>NZ_CP022163.1 GCF_002305855.1 Melittangium boletus DSM 14713 | reverse complement strand
CAGAGAGCGTGATAGTCGCGTACGCGAAAACGGACGGAGGCCGAGTGGGGTACCCAAGTAGGGCGGACACGTGCAATCCTGCCTGAATCCGCCGGGACCATCCGGTAAGGCTAAATACTCCTTGGCGACCGATAGTGAACTAGTACCGCGAGGGAAAGTGAAAAGAACCCCAGTGAGGGGAGTCAAAAGAACCTGAAACCGCATGTCTACAAGCAGTCCGAGCACTACGGGGCAACCCAGTGCGAGGGCGTACCTTTTGCATCATGATTCGGCGACTTAATGTACGTAGCGAGGCTAAGCCGATAGGTGGAGCCGGAGCGAAAGCGAGTCCGAAACGGGCGAATGAGTTGCGTGCATTATAACCCGAAGCGGGGTGATCTACACATGGCCAGGTTGAAGTGAGGGTAACACCTCATGGAGGACCGAACTCATGAAAGTTGAAAATTTCTGGGATGAGCTGTGTGTAGGGGTGAAAGGCCAATCAAACTCCGTGATAGCTGGTTCTCCCCGAAAGATATTTAGGTATCGTCTCGAGGAATTCAATACTGGAGGTAGAGCACTGGAACGGCTAGGGGTCTCACCAGATTACCAAACCGTACCAAACTCCGAATGCCAGTACTTGTTATCTCGGGAAGCAGTCAGTGGGTGATAACGTCCATTGGCAAGAGGGGAATAACCCAGACCGACAGCTAAGGCCCCCAAGTCTAGTCTAAGTGAACACTAGAAAGGATGTGGCAGGTCATTGACAACCAGGAGGTTGGCTTAGAAGCAGCCATCCTTTAAAGAAAGCGTAATAGCTCACTGGTCGAGACAGGCCGCGCCGAAAATGTAACGGGGCTCAAGACTAGCGCCGAAGCTTCGGATTGCATGCGTCAGGCGCATGCAGTGGTAGGGGAGCGTTGCAACAGCTGAGAAGCTAGACCGCAAGGGCTGGTGGAGCGGTTGCGAGTGCTGATGCCGAAATGAGTAGCGATAAAGGGGGTGGGAAACCCCCTCGCCGTAAACCCAAGGTTTCCTGGGTCAAGTTAATCTTCCCAGGGTTAGCCGGGACCTAAGCCGAGGCCGAAAGGCGTAGGTGATGGCAAGCAGGTTAATATTCCTGCGCCATCTTGTAGACGTTGAACCGAGGAAGGACGGAGAAAGCTAGGCGAGCTGACCGGTGGTTGTGTCAGTCCAAAGGCGTAGGGGTGTCGCGTACGAATAAAGGCGCGGCAGCTATCCCCGAGACCCCATGGCCCCCCTCACGGGGCAAGTCGCTGATGCTCGGCTTCCAAGAAAAGTTCCGCGGGGAGTCTACAGGGTGTCCGTACCGCAAACCGACACAGGTGGGTGAGGAGAAAATCCTAAGGCGCTTGAGAGAACTCTCCTCCAAGGAACTAGGCAAATTTCCACCGTAACTTCGGAAGAAGGTGGGCCCCTGGTAGGTGTAGGCGTACAGCCGAAGCCCAGAGGGGTTGCAGAGAAATGGCGGTAGCGACTGTTTACCAAAAACACAGGACTCTGCGAAGGCAAGAAGCCGACGTATAGGGTCTGACTCCTGCCCGGTGCTGGAAGGTTAAGGGGATTCGTCAGCCGCAAGGTGAAGCGATGATCCGAAGCCCCAGTAAACGGCGGCCGTAACTATAACGGTCCTAAGGTAGCGAAATTCCTTGTCGGGTAAGTTCCGACCTGCACGAATGGAGTAACGACTTCCGCGCTGTCTCGGAGAGGGACTCAGCGAAATTGAAATAGCTGTGCCGATGCAGTTTACCCGCAGCAAGACGGAAAGACCCCGTGAACCTTTACTACAACTTGACAGTGACACTAGGGTTCGACTGTGTAGGATAGGTGGGAGCCTTTGAAGCCGGGCCGCTAGGTTCGGTGGAGGCAACGGTGAAATACCACCCTGTCGGATTCTGGTGTCTAACCATGCTCCCTTACCGGGAGTTGGAACACTGTCTGGTGGGTAGTTTGACTGGGGCGGTCGCCTCCCAAAACGTAACGGAGGCGCGCGATGGTTCCCTCAGCCCGATTGGAAACCGGGCGGCGAGTGCAATGGCATAAGGGAGCTTGACTGCGAGACGGACACGTCGAGCAGGTGCGAAAGCAGGTCATAGTGATCCGGTGGTCCTGAATGGAAGGGCCATCGCTCAACGGATAAAAGGTACTCCGGGGATAACAGGCTTATCTCCCCCAAGAGTTCACATCGACGGGGAGGTTTGGCACCTCGATGTCGGCTCATCGCATCCTGGGGCTGGAGCAGGTCCCAAGGGTTTGGCTGTTCGCCAATTAAAGCGGTACGCGAGCTGGGTTCAAAACGTCGTGAGACAGTTTGGTCCCTATCTGCTGTGGGCGTAGGATACTTGAGAGGCTCTGACCTTAGTACGAGAGGACCGGGTTGGAGACACCGCTGGTGTACCAGTTGTCTCGCCAGAGGCATCGCTGGGTAGCCATGTGTCGATTGGATAACCGCTGAAAGCATCTAAGCGGGAAACCGACCTCGAGAATAGGTATCCCGGGCGCAAGCCCCAGAAGACCCGTCGAAGACGACGACGTTGATAGGCCGGGTGTGTAAGCGTGGTAACACGTTGAGCTAACCGGTACTAATAGGTCGAGAGGCTTACTTTACCTCAATCTCTTAGGAGCTCCCGTCAGGTTGGGAGGTATCCGAGGAGTCGAGGCCAGGTTCGAGGCCCCGTGCGCGTCCCCTCCCAGAGGGAGACAAGGCGCCGGGCCCGGAAGACGGCACTTGCGAGCTTCGCAGCCGGAGTTGATTTCCCTACCCTTCGTATGGACTTGAGACGGACACCAGTTTTCCGGTGGCAATGTCGGAGGGGTCCCACCCGTTCCCATCCCGAACACGGAAGTTAAGCCCTCCAGAGCCGATGGTACTCCGCGGGAAACCGCGCGGGAGAGTAGGTCGCTGCCGGATTTTTTTCTCTTGAAGGCCCCGAGCCTCCACCCCACGGTGGTCGCTCGGGGCTTTCTCTTTTTTCGTGTGCTCGGGCGTCCTCTCGACGGGGATTCCCTCGTGCGCTCGTCCTCAAGTCTCCTCATCGGCTTGGTCTCGTGTCCCTCGTCGCGAAGATTTCGCTTTCGAACTGAGCCCAAGTGGCTGGAACTCTTAGGGAATCACCGCGCGGGGTCGTTTGACTCCCCATTCGTGCTCCGTCTAGAGTTCCGTCCTCGTCCGGTTATCCACCCACCGTTTTTCCTCCAGCGGCACCGTGGCCATCCGGGTGCGGGCGAGCCCACGCAATGAAGAAGCCGACCCTATTTGGGAAGTACCTCCTCCTCGAGCGCATCAACGTTGGCGGCATGGCGGAGGTCTTTACGGCCAAGGCCTTTGGCGTCGAGGGGTTCGAGCGCATCCTCGCCATCAAGAAGATCCTTCCGACGATGGCGGAGGACGACGAGTTCATCACGATGTTCATCGATGAAGCGCGGATCAGCGTCCAGCTGAACCATGCCAACATCGTGCACATCCATGAGCTGGGGAAACACGAGGACACCTACTTCATCGCCATGGAGTACGTGCCTGGCCGCGACCTGCGCACGCTCCTGGAGCGCTACCGGCGTCGCAAGGAGATCATGCCCACGGCGCAGGCGGTCTTCCTGGCCTCGAAGATCTGCGAGGGTCTCGACTACGCGCACCGCAAGAAGGATGCGCGCGGGCAGGACCTGAACATCATCCATCGCGACATCTCTCCTCAGAACATCCTCATCTCGTACGAAGGCGAGGTGAAGATCATCGACTTCGGTATCGCCAAGGCGGCGAATCGATCTCAGAAGACGCAAGCCGGCATCCTCAAGGGGAAGTTCGGTTACATGAGTCCGGAGCAGGTTCGCGGCCTGCCCATCGATCGCCGGAGTGACATCTTCGCGGTGGGCGTCATCCTCTACGAGATGCTCACGGGTGAGCGGTTGTTCGTGGGTGAGTCCGACTTCTCCACCTTGGAGAAGGTCCGCAACGCGGACGTGCCTACCCCGCGGCAGTTCAACCCGAACATCCCGGCGGGACTCGAGCGAGTGCTGATGAAGGCGCTCTCGGGTGATGCGGACACCCGTTACCAGTGGGGTTCGGACCTGCAGGAGGACCTGATGCGGTTCCTCCTCGCGGGCGATGCCATCTACTCGTCCAAGCATCTCTCGGCCTACATGAAGGACGCCTTCGCCGAGGACATCCTTCGCGAAGCCGAGAAAATGGAGCGCTATGCCTCCATCGAGCGTCCGGAGTTGATTGAAACCTCGGGCGTCACCGGCGACATGATGCGTGCACCGCGCCGGAATCAGTCCATGGTCGCGATGCCCGTGGCCAGTCGTTCGCCTACGCCCGTGGCTCAAAACGCGCCTCGCGCTCCATACGTGCCTCCTCCTACCCAGGAGGAACTCGCGGAACTCGATGGGGCGGGGGAGAAGACGCAGATTGTCGACTCCACGTATGGTTCGCGGCCGGATGCTCCACCTGAACCCTCCTCGAGCGTGTTGGTCGATGACAGCCTGACGGGCGAGACCGACTACGCCGCTGCCGCCAGCGCCGCTCAGTCCCCCCGGGGGCGCGGTGGCGTCAAATCCCGAGTGGTCATCGGCGAGGAGAGTGAGAGCTACGCGGGTGCCACGGTCGTTGGACCCGCGCCCTCCGCTCCCGCGGAGTTCGATGCCTCCGTGGAATCCAACGCCACCCGGGTCGGACATGCCGCCTCCAACAGCACCATGATAGGTCCGGCACTCGATGATGAGCCGGATGCCGAGCCGCCCTCTCATGATGAGCAGGATGATCAGCGGGCCTACGCGGATGAGCCGGAGGACGGGTACGACGAGCCCCAGGGTTTGGAGCACGAGGAGGATCCCCAGGAGGAAGAGGCCACCGGGCCCATTCTCCTCAATCAGGAACCGGAGCCCTCTCCCGCCAAGCCCACTCCTTCTCGCGGGAAGCCTGCTCGCGCCGAGGCCCCCACCCGCAAGAAACTGCCCCCCAAGGCCCTCATCGGCATCGCCGCGGGTTGCGCGGTGCTCGTGGTCGCGCTCGTGGGCTTCATGCTGTCCGGTCCTAGCACCGGCCGTGTGATGATCTCCGTCCAGCCGAGTCGGGGCGCGGATGTTCGCATCGACGGAAAGCTCATGGCCCAGAACGAGGTCATCCAGCTCGACGAGGGCGCTCATTCCTTGTCCGTGAAGGCCCCTGGCTATCTGGCCTCGGAAAAGGAGATTCGTGTCACCAAGGGACAGCAGCCCCAGGTGATCCAGGTCGTACTGACCGAGGAGCCACCCACGGGTTCCGCTACCGGCTCCGCAGTGGCCGATGCCCAGGGTTCGCCCTCGGGGACGAATACCCAGCCCACCGCTACGCCCACCCCTTCTGGCGAAGGCAAGGACCCGACCCAGGCGCAGGTGCCTCCCTCCGAGCCCACCGCCGCCGCGACGGGGACGGAGCCTCGTACCGGCACCGCTTCTCCTCCCCCCGAGGAGGCACCCAAGCCGACCCTCTTCTCCGCGGAGTTCGTGGGGACTCCGGCGGGGACCGAGGTCGCCGTGGGCGGGCAGAGCGCGGGGAAGACTCCCGAGGCCAGGCTCGCCAACCTCACCATCGGCAAGACCTACGAGTTCAAGGCCACCCGGGCCGGCTACAAGAGCTTCTCCGGCAAGTTCCGCTCCGATGGCGAGGAGCAGGTGAAGGTCTCCTTCGAACTCGAGAAGGAAGCACCTCCGCCCGCTCCGGTCATCGAGCGTCCCGTCGCTCCGAAGCCTCCTCCGGCTCGAGTGGTCGCCAAGGTGGTGGCCAAGGGCAAGCTCGCCTGCAGCTCCCGCCCCAATGGAGCCGAAATCTGGGTGGACGGTAAGTTCTCGGGCCGGAAGACCCCCGCGGCGCTCGGTAACGCACTTGAACTCCCAGCTGGCACCCACACGGTCGTCTTCAAACTGGATGGCAAGCAGAGCAAGCCCCAGACGGTGAAGATCACCGAAGGGGAACTCGAGAAGCTCATCAACGTGCAGATCGAATAATGCCGCATGGATTGCCCTCTTCACGCCGTTAGGTAAAGAGGGTGTCCCACCGGAAGTAGCGTTCCCGACCCCTGGTTCCGGTAAGGTAAACCGCCATGACGACGACGCCCCTTCGTGGGAAACCGGCCTCCGCCGGCCCCGCGCAACAGCCATTCACCTACCCCCTGCGCCGTGAGTTCGTGGAGCCCGACTGGAGGCGTTTCCCGGGCTACAAGGACGTGACCCAGGCCGAGTGGGAAAGTTCCGTCTGGCAGCGCAAGCACACCGTCAAGAACTTCAAGGAGCTCCAAGCCGTCTTCGGCTCCCTTCTCCCCACGGACCTCCTCGCCAGCCTCGAGCGCGATCAGCGCGAGCGGGCGACCATGTCCATCCTCGTGCCGCCCCAGATGATCAACACGATGGATGAGACGGACCTGTGGAACGACCCCGTCCGCCGCTACATGCTGCCCGCCTTCGACGACCGGCACACCGAGTGGCCCAATCACCCCAAGGCCAGCCGCGACAGCCTCCACGAGGCCGATATGTGGGCCGTCGAGGGCCTCACCCACCGCTACCCCACCAAGGTGCTGGCGGAGATGCTCCCCACCTGTCCCCAGTATTGCGGCCACTGCACCCGCATGGACCTCGTGGGCAATGACGTGCCCCAAGTCCAGAAGCACCGCTTCCACCTGGGTCAGAAAGAGCGCTACGAGCAGATGCTCGACTACCTGCGCCGTACCCCCACGGTGCGGGACGTGGTCGTCAGCGGCGGCGACATCGCCAACCTTCCCATCCAGGCGCTCGAACCCTTCATCAGCGCCCTGCTCGACATCCCCAACATCCGGGACATCCGCCTGGCCAGCAAGGGCCTCATGGCCATTCCCCAGCACTTCCTCCAGGACTCCGTCCTGCAAGGGCTGGAGCGGCTCGCCAAGAAGGCCAACGAGCGGGGCGTGGATCTGGCGCTCCATACCCACGTCAACAACGCTCGCCAGCTCACGCCCCTTGTCGCCAAGGCCGTACGCAAGCTGCTCGACATGGGCTTCCGCGACGTGCGCAACCAGGGCGTGCTCCTGCGCGGCATCAACGGCACGTCCAAGGACCTGCTCGAGCTGTGCTTCACCCTGCTCGATCACGCGAAGATCCTGCCGTACTACTTCTACATGTGCGACATGATCCCCAACTCGGAACACTGGCGCATGAGCGTGGCCGAGGCCCAGCAGCTCCAGCACGACATCATGGGCTACATGCCCGGCTTCGCCACCCCGCGCATCGTGTGTGACGTGCCGTTCGTGGGCAAGCGCTGGGTCCATCAGGTGGCTGAGTACGATCGCGAGCGCGGCATCTCCTACTGGACGAAGAACTACCGCACCGGCATCGAAGGCGATGACGCCGACGCGCTCACCCGCAAGTACGAGTACTTCGACCCCATCTACACGCTGCCCGAGTCGGGCCAGCAGTGGTGGCGTGATCAGGCCCAGGCGGCGTGATGCCTTCTGACGTACCGCCCTCCAAGGGCTTCTCCTCGCGACCGGCATCCCAGGCCGGCCGTGAGGCCCTTTTTCCCTCGGCCACCGACGCGGAATGGACCGACTGGCGCTGGCAGCAGCGCCATGCCGTGCGCAACCTCGCCCAGTTGGAGAAGTACATCCCCCTCACGCCCGACGAGCGCGCCGGCGTGCAGGAGACCTCCTCCCTGTTCCGTGTGGGCATCAGTCCGTACTACCTGTCGCTCATCGATCGGGACCATCCGCTCTGTCCCATCCGCATGCAGTCCATCCCCGTGCGGGCCGAGGCTCGCGTGCGGCCCGGAGAGCTCGCGGATCCACTCGGCGAGGACAAGACCCGGCCCGAGGAAGCCATCGTCCACAAGTACCCGGACCGGGTGCTCTTCCTCGCGCTCGACACGTGCTCCGTCTACTGTCGGCACTGCACCCGCCGCCGTATCACCAAGGGCGGCGAGGCGGAGCTCACCAAGGAGCAGATGCGGCGCGGCATCGACTACATCCGCCGCCATCCCGAAGTGCGCGATGTGCTCATCTCCGGTGGAGATCCCTTCCTCCTGACCGAGCAGCGGCTCGAGGAGTTGCTCGCGCCCCTGTACGACATCCCCCATGTGGAGATGGTCCGCATCGGCACGCGCGTGCCCGTGTGCCTGCCCATGCGCGTCACCGACTCGCTGGCCAGGCTGTTGCGCCGCTACGCCCCCGTCTACGTCATCACCCACTTCAACCATCCGAAGGAGATCACCCCCGAGGCGAGGGAGGCGTGCGAGCGACTCGTGGACCATGGCGTTCCCGTGGAAAACCAGGCCGTGCTCATGCGGCGCCTCAACTCGGACGCGCGCATCATCCAGGAACTGTCCCATGCGCTCCTGCGCATGCGCGTGCGCCCGTACTATCTCCACCAGATGGATGTGGCCGAGGGCTGCGAGCACCTGCGCACCCCCATCGCCAAGGGGATGGAAATCCTCCAGCAGATGCGGGGCCATACCTCGGGACTCGCCGTGCCCCACCTCGCCGTGGATCTGCCCGGGGGCGGCGGCAAGGTGACGCTCCAGCCCGACTACGTGGTGGAGCGGGGTGCTCAGGAGACCGTGTTCCGCAACTACAAGGGCGAGCGCTACGTCTACCCCGAGCCCGAGGAGGTTGACTGCTCGTGTCCCTACGATGCCGTGTGGCGCGAGCGGCGCTGGGGGTAGGGGCGGCTCCTCACGGACTTGGACTCTCGGTGGGCGTGTTCGAGCCCACCTGGGCGGTGTCGAGTTCCTCCACGGGCACTCCGCCTTCTTCCGTCACGGGAACGTCCACCAACCCGGGTTCCGATTCCGCTGGAGGTGCCTCCGGCTTGTCCGGATCGATGAACTCGTCCCGGACCTCCACCGGAATGATTTCCTCGGGCCGAGTCTCCGCCGCGGCGGCAGCCTTCTGCTTCGCTTCCAGTTCCTTCTCCGCCGCGGCCACCTCGGCGTTCTGCTTCGGCCCCATCCGCGCCGTCTGCCGCGCGTAGTCCTTCTCCGATACGCCGTGTTTCTCCTTCACCTCCTGGACGGCCGCCCGTTGTTCCTCGATGACCTGCCGCCGCTCGGCGCTGCTCATCTCCGAGGGCTTCTTGCCGCCATGCGCGTCGTCGATCTTCTTCAGCGCTTCCTTCTCGTCGAGCCGGATGCGCGCGAGTTGCTCTGGCGACAGGTTCTGGGCGGACGCGGTGACCGGAACGGCGAGCCAGGTCGAGCACAGCAGGACGTACAGACGGCGGGACATGAGAAAACTCCTGGATGGGCGCCCCCATCGTAGAGGAGGTCCACGGAGGACGGTAATCACCGCTTCCCGGAACGCGAGCCGGTGTCCTTGCGCATCCGGGCCTTCACCGTGACCACCGCGTTCATCGGGCAGAGCGTCTTGTGGGTCTCCTTCTGGAAGTCGCGCAGGGTGAACTCGATGACGAGCGGCGTGCCGGGCACGCAATCGAGCCCCACCGATACGGGCGTTTCCCCCTGGTCCACCCCATTCACCTGGGCCGAGGCTCCAGAGGGCCGCGACTCCAGCGACAGAATGGCTCCCTGGAACTCGGAGCGTGACTCCTGGGTCGCCTTCTCCGCGGATTCGTCCCTCGCGGGCTCCCCGGCTTCCACGATCAGGACCGGTTCATCCGATGAGTCGGGTGCCTCCGTCGCACCCGGTGGGGCAACGCCCTCCCCGTGGCGCAGGGCCAGGACGAAGAGTCCGGCGGCCACCACCGCGCACAGGGAGGATGCCAGCTTCAATACCGCGGCGACCCATTCGCTCATCCGGCTCACGCCTCCACCTCCGGCATTCCTGGGTTCATCCGACCACTCGGAAGACTTCGCGCAGGGTCGTGCTTCCGGCATGGACTCGCTCCAGTCCCGCCTTGAGCAGAGGCACCATGCCTTCCTTCACCGCCACGTCTTGCGTCCGGGACGTGGGGACCTTGGTGTTGATGCAATCGCGGATGGCGGGGGTCACCGTCAACACCTCGTAGAGCGCGGTGCGCCCCAGGAATCCCGAGCCCGCGCACTGTGGACATCCGGTGGATCCATAGAACGGCCCCGACGTGGGCAGTCCCGCGGCGTTCAACCGGAGGAGTTCCTCGTGCTCGGGCTGGAAGGGGATGCGGCAGTGCGGACACAGCGATCGCACGAGGCGCTGCGAGACGCTGGCCACCGAGGCGGAGGCGAGCAGGAAGGGCTCGACGCCCATCTCGATGAGCCGGTTGAACACGCCCGCCGCCGAGTTCGCATGCACGGTCGTGAGCAGCAGGTGTCCGCTGAGCCCGGCCTGGATGGCGGTGCGCGCCGTCTCCGCGTCGCGGATCTCTCCCACCATGATGACGTTGGGATCCTGGCGCAGCACCGAGCGCAGGCCCTGGGCGAAGGTGAAGCCCTGCTCGGTGTTCACCTGTGTCTGGGAGAAGAGTGGCACGTCGTACTCGATCGGATCCTCGATGGTGGCGATGCGGGTCATGTCGCCGCGGGTCTGCTTGATGTAGCCGAGCGAGGCGTACAGCGTCGTCGTCTTGCCGCTGCCCGTGGCACCCGCCACGAAGATGACGCCCTGGGGCCGGTCGAGCACGCCCTGGAAGGGGCCAATAATCTCTTCCGGGAAGCCCAGTGTGGACAGCTGCGGCAACCTCACGCTGCTGCGAGCGATGCGCAGCGCCGAGGACTCGCCGTGGTTGGTGGGCAACAAGGACACGCGGATGTCCGCGGGCCCCTCGGGGGTTCCAATCGCGAAGTGGCCGTCCTGGGGCCGATCCGTCCGGAAGAGCACCACCTTGGACAGGACCTTGATCCGGTTGATGAGGCGCGAATGGTGCTCGCGCGGCAGCATCATCACCTCCTCCAGCACGCCATGAACGCGAAAGGCGATGCGCGTGCCCGACTCCAGCGGGTGGACGTGCACGTCGCTCGCGCCCACCCGAATGGCCCCGTCGAGCAGCGTGTCCAGGAAGGCGATCATGTCCGGCTCCGCGCGCATCACGTAGCGGCGCAGCACCTGGTTCATCTCCGTGAGCAGTTGCCGTACGGCGACCGCCACCTCCGCGTTCACCACTTCCAGGGGCGACAGGCCCGGCCGCTGATCACGGCGGGTCTCGGAGCGAGCGGGCCGGTAGGCGACCACCACCCCGCCCATCCAGAGCGCCACCGCTCCGCCCATCCAGCCCAGGACGTCCGGGGTGAGGACGATCCTGCCCAGCCATCGGGCGTTCTCCGGTGTCGGGGACGGGTGGTTCATCAGCCACCAGCCCAGGCCGCCCATGACCATCAGCAGGGACAGGACCCAGGCCACTCGGGTGATGGTGCGCAAGGAATGGATCATCACCCTTCGAGGCTACCAGGGGGCCTGGATGCATCCAATGCGCTCCTGGTGTCGAAGTATTTCCCTCGTGCTTGCCCGGAGCGAATCGGATGGGTAGAGGCGAGCGCGTGGATTCCACCTCGCACCTGCGTCCCAGCCTCGTCTGGATGATGGCCATCTCCGCGGGACTCGCGGTCGCCAACCTCTACTACCACCAGCCCCTGCTCGGAGACATCGGCCGCACCTTCCAGGCCTCGGACCGCGCCGTGGGACTCGTCCCCACCGCCTCCCAGGTGGGCTACGCCCTGGGCCTGCTGCTCATCGTTCCACTCGGCGACAGCCTCGAGCGGCGGCGGATCATCGTGCTCATGTGCGGCCTGGTGAGCCTCGCGCTGCTGGGCATGGCCCTCGCTCCGAGCCTGCCCTGGTTGGTGGCCGCCAGCGCCCTCGTGGGCGTGACCACCGTGGTGCCTCAGTTGCTCGTGCCGTTCGCCGCGCACCTCGCGCCCGCCGAGCAGCGGGGCCGCGTGGTGGGACTGGTGATGAGCGGCTTGCTCATCGGCATCCTGCTGTCCCGCACCGTGGGGGGCCTGCTCGGCGTGCGGTTCGGCTGGCGCGCCATGTTCTGGATCGCCGCGGGGTTGATGGTGGGCCTCGCCGTGCTGCTGCGGCTCGCGCTGCCCCGCCAGCCCGCGAGTGCCCATGTGCCCTATGGCGCCTTGCTCCGCTCGCTGGGGGTGCTGGTGCGCGAGGAGCCCGTGCTCCGGTTGCACTCATGGCTGGGCGCGCTCTCCTTCGCCTCCTTCAGCTCCTTCTGGGCGACCCTGGTGCTCCATCTGCAGGCGTTGCCGCAACACTACGGGGCGAGGACCGCGGGAATGTTCGGCGTGGTGGGCGTGGTGGGCGCCATCGCCGCGCCCCTGGTGGGCCGCTACACCGACAAGGGGGGCGACCGGCGCATCAACGCGTTCTCCATGGGCCTCATGGCGGCGTCCTTCGTCGTGTTCGGAGTGGCCGGGCAGGGGCTATGGGGGATCGCGGCGGGCGTCCTCCTCTTGGATCTTGGCGCCCAGGCCAACCACATCTCCAATCAGACGCGGATCTACGCCCTGCGTCCCGAGGCGCGCAACCGTCTCAACACCGTCTACATGGTGACGTGCTTCGTGGGAGGCGCGCTCGGGGCCTGGTTGGGCAGCATCGCCTGGGGCCATGCCGGATGGACGGGTGTCTGTGCCGTGGGCCTGGGCTTGCCGCTCCTGGGGCTGCTGGTGCTGGGGCTCGTCCCCCCGGGCCGCCGGATGGAATCGGCGGCCCGGGACGTTGCCTGACTCAGCGGTTCGGTCCCTGGTCCGCTCCGGGATCCGTGTTCCGATGGCTGGCGTCGTTGCCCTGGGTCGTGCCGGGCGCCGGCTCCCGCGTGTTGTTGTCCTGTTGGGTGCCCGAGCCCGTGGGTCCCGAGCCTCCCATGCCGCCGGGCTCCTGGCCCTGGACGCCTCCTGTTCCCGCATCGTGGGTCCCCATGTACGGGGAACTCCCGGTGTCGTTGCTCAGCCCCGACCCGCCCGTCCCCGTTCCCATGGCGGAGTCCGTGCTCTCGGGACTCTGGATGGAAGAGCCGCCCGTGCCTTGTTCCATCGATGGATTCTGGGGGCGGACCGGTTGATTCGGTTTGCACCCGGTGCCCAGGAGCAAGGCCGCCGCGATCGCTCCGATACACACACCCTTGATGTGACGCATGATCGTTCCTCCCTCTTTCTGGAGTTCGCCTGCGCCAGAAAGCTGAGGTGTTCCCGGGTGGCTGGGCATTGGCCGCCGATACAGGGCGCCGGCCGGGTAGGCGAAGGCTTTCCCTCTCCACCTCACCGTTGGCGGGAACGGGGCGCCGGGGGGCGCTCCGGGGGTTCCTCGGTGCGATGGAGGTACAGGTAGGCCGTCAGTCCCAGCAGGGCCAGCACCGCCAGGCGACGCAGCCAATCCTCGCGCCGCCGCTTCGGCGAGTCCTCCTCGGCGCGCTCGGCGGCCCGGAGCGCCGCCGTCAGTTCCGGGCCCAACGCGCGCATCCGCTTGCACAGGGCCACGGTCGCCATCATCGAGGGCGGTATCGTCACCGCCTCGCGTTCGAGCGACTCGGCGAGCACCCGTGCCCAGAGGTCTTCCTCCGTGTCGTTCTCCGGAGTCCGGACGGGGAGGGTGGCCGCCTGGGTGAGCGCCAGTGCCGCACGGAGCAGGTGGATGGAGAAGGCGTCCGGGGAGATGCCATAGAAGGAGGCGCTGTCCGGCAAGGAGCGGCCCTGGGCGAGCCTCATCAGGAGCAGGGTGGCCGGACGGGAGGGCAGCGCCCGCAGCGCGGTCACGAAGTCGGCGGTCGAGAAGCGGGAGGCGTCGGGGGCAGGGGACACGGGGGCGGCATTCTCCGTCATCCGGCGGCTGATTTCTTGAGCCGTGATCGGCCCCCCCTACACTGACGCCATGTTGCGTCCTGTTGCGGTCATGCTGCTCCTGCTCGCGCCTCTTCACGCCCTTGCCGTGGAGACCATGCGCATCGCCATGGGGGATGCCCAGGGCGATGTCCGGGTGAGCGGCAAGGGGTTGTCCTTCGGCTCGGATACCGAGGACGCCCGCTTCTCCCCGCTCGAACAGGAGGCGGTCGTCGTGCGGCGCCGGGGCTCGCGCCTGGAGCTCAATGGGGCGCCCGTCATGGGCTCCGCCGTCCGTTTCCGCGCGGGGTTGGATTCCCAGGCCCTGCGCGCGGGGGACATGGCGGTGCGCGGCGACGTCGTGGTGCGCCTGTACAAGGACGGCCTCCAGCTCATCAACGTCATCCCCTTGGAGGACTACCTCGCCGCGGTCCTCGGCGGAGAGATGCCCGTCTCCTTTCCCCCCGAGGCCTTGAAAGCCCAGGCCGTGGCGGCGCGCACCTATGCCCTCCAGAAGAAGCTCGAGGCCTATGGCGCCCCCTTCTACGTGGGCAGCAGCGTGCTCCATCAGGTGTACGGTGGCGTCAACCGCGAGGACGCCCGCACGCGCATCGCCGTGGAGGCCACTCGCGGTGAAGTGCTCACCTATGACCTGGCCCCCATCGAGGCCTACTTCCATGCCTCGTGCGGCGGCCACACCGAGTCCGGGTGGGATGCCCTGCAGAGGGATCTGCCCTACCTCCAGGCCGTGGACTGCCCGTGTGGCCGTCTTCCCGCCAGCCGTTGGAGCGCCACCGTGACGGACGCCGAGCTGCGCGCCGCCCTGGGCCAGTCCCCCGAGGGCTTTCGCGTCACCTCTCGCACCGCCACCCACCGCGTCAACCGTGTCACCGCGTCGGGGGGCGCCTCGGTGGATGGCGTGACGCTGCGCAGGAAGCTCGGCTACACGAAGCTCAAGAGCCTGGACTTCGATGCCGAGCGCACCTCGGGGGGCTGGCGCCTCAATGGCCGGGGCTATGGCCACGGCGCCGGCCTGTGTCAGTGGGGCGCCAAGGCCCTCGCGGATCAGGGGCGGAGCTACCGGGACATCCTCCAGCACTACTACCCGGGGACCGAGCTGCAACAGCTCTACTGACACACCGGTTCCGCCGAGCCGCGCGGGCTGTTACAAGCGCCTCCGCCCGTGTCCTCCCTGCTCTCCGACTACGACTTCGCGCTGCCCGAGGCGCAGATCGCCCAGACGCCGCTCGCGACCCGTGATGCATCGCGACTCCTCGTGGTGAGCCGTGCCTCGGGCGCATGGACCCACCGCCACTTCGCCGAGCTGCCCGGCCTGCTGAGGGAGGGGGATCTGCTCGTCGTCAATGACGCGCGCGTCATCCCCGCCCGGCTCCTGGGCTCCAAGGCGGACACGGGAGGCCGGGTGGAACTGCTGGTGGTCCGCCCCGCGTCCTCCACGCTGACGTCACACGCCCTGGGCGGTGACGCCGAGGCGCTGGAGTGGATCTGCCTCGGTCAGGCGTCCAAGGGCCTCAAGCCCGGAGCGCGCCTCTCCTTTTCCGGGGGGCTCGCCGCGGAGGTCCTGGAGGCGCTTGGAGGAGGGGAGTACCGGGTGCGCTTCCTGGCGGCGCCGGGCACGTCCCTCGCCGAGGTGCTGAACCAGGCGGGCCGGCTGCCCCTGCCGCCCTACATCACCCGGGCCCCCGAGGCGGCCGATGCCGAGCGCTACCAGACGGTGTACGCGCGGGCCTCGGGCGCGGTGGCGGCACCCACGGCGGGGTTGCACTTCACGGACGCGATCTTCCAGGCGCTCGCGGCCCGGGGCATCCAGCGCGTGGAGGTGACACTGGACGTGGGGCCCGGCACCTTCCTGCCCGTGCGCGAGGAGAACCTGGAGAAACACCGGATGCACCCGGAGCGCTACTTCGTGCCCGAGGCCACGGCTCGGGCGGTGAACGCCGCGAAGGCCGAGGGGCGCCGGGTGGTGGCGGTGGGCACGACGGTGGTGCGCACGCTGGAGTCGGCGTGGGACGCCGCGGCGGGCTCGCTGCGCGAGGGGCCGGGCGAGACGGAGATCTTCATCCGCCCCGGCTTCGACTTCCGGGCGGTGGACGTGCTGCTCACCAACTTCCACCTGCCGCGCTCCACGCTGGTGGTACTGGTGAGCGCGCTGCTCGGGCGTGAACGCACCCTGGCGGCCTACCGGGAGGCGGTCGCCGCCGGCTACCGGTTCTTCTCGTACGGCGATGCGATGCTGGTGACGGAGTAGGGAGACACGAGGACGCCATGGGAGAGCCGCGCGAGGAGAAGGGAGATACCCGGGTGCCGCCGAGCCTGGTGCGCTACGAGCTGTTGCACGAGGACGCCTCGGGCACGCGCGCGCGCCGGGGCCGGCTGCACACGCCGCATGGGATGGTGGAGACCCCCATCTTCATGCCCGTGGGCACGGTGGGCAGCGTCAAGGGCGTGGGACCGGATGAGCTGCTGACGCTCGATGCTCAAATCATCCTCGGCAACACCTACCACCTGATGCTCCGGCCGGGAGATGACCTGGTGGGGGAGATGGGCGGCCTGCACCGCTTCATCTCGTGGGATCGCCCCATGCTCACCGACAGCGGGGGCTTCCAGGTGTTCAGCCTCTCGGAGAAGCGGAAGATCACCGAGGAGGGCGCCGCCTTCCAGTCCCACCTGGACGGGCGCAAGTTGCTGCTCACGCCCGAGCGCTCCATCGAGATTCAAGAGACGCTCGGCGCGGACATCATCATGGCCTTCGACGAGTGCCCGCCGTCCACCGAGAGCCGGGCCTACCTGGAGAAGTCCCTGGCGCGCACCACGCGCTGGCTGCACCGGTGCGTGAAGGCCTGGCGCCGCGAGCGCTCCTCGCTCTTCGGCATCGTGCAGGGCGGCATGGATCCGCAACTGCGCAAGGCGCACGCCGAGGAGGTGTGCGCGGTGGACCTGCCGGGTTACGCGCTCGGGGGCTACGCGGTGGGGGAGACGCCCGAGGCCATGTACGAGGGCGTGGCGTACTCGGCGCCCCTGCTGCCCCGCGACAAGCCGCGCTACCTCATGGGGGTGGGCACGCCCGTGGATCTCATCAACTGCGTGGAGCAGGGCGTGGACATGTTCGACTGCGTGCTGCCCACGCGCTGCGCCCGCAACGGGCTGCTCTTCACCACCGAGGGCAAGCTCGTCATCCGCAACGCCACCTGGGCCAAGGATCCCCGGCCGGTGGACCCGGCGTGCTCCTGCTACACCTGCCGCACGTTCAGCCGCGCCTACCTGCGCCACCTCTTCGTGGCGGGGGAAATCCTCGCCATGCGGCTCAACACCCTGCACAACCTCCACTACTTCCTGACCCTGATGAAGCAGGTGCGCGAGGCCATCGCCGAGGACCGCTACGCCTCCTTCGCCCGCGACTTCCGGGAGAAGGCCCGGGCCCAGGAAGCCGAGCGGACGCGGACGAAATAGGCCCCGGGAGGGGGTCCGGACGGGGCCTGGGGGGGGCCGGGCGGGCATGACGCGCCACGGAATGGCCGGGGCGGCTCGTCGTTCTCTTGCTCGGGGTGTGGGGCTGCTGCTAAGAGGCCCCCCTTTCCGGCTCTTGCGTTGTCTACGGGTAGAAGTGGACGGCGCCTCGGTGAGGGCCCTCTCTTTAAGCGACGAGGCGGTTTGTGGCTGACAGCTATCTAGTCCTGGCTCAGGCGGCGGGTGGACCCGGCGGCGCGTGGAACATCGCGTTCTTCATCGGTCTGTTCGCCATCATGTACTTCATGATGATCCGCCCGCAGCAGAAGCAGCTCAAGACGCACCGCGAGCTCATCTCCAGCCTGAAGAAGGGGGATGAGGTCGTCACGCAGGGGGGCATCATCGGGCGCATCCAGGTGGTGGCCGAGCGCGAGGTGACGCTCGAGGTCGCCAGTGGCACGCGCATCCGTGTCCTCAAGACGTCGGTGGCGGGACGGTACGCGGCGGGTGAGTCCGCCTCGGCCGCGAAGATCGAAGACAAGAAGGAGGAGAAGTAATGGATCGCGGCTGGTACTGGAGGCTGGGCCTGGTCATCGGCGTGACGCTGCTGACCATCTGGTTCCTCATCCCCTCCTATTATTCGCTGTTCCATGTCGACCGGAGCCAGCGCAACAACCTGGCGGCCATCGACGCGGCCATGCCCAAGTGGGCGCCCCCCGCCAAGTACCGCATCAACCTGGGGCTGGACCTGCAGGGTGGCATCCACATGGTGATGCGTGTGGACACCAAGACGGCCCTCGAGAAGCGCACCGAGCGGCGCGGCGATCAGATCGCCCGCTACATCAACGACAAGCAGATCGGCCAGGTGAAGGTGGACACGGATCCGGACCGGTTGCAGGTGACGCTCACCGCGCAGGAGCCGGCCACCATGGACGCCATCGAGAAGGAGGTGCTCGCCACCTTCACGGACTTCTCCAAGGTGTCGCGCGATGGAGCGAAGCTGGTGCTCTCGCCGGACGACACCCAGACGAACCGCTTCCGCGAGGAGTCGGTGGATCAGGCGATGCTCGTCATCCGCAAGCGCATCGACAAGTGGGGCGTGGCGGAAGTGGACGTGCGCAAGCTCGGCACCGACGCCATCCAGATCTCCCTGCCGGGCCGCAACAACCCGGAGCAGGCCAAGGAGCTGGTGGGCACCACGGCGCAGCTCGAGTTCCACATGGTGGATGACACCACCGACTTCTTCCGCCAGACGTACCAGACCACGCCTCCGCCGGAGGGCAGCAACATCACCCTGACCACCGCCGATGGCTTCCCCCAACTGGAGGGTCCCAACCGCGAGGCGCTGCTCGAGTACGTGAAGGGCAAGGTCCCCCAGGACCGCCTGGTGCTGCTCGAGTGCATCGCCAGCGCGACGCGCAAGGGCGTGTGCGACAGCTACCGCACCTACCTGGTGGAGAAGGAAGCGCCGCTCACGGGCGAGAGCCTGACGGGCGCGGACGCCTCGCTCAGCCAGCTCAACGAGCCCGAGGTGAACATCAGCTTCGACGCCGCCGGGGCGCGTCAGTTCGAGCAGCTCACCGAGAAGGGCGTGGGCCGGCGCATGGCCATCGTGCTGGACGACTACGTGCAGTCGGCGCCGCGCATCAACGAGCGCATTGGCGGCGGCCGGGCGCGCATCACCATGGGCCGCTCGGGCGGCCGTCCCCTGGAGCAGTGGCTGGCGGACGCGCAGACGCTGGCGCTGGCGCTCAAGGCCGGTGCGCTGCCCGCGCCGGTGACCACGGGCGAAATCCGCCAGGTGGGCGCCTCGCTGGGTGACGAGCTCATCCGCAAGGGTGGCCTCGCCGCGGGCGTGGGCGTGCTGTGCGTCATCATCTTCATGGTGATCTACTACCGCTCCGCGGGCCTCATCGCGGACGTGGCGTTGATCCTCAACGGTCTGCTCATCTTCGGAGGCCTCGCGTTCTTCAACGCCACGCTCACGCTGCCGGGCATCGCCGGATTCGTGCTGACGCTGGGCATCGCGGTGGATGCCAACGTGCTCATCAACGAGCGCATCCGCGAGGAGCTGGCCCACGGCAAGACGGCCCGCGCCGCGGTGGATCAGGGCTACGACCGCGCCTTCTGGACCATCTTCGACGCCCACGTCACCTCGCTCATCGCCGGCTTCATCCTCTTCTTCACGGGGACGGGCCCGGTGCGCGGCTTCGCCACCACGCTCATCATCGGCCTGCTGGCGTCGCTCTTCACGTCCATCCTGGTGACGCGTGTCATCATGACCTACTTCGTTCACGGCAAGAACGCTCAGACGGTGTCCGTCTAGGCCACACCTCGAGGCACAGCCGACATGCAGATCCTCAAGAACAAGACGAACTTCGACTTCATCGGCAAGCGCAAGCCGGCGTTCTTCATCTCCACGGCGCTCAACCTGGTCATCCTGGTGGGCATCGCCGTCTTCGGCTTCAACCTGGGCGTGGACTTCGCCGGCGGTACGGTGGTGGAGGTGCAGTTCAACCACCCGGTGAACGCCTCGGACGTGCGTGAGCGCGTGGAGTCCTCGGGCCAGCTGCACGACGTGTCCGTGCAGAGCATCGGCTCGGCGAACGAGAACTCGTTCCTGGTGCGCCTGGGCGGCGTGACCCAGTTGACCGAGGCGGGCGCCGAGAAGGCGAGCGAGGCCATCCAGAAGCTCGGCCAGGTGGACCCCAAGGACATCCGCCCCGACCTGTCCAACGGCATGATCCGCGTGCGCAGCAAGCAGCCGCTCGATGCCGCGCAGATGGAGAAGGCCGTGGAGGACACGGGCACGGGCGTGGACGAGGTGCGCGATCTGGGCCAGGCCCAGTCCGGTGACTACGAGTACCAGGTGGTCGCCAGCGGCATGGCGGATCGCATCCGCGCCGCGCTGATGCACGGGGTGCAGAACCCGGAGTCTCCCGACTTCGAGATGCGCCGCACCGAGTACGTGGGTCCCCAGGTGGGCAAGCAGCTGCGCAACCGCGGCTTCCAGGCGCTGCTCTTCTCCATGGTGGCCATCCTCATCTACGTGGCCTTCCGCTTCGACTTCAAGTTCGGCCCGGGCGCGCTGCTCGCCATGC
Source organism: Melittangium boletus DSM 14713 (assembly GCF_002305855.1). GTDB lineage: Bacteria > Myxococcota > Myxococcia > Myxococcales > Myxococcaceae > Cystobacter > Cystobacter boletus. Next base: position 9,890,176 of record NZ_CP022163.1, on the reverse strand, counting down.
TCCACGACGTGATCATGGTGGCGGGCTTCTACCTGTTCAGCCGCGCCGAGTTCAGCCTCACCTCCATCGCCGCGCTGCTCACCGTGGTGGGCTACTCGGTCAACGACACCATCGTCATCTACGACCGCATCCGCGAGGACATGGCCAAGTACCCGAACCGGCCCCTGGCGGAGGTCATCAACATCGCGGTCAACGACACGCTGGTGCGCACCATCCTCACCTCGGGCGTCACCGCGCTGTCCCTCGTGGGTCTGCTCATCTTCGGCGTGGGTGAAATCCGCGACTTCGCCTGGGCCATGCTCGTGGGCATCGTCGTGGGCACCTACTCCTCGGTGTACATCGCCAGCCCCGTCACGCTCTGGCTGGATGAGCGTGCCGCCTCGCGCGAGAAGAAGAGCGGCACCGAGCAGCCCAAGGTGGCCTAGCGCCTTCCCTGGCCGTCATGAAGTCCCCCGAGGCCCTCGCGCTCCGTGCTCTCACGGATGCCGGGGGCCTCGGGCGTTGAGACGCAACGTGGGCCCCGCACGCGCATCCCAGGGGCTGTCCTTCGCCTCGTGCTTCTTCGTGGGGCGGGCAGGAGAGCGAGCATGACGTCAAGCTCGCCTCGACAGACTTCCGAAGTAGACTGGGTGGGTTGACGAGCGGGGACGCCCCGAGGGCGGCCCACCAGGGGAGGCGAGAACGTGCGTTGGATGATGCCCGAGGTGCCACAGGAGCAGGCCGCTCTGCTCGCCGCCGAGCTGGAACTGCACCCCCTCTCGGCCCGGGTGCTCGTCCACCGGGGCCTGCGCACGCCCGAGGCCGCTTCCGCCTTCCTGTCCGACAAGCTGGCGGACCTGCCCGACCCCTTCCGGATGAAGGGCATGGTGGCCGCCGTGGAGCGTCTGGCTCGCGCCCTGCGGGACAAGGAGCGCATCACCCTCTACGGCGACTACGACGTGGACGGCGTGTGCTCCACGTCGCTGCTGGCCCTGTTCCTCCGGGAGTTGGGCATCCGGCCCGCCACCTACATCCCCCATCGGCTCGACGAGGGCTATGGCCTCAACCTCCAGGCCGTGGAGAAGATCGCCGCGGAGGGCACCCAGGTGCTGGTGACGCTCGACTGCGGCGTCACCTCCGTGGCGGAGATCTCCCGGGCCCGGGATCTGGGGCTGGACGTGGTGGTGGTGGATCACCACACGGTGCCGCCCACGCTGCCCCCGGCCGTGGCGGTGCTCAACCCACATCAGCCCGGCTGTGAGTACCCCACCAAGCACCTGTGCGCCGCCGGCGTCGCCTTCAACCTCTGCATGGGGCTGCGCAAGCGGCTGCGCGAGGAGGGCTGGTTCTCCACCCGCAAGGAGCCCAACCTCAAGGCGCTGATGGACCTGGTGGCCATGGCCACCGTGGCGGACGTGGTGCCCCTCACCGGCGCCAACCGCATCCTCGTGCACCACGGCCTGCAGGAGCTGAGCGCTGGGCGCCGGCCCGGGGTGCGCGCCCTCAAGGAAGTGGCGGGGCTCGACGCGGACACCCCCGTCACCGCGGGGCAGGTGGGCTACCGGCTGGGGCCTCGCATCAACGCCGCGGGCCGGTTGCATGACGCCTCGCTCGGTTTGCAGTTGTTGTGCTCCGAGAGCGTCGACGCGGCGCGGCCGCTCGCCCAGATGCTGGATCGCGCCAACGCCGAGCGGCAGGGCCTGGAGAGCAGCATCCTCACCGAGGCCCTGGCCCAGGCGGGGGAGATCGCCGAGCGCGGTGCCCGGGGGTTCGTGCTCTACGCGGACGGCTGGCACCCGGGCGTCATCGGCATCGTCGCCTCGCGCGTGGTGGAGCGCTTCCACCGGCCCACCGTCATGGTCGGCGTGAAGGACGGGGTGGGGAAGGGCTCGGCGCGCAGCATCGAGGGCTTCCACCTCTATGACGCCCTGAGCGGCTGCGCGGACCTCTTCGTGCGCTTCGGTGGCCACAAGCACGCCGCCGGGCTCACCGTGGAGGCGCCCCAATTGCCCGCCTTCCGCGAGGCCTTCGAGCGCATCGCCATGCAGCGGCTGACGCCGGAGGATCTGATTCCGCGTTGCAAGGTGGACGCGGTGGTGGGCGTGTCGGAGCTGGACGAGGGCGCCGTGGAGGCGCTGCAGCGGCTCGGGCCCTTCGGACAGGGCAACCCCGAGCCCGTGTTGGTGCTGCGCCGCCAGGTGGCGCGCCCGCGTGTGCTTCCCCACAAGACGGGGGGCTCGGGCCACCTCAAGCTCGCCCTGGTGGACGCGCCCGCCGTGGACGCCATCGGCTTTGGTATGGCGGACCGTCTGGCCCTCACCGAGGGGCCCGTGGACCTGGCGTTCCAGGCCAGCTTCGACACCTTCCGCGGTCAGCGCCGGTTGTCCCTCAAGCTCAAGGACTTGCGCTCCGCGGCGTGAGCGCCGTCAGGCGATGCCCCAGCGCACCCGGCCCGGCGTCAGCAGCGCCCCCGCGCGCGCCAGGTCGTTCATCCGGAAGCGCTCCGCCTGACGCTCGAAGGCCGAGCGGCACCGCTCCGAACAGAAGAAATACCGCCGCTTCTTGTACTCCGTGGACGGACGGCCCTCCGGGGCTTCCAGGTGCTTGCCGCACACCGGGTCCAACTGCTTCTTCTGCACGCTCTTCATCTCCCGCCTCCCACCTCGACAACCCCCACTCCCGCGCCGACATGAAGCAGCAGGCGTGCCAGCGGGCCGGTGCGAGGGGATTCGCGGGGTTACGTGCCCAGGCCCCCGAAGGGGAGGGCCCGGCACGTCCGACAGGAGGGTAAAGTTTTCCCTCGTGTGTGCAGGTGGGATGAAACCCGAGGCCGTCTAGAAGGCGGTGCCGAGGCTCGCGCCGAAGAAGGTGTCGTCCTGGTAGCCGCGCCGGAAGCGCTGGGCCTCCACACGCCACGCCAGCCGCACGTTGGTGGCCGCGGACAGCCGGCTCCGGCCGCGCAGGCCCACGCCGTACTGGATGAGCGACTTCACGCCGTCCACGGGCGTCACCTTGCCTCCGGATTCGATCGCCGTGTGCTCGTAGGTGATGCCCGCGCCCGCCTGCAGGAAGAAGCCGTAGTCCGAGCTCTCGCCGAAGGTGAATTCGTACGCCGGGGCGATGGTGGCGTAGTGCAGCCGGGTGTCGCCGACGATGAGGCTCGTGCCCTCGCGCTGCCCGGCGTAGGTGTAGCGCACGTCGAACCAGAGCGATTCGCGCAGCGGCTCGCTGTTGAGCAGCCGGCCGTACTCCCAGGTGAAGCGCGCGCCGAAGGCCGGCTGGGCGTCCCCCAGGAACTGGCCGCGCGCGCTGCTCAGGAACATGGCGCCGCCAATCAGCTCGAAGGCCACGCCCGTGTTCGGATCATCCAGGCCCGCCAGCCGCTGGAAGTCCTTGCTCTCCTCGTCCTCCCCCTCGGCGGCCTGACGGAATTCCTCGTGCATGTCCCGCTCGGGGCGCGCGGGACGGCGGCGCGAGCGGCGGGACGACTCCTCGGGTTGTTCGTCCGGGTAGGCGTAGGGCGAGTCCTCGGAGGACGAGGAGCGCCGGCGAGGGGAGTCCGACTGCTCCTCCTCGTCCGGGTAGGCGTAGGGCGAGTCCTCGTCCTGGGCGAGCGAGGGCGTGGCCAGCACGAGGCCTCCCACGAGGAAGGGCAGCGTCCAGCGGTGCGTGGCGCGGGTTTTCATGGGTTGAGATTGATGGCGGGGCAGTCGGTGGTGGTCGTGGTGCTGGCGGGGCAGTCGTACTCGGTGTTTCCGGTGAGCGCGTTGACCGGAATCTGCAGCCGGGTGGCGAAGTTGGTGCACACCTTCTGGCGCAGGTCGACGTTGCCGGCGGGGATGTGCTGGATGATGGCCTTGGCGGCCTTGATGAGCGTGAAGGTCGTCTGATCGTTCAGGGACGAGGCCGCCAGTTGGTTGAAGCCGGGCCGGGCCGCGTCCGTGTCCGAGTAGGCGGCGACGATCGCGCGCGCCATCGTCTGCTTCTCGGCATCGGTGGTGGTGGACATGAAGAGCGCGTTGGCGAGCAGGGTGCCCACCTCGTAGGCGAGGTTCGGGAGCACGTTGACGCTGGAGCGGGTGAGGTTGTTGTACATGAGCTGGCCCATGCACCGGGGGGTCGCCAGATCGCGCTCATTCACCGCGACGTCCTCGAAGGAGTAGGCCAGCACGCGGGTGTTGCAGCCAAAGCGCTTCACGTCCTGGCACGAGGCCACGTAGGCGTGGAAGTCGGCGAGGCCCTCGTCCAGGGCCTTGATGACGTTGAGGCCCGGGGTGAAGTCACCCGACTGGGCCCAGTTGTTGAGCGGGGCGGGCAGGGCGCTGCCGCCGTACACGCGGCGGTTGAAGACCAGGTGCGCGTACTCGTGCGTGAGGATGGAGGCGTTGGTGGCCAGGGGCGCCTTCTGCAGCTTGTCGAAGGGCAGCACCAGGAAGGACTTGAGTGGTGGGTAGAAGAGGGCGTTGTCGCGCTGGGGCTGGTCGCTCACGTCGGCGAGGACGAACTCCGGGAAGTAGTGCACCGTCGTCTGGGGCAGCTCCGCCTGGGGCACCGCGACCACATTGGTGAAGTAGTCCCAGGCGCGCTCGAGGTTGTAGTACGTGGTGACCAGGTTCCAGGTGTGGAAGTCCGCCGGCCACAGCACCCCCTGGGGGTCGGTGATGTAGCTGGCGGTGATGGAGCGGCCCTCGTCCTTCGTCATCGCGCGGGCCAGGGCCTCCTCGGTCTGGGCCGCCTGGACCTCGGGATCGGTCGAGGCCAGCCGGAGGATGGCGTTGCCCTGAATCCGCGCCACCTTGCCCTCCAGGGACACGATGTCGGTGACCGTCTTGAGTTCCACCTCGGTGGGCTCGTACGCGCCATTGCTGGAGAGCACGAGCGCCCGGACCTTCATGGGCACCTGGGTCTGCGGCGCGCACGAGAGGGCGAGCAGGGCGGCGGTGGCTGTCAGCTTTCGGACCATGTCGGACTTATTACTACGGTTACCCGGGGGGTCAGAAGCAAGCGGGAGAGCACCGCGTCATGGGGAGGGGCAAAAGCCCCGGGTCCTCGGGAATCCTTGACGCGTCGTTTCCACGCTCTCTATGGTGCCGCCCCTTCAACTTCCCCCTGTGCAGGCGGTGTCATGGCGGTCCCGTTCATTACCGAGGTCAAGCGTACTCACACCTGCGGGCAGCTCACCAAGGCCCAGATTGGCGAGGAGGTCGTCCTCTTCGGCTGGGTGCAGAACCGGCGAGACCACGGCGGCGCGGTCTTCATCGACCTGCGCGACCGTGAAGGTCTCACCCAGGTCGTCTTCGAGCCGGACATCGCCAAGGAGGCCCACGAGACGGCCGGGCAGCTGCGGCTCGAGTACTGCGTGGGCATCAAGGGCAAGGTCGTCTCGCGCGGCAGTCAGGTCAACCCCAAGCTCAAGACGGGAGAGATCGAGATCAAGGCGTCGGATCTCACCATCTTCAACCGCTCCGAGCCCACGCCCTTCCTCGTCGAGGACAACATCGACACCGCCGAGGAGAAGCGCCTGGCATACCGCTTCCTCGACCTGCGCCGCCGGCCGCTGCAGCAGTCGCTGATCACGCGCTCGAAGATGAACGCGATCACGCGCTCGTACCTCAATGACAACCGCTTCCTGGAGCTGGAGACGCCCTTCATGGGCAAGTACACCCCGGGTGGCGCGCGCAACTTCCTGGTGCCCAGCCGGCTCAACCCGGGCAAGTTCTACGCCCTGGCGGAGAGCCCCCAGCTCTACAAGCAGCTCTTCATGGTGGCGGGCTTCGACCGCTACTTCCAGATCGTCAAGTGCTTCCGGGACGAGGACCTGCGCCTGGATCGGCAGCCGGAGTTCACCCAGATCGATATCGAGATGAGCTTCGTCACCCAGGACGACATCTTCACGATCGTCGAGGGGCTCATCAAGAAGCTGTGGGGCGAGGTGCTGGGCATCGACGTGCCCACGCCCTTCATGCGCATGGACTTCGATGAGTCCATGGCCAAGTACGGCAACGACAAGCCGGACCTGCGCTTCGGCCTGGAGCACATCGTCCTCACGGAGCTCATCCGCCAGCATGGCGCCGCGGGCGGCGTGCCCATGATCTGGGACGCGGTGGAGCAGGGCGGCATCGTCAAGGCGATGGTGGTGCCCGGCGACAAGCCCATGAGCCGCGCGGAGAGCGACAAGCTGGAGGAGTTCGCCAAGCAGAACGGCGCCAAGGGGCTCGCGCGCGCCAAGGTGGCCGAGGGCGGCGAGTGGACCCAGTCCCCCCTGTCCAAGACGATCACCCCCGCGCTGCGCCAGGCCATCAACCAGGCGTGCGGCGTCAAGACGGGTGACCTCCTGCTGTTCCAGTTCGGCCGCGAGTCGCTGGTGCACACGGTGATGGCCAACCTGCGCGTGCACGTGGCCAAGAAGCTCGGCCTCATCCCCGAGTACGGCAGCGGCGGCGTGTGGAAGTTCCTCTGGGTCGTCAACCCGCCCCTCTTCGAGTACGACGAGGAGAGCAAGACGTGGGCGGCGGCGCACCACGCCTTCACCCGGCCGCACGACGAGCACGTGCAGTACCTCCAGACGGATCCGGGCCGCGTGAAGTGCCACCGCTACGACGTGGTGCTCAACGGCTTCGAGATCGGCGGCGGCTCCATCCGTCTGCATGATCCGAAGGTGCAGGCCGAGGTCTTCAAGGCCCTGGGCATCGGCGAGGAAGAGGCGCGCGTGAAGTTCGGCTTCCTGCTGGACGCGCTCAAGTTCGGCGCCCCGCCGCACGGTGGACTCGCGCTGGGCATGGACCGCCTGGCGATGCTGCTCACGGGCGCCGAGTCGCTGCGCGACGTCATCCCGTTCCCCAAGACGAAGACGGGCACGGACCTGATGACGGGCGCGCCCGGCGACGTGGACGACCGGCAACTGCGCGAGGTGCACGTGCGCGCCGCGCCGCTCCCGCAGAAGTAATTGGAGGACCAGGGCCGATGAAGACGTTCCTCGTGGTGAATCCGCGCAGCGCCAATGGAGAGACGGGCAGACGGTGGGCCGAGATCTCCGGCCAGGTGACCCGATCGATTGGCGACTTCGGCTTCGGATTCACCGAGCGCGCCATGGACGCGGTGCGCTTGACCCGCGACGCGCTCGCGGATGGGTATGAGTGTGTCGCCGCGGTGGGCGGGGATGGCACCGTCAACGAGGTCGTCAACGGCTTCTTCGCCGACGGCAAGCCCATCAACCCCCAGGCCGCCCTGGGCCTCATCCCCCGGGGCACGGGCGGCGACTTCCGGCGGGCCTTTGGCTGGGAGCTGGACCTGGAGTCGGCGCTCGCGCGGTTGAGCTCGGACAAGACGGAGCCCTTCGACGTGGGCGTCGCCGAGTACGTCAACCACGAGGGCCAGGCGGAGTCGCGCTACTTCGCCAACATCGCCTCCTTCGGGGTGAGCGCCACCATCGCTCATGAGGTGAACGTGGGCAGCAAGGCGTTCGGCGGCAACCTGAGCTTCCTCTGGGGCACGGTGAAGACCCTGGCGAAGTACAAGGACCGTCAGGTGCGCCTGCGCGTGGATGGGGGTGAGCCCGAGACCCTGGGCATCACCGTCGTCGCCGCGTCCAACGGCCGCTACTTCGGCAGCGGCATGTGCGTGGCCCCCAAGGCCCTCACCGACGATGGCCGCTTCGATCTGACGCTCTGGCAGGACTACCGCCTGTCCGACTTCATCATCAAGTCCAAGGGCGTCTACAACGGCGATCACACCACCTGGAACAAGACGCGCTACCTCCAGTGCCGCACCCTCGAGGCGGAGAGCGACGAGGAGGTGTTCCTGGAGATGGATGGCGAGGTGCCCGGCAAGCTTCCCTGCCGCATCCGCCTGCTGCCCGGCGCCATCCGCCTCAAGGTCTGAGCGAGGACGGCTCCGGGGGGCCTCGGCTCGCGACGGCTCACCTCGGAGCCGCCGCGCCGACCCGCCTACAGGGAGGGCATGGCCTGGGCGGTGTTCTTCTGCTCCGGCATGTTCGCACGTGACTCCGGTGCATGTTCCGCCGGTTGTTCCTGGCCCACCTTGTTCACCCAGCGCCGGTAGAAGGTCCGGTACTTCAAGATGAGCTGGTCGTACTTGCTGAAGGCCCCGCCACCATCCGTCTTCAGGGAGTTCCAGATCGCGACGTCATACCCGGCGGCCTGCCGCGTCTGCAAACCAAACATGATGAGATTGGCCGCGTTGCGCAACGCCCCATCGGCCTTCTTCATCGTGATGAGCATGTGCATGACGGTTTCATTCTTGTCCACCGGGGTCACGCACTGGAGCAGCTTGTACTTCACCTGATCGTCGAGGCTCACCGTCATGATGCAGCCGCCGGGATAGCCATCGAAATGCAGCTGCATCTTGCTGATGTTCAATCCCAGCGTCCGGGAAAGGATGCCGATGATTCCGAAGTACCGGTTGACCTTGAACTCCATGCTTCCGCCAAACCAGGCATCCGCTTTGGCCAGGGATTCCATGTCTCGCGACAGATGCCAGTCGCGCCAGTCGTCGTGCACGGAGATCTTGAAGGCCGAGATGGGCAGCTGGTGCACCGCCTCCGCGTGCTGGGCGTCGTAGAAGTTCTCCACGATCCGGAGCACCGAGGTCTTGGTGTCGAAGGAGAAGCGCAGGTTCAGGTAGTCCTTGTTCCCCACGTCGGCGCTGGGCAGCTCCGGGAGCGGGAACAGGGGGGCCTTGGTGCCGTACCAGACCCAGACATACCCATACCGCTCGGTGGTGCGGTAGATGGACTGACGCGCGGTGGGCGGAATGGGCTCCAGCTTGGGCACTTCCTGGCTGTGCCCGGGGACATGCGTGCACGCCCCGGCACTGTCGTAGCGCCAGCGGTGGAAGGGGCACTCGATGCACCCATCCACCACCTTGCCGTCCGCGAGGTTGGCGCCCATGTGAGAGCAGTAGCGCTCCATGACGACGGGGCGGCCCGCCTTGTCCCGCCAGGCCACCAGCGGCTGGCCGAACAGCTTCAGCTCGACGGGCTTCTGCTTCAGGTCCTCCGAGCGCAGCGCGACATACCAGCTCGCGGAGAGCTGCGTGGTGATGTCATTCAACCCGGGCAGGGGCCTGATCCGATTCTGTTCCAACTCCGTGTCGACACTCATTTGATTTCAAGGCCTCCAGCCAGGGATTGAACCGTCCCCCCCACCATGGTGTTCGCCTACTTCAGGGCGAGCGCCACCCGGTTCTCGACGTACGTCCTCAACATGGACATCATGGGATTGTAATCGAAGTACTTCCTGACCTCGGGGGGCGCGCCGGACTGGGTCCAGTGCAGCAGGCGCAGGGCCGGGATGAGGCTGTACTTGGAATTGTTGACGTGCTTCCAGGCGCCCGAGATGCAGTAGCCGAAGCTGAAGAGGGGCTTGGCGAACTCCTGCGCGTCGATCAGCTGGTGGATGCGCGCCGCGGCGTCCGCGGACGACTTGCGCTGCTCGGCCACGGCGAACACCTCCGCCTTGCAGTCATTGAACAAGCGGTAGTAGCCCTCCATGTCCGCGCACAGGTAGCCGAGGTAGGGCGGGTTGTCGTCCAGGTGATCCAGGTGGCGCTCATCCCGCGATTCCTTGAACCGGGCGTGGGCCTGGACCAGGCGGAACTGGCCCAGCATGGTGCCAACGGCCCACAAACGGTGGAAGGCGTCCCAGAGGCGGAAGTCGGAGAACGACGTGTAGCAGCAGCTCACGAAGTCGTCGTTGTGCTCCAGGAGCTTCTGCTGCAGGCGATCGATGTACTCGAAGCGCTCCGGGGAGAAGTCATCGTCCCGAAGCGCCTTGATGAGGCGCGCCGCCAGGGCGTGGAGCGCCACGGACGTGTTCTCGAGCCCGCGAGAGAAGAGCGGATCGATGAAGCCCGCCGCGTGGAGCATCAGGCAGTAGCGATCCCCCACGGTCGTCTTGGAGGAGTACTGCAACCGGTCCGACTTGACCCAGTCGCGCACGGGCTTCGCGTTCTTGAACTGCTCCGCGATGGTCGGAAAGCGGGCGAGGAACTCGTCGAACTCCTGCTGCGCCGGGATGTCCGTCTTCGGGTGGATGCGGGGATCGAGCTGCAGACCCACGCTCACGAGATCGTTCGTGGCCCTGTCGTGGTTGTTGAACGGGATGACCCACAGCCAGCCGCCGTGGAACATGTGGTGCAGGGTGCCCTCGTGCCACCGCCACCGTTGCCCCTGCAGCTTGAAGATGTCGTCGAACGGCTTGACGCCCACCATGTGCGTGTAGAGGGTGCGCGAGTGCGTCCTGTAGCGGCAGGGGGTCTCGCGGAGCCCGAACTTCATCGCGAGCGGCGCCCGGGGGCCACCGCAGTCAATCATGTAGCGCCCCGTGAAGCGCTCGCCCTGCGCGGAGGTGACCGCGACGCCCGTCTTGCTCACCTCGTAATCGGTGATCGAAATCCGCTGGCGGACCGTGCAGCCATAGCGGATCGCGGCGTGCAGCAGGTACGCGTCGACGTCCTGCCGGTAGTAGTGGCTCTCCGGCCCCCAGGGCAGCTCCGGAATCACACACTGGGTGTATTCCTTCGGATCGTGCTCCTGGCCCTCCCGGTGGAACACGAAGCCGAAGTTGCGCTTGATGCCCGTGCTGGAGGAGACCTTCTTGAAGGTCGAATAGAAGGAGGTGATGTCGCCGATCTCGGGGACGCCATAGCGGTCCGCGATGATCCGGTTCATCAAGGAGGTCTCCGGAATGGAGGACTCTCCGATGGTGAAGCGGGGGTGGGCCGACTCCTCGACGATGAGCACCCGGAAGCCCTGCTTGGCGAGGATGGCTCCCATCTGGGTGCCCGACATCCCCGAGCCCAGGATGATCACATCGAAATGGTTGCTATTGCCGGTGCTCTCGCCGCGAGGGCTCTTGAGCTCATTGACTGGTTGCTGCATTGAAGAGGCTCCCCTTTTGGGAAACATGAAGTCGTTGATGGTGTGACAGCCGTGTCAACCGCGAGTGCTAGCGCGCCATGCTCATCCGCGCGGGTGGTTCGCTGACCTCGGCACCGCGCAGCACCGCCGTCAGACGCGAGCGAGCGTCCCGCGTGAGGGCGAGGAGATCGCCGAGCATGCTGGGCGCATAACCCCCACTCCCCACGGAGTGGGTCTCGCTCTCGACTTGATAAGCTTGCTCCGCCAGTCCGACATGCGGGGCGCGGAAGCGCAGCAGCACCTCGAAAATCTTGTCCAGGGACTTCAAGCCGCCGCGCACGGGCTCCTCCAGGGTCCCCATGGCCTCGACCTCCTCGAGCACCCGCTCGAGGAGCGAGATGTGTCCGAGGAACCGCCCATGCAGCGTCCGCAACTGAGGGAGCACGTAGGGCAGGTAGGTCTCCTTGAACGACTTGTACTCCGCGTGCTCCGAGCGCGAGCCCCACAGGATGTGATCCAGCAGGAAGAGCGGCATCTCCACCGCGCCAGGTCCCAGGTAGGACTGGCCTCCCACCTGGATGGGATCGTAGTAGGGCCTGAGTTCCTGGACGAAGACGCGGGGCGGGATGGTCCGGTACGCATACACGATGGACTCGACCATCTTCTTGAGCTTCTCCGCGACGTCATCGCACATGGGCGCGAACAGGCGCGAGCCGATGGGCAACTCGTACAGCTCGACGAGGCGATGGAGCGCCGACTCCAGCGACACCATCGAAATCCGGACGCTCTCGAGAAGGTGCACCTCCGCCTGGCAGCAGGTGTACCTTCTCTCCGCGTCCGGACTGGGAGGGTTCCAGACCGTCACGTGCAGCAGGGTCTCCCTCGGGGGCAGGTCCGTCACCCGGGCGAGCTCCAGCAGGATCGGCTCCAGGGCTGGGACTATCTCGACGGGTTCATGCCCGTGACGTTTGAGCGACCCCAGGAAGAAGCCGATGTCGCGCATGGCGGCCGCGGCTTCGACGTAGCTCCAGGTCCGCGCTTTTCCCGGAGGGGGGAGGATCCCGTGGAGCAATCGCAAGATGCCCGGGACATCCTTCTGCTGGTTCAACTCCGGCAACCGCCGCATCGTCGCCAAGGCGTCCAGAGGATCAAGCGCCGTGATCGCGGCATGCATGGATGCGAAGTTCTGGCCCTGCTCCATATGAAGATCTTTCTCAATCAATACATGGCCCGCCACGGGGGGCGTGAGACGAGCCTCCGCCGGAGGCCCGTGGCGGGCGCGTCAGATCAGCCCGCCTGCTGGACGCTCCGAACGGCTTGTTCGCCAGTCTTGCCCTTGGTGTAAAGGGAGGCGAGGTAGTCATACTGCGAGGGCAACTGGGCCATCATCTGGTCCGTCTTCTTCTGGATGTCGTCGAACACCCGCTCCGCCTCGAGCAGGATGTCTGGCCGGTGCCGCAGCAGCGGCATGGGCTGCTTGGGCAGGTAATTCACCCCGGCGAAGATGGACTGGAAGTTGCTGTTGGTCCAGAACCGGTCGAAGCCCGCCTCGAAGGAGTCATACAGCGAGTTGTTCGAGTGGTAGCTCTTGCGGATGGGGATGCCTGCCTTCTGCAGCTCGAGGGCTTCCTTGAGCGTGTCGGGCAGCTTGAGCTCGTTCTGGTTGGCCCGCCAGTAGGGCGTATCCGTGCGCGGGGAGGTGCAGAAGTGCAGCACGATGAAGTCGCGCACGTCATCCACCATGTAGGACACGCGCTCGTTGAACTTGTTGCGCAGCGCCGGGTCGATGTCCTTGTTCGGGAAGCAGGCCATCAGCTGGTACAGCGCGGCGTAGACGAAGTAGAGGCCGGTCGACTCCAGCGGCTCGAGGAAGCTGCTGGACAGGCCGATGCTCACGCAGTTCTTCACCCAGGAGCGCCGACGCCTGCCCGAGATGAACTTGATGTGACGCACATCCACCTTGTCCGCCTTCTTGCCGAACCACGCGCGGACTTCCCGCTCCGCGTCCTCGGCGGTCTGGAAGGCGCTGGAATAGACGTATCCGTTGCCGGAGCGGTTGTTGAGCGGAATCTCCCAGGTCCAGCCGGAGCTGAAGGCGGAGGCGGTCGTGAAGGGACGGATGCCCTCCGCCGCGGAGTCCGAGGGAATGTTGATGGCGACGGCGCGGTCGGTGAGGAGGCAGTCGTGGAAGGTGACTTTCGGCTCGCCGAGCGCCTTCTCGATGAGCAGACCCGCGAAGCCAGTACAATCAATGTAGAGGTCCGCTTCGTACTTGCGCCCGCTGGCACCGCGCAGGGCCTGGATGTCGCCCGTCTCGCTCAGGTCCGTGCCAATGATGTCGTCGGTGATGTGGGTGAGGCCCCGCGCGATCGACCACTTCTTGAGGAACTCCGACACCAGCAGCGCATCGAAGTGGTAGGCGTAGTGGAGGGCCTTGGTCCCGTCCATGTAGCGCGGGGACTTCATGGCGTCACAGATGGGTGAGGCGCTGTAGCAGGAGTAGTCGAGCGTCTTGGCGAAGCCCTGCTGCTGGTGCTTGTACATCCAGACGTGCGAGAGAGGCACGCCCTTCACCACGGGCATCTCACCGAAGTTGTGGTAGTAATGATCACCCCCCTCGGAGGCCGGCTTCTTCCAGTTCTGGAACCGGATGCCCAGCTTGTACGAGGCCTTGCACTCCGTCATCCACTCCTCTTCGGGAACCCCGAGGAAGTCGAACAGCTCTTCCTTGATGGTCGGAATGGTGGCCTCGCCGACTCCAATCCTGCCGATGTTGGCCGACTCGATCAGCGTGATGTTGACATTGAAGTTCAATGCCTTGCTGAGATAGGCGGCCGCGATCCATCCCGAGCTTCCACCGCCAACAATGATGAGATTGCGCACTCGTCCGTCGTTGTCGTCGGGGATCTGGTTTGTATTCATGAGCTTTGTGCGGAGAAACAGTGTGGATGGCCCGGGGTCGCCGGTATGCCGTGGGGTTCACAGGCATCCCAATGAGGCGTGGGATGCCCGAAAAACATGAATATCATAAATTTTCAGTATCAAATGGTCAACAAGAAAAATAATAGCCCTCTCGGCTCCCTTGCTCAAGAGAGGCGCGAGCAGGTGAGACGAGCGCCTATTTAAACGACTGGTTAAACTTCCAGCCTTGGCGTTATTTCAGTGGTGGTCCTCGCCGATTCCTCTCTGGGTGAATTCGGGATCCAGGAAGGCATCCTACCTGTCAGGGCCTCCGCGAAGCGCCCGCCGTGAGTAGGCCCACTCCAGCCGTGTGGGCAACGTGAACTCCCAGTCTCGGGTCACCGGAGCGAAAGCCGACCTGTCGCTGCTAGGATGACCGCATGTCCTTGAAGAAATACCAATGTATACCTTGCGGTCACATCTATGATCCCGCGGTGGGCGACCCGGACTCGGGCATTCCCCCTGGAACCGCCTTCGAGTCGTTGCCCGAGACGTGGTGTTGTCCGGATTGTGGCGCGATGAAGGCGGACTTCGAACCCATCGAGGACTGAGGTCGCCTCTCCGCGCTACCGGGGCGCCGGGAGGACAGCCCACGAGCGCTCCCGGTGGAGCCGGGCGCGCAGGTCCGCGACGACCTCGGGGTTCGCGGCGGAGATCTCGTGCCGCTCCTCGGGGTCCGCGTGGACGTCGTAGAGTTCCACACGCGGGCCCTCGGGCGTGGGCAGTTCCAGGAGCTTCCAGCGCCCCAGATAGAGGCCCCGGTGCCTGGCCTTCTCCACCGTCTCCTCCCACTCGGGCTTGAGCGAGATGTCCCCCGAGCCCTTTTCCACCGTCAGGGTCTCGTAGAGCCAGGGGTAGGGCAGCCGGAATCGCTGGTAGCGCTGGCCATCCCGGTCGGAGAACCAGATGTCCGTCTCCAGGAGCGCGGGCAGCTCGTCGAGTTCCGGTACCGCTCCGCCCGGGACGAGCTGTGAGGCCAGGGAGCGGCCCTGGAAGCTCGCGGGCGCGGGCACTCCGAGCAGTTCCAGCAAGGTGGGCGCCACGTCGATGGCGCGCGCGCGCGTGGTGAGTTCCCGGCCCGCCGCCACCTTGCCGGGCCAGCGCAGGATGAAGGGCACGCGCAGGGCCTCGGGGCCCCACAGGTGCTCGCCATGGCCGAGTCCCCGGTCCCGCTCCTCCAGGTGCTCGCCGTGGTCCGAGAGGATGACCACCAGGGTGTTGTCCGCGAGTCCTCGCCGCTCCATCTCCTCCATCATCCGGCCCACGAAGGCGTCGAAGGCGAGCACGCCCGCGTCGTAGTTGGCCACCAGCGCCGCCACGTCCTCGGGGCGCGGTGGGGCGGGCGGTGGCTCCATCTGGGGCGTGGCCCCGAAGCGCCAGGGGCCGCGCTCGCCCGGCGCGAGGAAGCGTCCCTCGTACGGGTGCGGCGCGGCATAGGGGAAGTGCGTCACGGAGGCGAAGACGAGCAGGGCGAAAGGCGCTTCTCCCTCGCGGAAGTCCTCGAGCGCGCGCCGGCTGCTCGCCGAGAGCGGGGAGGGGTCCGTGAGCTCGGGGAACTGCTGGCGCTCGGGAAAGAAGGAGGGCAGCAGCGCGGTCCAGGGCAGCAGCGCCACCTGGGTGATGAGCATGCGCTGGCGGATGAGCTCCGGGAAGTTGAAGGCCGGGGCCTCCACGTGCTCGAAGCCCAGGGGCAGCCGCGAGAAGATGTCGCCCGCGTAGTCGGACAGCACCGCGGTCCGCCATCCCGCCTCGCGCAGCGCGGTGGCGAGCGTGGGGAAACGGCTCGCGCGTGCCTCGGGGCCCACCATGGTGTGACGGATGGGGTGCTGGCCCGCCCACTGGGAGCTCAGCAGCGTGGTCCACGAGGGCCCCGTGCGGGGAATCTGGATGATGGTCTGCTCGAAGTGGCTGCCCTCGCGCAGGAGCCGATCGATGTGGGGCGACGTCCGGCGCGGGTAGCCATTGCCCGAGAGGTGATCCGGCCGCAGTCCATCCGAGGCGAGGATGAGCAGGTTGGGACGAGAGCCCGGTGGTGGCGTGGGCGTCGTGTTCCAGGCGAGCAACAGGCCCGCGAGGATCGCCCCCACCAGGACCACGCCCAGGGGCCGCGCCAGCCCCGTTCCATTCAGGGCGCGCGGGCGCGTGCGTTCTCCTCCAGTGCCTCGCCGGGCCCTCCATCGCCACGAGGCCAGCACGGGCGCCGCCAGGACGAGCAGCGCGGCCAGGGTCCTCCATGTGGCGGGCTCGGTCTGGCTGATGCTCAGCAGCACCTGCTTCGTCCACGCCGACCGCGCGTACAGCGTGGCGGCATACAGGTGGGGGTGTTGCGCGATGTCTCCCAGACACACGAGCAGCGCGAGCAGCAGGCTGCCCCCGAGCCCTCCCAGGAAGACACGCGCGCGCCCAGTCGCGCCGAGCCCCCACGCCGCCAGCCCCGTCACGAGGCCCGCGAACATTCCCAGCACGGTGTGCGCGGTGATCAGCCGGGCCACCTGGAGCAACACGTCGCGCCGGAACTCACGCCACACCAGCGAGGTCAGCTCGCTGTTCTCGTTGCCCTGGTAGCCCAGTTGCATGTTGAGCACGGCACACAGGGAGTAGAGGCCGAGGAAGGCACAGAGTCCGCCTCGGCATGCCCAGGCCAGAACTCGCGTGAAGGGAAGAGGCGTAGGGGGTGGCATCTCGCCAGACAGCTTGTTCATCCGGACGGTGGGCGTGCACCCCCGGCGTTGGGTTTCCGGCGTAATCTGCCGCCATGAGTGCCGTGGATGGTGACAATCCCGTGGTCCGGCTGTGCGCGGAGGGAATGAGAGCGGAGGCCGAGGGCCGCCCCCAGGACGCCCGGGCCCTGTTCCTCCAGGCCTGGGAACTGAGCCGGGATGACTACGAGGCATGCATCGCCGCTCACTACGTGGCGCGCCACCAGGACAGTTCTCGCGACGCGCTGCATTGGAACCAGACGGCCTTCGACCGGGCACGCGCCGTGGGGGATGAGCGGGTCCTCGGCTTCCAGGCCTCGCTCCTGCTCAACCTCGGCAAGTCCCACGAGGACTTGGGGGCCTTCACCGAGGCCCGTGCTCTTTATGAGCGGGCCTTCCGGGCCCTCGACGCCGTGCCCGAGAGCCCCTATCGCGACATCGTCCAGGGCGGCATCACGCGCGGCCTCGAGCGCGTGGCCATCGCGCTCGCCGACACATAGCCACGCCTCCCGGTGGCCTCGGGAGCTTTCCGCTCTTCGTGTAATAATTGCTTGAGGTTGCCTGAATGGGTTTGTTTTGACTTCCAGGGGTTCAATGGTTGACTTGTCCCCTGTTGAGCCAGGTCCCCGTGTGCCTTTCCCCCCCTCGGTCTGGACCTCCAAGACAGACAAGGACACCCCCATGATGAGTCGTCCCTTCGTTGGCCAATGGGCTCCGAAATCGCTGATGTGGATGTTGGTGTTGACCGGCTGCGGTGAGTCCGCCCGGAGCGTGGTGCCCGCGCACGAGGTGCCAGTGACGGGCCTGGCGGTGGACATCCAGCCGCCTCCGCCCCCGTTTCCGCCCGTCACGGAGCCGTTGCCCACCACCGATCCCGTGCTGCCCACGGAGCCGCCCGCGCAGCCTCCTCCCGCGACCTGGGCGCCGCTGAGCTGGGCGCACGAGCAGCCGGGGCAATACAACTCGGACGTCTACCGGTGGCTGGACGCCCAGGGCGAGCAGCGCACGGCGGTGCTCACCCGCAACAACGCCATGGATCCAGGCGGAAGCCATGGCGGCATGCTGCGGCAGTTCCGCTACCGGGTGGGTCAGCAGGAGCGCGTGTCCACGGGCACGGGCGCCAGCTCCGGGCCCGGGTGGGTGTGGAACGGGTGGGGGTATCTGGTGAGCCATGGCGGCAACGGCTCGGTGAGCACGTCGTCGAACATCACGGGCAACTACCGCCAGGTCTTCGTGGGCCGGCACCATGCCCTGCACGAGTTCACCTGGAACCTGCCCATCGGAGGCGTGCCCGTGAAGACCACGGTGCACTGGTTCTTCTCCACGGGCCACGACCATCCCGTCTACGCCGTCACCTTCGACAGCAGCGCGGCGGGCTCCGGGGGCCTGAGCGTCAGCTCGGACTCCCGCACGCCCTATGGCGACATCGCCTGGGATGGGGATGGCACCCAGGCCTGGGTGGATGGCGTGAAGTGGGGCGACAAGCGCCGGTTCTTCTCCCGAGACGAGCCGCTCACCGCCCAGAGCAAGTGGGACTACACGCAGCTCAACGTGGTGCCCTACGCCGCGGCCTGGTCGCGCTCCGCCGACGCGGAGATGGGCATGGTGCAGACGCTCGACTGGCTGCAGCACAACACGGGTGGCACCTGGTTCCACAACAACTGGGGCCATGTCTCGGAGAACCGCGCCGAGTCCGACGTGTTCGGCTCGTGGATGATGCCGCCCAACTGGAACTGGCCCTACCAGCTGTGCCAGTACGAGATGAGTGACACCCAGCCCACGCGCAGCAAGCGCCTCGCCTGGGGTCTCATGTACGGCGCCGTGGGAAGCCCGTCCTACTACGGCTATGGCTACGAGAGCGTGGGCGTCAGCCACCCCTACCAGAGCTACTCCGTCTTCATGGTCATGGGCCGGCAGAGCGGTGGGGTCGTCGATGCGCAGGTGTCCGAGGTCGAGCACCTGCTCGGCACCCAGTTGAGCGCCAGCCTGGGCTCCGTGGTGACCCAGGGCCCCGGAGGCGTGGGCCGCACCGACTCCGTGAACTACGCCGTGGCTGGCTACAACAGCACGTACGGCGTCCACGAGTTCCAGGCGGCCTCGGGCGGGGCCTTCTCCGTGACGTTGAACGCCGCCGCGGGGGCGCTCCAGAACCCCACCTTCCTCATCCGCGGCATGGACGCGCTGCCCACGAGCCTGTCGCTGGATGGGGTGCCGCTGACGGCGGACCTGGACTACTTCGCGTCCTTCGACTCCAGCACGCGGCGGGTGTGGCTCACCCTCCACCGCACCTGGAGCGGCAGCCACATCCTCACCCACCTGCCCGCCAACCCCTGAGGCGTCACGGGCGGCCCGTCACCTATCGGGCCGCCGGTAGCGCACCACGGTGATGTCGAACCCGGCGGCGTCCTCTTCCAGCGCCGCGCGCAGCAGGTTCAACGCCCGCTCCTCGTTGAACCCTCCGCTCCCCGCGCCAATGACGGGGAACGCGAGCGAGCGCCAGGAGTGCTCCCGTGCCCGGGCCAGGGCATTGCGCACCGAGTCCCGGATGGATCGCTCGGAGGCGCGCCAGAGCATGTTGATGCCGGCGACGTGGATGATGCCCTGGTAGGGCAGCTGTCCGGCGGAGGTGACGACGGCCGAGCCCAGGGGCATGGCTCCCACGCGGGCCAGTTCCCGGAAGGGCTGGAGGCCTCCGCGCTTCTTGATGGCTCCGGACACGCCCTGGGGCAGCAGCAACCACCAGGGGATGATGTTCCGGTTCCACGCATTGACGATGGCGTCCACGCGCTGCTCCAGCAGATCTCCCTCGACGATGCGAATCATCCTCGGGCCTTTCCCCGGGCTTCCAACAAGCGGTGCGTAGGATAGGCGATCCGGCCGTAGGTCCGTCACGTTGAGCAGACGACGCGTCCACCCGGGATGTGTTCAAGGTGCGTCAACGTCCTGTTCGGACAAGGAAAGCTGTGCTAGCGCGGATGCGCGGTGGTTGGCGAAAGAGGACGAACGATGACAGAGAGCGGTCCAGGGTCGAGGGAGCGGGTTTCAACGGGCATTCCCGGCCTCGACACGGTGCTCCACGGAGGATTCCGCCGGGGCCGCACGTACATGGTGATGGGCCTGCCGGGCGCGGGGAAGACGATCCTCGCCAACCAGACGTGCTTCCACCACATCCGCCAGGGCGAGCGGGTGCTGTATGTCACGCTGCTCGCCGAGTCCCACACGGAGCTCGTCTCCAACCTGCGCCCGATGTCGTTCTTCGACGACTCGGGCATCCCCGACGCCATCACGTACCTGAGCGCCTTCAACGCGCTGGAGGATGGGGGACTGGACGCGCTGCTGGAGCTCATCCGCCAGGAGATCAAGCTGCGGGGCGCGACGCTGCTCGTGCTCGACGGACTGGTGGCGGCGGAGGAAGTGGCTTCGTCCGCCCAGGCCCTCAAGAAGTTCATCCACAGCCTCCAGGTGGTGACCCAGATCATGGCGTGCACCACGCTGATCCTCACCACGGGGGGGGGCAAGGGACTGCGCGCCGAGCACACCATGGTGGATGGCCTCATCGTGTTGCAGCAGCGCACCTCCGGCGTGCGGACGCGCCGCGAGCTGTATGTCCGCAAGTTCCGGGGCAGCGCCCACCTGCTGGGCCATCACGGCTTCGACATCACCGCCGATGGACTCGTCGTCTATCCGAGGCTGGAAGCGCTCGTGGCCGAGCACTCGCCCCTGGAGACCTCGTCCACGGTCAAGCGCGCCTTCGGCATCTCCGGATTGGACACGATGCTCCGGGGCGGACTGGGGTCGGGGAGCACCACGCTCCTGTTCGGCCCTCCGGGCAGCGGCAAGACGCTGCTGGGGTTGAACTTCCTCGCGGAGGGCGCGCGCCAGGGAGAGCTCAGCCACTATTTCGCCTTCTATGATTCCCCGAGCCGGATGGTGGCCCAGGCGGCGGGCGTGGGCCTGGAACTGGCGCCCTTGATCGCGCGGGGTGACTTCGAGGTGAGCTTCCGGCCGCCCACGGAGAACATGCTCGACAAGTTGGGGGCGCAATTGCTGGCGCTCATCCGCGAGCGTGGCGTGCGCAGGCTCTTCCTGGATGGCTACGACGCGCTCCAGAAGGCCTCGATCCAGCGGGGCCGGGTGACCCGTTTCCTGGCGGCGCTGGTCAACGAGTGCCGCCAGCACGATGTGACCTTGCTCTTCTCGGCGGAGACTCTGGTCGCCTTCGGTCCGGAGTTGCAGTTCCCGCTCCAGGGCCTGTCGATGGTGGCGGAGAACACGCTCTACCTGCGCTCCGTGGAGATGCGTGCCCAACTGCGCCGCTTCGTGTGTGCGCTCAAGGTGCGCAACAGTGACTACGATCCGTCCTTTCGCGAGCTGTTGATTGGAGAGAAGGGGTTGGAGGTGGGACAGGTTCTGGAGGAGGGGCAATCGCTTCTGACGGGTGTGGCACGGCTCCCGTCCTCCCGGGGCCAATAGGCATGGGGCCCATACTCATCGTTGATGACGAATTCGGTCTGGCCGAGTCCCTGCGGGATCTGCTCCGGGACGAGGGCTACCGGGTGACGGTGGCGTTCAGCGGCCGCCAGGCGCTGGAGCTCATGGCGGAGGAACTGCCCGCGCTGGTGCTGCTCGACTACATGATGCCGTCGATGAACGGGCCGGAGTTGTTGGAGGTGATGAAGAAGGACGCGCGGCTGGGTGGGGTGTCCGTGGTGATGATGAGCGCGGCCCCGCCTTCCTTCTGGAAGAGCCTGCCCTGTGCCGCGTTCCTCCCCAAGCCCTTCACGCTCATGCAGATGCTGGAGGTGGTGCACCAGTTTGTCGGGGCGCCGCGCGAGCCCTGAGCGTCCTCAGCGGGGGCCTTCCAGCCGCCGCCGCATGTGGACATGGGGGACGCTCACCTCCAGGAAGGGCTCGCCATACACCGCGTAGCCGAGCCTCTCGTAGAAGCCCGCCACGTGGGCGCGCGCATGCAGGGTGACCTCCTGGACGCCCCGGGCCACGAGCGCCTCTTCCAGGGCGCGGACCAATCGGGCACCCAGGCCGCTCTTCTGGCGCGAGGGGGAAACGGCCATCTGGAAGAGCCGGCCCGTGTGGGGGCCCTCGGGGTGGAAGAGCACGCACCCGACGACCTCCCCGCCATCCAGGGCCACCAGGTGCAGGCTGTCCGAGTCGAAGGGGAACTTCACCGAGGCGCGATCCATGCCGAGCGGCGCCCGCAGCACCTGGTAGCGCAGCTCCAGTTCCTGGGGATAGAGGGGGTGGGCGGTGTCGATGAAGCGCAGGTCCATCCCGCCCTTCTATCAGCCCCCGGACGGCGAGGCGGGTAGGGGCGTGAGCACTTCGTAGCCGTCACGCGTCACGAGGACGGTGTGCTCGAACTGCGCGGAGAGGCTGCCGTCCTCGGTGATGACCGTCCACCCATCCGGTAGCACGCGGATGTCCGGACGGCCCAGGTTCACCATGGGCTCGATGGTGATGACCATGCCCGAGCGCAGCGTGATGCCCGTGCCCCGCTTGCCCACGTGGGACACATGGGGCGGGCCGTGCATCTGGTGGCCGATGCCGTGGCCGCCAAACTCGGCCACCACGCTGCAGCCCTCCTGGTGCGCCAACTCCTGGATGGCGGCGCCAATGTCCCCCAGCTTCGCGCCGTGGCGCACGACGGACATGCCCACGTCCCGGCACCGCCGCGCGACGTCCACCACGTGCCGGGCCTCGGTGGATACCTCGCCGATGAGGAACGTGGCCGAGGTGTCTCCATGAAAGCCATGGAGGCACGTGGTGACGTCCACGTTGACGATGTCTCCGGGCTTCAGCCGCTCGTCCGGGCGGGGGATTCCGTGGCAGACCACGTGGTTGCGGCTCGTACAGACCGCCGCCGGAAAGCCCTTGTAGCCCAGCTGGCTCGGCGTCCCCCCGCGCCGGGCCGTGTCCTCACGCACCCACTGGTCGATGTCCGCCGTCGCGATGCCCGGCGCCAGCTTCGACGCGATGTAGGCGAGCGTCCCCGCGGCCGCCTGTCCCGCCAGGCGCAGGCGCTCGATCTCCGTCCCCTTCATCAATGGAATTCCCATGGCGGGCAAGGTGGCAGCCCCCGGGCCGGAGCGTCCAATGCTGTATCCGTATGGAGTGGGGGTCCGCGATGGCGCTAGGCTGGGGGACGTGAGCCTCACGCACATCCAATCCTTCGTCGCGGTGGCCGAAGAGGGCCACGTGGGCCGCGCCGCGCGCCGGCTCCACCTGTCCCAGCCGCCGCTCAGCCGCCACATCCTGTCGCTCGAGGACGAGCTGGGAGCCCCACTCTTCGAGCGGACGCCTCGGGGGATGCGCCTGCTGCCCGCGGGCGAGGCGTTCCTCCAGCATGCGCGCCGCATCCTCGCCGAGGTGGATGCCGCGGTGCACACCGTGCGCGGCGTGGCGGCGGAGCGCTCCGGCGGCCCCTGAGCGGCGCGTCCTCCGGCTCGCCCTCCAGGAAACGGGCTCGGCGCGGGCCGGGCGGACGTGTTCGCGGCGAGTAGACCTTGGAAGTTCGGCCGTTCCGCCTTACTCTAGAAATAGAGTTCACCGGAGCGTGCCATGGCCGATCAGGATTCCTCCCAGCTCGATCTCTTCACCGGGGCCCCGAGCCCCGTGGCCCCCAAGGCTCGCCGCGGCAAGGGCGAGCCGGTGGGCCCCGCCGTCCCCTCCGAGGACGTCCGGGCTCTGGGGGAACAACTCCCTCCGGGCCTTCATCTGGGCACGTCCTCCTGGACGTTCCCGGGGTGGAAGGGACTGGTCTACGACCGGGAGGCCACGCCCGCGCGCCTGTCCCGGGAAGGGCTCGCCGCGTACGCCCAGCACCCCGTGCTGCGCACCGTGGGCGTGGACCGGACCTTCTATGCCCCCATCTCCGCCGCCACCTTCGCGGAGTACGCCGCCCAGGTACCTCCGGGCTTCCGCTTCCTCGTGAAGGCCCATGAGGCCTGTACGCTCGCGCGCTGGCCGCTGCATGCGCGTTATGGCGACGTGCGAGGTCAGCCCAATGAGCGCTTCCTCGACGCCGCCTACGCCACGGAGTTCGTGGTGGCGCCCTGCGTGGAGGGGTTGGGGGAGAGGGCGGGGCCCATCGTCTTCCAGTTGCCGCCGCAGGATGTCCAGGAGCTGGGCGGGGTGGCGCCCTTCGTGGAGCGGTTGCACGCCTTCCTGTCCGCGCTGCCCCGGGGGCCGCTCTACGCCGTCGAGGTGCGCAATGAGGCCCTGCTGACCGACGCCCTGGCCCAGGCGCTCGCGGACGTGGGGGCGGCACCGGTGCTGGCCGTCTGGAAGAACATGCCCCCCGTGGAGCGCCAGGCCGTGCGCCTGAGGGCCTTGCAGGCGCCCGCGCTCGTGGCCCGGTGGATGTTGCCGCCGAACCTGGACTACGAGGAGGCGAGGCGCCGCTACTTCCCCTTCGATCGCCTGGTGGATGAGGACGTACGGACCCGGGATGCGCTCGCCCGCGTGTCCGCCGCCGCGTTGAACCTGGGCCGCCCCGTCTTCATCACGCTCAACAACAAGGCCGAGGGCAGTGCACCCCTGTCCGCCGTACAGCTGGCGCGGAGCGTTATGTCGCGTAACCGAAACACTCCAGGTGTGGGCTCTTGATCACCAAGGGTCCGGGGGTACGCTGGCGGCGTGGGGCCTTGGACACCTCCGAGGTATGGCACGCGGCTTGCTTCAAGGGAGAACCATGAGATCGGTCCTTGTTGCGGCGATGATGGCACGCATGGCAGCGGCCGGTGGCGCGGGCGCGGGTGTCGAGGCGGAAGCTCAATACGTGCGAGCAGGTGATACCTGGGAAGACGTGCGTAAACATTTTTCCGCCCTGCGTAACGAGGTTTCCACCTTGGAAGCCCAATACCAGGAGGCGATGGAGCGGCGGCGCCTGGAGGCCCTCCGCCGGCAGGAGGAGTCGGAGTTCGCCCGCCGTGGGCGGTGAGGGGGAAGACGACGACGGTTTCGATCCCGAGGCGCCCGTGGCGCTGCCGTTGGATGGGAACCTGGATTTGCACCCCTTCTGTCCCCGGGACGTGAAGGACGTCGTGACCGAGTACCTCTGGGCGTGCCGTGAGGCGGGGGTGCTGGACATTCGCATCATCCACGGCAAGGGAACAGGCGCGCTGCGGCGCACCGTTCAGACACTCCTTCCGACACTTCCCGAAGTGGAGTCGTTCCGCTCCGCGTCCGAATCCGACGGGGGCTGGGGCGCCACCTGGGTCCGGTTGAAGCCCCCGCGGCCCTAGTGGGTTTCAGGAAGGGAGTCCGGAAGAATTTTCAGGATCTGCCGGTAGAAATCTTCCCGCTCGCTCACGGGATCCACCGCGAAGCAGCCCCCGGGGGCGTGGCCCTGTCCGGGTGGAATCACGGCCATGACGCGGGCCTTGGGGCAGATGTCCATGCAGCTCACCTTGAGGATCCGCACCTCGTCCGCATGACCCTCGGCGGCGAGCCGGTGCTCAAGCCACTTTCTCAAATCCAGGCGCTTGTTGCCCGAGCACTTCTTGCACACGAGCACGAAGCCAGACTTCCAGGGCGGACGGACGGGTCGAGCGGCGGCCATGAAGTCAGGGTAACGACTGGCCCCTCCCATTGGCCCGGAATCCGGCCAATGCTCCCTCGGGGAGCAGGCGGCCTGTGTCATATCCTGGGTTCGAGAGGAGACACACCCATGGAGAAGATCTGGCTCGAGCATTACCCCCCGGGAGTTCCGACCGACATCGACGGCACGCGGTACGCTTCGCTCGCCCAGCTCCTGGACGAGTCGTTCCGCCAGTTCGCCGATCGCCCGGCGTTCGAGTGTCTGGGTCAGTCCATCACCTATCGCGAGCTCGATGCCCTCTCGCGCCAGGTGGGGGCGTGGTTGCAGGCCCAGGGGCTCGCGCGTGGCGCGGCCGTGGCCCTCATGATGCCCAACACGTTGCAGTACCCGGTCTGCGTCGCCGCCATCCTGCGCGCGGGGTGCACCGTGGTGAACATCAACCCGCTCTTCACCCCGCGCGAGCTGGAGTACCAACTCAAGGACAGCGGGGCCGTGGCCCTCTTCCTCCTGGAAGCCTTCGTCCCCAACCTCCAGAAGGTCCAGGGGAACACCGCCGTGCGGCACGTGGTGACGGTCGCCGCGGGCGCTCCGGGCACCGCCTCGCCCCTGCCTCACGCGATCCCCTTCGAGCGCGTGCTGACCGAGGGCCAGGCGCGCTCGTTCGCCCCCGTCACGGTGTCACCCGATGACATCGCCTTCCTCCAATACACGGGGGGCACCACGGGCGTGGTCAAGGGCGCCATGCTGTTGCACCGCAATCTGATCGCCAGTCTGTTGCAGACCGAGGCCTGGTTGCGGCCCGCTCTGCGCAAGCGGCCGGATCAGCCCCTCACCTTCCTCTGCGTGCTGCCGCTCTACCATATCTACGCGCTCAATAACTGCGCGCTGCTGGGCACGTACCTGGGCGCGCTGAACATCCTCATCCCCAATCCGCGAGACCTTACCGGCGTCATCCAGACGCTGTCCCACCGGCCCATTCATGTCCTGCCGGGGGTCAATACCTTCTTCAACGCCCTCATCCACCATCCCGACCTGGGGAAGCTCAATCTCTCCCAGGTGCTGATCGCCAACAGCGGTGGCGCGTCGGCGCAGCGGGCCGTCGCGGAGAAGTGGTTCGCGCTGACCGGCGTGCCGCTCATCGAGAGTTACGGCCTGACGGAGACCTCGCCCGGGGTGTCCAGCAACCCGGTCACCGCTCCGGAGTACTCCGGTGGCATCGGGCTGCCGCTGCCCTCCACCGAGGTCGTCCTGCGCGATGACGAGGGGAGGGACGTGCCGATCAACGAGCCCGGGGAGATTTGCATCCGTGGCCCCCAGGTCATGGCTGGCTATTGGAACCGCCCGGAAGAGACGGCCCGGGTCATGACGACCGATGGCTTCCTCAAATCCGGGGACATCGGTGTCATGGACGAGCGCGGCTTCCTGCGCATCGTGGACCGGAAGAAAGACATGATCCTCGTGTCTGGCTTCAACGTCTATCCCAACGAGGTCGAGGGCGTGGTCGCCTCGCACCCCGGCGTGCTGGAGGTGGCGGCCGTGGGCGTGCCCGACGAGCGCTCGGGCGAGGCGGTGAAACTCTTCGTGGTGAAGAAGGACGCGGCCCTCACCGAGGCGCAGTTGCTGGAGTTCTGCCGCGAGCAGCTCACGGGCTACAAACGGCCCAGGTCCATCGAGTTCCGCGCCGAGCTTCCCAAGAGTAACGTGGGGAAGATCCTCCGCCGGGAGCTGCGTCCCCCGGCGAGCTGACACCGCCAGAGCAAGGACTGACGGTGCGGCATACGAAGGGGAGTGGGGCAACTTCGTATGGAGGCGGCGGGATTCGAAGCCGCCGCCGCTTGGCTCCCCAAGAGCGAGCCTGGCGGGGTCTTGTGGGAGCCTGGCGGTAGCGTGTGCCCTGGCGAGGTGTGGCTGGGGAGGGGCTGGTGGGGGCGCACGGGTGGGAGTACCGGCGGAGGCGGGCATCCGAGGGGTCGTCCCACACCACGAGCCTCTTTCGGTAGGAGCTTGGACGCTGAGGAGACGGCCGTGGAGGGAAAGAGCCCGGCATGGCCGTCTGACCGCATAAGTAGGAAGAAGGACATGACCTTGGCGGTTGACCTCATGGAGGCGAGGCCAGGAGCCATGGGAGTGGTGCATCAGGATGACGGGTGGCGGTTGCCGGACGAACTGTGGGCGAAGATGCAGCCCCTGTTGCCGCCGCGACCGCCGCATCCACTGGGGTGCCATAACCCACGAGTGCCCGACCGTCAGGCCATGGATGCCATCCTCCTGGTCCTGCGCACTGCCCTGCCGTGGGACGCGCTCAAGGCCACGGACATCTGCCATCCCTCCTCGGCCTACCGGCGCTTCCGCGAGTGGCTGGCGGCTGGCGTGTTCCGAGAATTCTGGCGTCAAGGGCTCCATGCCTATGCGGCCCTGGTCGGCATCGACTTGGAATGGCTGGCCCTGGATGGGGCCATGGCGAAGGCCCCGCTGGGAGGGGAGAAGACAGGGCCCAACCCCACCGACAGGGGGAAGAAGGGCAGCAAGAAGAGTCTGCTGACCGATGGGCGCGGCGCCCCTCTGGGCCTGAGGGTTGCTGGCGCCAACGTCAATGACCACAAGCTGATGCACTCCACCCTCCAGTCCCTCCCCGTGGAGCGCCCCTCACCCACAGAGCATGCCCCTCAAGGGTTGTGCTTGGACAAAGGCTACGACTACGACAGGGTGCGTGCCCTGGCCGTGCAGTACGGTTTTACCCTGCACCTGCGTCGGCGTGGCGAACCGGACCAGCCGCTGGAGAGCGGCAAGAAGGCCCGGCGGTGGGTAGTGGAGCGGTAACAGCTCGCCGGAGCCCGTCGTGACGAGAGAGGCGGGAGCGTGAGACGTCCAGGGAAGAAACCTGGAGGTGTACGTGGAGAAGGAGTTGGAGCAGTTCCGGCAAGAGGTGCAGAGACTGAGAGCGGGACGAGCCAAGGGCTCGGGCCCCTTCCCCGAGCCGATGAGAGCGTTCGCGGTGCGCTACCTGGCGCAGGCGTTGGAGAAGGGAGAGACGCTCAAGTCGGTGGTGGAGAGGCTGGGGGTGTCGGAGCCGACGCTGCAGGCGTGGAGGCGGGGGCAGACGCCTGGGAGCAAGGCGAGAGGGAGTGAGCCGAGGCTCGCGGGGCTGGTGCCGGTGGTGGTGAACGAGGAGAAGGTGCCCGCGAGGCCGCGAGAGGGCACTACCTTGGCGGTGGTGTCGCCGCGGGGCTGGAGGGTGGAAGGGCTGGGGGTGGAGGAGGCGGTGGAGGTGCTGCGGAGGGTGGCGTGCTGACACTCACGCGGGCGGTGCGGGTGTACGCCAGTGCGGTGCCGGTGGACATGCGCAAGGGGTTTGATGGATTGAGCGCGCTGGTGGAGCAGCAGCTGGGAGGACAGCTGCTCAAGGGCGACGTGTTCCTCTTCGTGGGGCGGTGTCGCCAGCGGGCCAAGGTGCTCTACTTCGACGGCACGGGGCTGGTGCTGCTCACCAAGCGTCTCTTCAAGGGACGCTTCGCGCGGCCGTGGGCCCAGGCCGGAGCGGTGAGCGTGGAGCTGACGGTGACGGAGCTGTCCTTGTTTCTGGAGGGGTGCGAGCTGGCGGGGAGGTGGAAGCTGTCGCCGCCAGCCTTCGAGGAGAAAGAACTTGCGGTGGAGGCGGCCGTGTAGCACTACCGCAGAAGTATGGTTCCCCTCGGGCAGGTGAAGGACCTGGAGACGGCGAAGCAGATGGCGGCGCTGCTCGAGGCGGAGAACGCGCGGCTGCACCAGCGGCTGGAGGCGCTGGTGCAAGAGAATGCGCGGCTCAAGGGGGAGGACGCCCAGGCGCGGCTGCAACTGGAGCTCACCCAGCTCCAGGAGCAACTGGCGCGCATGCAGCAGCGCCTCTTCGGAGCCTCCAGCGAGAAGCGCCCGAGCGCGCAGCAGGAGGAGCCCGCCGCGCGCGAGCGGCCCCAGCGGGGACATGGGCCGAGAGCCCAGCCGGAGCTGCCCGTGCAAGAGGTGCTGCTGCCGCTGGACGAGGCGGACAAGGTATGCGGCCTGTGCGGCGGCGCCCTCGCGGAGTGGCGGGGGCAGACGGAGGACAGCGAGGAGGTGAGCGTGGTGGAGCGCCACTTCGTCCTCAAGCGCTACCGCCGACAGAAGTACCGCTGCCCGGAGGGGTGCGCACCCGTCACCGCACCCACCGCGCCGCGCCTCATTCCGGGCGGCCGCTACGCGGTGGATTTCGCCGTGCACGTGGCGCTGCAGAAGTATGCCTTCCACCTGCCGCTGGCGCGCCAGGAGCGCATGTACCGGCGCGAGGGCCTGGCGGTGGACACCCAGACGCTGTGGGACCAGTTGTCCGCCCTGGCCCGCCACCTCCAGCCCAGCTACGAGGCACTGCTCGCCGTCGTCTTCGCTTCCCCCCTCATCCACGCGGATGAGACGCACTGGCACCTGCTGGACAAGGGCCCGGGGAAGAAATGGTACGCATGGACGGTGGCCAGTCCCCGCGCGGTGCACCACCGCATTCTCCCCAGTGTTGCCGCGCACGCATGTTGATGGAGATTTGGACCGGCTGGTTGATGGGCATCAGCGAGGGCGCACGGTCGCGGCGCACACTCGTTGAGGAAGCCCTCGCCGGACGTGAGCAGTGGGCGCGCACGTTCAGCGAGGGCTGGTCGGGGAGAGGTTCAGCTGGGGGAGAGCTCGGAGGGAGGCGCGACAAGCGCCCACTCCTCCCGCATGACGATGAGAGTCCGGTAGCGGCGCAGGGAGTGCTGGAGCGCCTCCACCTGGATGAGGAGAGCCGCGGCCAGGCAGGCCTGGGCGGAGGGAGGATGAGGAGAGGCGGCGAAGTCCTCGGCCTCCAGTTCCGCGTGGGCGGCGGTGAGGGCGGCGGCCGAGGCGCGCAGCGTGGCCTCGAGGGCGGCGAGCACGGCCAGTTCCGGGGCGCACAAGACGAGTTCCAGGTGCGCGTCCATGTCAGTCCTCCAAGGAGCCGGAGTCGAGGACACGCGCCAGGGTGTCGCGCTCCACCAGCTTCTTCTTCTTGCGAGCGGCCTCGCGCAGCGCGGCGGTGGCCAGTCTATCCAAGTCGCGCAGGGCGCCGCTGGCCGCTTCGTGCAGCATGGCCACGGAGTCGGAGGCGAACAGCTCGCGCTCGCACCCGGCGTGGGCCAGACGCACGCGCAGGTACTCGGCGGTGTCCTCGGGACACAGGGGCGAGAGGTGCAGACGAGTGTGGAGCCGGGAGTAGAGGCTACGGTTGTGCCGACGTGACAGGCGGCCCTCCAGTTCCGGCAGGCCCACCAGCACCAGGCTGAGCAGGGCTTGGGAGTCCCACTGGTAGTTGAGCAGTATATGCAGATGGTCGAGCACGTCCTGGTGCAGCAGGTGTGACTCGTCCAGGAGAAACACGGGGTGGGTGCGTTCCTGGCCCAGTTGCTCCACATGGGTGGCCACGGCGTAGAAGACGGCCGCCGCGGTGGCCGAGGGCTTGAGGCCCAGCGCCAGGCACAGCTGGCGGTAGAAGTCGCGTCGGCCCAGGGTGGCGTTGTGGCAGTAGGTGAGGCGGAAGCCGCCGTGGGGCAGCCGGTGGCGCAGCGCGCGCAGCACGCAGGTTTTGCCCACGCCCGGCTCGCCGGTGAGCACCACGCTGTGGCGCTGGCGCAGGGCCTCGCACAACTCCTCCACCAGCGCGCTCTTGGAGGAGGGCAGCCAGAGCTCGGCGTCGGCAATCTCCTTGGAGAAAGGGGCCAGGGAGAGGCCGAAATGGGAGAGGTAGGAGGGCGTCATGCCTCACCCCCGTCCTCATTGGCGGCATGGGATTGAGGGCGGCCCGTGGCCTTGTCCAGCAAGGCGCGCGGCGGGTCGAAGGCCGGGTGGCGAGGCACCGTCTCGTCCAGGTGGGGACGGCGCCAGGGGCGCTCGCGCCGGGAGTTGCGCACCGGGTCCACCGGGTGCAAGGCAATACGCTGGCCCTCGTGCTCCACCCAGGGCGCCTCCCGCGCGTCCACCAGGCAGCGGCAGAGCGTCACCACGCGGCCGGCCAGGTGGCCGGCGTCCATTTCATAGTCCTCGCCTCCGAGGCTGACGGTGGTGTCGCGGCGCACGCGGCGGCGAAGGCGCACGGTGAGGGCCTCGCGCAACCGCTGCTCGTCGAAGCCGTCAGGCGTGGGTGTATGGCTTTGAAAGACGGCCAGGGGCGAGCGTCCCAGTAGCGAGGAGTGGGGAGCGCGGTGGTAGTGCGCGTCGAGGAAGGCCCACAAGCGCACATTCACGTCGTGGAGACTTGCCGCGCCGCCGAGGAAATCCAGGCAGCCCTCGCGCAGCGTGCGCCAGAAGCGCTCCATTTTTCCGCGAGCCTGCGGGTCATAAGGGCGTGCGTGCAACAGGGTAGTGCCCAGGCGCGCACAAGCAGTGGCCAGGGTGTCACCCCGGTAGGTGCTGCCATTGTCGAGGTAGAGGGCGTCGGGCTTGCCGTGGCGGCGCAGGGCGCGCACCAGCAGGCCCAGCATGTCCACCTCGCGCTCGGAGTGGTGGGCCTCCAGCGCCACCACGTAGCGGCTGGCATCGTCCAGCAGGGCGTGCAGGCGCAAGGGAAGTGTCTTGTCCTCCAGGGTGAGGGAGGGGCCGTGGCATACGTCGCCATGCCACAGGGCCATGGGGGCCTCGGCCTGCCAGCGCAAGCGGGTATGGCGGGAGGAGGCGTCGCGCAGGGCCTGACGCGTATGCCCCGCCTCGCGCAGCAGCCGACGCACGGTGGCCGCCGACACCGCGCCCGTCGTAAGCCGTCCGTCCGCCTCCAGGGTGCGCAGCATGAGAGGCACCGAGGCCGAGGGGTGCTCCCTGCGAATGTCCAACAGCAGCTGGCGCTGCGCGGGCGTGAGGGCTAGGGCACGGCCCTTGTCGCCACGCGCCGTGGGCAAAAGCCCCGCCAGGCCCTGACGCTTGTAGGCGTAGTACCAGCGCTCCAGGGTGGGCAGCGAGAAGCCGCGTGTGGCCTGGGCTCCGGGTGGGCGGAAGCGCTGCTGGCTGAGGGACAGCAGCGCCGCGCGCAACTGCCCCTTCTCCAACTGCGCCTGGGTGAGAGCGCCCAGCACGCCGTGGCGGAACACCGCCACCGCTTCGGCGTGGGACTTGGGGGTGAGGCCTTCCATACGTGGACTTCTCCCGCGCCCGCCAGCCGTCGGCCTGGAGTGGCCACACGCCGCGGGCGCACTCCCACCGTGCCCGCCACCAGCCGACGCGGGGAGGCAACCTCTCGGGTGGGGGCAGCGTGCGGCCCGAGCCCCACGCCATGGCCCCTCACGCGGCGTGCACGGCTCCCCAAAAAGCCTGCACCGCCAGCGGCGGCGAGGGCGCGCTCGGCGGCGCATGGCCCGCCACCGTGCTGGCCACGTGCGCCGCGGCTCGACGCGCCGCCCACCCTCGCGGCCAGGGGCGCACGCGCACCAGCAGCCTGCGCTCCGCCACCGCCTCCACCCACGCCCTTGGCGTGCGCCAGCGCCGGGCCGAGGTGGCCCCCACGTGCACCCAAGGGCTGACGCGTCCACGCACCGCCGCCAGCCCCAGCCCCACCACGGCCCACAACGCCAAGGCCCACGCTATCGCCGCCAGCGAGTACAGCCGCCGCGTCCACACCTCCCACGGCGCCACCGTGCACGTGGCCCCGCACGCCTGGCAGCGGTAGCGCCGCACCCGCACCTCCACCTGCCTCGGTGCCCCTCCCGGCCGCGCGGGCCCCAGCACCTGCCGGCTGCGCGTGCCATGCCCGTGCAGCGCCATGGGCTCGCCCACCGGCCGGCTCGCCGCGCCGCACCCAGGACACCTCCCCGGCCTCACCGCCTCCACGTCCGGTGGCCCCTGCTCCCATCCCTTGACTGGCAACGCCACTCGGATGATTCCTTGGCTGCTCCGCTTCTCTTTCTCCAACGTCTGTGCGGAGCCCTGGCCCGTGCCGTGCTGCTACACGGTCACGGGCCTCTTTCTTCTCCGCGCCCGGTCCGGGCTCTCGGAGCGGCACTCCCGGCCGCGCGGGCCCCGCCCTCCTGGGACTCGTGCACTACCTCACCCGTCATGGCTTGACCCGAACCTGCTGGGTGATGGGGCGCCCCACTCCCTTGGGGCTTCTCCCATCGTAACCGTTCACCAGCTCAGGCGGTGAGCGCGAGCTGAGGTTCGGGCGCGGAGGGGAGGAGCGAAGGCCCGCGCAGGCCGCGGCGGTGCGCGGCGAGGGTCTCGGTCAGGAAGGCGAGCACGTCACGGCCCTGCAGCTTGAGGGTGGTGGTGGCGGTGAATATGCGCTCCACGAAGCGGCTGCCCTCCTCGCTCTGCGTGCCGAAGGACGTCTTCCTGTACATGACGGCGTGCCGGATGCAGCGCTCGCCGAAATTGTTGGTGGGCTCGAGGCCCGGCACATCGACAAACGTCCAGAGGCACTTCTCCCACTGGAGGATTTCCCGGGCCATGCCGGCCGTCTTCTTCTCTGCCCGCAGTGCCGCCTCGCGCAGCAGTTGGCCGACTCTGCGTTCCACGCCGCGCATGCGCTCTTCGAAACGCTCGCGTGACAGGGTGCCGTCACGCACGCGGTGGTACCACTTGAAGAAGCGGTTGCGCTCGCGCATGAGCTCTCTGCCTATCCGCCCACCCCGGCCGCCCCTGTCGATGAAACCCTGGAAGTCGCGTGTGAGGTGTGCCCAGCACAGCTGCCGCAGCCCTGCATCCACCCACGCGTAGGCGCTCCACCTGTCGGTGGTGAGGAAGCCCGCGAAGTCCGCGCCGAGCAACTGGCGGGCGACCTTGCCGCCGCGGCTTCTGGCGATGTGGAACACCACTACCAGCGCAGTGGCCACCACCCACAGCCAGGCGCGGCCGGCCCGGCCGCCCTCTCGTCCCTGTGCAAACCCCGTCTCGTCGGCGTTGACCGCCTCCGAGGTCTGCACGTAGGCGAGGGCTTCGGCCGTCGGTGGCGCGAGTGCCTCCGACATCTCGCCCTCCAGGTTGCTGACGCTGCCCACCGACAACTCGACGCCCAACATGTCTGACAAAGCGTCCTTCACCAGTCGCTTGGACAAGCGGTACTTGCCCACCAGCAACGAGGCGAGCGCTGTGAGCCGGTCACCAAAGACGCTGCGCGCGTGCACGGGCACTTCCCCGCGCGTCACCACCCCACAACCAGGGCATTGCAGTGCATGGCAGCGGTACTCGGTGACAATGGCCGACAGGGGCGGCACTTCCACCACCTGGTGACGCCGGGGCGCGGTGTCCTGCCCATTCAGTCGCCCCTTGCAACCCCGGCACTCCCTGGGCACCAACTCCACGACGTGCTGCACGTCCTCGGGCGGCAGCAGCGCGCGCTCATGCTTCTTGTGCCCAGGCTGGCCTCCGGGACGGCGGCCCGTGGGCCTCTTGCTCTGGCGCGGAGTGCCTGGGGCATCCGAGGAGGGCGGCTTGGAGGAGTTGCTCGAGTTGAGCCCCAGCCGTTCCTTGAGCCATCGATTCTCCTCGCGCAGCCTTTCATTCTCCTCCTCCAACTGCGCGATACGCTCCAGCGCTGCCTCCAGCCGTTTCTCCAGCTGCGCTATCCGTGCGTCTCGGGCATCCACCTCCACCATGCCCTGGCTACACCACGCCAGACGTCCTCTTGTCCAGCACCACTTTTCCGGTCACGTCTAGCCCGGCTCCTCTTCAACCAAGCCAATGCGGTGAACGGTTACCTCCCATCATCCAGTCGGTCCGATTCCGGGCCGATTTCCCCCATCTACGCTGCGCGGTAACACCCAGCCGCTCCGGGGCCACGGCCCGGCAGGTACTGGGCAACTACCAGGGCGTCGCCATGGTGGATGGCTACGCCGCCTACCAGACGGCG
The DNA here is from genome assembly GCF_002305855.1 of Melittangium boletus DSM 14713. GTDB lineage: Bacteria > Myxococcota > Myxococcia > Myxococcales > Myxococcaceae > Cystobacter > Cystobacter boletus. The sequence goes on along the minus strand of NZ_CP022163.1, from coordinate 9,855,248 downwards.
ACGAAACCGGGGGCCGACGGGCCGGCCTCCTGTAGCCTGGTGTTTTGTTGGGCCCACGTGCGGCGCAAATTCGTGGAGGCCGAGCAGGTGGCCCCCGCGTGCGCCCAGGTGCTGTCTCTCATTGGCCAGTTGTATGCCATTGAGGCCGGCCTGCCTGACCCGCATGCGCTGGAGGGAGCACAACAGACCGCGGCGCTCGCGTACCGTCTGCTGGTGCGGCGGGAGCAGTCCGTCCCGCTGGTGGCGGCCATCCGCGAGTGGGCACTGGCTCAGCGCGCGCTGCCAGGCAGCGGCCTGCGCAAGGCCCTCGAGTACATGCTGGCGCTGTGGAGCGGGCTCACCGTCTTCCTCTCCAACCCCTGGGTGCCCTTGGACAACAACCTGGTGGAGCGCCAGCTGCGCGACCTGGTGCTGGGCCGCAAGAATCACTACGGCTCCAAGTCGCTGCGCGGCACCGAGGTGGCGGCCCTCTTCTACTCGCTGATTGAGACGGCCCGCCTGGGCGGTGAGGACCCGGGGCGCTACCTGCTGCGCGCCGCGCTCGCCGCCATCGACAACCCCGGCACCGTCACGCTCCCCTCCAGCCTCGACTGACGCCGCCGCGCTTTGTTTCGTGGCCCGGCTGGCTCTCCTCGCCTCGTCCAGACGGGGCTCGGCGAGCTATTACGTGGAGCGCACCCACGGGTGGCTTCAACAAGTTTCGCCGTCTGCTGGTGCGCTGGGAGAAGTGTGAGGACACCTGGCTGGCGATGCTCCATTTCGCGCTGGGGCTCATCACCTGGTTCCACCACCTGTTGCCCAAGTAGGCAGAACACAGCAGGGGTGGAGCGGAGGCGTGCTCGGGTGACCCTGCGCCCGCGGCGGATTCGTGGGTTGCCGCGAGCCTGACTCCGTGACGGCCTGCCGCCCTCGCTTCATGTGCCCGTCCCTCTCAAAGTTCAGTCCTCCCTCGCTAGACAGCTCCTCTCTGCTTCGTCTCCTACCGAAAGAGGCTCCACCTGCTGCGAGTTCATGGCGGGCTCCTCCAGCCCCTCCGCGTCGGCGAACACTTTGATGGTGTTCTCACAGGATTGGATGTGGGCGGTGAAGGAAAAGGGCACGTCCTTGCCACAGTGCGTGCAGAGTGTGACCTCAGGGCTGTCATTGACTTGGTACCAGATGCGGTCGACCTCGGCGGGAAGGCTCTTCACCTCGCCCGAGACGGCAACCGCTCCGCTCGCCGCGCAGCGATTGACCGGGTGGATGTTCACGGCCAGCGGCGGGACAATGTTGATGGCCTGCCCACAGCCGGCCGTCACGCTCACGGGGGCGAAGTTGGCCTCGGTGGCACCGCCCGCGTCATTCACGAGCATCGCGTGGGGTTTGAGGTTGAAGGTGCTCTGGGGCAGGGTCATGTAGAGGAAGCCTTCTTCCTTCGGATAATTGCCCACGGGTTAGCCGTTGACGTAGGGGTCGCCGTATAGAAGGTGCCCGTGACGCTATAGTCGACGTCCTGCTCCCGCCAGTCCTTGCCCTTGTAGCCACCGCTCACGTCGAGCGAGGGGTTGTAGACGCGCCCGAACTCCGTCCGGTTCATCACAACAACAAGGAGCGCACAGGGACGTTGACTGACAATGACAATCCCTCTCCCAGCAGGCCATAGTCATTATCTCCCCAAAACCACACTCCATCTTCTGGATGCACTACCAGGGAGTGGGAACTCCCAGCAGCTAGAGCCGTGACTCTCTTCAATCCCTTTACTTGCACCGGTACCGTCCAATTTGTTGTGCTTCCATCTCCCAGGCGACCATCCCCATTGTAGCCCCACGCCCAAACGACGCCATCCGCTCGCAGAGCCAGTGAATGGGCACTTTGGGCTGAGGCTGCTACAGCCACGACCCCGTTCAATGCCTGAACTCGCGTAGGTGCTAGTCGATTTACCGTGCTCCCGTCGCCTAGTTGGCCAACCCAGTTTCCGCCCCATGCCCATACGCTGCCATCCGAGCGTACTGCCAGCGAATAGCGATAGCCAGCGGCCACGGCCACCACCCCACTCAAACCCCGTATTTGCACAGGCGTTAATCGACTGACATTGCTCCCGTCTCCTAACTGACCATAGCCATTATAGCCCCAAGCCCATACGCTGCCATCTGAGCAGACTGCGAGTGAGTGATCGGAGCCAGCTGCTACGGCCACAACATTGCTCAAGCCTTGCACTTGTACCGGCATCAACCGCCTGACAGTGCTACCGTCACCCAACTGACCCTCATTATTGTACCCCCAGCTCCATACGCGACCATCAGCACTCACCGCCAGAGAATGGTGGACACCAGCAGCTATGGCCATCACCTCATTCAGTCCCCGCACCCGCACCGGCAATATACTATCTAAAGCGCTACCATCTCCCAGTTCGCCACTACCATTGTAACCCCACGCCCATACACTATGGTCTGTGCTCAACGCCAACGAGTGAAGACGGCCAGCCGCTACTGCTATCGTTCTGCCCAACCCTTGAGTTCGTACGGGCATGGCCCGGTCCGAGGTGCTTCCGTCACCCAGTTGTCCGTCCGAATTTTTACCCCAAGCCCATACGCTCTGATCCGCATCTATTATCGCGAGTGAGTGCTCTTCAGCAGAAGTGACGGCTACCACGTTAGACAGAGCAGCCACTTGCGCGGCGGTAAAAATCGTACGACTGAACCCATCTGCGCGCTGTCCATTCCCATTATAGCCCCACGCCCAAGCGCTCCCGTCCGATCGCACAGCCATTGAGTATCGATGACCAGCTGACACAGCCACCACTCCGCTCAATCCAGATACATGCGTAGGCACTGTTCGGCTCGACTCACTTCCATCCCCCAACTCGCCTTGCCCATTATAGCCCCAAGCCCACAGACTTCCGTCCGCACGCACCGCCAATGAGTGGAGATCGCCAGCCGATACAGCAAACACTCCGCCCAAGCCTTGTACACGCGCTGGAATCGCACGGTTCGCCTCGCTTCCATCTCCTAGCTGTCCATCCCAGTTCCCTCCCCAGGCCCACACACTACCGTCCATACTTAGCGCCAGTGAATGGCTGTATCCAGCTGCCACGGCCACCACGCCACTCAATCCGCGCACCTGCACCGGCGCTGAACGATCCACCTCGCTTCCATCTCCTAGCTGTCCGTTGATATTACTCCCCCAAGCCCAAACATTTCCATCCGCACGCACCGCTAGCGAATGACCTGCGCCAGCTGCTATAGCCACAACGCCGCTCAACCCTGCTACACGTACCGGCAGGTAACGGTTTGATGTACTCCCATCGCCGAGTTGTCCGTTATAATTGGCTCCCCAGGACCATGCACTTCCGTCCGCGCACACCGCCAGGGAATGACGTTCGCCAGCCGCTATTCTCCTCACTCCGCTTAACCCCTGCACTTGCACTGGCGTCCCGCGTTTTATTATGCTCCCGTCGCCTAGCTGTCCGTAGGTATTTTCGCCCCAAGACCACACATCCCCATTCGCTCGCAACGCCATTGAATGATTTTCACCGACAGTCACTGCTACTGTTTCATCCAATCCAGGCACTTGAGATGGCATGGCGACGCCGTAGGGACTTGCAGTGCTCAATCCAGATGTCCAAACGGTCCCATCCGGACGGACCGCCAGTGAGTGGGAACTGCCGGCCGCCACGAGACCCATACCTGTATCTAGGAGTGTTCTCACGGGAAGTAACTGAGAGCTGGTTGAGCCATTGCCCAATTGCCCGTAAAGGCCATATCCCCATGCCCACAAGCGGCCATCTGCTCCCAAGGCCAGGGAGAAGAATCCCCCCGCTGTTACAGCAGCCAACCCCATCAACGTTCCCGCTCCAGTGGGCGCCTTCACTTGGGTCGGCAAGGAGCGGCATTTTGTCGAGCCGTCCCCTAGCTGCCCTTGAGTGTTGTTCCCCCAACTCCAGACTGAACCATCGCCGCCTATAGCCAGTGAATGCCAGCTGCCGCTCGAAACGGACTCAACACCCATCAACGGTTCGCTTCCATCAGCATTCAATACGCGCACAGCTTCTCTCCTGGAAGAGGAGAATTCACAATTGCCTAACTGGCCATCATAGCCGTGGCCCCATGTCCATACCGTCCCGTCCGATCGCAGGGCGAGGGCGTGCTGCGAGCCGCTTGACAACTCTACCACATCATCTAGCACTCCGCCCTCTGCGACATGAACTTGCACAGGGATATAGCTGCCTTGAAAAGCGTCACTATTTCCTAGTTGACCAAATGCGTTGGCTCCCCACGCCCACACTGTTCCATCGGCCTTGAGTGCCAGCGAATGAGCCGCTCCGGCTGCGATCTCTGTAATGCCATACAGGCCAGGCACCTGCGTGGGCACTGCGCGAGCGTCGCTTGTACCATCTCCCAATTGGCCATCGGCATTCGCACCCCAAGCCCATACTGTGCCGTCATCCAGCAACGCGAGGGAGTGAAAAGCGCCCGCCGTTATTGCTTTCGCCGGCCTTAAGCTCGCGACTCGCATGGCCCTGTTGTTCCTGCTATCCGGGGAACTCGTGCCAACTTGACCCGAAGGGTTGGCGCCCCAAGCCCATACCGTGCCGTCCGCTTGAAGCGCGAGTGAATGCCGCGCACCACTCGCTACGGCAACCACCTGCCCTAGAGCACTTCCGCCATTCGCTCCGTCCGCAAGTACGATGACCGGTTGCGCGCTTTGGGTGAACGAGGCGTTTCCTAACTGGCCCTCTTGATTGCGGCCCCAAGAACGCACTCCCCCATTAGGCATTACTACGAGCGAGTGTTCCATTCCCGCAGCAATCCTGCCTCGCCATACTGGCCGCGAGGACGCATTCAGCGCTCCATTGAAGTCCGAGGATACTACGCTCGACAGGGAGCGTTCGGGTTCGGCGCAGCCTATAATCAAACACAAGCTCATCCACCATAAAGCACTCAATCCTTTTGATGCGCTGCAATGCGTCATTTTGTTCGCCCTTGCTCTTGAGCAAGTACAGGAAAATGGGGATCTGACTTTGATTCTTGTCGGACTGGAGTCCTGCGCTTTTTTCCATGCTGGATGCTGGATGCTGGATGCTGGATGCTGGATGCTGGATGCTGGATGCTGGATGCTGGATGCTGGATGGAAGGCAAAGCGCAGCCCTCTGCCTCCAGTACTGGAGGCAGAGGGCTGGTGGATTCAACGCAACCCGAGCGCAGCTACTGAATCTGGACCTCGACGTTGTCGAGCCCCCACGCCTCTCCCGTGATGCCCGACAGGTTTTTTGCCTCGAAGATGAGTGTCAGGCTCGATTGGGTGTGCGGGAACGTGTACTTGAGCCGGTAGATGGAGTCACCGCCCGGGTAGTAGAGCATGTTGCGCTCCAGGGCGCCGGTCCCTGCCTTGTTTGAACTCGGGTAGTCGCCTGGGTGGGACTGGAGGTAGTTGGGATTGTTGGAGAAGGTCGTGTCCAACAGCACCCCTCGGCCCTGCGCCGTCAGCGTGAATCGATTGGGGTTGTTGGTCTTGTTGCCAAGCCAACCATTGAGCACGTACAGATCGAAGCTGACGGTGACAGTTGCGTGGCTCTGCTGTGTGGGCCAGGAGAACAGGACGGACTCGTTACCGAACTCACCCAGGAAGGTGTGGTCGCCGGCGGGCGAAGTGCTCGTCATCTGCGTCGCCCATCCACTGGTGTCATTGGTTTCGAAGTTGCCCAAGTAGACGGTCGTCGGAGCAGGGGTAGGGGGCGGGGTGTTGCCCTGTTGCGCACTGCCCTGGGTGGACGCCGCGCCGGTGGCGAACGAGGTATCACCCGTGCTGACTACGTCGGTGATGCAGCCGTTGAGGGTGGCTGGGTCCGTCACGCCCGCGCCCTGGCAGATTTGCTGTGCCTGTTGCTGCTGGGTGGGCGTGGGGAGGGGTGGAGGGGTGGAGGGGAAGTCGAAGTTGGTGAAGAAGGCGGAACTCTCGCCCGGGCCGTAGTCGAAGAGGGACTCGGCCTGGGCGATGCGCCAGCTGTTCACATAGGAGGACGGCCCCGTGTACATCTGGGTGAAGGAGAGTGAGGGGGGAAGGGGCGTGCCGTTGCGCAGGGCGAACTCGTCGGAGCGGTTGCCGTTGAAGTTGCCCAGGGGGCCCCGCATCTTGCCAGCGCGGGAGGGCGCCAGGCGCAGGTGGGCGTTGACGTAGTTGCTCTCGGGGGTGAGGGTGAGGTGGTCGCCCGTGGGCCAGACGAGGGTGTAGGTGGTGCCCTGCTGGCGGATGCGGCCGCCGCCAGTAAGGATGAGTTCTCCGGAGACGGAGACGGGCACGCCGTTGACCTTCACCGGAGGGTTGGCGCCCAGGTAGAAGCCCACGCGGTCACCGCCGAGCTTGGTGGCGAAGGCGGAGAAGACGCTAACATGAGGTGAGCCGTTCCAGGGCTTCTGGCGTGCCTGGAGGGTGAGGTCTCCCGTGGTGGCCTCGGTGAGGATGAACTCGCCGTAGCCCTGGAAGTCGTAGGCGATGCCGTCGAAGGTGACGTAGTGGGGGTCACCCCAGCCGTAGCCCAAGGTGCACTTGGTGGGAGTGGTGATGCTGCAACCCTCTTCGTACTTGAAGAGGAGGAAGTCTCTGCCGTTCTGGTTGGTGGTGCTGGAGAAGGCGCCCTCGGTGTAGCCCGCGATGTAGACGCCAGAGCCCTTGTCCGTGGCAATGCCCAGGCCGACATCCACCGACGCGAATTCACCTGTGGTGTTGGCGCCGATCTGGCGGGTCGAGACCAAGTCGCCGTTTTCCTTGAAGCTCATCATGAAGACGTCATCGCTATCCAGGGCGGCCTTGGTGTCGATGTCGTAGTTGCTGGAGCCGGTGACGTAGACGTTGCCGCCACCGTCCGAGGTCACCCCATGCATGTAGTCGATTCCAGGGGTCCCAAACTGCTTGGCCCAGAGCTGCTCGCCCTTGTCGTTGAACTTCAACAGCAGTCCGTCGTAGTCGTTGCCAGCTTTGCTGTCGAGAGCAAAGGGACCGACAGTGTGGCCAACCATGTAAATATCCACGACTCCGTCAGTACGTCGGGACGTGGCCAAACCCCGTGCTACGTCGCCCTTAGTTGTACCCAACTGTTTCGTCCACAGTTTTAGGCCTGCGGAATCATACTTGGTCAGAAAGAGGTCGGAAGTAGCGAGAGTGCCGCCTTTGTTGGTGTTGCCGTCGAGATTGCCGTAGGTATGACCACCCACGTAGACGTTACCGTTCGCATCACAGGCTAGGCCGAATGCCTGATCGTTCTTCTCGCTACCTAATTGACGCCTCCACACCTCCTTTCCTATTGGGTCGAATTTCACGACGAAAACATCCATGAGGCCAGTAGAGGTGGTGGCAAAGGCGCCTTTGGTGTAGCCTGCTACGTAGACATTGCCGCTGCTGTCCGTGGCGATGGACGTTGCATAGTCATAGTCCGGCGATCCGAACTGGCGCGTCCACAGTCGATTACCATCCTTGTCGTACTTCACGAGGAAGATATCGAAGAGCCCAGCGGAGGGATTGTCGTTGATGCTGTCCGAGGTGTAGCCAGCGACGTAAATGTCCGGGGTTAGGCAGTTACCATTGCGGTCGAAGGAAGCGACACCCAATGCTGCGTCATTCCCTGTTCCGCCAAATTGGCGCGACCACAATTTTTTGCCGTGAATGTCGTGTTTAATCAGGAAGAAATCATCGTTGCCCATGATTGGGTTGTCGTCGAAAGCGGCACTTGTGTACCCCACTGAATAGATGCCTTCGCAGGAGGCTGCGATAGCCGTGCCGATGTCTTCGGTTTCCGTGCCGTACTGCCGCAACCAAGCTGGTTCGTCCTCGGGTAGGGCCATGGGCGATGGCGACATGCGTGGGTTGTTGGTCTTGCGCTCCTTGAGGCTCCTGTGCTGGCTGGCTGGCCGAGTTCGTTCCTCCAGAAGCAAGTTGAGTGGGCTCTCCTTGAGTTGCGCTTGCATTGGCTCTGATTGCTCGGTTCGCGATGGTTGCGGCGGCTTGCTCACGGGCTGGTCTGCGACTATTGCGAGAAGATACAGTGACAACAATCCTATCCCTTGGCTCATAGACATTCCCCTTTGCTTTGATACGGCCACATGCCGTTTCGGGCGTGTTCCCGGTACGCCCATTTGTCAGAAATTCACTGGGGGTGCAAGTCGGGCTCGAAGGGGGTTTGCTTGTGGGATGGTCGCTCACAGCGGGAGTGGTGAATTTTAGATTGGCTAAAAATCTAGGCACTAGCATGCGAGTATTTCGTACCAGCTTGCTTGCCTGCTCTGCTGTGCATCTGCGAACGGCGTTCACCGTAACAGCTCGCTGGACCCCATCGTAACGAGAGAGGTGGGAGCGTGAGACGTCCAGGCGGGGCACGGCGAGCTGTTACGATTGCTTCTGTTCAACACCCTCTCAGATCCAGTTCAACAGCCTCTGAGGATCGGCACGGCTCGCAACGGCCGTGCTCAGGGAGCTGAGAAGCCCCGTGGATGGAAACGGAGCGCGGATCAATCCCTGGCAGTTCTTCAAAGGCAAGCAACTTGAGTTCCAGGGAGCAATCCGATTTCCCGTGAGGCCTGATGGAGTGGCGTTGGACTTTCGTTGGGCCGCAGGCACTGGAGGCGGAAGGTTTCACCGGCACGCGATTTGTCGAGGTGTGATGCAGCGGTTCGCTCTCACGATGGAGCGCTGTCGGAAGAGTTCCTTGGCCTAGGATGCGCGCCCCCCTATCGCTGAAGGATCTCCGCATGATCGTTCACGTCTTGCGCTTCACGCATTTACTTGCCGTCGTTATCGCCATGACTGTGGGTTGTGGCTCTTCGTCCGATCCCGAGAAAGACGCGGGAACTACTCCCGACGCGGGCACCAGCCCCGATGCTGGCACCGACCCCGACCCCGATGCTGGCACCGACCCCGACCCCGACCCCGACGCGGGCACCGATGGTGGATCACCCGAGTTGCCGCGCGAGTTCTACTCGTCATTCGAGGCCACGGATCCTCAGCCCCAGTGGACCTCCACGGTCGACATCGATGCCAGGGGACAGAAGAAGTCCTCGGGCGTCACCGGGGAGACTGACACGCGGATCCTCGGCAGCATCTCGGAGCAGGTGGTCGCGGTGACCGCCAGTGGCGAAAACCCTCCCGATGAGATCGCGACCCGTGTCTCCGACGGCGAGGTGACCTCCAAGTGGCTGGTGTTCGCGAGCACCGGCTGGGTGCAGTTCAAGCTCTCCCAGCCCATCGCCGTGAAGCGCTACGCCCTCTCCTCCGCCAACGACGCGCCCGAGCGAGACCCCGCCGCCTGGACCCTCGAGGGTTCACAGGATGGAGTGAGCTGGACCGTGCTCGACAGCCGCGGCAATGAGTCCTTCGCCACCCGCTTCGAGACCCACACCTACGAGTTCTCCAACACCACCCCCTATCTTCATTACCGTCTCAACATCACCGCCAACCATGGTGGTGGCATCGTGCAGCTGGCCGAGCTCCAGCTCTCCAACGGCGATGACACCCCGCGGCCGGTGTCCGACATGAAGAGCGCTGTCGGGAACGGCCCTGGTGCCTCGCACAACGCCAAGCTCGGCGCTGGATTCACGGGCACGCATGCGCTCCGCTTCGCGGGCGCGGTGACGGCGAACGGCCGCGGCTATTCCTACAACAAGCTCTTCGATGTCGACGTGCGGGTCACTCCGACGACGGAGCTGTCGTATCTGATCTTCGTGGATGAGGCGATCAATGACCTGACCTATCCCGGGACCTACGCGGCGCTCGATCTCGCCTTCGACGACGGCACCTACCTGAGCGAGCTGAACGCCATTGACCAGCACCACGCGGTGCTGAGCCCGGCGGGGCAGGGCGCGTCGCGGACGCTCTACACGGGCGAGTGGAACTACAAGGTCGCGCGCATCGGTGACGTCGCCGCGGGCAAGACGATCAAGCGCATCCTGGTGGGCTATGACCAACCGCAGGGGCCCGTCTCGGCCTTCGGCGGCTGGATCGACGACATCCGGATCACGGACAAGCCCGTCCATGTGACGCCCACGCACCTGTCGGATTACGTAACGACCCTGCGAGGCACCCACTCGAGTGGTGGCTACTCGCGTGGCAACAACTTCCCCGCGACGGCGATCCCCCACGGATTCAACTTCTGGACCCCGGTGACCAACGCGGGCTCGGCGAGCTGGATCTACGAGTACCACCGCCGCAACAACGCGGACAATCGACCGACGCTCCAGGCGTTCTCCCTGAGCCACGAGCCAAGCCCGTGGATGGGTGATCGGCAGAGCTTCCAGATCCTCCCCTCGGCGGTCGAAGGCACACCGAACGCCAACCGCACCGCACGTGCCCTGGCCTTCCAGCACGAGAACGAGATCGCACGGCCCTACTACTACGGGGTGAAGTTCGACGAGGGCATCCAGGCCGAGCTCACGCCCACCGATCACGCCGCGATCTTCCGCTTCACGTTCCCCGGAGACAACGCGAGCCTCATCTTCGACAACGTGAACAACAACGGTGGGATCTCGCTGGATGCCTCCGCGCGTGTGCTCACGGGCTACTCCGACGCGCGCAGTGGGCTCTCGACGGGGGCGTCGCGGATCTTCGTCTACGCCACGTTCGACCGGCCGGTGGCCTCAAGCGGCATGCTCCCCGGAGGCGGGGGGGCGAACGTGACGGGCTACATGCGCTTCACCGTCCCGGCGGACGACCGCACCGTGACCATGCGAATCGCCACGTCCCTTATCAGCGTCGAGCAGGCCAAGAAGAACCTGGAGCTCGAGATCGCGGAGTCCGAGGGCTTCGACGACGTGAAGGCCCGCGCACGGGCACTCTGGGATCAGCGGCTCGCGATCATCGAGGTGCAGGGCGCCAATGAGGATCAGCTCACCACGCTCTACTCCAACCTGTACCGACTGTTCCTCTATCCCAACTCGGGATTCGAGAACACCGGCACGGCGGACGCTCCCGTCTACGAGTACGCGAGCCCGGTGTCGGCGCCCGTGGGGGCCAGCACGCCCACTCGGACCGGCGCGAAGATCGTGAGTGGCAAGATCTACGTGAACAACGGCTTCTGGGACACCTACCGGGCGACCTGGCCCGCCTACGCGCTGTTCTCGCCGACCCGGGCGGGCGAGCTGATCGACGGCTTCGTGGAGCAGTACAAGGAGGGGGGCTGGGTCGCGCGCTGGTCGTCGCCCGGCTATGCCGATCTCATGACGGGCACGAGCTCCGATGTGGCCTTCGCCGACGCCTACGTGAAGGGCGTGAGGAACTTCGATGTCGTGGCGGCCTATGACGCGGCCGTGAAGAACGCGACGGTCCGGCCGACCAACTCCGGTGTCGGGCGCAAGGGGCTCGAGTCGTCGATCTTCCTCGGCTACACCTCGACCTCGACCGGAGCCGGCCTGTCGTGGGCGATGGCGGGCTACCTGAACGACTTCGGCATCGCGAACATGGCGAGCGCGCTCGCCGAGGCGAACCCGAGCGACCCCCGCCACCAGGAGTATGTCGAGAACGCGGAGTACTTCCGCGAGCGCGCGCTCAACTACGTGAACCTGTTCGACCCGTCGATTCAGTTCTTCCAGGGCAGGAACACGAGTGGCGCGTTCGTGACGCCCGCGGAGGACTATGATCCGCGCGTCTGGGGCCACGACTACACCGAGACCAATGGTTGGAACACCGCCTTCGACGCGCCCTATGACGGCCAGGGACTCGCCAACCTGTACGGTGGCAAGGCCCAGCTCGCCGCGAAGCTCGACGAGTTCTTCGCCACGCCGGAGACCGCGAGCTTTGGTGGCTCCTACGGCGGCGTGATCCACGAGATGATCGAGGCGCGTGACGTGCGCATGGGCCAGCTCGGCCTGAGCAACCAGCCCTCGTTCCACATCCCGTACATGTACAACCACGCCGGACAGCCGGCGAAGACGCAGGAGAAGGTCCGCGACGCGCTCGCGCGTCTGTGGATCGGGAGCAACATCGGCCAGGGGTACCTCGGCGACGAGGACAATGGCGCGATGTCGGCATGGCATCTCTTCAGCGCGCTCGGTTTCTACCCGGCCGGGGTGGGGAGCGCGGACTACGTCATCGGCTCGCCGCTCTTCACCCGGGCGATCGTTCATCTGGAGAATGGCCGCGACATCACGATCAACGCGCCGGCCAACAGCCCGAAGAATGTCTACGTGCGTGCCCTGCGGGTCAACGGTCAGCCGTATACGAAGACCTCCCTGTCCCACGCACTGCTCGCCGCCGGAGCCACGCTCGACTTCGACATGTCTCCCACTCCCACCACGTGGGGAACCGGTGCCGACGATGTGCCGCCCGCCCTTACTCCCGAGGGCGTCATTCCCCAGCCGCTGAGCGACACCGCGACGGGCGGCGTGGCCACCGCGAGTGACGGCACGAGCACGAGCGCGCTCTTCGACAACACCTCGACGACGAGCGTGAGCTTCACCGCCGAGAACCCCGTGCTGCTGTACCACTTCGCCTCGGGCACGCCGCAGGTCACCTTCTACACGCTGACGTCGGGCACCGCCGCGATCGATCCGACGGGCTGGACGCTGAGTGGCTCGAATGACGGAGTGACCTTCACGACGCTCGATCAGCGCAGCGCGCAGACGTTCCGCTGGCGCACGCAGACGCGTGCCTTCCGGGTCGCGACTCCGGGGGCCTACGCGTACTACCGTCTCGAGTTGACCGGCGCGGCGGGACTGTCGCTCGCCGAGGTGGAACTGCTCGCCAAGCCGTAGTTCCAAGTCCTCGTCCGGCCGCGGAGGCGCGTGGCCGGACGGGGACGGGCCTTCCGCGTCTCCTAGACGAGCCAGAAGTAGGCGGACGCGATGAGGGAGCGCTTCTCGGTGACCTTGGACTTGTTGATGAGGTCCGAGATCTGCCGATCCTTGGCCGCGTAGCGCTTCTCCTCCTCGTTGCGCAGCGAGGCCAGCTTCTTGCGGTACTCGCGCTCCAGGCGCTCGGCATGGGCCCGGGCCTTCACGCGCTCGGAGGGATCTTCCTGCGCGCACACCACGCGGCGCGCTTCCTGCCAGAGCTCTCGCGCTCGCTCCACGGCCTCGCGCGACTCCAGGAGGCAATCCTCGGCGTAGCGGTCGGCGCGCTCACGCGCCACGTCCAATTCCAGGGCGTTGCGGCGCTCGGCGGCGCGCAGCACCTCGTCCTTGGCGGCCATGAGCGCCTGCTCCTGCATGAGCGACACGGACACCGGAGGCGGACGCAGGCGGCGCTCTTCCTGGCCCACCAGCTTCATGAAGTGCTCGCCGTCGGCCAGGGGCAGGGCGCGGAAGCCCTTGCCGTCGCGCTCGAGCAGCAGCACCAGGTGGAGCATGCGCTCCTCGGCCTTGAGGCCCGTCGTCTCGCACTTGTAGACGAACCACCAGCCCTCCTGGCCGGCGAGCCGGGCGAGCTTCGCCGGGAGGCCCGCGGCGTTGAGGCGCAGGTAGTTGATGGCGTCGTGGGTGCGGTCGCGCACGGCGTAGGCGGCCTTGGCCACCTGGAGCCGGCCCGAGGCGTGGCTGCCCAGCACCGAGCCCGTGAGGGCGCGCGCTCCCTGCTGGCGCTTCTCGAGCGCCTCCTTCGTCATGGCACCGGCCATGCGCAGCCGCCGGCGCACGTCTCCGTCGAAGCGCTCCATGAGGACGGAGCGCGCCTCGGTCATGCGCTCGCTGATGCGGCCTTCCATGTCCGAGCGCAGCTTGTCGAAGGCGGCGTTGATGTCGTCCGGGTGGCGGCAGGACTGGTAGATGTCGAGGATGCGCCGCTCGAAGTCCACGCCGCTCTCCAGCGCGCCGAGGATTTCATCTGACGCGCCGAACACGCCGTCGAACAGGCTCAGCTTCTTCTCGAGCAGCTCGTACAGGCGCGCGTCCGCGGCGTTGCGGCGGTTGAGGAAGTTGATGACGAGCACGTCGCGCTGCTGGCCGTAGCGGTGGCAGCGGCCGATGCGCTGCTCCACGCGCTGCGGGTTCCACGGCAGATCGTAGTTCACCACCAGGTTGCAGAACTGGAGGTTGAGTCCTTCCGCGCCGGCCTCGGTGCAGATGAGGATCTGCGTCTTGTCGCGGAACTCGTTCACGAGCGCGCGGCGCTCCTCGGGGCCGCCGCCCGAGTCACCCGAGAGCAGGGAGATCTTCCCCTCGTAGCCGTGCTGGGACAGGAGCGTGGTGAGGTACTGCTGGGTGCGCTTGGACTCGGTGAAGATGAGGGCCTTCTCCGGCCAGCCTTGGCCCTTCATCACCTTGAAGGTGCGCTCCAGGGCGCGCGTGAGGGCCTCGCCCTTGGCGTTGACCTTGATGGAGTCGGCGAGGTCCGCGTACTGCTTGAGCTCCCACATCTCGTTCTCGAGCGTGCGGATGCTCACGGGCTTGTCGGAGGCGGAGGAGCCGTCGAGCCATTCCTCGCCGTCCTCGGCGAACTGCCTGGCTTCCTCGGGCTCGAAGAAGCCCAGGGCGCGCTGGCCCAGGCGCGCGGCCTCCAGGCGCTTGATGAGGTTCTCGCTCAAGCGGCGCAGGGTGGGGGCGATGGCGTAGGTGCTGGAGGCCAGGAGCTTGCGGTAGCAGAGCGTGAGCAGCGTCTTCTTGCCCGGCTCGATCGCGGCGACCTCGGAGCGGCGCAGGTACTCGCTCACCTTCTCGTAGAGGTCATGCTCCTCGGGGGAGGGGGCGAAGTCCTCCACGATGGAGCGGCGGTTGGTGTAGCGCACGTACTCGCGCACCTGGCGGCGCAGGGTGCGCTGCACCACGGGGGCGAGCCGTTCCTTGAGCTCGGTGGCGGCGTCGCCGGGCAGACCCCCCGTCTCGCCCTCCAGGCGGTAGCGGCTGCGGAAGGCGTGCTCGGGGCCGAGGATCTGCTCGTCGAGCAGCGTCACCAGTCCGAACAGCTCCATCAGGTCATTCTGCAGGGGCGTGGCGGTGAGCAGCAGCTTGGGGCGGCCCTGGAGCGAGGCGCGCAGGGCCTGACCCGTCTTGTGGCCCGCCTTGTAGGCGTTCCGCAGGCGGTGGGCCTCGTCGATGATGACGACGTCCCAGGGGATTTCGGCCACCAGCGCGGCCTTGTTGGCGGCGAAGGGGTGCGAGCAGATGACGGGGAAGGGCTGATCGAAGCAGTTGCCCGTGGCGCGCACGGTGCGGCCGTCGACCATGACGGATTCCAGGTCGAACTTCTCGCGCAGCTCGCTGTTCCACTGGGCGCGCAGCACGGCGGGGGCGAGGATGAGGATGCGCGTCTTGCCCTCGGCCATGAGCTGGGCGATGACCATGCCCGCCTCGATGGTTTTCCCGAGGCCCACCTCGTCCGCGAGCATGCAGCCGCCGCGCGAGAGCGAGTCCATGGCGAAGCACGCGGCCTCGAGCTGGTGGGGGTTCAGGTCCACGCGGGCCTCGGCGAGTGCTCCGGCGAGCCGCTCGCGCGAGTCCGAACTCTTGATGGTGAGCTCCTCCGCGAGCAGCCGCTCGTGGAAGGGCGTCAACGTGTGCGCCTGCTGCCCGGCGTCCTGGGAGGAGTCCTCCCCCGAAGCCATCACCGCCGCCGCATCCGCCACCACCCGCAGCTCCCTGAACTCCCTCGCCTCCGCCAAGCGCCTGTCTCCGTCCGTTCGAGCGTGCTCACACAGGCGTGTAGCACGAATGGGCGGCCATTTTGTTGACCGGGACGCGCGTGTAAAGGGGGTCGTCGCGGAGGCCGGAAAATCGGCCTCGGATCGCTTGGCACGGTTTTTCTTCGGAAGCGTCGCGAACTACAACAACCCGCGCGTTTTTACATGCAGATAGGTGTTGACGGCGGCGGCGCCAAAGCCTTTCGCCGGGGCCCGCACCACGAGTGCGCCCGCGTCCCGAAGGGTGAGGGCGGTGCGTTGGTAATCTTCTTCCAGGCGCGTCGCGGCCTGGCGCGCGTAGGCGTCCGGAACGGTGGTGGGCACGTCCGTGGCGGCGCGCTGGAGATCCTCGTCCAGGAGCGAGGCCACCACGGGCAGGTGGCGGGGGCGCAGGGCCAGCGTGCGCGAGAGCAGGGTGCCCGAGGCATCCGGGTCCACCAGGTCCGTGAAGAGCACCACCAGCGAGCGGCGCGAGGAGCGGGCGAAGGCGAAGTCGTAGGCGCGCCCATAGTCGCTCTCCTCGAGCGCCGCCTCGGCGCGGTAGAGGGCCGAGGTGAGCAGGCGCAGGTGTTCGCTCCCCTTTCGCGGAGGAAGGAAGGCGTGCACGTCCCGGGCGAAGGCGAGCACGCCCACCTGATCTCCCGCGTCCAGGCTCACCTTGGCCAGACGCAGGGCCGCGTCCACGGCATGGTCCAGCTTGCGGCGGCCATCCACCCGGCCCGCCATGTGGCGCCCGCAGTCGAGCAGCAGCAGCACGGGTTGGTTGCGCTCGGGCTGGTACACCCGCACGGTGGTGCGTCCCCGCCGGGCCGTGGCCTTCCAGTCCACCGAGCGCAGATCATCCCCGGTGCGGTACTCGCGCAGGGACTCGAACTCACGGCCCTCGGCGGCGCGGCGCAGGGTGCGCTCGGCGGGCGCGTCCGAGGCCAGGGTGAGCGCGAGGGCTTCGCGCGTGAGCCCGGTGAGATCCGGGTACACCTTCACGTCCCGCGCCGCGGGCACGCGCACCTGACGCGCGCACAGGCCCAGGGGTCCCATCAGGCGCAGGTGCACGTCGCCCAGGTGCAGATCTCCCCGCGCGGACGGCGTGAGGACGTAGGAGAGGATGGCCTCGGGCGCCTGGGGCGAGAGCGAGAAGGGCTGTTGGTGTCCGCGCACGTCCACGCCCGGTGGGACTTCGTCTCGCACCTGGCCGCGCACGGGCTTCGGGCCTCGCGACTCCAGCACCAGGCGCACCGGGTTGGCGACGCCGGAGGAGAGCACGGGCTCGAGTTCGCGCCGCACCGCCACGTGCGAGGCGCGAGGCGCGGCGAGGAAGTCGCCCACGCACAGCCCGAGCACCGCCAGGTCCAGGGCGAGCGCGAACCCGAGGAAGCCCTCGCCCGCCACGGCGAGCGCCGCGGGCACCAGGGCGAGCGCCACGAGCGCCACGGCGAGCCCCGTGGGGACGGGCCGGCCGGAACTCACCGGGGAACCTGGACGCGCTCCAGCGTCTGGCGGAGCACGTCGTCCGCGGTGAGGCCTTCCACCTCGGCCTCGGCCTTGAGCAGCAGGCGGTGGTTGAGCACGCTCGGGCACACGGCCTTCACGTCGTCCGGGGTGACGAAGTCGCTGCCCTGGAGGGCCGCGCGGGCCTTGGCCGCCGCCAGCAGCGCCTGCGCCGAGCGGGGAGACGCGCCCAGGCGCACGCGGGGGTTGGCGCGCGTCTCTCGGATGAGGCGCACCGTGTACGAGAGGACGGATTCGTCACAGGCCACGCTCGCCGCGCGCTCCTGCAACTGGGTGAGCGTCGCCGCGTCGAGCACCCGCTCCACCACGGCCGCGCGTCCGTGCCGCTGGTGGAAGGCGCGCACCATGTCCAGCTCGGCCTCGGGCGGCGGGTAGCCCACGCGCACGCGCATCAGGAAGCGGTCGAGCTGGGCCTCGGGCAGGGGATAGGTGCCCTCCAGCTCCAGCGGGTTCTGCGTGGCCACCACGAAGAAGTGGGGGGGCAGCGTGTGCGTGGTGCCATCGAGCGTCACCTGCCGCTCCTCCATGGCCTCCAGGAGCGCGGCCTGTGTCTTGGGCGGCGTGCGGTTGATCTCATCGGCCACCAGCAGCTCGGTGAAGATGGGTCCCTTCACCAGGTGGAAGGCGCCCTCCTGGGGCCGGAAGACGTGGGTGCCGAGGATGTCGCTCGGCATCAGGTCCGGGGTGAACTGGACGCGGGTGAAGTCCAGGCCGAGCGCCGAGGCCATGCTGCGCGCGGTGAGCGTCTTGGCCACACCGGGCACGCCCTCGAGGAGCACGTGGCCCCTCGCGAGGAACGCGGTGACGAGGTCCGCCACCACGTGGGGCTGGCCGAGCACCGCGCCGTGCAGGGACCGCAGCAGCCGCTCCAGGGCGGGAAGCGCCGGGGAGGACGGCGAGGTCGTCAAGCGGGCTTCTCCTTCAAACCGAGCAGCGTGCCCACCAGGCTTCCCACGGAGCCCAGCAGGCCGATGAAGGCACCGAAGGAGGGCGTGGAGTTGATGGTGGTGGCGTTGCCGATGGGCGTGGGCACCTCGGTGGCGTCGTACGAGAGCTTCATGAAGATGAGGCACCAGACGAGGCAGACGAGGGCCATGGACAGCTGGGTCAGCCAGGGGGCGAGCGCGTTGAGCTGGGGCAGCAGCTTGCGCGAGCGCACCGTGAGCGCGCCGATCACCCCGAGCGACAGCAGGACGCAGATGAAGCCCAGGCTCAGCAGGCCGAGGTTCTCTCCCTCCTCGGCCGTCTCCACCCACGGCATGAAGGACGAGAAGACGACGACGAGGGCACTCCAGAAGGCGATGCGGTCGGCGCGGCTCAGCTCGCCGACGAACTCGCGGAAGTCGGCGATGACCTGCTCGGGATCCTCCACCGGACCGGAGCTCGAACGGCTCGCGCCGCGGACGGGGGGCTCGTCGTCCGCGAAGTCGGCTTCCGGGGCCCGGCGAGGAGCGGGGCGGCTCGCCGCGCTCGCGGCGGGACGAGGCCCGGAGCCCGCGCGTGCGTTCGCCGCGCGGGGCGGCGCGTTGCGGAGGATCTCCTCGGTGGAGCGGATGTTGGTGGCGTCATCGCGCGCCGGCTCTGGCTCGGGAGAGGGGGCGGGCTTCGCCCGTGCGCCAGACGCGACACTCCGGGTGCTTCCGGTGGCGCGGGAGGCGCGGGCCGGCCGGGACGCGGAGCCCTGCTTTCGCGATGCTCCGGAAGACTCGTCGTCGGGAGCGTTCGTCGAGAGGAACGAGGCGTCGATGATGTAATCGCACGAGGGGCAGATGGCGGTGCCATCCGCGACCTGGGTGTTACAGCCGGGGCAGTTCAGGACCGGTGCTCCTTGAGGCAGGAAAGCAGCGTGCATCTTCCGGCGCACGCGCGTTCCAAGTCAAACGCCAAGAGAATCCTAACCCCTGGATTTTCGCGGAGAATTGGCCTACGCGGAGGCGCCATGCATTCTCCGCGCGCCGTGCGTGCCCTCTGCTGCTTCTGGGGGCTCGTGCTCTCGGGTTGTGTCCGCTCCCTCCCCGCCCCAGAGGAGGCACGTGCCTCGGAGGCCGCCATCGCCGCCTGGGAGGAGCAGCGCTCGTTGGCGGAGGGGCGGCTCGTGGCGCTCGCGGAGCGGGGCTCGCCCGCGGTGCGGCTTCGGGCGTTGCGCGCGCTCGCCCGCATCCAGGATCCGTCCACGGTGGGCGTGCTGCTCAAGGCGGTGGGGGATGGCTCGGCGTCCGTGCGGGAAGAGGCCGCGTTCGCGCTGGGCGTGATGGCGCTCTCGTGGGAACCGCTCCAGGAGGAGGAGAAGGCCCGGATGACGCGAGCCCTGCTCGCCGCCGAGGCGGTGGAAAAGGATGAGGGCGCGCGGCGCGCCTTGCTCGAGGCCCTGGGGCGGCTGGCGACGCCGGACGCGGTGGCGCGCCTGGGGGCGCGGTTGTCACACGAGACGGGGGAACTCGCGGGCCGGGCGGCCCTGGCGCTGGGTGTGGCGATGCGCCAGGGCGCGACGATGGCGAACGTGCCATTCGCGCGGGCCGGGGAACTGCTGCGGGTCTCCCAACCCGAATCCTCCCGTTACGGAGGGGCCTACCTGTTGGCGAACGCGAAGCGCGCCGAGGCGTTGCCGGGATTGCGGCGCTGCCTCGGGGATGAGGCGCCGGATGTGAGGGCCCTGTGCGTGAAGGGCATGGGGGAGGTGGGTGGCCCGGAGGACGCGGCGGTGGTGGGTGCCCGGCTCGCGGACGAGGTGCCGCGCGTGGCGGCCGAGGCGGCGCGTGCCCTCGCGAAGCTGGCGTCGCGCTGCGTGGGGGACTGCACGGCCCTGGACGCGCTCGCGGGCATGGCGCCGCGGGCGGAGCACGTGGCCCGGGGAGACTCCGCGGCGGGTCATGCATGGCTCGCGCTCGCGCAACAGGGCCTGCCCGAGGTGGGGCGCCGGGTGCTGGTGTCCCTGCGTCGGGCGCTCCAGGAGGCCCTGCCCGCGGCGGTCTCCGACGTGGCCCGGGACGACGTGTTGAACCTGGATTGCCGTCTGGCGGCGGCGATGGATCGTCAGCGCGGCGTGCTCGACGAAGTGCTGCGCTGTGGGGGAGAGCGGATTCCCGAGGGCTGGCGGCTGGCGCTGGGGCTCCAGGAGGTGGCCCGCTCGAGCGTTTCGAAGGGCGCGGTGGGTGCGGTGCGCTACCTCACGCATCCGGATGCGCGCGTGAAGCTGGCGGCGCTCGCGGTGGTGTCGGCGCATCCCGTGCGGGAAGCGGCCGAGCCCGTGCGCGCGCTCCTGTCGGGAGCCGATGCCGTGGTGGCCGCGTCGGCGGCGAGTACGGCGGGCGTGTTGAGGGACATGCGGGCATTGCCCGGGGTTCGCGCGCTCGCGGAGCGCGTGCCCGAGGAGCCGGATCTCGCCGAGCCGGTGGCCTCGGGATGGGTGGCGCTCGCGGGGAAGGACGCGGAAGAGCTGTTGCGCTCGTGGTTGGCGCATCCGCACGCCAACGTGCGCCGCGTGGCGGCCGCGTCCCTGAGTTCCCTCACGGGCAAGCCGGTGCGAGCGCCGCATCGCGCGCTCCCCGAGGATGCGCGCCGTTCCGAGGCCGCCGCGCCGGGCACCACGCTGACCTTCCGCACGCGCAAGGGGGACTTCACGGTGGCGCTGGACGCGGGCGCGCCGCTGACCTCGGGCAACCTCGTCGCGCTCGCGCGTCAGGGGTACTTTCGTGGGCTCACCTTCCACCGCGTGGTGCCGGACTTCGTGGCCCAGGGGGGCGATCCTCGAGGGGATGGGGAAGGGGGCCCGGGCTACTCCATCCGCTGCGAGATCACCCGCCGCGCCTACCGCCGGGGCGTGCTGGGGATGGCGCTGTCGGGCAAGGACACGGGGGGCAGCCAGTTCTTCTTCACGCACGCGCCCCAGCCGCACCTGGATGGCCGCTACACGGCCTTCGGCGAGGTGACACGCGGCATGGAGGTGGTGGACCGGTTGCTGGAGGGCGACACCCTGATCGACGTGGGGGTGTCGCCCTGAGACGAGGCGGAGGGACGGGGCGGGGGACGCTCAGCTCGCGACGCGGCTGGGCACCTTGCCCGGGGTGAAGCCCGCCCAGAGCGCGTTCTCCGCGTTCTCCATGTCCTCGACCTTCTTGCGGATGCGCTGCCACTCGGCGTCGGGGATGCGCAGGAAGGCCTCGGCCACCTCGGGATCGAACTGCGTGCCCGAACAGCGCTTGATCTCATCGCGCGCCACGGACATGGGGCGGCCCTTGCGGTAGGGACGATCCGAGGTGATGGCGTCCACCGTGTCGGCGATGGCGAAGATGCGCGCGCCGATGGAGATGTCCCGGCCCTTGAGCCCCTGCGGGTAGCCCTTGCCGTCCCAGCGCTCCTGGTGGTGCAGCACGATGAGCGAGGCGTCGTGCAGGTAGGGCATCTTCGCGAGGATCTTGTAGCCGTACTCGGGGTGCTTGCGCATCTCCACCCACTCCTCGGGGGAGAGGGGGCCGGGCTTGAGGAGGATGGTGTCGCTCACGCCAATCTTGCCGATGTCGTGCAGGAGCGCGCCCTGTTCCACCACTTCCAGCTGGGTGGGCGTCAGGCCGATCTCCTCGCCGATGCGGCGCGAGTAGAGCGACACGCGGCGCGAGTGCCATTGCGTCTCGGTGTCGCGGTAGTCGAGCGCGCTGATGAGACCATCGAGCAGACCGTTGGTGCGCTCGACCACCATGCGCTCCAGGTCGCGGTTGATGGCCGTGAGCTCGGCGTTCTTCTCCGCCACTTCGCGCGTGAGCCGCTCGTTGGACTCCACCAGCCGGAAGTGCTCGATGGCCTGGCGCACCGCACTGGTCAGCTCGCTGAGCGACCACGGCTTGCCGAGCAACCGGAACACTTCACCCCGGTTGACCGCCTCCGAGGCCGTACGGAAATCCGCCGCCGCCGTGAGCATCAGGCGTACCGCTCTCGGGTTCTTCTCGCGCAGTGTGCGCAACAGCTCCACGCCGTTGAGCAGCGGCATCATGAAGTCCGTCAGCACCACCTGGAATCCCTCCTCCTTGGCGGCCTGGGCGGGATCCGTGTGCGTGATGACCTCGTAGCCCTCCGATTGGAGGATGCGCGAGAGCGCGGCGAGAATGAGCGGATCGTCATCCACTACGAGGATGCGGTCCATGAATACAGCCTCCCAACCCAGTGAAGAACAGATGTTGAAGAACGGTGCCGGTTATACACGGCTTCACCCCCAAAGGTCACACCCTCTGCGCGGACTCCCCGTGCTCCTGCCTGCTTGACAAGCCCTCGGAACTTTTGCCCTTTCTGCACAGTCGGGCTCAGCCCGCCTCACGAGCCGCTTGCCTGTCCGGCTGGGGGTGGTCTATGGTGCGCGGGATCCTCGATATGCGTTGTAACTCCTTGATATTTGGAGAGTTCTCCGATGCCTAGAGCCTCCGCAGGGCCGGTCCCGGTGGTGGTCATGGGGTTGGGAGTCATCGGGCAGGAGATCGCCAGGGCCGCCCAGCTATCACCCGAAGTGGAATTGCTCGGGGTGATCGACGCCAATCCTCAACTCGTGGGACGACCCCTGTCGGACGTGCTGGGGGTCGCTGGAGTGAAGGGCAAGGTCGCCGGCTCGCTGGACGCGGCCGTGGGCCGGCGCAAGGGCGTCGTGCTGCTGCATGCCACGGGCTCGCGGCTCGCGCAGGTGATGGATCAGCTGCTCGAGGCCATTGCCCTGGGCATGCCGGTGGTCTCCACCTGCGAGGAGCTGGCCTTCCCCTTCCTCAAGTACCCGGAGCTCGCGCAGAAGCTGGATGACGCGGCGCAGCGGGCGGGAGTGGCGGTGCTCGGCACGGGCGTCAATCCCGGCTTCGTGATGGACCGGCTGGTGGCCACGGTGGGCCAGGCCTGCGGTCCGGTGCGCCATGCCACGGTGACGCGCGTGGTGGATGCCCGGGATCGCCGCGAGTCCCTGCAGCGCAAGGTGGGCGCGGGGCTGAGCGAGGACGAGTTCTTCGCCCTGGTGGACCGCGAGCAGCTGGGCCACGTGGGGCTGGTGGAGAGCGCGGCGCTGTGCGCGCTCGGGCTCGGCATGGACTGTGATGACTTCGAGGAGGAGATCGTCCCGGTCTTCGCCGAGGAGGACATCTCGGGTGGCGCCTTCCCCGTGAAGAAGGGGCGGGTGGCCGGCATCTTCCAGTCCGCGGTGGGGCTGGAGGAGGGGCAGGAGCGGGTCAGATTGGAATTGACGATCGCGGTGGGCGCGGATGATCCCGGCGACCGCATCGAGATCGAAGCGGAGCCGAAGCTGGTCGTTGAAATTCGCGGGGGGGTGCCTGGCGACCGGGCAACCGCACACATGCTGGTGAACGCCGCCCCGCGCGTGACGGCCGCCGAGGCCGGTCTTCTGACCGTGCTCGAGCTTCCGGCCGGTCGTTAAAGGGAGAGGGACATGCTGGACAAGAATGCGATTGGCCGGGCGTCACCGCCGTTCCTGAACGAGGTGGAGAAGGGCGCCATCCGGCGCTTCGCCGAGTCCCTCGGCGACTACAACCCCATCTATTATGACGAGGAGTACGCGCGCGCCTCGGGCTATCCCACCGTGGTGGCGCCGCCCTCCTTCCCCGCGTCGTTCAGCTCCGCGGCGGATCTGCGCGAGCTGCTGGGCGTGGGCATCAAGAGCCTGCTGCACGCCGAGCAGTCCTTCGAGTACGAGCGGCCCATCTTCGCCGGGGACCGCATCTTCGTCGCCACGCGCGTGGCCGAGGTGCTCGAGCGCACGGGTCCCGCGGGCAAGATGGATGTCGCCGTCATCGAGGACGAGGGCCGCGACGAAGAGGGCAACCTCGTGTTCCGTGCCCGCCGCACGCTCATCGTCCGCGCCGCCAAGGAGAACCCGTGATGCCCGCGCGCAAGCTCTACTTCGAAGGCATTCGTGTCGGTGATGAACTGCCGGCGCTCGCCAAGGCCCCCATCGACCGCGTGCAGCTGTCGCGCTACGCCGGTGCCTCGGGTGACTTCAACCCCGTGCACGTGGACGAGGTGTACGCCAAGAGCGTGGGCATGCCGTCCGTCTATGCCCCCGGCATGCTCATCATGGGCATGCTCGGTCAGCTCATCAGTGACTGGGCGCGCGGGGGCCAGCTGCGCCGCTACCACGTGCGTTTCATCAAGATGGTGTGGCCGGGTGACACCGTCGTGTGCAAGGGCCGCGTGAGCGACCGCCACGGCGAGGGCGGCCGCTACTTCGTCGAGGTGGACCTCTGGGCGGAGAACCAGAAGGGCGAGCTGGTGATGAAGGGCAGCTCCGTCATCCAGCTCTTCTACTCGCTCGAGGACGAGAACCGGCAGCGCTCCGGCCAGTCTCCCATCGTCGTGGACGTGCCGCGCGAGAGCCTGCTGCAGGCCCCCGCCAGCGCCGCTCCGGGCGGTGAGGACGACGACACCAAGGGCGGGAGCCTGTCGGGCAAGAAGACGACCTCCAAGCCCGCCGCCAAGACGGCCGTCGCTCCGGACGCCACGAAGAAAGCCAAGAAGTAAGGGTATCCCACTCTCGGATGCCCCGAGGGGCGATGTGCGTCCATCGCCCCTTCAACGCGAGGAGTCATTCGCGGTTGACTCCAGAATCAATCGTCGTAACCTTCCCCCCATCCCACCTGGGGCGCTGGATCGCGCATGTCGTCCGGTCGAGTGCCCCCTCACGTACGGGGAAGTGACATGTCCGCGGGCATCAACACCTACAAGATCGACCTCCGAGAAGTCTTCTTCACGCTGTTCGAGCAGTTCGGCTTCGGCCAGGTCGCTGGACAGGCCCCGTTCGATGCCTGGGGCTCGGAGGAGGCCAAGGCCGTCCTCAACGAGACCTACCGCTTCTCCAAGGACGTGCTCGGGCCCCTCAATGCCTCGGGTGATCGCGAGGGCTGCCGGGTGGAGAACGGCTCCGTCATCACGCCCAAGGGCTTCAAGGAGGCGTGGACGAAGCTCTACGAGCAGGGCTTCAAGACGGTGGGCGTGAGCCCGGATCACGGTGGCCAGGGTGGCCCCATGATGCTGCAGGTGCTCGTCGAGGAGATGCTCTCGGGCGCCAACTCCGCGTTCAACATGTACCCGGGTCTGGCCTTCGGCGCCGCGGAGCTCACCGCCGAGTGCGGCACGCCCGAGCAGAAGAAGCTCTACGTGGAGCGCATGCTCAACGGCACCTGGGGTGGCACCATGTGCCTCACCGAGCCGCAGGCGGGCTCGGACGTGGGCGCCGCGAAGACGACCGCGCGCAAGAACGCGGACGGCACCTACAACATCCGCGGCACGAAGATCTTCATCTCCGGTGGTGATCACGATCTGGCGGAGAACGTCATCCACCTGGTGCTCGCGCGCATCGAGGGCGCGGTGCCGGGCACCAAGGGCCTGTCGCTCTTCATCGTGCCGAAGATCCGCGTGAAGCCGGACGGCTCGCTCCTGGGCCCCAACGACGTCACCCTGGGCTCCATCGAGCACAAGATGGGCATCCGCGCCTCGGCCACGTGTGTGCTGAACTTCGGCGAGAACGACGCGTGTGTGGGCGAGCTCGTGGGCGGCATCGAGAACGTCGGCATGAGCCAGATGTTCAAGATGATGAACGGCGCGCGCATCGCCGTGGGCATCCAGGGCCTGGCGCTCGCGAGCGCGGCCTACTTCAACGCGCTCGAGTACGCGAAGGATCGCAAGCAGGGCGCGCCGATGAACAAGTGGAAGGATCCCACGGCGCCCCGCGCGGCCATCATCGAGCACGCGGACGTGCGCCGCATGCTGCTGGAGATGAAGGCTCACGTGGAGGGCATCCGCGCGCTCCTCGTCAAGCTGGCCATGCACACGGACAAGGCCCACATGCTCGCGGGCAAGGACGACGAGCAGGCCGCCTACCACCGGGGCCAGGTGGAGCTGCTCACGCCGCTCGTCAAGTCGTACGGCTCGGATCAGTCCTTCCGGCTGTGCGCGCAGGCCATCCAGGTGTACGGCGGCGCGGGCTACTGCCAGGACTACCCGGTGGAGCAGTACACGCGTGACTCGAAGATCTTCTCCATCTACGAGGGCACCAACCACATCCAGGCCATGGACCTGGTGGGCCGCAAGATGGGCCAGGCCGGTGGCGCGCACTTCCAGCAGTTCATGGCGGACGTGGGCGCCTTCATCGACGCCCACCGCGAGCACAAGACGTACGGCGAGGCCGTCAAGCAGCTCGCGGCGGCGCAGGAAGGCGTGATGGCGAGCGCCATGGCGGTGCTCGGCTGGTCGCAGGAGCCGGCGAAGATGACGCTCATCCCGCTGTCGGCCAACCGCTTCCTCAACATGATGTCCGAGCTGGCGGTGGGCTGGTTGCTGCTGGACGCGGCCGTCATCGCCGAGCGCGTGGGCGCGAGCGCCACGGGCGACGAGAAGGCCTTCTACGAGGGCAAGAAGTGGAGCGCCCTGTGGTACGCGCGCAACGTGCTGCCCAACGTGGAGCAGGCCGCGCGCATGATGGCCACCGAGGACACCTCGTCCGTGGACATCTCCTTGGAGGCGTTCGGCGCCGTCTGAGCCGACGGACAGCCGTCACGACCCCCGCCGGGCTCCGGCGGGGGTTTTTATTTGGCCTCGCGCACGCCGATGGCGAGCTGGCCGAGACCGGCGCTCTTGGCGAGCTCCATCACCACCACCACCGTGCCATGGGGCACGCCCTCGTCCGCCTGGACGATGACGACGGTGTCCGGGTTCTTCTGTTGGGCGTCGGCGAAGGCGCGCTTGAGCTCGTCCTCGCTCACGACGTTGCCTCCGAGCACGAAGCGCCCATCGGAGAGGATGGCGACGGACAGGTCCGTGGCGCGCGCGGTGACGTCCGTGGCTCCGCCCTTGGGCAGGTTCACCTTGAGGCCCGTCTGCGCGCCGCCACTGGGGGCCTGCTGGACGATGACCGAGCTGGTCACCATGAAGATGATGAGCAGCACGAGGAAGATGTCGGTGAGCGGGGTGATGTTGATCTCCGCGAAGCCGACTTCCTCGCCGTTCTCGCCGTCTCCCGGTGCCTTGCCCATCGCCATGTGAGTGAACCTCAGGTTTCCTGGGGGGAACGTGCGTCCACCGGAGTCACGGGGGCGGGCGTGGAGGCGGGAGCACTCACCGGACGCTCCCGCAGCAGCTCGACGAACTCGTCACCCAACAGCCGCAGTTCCACCAGTACGCGCGCCAGCCGCGCCTGGAAGTAGTTGTAGAAGGCCATGGCCTGCACGGCGACGAGGATACCCACCGCGGTGGCCACCAGCGCCTCGGAGATGCCCGTCATCACCGCGCCCGTGCCTCCGGTGCCACCGCCCGCCACGTCCAGGCCCAGGTCCTTGAAGGACTTCATGATGCCGGCCACCGTGCCGAACAGGCCCACGAAGGGCGTCAGCGAGCCGATGGTGGCCAGCAGCCACAGGTTGCGCCGCAGCCGCAGACCCACCTGGGCGCGCTCGCGCTCCACGGCCGAGTCCACGCCCTCGCCACTGCCCCGCGTGCGCTCGAAGCGGTCGAAGCCGGCCAGGAAGATGTCGGCCACGGCGGCGTCCGAGCGCTCGGTGACGGTGCGGGCCGCGGCGATGTCCCCTCGCAACAGGTGCTTGTGCACGGTGTCCCCGAGCAGCCGCGAGCGCTCGCTCACGCCCCACAGGGTGATGATCCGCTCGATGGCCACCACCAGCGCCACCGTGGAGGCCAGGATGAGGAGGGCGAGGGTGAAGCCGCCGATGCGCAGGTAATGGAGGATGTCGGAAAGGCTCATACGGAAGTGGCCAGGGAGTTCGTCGGGCGCGAGACTTAAGCCATGAACCGCGCAGCCGCAGCAATCTTCCTGGCCCTCATCTGTTCAGGTTGTCCCAAGCGCATGGATTTTGGCCCCCGGGGCCCCATCACCGAGGCCGAGGAACTCTTCCGCCTGACGAGCGCCGCCCAGGACACCGCGGCCACCCTCCAGGGAGAGGGGAAGATCCGGATCGAGACGCCCCAGGGCTCGGGCACCGTCTCGGCCTTCCTGGCCGCCAGCCGTCCGGGCCTGCTCCGGGTGGAGATGTTCGACTTCTTCAACCGACCCATCGCCGTGCTGGTGACGGATGGCCACCGCTTCGGTCTGCTCCAGGCCCAGGAGAACAAGTACTACCAGGGGCCCGCCACGCCCCGGAACCTCTCGCGCTTCCTGCCCGTGGCCCTGCCGAGCGAGGAACTCGTCGCCGTGATGCTCGGCCGGGTGCCCTTCATCCCCGCGGAGCGGATGACGCTCGCCATCGACGAGAAGGAAGGGCTGTACGTGCTCACCCTCGTGAAGGGCCCCGTGTCCCAGGTGCTCCACATCCACCCACGCCACCTGCGCGTGGTGCGCAGCCAGGTGAAGGGCGCGCGTACCTACTCCTTGGAGTATGGCCGCTTCGAGCCCCAGGGTGAATCCGTCTTCCCCCGCGAGGTGAAGCTCCTGGCCGAGTCGGCGGAGACCTCGTTGGATCTGCGCTACACCTCTGTCACGCTCAACGAATCCCCGGATCTCACTCTTTTCGACCTCTCCGTGCCCGAGGACATCCCCGTGGTCGACGTGGACGAGGGGGGCCAGGCGCTGCCTCCGGTCGCACTGCCTCCTGCCTCACCTGGCTCGTGAGCGGGCAGATCAAGAACTCAGCAACCGTTGGAATCTCAGGTACAGTGCCCCGACCAGCGGGTCCGTTCGGGCTCCTACGACTAGCGACATGGCACAGATCAAACTCGGCGAACTGCTCATCAAGGCGAACGTGCTCCAGGAGGGCCAGCTCAAGGCGGCACTCGCGGAGCAGGCGAAATGGGGCGGAAAGCTGGGAGAAATCCTGGTGCGGATGAACCTCGTGTCCGAGGACATCCTGGTGAGGGCGTTGTCCAAGCAGCTCGCCATTCCCGCGGTGAACCTGGACGCGCTCAAGGACATCCCCAAGCACGTGCTCAACCGGGTGCCGGTGCAGACGGCGCGTGACTTCGCCCTGTTGCCCATGCAGTTGCGCGATGACGGCAAGACGCTCGTGGTGGCCATCGCGGATCCGCTCAACGTGCGGCAACTGGACGAGCTGCGCGCCATCACCAAGTGCCGCATCGTGCCCAACGTGGCGGGCCGTACGGCCATCGCCCGGGCCATGGCGCGCTTCTACGACGACGTGAGCGAGCTGGAGGACGCGGACACCAACTTCAAGGTGGTGGACTCGCATGGCCGCACGGTGGTGCGCAACATGAAGGAGCCGGCTCCGGCGCCCGCTCCCGCGCCCGCTCCGACCCCCATGCCCATGGTGCCCTCGCGCGAGACGCCCTCGGTGCGCGGCGGGGGCAGCCCCGTGGAGCTGCTGCGCAGCGTGGAGGAAGTGCAGCGCAAGGAGGTGGCGGCCCTCAAGGCCATGGTGGAGTTGCTCATCGAGAAGGGCGTCTTCACCCGCGACGAGTACCTGGCGAAGGTCAAGCGTTAAGCCGTCCACCCACCCCTCGGTCCTCAATGCGCAAGAAGATCGGTGAGCTGCTCCTCGAATCCGGTGCGGTCAATCCGGAGCAGATCCGCACGGCGCTCGGCCAACAGCGCAGCCGTGGCCACAGTCAGCGGTTGGGCTCGGTGATCGTCACGCTGGGCTTCGCCTCGTCCACCGAGGTGGCCCGGGCCCTGGCGCGTCAGGCGAATCTGCCCTTCGTCCAACTGTCGGAGATCCCCGCGTCCGTGCGCGCGCTCGTGCCGATCGACTTCCAGGTCGAGCACCGTGTCGTCCCGTTCCAGCTCGAGCGGGAAGGGCGCAGTGAGCGGCTGCACGTGGCCGTGGATGACCCCTCGGATCTCTCCCTCGTGGACGAGCTGAGCTTCCAGCTCAACAAGCCCATCCGCGTGCACGTGGCGTCCGAGGACGACCTGGACCATGCGTTGGATCTGATCAGTGGCCGCGTGGTGGCCGGAGTCGTCCTGGAGGATGACTCCGGGGCGCCCATGGAGCTCGAGCACGGTTCCGAGACGCCCTCTGAGCTGCCCCTGATGGAATGGGATCTGCCCACCGGCCAGCCGCCGCGCGCGGATGACATTGACGACAGTTCTCACCGTTCCTCGACGAGGTCCGCCTTGAAGCCCAAGCCCCCGGCGCCGCCCCCCTTCTCCGACGACGACGAGATCACCCTCATCACGCCCAAGCACGCGCAGAAGGGCCGGGCCGCGACGCCGCCACCACCTCCTCCTCCGCAGGAGAGCGAGGAGGTGCTGGATGAACTGCTCGGCGAGCCCGACGACGAGGAGACGCCGCTGCCCGTGGCCCAGCCGAGCAAGAAGGGCGTGCCGGTGGTCGTCTTCGGAGGGGCCGCCAAGGGCGCGCCGCAGCCCACGCCCCGGCCGGAGCTGCCCGACATCTCCGAGGAGGACCTCAAGGTGCTCGAGGACATCGAGCGCATGGCGGACGGGGCCGAGGCGGAGCTGCACACGGAGAAGGTGAAGCCCGCGCGCATGGTGGCCAGCCTCATTCGCCTGCTCATCCGCAAGCGCCTCATCCGCGAGGAGGAGTTCCTCGAGGAGCTGTCGCGCAAGTAGTGCCTCGCCATGTCCGAGCCCCTCCTCGACGTTCGCGGACTCAAGACCCGGCTGGAGCTGGAGGCGGGACCGGTCCTGGCCGTGGACGACGTGTCGTTCTCCATCCCGCCGGGGGGCACGCTCGGCGTCGTGGGGGAGAGTGGCTGTGGCAAGAGCCTCACCGCGCTCTCGGTGATGAGGCTGGTGCCGGATCCTCCGGTCCGCGTGGTGGGGGGCAGCATCCGCTTCCAGGGCGAGGAACTGCTCGCCCTGTCCGAGGCGAGGATGCGCCGCCTGCGGGGACGCCACCTGTCCATGATCTTCCAGGAGCCGATGACGTCCCTCAACCCCGTCTACACGGCGGGCGAGCAGATCGCCGAGGGGGTGCGGCTGCACCAGGGCCTGTCGCGCGCCGCCGCGCGCGAGCACGCGGTGGAGATGTTGCGGCAGGTGGGCATTCCCGCGCCCGAGCAGCGCGTGGACAGCTATCCCCACCAGCTCTCCGGCGGGATGCGCCAGCGGGTGATGATCGCCATGGCGCTCGCCAGTGGACCGGAATTGCTCATCGCCGACGAGCCCACCACGGCGCTGGACGTCACCATCCAGGCGCAGATCCTCGAGTTGCTCAAGCGGCTCCAGGTGGAGCGGCGCATGGCGGTGATGCTCATCACCCACGACCTGGGCGTGGTGGCGGGCAGTTGTGACGCGGTGGTGGTGATGTACGCGGGACGGGTGGTGGAGCGCTCTCCGGTGAAGGCGTTGTTCCGCCAACCGGCGCACCCCTACACGGCGGGGCTCCTGCGCTCCATTCCCTCGCTCCAGACGGGCGGCGAGCCAGGACAGCGGCCCCGGTTGAGGACGATTCCCGGCATGGTGCCGAGCCTGAGCCGGTTGCCCGGGGGCTGCCGCTTCCGCGATCGGTGTGAGCGCGCGCTGGAGGTCTGCGCGCGGGTGGATCCGCCCCTGGAGTCCAAGCGCGACGGACAGGAAGCCGCCTGCCACAATCCGGTGCCCGCGCCATGAGTGACGAGCCCCTGCTTCGAGTCCGGGACGTGAAGACGCATTTCCCGGTGCGCGGCGGCCCCTGGGGCCGTGTTCGCGGCACCGTGAAGGCGGTGGATGGCGTCAGCTTCGATGTGCGGCGAGGCGAGACGCTCGGGTTGGTGGGGGAGAGTGGCTGTGGCAAGAGCACCCTGGGCCGGACGTTGCTTCGGCTCGTGGAGCCCACGTCCGGCTCCATCCGCTTCGAGGGCCGGGAGCTGACGGGCCTGTCCCAGCGCGAGCTGCGCCCCTTGCGGCGGCGCATGCAGCTCGTCTTCCAGGATCCCTATGCCTCGCTCAACCCGCGCATGTCCGTGCGGGAGATCCTGGGCGAGCCCTTCGCCATCCACGGACTCGAGCGTGGCCAGGCCCGTGAGGAGAAGGTGGCGGGGCTATTGGACTTGATGGGCCTGCCGCGCGAGGCCCTGGGGCGCTATCCGCACGAGTTCTCCGGCGGCCAGCGCCAGCGCATCGGCATCGCCCGGGCCATCGCCCTGCGGCCGGACCTGGTCGTCGCCGATGAGCCCATCAGCGCGCTCGACGTGTCGATCCAGGCACAGATCGTCAACCTGCTGGTGGATCTGCAACGTGAACTGGGGCTCACCTACGTCTTCATCGCGCACGACCTGAAGATCGTGGAGTACGTCTCCACCCGGGTGGCGGTCATGTACCTGGGCCGCATCGTGGAACTGGCGGACGCGGCGGACCTCTACCGCGCGCCTCGTCATCCCTACACCCAGGCGTTGTTGTCGGCGGTGCCCGTGCCGGATCCCGAGCACCTCCGCGCACGCATCCTCCTCAAGGGCGACGTGCCTTCGCCGCTCGCGCCGCCGCCGGGCTGTCCATTCCATCCCCGCTGCCCCTACGCGATGGAGCGCTGCCGGAAGGAGACGCCGCCGCTCTACACACTGGACAATGGGCACACGGCCGCGTGCTTCCTCGTGGAGGAGGCCGCGCGTGAGCGTCCCGCTCCCACCCCCTCGGGGGACGCGTCCACGGAATCGGGAGGGTAGGGTGTTCTGGCTCAGTCACCATCACCCGGAGGAGTACAACCGCACGTACGTGCTCGGTGGCGTCCGGGTCTGCGCTCGCTGTCTGGGCACCTACCCCATCCTGTTCGCGACCCTGGTGGCGCTCTTCAAGTTGCGTGCCCCCCTGTCGTGGTCCTGGGACGTGCCCATGGTGCTGGGTCTCACCCTTCCCGCGCTGGTGGACTGGGCGGTGGGCCGTTTCCGTCCCCAAGGGGGATCCAACGCCGTGCGTACCCTCACTGGGATCCTGCTGGGCATGGCGCTTGGCCGTTCCCTGTTCATCCACATTCAGAGGCCTCTGCCCCAGGTGCTCGTATGGCAGGCCGCTTTGGTGGCGCTCGTCGCGATTCCCGTCATGTTCGCCACGTCGCGGGATTCAAAACCCTGAGCCTCCAGGCGTGACAGCGACGCTTCGCCCTGTCATTCTCGCCACTTACGGAAGCCCGCCGAACGAGTAGACCCGAATAGGCCCCTGCCCGTTGAAGCGGGCAGTGGGGATGAGGGAAGGCGCGGGGCCCTGGAATTGGGGGAGTGTTGGGACCGGAGATCTCAGACGAACGGTTGATGCTCGCCTTTCGGGCGGGAGACGCCCGTGCGTTCGAGACATTGGTGCGCAGGCACCGGGATCCGGTGTTCAACTTCATCCTCCGGTTCACCGGACACGCGGCGCGGGCGGAAGATGTCCTTCAGGAAACGTGGTTGAAGGTGGTGCGCAGCGCACCCGAGTACGAGACGCGGGCGAAGTTCACCACCTGGCTCTATACGATCGCGAGGAACCTCTGCGTGGACAGCGCGCGTAAAGAGAGCTACCGGCAGACGGCCTCGCTCGAGGCACCCATGACGGGGGCCGAGGGTGAAGAGGGCCGGTCGTTGGGTGAAGCGCTCCCCGACGAGGGGGCCAGCCCCGAGAGGGGTGCCTACAATGCCCGTATACGGCCGCTGCTGGAGCGTGCGTTGGCCGGCCTTCCCGAGGAACAGCGCGAGGTGTTCGTGCTGCGCGAGTACAGCGGCATCCCCTTCAAGGAGATCGCCGAGGTCACGGGCGTGCCCGAGAACACGGTGAAGAGCCGCATGCGCTATGCGCTGGAAGGCCTGCGCCGGCGGCTGGCGGAATTGGGCGTGGACGGCGATCTGGCCGAGGACGGAAAGACGGTGGCGGGATGAAGACCCAGAGCGCCCACGCATATGAGGATCGTCTGCTGGACTTCGCCTACGAAGAGCTTCCGGAATCCGAGGCCCATCAGGTGAAGCAGCACGTCCAGGACTGTTCGCGTTGCGCGGCGGCCCTGCGGGACATTCGCGGCGTACGCGGCTCCATGTCCCGTCTTCCGAAGGTCTCGGCGCCGGACGCGGGACTGGAGTCCTTGCTGGCCTATGCGCAGCAGTCCGCGCGCCGCTCCTCCATGGGAGCCGAGCCCGCGCAGCGTTGGTGGCGCCGCTTGTTGGCTCCCGCGTTGAGCGCGGCGGCCCTGGGGGTCGTGGGAATCGTGACCGTCCAGATGAGCCAGGAGGCGTCGCCGGTGTCGCCGGCGGCGTCGAAGCAGAGCTCGCAGGAGGCGTCTTCCCGCCGTGCCAAGGCCGAGTCCGTGCCAGCCGCCGCGCCCGCCCCCGCCCCCGTGGTGTCGGCTCCCGCCGCCCAGGTTTCGGCCGAGGTGAGCGAGCGGCATACGCGGCTCGACAATCGGATCCGCGAGGAGCAGCGCGCCGCGCCCATGGGCAAGGCGTTGCCCTCGAAATCGGCGCGTCTGTTCGAGGCGGAGGACATGGGCAGCGGGGGTGGGTTTCCGGCGAAGAAGCGCTCGGCGGATTTTGGCCAGGTGAAGCGCCAGCCCGCGCCCCGGGCGGTGCACGAGGAAGAGGCGAGTCGCGATGACGCCTACGCCGCGGCGGGGGTCATGGCCGAGGCACCTCCGCCTCTTCCCGCCGCGACCGCTCCGGCCGCGCCGTTGGAGCAGAAGGCGAAGGAGGCCCTGGCCGAGCCGGTCTCGAAGCCCCAGGCGGCACGCTCCGCTGGTGCTGCCTCCGTGTCCCCGAGGGACCTTCTCCGGCAGGCCGATGGGGCCGCTCGCGCGGGTGATCGGGAACAGGAGATCGTCTACCTGCGCCGCGCCGTGGCGGCGGGTGAGCAGGACGTGGCGGTGCTCTCCCGGTTGTGTCAGGCGGAAGCCGCGTTGGGCCACCGGCGCAACGCGATCGAGTCCTGCTCGCGGGTGCTGGGGGTGGCGCCGGGCTCCAGTGAGGCCCTGAAGGCCCAACGCCTTCTCGACGAGGACTTGCGCCCGGCTGACTCCGAGGCGCGTTAGTCGTCATGGCATCTGCGGAGGGCGCGTGTCGATCTCCGGGTTGAAGGCGCCCCGGAAGACCACGGGCTCGCCCGCCGGGAGGAGTTGGAGCCGCCAGGGTTCTCCCTCGGGGGAGATGCCAATGGCCTGGAGTTCGTAGGCGATGCCGCCCTCCATCACGTAGAGCAGCAGCGTCCCGGGCGGCACGCCCTCGGGCAGCGTGTCGGGCTTGTCCACCTTCTGGATGTGGTAGGCGAGGGGCTCGAAGGAGCGCGTGCGCACCGGGGTGGGCTCTCCGTGGGTGACCTTCTGGAGCGCCACCCGCCAGGCTTCCACGTCCTCCTCGAGGGCTCCCCGGTTCTGCAACTCGGGGATCTGGAGCCCATGGAGCGCCCGGGCCGTCTGGAGGATCTTCAGGTTGGCGGAGTCGGCGGTCCGCCCGGGGACGGGCCCCGCGCGGTCTCTCCACAGCACCAGTCCCAGGGCGCCGAGGATGAGCACGGACCAGGGCAGCCGCGCGCTGCGTCCCCGGAGCGCCTGCACCAGGATGACGCCCATGCCGAGGAGTGCCGCGAGCACCGCCAGCATCACCTCCACACGTGGGGGCGGCCCGGCGTGAAACACCTGCCGCTGGGCGCGAAGGAGCTGTTCGAACTCCGGAGAGCCGACCACGACGCAAATGGCGGTGAAGCCTCCGAAGAGGATTCCATGGACGAGCCGCAGCGAGAACGGGGAGCCGGACGCCGCGGGTGGGGTCGAGGTTTTCACGGGAACGGCAGGTTCAGCACGAAGTAGAACGAGTCGTAGTAGACCTGATACGCGCGCAAGAAGGCGTGGATGATGTTCACCTTCTGCTCACCCGAGCCGAAGTTGATGGTCAGCGACAGCATGAGGCCGAGGACGAGCACGTAGTTGATGATGGAGTACTCGACCATGGCCTGCCCACGACGGGCGCGGCGGGCGGCTTTGGGACGGCGGACGGGCGTCTTCATGGGGTGGGGTCCTTCTGCTGAGTGAAGGGGGGCGCCAAGCCGCCCCCGGGCTCCAGGGTAATCTTCTTGTCGGACGGAGAGGGAAGCACCATGCGCGGCTTGGCGTCCACGCCGTAGTCGCGCGCCTCCATCGAGTACTTGATCGCCGGGAACTCGATCTTCGCCAGGTGCAGCAAGGGGATCTCCCGGCTGATCCAATAGCGCTTGAGGACGAGCTTGCGGTAGCGGGCCTCCATGGGCTCGGCCGTCACGGTGCCCGCGAGCGTCATGAGCCGCGTGGGCTTGCCCCGGAACACGGTGGACTCCGGGCCCGCGGGGATTGTCTCCGAGGGAGGCGGCTGCTCGGGACGGGACGGGGGCGTCTGCGCGTCGGACTGGCTGAAGAAGAAGGGCAGGGCGGACGTGTCCACTTCCTGCACCTTCTCATAACCCTGGGTGACGAACAGCCGGGACACACCTTCCGAACTCAGTCCCAGGTCCCGCGTCACCAGCATGCGGAACTGGGCCAGGGGGGCCTTGAGTTCCCAGTGCTTGCCGAACTCCATCTCCAGCCACACCGCGTCACGGCCCTTGGCATCCTTGTCCTCGCCCACGACGGCCAGACGCACGAAGCCGGGCTGGGGACCACCGTCCATCTGGTACGTCACCCACTCGCCCACGCGGGCCTCGAGCCGCTGGGGCGCGGCCTCGAAGAGCATCCGGCCCTCGCGACCCAACTTCGGGGGCGCGGCGCCCATCAGCGCCACCGCCAGGACACACCAGAGCGCCCTCATGGCTTCTTCCCCGGCTGACGGGCGCGCGCGGCTTCCTCGCGGCTCCGACGCACGGCATCCGCGTTGGGCATGCCGTCGGGACGGTCCGTGCCCACCCACGCCTGGGACACCGCCACGCGCGTGGACTCGAGCTCGACCAGCGTGTTGAGCGTCTGCTCGGCACCGCGCGCGTACTCGAGCACGACGGTGCGCTGTCCATCCAGCTTGCCCCCGGACTCGCGCACCAGCTTGAAGCCCGAGGCCGTCAGTTTCGACGTGAGCTCCTGGCGCACCTCGTCCAGTCCGCGCTCCACGATCTCGGTCCGGCTGCGGGTTGCTCCCGCCTCATCGCGCGAACCCACTTCCGAGTGGAAGAGCGAGTTCTCCATCTGCACGAAGGGGCTCTTGCCCGCCGCGGAGGGCTTCTCGTACAGCCACATGTCCTTCAACACGCTGAAGCCCACGGTCTTGCCCTGGTGCTTGCGCAGCACGATGGCGCGTTGCAGGCCCTCGCGCGTGTAGAAGGCCGCCACCACCGCTTCGTCCTTCAGGTCCCCCTCCACGACGACGGGATAGCCCTGCTTGGTCCAGTACTCGTGGAAGTACTTCGCCACCTGGGGAATCGAGTCCTTCGTGGTGAAGTAGGCCATGCGGTGATACTCGCCGCCGATGACCAGGTCGTTGCCGATGCGCGTGTGGACGGTGCCCGGATAGACGGCGAGCTCCTGCTCGGCGGATGCCGGGCGGGCCCACAACCCCAGGAGCAACAGGGAGAGGATGCTTACTCGCACGTGATCTTCTGCTCGTTCTTGTCCCGGCTGGTGCCTTCACCGAGGCCGCGGCTGTTGGGCATGTCCGCCTGGGCCTTCTTGCAACCCATGAAGTGCTCACCCCGGGCGTCGAAGATGTTCTTGTAGAGGGAGCGGCTGTAGGCCTGGGTGTCGCGGAAGGGCGCGGTGTCGAAGCAGCGCTGCCTCCGGTCGATCTCCTCCTCGTCCAGGCCGGGGATGTCCTCCAGGTTGTTGAGGCCCGAGGTGGCGGTATGCAGCCCCTTGTTGCAGCCGCGCGTGTTGGACGAGCTGGTGTAGTTGTGGGCCGTCACGAAGGTGCCGAAGAAGGCGGGGAAGATGAGGTCGAGCGTGCCCGTGAGCCGGTCCAGCTTCGTGTCCTTGAGGAACTCCCCCGCGCTCAGGAACTTCATCCGATCGACCTGCAGGGCGATGCCATGCCGGCTGTTGCCGCCGGTGTGATCGCCCGCTCGGTACTCGCTCATCACGGCGTCGCCACCATCGGGCAGATGCCAGCCGTTGGCGATGAGCGTGTAGCGGTTCTTGATGGGCATGTTGCCCAGATCCCGTCCACCCCAGTTGTCGACGGTGTAGAAGCCGCCCCGCTCCTTCTGCAGGTATTGGCGGGGCATGAGGGTATTGGAGAGCGTGCTGGTGAGCTCCACTTCCACCTGGCCCTTGGTGTTGAACTTGAAGCGGTCCAGGAGGAAGTTGAGGGGCTGGCCGGCGCCATTGCCACCTTGCGTGACGCGGCTCAGGTCGATGCCCGCCACGGTCTGGTTCTTCACCGTCACCTGCGGCGCGGCGGCGCTCAGCAAGGTGCCGAACCGGCTGTTGATGTCGAGCGAGTCCATGTCCTTGTAGCGCTCGGTGGCCTCTTGCACCGCGGAGTCCATGGCGGTCTGGAAGGCCTGATCATGGTTCGCGTTGGCGAAGTCGCTCAGCGTGTAGCTGCTCATCTCCCAGGCGACGTACCGGCTGGCTTCCTGCAGCTTGTATTTGGCCCGGATGATGTCGGTCAGATAGATGCTGAAGAAGAGGATGGACACCAGGATGGGCGTCACGAGCGCGAACTCGACGACGGCGGCGCCGCGCCGGGCTCGTCTGCTTCTGCTGCTGAAGGGGCGGGAGCGGAGCATGACGGGCCTTAGTGGGTGATGATCTTGGCGGGCGCGTCCTTGACCGCGGCCGGCAGGGCGTTCGACAGCTGGTTGATGAGCGGCAGCGAGTTCTTGCCCTGCCACACGGCCGCCAGACGGGGCCGCCAGTAGGGATTGAAGAAGTTGGGCTGCTCGGCCCAGTTGCCCGGCCGGTGGTAGTACGTCTGCCCGCGGGAGATGACGTTCATGCCCTCCGCGAGGGACAGGAACTTCTTGCGATCATTGTCCAGATCGAGCGTCTCCGCGCCCGCCGAGCCCAGGGTGACGGTGAGCTTGCCCGTGGAGTTGAGCAGGGCCGGGGTGTTGTGGGTGGCCCCGGTGGCGTCGGCCTTCGTGTTGTGCAACTGCTGGGTGTTCTTGTTGAGCATCACCCAGGTGGAGGGCTGGTTGAAGTCGTGCTCGCGCGTGGCCATGTTGCCGATGCTGGCCTTGGAGAAGGCACCCACGGCGCAGTCGTTCGCGTAGTCACCCGGCTCGAAGTGGGGGAAGGGCACGATGCCGTCCCACGGGTGGTTGTTGTCCTTCTTGTCGATGTGGGTGTTGGCGGTGAACACGTCCAGCTTGAAGACGCAGACGCCCAGGATCTTCGCCACGCAGAACTTGTACTGGTAGAGCCCCACGTCCTTGTCGGACTTCGACTTGGCCTCGCCGGGGAAGACGACCCGCCAGTGGATGCCCTTCCTGCGGTAGTCGCCGCTGCTCATGGCCCAGATGCTGGGCTCGAGCGTGCTGTCGCGGTCCTCGCGGGGATCACCCCAGCACTTGCGCCACGTGCGGTCATCGCCGCCTCCCGGGTACTTGGGGCAGCTGAACGGGTTGAAGATCTGACCCACGCCCGGCACGCCCAGCGAGGCGGGCCCCATCTTGATGTAGTACGGGTCATCCGAGCCGAGCACGTCGCCCTGGGCGAGCATGCCCATGGGCTTGTCGGGCAGATCGTTGACCTCGCGGATCTTGTTCTTCCCCTGGGCGCGCGGCTTCTTCGTCTCCTCGTTGATGTCGCCATAGCCGAGCTTGAACGTGAGAAAGCGCGTCTGTCCCCACTTGGGAATGGCGTCCAGCAGCATCTCCAGGGGCTTGAGCCAATCGGGGATGGGCAGCAGCTGGCCCAGGCGCCGATCCGTGACCATCGTCTCCGGGCACGCGTTGAAGAGGTTGTCCTTGTCCTTGTTGCAGGCGTAGCGGGTGGCGTTGGTGATGCCCGCCATGACGCGCTTGGCCCGGGCGACCTTGCTGTCCTCGTTGCGCGCGGACGGATCCAGGGCCTTGAGGGGATTGGCCGGACTCAGGGGCTTGCCGTTGGCCTCCTCGTAGTGCGCCCGGCTGTAGAGGCATTGGTTGATGGCCCCGGTGATGGCCTGCGAGGCCAGCGAGTCCACGTTGGGATCGTTCGCCTGGATGATCGCGTTGGAGGTGCCCATCACATAGGTGGACGTGGATAACATCACCGCCGTCGCCGCTCCGGCCATCACCGAGTTGAGGACTCGATGGGCGGGGATGATGACGGTGCCAATCACCTGGTCCGCGAAGTCCAGGATGGGCTGGAGAAGCAGCAGCACCCCCTTGAGCGCCGAGATGATCGCGTCCAGCGCCTTCATGATGACGCCGATGTAGGGCAGGTTGTCGAGGATGCCGCAGATGACCGGCCAGAAGACGCCGCTGCGGCTGTCCTTGGGAAAGCACGGTCCGATGGTGCGGATGAGCCCGTACATGTCCGTGAGGAAGGCCTGCACGGAGAACAGGAACGAGTCCGTGGACTGCCAGATCATCGCCGACACGTAGTGGGACACCTGCGTGCGGTTGGTGAAGGCGTAGAAGTTGAAGGCGCGCGCCTCCATGGCGGCGGTGGAGTAGGCCGCCGCGTCGGCCGTGTTCTGCAGCCGGATGCGCTCGTGCACGCTGTGCCCGATGTTCACCGTCGTCATGAGCGCGATGCTCAGGATGAGCATCAGGAGGCAGGCGAGCACGAGGGCCTGGCCTTCCTGGCGCCGAAGGCCGCGTCGGAAAGCGCGAGTCAACATGTCACAGGCCCCAATCCGGGTTCAGGTGCATCAACCACTTGTAATAGAAGTTCGACTGCATCCTCATGCTGTACGTCGCCGTCAGCGGGATGAAGTAGCGCTTGCCCACGATGCTCGACAGCAGGGGAATGCTGCCGGTGGCCAGTCCCCACAACACGGTCATCTCGATCCGGTAGAGCGTGTTGTAGCCGCGCTCGTGCGCGAGCCCTCGCACGGGCGCCATGGCCACCTGGTTCATGCCACCCTGCTGGTTGGTCATGCTCACCTGCGTGTTGAGCGTGGGCTTGTAGATGGCTCCGCCCAGCGACACGCCGGCGTTGGCCGCCCACCAGGCGGTGAAGATGATCCAGTTGGCGAAGGGCACCCGCAGCTCGTACCAGTAGCGCACGCGAATGCTCAGCACGGTGGCCTTGCGGTAGACCTCCTCGCCGTTGTCCGGCAGGGGGAGGTTGAAGAACTTGGCGATCTTCGACTCGAGCGCCGGCACCTCGGGGTAGGTGTCCGGGCCATCGAAGTCCAGCTCCTTCCAGTTGGCGCCCGAGCGCAGCTTCCACACGCTCTGGATGGGCGAGTACCAGGCGGGGCTCACCGTGTCGACGCGCACCTGTCCGAAGAGGTTGGAGCCGTTCACCGTGGCGGGCACGACCGAGTTCTTGTTCGGCCAGGCCAGCAACTGCAGCGCCTCGTCATAGGCCTGGGCGATCGCCCACGTCTTGCCCAGGTTGAGCAGGTCATCCGTACGGCCCATGGTGGGCAGCAGCGCGACGATGGCCGCGTCGTGCATGCGCTCGTTGTTGCCGTTCCACACGATGCCCGTGCGCGCCGCGGCGAATGCCGCGTACTCCGTCATCAACTTCGCCTGCTGCATCATCGTCAGTTGGATGAGGCCCAGGCCGAGGAACACCATCAACGGAAGGACCAGTGCCGACTCGACCGCCGCTTGACCTGATTGTCGGGACCGGGGGGGATGTTCACTCATGGATACCTCCATCTAGCGACATCCCGGAAGAAGGGAGTATCCGTCAGGTGGCCGCTGGCTCTGGAGGAGGGGGGAGGATGCCCGCAATAAAGGAGGGACGGCAAGCCGTCCTCTCGGAGCAGGCTGCCAACCTCGGCGGCATGACTTTGACACTTTCCCTGACTACTGGATAACATCTCGCGCGCTGGTGCCCCGGGCCCCCAGCTTGCAAAGACGAGCAGCACCTCAAGCCTTCCGCGCCCCGGGCGCCCCCCCTTGTTTTTGGAGGTCCTCGAGACATGTTGAAGGGCAAGACTCCTCTGATCATCGCGCTGGGCCTCGGCCTGCTGGCCGGAATCATCGCGTGGTCCGCGATCAAGAAGAAGGAAGCGGACGTGCGCAAGGGATGGAACCTGGTGCCGGTGGTGGTGGCCACCCAGGACATTCCCGAGGGCACGGTCATCACCTTCGACATGATCAGCCAGCGGCAGGTCCCCGAGCAGTTCGTCACCTCCTCCGTGGTGAAGCCGGACTCGGCCAACTACGTGGTGGGCCAGAAGGTGCTGGTGGCGCTGCAGACGGGTGACGCGCTGCTCTGGAGCCAGTTCGAGACGACCAAGGCCGCCGAGCGCCTGTCCACCAAGGTGCAGAAGAAGGTCCGCGCCGTCGCCATCGAGGCGCGCAACACCACGTCGGTGGGCGGCTGGGTGCGTCCCAACGATCACGTGGACGTGATCGGCACCTTCCGCGACCCCCAGACGGACGAGAACGTGGCGGTGACGCTGCTGCAGAACGTCATCGTGCTCGCCACGGGCAAGGTGACGGGCACCACCAACGTCAACCTCATCCCGGAGAACCAGCGCGAGTACAACAACATCACGCTGATGGTCATCCCCGAGGAGGCGGAAATCCTCACGCTGGCGGCGGAGCTGGGCAGCCTCACGCTGTCGCTGCGCAACGAGGACGACGTGGACATGATCGAGGAGCGTGGCCGCGCCACCATCACCACGCTGCTGTCGGGTGAGCGCACGCGCGTGCTCGAGGCCAAGCGCCGCGAGATCATCCAGATCATCAAGGGCAACCCCACCGAGAAGAGCGCGGCGTCCGCGCCCTGAGCCCTTCCTCCCTGCTGACCTTCCCCCGTCGCTAGAAGGAAGTCCTCGCCCATGTTGGCCGGAATCGTCCTCCTCCTTGTCACCGGATCGGTCTTCTTCTTCAGCCTGGTGATCTTCACCGTGCTGGCGAAGGCCTACGAGCAGTACCAGGAGAGGTACGTCGTCAAGTCGATGAACGACTTGAGCGACATGTTCCTCTTCATCGATGCCCGTCAGTTGCTGGTGCTCAACATCGCCAGCATGTGCTTGATGGGCATCCTGTCGTACATCATCTTCAACCCCATCCTGTGCGTCATCAGCACCATCTTCGGCTTCTTCCTGCCGATCATCCTGGTGAAGCACTACCGCAAGCGGCGCATCAAGAAGTTCAACGTGCAGCTGGTGGACGCGCTGCAGGCCATGGCCAACGCCTTCAAGGCCGGTCTCACGTTCCCCCAGGCCATCGAGCACGTGGCGCGTGAGGCGCAGCCGCCGCTGGCGCAGGAGTTCGGGTTGTTCGTGAAGGAAGTGAAGCTCGGTGTGCCGCTGGAGGAGGCCCTCATCAACATGGGCCGCCGCGTGGGCAGTGACGACCTGGAACTGGTCGTGGTGGCCACCAACATCGCCCGTCAGCTCGGCGGCAACATGGCGGAGATGTTCGAGACGATCTCCAGCGTCATCCGCGAGCGCTTCCGGCTCGAGGGAAAGATCGACGCGCTCACCTCCCAGGGCAAGCTGCAGGGCTGGGTGGTGGCGGCCATGCCGGCCATCCTCGGCATGGTGCTCAACTACATGCGCCCCGACCTGATGGAGCCCATGCTCGACCACTGGTTCGGCTACGTGCTGATCACGGTGATCGCCATCATGGAGCTGCTGGGCATCTTCATCATCCGGCGCATCGTCAACATCGATATCTGAGGACACTCCGTGAGCGATATCCTGACGGAAACGCTGGTGGGAGGCTCGGCGCTGATGTTCGCGGCGGCGGTGGGCTTCTTCGGCATCGGCATCTACCAGAACTACTTCTCGCAATTCGTGGCCGAGGTGCAGGACGAGTCGGCCGGTGGCATGTCGGGCATGGGCTCGGTGGCCATCCGCAAGCTGGGCGCGATGAACCGCCGGCTGATGTGGCCGGGCTACGAGTCCAAGATGCGCCGCAAGCTCATCAAGGCGGGTGAGCCTCAGGCGTTCAAGCCCGAGGACATCATGGCGCTGCAGGAGGTCTCCGCGGTGATCGGCCTGTTGATGGGCCTCATCCTGGTGAACTTCGTGGGCGAGAACCTGGCCTGGTCGCTGCTCTTCGCGCTGTTCGGCATGTACTACCCGCTCATCTGGGTGAACGATCAGGTGAAGAAGCGCCACCTGCTGATCTCCCGGGCGCTGCCCTACAGCCTGGACCTGCTGACGCTGTCGGTGGAAGCGGGTCTGGACTTCACGGGCGCGCTGGCCAAGGTGGTGGAGAAGGGCAAGTCGGGCCCGCTGCGCGAGGAGCTGCAGATCGTCCTCAAGCAGCTGAAGATGGGCAAGACGCGCGAGGAATGCCTCAAGTCGATGATCGCCCGCGTGGACCTGCCCGCGCTCACCACGTTCGTCACCGCGCTCATCCAGGCGGACAAGATGGGAACCAGCCTCGGAAAGGTGCTGCGCATCCAGTCCACCCAGTTGCGCATCGACCGCACCCAGCGTGCCGAGAAGCTGGCGGGTGAGGCACCGGTGAAGATGCTCTTCCCGCTCATCGCGTGCATCTTCCCCACGGTGTTCATGGTTCTCTTCGGCCCGATCGTGTTCCAATTCATGTTCGGCGACATCTCCGCTTCGGCGTAGGCGCTCGTCGGGCAGCGCAGCATCGTCAAGGGACTCACGCGGGGAGGGCACTTCCCGCGTGGCGTCCGTTTTTCAGGGCGGCCATGAGCGAGAAAGACACCAAGC
The DNA here is from genome assembly GCF_002305855.1 of Melittangium boletus DSM 14713. Classification (GTDB taxonomy): domain Bacteria; phylum Myxococcota; class Myxococcia; order Myxococcales; family Myxococcaceae; genus Cystobacter; species Cystobacter boletus. The sequence goes on along the minus strand of NZ_CP022163.1, from coordinate 9,810,625 downwards.
ATCCCGTGCGCCGTGGTCGCCAGGCCTCAGCGGGCATGGGAGCCGACGACGACATGCTGGCTCCCTCCTCGGATCCGGACTCCCTGCCACCGGGGACCGATTCCGGAGGCACCTCCGATCGCACGGCCGTGTTCCGGGTCCGGCCAGGAGCCCAGGAGCCCGCGCAGCGGCCGGAGCCCGAGGAGCCGCCATCGCCCGAGGCCACCGTCATCCGCATGCGTCCGGAGCGGCCGGAGCCCGAGGAGCCGCCATCGCCCGAGGCCACCGTCATCCGCATGCGTCCGGATCCTCCCGCGGCCAAGGCCTCCGCCAAGGCGCCCGCGCGTCCCGCGCGGCCAGAGGTGCCGCTCCATGAGAAGGAGACGTTGCCTCCGGCGACGGCGTCCCTGGCCCGCTCCGAGCCCCGTTCCCCCGTGAGCGCGGCCCGGCCGGAGCCTCGCGTGCCCGTGAAGGCGGCCGCCACCGGGCGTGCCATGGCCCCGCGTGCCTCCGGTGCCGGCGCCAGCGCGGGTCTGTCCGCCGCGGAGAAGGCCCGTCGTCGGCGCGAGGCGGGCGAGACGCTGGGCGGTCAGCTCGCGTTGTGGTGGAGCGACATGTCCCCCCAGGGCAAGGCCCTGGTGGGCCTGTTGTCCGCCGGTTTCGTGGTGGGCATGTTCGCGGCCCTGTTCATCGTCTTCCGGCCCAAGATCGAGCAGAGCTTCAAGGGGGACGAGCCCGAGGTGCTGGGGGTCGCGACCCTGAGGGATTCCTTTGGCCTGGGCGAGGGCGTGGACTGGGACGCGGCGGACATGAAGTCCTTCAACTTCGACTTCGTGTCGCCCACGCGCGCGGTGGCGGTCATCCGCTATCACGCCAGCGGCATCGCCAAGGACGAGGTCTCCATCTCCGTCAACGCGGTGAACGTGGGCTGGGTTCCTCCCGACACGGTCAACACCGCCGAGCGCGAAGTGCAGCAGATCCTCACGCCCTCCATGCTCAAGCGGGGCGAGATCAACAAGATCGTCTTCGACAACGTGCGCAACCCTCCGGGGCAGGACAGCTGGCGCATCTGGAACCTGCGGCTCGAGGTCATTCCCGTGCCCAACCTGAGTCCCGAGGAACTGCTGGAATCCGCTCGCACCGCCGCGACACGGGCCAGGACCTATTATGATCGCCGTGCCGTGGGCCCGGAGAACCTGCTGCTCGCCTGGGAGAACTACCGCTCGGCGTGGATCACCCTGGAGGCCCTGGACGACAAGCCCGACCTCTACGGTGACGTCCGGCACATGCTCGCCGAGATCTCGGTGGAGCTGGACAGGAAGTGCGGGCAGTTGTTGCTGGATTTCCAACGGAACATCCAGTTCAAGGACATGACGAAGGCGGCCCTGGTATTGGAGGAGATCAACCGGGCCTTCCCCACGACGTCACATCGCTGCCACAATCTGTCGCTCGAGAAAGCCAACCAGTACGAGCTGTAAGGCCCGTGTTGGCGCACCCCATGAAGTGGTGATCCCCCATGTCGAACGGTTCTCCTCCCACACGCCGTCGTCCCGCGTCAGCCTCCTCGTCGGATGCTCCTCCGGCGGGTGCCACACGGCAGCGTCCCGCGGTGAGGGCTTCGGCCGCGCCGGATACATTGCCCCTCTCGGGGACCAAGCTGGTGTGCTCGGCCGGTCCTTGCGAGGGTCAGGAGTTCGCCCTGGAAGATGGCGAGTACGTCGTTGGCCGCTCCAACGACAACCCCATCTGCATTCCGGACACCTCGGTGTCCCGGAAGCACGTGCTCATCCGCCGCCTGGGTGGGGGCTGGACGGCGAACGATCTGGGCTCCGGCAACGGGACCCTGCTCAACGGTGAGCCCCTCACCGACGAGACGCCCCTGTCCTCGGGCAGCGTGCTCACGCTGGGCGATACGGAGCTGACGTTCAACGACGCCTCCAACGCCACGATGATGATGCCGATGCCCCCGGCGCCTTCCTCGCGTCCGGCGCGCCGTCCCACGGCTGCGGCCGCCGCTCCGGCCGCCGCTCCGGCCGAGGAGGAAGAGCCTGGAGACGCCATCGCGCCCCGGCGGCCCGCGCCGTCCCGGCCCGAGTCGCGCGTGCGCGCCTCGCGTGGGCGCACGGCGGGTCCGGATCCCGAGGCGCAGAAGCGCAAGAAGCGCCTGCTGCTCATCTCCGCGGGCGTCTTCGTGGTGCTGGTGGGCCTGCTGGTCGCCATCAAGGTGAAGCAGCAGCAGGACGCCGATGCATGGCGCGCGGAGGCCCTGGCGGCTCAGGAGCAGCGCGAGCAGGTCGAGGGCCTGTTCCAGGACGCCAAGAACCTCATCCGCGATGGCAAGTGGGCGGATGCCAAGACGCGTCTGCTCGAGCTCCAGGAGGCGCAGCCCGACCATCCGCAACTGCAGGACTACCTCACGCGCGTCGAGAAGGAGATCCCCAACCAGGCGGCGATCGACGCGGCCAAGACGGCGCTGGAGAAGGATCAACTCGGAACGGCCGCCACCTCGCTCGCCAAGGTGAGCAAGGACACTCAGCTCTTCGAGAGCATGGGCACGCTGCGCCGGACGTTGCAGGACAAGGCCGACAAGCGCGCCCGCGAGGCCCTGTCCATGCTGGAGCAGAAGCAGATCGATCAGGCCAAGGCCATCACCGACGACATCCTCGTCGCCATCCCGACGCACCGTGACGCCAAGGTGATCAACGAGCAGGCCGCGCGGCTCATCGGCATCCGGGACGCGCCTCCGCCGCCTCCCGTGGCCCCGCCCACGGTCAAGCCCTGGGATCAGGCCGTGGAGCGCTTCCGCGACGGAGACCTCAATGGCGCCATGGCCATGGCCAACGCCTGCGCGGGACGCAGCCCGCAGTGCAAGACGCTCATGACCTCGCTCACGGACTTCGGCAACCTCTACAAGAAGGTGGAGGAGCTGGACGTGAAGGGGCTGTCGCGGCTGATGGACCTGGACAAGAAGATCACCAACGGCCGCAGCAGCAAGCTCATTGGCAACGCGGGCAAGCGCGCCGCCAACCTGTTCTACAAGATGGCGTCCTCGGCCAAGGTGGCCGGGCAGTGGGGCCGGGCCATGGAGAACGCCCAGCGCGCCCTCCAGGCGGATCCGGGTCACGTGGGCGCCAGCGCCATCGTCACCGAGATGCGCGGCAAGGCGAAGGACGTCTACTGGGGTGCCTACGCCATCAAGGACAGCTCGCCCGAGGATGCCCTGCCCAAGTTCCGGGATGTCGTGAACATGACGCCCCCGGACGACGAGCTGCACCAGAAGGCCAAGGTCTGGGTCGAGAAGCTCCAGCGATGAAGAAGAGACGAGGCACTCCCGAGGCCCCGTCGGTTCCGCCCGCTGGACAAGCTGGACAAGGAGACCTTTTCGGAGGGTTGACCCAGGCCGCGGCGCCCAAGGCGCCGCCCTCCGAGTCCGCTCCCCGGCCGTCCGTGCCCGTTCCCCCCGCCGAACTGCCGGATGTCTCCTCGGCGCTGTCCGCGTTGCCGGGAGCGCCCGCGCGCCCCGCTCCGGCGCGCACGGTGCTCACCGTGGGGGAGCTCACCCAGCAGCTCAAGGCGACGCTCGAGGCCCGCTTCCCGCGGGTGATGGTGCGGGGTGAGGTGTCCGGCTTCCGCGGACCCAACGCGCGGGGCCACCTGTACTTCACGCTCAAGGACGCCGAGGCGTCGATCGACGTGAAGATGTGGGCCTCGCAGGCGGCGCGGTTGCGCTTCCACCTGCGCGATGGCCTGGCGATGGTGGTCGAGGGCAGCGTGGACGTGTACGCGCCCGCCGGCCGCTACAGCCTCATCGCCTTCAAGATGGAGCCGGAAGGAGAGGGCGCGCTGGCGCTCGCCTTCGAGCAGCTCAAGGAACGGCTCGCGGCCGAGGGGCTCATTGGAGACAAGCGCCAGCGTCCGCCGCGGCCGCTGCCCTCCCTTCCCCGGCGCATCGGCGTGGTGACGAGCCGCACGGGCGCGGCCCTGCAGGACTTCCTGCGCGTGCTGCACTCGCGCCACCCCCGGCTGTCGGTGTTGCTGTGCGACGCGCGCGTGCAGGGGGAGGGCTCGGCCGAGGAGGTGGCTCGAGGCATCGAGCGCCTGGCGCGCACGGACGTGGACGTCATCGTCGTCACGCGGGGCGGCGGCTCCAAGGAAGACCTCTGGACGTTCAACGAGGAGCGCGTGGCGCGTGCCATCTTCGCCTCCCCGGTTCCGGTGGTGTCCGCCATCGGCCATGAGATCGACTTCACCATCGCGGACTTCGTGGCGGACTGGCGCGCGCCCACCCCCAGCGCGGCGGCGGAGCGTCTGGCCCCCGTGCTCCAGGAGCTCGAATACGGCCTGGCCACCTGGTCGGTGCGTCTGCGCAAGGCCGCCGAGCGCCGGGTGCTGGAGCTGCGCGGGCGCCTGGGCGTCCTGGGTGGGCGGGTGGTGGATCCCCGGCGGCGGCTGACCACCGAGCGGCTGCGGTTGGCGGATGCCGAGGAGGCCATGACGCGGGTGATGCGGCAGGTGCTGCGTCAGCGGCGCGATGAGCTCAAGACGCATCATGAACACCTGCAACGGCAGCGGCCCCAGGCTCGGCTCGCCGAGCAGCGGACCCGGCTGGCGCAACTGTCCGCGCGGCTGAAGGACGCGCTGCGGGCGGACGTGGCGACGCGGCGTGCCCGGGCGGCCCAGGCCCGGTTGAGGCTGGAGCGGGTCTCGCCCATGGCGCGGGTGGCGGAGCTGCGTGCCCGTCTGGCCGAGCACCGGACCCGCATGGTGGCCCTGCAGAAGGACTCCCTGGCGCATGCCATGGGGCATTTCCATCGTCTGGAGGGGCAGTTGGACGCGCTGAGCCCCTTGAAGGTCATGTCCCGGGGGTACGCGGTGGCCCTGCGGCGGCGCGACGGCGGCGTGGTGCGTTCCGTGGCGGACGTGGTGCCCGGGGACGTGCTCGGCATCCGCTTCGCCAGCGCCGGAGCCCGGACTCTCCAGGCCTGCGAGGAAATCGAGGCCACCGTCACTTCCGTGAAGGGGCCGACGGATTGCTGACGTCTCCTCGCAGGTCTCCCTGGCACCCCAGGGGGGTGCTCCACTAGAGTCCCACGGCTCTTTTTTTCGAGGTGGACTGGCCGTGGCGAAGGACAGCAAGGGCAAGGTGGCGGAGGAAGTCCCCGAGCAATACGGGGAGGTGGTGCGGCGTCTCGAGGAGATGGTTGCCCGGTTGGAGGGCGGGACCCTCTCGCTCGAGGACTCGCTCAAATCGTTCGAGGAGGGCATCAAGCTGGTACGCCGGGGCGAGCAGCTCCTCAACGCGGCGGAAAAGCGCATCGAGGAGCTGTTGAGCCAGGATGGACAGGAGGTGGTGGTGCCGATGCAGGCGGGGGTGAAGCCGCCTGGGGTCGCCACGACGGCTCCCTCGCCCGCTCCGTCGCGGGGCGGCTCGGGGGTGTCCCGGACCAGCGCGCCTCCCGAGGACGACGTGCCGTTCTAGTTTCTCTTTGGGAAGAGATACCCCGGTCACCTCATGCAGAAGCCCAAGGTCACCATCGTCGACGATGATCGCGACACGCGGGAATTGCTCTCGCTCGCCCTCGAGTCGGAAAACTTCGAGGTCAATGCCGCCGCCAACGGGTTGCGGCTGATCGCGTCCCTGCAGCTCAAGCGGCCCGATGTCATCCTCATGGACGTGAACATGTCCTGGATCGATGGCTTCGAGTTGTGCAAAGCCGTGAAGAAGAACGAGGTCTTCCGCGACATCCCCATCGTCTTCATCAGTGGACGAGGGGATCCGGAGGACAAGCGGCGTGGCAAGGCTGTTGGCGCCGCGGACTATTTCGTGAAGCCCCTGGACCTGGTCGCGCTCATCAATCGGCTGCGCCAACTCATCCCCACGCCCTCCCAAGACGTGCCCTGACATGACCTCTTTCAACCTGGACGCATACCTGAACGCCCAGCAGCAGCGCGTGGAAGCGTTGCTGCTCTCGCGCACCGAGGAAGTGGCCTCCAAAGTCCCCCCGCGTCTGCTCGAGTCCATGCGCTACTCGCTCATGGCGGGTGGCAAGCGGCTGCGGCCGGTGTTGTGCCTGAGCTTCGCGGAGGCCGTGCTCAAGCAGAGCACCGTGTCCCGCGTGGTGGAGGACTGCGCCTGCGCGCTCGAGTTCATCCACACCTATTCGCTCGTCCACGACGATCTGCCGGCCATGGACGATGACGACCTGCGCCGCGGTCGTCCCACCAACCACAAGGTCTACGGCGAGGCCATGGCCATCCTCACGGGCGATTCGCTCCTCACGGACGCCTTCGCCCTGGTGGCTGGAGGCCCCGAGCCGGTGCGTGCCGCGCTCTGCCGGGAACTGGCCGAGGGCTCGGGTTCCTGGGGCATGGTGGGCGGACAGGTGCTGGACATCGCCGACGATCGGCTCGCGAACATCGACTACCTCACGCGCCTGCATCGCATGAAGACGGGTGCCCTCATCCGCGCCGCGTGCCGCATGGGGGTGCTCTCCGCGGGAGGAGACGAGGACGCGCTGCGCCGCGCGGACATCTATGGCGACGCGGTGGGGCTCGCCTTCCAGATCGCCGATGACGTCCTGGACGTCACGGGGGATGCGTCCTCGCTGGGCAAGCCGGTGGGCGCGGACGCCGCCGCCGGGCGCTTCACCTTTCCGGCGGTGCTGGGGCTCGAGGAGTCCAAGCAGCTCGCGGCCAGCAAGGTGGCCGAGGCCATCGCCGCGGTGCGGACGCTGGAGCCCGGAGACGGTCCCCTGGCGGCGCTCGCGCGCTACTCGGTGGAGCGCAGCTCGTGATGGAGCGGCTCCTGCCGCGCATCCACTCCCCCCGCGACGTCCGGGCTCTGCCCGAGTCCGAACTGCCTCGCCTGTGTGAAGAGCTGCGCGAGGAGATCATCGCCGTGTGTGGCCGCGTGGGTGGCCATCTGGGTGCCTCGCTCGGCGCGGTGGAGTTGATCGTCGCCCTGCACCGGGTCTTCCACTCGCCCCAGGACGCGCTCGTCTTCGACGTGGGCCACCAGACCTACGCGCACAAGCTGCTCACCGGCCGGCGCGAGCGCATGGACACCCTGCGCCAGGCCGGGGGGATCGCTCCCTTCCTGGACCCCCGCGAGAGTCCCCACGACGCGCTGGCCGCGGGCCATGCGAGCACGGCCGTCTCCGCGGGGCTCGGCATGCTCCAGGGCCGGCGCCTGCGGGGCCTGCCCGGACACGTGGTGGCGGTGGTGGGCGATGGAGCGCTCACCGGCGGGCTCGCCTTCGAGGGGCTGAACAACACCGGGGGCACGCACCTGCCACTGGTGGTGGTGCTCAACGACAACCAGATGTCCATCTCCGCCAACGTGGGCGCCATTCCGGCCCTGTTGCGCACGCACGAGGCGCGGGCCTTCTTCGAGGGACTGGGCTTCACCTACCTCGGGCCGGTGGATGGGCATGACCTGCCCGCGCTCCTGCATACGCTGCGCGAGGCGCGTGCCTCCTCGCGGCCGGTGGTGGTACACGCGCTCACGAAGAAGGGCAGGGGCTTTCCCCCGGCCGAGGCGGATCTTCAGACGCGCGGCCACGCCATGGGGCCCTACGAGTGGCGGGATGGGAAGCTCGTGCGCTCGCGCGGCGGCCACCGCACCTTCAGCGAGGCGTTCGCCGCCGCGCTGGACGCGCTCATGGCCCGGGACGCGCGCGTGGTGGCGGTGACTCCGGCGATGCTGGAGGGCAGTGCCCTCGTGGAGCTGCAGCGGCGCTACCCCGAGCGCGTCTTCGACGTCGGCATCGCCGAGCAGCACGCCGTCACCTTCTGCGCGGGACTCGCCGCCACGGGATTGCGGCCCGTGTGCGCCATCTACTCCACCTTCCTGCAGCGCGCGTACGATCAGATCATCCACGACGTGTGCCTGCCGGGTCTGCCGGTGTTGTTCGCCGTGGACCGAGCGGGGCTCGTGGGCGCGGACGGCGCCACCCATCAGGGGGCCTATGACGTGGCCTCGCTGCGGCCCATTCCCGGCCTCACCGTGATGGCACCGGTGACCGGGGAGGATCTGCCAGGGCTGCTCGCCACCGCGCTCTCGCTGGAGGGTCCCTCCCTGCTGCGTTTTCCCCGAGGCACGCTGCCGGAGGCGCCTCCGGCGCTCTCCGTGGAGTCGCCGGAGCCGGTGCGCGGGGCGCGCTGGGTGAAGCGGGCCCCTCGGGCGCGAATCACCTTCATCACGCTCGGGCCGTTCGCCTTGTCCGCATGGGAAGCGGCCTCGGCGGAGCCGGACTGGAGCGTGCTGGACGCGCGCTTCGTGTCCCCACTCGATGAGGCGGCGGTGTTGGAGGCCGCCGCTTGCGGACGTCTGGTGGTGGCGGAAGAGGGGACGACCCGGGGAGGGTTGGGCAGCGCGGTGTTGGAACTGCTCGCCGCGAAACAGGTTCCGGCCCGGGTGACGCTCCTGGGCATGCCGGACACCTTCGTGCCCCACGGCGACGCGCGGGTGCAGCGGGCCGAGCTGGGCCTGGATGCCGCGGGCCTTCGCCGTGCCGCCCTGGCGTTGCTCGCCGAGGGGAAGGCCTCATGAAGCCGCGCAAGGAACGGCTCGATGTCCTGGTGGTGGAGCGGGGGCTCGCCGAGTCGCGCACCAAGGCGCAGGCCCTCATCCTCGCCGGGCAGGTGGTGGTGGCGGATCAACGGGTGGACAAGCCCGGCTCCCTGGTGGCCGTGGAGGCGGAGTTGCGGCTCAAGGGCGAGGTGTTGCCCTACGTGTCCCGAGGCGGATTGAAGCTCAAGGCCGCCATCGAGCGCTTTGGTCTGGACATGCACGGCCGGGTGGCGGCGGACATCGGCGCGAGCACTGGCGGTTTCACCGACTGCCTCCTGCAAGAGGGCGCCGTGCGCGTGCACGCCATTGACGTGGGCTATGGCCAGCTCCACGAGAAGCTGCGCACCGATCCGCGCGTGCGCTCGCGCGAGCGCGTCAACGCCCGCTACCTCACCCACGAGGACCTGCCCGAGCCCGTGGACGTGGTGGTCATCGACGTGAGCTTCATCTCGCTCACGCAGGTGCTGCCCGCGGTGCTGCCCTTCATCAAGCCCCGAGGCCTGCTGGTGGCGCTCGTGAAGCCTCAGTTCGAGGTGGGACCCGACAAGGTGGGCAAGGGCGGCGTGGTGCGGGACGTGGCCGCGCGCCAGGGCGCCATCGACTCCGTGTCCGCGTTCGTGCGCGACCAGGGCCTCTCCGTGCGTGGGGTCATGGACTCCACCGTGCCTGGCCCCGCGGGCAACGTCGAGGCCCTGCTCGTCGCCGACAGGGCCTGACGCGGCTCACGCCGCCGACAGGCGCTCCACGCACCCGAGGATGCTCGCCGGATGCTCCGCGAGCGCATCGGGTCCGGCTTTCTGGAGCAGCGCGGTCGCGTCGAATCCCCACTGGACGGCGATCACCTTCACGCCCGCTTCCTTGCAGGCCTCCACGTCCCGGCACTCATCGCCGACGTAGATGAGTTGCTCGCGCGACAGTCCGCCCCGCTTCATCAGGGCCCGCAGCAGCCGGGCCTTCCCGAACACGCGGCTGCTGCAATGGATGCCCTCCACCCAGTCCTCCAGGGCATGTCGTTTGAGGACCGCGCGGATGTTTCCCTCGTCATTGGTGGACAGGATGCTGAGCCGCAGCCCCCGCTTCCGCAGCTCCCGCAGCAGCTCGGGGATGCCCTCGTGGAAGCCGATTTCGTGCAGGGCCCCCCGGTAGTCCTGGAGGACCCGCGTCACCAGTCCGGGCAGACGCCAGGGTGATACCCCCAGGCGCTTGCTTCGATCGAGTACGGACAGATTCCGCAGCTCCTCCAGTTCGTGGGTCGTCAGAAGCCCATAGCCCTCGCGCTCGGCGATCGCGTTGTAGATGCGAATGGCCACCGCGCGCGAATCCACCAGGGTTCCGTCGAAATCGAACACCACATTCGTCACCATCAACCCATCTCCCACGCGCGGCTCGTGCGCAGTGTATTCGTCCCATCACCTGCCGAGGAATCGCCGCGCGCTCTCTTGGGGCATGGATAGCATGAGGGCTCCGCTCCTCCGTCCCCGAGGTCGTCCGATGAAAGCCCGAATCCTGGCCTTGCTTCCCGCCACGCTGCTGTCCGCCCAGACGTGGGCCGCCGAGCCCCTGGCCACGCAGAAGGCGGACCTCGATGGGGATGGCAAGCCGGAGTCCATCGCCCTGCACTGGAACGAGGGCAAGGGCTCCTTCACGCTCAAGGTTGGGAAGGCCTCCTTCACTTCGCCGGAAAGCGGGCTGCAGGGCGGGGCGCTGGAGGTGGTGGACCTGCTGGACGCTGGCGACAAGTGGAAGGAAGTCGCCGTCTCGTCGGGCTTCACCGATGGTGACAAGCGCATCTTCCTCTTCGGCTTCGATGGCAAGTCGGTGAAGCCCCTGGGCGAAGTCCATTCCCTGGGCGAGGTGAAGGGCAATGGCATCGTCCTGTCGCAGATCTGGATGGGCTTCTGGAACAGGACGGAGAAATACCTCCTGGATCGCAAGACGTGGTCGGTGAGCCGGGTCGCCCAGCCGCTCTACTACGTCGGCAAGCAGGCGAAGGTGAAGCAGACCTTCCCGCTCGGCCATAGCCGGAAGGATTCGACGCCGATCGCCAACCTGGCCGCCGGGACGGCCATCGAGGTGTTGGCCGCGGAGGTTCCGGAGCGCCAGGGGGAGGAAGTGTTCTACCTGGTGAAGTCCGTGACGGGGCTGCTCGGGTGGACGTCGAACAAGGAACTGTTGGCCAAGACGGAGGGGCTGCCGTTCGCGGGTCCAGCCCCCGTCGTCGATGGATCCCCTTCCTCCCGATGACTCGGGGGGAGGGGGCGCCCTTCACTGCCTCTCGCGCAGTTCCCGATACCGCGCGAGCGACAGCGGCTTGACGAGCTTGCGGCCCACGCGCATCCAGAGCGTGCCCGAGTCGTCCAGCGCGCCGTAGAGGCTGTCGCCCTGGACCTGGTAGCGGAAGAGCACTCCCTTTTCCGCCTCTTCCGTGGCGACGATCTCCACGGGGTAGGGGTCCGGCACCGCGTCCGTGCCCCGCGCGCTGGTGAACAGGTAGAACGCGTTGCTCGGGCCCGGCTGGACGAAGCGCGCCACCAGCGCGCCGTTGGGCTTGAGCGAGGTCTGGTCCTTGTTCACGATCCCTCCCTGGGTGGCCTTGTTGCCCGGCAGGTTGCGGACATCCAGGAACCAGGTCTGGTTCGCGGTGACCACCGCCAGGCGCGAGTTGTTGTTGTAGGGCACCAGCGCGGCCAGGTAGCCGGCCAGGGGCTGGCTGGTGATCCACAGGCGGGTGTCCGTGGAGGCCCGGCACAGGCCCGTCTTTCCGAGCGCGCAGGCCCGGACGGAGGCCGACTCGCCTTGCTGCGTGCCCAGGTACATCACCGAGCCCGTGTCATCGAACGCCGTCCAGAACGGCGTGTTGAGCGGGAAGGACTCGAGCTCGTAGGTCGCGGTCAGCTCGCCCTTGGCGTACGTCAGGACAGCGACCCGGACGGCGGTCGTGTCGGCGCCATCGTCCTTGAGCGGCACCACGACGGTTCCCGTGCTGGTGCCGCCCGTGCGGACCATGGGCTCTCCCGCGACCAGGCCGGGCAGGTAGTTGGTGTCGCCAATGATGGTCCGCTCCCAGAGGACCTTGCCCGCGGGGCTCACGAGCCGCAGCTGCGTGCTGTCGTAGAGAATGGCGCTGCCGTCGGGGCCCACCGCGAGGTTCTTCACCGCCGCGTCGGACGAGTAGGCGATGGAGAAGTCCGCCTTCAGCGCGAGCACGCCCCGGCCGCGCGTCCACAGCCAGCGCAGGCCCGTGAGCGCGGGCTTGCGATCGGTGATGATCGTGGTCGCGTCACAGGGGAAGTCCATCTCCAGGGAATCGGCGATCGTCGGCTCGCTCTTCTTCACCCGGAAGAGCGTGGGGACATTGCCCTGCATGGCGCAGCCGATGAACGACACGTTGTTGCCCGTGCCCTCGGCGACGAAGTACGGCGGGACGATCTGGGTGTTGCCGCTGATGGGCTCCACCACCTCGTCCACCGGGAAGAACGTGGCGAGCTGGGCCTGGGAGACGTTGGAGCGCCCATCGGCGCAGGTGACCTGCGCGCTGAGCGACAGGGTGGCCGCGATGCCCTTCGTGTAGCGGATCTCATCCGTCCCCAGGGTCACCTGCGTGGGGTTGCCCGCGTAGGGCACCACCTTGAGCGCCCGGGTGTCGTCGAAGATCTCCAGCCGTTGCACCTGATCACAGCCGGACGTGTTGACGGCGAACTTGAAGCTGCTCCCCACGGTATTCGTCTCCGCGAGCTGGATGACGACCTGGGGAGGCTCCGGGATGGTGATGGGCGGGGGGTTGTTGCACGCGAGTGCGAACCAGGACAGCAGCAGGGCCGGGCCACGGGAGGCCCGGAGGGGAGAATGGAGGGACATGGTGCGCTCCAGTCTAGGACAGGAGCGACGGGTCCTGTCAGGACACACCGTGTCAGACCTCGCGGGGCAGCCAGACGGAGAAGGTGGTGCCGCTGTCCGCCGCCGAGCGGGCGCCGACGCGGCCTCCGTGGGCACGGACGAGCAGGGCGTGGCCGTCATCCCGGCTGATGTGAACGCGCACGGGGCTCGAGGCGGGGCTGTACTTCACCGCGTTGCTCACGAGGTTGACCACCAGCGTGAAGTCGAGCAGGTCGCGGATCATCCGGTTGGTGCGCTCCGCGCTGGATTGGATGCGGGCGATCACCTTGGTGATTTTCTCGTCGAGATCCACGCGGCGCAGCAGCAGTTGCGTCGACATGAGGATGGCGGTGATGGGGCTGCGCAGATCGTGGCTGACGATGCCGATGAGTTGTTGCTCGAACTTGATGCGGTCATCGGCGAGGCGCTCGCGGGTGGTGCGCTCGCGCGCGAGCCGGATCGCGCTTTCGATGCGGGCCTCGGGTCCCGCCCGCGCCGACAACAAGATGAACAGCACGGCCTGGGTCTTAGGATGGGCGCGGAGCTTGTCGAGCAGTCCGAAGCCATCCAGCCGAGGCATCATCACGTCGCTCAGGACGAGGTCTGGCGGTGACTCGAGCACCGCCGGGTACGCGGCTTCCCCATCCGCCACCGCCCGCACGTCGTTGGAGCGCTCGAGCAGGGACTTGATGTAGCCGCGCATGTCCGCGTTGTCGTCGGCGATGAGGATCGTCGGCCGGGCGAGGAGCGGGCTCGTCGTGGCCACGGGAGGGCGAGCGTGCGGAACTCGTGCCGAGTGGGAGGGTTCGAGGACAGGCCTCGCTTCCCGGCGCGAGTCCCGTGCTCCCCAGGAGTGCGGGCGCTGAGCATCCTGTCGGTGGTCTCGGTGATGGGGTGGAAGAGGCCTCCGACCTTTCCCGACTCGTCCCGGATGGGACTGAACGAGAAGGTCATGAAGGCCTCTTCCAGGTTAGCCATGGCGGTCGAGCACCATGGGCGGGTTCTCCAGGTAGGAGCCCGTTCCGCCCATGGCCCCTCCGCCCGAGAGCCAGTCCATGCCGTGCCCGGGAGCGGATTCGTGATTCTTCGCCTTCTCCTCGGATTCGGAGGGGTTCATGTCCTGGCATCATAGTGGGCGCCTCCACGACGGGCGTGGGATGTCGCGCGGGCGGCCCACTTCGGGAATCCTCCTTCCGAGGTACAGGGGGAGACACCACCCAGGAGGTTCACTGGAAGGCGAGCGGGGGAGGAGACGCCTCGCTGGCTGGACTCGAGCCCCACCTGGAATGGCCGCATGGAGGGCAAGGAGGATGATTCTTGCCCCCACCGCTCGTGTCCGACACGCTGGCCCCCAAACCGCTTCGACGGCATGATTCGGAGCCGCGCATGACGGCTGACGCTTTGTGGGAACATCTCCAGTCTCTTCAAACGCTTGGGCCGCGGGTCCACGCGGCGTGGGGGTTCGCTTGAGGGCGGAACTCGCGGGGTCTCGCGGTTGCGTGCTGGTGATCGGTGCGCGCGAGGCCAATCAGGTCCTGCTCGCCCATCTGTCGCATGTCGGCTACCAGTGGGTCGTCACCGAGGACACGAACGATTTGACGCGCTTGGCCGAGTCGTCCCGGCTGGATGCCGTGCTCTTGTCGGCCACGGGCAAGCGGGCCACCGAGGCGCTGGACGCCGTGCGCCGGGAGCCCCTGCTGCGCGAGCTGCGCGTGCTGGCGGATCTGACGCGTTCGCGCTCGGAGGTGCTGCGCAAGCTGCCCGTGGATGACTGGGTGCGCAGTCTCGAGGAGCTCACGGCGCGGTTGGATTCCGCGTTGCGCGAGCGGCGGCTGATGGAGCGCACGCGCAACCGCATGGAGCGGTTGCTGGAAATCACCCAGGCGGCCACGAGTTCGCTCGAGCTGGAGGACATCCTCCGCCTGGCGGTGGAGAAGGTGGGCGCGGTCATCAACGCGGATCGCTGCTCGGTGGTGCTGGTGGAGGACAACAACGCGACCACCGTCAATGTGGTGGCCACGATGGAGAGCCCGGGCCTGTCGCTGGACATGGACCTGGCGCGCTACCCCGAGCTGCGCCGGGCCCTGGAGACCCGGGAGCAGGTGCTGGTGGAGGAGGCTCAGCAGGATCCCCTCATGGCCGAGGTGCGTCCGACGATCGCCCCGCTCGGCGTGCGCTCCATCCTCGTGCAGCCCCTGGTGTGCCATGACGAGCTGCTCGGGGCGCTTTTCCTGCGCATCTCTCACGGCTCGGAGGGCTTCAACCGCGACGAGCAGGAGTTCGCCCAGGCGGTGGGTGCGGCGCTCGCCAACTGCATCCGCAACGCGCGCATGCACACCGCGCTCAAGAAGAAGCGCGACGAGCTGGAACTGGCCTACGTGGAGCGCTACCGCGAGCTGTCCGAGGCCAACCGCCGCCTCAAGGATCTCAACAGGCTCAAGGACGAGATCATCGCCGTGTGCAGCCATGATCTGCGCGCGCCCCTGCAGGTGTTGCTCGGCCATGGCCGGCTGCTGCTGGAAGGCGAGCTGGACGCGCTGCAGAAGCAATCCGCCGAGGCGATGATCCGCCAGGGCCGGAAGATCCTCAGCCTGGTGGAGTCGCTGCTGGAGCGAGGCAAGGGCGACGTGGCGCGGCTGTCCATCGAGCCTCGCGTGCTGGACATGTCGGTGCTGTGCACGGAGAGCGTCACGGAGCTGGCGATCCTCGCCTCCGAGCGCGGTGTGACCCTGCGCTCCGAGGCGACCGAGCGCATGATGCTCATTGGTGACGAGCTCAAGCTGCACGAGGTGTTGCAGAACCTCATCACCAACGCCATCCACCACGCCAAGGACGCGGGAGGGGTGGTGGTGCGCACCTCCCGGCTGGCGCGGCCGGACGGAGACGTGGCGCGCATCGTGGTGCAGGACGACGGCAAGGGCATTCCCCCCGAGGAACTGCCCCTCGTGTTCGACCGCTACCGCAGCGGGGCCAAGGCCGGGGGCGGCACGGGTCTCGGACTGGCCATCTGCAAGGAGTTCGTGGAGCTGCACGGCGGGGAGATCTGGGCCGAGGCCCCACCCGAGGGAGGCGCCGCGTTCATCTTCACCCTGCCGCTGGCACAGGAAGTCAGCCGTGCCGTGCAGAACCTGCCCAACAAGGAAGCGACCGAGCAGCCCCGCGTCCTGGTGGTGGAGGACGAGCCGGAGATCGCCGCGGTGCTGGTGGAGGTGCTGCGCTCGCGCTACCGCGTGGACGTGGCGCGCGATGGCGCCGAGGGTCTGGCGCGTGCCCGCTCGGGCAAGCCGGATCTGGTGGTGATGGACGTCTTCCTGCCCAAGCTGGACGGGTTGGATGCCGCCGTGGCCCTCAAGTCCTCCTCGGACACGGCGGGCATTCCCGTCATCCTGCTGTCGGCCCACCAGGGCGTGGCCGACAAGGTACGCGCGCTCAACCTCGGCGCCGTGGACTACATGAGCAAGCCCTTCAACGCGATGGAACTGCTCGTGCGCACCGAGCGCGCCCTCAAGCTGAAGAAGGCCGAGAGCGAGATGGAGCGCGCCCCGACGGTCTCGCGGCGCAACGGTAACGATCCCATCACCGGCCTCTATGATCGGCACGGTCTGCTCTTGCGCCTGGAGCACGAGGTGAGCCGGGGCCGGCGCTACAGCCGGCCGGTGAGCCTCGCGGTGCTCCGCCCGGATCGTCCCGTGCTCAATGACTCCCTGCGCGGCCTGCCGGACGTGATGCGCGCACGCCTGCGCACCCAGGATCTGCTCGGCCACCTGGGGGATGGCGTGCTCGCCGTCATCCTCCCGGAGTGCAATGTTGAAGCGGGGCGCAACGCCATCAGCCGTCTGGTGCCGGATGTCGAGAAGCAGACGGGAATGGAGTACCGCTCGGCGGTGGCGGACGTGAGCCACGACAGCGAGCCGGCGGAGCGCATCCTGGAGCGTTTGGGGGCGTCGGGTCCGGGCCTGAAGTCGTAGTAGAGTCGTGGGCGTGCGTCCCTCGCGACTCCACGCCCACGCCGTGCCACTCCTGGTCCTGCTCGGGTGGGCACCGGCCACGCTGTCCGCCCCGCGCCGGGCCGCGGTGGACCGCTCGGCGATGCGCGAGGCCATCTCCGCGGCGGCCGCCCCGGATGACAGGCGCGCCTCGTCCGCCAGCTATGCGCATGACTTGAGGGCGCAATTGCTGAGTCTGGAGGGCCAGCATCACGAGGCGGCGGATGCGTTGCGTCTGGCCCTGGCCACGGATGAGGGCAACCCCTACCTGCTCACGCGCCTGGGCGAGGAGTACTCGCTCGTGGGGGACCTGACGCGCGCGGAGAGCGAGTTGCGGCGCGTGGTGACACTGCATCCGCGCTACTACCCCGGCAGGATGATGTTCGCGCGGGTGTTGTTGGAGGCGAGGCGGCCCGCGCGAGCCCAGGTTCAGCTGCGCCAGGCCATCCGGCTCAAGCCCCGCGAGCCCGAGGCATATCTGCTGCTCGCTCAGCTGCACCTGGACGCGAAGGCGAACGCCCGGGCGGTGGGGGTGGTGGAGCAGCTGGCGAAGGCGCTGCCGGGGGAGATCTCGGGGTTCCGGCGCCTCGGGCTGGCCTTGACGGAGCGGGGAGACGCGGCTCGGGCCCAGCGGATGTTGTCTCGAGCGCTGGAGCGGGATCCGGGTGATGTGGAGTCCCTGATCGCGCTCGCGCGGCTGCACGAGAAGGCCGGGCGCCTCCAGTCGGCCGAGGATTGCTTCGCCCGGGCCCTGGAGAGGGATCCGGACAACGCGGCGATGTTGGATGCCGCGGGACGGCTCGCCTTGCGACTCGGCTCCTCGGTACGGGCGCGAGCGTATTTCGATCGGCTGCTCGCGAACGCGGGAGATCCCGAGCTCGCCGTGCAGGTGGCCCTGGTGTTCCTGTCCGCGCATGACAGTGGGTCCGCCCTGGAGGTGCTGGACGCGGTCCGCAAGGGCAGGGGGGGCTCTCCGCGCGTCTCCTTCTCCGCGGGTCTCGTGCACGAGCGGATGCAGCACTTCGAGCAGGCGGCCACCGCCTATGCCGAGGTGCCGGACTCCTCGTCGCTCGCGGACGATGCGCGCACCCGCCGCGGCATCTGCCTGTCGCGGGCGGGACAGCACGCGGAGGCCCTGAAGCTGTTGCGCGCGTCCCTGTCCGCGTATCCCGGGGACACCGAATTGGAGGTCCAGCTGGCCCGTGCCCTGGAGCGAGGGGGGGAGCCGGAGCTCGCCGTGGCCACGCTGCGCGAGGCGATGAAGCGCGAGCCCCGGCCGGATGTGCTGGAAGCGCTCGCCGCCACCTTGAAGCGCCAGGGCCGCGCCGCCGAGGCGCTGGACGTGCTGCGCGATGCGGTCGCGCGGATGCCGGGGGATCCAGCGCCACGCTACGTGCTCGCCACCGTGCTGTTGCAGCAGGGAGACGAAGCGGGGGCCCTGTCCTGGATGCGCAGTGTGTTGCAGGTGGAGCCGGACCACGCCCCGGCCCTGAACTTCATCGGCTACCTGCTGGCCCAGCGGGGCCGGGACTTCGCCGAGGCGGAGCGGCTGGTGCGGCGGGCGCTGGCGTTGCGTCCGGACACGGGCTCCTTCCTCGACTCGCTGGGGTGGATCCACTACCGGCGGGGCGACTACCCGCGCGCGGTGGAGGCGCTGGCCCGGGCGGCGGAGCTGGAGCCCGAGGAACCCGTCATCCTCGATCACCTGGGAGACGCCTACCAGCGGGTGTCGCGTCCAGGAGAGGCCGCGGATGCGTGGCGGCGCGCCCTGGAATTGCTCGCGCGGATGCCCGAGGCGGCGGACCCGGCGGATCAACGCGCGCTCATCGAGCGGAAGCTGAAGTTGCTACCCACGGATGCGTCGGGTCGCTAATGTCCCCGGCCGTCATGGCGCGCTTCGACGAGGGCTTCTTCACGAGCAGGGACGGGCTGCGGCTCTATTGGATGTCCGAGCAGCCGGAGCAGCCCCGCGCGCACGTGGTGTTCGTCCACGGCTATGGCGACCACACGGGCCGCTACCGTCCGACGTTCGACGCGCTCACGGCCCAGGGCTTCGCGGTGCACGGCCTGGACTATCGGGGCCATGGCCGCGCGGATGGGCGCCGGGGCCACTGCGACACCTGGCCCGACTACCTGGACGACCTGAGCGCCTTCTGGGAGCGGGTGCGGCACACCACGGCGGGTGGCAAGCTCTTCGTGCTCGCCCACAGTCACGGCGCGCTCATGTCGGTGCACCTGAGGGCGCGCGGCGGGCTGGACGGCTTGAGCGGCATGGTGTTGTCGTCTCCCTATTTCAAGCTCGCCCTCTCGCCGCCGCGTGTGAAGCTGCTGGCCGCGCGGGTGCTCGCGAAGGTCATTCCCTGGGCACCCATTCCCACGGAACTCACCCCCGAGCAGCTCAGCCGCGACGAGGCGGTCCAGCGCGAGGCACGTCAGGACCCGCTCTATAATCGAATCGCGACCCCGGGCTGGTTCATCGAGTCCACCCAGGCGCAGGAGAAGGTGCTCGCGCTCGCGCCGAGCCTCCAGTTGCCCCTGTTTCTCTTCACCGGAGCGGAGGATGGCGTGGCCAAGGTGGAAAGCGGACGGGCCTTCTTCGATGCCGTGGGCTCTCGCGACAAGGTGTACAAATCCTATCCCGGTATGCGTCATGAGCCGCTCAACGAGCTCGGCAAGGAGCAGGTCTTCCGGGACGTCTCTAACTGGATCTCCGAGCATCTCTGACGTAGGTTGGACTCTCACCGCACGCGTTTTTCGATAGGCGAGGGCACCTCCGAGGGGCACCGCATGGCACAGGGCGAGCAGACGGGCATCATCGGCAAGGGCATCATCATCCGGGGGAATCTGACCGGAGGTGGGGATCTGATCATCGAGGGGCGGGTGGAGGGGCAGATCGCCCTGAAGAACCACCTGACCATCGAGGGCACCGGCAAGGTGCAGGCGGACATCCGCGCCGAGGAATTGACCATCAACGGCGAGGCGAGTGGCAACATCGACGCGTCGGGTCGGGTGGCCATCAACGCGTCGGCGAAGGTCGCGGGGGACATCAAGGCCCCGCGGGTGGTCATCGAGGATGGAGCGGTCTTCAACGGTTCCATCGAGATGGATGTGAAGCTGCCGGACGACATCTAAACGGGCTTCACGGCCCGCAGCACGCCTCGGGAGGGGTGGACAACACTCATGGCGAATACGGTCATCGGTTCGAGCATTGTCATCGATGGTGAAATCTCCGGCGACGAGGATCTCGTCATCCAGGGGACGGTGAAGGGCAAGATCTCTCTGCGCGAGAGCCTCTACGTCGAGGGCAGTGGCGTGGTGGAAGCCGACATCGAGACGCAGAACGTGGAGATCGCGGGCCGCGTCACGGGCAACATCGCGGCCACCGACAAGGTGGAACTCAAGACGGACTGCCGCGTGGTGGGTGACATCAAGGCCCCGCGCATCCTCATCGCCGACGGCGCCTCCTTCAAGGGCAACGTCGACATGGACATTCCGAAGGAGCGCTGATCCTTGGCCACCGTGAAGGAACTGGCCCCCGGGGCCGTGGACAACACCGTGGTGGGTCAATCCATCCTCATCAGCGGCAGGCTGACGGGCGATGAGGACCTGACCGTGCGCGGCCGGGTGGAGGGTGAGCTCACGCTCAGCCGGACCCTCATCGTGGAGCCCACGGGTGTCGTGAAGGCGAACGTGGCGGTGAAGAACGCCATCGTCAGCGGCGTGGTGGTGGGCAACATCAACGCCACCGAGAGCGTGGAGCTCACCCGCGAGGGCCGCATGGTGGGCGACATCCACGCCCCGCGCGTCATCATCGTGGACGGAGCGAGCTTCCGGGGCCGCGTGGACATGGGCGAGGTCGAGCCGGGCCGCGTGCCCTCCGAGCGTCCCGCGCTGCCGCGTCCGGCCGCCGTGACGCGTCCCACGGTGCGCCCGGGTGCCAACGTGCCCGCGCGTCCCGCGCTGCCGCCCGCGCGTCCGGCCACTGTCGCCGCGCCGCCCGCGCGTCCGGCCGCCGCCGCGCCGCCCGCGCGTCCGGCCCCGCCTCCGCCCCCGAGCGCTCCCGCGCCGCGTCCCGCTCCTCCGGCGCCCCCCGCCGCCCGGGCCGCGGAACCGACGCGTCCCGAGCCTCCCCGGCCTCCTTCCGCCGCCCCCCTGCCGCCCACGGTGGCCGAGGGCGCCCGGAAGAAGGTCGTGGTGAAGAAGAAGGGCCGCTGACGCAGTGTGAGGCGCCGGGCGAGGGCCCGGCGCCGAGCCGATCCAGGGGTGCCGATTGAACGCCATGAACACCGAGAACAAAGTCGACGAGGTGGACGGCGCGCCGAGCCCCCAGGCGGAAGAAACGCCCGGAGTGGTCGCGGCCGTGCCGTCCTCCGATGCCTCCGCCGTGGAGGCCTCTCCGCCGCCCCCGAGCGAGGCGTCCCCGCCTCCGCCCGAGGCGGTGGCTCCCGCCGAGCGCATCGAGCTCGCTCCCGCGTCCCGGCGCGGTCACGTGGCGCCCGCCCACATTCCCCTGGAGCGGATCGACGAGGACACGTCCTTGCAGATCCGTCCCGTGGGGGACCTGTCGGCGCTGGCCACGGACTTGGCGCGGCTCGGCCAGTTGTCCCCCGTGGATGTGCGCTTCAAGCCTCCGGACCGCTTCCAGATCATCTCCGGGTTCCGGCGCGTGGCGGCGCTGCGCTTCCTCAAGCGCGATCGCGTCCTGGCGCGCCTGCACACGGACCTGTCCGACGAGGACGCGCTGCTCATGGCGCTCGCCTCGGCCATTCATGCCTCTCCGGTGAGCCGCGAGGATCTGGAGGCCCAGCGCGCGAAGCTCGAGGCCCAGGGCCGCCTGACGCCCATCGCCCGGGACATGCTGGACAAGGCGCTGGCCACCGACGAGTCCCTGGCGCCGGAGACGGTGGAGGAAGAGGTCGACGCGGACGAGCTGGCCGTGGAGGCGACCCAGCGGCTGGTGGACATCAATCAGGACCTGGCGCTGCTGGCGGATGTGTTCTCGGACCTCGACGAGACGCGCAAGCAGGAACTGCTCACCCAGTTGCGCTACTCGTCGGACCTGGTGGCGTGGCTGGAGAAATTGTGAACCATGACGTCCGCTTCGTCTGACAGGGATCGTCTGCTGCGGCTGCTCACCGAGCGCTCCTTCGAGCGGCGCAAGGTGGTGCTCTCGTCGGGCAAGGAGTCGGATTTCTACATCGACTGCAAGCGCACCGCGCTCCTGGCCGAGGGTCACTACCTCATTGGCCGGTTGCTGCTGGAGGCCGTGCGCCGCGAGGCCCCCTCGGCCGTGGCGGTGGGCGGACTGACGCTGGGCGCGGATCCGCTCGCCTCGGCGGTGAGCCTCACCAGCTATCTGGCCCAGACGCCCCTGCATGCCTTCATCGTGCGCAAGGAGCCCAAGGGACACGGCACGGGCCAGTGGATCGAGGGCATGAAGGCGCTCGCGCCGGGCGCTCCGGTGGCCATCCTCGAGGACGTGGTGACCACGGGTGCCTCCACACTCAAGGCCATCGAGCGCGCTCGCCTCGAGGGGCTCGAGGTGCTGGGGGCCTTCGCCCTGGTGGATCGGCTGGAGGGCGGCCGCGAGGCGGTCGAGGCCTCCGGACACCGGCTCTTCACCTTGTTCACCCGCGAGGACTTCATTCCATGAAGACGCGGTTGGGGCTCGGGGCGCTGCTCCTGGCGCTCTCGGGCTGTGCCTCCACGCCGCCCGCGGTGGGGGAGTCCGGCCCCGTGCTCCGGGATGAGCGCCAGGAACAGGCCTACCTGGACGTGCTCCAGCGCTACACGGACGGGGGGGAGATCTACAAGGGGTTCGACTCCGTCCTCTTCGCCACGACGACCTTGCAGACACAGGCCTTCCGCGAGGCGCGTCTCCACCGCCAGGCCCTCTTCAAGGCGCTGCCGCTGGAGGATGTCCCGGCGCGGGTCGCCGAGGAGCTGGCGGCCGCGGGTGACACGCATGAGTTCTTCCTCGGCGTGCATGTCTACGACTACCACTACGACGATTTCGATCGCCCCTCGTCCATCTGGAACGTGGAGCTGCTCACCCCCACGGGCGCGGTCCACCCGGTGAGCGTGGAGCGGCTGGGCCGGGCGGACATGGAGATGCGCGCGTACTACCCGGCCACGGGCGTCTTCTGGGTGGGCTACCGCCTGCGCTTCCCCTCGTTGCTCGCGGACGGCAAGCTGGTCATCCCCCCCGGGACGGAGCGCGTGGTGCTGCGGCTGGCCTCCTCGCTCGGCAAGGTGGAGATGCGGGTGCACGCGCGCTGAGCGCGAGGCTCAGCTCTGCTCGGGCCGGATCAGGGGCGTGGCCGGAGCGAGCGGCTGCCCCGCGGTGAGCAGTCGCTCCAGCAACACGGTGGGGGAGGTGTCGTACACGAAGGGTTGGGCCCGGGCCTCGGGCACGAAGCCCTCGTCCACCGCGCGCCGCATGAGGGCGAGCAGGGGGCCGTAGAAGTCCGCCACGTTGAGCAGGCCGACGGGCTTCTGGTGGATGCCGAGCTGCGCCCAGGTGGTGATCTCGAACAACTCCTCGAAGGTGCCCACGCCGCCGGGCAAGGCGATGAAGGCATCGGCGCGCTCGGCCATCATCGCCTTGCGCGTGTGCATGGAGTCCACCAGGTGCAGCTCGGTGAGGCGCGGGTGGGCGATCTCCCGGCTCTTGAGCACCCCGGGCAGCACGCCTACCACCTTGCCGCCCTGGGCGAGCGCGGCGTCCGCCACCGCCCCCATCAACCCCACGTTCGCGCCTCCGTAGACGAGCGTGAGGCCGCGCCGGGCGATCTCCGTGCCCAGGGCCTGGGCGCTCTCGAGGTACTCCGGCCGGGAGCCCATCCGCGAGCCGCAGAAGACGCATATCGATTGGATGCTGGGGTTGTTCATGGGTCGTGCTCGGGTCTCATAGCGCGCGGCGGACCACGGTGTCGTGCCGGGCCTGGTCGTCCAGACCTGGGTAGTCGAGCGTGTAGTGCAGGCCTCGGCTCTCCTTGCGCCGGCTGGCGCAGTCGACGATCAGCGTGGCCACCTCGCAGATGTTGCGCAGCTCGATGACGTCCTGGGTCACCTTGAAGCGCCAGTAGTAGTCGCGGATCTCCTCGCGCAGCAGCTCCAGCCGGCGCCGGGCCCGCATCAGCCGCTTGTCCGTGCGGACGATGCCCACGTAGTTCCACATGAGGCGGCGGATCTCATCCCAGTTGTGGGTGACGACGACGCTCTCGTCCGAGGCCACCGCGCTGCCCTCGTCCCACTCGGGGGGATCCTCATGGGGCGTGGACAGGTGGCCCACCTCCTCGGCGCAGACGGTGGCGGCCCGGTGGCCGAAGACGAGTCCTTCCAGGAGCGAGTTGGAGGCGAGCCGGTTGGCGCCATGCAGCCCCGTGTGGGCCACCTCGCCAATGGCGAAGAGGCCGGGCACGGTGGTGCGCCCGTGCAGGTCCGTCACCACGCCCCCGCACATGTAGTGGGCCGCGGGCACCACGGGGATGGGCTGCACGGCCATGTCGATGTTGAAGGCCTTGCAGGTGGCGTAGATGTTGGGGAAGCGCTCCATGAGGTACGCGCGCCCCAGGTGCGTCATGTCCAGGTAGACGCAGTCATCGCCCGTGCGCTTGAGCTCGGCGTCGATGGCGAGCGCCACCACGTCGCGCGGGGCCAGCTCCCCCAGGCGGTGGTAGCGGTCCATGAAGGGCGCGCCCCCACGCAGCCGCAGCTTGCCGCCCTCGCCCCGGAGCGCCTCGCTGATGAGGAAGCTCTTGGCCTCCGGGTGGAAGAGGCAGGTGGGGTGGAACTGGTAGAACTCCATGTTGGCCACCTCGGCCCCCGCCCGGTAGGCCATGGCCACGCCATCCCCCGTCGCCACGTCCGGGTTGGAGGTGTAGAGGTACACCTTGCCCGCGCCGCCCGTGGCCAGCACCGTGTACTTGGCCAGGAAGCTCTCGATGCGCCCCGAGGGCAGGAGCGCGTACACCCCCAGGCACCGGCCCGGCGCGCCCGGGGCCTTGCGCCGATCGAGGATGAGATCGATCGCCGCGGTGTTGGGGAAGAAGGTGATGTGGGGCTGCTCGGCGCATGCCGCCAGGAGCGCGCGTTGCACCTCTCGGCCGGTGATGTCGCCGGAGTGGACGATGCGGCGCTCGGAGTGGCCGCCCTCGCGCGTCAGGTCGAACTCGCCGCTCGCCCGCCGGTTGAAGTCCGCGCCCATCGTCACCAGCTCGCGGATGCGCTCGGGTCCCTCGCGCACCGTCACCTCCACCGCGTCCAGGTGGTTGAGGCCGGCGCCCGCGTCCAGGGTGTCCCGGATGTGGGCCTCGAACGAGTCCGTGGGGGAGAGCACGCTGGCGATGCCTCCCTGGGCGTAGGCGGTGTTGCCCTCCTGCGGCTCGCGCTTGCTGAGGACGGCCACCGAGCCATGACGTGCCGCCTGGAGGGCGAACGAGAGACCGGCCGCGCCGCTACCCAGGACGAGGAAGTCGAACCGATGGGGCATGTATGACAGCCTTACTGCCTGTAAGTACTGGAAACAAGGCGATTTCTTGAGGACTTTTGGGCGGAGGTCTAAGGTTGCATGGCCACCATGCGTGTCCCGCCCTTCCTGCTCTTGTCCGCTTCGCTGCTCGCTCCCCTGGGCGCCCAGGCCGATGGGGGCATCTACCGGTACGTGGAGAAGGACGGGACCATCGTCTACACGAACGTGCCCCCCGCGGGCTCGAAGAAGGCGAGCAAGCTCAAGGGCACCTTTTCCGATGCTCCCGCGCCCACCGCTCCGGTGCGGGGCCGTTCGCGCACGCCCCAGGAGTTCGAGGCGCACATCGTCGCCGCCTCCACGCGCTATCGGATTCCCTCCGCGTTGGTGCGGGCCATCATGCACGCGGAGAGCAACTTCAACACCAACGCCCTGTCCAACAAGGGCGCCAGCGGGCTCATGCAGCTCATGCCCGCCACGGCCTCGGAGATGTACGTGCGCGACATCTTCGACAGCCGGGACAACATCGAGGGGGGGGTGCGCTACCTGCGTGTCCTGGCCAACCTCTTCGAGGGCGACATGGTGAAGATGGTGGCCGCGTACAACGCGGGCCCCGACGCCGTGCGCAAGTACGGCGGCCAGGTGCCTCCCTACGCGGAGACCCAGGCCTACGTGCGCAAGGTGCTCCAGCTCTACCAACATTATAAAGAGCGCGAGCGGCTCACGAAGGACGAGCCCCGCGAGACGGATTCAGATGCCGACAACGCGCGTGACGGGGCGGGGGCCGAAGAGCCCCGTTGACGAGGAGTTCCTCAAGCAGCTCTACCAGGGAGGGGAATTGCTCGCGCAGGGCCTGCTGACCGAGGCCAGGCTCTTGCTTGAGCGCGCCCACCAGCTGCAGCCGAGGAACGAGAAGGGCCGCAACCTCCTGGGTCTGGCCTACTTCAAGCTGGGCCATTTCGAGCGGGCGGCCGAGGTCTACGAGGCGCTGGTGCGCGACAACCCGGTGGACGCCACGCTGCGCGTCAACCTGGGGCTCGTGTACCTCAAGACGAACGCCCTGCAGCGCGCGATGCGCGAGTTCGAGGCCGCGACGGATCTGCAGCCCGACCACAAGAAGGCGCACAACTACCTGGGGCTCGCGCTGGCCCAGGCGAAGGAGTACGGCCGCGCTCGCGAGCACTTCCTCTTGTCGGGCAGTGACGTGCTCGCGGAGAAGATGGCCCGGGCCATCGCGGGCGAAACACTCCCGAAGCCGGCCCGGCCGCCTCCCGTCGCGCCGGCGCCCATGCCCCGCGCGGCGCCTCCGGGAGAGGGTCAGTGGGGTGCCCAGTTCGGCCTGGACGAAGTGCCTCCCGGACCTCGTCCGGCCGAGTCCTCCGAGGAGGAGTTGCGGTTCGACGAGGACGAGGACGAGGAAGAAGAGGCCGCGCGAGCCGAGTCTCCCCCTCCCGCCAAGGCGCCTTCGGAGGTGACGCTGGAGGAGGGGGCCGCCCCTGAACTGCCCGTGCGTGCCGCCTCCCCACGCCCCGCCCGAGACATCCCCATGCTGACCGATCTGACTCCCGCGCTGGCGCTCGCGGGAGCGAGCCCCGCGCACCGCTTCCGTCTGGGCCCTGGAAGCTTCTCCGTGTTCGTGGAGGGCGAGCTGCTCACGCGCCTGGAGGGGCTGGTGGCCTTCAGCGGGCAGCTCGAGTTCGAGCCGGAGCGCAAGCGTTTCCGGGGCCGCGCCACGGACGAGCCCTTCGGTGTCGGCCCGGGACGGTTCACGCGCGTCAGCGGCCGGGGCGTGCTCTTCCTCGAGTCGGCGGAGGCGCATTCGTTCCTGGCGGTGGACCTGGGGGACTCGGGCGTCTATGTGCGCGAGGAGTGCGTCTTCGCCTTCGAGGAGGTGGTGGCGTTCGAGAACGGCAAGATGCCCTCCACGGCGGCGCCGGATCTGGATCTGGTCTACCTGCGCGGCCAGGGCCGGGTGGTGCTCGCCTTCCGGGGAGCGTTGCGCTCGGTGGTCGTGGCGCCGGAGCTGCCCGTGACGGTTCCCGCCTCCCACCTGGTGGGGTGGCAGGGCCAGGTCACCCCCGAGGTGGTCTCCCTGCCCGGAGAGCACTCGCCCTCGCGAGTCGCCGTCCAACTGAGCGGCGAAGGATTTGCCCTCATCACCTTGCCAGTCCGGTAGAAGGCGGCGCCATGGATCGAGTGGAGCGTGCGGTACGGAGGCGTCAGAAGAAGGAGGAGAAGGCGCGGCGGCGCGCGGCTCGCAAGCCGAGCGTGCTCGTTCAGGAGTTCTGGAACCTGCCCAACATCCTGACGCTCGGGCGAATCCTCCTCATCCCCCTCTTCGTCTGGCTGCTCTACGAAGCGGACCCGTACTCGTCGTTGCTGGCGGCGGCGGTGTTCGCGGTGGCCTCCATCACGGATGTCGTCGACGGCTACCTGGCGCGCCGTTGGAACCTCATCACCGTGGTGGGCAAGTTCATGGATCCCCTCGCCGACAAGCTCATCGCCATGGCGGCCCTGGTGATGATGGTGCGCCTGGGGCGCATCTCGGCCTGGGTGGTGGTCGTCCTGCTGGCGCGCGAATTCATCATCAGTGGTCTGCGCACCATCGCCGCGAGCGAGGGCATGGTCATCGCCGCGGGGCAGGAGGGCAAGTGGAAGACGTCCCTGCAACTCGTGGGCATCATCTCGTTGTGCGTGCACTACGAGCACCCCGTGGACTGGGGCTTCTACGCCTCGCCGGTGGACTTCAACAAGGTGGGCCAGGTGCTGGTGTACCTGTCCGCGGCCTTCTCCGTGTGGAGCGCCGTGGTCTACTTCCGCGCCTTCCTTTCGATGCTCGCGCGGCGCGGAAATGGGGATGAACAGAAGGCTTGACGCCCCCGGAGGCGGACTGTATACCCGCCTCACTTTCGACGGCGCCGCGAGGCACCGACGCAAGGGCGGCACGAGTGACGAGAAGCGGGAATAGCTCAGCGGTAGAGCATCGCCTTGCCAAGGCGAGGGTCGAGGGTTCAAATCCCTTTTCCCGCTCCACACACTCTTTCTGATGCGGGAATAGCTCAGCGGTAGAGCATCGCCTTGCCAAGGCGAGGGTCGAGGGTTCAAATCCCTTTTCCCGCTCCAAGAAACAAGAAGCCTCCTGGGAAGCCAGGAGGCTTTTTTGTTTTCTGGCCCCGGAGCCGTCCAGGCATGCGGGCGCCCGAGGGGCGGGCGGTGAGGCGGCCCGCGCTCTTTGCACGGCTGGCCTCGCCCCGAGCGTGGCGCTGCGGTATGGATGCCGCCAACATGCTTCGCAATTTCCGTGAGCTCTACCAGTACCGCGGCCTGCTGTTCAGCCTGGTCCAGCGCGAGCTCAAGGCCCGCTACCGTGGCTCGGTCCTGGGGTTCTTCTGGACCTTCCTCAACCCCACGCTCCAGATGCTCGTGTACGCGCTGCTCTTCAGCGTCTACATGCGCCAGAACCTGCCCCACTACACGTACTTCATGTTCGTGGGGTTGCTGCCCTGGAACTGGTTTTCCAGCTCTCTCAACGCGGGGGCGAGCGCCATCAGTGATCGGCGTGATCTGATGACCAAGGTGCGCTTCCCCGCGCAGGTGCTGCCGGCGACGGTGGTCGTCACCAACCTGTGCAACTACGTGTTGTCCCTGCCGTTGATGGTGGGCCTGGGGCTCTTCTTCGGCGAGTGGCCCACCTGGCACGTGGTGGCCTTCCCCGTGGTGCTGGTGTGCCAGCTGTGCTTCACGCTGGCGGTGGTCTACATGGTCTCGGCCTTCAACGTGCGCTTCAGGGATCTGCAACACATCGTGACCAATGTGTTGATGATGTTCTTCTTCCTCACGCCCGTGCTCTACCCGGCGACCACGATTCCCGAGCCCTACCGTCCCTTGATGACCCTGGCCAACCCCATGGCCATCCTGGTGACGTCCTACCAGTCCATCTTCTACGAGCACCGGTTGCCGGATTTCTGGCCGCTGATGGCGCTGATGGTGGGGGCGTTCGGCCTCCTCTGGTTGGCCACCCTGGTGTTCGAAGCCCGTCGCGAAGAATTCGCCGAGTCCATCTAGCCCCATGACCGTCGCAGACAACGCCAACGCCATCGTCATCCGCGATGTCGTGAAGAGCTTCCGCAAGAGCACCATCCGCCGCGAATACACCACCTTCAAGTCGGAGCTGGTGCGGTGGATCCGCGGTCAACGCCAGGCCGGGGAAGTGCGCCTCATCGAGGCGCTCCGCGGCATCAACCTGACCATCCCCCGCGGGCGGACCGTGGGCATCCTCGGCCGCAATGGCTCGGGCAAGAGCACGCTGCTCAAGCTCATCACCGGCATCTACTCGCCCACCACGGGGAGCATCGAGGTCAACGGGCGCATCTCCGCGCTCCTGGACCTGGGCGCGGGCTTCCACCCGGACTTCTCCGGGCGGGAGAACATCCTCATCAACGGCATCATCCTCGGGATGACCCGTGCCGAGGTGTTCGCGCGCATGGATGAGATCATCGCCTTCAGCGAGCTGGGCGACTTCATCGATGAGCCGGTACGCACCTATTCGAGCGGCATGTACATGCGGCTCGCCTTCTCCGTGGCCACGTACGTGGACCCCGACATCCTCATCATCGACGAGATTCTCGCCGTGGGGGATCAGCACTTCGCCAAGAAGAGCCTGGCGAAGATGACGGAGTTCAAGGAGCGCGGAAAGACGATCGTCCTGGTGACGCACGACCTGGGCACCGTCGAGCGCTGGTGTGACATGGCGGCGTGGATCGACGGTGGCCGCATCCGCCGCGTGGGCACCCCCGCCGAGGTGGCCGACGAGTACCGTCAGGCCATCGAGATCGCCGAGGCCTCGGCCGTCACCTTCATTCCGCCCGCGCTGGCGCTGGGCGACACGGGCCGGCTCCCCGATGTTCCCTCCGTGACGGGCTCCGGCGAGGCGCAGCCCACGACCGCCCCGGTGACGCTGCTCGGTGTGCGTTTGATCGATCAGGCGGGCGCGGAACTGCGCCACCTGTCGCCTGGACAGTCGGCGGAGGTGCTCATCGACTACGCGGCGTGTGAAGGCACCGGAGACGCCGAGTTCGAGGTCTCGCTCGAACACGCGGATGGCAAACTGCTCTACGCGACGAGCACCCGGCTCGACGCGGTGAGCCTGCCCGAGCGGTTGCCGCCCCAGGGCCGCGTGCGCTTCATCCTCGAGCGGTTGGAGTTGCTGGGCGGTGACTACGTGCTCGGCGTCCAGGTGAGGACGGCGGGGGGCGAGGCGCCTGGTCCGAAGACGCAGTGCCACTTCACCGTGGTGTCCGAGCACGGGGAGAAGGGCGTCTTCCGCCCGGCGCATCGGTGGGTGGTGGAGAACTCCCTCCCGGCGCGGGCCCTGAGTTCCGTGTCCTGAGAGAGGGGAGGGGCCCTGGCTGACCAGGGCCCCGGAGGTGCTACCTCAGACCATGCACTTGAGGACCTTCTTGAGTGTCCCGTGGATGCGCGCGCTGCGCTTCTTGAGCACCGCGTTGGCCTTGTTGATGACCCGGAAGCGCAACGGGCCCTGGGTGTCGTTCAGCAACTGCTGGCGCACCGTCTCCGCGGCGGCTTGCTGACCCTGTTGATGGTAGCGGCCCAGCTCGTCCTGGAATTCCTGCTCCGTCAGCAGCATCTGCAGGTTGCGCTTGGTGGCGTCCTTGAGCACCGAGGAGATGGCCCAGTTGCGCTGCTTCTCCCTCCGGGCGGCCTCCGAGGCGCTCCCATGGAGGATGGAGTTCGAGCCATCATCCCGCATGCGGTACTCACAGCTGGGCACGCCCGGCGTGAAGACGGGCCGGAAGAGCGCGCACAGCCGCAGGAGGAAGCTGTAGTCCTCGTGCAAGGACATCTCCTCCGCGAAGCTGATCTGGAAGTTGCCCAGCCGGTGGCGGTCCATCACGTACGAGTGGCAGGTGATGTAGTTGTCGTGGATGAGCAGGCCGAGGTTGAACGTGTCGTCGCGGCCCATCTCGTCCTTGTAGCGGCAGAACAGCTCGCCCCGGGGGCCGTTGTCGAAGAAGGCCCGGCGGATGCGGCCCATGGCCCAGGCCGCGCTCCCCGCCTTGAGCGCCTTGATGAGCTGATCGTAATGCTGGGGGTAGATGACGTCGTCATCGTCCAGGAACGCGAGGTACTGGCCGCGCGCCGTCGCGACGCCCCTGTTGATGAGCCGCGCGCGGATGTCCGTGTCCGAGGGCTCGTGCACCACCTGGTAGGAGAAGCCTCCGAGCGGACGGTACTTCTCCAGCAGTGCCTTCAGCTCGGCCACCACCTGGACTTCCTGGCACTGGCTGACGATGACGATCTCCAGGGGCTGATGGTCCTGGCAGGACAGCGCGAAGATGGCGTGATCCAGGAACTTGAGCCGGTCGCGCGAGTGGTTGCGCATCACGATGCTGAGCAGTCCGGGGACCAGCTCGCGTGAGGGCGTCTCGTCGGATTGATGCGCGAGCCGGCCCCAGTACAGCACCTGATGATCCACGCTGTGGGGATTGAGCTGGTGGAAGAGGTTGCGCAGGGCCTTCTCGGCGTCGCGCGCGAGCACGCCCTTGAGGCGCGCCGGCTCGAGCACCTGCCGCTGACGGACCTTGAAGCCGCTGGCGGTGAGCCAACGCGTGAGCTGTTCCTCGGTCAGGCTGCGGGGCAGCGCCGCGCCCGTGAGCGAGGCCATCAACAGGGTCGCCGACGCGGTGTTGTAGAAGGGAATGGCCAGGTCGGCGTGAGGGTTCACCGTCGCCAGCTCGCGCAGGAACTTCTCCGGCTCGCCCATCTCCGCCCAGTTCTCCGCGAGCACCATCACGTCCGGACGGAAGGTGTTGAGCGATTCGCGGGCCGGGCTGGACGCGGCGCCATGGGCGGGGAGGGCCATCAGCTCCCTCGGGTCGATCGACAGCACCGTGCATCCCGCCTGTTGGAGCCGGAGCGGCAGGCCCGCGCACTCTCCGAGCAGCGCGACGCGCGAGCCGACTCGCGCTTCCGCGAGCACCGCGCGATGGAACGCCTCGTTGATGGAACCACTGGGTGCTTCCGGGACATCGCCCGGCTTCGGCGACGGAACGATCTGAACGGGGCTCACCACCGGACCTCCGCCATGTGGAAGAGGTGGGCGAAGTTCGCCACCTTCAACATCTCGGCCGAGGGCGCCGGAATGGTGGGCGTCATGAAGGGTTCGCCTCCGCTGTTGAGGTACTCATTCATCCACGCGCGGTGCATCTGCTCGTTGCCGTACTTGTGCGCGAGGTAGGTGCCACTCTTGAGGAGCATCAGCTTGCCCGTCAGGCTGTCCGGGCGGTTGCCGACGTAGTGATGCGCCAGGGCCTTGGGCGCGAGGCTGATGTTGAACTGGTGGGCGCGCGCGCGCCACGACAGATCCACATCCTCGCAGTACATGAAGAAGTTCTCGTCGAACCCGCCCACGGCCGAGTACAGCGCCCGGGTGATGAGCAGCACGCAGCCGCTACACCACGGCGTGACGTGTGTCTGCCGGTCGTAGACCTTCGGGTGCTCGTCCGGAAATTGGAGCGCCTCCACCAGGCCGGGCTTGCGCTGGCGCTTCACCTCGGCGATCAGCTCCGCGAGGCAGTCCGGGTGCAGGATGGAGTCCGGGTTGACGCACAGGTAGTAGCCGACCTCGGCGTCCCGGAATGCCCGCTCCATCAGGACGTTGTGACCCGCGCCAAAGCCCAGGTTGCGCCGCGCGTGCTCGTAGCCGGCCTCCGGCGCGAGCTCCCGCACGAGCGCCTCGAGCGAGGCATCCGGCGAGTTGTCGATGAAGTTCAGCACGAAGGACGGACAGCCAGGAGCGGCGCGGTTCAGCTCAATCGAGCAGAGGAGCTGTTGGAGCTGTTTGCGGCTGTTCTGATAGAGAACCACGCCAATACTCAGGCGAGGGTTGACGGAGTTCAAATGCATACTCCCGACCGAAGCTGGAGAAGGGCCGTCCAGTCAACGGGCATGTGGACGGCAGCGGCATAGGCAACTATACGAAACCCCGTAGCGCATCAAGGTACCCCCTTCCTCTGGCCGTGCGTCAAGTCGGCTGAGCGACGGGCACTTCCACGCGAATTTTTTCGCTTCAATCCTCGTGGCGCCGGGCCGCGTTGCTTCATCGCGACGAAGCGAGCGGGCCGCGTGGGACTGTCAGGCCGAGTGCACGGGAGGCGAGCGTGCGCGCAAGAAGACGCACGGGCTGTCACGTGAAAGCCGCATCGCGCTGGCGGCTTCGAGCCCCGTGGTAGTAGAGGGAGGCCCCCGTTGTTCCCCTCGTGCGAGCCGCCAGGCACGCGGCCTCGACTTCTCTTCATCTTCCGCTGTCCGGACTTGCCCGACATGAAGCGTCCTCCGTCCGCAGAACCGACGCAGTCTGCCCACCGCGACGAGCCCCCTCTGGCCTCGTTGCCCGAGTTCGATGGGGACGGGCCCCCCGTGGTGTCCGGCTCGCCGTCCCTGGGCGATCTGGCGGAGATGGTCGCTGCCCAGAAGCGGCTGCTGCAGACTCTCATCCCCTGCACGGGCGCCACCTGTCAGGATCTCCCGCTGCACCAGCGCACCTTGCGGCTGCTGACCGAGGAGTTGCGCCGGCGGCTCCCCGACGGCGCCGCCAAGGCCCATACCCCGCTGCAGGCCGCGCAGCAGGCCGCGGATGTCTTCCAGTTCCAGGTGCCGCCCTCGCACCGCAAGCAGCTGGGCCGCGCCGTGACGGCCGCCAAGACGGCCCTGGTCGAGGGACTCAAGCCCTTTCACATCGAGCTGCTGCGCCCCCAGCACGCCTTCAACCACGAGATGGTCGCCGTGCTGGAACAGCTCTCCTCCCAGCGCGCCACCAGCACCTCCATGGACCTGTCCGACTGGGTGCGCCGCCGGTTGGAGCCCGTGAGCGAGCCGACGCGCTGGCGCATCCAGTCCCATCGCAAGAAGGGCCTGGGCGCCGCGGTCCAGTTCGCCAAGAAGTCCTATCTCCAGGCGCTCCAGCCGGTGCTGGGGCAGGTGCTCGAGCGGCAGCGGCGGTGGAACGAGGCCGCCGTGCGTCTGCTCGTCGTCGCGGCGCGGCCCCGCAGGCCCGAGCCCCAGGAGTGTCAGCGCCTGGTGGCCGAGCTCCATGCCCTGGCCAATCCGCTCGATGCCTCCGGTTCGTTGGGGCTCCGCGCATCCGCGGGGTTGTGGCGCGAGGTGTTCCGCCGGCAGACCGCTTTCAACTACGAGGTCACCCTCTGCCTGGCCAACGCGTTGGAGACCCGGCCCCCGGTGGAGGCTCGCGTCGATGACGGCTACCCGGAGTGGTGCGCCGAGCACGAGCCCGCCCTGATCGCCCGCGCCGCCGAGGCCCTGACGCACCTCACGGCCCGTCCGCTCGTCAGTCTGGTGGTCGCGGTGGACGACCCCCCCGAGCCCCTCCTGCGCGCCTGCATCGAGTCGGTTCTCGCGCAGTCGTACGAGCACTGGGAGTTGTGTCTCGTGGACGATGGTTCCCAGGCGCCCCACGTGCGCGAGCTGCTCGCCCGCTACGCGCGCCAGGACCGCCGCATCCGTGTCCAGCACCTGCCGTCCCATGGCGGCATCGCCCACGCCACCAACGCGGCCATCGCGCTCGCCGAGGGCGAATTCGTCGGCTTCCTCGAGCAAGAGGACACGCTCGCGCCCCATGCCCTCGCCGAGGTGGTGTTGCGGCTGGCGCGCGAGCCGGACGCGGAGTTGATCTACTCGGACGAGGATCGTCTCGACGCCTCGGGTGGGCGCTTCGGGCCGTTCTTCAAGCCGGACTGGTCCCCGGACCTGCTGCGCAGTGTGAACTACCTCCACCACTTCGTGGTGGTGCGCCGCGCGCCGCTCACCGAGGCGGGGGGGATGCGCGAGGGCTTCGAGGAGGCGCGGAACTACGAGCTGCTCCTGCGGCTGAGCGAGCGCGTCCGCCGCATCGTCCACGTGCCGGGCATCCTGTACCACGCGCGCGCCTCGGACGTGCCGGCCTCGGACGCGGGCGTGCGGGCGCTGCGCGAGCACCTGGCGCGCCGGGGTGAAGTGGCCGAGGTGTCGGAGGTGGCTCCCGCTCACTACCGGGTGCGCTACCCGGTGCGCGGCACGCCGCTCGTCTCCATCATCGTCCCGTTCAAGGACAAGCCGGAGCTGCTGCGGATGCTCACCGGCACCCTCCTGGAGAAGACGCGCTATCCGCACTTCGAGCTCCTGCTCGTCTCCAACAACAGCACCCAGCCGGAGACCTTCGAGGTGCTGGAGTCGCTGACGGATCCGCGCATCCGCAAGCTCACCTGGGACCATCCCTTCAACTACCCGGCCATCAACAACTTCGCGGCCCGGGAGGCCCGGGGCGAGCTGCTGCTCTTCCTCAACAACGACATGGAGATCGTCGATCCGGAATGGCTCGATGAGCTCATCGGTCAGGCGCAGCGGCCCGAGGTGGGCGCGGTGGGCGCCAAGCTGCTCTTCCCGGACCGGACCGTGCAGCACGCGGGCGCGGTGGTGGGCATCACCGGTTTCGCCGGACACCCGTTCTGGCGCATGCCGGACACCGCCACATGGACGCCCTTTGGTCACGCCGACTGGGTGCGCAACTACCTGGCCGTCACCAGCGCGTGCGTGATGTTGCGGCGCGAGCTCTTCGAGCAGCTCGAGGGTTACGACGAGCGGTTCCTGTTGTGTGGCAGTGACGTGGACCTGGGGCTGCGCCTGGTGGCCCGGGGACTGCGCGTCGTCTACACGCCCCACACCCGCATCATCCACCACGAGTCGGCGAGCCGCCGGATGGACGCCATTCCGGAGAACGACTTCTGGCGCTCCTTCTCCGCGTACCGTCCCTACCTGGGCCCCGCGGGCGACCCCTTCTACAACCCCTTCCTCACGCTCCAGGGGACGGATTGTTCGCTGCGGCGCCACGAGGAGGACGGCGAGGCGCTGGCGGTGCGGACGCTCGCGAGGGATCTGCCCAGCACGCGGGAGGAGAAGGCCAGCGAGCGCGCGCTCCACCAGCGCCACGTGGCCGACCATGTGAAGGCGCTCGATCATTCCTCCGAGCAGGTGCGGCGCGCCCGCGAGGAAGCCCCCGAGCGTCTGGCACGGCTGAGGAGCAAGGGCCGCATCGAGCGCGTCTCGTGGTTCCTGCCGTCCTTCCACCACCCCTACGGCGGCATCCACACGCTGCTGCGCTTCGCCGACCTGCTGCGCTCGCGCCATGGGGTCCAGAACGATCTCATCATCTACAACAACCCGAACGTCACCGAGGCGGAGCTGGAGGCGCGCGTGGCGCCGCTCTACCCGAACGCCCCGGGCCGCTTCCGCGTGCTGCGCCATCTGCAGGAGGTGGGAGAGCTGCCCGAGTGCGATCTCGCGGTGGCCACCATGTGGACCTCCGCGTACCCGGTGCTCTCGCATCCTCGCGCCACCGTGCGCGCCTACTTCGTCCAGGACTACGAGCCCCAGTTCTTCGCCGCGGGCACCTATTCGGCGCTGGCCGAGCAGACGTACCGGCTCGGGCTGTACGGCATCTTCAATACCTCGGGCCTGTACGAGTACGTCACCTCGCACCACCCGATGCAGGGCTGCTGGTTCGAGCCCACGGTGGATCGGAGCGTCTTCCACGACGCGCGGCCCGCCCGTAAGGGCCCCGTGCGCATCTTCTTCTACGGACGCCCCTCCTCGGACCGCAACGCGTTCGAGCTGGGCATCTCCGCCCTGCGCCAACTCAAGGCGGAGCGGGGCGCGGCCGTGGAAATCCTCACCGCGGGCGAGCGCTGGAATCCGGCGCAATACGGACTCGACGGCGTCATCACCAACCTGGGGGTGCTCCCGTACGAGAAGACGGCGGACCTCTACCGCGAGTGCGACGTGGGCCTGTGCTTCATGTTCACCAAGCACCCCTCGTATCTGCC
The DNA here is from genome assembly GCF_002305855.1 of Melittangium boletus DSM 14713. GTDB lineage: Bacteria > Myxococcota > Myxococcia > Myxococcales > Myxococcaceae > Cystobacter > Cystobacter boletus. The sequence goes on along the minus strand of NZ_CP022163.1, from coordinate 9,773,845 downwards.
CTTCGAGATGATGGCCTGCGGCGTCACCGTGGTGACGAACGACAACCCGTCCAACCTCTGGTTGCTGGAGCACGGGAAGAACTGCCTGCTCGCCGAGCCCACCTATTCGTGTGTGCTGGAGCAGTTGCGCACGGCCGTGGCGGACCCCTCCCTGAGAGCGCGCATCCGCACCGCCGCCGTGGAGCGCGTGCTGCGCACCACGTGGGAAGCCCAGGTCGACCGCGTCCACGACACGCTGGTGCGCGGCGAGACGGCGGCCGCGTCCCCGCGGCGGGCCTCGGGTCAGGGGTAGGGGGATGCGTCGCCGCCCGGTCAAGGAGTCCCTGCGGGAGTACGGCCGGGGCATCGCCGGGGGGCTGCTCTTCAGCCTGCCGCTCCTCTACACGATGGAGGTGTGGTGGGCGGGCTTCATCTCCCAGCCCGGCAATCTCCTCGTCTATTTCGTGGCCACCTTCGTGTTGCTGCTCGGCTACAACCGCTACGGAGGCTTCCGCCGGGACGTGGACTGGAGCGAGGTGTTCACGGACTCGGTGGAGGAGCTGGGGCTGGGTCTGCTCGTGTCCGCCGGAGTGCTCTGGCTCATCGGCCGCATCCAGTGGGGCAGCTCCCTCCAGGAGATCGTCGGCATGGTGGTGGTGGAAGCGGGCTCGGTGGCCATCGGTGTGTCGGTGGGCACCGCGCAGCTCGGCGCCGGAGGCGATGACGAGGAGGGCACGGAGGACGAAGAGGATTCGCGGCGCCTCGAAGCGGCGGACCACGTGCCCGCCCAGGTCGTCATCGCTTTCTGTGGCGCGGTGCTCTTCGCGGCCAACGTGGCGCCCACGGAGGAGATCCTGATGATCGCCGTGGAGACCACTCCGTGGCGGCTGCTGGGGCTGGCGCTGGTGTCGCTCCTGCTCGGGGGACTCATCCTGTTCCAGATCGACTTCACCCAGGCCCATCGCTTCACGCGCCAGAGCCTGCCCTGGGACGTGGTGGCGGGGACCTTCGTCACCTACGCCGTGGCGCTGGTCGCCAGTGCCCTGGTGCTGTGGTTCTTCGGGGGCTTCGACGGCAATGCTCCACCCGTGTGCGTGGCCCAGGTCGTGGTCCTGGGACTCGCGGGGACCCTCGGAGCGTCCGCGGGAAGGCTGCTCATCCAATCATGAAGGCGAACAGGAACTGGCTCGAGGGCGTCGTCTTCCTGCTGAGCTGCGTGCTCGTGGCCCTGGTGCTGGGCTACGTGGCGGTGGACGCGTGGACGGCCGGGGACGCGCCGCCAGATCTCGTCATCACCCTGGGCGGGGCGAGCCAGGGCGCCGATGGCTGGCGCGTGCCCGTCAAGGTGTTGAACCGGGGCGACATCGTGGCCGAGCAGGTGCGGGTGGGCGTGGTGTTGCGCGATGGGGAGCGGGTGCTGGAGCAGGCCGAGTTCTTCCTTCCCTACGTCCCCCGGCAATCGGAGCGCGAGGGCTGGGTGACCTTCCGCCACGAGCCCTCCCGTCATCAACTGGATGCGCGGGCGCTCGGCTACGCGAAGCCGTGAGCGTCAGGCGCCCCGGCGCTTGCGTCCCGGGGCTGGCGTGGGAGCGGGGGGCTCGGTGGGCTTCTCCAGTGCGTTCAGGCGCGCCATCACCTCGCGGCGCCATGCGCTCTGGGCCCGGGTTTCCTCGCGCTGCTGCTCGTAGATGAGGGCGAGCGAGTCGAGGATGGCCTCGTTGAACTCCACCTGCTTGCGCAGCATCTCGTTGATGAAGGGCTGGAAGACGAGCCGGAAGGCGCGCTTGGCCGTCACCAGGGCGGGACCCACCACGCCCGTGCGGTGCGAGGTGGGCGGCTCCGCGTAGCGGCTGTCCTTCTTCGTGCGCGGGATCTGCAGGAGGGGGGGCCACTCCGTCTCCGCCTGGGCGCGTTGGGACGCGGCGAGCAGCTCGCGCATCGCCTCCAGCTTGTCGGCCGGGGGCTCGGGCACCTCCCGGGCTTGTTCCGCCAGACGCTCGGGGCTGGGTGACGTGGAGAGGAGTTCTTCAGGACGCACGGGACACTCCGGGGAGCCGCAGGGCCTGGACGAGCGCCTTCTCGGCGGATTCAGACTGGTGGAAATCAACGGAGAACAGCCGCGAGCCCAGGTGCGTGGCCACCTCGGACGCGGTGGAGTCCTGGCGTGTGTCGCGCAGGCCCCAGGCGCGCGAGGCCAGGTGGGGCAGGGTGTCCCGGGTGATCCATGAGTCGGCGGGCAGGAAGACGGCGGGGCCGCGCGAGGTTCGCAGCGCCATCTCCAACGATGACGAGCCCGGAAGCTCTCCGTCTGGGTCCCGGCACAACGGCTCATCCGGCGAGAAGGCGTGCACCCTCTGCCCACCGATGATCAACGCCCGGGGCGCGCGCTGCTCCGGAAGCGGCGAGGGATCCAGGGTCAACAGACGGCACGAGGGCAGCCGCTCCGCGAGCCGCCGTGCGAGCCGGGACGCCGGAGCGTCGGGGAAGGCCGCGAAGCCCGGGCACACGAGGTTCACGTCGCCCGCCCGCGCGCGGACCTCGGGCGGGCGCGGAGTGCCCGCGAGGAAGGGCTGGAGCGAGTCCCGCACGGCATCGGCGACGGAGGCCTGGCCGAGCCGGGCCACGCGGGCGTGCTGGGCGGCGATCATCTCCCGCTTGAGGGCGGGGTCGCGCTCCAGCGCCGCGAGCAGCCGCGCGACCTCCAGGGGCTCGTTGGTCAGGGTGGCCACGCCCGCGCCCCCCATCGTCTCGGGCACGGCGGCGGCGCCGTAGGCCACCACGGGCACTCCGCGATGCATCGCCTCCAGCAGCGGCACGCCGAAGCCCTCGTGCCGGCTCATGGACAGGTACACCGAGGCCGCCGCGTAGCACGCGGACAGCTGCGCCGCGCTCACCCGCCCGAGGAAGTGGACGCGCTCGGCGCCGAGCATCTCCTTGAGCCCGTACAGGTACGCGCCATAGGGCGTCGCGCGGTTGAGATAGCCCGCGATGACGAGCTGGGCCCGGGGCTGATACAGCCGCTGCCAGGCGGTGAAGACGCGCAGCACGTCGTCCATGCGCTTGCTCGGCACGGCCCGGCCCACGAACAGCAGGGTGGGGCCGCCGTCCTCCAGCTCGGCGCGCAGCAGGGGATCCGGCGCCACATCGAAGGCGTTCCAGTCCACCGCGAAGGGCAGCTCGCTCACGTGCGGGAAGCCCGCCGCCACCAGCTCCTCGGCGCTGAAGCGGGAGTAGGCCCAGGCCTGCTCCACCAGCGGGCGCAGGGCGATGAGCTCGTCGCGAGCCGCGTCGCAGGCCCGGGCCACATTGCGCTCGAAGCCCTCGAAGAGCCGGGCGGGCGTGATGTTGTGGTAGATGAGCGCCTTGCGTCCCGGTGAGCGGGCGATGAGCGGCACGAGCCGGGACTCGAAGCTGTGGTGGATGAGCAGGGCGCTCGTGTCGTCCGCCTCGCGGGGATAGTCGCGCACGGGCCGTACCTGGTCCCGGCAGGCCTCGTCCCACTGCTCCGCGTAGATCTCCGAGGCGTAGCCCCAGCCGCGCAGCAGCTCGCGCAGGTAGCGCACCTGGTTGCCCACCGCGTCACCCCAGGCGAGTCGGGGCACCAGCTGGTGGACCGCCCGGGCCGAGGAGGGCCGGGCCGTCCGTCTGCTCAAGGGGATTTTCACAATGCCTCCAGCGTGTATCCGTGGCGGGGCCGACGCACAAGGCCGCCTTGACGTACCGAGGACCCTTCGCTAGTCAGGCGCCCGGTCCAACCTTCACTCTCCGAGTTCTGTCGATGAACGTCCTGGTCACGGGTGGCTGCGGTTTCATTGGGTCCAATCTCGTCAAGTACCTGCGCCGGGCTCGGCCGGAATGGACGATCGTCAACCTGGACAAACTCACCTACGCGGGCAACCTCGAGACGCTCAAGGAGCTGGAGGGCGACCCCCAGCACATCTTCGTGCGCGGTGACGTGGCCAACCGCGAGCTCGTGGACCACCTGATGGCCTTGCACGGCATCGACGCCGTCATGCACCTGGCGGCCGAGAGCCATGTGGACCGCTCCATCCTGGGCCCCGACGCCTTCGTGAAGACGAACGTGCTGGGCACCCAGCACCTGCTGGAGGCCAGCCGCGAGCGCGGCATCAAGCGCTTCCTGATGGTCTCCACCGACGAGGTGTATGGCTCGCTCGGTCCCACCGGCGCCTTCACCGAGCACTCGCCCCTGCAGCCCTCCAGCCCCTACTCGGCGTCCAAGACGAGCTCGGATCTGTTGGCGCTCGCCTGGCACCACACGTACGGCCTGGATGTGGTGGTGACGCGCTGCTCCAACAACTACGGCCGCTACCAGTTCCCCGAGAAACTCATTCCGCTCATGGTGGTCAACGCCCTGCACGACAAGCCGCTGCCCGTCTACGGCGATGGCGCCAACGTGCGGGACTGGCTCCACGTGGACGACCATTGCTCGGCGCTGCTCGTGGCGCTGGAGAAGGGCCGCGCGGGACAGGTCTACAACATCGGCGGCAACTCCGAGCGCAGGAACATCGACATCGTGAAGGCCATCCTCGGCCTGCTCGGCAAGCCCGAGTCCCTCATCAAGTTCGTGAAGGATCGGCCGGGGCACGACAAGCGCTATGCCATCGATCCCACGAAGATCCGCACCGAGCTGGGCTGGACGCCGGCGCACACCTTCGAGCAGGGCATCCAGGCGACGGTGCGCTGGTACGTGGACAACGCGGCCTGGTGGGAGCGCGTGATGAGCGGCGCGTACCGCCAGTATTTCGACACGCAGTACAAGACGCGCCTCAACGGCTAGGTCAGGAGACCGCTCTCATGCGCTTTCTCGTCACGGGTTCCAACGGACTGGTCGGCAGCCGGGTGTGCACGCTCCTGGAGCGGGCCGGGCATGAGGTGGTGGGTCTGGGCAAGGGGCCCCGGCGCACCCCCGTCACCTACGCCTACGTGGAGTGCGATCTCACGAACGAGCGGAACGTGGCCTCCGCCCTCGAGACCGTGGCACCCGAGGTGATCATCCACCCGGCCTCCATGACGGATTTGGATGCGTGCGAGCGCGATCCGGAGCAGGCCTTCGCGGTGAACGTCACCGCCACGGCGGCGGTGGCCCGGAGCGCGCGTAAGCTCGGCGCGCACCTGGTGCACGTGTCCACGGACTACGTCTTCGACGGGGAGCACGGGCCCTATGACGAGCAGGCGCTGCCCAATCCGCGCGGCGTCTACGCCCTCACCAAGCACATGGCGGAGCAGGCGGCGCGCACCTTCGTGCCCGGGTGCGCCATCGCGCGCACCGCGGTGGTGTATGGCTGGCCCGCGGCGGGCCGCGCCAACTTCGGCGCCTGGCTGGTGAGCACCCTGGAGAAGGGGCAGCCCGTCCGGCTGTTCAAGGATCAGTTCGTCTCCGCGAGCTTCGCGGACAGCGTGGCGGCGATGCTCGTGGAGCTGGGCGAGCGCAAGCTGGGCGGCGTGTGGAACACCTGTGGCGCGGAGGTGGTGGACCGGGTGAGCTTCGGCCGGGCCCTGTGCGAGGTGTTCGGCTTCGATGCCGGCCTCATCACGCCCACGCGCCTGGCGGACATGAACCTGGCGAGCCCTCGTCCCCTGCGCAGTGGGCTCCGGGTGGACAAGGCGCGCGAGCGCTTGCTCACGCAGCCCTTGCCGCTGGGCGAGTCCCTGAGGCGCTTCCACGCCGCGTGGCAGGCCGGGCGCGGTGCTTGAACGGAACGTCCCGGGCCGGATATAGCCCCCTCGGGTCCCCGGAAGACGCGCGTCGCATGAAGGGCCGGATCGCGCGGGCTCCAGGGGGGACCTCGAGAGGGATGTCATGAAGGGAATCGTTCTGGCCGGGGGCTCCGGCACGCGTCTGTACCCGCTCACCCGCGTGGTCAGTAAGCAGCTGCTGCCCATCCACGACAAGCCGATGATCTACTACCCGCTCACCACGCTGATGCTGGCGGGGATCCGGGACATCCTGATCATCTCCACCCCCTCGGATCTGCCGCGCTTCGAGGAGCTGCTCGGCACGGGTAAGCAGTGGGGCGTGAACTTCCAGTACGCGGTGCAGCCGAGCCCCGACGGACTGGCGCAGGCCTTCATCATCGGCCGCGAGTTCGTGGGCCGGGATCCCGTCTCCCTCATCCTCGGCGACAACATCTTCTACGGCCACGGCCTGAGCGAGCAGGTGCAGAGGGCGGCGGCGCGCACCTCGGGCGCCACCGTCTTCGGCTACTACGTGAAGGATCCCGAGCGCTATGGCGTGGTGGAGCTGGACGCCCAGGGCCACGCCTTGAGCCTCGAGGAGAAGCCGGCCCAGCCCAAGTCCAACTACGCGGTGACGGGCCTGTACTTCTACGACAACCAGGTGCTGGACATCGCCCGGGAGCTCAAGCCCTCGGCGCGCGGCGAGCTGGAGATCACCGACGTCAACATCACCTACCTCCGCCAGAAGCAGCTCCAGGTGGAGCTGATGGGCCGTGGGTACGCGTGGCTGGACACCGGCACCCACGAGTCGCTGATGGAGGCCAGCAACTTCATCCAGATCATCGAGCACCGTCAGGGCCTCAAGGTGGCGTGCCCCGAGGAGATCGCCTACCGCATGGGCTACATCACCAGCGCCCAGGTGGCCGAGCTCGCGCACCCCATGCGCAAGAACGAGTACGGGCGCTATCTGCTGGACCTCATCGAGAACAAGGGAGCGCGCACGTGAAATGTACCCCCCTGGATGTGCCCGGCGTGTTGTTGCTGGAGCCCAAGCGCTTCGGCGATGACCGGGGCTTCTTCATGGAGATGTTCCACGCGAACCGCTACGCGGAGCTGGGAATCCCAGGTCCCTTCGTCCAGGACAACTTCTCGCGCTCGGCGAAGGGGATCCTCCGGGGACTGCACTTCCAGGAGCCCAACGCCCAGGGCAAGCTCGTGCAGGTGCTCGCCGGGGCCGTCTTCGACGTGGCGGTGGACATCCGCCAGGGCTCGCCCTCGTTCGGCCGGTGGGTGGGCGTGGAGCTGTCCGCGGACAACCGGCGCCAGTTGTGGGTGCCCGCGGGCTTCGCGCACGGCTTCTGTGTCCTCTCCGAGAGCGCGGACTTCCATTACAAGTGCACCGACTTCTACTCGCCCAAGTCCGAGCACGGCATCGCCTGGAATGACCCGGACCTGGGCATCGCCTGGCCGGTGTCCGCGCCGCTGTTGTCGCCCAAGGACGCCGCGGCCCCTCGTTTGAAGGACGCGCCCCTGTTGCCGCTCTACGTGGGTTGAGCCAGCGGCCCGCCTGGCGCCTCCTCGTGAGGCCCGAGAGCGGGCGGGCGGGCACGCCTGGCCTCCAGGGGAGTGGGGATGGGGTAGGCGCCTGGAGTGCGCATCCTCCCTCAGTCACCGGAAGGAGGCGCCATGGTGTTGCCAGGTAGGGGCATGAGCTGGAAGAAGTTCTTCAGCGAGCTGAAGAACGAGTACCTCAACGACAACATCAGCAATGTCGCGGGCGCCGTGACGTTCTCGGCCCTGCTCGCGCTCTTCCCCTTCCTGCTCTTCCTCGTCGCCCTGGCGGGTCTCCTCATCGACCCCGCCCAGGCACAGGTGCTCATCCAGGAGCTGGGCAAAGTGGCGCCCGCGGCGGTGACGGAGATCCTCGGGGAGCGCCTCAAGGCGCTGGCCTCGGACAGCAGCGTGGGTCTGCTGACGGTCGGTGGTATCGGCGCGGTCTGGGCGGCCTCGGGCGGCGTGGTGGCGCTGATGGACGCGCTCAACACCGTCTATGCCGTGAAGGAGACCCGGCCCTTCTGGAAGATCCGGGGCATCGCCATCCTGGTGACGCTGGCGGGAGCGGCGCTGTCCATTGTCGCCTCGGCGGCCATGGTCGCCACGCCGGCCTTCGCGCACTGGCTCGGCGAGCCGCTGGGCACCCTGGTCATGTGGCTGCGCCTGCCCGTGGCGGGCCTCATCATGATGCTCGTCTGGGCGATGATCTACTACGTGCTCCCGGACGTGGAGCAGGACTTCAAGTTCATCACGCCGGGCTCCGTGGTGGGCGTGCTGCTCTGGTTGCTCGCCTCCACCGGCTTCTCCCTCTACGTGCGCAACTTCGGCAGCTATGACGTGAACTACGGCGCGCTCGGTGGCGTCATCGTCATGCTGATGTGGATGTGGATCTCCTCGCAGGTCATCCTCATGGGCGCGGAGATCAACGCCATCCTCGAGCACCGGTCTCCCGAGGGGAAGGCGCCCGGCGCGAAGACGATGGACGAGTCGGGCCCCAACATCACCAAGGGCGAGCAGCGCCGCGAGGAGCAGCGGGAGATCGAGGCGCTGCTCCATGCGCCGCCGCCGCCTCCCCCTCCTCCCACCCTGGCGCCGTTGAAGGCGGCGCTCACCTGGGCCACGGGCTTCGGCGTGGGACTGTTCCTGCTGCGCCGCTACAACCGTTGAGCCTGCCCGCCGGGGTGCCGCGCGTGAGGCGCGGCACCCGAGCCGCGGCTCAGCGGCGGTGTCCGCCCTGCTGCAGGTGCTTCTCGGAGTACTCGGCGAAGGTGCCGTTGAAGTCGAGGATGGGCTTGCCTCCCCCCTCCAGGCTCCAGATGCGGGTGGCCACCTCGGAGACGAGCTCCTGGTCGTGCGTCACGACGACGACGGTCCCCTCGAACTTCTGCAGCCCCTCGGACAGCGCGCTGATGGACTCCAGGTCCAGGTGGTTGGTGGGCTCGTCGAGGATGAGCACGTTGTCCTGATCCAGCATCAGCTTGCACAGGAGCAGGCGCACCGTCTCGCCTCCGGACAGCGTGTCCGTGGGCTTCATGCGCTCCTCGCCGGAGAAGAGCATGCGGCCCATGACGCCGGAGATCTCCTCGTTGGTGAGCTTGACCTTGACGTCGCGCAGCCAGCCGAAGGCGGTGGTGCCCTTGCGGATGGTGCCGTGGTGGTCCTGCGGCAGGTAGCCCACGCTGGCGTTGTGGCCCCAGATGAGCTTGCCCGTGTCGGGCGCGAGCTGCCCGGCGAGCATCTTCACCAGGGTGGACTTGCCCACACCGTTGCGGCCGATGACGCAGATCTTCTCGCCCTTGATGATGAGCGGGCTGAAGGGCTTGACCACGGGCTGACCGTCGAAGGACTTGGACAGGTTCTCCACGGTGAGCGTCTGCTTGCCGCTGGGCTCCGCCTGATCGAAGCGGATGAAGGGCCGCGCGATGTTCGAGCGCTTGAGATCGTCCGTCTTGAGCTTGTCGATCTGCTTGATGCGGCTCTGCACCTGGGAGGCGCGCGTACCGGCGTGGAAGCGGGCCACGAAGTCCTGCAACTGAGCGATCTTCTTCTTCTTCTCGCCCACCTCGGACTCGATGCGGCTGCGCACCTGGGCCTTCTGCCGCACCATGTCGTCGTACGAGCCCGTGTACTGGATGATGGTCTCGTAATCGATGTCGGCGATGTGCGTGCAGATGGAGTTGAGGAAGTGCCGGTCGTGGCTGATGGTGATGAGCACGCCCTCGAACGCCGTGAGGAACGACTCCAGCCAGCGGATGGAATCAATGTCCAGGTTGTTGGTGGGCTCGTCGAGCAGCAGGCCCTGGGGCTTGCCGAAGAGCGCCTGCGCGAGCAGCACACGCAGCTTGAGGCCGCCCGTCAGCTGCTTCATGGGCCCTTCGTGGGACTCGGTGGGGATGCCCAGACCTTCCAGGAGCGAGGCCGCCTCGGACTCGGCGCTGTAGCCGTCCTCCTCGGCGATGACCATCTCCAGGTCGCCCAGCCGGTTGCCGTCCTCCTCGGTGATGTCCGACTTGGCGAGGATGGCGTCCTTCTCCTTCATCACGTCCCACAGGGCCTTGTTGCCCATGATCACCACGTCGAGGACGCGGTTGTCCTCGTAGCGGAACTGATCCTGGCGGAGGATGCCCAGCTTCTTGGGACGGGAGATGGTCCCCATGTCCGCTTCCTCGTCTCCGGCGAGGATCTTCATGAAGGTGGACTTGCCCGCCCCGTTGGGGCCGGTGAGGCCGTAGCGGCGTCCGGGCGAGAACGCGACGTTGACGTCCTCGAAGAGTTTCTTGGGCCCGTAGGCCTTGGAGACGTTGATGATGGAGAACATGGGGGGCGCTTTCTAGCGGAAGGGGAAGGCGTCCGGAAGGCAGGTGACGCGGAGAGTCGACCGGACCGGCACTCACCGGGGGCCGAGAATCCCTAGAACCCCGGGGAGGACCGTTTCATGCCCCCCTGGGAAGGCGCCCTCCCTGCTTTCCCTGTTCGCCTGCCCGCCTCACGCACCTGGACACACCTGTCCAACCGAGGGCCGCTCAGTTCTTCTGGAGCCAGAGCGAGCGGGGCCCGCGCAGGGCGAACGTGGGGCCGTAGTCGAGGTGCTCGGACTGGCGCGGCGAGAAGCCCAGACGCGGGACGTGCTCCATGAGTTCTCGCAGGGCCACCGGGGCCTCCACCCGGGTGAGCGGAGCGCCGAGGCAGAAGTGGATGCCGTGGCCGAAGGACATCAGGCCATGGGTGTCGCGCGTCGGGTCGAAGCGCTCCGGCTCGGGGAACTTGCGCGGGTCATGGTTGGCCGAGCCGAGCAGCAGAACCACCATGGATTCCGCGGGGATCTTGCCGCCCCCCACTTCCACCTCCTGGGTGGTCCGGCGCGACAGTCCGAGGACCGGTGAATCGAAGCGCAGGGTCTCCTCGCACACGGCGGAGCATGCGGCGAGCGAGGGGTCGCGCCGCAGCGCCTCGTACTGCTCCGGGTGGCGGATGAGGGCGAGGAGGGTGTTGCCCAGCAGGTTGGTGGTGGTCTCGTTGCCGGCGATGAGCAGCAGCATGGTGAAGGCATTCACCTCCTGAGGGCTCAGCGCGGGCACGCCGTCCGTCTCCTGCACGAGCAGGGAGATGAGGTCACCCCGGGGCTCGCGGCGGCGCGCCTCGGCCACCTCCGTCATGTAGACGCGCATCTCCGCGCGGCTCCGGGTGGCCGCCTCCGGCTCCTCCCCCGTCGGCAGGCGGGCGATCAGGCCGGCGATGATCGTGTCGCTCCAGCGCTTGAAGTCGCGGCGGCGCACGGGGTCGATGCCGAGCATCTCCGCGATGATGGTGACGGGCAGGGGCGAGGCCAGCGCGTCCATGAAGTCGAACTCGGACCGGGAGGTCATCTCCGCGATGAGCTCGCGCGACAGCTCGCGCACGCGCGGCTCCAGGGCGTTGATCTGCCGGGGGGTGAAGGCGCGGCTCACCAGGCCGCGCATCTGGGTATGCACGGGAGGGTCCGCGGTGATCAGCTCGGCCACCGATTCGACCTGGAACACGCCCCGCGGCCGGCCTCCGACCTGGACCCTGGAGGAGGAGAACAAGGCGGCGTTCTTCAAGGCGAACGCCACGTCCTCATGGCGGCTGAGGAGCCAGGACTTCATGCGCTCGTTCCAGAGCAACGGCGCCCTCTCGCGCATCTCGGCGAAGTAGGGGTAGGGGTTCTGCCTGAACCGGGGATCGAGGAAGTCAAAGCCATCGAGCAGACTCATGGAACGCTCCTTGAGGGAAACAGCCGCGCGCGCGGGTTCAGTTCTTCTGGAGCCAGAGGGACTTGGGGCCTCGCAGGAAGAACGAGCCGCCGTAGTCGATGTCCTGGGGCTGGCGCGGCGAGAAGCCCAGGCGGGGCGCGCGCTCCATCAACTCCCGCAGGGCCACGGGCGCCTCCAGCCGGGACAGCGGCGCGCCGAGGCAGAAGTGGATGCCGTGGCCGAAGGACATCAGGCCATGGGTGTCGCGCGTCGGGTCGAAGCGCTCCGGCTCGGGGAACTTGCGCGGGTCATGGTTGGCGGAGGCCAGGAGCACCATGACGGAGGTGTCCGCGGGCAGCTTGCCCCCGCTCATCTCCACCTCTTGCGTGGTGCGGCGGAAGAGCCCGATCACGGGCGAGTCGTAGCGCAGCGTCTCCTCGCAGATCGCCGAGCAGGCGGCGGGAGAGGGATCGCGCCGGAACGCCTCGTACTCCCCGGGGTTGCGGATGAGGGCGGTGAGGGCGTTGCCCAGCAGGTTGGTGGTGGTCTCGTTGCCGGCGATGAGCAGCAGCGTGGTGAAGGAGTTGACCTCCGGGGGCGTCAGGGCCGCCACGCCATCGATTTCCTGGACGAGCAGGGAGATGAGGTCGCCCCGGGGCTCGCGGCGGCGCGCCTCGGCCACCTCCGTCATGTAGGCGAGCATCTCCTTGGCGCTGCGGATGACCTCCTCGGGCGTCTCGCCGGACTGGAGGGTGGCGTTGTTGGATTGGATGAGGTTGTCGCTCCAGCGCTTGAAGTCGCGGCGGCGCACGGGGTCGATGCCGAGCATCTCCGCGATGATGGTGACGGGCAGGGGCGAGGCCAGCGCGTCCATGAAGTCGAACTCGGACCGGGAGGTCATCTCCGCGACGAGCTCGCGCGACAGCTCGCGCACGCGCGGCTCCATGGCGTTGATCTGCTTGGGCGTGAAGGAGCGGCTGACGAGACCCCGCAGGCGCGTGTGCACCGGCGGATCCATGGACACGAGGTTGGACACCGAGCCCAACTCCTTCACGGAGGCGCGCTCCTCCTGGAGCTTGCCGGCGATGCGGATCTTCGTGGAGGAGAACAAGGCGTGGTTCTTGAGCACGAACGCCACGTCCTCGTAGCGGCTGAGCACATGGGCCTTCAGCTTGGCGTCGTAGTGGAGGGGGGCCTTGTCGCGCAGCTCCGCGAAGTAGGGGTAGGGGTTGCGCATCACGTCGGGGCTGAAGAAGTCGAAGCGGCTCAGCAGGTCCATGTCGGGTTCTCCTTGAGATGCCAACGGCGGTGAAGGGGAAGACTCATCCGGAGCGCGGGCGGGCGCCCTCGAGGAAGCAGCGCAGCAGCACCCCCAACTGCTCCTCGATGGGGAGCGGTTGCCGCTCGAGGACCTGCCGCGAGAGCGTGCTCTGCATCATGCCCAGCAGCAGCGTGGGGTAGTGCCGGGCATCCTCGGGCCGCAGCTCCCCCTGGGCGATGCCTTCCTGGCCGAGCTGCTCGAGGCGCTGGGAGGCCTCGCTCCACAGGTGTTGGTGGCGCGCCAGATCCTCGCCCGTCGAGGCGCTGCGCCGGACGTCTTCTCGCTGGAGCAGGGAGAAGAGGCCGAAGTGCGTCTGGACGTGCTCGAGGATGGCGCGCAGCAGGCCGGGCAACCGCGTGCGGTAGGGGGCGCCCTGGCTTCGCTCCAACTCCGCGTCGATCCGCGCCAGCAACTCCTGTCCCTGGGCGTCGAGCAGCGCCTGGAGCAGCGCCTGCCGGTCCTCGAAGTAGTTGTAGAGCGTGCCGACGGAGACTCCCACGCGCGCGGCGATGTCCTCCATCCGCGTGGAGGCGAGGCCCTGCTCGGCGAGCACCTGCTCCGCCGCGTCGAGGATGGTCGCCCGCGCCTCTTCCCGCATCCGCGTGCGCAGGAGTTGAGGCTTGCCTCGGGATTTTGAACTCGAACTCATCGCGATGAATCTTGATTCAAAAACCTGGAATTCGCAATGGCCCCCGAGGGCAGTCGAGCGGGCGGCCGGGTGGATGGAGGGCGTGATCCGGGCGCGCCACGGGTATAAGGCGGGCTCCATGGCCGTCCGCTTCGAGCTCGTCACCACAGATTCCACGGGGGCCCGCGCCGGGGTGTTGCACACCCGCCGGGGTTCCATCCCCACGCCGGTCTTCATGCCCGTGGCCACCCACGCCTCCTTCCGTCATTTGGGCATGGAGGAGATCAAGGCCACCGGCTCGAAGATCCTGCTGTCCAACACGTACCACCTGATGCTCAAGCCGGGCGCCGAGGTGTTCAAACGCTTCGGTGGCATCCACCCCTTCATGCAGTGGGATGGGGCGGTGCTCACGGACTCGGGCGGCTTCCAGATCTTCTCGCTGCCCGAGGATCGGCTCATCACCGAGAAGGGCGCCCACTTCCGCTCCTTCTATGACAACAGCCGACAGTTGCTCAGCCCCGAGTCGAGCATCGCCATGCAGCAGGCGATCAACTCGGAGATCATGATGGTGCTGGACGTGTGCATCGACTCGCGCACGGACGAGCCGGGCACGCGCGAGGCCATGGAGCGCACCCACCGCTGGGCGGTGCGCAGCCTGGCGGCGAAGAACCAGGTGGACACGGGCCAGGCGCTCTTCGCCATCGTCCAGGGCGGGGTGCACCCGCACCTGCGCGACGAGAGCGCCGCTTTCCTCACCCAGCACCCCTTCGACGGCTTCGCCATTGGCGGGCTCGCGGTGGGCGAGACGAACGAGGAGCGCAAGACCATGACGGCGCGCGCCGCGGCGTCGCTGCCCCAGGACAAGCCGCGCTACCTCATGGGCGTGGGCACGCCCACGGATCTCCTGGAGGCGGTGCTCCGGGGCGTGGACATGTTCGACTGCATCATCCCCACGAAGATGGCCCAGCAGGGCTACGCCTACACCTTCCAGGGCTTGGTGCGCATCACCCGCCAGGCCTTCCGCCTGTCCGACGAGCCGTTGGATCCGATGTGCGACTGCTACGTGTGCAAGCGCTACAGCCGCGGCTATCTGCAGCACCTGATGAGCGGCAAGCACCACACGGGCTCGCGGATGCTCTCGGTGCACAACGTGCACCACTACCAGATGCTCACCTGGAAGATGCGCGACGCCATCCTCCGGGGCTCGTACGCGCAGGCCTACCGCGAGCTCAAGCAGATGGTGGCCACGCCCAAGGACCTGAAGGAGGCGCGGCTCGAGGTGGGCGCGAACGCGGTGACGCTCAAGGACGTGGGCTGAGTGGACACGCCGAATCCGAGGGACGGGGACTTCGAGCTGGTGACGCTGCGCAACGGCGCGCGGGCGGTGCGCCACCTGGGGCATGGCGAGGTGATGCACCCGGCGACGGGCCCCTGGCAGGAGGCGCTGCGCCTGTACGTGGAGCAGCCGCGTCTGGCCGAGCGCCTGCGCGCTCCGGGCGAGCCCCTGGTCATCCACGACGTGGGCCTGGGCGCGGCGACGAACGCGGTGGCGGCGCTCACGTGCGCGCGGGAGCTGGGCGGCGAGCGTCGGCGTGGCCTGGAGATCGTGAGCTTCGAGGTGGACCTGGCGCCCTTGCGGCTGGCGCTGGCGGACGCGGCGGGCTTCCCCTTCCTGCAACCCTTCCGGGAGGCGGCCGAGGCGCTGATGCGCGACGGGGCCTGGGAGTCGGAGGGGGTGCGCTGGCGGCTGCACCTGGGGGATGCCCGGGGCCGGCTGGAGGCGGTGCCGAAGGCGGACCTGGTGTTCTTCGATCCGTTCTCCCCGGCGAGCAACCCGGAGATGTGGACGGTGCCCGTGCTGCGGCGGGTGCGAGCGGGGTGCCGGGAGGACGGAGAGGGCGCGTTGCTGCTCACGTACAGCGCCGCCACGCCCACGCGCGTCACCCTGCTGCTCGCGGGCTTCTACGTGGGGGCGGGGCTGTCCACGGGGACCAAGGGGGAGACCACGGTGGGGGCCACGCGCCGGGAGGCCCTGGCCTCACCCCTGGGCGAGCGCTGGCTGGAGCGCTGGCGCCGCTCCTCCGCGAGGGCGCCCCATGGAGAGGCGCTGACCGCGGAGGCCGAGGCGCGGGTGCTGGCCCACCCCCAGTGGGGGGCGGGCTGAGGCCTACGCCGGCGGGTGGCTCTCGGCGGCGGCCTTCCGGGCCGAGGACGGAGCGCCAAGCGCCGGGCTCCCGAGCTCCTCGGCCTGCTCGGACCAACGGACATAATAGGTGGCGGACTGGCCGTCGAAGCCCTCGGGGATGGCGACCACGCGCTGGCCCCCGGACAACTCCGTGGCCCGGGAGAGCACACCCGCCACGAACGTGGGCAGGTCCGCCCCGATGTCCGTCAGCCACACCTCGACCTCGGTGGGGCTCCGCTCCACGATGCGCACCTCGCTGCAATTGGCGCTCGTGCGGAAGCACAACCGGGCCTGGGTCAGCGCCCGCCGGGGACCGAGCAGCCGGGCCATGCCCAGCAGGGCCCGTCCAAAGATGCTGGAAAAATACCCATCGATGAAACGCTCACCGAGCGAGTAGTACGCCGCCTCGGCGGGCATGCCCGCGTAGACGTGGTCCGCCGCGATGCGGAGGAACTGCTTCCACTGCTCGAGCGTGTAAGAGGGAGGGAGCTTCTGCTCCAGATCGAGCCCCGCTTCCCGCAAGCGCTGCCTGCACGCCGGGGTGAGACGGTTCTCCAGCGCCCGGACAAAGAGCGCTTCGACGGTTCCTGAGTAGACGAGCTTGTCGCCGGTCATAGGTTTGCCGGTATATCCGGTCTCTAGAGGTGGGCGCTACATGCCTGTTCAGGGATCGTGCAGTTATGCACGTTGAATGGAAATCTACGTCCTTGGAGTGACGCCGATCGTGACATTCCGTGAATGAGAAGCGCGGGCGGTATGCCCGCTCCCGGCATCCTAGCGTATTTGAGGACCGTTTATTTGACTTTTCACGGGTTGAAGGTGTTTTCCGGGATTTCGGGTGCACTTTCCCCGGCGTTTCTCCCACCCTCCCGCCTAAAGTCCGCCCCCCCATGGTCACGACTGAATCTCCCCGTGCGCCGCTCGCGGCCCTCCTGCCGGAGCGCTCGCAGGGCCCCCTCGACTCCGATGAAATCCTCAGCCGCTTCGTGGGGTGGGTGGAGTCCACCGGGCTCGCCCTCTACCCAGCGCAGGAGGAAGCCATCCTCGAATTGCTCGGGGGCAAGCACCTCTTCCTCAAGACGCCCACCGGCTCGGGCAAGTCGCTGGTGGCCATGGCGCTGCACTTCAAGGCCATGGCCGAGGGCAAGGTGTCCTTCTACACCTGCCCCATCAAGGCGCTCGTCAACGAGAAGTTCTTCGCCCTGTGCGAGGCCTTTGGCGCGGAGAACGTGGGCCTGCTCACCGGCGACGCGGCCATCAACCGCGAGGCGCCCATCATTTGCTGCACCGCGGAGATCCTCGCCAACCTCGGCCTGCGCGACGCCATGCTGCGCGCGGACTACGTGGTGATGGACGAGTTCCACTACTACGCGGACCGCGAGCGTGGCATCGCCTGGCAGATTCCCCTCATCACCCTGCCGGGCACCACCTTCCTGATGATGTCGGCCACGCTCGGCGACACGCACGTCATCGAGGAGAAGCTCCAGGAGTTCACCGGCCGTGAGGTGGTGAGCGTGCGCAGCGCGGTGCGCCCGGTGCCCCTGGACTTCGAGTACCGCGAGACGCCCCTGCACGAGACCATCCAGGACCTCATCCGCCAGAGGAAGGCGCCCATCTACTTGGTGAACTTCTCCCAGCGCGCGGCGGCCGAGCAGGCGCAGAACCTGATGAGCGTGGACTTCTCCACCAAGGAGGAGAAGGAGGCCATCCGCCTGGCGCTGCAGGAGGCGCCCTTCGACACGCCCTACGGCAAGGAGTTCCAGCGCTTCCTGCGCCACGGCATCGGCATGCACCACGCGGGCCTCCTGCCCAAGTACCGGCTGCTGGTGGAGCGGCTCGCGCAGACGGGCCTGCTCAAGGTCATCAGCGGCACGGACACGCTGGGCGTGGGGGTGAACATCCCCATCCGCACGGTGCTCTTCACCCAGCTCTTCAAGTTCAACGGCGAGAAGCTGGCCACGCTGAGCGTGCGCGACTTCCAGCAGATCGCCGGGCGCGCGGGCCGCAAGGGCTTCGACACCCAGGGCAGCGTGGTGGCCCAGGCGCCCGAGCACGTCATCGAGAACGTGAAGATCGCCCAGAAGGAGGCCAAGGGCGGCAAGCGCCTGCCGCGCAAGCCTCCGCCGCAGAAGGGCTTCGTCAACTACGACAAGAACACCTTCGAGCGGCTGCAGACGGGCCTGCCCGAGGCCCTGGAGTCGCGCTTCGAGGTGACGCACGGCTTCCTGCTCAACCTGCTCCAGAGCGAGATGGTGGGCGGCGCCGAGGGCTACCAGCGCCTGGTGCGGCTCATCGATCGCTCCCACGGCTCGGACTACATCAAGAAGCGCAACCTCAAGGAAGCGGCGGCGTGCTTCCGCACCCTGCGCAACGCGGGCCTCGTGCTCGTGCAGAAGGGGGAGGGGGGCGGCGGGGCGAGCGTGGCGGTGGCGCCGGGTCTGCAGCGCGACTTCTCGCTCAACCAGACGCTGTCGCTCTACCTGCTGGACACGCTCAACAAGCTGGACCACGAGTCGGAGACGTACGCGCTGGACGTGGTGACGCTCGCGGAGTCCATCCTGGAGAACCCCGAGGTGGTGCTCTACGCCCAGCTGCACGAGCTCAAGGGCGAGAAGATCGCCGAGATGAAGGCGCGCGGCATGGAGTACGACGAGCGCATGGCGGAGCTGGACAAGCTCGAGTGGCCCAAGCCCAACCGCGACTTCATCTACACGACCTTCAACGCCTTCGCGGACAAGCACCCGTGGGTGGGCGCGGAGAACATCCGGCCCAAGTCCATTCTGCGCGACATGTACGAGCGGTACATGACGTTCCACGACTACATCCGGGAGTACGGCCTGCAGCGCAGCGAGGGCGTGCTCATGCGCTACCTGGGGGATTGCTACAAGGCCCTCACCCAGACCATCCCCGAGCGCTACCGCAACGACGAGCTCAAGGACATCATCGAGTGGCTGCGGGCGATGATCCGCCACGTGGACCAGAGCCTGTTGGACGAGTGGGAGCGGCTGAAGAGCCCGGGCGAGGCGCTCATGCCCCGGCCCGAGGCCCCCGCCGAGCGCCGCCCGCAGGACCTCACCGACGATCCCCGGGCCTTCGCGGCGCACGTGCGCAACGAGCTGTACCGGCTGGTGCGCATGCTCGGCCTGCGCCGGTGGGCGGACGCGGTCTCGCTCCTGCGGCTGGACGCGGGCGGGGAGGCCTGGACGGCGGCGAAGCTGGAGGCGGCCATGGCTCCCTACTTCGAGGAGCACGGCAGCGTGGTGCTCACGCCCCAGGCCCGCCGGCCCGCCTACACGCTCCTCAAGGAGACGGGCCCCCGGCAGTGGGACGCCCAGCAGCGCCTGTTGGATCCCGAGGGCCATGGCGACTGGATGCTCGATTGCGCCATCGATCTGACGGAGCGCAAGGTGGACGACGGGCCCCTGCTCATCCTGCGCCGCATCGGGACGTGAGGACGTTGGGACGCGGATAGTCCCTTTTCGGGGGTGGATCCGCGCCGGGGGGCGTCCTAGCGTGCCGCGTCATGCCTCCCATTCGTCACGTGGATCTGCCGCTGCGCCAGGACGTCCGGCTCCTGGGCCAACTGCTCGGGGAAGTCATCATCGAACAGGAGGGTCAGGCCGTCTTCGAGCTGGAGGAGCGCGTGCGCCGGCTCTCCATCGAGCGGCGCCGGGGTCCCAAGTCAGGCCGCCGCGCCGCCGCCTCGGAGCTGGCCGCGCTCCTGCGCCGCATGCCCCTGGAGCAGGCCGAGCCCGTGCTGCGCGCCTTCTCCACCTACTTCCGCCTCGTCAACCTGGCCGAGCAGAACCACCGCGTGCGCCGCACCCGCGAGCATCAGATCAGCGGACAGCGCGGGGCCCAGCGCGGCTCGCTCGAGGCGGTGATGCAACAGCTGCGGCAGGCGGGCGTGAGCGCCGCGAAGCTGCGCGAGACGCTCCAGGCCATGCGCGTGACGCTCACCCTCACCGCGCACCCCACCCAGGCCGCGCGCCGCACCGTGCTGGAGAAGACGTACCGGCTCGCCCGGCTCCTGGAGAACCGCGACCGCTGCCAGCTCACGCCCCGCGAGAAGGCGGACACGCACCTGGCCATGCGCGAGGAGATCTCCGCCCTGTGGCAGACGGACGAGCTGCGCCGCGAGCGCCCCACGGTGGGCGACGAGGTGAAGAACGTCCTCTGGTACGTGGAGGAGGTGCTGGCCGAGCAGCTCGCGCTCATGCCGGAGACGCTCAACTGGGCCTTCGAGCGCGCCTATGGCGAGCCCCTGGGCGTCATCGTCGCGCCGGTGCGGGTGCACTCGTGGGTGGGCGGCGACATGGACGGCAATCCCCTGGTGACGCCCGAGGTGTTCGCGGACACGCTGCGCGCCCACCGGGCCCGGGGCCTGCGCGCCCTGCGCGAGAACATCGCCAAGCTGGGGTGGGTGCTCACCCAGTCCGAGCGCCATACCCACGTCTCCGATGAACTCCAGGCCTCGCTTGACGCGGATGCCCGCGCCCTGCCCGAGGTGATGGCGCGCTATGGTGCCCGTACCGAGGGCGAGCCCTGGCGCCGCAAGCTGCGCTTCATGGAGGGACGGCTCCAGGCCGCGCTCGTCTACGTCGAGGGCCGCCGCGCCGGGAAGACGAATCCGCTACCCGACGCCGCCTACCGCTCGCCCCAGGATCTCCTGAGGGATCTGGAGCTGCTGGAGCGCTCGCTCAACGAGGCCCGGGCGGGTCACGCGGGCGTGCGGCAGATCCGCCGCTTCATCGCGCTGGTGCGCGCCGTGGGCTTCCACCTCGCCGAGCTGGAGGTGCGCGCCCCCGCCGAGGACGCGCGCAGCGCCGCCGCGTCCCTGAATGGCGGCCCCGCGCCGACCGAGGGCGGCAAGCGGCTGCTCGCGGTGCTCCAGCGCATGCGCGAGGCCCAGGCCGAGTCGGGGGAGGGGTGTTGCCGCACGCTCATCCTCTCCATGGCCTCGACCGCCGAGGACGTGCTGGCGGCCTTCCAGTGCGCCAAGGGCGTGGGGCTCTGGGACGAGGCTCGCGGGTGCGCCACCGTGGACGTGGTGCCCTTGTTCGAACAACTCGGGGCGCTCGATGACGGCCCGGGCGTGCTGCGCGCGCTGTTCACCCACGCGGAGTACCGCCAGCACCTCAAGGCGCGCGGGGTGCAGGAGGTGATGGTGGGCTACAGCGACTCGGGCAAGGAGGTGGGGCTGCTGGCCGCCAACGCCGCGCTCTACCGGGCCCAGTCCGCGCTCACCCAGGTGGCGCACGAGGCGGGGGTGCGCCTGCGCCTGTTCCACGGCCGTGGCGAGACGGTGGCGCGTGGCGGCGGTCCCGCCCAGGCGGCCATCCTCGCGTTGCCGCCGGGCAGCGTGGCGGGCACCTACAAGGCCACCGAGCAAGGCGAGGCGTTGGATCACAAGTACGCCCGTCCCGAGCTGGCGCGGCGCACCCTGGAGCTGGTGCTCGGCGGGGTATTGCTGCACTCGCTCGATGCCCAGCCGCGGCTGGCGTCCGAGGAGGAGCCCGCGTTCCGTGCCGCCTTCGACGAGCTGGCGGAGACGGGCCGCCGCGCCTACCGGGCGCTCGTCTGGGAGGATCCAGCCTTCGTGCCCTTCTTCCAGGCGGCCACGCCCATCGAGGAGATCTCCGCCCTGCCCATCGGCTCGCGCCCGAGCAAGCGTGCCGCGGGCGGCCTCGAGTCCCTGCGCGCCATCCCCTGGGTGTTCTCCTGGACGCAGAATCGCGCGATCCTCCCGGGTTGGTACGGGGTGGGCTCGGCGCTGGAGACGCTGGGCTCGCGGCCCGAGGGGCTGGTGCTGCTCAACCGCATGTACAAGCAGTGGCCCTACTTCCGCACCGTCATCGACAACGTGGCCATGGTGCTCGCCAAGTCGGACATGGCCATCGCCTCGCGCTACGCGGCCCTGGCCCCCGAGTCCACGAAGGACCTGTGGGCGCGCATCCGCGCCGAGTACTCGCGCACCCTGCGGTGGGTGAAGCGCGTGACGGGAGAGCCGCGCCTGCTCGCCAACAACCGGCAGCTCAAGCAGAGCATCGCCCTGCGCAACCCCTACATCGATCCCATGTCCTTCCTCCAGGTGGAGCTCATGCGGCGCAAGCGCGCGGGAGAGGACCACTGCGACCGGCCGCTGCTGCTCACGCTCAGCGGCATCGCCGGGGGCATGCGCAACACCGGGTGAGACGCGAGGCGCGGAATGGCTTGTCGCTCCGGGAGCGGAGAAGGTTAATGGGCGGCGACCCATGCCCCTTCCCGCGCCAACCCGGAGCCGCCTCGCGGTGGTATTCGCCACCCTGGCGATTCCGCTCCTCTACTTCCACCGCGCGACCTTCACCGACAAGGTGTTCATCGCGCGCGACATCCTCCGGGTCTACTACCCGCTGAAGAAGTACTGGGTGGAGCGCGTCTCCCAGTTCCAGTTTCCGGAGTGGTACCCCTACGACGGTCTGGGGCAGCCCTATCCGGGCATGCTCATCTCCGGGGCGTTCCACCCCACGAACCTTCTCTACCTGCTGCTGCCGCTCGAGACGGCGCTCAAGCTCATCACCCTGGGCGCCTATGTCGCCGCGCTGGCGGGCACCTACCGCTTCGCCCGGTTGTGGGGGCAGGGCCGAGGCGCGGCGTTGCTCGCGGGGCTCACCTACGCCTTGAGCGGCTACCTGGTGTGCATCAGCAACAACCTGCTCTACCTGATGGCGGCCGCGACGTTCCCCTGGGCGTTGTGGGGCGCCGAACGCTTCCTGCGCGAGCCCTCCGCGCGCCGCGCCGCCGCCGCCGCCGTCCCCCTGTGTCTCGTGCTGTTGAGCGGCGATCCCCAGAGCTTCGCCCTGTGCAATGGCGCGCTGCTGGGGCTCGTGCTGCTGCGCCCCCGGCGCTCCGAGATTGCGCGGGCAGTGCCCCGCGCGCTCCTGTTGATCGCGCTCGGCGTGCTCCTCTCCTCGGTGCAGATTCTTCCGGTGCTCGGCGTGCTCGGGGACGCGCAACCCACCGCGGCCACGCTCGAGAAGGCCACCTCCTTCTCCTTCCACCCGTTGAGGCTGCTCGAGCTCGCCCTCGGGCCGCTCTTCCTCGATCCGAACACGGGCAGTGCCCCGCTCGCGCTGGCGGACGAATTGCTCCAGTCCGGCATGCAGACGCTCTGGGTGGATTCGGTCCACCTGGGGGCGCCCGCCCTGGTCCTGCTGGGCGTGGCCCTCTGGGTCCATCGGCGCGAGCCGCTGACGTGGAAGGTGGCGGGGGGCGCGCTCCTGGTCCTGGCGCTGGCGATGGCGCGACACCTGCCCTTCTACGGCTGGCTCTACCGGTGGATGCCCTTCTGGAACTCCTTCCGCTACCCGGAGAAGTTGCTGCCCTACTTCCTGTTCGCGTGTGCGCTGGGGGTGGGGGCTGGAGGGGAAGCGGTGCGTCGCGGGCTCGTCCCGGCGCGCCGGCTCGGCCAGGTCGTCCTCGGACTCGCGGCGGGGTGGGGCGTGCTCCTGCTGGGGGAGTGGGGGACTCGGTGGTTCTCGGACGGGGTGATCCGCGGACTCTGGGCACGGGCCCAGCCCGAGGTGTTGGAGATGCTCCAGGGCAACTTCCTGCTCGCGGCCGGGAGCGCGGCGGGGATGCTCGCGGTGATGGGCGGGGTGCTGCTCTGGGTGAGCATTCCGGAGCGGCGCGCGGGGCTGCTCATCGCGCTCCAACTCGCCGTCCTCTTCCTGGCCAACGAGCACTTGTACCTGGTGACGTATCCCGACGTGCTCCATCAGCCCACGAGCATGGTGGACGCCATCCTGCGGAGTGAGCGGGATGCCGGAGCGGGACGGCCTCGGGTGTACGCGGCGGTGCCGAAGTTCAAGCAGGAGCAGGTGCCCGAGGGGCTCGAGCGAATCGACATCACGTCCATCAACTCCGTCACCATCCTGGAGCCGGATACGCCCGCGCTTTGGAATCTGGAGAGCGCGCTGTCCTATCTGCCCACGGTCTCCAGCCGGTACTTCAGCCTGGAGGATCGGCTAGGCGCCATGGAGTTGCTGCTGGGCCGCTTCGCCGGCCTCTTCCACGTGCGCTACGTCGTCGTCCAGGCCTCGGAGTACGCGAAGGCGGGTGGCAACGCGGACGTCGTCGTCGCCGAGGAGCCGCGCTTCAACGCGGTGTTGCTGCGCAATCCCCGGGTGCTGCCACGTGCCTATCTCGCCACGCCCGTGTGCGAGCCCGACGTGGACGCGGCGCGAGCCCGCGTCTTCTCTCGCGCCTTCCAGCCCGGCCGGCAGGTCGTCCTCGAATGTCCTCCGGGCGCACCCGAGGACGCGCCACCCGCCGGGGACGAGCCAGGCCAGGTGCGCTTCGTTCGCTACACCCCGGAGCACGTGGAGTTGGACGTGGAAGCACGCCGGTCCACGGTGCTCGTGCTCAACGATGCCTGGTACTCCGGCTGGAGCGCGACGGTGGACGGACAGCCCGCGCCCATCCTTCCGGCCAACGTCGCGGTGCGCGGCCTCCGGCTCCCGGCGGGCACCCACCGCGTCACCTTCACGTACCAGGCGGCCGGCTTGAGGCTCGGGGCCGGATTGTCGCTCGGCGGACTGGCCCTGCTCGCGCTCGCGCTGTGGTACGAACGGCGCGAGCGGAGCGGCTGAGCGCTACGGCACGCACACCCCCACGCCCGGGAAGTCCTGGAGGGGTTCGCAGCGGCCGCTCGAGCAAGCCGGCGAGCCCGAGGGCGCGCGGCACATCTCGCGGCACACCAGCCCCACGCCGTCCTTCACGCACGCGCTTCCAGGGCCGCAGTCGTTCGAGTACGTGCACGGCTGGCCATCCGCCAGTGTGCCCGCCGTCACGCACACGCTGCCGCTCTTGGGCGAGGGGTAGCAGCCCAACGGGCTCGTGCACCCCTGTGTCAGCACGTCACACGAGGCGCCCGGCGCGCCGCACACCCGGGGGAGCTCATTCGAGCCCGTGAAGTGCATCACCTCGACACAGTCGCTCGGCGCCGCGCATTGATCGCCGCCGTGGCAGAAGCGCTTGCAGGTATAGGGGGCGGTGCCGCCTCCCGAGGTGGGGGACGCCGTACAGGCCAGGCCCGCCTTGCACGTGTCGTAGAAGTCGCCCTCGGTGGTCGCGATGCTCTGACAGTTGCCGCCTTCGTCCACCGTGCCCGTGCTCGCGGGCACGCAGCGCCGGCTCGTCACATTGCCCTGGCTCACATAGGTGCAGCGCGAGCCCGCGGCGCAGTTCTGCGCCACCACGTCGCACTCGCCGGCGAAGCACACGTTGCCCTGGCCTCCGTCCTCCAGCTGGCCTCGCATGCACGCCTCGCCCGTGGCACAGCCTCGCTGCCTCGCCACGTCACAGCCCGACTCCACGGGAGGCTCGGGAACACCGCCATCTTCTGGTGGCGTGACACCCCCTCCATCCAGGACCACTCCGGAATCACCGCCTGTGTTGGGACCCGTGCCACCATCGCTGCACGCACTCATCGTCAGACTGATGAGAAAGACTCCACTCCAGAGGAGAAAATCCGCTCGCATTGATGCCCCCGTCGTAATCGCGAACGGGACTAATAAGACGTTCGAGTAGAAACGGACCCCCCTTGAACAAGACATGGAGGACAGCGGACACTTGCTGGGACGTGAGGGGATTTCCCTGGGTGCGCCCTGGCGGGGCGCTCCCTATAAAAGGGCCACACGTCTCACACGCTCGAGGGAATCAGTGCGCATGACCATGAAGACAGCCGAGTCAATGGATCCAGCGGCGGTGGCATATGCCAACCGGCGGGCGCATGAGCGGATGAGCGCGACGTTCGACGTGCGATTCAAGGAGGTGCAGGACGCCGCGCGCGCGCTGCACGCCTACTCGCTCAACCTGTCCGCGGGAGGACTGTGCCTGCGCACGCGCCGCTCCTACGACGTGGGCGCGCGCGTGCGGCTGCAGATGTCGGTGGAAGGCGAGGACTTCGACCTCGAGGGCGTCATCTCGTGGGTGCGGGACGACGCCGAGGCCATCGGCGTGCGCTTCGTCGACGTGAAGGACGTCGACCAGGAGCGCCTGCAGCGCGTGGTGGCCAGCTTCAAGCGCTGAGCACCGAGGGGGTGGGGGAGGCACCGCCTCCCTCCGTCTCTCAGCTGTGCTGGCCCTCGAACTCGGCGTAGCGCATCACCGTGCGGCTCACGTGCACGAAGCCGCACGACGCGTAGAAGCCCTGGAGCGCTTCCTGGGCGTAGGCGCTGATCTCGATGCGCTTGACGCTCAGGGCCCGGGCGCCGCACCGCTCGATGACCTGCTGGATGAGGGCCCGGCCCACGCCGCGGCGCCGCCAGCCTTCCGTCACCACCAATTCATCCACCGTGGCGATGCGTCCGCGCAGCCTCAACTGGGGCCGGTGCGACAGCGACACCATGCCCACGGGCCGGTCCTGGAGATCCGCCGCCACGAAGATCTCGATCTCCGGGTGGCTGATGACCCAATGGACGGTCTGGGCATCCGAGCCGTGGGGGTAGCCCATCTCCCGCAGGAGCGTGGCCAGACTCTCGGCGTCACCGCGGCGCGCGCGGCGGATGCGGAAGGAGGGAGCGTCGGAGGCGGGGGGTCTGGAGGAAGTCGGTTGCACGGACGAGCCAGTCTACACCATGGAGCCGCCCCCCTCGCAAAGGCCTGGGGCGGCTTTGGGCGCCTACATCAGGGCTGTTCGGAAGCGAGCGCGCGGATGGCGGCGGTGATGTCACCCAGCTGGGGCACGGACGCCATCTCCAGCGTGTCGGCGAGGCCCACGCCAGGCACGAACTTGCCCGCGAGCAGCCGCGGCGGCGCGAGCAGCTTGTAGAAGAGCTCTTCCACGGTGCGGCGCACCAGGTGCTCGCCGAAGTTGGTCACCTCGGTGTCCTCGTTCACGTAGAGCACCCGGCCCGTCTTCTCGACGGAGCCCTTGATGAGCTCCCAGTCGTAGGGCCAGAGCGAGCGCATGTCGATGACCTCGGCGTCCACGCCGCTGGAGGCCAGCTCGTCCGCGGCCCGCTTGCACAGGGGCAGGGTGCGGCCGTAGCTGACCACGGTCACGTGCGAGCCCGGGCGCACCACCTTGCCCTTGCCGATGGGCACCGCGTACGCGGACAGCTCCGCGGGCCACTGGGGCTTCCACTGCGAGCGATCGCCGAGTGGCGCGTCGATGAGCTTGCTCAGGGACTTGTCGTCCTCGGGCTCACCCGGAATCCGCTCCTCGCCCTTGATGCGCAGGAGCGCCTTGGGCTCCAGGTACATGACGGGGTTGAGCTCCTGGCAGGCGGAGATCATCAGCCCGTAGGCATCCAGCGGGTTGGAGGGCATGACGATCTTCCAGCCCGGGATGTGGGTGGCCGTCGCGTCGAAGGAGTGCGAGTGGTAGAGCGAGCCGCGGATGCCGCTGCCCACGGGGGTCTTCACCACCATGGGCAGGTTCCAGTCGCCGTGGCTCGCCCAGCAGGTGTTGCCCGCGATCTTGAGCAGATCGATGGTGTTGTAGATGTAGTCGGCGAACTGGATCTCCGCGACGGGCCGCTGGCCGGCCATGGCCAGACCGATGGCCATGCCGATGATGCCGCGCTCGTCCAGGGGCGTGTTCCACGCCGTCTTGAGTCCCTGGGTGGCGGTGAAGACACCGCCCAGGGGAGCCCCCACGTCCTCGCCGAAGATGTCGGTGACGCCCAGGTTCTCCTCGGCGTAGTGCAGGGCCATGCGAATGGCCTGTGCCATGTTGGCCATGGGGTTACTTCCTCTCCGCGTAGATGTGGTTCCAGATGGTTTCGGGGCCGGGCAGGGGCTCCTCGCGGACCTGACGCGCGAGCGCCGCCATCTCCTCGGTGTAGCGCGAGCGCAGCGAGTTCATCTGCTCGCGTGTGAGCACGCCGTCGTTGAGCAGCCGCTCCTCGAAGCGCGCCAGGCAGTCCTGCTCGCCGCCCACGAAGTTGGCGCCGGACGCCGAGGAGTGTCCGTACAGGCGCGACACCATGGCCTCCAGGAGGAAGGGCTTGCGCTCGCGGCGCACGTACTCCATGGCCTCCTTGAGCTCGCGCCAGGCGTTGATGGGATCGTTGCCGTCGATCGTCTTGGTGCGGATGTTGAAGGCACGGCCGCGGTCGGCCACGTGCGTCTCGCCGTGCTGGGTGCCCGCGGGCGTGGAGATGCCCCACTGGTTGTTGGTGACGATGATGAGCACGGGCAGCTCCATGCCCGGGCGCGAGCTCCACACCAGGCAGGAGGCGAAATCGCCCTCGGCCGTCCCCGCGTCGCCGCCGGTGACGATGGTGATGCCATCGCCGCCGTGGCGCTTCTGGGCCAGGGCCGTGCCGGGCGCCATGGTGTACTGCACCTCGATGGGCGAGGACACCGGGGCGATGTTCCACTCGCGCTTGGAGAAGTGGCCCGCGAAGTTGCGGCCGCCCGAGTATGGATCCGAGGCCGTGTTCTTCATCTGCCGCAGCGCCCCGATGGGCTCCTCGCCCAGCGCGAGCAGGGTGGCCGACTGCCGGTAGTGCGCGTGCAGGTAGTCGTAGGCGGGGCCCTGGCCCTTCTTCATCAGCAGGCCGAGGGGCACGTTGAAGGCCTCTTCTCCGGGGCCTCCAATCCAGAAGTAGCCGTGACCCTGCTTGTACATCTGGATGAGGCGCTCTTCGAGCACACGCGCCTTCACCATCAGGTCATGCATCCGGACCAGCAGGTCCCGCTCGAGCGGGGCCGCGTCTTCTGGGCGATTGAGGAGGCGGGGTTTGGACACGCGCATCTCGGGGGTGGAGAGGAGGGGTACGAGCCCCCTATACCGCGTGGCCCCGGTGCCTTCACGCGTGAATGCATGGCGCGTCGCGGCGTAGTGCGCACAAAGTGAAACGAGACACGTTCCAGGCGTCCGGGCGGGCCCCCGAACGGCCTCCGGAGGGGGGGTCGAGCCAGGAGACCCGGGAGATCGCGCAACCCGGAAAATGCGCTAGAGTCGCGCAGTCTCCAAGATTTCGATAAAGCCCTCGCCCCCCGCCCCCGGGCGATGACCCGAGTTCCGCCTTGTCCAACGCCCCCTTGCCGCAGCAGCCGCCCCCTGATGGGCCGCTCGAGCCTCACGAGCGCACTTCCACCCGTGTGGCGGGCCACACCTCGACGATGGTCTCGCCTCTGTACCCCGAGGCGACGAGCACCGTCATGGCCCCCATGGAGGCCGGGGAACTGCCGGACGTGGCGGCCGTGCGCGGACCTCGCCTGGAGCAACTGCTCTTCGTCACCACGGGCGTGCTGGTGGGCGTCATCGTGGCCCTGCTGGCCGGTGTGGCGTGGGTCTCCACCAACGCCCAGTTCGAGGAGAACTCGGCGCGCTTCACGGCCCAGGTGCAGAAGCAGGCCACCGAGCTCGGGCAGACGCTCAGCCATACCCTGTCGCTCACCTCGGCCAGCTCCCTGCGCGACAACAACTACGCCTTCCTCAACGAGGTGGCGCGCTCCATCATCGCCGACAACCCCAACATCCTCCGGGTGCAGATCTACGACGCGGATGGCCAGCTCGCCGCGGACTCGGCGCCGGACGCGAAGCTGGGCACGCCCACGGAGCGCAAGCCCGAGCGGCGCGGCATGAGCGCGCTCTACCAGGGCAAGCCCGTCATCGAGTACCAGGAGCCCATCGACTATGGCTCCCAGAGTGGCCAGGGCGTGGTCGTCATCAGCTACTCCATGGAGTCCCTGCAGAACCAGCTGCACGGGTTGGAGGATGCCAAGCGGGTGCAACTGCGCCGCAACGCCACCACCATGGCGGGCCTGGGCCTGGGCTTCCTGCTGGTGGCCGGCGTGCTCGTGGCCCTCTTGAGCCGGCGCATCACCCGCCCCCTGCACCTGCTCACGGGCAAGGTGATGCAACTGGCCGCGGGCAACCTCGGCGCGCGCGCCGGGACGGTGTCGGGCGCGGGGCGCGAGGTGACCACGCTCGGCGTGGTGTTCAACCACATGGCCGAGCGCATCAACGTGCTGCTCGAGGACGTGCGCGCCAAGGCCCAGCTGGAGCGGGACGTGTCGCTCGCGCGCACCGTGCAGGAGACGCTGCTGCCGGGCCGCGAGGCCTTCCAGGCGGGGCCGGTGCGCATCGCGGGACTCGTCGTCACCGCGGACGCGTGCGGCGGTGACTGGTGGGCGCGCGCGCCGCTGGACGAGCGGCGGCTGGTGGTCGGCATCGGCGACGTGACGGGCCACGGGCTCGCCACGGCGCTGGTGGCCACGAGCGCCACGAGTGGCTTCGCCGCGGCGCTCACCATGCGTCCGCCCGAGGAGCTCACCGCCGAGCTGCTCATCTCCTCGCTCAACGTCACCATGGCCCACGTGGGCCGCGGCGAGCATCAGATGTCCAGCGCGCTGGCCGTCATCGACATCCAGACGGGCATCATCGACTACGCGGCTGGCAGCCACCCGAGCCCGCTGCTCTTCAACCGTCAGACGGGACAGGTCTCCGGCCTGCAGTCGCGTGGCGCGCTCCTGGGCGCCTCCGCGGGCTCCCAATACACCTCGCGCC
Source organism: Melittangium boletus DSM 14713 (assembly GCF_002305855.1). Classification (GTDB taxonomy): domain Bacteria; phylum Myxococcota; class Myxococcia; order Myxococcales; family Myxococcaceae; genus Cystobacter; species Cystobacter boletus. The sequence goes on along the minus strand of NZ_CP022163.1, from coordinate 9,743,764 downwards.
AGGCCCAGTTGCGGCCCGGCGATCTCATCGTCTGGTACACCGACGGCCTCACCGAGTGCCGCGACACCCGGGAGAAGCCCTACGGCACCCAGCGGCTGGCCGCCGCGCTGCAGGCCAACGCCCACCTGTCCGCCGAGGCCCTTCGGGACGCGATCCTCGCGGATGCGCGCGCCTACAGCGCCGGCCGGCCCGCCCAGGACGATGTCACCGTGATTGTCGCCGAGTTCAGCCCCGCTTCCCCCCGAGTCGCATGAGTCGCTCTTCCCGACCTTCCGTCCGCCGCCTCGTCGCGGCCCTCGTCGTCGCCCAATCCCTGGGTGGTACCGCCGCGCTCGCGCAGTACCGCCCTCCACCCATGACCGAGTCGCAGCGGCTCGTCCGGGAGGCGGAGGCCGCCCAGGTGGACGCGAGCAGCGCGGCCACCTCCGGTGACAAGAAGCGCGCCGAGGCCCGCTACCGCAAGGCCCTGGAGCTCTTCGAGAAGGCGCTCGCCGAGGATCCCGGCTCCGTGCCGGCCGCCGCGGGCGTGGGCGCCGTGGGCCTGTCGCTCCAGGAGCACGAGCTCGTGGCCGCGCGGCTCGCGCCCGTGTACGCGGCCCATTCCGACGCGCTCGAGCTCGCCTATCCCCTGGGCATCTCGCTCTTCAAGCTCAAGCGCTACGAGGAAGCGGTGCCGGTGCTGCGGCAGGTGTCCGCGGCGGGCCAGCCCGAGCACCTGCTCGTGCACTACTACCTGGGCAACTACTACGCGCTCCTGTCCCAGCAGGGCGACGAGGCGGTGGCCGAGTTGCAGGCCTACCTGGCCCTGCGCCCGGAGAAGATCGCCGGCAACGACTTCCAGATCCACGAGCTGCTCGGCCGGGGCCATCTGCTGAGGAACGATCCGGCGGCGGCGCGCGAGTCCTTCGAGCGCGCCCAGGCGGGCCGTCCCGAGTCCGTGTCCCTGCAGATGGGCCTGGGCGCGGCGATGGAGCTGGAGGGCCGCATGCCGGAGGCCATGGCGCTGCTCGAGGGCCTCACGGCGCGCTTCCCGCGCGTGCCCGAGGTGCGCGAGCGCCTGGGCCGGCTGCTGCTGGAGTCCAATGATCCGCCGGGCGCCGAGGTCCAGGCGCGGGCCCTGGTGAGCCTGGGGGGCACGCCGGCGGCGCACCTGTTGCTGGGTGACGTGCGCATGGCCCAGGGCCGTCCCGCCGAGGCGGAGACAGAGTACCGCGAGGTGCTGCGGCTGGCTCCCGGGGACGTGGGCGCGCAGATCTCCGTGGGCATGGCGCTGCAGAAGCAGGGCCGCAACGAGGAGGCCATCTCCTTCCTGGAGGGCGCCGTGCAGTCGGGCGCCAACAGCCTGGAGCTGTGGTCCACGCTCGGCAGCGTCAACCGCCGCGCGGGCCGCTATGCCCGGGCCGTGGAGGTGCATCGGCGCGTGGTGGAGATGGCGCCCCAGCGCGCGGTGGGACACCTGCTGCTGGGCGCGGATCACTTCGCCACCGGCCAGTGGGACCTGACCATCGACGACTATGCCCAGGCGCTCAAGCTGGAGCCCGAGCACGCCGGAGCGAAGACGTGGCTGGCGCGCGCGCTGGCCCACCGGGCGCGGGATCGCGCCGGGAGCGGACGGGTGGACGACGCGGTGCGCGACCTGCGCCGGGCCTTCGATCTGGAGCGCTCCTCGGCCATGGCGCGGCGGTTGGGCGCGGCCCTGTTGCAGCAGGGTTCCCACACCGAGGCCCGCAAGGTGCTGGAGCAGGGCGTCCAACTGCCCGAGACCGCCTGGCGGGATCACCTGCTGCTCGGTTACGCGCGGCTGGGCACGGGCGCCGCCAAGGAAGCGTTCGCCGCCTTCGAGCAGGCCGGCAAGATGGCGCCGGACAGCGCGGCGCTGTCGGATGTGTCCGCGGGCCTGGCCCTCGCGGAGCTGGAGCTCGGCCAGGTGGATGCCGCCCTCAAGCGGTTGTCCGAGCCCGGCGCCTCCAAGCGCGCCATGGAGGTGGCTCGCGCCAACCTCTCGCGCGCCCACCTGCGCCGCGCCTTCGCCCGGCTGGAGGCCGGAGATGGCGCGGGTGCCCGTCAGGACGTGGAAGCCGCGGAGCGCGCGGGGGTTGGCGGTGGCTCCTCGGAGCTGGGCCGGCTGGCCAGCTTCACCAAGGCGCTCGCCCAGGCGCAAGAAGGCCGCTTCGGTGACGCGAGCGCGGGTCTCAAGCGCTCCCTCACGCCGATGCCGGACTGGGCGAGGCCCAATACCCGTCAGCTCGCGGATGCCTTCGTGCTCTACCTGAAGGATCAACTGCCGCAGTCCCGCCGCGCGCTCACGCTGGCCACCAAGCGCCCCATTCCCGAACAGGCGCAGTGGACGGCGAACTTCACCAGTGCCCTGTACCGCCGCGAGGCCGAGCGCGCCTACGCCACTGGCAACATGCGCGTGGCGGAGAAGGCCCTCAAGGCCGCGCTGGCGCTCTCGCCGGACAACGTCGCGCTGCAGCACAACCTCGCGTGCGTGGCCTACCGGGGCAACAAGGCCGCGGACGCCGTGGCCACCTGGCAGCGGTTGGAGGGCTCGATTCCCCAGGCCACGCTCAACCTCGGCATCGACGCGCAGGAGCGCCGTCACAACGTGGGCGAGGCCGTGGACGCCTATCGCCGCTATCTCGCGGCGGGAGGAGCGACGCGCGCCGCCTCCGTCCGGGAGTGGAAGGATCGGCTGCAGATGATCTACGGCCTGAATGAAGCGGCCTCCCCCTCGCCGGCTCCCTCCAGCGCCACCGCCTCGGAGACCACGCCATGATTCGCCTTCGCTCGTTCTTCCTCGGTCTCGCGCTGCTGGGCGCCTCCTGGGGGCCCGTCGCCCACGCGGCCGCCAAGAAGGCCACGCTGGGCGTCTTCCTGCCCACCACGCTCACGGATGGCCAGGAGCGCTTCCAGTACGCCGAGGCGCTCGCCGCCAAACTGTCCACGGCCACGGGCCGGCCGACGGCGGCCAAGAGCTTCGCCCGCTACGAGGACTTCACCCGGGCCATCTCCGAGGGCATCGTCGACTTCGCCGTCGTGGACGCCTGGGCCGCGGTGCAGTTGGGCGCCAAGGCCACTCCGGTGGCGCTCGCGCCGCTCGCGGGCGAGACATCCCAGCGCTGGGCCATCGTCTCCAACGCGAAGGGCTCGGTGAAGGACCTGGCCGGCAAGCGGCTCGCGCTCGTCAAGGGCGCGGGCGCGGCGGATCCCCGCTTCGTCACCAACGTGGTGTTCGCGGGCGACCTGGACGCCAAGAAGCACTTCAAGTTGACGCCGGTGCCCAACGTGGAGTCCGCGCTCAAGATGCTCGAGGCCAAGGGCGCCGAGGCCGCGCTGGTGCCGCTGGCGCACGTGCCCGACGGCATGCGGGTGCTCTTCAAGAGCGGCAAGGTGCCCGGCGCCGTCCTCATGGGCATGCGCGGCGATGCGGACGAATTGACGGAGAACCTGCGGAAGCTCGAGCCGGTGGCGCCCTTCGGTGCCTTCGTCGCGCCCCAGGGCCACGAGGTGGACGACCTGCGCAAGCTGCTCGCCTCGGGCCCCCCGCGCCGCCAGCCCGTGTTCGCGGACTCGCCCGCACTGCGGGTGGAGACGCGGGCTCTGCTGGAGCCCTCGGTGCTCCAACCCGTGTTGCCGTCCTTCGCGGATGCCCTGGACGTGGCGGCGGAGCAGCCCGACGACTGAGTCGGGAATGGGGGGCGACTTTTGCCTCGCCGCGACGCTAGACTGCTCACCTGTCAACCATCAGGCGCTCAGGGACAGCCGTCGCAATGACGGCTCGGGGAGCGTGCCTTCCGCGGCCCCGCTCGTGTCCTCGGCTCCAACTCCTTCACCTCGTGGGACGTAGAGAACGATGCACTCGACTCGAATCGCGTGGCCGCGCGGCACGGCGGCTCAGCTCCTCGCTCTGGCGTGTCTGATCACCGCCGGCACCGGCATGGCGCAGACGTCCAAACGGACTCCGGACGCGCCCAAGGCGAGCAAGCCGCTGCCGCCTCCCGCCACGTCCAACGTTCCCCAGCGCGCGCCCTTCACGGGACCGGCCATGTCGCGGCCCCTGCCGCCTCCGTCGGGCCTGGCCAGCGTGGACATCCCGGATCCGCTCGCCGCCGCCCAAGGCGCGGATTCGCTCGAGGAGTCCGTGCAGCAGCTCCTGAGCGAGGCGATGGTGTCCACGGCGTCCAAGCGCAGCCAGCGCATCGCGGACGTGCCGATGACCATCTCCTGGATTCCCGCCGAGGAGCTGGAGGGCACCGGCCAGTTCACCCTCTGCGAGGCCATCCAGTACTTCCCTGGCATGGAGTGCCGGCGTGGCTCCATGCGCAAGGCGGCGGTGAGCGCGCGAGGTCTGGGCTCCAACTACCTGTCCAACCGCCTGCTGCTGTTGCAGGACGGCCGGCCCCTGACGGACCCGTGGACGGGCCAGTTCTACGCGGACGAGACCACGCCGCTCAACAACCTCAAGCAGATCGAGGTCATCCGCGGCCCGGGCTCCTCGCTCTACGGCTCCAACGCCTTCAGCGGCGTCATCAACATCATCCAGCGCCAGCCCTCGGACCTGATGCAGGAGGGGCGCGACTTCGGCGTGGATGGACGGGTGCTCGCGGGCCAGAACAACACCTTCCGCGCCCAGGCGACGGCGGCGGGGCGGGGTGGGCCGGTGGAAGCGCTCGTGAGCTACTACGGCCTGAGCTCGGATGGCCCTCAGCTCTTCAACGATCCGAAGACGGGCCAGGTGGACACCAACGAGAGCTCCCTGGTGCACCAGGTGAGCGGCAAGGTGAACGTGAAGGGCGTATCGCTGGACGCGTCCTTCACGAGCGCGGACATCGGGCGTCCGGGCGGCCAGCAGCTGTCCACCGTGGGCAACTGCGGCCGTTGCCACTACACGCCCAACGACATGGAGCACGTGCAGAACTTCAACGCGAGCGCCCAGGTCGATCAGCAGGTGACGGACAACCTGCGCGTGTTCGCCCAGGCGTACACGTTCTTCAAGCGCCGCGAGGTGGAGCTGGAGAACGCCTTCGTGGAGAACACCCCGCAGTCCGCGCTGGGCAAGCGGCGCCGGCTGGGCGGTGAGGCCCGTGGCCTGCTGTCGCTCGGCGACGTGACGGTCACCTTCGGCGGTGACTACAAGAACGACGTGGTCAACAACTCCAACGTGCTGCCCGGCCTGACGTTGGACGACACGCGCCAGCAGATCCTCGGCGGCTTCGTCGACGCGGAGTACCGGCCCCTGAGCCAGCTCGTGCTCAGCGCCGGCGCGCGCTACGACCGCTACCTCATCCCGGAGACGGTGTGGCAGGCCCGGACGGATCAGCTCTCGCCGCGCGCGAGCGCCGTGTTCCACGCGCGGCCGGACCTGACCCTGCGCGCCAACTACGGCCGCGCCTTCCGCGCGCCCACGCTCGCGGAGCTGGCCATCAACCAGCAGATGTACGCGGCCACGCTCATCGGCAATGGCTCGCTGCGCGCCGAGACGTTGGACACCGTGGAGGCCTCGGTCGATTTCTGGCCCTTCAACCGCACGGTGCGTCTGACGGGAACGGGCTTCTACAACCTGGCCAAGAACTTCATCAACCAGGAGCTGCTCTTCGGCTCCACGTCGCGCTTCGAGAACATCGGTGACGCGCGCGTACTGGGACTCGAGCTGGAGGCCGCCGCGCAGGTGGCCGCCATCAACTCCTCCTTCGACGTGGCCTACCAGTTGCTCGACGCGCGCTCGCTCGCCTCGGGCAGCCGCCCCGAGCAGGCACTCGACTACGCGCCCAGGCACCGCGTGTACGCGCGAGGCCGGACGAACTTCGCCAAGGTGGCCTTCGCGGAGCTGTATGTGCTCTTCGTGGGCTCGCGCTTCGATCCGGGCTACCTGGCCAACCCGACCTCGGGAGTGCTCGAGCGCGTGCAGCTGCCCAGCTACCTCACCACCAACGCGCGCGTGGGCGCCAACGTCACCAAGGGCCTGACGGTGTCGCTGCTGGGCTCCAACCTCTTCAACGCCAAGTACGAGGAGTCCCATGGATTCCCCGCGCCGCCGCTGAGCGTCTTCGGCGAGGTCAAGTACCAGTACTGAGCCCCATCGTGAGAGCCTCCGCCCATCCCGCCGCTCCCGGCCTCCAACTCATCGCGGATGCGTCGCTCGCGCCCCAGGTCCTGGAGCGGGTGGTTCCCACGCTCACCCGGGGCGGTCTGCCCGTGCACGTCCCGGGGTCTCGCAAGGGGGGTCATGAGCTCCACCTGTTCGACGGCCGCCTGGGTCCTCCCCACGCGGCGCTGCTGGACAAGGCGTCGCCCGCTCTCCTGCTCGCCGCCCGGCCGCCGGGCGGCCTGCCGTCCGCCTGGGAGGTGTCGCTCCTGGGCTCCCTGCTCCGGGGCGAGCCGCTGATACCCGCTGGCGCATCGGGGGCGAAGTTGTGGCTCGAGCAGGTGGTGGACTTGAAGGGTGCCGCCTCCGAGGCGTCCGCGCTGGTGGAGGCCTCGGGAGGCAGCCGGAGCATGGCGAACCTGGCCGCCGAGGTGATGCACGAGCTGGCGGCCAATGCCCTGCTCGACGCCCCGGTGGACGGACAAGGTCAACCTGTTTACGCCTACCGTCGCGAGTCGGTGCGGGCGGTGGCTCCCGAGCACGTCTGCCAAGTATCCTTCGCCATGGGCGAGGGTGGCATCTACCTGGAAGCGGTGGATCTCTTCGGGCGGCTGACGCCCGCGCCCCTGGCGAAGGCGGTGGCGTCGCTGGGGGGCCGCATGCAGGTGAATGCCTCGGGGGGCGGCGCGGGTCTGGGGATGCGGCGCATCCTGGAGGCGTGTGAGGCGGTCGCGGTCCGCGTGGTTCCGGGTAAAGAGACGCGGATGTTGGGAGTGGTGGGATTCGGGGAGGCTCGCCGCCGGGCGGCGCTTCCCAAGTCGTTGCTGTACTTCAAGTCGGAATGAGGAGCGGGCCGGTGGAGACGCAGGGTTCCAGTGCCACGATCAACCGCGTGCGCGTGGGCACGATCAACCACGTACGCATCGCGGGCGTCATCGACGAAACCTTTCCCCTCACGTCCACCATGACGGACCTGGGCGGGCTCATCATCGTCGATCTCGGCCAGGTGGAGCGCATCAGCTCCTTCGGCGTGCGGCGGTGGATCGAGTTCGCCAGCAAGCTGCCGCAGGGAGGCATTTCCCTCTACGTGGTGAACGCGCCGCCGGTGATGGTGGACCAGCTCAACATGGTGGAGGGCTTCGCCGGCGTGGCGCGGGTGTTGTCCGTGCTGGCGCCCTACATGTGCCGCGCGTGTGGCGAGGATCGGCTGCGCCTGGTGGACCTGCAGGCGGAGTCGGCGGTCATCGCCGAGGGCCGTGCTCCCGAGCACTCCTGTCCCGTGTGCGCGGGCAAGCTGGAGTTCGCGGATCTCCCGAGCGAGTTCTTCGACTACGCCCGGCGCCAGCAGTTCGGCACGGTGGACCCCGTGGTGATGCGCTACCTGCGCGCCACCACGCCCAGCGCTCCCGCCTCGCTCACCACCCACTTGAAGATCGTCCAGGACGACATCACCTACGTCACCCTGGCCAGCGAGCTGAAGGCGGACCTGAATGTGCGCCGTCTGGCCTCGGGGCTGGAAGGGCGTGTCGCCTTCGACTTCTCCCACGTCTCCAAGGTGGAGCCCGAGGCGATTCCCAAGCTGGAGCAGGTGCTGAGCACGGCGGCGCAGGGGGCTCAGGTGGTGCTCTGCCGGGTGCCCTCGCCGGTGCTCAACGCGCTCGCGCGCTTCGGCAAGCCGCTCGCCGCGCAGATCAACACGCTGTGGCTGCCGTGCGAGTGCCGCAACTGTGGCCATGAGCACCAGCAGCGCACGCTCGCCTCCGAGTACCTGACCAAGCTGCTCGCCAACGCGAGCCCCGAGCGCGAGTGTCCCATCTGCGGTGGCACGGCGCGCCTTCCCGCCATTCCCCAACTGGTGCCGCTGCTCAGCCGCTCCTCCCTGGTGGAGAAGCACCTGGAGGACATCGAGGCGCTCGAGCCGCGCGCCCTGAGCCAGTACCTCTTCGGCAACACCAACGCGGAGCCCAGCAACAACAAGGGCAGCAACTCGGACATCAGCAACAGCCTGGGCGCCAACAAGCTGCAGATCATCCGCCGGCTGGGGCAGGGCGGCATGGCGGAGGTGTTCCTCGCCAAGCAGGTGGGGGTGAAGGGCTTCGAGAAGTTCGTGGTGATGAAGAAGATCCTCCCGCAGTTCGCGGAGAACACGGAGTTCGTCGACATGCTCTTCGCGGAGGCGCGCGCCAATGCCCGCCTCACGCACCCCAACGTCGTGCAGACGTTCGACGTGGGCCTGTCCGACAGCGTGGCGTACATCCTCATGGAGTACGTGCGCGGTCCGGACCTCAAGAAGTTGATGAACGAGCTCAAGCGCAAGGGGATCGCCCTGCCGCTGGAGCACGCGCTGCGCATCGTGGCCGAGACGGCCGCGGGCCTGCACTACGCGCACAGCTACGTGGACCCCGCGGGCGTGCCGCACCCGGTGGTGCACCGCGACGTGAGCCCCCACAACGTGCTCATCTCGCTGGATGGCGCCATCAAGCTGAGTGACTTCGGCATCGCCAAGGTGCAGGGCGAGGAGAACACCCAGGCGGGTGTGCTCAAGGGGAAGATTTCCTACATCTCCCCGGAGGCGGCGGCGGGCCGGCCGTTGGACGCGCGCAACGACGTGTTCGCCCTGGGCGTGGTGCTCTTCGAACTGCTCACCGGCCAGTTGCCCTTCAAGAGGGACCACGACGCGGCCACGCTCAGCGCCATCGTGCGCGAGCCCGCCCCGGTGCCCTCGCAGCTCAAGCCCTCCATTCCCCAGGACGTGTCGGATCTCATCCTGCGCGCCCTGGTGAAGGAGCCGGCGCGCCGCACGCCGTCCGCCGCCGCCCTGCGCGAGGAGATCGAGGCGGTGATGGCGCACCACCGGCTCAACTCGTCGCCGGCGGCGGTGGCCCAGTTCTTCAAGGCCACGCTCGGCGAGCGGCTCGCGGAGTTCGGTCCCACCCAGCAGGGGCCCTTCACGGGCTCGTTCCCGAGCGTCCCGGCCGGCCTCACCTCCAACGCGCCGCGTCCTCCGCCGCCTCCGACGGTGACGGGGGAGATGGCGGCTCCCGCGGACACGCAGATTCCCATGCGCGCGGGCGCGGCTCCTCGTACGCCGTCGCTGTCCGCCCCCATGCCGGCCGCTCCTCCGCCGCCTCCGCCGCGGCCGCTCTCCTCCGAGGATCGCACCGAGGTCAACGTCTCCAAGCCGGGGCTCATCGCCATGCCCTCGCGGGCCCATCAGGCCCAGGCGGTCGCGCCGACTTCTGGCCCGCTGGCGCCCGTGCCTCCTCCAGCGGCGGTCTCGCCCACCCGTGTGGCCCCCGCGCCGGTGAACACGGCGGTCGCACGTCCGTCGGCATCGCCCGCCGCGGCTCCCGTACCGCCCGCCGCCCGTCCGGCCACTCCCCTGGTTCAGCCCATCGCGGCCCAGGCGCCCGCCGCCGCGCAGCTTCCCGCTCCGTCCGCGGCCAGCCGTCCCCCCTTCGCCCGGTGGGCGGCCTTTGGCGCCGTGGGCCTGCTGCTCGTGGGGGGCGTGGGGGTGGTGGTTCCCAAGATCTTCTCGCGAGGCGGTGTCGAGGTGATCAACCGCGAGCCGGGCGAGCAGCTCTACGTCGCCGGACTCCAGGTGGAGGACCCCAGCACGCTCGATCTGGAGAACGCCAAACAGCTCGTCGTGTCCACGGCGGTGGATGGCCAGCTGCGCCGCTTCGGCATCGCGGTGCGCAAGGATGTCATCGACGTGCGCGCCTTGCCCGAGGCCCGGCCCCAGCCGGGAAGCAAGGGAACGCTGCGGGTGAGTGGCCACTCCGGCTGTTTCGTCAACGTGGACGGGCGCATGGCTCCGGGGGCGACGCCGGTGTCGATCGACATCGAGGCGGGCAAGGAGCTGGGCGTGAGCGTGAGCTGCCCTGGCCAGCCCGTCTGGTCACGGCGGGTGATGGCGGTGCCGGGGCAGGAAGTGGAGGTCGTTCCGAGCACGGGGACCTGACCCGCGTCGCGGGGAGGGCCCCCGCGGCGGGTCACATCCGGGTCACACGAAAGGTTGGATGCCGGGCAAGCCACCCGGCATGGCGGGCTCCGGTTCATTCTGTGTTGTTCCAGTTCGCCTGGATGGGTGGATACTTCTGAAGAAGAAGCACGCGCCGCAAATCCTTCCGGATGCCTCATGATCTTCGTGGGTCCAGATGACGAGTCGGGAGCCCCGAGCCCGCGAGCGCCCCTGGGTGCTCCGGACCCGGACGCGTCGCTGACGCTGTCCTTCCGTCACCTGCTGTCGGATGCGATCTCCTCCTTCCTCAGCGAGGCCGGGTTGGGCTCCGCCCAGGTGAGCGATCCCCTCAGTGAGCTGCTCGTGACGCTGTCGCGCTACCGGGAGGAAGGCGAACCGCTCTTCCCGGTGGCGTTTCTCGGGGATGACCTGGAGGGCATGCTGCGGGTGCTCGGCGGCCGGGACACCATCCCCATGGGGGTGGGCCCCCGCTCCCGGGAGACGATCCAACGGGCACTCAAGCAGTGCGCGCCCCTGGGGCAGGGCCGGTGGTGGTGCCTGTACATGCTGCTGGTTCCGGAGGGCTTCGCCTACGGCATCTTCCGCACGGATCCCTCGCCCCTGGTGGAGACCCCCCTGGAGCGGATGCGACGGGCGGGAGATCGCTCGCTGCGGATGGTGGGGGTGTTGCAACTGGCGGAGAACGTCGTCGAGCTCCGGGGCATGGGCGGCTTGTGCCGTCACGTCTTCCTGTCCGGTGCGCGCGCGGAGAACACCCTGCCCACGGTGGCGATGGACGAGCTGGCGCTGGGCTTGACCGCGGACGTGCCGGAGCCGGCGCGGGGCCTGACGCGCGACTTCTACCGGCGGGTCCTCTTCGAGGCCATGCAGGCCTCGCACGGCACGCTGGTGGCGGTGTTGCCCAAGGGCATGAGTGGCCTGCCGCTCTTCGTGGACGGCGTGCTGCTGGAGACGCCGTTGGACCTGGTGGCGCGGGTGATGCGCTACCACCTGGAGCCGGGCGTGGACGCGGCCTCGGCGGTGAGCGCCACGGCGCAACTGCTGCGCGGGATGATGGCCACGGATGGCATCACCGTGTTGCGCTCGGATGGATTCATCGTGGGCTACAACGTCTTCATCCGGCACCCGGAGACGCTCAGCCGGGAGGCGGCGCGCGTGGGCGGCGCCCGGCGGCGCACCTACGAGGTGCTCTGCGGCTGGGTGGGCCGCGAGCTGACGACTGCCTTCTTCCGTTCACAGGACGGGGCCATCGCCTGTTGCCGGGATTGAGCCTGTGACAGGCTCGCCGCCGCATGCGCGTGCTTCCCGTCACCCTCCTGACGTTGAGCCTCACCGCCCCATCGCTCGTGGCCTGTACCCTGACGTCCCAGCCCCGCGTCTCCTCGGACACGGAGGCCGCGCCCGAGCCCGCGCTCGAGCCAGGTGATGCCCTCCGGCCCGTCTCGTCCTTCTCCGGCATCGCGGACCTCGAGGCCCGTTCGGTGGCCCTCTTCACCGAGGCCGGCCGCGTCATCACCCATCCCCGGTGCACGAACTGTCATCCCGCGGACGGGGTGCCCCGCCAGGGGCTGGAGCAGCGGCCCCACCTGCCACGGGCAACGGGAGGCGAGAACGGTCACGGTCCCCCGGGCCTGCCGTGCGCGGCCTGTCACCCCGCGGCCAACACCCCCGTGGTGGGCGAGTCCCTGCGGAGCGTTCCGGGCAACCCGAAGTGGGCCCTGGCGCCAGCGGAGATGGCCTGGGTGGGCCGCTCGCTCGGGAGCATCTGCGAGCAGCTCAAGGATCCGGCGCGCAATGGGGGCAAGAGCCTCGTGCAATTGCAGCACCACATGGCCGGGGATGAACTGGTCGCGTGGGGATGGGCGCCGGGAGCGGGCCGTCAGCCCGTGCCCCCGTCCCAGAAGGTGTTTGGCGAGCTCATCCAGGCATGGATCGACACCGGGGCTCACTGCCCGGCGCCTTGAGCCCGCCGTGTCGCCGCCAGACGCTCCGGAGTCAGCGGCAGGTCGCGCACCCGCAGGCCCGTGGCATCGAAGACGGCATTGGCCAGGGCCGCCGCGGTGGGGCCTTGCGAGGCCTCTCCCGCGCCGAGGAAGGGCTCTCCGGGGCGGTCGACGAGCGCGACCTCCACGGGGGGCACCTCGGAGAAGGTGAGCAGCGGATAGGTGCTCCAGTCGCGCGAGCGGATGCGGTGGGCGTCGTACTGGACCGCTTCCTTCAAGCTCCAGCTCAAGGACTGGATGAGCCCGCCCTCGAGCTGGTTGGCGAGTCCATCCGGGTTGACGATCTCTCCCGCGTCGGCGGCCACCACGGCGCGCACCACCTGGATGGCCTGGGTGGCGGGCTCCACGGAGACCTCGAGGCACACGGCGCAGTAGCTCGCGAGGTTCTTGTACCGGGCGAAGCCGATGCCCCGGCCGTGATGGGGGGCTCGGGGCCGCGTGGACCAGCCGAAGCGTTCGGCCGCCTTCTGGAGGACGTCGCGGGCGCGCGGATCGTTCAGCTGGCGGAGCCGGTAGGCGAGGGGATCCACGTTCGCCGCGTGGGCCAGCTCATCCATGAAGGACTCGATGGAGAAGACGTTGGCGTGGGCGCCGAGGCCGCGAAGGGACGAGACGCGCAGGGGCATCTCGGTGACGAAGTGAGTGGTGATCTTCTGGCCAGGAAACGCGTAGAGGGGAATCGCGTTGCGGTCGGCGGCGTAGTTGGGGGGGCCTCCATTCCGGGGCACGGGCATGGGGAAGGGCGTGGCGAGGGCTCTGCCCGCGAGCAGGTTGCCTGGCGCTCCTCCGGGACGCGTGCCATGCGAGGTGGACCACAGCTCGTACGCCCAATCGAGCACGTCGCCCTTCCCATCCACGCTGGCGCGCACCTTCGTCACCATGGCGGGCCCGTAGGGCTCCCAGGTGTGCTCGTCCTGGCGCGACCACTGCACGCGAACGGCGTGGCCAGGCAGGGCACGGGCGAGCAGGGCGGCATCGGCGGCGGCATCGTCCGCGGCGTTGTGGCCGTAGCAGCCCGCGCCGCTCAGGTGCCGGGCCCACACCTTGTCCTCGGGCAGGCCGAGCATCTTCGCGATCGCCTGGGCCGTGTCGAAGACACCCTGGCTGTGGGTGTCCACGGTCAGCACGTCGCCATTCCACTCCGCCACCGCGCACGAGGGGCCGATGGAGCCGTGCATCAGGTAGGGGCGGCGGTAGCTCGCCTCCAGGGTGCGCGCGGGCGCGGGGCCCTTGGGGCGCACGACGTCCTGGATGACCGTGTCCTGGGAGGACTGGGCCAGCAGCCACGCGTGGGGATCCACGGGCAGGGGAGCGCCCTCACGCCACCGGGCGTTCTCCGCGAGCCGGGTCGCGGCCTTGTGGGCCTTCCACTCCTGGGTGGCGATGACGCCCAGGAAGTTCCCGTCCCGCACGACCTTGAGGACGCCGGGCATGCGCTCCACCGAGGCCTGTTCCACCTCGACGAGCGCCGCTCCGGGAGACGGGGGCCGGATGACCCGGCCGTGCACGAGGGAGGCGGGCCGCAGGTCCTGGACGAAGGCCGTCTCCCCCGTGAGCTTGGCGGGCAGATCCCGGCGAGGCATGGGCTGGCCGATGTAGCGCCGCTCGGAGATGGGCTTGGGCGCGACGGTGCCGGTCGCCTCCTGGTTGAGGGTCCGCCCGCCCACGAGGCTCCAGTAGGTGACGCTGCCTCCTCCAGACGGCGCCGTGAGGGTGCCGTCGCGCACCTTCAGGAGCTTGCCGGGCACGCCGAGCCGTTCGCTGGCCATGCTCACCAGCAGGGCACGCACCTCGGCGGAGGCGGCGCGCACGGCCGATCCGCCCTCGGGCATGGACAGGCTGCCCGCGGTGAGCCCCTGATGGGGGGAGTGCCGGGTGTCGCCGGAGAGGATGTCCAATCGCGACAACTCGATGTCCAGCTCGTCGGCGCACAACTGGCCGAACGCCGTCAGGATGCCCTGGCCCAGCTCCACCTTGCCGGTCTTGAGCGTGACCCGGCCATCCGCGCCGATGCGCAGCCAGGCGTCGAGGGCGGGTGTCTTCTCCAGATCCCGAGGGAGCTTCCCCGGAGGGGATGAGGCGCCCAGGGCGGAGGGACGGGCGAGGGTGAAGGCGAGCACCAGCGCCCCCTGGAGGAAGGATCTCCGATCGAGTGGAGCGCTCATCCCTGGCGCTCCTTCGCGGCGCGTTGGATGGCGCGCACGATGCGGTTGTGCGAGCCACACCGGCACAGGTTCGCGTCCAGGGCGGTGCGGATCTCCGCCTCCGTGGGATCGGGCTTCACGCGCAGCAGCGCCTCCGCCGCGAGGATCATCCCCGGGATGCAGTACGCGCACTGCCCGGCCTGTTCGTCGAGGAACGCGCGTTGGAGCGGATGGAGCGCTCCGCCCGGGCCCCGCAGGCCCTCGAGCGTCGTGATGGCCTGTCCACCGAGCGAGGCGGCGGGAACGAAGCACGAGCGCAGGGGCGCGCCGTCGCGCAGCACCGTGCAGGCGCCACACTGGCCCACGCCGCAGCCGTATTTGGCGCCATGGAGTTTCAACTCGTCCCGCAGGACGTAGAGAAGGGGCGTGTCCTCATCGGCGTCGATGGAGTGGGTCTCTCCATTGACGGTCAGCGTGAAGGCCATGGCGGCGGCTCCGGTCGGACGGCGGAGCCGGAGACGCTAACAAGAGGGACCGGGTCCGCAATCGGCTCGGGGCGAGAGCGGGGCCCGAGTGTCTTCCGGAGACGGTGTCCACCCGGGACCGCGGAACACGTGGCCCAGACGGGTGCGCCAGGAGGAGGCGCGGCGCACGTCGCGCGCGATGGCGGCGAACTCGTGGAACGCGATGCGCACCGGGTTGTACGTCCTCAGGTTGTGGGTGAGGCCGTAGACGGGGCGCTCGTCCTCCTGCTGGAACGTCCCGAAGAGCCTGTCCCAGATGATGAGGATGCCGGCGTAGTTGCGGTCCAGGTAGCGCGCGTTGGAGCCGTGGTGGACCCGGTGGTGGGAGGGCGTGTTGAGCACCCACTCCAGGGGACCCATGCGGCCGATGGCCTCGGTGTGGATCCAGAACTGGTAGAGCAGGCTGATGGCCTGCTGGAGCACGATCATCACCGGGTGGAAGCCCAGCAGCGCGAGCGGCGCCCAGAAGAGCAGGCCCGTCATGGGCGTCCACGTCTGCCGCAGGGCGGTGGAGAGGTTGTAGCGCTCGCTCGAGTGGTGCACCACGTGCGAGGCCCAGAAGAAGCGGCACTCGTGATGGATGCGGTGGAACCAGTAGTAGCAGAGGTCGTCGGCGAGGAAGATCGCCACCCAGGCGACAGGCCCGGTGCCCATCCGCAGGGGCGTGAGCTCGTAGAGCACCGAGTAGAAGGCGAAGGCCACGCCCTTCCAGACCAGCGCGATGGCGGAATAACCGAGGCCCATGGAGAGACTGGCCGCCGAATCCCGGACGGTGTAGCCGAGCAGGCCAGACTCGCGGTGCCGCACCAGGTAGATGAGCTCCACGGCCATCAAGAGGATGAACGCCGGGATGGCGTACAGGGTGAGATCGATGGGCGGAGCATGGGCCATGGGAGCACTCCCTAGGGAGAAGAGGAGAAGGCGCGGCGCGCGAACTGGGTGAGGAGGGCGAGCATCCGGGGGTGATCTGGATTGGAGGGGAGGGCGGCGCCACCGACGGCGGCGCCCTGCACGGCGTTGAGGATGAGCTCGATGAGGGCGTCGAAGCCCGGCTGGGTGGCGGCGACGTTGGGGAAGAGCTCACGCGCCACGGCGTGCAGGTGACGGCGGTGGGGCGGGTCCACGACACTCAGGGCCGCGGCCAGCTCGGGATCGGTGCGCGCGGCGACGTACAGCTCGATGGCGGCGAGCAACTCCGGGCGCTGGTAGATGTGCCAGAGCCGCGCGATGGCCTCGGCGATGCGCTCCTCCGGGGCGGCGGGCAGGCCGTCGAACCCGGCGCGGTACTCGTCGATCAGGCGGGGAAACAGGTGCTCGACCGCGGCGCCGAGCAGGCCGGCCTTGGTGGGGAAGTGCTTGAACAGGGCCCCCTGGGACACGTCGGCGCGCTGGGCCACCGCCAGGGTGGTGAGCCGCGCGTAGCCCAGCTCCACCAGACACTCGATCGTGGCGTCCAGCAGCTTGAGGCGGGTGGCATCCCGGCGCTCCTGCTGGGTCCTCCGGGCTCGGGGCTCGCCCACGGTGAGGGTCGATGCATCGGACATGGGGCAAGTATGCGTCCCCGGATTTCAAAAAGAAAGTGAGTGCTCACTTACTTGTGATGGGCGCCTGCTCCTCTGGTAGGTCCATGTGTGAAGTCGGGGCATACCTCTTCGGGGGCACAGACAGGGAAGTTCAGCCCCCTTACATGGAGGGTGGGAGTCCCACTCTTGGGACGATGAGGGCCGCCGATGACTTGGGAGGACATGTACCCGCGGGAGCGCTTGCTCATCGGCAAGCTGATGGAAGGATTGATCCACGTCCAGACCCTGTCGGAGCTGGTGCGGTGCGTGGAGGAGTTCCTGGCCAGCTTGATCGCGGCGGATTGCATGGCGTTGTGCGTATCCAGACCCGGTCCGGCGCGCGGATACGACTGGTTGGTGGCGCGGATGCTTCCGGCGTTCTTCGACCGGGCCCCGGAATGGGGCGGGTGTGATTTCGTCCAGGACGCGGTCGCGCTCCACCCGAACACGGTCATGCGGGATGAAGACATGATCTCGCGCGAGGATCTGGAGCGCAATTCCATGTATCGGATCAGCCACGAGATGGGCATGCCGCTCGAGCAAGTCATGTCCATCATGCTGACCGTTCCAGGACAAACCTGGCATGGGGGATTCACCGCGTACCGGACCCGGCCTCGTCCCTTCTCGGAGCGCGAACAGGGTCTCCTTCAGTATGTCGCACGGCTGTTGGCGATCACGATCCAGAAGTGCCGGATGTTCCTGGAGGGGGCGCTCCATGGCGGCCTTTTCGAATCGCTCGCCCGGGAGCAAAACGTGGCGCTCCTGGTGTTGTCGCCACCATCGGAAATCATCAAGGAGACGGCGCCTGTCTCCGCGCTGGTGAGCAAGTGGTTTTCTCCCAAGGAGTGCGCGCCGTCAGGCATTCCGAGGGAGTTGCTCGAGACGTGTGCCTCGTTGGTGGAGCGCTCGGCCGCGGGAACGTGGGTGCGCGAGAACGAAGAAGCAGGAGAGACCCTGACGGTGACGTTCACTCCCTTTACGCGGGCGGATGGTCCCGCGTACTGGCAATTGAAATTCCAGGAGACACATCACCCCATGCTCGTGACCTGGCTCAAGAAGTTGACGCCCAAGGAAACGCAAATCGCTCAACTCCTCCTCCAGGGCAAATCCGACAAGGAAATCGCGGCGCTGGCGGGATGTGAGGTGGGCACCGTGAAGAAGCACCTGCGCAGCATCTACGGGAAGACGGAGACGAGTGGCCGGGCCGAGTTCATCGCCAAGGCCTTGAAGAAGCCGGAGTGACACGACGCGACAGCGCCCGTGAATGAGGATCCGGGCGTTGTCGCGTCCCTGCGCGAGGGCGCGTGTGAGGTTTAAGTCGTGCGAGGCGTTGTGTGATCTGGGTGTAGCCCTGTCAGCGGACGATGCAGTCGAACTTCTCGATGACCGCCAGGAGTTCTTCCGGGTGGGTGTCCAACTGCTTCGCAAGGGTGAGGGCGTGTTCGGTCAGCGCCGTGGTTCGAGGCGGCTGCGTGTGAAGCTCGTCTACGACAACAGAGCCAAATCGGCCCGGCCACTGGACGCTGCGCAGCTCGGGGGCTCTCCTGATGGGGTCCAGAAGGGTGAAGCAGGGCCACTTGGGAAAGCGAATGGTGGAGGGGTCACAACTCATGATGCGGCAGCCATCCAGGCGGGCCTCGGTGAAGTCACAATCCTCGATGGAGCCGTGCTGAAATCCCGGCAGGCTCATGTACTCGGGCCAGTGCCCGAAGTCGCACCCCGACAGCCGCCCCTTGAACCGACAGCCCTTCAGCGACGCCGCCAGCCATTGCTGGTGATTCTTCAGCTCTTGCTTCACCTCGAAGGTGCAGTTGATGAAACGCGCTCCATCGAAGAACAGACGCCGGGCGGACACCTTCAGCACGAGGGTGCAATTCTTCATTGTCAGGTTGGGGCCCAGGAAGTAGTGCGCCTCCCTATCCATCAACTCCAGCCGCTCGTTTTCAATATCCTTGTTCTCGAAGAGGACGTTTCCGAACCGGTCCATGGCCATCGCCCCTTTCAGAAGGTGAGCATCCGGAAGAACTCGCCCGCCATGCGCCTGCCGTGCCGTGCCAGGTTCGACTCCGTTCCGGAGAGAATCTCGTACTTGCGGTTGTTCTCCAGATCAACCACGTCGACGCCCCGGTGGTTGAACCGAAGGCGGCCTTTGAATTGTGCCTCTACCTTGGCGTGCACGAATCGCCCCCGGGCCTCGCGCTCGAGCAGTCGCGCGAGCCAATACTCGCCCGCCTTTTTGGCATCGTCGATGGCCCTTCGCTCGTTCTGGCTGAGTCTGTGGGGTCCCCACTCGTTCGCGGCCTGGGTGATGGCTTCTTGGAGCATGTCTCCCACCTTGTCCTCGGCGGGAATGTCCGCGGCCGACTTTCCGCGTGGCAAGTGCCAGCGCTGGCCGTCGCTGAGCTCCACCTGCCGGTTGCCGCCCCGGTGATGGATGACGGTTTCGGCGGAGCGGCCCCCTGGAGCCTGTCCCGGCCCATTGCCCGTCCCCTTCTTGAGCATCACCACGGCCATGGGGCCCTGCGGAGAGGTGGCCACCGTTTCCGCCGCCGCTACGGCCTTGGCCAGGGCCCCCTCCGCCGCGAGCGCGGCCTCCGTCACCTCCAAGCGTCCCATGACGGCGGCGCCGCCCTGCGCCTCGAACTGCGCTCCCGCGAGGTTGATGCGCGGAAGCGACATCACCCGCGGCAGCACCTGCCCCATCGTATGCCCGCTGAGGGCGGTTACGGCGAGAATCATGGCCCGGGCGGCGTCCTCCCCCAGCACCTTGCCGAATTCCGCACCCGCCGCGCGCAGCTCCTCGAAGGTGGTGGCGTGGTGCGCTGTGTCGGCCATGTGGGCCCACCCGTTCATCAGCCCGTACATCGTCTGGAGGCCTAGGTAGCCCGCCAGGAGGAGGGTCATGCCAGCGGCAATGGCCTTGGTTGTCGGCTCGGGCACTACCCACATCATGCAGTAAAGGGCCACCGTCCAGACGACCATGGAGACGAGCACTTGCACGTCCAGCAACTCGCGCTTGAGGGCGTCGCGCGTCTCGTCGAGCACCGAGCCGAAGGCCAGCGCCAGGGCGAACGCCCGCCGGTCATCCGCGCGCAGGTAGGGCCCATCGTCCAGCAGGCCCAGGCAGTCGCCGCCACCCTGCCGCTCACACCACTTGAGGTACTTCTCTTTCAGGGCTTCTTCGGCCTGAGGCGTGAGGGCAACCGGGCCCTCTTGACGCTCAGGTATCCAGGTGAGGGACTCGCCGCGATGATGCTCCAACTTCCAGTAGCCCGTCACGGCCACCGTGGGGGCGTCTGGCTGCGTGGGTATGAGGTTCAGCAACTCGTGGGCGGCCTGCCGGGGCGTCTTCGCGCCCAATCGCACGTCGTGGGCGAGCCGCTGGAAGGCCTGCTGGAACTCGGCCCTGGGGATGGGGACCGGCCGTGTGGAGACGGCACCGGGCTCCATGAAGTCCACCTCGTACACGGTGGCGGACTTGAGCCTGGGCTCCCTCGTAAGGAGGCTGCCATGGGGGGTGCCCGTAGCACACGCGAACTGGAGGAGGACAATGAGGGCCCAGGCGCGAGAGCAGGGGCCCAGACGCGCGTTCGTAGGACGAGCGCTAGGACGATGGTTGGACACGACGCACCTCCGGCAGCGATGCGGCCGAAAGCCGTCGCTCCGGAATTACAGGAAATGAAGGTGCGCTGGTCAAGCGACCGGCTTGAACAAGGGTTGGAGGGTGCCGCAGGTGAGCATCCTGACGCAGTAGGTTTAGAAGCGGGGGAGCGACAACAGGTTGTCCGTGGTGCGGCCATTGGCCACGGTCCTCAAGTAGGGTGGCTGGTCCCTCACGACCTCCACCTTCACCTCGCCCTGCTGATCCTTGACCCGGGCATCTCCTCCCCTGTCAATCCAATCCACCATGTTCGCGCGGGGGCTAGCACCGGACTCTCCGGTCTGGGGATTGTGCCAGTACAAATCAGTGATGTGCTTGAGCGTGGTTCCGCCCGCGGACAGCCGAATGTGGGTGATGTAGACCATGAATGTTCCTCGAAACGTCAGACGTTCCCGGAACGAGCCCACTCAGGGGATATGGGCTCGTTCCGGGAGCACCCATTGATGCCGGTGCTCAACGCGCAACATGCGTCGGGAGGGCGATGCCGTCTGTACTCCTCATGGGGTACGCGTCACGACCTCCGCTCATCACACGAGAAAAGCCCCGTGTAGAGGACGCGCGTGGTGCGGGCGGACAGGATCATCGCGGCCTGTTCCTCGGGATCCGTCAGCGAGCGCAGCACCGCCGTCAGCTCGGCCACGTGGCCCTCATCCGCGCTCCCGTGGCCCCTCAGGAACGTGACGGCCTTGTGGATGTTGGGGATGAGCCGGGCCGCCAGCAGCCGTTCCACCGCCTTGCTGGCGCGCGCCACGGACAGGTACTCCAGCACGTAGGCGGTGCCGAGGAACGCCGTGGGAGCGCCCTTCATGGACGTGTATCGGTTCCAGGCGATGTAGGCATTGACCGCCGGGCTGCGTCCCGAGCCCTCGACCCGCCCGGCCGGCCAGCCCAGGTTCTTCAGGTCCGCGAGCAACCAGCGCTCGTGGCCCCGCTCCTCGGCGGCCTTCTGCAAGAGCAACTCTCCCAGCGCGGGGTGGCGGCCCGAGCGCTTCATCCGCTGTCCCGATTCGATCAGCAGGGGCGTGCTCCAGCGGACGTAGTGGTACGTCTGCATCAGGTAGCGGGCGTAGCCAGTCGTGTCGATGGTGCCTTCGAAGAGCCGCCGGGCGTCGGGATGGGCATCCAACTGCGCCACCAACGTGCGCGCCTCGAGTTCCAGGGCCTGGGTCCAATCCGTCGTCAGGGGGGAGGTTTCGGTCTGCATGTGCATGGACGTCTCCTGTCCGGGGGCCGTGAATCGGTCCCGGGGTGTTGAAGTGAAGGGGGGGTGAGGTCGAAGCGAAGGAGGAGGAACGGCAACTCAGGCGCCGCGAGCGGCCGGGACGCTCAAGGCGTCGAACCGGCGCAGGGTGCTGGCGGGAATCTCATTCAGGGCGGCGACCAGCGGCAGGGAGTAGCGCTGGAAGGCCGGATCGTAGATGGGCTCGGAGATGAAGCGCGCGCCCATCTTCCGGGCGAAGAAGGACAACACCCCCGGCATCCTCAGGCCGTCGAGCTGGCCCCGCCGGGCCCCCGCCCGCTCCCATTCGGAGTAGAGGGGCACGAGGGGCGTCTCCGGAGGGGGAGGCGAGGGATGGTTCGGCACGTGCCATCGTTGGCTCAACCAACCCTTGTGTTTCGCGACCTGGTGGATGAGCCGCGCGTCCTCTCCGCAATCCGTTTCCATGTTCGCGGAGGCAATCCAGTGAGTCACCCCGCGCCGACGGCTCTCCCAGTAGAGCCCGGCCAGCAACCACAGGAGCGCTTCGGAATGACGCCAGGGATGGAGGATACAGAGGCGGGTGCTCTCGGCGAACAGGAGGCCCGTGCCGCCCACGCTCGACAGATCCACCTTGTCTTCCAGCGCGAGGCCCCACCGTCCGCCGGTGGCGCGCGCCACTTCCTGGTTGGGCAACAGCAGCCGGGTGGTGGCCACGGGCACCTCGTCCGCGTAGACGACGACATGAGAGGTGGTTTCGAGCGTGTCGAAGCAATTCACCTCCCGAGGAGCCGCGAGGGCTGAACCTCCGAGCAGACCCAGCTCGGAGCCGAAGACGGCGTAGCGGACATTGAGCGCATCATCGAGGTGCCGCAGGGTGGTGGCGACGCGGCAGGACAGGGTCGTCATGCGTTTCTCCAGGGGGGCGAAGCACGGCGTCTCGCCGCGTCTTCCCTGATTCATTCGCCGCGGAAAGGCGGAGTTCGCCACGCCGTGTTTATTTTCCCAATGAAGCCGGGTTGGAGCGGACTACCACCAAAGAGGTATGGACTTTCCATCCAGGCATCGATCAACCTCCCCGTCAGGTCGGATGACGTCCGCGTCGAACTCTCCGGTGTGGTTCCGAAGGAACGGACAACACACACACGGAGCGCGCGAGGTCTGAACGCGACCTGGCGAGGAGAGGGGATGAGGATGTCCATACGAAGAGTTCCGCCGGTGGATGAGCGGCAACTGCATGACCGGGCCCTTCAAAAGGATCCAGCGATCCTGGTCGATCTCCTGCTCGCTTTCGCGGAGCGGATCGAGGGGTTCCTGACGAGTGGTCTGAAGTGCGACAAGGAGACGGCCCACGATGCCCTCATCGATGTGCTCTTCGCCTATGCGACGACCCCCGAGCGGTACGATCCCCGGCAGGGCCGCTTGGTGACCTACCTCACCCAGGCGGCGAAGTATCGGGTGAGGGATCGGCTCCGTTCGCGGGCCTCGGAAGCCCAGCGCGAGGAAAACTTCGCGAGCGTTGTCGAACTCTGGCAGCCGTCTCCGAAGGAGGATTTGGAGAATTATGTGGAGGCATCCCGTGCCGTGGACCGGCTCATCGAGAAGGGGCTCTTGAAGGACGAGCGAGACGTGGCCGCTCTCCGGCTGATCCTCAGCGGGGAGAGTTCCACCGAGACGCTGGCGCGGGCGTTGGGACTGGACACGTCGTGCCTGGAGCGGATGCGGCAGGAAGTGAAGCGGCACCGGGACCGACTCATGAAGATACTGGAACGTTTTGGAAAGGAGGACCCCGATGACCCAGCCTGAGTGGTTGAAGACCGCGGTCCGTAAGAGCCCGGAGCACAAGTGGACGCTCGGCTACATCTTCGAGACCGCTCACCGGATCGAGGGCAAGTCGCCGGAAGATCTCGCGGCGGAGTTGGACTGCTCGCTCGAGACGCTCGATTGGCTCGCGCTCTGCCGCCGGCCCGAGGAGGACCGTTTCGCCGAGCATCTGCGCATCATCACGGACCGCTTCAATCTGGCGCCGCTTCCGCTCGTGAGGCTCATCCGGCGCGTGGAGTCATTGGCCGCCTTCTCTCGGCGGGATGAGGGCGAGGCACGAAGCGGCTCCACATTGCTCGCGGCGCGAGACCGTTCCGACGATGACGAGCGCGAATCATGAGGCGCAGGTGGCTGGAGGACGCGGTGAAGGCCAGCAAGCTGGGCGCTACCCCCAGCACGCGTTTCCCTCGTGACTTGGCGGAGGAGGTGGAAATCCACCTCCCCGTTTTCCTCGTGAAGATTCCGGGACTCACCACCCACCAGATTCGCGACTGGTTGGCCCAACGGGACATCCAGGTCAATGCCCCCCAGGAGGACCGTGCGATTCACGGGTGCATGGTGGCGGAGAAGGAACACGGATTCATCTTCTGGGACAGCCAGGACACCGCGGCTGTGCAGCGCTTCACCCTGGCGCATGAAGTGGCCCACTTCGTCCTCGATCATCTATTGCCGCGGATGAAGGCCGTGGGAGCCCTTGGCAAGCGCATCTGCGAGGTGCTCGATGGGGAGCGCGAGCCCAATATCGAGGAGGGTATGTCCGCCATGTTCAAGCGGATTCCCCTCGTGCAGGTCAAGCTCATGGATCGGGATTCCTCGGGGGCCATCTGCGTGGGCAGGGTGGATGCCGCGGAGCATCGCGCGGATCGTCTGGCCTTTGAATTGTTGGCACCCGCGGAGCAGGTCCTCCCGATGTTGAAGGGAGTCTCTCGGAAGGAGGGAGTGGCGAAAATGGCGTTCCGGTTCGGCCTTCGCCCAGAAGAGGCCGAGTCGTATGCCCGGATCCTGCTCGGGCCAGAACACCGGCCCTTTTCCATCAAGAAGTATTTCAATGAGGAGGAGGAGGAATAAGCATGTCGGAGGGGATTCCACCGGATGGGGATGATGGTTTCATCCGGGACGATGATTATCGGAAGGCGTTCGGCGAGGATCTCGCCGATACGCTCGACTTGAGGAGTTGGGACCTGGGATTCGATCCCAAGACCCTCCTGAAGCGATTCAAGGCTCAGATTGGCAAGGCGGTGGAAGATGAGGATGTCCTCCGGGACTTCATCCGGAAGGAATTCTTCCCCCGCCTGCGGCTCCCGCGCGATGCGCCCCCGAGCGCGGGTGTCTACCCAGCCAGTCCCGAGCGGTTGGCCACCATTCACGAGGGTCTGCTCTTCCCAGGGCGAGTCGAAGCCGTGAACAGCGTGGCCGTTTCCCATGACAGCCTGCCCATCGCGATCACGCAGATTGGGGTCGCCATCGTCAGCTATGGCGGGAACACGGGGGTTTTCTCCCAGCGCCTCTTTCGCAAGGAGATGTCGACCCAGACGGATGCGCGCAAGCTGGTGAGGGAGATCTTCGAGCAACGCCGGGCGCGCGACCTGGAAGAGGAGGACACCCTGTCCAAGCTGGCGCGCCGGAACATCCGGGCCCACGCGGAGCTGGCCCTCCTGCTGGACCGGTCGAACGCCGATTGGCGCATGGGCTATGGAAATCCCTGTTCGCGTGAGCTGCTGTCGGGTTCCGGCTATTCGAGCCTGTTGACCGCGTCGCTCGAACTGCTCAAGCGCCTCATCCGGGATCAACAGAAGTTCGTCTTCGTCCCCAACTCATTGGAGGACCGCGGCTTCCTGACCTTCGGCAATGCGTTGTACGGCGGGGAGTACGCCATCATCGACACGCTCGAAGAGGACAGCGCGTACCTCGTCGAGAAGTGGAATCTCGACGACGATGACCGGAAGAGGGCACTCAAGTTCGTGAGGGAGTACTGCCCGAACGTGCTGCGAGGCATCTTCCGCGCGTCGGACCACTCGCCTCCGTATCTCTTCTATGCACACCGGGAGCACGTCCACGTCGCGGCGCATGTGGCGATGGCCGACAGCATCCTCCGCTCCGAGCGGGGCTTCCCCATGCTCCTGGATGTCGCGGATGTGGCCTGCCGGGGAGCCTTCGGATCCGAAGGCTTCCTGGGCATGGTGAACGATGCCTACGCCCAAGCGGGCGCGAAGTTCCACTACGCCAGCGAGCGCAAGCGGCGTCCCTGAGGAGACATGACCCATGGCCGATGATGACAAGACCTACCAGGCCTCTCCCGGTTCGGACCCGAGGACCGCGCCCATGGCCGTCCGAGGGCCTTCCGCACCAGGTGCCGTGACGCCTCCGTCGGGCGGGCCCGTGCGGACGGTGCCGGTGGCGGTGCCGGGGCCAAGACCGCCGGGCGCACCCAAACCCCCGGGCGGGCCCGTCGCTGGCGCCCCGAAGCCGGCTGGACCCCCGGCAACACCTCCCGCCCGGCCTGTCCCTCCAGTGCAGGCCAAGGCTCCGCCGCCGTCCAACACCCCGCCACCGGCCAGGCCACCCGCCGCTCCGCCGCCGCAGGCGAAGGCACCCGCTGCTCCAGCCTCGCCCCGGAACGACGTCCTCAGCCCCCTGCCCGAGAAGGCGCTGGGGGAGTTCAAGGAACTCGAGACCCTGGCGAAGGCCTCCTCCCTGGACCTGGATCCGGAGCTCGAGAAGGCCGTGGGCTTCACCCACTTCGACACCTCGGCGAGCGAGGACAACCTCATCACCGTGCTGACGACGCGGAAGGACATGCACCAACTGGCCTCGCAGACGCTCGTGCGGGTGAAGTCCCGGGAGGACAAGCGCTCCTATCTGGGCGTGGTCGTCCGGGGTCCCTTCTCCGAGCCGGATGCCATCGCCGCCAACTCCACGATGGCGGTGGGCGTGGTCGTGCAGGGCAAGAAGATGTCCTACACCTTCGATTACCACGGGCGCGCCGACATCGAGATCCTGGGGGAGGAGGTGGGCGGCGCTCTCTCGGCCCCCAAACTCCGGCCTCGCCCCAAGAGCCCCGTCTTCGTCTTGGATGAGCAGGAGAGCGCGCGGGTGCTGGGGCTCAAGGGGAGCATGTGCATCGGGATGGTGGCGGGTCATGAGCGGATGGAGGCCCGCCTGGATCCTCGGGACAAGTCCATCCTCCCGCGTCACACCGGCATCATCGGAACCACGGGCGGAGGCAAATCCACCACCGTGGCGACCCTCATCCACCATGCACAGGCGGCGGGCATCGCGACCATCGTCTTCGACGTGGAAGGGGAGTACACGCACGTGGATCAGCCCACGGACCACGCGGCCATGCTCGCGGCCCTGGCGCGCAGGGGCCAGAAGGCCGAGGGCGTGAAGGACCTGCACATCCACCACCTCACGGGCCGGGACAGCCGCAACCCGAGGCACAAGAACCTGCACCGCTTCTCGCTGAACTTCTCGAGCCTGTCGCCCTACGCCATCTCGGAAATCCTCGGCATGTCCGAGGCGCAGCAGGAGCGCTTCCACAAGGCCTATGACGTCACGAAGCTGCTCCTGGAGGACTTCAAGATCTTCCCCCGGAACGAGGAGGAGCATCAGCAGATGCTGGACGTGGACGAGCTCTCCACGGGCTATCCGCGGATGACGCTCCAGCACATCCTCGACGTCGTGAACACGTACCTCTACACCCTCAGTGACGAGGGCAAGAGCGAGAGCAAGAGCCGGTCGAAGTCCCCATCGAGGCGGCGAGGCGCCGCGGAGGAGGATCCCGAGTCGGAAGAGGGGGCGGACTCGGAGGGCGGGGATGCCCCGCCACGCGGTCCTCAGTTGAAGAGTGAGTTCCGCGGGAATCCCGGCCGGGTGTTGGGCCGGGTGATGGCGCAGAGCAGCAAGAACGAGATCAGCTGGAAGGCCTTGATGGGCAAGCTGCAGAACCTGCGGCGCCTCAAGATCTTCGATGTCGACACCGCGCCCGGCGTGGATCACGGCGCGATGCTCGAGCCTGGACGGGTGTCGGTGATCGACTTGTCGGACACGGACTCGCCCCAGCTCAACAACCTCGTCATCGCCGACATCCTCCGGGGACTGCAGGAGACCCAGGAGGCGCGCTACCAGGCGGCGAACGCCCAGGGCAAGTCCATCACCCCGGTGCTCATCGTCCTCGAGGAGGCGCACGAGTTCCTGTCCGCCAGCCGCATCTCCCAGATGCCGGTGCTGTTCGAGCAGGTGGCGAAGATCGCGAAGCGGGGGCGCAAGCGCTGGTTGGGGCTTGTCTTCGTCACGCAGCTTCCGCAGCACCTGCCCAACGAGGTGCTGGGTCTGCTCAACAACTTCATCATCCACAAGATCACGGACAGCTCCGTCATCTCGCGGATGCAGAAGACGGCGGGCAGCATCGACGAGAGCTTGTGGAACCGCGTCTCGCGGCTCGCGCCCGGCCAGGCGCTCGTGTCATTCAGCAACTTCACCCGGCCGTTGATGGTCGCGGTGGATCCCGCTCCCGTGAAGCGTCTGCTCGTGGATTGAGCGGGTCCAGACGCTCCGTCTCCGCGCCGACCCAGGATCGGCGCGGAGGGGAGGGAGCCTCAGGGCGTGATCTGAGCCGTCGCGCAGGCGCTCGCGTAGGAGCCCTCGCAGAGCTGCGCGGCCGTCCAGAACCCATCCGCGATGACGGTGCTCTTCACGTTGTCCTTGGTCACGATCTGCGCGGGAAGGAGGATGGACGGCACATCCTTGGTGCCATTGTTCACCTTGCCGTTCACCCGGCCCGCCGGAGGCTGGCCCCCGCGCAGGAGCGTCACCGCGACCTCGGCCGCGATCTCTCCCTCCAGCTTGATGGCCTTGTAGACGGTCATGTACTGCTCGCCCGTGAGGATGCGCTGGATGGCGGCCAGCTCCGCGTCCTGGCCCGTGACGGGCGGCAGGGGGTTGATGCCCGCCGCCTTCATGGCCGCGATGGCGCCGCTGGCCATTCCGTCATTGGCCGAGTACACGCCCGCGATGCTGTCCTTGCCGAGCCGGGTGATCGCCTGCTCCATTTCCTGCTGGGCCTTGTCGGGGCTCCAGTCCGGGGTGTCGTACTCGGCGCCCACCTTCAAGCCGCTGCCATCGATCACGCTGTGCGAGCCCGACTTGTAGTACTTCGAATTGTTGTCGGTGGGCGATCCGTGAAGCATCACGATGGTGCCAGACTCCTTGCCGTCCGCCTTCAGCTTGTCGACCAGGGCCTGGCCCTGGAGCCGGCCCACCTGCTCGTTGTCGAAGGAGATGTAGTAGTCGACGTCCGCGTTGAGGATGAGGCGCTCATAGCTGAGCACCGCCACCTTCGATTGCCGGGCACGCGCGACGATGGCGGCCGCGGAAGCCGAGTCCACGGGATCCAACACGAGCACCCGGGCGCCATTGGTCAGCGCCGCCTCGGCCTGGCTCTGCTGCTTGGAGGCATCCTGATCGGCGTTGCTATAGAGCACCTCGCAGTCCGGACACAGCTCGCGCACCTTGCGCTCGAAGTGCGGGCGATCATGGGTTTCATAGCGAGCGGTCTTCGACTCCGGCAGCATCAAGGCGATCTTCCCGCCCGAAGTGGCTCCGCCCGCGCTCTGTCCCGTACCGCCCTTGGCCTCCGGGTTGTCCTTCTTGCAGGCGGGGGCCACGAGCAGCAGCGCGGCGAGCATTCCCGCGGTGCGAATTGAAAACGTCGATGAATGCAGGTTCATCCGTCCCTCTTCGGTGGAAGATTTTTGGAGCGCCACGGGCCGGCCTGGTGCGGCCGGCCCGTGCACGTGCTACTTACCGAGCAATTCGATCTCCGCCAACTGCGTGATCGAGTCACCGTGGGTCTCGTTGATCTGGAGACGATACTGGCTGTAGGCCGTGTTGTTGTTGTTGAGCGCGAATGCCCGAGTCTGATACCGCCAGGGGAAGTCCTGCCCGGTGCGGGTATCCAGGGTGACCCAGTTGCTCCCGTCGTTGGAGGCCTGGAGCGTCCAGCTCCTCGGGTCCCGTCCGGGGAAATCATTGGCGGACGTCAACGTGTACATCTTCACCGTCTTCGCTCCACCGGAGAGCTGGTAGCGGACCCACGGCGTGGATTGGAAGGCGAGCCACTTCGTCAACGAGTTGTCGTCGAAGCCCTGTGCGGAGCCTTCGCCGCTCGCCGCGTTGTCCGCGCTGGCGGAGACCGTTCCCCCCTTGGCGACATCGGCGAGCGGTTGCGCGACGGAGTTGCCCGCCGTGAGGGAGGCGGGCAGATCACTGGCGCCCGAGCCCCAGTTCGTCGCGGACGAGCCCATCGTGAAGTTCAGCGTGCCGCCCTGCGCGATCGCCGAGTGGAGCAGGTAGTTGCGGGTATAGCTCTCCCCGTTCAGGACGACGCCCTGGATGTACCGGTTCGTGTCGCTGACGTTCGGGGCGTTGATGACGAGATCTCGTCCATTCTCCAGGTGGACCGTCATCTTGGTGAAGTAGGGGGCTCCGATGGCGTACTCCGGCCGGCCCATGCTCACCGGGTAGAAGCCCATGGCGCTGAAGAGGTACCAGGCCGACAGCTCTCCGTTGTCCTCGTCACCCAGGTAGCCATGGCCCGTGCCGAGACCGGACTGGTATTGGGTGTTCAAGACGTCCCGCACGCGCTGCTGAATCCGCCACGGCGTCCCCGCGTAGCTGTACATGTACAGCGTGTGGTGCACGGGCTGGTTGGAATGGCCGTACTGGCCCATGTTCACGTCGTAGGCTTCCTTCATCTCGTGGATGACGCCGCCGTAGCAGCCCACGTCGTAATCCCGGGCGGCCGAGAACAGGGCATCGAGCTTGTTGGCCAACCCGCTCTTTCCCGAATAGAGGTTGGCGAGCCCCTGTCCGTCCTGGGGCGCGAGCATGCTGTAATGCCAGGCGTTGCCCTCGGTGTACTCACAGCCCCAGCGGTTCGCCTTGAAGTCCGCGTCCGAGGTCCGCCAGGAGCCATTCACGTTCTTGCCGCGGAAGAACCCCACCGAGGGCGAGAAGAGGTGGACGTAGTTCAAGGCACGGTTGCGGAAGTACTGCGCGTCCTCGGACTTTCCCAGCTCCTGGGCCAACTGGGCGATGCCGAAGTCATTGAGGTAGCCCTCCAGGGACCAGGACGTCGACTCTCCCACGCGATCCTGCGGCGTGTACCCGAGGAAGATGGACCGATCCATTCCCTTGCGGCCTCGGGCGGGATCGCTGCTGTAGGTCGCCGCGTTGCGCAGCATGGAGTCATACGCCGCGGAGACGTCGAAGTTGCGCACGCCCTTGAGGTAGGAATCGGCGAAGATCACATCCGAGTTGGTCCCGACCATGATGTTGGCGTACCCCGGGGCGGACCAGCGGGTGACCCAACCTCCGTCCTTGTAGCCATTCACGAACCCATCGAGCAACTCGCCGGTCTTGGTGGGAATGAGCAGGGAGTACAGGGGCCAGGTCGTGCGGTAGGTGTCCCAGAAGCCGTTGTTGACGTACACCTTGCCTGTCTTCACGGGGCTGCCGCTCGCGTAGGGCGAGGCGTAGCTCGGCGTGCCGTTCACGTTCTCCCAGGCGGAGTTGGGGTACAGGAACGTCCGGTACAGGTTGGAGTAGAGGATGGTCTTCTGATCCTCCGAGGCGCCCTCCACCTCGATCTTGCCCAGCAGCGCGTTCCAGGCGTCCTGCGCCTGTTGCTTGACGGTGTCGAAGCTCTTGGTGCCGATCTCCTGCGCCAGGTTGGACTGGGCCTGGGCCACGCTGAGGAAGGAGGTGGCGATCGACATCGTCACCTTCTCGCCAGCCGAGGTGTTGAAGCGGACCCAGGACGTCACGGCGCGCTGGCCGGTCACTTTCTGGGACTCGGCGATCGCCTTGCTGAACTTCGCGTAGAAATACATACGGGGCGCGGGGCCCCAGCCCGTCGAGTGATCGGTGTAACCGGAGACGACACCATTGGCCTCATCGATGGTGAGCGAGCCATTCAGACCATTGACGGTGTCGAACAGCACGTAGGAACTGGTGCTCGGAAACGTGAACCGCCAGGAGGCGCCGTGGTCCGTGGGAGCGATCTCCGTCTGGAGGCCGTTGTTGAACCTCACGCTGTAGTAATGCGCCCGGGCGATCTCATTGGCGTGGCTGAAGGCGGCGCCACGGCTCGCGCGATCCACGATCACCGCGCCCGTCTGGGGCATCACCTGGAACGTCTGCCGGTCGCCCATCCAGGGGCTCGGCATGTGGCTGATGGTGAAGGCCTGGATCGAGCTTCGGGTGTAGTCGTAGATCCAGCTCGTCGAGTTCGCATCGGTCATCGGCGTCCAGAAATTGAAGCCGAAGGGGACGGCTGTCGCCGGGAAGGTGTTTCCCCGGGAGTAGCCGCCGCCGGAATTGCTCCCTCGAAGGGTGTTCACGTAGTCCGAGGGAAGCGCGGCCGCGTCCCCCGCCCAGAGGGGACCGAGGCCGAGCACGCTCAACATCTTCAATCCGCGGAGCAACAGCGGGGGGGACTGTCTCGGGTGACGTTGAAACACCGGGTACCGCCTTTCGTGTGACTGTCGGGTTCACGAGCCCCGCATAACACGAATATGCCTGATTCCCTTGGTAAACCCGTAAGGCCTGACAACCGCCACTTTCAAGCTCCTGTGGCGGGTGCTGTCATAGGGGGCAGGTGGGGAGGTGAAAGCCCACCTGGGTGGAGGTAGGTCCGAGGCAGCACGGCGAGACAAGCAGACGTGGCGACAGCGCGTGTGCTCAAGAGAGAGAATCTCTCCTGAGCAGGGAAGAACCGAGGCACCCAAGAGACCAGACGACTCCAAGAGCGTCCAGCGGCGGGCGCTCCATGGAATGGTTATGTCTTGAAAGTGGTGCCTCTATGGAGGTGAAGGGGCCACCTCAAGGAGGAACCCCTTCACCGCTTTCATCATGGGCAGATATCGCGGTCGGTTAGCGGGTTGATGTGACCCTCGGCATTCCCCGTCAGTGACACGGCATAGATGCCGCCATCCCATGAGCCGTCGTTGAAAGTGATACGAGCATTGGGTGCCAGCACCGTGCCGAGGATTCCGATACCACTGGCATCAATGCGGGTGGCGTCCACGAAGTTGAAGAGCACGCCATGGTGATCGATGCCGCCGCTGAATGTGATGCCGAACCTGGAAAGGGTAGCCGAGGCGCCGCGGATGTTGAGTACGACCAGTGAGTTGGCCGGCGCGTTGATGTTCAACAGCACGGCGCCGCTGAACGCGCTGGCGCTCACGTCAAAGACGTTCAAGGACGAATCCGTGCTGCTCAACATGATGCCGCCCCACACCTCACGCGTCGTGCGGCCATTGGCCGGCATACTGTTGAGCTTCGAGGATAGGTTCCGCAGCGCTGCGAACCGGGCCGCGAAGTTGATAGGTGTGCCCTGGGCCGGGAGGCCTCGTGGGTAGACCACGGTCCGGTCGGCGCTGTAGCCGCTCCCGTACCGGGCGTGACCCCAAACACCGCCGCGCGAGAGGGACAGATTGCCACCGGCGACCAACGTGTCGGAAATACCGCTATCCGGCAGTCCCGTACCCACCGAGAAATCCGTCAAGGTGATGTCGCCACCAGCCGCCACCTTGCCCAAGACATCCTGTCCCCCGGTGTAGTCTTCGAGCAAGAACAGGTTGTAATCGCTCAACCGGATATTCAAGCAGCAGGGACCGACCGTGAGGTGGCGAACCGCGGTACTCGAGTGCCCAGCGGAGTCCGTCACGGTGTAGGAGACCGAGTACTGACCCGCGCGAGACTGATCGAGGTTGCTGGAGACGACGATGTTCGAACTCAAGTCACCAGAGCAGGCGTCTACGGCCGTGGCGCCTGGGTCCTGGTAGGCCGTGCCGGAGCACGCGAGGACAGAGGGCCCGGGATTCATGTGGATGACCGGGGCCAGGGTATCCTTGACGGTCACCACGCGGTCACTGGAGGCCGTGAGACCCACCCCGTCCGCGACTTCATAATGGACGGTGTATGAACCAACGGTCGAGTTGTCTACCCCGCCGGTGGTGACAATGGCGGCGCTCAAATCCCCGCTGCAGATGTCCGAGGCGGTAGCTCCCTGCTCCAGATAGGGGGCGCCGCACTCGAGTGTCTCGTTGGAGGAACCCAGAATCAGCAGACGCGGAGGCGTGGTATCCACGACCGTGACGGTGAAGGATCCACTCGCCACATTGCCATGACCATCCTGTGCGCCGCAGGTGACCAAGGTCGTGCCCAGAGCGAACATGGAGCCAGAAACTGGCGAGCAGGTCACCGGAACCGCGCCAGCGACCGCGTCGGTGGCCGTCGCGGCGAAATGCGCCACGGCACCCGCCGGACTGGTTCCCTCGAGTACGAGGGGGGCTGGCAACAGCAGCACGGGGCGCTCAACGTCGTCGAGGCACTGGCCCTGTGCACTGCAGTAGTTGCCGGTCGAGCAATCGGCGAAGGTCGTGCACTGAGTGAGGCAGGCGTTCGCTCCGCATACGAACGGAGCACAGGTGACGATCGTGGCCCCCGGGCAAGAACCACTGCCGTCGCAAAACGCCGCGTGGGTTTCGACGCTTCCCGAGCAGCTCGCCTGGCGGCATACAGTGCTCGCGGCAGGATAGGAGCAGCTGGCACTCGTGCCGTTGCAGTTGCCACCACAGACGGACCCGTCGGACGCACATGCGGGGCGGCCACCCACCGGCGCACCGGTAACGGGTGAGCACGTACCGATCAGGCCCGGGAGGTTGCAGGCCATGCACTGCTCCGTGCAGGTGGTGTTACAGCAAACACCATCCACGCAAGATCTGCTGAGACAATCATTGGCGCTCGAACAGGCTCCTCCAGCGGGTGCTTTCGGCGAGGAGAATTCCGCGATGAGGACCGTGTCCTCGGTGACAGTGAAGTTGCACGGGTTGGCGGTGCCGGTGCAAGCGCCCGTCCAGCCGACGAACGTGTTGCCAGGGGCTGCGGTCGCGGTAACACTCACCAGGGAGCCATCCATGAACTGCGCGCTCGCGCTGGCGCAGGCCGCGTCGCAGTCAATGGCCGCAGGGCTGGTGACGACTCTGCCCGTTCCACTGGAGGCAGGGGCCTTGTTCACGGTGACTAGGTGAAGGCTCCCGATCGAATCGGTGTCGACTCCCTGGTTATTGGTGGTGTCGTTATCAACCACGTCGGAGGGTGCGGTGACAGAAGCCAGATTGGACAGGCGGCCACTTCCGGAGCCGCTGACGACGTTCGCGCTCAAGGTGAAGACGGCCTTGGTATTGACTGGCAGGTTAACCTTCGCATCGATATGACCCGTGCCTGTGGGCGTGGCGCAAGAGCCACCGTTAGACGAAGTGCAGGTCCAGGAGGCGGAAGTGAGCTGTGCCGGCAGGGTGTCGAGCACGCGCGCGTCGATCACCGCCGAGGGGCCCTGATTCGTGACTTCGATGATGTACTGCACGGTCTGGCCCCAGACGACTGCGGCGACACCATCACTCTTCGTGAGCACCAAGTCCGCGAACATCACGCCCTGGGTGATGGCCGTCTCGACCAGTGGCCCAATGAGCGGTGAAATATTTTCGGCGCGAACGGTGTAACTGCCGTTGCTCACGGTCCCCGTGGCTCCAGAGTCAATCTTCACGATCAACTGGAAAGACGTATCCGCTGTGGGATTGACCGTGCCCAGGTTGCAGGAAACCGTGCCCGTCGCACCAACCGCGGGAGTGGTGCAAGTCGCGCCCGGCGCGTTGAGCCCAACGAAGGTGGTTTTCGCCGGAAGAGGCTGATCGACGATGACGTTGGTGGCCGTGTCCATGCCAGAGTTCTTCACCAGGTAGGTATAGGTCAGGTTGCTGCCAGCATTCGCCTGGAAGGGGGCACTTGCGGCAATCGACAGACCAGGAAGGAAGGCACCGAAACTGTCCACATAAACGTGGCCGTAATGGCCCCCCTGCGAACAACCGGCGGCGACAACGGTGAGCTCAACCTGATCCCCGATGTCGAGGTCCGCGGCCGAGGGGGCAAGATCGAAGATCTGCCAATCGGTGTAGAGCACGCCGGTCGACGCATCCTTCTGCCAAGGTACGCCGGGCTGGTTCGAGTACGCGAACTTCGCGAACAGCTGCTTGTTCCGCGAGGCATTGTGGACCGCGACGTAGAAATAGGGCTGTTGACTGGCCGAATGCCCTGGATCCTCGAAAACCGGCGCAAGCGCGAAGCGCAGGTGTACCTTTCCATCCGCCGGATCGACGTCCGCGTTGGTGATGCTGAAGGACTGACTCAGGCTGTTGGTGTTGTCGTTGTTGCCGAATCTATTGATGAGCGCGGACCACTGGCCATATTTCGGATAGCGAAGAGACGAACTCGCGCTCAGGCCCGCCGGAATTTGCGTTTCCGGCACGCCCCCCTCCACGGAGGTCAGATTCAATCCTCCAGAACTGAGATTCAGATCGGAAAAGCTGTCCGGTGGGAGGCGGCGCAAACCGCTGTGATTCATGTGCGTCCCCACAGCCCAGCCGCTCAGGTCGCCATTCTCGAAGCTACCATTAGCCACCAGCGGCGCCTCGATATGACCGAGCGTGGGTTTCGCGGGAAGCGAGTTGTTCCGCTCGTCCGGGTCAGCGGTGCAACCCCATAGGAGCAAGCTGGTAGCGATAATGAAAAAGGTAGACGAGGCAGCGAGACTCGGTCTTTGCGATGTCATGTGCATCCCCCCCCTGCTGATCCAACGCGCGTCACGGGCATGGCCGGACAGCTCGAATGTATACGAAAACCGCCGGTGCGCGTATGTAGACCGCTGAGAGGAGGAGCAAGTTAATATCGTAACCGTTCACCGGCTCAGGCCGGAAGTGTAGCCTGAGCGCTGGTCGTGAATGGGAGGGCGGATGAGCCTCTCGGCGAAATTGTTGGTTGGCTCCAGGCCCTCCACGTGAAGGAATGTCCACATGGCTGCCTTCGAGCCTGAGAATCCGCGCCGCGGAGCCGGCCGTCTTCTTGTCAGCGCACACCTTGGCCCGCCGGAGCAGCCGCACCTTTGTATTGTATGCGCTCCACTGGCTTGAGCGATGGTGTCTCCACCATCTGGTGCCGGAGCACTCTCCGCTGCCCGCCTTCCAACTTCCCATGACACCTGCAGCACTGCTTCGGGGCGGATACGTTGATGAACTGGTCAACTCGCTCCGACGGGAGCAACTCCCGCGTGTGCAGTACCTCGCAAGAAAGTGCGAAACTCGAACCAAGGCATGGCGAGACGGCGAATGCGATATTTCTCATATCGCTTCATGGGTGAGCGCGCGAACAAGGAATGAAGCGTCAGCCACCACACCGTCTACGACGGAACCGGACGCCCATGGCTTGACCTGGTGATCGTCATTCGCTTTGTTTGCGGTGCCACCGCCCAGCGCCGCCGAAGCATCGGGTCGGCTTGGGCCAAACGTGGCATACGTCCCGCTCAGTTCACACGGAGGAGAATGAGATGCGAGTCCGAAAGCTTGCTCTAAACGCCGTCTGCGCTTTGATTGTCTACGTGTTCATGGCGCCCTGCTGGGCTGCGGACACCCCTTCGGGCCAGACACGATTGTTGACAGACACCCTTGGTAGTGCGGGCGCCAAACAGGACGTGCGTCAACTTCTGGATGACCACCACGACGCGTTCGGCGAAAACTTCACGGCCACCGCAAACCCCGTTCTCCTGAAGGACGGCGGCATCTTCCTGGACGGTTGGCGGGTTGGCGATCCCGGGCAACATGCAGCGGCATTTGTTCACTATGTCGACGGCCGGACCTATGCCGCGTACTTCGACGCGGAGCGCGGCAAGGTCATCTACTTCGGTGATCTAGGCGGTCGGATTCATCCCGCCATCGAAGTATGGGCACGGCGCTTCGGCCCGCCTGTGGACGTCATCCTGAAGGCGAACCCGGCGGCCAGGGCACTTGCCAACCCGCCGCGGGGCACCGCGGCGGCCCCGAGCCCCGGCAACCAGGTGGAACTGCGAAAGGTAGCTGCTTCGATCTGGAACGGGTCGCTGGCCGCCAGGTGGGATATGAATGCCGAGGTGGGCGACATCCTGGGAATCGTGACCCACGAAATCATGGAGTGCTCAGTGGCTTTCAGCCTGGTGCCAAAACCGGCGGGTTGGGTTCCGGGATGGCTCTACGTGGCCGAGAGCGCGCTATCGATCGTGACTTACGTCACCGGTGTTTCGAAGGACCGGCAATACAAGGCATGCGTCAATACCGCCGCGCTGAACTGGCGAAGCGCGATTGAGTTGGCCTCCGCCGGCATCTGACGGGACATGCTGGAACTGCTCGCCCATTTCGTGGGGACCCTGCTTGATTGCGTGGGTTGAACCGGCGGGCAGATTGCCTGGTGGCTGTTGCTGGATTGCATACTTGTCACCGCGGTCGGCTGGATGCTTTTGACATCCACCAGCCGTTAGAAGGATGGGATGACGTTCCGAATATCCCCCTTGGCGGTCCATGCGACCTTGCTCCCTGGCCAGCGCTCGGCTCGAGCACACCTCGCGCCGAGCGTGTGTGCTCCCCACCTGCCGCCTATGACAGTACCCGCCACGGGACCTTGAAAGTGGTGGACTTGACAGCCAGGTCGGGGAAGTAGGGCTTGCACTGACCCGATGACCAGAATACTATTCTGGTCATGAGTTCCGATGCCCGCTCCGCCATCCTCGAAGCCGCCGGCGAGGTGTTCACCCGCTTCGGCTTCAAGAAGGCCGCCATGGAGGACATCGCCCGCCTCGCGGGGGTCGGTAAGGGCAGCCTCTATCTGCACTTCGACAGCAAGGAGGCGCTGTTCGAGGCGTGCCTCCGGCGGGACATCGTGGAACGCGTCGCGGAGCTCGAGGCGGCTGTACGCGGTGCCCAGGCCCCGGACGCCCAGGTGCGTGCCTTCATCCACTGCAAGTTGGGGCAGCTCACACGCCAGCTGCACGGCCAGCGCTTGCGGATGGACACGCTCTTGGAGATGCACTCGCACGCGCTGCGCCTGTTGCCCGAGCACCAGCGGATGGAGGAGGCTCTGCTGGCCCGCCTCCTCCTCGAGGGCAACACCCAAGGGGTGTTCGCCGTCACTGACCCCCACCAGGTGGCCGTGGGGCTCGTGGAATCCCTCGCGGGACTCGCCGTCAAGGGACTGACGCAGGGCTTCGACGCCCCCGGGCGAGCGGCCCTGGACGCTTACTTCGACGTCTTCATCCGCGGCCTGGCCCCCGTTGGGTCGGCGCCGCGCCGCAAGAGCTGAACATCGAGCCAACCCCTATGATCGATCCCCAGACCCTGTCCCTGCCCGACAACCCCTCCCTGTTCACCCGCCTGCGCGTGGCGACCCAGTGCCTGGAGGTGGCCAAGCACGACCCAACGAATCCCACCGCCGGCCAGCTGCTCAACATCTCCCTGGACATGAAGGTCTACGCCTCGCTCGTCCAGCGGCTTCAGCGCAGCGAGGAGGGGCGCCGCCTCCTGTCCGAGCGGCCTTCCATGCAGGCAGGAGATTTCGACCTGGCCACCCTCGAGCATCTGCCCGAGGGCACGTTGGGCCGTGAGTTCGCGCGTTACTACCGCGACAACAAGATCTCACCCTTCGCGACGACGCTCGAGATCAAGAAAGACGTCGACTACATCGGCAAGCGCTACCGCGAGACGCATGACGTGTTGCACGTGCTGACGGGCTACGCCACGGATGTGATGGGCGAGATGGAGTTGCAGGCGTACGCCTTGGGCAATCTGGGAATCCGGACCGCGGCGTTCATCCTGCTGCTCAGCTCGTTCCAATTCCTCTCGGCTCCGCAGTCCGGTGTCGGGCGCTCCGAGTACCTGCGGCGGCTGTGGGCCGCGTTCCGCCGTGGCCGTGCGTCCCCGCTGTTCCTCGACTTCTGGTTCGAGCGGAATTGGGAGACCCCCGTGGCCACCCTGCGCGCGCGGCTGTGCGCTCCCGCGGAGCGGATGAACTGACGGCGTGCGCCCGGAGCAGGGGGGCTGCCTCCGGGTGTCTCTCTATTCCCAGACCAGCGGCAGGCTCGTGACCGCCAGGGTGAAGCCCCCCATGAACCGCGGCGGCGCCTGGGGATCCAGCCGGAACGGCGGCACGCGCTTCAACCACTCCTGGTAGAACACCTTCAGCTCCAGGCGGGCCAGATTCAACCCGACGCACCGGTGTGGACCCGAGTTGAACGACATGTGCTGCTCCGTCCGGCCCAGCATGAACTGCTCGGGATTGGGGAACGCCGCGTCGTCGTAGTTGGCCGCGGGCAGGAGCAACAACATCGTGTCGCCCTGCTTGAACTGGACACCATGGCACACCGTGTCGCGCGTCACCCGCCGGGGCACGGACGCGATGCCATAGAGCCGCAGCAGTTCCTCGATGGCTCCGGGTAGGAGGCTGGGGTCGGCCCGGAGCTTCGCCTGCAACTCCTGATCGCGCGCCAGGTGCCGGACGCCGAAGCTCATGGCATTCACCACGGTGTCCAAGCCCCCGAGGAACAGGAGCATGCTGTAGCCCAGCATCTCCTGGAACGTAGGGTTGCGGCCGTCGATTTTCGCGTCGAGCAGCCGGCTGAGCAGATCCTCCTCACGCTTCTCCTGCCGGGACTGGATGCTCTCCGCCATGATCCCCGCGATCTGCTTGAACGTCTCCGCGCGGGTCGCGGGATCCACCGTGGCGGACGCCGCCTGCACGGCCAGGTGACGGAACTCCGCCAGACGGTTGGTCGGCATGCCGGCCAGCTTCAGGAACAACGTGACGGGCAGTGGCTCGGCGATGTCCGAGAGGAAGTCGCAGCGTCCCGCGGCGAGCACCTTGTCGATGAGCTCGTTCGCCATGACCCGGATCGCCGACTCGAGTCCGGCGAGCGATTTGGCCGACAGCGGCTGGTTGAGCGGCGTCCGGTACGCCGTGTGCCGCGGCGGATCCTCCGAGATGGGCAACAGATTCAAGCCCGGCTGCGAGTCCTTGTGCTCCCCCGAGTGTTCCCCGGAGATCTTGTTGCTGTAGACCTCGGGGTTCATCGTGATGTCCACGATGGCCTGCTTCCGGGTCACGAACCAATGGCCCCCATTGTACGGGGTGAAGAAGATGGGCGGGGCCTCGAGGATGAGCGAGCGCATCCGGCCGTGCGGATCCTCGAGCATCCGTGGATCCCGGGCGTTGTCGTATTCGTAGACGAGCTCTGGTGGGACGTGCGCGGGAATCTTGTCCAACTTCTGTCCGCTAAAGGCATGCATGTTCGAACCTCTCTGGCTGTTGGAGAAAAAGCGCGGGGACTTGTCCGGTCCTCACTCGCCCGTCTGCGAGACGGGAAGACGGACCACCAATCCCTCCAGCGCGGGCGTCACCTTGAGCTGACAGGTCAGCCGGCTGTTGGGCCGCACGTGGAAGGCGCACTCGATCATCGCCGCTTCCCCCTCATCCGGCGGGGGGAGCTTCTTCAACCAGGCCTCATCGACGTAGCCGTGGCAGGTCGCGCAGCTGGCGAAGCCTCCGCACTCGGCGACGATGCCTGGCACGAGGTTGTCCATCGCCGCCTGCATGACGGACTGTCCCTCCTTCGCCTCGACCTCGTGTTCCGTCCCAGCCGCCTCGATGAATGTGATCTTCGCCATGGGTCTCCTGCGCTCCGGGTGTTGATTGTCTTCAAACGGTGAGGCGGATGAGTGGGACGGCCGTGTCACCCCAGCAGGGGGGTCCACAGCGATGTAAACGAGCGTTTACTTCCTCGGGTATAACGCACTCGTCGCCGCAAGTAAACGGCCGTTTACACGCTCCGTCGTACCGAGCGGGCGGGTGAATGGGGCGGCTCGAAGCCGCTCCGAGGGCGTTCTGGACACGATCCAGTCCCTGTCCTAAGTCCACAGCCGTGTACGCGTCCGGCCCCGACGAGCCCAAGAAGGCGACGCGCGAGCGCGACGCCGAGCGCACGCGCACCGAGCTCATCAACGCCGCGTGGACCCTTTTCTCGACGCGAGGATTCGCCCATACCGGCGTGCGCGAGGTGGCGGAGCTCGCCGGGGTGAATCCCGCGCTCGTCATCCGCTACTTCGGCTCGAAGGAGGGGTTGTTCCGGGAGACGTTGGAGCGGGCGGACATCTCCCCGATTCTGCGCGGAGATCGGCGCCGCTTCGGAGCGGACTTGATGGCGGCGGTGCTCGGCAGTCAGGAGGACTCCGTGAGCCCGCTCGCGATGATGATGCTCTCGGCGGCCGACCCCATGGCGCACGCGGCGAGCGTCGAGTTTTTCCAGACGAAGTTGATCGCGCCGTTGGCCAGGTGGCTGGGGCCGCCGGATGGAGAGGGGCGTGCGGCGCGGATCAGCATTCTCTGGACCGGCTTCCTCACCAATTGGAAGTTGCTGCCCATCCGGTCGCTCGATCAGGCGCACCTCGCCTCCACCCGCCGCTGGCTGGAGACCACGACCCAGGCGATCGTCGACGAAGGCGAGGCATGAGTTCCACCTGACTAGGCGGCGAACTCGACGTTCCTCGGTCGAGCGAAGAACCGCGAGAGGGCGTTGTGCGGGGCGTCGGCCGGCTTCTCCCCGCCGCTCAGCCGCATCAGACCTTCGCGAAGCACGTGGGTGATCGGCCCGCTCGGCGTGAAGATCTGCGCGTTGAAAAGCGCGGTCCGCTGATGCTGGCGGATGTAAGGCCTGAGCCGCTCCTCCCAGGTGCTCAGCGCGGCACCGATGTCATTCGGGTTCAGCGCCAACAGCTCTCCGAGCAGGGAGCCTCCAGCGAGGCCCATCGACGCGCCCATGCCGGAGTACAGCGTCACGCACCATGCGGCATCGCCCACGAGCACGGTCCGGCCGGAGTGCCACGAGCGCATGCTCACCTGGTTCACCGAGTCGAAGAGGAAGCTCTCGGTGCGGTCGAGCTGGGCGAACACGTGCTCGAGGGCGTCACCGAGCGGTTCCGGTCCATAGGTACGTCGCAACACGGTCCCGACGGGCTCGCGAAACTGCGCGTCGATGTCGCGGGTCCGGTAGGAGAAGAGCGCGGTCGGCGGGCGGTCCTCGAACGGGAAGACCCAGAGCGAGCGGCGCGGCTCGGCGAGCACGATGCCGTTGTTCTCGGGGAAGTACGGCACCTGCTCGGAGAGCTGGAACGCGCAGATCATCGCATGCAGCGGCTTCAGGAATTGGTCGTGCGGGCCGAAGACGAGGCGCCGGACCGTCGAGCGCAGTCCGTCGGCGCCCACGACGAGGTCGAACCGCTCGCTCCGCTCCTCGCCCGTGGACGACTGGCGGGTCGTGACCCTGGCGCCGCCTTCGAGGTCGACGATCGCCATCGGCTCGGTGCCGTAGCGCACCTCCACATCGCCGAGGTTCTGGAACAGCGCCGCCTCGATGTCGCCGCGCAGCACGCCTTGTGGCTCGCCCGGCTGGTCCAGGAATCCGGCCCCCCGGCGGCGGTTGCCGGCGCGGGTGACTTCCCACGTCTTCGCGCTCTTGGGGGTGCGGGTATGGAGGTCGTCCATCACCCCCAGCCGTCTGGCGGCGCTGGCACCCGTGCCGAACAGCCCGATGAAGTAGCCACCCACGCGGCGTTGGGGCGCCCTTTCGATCACGGTCACCCGCCATCCGGCCTTCCGCAGTCCGATGGCGGAGGCCATGCCGGCGATACCAAGTCCGACGACGAGAGCTGAACGGGCGGGGGCGGTCATGGGAACTCCTGTCCGGCGGAAGTCGCCGTGAAGTGGTCCCTGGTTTTTTACGACGGACCGTCGTGAAAAACAAGCGGGGCCCGTTGTGGGAGGAGGCGCCTCGCGTGTTAACTGTCCCAATGCCCAGGATTGACGCCCCCTCGCTCGCCGAGCACCGTGAGGCCACCTGGAGGCGACTGCGCGACAGCTTCCTGGAGGTGATGGCGGAAGAGGGCTACGCGGCGCTGTCCCTGGCCTCGGTGGCGAGGCGGGCGGGGATCGCGAGGAACACGATCTACAATTACGCGCCGACCAAGGACGCGTTGCTCGTCGCCGTCGTGAAGGCCGAGGTCGAGCCATTCGTGGCCCAGGTGGTCCAGGAGGCCGCGGGCGTGGACGACCCGGAAGAGCGGCTGGCCCTCGTTGTCCGGCGTGATTTGGCGGCCTTCGCGCCCGGCGCCCGGAGCCTTCCGGTGATCAACTCCCTGAAAGACGTGTTGCCGGAGGAGGTGAGCGCATCGATCGCCGCCTGCTTCGCGCCCGTGCTCGACGTGGTCGGCCGCATCGTGGAGGAGGGCGTCTCCGCGGGGGCCTTCCGCCCCGTGGCCCACGTTGGCCGTGTCGTCGAGATGATGGTCGGCGTCATGGTGGCGGCACGACACTCCCTCATTCTGGGCACGCCGCTCGATGTCATCGTGGCCGAGACCACGGAATTCCTCGTCGGTGCTCTACGGCGCCGAGAGGAGCCAAGCTCCAGCCGGACCGACGTGGGGCCGAGGCGCGGAGAGCGCAAGAAGCGATGACGGACGCGAATTCACCGACACCGCGCGATGGGATCCAACAGCTTCAAGTGCTCGTCCTCAGAGGGGGAAAGGGTCGGTAGGACAGAGGACTCGAACCTCCCAGGGACATGACTCCCTGCCCCCTTCTGGTTTTGAAGCCCCGCCGCCTGGCTCGGCGGGCTGCTCGTGGGGGGCGGCTTCCCTCTGGAGCGGGGTGGGTAGAGCGTCCGTGGGGGTCCACCCGCGTCCGTTCATCTTGGATACGATTTGGGTACGCGGCGGCTGCATGTCCCCGTGGTCCCTTCAGGAGACGAGCTTCGAGCCGATGAAGCGCAGGAGCGACGAGAGCCAGACCAGGGTGTAGGCGATCGGAGGGCGTTGGCCGGACGCGATCTTCGCCACCTCGTTCCAGTCATCGGACAACTGCCCCACCGTCAGTTCGGACTCGGGAGGAGGGGAGTACACCGAATACAGCCGCTTCTCCGGGATGTTCCAGTAGAAGTCCTCGGTGAGGTCGATCTCCGTGCGGCCTGTCCGCTCCAGGTGATCGAACAGGGCATCTGCCGCCCGTCGTAGGTCGGAAAGCTGGATCCTCACGGGGCCCTCACCAGCCA
Organism: Melittangium boletus DSM 14713; assembly: GCF_002305855.1. Lineage (GTDB taxonomy): Bacteria > Myxococcota > Myxococcia > Myxococcales > Myxococcaceae > Cystobacter > Cystobacter boletus. The sequence continues at coordinate 9,699,759 of NZ_CP022163.1, read as the reverse complement.
CTTCTCGCCAGCAAGGTCGGACGGAGCGAGATCCGCCAGGGCCTTCAGGAGTTCGGCTTCGACATCCGCGATCGCGCTGGCCAATTTGTCCGGGATGAGGTCGGCCACATCTTCAAGTTCGGTGGCCATGTGGATGGCATGACGAAGTGAAGGGCAGGCATTCATTTGGTTGAGCCGCGTTAGCAGGGCCGGCCCGAAGAGTCGATGGCAGGCTGCGGCCGGGCTGATCGCGCCGGTGGCCAAGGCGCGACACATGCCGAGGGCGGTCACGGCGACGAGTCGCTGCACTTCATCCCCTTCTTTTGCACGGAGCCACAAGATCTCCTGAGAACCGGAACCATCAGGCAGGTGGTGCTCACTCATCAGGGCGTCCCAGGGTCAGATCGACTTGACCGTGCCTTGCCTGCTGTACTGCGCACATCCAATCGTCCCAGACACCGGGATCCGCAGGCGTACCGTCTTCGAGCAGCGACATGCTGCCCAAAAAACCGCCCAAGTCGTCCGAGCCTGTCATGTCGTAGAGCATTTGAAGGTAGGCGTACATCGCCGCGTATGCCTCCTTGAGCGTGATCTTGTCATCCATGCAATGCCTCGACATCAGTTTCGAACTCGGCATCGAATGCGGCGATTGCTGCTTCAGAAGTCCTGTGGGTCGGTCCATTCAAAGTCTTCATCTCGCCAGTCCTTGCGAGAGTTCAATCTTTCACCCAGTCTCTTGATGAGATCCTGGAGGGCCTCTACTTCTGTCCGTCCGAGTCCTGCCTCCCCATCGGGAGCGCCATTGGCATTTTTTACACACACATTGGCAACCGCGAGGAAGTCCCCGGAGCCTTCTTCGAGAACCTTGATCTTGTATTTGGTCCATGGAATACCGCGTATGTCGCGAATCTCGAAGACGTTGACCACCCGCGAAATGCTCGCGGCACCATGCAGATCGATTGCCCTCCAATCCATCTGATTTCTCCCTTCTGGTTTGTCCTACCCAGGGCTGGCTATCCTTGACGGAAGGTGTCGTCGCCCGATTCAAGTCCACTACAATAGGGGCGATGGCAAGGGCCGCTTTTCGTGGGGCAGGCGAATCTCGTTTTCCAGCCGGAGCCCGTCCGTCCAGTTCTTGGAGTCTTCGTTGAGCACCAAGTGCCCACTGAGCCTCTGCAAAACGATGTGCTCTCCGTTGAAGAGCAGGACCCCATCTCGACCATGCTCCAGCAGGAACATCGTCGCGCGCAGCATGATGCGATTTCCCTCCTCGTATTCGCCGCTATTGGGATCGAGTCGAAATCCCACGGACAGGTCTGGTCTGAAATGAAATGCCTCCTCAATCATGAGCTTGAAATCTTGATCTGGTTCAATCGCGCTGACCCATACTGCAGGCCCGAGTAGATGGGCATCATCGCCCCACTCAAGCCCGAATCTCTCAGCTATGAGGCGCAATACCTGCGCAGGTTTCAAGTCAGTTGATAGCTCAAGACTGTTGTCCAATCCCATGTGCTCTCCGCTTTGGTAGACCGGGTTCGTGGCATTCTGACTATGGAAAAAGGATGGAAATATTGCCATTCTTAATGGCAATGAGTTGCTTGAGTCCAGGAATCGGCCAATCCGAAAGTTGCTTCTTCATGACTTCGATCGTGACGCTCGTGTCATCGAGGTTCAGGATGATTCTGTCTGCCTGATCTCTGTTCACCTTCTGGTTCTTGAGGTTGGTCGCGATATTGCGTGCGCTTGGACTGTTGGGGGCATAGCAGTCGTAATATTCCCCGTTTATTCTGTAGTCGGGCTTCGTGCCGTTGGGCTTGGGCGGAGGATTCTGTTCCACATGGTAGCCGTTGTCTGCGAGAGTTTGCGCCGACTCGTTCTCCCGCTCGATCGCTTTGATGTTTTCTGGCCTCTTGTCGTTGGCTCCAGGACGGGTTGGGTGTCCTGACAAGCTCCCTCTGGCCCGCGAACTGCCGCCACTGCTGCCCCGAGCCGTCATCGCCACCGCACCCGGTGCCAGGGCGATGGTGACGGTCTCGGCACTCACGGCGACCGTCGTCACTTCCCCCACCGCCACGAGACGGATACCCACCTGCGTCTCCGCTTGTACGGCCGCCTGCATCGAGCCGGGCAGCTTCGGCACCTTCGCGGCCAGCCCTGGCGCCGTGTTGCCAATGGCCGCCATGGCCAGCATGGCGAACGCTCGCGCCGCGTTCCGGCCCATGAGCTTGCCGTACCGCTCGCCCGCTGCGCGCAGCTCGTTGAACGAGGTGGCCCGGTCCGCCTCGTCCATCAGCCGCTTGAAGCCCACGACGAGACCCCAGAAGGTATCGACGCCCACGTAGGAAATGATCGTGGCGGTCATCACGGCCGCGAGGCCCTTGGAGATCGTCACGTCGGGAATGGAGACGAGGATCATGTACGTGGTCCAGGTCCAGAGCACCGCCGCCACCATGGCGTGAGGGTCGGCCATGTCCTTGAGCGCCTCCAGCATCTCGTCCAGTACGGCGCCCTTGGCCAGGGCCATGGCGAGCGCGAAACGACCATCCCCGTTGACGGTGGGGCCTTCCGTCAGCAGGCGCAGACAGTCCCCGGGCCTGCCGGTGCGCTCGCACCAGCGCAGGTAGTCACGCGTCAACTCCTCCTCCGGTGTTGTGGACTGCCCCTCCAGGTGCTCTCCCGGCTTGAGCGGAGTGATGCGGCGGCTGGGTGGCTCGTACGTGTACGCACCGCTCCGCGCCTCCACCTCGAACAGCCGCCGGGCGGCTTCCTGGGGCCGGGTGGGGGGCCGAACATCCCGAGCCAGTTCCGACACGGCCTCCTCGAACTCGCCGTTGCCCAGAGTCACCGGCCTGGCGCCGGAACGAGGGGTGAAGACGAGGGTGTCGGTCTGGCCCGTGTCCAGGCGCACGGCTCGGGATGCAGTGCCGCACCCGACGAGGAGAACCAGCATCAAAGCCATGCAGCACAGCTTCATGGGGATTCCTCCCGGCCCCCCTCTATGGGTAGCCGGCCTGGAGAAATACCCAAGGGATACGACAACCCCCGGAGCGGGGTTCACGGGCTGGTCATGCCGCCAAGGGTGAACAGGTCGGTAGGACAGAGGAATCGAACCTCCCGGGGACATGTCTCCATGCCCCCCACCGGTTTTGAAGACCGGGCCAGCCACCAGGTCCAGAGGTCCTACCGCAGGGGATTACCGTCAGGTTGAGCCACGTCCGTCAACGCTGGGCTGTCAGTCCAGTCCGCGCTGCCACAGGTCATCCTCGTCGAGCCCCATCAAGTGCCCGACCTCGTGCATCACCGTGATGCCGATCTGCTCGATCAGCTCTTCCCGCGTCTTCGCGAAGCGCTCCAGGTTCTTCTGGTAGAGCACGATGGACGCGGGGTAGGGGTCGAACGTGCCCAGGATGCTGTGGCGCTCGCCCACCGGCGAGCCGCGGAACACCCCCAGGATGCACGGCGAGAGCGGCGGGGTCTCCCCCATCAGATCCTCGTCCTTGGGCAGGTCCTCCACCGCGAGCGTGACGTTGTCCATGTACTTCTTCACGTGTCCGGGCAGCGCCTTCACCGCGTCTTCCACGGCCTGGTCGAAGGCCTTCTCCCCCAGCTCCACCGGGGGCGGAAACTCCTCGGGCACCAGCGCCTGGGCTCGCCCGAAGCGCCGGCGGGCCTCCTTCGCATCCCCGCGCCGCTCCGCGAGCAGCCCCAGGTAATGGTGGGCCCAGGGCTCGTCCTCCGCGTCGCCCAGGATTTCCTCGAAGGCCGTCTGGGCCTCGGGGAAGCGGCACAGCTCGAACAAGGCGATGGCCCGCTCCAGCCGTGCTTCCACCGCGCCCGGCAGGTGCTCGAGCGCCGCGTCCAGGCTCACCAGGGCCCGCGCACACTCGCCCACCTGGTTGAGCCCAATGCCCTCCAGGAGGAGGAACTCGAAGAGCAGCTCCGTGTCCCCGGCCCGCTGGGACAGCTTCCGGCCCCGGGCACACAGGGCGAGCCCGTCCTCCACGGCCTCCCGGTCGTCGCCCACCCGGGCCACCAGGCATTCCGCCGCCGCGAGCACCAGCTCCAGGTCGTCCGGAGCCACCTTCAAGGCGCGGCCATATGTCTCCAAGGCCTCGTCCAGCCGTCCCAATTCCGCCAGGGCGGACGCCCGCCAGTGCAGGGCCTCGGGGAACTCGTCGGCCTCGGCCAGCAGCGCATCGGCCCCAGCCAGGGCCTCCTCCAGCGCTCCGCGCTCGAAGGCGGCCGCCACCTCCGCCAACCGCGCCTCCACATCCGACGGCGCCGCCTGCTTCGACGTCCGCTTCCTCATATGCGGCGACATACGAACCCCTTGCGCGCGTTGTCAACGTACCTCACGGCTGTTACCTTCCGCGACCTCCGCCCCCGCACGCCGTACCGCTCAGCTCATAAGGGTCCGTGAACATTCTGGTCGTGGATGATGATGTCGAGCTGTGTACGTTGCTCTCCCGGTTCCTGGAGAAGCACGGCTACACCGTCTTTTCCGCGGCCGATGCCTTGCAGGCGCTGGACATCCTCGAGCGTCATGAGGTGGGGCTCATCATCAGTGACTACCGGATGCCCCACATGGACGGCATCCAGTTCACCGCGATGCTCAAGGCGGAGCCGAGGCACCGCGACACCCAGGTCATCCTCATGACGGGCAACGCTGACGGCAACGTGCAGGACAAGGGCCTGCGCAAGGGCGTGGCGATGACGCTGGAGAAGCCGCTGGACTTCAACCAGCTGCTCAACCTGGTGCGCTTCGCCGAGTAGCGCCTGGCGGCCTTGCTTCGGGCCCGCCGGGCCGTTGGCTCCTCCACAGGCCGCGCCTTCCGTGTTGACAACCCGGGACCGTCTCTTATTTTGGCGCTCGCCTGGGTCGAGTGCCAACGCGGCGCTCCCGGCCCGCGACGGATTTTCTTCAATTTTTTCAGGAGGTTACAATGGCAGCGAAAGAGATTTTCTTCCACCAGTCGGCCCGCGAGGCGATTTTGCGGGGCGTGCGGATCCTCTCGGACGCGGTGGCGGTGACGCTCGGTCCCAAGGGCCGCAACGTGGTCATCGAGAAGTCGTTCGGCTCGCCCACGGTGACCAAGGACGGCGTGACGGTCGCCAAGGAGATCGATCTCGAGAACAAGTTCGAGAACATGGGCGCCCAGATGGTCAAGGAGGTCGCCTCCAAGACGTCGGACAAGGCGGGTGACGGCACCACGACGGCCACGGTGCTCGCGCGCGCCATCTATGAGGAGGGCTTGAAGCTGGTGGCCGCGGGCCACAGCCCCATGGATCTCAAGCGCGGCATCGACAAGGCCGTGGAGACGGTGGTGGGCGAGCTCAAGAAGATCTCCAAGTCCACCGGCGACAAGAAGTCCATCGCCCAGGTGGGCACCATCTCCGCCAACGGCGACGAGACGATCGGCAACATCATCGCCGACGCCATGGAGAAGGTGGGCAAGGAGGGCGTCATCACGGTGGAGGAGGCCAAGGGCCTCGAGACGACGCTCGACGTGGTCGAGGGCATGCAGTTCGACCGCGGCTACCTGTCGCCGTACTTCGTCACCAACCGCGACCGCATGGAGGTGGTGCTCGAGGACGCCTTCATCCTCATCAGTGAGAAGAAGGTCTCGTCGATGCAGGACATGATCCCCATCCTCGAGCAGGTGGCGCGCGCGGGCAAGCCGCTGCTCATCATCGCCGAGGACGTGGAGGGCGAGGCCCTGGCCACGCTGGTGGTGAACAAGATCCGCGGCGTGCTCAACGTGGCGGCGGTGAAGGCGCCGGGCTTCGGGGATCGCCGCAAGGATCTGCTCAAGGACATCGCCACGCTGACGGGCGGCCAGGTGGTGAGCGAGGAGCTGGGCCACAAGTACGACGCGCTCACGCTCAATGATCTGGGCCGCGCCAAGCGCATCACCATCGACAAGGACAACACCACGATCGTCGACGGCGCGGGCAAGAGCGCGGACATCGAGGGCCGCATCAAGCTCATCCGCACGCAGACGGAGACGACCACGAGCGACTACGACCGGGAGAAGCTCCAGGAGCGTCTGGCGAAGCTCGCCGGTGGCGTGGCGGTCATCCACGTGGGCGCGGCGACCGAGACGGAGATGAAGGAGAAGAAGGCGCGCGTCGAGGACGCGCTGCACGCGACGCGCGCGGCCGTGGAGGAGGGCATCGTCCCCGGCGGTGGCGTGGCCTACCTGCGCTGCCTGCCCGCGCTCGAGAAGCTCAAGCTTGGTGGTGAGCAGGACTTCGGCGTGGACATCATCAAGAAGTCCCTGCAGGAGCCGCTGCGCAAGATCGCGAGCAACGCGGGCCTCGAGGGCGCCGTCATCCTCAACAAGGTGCGCGAGGGCCAGGGCGCGTACGGCTACAACGCCCGCACGGACGTGTTCGAGGATCTGGAGAAGGCCGGCGTCATCGACCCGACGAAGGTGGAGCGCACCGCGCTGCAGAACGCGGCCTCGGTCGCCTCGCTGCTGCTGACCACCGAGGCCATGGTGGCCGAGCGCCCCAAGAAGAAGGCCAAGGGCGCGGGGGCGGGTGGCGCTCCGGACTACGGCGGCGACGACCTGGACTACTGAGTCACGCCCGAGCCCCTTGACGGCTCGGTGAGGTTCACGGCCCTGGTTTCCTTCTCCGCCGAGGAGGGAGCTGGGGCCGTGGTGTTTCAGGAGCCGGGCTTGAGCAGGCGGGACAACTCGCGGCCGAGCTCGCGCGGCTCCAGGTCCCGGGACAGGCATCCGGAGGCGCCCGCGCGCAGGGCTTCCAGCATCGTTTCCTGGGAGAGGTATTCGGCGAGCACCACGAAGGGGGCGCCCAGGCCCTGCCGCCGTGCCAGCTCCAGGGCCTGTCGGCCATGGGCGGCGGAGAAGTCCCAGCTCACCACCACGGCGGCGGGGGGCTCCACGGGAGGCTCGGTGGGCACGGACGGGAAGACCCGCGCCTCGAGCTCCAGGAGCGCGAGCGCCTCCGTGATCCGCCGCGCGGAAGCGGGATGGTCCTCGAGCACGTCCACGCGCCGGCTGTCCGAGCGCAGGCCCCGTGTCCTGGGGGCGGTCCCGGTGAGGGCCTCGCGCAGCTTCGCGCGCACCTCGCGGATGTCGTCGAAGGGCTTGAGCAGGTAGTCGAGCAGTCCCAGTTCGAGCGCCTGCTGGGCGGTCACGAGGGAGGGGTAGCCCGTCATCAGGATGACGCGCGAGCCGGGGTCGAGCCGACGCGCCCGCTGGGCCAGCTCCAGGCCGGAGAGGCCGGGCAGGTTCTTGTCGGTGACGATGAGATCCACGCGCCCGCGCTCCAGGTGCGCGAGCGCTTCCTCGGCGTTGGCCGCCTCGAGCACCTCGCACTCGCGGCTCATCAAGTCCCTGAAGACGCTGCGGATGATCTCCTCGTCATCCACCACGAGCAGGCGGTGACGCGAAGAGGCCGGAGCGGGCGAGGGCTCCGGGGGGAGCGGCGTCCGGTAGGCCGGGGCGGGGAAGCGGACGCGGAAGACCGTGGAGGGTGGGGGAGAGAGGTTCAGGGTGGAGGGGGGAACGAGCTCCAGCAGCGCCTGGTGCTCCTGCGCGATGCGCCGGCACACCGCGAGCCCGAGGCCCGTGCCGCGCTTGCTTCCCGTCACGTAGGGCTCGAAGAGCCGGGCGCGCACGGCGTCGGGAATGCCGCGGCCCCAATCCGCCACGTACATGACGGGCGAGGAGTCCTCGCGCGCGAGCACCGCCTTCACCAACCCGGGGCCGGAAGCCGCGTCGCGCGCGTTGTTGAAGAGGTTGAGGGCGAGTTGCTCCAGGAGCCGGCCATTGCCCTCGATGATGAGCTCCTCGGGGGCGTCCACCTCGAGACGGATGCGCGACGAGTCGGGATTGAGGGCGAAGGCGCGCGCGGCCGCCTGGACGTGCGCCACCAGGGACACGGGTTGTTGGGGCGCGGGGCGCTCGCTGGCCAGGCGGGTGAAGTCGGAGATGATCTGCTCCATCCGCTCCACCTGGGCGAGCATCTGCCGCAGCGGGCCGCGCGAGCCCATCTCCTCGGTGAGCAGCTGGGTGTAGGCCTTCACGCCGAGCAGGGGCTGACGCAACTCATGCAGCACCTCGGCGGCGAGCTGGGTGGTGCCCACCCGGGTGCGTTGCAGTTCCACGGCGGCGGCCTTCGCCGCTCGCAGATCGCCTGCTTCCAGGGCCTCGAGCAGGACCGCGAGCGGGGACGGGGTGTCCATGACGCCCCAGCATCGCCGAGCCACCGGCCCGGCCGCAACGCGGGGCATCGGATTGCTCGGGCGCCGCCCGGTGTTCAGCTTCCGGTGGGTTGGCTATGGCGGGCCGGAGGCGTGGCTTCCAGACCCTTGGCGGCGACGTAGACGACGTTGCGGGGGCCCTTCTTGCCCCGGTACATGGCCCGGTCCGCCATGTCCAGCAAGGTGGCCTTGTCCTGGGTGTGCTCGGGGTAGCTGGCCACGCCAATGCACGTGGTGAGCGACAACGCGCGTCCCTCGGCCGCGAGGAAGCGGTGGCTCTCCACGGCACGCCGGATGCGCTCGGCCACCTTCAAGGCGGTGCCCGAGTCCGTGCCGCGCAGCAGGACCACGTACTCGTCCCCGCCATAGCGCACCGCGACATCCCGGTCTCGCACACAACCCTTGAGGACGTGCGCCATCTCCACCAACAACTGGGAGCCCATCACATGGCCGTGGGTGTCGTTGACGGCCTTGAAGTAGTCCAGGTCCAGGAAGAGCAGGCTGAAGACACCATGGGTCTGCTGGGCGCTCTTCAGCTCGCGGTCCAGCATCAGGTGCAGGTAGCGCAGGTTGAAGAGGTGGGTGAGGTCGTCCAGGTAGGCCAGGTCCTCCACCTGCGCGATGCGGCCCTGGTTGCGCAAGGCGAGCGCGAGGCTGCGGGCCAGGAACGCCGTGGGCTCGGACACGTCCTTCGGGGGCGCGGCGGGATAGAAGAGCAGGGCGCAGCCGAGCGCTTCCTCGCCGTCCACCGCGGGCACGGCGAGGGCACAGGACCAATCGCCCGGCAGTCCCTCCACCAGGCGGGCCTCGCGGAGCTCCCGCAGGTGCGGCGTGAGGTGGGTGAGCAGGGCGCTTTCCTGGGCCGCTCCCGCCAGCTTCTGCGTGCCCAACAACCGGGGACGGCCCTGGGCATCGAACTGCAACAGCATCACCGCTTCGGCCGAGGAAACGGAGAGGAAGGCGTTGCAGGCGGTGTGCGTCAGCCGGCCGCGGTCGAGCGTGGTGGAGATGCGCTGTCCGGCTTCCAACAGAGAGACGGAGCGGCGCAGGGCGGCGTTTTCCTGCAGGAGCTCCCGCGTGGCGAGCGCCCGGTTCACCGCGTGTTGGAGCACCTCGGGGGCCACGGGCTTGACGAGGTACTCGGCCGCGCCGCTCTTGAGGGCGCGCACCGCCGGGTCCACCTTGTCCAGGCCGGTGATGACCACCACCTCGATGCCCGGGTGGTTCTCCTTGGTATGGCGCAGCACCTCGATTCCATCGCCCTGGGCGAGGATGAGATCCGTCACCACCACGTCGTACCGATCCCGGGCCAGGGCCTCCTTGGCCTCCGGGATGGTGGCCACCGCGGTGACCTCGTGGCCCAGTTCCCGCAGGGAATCGCCGTACAGGGCCCGGGCCATCTTTTCGTCATCGACGAGGAGCAGACGCGCCATCGCTCGGGGCTTAGCACCAAGGCCTCGGGGCTGCTAGCCTGTGCGCGTGCCCCTCTTCGAAAGCGGACGCCGACTCTGTCTTCTGTTGGAAGCGGGCGGTACGCGCTTCTCCGTCGAGGCCACCTCCGTCACCGAGGTGGCCTCGCCGGGTCCAGATGAAACGAGTCTTCGCGGGGTGCTGGAGATCCAGGATCTGTCCGAGTTGCTGGGTGGCGAGCCCGAGCCGACCCCGGGCATGGTCGTGGTGTTCGACGTGAGCCCCACCCTGGCGGTGCGCGTGCGCTCGATCGTCGAGGTGGCCGACGTGGCTCGGGCCGTCCACTTCGTGCTGCCCTCGGGGCTGGGCGCCACCCTGGCCTCGCTCAGCCACAGCGCGGTGCTGTACAAGGAGCGCCTCTACCTGGAGCTCAACGCGGACGCGCTTCCCCAGGCACCCGGCGCCGCGAAGCCTCCCGCCCCCCTTCCCGTACACCTCGCCCTCTCCCCTCCAGAGCGCTCGCTCGTCTTCGAGTCCCAGGGGCGGTTGTTCGGCCTGCCCCTGTCCTATGTGTCCCAGGTGGCGATGCGGACCCCCAGCTTCTGCGAGCTGCCGGGGCGGAGCGGGGCCGTGGCGGGCCTGCTGCCCCATGGCCAGGTACTCTGGCCCCTCTACTCGGCGCCAGCACTTCTCCTGGGGGGAAGCGTCGTCGCGGAGGACTTCCTCGTCCTGGCCGACGTGGAGGGCCGCCGTCTGGGGATGTGCGCCTCGCGTGTGCTGGGGGTGTTCCCCCACTTCACGTCCACTTTGAACCCCGGGGAGTTCACCGCGCCCGGCCTCCCCATGCCCGTGCTCTTCGCGGACCCGCGACGTATGTTTTCTTGATGGCCCGCTTGTTTTCTTGAAGGCCCGAGTGGGCAACCGTAAGCTGCCCGGCCTGTATGAAGGGACGCCATGTCCCTGTTTCTCAACGAATTCTGGGGGGTTGGATCCCCCGAGGCCCGAATCGATGCCCAAGAATCTGCTGGTCGCCGATGATTCGCTCACCATCCGCAAGGTGATCGGGATGATCTTCGCGACCGAGGACTTTCAGGTCACCGCGGTCGACAATGGGCTGGACGCCATCTCGCGTTGCCGCGAGCTGCGTCCGGATGTGGTGCTCGCGGACGTGATGATGCCGGGCAAGAACGGCTACGAGGTCTGCGAGGCGCTCAAGCACGATCCGTCCACCCAGCACATCCCCGTGCTGCTGCTGGCCGGTACCTTCGAGGCCTTCGACGAGGGCCGCGCACGCTCGGCCCGGGCGGACGACCACATCACCAAGCCCTTCGAGAGCCAGGTCCTGTTGGACAAGGTGAAGACCCTGGTGGGGCAGAAGGGCAACACGATGCCCGCCTCGGCCGCCACCCAGGTGACGGCACCCGCCGCCGCCGCGGCACCCGCCCAGCCTCGCCCCGCGGGCCCTCCGGGTCCTGGCCCGGGTCCGCGGCCGCCGGGCCCTGGCATCCCTCCGGGGCCCGGGGCTCCGGGCATGGCGCGTCCGGGCGGGCCTCCGGGACCGGGCATGGGTCCGGGTCCTCGTCCGGGAATGCCTCCTCCGGGAGCGCCGCCTCCGGGCGTGGCGCGTCCGGGCGGGCCTCCGGGACCGGGCATGGGTCCGGGTCCTCGTCCGGGAATGCCTCCTCCGGGAGCGCCGCCTCCGGGCGCGCGTCCGGGAATGCCTCCTCCGGGAGCGCCGCCTCCGGGCATGGCGCGTCCGGGAATGCCGCCCCCGGGTGTGCAGCCTCCGGGCGCGCGTCCGGGAATGCCGCCTCCGGGCGCACCCCCTCCGGGCGCGCGTCCGGGAATGCCGCCTCCGGGTGTGCCGCCTCCGGGCGTCGCGGGCCTGCCCCGTCCTCCTGGCGCGGCTGGCCTGCCGGGTGCCGCGCCCGCGGGGGCCATCCGAGGCAGGGATCCGTTCGGACTGGGTGCTCCCGCGCCTCAGCCCGTGCCGGCTCCGCCTCCCGCCGCTCCCGAGGTGAACGGCCTGGAGGATCTGTCCCTGGATGATGCCGAGCCCCTGACGCCCGAGCCCGCTCCCTTGGCTCCCGCCCCCACGCCCGTGGCGGCGCGGCCCGCTCCCGCCGCGGCGGATGGCGGCGAGGCGCAGCTGCGTGACGCGCTCTCGAAGGCCTCGCGAGAGGTCATCGAGAAGATCGCCTGGGAGGTCGTACCCCAGCTCGCCGAGACCATCATCCGCGAGGAGCTGGAGCGGTTGATCAAGGATCGCGAGACGAAGCACTGAGCGTCTTCTCGCCGTTAATCTCTCTCTCCCAGTCCCCGACCGGCCCTCGTCGGGCCGGTCCTTCCACCGGCCCTGGGGGCCGGTTCTCTTTTTTTCTATGAGCGACACGACCGAACTGCCGAAGTCCTACGAGCCCACGGAGGTCGAGGCCCGTTGGTATGCCTGCTGGATGGAGCGGAACTACTTCCGCGCGGAGGCCACCGCGGACAAGCCCTCCTTCAGCATCGTGCTGCCTCCGCCCAACGTGACAGGCAGCCTGCACCTGGGCCATGCGCTCACGGCCACCATCCAGGACATCCTCGTGCGCTGGAAGCGCATGCGCGGCTTCAACACCCTCTGGGTGCCGGGGACGGACCACGCGGGCATCGCCACGCAGATGGTGGTGGAGCGCGAGCTCAAGGAGAAGGAGAAGAAGAGCCGCCACGATCTGGGTCGCGAGAAGTTCCTCGAGCGCGTGTGGGAGTGGAAGAACAAGTACGGCCAGCGCATCAACGAGCAGCAGAAGGTGCTCGGCGCGAGTCTGGACTGGAGCCGCGAGCGCTTCACCATGGATCCAGGCGTCTCGGCCGCCGTGCGCGAGGTGTTCGTGCGGCTGTACGAGGAGGGCCTCATCTACCGGGCCCAGAAGCTCATCAACTGGTGCCCCTCGTGCCATACCGCGCTCAGCGACCTGGAGGTCGAGCACGAGGAGAAGCAGGGCTCGCTCTGGCACCTGCACTACCCGGTCAAGGGCAGCGACCGCAAGCTCACCGTCGCCACCACCCGCCCCGAGACGATGCTCGGCGACACCGCGGTGGCCATCCACCCCGAGGACGAGCGCTACAAGGGACTGGCGGGCCAGTTCGTCGTGCTGCCGCTCACCGGCCGGGAGATTCCCATCGTCGCCGATGCCGAGCTGGTGGATCCGGCCTTCGGCACCGGCGTGGTGAAGGTGACGCCCGCCCATGACTTCAACGACTACCAGACGGGCCTGCGCCACAATCTGCAGCAGATCACCGTGCTGGATGAGTCCGCGCGCATCAACCTCGAGGGCAGCGCCTACGCGGGCATGGACCGCTTCGCCGCGCGCAAGAAGATGCTCGAGGATCTGACCGAGCAGGGCGTGTTGGAGAAGGAGGAGCCGCACAAGCTGTCCGTGGGCGGCTGCCAGCGCTGTGGCACCGTGGTGGAGCCGCGCCTGTCTCCCCAGTGGTTCGTGAAGATCGAACCCCTGGCCAGGCCCGCCATCGAGGCGGTGGAGCAGGGCCGCACGAAGATCATCCCCGAGTCGTGGACGAACACGTACTTCCACTGGATGCGCAACATCCACGACTGGACCATCAGCCGCCAGTTGTGGTGGGGCCACCAGATCCCCGCCTGGTACTGCGCCGACTGCAGCCCGCGCCTGGAGGCCACGGGCGCCATCGACTACTCGCGCGCCGAGCCCATCGTGTCGCGCACGCCGCCCGAGAAGTGCACGAAGTGCTCGGGCTCCAAGCTCGAGCAGGACCCGGACGTGCTCGACACGTGGTTCTCCTCGGGCCTGTGGCCGTTCAGCACCCTGGGCTGGCCCGAGCAGACCGCCGAGCTCAAGGCCTTCTACCCGAACTCCGTCATGGAGACGGGCCACGACATCCTCTTCTTCTGGGTCGCCCGGATGATGATGTTCGGCCTGCACTTCATGAAGGAAGTGCCCTTCCGCACCATCTACCTGCACGCCATGGTGCGCGATGAGAAGGGCGAGAAGATGTCCAAGACGAAGGGGAACGTGATCGATCCCCTCGACATCATCCTGGGCGCGCCCCCCGAGCAGCTCAACAAGAACCTGCGCAACAAGTACCCCCAGGGCATGCCCGCGCACGGCGCCGACGCGCTGCGCTTCACCCTGGCGTCGCTCACCCAGCAGGGCCGTGACATCAAGCTCTCGCTGGACCGCGTGGCCGGCTACAAGGCCTTCGCCAACAAGCTGTGGAACGCCAGCCGCTTCGCCCTCATGAACATGGGCGACTTCTCCCTGGACGCGCGGCCCCTCCAGGAGCGCGAGCTCACCCTCGCGGACCGGTGGATCCTCTCGCGCCTGCAGCGCGCCACCGCCCTGACGCGCGCGTCCCTGGAGGCCTTCGCCTTCGCCGAGGCCGCCTCCACGCTCTACCAGTTCCTCTGGTCCGAGTTCTGTGACTGGTACATCGAGCTGGCCAAGGGCTCGCTCTATGGCGAGGACGCGAAGTCCAAGGACACCACCCGCGCGGTGCTCGTGTACTGCCTGGACCGCATCCTGCGCCTGCTCCACCCGTTCATGCCGTTCGTCACCGAGGAGATCTGGCAGAAGCTGCCCATGGCGCGGCCGACGGACTCCATCATGATCGCCTCGTTCCCCGAGCCGGACACGTCGCTCGAGGACGCCGCGGCCGAGGCGGAGATCGGCACGGTCATCACCGCCATCGAGGGCCTGCGCACCATCCGGGGCGAGAGCAACCTGGCGCCCTCGGCCCGCATCACCGCGATCATCCAGAGCCCGGATGCGCGCATCCGCGAGCTGCTCGAGCGGTGGCGGGGCGATGTCACGCGGCTGGCGGGCCTCGGCGAGCTGAACATCTCCGGGCCCGGTGCCAAGCCGTCCCTGTCCGCGGCCTTCGTGGGTCCCCAGTTGGAGATCTTCGTTCCGCTCGCGGGCCTCATCGACGTGGACGCCGAGCGCGAGCGTCTGGGCAAGGAGATCACGCGCTCCGAGCAGGAGCTGGGCGGCATCAAGCGCAAGCTGGACAACCCCAACTTCGTCGCCAAGGCCCCGCCGGACGTGGTGGAGAAGGACCGCGCCCGCGTCGAGGAGTTGGAAGCCCGCGTCTCCAAGCTGCGCGACAACCTGGACCGGCTCGCCCCCGCGCCCGAGCCCGTTATCGAGCAGAAGGTCCCGGACCTCGCGGATCCAGAGCACGCGCCCTCGCCCGAGCCGTCGCAGGTGGATGCCCGGACGCAGACCATCGAGACCGGAACCTCCGAGCCTGACGTCGACATCTCCGCCACGCGGGCGGATACCTACGAAGCGCCACTCGCCGTCAACACCCGGACGCAAGCGGACTTAGAGGAACAGGAGGCCCTGGCCGAGGAGGAGGACGAGGAGCCCGAGTTGGAGGCGCTCACCGCGGAAGAGCAGGGCGAGGAGACACAGGCCCCGGCTCGGCCCGCACGCAAGACCGGCTCCAGCGGCAAGGCGGCCAAGAAGGCTCCGGTGAAGAAGGCCGCCGCGAGCAAGAAGGCCCCGGTCAAGAAGGGCGCTGCCAAGAAGGCTCCGGTGAAGAAGGCCGCCGCGAGCAAGAAGGCCCCGGTCAAGAAGGGCGCTGCCAAGAAGGCTCCGGTGAAGAAGGCCGCCGCGAGCAAGAAGGCCCCGGCCAAGAAGGCTCCGGTGAAGAAGGCCCCGGCCAAGAAGGGCACCGCCAAGAAGGCGCCAGCGAAGAAGGCTGTCGCCAAGAAGGCACCGGCGAAGAAGGCCGCCGCCAAGAAGAAGTCGCCCGCTCGCGGCTCCAAGCCTCGGCGGTAGAGCGACGGGAGAAACGACGCGCATGGATGCCTTCCTGGATCGACTCATCTCGCTCGCCCTCGATGAAGACCTCGGGGCGGCGGGAGACATCACCACCGAGTCCCTCGTCCCCGTGGACGCCCGGGGCTCGGCCGAGCTGCTCGTCAAGGAGCGGCTCGTGCTCGCGGGCCTGGACGCCTTCGTCCAGGTCTTCCAGCGGGTGGATCCCGATGTCCGGATCGAGCTGCTCTCGGCCGATGGCCAGGAGGTCGAGGCCGGGTCGATCGTGGCCCGGCTCCATGGCCGTCTGCGTGCGCTCCTCACGGCCGAGCGCACCGCCCTCAACATCATCCAGCGCACCTCGGGCATGGCCACGATGGCGCGTCAGGTCATGACCGCGGTGCACGGCACCCGGTTGCGCATCCTCGACACGCGGAAAACGGCTCCGGGCATGCGCGCGCTGTCCAAGCTGGCCGTGAAGGCGGGCGGTGCCTTCAACCATCGCTTCGGCCTCTTCGACGGCATCCTCATCAAGGACAATCACATCGCGGCCGTGGGAGGGTCGGTCCGCGAAGCGCTCCGTCGCGCCCGCGCCAACGCCCCCCAACTGGTGAAGATCGAGATCGAGGTCACGAATCTCGATCAGCTCGCCGAGGCGCTCGAGGAAGGCGCGGACGTGGTGATGCTCGACAACATGGATGACGAGCGGATCCGCCGCGCGGTGGAACTGACGGCCGGCCGGATTCCCCTCGAGGTCTCCGGTGGCATCACCCTGGAGCGCCTGCCCCGGCTGGCGAAGCTCGGCGTGGACTTCGTGTCCATGGGGGCGCTCACCCACTCGGCGCGCGCCATGGACCTCTCCCTGGAGATCCTCCAGACGGCGTGAGTCCCGTCAGAGGCCGGAACCGATGGCCTCGAAGCGGGGCGTGCCCTCGGCGGAGGCGGGAGGGTTCATCTCCAGGACCGCCGCCATGGTGGGCGCCACGTCCGTGGTGCTGATCTCCCGCAGGTAGGTGCCCGGTCTCACGCCCTTGCCCGCGAAGATGACGGGCACCAGTTGATCGTACGAGTAGGGCGCGCCGTGGTTGGTGCCGGCGCTGTCCGTGGTGATGACGTGGAAGGGCTTCACCACGAAGAGCACGTCGCCGCTGCGCCCCGGGTAGTAGCCGCGCCGCAGGGGCATCGCGAGCCCCGCCGTGTCCGGCATCGTGTAGAGGTCATCCCTCGCCACCGCCAGGAAGACGGCGGGCTGCTGCCTCAGCCAGTCGGCCGCGGCGCGCCGCACCGCCGCTCCGTCCACCTTGCCGCTCTCGAGCGTCTGGCCACCCAGGTACACGTCCGTCTCCTCCGCGATGGCCGTCACGTCGCCGCCGAACTGCTTGCGCAGCACCTCGGTCAGTTGCTGGGCGAGGACGGAGGGATTCACGCGCCGGGCGTCCATGCCCGAGGCGGTCCATTGCTCGGGCACCGCCGCGCCGCCGTGGTCCGCGGAGAGCACCACCAGCAGGTTGGCCCGGCCTCCCGCCGCCCGCTCGGCGAGCGCCACCAGGTCGCCCACGGCCTTGTCCAGCCGGTACATCGTGTCCTGCATCTCCCAGGAGTTCGGTCCGTACTGGTGGTAGACGCGATCCGTGGCGCTGAAGCTCACCCCGAGCATGTCGGGGACGTCGTCCTTGCCCAGGCCCTCGCCGGCGATGGCGGCCCCGGCGGCCTTCACCACCAGGTCGAACGACAGCGGGGAGATGGCGAGGGCGCTGTAGGACATGGGGCCGGGCGCCGTCATGCCTCCGTTGAGCGGGTGGGGGAAGACCCGGCCCAGTCCGGCGGGCTCGCTCTCGTAGGGCCGGTCATCCTCGCCCGTGTACTCGGAGCGGGGCCGCAGGGGCTCCCACGTCTTGTTGAACCAGGCCGCGGCCGGCTGGGAGGCGTTGAAGGTCTTGAGCCAGGCGGGCAGCTCCTTCATGTACCAGGTGCCGGTGACGAACTTGCCCACCGTCTCGTCGTACCAGTAGGCCTGCCCGAGCCGGCCCGCGAGCGGAATGGCCGAGCGGGGCTTGCCCGACAGGGAGATGGCCTTCCCCTTCTCCTGGGTGGCCAGCCGCAGCCGGTCCGCGATCGTCTCCGCCAGGAGATTGGCCGGGCTCACGTCATCCGTGGACAGGGGCGCCTCCAGCACCGGGTGCTCCGGGTCCGGCAGGGCTCGCACGGGCTTGCCCGTGGCCCGGTCGATGACGCGGTTGTCCACGATGCCGTGGCGCCATGGGTTGGCGCCGGTGGCCAGCGTGGCATGACCGGGTGCGGTCCTCGGCTTGGCGTAGGCATAGCGCGCGTAGGGGTAGAAGGCGCCCGAATCCAGCAGCTTGCCCAGGCCGCCCTGGAGGCGGGGCCGGTGGCGCAACAGGAGATCCGTGCCCATCGCGTCCACGGTGATGAAGAGCGTCAGGCGGGGCGGCTTCGCCCAGGCGGGCAGGGCGGTGAGCAGCAGCAGGGAAACGAGGGCTCGAGAGAAGCGCATGACGCGCTACTCCGTCACGCCTCATGCTCAGAAGCAACCAACTCATGCCGCCTCGTGCTTTCCGGTCGGGCACCCGCTTGTTACGGTCGGCGGGACCGATGGTCGAAGCACGCATCCGAGTCATCTACGGCGACACGGACCAGATGGGGGTCGTGTACCACGCCAATTATCTACGTTACTTCGAGTTCGCTCGAGGGGAGTTCTTCCGCTCCCGGGGAGGCAGTTACCGCGAGCTGGAGCGAGAGGGGGTCATGCTGCCCGTGATCGAGGTCGCCGCCGCCTACAAGGCACCCGCGCGCTACGACGACGAGCTCGTCGTCCGCGTCTGGGTAAGCGATTTCAAGCGGGCGTCGCTGAGCTTTTCCTATGAAGTGCGGCGCGCGGGCGCGCCGGAGTCGTTGCTGAGCACCGGACGCACCGTGCATGCCTGCGTGGGCCGCGACGGAAAGCCCACCCGCCTGCCAGAAGCGCTCGTCCGGCTGTTGCAGGAAGCCACCTGAGGACCTACCGCTTCACGTCGTTCTTTCCCGAAGGAGACACCCACAATGGATCGCAACCTGGCCATGGAGGTCGTGCGCGTCACCGAGATGGCGGCCATCGCCTCCGCCCGGCTGATGGGCCGTGGCAGCAAGAACGAGTCGGACCAGGCCGCCGTGGACGCGATGCGTCGCGCCTTCGACTCCCTGAACATCAACGGCACCGTCGTCATCGGCGAGGGCGAGCGCGATGAGGCGCCCATGCTCTACATCGGCGAGCAGGTGGGCCGCCGCCACGCGGACGACCCCGGGGTGGACATCGCGTTGGATCCGCTCGAGGGCACCAACCTGTGCGCCTACGGCCGTCCGGGCGGCATCTCCGTCGTGGCCATGGCGGACAAGGGCAAGCTGCTCAACGCGCCGGATACGTACATGGAGAAGATCGCCGTGGGCGAACGGGCCAAGGGCGCCATCGACCTGCGCCGCACCCCCACGGAGAACCTGCGCGCCATCGCCGAGCGCATGAAGGTCTACGTGGCGGACCTCACGGTCGTCATCCTCGAGCGCGAGCGGCACGTGGAGCTCATCAAGGAGGTGCGGGCCGCGGGCGCGCGCATCCGCCTCATCGAGGACGGGGACGTGGCGGGCGCCATCGCCACCTGCTTCGAGGACACGGGCGTGGACGTGCTCATGGGCACGGGCGGCGCCCCCGAGGGCGTCATCGCCGCGGCGGCCGTGCGCTCGGTGGGCGGCGACATGCAGGGCCGGCTCGTGCCGCGCAACAACGACGAGGTGGCCC
The DNA here is from genome assembly GCF_002305855.1 of Melittangium boletus DSM 14713. GTDB lineage: Bacteria > Myxococcota > Myxococcia > Myxococcales > Myxococcaceae > Cystobacter > Cystobacter boletus. The sequence continues at coordinate 9,680,567 of NZ_CP022163.1, read as the reverse complement.
GCGCCAGGCGCATGGGCATCACCGACATCTCGAAGATCTACACCGCCGAGGAGCTGGCCAGTGGCGACGTGATGTTCGCCGCCACGGGCGTTACCACTGGCGACTTCCTTCGCGGTGTGCGCTTCTTCGGTGGCGGGTGCGAAACGCACTCCGTGGTGATGCGCAGCAAGTCCGGGACGGTGCGCTTCATCCAATCCCGCCACAAGTTCGACAAGAAGCCCGGCTACAACCTCTAGAACCCCTCATCGCGGAGACCACGCATCATGGCTGGCGCCACTCGCACCATCGTCATCAACGCTCCCCCGGACAAGCTCTTCGATGTCATCACGAACTACGACAAGTACGGAGAGTTCCTGCCCGAGGTGAAGAAGATCTGGACCTCGGAGCGCAAGGGCAACGAGGTCAAGGTCCACTACGAGGTGGATGTCATCAAGACCATCCACTACACCATCCTCGTCAAGGAGGAGCGGCCCACGCGCATGTCCTGGACCTTCGTCGAGGGCGAGGTGATGAAGGACAACAAGGGCAGCTGGGTGCTCGAGCCCGACGGCGAGGGCCGCACCAAGGCCACCTACACGGTGGACATGGCCCTGGGCGCGCTCGTGCCCAAGGCGATCGTCACCAAGCTGGCCGAGACGTCCCTGCCCAAGATGCTGGACGCCTTCAAGCGGCGGGCCGAGAGCCTCTGAACCCGGCACCGTCGGCGGGCAGGCGGGAGACGAGGCCCCTCCCGCCGCCCCCGGCATCCGGGAAGGAAGTTCCGGGGAGTGACGGCATCGCTTGCGGGGCCGCCCGGCTGGATTACAATCAAGTCAACGTTCCCCATATTCAGAGGTGGACACCCCTGAGTCACTGGAGCGTGCCGCCAGGCCCGATCGTCGGGTGGCGGACAGGCAAGCGAGCCAGCGAGCTGGCCCGTCTCCAGAAAGGAACGAGGGCCCTTACTTTGCATCTTGTGTATCCAGAAGCCCAGCGGATGGTGGGATACCAGCGGTCGGGTGGCGGTAGTACGCTGCGGTACGTAGGCTGAGGGGAGAGACCGAACCCATGCTCGACGCCTTCATCATCGAGGAAATCAAGCGCCGGGAACGGAACCGGGAGGAACGGGAGCGTCCTGTTCTGGAGATTCCCCTCCCGGGTCCCGACGAGCGCCCTCGCCGCCGCTCCGACGCGGAGGACGACGAGAAGCCGCCGCGCGGCGTCATCGTCATCGACCTGCTGGGCTGAGGCTCGGCGGAACTATTCCTCCAGCTCCGGCGCCAGCGTCAGCAACTGCCGGGGGTGGTAGGTATTCCACAGTGCACCGTCTCTCGGGCCCAGGGCCTCCAGCACGCCCTGGCTCCAGTCGGTGGGAATGGCTTCCTCGCCGTGGAACGCGCCCAGCAGCGCTCCGGCGACGGCCCCGTTGACGTCCGTGTCTCCCCCCCGGTTGATGACATCCACCAGCGCCGTCTCGAAGCTGGGCGCGTGCATCAGCTCCCAGTAGGCCAGGCGGAAGGCCACCCGCGCCAGCGTGGGCTTGCGGTGCATGTGCAGCTCGGGCCAGTAGAGTTGCGGATCGTCCTGCCGCGCCGCGTCGAGGTCCTCGCGGATCATCGCCGTGGCCATGGACACCTCCTGCACGAAGTCCGGGAGCACCCGGCCCAGGGTCGCGCTCGCCACGGTCAGTTCGCTCAGCGTGGCTTGGAGGAGGTCCTGGGGAGTCAGCCCCTCACCGGCGTTGAGCGAGTGCGCGATGGAGGCATTGAGCGTGGCGCATGCGAGCTGGCAGCGCGGATCGAAGTCGGTGAGCGCCGAGTCCGCGAACGAGGCCCGCAGGCGCGAGTCCTGATCCTGGTGGAAGAAGACGCCCAGGGGCGCGGTGCGCCCGAGGCTGCCGTTGCCCGCCGCCTTGCGCCCCCCCTTCATCCACAGGCGGCGCGCCGCCGTCACCTTGGGCATCGGGGACTCGAGCATCTCCGTCATCACGTCCTCGACGTGGGGGCTCATCCCCTGGGCGTGGTGCTGCCAGCGCAGGTAGTGGCGCAGTTGCGCGTCCGCGTCGTAGGTGCCCAGCTCGCGCAGGCCCACGCCCAGGCAGCACGCCATCTGACCGCTCTCTCCCACCTGGCCCTTCTTCAGCTCGAAGGGGCCCCCGGCGCGCAGGACGCGGTGCACTCCCTCGGCGAGCGTGGGGAACACCGGGGCGATGAGGTTGCGAGCCTTGAGGGGCGAGCCCAGCGCGTCTCCCACCACCAGGCCCAGCAGGGCGCCTCTACCTCGAGAGTGAGGGTAGGGGTCGGGAGCGGGAGGGGCGATGGGTCGGCGCGGAGGCATGGAGGGGGGCGCAGTGTATCAACCCCGTGAGCAAGCTTGCGAGGCCCGAGCCTGTCCTCTAGAACCCCGCGCCATGACTGAGATCGCTCAAATCGTGGCGCGTGAAGTGCTCGACTCTCGCGGTAACCCCACCGTGGAGGCCGAGGTATTCCTGGCGGGTGGAGCCCATGGCCGTGCGGCGGTTCCCTCGGGAGCTTCCACCGGCGAGCACGAGGCGCTCGAGCTTCGTGACGGGGACAAGGGCCGCTACCTCGGCAAGGGCGTGCGCAAGGCCATCGAGAACATCACCGAGACGATTGCCCCGGAGCTCGTGGGCATGGACGCGGCGGACCAGTACGCCGTGGACCAGCAGATGATCGAGATGGACGGCACGCCCACCAAGAGCAAGCTGGGCGCCAACGCCATCCTCGCGGTGTCCATGGCCACGGCGCGCGCCGCGGCGGATGCCCACGGTCTGCCCTTCTACCGCTACGTGGGCGGGGCCCAGGCGCGCACCCTGCCGGTGCCGCTGATGAACATCCTCAACGGTGGCGCCCACGCCGACACCCGCGTGGACGTGCAGGAGTTCATGGTGGTGCCCGCCGGCGCCGCCTCCTTCTCCGAGGGTCTGCGCTGGGGCGCGGAGATCTTCCACGCGCTCAAGAAGATCCTCAAGGGCCGCAAGCTCAACACCGCCGTGGGTGACGAGGGCGGCTATGCCCCGGACCTCCCGGCCAACGAGGAGGCGCTCAAGCTCATCATGGAGGCCATCTCCTCCGCGGGCTTCAAGGCCGGTGAGCAGGTGTTCCTCGCCATGGACGTGGCCGCGAGCGAGTTCTTCGACAAGAGCACCAAGAAGTACAACCTCAAGGGCGAGGGCAAGGAGTTCGACGCCTCGGGCCTGCTCGACTACTACCAGCAGCTCGCCTCGCGCTACCCCATCGTCTCCATCGAGGACGGCATGGCCGAGGACGACTGGGACGGCTGGAAGAAGATCACCGACGCGCTGGGCCACAAGCTGCAGCTCGTGGGCGATGACCTCTTCGTCACCAACGTGGAGCGTCTGGGCCGCGGCATCCAGGCCGGCGTGGCCAACTCCATCCTGGTGAAGGTCAACCAGATCGGCAGCCTCACGGAGACCTTCGACGCGGTGCGCATGGCCCATAAGGCCGGCTACACCTCGGTGATGAGCCACCGCTCCGGTGAGACCGAGGACACCACCATCGCCGACCTGGCCGTGGCGCTCGACTGTGGCCAGATCAAGACGGGCTCGGCCTCGCGCTCGGACCGCGTGGCCAAGTACAACCAGCTGCTGCGCATCGAGCAGGAGCTGGGCGCCGGTGCCCGGTACGCGGGCATGCGGTCGATCAAGGGCCTTCAGGCCAAGTAAGTCCCCCTACGAGAGCGAGCGAGAGACGTGGCCGACAAAAAACCCCGAATCCTGGTTTCCAACGACGACGGCTACTTCTCGGATGGTTTGCTCGCTCTCGTGGAGGCGGTCAGTCCCCTGGGGGAGGTGTGGGTGGTGGCGCCCGATCGCGAGCAGAGCGCGGCCTCCCACGCCATCTCCCTCTGGCGCCCCCTGCGCATCACCCCGGTGCGCGAGCGCTGGTTCGCCGTGGATGGCACCCCGGCGGACTGCTCATATCTGGCGGTCCACCACCTCCTGAAGGATGATCGGCCCCGAATCATGGTGTCCGGCATCAATCACGGGGCCAATCTGGCCGATGACGTCAACTACTCGGGGACGGTGGCGGCCGCCCGCGAGGCGGCGCTGCTGGGCATCCCCAGCATCGCGTTCAGCCTCGTGTCGCGCGCTCCCTTCGACTTCCAGCACGCGGCGCGCTTCGCCCGCTCGCTGGTGGCCGCGGCGCTCGCCCAGCCCCAGCTGCCCCCGCGGATGCTCCTGAGCGTCAACATCCCCAAGGGCGAGCCCACCGGCTACGCCATCACCCGCCTGGGCCGTCACTCCTACGGCTATGACGTGGTGGAGAAGGAAGATCCGCGCGGCCGCAAGTACTACTGGATCGGCGGCAGCTCCTATCAGCACGAGGACTTGCCCGGCAGTGACTGCAATGCCGTCCATTTCGATCGCCGCATCTCCGTGACCCCGCTCAACTTCGAGCTCACCGATCTCCAGGCCCTCCAGGCCTTGGAGGGGTGGACGCTCGAGGGCTACCCGGGCTCGGGCAGGGGAGGGGATTGAGGTTGCGGAGGGCGGCGGCCAGTCAGGCGCGGCCCTCGTGGCTCGTGCTGATCGCGCTGCTCGCCTCCACCGCCGGCTGTGCACTGACGTCCCCCGCGCTGGGCAGCTCCTCCGCGCTTCCCTCGGACGGTCCTCCCCTGGTGCTCGGCGAGCTGCGCGAGCCCCATGCCGAGCCGGAACTCGTCGCCCTCCGGCACACGGTGGCCCCGGGCGAGACGCTCTACCGCATCGCCCTCAACCATGGTGTCAGCGTGCAGGCCCTGTCCTCGGCCAATGGCATCGATGATCCGCGCTCCCTGTCCGTGGGGCAGGAGTTGATCATCCCGGACGCCGAGCTCCGGCCGGTGCCCGTGGCCACGGAGTCCTCGCCCGCCCGCGCCGCGCCCAAGCCCGCCCCCGCGGCGCGCCCCGTGGCCTCCTCGCCCTCCCGTCCCTCCTCGCGGCCCACCGCGTCCAAGCCCGCTCCCGCCCGGCCCGTGCCGGAAACGAAGGGGACGCTGGACTGGCCCCTGCGCGGGGTGTTGTACGCCCGCTTCGGCAAGAAGGGGCGCGAGCCCCATGATGGAATCGATCTCGCGGTGCCCACGGGCACGCCCGTCAAGACGGCCCAGGAGGGCGAGGTGTTGTACGCGGGTGAACAGCGGGGCTACGGCCTCATCGTCATCGTGCGGCACTCCGAGCACCTCATCACCCTCTACGCGCACAATCGCGACCTGCGCGTGCGCACGGGCCAGAAGGTGCGGCGCGCCCAGGTCATCGCCACCGTGGGCGACTCGGGAAAGACGAGCGGTCCCCAGTTGCACTTCGAGGTGCGCGTCGATGGCAAGCCGGTGGATCCGCTCGACTACCTGGGCCCCCTGCCCGCGTCGTGAGCACACGACGCCATCTGGTACTAGAGTGTGCGCCCCGTGAGCCGTCTTCCGCCGTTGCTCCTCGCCCTGTTGCTCCTCGCGGCCACCCAGGCATGGTCCGCTGACGCCACTCCCGCGTCTTCCTCCGCCGGGGGCGCCGCGCCCCTGCGCCTCGTGTTGCTGCCCCTGGAGGCGGAGGCGGGCACGAAGGACGAGGCCCCCGGCCTCACCGCGCTCCTCGTGAGCCGGCTCGCCGAGTCCCCGCGCCTCGCGGTGTCCACCGAGGCGGATGTGGAGGCGGTGCGCGAAGCCGGCGCCTGCGTGGATGGCTCGTGCGAGGACGAGGCGTCCCGCGCCAGCCGTGCCCGCTACGTCGTCACCGGCCGCGTGGATTCCTTCGGCTCGCGCTACCTGCTCACCCTCACGCTCGTGGACGCCGAGCGCGGACACGCCTTGAGCCGGCCCCGCATCGAGGTGGCTTCCCGGGAGGCCCTGCCTCGCGCCGCCGTGACGCTCGCGGATCAACTCCTCGCCACGCTCGTGCCCCAGGCCGATGGCCGTCCGCCCCCGCAGGAGGATTCCGGCCCGAAGAACGCCCCGGGCGCGGGCTCGTTCCTCACCGGCCTCCGGGTCAACAACAGCCTCATCTCCAACCTGTCCTCGTTCAACCCGGGCGGCGACGTGGAGCTGGGCTACCAGTTCCACCCCGAGTGGGCCGTGTTCGCCCAGGTGGGCATCACCTACGTCTCCTCGTCGCAGGAGAACACCAAGGGCGGCCTCAACCTGCTGCCGGGCGTGCTCGGACTGCGCCACTACCACAACATCGATCGGCCCCTGCGCCCCTACTGGGGTCTGGGCCTGGGCGTGCAGCTGTCCTTCGGCGAGTTCGGCATCTTCCGCCAGACGGGCGCGCTGCCCACCGTCATCGGCTTCGTCGGCCTCGAATACCTCTTCTTCGGCCACCTCGGCGTGCAGCTCGAGGCCTCCACCAACCTCGCCCAGGCCACGCTCGGCCTCGCGGATGGAGGACTGGGCAGTGGCCTCAACCTCGACCTCAACGCCGGCATCGCCTGGCACTTCTAGAGCCTGGAGCTCCGTCCCATGCATTCGCGCTGGCGTGTCCTGCCCCTCGTCTTCCTCCTGTGCTCGGCCTGCGACGACGGCCCCAAGATGCCCGGTCCCAAGGAGCAGGCCGAGGGCTACTACATCAAGGGCAACGCCGAATACCTCCAGGGCAACTTCGAGGCGGCCCTGGCGTCCTTCGACACCATGAAGTCGCTGTCCCCGGAGGATCCGCGCCTGCCCGCGGCCCTCGGCGAGGTGTACCTGTCCATGGGCCGCCTCAACGACGCCCTCACCCAGTTCGAGACCGCCCTCCAGCGCGATCCCAAGCGCTCCACCAACTGGAGCCGGTTGGGCCTCATCCACGCCCAGCTCGGTCACGTGGAGGAAGCCCAGAGCGCCCTGCGCAAGGCCCTGGCCCTCTATCCCCGGGACTACAACGCCCTCGAGCAACTGGCGGAGCTGCACCTCAAGCAAGGTGAGAAGGATCCCGCCGTCCAGCACCTGCTGCTCGCCGCCGAGGCCAGCCCCGATTCCCTCAAGGCCCCGCTCGTCATGCGCGCCGTCGACATCCTCACCAAGGATGGACGCCACCCCGATGCGCTGCGGCTGTTGACCGAGGCGACGTCCAAGGGCCTCAAGGATCCGCTGCTGATGTCGGCGCTCGGGGACGAGCTGGTGCGCGCCGGACAGTTGCCCGCCGCCGCCACCGCCTACCGAGAGGCCGCGAGCCAGTCCCCCCGGGATCCCACGCTGTGGGAGCTCGTCGGTGAGATCTCCATGAAGCTGGACAAGCCAGGGGATGCACTCGCCGCCTACCGCGAGTCACTGCGCGTGAAGGATCGCGCCATCATCCACGTGGCCATCGCCCGCCTGCACCTGGGCCGCGGCGAGCGCGAAGCCGCCGAGCAGGAGCTGGCCAAGGCGCTCGAGACCGTCTCCGGCTCCGACGTGCGGGAGATGACGGAGCTGGCCGGACTGCTCGTCACGCTCGGACGCAAGGCGGACGCCCTGCGCATCCTCGCGAGCCTCAGCGCCGAGCCGGACCACGCCAAGGACGTGGAGTTGCAGTTGCGCACCGCGACGCTCGCCCGCGAACTCAAGGAAGAGGGCACCGTGGCCTCCGCGTGCGCGCGCATCGCCCAAGCGGGCACGAAGCTCAAGAAGTGCCCCTGAGCTGGCACCGTCCTTGCTGCTGCATTGAGGTGCGACGCCGGGGTGTAGCATCGCCCTCGCGATGGCGATCGATCCCTCCGACGCGAAGGCCCTTCTGGACGTCCAGAAGAAAAGCTATTTCAACGGCGCGATCTGCCTCTTCTGCGGATTGCTGTTCCACTGCCTGGTGTCGGGCACGCTGATCGTTCCGTTCGTGGTCTCCCAACTGCTGCTCGTGGGGATCTTCCTCGGGATGGGCTTACGCGTGGGCGAGGGGTGGCTCTCGCCGACTCGCGCGGGGGTGATCGGCGGCCTCCTGGGGCTGATGTCCGCCACGTCGTTCGTGCACTGGAGCGGAGGGCCGTTCAGCCCCTACATCCATTTCTTCGGGGCCCTGCCGTTCATGCTGGCCCTGTTCTCGCCCGACAGCGGCGTGCCCACGCTCGTGAGCGGCGGGGCGTCGCTCGTCGCGGTGCTGGTCGTGAGCGTCATGGCCGGTATGCCGCCCCGCATGCTGGCGCTCCAGTCCTTCAGCAGCGTCGTGCTCCTGTCGCTGGCGCTCTTCGGCACGCGCGTGTACCGGCGCGCGCTCGACGCACATCGAGAGGCCCACCAGGCGCGGCTCCAGGCCTTGGAGCAGCTCGCGGAGAGCGAGCGTCTACGGGGGCGCGCCGAGCGCGAACGCGCCGAGGTGGAACGACTCGTGCTGGTGGGACAGCTGGCCGCGGGGGTCGCGCACGAGGTGAACAACCCCCTGGCCTTCGTGAAGGCCAACCTGAACTTCCTGGAGCACGAGGCGGATGACGAGGCGCGGCCGTTGGACCGGGCGGAACTCAAGAGCCTGCTCCAGGAGACCCAACAGGGCGTGCTGCGCATCCAGCAGATCGTCATGGACCTGAAGGACTTCTCGCGCGCCGGTCACATGGGCGAGGAGGAGCGAGGGGAATTGGGGGAGGCCCTGCGCGAGGCGGGACGTCTGGCCTCGGTCCGCATGGGCGCGGGATGCGACGTGTCGCTGGAGCTCACGCCGGAGCTGCCCGCGGTGCGGTTGGGACAGCGGCACATCGTGCAGGTGATGGTGAACCTGCTGCTCAACGCGGTGGATGCGGTGGAGCAGGCGCGGCCCGAGCGTTGCGCTCACATCACGGTGAGGGCGCGGCGGGAGGAGCGCGGGGTGTGCGTCCAGGTGGATGACAACGGGCCGGGCATTCCTCCAGACGTGCTGCCCCGGCTCTTCGAGCCCTTCTTCACCACCAAGCCTCCCGGCAAGGGCACCGGGTTGGGGCTCGCCCTGTGCCGGGAGTATGTCGCGCGCGCGGGAGGCTCACTCCACGCGGAGAACCGCGCCGAGGGCGGCGCCCGCTTCGTCCTGATGTTGCCGCTGGCCTGACGCCTGCCGGATTAGCGGTTCGGATTGTCCCGGGGCCCGGGAACCTGGCTCTTCGCGTTCTGGCGCGGCTCGGTGGGATTGGTGTCCGTGCTGATGTTCGAGCCCGTCGCGTTGGTGCGCGAGCCCGTCTCATTGCCGAGCGCCCGCACGCCATTGGCATTGGGGCCCTTCTTCATCTGGCGGGTGTCCGTGTCCTGGGTCTGGGGCTCCGTGCCGCCCGCTCCGCCGATGCCGGGCTCCGCCGTGCTTCCCGTGTTCAGGTCGCGCTGCTGGAGGGGGACCAGCTCTTCCGTGGCGCCGCTTCCCATCTGGGCGGAGCCGGGCGTCGGGGAGTGCACGTCGGAGTCCTGTCCCGGAATGCCGCGGAGGGTGTCCTCGCTGGGGACCGAGGAGTCATCCAGGCCCATGCCCGATCCACCCGTGCCCTGGGTGTCCTGGGGACTCTCGAGTTCTTCCTGCCGCTGGGTGTCTCGCGGCTGATCCGACTGACACCCGACGCTGAAAATCAGGGCCGCCGCCGACGCCCCCAGCACCATCGCCTTGATGCCCTTCATGGATGACCTCCCGTTCCTGGGTTGTCCCTCAAGGTAGGGCTCGGTGGGTGCTCGCCGCAGGGCCCTTGGAGCGACGCGGGAAGGGAGGCCGCCCGGTCGGAGACAAGGCGAGCGGGGATGCACTCGTCTCCTCTGGCGATGACGATTTCCTGGTTCATTGTAAATCAGGATTTTCCTGCTATTTCCTGGAGAATCGTGTAAGCAGGTTTTTCCCCGGACCCTGCCGACCCTTGTGTCGGCGTCGTGGAGAAACCCATGAACCGACCTCCTGGTCTCACACGCGCTGGGGGCTTCGCCTCGCGGCTCTTGCCCCTGCTCTGTGGCTTGCTCTCGCTCCAAGGCGCTCAGGCCGCCTGGGCGCCCAAGCCGTCCCCCTTGAACACCCAGTGGACCTCCCAGGTGTCCACCACCAATGCCCTGCCGGAGTACCCCCGGCCGCAGATGGTCCGCTCGGACTGGCTCAACCTCAATGGCGAGTGGCAGTTCGGCAATGCCTCCGCTGGCCAGACGCCGCCCTTCGGGCAGAACCTCGCCGAGAGCATCCTCGTCCCGTTCCCCATCGAGTCCGCGCTCTCCGGCATCAAGCGGCAGCAGGAGCGCATGTGGTACCGCCGTACCTTCACCGTGCCCGCCGCCTGGAGCGGCCGCCGCGTCCAGCTCCACTTCGGCGCCGTGGACTGGGAGGCCACCGTCTACGTCAACGGCCAGCAGGTGGGGAAGCACCAGGGCGGCTTCGACGCCTTCAGCTTCGACATCACGCCCTACCTCACGGGCGGCTCCAACGAGCTCATCGTCGGCGTCTATGACCCCACCGACAATGGCACCCAGCCCATTGGCAAGCAGCGCATCCAGCAGGGGGAGATCATGTACACGCCCTGCTCGGGCATCTGGCAGACGGTGTGGCTGGAGCCCACGCCCTCGGCGCGCATCACCCGGCTGGACATGACCCCGGACGTGCCCGGCTCGGCCCTGCGCATCACGGTGCAGGGTGCCGGGATCGCCGGCCAGACCGTCGAGGCCGTGGCCTTCAATGGCCCCACCCAGGTGGGCAGCGTCACGGGCGCGGTGGGCTCGGAGCTGCGCATCCCCGTGCCCAGCCCCAAGCTGTGGTCTCCGGAGAGCCCCTTCCTCTATGACCTGCGCGTGTCGCTCAAGAGCGGCGCCACCGTCGTGGATCAGGTGACGAGCTACTTCGGCATGCGCTCGGTGGGCCTCAAGCTCGTGGGCGGCGGGTTGCGCCCGGTGCTCAACGGCCAGTTCGTCTTCCAGGTGGGCACGTTGGATCAGGGCTACTGGCCGGATGGCGTCTACACCGCGCCCACGGACGCGGCGCTCAAGTTCGACATCGAGAAGCACAAGGAGCTGGGCTTCAACCTCATCCGCAAGCACATCAAGGTCGAACCCCAACGCTGGTACTACTGGGCCGACAAGCTCGGCATCCTCGTGTGGCAAGACATGCCCTCCATGCGGCTGGCGACGCCGCCCACCGCCGCGCGCACCCAGTTCGAGCTGGAGATGCGCGAGATGATCGACGAGCACCGCGGCTCTCCCTCCGTCATCGCGTGGGTCATCCAGAACGAGGGCTGGGGGCAATACGAGCCGGCCCGGCTGGCCACGCTGGTGAAGGGGTGGGATCCCCACCGCCTGGTGGACAACATGAGCGGCATCAACTGCTGCGGCTCGCAGGATGGCGGCAACGGAGACCTGGCGGACTGGCACGTCTACGTGGGCCCGGCTTCGCCCACGCCCTCGGCCACGCGCGCCGCGGTGCTGGGCGAGTTCGGTGGCATCGGCTTGAAGATCGACGGCCACTGGTGGAGCCCCATCGGCCGGACCAAGGACTACGAGCTGGTCACCAGCGGAGCGGCGCTCACCAGCCGCTACGTGGGCCTCGTGCAGGGACTCCAGAACCTGATGGCCAAGCCGGGCCTGAGCGCGTCCGTCTACACGGAGATCACCGACGTGGAAGGCGAGATCAACGGCTTCTTCACCTATGACCGCGCCATCCTCAAGGTGGACCTGAACCAGGTGCGCACCGCCCACCTCAACCTGATCGCCGCCTCGCGGTTGATCAACAACCAGGGGCCGCTGCCCGTGGGCCAGTACCGGGCCTTGCAGGTGACGTCACCGGGCTACACCCACCGCTCCGTGCGCCACTTCGAGAACCTGGCGGGCACCGAGGTGGTGACCAGCGGCAGCCCCGGCACGCTCAAGCAGGACGCGACGTTCAAGATCGTGGCGGGTCTGGCGGACGCCGCCTGCTACTCCTTCGAGTCGCGCAACTTCCCCGGCCACTACCTGCGCCACTCCGCCAGCCGCATCCGCAAGGACGCCCGGGATGGCTCGGCCCTGTTCGACCAGGACGCCACCTTCTGTGCCCGCGCGGCGCTCGACGGCTCGCCGAACCTCTCGCTGGAGTCCAAGAACAAGCCCGGCTTCTACGTGCGCCACCGCAGCAGCGAGCTCTGGGTGGACGCCCTCGAGAACACCCCGGGCTTCCGTCAAGACGCGACGTGGGCCTTCACGGACCCCTGGTGGAAGAGCGGCGCGAACGTTCCCTCCTCGTACCAGTCCTTCCAGGTGACGACGCCGGGTCACACCCACCGCTACCTGCGCCACTTCGAGAGCCTGGGCTTCACCGAGGTGGTGGATGGCTCCAGCACGGCCACGCTCAAGCAGGACGCGACCTTCCGGCTCGTGACGGGCCTGGCGGAGTCGAGCTGCTACTCCTTCGAGTCGCGCAACTTCCCCGGCCAGTACCTGCGGCACGCCGACAGCCGCCTCCGCAAGGACGCGCGGAATGGTACGGCCCTGTTCGACCAGGACGCCACCTTCTGTGCCCAGCCGGGCCTGTCCGGCACCGGAGTCTCGTTCGAGTCCTTCAACTACCCCGGACGCTACCTGCGCCACTTCAACTCCGAGGTGTGGACGGCGGCGGGGTTCGGCTCCGAATGGGACTCGGCCGGCAACTTCACCGTGGACTCGAGCTGGAACGTCGCGCCCCCCTGGGCCCCCTGACTCGAAACGTCGACCTCGGGAATCTGTCCTCCAAGGTAGCTCCTCTGCTACCCTGGAGCCCATGGATGAACAGGATTCTCCCGACCTGCCTCCTGGCACGGACGTGGGCGGCGTGGTGATCGAGGAGCGGGTGAAGGCCGGAGGCTATGGCACCGTCTTCCGGGCGCGAGATCCCGTGACCGGCAAGCTGCTCGCCCTCAAGCTCATCTCCCTGCGAAGAGCCGAGGCGTGGGCCCACCGCGAATCGCTCATCACCTTGTCCCTGCACCACGACAACCTCGTACGGCAGGTGGGTTGCGGCTACTGGCCACCCGACGCGCCCCGGTTCATGTGGCTCAAGATGCTCTTCGTCGAGGGCCCCGAACTCGATGTCTGGGCGAGGATCCACAACCCCGACGCCCGGGGCGTGGTGGGCAAGATGCTGGGGGTGACACGGGGCCTGACCGTGGCGCATGCCCAGCACGTGGTCCACCGCGACATCAAGGAGGCCAACATCCTGGTGGGCGAGCACGGAGCGGGCGAGCCGGTGCTGGTGGACTTTGGCGCCGCGCGGAGAGAAGGGCAGGGCACCATCACCCAGGGCTTGTTCCCGCCGGGCACGCCTCGCTACCGCAGCCCCGAGGCATGGCGCTTCTCCCTGGAGCATGGGCACGAGCCCCTGGCGCGCTACCGGCCCGGTCCAGCGGATGACCTGTACGCGCTGGGCGTGGTGCTCTATGGGCTGCTCACGGATCGCCCTCCCTTCGACGTGGAGCCCGACGAGCCGGCCTCGATGCTCGCCGTCATCCATCTGGCGCCGGTGCCTCCGCACATCGTCAACCCGCGCGTGCCCGAGGCCTTGAGCCGCGTGTGCATGAGGCTCTTGGAGAAGACGCCCGAGGCTCGCTATCCGAGCGCCATGGCGTTGTACGAAGTCCTGGAGGGCCTGCTGGCCGGGGCGGACGCGTCCTGGAGGGTGCCGCTGCGTCCGGGGCCTCGCAGGGGAGGGCGGCGTGGGCTCCCGCGCGGCAAGGAGCTCGCACCCGTGCTCGGGGTGTCCGCCCCGTTCCCGGGGGCCATCTGGCCGCTGCGCGCCGTGGCGCTCCTGGCGATGCGGCACACGATGGTGGGGATGGGGGTGGTGCTGGGCCTCGTCCTGGTGGGCGGGTGGCTCTCGAGCCACCTGAGCGGGCGGAGCCTACTGACTACGTCTTCTTCCTCCGTTCCCACTCACGAGCCGCGTTTCGGCCAGGAAGTGGCGCCCTCCCGGCCTCGGCCAGACAGTGCCCGGGCCGCGACTCCGCCGTGGGCGGAGGCCTCCCCCGCGGCCGCCGCCTCGCCCGCGACGCACCCCCAGGACGACGCCATGACGCCGCCTCCGACCCCTCGTCCCTCCGGCAAGAAGAAGAAGCCCTCTCGTTCCCCCGTGCCCGGGTGGTGTGTAGGCGCCGCGGCCGCCGCTCAGGCGGCATGCTCGGGGCCCCAGGTTCGTGCCGAATCCACCGCGAAGCCCGTCTTCTTGCCGTGCCCTCCAGGGGCAGCCGAAAGCCACGCGCGGCTTCAGCTTCTCTCGCGGTGGGTCAACGCCGCGTCGCATATCAGCATCAATGATGATCCTCGGTGGGTCACGGTGCCCGAGGGCGCCACGTCGGTGTGGACTCTCCGCCCTTGGGGAACATTGCCGCCAAATTCTCGCTTGTATGGGGTCATCTCTATTGGGCCGGATCGCGTCTACGGACGCTTCACTGAGGTCCGCACCCCCAAGGGAGAGTCATTCCCCGTGTGTCTGGACATCTGGAGGGAGCAGTCGCTCGGGAGCGTGGTGCGGCCCGGCGAGGGTTCCGAGCCCACCCAGGTCTTCTCCCTTTTCGACGTGCGGATGGTGGAAACCATTCCGTAGTCCTCGCATGACCTCGTGGGAAGGTATGCTGGAGACCACGTTTCCGGTCTCCTTCCTGGTGAGGTCAATCCTCCGTGTCCGCTTCGTCCGTCGTTGCCTCGCTGGCGCTGGTGTTGTTCGTGGGGACCAGTGCCCGGGCCCAGCCATCGTTGCCCGAGTGCGAGGTATCTCCTCCGCCCATCGAGCTGCCCGAGGTGCCTCCGAGCCAGGGCTGGGAGGTCTGCATCAGTCCGGGGGTATCCACCACCCTGCGCTTCGACGCGCCGCTGCCGCCGGGCGCGGTGGTGTTACGGGGACGGGAGCGCTTCGTGGACGTGCTCATGGGGACGCACAGCTTCATGGTGCTGCCCTCGGCGGCTCTGCAACCCGGGGAGCGGTTCGAGGTGGAAGTTCGCTTCGGAGATGGGTCAGCCCCGACGAATGCCACCTTCTGGCTGGTAGTCCATCCCGCGGTGGCCACGCACCAGGTGAATGTGTTGCGCCACCCGCGCACGGTGGAGGACTACCAGCGGGAGAACCAGGCGGAGCGTGAGAAGTCCCAGAGGCTCGCCCGAGAAATGGAACGCATGCGAGCGGAGCACGGGCCCGGTGGTCTCACGGGTCTCATCGCGAATGGCTGGGTGACTGTATTGGGGAAGGGTGTGCAGGCGAAGAGCATCGGTGAGAGTGTCACTCGCGCTTCGACCAATGCCCTCAAGGTTTATCAGGTTGACAGCTACCGCTCCAATCTCGTGGATGTGACGAAGGCGCGGGTGGCCGTGGCGGTGGAGTTGAAGAACCGTGGTGGCGGGCAGCCCTGGGTGGTGAAGGGCGCTGCGCTGATGGTTCTGGGAGGGGAGGCGAGGTCGGTGAGTACCTTCTGGCAGTCCGAGCCCCTGGATTCCGACGCGGAGAAGGCGGGCTGGGTCGTGGTCGAACTGGAGTTGCCGGTCGCGGAGCTCCAGGGTCCCCGCACCTTGAAGTTATGGGACGAGAGTGGCGGACGCCTCGTCACGCTCGGCAACGTGACCTTCCCGTGAGGCTGAAGGGCCTATTCAGAATCATCCTTCCATTCATCCGCATCCATTTCTTCTGGAAGCGGTGCGACCATGAACGAGAGCCTCCCTGGTAGCCGAACAACCATGAAGCCCTTGCCCTCGATCTTCACACGTTCGGCGTCCTCGGCCTTCCCACTGGCGAGCCAATTGTCCGCCTCCTCGCGCGTCGCGAACTCGTGAGAGATCTTGATCGTGTATGAAGGATCGAAGTGTTGTTTGTAGTATCTGACGAAGTCATCCTCCTTCCTGATGTGGCGGGTATAGCTCAACGCAATCTGTGCGAGTTCGATGGCATCCCGCTCTTTCGAGCCCTCCACGTGTTTTTCACTGGCGGAGTTCAGGGTGTCGATGATGTCATCTATATCGAAGTCTGGAATATAGGCCATGGGTCACCAATTTATTCAATTCTGTATGGGCTTATAACACTACTGCGTCAGGGCCCGGACGGGTGAACTGAAGAGGCCAGGGGCGTACGGGACAAGGTCTGGCACCTCCGGTGGCATGTAGGGCACCGGGGCAGCCAGGAGGCAATCAAGTGTTTGACACCTTGCAGGGGCTCCGCGAGCCGTGTCCGCGCGCCTTTTGACATGTCAGGCGAGGAATGGACGTGGCAGGGTCTGTCAATCCCGGGGTCGGCGGAGAGGTCGAAGGGGCCGCCTCGGAGGATGGCGCGCTGGTAGGCGGGCCTGCGCCACGTAACCGGATCAAGTCCTCTTTGACGTGAGGATGTTGGCGTTCACTCGTAGGTCCTCGCGCCGGAAGGGCGAGCGGGCGGAGATGTTGTACAGCCCGAAGGGCACCGGGGATTCGAGCGCCAAGCGGTGGGCCCACGCGCAGTCGCGCACGTCCAGCCCCCGGTGGAGCCGGTGGATGGCCAGCAGCTCCCTCGGCTGCGGGTAGAAGCGTGAGGTGCGCAGGGTGATGACGGGCAGCCCTGTCTCCTCGTGGACGAGCTGGCAAAGCTGCTCCGCGGCCAGCTTGGTGACGTCGTAGATGTCTCGCGGTCCGGGCGCGAGTTCCTCCGTCACCCAGATGGCGGCATCCGCTCGGGGCTCCATCGCGCGCCCGTAGACCGAGGTCGTGCTCGTGTACACGAAGCGCTGGCAGCGGTGCTCCGCCGCCGCCTCGAGCAGATGAAGAGCTCCCTGCACGTTCACGTCGACGAAGCGCGACTTCGGCAGCAGTTCCCGGTGTGGGGCGTGCAGCGAGGCCACATGGATGACCGCGTCCACCCGCGCGACCTGGGCGAAGACGAGCGCACGGTCATCCACGCTCCCGATGACCTGCGTGAAGGGTCCAGGTGCGGTGTCCAGGCCCGTCACCTGGTACTCGCCGGAGAGTTGCCGACAGAGCTCCGCGCCGAGCTGTCCCGAGCTGCCGGTGACGAGAACCCTCCTGATGTTCCCCACGTGGCTCATCCGACTCTCCATGGTGCCATCGCTCAGGGCACTCTTTCTGGCTGACTGATGAACAGCGCATGAAAAAGGGTGGTATTGGGCGGCTCCTTGGGTTCCACGATGAGCGGAATGGGAGTCTCGGCGAGTTCGCGAGAAAGGACGCTCACTCCGAACGTCACTTCCATCCTCTTGGCGACAATTTCCGCGGGAGCCTGCATTTCAGGTGGGAGTGAGTCGAATATCCCGACGATTCGTTCTCCTCCTGTGCCGCTGTATTGCACGCCATAAATCGTGTAGACGGGCGCCAGGATGCTGAGACAGCCGACAACGACCCATCGACGCGGTTGTGGCTTGCCCTCCGCTTTCGGATACACGGAACAGCGAAAGCAGGCGTCGCACGTCGCCGTGGCATTTCCGATATTGAAATCGGGCAACGATTCTCCCAGATCGCGCAGGAACGCTCTCCATGGGTCCATCTTCTTGAGTTCCAGCTCCCACAGGTCCAGGAACTTCTCTTCCTCGGGGCTGTTCTCTGGCCTGTAGTTGAAATGCTTGTCCGGACGCCAGTAGTCGCGGGCGATGGAAAGCAAGTCTTTCGCTGAAAGTGGCATGATGATTTCCCCCCAGAAACGAGTCACATGCGCAGGTGCGTGTCAGTCTCTCCGCCGAAGCGGGTGCGCGATGTCGCGGCCCCTCCCGCGTGGGAGGGGCGCTGGGTTCCGCTCAGGGGAAGAGTTCCGCCTGCACGTAGGGCATGGAGGCGGTGATGTTCCGCTCCTGGCACCACGCGAGCAGCTTCCGGGCCTCGATGAGCTGCGGCGCGTTCTCGTGGTAGCCCATGGCCATGATGTGGCCCATCCAGGGCTCCCGGCCCATGGCGTAGATGTGGACCTGCTTGGGATTGATGCGCCGGACGATGTCGATGGCCCGCTCGGCGTTGGAGCCGTTGAGGCGACGGGACTGGTCCATCTTGCGCGGCAGCGGCGCGGGCAGCAGGGGGCCGTACATCCAACTGAGCGGGCCCCCCTCGGACTCCATGCCCAGGAAGAGCACGTCGATGTCGCCCACGGCGGCCTGGACGTGATCGTACAGGCGCGGCTCGAGCGCGTTGGAGTCCGCCGCCATCAGCATCGAGCGGCCCTTGAGCTGCACGAGGTGGGCGAGCTTCGCCTGGATGTTGAGGTCGGCGTGCTCGCCGATGAATGGGATGCCGGTGAGGGCTCCGTCCGGAATCGGCAGGGACTCCAGCTCGGCGAGTGCCACCACGTTGGGGAAGCCCACCGCCTTGAGCATCAGCTTGAGCGACGGGTCCGCCAGCGCGCCGCCGTTGCTCGCCGGCACGACGATGGTGCCGATGCGCTTGCGCAGCGGAATCAGCGTCTCGAGCATCAGGTGGTCCGCGTGGCCGTGGGTGATGAGGACGTAGTCGATCTTCTCCGGCAGGTCCGCGTGGGTGTAGCGCGGCAGATCGTTCGGGAAGTCATAGCTGACGACGGGATCCGTGAGGATGCTCACGTCGCGCGTCTCGATGAGCACGCAGGCGTGGCCAAAGTAGCGCACGCGCACGCCGTCTCCGTCGTAGCGCGGGGCCGGGGCGGGGGGCTTGTCGGTGAAGAAGGTGGAGAACAGCTCGGCGTCCTTGCCCTGGAGTCCGAGCGCGTCCCGCACGGGCTCGACCGGACCCGGGGTGTGCCGCAGGGCGAAGAGCGCGTCGAGGGCTTCGTGGCGGAAGGGCCGGTGGATGTGGAGCGTGTGGGGATCCGAGTCCAGCCGCGGCGTGCTGAACACGTACGGGCGGGCGTCTCCCTCCAGCAGGCGCAGGGACACGCTCTGCGAGGACTCCTTGAAGTGGGGGCCGCGGTACAGCAGGGACTCGAAGAAGCGCGCGGACGCCCGGTTGTTCAGGTCGTACGTCAGCTCCACGTAGCCCCGGAGGATGTCCGGGACCTTCTTGTACAGCTCCTCGAGGGAGAAGCCATTGGCCGTGGACAACAGCTTGTCCACCTCGCCGATCGCCTGGGCGAACTGGAGCGAATCGGCCTGCTCCTTGCGCGTGCGCTCCAGCAAGGCCTTCACCTCGCCCACGCGCTCGACGCCGTGGTGGATGTAGGGGCCACCGGCCAGCGCCGGGTTCTTCAGCGCGGCCACGTGGATGGCGGGGTTGGCGACGAACGACTCCAAAATCTTCACGTGGTTGGCCACGTAGAGCGGCGCGGTCGCGGGGGACAACAGGTACCACCACGCGTACCACTGGTTGTAGAGCGGCTCGAGGGCGACGTTCTGCTTGAGGTACCGCGGGGACGATGACATGCGATTCTCCGTCGGGCGCGGGTGCCCGGATGCGCCGCGATACTAAACCGTGAAATCGAGGTAAAGGGGCGGACATGCGCACGCGATCGAACCTCTGGCCCCGTTCTCGCCCCTGGCCCCATCTGGTGCTCTTGTCGATGGCCGTGGTCTTCACGGGCTGCCCGGACAAGAAGGAGCAGGAGTCACCGGCGTCCGGGACCGCCACCACCGCCGCTCCGCCTCGGCCTCCGGAGGAGCTTTTCTCCAGTCTTAAGTGTCGCAACTGCCACGGAGAGGGCTCCATGTTCGCCGCCGCCCTCGTCAACGCGCGGAGCAAGCCCGACGAGACGGTCGCCATGTGGATCCTCGATGCACAGAAGGTGCGACCTGGAACGGGGATGCCCAGCTTCGTGGGCCTCATGTCCACGCAGGAAGCGCTCTCGCTGGCTCGCTGGATCAAGGCGGGCAACCCGGTGGCGGCCCCCGCGGAGCCTTGAGCGGGTAGCGGCGTACGTCGGATCGAAAACGAGTGTTCGGGGGACTCGGGGACGGAAACTTCTGCCAGTATCGCGGCGCGTCAACGGCGAGCGTGGGAAAGGCGGAGGCGATGTCGTCCGAGAGGAAGTTGTCGGAGGGGGCGGTTCTCGTGAAACCCCGGTTGCGAGGGGTTCTGCACCATGGCGCCGCGCAGGTGGCCTTCGGCGCGGGAGTGGTCCTGGTGATCTTCTCTCCGTCGGCGCGCGCGGCCTGGGCCTCGGCCATCTATGCCGCGAGCACGGTCATCCTCTTCGGCGTGAGCGCGGCCTATCACCGTCCGACCTGGCAGCCGCGACAACGTGCCCTGATGCGGCGGCTGGATCATGCCTCCATCTCGCTGCTCATCGCGGGCACCTATACGCCCATGTGCCTGCTCGCCTTGCCGCACCCGGTGGGCAATTCGCTGCTCTGGGCCATCTGGGGCACGGCCTCGCTCGGCATGCTCCAGGCCCTCTTCTGGGCTCATGCGCCCAAGTGGGTGAGCGCGCTGGTGTACCTGTTGGTGGGCTGGACCATCGTTCCCTATTTCGGCGATGTGCGCGCCGCGCTCTCCGTCGGACAGCTCGCGCTGCTCTTCGGCGGCGGCGTGCTCTACAGCGCCGGGGCCATCATCTATGCCCTGCGCCGCCCCAACCCCGTGCCCGCGGTGTTCGGCTACCACGAGGTCTTCCACGCGCTGACGCTCGCCGCCTGCGCGCTGCACTTCGTCCTGGTGCTGAGCTTCGTGCGCGGCGTCTCCGGGTGAGGCGTGTTCAGTCAACCTCCATCCGGGGCAAGGCGGGGTGGCGGTTGCTCCATCGGGCCTTGGCTCCCTGGAGGGAAGGGCCGTGATGGATCGTTCCAGGCCTCATCCAAGAGGGGTGCGACTCCGGGCTCGGCCTGGACCTTCTGGGAGCCCGCATCAGGAGATCCCTCGTCGACGACCCCATCCGGTTCTCCATCTCGGATGCGCCGGAGGATTCGGCCATCGTTGGCAATCGCATACTTCGCACCTGAGTCCAGAGCGGGGTAGGTGCGGCCACAGGAGGCGGGATTCTCTTGGATGTAGACGAAGATGATCTCCGCTTGGCGGATGACTCGGTAGCTGTGCGCCTCTGGTTTGTCTCGGCACGAGACCTCTTCACCTGGAGGCAGGAAGTCGTGGGTCGCCACCATGAGCGCGCGGAGCATGTCGCCGTCTAGCTCGTAGAGCGCTCCTTGCTGACCTACACTCAGGACGTTCTTCCAGGGAGGTGAAGGGAAAACAACCGACAGGTCTTCCGGAGGCGGTGGAGTTCGTTCACGCTCAGTGCCTCGCAAGCATGTTGGGAAGGCCAGGGCGAGAACGAGTGGCATGTATTTCATCGGCATGGGGCGTGCTCACGGCAATCTCTACGACTTGGAGTTCGCTACCTTGGCTTGTCGATACGGTAGTTGTTTTCATCGACCCATGTCACCACTCCCAGGCTGTCTTTGATGGTAAGTGCCCGAAAGCAGGGGGCTTTCCACGCGCGTGAACGGCTTGTTGCTTTTAGTCATCGAAAATGTCATGCTTGTCCTGGCAAAGCCGTACTCCAAAGCTTGGAAAGGAACTCTGTGAGCGATAAGATCAAGGGCTCGTCAGTGGTTGCTGGGATCGGTACTGCAGCCACGGCAGCTACCGCCGCCTCTACTGCCTCAACCGTCGTAGGCGCTTCTGCGGCAACTATCATGTCTGCTACTGCTGGTACCACAGGGGCCGCCCTCGCAGCTAGTGCTGGCGTGACTGGCACAGCGGGTGGCGCTGCCATCGCGTCCGGGATGGCATCTATTGGAAGCTTCGTTGGGGGAGGGATGGCCGCAGGTGCCATTATTACTGCTGCGGCTCCCGTAGCCGCATTGGCCGCTATTGGCTATGGACTTTTCAAATGGTTGGAAGACTGAGATGATTAAGATGTAGAGCGCGCGTGTAGTGGCTTGATCAGGCCGCCATGCCGATTGCCGGGAGTGAACGGAGCCGCTGGACGCCGACGGCTACTCCCCGCGCGCAGTGCCGAGCCTCAAGGTGCTGTGCGCCCGCCGATCTCCGGGAAGCGCTCGTAGGCACGCTTGAGCGCGTCCAGGTGCGCGGGGTCGTCCAGATCGAGTGGCTCATCGGTGAGCATGACAACCCACCCGCCCGTCGCGGTACGCCGTGAGCGTGAGAGCAGGTCTGCGTCTCGGTCAGGGTCCGGGAACCTGATGGCCTGAGCAGTCGCGGCCGACCAGTAGTTCAGCCATCCCAGGTAATGTGGAATCTCAGGTGCGGGGATGTCCCGTGGGAGTTTGAGCGAGGGCAGACCCTTCGGCGGGACATGATGCTTATCCCCCGGATGGCGAAACTGCTGCGCCATGGTCACGGCAACACCCTCTGGCAGCACGCGCCCCCAAAACGCGCGAGCGCTCGCCCCTACGGCCTCCAGCACATCCGCAGCCGCCGCGATGCCAGATTCATCCAATGGCAGGTCCACATGGACTTCAAAATGCGGCGGGCTCCCCGCGGCAAGGCCATTCGGGTTCTCCCACCCGGCAACCGTCACGAGAGATGTTTCGTCATCGTTGCTGAGAAACGGAAGCCCTCCGTTTGTCCTGTTGGCTTCGATCCACGCATCGCGGTCACGCAATGCGATGAGATCTTCCTTTTCAGAACTCGTCCATTCCAGGCGCAATCCGGGCAGAGCGTGTTCCACCCCGTGGACAATGGCCAAAGGACGACGGTCGTGCCCAGTCAGTGCAGGTGCGTAGGCAATAAGAATGAGGGAGCATTGTGTGGCTGCCATTCTAGCACCAATTCATGACGACAACCTTGAGGGTGAGGTCGCGCTCAAGCAACGCGGCTTTGTGCGCGGCGCTTCGAACGCCAACGATAAAGTCATACCCACATTGAGCGGCGACTGTGCTTGTCGAAGTCATCCGTTTTGACCTCCCAGAGCGTGCGCGTTGCCAGTTGCAGCGCGTCGAAGTTCTTCCCGTTGACGAGCGCATCCCAGCCAGAAAAAGTGTTGTTCGGAACCCCGTCGGCGCACTTGTTGTGCAATTTATTACCGCCCAGGTGCTTCACCGAGAGGGGCTTGCACTCCGGGCGGCGCTCTCGCTCAGAGGTTTCGGCGTGCCGCCTCACCACAGTGGGACGCGGCCCTCCGGGACTGGGGGAGGGCGCATCACCGGAGCCGTGGACGGGGATATCCTCCCCGGGGAGGTCTACAGCTTGCCGCCAGGCAGCTTGCGGTACACACCCACCACGTGGCCGAGGATCATGGTCGAGCGGAAGTCCGCGCGGTTCACGTAGATGGGCTGCATGGTGGCGTTGGCCGGCTGGAAGCGGATGCGGTCGGCCTCGGGGTAGTAGCGCTTGACGGTGGCCTCGTCCTCGATGAGCGCCACCACGATGTCGCCCGGCTGCGCCTGGGCCGCCTTGCGCACGAAGAGGTAGTCCCCGTCGAAGATGCCGTCCTCGATCATCGACTGGCCCTTGACCCGGAGCGCGAACACTTCCTTGCCGTTGCCCCCGAGCAGGAAGCTGTCGATGCGCACCGAGTCCTCGGCGTTCTCCTGGGCGAGCAGGGGAGCGCCGGCCGCCACCTTGCCGAGCAGGGGCACTTCCACCATGCCCGATTCCTTCTTCACCCCGAGCCCCAGAAGCATCCGCGCCCGCTTGGTGGGCACCAGGGAGCGGCTCTGCTGCTCGCCCCGGTTGAGGTAGCCCTTGCGCTCGAGCGCCTTGAGGTGATCGTTCACCCCGTTGGTCGAGCGGATGTCCATCTCCTCGCCAATCTCCCGGATGGTCGGCGGGAAGCCGCGCGACTCCGTCTCCTTGACGATGAAGCCCAGGATTTCCCTCTGGCGTTCGGTCAACTCTTCCATATCCTGCTCCCTCGTCTGGTGGGCGTACCACCTGCGATACAGGCTTTCAGTACCGTCATGCTCCCTGAACATACGTATAGAGTCAATGCGTTCAAGCCCTGGACGGTTGGAAGGGCGGGCGCGCGGGGGGCGGACGGGAAGGGGGCATAGGGGCCCCCCGTGTCTGAGCGTAGACTGATCGCGTGTCCGAATCCCGACATACCTTGCTGTTGGTCGACGACGAGCCGGACGTCATCGACCTTCTCCAGCGCATGTTCCACAAGCGCTACCGCGTGCTGACGGCCTCCTCGGGCCCCCAGGCGCTGGAACTCCTGCGCCAGCACTCCGTGGACCTGCTCATCACGGATCAGCGCATGCCGGAGATGACGGGCATCGAGCTGGTGGCGGCCACGCGGGCCGAGGGCATCGACGTCACGGCCATCCTCCTCACCGGCTACACGGACCCCGAGGACATCATCGCGGCCATCAACCGCGGGCAGGTCTACCGCTACATCACCAAGCCCTGGGACTTGAACGATCTGCTCATCACCGTGAAGAACGCGGTGGAGTACACGGTGCTGCGCCGGGACAAGGAGCGGCTGTTGCGCCAACTGCACCAGCGGGTGGAAGCGCTCGGGGTGCTCTATGAGGTGAGCCGGGGGAGCGCGGGCGAGCCGCTGGACTACGACGCCATCATCGATCGGGTGCTCACCGCGGTGGCGCGCGTGCTGCCGTATGACTGTGGCGCGGCGCTCATCGCGCTCGGGTGGGAGCGCACCGCCACCCTGCGCTTGCGCTGCCAGGGACTCACCGTGGGCGAGCAGGCCCTGCTGGGCGTCAAGGAGTCCATGCTGGGGGCCTGGAGCACGCGCTCGGGGCTGCTCCTGTCCGAGGAGCGTGTCAGCACCCACGTGGCGGGCACCCTGGCCCCGGATGACGTGGCGACGGTGCCCTGGGGCAGTCAGCTCACCGTCACCCTCGTGGCGCAGGGGCGCCCCGTGGGCCTCTTGTCTCTCTTCTCCCAGAAGCCCCAGGCCTACTCGGAGGAGGATGGTGCGCTGCTCGACACCCTGGCCAACCAGACGGCCGACGCCATCCAGTCCCTGCGCGCCTCGGAGGAGGCCTCGCGCCAGCGCATCGAGCGCATGGTGCAGTCCATGGCGGATGGCGTGCTGCTCACCGACGAGAAGAACGAGGTGGTGGTGCTCAACGCCGCCGCGCGCCGCCTGTTGCTGCTGGACACGGCGGCCCCCGCGCAGGAGGCGGGCCAGCGGCTGCGCGCGAAGCTCGGGTTCGATCCCTTCGAGCTGGTGCGGGGCTGGGAGGCGGGTGGGGCGCAGGTGCTGCGCGAGGAGCTGACGCTGGATGCGCGCACCATCCACACCACCGTCACTCCGGTGCACGACGCGCGGGGCGTGCTCCGGGGCGTGTGCGTGGTGCTTCGCGACGTGACGGAGCAGAAGCAGTTGGAGGAGCGCAAGGACGAGTTCGTCCACATGGTGAGCCACGAGCTGCGCACACCCCTCACCTCCATCTCCGGCTCGCTCGACCTGGTGCTCAACTTCCTCACCTCGGACATGAACGAGAAGCAGCGGCGCTACCTGACGCTCGCGCGCGACTCGACGGAGAAGCTCAACGCCATCGTGGATGATCTGCTGGACCTGGCGAAGTTCGCCAAGGGCCGGCTGCGGATGAACTTCGAGTGGACGTACGTGGACGAGCTGGTGCGCCGCGCGGTGGAGAAGTACGGCCCGGCCTTCCTCGAGCGGCGCATCAAGGTGTCCGCCGGGCTGCCGCAGCACGGCCAGCGCGCCCTGGCGGATCCCAACCGCCTCACCCAGGTGATCAACAACCTGCTCACCAACGCCGCCAAGTTCACGCCCGAGAACGGGCAGGTGCGCCTGGAGCTCAAGAGCACCTCGGCGGTGCCCGGCTACTTCGCGCTGACGTGCTGGAACAGCGGCGAGCCCATCGCCGAGGAGAACCTGGAGCGCATCTTCGACCGCTTCGAGCAGGCGCGCACCAAGGCCAACCGCACCGTGCGGGGCACGGGCCTGGGGCTCGCCATCTGCCGCAACCTCGTGGAGGCGCACTCGGGCCACATCTGGTGCGAGCCGTGCGACGATGGCGTGTGCTTCGTGGTGGTGCTCCCCGTGGAGGCCGTGGCCGAGCCGCCGCGGCCGGACGACGGCCTGGATCCCTTCGCCAAGCGCCCCGTCGAGCCCCGGGGGACGTTGATGCTCGTGGAGGCCGAGCCGGACATCGCCTACATCACCAAGGCGCTCCTGCGCTCGCGGGGCTATTCGGTGCGCGTGGTGCCTCATGCGGAGGCGGCCCTGTCGCTCGCGAGCTCCCAGCCGCCCCACGCCCTGCTGGTGGATGCCCGGCTGCCCGTCATCGATGGCCTGCGGCTCGCGGAGATGCTGCGCAAGGATGCCCGGACGCGCGCGCTGCCCGTGCTGCTCTTCTCCGCCTTCGACGAGCGTGCGCGCGCCTCCCGCGCCGGGGCGGATGCCTTCCTGTCCATGCCCCTGCAGGCCGACCGGCTCCTGGCCACCGTGGACGCGCTCGTGCGTGGGCGCATGGGACAGACCCAGGGCCGGGTGCTCCTGGTGGATGACGACGAGAAGGTGGCCGCGCTCTGCCTCGAGGTGCTGGTGAGCCTCGGGTATGAGGTGAGCGTGTCCACCACCCTGGCGCAGGCGAACCGCGCCCTGCGCGAGCACCGTCCCGACGTGTTGTTGCTCAACGCCCGCCTGCCCGATGGGGACGGCTACCAGTTCCTCGAGGAGCTCAAGGCCGAGCGCGCCAGTGGCTACATCTGCGTCCTCTTCCTGGCCTCCCACTCGGACACGGGCGCCAAGGTGCGGGCGTTGAAGCTCGGCGCGGACGACGTGCTCGCCAAGCCCTTCGACGCGCTGGAATTGGGCGCGCGCGTGGAGGCGGTGCTGCGGCGCAAGCAGCGCGAGCGGGGCGCGTCCCCCACCACCCAGCTGCCCGGCCCGGGCGCCATCGAGCGCGAGGTGCAGCGCCGCTTCGCCGAGCGCACCGCCTTCGCCTTCTGCTACCTCGACCTGGACAACCTCAAGGCCTACCAGGACTACTACGGCTACGTGAAGGCCGACGGCGTCATCCGCCAGACGGGAGACCTCTTGCGCGAGGTGATTGGCCGCGAGGGCCTGCCCGGCGACTTCCTCGGCCACGTGCAGGGCGACGACTTCGTCTTCGTCACCTCCGCCGAGAGCGTGGACCGGGTGTGCCAGCGCGCCCTGGAGGTCTTCGATCGCTTGATTCCCCTCTACTATGACAAGCAGGACCGGGAGCGGCGCTACATCGAGACGGTGGATCGCCACGGGGACAAGCGCCGCTTTCCCATCATGTGCGTGTCCGTGGTGGCGGTGCTCAGCACCAGCGTGGCCGGACAGGAGATCTCCGAGCTGGCGCGGTGGGCCGCGGACATGAAGAAGCGCGCCAAGGCCATCCAGGGCTCGGTCTACCTGCGCAGTGATCGCGAGCCCGCCTTCGTCCGGACGGCCGCGGGATGAGGCTCTATCAACAGCTCATCCTCTTCATGCTCGCCGCCACGGTGCTGCCGCTCGCGGCGGTGGGCTTCTCGCTCCTGTCGAAGGCCGAGACGGAGCTCACCCTGGGCATCGTGTCCGAGCAGCGCCTCGTCGCCGAGGCCACCGCCGAGAGCGTGTCCGGCGAGCTGATGAAGACCGTGGACGCGCTCGCCCGTTCGGCGGAGCTGTTCGACTGGGAGCGCATCTCCCCCGAGGAGTTCCGGGGTGGGTTGAAGCTGCTCTACGGGCAGGCACCTGCGGTGAGCGCGGTGTTGTGGCTCGACGCGCGGGGCGAGCCCCAGGGCGAGCCCGTCTTCCATGTCGAGGACGCGAGGGACCGCCACCCGAGCTTCGAGCCCGCCTCGGCGGCCGAGCTCGCCCGGGCCGTGCAGGTGCGGGCGCTGCGCCTGAGCCACAAGGGCGAGGCCGCCCTGGGCAACGTCTACGTGCACCGGCCCAGTGGGCAGACGGCGGTGGCCGTCGCGGTGAAGCTGGCCGATGGCGAGAGCGCTCCCTTCGTGCTCGCCGAGGTCGTCTTGTCGGACCTGGAGCCCCTGCTCGCGCGGCGCGCGGGGAAGCGGCCGGGGACATTGGATCTCGTGGAGTCTCCCGGTGGGCGCATCCTCGCCAGCTCCGTGCCCGAGCGCCGTCTGCGGCGCCTGGACGAGGCGATCGTCGCGTGGCTGTCGGCGGACCGGGCCCTGGCTCGCGACTTCCGGGTGGACGGACTCGCCCAGCGGGTGAGCACCGCGCGGGTGCCCAAGGTGCCCGGCTTCGAGGTGGTGGTGTCCGTGGACGAGGCCACCGCGCTGGCGCCGGTGCGCGCCATGCGCCACACGGTGCTCCTGTCCATCCTCGGCGCCTTCGGGGTGCTGCTCGCCCTGGGCGCGCTCTATACCCGCCGGCTCAACCGCCGCCTGGCCCAGGTGGTGGCCGGAGCCCAGGCCTATGGCCGGGGAGAGCTGCACCAGCGCGTCCACGTGGGCGGTGATGACGAGCTGAGCGAGCTGGCCTCCACCTTCAACCAGATGGGGGGCGAGCTGGAGAGCGCCCAGGCCCGGCTGTTGCGCTGGAACGATGATCTCAAGGTGCGCGTGGACGAGGCCACCCGCGATCTGAAGATGGCCCAGGCCCAGCTGCTCGAGGCGCAGAAGCTCGCGGCGGTGGGGCAGCTCGGCGCCGGCGTGGCGCATGAAATCAACAACCCCCTGGCGGGCATCCTCGGCAACACCCAGCTCCTGCTGCTCGAGCGCGACGAGAAGGATCCCGACTTCGACACCCTGCGGAAGATCGAGCTGAGCGCCAAGCGCTGCAAGGACATCACCCAGAACC
This sequence comes from Melittangium boletus DSM 14713, assembly GCF_002305855.1. GTDB lineage: Bacteria > Myxococcota > Myxococcia > Myxococcales > Myxococcaceae > Cystobacter > Cystobacter boletus. The sequence continues at coordinate 9,652,162 of NZ_CP022163.1, read as the reverse complement.
TGCTGCGCTTCTCCCAGCAGCGCTCCCGGCCCGAGCTGCGGCCGGTGGACCTGGGCGGCGTGCTGCGCGACGCGTTGTCCCTCACCCACAACCAGCTCCAGGCGGACGGCATCGTCCTGTCCACCGAGCTGGCGTCGCCCCCGGTGCGGGTGAAGGCGGATCCCGGGCACCTGTCCCAGGTGGTGCTGGCGCTGGTGTCCAACGCGCGCACCGCCATGATGAAGTCGCCCGAGCGGCGGCTCTCCCTGCGCACGGGAGAGCGGGACGGACAGGGCTTCTTCGAGGTGGAGGACTCGGGCAAGGGCATCGCCCCCGAGCACCGGGCGCGCGTCTTCGAGCCCTTCTTCACCACCAAGGACGTCTGGAGCAACGTGGGCCTGGGCCTGTCCGTCGCCTGGCGGGTGGTCAGCGAGGCGGGTGGCACCATCGACCTGCGCACGGAGGTGGGGCGGGGCACCTGTTTCACGGTGTGGTTGCCAAAGGCGTGAGGCCGGGACGCGCGCCTGAGGTACCTTGGGCGGCGTATGGACGGTTCTTCCTCCCGCCGCCGCGCGCCCTTCCTGATCGGACTCGTCGCCATCCTGCTGGCGCTGCCGTTGGGCTATTTCCTCTTCCTCGAGCCGCCCGCGGCGACGACGCCGCCACCGCCGCCGCCCGTGCCCGAGGTGCGCCCGGACGTGCCCGCCGCCGTCCCGGTCCAACCGGTGGCGAAGCGGCTGGCGGAACTGCGCCTGGAGGAGGTGCGCGGCACGGTGGAGGTGCGCCGGGGCGGGGGCGAGTGGCGGGGCGCCAGCGTCGGTGAGGCGCTTCGGGCCTCGGACACGGTGCGCACCCTGGATGGCGCCTACGCGGTGCTCATCGGCGGCGAGGCCGTGGAGATCCGCATGGAGCCCGGCACCGAGGTGTCCGTGGCGGAGCTCACCGATTCGCTCTCGCGCCTGTTGCTCGGCAACGGCATGACCACGGTGAGCGTGAAGTCCGGCGCCCACCACACCCTGGAGATGGGCGCCGTGGGCAGCGACGCGGTGGCGCGCAGCGAGGGCGGCCGTTTCACCGTGAGCAACAACGGCGCGGGCACCGTGGCCCTCGCCTCGCTCGAGGGCGAGACGTCGCTGTCGGGCCAGCGCAAGGTCGTCATCGTCCGCGCGGGTCAGCAATCCATCGTCCGCCCGGGCCAGGGTCCGTCGGACCCCACCTCCATTCCTCCCAGCCTCCTGCTCAAGGTGAACTGGCCCCATCGCCCTCGCCGTCAGGCGCTCGTCACCGGGCAGACGGAGCCTGGCAGCCGCGTCATCATCGACGGCAAGAGCGTCGAGCCCGACGACCAGGGCCGCTTCTCGGCCACCGTCTCCCTCAAGGAAGGCGCCAACCACGTGCGCGTGGACGCCCGCTCCGTGGGTGGACGCAATCAAGAGGAACAACGCGACCTCACCGTGGACACCACACCTCCCAAGGGAGTCACCGTGGACCCGGGACTGTGGAAATGACCCAGGTCTAACGCCTTCCAGAAGCAGGCGTTCTGACGAGCGGTCGGTGCTTGCTTGCCAGGCCTCCATCTTGCAACGAAGGGCCCCCCTGTCCCGGGAAGGGGACGATCCCGGGCGTGGGTCTTGGGGCGCGACGCCGTGACATCCGCGAGGGTGTTGGCCGAGGCCGCCAGGGAGTGGGTGGCGGGGGTGATTGGAGGGGGCTGATCACGGATTGACCTGATTCCGGGGACGAACCCAACCCCCCTGATGTGAGTCGGAGGTCAATCAAGATGCCGCGAATGTTCGCCCCCCTGATGTGCTTGTTTCCCGTGCTGGCGCTGGGCCAGACGGAGGGAGGCACCCTGGTGGGAACCTCCCTGGTCGTCAACAACGGCCCGGGAGATCAAACGGATCCCCACGTGAGCGGAGTCCGGGTCGTCTACACGCACCAGGCCTCGCGCAGTAGCAGTGAGATTCACTTCCACGACCTGAGCACGGGCGTGGATCAGGCCATTGCCACCCAGGGTGGCTACGACTCGCTCGCCGACATCCAGGGCGATCAGGTGGTGTTCACCCGCACCACCTCCACCAACCTCGTCTACCGCTTCGATCTGACACGGCCGGGAAGCTACGCCACGGAGCTCGCCCCCCGGAGCAACGTGGACCGCCGCGTGCCCTCGGTGGGAGGCCATACCGTGGCCTGGCAGGAGCTGGGCTACACCGCCGCGGGGGGGCCGGCGGAGATCTTCCTCTACCACCAGGGGACGAATGAGCTCACCCGGCTCACCGAGGACACGAGCGTGGATCGCACGCCCGCCGTCAGCGAGGACGGACGCGCGGTGGTGTGGGTCAAGTGCGCCACCAGCTCGTCGGGATGTGACGTCTGGACGGCCCGTGAGACCGACACCGGCTACGAGACGAAGAAGCTCACCGGCTCCGAGGGAGAGGAGAGCGCGCCGGACACCAATGGGACGTTGGCGGTGTACGTGACGCGCTCCGAGGCCGACAGCGTGCTGGAGTCGGACATCGCCTGGAGCTCGTTGGACGGAGGCGAGACGCACCGGCTGTCCCTGCCGGGCACGGACAGCAACCCCAGCATCTCCGGCCCCCTCATCGCCTTCGAGCACCTGGACACGGCGAGCGAGACGCCCAACTACGACATCATGGTGTACGACCTGCGCACGCAACTGCTCTACCGGCTCACCCACACGCCCACGAGCGAGTCGCTCAGCGACATGAGCGTGGGGGCGGATGGCATCGTGCGGGTGGCGTGGGCGGAGCGCGGGGGGGGCGGCTACAACGTCCTCGCCTACACGTTCCGCCTGCCCCGGGACTGCACCGTGGCGCCGTCCCCACCCGACGCCGAGTCCGTGTGCGCTTCACCCGGAACGCGGCAGTTGCTGGGCGTGCTCCAGTCCCAGGCCGTCGAGGGCGAGCCCACGCCGGCCTCCTCGGAGATCTCCGGCCAGGGCACGGGCGTGCTGTGCGTGGACAACGGCTACCAGGGACCGCGCGCCACGTCGGGGTACGTCTGGCTCGGCGAGGGACTGGCGGTGACGGCGAATGAGTTCGGCGAGCACGTGGCGGGGATGGCGCTCCCCATGCCCCTTCAGGGCCGGCGCGTGCTGTCGGCCCTGGCCGAGGGGGAGGTGGGGGGCACCTTCCGCACGCGGCTCTACGGTCCCCTGATGTGCGATGTCGCGGCGCAGGACGCGTCCTTCGAGGCCACGGAGGTGCTTTATGGGCGTACCACCACCGTGGAAAGCGCGAGCCCCAGCCTCACGCCGGAGATGGACACCCCGTCCTTCGTGCCCAGGGGCTACGAGGGACTATTGCCCTCGCCCTGATCCACCCCGTCGGGTCTTTGGCCACCTGGGAAACGTGTCGCGTCATGGCGATAGGGTTTCGGACGCGGCATGGACGCTGATAAATTACCGACACTCTGAACCGTTTTCTGTCAGTCCTGCTGTTCGTGGGCTCGGTGGCCTCGGCGGACACGCTGGTGCCCCGGCCCGGTGCCCGGGACGTGCACGTGTCGGCCGAGGGCCCGGGTGGACGTGCCGAGGCGGGGTACGTCCTGAGGCCACCCGCCATGCGGGTGTCGCTCGCGGTGGAGCCCGCCACGCCCGTCAAGGGACGGGACAAGGAGGCCCGGCTCACGGTGCGCATGCTCCAGGAGGATGGGACCGCGGAGGACTCGGGGGCGCCGCCCGTGCTCGCCGTCAACGTGGGGCGGGTGGAGGCGCTCGAGCGTTCGGGGCCCGGCACCTGGACGGCCCGCTACGTGCTCCCGGAGACGCGCTACCCGGAGGTGGCCGTGCTGGTGGCCCTGTCGGCGTGGCCCCATCCCCAGTCCATCCATGGCGCCTATGGCAAGGTGCTGGTGCCGCTCGCCGCGGCGGTGGAGCTGCCGGGCCGGACCGAGCCGGACGTGCAGTTGTCCGTCACCCTCGCCGGGACGACCTTCGGGCCCGTGAAGACGGCGCCGGACGGGCGCTTCCGGCTGCCCATCATCGTCCCCCCCGGCCATGACACCGCCCAGGCGAGCGCCGTGGACGCGGCGGGCAACGTGCGCCGCTCGCGGATGAGTCTGGGATTGCCGCCCACGGACGGGCTCGCGTGTGTCCTGCATCCCTCGCGGCTGCCCGCGGATGGCGTCTCCCAGGCCCGGCTGTTGTGCGCCACGAGCGATGCCCTGGGTCAGCCGGTGCTGCGCGCGCGAGTGGAGGTCTCCGCCCGCCATGGCAAGCTGCGGGGACCGACGCACGCGGAGGGGGGCCTGTTGGAGTGGATCTACACCGCCCCCGGCACGCCTCCCGGGACGCCGGAGCGGTTGGTGGCCAGGTGGCCGGAGCGCGGCGCGAGCTCGCGTGAGGAGCTGCCGCTGCGGCTCGTGCCGGGGCCGGTGGCGCGTGCCTCCCTGGAGCCCATCGAGCCCGTGATCCATGGGGGCTCGAGCGTGCGGGTGCGCGTCAGCGCCTTCGATGCCCAGGGACAACCCCGCGCGGGTGCCCAGGTCCTGACGCGCGTCTCCGTGGGCGAGGTCGGCGCCTTCCAGGAGGAAGCGCCCGGGGTGCTCGCCGGCATCTGGAACGTGCCGCTCGAGAGCCAGTCGGGTGAGGCGGCGCTGGAGGTGATCGCATACGGACCCACGGGGACGGAGCCCGCGCGCCTGCGGGTCTGGGCGGAGGAGGGGGTGCTGGTCGCGGCCGTGACGGATCTCGCGGACCTGCCGGTGCCCGGACAGCCGCTGCGCGTGGCGGGCACGACATTCGTGACGGGAGCGGACGGCACGGTGGTGCTCGGCCCCGCGCGCCCGGGCCGGGTAGACGTGGTGCATGGCGAGTGGCCCGGGCTGCGGCGCACGGTGGACGTGGTGGCCGAGGGCGGACCGGTGGTTCCCCAGGAGGAGCCCTCGCCCCGGGCTCGCCTGGTGCGGCGGAGTCAGCTGGCGCCTCCGGTGCCGGTGAACGTGCGCCTCCGGGTGGACGGCGCGCGGGTGACGTACTGGATGGAGGACGCGCGGGGCCAGCTCCTGGAGGGCCGCTCGGCCCACGTGTCCCTGTCCGCCGGAGAGCGCGATGGGGTGGAGGTGAAGGACGGTCGCACGAGCTTCCTCGTGAGGAGCGCGGAGCGGGTGAGCGTATCCGTGGCGGACGTGGCCACGGGCGTCACCGCGCTCGCCGAGGTGCGGCCTTGAGGGGATGGCTCCTCGGGGCGGTGGTGCTCGTGGGGCTGCCCGGCGCCGCCCACGCCCAGCTCGCGCGGCAGGAGCCCGTGGAACTGGCGGCGGCCATCACCGGACGCGTGTGCCGGGATCTGGATGGAGATGGGCGGTGCGCTCCGGACGAGCCGGGCCTCGCCGACATCCGCCTGGTGCTGGCCTCGGGCCGAGAGGTGCGCACGGATGCCCGGGGCCGCTACCACTTCGCCCAGGTGGACGCGCGAAGCCCGGATGCGACGGGAGGGGTGCACCTGCGGCCCGGCCGTCAGCGCCTGCGCGTGGACGCGCGCACCCTGCCGCCCGACAGCCACGCCGTCCCCGAGGCCGTCACGCTGGACATCCCCTGGGCGTCCGGGGTGCTGCGCGACTTCGCGGTCCAGACCCGGAGCGCGCCGCCGCCGGCCCTGACGCTCGGCTATGACGCGTCTCCGCCCGCCGCGCGGGTGCTCCCGGACGGGGTGGACTTCCTGCTGGCCGGGCGCGCCGCGCCTCGCGAGGAAGTGACGGTGGCGGGGGTCGCCGCGGAGGTGGACGCCGAGGGCGCCTGGCGTGCCCGCGTGCGGCTCGTGCCGGGAGAGAACGCCCTGGCGCTGTCCGTGCTCGGCACCGACGGCGCGTTGCGGCTCTTCCGCCAACGTGTCGACGTGGTGTCGCGCGAGGGTGGATGGCTCGTCGTTCCCCGCGCGCCCGAGCCTCGCGGCACGCTGCGGCTGCCCGGGAATCAGGACACGCCTCCGGCCACGGGTCCCTCCTCGGCCATCGCCGAGTTCCCCGTGGGCACCCGGGTGCGCTCGCCTCGAGGCGAGGTGACGGTGGGGGCCGAGGGCAGCGCGCTCCTGCCGCTGCTGCTCGTGCCGGGTTCCAACTCCATCACCCTGGAGGTCCAGCCTCCGGGCGAGCCGGTCTGGTCGGTGACGGTGCCCCGGGAGGCGGTGTCGCGCGACTTCGCGGTGGGCCTGCTGGACGTGGAGGCCACGCTCTCCCCAGCCACGGGGAACTTCCGGCTGCGGGGGCGCGGCTCGGCCCATGGCGAAGCCCACCTGGGCCCGTTCTCGGTGGTGGGCGAGCTGGACCTGCGGGACACGGACTGGGACACGCTGCGCGGGCGCCCGCCGCTGGACGCGCTGCGGCCCCAGGTGCCTCGGTTGGATCGCGTGCCGGATCCGGATCTGGCCATCCCCGAGTGGGGCGACACCTCCGTGGGACTCACGCCCAACCCGACCGAGAGCCGCCTGCGGCTGGAGGCGCGCCACGAGCGCCTGGGCCGGGTGGGTCTGGGCACGTACCGGGCGGTGCGGGAGGACGGAGAGGTGGGCCGTTATCACCGTCCACTCTTCGGGCCCTACGCGGAGCTGGCGGCGGAGCTGGGGCGGGTGCGCGCGGGCGTGAAGGCCTACGCGGGTGGGCTGTCGGATCCGCTGCGCGCCATCGCCTCCATGCCCGCGTACGAGGAGCTGCGCGCCACGGGAGGCAGCCTCTACTACCTGGGCGCGTCACCCATGGCCGAGGGCTCGGAGCTGGTGCGCGTGGAGCTGCGTGACGGCCTCACCGGACTGCCACTCGCCGAGCGCCACCTCGTGCGCGGCCGGGACTACGACATCGACTACGTGGCGGGACGGATCCTCCTGGCCAAGCCCCTGTCCTTCCTCGCGGGAGAGCCGCTGCTGCGCACCGAGCCCCTGACGGCCAGTCCCGAGCCCGTGTTGTGCGTGGAGTACGCCGTCTTGCGCTCGGGCTCGCCCGCGGACGCGGTGGGCGGCGAGGCCTGGGCGGAGTGGAAGGGTGGGCGGGTGTCCGTGGCGGCCGTGCGAGAGCCCTCGGGGGGCAAGGCGTACCAGCTCCTCTCCGGGAACGCGCGCACCCGGCTCGGGGCCTATACCCTGCTGGCCGAGGTGGCGCGCAGCGAGGGCTCGGCGGTGTTGCCGGAGTCCTTCGGTGTCTCGGACGACGGAGGCCTCTCCTTCCTGCGGCCCGACGCGCGCGGGAGGATGGACGGCGGTGATGCGCTGGGCTTGCGGTTGCGGGGACCGGGCCTGTTCGGACAGGGCTCGGTGGACGCGGCCTTCCGCCGGCGCACCGCGGGCTTCTCCGACAATGCCCACGCGGACACCCAGGACTTCCTCCAGGTGTCCCTGCGCGCCGTGCAGCCCTGGGGGCCCTGGCGCCTGACGCTGCTCGGAGACGAGCGCCGCTCCGCGGATCCCCGCGTGCCCTTCGCCTCGGTGCCGTTCGAGGCGCGCACCCTGGGCGTGGGCCTGGACTACACGCGCGAGCGCTGGGGCGCGGGCGTGGAGATGCGGGCCACGCGCCTGCTCGCCACCGAAGTGCCTGGAACGGGAGAACCGCTCGCGGGCGGCCGCGCGTCCCTGGGGCTTCATGGCCACTACCAGCTCAACGAGCGGCTGCGGCTGTTGGCCAGCCATCGGCAGGCGCTCGGTGTCTGGGGTCAGGGGCCGGGCGAGGTGGACGACACCTTCTCCGCGGCGGGCGCGGACGTGACGTTGGCGGAGGCCGTGGTGGGCGTGCGGGGTGGTTGGGGTCCCACGCTGGGACCGCTCGCGTGGGTCCAGGGCCACTGGAAGCGCGGCGAGGACATCTACTACGGCGGCTATTCGGTGGACGTGGACGGGCCGGACTTCGGCGCGGGCCGCGCGGTGAGCGGGGCGAGCACGAGCCTGGGGGATGGCACGAGTGTCTTCGTCGAGGACGTGGCCTCGCACGACACCCAGGCGGTGCGGTTGGCTCGCGCGGTGGGTTTCCAGCGGACCGTCTTCGGGGCGATGACGCTGGGGGCGCGCTACGAGCGGGGGGTGCGCAACGTGCTCGGAGAGCGGGATCCCCTGCGGCGCGATGTGGCGGGCGTGTCCGGACAGCTCGTGCTGGAACGGCTCCGGGTGAATGGCCACGTGGAGCTGCGCTTCGATCGGGGCACGCCTGGACGCGGCTCGAGCACCCCCGTGGATCGGGTCCAGGCGGTGACGATGCTCTCCGCGGAGGCGGTGCTGCGCGAGGACCTGAGCGTGTCCGGGCGGTTGAACCACGGCGGCACGTACGAGGGAGCGGCGCATCGCTTGGAGGCCCGGCTGCTCGAGGGGTACGCGGCACTCGCCTGGAGGCCGGGGCCCTTCATGCTGGTGGCGCGCTACGGCGTCACGCGCGAACTCCTTCCCGGAGAGCGCTCCGTGTTCGGTGAGCGTGCCCAGCAGATCATTTCACTCCTACCCGCGGTGCACCTGACGGAGCGTTTCGACCTGGCGGCGGGCATGCATGTGAGCCGCAGCAACCGGGGAGCGGTTGCGATATGGGTAGTCACCGGTTCATTGCGTCCGTCGATGCGGGTGGTGGGTGGCCTCGAGGTGGCGGTGGAAGGGGCGGCGCGGTCGGTGTCCACCGACGATGAATCCCTGGGTTCGCTACGGGGCGAGGTGGCGTACCGGGTGAATGAGCGGCTGCGGGTGGCCGCGGGCTACACGCTGTTGGGATTCACCGGAACGGGCTTGCCGCAGGAGACACAGAATGCATCCGACAGGCTCTACCTCCGAGCGGAACTCGCGTACTAGGACGCGTCCGGAGGGGGCGCTGAGCGGGGTGGGCGCGCTGCTCGTGTTGCTGGGGGCCTCGTGCGCGCATGCCGAGTGGCGCACGCCCTTGCGCCTCTCCGAGAGACCCTCCGAGCTCCTGGATGTCTGGGCGCCCGATTCCTTCACGATGGGCTTCAACGCGAGCGGCGGCAATGGTGTCTACCTGGTCGTCAATGGCTCCGAGCATCGGATCCCGACCGCGGCGCGAGAGCCCATGGGGAGCTACTACGATTCGCTCGGGGACTGCCTCTTCCTGGTGGAGCGGACCCGGACACGCCGCGCCCAACGTCCCGATGGCACGAGCTGTGGAGGGGACCTCTCCAAGCCGCTCATCGCGGACAATCCGCTCGATATCTCCCCGGTGAAACACACGACCGAGGGGGGCGCTGTCCTGCTGGCCCCCAGGAGCGATGACTCCTCCTTCAATATCTATCTGTCGGAAGGGCGCATCGACGCGACGGATCGCAACCCCGTGTTCTCCGTGGTGAAGCAGGTGACCGAGAGCTACCCGAGCCTGGGTCTGCCTTTCGGGGTGGTCAATATCGAAGGCACCGTGCATGCCTACGTGGGCGGCCAGAAGGGGGGCGCCCTGGGGTATTGGGCCAACAGCACCCCGGCTCCCCTGGAGCAGTGGCAGGGCCCGTTGAGCCTGGGCTTCGTGAGCGCGGTGGATTTGTTCTCCGTCACCGGCTCTCCCCACCCCTACGCCGTGGTGGGGGCCGCCAACGTGTTCATCCAGGGCTCGCGCAACCAATCCGGCGATTCGCTCGAGGCGGTGCAGTCACTCGCTCCGGGTTCCGAGATTCTCAGCCTGTCCATCAACGTGGATCCAAACAGCGACGCCGGCTACGGGTTCGGCATGGCGGTCGTGCTGCTGCCGGGAGGGGGCTGGGGCTTGATGAGTCCCGTCCCCATGGGCGCGCAGACCCAGGCCGGCACGAAGTGGATCTCCCGGAACCTTCCCCCGGCACTCCAGACGCTCGACCCGCTCCAGGTCGCCTGTGTGGGCTCGGCCTATTGTGTCCTGACGGGCACCGAGGGGACCGCGGGCCGCGCCTTCCCCTTCTTCAACACCGCGGGGCCCGTGCTCTCCCTGGAGGCGCCTGGGGCGCTCGTGGATCTGGGCTCGACGGCGGCCTCGGTGACGATCGACGAGAACACGGCCCCCGAATTGACCTTCAAGGGGACGGATGCCGACGAGGATCCGGTGCGGCTCGTGGTCGTTCCTCCCACGGGGATCCCCGCGGGATGGAAGGTGGAGGTGACGTCCGCGGAACCGGGAGAGCCCGTGAAGATGAAGGCCTCGGGTGGGGCGCTCTGCCAGACACTCGCCGCGGGCTCCTTCCAGGTCCAGGCCTCGGATGGACTGGCGGATCATGAGATATCCCGGCCCATCGAGCTGTTCCTGCGCCATACCGTGCCTCCGGTCATGCCTCCCGTGAAGTTCGAGGATGGAACGCCAGTGCCGTCCGATGGGAACCTGGGGACGCTGCTCGCGGGGAGTGCTCCCTTGAAGCTCCTCGCGGAGGGAACCCGGTCGGCGGCGAACTGCCAGGTCACCAAGCGCTGGAGCGCCGTGGGCGGCATGTCGGGGGGGCCGACGCCGATGTCCTCGGCGGATGGCGTCACGCTCACGCCGCCCGCCACTTCGTGTGCGCCCACGGAGCGGACCTTCGCTTTCGACTACGAGGTGACGGACGAGGGCGGCCTGTCCTCCACCCAGCGCTTCCTGGTGCGCCAGCCCGGTTGGACAGGGGTGTCGACGGTGGAGCCCCTGTTGGAGCTCTGGCTCGACCCGAAGGGCTCGGGCGCGCCGGAGGTTCGCGTGAGTTCGGACCTGGACTGCGCCCGGGAGCGCGAGTTGAAGGCCGAGGTATCGCTCGAGCCGGTGGGCGGAGGCGTGGCCGTCTGGACGAAGACGGTGGGCCTGTCGGAGACCGTGTCCCTGGCCGAGTCCAGGCTCTGCGGGCGCTTCCAGGTGACGGCGCGGTTGGTGGACAGCACGAACGAGCGCTCTCGCCCCACGGTTCGCCAGGTGGAACTGGCCGGGGGTGGGGTGGCGCTCGAGGCCCTGCCGGAGACACCGTTGGTGGCCGAGTGTGGCCGGCAGGCGAGCCTCACGCTCACGCCCACCTTCCCGCCGGAGGCCTGTCAGAACCCGGATGTCACCTGGAGGTTCGAGGACGGCCCGCTCACCGCGCTGACGCCCCAGCCGGGAGGGGCCGTGGAATTGCTCACCGAGCGGACGGATCTGGACTCGCGGGTGGGCAGGTCCGTGCGGATGACGGTGACGGCGAGCATGGGTAGCCAGACGGTGGCGGGGCCACACGAGGTGCGCATCACCACCCGGCCCTTCGTGGAGGTGAGCCGGCGCACGGAGCTGTCGGCTGCCTCGGAGACGGGGCTCGTGGGCGTGTCGGTGGACCTCTTCAACACCACGGCGTGTGATGTGACCGAGGTGCGCCACGTGGAGCGTCTCCGGGGACTTGGCTACGTGGCGGACAGCGCGAAGTTCGACGGGCAGCCGCTCGAGCACGTCTCGTGGAACGAGGCCACCGGGGAGCTCATCGTGGAGCAACTGGAGCTGCTGGGGCAGCGCCATGGCACGCTCACCTACGTGACGCGTCCGCACCTGGTGGGCGATCGCCTGTTGAGTGGCGGGACCTGGTTGCGTGGCGAGCGCATCTCCCTGAACGATGGAGGAGATGAGCCGCCGGGCTCGGGCTGTGGTTGTGCCAGCTCGTCACCGGGCTCGTTGCTGCTCGCGCTCGTCGCGTGGGTGGGGGCCACGCGCCGCCGCCGCCCCTCACCTACAGCCCGAAGCTGATGCGGCGGCTGTTGCCCGGCTCGTCGCGCCGCTCCTCCAGCACGCCGATGAGCTCCAGGCCCCGAAGGGTGGCGAGCACCTCGCGCTCCTGGAGATCCGTGAGGGTGAGCAGATCCTCCACCGTCTTGGTGCCATCCGCGTAGGCCAGCACCAGCGCCTGCTGCCCCTTGAGCGTGAGCTCGTGCAGTCCGTACGGTGGGGCGGCGGTGGGGAAGAGCCGGCGCCCGCGCGGCATGCTCTGGCGCAGCGCCACCAGGGGCTCGGAGCGCAGCGTCCCCTCGAGGACGAGATCCCCGGGGAACACCGACAGCTTCACCCGGCCCGCGCGCGGCGCCCGCAGGAGGCTGAAGCCATAGGCCCCGTGCGTCCATGAGAACATGGACCAGATCAACTCCTTGACCTGTTCCTCGACGAGCTGTTGACGCGCTCGTGCGTCCACCAGACCCAGGCGCTCGAGTGCCTCGCTGGAGCGCAGGTTCTGATCACGCGCGAGCGCGGCCGCCTCCTGGGCCTTGGCCTCGGGCAGCACGCCCCGGCGCACACAGAAGCGCAGGAAGCGCTCCTGGGCGAGGTTGGACGCGGCGTACACGGGCCGGCCCGCCTCGAAGTAGACGACCTTCTGGAGGGTGCCCTGGCGCAGCTTGAGCTCTCCGCTGTGGCGCGCCTCGTAGTAGGCATTGAGCAGCCGGGGCACGCTGGTGTCGCGCAGATCTCCGGACAGGGACCAGGCGGGAGGCGCGCGGCGGCGGGCCTCGGTCGCGGCCGGCTTGGTCCACACCTTCTCCCGGTCTCCGAAGGGCAGGGCGATGCCGGGTTCAGGTTCCAGGGGCTCCACGACCCGCACGGGGGCGGGGGGCTCGGCGGGAGCGGGAGGTGGCTCCTCGGCGGGTCCGAGCGCGTCCAGGGCCGCGAGTTCCTCGGAGGACACCACCGTCGTCAGGGGACCCTCGGCGGGAGGCTCCTCGGCGACGGGTTGATATTCGGCGGGAGGCGGCTCCTGGGGGGGAGGTGCTTCGGAGAACACCGCGGGCGTCTGTCCGAGGGCATCGAGGGCGGCGAACTCCTCGGCGGAGACCGCCATCGTCGCCAGGGTCGCGGCGGGCACCTCGAGCGTATCCGGGGGACGGTACTCCTCGGCGGGGGCCTCCTCGGGAGGGGCTTCGGGAGGGGGCTCCTCCAACGAAGGGGCCGGAGGCTCCTCGTGCAGTTCGAGTTCCCCGAGCTCCACCGTCGGCAGGGTCGTGGGGGTCTTCGGGCGCGCGGCGGAGGCGGGCGCCTCGACGGGAGCGGGCTCGTCCCACAGGGGCTCGGAGCCATCCAGGGCGGCGGCGGAGTACGGCGCGACGGGGGCGTCCACCGGCTGTTCGTCAACGGGCTCGGTCAGGGCCAGGGGCTCGGAGCCGAGTGGATCCTCGACCTCCTCGACGAGCGTGAGCCCCTGGACGACGGGCGGCGTCTCCTCGACGGGTGGGCCAAACAGGGGCTCGTCCGCGTCGTCGGAGACGAAGCCGGGCTCGTCCTCCATGTCCATGAGCGAGGCGTCCTCGAACACGACGACCTCGTCGCCCTCGTCCTCGCCTTCCATGGGCATGGGGGGATTCAGTCCGCACAGCTGCTCGATGAACTCCAGCAGGTGCCCCAGCTCGAAGGGCTTCTCGAAGAAGGCGCGTGCGCCGTGGACCTCGGTGGCCTCGCGGGCGAAGCGATCTCCCTTGAAGACGCCGCTGACGGCGACGGCGGGGATGGCATGGTCGCGCAGGGCCGAGAGCACGGTGCTGCCGCGCATGTCGGGCAGGAGCAGGTCCACCACGGCGGCGTGGAAGGCCGCTGGACGCAGGAGGGCCAACGCGGCCTCGCCGGTATGAACGGCCGTGGCCTCATGACCCCGGCTCTCGGCCGCGGCGACCATGAGGGAGGCGAGTTCGGGGTGGTCCTCGACGATCAGCAGTCGCACCATGGGGGCCGGGCACCATAGCATCCAGCGTCATGGACGTTCAGGGCTTCCATCATCTGGCGATTCAGGTTCATGACGTGGAGCGCGTCACGCGCTTCTACCGGGAGGTGCTGGGCTTCGCGGAGCTTCAGCGCTACCACCGGCCCGACGGCTCGCTGCGCAGCATCTGGGTTCAGGTGCCGGGCGGGGGCTTCCTCGCCTTGGAGGCCGTCTCGGGCGAGCCCGAGGCCGCTCCCTTCCGCCACGAGCGGCCAGGCCTCTTCCTGATCGCCCTGCGGATCGCTCCGGAGGCCCGGGCGGGCGTGGTGGCCGCCTTCGCGCGGGCGGGCGTCCCCCTGGAGCACGAGACGCGCTGGTCGGTGTATGTCCGGGATCCCGAGGGCAACCGGGTGGCGCTCAGCCACCACCCGGAGGATCCGGTGCCCTAGGCGCCGGGGGGCGCGAGGCGCTCCTTGCGGAGGACGTCGGGGGGGGGCTACAAGCCGGACCCCTCATGCGTCTGGGCGAACTGCTCCTTCAAGAACACCTCATCACCCCCGAGGCCCTGGAGGAGGCGCTGGAGTCCCAGGTCGTCCATGGCGGGCGGTTGGGCACGAACCTCGTCGAGCTGGGGATGTTGTCCGAGCAGGAGCTGTCGCGGGTGCTCGGCCAGCAGCACGGCGTGGCCAGCGCCTCGGGCGAGATGGTGCCGGATCCGCGGGCCCTGGAACTGGTGGACCTCAACGACGCGGACGAGAAGGACTACCTGCCCATGCGGGTGGATGCCACGCGCATGAGCGTGGCGGTGATCAACCCGCGAGACATCGAAACGCTGGACGCGCTGGCCTTCCGGACGGGCAAGCGCGTGGTGCCGGTCGTCATCCCCGAGTTCCGGATGAACCAGCTGCTGCGGCGCCACTGCAAGGCGTTCCGCGCGATGCGGGCGCTGGACATGAACGCGGTGAGGCCCTCGCGCGTGAAGCAGGCCGAGGCGGAGAAGCTGGCACCGTCAGCGAAGGCCGAGGATCTCATCAGCGAGGAGGAGTTCCAGTCCCTCTACGCGCAGGCGCTCAAGGGCGGCTCGGAGGACGGGGACGAGCCGGTGTTGGATCTCGTGGAGGTGGCGGAGGAGGAGGAGCCCATCGTGCAGGGGTACGTGCCGCCGGTGGTGCCCGAGCCCGTGGTGGCGCCGCCGCCGGCCTCGCCGGTGCTGCACGTGCCCGAGACGTTGCATCTGGAGGAGGCGCCGCGTCCGCGAGCGCCCGCGGTGGTGGAGCGGCTCTTCACGCCGCTCACCTTCGCCGATGCGCAGGCGGAGCTGTCAAGCAGCTCGGATCGCGAACAGGTGGCGACCACGGTGTTGCGCTTCGCGTTGGGCAAGTGGAAGCGGTGTCTGTTGTTGAGCGTGCAGGGCAACCTGGTCACGGGCTGGCGCGGCATGGGCAAGCGGGTGCGCGAGGCCGCGGTGAAACGCATTGGTATTGGATTGCAGGCGCCGAGCACCTTCCGGCTGGTGCGGGACACGCGCTCGCACTATGTGGGGCCGGTGCGCCGGGACGCGGCGTCGGGCCTCTTCTACAAGCTCTTGGGAGGAGACTACCCGACGACGGCCGTCATCCTCCCGCTGCTCGTGCGCGGCAAGCTGGTGCACATGCTGTATGTGGATAACGGACCTGGCCAGCTCACGCCCCCGGACGTGGGCGAACTGCTCATCCTCTCGCAGAGCGTGGGCCGCTCGTACGAGGCGATGATCCGCCTGCGCAAGAGTATGTGAACGGCGCCGGGCGCACGCTTGAACCCGGAAGGGAACAGCGTAGAATTCTCGCCATGACGAAGACGGGGTGGATGAGCGTCATTCTGATGCTGGGAGCCTGGAGTTGTGCTCCAAACCAACCTCCCTTGGGCGTTGTGCGGATCGATCCGGAAAATCCGCCCGAGGCAGTTGAGGGGCCCATGCCTCGCTTCGGACCCTTCGCGGCTCCCTTGGATGCACTGGTCGCGGCGTGTCCCTTGATCCTGTCCCAACCTCGCGCGACCGCTGGACGCCAGGAGGACATGAACTTCGAAACCAGGTGGAGAGTATCCACGGAGTACTGCGCCTGGTTGTATTACACGCCGGCTGAGCAGTTCGAAATGAGCATGCTGGTGGAGAGTACGGAACCAAGGCCTCCAGGGGAACAGAACGAGCGGGGGTGTCGAATGCCAGCTTTCGTGTCTGACAGTCGCTATCCGCCGCGAAGCCTCAAGCATGTCTATGTCCTTCACAATCATCCCGAGACGCCCACGAACCTCTCCGAGAAGGACATCAACGCCCTCGTGAAGGTCGCGCGACTTCATGGTGAGTTCGTCGAGACGAAAGCAGGCCGGATTCCCGTGGGTGTCGTCGCCTTTTTCTCGAACACCTACGCTCCATCCGAGGCATCGTGTGGTGGTTTCTTCGAATACAGTCTCGGAGCGAAGGATGTGTTGAAATGGACACCCGATGCACAAGGTAAATGGCGCTCGCGGAGCGTTGGCACCATTACCTGGGTGGGCAAGACGAAATTCTATTTCGAGCCCACGTCGGGCAGCGCGAGTCCCTAGCCTTCGTCGAGGATGCCCATGTGCATGAAGAAGCTGAGCCTGGGGCTTGCCGTCATGCTCGCCAGTTGTGTGCGGTCTCCAACTCCGCCACCCCTTCCGGTCGAGGATGATCCGTCAATCGTCTTTCCCCATTTCTTCGATCGTCCTGCTGTGGACGTAGGCACGAGCGGAGAGATGTTCGCCTTGGATGGAGTGGTTCTTCGGGCGATCCGGGTCGCCGCCGACGACTTTCTTCCCCCTGGACGAGAGAAACGAGCGTGTTGGCACAGCCAGGAAGCCCACCGCTACCAGGTCATTCGTCAGGGCAGGGTGATCTTCGTCAGGATCGATGAGGATCTTGAATCCTGCGGCCTGCAATATGTCTCGCTCGACACCGGCGTGACCTATGCCATTAGTGAAGAGGGCCGCATTCTTCGGCGTGTGTTCGATGCACAGGCAGAGGCGCTTCCTCCATCGGCGCTGATAACAGATGAGCGTGGAGCTCTTCCGGAGGATGCGGGTACGCCGCTCGCCGTTGATGCGGGAGACGAGGACGGAGGGGCCTCACAACCCGCTGTTCCCGATACCTCGACGGACGGGGGGCCATCGGAAAGCGCCGAACCGCTCGACGGCGGCGCGCGGACTTGATGCCATCTGCATGAGGAACGGGAGCCCGGACCCATTTGGCCCGGGCTCCTGCTCGACCTCAGTTAGACGCGCCCTTCCCGTCGACAACCCAACCCATGGCGTCGCCGTAGGCCGGCGGACCCATCAGCCGGGCGCTGCTGGGATAGTTGGTCGTGCTGAACTGGAAGAGACCCGGCAGGGGGTAGCCCTCGCTGTCGAGTGGCGCGGTGAACGGCGCGCCCATCTGCACGTGCAGATCGAAGCGACGCTCGGGCGAGCCGTAGAGCTGGATGCCAGAGAAGGTGACGCGGCCATCCGGCTCGGCGCGCAGTTGGAAGGCCAGCTGCTGCCCGTTGAAGGCCGGGGCCACGTCCCGCGTGAGGCCCGCCGAATCAACGCCCCCGAACTGGACGAAGATGGGACCGGTGAGCACGGACAGGGTCTTCGCTCCGTAGTCCTCCTTGGTGATCGTGGCCGTGGAGTAGCTGAGGGTGAAGGGGATGTCCTTGTTCACCAGGCTGGTGAAGAGGGGAGAGCCATCGGGGGGAGCACTGGCGTGGTCGACATGGAACGTGCCGGAGATGAAGCCTCCGTTGTCCACGCTGAAGCCCACGTCCGCGGTGCCGCTCCCCGCGAGCTTGAACTGGAAGCGCACCTGGGTCGTCGTGGCCTTGGTCACCGCGAACGTCAGTGTCGTGGGAGAGATCAACTGGGCCGAGACAGGCTTTCCCGGCTCATCCGCGCGCTCCAGGTGATAGGTCCCGCCAATCTCGATGGCATAGTCACCCACTTCCAGCGGCACGTTCAACGTATCGGCCGAGGTGTCCGTGATCGCCACCGTCTCGGGACCGGTGATGTTGAACGACGCGCCCACCAACCGGTAGGTCTTGTTTTCGGGGCCCGGGGTCGTCAGCGGCAGCTGCAGCGTCCCTCCGGTCTCCGATGTCTGGGTTTCCGTTTCAACCGCCCCACCACAAGCCACGACCACCAGCGCGAGGACGCACGCGCCAATATTGCTCATCCGCATGATGATGCTCCCCCTCAATGAGAGGGCTGGAGCTATAGCGAAGGAGCGTGTTGAGTGTCAATCAGGCGGTAGTTTTCCTTCAGGGAGGATCAGAGCCGCACCCCGCCAAAGAACAGCACGTTGAGTCCACTCAGACTCCAAGTGGATTGGAGATCGGAAATGGACGCGTTGCCCACACGGGCGGTGTAGGTGTACTCGCCGTAAGACAGACGCGCACGGGCCTCGCCGCCCAGGAAGAATCGCTCATCGAGGAAGAACTTGCCGCCCACGCCCAGGCCCACGGAGGGGCCCACGTCACTGCCCTTGTACTCGAACTCCGTGCCGGAGGAGTCGCCCGCCACGCGGGTGGTGGTGAAGGTGACGCCGCCGAGCAGCAGGCCGTAGAGGTCCGCCTTCTCCAGGTTGCCCGTCCCGGCGGGCAGGAGGTGGTAGGTGAGGCGGGCGTGGGGCGCGTAGTACAGGTGGCGGAAGCTCCATCCGGTGGCCAGATTGAGCGCGAGGCAGGCGGTGACACACGTACCGGCCTCGAACTCGCCGCCGAGCGACAGCACGCCCGGGCCCAGCTTCGCCACGCCCACGTCCGCGCCCACGCCCCCATTCACGAAGGCCAGGAGGATGTCCGCGTTGAGCATGAGCCGCGCATCCACGTCGCCCACGCCCTGCATGCGGCCCGGTGGGGGCGCGGAGGGCGGGGCCGCGTGGGCTCCCGTGGACCCCATCACGACCGAAACCAGACCCGCCCAGGCGAGTGTTCCGCGCATCGACCGCCCTCCGTCACTGCTGTTCGCGCGTCACATCGAACGTCATTTTCTGGCGGGGCGCCAGATGGAAGGACTTCTCCCAACGGCCCTTGGGGGAGGTGACGACGAGCTGGTGCTCTCCCTCCCACAGCGAGAGGGTCCGCCCCGCCTTGCGGCCGTTGAGCAGGATGACGGAGCCCGCGGGGGCCTTCACCTGGACGGAGCCCCGGCCCAGCATGAAGCGCTGGGTCGTCAGTTTCTTCGTGCCCACGGTGACGTCCCGGGTGGTGCGCACGCCCTTGGCGAGGTTGCGCAACTCGAGCGTGTACGGCCCGGGCGCGAGCGGCACCGTCAGGGGCGTCTTGCCCA
Source organism: Melittangium boletus DSM 14713 (assembly GCF_002305855.1). Classification (GTDB taxonomy): domain Bacteria; phylum Myxococcota; class Myxococcia; order Myxococcales; family Myxococcaceae; genus Cystobacter; species Cystobacter boletus. Next base: position 9,633,303 of record NZ_CP022163.1, on the reverse strand, counting down.
GGGGCTTGCCCGCGAGTGACACCTCCACCGGAGGCACCACGAAGAGCTTGAGCTGGGTGGACACCTCGGTGGCCGGGGTGCTCGTGGGCGCGCCGGGCCGCGTGTCCGAGGCGAGCTTCACCTCACCGTTGGGCGAGGGGGTGCCGCCGTCATCCGTCGCCGCGGCGGCCTGGGCGGAAGGCGTGCCGGCATCATCCGAGGGCGCCTTCGCGAGCGCTTCCGTGGGGGCCGTGGCCGGAGCGGGGATGGTGGAAGGAGGTGGCTCCTTGGGCGCCGTCGCGGGAGAGGCGGTGGCCACCGGAGTCGAGGGTGGCACCACCGAGGCCATCCGCTGTCCGGACCACACGAGGATGCCCACGGTGGCCGCGGCGGCGGTGGCCAGTCCGGCGATGAGCGGAACGCACGAGCGCCGCTTGGGCGGCACGGGCGCCTCGTCCTCGTCCTCGGGTGGCGCCGCGCGGCTCGGAGCGGGGGCGGGTGGTGGCTCCTCGCGAGGCAGGGGGCGGGCCACACCGGGACGGGCATGCCGGCCGGTGATCTCCAACACGGAGTCCACGGTGTTGGCGTCCTCGTCCTCGAAGGGCATCTCGAAGGAGACGTCCACCTCGACGCCGTCCTCGGGCGCGGCGGCGACCCGGGGCGTGCCGCCGGAGGCTCTCGGGGGCACGAGCGGGGTTCCCGAGGGCACGGCGGGCACGCCCGTGAGCGAGGCGCGGCGAGCCACCTCCGCCAGGCCCATCTCCAGCATCTGGTGGCGCGTGGCCCGGGCGTCCCGGTCCGCCGGGAAGAGGTGGTGGAGGAAGTCGGCGAAGGCGCTGGAGGGCGGGATGATTCCCTCGACGGCCTCCACCACGGCATCGCGGAACTCGAGCGCGCTGGCGTACCGCTCCTGGGCGCGCTTGGCGGTGGCGCGCGTGATCACCTGGGTCAGCGCGCGCGGCACGTCTCCGGGCAGGGGCGCGAGCGGACGGGTGAGCACGGCCTGATCCGCGTCCGGTGCGTCCTGGAAGGGCATGCGCCCCGAGAGGCATTCGTGCAACAGCAGTCCCAGGAGGAACACGTCGGTGCGGGTGGTGAAGGCCTCCCGGCCTCCCACGACCTGCTCGGGCGCGCTGTAGTTGCGGCGGTTGCGCACGCGGCGGCCATTGCGCTCGCGCGGCGCCACGCTCAGGGCGCCATAGCCCGCCACCTTGCACACGCCCTCGAAGGAGACCATGACGGTTTCCGGGCGCAGGTCTCCATGCACGAGCGGCGTGCCGTCATCATTGCCCGCCAGGTGCGCGTAGTGGATGCCCATGGCCACCTCCGTCGCGATCAACGCGGCGAAGGCGGGCGGAATGCGCGGGCGGACTTCCAGCAGCCGCCGCAGGGACTCGCCATCGGCGAACTCGGTGATGCGGGCGAGTCCGGCCTCCAGCTGGATGAGCCCATGCACTCGCAGGATGTTGGGGTGATCGAGGACAACGGCTCGCTGCGTCTCGCGCTGGAGCAGCCCGGACAGCTCGGCGTCCCGGGCGACCTCGGGAGGCGCCCAGACAAGCACCACCGGCCGGGGAGGGCGCTCGTCCTCGAGCGCGAGTCCAAGGAATGCACGAGAGCCCTCTCCCGAGAGGAGGGGGCCCAGGGGATGGTAGCGAACCTGACTCATTGGGGCCGCATGCTAGAGGCCCGGAGGCTGGGATCGCTAGAGGCGGGAACTAGAAAGGCAGGGTGACGTGGTAGCCGTAGCGCCCTCGCCTCACGAGCAGCAGGACGCTTCTTGTCCCCCGCGCGGTCAGTAGGGCCTCCTGGAAGGAAGCGGGCTCAGCGACCGGCTGGTTGTTCACCCGAACGATGAGATCTCCCGGCTCCAGTCCCACGTCGTCCGCCGCCGAACCGGGGCGCACCGCCTGGACGGCCATGGCCCCGCGCACGGGCTTCACCCGGAGGCCCAGACGGTTCCATCCCAACGCTTCCACGAGCTGGGGCGGGAACTCCGTGGGCGTCACCTGGAGGGTGCGCTGCGCGCCTTCGCGGAAGACGACGAGGGGAAAGGCGGCGCGGGCGGGATAGCCCCGAGCCCGGGTGATGTAGTCCTCGGCGTCGGAGATGCGCGAGCCCCCCATCTCCGCGAGCACGTCTCCCCGGCGCACGCCCGCCTGCTCGGCGGGACTGCCGGGCTCCACCTCGGTGGCGACGACGCCATAGGTGCGATCCCACCCGAGCTGGCGCGCGAGCCGGGGCGACAGGCCCTGCACCTCGAGGCCCACCCACGCGGGGCGCACCTTTCCGAAGCGGGTGAGCTCGTCCATGATCCGGCGCACCTTGTCCGCGGGGATGGCGAAGCCGATGCCCTGGGCGCTGGCGAAGATGGCGGTGTTGATGCCGATGACGTCGCCGTCCACGTTGAGCAGGGGCCCGCCCGAGTTGCCCGGATTGATGGCCGCGTCCGTCTGGATGAAGTCGTTGTAGGTGCGCCCGTCCGCCTTGAAGGTGCGGCCCGTGGCGCTCACCACGCCGGACGTCACCGTCTTGCTCAGGCCGAAGGGACTGCCGATGGCCACCACCGTCTCGCCGATCATCAGATCCGCGCTCGTGCCCAGCTTCGCCGCGGGCAGGGGCTCCTTGGACTTCACCTTGAGCACGGCCACGTCGTTGTTGGCGTCGCTGCCCACGACCTCGGCCTCCAGCTCCCGCCCATCGGCCAGCACCACGTGGATGGCGGAGGCGCCCCGGATGACGTGATCATTGGTGATGATGATGCCACTGGGGTCCACGAGCACGCCGCTGCCCAGGCCCTGGGTGCGCTGGGCCTGGGGGGGCGCGCCGAAGAACTCCTCCATGACGGAGCGCCGGCCCCGGAAGGGAGACTCCACCTCCTGCTCGGTGCCGATGAAGACGACGGCGGGGGAGACCTTCTGCACCACCTCCACCACTTCGTTGCGCCGCCGGGCCATGTCGGCGCGAGCGGGTGTGCCACCCACCGTCAACAGCACCGCGAGAAGTCCCATGCTCCAGCGCATTGCTTGGCTCTTCACGTCCTGTTCCTCCCTGTGCGTCCTCGGGGCTCATGGACCCTGGGGCGCCTTGATTGTCGGGAACTCCTCATTAGGGACGGCATTCCCGAGGACCGGGCTGGACGGCCCGGTGCCAGCCTGAATGGATACGGTTTCTATGAGTCTCGTCCTGGTAGCGGACGATGAGCCCGCGGTGCGCGAAGTGCTCAGTCAGGTCGTCGAGGACCTGGGGCACGATGTGATCCAGGCGCGCGATGGCGAGGAGGCGTGGCAACTCGCCCGGGCGCGTCGGCCGAATCTGATTGTGACGGATCACATGATGCCGCGCCTGAGCGGCCTGGACCTGTGCCGGCGGGTGCACGGCGACGAGGTCCTGGGCGGCGTGCCCATCATCCTGTTGAGCGCGGTGCTCCCCCATGGTGCGCCCGAGGCCTACGCCTTCCTCCACAAGCCCTTTGAAATCACGGAGTTCGAGGGCCTCATCCGCAAGGCACTCGCCCAGGCGCCCCGGCCCAAGCCGTTGGAGGGGGCCTCCGCGATGGAAGTGCTCGGCGACTGGGTGGCGCAGGGCTTCGAGCGGCCCTTGACCACGGCGCGCATCGAGCTGGAGCGGCTGTGCGCGGAGGGCAAGGCGGATGCGGGGGCGCTGGAGACGCTCGGGGCCCAGGTGCGCACGCTGGAGGCCCTGACGCGTGACTTCCAGGAAGCGGCACACCTGGCGGCGCGAGCGGTGACGCTCAAGCCCGTGATGGCGGACCTGGGCGCTCGGCTGAGTCAGGCGCTGGAGGTGTCCCGGTCGCGGATGCCCGCGGTGCGCTGGCTGCTGTCGATGCCGGAGTCGCCCGTGGAGCTGCGCTGTGATCCCGCGCGGGTGCACCGCATGATGGCCGCGCTGCTGACCCAGGCGGGCCGGCACGGGGGCGAGGTCCGGGTGGAACTCGAGTCCACGCCCGCCATGGTGACCATGCGGGTGAAGGATCAGGGGCCGGAGTTGTCCGACGAGGAGCGCCACCGCCTCTTCGAGCCCTTCCGCGCGGAAGGGCCCGGGGGCGGGCTGGGCCTGTACATCGCCTCGGAGCTGGCGCGATTGCATGGCGGCGGGCTCTCCGTGGAGTCCACGAGCGGGCAGGGCACGACGTTCAGCGTGGTCCTGCCCCGGGGTTGAGGTGTCGGTGGCCGCGTCCGGGCGGCGCCGTCAGGTCCGCTCGGACTTCAGCATCCAGCCGATCATCTTGTAGAGCAGCCGCGCGCCCACGTTGCCATCCCACTCGCCGCCTTCGGGATCCGGAGCCACCTCGGTCAGATCGAAGCCGACGATGGTTCGGCCCGAGCGGACCACTCCGGCGATGAGCGCCACGGCCTCGGGGAAGGACAGACCTCCGGGCACGGGCGTACCCGTGTGGGGGCAGAGCGTGGGATCCAGCCCGTCGATGTCGAAGGACAGGTACACGTTCTGGGGCAGGTGCTGGATCATCTCGTCGACCTGGTGGTTCCAGGGGACGCCGTCGAAGCGCTTGCGCTGCAGGTCCGAGTCGAAGAAGGCCCGCACGCGGCCGCCCGAGTTCTCGATGTAGCCGTGCTCCTCCTCGCTCATGTCGCGCAGGGCGACCTGGACGAGCGACTTCACGCCCGGAATCCGCTCGGCCACGTTGTGCATGATGGACGCGTGGGACCAGGTGAAGCCCTCGTAGGCGTCGCGCAGATCGGCATGCGCATCCAGGTGGAGCACCCCCAGCCCGGGGTACTTCTCCGCGTGGGCGCGGATGATGCCGTAGGAGATGGAGTGGTCTCCACCCAGGGCCGCCACGCGCTTGCCCTTGGCCAACCACTCCTTGGCGGTCTGGTAGACGGCCTCGTGCAACTGCTCGCACAGGCCGTTGACCTCGGCGGAGGCGGCCTGGAGCTCGGGCTGGGAGGGATCGACGCCGCCGGCCTCCACGATGGGCACGGCGCGCTCCTTGGCGCGGGTGTTCCAGGCACGCCACTGCTCGGGCTCGGGCAGCAGGGCGATGCCGCGCGCGTAAGGACGGCCCGTCTCCACGTCGAAGAGGTCCACCTGACGGCTGGCCTCGAGGATGGCATTGGGGCCCTCCGAGGTGCCCCCGCCATAGCTGGTGGTGGCCTCGAAGGGTACGGGGATGAGGACGACGTGCGCCTCCTCGGGGGAGTGGGGGAGGCCGAAGATGCCGGAGCCAGGGGCGGCGGCGGCGCTGGGATCGAAGGGGGCGGACATGGTGGCGGCGGAGGATAAGGGCCTGGACGGCCAGTGCAATGATCCCGTGCCCTCTCCCTCCCCGAGTATGGAACGGGGGGGACGTCTGGTCAGCACCCCGGGCGCCCTGTAGATCCAGGGGGCCCACTCCGGAGGACCCCATGATCACCTATGACGTGTTCGCGCCCGCCACCGAGGAGGAGCGCCAGGCCCTGTTCGCCCGGATGAGGGCCGAGCCGGGGCTTTGCCGCGTCGAGCCCCTGGGGGCCTACGGGGCCGCCCGCCACGAGGATGCCACCGCGATCCTGAAGGATCCCCAGACGTTCTCCTCCGAGGCCCTCGCGGTGACGGCGGAGCCGCCCTGGATCGGGCCCAACCCGGTGGCGCGGTCCCTGCTGACGAAGGATCCCCCGGCGCACACCCGGCTGCGGGCGTTGATCAACCGGGCCTTCGGCGCCTCGGGAATCGCCCGGCTGGAGGTCCGGGTGCGCGAGGTGAGCGAGCGCGCGGCGGAGGACGCCGTGCGCCAGGGCGAGGTGGATGTCGTGGAGGCCTTCACCCATGTCGTGCCGCGCGACATCATCGGACACATGCTCGGCCTGGATCCGAGCACCTTCCCGCACTTCAAGCGCTGGTCGCAGGGGATGGCGGGGATCACCGCCGCGGTGACCCCCGCGCAGCAGGAGGAGTGCCGGTCCGTGGTGCGGGAAATGAATGTCGCCCTGCGGGAGGTGATCGAGGCACGCCGTCGCCAACCCGCGGAGGACATGGTGAGCGATCTGCTCCAGGCGGAGGTGGAGGGGCGGAAGCTCTCGGATGACGAGATCCTGTCCTTCCTCTTCCTGCTGTTGCCCGCGGGCATGGACACGACGACGCAATTGCTGGGCAACGCGCTGCTGACGCTGGCGCGGCGGCCCGAACAGTTGGAGCGGGCCCGGGCGGACCAGGCCCATGTTCCGCGCTTCCTCGAGGAGGTGTTGCGCTACGAACCTCCCTCTCAGCTCAGCTTCCGTCTGGCCACGCGGGACGTGGAACTGGCGGGGACGCGGATTCCCGCGGGGAGCCTCGTGCTGGGCATCATCGGCTCCGCCAACCGGGACGAGCGGGTGTTCGACCAGCCCGACCTCTTCCTGCCTGGCCGGAGCAAGGGCAACCAGCACCTGACCTTCGGCTATGGCATCCACTTCTGCCTGGGGGCGCAGCTCGCCCGGCTGGAGGCGCGCATCGCCCTGGAGGCGTTCGTTTCCCGGGTGAGGGGAATCCAGCTGTGCTCGCCCACCGTGGAGTGGATTCCCGCCATCGCGAGCCATGGCCCCCTGTCGCTCCCGGTACGACTTCTGCCCGCTTGACTTGCATCGACGCCCGGACCCCTGGCATGGAAGTGGGATGACCGCCCGTCCGTCCACGCCCGCCATGTCGAGCCACCGCCTGTCCGTCGCGCCGATGATGGACTGGACGGATCGGCACGACCGCTTCTTCCTGCGCCTGCTGTCCAAGCGCACGCGGCTGTACACGGAGATGGTGACGGTGGGCGCCATCATCCACGGCGACAAGGCACGGCACCTGGACTTCTCCCACGAGGAGCACCCGGTGGCGCTGCAACTGGGCGGGAGCGATCCGGCGCAGCTCGCCGAGTGCGTGCGCATCGCCGAGCAGTGGGGCTATGACGAGGTGAACCTGAACGTGGGGTGTCCCTCGGACCGGGTGCAGAACGGGATGTTCGGCGCGTGCCTGATGGCGAAGCCGGACCTGGTGGCCCGCTGCGTGGAGGCGATGCGCGGCGCCACCCGGTTGCCCGTCACCGTCAAGCACCGGCTGGGCATCGACGATCTGGACTCGTACGAGCTGCTGACGCGCTTCGTGCGCACGGTGAGCGGGGCGGGCTGTGACACCTTCATCGTGCACGCGCGCAAGGCCATCCTCCAGGGCCTCAGCCCCAAGGAGAACCGGGAGATTCCGCCGCTGCGCTACGACTGGGTGCGCCAGCTCAAGGCGGACTTCCCCCACCTGACCCTGTCGCTCAACGGAGGCGTGAAGTCGTTGGAGGAAGCCCGCGCGCACCTGGCGTGGGCGGACGGCGTGATGATTGGCCGCGAGGCGTACCAGAACCCCTACCTCCTCGCCCGGGTGGACTCCGAGCTCTTCGGCGAGACGGCCCCTGCGCCCACGCGGCGGCAGGTCGTCCAGGGGCTCGAGCCGTACATCGAGGAACTGCTCGCGCGGGGTGAGTACCTGTCGCGGGTCACGCGGCACATCCTGGGGCTCTTCGCGGGACAGCCGGGCGCGCGGGGATGGCGGCGGGTGCTCAGCGAGCGCGCCAACAAGCCGGGCGCGGGGATGGAAGTGCTGCGCGACGCCCTCGCGCAGGTGCCGGATCGCGTCCTCGACGAGCCCGCCACGGGGCCGCGCTCAGGGAGTGTCGCGGGACCCCTCGACGTGGGACTCGCCGACGGCATACAGGCGCAGCCAGCCGTGATGGCGCAGGAAGCGCTGGAGGGGGCCGCGCAGCGCCGCGCGTAGCTGGCGTTGACCCTCGGGGGAGACGGCCTCGTGCGCGGGCACGCGCCAGACCTCTCCCAGCAGGGCCTCGGAGGGCGCGGCCCCGGCGGGCACCAGCCGCAGCACGAGCGTGTGGGCTTCCTCGGCGGTGGGCGCCGGCGCATCCAGGGGCGCGGCACTCGGAGGTGGAGCGAGGGCCCGCACGCTCCCGGGAGTCGCGAGGCTGTTGAGGAGCGCGGCGGCGAACTCGGCGACGCCTTGTTGGGGACAATGAAAGAGGACCGTCCAGGTGCGCGAGGCGGGCTTTCCCGCGGGTTGGAGCCACCGGAAGAGGGCCACCGCGAGCGCCGCGCCGAGCAACTGCGCCGCGACGAACGACTCGACATCGAGCGGGTGGACGGCATCGGCGCGGGTGCTGGCCGCGCGGGCGAGGACGAGGGCGGGGTTGGCGAGGGAGCGCGAGTCGGTGAGCCACACGGTGGCCGCCACGTAGGCCGCGACGACGAAGGGCGTGGCGGCGGGCCGGGTGCGCGCACAGCCCCGCGCGAGGACGAGCAGGCCGAAGGTGGCGACGAGCTCCGAGAGGAACTGCGCCGAGCTGGCCGAGGGGGTGTGCCGGACGAGGAGCAGGGGCTCGCCACACAGGAGGTGGGCCACGACGCGGCCCGCGAGCCCGCCAGCGCATTGGGCGAGCACGTAGCGGGGCACCTCCCGCCAGGGAGTCCCATCCTCGAGCGCGTCGGCGAAGGTGAGAGCGGGGTTGAAGTGCGCGCCCGAGAGGGGTTGGAGCACCCAGGCGAGACAGGCCAGGACGACGCCGACCGCGAGCGACATGAAGAGCCGTCCCTCGGGGGAGGTGACGCCCAGGGGATCGGCGAGGTGATGGGCCCCCTCGAGCGCCACCACCAGCAGTCCGCATCCGAGTGCTTCCACCCCGAGGCGCCGGGCCCTGCCCAGGCGTTCCATGTCCGAACGGGGGACCATTGCCTCAGTCCCAGCGCAGCACGAGCTTGCCCACCGTGTCGTTGCTCGCCATCCGGGAGAAGGCCGCGCGTGCGTCCTTCATGGAGGAAACGGCGTCCACCACGGGCGTGAGCGCCTTGGACTGGAACAGGGGCAGGAGGCTGCGCTCGACCGCCTGGGTGAGGGCCATCTTCTCCTCGGGAGGACGGCTGCGCAGCACGGTGCCGGTGACCTTCAGACGGCGCGTGAGGATCGTCCCCAGGTCCGCCTGGGCCTGTCGGCCCGCCACGAGCCCCACGAGCAGCACGCGCCCCTGGAGCGCCATGGCGCTCAGCGTCTCGGGCAGGTAGTCCCCGCCCACCAGATCCAGGGCGAGGTCCACGCCCCGTCCGCCCGTGGCCTGCTTCACGGCCTCCGCGAACCGGGGCGGCTGGGTGTCACACAGCACCGTCTTCTCCACGCCCCACTCGCTGGCGCGCGCGAGCTTCGAGGCATTGCGCCCCGTACCGATGACCTGGACGCCCATGGCGCGGCAGATCTGCGCGGCGGCCGAGCCCACGCCGCTGGCCACGGCGTGGATGAGCACGGACTCGCCCATGCGCAGCCCGCCCTGGAGCACGAGCGCGTCGAAAGCGGTGAGGTAGGCCTCGGGCAGCGCGGCGGCCTGGGCGAAGTCGAGCGCCTCGGGAATGCGCAGGGCCTCGCGCTCATGGGTGACGAGCTGCTCGGAGAAGGCCCCGCCCCCCACGAGCCCCATCACCCGATCCCCCACCTTGAAGCGCCGCACGAGCGGCCCCACGGCCAGTACCTCGCCCGCGTATTCGAGGCCCGCCACATCCGCGGGGACGCCGGGGGGCGAGGGGTAATGCCCTTGAAGCTGTAGCAGATCGGCGCGGTTGAGCGCGGTGGCGTGCACGCGCACGAGGAGCTCCGAGGCACCGGGCGTGGGCGCGGGCCGCTCGTTGAAATCGAGGACCTCGGGGCCTCCGGGACGGGTGATACGAAGGACCTGCATGGATTCAGGGCTCCTGGGAGGGGGAGGGGACGCGCGCGAGACTGTAAACGCGCTGGCCCGGGGGGACTTCAAGGCTTATGACTGAGGCGTGTCCATGACTGTCCGAGAGTGTTCCATCTGCCGCAAGCCGGTCGCGTCCCGTGCCGAGAACCCGGCGTTTCCATTCTGCTCCAAGCGCTGCCGCATGGTGGATCTGGGGCGCTGGTTGGGTGAGGAGTACCGGGTGCCGGATCGTCAGGCGGACGAGCAGGAGGACGAACTGCCGCCGGACCAGCATCCCGAGCGGACGGGCGGAGACGCCTGAGTCCTTGATATTGCTGGGCCTTCGCGTCGGGGGGCGGGCGGGCCTTCATGCGTCTGGGAGCCCGTCCCACGAGGGGCGCGCGCACCGGGGAAGCGCTGGAGTCCGTCCACGCGGGGCGATATACGGGCCCGTGTGAAACGCGCCGTGAAGCTCGTCGTCAGCCTGCTCATGACCGTGGTCTTCTCCTGGTGGGCCTTCCGGGAGACGAACTGGCAGTCGCAGGTGTCCAGCCTGAAGTCGGCCAACTACCTGTGGGTGGTGCCGTACTTCGGCATCCTGATGCTCATCCATCTGGCGCGCACGCTGCGTTGGGGTTGCCTGTTGTCGGGCATGGAGCGGGTGCCCTTCCGTCCGCTCAACGAGGCCTCGGGCATTGGTTTCATGATGCTGCTGGTGCTGCCGTTTCGCCTGGGCGAGTTCGCCCGTCCGTTGCTCATCGCCCAGCGCAGCTCCATCCGCCGCAGCGCGGCGATGACGTCGGTGGTGCTCGAGCGCATCACGGACGGCATGTTCGTGGCGGTGATGATGCGGGTGCTGCTCTTGTTCGTGTCGGCGGACGTGCCCGAGCTGCGCTACGTGAAGCTGGGCGCCAACCTCATGTTCGCGGTGTTCGCGGGCGGGCTCGCCTTCCTGCTCTTCGCGCTCTGGCACCAGGACACCGCGGTGCGCCTGGTTCGCATCACCGTGGGCCGGCTGGTGCCGGCCGTGGCGGACAAGATGGCGGACGTGGTGGACAGCTTCGTGGGCGCGATGCGCCAGTTGCCGGACCGGCGCCAGATGGCGGGCTTCTTCCTGTTCACGCTGATGTACTGGGGGCTCAACGGCGCGGGCATGGCGCTGCTGTCGCGGGCCTTCGGCGCGTCGATGAGCCTCACGCTGTTCCAGGCCTACGTCCTCAACTGCGTGCTGGTGGTGGGCATCATGGTCCCCGCGGCGCCCGGCATGATGGGCACCTTCCAGGCGGCGATGAAGGTGGGCCTGTCGCTGTTCCTGCCCGCTTCGGTGGTCAATAGCAGCGGGCTGGCCTATGCCAATGTGCTGTGGCTGTGCCAGACGGTGCAGCAGGTGGGCCTGGGCGTGTTGCTGATGTCCGCGGGTCACCTGTCCTTCCGGGATCTCGCGGGCAGACTGGACAAGGAGCAGGCGGCGAGCACGTTGCCGTCGGCCTGAGTGCACGGGCCCCGGGCGGAAAGAGGGGCCCGCTTCGCCGATCAAAGCTCTTCGTTGAGCCAGCGCACGATGGCGTCGCGGATGGACGCGGGACGCTCCGTGCCGCTCCGTGAGCCGAACATCCGCTCCAGGTCCGCGGCCAGGGGTGCCTTGTCGCGCGCCAGCGCCGGATGGCGGGCCTGCCAGGTCAACGACGTCCTCACGACTCCCCTCCGGCATCGGGCGGGCGGACGTACTTGCTGAGCAGATCCTCCACGGCTTCGCGGAGGTACTCGCTCTGGTGGATCCGCGTGCGGCGGGCGAGCTCACGCAACTTGTGGACCTGCTCGATGGGGACGAGCACGTGGGTGGAGACCACGGACTCCGTGGCGTCGGATCCGTTCGAGTCGGCCGAAGCCGGGGTGGCCTCGGGGCTCGTCGGGCTGGCGCTGGCATCCTGCATCGGAACTACCTCCTCGGGACCGCTACAGGCCACTACCGGCCTGTGGGGGGCATTAGGGGGGCAGGCGGGGGAGCCGTCAAAAAAACCTCTTCCGCGTGCGCGACTTGACGCGGTGGGAGACCGGCTGCTACGTGCCCGCTCAGCAAGGGGAGTAGTTCGCGCCGGGAGTGAGCGGCGCCGGAGCGCTCGACACACTGGCCCGTGAGGGCCCGGGCCTCCACCTCGCGAGCGCGCGAGGCGAACGAGACCTTCGGACAGGGTTCAACCTGGCCGAGGTCCGTCGTGCGCGCGAGCGCTCCCATGACACCTCGGCCCGAGAGCGGTACTGAGGAGTGTTGTCGAGATGGAAGCGATTATCGGTTCGTTCTTCCTGGTGGCCGCCAGCGAGATGGGTGACAAGACCCAATTGCTGGCCTTTTCGCTGGCGTCGCGCTTCCGCAAGCCCTGGGTGGTGCTCGCGGGCATCCTGGTGTCCACGCTGGCCAATCACGCGCTGGCGGCGAGCGTGGGCGGCCTGGTGTCCCAGCATGTGCCTCCCCGGCTCATGGCGGGCATCCTGGCGGTGCTGTTCATCGGCTTCGGGTTGTGGACCCTCAAGCCAGACACGTTGGAGGACACCCAGAGCCCGGCGCGCTTTGGCCCCTTCGTGACCACGGTGGTCCTCTTCTTCCTGGCGGAGATGGGGGACAAGACGCAACTGGCCACGGTGGTGATGGCGGCGCGCTACCAGTCGGTGTCGCTGGTGACGATCGGCACCACGCTCGGGATGATGGCCGCCAACGGCCCCGCGGTCTTCCTCGGAGACAAGCTGGCGGCCAGGGTGCAGATGAAGTGGGTCCGCTGGGCGGCCGCCTTGCTCTTCTTCTTCTTTGGCCTCCTGTCGATCATTGCCGCGGTGCGAGGCGGGTAAGTCCCCGCGAGGCCGCTACTTCGCCGAGGCGCAGTTGCTCGCCGCGTAGCTTCCCGTGAAGGTCCCGAGCTGGGGCTTGTTGTGTCCCAGCTGCCACAGGACCGTGCCGAGATCGGTCAGGTTGGTGGGCTGGGTCCAGTCGTTGACGGCGTGGAACTGGCCGGACTGGGTCAGATTGAACGTGTCATCCCAGTTGGGAGTGCCGTGCCACGCCACGATGCCCACGCCCTGGGCCGGTGCGTTGTTGAAGGCCACCATGCTTCCGGCCTTCAACCGGGGCACGTCGCTGTTGGTCTTGTCCCAGCCCGTCTCTCCGACGATGAGCGCCAGGTTCTTGGACTGCACCGACTTCACGTAGTTGATGAACTCGGTGGTGTGCGGCGAGCTGCCGCCCGCCTCGGCCCAGGCGTTGTAGACATGGATGGAGAAGAGCATGTTGCACTGGTTCTGTGCGAGCTGGGGCCCGTAGGTGGGGATGAGATTGCCCGGTACTCCCCACCGGTTCCACTCCTGACCCGCCACGCCTCCATCCACGACGATGATGTTCTCCGCGCCCGTGGCGCGGATGGCGTTGCGCAGGGTCGTGTGGATGGACACGTAGTCCGTTGCCGACTCACCCCAGATGGGCTCGTTGATCAGATTGAACCAGACATAGGTGTTGTTCTTGTACTTGTTGGCCAGGGCGATCCAGGCCTCCTTCGTCTGGTTCAGCTTGGTGGCGTCGATGGTGCCGCCGCTCCAGACCTTGTCGTGGAACTCGATGAGGACCACGATCTTCTTGGACGTGTAGGCCTGGATGATGCGATCGATCTTCGCGAAGTTGCCATTGGACGCCGTTCCCGAGACGAGCCCATAGGTGTTGAAATTGGCATGGGGCAACTGGGCGCCATTGATGCGGATGAGGTTCCAACCCCATTTGACGGCCTCGGCGGAATAGTTCTCCGTGCTCCGCTGGAAGAAGTCCCAACCGTCGAGATTGGCTCCCACGGGATAGAATTTCTTCCCGTCTGGCGCCACGATGTCCTTGCCAACGATGTAGAAGCGTCCGGTGGGATTGGCCACCGCGGTGGTCATGGTCTCCGCGTGTTCGGCCTCCGAGGGAGACACCTCGGAAGACATCTCGGCACCTCCGCAGGCGCTCAGCAGCAACGGCAACAACCCCATCAGCTTCATCGGCTTGAACACGCAATCCACCTTTCGTTCTGTTCCCCTGTGGGATGACGGACACAGTCTATCGCGTGATTTACTTGGATGTGGATTATTTCTGGTTTTTCGTGGAGGCGACTCTCATAAGAGGGACGTCCCTCGTGGTAGGTACTGCCGCGTATGATTGATTACGATCCGCACCGCTGGTGGACCTACTTCCATTACCTCCGGGGCTCGATGATCCGTGAGATCATCTACCGGGTCCTGGCCGGTGTCATATGGGCCGTGGGGGTGACGGCCGTCCACCTGTATGTCCGTCGCGTGGATATTCCCGTCACGGTGCACTCGCTGGCGGGAATCTCCTTGAGCCTGCTACTCGTCTTCCGCACCAACTCCTCCTATGACCGCTTCTGGGAGGGACGGAAATTGTGGGGTGGCATCGTCAATGAGACGCGCAACCTGGCGCGCGCCGCCGGCGTCTTCCTGGGAGAGAACTCGGACCTCTTCCGCACGCTGGTGCACTGGACCGCCGTCTTTCCGTACGCGACCGCCGCTTCGCTCCGGCGGACGGTCCATCTGGGGCCGGTGGCGGAGCTGCTTCCCTCCGGGGAGGTGGAGCAGGTGAGAAGTGCCCAGCACGTGCCGCTCGCGGTGGCCCGGAAGATGAGCGCGGCGCTCGACGAGGGCCGGCGCCGCGGTCACTACAACGAATTCGTGCAGATGCAACTGGACCAGAATGTTCAGCTGCTCGTCGACTTCCTGGGGGGCTGCGAGCGCATCCACAAGACGCCCATGCCCTTCGCCTACATGCTGCACCTGCGCCGGGCGCTCGTTCTCTACTGCTTCACGCTTCCTTTCGCGATTGTGGACGCGTTTGGCTGGATGACGGTGCTCGCCACGTTCGTCGTCACCTATGTCTTCTTTGGCATCGAGGAGATCGGCGTGGAGATCGAGGATCCCTTCGGCATTGACGACAACGATCTACCTCTGGAGCGGATCTGCGAGACCATTCGGGGCAATCTGCTGGCGCTGTTGCCCTCCCAGCCGGGGACACCGCATCCGTGACGAGTCCCTATCTCAGGGCAGGTCGCGGGCCTGCGTTGGCGCCACGGGCGCGAACGCGGCGGAGACGCACTCGCTCCGGGCGAAGCCCTGTCTCGCGGCATGTTCGGCGGCGGTGCTCGCGTCCTTGAAGAGGAGCATGTCCTTGAAGCGCGTGGCGTTCGCGCTATTGCCCGCGTCGCGGATGTAGATGGCGCGGACGCGCCCAGGGAACTCGTCGCGGATCTGCGCGTAGACCTCGGGATCCTTCTCGCCCGAGTCCCCCACGAGGACCACCGGGTGGGGGAAGCGCTGGAGCAGGCCTCGGATGATGGGCTGTTTGTAATCGGAGAGCGTTCCCGGCCCCAGATCCCTCAGGTAGAGGCCGAAGCCCGAGGGAAAGCCGTGGCGGGAGAGGAATGCACCCACGCGAGGGGCGAACTGCACGGGAGAGCCGCTCACCAGCGCGAAGGCGGGCACCCGAGTCGCGTCCGCGCCGAGGCAACCATAGAAGCCCGCCATGCCGGAAACCACCTGCTGGGTATCCGCGTCCCGTAGCAGCGCGTTGGTCACCAGCTTGTCCGGCTGGGTCACCTCGGAGATGGCCAGGGTGTCATCGAAGTCGGAGACGACGAGGAACGGGGCGGAGTCCGGGATGATCTCCACCGGAGCCTGGGTGCTCGCACCGGGCACGCTCGCCTGGGCCGGATGGTTGCCCACGGGGAAGGGTTTGTCCGCGGGGGCGGGCAGGGTGACCTGGAAGTTGCCGTCGGCGCCACTGGTGACGTGAGCGGAGACCCCGAGGAAGGACAACTCCACCCGGGCGCCCTTCCAGTTGGCCGTGGCCAGACGCCGCAGGTTGCGGGTCAAGGCCGTGCTGCCATGCGGGGTATCGGCGAGGACGCGGCCCTGGAGGGTGACGCTGTCGGGGCGGCCGAGCGTGGGAAAGAGCAGCACCGCCGGAGCCGCGAGCGCGGAGGACGTGGCCAGGCAGAGCAGGAGCGCGGAGAGACGGGCGGGCGTGGAGGGGCGCGGCATGAGGCACGAGGATATGCCAGGGAACATGCCCATGAAAAAGGCCGCCCCTCCAGGAGGGAGGGGCGGCCTCGAGTGAATCAACTCGGACTCAGACTACCAGTTGTTGCCGCCGCCATTGGTGATGGCGAAGCCGCCGTTGCTCTGGTTGACGGCCTTGCCGCTGGGGGCGTTGTTCACCGTCACGTTGGTGAAGGTGGCGCCGCCCTTGGCGGTGGACAGGACCTGGATGCCGTAGGTCGTGGGGTTGCTGATGGTGATGTTCTGGAACGAGGTGTTCGTGAACACGCCCCCGTTGTTGCTCTGGATGCTGATGCCCTGGTAGGTCGGGTCGATGATGTCGACGTTCTTGATCGTGATCCCGTTGGTCGGGTTCATGTCGGCGCGCAGCCAGATGGAGCCGAACTGCTGGCCGCCCCAGTAGGTGCCGCCGGTGCGCACGAGCGTCAGGCCGTCGATCGTCGCGGACTCCATGGGGAAGGGCTGGAACTCGGAGCTCACGGTGAGGCCGGGGTAGGTCAGCGTGTCGTAGGCGATGCTGTTCTCGATCCGGTTGTTGCGGCCGCCGTAGATGGCGAAGCCCGCGGCGCGCCAGGTGATCTGCGCGGTGCAATTGCGGATGACGTTGTTGATGTTCGGCTGGGGGTAGAGGTCCGTGGCCGACCAGATGGCGAAGGCGTCGTCACCCGTGTTGCGCGCGTGGGAGTTCTCCACCACGCCGTCCTTGTTGCCGTTGCAGAGGTTGACCGCGTCCGCGCCGGTGTTGCGGAAGCGCACGTTGCTGATGCGCAGGTTCGTCGACTCGTTGAAGCCGCCGACCCAGTAGCCGCACTGCACGTGCTCGACCCACATGTTCTCGATGACGGTGTTGCGGTGGGCCGAGTTCACCCACGCCTTGCCACCCTGGGTGCGCAGGCCGTCCGTGTTGCCGAAGATGGCGAAGTCCCGGAACGTGGTGTTGTCACCGGTGATGTTGAAGCCCGTCTGACCCCAGCCCGCGTCCTCGTTCAGGGCCGCGCAGAAGATGCGGCTGTGCCACAGGCCCGCGCCCTGGATGGTGATGCCCTTCACCTGATACTTGTTGGTCTGGTTGAAGACGCCGGGCGGGATGTAGACGCCCTTGAACCGGCCCGCCTGCGCCGCCATGATCGCCTGATTGATGGCGTTGTCATCGGAGATGCCGTCGTTGGGGATGGCGGGCTCCCAGCCGTTGCCAGCCTGGGTGATGTCGACGAAGCCCTCCGGCTTGGCGATGGGGGCCGCGACGAGCTCCAGGTCGACGAGATCGATGGCGTAGTACGCGGCGGTGTCGCCCGAGTCCTTCTGCAGGCGGACGGTGGCGCCCGCGGGGATGGTGGTGCTCAGCAGCTTGCTGGCCTCGTCGTAGATGCGGCGCGGCTTGCCGCCCGAGGGGCTGTTGGACTGCTGATCGTCACCGCCGTAGACCCAGGCCTCCTTGGAGGAGAGGGTGAGGGTGGTCAGCTTGCTGCCGTTGACGTAGAGGCTCAGCGTGGCCTGGATGCCGCCGCCGCCCGGAGCATCGGGGATGCTGTTGCGCACGACGATGGCGTTGGCCGCCGCGGTGGTGGTCCACTGCACGTAGTGGCCGGTCGAGCTGAGCACGACCGCCTTGCGGCCCGAGGCCTCGCCCGGGATGGTGCCGAGCTCGCGGCTGGGACCCTGGACCTGGGCGTTGGTCGTTCCCGCCTCGGCCTCGTACTCGATCCACGGCACGTTCGCGCCGCGGCCGACGTAGATGCTGGAGGACAGGGTGTTGTTGCTCTCCACGGCCTCGGAGATGGCGTTGGAGGGGTCCACCGTGGCGACCAGGGTGTGGTTGCCGTTGGAGGCCGTCCAGGTGCCGCTCAGGACGACGGCGGCGGTGGCGTTCGCGGCGAGGGCCGAGGAGGTGACGCCCGTCAGGGTCGTCGTCCCGTCGATGACGAGCCTGACCGAGACGGAGCTTCCCGTGGCGTCCAGGCCCTGGTTCGCGATGGCGACCGTGTACTTGACGGCGGCGCCGGCGGCGGGCGTGGAGGGGGAGGGCGAGATGGACTGGACGACCAGATCCGGACCGGGCGTCTGGGAGACGGTGATGTTCTTGCTGAAGCTGTTGTTGGTGTCGTTGAACTCGGCGATGGCGTTGTCCGGATCCACGACGGCGGTGATGGGGAACGTGCCGTGGGCGGTGGACCAGGCGGCGCTGGCCGTCAGGGTCGCGCTCGCGCCAGCCGCCAGGGTCGTGGTGGTGGCCGAGGTCGCGATCTCTTGATCGTTCACGCGGAAGGAAACCTTGTGCACGCCGCTGGGCGTGGCCGCGGTGCCGCTGTTCTTGACGACGGCCTTGAGGGTGATGGCCTCACCCGCCTGCGGGGGGTTATGCGCCGCGGTCCACTGGATGTCGGTCACGGTGAGGTCGGCCTTTTTGGCGGCCGTGGCGCCCACGGTGATGTAGTCCAGGTTGACGTTCGCCAGGTCGCCCGTGTCGTACTGGTAGGCGATCTGATTGCTGCCCGCGTTCAGGTAGAAGGTCTCGGTCTTGGTGGCCCAGGTGTCCCAGTTGCCCGTGGTGGGCAGGGCGCTCTGGAGGCTGCGCGTGCCGTTCACGTAGACGGAGAGGTTGGAGTCCGCGAAGCCGTTGCCATAGCGCAGGCCCACGTCGTACCAGCCCGCGCTGGGCGCGGAGACGGTGAAGCGGGTGCTCGCGCCCTGGGCCCAGTAGCCCTCCACGAAGCCCGAGCCGCTATATCCGGCGTGGTTGGTGGTTGGCACGGCGCCGCCGCTCAAGGTCGCGGCTTCCGCCTCGTACTTGGAACCGCCCGAGCTCGACGCGTAGTTCGCGGTGAGGGTCGTCGCGGCGCCGGTCGTCTTGTAGGTGGTGGAGGCCGAGTAGATGTTGCCGAAGTTCGCCGCGATTCCTCCCGACCAGGAGCTGAACACCTGACCGGCTGGTGGGGCGTTGGCCGTGATGTTCACGGTGGTGTCGGCGGCGTACGAGCCGCTGCCCGAGCCGTTGTTGACGGTCAGGGCATAGGTGTTCGTTCCGCCCGCGGGCGAGCCGAGGACCTGGAACTCCGCGACCTGAGCGCCGGTGGAGCCGCTGTTCGACGCGAACTGGAGCCGCACCTCGCTCACGGTCGCCGTCACGGGGATGGTGATCTGGTTGCCGGTCGCGGGATTGAAGGTGTAGGTGGCCGCGGACACCAGGGTGGAGAAGGCGCTGGTGCCCGTGTTGTGTCCCAGCACCGTGAGGTTCTGGGTGCGCGTGCCCCAGATGCTGTCCGGGTTGAGCTGCAGCACGATCGCGCTGATGTTGTAGTTGGCGCCCAGGTTCACCGTCAGGGTGTTGGGATAGGCGTTGGGCGCCCCTTCCCAGTAGGTGCCCCGGTTACCGTCGTTCGCGTTCGTCGCGACGTAGACCTGCGTATACCCCGACGTGGTGATGGGCTTGCCCAGGGCGACGTTCTGGTCCGCGGCCTGGGTCACGACCCCCATCTC
Source organism: Melittangium boletus DSM 14713 (assembly GCF_002305855.1). Classification (GTDB taxonomy): domain Bacteria; phylum Myxococcota; class Myxococcia; order Myxococcales; family Myxococcaceae; genus Cystobacter; species Cystobacter boletus. The sequence goes on along the minus strand of NZ_CP022163.1, from coordinate 9,614,072 downwards.
GGTGGGTGCCTGCCGGGCGGGCTCGCCACACGCGCTGATGAGTGTCTGGAGGCCGAGAAGCGCCATGGCGCCTCCAGACCGGCTCCAATCTGGAATGATTCGGGTCTTCAATGCCAGCTCCCTCTGGGCGGCGGTTCGCCCGCGCCCGTTGCTCTTGTCGATGAAATGGTCTGAACATCAGTTGGAGTTGCTGCCCGCCGGAATTTGCCTGGCCACCCGCGACTCACGACTTGCTACATGCCCAATCTGATGCGGTTGGCATGATTGACATAGAACAGCTAATTCCGTCAAGCACGGAAAGTCATGTTCTTCGGGACCTGATGAGGGATGAGGATGACGCGGCGCGCTTGGGGGTGACGCATTGCGTCGAAGTTCGTGAGCGAGGCCAAAGCCTGTCATCGCCTTGAGTGCCTGGGAAGGGCAGGGTTTGGGCGCATGGAGCGGCTGTCTGGGTTTGACCTTGGCGTGGGACCTCCGCCGCCGGGAGGGGGGGCTTGCCGTGGGTGCTCCCGGGACTGGAGCCGGGCATGCTCGCCAGTGACGTGGAGGCGGCCTCCCGCTGGCCCGCTCACCTCCTGTGTCCTGGCGCACATTTCAGGTGTGAGAAGGACAACAAACCCCTGTTGTTCCCGCTGTGCGCCCTCTCCGCGGGAAGAGAGGCACGGACGGGATAATTGCAAAGCTGTTGAACGGTCTGCTGTCTGGCCGTGGGCCGTGCGGCTTTCACCCAGACGGGGAGCGTGGATTTTGCCTCCGGAGGTTCGCGCGGAGCATTTCTGGGTCGCCCGAGCGAGGGTGCGCCTGTTCGCGCTGCCGCACTACATGGCGGAATCGCTTCGTGAGACTCTCTGGATAAGAATGTGTCCACCTCCAATCACATGCTGACGTGTGCTCCCGAGACGTTCTATCCTGACGAGGTTTGATGTTTCACCTCAGGCCGCAGTTCCCCCCTCCCGTTCGTCTTCCCCTTTCTTGAGGCCCATTCCCTTCATGAGAGTCTCTCCTCGATTTCTCGTGGCCGCGTTGCTCGTGACCGCGCTGGCGACAGCCTGCGGCTCGGACCCGGTCGTTCCACCCATTGAAGACCCAACGCAGACGGATGGCGGTTCGGGCGACGGCCCAGACTCCGGGAATCCGGATGCGGGTCCTGGGGACCCGGACGGAGGGCCCGTGGAGCCCCCCACGTCGGAGCACCCCTTCGATCCGCCTCCTGGACCCCGGAGCCCCAACAACACGAAGATCGACTCGGACTGTGACGGTCTGACGGACGCGGAGGAGTACGGCAACGTCTACACGGGTAATCAGCAGACGAACCCGGACATGTGGGACACGGACGGCGATGGTCTGCGCGATGGTGTCGAGACGGGCCGCACCTCCACGCTCAACAAAGATCCGCAGTGCGCGACCCTCTTCCTGTCGGACGCGGATCCCTCGACCCGGACCAACCCGACCAATCCCGACACGGATGGCGATGGACTCCGGGATGGTCTGGAGGACATCAATCATAATGGCAAGCTGGACCCGGGCGAGACGGATCCGGCCAACCGTGACACGGATGGCGATGGTCTCTCGGATGGCGAGGAGGACGTCAACAAGAACGGCCGGGTGGACCCGGGCGAGACGGATCCGCGTCTGCGTGACACGGATGGCGATGGCCTCTCGGATGCCATTGAGTTGAATGTCACCCATACGGATCCCCTCAATCCCGACTCGGATGGGGACTCCTGCAAGGACGGCGCGGAGGATCTCAACGGAAACGGCGTGAAGGATCCGGGCGAGACGGACCCCAAGAACTCCAAGGATTGCGGAGCGGGCACCTTCCCCGACTCGGATAATGATGGCGTGCCGGACTACATCGAGGAGTCCTCTGGCACGGACAAGAACAATCCGGATACGGATGGAGACGGTTTGCGTGATGGAGTGGAGGATCGCAACCGCAATGGTCTCGTGGACTCCGGTGAGACGGATCCGCGCAAGAAGGACTCGGATTGCGACGGTCTGGTCGACGGTCCGAACCTGGGCACCTTCAAGGGCGAGGATCTCAATGGCAACGGCGTGAAGGACTCGGGCGAGACGGATCCCACCAAGCGCGACACGGATGGCGACGGCTTGTTGGATGGCGTGGAGCTCGGAATTCCCACGAGCGCGGCGCCCGACACCAGCTGTGGCTACTCGGGGGATGCGGATCCCTCCACCACGACCAATCCGTTGAACCCCGACACGGATGGCGATGGAATCGCCGACGGCGCCGAGGACTCCAACCAGAACGGACGCAAGGATCCGGGCGAGCTCGACCCTCGCGACGGCACCGATGGCGCGAGCTCCTCGCCGGCGGGCCAGGCCTGCTCGGCGCAGAACCTGCGCCAGATCACCTTCAAGGAGGACAGCGGCGGCGATGTCCGGCTGGCGCTCCGGCTCACCTTCCAGGAAGTGCGGCAGATCTCGGTGGGCGGCAAGAGCCGGGGCTTCATCGGCTACGACGACACGAACAAGGTGGCCTTCATCGCCTACAAGCGTCCCACGACGGGGGGTTCCACCACGGTGGTGGGAGACGAGGCGTCGGTGCGCGCCCAGTTCTCTCCGGCCGTGACGGCGGGGACGACCCAGACCTTCACCACGTGGGATGGCCACCCGGCGCTCCAGGCCTTCTATGACTACGCCGCGGCGGGGAGCGCGACCACGTCGCTGCGTGACTACGCCAACTCGGTGGCCAACTCGCTCGTGGGTTCGGGCGCGGGGACGCTGACGGGCGGCACGGGCGTGGTGGGTCCCTACAAGCTGCAGACGCAGTACGTGCACCGCTCCGACTCGAGCGTGCTGGTGGTGGTGGCCATCACCCCCACGGCGCGCTTCGTGGAGCCGGGCCTCTTCGTCATGGGCGACACCGCGGGTGGTACGGCGCTGGCCCAGTTCGGCGACGCGGACGCGGTGCAGTGCGAGACCTTCACCACGGGCAACGGCATGGCCGACTTCCTCTTCGTGGTGGACGACAGCGGCTCCATGCAGACGTCCCAGAGCGCGCTGGGTGACGCGGCGACGGCCGTGGCCAACCGGCTGGGCAACTCGCAGCTCGACTGGCGCATCTCCATGGTGACCACGTCCTATACCCAGCCGGACTACTCGTGGGAGAACCGCAACGTGTTCCGCGGCTTCACCCGCGACATCAATCAGTTCAAGGCCTGGTTGCAGCAGAACGCGCCGTGTCCCGACCCGACCCAGGGCTGCTGGATCAACATCAATGGCGCGAGCGAGGAGCGCATCCTGGAAGGCGCGAAGGTGGCGGTGGACTACATGACCAACGCCAGCACGCCCGCGGCCAGGAAGTACCGTCCGGGAGCCCGGTTGGTGGTCATCGTCCTCACGGACGTGCGTGACCAGCCGGACACGCCGCCCGTCAGCACGTACATCAACTACTTCAAGGGCGCGAACCCCACGGGCCAGCTCATCCAGATGCACGGCATCATCTGCGACCCGGCTGGCGGCTATTGCTACCCGGGCGAGCCGGTGGATGATCCCCGCCACCTGGACGTCATCCAGGCCACCGGAGGCATCGTGGGCAGCATCCGCAGCACGGAGTCCATCAAGAACACCATCAACTCCATCGTGGACAGCGTGATCGCCTCCACGGGTTACCGCACGCTCAAGCCGCCCATCGGCGCCTCGGTGCGCGTGGCCCTGGAGTCGGTGCAGGATCCCACGAAGTGTCTGGCGAGCGATCTGCCCCGCAGCCGGGTCAATGGCTTCGACGTGGATGGCATCAGCCAGGCCCTGGCGTTCTACGGCGCGTGCCGTCCGACCTCTGCGGGCTCGACGAAGGCGGCCATCTCCTACCGGTACTGGAGCGACTTGACGGGCAACAAGGATGGCAACCCGCCGCCCTGCGCGACGGATGATTACTACGACTCGTCGGATCCGGACTTCTGCCGGGGCAATCTCACGTGCAACCGGCAGACGAACCGGTGTGATTGCCCGTCGGATTGTGGTGGCAACGCGCCGGTTGGCAAGGTGTGCAACAACAGCCGGGAAGTGTGTGACTTCACCTGCGGCGCGGAGTGCGGCGGAGCGTGCGGCAGCTTCCAGATGTGCAATACGGCCACGTGCACCTGCCAGTGCGTGGCGTCCGCCACCTGCGCTCCGGGCTTCCGGTTCGACTCGACGTCTTGCGGCTGCGTCTGCGACACGGCGGCGCTCAACTGTGGCTCCACCTATCAGCCCGACGCCGCCTCTTGCGCCTGTGTCTGCCAGGCCAATTGCGGCAACTCGTGTGTCACGGGCACGCAGTGCAACATGAGCACCTGCCGCTGCGAGCCGAAGTTGAACTGAGTCACTTCACCCCACATGCCCCGGCCGGGTCATCGGCCCGCCGGGAGCAGGGGTGAATCCGGGGCCGGGAGTCGCTGAAGAATCCAGCGGCTCTCGGCCCCGTTCTTTTGGCATGGCCTGGTCCACCAGAGCGCGCCAAGTGGGGAGGGAGGCTCCACGATCGGGAAAAAAGAAAACCCCGGAATCACTCCAAGAGTGATTCCGGGGCATGGCCAGGGTCGGACTTGAACCGACTACCTGCGGATTATGAGACCGCCGCTCTAACCAGATGAGCTACCTGGCCGCAGGGGGGTAACCTACGGCTTTTACTGCGGAACTTCTAGCGCCTTCTACCGCTCCTTCCGCCGATGTGCAACCTCGTACTGAGGAAGAATACCTCGGTGGACGGGTGTGGGTCCGCGAAACACGGGTCCACGGGCGGCTCTATACCACATGGCTCGCGGTCGGCAATGAGAACGACTCGCGGGGCGAGTTGGCTCGGCCCAAGATGGCCCCTGGCGTCTCCACGGCGAGGCCCAGGCCCAGGTGGCGCGCGCGCGGAGGGCGAGCCGGTCTACAGGCGCTGGGTGCGCCATGACGGGAGGATTCGATGCAGTCAGGCGGTGCGAGTGGCAATGTCATTGTCTTGAATGGTCCTTCGGTCGCGGGCAAGACGAGCATTCAGAAGAAGCTTCAAGAGGCTTTCGAGGAGCCCTACATGGCGATGGGCATCGACTCGATCCTCGTCGCCATGCTGCCCACGCGCTATTTCATGGGCACGCCCCCCGATCGCGAGCAATTGCTCCACGCCGAGTCCTCCGTGGATGAGAGCGGAGCACCGCTCTTCACCTTGCGTTTCGGACCCAAGGGGCGCCGGGTTGTCGCGGGCATGCACCGGGCCATCGCGGCGTTCGCGGAGCAGGGCAACAACGTCATCGTGGACTACATCCTCTATGAGCGCGACTGGCTCCCCGATCTCGCGAACGCGCTGCGCTCCGTGAATGCCTATTTCGTCGGTGTTCGCATTCCCCTGGAGATCCTCGAGGAGCGGGAGCGTCAGCGGGCCACGTCTCCGCGCGGACACGCGCGCAGCCACTACACGACGGTGCATGCTCACGGCGTGTATGACCTGGAGGTCGATACGTCGCGTGCCTCTCCCGAGGAGTGCGCGGCCCAGATCTCCGAGTACGTGCGCACCCACCCCCAGCCCACCGCCTTCGAGCAACTGCGAAAGCGATTCCAGTAGGGGAGGGCCCTACGCGTCGCGGTCGTCGAGGAGGGCGAGCCAGTCCTGGTGCGCGTCCCCGAAGGCGAGGAACGAGGGATTGGTGAGCTGTTCCTTGTTGTAGCGCAGCCGGTGTCCCCCGGTGTCCGTCACCGCGCCACCAGCGGCTTCCAGCACGCACTGCGCCGCGGCGGTGTCCCACTCGCAGGTGGGCTGGAAGCGGGGATAGAAGTCCGCCCGACCCTCGGCGATGAGGCAGAACTTGAGCGAGCTACCCAGGCTGGTGGTGCTCGCCGAGGGCAGGCGCGCGAGCAGCGCTTCCACGCGCGGGCCCGCGTGATCCCGGCTCGCCACCACGACGAGCCGATCCATCGCGGCCCTCCGCGTGCGCAGTGTCACCGGTTCCTGGCCGGGGTCGGCCCGGAAGGCACCATGGTCCTGGGCTCCCCAGTACGTCACTGCCGAGACGGGCACGTGCACCACGCCGAGCACGGGTTCTGCCCCGGAAATGAGGGCGATGTTGACGGTGAATTCACCGCTGCCCTTGATGAACTCCTTGGTGCCGTCCAGCGGATCCACCAGCCAGAAGGTGCTCCACCCGCGCCGCCCGGCGGTCTCCCGCGCATCCGATTCCTCGGACAGGACCGGGAGGGCGGGCGTGAGCCGTCTCAGGGAGTCGACGATGAGGGTGTGCGCGGCGCGATCCGCGGCCGTGAGCGGGGAGTCGTCCGCCTTGTGCTCCACAGCCAGGGGGCCTCCATGGAAGCGCAGCGTCGCGCGTCCCGCCTCGCGGGCCACGTCACACACGGCGCGGATCAGCGCCGGGTCCACCAGGCTCATGGATGTTCCTCGGGAAGAGGTTGCGACTCAGGAGGCGCGCGGCAGCTTGCGGCGGCCTATGCCATCCTCCGCGTCGTCCGACTCGTAATAGAGGGTTGCTCCTCCATCGTCGTAGACGACCAGCACGCGCTCGCTGTGTCCCAACAGTCCGGTGGCGGCGGCCTCCGCCTTGCGGATCAGGGTGTCGGCTCTCAGGGGGCGCTTCTTGGTGTTGCCTGTACGTACGGACGCACCGGGCATGCGGGGGATGACTCCTTGAGCCCTCCCATACGGAGAGGGGGGCACGTGCTATAGCCAAGGGAGGACTTCGTTGACAAGCGCTTGACACATGCCGGCTGGAAACGGGGTAAGGGAGCGTCATGAACCGCCGTCTTGTCGCCTGCCTCGTGTTCACTTTGGGTCTGTCGCTCGAGGCCCAGGCCCAATTGCCCACGCCCCGGGTTCCTCCGCAATCGCCTACCCCCGCCTGGTTGCCCCGAGGGGCTTTCCTGGGGACCTCCCTGCGCAGGGGGGCCGTGGTGCCCGAGGCCCGGCTTCAGTGGCAGCTGCCTTTCTTCCACCATTTCGAGGACACGCTCTCCCTGCTCATCGAGCCCACCGCCGCCGTCGCGGCCTCCAGGCCCGCCACGCTCCTGAGCGGCGATGGATCGCTCGCCGCCCTGCAGTTCTATTCACTGATGGTGGGGGTGGGGTACACCAGCCAGCAACCCACGGGAGTTCAGTGGGGTTTTCAGCTGGGAACCGGCCCCATGTGGTACAGGGCGCGCTTCACGGGAAGCACCAAGGCCCAGGAGTCGTACGTCGTGGGCCATCTGGACGGGCGTGCGCGGATTGGCTACCGCTTCGGTCCCATTGGCCTGGGCGTCGCGGTAGGGTATGGTGATCCCTACAACTACAAGCGGGCGAGTCTGGCGCGGCCGTACATCGGAGGCCTTCAGCTGGGCGTGTACGCGGACTGGCGCTAGGCGCCTCTGGACCCTGTCCTTCGGGTGGGGTGAAGTGTGTACGGACGATGGTCGAGCTCCTCAGCCTCCATATCGGCCGCTTCCACAAGGAGCGGGCGGATTACGAGCGGACGCTGCCACCCGCGGTGCTGGTCTTCATGCCGCCTCCGGTGGTGGCCCAGGTGCTCGACGAGCGGGAGGAGCGCCATCAGTTCCGCACGCTCACCAGTGTGGTCACTCCCATGTTAGGGGTGGGCGAGCCGGTGGTTTTCCCGGTGACCAAGAATCAAGAAAACGCATTCGGCCGGGGAATCACCGTGGGGCGCACGGGCAACAACGACGTGGTGCTCGACGATGGGACGGTGTCGCGCTTCCATGCCTGGTTCCAGCGCGAGCCGGACGGGGGCTATCTGCTCACCGACGCGGGTTCGAAGAATGGGTCGTACGTGGCGGGGGTGCGGCTGGTGCCCCGGCGCGCGACGGCGCTGGCCGATGGAACGCGGCTGCGCTTCGGTCAGGTGGAGCTGACGTTCTACCTGGCCAGTGGCTTCACGAAGGTGCTCGCGCGGCGGCCAGGACCGTGAGCTTGTCAGCCCGTGCCGGGACTTCGTAACGTGGGATTCCCCTCGGGAGAGGGAGCAGGGAGCGTTCGCGGTGCCATTGACGACAGAGGCGTTCGGCCTGACGGATGTGGGCCGGAAGCGGCAGCACAATGAAGATGCGATGCTCGTGGATGCACCGCTCGGCCTGTTCATCGTGGCCGACGGCATGGGCGGCCATGCGGCCGGCGAGGTGGCGAGCTCCCGGGCCACCGAGGTGGTGCGCCAGCACATGGTGTCCAACCGCCACCTGCTCAAGGACTTGAGCACCAACACGAGCCAGGACGCGCGCAACGCGGCCCAGGCCCTGATGGAAGTGGCCATCCAGCGTGCCTGCGCGGACATCTTCCGCATGGCCCTGTCGGATCCGTCCAAGCGCGGCATGGGCACCACCTTCGTGTGCCTGGCCGTGAGCGGCAACAAGGGCGTCATCGGGCATGTGGGTGACTCGCGCATCTATCTGGTGCGTCACGGTCAGTGCCACCGGCTCACCGAGGATCACACGCTCGTGGCCGCCCAGCTCAAGGCGGGCACCATCACCAAGGAGCAGGCGGCCACCTCCCAGTACCGCAACGTCATCACCCGCGCGGTGGGCATCCAGGAGTCCGTCCAGGTCGACACGCTCATCGTGGACCTGTTCCCGGGCGACCTGTTCCTTCTGTGCTCGGACGGTCTGCACGGCTACCTGGACGATGACGAGGTGCTGCCGCTCGTGCAGGGTTCCTCCCCGGTGGAGCTGCCCAAGCGCTTCGTCGACCTGGCCAACGAGCGCGGCGGCAAGGACAACATCACCGCCGTGGTGGTGAAGGTGTCCGGCGAGGGCACGCTCGAGGCGGAGACGAGCGAAGCGCAGAGCCGCATGGAGGCGCTGCGCAAGATTCCGCTCTTCCGCCACCTCACCTACAAGGAGCAGACGGCGGTGCTGTCCATCGCCACCACGCGCACCTTCCCCGCGGGGCGGGAGATTGTCGTGGAGGGTCAGCCGGGCGAGGAGCTCTTCGTGGTCATCCGCGGCCGGGTGGTCATCGAGAAGAGCGGGGTGGAGATCGCCGAGCTGCGGCCGGGTGGCCACTTCGGAGAGATGGGCCTCATCGACAACGCCCCCCGCTCGGCCACCGTGCGGGCGGTCGAGCCCACGCGCACCATGGTCATCTCCCGGTCCGACTTGATGGGCCTCATGAAGCGGGAGTCCATCCTGGCGGTGAAGATGCTCTGGAGCTTCGTGCAGGTGCTGTCCGACCGTCTGCGGGCCACCAACTCGGAGCTGAGCGAGGCACGCCAGGAGCTGGCGGTGGCGCAGGCCATCCAGCCGTTCGCCGAGGAGTAGGGCCCCCCTTGCGGGGTCTGGCGGGACCGTCCGGCGCAGGACGCGCCGGAATGAATGCGCCGAAATGACGGTTGGCAGGCCGGTTGCGGGGTTAGTGTCCCGCGCCGTCCTCCATGCGCAAATGGCTCGTCATATCGGTGGCGTCCGTTCTGGTGTTCGTCGCGGTGGCCGTGCTGTGGCCGATCGGCCCACGTGCCCCGGCTCCCGCCGTCATCCGTGAGCCCCCAGCGCGCGCGCTGCCCTCTTTCGAATCCGTGGAGGTGTCCTCGGGCACTTCCGAGGGGTTGACCCTCACCGGGCGGGTGTTGGATCCGGCGGGCCGGCCCGTGGCGGGCGCGGACGTGTTCCTCGCCGCGAGCGCGCAGAAGACGCTCACCTCGGTGCGCTGCGACGAGTGCGGACTGGCGCTGCTGGCGTGTCCCGCCCGGGAGAGCGCCCAGCACGCGTGGGATTTCTTCGAGCAGGCCCATGGCTTCCTGCGCTCCATGCTCAGCGTGCGCACGGACGCGCAGGGCCGCTTCCGATTCGATCATCTCGTCGGGGTGTCCTTCTCCGTCTGGGCCCGGGCCGACGGTTTTGGTGCCGCCATGCGCGAGCGCGCCGCCCCGGGCGAGCCGGTGGAGCTGTATCTGCCCGCGCCCCGGAGCATCTCCGGACAGGTGGTGGACGACGCGGGCCGAGGTCTGCCGGGTGCTCGCGTGCACGCGGTGTCGCGCAAGGTGCCTCTGCCGTCCGAGGCGGTGACGGGGCCGGATGGTTCCTTCACCCTGGCCGGACTGGGTGAGGGGCCCTTCTACGTCCTGGCCTCCGCGAAGGGGTTCCTGCCCGCGGTGGAGCCCCAGGTGGAGGCGGGCGCGCGCGTCCTGCGAATGCGGTTGGAGCCCTCGCGCACGCTGGAGGTGCGCGTCACCCGCCAGGGCCAGCCCGCCACGGCCCTGGTGCGGCTCAAGGCGGATCACCTGTCCCGGGAGGCTCGTGCCGAGGGAGGCGTGGTGCGCTTCGAGGACTTGTACCCGGACTCGCTCGTGGTGTCGGCCGAGGCGGGTGGGTGGGGCGCCGCGCCGCGAAGCCTGACGCTGAGCGAGCGGCTCACCCGGGTGACGCTCGAGCTGGAGGAAGCGGGCTCGCTGCTCATCACCGTGGTGGATGAAGCCGGGGAGCCGGTCCCCTCGCCCCAACTGGTCCTGCACACCGCCCGGGGCAATGACGCCATCCAGGCCCAGAAGCCCTCCACCGGCGAGCTGGTGCGGTTCGGCCCCTTCTCCGTGGGCGACTACGTCCTGGAATGCCGGGCCCAGGGGTTCCGGGATGTGCGGTTGCCCGCCCGCATCAAGCCGGGAGAGACGGCCCTGGAAGTGGAAATGGCCCGCGCCACGGTCATCGCTGGCCACGTGTTGGACCAGTACGGCCGGCCGGCGCCCAATGTGTCCGTGCTCGTGCAACCCACGGGTGAGGCCGTGCTGGCGGACGGCGAGGGCCATTTCTCCGTGCCCGTGCCCTCGCCGGGCCTGTACGAGCTGCACGCGCACCACTCCGAATGGGGCGGCGGGCAGGTGAAGGTGACGGCGCCCACCGAGGACGCGAAGCTGGAGCTGGAGCCCCGGGCGGCGATCGAGGTGACGGTGACCGCCGAGGGACGCCGGGTGGAAGGCGCGGATGTGGTGCTGTGGGTGGAGGGTGATGGCATCTTCCGCAGCGATTCCTCCTCGGGCTCCGATGGGCTGGTCCCCATGCGCGGTCTGCCTCCGGGGACCTACTCGATGGTGGCCATGCACCCGGACTACCTGCCCTCGGAGCGGCAGAAGGTGGAGGTGGCGGACGGGCAGACCGTCCGGGTGACGGTGTCTCTCGAGTCCGGCAATCCCCTGAGTGGCGAGGTGGTGGACACCCGGGGCCAGCCCGTGGCGGGGGCCTCGGTGTCGGTGCTTCCGCGCATGAGCGAGCCGGTGACGACGGACGCCCAGGGACACTTCGAGGTGCGCGCGCTCAAGCCCGGACGCCCCTACCTGGTGGAGGCACGTCACCCCGGCTACGACCAGCACGACCGTGTGCAGGGCTCCGCGGGTGGCGAGCCCGTGCGGGTGGTGCTGACGGCACGCGAGACGTTCACCGGCAGGGTCGTGGATCAGAACGGCGAGCCGGTGCGGCGCTTCCGCCTGGATGAGCATGACGTGACGAGCACGGACGGGCGCTTCGAGCTGGCGCTGGCCACCGCGGGGGATCGCCTCATCGTCTCCGTGGAGGCGCCGGGCTTCGAGCCGCTGATGGTGGACAAGCCCTCGAAGCCGAATGACCTGGGCGAGCTGGTGCTGCAGCGCGCGCCCCTGGTGACGGGGCTCGTGCGAGAGGAGGGCGGCGGACCCGTGTCGGACGCGGTGGTGGGGTGTGACGCGTGCGAGGACTCGGTGATGACGGGGCCGGACGGCCGCTTCTCGCTGCCCAGCCCCGCCTTCGTGTCGAAGTTCAACGTGTCGGCGCGAAAGGGCCGCCTGAGCGCCTCGGTACCGGCCTCGCGAGAGGACAGGGCGGTGGAGCTGGTGCTCAAGCCCGCTACCCACCTGTCCGGTACGGTGTACCAGCCGAACGGCACGCCCGCCGCGGGCATCCAGGTGGAGGGCGTCAACGCGGACCGCGGCGAGCCCTTGAGCTTCGTCACGGGCCCGGACGGGCGCTACAGCGTGGACGTGGCTCCGGGCAACTACCGCTTCTCGATCGGTTCGGGGCGGGACTTCGCCGGTGAGCCCGCCCTCCTGGTGCAGGTGGGGGAATCGGAGCGGCGGATGGACTTTGGACCGGCCCCGGGTTCGGCCTCGCTGACGGTGCGGTTGAAGACCGGGCAGGGCAAGGCGCTGTGGGTCATCGCCGGGGACGTGCGTTCCGTGGGCAACCCGCCCCGGGAGCTGCTGCGGGCCAGCTACGGACAGATGGTCTACCAGCCGCGTGGCGACAGCCTCACCCTGCAGGGCTTCCCCCCGGGGCGCTACACCCTGGTCTGGGCGAACTTCCATTCGGACTCGGAAGAGGGGCCCATGCTTCGCACGGTGGATCTGCCCACCTCGGGGGAAGTGGTGCTCGGCCCCTGAGGTGCTAGCGTCGACGGGATGCGGAAGCCCTTCCTCCGCGTCCACGCCCTTCGGCTGCGCAACTGCTGGAAGCTCATCCTGGGGGTGACGCTGCTCGCCACCGCGGTCGCGGCGCTCTGCCAGCGCCATGATCTGTTGCGCATGCGAGACGCCGAGCTCTCCGCCTACGACAACGGCCTCACGCTCTTCACCCGGGGCCGGCCACGCTCTGGCGAGGTGGTGATCGTCGGCATCGATGACAAGGCGTTGCAGGGCATCCGGGACAACCCCCGCTACACGCGCAACTACGGCGTCTATCCCTACTCGCGCAACCTCTGGGCGCTCGTCTTCGAGCACCTGATGGACCAGGGGGCCCGCGCCATCGTCTTCGACGGCGTGATGGACGAGCGGGGCACCGATGAGGGGAATGATGCCGCGCTCGTCCAGGTGGTGGAGACGCGGAGGGTTCCACTCACCCTGGGGTTCAGCGTCAACGCGGGCCAGCCCGCCTTGCCTCCCGTGACGCCCGCCAACCGCCTGCCCGGTACCGTACTGCCCAGTTCCCCGGAGGTCGTCTCCGAGGATCCCTTCGGCTTCCCGGAAGAGGAGACCCCCACGGCCCCTCCACCCGGCGAGGTGGCCCAGGCGCTCGCCTTTCCCGTGCGCCATCCCGGGCTCACGTTGCCTCCGTTGGCGCATGACCCTCGCGACGGAGGCCCCCGGCTCTCCCTCCACCCCGTACCACCCCTGCCAGGTCTGCTGCGCGTCACGCCCGGCTTCGGGCTCGTCTGGATGGAGGCGGATCGGGATGGACGCTTGCGCCGCACGCGCTTCGTCTACTCGGACGGCGCCAACACCTACGTCACGCTGGCGGTGGCGGCGGTGGCGGATCTCCTCGGCGCGGAGCACGTGGAGCTCACCCCGGGCCGGTTGAAGCTGGGCGCGCGGGAGCTCCCCATCAACCCGGATGGCAGCGCGGAGCTGGACTTCGGCGGCCCCTGGCAGGAGCGGTTCGAGGCCTTGAGCGTCTACGCGGTGCTGGAGGATTGGGCCCGCCGCCAGGAGCACCGCGAGCGTGGCACGCCCTACGTCCCCGTCCTGCCCGAGGATACCTTCAAGGGCAAGGTGGTCATCGTGGGGGGGCTGTCCGTGGGGACTGGCGATGTGAAGGCCACGCCGTTCCAGAGCGAGGCCCCGGGAGTCGTCAAGCACGCGGTGGCGTTGGAGGCGCTCCTGTCAGGGCGTTTCATCACCGAGGCTCCCTTCTGGGTGTCCCTGCTGCTCACCGCCGCCGTGGCGTTCTTCTCCGTGGCCCTGCTCACGCTCGTGCGCGCGCCCCTGCTGGAGCTGCTCTGGCCCCTGGCGCTCTACTTCGGCTTCTTCCTCCTGCCCGGCATGTTCCTCGCGCGGGGAATCCACGTGCTCAGCGCCATGCCCATCTACGCGGGTGAGTTCGCCTGCCTGTCCGCGGTGGCCTTCAACCACATGTTCGCCAACCGCGAGCGCGAGCGGCTGCGCGAGTCCTTCAACCGCTTCCTGGACAAGACGCTGGTGGATCAGCTCGTCGAGCAGCAGCGGTTGCCCTCCCTGGAGGGGGAGACGCGGGAGATCACCGCCTTCTTCTCCGACATCCGTGGCTTCTCCTCGTTCAGCGAGCGCTTCAAGGACGATCCCAAGGCGCTCGTGGCGCTGCTCAACCGCTACCTCACGCGCGTCAGCTCGGTGTTGATGGCGCACGGGGCCTGTCTGGACAAGTACATCGGCGACGCGGTGGTCTGCCTCTTCGGCGCACCGCTGGACCTGGCCGACCACGCGGTGCGCGCCTGCCACGCGGCGCTCGCCGTGCGCACCGAGGTGGATTCCCTCCGCGCCGAACTTCGGAAGGAGGGCCTGCCGGATGTCTACACCCGCATGGGTCTCAACTCGGGGGAGATGTTCGTGGGCAACTTCGGCAGCGAGCACCTGCTCGACTACACCGCCATCGGCGACGGAATGAACCTGGCGGCCCGGCTCGAGGGCGCCAACAAGGCGTACGATACGGTCATCCTCATCGGCCCGCGCACGTACGCGCTCGCGCATGCGCACATCGAGGCGCGGGAACTGGATCGGGTCCGGGTGGCGGGCAAGGCGGAGGTGGTGACCGTGTACGAGTTGCTGGCGCGCCGGGGCGAACTGTCCTCCGCCCGGAAGGCCACCGTGGCGCGCTACGCCCAGGCGCTCGCGTTCTACCGTGAGGCCCGCTTCGCCGAGGCGGTGCGCGTGCTGGAAGACGCACTCGCGGCGGACGCGGAGGATGGGCCGAGCCGCGTGCTCCTCGCGCGGTGCCAACACTACGTATCCCATCCACCCGCCATGCCCTTCGAGGGCGTGACGAATCTGGAGAAGTGATCATGAACCGTGAACGACTTGCCGCCCTGTTGGCGTTGACGGGCGTTTCCCTCGCGGGGGCCGCCCTGGCCCAGAAGCCCTCCGTGTTGTACGTCAAGGCGAAGAACACCCACCTCAAGGATTCGAGCAAACCCTCCGCCACCACGCTCGCCATCCTCCAGCCGGGCCACACCGTGTCGTACCTCGGACGCGAGGGCACCACCCCCTGGCATCAGGTGACCGCCGTGACGCCGAAGGGCTCCTTGCAGGGCGTCATCTATCAGGCCAACCTCAGTGCCTCGCCTCCGGCCCTGGAGGTGACGAGTGAGTCGCCCGACAAGCCCCTGTCGCCCGAGGCCTTCGCGTCCTCGGGCGCGGCCATCAAGGCGCTGGGGCAGGGGGCTATCGCCTATGGCAAGTCACTCCCGCTCCCTCAGAGCGTGGATCAACTCTCCAAACTGGAGGACCTCGCCAAGGACGTGGAGGACGCGCAGGTGGCGGCCTATGCCCAGGCGGGCGGCCTGCCCGCCGTGGTGGGTACGAGCAAGATCGCCAAGGCGAGCACGGTGAAGAGCACGTCGAAGAAGGGGGCGAAGCGATGAACCGCCGTCTCATCCTTCCGGTGGCCTGTCTGCTCTTGTGTGGTTTTGGAACCTGCTCTCAGTACATCGAGGCGAAGCAGGAGTCGCTGGCCCGCAAGGAGGAAATGGTCAAGGAATGCGCGGTGCTCGAGAGCCGGGTCATTTCCTTCGACGAGGAGCGGGCGTTCGGTGGCGCGGTGGGGGTCCGCTGGGTGAGCGAGGGAGGCGGCCTCACGAAGCACGCGGATCACCATGCGCTGCACGTGCAGCTCAACAAGATCGGCAAGAACCTCGCGGCGCAATCCAGCCGTCCCTCCCTGCCGTGGACCTTTGGCGTGCTCCAGTCCGAGGGCATCAACGCGGTGAGTGGACCCGGCGGCTATGTCTTCGTGTCCGAGGGGCTGCTCGCGCGGCTGGACAACGAGGCCGAGCTCGCGGGCGTGCTGGCCCATGAAATCGCGCACATCACGCGCAAGCACGCCTTGATCGAATACCAGAAGTTCCTCGTGGACGAGTGCAGGTCGGCGGCGGCGGCCGAGGGGCGTCGTCCGGAGAAGGAAGCCCTGAAGGGGCTGGTCTCCGAGGTCGGCCAGGCGGCCCAGAACAGCGTGGCGGAACTCGTCGGCGCCCTGTCCTGGGGTCAGTGGGGCGAAGTGCTCGCCCAGGTCACTCGTTCGGTGAATGGGTTCAACATCGACGAGGCGAGCGAATCCATCGTCCGCGCCATCATGGACAGCTTCCTCCAGAACCTCATGAAGAAGGGCCTCGGCAAGGACGATGAGTACGCCGCGGACCTGGATGCGGTGGAGTTGATGGCGGCCGCCGGCTATGCGCCCGAGGCATACGTGTCCTTCCTGGGAAAGCTGCCCACGAAGGGTCTTTCCACGCCCCATCCGAGCAACAAGGATCGGCAGAAGAGGCTGGCCACCCACTTGGATGAGCTGCGCGAGCGGGGGGCCGCGCGGGATTTCACCACGCCCGTGGACCTGACCCGCACGGCGGTCATTCCCCTCCGGGACGAGCTGCTGGCCCGACGGGCGGGCAGTGCCGAGCGCTGAGCCTCGCGCCGCGGTTCAATCGGCGTGGAGCTCGGGAGGGGCGAAGTGCCGCCGGATCCTCGCGGCGTCGGAGCCCCGCTCCGCGTCCACCAGTCGGGCGAGTGCGAAATCCACGGCCGAGGCCATGTCGGAGACGGCGATATGCGGCATGGGGGGCGGCATGAGGTGGAAGACGAGACTCATCGACAATCGGAGGGAGGCCGAGGGCGCGACGATGGCATTGCAGAGGACGTGCTCGCGCATCCTGGCCTCGTGCTGGCGCATCCACTCCGCCAGTTGGCGGCACTGCGCGAGCGGGGGAATCCCCGCCTGACTGACGTCCGTGATGCTGGCGTACTTCCCCCCGCGCGCCAGGACGGACGTGGAACCCGCGAGGAATTGCGCGAACTGCCCATTCGTCATCACACCGGTGATGCGCAGGATGACGAGGGGCCAGTGCGAATCGTCGAAGGTAAGGGTGGCGCTCATGACTGCTCCGGCTCGGACGGAAACCGGCTGTTCCTGGAACAGCCGACGCTGATGCCGTCCCCACCCCGACACCCTGTTCGGACCCCGAGGGTCCGTCGCGCCCCGACACCATAGCCGCGTGCTTCACTTCCTGGAAAGCTCGGTTACTCTCCGTGCGTGTCGAGCGCCGCGGCGCGCAGCCGGGCGATGAAGCTCGTGGAGACGAGGGGGCCCTCCGCGAGGGGACGCGAGAGCACGCCGCCCACCCCCACGTTCTCTTCCGATGCGGCCACCGCGTAGCCGTAGTCGTTTCCCGTGCCGCCGAAGCGCCGGGCCCACACGGCTTGGCCCGTGGTCGAGAATCCCGCCACCACGGCATCGCTCCGTCCCAGGCTCTCCACTTTCACGCCCGGACCCAAGTCGAGCGAGCCCTCGAAGTGCCCCGCCAGGACGAGCTGTCCCCCCGGTGAGAGCGCGAGCGAATGTCCGGACACCATCGCCGGCCACCGGTGTCGCCAGCGCTCGACGCCCAGGGGCGAGAAACCCGCCAGGAAACCCTCGAAGCCTCCCGCGGTGAAGAAGAGCCCCTCCGCTCCGGGCGCGACGTCCTCGCGCTGGAACAGGCCCGTCAGGTAGATGCCGCCATCCTCCGCGACGACCACCGACTTGGATTGATCATAAGAGGGACCTCCGAACGCGCGGGACCAGAGCGCGTGCCCGTCGTCGGGAGAGAAGGCCGCGAGGAACGCGTCCGCGTCTCCCTGGCTCATGAGCTTGCCCGTGCCGAAGTCGATGGCGCCCGGCTCGGGAGCCACGCCCTGGGAGAAGAGGCCCGTGAGGAGCACCGTCCCCGAGGGCGCCACCGCCACGTCCCGTCCGATGTCCTCTCCGGCCCCCCCGAAGTGCCGTGCCCACTGGAGCGCGCCGTCGCGTCCGGAGAGCTTGAGCAGGAAGAGATCATTCATCCCCGCGCTCTGGAGCGGGTGCGTGCCGGGGGTCACGGTGCCGGTGAAGCGGCCGGTGACGAAGAGGTCCCCCGAGGCATCGCTCGCCACCGAGCGGCAGGACATGACGCCGCCCTGTCCGCCGAATGCCCGGGCCCAGAGCACGCGTCCATCCTCGCGGGAGAGCTTGCTCACGAAGCAGTCGCTGTCTCCCTGGCCCTGAAGGGACACCTCGCCGAAGTCCGCCGGGCCCGAGAACATGCCCACGGCGATGAGCGAGTCCTCCGTCGACAGGGTCACCGCGTCGCCCGTGTCCTGTCCGGCCCCGCCGAGGTGTCGCAGCCAGCGCACCGTGCCGGACGGCTCGAGGCGGGCCACGAAGACATCCTCGGCGCCTCGGGACACGGGCGTCTGTCCCTCCCAGTCCAGCGCTCCCGAGAAGGCACCGATGACGAAGAAGTCCCGCGCCTCCGACGTGAGGCCGAGGACCTGTGATTCCTGGGTGGCGGAGGGGAGCCAGAGGCGAGGCGTCCCCCCGTGAGCGCAATGCAGCGAGAGCAGGGCCAGGGCGAGACCCCGGGTCATACGCAGAGACGAGGCGCGCATGGCGCTCGACCCTACAGCGGGTGTTCCGGAAAAGACGCCCGTCAATTCAAGAAATCATTGTTTTGATGGGAGCGGGTCGACATGCCGAGGTTGCGAGCCCGGACCCCGGCGCATAAGGAACCCGGCATGGACGCTTCGGGTTTGCAGGGTCGCCGGGTGGTCGTCGGCGTGGGCGGCGGCATCGCGGCATACAAGGCATGTGAACTGGTGCGCGAGTTGGGGCGCGCCGGCGCCGAGGTGCGCGTGGCGATGACGGAGGCCGCCCAGCAGTTCGTCACGCCGCTCTCCTTCCAGGCGCTCAGCGGACACCCCGTGCTGACGAACTACTTCGATCCGTCCCAGGAGGGGAACTTCGGGCACCTGGACCTGGCGCGCTGGGCGGAGCTGTACGTGGTGGCCCCGGCGACGGCGGATCTGCTCGCGCGCATCCGCGTGGGATTGGGTGGCGACGCGGTGACGACCTCGCTGCTGGCCTTCCGGGGCCCGGTGCTATTCGCGCCCGCGATGAACGTGGCCATGTGGGAGAACGAGCGGACCCAGGAGAACATCGCGGCCCTGCTCGCGACGCCGCGCTTTCACGGGGTGGGGCCGGGCGCGGGGATGCTCGCATGTGGAGACGTGGGGGCGGGGCGGCTCGCGGAGGTGCGGGACATCGTGGCGGCGGCGGCGAGCCTGTTCGCTCCGGGGCCGCTCGCGGGCCGGCGCGTGCTCATCACCGCGGGGCCCACGCGCGAGTACCTGGATCCGGTGCGCTTCATCTCCAACCCCTCGACGGGGAAGATGGGCCTGGCGCTGGCGGAGGCGGCGCGGGCCCTGGGGGCGCGTGTGACGGTGGTGCTCGGCCCGGTGGGGCCGGTGGATCGCCAGGGCTACGAGGTGGTGGACGTGGTGAGCGCGGAGGACATGGCGCGCGAGGTGTTCGCCCGGGTGGAGGACGTGGATCTCTTCATCGCGTCCGCGGCGGTGAGCGACTGGAAGCCCGAGACGCGCTCGGAGCACAAGGTGAAGAAGTCCGAGGGGCCCGAGGCGCTGACGCTGGTGCGCACGACGGATGTGCTCGCCGAGGCCTCTCGCAAGGTCGCGGGACGGGCCCGGCGGCCCGCGCTCGTGGGCTTCGCGGCGGAGACCCAGCGGGTGGTGGAGTACGCGCGAGGAAAGCTCGAGCGCAAGGGCCTGGACGTCATCGTGGCCAACGACGTGTCGGCGCCGGGCGCGGGCTTCGGGACGGAGACCAACCAGGTGACGGTGCTGACCCGGGATGGGCAGGAGCGGACGTTGTCCGGAACGAAGCTCGAGGTGGCGCGCGCGCTGCTGCGCTCCTTCCTGGCGTACCTTCCCGCCGCGGAACGATAGTGGCGTCGTGCCAGACGCTGGGGTAAGCGTACAGGCAGCCTACCCCCCAGGCCGTTGAATCCAGTTCCCCGGACCCGTAGACCCTATCCATCGTGAGCGAAGCCCTCGAAACCTCGCAGGTGTTGAGCGAAGTGCTGGAGGATCTGCGCCGCCACCTTCTCTGGCAGGAGGAGGACGGGGGCCGGTTCCTGCAGATGGACGCACGTCTGGCGGCCGAAGCGCGCGCCATGCGTCTTCCACGTCCCCCTGCCGCCGTACGGCCTGTTCCTTCCGCCCCCGCTTCCCCGGCGCCCGTCGTCGAGCGGCCCGCGCCCGCGCGAGTCCCACCTCCGGCCCCCGTCGCGGCGCCGCTGGTGCTCCCGAACGTCTCCGCCCAGGCGCGGCCCTCCACGGGCCCGCTGCCGGGAGGCGAACGGCCCACGTTGGACGAGATCCGCCGCGAGTTGGGGGACTGCCGCCGGTGCAAGCTGTGCACGGGCCGCAAGAACATCGTCTTCGGTTCGGGCAATCCGCGCGCGGAGCTCGTCTTCGTGGGCGAGGGTCCGGGCGAGAGCGAGGACTTGCAGGGGGTGCCCTTCGTGGGCGCGGCGGGCCAGTTGCTCACGAAGATGATCGAGGCGATGGGCTACCGCCGCGACGACATCTACATCTGCAACGTGGTGAAGTGCCGCCCCCCGAGCAACCGCAACCCCGAGCCCGACGAGGTCTCCGCGTGCGAGCCGTTCCTGCGCGCGCAGCTCAAGGCGATTCAACCCAAGGCCATCGTGGCGTTGGGCAAGTTCGCGGCGCAGACGCTGCTGCGCGATAGCACGCCCATTACGCGCCTGCGCGGCACATGGCGTGAGTATGAGGGCATCCAGCTGATGCCCACCTTCCACCCGGCGTACTTGCTGCGCCAACCAGCGGAGAAGCGCAAGGCGTGGGAGGATCTACAACAGGTGATGAAGTTCTTCGGCAAGCCCACCGGACAGCGCGGCTGACGGTGGGCCCCCTGGAGGGGACAGACATGAAGGGAGTTCTCGAGACGCAGGTGATGCACTCGCCGGCGCTGGAGTCCAACCCGCTGGGAGATCCATCCCGGCGGGAGCTGACGGTGTACCTGCCCCCGGGCTACCAGGGGGGCACGGGCCGCTACCCGGTGGTGTATTTCCTCAACGCCTTCTCCGGCAGCGGCAAGTCGTGGACGAACTTCTCGGCGTTCTCGGTGAGTGTCCCCGAGCGTCTGGATGCGCTCGTCGCGGCGGGCACGATTCCACCCGTCATCGGCGTGTTTCCGGATGGCTGGACGTCCCTGGGCGGCAGCCAGTGGGTGAACAGCGACGCCATTGGCCGCTACCGCGACTTCCTGGCGAAGGACGTGGTGGGCTTCGTGGACCGCACGTACCGCACGCTGCCCAAGGCGCTTTCACGCGCGGTGGTGGGGCACAGCTCCGGGGGTTACGGCGCGCTGGTGATGGGCCGCTACCATCCCGAGATCTTCTCGCACCTGAGCGCCCAGTCCCCCGACGCCTACTTCGAGTATTGCTACCTGCCGGATCTGCCCAAGGCGGCCTCGGCGATGCTCAAGGCGGGTGGGGTGGAGGCCTGGTACAAGGACTTCCTCCTGCGCTCGCGCGAGACCAAGGCGCGTGGCGAGGACTTCGCCGTCATCAACATCCTGGCCATGGCGGCCGCCTACTCGCCCAAGAAGGGCGAGCCGCTCAACCTGGAGCTGCCCTTCGACGCGCAGACGGGCAAGCTGCGCCTGGAGGTGTGGAACCGCTGGCTCGTGCACGATCCGGTGCGCTTCGTGCCCAAGTTCGTGGACGCGTTCCGCAAGATGAAGACCGTCTTCCTCGACTGCGGCTCGCGCGACGAGTTCAACCTGCGCTGGGGTGCGCGCATGGTGGCCGAGGACCTGAAGAACGGCGGGGTCGAGCTCACGCACGAGGAGTTCGAGGACGGCCATACAGGCGTCAACTACCGCTTCGAGCGCTCGCTGGCGGTGATCGGGCCCCGGCTCGCGGCCGAATAAGGGCCCCTCGCCATGACGCGGGGCGTCTGACGAAGCCCCTGGCGCTCCCGCGTGCGCCCGGGTAGAGGCTTATCCGTGCATTCTCACGGGTGGGAGGTGCTCCCGCTCGTGGCCACGGAGAGGCCTGCCATGAGCCGCGACCACTATGGGCTGTCCCGCGTCGTGGGGGAAAAGGGTGTGCTGCCCCAACGGGCCCGCACGCTGGATCCCTCGCTGCCCTGCCGGGAAGCCGAGCTCCTCATCGACGTGGAGAGCCTCAACATCGACGCCGCGTCCTTCAAGCAGATCAAGGACGAGGTGGGCGCGGATCCCACGCGCATCGCCGCCCGGGTGCGGGAGATCGTCCTCGAGCGCGGCAAGATGCAGAACCCGGTGACGGGCTCGGGCGGCATGCTGATTGGCCGGGTGAACCAGGTGGGTGCCGGGCACCCCGCGCACGGCGTGCTCCAGCCGGGAGACCGCATCGCCACGCTGGTGAGCCTGAGCCTCACGCCGCTGCGCATCGACGAGGTGAAGGCGGTGCACCCCTCCATCGATCGGGTGGACATCCGGGGGCAGGCCATCCTCTTCGCCACGGGCCTCTACGCGAAGCTGCCCGAGGACATGCCCGACACGCTCGCGCTCGCGGCCCTGGACGTGTGTGGCGCGCCCGCCCTGGTGACGCGCTGGGTGCGCCCCGGCATGACGGTCGCCGTGCTCGGCGCGGGCAAGAGCGGCGCGTTGTGCCTCGCCCAGGCGCGCCGTGACTTGAAGGGGCAGGGCCGCCTGCTCGCGCTGGACATCTCCGGACAGGCGCTCGCCACCCTGAAGGGGCTGGAGCTGTGCGACGCCACGCTCCAGGTGGATGCCACCCGGGCCGTGGAGGTGATGGAGGCCGTGTCCGAGGCCACCCAGGGCGCGTTGTGCGACCTGGTCATCAACTGCGCCTCGGTGGGCAACACGGAGATGGCGTCCATCCTGAGCGTGAAGGATGGCGGAACGGTCATCTTCTTCTCCATGGCCACGAGCTTCACCGCGGCGGCGCTGGGGGCCGAGGGCGTGGGCAAGGACGTCACCATGCTCGTGGGCAATGGCTACGTGCCAGGTCATGCGCAGCTCACTCTCGAACTCCTGCGCGCCGAGCCCGCCCTGCGCCGTCTCTTCGAAACGCGTTACGTATAGTAAGGTGCCAACATGCCGGGTCCGTTCATCGAAGACGCGCGGGTGGATCATGCGCGCAAGATGGCGCAAGACATCACCGAGCCCATCTTCGACCTCATTCGCCGCAACACCACCGTCTCCATCGAGCGCACGGTGCTGCGCTTCTTCGGCGTCTCGGATGCGGGCCCGGGAGGCGTGCCGCTCGCCAACCTGATGGTGGACCGCCTCAAGGACGCCGGGGTGCTCAACCGGGGCGTCGCCTACTGGTATGGCCGGGCCCTGCACATGGGCGCGCGCAGCCCCCTGGAGGCCGTGGAGCGCCTGACGGCCATGCCCCTGGAAAAGCTGGGGCCCTTGTCCCCCGAGATGGAGCACAACCTGCGCGAGGAGGTGCGGGCCGAGGCCCGGGGCGCCATGGACGAGCTCACCTCGCGCATCGCCCAGCGTGACGCGTTGCGCAAGGAGCTGGGGCAGGGCCAGGCGCCGCACAAGTACGTCATCGTGGCCACGGGCAACATCTACGACGACGTGGATCAAGCGCGCGCGGCGGCGCAGGCGGGCGCGGACATCATCGCCGTCATCCGCTCCACGGCGCAGTCGCTGCTCGACTACGTGCCCCACGGCGCCACCACCGAGGGCTACGGCGGCACGTACGCCACCCAGGAGAACTTCCGCATCATGCGCGAGGCCCTGGATGACGAGAGCCGCAAGCTCAAGCGCTACATCCAGCTCACCAACTACTCCTCGGGCCTGTGCATGGCGGAGATCGCCTTCGCCGCGGCCTACGAGCGGTTGGACATGCTGCTCAACGACGCGATGTACGGAATCCTCTTCCGTGACATCAACATGCGGCGCACGTTCATCGACCAGTACTTCAGCCGCCGCATCTGCGCCCTGGCCGGCATCATCATCAACACCGGCGAGGACAACTACATCACCACGGCGGACGCCTACGACGCGGCGCATACGGTGATCGCCAGCCAGTTCATCAACGAGAGCTTCGCCAAGCGCGCGGGCCTCAAGGACTGGCAGCTGGGCATCGGCCACTCGTACGAGATCGATCCGCACCGCCCGGACACGCTGCTCTTGGAGTTGTCGCAGGCCATGCTCGTGCGCCGCTGCTTCCCGGACGCGCCGCTCAAGTACATGCCGCCCACCAAGCACAAGGAGACGGACATCTTCTTCAGCCACGCGTACGACGTGATGGCGGACCTGGTGGCCGTGTGGACGCGCCAGGGCATCCAGTTGCTCGGTATGATGACCGAGGCCATGCACACGCCCCTGCTCGCGGACCGCTACGTGGCGCTCAAGGCCGCCAGCTACATCCACCGGGCGGCGCGCGGCATCGACGAGGAATTCACCGTGCGCGAGGACGGCCGGATCGCCAACCGGGCGCGCGAGGTGTTCGCCAAGGCCATGGAGTTGCTGGAGGAGTGCCAGAAGGACGGCATGGTGGCGGCCATCGGCCGGGGCCACTTCGGCGACGTGAAGCGCACGGAGACCGGTGGCAAGGGCCTGGATGGCGTGCTGGAGAAGGCCCCGGATTACTTCAACCCGTTCCAGGACATGCTGGAGGCACGGTGATGCTTGGCTCGTTGTTGGTGGCGGTACTCGCGGCTGGTGAGCCGGCGGAGTTGGCGAAGCACGAGGTGAAGACGCTCACGCTCCAATTGCCCGGGGACTGGAAGCAATCCGAGGCGGATGGCACCCTGCGCTTCGATGACCCCTCGGGGAACGCCTACGTGCTGGTGGACGTGGGCGCGGTGCAGACCGCGGGCATGAAGCCCCAGGTGTGCCTGGAGAAGATCCTCTCCGCCATGGGCGGCGACACGGGCTGGAAGACGCTCAAGCTGGGCAAGGCACCCGCGGCGCGCCGCGTGGACTCGGACACCACGCCGGATGGCGCGGAGTCGGTGCGCACGGTGACGTACGTGGGCTGTGACGGCAAGACGACCTGGTCGCTCGTGTTCCACATGGATCAGAAGCAGCAGGAGCGCTTCGATCCGCTCGCGGAGAAGGTGGCCGGTAGCGTCGTCTACGCGAAGGCCCCCAGGAAGGGGAAGTAGCCATCATGGCGGTCAAGCCCACCAAGCAGCTCATTCGCCCCTATGGCGACCGGCGGGATGACGGCGTGGTGCAGTTGTCGTTCACGCTGCCCGTGCCCCTGTCGGAAAAGGCCAAGGAAGCGGCCGCCGTCTACACGCGCAAGCTGGGGTTCACCGACGTGAAGGTGGCCGCCGCCGAGCGCGCCGCCGATGCGTACACCTTCTTCATCGTCTACGCGCACTCGCCCGTCGTCCTGGACTACGCGGAAATCGACGTGCCCGAGGTCGTGGTCAAGAAGCTCGGCTTCGACGATCTCAACGTCCTCATCAAGGACAAGGTGGGCCGGCGCATCGTGGTGTTCGGCGCGTGCACGGGCACCGACACGCACACGGTGGGCATCGACGCCATCCTCAACATGAAGGGGTACGCGGGCGACTACGGCCTGGAGCGCTACCCCGGGTTCGAGGCCTTCAACCTCGGCAGCCAGGTGCCCAACGAGGAACTGCTCAGGAAGGCCATGGCGCGCGACGCCGACGCCATCCTCGTGTCGCAGGTGGTGACCCAGCGCGACGTGCACAAGGACAACTCGCGCCAGTTCATCGAGGCGGCCAAGGCGGCGGGCGTGCACGGCAAGACGCTGCTGTTGCTCGGCGGGCCGCGCGTGGACCACAAGCTCGCGTTGGACCTGGGCTTCGACGCGGGCTTCGGCCCGGGCACCAAGCCCTCCGACGTGGCCAACTACATCGTGCACCAGGTCCTCCAGAAGGAAGGCAAGGAGGCGAAGAACGTGCACTGGGAAGGGGAGCCGCAATGAGCAACGTGAAGGCGGTCATCCGGTTGCGCATGAGCAGCCATGATGCCCACTACGGTGGAAACCTGGTGGACGGGGCCCGGATGCTCGGGTTGTTCGGCGACGTGGCCACCGAGCTGTGCATCCGCCTGGACGGCGACGAGGGCCTGTTCCGCGCCTATGACTCGGTGGAGTTCCTCGCGCCCGTGTACGCCGGGGACTTCATCGAGGCGGAAGGCGAGATCATCCAGGTGGGCAACACCTCCCGCAAGATGCGCTTCGAGGCGCGCAAGGTCATCCGCCCGCGCGCGGACGTGAACGACTCGGCGGCGGACGTGCTCGCCGAGCCAGTGGTGGTGTGCCGTGCGAGCGGCACCTGCGTGGTCCCCAAGGACAAGCAGCGGGGTGCCCGATGAGCACGCCCATGGTCCTCACCGCCGCGATGGTCGGCGCGGAGACGACGCGCGAGCAGACGCCCTACCTGCCCATCACCGCCGAGGAGATCGCCGAGGACGCGGTGAAGTGCCGCGAGGCCGGTGCCGCCATGGTGCACCTGCACGTGCGCACGCCGGAGGGCAAGCCGTCCCAGGACACGGAGCTGTTCCGCGCGGCCATCCGCGCCATCCGCAAGCGCACGGACGTGCTCATCCAGGTGTCCACCGGCGGCGCCGTGGGCATGGGCGTGGACGAGCGCTGCGGGGGCCTCCGGCTCACCGGCGAGGACCGGCCGGACATGGCCACGCTGTCCACGGGCACGGTGAACTTCGGAGACGACGTCTTCTGGAATCCCCGGCCGCTCGTGCGCGACATCGCCCGGCGCATCCGCGACCTGGGCATCCGGCCGGAGCTGGAGTGCTTCGACGTGGGCATGGTGGACGAGGTGCGGGCCCTGGCGAAGGAGGGACTCGTCTCCCTGCCCGCGCACTTCGACTTCGTGCTCGGCGTGCCCGGGGCCCTGACGGCCCGCGAGGACGCGCTGGACTTCATGATCGCGTCCCTGCCCGAGGGCTGCTCGTGGACGGTGGCCGCCGTGGGCCGTCACCAGCTGCCCTTCGTGGAACTGGCGGCGGTGCGAGGGGGCAATGCCCGCGTGGGGCTCGAGGACAACATCTACGTGTCCAAGGGCGTGCTGGCCAAGGGCAACTGGGAACTGGTGGCCGAGGCGGCGAAGCGGGCCACGGCCAAGGGCCGCACCCTGGCCACGCCCCAGCAAGCCCGTCAGTTGTTGCGCCTGGACTCGGTGTAGCGGGATGGACACGGAGCTGCGCGGCAAGGGCGTCCTCGTCACCGGGGGCGCGGGAGGAATCGGCGGCGCGGTGGTCCGTGCCTTCGCGGAAGAGGGCGCGAAGGTGGTGGTGCACTACCACCACAGCGAGGACAAGGCGCGGGCGCTCGCGGCGGAGCACGGGGGCGTGGCGATTCGCGCGGACCTCACCTCCGAGTCCGATGTGGATGCGCTCGTCCCCTCGGCGGTGAAGGCCCTGGGCCGCCTGGACGTGCTGGTGGCCAACGCGGGCGTGTGGCCGGCTCCCGACGAGCCCGTGTGGACGATGTCGCTCGCGCGCTGGCGTCAGACGCTGGCGGAGAACCTGGACAGCGTCTTCCTGAGCTGCCGCGCCTTCCTGCGCCACGTGGAGACCACGGGCACGGGCAACATCGTCATCATCGCCTCCACGGCGGGCCTCTTCGGTGAAGCGGGGCACTCGGACTACGCGGCGGCCAAGAGCGCGCTCGCGGGCGGCTTCCTCAAGAGCCTCAAGAACGAGATCGCGCGCATCGCACCGCTCGGCCGGGTGAACACCGTGTGCCCGGGATGGACGGCGGTGCCTCGCAACCAGGACAAGCTCGGTGACGCCGCGTTCATCCACCGGGTGACGCGCACCATGCCGCTGCGCAAGCTGGGCCGCCCCGAGGATGTCGCCCGGACCGTCGTGTCCCTCGCGTCCGATCGCGTCTCCGGCCACGTCACCGGCGAGGTCATCACCGTGGCCGGTGGCATGGAAGGCCGCGTGCTCAACGAGCCCTGAGGGCGTTGCTTCATCCGACGGGGCTGGTGGTGGGCACCGCCTCGCGGCTCGGTTGGGTGGCCCGCACCGCCAGGCCCAGGGCGAGCACCAGCAGCAGCGACGCGAGCAGGAAGGGCGCTCCGGGCTGGTGCACCCCCCGCTCCGGAGCGATGGCCGCCGCGAAGGTTTGCGTGAAGAGCGCGGGACCGATCATCCCCGCGATGCCCATCAGGCTCGAGAGCGTGCCCTGGAATTGTCCCTGCTCCGAGGGAGGCACCCGGCGCGTCATCAATCCCTGTGACGCCGGGGAGAAGAATCCCCACAGGCCCATGATGGGCAGCCCCAGCGCGCAGAAGACGAGGGGACTGGTGGCCAGTCCATAGGTGGCGAACCCCAGGATGCCGAACGACAGGCCCATCATCAGCGTGCGCCGCTCCCCCAGGCGATTGACCACGGGCTTCACCAGCCCGCCCTGGATCACCATGGTGAATACCCCCGAGCCCCCCAGGGTGAGCCCCACGGCGCGCTCGTCCCAGCCGAAGCGATAGCTCGCGTAGAGGACGAACACACTGGGCAGGGCGGTGTGGGCCAGGTTGTGCAGGAAGTGCACGGTCGCGAGCCCCAGCACCTCGCCGCTGGCGCGCAGCCGCAGCAGCGCCGCCACCGGGTTGGCGCGCCGCCACTCGAAGCGCCGGCGCCGTTCGATCGGCAGGGACTCGGGCAGCACGAACAGGCCGTACATCGCGTTGCCCAGGCTCAGTCCCGCCGCGACCCAGAAGGGCAGGCGGGGATCCATTCCGCCCAGGAGTCCTCCCATCGCCGGCCCGAGCACGAAGCCCACGCCGATCGCCGCCCCGAGCATGCCGAAGCCCGCGGCGCGCTTGTCACTCGGCGTCACGTCCGCGATGTAGGCGCTCGCCGTGCTGATGCTCGCCGAGGTGATGCCCGCCACGACGCGGCCCAGGAGCAACCAGCCCAGGGACGGCGCCAGCGCCAGCAGGATGTAGTTCAGCCCCATGCACGTGTTGGACAGCAGGATGACCCGGCGCCGGCCGTACTGGTCCGACAGCGCGCCGAGCACCGGCGAGAAGATGAACTGCATGAGCGCCCAGATCGTGGAGAACAGGCCGAAGACCTCGGCGCCCCTTCCCGGCTCTCCGCCCATGAAGCCCATGACGATCCGCGGCAGCACCGGGAGGATCATCCCCATGGCGAGGATGTCGAGCAGCACGGTGACGAAGATGAAGACCAGCGCGGCGCGGCGCGGAGTCTCGGGCGGAGTCGGATCGGGCATGGCTCCGGAGGTCCTAGCACCTTCCGGAAGGGGGCGCGCAGGGGGGGCCGGCTGGCTCCTCGCGGAGCGGGGTGACACGGGGACACTTGCAGGTCCATTCATGGAGAGGTAGTTCATGGGGCGTGATGCTCCGCTTCACCGCCCTCGTCTTCGCCCTGCTCGTCTGGGTGCAGGCCGCCCTTCCAGGCGGGGTGGAGCGGGTGTGCCGGTACTCGGGACGGCGTGTCGCACCCTGTGCGTCCTGTCCGGAAAAGGAGCAGCTTCAGGACGCGCGGCTCCTCGCCCAGGACTGCTGCGAGCTGCGCCAGGGCCATCCGGTGGATCTCGGTGGAGTGTTGCCCACCCCGCTCGATGCGCCCTCCCAGGTGTACTGGGTCGCGCTGCCGGGCGAGGCCGAGTGGACCGTGCCCGTGCTCCTGGCTCAGCCGGGACCCCGCATCCGCGCCGGGCATGATCCGCCTCCCCGTGAACGGCTGTTCCTCTCCCTGCGTCAGTTGCTGATTTGAGCCGGTTCCCGTCTCCAGGACCGTGAGGGGCTGCGTGCCTTCACGGCCATGCGAGGCGTGTGTCCCCGTGTCCCTGGCTCGAATCCTCCCTTTCGCAGAGCGAAGACCATGTCTTTTCCGATGAAGTTCGCGGCGAGCGCGCTGGCGCTCGGTCTGTCCGCGTGCGCCTTGCATGGCGCCGAGCGTGTTCCTTCCTTGTGGGATGCCTCCAATCCGGAGGCCCCCGTCTCACCCCCACGCATCCTGACCGCCCTGGCGCCCTCGGGAGCGGCCCCTCCGCCCAGACCCGCGCCAGGGCCGTCCTCCCCGGCCTCGGACGGTGGCACGCCGTCCCAGGCGGGCTACGTGTGCCCCATGCACCCGGACGTCACGTCCCACTCGCCAGCGCGCTGCCCGAAGTGCGGCATGAAGCTCGTTTCCCAGGGGGCTTCCCACGACCACCACGGCCCAGCGCACTCCCAGGGTCATGGGGGCGAGGCCTCCGCCGAGAGGGGTTCCCCGTGAACCGCCTCTCCTTCCTGTTGGCCCTGTGTCTGGGGGCCGCTGGATGCGCGACGATGTCTCCCGAGCGGGGGCATGCGGAACTCGGGGCGCTCGTGCACGAGCGGGTGTCGGTGTCCACCGGCTGGGAGCGGGGTTCGCCCTCGGACGAAGCCGTGCGCGATCAGGTCCGCGAGTTGCTGCGTGACGGCCTCTCGCGCGAGGAAGCGGTGCGCATCGCGCTCATGAACAGTCCGGGTCTCCAGGCCTCCTATGAGGCGCTGGGGATTTCCCAGGCGGAACTGGTGGAGGCGGGTCTGCTGAGCAATCCCTCGCTCGGCGCGTCCGTTCGCTTTCCCCGGTCGCCCACGCTCGGGCTCGATGTCGAGTTCTCGCTCGTGCAGGGGCTGCTCGATCTCTTCCTGCTCCCGGCGCGCAAGCGGATCGCCCAGCAACAATTCGACGCGGATGTGCTGCGCACCGCTCACGAGGCGCTGGCGATGGTGGCCCAGACGCGCGAGGCCTATACCGCCGTCCAGGCGGCGGAGGAGTTGCTGCGCTACCAGACGAAGCTCGTGGCCGTCTTCGAGGCCTCGGCCGAGCTGGCGCGGATGCAGCACGAGGCCGGCAACATCCCCGAGCTGGACCTGGCCGTCATCCGCACCGCCTGGCAGGAGGCGCGCGTGGGCCTGGCCCGCGAGGAACTGGCGCTCGTCGAGCAGCGCGAGCGGATGAACCGGTTGCTGGGCCTGTGGGGCGAGAACACGGAGTGGACGGTGAGCGAGCCCCTGAGGGAACCCTCCGCGGAGGAGCCGTCCTTCGAACAGCTCGAGCGGCTGGCGCTGCGGCGCCGGTTGGACATCGACGCCGCGCGCAAGGACGTGGCGTTGCTCGCGCAATCGGTTTCCCTGGCACGGAGCTCGCGCTTCCTCGGGACCGTGGAGGTGGGCGTGGACGCGGAGCGGGGCGAGGGTGGGGGACTGCACATCACCGGCCCGAGCCTGGTGCTGGAATTGCCCGTCTTCAACCAGCGCCAGGGGCTCATCGGCGGACTGGAGGCGCGGTGGCGTCAGGCGGAGCGGCGGCTGACCCAGCTGTCCGTGGATGCGCGCTCCGAGGTGCGCCAGCATGGGGCGGAATCGCGCACGGCGCGCCACCTGGTGGAGCACTACGCGAAGGTGTTGCTGCCCCTGCGCCGGCGTGTCCTGGAGCAATCCCAGCTCCAGTACAACGCCATGGTGCTCAGCCCCTTCCAACTGCTGGAGGCGCGGCGGGACGAGGTGCGGACCTACCGCGAGTACGTGGAGACGCTGCGGGACTACTGGAACGCCCGGAACGCGCTGGAGAACGCGGTGGGTGGGCGGCTGACGGATGACGACACGGGAGTGGCACGATGAGCACGGACACGAAGGGGTGGAGCCGGCGGCAATTGCTCGTCGCCAGTGGATTGGGCGTCGCGGGAGGCTCGCTGCTGGCGGCCGGAGAGGCACGGGCGGAGGTGAGTCCCAAGCACCTGCCTCCCGGAAGGCCCGGCCGGGATTATACGCCGGTGGTGGTGCCGAATGGCTCCAAGCTGCCCTGGAAGGTGGTGGACGGCGTGAAGGTCTTCCACCTGGTGGCCGAGGAGGTGGAGCACACGTTCGCGCCGGGCCTCCAGGCGCGCTGCTGGGGCTACAACGGCCGCGTCCATGGCCCGCTCATCGAGGCGGTGGAGGGAGACCGCGTGCGCTTCTACGTCACCAACCGGCTGCCCGCGCCCACCACGGTGCACTGGCATGGGCTGCTCTTGCCCAACGGGATGGATGGCGTGGGTGGACTCAACCAGCGTGCCATCGCACCGGGGGAGACGTTCCAGTACGAGTTCACCCTGCGCCAGTCCGGCACGCTCATGTACCACTCGCACCATGACGAGATGACGCAGATCGCCCTGGGCATGGTGGGGCTCTTCGTCGTGCATCCGCGCCAGCCGCCTCGGGGGCCGAAGGTGGACCGGGACTTCGCCTTCATGCTGCACGAGTGGAAGTTGGACCCGGGGGCGCGGCGGCCCAACCCGAACGAGATGACGGATTTCAACCTGCTCACGCTCAACGGCAAGGCCTTCCCGGGCACGGCGCCCATGGTGGTGAGGACGGGGCAGCGGGTGCGCATCCGGCTGGGCAACCTGGGGCCCATGGACCACCACCCCATTCACCTGCACGGCTATCAGTTCCGCATCACCGAGACGGACGGAGGCCGCGTGCCCGAGTCCGCTCAATGGTCGGACACCACCGTGCTGGTGCCCGTGGGCAGCACGCGCACCGTGGAGTTCGTCGCGGACGAGCCCGGGGACTGGGCCATGCACTGTCACATGACCCACCACGTGATGAACCAGATGGGACACGGCATGCCCAACCTCATCGGCCTCAAGCCCGAGGGGTTTGATGAGAAGGTGCGCGCGCTGCTGCCGGACTACATGACCATGGGGCACACCGGCATGGGTGACATGGAGGAGATGGGCATGCCCGTGCCGGCCAACAGCATTCCCATGGTGGGAGGCCACGGCCGTTACGGAGGCATCACCATGGGGGGCATGTTCACCGTGCTCAAGGTGCGCGATGGGCTCACGAGCTACGCGGATCCGGGTTGGTATGAGAACCCACTGAGTACTCAGGCACGTGGCGCCGAGCGGGCCGAGCTGTTGCGCGACGGCATCGACGTGGACGGCCAGCCAGGCGCCATCGACGACGAAGGCGCCTGAATCCGGGCTCCCTGTCCAGGCTCGATTCGAGGCACGGGGGGGCCTTGTGCGCCAATCAGGACACGCGGACGCTGGACGCTCCTCCTGACACCGGCCTTCGAGAAGGCTCGGTCGACTGCTCCTCGTGCGGAGAAGCAGCCCACGAGGTGTGGCCAGCCGGGTGGGCAGTCCTCATCTTTCACTTTGGGGGTGATGCGCCCAGGGGATGGTGAGAGATGGGTCAACTCGGTGACTTGCTCCATGAACACCATGAGGAGATAGAGCGTCGGTGGTACGAGCGATGGCGCCGGGAGGGGGCCGTGCGCCCGGACCTGTCGGAGGCCGTGCTCAAGAACCACCTCGCCATCCAACTCCAGGCCATTGGCGAGGCGATCCGCAAAGGCGGTTCTTCCACGGCGTCCCCTCGGGAATTATGGGCGCAGCACGGACGGCTAGACCCCGAGCAGCGGGTGCGCGATGAAGTGCCCATCGATGAGGTGGTGCGCGAATACGCTTATGTCATCGAGGAGGTTCGTGCCTGGCTTGAAGAGCGGGGCGAGCAGGTGTCGGTCCAGGACTACTCGTTCTTCTCCATCGCCATCTTCGAACTCGCCGCCGAGTCGGCGCGCCGGTTCGCCAAGTACCAGGCCGAGCAGGTGGCCCGTGAGCGCTCGGAGCACGTGGCGGGCATCGCCCACCAGTTGCGCACCCCCGTTTCCACCCTGAGTCTTTATGTCCAGCAGCTGGAGCGAACCAAAGGCGTGCCGGACGTTCGGTCCGTGGAGCGGCTGCGCGGCACGGTGGCCCGACTCAGCCGCCTGGTCGACGGTATCCTCCGCATGGAGCGCTTCAGTCCCGAGGAGTTGCCCGTCCACGCGGAGCTCCTCGACCCGGCCCAGGTCATTGACCAGATTGTCGCTGACTACGAGCACGAGGCCCGCCGCAAGGGGTTGTTGCTCGAGGTCTCCGCGAAACACTCCGCGCGCATGTATGTGGATCGAGACCTGCTGGTGGACGCGCTCGGCAATCTCATTCAGAACGCCATCAAATACACAGACAAGGGTTTTGTGCACGTCACCGTGGAGCCGCACGAGGACGGCGTGGTGTTCAAGGTGAAGGACTCTGGCCCTGGTATCGCTCCCGAGCGTCAGCGGGAGCTCTTCCGGCCCGTGCGGCCCGGGCAACCCGGTGGATTTGGACTGGGCTTGAGTATCGCCTTCCGTGCCGCTGTGGCGCAGGGCGGATCCCTGGAGGTGGAGAGTGAAGAAGGCCAGGGGAGCACCTTCTCTCTCCACCTGCCTTGGGTCGTGCACTCGCGGGAGGGGCTGAGCGAGGGTCTCGCGGAGACTTCCCCTGGAGTGTGACGCTCTGTCCAAAGGACTTCGCGACCATCGTGGTCGCCCCCATGATCACCATCGTGGCCAGCGCCGCCGGTTACTACTTCGGCAGCCGGTCGTCACGACAGGAGGGCTGCATGGACAAGGAGAACACTTCATCCAGGTAACTGCCATCCCTGGCTCGTCTCACCAGGGCCTCATAAACGGCCAAGGCGTCGCGGATCACATCCGCCCGCTTCATTCGATCCGTCCACCTGGCGAGTGTGTCCAGCATTATCGATGCTTCTTCTTCCCGTATCGACGCTTTGCCCTCTGGCCGGTCCCCTGCACGGGCAGCCTGGCCCCGCCCGGGCGAGAGGGACGTAACCAGGGAGGTTCGGACCGATGCTCGGGAGCGGTACGGCTCGACGTCAGAAGCTGGCGTCGAGCTGGAGCCGCGCGAGGTGCCGCGCCGCGCCTTCGGGACCGAAGATGTAGAAGTAGTCCCCCTGCAGCTTGAAGGCGTGTCCATTGAGGTACACGTTGAGCCCGCCGCCCACCTGCTTGCCCTGGGTCTGGACCAGTTGCACGAGCTGCGGATCCGTCCCCTTGAGCGCGAAGAGCTCCTCCCAACGCGCCGTCAGCTCCACCTGGGAATTCACCAGCAGGCCACCCTGCACGAAGTAGCCATAGCCCGACCGGGTCGGCTCCCGGATGACCGCTCCATTGACGGTGCCCTCGATCTCGTTCTCCTTCGCCTTGCGCCACAGACCCTCGGCGAGGAGCGAGAAGCCCCGGTACTTGAACACCAGATCCGCGGCGAGGTGGCTGTAGCTGGTCGTCCCGGCGGTGAACGCCGTGCCGTAGGTGCTGTTGCGGCGCGAGGTGTTCGCGTTGTAGGCGGCCGCGACCCCCAGGGCCAACCGGGGCCTCGCCGCGCGGGTCAGGTCGCCTTCCTGATCATCATCGAACGTGCCAAAGGGCCGCAGCGTGAGCCGCAGGACGGAGATGGGGCCGGGGACGTAGCCCACGTAGCGGTTGCGCCCGTCACCTCCACCGATGAAGAACTGATAGCCCAGCCACTCGTTGAGTCCGAAGAGATCGTTGGACGAGAGCATCACGCCCACGTCGCGGTCGAGCGTCAGCTCGCGTACCACCTGTTGCCGGTCGACCATCTGGAGCGCGAACTCGCGGATGGTGCGGGCCCGATCGAAGGGCACGAAGAACTGTCCCGCGCGGAGGTTGAGGTCGCGCCAGCGGGTGTAGTCCACGAAGGCATCGAAGATGGGCGAGCTGCTGCCCGTCTCGAAGTCGGGGCCACCAAAGGCCAACTGGATGGTGTAGCGCAGCTCGGGCGCCAGCACGTTGCCGTGGACGACCAGACGGAGCGTCTTGACGTTGATCTCGTTGGTGTCGCTCTCGTCGAAGTGGAGGAACGTCTCGCGCAACTGGATGCGCGCCCGGATCCCGAGGGAGTAGCGCTCACTCGCCTTGATGAGGATTCCGCGTCCGGGCTCCGCGGTGATGGTGGGGGAGGGCTTCTCCGGTGGAGGCGAAGTGGCGTCCTGGGCCTGGGCGGCGGTGCCCATCCCAAACAACAGCACGACCAGGAGACTCGATGCGCGAGAGGCTCGCGCGGGAAGGTGCGAAGGCATAGGGGGCGCGACATGGGCCTCCCGCCGCGTCGACACGGGGCTCGTGTCCGGGCGGGATGCGCTACTGGAAGGAGGGGCGACAACAGCCGTGGCGGCGGGCTTCCATCATGTGCGTGTCCAATATAACGGATGCTTGCTCGAAGGTACAAGCTCCATGCATCCGTTATAGCGGAGCCCCCTGGCTTCACCGCGGAGCGGGTCCTACTTCCCGAGGAAACCGAGCAGCGCCTCGCGCCACTTCTCGGGAGCCTCGAAGTGGGGGATGTGCCCCACGTTGGGAATCTCCACCAGCGTGGCCTGGGGGAAGGCCCGGGCGGCGCGCCTGCCCAGCTCCGGGTACTGGCCGAGCTTCGTCAGCGCCTCGGGAGACAGGCGCGCGCGGCCGATCGTGGTCCGATCCGCCTGTCCGATGACGAGCAACACGGGCACCTTCACCAGGGGGAACTCATGCACCACGGGCTGTTGGTAGATCATCTGCTCGGTGGCCGCGGACACCCACGCGAGCCGCGGGTACTCGGCGCTCAGCGACTGGCGGAAGGGAATCCGCACCCACTCCTCGTACTCGGGGCGCCACGTCACGTAGTACGTCTTCTGGTACTTGCGCACCGACTCCTCGGTGACGTCGAGCTGGCCCCGATACAGCTCCTCGGTGGAGCGCCACGGCACGAGCTCACGGTAGTCCTCGAGGCCGATGGGGTTCTCCAGCACGAGCTGCGTGGTGGCCTCGGGGAACAGGCGCGCGAAGCGGGTGGCGAGCATGCCGCCCATGGAGTGGCCCACCACGGCCACCTTCTGGACCCCGAGTTGATCCAGCAGCTTCTTCGTCTGGGTGGCCAGCAGGTGGAAGCTGTAGTCGATGGCGGGCTTGGAGGAGCGGCCGAAGCCGAGCTGATCCGGGACGACGACGCGGTAGCCCGCCTGGCTGAGCGCGCTCAGGGTGTCGCGCCAGTAGGCTCCGAAGAAGTTCTTGCCGTGCAGCAGCAGGACGGTGCGGCCATTGGCCTTTCCCGTGGCGGGCACGTCCATATAGGCCATGCGCAGATCCTGTCCCTGGATCGTGACGGGCAGGTAGCGGACGGGGGCGGGGGAGGGGTAGCCCTCGAGCGCGATGCCAAGGGGCTCGGGAGGCTTGCCCTCCTGGGCGATGGCGGGCACGGCGCACAGCAGCAGCGCGAGGATGGGCAGAGAGCGAGACATGGGCATGGAGGATTCATAGCCCCTCACCGGACCGATGGCGGCGTGAAGTGTGATATCAGCTCGCCCCCCGGCTTGAGTGTTGGACAAGGAGCGGTCATGGGGGAGGACATGAAGCACGACATCGACCTGAGGAAGTACAACCGCGAGGCCTGGGACCGGCAGGTGGCCGCGGGCAACCGGTGGACGGTGCCCGTGGGGCCCGAGGTGATCGCCGCCGCGCGCCGGGGCGAGTGGAGCGTGGTGCTCACGCCGAGCAAGCCCGTGCCTCACGCCTGGTTCGGCCCGCTCGCGGGCAAGGACGTGTTGGGCCTGGCGAGCGCGGGAGGGCAACAGGGACCGGTGCTCGCCGCCGTCGGCGCCCGCGTGACGATGTTCGACAATTCGCCCGCGCAGCTCGCGCAGGATCGTCTGGTGGCCGAGCGCGAGGGCTTGTCCATCCGCCTCGTGGAAGGAGACATGCGCGACCTGTCGGTCTTCGCCGACGGCAGCTTCGATCTCATCTTCCATCCCTGCTCCAATGGCTTCGTGTCCGAGATCCGGCCCGTGTGGCGCGAGGCCTTCCGGGTGTTGCGGCCCGGGGGAGTCCTGCTCTCGGGCTTCTCCCAGCCGATCCGCTACCTCTTCGATCCGGACCTGGAGGCGAAGGGGGAGCTGCGGCTCAAGTACCGCATGCCCTACTCGGACCTGACGAGTCTCACGGAGGAGGAGCGCCGCCGCTATACCGATGTGGGCGATCTCCTGTGCGTGGCGCACTCGTTGGAGGATCAGATTGGGGGGCAGCTCGACGCGGGCTTCCTGCTCGCGGGCTTCTACGATGACAAGAACTCCAGCGGGGATGTGCAGTCCGAGTACCTGTCCACCTTCTGCGCCACCCGGGCCGTGAAGCCATGACGACGGGGTTGAGCGCGCGTCTGCAGGCCTCCATGCGCCACATGGCCACGGCACGTTACGAGACCGTGTCCGTTGCGCCGTTCACGGCGTACCTGCACCCGAGCGATCCCCTCATCTACTTCAACTACGCCATCCCGGATGGGCCCCTGACCGGGGACGTGCGCGAGCCCCTGCGGCGGTTGCGCGCGGTGTTCGAGGCGCGGGGGAGGGCACCGCGCTTCGAGTACGTGTCCGAGCTGGCACCGGAGCTGGCCCAGGCGCTGCTCGACACGGGCTTCCGCCAGGAGGCCGAGGCGCGGCTCATGATCTGCACCCCCGAGCGCTTCACGCCCATCGAGCCACCCGAGGGGGTCGAATTGTCGGTCCTGACGCGGGACTCCGCGCGTGAGGAGTTCCGCGTCTACTGCCGCATCGCTCGGATGGGCTTCGTGCCGCATGAGGTCTACACGCCCTCCGAGGAGGAGATCTCCAAGACGATGGAGGACCTGGGAGAGGGCGTGGCGGTGCTGGGGCGGGTGGAAGGACAGCCCGCGGCGGTGGGACTGTTCTCGCCGCCTTCGTTGGGCGTTTCGGAGCTCGCGGGAGTGGCCACGCTCGAGGACTTCCGCAAGAGGGGCCTGGGCACCGCGATCACGTCCCGGGTCGCGAGGGAGGCCTTCTCCCGAGGCGTGGACATGCTCTTCTTGAGCACCCTGTCGCCCGAGGCGGGCCGCATCTACGAGCGGGTGGGGTTCCGCTTCCTGACGCCCATGCTCTTCTTCGTCGACGCGGCGCTTCCCGAGGGTGCCATGTCTCCCTCGCCTGGCTAGGAGGCAGCGGGTCGAGGTTCTCAACCTCCCTCCGGGCGAGGTAGCGTGCGCCGCGAATGGAGAACCCCCTCGTTCGTGTGCTCATGTGCCTGGTGCTCCTGTCCGCCGTCCCGTCATGGGCGCGGGAGTCCCAGGAGGAACTCGTCTCGAAGCCCCGGACGGTGCTCCTGCTCGGGGACAGCCTGATCGTCACCAGCTTCGGGGAATCGCTCGAGGAGCGCTTGAACGGGCAGCCCGGCATCCACGCGGTGCGGCGGGCGAAGTCCTCCACGGGGCTGGCGCGCCCGGACTTCTTCGACTGGATGCAGGTGGGACGCGAGGAGGTGGAGCGGCACCGGCCCGACCTCGTCGTCGTCATCATGGGAGGCAATGACGGGCAGGGGCTCACGGATGGCCAGGGCAAGGCGAAGGCCCAATGGGGCGCCGCCGATTGGAGCGCCATGTACCGCCAACGCGTCGATGACTTCCTGCGCGTGCTGGCGGCGCCGGGCCGCCGGGTGCTCTGGGTGGAGTTGCCCGTGACCGGCCTGCCTCGCTTCGAGCGCAAGCTGGGGATCATCCGCGCGATCCTGCGGGAGGCGGTTTCAGCCCAGGGTGGCGCGGTGCATCTGGACACCCGGCCGTTCTTCACCGACGCCAAGGGGCAGTTGCTGAAGGAGGCCCCGGTCGAGGGTTTTCGCAAACCCATGCGGCTGCGGATGGAGGACGGGGTCCACTTCACCCTGGCGGGGGGCCGCTACTTCGCGAGCAAGGTCCACCCAGAGGTCTCTCGGCTCCTGAACGAGCCCGTCGAGGCGCCTCCTCCCGAACCCGCGGTCTGCCGCGAGCCAGAGTCCAACCTGTCCCTGGTTCCCCTGGTGTTCATTCAGCCCTGAGACGGCTTGCGCTTCGGAAGCATGGAGCGGCGCGGACCCCGGAGGGCGTAGCCCAGCAGCATTCCTCCGGGCAGGAGCATGCCCAGCCCCTGGCTGAGGTCCTGCGGGGGGTGGGCCACCGCACCGAGCACCAGCGCGGCGAAGAGCAGACCACAGACCAGACGGATGAGAAGAGCGCTCACGGTGTCGTTCCTTGGGACAGGGTAAATCAGCCTAACCAGGAATTTGTCCGGCGCACGTCCAGGCGCCAACAAAGCGCCGTGATGACGCGCGGGGTCACGAAAATGCCTCCCGCGAGGACAGGGAGGTGACCGAGCGGCTCGGCGAGGGCTCGCACGCGTTTGACTTCCAGGGGCGCACCCTCCAGGTGGAACACTCGCTTGGGCAGGAGGCGACCTGCTGGGTGAGCGGAATGTTCCGCCTACTGCATGAAGTGGCTCCCTCGCCGGAAGAGTTTCCCCGCGCATCAGGTTGATGTGCACTCATGAACGATTCGTCGTGTCGTCTCTGTTGATGACGCGGCGGCATCAGGTTTGTGTAAAAAGTCACGGGGCCGATTCCGTGTGGCGGCCGGGAAGGGAGCGGAGGGCATTGGCCCTCGTGGAGCGCATGTCCGACACCATCGATTACAAGAGGCTCTTCGCCCTATCGCCCAATCCCTACATGGTGCTGGATCGTGAGCTGCGTTATGTCGCGGCGAACGAGGCCTACCTCCGGGTGACGGCGAGCCGGCTGGAGGACCTGGTGGGTCGGCACATCCTATCGGCGTTCCCCCATGATCCGCAGGATCCCGCCAACGTCAGCGCGCGCATGTTGCGCGACTCCTTCGAGCGGGTGTTGGCCCGGCGGGCGCCAGACACGCTGGCGCTCATTCCCTATCGGGTGCCGATGCAGACGCCCGAGGGCATTGTCGTCCAGGACCGCTTCTGGAGTGCCAC
Organism: Melittangium boletus DSM 14713; assembly: GCF_002305855.1. Taxonomy (GTDB): domain Bacteria; phylum Myxococcota; class Myxococcia; order Myxococcales; family Myxococcaceae; genus Cystobacter; species Cystobacter boletus. Next base: position 9,573,744 of record NZ_CP022163.1, on the reverse strand, counting down.
CCACACGCCCCTGCTGGATGAGCGGGGCGAGGTGGCCTTCATCCTCCAGCACACCGTGGACGTGACGGAGTTGCAGCAGCTCAAGCGCAATGCGCGGGCCGCCCAGTTCGCTTTCGAGGAAGGGCCGCCGCAGGAGCAGCTCCAGGCGGGAATCCTCGCTCGGGCTCGCAGCGTCCAGGAGGTCAATCGGACCCTGGACGAGGAGCGCCGTCACCTGCGCCGTCTGTTCGAGCAGGCTCCTGGGTTCGTGGCCATCCTGCGGGGCCGCGAGCTGGTGTTCGAGCTGACCAACCCCGCCTATGAGCAGACCGTGGGTCACCGGAACGTGCTCGGCAAGCGCGTCGTGGATGCGCTGCCGGAGGTGGTGGAGCAGGGCCTTCCGGAACTGTTGCATCGGGTGATGGATACCGGCGAGCCGTTCGTCGGCCGTGGCATGCTCGTGCGCCTGCAGCGGACACCGGGCGCCCCCCTCACGGACACGTACCTCGACTTCGTGTATCAGCCCATCGTGGAGCCCGACGGGAGCATCATCGGCGTCTTCGTGCAGGGCAACGACATCTCCGAGCAGAAGCGCGCCGAGGAGGAGCTGCGCCGCTACCGCGACCATCTCGAGGAACTGGTGCATGAGCGCACCCAGGCGCTCGCGCAGACCGAGGCCGCCCTGCGCCAGTCCCAGAAGATGGAGGCGGTGGGCAAGCTCACGGGCGGCGTGGCGCATGACTTCAACAACCTGTTGCAGGTCATCTCCGGCAATCTCCAGCTCTTGCAACGCGAGGTGGCGGGCCGCGAACAGGGCCAGCGGCGGCTACAGGCCGCGATCGGCGCCGTGGAGCGAGGTGCGAAGCTCGCCTCCCAGCTGCTCTCCTTCGCCCGGCGTCAGCCGCTCGAACCCTCGGTCATCAACCTGGGCCGACTGGTGCGCGGCATGGATGACTTGCTGCGGCGCTCGCTCGGCGAGGACATCGAGGTCGAGACGGTGATCTCCGGCGGGTTGTGGAATACGTTCGCGGACCCCAACCAGCTCGAGAACGTCATCCTCAACCTGGCCATCAATGCCCGGGACGCGATGGCGAACACCGGGAAGCTGACCCTCGAGGTGAGCAATGCCAGTCTGGATGACCACTACGCCCAGCTTCACTCGGAGGTGGTTCCCGGCCAGTACGTGCTCCTGGCGATCTCCGACACAGGCAGCGGCATGCCTCCCGAGGTGTTGGAGCGGGCCTTCGAGCCGTTCTTCACCACCAAGCCCGAGGGCCGTGGCACGGGCCTGGGCTTGAGCATGGTGTACGGCTTCGTCAAGCAGACGGGGGGCCACGTCAAGATCTACAGCGAGGTGGGGCATGGCACGACGCTGAAGATCTACCTGCCGCGCGCCTTCCAGACCGAGGCGGAGCAGGTCGACGTTCCGACGGGACCCATCGAGGGCGGGACCGAGACCATCCTGGTGGTGGAGGACGACGTGGAGGTTCGTACCACGGCGGTGGAGATGCTCTCCGAGCTGGGCTACCGGGTGCTCAAGGCCGCGGATGGACAGAGCGCGTTGGCCATCATTCAGAGTGGAGTGTCCGTCGATCTGCTGTTCACCGACGTGGTGATGCCGGGCCCCGTGCGCAGTCCGGAACTCGCCAGGCAGGCCAAGGCGGTGCTGCCGGAGATCGAGGTGCTCTTCACGTCGGGTTACACGGAGAACGCCATCGTGCACGGCGGCCGGCTCGATCCGGGCGTCAACCTGCTGGGCAAGCCCTACCGGCGTGAGGATCTGGCGCGCAAGCTGCGGCAACTGTTGCGCAACCGCCAGCAGCGGCTCCTTCAGAAGGAGCAGCAGGCCAGCCGGCAGCGGGCGCGTGCCGAGCGCCCGCCCGAGCCTCCGAAGAAGGCGCGTCTGCGCGTGTTGCTCGTGGAGGACGACGAGGACATCCGCACCTCCGCCTATGAGTTGTTGGGCATTCTCGGGCATGACGTGCTGGCCGTGTCGAACGCCGAGGAGGCCCGGGGTGCGCTGTCCGTGGACGAGTTCGACGTGCTGTTCACGGACGTGAGCCTGCCGGGCATGTCGGGCGTGGAGCTGGCGCGCGAGGCCCTGCGCCGGCGTCCCGGGCTGCGCGTCATCATCGCCTCTGGCTATGGCAATGCCACCGAGGGGTGGGAGCAGATGAAGAACGTGGTGGTCCTGCCCAAACCCTATGCGCTGTCGCAGATCGAACGGGCGATGGAGCAGGTGGTGGCCTCCCGCTCCGAGCGCTGAGGTCGATTGACACCCCTCACTCGCGGATGTCATGATTTCCGTTGAAATCTGTTTATCCGAGGGGGCGGTTTGCAATCCTTTGTTGGCGACATCGAGAGGCGGGACACCTTCCCCTCCCATGAGGAGTTCGTTCGCGAGTTCATGAGCGTGTCCCGGCCGGTCTTGTTCACTCGGGCCATGGCCGATTGGTCCGCCTGGTCGGCGTGGAACCTCGACTGGCTCGAGCGGCAGCACGGCTCGGTTCTCCTGAAGGGAAAGCAGCTGTCCGTTCGCGATTGGATCGCGAAGATGAAGGACGCCCTGGCGAACGGGCGCATCGAGTATTTGAGCGTTCCGATCGAGGAAATCCCCGGGCTGGCCAAGGACTTCTCGCTGCCCGATTACTACCGATTCGAGCTGCTGCGCCGGACGGAGACCTGGATCGGTCCGGCGGGGACCCGCACTCCCTTGCACTGTGACTATTCGGAGAACCTCTTCTGCCAGGTCATCGGCCGCAAGCGGTTCCAGCTCTACTCACCGGATGCGATCTCCGCCCTCGAGCCCGCTATCGATTACGCCCTCTACCGGGACTATGTCCCCGAGTACATCGCCCACGAGCGCAATGGCCGGGGGGATGATCTTGAGACGATCCTCGCCCACGAGCCCGTCAAGCCCAGGTTCGATTTCGTGATCGAACCGGGCGAGGTGATGTACCTCCCCTATGGTTGGTTCCACCGGGTGTCGGGACTCGAGTTCTCCTGGAGCATCAGCTCGCGTTGGGTCACGCCCGGCATGATCCTGCGCCGCCTGCCCAGTGTCGTGGCCAATACGCTCAAGGGCGAGCCGGCGCGCTCCGTGAAGAAGATCCGCGAGGAGCTCACTCGCTCAAACGCACCGTAGGCTGGGCCTGGATGGGTGCCTGGAGCGGTGTCTCGGTGGTCCCGAGTGGCCGGGCGGGCAGTGGTGTCAGGGACATCAGCGCTCCGATGAAGAGGGCATACGCCCCGAGCCCCACGAGCGCCTTGCGGTGATCGCGAGTGTCCTCGAAGAGGAAGAGCAGCGGCACCACCGCGGAGAGCTGATAGAAGAAGATGTTCATGCTCAGCAGGATTCCAAAATGGAATCCAATCACGCTGACGGCGAAGGGCCAGCGGAGCCGCTTCCAGAGGATCAGGAAGAAGCCCATCTCGAAAAAGCCGGTGAACAGACTGACGCCCTTGAACACCCAGGGAAATCGGGTCAAGGCCAGACCCGGTTCCGTTCCCGAGACGAGCGTTCCGTAATAGGGCGTTGCTCCCGTCAGGAACCAGTCCACGCCGCCGATCAGCAGCTTGTTCACACCGGCCTGCACGTAGAACGCGATCAGGTAGAGCTGCATGAAGGCCAGCGCGAACGACGCGAACTCGCGCCGGGCCAGGGAGTACGGTTGGTCCCGGCGCGAGGGATCGAGCACCCAGTCGAGCGACCAGAACCGCGACGAATCCACGAAGCAGAGGATGATCGCGAAGAAGTTCAGGTGGGTGATGTAGCTGAACAACTGGGTGCTGAAGTGCCCCACGTAATACGCGAAGACGAAGTAGGTGAGGGCGAAGACGGCATTGGAGAGCCGGCTCTTGAAGCCCAGGGCGAACGTGATGCCACTGACGACCACCGCGTACTTCAGGAAGTAATAGCCTCCATACCCGAGCTCCGGAATGAAGCTGAACGGGCCGACCGGGCGATAGAGCAGAGGGGCCGCATCCACGTGAAAACGATCAAACGGGCCGATGAGCACATAGCTCACCGTCACGAGGCTCACCGCCAACCGGACCACGAAGATGCGGAAGTCGAGGTTGGGTTGGGCGAAGAGGAAGCTTTCAATCTTCTTGCGAAACATCACGGAGCCCCCGGCAACCGATAGCTGAAGACCCGCTCCTCCTGGAGCGGCTTGGGCGGCTGGCCATCGCGGTATTGGTCCAGATCGAACCGAAGGTAGACGACATCCAAGCCGACGAACCGGCCGCCTGGCGGCGGTCGAACCGACGAATACGTCTCGTCAAAGGCATACCAGGGTTCGCTGTTCACTCGCTCCAGGAGTAGCCGGGCGACCTGCTCCTTCCTTCGCGAGTCCTCCTCCAGCACGAACACATTCTCGGCCAGGCCCACGGCGCGGTACCATTCGATGGGAATCACACGCCCGGAATCCACGGTCACACTGCCACCCTGATCGTCATGCACCACCATGCGTAAGAGATTGGTACGCGCGGTGAACAGCACGTTGAACAGCCCATGGCTGGTAAAGGGGAAGTTGTCCCGTTCAACCCACATGTAGTAGTTATCAACCGCGAAAAACGCGATGAGGCCGACAACCAGCAGTGCCTTGGAGCGGGAACTCAGGCCCTGGTTTCCTTGTGAAGTGTCCATGTTTTTCGGCTAGGGTGGGAGTACCGATGTTTTCCAACATATCAAGGATTTCAGCGCTGGCCATCGCTCTGTGCGTGAATGCCTGCACACACGTTGGGGCCACGCCCGAGGGCACTCCGGACGGGCCTCCGGGCACCCCAGGTCTTGACGGAGCGCGTGTCGGCGGGTTGTTCGACTGTTTCGCCCACCTGCAACGCAGGAGCCCCGAGTCGCTCTACTGGGTCTCGCCCCTCGAGGGCGCCGAGGGCTACTTCATCACGACTCAGTTCCAGCACCAGCCCATCCGGATGTACAGCGGCCACGAGGTCGTGATCTTCAGCAAGGAGCGCAGCACGTACTACTGGATGCCAGGGGCCGAGCATGACGCGACCGGCGCCGTTGCCCTGGGCAGCTACCAGGTGGAGGCGGAACTGCCGGAGCCCGGCAAGACGGTTCGGCTGCGGTTGGAGAAGCGGCATCCGACCGCGTTCGTCCTGGTGGGGCAGGGTGATGCGTCCGCCGGGCCGACGCAGCGCATCCACGCGCGCAAGCTCCTGGATTGGATCATCAACGAGGAGCTGCATGAACTGGCGCATGACAGCCTGAACTTCCAGCTGCAGTGGCTGAGGTCCGGTGGGTCGCGCGAGCAGGTGGCGTCCGTCATGGCCGATGGCGCCGTGGCCTCCTCCTGCCGGAACATCTCGCTGCGTCTGGACACGGCGCTGGGGCTTCTCGAGGACGCGCTGACCGCCACTGGAACGCAAGGCGCGCGATGACCCGCGGAGGCTTGTTCGCCGGCCTCGCGGTCGCCGTGTTGTTCGTGGGCGCGTGGGTGGCGTACCGACCCGTGCTCGCGCCGCTCCGGGAGGAGCCCGGGAGCGCCGCTGGAGGCGCGGCGGACTTTCACTGGCGCCAGGTCGCCGAACGGCTCCGCATCATCTCCTCCGGGAGCCACTTCATTGGGACCCAGGCGCACCGCGAGGTGTACCAGTACCTCCTGGCGGAGGCCGCGAAGAATCCCGGAGTCCAGGTCGAGCTCCAGACGGTGGAGGACAGCTACCGGGCGTGGGATCCCTTCGCCATCGCCACGGTGAACAATGTCGTGGCGCGGCTGCCGGGCACGCAGGGCGAGCGGAGTGTGTTGGTGGTGGCGCACTATGACTCGGCGCCCACCAGTCCTGGCGCGGCCGATGACGGGACCGCGGTGGCCGCGATGCTGGAGGTGTTGCGCCTCATGGCGAGCGGACCTCGGCCGCGCAATGACCTCCTCTTCCTGTTCGCCGACGCCGAAGAGGTGGGCTCCATGGGGGCGGATGCGTTCCTGGCGGCGCGTACACCCGCGGAGAGAGCGCGGATCGCGGCGGTCCTGAACTTCGATGCGCGTGGGAACCGGGGGCCGGTGGTCATGTTCGAGACCAGCCGCGACAACGGCTGGCTCATCGAGCGGTTCGCCACCGCGAGCCCTTCTCCGGTGGGCCACTCCCTGGCGAGCACCATCTACGGTCTGTTGAAGAACGATACCGACTTCTCGGTCTTCCGTGATGCCGGCCTGAACGGCCTGAACTTCGCCTATTTCGACGGGTTGGAGGTCTACCACTCCCGAGAGGAGTCGGCCGCCGCCGTCGATCCCCGCAGCATCCAACACCAGGGCGATCAGATGCTGGCCCTGGTGCGCCAATTGGCGAACGAGGACTTGAGCCGTGTCGCCAGCCCGCCGGTCATCTACTTCGATGTGCTGGGTCTGTTCGTGGTCCGCTACGGACGCTGGCTGAGCCAGTTGCTCCTGCTGCCGTGCGGTGTGGGGTGGGGGTTGTTGGTTTTCCGGGGCGTGCGTTCGGGGCGCCTGCGGCTCGGACGCTGTGGGGTGGCGATCGCCGTCTCGCTGGGGGCCGTGCTCCTCTCCGCGCTGCTGGCTTGGGGGGCGTGGGGCGCGGTGCGCTGGATCGAGCCCCGGTACACGCTGCTGCCCGGAGAGACGTCTCCCTCCACGGAGGGCTATTTCATCGGACTGCTGGTGCTGTCGTCGGCGGTGCTCCTCGGGTGCGCGCATGCCGCCAGGCGCATCCTGACGCCCGCGGAGCTGGCGGTTGGCGCGCTGACGCCCTGGACGGTGTTGGCCGTGCTGAGTGTGTTCCTGCTGCCGGATACCAGCTACTTCTTCCAGTGGCCTCAGCTCTGCGGTCTGGGACTGCTCGGCTTCATGTTGCGCGCGCGCGGTCAGCCTCCCGAGCTGTCCCCCATTGCCCTGGGGCTCGCCCCCCTGCTGTTCGTGCCCTCCATCGTCCTGGTCGTCCCGCTCACCCGGCTGCTCTATGCCGCGTTTGGCATGACGGGCATCGCCCTGGTGATTGCCCTGTGGTCCCTGTGGTTGATTCTCCTCGTGCCGTATCTCCACGCCGTCCTGGGGGGCGCGTTGGTGTGGGGGGCTCGCCTCGGCTTCGTCGCGGGCGGTCTGATCTTCCTGGCGGCGTTCGTCCTGCGGGTCTTCGATCCGACCCAGCCGAGCATGAACTCCCTGGTGTACCTCCTGGACACCGACCAGAAGAAGGCGTTCTGGGTCTCGGCGGATCCCTTCCTCGACGAATGGACTGGACCCATCCTCGGAGCGGACGTCCGGCGGGAGTCACTGGAGCACTACTTCCCCTACGTGGACTGGAAGGTGTTCGTGGCCGAGACCGCCGTGCGAGACCATCCCGCCCCGGAGCTCGAGGTCCTGTCGGATACCCGCGAGGGCTCGCGGAGGAAGCTGACCCTCCGCCTGCGGCCACGGCTCGAGGCCTCGATGCTCGAGCTGCGGGTCTCCCCAGCGAAGCTCCTGGGGGTCGAGGTCGCCGGCAAGTTCCACGGACCCGACGAGCTGCGCAGTGAATGGGGACGGCTGATCTTCCAATTCTGGACCCCGGCCACGACAGGAAACGACATGACGCTGATCCTGGAGCAGGGCCTCCCCCTGGAGCTGCGTCTGAGCGAGGTGCGGTACGGGAGCGAGGCCACGGAGCCGCTGTTGCCTCGACCGCGGCCCGCGGACAAGAGCCCGTATCCTTTTGGTTGGTTCTCGGACTCGGTGCGTGTCACCCACACGGTGCGGTTGTGAGCCAGCCCGGACAGGCGAAGATCTCGGCGTATTACGTCTATTACGTCGCCAGCCAGGCCGTGTTCGATCGCGGCATCTTCATCTTGTTCCTCATGTCGAGGCAGTTCTCGGGAGAGCAGATCGGGCTGCTCCAGGCCGCGCTCTTCTGGGCGACCGTCGCCTCGGAGGTTCCCACCGGCGTCATCGGGGATCGCTACGGCAGGAAGCTGAGCGTGAGCCTCGGCCTGGGCCTGTTCATCCTCTACTGCGCGAGCGTCATCTTCTTCTCCGGGTTCTTGCCTTTCCTGCTCCTGTATTGCGTCTACGGCGTCGCCAAGAGCTTCATCTCGGGGTCGGACCGAGCGCTCCTCTTCGACTATCTGAGGGTGCATGGCCGCGAGGGGGACTTCCTGCGCATCGACTCGCGCTCCAGGGCCCTGGGGGCTCTCGCCATGGCCCTGGCCATCGCGGCGGGGGGCTACCTCCAGCGCGTGTCCTGGTCGCTGGTCTATGTCGCGTATGGGCTGGCGCTCGGGGTCAGCCTCCTGGCCTGGTCACGGATCCGGGACGTCCAGTCGGAGGAGATGTCGGGCTCGGCGCACGAGGCGAGGGTCGGCATCCTCCAACAGCTTCGCCAGTTCTTCCTCGAGCAGCCCGGCCGCGGCCTGATGATGATCATCCTGGCGTCGGCGCTCCTGGTGGGGACGATCACCCCGTACTACATCTTCTCCCAGGCCATCTTCAAAGAGCACGGCCTGGAGCCCTACCAGATTGGTGCGGTCATCGCCGTGTCGGAGATCCTGGCCGCCGTGGCCTACCTGTTGGCCGAGCGCGTCTCACGCCTGATATCGCTCGAGTATGCGTTCTACCTGGCCTCGGCGGTGACCGCGGGTCTGCTGCTGCTCAACCAGGTGAATGACCTGCACCTGTTGGTGGTCATCTTCCTGATGATCGTCTCCTTGGGCCCCCTGTTCGAGGTGCTCGTGGGCAACCACCTCATCAGCAAGGTGCCCGCGCCCATCCGGGCCTCGGCCATGTCCATTGTCTCGTTCGTGGAGTCCATGGTCATCAGCGTGGGGTATCTCGGTTACGGCTACGCCCTCGAGCTGTACGATGTCCGCCAGTTCGTCGCGGCCAGTGCGCTCCTTCCCTGTCTGGCGGCCTGGTGCGCGTTCGTCTATTTCAATCGAGCGAAAGGTGCCCTCGCGTGAGCACGCATCCCGAGACCCTGGTCGATCTGGCACGTCAGCGCGCCGGGTCCGGCGGTGACCGTCCGGTGTACACCCTGCTGTCGGACGGGCAGGCCGTGGATCGGCTCAGCTTCGCTATGCTCCAGGCGCACGCGGTCGCGGTCGCGGCGCGGCTCCATGAGCACACGGCGGTCGGAGATCGGGTCCTCATCCTGTGCCCGCCGGGACTCGACTACATCCGTGCGTTCTTCGGCTGCTTGTTCGGCCATCGCATCGCGGTGCCCGCGTATCCGCCGCGCAACAACCGGCACATGCTGCGCCTGCTGGCCATCATCCAGGACAGTCAGGCCACCTGTGTCCTGACGACCCGTGCCCTTCGCGACAAGCTGCGCGCGAGCCTCGAGGCCAGCGGCGAGCAGGGCCGCGCGGAAATCGTCGCGGTGGACGAGGTGGAGCCGACGCCGGAGCGGAGCTGGGATGGGCCCGCGCCCCGGGCGTCCGAGGTGGCGTTCCTGCAATACACCTCGGGGTCCACGGGCACGCCCAAGGGCGTCATGGTGACGCACGGCAACTTGATGATGAACAGCGCCATGAGCCGGGACGCTTTCGAGCTGACCTCCGACTCCGTCAACGTCTCGTGGCTGCCGCTGTTCCATGACATGGGCCTCATGGGCATGCTCCAGGGCGTCTTCTCGGGCATGCACACGCTCCTGATGTCGCCGCTCGACTTCGTCACCCGGCCCTCTCGCTGGCTGGAGGCGATCTCGAAGTACCGGGCCTCGATCAGCGGTGGACCCAACTTCGCCTACGAGCTGTGCACCACCAAGGTCTCCGACGAGGAACTCCGAGCCCTGGATCTGTCGTGCTGGCGCATCGCTTTCAATGGCTCGGAGCCCGTGCAGGCCGAGGTGCTGCGGCGCTTCAGCGACCGCTTCCAGGCGAGCGGGTTCCGGCACCAGGCGCATTACCCCTGCTATGGCCTGGCCGAGGCGACCCTGTTCGCCACGGGCTCCGCCGGTCCGCGCGAGCCGGTGATCAAGACCCTGTCCAGGTCGCGGCTGGTGGAGCACGAGGTGCGCGAGGTGATGGACTCCCAGGAGGATGCCAAGCACCTCGTGAGCTGCGGGCGGGCGTTTCACGACGAGGTCATCCAGATCGTGGAGCCCGAGTCACGCACCGCGCTGCCAGAGGGCCGGTTGGGAGAGGTCTGGCTGTCCGGCTCCCATGTGGCCCGGGGTTACTGGCGCAACGAGCAGGCGACCCTGGAGACCTTCCAGGCCACGCTCCCGGATGACCCCCGGAGCTACCTGCGCACGGGGGACCTGGGCTTCCTGGACCGGGGAGAGCTCTTCATCACCGGACGGCTCAAGGATTTGATCATCGTCCGAGGGCAGAACCATTACCCCCAGGACATCGAGCTCACCGCCCAGCAGAGCCACCCCGCGCTGGTGGCGGGCGCTGGCGCGGCGTTCTCGCTGTCGCCCACGGAGGGGTCGGCTCCCGAGGGTACCGAGCGCGTCGTGCTGGTGCAGGAGGTGCGCCGGACCGCTCGCCACCAGCCGCTCGGGGGGGTGATCGCCGCGATCAAGGAGGCGATTACCGAGGCCCTGGGCTTGGAAATGCACCAGATCGTCCTGGTGCAGGAGCAGAGCATCCCGAAGACCTCCAGTGGGAAGATCCAGCGTCGGCAGACCCGGCAGCTCTTTCTCGAGGATGGGTTGAAGCGGCTCTCCCTCGAAGAGGGCGGCGCGCTGCCGGCGGGGACACAGGCGCTGTTGCGTGCTCCTCCCGCGGAGGCCCGGTCCTTGCTGGAGAAGACCGTCAAGAGCCTGGCCTCCCAGGTGCTCAAGCGCCCCTTCATCCTGCTCGACGTGCGCCAGCCCTTGAAGAACTACGGCTTGAACGAGGCCACCGCCCAGGCCCTGCGCACCCGACTGCACGAAGAACTCGGCGTCGAGCTCGCCGGGACGATTCCGGAGTCCGCCTCGATTGGTCACCTGGCCGAGCTGCTGCTCACCCAGCTCGTGGGTTCACGCGCCGAGTAAAGGAACGGCCCCAAAGCGGAATTCCCTGGAGAATTGGAATATTTGGATTTTACTCCAGCCAGGACAAAATGTTATAACCGACATCTCATGGAACCCTTGAAGCGGCGTCCCCTCGTCGTGGTTCAGGCCGAGCCGGAGCCATCCGCGGCCCCGGTTGTTCCCGTCAGCAGGTCACTCTGTTTCGGGCGCGCCGTGGGCCACCATGGCGAGGTGTTCCAAGGGGTCGTGCGGGATTCTCAGGGACGCTTGCACCGCGCGCTGAGCTCGCTGCCGTGTCCGGGGTTGCGCTCGGAAGCCACCTTCCATGTGGGCAGTGGCAAGGGCATCGTCGTCTACCCCGCCTGGAAGAAGAAGGCCCGGTACGCCGCGCAGCTGGCCCTGGAATGGGCCGGCAGGACGGATGTGGGTGGCTACCTGGAGGTGAGCAGTGACATTCCGCCTGGCTGGGGACTCGGCTCCTCGACCAGTGATGTCACCGCGGCGCTGCGAGCGGTGTTCTCCTCGCTCGAGCTCCAGGTGGAGGATCGCGTCGTGGCCCGGTTGGCGGTCAAGGCCGAGACGGCTTGCGACTCCTCCATCTTCGACCAGTCCGCGGTGCTCTTCGCGCACCGCGAGGGCGAGGTGTTGGAAGAGTTTGGTGGGCCCATGCCCGAGTGCGAGGTGCTCGGCTTCAACACGGATGAAGAGGGGGACGGGGTCGACACGCTCGAGTTCAGTCCGGCCCGCTATGGCGCCCAGGAGATCGACACCTTCGCCGAGCTGATCGTGCTGCTGCGACGGGCGATCCGCGAGCAGGATGTGCGACTGCTGGGACAGGTCTCGTCCACGTGCGCGCGCATCAATCAGGCCTATCTGCCCAAGCCCCACTTCGAGCAACTCGAGGCGGTGGTGGAGCGCGTGGGCTCCGTGGGTCTCCAGGTGGCGCACAGCGGAACCGTCGTCGGCCTGCTGTTCGATCCGCGCGACGCCGAGATGAACTCCCGGCTGGAGAGGGCCCGCGAGGAACTCGCGCGCCTGGGTTTCTCCAAGACCTGGCGCTTCTCCACCACGCAGGTGGAGCCGCTGCGCTTCGAGGACTAGGCGTCCTTCACGTCCTCGAGCTGGAGCTCGATGAGCGCGCGCGCCTGATTGACGCCCGCGATCACCTCCGCGCGGTGGGGACTGCTGGCGATGACGAAGCCCAGCCGATCGATGGCGTTCTCCGGGAAGCGGACCACGCTGCCCACGCCCTTGTCCACGCTCACGTCGCGGACGCCGGGCAGGCGCCTCGCCTCCTCGACGCCCGAGACGCGGGTGATGCGGCCCCGGCGTGGCGCGGTCAAGAAGCGGATGGCCGCGTACTCCTGACGGGTCGCCTGCAATGACACTGGCTTGCCGAGCAGCATGTCCAGCATCACGGTGAGCTGATCAATCCCCGTGGCGTAGCGCACCAGCTCGGGAATCATCCCGCCCGCGAGCCGGGGGTTGATCTCCACGACCACCGGGCCGGTGGGGGTGAAGCGAAGCTCGGTGTGCGCCGGGCCCCAATCGAAGCCCACCGCGTCCAGCGCCGCCACCGTGGCCTCCTCGAGTGCCTGACGGGCCTTGGGCTCCAGATCGGCCGGGAAGTCATGACCCATCTCGACGAAATGCGGAGGGGTGGACAGGTGCTTGGCGGTGACGCCGATGACGTGGGTGCGGCCCGGACCGAGGGTGATCGTCTCGACACTGAACTCGGGACCGCTGAGCAGGCTTTCGATCAGCAGGTGGCCTTCCAACGGCTGCTCGCGCTCGTTGACACGCCGGGCCCGGAGCATCCGGGCGTGAGCCAGGAACTCCTCCCGGTCGTTGACCAGACGCACGCCGTTGCTGCCGCTCTCCGCGATGGGCTTGACCACACAGGGGTAGCGGGCCGTCTCACTGACCCGCAGCAGCTCCTCGTCCGTCGTCACGAGCCAGAAGTCGGGCGTCGGCAGCCCGGCGCCCCGCAGCACCTGGCGGGAGCGGTACTTGTCGTGACAGTCGAGCGCCGTGCGCGGATTCAGGTAGCGGAAGCCGCTGTCCGCCGCGACCTCGGCGACGGTGGGGACGTAGAAGGTGGAGAAGGTGACGAGCGCGTCGGGCGTCGCCCGCCGTTGCAGTTCCCTCACGCTGGCCTTCACCGCCGCCACGTCGTTGGTCTCGACCTCGAGGACGCGCAGGCCGGCCGCCGAGGAGTTCAGGAACGGGTACTTCCTGGGCTGCCGGGTGATGAACGTGACCTGATCGCCTTGCGCGAGCAGGCGCTCGACGGCGAGCCGGCCGGTACCCGTGGTGTTGCTCTCGATGAAGACGAAGTGGCTCATGGGGGGAACGGACTTTCTATTCGAGTCCCAGCTCGCGCGTCAGGTGGCCGCTGAGGATGGCATCGGCCGCGTGATAGGGAACGGAACCATCATGGGGGAGGGGAGCCCAGCTCCACCGCTCGGCGACGTCGACGCCGTAGCGGATCCGCTGGGGTTGGGCCGCCGCCTCGATGCCCACCAGGCCGTGTTTGGCCAGATAGTCCTGGGAGTAGATCGTCTCCGCGTAGCGATCTCCCCGATCCGGGAGGATCACCACCACGTCCCGATCCGGGCCGTACTGCTCGGCGATCCAGGAGGCCACGATGTAGGCCGCGCCCGAGGAGCCGCCCGCGAAGATGCCCTCGCGGCGCGCCAGCTCCCAGCACCCGGAGAAGACCTCGCCGTCCGACAGCCAGTGCGCCTCGTCCATGACGCGGTAATTGATGTTGCCGGCGATGATGCTGTTGCCGTGGCCGCTCTGGAGCCGTTTCAGGTTCGGCTGGTTGAACTGGACCGAGCCCACGGCATCGACCGCCACGATCCGGATGTCGGGCAGTCGCTGGCGGAGCGCCGCCGCGGTCCCGCTCAGCGAGCCGCCGCTGCCCACGGTGCCGACCACCGCGGCCAGGTTGGACCCCAGCGCCTCGAGCAGCTCCTGCGAGAGGTGGTTGACGTAGGCGTTGGGGTTGCTCGGCGTGTCGTACTGCCGGGGCCAGAAGGCCCCTGGATTCCGGGCCAGCACCTCGCGCAGCCGCTGCAGCCGGGAGTACTGCCAGCCTCCCTCGGGGTGGTAGGTGTCCACGATCTCCAGCTCGGCGCCCAGCGCGCGCAGCTTGGCGGCGGCGGTCGTGTCCATGCGGGGGTCGGTGACGATGATGACCCGATAGCCCTTGAGACTGCCGACGCGAGCCAGGCCTTCCGCCATGGTGCCGGACGAGCTCTCGGCGATCACGCCTCCGGGGCGCAGTTCACCCCGGGCCTCGGCATCCTCGACGGCTTGGAGCGCGACCCGGTCCTTCATCTGCCCGGGCATGGCCAGCTCCAGCTTGCCCCAGAGCCGCGCACGGGGAGCCGAGACGCTCCGGCCGCGCAACCGCGCCAGGGGCGTGTTCTTCATGAGTTCCAGAACCGATGAGGCTTTGACGGGCATGGTGTCCACCGGAAGAGGGCGAAGCCCTCACCGTGCATCCGTGGTGAGGGCCAGGGCCGCCCGGGTGAGGTCGGCCGAGGCCTGTGAGAGGTGCTGGCGGTGCTCCTCGACGCGGGTGACGAGCAGCTCCCGCTGGGCATCGAGCTGGCGCAGTTGCTCGCGCACGGCGTCCGGGGCGGGCCCGCCTCCATACGCGGCGGCGCGCAACCCCGTGTCGGGATCCAGCACGCGTGCCAACTCCGCCTCGTCGAGCGCGAAGGCGCGCTGGGTCTTCTCGACGAGGAGCGCCTCGAGCCCGAGCTTGAGGTCGGCGAGTCCTGGCGCGGGCGCACCCGACAAGCGCGAGACGAGCTTGCCCACCACATCATGGGCCGTGCGGAACGACAGGCCATGGCGTGACACCAGGTAGTCCGCGAGCGCGGTCATCGTGGTGTCGGCGGCGCGCAGGAACTCGCTCATGCGTGCCGGGTGGACGATGACGTTCTTCATCAGGAGGGTGCTCAGCCGCAGTGCCAGCCGGGTACTGTCCAGCGCGGGCCACAGCGGAGCCGTGGACTCGGCGCTCACCTCGACGCTATTGGAGAACGGCGTGTTCTTCATGCCGAGCAGCGCGTTCATGAGGCCACCGCTGGCCTGCGCTCCCTGCCCCCGGATGTTCTCCAGGACGAAGGCATTGCGCTTCTGCGGCATGATGGAGCTGGTGCTGACCATGTCGTCCGGCCAGGTCAGGAAGCCATACGCGTGACTGGCCCACGCTTGCAGGTCGGTCGCCATCCGCGTCAGGGTGATGCCGAGCAGCGAGGCCCCGCTGAGCACGTGGATGACATAGTCCCGGGACGCCACCGAGTCGGCCGAGTTGGCGATGACGCTGGTGAAGCCCAGCAACCGGGCGACTTCCTCCCGATCGATCGCGAAGGACGTTCCGACTCCGGCCGCGGCCCCCATGGGGGACTGGTTCAGGCGCGGATAGGCTTCCAGCAACCAGTGGGCGGTGCGCAGCACCTCCGAGAGCACCGCGGACAGGTAGTGTCCCAGGCTGCTCGGCTGCGCTGGCTGGAGGTGGGTGAAGGCCGGCATCGCGGTCTCCACGTGCGCCGCCGCCAGGGCGGACATCGCCCGGGCCAGTTCCACACACCCGCCGAGCAGGTCGAGCAGTCCCTCGCGCGCCCGCATCCGGGTCACCGCGGCGTTGATGTCGTTGCGGCTGCGCGCGATGTGCGCGGCGCCGCCGATCTCTCCGCCCAGGCGCTCGACATACTGGGATTCGTACAGCAGGTAGAGGCCGCGGTGCGAGGGCGGGGGCGTGAAGAGCGAGGCCCCGGTGCGGACCTGTTCGGCCATCTCGCGGTTGAGCGACAGCAGCGGCGCCGCGATCTCCCGGGACAGGATGCCCCGGTGACCGAGCATGACGACGTGCGCCAGGTCGATGTCCAACAGGTGGGGAAGGACATGCTCCAGATCGTCGATGAAGCGCGGCTCGTAGAGCGCCTCGAACAGCTCGGGGTGAGGTGGCTTCGACAGCCGCCCGATCGTCTGGGCGCTCAAGACGGCTTCCCGGGACTGGCGGGGACAGGCACGGAGGTGATGTCCGCGACCACGGCCTCCGTCAGCCGGACGATGTCCGCGGGGCTGATCCGAAGCATGTGCTGCTCATCGCCGCCCCCTCCGTACACGAACGGGTAGTCGAGCACCCGCTTGTCGATGACGACCCGGATCGGGGTGCTGTGCCCGACGGGAGGAACACCGCCCACCGCGTAGCCCGCCGCGCGCAGGACCGTGTCGGGTTGTGCCAGCTTGAGTGACGTGTAGCCAAGCGCGGCGCCCACCTTGGACACATCCACGCGCAGGTCTCCCGGGGCAATGGCCAGACCGACTTGATCGCGTTGCTTCTTGCCTTCGAAGACAATCGATTTGACGATCTGCCCCGGCTCCACGCCCAGCGCGGCGGCGGCCAGGGGCACGGTCGGCATGTCCGAGCCGGGCTGGATCAATGTCGCATCCACGGCTCGCTCACGCAGGTATTCGCGCAGCTTGTCGCTGGCGGGAGGATGTTGGGCAGCGTCCCCGGAATGGCTCATGAACTTCCGGTTTATCCATCGGTTTCCCCTCTGGAAGCAAGCAGGGTGATGCCATGCCGCCCGCCTGCCCTGGGCCGCTTGCCCGGACTTCTGGACTCATGTAAAACCCGGAACTCCCTATGCTTTTTCATTGTGACGACTGCCGCTGGCGGCTTGAAGTTGAAGGTGTGTCCTGATCGATCTGCTCAGCGATACGGTGACGCTGCCGACTCCCGCCATGTTGGCGGCCATCACGAACGCGTCCCTGGGTGATGACGTCTACAACGAAGATCCCACGGTGAGCCGCCTGGAGGCGCTGGCCGCGGCCATGTTGGGCAAGGAGGCCGCGGCGCTGATGCCAAGCGGCACCATGGCCAACCTGGTGGCGATGATGAGCCATTGTCCCCGTGGCGCCGAGGTGCTGGTGGGGGACGAGACGGACATCTACAATTACGAGGCGGGTGGGGCCTCGGTCCTGGGCGGGCTCGTGCTGCACCCCGTCAAGACCCAGCCCGATGGCCGGTTGGCGCTCGCCGATCTGGCCCAGGCCATCCGGGATCCCAACGACGAGCAGTGCGCCCCGGCGGGTTTGATCTGTCTGGAGAATACCCATAACCGTTGTGGCGGTGTGGTGCTCCCGCTGAGCTACCTCGCGGAAGTGAGACGCTTCGCGACGGAGCGGGGGCTGCCCGTGCACATGGATGGGGCGCGTGTCTTCAACGCCGCGTGCGCCCTCGACGTGCCCGTGTCGCGCGTCACCCAGTACGCGGACTCGGTGCAGTTCTGCCTGTCAAAGGGCCTGTCGGCGCCCATCGGCTCGATGCTGGTGGGCTCCCAGGCCTTCATCAAAAGCGCCAAGCGGCTGCGCAAGATGCTCGGTGGAGGCATGCGGCAGGCGGGCATCATCGCCGCCGCGGGCGTCGTCGCGCTGGAGCAGATGGTCGGGCGCCTGGCCGAGGACCACGTTCACGCCAGGCGGCTGGCGGCCGGTCTCCAAGAGATGCCGGGCATCCAGCTCGACCTGTCCACGGTGCAGACCAACATCGTCATCTTCCGCGTCACGGACGAGCGCTTCAGCTGGCAGTCGTTCTTGAGCGCCTTGAAGCAGCGGGGCGTGCGGATGGGCGAGCTGGGCTACGGCCGCGTCCGCGCGGTGACGCATTACGGCATCTCCGAGTCCGACGTGGACGCGACCCTCTCGGCTGTCGCGGACGTGCTGCGCACCGGGCCCTGATCGCGCGGGTGGTCACACCCTGAACCTCTTGAGGACAACGAGGCGGGCTCCGGTCCGCCCAGCCACACCATGACTCTCGAAGCCCCTTCCCTGATCAGCGTTCTACGCGAGAAGCCACGGCCGGAAACCCTGGAGCTGGTGGACGACGCCCTCAAGAGTCTGGTCGCCAGTCTGTTCCGGGTGAGCTTCCTCCAGGTCACGAGCGAGACCCCCCTGTCCGCCTATGGGTTGGACTCGCTGCGGGCCATGGAGTTGAAGAACCTGATCCAATCCGAGATCGGGGTCGAGCTTCCAGCCACCCTGCTGTTGTCGGGGGCCACCCTCCAAGCCGTGGCCGAGGAGATCTCCAGCCGCGTCTACGAGGACGTGAGTGACCTGTCCCTGACGGCCTCGGCCAGCGAGTCCGGGGCCGAGGGACTCGCGCTGTCGTTCGCGCAAGAGCGGCTGTGGTTCCTGCACCAGTTGGATCCCGACAGCACGGCCTACAACCTGGCCGGCGCCGTGCGCGTGACCGGGCCCCTCTCCGCCGAGGCGGTGGAGCGCGTGGTGAACGAGATCGTCCGGCGGCACGAGTCGCTGCGGACCGAGTTCGGCGTGGAGGGTGGGGTGCCTTTCCGGCGCGTCCTGCCAGCCCTGCACCTGAGCGTGCCGGTGATCGATTTGAGTGCCCTGCCCGCCGCGCGGCAGGAGCAGCGGCTGCGAGAACTGGTCGCCGCCGAGGAGCAACGCCCCTTCGATCTGACGCGCGCGCCGTTGCTGCGGCTCACGCTGGCCGAGCTGGGCTCCGAGCAGCGGGCCCTCGTCCTCGGCATCCACCACATCATCGCCGACGGCGCCTCCATCGCCGTCTTCATGAACGAGCTGTCCCTGCTGCTCGCGGGCCAGCCCGAGTCCCTGCCCGCGCTGCCTGTCCAGTACTCGGACTATGTGGGCTGGCAGCGGCGATTGCTCCAAGGTCCCCAGCATGAGCGCTCGTTGCGCTACTGGCTCGACACGCTCTCGGGTGAGTTGCCCATCCTGGAGCTCCCCACGGATCGGCCCCGGCCGCCCGTCGAGGGAAGCGAGGGCGTGACGAAGTCGCTGTCCCTTCCGGACGGGCTCGCGGGAAGCCTCCGGGCGTTGGCCGCGCGGCATGAGACGACGCTCTTCACCGTCCTCCTGGCCGCCTTCGAGGTAGTGCTCCACCGTTACTCCGGGCAGACGGATCTGCTCATCGGCACCCCCGTGGCCGGCCGGCCTCGCCGCCAGTTGGAGCCGCTTATCGGGTTCTTCGCCGATACGCTGCTGTTGCGCGCGGACACCTCCGGACGACCCAGCTTCAGCGAGCTGCTGACGCGGACCCGGCGCTCGGTCCTGGAGGCGTTGGATCATCAGAACGTACCGCTCGGACAGATCGTCGCGGCCCTGCGCTCGGAGCAGAAGGCCAGCCGGGCGCCGTTGTTCTCGGCGATGTTCACCGTCAACCGGCTCCTGGAGAGCGAAGGGGAAGCGCTCCCGGGTGGGGTTCACCTGCGCCAGTGCCTCACGGAGAGCCGCACCGCGAAGTTCGATCTGGATCTCGCGGTCACCGAGCATCGGCAGGGGCTGATCGCCACCTTGGAGTGCCGTGCCGACCTGTTCACCGAGAGCACGGTGGGCCGGATGCTGGAACACTACCGGGTCCTGCTCGAGTCCATCGCGCGGACGCCGGAGCTGGAGATCTCCCGGCTGGAGCTGCTGCCCGAGGAGGAAGCACGGCTCGTGCGCGGGGCCTGGAATCCTCCCGCGGCGCGGCCCGTGCCGGATGTCATCAGCGCCTTCGAGGCGCAGGTGGAGCGTTCTCCCTCGGCGGTGGCGGTCCAGTGTGGCGCGGAGTCGCGCACCTACCGGCAGCTGAACGAGCGAGCCAACCGCACGGCGCACGCCCTGCTGGCCGCGGGCGCCTCGGCGGATCGCGTGGTTGCCATCCTCGCCCCGCGAGGAATCTCGTACCTGGAGACCGTGCTGGGCGTGCTCAAGGCGGGAGGTGCCTACCTCGTCCTGGATCCGCAGCAGCCCACGAGCCGGTTGGCCCGGGTGGTGGCGGAGAGCGCTCCCTGGGCCGTGCTGTGCGCCCAGTCCCTCGCCGAGCACGCGCGTGGCGCGCTGGCCGCCGCGGGCGCCCAGGTGCCGTTGCATCTCATCGAGTCGCTATCGGGCTCGGAGACGCGAACCCACAACCCTGGGGTGAGTGTCCCTTCCTCCAGCCTGGCCTATGTCGTCTTCACCTCGGGCACGACGGGAGTGCCCAAGGGCTCGCTGGTGGAGCGCCGGAGCCTCAGCCACCACTGCCATGCCTTCATCCAGCAGATCGGCCTGTGCGCCGAGGATCGCGTCGCGCAGCACGCCCCGCACATCTTCGATGCCACGACCTGGCAGTTCCTCGCGCCCCTGACGGTCGGTGGACAGGTGCACATCCTCTCCGACGAGGAGGCACGTGATCCCGAGCGTCTGCACGAGGCGCTGGCCGCGCTTCGAATCACCCTGATGGACGTGGTCCCGGCGCTGCTCGACGCGCTGTTGAGCACTGGCCGGGAGGCTTCTCCTTCCTTGAGGCGGGTGCTGGTGGGCGGAGACACGCTTCCCGTCGAGGTCTGCCGGCGGTGGCTGGCGCGCTTCCCCCGGATTCCGCTGCAGAACGTCTACGGTCCCTCCGAGTGCACCGACGTCGCCACGTTCCATGACGTGACGACGCCGCCCTCCGCGGAGCAGGTCAGCGTGCCCATCGGGCGGCCTCGCACGGGCAGCACCGTGTACATCCTGGATCGCGAGCTGCGGCTGGCGCCCGTGGGGGTCGCCGGAGAGCTGTACATCGGCGGCATCGGGGTGGGGCGCGGCTACATCAACCGGCCGGAATGGACGGCGGAGCGGTTCATCCCGGATCCTCATGGCTCCGAGTCCGGAGCGCGGCTGTATCGCACCGGGGACCTCGCCCGGTGGCGCGCGGACGGCCAGCTTGAATTCCTCGGGCGCCGCGATCAGCAGGTCAAGGTGCGCGGAGCCCGCATCGAGCTGGGTGACATCGAGACGCCCCTGCGCGCCCATCCGGCGCTTCGTCAGGCCGTGGTCCTGGCACCCGATGATGGGTTGGGCGGCCGGCACCTGGTGGCCTATGTCGTCCCGGTCCAGGCGGGCGCACCGGAGTCCACCCCCGAGGCGCTGCGGCGTCATCTCGGGGAGACGCTTCCCGCGTACATGGTGCCCCACCTGTACGTCCTGCTCGAGGAGCTGCCGCTCACCGCGGTGGGCAAGGTGGATGTGAAGGCGCTCCTGGCGCGGTCCACCGCCGCCCAGATGGCGGAGCTGGACTACGTGGCGCCGCGTGACGAGGCCGAGCGCGCCGTCGCGTCCATCTGGCAGGCAGTGCTCGGGGTGGCGCGGGTAGGCGCTCGCTCGGACTTCTTCGCGCTCGGGGGTCACTCGCTGTTGGCGGGCCAGGTCATCTCCCGGGTGCGCGAGCACTTCGCGTGCGACGTGCCCCTGCGCCACCTGTTCCAGTACCCCACGGTGGAGGAGTTCACCCGAAGCCTCGCGTCGCTCGAGCGACGCGCCCCCGTGGCCGCCATCCCGCGCGCCCCCCGCGAGGGCTCGCTCGCGCTGTCCTACGCTCAGAAGCGGCTGTGGTTCATCCAGCAGCTCGATCCCTCCGATACCTCCTATCACGTCTCGGGCGCGCTCCTGCTGGAGGGCGAACTCGACACCGCGATGCTGGAGCGGAGCCTTCAGGCCGTCTTCGCGCGCCACGAGGGACTGCGGACCACGTTCGGTGACGTTCGCGGTGTGCCGTACCCGGTGCTCCACGAGCACGTCGATTTCCAACTGGGCCATCTGGATGCGCGAACGGCCGGTTCTCCGCTCGACGAGGCCCGGCGGCTGCTGGAGCTCGAGGCGGCCAGGCCCTTTGACTTCTCGCGTCCGCTGGTGCGGGTCCATCTGGTGCGGGTCGCGAGCGACCGCTACGTGCTCGGCGTCTGCCTGCACCACATCATCGTGGATGGTTGGTCCATCGCGTTGTTCGTCGAGGAGCTGGGCCGGTTCTACTCCGCGCTGTCCCGGGGGAGCGATGACTCCGGGCTCGGTCCCTTGCGCATCCACTACCACGACTACGCGGCCTGGCAGACGCAGCGCGTGGAGTCGGGTGCGCTGGCGGAGGACGTGGCGTATTGGCGCTCGGTCTTCGCCCAGCCGGTGCCGTTGCTCCAGCTTCCCCTGGACAGGCCGGCACCCGCGGTTCGCACCGCCAGCCGCGGCGCGCGGATGGGCTTCACCCTCCCTCCCCAGACGGTGGCGGGCATCAAGGCCCTGTGTGAGCGCGAGGACACCTCGCTGTTCATGTTCCTCCTGACGGCCTTCAACGTCCTGCTGCACCATTACTCGGGCAGCGAGGACATCACCGTCGGCACGCCCGTGGCCGGACGCGGCAAGCCCGAACTCGAGGCGTTGATCGGCTGCTTCGTCAACACGCTGGTGCTGCGGACGGATCTCTCCCAGCGCCCCACGTTCCGGGAGCTGCTGCACCGGGTCCGCCAGCACACGTTGGAGGCCTTCGAGCACCAGGAGCTGCCGTTCGAGAAGTTGGTGGAGGAGGTGCAGCCGGAGCGGGACATCAGCCAGAACCCCCTGTTCCAGGTGATGTTCGCCTTCCAGAACACCCGCGCGTGGCGGCTGGAGCTGCCTCGCGTGCGGACGGCGCCGTTCGACACCCGGATCACCACGGCCAAGTTCGACCTGCTGCTGGAGATGTGGGAGGAGGAGGGCCAGCTCCACGCGGCTTTCGAGTATGCCACTCGCCTGTTCGATGCCGCGACGGTGGCGCGCTTCACCGGCCACTTCCAGACGCTGCTCGCCAGCATCGTCGAGACGCCCGATGTGCCCCTGCTGCGGCTGCCCCTCCTGCCCGAGGCGGAGCGCGCGCTGATCCTGGAGGACTGGAACGAGAGCTCCGTCGACTTCCGGATCCAGACCGCGTTCGCGCCGGTCTTCGAGAAGCAGGTCGCCGCGACGCCAGACGCCGTGGCGGTCGTGAGCGGCGACGAGCGGCTGACCTACCGGGAGCTGAATCGCCGGAGCAACCGGCTCGCCCACTTCCTTATCTCCCAGGGCGTCGAGGCCGAGTCGCTGGTGTCCCTGCTCGACGAGCGGGGCATCGACTTCCTCACCCTCATGCTGGGCGTGTTCAAGGCGGGTGGGGCGTACCTGCCGCTGGATCCCCGCCATCCCACCGCGCGGCACGCGCAGTTGCTGGAGCAGAGTGGCAGCCGCATCCTGCTGTGCGGTCGCGCGCTCGAGAAGGAAGCTCGTGCGGTGGCCTCCGCCCTGGGCGAGAAGTCTCCCGCGCTCTACTTCCTGGACGACATCCTCGCGGCCTCCCACGAGGAGCACGACCCGGCGCCCCGCAGCCAGCCGGGCCACCTCGCCTATGTCATCTTCACCTCGGGAACCACCGGCGTTCCCAAGGGGGCGATGATCGATCAGCGGGGCATGCTCAACCACCTGTACAGCAAGATCCTGGTGCTCGGTCTCGGCCCGACGGATGTGATGCTGCAGGACGCCTCGCAGTGCTTCGACATCTCGGTGTGGCAGTTCCTGTCGCCCTTGCTCGTCGGAGGGACGACGAACGTCTTCAAGGACGAGGTGGCGAAGGATCCGGCTCGCCTCTACGTGGAACTGGAGCGCCACGGCCTCACGGTGATCGAGGTGGTGCCGTCCCTGCTGCGCGCCCTCTTGCAGGTCATCCACGCCGATACGGGATGGCAGGGCAAGCTGTCCCGCCTGCGCGCCGTGGTGTCGAACGCGGAGACCTTGCCTCCGGAAATGCTCCGGGACTGGGTTTCCCTCTACCCCCGCATCCCGCTCTACAACACCTATGGCGCCACCGAGTGCTCGGACGACGTCTCCGCGGTGTCCCTGGAGCCGTACGCGCGGCGGGAGCTGGATCGTCTGCCCGTGGGCCGGCCCGTGGGCAACATGCAGGTCTACGTGCTCAACCGGGAGCTGCGGCTCGCGCCGATCGGCGTGGCGGGTGAGCTGTACATCGGCGGCGTCGCGGTGGGGCGCGGCTACTTCGAGCGTCCGGAGCTGACCGCGTCGGTGTTCATGCCGGATCCCTTCCGCGCGGAGCCCGGCTCCCGGTTCTACAAGACGGGAGACATCGGCAAGTACACCATCGATGGGCAGCTGGACTTCCTGGGCCGCCTGGATGACCAGGTCAAGGTTCGGGGTTACCGCGTCGAGTTGTCCGAGATCGAGTCGCGCATCGCCGAGCACCCCACGGTCCAGCAGACGGTGGTGCTGGCACGCGGCAAGGAGGGCGCGGACAAGCAGCTCGTGGCCTATGTGGTGTCCACGGCCCCCGCGGGCGAGCTGATCGAGGCGCTCAAGGCGAAGCTGCGCGGTCAGCTGCCTGGCTACATGGTGCCGGGCATCTTCATGGTGATGGAGAGCTTCCCGCTCAACCGCAACGGGAAGATCGACCGCAAGGCGCTGCCCGTGCCCACGCGCGAGCAGATGCGGGGCGGGGAGTCCTTCGTGGCTCCGCGCGACGAGCTGGAGTCGTACCTGTCCACGGTGTGGGCCGAGGTGCTGAAGGTCGAGCGCGTGGGCATCCACGACAACTTCTTCGACCTGGGCGGTCACTCGTTGATGGCCACCCAGGTGATCGCCCGGGTGCGCGACCGCTTCCAGCGGGAGCTGCCCCTGCGCAGCCTGTTCCAGTACCCCACCATCGCGGACTTCGCGGTGCAGGCCCTGGGAGCGCAGGCGCTCGGGACCCCGGCGGCCCGGGAGCTGTTGGTGCCCGTGCCTCGCGCGGAACGGCTCGAGCTGTCATTCGCCCAGCAGCGCTTCTGGTTCCTCAACGAGCTGAACCCCGAGGACTCCAGCTACAACGTCCACTACGCCCTGCGGCTGGATGGACACGTGGACGTGGCCCGGCTCGAGAAGAGCCTGCGGGCGGTGATGCAGCGGCACGAGTCGCTGCGCACCTCGTTCTTCACCGTGGAGGGCGTGCCCTACCAGCGCATCCATGAGCAGGTGGGCTTCGTCGTCGACCTCGTGGACTTGAGTGAAGCGGCGGATCCCGAGCGGGAGGCGCGTCAGCGCATCGAGCACGAGGCCGAGCGAACCTTCGACTTGAGCCAGCTGCCGCTCTTCCGCATCACGCTGTTCCGGCTCGCTCCCGAAACCCACGTCCTCTTCCTGAACATGCACCACATCATCTGCGATGGGTGGTCCATGGGCATTTTCATCCAGGAAGTGGGGGAGTGCTACGCGGCGTTCCTCGAGGAGCGTGCTCCCCGGCTGCCCCCCTTGCCGATCCAGAGCTACGATCACGCCGCCTGGCAGCGCAGGCAGGTGGATGGAGCGCTCTTCGACCGGCAGTTGACGTACTGGCGCGAGGTGCTGGGCAAGGAAGTCCCCTACCTGGAGCTGCCGCTCGACTTCCCCCGGCCGCGCACGCAGAGCCACCACGGGGCCAAGCTGCCGTTCTCGCTGGGCGGGGAGCTGTCCCAGGCCATCCAGACGCTCTGCCAGCGGGAGGGGGTCACCCTCTACATGGTCCTCCAGGCGGCGCTGGCCACGCTGCTCCACCGCGTCACGCGCAGCCGGGACGTCACCGTGGGCTCGCCCATCGCGGGCCGCAGCCGTCCGGAGCTGGAAGGGTTGATCGGTTGCTTCATCAACACCTTCGTCCTGCGCGTGGACCTCTCCGAGCGCCAGACCTTCCGGCAGCTCCTGGCGCAGGTCCGCAAGCGGACGCTGGAGGCCTACGACAACCAGGACGTGTCGTTCGAGCGCATCGTCGAGGAGGTGCTTCCCCACCGCGACGCCGGGGCCAACCCGCTGTTCCAGGTGATGTTCGTCCTGCACAACCTGTTCGGCTCCAAGGTGTCCATGCCGGGCGTCGACTCCCAGCACTTCGACTACGAGTCGCGGACGGCCAAGTTCGACCTGCTGCTCGCGTTGTGGGAGACGGAAGGGCTCGTCGAGGGCGAGTGGGAGTACAACACCGACCTGTTCAAGCGCTCCACCGTCGAGCGTCTGCACGAGGGGTGGGTTCACGTGCTGCGCGGCGTGACGGAGGACATGGGCCGGCCGCTCGAGGACTACCCCCTCATGAGCGAGGCCGCCGTGCGCGCGGAAGTCGTCGAGCGCAACCGCACCGACCGGTCCCTGCCCGAGCTGGCCTGCTTCCATGAGCTCTTCGCCCAGCGCGCCCGGACGTACGCCGGCCGCGTCGCCGCCGTCTGCGATGGACGGAGCATCACCTATGAGGAGCTGGACGCCCGAGCCAACCAGATCGCGCACACCCTGATCGCGCGGGGCTTGAAGCCGGAGTCGGTGGTGTCGTTGATGCTGGATCGCGGGCTGGATTACATGGCCTCGATCCTTGGCGTGTGGAAGGCCGGCGGCGCGTACATGCCGGTGGATCTCGGCCATCCGGAGCGGCGCATCGCCAGCATGCTCGAGCTGGGCGCGGCGCGCTTCGCCATCTCCTCCCGGGCCCACGCCGAGAAGGCCTCCAGCTTCTTCCCGGCATCGCAGGTGCTGGTCATCGAGGAGCTTCCCGCGACGGCGCCGCGCACCGCGCCCGAGGTGCGGACCGAGCTGGCCCAGCTCGCCTACGTCATCTTCACGTCGGGTTCGACGGGCGTGCCCAAGGGCGCGATGCTGCACCACCACGGCATGCTCAACCACCTGTTCGCCAAGGCGCTCGACCTGGGCGTGGGCGAGCAGGACGTGGTGGCGCAGATCGCCGTCCAGACCTTCGACGTTTCCATCTGGCAGATGTTCTCCGCGCTGCTCATGGGCGGGAGGACCGCCGTCCTGACCGGTGATGACGCGTGGGATCCCAAGCGCTTGTTCGGGCAGATCCAGCGTGAGCGCATCACCGTCATCCAGTCGGTGCCGGCGCACATGAAGGCGATGCTGGCGGAGCTGGAGTCGGCGCCCGGGACGTATGATCTGTCATCGCTGCGCTGGCTCATCATGAACGGCGAGGGGCTTCCCCCGGACCTGTGCCAGCGTTGGTTCGCGCTGTGGCCGCGCATCCCGATGATGAACATGTATGGGCTCACCGAGTGCTCGGATGACTCGTGCCATCACCGCATCCTGTCCGCGCCCTCGAGCGACCTGACGTACATGCCGATCAACGGCACGCTGCAGAACCACAAGATCTATGTCCTCGATGATGCCCTGCGTCCGGTGCCCATCGGCGTGGCGGGCGAGCTGTGCATCGGTGGACTGGGCGTGGGTCGTGGCTACGCCGCGGATCCGGAGCGGACGGCGCGGGTGTTCGTGCCGGATCCGTTCTCGGCCGAGCCGGGTGCGCGCATGTACCGCACGGGCGATCGGGTGCGCTACCTCGATGACGGCTCCCTGGTGTTCCTGGAGCGGCTGGATCATCAGATCAAGCTGCGCGGCCGGCGCATCGACATTGGCGAGATCGAGACGGCGCTGCGCGAGCACGCGCAGATCAAGGATGCCGTGGTGAAGGCGTTCTCCGAGGCGGGGGCCTACACCCGCCTGGTGGCGTACATGGTCCCTCGGATCAAGCCCGCGCCCCTGCTCTCCAACGTCATCCTGCACCTGCAGGAGCGGGTGCCGGAGTACATGGTGCCCACCGACTTCGTCTACCTGGACGAGTTCCCGCTCACCGACAACGGGAAGTTGGATCGCAAGGCCCTGCCTCCGCCAACGGGCAGCGCCCAGAACGAGGCGCGTCAGCACCGTCCGCCCGCTACCGAAACGCAGCGGCGGCTGGCGGAGATCTGGTCGCGCTTGCTCGGCGTGTCCTCCGTGGGCCTGGATGACAACTACTTCTCGCTCGGAGGCCACTCGCTGGCCGCCGCGGAGATGACGACCAAGGCGCGCAAGGCCTTCGACATCGACATCCCGCTGCGCGTCATCTTCGAGTCGCCCCTGCTGGGTGATTACGCCGAGCAAGTCGATCGGCTGCGGATGACCCCGAATGGCTCCGGCCGGAAGGCCCGGGCCGAGCTGGACTTCGGCGCGCTCACGCACGTGGCGCCCCAGGCCGTCTACGACGTGGCGCCGCAGCAGATTCCGGAGTGGTACGCGTACACGCTCGATCCGGACTCGCCGGTCTACAACATCACCTTGACGCTGTTCCTGGACGGAGCGATCAACTCCGAGGCGTACCTGGAGGCCTGGAATCAGTTCATCGCCCGGCATCAGGTGTTCCGCGCCCGCTTCGACTACCAGGACGGCAAGCCGATCCAGGTGCTGGGCGCTCCCATCCGGCTCGAGGCCTCGGACGTCTTCATCGACCGCCGCCACATCCCGGCCTCCGAGGTCCGGGATGACGCCGAGCACGTGGCAGATGGGCTGGGCAATCAGCTCTTCGATCTGCACGCGGGGCCCCTCTTCCGCACCCGCCTGGTGACGTACCCGGACCAGCGCCACATGCTGGTCTTCGTCATCCATCACATCGTCTGGGACGAGACCTCCACGATCAACATGATCAAGGAGTTCAGCCAGCTCTACAACCAGCTGGCCACCGGTCAGCGGCCTGGCGCGCCGGTGCCGCGGGTGGACTACCTCGACTATGCGCAGCGGATGCACGACGCCGTGCGAGACGGGGTGTTCGACCAGGCCAAGGCCTACTGGCTGCGGCAGTTCGAGACCGTTCCCCCCGCGCTGGCCCTGCCCACGGATCATCCGCGGCCTGGCGTCCTCACGTACGACGGCAGCACCGTGGATGCGTGGTTCGAGCGCGAGACGGTGGCGAAGCTCCAGGCCGCCCTGCGCGAGTCCAACGTGACGCTGTTCATGTTCCTGCTCGCGGTGCTGAACGCCTACCTCTACCGGCTCACCGGCAACGACGACATCGTGATTGGCTCGCCCATCGCCAATCGCGACGATGAGATGCTGCGGGACACGCTCGGATTGTTCGCCACGCCGCTGCCGCTGCGCGCGCGCATGAACGAGGGGATGACGTTCAGCGAGCTGCTTCGCCAGATGTCCTCGGTGGCCATCGAGGGCTACGAGAACCATGGCTACCCGAGCAACCTGCTCATCGAACAGCTCCCGCTGCCCAAGGATCTGTCGCGGCCCCGGTTGTTCTCGGTCATGTACGGCGTGCAGAACAACAAGACGTCCATCCTCGACCACTTCCACCTGGAAGGGGTCAAGATCTCGCTCGACGAGCGGATGCATGGAGCGGAGTGGACCACGGCGCGGTTCGATCTGACGCTCGTGGTGGACCAGTTCGGCGACGACGTCTCGCTGGCGCTCAACTACAACTCGCGCCTGTTCGAGCGGCCCACCGCCCAGCGGATGTTGCGTGAGTTCATCTTCCTGGTGAACGAGGTCCTGAACACTCCGGACCAGTCCCTGTGGGATTACGGCCTGATGCCTGGAGCCGAGGCGCGGCGTCTGCTCACGGAGTTCAACCAGACCCAGGTGCCCTTCTCGCGCGAGGTGACGGTGGCGCACCTGATCGCCCAGCGTGCCGCGGCGGTCCCCGAGGAGATCGCCGTGCTCGAAGGGGAGCACCGCTACACCTACGCGCAGCTCCAGCACCGGGCACTTCAGATCGGTGGCGAACTCACCGCGCGTGGCGTCCGCCAGGGCGACCGGGTCGGTGTCTTGCTCGAGCCCTCGTTCGAACTGCTCGCGAGCCTGGTGGGCATCCTCGGCACGGGCGCGGCCTACGTTCCGTTGCTGCCCGACTACCCCGAGGCGCGCATTCGGGCGATCCTCGCCGATTCGGGGATCCGTCAGGTGCTCACCGTGTCCGCCCTTCGCGAGAAGGTGGAGGCGGGTGGGGTGGCGCCGCTGCTCCTGGATGCCCCGGGCACCTGGAGCCCCGCCTCTGGCCGCGAGGTGTCGCGGCCCCCGGTGCGGGCGACCCCGGGGGACGTGGCCTACGTCATCTACACCTCGGGGACCACGGGTCTGCCCAAGGGGATCGAGATCGAACACCAGGGTCTGGTGAACTACCTGGAGTTCCTGCAACGGCGGTACACGCTGGAGCGGACGGACTGCGTCCTGATGACGAGTTCGTACGTGTTCGACGCCTCGATCGTGGAGATCTTCTGGCCGCTGGTGTCTGGAGCCCGTGTGGCCATCGCCTCCAGCGAGCAGCGGACGGATCCCGCCCAGGTGAATGAGCTGCTGAGCCGCCATGGGGTGTCCGTCCTCCAGGGCGTGCCGCTCTTCCTCGCCGCCGTGGCGGACGCGCGTGCCGCCGGGTCGTTCTCCCCGCTGGAGCGGCTGCGGCTGACCATCGTCGGTGGCGCCGCGCTTCACCGGGAGGTTCGCGACAAGCTGCTTCGCGTCTTCGGCGGGCGCCTGATGAACCACTACGGTCCGACCGAGGTGACGGTCGATGCCTCGACGTTCGATTGCAGCCGCGACTTCGAGGGCGCCATCGTTCCCATCGGGCGGCCCATCGACAACGCACGCCTGTTCATCCTGGATCGCCGTCTGCGGCCCGTGCCCATCGGGGTGACGGGCGACATCTACGTGGCGTCGCCGGGTCTGGCGCGCGGATACCTGGGGGACCCCCAGCGCACCGCCGAGGTGTTCCTGTCCCACTCCCTGGACGGAGCGGAGCCGCTGCGGCTCTATCGCACGGGGGATGTCGGCAAGTACGACGCCGAGGGCACGGTCTACTACCTGGGCCGGAGCGACAAGCAGGTCAAGATCCGAGGCAACCGCGTGGAGTTGGAGGAGATCAACGCGCGGTTGAGTGCCCATCCCTCCATCACGAGCTGTGTGGTGAAGGCGGTGGACCTCGACAGCGGCAGTGAGCGGCTGCTGGCCTACCTCGAGCTTTCGGAGGCGTTCAACGGCTTCACCGCGCAGGGCGCGACCTACCGTCTCTTCACGCTGGCGCAGCGTCCGGAGCTGCTGCGGCAGATGGAAGCGGCGCACCTCGAGTCCTGGCCCCAGTTCTTCGCCGGGGACTCGTCGGTCAAGGTTCTCTGGCCGCGCATCTGGACCGAGTTCCCCGAGTACCAGTTCGCGCTGGTCGATGAGGCGGACCAGGTCGTCGCCGCGGGCAATGCGGTGCCCTCGCGCTGGTCGGGCGAGGTGTCCACCCTGCCGTCCGGATGGAGCGCCGCGCTGGAGCGAGCCTTGTCCGCGGACAGAGCCCTGGCGCCGGACACCCTGCTCATCTTGACGGGCGTGGTGCTCCCGTCCCACCAGAGCCGAGGCCTCGCGAGCTGCGTGCTGGAGGGATTCAAGGCACTCACTCGTGGAATGGGGCTCGCGCGCGCCATCGTGCCGGTGCGGCCCACGGGCAAGAGCAACCATCCCGAGCTGAGCTTCACGGAGTGGTGCGAGAAGCGCCGTGCGGATGGGCTGCCGGAGGATGCCTGGCTGCGCATTCACGAGCGCGTGGGCGGACGGCCCCTGGGCATCGAGCCTCGCTCCCAGCGCGTGGTCGGTACGGTGGCGCAGTGGGAGTGCTGGACGGAGATGCGCTTCCCGGTCTCGGGCGAGTACCACGTCCCCGGAGGGATGGGGCCCGTGCGCATCGATCTGGAGAAGGATGTGGGCGAGTACGACGAGCCGAGCATCTGGTACCAGCACTTCGCCGACTCCTACCAGGGCCCGGCGTGGGCGCCTCTCGGCAAGCGCGAGCTCCGGACGTTCCTGGCGGATTCCCTTCCCGAGTACATGATTCCGGAGCAGCTGCGCTTCGTCGCGAAGATGCCGAGGACGCCCGGTGGGAAGATCGACGAGCGGAAGCTCCCCGAGGTCCGCTGGCAGGCGGGGCAGACCGCGCCGCCCCAGAACCCGTTGCAGCACACCCTCGCGGAGCTCTTCCGGGACGTGCTGAGCGTCGAGAAGGTCGGGATTGGCGACGACTTCTTCTACCTGGGGGGCCAGTCGCTCAAGGCGATCCGGCTGCTGACGTTGGTGACGCAGCGGTTGGGCGTCCGGGTGGTGCTCAAGGACTTCTACCGCGAGCCGACCATCCTGGGGTTGGAGCGGCTCGTGGGAAGCGCGGGGAAGACGGCCTGAGGCGGGGCGCGAGGGCGCCTCACCTCGCGAACCGCCTACGGCGCAGGGGTCTGGCCTCTTGGAGCAAGCGGCGCACCAGTCCCCGGCCGAGCGTGAGCAGGAAGATGCCCGCGAGCACCTGGCCCCCCAGGATGATGCGGTTGACATCCACCGCGGGCAGCCAGCGCACCGTCCCATTCTTGATGACGAAGGCGCCCGCGGGTCGGGCCCGCAGGCCGAAGCCGCTGCCCTGGCCCTTGCTGGCGTTTTCGGCCCCCTTCGCTCCCTCGGTGGCTGGACCCTCGCCGCTGCCGCCGCCTCCTCCTCCGCTCACCCACGCGGCGGGGATGAGCGTCGTTCCCTCCTGTTGGATGGGCTCTCCGAAGATGCGCCGGACGTTGATGGCGTCGCGCGCCCTGTCGATGACCTCGTTGACGTCCATGGTCCTACCCTCCGTGATCGAGCAACGTCCCGGCTGAGGTAGTCACCCACCCGGGAGTCGACACCAGGCGCTCGCTTGGGGGGCGCCTGCTCAGACGGGGGAGATTTCCCGGCGGCGGAAGGGGCGCTCCACCTTCTTGTTCGCGGTGCGCTTGAGGGCGCGCGCGAGCAGCCGCCGCGTGTCCCGGGGATCCACCACATCGTCCACCATGGCCATGGCCGCCGTGCGCTCGATGCGGATGTGCTGGCGCAAGCCGTCCGCCAATTCCTTCTTCATCGCCTCGGCGGCCTCGGGGCTGCCCGCC
Source organism: Melittangium boletus DSM 14713 (assembly GCF_002305855.1). GTDB lineage: Bacteria > Myxococcota > Myxococcia > Myxococcales > Myxococcaceae > Cystobacter > Cystobacter boletus. The sequence continues at coordinate 9,541,345 of NZ_CP022163.1, read as the reverse complement.
GCCTGCAACTGCTTGCGCGCCGCGATGGACACCATGCCCTCGGGACCCATGACGCCAATCTCCGCGCCCGGCCAGGCCACGAGCAGGTCCGGCTCGAAGGCCCGCCCGTTCATCACGTAGTAACCCGCGCCGTAGCCCTTGCGCACCACCACGGTGAACTTGGGCACGGTGGCGCTCGCCGCCGCGTACATCATCTTCGCGCCGTGCCGGATGATGCCCTGCTGCTCCACCTTGGAGCCCACCATGAAGCCCGGGACGTCCTGCAGGAACAGCAGCGGCACCTGGAAGGCGTCACACAGGTTGATGAAGCGCGCCGCCTTGTCCGCGGCGTTCACGTCCAGGATGCCGCCCAGGAACATGGAGTTGTTGGCCACCACGCCCACGGGGTAGCCGTCGATGCGCGCCAGCCCCGTGATGAGGTTGCGCGCGAAGCGGGGCTTGAGGGGGAAGAACTTCCGGTCATCCACGAGCGACAGGATGACCTTGTGCATGTCGAACGCCTGGCGGGGGCTCTCCGGCACCACCGTGAGCAGGGCCTCGTCGCGCCGGTCGAACGGGTCCGCCGAGGGCCGGCGCGGAGGCCGCTCCTCGCAATGCGAGGGGAAGAAGGACAGGTACTCGCGGATGGCGGTGAGGCACGCGGTGTCATCTGGATACTCGGCGTCCGCCACGCCCGACTGCTCGTTGTGCACCTTGGAGCCGCCCAGCTCTTCCTCCGTCACCTTCTCGCCGACCACGGACTCCACCAGGTAGGGTCCGCCGATGGCGAGTGAGCTCGTGCCCTTCACCATGGGCAGGAAGTCCGCCAGCGCCGGGATGTAGGCCGTGCCCGCCGCGCCGGGGCCCACCATGGCGGCCACCTGCGGCACCACGCCGCTCATCACCACCTGCTCGCGGAACAGGTAGCCCGTGTCCGCGAAGCCCGCCAGGCGCCGGGGATCGATGTCTCCGCCCGCCTCCAGCCGCGCCCCCGCCGAGTCCACCAGCCAGACCAGGGGAATGCGGTTCTTGAGCGCCAGATCCCTCATGCGCGCCACCTTGCGCTCGCCCACCGTGCCGATGGAGCCGCCGAACACCGTGAAGTCATAGGCGGCCACCGCCACGGGCCGGCCGTCGATCTCCCCCACGCCGGTGATGACGCCGTCCGCGGGCGAGGGCCGGCTCGGATCTTCCTCCTCGGGCAGGTTGCCTTCCGCGCCCGCCAGGAGACCCATTTCCTCGAAGGTGTTCGCGTCGAAGAGCAGCCGCAGGCGCTCGCGGGCCGTCAGCTTGCCCTTGGCGTGCTGGCGCTCGATGCGCTCGGGGCCTCCCAGGCCCTCGTTGCGGCGGCGCTGCTCTTCCAGCCTCTCCACGCGCTCCTTCATCTTCATGTGTTGCCTCCCCACGGCGGGTCGAGCACTCAACTTGGCAGAGCGGCACTCACACCCGGAAGAGGAGAGTAGAGGACGCCGTGCGCCTCGGCCGTCTTGCGGGTTTTTCCGAGAATGCGCACCTGTCCACACGGACCGAGCGAGGACAGGCCGATGAAGCGACGTGACTGGGGCGCGTGGACCCGAGTGGGACTGTTGGGAGCGGGGCTGTCCGTGGGGTGTTGGGAGGCGAGCACGAGAAACGAGCCGCCCGTTGCCGTGCCCGAGCCCAACGGTTCCGGCACACAGCCGCCTCCATCGATGGAGGAGGTGCGCCGTCCCTGGCTGCGCGCATCGTTTCACGGGGGGGTCTCCCCGGAGGGGCTCGCGGTGGGGGATTTCAACGGGGATGGCGTGCCGGATGTCGCCGTCAACGCCGAGGGCCGCAACTTCCAGAGCCCGTATGTGACCCGCAAGGGCCGGTTCCATGTCCTGCTCAATGATGGACGGGGTGGGCTCGTGACGAGAGCCGACGGGGGCCTGCGTCTGGAAAGCTCCTCGGGCCGCGTCGTCGTGGGAGACGTGGACGGCGATGGCCATCTGGATGTCGTGTTGGGGACCCGGTTTGGTGCCCAGGTGTTGCTCGGCCGGGGTGATGGCTCCTTCCTGCCGTCGTCGCAGCCCTCCGTGGGCGAAGGCAGCGTCTCCAGCCTGGGTCTGCGCACGGACGGAGCGGAGGGGGGCTCCGCTCTCTGGTTCGCGACGGGACCCTTTGACTGGGTCCTCCCCGTGGAGGCACCGGATTTTCTCCTGGCGCGCCATTCTGGCTCCGGGCGGTTCGAGTCCATCCCCGTTCCGCTCCCCGGCATGCGCCTGGGGTCGGCGGATGCGCCCGAGGAGCCCCGGGCGGTGGTCGCGGACTTCAACGAGGACGGCCTACTGGATGTGGTCTTCAACCTCGAGCGGGCCCAGGCCGACTGGCGGGCTCACGTGTTCCTGGGAACGCCCTCGGGGAGTCTGGAGCCCTCGGGCTCGTTGCGGCCGTTTCACTCCTTCCACTCCCTGGACACGGCGGACTTCAACCGGGATGGCCATGAAGACGTGATCGCGGCGGACACGGAGCGGCTCTGGGTCTTCCTCGGCGAGGGTGGGGGACGCTTCTTCGAGCCCTTCTCCCTGCGGTTGGACGCCGAGGTCGGGGAGATCGCGGTGGTGGATCTGGACGCGGATGGCTTCGCCGATGTGGTGGCCCTGCATCGCGCGGAGGCGTCGGTGTCCCTGTTGAAGGGGCGAGGGGATGGAGCACTCGTGTCCCTGGGACGGATGGCGGTGGGCCGGGCGCCGAGTGCCGCCGCCACCGCGGATCTGGACGGTGACGGCCGCCCGGAACTGCTGGTGGCCGAGGCGGAGGACAACACCGTCTCCGTGTATGCCGTACCGGAGCAGCCCCTGCTGACGCCCCCCATGCCCATGGCCTGTCCGGTCGTGGCGGCCTCGGGCGAGAGGTCTTCACCGCCGTCCGTGCCGCCCCTCGTGACCGTGGAGACGGGCAGAGCGTCGTTCATGGGGGTGGTGGGGGACTTCGAGGGCCATGGACGTCCAGGGCTCGCGCTCGCGCTACGGGAACGGGGCATCCGGCTGGTGCTGTCCTCCGAGGCGGGCGCGTTCACGTTCCGCGACATCGCGTCGGAGCTGACGGTCGTCAGTCTCACGGCCGGGGATTTCGATGGGGATGGCCGCGCGGATCTCGCCAGTGTGTCCCAAGACCCGAGGCGTGCGGACCGGGTCTACTCCAAGGACCTGTGGTGGAACGACGCGGAGGCGCCCTTCGCCCGGCACCAGGAGCAGGGCAGGAGTCTGTCCTCCGGGGAGGTGCTGGCGGGAGACTTCAACCGGGATGGGCGCGTGGATCTGGTGATGACCACCTCGGGGCGGTACTCGGGGGGCGTGCGGCTCACCAACCGGGGCGGGGGCGAGTTCAAGGTGGACAGCTTGATGGAGCACAACCCCTCCATGGAGGACTACCACAGCACGGTCGATGGGCGTCCACTCGCCGGGGACTTCAATGGGGATGGCACGTTGGACATCCTTCATCAGACGCTCGGGCTCAATCTCAATCCCACGGCTTCGGACGGGAGCACGTTGCCGGGGCTGGGCTTCTGGGATGGGTTGCCCGAGCATGGCTTCCGGGGCGTCGCGGACGTGGATGGCGATGGCCTGGCGGACGTGATCTCCCAGGGGAGGGCACCGGGTCAGTGGACGATGCTGGGCGGTGATGGACATGGGTCGCTGCGCGCGCCCATGACGTGCGAGCTGCCCGTGGGAGCGACCGTGCTCGCCTGGGAGGACCTGGACGGGGATGGGCTCACGGACGTCGTCACCACCTCGGAAGACGGCACCGGACTGTGGGTGGTGCTTCGCGAGGCACGCGACACCTGGGGTTCGCCGAGGCCCTATTCCCCGGGGGGAGACGTGGCGTGGGTGAAGTCCGTGGACCTGCTCGGGGACGCACGGGCCGAGTTCGCCGTGATGCTGCGCTCGGGCAGGCTCCTGGTGTTCCCTCCGTTCACGGACGCGCCTTGAGCAGGCGCGTGAGTTCGCGGTCCAGGGCCGCGGCGAATTGCTGACGGTCCTGCGCGGAGAATCCGCTGGGACCGCCGGTCGTCACGCCACTGTCGCGCAACTCCTGCATGAAGTTCCGCACGGACAGGCGCTCGGAGATGTTCTCCTCGCTGAAGAGCTCGCCGCGCGGATCGATGACGACGACGCCCTTGGGCACGAGCAGGGCCGCGAGGGGAATGTCCTGGGTGACGGCCAGGTCTCCGGCCTGGGCGGACGTGGCGATGTGCTGGTCCGCCACGTCGAGCCCGGCGCCTACCTGCACGGTGGAAACGAGCTCCGAGCGGGGCAGGGTGAGGCGTTTGTTGGCCACGAAGACGACGGGCACGCGCAGACGCTGAGACGCGCGCAGGAGGATGTCCCGTACGGGACCAGGACAGGCATCGGCGTCCACCCAGAGTTTCATGTCGCCGCGCATCCTCTCACGTCTTCACCGCGACAGGCGCCGCACCCAGTCGAAGTAGGTGAGCCGGGGGTCCTCCAGGGGATTTCGGAACAGGGCTCGCACCTCGGTCCGGTCCACGAGCCCCTGATCGAAGCCCTGGTAGAGCGCGTCCCCGAGCAGGTAGCCCAGTGCGTGGCTGACGCCGTGGAAGAGCCGATCCTTGCGCAGGGGCAGCAGCTTCACCGCCTCGTGCGGGACCTCCACCTCGGCGGCCTTGTGCGCGAGCACGAACGCGGCGATCTGCCGTTCCACGCCCCGTGCCTGGGCGAAGCGCAGGGCCCACTCACCGGTGCCCACGCAGCCGCGGCGCGGATTCACCAGCTTGGAGCCGAAGAAGCCCAGCGCCTCCTCCAGGCAGCGCGCGTAGAAGGCGTCCGAGGCGCCGCGGGGCGCGTCCATGGCGTCTCCCACGGCGCAGTGCCGCACGAAGTGCGCCGCCTCCTCGGCCGCGTGGTTGAGCGACAGCGACGCCAGGTAGGCGGTGCGTGCCCGGGGGATGTAGCAGCTCTCGCGCGAGAGGATGTGCCGGCGCAGTTGCGCGAGCTCGCCTTGCGTGAAGCGGCCCCGTTGCTGGATGCGCACCAGCGCGTCCTCGTCCGCGGCCGTCACCACCTCGGCGTCGTCGAGCCACCGGCCCACGGAGACGCCCGCCAGCCGGCCGATGAGGCTCGCGAGCTCCCGGAATCGCTCCGTGGCGCCGCGCTCCCCGAGCGGTGAGTCCCCGGCTTCCGCCTCCAGGTAGTCGAGGAAGCTCTGCTGGCACACCACGGGCGAGGCGTTGAGCAGGCACAGCGCGCCATCGGGCAACTCCACCGCCTGGGCCGCGCCGACCTTCCCCTCGCGGGCGAGCCGCCAGTAGACGCCCTCGGCGTTCTGGTACACCACGAGCGAGCGCGCTCCGGACGCTTCCCCCAGGGCCCGCTCCACCTGGGCGGGCAGGTGGCAGGGCGCCACGTGGTACTGGCCCACGAGCACGAGGACGCGGGGCTGGTCCCCGGCCCGCAGCGCGCGGGCGATGCGCTCCGCCGCGTAGGCGTCCCTCAACTCCAGGGAACGTTCCCCCTGGGCCCGCCGGTCGATGGCCACCACCTGGAGGCGATGACGCTTCGCGTAGGCGAGCAGCGCGCGGGGGCCCGAGCCGGAGCCTTGTCCCGGTCCGAGCCCCAGGCGCGAGAGCAGGACGCGCTCGGCGAGCCGGCCCGCCAGGTAGGCATCCACGGACGCCTGGTGCCGGCCTTCCACGCACTCGAGCGCCAGCACCACCCGGCGTTCCGACTCCCGCACGCCCTCGACGAGGTCCAGGTACGTTTCCTGGGCGAGCGGCAGCGTGTGGTAGTCACCCACATAGACGACGTCCGAGGCGCGCACCTGCTGGGAGACGGCATGCGCGGGCAGCACGCGCCGGTACTCGGAGGTGCGGCGGCGGTAGCGGGCCTCGTAGGCGCGGAAGGCCGCCGTCTGTCCTTCGATGACCCGGGCGATCTGGGCCTTCTGGCGGCGGAACAGGGCGAGGTGGAGGGCGAGCGACGCGCGCATGGGGTCGCACCAGTCGCACGCACCTGGGAGCGCGGCAAAAATTCGGCGCCCCAGGCCCCCTTCCTTGACGCGCGAATCCCCTCGGAGGACCATCGAGTTCCCCGTGAAGTTCGCCCTCTCGCGCCCCCACTCCTTCCTGCTCGCGTGCGTGCTCCTCATGGCACGGCCCGTCCTCGCGCAGGACTCGTCGCTGCTTCACACGCCGCCCGCCCAGGCGCAGGCCAGAGAGGCCTTCGTGGTCGATGGCGTCCTCACCGGCACGCAGCGCATCTCGCGCGTGGTCATCCGCTACCGCGGCTCCGGGGAGCCCTACACGGAGGCGCCCATGGAGTTGCAGTACGGCGACCTCTACCGGGGCACCATCCCGGCGGGGAGCATGGCCCCACCCGGCGTCGAGTACTACATGGAGGGCTTCACGGCCGGGGGAGAGCGGGTGCCGCTGTTCAAGAGCGCCACGCGCCCGGCCCGCGTCAACATCGCGGGGGAGGCGCCCGCGCCCCGGGCTCCCGTGGTGGTCCAGGCCCCCGAGCCGCCGCCTCCTCCTCCTTCCCGGACGAGCCGCCCCTCCAGGGCCGAGCGGCGCGGAGAGCGCAAGCCCGTGGCGGAGCCGGAGCCCGCCCCCCCGCGTGCTCCCGAGCGCAAGCCGGAGCCCGCGCGCGGCTCGGATGACGACGACATGGCGGCCCTGACCGCGGAGCTGCCTCCGGGCGAGGATGTTCCCGCGGAGCGTCCGGCGGCCCCCGTGCGTCGCGCGCCCGAGCCCGTCGCCGCGCCCGCGCCGGATCACTCCCAGATGGAGGAGGATCTGGCGCTCTATACCGCCGAGGACACACTGGCGCTCGCCACCCGGCACGAGCAGTCGGTGAAGAAGGTGCCCGCCATCGCGGCCTCCTTCGGGCGTGAGCAGATCCGCTCGCTCGGGGCGCGCACGGTGGCGGACGTGCTGGACGTGGTGCCCGGCGTCACCATCAGCCGCGACGTGCAGGGCTCCTACCGGACGGCCATTCGCGGCCTGCGCAACGACGCCGAGGTGCTCTTCCTGCTCAACGGCCACCGCCTCAACAGCTTCTTCGATGGCAAGGCGTTGATGAACCTGCCGGTGGAGAACCTGGAGCGCATCGAGGTCATCCGCGGACCGGGCTCGTCGCTGTACGGCGCGGGCGCCTTCCTGGGGGTGGTGAACCTGGTCACCCAGCGCGCCGAGGGGGTGCTCTCGGCCGTCTCCGCGGGAGGTTTCCCCAAGGACGAGGGCGGTCTGTCGCCCACGGTGGACGGTCATGTGTCGGGCGCCTACCACCTCGAGGGGCTGGAGCTCTTCGGTGACGCGGACGTCTGGTACCAGAAGGGTGACTCGATGGCGATCCAGGAGGACGCGCTCAACACGGAGACGCTCGCCCAGAAGCTGCGGGATGCGTTGGATCCCGCGGGCTACACCCAGGACGACCGCTTCCTGGTCAACGTGGGTCTGGGAGGGCGCTACAACCTGTCGAGCAAGCGCCACCTCACCGCGTCCGCGCGGCTGATGTCCGAGAACCGCGCCGCGCTCGTGGGCCTCTTCGACACGATGGGCCCGGACTCCCGCCTCAAGTGGCTGGTGCTCCTGGGCGACATCACCTACGAGCAGGACGTGAACGAGCAGGTGCACCTGCGCGCGCGCCTGTACGGGGACAGGCAGAGCACGGACCGGCTCTTCCAGATCGCCCCGCGAGGCTTCCGCACCGGTTCGGATGACGCCACCCAGCTCTTCGCCGAGGGATTGCTCGAGCAGACGCTCGTGACGGTGAGCACCGTGGGCGCGAGCCTGGACACGGATCTCTCGCTCTTCGAGGGCAATCGCCTGTCGCTGGGCGCCGTGGCGGAGCTGCAGATGCTCAACGGCTACAGCTACGAGACCAACTACACCGCGGACAGCCGGCTCCGCCCCTCCCTGGCAACGCCCGAGGGGCTGGTGGACATCCTGGAGCTGGCGGGGGGCGCGGCCGCGCGGCGCTTGACGTTCGGCGTCTTCGCGCAGGATCAGTGGACGGTGGTGGAGCCGCTCACGCTCACCCTGGGGATTCGCGTGGACGCCACCCAGCTGCCGTCCGTGGACTCCTCCAACGTCATCACCGGCACGCAGCTGGTGCCGAGCATCAATCCCCGGGTGGGACTCGTCTTCTCCGCCACGGACTCGCTCGTGCTCAAGCTGCTGTATGGCCGCGCCTTCCGGCCGCCCACGATGCAGGAGCTGCTCGAGAAGATTCCCAACACCTACTACAACCAGGGCCGCTACGAGGGAAACCCGTCCTTGCAGCCCGCCGTGGTGAACACGCTCGAGGCGGGCGCGGACCTCGTGCGCACGTCGGGCGAGTCTCGCGTGCGGCTGCGCGCCAACGCCTTCTTCGAGAGCTTCAGCTCGCCCATCGCCGCGGTGGACACCTCGGGCAACATCGTCCCCGTGCTCAACCGGGACCTGGGTGTGCGCGTGTACGGCGTGGAAGCCGAGGCCCGGCTCGAGGCCAGCCGGCGCGCCACCGCCTGGGTCAACGCGAGCCTCTTCCGCGCCGAGGACCTGGAGCTGCCCGAGAGCCAGCGCTACCTCACCGACACGCCCCAGGCGCGTTTCAACGCGGGCCTGTCCATGCCCATTGGCGACCTGGTCAACTTCGATCTCGTGGTGCGCACGGGCGCCGAGCGGCGCAACAACACCCGGACCATCCTCGAGCTCATCCGCCGCTACAAGATTCCCGCCTACAGCACCATCACCGCGCAGGTGCGCAGCGAGCCCATCGCGGACCACTTCGAGCTGGCGCTGGTGGTGCAGAACGCCTTCGACTCCGATCAGCGCGACGACGTCCCTCGTCCGGATCGCGTCCCCGGTCTGCTTCCCCGTGACGGCGTCTCCGCCTTCCTGACCCTGAGGGCCCACAACTGATGTCCCGCCTGCTTCGCACCACCATGTTGGCCCTCGCGCTCGCTCCGGGCGTGGGCTGTCTGCAGTACAACGACCAGTGTCAGCCGCTCATCGCGGACCCCGAGAGCATCGTGGGCCACCTGGGCAACGACGTCTATCTCGAGCGCATCTACACCCGGCACGACAACCACTCGCTCGGGCAGTTGAGCGCGGACGCCCTGCTGCACGCCGAGGACAACTCCTCCGCGCCCGCGGAGCTGGCGGTCGTCAACGGAGGGGCCCTGCGCTCGGAGGGCTTGTGCGTGACCCGCGTGTCCATCCCCAAGGGGCCGCTCAAGAATGGCCTCCTGCACGAGGTGATGCTCTTCGAGAACTCGGTGGTGACGGTGGATCTCACCGAGAAGCAGCTCGTGGACATGTTCGAGCACTCGGTGGAGGCGCTGTTCCCGGTGGGTCAGTCCATCATCTCGCCGCCAGGCACCTTCCTGCAGGTGTCCGAGGGGGTGTCGCTGCGCCTGGACTGCTCGCGTCCCCCGGGACAGCGGGTCCAGGCGTTGACGGTGAAGGGACGGACGGTGTCCTTGCCCCCGCGCACGGATCCCTCCGTGCGCTACCGCGTGGCCATGTCCGGCTATCTCGCCCAGGGGGGTGACGGCTATGGCGCCATCTTCAAGGACGCGGCGTCGGACGTGACGCGCAACCCCGTCACGGCGCGCGCGGCCGAGGGCAGGGCCACGGATGTGTCCCTCACCGAGGCCTACATGCGGGCCCACTACGGCACGGAAGACAAGGCCCTGGTGGAACAGGGCCGTATCGTGTTCGAGAAGTGCGCCCGGCCCCCTCGGGCCATCGTTCAGTAGGGCCGGGCGCCCGACGCTCGGAGCTTAAACGCCGTCCGGGCTGTCGGTGCGTGGAGGAGGTGTGGCGCCGAAGACGTCATTGGGCGAGGGCATCTTACGCAGATCCCCTCGGGCCACCTTCCACGCTTGCTGGACGATCCACGAGAGCGAGCGATCCTGCCGCGTCGCCTCGCGCTGGATTTCGTCCAACATGTCTTCGGGGAAGTAGAGACTTTGTTTTCGATGATCGGTTGCGGCCATGGGCTCTTAGGACCTTCCTTCCTCACGCGGGTCCTGCCGCTCGTCTCCCGTGACGTCATTGACGGCGGGAAAAGACTTGATGCGATCACGAGCGATCTTCCAGGCCTGCTGGACGACCCACGAGAGCGAACGGTCCTGGCGGTTGGCTTCCTCCTGGATCTCCTTGAGCATCTCCTCGGGGAAGTAGAGGGACTGCTTGCGCTTGTCGGTGCCTGCCATCCTGGCTCTCCGGAACGGATACGAGGTGACGACCTGAACACACCGGGGCCGTTATCCGACAGACGCTCCGACGGGTCAACGGTTTCCAAGTGCTTCCGCTCCGTATGCGTCGATGCGCTGCCGCATGCGTGAAAAAAACCCGCAAAAGAGAACGCCCCGGGCTCTCCAGTGGAGAACCCGGGGCATTCTGGAAAGAAGGACCGCCAGGATTCAGCCCGGCGGCCCCGTGGGCCCAGAGGGGGAGGGGGGGGACCCCTAGGCCCAACTCCGTCAAAAATTCATCTCTTCAACCGTTCGTGCCGCGAAACCTATTCCCCACCGCCCTTTTTTCCTTGCTCCTCGCGTCCTTCGCGACCCGCAGGGAGATCATAAGAACCGTCTTCCGCCGCTTCAACCGGCCGCATCGGGTGTAACCGGTCTCGCTAGATTCTGATTCCTTCCCATGTTGAATGCCGACCCATGGGCGACGCGAGCCACTTGTTTTCGAACACCCTTCAAGGGGCGTATCAGCAGCTTGGACGGCGAGGGGGCTCGGTGCTGCTGGCGGTGTCGGGGGGGGCGGACTCGTCCGCGCTGCTCGTGGGCACCGCGCGCGTGCGCCAGGCCCTGCGATTGCGCGTGGAGGTGGCCACGCTCGATCATGGCCTGCGCCCCGAGGCCAGACGGGAAGTCGAGGCGGTCGCTCGGTTGTCCGCCCAGTGGGGGCTACCGTGTCATGTCCGCGCCCTGGGCCTGATGCCCGGAGCGGGCATGGAGGCGAGGGCCCGCGAGGCGCGGTACACGGCCCTGGAGGCCTTGCGGCGCGAGCTCGGCCTGGACGTGGTGGCCACGGCGCATACGGCGTCGGATCAGGCGGAGACGTTGCTGATGCGCCTGCTCCGGGGCGCTTCGTTGAGGGGAGCCGTTGGCATCCACCGCGCCCGTCCCTTCCTCATCCGTCCCCTCATCGAGCGCACGCGCGAGGAGGTGGAGGCCTTTCTCGCCGAGCAGGACACCCCCTTCGTGACGGATCCGATGAATGGGGACCCGTCCTTCCTCCGGACGCGGCTGCGCGCGCAGCTCCTGCCGGCCCTCTCCGCCGCCGTGGGTTTTCCCGTCACCCCCCACCTGGCCGCCTTCACGCGGGTGGCCGCCGAGGACGAGGCGCTGCTCTCGAAGCTGGCGGATGGTGCCTGGAGCCGGCTCGTCCTCGCGGACGGGAGCCTGGACGCGGTGGGCGTGCGTGCCCTGGAGCGGCCGCTGCGCCGCCGGGTACTGGCCCGCCTGCTGTCCGAGGCGGACGCGGAAGTGGATGGGCCCTCGCTCGCCCGGGTGATGGACGCGGTGGACTCGGGTGGGACGGTGACCCTGCGGGGGGGCGGTGGGGTCCGGGGAAGCCTCCAGCTTCGCGCCATGGGTGGACGGGTGCGGTGTGTGCGCCGGGGCGAGCGGGCGCCCGAGGCGACGCCTCCCGTGTGGCTGCGGGAAGAGGAGGGTCACGTGCTCCAGGAAGGCACGGGTTGGACCTTCGGCGTGAGGCGGGCCGCACCACCCGTGGGGGTGTTGGGGATGCCGGTCCCGCGGCAGGCACGCTGGCCGCTCCTGGTGCGAACACGCCGGGAGGGGGACCGGGTCAGGGGACCCGCGGGCTCGCGCAAGTTGCAGGATGTGCTGGTGGATAGCCGCGTCCCCAGTGAGCGCCGGGACGCGCTTCCGGTGGTGACCGACGCCGACGGAACCCTGCTGTGGGTGCCAGGAATCTGGAATTCGACGGTCCCGAGTGAGGTAAGACTCTTTCTGTGGGCCATCCCACCGGGCGCGAGCATGCCCGGTGTCCTGCCGTTATAGAGTCCACCATTTCGGGGATGGGGGGGCAGGGGAACCCCCAAAATAGTTGAGGCGTTTTTGCTGTTGCTGATACCGTCAGACAAACGGGCAATACGCCCGGTGTCGTGACAAACGACCGGAAGTGCTGGGTTTTTCCGGCCGTGCCCTCCATCCAGCCGAGCACCGAAAGGGCAGCTGACACGTGCGTTCGACTTACAAGACCATCGGCCTCTGGGTCCTCCTGATCGTCCTCTTCGTCGCCTTCTACAACTTCTTCTCTCAAGGTGGCGATCAGCCGCAGGAACCGACCTTCACCCAATTCCTGGCCAAGGTGGAGGACAAGAAGATCCGCGACGTGTCGGTCAAGGGCAACACGTACACCGGCGTGTACTCCGACACCCAGGAGAAGTTCCGCACCACCGGACCGGCGCCGGACGCCGCCATCCTCGAGCAGTTGCGCAAGAACAACGTGGACGTGAAGTACGAGCGCGAGGAGCAGAACAGCCTCTGGCTCACCATCCTCGGGCAGTGGATGCCCGTCGTCTTCCTGTTCCTCTTCTTCATCTTCTTCATGCGCCAGCTGCAGGGCGGTAGCGGCAAGGCCATGACGTTCGGCAAGTCCAAGGCGCGGCTGCTCAACGAGAGCCACAACAAGATCACCTTCGCCGACGTGGCCGGCGCGGACGAGTGCAAGGAGGAGCTCGAGGAGATCGTCGCGTTCCTCAAGGATCCCAAGAAGTTCACCAAGCTCGGTGGCCGCATCCCCAAGGGCGTGCTGATGATGGGCCCTCCGGGCACGGGCAAGACGCTGCTCGCGCGCGCCGTGGCCGGTGAGGCGGGGGTTCCCTTCTTCTCCATCTCCGGCTCGGACTTCGTGGAGATGTTCGTGGGCGTGGGCGCCAGCCGCGTGCGCGACCTGTTCGAGCAGGGCAAGAAGAACGCCCCCTGCATCATCTTCATCGACGAGATCGACGCCGTGGGCCGTCACCGTGGCGCGGGCCTCGGCGGTGGGCACGACGAGCGCGAGCAGACGCTCAACCAGCTGCTGGTGGAGATGGACGGCTTCGAGTCCAACGAGGGCGTCATCCTCATCGCCGCCACCAACCGCCCGGACGTGCTGGATCCCGCGCTGCAGCGCCCCGGCCGCTTCGACCGGCGCATCGTGGTGCCGCGTCCCGACCTCAAGGGCCGCCTGGGCGTGCTCAAGGTGCACACCCGCCGCGTGCCGCTCGCTCCCGAGGTGGACCTGGAGGTCATCGCCCGAGGCACGCCCGGCATGACCGGCGCGGACCTGGAGAACCTGGTCAACGAGTCGGCGCTCATGGCCGCCCGTCAGAACAAGGAGCGCGTGGACCTCAGTGACTTCGAGGCCGCCAAGGACAAGGTCTTCATGGGCCCCGAGCGCAAGTCCATGATCATGACCGAGAAGGAGAAGCGGAACACGGCCGTGCACGAGGCCGGTCACGCCATCATCGCCAAGCTGCTGCCCGGCTGCGACCCGCTCCACAAGGTCACCATCATCCCGCGCGGCCAGGCCCTGGGTCTCACCTGGAGCCTGCCCACCGAGGACAAGGTCAACGGCTACAAGAAGCAGATCCTCGATCAGATCGCCATGGCCATGGGCGGCCGTATCGCCGAGGAGCTCATGTTCAACGAGATGAGCTCGGGCGCTTCCAACGACATCGAGCGCGCCACGGAGACGGCGCGCGCCATGGTGTGCCGCTGGGGCATGAGCGAGAAGATGGGCCCCCTGGCCTTCGGCAAGAGCGATGGCGAGGTGTTCCTCGGCCGCGACATCAACTCGTCCAAGGATTACTCCGAGGACACGGCGCGGCAGATCGACGCCGAGGTGCGCGACATCGTCATGAGCTGCTACGCCAAGGGCAAGGCGGTGCTCACCGAGAACCTCGAGGGTCTCAAGCGCGTGACGGACGCCCTGGTGGAGTACGAGACGCTCGACGCCGAGGACGTGAACATCCTCCTGCAGGGTGGACAGCTCACCCGCGAGCGGCCGCCTCCTCGCGTCGTGGCCCCTCCTTCCAAGTCCACCGAGAAGAAGGACAAGCGGAAGATCCTCGATGCGCTCGAGGGCATCCCCAACATGGAGCCGAACAAGGCCTAGGCCTCGGCTGACTGGTAGAACCCGGGCCCTCTCCACCGCGTGTGGAGAGGGCCCTTCTTTTCCCCATGATCCGCGCCCGACCCGTTCGCCTCGACCGCTCCGCCGACCTCGCCCCGGCCTTCCTCCGGCTGGGCCTGCCCACGCCCGCGCGCGAGTACCTGCTGGAGAAGATGCCCTTGCTGCACGTGCTGCTCACGGGGCTGGCGCGCGAGCAGGGCCGCTTCCTCGCCGACCTTTTCGCGAACTGCGCGGACCCCGGGCGCGAGGAGTACCCCGCGTGGGTGGCGGGAGATCAGCGCTCGCGTCCCGGTACCGGGCTGCTCTCCGGGCGCAAGGAGCAATTCGAGCGGGTGGTGGCGCGCGCGCGGGAGTTGCCGGAGCAGGCCGGGCTGGCCGAGGCGCTCGCACGGGTGTGGGAGGCCTCGCGTGCTCCGGCTCCCCTGGCCCTGGGCGGACGCACCCTGACCTTCGGGGCGCGCACCCACGTCATGGGCGTGGTGAACGTGACTCCGGACAGCTTCTCGGATGGAGGGCGCTATCTCGGCACCGAGGCCGCCGTGGCTCACGGACTGCGGCTCGCCGAGGCGGGAGCGGACCTGTTGGACCTGGGCGCCGAGTCCACCCGGCCGGGGGCGCTTCCCGTTCCCGCCGAGATGCAACTGGCCCGTCTGCTCCCCGTCATCGCGGGCCTGCGGGCGCGCACCGACGTGCCCCTGTCCGTGGACACCACCCTGGCGGCGGTGGCGCGCGAGACGCTCGCGGCGGGGGCGGTGCTCATCAACGACATCAGCGGTGGGCTCTTCGATCCGGCGTTGCTCTCCGTGGTCGCCGAGGCGGGCGCGGCGTGCTGTCTGATGCACATCCAGGGCACTCCCGAGACGATGCAGCGCGAGCCCCACTACGAGGACGTGGTGGACGAGGTGCTGGCCTTCCTGGAGGAGCGCGTGGCGCGCGCGCTGGCCGCGGGCGTGGCACACGAACGGCTCCTGGTGGACCCGGGCATCGGCTTTGGCAAGACGCTCGGGCACAACCTCTTCCTCTTGCGGCGCCTGGGTGAGTTGCGCGTCCTGGGACTGCCCGTGCTGGTGGGCACCAGCCGCAAGGGCTTCCTCGGCAAGCTCACGGGCGGGCGGCCCGTCGAGGAACGGTTGGCGGCCTCGCTGGGTTCGGTCGCCGCCCTGGCGGCCACGGGAGCCGCCGACATCATCCGTGTCCACGACGTGGCCGAGACGCGGGATGCCCTCGCCGTGGCCGATGCCCTGCGAGACGCGCTGGAGGGCGGTACCCTCTATGGGCGACAAGGTGGGACGTGAACCGACCCACTGGAGGACAAGTGCCCGTTGTCCGGCCGCACGCTTGTCCAGGGGACTTCCGCTCCCTAACTTCGGGCGCTGTGGAGGGCACGGTATAAGCCCTCTGGCGTCGGCGGGCCGGTCTCGTGGCCGGCCAGGGAAAGGTGGAGCGGAACTTTTATGGCGTACAGGATGAACATGCCCCCCAAGGAAGAGCGGGCGTCGCAGCGGCTTTTCGGCACGGACGGAGTCCGGGGTGTTGCCAACGTCTATCCGATGACGGCGGAAGTCGCGATGCAGTTGGGACGTGCGCTCGCGCATCTCATCCGCAACGGACCGCACCGGCACCGGGTCATCATCGGCAAGGACACGCGGCTGTCCGGCTACATGCTCGAGCAGGCGCTCGCCGCGGGCCTCATCTCCATGGGGGTGGATGTGGACCTGGTGGGGCCGCTGCCCACGCCGGGCATCGCCAATCTCACCACCTCCATGCGCGCGGACGCGGGCGCGGTCATCTCCGCCTCGCACAACCCCTACCAGGACAACGGCATCAAGTTCTTCTGGCGCGACGGCTTCAAGCTGCCGGATGAGACGGAGGCGAAGATCGAGGAGCTGGTGGCCAGCGGCGCCATCGACTCCATCCGCCCCACGGCCACGAAGATTGGCCGGGCCTTCCGCCTGGAGGACGCGCGCGGCCGCTACATCGTCTTCCTCAAGACGACCTTCCCGCGGGAGCTGACGCTCGAGGGGCTCACGGTGGTCGTCGATTGCGCCAACGGCGCGGCCTACAAGACGGCCCCCGCGGTGCTCGAGGAGCTGGGCGCCAAGGTCATCACCCTGGGCGTGCAGCCGGACGGCAAGAACATCAATCACAAGTGCGGCGCGCTGCACCCGGAGAACCTCTCCAAGTGCGTGCTCAAGAACGGGGCGAACCTGGGCATCGCGCTGGACGGCGACGCGGACCGCCTCATCGTCGTGGACGAGAAGGGCAAGGTCGTGGATGGCGACGCCATCATGGCCATCTGCACCGGGGAGCTCGTCACCCGCAAGGAGCTCAAGAAGAAGACGCTCGTGTCCACGGTGATGAGCAACATCGGCCTGGAGCGCGCGGTGGCCAACTACGGCGTCAAGGTGGTGCGCACCAAGGTGGGTGATCGCTACGTCGTCGAGGAGATGCGCAAGAACGGCTACAACCTGGGCGGCGAGCAGAGCGGCCACCTCATCTTCTCCGATCACACCACCACGGGCGATGGCACCCTGGCGGCGCTCCAGCTCCTCGCGGTCATGTGCCGCCAGCAGAAGCCGGTGAGCGAGCTGGCCTCCATCTTCCAGCCGGTGCCCCAGACGCTGCTCAACGTGGTCATCAAGCAGAAGCGCGAGCTGGGCGAGCTGCCCACGGTGATGCGCGCCATCCAGGACGTGGAGAAGAAGCTGGGCAAGGAGGGCCGGGTGCTCGTGCGCTTCTCCGGCACCGAGCCCAAGGCCCGCGTCCTCATCGAGGGCACCGACGCCGCGCGCAACGAGCAGTACGCCCGGCAGATCGCCGACGCGCTCACCCAAGCGCTCAACGGTTGACATCCAGTCCCAGGCCGCGAATAGAAGGGCGCGCGGGAGGGGCCCCCTGAGGGGCTTCCTCCCGGAGTGTTCGCGAGGGAGCGGCCGACATGGGACAGCGATTGGGTGTGAACGTGGATCACGTGGCGACGCTGCGGCAGGCGCGGCGGACCGCGTATCCGGATCCGGTGACGGCCGCCGCCTTCGCGGAGCTGGCGGGCGCCGGGCAGATCACCATCCACTTGAGGGAGGACCGGCGGCACATCCAGGAGCGCGATCTGCGCATCCTGCGCCAGACGGTCCAGACGCTGCTCAACCTGGAGATGGCGGCCACCCAGGACATGGTGAAGATCGCCTACGAGCACAAGCCGGATGTGGTGACGCTGGTGCCCGAGCGGCGCGAGGAGCTCACCACCGAGGGCGGGCTGGACGTGAATGGCCAGCGTGACGGGCTCGCGAAGATCATCAAGAACCTCAAGGACGGGGAGATCACTGTCTCGCTGTTCATCGATCCGGACCTGGATCAGGTGCGCGCGTCGCACAAGGTGAACGCGGACCGGCTCGAGCTGCACACCGGGCGCTACTGCGAGGCGCGCAACGACCGGGAGCGCGAGCGCGAGCTGAGCCGCATCCTCGACGCGGCGAAGGCGGGCGCCCGGCTGGGCATGGGCGTGGCCGCGGGCCACGGACTCAACTACGACAACGTGCAGGCCATCGCGCGCATCCAGGAGATCGACGAGCTGAACATCGGCCACGCCATCGTCGGGCGGGCGGTGTTGGTGGGTTTCGAGCGGGCGGTGCGAGAGATGCTGGAGTTGATGCGCAACCCGGGCTAACCCTTCGCGCCATGGCGATCATCGGCCTGGGGTTGGACATCTGCTCGGTGGCGCGCATCCAGCGCATCCTGGACGGGCCCCGCGCCGAGCGTTTCCTCGCGCGGGTGTACACGCCCGCCGAGCGGGAGTACTGCGCGGCCCGCTCGGACGCGGCCAATGCCTACGCCGCGCGCTTCGCCGCCAAGGAAGCCCTGGTCAAGGCGCTGGGCGCGCCGCCGGGCCTCTCCTGGCATGACATGGAAGTGGTGCGCGAGGGCGGCCCCCCGCGCTTCCGCTTCTCGGGCGTGGCGCTCGTGGAGATGGAGAAGCGGCGCGCGGAGGCCTTCCTCGCGCTCACCCATGACGCGGGCGTCGCCGCCGCGACGGTCGTCCTACAGGAGAGGAGCTGAACCATGCGCCGTGTTCTCACCGCGGACCGGATGCGCGCGGCCGAGCGGTCCGCCGAGTCCCACCACGGTATGCCGTCCTCCCTGTTGATGGAGAACGCGGGCCGGGAGCTGGCGGAGGTGGCGCACGCCCTGGGCGGGCCGGAGGCGCGCTTCGTCGTCGTCTGCGGGCCGGGCAACAACGGGGGCGACGGGTTGGTGGCGGCGCGCTTCCTCCTCGCTCGGGGCCGGCGCGTGACGCTCGTGCTCGTGGGCCCCTCGGAGAAGCGGACTTCCGGTTTCCAGCGCAACCTGCTCGCCCTGGGCCCCTCGGGCCTCGAGCCCCAGGCGCTCGGCGCGCTGGAGGCGCCGCGGCCCGGGGACGTGGTGGTGGACGCGCTCTTCGGCACGGGGCTCACCCGGGCTCCCACGGGGGAGTTCGCCGAGGCGATCCAGCACCTGCGGCGCTGGCGGGAAGCGGGCGCGAAGGTGGTGGCGGCGGATCTGCCCTCGGGGTTGCACACGGACTCGGCCGAGCCCTTCGAGCCATGCGTGGAGGCGGACATCACCGTGAGCTTCGGCTTCCTCAAGCCGGGGCAGGTGCTGGAGCCCGGGGCCTCCCTGTGTGGCGACGTGCGGTGCGTGGACATCGGGCTGCCCGCCCAGGCCGTGGAGGAGCGGGAGGGCCAGGAGTTGCTGTTCGTCGAGGAGGCGGACGCGCGGGGAGCCATCGCGCCCCGGCGCTCGGACACGCACAAGGGCACCTACGGACACGTGCTGGTGGTGGCGGGCAGCCCGGGCAAGTCCGGAGCGGCGGCCCTGTCCGCCCTGGGGGCGCTGCGGGGTGGGGCGGGGCTCGTCACGGTGGCCACGCGCGCGGCGGTGGTGGAGTCGGTGCTCGGCCACGCTCCCGAGGTGATGGGCTGGCCGCTGGAGTCTCCGGGGCCGCTGGGGCTCGCGGACCTGGAGCCCCTGCTGGCGGCGGCCGAGGGTAAGGACGTGCTCGTCGTGGGCCCGGGCATTCCCCGGGGCGAGGAGACGGCGACCTTGCTGGGCGAGCTGCTCTCGCGCATCGAGGCGCCCGCGGTGCTCGACGCGGACGCGCTCAACGCCGTGTCCACGGACCTGTCCATCCTGCGCCGGGCGAAGGGCCCGCTGGTGCTCACGCCCCACCCGGGGGAAATGTCGCGGTTGGCGGGCGTGTCCACGAAGGCGCTGCAGAAGGAGCGGGTGAAGGTGGCGCGGGACTTCGCGCGGACGCATGGCGTGACGCTCGTGCTCAAGGGGGCTCGTACGCTCATCGCGCACGCCGAGGGCACGGTGTACGTGAACCCCACGGGCAACCCGGGCATGTCCACCGGGGGGACCGGTGACGTGTTGAGCGGCGTCGTGGGTGCGCTGTTGGCGCAAGGCCTGAAGCTTCCCGAGGCCGCGTGGACGGCCGTGTTCGCCCATGGGTTGTCGGGAGATCTGATGGTGGCCCGGCGCGGGATGATGGGGCTCATCGCCACGGACGTGGCGAAGGGGTTGTGCCAGGTGTGGACGCGGTGGGACCGATGAGCGCGCCCACCCGAGTGCGGATGGTGCGTTCCTCCTCTCCCGAGGAGACCCATGCGTGGGGAGTGCGGCTCGGGAGACTGCTCCAGCCGGGCGATTTCGTGGGGCTGGTGGGGGACCTGGGCGCGGGCAAGACGCACCTGGTGCGCGGCGTGGCCGAGGGCGCGGAGGTGGCTCGCGCGGAGGTGGCCAGCCCCACCTTCGCCATCGTCTACCCCTACCGGGGCCGGATTCCGCTCTACCACGCGGACCTCTACCGGCTGGCCGACTACGACGAGCTGTACGCCACGGGCTTCCTGGACCTGGTGGGGGGCGATGGCGCGCTGCTGGTGGAGTGGCTGGACAAGATTCCCGAGGCCGCGCCCCGGGCCTTCTTGCGCCTCACCCTGCGAGAGGTGGGAGAGGACGCGCGGGAACTCGTGGCCGAGGCCTGGGGAGAGCGGCCCACCGAGTTGCTGGATGCCTGGCTGCCCGAGAATCGGTGAGTGTCCGACACCGGGAGGCCCCGCGCTTCCGCGGGAGAACATTCTGGAGCGCGAGGAGGGGTAAGGCCCGCGAGGGAGCGTATCCTGCCGCCCATGAGCCGCTCCCACGCCATGAAGTGGTTTTCGCTCATCCCGCTCGCCAGTGCGGTGCTGGGATGTGGCGCCTTCGAGCCCGCCCCCACCGTGGTGCCCCACGCCAGCGTCACCTTCGATGTGACGGTCCCCTCCGACACACCCGCCAGCGCCACCATCAACGTGGTGGGCTCGGCCGCGGCGCTCGGCGAGGACAAGGCGCCCGGCTTCCATCTGCGCCGGGGCGTGGATGGGCACTACACGGGCCTGGTGCGCCTCGCGGTGGGCGCGGAGGTGTCCTACGAGTTGCGGCGGGAGGAGGGGTGGACGCCCGAGCTGTCGCTTCAGGGCGAGCCGATGCCACGCCGGACCTTCTCCGTGGACGGTGACATGACGGTGTCCGTCACGGTGGCCCGTTGGGGCACGCCAAGCGAGACCCCTCCACCCCGGTAGGCAGATCTAGAGTCGGGGGATGGACACTGTCGTCGAGCGGTTGTTCGCCCCCGGCTGCCCCTGGTGGGAACTGCGCGTCGCCTGGGGCGAACCGAACGTGAAGTGGTGCGAGGCCACGCTGTGCTCCTGGGTGAACGAGCCCGCGAACGCGTGGTCCAACCTGGCCTATGTCGTGGTGGCGCTGGTGTGTCTGCGCGGATGGGTTTCCAGCCGCAATCGGGCCTTGGGTCGCTTCGCCTGGACGACGCTGTTCGTGGCGGTGGCCTCCTTCGCCTTCCACGCGACGAACAACTTCGGCACCCAGTTGATGGATTTCGTGGGCATGTACGTGCTCGTCTTCCTGCTCGTCGCGTTGAACCTGCACCGGCTGGGCCTGGTGCCCGAGGCGCGGGTGCTCCCCCTTCACGTGGGCCTGACGGTGGGGTGCACGCTGCTGATTCCGGTGATGCGCGCCGTCCGCGTGCCGTACCAGTTCGTCGTCCTGGCCGCGGTCCTGGTGGTCATCGGCACGGAGATCCGGCTGTTCCAGCGCGCCAACGCGAGGCGCCAGGGTCGGGACTTCGAGTGGGCGGTGGGGTTGATGGCCGTGGCGATCGTCTGCTCGGTGGCGGACGTGACCCGGCGCTGGTGCGAGCCCGACAACCACTGGCTCCAGGGGCACGCGGTCTGGCACGTCTTGAGCGCGCTCGCGCTGCTCTTCGCCGCTCGACACTACGCGCGGGTGGAGCAGCGGGGTCTTCCGAGTCCTTGAGGCCCGCTCAGGGAGGCCCGCTCAGGGCCCGAGCGTACAGCTCCTGCACCTTCCACTGATGGAAGACGAGGTTGTTGTCCACGCCGATGATCTCGTCCTCGCCCACCTGGTGCCAGTGGTCCTCGCCCGACAGCCGCTCGCTGGCGAGCACGAACTGCTCCAACCGGGTGCCTGGCCGGGGCGGACCCGCGTTCGCCCGGTGGGCGCACCGGCCCGTCTCGGGCGCGGTGTCCGACAGGAAGAGGGTGCGGTTGCGCCGCGTGGCCACCATCACGTCCCCATTCGTCACGAGGAAGTTCATGGACGAGCCATCCTGCCCCGGCATGTCCGTGATGGCCGCCACCAGGCCCATGGTCTCCGCCAGGGCTCGCGCGACCTTCTCCACGCACGCCGGGCCCACCAGGCACTGCCTCTGCTCCGACAACCGGGTGAGGAAGAGATAGAAGCAGCGCTCGGAGTCCGTGGCGCCCTGGATGCGCACGCGCAAGTCCTCGCGGATGAGCCCTTCCAGGCTCTTCTGGTGCAACGCGAAGTTCTTGAGTGTGCCGTTGTGGACGAAACACCACCGGCCATGGGTGAAGGGGTGGGCGTTGCACCGCTCCACGCTCCCCACCGAGGCCAGGCGGATGTGCGCGACCACCGTGCGGGAAGACACCTGACTGCTCACCCGCTCGAAGTCCGGATCACAGTGCGCCGGGCCCAGCCCGTGCGCGACGGAGGGGCTGTCGCCTACCGGGTAGGCGGCAATGCCCCAGCCGTCCTTGTGCTCCCTCGACTGCTGGAGAAGCGAGTTCTTCTCCGTCACGAGGGAGGGGTGAACGGCGGTCGGAACCGATGAGCGAAAACCAAAGAGGCGGCACATAGTCTTGCTTGTTTGATGCTAACGGCCGGCCCAACTGGGAAGTTCCTTAAAGCGCCCCTTGTGCGCTCGAAATCACGCACATAGGGCCTTCTCCTGTTCTATCACCACGTGGCCATCCTTGATGACGATCCGCGCATGATTGATTCCTAGATGATAGGGAAGGTGGCGGTAGTTGGAACACGAAAAGATGACAAGGTTGGCCGGGTCTCCCACGGTGATTCGGCCGTATGTATTCAAACCAAGCGCGAGGGCGGCGCCCCGGGTGGCCGCCCAATAGGCCTCGGCGGCCGTCAGCCCGTTCTCCAGGCAGGCGAGCCCCAGGGCCAGGGGCAGGTTCTCACTCATGCCGGAGCCGGGGTTGAGGTTGGTGCCGAGCGCCACGTTGACGCCGGCATCGCGCAGCTTGCGTCCCGGGGCATAGGGGCGCACCCGGAGGAAGAGGGTGGAGGTGGGCACCAGGACGGCCGTGACGCCCGCCTGGGCCAGGGCCTGGATGCCCGCGTCGCTCACGTGTTCCAGGTGGTCCGCGGTGGCCGCGCCCAGCTCCGCCGCCAGCTCCGCGCCGCCCCCGCTCGTCAGCTGGTCCACGTGCAGCCGGGGCCTGAGCCCCCGCTTCTGGGCGGCTCCGAGCACTCGGCGGGCCTCGGAGGGCGTGAAGGCCCCCTGCTCGACGAAGACGTCGCAGAAGCGCGCGAGGCCCTGCTCGGCCACCGCGGGGATGATCTCCTGGATGCACAGGTCCAGGTAGGGCTCGCGCCACTCGCGGTACTCCTCGGGGACGGCGTGCGCGCACATGAGCGTGGGCACCAGCTCCACGGGCTGGAGCGCCGAGAGCCGCTGCACCACCCGGAGCATCTTCAGCTCGTCCTGGAGCGACAGCCCATAGCCGCTCTTCACCTCGGCGGTCGTCACGCCGTACTCGAGCATCAACTGCAGCCGGGGCAGGGCGAGCCGGATGAGATCCTCCTCGCTGGCGAAGCGGGTGGCGCGCACGGTGTTGACGATGCCGCCCCCCGCCTGGGCGATCTGCAGGTAGGTGGCGCCCTGGCAGCGCAGGTCGAACTCCGCCGCGCGCTCGCCCGCGAAGACGGCATGGGTGTGGGGGTCCACGAAGCCCGGGCCCACGAACTGGCCATGGGCGTCCAGCACCCGGGTGGAGGGGCCCACCGCGCCCGGCGGCAGGGCTCCCTCGGAACCCACGTACCAGACCTTGCCCCGGCGCACGCCGACGCAGGCGTTGGGTTGGGGCGTGAGGGCTTGTTCCGCGGGCTGCTGGGGCGAGCCCTCCACGGTGAGCACCTCGGACGTGTTGCGGATGAGCAGCTCCAGGGTTTCCATCGCGTCACTCGGTGATGCCGGGGATGCGCACGCCGCGGCTCTTCGCCGCTTCCCACGCCTCGGGGTAGCCCGCGTCCGCGTGGCGCAGCACGCCCATTGCGGGATCGGAGGTGAGCACGCGCTCGATGCGCCGCGCGGCCTCGGGCGTTCCATCCGCGACGATGACCTGGCCGGCATGCAGCGAGTAGCCCATGCCCACGCCGCCACCATGGTGGAAGGACACCCACGAGGCGCCATTCACCGCGTTCACCAGCGCGTTGAGGATGGGCCAGTCGGCCACCGCGTCGGTGCCGTCCTTCATGGCCTCCGTCTCGCGGTTGGGCGAGGCCACCGAGCCGCAGTCCAGGTGATCGCGCCCGATGACGATGGGGGCCTTGAGTTCGCCCTTGCGCACCATCTCGTTGAAGCGCAGGCCCGCCTTGTGGCGCTCGCCATAGCCCAGCCAGCAGATGCGCGCGGGCAGCCCCTGGAAGGCCACGCGCTCGCGCGCGAGCGTGAGCCAGCGGCGCAGGGAGGCCTTCTCCGGGAAGAGCTCCAGCACCGCCTCGTCCGTGCGGCGGATGTCCTCGGGGTCCCCCGAGAGCGCCACCCAACGGAAGGGGCCCATGCCCTCGCAGAAGAGCGGGCGGATGTAGGCCGGCACGAAGCCGGGGAAGTCGAAGGCGTTCTCCAGCCCGGCCAGCTGCGCCTGGGCGCGGATGTTGTTGCCGTAGTCGAACACGTGGCTGCCCGCGCGCGCGAAGTCGAGCATCGCCTGCACCTGGGTGGCCATGGACTGGCGCGCCCGCTCCACGTAGCCCTTGGGGTCGCGCTGGCGCAGCTCGGCCGCCGCCTCCAGGGACAGATCCGTGGGGATGTAGCCGTTGAGCGGATCATGCGCGCTCGTCTGGTCGGTCACCAGGTCCGGCTTGATGCCCCGCCGGTACAGCTCGCGGTACACCTGGGCGGCGTTGCCGATGACGGCGATGGAGCGGCCCTGGCGCTTGTCCTGGGCCTCCTTCACGAGCGCGAGCGCCTCGTCCAGGTCCTTGGCGACGACGTCCAGGTAGCGCGTCTCCACGCGGCGCTGGGCGCGCGTGCGGTCGATCTCCACGCCGAGGAAGACGGCGTTGTTCATGGTGGCGGCCAGGGGCTGGGCGCCTCCCATGCCGCCGAGGCCACCGGACAGCACGAGCCGGCCGGACAGGTCATCCGAGCCGAAGTGGACACGGCCCGCCTGGGCGAAGGTCTCGTAGGTACCCTGGAGGATGCCCTGGGTGCCGATGTAGATCCACGACCCGGCCGTCATCTGGCCGTACATCATCAGCCCCTTCTTCTCGAGCTCGAAGAAGTGGTCCCAGTTGGCCCAGTTGCCCACGAGGTTGGAGTTGGCGATGAGGACGCGGGGGGCATCCGGATGGGTGCGCAGGATGCCCACGGGCTTGCCGGACTGTACGAGCAGGGTCTCGTCGTCGTTGAGGCGCTGGAGGCTCTCGATGATGCGGTCGAACGACGGCCAGTCGCGGGCGGCCTTGCCGATGCCGCCGTAGACGACGAGATCCTCGGGGCGCTCGGCCACGTCCGGATCCAGGTTGTTCATCAGCATCCGGAGGGCGGCTTCCTGGACCCACCCCTTGCAGGAGAGGGCGCCGCCACGAGGGGCACGAATGGTGCGGGACATGGTGTTTCCTCGGAGGTGTTTCGCCCCTCGGAGACTAGCCGATGGAGCGGAGGGATGCCCGCCTGGAACGGCCCGGTTCGGCGGCCGTTCAGGACTGAGCGGAAGGACGCCTCCGCAATTCGATGAATTCCTGGACGAAGTCGAGGAACTTCAAGGCCGCTCGCTCATGGTCGCCATCACAGTCCCTCAGGTACTTCACGTGCCAGCCCTCGGGGGGCGCTTCATGCTTCACATCGCGAAGCCAATCCTGGAAGTCGCACCATTCAGGATCCGTGGCGCCATTGAATTGGGTGTTGGACGCCCAGCCGATCGTGAAGGCGAGGAGCGAGTCGACCGTGTCGAGGCCCGTGATGGACCAGAGCCCTCGCCTCTCGCGAATTCGTTTCCGCGCGTAGATCAGGACATCCATCAGTCCCACTTCACGCCCACGCCACTCCTCGGGAAGAGGTTCCACCTTGACGATCTTTTTCTCACTCATAACGCTGGAATTACCTCGTAGACCACATGACTCGTCGAGGCCGTGGTGAGACGCGCCACGTAATCAGCGAGGGGAAGGCCACCGAAACCCGTATAGGCATCAATGACCTTGTCTCCCAACTTCACGGCCCAATGATTGCCCGCGGTCGCGAGTTGATGGCTTTTGACGAGAACACCGTTTGAGATCTCATTGAATCCCAATAGCCGCACATCCCCCTGGACCGTGAAGCGCAGGTACTCAGGGCGTTGGCCGAGCCGGGTCAACCCCTCGTGGATGAGTTTCGCGACCTTCTCGCATTCACCGGCCTTGCGGTTGGCGGTGGCGAAGGCGCCCTGGAACGCCACCAGCCAACCCGGGGCCCGGCCGATGTCCTTGAGCAGCAGGTACTGATCGACGACGCAGGCCAGGTCGCCCGCCAGGACGCAGGCCTTGAGCCGCGCCTTGATGGAGTCGTCTCCGGGCGCCGGATGGCCGAGTGCCCGAGTGGGCAACAGACAGAAGAGGAGCAGGAAGGCGGTGATGCGTCCTCGTCCAGTGTGGGTCGTGGTTCCCATGGCGGAAGGGTCGTGGAAATGCCCGTTCAAGGTGCCTCGGATTCAGGACTGAGCGGAAGGACGCCTCCGCAATTCGATGAATTCCTGGACGAAGTCGAGGAACTTCAAGGCCGCTCGCTCATGGTCGCCATCACAGTCCCTCAGGTACTTCACGTGCCAGCCCTCGGGGGGCATCTCCTTTTTCACGTCCCGAAGCCAATCCCAGAATTCCTCCCATTCTGGATCGCTCCCCTGGTTGAACTGGGTGTTGGACGCCCACCCGGCGATGAACGAAACAAGGGATTCGATCGTGTCGAAGCCTGTCACGAACCAAAGCCCGCGCTTCTTGAGCAGTTGTTGCCGTGCGTAGAGAAGCGCATCCAGGAGACCCACCTGACGGTTGCGCCACTCCTCGGGAATGGGCTCCTCCTTGACGACTCGTTTATCGGTCATGGGCTTTGTATGACCTCGTGCACGATCTTGGCGCCTGGAGTGACACTGAGTCGCGCCATGTACTCATGAAAGGGGAGTCCAGCGGGTCCAGTATAGGCATCGATGAGCTTGTCCCCCAGGCGAATGGCGACGTGGTGGCCCGTCGTGGAGAGTTGATGGGTTTTGGTTAGCACCCCGTGTGAGAACTCATCGAAGCCCATGACCTTCCTGGGCCCGTTGATCGTGAAGCGCAGGTATTCCGGGCGTTGGCCGAGCCGGGTCAACCCCTCGTGGATGAGTTTCGCGACCTTCTCGCATTCACCGGCCTTGCGGTTGGCGGTGGCGAAGGCGCCCTGGAACGCCACCAGCCAACCCGGGGCCCGGCCGATGTCCTTGAGCAGCAGGTACTGATCGACGACGCAGGCCAGGTCGCCCGCCAGGACGCAGGCCTTGAGCCGCGCCTTGATGGAGTCGTCTCCGGGCGCCGGATGGCCGAGTGCCCGAGTGGGCAACAGACAGAGAAGGAGCAGCAGGACGGTGAGGTGCCCTCGTCCGGTGTGAGTCGTGCCCCTCATGGTGGGGCAGCCTACACGCGGGGCGGGACGTCCGGGCCGCTTCCGTGATACGCGCCGCGCCATGAGCCGGATCTACCGTTCGCTTCCTCCCGCTGGTACCCGTATTGGTCTCGCCTTCTCGGGCGGTCTGGACACCCGCGCCGCAGTGGCGTGGATGTCGCGCAAGGGGCTCGACGTGTACGCCTACACCGCCGACCTCGCCCAGCCCGACGAGAAGAACCCCTCCGACATTCCTCCCATCGCCCTGGGCCATGGCGCCAAGCAGGCGAAGCTCGTGGACTGTCGCGAGGCCATGGTGCGCGAGGGCCTCGTCGCCATTCAGTGTGGTGCCTTCCACCTGTCCGTGGGTGGCAAGAAGTACTTCAACACCACGCCGCTCGGCCGCGCCGTCACCACCACCGCCATCGTGCGCGCCATGCGCGAGGACGGCGTGCACGTCTTCGGCGATGGCAGCACGCACAAGGGCAACGACATCCAGCGCTTCTACCGCTACGGCATCCTCGTGGACCCGGCGCTGCGCATCTACAAGCCCTGGCTGGATCCCGAGTTCGTCAGCGCCTTCGGGGGCCGCAAGGAGATGAGCGAGTACCTGGCCTCCATCCAGCTGCCCTACCGCATGGGGACGGAGAAGGCCTACTCCACCGATGCCAACGTGCTCGGCGCCACCCACGAGGCCAAGGATCTGGAGCACCTGGACAAGGGCATGAACATCGTGGAGCCCATCATGGGCGTGGCCCACTGGCGCCCCGAGGTGGATGTGCGCCCCGAGCGCATCACCGTGGAGTTCGCCCAGGGCCTGCCCGTGGCCCTCAATGGCAAGCGCTTCGACTCCTCCTTCGAGCTGTTCCTCGAGTGCAACCGCATTGGCGGGCGGCACGGTCTGGGCATGAGCGATCAGCTGGAGAACCGCGTCATCGACGCCAAGAGCCGCGGCATCTACGAGGCCCCCGGCATGGCGCTGCTGCACGTCGTCTACGAGCGGCTGCTGTCCGCCATCCACAACGAGAACACCACGGACCTCTACGCCACCCTGGGCCGCCGCCTGGGCCGCCTCCTCTACGAGGGCAAGTGGTTCGATCCCGAGGCGCTCCTGCTCAAGGACTCGCTCACCCGGTGGGTGGCCCCCAGCGTCACCGGCAGTGTCACCCTGGAGCTGCGCCGCGGCGATGACTACACGCTGCTCGACACCCAGGCCGAGCACATGTCCTACGATCCGAGCAAGCTCTCCATGGAGAAGGTCGAGAGCGCCTTCAGCCCCGAGGATCGCATCGGCGCCCTGGAGATGCAGAACCTGTCCGTGGGGGACAACCGCGCGCTGTTGCTGCACCACCTGTCCAGCGTGCGCCGTCTCCCCGGCGGTCCCACGCCCGGCATCGCGCAGTTGCTGGAGGATGGCTCGGAGGAGTGACTATCGTGTCCTGGGCCGGGCCTCGTGCGCGGACGGCCCAGGCGCGGTTCCAGCGCGAGGAGATGCGAGCCATGAGTCGAGTGAAGAAGGCCTCGGGGTGGTGGGCGGTGGTGCTGGCGGGTGGGGTGTTGTTGGGCCTGCCCGCCGCCGCGGCGGAGAAGAAGGACCCCATCGAGTGCAAACCCGCCTGTCAGCGCAAGGCCAACGCCGTGGTGTCGGCGTGTGCTCCGCCCTGCGGGAAGGCGAGGGCCGCTGGCAAGCAGGAAGAGGCCCTCCAGTGCATGCAGCGTTGCTCGGAGAAGTACCAGTCCACCTTGACGTCCTGTGAGAAGGGCTGCCCGGCGGAGAAGAAGGCCCCCGAGCAGATCCACTAAATCCGGCCGCGGCGCGCCCTCACTCGGCGGAGGGCGCCCGCGCGAAGGCCTCGCGCCCCGAAACGACTCCCACCGCCGCCAGGCCCACCAGGAACAGCACGGGCCCCACGGAGAAGCCCAGGGTGACGAGACAGAAGACCGCCCAGAGGAGGCCCAGCGCCACCACACCGAGCGGGGTGAAGCGCAGCCAGTCCGGCCGGTACACCTCTGGGTGCAAGGCCATCACTCCCAGCACCGCGAGCAACAGCAACTCCATGGTCACGGCCATGGGTTGATCCCAGCCCGCGTTGTACGGCAACTCGAAGGAGTAGTCGGACGAGACGGGGACCGGGTCCATCATGCGCAGCTCCGGGGGACCCGCCGCCGCGGGTGCGCGTCGCGCCGGGCTCCGGGCCGGCACCCAGGTGAGGAACAGCGACAGCAGGCACAACGCCACGCCGCCGAGCGCCACCAGGTGCAATCCGCTCAGCAGCTGGCGCGGCGCGAAGAGGCGGCTCCATCCGGACTCGCCCGCGTACACCTTGCGGTACTGGTCGTAACCCACGAGCCCCGCGCCCCCCAGCCACAACAACGGGGTGAAGCCAAGGCTCACCATGCGCAGCGCCAGCGCCGCCACCAGCACCGCGAAGAGCGCGGGCACCGCCGGGTGCATCAGGTTCTCGGGGACCCAATCCACCAGCGGATGGCGCACCTGGGCCTCACGCAGCTCCCGTGCCGCCACCACCCAGCCGCCCGCGAGGACGACCACCGACCAGAGCGGGCCCACTCCGGAGAAGAAGGGGAGGATGGAGAGGAACATCGCCAGCGCCAACAGGCCCAGGCCCAACACCGTCGGCGAGTGGCCCGGCACGTGCGCGAGCCAGGCCGGACCGTCATAGGGCGGTGCCGCGGCGATGCCTGGATCCGTGTGCTCGTCCTGAGCCGAGGCGGGCGCGAAGTGCGGGCTCATCGACTGCTCTTCGGTATCGTCCTCCGGGAGGGCGTCGCGCGCCGGGACGTAGGCGCGTGGGCGCCCCGTGGTGGGGATCGCGGGCCGGACCCCCGTCTTTCGAGGGGTTCCTGGCGGGAGCGCGGGCATCTTCGCTCCACAGTTCTCGCAGTAGCGCAGGGTGTTGTCCCGCGCGAGCTCTCCGCATTCCTTGCACTGCATGGGCTGCGACCTCCGGACTCAGTGCTGTGCGGTGGGGCCGCCCGCGGACAGGTCCCTGATCCAACCCGCCAGGGTCTGCGGATCGATGGGACCCACGTGCTTGCCCCGGATGATTCCCTGGGTGTCGATGAAGTATGTCTCGGGGACCCCCGCGACGCCGTAGTCCACGGCCATGCTCGAGCGCGGATCCGTCAACTGCGGGAAGCTCGCGCCCATGCGCGAGAGGAACCGCCGGGCGTTGTCGTCCGTGTCCTCGAAGACGACGCCGAGGAACTGCGCCTGCGCACCGAACTCCCGTGCGCCCCACTCGAGCACCGGGTGCTCCCCCTGGCAGGGGCCGCACCAGGACGCCCAGAAGTTGATCACCACCGGCCGGCCCTTGAACTGCTCCAGGCTCACCCGCTGGCCGCTGTCCAGCGCCTTCATGGTGAAGGCCGGCGCCGGCGCGCCCTTGAGCTTGAAGGGGACCTCGCGGGGATCCCGGCCAAAGCCCTTGTAGAGCACTCCCACCAGGGCCATGCACAGGACGGCGAAGCCGATCGTGACGCGCCAGTTCATGCCGCCCCCTGGTTCATTCCGGCACCGGGCTCGGGCGGAGCCCCCGCCGTGGGCGCGCGCACTTCCGCCACCGCGCGCGCCTTCCTCGCGGGCCACAGCGCGATGAGCGTGCCGAGCACCAGCACCGGGATGCTCCACCAGATCCACCCCACCAGCGGGAAGATCCACGCGTTGAAGCTCGCCGTCCGCCGCTCCTCGGAGAAGGCCATGAGCGACAGGTAGAGATCTTCCTTGGGCGTCGTGCGCACCGCGGGCGTCCCCACCGGATCCGTCATGGTCTCGTAGTAGTTCATCCGGGGCGCCATCTCACTGACCGACCCGTCCGGCGCCGTGATTTGAAGGTTCGTCGCCACGAAGGAGCGGTGCGGCTCGCGGCCGCTCGTCAGTCCCAGGTACTTCACCTGGTAGCCGCCGATCCTCAGCGTCTCGCCCTCGCGCACCGTGCCCGAGGTGCGCGTCACGTAGGCCGACGAGGCGCCCACCGCCACGAACATGATGACGATCCCCAGGTGCACGATGTAGCCGCCGAAGCGCCGCCGCGCCTTGGTGGCGCTGCCCACGAGCGCCGTGAGGAACCCCTCGCGGTGCTCCGCCATGCGGACCTTCACCGGCAGCGCCAGCTCCCGCAGGGTGATGACGGTGACGAAGCCCGCCAGCCCGAAGGTGAGCAGCGGGTAGAAACCCCTCAAGCCCCCGGCCAGGCACGCGCCCACCACCGCCACGCCCACCGCCGCCGGAATCCAGAAGCGCTCGCGCACCGTCTTCGGATCCGGGCTTCCCCAGGGCAGCATGGGCCCCACGCCCATCAGGAAGAGCACCATGACGCCGCCGGGCACCGCCATCTTGTTGAAGTACGGCTCGCCCACGCTCACCTTGATGCCGCGCACCGCCTCGGAGATGAGCGGGTAGAGCGTGCCGAGCAACACCGTGAAGGTGATGGCCACGAACACCAGGTTGTTCACCAGGATGGTCGTCTCGCGCGAGAGCAGCGACTTGATCTGACTCTCGGCCACCAGCAGCGGACCGCGCACGGCCAGCAGCGCGATGGACACGAAGAGCAGCACGGCGATGAAGACGAGGAACGTGGGCCCGATGTCCGACTGCGTGAAGCTGTGCACCGAGTTGAAGATGCCCGAGCGCGTCATGAACGTGCCCAGGATGGTGAGCACGAAGCTCGACAGCACGAGGCTCAGCGTCCACAGCTTGAGCATCTTCTTGCGCTCGTGCACGAGCGTGGAGTGCATGAACGCGGTGGCCGTCAGCCACGGCAGGAAGGACGCGTTCTCCACGGGATCCCACGCCCAGTAGCCGCCCCAGCCGAGCACCGCGTACGCCCACCACGCACCGAGGATGATGCCGATGGACAGGAAGAGCCACGCGAAGAGCGTCCAGCGGCGCAGGGGCGCCATCCACGCATCCCCCATCTCCCCGCGCAAGAGCGCCGCCACCGCGATGCCAAAGGGCACCGTCATGCCCACGTAGCCCAGGTACAGCATGGGCGGGTGGATGATCATCAGGTAGTGGTTCTGCAGCAGCGCGTTGGGGCCCGGTCCATCCAGGGGCACGGGCGACATGGTGTGGAAGGGGTTGGCGGGCCCCGCGATGAGGAAGCTGAAGAAGACGCCCACCGCGAGCATCGTGCCGAGCGCCAGCGACATGTACCGCGCGTGCTCGCGCCGGTGCACCCACGCGAACGCCATCACGTAGCCGCCCATGATGAGGCCCCAGAAGAGGATGGAGCCTTCCAGCGCGCTCCACAGCGAGACGATCTTGTAGGGCGTGGGCGTGGCGATGCTGCCCACCTGCGCCACGTACTTCACGCTGAAGTCGTTGGAGAGGAGCGCCCACTCCATGACCACGTTGGCGCCGAGCATGCAGGCGAAGAAGCCCACCACGCAGCGCATCACCCAGGGGAAGGCCGCGTCGTTGCGGCGCATGCCGCTGACCAGGCCCACCAGCGCGCCAAAGCTCGCGAACGCCAGGCCCGCGAGCACCAAGCCATAGCCGAGCGAGGACTTCACGGGCTCCTCGCCGAGGCGGTGGTGGTCTCCTGCCTCTGCATGTCCTCGAACATCTTCTTCACGTCGTCATCCGTCTTGGGCGCGCGGTACTCGTTGGAGTGGTTCACCATGAGCCGGGTGCCCTGGAAGGTCTGGGACTTGTCGAAGGTGCCCTCCACCACCACGCCGATGCGCTCGCGGAACATCTGCGGCGGCACCTCGCTCGTGCGCACGAGCACGTGGGCCGCGCCGGGCTGCTCGCTGTCCATGACGCGGAAGTGCAGGGTGGTGTGCTGCTCGTCCCACTGGATGCTGCCCGGCTGCACCTGGCCGCCCAGGCGGATGATGGGGCCGTAGGCCTTGTCTCCCTGGGAGATCATCTCCGAGGGCCGCCAGTAATAGACGAGGTTCTCGCCGATGTTGCCGAAGGCCACCAGGGCGAGGCCGCCACCGGCCACCAGCAGGGCCGCCACGGCGATGAGACGGTTGCGTGTCTGCGGGGTCATGGACTCACTCCTTGGAAGGGCTCACGGAAGGGGGCGGGGCGGAGTCGTGCTCGGCCTTGCCCGGACGGCGCATCCACAGGGACAGGCCGTACAGCGCGAGCGAGCCCCAGGCGATGGCGTAGGAGCTCCAGATGTAGCCCCAGCCGCCCTTGATGCGGCCCTCGCCCACCTGGGCGAGCACGGCGGTGGACACTTCGTACAGGGCGGACATCAGAGGACCTCCGTGGGGGTGCCGCGCGGCGGGGAGACCCCCGAGGTGGCATCCGGGGGCAGGGCGTCGGGCAGGGCCACCTCCGCCTCGCGCGTGGCCAGGGCGATGCGGTAGCGGTGCAAGAGGAAGAGCGTGAGCAGGATGAGCGAGGCCCAGGCGTTGACCCGCAGGGCGAGCACCATGTCCGGGTCCACCGTCTTGGGCGTGGACTGCACCTGGTGCAGGCTGCGCCACCACTTCACCGACTGCCAGACGATGGGCGTGTTGATGCCCGAGATGATGCCCACCACGGAGCTCCACACCGCGCGCTTCTCCGGATCCTCCACGAAGCGGCGCAAGGCCGTGTAGCCCACGTACGTCACCAGCATGATGGCCATGGCCGTCAGCCGCGGATCCCAGTCCCAGTACACGCCCCAGGTGGGCTTGCCCCAGATGGAGCCGAGCACCAGGCCATACGTGCCGAAGAGCAGGCCGATCTCCGCGGACGCCTCCGCCATGGCGTCCTTCTTCCAGCTCGCCTTGAAGAGGTAGGCGACGCAGAAGCAGAAGTTGAGCACCAGCGCCAGCAGGGACATCCACATGGCCGGCACGTGCACATAGATGATGCGGTAGACCTGCCCCATCTCCCGCTCGGGCGGCGTCCACACCAGGCCCATCCACGTGCCGAGCACCAGCAGGCCCACCCCCACCGCCGTCATGCCCCAGAGGATCGGCCGGGCGTTGTAGCGCGAGCCGGGGGGCGCCCATTTCACGCCCAGGAAGATTCCCAGACCGACCGACGCCAGCGCCGCCGCCGTCGAAAGCACCTGAAGCACCGTGTGCATGCCTACCTCAATCCTCGATGACGCGGGGGAACAGGACGAAGCCCACTCCCCAGTAAATCAGATTGAATCCCGACAACAGCCCGAACCATGAGCCCAACTGCTGCATGGGATCTCCCTGCAGCACGAGCTGCGTCGCCTTGGCCGAGGCCAGTAGCGCCGGAATGATGAGCGGGAACAGCAACAGCGGAAGCAGCACATCCCTTGCCCGGGCGTTGCTCGCGATGGCCGAATACACCGTGCCCGGCGCGCTGATGGCCATGCAGCCGAGTACCAGGGTGGTAGCGAAAGGTCCTACCCCCATCACCACCTGGACGCCATAGAGCGCCACCATCACCGGGATGAGCAGGGTGCCCAGCGCCACGAGCAGGAGCGTGTTGCCCACGGCCTTGGACAGGAAGATGGCGCGCGCGTCCGCCGGGGCGAGCCTCAAGCCATCCAGGGTCAGGTTCTCCTGCTCCACCCGGAAGGACTCCCCCAGGGCGAGCACGCTGGCGAAGAGCAGCGCGAGCCACAGGTAGCCTCCCGCGTTGCGCGCCAGCAGCTTCGTGTCCGGGCCCACCGCGAAGGAGAAGAGCAGCAGCGTCGCCAGGGCGAAGAAGATGAGCGCGTTGAGCCGCGCGCGCGTGCGCCACTCGATCAGCAGATCCTTGAGCAGCAGCACCCCCACCGACCTCGGCAGGGAAATGGGACGCGCCGCCCTCATGCCGCCACCGCCCGGCCTTCCGCCAGATGGAGGCGCTCCTCGCACAGGCTCATGCCCTGCTCGATCAGGTGCGTGGCGAGCACCACGGTGACACCGGAGGTCTTCAACTCGCCGATGATTTTCTCCATGGCCTGGATGCCAGCGGGATCCAGCTCGCCGAAGGGCTCGTCCAGGAGCGCCACCGCGGGCGCCTTCAGGAGGAGCCGGGCGATGGCCAGGCGCTTGCGCATGCCCGCGGAGAACTGGCGCACGGGGCTCTCGGAGCGCCGCGTCAAACCCACCTTGACGAGCAAGCCATCCGCCACGTCCGAGGGGGACTCCAGGCCCAAGAGGCGCGCGAGCACCATCAGGTTCTGGTGGGCGGTGAGATCCTCATAGAGGAAGCTCGCGTGGGACAGCAGGGCCACCTCGCGGCGCACGGCGTCGCGCTGCTCCACGCAGTCCCGGCCGCGGACCTCCACCCGGCCGTGGGTGGGGGAGAGGGCGGTGGCCACCAGCCGCAAGAGGGTCGTCTTCCCGGAGCCATTGTGCCCGGTGAGCAGCAGGGAGCGGCCCTGGGGCAGGGCATAGCTCAAGCGCGCCAGCGCCCAGTGGCGGCCGTAGCGCTTGCTGACGTCATGGAGGGCGAGCGCGGGGGGCGGCGCGGGAGGGGCTTCCATCGGCGGAAGCGTTCGTAACTGGAAACTTCCTCACACTCCAGTGAAAGCACCGTGGGCCGCCTGGGCAGGGAGGAGGACGCGAGGCCCCCGCACGGCGTGCCCCGGAGGGGGGCGGCGGGGAATCTCCTCACAGAGGGTAATTTTCCGGCCTGGATCGGCGCTCCGGTGGCGCTCCGCCGAGACAAGAGGAGAAGTTTTTTCAGTCCTCCGCTCGGCTGCCCGCCCGCTCGGGCCAGAACGGACAGGCGAGGGTTGTCGGGATAACGAGGCACTTGTCAGGGGCGAAACGGTGACTGTTTCCAGCCTTCAACACCTTGCTTGCGTGGATCCATGTGGGTGGACGTCACCGGATGAGAACGGACTTACCGTTTCGTGAGAGAGCCGTTCTCGGGACGGGACAGGGGACTGCTGGCACACCGGGTGCAAAGGCCCGGCGTCAGAAGCATGCGGCGTCACCTGGAGAGGATACCTGCGATGGACATGCGAGCAGTGGTGCGGAGGGCGATGAAGTCGGCGGCGGCGGGGGTGCTCCACCATAGTGGTCTGCGCAAGGCCCTGGCGTCCTACAGGCGGCACCAGTCGGGTGGCCGCCGGGTGCTCATCGTCAGTTACCACCGGGTGGTGGAGGATTTCTTCGGAGAGCTGCAGCGCTCCATTCCGGGTCTGCTCATCTCCCAGGAGACGTTCCGCCGTCACCTGGAGGGCCTGTCCGCGGCGGGCTACAAGTTCGCCTCCCTCGGCGAGGCGCTGGACGTGATGTCCGGGGCGAAGACGGCCCACGATGACCTGTGCGTCGTCACCTTCGACGATGGCTACCGCGACGTGTACCGCTACGCCTACCCGGTCCTCAAGCAGATGGGCATCCCGGCCATCACCTACCTGCCCTCGGCGTTGATCGGCACGGACTTCCGGTTCAACCACGATCGGCTCTTCCACCTGGTGCATCAGGTCCAGGCCCAGGGCTTCCAGCCGATGTTCGACGTGCTGCCCGAGCCCGCGGCGGGACTGATGACGGAGGTGATGTCCGGCCGCAAGCGCCTGTCCGCGGCGCTCGATGACTTCATTGGCCAGCACTCCTCGGCCACGCTCGTGGAGACGATCCAGGCGCTGGAGTCGCGGCTCGGTCCGGACGCGCCGAAGCTGCCCGCGCAGGGAGACTTGATGAACTGGGACGAGGTGCGCGCCATGTCCCAGGATGGCTTCGAGTTCGGGGCGCACACCCTGGGCCACGTGGTGCTCACCCACGAGCCCCTGGACGTGGTGGAGCGCGAGGTGCGCGAGTCCAAGGCCATCATCGAGCGGGAGCTGGGCACGCCCGTGAGGGACTTCGCCTACTGCAATGGCTGGTACTCGGACGACGTCATCGACGTGCTCATGCGCAACGGCTTCCGCTCGGCCGTCACCACCGAGGACATGTCCAACCGCATCGGCGGCAACCCCTTCACCCTCAAGCGCAAGGTGCTGTGGGAGAACTTCAGCGTGGGCGTGACGGGCGGCTACTCGTCGAGCCTCACCGTGTGCCAGCTCGACGACTGCTTCGGCACGCTCGGCATGCGCGAGCCCGTGCTGGGCCGGCGCCCGCAGCGCACGAGCAAGGACACGCCGCCGGTCGCGTCCACGAGCCCCATCATCCAGGAGGGGGTCGCCTGGTGAGCGAAGCCGCCGCCACGAAGCCCGCCTCCTCCTTCATGGGGAAGGCGGGTCCCCTGGTGCTCGCCCGGCTCTTCACCGCCGGGCTCACCCTGTCCATTCCCCTCGTGCTCGCGCGGGTGTTGAGCCTCGCGGAGTACGGCACCTACTACCAGCTCTTCCTCATCGCCACGACGCTCTACTACGTGCTGCCCTTCGGGGTGGTGCAGAGCCTCTACTACTTCCTGCCCCGCGCCGAGGAGAAGCGGCCGTGGCTGGGCCAGACGCTGTTGTTCATGTCCGGGGCGGGGCTGGTGGCGGCGGGCCTGGTCTGGGGACTGCTCGGCCCGGTGGCGAGGCACTTCGACAACCCGGCGCTCCTCGAGCACCGCGGCGCGCTCGCGTTGTACACGGCGTTCCTCCTGGGCTCCTTCCCGTTGGAGATCTCCCTCACCAGCCAGGGCCGGACGAAGCAGTCCGCGCTCGTCTACCTGGCGTCGGACGCGGTGCGCGCGGCCGCCATGGTGGTGCCGTGTCTGCTGGGCGCGGGCCTGCACGGGATGATGTGGTCGGTGGTGGGCTTCACCTTCCTGCGCTACGTGGCCACATGGGTGGTGGCACCGCTGGGCAGCAAGGGGCCGCTCGTGCGCGCGGGGCTGTGGCGCGAGCAGTTGGTGTACGCGGCGCCTTTTGGCGCGGCCATGGCGCTCGCCATTCCCCAGCAGAACGCCCACCTCTATATGGTGGCGGGCGTGGTGAGCCCGGCCCTGTATGCGCTCTACCGGGTGGGGTGTTTCCAGCTGCCCGTGGTGGATCTGCTCTACACGCCCACGAGCGAGGTGCTCATGGTGCGGCTGGGCGAGCTGGAGAAGCAGGGGCGCCTGGAGGAGGGCGTGGAGGCGTTCCGCGAGGCCTCGGGCAAGCTCGCCTTCCTCTTCCTGCCGTTTTCCGCCTTCCTCTTCGCCGCCGCGCCCGAGTTCATCGGGGCGCTCTTCGGCGCGAAGTTCCTCGAGGCTGTTCCCATCTTCCGGGTCAGCGTGCTCGGCGTGGTGCTGGCGATCCTTCCCATGGACGGCGTGCTGCGCGCGCGCGGGTACACCCGGGCCATCTTCCTGTCCTACCTGGTGAAGGCGGTGGTGACGGTGCCGCTCGTCTGGGTGGGGGTGCGCCAGTTCGGGATGATGGGCGGTGTGGTGTCGTGGGCCGTGGCGGAGCTGGTGGGCAAGTGCGCGTTGCTCGTGCGCGTGCCGGCGGCCTTGTCCACGCCCTCGCTGCGCCTGCGCATCCGCGATCTCATCCCCTGGCGCGAGCTGGGCAAGGCCTCGCTCGCCGCCCTGGCCGCCGCGGTGGCCGTCTTCTGCTTGCGGGCCCTCACCGAGCATGCCTGGAGCGGTCTGCCCGAGGGTTTCGTCTGGAGGGCCGTGCCGCTGGCGCTGGCCGGCGTCTTGTTCGTCCTGGGTTATGTGGGCGTGTTGACGGCGACAGGGGTCAAACCGTTGGGTTTCCTGACGGGAGCGCGCTCGCGCCGGAGCGAGGAAGCCGTGGTCCGATAGATACCGGACGATGAGGCGTCCATGGGGACTCCCGTACTGGAGGGCTGGTACCTAGCTTGGGTCACCGTTCAACAGGGGAGAGGCGTGATGGGGATCGATGCAATCGGGTTGTACCGGCTCGGACACAAGCTTCACCAGCGGGGCGTGCCCGTCCTGCCGGCGATGTTGCGCAAGGTCATCCACTTCCTGCATGGCTCGTATCTGCCGCCCGAGGCCGAGATCGGCGAGGGGACCCAGCTGGGTTACGGCGGGATGGGCATCGTCATCCACAAGGACGCGAAGATTGGCCGGCACTGCCTCATCTCCCACCAGGTGACGGTGGGCGGACGCTCGGGGCTCAAGGAGCTGCCGGTGATCGGCGACTACGTGCGCATCGGCGCGGGGGCGAAGATCCTCGGGCCGGTGCACATCGGGGACTTCGCCATCATCGGCGCGAACGCCGTGGTGGTGAAGGACGTGGCTCCGGGCGCGGTGGTGGGCGGCATCCCGGCGCGGGAGATTCGCAAGGATCCGGATCCGCTCGCCACCTACGAGCGCGAGATGGGGCTGCGTCCCCAGGTGGATCGGCGCAACGAGGTGGTGAAGTCCGTTCCGCCCCTGACGTCCATCGCGCGCTAGGCGCCGGGAAACTCCAACATGAGAGTGCTCCTGGTGGGGGACTACCCGCCGCCGCATGGCGGCGTGGCCGTGCACGTGCAGCAACTCCATGCCTCGCTGCGCGAGCGCGGGGTGGAGACCATGGTGCTGGACATTGGCAAGGGGGGCCGGCCCGCGCCGGACGTCATCCCCGTGCGCACCCCGGCCCAGTATGGCAGGAAGCTCGCGGGCTTCCTCCACGAGGGGTGGACGGTCCACGTCCACACCAGCGGCAACAACCCGAAGTCGTGGATGCTCGCCGCCACCGCGGCCGTTCACGCGCCGCGCTCCCCGCGCGTCATCACGCTGCATTCGGGGCTGCTGCCGGACTACCTGGCCCACTCGCTGTCCCGCCGGGTGTTCGCGCGCATGGCGCTGGCGGGCTACTCGCGCGTGGTGGCCGTGTCCGGAGCGGTGCGCGAGGCGCTGGTGCGCTGCGGCGTTCCCCCGGAGAAGATCCTCGTCTACCCGGCCTTCTGCGGCTCGCAGGTACGCCCGGGCGAGGCGACGCCGGCGATCCAGGAGGCGAGGGCTCGCCGGAAGACCCTGCTGGCCATGGCGCACCACCCCTCACCCGTCTATGGCCGCGCGCTGATGTTCCGCGCGCTGCGGCGGATCGCGGACGAGCGGCCCGGCGTGGGGCTCGCGGTGTTCGGTCCGGGGACCCGTTCGGAGGAATTCATGCGAGATGCCCGGGAGTCCGGAGTCGAAGCGCTCCTGGAGAACCTGTGGGAGCTGGAGCACGCGCAGGCGCTCGCCCTCATGGCGCGCAGCGATGCCTTCATCCGTCCCACCACGCACGACGGGGATGCCATCTCCGTGCGCGAGGCGCTCACGCTCGGGGTGCCGTGTGTGGCCAGTGATGTGTGTGTCCGGCCGCAAGGGACCTACACCTTTCGGGCAGGTGACGCGGTGGACCTGGCGGCTCAGGTTCACCATGCGCTCGAGGCGGGGCCGACACAGGGGGTGTCGCCCGATGCCGGGCCGGTGTTGATGAAGCTTTATGAAGACCTGACTCAATCCACGATCCTGGGAGGCGAGATAGATGCGGCGCGGTGATGAAATGGATCTGGCCCGGCGGGCCCTGCGTGGCAGGGACCTGGTGGTGTTTTCCAACGATTGGGATGGGGATCCGCTCTCCAAGGTTCACATCATGCGGATTCTCTCGCGGGACAACCGGGTGCTCTGGGTGAACAGCATCGGCAACCGCGCGCCCAAGGCGAACGCCCACGACGTCAAGCGCATCTGGAACAAGCTGGCGCGGTTCACCGAGGGCGTGCGCGAGGTGGAGCCCAACCTGTTCGTGCTCGCGCCGCTGGCGGTGCCGCTCTACGGCTCCGAGGCGGTGCGCTCGCTCAACCGCACGCTCCTGCGGGCCCAGGTGCTGCGCGCCATGCGCCAGCTGCACTTCAAGCGGCCCATCTCCTGGTCGTTCCTGCCGGCCTCGGCGCCGGTGTCCGGGCGGCTCGGCGAGGAGTTCGTCGTCTACCACTGCGTGGACGAGTTCTCCGCGTTCAGCGACACGAATGGGCGGCACATCGCGGAGCTGGAGGAGCAGCTGCTGCGCCGGGCGGACGTGGTCATCACCACGGCCGAGCGGCTGCGCGAGAGCAAGGCGCGCATCAACCCGCGCACGTCGCTCGTGCGTCACGGCGTGGACTTCAACCACTTCGTGAAGGCGTGCGACCCCGCCACGCCCATTCCGGCGGACATCGCGAACCTGCCCAAGCCCATCCTGGGCTTCTTCGGGCTGGTGGCGGACTGGGTGGACCTGGAGGCGCTCGCCGCGGCGGCGAAGGCGCATCCCGAGGGCTCGGTGGTCGTCATCGGCAAGGTGGCGCCGGACGTGGACCCGGCGGTGCTCAAGGCGCTGCCCAACGTGCACTTCCTGGGGCGCAAGTCGTACTCGGAGCTGCCGGGCTACTGCCGGGCCTTCGACGTGGCGCTCATGCCCTTCCGGGTGAACGAGCTCACGCTCAACGCCAACCCGCTCAAGGTGCGCGAGTACCTGGCCGCGGGCCTGCCGGTGGTGTCCTCGGACATCCCCGAGGTGCGCAAGGTGGGCCTGTGCAAGCTGGCCACCGACGAGGCGGACTTCGTGCGGAAGATCGACGAGTGCCTGGCCGAGGGCGCCGGGCCCTCGCGGGTGCGCGCCGAGCGCATCCGCCACGAGAGCTGGGAGGCCAAGGTGGAGGAGATCCGCCAGCACGTGGGCGAGGCCATGGTCAAGGCGGGCCGCGGGCTGTAGCGGCCGGGCCCTTCGGGAAGTCCACGCCCCGTCGCCCTGGGAAGCCAGGGGGCGGGGCGTTCGCGCTATGGCGGGTAGGCGAGAGTCCGCCTATGGTTGCGCTTCGCGGCAATCGCCGAACCACGTATGGGCCACGTCCACATCATCCGAGACTTCGCATCGC
This sequence comes from Melittangium boletus DSM 14713, assembly GCF_002305855.1. GTDB lineage: Bacteria > Myxococcota > Myxococcia > Myxococcales > Myxococcaceae > Cystobacter > Cystobacter boletus. The sequence continues at coordinate 9,499,391 of NZ_CP022163.1, read as the reverse complement.
CCCAAGAGGGGCATTCCCGCACCGTGCGCATCTACACCCCGGACGCGTATGACTTCGCGCCGGACCATCGCTTCCCCGTGCTCTACATGCACGACGGGCAGAACGTCTTCGCGCATTCCGAGTCCGCCATCTACGACACGTGGCGCGCGAACGACACGATGGAGTACCTGGTGGCCGAGGGCCGCACGGAGCCCTGGCTCATCGTCGCCGTGGACTCGACGTACAACCGGCTCGCCGAGTACTCGCCGTGGGACGAGCCGCGCAGCCACGTGCATGCCCAGGGCGACGCCTACGTGCGCTTCATCACCGACACGCTCAAGCCCTACGTGGACTCCGTCTACCGCACCCGCACGGGCGCCGAGTGGACGGCCGTCATGGGCTCGTCGCTCGGGGGCCTCATGTCGCTCTACCTGGGGTGGCGCCACCCGGAGCTGTTCGGCCGCATTGGCGGACTGTCGCCCTCGGTGATGTGGGGCTGGGATCGCTTCTTCTCCGAGTGGTCGCGCCACACCCGGCACTGGTCGCGCATCTACCTGGACGCGGGCCTGCACGAGACGGTGGATCCGGTGGGCTACGTCATGCGCTACGGCGAGGCCACCCGGGACTTCTACCACCACCTCAAGGGGCTGGGTTACGGCGACCACGAGCTCGCGCTCGTGCTCGAGCCGGGGGGCCACCACGACGAGAAGGCCTGGCAGCGCCGGCTTCCCCTCGCGATGAACTGGCTGCTGGGCTGAGCCGCCCGATGGGGCGGGCGGCTCGAACCCGGGTCAGGGCCTGGCCTGGACGAGCCGCATCGCCTCGCGCATCGCCTCGAGGTCCTGGTGACGCGTGAGGTACATCTCGTCGCCCAGGGCGCTCGTGAAGACGGAGGGCAGCTCGCGGTGCTGCAGCAGGTTCGCACCCAGCCGCGCCACCACCTCCGAGTGCCCGTAGCGGTAGGGCCGTCCCGTGCGCCGGGCGATGTGACACACGTGGTACTTGGGCTCGTAGCGAAATCCGCTCAGGTCCTCGCCGGTGATGAGGCGCGCCCACAGGCGGTACACGTCCGTGTCCCCCGCGTAGTTCATCATGTCCGTGACGAAGGCGCCGGGGGGCCGCAGGTTGGCCTCGAGCGCGACGAAGCCGCCGTCGGCCAGGCGGAAGAACTCCAGGTGGAACCAGCGCTCGCGCAGCCCGAGCGCCTCCACCATCTTGCGGCCCATGGCGTCGAGCGCGGGAGGCAGCTCCCTGTGGCTCCAGATGGACAGGTCGCGCTGCTCGAGCACCGACTCCATGATGCCGTCGCTGTACTCGTGGCTGGTGGAGAAGATGATGTGGCCGTGGGCGTCCACGAGCCCGTCATAGGTGACGATGGTGCCGCGCACGAAGGCCTGGGCCACGTAGCCGGGCAGGGGAGTGGTGAAGGCCTCGTCCACCTCGGCCTCGCTGGACACCTTGAAGGTGCGCGCGGCGCCCACGCCCACGTCCGGCTTGAGCACGAGCGGATAGCCCACCTCCCGGGCGAAGGCCTTCACCTGGGCGGCATCGCGCACGAGGATGGCGTCCGGGTGCGGCAGGCCCGCCTTCTTGAACACGTCGTGCATGCCGTACTTGGAGCGCAGCCGGGCGATGTCCGAGGGCTTGAGGCCCGGCACGTTGAAGGACTCGCGCAGGTGCGACTCCACCTCCAGCCACGTCTCGTTGAGCGAGTCGATGCGGTGGATGCGGCCATGGCGCCACGTGAAGTAGCCCACGGCCCGCTGCAGCGCCTCGACGTCATGCAGGTTGGGGGTGAAGAAGTATTCGGAGAGTGAGTCGCGCAACTCCCGACGCAGGGCGTCGTAGGGGCAGTCCCCGAGGCCGAGGACGTTGACGCCCCGCTCGCGCAGCGCGGTGACGAAGTGGAAGAATTGCGGCGGGAACTGGGGGGAGATGAAGACGACGTTCATGGCGGGGCCTTCGACGGCGGCTCCTTCTTCAAGTGGGACGCTTCACGATACCCGACTTCGCCGGGGGGAGCACGGACCTGTTGACGCGAGGCGCCATCCCGGGGACGGGCAACCAGGAAGGACACGCCCCGCCCGCCCGCTCGCCTTTTTTCCGGAACTTGACACCTCGTTGGGCCGAGAGTTAGTTAGTTTCCCGTTACTAACTTATCTCGGCCGAGGAGCCGTCCGGTAGGCGGCCCCTTCGGGAGCACGGGTATGCGCAAGTCTCATCGACAGGGCAGCACGGGCAGGGCGTTGGCGATCCAGGGCGTGGTGGTGGGCGGACTGGTGCTGGCATGGGGCGTGGGGTGTGGCGGGCGGGTGGATGCGGCGGAGAACAAGCCGGGCGCCCAGGCGCGTCAGGCCACGGCGCAGGAGAGCGCCGTGAAGGCGGACACGGTGGCGGTGAGCGAGGCGAAGGTGCCCCGCTACCTGACGCTCACCGGCTCGCTGACGGCCAACGAGGACGCGGACGTGGCCGCGGGGGTGACGGGCAAGGTGGTGTCCGTGCACGCCGAGCGCGGCTCGGTGGTGAAGAAGGGCGACGTGCTGGCGAAGCTGGACGCGCGCGCGGCCTCGGCCAACCTCGATGACGCCCGGGCCCAGGTGGTCCAGGCCAAGAGCCAGCAGCAGCTGGCCAACGCCGACTGCGAGCGCAACGCGAAGCTCTTCGCGAGCGGCACCATCTCCTCGGCGGATCATGATCGCGCCGAGGCCCAGTGCCGCAACGCGGCGGCGCAGGTGGCGTCCGCTTCCGCGCGCCTGACGCTCCTGGAGATCAACGTGACGGACGCCACCATCCGCGCGCCCTTCGACGGCGTGGTGAGCGAGCGCGTGGTGTCCGTGGGCGAGTACGTGCAGCCGCCCACCAAGGTGGTGACGCTGGTGGCGTTGGATCCCCTGCGCCTGCAGCTCACGGTGCCCGAGTCCTCGGCGGCGCTCATCCAGAAGGATCAGCCCGTGGAGTTCACCCTCACGGCGGCGCCCAACGTGGTGCACCAGGCGAAGGTGGCGTTCGTGGGCGCGGGCCTGCGCTCGGGCAGCCGCGACCTGGTGGTGGAGGCGCTGGTGCCCAACAAGGATCGGGCGCTGATTCCGGGCCAGTTCGCCACCGCGCGGGTGCAGTTGAACGAGCAGCCCATGCCGGTGGTGCCGCGCACGGCGCTGGTGGAGGAGGGCGCGCGCCGCAAGGTGTTCGTGGTGAGCGACGGCCGGCTGGAGGAGCGCTTCGTGCAGGTGAGCGACGGAGCGGGGGAGAGCGTGGGGGTGGTGGCGGGCGTGCGCGTGGGTGAGCGCGTGGTGGCGGTGGCGCGGCCGGAGCTGCGCGACGGCCAGAAGCTGCAGTAGTCCGAGGGGTCCGATCCATGCAATGGCTCGCCAGTATCTGTGTTCGTAAGCCCGTCCTCGCGTCGGTGCTCATCCTGCTGATCTGCGTGCTCGGGGGCGTGGGCTACTCGAAGCTCACCGTCGATCGCTTCCCCAAGCTGGACTTCCCCACCGTGGTGGTGGTGACGCGCCTGAACGGCTCGGCCGCCGAGGAGATGGAGACGGACATCACCGACAAGGTGGAAGAGGCCGTCAACACCATCTCCGGCATCGACGAGCTGTCCTCCGTCACGTCCGAGGGCGTGAGCACCGTCATCGTCACGTTCGTCCTGGAGAAGGACGTGGACGTGGCCGTGCAGGAGGTGCGCGACCGCATCAACCAGATCACCTACGATCTGCCCAGGGACATCGAGACGCCGCTGGTGCAGAAGTTCGATCCGGACGCGGTGCCGGTCATCATCCTGTCCCTGCAGTCGGACCGGCCCGCGCGGGAAATCACCGAGTACGCGGACCGGGTGCTGCGCCGCAAGCTGGAGACGGTCCAGGGCGTGGGCCAGGTGTCGCTCATCGGTGGCACCAAGCGCCAGGTGAACATCTGGCTGGATCCGGTGCGCATGCGCGCGGCGGGCGTGAGCGCGGCGGAGGTGCAGCGCGCGATCTCCGGCCAGAACATGTCCCTGCCCGGTGGCAGCATCGAGACGGGTCCGCAGAACCTCACCCTGCGTCTGCGCGGCCGCGTGACCAGCGTGGAGGAGATGGGCGAGCTGGTGCTGCGCGAGAGCGCGGGGCACATCCTGCGCGTGCGGGACGTGGCCCGGGTCGAGGACGGCCAGGAAGAGGCGACGACGGCGGCGCGCCGCGATGGCAAGCCGGCGGTGATGCTCTCCATCCGCAAGCAGTCGGGTGAGAACACCGTGTCGCTCGTGCAGGAAGTGCGGCGGCGCGTGGCGGAGCTGGGGCCGACCCTGCCGCCGGGCTACACCCTGGACATCGTGCGCGACAACTCGGAGACCACCCTCACCAGCGTGCACGCGGTGCAGGAGCACCTGATCCTCGGCGCGTTCTTCGCCTCGCTCGTGGTGCTCGTGTTCCTGGGCAGCTGGCGCAGCACGCTCATCGCCGCGCTCGCCATTCCCGTGTCCATCATCGGCACCTTCGGCCTGATGCAGATGGCGGGGCTCAACCTCAACACCATCAGCCTCCTGGCGCTCGCGCTCGCGGTGGGCATCGTCATCGACGACGCCATCGTGGTGCTGGAGAACATCCACCGCTTCATCCACGAGAAGAAGCTCAAGCCCTTCCCCGCGGCCATCCTGGCCACCAAGGAAATTGGCCTCGCGGTGCTCGCCACCACGCTGTCGCTCATCGCGGTGTTCCTGCCCGTGGCCTTCATGGGCGGCATCCCCGGCCGCTTCCTGGCCAGCTTCGGCTGGACGATGGCCTTCTCCATCGCCGTGTCGCTGCTGGTGTCCTTCACGCTCACGCCCATGCTGTGCGCGCGCTGGCTCGTCGGCTCGGCGTCGCCCGAGCATGGACACGGCCGCAAGCCGCTGCTCGAGCGCATCACGGACGCGGTCTACACCCCCATCGAGCGCGCCTACGAGCGCTCCCTGCGCTGGGTGATGGCGCACCGCTGGGTGGCCGTCACCGCGTCCGTGGCCGCGCTCGGCTCGTGCGTGCCGCTGGTCAAGTCGGTGCCCGCGGGCTTCATGCCCAAGAGCGACGAGGCCCAGTTCCAGGTGTCCATCCGCATGCCCGAGGGCACCAGCATGGACTCCACCCTCGTGGTGGCCGAGCGCGTGGCGCGGGAGATCCGCGAGCAGGTGCCGGAGACGACCGCCACCATCACCACCATCGGTGACAACACGGACAAGACGCCCAACGTGGCGGCCCTGTTCGTGAAGATCGTCAACCCGGATCAGCGCCAGGACACCCAGGACGACATCATGGCGCGCGTGCGCCGCGACATCACCTCCAAGCTGCCCAAGGAGTACCGGGTGAGCGTGACCAACGCGCCGCTGTTCGGTGGCGGCGGCACGCAGGCCTCGGTCCAGTACGTGGTGCGCGGCCCGGACTTCGACGAGCTGGGCAATCAGGCCACGATCTTCCTGGACAAGCTCAAGAGCATCCCCGGCGTGGTGGACGCGGACAGCAACCTCATCATCGGCAAGCCCGAGGTGAGCGCGTACATCGACCGCTCGCGCGCCGCGGACCTGGGCGTGCAGATCCCCGATGTGGCCTCCACGCTGCAACTGGTGGTGGGTGGCATCGAGGTGTCCAACTACGCGGAGAATGGCAACCTGTACGACGTGCGGCTGCGCGCCGAGCCCTCCACGCGCGCCAGCATGGAGGACATCGGTCAGCTCACCGTGCCTTCCGCGCGTCTGGGCTCCGTGCCGCTGTCCGACGTGGTGACGCTCAAGCACGAGGATGGCCCCTCGCAGATCAACCGCATGAACCGTCAGCGGCAGATCGTCCTGAGCGCCAACACGGCGCCCGGGGTGAGCTCGGGCCAGGTGATGGAGCAGTTCAACAAGATGATCTCCGAGACGAAGCTGCCCTCCGGCTACACGATCGCCCCGGCGGGTATCTCTCGCGAGGTGGGCCGGACGGCGGCGAACTTCGGCGTGGCCTTCGCCATGGCCTTCGTCTTCATGTACCTCATCCTCGCCGCCCAGTTCGGCTCGTGGATCCACCCCGTCACCATCCTCCTGTCCCTGCCGCTCACGGTGCCCTTCGCGCTCATCTCCGTGCTCATCTTCAAGCAGCAGCTGGACATGTACTCGATGCTGGGTCTGCTGGTGCTCTTCGGCGTGGTGAAGAAGAACTCCATCCTCCAGATCGATCACACCAACCAGTTGCGCGCCGAGGGCCAGCCACGGCTCGAGGCCATCATCCACGGAAGCAAGGACCGGTTGCGGCCCATCCTGATGACCACGCTGTCCTTCGTGGCCGGCATGATTCCGCTGCTGTTCTCCAAGGGTGTCGGCGCGAGCTTCAACCAGGCCACCGCCGGCGTGGTGGTGGGTGGCCAGACGCTGTCGCTGGCGCTCACGCTGCTGGTGACGCCCGTGGCGTATTCCTTGCTCGATGACGCGTCGGCGTGGTTCAAGCGCAAGTTTGGCTCCAAGCGCTCGCCCGAGGAGACGGGTGAGGCCGAGGTGGCCCGGGCCTACGGCGGTGACACGCTCACCGAGCTGCGCCCGGCGCATGACAAGGAGGCGGCATGATCGCCCTGCTCGCAGTAACGCTGTCCGTGAGCGCCGCGTCGCCGGTGCTCACGCTTCAAGACGCGCTGGAGGAGGCGCGTCGCACGAACCTGGACCTCAAGGTGGCCCGGGCGCGGTTGGACCAGTCGCTGTTGCTGTCCCGCCGCGCGTGGGCCGCGTACCTGCCCACCGTGGCCATCGGCGGCAGCTACACCCGCAACTCGGCGGAGGCCGTGCTGGCGTTGCCCGGCGGAGGCCCGGAAGTGGTCATCCAGCCGTACAACTCGCTCGCGGCCCAGGCCGAAGTGCGTCAGGCCATCATCGCCCCGTCGCTGTGGCCGGCCATCCGCAACGCGGGCATCTCCCAGGAAGTGGCCACGCTCAACACGGAGTACACCCGCCGGGAAGTGCTCTTCGGCGTGGCCCAGGCCTATTTCAGCGCCGCGTCGCTCCAGGAGGCCATCCGCGCCACGCAGTTCCTCCTGGAGGTCAACCAGGCGCGCGAGAAGGACACCCAGTTGCGCTTCGACGCGGGCACCGTCACCCGCGTGGCCCTGCTGCGCGCGCAGTTGGACCGCACCCGCGCCGAGCAGGACCTGGTGCGTGCGCGCAACTCGTATGACTCGGCCCGGCTCGCGCTCGCCACGCTGCTGCAGCGCGACTCGGTGGATTTCACCCTGCAACTGCCCCCCGTGCCCGAGGTGCCCGCCAAGGACGAGGACCTCGCCCGCAAGGCGCAGGACTCGCGTCCGGACGTGCTCGCCGCGCGCCGCAACCTGGATCTCGCGGTGGGACGCCGGCAGGGCGTGTGGTTCTCCTACGCGCCGTCGGTGAACTTCGCTGGCGTCTACCGGACGACCAACGCCGCGGGCTTCGCGGGACAGGCGAGCACCTGGACGCTGACGCTCAACGGCTCGTGGACGCTCTGGGACGGAGGCCTGCGCGAGGTGAGCCTGCGCGAGGAGTCCGCCCGCGTGGCCGAGGCCTCCGCCCAGCAGAAACAGGTGGAGACCAAGGTGTCGCAGGAGGTCGCCACCGCGCGGCTGGACTACGACAACGCGCGCTCCAACCTGGCCAAGGCCGAGGAGGCCCTGGCCCTCGCCCGCGAGACGCAGCGCCTCACGGAGATCAGCTTCAAGGCGGGCGTGGGCACGTACCTGGAGGTGGCGGACTCCAACTCCGCGCTCACGAGCGCCGAGGTGAGCGCCATCTCCGAGCGGCTGCAGACGTCGCTCGCCGCGCTCCGGTTGCAGCGGGCCGCGGGCCTGTTCGAGGCCGAGGCCAAGAACTAGGCGTCGCGCGGGCCGGGACGCTCCATCCGGCCCGTGATCACCGCCTCGATGCGCGCGTGCTGGCGCACCAGCCGCGCGTAGTCTCCGGGGCGGATGTGGCGCTGCTCCAGGGTTCGCACCAGGTCTTCCCGCGAGGCCAGATAGTCCGCCGCGGGCAGACCACTCGAGCGCTCCAGGAGCCGCGCGGCCTCGTCCTCGGGCAGGGCGGGGGAGATGCCCAGCCGCTCGTGCATGCACCGCCGCGTCTGGCGCGCCAATTCCTCCACCAACTCCCGCTCCACCTTCGCGCGCCGGGCGAGCCACCCCAGGGAGCGCACGTACTCGAGCGACGAGCGGTGCTTCTCCACCAGCAGGGGCCGGGGCGGGCCGAAGCGCGTCCCCCGGGACGCCACGTAGAAGAGGCCCACCACCAGGGCCTGCGCCACGAAGATCCACAAGGCCCGGGCCGAGGGCGGCTCTCGCGTGGGTGCCACTCCGTGGTGGAACTCGTCGAAGGCGAGCGGCCCGCGCGCGGCCAGTCCGTCCCAGAAGCGCGGGTTGTCGAGCATTTCGATCCGCCGGTTCTCTCCCAGGTCGGTGCCCGCCAGCACGTACACCTCGCCCTTGCCCTCGGGCACCCGCCACACCACCGCGATGCCCTGGGCCCCCGCGAGCGGTACCGCATCGCTCCGTCCCACCACGAGCCCGCGATCCAGCGCCACGCGCAGCCGTTCCAGCTCCCGAGCCGTGCCCACCCGGCCCCAGACGCGCACCGTCGTTCCCGTGAGATCCTTCTCCCCGGGCGGCAGCCCGTCGGCGCTCGAGGGGAGCACCGGCCCGTCCGACAACTGGAGCCAGTCGTCCAGGGCCCGGGGCCGGGAGCGGGCCTCTCGCGACGCGAGGTAGACGAGCGTGCCGCCCTGGGACACCCAGGTCCGCAGCGCCTTGGCCTCCTCGTCCGTCACGGGCCTCGATTGGGGCGCGGCCATCACCACCGTCCGCGCGCCACTGGAGAGCGCCTGGGCGTCGAAGGACTCGCGAAGCTCGGACACCGGCGCGCCCGATTCCTGGAGGTACAGGTACAGCGCGCGCAGGCCCAGGGGGCCCGGGTTGTCCACCGACGGCAGCGAGGAGGGGGGCTGGCCTTGATTCGCCGCGAGCCCCAGCGCGAGCGCCACCGTCACCAGCACGGCGTAGAGGGCCACCAGCCGCGCGTTCTTCATGCCGCGCCTCCCGCGAGCCCCTGGTGCAGCCGCTCCACCTCATTCACGAAGCGCGCCGCTTCCGACTCGGGCACGGGCTCGAGCGAATAGAAGGCCCGGTCGTACCAGCGCACCAACCGCTCCACCTCGCCCGTGAGCTGCGCGGGAGCGCCCCGCTCGGGCAGCTCCTCCACCAGCTCGCGGTTCGTCCGCACGCGATCCGGTCTCGCGAACCGCCGGGACTCCAGCGAGGACAGCAGGGCGAGCAGTCCCTCGCGGATGGCCGTGCGCGGTTGGGCCGCCAGGGCCGCGCGCGCGCGCGCCAGGTGCTCCCCGGGCGAATCGAGCTTTTCCTCCGTCCGTCCCGCCTCCGCGGGCTCCCGCCGCCGCGTGGGCGAGCGCTTCCAGTGGCGCAGGCGCGACAGCACCAGGAGCACCACCGCGAAGCCCAACACCAGCACGATCAGTCGCGTGCTCGTCGCGAAGCTCTGCGCGCCTCTCGTTTGTAGCAGTTCCTCGAGCCAGTCCTTCACCCACCGCAGGAGCCGATCGAGCACATCGCCCTGCCGTTGCCGGGCGTGGGCGAACTCGGGCCGCGAGAGGATGTCCTCGAGCCGGGCGCGGTCGGTGGCGCGTGGGGGCGTTGTCGCGTCGGGAGCCGCGTCGAGCGAGGCACAGACGCCGTGGATGCGCTGGCGCGCCGTCTCCAGATTCCCGAGAGGCAGCCCCTCCCATCGCGTCGCCGTCTCCGCGAGGGCGGCCTCCAGGGCCTCCGGATCCCGCGCGGCCACTTCCGAGAGCCGCTGCAACTCGCTCGCGGCGTCCTGGCAGGGCAGGGCGGTGGTGAGCCACAGCAACGCGAGGCCGGACACCATCATGAGGCCGCGTCCAGACGGCGCTCCAGATCCAACCCCTCGCGGCGCACGCGCATGTCCAGGTAGAGCGTCGCGTACACGACGAGGCCCAGGGGGTTGAACACGGCCTGCCCCATCACTTGAAGCAGCTCGGCGGGGATAAGGAGGGACTGGGGCGCGAGCGAGACGGCCGGGTTGTCGGGGTTGCGGTAGATCAACTGGAGGATCAGCGCGGGCAGGCCACACAGGATGCTCACGGCGATCAGGATGATGGACACCACGGTGACGAGGATCATGGCGCGCACGGGCACGCGGCCGGTGAAGCCCGGCTCCACCCGGCCCGAGAGCAACGCCCCCGAGCGCCGGAAGGACCGCCACGCCGAGGCGTCCTCCATGGCGACCACCGACCCGAGCAGGCAGAAGCGCAGCAGGTACCACAGCAGCGCGCCGAGCATGCCGAGGCCCAGGAGGATGGACCCGATGGCGATCAGGGATAGGCCCACGATCCGGAGCGAGGCTCCATCTGGCCGGGCCACCAGCAGCGCGCCCACGCCCACGAGCAGACCGCCCGGCACGGACAGGAGCAGGAGCGTGCCCACCCCCCAGCCGAGCGACAACAGGTACGCCCCGGTGAACGTGCCCAGACGCTTCAAGGCCCGCTGGACACAGTCCCCCAGCCGCACCGTGTCACCGAGCTGGGTGGGCACCACGTACCGGGCCACCACGAGCGTGTTCAGGTAGTAGAGCCAGAGCGAGCCGAGCAGCACCCCGCCCATGGTGAGCATGAGCCGGAAGACGGCGGCACCCAGCTCGGCCAGGTCTCCCCCGCCGCCCTGGGAGGCCTGGATCAGGGGACTGCCCTGGAGTGTCAGTTGGAGGACCTTGCTGAGGATGTAGGTCAGCAGGTTGAAGCCCATGCTGAGGATGAGGAGGGGGCGGAAGTGCTGGCGCCAGAAGGTGGCCGCGCGGTCGACGATTTCGCCGAGCGCCAGGGGCCGCAGGTCCGAAGGGGGGAGGCTCACGGCGGGAGAGCATACTCGCTGGCCCTTGGCGAGAGGGCGCGGCATTCTTCGCCGCCATGGGACGCATTTTCGAGACTCGCAAGACGACGATGTTCGCCCGCTGGAACAAGATGGCGAAGCTGTTCACGCGGATCAGCAAGGACATCGCCATCGCGGTGAAGGCCGGCGGAACCAGCCCGGACAGCAACCCGGCCCTGCGCCGGGCGTTGCAGAACGCGCGCGCCGGCAACATGCCGAAGGACAAGGTCGAGGCGGCCATCAAGCGCGCGAGCGGCCAGGACACCAAGAGCTACGACGTGGTGATCTACGAGGGCTACGGCCCCCACGGCATCCCCATCATGGTGGAGACGGCCACGGACAACGTGGTGCGCACCGTGGCCAACGTCCGCATGCACTTCAAGGACGGCGGCGGGAACATGGGGAACACGGGCAGCGTGGGCTTCCTGTTCAAGCACATGGGCGTGTTCCGCCTGAACCCCGAGGGGATCGATCAAGAGGCGCTGGAACTGGACCTCATCGACCACGGGCTGGAGGAGATGGGCGAGGGGACGGGAGAGAAGGGCGAGAAGCAACTCATCATCCGCTGTGCCTTCAACGACTTCGGCCGGATGCAGCACGTGCTGGAGGAGCGGGGATTGGCGGTGTTGTCCTCGGAGTCCGAGTACATCGCGCTCAACCCGGTGGAACTGCCCGAGGACAAGGCCCAGGAAGTCCTCGAGGTCGTGGACGCGCTCGAGCAGGACGAAGACGTGCAGAAGGTGTTCCACGCCCTGGCGTGAGAGCGAAGCAGTGAATCCTTGATGGGGGGAGCCATGCCCAATCCACATACGGTCAATGACAGAGATGGCTTGAGTTCCTTGTGGCTCATTGCCCAGCATTACCGAGTCCCGCTGGATTCACTGCAACAGCGCAACACCCACATCATGAATCGTTTCCCCGCTGGGCATCCCCGTCACGGATGGTTGATGCTCGGCGACAAGGTCATCGTTCCAGCGATTGAGACCGTAGGCCAAGGCAGTTCAAGCCGACAAATCCCTGGGAATGATTTCATCGATGGTAATCCCTGGCGTGCGTTCTTCTTTGTCTTGGCGGACGAGGTTTTGCCTTCGGCGAAAGTTGTTCGAAAGGTGTTGGAGTTTCCTGGAGCAAGCCAAGCGCAGTATATGTTGTCTCATCCAGAGATATTCGGAATGAAGCCACCCAATCCGTTGGCTCCATACTCGCTGGGTCAGCATGCGTTAGGCCAAAATCAAAGCAGGTATCTTTCGGCGAGCACACGGCCTGGTGGTGCACCCAACATCAAGGGACGTCCTGTCTATATCGATGTCAACAAGGCGCAAGCGGCAGGGGCGAAGATCCACTCCACGGAGGCGATTTGTGCTGACCTTGATCAATTGGTGAAGAACGATCCCAGTCTCAAGCCACGAGTCGATAAGCTGAAGGATGTCATCAGAGCTATCGAAGGCGAGGTTCTGATAGAGGGCGCCGTACCTGCTTCGGCGGTCAAGTCCTCGAACGCGATGTTGCTGACACGCAGTGCGCGTGCCGTTCAGGTCGTCGGAATGGCCTTCACGGTGTACGATGTGAGCAAGGCCACCGCGAAGTCTATCGACCGGAAGTCTATCAAACCAATCACGGCTGAAGGAGTCCGGCAAGTCGGTGGCTGGGCTGCCGCGGTCGCTGGTTCGAAAATTGGCTTCGGAGCGGGGACCTTGGTCGGCATTGAGACAGGCCCTGGTGCCATCCTCTTCGGCGTCGGGGGAGCTTTGATTTTCGGAACAGCGGGCTATCTGGGTGCGGATTGGTTGGCTGATTTTATTGATGAAAACTAACGAATCAGCCACGAAAGCCATGTATCCGCGAAGAACGATTCGGCGTGTTTTCGGGATGAAGAAGGCCGCCCATCCCGTGGATGTTTCTCTCAATGCGAGCGATAGTCTCGCCTATTTGGGTTATCCTACGTTGAGACAGGTCGATTTCTTCCTCGACCTGTCTGGGCTGGAGAAATGGCGTACGCGCCATTTGTTGTCATTTCCTTCGGTGTGTTGTGTTTGTTCGGTTCCGGCCACGAGATTTCTTTCCTCTCGTGGGGATATAGGGTTGTTTGGGTTTTTTCGTAAAGACACGTCCGTTGAACGGATTCCGCACTGCGATGAACATGGGAGTGGAACCGAAGCTCGATTACTTGTTCTATCCAAGTCCTGGAGTGAGTTTGTGCTCCATGTTTCGTTGATAGGATTGAACGAGGTCTTTCTCGCTGAAACGAAAAGGCTCAATCAGATCGGAGAGGTGCCGCCTCCCTGGCGGGCGTTTCCTGGATACAGCCCCGTCACATCAGGGTGGCGGCAGGGCAATGGCGAATATTGGATGCGCCATGCCTGGGATCCATTCTGGCAACGACTCAGCGCTGAAGATCGGGCGGACTACCTCCAGCGGTGGGATGTCCCATTGGAGTGGAAGTCATTGCTCTTCTGATCAGTGGTTCATCCTTGGATGTGGCTCAAGGTTCTCGCCGCAGCAGCGGGGTCTTCCGCCTCCAGCACCGCCGAAATGACCGCGAAACCCCTGGCTCCGTGAAGCCGGGACGCGCTCTCGGGCGTAATCCCTCCGAGCGCCAGGGCGGGGCAGGGCAGGAGTGCCGCCAGCTTCTGGAATCCCTCGGGACCGAGCGTGGGCCGGGTGTCTCCTGGCTTGGAGCCCGGTGAAAAAACCGGGCTCACCAGCGCCAGGTCCGCGCCCCAGGCCGCCCGAGCCTCCGCTTCGTCGTGCACGGCCACGCTCACGAGCCGTCCCTCGGGCAGGTGCGGCCGTACGTCCCCGGGCGTCAGGCCCCCCGCGGGCAGGTGCAGGTGCGCTCCCACGAGCAGCGCCACGTCCAGCCGGCCATTGATGAACAGGGAGTTGCCCCGGGCCCGGCACAGCCCGGCGAGCACCCGGGCCTCCTCCAGGAACTGGCGCACCGGGGCCTCGGGGTGACGGTGCTGCACCGCGACCTCGGGTCCCACCTCCAGCGCCCGCTCCAGCGCGGTCAACAGCCGCTCCCGGGGCAGGCGCCAGTCGGTGATGACCACCAGTCGCGGAATCACTACTCGACCAGCCCCTCGAGGGGGCTCGATGCCGAGGCGTACGCCTTGCGCGGAATCCGGCCGGCCAGGAAGGACTCGCGTCCCGCCTCCACGGCGAGCTTCATCGCCCGCGCCATGCGCACCGGATCCTTCGCGCCCGCGATGGCCGTGTTCATCAGCACCGCGTCCACGCCCAGCTCCATGGCGATGGCCGCGTCCGACGCCGAGCCCACGCCCGCGTCCACGATGACCGGCACCTTCACCACCTCGCGGATGAGGCGAATGTTGTGCGGGTTGCGGATGCCCAGTCCCGAGCCGATGGGTGCCCCCAGCGGCATCACCGCCGCGCACCCCGCGTCCTCCAGCTTGCGCGCGGTGATGGGGTCATCCGACGTATAGGGCAGCACCGTGAAGCCCTCCTTCACCAGGACGCGCGCCGCCTTCACGGTCTCCTCCACGTCCGGGTAGAGCGTCTTCTCGTCGCCGAGCACCTCGAGCTTCACCCACTTGCTCATGCCCAGCTCCTCGGCGAGCCGGCACGTGCGGATGGCGTCCTCCGCCGTGTAGCAGAGCGCCGTGTTGGGCAGCAGCCGCATGCGCGAGCGGTCGATCCAGTTCATCAACGACGCCTCGCCCTTGGCGGCGAGGTCCAACCGGCGCACCGCCACCGTCACCATCTCCGAGCCCGAGGCCTCGTGGCACTGCTTCATCACCTCGTGGCTCGGGTACTTGCCGGTGCCCACGATGAGGCGCGACTGGAAGGTGACCCCCGCGATGACGAGGGGCTTGTCCTGAATGCTCATGGCCTTGGTTCCTTACCCGCCACCGACGAAGGTGACGATCTCCACGCGGTCCTGAGGCGACAGCGCGTGCTCGGCGTGGCGCGCCCGGCGCACCACCTCCGCGTTCACTTCCACCGCCACCCCCGGGCCACCCACCTCCAATGAGGCGAGCAGCGCCGCCAGGGTCATCCCCTCGGGGACCTCGCGGGCTTGTCCGTTGACCCAGATCGTCACGGCTCGGTGTGCTCCTGGTTGCTTGGGCGTCCCGACCTACAGGCGCGGTCCTCGGCTGTCAACGCGCAGCCGGGCCCCTTCCTTTCGTCCCGCCTTGGCTATACTCGCGCGCCATGTCTCCCTTCCGAAGCAGGCTCCTGGCCGCCTCCCTGGTGCTCTCGCTGGGGCTGCCGGCCGCCGCCGCCGAGCCCTCCGCCACCACGGATGCCCCGGCGCGGGCTCCCTCCGGCCTGTATGGCCACCGCTATGCCTTCGTCGCGGGGGGGTTGTTGTTCCTCGGAGGGGCGGGATTCGGGCTCCTCGCGCGGGAGGAGTCGACGCGCGCCCGGAGCCTGTCCTCGGCGAGCGCGTCCAGCGTGGCGTTCGACCGGGCCCGCGCCAACGCCGCCACCGCGAACGTGCTCTATGGCGTGGCCGGGGCGACGCTCCTCTATGGGATCGTGCTGGAGCTGTTGCCCGAACCGGCGGCCGAGAAGGCCAGCCTCACCTTCCACTTCTGAGACTCCCCCCACCATGCGCGTCGCTCTGAAACCCTGGGTGCTCGTCTCCGCCGTCCTGGGCGGGGCCGGGTGCCTCGTCGCCGAGACTGGCGGGACGGCCAGCCCCTGCGCGGTCAACACCGACTGTCCGTCGACCCACCGCTGTGTCACGGTCTCCGCGGAGGCGGGCGTCTGCGAGCTGATCTACCCCCCGCCGGACACCTCCGCGGGCAACTCCGACGCGGGCACCCCCGACGCCGGGCCCGCGCCCACCTGGTGCGATGACATCCAGCCCCTGATGGCCAAGAACTGCGTGTCCTCGTGCCATGGCGAGGTGACGACGGGCAGCGGCAAGACGGACTTCCGGCTCGACCGGTATGAAACCGTCGGCGCGGTGGCCGGAGCCAAGGACAAGGCCGATCGCATCAAGTTCCGGGGCGTGGACCAGCGGAGCATGCCTCCCGCGCCCCCGTACTTCTCGGCGGCGGAACAAAGCCTCGTCCTCCGTTGGATCGCCGCCGGGACACCGGAGTGCTCCGACGACGGCGGCACGCCGTGAGGATTCCCTCCATGAATCGCGTCCTCTCGAGTCTCCTGGGCCTGTGCGCCGCCCTGACCACGGGCTGCACCATCGACGCGCCCGATTTCACGGGCAAGTCCTGCGCCGCCGCGGCGGACTGTCCTTCCTCGCATAGCTGTGTCGCGGCCCGTCCGGGCGAGGGACGCACCTGCGAACTGCTCCAGCCGCCCGGGGTCACTCCCACCGAGGACGGGCCCGTGCCCACCTGGTGCAAGGACGTCCAGCCCATTCTCGCCGCGAGCTGTGTGGACTCGTGCCATGGCGAGGTGACGGATGGCAGCGGCAAGACGGACTTCCGGCTCGACCGGTACGAGACCGTGGGCGCGGTAGCCGGGGCCAAGGACAGGGCCTCGCGCATCCAGGCGCGCGCCTTCGAGCTGCCTTCCATGCCGCCCTCGTACTACGACGTCCAGCCCACCGAGGAACAACGGGCGATCCTCGACCGTTGGGCCCGGGGTGGCGCGCCCTTCTGCGACGACGTCGCGAACCCGGTCGACGGCGGCACGCCGGACAGCGGAACTCCTGATGGGGGCGCTCCCGACAGCGGCAGGTAGTCACCGTCCCAGCCGTGTCTTCCGAGGGCCCCGAGGGGCTTTTCGAGCAGGCAGCCAGGCGAGCGCTCCAGGGCGGAAGCACCCCTGCGCACGTCCGCTTCATCTCGCAAGTCTGTTCATCCAGGTGCCCGGCTCACAGTTTCCTGCCACACGCGGGGACTGGCCCCGCGCTCAACTCTGGATGTCGAACTCAACCGAGAGGAGCAACACAATGCGTAAGCTCATGGTGGCGGCGATGGCGGTCGCGAGTCTGGGTCTGGCGGCGGGTTGCAAGAGCAACGTGGAGCGCCAGCGGGAGAGTGTGGCCGAGGCGCAGCGCGACGTGGCGCAGGAACAGCAGCAGATGAACCAGGACGTGGCCGAGGCCCGCCAGGACACCTCGCAGGAAGTGGCCGAGGCGCGCCAGGAGGGTCAGGAGGACGTGAACGAGGCCCGTCAGGATCTGATCGACGAGCAGCGTGACCTGGCCGAGGCGGAGAACAAGCGCATCGACGAGCAGCGCGAGGCCACGGGCGGCAGCGGCATGGTGGCCGCCAAGACGGAGGAGGTGAAGGGCACCATCAAGTCCGCCTCCAGCAGTGACATCACGCTCATCATCCCCAACCAGGACAACCGCGTGATGAGCTTCAAGGCGGATCCGCAGGTGCAGGTGATGCATGACAAGCAGGCCATGTCCCTGTCGAGCCTGAAGGCCGGTGACGAGGTGCGTGCCTCGTACCAGCTGGACCAGAATGGTGTGCGGATGCTCCGCAGCGTCGAGGTGACCAAGACGAGCGCCCAGCACAACGACATGGTGAAGTAACACCCCTCACGCGATGAAGGGTGACACGGCCTCCGCCTCCGGGCGGGGGCCGTGGTGTTTCTTGAGCGGGGACCCGGGACGGCGGACACTGCGGCCATGCCTCCGACCTCCCGGGACGTGCTCGAACTCCATCGGCGCTGGTGCATCGCGGATTCGCATGCGGACTCCCTGATGTGGAACCGGGACCTGTGCGCGCGCTCCGACGAGGGGCACGTGGACTTTCCCCGGCTGTTCGAGGCGGGGATGAAGTTGCAGTGCTTCACCCTGGTCACCCGGGGGTTTCCCGTCGTCGACGGCTTCGAGGCCTTCGCCACGATGCGGGGCTGGCCCCCGGAGGCCCGTGCCAACGAGTGGACCCGTGCCCTGTGGCAGATCGACCGGTTGGAGGAGTTCTGCCGCCGCTCCGAGGGGCGGGTGCGCATCACGTCCTCGGGGCGGGCGCTGGAGGAGAACCTCGCCGAGGGCCGGCTGTCCGCGGTGCTCGGGGTCGAGGGCGCGCATGCCATCGAGGGCCGGGTGGAGCGCGTGGCGGAGCTGCACGCCCGGGGCGTGCGGTTCATGGGACTCACGCACCTGTCCAACAACGAGGCGGGGGGCTCGTCCTTCCCGATGATGGGCAACCGGCCCTTGTCTCCCCTGGGCCGGTCCGTGCTCGAGGAGATGACCCGCGTGGGCATGAGCGTGGACCTGGCGCATGCCTCCGAGCGCACGCTGGAGGACATCCTCGCGCACCCCACGGCCCGCTACTTCTCCTCGCATACGGGAGTCCGGGCGGAAGGGGGCGGTTGGCGCAACCTGACGGACGAGGTGCTGCGCCGCATCGCCGAGCGGGGTGGGGTGGCGGGCATCATCCTCGCGCCCGTGTACCTGGGCGGAGACGCCATCGACGACGTCGTGCGCCATATCGAGCATGCCCTGGGGGTGATGGGGGAGGAGGCGGTGGGCATTGGCTCGGACTATGACGGCATGGTCGCCCTGCCCAGGGGCTTCCAGGACGTGACGGATCTGCCCAAGCTCACCGAGGCGCTGCTGCGCCGCCACCCGGAGGCGCGGGTGGAGCGGGTGCTCGGGGGAAACTTCCGCAGGTTCTTCAGAGAGACCTTGGGCGATTGACGCGGGTTGACCGGGCTCGCGGCGCCTGGAATCGTCGCGCGCCGTGATGACCCGCTCCCGCGTCCTGTTCTCGTTGCTCGGCTCCCTCCTGATGTCCGCCTGTGGCGTCAACGCGGGCGAGGCCTGCAAGGGCTCTTCCTATACCTGTTCCTCCGACAAGGAGGCCCTCGAATGCCGGGACTCGGTCTGGCGCGCGGTGCCGTGCCGGGGGGCCTCGGGATGCGAGGAGTCCTCGGGCTCGGTGAGCTGTGACATGCGGGGCAACGCCAGCGGCGATGCCTGCGCGGCGAGCGCCGAGGGCCGGGGCCTGTGCACGGCGGATGGCAAGGGCGTGCTCGAGTGCCGCATGGGCATGCTGGTGCAGGTCAAGACGTGTGGCGCGTGCACCATGAGCAACACCCTCGTCACCTGCGCGCCGTGAGTCCGGGGAGGCGTCCCGTCACAGCCCGGAGAGGAACCGGTCCAGCACGGCGTTGAAGGCGTCGGGCTGTTCCTGATTGGGCAGGTGTGCCGCGTCCGGGATGATTTCCAGCCGGGCGCCGGAGATGAGGTCCGCCATCTGCCGGGCCTTGTCCACCGGGGTGATGGCGTCCTTCTCGCCCACCACGATGAGGGCGGGGCCGGCGTAGCGCGCGAGGATGTCCTTGCTGTCGGGGCGCAGCGCCATGCCGCGCTGGGCCGCCGCGAGGCCCTCGGGCGACGCGGCCCGGATCAACGCCGCCACCTCTTGGCCCACGTCCGACTCGGGACCCGCCGCCACCAGCCGGGGCAGCATCGTGCGCACGAACGCCTCGGGTCCCTCGCGCAGCGCCTCCTGGGCGGAGGCCTCGCGCCGGGCCCGTCCCGCCTCGTCATCCGCGGTGGCCTGGGTGTCCACGAGCACCAGGCCCCGCACCCGGCCCGGATCCTCGCGCAGGAGCGCCATGCTGGCGTAGCCCCCCATGGACACGCCGCCCACCACCACCGACTCCACGTTCAGCGCGTCCAGCAGCGCGAGCGCGTCGCGGGCGATGAGCGCCATCTCGGTGGGTCCACTGGGGGGCGCGCCCCGCCCGAGCCCCCGGACATCCGGGAGGATGAAGCGGTAGCGGTCCGACAGGGCCTTCACCTGCTTCATGAAGGCCTCTCCATGCAGCGGGAAGGCGTGGAAGAGCAGCACGGGCGGTCCGTGGCCCTCGTCGCGGTAGGGCAGGGGAACGCCATTGAGGGTGAGGGTGTGCAGCATGGTGCCTCCAGGGGGCGTTAGATCCACCGCTTGCGCTTGAACCAGAACATCAGCCCCACGGGCAGGGCCACCACCGACACCATCATCAGCCAGAAGAAGGTATGGCGGGACAGGAAGTCGAAGTTCTGTCCGAAAAAGCCCGTGATGAACGACAGGGGCAGGAAGATGGTGGAGAAGATGGTGAGCTGCTTGGTGATGTCATTGGTGCGGTTGGCCATCATGGACAGGTAGCCGTCCATCACGTTGCCCAGCAGATCCCGTCCGGAGTCGATCTGCTCGTACAGCCGCACCAGGTGATCGTACACGTCGCGGAAGTACGGCGCGGTGCGCTCGCTCACGTTGGGGATGCCCCGCCGGGACAGCAGGCCCAGCACGTCCCGCTGGGGCGAGAGCACCCGGCGCACCATCACCAGGGCGCGCTTGAGCGCGAAGATGCGCTGCAGGTGCTCGGGCTGGGCGTTCTCGAAGATGGAGGACTCCAGGTCCTCCAGCTCGTCGTTGAAGCGGTCGAGGATGGGGAAGTTGCCGTCCACCAGCGCGTCCGCCAGCAGGTACAGCAGCACGTCCACGCCCCGGCCCAGGCTCGCCTCGGGCTCGGCCCGCGCGCGCTGGTGGACGGCCTCCATTCCTGGAAAGGGCAACTCATGGACGCTGATGAGCCAGTCCGGACCGAGGAAGAAGTGGTGCTCGTGCAACGTCAGCTCGCACACGTTCTGAGGGTTCGCGGAGAAGCCCTGGAGCACGATGAACTGGTGGTTCGGGTACTCCTCGAGCTTGGGCCGCTGGTCCAGGTGGAGGCAGTCCTCGATGGCCAGACGGTGCAGGCCGTAGCGCTCTCCGAGCCGCTTCATCACTTCTTCGGTGGGCTGGAGGATGTCGATCCACTTGCGGCCGGGCCGATCGAGTAGTTCCTCGCCGCCCGAGAGGACGAGACCATCGTTCAAGAGCAAAACCTGGAGCATGTGCGCGCCTGCTTAGATCGCACCCCCGAGGAAGTCGAGGTAGAGTGGAGTGCGCCGTGCTCTCCCCCAAGCTCGAAGAGCTCCTGCAATCCCTGTCCGACCGAGCCTTCGCGGAGCGTCTGCGCGCCGTGTACGACTCCGCCAGCCAGGCCATCCTGCGGCTGAGCGATCTGGATCTCCTCAAGTACGAGACGGCCTCCGTGGAGGACAGTCCGGATCTGTCGTTGTGGGAGGAGATGGCGCCCGTCATCCGCGACACGGTGATGGACGTGAACGTGCTGCTCAACGTCGTGCGCGAGCACTTCGCGGCGCGCGCGGTGGCGGCGGGGGGAGCGGAGGTGCCCCTGGTGGCCACCGTGGAGGCGCGGCGGGCCAAGGATGCCTCCGAGCTGCTCCAGGGGTGGATGCAGCAGCTCGCCCAGGGCGTCACCCAGCTGGGCGAGGCGATGCGCAACCCCTCCGTCGTGTCGGATCGGTGGACGCTCCTGGCGGAGATCCAGCGGCTGCGCGAGCGCTTCCGCGAGCAGATTGGCAACCTCGTCTTCGAGTCCGCGAGTGCCTTCGGGCCGGTGACGCGGCAGCAGGTGGTGCCCGGGTACGAGGCGGAGGTGCAGGCGGCGGTGATGGTGCGCGCCATCGTGGCGGACCTGTCGCGCATCGTCGCGGCGCGGCTGGCACGGGTGCGCGAGGCCGAGCCCGAGGACGTCCAGTGGAACGCCCAGCAGTTGCAGACGGAGCTGGATGCGTTCGGCCGCACCGTGGCCTACCGCCACCTGCGCGCGCAGGACAAGCGGCGGATCATCGAGCTGCGGGTCCGGGTGGGCAAGCTCGCCATCCAGGAGCCGCTCGCGCGGGCGGATCTGCTGTCCGTGGTGGAGCAACTGGACACCTTCGTGCGCTCGCTGTCCGGAGTGAACCAGCGTCAGGTGCTCATCACCCATGACCGCGAGGTGTGGGCGGGCTGTGGTGTGCGGTTGGAGCGGGCCCTGGGCCTGTTGGGCACGGATTCCCCGGCGGCGGCGAGGACGGTGGCCGAGGCGGCCGCCAGCGCCCAGTCCCTCTACGGGCGCGACCCCCGGCTCGACACCTTCCTGCGCAAGGCACGCAAGACCCAGCTCGCCCAGCTCTCCGTTCCCGAGCTGCGCTCCACCTTGGAAACCCTCCAGTCGCTGTTGGCCGGACTCGACATCCTTTGATGGGTGCTCCCCCGGCCGCGTCGCGGCGAGGGGGCCCTCGGATGGCTTCGGCGAAAATTCGCATTGCGGCTATAAAGCTTTTGGTGCAAAGTAATTGGACCTTGCTCCGGAAGGGCGCGCTGTCCGCCCCATTCCGTCGAGAGTGGCGGGTGTCCTGAACCAGGACAGGCCTGTCCGAGAAAAGGACAATCCATGCCGCGGAGTGTCAAGTCCCGTGAATCACGGGCTTTTTCCCATGGGGCGTAAAGGGGTTTTACATCCTTCGCCCGGAGACACGTGACATCCACGCTCCACTGCTTGGGCGCGAAGGGCCCGCAAGGCCGTCATTTCCATGCTTTGGCGCTTGGCCCGCTTCCTGCTCAATGACTTTCCCGTTCGACGGCACCTCGCCGTTGTCCAGGAGGAGTCCCCCCTTGGTTCGCACCCCCCGTTTCCTCGCCGCCGCGTTGCTCGCCCTTCCCCTCGCCGCTTGCGAGGTCGACAACACCCAGCTGCCCGAGAACGAGCAGAAGGTCGATTCTCTCGGTGACATCCACGCCGCTCTCGCGGCGCTGCCCGCCGCGCAGGTTGCCGGCGCGGAGCTGGACGGTACCCCCTACATGATCACCGGCAAGCTGGGCGTGGCCAGCGGCGCGGTGCAGGGCCTGGCCGCCAACTCCAGCGGCCGCCTGAGCCAGGCGCTGCCCGGAATCGCCTCGGTGTTCCGCGTCAACGCCGCGGACCTCATCGCCAAGCGCTCGCGCACGGACGAGCAGGGCGTCACCCACGTGCGCTACGGCCAGACGAAGAATGGCCTGCCCGTGGTGAACGAGGAGCTCATCGTCCACATCGGCGCGGACAACACCATCATCGCCGCCAACGGCACGGCGCGTGACGGGGAGATTGTCTCCGCCAAGGCGCGCATCTCGGAGGAGGCCGCCAAGGTCGCCGCCCTGGACAGCACCGCGGGCCGTCACATCGAGCTGGAGGGCATGCGCCTGGTGTACGTGCGCTCGCCCGTGGATGGTCTGCTCAAGCTGGCCTACGAGGCCACCGTCGTCGGCGAGGCCCGTGACGAGATGCCCATCCGCGAGCTCGTGTACGTGAGCGCCCAGGACGGCGCCATCGTCACCCGTCACTCCAAGATTCACACCGCCATCAACCGCGCCGTGTACACGGCCAGCAACCGGACGAGCCTGCCCGGTACGCTCAAGCGCTCCGAGGGCGGAGCGGCCACGGGTGACGCGCACGTCGACGGCAACTACGACGCGCTGGGTGGCACCTACAACTGCTACAAGAACAACTTCAACCGTGACTCGCTCGACAACAGGGGCGCGCAGCTCAAGAGCACGGTGCACTACAGCAGCAACTACGTGAACGCCTTCTGGAACGGCAGCCAGATGGTGTACGGCGACGGCAACGGCACGGACTCGGGCATGCTGGGCCTGTCGGCGGACGTGACCACGCACGAGCTCACCCACGCGGTGACCGAGAACGAGTCCAACCTGACGTACTCGGGCGAGTCCGGTGGCCTCAACGAGGCGATGAGCGACATCTTCGGCGCCTACTGCGAGAGCTACGCCTCGGGCACCTGGGCCACCACCAACGCGGTGTTCATGGTGGGCGACGACATCTGGACGCCGGCCACCCCGGGTGACGCGCTCCGCTACATGTACGACCCGGCGAAGGACGGCGTGTCGCTGGACTACTGGACCAGCAGCGCGGGCAGCAAGGACGTGCACTACAGCTCGGGCATCGCCAACCTGGCCTTCACGCTGCTCTCGCGTGGTGGCACGCACCCGCGCGGCAAGTCGACCACGGCCGTGACGGGCATTGGCGTGCAGAAGGCCGGCGCCATCTACTACAAGGCCAACTCGGAGTACTTCACCGCCTCCACCAACTACACCCAGGCCAAGACGTACCTGGAGCAGGCCGCCACGGCGCTCTACGGCGCGGGCTCGGCGGAAGTGGCCTCGGTGACGGCCTCCCTGGTCGCGGTGGGCGTCGGCGCTCCCGTCACGCCTCCGACCGGTCAGCTCGTCCAGACCAACCTGAGCGCGTCCTCGGGCTCCTCGCTGAGCTACTACCTGGACGTGCCGGCCTCCAAGGCCTCCACCTTCACCATCACCGGTGGCTCGGGTGACGCGGACCTGTACGTGAGGGCGGGCTCGGCGCCGACCACCTCCACCTACGACTGCCGCCCCTACAAGTCCGGCAACGAGGAGAGCTGCTCCATCGCGGCCAAGACGTCGGCCACCCGCGTCTACGTGATGATCCGCGCCTACAGCACCTTCTCGGGCCTGACGCTGGTCGGCAAGTACTAGCCACCCGCTCGCAGGCACTGGGTTGAAGACGAACCCCTGGGAGGCTTGGGCCTCCCGGGGGTTTCGTTCGTGCGGGGCCTTTTCGTTCACGAAGGGGGTGTCCTGAACCAGGACAGGCCTGTCCGAGAAAAGGACACTTCATGGCGCATGGCGTCAAATTATGTGAATCACGGGCTTTTTCCCAAGGGGCGTAAGGGGTTTTTACATCCTTCACCGGGAGTCGCGTGACATTCACGCTCCACTGTTTGGACACAAAGGGCCCGCAAGGCCGTCATTTCCATGCTTTAGCGCTTGGCTCGCTTCGTGCTCAAAGCATGTGACGTTCGACGGCACCTCGCCGTTGTCCAGGAGGAGTCCCCCCTTGGTTCGCACCCCCCGTTTCCTCGCCGCCGCGTTGCTCGCCCTTCCCCTCGCCGCTTGCGAGGTCGACAACACCCAGCTGCCCGAGAACGAGCAGAAGGTCGATTCTCTCGGTGACATCCACGCCGCCCTCGCGGCGCTGCCCGCCGCGCAGGTTGCCGGCGCGGAGCTGGACGGTACCCCCTACATGATCACCGGCAAGCTGGGCGTGGCCAGCGGCGCGGTGCAGGGCCTGGCCGCCAACTCCAGCGGCCGCCTGAGCCAGGCGCTGCCCGGAATCGCCTCGGTGTTCCGCGTCAACGCCGCGGACCTCATCGCCAAGCGCTCGCGCACGGACGAGCAGGGCGTCACCCACGTGCGCTACGGCCAGACGAAGAATGGCCTGCCCGTGGTGAACGAGGAGCTCATCGTCCACATCGGCGCGGACAACACCATCATCGCCGCCAACGGCACGGCGCGTGACGGGGAGATTGTCTCCGCCAAGGCGCGCATCTCGGAGGAGGCCGCCAAGGTCGCCGCCCTGGACAGCACCGCGGGCCGTCACATCGAGCTGGAGGGCATGCGCCTGGTGTACGTGCGCTCGCCCGTGGATGGTCTGCTCAAGCTGGCCTACGAGGCCACCGTCGTCGGCGAGGCCCGTGACGAGATGCCCATCCGCGAGCTCGTGTACGTGAGCGCCCAGGACGGCGCCATCGTCACCCGTCACTCCAAGATTCACACCGCCATCAACCGCGCCGTGTACACGGCCAGCAACCGGACGAGCCTGCCCGGTACGCTCAAGCGCTCCGAGGGCGGAGCGGCCACGGGTGACGCGCACGTCGACGGCAACTACGACGCGCTGGGTGGCACCTACAACTGCTACAAGAACAACTTCAACCGTGACTCGCTCGACAACAGGGGCGCGCAGCTCAAGAGCACGGTGCACTACAGCAGCAACTACGTGAACGCCTTCTGGAACGGCAGCCAGATGGTGTACGGCGACGGCAACGGCACGGACTCGGGCATGCTGGGCCTGTCGGCGGACGTGACCACGCACGAGCTCACCCACGCGGTGACCGAGAACGAGTCCAACCTGACGTACTCGGGCGAGTCCGGTGGCCTCAACGAGGCGATGAGCGACATCTTCGGCGCCTACTGCGAGAGCTACGCCTCGGGCACCTGGGCCACCACCAACGCGGTGTTCATGGTGGGCGACGACATCTGGACGCCGGCCACCCCGGGTGACGCGCTCCGCTACATGTACGACCCGGCGAAGGACGGCGTGTCGCTGGACTACTGGACCAGCAGCGCGGGCAGCAAGGACGTGCACTACAGCTCGGGCATCGCCAACCTGGCCTTCACGCTGCTCTCGCGTGGTGGCACGCACCCGCGCGGCAAGTCGACCACGGCCGTGACGGGCATTGGCGTGCAGAAGGCCGGCGCCATCTACTACAAGGCCAACTCGGAGTACTTCACCGCCTCCACCAACTACACCCAGGCCAAGACGTACCTGGAGCAGGCCGCCACGGCGCTCTACGGCGCGGGCTCGGCGGAAGTGGCCTCGGTGACGGCCTCCCTGGTCGCGGTGGGCGTCGGCGCTCCCGTCACGCCTCCGACTGGTCAGCTCGTCCAGACCAACCTGAGCGCGGCCAAGAACGCCTCGCTGAGCTACTACCTGGACGTGCCGGCCTCCAAGGCCTCCACCTTCACCATCACCGGTGGCTCGGGTGACGCGGACCTGTACGTGAGGGCGGGCTCGGCGCCGACCACCTCCACCTACGACTGCCGCCCCTACAAGTCCGGCAACGAGGAGAGCTGCTCCATCGCGGCCAAGACGTCGGCCACCCGTGTCTACGTGATGATCCGCGCCTACAGCGCCTTCTCGGGCCTGACGCTGGTCGGCAAGTACTAGCCACCCGCTCGCAGGCACTGAGTTGAAGACGAACCCCTGGGAGGCTTGGGCCTCCCGGGGGTTTCGTTCGTGCGGGGCCTTCCCGCCGGGCCGGGAAGGGTGTAGGTGCGGCGGAGCGAATGGCCACTCCCCGCCCCCTGCGTGACGCGGACCTCTCCCAGGTGGAAGGGGTCTTCACCGATGTCGACGGCACCCTCACCACCGAGCACCGGCTGCGCTCCACCACCGTGCGGGCGCTCGAGCGTCTGGCGGACGCCGGTTTCAAGCTGGTGCTGGTGACGGGCCGTCCGGCGGGGTGGGCCGAGTCCTGGGCGCGTACCCTGCCCGTGGACGGCGTCATCGCGGAGAACGGGGGCCTGTTCTTCCTGCGCGGCGCACGGGGGCGGCTGCGCAAGGTGTACGCCGAGTCTCCCCGGGTCCGCGAGTCCCACCGCGAGCGGCTGGTGGCGGAGGTGACGGCGGTGCTGCGCCAGGTGCCGGGCGCGCGGCTGTCCGTGGACAGCGCCTACACCGAGGTGGACCTGGCGGTGGACTACAACGAGGAGGCGCGGCTGGGCGAGGCGGGAGCCGACCGCCTGGAAGCCTTGCTGCGTGCGCGGGGCGTGACGGCGGTGCGCTCGTCGGTGCACATCAACTGCTGGCTGGGGCGCTTCGACAAGCGCTCCGCGGTGCGTCGCTTCCTCCAGGTCGCCTGGGGCGTGAAGCTCGCGCCGGGAGAGCCCCGCTACGTGTACGCGGGGGATAGTTTCAATGATGCTCCGATGTTCGGGGAGTTCGCCCTGAGCGTCGGGGTGGCCAACGTGCGGCGGGTGCTCGATCGCATCGACACGCCGCCGGCCTTCATCACCCGGGCGGAGGAGGGGCGGGGCTTCGAGGAGCTCGCGCGGGCCCTGCTCGCTCACCGGGGAATCAGAAGAGGAGTCGGACCGTGAATGTCGTGAAGTTGGAGCTCGCCCCGGGACTGGGCCGTCACCTGCGCGCGGGGCACCCCTGGGTGTTCCGCAAGGCGCTCGCCCAGGTGCCGAAGATTCCCCCGGGCAGCGTGGTGGACCTGGCGGAGAACGGGAAGTTCGTGGCGCGCGGCTACTTCGATCCGCACTCGGCCATCGCCGTGCGCGTGCTCACGCGCAACCCCAAGCAGAGCATCGACGCGGCCTTCTTCGCGCAGCGGGTGAAGCAGGCGCTGGCCGAGCGCCGCTCGCTCATCGACTTGAAGGACACGGACAGCTTCCGGCTCCTGCACGGCGAGGGGGACGGGCTGCCGGGCGTGGTGGTGGACCTGTATGGCCAGTACGCGGTGCTCAAGCTGTACTCGGCGGGGCTCACGCCCTACCGGGGGCTCATCGTCGAGGCGTTGAAGGCGGCGGTGCCCGAGCTGCGGGGCATCATCGGCCGGGACGAGGTGGGCCGGGACGACGTGGAGGACGACGACGGCCGGGGGACGGGGCGCATGCTCTGGGGCGAGAAGGCGCCGGAGCTCTTGAGCATCCGCGAGCGGGGGGCGACGTTCCTGGTGGACGCCTGGAAGGGGCAGAAGACGGGCTTCTTCCTGGATCAGCGCGAGAACCGCTACCTCATCCGGCGGCTGGCCGAGGGCCGGGACGTGCTCAACTGCTTCTGTTTCAGCGGCGGCTTCTCGGTGAACGCGGCGCTCGGGGGCGCCAAGAGCGTGTTCTCGGTGGACCTGGATCCCGAGGCCATCGCCCTGGCGCGCGAGAACTTCACGCGCAACGGGCTGCCGGCGGAGAAATACGACTTCCTGGCGGCGGACGTGTTCAAGCTGCTGGCGTCCTTCCGCGAGGAGGGCCGGACGTTCGATCTCATCATCCTGGACCCGCCGGCGTTCGCGAAGAGCCAGAAGGCGGTGCAGGCGGCGATCGACGGGTACGCCTCGCTCAACCGCCAGGCGCTGGGACTGCTCAGGCCCGGAGGCCTCCTGGCGACGGCGTCGTGCTCGGCGCGCGTGGGCCCGGAGGACTTCCTGGGGGCGGTGAAGGAAGCGGCCTTCAAGGCGGGCGTGGACCTGGCCCTGGTGGAGGAGCGCTACCAGCCGCCCGACCACCCCATCCGCCTGCAATTCCCCGAGGGCCGCTACCTCAAGTTCTACGTCATGGCGTCCGTGTGACGGAGCGCCGCGCGCGTCACTTCCCGAACACGCGCGTGGCCACGCGGTCGAGCACCTCGTCACTCCATACAGCGCTCGCCGCGAGCAGCTTCTTCATGTCCTCCTGGAAGGCCTCCTGCGGGGGCACCTGCTCGTAGTAGCGGCTCAGGAAGAGGCTCTTGTTCTCCACTTCGTAGTCGACCGCGCCGCCGCCGGTGGGGGTGCCGGCCTTCTCCTCGGCCTGGAAGCCCTCGAGCACGCCCGGCTTGGGGGCATCGCGGAACTTGTGGATGAGGGCGCTCGTCTCCAGCCGCTGCGTCTTGCCGTGGTACTCGAAGTAGAGCTGACCGTCTCCGATCACCGCGCCACCGAATCCCTGCGCGTTGAGTCCTTCGCTCGGCTGTTTGAAGGAGTTCATGAAGGCCTGCACCACGCGCTGTGCTTCTTCGAAGGTCATGGATCCTCCGCCTCCAGGAGGCGTCTGTTTTCCAGGCGGACGTTAGCAGCAGGCCCCCGGTGCCGCGAGCAATGCGCGCCCCCCGCTTCGCGCGTTAAGCTCCCGGCCCGCTATGGTCCTCAAAGGTCAATTCCTCGAGCGCCCCGCGCTCATCCCCGTGGGACGCGAGGTGATGGAAGGCGTGGCGCACCGCGGTGAGGCGCGTCCGCCGCTGCTCGTGCTTCCACCGACGCCCGCGGAAGGGGGCGGCATGGATCACGTCATCGCGGCGGAGCTGGCCTTCGCCGCGGCCACGGCGGGCCACCCCACGCTGCGCTTCAACTACCGGGGGATCGCGGGCAGCCAGGGGGAGCGGGGCGCGGGCGAGGCCCTGGTGGAGGAGAGCGGGGCCGCGCTGGCGGTGGTGCTGGAGAACGCCCAGGCGCCCACGGCGGCGGTGGCGGCGCTGCATGGCAGTGCCCGGGTCGCGCTCGGGCTCCGGGAGCGTCATCCTGGGGTGGCGGGCCTGTGCCTGGTGAGCCCCCGCGAGGTGTCGCCCCGGGAGCTGACGGGGCTGGGGCGGGAGTTGCTGGTGGTGGTGGGGGAACTGGACACCACCCTGTCCCGGGCGGAGCTGGCTCGGGCGGTGGACGCCGCGGGTGGTACCCTGGAGGTCGTGGAGGGGGCGGGCGCGCACCTCCATCACGCCTTACCTTTGGTGGGAAAAATCGTTCGAGCCTGGCTCAAACGGTTGTCGGGCACCTGACCGATGCCGCGTAAGCCCTTGAATCCTCAGGGCATCATCTCCGGAATGCGGGCTTGTCTCCCTGGGGGGGAGGCGAGCAGAGTCAGGTGAGACCCAATCGCCGCGCCGGTCGTTCGTACGGGTCGTCATACGAGGAGCAGCTATGCCCATGAAGCGTTGGACCCTGGCGAACGCGGTGCTGGCCCTGGCGGTGGCGACGTCGGCCCATGCGCTTCCCGTGGATCTGGAAGCCTCGGACTGGAGGGACATCCCGAGCGTGGGAGTCGATCCCTCCCGGGACGCGCAGTCGCGCGGCATCGTCGTGGACTTCAAGGATGGCACCACCCAGGAGCAGATCGACGCCTGGGAGCGGGAGTGGGGCGTGGACCTCACGTTCAACTCCCTGGAGGGGCCTCGCTCGGGTGTGTCGATCGCGCAGGTCGCCGGGGATGTGAGCGAGGTGCTCGCGCGCATCCGCCAGCACCCGGCCGTCGAGTCCGCCGAGCCGCTTCGGGTGTACTCGGTACCGCCTGGCGAGGCGGCCATGACCTTGGATGAGCCGCTGCCCGACGTGAGCCGCGACGGCTTCATCCCGAACGATCCCGACTATCCCCGGCAATGGAACCTGCGGATGATCGACATGCCCCATGCCTGGCAGCGCAGCCGGGGCAAGGGCGTGGTGGTGGCGGTGCTGGACACGGGCATCGCCTACGAGGATCACGACGACTTCAAGCAGGTGCAGGACCTCAAGGGCAGCCGCTTCAAGCAGGGGTACGACTTCGTCAACGACACCGTGCACGCCAATGATGACCATGGGCATGGCACGCACGTGGCGGGCACCATCGCGCAGGCGACGAACAACGGCCAGGGCGTGGCGGGGGTGGCCTTCGAGGCGACGCTCATGCCGGTGAAGGTGCTCAATCACTTCGGCTCGGGCACGTCCGCGGACATCTCCGACGCCATCCGCTTCGCGGCGGACAACGGCGCCCAGGTCATCAACATGTCGCTGGGTGGCGGGGGCTACTCGAAGGTGATGGCGGACGCCGTGGCGTACGCGCGCAAGAAGGGCGTCACGGTGGTGGCCGCGGCGGGCAACGCGGGGCGGCCGCGGGTGGAGTTCCCGGCGGCCTATCCGGGCGCGGTGGCGGTGGGGGCGGTGGGACCCACGGGCAAGCGCGCTCCCTATTCGTCCTATGGCAAGGAGCTGGACATCGCGGCTCCCGGAGGTGACAAGCGCCAGGGGGACGCGGGGGGCATCCTGCAGAACACCATCGACCCGCGGAACGTCTCGCGCTCCATCTACGCGTCCTACCAGGGCACGAGCATGGCGACCCCGCACGTGGCGGCGGTGGCGGCGCTGCTGTACGCCGAGGGCGCGAGCGGCCCGGACGAGGTGGAGAAGGCCCTGTTCGCGGGGGCGAAGCGGGTGGAGGGGCAGGGCGCCTGGTCCGAGGAGTATGGCCATGGCCTGCTCAACGCCGAGGCCTCGCTCCAGGCGCTGGGCAAGGGGACGCGCTGGCCGTCGCTGTGGTGGGCCATGGCCCTGTTGGCGGTGGTGCTGCTCACGCTGCGCGGGCGCGAGCGTCCGGGCTACTTCAACATCCTGCTGCGTCCGAGCTTCCTGGTGACCCTGGTGCTGGCCACCGTGGGCGTGTTCTTCGCCCGCTCGTGGTTCGGTGGCGCGTCGGGTGTGGCGGGAGACGTGGTGGACGTGGCCTGGCTGCCCATCCCCGACTGGCAGCGCATCATCTTCGGCACCCGCACGGTCAGCCCGCTCTTCTACAGCGCGCTCATCCCGCTGGTGCTGTCCATCGTGGCCATCAAGTTCCGGGGGCTGAGGCCCGCGCTGGGAGGGCTCGCCGTGGGCTTCGCCGGCTTCCTCGCCTACACCGCCTGGGTCAAGGCGCCCGCGCTCGCGTGGATGCCCTTCACGTTCCTCGCGCGGCCCTGGCTGGTGGTGAACGTGCTCATCTGCCTCTTCATCGCGCGGGCCATGCTGCGCCGGGAGACGCCATGAAGCTCACCGGGCGCGTGGTGTACCGGGACCTCGAGGGCGGTGTCTGGGTGCTGGAGGCCGATGACGGCCGCACCTACCAGCTCGAGGGCGGAGACCGGAAGATCAAGAAGGATGGCCAGCGGGTGGAGGTCGAGGGCGAGGTGGCGCGTGACGTCATGACCATCGCCATGGTGGGCCCCGTGTTCAACGTGGCCTCCTACCGCTTCATCTGACCCGTCGTCCGCTCTGGAGCCGTCGAGGCCCATCCCCTCCGTGGGGGATGGGCTTTTGGCTTCAGGGGCAGCCGGGCGTCACCAGATTGCCGTCGATGGTGGAGCTTAGGAGATGGGTCGCCACCTGCGTGCGCAGCTCCGTGGCCAGACACGTGGACAGCTGCTCGTTGTTCATGATGTCCAGATGGTTCACGAACCACAACTCGGGCAACCCCAGCGTGGTGAGCTGGGGGTTGTCCGAGATGTTCACGATGGGCACGTAACGCAGGCTGCCCAATGCCGCCAGGGAGAGGAGCTCGGGGTTGCCGCTGACCGTCAGGGAGTCAAGTGACCGGAGGGAGTTCAGTCCCGTCAGATGGGTCATTCGGGCGTTGCGCTCGATGGTGACTCCCTTGCCCACGGAACTGAGATGGGGGAACTGCGGAGTGCCCAGGTGGGAGTTGTCCGTCAGCCTCAGGTTTCCGCTGATGGAGAGCAGTCGCCCGAGGCGGTAGAAGTTCGGCACCCAGGCAATGTCGATGAAGGAGAAGTCTCCGCCCACGTGCTCCAGGGCATCGAGTGGGAGCACATCCAGGCCATCGATCCCTTCCAGGTGGAGATCTCCGCCCACGATCCGCAGCGACTCCAGGCCTTGCAAGAGAGTCATGACCGGGTTGTTCTTCAAGACGAGGCCGCCCGCGAGCGAGGTCAACTCCTTCACCTTGAAGGAACTCAGTTTCGCGTTGTCCTGGATGCGGATGTCCTTGCCCACGTGCTCCAGGCGCGTTTCGAAGAACTGGAGCCGCGGGTTCTGGGCCACCGTGAGTTGGCCGCCGATGGAGACGGGCCCCTCGATGAAACTCCACCCCGCGGTCCCGAGCGCGGCATTGTTCTTCACGGTCAGGTTTCCACCGATGTGGTGGAGCTTGCTCAATCCTCCGAGAGAGAACAGCGCCGCGTTGTCCTCCACCGTGACGTTGCCGGATACATACAGGGGGCTGTAGACGGAGAAGCCCGTGAGGTGCTCGTTACGAGTGATGGTGAAATCACCCTGGAGCATCTTTCCCCCCGACAAGGAGAAGGATGTCAGCGCGAGGTTGTCTTGAATGGTGACACTCCCGCCCATGCTCCCGAGTCTCATCGAGAAGCTCTTGAGCTTCGGATTGTTCTGGATGAGGAGCCGAGCGTTGACGGTATGGAGGAACGGCAGGTCGATGTCCTCCACCGTGCTCGTCTCGATGCGCAGTTGGCCGGAGATGTGACCCACGCCCTCGAGTGCCGTGACGTCCACCTCGTCTTGGATCGTGTAGTCCCCGGAATACGTCCAGCCCGGCAGGCGCGCCCGGCAGACGACCACCTCGGATGTCACCTCGGCGTCCTCGAGGACGTTGTTTCCATTGCCGTCGCTTCCGGCGAGGACCCGGGTGCCTCCCTCGACGCACTGCGCACCGGCCGCGATGGGCACGCTCTTCGTCAACACGGCGCGCGCGGCTTCACCGCAGACGTATGTGGTCGTCTCCACCTCGTCGTCCGACAGCACGCCGTCCTTGTTCGCGTCCGTCCCGGCCTGGATGGCCACGCCCCCCTCGGCGCAGTGGACTCCCGCGGGCTCGCTCTTCTCACGGGCCAGCACCGCCAGCGCCTCGGCGGGCTCGGGTTGGCACCCATAGAAGGACTTCGTCACTTCCTCGTCGTCCAGCACTCCATCCCGGTTGGTATCCGCTCCCGCCCGCACGAGGACGCCTCCGGCGGCGCAGTTCATACCGGGCGCCTCGGGCGTCTGGGACAGGAGCACCGGGGGCGCGGGGGGAGTGGATGGGGGAGGGCCCGAAGGCGCCTCGGTCCGGCAGACGTAGTCGACGGATTCCACTTCCGCGTCGGTCAGTTGCCCATCCCCATCGCGATCCGTCCCGCGCCGGATGGCCTTGCCCCCCAGCGCGCAGGCCGTGCCGACCGCTTCTTCCTCGACGCGAACGAGGACGGCGGGGGGTGGCAGCGCGGGTTCGGGTGGGGGCGGGACTTTCTGCTCCCCGCATGCCAGCCAGACCCCGGCACTCAGCCCCAATAGACCTCGAGTCTTCACGGTGACCCCCCTTATGCCTGGGGGCGCCCATCCGCCCCGGAAACATGTCTGGGGGTCTTTTGGTTCAGAAAGAACCTCGGGGTCAAGGTTCGACCCGAGTCCCTACATCCCCGAGGGCCAGGTGTCCGCCGCGTCCTCCTCCTCGTGGCCCGCGTCGAGATCCAGGGGCTGGAGCGCGCTGGTGCGGTCGTAGTGCACCACCGCGTCGAATTGCGCGGGCAGGTCCGCGTAGAAGTAGTGGCTGTGACGCTCGCTGTGGGGCGCGTAGATGACGCCGATGGCGCGCTCCAGCCGCCGCTCGCGCAGGGCCGCGCCCGCCTCGCCCAGGTCCTCCATCCTCAGGAGGAAGCCCGGCAGGCCCACCTCGTGGAAGAGCGCCTCGTAGCTGTCCTGGAGCGCGGGCCGTACCCGCCGCCGCAGGCCCGGCGTGTCCCAGCGGCGCGCGGCGATCACCGTGCCCGTGTACGTGGTGAAGCCCACGTTGAACGTGTCCCCGCCGTGCCGCTCGCGCAGGAGCTGGCCCAGGTTCAGCTCCCCCTGGTCTCCCATCTGCGTGGCGCGTGCATCGCCCAGGTGCGAGTTGTGGGCCCAGATGACCATGCGGGCGGGCTCGCCATGGCGCTGGCTCAAGAACTCGGACAGGGCCTCCGCGGTGTCCGCCATGTGCGTGTCGCGCAGGTTCCAAGACGTGTCCCGCCCCGCGTACATGGTCCGGTAGTAGGCCTCCGCGTCCCGGGCGAGCCGGGCGTTCTGTTCCGCGTGGAAGAGCGCGTCTTCCTCACTCGCCTCGTTCTTCACCCGGCGCTCGCGCAACTCCAGCACCTGCGCGAGGACTTCCTCCTCGCAGTGCTCCGCGAAGCCGTAGGACGTGGCATGGCCATAGGCTTGTGCATCCGCGCCGAAGCGGTCGAAGCACGCGTAGCGCTCGCGGGCGCGTTGGGCCGCTCGGGGATCGCGGGTCTCCAGGTAGTGCACCACCGCGCGCATCGAGGCGTGCAGGCTGTAGAGGTCCAACCCATAGAGGCCCGTCTTCACCCCCTGGGCGCCCACGGAGTCGTTGTGCTCGCGCAGCCACTCCACGAATCCGAGCACCTCCGCGTTGCGCCACATCCACCGGGGAAAGCGCTCGAAGTCGCCGAGGGCCTGCTCCGCCCGGAGATCCCGCGTCTCGCCCCGGACGTACTGGTTGATGCGCAGGGCGTCCGGCCAGTCCGCCTCCACCGCCACCGCGCGGAATCCGCGCTCGGTGATGAGCCGGCGGGTGAGCAGGGCCCGGGCCGCGTAGAACTCGTGCGTGCCGTGGGTCGCCTCTCCCAGCAGCACGAAGCGCGCGTCCCCGATGCCTTCCAGAAGCGCATCGAAGTCCGTGTCCTCGTTCGTGAGCGGCAAGGCCGCGACGCGTACTCCCTCGATCAATCCGGACGGGTTCATGCCCTACAAGGTGAGCCCTGGGTTTTCTTGTACCCAGGGAGGCATCCACGACCGCTGGGAGGGCAGGCTGGGGGACGGGCTTCAAACTGCCTCCATGGCTCGTCCGCGTGACGCATCTGGTCATCTGGTTTTACGGTTTAATCCATTGATCCAAGGATGTGGCTCCCGGCACGCTGACCGCCATGACCCGGACCTCTCCATCAAGCCGCAGTTCCTTCTCCCGTATGCATCGCCCGCTGCTGACGGCGGTGACCCTCCTCACCGCGCCGCTGTTCGCGTGCGCGCCCGAGGAGCACCCCATGGAGGGTGCCGAGACCCTCGTGCGGAGCGAAGCGGCGCTCCCGAGCGGGGGCTGGGGCGTCCTGATGGCGAGCGGCGGAGCACCGATCCGAAGCATCACCCGCCGCTCCGATGGAATCCTGATCGGCGGGGCGAGCACGGGCCACGGCATCACGGTCTGGGCGAGCCGCGACAATGGCGCGAGCTGGTACGCCCACGGCTCCGTCGCCAGCAACCCGAACGTGGAGTTCGGCGACGTGACGATGCGGGCCATCCCGGGCACGCGCACCATCTTCTGTGCCTTCCGCGAGTTCTCCGGAGGCCAGTGGCGCGTCACCGTCACCCGGAGCGACAACGACGGAGACAGCTGGGTCTACGACAGCACCGTCGCGGGGCCCACCACCTGGTTCGTGGGCGCGCCGTTCCTCTTCCAGCGAGCGAACGGCGATCTGCAGATCTACTACGACTCCGAGTTGCTCGCGGCGCAGCGGGGCTACTCCGGCCACCAGTGGATCGCGATGCAGGGCCGCAAGGGCACCACGGGCGCGTGGACGGCGTATGGCACCGTGGCTGTTTCCTGGGACAAGCGCGCGGGGGCGCTCAACCGCGAGGGAATGGTCACCGTGGTCCAGCTCGGAGGGGATCGCCTCATGGCCGTGGTCGAGGGCGTGGAGCCGTTCGCCACGGGAGGCGCCCATGCCAACGTGATCTACGCCGTGCAGTCGTGGGACGGAGGCAAGACGTGGGACGACTCCCTGCGCCGCACCGTCTACCAGCCGCGGATCGATCCAGGCTCCGGGCGGCGCTACAACGCGTACGTGCCCTATGCCATCCGCGTGGGCAACGGGCCCGTGGGGGTCGCGTTCTGCACCGACGAGGACAAGGCGGGGGCGCCGGACGCCTCGAACGCGCCCGTGGATCAGCGCAACTGCCACGTCGGCTACGTCAGCACGACCACCAGCTTCGAGACCTGGTCCGGCGCGAGCCCCGTGTGGACGG
This sequence comes from Melittangium boletus DSM 14713, assembly GCF_002305855.1. Classification (GTDB taxonomy): domain Bacteria; phylum Myxococcota; class Myxococcia; order Myxococcales; family Myxococcaceae; genus Cystobacter; species Cystobacter boletus. The sequence continues at coordinate 9,462,706 of NZ_CP022163.1, read as the reverse complement.
CGACCTCGCGCAACTACACGCCCGGCCTCTTCGAGCGAGCGCTCAATGACGTCATCGTGGTGATCGACGGGCTCGGCACCAACCGCGTCCTGCGGCGCTGAACCCCCGGAAAGACGAAGGGCGAGGGGGGCCTGGCTGGCCCGACCCTCGCCCGGGTGCTTCACGCGAACGGAGTGCTACTCCGCGGCGCGCTCCTCGCGCTTGCGGTCACGCTCGGCGCGGTAGCGCTCGCCCGAGGCCAGCGCCTTCTTGCGCATGCGCACGGACTTGGGCGTCACCTCCACCAGCTCGTCGTCGGCGATCCACTCGAGCGCCTTCTCCAGGCCCATCTCGCGGGGCGGGGTGAGGATGACGTTCTCGTCGCGGCCGGCGGCGCGGATGTTGGTGAGCTTCTTCTCGCGGCAGGCGTTCACGTTGAGCTCGGAGGGGTGCACGTGCTCGCCGATGATCATGCCCTCGTAGATGGTGACGCCGGCGCCCACGAACAGGTGGCCGCGCTCCTGGATGGAGAAGAGCGCGTAGGGCACGGTCTCGCCCAGACGGTCGGACACGATGGCGCCGTTGGCGCGCTTGGGGATGTAGCCGAACCAGGGCTCGTAGCCGTCGAACTGGCTGCTCATGATGCCCTCACCGCGGGTGATGGTGAGGAACTCCGAGCGGAAGCCGATGAGGCCGCGCGCGGGGATGCGGAACTGCAGACGGGTGCGGCCGCCGCCCAGCTGGGCCATGTCCACCATGCGGCCCTTGCGGGGCCCCAGGCGCTCGGTCGCCGCGCCCACGCTGTTCTCGGGCACGTCGCAGAAGAGCAGCTCCATGGGCTCGTGGAGCACGCCGTCGATCGTCTTCGTCACCGGCTCCGGATTGGAGGCCGTCAGCTCGTAGCCCTCGCGGCGCATGGTCTCGATGATGACCGCGAGCTGCAATTCACCACGGCCCACCACGCGGAAGGCGTCCGGCGTCTCGGTGTCCTCCACGCGGATGGACACGTTGCGGTAGGCCTCGCGGTACAGGCGCTCGCGCAGGTTGCGGCTGGTGACGTACTTGCCTTCCTTGCCCGCGAGCGGCCCATCGTTGACCTTGAAGATCATCATCATCGTGGGCTCGTCCACGGTGATGCGCGGCAGGGCCACGGGCGTCGTCGCGTCGGCGATGGTGTCACCGATGGAGATGGCCTCGATGCCCGCGATGGAGACGATCTCACCGGGGCCCGCGTCCGCGATCTCCGTGCGCTTGAGGCCCTGGATGCCGTAGAGCTTGACGATCTTGCCCTGCTCGACCTTGCCGCCCTCGCGCATCACCGCCACGGGCATGTTGGGCGTGAGGCGGCCGGCCTGCACACGACCGATGGCCAGACGGCCCACGTAGTCGTCGTAGTCCAGGTTGGCCACGAGCAGCTGCAGCTGCTCCTGCTGGGGCGCCGGGGGCGGCGAGATGTGCGAGAGGATGGCCTCGAACAGCGGCTCGAGCGTCTTGCCGGGCACCTCGAGGCTCGTGGAGGCCTGGCCCTGGCGCGCGACCGTGTAGAGCACGGGGAACTCGAGCTGGTGCTCGTCCGCGCCCAGGTCGATGTAGAGCGAGTAGACCTGATCCAGGATGTCCTTGGCGCGGGCGTCCGAGCGGTCGATCTTGTTGATGACGAGCACCGTCTTGAGGCCCATGCCCAGCGCCTTGCTGAGCACGAAGCGCGTCTGGGGCAGGGGACCCTCGGCGGCGTCCACCAGCAGGATGACGCCATCCACGAGGCGCAGACCGCGCTCCACCTCACCGCCGAAGTCCGCGTGGCCCGGGGTGTCGATGATGTTGATCTGCTTGCCCTTGTAGGTGACGGCGGTGTTCTTCGCGAGAATGGTGATGCCCTTCTCGCGCTCGAGGTCGTTCGAGTCCATCACCCGTTCGGTCAGGGCCTCGTTGCTGCGGAAGATGCCCGCCTGGCGAAGCATGTGGTCGACAAGGGTGGTCTTGCCATGGTCGACGTGGGCGACGATGGCGACGTTGCGGATGTTCTCTCGGGCGATCATGAAGAAGGGGCGTGCCGCGGCGCGAAGCCCGGCGAAAGAAGTCGTGTGGGCAAAGCGCCCAGCGGCCCCTCGGGGGGACCTTGTAGGAACCTTCCTGGAACGCGAAGGGCGGGCGCTTATATGCCGTGAGTGTCCACCCTGCAACGTGGCTGCACGCGGGGCGGCCTGGCGGCCCTTGCTTTCGACCCGCCAGGTGCTCCAGCCCTCGGCATCCCGCTCAGTGGGTAGGTGTCTGGACTACATGGGCATCCAGGCTACGGATGGGCGGCGTGCGGCGCGGAGGGGCGCGGGGTGGGCGTCAGCCCGTGTTCCCGGAAGAAGCGCTCCACCCGGCGCTCGATGGTGTCGCGGTACTCCAGGGGGGCGACATGGGTGCCCTCGGGCAGCATGAGGAGCTGGGCCCCGGGGATGTGGGCGGCCATGCGCCGGGAAATCCAGGCGGGGGTGAACTTGTCGTGCTGGCCCGCGATGACGAGCGTGGGCACGTCCACGTCGGGCAGGTGGCGCCAGGCGTTGTGGTGGGCCGCGGAGCGCAGGGTGCGCACGAAGACGACCGGGTCCATGTTGGCCAGGTGGGTGAAGTAGGGGATGAGGTCGCTCTTGGCGAGCAGGGAGCGGTTGAGCTCCACGCTCAGCGCCACCTCCATGGCCAGCGGCGTGCTGAGCAGCGAGCGGGTGAGCCGGGCCACGGGCTCGGGGAAGCTCTCCACGGTGAAGCGGATGAGGGGGAAGAGCCGCTTGAGCAGGGTGCCGTCGTGGAAGGTGTTGAGCAGGGTGCCGTAGCTGCCGCACACCAGCACGAGCCCCTTCACACGCTCGGGGTAGCGGCGGTGGAACTCGAGCGCCACCTGCACGCCCATGGAGTGGCCGAAGACGACGGCCTGCTGGAGGCCCGCCGCGTCCATCAGCCGATTGAGGTCGTCACAGCTGTAGGACATGCCGATGCGCTGGCGGCGCGTGGGCAGGCCCGAGCGGCCATGGCCCCGGTAATTCCAGCGCAGCACCCGGTGGTCGCGCTCCAGCTGGGGCTCCAGGTACTTCCAGACGAAGCCGTCACAGCCCAGTCCATCGCAGAGGACGACACCCGGCTCTCCCGTGCCCCGCACCTGGTAGTACAGCGGCGCGCCATCGGGAACGGTGAGGAAGTCCTGCCGGGTGAAGTGGCTCATGGGCTCATGCATCCGCCTCGCTGTCGGGCGGAAGGCCCGGCTCGAGGCCGTAACGGGCGATCTTCAAGATAAGGTTGGAGCGGCTGATGCCAAGCTCCCGGGCGAGCTGGCTCTTGTTATTGCCAGTACGCAACAAACCCTGGTGGATCATCTCCCGCTCGAGTGTTTCCACGGCTTCGTGCAGGCGGCCGGTGGCGCGGGTGGCGAGCGCGGACGTGCCCCCGGGGGCCACCGCGTCGCGGATGCGGCCGGAGATGAGCTCGGCGGGCAGCGACTCCAGGTCCCCGCCGAGGACGAGCAAGCGCTCCATCTCGTTCTCCAATTCACGCACGTTGCCTGGCCACGCGTAGCGGCCGAGCAGGGCGAGCGCCTCGGGGGACAGGCCCCGGGCGCGCTGTCCCTCGCGGTGGTGCTTGCGCAGGAAGTGGTCCACGAGCAGGGGCAGATCATCGCGGCGCTCGCGCAGTGGGGGCAGGTGCACGCGGATGACGTTGATGCGGTAGTACAGGTCCTCGCGGAACTCGCCGCGCTTGACCATCTCGCCCAGCTCCTTGTGGGTGGCGGCGATGACGCGCACGTCCACCTCGCGCGGCTGGGTGCCGCCCACGGGCAGGAAGGTGCCCTCCTGCAGCACGCGCAGGAGCTTCACCTGGAGGGCGGGGGACATGTCGCCCACCTCGTCGAGGAAGAAGGTGCCGCCGTCGGCCACCTCGAAGAGGCCCTTCTTGTCGCGCACCGCTCCGGTGAAGGCGCCGCGCATGTGGCCGAAGAGGGCGCTCTCCAGCAGGTTGTCGTTGAAGGCCGAGCAGTTCTGCACCACGAATGCCTTGTCGCTCCGGGGGCCATTGACGTGGATGGCGCGCGCCACCAGCTCCTTGCCCGTGCCCGACTCGCCGTTGATGAGCACGGTGGCCTCCGAGTTGGACACCTTCTCCAGGAGCTTGAAGACCTCCTGCAGGGCCGCCGAGCGGCCGATGATGTGCCCGAAGCGGGTGTGCGCGCCGCCCTCTGGACTCGCGCTGGTCTCGGCCCGCTCCGTCTCCCGGGTCCGCTCGGCCTCGTAGGCGGCGATCTCTCCCGTGCCGTACTCGAGCAGCTCGGTGAGCTTCTCCAGGTTCTCGTCATCCAGCACGGGCAGGCGCTCCACGGTGCGCTCCACGTCGAGCGTCCCGGGCTGCCATTCGCGCAGCTGGGCTTGAAGCCGCTCGCGCTCGCGCTCCGGCGGGGGCGCGCGCAAGAGCCCCTCCACGAACAGGAAGCCCTCGTAGACGTCGTGCACGTAGAGCGGCGCGCCCACCAGGTTCAATCGCAGGTGGCACGGATGCACGAGCGCGCGGCGCAGGCGCCGGTTGGCCAGGAACTGCTCGTGCAGCTCTCGCACCGACTGGTTGCAGCGCCGCAGCCCCTCGCGCGATCCGCGCACCAGCCGGCAGCAGGCACTGGCCGTGGACGCGAGTCCCTCCGTGCGCTGCCAATCCAACACCTGCCCGTGGCGGTCGGCGAAGTGCAACTCCGCGCGCCACCACTTGCGGATGATTTCCCGGAGCATGATGATGCTCTGCAGGTTCTGGTGCCTTTCACGGTCCATGTGCCGTGCCTTGGGAATGTTCAACAAGGGGAAAACCTTGAACCTGCGAGGTCTCTGGACTTTATCCGCTCGGCGCCACTCCGTGGTGGAGTGGTCGCACATCATCCGATTGTGACTACTCCTCCCCACACCCACGATGCGTCCCCCCACACCCATGACCACGCGGCTGGAGAGGCCTGTGGTGGCCATGGGCACGGCCACGGACATGGAAAACCCACGAGGCCTCCCCATCCTTCCTTGAAGGAGGAGCGGCGAAAGGACCGCAACCGGTTGCTCGGCGCGCTGGCGCTCACGGGCACCATTGCGGTGGCGGAAGCGGTGGGCGGGTTCATGACCGGCTCGCTGGCGCTGCTCTCGGACGCGGGCCACATGCTCACGGACATCAGCGCGCTGGGCCTGGGCCTGTTGGCGCTGTGGTTCTCCAGCAAGCCCGCGGACATCAAGAAGACGTACGGCTACTACCGGCTGGAGATCCTCAGCGCGCTGCTCAACGGCGTGCTCCTGCTGGGCATCACCGTGGCCATCCTCCTGGAGGCCTGGGAGCGGATGAACTCACCCGCCCCGGTGCGCCTGGGGCCCATGGCCGTGGTGGCCACGGTGGGCCTCATCGCCAACCTGGTGGCGCTGGGCTTCCTGCACCGCTCTCATTCCATGAATGTGCGCGGCGCCTTCCTGCACGTGCTCGGAGACACCCTGTCCAGCGTGGGCGTGCTCGTGGGTGCCGGCATCATGTGGTTCACCGGCTGGTACGTGGTGGACGCGCTCATCTCCGCGCTCATCTCGGTGGTGATCGTGGTGGGCGCGGTGCAACTGGTGCGCGACGCGGTGGACGTGCTCCTGGAGGCCGTGCCCGCCCACGTGGACATGGCCGTGCTCAAGGAACTGCTGCTCAAGGTGCGGGGGGTGCGCGACGTGCACGACCTGCACGTGTGGACCATCTCCAGCGGCATGTACGCGCTGTCGGCGCACCTGGTGGTGGAGGATCCCATGGTCAGCAACAACGACGAGATCCTCACCGCGGTGAAGCACGAGCTCTACGATCGCTTCGGCATCGATCACACCACCATCCAGATCGAGAGCGAGACCTACGCGCACCTGGGCGAGGTGCACTGAAACGAAGAAGGGCCGGCACCGCGAGGACTCCGCGATGCCGGCCCTGGGATTCGCTTCCCGTGCTACGCCCGGCCGGCGGCCTGACGTCCGCGGCGGGACACCGCGTCGATGGAGGCGGCCACGAGCAGCACCGAGCCCGTCACCATGAACTTCACCGACGAGGAGAAGGCGAGCAGGTCCATGCCGTTGGAGATGGAGCCGATGACGAGCGCGCCGAGCAGCGCGGACCAGGCCGAGCCGCGCCCGCCGAAGAGGCTGGTGCCGCCGATGACCGCCGCGCCGATGGCGTTGAGCAGCACGTCGCCGCTGCCCGAGGACTGATTCACCGCGAGCAGACGCGAGGCGGCGAGCATGCCGCCCGCGGCCGCCAGGGTGGAGCCCAGGGTGAAGATGGTGATGCGGATGAAGTCCACGCGGATGCCCGCGCGCCGCGCCGCCTCGGCGTTGCCGCCCACGGCGAACACGTGGCGGCCAAAGCGCGTGCCCTTGAGCCCGAGTTCCATCAGCAGGATGACGCCCGCGAAGATGACCGTGGCCAGGGGCAGGCCGCGGTCATTGGTGAAGATGAGCACCGACACCACCACCGCGCCGCAGATGATGACCATGCGGGTGGCCACGTTGCGGATGGGCGCCAGCGGCAGGCCCAGCGTCGCGCGCCGCCGCCGCTCCACCATCGTCGTGCCCACGTAGAGGGCGATGAAGCCCACCACCACCGCCCAGGACACTGGCGCGGAGAAGAACGTGGACGTCAGTCCGGTGATGATCGGATTGTTCAGGTTCACGCTGCCCGTGGAGCCCAGCACGCTGAACAGCGCGCCCTGCCACGCGAGCGAGCCCGCCAGGGTGGCCACGAAGGAGGGCACCTTGAAGCGGGTGACCCACGTGCCCTGGAACAGGCCGATCGCCGCGCCCGTCGCCAGGCCCGCCAGCAGCGCCGGCACCGCCGGCCAGCCCTGCTTCACGTTGAGGATGGTCATCACCGACGCGGCCAGGCCGCTCACGGCGCCCGCGGACAGGTCCGTCTCCCCGAGCAGCAGGATGAGGACGATGCCCGCGGAGATCATCCCCATGGCGGAGATCTGCAGCATCAGGTTGGTCAGGTTGACCGCGGACAGGAAGCGCTCATTGGCCAGGTAGAAGGTGAGCCAGATGGCGCTCAGCCCGACGATGACGGGCAGACTGCCCAACTCTCCCTGGGACACGCGGCGGCGGAATCCCGCCCATGCTCCCGCCAGGCCCGGCGCGTCTTGGATCAGCCGGGGATCGATTGCCGTGGGTTGGCTCGCGGAGCTCATGAGGCCTCATCCATCTTCAAGGTGTTGGCGACCTGCGCGGGCTTGGCGCCGGTGATGGCGGCCACGACATCGACTTCCTTCACCGACTTCACGTCGAAGGTCGCCACGCGCTTGCCCAGCCGCATCACGATGATGCGGTCGGCCACCGAGAACACGTCCATCATGTTGTGGCTGATGACGACCACGCCCAGGCCCTGCTCACGCAGCCGCCGGATGAGGTCGAGCACCTGGCGCGTCTGCGCCACGCCGAGCGCCGCGGTGGGCTCGTCCAGGAGCACCACCTTGGGCGAGCCCATCATCGCGCGCGCCACCGCGATGGTCTGCCGCTGGCCGCCGGACAGCGCCGCCACCTGCGTGCGCACGCTGGGGATGCTCACGGCGAGCTTCTTGAGCAGCGAGGAGGCCTGTTGCTCCATCGCCACCTCGTCCAGCCAGCCCACCGTCTTGCCCAACAGCCCCGAGCGCTCCTCGTGCCCGAGGTACAGGTTGCCCACCACGTCCAGGTTATCGCACAGGGCGAGGTCCTGATAGACGGTGGCGATTCCGAGCGCCGACGCGCGCTTGGGCGCTCCCAGCGTGACGGGCTTGCCCTCGAAGAGGATGTCTCCCTCGTCGATGGCGATGCTGCCCGAGATGATTTTGACAAGGGTCGATTTACCTGCCCCGTTGTCTCCCACCAGGGCCACCACCTCACCCGGGTGGACTTCGAAGTCCACCTGGCTGAGGGCCTGGACGGCCCCGAATCGCTTGGAGATGTTGCGGAGCGCCAACAGCGCGGTCGCGGTCATTTCGAGTGCCTCGTGTCCCTTACTGCAGCTGCGCCTGGGCGCAGGCGTCCTTGAAGGAGCCTTCGCAGATCTGCGCGGCCGTCCAGAAGCCGTCCGCCATCACGGTGCTCTTGAGGTTGTCCTTGGTCACCGCCACGGGGGTCAGCAGCACGGCGGGCACGTCCTTCATGCCGTTGTTCACCTTGCCGTTGACCTTGGCCGCCGGGGGCTGGCCACCGCGCGCGAGCGTCACGGCGAGCTCCGCGGCCGCCTCGGCCTCCGCCTTGATGGCCTTGTACACCGTCATGTACTGCTCCCCGGCGACGATGCGCTGGATGCCGGCGAGCTCCGCGTCCTGACCGGTGACGGGGGGCAGGGGCGTCATGCCCGCGGCCTTCATCGCGGCGATGGCGCCACCCGCGGTGCCGTCGTTGGCCGCGTACACGCCCGCGATCTTGTCCTTGCCCAGCTGGGTGATGGCCTGCTCCATCTGCTGCTGCGCCTTGTCCGGGCTCCAGTCCGGCGTGTCGTACTCGGCGCCGATCTTCGCGCCGCTGCCATCCAGCACGCTGTGCGCGCCCGCCTTGAACATGGCCGCGTTGCTGTCGGTGGGCGAGCCGTTGATCACCACGATGGTGCCGTCCGCCTTGCCGTCCGCCTTGAGCTTGTCCGCGAGCGCCTGGCCCTGCAGCTTGCCCACCTGCTCGTTGTCGAAGGAGATGTAGTAGTCCACGTCCGCCTGGGCGATGAGGCGGTCATAGCTGATGACCAGCACCTTGGACTGACGCGCGCGCGCCACGATGCCCGACGCGGACGCCGCGTCCACGGGATCGAGCACCAGCACCTGGGCGCCGTTGGTGAGCGCCGCCTCGGCCTGGTTCTGCTGCTTGGAGGCGTCCTGGTCCGCGTTGCTATAGATGACCTGACACTCCGGGCAGAGCTCCTTCACCTTGCGCTCGAAGTGGGGACGGTCGTGCGACTCATAGCGCGACGTCTTGGACTCGGGCAGGAGCAAGGCGATCTTCGCGCCCGCCGGCTTGTTCGCCGCGGCGGAGCCACCACCCGCCGTCTCCTTGTTGTCCTTGCAGGCCGGGGTCAGGAACATCAGGGCCGCGAGCGCAGCCGAGGCGCTCAAACGGGGCAGGGAGTTGCGTGGGGTCACATGTGCCTCGATTCAGTTGAGAATTCGTGTCGGGGGCGTGAAAAGCGCGGGCATCCTCTCCGTACACTTGCACTACTGCAAGTCATGTCCCATGCCGCACCGCGGCGTACCAGTGCGCGCGCCACGCCCCTCGTCCGGGATTTCCGAGGGAGCGGATATCCGTTGAGGGTGTCGAGGTGCACCCTGTTTGAAATTGGAACGCGGTGCGCCATCCCATGTGTTCACTGCGTGAAACCGGGGAGGGAATCCCTTGCGCCGATGGCTGTCCACCCTCTCGAGGAGGTAGGCGGTGACGCAGCCTCTCATCCTGACCTTGCGGCTCGACGCGGAGACGTTCGCCCGCTTCGATGGGTTGCGCCGGGCGCACTTCCCGGCGCGGCTCAACCACCTGTCCGCGCACCTGACGCTGTTCCACCACCTACCCGGAGAGGAGCGGGAGCGGATCGAGGCGGACCTGCGCGCCATGGTCCCCACGGTGCCCCTCTCCCTGCAGGTGACGGGGCTGCGCTCGCTAGGGCGGGGGGTGGCGTTCGAGATCGTCTCCGCTGGCCTGTCCTCCCTGCGAGCGAGCCTGGCCCGGCGCTGGGCGTCCTGGCTGACGCCCCAGGATCGGCAGGGCTTCCGCCCCCACGTGACGGTGCAGAACAAGACGACCTCCGAGGAGGCGCGTGCCCTGCGCGCGTTCCTGACCGCGGGATTCACTCCCTTCTCCGCGCGGGGCGAGGGTCTTCTCTTGTGGCGCTACCAGGGAGGCCCCTGGGCCCTGGAGGCGGAAATCTCCTTCGCGCCCGCGCTCACGGCGACCCGGGGGGAGACGGGGGGCCTGGGTGGGTGAACGGAAGTGCCACGGGACGCTTGCGGTGCCAGGGCCGGACGGGGATTCTCCGCCGCCGGATGAACGTGCTCGACAAGGTGCTGACGCTGAGGCCGACGAGTGTGGTGGCGAGGCTGGGGAGCGCCTCTCGGCTGCCCGTGCTCAACCCCCGCGAGTTGGCGAAGTCGCTCGAGGGGACACCCATGGCGCTGCCGTGCCTACCGGTGCCCTTGCGCTCGATGCTGCCGGGATTGCTGGCGGCGGGGCGCGGCGAGGACGCCGTGCTGGGCCTCGTGTGTCCCCATCCGCTCGCGGACCGGGGCTCGGCGGAGCGTTTCGTGGCGGCGGTGCAGGAGGTGGCCGAGGCGGATGGTCACGCGCGGCCCCTCTTCCTCCAGGCGGGTCCGGTGCGGGTGCCCGGCACGGCGCCGGCGAGTCTAGGTCCCCTCCAGGAAGGACTCTTCCGTCTGGTGGAGACGGGCTTCTCGCTCGTGTCGCTGGACGTCACGCGGCTGCCCGCGCGCGCCGCCGTGGAGGCCGTGCTGCGGCTGTCGGAGACGGTGATGGAGCGGGAGCTGGCGCTGGAGGTGTCCCTTCCCGCGGCCTCCGAGGGCGCGGAGATGGACGAGGCGCGGTCGTTGCTGGAGGGACTTGGACGGCAGGGCCTCGGGGTGCGCTTCCTGCGGGTGTCCGAGGCCGCCCTGGGCGATGAAGCGCAGGACGTGCAGTTCCTGCGCGGCCTGGTGGACCTGGCGGGACAGCACGGGGCGGGGGTGGCGGTGGGCGAGGCGGCGCGGCGCTCGGTGCGGGTGCTGCCCACGTACGTGGCGGCTGGCGTGAAGAAGGTGGAGTGCTCGGCGCCCTTCGAGCGGCTGGCGCTCGCGTCCTACCCAGAGCCGGTGCGCGAGCAGTTGGAGGAGAAGGCGCGCAAGGCGGGGGTAGGGGCGGGGCAGGTGCTGGGCATGCTGGGCGGACAACTGGCTCCCCTCGGGGCCGCGGATGAGGGCCGGTTGGAGGCGTTGACCTTCGCCGAGGCCTCCGAGGTCATCGAGGCGTTGGGCGCGTCGGGCACGGGCTGGAAGTCCATGCTCGCCCTGGCGGACAGGCGGGAGGACTGATGCGAATCGTCGCGGGAAGTGCACGAGGCCGGGCGCTGGCGGGCCCCAAGGCGACGTCCAAGCACATCCGCCCCACGGCGGACCGGGTGCGCGAGTCGCTCTTCAATGTCCTGGGCCAGTGGTTCGAGGGCCAGAAGGTCCTGGATCTCTACGCGGGGACGGGCGCGCTCGGCCTGGAGGCCGTCTCGCGCGGCGCCATGCGCGTGGTGCTCGTGGATTCGGATCGCGAGGCGCTGGCGCTGTGCCGGGCGAACACGGACACGCTGGGGTTTGGTGCCCGGGTGGAGGTGCTGGCCCAGCCCGTGGAGCGGGCGCTCGAGACACTGGGCAAGCGGGGAGACCGCTTCCAGCTCATCTTCGCGGACCCGCCCTACGCGGCGCGCGTGGTGGAGACGGTGTTGGAGGGCGTGGCGAAGCACGGGGTGCTGGCGGCGGGGGGGACGGTGGTCATCGAGCACGACAAGCGCGAGCCCGCCCCGGAGGCGCATGTGGGATTCTCCCAGGTGGACCAGAGACGCTTTGGGGACACACTGGTGAGCCTCTTCCGCATTGCTTGACCGTTTGTCTGGGTGCGTCGAGACTGCGCGCGCATGCGCATCGCCATCTATCCGGGCTCGTTCGATCCCCTGACCAACGGACATCTCAGCATCATCCATCGCGCGCTCCAGATGTTCGACCGCGTGATCGTCGCCGTGGCGGTGAATCCAAAGAAGACGCCCTTGTTCTCCGAGGAGGAGCGCAAGGCGTTCATTCGAGAGGCCTGTCCGGACCCCCGGGTGGAAGTGGATGCGTTCCACGGCCTGTTGGTGGAGTACGCGAAGTCGCGCCAGGTGAACGTGCTGTTGCGCGGCCTCCGGGCGGTGTCGGACTTCGAATACGAATTCCAGCTCGCGAACATGAACCGCAAGCTGGCTCCCGGCGTGGAGACCGTCTTCATGATGACGGGCGAGGACTACTTCTACGTGTCGTCGAACCTGGTGCGCGAAGTGGCCCTGTTCGGCGGTGACGTGGAGGGGTTGGTTCCTCCCGGCGTCTTCCAGGCGCTGCGCGCCAGGTATGCGAAGTAGGGCGGCTTCCGCCCTCGGTTGTCCTCCCCTTCACCCCAACACATCGATTCCCATGAACCTCGCGAACCGGCTCAGTGCCATCAAACCGTCCCCCACGCTCGCCCTCAACGCGAAGGCCAAGGCGCTGTCGGCCCAGGGCGTGGACGTGGTGAGCTTCGCCGCGGGCGAGCCCGACTTCGACACGCCGGACTTCATCAAGCAGGCGGCGATCGACGCGCTCGGCCAGGGTTTCACCAAGTACACGCCCACCGCGGGCATTCCGGAGCTGCGCGAGGCCATCTGCGCGAAGCTCGCGCGCGACAACCACCTCACCTACGCGCCGGATCAGGTGCTGGTGTCGGTGGGCGCCAAGCACTCGCTCTACAACATCTTCCAGGCGCTCCTGAACGAGGGGGACGAGGTCATCATCCTCTCGCCCTACTGGGTGAGCTACCCGGACATGGTGCAGCTGGCCGGGGGCAAGCCGGTCATCATCGAGACGCGGGAAGAGGACGGCTTCGCGCCGGACCCCGAGGCCATCCGCAAGGCGCTCACGCCGCGCACCAAGGCGCTCATCATCAACAGCCCGAGCAACCCCTCCGGCGTGGTGCTGTCGCGGGACACGCTCACGAAGATCGCCGAGGCGGTGCGCGGACATGACTGCCTGCTGGTGAGCGACGACATCTACGAGAAGTTGCTCTACGCGGGCGAGTTCTCGAACATCGGCAACGTGGCGCCGGATCTGGTGTCGCGTCTGGTGGTCGTCAACGGCATGAGCAAGGCGTTCTCCATGACGGGCTGGCGCCTGGGGTACACGGCGGGTCCCAAGTGGCTCATCGCGGGCATGCAGATGATCCAGGATCAGTCCACGTCCAACCCCTCGTCCTTCTCGCAGAAGGCCGCGGTGGCGGCGCTCAAGGGCCCCGAGTCCCTGTTCGAGCCCATGGTGAAGGAGTACCGGGCCCGGCGGGACATGGTGGTGGAGACGCTCAACTCCATGGACGGCGTGCGCTGCCGCACTCCCGAGGGGGCCTTCTACGTGCTGCCCAACATCTCGGGGCTCTATGGGCGCTCCTACAAGGGCACGCCGCTCAAGGGCTCGCTCCAGGTGTCGGAAATCCTCCTCAATGACTTCCGGATCGCCGCGGTGCCGGGCGCCCCCTTCGGCGTGGATGCGAACATCCGTTTGAGCTTCGCCACCTCGCGCGAGCAGCTGCGCAAGGGGCTGGAGCGCTTCCGCGAGTTCACCGCCGCCGTGCGCTGAGCGCCGCGCTCAGTCCGTGTAGGCGAACGCGCGCCATCCATCGAGGGACGGGCGGTAGAGCAGGATGGCCGCGTGTCCCGAGAGGTTCGCCACGGCGGCGTACACCTCGACGCCGCGGGGGACGATGGCGCCCAGCCGGGCGGGGGGCTTGCCGTACTTCTTCTCGAAGTCGGCGTAGGGCAGGACCTCGATGTCGTAGAGCGTGATGAGGTCCGTGCGCTTGTCGCGCAGCTGCTTCACCCACGTGGCCACGAGCGGCTCCGGCGTGTCGAACCGCCTCTCCTCCAACTGGAAGGGGAAGGCGATCATCGACACGGTGCCGCGCACGTCCCCGGTGAGCAGGTAGTTGATCACGAACTGCGCGTCGTCGCGGATGGACTGCCGCGTGCCCTCGTCTTCCGCGCTGGCGGGTGAAGGCGCGGGCGCCGGGGACGCGGCACGGGGACGGGGTGGCTTCTCGGCGGCGGGCGCTGGTGCCGGTGTGGAGGCCGGTGCCGCTGGCGCGGATGCTGGAGGCTCGGCGGGGGCTTCCTGGGCGAGGGCGGGGGAGGTGGTGGACAGCAGCAGGACCAGGGACCAGGGACGCATGAATCCTCCGAAAAACGGGGAGGGAGCCTACCAGAGACCCGTCCAACCGCGACCTCCTGCTTCACACGGTTCGTGCAAGCGCGAGCGAACGTGCTATGGGCCCCCCCTCGATGCCTAAGCGAAATGATATCCGGAAGGTTCTCGTCATTGGCTCGGGCCCGATCGTGATCGGGCAGGCGTGCGAGTTCGATTACTCAGGGACCCAGGCCATCAAGGCTCTGCGGGAGGAGGGCGTCGAAGTCGTCCTGCTCAACAGCAACCCGGCCACCGTGATGACGGACCCGGAGTTCGCTCATCGCACGTACATCGAGCCCATCACCGTCGAGGTGGCCGAGCGCATCCTCGCCCAGGAGCGGCCCGACTCGGTCCTGCCCACCATGGGCGGTCAGACGGCGCTCAACCTCGCCAAGGCGCTCGCCGAGCAGGGGATTCTCGAGAAGTACGGCGTGCGGCTCATCGGCGCGTCCCTGGAGGCCATCAACAAGGCCGAGGACCGGCAGCTCTTCAAGGCGGCCATGCAGCGCATCGGCGTGGCCCTGCCCGAGAGCGGTTACGCCACCAACATGGAGGAGGCCTTCGCCATCGGCGAGAAGATTGGCTTCCCCGCCATCATCCGGCCCTCCTTCACCCTGGGGGGCACCGGCGGCGGCATCGCCTACAACCGCGAGGAGTTCGAGGCCATCTGCCGCTCGGGCCTCAAGGCGAGCCCCAACTCCACCATCCTCGTCGAGGAGAGCGTGCTCGGCTGGAAGGAGTACGAGCTGGAGGTCGTTCGCGACTCGGCGGACAACGTCATCATCGTCTGCTCCATCGAGAACCTGGACCCCATGGGCGTGCACACGGGGGACTCCATCACCGTGGCCCCGGCCCAGACGCTCACCGACCGGGAGTACCAGCGGCTGCGCGAGGCGTCCCTGCGCATCATCCGGGAGATCGGCGTCGACACGGGCGGCAGCAACATCCAGTTCGGCGTCAACCCGCGTGACGGGCGCATCGTGGTCATCGAGATGAACCCGCGCGTGTCGCGCTCCAGCGCGCTCGCGTCCAAGGCCACGGGCTATCCCATCGCGAAGATCGCCGCGAAGCTGGCCCTGGGCTACACGCTGGACGAGCTGCGCAACGACATCACCCGCGACACCCCCGCCTCCTTCGAGCCCACGCTCGACTACGTGGTGGTGAAGGTGCCTCGCTTCAACTTCGAGAAGTTCCCCCACGCCGATCGCACCCTCACCACCAGCATGCGCGCGGTGGGCGAGGTGATGGCCATCGGCCGCACCTTCCGCGAGGCCTACCTCAAGGCCATGCGCTCCATGGAGTCCGGCAACACGGGCATGGAGACGCCCGAGCTGCCCACGGACAAGGACGCGCGGCGCAAGGTGCTGCGCGACTACCTGCGCGTGCCCCGCCCCGAGCGCCCGCTCTACGTGGCCCAGGCCTTCCGCGAGGGCCTGTCCGTGGAGGACGTCTTCGAGCTGTCGGCGATCGATCCCTGGTTCCTGCGTCACATCCAGGCGCTGGTGCAGGAGGCTCAGCAGTTCCAGGCCTTGGGTGGACTGGACGCGGTGCCTGGCAACGTGCTGCGCGCGGCCAAGGCGGATGGCTTCTCGGACAAGTACCTGGCGAAGCTGCTCGGGTGCACGGAAGCCGAGGTGCGCGCGCGCCGGCACGCCAAGGGCATCCGGCCCGTGTTCAAGCGCGTGGACACCTGCGCCGCCGAGTTCGAGGCCTACACGCCCTACCTGTACTCCACCTATGAGGAGGAGGACGAGGCGCCCCCCACCTCGCGCGAGAAGGTGCTCATCCTGGGCAGTGGCCCCATCCGCATCGGCCAGGGCATCGAGTTCGACTACTGCTGCGTGCACGCGGCCTTCGCGCTGCGCTCGGCCGGGTACGAAACGGTGATGGTCAACTGCAACCCGGAGACGGTGTCCACGGACTACGACACGTCGGACCGGCTGTACTTCGAGCCGCTCACCATCGAGGACGTGCTCGAGGTATCGCAGCGCGAGAAGCCCGTGGGCGCCATCGTCCAGTTCGGTGGGCAGACGCCGCTGCGCCTGTCCGTGCCCCTGGAGAAGGCGGGCCTGCCCATCCTCGGCACCCCCCCGGACGCCATCGACCGGGCCGAGGACCGTGAGCGCTTCGCGCAGCTCATCGAGAAGCTGGGCCTCACCCAGCCGGAGAACGGCGTGGCGCGCAGCCACGAGGAGGCCTACCGCGTGGCCGAGCGCATCGGCTACCCCGTCATGGTGCGCCCCTCCTACGTGCTCGGCGGCCGGGCCATGGAGGTCGTCTACGATCAGGTGAGCCTGGAGCGCTACATGCGCGAGGCGGTGAGCGCGTCGCCCGAGCACCCGGTCCTCATCGACCGCTTCCTCAAGGAGGCCATCGAGGTGGACCTGGATCTGGTGGCGGACCGGACCGGAGCGGTGCTCGTGGGCGGCGTGCTGGAGCACGTGGAGGAAGCGGGCGTGCACTCGGGAGACGCGGCGTGCACGCTGCCGCCGCACTCGCTGTCGCCGGACCTGGTCGAGCGCATGAAGGATCAGGCCATCGCCCTGGCGCGGGAGCTGGGCGTGGTGGGCCTGATGAACGTGCAGTTCGCCATCCAGGGCAAGACCATCTACGTGCTCGAGGTGAACCCGCGCGCGAGCCGCACGGTGCCCTTCATCTCCAAGGCCACGGGCATGCCGCTCGCGAAGATCGCGTCCTTGTGCATGGTGGGCAAGACGCTCGCGGAGCTGGGCGCCACGCGCGAGCCCGAGTTCCGCCACGTGGCCGTCAAGGAGTCCGTGTTCCCCTTCGCGCGCTTCGCCGGGGTGGACGTGATTCTCGGGCCCGAGATGAAGTCCACGGGCGAGGTGATGGGCATCGCGGATGATTTCCCGGCCGCCTTCGCCAAGAGCCAGCAGGCCGCGGGCGTGAAGCTGCCCAAGAGCGGCAAGGTGTTCATCTCCGTGCGCAACGACGACAAGCCGGCGGTGGTGGATCTGGCCCGGCGCCTGCGCGCGCTCGGCTTCAAGCTCGTCACCACGGGCGGCACGCACCAGTACCTGGCGACCAAGGGCATCGACACGGAGAAGGTGCTGAAGGTGGCCGAGGGCCGGCCTCACATCGTGGACAAGATCGTGGACGGGCAGATCGTCCTCGTCATCAACACCACCTTCGGCAAGCAGGAGATCTCCGACAGCTTCTCCATCCGCCGGGAGGCGCTCATGCACAGCGTGCCGTACTTCACCACCGTGCAGGCGGCGCGCATGGCCGTGGGTGCCATGGAATCGCTCACGCACAAGGAGCAGACCGTCAAGCCGCTCCAGGACTACCTCGGGGTGAAGTAGTCCGGGCGCGAGGGGCGCCCCGGGCCGGCATCTCTGGTTTCCAGGTATTTCTTGACTGAGCGGGAATTCCCGTTCTATAGAAACCAGACATGCCGGCCCTGCTTCATCGCTCGCTGTCACCTTCGCGGCCGGATTCCACCCGATGCACGAAGGAGTCACCGATGAAGACGTTGACGCTGGCTGGACTGGGCGCCGTGGTGTTGCTGGGACTGACGGGATGTGGCGCTGGTGAGGCCGCTCCGGATGAGAGCCTGCCCAACCCGGGTGAGGAGGGGGGGCGCGTCACGGCGATGGCCTCCGTGACCAAGACGCTCTACTACGAGGGCAAGTGTTCGTGGCTCAAGTGCGCCAATGGCAACAACGCCACGGGCGCCTGCGGCTACGGTTGCAGCGACACCCGTCTGGGCTTCGCGCGTGACTCCGCCCAGCGTCTGAGCTGCGGTCAGTCGGTGCGCGTCGTCGCCAATGGCAAGAGCGTGTACGCCACCGTGTGGGACCACTCGTGCTGCAACATGTTCGAGGGCACCGACGCCCTCCTCAAGTCGCTCGCCATCCCGCATGGTGACGGCACCTGCGCGGGCAAGGGCAACTTCACCTACGGCTACGGACAGGCCTCGGCCACGTTCCACTACTGAGCGCGGCTCCAAACGGGTTCGGAGTCAGGAGAGGGATCATGCGAGCATCCGCCCTCGGGCTGTCGTTGTTGGCGCTCCTCACGGTGCTTGGGTGCAAGGAGCGCTCGCGGCGTCCTCTCCCCAGCGGGAAGATCGAGCGGACCTGGGTTCCTCTCAGCGCGCTGCCGCTGCGAGGGCCCGCGACCGCCAAGGTCACGCTGGTCCTCTTCTGTGACTTCGCGTCCCCGTATTGTTCGCGGGCCACGGAGCAGGTGAATGAATTGCGGAGGGGGGCCGGAGACTCCCTCCGCGTTCAGTATCGCTACAACCCGTTGCCCATCTATCCCCACGCCCAAGTCGCCGCTGAAGCCGCGGCCGCCGCGGCGGAGCAGGGTCAGTTCTGGCGCTATCACGATCTGCTCTTCTCCCACCGGGACGCGCTCGATCGGCCGTCGCTCGAGCGTTACGCCGAGCAGCTGGGGCTCGACGTGGCGCGCTTCCGGGATGCACTCGACTCCGAGCGCGCTCGCGAGAAGGTCGATGCCGACGCGATCCTCGCCGCGCAGCTCCAGGCCCGGGGCGTTCCCGTCTTCTTCGTGAATGGCCGGGCCTTGCGCGGCTCGGTGGACCTCGCGGCCCTCCAGGCACTCGTGGCCGAGGAGGTCGCCGTGGCGGACGCGATGCTCGACCAGGGCGTGGCCCCGCGTGAGCTCTACCAGCGGTTGGCCGACGCTCCCGTCGAGAGCGCGCCCGCGTCCGCCGAGGCGCCAGCGAAGCAGGCTCCTCACGACGAGAGCCCGCTCGACCCGGATCCTGTCTACAAGGTCGAGGTGGGTGATTCCCCGTCGAAGGGTCCCGCGGACGCCAAGGTGACGGTCGTGCTGTGGTCCGACTTCGAGTGCGAGCGCTGTGGTGCGTTCGAGTCCGTGCTCAACACCGCCGTGGCGGCCTTTCCCAAGGACGTGCGGATCGTGTGGAAGTTCCGCCCCGTGCCGGATCACCCGGGCGCCATCCTGGCCTCCGAGGCCGCCCTGGCGGCTGGCGCGCAAGGCAAGTTCTGGCAGATGCACGACAAGCTCTTCGCGGACTCCTCTTTCGAGCGGCCGAAGTTCGAGGAGCATGCTCGCCAGCTCGGGTTGGACCTGGAGCGCTTCCGCGCCGCGCTCGACGAGCGGACCTACTCGGCGCACGTCGCCCGGGATCTGGACGTCTCCGAGACCCTGGTCATTGGCAACCTGCCCACGCTCTTCATCAATGGACGGCGCCTGGAGTACGGCGAGGTGAGGCGTGGCCAGTTGGAGAGCACCACGCTGACGCTGGAGTCGGTGCGTTCGCTCATCGCGACGGAACTCCAGAACGCGAACCGGGCGCTGAAACAGGGCGCGGCGCCCGAGAACCTGTATGCCACCCTCATCGCCAACGGACGCGAGGCGGGACCCAAGCGGGGGGAACTGCCCCCGCTGCCCAAGGGCGTCTACCAGGTCGACATCGGGAACTCGCCCGTGCGGGGGCCGAAGGACGCGCCCATCACCCTCGTGACGTTCTCGGACTTCCAGTGCCCCTACTGCACGCGCCTGGAGAAGACGCTGGAACAGGTCCGCTCCCGGTATGGAGACAAGGTTCGCATCGTGTGGAAGGACGCGCCGAACACGGAGATCCACCCGGAAGCCATGGCCGCCCATGAGGCCGCGCGCGCGGCGGGTGCGCAGGGCCGCTTTTGGGAGATGCACGACAAGATCTTCAGCAGGCCCTTCGCCCTTCAGCGCTCCCTGCTCGAGCGGTATGCGACCGAGCTGGGTCTGGACATGGACAAGTTCCACACCGCGATGACGGACGGCGGGTTCCAGAAGGCGATCCGCGAGGACACGGAGTACGGTGTCAACCTCGTGGGTCCGAGCGGTACGCCCGCGGTGCTCGTCAACGGGCGTCTGCTGCCCGGGGCCTTCCCGTTCGAGACCTTCCGTCAGGTCATCGACGAGGAGCTTGAACGTCTCAAGATCGCCGGACCGGGTGGAGGAACCTGATGCGGTTGCGGTACGGACTCCTGTTGGGCGCGGCCTGCGTGCTTCTGCTCGCCTTGGGCCTGTGGGGGACGACTCATTGGCGCGAGCCGGGCCCGTTGCCCGCTGGCCCCGCGCCCCAGGCGGGAGCGGTGCGGCCTCCCGTCGCCACGGAGACCCCACCTCCCGTGGCCTCCGTGCCGCCTCCCCGACGGGTCGAGCCTCGGCCGCCCGTGGCTACGCCTCCGGTACGGGAGGCCCCACCGCCGCCCCCTCCGTCCGAGCCAGCGCCCGAGCAGGAAGTCCTTCCTCCCGGGGAAGACACCCGCGCGGATCGTTACGAGCCCCAGGACGGAGGAGAGCCGGAGATCCGCACGTTGCTCGCGGTGGGCGACATCCGGATTGGCGTGGCACGCGGCGCGGAGATCCACGACGAGGCGGGCCTGAAGAAGGTGCTGGTGCGGATTGGGGATGATCTGGAGCGGCGGATGCGGGAGGCCCGTCCGAGAGGGGAGGGCGGACCGCAGCAGGTGCTCGACGATTACCGGGAGGAACTGGGCCAGTACATGCGCGGGGACGTGGAGATGCGCGGTCCCGAATTCATGATCGGCACGGAAGTCGGCCCGCCCCTGCCACGCGAGAAATGGTGGAAGCCTCGGCAACAGTGATCAATCGGGAGTCACCCGGACGGGGTGATGAACGAACTCGGCTCCGTCCGTGGCCAGGAATTGGTCCAGGAGGCGGATGATCTCCTGGAGCGTTCGGTCCAGGTCGCCTCCGTTCGCATGAAGGATTTGCTTGGCCCACCACTCGGGGAGGTGCCTCCATTCGGGATGGCGCTTGTAAAGCCACTCATCAAAGCGACTTTGCGGACTTGGGAGCCCGGCGTCTCCCAGCGCGTCGTCGTATCCCCCCATGTACATGTAAAGGTGGTCGAGGGTGAAGTCAGGTGCGAACATCCTCGGGCGCTCACAGATGTGGCGCATGTGTTCGAACACACTGCCCGCGCGAAGAATCGGGCTCATGGAATCTGACCCACTGTCCTCATCGAGAGACTCCCAGGAGAGTTGAGTCGCTTCATGTACTCAGCGAGGGTCAAACCCACTGGCCCGGTCATCGCGTCGTATAACCGGTTCTCCACTTGCACTGCGTAATGAAGCGCGTTTTCAGAGGGTGTTGAACAGGAGCAGAGGGGCGCCCCCGCTCCAAATGCAGGGCGTTCAAGGCCAAAGCAGTGCGTTCCTGCCCCTTGAGGCGATGTGTTCGTGGAATTCATGTGACTCCGTAGCCGCTGCGGCCGCTGCCTTCGTCCGTTTTGTCCTCCTGCCGATGATGACCGCGAAGGTAGTGGCGAGCAGGTGACCGCGCAAGTTGCGCATGGCACGAGAGTTCTTATCTCTCGAGGTCATGAGCGAGCTTTCCATGCCCGATAGGCAGCGCTATCCCACGGACCTGACGGACATGTCAGGCGACAGGAATTTTTGACCCCCTTACGTCACTAAAACTGACCCCCTCCCGGGCTCGTTGTTCTACGTCGAGATGCTCCGTCGTTCTACTGCGGATGTCCGCCGGAGCGCGCCCTCGCTGCTTCTCGAGCGAGGGCGCGCGGAGGCGGCTTCCGAGGCTCAGCGCCCGGGTTCTGCTCCGGCGTCAGGGGTCTGCGGCGAGCCACGGCCCAGCAGCCCGGCCTTGCGCTTCTGCCGCAGCCGGTAGCTGTCGCCTTGAATCAGCAGCGTGTGGCTGTGGTGCAACTACCTGCTGCGCGCCGCGCTGGCCGCCATCGACAACCCCGGCACCGTCACGCTTCCCTCCAGCCTCGACTGACGCCGCCGCGCCTCGCTTCGTGGCCCGACGGCTCCTCCTCGCCTCGTCCAGACGGGGCTCGGCGAGCTGTTACGATCTACCCATGCCCGATAGGCAGCGCTATCCCACGGACCTGACGGACAAACAATGGGCGCTGGTAGAACCCTTCGTCCGGGCCAGCCACTGTGGGCCCCAAGAGGTGCTACATCCACGGCGAGAAGTGGTCAACGCCATCCTGTACATCAAGCGCACGGGAGCGCAGTGGCGCTACATGCCGCACGACTTGCCGGACTGGCGGATTGTCTATCACTACTTCGCGCGCTGGAAGGTACCCGTCCGGAGTTCGACGTGATGGCAGCGGCTTGAAGACGGACGGGTGCCGTGCTCGGCGAAGGTCGCGAGCGGTGCAGCTTGCGAAGCACCTGGAGCGAGAGCCGTCGGGACGAGTTCAGGAAGTGTCGGCCGTGCGCAGTCGCTTCCACGCTACCGGCAACAGTTCGTCGAGGTGGCTATTGGGATGCGACTGCACCCGCATGAGAACATCCGCGAGGTACGCCTCGGGATTGATTTCATTGGCCCCACACGTCGCCACCAGCGAGTAGAGGCCCGCGAGGTTACGGCCCGCCTCGTCGTGTCCGACGAAGAGGAAATTCTTGCGGCCCACCGCCGCGGTGCGCAGCGCCCGCTCGCTGCGGTTGTTGTCCAGCGGCAAGCGCGCGTCTTCCACGAAACGGCCAAGCGACTCCCACTGTCCTCGCACGTAGCCCATGGCCATCCCCAGCGGGCCCTTGGGCGGGTGCAGGGGCTCCTGCTGCTCCAGCCAGAGCTTGAATTGCTCCAGCACGGGCGCGCTCTTCTCCTGCCGCCAGGCTTTGTGCTCGGGCGTGCGGACGATTCTCGCGGCCAGCGCTTCGTGCTCCACCCGGTACAGCTCGCGGATGAAGTCCAGGGCCCGCTGGGCCTCGGGCGCCGTGGTGAGCGCCTTGAAGAATTTCCTGCGCGCGTGCGCCCAACAACCCACGCGCGTGCGGCCCTCGGGCGTCGTCACCGGGTTGTAGCCCGTATGTCCATCCACCACCAGGGCGCCCTGGGTGCCGCCCAACACCTCCACGGGCGTCTGCCCACTGCGGCTCGGACTGAAACGGTAGCCAATGCGCGGCGTCTGCTCTTCGTCCTCCGCGAGGAAGGTCCACAGAAAGCCCTGCCGCGTCTTGCCCGGCGCCTGCACCTTGAGCGGTGTCTCATCCGCTTGCACCACGTGCTGTGCGGCAATCTCTTCCAGGAGTCTGTCGGCCAGCGGCGCCACCTCCCGCGCCGCCAGGTGGAAGAGGTCCGTCAGCGTACTGCGCGCCATGGGCACGCCCTGCCGCTCCAACGCCCGGGCCAGTCGGTGCAGCGGCAGGGAGTCGGCGCATTTGGCCACCACCAGGTGCGCCACCAGTCCCGGCCCGTACTGACTCTTGTCTCCCAGCCGCACCGGCCCGGGCGCTGTCACCAGCCCCTCGCCGCACTGGCACGCCAGTGTCTGCTGGACATGCACCTGGCGCTCGAGCCGGGCCGGTATGTACTCATACACGACGCTGCGTTTGCCCTCGCCCACGGGCTTGAGCTGTGTCCCGCCGCAACTCGCGCAGGCCCTCTGCTCAGCTGGCACTTCGTGGTGCACTTCTCGCGAGGGCAGGGCCGCCCGCACCGCCGCGCGCTCGCGACGCTTGTCCAGGGCCGCCTGGGCCACGGCCTGCTGGCCCTCCTCCTCGTCCTGCTGCTGGCGCAACTCCTCGGCCACCGACGGCAACCGTTCCGAGGAGCGGCCAAAGACTCGCCGCTGGAGCTCTTGCACCTGCGCCTCCACGCACGTGAGGCGCTCGCGCAATTCCTCGGCTTCTTCTCGCCAGGGACAGTAGGGGTGCGGTTGGGCAAGTAGCGCGCCATGCCCCCCTTTTTTCACCTGACTCGCGAGGTGGTGTCTACGCCGCGACTTTCCCGGTGGGCTGCTCGGCCGGAGCCCAGGCGCGCGGACGCTTCACCGCCGCCACCTCAATCCCATCCAACAACATGGCCAGTTGCGTGGCGTCCACCCGCACCGTCCGCGAAGCCTGCTCCACCGGCGGCAGGCGGAAGCGGCCCGTCTCCAGGCGCTTGTAGTACAGCACGAAGCCTCCTCGGTCCCAGGTGAGAATCTTCACCTTGTCCCCGCGTCGCCCTACGAAGACAAACAGGTGCCCGCTGTAGACGTCCTCTCCCCATTCGTTACGCACCAGCGCCATGAGCCCGTCAATGGACTTGCGCATGTCCACCGGTTGGCTCGCCAGCAGAATCCTCACCGACGAGGGCAGCGTCAGCATGAGCGCAGCGCCTCCACCAACTGCGCCACGTACTTCACGTCCGTCCCAGGGGCGACGGCCAGGCGCACTCCGCTCGGCAGCTCCACTTCCAGCGGTGCGCTGGCCTCTCGGTCCGTCCTCACCGGAGACGCTGTCGGCACCACCTCCACCGGCAGCAGCCTCACCCCTCCCGTCCTCTGGGCTCTCCTCCTCCTCAGCCACGACTGCAACGTCGACAGGGCCACTCCCCGCTGCGCCACGAACTGCGCCTGCGTCAGCCCGCTCCCCTCGTACTCCTCCACCACCTCAATCCACTTCTCCCTCTGCTGCCTCTTCTCGCTCATTCGTCCAGTGGAGACATTCCGGACTCACTCCCTCAAGACGTCCATCCCCGGACGGGTACGTTCATGTGCTCTCCCGTGGAAGATAAAGCACCTGAACCATTGTGTGGTTGCTTGGATCAGGTGGTCAATCCGGCGTGATCCGGACGGGATGGTGGACGAACTCAGCTCCGTCCGTGGCCAGGAATTGGTCTAGGAGGCGGATGATTTCGTCGAGCGTCTGGCCCAGATCGCCTCCGTTCGCTTGGTGGATTTGCATGGCCCACCATTCGGGCAGGTCACTCCATTCGGGATGTCTTTTGTAAATCCACTCCCGAAAGTATTTGTACTGGCCTGGAAGACCCGCATCACTACGACCATTCTCATAACCCATCATGTATAGATGGAGATGATCGAGGGTGAAGTCAGGCGAGAACATCCCTGGGCGCTCGCACATGTGACGCATGTGCTCGAACAGGCTTCCCGCGCGTAATACAGGACTCATGGCAGTTGCTCCACGAGTTGCATGGAGATACCTCCGGAAGCGGGTGAGTGTATCCGCTTCAAGTAATCAGTCACGATGAGGCCCGTGGGTCCAGTCATCGCGTCATAAATGCGGTTTTCTATCTGAACAGCGAAATGTAGAGCGTTATTGGAGATTTGAACCGCGCTGCGCGGCTCACCCGCTCGCCGTTCAAAGGCGATGAAGTCGTCTCCCCATTCGGTCACGGTGGTGCTGAATCGGACGTAGGAGGGCTTCATTCCAAGCTGCTTGAAGCCTTCGAACACATCGCGCGCCACCTGGATGCAGGGCCCCGCTCGCTGATTGGTGGTGTTGAACGCGGCCTGGAAGGCCAGGAGCCATTGGGGAGCGTTCTTCCCCGTCTCCAATTCCCACAGGCTGATGGCTCCGGCGAGGTCGCCCCTGGCCAGCGCCGCCAGCATCCGGACGCGAAGCGAATCCGGTATTTGGAGCACGGCGTGCAAGACCTGCCGTGCCGGTCCTGTCGCGGGCGAGGCGAGGACCGGCGTCGTGCCGAGCGCGATGACTAGGAACAACCCCCGGACGTTCATGGGCGTCCGGGGTCTAGAACGTCAGCCGGAAGTGGATGGACTTGGGCCGCGTGAGCTGGTCGAAGCCGAGCGCGCTCAAGCTGTGGCCGCGTCCCGAGTTCTTCACGCCAATCCACGGCAGCGCCGGATCCACCGAGTCGCAGCGGTTCATGTAGACCGTGCCGAACTCGAGCTGCGTGGCGAACCGGGCGGCGCGATCCCGATCCTTCGTCCAGACGCTCGCGGTGAGGCCCAGGTCCGAGTGGTTCATCCTCGCCAGGGCCTCCTCATCCGAGTCCACCACGGCGATCGGAAGCAGCGGCCCGAAGGACTCCTGCCGCATCAACGCCATCGTGTCGTCCAGATCCGTGAGCAGCGTGGCCTCGAAGAATCGGCCCTTGCCGTCCACCTGCGTCCGCTTGCCTCCCGCCACCACCCGCGCGCCCTTGCCACGCGCGTCCTCCACCAGCTTCTCCAGCTCCGCCGGGTGGTTCGGTTGGGCGATGGGCCCGAGCGTCGTCTTGTCGCTCAGGGGATCCCCCATCACGTAGGCGCGCACCAGGGACTCGCACGCCTCGGTGAAGCGCTTGTAGAGCGAGCGGTGCACGTAGACCCGCTCCACCGCGCAGCAGCTCTGGCCCGCGTTGTAGATGGCCCCGTCCACCACGTTCTCCACCGTCTTGTCGAAGTCACAGTCCGGCGCCACGTAGGCCGGATCGTTTCCTCCCAGCTCCAGTCCCATGTGGCGGAAGCGCGCCGAGCCCGCGTGCGTGAGCCGCTGGCCTCCGTAGACCGAGCCCGTGAACACCACATGATCCACTCGCGCATCGCCCACCATGCGCTCGCTCGTGGGGTGGTCGCAGTGCATCGCCTGCACGAGGTGCCCGGGGGCTCCGGCCTCGGAGAACGCGCGCGCGAAGTGCTCTCCGCACAGGGGGGAGCGGGGGGAGTGCTTCACCACCACCGAATTGCCCGCCAACACCGCCGGCACCACCACGTTCACCGCCGTGAGCAGCGGGTAGTTCCACGCGGGCAGGTCCAACACCACGCCCAGCGGCTCCTTGACGATCCGCCGCTCGAAGCCCGCCTTGGCGGGCAACACCACGTCCGCCAGGGCGCTGTCCGCGATGGAGATCATGTACCGGGCGCGCTCGGCCATCCCGCGAATCTCGCCCTTCGCCTGGGCCAGGGGCTTGCCCATCATCCGGCTGATGTCGAGCGCGATGTCCTCCGCGCGTGCTTCCATGGCGGCGACCATGCGCTCGCACCAGGCCTTGCGCTCGGACAGGGGCGTCGCGCGCGCGGCCCGGGCGGCGGCTCGGGCCTGATCGAGCACGGTGTTGACGGCCGCCTCGTCCGCCAGCGGCACGGAGCAGGCGGTGTCTCCAGTGTAGGGATTGTCGACAGTCAGGGTGGTCATGGCGCGCCAGGGTAGTGCGCGAGCCACCCCCGGCCCAAGAGCGGCCCGTCATCCGGTCCTCCGTGCGTTCGCTCCTGGACGGCCGGAGAGCCGGGACGTTACGGTGGCCCCCATGCGCCGTTCCCCGTTCGCGACGATCCTGCTCGCCGCCCTCGTGCTGCCGGCCTGTCTTCCCCGCTCGGCCCGGCCCTCCGCGCCGACCCTGGCCTCCGTGGCGGACGGGCTCTTCGCCAGTGTCGAGGGGGAGGGCTCCCTCACGGGCGCCTTCGTCGTGGACGCCGCGACGGGCATGCCGTTGTACGCGCACCGCGAGCACGTGCGGCTGCTCCCCGCCTCCACCATGAAGGTGGTGTCCACCTCCGCCGCCCTGTCCGCGCTGGGCCCGGACTTCCGCTTCCATACCCCCGTGTGGCTCCAGGGCTCCCAGCTCGGCAATCTCTTCCTGGGCGACCTGGTGGTGGAGGCGTCCGGAGACCCCTCGCTGGGCTCGTGGCGGTTTCCCGAGACGGCCCAGGCGTGCGAACAGCTCGCCGAGGCCTTCCAGGCCCGGGGCATCCGCCAGTGGTTCGGCACGGTGCGCGTCACCAACGCCGAGGAGGGCCCCTATGGCGGCTTGTACGGCCCCGGCTGGGCCTGGGACGACGCGGCCTATGCCTACAGCGCCGCGCCCACGCCGTTCGTCTTCCGCGAGAACGTGGCGGAGCTCTCCGTGACGCGCCCCGAGGGCCAGGACTGCGCCTCACCCGCGCTCCATCCCCTGGAGGTGCGCTATTCGCCGCCCATCGATGCGTCCATGACGGCCGTGTACCTCGACCCGAGCGCCCAGCGGGCCGGGCTTGGCTGCACGCGCGAGCGCGGCACCGGGCGCACGCGCTGCGTGTGGCGCTCGACAGCGGGGCAATGTCCTCACCGGGTGTCGACGCGCGTCTCCGTGGACGCGCCCCAGGCCCTGTTCACGGCGTGCCTGGGAGATGCGCTCGCCGCGCGAGGCCTCTGGCGCGTGCCCACGCCCTTCCAGCCCGTGGCGGAGCCCTCGGCCCTCCCGCGCGAGCTGCTGCTGGACTTCGTCAGTCCGCCCCTGTCCGAGCTGGTGAAGGTGACGAATAAGGAATCGCTCAACCTCTACGCCGAGCGGCTGGGCCTGCGCTTCACCCTCGAGCGCGTCGGCACCGAGAGCTACTCCGCGCTGCGCGAGGCCTTCGCCCAGGAGCTCCATCGCCGGGGCATCGCCTCGCGACTGTTGCGGCCGGTGGATGGCAGTGGCCTGTCCCGCTACAACGTGGCCAGTGCGCGGGGACTCGCGGAGGTGATTTCCACCAGCCTCCGGGAGCCCTATGCGAGCGCGCTCCTGGAGAGCCTGCCCGTCGCGGGGGTGGACGGCACCCTGGCGGGAAGCGCCGGGACGGGCATTCGGGGACTCATCCGCGCGAAGACGGGGACCCTGTCGGGGCAGAAGGCCTACGTGGGCATCGCCGAGCGTCCCCACGATGCGGAGCATCCCCGCGTCGTCTTCGCGCTCATGCTGGGCAACCTCGATGATCAACCCGCGCTCACGGCGAGCCAGATCTTCGAGCGTTTCGCCGAGGCACTGGTGGCCTCCCCCCTGAAATGAGGGAAGGCCTCCGCATGGGCGTCACTCCATCGTGAACGAGGCGTGCTGGGTGGCTTCCGAGCTGTCTCCCACCCAGAGATCATAGCGGGTGCCGGGCTCCACCACCCGTGACGCACGGGAGTCGAAGAAGGACAGCTCCTTGAAGCCCAGGGTGAACTCCAGCGTCCGAGACTCGCCCGGAGCCAGCGCGACACGTTGGAAGCCCGCGAGCTGGCGCACGGGCTGAGCGGTGCTCGCGCCCTGGATTCGCAGATAGAGCTGCGCCACCACCGTGCCCGCGACCTTGCCCGTGTTGCGGACCTGGGTCTTCACGCGCAGCACGTCCTGGCCCTGCTTCTGGACCGCGCGCGCCGAGAGGGTCGACGCGCTCGGCGTGGGCGGGGTGAAGTCGAACGTGGTGTAGGAGAGGCCGTAGCCGAAGGGGTAGAGCGGCGTGTTGCGCTCGTCCAGGTAGCGCGAGACATACTTCTCCGCCGGTCCCGCGGGAGGGCGCGTCAGGTCGGTCTTTCCCGCCGGGCGTCCGGTGTTGAAGTGGTTGTAGTAGAGCGGCACCTGCCCGAGGCTTCGAGGGAAGGTGACCGGCAGCCGGGCGCTGAAATTCACCTCGCCCCACAGCAGGTTCGTCAGCGCGTGACCGGCCTCGATGCCGGGCTGCCACGCCTGCACGATGGCCGTGGCGTGGACCTGCGCCTCCGTGAGGGCCAACGGACGGCCGCTGAAGACGATCAGCACCACGGGCTTGCCGGTCGCGGCCAGCGCCTCGAGCAGCTGCAACTGATTGCCGGGCAGATCGATGCGCGTGCGGGAAGCGGCCTCGCCGCTCATGCTCGTGTCCTCACCCAGCGCGGCGATCACCACCTCCGAGGCCGCCGCGGCCGCCACCGCTTCCTGGAAGCCCGAGGTGTCCGCCCCGAGGACGCCCGTGCCCCTCGCGTAGCGCAGCGTCCCCTTGCCGTCCGCCAGCCGGTGCTCCAACGCGGCGCGCAGGGTCACCGCGTCCCGGGGCTCTCCCTTGGCGCTCCAGACGCCCAGCATGTCGACGGGGGCGTCCGCCAGGGGACCGACCAGGGCGATCTTCCGGCCCGAGGAGGGCAGGGGCAGCACGCCGCCCTCGTTCTTGAGCAGGACGATGGACTCCTCCGCCATGCGCCGGGCCAGTTCGCGCTTCTCCGGGGTGGCCACGTAGGCCGCCGCCTTCTCGTCCACGAGCGGGTGCTCGAACAGGCCGAGCGCGAACTTGACGCGCAGCACGCGGCGCACGGCCTCGTCCACCACCGCCTGGCCGAGTTTTCCCTCGCGCACCAGCCGGGGAATCTCCGGCCCATAGAGGTGCGACTCCATGTCCATCTCGACGCCCGCGGTCAGCGCCCGGTGCGCGGCGGCCGGGCCATCCAGGGCGATGCCGTGGTTCACCAGCTCCGCCACCGCGGTCCAATCACTGACCACGAAGCCGTTGAAGCCCCACTCCTTCCTCAAGATGTCGGTCATGAGATAGGAGTTGGCCGTGGCGGGTACCCCATTGAGCGTATTGAAGGCGCTCATCAGGGTCGCGGCTCCCTCCTCGACGGCGGCCTGGAAGGGCGGCAGATAGACCTGCCTCAAGCTCACGTCGGACATGTCGACGGTGTTGTAGTCCCGGCCGCCTTCCGCCCCGCCATAGCCGGCGAAGTGCTTCACGCTGGCCGCCACCGACGTGGGCTCCGCCAGCGATGCGCCCTGGTACCCCCGGACATATGCGCGAGCCATGGCGGCACCCAGGAGGGGATCTTCCCCCGAGCCCTCGGCGATGCGGCCCCAGCGGGCGTCCCGCGCGATGTCGACCATGGGCGAGAAGGCCCAGCGGATGCCATCGGCGGCGGCTTCCGACCCGGCCAGACGCATGGCCCGCTCCACGAGTTCCGTGTCGAAGCTCGAGGCCATGGCCAGGGGGATGGGCAGGGTGGTGCGGTGGCCGTGGATCACGTCGAAGCCGAACAGCAGCGGAATCTTGAGGCGGCTCTGCTCGATCGCGATGCGCTGATAGCGATTGGTCTCCTGGGCGCCCACCACGTTGAGCAGCGAGCCGGCGGCGCCGGTGCGCACCAGCGTTTCGTAGTCGTCACGTCCGGTGCCAGGCCCGGTGGGCGTTCCCACGGAGTACTGCGCGAGCTGTCCCGCCTTCTCCTCGAGCGTCATCTGCTTGAGCAGCGCCTCGACCCGGCGGTCGATGTCGGCTCCGGAGAGTTGCCGGTTGGACGGAGCCGGACGCGCGGTCGCGCTCGCCCGCTTCACCATGTTCCGTGCCGGGGCGGCGTTGGCCGTCAGGAGGAGCGCGATGCCGCCTCCCACGTTCGCGAGCCGGATGCCACGCCGCATCTGATTCCATCTCCGCAAGCCCATGTGTTCTCGTCCCTCGTGCCGTTGGTGAGGCGCGGCAGCCTAGCCAACGGAGCGAGGGGGGCCCGGATTTTTTAGAACGCGCCCATTCCCACCAGGCCGAAGGTGCTCTTCACGTTGTCCTGGGCGCCGAGGAAGAATCCGGACAACACCGGGCCCGTGCGCAGCGTGGCCGTGGCCTGGAGGCGGGTGCGCGCGGTCTCCCACTGGCGGCTGAGCACGGTGCGCAGGCTGAAGCGCTCGCGCTGCACGCCCGTCTCGAGGACCATCCACAGGTTCGGCTCGGCCTTGCTGGAGTGGATGCCCACGCTCAGTTCGAGCCAGGACACCCGGCCCCGCAGGTTCGCCCAGCGCGTGTCGAGCAGCATTCCCTCGGGAGTCCGCGCGGCCGCGCCGCCCAGCTCGAGTTGTTCGAGGCGGAAGGCATACAGCGACAGCTCCGGCAGCCGGATCCGCGTCGCCATGTCCGCGCGCGCGTTTTGAAACCGGGGCTCGGAGCGCAATTGGAAGGACAGCTTCAGACGTCCCTTGAACAGGTTGCCGTTCACCAGGGTCGGTATTCCGAGGTTGGTCGCTGGCGCCGTACCAAACTGATAGAGCAGCCCCAGCGCCGCCACGCTCGCGGAGATCACCGCCGTCCGCTTGGACACGTGGAGGTAGTCGAGCGCCGAGGTGAGCCCTCTTTGCAGGGGGCTGTCGGGCCTGCGCAGCTGCGGGCCCAGGTCTCGCACCCGGAGCTGTTCGCCATCGGGCCCGAGCTCCAGGAGGGAGGCGATGTGCCGCCCCGCGGGGATGTCGGACAGCGTCACGTCCCGTGCCGGCTGCGAGAGCGCGTTCAATCCATCCCGTTGCTCGTGGTTCCCGGAGGGGATGAAGGCCCAGGCCCTCGCGCGCACGGCGAGGGCGAGCGTGGGCGCGGTGATTCCCCCCGCCAGGGCCCGCTCTGGATCCGCGAAGGCGAAGAGGAGTTCCTCGAACGCGGGGCGTTCGAACATGCTGGGAGGGGGCGCGACCGACCGATGAAGCTCGGGGGCCTCCTTCTTGTCTGGAGGGGGGGCGAGCGAGCGATGAAGCTCAAGGTACTCCGCCCTGGACGGGAGCGCCCAGAGTGCCACGGTGCAAATCACCGCCCATGCTGAGGCGTACCGGCCCATTGGGGCAAAGGTGGTCAGACCTCCGCTCGCCAGCAAGCAAGGCACGAGGAATGCGAAGCCGGTAGAGCGCCCCCGGCGGGCAAGGGGGGCGAGAAGTGAACAAAGGCGGTGCATGGCTGCCCGCCAGACAGGCGGTACGCCGCAGCGGGCTCCATGACCGCGGCACCGCGTCCGGTGCCTCGAGGACGCGCGCCCCCTGGTTCGGGCTGGAGGTCATGTTCCAAAGAAGATATGGCGTCCCCCCCGCGCGCCTCGGAGGTGCCGACCAGGAGCAGACACAGTTGGAAACGACAGCATCCATCAGTGTGGCCATCCCGGCCTTGAACGAGGGCGCACGGCTGCCGCTCCTCGTGGAGGAGTTGGTCGAGGTGGGGCTGCGTGTCCAGGCCCCCGCGGCCGAGTTCATCATCTCGGATGATGGCAGCCGCGACGGGGATGCCCGGCGCTACGAGGAACTGGCCCGGGAGGGGCAGGCGCGCTTCACGGCCGCGGGAACGCCGCATCGGATCCGCTGCCTGCGAGCCCCGCGCAACGAGGGCAAGGGCTCGGCCATCCGCCGCGCGTGGAGCGACGCCGCCGTGGGGACGCGGTGGTTCGCGTTCCTCGACGCGGACGGCGCCGTGTCCGGGAGCGAGTTCTGGCGTCTGGCGGCGATGCTCTCCGATGCGGCGCCCTTCGATGTCCTGGCCGCCTCGCGCGTGAAGATGGCGGGCCGGAGCGTGGACCGGAAGCTCTTCCGTCACCTGCAGGGCCGGGTCTTCGCCACGCTGACGGAGCAGCTCTTTCAGCTCGGGTTCTACGACACGCAATGCGGACTCAAGTTCCTGCGCGCCGGCTTCCTGCTGCCCGTGCTGGAGCGGCTCGTCGAGAACCGCTGGCTGCTCGACGTGGAGTTGCTGGTGCTGCTGCGCCGTCAGGGGGCGCGCCTGCGCGAGGAGCCCATCGACTGGCACGAGCCGGGGGGTTCCAAGGTCCGCTTCGGGGTGGATCCGCTGCTCATGTTCGAGGGCCTGGTGCGGATGAGGGCGAGGCTCGGCGGAGACGCATCATGAGTGCACGGCACCCGGAGAGCGGTGGACGCGCGCGTCTGCTGCCCTGGGGGGGCGTGGTGCTCGGGGTGGTCTGGTACCTCCTGGTGGGAGGAGGCCGGACGCTGGACCCCACGTTTCTGGATTGGCTGGGCGCGGGAGATCTCGCGCAGCACGTGCTCGGCTGGCTCCACTTCCGCAACGCGCCCTGGGGTTTTCCGCTGGGCAGGACCCCGGACCTCATGCGGCCGCTCACCCTGACGGTGGGCTTCTCCGACTCCAACCCGTGGGTGTCGCTCGCGCTCAAGCCCTTCTCGCGCTGGCTGCCCCAGGACTTCCAGTTCGTCGGCCCGTGGTTGCTCCTGTGCTTCGCGCTCCAGGGATGGATGGGCGTCAAGCTCATGGGGGTCCTCACGCCCCGGCCATCGCAGCGCCTCCTGGGGGCGGCTCTGCTCGTGATGTCGCCGGTGCTCCTCTTCCGCTCCGAGCACGACACCCTTTGTGCCCAGTGGATGCTCACCGCGATGCTCTACCTGAACCTGCGTCCTCGCGAGGACGCCCGGGCGGCGTGGCGCGCGCTGGGATGGGCGTTCGGGCTCAACGCGCTCGCCGCGGGCGTCCACCCGTACCTGGAGATGATGGTCCTCGCGCTCACGCTGGCGCTTCTCGTCACCACGGTGCGGGAGCATCACCTGTCCTGGCGCGCGGCGGCGGCGGCCTTGGCTGGGGTGGGCTTGATGGTGGGGGGCATCTTCTTCGCTGTCGGCTATGTGGGCCTGGGCGTGAGCGCTTCCTCGGGGGGCTTTGGCCACTTCAGCTCCGATGTGCTCTCGCTCATCAACCCGATGGGCTGGTCGCGCGTGCTGCCGGCGCTCCGCCTGGGGCCGGGGCAGGCCGAGGGTTTTGGGTACCTGGGCACGGGGGTGATCGCGCTCGGCGTGGTGGCGCTGGTGGGCAAGCCCTCGGCCTGGTGGCCGCGCGTGAGGGCGGAGGTGAAGGCGCACTGGCCGCTCGCGGTGGGGGTGCTCCTGATGACCCTCCTGGCCTTCTCGTCGGTCATCACGGTGGCGGGCAGGGTCGTGGTGTCGATGCGCTCGGTGGCGGAGCCGTTCATGCCCCTGCTCGGGCCATTTCGCTCCTCGGGCCGCTTCATCTGGTCCTTCCACTACGTGGTGATGACGGGAATCATCGCGCTGACGGTGTGGCGCTGGCGGCAGAAGCCCCAGGTGGCCACCGCCTTGCTCCTGGGCGCGGTGCTCCTCCAGGGACTGGACACGCCAGACGTATGGGAGTGGAGCCGATTCCGGGGGGCGCCGTGGCCCCGGTTGCAGGCGCCGGAGTGGGAGCGCGTGGATCCATTCTACCGGCACATCGTCCTGTACCCGCCCTCCATCCACGGCTCGATCGTGCCCTGCGTGAAGAACACCTTTCCGGAGGACGAGTATGTGCGCTTCGGGGACCTCGCCTACCGCAAGGGGCTGACGACGAACAGCGGCTACTCGGCACGCCTCAACGAGAAGCACGTCGCGGAGGTCTGCGCGGCGCTCGAGGCCGACGTGGAGAACGGCCGCCTCGCGGAGGACACGCTCTACGTGGTGGACAAGCCGAAGCTGGCGCTGTTCCAGCGGCTGGGAGCGGGCGTCACTTGCGGCGAGCTGGACGGCTTCTCGGTGTGCGTGACCGCGAAGGAGGGGCGCTTCCGGGAAGCGCTGGTGCGAGCGAACGCCGTCGGCAACCCGGGCTGAGGTGTCCTCTTCTCAGTCGAGGAGCCGTCTCCACCAAGACCGTGCTTCGTCCGCGGTGAAGTGCATATCGGAATAGCGCGGCGGCTCATCGGACAGGGTTGTCTCCGACAGAGTCAGGGGCTCAAGCCAAGGCTCCAGCACTTTCGCGAACTCGCGGTATGAGGGAAGAGTCTGTCCGACAGACAGGTCTCCCGATTCGGGCATCTCTCCCAGAGAGACGACGACGCGGTCCTCGTCAATCGCGTGCACGGTCGTGCCCGGAGCATGAATACGGGAACGAAGGGCAGTGGCTCCACCAAGTTGGCCAAGCGCGGGTTGCGCGAGGAAATTGAGCCAATGGACGCCGTCAACTTGAGCACCCAACCTCGTTGGAAGGGGCCAGGCCGTGCGTAGATCGATACCTGGATAGCGAGCGAGTTCGGTGCGGAAGGCCTCGTCGGCGATAGACAGTCCCCAGTAGAAGTGAAGAGCGAGGCCACCATGGCCCGTGACGAAGCGAAGTTGGGAGGCCATGTCCAGGGCCAGTTCGCGTACCCTCTCGGCGCCGTGCTGTTCCAGGTACGTCATGGGAAACGTCGCGGTGAGGATGCTCACTGCATCCATCGAAGGATTGCGCCACGGAATACGAGCCCGGTAGTGGAGTTCGTAGCCATTGCGGCTGCGCAAGCCCCCGCTGAAGAGCAGTTGTGTGGCGTAGCCTCTCTTCTCCAATCGGTGCGCACTGGCCGCATCCAACTCCTCGATGAATCGGAACGGCCTCTCGGGACGGAGGAGTTCTTGGCTGTAGCTCCAACGCTCATCACTTAGCGTGTCGCCTTCATCGTCATTGATGAATACGTGATTGATTGTTCTACGGCTTTGTCCAACCGCACGCATGTAGCTCTCGACAGCGTGACTGACTCCGGCGGCGATTTCCGGATGGTCGTACGGCAGGTAGAAGGCGAGGCGCACGACATCTCGCGTGAGGAGTTCTCTTCTCGGACGAGGTGGTTCCTCGTCGGAGCGCCTTCGACGAACGAGCGGAATGCCGCGATGACGAATGCGCAGGGGGCGAGCCGGAGCGCGTTCATTTTTCAAGGGAGTCGAGTCCCTTCGGAGACACAATCGCCGCCGGACAGCGCCTCGTGAGCTTCTGGTACCCCTGGAGTTGTCCTCTGACACCCGGGGCGATGAGGGGATTCAGCTTGTGGTCGGAGAGACAGGGAAACTTGAACTCATAGACGCATTGCACGTCGGTTGCATTCCTCGTCCCGTGCACCACGAAGTCGGGGTGAAGCGTATCGAGGCCACCGTTCGAGAGCCCTACTCCATTCACATCGGGATCCGGCTTGTAACGAGGCTCGACGGTGAAGTTATCTCGCAGCTCTGGCGGCAGACGAGATTTGATGCAGGCGAAGGCCGCGGCGTGCTTGAGCCGCCCGAGTTCCTGGGCGAGGGTGACACGTTCACCTGTTGCATCACGCCCAATGAATTTCTTGCATTCCGCGTCATTGGGAAACTTGCCGTTCGCGAACTTGCTGCCTCCCGATTGCTGGTAGGCTTCGTTGACGTCCGCGTGGGCCTGTGCCACGCATTCCTTGAGAATGCCTTCGACGTGGTCCAACTCCGCTCCGGTGAGCGCTCTTTCGAGGGTCAGTAAGTTCCAAGTGGCCTCGCTCGCTTGGACAAACCTATCAACCACGGGTTTGAGCCGAGCTGCCCCTGGAGCCAGGAGTTCTCCGGTGCTCGCGTTGACGGGGGCCGTGCACGCCGCTCCACAGGACTGGTTGAGTGGATGTCGCCCTCCGGTGAGTGCTCCTCGCCAAGCGGATCGTGGATGAACCGGGTGCGGAGGGTCGTAAAAGCGCGGTGAGCCAGGGCCCACGAGCGGCGGGTGGTGCGGCGCCTGCCGTGGGGTGCAGCCGACATGCAAGAGGAGTGTGGCGACCGATACGGCCATCGGAAGCCACACAGGCAGTTGAGTCCCAATCCTGGGCGAGCTGGGATGTGAAGAAGACATCGCACACCTCGTGTGCGGAAGAAGGAACATCGTTGGTCACCGAGGGCGGCGTGGCGCCCTCGCTTGAGCCACAGTACCTCAGCCGAGGATGAGCTTCTCCAGCAGGGCCTTCTGCACGTGCATGCGGTTCTCCGCCTCGTCCCAGACGGCCGACTGGGGGCCGTCGAGCACGCCCGCGGAGATCTCCTCACCCCGGTGCGCTGGCAGGCAGTGCAGCACGATGGCGCCCGGCTTCGCCTTGGCGAGCAGGGCCTCGTCGAGCTGGTAGCCATTCAGGTCCTTCATGCGCCGGGCCGACTCGGCCTCCTGGCCCATGCTCGTCCACACGTCCGTCACCACCACGTCCGCGTCCCGCACGGCCTCCGAGGCATCCGCCGTCACGTGCACCCGGTCTCCCGCCTCGGCCAGCAGCGATGCGGCGGGGCGGTAGCCCTCCGGACAGCCCAGGCGCAGGTGGAAGCCGAAAAAGCGCGTGGCCTCCACGAACGAGCGGCCCATGTTGCTCGCGCAGTCGCCCAGGAACGCCACCGTCTTGCCCTTCACGCTCCCCAGCCGCTCCTCCACCGTGAACAGGTCCGCGAGGATCTGCACCGGATGGCCACCCTCGGACAGGCCGTTGATGACGGGCACCGACGACGCCTTGGCGAAGGCGTTGAGCCGATCATCCCCGAAGGTGCGGAACATCACGCAGTCCGCGTAGCCGGAGATGACGCGCGACGTGTCTTCAATCGTCTCGCCCCGGGCGATCTGGCTGCTGGCCGACGACAGCGTCGTCACCGTGCCGCCCAGCTGGTACATGGCCGCCTCGAAGGACAGGTGCGTGCGCGTCGAGGCCTTCTCGAACACCAGCACCAGGTGGCGTCCGGCGAGCGTCGTCACCACCTCCTTGCGCTTGCGGCTCGCCTTGAGGGCGTGCGCGCGATCGAAGAGGGCACGGTAGTCGGCCTCGGTCAGGTCCGAGAGGGTGAGGAAATCACGCTTCACAGTGCTGCCTCCTGCAGTGCGTCGAAGAGGGACGCGAGCCGGGGGACGGCGCGTGCCAGCTCCCTCG
Organism: Melittangium boletus DSM 14713; assembly: GCF_002305855.1. GTDB lineage: Bacteria > Myxococcota > Myxococcia > Myxococcales > Myxococcaceae > Cystobacter > Cystobacter boletus. The sequence continues at coordinate 9,424,927 of NZ_CP022163.1, read as the reverse complement.
CCCGCGCCGCGTGGGACTTGAGCTCCACCAACTGCTTCTCCACGGACGCCGGACCGGTGCCTCCGGCGTTCGCCTTGCGCTCCACCGCGAGCCGCGGGTCCGCGCTCTTGAGCACCTCGGCGTCGAAGCGCGGGTCCACCGACTGCGCCAGCTCCAGCGTCACCTGGGCGAGCGGCAGGCCCTTCTCCTGGCACGCGCGCACCAGCGCTCCCGTGGCCTTGTACGCCGTGCGGAAGGGGATGCCCTTCATCGCCAGCGCCTCGGCCACGTCCGTGGCCTGCATGTAGTCCGACTCCACCGCCGCCAGGCACCGCTCGCGGTCGAAGTGCACCTTGCCGAGCGCCAGGTGCAGCATGGACAGCACGCTCGTGAGCAGCGGGCCCGTCTCCAGCAGCACCTGCCGGTCCTCTTGCAGGTCGCGGTTGTAGCCCCCCGGCAGGCCCTTCACGAGCACCGCCAGGTTGGTGAGGTTGCCCACCGCGCGCCCGGCCTTGCCTCGGATGAGCTCGAAGACGTCCGGGTTGCGCTTCTGCGGCATCATGCTCGAGCCGCAGGCGATCTCCCCGTCCAGCTTCACGAAGCCGAACTCGGGCGAGGAGAAGTCGAAGAAGTCCGTGGCCACCCGGCTCGCGTGCAGGAGCGAGCGCATGGCCGCGTAGGCGAAGTCCAGGGCGAAGTCCCGGTCTCCCACGGTGTCCAGGCCGTTCATCGTGACGCGGGAGAAGCGCAAGAGCTCGCGCGTCACCTCGCGGTCGATGGGCAGGGACGTGCCGCCAATGGCGCCCACGCCCAGGGGCAGCGCGGCCACGCCCTGCAGCACGAAGCCGAGCGCGTCCACGTCCCGGCTGAACATGGCTCCGTAGCCACACAGCTGGTAGGCGAGGGTGATGGGCTGGGCCCGCTGCCGGTGGGTGTACGAGGGGAGGAGCGTCGTGCGCTCGGCCTCGGCGCGCGCGGCGAGCCCCTCGAGCAGCGTCGCCAGCACGTCGAGCGCGTCGGCCACCTTCTCGCGCACGTGCAGGCGCAGGTCGAGCGCCACCTGATCATTGCGCGAGCGCGCCGTGTGCAAGAGGCCCGCGCGCTCGCCGAGGACGCGGGTGAGCTCCGCCTCCACGGCCATGTGCACGTCCTCCTCGTCGGCGAGCACGAGCGTGCCCGCCTTCGCGGCCTTCCAGATGGCCACGAGCTGCTCGCGCAGGGCGCGGGCGTCCTCCGAGGGGATGAGGCGGGTGCGCGACAGCATGGTGAGGTGGGCGAGGCTGCCCACCAGATCCTCCTGGAGGAGGGCTCTGTCGAGCGCCAGCGAGCTGGTGAACGCCAGCACCTCCGGGTGGAGGCCGGTTCCGCCGGAGGCGGCCGTCTTGGCAATCGTCACGGGGTGTCTTCCTTTCCGAAGAAGGCTTTCAACTTCTTGTTGAGCGTGCGCGTGGAGCGGCCCCGGGCTGGAGCGACGAAGATGGTGTCATCTCCGGCGAGTGTCCCCAGGCATTCGAGCAGCCGCGCCTGATCGATGGCCGACGCCACCAGGGGCGCGGAGCCCGGGCGGGTGCGGACCACCACCATCATCTCGTTGTCCTCCACCGAGAGGATCATCTCTCCCAGCTCCATCAGCCGGGACTCTCCCGCGGGGGGACGTGCGTCCTCCAGGCCATAGACGGTGCCGCCCTCGGGCAGGGACACGCGCATGGCGCCCAGGTGGGCCAGATCCCGGGACAACGTGGCCTGGGTGACGTCGAAGCCCTCGCGGGAGAGCAGCTGCCCCAACTCCTCCTGGGTGCCCACCGCGTGCGCGCGGATGATCCGCCGGATGGTCTCCTGGCGCGCGGCCTTGTCTCCATTGTTCCGCAGTGGACTCACGTTCCAGTGCCTCCGGGACCCAGGCGCGCTCAGGCGGTGACGAGTGTTCCCACACCCTTGTCGGTGAAGAGCTCGGCGATGAGGCTGTGGGGCACGCGCCCGTCGATGACGTGCACCCGCTCCACGCCGCCGCCAATCGCCTTGATGGCCATGCGCGCGCGCGTGCGCATGCTGCCGGTGAAGGCGCCGGACTCCAGGCGCTTCTGCAGTTGTGCCGCCGTCAGCTCGCTGAAGAGCTCCTCGCCCTCGAGGATGCCCGGTGCGTCGTGCAGGTAGACGAGCTTGTGGGCCTTGAGAGCCTTGGCCACCTCGGCGGCCACCGCGTCCGAGCCCAGGTCATACGTGAGTCCGTCCTCGCCCAGGCCCACCGGGGAAATGACGGGCACGTAGCCCTGGGCGAGCAACATCTCCAGGAACTCGTTGTTGATGCGCGTCACCTCGCCCACGTGCTCGAGCGCGCGCCCATCGTCACCGGCGATGCGCCGGGCGCGGATCATCGCCCCGTCCTTGCCGGACAGGCCCACGGCCCGGTCCCCCATGTTGTTGAGGATGGTGACCAGCTCGGAGTTCACCGAGCCCGAGAGCACCATCTCCACCACCTTGAGACCCGAGGCGTCGGTGATGAGCGCGCCCTCCTGGCGCAGGCCCAGCTTGTCGAGCGTGCGGGTGAGCTCCGGCCCGCCTCCATGCACGATGATGGGTTGCAGGCCCGCGGAGCGCAGAAGCTCGATGTCGCGGCAGAAGGCCTGCTTGAGCGACTCCTTCACCATGGCCGCGCCGCCGTAGCGGATGACGCAGCGCTTGCCCCGGAAGCGGGAGATGTACGAGAGCGATTCGACGAGCAGCGTCGTCTTGAACGCGGGGCTGTAGTTGGCCAGCCGGTTGTCCGTGCCCACGCCGCCATCCGGTTTGGACACGATGAGCGAGGTGTAGTCCGCGTTGATCTTCACGTAGTCGTACGAGAGATCGCACCCCCAGGCCACGGCGGAGGCCTCGCCGCTCGTGAGATGCACCTCGATGCGTACCTCGGGCTCGCGCATGCGCGCCTTGAGCTGATCCGGCTCGTACGGCCTGGGCTCGCCCTCGTAGACGCAGATGCCCTGGATGACGACGCGGGCCGGGTAGGGGTCCACGGGGTAGCCCTGGGTGCCGGCGCGCGCGCCCACCGTGGCGAGCACCCGGCCCCAGTTGGGATCCGCTCCGAAGACGGCGGCCTTGACCAGGGTGGAGCCCGCCACCGAGCGCGCCAGGTCCTGCGCGATGGCCTGGGTGGGCGTGCCGGTGACCTTCACCTCCAGGAGCTTGGTGGCGCCCTCGCCGTCGGCGGCGATCTCCCGGGCCATCTCCTGGCACATCTCCGTCAGCGTGGCGGTGAAGGCCTCCAGTTCCACTCCCGGCTCGGAGATGGCGCGGTTGCCCGCCCGGCCGTTGGCCAGCGCGTACACGGTGTCGTTGGGGCTCATGTCCCCATCCACCGTCAGGCTGTTGAAGGAGGAGGACACCGCCTGGCGCAGGGCGGTGGCGAGCGCCCCCGGCGCGATGGCGCAGTCGGTGGTGATGAGGGCGATCACCGTCGCGAGCGACGGGTGCATCATCCCCGAGCCCTTGAAGATGGCGGAGACGGTCACCTCGCGGCCCTCCACGAGCAACGAGCGCCACACCTGCTTGGGGCGCGTGTCCGTGGTCATGATGGCCTCGGCGGCGGCGTCTCCCTCCGGGCGCAGGCCCTCCTTGAGCGGCCCGAGCACCGCGCGCAGCATGGGCACGGGCAGCGGATGGCCGATGACTCCCGTGGAGGCGCAGAGCACGGCCTCCGGGGGAAGGGAGAGGACGCGGCCCAGCTCCTCGCGCAGGGTGCGCACGGCCTCGATGCCCGCGGCGCCCGTGAGCGCGTTGGCGTTGCCCGAATTGACGAGCACCGCCTGGATGTTCGCGGCGGGCAGGCGCCCCTCGGCATCCAGGACCGGAGCGGCCCGCGCCTTGTTGGCGGTGAAGCAGCCCGCGGCGGCGCAGGGCGTGTCGCTGTAGACGAGCGCCACGTCCTTGCGCTTGGGCTTGAGGCCCGCGTGCAGGCCCGAGAAGGAGAACCCCCGTGGCACCCTCACGGAGTGAAGCTCCGCAGGGTGGACAGGCACGACGTCTCTTCCCAGCCCTTCATCAGGTTGAGATTCTGCACGGCCTGGCCCGCGGCGCCCTTCACCAGGTTGTCGATCGCCGCCGTCACCACCACCCGGCCCGGATCATGCCCGGTGGTGTCCACCGCGAGCGCCACCGTGCAGCGGTTGGTGCCCACCACGCCCTTGAGGCTCACCGCGTCCGGAGAGGACTCCACGGTGATGAAGGGGCTGGAGGCATAGGCATCGCGCAGGGCGGCCTGGGCCTGGGCGGCGGTGGCGCCCGGGGCCAGGCGCGAATAGGCGGTGACGAGGATGCCGCGCTTGAGCGGCAACAGGTGCGCGGTGAAGGTCAGGGGCACGCTCCGGCCCGCCACGCCCGCGAGCGTCTGGGCGATCTCCGGCGTGTGCTGGTGGCGCAGCACCCGGTAGGCGCGGAAGTCCTCGTCCACCTCGCTGAAGCTCAGGTCCTCCGAGCCCTTGCGGCCCGCGCCCGTGGTGCCCGAGGCGGCGTCGAAGATGAGGGAGCCGGGCTCCAGCAGCCCGGCGCGCAACAGCGGCGCCACGGACAGCGCGCACGCGGTGGCGTAGCAGCCCGGGTTGGCCACCAGCCGCGCCTGGGCGATGCGCTCGCGCGAGGACAGCTCCGGCAGGCCGTACACCGCCTCCTCCAGGAGCGCGGGCGCGGCGTGGGTGAAGTTGTAGAAGGTGGGGTAGGCGGCCGTGTCGCGCAGCCGGAAGGCGCCCGACAGGTCGATCACCCGCACGCCCGCGGCCAGGAGCCCCGGCACCAGCTCCAGCGACGTCTCGGCCGGGGTGGCCAGCAGCACCACCTCGCACCCGCGCGCCAGCTCCAGACTCCGCTCCTGCGGCTCGTAGCGCAGCCCCGCCAGTGGCCCCATGACGCCCAGGCGGCGGCCCACCGTCTCGCCCTTCCAGCGGTCGCTCGTCACCAGGCGCAGCTCCACCCGCTCGTGGGCCGCCAGGAGGTGGGTCGCCTCGACGCCGGAGTAGCCGGACGCGCCAATGATGCCGATCGCCGCCTTATGCATAGGCGTGCATGACTATTCGCATCGCTGCATAACCGCAAGCGGCAAATGCGGCGGGTGGAGGGCTCGCGGCCAGATGGCGCAGCCTGGCCGCGAGCCCGGCGCCAGCCGCCGCGCGATTCACTTCACGCTGATTCGCGCCTGCGTGGCCGAGGCGTCGAACACCAGGGTGGCGGGCCAGTTCGGCCAGTGGGTGCCGAGCGCCGGGTTGTTCGGGTTGCCGGTCCGAGCGAAGGCGGACACGGTGGCGATCATCGCGTCGGAAAGGGCTTCGCGGCCGGGCTTGTTCGCCGTGCTGAACGCGAACGAGAACACGCTCTTGCGGTCGAAAGAGCCGAACAGGAACGGAATGTCGATGCCGTGGACCGCTCCGTAGACGGTGTCGAACGGCGCGGGCTCTTCGTTCCAGTCGAAGCGGTAGTACCAGAGCTTGCCGGGCTGCCGGAGCGCGAGCGTGCTCATCGACGCCGCGTTGGCCGTGACGAAGGTGGCATCGGTCAGGACGGCGGTCACCGTATTCCAGCCCAGCACGGGCTTGTCCACCGGCAGGTAGAGGCTGGTGAGCAGGTCGCCTTCCGTCAGCGTGGGCGCCGCATCGGGGTCGAAGTGGTATTGCTGGGTGAAGCGGTCGTAGTCGTTCGACGTGTACGCGCCGACGAGCGCGCCGAAGAGCTTGCCTTCCTCGAGCGTGGTGCCGGACAACACGGGAATGTTCCGGTAGGCGCCCAGCGCGATCGCCGCGGCCGGCACGGCCGGGACCACGGCGCCATCGGCGATGACGGCGGGTGCGCTGCCCAGGTTCGGGTCGAACGACACCTGGATGAGCTCGTCCGCCGTCTTGCCGCGCAGGTAGCTGGCGATCTGCGCGGGCGTGTGCGTGAGCAGGTACAACTGCGCCGTGATGGGGTCGATCGCCTTGCCGTCGGCGATGAGCAGCGCGGTGAGCAGGTTGTTGCCATACACCAGCGCCTGCGCGGGCGGCACGGTGAGCAAGGCGCCGCTCAACGGGATGGCCTTGTGAATCAGCCCTTCGGTCAAGGGCGAAACCAGCAGCGCCCAGACGTTGACGGAGCCCGCTGACTGGCCCATGACCGTGACGTTGTCCGCGTCGCCGCCGAAGGCCTCGATGTTGGCCTTGACGAACTTGAGCGCCTGGATCTGATCCAGCGTGGCGAAGTTGCCGGAGTCGGCCAGGGCGTTGCCTGTCTTGAGTTGCGGCAGGTTCAACCAGCCGAACAGGCCCAGCCGGTAGTTGAGCGTGACGACCACGGCCTGCGCCTTGGTGGCGAGCACCTGGCCGTTGTACAGCGGGTCGGCGGTGTAGCCCGAAACATTGCTGCCGCCGTGGATGAAGACGATGACCGGCAGCTTCTCCGTGGTGTTGGCGGGGCGCCAGATGTTGAGCGTGAGGCAGTCCTCGCTGCCCACCGGCTTGCCCAGGCCGTCGCGCACGGAGAGACCAAAGGGCGCGTTGTCGGGGGCTGGGCTGAAGAAGCGGCCGCCCTGCGCGCACGATGCGCCGAACTGCCGCGCGGGCCGCACGCCGGACCATGCGTCGGGCGCTACGGGCGGCATCCAGCGCAGCGAGCCCACCGGGGGTTTGGCATAGGGCACGCCGAGCCATTCGTACGTGCCCGTGGTGGCGGAATTGTCGACACCGGCGACGATGCCCGCGGTGGTCGCGCGTTCGAGCGACACGGCCGTGGGGGACAGTGTGGTGCGGAGGGCACCGCTTGAAGCGCTTCCATCCCCACCTCCGCCGCAGGCCGCGAGTGGGGTCAGCATCAAAAGGAGTAGGAAGGACTCCGCCCGTAGAGGTCTCGTTTGCATGTCTATCTCCATGCGTCCTGATTGGTGCGTCTGCCCCTCAGCGCGTGGGCAGGGTCGTGGTGTAGCTGCCATCCGTCTTGGTCAGCGTGTCCGCCAGCTCCAGGTAGGTACGCTTGCCCTCCACGTCCACCACCCGGAAGAAGCGCACGGAGGCATTGGGCGCGGGTGCGCCGGCGCCCTTGGTGCCCGCCAGGATGACCTGCCCGGTGACGCGGCGGCCCTTGGACAGGGTGAAGCTGGGCAGTTCCACGGGCATGTGGGGGGTAGTGCCCGGCTCGGGGGGGCGGATGGTGATGATGCGGCTGACGCTGGGAAGGTCCTCGGTGCGCGCGAAGTCCAGCCGGTAGCGGCCCGGGTCCAGGGACAGTTCGAAGCGGCCCTCCTCATCCGTGCCGCGCTCGACGTCGAAATCCACGATGGGCCGGAGGCTTCCCGCCACTTCCTCGAGCGTCCAGACCTTGATGCGCACGCCCGCGGCCGGCTGCGAGCCGCTGGGCCGCAGCAGACTGCCCACCACCTTCACCCGGGGCCCGCACACCACGTCCGGAATCAGGGGCGTGCTGGCGCGTGGCACCGTGACGGACTTCACGGTGGTGCTGGCGTCCGAGCCCGGCGGGGGCGTCACCGTCAGGGTCATCCCCGCGTTCGTGTCGCTCGGCAGCGTGAGGAGGGAGAAGGAGCCATCCTGCTGGGTCAGGACGCGCTCGCTGCGGTATTGCCCTCCGCCGCCCACCGTGCCCGACAGGAACACCGCGGCCTTGGCCACCGGTTGCCGATCCGGGCCCAGGACGCGGCCCTGGACCCGCACCGGCTCGCCGTAGTCCCCCATCAAGAGGGGCACCAGGGGTTGCTTGGGGTTGAAGGAGAAGAGCTTGAGGGGCACCAGCGCGTCCGCCGAGGTGGGGACCACCTGCAGGTGGATGGCCTCGCGCTCGAGCGCCGCGGTCGGCAGGGACAGGGTGAACAGGCCCGTGTCCCGCTTGACGGGGACGCGTTGGGTCAGGGGCTCCAGTGCCTCGTCCAGCGCCTGCACCTCCAGGTCCACGTCCACCGGCGTGTCCTCCTGGCGCAGCACCCGGCCGGTCAGCGACTGCATCTCGGTGGCGGAGGGCAGGAGGAAGTCCAGGTTCTGGGTCTGTCCCGGCCGGATCTCCCGCGTGTTGGAGACGGGGGGCAGGGTCTTGTCCGCCGCGAGCACCGTCACCGTGTAGCGTCCCGTGCCCACCGGCAGCGAGTAGCTCCCATTCTGGGGCACGAGGCCGCTGCGCTGGTGGCGCTGGCGTCCAGGAATGAGCAGGCTCTCCCCGGTGATGACCAGCTCCACGGGCGCGGAATAACCCACGGTCGAGCGCATGATCTGCACGCGCACCTGGCCCTGGAGCGAGGGGGGATCCCTCAGCTCCAGCGTCTGCTGATCCCTCAGCTCGTCCACCGCGAGATCCTGGGCGTACTCGCCCCGCTTGGGGTCCGCGGTGATCTCCACCACGATGTTCTTGCCCGGGTCGCCACACCCGTCCGCGAAACACACCGCGCCGCCCCCGCACTCCTCGTCGCTTCGGCAGCCGATGAAGAAGTCGAAGGGGTCCGCGCTGGCGCACCCCAGGGCGAGTGCCGCCCACAACAGCATCAGTCTTCCGGGCAGGGGGTTCATAGGCATTCCCGTCCGGCCTCGGTCCGCACGAACCACACGTAGGAGACCGTGTAGCCCGGGTCGGCGAAGTCCTGGCCGTTTGGCAGTTTGATGACGGTGGGTTGGGGGTCGCGCCCCACCAGGGCGCTGTCGGCGACGAGCACCTCGACGATGTGATCTCCCGGGGTGTTCAGCCGATCGAACACGGCCGAGTTGAAGTTGGGCTGGAAGTAGGCCCGCTCGTCGCGCACCACGTTGTCGTCCTTGGGATCCAACCGGACCACCCGGTCCGCGCCCCGGGGCTGATTGGGGTCGTAGTCCACGAACCAGTTGGCCGTGAGCGTGTTGCCCACGTCTGGATCCTCGACGATGACGGAGAACTCCATGCTGCAGAAGTCGGAGCCGTAGCCTCGAATGATGCGCTCGGAGGGTTGCACCTGCTTCTCCACGATCCGCGGGGGTCGATTGCGTGGAATGGGCAGTTCGCTGAGGAAAGCCTCGTCCTGGGGGATGAGACAGCCGCTCAGGGTCCACGCGGCCGCCCCGAGCCCCATCCACAGGCCGAGGGGAAGTGCTAGCAATTCGCTGGCCAGTTGGCGCAGGGGGGATTTCGTCGTCGCCATGGGCGGTTACGAGGGTGCCACGGGCCGGGGGCATTGCAAACCGTGACAGCCTTGTCGCGAACGAATCAGAGCAATTCCTCGTCACCCTCCTCGCCAGGAGGCAGGGGGCCCCCCGTCTTGTCGGCCTCCAGCTTCTCGAAGTGGCGGAAGATGGTGCGTGGGTCCACGCCCAGATCCTTGGCCGTCTTGGTCTTGTTGCGGTTGTTGCGCTCGTAGACTTCCTGGATGTACTGCTTCTGCCAGCGCTCGCGCGCCTCGGCGAGCGGAAGGACGGGCTCCAGGTTCTCCGGCTTGAGATCCAGGTCATCCGCCCCGAGCAGGGGCTTGTCCGCGAGCACCACCGCCTTCTTGATGCGGTTCTCCAACTCGCGGATGTTGCCCGGCCAGGCGTACTTCTTCATGGCCACGGTGGCCGAGGGAGAGAAGCCCTTCACCTTGGTGCTGAACTCCTTGGCGTACTTCTGCAGGAAGTACTTGCCCAGCACGAAGAGGTCCTCGCCGCGCTCGTGCAGCGGGGGGAGCTTGAGCGTCACCACGTTGAGCCGGTAGTACAGGTCCTCGCGGAAGGTGCCCTTGCGCACCTCGTCCTCGAGCACCCGGTTGGTGGCGGCCACCACGCGGATGTCGACGGGCTCGCCCCGGTGGTCGCCCACCTTGTAGACGACCTTCTCCTGCAGCGCCCGCAGCAGCTTCACCTGCAGTTGCGGGGGCATCTCGCCGATCTCGTCGAGGAAGAGCGTGCCGCCAATGGCCGCCTGGAAGCGGCCCACCTTGGTGTTCACCGCGCCGGTGAAGGCGCCGCGCACGTGGCCGAACAGCTCGCTCTCCAGGAGGTTTTCCGGAATGGCGCCGCAGTTGATGGTGATGAAGGGGCCCTTGGCGCGGGGGGAGTGGCGGTGCAGCTCCCGGGCGATGAGCTCCTTGCCCGTGCCCGTCTCCCCGGTGATGAGCACGGAGATGTCCGTGGGGGCGATCTTGTCGATGCGCTTGTACACGTCGAGCATGCCCTGGCAGGTGCCGACGATCTCCCCATAGCGCGCGTCGTCCAGGCGCTTGCGCAGCTCGGTGTTGTCCAGCTTGAGCCCGTTGACCAGCAGCGCGTTCTGGATGAGCAGCAGCGCCTGGGCCGCGAAGATGGTGAGCATGTCCAGGCTCTTGGGCTCGAAGCGGTTCACCAGCCGGTCATTGCCCACGTAGAGCACGCCGAACAGCTCGCCGTCGCGCAAGAGCGGCACGCACATGACGGAGAGCATCTGCAGGTTCACCACCGACTTGCTGGCCTTGAACTCGGGATCGTCCAGCGCGTCACTGAGGATGAGGGGCTTGCGCGTGCGCACCACCTTCTCCACGATGGAATCGCTCACGCGCTCCACGGCGTCCTCCAGGTTCTCGCGCGAGAGGTTGCGCGCCACCTTCACGCGCAGCTCGCCGTCTTCCCGGAGGATGAGGAAGCCCTTGTCCGCGCGCGTCACCTCGATGGCCTCGTCCAGGAGCTGCTCGAGCAGGGTGTCCCGGCCGCTGCTGCCGAGCAGCCGCTCGCTGAACGCGGTGAGGCGGCGCAGCAGGTGCAGCTCGCGGCCCACCACGCCGGGCATGTCCCGCGTCGTCGAGTCGGAGTCCGCCGCGGGCTCGGTCTCGTGGGTGATGGAGAGCGCGGCCACCGGCGCGGGGGTGGGGGAGGGCGCGGCGTCCTCGCGGGTGAAGACGAGCTCGGTGGCGCCCACGCGGATGACGTCCGACGTGGCCAGCACGGCGCTGTCGCGCTTCTTGCCGTTCACCTGGAAGGAGGCCCCCAGGCTGCCCAGCTGGTAGCGCGTGCCATCGAAGAGCACGTGCAGGGCACTGTCGGGCACGGACGGGTCCGACAGCGCCACGTCGTTGTCCGCCGAACGGCCGATGCTGGTGATGCGCTTGTGCAGCGGCACGGTGCGGACCTTGCCGTCGGGAGTCCGGATGGAGAGGCTGGCCATGGGGACATGCTCCTAGAAGGCGAGGGAGAAGCCGGCGCCGGCGCCGCCGGAGGTGGGGTAGAGCCGCAGCCCGGTCGGGGACGCGGGAGGCGGTGCTGGAAGGGTTTCGATGCGGGTGTCCACGACCTCGTCCTGGTGGTGCACCAGCGCGTCCACCACACCCGCCGCGTAGACGGCGTAGAAGCCCACGGCCGAGCCCCACTTGAGCCGTTCCCAGTTGCGCGCCTGGGTGACCCGCTCCGTGGGAATGTAGCGAAAGGTCACTTCTCGCGGCTGGCCGCGGATGTCATCCACCGTCACCTTGCCCGTCTCCACGAGCGCCCCATAGGCGAGGAAGGCGATGACGCTGGTGACGGCGAGCACGCCCTCGGAGGCCGCGAAGAGAGTGCCCAGGCCGGTGCGCCCTTGCTGGAACTGGCCCGCCCCGAAGGGCACCAGGTTCACCAACATGCCGCGCTTCTCCACCCGCCGCACCGTCACCTGTCGCGCCAGCAACTCCACGCGGCGGCGCTGCTCCTCGGCCGTCACGCGCTCGCGCTCCACCCGCGCGCGCTCGCGCTCCACCCGCAGGCGCCGCTCCTGGCGCACGAGGTCCAACTCCGCCGCCATCTGCTCGCGCAGGGAATCCATGAACTCCACCACGGGAGGCGGCACCGCGAACGGGTCCAGGCTGAAGTCGGGGTCCAGGCGCAAGAGCGCGCGGAAGTGCCGCTCGGCGTCCTCGGTGCGGTGCAGGTGGAAGGCGCTCAGCCCCGCCAGCTTGTGCAGCTCCATCAGGTCCGGATCATTCAACCGGCCTTGATCGATGCGGCCCGTCGCGCGCTCCAGCACCTCGGCATAGCGGCCGTACTCGTAGCCCGAGCGCAGGGCGGAGACCTCTCCGTCCACCGCCTCCTCGGCGAGCGCGATGACGGGCAGCAGCAACAGCCCCAGCAGGACCGACAAGCACAGGCGGCTCATTCGGGGACGAGGGCTCCTCGCACGGTGATGGACGTGCCCGGCGCCACGAGCGCCACGCGCTTCTCGGAGCGGTAGCCCGGGCGGCTGACCTCGTACTCCACCCGGTGCTGGAAGCTCGCGGACCCCTGGGGCGAGCGGATGTCGAAGGGATGCTCCTGGCTGTCATGCGCCGAGCGCGTCTCTCCCGCCACGCGCACCACGGTGTCCTCGGGTTCGTACGCGAAGCTCAGCCGCGAGGCCTTGAGCTGGGCCCGGAGCCGGAAGACGTTCTCCGCCCCCGGCCGCACCTCGATGCGCTCCTCGGAGGTCTCGCAGTAATCGCAGGTGATGGTGACGGTGTGCGTGCCCGCCGGCACCTTCACCGAATGCTGGGCGAGTGCCTGCGCGCTGCGCGCCTCGTCATTCACGCGGATATAGCCATAGGGCCGCACCAGGATGGAGATGGGCACGGGCACGGGGGCCGCCGGGCGCACGGCCGGCTTCTTGTCGATCGGGGCGGGACGCCGCTCGGCCACGGTGGAGGGCTCGGGCGTCACGGCCGGGGGGGCGTCGGGCGCCGGGGGCGGGGGACGCACGGCCTGGGCGGAGCTCTCGGCGGGAGGGGTCGCGGGCGCCTGGGTCACCGAAGGCGGGGACGCGCTCGTCGCGGGCGGCACCGGGGCGTCTTCCCTCCTCGCGACGTGCACCCCCATGCCCAGTCCCGCGGCCACGAGCAGACCCGCGCCCACCCGGATGCCGCGGGCCCGCCAGCGCGCGAGGCGGCGTTGCCGCTCCATCCCCGCGAGCAGTGTGAGGGCCCGGGCATTGGTGGCGTCGAGCGCGAGCACCTGGTTGAGGCAGGCGAGCGCCCGGGGGACGCGCTTCTCCGACAGCAATCGCTCACCGCGCGCGAGGAGCGAGGTGATGATGCGGGGGCGCATCAGCTTCTGGTACGAGGCCGGGTCCGCGAAGAAGGACGTCAGCTCCTCGCCCACGCGCTCGAAGCCCAGCCCCGTCAGGTAGTCCGCCAGGGCATCACGCAGGGCGCCCGCGTGGGGATAGCGCCGCGAGGGATCGCGGGCCAGGCACGTGGTGCACACCTCCGCCAGCTCGTCCGAGAGCGCGGGCACGCGCTGGCGTGGATCCTCGTAGGCCCCATCGAGGATGCGCTTGAGGGTGGCGGTGGTGTTGGCCGCCGCGAAGGGTAGCCGTCCCACGATGAGACCATACAGGATGGTGCCCAGCGAGAAGAGATCCGCGCCGGGGCCCGCCTCCTGGCCCTCGATGATTTCCGGCGCCATGTGGGCGGGCGAGCCCACGAGCGAGCCCGTGACGGTCATCCGCTCCTCGGCGTCGAGCAACCGGGCGATGCCGAAGTCCATCAGCTTGAGGACGCCGTCCTCGCGCACCATGACGTTCTCGGGCTTGAGATCCCGGTGGATGACGCCGGACTCGTGCGCGTGCGCCAGCGCGGCGGCGATCTCGTGCACCACCATGGCGGCGAGCTCCGGTGGATCCAACCGCCCCGAGCCCTCGTCCAGGTACTCCTTGAGGGTGCGGCCGCGCACGTATTCGGTGACGAGGAAGGCCTCGCGCGCGCCCTCGGCCGAGAAGTCGAACACCTCGAGGATGTTGGGGTGGTGCAGCCGCGCCACCGCCCGGGCCTCGCGCGCGAGCCGCCGGCGGGACTCACTCTTGTGCGCCAGGTGGGGGTGCAGCACCTTGACGGCCACTTCCCGGTCCAGCGCCGTGTCGAGCCCCTTGTACACGACACTCATTCCCCCGGAGCCCAGCTCCTCGAGGATGCGGTAGCGCCCGATGTGGCTGCCGATGAGCGTCATGGAGACCGGGTCGAAGGGAAGGACGCGGGTGTCAGGGGGGAAGCCGTCGGCATGACAGCGCCGTCCGGGTCGGAAGTCCAGGGGTCGTTCACTCCCAGGTGCAACGCGTCAGTCGCGCTTGATGCGGCGGCGAGCGGCGAGCCGGTCCAGGAGGGCGTGCAGCAGGGGCTCTGCCTGACGGGGCAGCGAGCGGTCCGTGGGCGAATGCACGGGCAGCGTCCGGGCGAGCCGGTACAGCTCCTCGAGCCGTTCTCGGATGAGCTCGCTGTCCGGGCGGGCCTGGAGCGCCCGGCGGTAGGCGGCCGCGGCGCCCACGTAGTCACCCAGGGAGAAGAGCCGTTCACCCTCCGCCACGGGCGAGGAAGGCCCCTGGGGAATGCTCTGGGGGAGGGCGCTGGCCTGGAGAGCCCGGGAAAGCTGCAACTCCTGGGGCTCGATCGTATCGCGCAGATTCGCGAGCTTGAGGGCCAGGGCGGGGTCCTCGGGAAAAGCCCGGCACAGCGTCTCGTGGAGACGCACGGCCTCGTCGAGCTCTCCGCGGCGCAGGGCGCGTTCAGCTTGGGCGACCATCTCGGCGCGGGCTTCGGGGCTCATCTGGACCCCAAGGTTACCGTACGGCGCGAGGATGTCATCCCGCTCGCGGGGCCGATTGCTCGGAAGGAGGGGGAAGGGTGTACCCCGCGAGGCACCTTCCCCCTTGCCTTTCGCCTCATCTAATGAAGGGCCGCGAGCTCCGGGCCCTGGCCGCGTCGCGCTCCCGTCTGGCGCGCGAGCCGGAGGATTTCGTCCTCGGACAGCTGCTCGGTGAGGATGACGTTGCGGTCCGCCTTGAGCTGCTGCACCGGCTGGCCTTCGCGCTGGAGGTGGAAGCGCCCCATCTGTTGGGTGGCGAGCTTCTGGGTGCCGTCCCCTCCGCGGCCATTGGCGAACATGGGCTTGAGTTTCTTGAGCGCCGTCTCCTCCGTCACGCGGCCCACCAGCCAGGTGCGCACGTTCTCGCGGCACTTGTAGTCCAGGTCCCCCGGGCTCTGGGTGGCCAGCATGAGGCCCAGCCCGGCGGAGCGGGCGCGCCGGAGCAGGTTCTCCATGGGCTGCTTCGTGGCGGGCTTGCCCACGGCGGGCAGGTAGAGGTCCGCCTCGTCGAAGAGCAGCACCGCCTGGAGCTGGGACGAGGGGTTCTGGCTCGCCCAGCGGTGCGTCTCCATCAGGAGCTGGGACACCCAGAAGAGGACCTGCTGGTTCCCACCCAGGAACTTGGTGCTGATGATGCTCAGCCGGGTGCGTCCCGGCGTCGCCGAGGCGCCGCGCCCGAGCAGTTCCTCCACGTCGAGCCGTTCACCCGTCGCGGACAGGAGGACCCGCGTGCTGAGGCGGAGCGTGGCCAGATCGTTGACGAGCTTGGGATAGGCCTTGGCATCCAGCCCCTCGGCTTCCCGCACGAGGGCGGGGTCCTCGGACTGGATGAACTGGCGCAACAGTTCGAGCGTGACGTCCTTTCCTCGCGGACGCCGCACCAGCAGGTGGAGCGCCTGTTCGAGCAGGGCGCGCGTTGCCTTGTCGCGGTTGCTGCTCTTGTACTCGAGCATGCCCGCGATGGCGTCCGCCGCCTGCGTGACGGCCTGGTCGCGCTCCTCGGCGGACAGGGCTTCCAGGCCCCGGGGGACCACGGGAATGGCCAGGGGCCGTCCATCCGAGCGGCCCGGGGTGTAGAGCGCCACGTCCACGTGCTCGAGCAGCAGGCGGCGGCGTTCGTCGAGCCGCGGGTCCTCCAACGGCGTCCGCCAGGCTTCCTCGCGGGCGTATCCGGCCAGGTCGCCCTTGCGGTCCACCAGGATGGCGGGGATGCCCCGCAGCAGCAATTGCTCCACGAGGTTGAGCGCCGCGGTCGTCTTGCCGCTGCCCGTGCCCCCCAGGAAGGCGCTGTGCCGCATCATCTCCCCGGGCTCCAGGGTCACGGGCTCGTTGATGATTCCCTCCTGGAGGCCGAGCCGCAGCGGACCCTTGAGCAGGGGCGCCGGGGGGGTGGGCGTCTGGGCGTTCTGGGGGTGGGGTTTGGTGACGGGCGGATCCTTCGGGGTGTCGACGGCGGGTGGTTCCTGTTCCATGGGTTCCCGTCCCAGGAGATCACTGATGAGCTTGAGGCGGGTGATGGGCCGGGCCTTGTGGCTCCACTCGTTCAGCGCCGCCTGTGCGTGGGCCTGGCGGAAGGTCCGCAGCGCCACCAGATCGCGCAGATCTCCATCCCCGAGCACCGCGCGGCGTCCGCCCTTCTTCTGGAGCCGCAGGAGCTGCTCCGCCACGATGGTGCCCGTCGACGAGGGGAACTCCGTGGTCCGCACCAGCACCGGCAGCTTGCCTCCCGTGGAGTCGAGCGCGTCCTTCATCTGGTAGCCCAGATGCCCGCCCTTGGAGGATCTGTTGCAGAGCACGACGAGGAGCCGGGGCGCCTTGCCCTCCGGAGAGATCTCCAGCGACGACTCGTCCCGGGTCTTCACGGAGAAGCGCGCCGCGCCGTCCAGCTCCTGACTCGCCGTCTCGAGTCCCCAGGCGAGCAGGGAGACGATCTCCTCGTCCTCGTCCGGCACCTGGGCCTGGAACGTCGCCCGGAAGTCCGCCCACTTCTGGTCCAGCTCCGCGATCCGATCGGGTTCCGGTGGGGGGGTCGGCGATGGCTTCTTGATCTCCGGCCCAGGCCCCGCCTTCTCCTCCGGAGGGAGGAACAGCGCGGGCAGACGGCCCTCCTCGATGGCGCGTTCGCGGTAGGCGCGGAAGCAATGCAGCACATCGCGAGTCCTGCGCCCGCTCAGGGTGTCGAACACCTCCGGGGGAATGGGATAGGTGGGATCGCGCGGATCGACCGTGGCGCCCCGCTTCTCGTAGAGCACCTTCAGGCGTTGCGCCGCGATGTCGCGCGCCGTCTGGGCGGTCACCAGGTGCTCGAGCTTCACGGGGGCGGGGTCGAGTTCGATCCGATCCAGGATGGATTGCAGCAGCCGTTGCCGGGCGCTGAACCAGAAGTCGGACAGGCCGCAGACCACCACGATCGCCGTGGGGATGTTTCCGGCCAGGTGGGCGAGCAGGTTCATCGCGCGGCGGAACGCGGGCTCCATGCCCGGACGCAGGGCGAAGTCACTGATGTCCTCCACCTGATCCACGCACAGGACGAACGCCTGGCCGAACGCGCTCAGCAGGTGACCCAACTGCTCCAGCATCCACTTGGGTCCATCCTCATCGGTCCGGGGGACCAGATTTCCGAGCGCCTTGGCATCCGAGGGGGACAGGTCCCGGCAGCGTATCCACTGGAGCACCGCGTGGTGCAGGCGCACGTCCCGGTGTTGCAGGAAGAGCAGGGCGCGCAGCAGGTCCACGCTCACGTCGCGGAAGCGCGGGTCCGCCCTCAGCTCATAGGCCACGTCGGACACCGTGGTGTGCAGGTGTTCGTCGTCGCGGGGCTCGGCCTGGATGTTCAGCGCGAAGATGCTCTTGCTGGCCTCCATCACCGCGTCCGACAGCCGCATCAAGCCCGAGGCCTCGGCCTTGCGCGCGTCGTAGGGCCGGTCCAGCGAGTCCATCAGGCAGGAGAGGATGTAGCGCTCGTAGTGGGGCGTATCGACGGTCATCGGCAGGTAGCCGACGTAGCCCTGCTCCTGTCCGTGCACGAGGTGGCGGAAGGCGCGCACCAGATGCGTCTTGCCACTGCCGGACTCGCCCGTGAGCAGCAACAGCTTGCCCTCCTCGGGCCGAGGCGTGGCCACCGCGCGCTTGAGGAGCCGCTGGAAGGCGCTCCGGGCGGGGGCGTTGAAGGACGGCACATCGAAGGGATCGTGCTTCCAGAGGTTCTGCCCCTGCTGGACGCCGTTGAAGACCTCCTCGCCATCGGAGAGGAAGGCCTCGAGTCGTGGATCGGAGGTCACGGGCAACTCCAGGAGGAAGGGGGGCTAGACGACGACGAAGTGGAAGCGGGCGCCCTGGGCGCGGATCTCGGACTCGGCCACGTCGGTGGGGTCCATCACCGACACGAGATCCGCGCGGCTCAGCGACAGATGCCGGGCGCGGTTGGCCTCGATCAGCGCGGCGTCGAAGGACTCGCGGTGGCGCCACGTGGGCTGGAGGGCCCGCCAGACGTGGGCGATGAACACCTTGTCCGGACCGAAGCGGCGCTCGGCCGGAAGCGCGCGGGCCACCGTGAGCACCTGATCGGCGAACGCGGCCTCGGACGGGGCCGGGGTCGGGGTCGGGGCGGGTGTCTCGGCTTCCGGGCTGGCCAGCAACCAGGATCGCAGCGTGGCGAGGCGCACGGCCTCCACGTCCACCCGGGGAGCCCCCGCCGCCCGCGCGGCGAGTTGTTCCATCGCCTGATGCGGATCACGCACCTCCAGTTCCAACATCTTTCCGAGCAGGTGGGCCTTGACGGAGGACAGATCGAAGGGCTGATCCGTCTCCACGCCGAGCTGGCGCCACAACAGCCGGTCGCGCACCTGCGCCAGCGTGGGCGTGTCCTTCCCGTCGAGTCCATGCTCGCGCTGGAGCAGGGCGATGCGCATGCCATCGGCGCTGCCCACCCGGGTCAGCGCCGCGCGGGACATGGGGAGCCCCAGGCTCAGTGCCTGCAGATAGGTGTCCTTGAGCTTCTTCCAGGTCAACTGGCGAGGCGGCGTGTCGATCGCGAGGAAGCGCAGGACTCGGGCGCGTCCTGGGGCCGCCAGTTCCAGGCCGCCGCGTTTCCCCTCGGTCACGAGACCGTCCTCCACCAGTTGTGACACCAACCGGGCGCAGTGCTCCTTCCATCGGGCACGGCCGAAGTGGTGCTCCACGAGGGGGCGGAGGGCTTCCTCCAACTTGTTGCGGTTGCCCCGGTTCGTCTTGGGGCGGGTCAGGAGCCAGCACAGGGCGAGCCCCGTCAGCCGGGCATCGAGGGTGTCCATAGTGGCGCCACAGTCGCTTCCACCCCCCAAGAGTCTCAATACCTCCAAGGAGGTATGGACAAGGCCGCCCTACCGGTGGGGGAGGGCAAGGCGCCCGCGTTCCGCTAGTGTGCGCTCCCTCATGTGGACCCTCCTCCTGCTCGCCACGCTGGCCCAAGCCCCGGTGCTGGATCCCCCCAACCCGGACCCGGATCCGGAAGAACCGTCGGACACGGAGCCCCCGGCCGTGATCCCTCCGCTGCCCGTGGCCACGTTGCCTCCGTCCACCCAGGAGTTGTTCGAGCGCATCAAGCGCCGCGTGGCCCAGGTGCGCATCATCGAGCGGCGAAGTGGCTCCCGCTCCTCCATCGGCTCCGCCTTCTTCGTGGACGCCGAGGGCCGAGCCATCACGAACTACCACGTCATTTCCAGCATCGTGCAGCACCCCGACGACTACACCGCGGAGCTGGTGCGCGAGGGCCAGGACGCGCAGGCGATACCGGTGCGCGTGGTGGACGTGGACGTGGTGCATGACCTGGCCGTCATCCAGCAGGACGAGCCGGTGAAGGACTGGTTCGAACTGGCGGCGAAGGATGCCTCCCAGGGCTCCCGGTTGTACGCCATGGGCAATCCCCATGACCTGGGAACCACCATCGTCGAGGGTACCTACAACGGCCTCGTGCAGGACGCGCTCTACGACAAGGTGCACTTCAGCGGCGCCATCAACCCCGGCATGAGCGGAGGCCCCACGGTGACGGGCGAGGGCCGGGTGGTGGGCGTCAACGTGGCGACCCTGGGCAACCAGCTCGGCTTCCTGGTGCCGGTGGTGCATGCGCGCGCGCTCCTGGAGCGAGCACGCGAGGCGAAGGACGCGCCGGGCACCCGCCTGTTGTCCGTGGTGGCCACGCAGCTGCTGGACAACCAGCAGCGCATCACCGAGCGCCTGATGTCCACGCCCGTGCCAACCCAGCGGCTGGGCGACTACCGGGTGCCGGGCCGCTGGCAGCCCTTCCTCAAGTGCTGGGGCGATACCCCGCACGAGTCGGAGAATCCCTACACCATCACCAGCTACCAGTGCTCGTCCGAGGAGGACATCTTCCTGAGCGGAGAGCAGCGCACGGGCGTGGTGGCGTACGATCATGCCTTCGTGTCGAGCGACTCGCTCGGGGCGCTGCGCTTCTCGGCGCTCTACTCGGCCACGTTCGCCAATGACGCGGGGGGCGTGGAGGCCACCCAGGACGACGTGACGAACTTCCGCTGCCAGGAGGGATTCGTGAAGGTGGGCGGGATGACGGTGCGCACGGCCCTGTGCCTGCGCGCCTACAAGCGGCTGCCCGGGCTGTATGATCTGTCGCTCCGGGCGGCGACGAACAACGCGGGCTCCTCGGGTGTGCAGACGAGCCTGGATCTGGCGGGATTCTCCGCGGACAACGCCCGCGCCCTCGCGCGCCGCTACCTGGAGGCACTCGCGTGGACGAAGTGATCTTCCTGGAAGTGCTGGAGGGCGAGGAGGGGGTCTCCGCCCGGCACCGGCTGGAGCGCTTCCCGGCGACGGTGGGGCGCGGCTACACCAACGACGTCATCCTGGACGATCCCAAGGTGTCCGCGGCGCACCTGCGCATCGAGCGCGCCGAGGGCGGTGCCCTGGTGCTCCGGGACGTGGGCAGCCACAACGGCACCTTCCGGGTGGAGCCCTGGGGACGCCTGGCGGAGCTGACGCTCACGGATGATCTCCGCGTGGCGGTGGGGGACACGGTGCTGCGCTTCCGCGCGCGCACGCATCCGGTGGAGGACACGCGCGTCTCGGCGGTACCGGAGGCGCCCCGGGGCCATGTCTTCGAGCGGCCCTTCGCCTTTCCGGTGGTGCTCGGGGTGACGGTGGTGGCCGCGCTCTTCTACGAGTACCTGACGAACTACCAGAAGACGAACTGGGGCGCGCTCGCGCTGGCGGTGGTGCTGCCCGTGTCCGCCACCTTCATCTGGTCCGCGATCTGGAGCGTGGCGAGCAAGGTGACGCGCAGGCGCTTCTATTTCGGCGCCCATGGCGCCATCGGGAGCCTCGGCTTCCTGGGGCTCCTCGCCGTGCCGCTCCTGGTGCACCTGGTGGCATATGCCCTGGGTCTGGGCTCGTGGATGCAGTGGCTCGCGCGCGGGGGCTTCCTGGCGTGGCTCGGGTACGTGCTCTTCTGGCACCTGCGCTACGTGACGCGCGCGGAGCCCCGGCGGCTCGTCCTGATGCTGACGGGGGTCCTGGTGTGCTTCGGGGCGCTCACGCAGGCGGATTCCCTGCTGGACGAGGAGGAGTTCTCCTCCTCGCTGAACTTCGATCGCACGCTCCTGCCCCCCGCCTTCCGGCTGGCGCCCGCCCAGAGCATGGACGCCTTCTTCGAGGAGACGCGCGACGTCCAGGCGGAAGTGGACGCGCTCGCGAAGAAGGCACCGTGACTCAGTGGCCGCGCACGGCGTGGGGCTGGTAGGGCGCCTCGAGCGCCTTCACCTCCTCCGGGGTGAGCCTCACGTCGAGCGAGCGCAGCGCGTCCTCCAGGTGCGCCATCTTGGTGGCGCCGATGATGGGCGCCACCACGGCGGGCTTGGACAGGAGCCACGCCAGGGAGACCTCGGCGGGCGAGTGGCCCTTGGCGGAGGCCACCTTCTTCACCGCCTCCACCACGTCCCAGTCATGGGGGTTGTCGTAGAGCGTCGTCGCGAAGGCATCCGAGCCCGAGCGGGTCGTCGCCTGCTTGTCGTCCAGGGACTTGCGAGAGCCCGCGAGCAGCCCTCGCGCGAGGGGAGACCAGGGAATGACGCCGATGCCCTCCTCCTCGCACAGGGGAATCATCTCGCGCTCCTCCTCGCGGTAGACGAGGTTGTAGTGGTTCTGCATGGACACGAAGCGTGCCCAGCCGTTGCGCTCGGACAGGCTCAGGGCCTTGGCGAACTTCCACGCGGTGGAGGAGCTGGCGCCCAGGTAGCGCACCTTGCCCTGGCGCACGAGCAGATCCAGCGCCTCCAGCGTCTCCTCGAGGGGCGTGTGCGGATCCATGCGGTGGATCTGGTAGAGGTCGATGGTCTCCACGCCGAGCCGCTTGAGGCTCGCCTCACACCCCTGCACCACGTGCTTGCGCGACAGCCCGCCCATGTTGGGCCGGTCGTTCATGGGGTTGAACACCTTGGTGGCGATCACCACCTCGTCCAGCTTCGCGTACTGGCGCAGGGCGCGGCCCGTCACCTCCTCGCTCACGCCGAGCGAGTACATGTCCGCGGTGTCGAAGAAGTTGATGCCGGCCTCCACCGCGCGCCGGAAGAAGGGCTGCGAGGCCTCCTCGTCCAGCACCCACGGGCGCCACTTCGAGCTGCCATAACTCATGCAGCCCAGGCAGATGCGCGACACCTTCAGTCCGGTATGTCCCAGGTTGACGTAGTCCATCCGCACAGCCTTCCTCCCAACGCCGTTGCCCCACAAGCATGGAGAACGTCGAGTGCGAGATACTTCACGTGCCTCCGAGTGTGTCCACCAATCCCTGGGCCACCGCCGCCGCGAAGGCCTCCAGCGTGCGCTCCTCGCGCCAGCGCGCGGACTCCTCGAAGTCCCAGGCGTGATGCGTCTCGATGATGACCGAGGGGATGAGCGGCTTGCGCAGGACGAAGATGCGCTGTCCGGGTGCGTGCCGGCTCACGAAGGTGCCTGGCTGCGCGGAGTCGGGGGCATACAGACCCACATAGTCCTCGCCTCCATAGGGGAGGAAGCCCGCCTCTCCCATGCGGCGCGCCAGCGCCCGTGCCGCGCGCGACCGCTGGGTCAGCAGGGGCTCGGGGGTGTCGTCCGCGTAGAGCACGCTGTAGCCAGGAGCCGCGTCATTACGCGCGCACCACTGTTCCGGAGCCGCCAACCACTCGCGCGCCTGTCCTCGTGCGTCCGAATGGAGGCTCAGGAAGAGCGCCGCTCTCCAGCGCTCGGCCTCCTGGAGCCGGGAGGCGTACGGAGGACGTTTCCCCGGAGCGCGGCTCAGCTTCACCTGGAAGTGCCCCGTGGCCTCGAGCCGCCGGGCCAACGCCTGGGCGACCCGCAGCGTGTGGGACTCCTCTGGCTCGCAGGTGACGGACGAGTTGCCCTCGTTGCCCGGCGCTCCATGCCCCGCGTCCAGATAGATGCGCTTGCGCCCGAAGCCCTTGGGGAACGTCACCTGGGCCACCGTGAGCGGTGCGCTCGCGGACGGCCACGGAGCCGAGGGAACGGTGGGTGGGGGAGCGGGCGTGGGGGACGCCTCGGGAGCCGCGGCGGACGACAGGGCGGCGGCGAGCAGCAGCGGCCAGGGGGAGAAGGGTGGCATGGCCCCCTTGTACATGTGCTCGCGCCGGGGGGGTTCCACCCCCCCGGATTCCGGCCTCGCGCCCGGGGCGCACTTGGGCGACGCTCCTGGCGCTTCCCTGGCCTGGCTCCAGGCAGAACGGATATCAGATGGCGCTCTTCATCGCGCTCCTGCGCGGCATCAATGTAGGCAGCACCCGCAAGGTCCCCATGGCGGACCTCCGGGCTCTGTGTGGCGAGCTCGGCTTCACGCAGGTGGAGAGCTACATCCAGAGCGGCAATCTCGTCTTCACCGCCCCGGGCAAGGCGGCGGCGGTGGAGGACGCCCTGGAGAAGGCCCTCGAGAAGCGTTTTGGGTTCCCGGTGGCCGTGCTCGTCCGCACCCCCGCCCAGTGGGCGGAGTACGTCCAGGGAAACCCGCTGCTCGAGGCGTCGGAGAAGGAGCCCAACCGGGTGATGCTGGCCCTGTCCAAGGCGCCTCCGAAGAAGGACGCCGTCGAGAAGCTTCGTGAACGCGCGACCACGGAACGGTTCGAGGCCGCGGGCGATGCCCTCTGGGTGCACTATGCCGAGGGGGCGGGGAGCTCGAAGCTGTCGCCCGCGTTGTGGGATCGCCTCGTGGGCTCGCCCGTCACCGCGCGCAACTGGCGGACGGTCCAGAAGCTGGCGGAGCTGGCCGGCGTCTCCGGATGATCAGGCGCCCACACGCACCCGAACCGTTCCAGGAAATCCTCCTGCTCAGTTCACCGTGTCCCTGCGGGTGACCGATGAAGCGCGGAGGCTGTCGATCCTCGACGTGACCTGAGAAGGAGACAGGATCGCGTCCTTGGCGAAATACACCCAGTCCGCTTCCTGGTGGTACGTGCGCGAGCTGCCCTGCGTCCTGTCCAACTCCGTGAACCAGATGTTGAAGTAGATGAACTGGGCGGTCTCGGGCAGGTATTTGGTCGCATGGGTCGTCAGCAACTGGCCGTCGATGTAGTAGCGGATGGACGTGCTGGAGACCTGGAGCACGAGCGTGTGCCACCCCGAGTAATCCGCGCTGAACCAGTCCGAGACCTTGTCGGAGTCGTTGATGGGCAGCCGCGTGTCTTCCCAGGAGGTCGTCCACAGGGTGTTGGTATTGCCTCGGCCCCAGCCCCCGTTGGGCATGTACTCGAAGTCCTGCTCCGAGTAGTTCGGATCGTTGGTGATGTATTCCGTGATGGTGAAGAAGGTCTCGACGGGCTTGTCGGCGAAGTACCGCGTCCCGGACAGCGGCGTGTTGTTGAACTTCACCCGGGAGGCGTAGGTGCCGAACTTGAACTTCCGGGCCTTGGAGGAGACCTCGGCCTGCAACGTGCTCCCATTGGAGCCGCGCGTGCTCGTGGTGAGCCGCAGCAGCTTGTTGCTGGCACTCGCCGGGTCGGTGACGATCGACACGTTGCCCGAGCTCCAGGGCGCGGCGTACTCCGGCTCGGGGCCGGGACCCGTCCAGCTGGAGCCGTTGCGCACGTTCCACCAGCCGGTGAAGAGGGAGTCGCCAGCCCCCGTGTAGCTGAAGTCGTCGAAGAACTCGGTGGTGATGGTGCCGCCGCCGCCGTCATCTCCACCGCCTCCTCCCGAGGGAGGTGTTCCGCCGCGCAGCCCGGCCGTGGGCGCGGAGCCGGCGTCATGCACGGTGATGCGGTTCCAATCGATGAACGAGGTGTTGCCGCCGTACGAGTAATCATCCGTCTCGTCGACGTTGGTGCCGAACGTCACCCCGAGGTCGATCGCCGCGGTGGTCGCTCCCGGCGCCAGGCTTCCCGCGCCGCTGGTGAAGCGGATCTCCGCGTAGCGGTCCGCGCCCGTGAGGGACACGTTCCCGGACGTGACCGTGAGGTTCGGGCAAGGCGATGCGTTCCACCACCAGCACGCGGGCGTCGCGCCCGAGGCGTTGTTCTTCGTGAACCAATAGCGCACGACGATGCCGCTCAGCGGAATCGCGGTCGTGGTGTTGTTACGAATCTTGATGTTGGCCTCGATGATGTCGTCACCTGGGCCCGAGGCGTTGTAATTCTGGTATTGGACCGTGAAGTCATTCGTTCCGGCGAGGCTTTCGCCCATGGGAAGCGCCCACGCCAGAAGAACGGCGGCGAAGCCCGTCCAGGCGCGTCCCGCCTGGGCTTGTCCCGCCATCAAGATTCGCGATCCTTTCCTGCTCCATCCCATGACTCTCACCTCTTCGTGCCGATGCGTTGGTTCACCGCGACAGGGTGATGCTCAACGAGGCAATATTCATGATTAAGGAGTCAATCAATGAAAACCGGTGAGAGCGGGAAATTTGGAGGAAGCTCCTCCAGGAACGTCAGCCGACAACGCGGGTGGCGCGCAGGACAACGGCGTCGCCCCCCGGGCCGGCCTTGAGGCGCTGGGCCAGCGTTCCCTCCAGCTTCAGGCCGTCGGCGGAGAAGGCGCGTTGGGCCAGCTCGCCCCGCGTCGTGTCGTCGCCCGCGATGGCGCTCAGGTCCAGCTCGTGGATGGACTGGAGCTTCACGTCCGGCTGGTCCGCGCGGAACAGGTCATAGTGGTCGCAGGGCGGGGCGAAGCAGCGCTTGCCGTTGTCCTTGACGATGTAGACGGTGCTCGGGGTGTCCTGGCTCATGGTGCGCCGGACAGTAGCAGCATCCGGGCACCGGACTGGATGGACGTGTCACTCCCAGGAGAAATCACACGTGATGAGGAGTTCTCCCGTGGCCCGGGCGGTGACCTGGATGCCCTGGGCACTTGTCGCCTCGAGCATGTATCGCACCATGCCTTCATGGAAGGGCGGGGGCATGTAGCTGATGTCCATCTGAAGGCGGCCTCGGGTCGGGCCCATCCATGTCAGCTCCGCGTGGCTGAAGCTCATGCCCACGCGGAAGGCCGAGGGGATGCTGTTGATCAACGGCCTGGGGCGGTTCTGGGCCAGCATGAGCATGGCCTTGCCGGCCACGGACGCCATGAAGTCGGAGGAGGCCCGCCGCCCCACCTGCCGCAGCGCGTTCTCGCCGCCTCCATGGCGCTCGGCGAGCAGGGGCAGCGAGGTGCGGAGGATGGGAGGCAGCAACTGGACGGAGTAGTTGAAGAAGTCCACGAAGCGCTCCTCGCCGCACGCCTCCAGGCAGCGCCTGGCCAGGGCCTCGTCTCCGAGTGTCCGGATGTTCTCCATCAGTCCGTTGAAGAAGAAGCCGCGCATGGTGTGCTCCGGCTTCATGAGCGCCCGGCGCCGCTCCAGATCCTGGAGCCAGAACTCCAGCGGTTGTGTGCTCCCGGCATTCTCGAGGTGCCCCATCGGGAGGAGCATTCTACCGCTGGGTCCGTCATCGGAGGAAATGTAGGTAAAAGTCACTAAATATAGGGCCTGTAGCAACCTTGGGCCGCCATGTGCCGACAACTCAGGAGTCCGCTTCCTTCATCGCTCTCCCGAGGCCTCCACCATGACGACGCTCTCCAAGATCTCGACCTCGCCCCTCTCGACGCAGCGCCCCGCCACCGAGGCGGCTCCTCGCGAGACGTCGGCCGCGCCCGCCGCCGCCGCGCGCGCCGTGGTGCCCCGTCCGGGGGATGGATTCGACGCCACGCCCGCGCCCTCGAACTTCGTGGATCGCCCCAAGGGCTTGCGCCCGAGCGGCACGCCGCAGACCTCGCCGGCCGTGAACACGCTGGCCGCCTTCGAGACGGCCGCCCCCAAGAGCCCGGCGGGCCCCCGGCCCACGCCCACGGGCGCGCCCGTCATCGCCGTGTTCGACGGCGGGGTGGACGCCAGCCACCCGGACCTGGATGACGCCATGTGGACCAACCCCGGCGAGATCGAGGGCGACGGCATCGACAACGACGGCAACGGCATCAAGGACGACATCCACGGCTTCAACGTGGGCTTCAACTCGGGGGATCTGCTCAAGGGCGAGGGCGCGGATCACGGCACGCACGTGGCGGGCATCATCGCGGCCGAGGACAACGGCCAGGGCAACACGGGCGTGGCCGCGGGCAAGGCGCAGATCCTCTCGGTGGGCGGCATCTACGACGGCAAGGATCTGCTGACCAACTTCGAGCGCGCGGTGGACTACGTGGTGGACCTCAAGAACAAGGGGGCCAACATCCGCGCGGTGAACGCGAGCTTCGGCGACGAGTACCGGGACGCGGCCTCGCAGAAGCGCTGGAAGGACGCGGTGCAGAAGCTGGCGGACGCGGACATCCTCCTGGTGGCGGCCACGGCCAATGGCAATGGCAGCAACATGAACAACGTGAAGGACTTCCCGGCCAACCTGGATCTGCCCAACGTGTTGACCGTGGCGTCCATGGACAAGCGCAACGACAAGCTGGCGCGCTACTCCTCGCACGGCGACAAGGTGGTGGAGATGGCCGCCGTGGGCGAGGACGTGCTGAGCACGGTGCCCGGTGGAGGCTGGGAGGAGATGAGCGGCACCTCCATGGCCACCCCGCGCGTGGCGGCCACCGCGGCGCTGATGTTCGCGGAGAACCCGAAGCTCACCGCCGCTCAGGTGCGCGACATGCTCGTGAACACGGTGGAGAAGGATCCGGACCTCGTGGGCAAGGTGAGCACCGGCGGCAAGCTGGACATCGACGCCGCCGTGGCCGCCGCGCGCGCCTCGGCCCAACCCAACGCCTTCGTCGCCGAGTGGTGAGCGGGGCGCGGGAGTGTTGACGGCGACACGCATGGACCGTTGGGCACAGGGCGTTGTCTTGCCCTCGAGTCCCACGGTCCGCGTGGTGTTGCACGTCTTCCCGTCCTCGCGATTGTGATTCCCGCGCGGTACCGCACCATGGCCTTCCCTTGTCTCACGTGGAAGGACACCACATGGATGCCCATAAGGCCCGGGAGCTCTACACGCAGTACCTGACCCGTCTCTACCTCCAGCGCGATATCGAGAGCCTGAACCAGTTCTTCTCTCCTGACGCCGTGACCCATCCCCTGCCCGCCGGTGTCCCGGAGGGTGTACAGGGTTTGAAGCTCATGGCGCGCGTGTGGTTGGAGTCCTTCTCTGACATCCACTTCACGCTCCATTCCTTCCTCCAGGATCAGGATCTGGTGGCCGCGCGCATCACCCTGACGGCCGTGCACACCGGGAGCTTCATGGGCATTCCCGCCACGGGAAGGCGGGTGGAGGTCGCCGACCATCCCCACTACCGGATCCAGAACGGCAAGATCGTCGAGATCTGGGATCAGCTGGACATGCTGTCCTTGCTGCGGCAACTCGGCGCGCTCCCGACCGTCGCACAGGCGGCCTGAGCTCAGAGCCAGCCATGCTCCCGGTACCAGTGCGCGCTGCGGCGGATGGCGTCGGCCGGGTCCCTCGTGGCGCGGAAGCCCAGCAGCCGCTCCGCCTTGGCGCCCGAGCACGTCCAGGCGGGGACCAGGAGCTGCCGCGCGAACTTGCGATTGAGGGCCAGACGCCGGCCTGTCAGGCGTGACACCCCATCCGCCACGGTGGCCAGGGCCGTCAGCGCCGCGGGCGGCACATGCAGGGTCCGCGTCCTGACTCCCAGCGCCTCGGCGGCGATCTCCTGGATCCGCTCCAGGGAGAGCGGGTGGGCATGGCCCACGAAGAAGGCCTGACCGAGGGCTTGCTCGCGCTCGGCCAGCAGCAACAACAACTCCGCCACGTCTTCCACGTCCACCAGGGTCAGCGGCCGGGGTCCTCCTCCCAGTTCCAACCGCAGGCCCCGGGACACCAGCTTGAAGAGGACGAGGTTCTCGCGATCCCCCGGGCCCACGATGCGCGGCGGCCGTGCCACCGTCACGGGCAGCCTGTCCGCGTAGGAGAAGACGATGCGCTCGGCCTCGGCCTTGCTCTCGCCGTACCACTCCGCGGGTTGAAGAGGCTCCTCCTCCACCCGGGGATGGCCGGGCCGTGAAGGCCCCGAGGCTCCCAATGAGCCCACCAGCACCAGCCGGGGCCGGGAGCCCGTGGCCACCAAGGCCTCGCACAACAGCCGGGTGCCCTCGGCGTTGACGTGCATGAATTCCTCCCGGGTGGCCGCGCGGCGCACTCCCGCCAGGTGGAAGACCACGTCCCGGCCCTGGACCGCCCGCGCCAGGCTGGCGGCGTCCGTCACGTCTCCCTCCACGCGCTCATGGGGAATGCCCGCGAGTGCCGAGAGGTCGGCGCGAGGACGCACGAGACAGGCGGCGTGATGGCCTCGCGAGGAGAGGACGCGAGCCAGGGCCGAGCCCAGGAAACCGTTCGCGCCCGTGAGCAAGGTGTTCCACATCAGCTCACTCTACTCCTCTCTTGGTGGGAGAAAAAACGGTTCCTCAAGAGTTTCGGGCACTTAGATCGAATTGATGGGGGGTCAAAAACCATCAATTCGGGCTTCCTCTGGCGCTCGCAGCTACATTCCCCACTACACGGGGCACGCACCCGAGGTGAACCGACTACTGGGGTCGTTCAGGCGAGGTGTCCCGGTGGGTCGGTTCAACGGAACGAATTCACGACGAAGACCCCAGCGCGTGAGAATTCGAGGATGGCCGTTCCGGGCTTGGACTCGGGCTTTTTCTGCATCTGACCGTGAGCGAGCCGAGCCACAGCGCAAAGTGGGAAGGGCTCGCCGTCCGGCGGGTGTGCTTCGTAGTACCGGACGACAACTTGTGGGCCCCCCGTCCACACCCGCCCGTAGAGACGGGTTACCGGCGGAAGGGGTCCGAGATTGCTGGTCAACATGCTCTCCACAGGCCCTTCGTAAAGAGTGATGGGGCTTGTGAGGCTCTGGTTGACGTCGAGGTCTACGGTTGCACCGTCCCCCACGCGCAGGTTGAGAATCCGCATGGCTTCGAGCGCCTTTTCCGGGCACGCCTGTGGGCCTGGGCTTCCATCCGAGCGAAGGGAAACGCCCGCTGGGGTCGTACAGCCGCAGCACATGCACAACAGAACGACAGAGGCAAAAAACGGCGCGCAGGTCGGAGCCATGTGAACCGGGTTTACAGCCCAAGCATGTGTCGATCCAGAAAAACCCAAGCTTCTCGAATCCCGCTCCCTTGGCGGAAGAGTTCTAGAACGAGCCGGTCGGGGCTATCGTTCAAGTCAAATGCGCCCGCGTTAAAGACAACGGCAATCTGCCCGCTTTCACCACCGGGCCCCCAGCTTTCCTGAGTAGCACGCAGAGCAAGCGGCCTTTGCTCCCCGCTCCCCTCGGCTACCAAGCGCGCTTCCATCAGGCTCGAAGACTCCGATGGGCTGTTGTTCTTCAAGTTGATGATGACGGCGACCTTATCGGGCTTCTTACTATCGGGCTTCTTGCTTGTAAGGACGGTCACCAAGATTTCGGCACCCCTCGGATTCTTCACCAGCGAGACGTACTGCTGGCGGAACGGGGTCATTTTCAACGCGCCCTTTGCCAAGAGCGCTGCAAGGGCATGGTCAATTGATGTCTCCTCTTTCCGGTAGCGCTCGTTTTGTTCCTTGAGAATCCGCTCTTTGTATTGGGAATACTCCAGACGACTCTGGAGCGCCCCCTTGGTCTCATTGTCCGGGAACACGTTCACCTGATGGTCAAACTGCTCGTTTCGAGCCGTCACGGTGAAGGGCAATTCCTTCCCGTCCGCGAGCGTCACCACCAACAGAAAACTATCCTCGGGCTTGATGTCTTTGAGCGGTTCTACGAGCACCTTCTTCCCGACGCATTCCACGGGCTCGAAGCGGCCTTCCCAGCCCAGCAGTTTCGTCCGTTCCCGGTCACAAGGTTTCTCGAAACGGAGGACGGTTACCATCTCACCCGCGACGTAAACCGAGGGCACTTCCGCCTTTGGTTCGTCCGAGAGGTAGACGGTCCGAGAGATGGGCTCGCGTCCACGGGCCATGGCCGCAGACGCCAAGAGAACGAGAATCAGAGCAGACCGGGGAGGTAAGAAGTTCCGCATATCGCGGGTTAACCTACCAGATAAGGAGCACAAGCGGCCACCCCCCTGCGAGCGGGCCCGTCGTGGCGTCTCGAAAAGAGACTGTTCTACGCTGGCCGCATGAAACACTTGACTTCCGTTGTGTTCATGGGTGTGGCTCTGCTTTGGGGGCTGTTCGCGTCCGGTTGCTCGGCCAGTAGGGCGCACTCCACCTGCAATGACCTGTTGCATCAAGAAACACCCTCAAGACCCGGTAGGCGCTTGTGGAGCCACGCAATCCGAGGTTGATCAGGTGCTTCGGGCTGTGCGAACCGGCTCCGATGTTGTTGACGAGGATGAGGACGATTTCGCCAACAACGCAGACCTTCCCAAGTGGAAGCAGAAGTGCATTCAGTCTTACGTGAAGTGCCAGAACGACGGCTGGACGGGTAATTGTCACGATTGCCTCCGCCTCTGTGAGGGGCAGCACAAATGGCCGGAAGATTGGTGCCGTTCTCGGAAGTAGAGGAGAAATCATGTCCGATGAAATCGACTGGAACTCCATTAGGGAACTGTCACGGAGGGTGTTGGAACGCGGCGAGTCGCTGGAACTGACAGAAGGCACGCGCGCCCTGTTGCTGAGGACCGCTCAAGAGGTGGGCATCAGCCATGAAGATGCTGGTGAGGCTCTTCGCAATGGGAGCACGGCCAGCACGTTACTGAGAGAGACCATCACGCGCATTGATGACGGCTCCGATCGGCTGAGTGACGCACGACTTCGGATGTACGACCTTCGGGATGCGGGCGACCTTGAAGGGGCACGTCAGCAGATGCGTGACGTACTCGCCGTAGAGGTAGTCCCACTCTACCGGGAGCAGGCCGGAATCCTTCTCGACGAATTGACCGGGCTTGCGGACGTGCTCGCAACGGGGCGCCTCAATCCGGACCTGCCCGCCCGGCCGCAGCTCGCCGTTCTCGCGCAGCGAATCCAGCAGGGTCACGCCCTGGAACTCACCGACAACTTGCGTGCCCTCCTACGCCGGACCGCCCCCACGGCAGCCGTGAGCGAGGCCGAGACGGAAGAGGCCCTAAAGAGCACGGAAGGAGCCGAGGCCCTGATGGTGATGATTCTCTCGCGCTTCCAGAAGGCTGAGCATCGATTCCTGCGCTCGATGTACCGGATGACGAGCCTCCGGGACGCTGGGAATCTCGAAGGTGCCCGCCAGCAGATGCGTGACGTGCTCGCCGTGGAGATCGTGCCGCAATACCGGCGGATGGCCGAGGAACAGCTAAAGGGCCTCGATAGCCCGCCCCCGAAGTCGTGACCGGCTCGGGGCTGGGCGCTCAGGAGCAGG
Organism: Melittangium boletus DSM 14713; assembly: GCF_002305855.1. Classification (GTDB taxonomy): domain Bacteria; phylum Myxococcota; class Myxococcia; order Myxococcales; family Myxococcaceae; genus Cystobacter; species Cystobacter boletus. The sequence continues at coordinate 9,392,666 of NZ_CP022163.1, read as the reverse complement.
ACACAAATCATGGGGTTGCCTTTGTTTGGAGGGGTGACTCTAGCAGGTCGAATCCCGGCGTCTCCAACGGGGTCCGGCGGAGGAGCGAGGCCAGGAACCCGCCCGTGTGATCCGACAGCAGGACGACGCCGGTGTCCGTTTCCGCCGAGAAGCCGAGGAAGCCGGACGTGCCGCCCATCATCGAGGCGCGCCACACGATGGATTGGCCTTTCACCTGGGAACTCTTCCATCCGAGCCCCATACCGCCGCCTCGGGTCTTCACGCGGGGGGCATGCGCGAGCCGCAGGGCCTGACCCAGCCCGGCGTCCTGGTGTCCGAGGTTCGCGTCGAGGAAGCGCAGCAGATCCGGCACCGTCGAGTAGAGGGCTCCGGCTCCGGGCAGCGCCGGGAAGGTCCAGCCGGGTACCGCCACGCCCCGGGCGGTGTGGCCGGGACGCAGACGCGGCTCCTGGCTCTCCGAGAGACGGAAGGTGGTGTCGCCCAACCCCAGTGGCGTGCAGAGGAAGTCCCGCACGGCGTGTCCGTAGTTGAGCCGCAGGCGGCGGGAGAGGGCATGCCCGAGGACGCCCTGGCCGATGATGGACTCGGAGGGCTTTCGCGGCGGTGGATGCTGGGGACGGTAGCCCCGCAGGAATTCTCCGAAGAGCGCCGCGCTGTAGTGGCCGTAGGGGTCCGAGGGGTTCTGTTGAGGCGTCCGCAGGTTCGGCGGATCGTGCGGCATGCCGGAGGTGTGCGTCGCCAGTTGCTCGAGCGTGATGCGGCCGGCGGCTTCATCCGGGAGGAGCGGCCGGGGAATCAGTTCCTGGAGGGGGGTGTCGAGCCGCACCTCGCCCCGGTCCACCAGGAGCGCCAGGAGACCGCCGGTGAAGACCTGGGTGAGGGTGCCCAGCGCGTAGAGGGAATCCACAGCGGGAGGGGCGCCCGCTGCTCCCTGGAGGGATTGGACATGATGCTCGCCCCGGTGCGTGATTCCCACGCACAGGGAGGCCGAGGGATGGTCACGGAGATAGCGTCGGGTGGCGTGGAGGACGGCGTCAGCGGTGGTCATGAGGGGCCCGGCGCAGCGTACCTCTTGCGCCATCGCACCGCGTCATCTGTTGCCTCGTGCATTCCCCCGCGCTCCGCTGCCAAGTTCACACGTGACCATCTTTGGGGGAGTTCATGAAGCGGCAGGGAACGTGCGTTGTCGGGGCCATCATCTGGACGCTGCTCACCGGATGTCAGACACCGAGGGCCGTGGGCTCGGGGATGATGAGTGCTTCCGACTCGGGTTCGGGCAACTCCAGCGCGGGCTCGGGAGATTCCAGCGGCGCCTCGGGAGACTCCAGCGCGGGTTCGGGCGAATCCAGTCAGGCGTCGGGGGATTCGAGCCAGTCCGATTCCGGTTCAGGGGATTCGGGTCAGTCCGACTCGGGCTCGGGCAACTCGAGTCAATCCGATTCCGGCTCGGGCAACTCGAGTCAATCCGATTCCGGCTCGGGCAACTCCAGCCAGGGCACGAGCAAGCCGACCGATGTCTCCGGCCCACTTCGGTCCTCGGGCAGCTCGAAGGGCGCCAGGAGCGAATCCGCGCCCATCAGCTCCGTCACCACCGTGGGCGCCACCGTGGGCGGACTGGGCGTGGTCATCTGGCGGGCGTTCAGCGTCGCCGCCCATGCCGTGCCACCCCCCGCGGCCGTGGGGCAGGCCGCCCAGGCCTACCTGCGCTCGCGCACCCACCAGCTTCGCGAGGATCTGGCGCTTGGCGCGGGCCCCAGCATCGATGACCTGGCCGCGATGGCGCGCATCCGCCGCGAGAATCTGCGGCTCTTCGGCCAGGTGTTGCGCGAGCACCGCGCGGAATTGCTCTCGCTCGCCCAGCCCTCCCGGCTCACCCCCGAGCGGGCCCTGGAATGGCTCGGGCGGGTCGGTCAGCTCGCGGGCGCGGAGCCCCGGCTCCAGGAGGATGGGAGCGCGTTCCTCGCGGCCCAGGGCCTCATGGAATGAGGCGTCTGGCGACGCTCGTGACGGCGCTGCTGGTGGCATCACCCGCCACCGCGCGCACGCTCGCCGAGCGCGTCGGCGCGCTGGAAGCCGAGGCGGGACTGGTGCTGCGTGCCCCCGCCTCGGGGGACGCGGCGCTCGTGGCCGAGGTGGAGGCCGCGCTCGCCCTGCTGCCGCCCGCACTGCGCCATCCTCCGGGCGGCCCCTTGGAACTGGTGCTGCATCCGGAGCCCGCGCCCCTGGGCATGGGCAATGAATCGGAGCGGCGGCCGGAGTGGAGCGAGGGCCAGCGGCGCTTCCACCTCTACGCCTTCGTGCCCTCCAGCGAGCGGCGGGCCACGTCGCGCACGGCGCGCTTGTCCGACGTGGAGCTGGAGCGGTTGTGGCGGCGGCGCGCGGTGGTGCACGCGGTGATGCGGCGGTGGGATGAGGCGCGGGGCTGGAGCCGTACCGCGCGCTGGCGGCGGTTGTCGGGCTGGCTCTTTCCCTTCGAGCGGCCCCTGAACTTCACCGAGGCCTCGCGTCTCTCCTATGACGGGGCCTTCAGCCGCGCGCGAGGCCGGAAGAGCGCCTCCCTGGATCTGGCCACCTTCGCCGAGGAGTTCTTCGTCCCGGTGGAGTCCCTGCGCGAGGAGGCCTTGTCCGTGGACGAGCGGGTGCGCTGTCAGGAGTTCTCCAAGTCGCGCGCGCTCGGGGAGTTGCTGGAGGGAGAGGGGCTGGGGTCGGTGGCTCCACGGCCGGACTGCCCCGCCTTCGACGCCTGGGCCAATCTCGGGGAGCTGTCCCACTTCGAGGTGTTGCTCGTGGCTTCCACGGGCCGCCAGCCCGAATCGCTGTTCGGCCATCTGATGATGCGGCCGGTATGGCGCGAGGGGAGTGTTGTCCAGGGCCCGAGCTTCGAGTCGGTGGTGCAGCCCGTGGCCTTGACGGGCGTGGAGACGGCGGGCCCCGGTTATATCCTCAAGGGGTTGTCCGGAGGCTTCTCGCTGGCCTTCCTCACCGCGACGCGGGGGGACCTGTCGCACGAGACGTTGGAGTTGGAGCAGCGCACCATCCGCCGCTTCCGCCTGCGGCTCACCGAGGGCGAGCGGATACGGCTGATCGAGCGCGTCTGGGAGATGGAGCGGCGGGGTTATCTGCCGTACTACTTCGCCACCGACAATTGCGCGAGCGCGTTGCTCTTCCTCATCAACGGCGTGCTGGAGGAGGGCAGGGTGGCGCGCACGCCGGGTGCCTTCTGGGTGCTGCCAGGGGCCACGCTGGATTCGCTCACACGCGTGGAGGTGACGGAGCCGGGGAGCGGCGAGAGCCATCCCCTGCTGGAGCATGTGCCGGATGACTTCGAGTCCACGGGGGATCGCGCCCTGCGGGCCCACGCGTCCCGGGAGCGGGTGCTCGAGGCGCTGGTGTCGCGCATGGAGCCCGGCTTGGCCACCCGGTGGAGGCTGTTGCATCGGCGGCTGATGTCCCCCGAGCCCGGCAAGCGCCGCGAGGCCTGGGCCCGGGTGCCCGCGCTGGTGGACGCAACGCTCGCCGCCACGTCCGAGCCCCCCGCGGTGCGCGAGTGGGTGCACGAGTACATCGCCCAGTCCGTGCGGGTGGAGCGCGCGGAGGTGGATCGCGGTGAGGAGCGGCGCCTCGCGGTGGAGCGCGACCTGCTGGTGAAGGTGCACGTGGCGATGCCCACCCAGCGGGACGCGGAGCGGGAGCGTCAACTCACCTTCGAGCGGGAGGACGAGGTGCAGCGGCGTCTCGCGGCGCTCGATCGCATCGCCCTGTTCGAGCAGGCACTGGCTACCGCGGACAAGCGCGAGCCCACCATCGAGGAAGCCCAGGTCCTCGCGCGGGCGCGGGCGATCGAGGACACCTTCATCACCGCCACCGACGTCCAGGGAGCCCTGCAATCGGGAGTCCTGGCCCACGTGGACGCACTGGACTTCCTGGAGCGGGATCGCGCGCACAAGATGCAGGAGGAGCGGGCGCGGGCCTCGCGCTCGCTGCATGCCTCGGGCGCGGCCCGGTTCTCGGTGGGCGTGGGCATGGATGCGCGGCCCCTGGGGAGCGCCCGGCCGGTGCTGGCCCTGCGCACCGCGGCGCTGAGAGAGGGTCTGGGCGAGTCGTTCCTGCACGGCTTCCGGCCCAGCAGCGAGCTGCGCGTGCTCGATGGCGAGCTGCGCCTGGAGCCGGTGCTGGGGTTGCCGCGGGTGCTGGACTCGCGGCTCACGCTCCTGGGCTACCGGACCTTGTTGCGCGAGCCGCCCTGGCACCGGAACACCCCGTTCGACGAGCTGGGTTGGGGCATGGAGGTGTTGCTCGAGTCCCAGGAGAAGACGCGCGACCTGCCGCACCGCGCCACCGTCCAGGCGGAGGCCTTGCTGGTGGTGGAGGAGAGCCCGGGTTTCCGGCACTACGCCGCGTTGGGAGTGGGAGGCCGGGCGGCGCTGCGCTGGGGACAGGAACTCGCGCCCGCGGGAGGGCCCCGGTTCTCCTTCTCCCAGCGCGTGGCGCTCCCGGGCTCGTCGCTCAACGCCATCCGTCTGGAGGCCTCCTGGGCTCCCATGTTCATCCTCTCGCGCGGGTTGCGGCACGAGGCGGAGGCCTCACTCCAGGTGGACTGGCTGGTGGGTCAATGGCGACACCGGGCGCTGCGGGTGTCGCCTCGTGCCCGGGTCCTCTGGGAGGGCCGGGCCGAGCCCCATCTGGACGTGGCCATGGAGCTGTTGTGACCGTGCTCTCCGAGGGGGGACCGGCCAGGCGAGCCCCTGGCGGGCCCGAGGCCCGAATCACACATGCAAGAGGTTGAGCGTCCATGCGTACAGACACATGGAGAGAGCGGAGCAAGTCGCTCGAATGAAGGAGCCTCACACCATGCTGGACTCGCACATCGATCGCCGCTTCAAGCGCACCTGGGATTTCTTCCTGGCCAACGCCACGGGTCTGCTTCTAGGCAGCCTCGTGGTGCTGATCGGCTCGATTTTCATCATCCCGGGGCCGTGGTTCGCCTTCAACCTGCTCCAGGAAACGCTCGAGAGCGTGCGCACCGGACGCCCGGTGCGGTGGCAGGCCGCCTATGAGCGGCAGGGCAACTTCCTCAAGAGCTGGGGACTGACCCTGATCATGGGAATTCCCATCGCCCTCGGGTACTCGCTCATCGTGCCGGGGCTGTTGCTGTCCATCATCTGGTTCCACGCGCCCATGCTGGCCGCCGAGGGCCGCACGGTCATCGGCGCGCTCTCCGAGAGCTTCCGCGTCTTCCAGCGCCGTTCGGACTGGGCGGCGTATTTCCTCAACGTCCTTGTCCTGGTGGTGCTCTCGGCCGTGGCCGGACTGGCGTTCCCCATCGCCTTCCTCACACTGCCGCTCAGCTTCGTGTACCTCGCCCTCTGCCATACGGACGAGAAGGCGCAGGAGGTGCTGCCCCGGCGTGAAGTCGTGGTGTGAGGGCGAGAGTCAGGCGCGCAGCGTCTCCAGGATGGACAGCCGGGCGGCACGCAGGGCGGGGAGCAATCCTCCCAGCGTGCCCATCAGCGCCCCGAAGGCGAGCGCCGCCACGACGATCTCCGGGGTGGGTGTGAAGCCGAAGCTCACCTCGGTGAAGGTCTGGATGTTGAGGGTGCGGATCTTCAGCCAGCGCGTGGCCAGCGCGCCCAGGGCACCGAGCACGCCCCCGGCCGTGCCCAGCACGGCGGATTCAATGAGGACGCTGGCGAGCACGCTGCGGCGCCGGAAGCCCACCGCCCGCAGCATTCCCAGCTCGGTGATGCGCGAAGCCACCTGGGCGTACATGGTGATCATCGCGCCCAGCACCGCGCCCACGCCGAAGATGAAGGACACGAAGAGCCCGAGCACGCGGATGAAAGTGGCCAGCTCGGTGGCCTGCTCCGCCCAATACTGGGGCTCGGATTTGGCGTCGAGCGTGAAGCGCGAGTCGTTCTTCACCGCCTGCATGAAGGCATCGCGGACCGGCACCGAGTGGGTGCGCACCACGATGGAGTTGAACACCGGGCGATCGAAGGCCGGCCCGAGCCGGTTGCCGTCGATCCACAGCTCGGACTCGTAGGCGCTCCCCTCCGCCGAGAAGATGCCCACCACGGGCCAGCGCTGGTTGGCGAACGACAGCTCACCACCCAACCGGGCGCCTGGGGAGCGGCCCACCAGGGACGAGCCCAGGGCCAATTCATTCGTCCCGGTCCGGGGTGCCCGTCCGGCGACGAGCCGCACGATGGGCCGGATGGCGAAGCTCTGGGGGCCGATGCCACGGATGTTGACGTTGGACTCCCGGCCGTCCGCGTGGGGCAACGGCACCGGGACCACCAGCTCGCCCGCGGCCAGGGGCTCTCCCGTCGCCGAGGACGCCACCTGGGGAAGGCTGGCCACCAGGCGCAGGGCATCGCGGCTCACGTCGCTCATCAGCTCACTGGTGGCGCCCTTGTTGAGCAGGATGACGTTGCGCGGGTCTCCTCCCGCGGCGAGCGCGGTCTCGATGCCGTTGGCGAGCATGAGCACCGCGGCGAAGACGAAGACGACGAGCCCCAGGCCCAACACGGTGATGCCCGTGGACAGGCGCCGCGCCCAGAGGCTGCGCGTGTTGTAGTAGAGCGGAATCATCCCTCAGGCCACCTTCCTCAACCCCTCGGCCACGGGAAGCCGGATGGCTTGGATGGCGGGGATGGCACCGGCCAGCAGCGCCACGAGCAGCGCCGCCAGCGCGCCGAGCAACAGCGTCCCTTCCCGGAGGGCGTCCTGGGGGATGCCGCCCATCTGGGGGCCCACCACCGAGAGGAAGCCGTTGACGAGCGAAGGCGCGAGGAGCACGCCCAGCGCCGCCGAGAGCAGACCGATCGCCACCGATTCGACGAGCACGAGCGTCACCACCCGCCCTCGCTTGAAGCCCATGGCCCGCAGCGTGGCCAGGTCTCGCGTGCGCTCGCGCACCCCCATGGCCAGCGTGTTGCCGATGACCAGCAGGAGGATGAGCAGGATGACGAGTGACACCACGTTCACCGCCGTGAGGATGGACGACAGCATGGAGATGAATCCCAGCGTGGCCGTGCGCTCGCTCTCCGTGCGCGTGGGGTAAGGGCTGTTGGTGAACATCGTGTCCACCGCGGCGGCCACCGCCGTCGAGCGCGAGGGATCCTCCACCCGCAGCATGAAGGCGCTCACCCGGTTCTTGCGATCCTTGGGCAGCTTCTCGTTGATGCACCGGAAGCCGAAGAGGAACGAATCCGCGTCCATGCTCCCTCCCCGCACGTCGTAGATGCCCCGCACGGTGAAGGTCCAATCCCCCGGGTAGACGGTGCCCTTGAGCGTCACCGGATCCCCTGGCTTCCACCCGTAGCGCTGGGCCAGGTTCTTTCCAATGAGCGCGCCGCAGGGATCCCGATTCAGGGCGTCCACCTGCCGGGGTGGCACCACCACTTCCTCGCCAAAGACGCGCAGGAAGGAGGGGATGTCCACGAAGGCCGAGCCGAAGAAGTCCTGCTGGGACTCGCTCTGGCGCCCCCCGAAGAAGCCATAGAAGGTGACGTCGCTCACCCCCGGCACCAAGGAGATGCGAGGCAGGTAGGACATGGGCAGGGTCGAGGTCATGGAGACCTTGCTGCGGGTGAGGAGCCGGTCCGCCTGGGCGGTGGCCACGCCCGAGTAGAAGAAGTCCACCACGGTGCGCAGGAAGATGAAGGCCACGACGCCCACCGCGCCCGCGAGCACGGTGAGGCTCAGCCGCAGGGGGTTGCGCAGCAGGTCGCGCCAGACGAGCCGTCCGAACGTCATCTCAGCGCCCCTTTTTCCAGGTGCCGCACCACGTCGGCCCGCTCGGCGGCGTGGGGATCGTGCGTCACCATGACGAGCGTCTTGTTCAACGCCCGGTGCAGCTCCTCGAACAGGTCGAGCACCTGCTCGGCGGACTTGCGGTCCAGGTCGCCCGTGGGCTCGTCCGCGATGAGCAGATCCGGATCCGTGACGATGGCCCGCGCGATGGCCACCCGCTGCTGCTCGCCTCCGGACATCTGGGGCGGCCGGTGATTCACCCGGTGTTTCAGGCCCACCACCTCCAGCGCGGCGGCCACGTGGTCGCGGCGCTCGGTGCGTGACAGCGGGGTGAGCAACAACGGGAGCTCCACGTTCTCCGCCGCCGTGAGCACGGGCAGCAGGTTGTACAACTGGAAGACGAAGCCCACGTGGCCCGCGCGCCAGTCGGACAGTTGCTGATCGCTCAGCCGCGCCAGATCCCGTCCACCCACCTCCACGACGCCCGTCGTGGGCCGATCCAACCCGGACAGCAGGTTGAGCAGCGTGGACTTGCCCGAGCCGGATGGGCCCATGAAGGCCTCGAAGGTCCCCTGTCCGATGTCGAGGTTCACCTCCTCCAACACGGGCACCACGAGATCGCCCCGGTGGTAGGCCTTGGAGACGCCTCGGAGCCGGATGAAGGCCGGGATGTGCTCGGGGGGGGTGCTCATCCGCCCTCCGTCTGGACCTTCACCTTGCGTCCCGCTCGCAGCTTCGCCTCGGGCGACACCACCACCTGTGTTCCGGGGGGAGGCCCCTCGGCCAGCACCACCTCGTCGCCCACCTTCTGCGTCACCCGGACCGGCTGGCGCACCAGCCGCCCGTCGCGCACCACCCACACCAGGGACTGCCCCCCGTCTTTCACCACCGAGGAGGACAACACCCGCAGCGTCGCGTCCTCGCGCTCTAGCGCGTCCGGTGGCAGTTCCTCCTTCAGGAAGGCCACGCGTGCGCCCATGTCCGGCAGCACGCCCGGGGGGATGGACTCGAACTGTACGTTGACCGTCGCCGTGGCCTTGGCGCGATCGATGGTCGGGCGCACCGAGCGCACCTGGGCGCGGAAGGTCTGGTCGGGGTAGGCATCGAGGAACACGAGCGCGGGCTGGTCCTTCTGGATGCGGGGCAGTTGCTCCTCGCTCACCTCGGCCTCCACCTCCAGGGCGCTCAGGTCCACCAGCTCGACGATGCCACCCACGTTCTGTTGTTCGATCGCGGCGGGGGCGAGCACCGCGCCCTCGTCGGCGAGCTTGCGCACCACGGTGCCCTGGAAGGGAGCGCGCACCACGGTGTGGGTGAGCTGCAGCCGCGCCGCTTCCGCTGCTCGCTCGGCCGCGACACGTTGGGCCACCGCCAGGCGCACCTCGGCGGACATGGCGCGGGCGGCTGCTTGTGCCGCTTGCAGGCTCGCCGGCGTGATGACCTGGGCCTTGGCCAGTTGTTCGGCCCGGGCGAGGTCCTGCTTCGCCCGCGCGGCCGTGGCGCGCGTGGAGACGAGCCGCTGGGTCGCCGCCTGGAGGTCCGCTTGGGCCCGGGCCTCGATCACACGTGCGTCCCGTTCATCCAGGCGGGCGAGCACCTGGCCCTGCTTCACCGCGTCGCCCTCATCCACCTCCACCGATACCAGCCGGCCCGGGATCTGAGGGGCGATCACCGAGCGGCGGCGCGAGGAGACATAGCCCGTGGCGGTGAGCTCGGTCTGCTGCTCGCCGGGACGGGCCTCGCGGACCTCGGCGACCTGGACACTGGGGACCCGGTTGGTTCCCAACAACGTCACGGCGAGCGCCAGGATGAGGAGGAGCCCCACCCAGAGTGGCCATCGGCGCGGGAGCTTGCGTCGGGGACGCGCCGCGCGATCGATCCTGAGGACATCCAACTTCTGGGCCTGGGCCTCCGCCATGGATGCCTCCCCGAGCGATAGAAACGTCCAGGCTCAAGGTAAGGCGGTGTTCATCGAGGGAGGCAGGCCGGGAGTCTGGCCCCGGCCGCGCTCGTCCTCTCCTCATGTCCCGGGCGACCCCCAGGCGGCTTCTCCGGGCGGCGGCACGGGGGACGCGCGGTCGCCGCGTCCAGCTCAGGTTTCGCCGTCTGGATGGCGGATGCAAATCCGCCCGATGAAGGCGATGGAGGAGCAGACCGGCAAGCGCGGCCCGCATTCCACGGCGGACTCGCAGGGCCCCGAGCAGTAGTAGCCGCTCCAGCTGTCACCGCCAGCGGCATTCCCTCGAGGATTGCTCGGGTCACTCTACCATCGCTCCCGTCATGCCCAGAAAGCCAGGAGGGCACCCACGGCGGTGGCCATGACATTGACGGTGTCGTTGCCCAACCAGGCCAGGCCTCGCAGGCCCCGGGTGGGGCGGCCACAGTGATGCATCCGGCGCTCCGTTTCCCGGCCACAGGACTCGCACCAGCGCACGTCCTGCACGGTGGCGCCCAGGGCGCTATCGGCCAGCGAGCCCGCGACGCCCGCCACGATGATCCAGGGCAGCGCCGTCCATGACAGGCCCGCGAGCAGGGCGAGCAGTCCCACGAAGGCCGCACCCGCGGTGGAGGCCATGAGACCCATGGCGGACACGGCGCCGGAGGTGCCAGGGGCCACGGGCCGCAGGGTGGTGACCAGGCGGGGCGGTGAGCGCGAGAGAACTCCCAGCTCGGTGGCCCACGTGTCCGCGTTGGCGGCGGCGAAGGCGCCCAGCATCGCCAGGAGGTAGCGTGCGTCTCCCGTGGTGCCCAGGAGCACGGCGGCCAGCGCCGCCACTCCACCATTGGCCAGGGCCTGTCCCAGGTCTCGCGTTCCCGTCTTGGCGTACTCCGCTTCCACCCCGGCCTTGCGCGCGCGGAACGCCTTGGAGAGGGCGCTGGAGGAGAAGAAGAACCCGAGCAGGGCGGCCGTTCCCACCGGGCCCGCCAGTCCGAAGACGGGGAGGCCGATGAGGATCGCGCCGAGCACGCCGCTCGCGCTCAGCGAGCCCCGGGCCCAGGCGGCGACGCCGATGAGCAAGGCACCCGCGGCGCCCAGGCCCAGGCCCGTGACGTGCGCGGCGGGAGTCCAGGCGAGCACGGCTCCGGCGGACAGGGGCACCCAGAGGTTGTCCCGGCCCCGGGTGCCGAGCGCCTCGGCGCAGGTGGCCACCACGGCGCACAGCAGGGCCAGTGGCACCCGGGGCATCTCCGGCGCGAGGCCCGGCATCCATGTGATCGCGGCCAGCACGGAGAGGAAGGTGCCCGCGAGCAGGGCCATCGAGCCCTCCAGGCTCTTGAGCTCTCCGCCAAGCGTCTCATAGCGGTGGCGCCCGAAGCGCCGGCCCACGAGCGAGGCCAGTGCATCTCCCACGGCCATGGCGAGCACACCGCCCGCCGCCACCGCGGGCCGATCCCACGCCAGCCACACCAGGGCCGAGAAGGACAGCGCGAACCAGACGGTGCCCAGGTTGTCGGGGGTGGTCTCCACCGCTCGGAGCAGGCGCTTGCGGTGGATGATCCAGTTGGCCACCGCCGCCGAGAGCGAGGGGACCACGGCCAGCGTCCGGTGCTCGAACAGTCCCAGGATGCCGAAGATCCAGAGGCCCACGCCGACGTGGATGAACTTGCGCGCGAACTCCCGGGACGCGCCCCGGCGCGCGGCCACTTCGCCCACGAGTACGCAGGCACCCACGTAGCCATAGGACAGCAGCAGCGCTTGAAGATCCTGACCCATGGGGGCCGAGTGTAGCGGAACGGGCTTCCGCCTCGCCCGAAACCCCGTGGCGCGGCGGAAGCGGGACGGCTCACCTCAACTTCAGACGATCTCCGCCTTCTGGATGACCACGGGCTCATTCGGCACGTCGTCGTGCATCCCCTTGCGGCCGGTCCTCACCTGCTCGATGCGGTCCACCACATCCTGGCCCTGAACGACCTTGCCGAAGACGCAGTAACCGAAGCCGTTGGCGTCCGCCGACCGGAAGTCGAGGAAGCTGTTGTCCTTCACGTTGATGAAGAACTGGGCGGTGGCGGAGTGCGGCGCCGAGGTGCGGGCCATCGCGACGGTGTACTTCGCGTTCTTCAGGCCGTTGGCCGCTTCGTTCTTGATGGGATCGCGGGTCGTCTTCTCCTTCATGTCGGGGCTGAAGCCGCCGCCCTGGATCATGAAGCCGGGAATCACCCGGTGGAAGATGGTGTCGTTGAAGTGGCCGGACTTCACATACTCCTCGAAGTTGGCGGCGGTGTTCGGCGCCTTCGCGTGGTCGAGTTCCAACACGATGTCGCCAAAGCTCGTGGTCAGTTTGATCATGGTGCGATGTCTCTGGGGGTCAGGGGTTCACTTCTGCTCTTCGGGGGCGCCACCGTAGGTCAGAACGTTTCACTTGTCCCGAGTTGGTGCTGGGGTGGACGCTCCTGGTTATTAGAAGAAGACGTTCATCAACAGGCCAGTGGTGCCGAACGGAATGCTGATGCTGTTGCCGCCATTGTCGAAGCGCAGCGCGAGCCCGAGCGTTCCCGCCACGCTGACGCGAGGCACGAAGAAGTACTCGACGCCCAGTCCGCCCTTCAGCGCGAAGTCGATGTCCCCGTCGTAGGCGAACTGGACGCCGCCTTCGGCGAAGGGACGCAGCGTGCCATTGGTCAGATGGTGACGGAAGGCCGCGTCGACGGAGAGCGCGGCGGTGACGTCCGGCTTGAGGCCCACGCCGAAGCCCAGGTTGAGGCGCAGGGAGTTCTCCGGGCTCACGAACAGGAAGCCACCCACCGTGGGGAGGTTGTTGACACCGAACACGATGCCCTTGGCGCCCGAGACGGCGGCCGTGTCATCCGCCCCCTTGTTGTCCGAGGCCGTCGAGATGGAGGGCGCATCGCTCTCGGCGGGACGCTCGGCGGCCTTCGCGGGAGCGGCGGCGGCGGAACGGGACAGAAAGGTCAGGGCGACGGCGGAGATCAAGGCGAAGCGCACGGGAAACTCCAGGAAGAGGGGTGGGATGAACTCGCGACGGCCTTATAGTCCGACTCCTCGGCGGCAAGGGGAGTCGAGCATTCTCGTTCGCGCGGATTCTGGCGCTACCACTCCTCGTCGGGGACCGTGGATTCGGGGGGAGCGAAGCCGGGAGGGGGCGTTCCCTGGAAGGCCCGGGGGAGCTCCACATAGAGCCCTTGCCCCTCGAGATCCATCACCTCCTGGACACTTACGTCCGCCTTGCGCAGATGGGCACGGGCGCGGAGAACCTTCAGTCGCCACTCGCCATCCACGAGCATCCGGCGATCGACCGGCTCCAGGCCGGGACGAAGGGCGATGAAGCGGCCCTTCACGGGCCACCCCTCGGACGTCTCGCCGTCGAGCCGGAACTCCTTGGCGGCGATGTCGCGATCGAGCTCGGAGTCGAAACGCACGGGGACGAGGACTCCACCTGGGGGAATCTGGGCGGTCCCGAGGGCCGCCTTGGCGAGGACTTCCTCCGTGGGAGGCGTGGAGGAGGGAGCGCGCTCATCCGCGTGATGGAGCTCCGGGCCGTGATGGCGCCGGGTCCTCACCGAGGTCACGGTGATGGGTGTGCGCCAGGGATGCCAGAGCCGGACTGGCACGACGAAGCGTCCGGGTGCCTCCTCCTCGGCGGGCATCGGCTGGGCGAGGAGCAACACCGTTCCCCGGGTCGCGAACGCCTCGAAGGCGGGATTTTTCAACTCCAACGATTTGCGAGCGGTGAGCGCGCGGCCCCGTGCATCGAAGGCCTCACACGTCACGAGGAAGTACGAATACAAGGTTGTCTGAGGGCGCGAGCCGAAGTCATGAACGACCGTGTCCTCGTGCGTCTCCGCCGTCGTACCGTCGCCGAATGACCAGACATACCTGACCGGGACGAAGGGCGGGGCGTCGTCCACGCCGTGCTCCAGGACGGCGTCGAGGTCCGGGTTGTGGCCGATGGGAGAGGCGATGAGCCGCACGACGCCCTCCGTTCCGGGCTCCAGGGCGTGGACGAGCTCGAACTCGTCGGGGACGCGGCAGTCCTTCACCTCGAGGGGCGGAAGGGGGACGGTGACGTGCGTGCCCTCCCGGCCAGAGACGGTCACCGTATAGCCCCCGCGCTCGGGGGGGCCTCCCTGGGGGGAGGGAACGGTGAGGCGGCGCAGCGAGACGACGGGCCCCTCTTCCCCGGCGACGCGGTAGCGCAGGAAGGGCGCCTCCCTTTCATCGGAGGCACGCGCCTGGACGGTGACCAGGACGTCCTCGTTGAAGCAGACGGACGGCTTGTCGAAGGAGATCGTCTCGATGACCGGCGCCCGGGGTGGCGGCAGGCTGGTGATGGGGGGTGTACGGGGGGGCGTGGGCGCCGTCTCGGGCGCGAGGCGCGAGGGGGGTGGAGGGGACGTCCGGGTTGTTCCGCTGCGCGGCGTGGAGTCCGAGCGCTCCTGGCTCGAGGAGACCGGACTCCGGGGGGCCCGCCGTGACAGCAGCCCCATCAGAAGGGCGAGCAGGACGAGACCCGCCAGGACGAACACTGCCTTGCGTTGAGGGCGCATGGAGGACCGGAGCAGGAGGCTTTACGGGAGGAAACCCCAGCGGGAGGTATCGGTCGGTGACGTGCACTTGCAGGTATTGCCGCTCCAGCCCGAGGGGTTGAGCTCATACAGATTGCCGTCGCAATACCCGCCGGTGCACATCCAGTCGAAGAGCGCCTGGGCGGACGCCACGGAACCTCCCGTCCTGTAGCCCTGGGCGCCGATGGACTCATAGAAGTAGCCGCTCGTCTCGATGTCGGTGCCGGAGGGGCCGTCGCTGCCCGAGCCCCATTGCGCGACGCGGTAGCCCCCCGTGAACGCGAAGTCATGGCCGAAGGCCCAGCCCTCGGCGGGATCGGTGTAGAGCCATCGCGCGCAGTCGCTCTTGTTCTGGCACTCGACGGCCCGGTCCCATTCCCAGCTACAGAATTCGGGCCGGCTCGTCGCGCGGGGAAGCGGCTCCTTGCTCTGGAAGTAGGCCCCGCTACCGGCGCAGACATCGGTCCCCACACCGGTGACGGCCGCGTGGCTCTTGGTGCAGCAGGTGTCGTGCGCATGGGCGCCTGGATTCGCCTTCATCGCCGTCCAGCCATACGCGTCGCGCAGGTAGCCCGTGGGATCCCCACTGTCGTGGAGGCACGTGGGCGTGTTGAAGATCACCGAATCACAATTCGAGCCATCGCCCGCCAGGCCGTGCGCGTAGTCGAGCGTGTCGAAGGCGATGGCGTTGTCGTGGTTGTCATTTCGCCAGAACTGGACGCACTCCGGGTCATGACCGGCGTGCCCCGCCGAGGGATAGATCTTCACCCAGGCGGTGACATGCTCCGTGCCATAGCCTCGATTGCCCGGCCAGACGCGGTAATAGTCGGTCTCCGCGACCTGGACGGTCTGGCTCAGCAGACGCCCCTTCTTGTCCTTGTCCTTCGCCTGCCGCCAGTGGTGACTCGCCCGCTGGACGGGGGCGTTCGTGGCCGAGTCCCAACTATAGACATGGAGCGGCGTGCCATTGTTCCAGCGCTCGATGGGGGCGCGTTGGTTGTTATAATGGTAGTCCGACCACTGTTTGTTGCGGGTGTAGACGGTCACGCTGATGATCGAACCCGCGGGGAGATACCACCAGCCCTGTTCCCGGCGCTCCCAGCCGCCGGCCGCGTAGAACTTGACGCTGGAGGAGGCCCACGCGTCGCACGCATTCAAGACGTGCGGGGTGTACTGCTGGGCCTCCGACGGCATGGGTGTCAGGCATGCCGCGAGGCTCAGCCACGACAACAACACCCACCCGCCGCGTCCCTCGCCGCATCCGCTCATGCGCTCAACCCCCAGCTCTCATCCATTGGAAGGAGAGCCACTTCATCTCGGAAGGTGGGGCGAGGACAACTCCCGCGCGTGCGGGCCTACCGGCCGCGCCGGCCTCGCGAGGGGGCTCCCGCGCCACGGGAAGGACCTGTCTTGCGTCCGCCCGCCTTTCCTCCGGGACGCTTGGCGCCCCGGGGTCCACTCCGGCTCGGACCGGGGGACTTTCCTCGCGGCGTTGCCTTCTCGCGCCTGTCTTCGCGCCTGTCTTCCTTGCCCTTGGGGCGGCGCGTCCCGTGTGCCTGGGCGCCGCCACGGCCCGTGGCCTCACGGCGGGGAGGCTTTCCTCCACGTGTCTCCTTCCCCTCGCCGCTCGGGCGGGGAGCGGGACGCGCCGGGGTCCGTGGGGCAGTCCGTGGGGCAGTCCGTGGGGCGTCCAGCGCGTCCAGCAACTCCTCGTCCTCGCTTCGGGCCCGGAAGGCCGCGAGCGCCGCGCGGAAGGCGGCATCCTCGCGCGGCACCTCCACGCGCGGCAGGCGCATCCGGGTGATGCGCTCGATGGCGCTCACCGTCTCCTCGTCCCGCTCGGTGATGAAGGACGAGGCGCGTCCGCTCGCGCCCGCTCGCGCCGTGCGGCCGATCCGGTGCACGTAGTCCTCCGGGGAGTGGGGCAGGTCGAAGTTGATGACGTGACCGATGTCATCCACGTCCAGTCCGCGTGAGGCGATGTCGGTGGCCACCAGGCACCGGTACTGGCCCCGCCGGAAGCCCTCGAGCGCCTGACGGCGCTGTCCCTGGGTGCGGTCGGCGTGGATGGTGGCCGTCTTGTGGCCCGCGCGCTTGAGGTAGTCCTGCACCTTCTCGGCGCGCTCCCGGGTGCGGGTGAAGACCAGCGTGCTCAGTTGATCCCGGCCGAGCAGCGTGATCAGCAGGGGATACTTCTCCTCCGAGCTGACCTCGTACACCCGTTGAGCGGCGCGCGCGGCGGGGGTTCCGCTCGGTGTGACTTCCACCCGGACGGGCTTGCGCAGCGTCTCCTGGGCGAAGCGGGTCACGTTGTGGCTGAGGGTGGCGGAGAACAGGAGCGTCTGACGCTCGCGGGGAAGGGCGGCGAGCACCTGCTCCAACTCGGGCGTGAAGCCCATCTCCAGCATCCGGTCCGCCTCGTCCAGCACGAGCATGCGCACGGCCGAGAGGTTCACCGCGCCCGTCTTGAGCAGATCCGCCAGCCGGCCCGGGGTGGCGAGCACCAGGGAGGGCTTCTGCCGGACCGCCTCTATCTGGGCCGCCATGTCCGTGCCGCCGATGACCACCGCCTGGGTGATGCCGCGCGGCGCTCCGAAGAAGGCGGCCTCTCCGGCGATCTGCTGGACCAGCTCCCGCGTGGGCGCGAGCACCAGCCCGGTGGGACCGGGGCCGCTGGCCACCCGCTCGACCAGGGGCAGGAGGTAGGCGGCGGTCTTGCCCGTGCCCGTGACGGCGCAGCCGATGACGTCGCGTCCGGCGAGCGCGGGCGGGATGGCCTGGGCTTGGATGGGGGTAGGGGAGGCGAAGCGGGCACGCCGCACCGCATCGAGCGATTCCGGAGACAGACCGAGGGACTTGAAAGAAGAGCTCACCTGGCGGGGCTATCACACCCGGACGCGAGGGGCGACCCGGGCGTTGGGGTCTCCGACTTCGAGGTGGAGATGGAAAACCGCCCCCTCCCGAAGTAGAGCGGGGGGCGTGAGCAGGAGGGTGACGTGATGGCACTGTGGGGAGGCATCGAAGCGGGAGGGACCAAGTTCGTGTGCGCGGTGGGGACCGGCCCGGACGACATTCGCGCCATGGAGCGCATCCCCACCACGACTCCGGAGGCCACGATTGGAGAGGCCCTGGCCTTCTTCCAGGCCCAGCGGCGCCAGCTCGGACCGTTGTCCGCCCTGGGCATCGCGTCCTTCGGTCCGGTGGAGCTGCATCCGGAGTCACCGAAATACGGCTTCATCACCTCCACGGCCAAGCCGGGCTGGAGGGACACCGACATGCTGGGGGCGTTCCGGCGTGCCCTCGACATTCCCGTGGGCTTCGACACCGACGTGAATGGCGCGGCCCTGGGTGAGTACCACTGGGGGGCGGCCCAGGGGCTCGACACCTTCATCTACCTGACGGTGGGCACGGGCATCGGCGGAGGGGGTTTGATCAATGGCCGGTTGATGCACGGCATGCTGCATCCGGAGATGGGCCACTTCCGCCTGCCCCGCGATCCTCGGACGGATCCCTTCCCCGGGGGCTGCCCCTTCCATGGGGATTGTTTCGAGGGGCTCGCGTCCGGTCCGGCCATGGAGAAGCGCTGGGGCCAGCGCGCCGAGTCCCTGCCCGCCGAGCATCCGGCCTGGGCGCTGGAAGCGCACTACATCGCGCTCGCCCTGAGCAGCTACATCTGCACGGTGTCTCCCCAGCGCATCATCCTGGGAGGCGGGGTGATGGCGCAGCGGCACCTCTTTCCCCTCGTGCATGCCGGGGTGCGCCAGGTGCTCAACGACTACATCCAGGCGCCCGCCCTCACCGAGCACATCGCGTCGTACATCGTCCCGCCCACCCTGGGGGAGCGCGCGGGCGTGCTGGGGGCGCTCGCCCTGGCGCGCGCCACGTGAAGACGGGCGGGTCCCCTCGGAAGGGAACCCGCCCGCCGGGCCTCACTGCGCGACGAGCTCGAACTGATCGAACGCCGCCCAGTTCTGGGCCTGGGCATCGCTGTAGACGCCCACCTCGATGTTGCCGTTGGTCACCTGGATGTTGTTGATGGTGTACTTCGTCCAGGTGGAGACGGCGCCCGAGCCGATTTCGGCCGTCACCTCGGCGCCGCCGTGGTTCTTCGCGTACAGGCGCAGGGCCTTCTGGCCACCGCCGGAGCGGGCCCAGACGCTGGCGCGGTAGGTGCCGTTGGCCACGCTCCTGGACTGTCCGCTCACCTGCTGGTAGGCGGCGGAGGCGTAGTGGGTGAGCTTGGAGCCGCCGGTGTACGGGAAGTCCGCGTCCACCTTGTGCGCGAGCGCGCTGCTGTGCCACTCGGAGTTCCAGCCGGTGAGCCCGTTCTCGAAGCCCTCGTTGGTGAGCAGGTTCTGGCCCGTGGGCGGCGGGGTGGTGCCCTGGGCG
The DNA here is from genome assembly GCF_002305855.1 of Melittangium boletus DSM 14713. Taxonomy (GTDB): domain Bacteria; phylum Myxococcota; class Myxococcia; order Myxococcales; family Myxococcaceae; genus Cystobacter; species Cystobacter boletus. Next base: position 9,373,997 of record NZ_CP022163.1, on the reverse strand, counting down.
GACTGGTAGATGGCCGTCAGCAGCGAGGCGCTGCCCTTGGCGTCATCGGAGATGTCCCAAATCATGACGCCGCCGCCGCGCTGCATGGCCAGCTTCGTCTTGGCCTGGATGGTGGAGATGCCGTTGTAATAGACGTTGCCGACGTTGTCCTTGTAGGGCGCCTGGGAGTCCTGGGCGACCAGCGCGGCGTAGCCCACGTAGGACGAGGGCGAGCGGCCGTAGAACGGCACCCCGAGCACCGCCTTGTCCTTGGGCAGGCCGCGGCCGAGCCAGTAATCCAGCGACTGCACGGCGTAGTTATACGTCGAGTGGGGCTGGCCGCCGTCGTAGGCCATGATGTTGAGGAAATCCACGTCGGCGAAGGTCGCGGTGGGCACGCCGCCGCCCGTGTAGCCATTGGCGACGACCGCGGCGGTGAGCAGCTTGCCGCGCGAGTGCATGGCGGTGCCCAGCTGCTTCATGAGCGCCGCGTAGTTCTGGGACGAGGTGCCCGGGTCCGGGTACTCCCAATCGATGTCCACGCCGTCCAGGCCGGCCTGCGTCACGTAATTGACCAGGTTGTTGACGAAAGCCGTGCGGGCGGTGGCGTTGGCGGCGAGCTGCTCGAAGCCGGAGTCATTGCCGTCGTTCCAACCGCCCACGGCGATGAGCACCTTGACGCCCTTGGCGTGCGCCGCGGTGACGAGCGACTTGAGCCGGCTGTCCCCGCTTCCGGGGCCGGTGAGGCCCCCCTGCGCCGTGGGCACCACGAAGGAGTAGTTGATGTGGGTGAGCTTGTCGAACTGGATGTCGGCGACGTTGCCATTCCAGGTGGGAAAGTAGCCGACGACGCGGGTGGCGAGCGCGGCCTGCTCCTGGGTGCCCCGCGTGTCCTCCGTGCTGGCGTCCGTCGTCTGTCCAGAGCACGCCATCAGCGAGGAGATGAACACGGCGCCCAGGGTCAGTTTCCGAAAGGGGGATGAAATGTGGGGCAAGGGGGGCTCTCCTGACTCTTGAGATTTTTTTGTTTTACTGCTTTAAGGGGAATAGAGGCGATTACTCTTTTTTTAGGGTTAATGATGTCATTGGTCGTTTCCGGTGCATTCGCACGAGGTGCCGTCCGCGAGCCCCATGTCGCGCCGCGGCGGGCTCCCGATTGTGTGTCAGACGCGGGCATATCCTCGCGCGAGCCATTCGTTCTCCGTGCTTCCTGAAATGCCCTCCTTTTCCCTGGATTTGAGAGAACCCGTCGCGTTGTTCGTGGACGGGCACGCCACTCCCGCCGTGGCGGGCCGACACTTCGTCAACCTCCATCCCGCGACCGGGCTCCCCGTGAATGAGGTGGCGTTGGGCGAGGACGACGACGTGGATCGCGCGGTGCGCGCGGCGAAGCGCGCGTTCAAGGGACCTTGGGGCTCCTGGCCGCTCGCCCGGCGTCTCCTGGCGCTCGAGGCCGTCGCCCGGGGCATCGAGGCGAACGCCGAGGCGTTCATCGCGGCCGAGGTCTCCGACACGGGCCGGCCCCGGCACATGGCCGCCTCCTTCGATGTTCCTCGCGCGGTCGACAACTTCCGCACGTTCACGCGGCTCGCGGCCCATCTCCCGGCCGAGAGCTTCCTGACGGATACGCCCGAGGGCGGCGCCGTCTCCTATTCGCTGCGGGTTCCCCTGGGGGTGATTGGGCTCATCTGTCCCTGGAACCTGCCCCTGGCGCTGCTGACGTGGAAGCTCGCGCCCGCGTTGGCGGCGGGCAACACGGTCGTCGTGAAGCCCTCGGAGGAGTCGCCCTCGTCGGCGACGCTCCTGGGCCGCATCATCCAGGAGGCGGGAATCCCCGATGGCGTCTACAACGTGGTCCACGGCTTCGGGGACACGGGCGCGTCGCTCGTGCGCCACCCCGAGGTCGCCGCCATTTCGTTCACGGGAGAGAGCGGGACGGGCCAGTCCATCATGGCCGCGGCGGCGCCGGGCTTGAAGAAGCTGTCGTTCGAGCTCGGGGGCAAGAATCCAGCGCTCATCTTCGCCGACGCGGACCTCGAGCAGGCCATCGCCACCACGGCGCGCTCCGTCTTCCTGCATGCCGGGCAGATCTGCCTTTGCAACGAGCGCATCTACGTGGAGCGCCCCGTGTTCGAGCGCGTCGTCGAGGGAATCCGCGCGGCGGCGCGTGCGCTCAAGCCGGGTGATCCCTTCCGCGCGGAGACCACCTTGAGCCCGCTCATCTCCGCCTCGCACCGGGACAAGGTCTTCTCCTATTTCAACCGGACCCGGCGGGAGGGGGCCACCGTGGTCACCGGGGGAGGGATCGCCGAGCTCGATGAGCCGTGGCGGGGAGGTTTCTTCGTCGAGCCCACGGTCTGGACCGGCGTGCCGGCCGAGTCCCGGGCCCGGACGGATGAGATTTTCGGGCCGGTGTGTTTGATCGAGCCCTTCGACGCGGAGGAGCAGGCGCTCGCCGCGGCCAACGACTCCCAGTATGGCTTGTCGGCGACCGTGTGGACCTCGAATGCCGCCCGCGCCAACCGTCTGGCGAGACAGCTCGATGTCGGGACGGTGTGGATCAACACCTGGCTCATCCGTGATCTGCGCATGCCCTTCGGTGGCACCAAGCGAAGCGGGCTGGGCCGCGAGGGGGGGGTCCACTCATTCGAGTTCTTCACCGAGTTGCGATCCATCATCAGTCGGTTTTGAAATGGACCCGGGGCACTGGTTCACGGCATGTGTGCCATTGGGTGAATAATCGTTTCAGCACTAGACACTCGCAACCCGATCTGATAGGTAACAAAAATTCCAACAGGGTTTCATGCAGAGGTCCTCGCGAGAGCGGGGCACTGGCCTCCCCCCGGACGCCAGCAGGGGCGTCGTGTGGGATTGGAGTATTCAGGGCAATACCTTGTCACATTCGCTTCACGGCTCCGTGAACGCGGACCCCGAACCACGAGAGGCCTGGTGGCACATGAACTCGGTTCCTCAATACCGGTCCCCATTCAACCAATGGGAAGAGCGTGCCGCCGTGCGGTCCATGTCGATGGACTTCTCCGAGCTGGAGCGGGATGCGCAGGGCGAATGGTTTCACGCCGAGGCGTCGGGGATCGCGAACCATCCCGAGGTCATCGCCCGTGGCCGCAGGCAGGACGTGCTGGCGGCCTTGCTGCTGGGCTATCTCGACTTCACCTTTCATCTGGAAGCGCGCTGCATCGAGCCCGTGGGACGAGACATCTCCCTGCACCGGTTGGATGCGCAATATGATGCGCAGATGGCGCGGGATGCGATCCGCGTGCAATGTGATGAGGCTTTTCATGCGCTCATGTGTGCGCAGCTCGCCGATCATGTGAAGAGCAGGGTGGAGTTGTGCCGTGTCCCCTTTCCGGAACATCTGTATTTCCGCCGGGTTCGCGAGCTCGAGGCGTCCACGCGCAATAGCTTGAGCGCGGAGCAGTATGCCTTCTGCGTGGCGGTGGTGTCGGAGACGGTCATCACGGACTCGCTCCAGAAGGATTGGCAGAATCTCTCGCTCCGTCCGTCGGTCCGGGAGGTGCTTCTGCAGCACTACAAGGACGAGGTGCGGCACAGCGCCTACTTCTCGCAGGCCCTGCGGATTGTCTGGCCGCAGTGGTCGGAGGAGGTGAAGAGGACCATGGCCCCCCTGTGGTCGGAGCTGGTGCTGGCCTTCACCCGCATTGACGCGGAGCTGTCGAGGGTCGCGCTGCGGATGGCCGGGTTCTCCGAGCAGGACGCGCAGCGCATCCAGGAGGAGACCCTGCGGACCCTGGGGCCCATGGCGGATCGGGGTGTTTCCTACAAGTTGACGTTGCGCGCGTTTCGAGAGGCGGGCGTGCTGGGCGGACAGCGCGAATACGAGGAGCTGGCCGGAGCGCTCTCGCCGAACGCGCTCGTGCCCTGACGGGCTCACGCGCGCGGACAGGGATTGATACTTGGAGTGAATGACCACTCCACCAACGAGGTGCCCACTCGAGCATGGCATCCAAGCGATTGTGTGCTCGGGCGCACCGGTTCATGACGAGGAATGAAGATGGGTGATGTGAAAGGCGCCGTTGACCGGGAGAAGGTGAAGGGGTTCGCCGAGCGAGTGATCTCCGATGTGGGAGCCTCCATGCATGGCGCGCTTTCATACCTCGGAGATCGCCTCGGTATTTTCAAGGCCATGGCCGGGGCCGGGCCGATGACGGCGCGGGAGCTGGCGGAGAAGACGAAGCTCTCCGAGCGCTATCTCCTGGAGTGGCTCAACGCCATGGTGGCGGCGCGATACGTCGACTACCAGCGCGATGGCGCGAAGTACCACCTCCCGCCCGAGCACGCGGCGGTGCTCGCCAACGAGGAGTCTCCGGCGTTCATGGGCGGCTTCCTCCAGGTGACCGTGCCGGTGGTGAGCATGGCGCCCCGGATTGGCGAGGCGTTCCGTGACGCCAAGGGCGTCTCCTACGCGGATTACAACCCGGAGATGGCGGAGGTCTTCGAGCGCATCTCGGCGCCCCAGTTCAAGCACAAGCTCGTGCCGCACTGGATCCCGGCCATGCCGCACGTGTACGAGAAGCTCCAGGCGGGAGGCCGGGTGCTCGACGTGGGCTGTGGCAGTGGCGTGGCGGCGCTGACCCTGGCCCGCGCCTTCCCCAAGTCCCAGGTGGCGGGCATTGACTATCACCAGGGTTCGATCGATCGCGCGAACGCGAACGCGAAGGCCGAGGGACTGTCGGATCGCGTCACGTTCAGCGTCGAGAACGGCACGGGACTTCCCGCGGATTCGTTCGACCTCATCACGTCGTTCGCGGTGGTCCACGACTCGGTGGATCCGCTGGGCCTGATGACGGCCGCGCGCAAGGCGCTCTCCCCCACGGGTTCCTACCTGCTGGTGGAGGACAACGTGTCCTCGCACGTCGAGGAGAACATCAACCCCCTGGGACGGGCGGTGTACTCGCTGAGCACGCTGTATTGCATCACCGTGTCCATGGCGTACGGCGGCGCCGCGCTGGGCGGGGCCATGGGCGAGGGCAAGACGCGCGAGCTGGCCGAGAAGGCTGGTTTCGGCTCGTGTCAGCGGCTGGTCGTGGATGATCCGTTCGTGGCCCTTTTCGAGCTTCGTCGCTGAGGGCACGCGCATGGAACACGTGGACGTGGTGATCATCGGTTCGGGGCCCGCGGGAATCAGCGCGGCCCTGAGTCTTCAGAAGCTGGCGCCGGAGCTGATGGGCCGCACCCTCGTCCTCGAGAAGGGAACCCACCCTCGGGAGAAGTTGTGCGGGGGGGGCGTCACCGCGCTGGTGGATCCCCTCCTCCAGTGGTTGGACATTCCCTGGGAGCGCTTCGATTCACCCCACATGGCCGTGCGCACGGCGCACCTGCGCTTCGAGGGATGTGATGTGACGCTGCGCTTCCCGGGAGGCAAGGCGCCCGTGTTCCGGGTGTTCCAGCGCAGTGAGTTCGACGCCCGGCTCGTGGACATCGCCCGTGAGCGGGGCGTGCGGATCCAGGAGGACACCTCCGTCCTGGGGATGGAGCGGGTGGCGGAGGGTCTGGTGTTGCGCACGTCCAAGGGGGACTTCCACGCGAAGGTCGTGATCGGCGCCGATGGCTCGAAGTCCCTCGTTCGCCGGTGGATGGATCTCCCCTCCACGGGACAAGCGGCGCCCGTGTCCAGGTTGATGGAAGTGCTCACCCCGGAGGTCGCCGAGCGGACGCCCGAGTTCACGGAGCAGAGCGCCGTGTTCGACTTCAGCCGCGTACCGGATGGCATGCAAGGCTATCTCTGGGACTTTCCCAGCTTCGTGGAGGGCCGCCCGATGATGAATCGGGGCATCTTCGACAGCCGGCTCCTGCATGATCGTCCGCTGGCGTCGCTCGTGCCGATGCTGGATGATTACCTGAGCGCACGGGACCGCTCCCTGGCGGAGTGCGAGCTGAAGGGTCATCCGGAGCGTTACTACGAGATCGACGGCACCTACAGCGTGCCGCGCATCCTCCTGGTGGGAGATGCGGCGGGCGTGGATCCCATGGCGGGAGAGGGAATCTCCTGGGGCATGAAATACGGCCCCCTGGCCGCGGAAGAAGTCCGCCAGGCCTTCGCCACGGGGGATTTCTCCTTCAAGGGATACAGCCAGCGCGTGGCCGAAAGCGAGATGGGACAGGGGTTGGCCGCGCGGGTCCGGCTTGCTCGCTTCCTCTACTCACGGAGCCGCCGTTTCTACCGGATCGCATGGCCCGTCTTGAGGCAACTCACCCGTGGGCTCAACGCTGTTTCCGATGGCTATGCGCGCATCTCGCGTGCATAGGCCGTGCTCTTTTCCAGGAGACTTGTTGCTTTCTGAAAAAGAGGATAAACTGTTTTCCGCTCAACGCGGACCGCCTTGAATTGGTTGGGAGGATTCGGCGGTCGCGGTGCTTTGATTTGAAATCATTTTCACACGCAAGAGTCGTGTGGGGTTCCCACGAACGAGAGCTGACGGGATGATCACGCCCAAGATTCTATGGAAATTTGCCCGGCCGTTGCCCGCGAAGGCGACGGTGGTCCAGGTGGTGGCCGCCTATGCCCTGGCGATGCACCACGCGGGGGTCATGCGGTTCGATGTGCTCGCGTTCGTGATGGCCATGGTGTGTGCCTCCGGACTGCACGTGTATGTCAATGGCGTCAACCAGTTGAGCGACATCGAGATCGATCGCATCAACAAGTCGTCGCTGCCGCTCGCGGCCGGGGTGATGACGGAGCGGGAGGGCCTCGTCGTCACCATCCTGGCGGCCGTCCTCTCGCTCGTGATCGGGGCGACGCAGTCGATGAGCCTCCTGGTCACCGCGGTGCTGTACCTGGTCAATGGCTCGCTCTACTCCCTGCCGCCGGCGCGCTTGAAGAGCACGGCGTTCGGCGCGGGGGGCATCATCGCCATCACCCGTGGGGTCATCCTGCCCCTGGGCATGTTCTCGTATTTCAATACCGTGCTCTCGGGAGCGCCGGGCCTGTCCTTCGAGGCGGTGATCCTGGCGGTGTTCTCGTTCGGCATCGTGTTCTCCGTGGCGCTCGTCAAGGACATCCCCGACATCGAGGGAGACAGCCGCAACGGTCTGAAGACGGCGGCGATCGTCTTCGGGCCGAGCCTCACGTTCAAGCTCGCGGTGGGCCTCGTGAGCCTTTCCTACGCGCTGTTGGTGGTCGCGGGGCTGGTCCGGCTGTCTCCGCTCGTGGGCTTGCTGTTGTTGGTCACCCACCTGGGCTTGCTGGCGTTCTTCTTGATGAAGAGCAGGGCGGTGCGCCTGGACGACAAGATGTCCGTCGGGCACTTCTACCAACTCTTCTGGAAGCTCATGTACGCCGAGTACGTCGTGTTTCCCGCGATCTGTTTCTTCATCTAACTCTTGACGAGCCCTGGATCCCAGGGACGGGTGGGCGTTCATCATGTGTGGAATCATCGGCTGGGTGGATTGGGAGCGGAACCTGTCGGAGCAGCGGGCCATGGTGCAGGGCATGGCCGAGTCGCTCCAGCTGCGAGGCCCCGACGACAGTGGCATCTGGCTCAGCCCGCGCGCGGCGCTCGCCCACCGGCGCTTGTTCGTCATCGATCCGCATGGCGGCGTCCAGCCGATGACCCGCCGCGTGGGCGAGCGGAGCTATACGCTCGTCTTCAACGGCGAGATCTACAACTTCCGGGATCTGAGCCGGGACCTGCGGGCGCTGGGGCACACGTTCGAGACGCGCTCCGACACGGAAGTGTTGCTGCGCGCCTACATGGAGTGGGGCCCGTCCTGTCTCGAGCGGCTCAATGGCATCTTCGCGTTCGGCATCTGGGATGAGGCGCGGCAGGAGTTGTTCCTCGCGCGCGACCATCTGGGCGTCAAGCCGCTGTACTACGCCGAGCGTGGCAGCGCGCTCCTGTTTGGCTCGGAGGAGAAGGCGCTCTTCAAGAACCCCCTGGTCAAGCGCGAGCTGGGCGCCGAGGGCCTGGCGCAGGCGCTCACGGTCGGGTTCGTCCGGACCCAGGGCGCGAGCGTCTACCGGGGCATCCAGGAGATCCGCCCCGGCCACTTCGCGGTGTACAGCCGCAAGGGGCTGAAGATCAGCCGGTACTGGAAGCTGGAGAGCCGTGAGCACACGGACGACGCGGAGACGACGTTGCGCCGGGTCCGCGGGATGCTCGAGGACGTGGTCACCCGCCAGATGGTGACGGACATGAACGTCTGCTCCATGCTCTCCGGCGGATTGGACTCGAGCGGAGTGACGGCGATCGCGGCGAAGGAGTACCGCGCGACCAAGAACTCCGCGCTGGACACCTTCACGGTGGATTTCGTCGACGAGGCCCGGCATTTCAGGGCGGACCTCATGCACCGGGATCTGGACACGCCCTGGGCCAAGCGCGTGAGCGAGATCTGCGGAACGAATCACCGCACGGTGACGCTCGGGGCGGAGGATCTGCTCGGCCACATCCACGAGCCGCTGAGCGCCCGGGATCTCCCCGTCTCCGGTGAGAAGGAGATTTCCGCCCTCCTGCTGTTCCGGAAGATGAAGCAGGCGGGCGCGACGGTGGTGTTGTCGGGCGAGGCGGGTGACGAGATCTTCGGTGGGCACCCGTGGTTCTACGTGCCCCAGATCCTGAACCTGAACGCGTTCCCCTGGCTGGCGCATGCCCAGAACCTGGGCGTGCCGCTCCTGGCGCCGGACATCGCGAAGAAGGTCCGTGCCGAGGAGTACCTCGCGGACACCTACCAGAGCACCTTGAACGAGGTGCCGAAGCTGCCCGGTGAGTCTCCGCACGACGCGCGCGTCCGGGAGATGTTCTACCTGAACATCAACCATTTCCTCCGGTACATGCTGGATCGCATGGATCGGATCAGCATGGCGGCCTCGCTGGAGGTGCGTGTTCCGCTGTGTGATCACCAGTTGGTCGAGTACATGTGGAACGTGCCTCCCGCGATGAAGTTCGCCGGGAACCTGGAAAAGGGCCTCCTGCGCCAGGCCATGTCCCATCTGTTGCCGGAAGACGTCATCGCCCGCCGGAAGACGGCGTACCCCAGCCTGCATGATCCCTCGTATGTGAAGGGGATCCGCGCGCGCGTGGCCGACATCGTCAATGACAACCAGTCGCCCGTGCATGGGCTGTTGGATCGCGAGGCGGTCCGCCGGCTCACGACGGAAGAAGTCTCGCCGGATCACCCCTTTGGGGCGGCGGTCCTGAAGACCCGGTTGGATCTCGTGATCCAGCTGGATCACTGGCTCAGGGACTGCCCGGTCGTACTCTGAGGCGCTTCTTTTCTGGTTGGGATTGTTTCACGGATGGTTGGATTACCTGAGTTCAAGGAGTGACAATGCTTAACATCCCTGCGTCGACCAAAGTCCTCGTCCTTGGTGGTGGGCCCGCTGGCTCGACCGCCGCGTCGTTCCTCGCGCGCGCCGGAGTCGAGGTCACGCTCATCGAACGCGAGATGTTCCCGCGATATCACATCGGCGAGTCGCTCCTTCCGTCGTGTCTGGAGATCGCGGACCTCATCGGGGCCCGGCAGAAGATCGAGGCGAAGGGGTTCGTCAAGAAGCCGGGCGCCTACCTGGAGTGGGGCCGTGAGAAGTGGAGCCTCGACTTCGGCGAGCTCCAGGGCCAGCACACCTACAGCTTCCAGGTGGACCGGTCGGAGTTCGACGAATTGCTCCTGCGGCACTCGGAAGAGCAGGGCGTCCGGGTTTTCGAGGGCGTGGAGGTCAAGTCCATCGAGAACAACGCGGAGGGCCGTCCCGTCAAGGCGGTCTGGGCCGTGCACGGGGATGAGAGCCAGACGGGGGAGATCTCCTTCGACTACCTGATCGACGCCTCGGGCCGGCATGGCGTGATGTCGACGCGCTACCTGCGCAATCGTCAGTTCCACAAGGTGTTCCAGAACATCGCCGTGTGGGGCTACTGGGAGGGCACGCAGAAGGGCGCGGACTACCGGGATGGCGCGATCGCCGTCGGGTCCATCCCGGATGGCTGGATCTGGGCCATTCCCATGAGCGGAGGGAAGACGAGCGTGGGCGTCGTCGTCCACAAGGACTCCTTCCAGGCGCAGAAGCGCGAGGCCGACACGGCCAAGATCTACGAGGACGCCATCGCCTCGTGCCCGCTCATCCAGCGGGTCTGCTCCGGGGCGAAGCTCGTCACCGGGCTGAAGACGGAGTCGGACTACTCGTACGCGGCGGAGAGCTTCTGCGGACCCGGCTACTTCCTGTGCGGTGACGCGGCGTGCTTCCTGGATCCGCTCCTGTCGACGGGCGTGCACCTGGCGATGCTGAGCGCCATGCTGTCCGCCGCGGCCATCACGAGCGTGGTGAGCGGCGAGGTCAGCGAGCAGGAGGCCCAGTCGTTCTTCGAGAAGAGCTACCGCCAGGCCTACCTGCGCTTCCTCGTCTTCGTGTCGGTGTTCTACGACCAGCGCTGCGGCAAGGATAACTACTTCAAGGAGGCGGAGCGGCTCAGCCAGTACGAGAAGGATCCGTCGCGCCTCAAGCAGGCCTTCCTCAACCTGGTGTCCGGCCTGGAGGACCTGTCGAGCGCCGAGCAGGCCACGAGCCACCTCATCGGAGAGATGTCGCGCCGGGTCACCGAGAACCTGACGCTGCGCAAGGACAAGTCGACGCTGGCCTCGGGCTCGGAGGAGATCAAGGGCCGCGCGCAGGACAACGCCCGCTTCTTCGACGGCGTGGAGGGCATCCCGGTGATGACGCCGGAAGGCGCGATCGACGGCCTGTACGTCGTCCTCAAGCCCCGCTTCGGACTGGGACGCTTCGTGGCGACCGTGGAGGCGTCGTCCATCGTCAACGTCAAGAAGGAGGAGGTGCGGTTGTGAGTGGGCAGCTCGTCGCACCGCCCGAGGAGGCGCAGTCGGACATCACCTTGCGCATGCGCTCCGGGCATCCCCAGATCGCCGAGGGCGACGCTTGCATGTTGGCGCGCGTGGAGGCCTTCTGCCGCGAGCTGGGACGCCCGCCGCGCATCTTCAACGTGGGCTGCGGCAGTGGGTACCTGGCGTGGCAGCTCTCCCGGCTCCACCCCCGGGCCGATGTCGTCGCCCATGAGACGGATGCGACGCTCCTCGAGGCGTTGAAGCGCCGGGTCAAGGGCACGGACGTGCGCGTGTTCTCCAAGCCGTTCGAGGAGTACCAGGAGCCGATCGACATCCTCATCAGCTGGGGCTCGCACCACCACCTTCCGCAGAGCTACCTGACCCATGGCCGGTCGCTGCTGACGAAGGGGGGACTCTTCCTCCTGGGCGACGAGTTCTGCCCCGAGTACTGCGGCAGCGCGGACGCCGAGCGCATCGCGGGGGCCGAGCTCATCCGCGTGGTGAAGGGCTTCGTGTTGACGAGCGAGGCCGAGCTCCAGGCGCATGAGAAGCGCGGTGAGATTCCCGAGGCCGCCCGGACGCTGGAGAAGCAGCGGCAGCAGGCCCTGTGGCGCTGGTACCGCTACGTCATCGACTACGCGATGGAGCGCGATCACGTCGACGTGGCCCTGTACGAGCTGCGCGCCACGCACGACGATCTGATCACCAGCTCCAGTGACGAGCAGAAGCTGTCGCCGTTGATCGTCGAGAAGGATCTGGCGCTGCATGGCTACCGGCAGGTGGCCAGGCACTGCATGGCGCCGCAGCTGGACAAGTCCCTGCAGAGCTTCTTCATCTACGAGCTCGCCGCGGCCTGAGCGCACCCTGGAAAGACAACGGGCGGGCTCCCTGGTGGGAGCCCGCCCGTGTCATGACTGGCTCAACTCCGGGCTCGCGCTAGGCGCGCACCTCGGGGGTGGACTCGGTGGCGGTCTCGGGCTGGGGAGGCACGCCCTCCTTGAAGGGCGAGGTCTCCAGCGCCGCGGCCAGCACCTCGTCCATCCGCGTGGCGAAGATGAACTCGATCTCCTTGCGGGCCTGCTCCGGCACGTCCTGCAGGTCCTTGCGGCAGCGCTCCGGGAGGATGACGCGCTTGATGCCCGCGCGGTGCGCCGCGAGCACCTTCTCCTTGATGCCGCCCACCGGCAGCACCAGGCCGCGCAGCGTGGCCTCGCCCGTCATCGCCGTGTCGCCGCGCACCCGGATGCCGGTGAGCAGGCTGGTGAGCGCGGTGAGGATGGTGACGCCGGCGGAGGGGCCATCCTTGGGGATGGAGCCCGCCGGGAAGTGCAGGTGCAGGTCCGTCTTCTCCAGGAAGTTGGCGTTGATGCCGAGCGACTCCGCCTTGCTGCGCAGGTAGCTCAGCGCCGCCGTGGCGCTCTCCTTCATCACGTCGCCGAGCTGGCCGGTGAGCGTCATGCCGCCCTTGCCCGCCATCTTCGTCGCCTCGATGAAGAGCAGGTCGCCACCCGCCGCGGTCCACGCGAGGCCCGTGGCCACGCCCGGCACCTCGGTGCGCTCGGCGACTTCCGAGTAGAACATCTCTGGCCCCAGGATCTCCTTCACCCGGTTGCCATCCACGTCCTGCTTCTCCGTCTTGCCGCCCGCCACTTCCACCGCCACCGCGCGGCAGATGTCGGCGATGCGCCGCTCGAGGTTACGCACACCGGCCTCACGGGTGTAGGCCGTGGTCAGCACCAGCAGGGCCTCGTCGGAGATGGTGATGTGATCCGCGGACAGGCCGTGCTCCTTGAGCTGCTTGGGCACCAGGTGGATGCGCGCGATGCTCTGCTTCTCCTCGAAGGTGTAGCCCGTCAGCTCGATGATCTCCATGCGGTCGCGCAAGGGGCCGGGGATGGGGTCGAGCTGGTTGGCGGTGGCGATGAACATGACCTTGGACAGGTCGAACGCCACGTCGAGGTAGTGGTCGCTGAACGTGCTGTTCTGCTCGGGGTCGAGGACCTCGAGGAGCGCCGCGCTCGGGTCGCCGCGGAAGTCCGCGCCGAGCTTGTCGATTTCGTCCAGCATCATGACCGGGTTCTTCATGCCGGCCTTCTTCATGCTCTGGATGAAGCGGCCCGGCAGCGCGCCGACGTAGGTGCGCCGGTGGCCACGGATCTCCGCCTCGTCGCGCACGCCGCCCAGGGACAGGCGCACGAACTTGCGGCCCACGGCCTTGGCGATGCTCTGGCCGAGCGACGTCTTACCGACGCCCGGGGGACCGACGAGGCACAGGATGGGGCCGCGCATGTCGTTCTTGAGCTTGCGCACGGCCAGGTACTCGAGGATGCGCTTCTTGACCTTCTTGATGCCGTAGTGGTCCTTCTCCAGCGTCTGGCGCGCGTTCTCGATGTCGAGGTTGTCCTCGCTGAGCTTGGCCCAGGGCAGGTCGGCGATCCAATCGAGGTAGGTGCGCGCGACGGTGTACTCGCTGGAGGCCGCCGGAATCGTCTTGAGGCGGTTGAGCTCCTTGTTGGCGACCTTCTCCACGTCCGGGGGCAGGCCGGCCTTCTTGAGGCGCTCCTGGAGCTCGTCGAGCTCCTCCTCCTCCTCGCCCATCTCGCCGAGCTCTTCCTTGATGGCCTTGAGCTGCTGGCGCAGGTAGTACTCGCGCTGGGTCTTGGACATCTCGCCCTTGACGGCGGAGTCGATCTTGTTGCTGAGCTTGAGGATCTCGCGCTTGCGGTTGAGCAGCTCGAGCACGAGGCTCATGCGGGCCTTGAGGTCCACCGTCTCGAGGACGGCCTGCTTCTCGCCGATGTCCACGTCCACGTTGGCGGCGATGAGGTCCGCCAGGTGGCCGGGGTGGGTGATGGACTCGACCAGCTCGGTGGCGGCCGCGGGCAGCTCGGGCATCAGCTCGATGACCTCGCGCGCCAGCTTCTTGAGGTTGATGCCCAGGGCCTCGACCTCGACGTTCTCCGAGGCCGTGCGGTCCTCGACGGCGTCCACGCGGGCCTTGAGGTAGGGGGCCTCCTGCACGAGATCCAGCACGCGGAAGCGCGCCAGGCCCTGGACGACGAGCGAGTAGTTGTCCTCGCCCATCTTGAGCAGCTTCACGATGCGGGCGACGGTGCCCATCGTGTAGAGGTCGGACGCGCCGGGATCCTCCTCCTCGGCGCGGCGCTGGGTGACGACGCCGATGACCTGGTCGTCACGCACCGCGTCCTTGATGAGGGCGATCGTCTTCTGGCGGCCCACCGCGAGCGGCAGCACGCCGCCCGGGAAGAACACGGAGTTGCGCAGGGGGAGGATCGGGAGGACCTGCGGGATGTCCTCCTTGTTGATGATCCCCGGGGGGGCCATGGCGGCGGGCATCGCCGCTGCGGAGGAAGGGCCCTTCTTCTTTTCGTCGGACATGTAGGGATGCCTCGATTTTGCAACCCGGCCGGACTGCTTGCGGGCCGGTCAAAGAATTCTGTGGTCGAGCTTCTGAGGGGGTTGTCCCAACGTAGCAATCAAAACGGACATGGCAAACGAGACCTGTACTTTTCACCAAGGTCGTCTGCTGCCGGACGGTTATGTCCTCTTCTCAGCGGAGGGGCGGGCGGTGGGAAAACCCCCTTGGCCGGGCGTCTCACGCGCTACGCTCGCCGGCCTTCCCCTGGAGATTTCATGGTTCACTCCTTCCGTACGAGCGCGCTGCTGGCCGCCACCCTGTGCCACATGGCGTGCACCACGCCCGTGGATGCGCCCGGCTCCACGCTGCCCGGCCGCTGCCAGGCCGAGGCCCCCCTCATCCCGGCGCAGAAGACGGATCTGCTCTTCGTCATCGACAATTCGGGCTCGATGACGGAGGAGCAGGCGGCGATCGCGACCGAGCTGCCCGCGTTCCTGGAGGAACTGCGCAAGGACGATGGGGTGGCGCAGGACTTTCGCGTGGGGGTCATCACCACGTCGGTCTATCTGCACGCGCTCGTCGGCAACCGCGAGCAGTTTTCCCTCTATAACGATCAGGGGGGGAGGCTGCAGCCCGTTCCCGACGCCCAGGGTCGGCTGACCGGCGAGCGTTTCATCGAGGGGGGGGATCCCGAGCTGCTGGAGAAGTTCCGCCGCCTGGTGAAGCAGGGCGTCAAGGGCAGCGGCCAGGAGTCGCCCTTCGAGGCGGTCCGGCTGGCCCTCACGCCGCCGCTGTCCTCCACGGACGTCCGGGAGGGGGGAACGGCGGGCTTCCTCCGCGACGGGGCCCGGCTCCTGGTGGTGGTGGTCTCCGACGAGGAAGATTGCAGCTCCACGGAGCGGCCGCCGGGGGTGATCCTGGACTTGGACACCTCGCACGACCTGTGCAGCGAACAGGCGGAGCGCCTGACGCCGGTGCGCTCCTATTATGAGCGTTTCCGAAGCCTCACGGACGGTACGGGCGCCACGCGCGAGGTGCTGTGGGCGACCATCGGCCCCGTGGGCCTGACGGACAAGCGCGCCGAGAAGGTGCTGGATGGGAACTTCGTGCGCAACGCCGACTGCCCGACGTCCTACGGGCCCGGCTACCGCCAGCGCGAGATGGCGGAGCTGTTCGACTCGGGATTGGCGAACCTGGACTCCATCTGCCGCCCGAGCTACCGGGAGACCCTGGTGAACATCGCCTCGCTCGCCCGCTCCTCGCAGAGCATCGAGGTGGTGAACCTGCCCGATGCCCGGCTCGTCCAGGTCCAGGTGACGCGCGAGGACGGCCAGACCCAGACGTGCAGCGTGGCCGGGGGCGAGCTGTCGTACGAGCCCGCCCAGGAGGGGCGTGCCGCGCGCCTGTACTTCCAGTCCTCGTGCCCGCGGCGGCCGACGGATCAGAAGCTCGAGGTGAAGGTGCTCTGCGCCAACTAGGTCTTCACCCAGGGTATGGGGCGGAGGGCTCCAGGCCGTCCGTCCGCCCTCCAGGCGACATTTCCTGGCGCATGTCAGAACGCCCGGCATACTGAACCTCGTTTCAGGTCCTGTGCGCGGCGGGTGACGTGATGAGTGCGACGGTGGGCAATCTGGCGGTGACGGTGGAGGCGTTGAGGGAGCAGATCCGCCGGTTGCAGGCGGCGCCGAGGAAGTACCTCGCGGCGCTGAGGACGGGGGTGGAGGCGTTCGACGCACTGCTTCCCGGGGGCGGGTTGCCGCTGGGCCAGGTGGTGGAGTTATGGGGCGAGCGGGCCTCGGGGCGCACGAGTCTCGCGCTGCGGGCCGTGGCCTCGGCGCACCGGGAAGGCCGGCTGTGTGCCTACGTGGATGGCGCCGGGGAGCTCTACCCGCCCGCGGCGGTGGCGGCGGGGGTGGATCCCTCCCGGCTGCTCATCGTCCGGCCCCGGACGGCGGAACAGCTCGCGTGGTCCGCGGTGCAGCTCGTGCGCAGCGGTGCGTTCGCTTGCGTGGTGTTGGATCTGACGCGGGCTCCTCCGGGGACGGCGCGGGCAGAGGCGGGGGTGCGCCTGTCACCCGCCGAGGGCAAGCGGCTCCTGGACGCGGCGGGCAGGGGCGGCACCCTGTTGCTGCTCCTGACGGCGCCCGAGGCCCCCGCGGATGGGATGTTGCGGCTGCGCACCGAGCCCCGGGGCGATCGGGGTCTGTCGGTGGAGGTGGTGCGCAGCCGGCAGGGGGGACTCGGGTCGCGGGCCCTGGTGCCGTGGCGGGCGCTCTATCCGGAGCTGGCCGAGGGGGAGTGTCCCTGGGGGGCGGAGCTGTTGCCGACCGAGCCCATGACGGTGCCGGAGCTGCCGCGTGAGCCGTCCTCGCGCGAGGGGCACCGCGGCATCCTGGGTCAGCGCCCGGGCCGGGACGCGCCCCTGCCGTCGTTGCGTCCGCACCTGGACGCGAGTCCGGCGCTGCACTGAGGCGAGGGACGAGGGGAGGGGCACATGCGGCTGGGGTATCTGCACTTTCCGCGCTTTCCGGTGCAGCGCAAGGTGATCGAGCTGTCGGAGCTGACGGGCAAACCCTTCGTGCTGGTGGAGGAGGTGCGCGGTCAGCAGCGGGTGGCGTGCGCGTCCACGAGCGCGTTGAAGGCGGGCGTGCGTCCGGAGATGACGCTCACGGCGGCGAGTGCCCTGGAGCCCACGCTGCGCCACTTCACCTACCGGCCCGAGGAGGAGCGGCGGGCGCTGGTGGCCCTGGGCGAGATGTTGATGGCCCTGGCGCCGGGCTTCCAGGTGTCGGAGCCGGATGGCTTGTGGCTCGACGCCGGGGCGGCCCACCTGGTGAAGGGGGAAGAGGGGTTGTGCGCCCAGGTGCTGGAGCGATGTTCGGAGCTGGGGTGGCGGGGCCGGATGGTGGTGGCCTCGGAGAAGTTCACCGCGCGGGCCCTGGCCCGGCATGGTGCCCGGCACATGGACGTGGTGCCGGACGGGGAGGGCGCGCGGGCCCTGGCTCCGCTGCCGCTGAGCGCCCTGGAGGGCCCGGAGCAGACGGCGTTCGTGGCGCTCGGGTTGAGCACGCTGGGCGAGGTGGCCTCGCTGCCCGTGGGGGCGGTGACGGCGCGGGGGGGCGCGGTGGGGATGCGGGCGCATGCGCGTTGCCGGGGAGGAGATGAGACGCCGTTCCTCGCGGAGGTATTGGAGGAGGTGCTCGAGGAGCGGTTGACGCTGGAGTGGCCCGCCGAGTCGCTGGAGCCCCTGCAGTTCGCCCTCAAGACGGTGTTGGACCGGCTGTGTGGACGGTTGGGGGGCCGGAGCCGCGCCGCGGTGCGGTTGAGCCTGACGTTGAAGTTGGATCCCTCCGGGCGGGCCGTGGTGCCGCTGACGCTGGCCCGGCCCACGGCGCAGGCGAAGATGTTGTTGGAGCTGACGCGGCACCGGCTCTCGGACGTGCGGTTGGAGGGGCCGGTGGCGGAGCTGCTCCTCCGGGTGGAGGAGGACTGCGAGGATGGAGGCCAGCAGCTCTCCCTGGGGGATGCCCCCGAGGGAGACGCGGCGCTGGAGGTGGTGCTTTCCCGGTTGGCGACGGCCCTGGGCGAGGAGTCGCTCTTCATGGCCGCGCTCGAGGACTCGCACCGCCCCGAGGCGGGGTACGCGGCGCGTGCCTTCCGTCCTCCGCCAGCGAGCCGGGGTCTGGAAGGGGAATTGCTCCAACCGGTGGTGGCCGCCGAGCCCGTGCCGGAGGTGCTTCGGGAGCGGCCCTCGCGGATGCTGGGCAGTCCCGCCTCTCTCGACGTGGAGATGTCGGAGGCGGGGGAGTTGATGGCCGCGCACCTCGGGGGACGGTGGCGCCGGGTGGTGGCGTTGATGGGTCCGGAGCGTCTGAGCGGTGACTGGTGGGACGCGCGCCCGTACTGCCGTGACTACTACCGGGTCCACTTCGAGGGGATCGGGCAGGCGTGGGTATTCCGGGACGCTCGGGATGGACGCTTCTACCTGCAGGGCTTGTTCGACTAGTCGCCCTCTCCTCCCGCCTGGGTGACCGTGCTCCAGCCTTCCCCGAGGGCGGTCTGGCACGCGTCGCGGCGGGGCCATACCTTTTCTCGAATGGAAGCCCTTGAGCGGGGGTAGGGCATGGCTGATCGGAGCCCAGACACCACCGGGAGTACTCCCTCGGACCTTGATCCACGGACTCCGTCCGCCGAGCGGGATGATTCGGATTTCGATGATTCCTTCCTGCAGGCCCTGGCCCAGGGGCCCACCTTGTTCCGCAAGCCAGCCACCGGGGAGCGACTGGGGGGCTCGGATGGGCAGCGCTTCGAGATCGTCGCGGAGTTGGGGGCAGGCGGCATGGGCCAGGTGTTCCGCGCGCGCGACGCGGAGTTGCAGCGCGTGGTGGCCCTCAAGTTCTTCATGCCCCGGGAGGGCTCGGGTTCCGACTGGTCCCTGGATCGGCTCCGGCAGGAGGCCCGGGCCATCGCGCGGCTCGATCACGAGAACATCATCCGGGTCTTCGACGTGTCCGAATGGGTGGGGGCGCCGTGGGAGCCACGGATTCCCTTCCTCATCATGGAGTGCCTGGAGGGTGAATCGCTCGCCTCGCTGCTGCGGCGCGAGCGGCGGCTGGGGGTGCGGCGCGTCCTGGAGATCATGAGCGGCGTGGCGGCCGGCCTGGCGCACGCGCACAGCCGTCACATCGTCCACCGCGACCTCAAGCCCAGCAATGTCTTCATCGGTCCCCAGGGACGCGTGAAGCTGATCGACTTCGGGCTCGCCTGGTCTCGCCTTTCCAGTGACACCGCCGCGGCCTTCCTGCCCACGGCTGGCACGCCGGCCTACATGTCCCCGGAACAGTGGCGGGGAGGCGAGCAGGACGCCCGCAGCGATCTCTGGTCCGCGGGCATCCTGCTGTACGAATTGCTCTGCGGGGAGCTGCCCTACGCGAGCGTCCGGCTGGACGAGCTGCGCGCCCAGGTTGTCTCGCCCGAGCCGGTGCCCTCGGTGCGCATCCGTTGTCCGGAGCTGCCCGAGGAAGCGGATGCCCTGGTGGCCTCGCTCCTGGAGAAGACGCCGGAGAAGCGGCTCGCGTCGGCCGCCCTGCTCCTGGAGCGGCTGCGCCGGATGGAGGATGGGTTGGGGCCCTGGCGCGAGGAGCCCCGGGCGGTGGTGCCCCAGCGCCGGTCGGTGACGCTGGTATCCTGCCACCTGGTGGGCATGGTGGGATTCACCGAGGAGCCCGATCCCGAGGACCTGGGCGAGCTGGAGGCCACCTTCCACAAGCGCTGCTCGGAGATCATCCAGGCCCATGGCGGCTCCATCACCACCTGTATGGGCGACGAGGTGCTGGCCTGCTTCGGCTACCCGGTGGCGCACGAGGAGGACGCCGAGCACGCCGTGGCGGCGGGACTCCAACTGTCCTCGGGGGAGCTCGTCGTCCAGGTGGGCCTCCATACGGAGACGGTGGTGTTGGACGACAGCCTTCCGGAGCTGCGCGGCCGTGCCCCCACCATCCAGGGCGAGGCTCCCCGCATCGCCGCGTGGATCGCCCGGCAGGCCCGCCCCGGCACCGTGGTCCTCAGCGAGGCCACGCACACGCTGGTGCAGCAGGCCTTCGAGGCGGGGACGCTCGGCTCCCGCTCCTTCGAGGGACTGTCCGGCGCGCGGCCGATGGTGCTCTGGCGGGTGGAGCGCGCGCGCGAGGCGGTGTTCCGCTTCGATCGCACGCTGGCCGCGGGGGCGCTCACCCCCCTGGTGGGCCGAGAGCAAGAGCTGGAGCGGCTGCTCGGCTTCTGGCGGGAGGCCCAGGAAGGCCGGGGCTCCTTCGTGTTGATCTCCGGTGAGGCGGGCCTCGGCAAGTCCCGACTCCTCCAGGAAGTCCGTCAGCGGGTCGCTCAATCCCAAGCTCCGTGCATCCTCCTGCGCTGCCAATGCTGGAGCGAGTTCACCCACAGCGCCTTCCACCCCCTCATCGAGATGCTGCAGCGGCTCTTCCGGTTGGATCCGGAGGGCTCGCCCCAGGACAACCGCCGCGTGCTGGAGACGTGCCTGACGGAACTCGGCCTGGGCGCGGAGCAGCGGGATCTCCTCGCCGCCTTCCTCTCGCTTCCCCTGGAGGGCGCCGCGCCACGCTTCCCCTTGTCGCCGGAGCAGCACAAGGAGCGCACCCGCGAGGCGCTCACGACCCTGCTGCTGAACCTGACCCGCATGAAGCCCGTGCTCGGCATCGTGGAGGACTTGCACTGGGCGGATCCCTCCACCTGGGAATTGATCGACACGGTGCTGGCCCAGTTGGGACGTGCACGGGTGCTCGTCCTCGCCAGCACCCGGGACACGGACGGCCGCCGCCTCCGGGGCGAGGGGCTGCTCTTCCACCACCTGGTGCTGGAGCGGTTGTCGGCGCCCCTCACGGCCCGGCTGGTGCGAGAGGCGGCCGGCACGCGCCTGCCGGAGGAGACGGTCCGCCTGCTCGTGGAGAAGACGGATGGGGTGCCCCTCTTCGTGGAGGAGATGGCGCATCGGGTGGCCGCCAGTGGAGTGGTGCCCTCCCTGCCCCTCACCCTGCACGGATTGCTGCTGGCCCGGCTGGACGCGCTGCCGGGGCGGCTCAAGACCCTGGCCCAGCTGTGCGCCGTGGTGGGCCGCGGCTTCACGCGCGCGTTGATGACCCCGTTGACCCGGCGCGAGCCGGCCGCCCTGCGCGAGGATCTGGAGGCCCTGGTGGCCGCGGGCCTGCTCCAGCATGGCGAGGACACGGAGGAGGGCGTCTCCTACCAGTTCCGGCATGCGCTCTTCCAGGAGGCCGCCTACCAGTCCCTGCCCCGAGGTCCCCGGCGTCACCACCACCGGCGGATCGCCCAGGCGCTGGAGGAGCTGTTCCCCAAGGTGGTGGGGGCACAGCCCGAGTTGCTCGCCCACCACTACACCGAGGCCGGAGCCCCCGCGCAGGCCATCGTCTACTGGCGGCGCGCCGGGTTGCGTGCCCTGCAACGCTCGGCCAACCAGGAAGCCGTCAACCACCTGCGGCACGCGCTCACGCTGCTCGACGCCCAACCCGATTCGCCCCAGCGCGCCCAGCAGGAGCTGCAGTTGCTCTCCGCCCTGGGCATTCCCTTGTCCCAGGTGAGTGGCTTGAGCGCTCCCGAGGTGAAGCACACCTATGCCCGGGTGCGCGAGCTGTTCCCCCGCGTGGGCGACGCGCTGTCGGCCCTGGAGATGTCCTACTGGGGCCCCTTCGCCTACTCCTACTCCCGCGGCGAGTACCGCGAGGCCTATGCCCTGGCCACCCAGCTCGTGGACGTGGGCTCGCGCCAGGGCAACCAGGAGCTGCTCGTCCTGGGCTACCGCATGATGTGCACCATCCTCTTCACCTGGGGGCGGATGCGCGAGTCGCTCGAATACGCGGATCGCGCCCTGGCGTGCTCGGACTTCCCCCTCGAGGAGCACATGCGGCTGGCCGTGCGGCACTGGGTGGACCCCACGACGGTGGTGCTCGCCCACAGCGCCGTCCTCCAATCGGTGATCGGCCAGGAGGAAGGCGCCCCGCGCCGGGGTCAGGACGCACTCGCGCTCGCCGAGCGCATCGGCCATCCCCAGACGCGCGCCTACGTGCTCCTCTACGCGGCGGTGGCCTGTCAGATGCGCGGCGATGCGCGGGGGACCCTGGCGCTGGCCGAGGCCAGCCTCGATCTCGCGCACGAGCACCGGGTGCGCCTGCTGGTGGAGTGGGTGACGTGGGCCGGCCTGCTGCGCGCCTGGGCGCTGTCCGAGCTGGGCTTGAACGAGGTGGGGCTGGAGCAGATGCGCCTGGGCTTGAGCCGGTGGCGCATGGCGGGCCTGAACGGGGGGCTGTCCTACCACGTGGGCATGCTGGCGCAGGTGCACCTGCGGCGGGGGCAGCCCCAGGAGTCCCTGCGCGCGGTGAACGCGGCCCTTCAATGGGTGGAGTCGCTGGACGAGCGCTTCTACGAGGCGGAGCTGTACCGCGTCGGGGGGCAGGCGTGGCGGGCCCTGGGCGACGAGACGCGGGCCCGCGAATTCCTCCAGAACGCCGCGCGCATCGCACACGAGCAGGGCGCGGGGCGGTTCGAGCGGCGCGCCCTGTTGCTCCTGGCGCCGCACGACACGAACCCCGAGGACTCCAGTGGGGAGCCCATCACCCAGGAAGAGGCACGGCATGCACGCGGATGAACGGGAGCTGTTGGAGCGGGAAATCCAGGGACTGAGCGAGCGCGGGGACGTGGCGGGCGCCGTGGAGCGGGCGCTGCAGGGCTATGGCCAGGAGATCCTGCGGTTGATGACGGCGATGCTCCACGATCCCGACCGGGGCCGCGACGCCTTCAGCGTCTTCAGCGAGAACCTGCTGCGAGGGCTCCCGGGCTTCCGGTGGGAGAGCTCCTTCCGCACGTGGGCGTACCGCCTGGCGCGCAACGCGTGCGTCCAGGTGATGCGCTCGCCCGCCGTCCGCCGCGAGCAGCCCGTGAGCATGTCCGCGATGCCGGAGGAGCCCTTCGCCGTGCGCTCGGACACCCGGCCCTGGCAGCGCACCTCGGTGAAGGAGCGCTTCCGCGCGCTGCGCGAGAGCCTGGATCCCCAGGAGCGGCTGTTGTTGTCGCTCCGGGTGGATCAACGCTTGTCGTGGGAGGACGTGGCGAAGGTGATGGCGGAGGGGGAGGAGCCGCTGCCGGCCGCGGCCCTCAAGCGCCGGGCGGCGGCGCTGCGCCAGCAGTTCCAGCGCGTCAAGGAGCACCTGCGCACGTTGGCCGAGCAGGAGGGCCTGGTCGCCTCGGGGGACTCCTCTCCGAGCGTGTGAGGAGAGGCGCCTCGCCCGTCAGTGCAGGGCCATGGACTCCTCGGGCACGGGGGCGCGGGAGCGGGGGGGGCGGCGCGAGTGCTCGATGAGGTGATCGGCGAAACGATCGGCCAGGGCCGCGATGGTGAGGCTCGGGTTGACGCCCGTGGGGCCCGGCAACACCGAACCATCCGCCACGTAGAGTCCGGGGTGGTTGAAGACCTCGCCATGGGAGTCCACCACGCCCTCGGCCACGGAGCGGCCCATGGGGCAGCCCCCGAGCGGATGCACGGTGATGATGCGGTTGAGGACGCCGAGCGGATACTGGATGAACTTCCCCTCGAGCACCTCGGCGACCCGGGCCATCTCTCCCTGGACGCGCCGGAAGTAGGACTCATCGCCTCGCATCTTCCAGTCGATCGCGAGCAGTCCGTCCTCGTTGAGGGACATGTGTCCGTTGGGCAGATCCCGGCCCATGGCGAGCAGCGGCATCGAACTGGAGGAGCCCACGCAGTCGCCGAGCGCGTTGGCGATCTCCGCGCTCACGTCGGTGTCCTTGCTCCAACCCAACCACCCCTGGGCGAGCCGAATCCCCAGCCGGGCGAAGCGGCGCAGGATGGCGAACTGGTTGAGCCCCTCGTGGAGCCAGTTGACGAACTCCGGATGGCCCGCGTCCTGGAGGTTGAATTCACGGTCCTCGCCCCCCGCGAGCGCGTCCCGGACATGGATGGTGCTGGTGATGACCGGTCCATGGCCGCCATCGAGCAGGCGGGGCTCGCGTCCCCGCTTGCCCTTCTGGACGCACTTGGAGAGGAAGGCCAGCATGTCGCCGTTTCCGTTGAACTGCGCGCCGAGCCGGGTGCTGAGCCCCGGCAGGGCTCCCTGGTTCTTGAACATCAGGAACGTGGTGCCGAACGTCCCCGCCGACAGCACGAGCTTGTCCGCCGAGATGACCTCGCACGGCTGGCGCGAGCGGGTCAGCGAGGGGCGCTCGCCCTCCTGGGCCCGGGAGTGGTCCACGTACTCGACGACATAGCCCTCGCCCTCATGCCGGAAGGAGCGCACGTCGCTGCGCACGCGAATCTCCGCTCCGGCGCGCTTGGCGGCCGACAGGTACGTGTAGTCGAGCGTGTTCTTGCTGCCGTAGTTGCAGCCGATGTCGCATTCGCCACAGAGCCGGCACGTCAGGCGGGTGCGCCCGTGCAGGTTCGGGTGGCGCTCGCGGATGGGCTCGCCGGGGACGGGGGGCTCTCCCGGGTTGCCGAACGTCACCGCGAGCGGCGGCAGTTCCCAGTCGTCCTGGCGTCCCAGGCGCTCGGCGGCGAGCTTCATCGCGATCGTCTTCGCGGTGTGCCGGTAGGGCTCCTGGTCGAAGGGATAGCGCTGGGCGCCGAGCATCTTCTCCACGGCGTCGTAGTGGGACTCGAGATCCTCGCGGGTGACGGGCCAGTACTCATAACCGCCGTCATGGGGATCCTCCCGGATGAAGGTCTTCTCGTCCTTGCGCAGCAGCACGTTGGCGTAGATGAGCGAGCCTCCTCCGAGCCCGCTCGACACCACGCCGGCGAGCCCGGAGAAGGACCAGATGTTGAAGAGACCATGCAGCCCCTCGCTGGGATCCCAGAAGTTGCGGCGCATGTCATAGGGGCTGCGCGGGAACGAGCCGGGGGGATAGGCCTTGCCTCGTTCCAGGAGGCAGACGCGCAGTCCCGCCTCGGCCAGACGCCAGGCCATCACCGAACCGCCAAAGCCAGACCCCACGATGATGACGTCGAAATGCTCTCGTCTTGGACTCATGCGGACACCCCGTTCGTTTCGGAGGCCTGGGCCCTGGGCGCATAGAGATCCCAGAGCGCGCCGAGGAAGAAGTGGCCAAAGCGCAGCCGCGCCTGGAGGCCGTCCCGCCCGGGGAGGGAGGAGCCCATGGACGCGATGAGCTTGAGCACGTCCCCGACCCCCAGCGAGAGGATGCCCGCGCCCACCACTGGACCGCGCTCGTCCTCGCCCTCGTGGAGCTGGCAATAGAGCCGGGTGGTGTCGTGCCACAGGTCCCATCCCCGATCGTCATGGATGGTCTTGGTGCCTGACAGGCACAACGCCCGGCCCTCGTTCACGAAGGGCAGGACATAGGTCATCAACCGGGTTCTCGGCGCATCCCCGGGCCGGAACAGGTTGAAGCGTCCCCGGTCCACGATCACGCCCTCGGCGAAGTGCGGATAGGAGACACGGGCCAGGAGCCGGGCGGTGTGCTCCGGCTCCTCGATGAAGGCCACCACGTCGTCCACGAGGATGGTGGCGTGGAAGGTGAAGGGCGTGCGCCGGCCCTCGGCGGCGCCCCGCTTGGGATCGGTGACTCCAAACGTCAGTCCGCCCGACATGGTCTCGCGGAAGAAGACGTCGGGAGCGGAGTCATGTATTTCCTTACGTTCGTCCAAGATCGACAGCATGGGGGCGTGCTCCTAGACGGGCCGGTTCAGCTCGGCCTGGATGATGGGGAAGACATCCCAGGGGGCGTTCTTGCCCATGAAGATGTCGAGGTGGCCGTACTCCGGTAACACGTGAAGCGAGTGGTAGCCCTTGCGGTACCGGGACAAGGCCTCGTAGGTCCGCCGCTGGCTCTCGAACAGGAAGCAATGGTTCTTCCGGCCCGCCATGAAGACGAAACGGGCATCCGTCTGGGGACGGCGGGTGACCACGTCCGAAGGCAATTCCCGATAGCCTTCGACGGGCACCAGGTAGCCCGCGCGCAGGCTCTTGACCATCTGCGCGAAGAAGGTGAGGGGCACCTTGGCGAACTCGTACTTCAACCACTCGTGGGTGGCCGGGTTGAGGTGCTCGTGACTCCAGAGCGTGGGATGGCCCACGCCATAGATGTCACTCACCATCCTGCACACGGTGTTGTCGCACTCGCGATGGGTGGCCCGCACCTTCAGGGTGAGGAGCCAGGGCAGCAGGCCCTCGGGTCCGAGACCCCACTGGGGATCCAGATAGGACGTCCACCGCGAGAGCTTGGGAATGTAGTGGCGGAGTTTGAGCCTCGTGGCGAGCGACATCACGGGGTGCAGGGAGACGGCGTTGCTGATGATCAGCTTCACCCGGGGAATGAGCCCGGCGACCGCCGAGAGGACGAAGCTCGAGGCGCCCTGGCAATGGACGATGGCCTTGATGTCCTTCCAGCCCGTCTTCCGGGCGATCACCTCGATGGCCTTGGGATGGTCATGGACGGCCGCCTGGTCGAGCGTCCACTCGCTGGGCTCGAGATCAATGCTCGCCCGCCAGTTCTCCATCCAGACGTCATAGCCATCGGCGACGAGCGTATCGACGATCGTCCGTGGAATGGGCGCACGGAAGATGTTGGCGCGGACTCCAGCGCCATGGACAAGCACGATGGGGCCCTTGACGGGAGACCTGGCGCCTCGGACTCGAATGAGGTTCAGCGGTCTGCCGTCCCCCGCCTTGAAATCGATCCGCTCCTCGCGGGGACGGGAGTAGGTTGCGGAACTGGTTCGCATGACGGTTTGCTCTCCCAAGGGTGATGAGTGGTGACGCGCGCGCTCATTGACGACACACAGGCACGCGGCCTGCCTCCCTGCCAGCCTCTTGGAGGCAAGGGGCTTCCCATCGGGTGGAGGGCAACCGTGAAGGATGTGATGGAGGGGCGCGAGCCGCCAGAGCGCCAACCGGTCGCGTTCACGCTCCTCTATCGTGGAGGCTGGGGTGGGGCGCCTGTTCGCCTCAGCTTCTTGTCGAGGGAGGGCGAGGCCAGGAGTTGTCCGTCCGCGGTCACCAGGACCGCCGCGGCCCCATGCTTCTCCGCGAGCGCCAATCCTTCCCGTCCCCCCCGGATGAACACGGCCTTGGTCAGCACCTCCGCGTCCACGGCGCTCGGCGCGAGGAGGGTGGCCGAGCGCGAGGCCGTCGCCGGGTAGCACGTGCGCGGATCGATGATGTGGTGGTAGCGCTTGCCGTCCAGCAGGAAGAAGTTCTCGTAGTCGCCGCTCGTGGAAAACGCCGCGTTGGAGACCTCCAGCACCGCGAGGACGCTGTCCGGCTCACCCCGAGGGTCGCGGATGCCCACCTTCCACGGCCGGCCCGCCTTGCTTCCCGCCGCGTAGAAGTCGCCTCCCGCCTGGACGAAGAAGTGCTTGAAGCCCAGGGCGCGAAGTTTCTCCACCGCCCGGTCCACCGCCCAGCCCTTCGCCAGTCCGCCCAGCCCGAGCTGCATTCCCGCGCGCTTGAGCCGCACCCCACACCCGGCGGCGCCTGCCTTGGGCGCCGGAGCGAATTCCACGTCCCGAGAGGAGATGAGCGCGCAGCGCTGCTTCAGCTCGTCCGGGTCGGGCAGGGTCGGGGACAGGTCCGTTCCGAAGCGCCACAGTCCCCGCAGCGCCGCCCAGGTGGGGTCGAACAGTCCCTCCGTCTGTTTCGCGCCCAGCACCCCCCGCCGCAAGGCCGCGCACAGGTCCTCGGGCACGGTGACGAACGCGCCATCCCCGGCCTGGCGGTTCACCGCCGAGAGCGCGCTGTCCGGCCGCCACTCGTTCATCACCTCGTTGACGCGCGAGAAGGCCGAGAAGGCCGCGGCGAAGCCCTCGCGCGCCTCGCCGCGAGTACCCCCCACCAGGGTCACCGTCACATACGTCCCCATCATCGGACGCGTCTCGGTGCGCACGGGGGGGGAGGAAGAGGGGGAGACGGTCAGGACCACCAGCAGGGCGCTCAGCAGCATGGTTGCGCCGTGTCCCATGCCCTCCAAGGGCATGCAATCGCACCGAGCTTCGAGCGTATGCTGCCGAGGTCGGTTCGGGTGTCACCTCCCAAGGAGTCATTGTTCATGAAGAAGCTGCTGGTGTTCGTCGTGCTGCTGGCCGTGGGCGCCGGGGCCGCGTATCACTTCGGCTACCTGGATCGCCTGGGGCTGGGAGGGCTTCGTGTACGGCTCATCCCCAAGGATCCGGCGCTGCTCGCCTACTTCGGGCCGGACACCCGCGAGCTGCTGCTCGTGAACTCGACCGAGCTGAACGTCCCCCTGTCGAAGGAGGCCCAGGAGAAGTTCGAGCGGGAGGTGAAGGACTTCCACGCGAAGACCGGCGTCGACACGGCCAAGGACGTGGATGCGTTCGCCGCGGCCATGGGGTTCGGCGTCGCCCGGGGGCGCTTCGATTGGGGCCGGCTCTCCGCCTACCTCCAGTCCGAGGGCTACACCCTCACGGAGCTGGAAGGCGCGCCCGCGGCGGTGAAGCCCCGGGCGGCGGACGTGGCGCTCGATGGGCACTACCTGCTGGTCGGTCCCCAGGGCGTGCTGGAGGAGGCGATCTCGCGCAAGCGTCGGGGCGAGGGCCTCGGGAAGGACAGCCCCCTCGTGAAGGCCGTGGACGAGGTGGGTTGGAAGCACGGCATGGTGGGCGGCGTGGTGTCGGGCTCGCGGCTCTCGGACTTCATGGGGGGCGTGGACAAGCAGGTGCTGTCCCTGCTGGGCGCGCTCGACCTGACCGCGGAGGGCCTCGAATTGCAAGGCACCGCCGTCACCGGCGGCAAGCGGCAGGGCGAGGCGCTGCGCGCGATGCTGGAGGGACTGCGCATGACGGCCCTGCTGGGCTCGAGCCTGGACTCGAGCGGCGAGTCGCGCGCGCTGCGTGAGAGCCTCGAGAAGGCCACGTTGGAGACGGATGAGCAGGGCCGGGTGCGCGGCACCATCCGCTTCCCCTTCGCGCTGGTGGACGCGGCGTCCTTGAACTACTCCCGGGCCAGTCTCGCGGATCAGCTCCAGGGCCTGAGCACGTCCTCCGAGGACGAGGCGCCCAGCCGCTCCGGACAGCCGCCCGCGGCTTCGCGCCCGCCCGCGCCCGTCACCGTGGACTGGAAGCCTCCCGTGCTCGGGCTCGTCCTGCTGGTGATCGCGCTGGTGACGATGGGCGCCAGGACGCGCCCGGGCATGTTCAACGTCCTGTTCCACCCGCTCTTCCTGCTGCCCTTCCTCGTCGCGACGATGGGCGTGTTCGTGTTCCGGTGGACGGGCCACGCGGGCGGCGCGTTCGACGTGCTCGCCCTGCCACTGCCCGAGTGGCACCGCTTCGTCGCCTTCCCCGAGGCCCGGACCGTGGCGCTGAGCGCCGCGGTGCCCCTGGTGTTCGCCATCCTCTCCGTTCCGGCGTCGTGGCTGAGGCGGTTCGCGGCGGGGCTGGGCGTGGGTTTCAGCGCCTACCTCGCGGTGCGGGCGCTCGCGAGTCCCCCCCTGCCGCTGATTCCTCCGGCCTATACGCTGTACTGGTACGTGGGCAACGCCCTGGCCGCGCTGCTGCTGGCGCGGCTCACGATTCCGCCGCGCCAGGGGAAACAGGGGAAATAGGACTACTTCATCCGGACGGAGACGGCCCCGGTGGCGGCGTTGAAGGTGAGGAAGCCCTTCTGGAACTCGCTCTCACGGCCTTCGCTCACGGCGTACTCGTCCGACACGGGGTAGCCCAGGGAGCCGCGCTCCCAGCCCAGGGACTCCCACTTCTCGCGGATGCGCCCGTGCACCTCGTGCGCGCCCGTGGCGGGCGTCCAGTAGATGCTGCCGAGCGTGGTGCCCTTCTTGAAGTGGTTGTAGCGGCCCACGCCGTCGGGCGTCGTCATCTCGTTCGTGGTGGGGTAGCCCAGCACGCTCGTCTCCCAGCCCAGGGACTCCCACTTCGCGCGGATGAGGCCGTGCACCTCCCAGGCGCCCGTCTCGGGGGTCCAGTAGATGCTGCCGAGCGTGGTGCCCTTCTTGAAGTGGTTGAAGCGGCCCACGCCATCCGGGGTCGGCTTCTCGCCCGTGATGGGGTAGCCCAGCGCGCTCGTCTCCCAGCCCAGGGACTCCCAGCGGGCGCGGATGAGGCCGTGCACCTCCCAGGCGCCCGTCTCGGGCGTCCAATAGATGCTGCCATTCTGGAAGTGGTTGAAGCGGCCCACGCCGTCGGGCGTCGGCAGCTCGTTCGTCGTGCACGGCCCGAGCACGCCCCCGGCTCCGCCTATCTGGTTGTAGCGCGTCAGGATGTCTCCTCCGACCACGCAGGGTCCCCCCCAGTTGCGGCTGTCGCGGAACTCCCGGTAGAGCAGCGCCACCAGCGAGGAGCCGCCCCAGCGGGAGGTGCCACACTGCGACGCGTAGGCGCCCACCCACGGCGTGTAGGTGTAGAGGGCGGCGGTGGCGTTGTTGGCGGGCCGCACCGTGCAGGGATCCAGCGTGTTCTTGCTCACGCCCGCCTTCCAGCCGGAGACCGTGGTGCGTCCCGCCTCCAGGTCGCGCAGGTAGTTGCGGAACACCTTCGCCGAGCACTCCACCTGCTTGCCGAAGCCGGTGTAGGCCGCGTCACAGCCGCTCCCATCCGGGCAGCCGCAGCCGGTGGCCTTGGCCAGGTTGGTCGATTTGCCGCTGCGGATGAGCCCCGACTCCGTCTCGATGCGCGCCAGGATGTACACCGGGTTGATGGTGTAGGCCGTGGCGCGCTCCACGATGAGGGTGGCGGCCGTCTTGTTGCCAAACGCCGGATCCCGGTAGCCCGCGAGGAAGGAACCCTTGGACACCAGGAAGCTCTGGACCTGATCCGGCGTCACCGTCTGGTAGCCGGCGATGTCCGTGTTGGACATGAGGTTGTGCATGTCCAGGGACCCCAGGGCGGAGTCCATGGCGATCACTTCCGGGCTGCGCGGATCCTCCGGGAACTCCTGTTCCTCGGGGCCTCCACAGGCGGTGGACAGCAGGGTCGCGCACAACGTCACGGCGAGGCTTCTGAGCGTTGCTCTCACATTCATTCGGGGCATGGCTCCGGGGTGGCGGGGGGGAAGGTGCGATTGGATTTACAGCTAATTCCAGTATTGCAGATCCCGCCGTCCCTGGCTTGACCGTCCGCGTGGGGGCGTAGTACGCCCGGCGTCTTTTGTTGAGAATGAGTTTCAAAGTCACACCGCCCGTGCCGATGCCGCTCCGGACCTTCGCGGGGGTGCTGGCGGTGCTGGTGGGCGCGGGGGTGGGGGCGCGAGTGCTCGCGCTGCCCCGGCTGTTGCCGGATCTGGACGCGGTGAACTTCGCGCGCTCGCTGAGGGGCTTCGAGCTGGCGGCGCAGGCGCCGCACTTCCCGGGCTATCCCGTGTACGTGGCGCTGGCCCGAGGGGCCTCGGCCGCCGGCGCCTCCGAGGTGAGCGCCCTGGCCGTGCCCGGACTCGTCCTCGGGGCGCTGGCGCTGGGCGTGCTTGGCTTCGCGCTGAGGCCGAGGCTCGGGGCGGTGGGGGCGCTGGTGGCCGTGGCGCTCGGGGCGCTGCTGCCCCTGCCCGTGCTCCTGGGCGCGACGCCGGCCTCGGACGGGACGGGGCTCGCGCTGCTGGTGCTCGCGGCCTGTGCGGTGGGGAGCTCGGGCCACTCGAGGCGCCACGCGGTGCTGGCGGGCGCGCTGGTGGGGCTGGCGATCGGCGCCCGGCCCTCGTTCCTCCCGGCGTTGCTGGGGCTGGCGGTGGGCGTGCCCCGGGGGCGGAGAGGCGCGGCGCTGGAAGGCCTCGCCGGGGGAGTCCTGGTCTGGCTCGTTCCCCTGGTGATCCTCACGGGGCCGGAGACGCTGGTGCGCATCGGCTCGGGTTTCCTGCGCGGCCACGCGGGCGAGTGGGGCGGCACCGTGGCGGTGCGTCCGGAACTGGGATGGCGCCTGGAGCGCTTCGGGTTCGATGTCGTGGCGGCGGGCCTCGGGCTGCCCTGGCCCGGGAGTGACGGGGAGCCCGGAGCCCTGCTGGCCGCGCGGTTCCTGTTCGCCCTGGCGCTCGCGGGCGCGCTGGGGGCCCTGGTCCTCGCCGCGGGGCGCCGCGCCCTCGCTCCGTCCGAGCGGGACGTGGCGGGGCTCGCGCTGGCGATGGGCGTGCCCTACGGCGCGTGGATGTTCCTCGGGCAGAACCTGCTCAAGGCCCGCCATGCCCTGCCGCTCGTCTTCTGTCTGGGATTGCTCGTGGCGGTGGGGGGGGCGGTGCTCGCGCGGAGCTGGCCCCCGCGCGCCGCGCCCCTGGCCGGAGCGCTGGCCGTGCTCTGCGCGGCCGTCATGCTCCCGGAGGCCTGGGCGCAGGGCCGCGAGCCCTCGCCCGCGGCGCGCCTGGTGGCGCACGTGGCCGCCACGCTGCCGCCCTCGGGCACACTGCTCTTCACCGGGGAGGAGGCCCGGCTCTTCGAGCACTACGTGCCGCACTACCGGGCGGGCCGTCCGGCCACGGGTGAGCAACTGCGCCGCGAGGTGACGCGCGTGGCCGCCGCGGGCGCGCGCGTCTATGTCACCTCCAGCGCGCCGGGGGTCGAGGCGCTCGCGCCGTACCTGGAGCCCGTGGCGCGCTTCACCTGCGATCCCCGCGTGCGCTCGCACGCCCACGACATCGTCCTCTTCCACTACCGGCCGCCCTCCGGGGCCGCTCCGGACAAGGTCCTCTGATGCGCGTCCGTCCTCTTCTCTGCCTCGTGCTCGGTCTCGCGGCCTGCGAGGAAAAGCTCCCCGCCGACTTCCGGCCCATCCAGGACTCGGCGGAGGGGCCTCCCCGGGTCTCCGTGGCCCTCAACCGCATCACCGCGGGGCTCTACCGCTCCATCGCGCCCACGTGCATCGGACAGCGCTACGTGCTGCGCGCCAAGGACGCCACGGGGGCCCTGGTGCCCGCGAGCGAGCCGTTCGTGGCGGAAGGGGGCCTGGCCATGAGGCCCGGGCAGATCGTCGAGTTCCGCAACTACCAGCCCGACGTGCCGTCCAACGTCACCTCGTTGTCGGCGCCCTCACCGCTCTTCAGCCCCAACCTGGTGAGGCCCTACAACACGCGCACCGAGGGCAAGGAGACGTTCTCCTACTGGCGCTACGCCTTCCCGCAGCCGGGGGTGTACGAGTACTTCGACACGAACATGGGCACGCCGGGCCGCGCGGTGGTGGATTCCTATTACGGCACGGTCGTCTACGTGGGCGAGTCCAACGCGCCCAAGGCGGTGGTGTGCGTGGACGCCGCCGGGTGCTCGGCCACCACCGAATGCCTCACCGGCACCGCGCCCGAGGGCACCGTCTGCTGCGCGTGTCCGAGCGTGTGCTGCGAGACGGACCTGAATTGCGCCTCCGGCCAGACGTGCCTGCGCGGCCGGTGTGTCAGTCAGGAGTCGGGCGAATGAGCACGCGCGTGAAGTCTTCCTCCTCGTTTCGATGTGAACCCCCGAGCCGCTTCATGACGCCGCGCCGACTGTCCGCCCTGTTGTTGCCGTGGTTGTTCGCCGCCCCGCCGGCCCTGGCCCAGGACGAGGACGCGCCCCGGCAACCCCCGCCCGCCGCCCAGGAGGAAGGTCCGCGCCTGGAGCTGGAGGGACTGGAGGATCCCGCGGGTCCTGGCCCCGCCGCCGGGACGGACACGCCGGGCACGGGCCCCCAGGACGTGTTCATCGATCGGCTCCAGCCCACCAGCACGCTGTCCCAGCGCGCGGCGGCGATCCTGGATCGCACGACGCTGGGCGGCTACGCCGAGCACGACTTCCTCTGGGCGGATGGCAGCAGCACGTTCCGCAACCACCGCTACGTACTCTTCGTCTACAGCCATATCTCCGAGCGCATCTCCACGGCGACGGAGATCGAGTTCGAGTTCGCGGGCAGCCCGCTCAAGCGCGACGGCGTGTTGCAGGCGGGCGAGGTGCTGCTCGAGTTCTCCGTGGTGGATTTGAAGCTGACGGAGTGGATGACCTTCCGGGCGGGCGTCATCCTCGTGCCG
Source organism: Melittangium boletus DSM 14713 (assembly GCF_002305855.1). Taxonomy (GTDB): domain Bacteria; phylum Myxococcota; class Myxococcia; order Myxococcales; family Myxococcaceae; genus Cystobacter; species Cystobacter boletus. Next base: position 9,340,319 of record NZ_CP022163.1, on the reverse strand, counting down.
GTGGGGGCGTACAACCTGCGGCATGACGCGCCAGCGCAGGAGCTGGCCGAGCGCCCCATCGCCTACACCACGGTGGTGCCCACCACGTGGTTCGAGTCCGGCGCGGGATTCCTCGGGGGCTTCGATCTGGGGCGCGACTGGCGCCTGTCCTACGAGGCCTATGCCATCAACGGCCTGGACGCGCGGATCCTCGATGACCAGGGTTTCCGGGCCGCGCGGGGCAGCCACCTGGAGGACAACAACAACGACAAGGCGCTGACGGCGCGGGTGTCCGTGTCGCCCTTCCTGGGGTTGGAGGCGGCGGTGTCCGGCTACACGGGCGAGTATGACCTCGAGGGCCGCCGGGCGAGCATGCTCAACGCGGACGTCTTCTGGCGGGTGGGCGCGTTGGACCTCACGGGCGAGGTGGTGCGCGCGTTCATCGATCCGGGCTTCGTCCAGGGCTTTCCCGAGGGCTCCCCGAGCAACACGCGCCAGCGCGTCCCCACGGGCATGTTCGGCTTCTACGCCCAGGCCAACTACCGCTTCCGCATCGAGCCCTTCTTCCGGTGGCTGCCGGACGAGTGGCATGACGGCCACTTCACGGCGTCGCTGCGCTACGAGGAGAAGGACACGGACACGGAGTTCGTCACCGTGGGCGACGTGGCGCGCCTGACGCTGGGGCTCAACTTCCGGCCCCTGCCGCCCTACGTGATCAAGACGAGCCTCTACTGGGAGAAGAGCGGCGGAGATGGTTTGAAGCCCCACCTGTGGACGGACGACTTCTGGAGCCAGGGACATCTGGCGGGCATCGCCAGCGTGGCCTACCTGTTCTGAGGAGAAGGGCTCCCATGCGCGTCTCCTCGTGGCTCATCCTCCTCGTGCTGCTCTCGCTCGCGTGCGTGGGCTCTCCCCGCCGGGCCGAGGGCGGCCCCTCGCGCGTGGTGGTGCTGGGGGCCTCGGAAGTGCCCAAGCCGGCGCCCCGAGGCCTCGTGGGCAACGTGTTCGGCGCGGAGGAGCCGCGCGACGTGGTGGCGCGCGAGGGCGCGGAAGCCCTGCGCGCGCGCGGCTACGAGGTGCTGTGGGTGGAGTCGATGGCGGGACCCGCGCCCACGGTGCCGCAGGCCTCGGCGCTGGCGCGCCGCTACCGGGCGGACGCGACGGTGGTGCTGGTGCTCACGCGCCTGGACCTGTCCGCGCTCCAGCCGCTCGGCCAGGTGGAGGTGGAGCTCGAATCCCTGATGGTGGGCCCCACGGGGCATGTCTGGGCGAGCCAGGAGCGGCGCGCGGCCACCACGGAGCGGCTCTACCGGGCCCGGACGGATTGGCGCGCGCACGTCCGTCAGGCCGTCATCCAATCGGTGCGGGAGTTGCCATGAACGGGGTGATAGGGAGAGGGCCCATGAAGCCCTTCGCGTTGGCGCTGATGGTGTGGCTGGGGGTGGGGGGGGCGTTGCCCGCGCGGGCGGCGGCCACCTATTTCACCACGCCGCAGGTCCTCAAGGCCTTCTTCCCCCAGAGCCAGCGCGTCACCTTCCGCAAGGTGAAGTTGACGCCGGCCCAGGTGACGGCCCTGCAGGGACGGCTCGGTTACAAGCCCGCGAAGCCCGAGTACGTCTTCTTCGTGGCCACCACGGGCGAGCACCTGGACGGCTATGCCCTCATCGACGAGGAGCTGGGCCAGCACGAGCAGATCACCTTCGCGGTGAAGTTGTCGCCCGAGGGCACCGTCGAGCGCCACGAGGTGATGGTGTACCGGGAGTCCTACGGCCAGGAGATCACCGACGCGCGCTTCCGCCGCCAGTTCCAGGGCAAGACGGTGAAGGATCCGGTGCGGGCGGGCACGGACATCGACGTGGTGACGGGCGCGACCATCTCCTCGCGTTCCATGGCGGTGGGCGTGCGCCGCGCCCTCATCCTCCTGGACGAGCTCGTCCTCAAGCCGAACGCGGCGGCCAAGGAGTAGCCGACTCGTGCGCCAGTTCGCCCGGCCCTTTCCCATCACCCGGCTCTCGCTCGAGGCCCGGGTCCTCTACACGGGCTTCCTGCTGTTCCTGGTGCTCGGCTTCGTCTCCTCGGCGTGGCTCTACGCGGACTCCTTCGGGGGCCTGTCGGGGCGGGGCTCGGCGGAGTACTACCGGGGGAGCACCGCGCCCACGCCCGCGCCTGTCGCGGCGGACGATGCGGGTGGCCCCGCGTTGGAACTGCCCGACGAGGGCCCGGCCCCCGAGCCCCTGCGGCTGGAGAAGCCCGCGCGGCAGGTGATGGAGACGTTCCACTTCCACCTGTTCACGGTGCCCGTGGTGCTGCTCATCGTGGGGCACCTGTTCATGCTCACGTCGCTGTCCGTGCGCCTGAAGGTGGGGGTCATCACCGAGGCGTCGGTGGCCACGTTCATCCACCTGCTGGCGCCGCTGCTGGTGCGCTTCGGGGGGGCGCACTGGGGCTGGCTCATGCCGGTGTCGGTGGTGGGCGCGGCGCTCGGGTGGTTGCCGATGCTGGTGTGGCCCCTGTGGGAGATGTGGCGGCCCGTGCCCGCGGGAGCGCCGGAGGGATGATCAGCGTCGTCATCCCCGCGCGCGACGAGGTGCGCAGCATCGAGGGCGTGGTGCGGCGGGTGAGGGCGGCGCTCGCGCACGAGGCCCACGAAATCCTCGTGGTGGACGATGGCTCGCGGGATGGAACGGGCGCGGTGGCGCGCGAGGCGGGCGCGCGCGTCCTGACGTCGAACGGCGGTGGGTACGGCGCGGCGATCAAGGCCGGAGCGCGCGAGGCCCGGGGCGAGTGGCTGGGGATCATCGACGCGGATGGGACGTACCCGGAGGCGGCGCTGCCTGGACTCCTGAATGCGGTGCGCGCGGGTGCCCGGCAGGCGATTGGCGCCCGGCCCCGTTCCGGTCCGGGGGAGTCCTTCGCGCGCTCGGCCGTGAAGGCGCTCTTCCGGTGCGCGGTGCGCTGGGGGGGCGGCTTCGAGGCGCCGGACCTGAACTCGGGCCTCCGGGTGTTGCGCACGGCGGATCTGCTCTCGCTCGCGCCCCTGCTGCCGGATCGCTTCTCGCTCACCACGACGTTGACGCTGGCGCTGGCGGCGGCGGGAGATCCCATCGTCTTCCAGCCCATCGACTACCACGCACGCCAGGGACGCTCGAAGTGGAGGCCCGTGCGGGACACGTGGCGCATGGGCCGCACGGTGGCGCGGGGCATCGGCTGGCTGCGCGCGGGCCGCGCCCCGGAGCCGCGAGGCACGGGGTGAGCGCGCCCGTGGTGGTCATCGGCGCGGGGCCCTCGGGGTTGTCCGCGGCGCATGCGCTCGCGCGGGCGGGACAGCGCGTGGTGGTGCTCGAGGCGGCGGAGCGGGTGGGCGGCCTCGCGGGCTCGTTCGACTTCGCGGGCTTCCGCGTGGACTACGGCCCGCACCGGTTGCACCAGGCGGCGGGGCCGGAGGTGCTGGCGTTGTACCAGCGGGCGCTCGGCGGCGCGTTGCGCGTGCGCGCGCGCAGGGGCCTCTTGCACGTGGGGGAGCGGCGGCTGCCCTATCCGCTGTCGTTGCTCGGCATCGCGCGGGGGTTGGGGCTCACCGAGGTGGCGCGGCATGGCGTGTCGGCGGTGCTGGCGCGGCTGCGGCCTCCGGAGGGAAGCCACTTCGGGGCGGAGGCCGCGCGGCGGTTGGGACGGCACGCGGCACGGGTGCTGTACGAGCCCGCGGCGCGCAAGGTCTGGGGCCTGCCTCCCGAGGCCCTGGACGCGGCGCTCGGCCAGGCGCGGGTACAGAAGGGAGGCCCGTGGGACGTGCTGCGCGCGGCGCTCGGCCGGGGAGGCGCGTCCGCGGGGCGGCGCTACTTCTACCCGGAGGGGGGCTTTGGCGCGCTCGCCGAGGGCCTGGCGGAGCGCGTCCGGGAGGCCGGCGGCGAGGTGCGCCTCGGGTCGGCGGCCGAGGGCCTGGTGCTGGAGCGGGGACGGGTGAGGGCCGTGGTGGCGCGAGGGCTGGAAATTCCGGCGCGGGCCGTGGTGGCGACGGTCTCCCTGCCGCTGTTGTGTGGCTGGACTGGACGGCCCGAGGCCGCCGAGGGGTTGGACTACCGGGCCCTGACACTGCTGTACCTGCTGCTCGCCACGGAGCGGGGAAGCGCACGGGACGTGCATTACTTCGCGGATGAACGTCTTCCGGCCAATCGGCTCTTCGAGCCCCGCAACTTCTCGGGCACGGGGCCGGCGGGGCGCACGGTGGTGGGCTTCGATCTGCCGTGCGCGGTGGGGGATTCGATCTGGTGCGCGTCCCCCGAGGCGTTGACACGTCAGGTGCGTCCGGCGCTGGAGCGCACGGGGCTCGCGGGGGTGGAGATCCTGGACAGCCGGGTGCACCGCATGGCGGCGGCCTATCCTTTATATCGCCGGGGCTTCGCGGTGGCCCGGGAGCGGGCCCTGGAGGCCCTGAGCGGGGTGGAAGGCCTCTACCCCGTGGGTCGAAGTGCGCTGTTCGTCCACGACAACGTCCATCATGCCTGCGCGGCGGGGCTGGCGGTGGGCGGCGCGTTGACAAGAGGGGCGAATTCCCGGGATTGGCGCGAGCGGCAGAAAGCGTTCCTCGATCCGAGAATCGAGGACTGACTCGGTGGTATGTCCTCGGGTCTCTGGAGGGGGGCCGGGGTCGCAAGGGAGCAGGACATGAAGGTGCTCGTCACGGGAGCCGCGGGCTTTATCGGATACCACGTTTGTGAGCGGCTGCTCGCGCGCGGGGACACCGTCATCGGCGTGGACAACCTGGACACGTCGGGGGACGTGACCTTGAAGGCCACACGGCTGTCCCGGCTTCGGGCGGCCCCCCACTTCGGTTTCCACCGGATGGACATCCGCGACGCGAAGGCCTGCCGGGAGCTGTTCGACGGGGCGCGGCCGGAGCGGGTGGTGCACCTGGCGGCGAGGGTGGGGGTGCGGACGCTGGACTCCGAGTCACCCGAATACGCGGAGACGAACGTCACGGGGTTCCTCCAGGTGCTGGAGCTGTGCCGCCGCTCACGGGTGGAGCACCTGGTGTTCGCCTCGTCCAGCTCGGTGTACGGCGCGGGCTCGGACATGCCCTTCTCGGAGGACTCGGCGGCGGATCGGCCCCTGAGCCTCTACGCGGCCACCAAGCGCGCCAACGAGATGATGGCGCACGCCTACAGCCACCAGTACGCCATGCCCATCACGGGACTGCGGCTGTTCTCCGTGTATGGCCCCTGGGGCCGGCCGGACATGGCCCCCATGATGTTCCTGCGCGCGATGTTGGAGGGCCGCTCGCTGGAACTGCATGGCGAGGGCAAGGCCCAGCGGGACTTCACCTACATCGACGACGTGGTGGAGGCGCTGGTGCGGGTGCTGGACGCGGCCCCCACGGGCCTGCCGCTCTATCGCGTGCTGAACGTGGGCCGGGGCACGCCGGTGTCGATGTCACGGCTGGTGGATCTGCTCGAGGAGCACTTGGGCACCACGGCCTGGGTGGAGATGCGGTCCTCGCGCTCCGAGGAGATGGACGCCACGTGCGCGGACGTGACGGCGCTGGAGCGCGAGACGGGCTTTCGTCCCTCGGTGACGCTGGAGCAGGGACTCGCCCGGCTCGTGGCCTGGTACCGCGGACGCGAGGGCTGATCGCCCCGGACAGGCTCAGGAGGGACTGGGCGCCGGCTCCTGGCCGCCCAGCAGGGCGGTCAGATCGCCCCGTTGCTGGAGCCGGGTGAGTTCGGAGAACCCGCCAATGTGGTGCCCGGCGATGAAGATCTGCGGTACGGAGATGCCCCCATTGGAGCGCTCCATCATCTCGAGGAGTCGGCGCTTGTCATACGTCACGTCGATGTCCTCGTAGTGGATACCCATCTGGTTAAGGAGTGCCTTGGCGCCACGGGAGTAAGGACAATCCTTCTTCGTGTAGAGCGTCACCAGACTCATGGAGGGTGCCTCCTCTCGCACCTCGTCCCAAGCTAGGCACTGCGCGAGAACGCGCACGACGGCTCGCCTGCTCATCAGACAGACATGCTGACGACCTGGGCAAAGCAAACGCTTCCGTACGCTGAGTGAATCCACCGCCACATATACATGTATCGATATATCGATTTAGCGTGGATTCAGCCACGAAAGTCGGGTTTTCCGGGGTGTCGCGGCGTCAGTTCTGGCGGTTCGTCCAATATAACGGAGGCCCGCGGCCCTCGGGAGTACCCCCTCGGTGGACTCTTTTGTTCGGGGTAGACAGGTCTTTCGGCTCCTACTATGTTGTCCGGAGCACACAAGGCGTTAACGACCCCCCCACTCCATCACCCCAAGGAAGAAAGACCTCGGCGCCGACGGGGCGTTGCGCGTCTGTCTTTGCCTTGTCTTGAACCCGAGCACGGTTCCCGCCGGGAGGTGAGTGCCCAGGGGCATTCCATCAGGCACGCCGTTGCCAGGGCATCATGCACACACGTCAGATCGCGCCGCAGATCGCTTCGTCCGGGCAGGAGCCGCTCGCCATCGTGGGAATGGCGTGCCGGTTGCCGGGAGGGGTGCGCCATCCGGAGGAGTTCTGGAAGCTCCTGGCGCAAGGCGTGGACGCGGTCCGCGAGGTGCCCTCGGAGCGTTGGAGTCTGGACGCCTGGTATGATCCAAACCCCGAGGCGCCGGGGAAGACGTATTCGCGCCACGGTGGGTTCCTCTCGGAGGTGGATGCGTTCGATGCCTCGTTCTTCGGCATCTCCGCCCCCGAGGCCCGGTCGATGGATCCCCAGCAGCGGCTCCTGCTCGAGCTGTCCTGGGAGGCGCTGGAGGACGCGGGCGTCGTGGCGGAGCGGATCAAGGGGACGCCCACCGGCGTGTTCCTCGGCATCTGCCTGAGCGACTACGCCCAGCTGGAGCTCAACGCCCCGGACCCCCGTGGCATCAATCCCTATTCGGGCTCGGGCGGCGTGCTGAGCATGGCCGCGGGGCGGATCGCCTCCACGCTGGGGCTGGAGGGACCGGCACTCGTCGTGGACACCTCCTGCTCCTCGTCGCTGGTCGCCACGCACCTGGCGTGTCAGAGCCTGCGGGCGGGGGAGTGTGATCTGGCGCTCGTGGGCGGGGCCAACCTCCTGCTCTCGCCGCGGATGACGGTCTACTTCTCCAAGCTCAAGGCGCTGTCGCCGGATGGGGCCTGCAAGGCCTTCGACGGCGCCGCCAATGGCTACGTGCGGAGCGAGGGCGCGGGCGTCGTGGTGCTCAAGCGCCTGTCGGACGCGATCGCCGCCGGGGACTCCATCTTCGCCGTGGTGCGCGGGTCGGCGGTCAATCAGGACGGCCGCACCAACCGGCTCACCGCTCCCCATCAGGCGGCGCAGGAGCGGGTGATCGAGCGCGCGCTGGGGCAGGGGGGGATCGCTCCCCAAGAGGTGGGCTATGTCGAGGCCCATGGCGCGGGCTCGCTCCTGGCGGACTCCGTCGAGGTGAAGGCCCTCGCCGCCGTGCTCGGCCGGCAACGCGCCGCCTCCGCGCCGGTGGGGATTGGCTCGGTGAAGACCAACCTCGGCCACCTGGAGGGCGCGGCGGGAATCGCCAGCTTGATCAAGGTGGCGCTCGCCTTGCGCCACCGGGCGCTGCCGCGCAGCCTGCACTTCAAGGACCCGAGTCCGCACATTCCCTGGGCGGAGCTGCCGGTCGAGGTCATCTCCGAGCACCGGCCGTGGTCCGTGGCCGCCGGCCAGCGGCGGATCGCTGGCGTGAGCGCCTTGGGCCTCAGTGGCACCAACGCCCACGTCGTCCTGGAGGAGGCGCCCGAGCCCGCGCGCCGTCCGGTGGCCCCGGGTGCCGAGGAGCGCGCGGAGCTGCTCGTCCTCTCCGCGCGCACGCCGCGGGCGCTGAGCGAGGCCGCCCAGCGTCTGTCCGCCCAGCTCTCCTCGCCCGAGGCGGAGTCCGCCGGCCTGCGCGCGCTGAGCTATTCCACGACCTGTCACCGGGAGCACCATGGGCACCGGCTCGCGGTGGCGTCCCGTTCCCGGCGTGACGCGGTGGGGGCCCTCGAGGCTTTCCAGCGGGGGCTGGCGCATCCCGACCTCCAGTCGGGGTCCGTGCGTCCGGGTCCGGCGCCCCGGGTGGCCTTCCTGTTCTCCGGCCAGGGCGGACACTGGCCGGGCACGGGCAGCGCGCTGATCGATCAGGAGCCCGTCTTCCGCGACGCGGTGCTCGCCGCCGATGCCGTCTACCAACGCATCGTGGGGTGGTCCCTCATCGAGGAGTGGCGGCGGGACAAGCCCCGCTTCGACCTGTCGAGGTACTCGCAGCCCGCGCACGTGGCCCTGCAGATGGGGCTCGCGGCCCTGCTCCGCTCCTGGGGCATCGTGCCCGATGCGATCGTCGGCTCCAGCATCGGCGAGGTCTCGTCGGCGTACACCGCGGGGGTGCTGTCGCTCGAGGACGCGATGCTCGTCACGCATGCCAGTGGCGAGCTGCACACGGACATTGGCGATGGCGCCATGTCCGCCCTGGAGCTCTCGGAGGAGGAGGCCCGGGCGGTGATCGCTCCCTACGGGGACCGGTTGTCGATCGCGGCGCTCAACAGCCCCTCGTCCACGCTGTTGTCGGGCGAGGCGGGTGCCATGGAGGAGCTGGTGCGGGAGCTCACCGCGCGCGGCATCTCCGCCCGGCAGATGGGCATCCGCTACGCCTCCCACAGTCCCGCGGTCGAGCCGCGCCGGCCGGCGATGCGGCGGGCGCTCGGCTCGCTTCGCCTGAATGCTCCGACCGTGCCGCTCTACACCACCGTCACGGGCGAGCGGGCGAAGCCCGGGGACTTCGACGCGGAGCACTGGACGCGCAATTACCGTCAGACGGTGCGCTTCGCGCCGGTGATCGCCACGCTCGCGGAGCAGGGCTTCACGCTCTTCATCGAGATCGGCCCCAACGCGGTCCTGGCCCGCCCGGTCCAGCAGTGCTTCCAGAAGCTCGGCAAGAGCGCGACGGTGTTGTCGCCCTTGCGGCGGGGCGAGCCCGAGCACCACACCCTGCGCACGCTGCTGGGGGGCTTCTACGCCGCGGGGGGCACTCCCTCCTGGGCGGGGCTCTTCCCCGAGGGCGGGGAGCGGGTGCCGCTGCCGTCCTATCCGTGGCAGCGGGAGCGGTACTGGGTCGCGGGAGGCTCCGCGGCGCTCCAGCCGGTGCGGTCGGGGACGTCCGCGGTCCCGGCGTCCGAGGACGCCCCGGCGGCCCTGCTGGCCGATCGTCTCCAGTCCCTGCCGACGGCCTCGACGTTTGGAACCGCGGAGCCCCTGCCCAGCGCGCGGGCCCTGGCCGACATGCCCGCCGAGGAGCGCCTGGCGCGGGTCGAGTCCTTCCTGCGCGCCGAGGTGGCACGCCAGCTGGAACTCACCCAGGACCTGTCCGACTGGAGCCTGCCGCTCGTGCGCTTTGGCTTCGACTCGCTCATGGGCATGAAGATCAAGGCCCGGATCGAGCAGACGCTGGGAATCTCCGTTTCGACCGCCCGGCTGTTGAGCGGTCTGTGTTTGCCAGACCTCGTGACGCTCGTCATCGAGCAGCTCGCGGTGTTGCCCCCTGAATCCGCTCTCGATGAGCAGATGGAGGAGTTCCGGTTTTGAACGCCCTTGATCTCATTTCCGAACTGACGCGCATGGGTGTGGAACTCAAGGTCGAGGACGAACACCTCCGGGTTCGCGCGGCGCGCAATGTCATCACCCCCGAGCTGCAACGGCGGATCGCCGCGAACAAGGCGGAATTGCTCGCGCTGTGCCAGCAGCGCGAGGCGCCCGAGCGCGCCAGACGTCAGCACGAGCCCTTCCCGCTGACGGACATCCAGCAGGCGTACCTGATTGGCCGGGGAACGGACTTCGGGATCGGCGGGATCGCCTGCCACATGTACAACGAGATCGACGCCCGGGACGTGGACGTCGGCCGGTTGTCGAGGGCCTGGCAGCGCCTCATCGATCAGCACGCGATGCTGCGCTCGGTGGTGCTCCCCTCCGGAGAGCAGCGCGTGCTGGAGAGCGTTCCCGCCTACTCCATTCCCGTGCTGGACCTGCGCGGCCAGCCCTCGGCCCAGGTCGAGGAGAAGCTCGCGGCCGTGCGCCACGAGTTCTCCACCCGGGCCACGCCGCCGGGCCAGTGGCCTACCTTCGCGCTCCAGGCGACGCTCCTGGACGAGGGGCGGGTGCGCATCCACGTCGACATCGACATCATGACCGCCGATGCCTCCGCCGTGCTCGCGCTCCAGGAGGAGTGGAGGGAGTTGTACCTCGAGCCGGAGAAGGTCCTCGCTCCGGTGCCGGTGTCCTTCCGGGAGCACGTGCTCGCGGAGCTGGCCTCCCATGACACGCCGGCCTACCGGCGCGCGGAGTCCTATTGGTTCTCGCGGCTCGCGGACCTGCCCCCCGCGCCCGTGCTGCCGCTCGCCACGTCTCCCGAGCACCTGGTGCGTCCCACGTTCCGGCGCATTGGCGCTCGCCTCGAGCCGGCGCGCTGGGAGCGCCTGAAGGAGCGGGCCGCCGAGGCGGGACTCACGCGCGCTGGCGTCTTGTGCAGTGCCTTCTCCGATGTCCTCGCCGCCTGGGGAGAGAGCGCTCGCTTCTGCATCAACCTCACGGTGTTCCGCCGCCTGCCCATCCACCCGGAGATCAACCGGCTCGTGGGTGACTTCACCTCCAACGTGCTGCTGGAGGTCGATGGCCAGGGGCAGACCTTCACCGAGCGCGCCATCCGCCTGCGGGATCAGCTCGCGAGGGATCTGGAGCACAACGAGATGAGCGGCGTGCGCGTGCTGCGCGAGCAGTCGCGGCGGCGCGAGGGCTTCGGGGCGCTCATGCCCGTCGTCTTCACGAGCATGCTCGGCCTGCGTTCGCGCAAGTCGGACGTCTCCGGGCTGTTCTCCTGGCTGGGTCAGACGAACTACACCATCACCCAGACGCCCCAGGTGTGGCTCGACTGCCAGTTGCGCGACGACGACGGCGCGCTCCTCTTCTCCTGGGACTACCCCGAAGGCCTCTTCCCCGAGGGGATGATCGAGGATGCCTTCTCCGCCTGGGGCGAGCTGATTGGCCGGCTGGCCGACAGCACCGAGGCGTGGAACGAGCGCTCCTGCGTCCAACTGCCCGCGGCCCAACGCGCCCGGCGCGAGTCGTTCAACGCCACCGCCGCCGCCATTCCCGAGGCCCGTCTCGACGCGCTCTTCCTCGCCCAGGCGGAGCGGATGCCGGAGCGGGTGGCGGTCATCGACCACGGGCGGACGCTGAGCTACGCGCAGCTGCGTGAGCACGCGAGCGCCCTGGCCTCCCAGCTCGTCACGCTGGGGGCGAAGCCCGATACCCTGATCGCCGTCGTCCTGGAGAAGGGGTGGCGGCAGGCCGTCGCGGTCCTGGCGATCCAGCTCGCGGGTGCCGCCTACCTGCCCGTGGATCCGGCGCTTCCGGAGGATCGCCGCAACCTCCTGCTTCAAGAGGGGCAGGTGAAGGTGGCGTTGACGGAGCCGCGCCTGGCGGAGCGGCTGTCCTGGCCCGAGGACGTCGAGGTGGTGGTCGTCGCGGACATCGCGCGCGGAGCGGCCCTTCCCGAGCGGCGGGGCAGTGTCACGGACCTCGCCTACTGCATCTACACGTCGGGCTCCACCGGCCGCCCCAAGGGCGTGATGATCGATCATCGCTCCGCGGCGAACACCGTGCAGGACATCAACTCGCGCTTCCAGGTGGGCCCGGAGGATCGGGTCTTCGCGCTGTCGTCGCTCGGCTTCGATCTCTCCGTGTATGACATCTTCGGAGCGCTCGCGGTGGGCGCGGCCTTCGTGTTGCCCGAGAGCGAGGCCACGAAGGATCCCGCGAGCTGGTTGAACCTGCTGCGCACGCATCGCGTGTCGGTCTGGAACTCGGTCCCCACGCTGATGGAAATGCTCGTCGACGTGGCCGAGACCCGGGGCGAGCGCCTTCCGGACTCGCTGCGCCTGGTGATGATGAGTGGTGACTGGATTCCCGTCACCCTCCCGGATCGCATCCGGCGGCTGGCGCGCGGCGACATCCAGATCATCAGTCTGGGAGGTGCCACGGAGGGCTCGGTCTGGTCCATCCTGCACCCCATCGGGCAGGTGGAGCCCACGGCGCGCAGCATTCCCTACGGCCGGCCCATGCTCAACCAGCGCTTCTACGTGCTCGACGATGCGCTGGCTTCGCGCCCGGACTACGTGCCGGGAGAGCTCTTCATCGGCGGCGTGGGCGTGGCCCGGGGCTACTTCCGGGATGATGTCCGCACCGCGGAGCGCTTCATCGTCCACCCGAAGACGAACGAGCGGCTGTACCGCACGGGCGATCTGGGCCGCTTCCTGCCGGGGGGGGACATCGAGTTCCTGGGCCGCAAGGACTTCCAGGTGAAGGTGGCCGGGCATCGCATCGAGCTGGGAGAGATCGAGGCGGCGCTCCTGCGCCATCCCGCGCTCCGGGAGGCGGTGGTCGCCGCTCCCGGTGAGCGCTCCGCCCGCAGGCTGGTGGCGTATGTGGTGGTGGCGGAAGGTCAAGCCGTGCCTTCGGCTGAATCGCTCCAGTCCTTCCTGGGTGCGACGCTGCCCCAGTACATGGTGCCCGGCATCTTCGTTCACCTGGAGCGGCTGCCCCTGTCGAGCAACGGCAAGGTGGATCGCAAGGCGCTTCCCGAGCCCGCCGCTCCGGTTTCCCGCTCCACGGCGCTCGCTCCCGGCCAGGGAGGGGAACTGCTCGTGAAGGTGACGCACCTCGTCGCCGAGGTCCTCCGGCGTCCGGAGGTCGATCCCCAGGACAACCTGCGTCAGCTGGGTGCCTCCTCGGTGGAGTTGATCAAGCTCGCGTCGCTGCTCGAGCAGCACCTGGGCAGCCGGCCCAAGCTCGCCGAGTTCCTCATGCTGCGCAACGCCGGGGAGATCGCGGCCTACTACCTCGCGCGGCAACCGGCGGAAGCGCCGAAGGAGGCCGCGCCCGCGACGGCCAGCGCCGTGGCGAGTCCGGCGCCCCAGATCACGCTGCCCCTGGAAGCGTTGGGGGAGGACGAGGAGTTGCGCCGCCGCCACCTCAAGCGCACGAGCCATCGGACCTTCTCCTCGCAGCCGGTCGACGCGAAGACGCTGGGCCGGCTGGTGTCGAACCTGCGGCCCCTGGAGCTCGACGGCAAGCGCAAGTACCAGTACGGCTCGGCGGCGGGCGCCTATGGCGTGCGGCTCTACCTGCACGTGGCGTCGGGCCGGGTGCGGGGACTGGACGGTGGCACGTATTGCCATGATCCCGTGCGTCACGCGCTCGTGCGGTTGTCGGACACCGGCGCGCTGGATCTCATGCTGCACGCAAAGGGCAACCGCGCCCTCGCCGCGAGCGCGGCCTTCTCGTTCTTCTTCGTCTGTGATCGCCGTGTGCTCGCGCCCATCCATGGGGAGAAGTGGCGGGACTACGCCCTGCTCGAGGCGGGATTGATGGCGCAGTTGCTGGAGATGCGGGCTTCCGACCTCGATCTGGGGTTGTGCCAGGTCGAGGCGCCGCGCGCGGAGGAGCTGCGCGGGGTGTTCCAGTGGGAGGAGGAGCACACGCTCCTCCATGCGCTCGTGGGCGGTGGTCTGGAGTGGGAGGAGGGCTCGCTGTGACGACTGCTGAGTTCATCATCGAGTTGCAGCGCAAGGGCATCGATCTGTGGGTGGAGGGGGATGCGCTGCGCTTCCGTGCTCCCCCTGGCCACCTCACCGAGGAGATCCGCGCGGGTCTGAAGGAGCGCAAGGCGCAGCTCATCGAGCATCTGCGCGCCGCGAGTCAGGCCGCCACTCCGGCGGCGGCGGTGGATGTCGTGCCCGTGAGCCCCGGGCGCTTCGAGCCCTTCGCGCTCACCGACATCCAGAACGCGTACTGGGTGGGCCGGCAGGGCGCCTTCGACATGGGCGTCGTCTCGGCGCACTGCTACTTCGAGCTCGCCTTCGACGTGTTGGATCTCATGCGGCTCGAGCAGGCCCTGCGCCGGCTCATCGATCACCACGACATGCTGCGCATGGTGGTGCTCGCCTCCGGGCAGCAGGTGGTGCTCGAGTCGGTGCCGCCCTTCACCATCGCCCTGCATGATCTGCTGGGCGCCACGTCCGAGGAGGCCGAGGCCCATCTGCAGCGGGTCCGTGGCGAGCTGTCCCATCAGGTGCTCCCCGCGGATCGCTTCCCCCTGTTCGACATCCGCGCGACCCGGATGCCCAACGGCCAGGTGCATCTGCACATCAGCCTGGATCTGCTGGTGGCGGATGCGTTCAGCTTCCAGCTCCTCATCGAGCAGTGCGCCACGCTCTACCGGGATCCCGAGGCGCGCCTGCCCGTCTCGCGCAGCACCTTCCGCGACTACTGCCTGGCCGCCGAGAAGCGCCGGGCCGCGGACTCCAAGGCCTATCAGGCCTCCCTTGGCTACTGGCGCGAGCGCGTGCGGACCATGGCCGGGCCCCCCGAGCTGCCGCTCGCGGGTGAGAACGAGATCAACGGCACCCGCCGCTTCGTGCGCCGCAAGTCCGGGTTGGATCGCGCCGCCTGGCGCGCTTTCCTGGAGAACGCCAAGGCCGCCGACGTGACGCCGTCCATGGCCCTGTGCGCCGCCTATGGCGAGGTGCTTCGCGAGCACGGGCGGAATGATCGGCTGACGCTCAACCTGACCCTCTTCAACCGCTTGCCGGTGATCGAGGACGTGGAGCGGATCATCGGAGACTTCACCTCGGGCATCCTGCTGGAGGTGGACTGCTCGCGGCGGGAGTCCTTCGCCGAGCGGGCGCGGCGGGTGCAGGGTCAGTTCTTCGAGGATCTGGAGCACCTGTCCGTGTCGAGCGTCCAGGTGCTGCGCGAAGCGGCCCGGACGGGACGCTGGGACGCCCACTCCCCCATGCCCTACGTGTTCACGAGTCTCGTCTCGGGCACGGGGCGCTCGCTGCGGGTCCCCGAGGGGGTGCGCATCGCCGAGCTCATCACCCAGACCCCCCAGGTGTGGCTCGACTACCAGGTCTTCGAGCTCAACGACGAGCTGTACTTCAGCTGGGACTACGTCGAGGGCCTCTTCCCCCCCGGGCTGCTCGACTCGATCTTCGACTCCTATCAACTGCTGCTGCGCCGGCTCTCCGAGGATGCCTCGGCCTGGCACGCGCCCGCCCGGCAGCCGCTGCTGCCCGCGCAGCAGGCGCGCCGGGATGCGTTCAACGCCACCGAGCGGCCTGTTTCCTCGGAGCGGCTCGAGGCATTGTTCCTGCGGCAGGCGGCCGCGCGGCCCGAGGCCCCCGCCGTCTTCTTCCGGGATCAGACCCTCACGTACGCGGAGCTGGAGCGCCGCTCGTCCCGCATCGCCGCGTGGCTCCTCTCGCGAGGCGCCTCGCCCGGCCGCCTCGTGGCCATTGTCGCCGAGAAGGGGATGGAGCAGGTGATCGCGGCGATCGCCATCCTCCGCGCGGGAGCGGCCTACCTGCCGTTGGATCCCGCCCTGCCGTCCGAGCGCCTCCAGGATCTGATCCAGGAAGGCCAGGTCGAGCTCGTCCTCACGCAATCGCACCTGGACGCCTCGTTGAGCTGGCCCCAGGGCCCCACGCGGCTCGCGGTGGACCTCGACGACGCGCTGGGCCCGTCGTGGGTCGCGCCGGCTCCCCGGAGCGACAACAGCCTCGCCTACGTCATCTACACCTCGGGCTCGACGGGACGGCCCAAGGGCGTGATGATCGACCATCGGGGCGCGGTCAACACCGTGCTCGACATGAACGAGCGCTTCGCGGTGGAGCCCCGGGATCGGGTGCTCGCGCTCTCGTCGCTCAGCTTCGATCTGTCCGTCTACGACCTCTTCGGAATGCTCGCCGCGGGTGCCGCCATCGTGATGCCGGAGCCCGGGACGTCGCGAGACCCGAGCCGGTGGTTGTCCCTGCTGGAGCAGCGGGGCGTGACTTTGTGGAACTCCGTTCCGGCGCTGATGGACATGTGCGTCGAGTACGCGGAGGGCATGGGCCAGCGTCTGCCCGACTCGCTGCGGCTCGTCCTCATGAGCGGGGATTGGATTCCCGTGTCGCTG
Source organism: Melittangium boletus DSM 14713 (assembly GCF_002305855.1). Taxonomy (GTDB): domain Bacteria; phylum Myxococcota; class Myxococcia; order Myxococcales; family Myxococcaceae; genus Cystobacter; species Cystobacter boletus. The sequence continues at coordinate 9,324,335 of NZ_CP022163.1, read as the reverse complement.
CCCGATCGGCTCCGCGCCCGGTCGCGCGACGTCGAGGTGGTGAGCCTGGGTGGAGCCACCGAGGCGTCCATCTGGTCCATCCTCTACCGGATTGGCGAGGTGGACCCCACCTGGCGGAGCATCCCCTACGGCCGGCCCATGGTGAACCAGCGCTTCTACGTGCTGGATGCCTCGCTGGAGTCCTGTCCGGACTGGATCACCGGCCAGCTCTACATCGGGGGCATTGGCCTGTCGCTGGGCTACTACCGGGATCCGGCCCGCACCGCCGAGCGCTTCATCACGCACCCGCGCACGGGTGAGCGCCTGTACGCGACGGGCGACCTGGGCCGCTTCCTGCCGGGCGGCGACATCGAATTCCTCGGCCGCGAGGACTTCCAGGTGAAGATCCAGGGCTATCGCATCGAGCTGGGCGAGATCGAGGCCGCGCTCGATTCGCACCCGGGCGTGCGCGCCGCGGTGGTCAACGCCGTGGGCAAGCCCGGGGGAATCCGGCGCCTCGTCGCCTATGTCGTCCCGGATCAGCTCGCGCCCAACCTCGTCGCGGCGCCGTCCTCGGAGGACTCGCTCCTGGAGGACAATGGCCCGAGGCCGCCCCAGGACGTCATCACGGATCCGGTGGCCCGCCTGGAGTTCAAGCTCAAGGAGCCGGGCCTGCGGGCGGATGCGAACCAGCACCAGGCCCTCGCGCTGCGGCGTCCAGAGGCGGACGAGTCCCTGCGCCGCAAGTACACGGATCGGCGCAGCCACCGGACCTTCCTGTCCGAGCCCCTGACCGTGTCGCGCCTGGGCGACATGTTGGGCTGCCTCATGCAGCTGTCGCTCGACGACTTCCTGCAGCCCAAGTACCGCTACCCCTCGGTGGGCGGGCTCTATCCGGTGCAGGCCTATCTGCACCTCAAGCCGGGCGCGGTCGAGGGTCTGGTGGGGGGCACGTACTACTACCACCCGAAGCGTCACGAACTCGTCCTGCTCACGCCGGACGTGACCCTGGATCGGGGCCTGTACGTCGCGGGCAACCGCTCCATCTTCGACGCCTGTGGTTTCTCGCTCTTCCTCGTCGCGCAGATGAGCGCGATCACGCCGCTCTATGGCGAGTACGCGCGGGACTTCTGCATGCTCGAGGCCGGCTACATGGCCCAGCTCCTGATGAGCTCGGCGCCGGAGAGCCAGCTGGGACTGTGCCCCGTGGGTGGCCTGAACTTCGAGCCGCTGCGCCAGGCGTTCCTCCTGGACGAGCAGCACGTGCTCTTGCACAGCTTCCTGGGCGGCGGCGTGGATCCCTCGGCGAGCCTGGCGAAGCCCAAGGCCCAGCGGGCCGCGCCCTCCGCCTCGCTCTCCGATGAGCTGCGGCGGCACCTAGCGGCGAAGCTGCCCGCGTACATGGTGCCCTCCAGCTTCGTCGTGATGGAGGCCCTGCCGCTCACGGCCAACGGCAAGGTGGATCGCGGTGCCTTGCGCGCCCCCGCGGCCGAGCTGCCGGAGACGACGAAGGCCTCCTCGGGGAGCGCGCCCCAGGGGAGCACGGAGCAGACGCTCTCCGCCATCGTGGGCGAAGTGCTCCAACTCAAGGAGGTGGATGTCCACCTCAACTTCTTCGACCTGGGTGGCACGTCGGTCCACGTCGTGCAGATCCACCGCAAGCTGCGCGAGCGGCTTCAGGTGGAGTTCCCCATCGCGCAGATGTTCCGCTACACCACCGTCCGCTCCCTGGCGGAGTACGTCGGCGAACAGCTCGCGGCGAAGAAGGCCCCGGCGTCCGCGCCGCCACCTCCGCCTGCTCCGGCTCCAGCTCCGGCGCCGAAGGAGGCTCCTGCTCCCGTCGCGAAGCAGGCCGTCATCCCCGCGCCAGTGCCTGTCCCGGTGCCCGCGCCCGTCGTGAGCGTGCCCAGGCGCGAGTCCTCCAGCAGGCAGCAGCCCATCGCCATCGTCGGCATGTCGGGCCGCTTCCCCGGGGCGCGCAACCTCGAGGAGTTCTGGCGCAACCTGTCCGAGGGCGTCGAGTCGATCTCCTTCTTCTCGGAGGACGAGGTGCGGCGCGAGGTGCTGGAGCCCTCGCTGCTGCGCGATCCCAACTACGTCCGCGCGGGAGCGGTCCTCGAGGACATCGAGTCCTTCGACGCCGAGCACTTCGGCCTCATGCCGAAGCAGGCGCGGCTCATGGATCCCCAGCACCGCGTCTTCTTCGAGTGCGTCTGGGAGGCTATCGAGGACGCGGGCTACAACCCGCGCAAGCTGGATGGACGCGTGGGCGTGTACGCGGGCTCCATCATCAGCAACTACCTGCTCTTCCAGATGGACCCGACCTCGCTGGGCCGTGAGGGGGCCGTGCGCGACCTCCAGACCTTGATCGGCAACGACAAGGACTACCTGGCCACGCATCTGTCCTACCGGCTTGGACTCAAGGGCCCCAGCCTGAGCGTCCAGACGGCGTGCTCCACGTCGCTCGTGGCCATCCACCTGGCGAGCCAGGCGCTGCTCAATGGCGAGTGTGAGATGGCGCTCGCGGGCGGCGTGGCCGTCCGGGTGCCGCACAGGTCCGGCTACCTCTACGAGCAGGGCGGCATCATGTCGCCCGATGGGCACTGCCGCGCCTTCGACGCGGACGCCCAGGGCACCATCTTCGGCAATGGCGCGGGCGTGGTCGTGCTCAAGCGGCTGGATGACGCGCTCGCCGCGGGAGACCACATCCGGGCGATCATCCGGGGCTCGGCGGTCAACAACGATGGCGCCTTGAAGATTGGTTACACGGCGCCCAGCCAGGAAGGGCAGGCGGCGGTCATCACCGCGGCCCTCGCCGCCGCGAACGTGGAGCCGTCGTCCCTGGGCTACATCGAGACCCACGGCACCGGGACGCCGCTGGGGGATCAGATCGAGCTGTCCGCGCTCCAGCAGGTCTTCGGCGCGAGCACCGACGCGGTCGGGGTGTGCCCGATTGGCTCGGTGAAGACGAACATCGGTCACCTGGAGGCGGCCGCGGGCATCGCGGGCCTCATCAAGACGGTCCTGAGCCTGCAGCACCGGCGCGTGCCGCCGAGCCTGCATTGCAAGAAGCCCAACCCCTTCTTCGAGCAGACGCGCAGCCCCTTCTACGTGAACACCCAGCTCACGGAGTGGCGGGCGGGCGCGACGCCTCGCCGGGCGGGCGTGAGCTCGTTCGGCATTGGTGGAACCAACGCGCACGTGGTGCTGGAAGAGGCGCCGGAAGCCGTGCCCGCGCGGGATGCCCGGGTCCGGTCGGCGGGGCTGCTGACCCTGTCGGCGCGCAACGAGCGGGGCTTGCGAGCGCTGGCGGATCGGTACGTGAGGCACCTGGAGGCGCACCCGGAAGCGAAGCTGGAGGAGGTGTGCTTCACGGCGAACGCGGGCCGGGCGCACTTCGCGCACCGGGCGGCGGTGGTGGCCGAGAGCGTGCAGCAGCTGCGCGAGCAGGTGGAGGCGCTGGCGAAGGGAGAGGCGCCGGAGCAGGGAGCGGTGAGCCGGGAGGCGGGAAGGGTGCAGGAAGTGGTGTTCCTGTTCACGGGCCAGGGCTCGCAGGCGGAGGGAATGGGCCAGGAGCTGTACGAGACGGAGCCGGTGTTCCGCGAAACCATGAAGCGGTGCGACGAGGTGCTGCGGCCGCTGATGGGGGAGTCGCTGGTGGAAGTGCTCTACGGAGGCAAGGGAGCACTGCTGAGTAAGGCGAGCGTGGCGCAGCCGGCGCTGTTCGCGGTGGAGTACGCGCTGGCGAAGGTGTGGATGGGGTGGGGAGTGAAGCCGGGGGCGGTGCTGGGACACAGCCTGGGCGAGTACGTGGCGGCGTGCGTGGCGGAGGTGATGAGCCTGGAGGAGGGGCTGGAGCTGGTGGCGAAGAGAGGCCAGCTGATGGAGGGTTTGGGGGAGAAGGGGAAGATGGTGGTGGTGATGGCGGAGGAGGGGAAGGTGCGCCAGGCGCTCAAGGGGAAGGAGAGCCGGGTGTCGGTGGCGGCGGTGAATGGCCCCCGGGAGACGGTGGTGGCGGGAGGGGAGAAGGAAGTGGAAGGGGTGGTGGAGGAGCTGAGGAAGGAGGGGGTGGAGAGCCGGGAGTTGAAGACGACGCACGCGTTCCACTCGCCGCTGATGGAGCCGATGCTGGAGGAGTACGGGAAGGTGTTGGGGAAGGTGAAGTGGGGGAGGCCGAGCGTGGAGCTGGTGGGGAACGTGAGTGGGAGGCCGGTGAAGGGGGAAGAGGTCAGCCAGGGGGAGTACTGGAAGAAGCAGGTGAGGGAGCCGGTGAAGTACTGGGAAGGGCTCAAGGGGCTGTACGAGAGGGGCCAGAGGGTATTCGTGGAGGTGGGGCCCAAGCCGACGCTGGTGGCGGTGGGGCGCAAGTACCTGGGGGAGGAAGGGGAGTGGGTGGGGACGCTCAAGCCGGGAGTGGGGGACTGGAAGCAGATGCTGGGCGGCCTGGCGAAGCTGTACGCGCGGGGCGTGGAAGTGGACTGGGCGAGCGTGAGCGCCGGAGGGGCGCGGCGCCGTACCTCCCTGCCCACCTATCCCTTCCAGCGTGAGCGGCACTGGATCGATCGCCGGCGGGGACACGCACACGGTGCGCTCTCGGGCTCCCGGACGCCTCGCCTGTTGGGCCGGAGGATTTCGTCTCCCGCCCTCAAGGAGACGGTGTTCGAGTGCACGGTGAGCACGGGCCTGTTCCCGTTCCTCGCCGATCACCAGGTGCACGGCGCGACCGTGCTGCCCTCGACCGTCTATATGGAGGTGGTGCGCGCCGCGGCGCGTGAGCTCCTGGGCGAAGGCGCACACGCGCTGGAGGACGTGCTCATCCAGGAAGTGCTCGTGTTGCGCGACGACGCGGAGCACACGCTCCAGCTCGTCCTCTCGCCCCGAGGGGATGACACGCGGTCCTTCCAGCTCTTCAGCGCTCGCGCCGACCTGGCGGAGTCCTCGAATGAGCCCTGGGTGCTGCATGCGACGGGCACCCTCCGGGTGGCTCCTCGTGGCGCGCCCGCTCCCGAGCCGGTGTCGCCGGACGCGCTGCGCTCTCGTTGTGCCCGGGACGTGCCGGCGGCGACGCTCCGTGCGCACTTCCAGTCCCTCGGCATCCACTATGGGCCGGGCTTCCAGGGCATCGAGCGCATCCACCTGGGGAGCGGGGAAGCGCTCGGATGGGTCCAACTGCCCGAGGCGTTGGCCTCGGAGTCGGCGCACTTCCCGCTGCATCCCGCCCTGCTGGATGCCTGTCTCCAGGTGTGTGGCGCCACGTTGCTCGGAGACGGAACGAAGGCGCCCGAGGACACGCTCTACCTGCCCGTGGGCTTCAAGCGGCTCCAGTTCTGGCGTGCCGCGGGCGCGGCGTGCTGGAGCCATGTCTCGATGCGGCCCCGTGATCCCTCGGCCGAGGGCGTGTTGACGGCGGACGTGCGTCTGCTCGATGCGTCGGGCGTGGTGTGCGCCGTGGTGGAAGGGCTCCGGTTCCAGCGGGTGGGGAACTCGGCGCTCCAGCGGCTCCTGCGCTCGGGTTCTCAGTGGACCCACGAGGTGCGTTGGGAAGCGCAGCCGCACGACGCCGGGACGGAGGCCGTCCTCGAGGGCACCTGGCTGGTGCTCGCCGATGCGACGGGAACCGGGGACGCGCTCGTGCGCTCCCTCCGGGGCAGGGGCGTGCGGTGCGTGGTGGCCCGTCCGGGAGCCGCCTATGCGGCGCATGACGGCCAGACGTTCACGCTCGATCCCTCGCGGATGGAGGACTTCTCGCGCCTGCTTCGGGACGCCTCCGCGCCGGGCACGCCGCCCTGCCGCGGCATCGTCCACCTGTGGGGCCTGGAGCCGGACGCGCCGGTGACGCTGGCCTCGCTGCGGGAGGCCCAGCGCCTCGGTTGCGAGAGCGTGCTCCACCTCACCCAGGCCCTCGTCAGGGGCGAGTTCCCGGTGCTCCCCCGGATGTTCCTGGTGACGCGTGGTACCCAGCGCACGGGTCAGGAGCCCACGCCTCCCGCGCTGGCGCAGTCCGCGCTGTGGGGACTCGGACGCACCCTCGCGCTCGAACACCCGGAGTTCTCCCCCGCGCTCGTGGACCTGGATTCCCGCGCGCCCTCCACGGAGGACGCCTCGCTGATCGCGGAGCTGCTGCACGTGCCGCGAGGGGAGCAGGTCGCCTACAGGCAGGGGCAGCGCTACGTCGCCCGGCTCGCCCGGTACGCGGGTTCGGACGCGCGGTCCGCCGCCTCGCGGTTGCGTCCGGACGGGGCCTACCTGATCACCGGCGGCCTGGGCGGTCTCGGCCTCCAGGTGGCGCGATGGATGGTGGAGCAGGGCGCCCGGCACCTCGTGCTCATGGGCAGGAAGGAGCCCGGCGAGGCGGCGAAGGAGTCCTTGCGCGCGCTGCGGCAGGCGGGTGCCGAGGTCACGCTGGCGTCGGGTGACGTGTCCCAACCCGGCGATGTCGCGCGGGTGCTGGCCTCGCTCGCTCAGACGAAGACCGCGCTGCGGGGCGTGATGCACCTGGCGGGCGTGGTGGATGACGGCACGCTGCTGCATCAGAACGCGTCCCGCTTCGAGCGGGTGCTCGCGCCCAAGCAGGCGGGTGGCTGGAACCTGCACGAGCAGACCCGGGGAATGGACCTGGACCTCTTCGTGCTGTTCTCCTCGTCGGCCTCGCTGTTGGGCGCCGCGGGACAGGGCAACTACGCCGCGGCGAACGCGTTCCTGGACGCGCTCGCCCATCACCGGCGGGCGCTCGGGCTCAAGGCCGTGAGCATCAACTGGGGCGCCTGGAGTGGCCACGGCATGGCGGCTGCCTTCGCCTCGCCGGAGCAGCAGCGCGGCTCCGAGTGGATCGATCCGGAGCGGGGCCTGGAAGCCCTGGGCCAGGCGATGGAGGAGGGCCCCGCGGCGGTGGCGGTGCTGCCCGTGGACTGGAATCAGTACGTCCAGCGCTTCGCGAGCTCGGCGAACTTCCTGCGCAAGTTGATCGAGCCGGGACGGGTGGGAACGCCGGGGTCGCGAGAGGCCACCCTGGTGGATCGGCTCAAGGGGCTGCCGCGCGGCAGACAGCAGGAGGTGCTGCTGGATCACGTGCACCAGCAGGTGCACCAGGTGCTCGGGGTGAGCCTGTCCAAGGCGCTCGCGGGCAATGACCGGCTGTTCGACGCGGGCATGGATTCGCTCATGGCCATCGAGCTGCGAGGCCGTTTCCAGTCCAGCCTCGGTGTGGAGCGGACCCTCGCCGCGACCCTGGTCTTCGACCATCCCACCATCGACGCCCTGACCCATCACCTGGCCACGGAAATCCTCGGCCTGGAGCCCCTTGCCCCGTCGTCTCCCGGCCACGTGCCGGACAAGGCCGAGGCGGAGGGCCCATCCCTGGAGAACCTGGAACAGCTCCCGCAGGACGAACTGGGCGCGCTGCTCGATCAGAAGCTCGCGGACCTCGAGAAACTGGTGGGCGACGCCTAGCGCGCCCGCCGTTCCCCCTTCCCCCGAATTCGCAGTGAGAGGTTTTGAGCCCATGAGTACGGAACAAAACGAGCACAGCGCTCGCCTGGCACGAGCCCTGGTGGCGCTGGAGAAGATGCAGGCGCGGCTCGAGGCGAGTGAGCGCGAGAAGCGCGAGCCGATCGCCATCATCGGCATGGCGTGCCGTCTGCCCGGTGGGGGGAATGATCCCGCGTCCTACTGGCAACTGCTGCGCGAGGGCCGTGATGTCGTCACCGAGATTCCCTCGGACCGCTGGGACGTGGACGCCTATTACGATCCGGATCCCGACGCCGCGGGGAAGATGTACACGAAGTGGGGCGGCTTCCTCCAAGGCACGCGGCTCGACTCGCTCGACGCTGGCTTCTTCGGCATCGCGCCTCGCGAAGTGGCGAGCATGGACCCCCAGCAGCGCTTGATGCTGGAGGTGACGTGGGAAGCGCTCGCCAACGCGGGTCAGGCGCCCGAGCGCATCGAGAACAGCCTCACGGGTGTGTTCGTGGGGATCATGCTCAATGACTACGGCCAGCTCATGGCCCAGCGCGTGGATCCCTCGTTGCTGGATGCCTATGTGGCGCTCGGCACGGATCCCAGCTTCCTGGTGGGCCGCATCTCCTACCTCCTGGGCGCCCAGGGACCGAGCGTGGCGGTCAACACCGCATGTTCCTCGTCGCTCGTGTCGGTGCACCTCGCGTGTCAAAGCCTGCGCGCCCGTGAGAGCAACCTGGCCATCGCGGGAGGCGTGAACGTCATCCTGTCGCCCGATGGGCACATCGTTTCCTCCCGGCTGCGGTCGCAGTCCCCCCAGGGGCGTTGCAAGACCTTCGATGCCTCCGCGGACGGCTATGTGCGAGGCGAGGGCTGTGGGGTCCTGGTGCTCAAGCGCCTGTCGGAAGCCCTCGCGGATGGGGATCCGGTGCTGGCGGTGATTCGCGGAGGCGCGGTCAACCATGACGGCCCCAGCGGAGGACTGACGGTGCCCAGCGGGCCCGCGCAGGAGGCGGTGATCCGCCGGGCGCTGGCCAACGCGGGCGTGGAGCCCTCGCAGGTCAGCTACATCGAGGCCCATGGGACGGCCACGCCGCTCGGAGATCCCATCGAGGTCCGGGCGCTGCAGCGGGTGTTCGAGCCCGGGCGCTCCCGCTCCCAGCCGCTCACCCTGGGTTCGGTGAAGACGAACCTCGGCCACCTGGAGGCGGCCGCGGGCGCCGCGGGCCTCATCAAGGTGGTGCTGATGCTCCAGCACCGGCAGATTCCGCCCCACCTCCACCTGAAGGAGCCCACGAAGGCCATTCCCTGGGCGGAGCTGCCGCTGACGATCCCCACCGAGCTGAGGGACTGGGCCGGCGTGCCCGGCAAGCGCGTGGCGGGTATCAGCTCGTTCGGCCTGAGCGGCATCAACGCGCACCTCGTCATCGAGGAGGCGCCCGCGCGCACCCTCACGCGGCCGAGCTCCGCGCCCCCCGCGTACCTGTTGCCGTTGTCCGCCCGGGGCGAGCCGGCGCTGCGGGAGCTCGCGCGCGCCTACCAGTCCTTCCTCGCCGAGGACGGGGCGGGGGCGCCGTATGCGCTCGAGGACATCTGCTTCACGGCCAGCACACGGCGCGGCCAGTTTCCGAACCGGTTGACGGTGGCGGGCCGCTCGCGCCAGGCGCTCGTGGAGCACCTGGGCGCCTTCCTCCGGGACGAGCCCCATGACGCCATCTCCCACGGCGAAGCCGCGACCCGGCGGCCGAAGGTGGTGTTCGTGTTCTCCGGGCAGGGCTCCCAGTGGCCCGGCATGGGCCGGCGGCTGATGCGCGAGTCCCCCGTGTTCCGCGCCACGCTGGAGGCGTGTGACCAGGCCATGCGGGCCTACGTGGACTGGTCCCTGATGGAGCAGCTCCAGGCGGACGAGGCCACGTCGCGGATGTCGGAGATCGACGTGCTCCAGCCGACGCTGTTCGCCATCGCGGTGGCGCTCGCGGCGCACTGGCGCTCCTGGGGCATCGAGCCCGACGCGGTGGTGGGCCATAGCATGGGCGAGGTGGCGGCGGCGTATGTGGCCGGCGTGCTCAGCCTGGATGACGCCGCGCGGGTCATCTGCCGCCGCAGCATCCTGTTGCGGCGCGTCCGGGGCCAGGGCGGCATGGCGCTCGCGGAGATCTCCCTCGCCGAGGCGCGCGCCGCCCTGGTGGGTTACGAGGATCGGCTGTCCGTCGCGGCGAGCAATGGCCCGACGACCACCGTGCTGGCGGGCGAGCCGAACGCGCTTCGGGAAGTCACGGAGGGGCTGCGGCGGCGCAACGTCTTCTGCCGGGACGTCAAGGTGGACGTCGCCTCCCACTCTCCCCAGGTGGAGCCGCTTCTCGCCGAGCTGCGCGAGCAGTTGGAGGGGCTGAGCCCCGAGGCGGCGCGCCTCACCGTGTACTCCACGGTCACCGGGAGCCAGACGGACGGCAAGGACTGGGACGCGTCGTACTGGGTGCGCAACCTGCGCCAGCCGGTGCTGTTCTCCACCGCCATCGAGCAGCTTCTCGCGAGCCCGCATCACCTCTTCCTGGAGATCAGCCCGCACCCCGTGCTGTCGCAGTCCATCGAGCGGATGTGCGCCGCGTACCCCAAGGCCCAGGTGTTGCCCTCGCTGCTGCGCGACGAGGTAGAGGGAGAAATCCTGCTGCGCTCGCTCGGGGCCTTGTACACGGCGGGACACCCCATCGACTGGCGGCCGCACTACGCCGGCCCTCATGCGTGCGTGCCGCTGCCGGCCTACCCCTGGCAGCGCTCGCGCTACTGGGTGGAGCTCCAGCGCGCCGAGCCGCGCGCCGGGCTGTCCGCGCCGCCGCCGTCCGAGGAGAGCGCCGAGGTGCCCGCCGCGTCCCTGCACGGGGAAGGAACGGCGTCGCGCTTCTATGACGACTCGGCCGAGCTGGAGCGGGTGCTCCAACCGGACGAGGTCTACCTGACCTTCGGCATCATGCGGCGGCCCGTCCCGGGCTTCTCCTGGCTGTTGAACGTGTACGGCATGTCGGAGACGCCGGAGCACAAGGACGTGCTGCTCGATGGACAGCGGGGCCTGCGCTCGGTGCTGTTCGGGGGCGTGCGCTGGGAGTCGGTGCGCAAGGTGCTCGACTTCGGCTGCGGCTACGCGTCCGATCTCCTCTCGCTCGCCCGCCGCCATCCGCACCTCAAGCTGCACGGCTACACCATCTCCGCCGAGCAGGCCGCCGTCGACGCGAGGCGCGTGCGGGAGCGCGGCTTCGAGGATCGCATCCGGGTCTTCGCGCGCGACAGCGCCAAGGATGCCTTCCCGGACCGCTATGACGTGGCGTTCGGCTTCGAGGTCGCCACCCACATCGCCGACAAGGACGCGCTGTTCTCCAACCTCGCGCGCAGCCTGAACAACGGCGGCTTCTTGCTGCTCGCGGACTTCATCGCCGCGGGCGTGTCGGCCATCAACATCGAGGAGACGGCCTCCTACAACAGCAGCGCGGAGGAGTGGGCGGACGTGCTCTCGCGCCACAACTTCCGCCTGGTGGAGGGCGTCGACATCAGCCGCGAGGCCTCGCTCTTCCTGGAGGATCCCTCGTTCGACCAGAACCTGGAGCGCGTCACCGAGCGCTTCAAGTTGAACGAGCTGGTGCGCCGCAACTTCGACGCCATGCGCAACTTCGGCAAGGCGCTCGAGAAGGGCCTGATGAGCTACGCGCTGTTGATCATCCAGAAGGACGAGTACGCGAGTCCGTCCTACCTGGCGCGGGTGAACCAGGCGAAGCTCGGCGCCCTCACCCCGTACGCCGAGTTCGAGAACGGCGGAGCGGATTGGGCGGAGCCCGCGGACCAGGACACTGCCCGCGCGGCCCTGTCCGCGCCGCGCGATTGGTTCTACGACGTGTCGTGGCCCCACAAGGCGCGCGGGTCCGGGCAGGGGGAGGCCTCGCGCACGAGCGCGGCGTCCAGCGCGTGGTTGATCCTCTCGGATCGCTCCGGAGTGGGCCAGGCCCTGGCGGAGCGGCTGCGCGCGAAGGGCGAGCCCTGCACGCTGCTGCACGCGAATGAGGAGAAGCGCTTCGAGCAGGTGGCCCAGGGCGCCTGGCGGGGCGTGGTGCACCTGTGGACGCTGGATGGAGGCTCGCTGAGCGAGGTGCTGGCCACGGGCTGCGAGAGCCTGCCCTCGTTGGTCCAGGGCCTGGGCCGGTCGTCGAGCCCGGGCGCGCGGCTGTGGCTGGTCACGCGAGGCGCGCAGGCCGTGGGCAAGGACATCCCCTCCGTGACGCTGGCGCCGCTGTGGGGCGCGGGTCGCGTGCTCGCCCTGGAGCATCCGGAGCTGTGGGGAGGCCTGCTCGATCTGCCGTCGGAGTGGAACGCGAGCCATGTGGACGCGCTGTGCGAGGACCTGCTCCATTCCGACGGAGAGGATCAGATCGCCTATCGCGCGGGGTCACGGCACGTGGCCCGGTTGGTGCGTGCCGCGCCGGCGGCGGCGGGCCCGGTGGCCTGGCGCGCGGATGGCGTCTACTTGATCACCGGCGGTTTGGGCGGACTGGGTCTCCAGGTCGCGCGATGGCTGGTGTCGCGCGGTGCCCGGCACCTCGTCCTGGTGGGCCGCACGGGCCTGTCGGAGGCGAGCCAGTGGGATGCGCTCTCCGCGGACAGCGCCGCCGGACGGCAGGTTCGCACGGTCCGGGAGCTCGAGTCCCAGGGGGCCTCGGTGAAGGTCGTCCGGTGTGACGTCGGGGAGTCCCAGCAGGTGGCCGCGCTGGTGGGCGAGCTGCGCGCGGGTCCTCTTCCCCTGCGAGGCATCTTCCACGCGGCGGGTGTGTCGGTGCACCGGCCGCTCGTCGAGACGGACGCGGCGCTCATGGCCTCGGTCTTCCATTCCAAGGTCAAGGGGGCCCAGGCGCTGCACGAGTCCACCCGGGATCTGCCCCTGGACTGCTTCGTCCTGTTCTCCTCGGCGTCTTCCGTCTGGGGCGCGCAGGGAATGGCGGCCTACGCGGCGGCCAACCACTTCCTCGAGGCCTTCGCCGGATACCGCCATGCCCAGGGGCTCGTGGCGACGTGTGTCAACTGGGGCCAGTGGAGCGAGGGCGGCATGGCGGGTTCCGAGGAGGCCCTGCGCTTCTTCGCCTCGGTGGGCCTGGAGGCGATGCCCACCGCCTCGGCGCTCGCCGCCATGGATCAACTCGTGGGCTCGGGCGCCATCCGGCGCACGGTGGCGTCCGTGGACTGGAACCGCTTCAAGCCCATTCACGAGGCCAAGCGGCGGCGGCCCCTGCTCGACGACATCCAGTCCGGACGGGCCGTGGCGGCGTCGAAGGCGCCCGAGCGCGATACGCGCTCCGAGCTGTTGCGTCAGTTGGAGGAGGCGCCCTCGGGCAGGCGCCGGGGTGTGCTGCTGGAGCATGTGCGCCAGGTCGCGGCGCGGGTGCTGGGGGCCGAGCCCTCCGCGCTGGCGCCCCATCGAGGCTTCTTCCAGATGGGCATGAACTCACTCATGTCCGTGGAGCTGAAGAACCACCTGGAGAAGAGTTTCCGGCACAAGTTGCCGTCCACTCTCGTCTTCGAGTATCCCACTGTTGATGAGTTGACGAACTTCCTCGCGAAGGAGTTGCCTGCCTTCGCGGCGCTCATTCCCGCGCATGTCGCACCTCCTTCCATCCCCATCGCCGCGCCGGAGGATTCCGCTCCCGTGGACGATGCCATTCTCGAGTTGTTGGGCGAGGCACAACGGTTGTCCGAGACCGAGCTGCATTCGCTGGCGCAATCCCTTTCCGGAGACGGTTCCAAATGAGTGATGTCATGGAGAAGTTGGTTCGTGGTCTGTCGCCAGAGAAGCGCGTGAACCTGGCCAAGATGCTGCTGCGCTCCGCGGGCGAAAGCGTCCCGGAGAGCAGCGCCACCGAGCCCATCGCCATCATTGGCGTGGGGTGCCGGTTTCCGGGTGGAGCGAACAGCCCCGAGTCCTATTGGAAGTTGCTGAGCGGGGGCGTGGACGCGGTCCAGGAAGTGCCTTCCAGCCGCTGGGACGTGAACGCGTACTATGATCCGGATCCCTCGGTTCCGGGGAAGGTGTACACGCGCAACGGTGCCTTCGTGGACGGCGTGGATCTTTTCGATCCCTACTTCTTTGGCATTCCGCCCCGCTCGGCGGTGAACCTGGATCCGCAGCACCGCCTCCTGCTCGAGGTGACCTGGGAGGCGCTGGAGAACGCGGGGATTTCGCCTCGGAGCCTCGCGGGGAGCAAGACGGGCATCTTCGTCGGGGGGGCCACCGGCGAGTACACCCAGCTCCGGGCGGATGAGGGCGCCGACCGCATCGACGCGAGCTACCTCACTGGAACCCTGCTCACGTTCGCCACCGGCCGCCTGTCGCACTTCCTGGATCTCCAGGGCCCGAGCCTCGCCGTGGACACGGCATGTTCCTCCTCGCTCGTGGCGGTGCACCTGGCCTGTCAGAGCCTGCGCTCGGGCGAGTCCTCGCTGGCGCTCGTGGGCGGCGTGAGCCTGCTGCTCATGCCCCAGGGGTGGATCACCACCAGCAAGGCCCGCATGCTGGCCGTCGACGGCCGCTGCAAGACGTTCGACGCCTCCGCGGATGGCTACGGCCGTGGCGAAGGGTGCGGCATGGTCGTGCTCAAGCGCCTGTCCGAGGCCATCAAGGACGAGGACAACATCCTGGCGGTCATCCGTGGCACGGCGACCAACCAGGACGGGCACAGCAGCGATCTGACGGTGCCCAACGGGCTCGCGCAGCAGCAGGTCATCCGCAAGGCGCTGGATAACGCTGGGCTCCAGCCCGAGCAGGTGGACTACGTGGAAGCGCACGGCACGGGCACCGCGCTGGGCGACCCCATCGAGATGCGCGCCATTGGCGCCGTGTTCGGTCCCACGCGCGAGAAGTCTCGGCCGCTGCGCGTCGGCTCGGTGAAGACGAACATCGGCCACCTGGAGTTCGCCTCGGGCATCGCGGGCCTCATCAAGCTCGCGCTCAGCCTGAAGCACCGGGAGATCCCCGCCCATCTGCACTTCAAGCGGGGCAATCCCTATATCCCCTGGAACGAGCTGCCGGTGGAGATCCCCACGCAGCTCACGCCGTGGGCCGCCGGGCAGGGTCCGCGCGTGGCGGGCGTGAGCTCGTTTGGCGCCAGCGGAACGAACGCGCACGTGGTGCTGGAGGAGGCTCCGGAAGTGGAGCGGAAGGCCGAGGGCAAGGGCCGTCCGCTGCACGTGATGAGCCTGTCCGCGCGCAACGCCGAGAGCCTGCGGGAGCTGGCGAGCCGGTACGTGAAGTACCTGGAGGCGCACCCGGAAGCGAAGCTGGAGGAGGTGTGCTTCACGGCGAACGCGGGCCGGGCGCACTTCGCGCACCGGGCGGCGGTGGTGGCCGAGAGCGTGCAGCAGCTGCGCGAGCAGGTGGAGGCGCTGGCGAAGGGAGAGGCGCCGGAGCAGGGAGCGGTGAGCCGGGAGGCGGGAAGGGTGCAGGAAGTGGTGTTCCTGTTCACGGGCCAGGGCTCGCAGGCGGAGGGAATGGGCCAGGAGCTGTACGAGACGGAGCCGGTGTTCCGCGAAACCATGAAGCGGTGCGACGAGGTGTTGCGGCCGCTGATGGGGGAGTCGCTGGTGGAAGTGCTCTACGGAGGCAAGGGAGCACTGCTGAGTAAGGCGAGCGTGGCGCAGCCGGCGCTGTTCGCGGTGGAGTACGCGCTGGCGAAGGTGTGGATGGGGTGGGGAGTGAAGCCGGGGGCGGTGCTGGGACACAGCCTGGGCGAGTACGTGGCGGCGTGCGTGGCGGAGGTGATGAGCCTGGAGGAGGGGCTGGAGCTGGTGGCGAAGAGAGGCCAGCTGATGGAGGGTTTGGGGGAGAAGGGGAAGATGGTGGTGGTGATGGCGGAGGAGGGGAAGGTGCGCCAGGCGCTCAAGGGGAAGGAGAGCCGGGTGTCGGTGGCGGCGGTGAATGGCCCCCGGGAGACGGTGGTGGCGGGAGGGGAGAAGGAAGTGGAAGGGGTGGTGGAGGAGCTGAGGAAGGAGGGGGTGGAGAGCCGGGAGTTGAAGACGACGCACGCGTTCCACTCGCCGCTGATGGAGCCGATGCTGGAGGAGTACGGGAAGGTGTTGGGGAAGGTGAAGTGGGGGAGGCCGAGCGTGGAGCTGGTGGGGAACGTGAGCGGCAGGCCGGTGAAGGGGGAAGAGGTCAGCCAGGGGGAGTACTGGAAGAAGCAGGTGAGGGAGCCGGTGAAGTACTGGGAAGGGCTCAAGGGGCTGTACGAGAGGGGCCAGAGGGTATTCGTGGAGGTGGGGCCCAAGCCGACGCTGGTGGCGGTGGGGCGCAAGTACCTGGGGGAGGAAGGGGAGTGGGTGGGGACGCTCAAGCCGGGAGTGGGGGACTGGAAGCAGATGCTGGGCGGCCTGGCGAAGCTGTACGCGCGGGGCGTGGAAGTGGACTGGGCGAGCGTGAGCGCCGGAGGGGCGCGGCGTCGCACCTCCCTGCCCACCTATCCCTTCCAGCGTGAGCGCTACTGGATCGACTCGCTCATCCCCAACACGGATACGCTCGTGTCCTTCTACCGGAGCGTCGTGCACCTCCTGGAGGTCAACTCCGCGTTCGAGGTGCCCTCGCTGCGCTTCGCCACGTTGCGTGAGGTCATCCCGGGCTTCTCGTGGATCTCCCTCTACCGGCCCGAGCCCCAGGAGCAGAGCTACCGCGCCTACTACGACATCGCCCTCAAGGCGAACCAGGAGATGGCCCGCATCCTCTACCGGGGCGTCGACTTCTCGACGCGGACGCGCGTGCTCGACATCGGCTGCGGCCACGCGGCGGACCTCGTCGATCTCGCCCGGGCGCATCCGCACCTGGAGCTGCATGGCTGCAACATCTCGCCGGATCAGATCGAGGTGGGGCGTCAGCGCATCCGCGCGCTGGGGCTCGATGGCCGCGTCCTGCTGCACTACCAGGACAGCTCGCGGGATCAATTCCCGTCCACCTATGATCTGGTGATCGCCTACCAGGTCATCCACCACATCCGGGCCAAGTCGGACCTCTTCGCCAACATCAGCCGCAGCATGAAGCCCGGCGGCCTGCTGATCATGGCGGAGACCATGTCCAACATGGTCTCGCCCATCGAGCACCCCGAGTCGACCACCCAGTTCGTCCCCGTGGGCGAGTGGGCGGAACTGCTCGCGCGCAACCACCTGCGCGTCGTCGAGTGCGTGGACGCCACCCAGGAGATCGCCAACTTCCTGCACGACGCCGAGTTCCCGAAGAACTTCGAGCGGGTGACGCGGGACTCGGACGCGGTGACGCGCGAGCACCTGCACGGCATCCACATGCTGGGCGAGTTGCTCAGCCGCCGGCTCGCCGCCTACGGCCTGTTCATGGTGACGAAGGACGACTCGCGGGACGTGGAGACGCTGCGGCGCATCAACCGGACGCAGTTGAACAAGCAGTTGCCGTACGCCACGGCCTACAGCCAGGTGGAGGCCAAGCAGTACGTGGTCCCGCCCGTGCCCGAGGTGTCCGCCTCGGCAGCCGATTCGGAGACGAGCGCCTTCGCCCATGCGCTGCTCAACGCCGACGCCAGCCAGCGCGGGGTGTTGCTGGATGGCTACCTGCGTGAGCAGACCGCCAACCTGCTGCGGATGCCGGCCGCCAAGCTGGATCTGAGCCAGCCGCTGCACACGCTCGGCATGGACTCCCTGTTGACCATGGAGTTGAAGCACAAGATCCACGTGGAGACGGGGGTCAACGTGCCGCTGGACGAGCTGCTCGAGGGCGCGAGCCTCGCGCGTCTGTCCAAGAGCGTGGCGGAGCGGTTGTCGAGCACGGGCGTGGCCGCTCCCAAGGCGGCGGACTGGGAGGAAGGCGAGCTGTGATGATGAGCGCGGAAGAACTGGTGGCCGAGCTGTCCAGGCAGGGCGTCACGCTCTGGGTCGAGGGTGACCGGTTGAAGTACCGGGCGCCCAAGGGAGCTCTTTCTCCGGAGACCTTGAGCCTGGTCGCCGGCCATAAGGCCGCGCTCATTCAGCATCTGCGTCAGCTCGCCGCCGAGGGAGAGTCCGTTCATCCTCTCTCCCGGGGGCAGCAGGCGCTGTGGTTCGTCTCACAGCTCGCGCCTTCCAGCTCGGCGTACAACACGTCGCTGTCCATCCGGATCATCTCCGAGCTGGATGTCGCCGCGTTGCGCCGGGCCTGTCAGGCGCTGCTCGAGCGCCATGGGGCGTTGCGCACGACGTTCGCGACGCACCAGGGCCAGCCCATCCAGAAGGTGCATCAGCGCGGCACCGTCCACTTCGAACACGTGGAGGTGCCGGACCTGGCTCCCGAGGCGCTGCGGGCCCGGGTGATCCAGGCCTATGAGCTGCCGTTCTCCCTGGAGCGCGGGCCGTTGATGCGCGTGCACCTGTTCTCCCGGGGACCCCGGGACCATGTGCTGCTCTTCGTCATCCACCACATCGTCTATGACGGTTGGTCCCTGTTGATCCTCGGGGACGAGCTGGTGCGGCACCTGTACGGGGCGGAGAAGGCGGGCCAACCCGCCGCGCTGCCTCCGCCCCAGGCGACGTACGTGGACTTCGTGCGCTGGCAGTCCGAGATGCTGGCGGGGGAAGAGGGACAACGGCTCTGGGCCTACTGGTCCCGGCAGCTCGCGGACTCGCCGTCCGTGCTCGATCTTCCCTTCGCGCGCCCGCGCCCCGCGGTGCAGCACTACGCGGGCTCCTCCACGCGGGTGTCGCTGAGCAGCGCGTTGACCCAGCGCCTGCGCGCCCTGTGCGAGCGCGAAGGCGTCACGCTCTACAACACCCTCCTCGCCGCGTTCATGGTGCTGCTGCACCGCTACACGGGCCAGGAGGATCTCGTGGTGGGCTCGCCCACCCTGGGGCGCACCCAGCCGAAGTTCGCCCAGGTCGTGGGCAACTTCATGAACATGATCGCGCTGAGGGGAGACCTCTCCGGGAACCCCTCGTTCCGGCAACTGCTCGGGCGGCTGAGGCCCACGGTCGTCGGCGCGCTCGCCCATCAGGACTTTCCCTTCCACCTGCTCGTGGAGCGGCTCAACCCGGAGCGTCACTCCAACAGCACGCCCATCTTCCAGGTGGTCTTCATGCTGCAGCCCTCGCCCCGGGAGGATCTCTTCCAGGGCGACGAGCGGCAACCCGTGCTGCCGGGCGGTCTGGTGTTGCGGCCCTACGAGCTGCCGCAGCAGGAAGGTCAATTCGATCTCTCCCTGGAGCTGACGGAGTCGGACTCCGCTCTCGGCGGCGTGCTGAAATACAGCACGGATCTCTTCGATGAGGACGCCGCCACCCGCATCGTGGGGCATCTGGAAGCGCTGCTGCAGGGGATCGTCGACGCGCCCGATCAGCGCCTGTCCGACTTGCCCCTCCTGTCGGCCGCCGAGCGGCACCAGGTGGTGGTCGCGTGGAACGACACCGCGACCGAGCGGCCGCCCACGGCGTGCCTGCACACGTTGTTCGAGGCGCGAGCCGAGCGCTTCCCCGAGGCCACCGCCCTGGTCTGCGGGGAGCGGCGGTTGAGCTACCAGGAGCTGAACGCCCGCGCGAACGAGCTGGCGCATGAGCTGCGCGCGTTGGGCGTCGGCCCCGAGGTGCGCGTGGGGCTCTGCGTCCGGCGCGGCGTGGACATGGTGGTCGGCATGCTGGGCATCCTCAAGGCGGGAGGGGCCTATGTGCCCATGGATCCGGCCTATCCCGCGGACCGGCTCGCCTACATGCTCTCCGACTCGCGAGCGCCGGTGGTGCTGTGCGAGAAGCGGTCGCGGGGGCTCCTGTCCGCCCAGGACGTGAAGAAGGTGTGCCTGGACGATGGCGAGCGCGCGTCTTCCCGCGAGCGGAGCAATCCGAGCAGCGGGGTGACGGCCGACAACGTCGCCTACACCATCTACACGTCGGGCTCCACGGGCCGGCCCAAGGGCGTCATGGTCTGCCACCACACGGTGGATCGCTTCTTCGCGGCGATGGATGAGTCGCTGGACGGCCGGGGGGAGCCCGGCGTCTGGCTCGCGACGACGAGCATGTCGTTCGACATCTCCGTGTTGGAGATCTTCTATTCGCTGACCCGTGGCTTCCAGGTGGTGCTCCGCGAGGAGCGGACGACCCAGCAGCCCGTGCGCGCGGGAGCGTCCAAGCCGCTCGAGTTCAGCCTCTTCTACTTCGCCAGCGACGAGCGCGAGCGCTCGGGTGACAAGTACCGCCTGCTCATGGAGGGCGCGCGCTTCGCGGACGAGCACGGCTTCACCGCCGTGTGGACTCCGGAGCGGCATTTCCACTCCTTCGGAGGCATCTACCCGAATCCCTCCGTCGTCAGCGCGGCCATCGCGGCCACCACGCGCAACCTCCGCATCCGCGCGGGCAGTGTCGTGCTTCCGTTGCACAGCCCCATCCGCGTGGCGGAGGAGTGGTCCATCGTGGACAACCTCTCCGGCGGCCGGGTCGATCTGTCCTTCGCCTCGGGCTGGCATCCGAACGACTTCGTGCTCGCGCCGGAGCGCTATGCCGGGGCGCGCGGCCAGTTGATGTCGCAGATCGAGGCCTTCCAGAAGCTCTGGCGGGGCGATGCGGTCGTCTTCCCCAATGGCTTGGGCCAGGACGTGGAGGTCCGCACCCTGCCGCGGCCCATCCAGCCCGACGTGGCGATCTGGCTCACCGCCGCGGGCAATCCCGAGACCTTCCGCGCCGCGGGTGAACGCGGCCTCAACGTCCTCACCCACCTGCTTGGACAGAACCTCGCGGAGCTGGCGAAGAAGATTCAAATCTACCGGGACGCCTGGAAGGCGGCGGGTCATGGCCCCGGGGCGGGGCACGTCACGCTCATGCTCCACACGTTCCTGGGCGAGGATCGCGGCGCCGTGCGCCAGAAGGTCCAGGGACCGCTGCGCGAGTATTTGAAGAGCTCCGTGGGTCTGCTGCGCTCGGTGATTGGCCCGTTGCCGCATGGCGCCGAGTTCGAGTCCTTGAGCGAGGCGGACATCGATGTGCTGCTCTCCAAGGCGATCGAGCGCTACTTCGAGCAGATGGGCCTGTTCGGGACGGTGGAGAGCTGCCTGCCCATGGTCCACCAACTGCGCGAGCTGGGCGTGGACGAGATCGCCAGCTTGATCGACTTCGGCGTGGACATGGAGTCCACGCTGGCGGGGCTCCAGCATCTCAACGCGCTGCGGGAGCGGGCGACCTCGCGGGAGGAGAAGGAGGAGATCCCGGAGCTGGTGGCCCGGCATGGCGTCACCCACTTCCAGTGCACGCCGTCCATGTTGCGCATGCTGCTGATGGAGGCGGGAGGCGAACAGGCGTTGCGCCCGCTCAAGCGTCTGCTGGTGGGGGGCGAGGCCTTCCCGCTCGCGCTCGGTCAGCAGGCCCTGGCCTGCATGAAGGGCGAAGTGCTCAACATGTATGGGCCCACGGAGACCACCATCTGGTCCTCCTTCCACCAGATGGTGCGGGGGGAGTCCGTGCTTCCCATCGGGCGTCCCATCGACGACACGCGCATGTACCTGGTGGACAAGGGACTGCGGCCCGTGCCCGTGGGCGTGCCCGGCGAGCTGCTCATTGGCGGTGAGGGCGTGACGCGGGGCTATCTGGATCGTCCCGAGCTGACGGCGGAGCGCTTCATTCCGGATCCCTTCGGAAACGAGCCCGGCACCCGGCTGTACCGGACGGGCGATCTCGCTCGCTACCTGCCCGATGGGCGCATCGAGTTCCTGGGCCGCCTGGATCATCAGGTGAAGGTCCGGGGTGTGCGCATCGAGCTGGGGGAGATCGAAGCGGCGCTGCGGCAGCACCCGGAGGTGCGGCAGGCGGTGGTCCTGGCCCGCGCGGATGGCTCGGGCGAGGTGAACCTCGTGGCCTATGTCGTGGGGCAGTCGGCCACGGGGGTGACGTCCTCGGCGCTGCGGAGCTTCCTGCTGGACAAGCTCCCGGCCGCGATGATCCCCAGCCACTTCGTGCGCCTCGAGGCCCTGCCGCTGACGCCCAACAAGAAGTTGGATGTCCGTGCCCTGCCGGCGCCCGACGCGCCCGGGCCCGAGTTGCCCGCCGATCACGTCGCGCCGAAGGACGCCCTGGAGCTGGAGCTCGCCTCCATCTGGGAAGAGCTGTTCGACGTGCGCCCCATGAGCGTGACCCGGGGCTTCTTCCAGATGGGAGGACACTCCCTGCTGGCGGTGCGGATGATGTCCCGGTTGCGCGCGAGATTCGGCCGGCCCTTCCCGGTGTCCCTGCTGTTCCAGGCCGACACCATCCAGCAACTGGCGGCGGTGCTGCGCCAGCAAGGGGTGGCCCTCGAGAGCGGGCCGCTCGTGCGGATCCAGGAGAAGGGGGACAAGCCGCCGCTCTTCTTCGTGCATCCCACCGGAGGCGACGTGCTCTGCTACGCGGCGCTGGCGGGTCAGCTGGGGCCCCAGCAGCCGTTCTACGCGCTGCAGTCGCTGGTGGACGAGCAAGCCGCGTCCGTGGAGCAACTGGCGGCGCGCTACCTGGAGGAAGTCCGGAAGATCCGCCCGGCGGGGCCCTACCGGCTGGGAGGTTGGTCCACGGGTGGGTTGCTCGCGCAGGCCATGGCGCGGCGGCTGGAGGAGTCGGGCGAACAGGTCGAGCTGCTCATGCTCCTGGAGACCTGGGCGCCGGAGACCTACCAGCACGCGGACGAGCCGCGAGCGCTCATGGCGTGGTTCGCCACGGACGTGCTGGGCGGGCAGGGCGCGGCGCGGTTGGATCCGGCGCGACTGGATGCGCCCGATGAGAAGGCGCGGTTGGGCTACGTCTTCGAGCGGGCCCAGGCGCTCGGTGCGCTTCCGGGCGTCGATCTGGCCGAGCTGGAGCAGCGCTTCCGCGTCTTCGCGAAGAACGCCCAGGCGCTGTCCCGCTACCGGCCCGCGCCCTACCGGGGCAAGGTCGTCTTCCTCCAGGCGGAGGAGGCCGTACCCCTCGCGGGGGATTCCCTCCCGGATCCCTGGACGAGCTGGCGCGACAACCTGGCCCAGGCGCAACTGCTCCGGGTTCCTGGCAGCCACTACTCCATGCTGCAAGGGAGTCATGTCCAGACGGTCGCGCGGCGGTTGACGGATTGTCTGGACTCACTCACCCGAGCCGTATCCACTTGAGCGGAGGAGGTTCCTGTCATGGGTGTACATGTCGCGAGATTCAAGACTGGAAGTGAGATCCGCTGGGGCGTGGTTCAGCGGGATCGGCTCGTGGTCATTCCAGGCCAGTACGCCACGCTGGCCGGGTTCCTGGGTGAGGGGGCCGCGCACGCCCGCCGTCTGGCCGCGGCGCCGGAGGGTGAAACCCTCGCCGTGCGGGACGTGGAATTGCTCTCTCCCGTGACCGCGCCCTGCAACGTGGTGTGCCAGGGCCAGAACTACCGCAGCCACATGCTGGAGGTGGGGCAGGATCCGGAGGCGAAGAACTTCAACCAGTTCTTCCGCAAGGCCTCCTCGTCGCTGACGTCGGGCCACGGTGACATCGTCAAACCCGAGCGGGTGCGGATGCTCGACTATGAGATCGAGCTGGGACTCGTCATCGGGCGCCCGCTGTCCGGCCCCTGCCGCGTGGAGCGCGAGCGCCTGCACGAGTTCGTCGCGGGCCTGGTGATCTGCAATGACGTGTCCGCGCGCGACATCCAGCTCGCCGAGGGGCAGTGGTACAAGTCGAAGAGCTTCCGGACGTTCTGCCCCGCGGGCCCCTACCTGTACCTGCTCGACGCGGAGGACAACGCGCGGGTGATGAACCTCAAGCTCCACCTGTCCGTGAACGACCAGACCCGCCAGGACTCCAACACGTCGGAGATGGTCTACCCGCCCGAGGAGACCCTGTCGGAGCTGTCGGAGGTCATGGATCTGTTCCCGGGCGATCTGGTGATGACCGGGACGCCCCGGGGCGTGGCGGCGGGGCACAACGCGCCCAAGAACGCCAAGTGGATCAAGAAGTTCCTCACCGTGGTCATGTCGGAGAAGGAACTCACGCAGCTCGTCGTGAAGATGCAGACGCGCAATCCCGCCTACCTGAAGGAAGGCGATGTCGTGCGCGCCACCATCTCCAGTCCGGATGGCTCCATCCACCTGGGGACGCAGGAGAGCCGGGTGGTCGCCGCGGGCCGCGCCTCCGCCTGAGGGCTTCAGGGAGGCGTGGCGGCTCCGGACTGGACGCGCTGGGCGCTCTGCTTGCGCTGCGCGCTGCGCCGGTAGCTCCGGCGGGCCAGCCACTCCATCGCGCCGATCTTGAACGCGAGCGAGGCCGTGGCGAACGTCGGCTCGCCGAGCGAGGTCCAGCCCCAGCGCCCCTTGGCCTGGGCGATCTTCCGCGCATCCCCCGGGTAGTCGGCGGGCCGCAACTCGACGGTGTCGACGATGACGCCTTCTTCTTCCTCGCCGAGCGCGCGGAGCCTGGCGCCCGTGGCCGACACGATGGCGGAGCGGCCCAGGAAACGGTCCGTCTTCACCATGGAGCCCATGGGCGGGGGCAGGGGGCTGTTCCAGGGGCCGCATTGGTTGGCGAGCACCACCGGGACGCCGAAGTGGCTCGCGTAGCGCACCGGCAGCGTCTCCATCTGCCGGCGTGACGCCTCGATGAGCTCCGCGGGGAACGTCTTGGGGTTCTCGTGCGGCACGCAGTAGCAGTGCGGCATGAGGTGGAGCTGCGCCCGCTGGCCCTCGATGCACGCGGCCATGTCCCCGAAGTGGTTGTCCGCGCAGATGCCCACGCTGAATCGCCCGAGCTCGCAGTCGATCACACAGGGATCGTCACCACTTCCCCGGAACCAGTACGCCTCGTAGGAGGGCGCGCGCCGCTTGCGGACCTTGTGGATCCGCCCCGCCGGGGAAGCGAGGACGAAGGCGTTGTAGAAGTCGTCCCCCTCCGCCTCCAGGAAGGAGGTCCCCAGGTGGACGCCCCACTGCGCGGCCTGTTGCTTCAGGAAGCGGACGGTGGGCCCGTCCAGGGTCTCTCCCGCCTTCCAGACGTCCGCGCTCTGCAGATAACCCGTGGGGTAGAACTCCGGGAGCAGCAGCAGTTGGGCGCCCTGCTCCGCGGCGCGTTGAATGAAGGGACGGGCGTGTTCCAGGTTGTGCTGGACGCGCCCGTTCTCGGAGCGGAGCTGCAGGGCGGCGACCCGAAGGGAACTCATGCCGGGGAGGGCGCCGTGACCTGGGCGTGAACGATGCACAGGAAGCTGGAGGTGCGGCAGAGCAGTGCGCCATCGCTCTTCGTCAGGTACTTGCGCTCCATTTCCGCGGAGCCGATCTGCGACACCACCTCGAACCCCCGCTTGCGCAGGAAGACATCCGTGGCGTTCTCATCGATGCCGAACGTCATGGGATGGCCGAGCTCCGTCAGCACGTCGATCCACTGCTGGACGCCAGGATGGCGTGGGCTGTTTCCCTTGAGCGCGCCCTGGTCGACGAAGTCGAAGGCGATGCTGCTCTTGGGCGGCGAGTTGCGCGCCACGAAGCCGAGCGTCTGATCGATGGCTTCCTCGGTCAGGTACATGCTCACGCCTTCCCAGAGGAAGAAGGTGCGCTTGGTGCGATCGAACCCGGCGGCGGGCAGCACGTCCTCGAGCCGCTGAGCGTCGAAGTTGATGGGGACGTAAGTGACCCACTCGGGCAGACCGCCGAACAGCGTCTTGATCCGCTTCTTCTTGCGCTCCTGGGTCGCCTGCAGATCCAACTCGAAGAGCCGGACCTTGGAGAGGCGCTCACGGAAGCGGTACGCGCGGCTGTCGTAGCCCGCGCCGAGCAGCACCACCTGCTCGGCGCCCTCGTCGAGGGCCCGCGCGAAGATGGCGTCCAGGTGCAGCGTGCGCGCCGTGGCGTAGCCGTAGGCGCCCGGCAACTTGTTGCCGTAGTACGACGTCATCCACGAGCGCAGGGGCGATACCGTCAGGAGCGCGCGGGAGACGGGACTGAGGAATCCCGCCGCCATGAAGTCGGGGTTGCGGACGCGGGCATCCGACTCTTTCGCGCCAATGGCACGCCACATCGCGACGCCTTCCGCGGTCCGGTCGGCTCGTGTCTTCGTCTGGTTCATTCTTGAAGCATACCTGTATGAATCAAGGGCTCGCAACAAGAACGGTTTACCCGGTCCTCCGGGAGAGCCTTGAAGCCTAGAACGTCACCGTGGCGCCCACGGACAGGGAGGTGTCCGTGGAGAACTTCCCGGCGGCGGGCTCGCTGTCGTACTGGAGCAGGAAGGTGGTGGTGACCGACAGCGCCCGGGTGAGCCGCACGTTGAGCTGCGTCTGGTTGTTGA
Source organism: Melittangium boletus DSM 14713 (assembly GCF_002305855.1). Lineage (GTDB taxonomy): Bacteria > Myxococcota > Myxococcia > Myxococcales > Myxococcaceae > Cystobacter > Cystobacter boletus. Next base: position 9,298,649 of record NZ_CP022163.1, on the reverse strand, counting down.
TGAGCAGACGCGAGCCCTCGATGAGGCTGGGCAGCACGCTCACCTCTTCCAGGAGGGAGATGTCCTTCGTCACGCCATGGCGGAAGGTGGCGCCGAAGCGGGGGCCGCCCAGGGAGACATCCGGCAGGTCCATGCGCGTGGGGTAGTACTGGAAGCGCGTCTCTCGGGCATAGCGCAGGGCGAGATCCATGCGGAAGAAGGAGTTGCTGCCATCCGACCGTTGCTCGTCCCACCACAGCACGCCGACGCCTCCTTCACCGATACCGCGTGCCTCCACGCTCTTCACGTGGTCCGTTTCCGCGCCGGCGAGCAGGTAGCCGCTGATGCGCTCGGTGAAGCGGCGGTCGCCGCGCAGTTGCACCGCCGCGTTGAGCGCCACGACCTGATCGGGGGCCTGCTCCTGTCCTTCCAGCGTGGGAGCCCGGCTCTGGCCGTACACGCCCGAGGCCTTGACGGCGTAGATCCACCCCTCCGTCTTGCGCTCGGCGGCGATCAGGCCGTTGAGCGTCACGGTGGACGCGTTGCCGGTGATGAAGATGAGGCCCATGCCCACCGTGACGTTCCAGTTGTCGCCTTCGGTCGGGGCGTCGGGCTTCTTCTCCTCGGGCTTCTTCTCCTCGGGAGGGGCCACGGTGATTCCCTGGGCGAGCCGTTCGATGGCCTGGGCGGAGCGCTCGGCGGCGGCGGCGGCACGCTCGGCGGCGGCGGCGGCGCGCTCGGCGGCGACCTCGGGAGGCGCCGGGGGCGGAGGCGGGGGAGGGGTCTGGAATGTCAGGAAAGCGGACAGGAAGGTATGGACGGGGAGCACGGGGAGCCTCTTCCCTCATGCGCCGGACAAGTGCAATGGCATTGGCGATTCACATGGCCGTGGAGCGGGTCATGATGGGCGCGGGCGGCGCACCCCCGGGGAGACACTGGCGAGATGGAATCGAAACGAGGACCCGGAAGGACGCCGGGCGCGGGCAAGGCGGTGTGGCGGGCGCTCGGGTATCTGCGGCGCTATCGGTTCGACACGATGGGGGCGTTGCTGTCGCTGCTGATGGCCTCGGCGGCCAACCTCGCGGCGCCCCAGTTCGTGCGTCAGGTGGTGGATGAGGGGATCGCCCACGGCTCGATGCCGGCGGTGCGCGCGGCGGTGGCGGGGCTGGTGGGCGTCGCCCTGGTGCGAGGGGTGTGCAACTTCTTGCAGGGCTACCTCGCGGAGCGGGCCTCGCAAGGGGTGGCGTTCGACCTGCGGGACTCGCTCTTCGAGCGGCTGCAGCGGCTGAGTTTCAGCTACCACGATCAAGCGCAGACGGGGCAGCTCCTCACGCGGCTGACGAACGACGTGGAGCAGGTGCGCACCTTCGTGGGCGGCGGGGCGGTGCAGGTGGTGGCGTCGCTGCTCATGCTGGTGGGCTGTACGGCGCTGTTGTTCATGACGAACCCCGTGCTCGCGCTGGCGGCGCTGGCCACCATCGCGCCGGTGCTCTGGGTGCTGCGGCACTTCATGATGAAGATGGGGCCGCTGTTCGGCCAGGTGCAGGGGACCCTGGGCCGGCTCAATTCCATCCTGCAGGAGAGTCTGCGGGGCGCGCGCGTGGTCCGGGCCTTCTCCGGAGAGGCGCGCGAGTCGGCGCGCTATGGCCGCGTCAACGAGGAGTACCTGGGCCTCAACCTCCAGCTCATCACCATCATCTTCACCCACTTCCCCTGGGTGTTCTTCTTCGCCAGCCTGGGCACGCTCGTGGTGGTGGGCGTGGGCGGGTGGTTGATCTTCCATCAGTGGCTGAGCATCGGGGAACTGCTCGCGTTCAACAGCTACCTGGGCTTCCTGCTCCTGCCGCTCATCACCCTGGGGTTCCTGGCCAATCAGATGTCGCGCGCGGGCGTGTCCGCGGTGCGCATCTTCGAATTGCTCGACACCTCCGTGGAGGTGGTGGATCGGCCCGGCGCCCAGGTGCTGCCGCCCCTGGAGGGACGGGTGGAGCTGCGGGACGTGCGCTTCCGCTACGCCGGGGGCGAGCGGGACATCCTCAAGGGGGTCAGCTTCGTGGTCGAGCCGGGCCAGTTCGTGGCCATCATCGGCACCACGGGCTCGGGCAAGAGCACCGTCATCAACCTGATTCCCCGCTTCTATGAGGTCACGGGCGGCGCGGTGCTCATCGATGGCCGGGACGTGCGCGATGTGACGCTCGCCAGCCTGCGCTCACAGGTGGGCATCGTGCTCCAGGAGGCGACGCTCTTCGCCGGCACGCTGCGCGAGAACATCGCCTATGGCCGTCCCAGCGCCAGCCTGGAGGAGGTCCAGGCCGCGGCGGAGGCGGCCCAGGCGGCGGAGTTCATCGCGGCGCTGCCCCAGGGCTATGACACGCCGGTGGGTGAACGGGGCGTGGGACTGTCGGGAGGGCAGCGCCAACGTGTGGCGATCGCCCGTGCGTTGCTCACCCAACCGCGTCTGCTCATCCTCGACGACAGCACCTCGGCGGTGGACGCCCGCACCGAGGCGGAGATCCAACACGCGTTGGATCGGCTCATGCGGGGCTCGCAGCGCACCGCGATCGTCATCGCCCAGCGGCTGAGCACGGTGCGTGACGCCGATCAGGTCATCGTGCTCGACGAGGGCCGGGTGGTGGCCCAGGGGCGGCACGAGGAATTGCTCGCCTCCAGTCCGCTCTACAACGAGATCCTGGGATCGCAGCTCCGGCCGGAGCAGGGGGAGGCGGTATGAGACGGAGCTCGGACTTGAGTGGCCTGGCGGAACTGGAGGATGTGCCCGCGCGCGACCGTGGCGCGGTGGCGCGCCGGCTCCTGGGCGAGACGAGGCCCTACTTCCGCCCCCTGTTGATCGCCCTGGGGTTCATCCTCCTGGGCGCGGTGGCGCAGGCGGTGGGGCCCTTCCTGGTGGGCTACGCCATCGACCACGACATCGGGGGAGGGGATGGGTGGAGCCTGCTGCGCACCCTGGTGGCCCTCCTCGTCGTCTATGGCGTCGGGCTGGTCGCCCAGCAGCAGCAGACGCGGCGCATCGGTCTGGCGGGGCAGCGGGTCCTCGCCTCGTTGCGGATGCGGCTCTTCGAACAACTCCAGGCGCTGCCGCTGTCGTACCTGGACCGGCGGCCCCTGGGGGACTTGATGAGCCGCCTGCTGGGAGACGTGGATCTCATCAACCAGTTCTTCGGGCAGGGGCTCACCCAGTTGCTGGGTTCCTTGATGGGACTGGTGGGCGTGATGGTGGCGATGATCTGGCTCGATGTGCCCCTGGCGCTGGCCTGTTTCTCCATCATCCCGGTGATGTTGCTCACCACCTGGTTCTTCGCCGCCCGTGCCCGGCGGGCCTACCGCAAGACGCGCGAGACGGTGGGCGACGTGACGGCGGGGCTCCAGGAGGAACTGAGCGGCGTGCGGCAGGCCCAGGCGTTCAACCGCACCGAGGTCAACATCCAACGCTTCCGGCAGAAGAACGCGGCCAACCGGGACGCGAACGTCTCCGCCATGGGCATCACCTCGGCCTTCTCGCCGGTGATCGACGTGCTCTCCACGCTCTCCACCGCGCTGGTGATGGGCTACGGCGGATACCGGGTGCTCGAGGGACAGCTGAGCGTGGGCCTGGTGGCGGCGTTCCTGATCTACACCCAGCAGTTCTTCCGGCCGCTGCAGATGGCCTCCTCGGTCTACACGCTGATGCAGTCGGCGCTCGCGGGCGCCGAGCGCGTCTACGCGATCCTCGACGAGGCGCGGGAGCCGGCCGACGCGCCGGACGCGCTCGCGCTCGGGCGGGCGGAGGGGCGCATCACCTTCGATCGGGTGTCGTTCGCGTACGACCCGGCCCACCCGGTGCTGCACGAGCTGAGCTTCGAGGTCGAACCCGGCCAGACCGTGGCGCTGGTGGGCCGCACGGGCGCGGGGAAGACGACGGTGGCGAGCCTGCTGCCCCGCTTCTACGACGCCACGGAGGGGACGGTGCGGCTCGATGGGCACGATGTGCGCGCCCTGACGCGGGCGAGCCTGCGGCACCAGATGGCGACGGTGCTCCAGGAGCCCGTCCTCTTCTCGGGCACCATCGCGGAGAACATCGCCTATGGCCGGCCGGACGCGAGCCGCGAGCGGATCGAGGCCGCCGCGCGCGCCGTCCTCGCGCACGACTTCATCGTCGCCCTGCCCAAGGGCTACGACACGGAGCTGGGCGGAGGGTCCACGGCGTTGAGCCAGGGCCAGCGCCAGCTCCTGTCGTTCGCCCGCGCCGTCCTCGCGGATCCGCGCGTGCTGATCCTCGACGAGGCCACCGCCAACATCGACACGCGGACGGAGGCCCTCATCCAGCGCGCGTTGACGTCGTTGCTCGCGGACCGCACCAGTGTCGTCATCGCGCACCGGCTGAGCACCATCCGCAACGCGGACCTCATCCTCGTCCTCGAGAAAGGGCGGCTCCTCGAGCAAGGCACGCACGAGGAGTTGATGGCGCGCGCGGGTGTGTACGCGGAGATGTACGGACAGCAGTTCCTCAAGCCGGAAGGCCCTCGATGAAACTCCATGGTTCGATGACGTCTCCCTACGTGCGCAAGGTGCGCGTCCTGCTCGACGAGAAGCAGTTGCCCTATGAATTCGTGCGGGAAAACCCTCGTGCCCTCGACAGCCAGGTCCAGGGCCTGACCCCCCTGGGCAAGGTGCCCGTGCTGCGGCTCGACAACGGGCGCACGATGATCGACTCCCCCGTCATCCTGGAGTACCTGGATGGGCTCTCGGGCGAGCCCCTGCTGCCCGCGCGCGGCGAGGCCCGGTGGGACGTGCTGCACTGGACGTCGCTCGCCGATGGTCTGCTCCAGGCCCTCGTCAACCGGCTGCTGGAGCACCGCCGCCCCGAGGCCCAGCGCTCCCCGGAGACCCTGGCGTGGGAGGAGCGGCGAATCGCCCGGGTGCTCGACGCGCTCGCCCAGGCGGACACGTCGAGGGGCTTCTTCGTCGGGGACCGGTTCAGCCTGGCGGACCTCGCGGTGGGCGTGGCGTTGGAGTACCTGGACTTCCGCTACCCGCACGACTGGCGGGCACGGTATCCAGCGTTGGGCGCCTGGCTGGCCACGATCTCCGCGCGGCCCTCCTTCACGCGCACCACGCTCGACACCGTGCCCTGAGCCGCGTCACTCCGAGCTCACGTCCACGCGTCCGCCCTCCACCCGCCAGCGCTCGGTGGTGCATCGCCGCGCGAAGTGCGTGTCGTGCGACACCAGCACCAGGGCGCCTGGGTAACTTTGGAGCGCTTCCTCCAGCCGCTCCAGGGAGGGCAGGTCCAGGTGATTGGAGGGCTCGTCGAGCACCAGCGCCCAGGCATGCTGGCCGAGCCCCCGCGCGATGAGCAGCTTGCGTGCCTCGCCCGGGGAGGGTTGCTCCGAGGCGAGCAGGTGATCCGGCTCCACCCCGAGCGCGGCCACGAGGGACAGCACGCGGCCCTTTTCCTCGGGGGGCAGTTCGCGCACCGACTCGAGCGCTTCCCGGGCCTCCTCGTCGCTCACGTCCTGAGGCAGGTACAGCACGCGCTCGAGGGGCACGCGGGCATGCTCGAGCAGGGCCCGGAGCAGGGTGCTCTTCCCGGCGCCGTTGGGCCCCTCGAGCCGGATGCGTGCCTCGCGGGGGATGTCGAGGTGCAGGGGACCGAACAGCGCCACGTCTCCAGCGCGGAGTTCCGGCACGTCCAGGCTGAACAGGAGCGGGTGGGGCGGGCGGACGTAGTCGACGAAGACGGAGCGGCCGAGGGACTTCTCCACCTCGATGGACTCGACGGCGGAGGCGGCGCGTTCGACTTCGCGGCGGGTGGTGGCCACGCGGCGGCCATGCTTCGCGTCCGCCCAGCTCGCGAGCGTCTTGGCCCCCAGGGTGCGTGCGTCACTGTCGTACTTGTTCCGCATCCGGCTGGCCGTGCTGCGCGAGGCGGAGGCGGCCTCCTGATCCCGGCGCGTCTGCACGAGCCGTTGTTGCAGCCGGCGGTGCTCGTCCTGGGCCTGCTGGCGGGACGTGATGCGAGCGTCCAGTTCCTCTTCCCAGGCCTCCCGCGCGGCGACGTAGGCGCCGGGCCACAGGCGCACCGTGCCCGTGTGCACGCGCAGCGTGGAGGTGGTGAGCGCCTCGAGCACGTCCCGATCATGCGAGACGAGCACGCCCACGCCCCGGAAACGGCGCAGGGCGGCCAGCAGCCAGTCCCGGGCCTCGGCGTCGAGGTGGTTGGTGGGCTCGTCGAGCAGCAGCACATCGGGCTCGCGGGCGAGCGCGGCGCCCACCTGCCAGCGTTTGCGCTCACCCGGGGAGAGCGTGGCCCACCGTTCGAGCGCCGTGACGTCCAGGCCGAGTTGACCCAAGAGGCGCCGGGCGCGCGAATCCGAGGCCTCGGCGAACGCGAGCACGTCCGGGGTGAGGGCTTCCACCTTCTGGGGGCAGAGCTGCACGAGCGCCGAGGGAGGCTCGAAGCGCAGGTGGCCTTCCGTGGGCTTCAGCTCTCCGGACAGCAGCCGCAGCAGGGTGGATTTGCCCGCGCCATTGGCGCCAACGAGTCCCGTCCAGCCCGAGGGCAGGTGGAACTCCACATCGGAGAAGAGGGGACGGGCGTCGGAAAACGCGAACGACACGCGGTGAGCGCGAATGAGTGACACAAGGAACTCCGGAATCGTGACCGGGCGCGCACGAGGGACCCGGTGGGGTGGCTGGAAGACAGCGCCGACGATTCAGGAGTGGATCTTCAATGGAGTGCGAAGCCTCGTGTGCGAACAGCGCCCCGACCCAGGGGCCTCATGGATTCTTAAACCTCACGCGGCCTCCGCGCAATCCCGGAGTGAATCGTCGGACATGCCACACCCCTCGCGCGAGCCCTCTTGTTCCATTGGATGGAGAGCGTGGAGCCGGGTAGCTAGGGCGGCGAATCTCAGTCCCCTCGTTTCGTTTCCCTGGAGCCCGCCATGAAGAACTCCTTCGCCATCAGCTCGCGCATCACCCTCCTCGCCGCGGCGTTCGCCCTGTCCGCTTGCGGTACGAGCAAGCACGCCATCGCCACCCTCGAGAGCCGCAGTGGCAGCAGCACTACGGGCTCGGCCGAGTTCTCCGAGGTCGATGATGGGGTGAAGCTCACGCTGGAGGTGCAAGGCTCCACCCCGGGTCTGCACGGCGCCCACATCCACGAGACGGGCGACTGCAGCGCCGCCGACGCGTCCAGCGCCGGGGCCCACTGGAATCCCACGTCCAAGGACCATGGCCCGGCCGATCCCAACCACCACCTGGGCGACCTGGGCAACATCCAGATCAATGATGACGGCAAGGGCACGCTGTCCCTCACCAAGAGCGCGTGGAAGATTGGCGATGGTTCGGCCGAGGACGTGATCGGCAGGGCGATCATCATCCACGCGAGCGAGGATGACCTCGTCAGCAACCCGGCGGGCAACGCGGGTGGCCGCTTCGCGTGCGGCGTCATCGTCGCGAAGTAGGCCTCAGCGGCTCGCCCGCCATTCGCGCAGGACCGAGACCACCAGCGCATGGTCCTCGTCCTGCGCGAGTCCGGACACGGTGATGCTGCCCACGCATCCGAGCCCTCGCAGCAGCAGGGGGAAGCTGCCGCCATGGTCCACGTACTCGGAGGCGTCGATGTGCGGCTTGTCGGTGAGGCTCATGCCCTTGGTGGCGTAGTAGCGGCCCATGTAGAACGAGCTGTGCCAGAAGCGGCTCACGGTGTTCTTCTTGCGCCGCACCCAGTCCAGGTTGTCCGGACGGCTGCCGGGCAGCGCGCACTGCAACACGGTGAGCCCGGAGAACGTCACATCCACCACCACCGGCAGGCGCTCGCGCCGCACGCGCTCGAGCAGATGGAGCCCCAGCGCGAGCACGTCCTCGTGGCTCAGGTGGTCGAACTGCAACTCGGCTTCTTCGGCGAGCAACTGCTCCAGGTTTCCGGACACGTCTTCCTCCTTATTCCTCGGAGGGAAAGGCGGGACGGCCGCGCACCGTCACGGGCTGGGCGGAGGCGGTCACGGAGCGGGAGAGGGACTGGGCGCTCAGGGCCGCGGCGCTGGGAGCCGAGGGGCGCGGGGTGGGCGCGGTGGCGCTCCCCTCCTGGGAGAACACCTCCTTGAGCGCCGCGACGCTGCCCAGCACGGCCGTGGCCTCGTAGGGGATGAAGATCTTGTTGTCGCCCTTGCCCAGCTCCTGGAGGGTTTCCATGTAGCGCAGCGCGAGCACCTCGGGGGTGGCGCCTCCGGCGTGGATGGCCTCGAAGACGAGCCGGGTGGCCTCGGACTTGGCCTCGGCGTCCAGCAGGGTGGCGCGCTTGCGGCCCTCGGCGCGGGCCACTTCCGCGTCACGCTCGGCCTCGGCGCGCAGGATGCGGGAGATCTTCTCGCCCTCCGCGGAGAGGATGGCGGCGGCCTTGTCGCCCTCGGCCTTGGTGACCTCGGCGCGACGCTCGCGCTCGGCGGTCATCTGCTTGGCCATGGCGTCCTTGATGGCCGCGGGCGGCTCGATCTCGCGCAGCTCCACGCGCGTCACCTTCACGCCCCACTTCTCGGTGGCCTCGTCCAGCACCGCGCGCAGCTTGTTGTTGACCGTCTCGCGGCTGGTGAGCGTCTGATCCAACGTCAGCCCGCCCATGATGTTGCGCAGGTTGGTCATGGTGAGCTGCTCGATGGCCAGCGCCAGGTTCTCCACGGCGTAGAGCGCCCGGCCCGGATCCACGATCTGGTAGTAGATGACCGAGCCCACCTCCATGGTGACGTTGTCATGGGTGATGACCTGCACGGTCTCGAAGCCCATGACCTGCTCGCGCATGTCCACCAGGTGGCTGCGATAGAAGCGGTTGCCCACGCGCATCTCCATGGCGCGCGGGGCGTCGAAGAACGGGATGAGGATGTTCAACCCGCTGCTGGCCACGTGGTGGAACTTGCCCAGCCGCTCCACGACCATGACCTTGGCCTGGGGAACGATTCGCAGTCCCTTCACCATGGCGAACACCACGGCGACCGCGAAGATGACGACAAGAGCGGGACCCATCATCTAACGACCTTCTTTCTTTCTGCTCGGAGATATTTCCAGGGAGACGGCGGGGCGCCGCACCCACAACTTCAAGCCTTCCACCTGCTCGACGATGACGCGCTCGCCCTCGGCCACCTCGCCGCCCAGCGGGCGCGCCGACCAGAGCTCCCCGTTGATGCGCACGGTGCCGCCCACGCCTTCCACGAGCGATTCCGTTACCACGGCTTCCTGGCCCACCATGGCCGCCACCCCCGTCTTCATGGGCGAGGCGCCGCGCATGAAGGCCTTCTTGAAGAGGGTGCGCGAGGACGCGAAAAGGCCCAGGGAGACGAGTGAGAAGACAGCGAACTGGCCCTGGAGCCCGAATCCCACGGCGGCCATCAGCGCGGCCGCGAGTGAGCCCACGCCGAACCAGAGCATCACGAAGCCGGGCAGCATCATCTCCAGCGTGCCCGCGGCGATGGCGGCGAGAACCCACAAGTGCCACGCCTGAATGTCCATGTGCGCCCTCCCCCGGAGTAGGGCCCGAGTGTGCCACCGGGGCGCGCCATGGCGCCAGCGGCCCGAGCGGACTCTTCTTTTTTATGGAGAGCGGCACGCTAGGCTGCCCGGCCTTCGTTTTCCCTTCTTCCGAGGAACCCGCGCATGCCCTTCCTGAACGTCAACGGCACCCGTCTGTACTACGAGGATTCGGGAGGCTCGGGTGAGCCCGTCGTGTTCAGCCACGGCCTGCTGTGGAGCTGCCGGATGTTCGACAAGCAGGTGGCGGCGCTGAAGGACCGCTACCGCTGCATCGCCTACGATCACCGGGGTCAGGGCCGCAGCGAGGTGGGCGGGGTGGAGACCGTGGACATGGAGACGGTGTACTCGGACGGGGTGGCGCTCATCGAGCAACTGGGGGTGGGTCCCTGTCACTTCGTGGGCCTGTCCATGGGCGGTTTCGTGGGGATGCGGTTGGCGGCGCGGCGGCCGGAGCTGCTGCGCTCGCTCGTGCTGTTGGAGACATCGGCGGACCCCGAGCCCGCGGTGAACGTGCCGCGCTACCACCTGCTCAACTTCGTGGCGCGCTGGTTCGGGATGCGGTGGGTCACCGGGCGCGTCATGCCCATCATGTTCGGCCGCACGTTCCTGGAGGACGCCTCGCGCTCGGCCGAGCGGGCGGTGTGGGAGCGCCAACTGGCGGAGATCCGCAAGGACATCTGGCGCGCGGTGAATGGCGTCGTCCGCAGGAAGAGCGTCTACGAGGAGCTGTCGCTCATCCGCACACCGACCCTGATCATGGTGGGTGCCGAGGACACGGCGACGGTGCCCGCCAAGTCCGAGCGCATCCACGGGGCCATCGCGGGCTCGCGCCTGGTGAAGCTGCCCCGGGGCGGGCATACGTCCTCCGTGGAGGAGGCGGAGCTGATCAACGCCGAGTTGGAGGGTTTCCTGGGCGCCTACCGAGCGGCTTGATCCACGAGCATCCGTCGCTTGCGGATCAGGACCGCGAGCCCCACTCCGAGCACCAGCAGGCCGCCGCACACCGCCGCCAGCGTCCGCTTGCGGAGGGGCGGCGAGGACAGGGCGCTCTTCGCATGGCGCGCCCGCTCGAAATCCGGTGCGGGGCACTCCTGGCCGAACCAGGAATCGGGCAGGTTCGGGAGGAAGGCTCCGTGCCGCACATAGGTGTGCCAGAGCCGTTCGCTTCGCTCGGGTTCGACCCGCATGCTGAACCGCGCGGCCTGGCAGAGCAGTGAGGCATAGGCCTGACTCCGGGGTGGCACCAGGCCGGCGGCCTTCTCGGCGAGATCCGCCGCCGTGAGGCGGTACTGGAAGCGCACCCAATGCTCGGGGGCATGGGCTCGCCGCCGTTCCCGCTCCGCCTGGGACATCAGGGGCAGGTGGGCCAGCGCGAGGGGCTTCTCGATGCGCTGGGTCGCTTCTTCCTCGGCGAGTGCTTCCATGTCGAACTCGCCCGCGACCCAGGCCCAGTCCGGGGCGGTCTCGGTGCCCAACAGCTCCATGCCGGTGAAGCGGGCGAGCCGGGCCGCGTCGTAGAGCGAGCGGGCCTGGTCCACGTTCGTCCAGGCCGAGCGGGCCCGTTCGAGCGAGGCCACGTACCGCCACGCCGGCGCCTCCCAGGGCGTGTTCCGGAAGAACTCCAGGGCCTCGGCGCCCCGGCCATCGCGCAGCAGACGCCGGCCGATCAGCGGACGGAGGGAGTCCTCCACGGTGGGCCGGGGCGTGCCCTCCTCCACGTAGAAGGCGGACTCCGGTTGGCACCGCAGCCGAGGGTCCGCGGCGTGGGTCGCGAGGAAGCGCCGCAGCTCCTCCATCGACAGCACGCGCTCGGCCACGTAGGCGATGTCCGGCCAGGAGCAACTGCTCAACGCGCGATCGGCCGCGCCCGGGAAGTCGTCGCGCATCAACGCGAGCAGGCTCCGCTCCGCCTCCACGTACATCCGGGGCCGCAGCCGGGGCAGGTAGGGATCCGTCTGCCAGTCCTCCGTCGTTGGATAGCCATTCCCGGCCTCGGCGAGGCACTGGTCCGCCACCGCCGGCTCTCCCCGCCGCATCGCCAGCTTCGCGCGGACCCACGCGTCCAGCGGGGTGTGCTCCTGCCCGGCGAAACGCTCGGCCAGATCGAAGCGGCCCTCGCGCCACGCCGTCGCGGCCAGCCGGTCCGCGCCCGCCAGTCCAGGCACCGAGGCCAGCAGATCCATGAGCTGGGCCAGGGGCAGGGGCGTCGCGGGGTTTTCCTCTTCCGACCACACCTCCTCGTGGCCGCGCGTCCAGGCGTAGGTGGAGAGCAGGCGCTGCGCCAGTGGATCCTGGAGGGCCCGCCGCAGCCGCGCCTCGTCACGCACGAGCGACCGGGCCACGAACAGCAGCGAGGTCGCGCCCGAGCCGCTTCCGTGGGCCGCCTGTTCCGCGTAGAGCTGGATGGCCTTCGCGTCCTCCCCCAGCTCCCGATACTCTCGCGCCTCCTCGCCGAGGCTCGCCACCGCGAGCCCCAGCGGATCCGCGAAGCCCTGGCGCGCCAGCTCGCGCACCTCGGCGTAGTGGGTGACCGACTCGGGCATGCGCGTCAGACGCCCCAGCATGAAGGCCGCGAAGGTGGAGAAGTGACGGCGCTCCCCCTCGGGCAGCGCGAGCACTTCCCGGAAGCGCGCCTCGGCCTCCTCCGGGCGGGTGGCGTGGTAGGCCCGCGCGCCCGCTTCGTACAGCGTCGTCTCCCGGGCGCCACCGCCCGTCCGGGCGCCCTCGGGCTCCTCTCTCTCGACCACGAGGAAGGCGTCCGAGGGCTTCGGGAGGAACCGGGCCGCCTCGTAGAAGAAGGTGCTGTCCGGCAGCTCCGAGAGCGTCACGGCCCGGTTCTCCAGCAACTGAATGGGGAAGTCGGGGCCACAGGCGTACGCGGCGCGCACGGGCACGCTCATCGCGCCCAGGAGGGACAGACACACCAGCGAATCACGGAGCCGCAAGCGCCACCTCGGAGCCCCGCACGAAGCCGATGACGCGCCGCTCGCCCACGCGCAGGCGGGGAGGCGTGCGCGCCACGAGGGAGGTGCCCCGCGCGGCATAACCCGCCACGCCATCGAGCACCTCGAGTCTTCCAGAAAGGGTGAGGCGCGCGGGGGCCTCGGCATCCACGCGCCCGGTGTTCTCGATGACGATGTCCAATGTGCCGCCGCCCGTATCCACCAGGCGCGGCTGGAGTCGGGGGGTGAGCGCCTCGCCCCGGATGACCGCCGTGAGCGTGGGCGGGCTCCACGCATCCGCGTCGCCCCGGTGCCCGAGCCGGAACCAGACGATGCCCGAGACTTGCTTCACCGGGTGCTCGCGCAAGCCCGCGAGGAAGCGCGCCACCTCGCGCGGCTCGGCGGACAGGGGCGTGCCATCACGCAGCCGCACGCGGTAGGTGGGCAGCGCCACCCGGAAGGGCCGGGACGTGGCGCGCGTCCAGGCGTTCACGAAGCCCCGGGCCTCCGTCGCCGTGAAGAGGGTGGGAGCGCGCACCGCGTGCACCTGGAGGACGACGTCATCCACGAGGGACGTCAGCCGGTCGAGCCGCGGCGACTCGCTCCACGTGGGCAGCGCCGTGATGGAGAGCGTCAGGTCTCCGAGCACCGGCCGCTCGCGCTCCAACCAGTCCGCGTATCCCTCGAGCGACGCGGTGGCGCAGTCATGATCGATCTCGACCCCCCGGACGCGTGCGCCCCGCGCCCGCCAGGCCCGCGCGTGCGCGGCGACTTCCTGGAGGGAGACACCGTCCAACGGCGCCGTACCCTCCACGCGCATCACCGCCACCACCTCGCGGCCGCTCCGCGCCAGGGCCTCCACGTCCACCGCGATGTCCACGGGCGAGCGCTCCACTCCCGAGCGTTCCCGCGCCAACACCCGGAGCGCGCCCAGTTCGGGGGGCGCATCGGTGAGGGAGCGGGCCAGTTCCGGGCTCCAGCCGCGTTGCCACACATAGGCTTCATGGAGGAGGGGACGCGGGTCCGTCCGTGAGCAGGCGAGTCCCAGCACCAGGATCAGTACGCTCCAATGCACACCCATCCATCCGCCTCCCCACCCGCCTCGGACGACGAGGGCGCTCATGCTTGGCGGGTGCTACAGGCATGTCAAGCAAGGCCCGCGCGGGCGTGCTTCTCCTGTTGACCTCCTCGTGGATCGATTCGGAGAAGTCGGGCCGCGATGGGCCACCTTCGAAGTGACGAGACACATCGGGTCGGGTAGACAGACTGACTGGGGCGGACCTTCCGCCTGAACGGCTGCTCAGTAGCTTGGCACGCGTGTACGCCGAGCTCGTCTGCCGGTCGAACTTCTCGTTCTTGCGCGGGGCCTCGCATCCCGAGGAGCTGATCCTCGCCGCGGCGGAGCGCGGTGTGTCCGCGGTGGCGTTGGCGGACGGGGATGGGCTGTACGGGGCGGTGAAGGCGCACCTGGCGGCCAGGGCCGTGGGCATCAAATACCTGATCGCCAGCGAGCTGACCCTGCTCGAGGGTCCCCCGGTGGTGCTGTACGCACAGGACGCGCGGGGCTACGCGAATCTCTGCCGGCTCATCTCCAAGAGCCGGATGCTGCACCCCAAGGGCGAGGCGGGCCTGCCCTGGCGCGAGCTGGCCGAGGGCAACGAAGGCCTCCTGGCGCTGCTGCCGTACCCCGTGGCCCCGGCGCGGGTGGCTCCGTTGGCGGAGGCCTTCCCCGAGCGTTTCTACGTGGGCGTGTGCCGCACGCTGTCCTCGGGAGACGAGGCGCGGGTGGCCCAGGCGAAGGCCCTGGCGCGGGAGCTCGGCGCGCCCCTGTGCGCGCACAACGACGTGCACACGCACCACCGGAGCCGTCAGCCCCTGCAGGACGTGCTCACCGCCATCCGCCACAAGACGACGCTCGGGCAGCTTGGGACGCGGCGGTTGCCCAACGCGGAGCGGACGCTCAAGGGTCCCGAGGAGATGGCGCGGCTCTTCTCCGACTGTCCCGAGGCCCTGGAACGCACCCTGGAGCTGGCGAGCCGCTGCCACGCGACCCTGGACGGATTGCGCTACCACTTCTCGGAGGAGGACCTGCCGCCGGGACACTCGACGTCGACGTGGCTGCGCGAGCTGACGTACCAGGGGCTCCAGGTGCGCTATCCGGGGGGCGTCCCGGCCGACGTGGTGAAGCAGATCGAGCACGAGCTCAAGCTCATCGCGGCGTTGGACTTCGCGGGCTACTTCCTGGCCATCTGGGACATCGTCCGCTTCGCGCGCTCGCGGGGGATTCTGTGCCAGGGGCGGGGGAGCGCGGCGAACTCGGCGGTCTGCTACGCGCTGGGCGTCACGGCGATTGATCCGGTGCGCATGGGGCTGCTCTTCGAGCGCTTCCTGAGCATGGAGCGCAAGGAGCCGCCGGACATCGACGTGGACTTCGAGCACGAGCGGCGCGAGGAGGTGCTCCAGTACGTCTACGAGAAGCACGGTCGGCACCGCGCGGGCATGGTGTGCGAGGTCATCTGCTACCGGGGCCGGCTGGCCCTGCGCGAGGTGGGCAAGGCGCTCGGGCTGTCGTTGGATCAGGTGGATCGGCTGGCGAAGGTGGCGGGCTCGCACGGCGGCGAGATGTCGCCGGAGTTGTTGAAGGAAGTGGGGTTGTCGGAGGAGGACCGGCGGGTGCGGCAGACGCTCGCGCTGGCGCGGGAGATCGAGGCCTCACCCAGGCACCTGTCCATCCACGTGGGCGGCTTCGTCATCACCCGCGAGCCCCTGGTGGAGATGATCCCCGTGGAGAACGCGGCGATGAAGGGCCGCACGGTGGTGCAGTGGGAAAAGGATGACCTGGAGGCGGTGGGCGTCCTGAAGGTGGATCTGCTCGGGCTCGGGATGCTGACGGCGCTGGCCAAGTGCCTGGAGCTCATCCGCGTGCACTACGGCCGGGATTTGTCCCTGGCCACCATTCCGGCGGAGGACCCGAAGGTCTACGAGATGTTGAGCAACGCGGACTCGATCGGCGTGTTCCAGATCGAGAGCCGGGCGCAGATGAACATGCTGCCGCGGCTCAAGCCCCGGTGTTTCTACGACCTGGTGGTGGAGATCGCCCTCATCCGGCCGGGGCCCATCGTGGGGGACATGGTGCATCCCTACCTGCGGCGGCGGGAGGGGCGCGAGCCGGTGGAATACCCCTCGGAGGATGTCCGGAAGATCCTCCAGAAGACGCTGGGGGTGCCGCTCTTCCAGGAACAGGCGATGAAGCTGGCGATGGCGGTGGGGGGCTTCTCGCCCGCGGAGGCGGACGGACTGCGCCGGGCGCTCTCGCACAAGCGGGCGGAGGAGCGGCTGGGACCCTTCCACCAACGCTTCATCGAGGGCGGCGTCTCCCGGGGCTATTCACCCGAGTACGTGGACACGCTCTTCAAGCAGTTCCGGGGCTTCGCGCACTATGGCTTTCCGGAAAGCCACTCGGCGAGCTTCGCGCTGCTCGCCTACGCGTCCTCCTGGCTCAAGTGTCACTACCCGGCGGCCTTCACGGCGGCACTGCTCAACTCGCAGCCCATGGGCTTCTACGCCCCGCACACCCTGGTGGCGGACGCGAAGCGGCATGGGGTCCCCGTGTTGGAGGTGGATGTGAACCACTCGGGCTGGGACTGCACGCTGGAGGAGGGCGGGCTGCGGCTGGGATTGCGGATGGTGCGCGGGCTCCAGGAGGCGGCGGGACGGCGGGTGGAGTCCTTCCGGCAGGGGCAGCGCTTCACGAGCATCGGAGATCTGGCGCGGCGGACCCGGGCACCCCGGCATGAACTGGCGCGGCTGGCGCTGGCGGGAGCCCTGGGGAGCCTCAACCGCTCGCGGCGGGATTCCCTGTGGGAGATCCAGGCGCTCGGCCCGCTGGAGGAGACGGACCTGTTCTTCGGGATGGCGATGGATGGCACGTCGGTGGCGCTGCCCCAGATGAACCTCGGGGAGCGGGTGAGCACGGACTTCGAGACCGTGGGCGTGTCCCTGGAGAAACACCCGTTGGAACTGCTCAGGCCCGCGCTGCGCAAGCGGGGCGCGGTGACGGCGGCGGGCCTGGAGCGCGTGCGCGCGGGCAGCCGCGTGGCGGTGGGCGGGATGCTCATTTGCCGGCAGATGCCGCCCACGGCGAAGGGATTCTGCTTCCTCTCGCTCGAGGACGAGACGGGAATCGCCAACCTCGTGCTGCCCCCGGACGCCTACGCGCGCTTCCGCAAGGACATTCACGGCGCGCTGTTCCTGGTGGGGCAGGGGACGCTGGAGAAGACCGGCAAGGTGATGAACGTGAAGGTGCAGCAGTTGGAGCCGATCATCTCCTCGATGTCGTTCTGAGCGCGTGGTGCCCGCGTTGAAGGCGCGGACCTCGGGGGTGCGTTAAGGTGTCGCCATGACTCGTTTTCTCGCCCAGGCGAGGCGGATCGTGCTTCGGCTCCTCATCTCCCTTGTCTTCGTCTACGTCAGCCTGTGCGTCCTGGTATTCCTCAACCAGCGGCACCTGGTGTTCCCGGTGCCAGCGGGAGCGCGGGAGCCGAAGCTGTTCCGGTCCATGCTGTTGCGCATTCCCGGGCCGGAGGGCACCACGGTCCATGTGTTCCATGTCCCCGCGCCGCCGGGCGCACCCACGGTGGTGCATTTCCACGGCAACGGGGAACAGCTCGCGGATGAGATATGGCTGGGGCAGCGCTTCCAGGACGCGGGACTCGGATTCTACGCGGTGGAGTACCCGGGCTATGGACTCTCCAGGGACAGCGAGGGGCCCTCCGAGAAGCGCATCTACGCCGCCGCGCAGGTGGCCCTGGAGCACCTGCACAAGGACCTGGGCGTGAAGCCGGAGGAGACGGTGCTGCAGGGGCAGTCCCTCGGCTCGGGCGTGGCGGTGGAGATGGCGACGCGAGGACGGGGGTCGCGGCTGCTGCTCATCACGCCCTACACCTCCATCGTGGACATTGGCGCGGGACTCTTTCCCTGGTTGCCCGCTCGGCTGTTGGTACGGGATCCCTTCGACACGGCGTCCAAGGCGCCCGGGTTGAAACTGCCCGTGCTCATCGTCCATGGCACGTTGGACGAGGTGGTGCCCGTGGAGATGGGCAAGCGGTTGGGGACGATCTTCCCGAACGCCACCGTCCGCATCCTGGACGGCAAGCACCACAACGACCTGCTCGACTCGGCTGACGTCCGCGAGCAGATGTTCCAGTTCGCCCGGGGAGAGGTGCGGCAGGCCATGCCCTGAGATTCCGGTGGAACGCCACGCCTCATTCCTTATAAGCGCTGTCCCATGCCTTACTCCGTCTACCTGACCACCCACACCCGCTACGAAGACGTGCGGGCTGGAGCGCCGGACACGCTCACGCTCAAGGATCTGCGGGCTTGCCTGTCGCAACTCGCCGAGGTCTGCCCCACGCACGAGGTGCGCCGGCCCGATGGTGCTATCTGGGTGTTCCGTGCGGGTGAACCGCCCGCGAGGGCGCCCCTGCTGACGGCGGGAGTGCGGCCCAACAACGGACCGAAGACGGGCACGATTCATCTCTCGGTGAGCACCACCAGCCCTTTCTTCCTGCGCAACTTCTTCGAGCTGCTGTCCTTCGCGGCCATGGTGAAGGAGACGCGGGGCCTGAACGCCTTCGAGGCGGTTCACGGGCACGCGCTGACGGTGGAGTCCGTCCAGCAGCTCACCGATGTGGAGGGGGCCTATGCCCGGCGGCAGGCCGAGCTGTGGCAGAAGCACCGTGAGAACCTCTACACCACCGTCCAGATGCCGCTCGAGTTCCCCGCGGGCCAGGAGGACGAGGGTCCCAACCTGTTGGCGTTGCGGCTCGAGCACCCGAAGTTGCCGCCCCTGAAGAAGCTGATCGCGGAGCCTCCGCCCGGGCTGGGCGTGGAGGTCGAGAAGACGCGAGGGCTGTGGTTCGACCGGGAGTTGGAAGAGCCCGTGATGTGGTTCAACCTCAATCCCCACGCCGCGAACCAGGTGATCCTCTGGCCGCACTGGGGACGGGCGCCCTTCGCGAGCGTGGCGCAGGCCACCTTCGGCGCGGCCGCGCGGTTGCAGTCGCGCGCGGGAGGCCGGGTGCTCTGGAATGGAGAGCCCGTCACGCCCGAGCGCACGGCCTGGATCCAGCGCTATCCGGAGTTGCTCGGCGTGGAACTGCTCCAACTCGTCACACTCGGGTGGGAGCCCGCCAGCCGCGCGGTCTAGTGCGACTTGCTGACTTCGGCTTTGTCCTTGTAAATCAGGTACCACGCCGAGCGGCGATCGCACTCGGCAACCCTGGAGCGCCCCATGCGTCGAATCCTCAGCGTGTTGCTTGTCCTCACCCTGAGCGGCTGCGCGGCGGCGCCTCCTCGACAACCCGTCACCGCCTCGCCCACAGGAGTCGCGCCCATGCGCCTCGGCAACTTTTCCGTCAGCCTCGCCGTCAAGGACCTCGCTGCCTCCCGCGCGTTCTACGAGAAGCTCGGCTTCCGTGCCATCGGCGGTGACCCGGCCCAGAACTGGCTCATCCTGCAGAACGAGACCAGCACCATCGGCCTCTTCCAAGGCATGTTCGACAAGAACATCCTGACGTTCAACCCCGGCTGGGACCGCGACGCCAAGCCACTCGCCGACTTCGACGACGTCCGCGAGCTCCAGCGGACCCTCCAGGCCCGCGGCCTCACGCTTACCTCCGCCGCCGACGAAGCCTCCACCGGCCCCGCCAGCCTCATGCTCATCGACCCCGATGGCAACCCCATCCTGATTGATCAGCACGTCCCAAAGCCGTGAGCCGAGGCTCGTGCTCCTTCCGAAGGGAGGCGCTAAGACGCCGTGGAACCTCGTGAGGTTTGCCCGAGGCGGAGGCAGCAACCGCGGGTGACCACTGCCTGTGCGACGATGGTGAGCTGTTGCTGGGCGGTGGCCGTATTCATGAGGGCGAGGCTGACCGCATGCGCGGAGGCCTGGACGACGTGGGCGATGGCGAGTTCGGGCGCGAGATCGAGCAAGGCCTGCGCCGTCTTCCCCGCCTGGGCGAGCAGGGCCTCGGGAGATAGCGCCATCGGAGCAGGGGCCTCGGGTGCGGTGGCGGGTGAGGGGACAGCCGACGCGGTCTGGGCCGTGGCGGGACGGGGGGCGCTGGGGGATTCCGCGGTGTTGGGAGCGGGGACACCCTCCTGATAGGCCAGCGCGAGGATGCTTTGCTGCTGTTGCTCGAGCACGCGGTTCAAGGTCGAGAGGGCTTGGGCACTGGCGTCCACGATGGTGGTCAGTTCCCGGGCGAAGTCCTGGACACTCTTCGTCATGGTGTACCTCCTCTCACTTCGTACCGACGGGAGGGGCGAAGATGGGAGCGGTGGCGAGCCCGGACGACGCTGTGTCGATGCTGTACAGGGTCGCGATGCCCTGGGTGGTAGCGGCCTGCATGGTGAGGTAGGCACTTTGTTGGGCGGTGGTGGCGTTGTGGGCCGCGTTGGAGAGGGCCTGCGACGTCGCCACGTAGAGGTTGCCCATGGCGATGGCCGGGGCATCTCCGAGCCCCTTCACGTTCGTCTGGCTTAGGGCATCGGTGATCTGGTCATTGACCGAGGTGGGGAACGCCATGTCTCTGCCTTTCCGGGAGAAGGGGTTGATGCAGTCCGAGTCTGCCACTAGCTCAGTTTTTCAGTACAATCCGACCTTGTGAATCAACGCCGTAAGTGGCGCCCGCATCGAAGACGATGTCATCAATGCCGCATCTGGCGAGATTGGCGGAGATGGTCACGAAGAAGAGACCGTCGCTGCTCTTGAGCACCGAAACGTCATAGTTCTCCCGAGCCGACAGACAGCGCTCCAATTTTTCGTTGTAGGAACGTGCTTTGGAACCGGGCGGCAGGAACTCATCGACAGCGATCTCGATGGCCCTCAAACTGGGTCCATCCAGGGAAATGCTTCCTTCGGAGGAACTTGGCATCCTGACCTTCTCCGCTTCTTCAGGCCGGGCCCACTCCGCTTTCCTTTGGATGTAGACGCGATAATTGCATCCCGCCAATGTGGAGGTGCAAAGCGACAAGACCAAGAGGGGGAGGAGTTGCTTCATAGCGCCTCGTCAAAGGAGAGAGGAGCGCACAGTCGTATTTCAGGAGAGTCAGTTCATCGATGTACGCGTCGACTCAAGAAGAACCAGTGATTATTTGATGATTTAGCTTGGCCGAAAGTCTGTCTAAGAGATCCTTAGTGCTGCTAGATGGGCGTATTTTTACGCATAGCTCCATGATGTTGGATTTGCTGTACTTTGATTCCCTGTTGGATGCGGCAAGAAAGCGAAGCAAAACTTGAAACAGAGTCTTGCCTCTCAGGTGGCTTGTGTAGTTTTTGATGATTGAGTCGTAAGTGCGAGGATCAGGTTCCTTGAATCGATATTTTGATATGAGTAAAGAATCCAACCCAACAGTTCCGGGCGGAGAGATTTCATTGGGATGAACTGAGACGTTGGCGTCGCCTCCAGACATGTGCTCATCAACACAAAAGGCGAACCATTTACAGACAATAGACAGTAGCTGTCTGAATTGCGCATCCTCTTCGGTAGTCATTATTTTCTCGATGTCGGATCCGGAGTAGATGTCGTTTTCAATGCTGTAACCATTAGTCCAGACTACTTCCGAGTACTGATGTGGAATTCCGCCAAACAGCCACATGTCTCTGTCGGCAAGGAAGACGGTTTTTATGTGACTGAACTCAGGTTGGCGTATAAATAGTTCAAGAAGCGTGGTTCTCCCCCCGCAGTGTAGTGCGTTGACCCCTAGTCCTTGAAGTGATTCTTCAATGTGTCGATAGACCTGCGCGTCACCAGTCCCTTCGACTAATAGCGTGGGGAGCGATGTTCGCTTCAGTACTGAAACCAACTCGTTAGTCGTTGGGAGCGGAACGGGCATTATTCGCCACCCTTGTTCGGATCAAGAACCAACTCTTTGTCTTGGTATTTGCTGTATATAAAGGGCGAGTGGGTTGCGACGATGAATTGGTTAGTTGAGCCCTGAGATAGCAGTGTTGGGAAAAGAATTCTTTGCCAATCGACATGCAGGCTGATTTCGGGTTCATCGATGAAGATCGTGCTTTTTTGCGCAAACGCGTTGTATGCCAAAAAGCTAAGCATTTGTTTTTCGCCAGCGGAGAGGGCGTCTGATGATATTGCTTCGCCGGCTTCACCGAGGGTGAGATGGGATGTGACCTTGATTCCCTTGTGTTGGAATATCTTTTTGATTAGGTCGCTAAGAGCGGAGAACGGCCTTAGGAATAGTTCCTGCCGCTCTTTGTGTTCGGTTACGATTGTTTGTATTAATTCCAGTATCTGCGTGGCCTCTCCAAGCTTTGACGTCTCGTTCGAAGTGTCCGGCTTGGTGTTGCGATAGTGCTCAATTAGTCTTGTTATTTCTTTCGACCGTTGTGTGTTGTCTTGGTTTATTTGCTCTGAAGTGTCGGCGTACTGTTTTGTTAGCATGCTGACGATATCGCTGGTGGATATGGATGAGACAAATCGATGCTGTCGGACGGAAATTCTTTCCGACAGATTTGTGAGAGCGTTTTCAATCGGGCTGATTTCTCTGGGGACATGGAAAAATCTCGGTATTTCTGTTTTTACTATGGGTTCTGTTCTTCCTCCCATTGAAAAGCCTCCCTCTATTCGTCGAAATGTGGGAAAGAAAACCGATGAATTGGGTAGGCTTGCAATTGCCCTATTGAGCTTTTCTATTCGTGATCTCGCGAGGGACATGGATGCGGAGCTGACTGCTGTTGCTATTGAATGTGGCTTCGATAGTTCTGTTTCTGTGGTTTCGAGTTTCCATTCAATCCGCCGCTCTCGCCAAGTGTCTATTGTTTTGGCTGAGGTGCTGCCTTTCGAAGGGGGGTCGGCGTCTTCTGTTGTTTTTATGGATAGCGAAAAAGTGTCTGTCTGAATGTTGGCGGAACGAAAATTAATTTCGGGAGCGATCCTCTCCAGGTTTCCGCTTATCATGTACCATATGAGTTTCAAGAGGGTGGTTTTCCCTGAGCCGTTTTTGCCTGTTATTACATTGATGTCTGGATGGAAATCCAGGCTGAAATCCATCTTGTCGTTCAGTCCGACGACGGTCATTGATTTGATCATTTGTTGTGGTATCTGCGGATGAGGGTAGTGTTGGCCCTTGGGAGGGGTGAATGCCAATGCTAGCAAGAAATGTGCGTTTACGGTGACGCAAGTAGTTTGGCGTCATCAAGGTCCATGTCGGCGATCAAGTCCACGCCGTTGCGCGTGAGCCGCCGCGCGGCCGCCATGGCTCTCGGGCCGTGCCCGTGCTCCAGGCACCACTGGGCATGTTCCACCAGGAGCGCCAATTCGTAGGTGCGTCCCAGCGTCAGCGCGAACCGCCGCGCCCCGGCCTCCACCGCCGCCGGGTTCTCCATCGCCTTCGTCACCCAGACGCGCGCCTTCTCCAGCGCGTCCTGCGCCGCCGCCACGCTCGGCCGCAGCCCCGCGTCCTTCGCCGTCGCGAGTCGCCGCTCCGCGTCCGCGTACAGCGCCTCCAGCGAGCCCGCCTTCGCCATCGCCCGCAGGGTGTCCAGCGAGAGCACGTTCGTCGTCCCCTCCCAGATGGACAGCACCTGCGCGTCCGCCAGCAGCCTCGGCACGCCCGTGTCCTCCACGTAGCCCGCGCCCCCGAAGCTCTCCACCACCTCGGACGTCACGTGCACTGTCTGCCGCCCCGTCGTCAGCTTCGCCAGGGGCGTCACCAGCCGCTGCAGGAGCAATTCCTCCTCCGTCGCCGTGCGCGCCTCCATCTTGCCCAGCAGCTCCGCCGCCCGGAACGCCAGGAGGAAGCCGCCGTGGAACTCGGCCTCCAGGCCCGCCAGTGTGTCCACGTGCAGGGGCTTCTCCGACAAGGGGGCGCCGAACTGCACCCGCCGCTTCGCGAAGTCGCGCGCCAGCGCCAGCGCCCGCCGCATCATCCACGTGGACGCCACCGCGTTCCACGTGCGCGTCACGTTCAGCATCGAGGCCATGTTCCGGATGCCGTCCGTCAGCCCCGCCACCGGCACCGCCAGCGCCCCGTCCAGCGTCAGCTCCGCCGTGGGCACCTTGCGCGTGCCCAGCTTGTCCTTGAGACGGTTGATCTGAATCCCGTTCATCCGCCCGTCCGCTCCCCGCGTCTCCACGAAGAACAGGGCCAGGCCCTTGCCGCCCGCGCCGTTGCCCTCGGGGCGCGCCAGCGTCAGCGCCATCTGCGCCGTCGTCGCCGAGGTGAACCACTTCGTTCCGTACAGGCGCCAGCCCTCGGGGCCTTGCCGCGCCACCGTCTGCGTCAGCCCCACGTCCGAGCCGCCCGTGCGCTCCGTCATCCACTGGCCCGATGTCCAGAACGTGGCGGGATCCCGGGAGGTCAGGTGGGGCAGGGCGCGCGCCACCAGCTCCGGGTTGTCCAGGGACAGGAGCGTGCGCGCCGCTCCGTCCGTCATCGCCAGCGGGCACGAGTAGATGTCCAGCGAGGGCTGGATGAGGTAGTTCAGCGCGAACTGGTGCAGGCGCGAGCGGTCCCCGTGCTTCTGCTCGTAGGCCACCGCCACCAGGCCCCGCTTCGCCGTCAGGGCCTCGGCTTCCTTCCACAGGGGCGACACCTCGATGTGGTCCACCCGATGGCCCCATGCGTTCCACTGGGTCAGCTCGGGCTCGTTCAGCCGATCCCTGAGCTGGAACTCGTAGAAGTAGCCGCCTGACAGCTCGCCCAGCTCCCGGAACTCGTCCTCGAGCCCGGCCTTCATTTCCTGGGGGAGGGATCGGTCGAGGTAGCTGCGCAGGAGCGCGTCATCGTCGTACTGATTGCCCAGCCGGGGGGGATCCTGGAAGAAGCTCATGCTCTTCAGGCTAGCACCGCGCGGAGGGCGGGGAAGTGGCGGAGACTTCCTGCTACAGTCGGCCGCCTCAACCCGGAGCACGCATGCCCGAGCAGCGGAGGCCGGGGGGCAATCCCCCCGGATTCGAGTCCCCCGATTTCGAGACCGACACCAGCCGGAGCGTCACGCCCCGGGAGACCCCCGCGGCCTCGTCGGGCAACACGTTCGCCGGGACGCCCCGGCTCAAGCCAGCGGTGGGTACTGGTTCCACGGCCGCCGTGCGTCCCCCGCCGCCCCCGGGAACGCCCGAGCGTCGGCCCGCCGGACCCAGCGCCTTCCTGGATCGACGGACCTCTCCGGCCGCGGATTCGCGAGGGGTGGACAAGCGTCCCGCGCCGCCCACGGCCCCGGTGAGCACCGCCCCGGAACTGCCCTCGGTGATCGTCGAGCCGCCACGCCGCGTGGCGCCGCCTCCCGCCGCCGAGCCGACTCCAGGGGGCATCGAGCGCCGCACCTCCGCGTTCGGGGTTGCGTACTCGGGGCCCGAGCGCCGCAGCACGGGGGCGATGCGCCGTGTCGAGGCCGACGGGGCCTCGAACGCCCCGCGCTTCTCTCCCCCCCAGCCGCGCAACCTCGAGGAGCTGGGCCTGAGCGCCACCATGGTGGAGGAACTGGTCCTCAAGGCCATCTTCTTCGCGGGCGAGATGCGGGGCATGGACATCGCCAACCGCCTCAAGCTGCCCACCACGGTAGTGGATGAGATCCTCGAGGGACTGCGCCGCCAGAAGTACATCGACATCCGCGGCGGTGGCGGCTCGGGTCTGGGCAAGTCCACGATGATCTACCAGCTCACCACGTTCGCCACGGACGTGCTGCGGCAGATCCTCGATCGCAACCGCTACAACGGCCCCGCTCCCGTGTCGCTCCAGGAGTGGATCCAGTCCGTGAAGAAGCAGAGCATCCGGGGCAACCGCATCACCCGCCAGCGGATGGAGGACAAGTTCGGCGACCTCATCATCCGCGACTACATCTTCGATGGCATCGGTCCGGCGATGAACTCAGGCCGGGCCATCTTCTTCTACGGGCCTCCGGGCAACGGCAAGACGGCCATCTGCCAGGGCATGGTGAATTGCTTCGATGGGGACATCTTCATTCCCCACGCCATCCTCATCGACGACTTCATCGTCCGGATCTACGACAGCATCCTGCACCGGCCCGTGGAGGACGAGCCCGGCGCTCCGGCCTATGATCGCCGGTGGGTGCGCTGCCGCCGGCCGCTCGTGGTCGTTGGCGGTGAGCTCACGCTGGACATGCTGGATCTCGTGTACTCGCCCGAGGTCAAGTACTACGAGGCGCCCTTCCAGATGAAGGCCACCAACGGGATGCTCCTCATCGACGACTTCGGCCGTCAGAAGGTCTCCCCGAAGGATCTGCTCAACCGGTGGATCGTCCCGCTGGAGAGCGACGTGGACATGCTCACGCTGCACACGGGCAAGAAGGTCCAGGTCCCCTTCGACGTGTTCTCCGCCTTCTCCACCAACCTGGATCCGAGCGATCTGGTCGACGACGCCTTCCTGCGCCGCGTGCGCTACAAGCTCGAGGTGCAGCGGCCGGACGAGGATCTGTTCCATCAGATCTTCCAGGTCATGTGCGACAAGCGCGGCGTGGACTACGACCCGGAGGTGGTGCAGTACCTCATCAACACGCACTACAAGCCGAACCGCCGCCTGTTCGCCGCGTGCCAGCCGCGCGACCTGCTCGATCAGATGATCGACATGGCGCACTACCGCGGCGAGCCTCCGCGGCTCTCCAGGGAGCTGGTGGACAGCGCCGTGCGCAGCTACTTCGTGCGCTTCGACAAGGAGAAGGGCGCCTAGGCGCCGGGGGAGGGCGCGCGCTGGGCGAAGGGCCCCCACGGCTTGGGGGCGAGCCAGGCGCGCACCTCGTCCACGGGGACATTGGACAGCACGTCCACGATGGACAGGCCCATGGCGAAGCGCTCGCCGGGGCGGCCCTGGTCATAGGAGGGGTAGCGGAAGTTCTGCCACAACAGCCGCACCCCCACGTCCCGGAAGGGGCCCGGCTTCAAGTACACCGAGCCCACCGCCGAGTAGTACGTGTCCCGGCCCAGCTGGGTGCAGTACTCCGCCAGGCGCTCGGTCTTGTCCGGCAGGGAGCGCTCCAGCGTCGAGGCGAGCACCACGCGGGGGGTGAGCCCCAGGGGCTCGTCGAAGATCGCCCGGCTCGCCAGGAGCGTGCGCAGGAGCGAGCCAGGGCCGCGCTCCCGGGCGGCCTCCGCGTAGAAGCCTTCCAGGCGGGGCAGCACCTGGGTGCGGAAGTAGGGGCGTCGGCCGTAGAGCATCGTCAGCGTGGCCAGGTGCTTGCGCGCCCAGGGCTGGGCCGCGTCCACCGCCAGCTCGCCAATGCGCGTGTCGCGGTGGGCGCCCTCCAGGGGAATCGTCAGCCACTGGAAGGCGGGCTCGGAGGGAGGGGGCAGGGGAGTGCCCACGGGCAGCGCCACGCGCGTGCGGCGCTGCCAGCCCCGCCGCAGCCACTGCACGTTGTCCAGGACCACCAGCGTGTCCGAGCGCGCCACCTGCTCGTAGAAGTCCAGCCACGGCAGGTAGTGGGGTTGCTCGGCGACGAGGACTCCGGACGGCGCGTTCACGGCGCGCGAGTGTAGCCCGTGCGCCCGGGTGAGGGGTCAGTTCCTCGGGGTGGGCGGCATCCGCAGGCGCGCCACCACGCCGCCCAGCTCGGTGCGCCAGGGCCCGAAACGCCACTCCGGCCGGGCATTCCCCACGCCGTAGGCCAGCACCGGACCCACCTGGCGAGGACCGGGCGTCACGGGGCTGCGCACCAACACCAGGTTGCGCCGCGTCGCCAGGGGCATGACGGCCAGGGTGGTGCCCGGGC
This sequence comes from Melittangium boletus DSM 14713, assembly GCF_002305855.1. Lineage (GTDB taxonomy): Bacteria > Myxococcota > Myxococcia > Myxococcales > Myxococcaceae > Cystobacter > Cystobacter boletus. The sequence goes on along the minus strand of NZ_CP022163.1, from coordinate 9,271,454 downwards.
GGCGCGTCCACACGTCCACGTAGCCCGCCAGCAGCAGCTCCCGGTAGGTGGGCGCGCCCACCAGGCCCAGGTTCGCCGGGGTATTGAAGTCTCCCACCAGCACCACCGGCAGCGTCTCGCCCCGCAGCGAGTCGATCAACTCCGAGGCCTGGGCCAGTTGCACGCGCAGTCCCTCCTCGCCCGGCGCGGGCTCCAGGTGCGTGCTCACGAAGCGGTAGTGCCGCCCGTGCACCTCGGCCTCGAGGGACACCCAGCCGCGGGGCAGCGTCATCCGGCCGAGTCCTGGTGCCGACACCTCCCGCCGCGCCAGGTAATTGCCCCCGCGCACCCCGCTCACCCCTACATCCGAGCGCACGAGGATGACGTCGAAGTCCGTCAGCCGCACATCGTCATAGGTGGGCGTGGCGCTCGTGCGCAGGGGCACCTCCACGTCCGAGTTCTGGACCCGCGCCACCTCCCGGTAGTGCAGGCCCCGCGACTCCAGCTCTCCGAGCAGCATGGGCAGCAGGTCCACCTGGAGCGCCTGGGCGGGCGATGTGCCCCCGAAGATGGCGTCTCCCGGGGACTGCAACCGGACCTGGGCCACCTGCTGCAGTCCGAGGAGGTGAGGACGGGCGTACTGGATTTCATCCGCCAGCGCCCGGGCCCGCGCGGACACGTCCTCCTGGCGCAGCGTGCTCAGCCATTCCGCGGCCCGAGACGGCACCTGGTCCGCGCTGGGGGACTCCCACACCCGCTCCGGGCTCGCATTCAGCGAAAGGCTCCGGGTCATCACCGTGAGGGCGCCCGGGGAGAAGAGGCTCGAGGCGCCACGCCCCTCGGTCGCGTCGTTCGCCGGGGGCAGGGCGGCCAGTTGGCAGGCGCCGAGTGCCACCATGGAGAGTCCTACCACGAGGATGTTCCTCATCTCGTCACCTTCCCCCCGGGACCTGAACGGCACGCCCGAGCTACCCCCACCCATCCGCCGTGTACGGCCCGGGGTGAGATAGGCCCCCCGGAGCCCACCGGCAGGCGCTCAAGCCTCTTTTCCGGCAAGTCCCGCCTTCCAGTGAGCAGCCTGAAACGTTCTCAACGTTGACCACAGGGCACTCGGGGGGGTGGTCTGTCGCTTCCCCCGGGAGCGGGGGCCGCCTCCACCTCTCCCCGGTGGGCGGGAACGGGGGTAGGCTCTCGTGGGTCAGGAGGGGGGTCCCCCAGTATCTTCTGGGTGGACCCGGGTGGTCTCGATCCTTCAATCTCCCGCTTCCCTCGACACCGTGTCGCCCCTCCATGCGCTTTCTCCTTCTCAGCCGCGACGGTGACCATCCCATTGGGGCGGAACTCGCCCAGATGGGGCACGAGGTGGTGGTCGCCTCGGGTCCCGAGGTGACGGCCGCCACCATCTCCCTCGTGGACGTGCTGGTGGTCGGGGCCGAGCAGGTCCGCGAGAAGTCCGAGTGGTTCAACCGCCTGCGCGCGCAGATTCGCGTGGCGGAGGTGTCGGTGCTCGGCATGGTGAACCGCCTGGTGGAGGAGGAGCTCGCCCCGCTGATGGAAATCGGCGTGGACGACTACCTGGTGGCGCCCTTCCACGCGGCGGACATCCGCGCGCGCATCGCCCTGTTCGAGCGGCGCTGCTACGCCTTCATGCGCCGGCAGTCCCACGAGGAATCCGCCCGGGGCGAAATCGAGCGGCTGGCCGCCATCATCCAGACCCAGAACGACATCGCCCTGGCGGGCCTGGACCTGGACGTGGTGATGCGGCTCATCGCCGAGCGGGCGATGATTCTCTGCGGCGCGGGGGGCGCGGCGGTGGGCATCATCGAGGGTGAGGAGATGTACTACCGGGTCTGCACGGGTTACTCGAAGCAATTCGAGGGGGCCCGGCTGCCGGTGGGCAGCACCATGGCGGGCTCCAGCGTGCTGCGCGGCCAGGTGGTGCGCACGGACGACACCGAGCGCGACACGCGGGTGAACCTGGACACGGCGCGCCGGCTCAAGGTGCGCTCCATGCTCAACGTGCCGCTCAAGCGTGACAACCAGACGGTGGGCCTGTTGAGCATCGCCTCCCAGGTGCCCTACGCCTTCGTGGACTCGGATGAGCGCACGCTGGAGCTGATGGCGGGTCTGCTCGGCGCGGCCATGGGCAACGCGGCGGAGCACGCGGCCAAGCAGGCGCTGATGACGGAGGTGGCCTCCATCGTCACCGCGCTCCAGGAGAGCCAGCACCTCTTCGACTCCTTCCTCAACAACAACCCGGCGCTCGCGTACATGAAGGACGAGGCGGGCCGGCGCGTCTACGCCAACGAGCCCTTCCGGCGCTTCTTCGGGCTGTCTCCCGGCATGGATGTGAGCACCATCCCGGACGAGCAGCTCATGCCGCCGGAGACGGTGGCCCACCTGCGCGATCAGGACGACCAGGCCTTCAAGTCCGGTCAGCCCTCGGTCTCCGAGAGCATGATTCCCACGCCCGAGGGCGAGCCGCGCGAGTTCCTCACCTACCGCTTCATCGCGCGGGACAGCTCGGGCCGGCGCTTCCTCGGAGGCGTGTCCTTCGACATCACCGAGCGCAAGGCCGCCGAGGAGGCGCTGCGCCGCTCCGAGGAGAGCTTCCGCGCCCTCATCGAGGGCTCGCCCGAGGCCATCTTCGTGCACCGCGGCGGGCCACTGCTCTACGTCAACCCGTCCGCGTGCACCTTCTTGCGGCTCAAGGGCAACGAGCTGGTGGGCCGCTCCCTCATGGACTTCGTCCACCCGGATGACCGGGCGGCCGCCGCCAGCATGCTCGATGGCATCAACGCCCGGGGCGCGCACCGGGTGCGCGAGGTGCGCTTCCTGCCTCCGGATGGGGGCGTGGTGACGGGAGAGATCAGCAGCCTGCGCCTGCTCTTCGCCGGCCAGACGGCCACGGTGGTGAGCGCGCGCGACCTGACCGAGCGCAAGCAGATTCAAGCGCGGCTCGTCGTCGCCGATCGGCTGGCGTCGGTGGGAACGCTCGCGGCGGGCGTGGCGCACGAAATCAACAACCCGCTCGCCTTCGTCATCTCCAACCTGTCCTTCCTCACCGAGGAGCTGCATGCGATCACCACGCTGCTGCCTCCGGGTCGCCTGGACGAACTGGAGGAGGTGCTGGAGGAGACGAACGAGGGCGTCAACCGGGTGCGTCTGATCGTCCAGGACCTGAAGACGTTCTCGCGCGGGGACGAGGAGCTGCCCACGGCGGTGGACCTGCGGCGCGTCATCGACTCGGCGCTGGCGCTGGCCCGGGGCGAGCTGCGCCACCGCGCCACCGTCATCAAGGACGTGTCGGACGTGCCGCTCGTGGAGGGCAGCGAGGCGCGCTTTGGTCAGGTGGTGCTCAACCTGCTCATCAACGCCGCCCACGCCATCAGCGCGGGCCAGCCGGACAAGAATGAGATCCGCGTGGTGCTGCGCACGGAGAACGACCACGCCATCCTCGAGGTGAGGGACTCCGGGTGCGGCATGGCGCCCGAGGTGCTCAGCCGCATCTTCGATCCCTTCTTCACCACCAAGCCGGTGGGTGTGGGCACGGGCCTGGGGCTGTCCATCTGCCACGGCATCATCACGGGCTTTGGCGGGGAGATCACCGCCCACAGCGAGGTGGGCAAGGGCAGCACCTTCCGCATCAGCCTGCCGGCCATCCGTACGACGAAGCTCAAGACGGGGTGACCGCCGCGCTCAGTTGAGGGGAACTCATTCCTTGAAATCATTTGGCTTCGTCAAAATGAGGGGATGTTTCAGCCCTGTAGGTGCAGAACAGCTGGTTCTCCGTCGTGACGACCATCCGGGGCATGTCGTCCGCACTCGCCTGCGCAGGCCGCTGCCCGGCAGCGCGCGCTGAGCCAGTGCCCACTCGCGGATGGCCGCCACGCGAGTAGTGCCTCGTAGCTGGGCTGGAGGTGGCGGGCCAGGGCATTGAGTTGGTCCCACAGCGTCTGGGTGTCCACCACCAGGCCCTCGCGCCGGTACATGCGCTCCTGGCGCGCCAGCGGCAGGTGAAAGGCATACTTCTGCAAGGCCACGTGCACGGCGAAGTCCACCGAATAGCGGCCGCCCGGAATGAGGCGCGGCGCGGCCGGAGCCGTGACGGGCGCGCACCCCTCCGGGCAGCGGTACTTCTGTCGCCGGTAGCGCTTGAGGACGAAGTGGCGCTCCACCACGCTCACCTCCTCACTGTCCTCCGTCTGCCCTCGCCACTCCGCGAGGGCGCCGCCGCACAGGCCGCATACCTTGTCCGCCTTGTCCAGCGGCAGCAGCACCTCTTGCACGGGCAGCTCCGGCTGGGCTCGCGGCCCATGTCCCCGCTGGGGCCGCTCGCGCGCGGCGGGCTCCACCTGCTGCGCGCTCGGGCGCTTCTCGCTGGAGGCTCCGAAGAGGCGCTGCTGCATGCGCGCCAGCTGCTCCTGGAGCTGGGTGAGTTCCAGTTGCAGCCGCGCCTGGGCGTCCTCCCCCTTGAGCCGCGCATTCTCTTGCACCAGCGCCTCCAGACGCTGGTGCAGCCGCGCGTTCTCCGCCTCGAGCAGCGCCGCCATCTGCTTCGCCGTCTCCAGGTCCTTCACCTGCCCGAGGGGAACCATACTTTTGCGGTAGTGCTACACGGCCGCCTCCACCGCAAGTTCTTTCTCCTCGAAGGCTGGCGGCGACAGTTTCCACCTCCCCGCCAACTCGCACCCCTCCAGAAACAGGGACAGCTCGGCCACTGTCAGTTCCACGCTCACCGCTCCGGCCTGGGCCCACGGCCGCGCGAAGCGTCCCTTGAAGAGGCGCTTGGTGAGCAGCACCAGCCCCGTGCCGTCGAAGTAGAGCACCTTGGCCCGCTGGCGACACCGTCCCACGAAGAGGAAGACGTCGCCCTTGAGCAACTGCCCTCCCTACTGCTGCTCCACCAGCGCGCTCAGCCCATCAAACCCCTTGAGCATGTCCACCGGCACCGCACTGGCGTACACCCGCACCGCCCGCGTGAGTGTCAGCACGCCACCCTGCGCAGCAACTCCACCGTCTCCTCCACCCCCAGCCCTTCCACCCTCCAGCCCTTTGGAGACACCACCGCCAAGGTAGTGCCCTCTCGCGGCCGCGCGGGCGCCTTCTCCTCGTGCACCACCACCGGCACCAGCCCCGCGAGCCTCGGCTCCCTCCCTCGCGCCTTTCTCCCAGGCGTCTGCCCCCACCTCCACGCCTGCAGCGTCGGCTCCGACACTCCCAGCCTCTCCACCACCGACTTGAGCGTCTCTCCCTTCTCCAACGCCTGCCCCAGGTAGCGCACCGCGAACGCCCTGAGCGGCTCGGGAAAGGGGCCCGAGCCCTTCGCTCGTCCCGCTCTCAGTCTCTGCGCCTCCTACCGGAACTGCTCCAACTCCTTCTCCACGTGCACCTCCAGGTTTCTTCCCTGGACGTCTCACGCTCCCGCCTCTCTCGTCACGACGGGGTCCAGCGAGCTGTTACGGATCACCGTGGCGCTGGCCAGCGCGCGGGACATGAAGCCCGAGATGCGCCTGGACACCGTTACCTTCGACATGGAAACGGAGCAGGTCCTGCTGCTGTGGCGCGGCCATCTGGTGCTTCGTGAGGGCATGCACGATGTGCGCGGCCTACGTATCACCGCAGAGGGTGTTTCCCGACCGAGAAGGTCTGAGCGGTAGGCCCATTTCCAGCTTTCCTGGATTGATTCCGGCTCGCTGCCCATTCGACTCCTTGAGCGGATCTGTGTTCACGCCGCGTGGATTCGGCGTGGTAATCTCTTCCCACTTGGAGGTGGACGACATGCCCGTCAACACTGGTGTTAACAAGATGTCCGTGGTGACCAAGGACAGCGGAGGCATCACCGCCGCGTTCCCGGACGTGTGCAAGACGCCTAGCCCGGCCGGGCCCGTGCCCATCCCCTACCCCAACGTGGCGCAGTCCTCGGACACCGCGAAGGGCACCAAGAAGGTGTCCGTGGCGGGTAACCCGGTGTGCGTGAAGGACTCGAACTTCAGTACCAGCACGGGTGATGAGGCGGGCACTGCCGGGGGCGGCGTGGCCTCCAGCAAGACCAAGGGCAAGGCCGAGTTCGTCAACTTCTCCTTCGACGTGAAGTTCGAGGGTAAGAACGTGGCGCGCGCCTTCGACTTGATGCTTCACAACGACAAGAACACGCCACCGTTCCCTCTCATTCAGGGGCCTGTCATCGCCATGAACAAGGGCGACGATGAGCCCAAGTGCGCCGTGTGCGACAAGGATCTCTAGTCGGGCCAACGATGGGGGGGAGAACATGAGATGGGGTCGCACGTGAACAAGCCAGAACTGGACACCAAACCAATAGAGGGGATGCGCGAGCCCATCCTGGGGAGTCGATCCGGTTGGCTATCCGGCATCGATGGGACTGGGAGACCCCTGGTCGACTTCGAGGGTAATACCGCCGGGCCGGTGATCGCGCAGCTCGCGGCGGCGCTGGATACACCAACCCTTCGGAATGCAGCTGCTTGTCATCAGAAAGTGGTCCTCCTTTTCGAGAACGGTGATCCCCGTCGCCCCTTCCTGATGGGGCTCATCCAGGAACCGAGTCCGACACCCCTGCTCGATGAGTTGCTCGAGAGTCAGGGCCCGAAGGCACGCAGACCGCTGGAATCGTGGGTCGACGGCCAGCGGGTAATCATCGAAGGCCAGGAGGAGGTTGTCATCCGATGTGGTGCGGCAAGCATCACCCTCCGGCGCAACGGCAAAGTCGTCATCAAGGGAACCACCCTGGAAACGAGTGCTACCGGCACCCACCGCATCAAGGGTGGCTCGGTCGAGATCAATTAGCCCATGCACATCCGGGCCGATATCATTCTGAACTGGAGCAACTACGAGGAGCACCTCGACGAGGCGGCCTTCTTTTGGGGGCAGTGGGAACGGGCCTTCGCCGCACCCGACGAGGTGCTGCACGATGTCGCGGAAAGCGAGGAGCGGCTGCTCGCAAGGCTGGATGCGCTCGTTCTCGGGGGCGAGTACGTCGCTGAGCGGCTCCTGAAGCCGGCACTTGCCTCCGACGAGCCCGAGCGCCTCTCCGCCGCTGTTTTCGCTCTCCTCAGCGGTGGTTGGCGCTGGGGGCCTGACGCGGTGCTTGGCATCCTCGGGGAAGCAAGCCCCGCCATGGTCAACTCCATCCGGCGCGCTCTGGAATTGCTTGACCCTCGTGCGCTCCCGGCTTGGCCACAGTCCCTCCTCGCCGAGGGCACGTTGCCACTGAGGGCCTTGGCCTTGGAAGTGCTCGGCGCGCATGCCATCACCCCCAGCATCCCGCTGAAAGAATTCGTCTTGAATGGGGAGCCTTCGGTGGCCGCTGCGGCCCTACGCGCAGCAGCGCGTCTCCAGGTTCGGCTAGACTGGCATGTGCTGCAGCGCGCCCTGTCCTCTCCCGAGCCCGCCGTGCGCGATGCCGCCCTGGTTGCCGGGCTTCTCTCCGGTCATCGCGAAACCTGGACAGTCTGTCGGCTGCTTGTGTCGGCACGCGGGCCTGACCTCGGCCTGCCGCTGTTGCTGTTATCGCTGGGTGCAGGCCCTGGCGGCGCCTCATTGCTCCGGAGCCTGCTCGACGAGCCCAGGTGCCGCCCCGATGTGCTGTGGGCGTTGGGATTCAGCGGGTACGTGTCGGCTGCCGAGACATGTTTGGAACACCTGGATACCGAGGCGGGTCACCTGGCGGCGGAGGCATTCTCCGCCATCACCGGGCTCGTGCTCGCCGGACGCTTCGTCGCCGAGGCTCCAGACGCTTTCACCGAAGATGAAGAATTGAATGAAGAGCCTTCGGGTCCAGGCCAGCACCCCGCCCCGGGTAATGGCATGCCCTTGCCCAACGTCAATGCCATCCATGCGTGGTGGACGGATGCGCGGAAGCAGTTCGACCCGGCGGTGCGGTACCTGCGCGGCAGTCCATGGACCCCTGCGTCCCTGCTGCAAGGGCTCTGGACGGAGCCGATGCGGCGGAGGCATGCCCTGGCGCTGGAGGTGACCCTCCGCAGCCAGGGAATCTTCCAACTGCGCACCCGGACCTTCGCCCGCCACCAGCTCGCAGCAATGGAGGCGATACGTGCTGCCCCGCCTGCGCTGCTCTCCCGACCACTCGCGGAGCGGCCCATCTCATGACGCCTCTTGAGCCGACCTTCTTGTCCATGAGGGATATTGCGATCACCGGCCTGGGGTTGACCACTTCACTCGGACTGGATGTAGTGGCGAGCTGCGCATCCGCGCGCGTCGGCATGACACGCTGGACGCAGCTCGACATAGAAGAACCAGACCTCGACACACTGGAAAGTGTCCCTTTGAAGGGGCACGCGGTGCGAGGCCTCACCGATGGTTTCGATGGAATCGGACGCCTGCTGCGGCTGGGTGACACGGCCGTGACGGACCTGATTGACTACTCGGACCTGCGCCCAGCGGACCATCCGCGCACTGGTTTCTTCGTGTGTCTGCCAGGACACTTTTACGCCACTTGGCAGCGTCAACTCGAATTACTGGCAGAGGGCCCAGCGCCCGATGATGTCGCAAGGGAGGTGCTCCAGACACACTTCGACGAGCAACGGGCGCTCCGGGAGAAGCTGGAAGGATATCTGGTGCCGAAACTGCTGTCTCTGAACGGACTGGTGATTCCGCCCGCGCTGCGCTCCTTCTTCTACGGTGGGCCTGCCATCTTCGCTGATGCAGTAGGACAGGCGATACAGCGACTCCGCTCACGCGAACTCGACCGGTGCATCGTCGGCGGCATCGACTCGTACGTGTATGGCACTGCACTGGCAAATGTCTATGAACTGGGGCTACTCCGAACGGAGGAGAGTCCCTCCGGTTTCTTCCCGGGCGAGGCGGCCTCCTTCATCCTGCTGGAGCGCACGGACGCCGCCCGCGCTCGCGGCGCACGCGCCGAGGGCGTGCTGGCTTGCGCATCCGTGGTGGAGGAGTCATTCGACCGCTCTGAAGACACCCTTCCTCAAGGCGTGGCCCTGACGACCGCCACAGAGGAGTGCATCCGAACAAGCCAGGCGCAACCAGGGCTCGCCATCGTCAACCTCAATGGCGACGAACTGCGGGCCCGGGAGTTCGGCACCGCGCTCGTGCGATTACGATCGTCGGTCATGCCCAAGGACTTCCGGCAATGGTATCCTCCCGACTCGTTCGGGGAGATCGGCGCGGCTACTGGTGCCACGTCCGTGTGTCTCGCGGTCCGCGGGTTCGCACGGGGGTATGCTGGAAGCCGGAGTGCCCTCGTCCTACTACTGGGGAATGACAAGGCCCGAGGCGCCCTGATCCTTGAGGATACCTATCGGTCGTCAGCCCCAAAGAGGTGACGTTATGAGCACGAAGAGACCGGATCCGCTGCGAGAGGCTTTCGCGCAATATAAGGAGAAAGCGGACAACGCCCGTCGGGTCAAGGAGGAGGCGAAGCAAGCTCGGCAACTGGCCAACAAGACGCTGGACTCCGAGAAGCTCGAGAAAGCTGCCGAGAATGCAGAGGGAAAGGCGGCCACGGCCGAAAAGAATCGCCACATGGCCAAGCTGAAAACGAAAGACACCCACCAGCCGGGCGAGGAGAATGGGTGTGTCACCCGCTGCGTCTGGGCGAAGAGTAGGCCCGACGACTACAGACGCAAATGCCTCTTCGACGGTCACAACCATAAGGAGAACGCCATCGAGTACCATGTGGCCAACGAGCGGCACTGGTACAACCTGCGTTTCCACAAGCATGGCCCCCCACGGCAGAGGCTTGAGGCCGCACTCGGATTCAAATACAAGCCTAAGCCCACGGATACAAAACAGGACAGGAAAGCGGGCAAAAAGCTGGAAGTCGGGATGCGCATGGCTGGACGAAAGAACAAGAACAACCCCCTGGTGACTCCCGGAGCATGGGACATGGGCATGTCTGGCAACAATTTTTGGTCAGGCAGAAAGCAGCCCTGGGCGCATGAGGCCCACCACATCATCCCAACCGACGTCCTCTACCGAGTTTTCGAAGAGGACATGAGCCTGCTGCAGCAGCTCAAGTACAACATCAACAAGGGCCTCAACATTATCATCTTGCCCACCAAACCTCTGCTCGGATGGGTCTTCCTGCTGCCTGCCCATGTCAACCAGCACCACGGCTACAGTGCCGAGGTTAAACAGCGCGTCGAATCCGTACGTAAAGCTGCGGGCAAGCAGCAGGAGAAGAAGGAAGGGCATCCCGATATGTCCGAAGCCCAGAACAAACCCTGGAAGTCCCAGTTCGAGAACCACTCCAAGCGACTCCGGAAGATACTACGGAAGGAGGGTCTTCGTGAGGGTTTGTCTGGCAAATACAAGTACCTCGCGCTGGATGATGTCTTTAAATCCTCAAGAAACGGGCCTGCCTCCGCCCTAGGCTGATTCGTGCCGAATTCGTGATTCTCTTCCAACCACCACGTGAGGGTGCGTTCTCTCATATCCATGACTGCCGCCACATACGACTACTTCATCCTTGTTCAGGACATCAATGACGAAAGCTGCCTCATTGATGAGCTACCCAGGCCTTTGAAAAAGACTTCCTGGCCAGTAAGCGAGGGGGTCCGAATGGCAGACAGGTATCCAATGGGCGTCAGGCTGGATATGGCAAAGCGCCACCGCGGGCTGGTCGTCCCGGACGTCATTCCCAACACCATCTTGCAGTACATGGTCACTGGCAGACTCAAGACACTGCTCGAAAAAGAGGCCGGGGTGGAGATCGAGTTCCTCCCCTTCATGCTCTATAATCACAAGGGCCGTGTCGCAGCCCAAGATTGCTTCATCGCCAATGTCATCGGCACCCAGGACTGCGCCGACATGACAAGGACCCGGGGGGAGAAATCAATCGTCTCGCCCGGCCAGTTCGAAGCCCTTTTCCTGCTCTACCTGACCCCGGACAAGATTCCAGCTGATGCCAAGCTCTTCCGCCCGAGTGTAATGCCACGCCTCCTCATAATTCGCGACGACTTGCGTGCCACCTTGGAGCGGAGCGAAATCACCGGCATTCGGTACATCGCCATGGGCGAGAAGTGCCGCGTCGTCGGCTAGCCGCAAAACATGAGAAGACCATGGACTTGGAGACGATTCAGGACAACGCTTGGTTTGCCCTTAGCAGTACCTTGGAGGCCATCGCGGTGAAGGCCGAGCCCGAGCAATCAGGCACCGCGTACGGTGTGGCCGCCTTCATGTATCACCGGCTCGCGCTGTGTGCGATGCTCGCTGAAGCCCGGGCGGATTGCTTCCAGGTGCTCCTCTGCAAGTCCGCGCTCGTGCACGCCCACCTGCTGCGCCTTGCTGCGGGCGGCAGAGTCTTCCACCCCCTCACCACCTGCGCGAGCAGGAACTTCTCCTTCGTCGATGCGGTGGCCGCCGGCCAGTTGGACCTCGCGGTGGAACTGGCGCGGCTGACCCCGGACCGGCACGAGCCACGGTGCGAATACGAGGACGACTTCCTCTTGCACCGCTTTATGCAGAAGAGCCTGTTGCGCCTTCACGCAGGCGAAGACCATGACTTCCAGTCGCTCCTGGATCGCTGGGAGCAGGTAGTCGAGGGCGAGTATGCTCCTTACCTCCATGTATGTCGGGCGATCTTGCACAGAGACGCAAATGACTTTCAGAAGACCTTGATCGAAGTCATTGCGGAGCGTGCCCGTCTGTTCCGCCAGAAGGAACTTTACGAGGAGGACGCGCGCCGCACGGATGGCGCCCTGTTCATGAATGGGCTGACTCTACTGCGCCTGGCGGAGCTGAGCGGGATGCCCACGCAGCGAGAGTACCCCAACATCCCCCGCTTGGCACGACTGCCTTCTGGCCGGCTGCCGCTGTCACCCAATTCCTGGATGAGCTTGGACGAAGGGATGCCCGCGTAAGTTCTCACCACCGCCTAAAGCACCGAACAGGTTAGGTGGAAGATACGACTTTCAAAGTGGGGCGGCTTGAGCGGCGCGAGATGGTCTCCAGGTTCTGCACCGCCGCGAGCCGACGCAGGTCGAAGGTGTTCTTGCGCGCGCCGAGGTAGCGCGCGCGGGGGCCCTTTCGGTTGCTCAGGTGGGCGAGTTGATGTTCCACGCGCTCGCGCAGCTTCGCTCTGCCGGTACGGCTCTCTTGGAGCTTGCGCAGTTTCTTCTGCAGGGCCTCGTTGTCGTCCATGGAGACAGTTCGGCCTCGGCCAGATGCCGCCTGGGTGCACTGTGCGCGCAATGGACACAGTCCGCAGGCGCGTGAAGGTGCGCCCGTCGAGGGAGAGAATCCGTCTGAGAGGGGTGCCGAGCACCACGTCCCCATCGGTCAGCAGTGCCAGGTCGATCGAGCGGCCCTGATCGAAGGAGCGGGACCAGAGGTGAGTGCCCTCCGCCGTGTAGCGCGCCACGAAGGGCCGGTTGGTGGGAACGAAGGGAGAACCCCAGGCGAAGCCCAGCGACCCGCCGCCCGCGTCGAACGCCTCGTAGCCCGTGCCGGAGAGGAGGAGCGAGCCGTCGCGCCCCACGGCGAACTCGTCCAGGGAGACGGGACTGCCCACCGAGCGCAGCCACGCGTCGCCGCCCGCGGCGGTCATGGCTCCGAGAAAACCATGGGCGGGAAGTCTCTCCATGAACTCTCCTTCATAGGACTGTCCCGCGAAGGTGAAGGTGCCCGCGATGTTGACGCCAAAGGCGATGCGGTCCGTGCCTTGAGGCTGGATGCTGCGCACCTCGCCCGCGGCCCCGCGGAACACGCGCTTCCACAGCAGAACGCCCGAGGGGGTGTACTTCGCCAGGAAGGGAACCGGCTCGCCGAGCCACCCATCCTCCCCGAGGGGGCCATCCCCGAGGTCCGTCATGGCGCTCGCCGAGCCACCGAGGAGCACATGGTCCGCCGCATCGGTGGACACGGTCCAGCCCTCGACATACTGGCCGACCTGGTGGGTGCTCAGGGCCCGCGACCACAGGTGCTGGCCTTCCCAGGAGAACTTCGCCACGAAGCCCCCCGTGTTCTGCGCGTTGCCGGATGAGCTCGTGGAGCCCGAATCGATCGGTCCTCCACCCAGGTCCATCCGGCCCGCGAAGCCCCCGGTGACGAGGAGGCTGCCATGGGCATCCGTGGCCACCTCCCGCGCCGCCACGCGCTGGAGCACGCCCTCGGCGTCCCGGGCGACGAAGCCATGCGCCCACACCAGCGTCCCCCCGGGGGAGAACTTGGCGATGAAGAGGCCGGACATCCAGGACTGCGTCTCCGGAGCGGAGGGGAGGGGGCCCGAACCCAGGTCGGGCGCGTTGTGGTAGCGGCCCACCACGAGGATGTTGCCGAGGGACGTGAGGGTGAGGTCCGTCACACTCACGTCGTCCGTGACCACCACGCGCGACCACTGGAACGCGCCCTCCGCGTCATAGCGCGCGAGCGCGAAGCCCTCGTTCTGGGTGAACACCGCGTCACCGAACTGGCCCGCGGCCACGAAGCCGCCCTGGGGATGGGGGGCCACCACCTCCACCGACTCGGCGCCCGTGCCTCCAATCTGCCGCGCCCACGCGGTGCGGCCACCGGTGCCCGAGCCCCTGTAGGTGCAGAACGGCGGGCTCTCCGTCGTGACGACCAGCCAGGGCATGTTATCCGCCTGGGTGATGCTTTCGCTCGAGTAGAACCTCACGCCATCGCTCGAGTCCGGCACCAGGACGAAGCTGTAGTCCTGATCCTGTGTCACCACCCCCGTCACGTCGTACGACACCCGGGAGTGGGCGCTGATGGCGCCGAGGTTGCCCAGGACGCCGCCCAGCGGGGACGGGCGGTTGTTCCAGGTGAGCCCGGTCTCGGTCCAGTCATCGCCGGTCCGGTAGAGGCGCGGACCGTCCGAGGTGCCATCGATGGCGGTGAGCTCCAGCCGCGCCGCTCGGATGGCGAGGCCCTCGGTGTAGGGCGAGAACTTCAGGTAGGACTCGAGCCGGGGCGAACCATCCACGCTCAACTCCGTGGACTCACCGAAATTGAGCGTGGGCTCGCCCTGGGAGACGTAACTGTCCTCACTCGGGGAGGAGGCGCGCACATAGGTGTCCGTGCGTGGCAGGCAGCTCGCTGGCGGGGACGGGTCTGTCTCCACGGTGGCGACGCGCTGGGGCCGCACCTCGGCTGAGTCCGGTTCCTCGGGGGCCAAGGTCCGCGGGTCCCCCACGTCACCGCAACCCACCAGGAACAGCACCGCCATCGCCCCCGTCCACCATCCTCTGCCCCGTTCTCGACCCATGTTCGGACCTCCGTGTCCGCCACGAGCGATTGCAGTGTGTGTGCCCAAGCAGGCGCGGAGTGAGCCAGGGAGGGGCCTGCCGCCAGGCGACGGTTCTACCCACTCAGGGAAGGAGGGCGACTCGGGCCAGGCAGCCCACGGCCCTCACTGAGAAACCGCGTGTCCTCACGACCTCCCGAGCGCTGATTCGCAGTGGACACACGCCCCTGGCTCAGAAGTCGAGGTAGGGCACGCCTCCACCCGCGAGCAGCCGGTGCAGCAACACTCCGATGCCGGCCGAGCCCGTGGCATAGTCGGTGGACACGCGCAGCAACCCCTCGCCTGGGGAGACCCAGCCCGAGGGCCGGTCGATGGCGAAGAGCAGCGAGCGCTCGGCGAAGCGCAGCGCCTCCTCTCGCTCCTCGGCCTCGCCCGTGTGCTGGTGCAGGTCCACGAAGAAGTGGCCGAGTCCCGCCATGCCATAGAAGTGCGAGGGGAAGACGGTGTACTGGCCGCGCAGTCCCTGGGCGATGCGCCGGGCGGTCTGGAGGTAGCGTGGCTCACCCATCACCGCGTGAAAGCGCAGCGCGAGCGCGCCCAGGCCCGCCCCGCCCATGGCCCAGTAGGGGTAGATGATCGGCTCTCGCTCCGAGCGAGGGAAGCGCAGCGCGCTGTCGTGCTCCTGTCCCCGCGCCAGGTCGTGATCGAGCAAGGCCCGCGCCCGCTCCAGCCAGGCGGGCTCGCGCGTGGCCTCGTACAGTCGCAACAGGAAGTAGCCGATGCCCGCGCTCCCGTGGGCGAGCCCACAGTAGACGTCGCCCTGGTTGACGTAGCGGAGGCCCGTGGGGGTCTTCTCGAGCTTTGCCTCGATGCGCGCGGCGGCGTCCAGGGCCTGACGCAGGGCGCGGGCGTCTCTCAGCCGGTGATGGAAGAAGAGCTGGGTGAGCCCCCAGCCCGCGTCGCCATAGAACAGGTCCGCGCCTTGGCCGAGCAGTGGTGACTCCGCGGCCGTGGCCAGCAGCCGCTCGGCCTCCTCGCGTTGACCGAGCTCCAGTAGACTCCAGGCGATGCCCGCCATGCCCACGAAGAGCCCGGGCGGGTAGTGCGCATGATCGGCCCGGGCCGCTTCCTCCACGAGCGCCGTCACGAGCCGCTCGGGCGCCGCGCCTCGCATGCGCTGGAGCGCCACGGCGATGCCCGAGGCCCCATAGGCCACGCCCAGCCGGTTGGTCACGCAGCGCCGGTAGTCCGTGGGCAGGTCGAGGGGATCCGCCTCGTGGCGGAGTTGCTCCTCGATGGAGTGGGCCGCTCCGTCGATGCGCGCGCGCAGGGCCGCCGCGTCCAGCCGGGGGTGGTAGCGCGAGGCAGGGGGCGGGACGGTCCGCTCCGCCTCGTCTAGCAGGGCGTCGAACCGGGCGGGCTCCTCGGCGGCGAAGACGAGCCGGAGGAAGACCTCGGGAATGCCCCGCTCCCGGGCGAAGTGCTCCAGCAGGGGCTGGCGGCGCTCGGGCGCGAGCGCGAAGAATGGGGCCACGGGATGGAGGAGATCGCCCAGGACCCGGCCCAGGGCGCGCAGATCCTGTTGTCGCGTGGGCTTCTCGTGGAGCGGAGGGGGATGGAGATCCAGGCCGAAGCCGGGAGTGGCCAGGGGGATGAGGGGGCTGGCGACCTCCGCGTGCTCGCTGTAGGCGGACTCGAAGTCGATGAGGGTCACCCGTCCGCTGTCCGCATCGAAGAGGATGTTCTGGGGGGCGAGGTCCCGGATGACCACGCCCTGGGCGTGGATGGCCCGCACGTGGGTGATGAGCTGGCGGGCGAGGCGTGTGAAGGCCGCGAGGTACGTTCGGACCCGCTCGGCGGAGGGACTTCCCTCCAGGGTCAGACCGAAGAGGTCGCGGCCCATGCACTGCGCGAGGCTCAGGCCGGGCGCCCGCTCCATCACGACGAAGTGATGCTCCCATTCCTGGAACGAGTCGAGCAGCCGTGGAGCTGCGCCCGTGCCTTCCAGAACGCGCAGGACCCGGCGCTCGTTCTCCAGGCACGCCACGGCGTCATGGGGCTGATGCCGTCCCTGGTTGACGTGGGGCCGCGCCTCCTTGATGACAACCTCTCGCCCCGTCTGGAGATCCCGGCAGAGATAGACGCCGCCCTTGCTCGAGGTGCCCAGGGTAGACAGGGGCTCGTAGCGCCCGTTCAACGCTCCGCTCTCGTCCTCGTCGCCGGGCGCCTCGGGGAAGGGATCGCTCACGCCTTCGGGAAGAGAGAAGTAGGGCAGTCGGGGATCCTCCACGAGCCGTCCATCCTGGCCCAGGAAGGACGCATCCCGCTCGCCGTGCAGGTTGATCCTCCCGGATGGCAGGAACGTGCCATAGCGATAGAAGAGGACCTTGCTGTCGCGGTAGGGCCGGTCCGAGAGGATGTAGGGACCCACGAAGTCACGCGTCACCGGCTCCAGGCGTTCGAGCAGCCGGAAGAATTGCTGGGAGTCGCGCGGATAGAGGGTGACGAACTTCCCGCAGGAGCCGCTGGAACGGATGCTTGAGTTATTCAAATCGAGCATGGCGTCATCGACCAGGACCTTGAACGTGACGCCTTCCTCCACGAGCACGGGCACGATGGCGGACAGCAGGGGCCGGGCGTGCTCGGGGATGGCGGACAGGTGGAGTTTGAAGCCCGCGGTGGGCACGCGGTGTTTCGGAGGCACCACGGTGTACCAGATGCCCTGTGGCGCCCCCCGCCAGCCCGCTGGCAACAGGGGGGCGAGGTATTCTCCAAATCCCGGCAGCCGAGTCTGGTAGCGCTCCAATCCCTCGTAACGCTCTGGATGGAGCAGGGTGAAGAGATACAAATCCTTGCGTGCCCTCCGCTCGATGCCTTCCATGCGCGTGCGCCCCCCTCTCTCCATCATCCTGCCGGTAGGATGAGAAGCCGCGATGTCGGAGCGATGTGTTCCGCCGCTCGCGGCTTCTCATTCAACAGCATCCTACTTGCTTGCCGGTGGCGTCGTGCCTCCGTCTGCGCAGACGAGCAGACTGAGGCCTGAATCCATATGCAGCATCGAGTCTTGGGTCCTCGCCTTGTCCACACCAAGCTTGCGTAGTGCGAGCACTTTGCGTCTCATTGCCGTCTCCTTCCAGCGGGCCAGGCGGGGCGGGAGTTCATCTCTCGCCATCCTGCCCATGCTCCTAAAATGTTGTTGAGCGCTGTGAACACCAAGAGGAGGAATCCAGGAGGGCATGGCCTTGCTCGTCGGTTGGCCCCACCCTCCTGGGTCATCCCCTCACTTTAGCGGGAGAGCGAGCAAGGGCCTTATCATCTGAGTGGTGCGCGCCCGCCAATCTCCGGGAAGCGCTCATAAGCTCGCCTGAGTGCGTCGAGGTGGGCGGGATTGTCCAGGTCGAGCGGCGCATCGGTGAGCTGCACGACCCAACCGCCCGTCGCGGTGCGCCGCGCCCGTGAGAGCAAATCCGCGTCGCGGGCGGGGTCCGGAAAGCCGATGGCCCGTGCGGCAGCATCCGACCAGTAGTTGAGCCACCCCAGGTAATAGGGAATCTCCGGCGCGCGGATGTGCTGGAAGAGTTTGAGCGCTGGTAGCCCCCGGGGTGGAGAAGGTGGCCCGGCCAACGTGGGCGCCGTCTGCTCGGCGATGTCCCCCGCTGCACCGAAGGGCGTCATATGCCCCCAACGGGCGTGTGCGCCTTCCGCCACCACCTCCAATACACCCATCGCTGCCGCGACCACCGTGGCATTCACTGGCAGCCTCGCATGGACTTCGAACTGCGGCTCGTCGCAGGGGCCTGCCGGGCTTTCCCACCCGGTAAGTGTCACGACGTGATGGTCGTCATCATTACAGAGGAACGGAAACCCGCCGTCTGTCCTGTCTGACGCGACCCACTCATCGCGAGCAGGCAATGCAATGAGGTCTTCTTTTTCAGAAATCGTCCACCCCAACCGCAAGCCGGGAACTGAGCGCTCCATACCGTGAACGACCGCGAGAGGGCGCCCATCGTGGCCCACGAGCGCCGGTGCATAGACGACGAGGTTGAAATAGTCTTGGGTGGTCGACATTTCAACACCAATCCATGATAACGACCTTGAGGGTGGGGTCCGCTCGGAACAACGCTTGTTTGTGTGCCCGACTGCGAACTCCGATGACAAAATCATATCCACATGCTTCTGCTAACGCTCTCTCTCGCCTTAACTCCGGCAATTTAACCTTTACAATGAAGTCTTGTGACCGAGGCGGTTGTTTTTCAAAATCATCCGTCTTGACGTCCCACAACGTGCGCGTGGCAAGTTGCAGCGCATCGAATTGCTTGCCATTAACGAGCACGTCCCAACCGGAGAAGCTGTTGTACGGAATTCTGTCGGCGCACTTGTTGTGTTCGTTATTTCCGCCTCGGTGTGGCACTGGAACGGGCATGCACTCCGGGTGGCGGTCTCGCTCCGAGGTTTCGGTTGGCCCCACGGGAGGGAACTCCGGCCCTCTTGGCTCCGGCTTGGGCCTTTTCTTTGGCGAGGGTTCTTGCGGAACGGGCTTTGTTTCGGGCACGGGGCGCGTTTCAGCCACGGGCCTTGCGTCCTCGGGATCGGCCCATTTCAGCTCATACGCATCCAAGGCCTCTTTGATGGCGAAGCCCACCACTACAACACCCGCCACAACCACCGCTCCCACGACAATCTCCGGTGCCGCCAGGGCGCAGGCCCCGAGCCCCACGGCAGCGGCACCCGCGGAGGCGACCGCACATCTTCCCGTGGGGTCGTGAACCTCGAGCCGGTCATGGTCCAGGGCATGAAAGCACCGCTCCGCCAGCACGGGCCAGGGCTCGGAAGCTTCGCGGACGGCGCACCGCCCCTCGTCCGTCCAGGGCAGCGTCGCCGCTCGCTGGAGGTTGGCGAGCCTCGGGTCTCGGGCCGCTGGCTCTCGTGGGCTGGGCGCTGACGTAGCGCAGGCTGAGACATGGAGCAGAAGTGCGATGGACGCGCGGAGACGCATGGTCACCTCCTACGAAAGGGGGATTCCGCCGGTCAAGGGTGGACCCGTGGGCGGTGGGGCAATGTTTGACACGACCTCAGGCTCCGTCCCGACCCCATCCTTCCCGTCCCGGCGCATTGATTGCGTTCGAGGGGACCGTGGACTTCGAGGAGCTGTTCCGCCCGGAGGCCGAGTGCGCGGTGAGGCCGCCCGACCGTGCGGCTCAGCGGACCGGCACCTCGCGGATGTCGATGTCGTCCAGGCCCAGGCGCCGCACCGCGTCCACGAACCGCCCGGTCCCGATGAGGATGGTCTCGAAGTCGCTCAGGACGAACAGGTCCGTGTCCGTGGGCAGCGAGGCCGCGTCCAGCACGGGCTCGTCCGGGAAGCCAAAATAATCACGGCCACATAAAGGGCAGGCGGGTGGCCGCTCCGGAGTGCAGTCCGGATGCAGGCGCCCGCGGGGATAGAGCTCCAACTCCCAGAGTTCCGAGCCGTTCTCCTGCTGAAAACGCACTTCCGAGGGGAAGGCCCGCAGGCCCCTCACGCCCACGGCCAACAACTGCTCCAGGGCCTCCCGGCGAATCAGCCTCATTCCACCGAAATGCAGGAAGAACGAACCGAAGGTGCCGGTGGCGACCCCCTCCAGTGGACCGAATTCGGCGCCCGGGAGCAGGCGAGCCCCCGGTGGAACGAGAGGCCGCACCCATTCACGCAGCCTCACGAATTCATCGAAGGGTTCCGGCCTGGCCTTCGCGAAGAACTTCCGCTCGTCGAAGAGGGACAGATCCACGCTTGGATAGGCCGTGGCGCTGCCTGACCACGACGCCCCACACTCGGGACATCGAACGCCGGGGAGTCCACCCCATTTGCGTCGGACGTCGAGATCGCCCGTGTACGTCGAGTTCCTGGGAGCTCGCAGTCGATAGAACCGTGTCATCGCATCACCTGCTCCTGCCTCCGCCATGGTACGGCACGATGGGTCCCGTCAGTTGGAACTGGTAGAGCAGGGCTCCCGCGTGCTGGTAGATCTCCGCGGGTGATGCCAGTTGATGAGTGTCTCTGAAATCCCGCCACGCCTGATTCCACAATCCGCCTCGGCCTCCTCCCGCATGAACACCGAGGTGGAGATGTTCGGGGATGAGGATCGTGTACTGGTGGATGTCGGGCACGCCCCTTTGATGGAACCAATCGCGAAGGTCCTTTTCCTGGGGGAAGAGATGGTGGCGCGCCCACCGGCCCGGAGGCAGGATGAAAGGGGGCGGCTTCGGAGCGAAGTGGCGGTTGAACCGGAAGGTGAGGACAGGTTGACCACTCCCGGGCCAACCCGGAGGCGCGCGCCCCCACCAGCGCCTCGGCGCTGGTGAGCCGCCGAACAGGGGAAGGCCTCCGCCCCCTCCCCGGAACGCCAGCAGCACCTCGGGCGCGAAGACGTCCCGGCAGGGAAACAGGCCGCACTCCGACCCCTGCTCCCGGCACACCAGGACCAAGTTGCGCGCGTCCTCGCAGCCCTCGTCCCAGGACGTACTCTCCTCCGAGGGCTCGGGCGGCATGTCCACGAGTGGGCCCGTCCCCGCGCACGCGGCGAGCAGCCCCACGAGCACCACCCAGCCTATTCTCAAGCGCATGGGCGCGGACCCTATCACCACAGGCCTCCCTGCCCCTGTTGTCGATGGACGCACGAAGTTCCAGGTGAGGGGCAACTTTCACCCAGTCCATGAGCGATGGCCCTCGGGCGAGCGATATCGGTCAGGTCCTGCCCCTCGTGGAGGCCGTGCTCGAACGGCCCACCCAGGAGATGCTCACGCGCGCCCGGCGCTGGTTGGAGCGTGGCAATAATAACGAGGATACCCAACCCGAGGAGCTGTTCGCGTTCATTCCCCGCACCCTGCGGACAGCGCACGCACGGCGTGAAGGATTGTTGTTGCTCACGGCCAGGGGCTGATGACTGTGAGTGGTCGGGAAGCCTCGGGCTGATGCACCGACCTCGTGCGGCTACCGCCCACTGAGGAGAATACCTGCTTGCAGCCCGTGGAGCCCTAACGTGTTCGCTAGCCGCGGTCAGGGAAGGGCCTCGTCCACGGCTTCGAGTCCCGTCGCCCGGCTCGGGGCCCGCGTGCACGAAGAAGCCCCTCTCCCCTTGAGGGGAGAGGGGCGAGCTCAAGGTGTCGCTTTCCGTGTCACGGCGAGGGATCGTACAGCTCGGCCTCGGCGCTGGTTCCTCCCGTGACCAGCACCCGGCCATCCAGCAACAATGTGGCCGTTGGGAAGTAGCGGCTCATACGCATCGATTTTGTGGCGGACCACGTGCGTCGGGTGGGGTCGTACAGCTCTGCTTTCGAGGTATCCCCACTGGATCCACCCACATTTCCCCCTGAGATCAGTACCTGGCCATCCGCCAACATCGTGAGCGAGTGCGCATAGCGAGCGGTCGTCATCGATCCCGTGGCGGACCACGTGCGCCGGGTGGGGTCGTACAGCTCCGCCGTCGCGAGGTAGCCATTCCCCGCCCCTCCTGCCACCAGCACCTGACCGTCGGCCAGCACCGTGGCCGCGTGGTACTGGCGTGCGGTGACCATCGAGCCCGTGACGGACCACGTGCCGGAGGTGGGGTCGTATAGCTCCGCCGTCGCAAGAGATCCGACATAGCGATTGCCCCCGCCGGAGACCAGCACCTTGCCATCGGTCAACAACACGGCCATGTGGCGATCGCGTCCGGTGCTCATCGAGCCCGTGACGGACCACGTGCCGGAGGTGGGGTCGTACAGCTCCGCCGTCTTGAGTTCCTCATGGGTACCGACGCCATCGAATCCTCCCACGACCAGCACCTTGCCGTCCGCCAACAGCGTGGCCGTGTGGTACGCGCGGAGAGTGCTCATCGAGCCCGTGGCGGACCACGTGCCGGTGGTGGGGTTGTACAGCATCGCTGTCCCGAGATAGCCATTGGCATCGACCCCGCCAGACACCAGCACCGAGCCATTCGCCAGCAACGTGGCCGTGTAAGCCCAGCGCGGGGCGCTCATCGAGCCCGTGGCGGACCACGTGCCGGTGGTGGGATCGTACAGCTCCGCCGTCGCGAGTCTCGTGCCAGAGTATGGAGTGTATCCCGCCGCGACCAGGACCTTGCCATCCGCCAACAACGTGGCCGAAGGCGTCAGACGGACCTGGGTCATGGAGCCCGCCGAGAACCATCCGGCGCACGGAGGACTGTCATCGATCTGCCCATCACAGTCTTCATCGAGCGTATTGCCACACACCTCCGTTTGTGGCACCACCGCCCCCGTGCATGCGCCCCAGGCGGTGCCCGAGGCGTTACAAGTGCGCGCTCCCGCGTGGCACATGCCGACGCCCTCGGTACCCGCGGGCCCGGAGTAGCAGGACTCGGTCGTGCCCGGAGCACACAGGCTCGCCACGCCATCACAGTCCTCGTCCACCGCATTGGTATACACCTCCGGCTGCGGCAGCACCTCCCCCGTGCATGCGCTCCAGCTGGTGCCCGAGATGTCACACGTGTGCGATCCCGCCTGGCATACGCCGACGCCCTCGGTGCCCGCGGGCCCGGTATAGGCGCAGGCCTCATGCGAGCCCGGAGCGCACAGGCTCGCCACGCCATCACAGTCCTCGTCCACCGCATTGGTATACACCTCCGGCTGCGGCAGCACCTCCCCCGTGCACGCGCTCCAACTGGTGCCCGAGATGTCACACGTGCGCGCCCCCGCGTGGCACACGCCGACGCCCTCGGTGCCCGCGGGCCCGGTATAGGCGCAAGCCTCGTGCGAGCCGGGAGCGCACAGGCTCGCCACGCCATCGCAGTCCTCGTCCACCGCATTGGCATACAATTCCGGCTGCGGCAGCACCTCCCCCGTGCACTCGCTCCAGGCCGCTCCCGCCGCGTTGCACGTCTGCTTCGCGGCCCGGCACGTGCCGACGCCCTCCGTTCCCGCGGGCCCGGTATAGGCGCATGACCGCCCGGCCCCAGGCGTACACACCTGGCCTCCCGGCATCTCCTCGCGATTGCACGCACCCAGTACGATGACCACCATCAGCGTTGCCATCCGGATGGGCCAAGCAACACTTTCTCTCAAGCCACTGAAATCGAAGACAGACATGGTTCTCTCCCGTGAGGCGCACCAACCTTGACGCATCCCCCCTGGCACTGAAGTGACGGGATTCACACAGGAGCAGTGAGCTGGATCACAGGGGGAGCCTGCGGTTTTGTGGACCCAATAAGTCGGCTACACGGGAGACGGTGCGTCCGCCACGACGCGCCTCGGCGCCGAGATCCGCACGCGCGTCGAGCAATCGGGGCACCTCATCGGCTCGGTGATCTTCGACGCGGCCGTCGTCGCCGCCGACTTCGCCACTGTCGGCGTCACTGTCACCGCCCAGCCGCGGCCCGACGACGACGGTGACCCCGTGCACATCGCCGTCGACGCGGAGACAAAGACGGTGCCGCGCATCCCCCCCGGCATTGAAGTGACGGGATTCAGACCCTTGGGGAACGTCATCTTTCCAGACGTTCGGAGAGTACCGAGGCATCAAGCAAGTATCATTCAACCAGCTCGGCTTTCTCGATGACCACGTCATCCCTGGGCACATCCTGGTGACCGGCTTTCGATCCGGTCGCTACAGCCGTGATCGTGTCGACCACTTCCCGGCCCTCAATCACCTCGCCGAACACGGTGTAGCCCCAGCCTTGAGTAGTCTTTCCACTGTGGTTGAGGAATTCATTGTCTGCAGCATTGATGAAGAATTGCGCTGACGCCGAATGTGGCTCCATGGTGCGGGCCATGGCAATGCTATATTTTTTATTTTTCAGGCCGTTGTCGGCTTCGTTCTGGATGGAAGCGCGGGTGGGTTTCTGTGACATGCCGGGCGCGAAACCACCGCCTTGGATCATGAAGTTGTTGATCACTCGGTGGAAGATCGTCCCGTCGTAGTGGCCGTCTTTGACGTACTGCACGAAGTTTTCCACGGTCTTGGGCGCTTTTTCGGCGTACAGCATCAGGACGATATCGCCGTGGTTGGTGGTCAGTTTGACTTTGCTCATGATGAACATTGCTCCTTTTGAAACTTCAGTGGGTGCGCGGCTGTGTTGCGTGTCCCCGCTGACCGGGAAGCAACAGGCCACTCCGCGGAGCTACCTGGCTTCGTCAGGAGGACGTCACCTGCTCGAATGAACTCCAGAGCGTCGGGGGCCTCGCGGGAACGGGTAGGGATCAGCGGGCGATCTTGAGCGGTTCCAACCCCTTGCCCAGCTCGAATGACGAGCCCACGGAGCCGACGATGCTGGTGGCGCGCTCCAGGCCCGTCAGCTCGCGCAAGCGGTGCAGGGCCTCGATCCCCGTGCAGTGCGCCCCCGACAGGTACCCAAGCTTCATCTCGCGCAGCTTGCCGCCCGTCCACGCCAGCGTCTTCTCGTCCGCGTCGAAGAGGTGGAAGCCTCCAATCGCCGCGAGCACCGGCGCCTCGCGCACCCGCGCGCGCGCCAGCTCCAGGGTGTTGATGACGCCCGCGTGCGCGCAGCCCGTGACGAGCACCAATCCCTGCTCGGTGTCGAGGACGAGGGCCAACTCCTCGGGGAGGGTGTCCTCGACAAGCCCCTCGGGGGTCTGGACCTTGCCCTTGCCGCTCCAGTTGCGCTCGGGGTGCACGCGCGGGATGGGGCCCGTGAGCCAGGCGCCGGGGAAGAGCTCCACCGGCTCCGAGTGCTCGATGAACTTGCCGCCCGTGGCTTCGTACCGGGGACGGGCCGCGAGGAACGAATTGCCCTCGCCGCTCTTGCCGGAGGCGCTGACGCGGCTCCAGAAGATGCCTCGGCCCACGTGCACGCGGGAGAGCGCGGCGGGGTTCTTCTTCGCCAGTTCCCGGCGCAGGGTGACGAGTCCCCCCGTGTGATCGCCGTGATTGTGGCTGAGGATGACGTCGGTGACGGTGGAGAGATCCACGCCCAACAGGGGGGCGTTCTTGAGCACCGTGTCGGGGTTCGCGCCCGTGTCGAAGAGGATGCGATGGCCATCTGCCTCAATGAGCGCGGCGAAGCCCCACTCACCCAGTCCCTTGAGGTCCGTGAGCATCGTGGAGAGCACCGTGACCTTCAGGCGCTTGACCCGGGCGTGTGAAGCGGGAGCCTGGGGCGGGGAGGAAGGGGGCGTCTCGGCGCGGACCGAGGCGGCCCCCAACACCAGGAGCGCCATGCACGTGAAGCCAGGGAGCTTTTTCATGCGCGGAGCATGAGCCCGCGGGCCATCACACGTCGAGGAAGTCTCCGTCGAAGCCGCCACCCACGTCGTCGAACCCGCTGTCGTCTCCGTGCTCGGAGGCATCCGCCTGCGCCGAATCCAGGCCGCCCTCGTCGCTCCAGGAGGAGTCTCCGAAGCCATCCAGGAACTGATGGGCGATGGCCGTGCCGATGAAGGTACCGGCGATGCTGCCCAGGAGGCTGCCGGCCAGCATGCCGCCCATTCCTCCTCCGCCGCTGAAGACGCGCTCCAGCGTGCCCGGCTGGCGCATCTCCGCGCGGGTCGCCATCCGCGCCAGCGTCTGGGGCTGGTCATCCGCGCGGGCGCGCTCGGCCTCGGGTACGGTCTGGCTCAACTCCCGCAGTGCCTGGGCGCGCTGGGCGGGCGTCAGTTGCGCGAAGGCCTCGGCGTGGGCCCGTTCAATGGCCTCGGGCGGCGCCGTGCGCAGCAGGTAGCGGTAGCGCTCCAACGCCTGTTCATCGGCGGAGACGCCACGATCCGGCGGGCGAGGCGTGGGCATCGACGTGGACGGAGAGGTGCCACGCGGTCCAAACAAACGATCCAACAATCCCATGTCGAGTCTCCCTGACGTGCATCACTGAAAACGTGAAATCACCCCAGGACCTGGCGTCGCTGTGGTGAAACGTAGGGTTGAATCATGGGAATGGGTCCATTCCCCTGCTCGGATGTCCGGCTGCCCCACGCCTCACGTCAGCCGCCTGGGCGGCCGAGCTTAGCGAGCGCCCTTCCGGAGCGCGCTGGGCTTAGCGGCGGAAGAGGGGAAAGAACACCCGGGGGGTCTTCTTCTTGCGCACGCAGCGGCTGTCCGCGCCCAGGTAGCAGGCGGAGAAGCCCCGGCGGCGCTGGCCCGTGAGGCTGCGCCCCGAGCGGTGCCAGACGTAGTTGTGGAGCAGGATGACCTCCCCCGCGACCACGGGCAGTGCCACGCCAAGCCCCTCGGCTCCGCGCGCCGCGACCTGATCCGGCGGCACCACGCCTCCCAGCTCGGTGGCCAGGCCCCAGCGGTGACTGCCGGGGACGACTTCCAGACAGCCTCCGTCCAGCGGCGCGTCATCCAGGGCCGTCCACACCTGGAGCTCGGGATCCCGCGTGAGGCCCCACAGCTTGCCCCCGTCCTGGTGCCAGGGCACCTCGCTGCCTCCGCGCTCGCCCTTGTGGAAGAGGATGGCCCGGTAGAGCGAGACGTCGCCGGGGATGCGCGCGCGGACGATGCGCTCGAAGAGGGGGTTCTGCATCCACGCGAGGAAGCGCGCGTCCTTCTCCAGCTTCTCCAGCTTGCGATAGTCCAGCGACGGGCCCTGCCAGCCGAGCCCCAGTGGCGCGTCCGCGTAGAGCCCCGAGGGTGCGTCCATCTGCCAGAAGAAGCCCGGGTAGCTCACCCGGCCCATCATCAAGTCGTCCGCGCGCTCGCGCAGGGACTCCAGGCCCTCGGTGTCGAGCACCCGGCCCAGGCGTGCGTACCCGTGCTCGGCGTAGTGCGCGAGCGGCCCCGAGATATCGAATGTCTCCGCGTCCACGGCCAGCATGCTCACCTCACGTAGCTGGCGTCGGTGCCCTGCCAGTCCCGCCAGGCCTCGTCCACGCGCGCGGCGACCTCCGCGGGCAGGGGCCTGGCACACCCCTCCAGCGCCGCGTCCAGGTGCTCCACGGATCCGGGCCCGGCGAGCACCGAGTCCACGCCCGGCCGGCCCGCCAGCCAGCCATAGGCGAGCTCCACCAGCGTCAGGCCCGCCGACTCCGCCACACCGCGCAGGCGCCCGGCCATGTCGAGCAGCCGCTCGGACCAGTAGCGGCCCTGGTACAGGCGGTTGCCATCGAAGCGGGAGCCCTTGGCGATGGCGTCTCCCGGCCCGTACCTGCCGGACAGCAATCCTCCGGCCAGGGGGTTGAAGACGGTGGTGTGCACGGGGTAGCGGCGCGCGAAGGGCAGGTACTCCAGCTCCACCAGACGCACCAGCGGGTTGTAGAGCACCTGGGACAGCGCGGGCGGTGGCAGGCCGTTGCTGGCGCCCCATGCGCGCATCTCCAGCAGCTGCCAGGCCGCGTGGTTGGACACGCCCCAGTGCCGCGCCTTGCCCGCCTGGAGCAGCCCGCGCACGGCCGTGAGCGTGTCCTCCACCGGGGTGGCCGCGTCCGGCGCGTGCAGGTAGATGACGTCCACGTAGTCCGTGCCCAGCCGCCGCAGGCTCTCCTCCACCGCCTTCACCAGATGGGTGGGCTCCAGGCCCTCGGGCTTGCCCCGGGTGCGCGAGAGCCCAACCTTGGTGGCGATGCCCACGCGTCCGCGCTGGCCCGCCAGGGCCCGGCCGAGGATGCGCTCGGACTCCCCATGGTTGTACGAGTTGGCCGTGTCGAAGAAGGGCACGCCGCGCTCCAGGGCACGCGCGACGATGCGCTGGGCCTCGGGGGCTGGGGTCCGGGTACCGAAATTCATCGTTCCCACCGTCACCACGGCCGGAGGCGCGCCGGGTGCCGGGGAACGAGGGGTCAGCCAGGAGGCGAGGGGGTGGGGCTGGGGGGCGGCGGTCATGGGAAGCACGGAACGATAATGAAGGGAGGGCCTTGCACCGCCGGGAAAACGTCCGAATGGTGGGGGCGTATGCCCTACCGCTGCCACACCCACTACCTTCCCGCGCCCGACGGCACCCGGATCGCCTACCACACGCACGCGGGCCCCGCCTGCGAGAACGAGGCGGATCCGGCGCTCGCCGCCCGCCCTCCGGTGTTGCTCACCAACGGCATCACCACGACGGAGAACTTCTGGCGCTACCTCGTCACGGACCTGGAGCGGGATCACCGGCTGGTGCACTGGGACTACCGGGGTCATGGCCGCAGCGGGGCGTCCCCGACGGAGGACTACGCGCTGCGCGCCCATGTGGAGGACCTCGAGCGCGTCACCGAGAAGATGATGGCCCTGGGGGATGGACGCCCGCCGCACCACGTGGCCTTCTCCATGGGCGTCCGGGTGGTGCTGGAGCTGTACCGGCGCCGGCCCGAGCTGGTGCCCGCCGTGTCCCTCATCGCGGGCAGTCCCGAGACGCCCAACCCGAGCTTCGGTGGCGCCCTCTTCTCGCGAGGACGGGTGCGGCTGTCCCAGGTGCTCGAGGGCCTGACGCCCCTGGTGCCCCGCACGGCGCCCCTCGTCCACGCGTTCATGGGCTCGCGCCTCGCCTACCCCTTTGGACGGGCCACGGGCCTGCTCCGGGCGAGGGCGCCCCGCGAGGACATCCTCGAGTTCATGGTGGGCGTGCGCCGCATGGATCCCCGCGCCTTCTGGTTGATGCTCCGAGGGCTCGTGGAGGCGCCGCCGTCCTGGGACGTGCTCGGCGCCCTGCGGATTCCCACGCAGCTCATCGCCGCGAGGAATGATGTGTTCGTCCCCCTGCGGGAGATGTTGCGCATGCGCGAGATGCTGCCCGGCGCGGACTGGCTGCTGGTGGAGGACGCGGGTCACGCGGGCCTGCTGGAAGCAGGCGAGGAGATCGCCGCGAGCGTGAGGGCCTTTCGCCGGGCCCACGGGGTGGGGGCTGCCCGGCCCGAGGCGCCTCGGCCGGCGTGATCAAGCGCTCAAGGAGTGGGGCTCGCTGGCGGGGGCGCGTGGCACGGATGTCACATGAAGAGGGAATGGCCTGACACACCGTTCATCCTGAAAGGTCATTGCTGGAGGGACGCGAGCGATGGTAGGCGTTCAGCTCCAAATGAAGACGATCCTCGTGACGGGTGCAACGGGTTTTCTGGGCAGTGCCTTGACGGCGAACTTGCTGGCGGAGGGAACGCGCGTGAAGACCTTGTCGCGAAACGATCCGGGAGGAGACCGGGTCCGCGCGGCGGTCGAGAAAGCGGCGCGAGGCTTTGGTCTCCTCTTGAACGACGCGCATTGGGCACTGCTGTCCACCGCGCAGGTGGACTTCCGCGACCTCGAGGGCACGCTCGCTCCGCGCGTTCTCGAGGACGTGACACACGTGTGGAATGTCGCCGCGGAGATGAGCTATTCCCTCAAGAAGATCCTGCCCGCGGTGGATCAGAACGTGGTGGCATCCTCCTCGCTCTATGATCTCGCCGCGCGGCACGCGCGCCAATGCCAGCGCTTCTATCATGTCTCCACCGCCTATACCGCCGGCTTCGGTATCGAGGACGTGCGCGAGACCCTGCACTTCACGCCCCGGCTCGTCAATGCCTACCAGTTGAGCAAGTGGATCGCCGAGGTGTGCCTCATCCAGCATCACCAGGAGAAGGCATTGCCCTTGACGATCTTCAGGCCGAGTGCCGTCATCGGCCACCGGGACACGGGCTGGTCCACGGGGGTGAGCTTTGGATTGTTCTCTCTCGCGGAGGGCATCCTGTATGGCAAGCGGAAAGCGGTCGAGCGAATCCGTCTCGATTTGAGGGGAGATTCCCGGTTGAACCTCGTGTGCATCGATACGGTGGTGAGCCGCGCCCGGGCGCTCCTGGAGGCGGCGGAGCACCGTCAACCCACGGAGATCTTCAACTGCGTCGGGGATGAGGACTTCCGGGTGGATGAGTCCCTGGAGCCCGCGTGGATCCAATTGGGAATGCGCGTGGAGTTCGGACCTCCCCAGCACGAGGTGGATGCCGAGCTTCATCGCATCATCGAGAAGAACAAGGTCTTCGCGGATACGACGTGGCGCTTCCACTCGGACCAGCTCAAGAAAGTGCTGGGGGCGGCCTACGTGCCGCAGCCCATGACCCAGGACATCGTCCGCCGGAGCATCACGCACTTCCTGGCGCACCGGCTCCGGGAAATCGCCCAGGAGCCGGGGGCGGGCGAGGCGCCGCTCAGCGCGCCAGCGTCGCCTTGAGGGTGATGTTCACGCCCGCGAGCGCCTTGGACACCGGGCAGCCCTTCTTCGTCTCCTCGGCGATCTTCTGGAACTGCTCGTCGTTGGTCCCCGGCACGCTCGTCTCGTTGGTGAGCGTGATGGTGGTGATGGCGAAGCCCTCGCCCTGCTTGTCGAGCTGCACGTCCGCGGACGTCTTGATGCTCGAGGGCTTGAGGCCGGCCTTCTCCAGGCCGAGGGAGAGCGCCATGGAGAAGCACCCGGCGAGCGCCGCGCCGATGAGCTCCTCGGGATTGCTGCCCTGTTGACCCTCGAAGCGAGTGCCGAGCGAGAAGGGCGCCTCGGGCGCGTGGGCGGGCTTCATCACGCCCTTGCCGTCCTTGAGACCGCCGGTCCACTGCGCACTGCCCTTGCTGATTCCCATGTTTGTCGCCTCCGGTCAGGTGAAGGGGCGGAGCGCCCGCTTCCTCGCGCGTGCAGGGTAGGGCCCAAGCTGGCACTGTCACCTGGACTTCGGGTTCAACACCGCCCGAAGGTTCACCCCCGCACACGAGGGAGCGCACGCATGTCGCACATGAAGCTTGGAGCGCACTGGGGAGTCGTCATGGCGGGGGCCTTGGCCCTGCTGGGGGGTTGTGGCGAGGACGCCACGCCCGAGCCCGAGGTCGCCCGGCCCACCTTCACGAAGGACGTGGTGCCGCTCTTCCAGGCCTCGTGTGGCTTCGGCTCGGGGTGCCACGGCACGGCCTATCCCGCGGGGTACGTGCCCCTGTCGACGAACGTGGCCGACGCCGCCGCGCTGCTGGAGCGCTTGAAGGAGGCGAGTGTCCGCGAGCCCTCGCTGCCCCGGGTGAAGCCCGGTGAGCCCGCGGGCAGCTTCCTGTTGCACAAGGTGAAGGGCGACTACACGGGCCTGCCTTGCGCTCCGGGTGCCTGTGGGGAGCGGATGCCCCAGCGCAGCGCGCCGCTGCCCGAGGCGGACATCGCGATGCTGGAGCGGTGGATTCAACAGGGCGCGGTCCTGGAGTAGGGATGAGGCCGATGCGCATCACGATCTGGCATCTGCTCGCGGGCCTGGGGGCCCTGAGCGCTCCGGTGGCGCACGCACATGGCGGCTTCGCGGAGACGCACAGCTTCACGCAGCGCCGGGGACACCCCGAGGACCAGTGGATGGGCTTCACCCAGGGCGCGCTCCTGTCGCGCGACAGCGGCCGGACGTGGCGCTGGGTGTGCGCGGAGGCCATGGGCTATGGCAGTTGGATGCCCGAGAGCTTCGTGTGGCGCGCCGAGGGCTCGCTGCTGGCGGCCACGGGGACGGCCCTGCTGCATTCGCGGGATGAGGGGTGTACCTGGTCCACGGCGCCCGGTTTCGAGGACGCCTGGGTCACCGGCCTCGCCGCGCACCCCACCGATGACGCCGTCTTCTACCTGAGCACGGGACGGCCCTCGATGGTGAACGCCCTCTATCGCTCGGAGGACGGAGGCGGGACATGGACGCCCACGGCGCTGCGGCGCGAGGCCGTCTTCTCCGCGGTACGCGTGGCCCCATCCGATCCCCAGCGCCTCTACGTGAGTGGCTGGAAGGGCTATGCGCAGTATGTGTTTCGCAGCGACGACGCGGGGGAGACCTGGACGGAATGGCCCTTGCCGCTCGAGGGGGCGTATGACTTGAAATTGCTGGCGGTCAGCCCCGCCCGTCCGGATGTGGTGTGGGCGCGCGTGTCGTCGCTGGGTGCCTCGGGCGTGCCTCGCCAGAGCGTGCTGCGCAGCGAGGACGGGGGCCGCACGTTCGCTCCCGCGCTGGAGCAGGACGATCTGCTCGTCAACCTGGATGTCTCGGAAGATGGACGAACGGTCTGGGTGGCCACGTACAACCATCTCTTCCGGTCCCAGGAGGGTGAAGCCTTTACCCGGTTGTCCGAGCCCAATGGCAATGCGTGTGTGACCCATTCGGGAGGCGTGTTGCACGCATGCGGATCCACCTGGTCGAATGATTGGGAATTGGCGCGCAGCACGGACGAGGGCACCACGTGGACGCCTGTCTTCAGCCTCCGGGAGATTCAGGGCGTGCACCAATGCCCGTCCGGGACGCCTGTCCAAACGCTGTGCTCGGCACGTTGGCCCCAACTCGCGGAGCAACTGGGCGTCTCCTCGGCGAATCCAGGGGGAGGGGACGCCGGCGTGCCGGACGCGGGGACCGTCGGCAATCCTCCGAAGTCCGAGGGCTGCGGGGCGGCGCCCGGGATCGGTGGATGGGCACTCTGGTCACTGCTTGCCATGCTATGGCGGAGGCGTACCGCCCATGCCCTGAAATGAGTGGAGACGGAGAGGTATTGTGGGCTTATCTACTCGGTTGAAGGCATTTATTATTCAAGTCATCCCTCTCCCCTGGGAAAGCCTCAATGGGTAGGTCCGAGCAACATCAAGAACTGCTATGTCCCCAGGCGCGTCAAGGATGGGCGCGGGCAGGTCTCGGTCCTGGCGGACTTTCATAGTCATCCGTGGGCGCCCTCTCGCCTGTCGCGGCGTGATCTGGAAGAGGACAGTCAACGCTGGATGATTCGGATTCAATTCGATACGAAATGTCACATCCAGAAGTTGGTCCCCCATCGATATGACGACCAACCCGGTGAGCTCTTTGAGCGGCAGGGGAAGGCTTGGAAGTTGATTGGAATCATCAAGCCCGAAGACAAACCGTATGGCTTCGTCACGGCCGTTGACGGGGAGCGTTCATGAAGTACATGTGGCCATTGCTTTTTCTCGTTCTCTCCGCTTGCCTGACCGGGCGTCGGCATGTCCCTCATGCTCCTCCAGAACGGGCCGCGCGGGTGGAGTTCCCAGCCGAGTTTCCTCCTGAGAGCCGGATCATTGTTCAGGGGAACAAGGTCGCCGCCATGATGTTGGCCCTGGACGCATTCCTTCCCCAGGAGTCGGTGGACTCATGTCTGCATCAGCGTGCGTCGTATGGCGTCTCGGTAGCGCAGGGGCCCGAAGGGGTACTCCTCGTGCGGTTGGTGGCCGATGAGGCGTGCGCCAGGGCCAGCGGAGTCACCTTGGATGCCGAGACTCAGGCCCCGGTCGTGGATTCCACGACATACGCCGTGGATATCCGAACGTGGAGGATTCTCTCCATCCAAAGGGATTGGAGGTCTCGTCCATGAGGTTCTTGCTTCTGCTCCTGCTCTCAACGGTCTCTTGTGTGAATGCCTCCGCGATCCCCCGTGTTCCGGCGGAGCAAGCCTCGTGGTTCAAGTTTCCAAGGCATTTTCCAGACGAGGAGCGGCAGTCCATTCCAGGTCCCCTGGCTGCCGCTATTTCCCTCGCGATGGAGGATTTCCATCCTCAAGGGAGATGGCGTCAGGATGCGTCGGACATGATGGCTGCCTGTCTCGCGCAACGGGCCTCCTATGACGTCATCGCTTTTCCTGGCCCCGAAGATCAGGTGTTCGTCAGGATCTCCCTCGCTCCCGGGGCCTGCCAGGAGGAAGGACCGCTGCTCGATGTAGGGGCGACCTATGCGGTGGACGTACGGCAGGGGCTCATTCTCGCGGTCCAGCAGTAGATGCCCCACGAAATGGCGGGGTAGGGTGCGTGCATTCGGAGTGGATCCGCGCGGGCCGCTCGGGCAAGGAGAGGGGCACCGTGCGCATCGTCTCGTGGAACGTGAATGGATTGAGGGCCGCCCACAAGAAGGGCTTCCTGGATTGGCTGGCGGCCGAGAAGGCGGACGTGGTGGGCGTGCAGGAAGTGCGGGCCCGCGAGGAGCAGCTTCCCGACGAGGTGCGCAAGCCCGAGGGCTGGCGCTCCGCGCACTTCGTCTCCGCGCATCGCCCTGGTTACAGCGGGGTGGGATTGTTCTCGCGCAAGACGACGCCCGATGACGTGGTGAGCATCCTGGGCGTGGCGGAGATGGACGTGGAGGGCCGGCTCCAGGTGGCCCGCTTCGGCAAGCTCACCGTGGTGAACTGCTACTTCCCCAACGGCAATGGGAAGGAGCGCGACAACAGCCGGGTGCCCTTCAAGCTGGCCTTCTACCGCCGCCTCTACGAGCTGCTGGAGAAGGGCCTGCGCGACGGCGAACGGCTCGTGGTCATGGGGGACTTCAACACGGCGCATCAAGAAATCGATCTCGCCCGGCCCCGGGACAACCGGGAGACGAGCGGCTTCCTCCTGGAGGAGCGCCAGGAGTTCTGCCGGTGGCTCCGCGCGGGGTGGGTGGACACCTTCCGCCACTTCGAGAAGGGCGCCGGGCACTACAGTTGGTGGAGCCAGCGCTTCGGCGTGCGCGAGCGCAATGTCGGCTGGCGGATCGACTACGTGCTCGCCTCGCCCGGAGCCATGCCCTACGTGAAACGTGCCGCCATCCACCCCCACATCCTCGGATCGGATCACTGTCCGGTGAGTGTGGACCTAGACCCCAAGGTCCGCCGCTGATAGGCCAGGAGTCACTCTCATGAACAACGTGAACAACGCGCTGCTCTCCATGTATGCGTGGGCGGAAACCGGTCTCGTGGCGTTGACGGGCTTCTGCATCCAGGCGCCGCTCGTCGTCACCTGGCCCTTCGACCGGCGCAAGGTGGTGACGGGGCGGCTCTTCCGGCTCATCGGAGCCACCGCCGCCCGGCTCAACCCCTTCTGGAAGTTCGCCGTGCATGGCAATCCCGTGCCGCCCGGGCCCCGCACCGTGGTGGTGAGCAACCACGAGTCCAACGCGGACTGCTTCCTCATCTCCTACCTGCCGTGGGAGATGAAGTGGCTGGGCAAGGACTCCCTCTTCAAGATTCCCGTGGTGGGCTGGAGCATGTGGCTCGCCGGGGACATCCCCGTGCGCCGGGGCGAGAAGGACTCGGCCCAGCAGGCCATGGCCCAGTGCGCCCGCTGGCTCGACAAGGGCATGCCCATCATGATCTTCCCCGAGGGCACGCGCTCGAAGACGGACGAGCTGCTGCCCTTCAAGGATGGCGCCTTCCGCCTGGCCATCGAGACGGGCGCGGATGTGCTCCCCATGGCGGTGAGCGGCACGCGCCGGGCCCTGCCCAAGCACTCCTGGCGCTTCGCCACGTCGCGCGGCCTGGTGACCGTGGGCACGCCCATCTCCACGAAGGGCATGACGCTCGAGGACGTGGGACGGCTCAAGGACATGGCCCGCGAGCAGATCCTCGCCCTGCGCGCCACCCTCAAGCCGCTCACGGGCGTGGAGGACACGCCGCCCGGCGACGAGGCCTCCGCGGCCAGTTCCTCCTAGCCAGGCGGCTACTTCGCCTCGGGCACGCGCAGGGTGAGCACGGGGCAGTGCGCCCGGGAGATGACCTTGTGCGCCACGCTGCCCATGAGCAGGCGGGGCAGACCCCGGCGCCCATGGGTGCCCATGATGATGAGGTCGAACCCACCGCTCTCGGCCACCCGGAGGATGGCCGAGGCGGGCTCGCCCACCTCCATGCGCTGGGTGACGGCGCTCGCGCTGTGGATGCTCGCCATGAACTTCTGGAGGGACTCGCGCGCCGTCTCGAGCGCCATCTTCTCCAGGGGCTGGGGGTTCCATCCCGGCGCGGCCACGAGGAGATCCGGCGCCACGTACTGGGGCGGCTCCCAGGCATGCAGCACCTCGAGCCTGGCGTTGAATGGCTGGGCGAGCGCGACCGCGTAGTCGACGATCGCCTGCGACCCTTCCATCAAATCCACCGGCACGAGGATGCGGGATGGCGTGGACATGGGACCCCTCCAGGACCGCCCGACCTCCGGCGTGGAGGGGGCTCTGAGTGTTGTTTCGGGATGACGTGGAGTCTGTGCAACGGCACGCCATGGTCCTCGGCAGGAGAGCGAGCGCGCAGGCGAGCGGGCGAGCCATGCGAGACCCCGCCTGGGAGGATTACCGTTGTGGTTCGTTGGCCCAAGGGGAGGAGTTTCCATGCGACCACCCATCGATTCTGGCACCGTGCTCATCACGGGGGCGTCCTCGGGCGTTGGGCGGGAGATCGCCCGCCAGCTCGCCTTCCGGGCCCGTACGCTGGTGCTCGTCGCCCGGAGCGAGGAGCGCCTGGAGACGCTGCGGGACGAGCTGCACGCGCGCAATCCCACGCTGGGCGTGGTGGTGGAGCAGTGCGACCTGGCCCAGCCCGAGGACGTGGACGCGCTGTTGGACTCGCTGCGCCGCAACCTCGTCCATGTGGACGTGCTGGTGAACAGCGCGGGGTTGGGGGACTACAGCTTGTACGAGCGCGAGAGCTGGTCGCGCATCCATCAGATGATGCGGGTGAACGTGACGGCCCCTCTGTTGCTCACCCACCGGCTGGTGCGGCACATGGTGGCGCGCAAGCGCGGCGGCATCCTCAACGTCGGCGCCGCGGGTGGTAACTCCTTTGCTCCGGGGATGGCGGTCTACTGCGCCAGCCGCCGCTTCCTGGATGGCTTCACCGAGTCGCTGCGGCTGGAGTTGCTGGGGACCGGGGTGGTGGTGACGCAGGTGTCCCCCGCGGCGGTGGACACCCGGGTGGACGAGCAATCGGGCGCGGAGGATCAGGTGGCTCCGCCGCCGGCGTGGATGCGCATCTCCGCGGCCCGGTGCGCGTCCGAGGCGATCGCCGCCTTCGAGCGCGGAGTGCCCCGGGTGCATCCGGGCCTGACGCACCGGTGGATGACGCGGCTGAACTCCATCTTGCCCCGGAGGGCGAAGCGGGCGGCGGGGCTCGTGGCGGCGCGGCGGCTGCGCCAGGGCGAGCCCGTGCTGGAGCCCGTGCACCCCCATCTGGGCTGGGGCCTGTTGCTCGCCGGCGTCTCCGAGGAGCGCTAGCCTCGAACCGGCTCGAAGGACGCCACGCTGTGGTGGAGCGCGGGTAACTCCAGCTCCCGCGCGAGCTGGCCCATCCGCTTGCGGAACACGGGCTCGGGGGGCAGGGGGCGCCGGGTGCCCACGAGGATGCGGTTGCCCGTCTCCGGCGTGCCGCGCAGCACCGCGCAGCCGGGAAAGGTCCGGGCGAAGGTCTCGATGCGAGCCTCCACGTCGCGGGGCGTCTCCAGGGCGATGTTGAGCACCGCGACGCCCTCGGAGGTCAGCCGGGCGCGGACGTGATCGAGGAAGAGCGCTTCCTTCAGATGATCGGGCGTTCCCTGGTCCGAGAAGGCATCGAGGAAGATGAGATCATAGGGCGGCTCCCGGCGGAGGATGTAACGCGCCCCGTCATCCACGTGGATGCGCAGCCGCGAATCCGGGCGCACCCCGAAGAAGCGCCGGGCCACGTCCACCACCACGGGATTGAGCTCCACCACATCCACCCGGACCCGAGGAAGCCTCCGGTGCAGCATCAGCGGAAAGGCGCCTCCTCCCAGCCCCACCACCAGCATCCGCTCGCGGCGCCGGGTGAAGGCGAGTCCCGCGGCGGCCACCCGCACATAGCTCGTGGTGATCGCGAGGGGATCGCTCCGGAGGAAGGCGCTCTGGAGCGTGCCCTCGGCGCTGTCGAAGCGCAGCGAGCGTTGATCCCCCTCGTCCACCACGTACACGGTGCCGAAGGGCGAGGGCGCTTCGTGAACTACCCGGAGCCGCCTGGAATCAGTCATACTGGGCTCTGGAAAACTCCATGGGCGCTGGAATCACCTTCGACGACTCGCTCTGGCCGCTGCTGATCTCCCGCTTCCGGGGTTCGGTCTCGGACGCCGATTTCGAGGAGTACCTCGTCCGGGGAGCGGCCTACCTGCGGCGGGGAGAACTGTACGTCAGCGTCCTCGACATGGGGAGGCTCGCGCTGCCCACGGCCGCCCAGCGTCAGCGCCAGCTTGAGTGGATGCGCGACCAGAAGCAGGCCCTGCGCGAACAGCTCATCGGGTGTGCCTTCCTGCTCGACTCGCCCATCATCCGGCTGACGTTGAGCACCATCTTCCACGTCGTGCCCCTGCCTTCACCCTACGTGGCCGTCTCGGACCTGGCCACGGGGGCGCGCTGGGCCAGTGTCCGCCTGGAGGAGCACGGCCTGATCGAGGCGTCGCTCCGGGTCCAACACCACTTCGGGCTCACGACGTCCTGGGATGCCCAGGCACCGTGAGCTGGGGGGGCCCGTTGATGGCTCATGGCTCAGCGGATTGCGGCAAACGGTTCTCCTTGGCGACGGGCATGTAGCACTTGCCCTGGTACTCGGCCTGATTCTCGTAGCAGGGAGGACGTTGTTCCAATGCCATCCAGCATCCGCCGTTGATAGCGATTTCTCCTCGGGTCTTGCAGGGGGCCATGGCCTGATTGCGAAAGGGTTTGGGAGGCAGCGGGTAGGCGGGGACTTTCGCTTGGGATTCTCCCGCGCCAATCAAAGCCGGAGCATCGGTGGGGAGGGTTCTCTCCGCGAAGAGGGCTTCCGGGTCCCCGAGGCGGTTCGTGTCACGGAGCCAGACGCCGAGGAGCAGGAGGAGCAGGGTTCCGGTGGCGGTCGCGTGGAGCTTGCGTGGACGCCGCTCCGGGTGGACGCGAGGGGTCCACGGTTCCCGAGGAAACAGGGGCCCTCGGGCGAAGTGGGCCCGCAGCCGGGGATTGTTCTCCACGCGTTCGATCGCCGCCTTCATCATGGCCAGGACGTTCATCAACTCCGGCACATGCACGGACGGCGGTGCGTGTCCCAGTACCATCTCGATGGTGACCGGGCCCCGCTGGCAGGACATTTCGAACAGCCAGAGGCCCTCGGGCTGCCAGTTCATGCGCTTGCTGGGTATCAGCACCACCCCTGGCAAGCCCGTGCCCACCTGCCATGCCTCGTGGAGGCGGCCCAGGTCGGGACCCACCTCCTTGTAGCGCCTGCCCAGCTGGAAGGGCACTCGCCCGTGACCCTTCTTCTCGTCCGCCATGTGCTGACCTCGCCAGGACTCGCCCAGTCGCTGCTTCCACACGCAGGGAAGCGGATTCGACCTCTCAAGTCAAGTAGGGTAGGGTACCTTTAGAAGTTCAGTTGGGTGATGTTGGCCGAGGAACTGAGAGAGGAGTCCAAGAAAGGGACTATGGTTGGAGGCGGTGGTGCGACTGACGGAGCCTCCTCATGCCGACGACCAGCCACATGCGCTTGTTCGCGAGACGGCGAATGATCGAGCGCGGCGGGAATGTGCTTCCGCTCACCCTGGCCTTCGCCGTCCTGCTGACGGGGTGCGCGACGAGTTCTCCGCGCGGCGGCCTGTTGAGCGGTCATGGCCAGGGTCAGGGGGATCAGCGAGCTTCTTCCCCATTTGTCCTGGCCGAAGCAACTGGCGGCTCCGGTGGCTTTGTAGCGGAGTCACCCGTTGTCGGAAGCACGGTCGACGCCATGGAGCCCGGGCGCCGGAGTGCCACGGAGGCCCATCAAGCTGCTCTTGGCGTCATCGACGAGGTGTCCGGCTCCCTCGGCCGTATCGCCCTCTCGCTCTCCAGACTCAAGGCCAGTCAGATGGGCATCGGCGGCCAGATCGATGGCTTCTTCTCCCCCTATGTCGCCTATGGCGTACAACAACGGCAGTGGCTCGACGCCGCGCTCGGGGGCGCGGCCCAGCTGGCCCATACTGCCTCACAGGTGGACGACCCGGATATGCAGCTCGCCCTCCTGCGTCTCTCCGGCCCACGTCTCGAGGCTGCTTTGTCCGGCACTCTGCTGCTCTCCGCCTGGCTCGACTTCCTCCACTTCACGGACGTCGTGCTCCAACACTGTCCCTTCTACAGCGTCGAGCGGTTGCTCATGGACCTGGAGGGGGTGCACAAGCGGCTTGAGCCCTCCATGAAGGCGCTCGCCTCTCTGGAGCCAGGGCGGGTCGAGTCCACGGCGAGCGCGCTTCCCGTCCTCATGGGGGAACTCTCCCGCGACTACACCTCCACCCGAGATGCCGTGCGCGTGTCCACCGAGCGCGTCGGTCAACTCATCCTGGCGGCGCAACTCGTCGAAATGCTCACCCAGGTTTCGATGATGAAGCTGTCACTGCCACGACTGCCGCCAGCGGCCCCCGTCACGCTGGGTGTGGGACTCGTGATGGGCTCCAACGGCGTGATGATGGGCTCGCAGCTCGTTGTCTCCGCCGAGTGGGTGGAGATGATGCGCCGGCTCGTCCGGGCGGGTGTCCTCTCCGCTCCTGTTGTCGGCGCCGCCGTGCGGATACACGCCGGTCAGGTGATGATGTCGCAAAGGCACGACGAGTTGCCGCAGGGGGTACGCGACGCACTGGGTGATGGACCCGAGGTGCGTGCCATGCACCCGACGGGCAGAGCGGGGGCTGGCATGGCCGAGGCCCCGAAACACCACGTCCTGCCGAGAGAGCACCGTGGGTGGTTCGAGCAGCGCGGCTTCACCGGAGACATGAGCATCGACCAGTTCTGCGTCAGAATGGAGCAGGCAGGCCACGAGGCGATCCATGGCGGTGGCAACTGGCGTCTGGGTCGCACATGGCCCGGCGAGTGGAACCAGATGATCATGAAGGTGCTGCAAAAAGCTGAGAACCGGGCTGGCCGGATGTTGAATCCGAGCGAGGTCCTGAAGGTTGTCGCGGAGTATATGAAGGAATACAAAATTCCGTTGACCTTCACTCATTGGAGAGGACCATGAGCGACGAACAGGCGTGGCGGGGCGACTGGAAGGTTCGCTTGTATGAGCGGGTTCGCGAGCTTGGATATGATTCGCTCACCGCCTTCGCCGAAGCACGCCCCACGGCCTCGCTTGTAGCGCTAGCCGAGGAACTTGGGGCGGACGACATCGCAGGGGTGCAAGTATTCAGCGGGTTGGTGGCCGAGGCGGAGCGGAGCCATCGGGTGACGCGCTTGGTGCGCGGACAGTTAGTGCGTGAGTTGTCCCAGCGTCTCCCGAACGGTTGGCCTGCCGTTCTGGATGAATCAAACCGTTTCGATGTCGCCCATGCACTCGCTCGTTGGAGCACTTACACCCCCGAAACGCATGAGAAGCGCGTCGATCAGGTTGGTGATGCGCTCCTTGCCACGCCACCACCGCCTGGCTGGCGTCCGCTCGGTCCCGACGATGAACTGCTCCTCATGCTTCTGCCCGACGAAGAGACCTGAATTTCACTCCCGTGAATTTCACTCCTTGGAGAGGACGATGAGCGACGGACAGAATGCTTGGCAGGGCAACTGGAAGGTTCGCCTGTATGAGCGGGTTCGCGCGCGTGGTTTCACGTCACTCACCGCCTTCGCCGAGGCGCGTCCTGCCGTCCCTCTGTATGTCCTGGCCGAAGAGCTTGGCAAGGACGACATCGCCGGGGTGCAGGTGTTGAGCGGACTGCTCGCAGAGGCGGAGCAGCGCAAGCAGGTCACACGTTTTGTCCGCGATGTGCTCGTGCGCTTGCTGTCCCAGAGCATCCCCGACGGTTGGCCAGCCGTGCTGGACGACGAAAACCGTTTCAAGGTCGCCAAGGCGCTCGGCTCGTGGTCCGCCTACACCCCCGAAACGCATGAGAAGCGCGTCGACCAGGCCGGCGATGCGCTCCTCGCCAAGCCACCACCGCCCGGCTGGCGTCCGCTCGGTCCCGACGACGAACTGCTCCTCACGCTCCTGCCCGACGAGGAAGCCTGAACTTCCCCGTGTGTACTCTCCCGCCGCGCGCCGGGTCCACCGACGCGCGGGCGGAATGACTCAGCGGCTGGCGCAGTAGCCGAAGCTGGCGCTGCCGCCCGGCACGAGGTGGCTGTTCCAGTCCACGCCGGTGAACTCCACGCCGTTCCCGGTGATCTGGTAGGTGGCGTTCCAGGCGTTGAAGAGGGTGCCTTCCACCTTGAGGGTGATGCGCCAGTCGAGTTCGGACGAGCCCGCGTTGGTCACCTTGACGTTGTGGCAGTAGCCGCCGCCCCAATCATCCTGGACCTTCGTGGAGATCTGGACGCCACCGGAGGTCGGGGGCGGCGTGGTCGGATCCCCCGTTCCGGGGATGTCCTCCGGGGGAACGGGGTCCGTTCCAGGCGTCGGCGTGGGCAGGGCGGTGATCTCCCCCCACCGCTGGGTGAAGCGCGGCAGCTGGGTCAGCGACACGAGCAGTTCCGGGATGCTCAGAGAGCCCTGGCGGAAACGCTCCGACAGCTGGGTGGCGGCGCAGGAGGCATCATCCCCGGACACGCCATAGGCGAAGCGCAGCCAGTTCAAGGAGAAGCAGC
The DNA here is from genome assembly GCF_002305855.1 of Melittangium boletus DSM 14713. Lineage (GTDB taxonomy): Bacteria > Myxococcota > Myxococcia > Myxococcales > Myxococcaceae > Cystobacter > Cystobacter boletus. The sequence continues at coordinate 9,229,162 of NZ_CP022163.1, read as the reverse complement.
CCTGCACGTCCGGGCTGTCGGCGAGCTTGTCCTGGAGCCCCTCGACGCCCGTGAAGGTGCCCTCGGTGGCGGGAGAGGCCAGGATCTCCCCGCTCGCGTCCACGGCCGTTCCGTTGGCCAGCTGGGGCTGGTAGCGGCCCACGCTGTTGAACTGCTCGAAGCCGAAGCCGATGGGATCCATCATCTTGTGGCACGCCGAGCAGGCGGGGTTGCGCGAGTGCTCCGTGAAACGCTCCCGGTTGGGCTGCTGGGGATCGATGGTGGGCAGCTCCAGGTTGAGTCCCGGAGGCGCGGGCGGCAGGGGCTGGCACAACAGCCGCTCGCGCACGAGCCGGCCCCGGCGCACGGGCGAGGCGACCTGGGGCGTGGCCTGCGAGGCCAGGATGCTGCCATGGGAGAGGAGGCCGCCCCGTCCCGAGCCCTTGAGCTCCCAGCGGCGCGAGCCCGTGGCCGACACGGCTCCCGCCGCGGAGGAGGAGGGCAGGCCGTAGAAGGCCGCCAGGGTATCCGAGGCGTACGTGTAGTCCGCGGTGAAGAGATCGGACATCCGTCCGCCGCCGTCGCGCACCACGTGATCGAAGAGCGCCAGCGTCTCCGCCTTCATCGCCGCGCGCACCTGCGGGGTGAAGTCCGAGAAGAGGCTGGGATCCTTCTGGGCCTGATCGAGCTTCTCCAGGTCCAACCACTGGCTCACGAAGTGATCGAGCATGGGGCGGCTCCGGGGCGAGGCCAGCATGCGGCGGGCCTCGGCGGCGAGCTGCTCTGGCGTGTGCAACTGGCCCGCCTTGGCCTTGGCGAAGAGATCCGCGTCCGGCATGGAGCCCCAGAAGAGGTACGACAGCTCCGAGGCCAGCTCATAGTCGCTGAGCGCGTAGCGGCCGTTGCCCTGGTGCGTCCCCAGCTCCGAGCGGTAGAGGAAGTTGGAGGACATCAGCATGGCGGCGGTCACCGCCTCGAGCCCCTTGACGTAGCCGTCCTCGGCCGCCACGGACGCGTAGAGCGTCCGGTAGCGCGTGACGTCCTCCTCGGTCAGGGGGGCGCGGAAGGCGCGCGCGCCGAAGTCCTGGATGAACGTCTGCGCGCAGGCCTCACCGGGCGCGCAGGAGACGTGCCGGGACAGCTTCGCCATGGCGGCCTCAGCGGCCTGCTCGGACACGGTGAGCAGCTTGTCGGTGAGCAACTGGCCCACCGCGCGCGCATCCGCGGTGTTGTCGAAGCCGTGCACCACCTCTTCCGAGGGCAGGGCCTTGCCCCACTGGGAGTCGGTGTCCAGGTAGAGCAGGTCGCGCAGCGTGTTGTCGTACTCGAAGCGGGTGAGCATGCGCAGCTGGCGCTTGGCGCTGGGGTCCAGCCCCTCCGGCGTGCACGCCATCTGCTGGGGCGAGCTCTGGCACGCCCCGGGCACGCCATTGATGCGGTCCGCGAAGCGCTGGAAGTTCGTGTAGAGCACGCTGCTCTGGGCCACGAGCTTGCCTCCGCCATGCCCCTCGGGGTGCGTTCCCGAGGGCTTGAGCAGGAGCAGGGACGTGCCATCCAGCTTCTGACGCGCGATGGCCCGCACCGTCATGAAGTTGTTCTCCAGCGCGCCTGGCTCGCCCGGGGGGAGGAGCACCATGCGCGTGGCCGCCGCGGCTCCTCCGGAGGAGTGGCAGGCGATGCACTGCGTGGACATCACCGGCTCCCACATCTGGGTGCGGAAGAACTCCAGATCGTCGGGGCAGCCCGCGTCATTGGACGAGGTGCACGCCGACAGGAAGGCCGCGGAGGAGAAAAGGGCGCCAAGGGCAACGAGTTGCCGGAAGGTCAGCACGGAGTCCACCTGCGAGTCGCGAAGAAGGGAGACGAAGACGGCGGAAAGAGAGGGGAAGGAGCGCGGGTCAGACGAGCCCGTCGAGGGTACCGGTGGAGCGGGAGGGATCGCCGAACGCCTCGATCGACACGCCCATGGCCTGGCAGACCGACGTGAGCAGCTTCTGGTGCGACGCGTTGGTGTAGCGCAGGTAGCGGCCGAAGCGGAAACCGCTGCGCGCGCCGCCCGCGAGGACGAAGGGCACCGAGCGGCAGTTGTGCAGGCGGCTGTCGCCGAGCTCCTTGGCCCACAGCACGAGCGTGGAGTCGAGCATCGTGCCGCCCCCCTCGAGATCCGGACGGGCCTTGAGGGCCGAGAGCAGGTAGGAGAACTGCTCGGCGAACCAACGCTCGCACCGCACGAAGTCCGCGATGCCCGCCGTGTTGGCGTCGTCCTTGTGGGACAGCTCGTGGTGGGCCTCGCTGGAGCCCGCCCAGGTGAACACCTGGGGCGCGACGGTGTGGGACCACTGCAGGGACGCCACCCGCGTCATCCCACAGGCGAGCGCGCTCACCATCAGGTCCATCTGCATGCGGCCCAGCAGCGGGAACTGCTCGTTGGCCTGGGCATTCACCGCGATGGGCACCTCGGGGGGAGCGCATCCATCCGTGGAGATGGGCGTCACCAGCCCCTTCTCCGTCTGGCGCAGGGCCTCCAGGTGCTGCTCCAGCCGCCGCTTCTCCTCCGCGCCCACCCGCTCGGACAGGCCGTTCATCTCGGTGCGCACCAGATCCAACATGCTCTTGCGGCGGCGCAATTGCTTGTCAGCGGAGGACGTATCACCCCCGAGCGCGCCGAAGAGCCGCTGATAGGCATTGCGCGGCACGTCTTCGGGAGACACGAAGACACCCGGCGCCGAGTAGGACATCCGCGTGGATTTCGACGCACCCCAGAGGCTCGTCTGGACCCCGAACTCCAACGACTTGAACCGCGAGCCCTCGCCAATCTTGCTCGCGACATACTGATCAATGGACAAACCACCGGAGGCGTGTTGCGCCATTCCGCCGCCCGTGAGCATGTTGGCCATGCCGGCGTCGTGATTGTCCACGTCCACGAAGTCCAGCCCATCACAGACGAGCAGGTTGGCGCGGTGGCGGTTGAGCGGCTCGAGCATGCCGCCCACGGGGAACTCGAAATCCAGCTCGCCTCCCGTGGGACGCCAGTGGCGGTGCACCGTTCCATTCGGAGTGAAGACGACGATGAGCCGCCGGGGCAGGGGCGTCGCCGCGTGGGCTTCTCCTTCGCCCAGCACGCGCAACAACGGAGACGCCAACAGGGAGAGACCCAGACTCGCGGTGAAATCCCTTCGCCTCATGCACGTCACTCCATCCCAGGGTGATCCGCGCGTCAACTCTTGACGGTGTCTCGGACAGGGAGGTCATGGAGCCCCCCCTGTTCCCGGCTCGCGGCGATTCCTGAGAGAGGCTTGTAGCACGCTGTGTCGAGAAGTGATCGGGCGAAATAATCTGGAACGTTCCGAGGCACGTCGCCAGATGTCCCCCGATGTGGGTCCCCAGTGAGGGGGACAACTACAAACACGCCTGTGATGAGTTCATGGACACGCGCTTTTTCGCGGGAGCGTGTGCAATGACATCCACCCTGGGGGCGCATCCGCTGCGTGATGAGAATTTCACCGCGAGCGTTTTCGCGCGTCGGGGGTGATGACGCGTCGCCTCCTTCACCCTTGTTTGGGGGTGACCGCGTCCAGAATCCACTTCAGGTACGGCGCGTGACCATCCGCCACGTCCAGGCGGATCACCTCCGGGCACTCATAGGGGTGCACCGACACCACGCGCTCGCGCAAGGCCTCGAAGCGGGGCGCCCAGGTCTTGAGGATGAGCAGGGCCTCGGGCTCGTCGTGCACCCGGCCCTCCCATCGGTAGATGGAGCGCAGCCCCGGCACCACGTTGCCGCATGCCGCGAGTCCTTCTTCCACCAGTGTCCGGGCGATCTCCGCGGCCTTGTCGGCCGAGGGCGCCGTCACCCACACGAGAATGGCGTCGGTCATGGCGAGGGCGGTCCGTTCAGGCCGAGCAGCTGCTTGCCCAGGAAGTCGCGGATGACCGCGGAGGACCACGCCATCAGCGGACCGCTCATGGCGTCGCGCACGTAGCGCTCGATGGGGTGGGTGCGCAGGTAGCCCGTGCCCCCGGCCAGCTCCAGGGCGGCGGTGGAGATGGCGATGGCCGCTTCATTGGCCACCACCTTCGCCTGCATCTGGAGGAGGAAGGCGTTCGGCTCCTTCTGGTCCGTGGCCGTGGCGGCGCGCTCGGCCAGGGCCCGGGCCGCTTCCAGGCGGATGCTCATGTCCGCCACGGAGAACTGGATCCACTGCATCTCCGCGAGGGGGCTGTTTCGCGGCGGCAGCCGGCGCGCTTGCGCGTAGTCGAGCGCGAAGGCGAGCGATGCCTCGGCGAGGCCGATGGAAATCCACGGCAGGCCCACCGAGATGACGCTGGGCGCGGAGGGATCGAGCCGGAGCTGGCGCGACTCGGGCAGCAGCGTGTCCCGCATGTGCAGCAACTGGCTGCGCGTGGCGCGCATGCCCATCGTGTCCCAGATGTCCTCCACGTGGATGGAGTCGTCCTTGTCGATGATGAAGAACCGGGGCTGCCCGTCACACAGGGCGTTGGTCATCAGGTACTTCGCGCGGTCGCATCCCGAGACGAAGCGCTTGGCTCCGGACAGCCGCCACCCCCCCTCGACCCGGCGCGCCTCCTGCTGGGGCATCAGGAACAGGTTGCCGCTGGTGGGCTCGGACAGGGCGTTGCCAAACCACGCGCCCTGGCGGAACTCGGCGCCGAAGAAGGCCACCTGCTCTGGATCCGCCAGGGCCAGGAACGCGGCGCCCGAGCCCTGGTGCATCAGCCACGCGGTCGCGAACGAGGCATTGCCCCGGGACAGGCGGCTGATGATGCGCCCGAAGGTCAGCCAGGAGCACCCATCCACCAGCGCCGTGTTGACCGGGGAGCGGCGGGTGGCCTCGAGTCCCTCGTCGGGAAACGATCCTTCCCGGTCATGGACCGCGGCTTTTTCCGCCAGCAACAGCCCCAGCCGATCCGCTTCTTGCAGGAGTTCCGCTTCTGTCATGGGCCCGCAGCCTAGCCCATGCGGGCTACTTCGCGAGGGCGGCGAAGTCTTCCCGGTAGCTGCCGAATTCGACGTCCCGCGGCAAGGAGGGGCCCTGGGGGCTCCAGCCCAGCCGCCGCGCATGGGTGGCGCGAACGCGGCTGTTGGAGGCCAGGCCGAAGCGGGCGAAGCCCTCGCCGATCGAGGCGATGGCCTCATCCAGGGGCCAGGTGACCGTGCGTCCGCCGAACCCGAGCATCCGGCTGATCGCGGCGGCGATGTCCAGCAGCCGGGCCTCTCCGCCCTCGGCGAAGAAGAAGTCCCCCGGCTTCGCGTGCTCGAGCACCAGGAGGTAGAGCTCCGTGAGATCCTCGATGTGGACGTTGGACCAGATGTTGAGGCCCGGTCCGATGTGCGCGCCCGCCCCGCGGCGCACGGACTCGTGGATGAGGAAGGGGAGCTGTTGGGAGTCGCGCTTCAGGCCCAGGCCCCGTCCGTAGATCATCGTGGGGCAGACGACGATGGCGCGGATCCCCTCGCTCGCGGAGTTCCGCACGAACCGGTCGATGGCCACGCGGTCCGCCTTGCCGGGGACGGGCGTGTAGGGCGTGTCGTCCTCGAAGACGCGCTCGGAGGGCGCGCCCGTGCCCTCTTCCGACACCACGGACGAGCCGCTGGTGTGGATGAGCGTCTTGTTCGTGCCCTTGAGCCCGCCCACGAGCGCCTCGATCGCCGGCCGGTGGTCCGAATCCGCCGCGTTGATCGTCACATCGGCCTCGCGCGCGAGCCGCGCGAGCAGGGCTCCGTCGTCCAGGGTGCCCAGGACGGGGGTCATCCCCCGGGCCGAGAGCTGCTCGGCCTGGGCCTGGGTCCGCACCACGCCCGTCACTGAATAGCCCTTGCGCCGCAGCCCCTCGGCCACCGAGCCGCCGATGTACCCCGTGATTCCCGTCAAGAATGCGCGTTGCATGCCGTCCACCTGTCTTCGAGGAAGAAGTGGACCTCAAGTACTCCCGGAGCGTGGGCGAGGGCAGTGCTTGGCCGGGCACAAGGCCTGTGCCATGGAGGCACGACCATGGAGATCTGGCCCTACCTGCAAGCGTTCATCCAGAGTGTGCGCTCGGGGAGTTTCAGCGCCGCGGCCCGGGAGGCGGGCACCACGCCCTCGGCCTTCAGCAAGAAGGTGGCGAAGCTCGAGGCCCATTTGAACCTGCGCCTCGTCGTCCGGGGGGTGCACGGCCTGGAGCTCACCCCCGAGGGGTTGGAGTTCTTCCACCGGGTGCGCCAGGCGTTCGACGACATCGAGGACGCGTGTGCCCAGGCCACTCGAGCCACGGTGCCCCGGGGGCGCGTGCGGGTGAGCGCGCCCAGGGATCTGGGCCGTCTCTGGCTGATGCCGCGGATCGCGAGCTTCGCCCAGGCCTGGCCCCAGGTGGAGCTGGAGGTGAGTCTGAGCGATCAATTCGTGGATCTGATCGCCGAGCGCGTCGACGTGGCGGTGCGCGTGGGCACCTTCGAGGACGGACGGCTCGCGCGCCGGCGCATCGGCCGGTTGCGCCGCTGTTTCTGCGCTTCTCCCGCGTACCTGCGCGCGCGAGGGACCCCCCGGACGATCGAGGAACTCGCCGGACATGTGCACCTGGCCTACCTGCGGGGCGGCCTGCGCGTCCCCTGGCAGCTCCCGGGAGGGGGACAGCTCGAACCCCGGGGCCCCTTCGCCGCGGACAGCAACGATGCCCTCCGGCAGCTCCTGCTCGATGGGTTGGGGATCGCGAGTGTGCCGGAGCTCTCCGTGGCCGAGGACGTGAAGCGGGGCCGCCTCGAGGTGTTCCTGGAGGACATGTCGGAGGAAGGGCTGCCCATCTCCCTCGCCTTCGTGCGGGGCCGGCCGCTCGCGCCCCGGATCCGCGCCGTCGTGGACTTCTTCGCGGAGGCCGCGCGCACCTCGTTGCCCCAATAGTTCAGTGGAAGGCGGGTTGTTCCGGGATGGGTTGCGTCCTCCTGTCCGGGTTTGCTACTTTTTCGGAAATGGTTGATTGACCGGACAGTCAATCAACGACTGGGGAAGAGCATGAGTCCTCGCCCGGCGGCGCGGGTGGAGCAGCTTCGAGAAGAGCGGCGCAGGGACGTGCTGAGCGCGGCCCGGGGCGTGTTCGCGCGCAAGGGGTTCGTGGCGGCGAAGATCTCCGACATCGCGTCCGCGGCGGGGATCAGCCATGGGCTGGTGCACCACTACTTTCCCAGCAAGGAAGCGCTCTTCGCCGCCGTCATCGAGGAGTCGGTTCAGGGGTGGGAGGCGCTGATCGCCCGGGCCCGGGCGATGCCCATCACCGCGTGGGAGCGGCTGGTGTACGTGTGCTCGATCATGGGGGAGAGCTCGGTGGTGGCCTCCGAGCACCTGCTGATCATCGTGCATGCCTCCACGGGAGACGACGCGCCCCAGACGGTGCGTGAGGCGCTGGATCGCCTGGAGCGGCTCGTGTGCGAGCCCCTGTCCGCCCTCATCGAGGAGGCGCAGCGCACGGGGGAGGCCGCCGCCGGTCCGCCGGGGGAGCTCGCGCGCGCGTGGATGGCCGTGACCCAGGGGCTCGCCATCAGCCAGGCCTTGCACCCAGGCAGGGCGCGGCCGCCCATCGAACTCGTGCTCCGGCTGTTGAAGGCCTGACGCGTTCCGTTCCGTTTCGAGGTTCCACCGCTAGGAGATGAGCATGAAGATCGTGGTTGATTGGGATCGCTGCGAGGCCAATGGCGTCTGCGTTCGCGCGGCGCCCGAGTCCTTCCACCTGGATGACAAGGATCAGCTGCACGTCCTCACCGAATCCGTTCCTTCCGAGCTGCGCGCCAAGGTGGAGAAGGCCATCCGCGGATGTCCGAAGCAGGCGCTCTCGCTCTCCGAGGAATGAAGTCCCCTTTACCGCTCGCCGTGCCCAAAAGGAGATGACCCATGTCCCCTGACTCGACGCAATCCCATCCGCCCACCGTGTCCTTCTCTCCGGACGCGCCTGGCTTCGCCGCCAATCCCTTTCCCGTGCTCGAGGAGCTGCGCAAGGCGGCGCCCTTGTCCTATTGGAAGGAGGGCCGGGCCTGGCTGGTCACCCGGTACGAGGAGGCCCTCGCCATGCTCCGGGACTCCAAGCGCTTCAGCACCAACCGGGCCCACTGGGAGTTCGCCTCGGTGTCCGGTATCGCGGCGATCATTCCCGAGCTGGCGGAGCTCAACAACGCGGGGCTCTTCGCGCTGTCGGGCGCGGATCACGCCCGGTTGCGCAAGCTCGTCAGCCCGGCGCTCACGCCGCGCGCCATCGAGCGGTTGCGGCCGGAGGTGCAGGCCATCGTCGATGAAATCCTGGATGAGGTGTCGGGCCAGGACACCGTCAACGTGGTCAGTGATATCGCGGACCGCATTCCCCCCCGGGTGATCGGCTCCATGCTGAAGATCCCCAAGGGGCGCGAGACCCTGTTCAATCGCTTCACGGAGGCGGCGGTCAAGAGCTTCCTGCCCGGGCTGCTCCGTCCGGAGGACGTGCCCGCCCTGCGCGCCGATGTCCAGGAGGGCATTGCCCTGGTGCGGGAGACGATCGAGGAGCGGCGCCGCAACCCCTTGCCCGACGACATCCTCACCACGCTCATCCAGACGGAGGAGCAGGGAGACCGGCTCAGCACCGCGGAGCTGCTGTCGCTCGTGTCCTCGCTCATCGTGGGGGGGTTCGAGACCACCATCCACCTCATCGGCTTCACGACCTACAACCTGCTCAAGCGGCCCGAGCTGCTCGCGCAGGTCCTGGTGGAGCCCGACCTGATCAAGGGCGTCATCGAGGAGGTGCTGCGCTTCGACAACTTCGGGAAGATGGGTCTCGCCCGCTACGCGCTCGAGGACGTGGAGGTGGGGGGGGTGACGATCAAGAAGGGCCAGATGATCCTCCTCATGCTCAACAGCGCGCTGCGCGACGAGGCCGCCTTCTCCCAGGCGGATGTCTTCGACGCGCGCCGCAACACCAACTCGAGCATCGCCTTCGGCTATGGCGTGCACTTCTGCCTGGGGGCGAACCTGGCGCGGCTGGAGCTGCAGGTCGTCATGAACAGGATCCTCGAGCGCTTCCCGACCATGAGCCTCGTGAAGGAGCCCTCGTTCGGACCCCATCCGGTCATCCGCAAGATGGAGTCGCTCGAGGTTCAACTGCGCTCGCGCTGACGCCCACGGCACGGGCCGCCCCGGTGAGGAGGGGGCGGCCCGGACGGGCGCTCAGGGCACCGTGTCCTTGCGGGGCACGGAGGCGTTGCGCAGGCTGGTCACCGTCGCGTTGACGGCGTTGGTGTTCAGGTACGTGTCCTTGGCGAAGTACACCCAGTCCACCTCCTCGAAGTACGTGCGCGGAGTGCCGTTGGTGGTGCCGAGCTCGATGAACCACATCTGGAAGTCGAGGAACTGGTTGATGAGCGGCGCGAACTGGGACGTGTGGTTGGCCAGCTCCACGCCATCGATGTGGTAGATGTTGCCCGAGGGCGACGCGTGCAGCACGAGCGTGTGCCAGCCGTCATGGCTGTAGCTGAGCTTGCGCTCCGGGCTGGCCGCCTTGTTCTTGTCGAACGAGGTCAGGAACATGGTGGACGTGTTGCCCTGTCCCCAGCCGCCGTTGGGCAGGTACTCGTAGTCCTGCTCCGAGTAGCTGGCGCTGTTGTAGGGCGTGAGGGCGAAGAAGGTCTCCACGTACTTGTCGCCGTAGACGCGCGGACCGGACAGCGGGGCGTCGCGGAACTTGATCCGGGTCGCGTAGGTGCCGAACTTGAACTTCTGGGCCCGGGAGATGACCTCCGAGTGCGAGGTCCCCGCCGCGCTTCCGTTGGTGCTCGCCTGCAGCCGCATCAGCCGGTTGGAGCCTTCGCTCACCATGGAGACGTTGCCGGCGGACCACGTCGCGCCACCCACGCCGGGGCCGCCCGCGTACGTCCTCACCGTCCAGAGATTGGTGAACGCCGCATCGGCCGTGCTGTTGTAGGTGAAGTCATCGAAGAACTCGGCCGAGACCGAGGGCGGAGGCGTGGTCCCGCCCGTGGGAGGCGTGCCACCCCGCAGGCCACCCGTGGGCGCCGAGCCCGCGTCGTGCACGGTGATGCGGCTCCAGTTGGCGGCCGTCGTCTGGTTGCCGTACGAATAGTCATCCGTCTCGTTCACGGCGACACCGCCGAACGTGATCCCGAGATCGATCGGCGCGGTCGTCGCGCCCGCCGCCAGGCTGCCAGCGGCGCCGTTGAAGCGGATCTCCACGTACTGATCCGCTCCCGTGGCGGACACGCTCCCGCTCGTCAACGAAATCGCGGAGCAGTCCGGCGCGTTCCACCACCAGCACGCCGGAGTCGGCGTGGCGCCGTTCTTCGTGAACCAGTAGCGCACGACGACGCCGCTCAGCGGGATCGCGGCCCCGGTGTTGTTGCGCAGCTGGATGCCCGCCTCGATGATGTCGTCGTTGGGCCCCGCGGCGTTGTAGTTCTGATACTGCACCGTGAAGTCCGCCGTCCCGGCGAGGCTCTCGCTCAGGGGTACCACCAGAGACATCGCGGCGAGCAGGCTCTGCTTCCAGATCGTCTTCATTGGCTCTTGATCCTTTTCCCGGAGGACTCCCGGGTCCGCGCGTTCGCGGAGGTTCGTTGAAGGCTCAGGAGTTCATCCCCGATTTATTCGGGTTTTTCAATGATGACTGTTTGGTCTCTTGTTTCCCGAGAAGCGGGAGTGCGTCAGCCTTACGGCAGCGCATCGCCCAGGATCTGCTCGACGATCTGCCCCTCGCGGCTCACGAGCCCCAGCAAGAGCAGGACGGCGAGGTTGAATCTCGAAATAAGGAAAACGAGAACAACGCGATGCGCTAGGATACGTCCGTCGATGAACACCGATCACTTCTTCGCCACCGGACACCCCCACCTCGTCAGAGGCACGCCCTGTGAGGACTACGCCCTGTCGGGCGCCTTCGGTACGGACACGGTCTATGGGGTCGTGTCGGATGGGTGCTCGGGCATGTACACCCATACCGACGTGGGCGCCCGGGCGCTCTGCTTCGCCTTCCAGAAGGCCCTGCGGCCCCGGTTCAAGGAGCCCGTGCAGGCGTTCGGTCCGGAGTTCTTCTCCGCGTTGAAGACCGAGTTCCTGGCGAACCACATCTCCACGGACCGGCAGGACTATTTCGCCACCCTGGTGGGCTTCGTGGCCAATCCCCGCGACGCGGCCGTCTATCTCTTCGGGGATGGCGCCTATGTCCTGCGCTACGCGGACGGGCGCTACAAGGTCGTCTGGCTCGAATGGGACAGCAACGCGCCCTTCTATCTCAACTACTGCCTGCACGAGGACCTGTACCGGGAGTACGTGGGAGAGATCCAGAAGGGGGTCGATGATCCCGCCCACGAGCGCTTCCTCGTGTTCCGGGAAGCCCGTGACGGGGGGCTCAAGGTGATGGAGTCGGGGTCCATCCGGCACGAGTTCGATCGCCTGAGTCAGGGCTACGTGGAGCGCTTCCGTCCCGCGGACGAGGGCATCGAGGCCATCGCGGTGCTCACGGATGGGCTCTTCAAGATCGGCCAGGTGCCGACCCCAGAAGTCGCGCGGGAACTGCTCGCGTTCGAGGACCGTGGCAGTGGGTTCGTCAAGCGCCGGTTGACCGTGGCCCTGGAGGCGTTCGCCCAAGAGGGAAACGTGCTCCGGGACGACCTGGGCATCGCCTGCGTCTGGTTCGGCGCCGAGTAGAAGAGGGCTCGAATCGGAGGGCGGATGGCCTAGGATTCACGGCCATGAAGGCCGAGACCCGCTGTCCCCACTGCACGCGCGTACTTCAACCATTTCGAGTGACCAGTCCCGCTGGCACCGAGGTCGAATTGTGGGGCTGCGCCCACTGCTCGAAGGTGTGGGCGGCGGGGGGACACCTCCAGAACTCCTTTGGCGCCAAGTACTACAGTTGTACTTTCCAGGCCGACAGAGGAGTGCCGTTGACCCGGTCGCTGCGACCACCTCCCTTGAGCCGTCTTCCGTGGGCCCCGCGCACGTACCTTCTCCACTGAGATAGCGCAGCCCTGGGTCCGCGCAACTGCGGAGGTGGGATAGCGGGCCCCACTTGTCTGGTGGGGAGCCAGGAGAGAAAGCGAAACGCAGGAGAAGGTGACGCCGGAGGTGGCGTGGTTACAACCCATGGGAGAAGTCACCTTCACCTGGGGGCGGTCATGTCCAGCAGCGCCATCGTCTCGGACAACAACGAAGCGGTGCTCGTCCAGAAATGGGAGCAGGAGTGGCGCCGCGTGCGGGAGTGGGTGGAGCCCCACTTCGCACGTCCGGAGACACGAGCCTCGGCGGAGGCTCTGTTGCAAGGGTTGCTGGCCCGAGTCGAGCGTAAGAATGCCTGGGGCTTGAGCGAGGAGGTGGGCAGGGCGACGCCCTACGCCTTTCAACATCTGCTCAACGGGGCGCACTGGGACGAGGACGCGCTGCGGGATGACGTGTTGACGTATGCCCGCGAGCGACTGGGCGAGGGGGGCGTCTTGTCCATGGATGAGACAGGCTTCTTGAAGAAGGGGGACAAGTCCGCGGGAGTGGCCCGGCAGTACAGTGGCACGGCGGGCCGCATTGAGAATTGCCAGATAGGCGTCTTCCTGGCCTACGTCACCGAGAAGGGCCACTGCCTGGTGGACCGCGAACTGTACCTGCCCGAGCACTGGCTGGAGGACCCGGACCGATGTCGTCAGGCGGGAATTCCACGGCGGGTGCGATTCCAGACGAAACCCGAGCTGGCGCGAGCCATGCTCCAGCGGGCCTTCGACGCGGGACTCCGTCCCGAGTGGGTGGTGGGAGATGAGGTGTATGGCCGGGATGGAGAGTTGCGACGGTTTTTGGAGAGCCAGTCGCAACGGTATGTCCTGGCGGTGGCCTCCAATACCTACGCCTGGCGCGGGGTGGAGCAGGTGACGGCGGGAGAAGTCTTGAAAGAGGTGAAGAGGCGAGAATGGACGAGGCTGTCGGCGGGGGCGGGAGCCAAGGGACCGCGTTGGTATGACTGGGCGCGAGTCCGAGTCAATTCGCATGAGGGGACCCAGGCGCGGTGGTTTCTCTTCCGTCGAAGCGTGTCGGAGGAGAGCGAGGTGAGCTTTTATCTGGTGCATGCACCGGCCACGACGTCGCTGGCCGCCATGGTGGAAGCGGCCGGCAAGCGCTGGCCGGTGGAGGAATGTTTCGAGTCGGCCAAGGGGGAGGTGGGACTGGACGACTATGAGGTGAGGAAATGGCGAGGGTGGTACCGCCACATGACGTTGTGCCTGGTAGCACATGCATTCCTGGCGGCCGCGCGAGTCATAGCCAACGCGTCCGAGAAGGAGCACCCAGTCCCAAAACGCCTGGGCCCGCCGCATCGAAGCAGTCGCATGGGAGCGTTTCGACGGCGGCGAGGCCTGTCCTTATCCGCTTCAGTGTTCAGGAAGTGAGACGTCTGATGTGGAAACTCGCGCGTTGGGTGGTGCGGCCCGCGCTGGACTTCATCCTGCGCTGGAGCCGCTGGCGGCGCCATCATCAGGCCGTCGCCAAACTCTGCCACTACCGCCGCAGAGCGCCCAATATCCACGTCCAACTGTAGTACAAGGCCCGGCATCAGCTCGTGGGCGGCGAGACACCTCACTCGTGCGTGGAGTGCCGCATCCTGCTGACGCCCGCGCAACTGGGCTCGGGCGCCCCCGTCGAGGTGTGCTCGGCATGTCACGGCCTGCTGATCGATGAGACGGAGCTGGCCGCGCTGGGCATCCCACGTCAAGCGCCGCCGCCGCTCCGGGCGCCGCCGCCCGTCCCCGTGCCGACTCGGAAGGTGGAGGTCGTCGAGTTGAACGAGGAGGACGAGGTCACCCCGACGCCGGGTGTCCCGGTCCACCGCCTGCCCATCGAGCCGCCCGCCCTTCCGCCCGTCGAGGCGTTCACCGAGCCCGTGGAGACACCGGGTACCTTCGGGTGTGTGCTGTGCCGGCAGCGCAAGTCCCTGCGCGAGGGGCAGGCGTTCCGGGACGGCCTGGCCTGCCGCGCCTGCATGGATGCCCGCGCGCGGGGTTGAGCGCGCTCGGGTTTCGATTGCAATGCGTGGAGGGATGGGCGAGAACGCTCACGGATGCTGACTCCACCATGACGAGGACTGGCGGGAACGCGCCGGGTTGTTCGCCCCCTTCCGGGTGAGCCCAGGCTGCTTCCTCCCTTCGTCTCTGTTTCCGGCACACGGTTCGGTTCTCGCGGCGGCCTCGCCGCACGCGACGGTTGCGTCCGCGAGCGCGGCCGCTTCGCTGGAGCGTGGGCCCTTCGCATTCGAGGCATCGGGAGACCCGATGCCTCGCGGACTCCTATTCCCTATCACCGAGAAGAGTACAGCTTGAAGACGACGGCGTATGTGGCACAGCTGAAGCAGGAGTGGTTTTCCAATATCCGGGGGGACTTGATGTCGGGGACCGTGGTGGCGCTCGCGCTCATCCCCGAGGCCATCGCGTTCTCCATCATCGCGGGAGTCGATCCCAAGGTGGGCCTCTATGCCTCCTTCATCATCGCGGTGATGACGGCGTTCTTTGGAGGACGTCCCGGGATGATCTCGGCGGCCACCGGCGCCATGGCTCTGCTCATGGTGACGCTCGTCGCCAATCATGGCCTGGAGTACCTCTTCGCGGCCACCATCCTCACCGGTGTCCTTCAACTGGTATTTCGAGCGCTGCGGCTCAGCCGTTACATGAAATTCGTCCCGCGCCCGGTGATGACCGGCTTCGTCAATGCGCTGGCCATCCTCATCTTCATGGCTCAGTTGCCCCAGTTCACCGGCGCCTCCTGGCAGATGTACGCCATGGTGGCCGCGGGTCTGGCCATCATCTACGGCTTGCCCCGGCTGACGAAGGCCGTGCCCTCGCCGCTCGTGGCCATCGTGGTGCTCACGGCGGTGTCCATCTCCACCGGCATTTCCGTACGGACGGTGGGAGACATGGGCGCGCTGCCCACGTCTCTGCCCTTCTTCCACCTGCCCCAGGTTCCCTTCACCCTGGAGACACTGCGCATCATCCTCCCGTATGCCGTGCCGCTCACGTTCGTGGGACTGCTGGAGTCGCTGCTCACCGCGGCGGTCGTTGACGAGATGACCGACTCGCCGAGTTGCAAGCACAGCGAGGCGTTCGGGCAGGGCATCGCCAACATCGTGACGGGCTTTTTCGGCGGCATGGCCGGGTGCGCGATGATCGGCCAGTCCGTCATCAATGTGAGCTCCGGTGGGCGAGGGCGCCTGTCCACCTTCTTCGCCGGTATCTTCCTGCTCTTCCTCATCCTGGTGCTCGGAGACTGGGTCGCGCGCATCCCGATGGGCGCGCTCGTCGCCGTGATGATCATGGTCTCCATCGGCACCTTTGATTGGAAGTCGCTGGGGGCCATGCGGGTGCTGCCCGGGAGCGAGTCCGTCGTGATGGTCGCCACGGTGCTGACCGTGGTGCTCACCCATGATCTGGCCAAGGGAGTGCTGGTGGGCGTCGTGCTGAGCGCCATCTTCTTCGCGCGCACGGTGGCCAAGCTGGTGTCGGTGAAGAGCTCGCTGAGCGAGGACGGCCAGCGGCGGCGCTATGACGTCATGGGCGAGATCTTCTTCGTCTCCGTGGAGCGCTTCATCGCCTCCTTCGACTTCCGGGAGCACGTCACACGGGTGGAGATCGATCTCACGCACTCACATGTCTGGGATGCTTCGGCCGTCGCGGCCATCGACCGGATCGTGCTCAAGTTCCGGAGCAGGGGAGTGGAAGTGATGCTCATCGGCCTCAATGAAGCGAGTGCCACGTTGATCGGGCGTCTGGGCACGCATGACAAACCCGGCGCGGTGTTGACGCCGGGCCACTGACGGCCGGGGCGCGTCAGAAGACGACGCAGTCGAACTTCTCGATGACGGCCCTGAGTTCTTCGGGAGTTGTTTCCATCCGCTTGGCGACAGAGGGGGCATGGTAGGTCAATGCCCGCGTGGGAGCTGGCTGGGTATGGAGCTCCTCCACGATGACTCGACCAAAGAGGCCCGGCCACGTGACGCCGCGGAGCTCGGGGGCTCTGCGGATGGGGTCCAGGATGGTGAAGCACGGCCACTTGGGAAGGCGCAGGGTCGTGGGGTCACACCCCATGATGCGGCAAGCGTCCAATCGTGCCTCGATGAACCCGTGTTGATACTCCGGTGCACTCCCGTATTCGGGCCAGTGCCCGAAATCGCACCCCATCAGTCGCCCCTTGAACCGACAGCCCTCGAGCGAGGCTCGTACCCAGGATTGATGGTTCTTCAACTCTTGTTTCACCTCGAAGGTGCAGTCGATGAACCGGGCTCCGAGGATGTGCAATCGCTTGGCTGGCACCTTCAGGATGACAGTGCAGTTGCTCAGCGTCAGGTTGGGACCGAGGAAATAGAGTGAGTCTTTGTCTGTCGCTTCGAACCGTTCGTTCTCGAGCGCCTTATTCTCAATGATAATGTTCTCGAGCCACCCCATGGCCGTCCCTTTCAAAAGGTGAGCATCCGGAAGAGTTCCGTCGCCATTCGCCTGCCATGTCGTGCCAGATTGGATTCTGTCCCAGAGAGAATCTCGTTCAGCAGCTCACGGGCGGCTTCCCGTGGACTCGCCGTCAGCCGCATGTCGCGGGAGAGTCGCTGGAGGGCTCGTTGAAACTCGGCCTTGGCGATGGGGATTGGACGCGTGGAGACAGCGCCCGGCTCCAGGAAGTCCAGGGAGTGTACGGCGGATGCCGGGCGCCCTTCCGGTTCCGCTGGGGGGTTGAATCGACGGCCTTGAGGTGCGCTCGTCGCGCAGGCGGAGAAGAGGAAGAGAACGATGAGGACCCATCCGCCCAACAGAGGACGCAGCCGTGTGCCCGTTAGGCGCGAACCAGCACGACGGGTGAACACGTTGCGCCTTCCTTTTCTCGGGGAGTTCGGGAGTGAGCGTCGCGGGGCGAACAGGAAATATGCTCACAACCGCTTCGTGAGCACTCCTTCTGATTGAACGGCGTGAACGCCCCCGGTCGTACCGGTGGCGAGACGTCCAAGGGAGGGGGATTTGGGCTCTCAGCCGATGATCATGTCCTCGCGCTCCAGCTTGCCTTCCTGGAAGCGGCGCAGGTTGAAGCGGGTGAAGAGCTCGTCGGACGTGCCCGATGTCATCCACTCCGCCATGCGCTCGGACACCGCGGGCGCCATCATGAAGCCGTGGCCCACGAAGCCGGACAGTTGGAGCATGTTCTCCAGCCCCGGTGTGCGGCCGAGCACCGGGCTGTTGTCCGGCGTCACGTCGTAGCAGCCCGCCCACTGCCGCAGCACCTTCACGTGGCCCAGGTTGGGCAACTGCTCGGTGAGCGCCCGTGCGAAGCGCGACACGAAGCGCAGCGTCGAGCCCATGTTCAACCCGGCGGGCTCCAGCGCGTCTCCCATGCCGCCGACGATCTCCCCACGCATCGACTGGCTGAAATACAGCCCTGAGTCCAACACGGACACGAGGGGGCCCAAGAAGGGCTTGAGCGGTTCGGTGCTGAGGATCTCATGCCGGTGGGGCTCGTTGGGCAGTTGCACCCCCGCGAGCCGGGCCACTTCCGGGCTCCACGCACCGCAGGCCACCACCACCGTGTCGCACGCGATGTCGCCCCGGTCCGTCTTCACCTTGCGCACCAAGCCCTCGGACTGCTCGAAGCCCGTGACGGTGGTGAAGGTCTCCACGGCGATGCCCGCCTTGCGGCAGGCGTTGGCGTAGCCCCAGAGGAAGGGCCAGGGGAAGATGACGCCGTCCTCCGGATTGAACGAGGCCGCCTGTGCGTCCTTCAGGGTGAGTCCGGGGACGATGTCCCGCGCCTCGTCCACGGTGAGCATCCGCGTGGGCACGCCGTGCTTGTTGTGCAGCGCGGCGTTGCGCTCCAGGCGCTGGGCCACCGCCTTCGTCTTCGCCATGAACAGGTAGCCGCCCTGGCGCAGCCACACGTTGATGCCCATGTCGCGCGCGAAGCGGCCCATCAGCTCGATGGAGCGCTTGGCCAGCTCGATGTTGGCCGACGTGCCCCACTGCATGCGCACGCCGCCGCCATTGCGTCCGGACGCGCCCGCGCACAGGTAGCCGCGCTCGAGCACCACCACGTCCTTCTCTCCGCGCAGGGACAGGTTGTACGCGAGCGCCAGGCCCAGGATGCCGCCGCCGATGATGACGACCTTCGCCTTCTTGGGCACCGGTGCCTCGGGCCGCAACACGGGCGGAAAGACGCCCGTCTCCTCGAACATGCCCCCCACGGGAGGTTGGGACTCGTCCACCGGCAGCGACGCCAGGACCGACAGCTCCGTGGGGTAGAGCGGAGGCCGGGGGGTGAAGGGCAGCAGGCCCTCGGGCTTCTGCGCCTTCTCCCGGGCGAGCAGCGCCGCCACCGCCGACAGGCAGCTCTTGCCCTGGCACACCCCCGTCCCGAAGCCCGTGAAGCGCTTGACGGACTCCACGTCGCGAAAGCCCTTGGCGACCGCGTGCCGGATGTCCTCCACCGTCACGTCCTCGCACGAGCACACCATCTGCTTGCTCATGACTGCCCTCCCATGAGCGCTTCCGCGAGCGCTTCCGCCGCGCGCCGGCCAGCCGCCGCCGCCTGGGCCGTACTCCCGCCCCCCGTGACGTCTCCCGCCACCCAGACGTCCGGCGCCGCCGTGCGCCCATCCGCGTCCGCCACCACCGCGAACACCTCGCGTGCCTCGTTGAACTCCACCTTCGCACCGCCCTGGCGCGCCAGCTCGAAGCTCGGACTGGTGCCCACCGCCACCAGCACCGCGTCGCAGGCCACCTTCACCCGTCGGCCGGACTCACCCTCGTAGCTCAGCGCGTTCACCGCGCCGAGTCCGTGTGCCTTGGGCGCGCTGCCCCGCACGCTGCCCGCGGGCGCGTCCGGGGGCACGGGGCCCTTCAGGTCCACCACCGCCGCCACCTTCGTTCCCCGCGCCTCCATCAGCCGCGCGAGCGCGTACAGCTCCGGTCCCGAGCCCACCAGCGCCGCCACCGGGGGCGCCACGCCGTAGCGGCGCACCAGCAGGCTCGCCGCGTGGCCCGAGTACACGCCCGGCAGATCGTTGTTCTCGAAGGGCAACATCGGCGGATGGCCGCCTGGCGTGATCAGGAAGCGCTCGGCGTACACCTGAATCAGGCGGGGACCTTGGGCATCCTCGGCCACCACGGCGAGGAAGCGCCCGGCCGCGTCGTCGAACAGGCCGATGACCGTGGCCCGTGTGCGCACGCTGTCCTGGGGCAGGGTGCTCGTGTCCGGGAGCGAGGGAGCGTCCGGCTCCGGTGCGCCCGTGAGGTACCGGCCACCGAGCTGGCTGTCGCGCTCGAACAGCAGGAAGGGCACTCCCCGGGCGGCCAGGGTCTGGGCCGCCGCGAGTCCCGCCGCGCCCGCGCCCACCACGGCCACGCGGATGCGCACGACCTGCACGGGCATGCGCGCCGGGGCGGGCGCATCCGGCAGCAGACCGAGGCCCGCGAGCTGGCGCGCCACCTTCGCCATGACCTGCTCGGCCACGGGCATGCCGGCGAACATCTCGTGGTGATCCAACCCCTTGGGGAAGAACCAGTCGATGGCCTCGAACACGTCCACCTTCGCCGAGGGGTACGCGTTCTGCCGCTCGAGCTTCATGCCGTCGCGGGCGGGAACGCGGCAGGTGTAGACGTTGGGCACGCCGTCCACGCGCATGAGGCAGTGCGAACACGCGCCGGAGAAGCAGTAGGGGCCACGGGCCCGATGGTATTTGATGGATCGGGCGAGGACGGATTCACCGGCGGCGACGAGCGAACAGGCGACGGGCTCGCCTTCGAGTGCCGGGACCGTTTCGCCCTCGAGGTCCATGGTGATGGACTTGCCGCGCGAGGCGGCGTCTGGGAGGCGACGCATAGGGTGCGCGGACAATGTCCCAGAGGCCCCGAGCGGTCAAAGCCCCCCTGTCATGGCGGCGCGCGTCGCGAGCAGTGGGGAACACAGCCGGAATGATGCTGCCTGGAACCCCGGCTTCTCTTCCGGTTTTCCCTCGAGACTGGCGCGCCGCGTCAGCCATGCCGTTCGGGAGGCGCGAGGGGGGCCGGTCAGACAGGTGCTCCCTGGACTGGCGCGTGGCTCCCGTCCCGTGGTTGCGTGCACAGGGTTGAATCGCAGCCCCATGAACTCACACAGGAGGGACACGGTATGGGTCTCGGACGGAACTTGAGTGGGCGGGATCCGCAGCGGCCAGAGAAGGGCGACTCGCGGAACATGGAGCGGCCCGTCAACCGCAAGGGAATCGACTTCCTGAGAAACCGCGGTGAGGCGGAGGAGTCTCGCGATCTGGCGTCGAGCGAACAGGAGGAGCGAAGCCTGGAGGACACGCCCGTGGATCAGTCCCGGTCGGGACACTAACGCTCCACTCCCGCCCGCATGAACGTCGCGGCGCGAGTCCCTGGGACTCGCGCCGCGGGTCTTTCCGGTCAACCGCGCACGTGCTCGTCGTGGAAGAGGGGCTCGGGCAGACCTTGTGAGCGGTTGCCGAAGCGGGTGCGCATCACCGCGCCCAGGGCCACCAGCGACGCCAGCACCATGACCAGGTTGCCGAGCACTGGCAGGTGGCCGAGGACCAGCAGGATGAGCAGTCCCAGGGCCAGCACCATCGCTTGCGTCTTCTTGGCCGGGCGCAGGGGGAGCCGCGCGCCCAGTTCACTCGCCACCGCCGCGAAGCCCCACACCGTGAGGATGGGCACCACGAGCGCCAGGACCAGGGCCAGTGGAATGCCGATGATCGTCACCGACAGGACCAGGAGGACGGGGACGAGCGCCACCGCGCCCAGCAGGCCCATGAGGCCGCTCTTCACGGGTTCGTTGCGGATCTCCGTGCCCAGCGCTTTCATCCGGGACGGGAAGAAGAGCTGCCCGAGAAAGCCCATGCCGAAGAGCATGGCGAACTTGAGCAGGAAGGACGCGAGCCGTCCGCCCCGTTCCTCATGCGCGTCGGAGTCCTTCTGCCTCGCCTCCCGGAGGCTTTCCTTGATTTCCCCCGCCACCGTGCGGCCGATGCCGGCCCCGCCGAAGGACTCGGTGGAGCCCTCGACCTGTGCGCCCTGTTCCTTGGTGACGCTGCCCCCGAAGGACGACACGTCGCCCTCCACATAGGCATTCGGGCCGAGGACCACGTTGCCGCCAAAGGCGCGCGCGTCGCCCTCCACGCGGCCGGTGATCTCCAGGTTGCCCCCGAAGACGACCGCGTCTTCTTCCACGTTCCCCTTCACCACCAGGTTGCCGCCGTAGACGACCGCGCTGTCCACCGTCTCGCCTTCCTTCACTTCCAGCGAGTGTCCCCGGGCCACCACGTCCTGTGAGCCCTTCTTGGAGCGGCGCAGCTTCTTCATCTGATCGCGCACGCGCTCCTTCACCTCGTCCTCGTCCAGCATGGAGCTCTCGGCGATCGCGCTCGGGGGCGAGAGGGTCGGCGTGGGGGCGGCGACGGGGAGGGGTGGAGGGGCGATCACCGGCGCCTGGGCCTTCTCCTCGGCCGTCATCGCGCGCAGCGTGTAGATGCCGCCGTCCTGCTCCAGCTTGAGCGAGTAGGCGCGGGCCACGGTGCGCAGGGCCTGCTCGGCGCTGACGTTCTTGAGGTGCACGTCGGCGGGCGTGTCCAGCGCGCCGGTGACCACCACGTTGAGCCCGCCTTCCTCGGCGATCTTCTGGATGGCGTCGCGCAGCGTGCCGCGGAACTGGAGCTGGAAGGTGTCCTGGGGCCGGGACTCCGCTGGGGTGGCCGGGGAATCCGCGGGGGGCTGTGCGAGCGACAGGGGCGCGGCGAGGAAGGCGGCGGACAACCACAGGCGCTGGGAAGTCTTCATGGCGACACTCACGCTTCGGAGGGAGGGAGGCTGTGGCCAGCCAGCCGCTTGATGCCGAACAGGGAGGAGAACAGGAGCAGGGCGAGCATCACGGCGACGGGCGCGGCGGCGGTGTTCCACAAGGCATTGGCGCCACTGCGCAGGGCCTCGAACGCGGCCCGGCTGCTCACCATGGAGCGCGCGAGCCCCGTGCCGGCACTGCTCAGGGCCGCGTCGTTGGACAACAGCACCCCGAGCCCCACCAGCAGGGAGACGGCGAGGATGGTCACGCCCGTCCACAGCTCGCGGCGCAGGGGCGGGGGTTCGGCGGACACTCGCGCCATCACCTGGTGTACGAGGTCCGGCGGAGGGAGCGGATCCGTCAGGCGGAAGAGATCCTTCTCCAACAGGCGGTGCTCCTCGAGGATGGCGGAGCACAGGGGGCAGCCCTTCGCGTGTTCGAGGCAGGGGCCCGCGCCTTCCTCCAGCTCGGTGAAGAGCGCCTCGAGGTCCGGGCATTGGGTGGACTCGGGCGTCATGTGGGCTCCTCCGGGCTCATCTTCTTGCGCAGTTTCTCCCGGGCCCGAAAGAGGCGCGCCATGATCGTGCCTGGCGCGCAGCCCAGCAGCTGGGCGATCTCCTTCGTGGTGCGCTTCTGCACATAGTAGAGCGCGAGCACTTCCCGGTCGTCGGCGGACAGGGTGGCGAGGGCCTCTTCCAGCGACTGGCGCTCCTGGCGGGCGATGGCGCCCTCCTCGAGCGACGCCTCATCGCTGGCGAGCACGTCCTTGATGGGCTCCAGTTCCTGGGTGCGCACCTTGGTGCGGCGGCGCAGCAGATCCAGGCAGAGGTTGCGGGTGATGGCCATCACCCACAGGTCGAAGGGGCGCGACTCGTCGTACTTATGGAGGTTCTGGTAGGCGCGCAGGAAGGCCTCCTGGGCCACCTCGGAGGCCTCGGCCTCGTTGCCGAGCAGGCGCAGCGCCAATCCGTAGACGGGGCGCTGCACTCCGCGCACGAGCGACTCGAAGGCCGAGGGATCCCCCCGGCGGGCTGCCACTACGTCGGCCTTCCAGGCCGGGACGACGGCTTCATCCACCATCCGCATCCCGATGGCCCGGGCGAGGTCCGCGACGTGTGCTGCGTTGAGGGCGAGAGCGTTCACACCCTGGTCTACGCGGGTGCGTCCCCCCCATTGCACCCGGAGGGGACGCGGAGGGAGCGATCACTTTTTCTTCCGGGATTCCGGGCGCTTGGCCGCCTGCTCCTTGCGCGCCTGGACCTTGGCGTCCTTTTTCTGGCGTTGGCGCTCGCGGAACCCAACGGGGGCGGCCGGAGCGGCGGCGGGAGGGGGTGCCTCCTTGGGTTGGGCCAGTCTGCCCACGGCGGAATCGGAGACCGGCGGGCGCCGAGGCGCCTGGCTGGCGGGACGGGCACCCCGGGCCGCGGCGCGGGGAGCCTCGGTGCGAGGGGCCTCGGCGCGGGCCGCCGGGCGGCGGGGTCCTCGAGGCGGACGGGCGGCGGGGGCCTCGTCACCGTCGCGCTCCTCGGGGGGCGTGTACCAGCCCTCGCGGATCTTCTGGGCGCTGTCCTCTTCGTACTCGAAGTGGAAGAGCCGCTTGATGACGAGGGTGGCGTAGGCGCCAGGGGGCAGGGTGAAGGCGATGTTCACCTTGAGGTAGCCCCGGTTCAGGTCGTCGTTCTGCACGCGGCCGATGACGAGCTTGTGGGGGACGATCACCGTGGGGCGCTCTTCGTGCTTGAAGTAGAGCATGCGCGGGGCTTCCTCGATGCGCAGTTGCTCGAGCGACAGCTTCTCGCGGCCCATGACCCAGTCCACGGCCTTGCGCTTCTTCGGATCCTCGATCAGGGAGTCCGGCGCGAGCAGCGGGAAGGTGGAGTCGCGCAGGGTGTTGAGCGTCTCGGAGTCCGCGTCCCGGTGGAAGAGCAGGGTGCCCGCCTGGTACTTCATGGGGAAGAGGTGCTCGCGCGGCAGCAGCTCCTGGAGGTAGCGCCGCACGCCCTCGTTCCAGAGGTAGCTCTGGTAGGTGAAGAGCAGCATCGCGCGGTAGTCCGCCTCGATCTGCAGGAAGGCGCGCACCCAGTCGCCGGGGTGCTCGCGCAGGGACTTGAGGACGCGGTGGTACTTCTTGGTGCCCTCGAAGGGCACGCGCGCGTCCCACTTGCCCCAGTTGTCGCGCCAGAAGGCCTTCACCTTGGCGTCGTCCGAGCGATCCAGCTCCGAGGGGCGCGCCAGGTAGTTGTGCAGCGCGGCCTCGAAGTCCCCCCGCAGGAGATCCTTGGCGATGAAGCCCTGGCCGTGCTTGAGCGAGCCAAAGCGCTGGCTGTCGAAGTAGTTCACCACGCCCAGGCGGTTGATCTCCGCGGCCGCCACGTTGAGGGGCCCGATGGACTCCTGCGTGAGCATGCGCACGGTGACGGCGAAGCGGTTGGACGTGATGTTGGCGGACGAGAGCGCCTTGTCCGTGCGCCCCAGGTACTTGAGGCGCAGGTCGGGCTCCTGCATGTCCACGTCGGCGCCATCCACCGCGATGAGCTGCTCGGTGCGGCCCTGCTTGTCCTTGAGGCCGCAGTAGGAGATGGAGCCGGGCTTGAGGCCGAAGGCATCGCGCAGGCGGTTGGCCGCGTCGAAGGTGGACAGCTTCTGCTTGTCCATGAGGTAGACGCGGTAGCGGCCGCTGGCCACCTCGTCGAAGCGGTAGGACTCCTTGACGGAGAAATCCTCGGGTTTCTGCTTGATTCGCACGAGGGCTCCCTTAACAGCCGGAGCGCCCCGAACGAAAGGAGGGAGTGGCCCGGGGCCTGACAATCGCTCCCCTCGCGGCCTATGGTCGCCGGCCTTCCATGAGAATCGCTCTTCTACTCGCTCTCCTGACGGTCACGGGTTGTGCCTCGACGCTGTCCACGATGCAGACGGCCAAACCGCTCGCCCGGGGCCAGGTCCGGGTGTCCGGTGCCGCGGGCCTCTTCGTCCCGGCGGGCCAGCTGGGCACGCTCCTGTCGCAGGGCATCTCCGAGGGCCAGTCCATCAAGGACGCCATCCTCGCCGGACAGGCCTACCACCTGGCCGAGGCGGACGCCCAACGGCTGCTGGGCGTGGGCCTGGCGCTGGCGGTGGCCCCGCCGGGCCCCTCCAATGAGCTGATGCTCCGCACCGGACTGCTCGCCTCGCACGACCTGGACGTGGGCCTGCGTCTGAGCAGCACCTCCCTGCGCTTCGATGGCAAGGCGCGGCTCGCGCATGGGGGAGACCCCGAGGACGACTCGCTGCCCGACTACCGGCGCAAGTCCTATGATGTCGCGCTTGGTGTGGGCCTGTCCCGCCACCTCTTCAAGAGCCCCGTCCTCGATGCCCTGGAGATCGTCCAGATCAACGATTTCTCCCGGTGGGACCTCGAGGTGCCCGTCTACGTGAGCCTGGACGTGGGTGACATCTTCAAGCTGTACGGGGCACCCAAGTACATCTACAGCCGCACCTCGCTCGACTCGCGGCTGGTCGACTTCTCGCGGGGTGGCCAGGACGTGACGGGCTTCGAGCTGGGCTTGCCCGCCCGGGTGTCCAGTCACTTCGTGGGGGCCAGCGTGGGGGTCGCGCTGGGCTTCCGCTACGTGCACCTCTATGCCGAGTTCACCGGAGGCTACAGCGCCTGCCGTCCGGTCCTCTTCGGACAGGAGCGGGACTTGGGTGGGGTCACCCTGTACCCGGCCGTGGGTCTCGCCTTCCAGAACCCGACTCCGTGGGGTGCTCGCTCCCGCTCACGGCCCTCGTCCACGGTCCCGGAAAATCCGGGAAATACCCTCTGAGGGTTCCCTCCAGGCAAGCGTCGTGACCGTTCCGGAGCCCGGTGGGCTCTGGTAGTGTCGCGCCGGTGACACCGGAATCCGGGCCATCGAGGTCTCGCGCGTGAGTCAAGGATCCCCTCCATCCACAAAGCCCGCAGGCACGCGGGGACCGTACCTCAAGGGACGGTTTCCGGACGGGTCAACGGGGGAGTTCGCGCTCGGGCCGTTGACCACCCTGGGGCGCCATCCCTCCAACACGCTGCGGCTGGTGGACCGGGAAGTGTCCAAGGAGCACGCCACCATCGAGCGGGTGGGGCGCGACTTCATCCTTCGCGACCTGGGCTCCTCCAACGGCACCTTCGTCAACGGCAAGCGCGTGGCGGAGCTGCGGCTGCGCGACGGAGACGAGATCAGCCTGGGGGCCTCGCGGCTCGTCTTCCACTCGGGGGAAGCCTCGACCGTGTCGGGCCCCTCGGGGGCGGCGGCCGCCGCCGCGGCGCTCGCTCGTTCGCCCCGGGTGACGGTGGTGGCGCAGTCCCATTCCGCCCCCGCCTTCCTCGCGCAGATCGATCAGCAGGGGCCACAGCAGAACTTCCGGCCCGCCGAGCAGATCCAGGAACTGGCCACGCTGCGGCGCGAGTACGAGAAGCTGCGCACCGCCTACGAGTTCCACCGCGAGGTGAGCCAGCAGGGCAAGGGCGCCAACCTCTTCGAGCAGATCCTCAAGGTGTCCTTCGAGCTGCTGGCGGCCGACCACGGCGTCATCCTCAAGCCGGCCGCGGACGGCCAGTTCACCGCGATCGTGGCCGAGAAGCACCGCCCGGGCAGCCCGCCCAATGTGATGGTGTCCGCCACGGTGCTTCAGAAGGTGGCCGAGACGCACAAGGCGGTGCTCATCGCGGACGCCATCATCGACGAGCGCTTCTCCTCCACGGAGAGCATCGTGGCGCAGGGCATCCGCTCGGCCATGGCGGTGCCACTCCTGTCCAAGGGCAAGCTGGAGGCGGTGCTCTTCCTCGACTCGCGCCAGCAGTCCAACGCCTTCTCGGAGAAGGATCTGACCATCTTCTCGGGCATCGCCGCCCAGGCGAGCATCGCCCTGGAGAACGCGGCGCTGGCCGCGCAGGTGCAGTCCGAGGCCATCACCCGCGCGGAGCTCAGCCGCTTCCTGTCCCGCGCGGTGGCCGAGGCGGTGATCCGCGGCGAGACGGAGGACCTGCGCCAGAGCCGGCTCGCCGAGGTGACGGTCCTCTTCGCGGACATCCGTGGCTTCACCACCCTGTCGGAGAACGAGTCTCCGCAGGAGGTGGTGAGCATGCTCAACGAGTTCTTCACCCTCATGGCCGGAGTCGTGTTCCGCCACGAGGGCAACCTGGACAAGTTCATCGGCGACTGCGTCATGGCCGTGTGGGGTCCGCCCTCGCAGCATCCGGATGATCCGGCGCGGGCCCTGCGCGCGGCGCTGGAGATGCAGGACGCGGTGGAGGTCCTCAATGGCTCGCGCGTGGCCGTGGGCAAGCGGCCCATCGAGGTGGGCATCGGCGTGAACACCGGCCAGGCCGTTGTCGGCTACATGGGCAGCACCGAGCGCCATGAGTTCACCGCCATTGGCGACACGGTGAACACGGCCTCTCGTCTGTGCGGACTCGCCCGGGGCGGCGAGGTGGTGGCCACCGACAGCACCGTCTTCAAGGCGGGCACGGGCTTCGACGTGGAGCCGCTGCCCGTCACCCAGGTCAAGGGCAAGGAGAAGGGGGTGCAGCCCTACCGGGTGCACGGCGTGGAGAGCACCACCACCACGACGCCTCCCCCTCGCACCCGATGACGACCCAGTCCTGTCCCAGCTGCGCGCGGGCGCACCAGGTGAGCACCCTGCGCGAGGGCGCGGAGGTGCCCTGCGCCTGTGGTGCCCACTTCATCGTGCGCGCCTCGCGGGCGGGAGTGGCGCCGACGCATGAGGCGTTCAGCGGCCTCGAGGCCACCTCGGTGGCGAGTCCCGCGGTGGCGCTGCCGGGCTACGAGCTGGAGCGGGTGCTCGGCCGGGGAGGCATGGGCGAGGTGTGGCTCGCGCGGCAGATGTCGCTCGGCCGCAAGGTGGCGGTGAAGGTGTTGCCACCCCGGCTCGCCAAGGATCCCGAGTTCGTGCGGCGCTTCGACAAGGAAGCCACCGCGCTGGCCACGCTCAACCACCCCAACATCGTGCAGATCATCGATCGGGGCGTGGCGGGCGAGCACTACTTCTTCGTGATGGAGTTCGTGGAGGGCCGCTCCCTGCGCGAGGTGGTGCGCGAGCTGTCGCCCTCCGAGGCCCTGCGCGTGGCGCTGCAGGTGGCGCGGGCGCTCGAGTGCGCGCACGACAAGGACATCATCCACCGCGACCTCAAGCCGGAGAACGTGCTGCTGGACGCGCGCGGACATGTGAAGGTGGCGGACTTCGGCCTCGCGGGCATCCGCCGGGCGGACTCCACCGCGCTCCAGCTCACCGCCACGTCCGTGGCCATGGGGACGCTCAACTACATGGCGCCCGAGCAGCGGCGGGACGCCAAGAGCGTGGATGGGCGGGCGGATCTGTTCTCGCTCGGCGTGGTGCTCTACGAGATGCTCACGCGCGAGGTGCCGGTGGGCCGCTTCCGCCTGCCCTCCGAGCGCGTGCCCGGCCTGGATCCCCGGGTGGACACGGTGGTGGAGCGGTTGTTGGAGAACGAGCCCGGGGCGCGGTTCGCGAGCGCCCACGCGGTGTGCGAGGCGCTCGAGGCGTTGGTGACGAACGTCTCGTCCTCGTCGCCGCCGTCCAGTGGCGCGCTGCAGGCCGTGCCCGTGGGCATGGGGGCGCGCGACCGGTGGTACTCGGGTTGGCGTCCGGTGCGTACGGCGCTCGCGGTACTGGGCGCGGTGGTGCTGGTCTTCTGGGGCCTGCGCTCCGTGCTGGACGGTCCCATCGTCCTGCCCTGGGGTCAGAACTCCCTGGTGTTGGGCGGAAGGCCCGTGCGCGTGGTGCCGGGGCCCAAGGTCTGGCCGGTCAACACCAACGCGGATCTGTTCGTCAGCTCGGTGGTGGATGAGCTGTCCGACGGGCGGGTGCGCGTGGGATTGGACTTCGTCGTGGGCCAGGAGAATGTGAACGCCCACGCGGGCACCTGGACGCTGGTGGACGGACAGCTCCACGCGATGCAGGGCGGAAATGACGCCAGCGGAGGCCAGCTCATCCCCCGCGCCTATCTGGCGCACCGCTACTTCTCCAGCGACGACTTCTCCGCCGAGGCCGTCATGAGCGCCAAGCCCCTGGGGCGGGGCTATCCCGCCGAGGAGCCCGACGCGCAGCACTACGCCGAGCTGTCCTTCCGCGTCACGGGCCTGCAGGTGTCCATCTACGCCATCCCCGACGTGGGCATGCGCCTGAGCTGGCGCTACGCCACCGTGGACGGACGCGAGGTGGTGGGCAACAGCTCCCAGGAGGTGGCGGACCTGGTGCAGGACGAGACGCCCATGCCCCAGGGCCCCTTCCGCGTGAAGCTCCAGCTCAAGAAGAAGAAGAACGGGGTGGACGTGGAGGCGTTCATCAACGGCGCCGAGGAGCCCTTCGCGCACAAGTTCCTGGAGGGCTTCCAGGGGCGCTCGGCGAAGGTGGCCATGGGCTGCCGCAACCTGGAGTGCACCTTCGATGACGTGGTGGTGCGGGGCCTCCAGGCCCAGAAGGGCGAGGACCAGCCCATGGCGGAAACCCGACAGGAGTGACGGGGGCCCCGGGCGTGCGCGCGGGGTATGCCCTTGCGAGCCTCCGGCCGCATCCTCACCTTTGACCCGGTCGGGGACCGCCGAGGCGGTCCCGGGGAGTGGATTCGGGGCAGGGGGAGCCATGGATTGGCGGTTGGCATTTGCTCCGCTCTACGCGGCGGGCCTGGGCGCGCTGGTACTGGCGGCGTTCACGTTTGGACGCAGGGAAGCGCGGAGCTTCACACCGCGTGGACCGCTCGCCTGGTTCGCGCTGCTGGCGGTGCTGTACTCGCTCGTGGCCCTGCGCTACGGGACCGGGCCCTTCACCTGGGTGTCGCTCGGCGCCCTGGGCCATGGCATGGGCGCTGGGCTGCTCGTGGGGGCCGCCGGACTCGCGGCGGCGGGCTCGCGGGTGCGGGTGCGCGCGGATGCGCTCAAGGCCGAGGCACCTCGCGGCATCGACGAGGGCGTGGCCGCCCTGCGCCAGGGCCAGGTACCGCACTGGGGCGTGTACCGGGGCCGGCTCGCGGCGAGTGATTCGGTGACGTCGCCGGGCGGCGTGGTGTGCGCCTTCTACGAGGCGGAGGTTCGTGCCAGGCGGGCGGATGGCGGCAAGGGCTCCCTGCTGTCCGTGGAGCGCGCCTACGCGCCGCTGTTGCAGGTGAAGGGCGAGAAGGCGGAAGCGGCGTTGAGCTTCTCGCCCCGGTTGCTGTTGGCGCCCCAGCGGACCCGGCCCTGTCTCCTGGGCCTGCCCGCGGAGGCGGGTGCCGCGAACGTTCCCGCGGAAGGCCTGCCTCCCGAGGAGGCGCTGTCCTACGAGCGCGTGGGCAAGCTCGGCGAGGAGTGCCTGGTGGTGGGCGAGCTGCGGCCGGGGCCGGTGCCGGGGGTGTACGAGCTGCGCGGCCGGCAGGGCGGGCCCGCCATGGTGATTCTGGGCAACCAGGGCGAGACCACGGGCTCGGTGCTGACGCGCCGGGCGTGGCGGTTGTTCGCGGCCGCCGGGGGCCTCACCGTGGCCGCCGCCTGGGTGTTCGCCAGCTGAGCCTCCCGGTGCCTACGGCTCCGTGGTGGGGATGCAGCCCCACTGCGACAGATCCTCGGACACCGTGGCGCATTCCCAACCCTCGGCGCAGGAGTCCGTGCGCCGGGGATCACACGCGCGAAAGCATGTGCTCTCGGTGGCGCTGCCCATGCCGCAGACCTGTCCCTCGGGACAACTGTTCCCGAGGATGGGCTGACAGCGCTGGGCACACCAGAACACGCCCTGGCTTCGAAAGGAGCGCAGGTTGCAACGCTCTCCTTCACCACAGGGTGTCTCGGGACACTCTCCGCGCACGGTGGCGAGGCATTTGTAATCCGAGCCGTTGAGCTGCTTGCACCGTTGTCCCTCGGGACACCCGAGTGTCTGACAATGGGCGTGGCACGCGGGGCCCTCGAGGCTGTCCTCGCAGGTGTACCCCGAGGGGCAGCTCCCGGGCTTGTCTCGCTGGCATCGCGCGCTGCAACGCCCCAGCAGACACACCAACCCCTCCTGGCAGGAGCCCTCGGCGGAGACATACCCCAGGTCACAGGCTTCCCCCTTGGCCCGCAGTCCCTCGGGCATGCATCGCCGCACCACGATGCCCGAGGCGCCATTGGTCAGTGCGCGGCAGGCGAAGCCTGGAAAGCAGTGGGCATCCTCCTCGCAGTCCGACGCCATGCACTCGTTGCGCCGCGTGCTCCGGTTGGCGGCGCACCCCTGGCCCGGCGGACAATCTCCATCCACCCGGCATTCGCCACAGTTGAGCGCGCCCGAGGCGTCCACGGTGCAGCGCATGCCCGAGGCGGGCAGCCCGTCCGGTGAGGGCTCCGCCGGAGGCGGGGGACGGGGAGGTGGAAGGGGCGCGGATCTGGCGGGAGCGGCGAGGGCGTCGGCGAAGCGCGAGGCCATGCTCGCGCGCTCCGAGGTGGCCGGGCGCTGGACGCCGTGAGCGGATACCGTCACGAGGGGCGTCGTCCCTCCGGACCAGAGGGCCCGCGCGATGGCGGGCCGCGTCCGGGGCGGAGGGCGCTGTGGGTTCTCCACCATCCGCTCGGGTGAGCGCTCATCGAGGGCGGGCGACGCGAGGACGAAGAAGCCGAGCACGAGGACACCGGCTCCCGCGAACGCGATTCCGATGCGCGCTGGGCGTGAGGTCGTCACGGAAGGGCTTGCTCAGCAGTTGCCGGATCCACAGCACTGGAGCTGGCCCCCATCCGAAGAGCAACCACAGGGTCTGCATTGATAGCACTCGGGTGGAAGTGCGGCCGCGCTGCTTCCAATGAGTGCTCCGGCAAGTCCCGCGGCCAACAGCCAATAGAATACACCCGGCTTCGCGCTCTTCATGGACGTTCCCCCATTTCCGGAATCGAGGACCACTCTGAACTGTCCTCGTGGTTCCAGGCAAGGGAGGGGATGGGCGATTTCTGGGTTGTGTCGTTTGAGAGACGACCGGACTGGAAAGGTCACCCCTCGTCGGAGAGACCGTACTCCTTGAGTTTTCGGCCCAGGGTGTTGCGGCCGATTTGCAGGGCCTTGGCGGCCGCCGTCCGGTTGCCCTTCACCGCGTCCAGCACGCGCAGGATGTGGCGCTTCTCCACTTCGGCCAGGGGCAACAACTCGCCCGTCTCCACTCCCGGAAGCTCCCTCGGCTCCGTGGACGCCAGGGGGGAGGAGGCCTCCACCACCTTGGGCAGCGGCAGGTGCTCCTCGAGGATTTCCCCCTCGCACAGCACCACGGCGCTCTCGATGCAATTCTCCAGCTCTCGCACGTTGCCCGGCCAGCGGTAGCGCTTGAGCCGTTCCAGCGCCGTCGCGCTCAACCGGGGCGTGCGCAGGCGGTGGCGCCGGGCCGCCGACGCGATGAAGTGCCGCGTCAGCCGCTCGATGTCCTCGCCTCCGCGCTCCCGCAGGGGCGGCAGCACCAACTCCACCACCTTGATGCGGTAGTAGAGATCCTCGCGGAACTTCCCCTCCGCCACCATGCGCGCCAGATCCCGGTTCGTGGCCGCCACGATGCGCACGTCCATCTTCAACGTCTGGGTGCCGCCCACGCGCTCGAACTCGCGATCCTGCAGCACGCGCAGCAGCTTGCCCTGCACCGGCAGCGGCAACTCGCCGATCTCGTCGATGAACACCGTGCCGCTCTCGGCCGCCTCGAACTTGCCCGGCACCCGGTGATCCGCCCCCGTGAAGGCCCCCTTCTCGTGGCCGAACAGCTCGTTCTCGATGAGCGTGGCCGGCAGGGCCGCGCAGTCCACCTTCACGAAGGGCTTGTCGCGCCGCGTCCCGTTGACGTGCACCGCCCGGGCGAACAACTCCTTGCCACACCCGCTCTCGCCTCGCAGGAGCACCGTGGCGTCCGTGGGCGCCGCCTTCTGGATGAGCCGGTAGATGACCTTGAGCGGTTCGGACTCGCCGATGATGCGGTTGAAGAAGTAGCCCACGGGCGCCTGGGGCTGCTCCTTGGCGCGCTGCAACTCCTGGTACAGGCTCGTGCTCTGCAGCGCCTGGCTCACCTGCGCGGCGATGGCCATGAGCCGTTCCACGTCGTCGTCCGTGAAGCGCTCTCCCCCGCGCCGGTTGAGCACCTGCAACACGCCATAGAGCGTGCCCCCCGCGTCCCTCAGGGGCACCGCGAGGATCGTCGTGGTCCGGTAGCCCGTCATCCGGTCGATGTCCGCGTAGAAGCGGCTCTCGCCCCGGGGGTCCGGCATGTTCACGGGCTCGCCGCTCTCGGCCACCGAGCCCGCCACGCCCTGGCCCCGCTTCACGCGGATCTGCGACACCTCGGGCAGGTGCGCCGCGCGCGAGAACAGGTCGCCCCGGGCGGGATCCAACAACCACAACGTTCCCCGGTCCGCCTGCATCGTCACCGCGATGCGATCCATCAACGTCTGCAGGAAGGCATCGAGATCGACCTCGCGGCCAACGAGCCCGCCGAGCGGGAGGAGCACGTGACTGACGTCCGGGGAAGGGGCCATGACGGGCAGGGGGGGAAGCTCGAAACGAGAGCGCAGACTAGCGCAGGATGGGCTCATGTGCCCCTCGGACCTCATGCGCAGGCCCCGAGGATGATGCGCTTGCCCTCGCGCGCCGGCTCGCTGGCGCTGAAGTCCTGGCGGGCCTCCTCGGCCATGCCCTCCACCTGCTCGTCGTTGTGGGCGGGATCATGGTGGAAGAGGAACAACCGGCGCGCGTCCACCGCCCGGGCGACCCGGGCCGCGTCCACCATGGTGGAGTGGCCCCAGCCCTTCTTCGGGATGCCGCGCGCGCCGTTGTACTCGTCCGGCGTGTATTGCGCGTCCAGGCACAGCGCGTCAGCGCCCTCCATCCACCGCGCCTGACGCCCGTCCAGCGTGGCCAGGGAGATCTCCATGTCCGTGGCGTAGACGAACGAGTGTCCATCCGCCTCCACCCGGTAGGCCAGGCACCCCTGGGGGTGCGGCGAGTCGAAGGGCGTCACCTTGAAGGGGCCCACCTCCACCGTCTGGCCGTGCAGCGCCGAGTGGAACGCCATCTTCGAGCGCATGGTGGACAGGGGCACCGGGAAGTTCGGTGGCTCCATCTGCCGGGCGAGCACCGCCGCGAGCGCCCTGTCTCCCTCGGGCCCGGGGCCATACAGCGCCAGCTCCGTGGTGGGCAGGAAGCCCGGCGTGAAGAAGGGGAAGCCCTGCACATGATCCCAATGCAGGTGCGAGAAGAAGAGGGTCGCCTTGTGCGGCGCTCCCTCGCGCATCATCACCTCGCCCAGCGCGCGGATGCCCGTGCCGGCATCGAGGATGAGGCGCTCGCCCTGGCTCGTCACCTCCACACAGGACGTGTTGCCCCCGATACGCGCCGCGTGCGCCCCCGACACCGCGATGCTCCCTCTCACTCCGTGGAAACGCACGTCCATGGCGACCGCTCCTTGAAGAATGGGGGGGCGCGCCGTTCTGGCCGCCCCTCATGCCGGGGGACAGAGCAAGGACGTTGCCAACGCCAAGGGCCTGGAGTTGCTGGAATTTCCCAGGTCACCGGGGAGACGGGTGTTCCATTGTGGCGCACCGGGATGGAACACCCGATCCGATCCGGCGCGTTTCCGGGGAGAGGAGGTGGGCATTGTGGGGCCGGGTACCCCATGGAAGACTCCGCGCGGCATGTATCCCGATGAATTCCGGCTGCCCCGGGTCAGTGAGCACGTGCTGGCGTGGCTGGAGCGGCGCCGTCCCGGCTTCGGCGAGTGGAATGACGAGGTGGAGGCGGCGCTGAAGGCGGAGGCGCGGCTGGCCCTGGACGACGTGGCGCGCCGCTTCACCGAGCTGGCGGTGGATCCCGCGTACCTGTCGCGCCTGGAGCACAGCCTCTTCTCCGTGGTGTTGCCGCGCTACCTGCGGCTCGCGCGCGAGCACCATGCCCTTCAGCGACGCAGGTATGGCCTGTGGCGCGGGGGGGACCTGGTCTCGCGCGCCGTCTACACGCTGGTGGGCATCGTGCTGGCGGTGGTGATCGCCCTGACGCGCGTGCCCAACTGGCTCGAGCCCCTGCCCATCGCTCTCATCCTCCTCGGCCCCTTCCTGCCGGACATGCAGGAGTCTTTCCTGGATCGCCGCTACCGGCGGCGGCTCGCCACGCTGGTGGCGGACATGGCCGGGGAGCAGCACCAGCTCGAGGCCTATCAACCCCTGACCGAGCCGCCCGAGTCTCTTCCCGGCGCTGGCTCTCGTTCCAAGGAGAAGTCATGAAGCCTTCACGTGGCCAGGAGGCCCAGCAACGGGTGCTCGCGGCCCTCAAGCAGCCCCGCCTGAAGTTCCTCTGGCCCGTGGCCGTGGTGCTGGTCGGCGGGCTCTTCGCCTACAACGCCTGCACCGTGTACGTGCGGCCCTACCAGCTGGGTGTCAAGCAGGTCGTCCTGGGCGGGGAGAAGGGCATCCGGGACAAGGTGTATGGCCCGGGTCTGCACTGGGTGACGCCGGGCGCCGAGCGCATGCACCTGTTCCCGAGCGACCTGCAGGTGCTGGACATGGTGGACAACCCCGCCGAGGTGGCCGAGGGCGCGGATCACCGTGTCGTCCGGGCCATCAAGATCCAGACGTCCGGGGGCTACACGGTGTCCGCGGACGTCACGGTGCTCTACCGGATCGAGAACCCGTACAAGATCATGACGCAGATCGGCCCCGGGCAGCTCTACGAGGACTCGGCGGTGATTCCGCGCGCGGAGCAGGTGCTGCGGCGCACCCTGGGTCAGCTGGACTCGGATGACTTCTACAAGGGAGACCTGCGCGACAAGGCCATGGCCGAGGCGCAGAAGCTGCTGACCGCGGAGCTGGAGCCCCGGGGCATCCACGTGACGCACGTGCTCCTGCGCCAGTACCGCTACGACTCGCGCTACCAGCAGGCCATCGAGCAGCGGAAGATCCAGGATCAGACCGTCTTCAAGAACCAGGCGGAAGCGGCGGCGGCCCAGGCCGAGGCGGAGAAGAACCGGATCATCGCCGAGGGACAGGCCATCGTGCAGGTGGAGCTGTCGCGCGGAGACGCGGAGGTGGCCAAGCTGCGCTCGGGCGCGGAGCTGTACCGGCGCACCCAGGCGGCGCAGGGCGATCTGGTGGTGAAGCTCGCGCGCGCCAAGGGGATCGAGCTGGAGAACGCGGCGCTGCGAGGGGCGGGCAGCGAGAACATGGTGGGCCTGAAGATGGCGGATGTGCTCGGTGGCACGCGCGTCATCGTGGTGCCCACGGACGGGGAGGGCGGCGTCAACCCGTTGGACTTGAACTCGGCGCTCAAGCGCTTCGACGTGAAGGGACAGTGAGCGCCATGCGGAACAGGGACATGAAGCGACTGGGACTGGCCGCGCTGCTGGCGCTGCCGATGATGCAGGGGTGCGCGAGCCATTCGACGGACGCGAACGAGGTGGGCGTGCTCACGCGCAAGTTCACCCTGCTGGGCGAGAAGGGGGTGCAGCCGGAGACGTACGCGCCGGGTGCCACGTACTTCTTCTTTCCGCCGTTCTCCACGGACTGGACCACGTTCGAGACGAAGCTGCAGAACCTGCGCATGCGCGCCAAGGGGGCGGGGGAGGAGGGTCGCACGGACGACATCGAGTTCAAGACGGTGGACGGCAACGACATCGCGGTGGACGTGACGGTGTCCTGGCGGGTGGATCCGTCGAAGGCGCCGCACCTGGTGCGCAAGGTGGGGAGCACGACGCGGGAAGTGGAGAACCGGCTGGTGGGGCCGGCGGCGCGGGCGCTGGTGCGCGATGCGCTCAACGTGCTGCGCTCGGAGGACTTCTACACGGCGGACAAGCGCTTCGCGGCGGCGGAGAAGGCGCGCAAGCTGCTGGAGGATGCGCTCGGCTCCGAGGGCATCATCGTGGAGCAGGTGATTCCGCACGAGCACCGCTTCAACCCCGAGTACGAGACGGTGATCCGGGACAAGAAGCTGGCGGAGCAGACGGCGGAGAAGCTGCGCTCGCAGGCGCAGGCGGCGCTGGAGGAGGCCAAGCGCAACCTGGAGACGGCGAAGGGCACGGTGTCGCAGAAGATCGCCCAGGCTCAAGGTGAGCTGGAGCAGACGAAGCTGGCGGCGGACGCGGAGCTGGTGCGGGCCAACAACGAGGCGACGGCGATCCTCAAGGAGGCCGAGGCGAAGTCCAAGGGCATCGCGAAGGAGAACGAGGCACTGGCGGGAGCGGGAGGCCGGACGATGGTGAAGCTGCGCATCGCCGAGGCGCTGATGGGCAAGCAACTGCTCTTCATGCCCACGGGCAAGGGTGGCACCACGTTGCAGACCGTGGACATGAACCAGATCCTCTCGCAGTACGCGGTGAGCAAGAGCGGCGCCCAGGCATCGAGCAGCGGGGAGTGAGCCTGCTCCGTTCGAGTGGCTCTCCTTCGCTTCACATGGCGCTTGAGTCCGGCATGCACGCCCAGGGCTGTCCGGGGTCGTTCCGCAAACAGGCGAAGCCCGGTTCGCATACGGGCGGCCCCTCGGGAGCGCATGCTGGGCGGCACTGGAACAATGAGCAGGCTTGCCCTTCGGGGCAGCGGGGCTCGCCCTTGGCGCACATCTTCAAGCACTCCATCCAGATCTTGCCGGGCTCGGTCGTGAAAACCGTAGGATCGCAATCAAACCCATCAGCGCAGGAGTTCATCTCACAGTCCTGCCCGTACACCTTCATGCACACAGAGGCGATGCCGCCGTAGAGAGAGGTGATGCACCGTTGGCCATGGGGACAAGTACGCCCTTCACATGTGGGTTGGCATGATGGCCCGTTGATTCCCTCCTTGCATAAATAACCCTCAGGGCAGCTCGCAGGTAGATCCAGGCGGCAGGAACGGCCACAGAAGCGATTGCAGATAAGGCCCTTTTCGCAGCCCTCTATCAACAAGCCGGGGTGCTCCTCATACATCTCGCCCTCTTTACGAAGCCCTTCCAGTGTGCAGGTGCGAAGTAATCCTTTCCCATTGGAAGAGTGGAGAATGCGGCAAGAGAAGTCCCCCTCGCAGTCTTCGTTCGTCGTAACCGTTCACCGACTCAGGCTGAGGCCGAGAGTTGGACCGAGGCATGAAGGGGCAACAACGAGGGAGTCGAAAGGCCCCGTCGATGTGCGTGGAGGGTGTCCGTCAGGAAGTCCAGCACGCCTCGCCGTTGCAACTTGAGGGTGGTAACGGTCGTGAGGATTCGTTCCACGAAGAGGCTGCCTTCGGGGCCTTGCGTGCCAAAGGATGTCTTCCTGTACATGACCGCGTGACGCAGGCACCTCTCGGCGAAGTTGTTTGTCGGCTCCACCTCCGGTATGTCGACAAATGTCCACAGGCACTTCTCCCACCGGAGGATTTCCCGTGCCATGCCGGCTGTTTTCTTCTGCGCGCACACCGCGGCCCGGCGCAGCAGTCGGCCCACTTCGCGCTCCACCTCGGGCATCCTCTTCTCGAAGTCCTCCCGTGCCAGCGTGCCATCGCGCACCCAGTGGTACCAGGTGAAGAAGCGCTCGACTTGCCGCATCAACGCCTCGCCAAGCGGCCCTCCCTCGCCGCCCCGCTCGATGAAGCCCTGGAAGTCGCGCAGCAGGTGGGCCCAGCACAACTGCCTCAGGCCCGGGTCATACCATGCGTACGCGCTCCACCTGTCACTGCCCAGGATGCCCGCGAAGTCTTCTCCCAGCAGCGCACGCGCTACCTTGGCCCCGCGACTCCGAGCGATGTGAAAGACAGCCACCAACGCCGTGGCCACCAGCCACAGCCAGGCACGTTGGCCTCGGCCTTCCCGCCGCCCCTCCACCCACCCCGTCTCGTCCGCGTGCACCCTGTCGGCGGCCTTCACGTACTCGCCAGCCTCGCGCACCGCCGGGGCGAGCGCCTCGGCCATTTGCCCTTCCAGATTCACCACACTGCCCACCGACAGCCGCACCCCCACCATGTCCGACAGCGCGTCCTTCACCAGTCGTTTGGACAGCCGGTACTTGCCCACCAGCAGACTGGCGAGCGCGCCCAACCTATCTCCGAAGGCACTGCTGGCGTACCCGGGCACTTCCTCTCGTGTCACCGTGCCGCACGCGCCGCATTCCAGCGCATGGCTGCGATACTCCGTGACAACGGCCGACAGCGGCGGCACCTCCACCACCTGATGGCGGCGCGGCTCCACGTCTCTTCCCTCCAGCCGACGCCCACAGTCCTTGCACTCCTTGGGCACCAACTCGACGACGTGCCGCACCTCTTCGGGCGGCAGCAGCTCGCGCTCATGCTTCTTGTGTCCGGGCTGGCCCCCAGGACTTCGGCCCGTTGGCTTCTTCGGCTGGCGCCGGGCTCCAGGGCCGTCCGAGGAAGGCGGCTTGGAGGAGTTACTCGAGTTCTGGCTCAGGCGCGCCTCCAACTCCGCCACGCGCGCCGTGAGTGCTTCCACCTTCGCCATCAACTCCGCTATCCGCGCGTCTCGCGCGGCCACCATCGCTTCCAGTTCCGCAATCCGCGCGGCTCGGGAATCCACTTCCGCCATGTCTCTGCTACACCACGTCTCCCGTCTCCTCGTCCAGCACTACTTCTCCCGTTACCTCCTTCCTGCCTCCTCCTCAACCGAGCCGGGGCGGTGAACGGTTACCGTTCGTCAAACACGTGCTGTCCGCGCAGTATTGGCGCCCTGTTCGCGTGTTGTAGAAGCAACGAAGCGGAGACTCACAGTCTACGTCCTTCCTGCATTCCCGCTCATAGGTCCGAAGACGGAATCGTTCCTCTTTGGAGAGCATGGGGACAATCGAGTGATTTCGAGGCTGTATGACGTGTGTTCCAGGCCCAGCGATGGCGAGGTAGATCAGACCAATGAGGGGCAGAGTCAAAAGCAGCGCGGACAGGGCGACAAGAACCATACGCCAGTTCATGGAACACCCGTCCTATCTCGCCAATCGAGGTGGCCGACATTCCTTTGGGCATGTCATGCTCTCCTCCGATGTCGTGTGTTCATGCTTTCTACATTTCTCCGCCTACTCCTCCTCATCGAGAGCACAGTCGTTCATCCGATAATAGTCCCGCATGTCCTTTTCCAGCGCCCTGTCGCTGGTGCCGCCTCGGCCCCATTCATGCGGGCACCCGGTCTGCGTCGAGAGGAGCAGGACTAGTTTTGAGCAGCGTTCGCGGCATTCAGGTCTCCTGGGCGTTGTTCAGTCCATCCTGAGTACGTTCCACGAGTGCTTGCGCAGAGCCGACAAAAGGGTGACCCATACGCACGGACAGGGGACAGCCCTGGGCGGCCCGCCAATCCGGTTGCGGGAGCAATTCCTCCAGACGGGATAGGTCATTCGGATGTTCCTGGATCCAGGGTCCATGTGCCTTCCTCCCATCGCTTCAAGGACTCCGATGCACCGAACGCGGCCAGTCCTTCGCCCTTCGCGACATCCGTCAGTACGGCTCGCGCCTCGGCGGTGCGGTGCCGGAGCAGGTACGAAGCCGCCATGACGCGAACATCCATTCGGGAATGGGAGAACAGAACGGCGAGTGCATCGCGTCCGGGATTCCCGTGAGAACATAAAGCCTTGAATGCGGCGATGCGCTTCTTCGCATGTCTGTTTCCAGTCTTGGAGTCTCCGCGAAAAATCGCGTCGGTTTGCGCCACCGTGCTTTGGGCGAACACCTCGACCAGTTGATCAAGCGTCATCTTCTGGGTCGCCAAGTTCCACTCCTGATGTTCTCGATGGTGTTCAGTCCGAACCGTCTTTGCGCCTCGTAGGATTGGGTATCGAGCCACTTCCGAACCGTCATGTTCGTGGAACCCGTAATGAATTCCTGATTCGAGGAGTAGAACGCGCTCACCTCGGTGTGCAGTTCCGCCTCAAGGGGAATGACGTTCTCGGTGTTGTGCAGGGATTCGGGTCCGAACCTCTTCAGGTTCGAGTCTCGTTTCTCGACGATGTGGTGCCATTGCTTGCCAGTGCCAGCCGAGCCCATGCTCTTCTTGAATATATTGAAGGACTTGAATGCCCGATGCCCACTCCCTCCATTCTGAGTGGTCATGGCTACGGCCGTGGCGGGCAAGACAGTGCGAATCGTACCCTCAGCGACGGAAATAATGACTTTGTCGGTGTTCGCCGCCACATCCGCCAAGCGCAGTCCCGTGCTCAGTTCGACTTGGCGTGACGCGTGGCTGAATCCTGGCAACTTGGGCGCTTTAGAGAGGAGCGCTGCTGTTTCACCTACCGCGGCGGTTCCCACCACGACGAGAATTCGGACACTGTTGGGGCCAATGACCTGGCCGAAACGTGATCCGACCTCCCGCAATTCCTCGAAACTGGATGCCCGGGGTGCATCAACATGGAGTTGTACATAGGCCTGGAGAAGGTCGAAGAACTCCGCGCCTAGATAGCCCCACAGGAGGAGGGTGAACGCGGAAGCAACGCCCTTTGAAATGGGTTCTGGGGCCACCAACAACGCCATGTACGCTGTGAGGGAGAGACTCACGGTGGTCAGTAGCCGCGTGGGATCGAGCATCGCACGCAACTCCGAATTCAACCCTTCCAAGGCTGGACCGACTGCGAGGGCTAGCGCGATATTTCTTTTATCGTCAGCATGAAGGGCCGGTCCATCGTCCAGCAAACTCAGACAATCACCCGATATCCCGCGCCGTTCGCAAAACTGGCTGTAAGCTCGCTCCAGGGATGAAGGAAATGATGCTCCGCCCGAGCCGCCAGTACCTGAATCCAGCATATGGCCATGAGGGAGTACGGGCGACAATGAGCCAACTCGTAATGGCAGGTGGAGCAGTAGCTCCGTCAATGCGTTCGTGAGTTCTGTTTCACCCAGGCGCACCGACGCCGCAGTGGTGGGGAGTGTGGTGATGATCGCGGCGATTCCCGCCTGAGCTGTATCTCGACCTTCAGAGTGCGTTCGTTCACCCGAGGATGCGCCCGTGGCACATGCGCCCATGAACACGAGCGCCGAGAGCACGAGCGCGCCCACCTTCATCATCTCCAAGCGACGCGCATCCATCCGACAGAGCCTCCATGACGGGCGCCGTCAGGGCGCGCGGATCGGGCTCCGAGGATGCCAGGAACATATTAGGGGTGCCCAGGAATGCGCTCCGCTCTTCGCCCATCACCAACACTTGACCCGCCATTCGGGTAGGGGGTCCACGGCGTCCGCGAGCCCCATCGCGCAGCACCTCGTCCATGTGCGCCTCGGTCTCCTCGCCGGCGCGCACGCTGAGGAATACCCCTCCACCCCCAGGAATAAATACAGGGCTTGAATATTCTTGGACGCCCCACGTCCGGCGCGAAAGTCCTCGATTCCCCTCCTCACCCATTAGCCCCCGATGCGCCGCGCTGCGTCCAGATCCAGGTGGTTCTCATGGCCCTGACCGCTTAGGTCCTGTATACGCGCCGGTCGCCCATCCGCCTTCAAGAGAAGTCCTCGCCGCCCCCCCATGTTCTCAACCCGCTTCTTCCTCGTCCTCTCCTTATCGTGTGTGGGAATCGCACTTCCCGTGAACGACGCGCGCGCTCAGGAGCCCTTGTCCCTGGAGCGCGCGGTGTCGCTCGCGGCCGCCCACAACGAGACGGCGCTGGCCGCTGGAGCGCGGGCGGAGGCGGCCGAGGCGCGGGTGGCGAGGGCGAGGGCCTTCTTCCTGCCGCGGCTGTCCGTCACGGGCGGCTACACGCGCCGTCCCCAGGAGACGACGCGGCAGGTAGGGGGCGAGACGGTGGTCGTCCAGCGCTACAACGCCCTGCGGGCGGGGGTCGTCGCGCAGGTGCAACTCTTCGATGCGCGGGGCGTGCCCCTCTACCAGGCGGCGGCGAGGGACCGAGAGGCCTCGGCCTTGGACGCGTTGGAGACGCGGCGGCAGGTGGCCTTCCAGGCCGCCACGGGGTTCCTGTCCACGCTCGGACTGGAGCAGGTGGCGGAGGCGGCTCAACGGCGGCTCGCTTTCTCCAAGCAGTCCCTCGAGGATGCGCGGGCCCGGGCCTCGGCGGGCCTGGCGAGCACCAATGACGTGACGCTCGCGGAACTCAACGTGGCCACCGCCGAGGCGACGCTGGCGGATGCCGTGGGACAGGCCGCCACGAGCCGCTTGGAGCTGGGCTACTTGCTGGTGGCGCCCGTGGAGGGCTCGCTGGTGCTGCCCGAGACGTTGCTGGGCGAGGCCTCGCGTCCCGTGGACTCCTTCAAGAACCTGGCGGGAGGCGCCCTGGAGCGCCGTCCGGATCTGCTCTCCGCACACCTGCGAGTGGAGGCCCAGCGGGCCCTCGCGCGCGAGCCCCTGGCTCGTCTGTTCCCCGCGCTCTCCGCCTCGGCGCAGTACAGCCTCAACAACGAGTCGGGCCTCACGGGCCGCACTGGCAACGGCTTCCTGTCAGTGGACCTGACGTGGACGCTCTACGATGGAGGCGAGCGCTACGCGGATCGGCGCGAGCGGCTCGCCCTGGCGAGGGCCCTGGAGTGGGAAGCGGCGGGGCAGGTGCGGCGGGTGGACGTGGCGGTGGCGCGCGCGGAGGTGTCCCTGCGCACGGCCCAGGCCTCCCTGAGCAGGAACCAGGTCGCCGTGCGGGCGGCTCGCCAGAACGCCGAGGAGACGAGCCTGCTGTATCGCCAGGGGCTCGTCGCGGCGCTGGCGTTGAGTGATGCGCAGGTGCGGCAATACGAGGCCGAGGTGGCACTGGCCCAGGCCCGCTATTCGCTGGGCTCGGCGCTGTTGGAGTTGAGGGCCGCGGTGGGACTCGATCCGCTCGGGAAGGAGCCGTAAGTGAAGAGCCAGGTGGTGATGATGGCCCTGGGGGCGGCGCTCGCCCTGGGGACGGGGTGTGGCAAGTCGTCCGAAGGCGCCCCCGCGGGCAAGGGCGGCGGCAAGGCGGGCCGGGGGGCCATCGAGTTTCCGGTGGAGGTGGAGGCCGTGGAGGCGCGTGACGTGGAGTACGTCGTCTCCGCGGTGGGGTCGGTGGAGGCCTTCGAGCAGGTGCAGATCACCGCGCGTGTGGCCGGCGTGGTGGAGCGGGTGCGCTTCATGGAGGGGCAGTCCGTGAAGCAGGGCGAGGTGCTCGCGGAGATCGAGCCCACGCGCTATGGCATCGCCGTGCGCGCGGCGAAGGCGGCGCTGGAGCGGGCCGAGGCCGTGCGCCTCCAGGCGGAGTCCGCGGCCCAGCGGCGCGTGGCGGTCAACGAGGCGAAGCCGGGCCTGCTGCCCGCCGAGCAGCTCGACAGCGCCCAGGCCCTGGCGCGCGGGGCGGTGGCGGACACGAGCGCGGCGAAGGCGGCGGTGGAGCAGGCGGAGCTCAACCTGCGTGACGCGTACGTGAAGGCGCCGCTGGAGGGCGTGTTGCAGTCGCGCACGGTGCAGACGGGACAGTACGTCCAGCCGGGCACGGTCCTGGCCACGCTGCTGCGCCGCGATCCCCTGCTGCTGCACTTCACCGTGCCGGAGGCGGACGTGGGGCGGATGAAGCCCGGCATGCCCGCGCGCTTCACGGTGCGCTCGGACGGACACACGTACGAGGGCCGCATCGCCTACGTGGCGGACGCGGCGGACCCGGCCAGCCGCATGGTGAAGGTGACGGCGGAGGTGGGCAAGCCCGAGTCGCAGACGCTCCGGCCGGGCTCCTTCGCCACGGTGTCGGTGCCCGTGGAGACCGCGCGGCAG
This sequence comes from Melittangium boletus DSM 14713, assembly GCF_002305855.1. Taxonomy (GTDB): domain Bacteria; phylum Myxococcota; class Myxococcia; order Myxococcales; family Myxococcaceae; genus Cystobacter; species Cystobacter boletus. The sequence goes on along the minus strand of NZ_CP022163.1, from coordinate 9,184,763 downwards.
GCGCCCGTGATTCCCCAGACGGCGGTGCGCCCGAGCGAGCGTGGCTTCCTCGCCTTCGTGGTGGAGGACGGCAAGGCGCGCGAGCGCGTGGTGGAGCTGGGTCTGCGCACGGCGGATGGACTGGTCGAGGTGCGCGAGGGTCTGAAGCCGGGTGAGCAACTGGTGGTGCGCGGTGGCGAGGCGCTCAAGGAGGGCGCGGTGGTGCGCCTGACCCCGGGGGCGTCCACGCCCTTCACGGGTGAGCCGCGCGGACAGAAGATCGGTGGTGGGCAGCCCCAGGGGGCCGCGCGATGAACATCACCGAGGTGTGCATCAAGAAACCCGTCTTCGCCTGGATGTTGATGGCGGCGACCATCACCTTCGGACTGGTGGCGGCCCAGCGCATCGGCATCAGCCAGTTTCCGGACGTGGACTACCCCGTCATCAGCATCAACGTGACGTGGGAGGGTGCTTCGCCCGAGGCGGTGGAGAGCGACATCATCGAGCCGCTCGAGGAAGCGGTGATGCAGGTGGAGGGCGTCAAGTCCGTCACCTCCAGCGCGCGGCAGTCGGGTGGATCCATCTCGGTGGAGTTGGATCTGGCGCGCAACGTGGACCTGTCCCTGCAGGACGTGCAGGCCCGGGTGAGCCAGGCCCAGCGGCGGCTGCCCGAGGACATGGATCCGCCGATCATCTCCAAGAGCAACCCCGAGGATCAGCCCATCCTGACGGTGGGCGTGTCGGGGCCGTTCTCGCAGCAGTACATCTCCGACTTCGCGCGCTACCGGCTCAAGGAGGTGCTGCAGACGGTGCCGGGCGTGGGCGAGGTAACGCTCTTCAGCTCGCGCGAGCGCAACGTGCGCATCTGGGTGGACGCGGAGAAGATGGACGCCCGGGGGCTCACCGTGACGGACCTGGTCTCCGCGCTGCAACGCGAGCACGTGGAGCTGCCCGCGGGGCGCATCGAGACGGAGGGTCGGGAGATCAACGTCCGGATGATGGGCGAGGCGTTGGATCTGGAGACGCTGCGCCGCCTGGTGGTGCGCGAGGGCGGGGGCGCGCCCGTCTACCTGTCGGATGTGGCCCTGGTGGAGGACGGCTTCGAGGATCTGCGCCGTCAGGCGCGCGTCAACGGAGAGCCCGCCCAGGGCATGGGCATCAAGAAGCAGCGGGGCGCCAACGCCGTGGCGGTCGCCCAGGGCGTGCGCGAGAAGATTGCCGCGCTGCGGGCGGACGCCCCCGAGGGGCTGGATGTGAGCATCAACTTCGACTCCACCCAGTTCATCGAGGAGAGCGTCCACGAGATCGAGTTCGAGCTGTTGCTCGCCTGCATCCTGACGGCGCTGGTGTGCTGGGCGTTCCTCGGCTCGCTGTCGAGCACGTTCAACGTGATCCTCGCCATTCCCATGTCACTGCTCGGCACGGTGGCGTGCATCTACTTCCTGGGCTTCACGCTCAACACCTTCACGCTGCTGGGCCTGTCCCTGGCGGTGGGCATCGTGGTGGATGACGCCATCATGGTGATGGAGAACATCTTCCGGCACGCGGAGGAGGGCGCGGATCGGGTCCGTGCGGCGCGCGAGGGCACGCACGAAATCACCTTCGCGGCGCTGGCGGCCACGCTGGCGGTGGTGGCCATCTTCCTGCCCGTCGTCTTCATGAAGGGAGTCATCGGCAAGTTCTTCCTCCAGTTCGGCGTGACGCTGTGCGTGGCGGTGCTCCTGTCCTACGTGGAGGCCATCACCCTGGCGCCGGCGCGCTGCGCGCAGTTGCTCAAGACGTCGCGCGAGGGACGGGGCCGGGTGGGGTTGGCGGTGGATCGGGCCTTCAGCTGGCTCGAGGGGGTCTACGGCAAGGTGCTCGAGCGGGGGTTGAAGTACCCGTGGTGGGTGCTGGCCGGAGGGGTCGTGGTGCTGGCGGTGTCCGGTCTGGCCTTCCGGGGCCTGTCGAGCGAGTTCGTTCCGTCCCAGGATCAGAGCCGCTTGATGGTGCGGATGCAGACGTCGGTGGGCAGCACGCTGGAGGAGACGGACAAGATCTTCCAGAAGGCGGAGGCCTTCGTGCTCGGGCGGCCCGAGGTGGCGCGGCTCTTCGCGGTGGTGGGCGGTGGCGGCGGGGTGAGCAGCGTGAACGGGGGCATGTTGAACATCACCCTGGTGCCACCTGATCAGCGCATGAGCCAGGCCGAGTTCCAGCAGGTGCTGCGCAAGGAGCTCAACTCCTATCCGGGCCTGCGCGCGGTGGTGATGGATCTTTCGCAGAGCGGCTTCACGGCGTCGCGCGGCTTCCCGGTGGAGTTCAGCGTGCGGGGCTCGGACTGGGAACAGCTCATCGAGGCCAGCACACAGATGCGCGAGAAGCTCCAGGCGAGCGGCAAGGTGGTGGACGTGGACACCGACTACCAGCTGGGCATGCCAGAGCTGCGCATCACCCCGGACAGGGCGCGCGCGGCGGATCTGGGGGTGTCCATGGCGTCGGTGGGCAGCACGCTCAACGCGCTGGTGGGCGGCGTGCGCGTGGGCAAGTACAGCACGGGCGGGCGGCGGATCGACGTACGGCTGCGCCTGCTCAAGGATCAGCGCTCGCGGCCGGAAGACTTGTCGATCCTCAAGGTCCGGACGGCCTCGGGCGCGTTGGTGCCGTTGTCCACGTTGGTGATGCAGGAGGAGCGTCCGGCGCTCCAGGCCATCACCCGGCGGGATCGGGAGCGCGCCATCAGCATCTTCGCCAACGTGGCGCCGGGCTCGACGCAGCAGGAGGCCCTGGAGACGGTGCGGCGGCTGGCGGGAGAGCTGCCCGGCGGCACGCGTGTGGTGTTCGGCGGCTCGAGCGTTGCCTTCGAGGAGTCGATGAGCAGCCTGATCTTCGCCCTGATCCTGGGCATCGCGGTGGCGTACATGGTGCTCGCCTCGCAGTTCAACTCGTTCCTGCATCCGGTGACGGTGCTGACGATCCTCCCCCTGTCGGTGGCGGGAGCGGCCTTCGCGATGGCGGCCACGGGCACGACGCTCAACATCTTCAGCATGATCGGCCTGTTGCTCCTCATGGGCATCGTGAAGAAGAACTCCATCATCCTGGTGGACTACGCCCTGCAGCAGCGCGAGCTGGGCGCGAGCGCCACGGAGGCGATGCAGCGCGCGGGTCCGGTGCGCCTGCGCCCCATCCTGATGACGACCCTGGCCACGATGATGGCGGCGGTGCCCGCGGCGCTGTCGCTGGGCGCTGGCAGCGAGACGCGCGCGCCCATGTCGGTGGCGGTGCTCGGCGGCCTGTCGCTCTCCACGGTGCTCAGCCTGCTCGTGGTGCCCGCCTTCTACGTGGTGGCGGATCGGGTGAAGACGCGGCTGGGGCGGAAGTCCGGCCACGAACAGCCGCCGGGCGTCCCGGGTGACAAGCCGGAGCTCGTTGGCCACTGAGGGAGCGGGGAGAGGGGGTGTGCCCCCCTCTCACTTGAGGGACTTGGAACTGCCCCCCAACCACTTGCTCACGCGCACCTTGCCGAAGCCAATGCGGTTGCCGAACAGGTACCAGGTGAAGGTGGCGCCGAAGAGCGCCGCCGAGACCGCCACCCCCAGCAGGCCCAGCACGGGCATGCCGTTGTACTGCCACGGGGGCGTCTGGGCGAACGAGATGAACACCCCCACGATGGTGCCGCAGGCGCACAGGCCCAGGAACATGACGATCGCCGCGGTGCGCAGGCTCTCGTTGAGCCGGTCGAACTGCTCCGCGCGCACCGTCACGCTGAACTTCCCCGACTCCAGATCCAGGAGAATCTGCGACAGCTGCGTGGGCAGATCCGCCGCCATCGACTGGAAGCGCAGGAAGGTGCGCATCAGCCCGCCCTGGAGTTGCGTCGGATCATACCGGTCCGCGAGCAATTCCTTGGCATAGGGCATCGCCACCTCGAGGACGTTCAAGTCCGGGTAGAGCGAGCGCAGGATGCCCTCGATGGACACGGAGGCCCGGCCCAGGAGCGCGTACTCCTTGGGAACCCGGATGTGGTACTTCACCGCCAGATCCAACAGGTCGCGCAGCACACTGCGCGCGTCCAACTCGCCCAGCTTCGTCGTCAGGTACTTGCCGAGCACGCTCTCGATGTCGTTGCGGAAGCCCATCAGGTTGGCCCGCGCGTCCGGCGCGCCAATCCGGTAGAGGATGCGCGCCACGGAGTCGCTGTCCTTGAGCGCCACCGCCAGCACCAGCATCACCAGGGTTTCCTGCATGGCGCGCGTGAGCCGCCCCACGACGCCGAAGTCCAGGAGCGCCACCCGGTTGCCCTCGAGCACCAGGATGTTGCCCGGGTGCGGATCTCCGTGGAACAGCCCGTCCTCGAAGAGCTGGCGGAAGCTCGTGTCCAGGAGGTGGCCCGCCACCTCGCGCCGGTCCTCGAGCGACAGTTGCGCCTGACTCACCTTCACGCCCCGGACGAACTGCATCGTCAGCACGGTGCGGCTGCTGAGCGAGGCATGCACCTGGGGAATCGTCATGTACGGCCGGTTGCGGTGGTTCTCCTGGAAGGCGCGGATGTTCGCGGCCTCCTGCACGAAGTCCAGCTCCTCGTGGATGGCCCGGTCGAACTCGTCGATGATCCCCGCGGGCGAATAGATGGCCGTCTCCTCCACCACCGCCTCGAGCAGCTTGGCCAGGGAGCGCAACACGCCCAGGTCCGAGTCGATCCGCTCGGCGATCCCCGGCCGTTGCACCTTCACCACCACTTCCTCGCCCTCGAGCGTCACGGCGCGGTGCACCTGGGCGATGGAGGCCGCCGCCAGGGGCTGGGGATCGATCTGCTTGAAGAGCGTCGAGGCTTCCTGGCCGAGCGACTCGCGGATGCGCGCGTACACGTCCTCCAGGGGAATGGGCTCCACGTGATCCTGGAGCGCGGCCAGCTCCTCGATGTACTCGGCGGGCAGCAGGTCCGCTCGCGTGGAGAGGATCTGCCCGAGCTTCACGAAGGTGGGGCCCAGATCGTTGAGCAGCATCCGGAAGCGGCGCGCGGTGCTGATGCGCTGGGTCTCCGCGGGGACCTCCACCTTCTCGCGCCGCCCGAGCATCCGCCACACGCCCGCGCGCTCCAGCCATTCGCCAAAGCCATGGCGCGCCGCGATGACGCCAATCTGCCGGATGCGGTTCAAGTCCTGGAGGAGCACGGTGCCCGGCACCTTTCCACGGCGTGCCCCACGAACTCAACCTTCCTGGGGACGGGGGGCGCGGGCCAGGCGCAGCAGCAGGTAGCCCCCCACGGCGGACAGCAGGGAGCCCAGCAGGATGCCCAGCTTCGCCTGGGCCAGCAGGGCGGGTTCGTCGAAGAAGGCCAGCCCCGCGACGAACAGGGCGACCGTGAAGCCGATGCCCGCCACCACCGCCACCCCGTGCAACTGCCCGAGCCCGGCCCCACCTGGCATCTCGGACAGGCCCGCCTTCACCGCCCCCCAGGTGAAGAAGAAGATGCCCACCTGCTTGCCCACGAAGAGACCCAGCAGCACGCCCAACGGCAGGGGCGCGAGCAGATCCGCCGGGTGCATGCCCCTCACGGAGATGCCCGAGTTGGCCAGGGCGAACAGCGGGACGATGCCGTAGGCCACCCAGCCGTGCCACAGGTGCACGAAGCGGGTGAGCGGCGGCTCGATGTCCTCCATCTGCTCCTCGATGTGCAGGAGCTGTTGGGTGCGAACGGCCTCGTCCCTGGGCTCGCGCAGCAACTCGTCGATGAAGCCGCGCAGCTCCTCCAGCACGTCCCGGCCACGGCGGGTGGGGCGGGCGGGGATCATCATCCCCGTGACCACCCCCGCGATGGTGGCGTGGATGCCGCCATGGTGCAGGGCGTACCAGAGCGCCGTGCCCAACAGCGCGTACACCACGCCGTTGCGCACGTAGTAGTGATTGCAGGCCCACAACACGCCAGTGAGGGCCAGCCCGCCGAGCAGCCACTCCCCATGCAGCCCCGTGCCATAGAACAGGGCGATGACGAGGATGCCGCCGATGTCGTCGAAGATGGCCAGGGCGGTGAGGAACACCACCAGACCATGGCTCACGCGCCCCTTGAGCAGCGTGAGACACCCGATGGCGAAGGCGATGTCCGTGGCCATGGGGATGGCCCACCCCTTGATGGCCGGCGTGCCCGCGTTGAGCGCCGCGTAGACGGCCGCGGGTACCACCATGCCCCCCAGCGCCGCGATCAGCGGCAGCATCGCCCGGGACAGGGTGCGCAGCTCACCCGTGGCCAGCTCGCGTTTGATCTCCATTCCCACCAGGAAGAAGAAGACCGTCATCAACCCGTCGTTGATGAGCTCGCGGAAGGTGAAGTGGAAGGGCGTCTCGCCCGGACCCAGGACGAGCGGAGCATCGAAGAGCGCTCCATAGCTATCCGCCCAGGGTGAATTGGCCCAGACCATGGCCGCCACGGCGCACAGCGCCAGGAGGATGCCGCTGCTCGCTTCCAACCGGAAAAAGGCCTGGAGGGGCGCGGTGGCGACCTGGAAGATCCGGGGAACGGGACGGTGCGGATGGGTCTCCATCTGGAGACGGATCGCACGCTCTTTCGCCTTGGACCACCGTTTTCGGCGGGTGTCCTTCCGATTTCTGGACCCCGGGGTCGCAAGGCGTCCAGGCGGGCGGAGCCCCATGGCGGGAGTAGGGCGGACAGGTGGACGGCGGAGGTCGGGTGTTCTGTTGATCCAGGACTGGACGCATGAGAGAAGAGGCCCCGATGGGCGCGACGCAGAAGGCAGTCAAGGGCAGCGGGGAAGAGGCCGAGGTTCCGGTGGAAGCCGAACCGGCGGCGGCGCGGGAGATCGGCGCGCTCACCCCCATGATGAGGCAGTACCTCGAGGTGAAGGCGCTCAATCCGGACGCCCTCCTCTTCTTCCGGTTGGGGGACTTCTACGAGATGTTCTTCGAGGACGCGGTGCGCGCCTCGGAGCTCTTGCAGATCACCCTCACCGCGCGGGCGAAGAACGCGGAGAAGGTGCCCATGGCGGGGGTGCCGTACCACTCGGCGCGCCGCTACATCGCGAAGCTGGTGGAGCACGGCCTCAAGGTGGCCATCTGCGAGCAGGTGGAGGAGGCGGGCAGCGCGCCGGGGCTCGTCCGCCGCGAGGTGACGCGCGTCATCACTCCGGGCATGGTGCTGGACGAGGAGTCGCTCGAGCCGAGGGCGAGCAACTTCCTGGCGGCGGTGTACCCGGGGGCGGAGGGCTTCGGCGCGGCGCTCCTGGAGGCGAGCACGGGCGAGTTCTTCTCCCTGGAGGCGGAGACGAGCCAGGAGCTGGTGGAGGCGCTGGCCCGGGTGGAGCCGCGCGAGCTGCTGGTGCCAGAGGGCCACCGGGACAGTCCGGAGACGGCCTTCGTGACCTCGCGCCTGTCCAAGATGCCAGCGGTGGCGGAGCTGGAGAAGGCGGCGTTCGAGCCCGCGCGGGCCGCGGTGTACCTGCGCGGCCACTTCGCGGTGCAGTCGCTGGAGGCCTTTGGACTCCAGGACGCGCCCCTGGCCACGGGAGCGGCGGGCGCGGCGCTGCGCTACCTCAAGGACACGCAGAAGACGGCCGCGGCGCACGTGGACCGTCTCAGCCGCCAGCAGCGCGGCGGACACCTGCTGATGGATGAGTCCTCGCGCGCGAACCTGGAGGTCCTGCGCACGCTGCGCGATGGCGGACGCAAGGGCTCGCTGCTGGGCGTGTTGGATCGGACGGCCACGGGCCTGGGCGCGCGCAAGCTGGCGCGGTGGCTCGCGGCCCCCTTGTGCTCGCTGCCGGAGATCAACGCCCGCCTGGACGCGGTGGATGAGCTGTCCCGGCGCAGCGTGTGGCGCGAGGAGCTGACGGGCATCCTCAAGGAAGTGGGGGACATCGAGCGGCTGTGCGGTCGGCTGTCCCTGGGCGCGGGCAACGCGAGGGATCTGCGGGCGCTCGCGGTGTCCCTGGCGCAACTGCCCCGGCTGGCGGCGGCGCTGGCGCGCTGCGAGTCCGGACTGCTCAAGACCCTGGCGGGGCCGCTCGGGGCGCTGCCGGAGCTGACACAGGTGCTGCTGGCCGCGGTGGTGGACGAGCCCCCCGTGGCGCTCAAGGAAGGAGGCTTCATCCGCCCGGGCTTCCACGCCGAGCTGGACAAGCTGGTGGAGCTGTCCACCTCCGGCAAGGACTTCCTGCTGAAGATCGAGACACGGGAGCGGGAGCGCACGGGCATCAACTCGCTGAAAATCCGCTTCAACCGCGTCTTCGGGTACTACCTGGAGGTGACGAAGTCGAACCTGCACCTGGTGCCCTCGGACTACATCCGCAAGCAGACCATGGTGGGGGCCGAGCGCTTCATCACGCCGGAGCTCAAGGAGTACGAGGAGAAGGTGCTCACGGCCGAGGAGCGGCGGTGCGCGCTGGAGCTGGAGCTCTTCGAGCAACTCCGCGCGCAGGTGGTGAAGGAGGCGCCACGGCTGCGCTCGGCGGCGGAAGGAGTGGCCACGGCGGACGCGCTCTTGTCCCTGGCGCGGTGCGCGGCCGAGTACGGCTACGTGCGGCCGGTGGTGGACGATTCCGAGGTGCTGACGATCACCGGCGGACGCCACCCGGTGGTGGAGCGGATGCTGGGAGCGGGGGAGGCGTTCGTCCCCAACGACGTGAAGCTGGACTCGGGCGAGTCGCAGATCCTCATCATCACGGGCCCGAACATGGCGGGAAAGAGCACCGTCATGCGGCAGGTGGCGCTCACGGTGCTGATGGCGCAGGCGGGCTCGTTCGTGCCGGCGTCCTCGGCGCGCATCGGCCTGAGCGATCGCATCTTCACGCGCGTGGGCGCGGCGGACAACCTGGCGCGGGGGCAGTCCACCTTCATGGTGGAGATGACGGAGACGAGCCACATCCTGCACCACGCCACGCGGCGCAGCCTCGTCATCCTGGATGAGATTGGCCGGGGCACGTCCACCTACGACGGCCTGTCCATCGCCTGGGCGGTGGCCGAGCACCTGCATGACAAGTGCGGCGCGCGCACGCTCTTCGCCACGCACTACCACGAGCTGGTGGACCTGGCGCGCGAGAAGCCCCGGGTGAAGAACCTGTGCATCGCGGTGAAGGAGCAGGGGGGCAAGGTGCTCTTCCTGCGCAAGCTGGTGCCGGGCGGGGCCAACCGCTCGTATGGCATTGAAGTGGCGCGCCTCGCGGGCCTGCCGCCCGAGGTGGTGGAGCGGGCGCGGGACATCCTGCGCAACCTGGAATCGGGTGAATTCGACGACAACGGCAAACCCCGGCTCGCGCGGCGCGGCGCCAAGGCAAGCGCGCCCGCGCCGGGGCAGCTTGGCCTCTTCGGCGGAGGAGACTCGGGACCCAAGCTCGCCCCCGCGCAGCAGAAGGTGCTGGAGGCCCTCCAGGCGACATCGCTCAATGAGTTGACGCCCCTGGACGCGCTCAACCTGCTGGCGAAGCTCCAGCGCGAGCTCAAGTAGGGTGCTCTCCGGGGCGGCCGGGGGCGCCATTGCGGCACCCGAGGTCGCCCGGTAATCTGCCTTCATGGTTGAAGACGAGCGCAGTGCGCCAGGGCCATCGGGGGGCGAAGGCGGGAGTGAGCCTTCGGAGCTGGAAACCATCGCCTCGCGAACGGCCTACGACTCGTTCTATCCCGCCGCCATGGCCATCGAGCCGGGCTTCATCGAGGCATGTGGTGCGGACGTGGTGCTCGCCTACCACGCGGTGGTGCGTGGCGTGGAGAACGTGGTGGGCGCGGGCTCGGTGATCGTGGGCCGCCTGCCCAACGTGAACCTCGTGGAGTTGTCGATGCTCCCCCGGCTCGCGCAGGGGCTGATCTTCGCCGAGCTGCAAGTCGAGCGCGAACTCCAGGCCTCGTCGTTCGGGCGCCTGTTCGATCAGGCGCAGCGCTTGCGCCGCAAGCTGCGCAAGACCGCGGATGCCCTCGCGGAAGCCAGTCTCCTCTCCGACGCGGACGTGGAGGAGGTGTGGCTCCGGGCCCAGCAGGATGTGCTGGAGGACTGTGTCGCGCTCACCGCGCTCTTGCGCCGGAACGAGGGGCGGATCGCGGGCCGCTCACCGTTGTCTTCTCCCGAGCTGCTCGAGGCCGAGCAGGTGGTGGCCAAACTGCGCCTGATGCTCGGACGGCGGACGGAGGAGGGCGACGACACGGGACCCTCCCTGCTCCGGGCGATCGAGATGCGCGACCGCTACTGGACGCTGCTGTCCCAGCGGCACGACATGCTCTGGCGCTGTGGGGCGTGGCTGCATGGACGGGCGGTGGAGGAAAAGGTGCCGCCCCTGCCTCGGCGTCAATCCGGTGCACGTCGGCCGGTGAGCGGGCGCATCGAGCTGCCCGTGGTGGTGCGCGATACGAGTGCGCCGGAGTCGCTGCGGCCATCCGCTCCCGCCGCGCCTCCTCCGCGCGCCCTGGTGCCCATGAGTCCGAGGCCCGCCCCGGTGCCGGTGGCTCAGCCGTCCCGGCACCTCGCGGACCTGGAGCGCAAGGCCCGCTTCCTCTTGCGCATCGGCGTCACCTCCGCCCGGCGTTGAAGAATATCCAGACAGACAAGGGCCCCTGTCTCACGTGGAGACAGGGGTCGGAGCGGACCTCGCCATCAAGCCCTCAGTAGCTGCACTGGTTGTTGATGGAGTTATTGGTGAACGAGTTGTTGTACTCGGGCAGGGTGTAATCCATGGGGACACTCTGGTTGTTGCCCGAATCCTTGTTGCTCGTCATGAGAGCGCACCCTCCGGTCCAATTGAACTGGCCGTTGGTGATGGAGGGAGCGGGGTTGCGGTAGACGTTGATGCTAGCGGTGGCCCGGCGCCCGTTGGCTCCAGCATGTGACATGAAGACGTGGTCGAACTGGCTGCCCTCGCCCCACCAGATGTGGATGCCGCGCCAGAATCCTCGCAGAGGTGCCGGATCGTTGGCGACGAAGCGGATGGGCTCGGCCGCGGTGCCCTTGGCGATGAGGACGCCCGGGCTATCAACGTCCGGACCAATGAGTATCTCGGCGTCGAGGTTGAAGCGCAGTTCCGTCCCCGGCGCTAGCGTCAGGACCGGATTGGGCGCGTAGAGGTAGCCCACCTGGAGCACCTCGTCGATGACATAGGGCACGTCCAGCTTGGGCCAGGACTGGCTGTCCGCGACGAAGCCCTTGAGCAGCACACCCTCGGTGGCATTGCCGCTGTAGGTGCTCTGGGAGGGCAGGCTGCGGACCTCGTTGGAATCCATGGAGAGGGCGTAGCCGCCGTTATCGCGCACGGTGAGGCGGGTGGAACTCGGGTCGAACCTCGCGAACTCATTCAAGAGGAGGCCCAGGCCACTGCCCTTGCGCAGGGTGACGTCCTGGAGGACGGGGCAGGGGCCACAGAAGCCTGAATCGCCGTAGAGGTTGAGGTTGGCCGTGCCTCCCCTGGGGCTGCCCGAGGCGCCGGCGTACTCGACGGTGGTGTGTACCAGGCGGGTGGCCGGAGTGATGTAGGGGCCCAGGTGCAGGCCGCGCCACTGGCCGGGCTGGGGGCTGGCCGAGTCGGAGGTGAAGAGGATGGGGGCGTCGGCGGTGCCCTCGGAGACGAGGTCCCCCAGGTAGGTACCACCCCCCAAGGCCAGCTCGCCCTCGGGGCCGAAGCGCAGGGTGGTGCCCGGGGTGAGGGTGAGGGTGGCGATGAGGTTGTCCACGGGCAATTCGACGTGGATGCGCTGGAGGATGACGAAGGGGACGCCGGGGTTGGGCCAGGAGAGGGAGCGGGTGACGTCACCGGCGAGGAGGACGGCGTCGCGGCCGTTACCGGAGAAGGTGCTGTTGGGGGGCAGGGAGTCGGCGTGGTTGGAGGCCAGGCGCAGGGCGAAGCCGGAGCTGCCGGAGACGGAGAGGCGGGCGGAGTCAGGGCCGAAGGAGCTGCCGTCATCGGCGACGCTCACGCCGAGCGAGCCACTCTTGTCCACGGAGACGTCGAGGAGGATGGGAGAGGCCTTGTCGCGCAGGACGAGGCAGGCGCCCTCGCCGGTGGACTGGCCACAACCGCGCAGGGAGACGTGCTCCAGACGGGAAGCGCTGCCCTCGGAGGCGAACACCAGGCCACGCCAGGCGCCCTGGGCGGAGGAGTCCGGGGCCACCAGGGAGATGGGTTGGGCGGAGGAGCCCGGGGCCAGGAGGGCGCCCTGGGCCACGCGCAGCTCGGCGTCCGGAGCGAAGAGGACGACGACACCGGGCTGCAGGGAGAGGGTGGCGCCGTCGGTAATGGAGAGTTGGCCGCGCACCTCGTGGGGGCTGTCGGCCAGAGTCCACGTTTCCGAGGCGCTAATGGAGGTGGAGTGGACGGTGGGAGGACGGGGGGAGAGAGACAGGGAGGCCTCGCCCTGGCGAGTGGAGTCGCCCGAGGTGGCGCTGGCACGGATGGAGACGGAGCCCGGGGCGTGGGCCACCACCTTGCCCGAGGCGTCTACCTGGGCCAGGGCGCTGTCGCTGCTCGTCCAGGTATAGGAGGAGATGGCGAAGGGCTGGCCCTTCTGGTCGCGGGCGCTCGCGCTGCACTGGGCGCTCTGGCCGAGCACCAGGGCCGTGGGCGCGCACGTCACCCTCACCTCCTCCAGCCGTGGCGGCTCCTCCGCGGGGGGTTGAGAGACAGGAGACGGCGCACAACCGCCGAGCAGCAGGACGGTGGTGAGCCAGGAAAAAGCGTTGTTGGACTTCATGGATGGGACCCCCCGGGGAGAAAACAGCGCGTGGGTGTGGAGTGCGCGGCCTTCTATCAAGCAGTGCGCCGGGGGTTTCCAATCAGGCGCCAAGGTGTTGCGCGAGGGCGTCAACCGCGCGGAGCGTCCGACCCATGGCTCACGTGGAGACAGGGGTCAGAGCGGACTTCAACACTGGGCTGTCAGTAGCTGCACTGGTTGTCGATGCCGTTGTTGGCGAATGAATTGTTGTACTCGGGCAGGGTGTAATCCATGGGGACGCTCTGGTTGTTGCCCGAGTCCTTGTTGCTCGTCATGAGGGCACAGGCTCCGCCCCAATCGAGATGGCTGTTGGTGATGGAGGGGGCGGGGTTGCGGTAGACGTTGATGTTGGCGGTGGCCCGGCGCCCGTTGGCGCCGGCATGCGAGACGAGCACGTGGTCGAACTGGCTGCCCTCGCCCCACCAGATGTGGATGCCGCGCCAATGACTGCTGAACGGTACCGGCTCATTGGCGACGAAGCGGATGGGTTGGGCGGCGGTGCCCTTGGCGACGAGGATGCCGGGGCTCTCGACGTCCGGACCAATGAGTATCTCGGCGTTGAGATTGAAGCGCAGCTCGGTGCCCGGTAGCAGGGTGAGCGTTGGGGCGGGGGCGTACTGAGCGCCCAGTTGGAGGACGGTGTCGATGACGTAGGGAGCGTCCAGCTTGGGCCAGGTCTGGGACTCCGCGACGAAGCCCTTGAGGAGGACGCCCTCGGTGGCGTTGCCGCTGTAGGTACTCTGGGCGGGCAGGGTGCGAGCTTCGTTGGGGTCCATGGCGAGGGCATAGCCGCCGTTGTCGCGCACGGTGAGGCGGGCGGAGCTGGGGTCGAACTTGGCATTCTCATTCAGGAAGAGGCCCAAGCCGCTGCCCTTGCGCAGGGTGACGTCCTGGAGGACGGGGCAGGGGCCGCAGAAGCCCGAGTTGCCGTAGAGGTTGAGGTTGGCCGTGCCGCCTCCTGGGCTGCCCGAGGCGCCGGCGTACTCGACGGTGGTGTGCACCAGGCGGGTGGCCGGAGTGATGTAGGGGCCCAGGTGCAAGCCGCGCCACTGGCCGGGCTGGGGGCTGGCCGAGTCGGAGGTGAAGAGGATGGGAGCGTCGGCGGTGCCCTCGGCGATGAGGTCCGCCACGTAGGTGCCGCTGCCCAAGGCCAGCTCGCCCTCGGAGCCAAAGCGCAGGGTGGTACCGGGGGTGAGGGTGAGGGTGGCGATTTCATCATCCACGGGGCGCTCGACGTGGATGCGCTGGAGGATGACGAAGGGGACGCCGGGGTTGGGCCAGGAGAGGGAGCGGGTGACGTCGCCGGTGAGGAGGACGGCGTCGCGGCCATTGCCGGAGAAAGTGCTGTTGGGGGGCAGGGAGTCGGCGTGGTTGGAAGCCAGGCGCAGGGCGAAGCCGGAGCTGCCAGAGACGGAGAGGCGGGCGGAGTCAGGGCCGAAGGAGCTGCCGTCATCGGCGACGCTCACGCCGAGCGAGCCACTCTTGTCCACGGAGACGTCGAGGAGGACGGGAGAGGCCTTGTCGCGCAGGGAGAGGCAGGCGCCCTCGCCGGAGGGCTGGCCACAGCCGCGCAGGGAGACGTGCTCCAGGCGGGAAGCGCTGCCCTCGGAGGCGAACACCAGGCCACGCCAGGAGCCCTGGGCGGAGGAGTCCGGGGCCAGCAGGGAGATGGGCTGGGCGGAGGAGCCCGGGGCCAGCAGGGCACCCTGGGCCACGCGCAGCTCGGCGTCCGGAGCGAAGAGGACGACGACACCGGGCTGCAGGGAGAGGGTGGCGCCGTCGGTAACGGAGAGTTGGCCGCGCACCTCGTGGGGGCTGTCGGCCAGCGTCCACGTTTCCGAGGCGTTAATGGAGGTGGAGTGGACGGTGGGAGGACGGGGGGAGAGAGACAGGGAGGCCTCGCCCTGGCGAGTGGAGTCGCCCGAGGTGGCGCTGGCGCGGATGGAGACGGAGCCCGGGGCGTGGGCCACCACCTTGCCCGAGGCGTCCACCTGGGCCAGGGCACTGTCGCTGCTCGTCCAGGAGTAGGAGGAGATGGTGAAGGGCTGGCCCTTCTGGTCGCGGGCGCTCGCGCTGCACTGGGCGCTCTGGCCGAGCACCAGGGCCGTGGGCGCGCACGTCACCCTCACCTCCTCCAGCCTCGGCGGCTCCTCCGCGGGGGGCTGAGGGACAGGAGACGGCCCGCAACCGCCGAGCAGCAGGACGGTGGTGAGCCAGGAAAAAGCGTTGTTGGACTTCATGGATGGAACCCCCCGGGGAGAAAACAGCGCGTGGGTGCTGGAGTGCGCGGCCTTCTATCAAGCAGTGCGCCGGGGGTTTCCAATCAGGCGCCAAGGTGTTGCGCGAGGGCGTCAACCGGGCGGAGCGTCCGACCCCTGCCTCACGTGGAGACAGGGGCCGGAGCGGACGTCAACACCAGGCTGTTAGTAGCTGCACTGGTTGTTGATGTCGTTGTTGGCGAACGAGTTGTTGTACTCGGGCAGGGTGTAATCCATGGAGACACTCTGGTTGTTGCCCGAGTCCTTGTTGCTGGTCATGAGGGCACATACCGCCCAATTGAACTGGCTGTTGGTGATGGAGGGGGCGGGGTTGCGGTAGACGTTGATGTTGGCGGTGGCCCGGCGTCCGTTGGCGCCGGCATGCGAGACGAGCACGTGGTCGAACTGGCTGCCCTCGCCCCACCAGATGTGGATGCCGCGCCAGTTGGCGCCGTATGACGTCGGATGACTGGCGACGAAGCGGATGGGTTCGGCCGCAGTGCCCTTGGCGACGAGGACGCCCGGGCTATCAACGTCCGGACCAATGAGTATCTCGGCGTCGAGGTTGAAGCGCAGTTCCGTCCCCGGCGCTAGCGTCAGGACCGGATTGGGCGCGTAGAGGTAGCCCACCTGGAGCACCTCGTCGATGACATAGGGCACGTCCAGCTTGGGCCAGGACTGGGTTTCCGCGACGAAGCCCTTGAGGAGGACGCCCTCGGTGGCATTGCCGCTGTAGGTGCTGAGGGAGGGCAGGGTGTAGACCTCGTTGGGGTCCATGGCGAGGGCATAGCCGCCGTTGTCGCGCACGGTGAGACGGGTGGAACTCGGGTCGAACTTCGCGCGCTCATTCAAGAGGAGGCCCAGGCCGCTGCCCTTGCGCAGGGTGACGTCCTGGAGGACGGGGCAGGGGCCGCAGTTGCCCGAATCGCCGTAGAGGTTGAGGTTGGCCGTGCCTCCCCTGGGGCTGCCCGAGGCGCCGGCGTACTCGATGGTGGTGTGCACCAGGCGGGTGGCTGGAGTGATGTAGGGGCCCAGGTGCAGGCCGCGCCACTGGCCGGGCTGGGGGCTGGCCGAGTCGGAGGTGAAGAGGATGGGAGCGTCGGCGGTGCCCTCGGCGATGAGGTCCGCCACGTAGGTGCCGCTGCCCAAGGCCAGCTCGCCCTCGGAGCCAAAGCGCAGGGTGGTACCGGGAGTGAGGGTGAGGGTGGCGATTTCATTGTCCACGGGCAATTCGACGTGGATGCGCTGGAGGATGACGAAGGGGACGCCGGGGTTGGGCCAGGAGAGGGAGTGGGTGACGTCACCGGCGAGGAGGACGGCGTCGCGGCCATTGCCGGAGAAGGTGCTGTTGGGGGGCAGGGAGTCGGCGTGGTTGGAAGCCAGACTCAGGGCGAAGCCGGAGCTGCCAGAGACGGAGAGGCGGGCGGAGTCAGGGCCGAAGGAGCTGCCGTCATCGGCGACAAGCACGCCGAGCGAGCCGCTCTTGTCCACGGAGACGTCGAGGAGGACGGGGGAGGCCTTGTCGCGCAGGACGAGGCAGGCGCCCTCGCCGGAGGGCTGGCCACAACCGCGCAGGGAGACGTGCTCCAGACGGGAAGCGCTGCCCTCGGAGGCGAACACCAGGCCACGCCAGGCGCCCTGGGCGGAGGAGTCCGGGGCCACCAGGGAGATGGGTTGGGCGGAGGAGCCCGGGGCCAGGAGGGCGCCCTGGGCCACGCGCAGCTCGGCGTCCGGAGCGAAGAGGACGACGACACCGGGCTGCAGGGAGAGGGTGGCGCCGTCGGTAACGGAGAGTTGGCCGCGCACCTCGTGGGGGCTGTCGGCCAGCGTCCACGTCTGGGCGGCGGAGATGGAGGTGGAGTGGGCAGTGGGAGGACGGGCGGAGAGAGACAGGGAGGCCTCGCCCTGGCGAGTGGAGTCGCCCGAGGTGGCGCTGGCGCGGATGGAGACGGAGCCCGGAGCCTGGGCCACCACCTTGCCCGAGGTGTCCACCTGGGCCAGGGCGCTGTCGCTGCTCGTCCAGGAGAAGGAGGAGATGGTGAAGGGCTGGCCCTTCTGGTCGCGGGCGCTCGCGCTGCACTGGGCGCTCTGGCCGAGCACCAGGGCCGTGGGCGCGCACGTCACCCTCACCTCCTCCAGCCTCGGCGGCTCCTCCGCGGGGGGCTGAGGGACAGGAGACGGCCCGCAACCGCCGAGCAGCAGGACGGTGGTGAGCCAGGAAAAAGCGTTGTTGGACTTCATGGATGGAACCCCCCGGGGAGAAAACAGCGCGTGGGTGCTGGAGTGTGCGGCCTTCTATCAAGCAGTGCGCCGGGGGTTTCCAATCAGGCGCCAAGGTGTTGCGCGAGGGCGTCAACCGCGTGGCCTGTCCATCCCCCGCCGCACGTGGAGACAGGGGTCGGAGCGGACCTCGCCATCAAGCCCTCAGAGCTCGTTTCATAAATGAACTTGTCGAGGAAGGTGATGTCACCTGCAGAGGGACCGCCGCAAAGAGCACACAACCATCTCCGAGGGCGGTGAGTCCAGGTCACCTGTCCTGACCCGGTGGGTCCATTTTTGAAACGAGCTCTCAGTAGCTGCACTGGTTGTTGATGTCGTTGTTGGCGAACGAGTTGTTGTACTCGGGCAGGGTGTAATCCATGGTGACGTTCTGGTTGTTGCCCGAGTCCTTGTTGCTCGTCATGAGGGCACATACCGCCCAATTGAACTGGCTGTTGGTGATGGAGGGGGCGGGGTTGCGGTAGACGTTGATGTTGGCGGTAGCCCGGCGCCCGTTGGCGCCGGCATGCGAGACGAGCACGTGGTCGAACTGGCTGTCCCCGCCCCACCAGATGTGGATGCCGCGCCAGTTGGCGCCGTATGACGTCGGATGACTGGCGACGAAGCGGATGGGTTCGGCCGCAGTGCCCTTGGCGACGAGGACGCCCGGGCTATCAACGTCCGGACCAATGAGTATCTCGGCGTTGAGGTTGAAGCGCAGCTCGGTGCCCGGAGCGAGGGTGAGGGTCGGAGCGGGGGCATACTGCACTCCCAGTTGGAGGACGGTGTCGATGACGTAGGGAGCGTCCAGCTTGGGCCAGGACTGGCTGTCCGCGACGAAGCCCTTGAGCAGCACACCCTCGGTGGCATTGCCGCTGTAGGTGCTCTGGGAGGGCAGGCTGCGGACCTCGTTGGAATCCATGGAGAGGGCGTAGCCGCCGTTATCGCGCACGGTGAGGCGGGTGGAACTCGGGTCGAACCTCGCGAACTCATTCAAGAGGAGGCCCAGGCCACTGCCCTTGCGCAGGGTGACGTCCTGGAGGACGGGGCAGGGGCCACAGAAGCCTGAATCGCCGTAGAGGTTGAGGTTGGCCGTGCCTCCCCTGGGGCTGCCCGAGGCGCCGGCGTACTCGACGGTGGTGTGTACCAGGCGGGTGGCCGGAGTGATGTAGGGGCCCAGGTGCAGGCCGCGCCACTGGCCGGGCTGGGGGCTGGCCGAGTCGGAGGTGAAGAGGATGGGGGCGTCGGCGGTGCCCTCGGAGACGAGGTCCCCCAGGTAGGTACCACCCCCCAAGGCCAGCTCGCCCTCGGGGCCGAAGCGCAGGGTGGTGCCCGGGGTGAGGGTGAGGGTGGCGATGAGGTTGTCCACGGGCAATTCGACGTGGATGCGCTGGAGGATGACGAAGGGGACGCCGGGGTTGGGCCAGGAGAGGGAGCGGGTGACGTCACCGGCGAGGAGGACGGCGTCGCGGCCATTGCCGGAGAAGGTACCGCCCAGGGGCAGGGAGTCGGCGTGGTTGGCCGCCAGGCGCAGGGCGAAGCCGGAGCTGCCGGAGACGGAGAGGCGGGCGGAGTCAGGGCCGAAGGAGCTGCCGTCATCGGCGACAAGCACGCCGAGCGAGCCGCTCTTGTCCACGGAGACGTCGAGGAGGACGGGGGAGGCCTTGTCGCGCAGGACGAGGCAGGCGCCCTCGCCGGAGGGCTGGCCACAACCGCGCAGGGAGACGTGCTCCAGACGGGAAGCGCTGCCCTCGGAGGCGAACACCAGGCCACGCCAGGCGCCCTGGGCGGAGGAGTCCGGGGCCACCAGGGAGATGGGTTGGGCGGAGGAGCCCGGGGCCAGGAGGGCGCCCTGGGCCACGCGCAGCTCGGCGTCCGGAGCGAAGAGGACGACGACACCGGGCTGCAGGGAGAGGGTGGCGCCGTCGGTAATGGAGAGTTGGCCGCGCACCTCGTGGGGGCTGTCGGCCAGAGTCCACGTTTCCGAGGCGCTAATGGAGGTGGAGTGGACGGTGGGAGGACGGGGGGAGAGAGACAGGGAGGCCTCGCCCTGGCGAGTGGAGTCGCCCGAGGTGGCGCTGGCACGGATGGAGACGGAGCCCGGGGCGTGGGCCACCACCTTGCCCGAGGCGTCTACCTGGGCCAGGGCGCTGTCGCTGCTCGTCCAGGTATAGGAGGAGATGGCGAAGGGCTGGCCCTTCTGGTCGCGGGCGCTCGCGCTGCACTGGGCGCTCTGGCCGAGCACCAGGGCCGTGGGCGCGCACGTCACCCTCACCTCCTCCAGCCTTGGCTGCTCGTCCACCGGTCCAGGTGGTGTGGGATCATCGGTGCACCCGGCGAGCCACAGGAGCGCCGGCAGCAGGGGGAAAACGCGGGTGGGCTTCATGAGTTGTGGACTCCTTCAAATGGATGGGACCCAGGACCGAGCGGGCCATGAACAGGAGGGCTGGAGTGGAGCACGACGAGTCACGCTTGTCGTGGCCTGCCTGCTCGATTCAAGGTTCAGGGAATGGGCGCCTGGGTGGTGAGGGGATCCTCCGCATCGGTGATGACGAGGATCTCGGCCCGGCGGTTGAGTTGCCGCTCCTGCTCCGTGGCGGGAGTGGCGCTCACCGGCCAGTCCGCACCGAAACCTCGAATCCGGATTCGCGCGGCGGGAACCCCTTGATCAATCAGGTAGCGGCGCACCGCCTGAGCCCGGCGCAGAGACACAATCATGTTGGACGCGTCTCCGCCTTCCTTGTCCGCGTGCCCCTCGATGAGGATGGTTCCCACCCGGGCTTGTTCCGCCAGACGCAGGGTGGCCTGGTCGAGCAGGGGCACCACGCCTGGCAGCTCCGCGTTCCCCTGCGTGAAGTGGACCTCACCCCGCAGAACGAGCCGCTCTTGAGGCCCCGGCTGATAAGGCCGCTGCGGTGGGGTGTTGTCGGCCACGGCGGCCTGTGTTGGAGAGCGCTCGACACCGATCTCCCAATTCGGAGTGGGGCGGACGAGTTCCTCCCGTTGGTCGGGCGTGGGCGTGGCCAGGGTCAGTTGCAGCTCCCGATCCGCGTGCTCGTCGAGGTACGACAGCTTGGGCGGCGGCTCACTGCGGAATGTGACCCCCGCGAGCACGCGGAAGAGCGGCGTTCCGGGGGCGGTACCCACTCCTGGGCCCGCCATGGCGAAGGCATCTAGACCCTGCAAGAGCGGCAACCGCACGCCTCCGAGCACTTCCATGGCGGGCTGGGAGGCGATGATGGCCCGCAGGCCGAGCTCGCCCCTGAGGCCCCTGCCCGTCGTCGCCAACGCGGCGCCGATCCGGACCTCCGAACTCGCTCCCGAGGAGGCGGGCTCCAACGCGGAGGTGGCAATCTGGATCCGGGGCCGGAACAGGATCCCCGCCTCCAGGGAGGACTGGAAGATGCTGAGGCTCGTTCCCATCGTGACCCGTGCATGGAAGCGGGGCCCATCGTCCCCGGCCAGCGCCAACCCATTGCCCAGGGGCAAGCCCACGCCCAGATCCGCGGACAGATCCACGGGTTTGCGCTGGCGCCGCGACAACAGCCCGAGCCGCGCCTGGAGCAGGGGAGTTCCGACCCCCTGACCGGAGAGTGGTGCCAGGCCCACGGATGTCGGGGGCTCTCCCTCCTGCCAGACCACGAAGGGGACCTGGGCGCTCAGTTCCAGCCACGACAGGACGCCATAGCTGGCCGCGAAGACGGAGGTTGCCCTGTTGCGCACAATTTGCAGACGTTGATCCCCTCCGTCGCTCAGCGTGAGCGGTGCGCGCTGGTAGTGCCCCAGCAGGTTCACGCTCAAACCACCCGGCGCCATCAGCTCCCCGTTGCCCACCAACAGGGTGCCGCGCCCGGTGTTCGTCTCCAGCCGCTCCAGCTCGAAGCCCGGCAGCTGATCGTTGGACTGGGCCCAGGCCACCGAGCAGCCCAGCAACGCCGCGGCCATTGCGCCCCGAGGGGAGGAATGTAAGCTCATGATCGGGTAGAATCCTACCGCTCTTTACGTGGGGAAAAACAAGTGCTCCGACCCAAGATCCTGGTCCTCCTGTGCCTGGGAGTGCTCGCTGCCTGCACGTCTCCTGCTCCAGGAAGCACGGATTCGGTTCCAGGACTTTCGCCCGAGGTTCCGCTCGAGGTGCGGGTCCAGATGGGAGCGCCGCTGGCGGCCCCCGTGGACCCGGTCATCTGGAGAGAAGGAGGGGATGCGGGAGGTCTGGATGGGGGCGGGCCGTCTAACAGCCAGAACTGCCTGCAGTGTGATGGGGTCACGACCTACAGGTGCCCAAGTGTGGGGGCCAGCGATGATTTCTGGAAGAGGCCCATCCAAGGATTGGTCATTCCCGACGGGGCACGGATCGTAGGAGTCCAGGCGAAAGTGTACGGAGCCAGCGTGCTCGGTAGCGGCACGACATCGGTCCCCGTCCTTTTCAATAACCTCCCGCTCGGGACCATTAGCAGTAGAAACCGCAACTGCAACAGCGGCACTCCGAAGGTTTGTGATGGAGATGCAGGCGTCGTGCTCCTCACCTCGGACGCTGGCGAAGACGTTATCGCCAACTCATGGAAGACGGATGGGGGAAATCAGCTCATTTTCCAACCCTCTTCCAGTAATTACTGCCTCTCCCATCTCCAGCTCACGCTTCAGCTTGAAAAGCGAATCCTCCAGGTGTTGCCTGATGGGCTTGATTTTGGAAATCAAGGGAAGGGGAAACGAAGTGGCTACCGAACGGTCACGGTGAGCAATCAAGGAGCGGCGCCGCTCGAAGTCAGTGGTGTTGCTGTCACCCTCAATGGCGGTGTAACCACCAATGCGCCCTTCAAAATCAATGAGATCAGGGATCCGGTTGATGGAGGTACGTTGGATGCGCCGTTTACTCTTCAGGAAGGAGAGTTCAAGGACATCGTCTTGAGCTTCATCCCCGATCATTTGGGGGCGGCTGAAGGGTACAATCTCGCTATTGACAGCAATTCCGAACAAGCCACGACGAATGTCCCCCTGCTTGGCAGAGGAGTGGACTTCTTCGTGGACATCAGTAGTCCGGACGGAGGTGACTTCGGACCGGTCCGGGTGGGCCAGCACCGCGAGTTTCCGGTGAAGGTGCGCAACATCGACTCTCAAGAGCTGTCGATCGAGTCCATCGACCTCGACATCGATGGCTCCGGCGTGGGGTTGTCGTTTCAGTCCGACGCGGGGACGCCCTTCACGCTTCCTCAGGGCGCGGAGCATTCCCTGGTGCTGAAGTTCGACCCGATCGCACCGGGAGAGGTGTCGGGAACCCTGCGCGTCATCAGCAAGGATGCGATTGATGCCTCCACCACGACCGAGGCCGTATTCACGGGCGAAGGGGTGGAGCCCCATCTGGTGTTCACTCCAGACGCGGGGCTGGACTTCGGCGAGGTGACGGCGGGTGAAGTCAACATGCAGAACATGATGATCCGGAACACGGGTTCGGAGGGACTGACCCTCCAGTCCGTGCGGGTCAGGGACAACCCGGATGCGTTCCAGCTCGTGAGCGCACCGGATGGCTCCGTCCCCTTGCCCGCGGATGGTGGGTCACTGGCGCTGACGGTGCGCTTCCTCTCTCCCGAAGATGCGGGAAATGTCTCCGGCTCGCTCGAGTTCGTCAGCACCGATGGAGGCATCGCCCCGGTCTTGTATAGCCTCATGGGCAAGAGCGTCCGGCCCGACCTGGTGCTCGAGCCGGTGGATGGGGGAGCCTTCGGTGATGTCCGGGTCCACACCACGCCCCAGAAGACGGTGACGCTGCGCAACCAGGGCACCGGAAACATCCACATCAATACCGTGCAGCTCGTGGGAGGCGCTTCGCTCTTCGATCTGGATGGAGGGACGAGCAACTTCGATCTGCCCGGGGACGGCGGTTTCCGGAACTTCACGGTGCGGTTCAAGCCCACCACCGAGACGGGCACCACTCCTGTCCAGGGCGAAATCCAGGTCGCCAGTGCCTACTCGCGCTTCAATCCTCTCCCGTATTCCGTGTCGGGACGGGGCGTCCGGCCCGAGCTGGTGTTCACGCCGACGGATGGAGGCAGCTTCGGAGAGGTGCGGGTCGGGCAGAGTCCGCAGCGCAAGGTGACCTTGTGGAACAAGGGCTCGGGCAGCATCCAGATCAACCAGGTGGGGTTGTCGGTCGACTCCAGTCCGCTCTTCTCCTTGGATGCGGGGACGAGCGGCTTCACGCTGGCGGCGGACGCGGGACAGGACCTCTGGGTGGGATTTCATCCCGGCGCCGAGACGGGCGGCATCGTGGCTGGAGCGATCACGGTCTCCAGTGATGACGCGGGTTTCAACCCCACGCCGTATCCGCTCTCGGGCATGGGTGTCCAACCCGTGCTGGCGATCAGCGCGGATGGGGGGAGCGATTTTGGTGACGTGCTGGTCAACAACACGCCCACCAAGCAAGTGACGATCCGCAACACAGGCTCCCAGGACATCGTCATCAAGACGGTGACCCTGACCGACAACGCGCTCTTCGCGGTGGTCAGTCCACCTAGCAACTTCTCGTTGGTGAAGGGCGGGGGACAGCGGAACGTGACCGTGCGGTTCAGTCCGACGGTCGCGACGTCCCTCCAGGAAGGCACCCTGGCCTTCACCAGCGAGGACACGCAGCTCGGCCTCGTGGAGTACAAGCTCCAGGGCAGGGGCGTCAGACCCGATCTGGTGGTCGAGCCCGCCGATGGGGGCATGTTCGACGATGTGCGCGTCGGGAAGACCGCCTACCGGACGGTGAAGATCAAGAACAACGGCACCACGGACGTCACCGTCACCAGCGTGGCGGTGCTCAACAACAGTCACTTCCTGGCGGATGCGGGAGCGGGCAGCTTCCCCCTGACGCGCGATGGGGGTTCTCGCGACCTGACTTTGCGGTTCGCCCCCACGGATGACAATGTCATCGAGGAAGGTCAGCTTTCGTTCGCGACCAATCCCTCGGGCTTCCAGCCCGCCCTCTTCCCGCTCCGGGGCAGGGGCGTTCAACCCCGTGTCGAGTTGACGCCGGCCTCCGAAGAACTCGACTTCGAGGAGGTGCGCGTGAATACGGATGGGGGGGCCACGCGGTTGGTGCAATTGCGCAATCGGGGCACGGGCCCCATCGCCCTCTCCGACATCAGACTGGAGGGAGATCCCGCCTACACGCTCGAGCCGGTGCTGTCGCCGCCGTACCCGACGCTGCCCGCCCTGGATGGAGGCCTGACCCTGACAGTGAGGTACTCGCCGGTGGTTCAGGAGCCCGCCGCCGCCACGACGCTCACGCTCGCCAGCGAGGACGAGACCTTTGGGACCCATGAGATCCAGATCCATGGGCAGGGGGTGAGACCAACCCTCCAGGTGGATGCCGGGTTGGTGGCGTTCCCGAACCAGACCGTGGGCGAGTGGAGTGCATACCGGAACGTGGAGTTGAGGAACTCGGGCACGGGAACGCTCGTCGTCGACACCTTCGATGCCAGCGGCCCGTTTGAACTCCAGTCCGCGCAGCCCCTCCAGGTGACCAGTTCCGCGCCCGGGAGCGTGGCGGTGAGATTCAAGCCCATGAGCCAGGGCGCGGGCTCCGGGTTGCTCACCTTCAAGACCAATGATCCCGAGCATTCCCACATCACGGTTCCCCTCTCGGGAACGGGAACGGTGGGGCTCACGGTGGACCGCGACAGGGTTGCCTTCCCGGATGTCCGCAACACCACCCAGGCGGATGAACCGCTGACCTTGAGCAACAACAACCCGGTCGCGTCCGTCACCATCTCGGAAGTGTCCTTGAATTCCGATCAGTTCAGCGTCGTGGGATTGGACGCGGGCATGGTGATCAACCCGTCCTCCCCTCTGCCGTTCAAGGTGCGCTTCAAGCCCACGGTGACGGGCAACGCCCAGGGAACACTCACGGTGAGGAGCAGCGCGGACAACAGCCCGCATACGGTCCAACTCCAGGGCAAGTCGACCGAGGCGCGGCTGAGGATCACCCTTCCCGATTTTCCGGCGGGGACGAGCTCGCTCAACTTCGGGGGTGTTCCCGTGGATGCCCTGGCCCAATCGCACACGGTGCGCTTCTCCAATGCGGGCGACGCGACGCTCAACCTGACGGGGGTCAGCATCGTCAAGCGCTTGCCGGACGGCGGTGTTCTGCCCGGGAACTCCGCGTTCACCTACTCCGGCTCACTCTCCGGAGAGCTCAACACGGATGGAGGAGCCATCGTCTCGACGATTTCCTTCAAGCCCTCCCAGAACACGGATTACTCCGCGACGCTGGTGGTGGACACCTCGAACGGAGTGCCCTTGTCGGTGGATCTGCCGTTGCTGGGCCAGGGAACCGCCGCGGAGATCAGTCTCTCCGGAGAGACTGCCCTTTCCTTCAGTCCGCAGCGGGTGAACTATCCGAGCGCCGCGCGCAAGCTCTACATCCGGAACGAGGGATCCGCTCCCCTGGTCATCCAGGGCGTGTCGTACCTCGAGGATTTCTATGCCGTGGCGTCGGACGGAGGCACTCCCTTCCCCTTGACCATCGGAAGCAAGGACACCGCTCCCCTCGACGTGGTCTTCAGGCCGACGCGGACGGGCACGCGCGATGGTGGCTTGACGTTCAGCACCAATGCCCTCAATACCCTCAATCCCGTGCCCGTGAGTGGCCAGGGACTGGATGGCCTCCTGACGACGGATGGGGGAACCTGGGACGTCAACTTTGGTGAAGTGGAGCTGTCCAAGGACTTGTCCAGCCAGCGGGCTGTCTCCGTGCGGATTCACAACACGGGCCAGTACGCGCTGACCTTGTTGGACGCGGGAATCAACGCCCAGGGAGCGGAGCAGTTCCGGACCATGTACCTCCAGCCGGGGACTGTGTTGCAGCCAGGTGAATCCACGGCCTTCAACGCGATCTTCAGACCCTTGAGCAATGGAGATCAGAACGGTGTCTTGAGCATCTTCACGGACTCCCAGCTCAGGCCTGTCGAGAAGTTCCAACTGACGGGCACGGGAGTGGGCGCGAACATCCTCTTCCTGCCGGGTTCCAGCATTGTCCGGTTCGAAAACACCAACCTGGGCCGCTTCAACGTCAAGCCCGTGACGATCAAGAACGACGGGCATCGGGAGCTCGTCATCGACGCAATCTCGTTCAGCAAGAAGACGCTACCCGATGGGGGGACGATGGAAGGAGACGCGGGAGGCCAAGACTTCGCCTCGGACTTCAGCGTGGAGCGCGCCGCGGATGGGGGGAGCGTCTTCCCGATTCGAATGGATGGGGGAGAGCAGCTTGAGATCCCCTTGAAGTTCACTCCGTCGGGCGTGGGCTACCGCGAGGCCACGGCCACCATCTCCTCGAACATCAGCGATAAGACGTTCGAGGTCAAGGGAACGGGAACCGTTGCGGAACTGAGCGTCGAGCCCGACGGTGGGACGCTCATCATCGACGGAGTCATGGCGGGCTCCGATTCCCGCCCCAGGCAGATCTCCATCGTGAACGTGGGCAATGGACCCATCACTTTCACGAGCATCGCCTTGTTGGGTAGCAAGGAGTTCTTCAAGATCTTTCCCGATCCGGAGACGATGGGAACTCAACCCCTCCCGGGAGATGGGCGAGGCCGCTTGCAGTTCAGCGTAGTGTTCCACCCGACCGCGACGAATCTCAATGCCTCGGCGGCGTTGAGGATGGCCTCGGACGACTACAGTCCGTCCGTGTTCGTGAACATCTACGGTTATGGAACGAACGACCCGATCTCGGTCGAGAACCGTTTGGATTTCCGGGCGCAACTCATCAACGATGCGTCTCCAACACGTTTGCTGCCGGTGACCAACAACACGGAGGCCGATGCGCAGCTGACCCAGGTCAAGTTCGACGGGCAGGACGCCGCGAGATTCTCGGTGGTGTCCCCCTCGCCGCTGAAAACACCGTACACGCTGCGCCGGGGCGAGCCGTTGACACTTGGCCTGAGTTTCAATCCGCGGACCACGGACAAGGCGAATGCCAAGCTCCAGTTGTACTTCGCGGGGCAGAACGACCCCTACGAAGTGGAGTTGGTGGGCGAGGGAATCACGCCGGCGATCGTGGTCGAGCCTCCGGTGTTGAAGCTCGGTGCGTTCCGGTTGGGGGATGAGCCTCTCGAACGGTCATTCACCATCACGAACCGGACCGGTGATCCCATCACGTTGAGCAAGCCGAGGGTCTCTTCCCAGGGTGAGCCCATCGAGACGAGCCTGGATTTGACCCAGCCCCTGGTGCTCAATCCCAACAACGATCCGTATACCGTCATGGTCCGCTACAATCCCAAGACCGAGACCTTCTCCCAGACCACGGTGTCCTTCACGGCGGAAGGCAAGTCATGGGGGGCGGTGGCGCAGATCGAGGGCACGGCGGTGAGGCGCGTCCTGAAGGTCACTCCTCCCACCTTGGACTTTGGACGCGTCGAGGCCAACAAGGCGGGGAGCATGAAGCTCACCGTCACCAATGAATCCCCCAAGGATCAGCTCGTGTCGGCGGTGCTGAGAAACAGCCTGGACTCGCCGTTCACATTGGATGCGAGTCCATTGGCCAATCCCATTCCCTCTGGACAGAGTGTCGAGCTCACGGTCGGCTACACCCCCCGGGTGGCCGGTGAGGTGGAGAACGCGGTTCTGTTCCGGTTGCAGGGGGGCTCCGATGACGAGGCGCAGGTTTCCATCAAGGGAGTGGGCAACATCCTGACCATCAACGGCAGCGGGTGTTCGTGTGGCACGACGGAGCCGGGGAGCGCCGGACTGCTCTTGCTCCTGGCCCTCGCTGGCCAACGCTGGCGGCGGAGGCGGGAGTAGCGACGAATGCCCTTCGACGTTCGGAAGATCCTCGAGCAACTCGAGGCGGGCACTTCGGAGGACCCCGGAGTGCCCGCGTGGCAGCGGGAAAGCTGGACGGACGCGGAGGGTTTCGCCGCCGCGTTGGCCGCGGCCCACGTGGGCCGCGGTGCCCCGCTCAAGAGCCGGGTAGGGCAGCAGTACGACTTCTTCCATGACATCGTCGTGCGCCATGGAAGCGGCGACCGCCTCGCCCTGCGCGCCTATGACCGGAGGAGTGGCTGGCAGACCTTGAGCTACCGCGTCATGCAGGATCAGGCGGCGCGGCGGGCCACCGAATGGGCCCGGCAGGGGGTCAAGGCGGGAGCGAAGGTTTGTCTGCTGTACTCCGTGGGCAGTGAATTGCTCATTTCGCTCGCGGCGGCCCTGGGCCTGGGCGCGTGCATCAGCTACCTGCCACCCCAGGGTCGGCGCTTCATCTCGCGGCGGCTGGCCCTGCTCCAGCCCGACTTCATCGCCACCGAGCCCCACCAGGTGCTGCTCGTGGAGGGCTTCGAGAAGCAGGTGCTGCAGAGCCGGGGGCAGGCGGCGCCGGCGTTCACCTCGCATACCTACAAGCCCGAGGAGCCCGTGGGGTTGCTCTTCTCGCCCCTGGTGGAGCCGACGGGCACGCCCGTGCCGCTGCTCGCGGAGGACGCGTGGCGGGGGGCGCTGGTGGATGGGCTGCTCACCTTCGGCCTGGGGCCGGGCGAGCACCTGGCCGCGCCGGGCTACCACCCGCTGCAACACCTGCCCGCGTTCCTCTTCGCGACCCTGCTGCGCGGGGCAACGTACGTGCACCTGGAGCCAGCGGACCTGGAGACCAACCCCGCGCTGCTCACCGAGCAGCCCTTGCGCTCGCTGGGCGTCACGCCCGCGCTGAGGGACCTTCTCTTGCGCACGCGCACGCCCCTCAAGAACGTGGCGCATTGGTTCCGCAACCCCGAGGAGCCCATTGACTGGCAGGGGTGGCGCGCCTGGGTCCGCCAATGTGGCGTCTCCGCGGTCCCTTCGTCGAACGTGCTCGTGGATCCCGCGGCGGGGGGGACGGTGCTGGGCTCCCCAAGGCGGGTGAGGGACGTGCACACCGAGGCGCCTCCGGCTCCAGGCCGGGCCTGGACCCTGAGCGACGTGAACATGAGCGGTCAGGAAGCGCCCGGCGACCTGGGCGTCTTCACGCTCCTGCCGGGCGAGCAGCGTCCGCCGGGCTACCTGGTCCTCACGCGGGCTTATGGGGTGTACCACTATGGCGGTCCGCGCACGGCCCGGCGCGAGGGCCGCGTCTACCCGGGGGACGAGGTGGCCGAGGTCGTACGGGAACTGCCCTTCGTCCGGGGAGCGCTCGTGGTGACCGCGCCCACGGGAGGGGTGGCGGGCCATTATCGCCACGTGCTGCTCGTCTTCACGGGCGCGCAGCGCCTCAACGCGGGCCCGTGGTTGCAGGAGATCCGCCGCCGGATCGAGCTACAACTGGGCGCGGAGCACCTGCCGGATCGCACCGACTTCATCCCGCTCTATCCCCGGAAGCTGGAGGGAGCGCTGGACGCGGCCTGGTGCCAGTCGCAGTACCTGACGGGTGCGCTTCACCGCAAGAGCACCGACCGACTGTTCCAGGCGCTCACCGCGCTGCGGGGGCAGCTCCTGGAAAAAGACGGGCCGGGTGTGTGAGAATGACGCATCCCGCGAATTCCCGCGATGGGGGTTGAGGCCATGGGAGTCCAAGTCGTGATGGGAGCGATGCTGCAGTGCAGCTTCGGCGTCGCGCCCTCGTCGTTGGTGGTGCTGCCGACGAACAAGATCCTGGCCACGACGCCCGCGGCCAACATCATGGACAACAAGCCCCTGATGAACATCCTGCCGTTTGGCATGTGCCAGTCGCCCGCCAACCCCACGGTGGCCGCGGCGACGGCGGCGGCGATGGGCGTGCTGACTCCCATGCCGTGCGTGCCGGCCACGGCTGCGCCATGGGTGCCGGGCTGTCCCAAGGTCCTCATTGGCAACATGCCGGCGGTCGACAGCAACTGTAAGTTGATGTGCAACTGGGGGGGGGTCATCCAGGTCGTCGCCCCGGGTCAGGTGGCGGTGCAGAATGGCTGAGCCCGCGCTGGCGCTCCCGCCCCTCAAGGCGCACCTCCTGGACAAGCCCCTGCAGGGCGAGCCCGTGGAACTCGACGGCTCGGATGAGCGGCTGGAGAAGATCACCGCGCTCGTCGCCAAGAGCGCCTACGCCGAGGCGGCGCGGGAAGCGGAGGCCCTGCTGCGCGGGGGCGTGTATGACGTGCGCCTGGTGGGCCCCTATCTTCTGGGCCTCTTCCTGGATGGAGGGCTGGAGGCGCTGCCCATCCTGTTCCACTCGCTCTCCAGCACGCTGCTCTACAACTGGCAGTCCTTCGGGCCCCGGGAGCGCAAGGACGTCTTCGCGGACGGAAGCCTGCGCTGGCTGCTCAAGGTGCTCAACAAGCACATCGAGCACCACGAGCGCCTCAAGAACGACACCTGGAAGCGCTGGAGCGCGCCGGGCAACCGCGAGCCGCTGGAGCAGGCGCTCGCGCTGAGTGAGGAAATCTTCTCCTCCTTTGGCCGGGTGATGCCTCGCAATGGCTGCGAGGCGCCCTTCCGCCGCCTCACGCAGTGGATGGAAGGGCACCTGCAATCCCTGCCGCTGCCGGCTCCTCCACCCGAGCCCGATCCCGAGCCCACGGATGAGCCTTCCGAGCGGGACGCCCCCGTGAGCGCGCGGCCGCAGTTGGCCGAGCCGCCACGCGCCGCGCCCGAGCCCACGGGTCCCACGCTGCCGGTCTCGCCCGCCATGGCGCAGTTGATGCGCAAGCTGGCCGCGTTCGACACGCTCATGGAGCGTCAGGACTACCGGCGAGCCAGCGTGGTGGCGGCGGATGTGCTGCAGGTGATGGAGCACTTCGACCCACGTGTCTACCTGCCCTCGCTCTTCTCCAAGTTCTTCGCCGGGCTGAGTACGCACGCGGACGAGGTGGAGTCCCTGCTACAGGGGACCGAGTCGCTGGGCTTCCGGGCGCTGGATCAGCTCTACCGCGTGGACCTGGACACCTTCCTCGCGCAGGGCAGTGGGGAAGGGGAGTAGGACATCATGGAGGAGCCGCTCGAGCGGCGTATTCGCGAGCGCATCCGTTCCTTCGACATCCCCGCGCTGCTGGCGGTGTTGGAGGCCTCCGGCTACGCAGACGCGGAGATCGAATACCGCGGACAACGCACCACCGTGCACCAGTCCCACCTGGTGCATGACATCGCGTTCATCCACGAGCCGGACAAGCGGGTCATCATCACGGTGAACATGGGGCTGCTCAGCGCGCAGTCTCCGCTGCCGTCCTTCCTGATGCAGACGATGGATCAGCTCGATCATGATCGGCTCGAGCGCTTCATCGGCTACTTCGATCACCTGCTCCTGCGCGATTGCTTCGCCGGGCTCTACCCGGAGCGGGAGGAGTCGCTGCTGCCGGGATGGCGGCAGGCGGAGCGGGATCGGTTGCGCCTGCTGCGTCCCACCTGTCCCAGCACCCTGCACTGGCTCTTCAGCAAGGTCTTTCCGGAAGTGGAGTTGTCGGTGCGGCGCGAGGTGCGCCAGCAGCGCCTGCCCGCGCGGGAGTTGAGGATGGGCGCCAGTGCGCTCGGCGAGGGCGATTCCATGGGGGGCTTCGCGTCCATCCCCACTGGAGGGGTGGAGGTGAAGATCCACTGCGACGAGCCCCGGGCGAGCAATGGCGTTCTCTGGGCCGAGGAGGCTCTTCGCCGCTTCAACGAGGAACTGTCACCGCTGTTGTCCGAGACGGTGCTGATGCTCACGGTGATCCTCGTCCTGCGGGATCAGGAGAGCGTCCTGCGCCTGGCTCGCGACAGCCCCCTTGGGTACTACGCGCTCCAGGACTCGCCCGCTCAGACCCAACAAGTCGTCATCTTCTCAGGTGACACGACAGGTCTCCATGCTCACGCGAAGGCGCCAAGCGGGTACACGGAGGCGCCAAGTGAGTAAGCACCCTTGACCCCTGGAATCGCTTGTCCTTAAAGTGACGATCCAGAACACAGCGGGCTGTGTCCTGCGGTGGAGGGGGAGAGTGAGGAACCGCGGGAACGGCACAACGCTTCGTGTAAGGAGAAGCCGTGTCCATCCAGGATCAGTTGCCCAAGTCGCGTATCACGCTCAAGTACCGCACGACCATCAACGGACAGAAGGAGGACGTCAAGCTTCCCTTCCGGATGGTGGTGCTCGGTGACTTCTCCCAAGGGAGCTCCACGGACCGTCAGGCGGACCTGGAAGAGCGGCAGATGCGCTCGGTCACGGGTTCCAACATCAACGAGCTGATGCGGGACATGGGCATGTCCCTGTCGCTCGAGGTGAACGACAAGGTCAGCGCGGAGGGTCAGGGGAGGATGTCGATCCAGCTGCCCATCACCGGGATGAAGTCCTTCAACCCGGACGAGATCGTCAACCACGTCCCCAAGCTCCAGGCGCTGATGCTGCTGCGCAAGCTGCTGATGGAGATGCAGGCGGACATCGACAACCGCAAGGATCTGCGGCGCACGATCTACGAGCTGTTCTCCAACAAGGAGAACCTGCAGAAGGTCCTGGAGAGCGACGAGCTCAAGAACTACGTGTCCATGCGCCTGCCCAAGGCCCGGACGCAGTCCTCCGAGCAGCCCGCGCTCGCCGCCGATAACGCCGCGGCCGCCAAGGCCTGATTCCTTCCCGCCCCCTTCATCACGCCGAGGACTCCTCTTCCCATGGCCGTCGAGAAAAACTACATCAGTGAGCTGTTCAAGTTCCGCGGGCTCGAGATCCCCACGAGCGCCGAGCCGATGATCGGCACGGGACTGGTGCCTGTGTCCGCCAACGAGACGCAGACCCCCGGCGACGAGCGCTTCATGTCCGCGCTGGCGGCGCTGCTCTACAACGTCGAGCCCGTCCAGGACGAAGTGGGCCAGGTCCGCTTCGACAAGGGCGAGGTGCTCAAGAGCATCGCTCGCATCGATGAGCTGATCGAAGCGCAGATCAACGAGATCCTCCACGAGGAGAAGTTCCAGCAGATGGAGGCCGCGTGGCGGGGCCTCGAGGATCTCGTCAACCACACGAACTTCCAGGCCGACATCACCATCGACATCCTGGATGTCTCCAAGGAGGAGCTGTCCGAGGACTTCGAGAAGAACTCGAGCAGCCTCTTCTCCAGTGCCCTGTTCGACAAGATGTACATCAAGGAGTACGACCAGTTCGGCGGTCGGCCCTACGGCGTGATGCTGGGTCTGTATGACTTCGCCGCCACGCGCTCGGATCTCACCTGGCTGGAGCGCATGGCGCTGATCGCCAACGCGGCGCACTGCCCGTTCATCGCCTCCGCCAGCCCCAAGTTCTTCGACTGCGAGACCGTCGAGCAGCTCGAGTCCCTCAAGAACCTGGATGGTGTGCTGAGCCACCCGCGCTACAGCAAGTGGCACGCCCTGCGGAACAAGGAAGAGGCCGCCTACATTGGCCTGACGCTGCCGCGCTACGTGGTGCGCCTGCCGTGGAACCCCGACACCAACCCCTGCGAGGTGCTCAACTTCAAGGAGGATGCGGAGGGTGACTCGAAGAAGTACCTGTGGGGCAGCGCGGCCTATCTGATGGGCCGCAACCTGGCGAACGCCTTCGAGCTGTCGGGCTGGTGCCAGTCCATCCGCGGGCCCAAGAGTGGCGGACTCGTCAAGGAACTGCCGGTGGACAGCTTCACCCTGCGCGGGCAGAAGATGATCCAGATGCCGGTGGAGATCGCCATCCCCGACTATCGCGAGTTCGAGTTCGCCCGCAACGGGTTCATCCCGCTCGTGTACCGGAAGGGGACCGGCGAGGCGACGTTCTTCAGCACCCAGTCCATCAAGCAGGCCCAGAAGTTCAAGGACCCCAAGGACTCGGAGAACGCGCAGCTCGTCACCAACCTGGCCTACACCTTCTCCATCACCCGGCTCGCGCACTACGTGAAGAGCATCATGCGCGACAACATCGGTGGCACCGCGGATGCCGCCTATGTCCAACGTCAGATCGAGTCTTGGCTGGCGGGTTATGTGACCACGGTGACCAACCCCGATGACTTCACCCTGCGCCGATTCCCCTTCAAGGCCATCAACGTCCAGGTAGAATCCCGGGCGGGAGAGATCGGTTGGTACGACTGCAAGGTGGCCGTGCTGCCGCATGTCCAGTTCGAAGGTCTCAATGTGGAGTTGATGTTGGAGTCCCGCCTGGGATAGCTGGGCGCTTGTCGTAGTGTCAAACCCATCCAAGACAGGAAGGTACAATGCCTCAATTCGCGCGCTCCCTGAATGTTGCCCAGGGCTTCAATTTCCGTAAAGACAAGCAGTCTTCCGTGGGTTTCATCACCGAGCTGACCGTGGGCAAGGAAACGCTCGTGGCCGACCAGAAGACGGTGCTGGATCCTCTGAATCCGGGCACGGCGCTCGACGGCGTGGTGGGGGTCCTGGGCCACTACATGTGGGAGCTGGGCACCACGGACGCCATCTACCTGTCCGCGCAGATCTCCACGGAGAACAAGCAGCTGTTGACCGCGGCGCTTCTGGGCGAGATGACGGACATGACGGTGAAGTTCAGCTACTCCGTCTACGAGTATGACCCCGTGGCCAAGAATTACTTCCTGTCCAACAAGGGCGAGGACCTCGAGGGAATCCTGGAGAAGAATGGCGACTCCTTGAACCTGAGCGTGGCGGACGATGAGTCCACCGAGGTTCAGTCGCCCAAGAACTTCACCCTGCAGATGGGCATCAAGCCGGACACGAAGGAGCAGACCATCGTCCTGGCGACCGGCGCTCAGAAGAACGTCGCCAAGAAGTGGGGCATCACCGCGGCGGGGTAACGCTCGTCCCTCACGTCAGGAATCCACGACATGCAGCGCCTCAAGCTCGCGCGGGTCCGCTGGCAGGTTGGCCAGACGCTCCTTCCCGAGCACTTTCGCGCCCAGGATGAAGCCCTCTCGGCGGAGGCGCGACTGCATGCCGAGTTGTCCGGACTCCCCCAGACGGGGATCGCCTCGCTCGCCTGGAGCGAGGCGATGCTCGGAGAGGGCAGTCTGTCCATTGCCTCGATGACCGCTGTATTGCCGGGTGGCTTCCTGGTGGATGTGCCAGGCAACGCCACCTTGCCGTCTTTCTCCCTGGAAGCAACCGGCCGCGCGGAGGTCAGCGTCTTCCTGCACCTGCTGGAGGACACGCGCGGGGCCGAGGGCGTGCCGCTCTACGCGGATGAGCCTCCCACGGTGCAGCGCGTGCTTCGCCGTCTGCAGCTCTCCAGCGAGCAGTCCGCGGACCGGGCCTTGTCCTCGCTGGAACTGGCGACCTTCTCCAAGGATCTCCAGGGCGCATGGCATCCCTCTTCGCGCAAGGTGCCTCCCCTGTTGCTCGTGGGACCGAATCCCTTCCTGGAGGAGTTGCTCGGTGAGCTGGATTCGCTCCTGGAGAAGGTGCATGGCCAGCTGCGGACCCTGTTGCTGGACAGCTACCAGCGAGGGGAACGGCTCGCCAGTGCCCGAAGGACCTTGTTGGAGGTTCGCCGCCTGCAGTCCCTGCGGGCCGACATGAAGGGCGGCATCTGCCCCCATCCCTACTCGTTCTTCGATCTGCTGCGCCGCCTCTACTTCGAGACGTGCTGCTACCTGGAGCAGGAGCCCGGAGAGAGCCTGCCCGCGTACCAGCACGATGACCTGGGGCAGGGGTTGTGGGGATGGATGGATCTGCTCAACCGTGTCTTCCGTCCCGAGGATACGCGGCTCACCTACAAGCCTTTTGATTGCCGGGACGGGCAGTTCGTTCTCGCTCCCCTGCCTCAATTGGAGGAGGGCGTTCAGAGCGAGTTGTATCTCCTGGTGCGGGGAGAGGATCCCAGCAAACCGCCGTCCATGGAGGGGGTGAAGCTCGCGAGCCCCTCCCGGTTGCCGACGGTGCGCCGGCTGGCGCTGCGGGGCATCGCCTTTCAGCACGTGCCCCATACCTCCTTCCCCCATGCGTTCGGTCCGGAGATCTCCTGGTACAAGCTGTCGTTGGGGGAAGAGTGGCAATTCGCTGTTCGTGACAATGGTATGGCCTTCTATGTCACCCCCGCGCTCCAGGGCATGCAGGTCTTCCTCTTCTGGCGCAGGGCTTGAGATGGCGCGCCCTTCTTTCCTCGACAAATTCATCAGTCCATCCCGTGGCTCGGAAGCCGACGGCGAATTGGTGCGCGTGCGGCAGAACCTGGAGGCCGTGCTCAACACCAAGGAGGGGTATGGCTACTTCGTCGAGGGATTCGGCCTGGGCCGCTACACCGAGCGTTTCGGCACCCGGGAGTTGATGACGACGCTGAAGGACGAGTTGCTGCACGTGGTGCGGCACCAGGAGCCGCGTCTGCAGGAGCCCGAATTGGAGCTGCGTGGCCGGGACTCCGGGTTGTGGTTGCACTTCGTCCTGACTGGCATGCTCCACGGGGCTCCGTGTACCCTGCGTCTTCTCTTTCACACCGTGAGTGGACAGGTCCGGGTGGAAGAGGACGAGGAGGGTTGATGGATCGTGTCTTCCAGGATCGACTGGCGGTCTCCCTCACCCTGCGCATGGGCGGAAAGACCCATGACATCGATGCGGGTCACCTCAAGCGCTTCTCCCTGGAGCTCTGGAGTTGGGGGCTCGAGGGCGAGGTGGAGTTCGTGCTGACGGACAACCAGGAGAAGGGCGGCCAGGAGAAGGACGTCCTTCTGCCGGATTTCCTCAAGCCCGACCTGGTCGAGGTGTCCCTCTCGCTGATGGCGGTCCTTCCCGAGACCTCGGCGAAGCCCACCCATACCGCGCTGGAGATCAAGGGCTTCGTCACCGACAAGACGCTCGTCGAGGACACCGTTCCCACCGAGTCCTCCAGCGCCGTGCTCCATCGCCGCTATGGCATTCGCTTCGAGGATGCCGCGCGGCTGTTGTGGCGGCAGCACCATCCCTGTGCGCTCTACACCTCGAAGACGGTGCAGGACATCCTGGAGGCGCACAAGGGCGAGAAGATCCGCCTCGCCTATGACTGGGATGCAGGTCTCGGCACCACGCATCCCATGCTCTTCGTTGGGCTGGAGCCGGGCAGTGGGATCAGCTTCTACGACTGGGTGCTGTGGTACGTGTACGGGCACGCGGGTGTCTTCACCTACGACTACGCGGCGCATGGCTACAAGTTCGCGGGCGCCAAGGACGTCTCGGGCACCCCGCTGGAGTTGCACGCGGACAACCTGGCGGGGCTGGAGGTGCTGCTGCCCGAGATCATCCGCCACGACGTGACGGTGCTCAACGCCACGGCCGAGAGCCCCCAGACCCAGGCCGTGACGCAGAAGAACGCGGTCACTGGCATCCGTCAGGACGTGCTGTTGTGCACTCCC
Source organism: Melittangium boletus DSM 14713 (assembly GCF_002305855.1). Taxonomy (GTDB): domain Bacteria; phylum Myxococcota; class Myxococcia; order Myxococcales; family Myxococcaceae; genus Cystobacter; species Cystobacter boletus. Next base: position 9,147,391 of record NZ_CP022163.1, on the reverse strand, counting down.
ATCTCGGATGAGATGCAGGCCCAGGTGAATCTGGAAACCGCGCGGCTCAAGGCGCGGGAGCCGGAGATGGAGCTGGTCTGGCGCTCCTTTCCCGAGAAGGCCTTCACTCCCGGAGCGCTCGTCAAGCTGCCGGCGAACCCGGCCTGGGGCGCCGCGGGCGTGGCGAAGGACGCGGTCCTGCGCGTGCGCAGCATGCACCTGTCCGGAGAAGTGACGGAGGAGCAGGGCGAGGAGGAAGTGTATGGCGATGACGCCGCCCTCTTCACCTTCAGCATGTCGACCCGCCTGGAGGGCAAGAACGATCCCCACGTGGATCTGCCCGCCTGGCGGCCCCCGAGCTATCCACGCTACGTGGAGGGCTTCATCGTCAGCGAGCAGGGCGACACGAAGGACGAGACCTGGCAGGCCTACACGGATTCGGGCACGTCGTTGGATGGATACAAGGTGAAGATCCCCCTCTTCGAGGATCAGATCATCCCCGCGCCCTTCAACCCCAATCTGCTGCCCGGTCACTTCTACTTCCCCGCCTACAAGGGGGAGCGCGTGCTGATGGCGCTCGGCTTCCAGAAAGCGTGGATCAAGCGCTTCCTGGACTGGCGCGCGGGCGCGCGCATGCCCCAGGATGGGCAGGGAGTGCAACTGCTGGTGGGCAAGACGCCCGAGAATGGTACCGCGCTCAAGCACTTCTACGCGGACGACAAGCCCGTGTTCCTGATGCAGCGCACACATGACAAGGACACGCAGAAGATCCAGCTCAACGAAGGCACGCTGCTCATCCAGGTGAAGGAAGAGCCGTCGTAACACGACAGCGGAGCCACGGGCTCCCCACCGAGGAGGCGAGGAATCATGGGCAAGCTCGTCTGCACCGTCGAACTGGACAAGGAGAAAGGCGTCACCGTAAAGGTGGAGAACGCCGATGATCAGATCACCCAGACCGTGGTGATGGACGGCACGAGCATCACCATCACGGTCAAGGGTTCCTCGGAGACGAGCACCTACGTCCAGAAGCAAGACAGCGTCACCATCACCTGCAAGGACTTCACCGTGGACGCCACCGGGACGCTCACCCTCCAGTCGCAGAAGGCCTCGAGCTGGACGAGCCAGGACACGCTCTCGCTGGAGAGCACCAAGGACATGTCCTTCACCTCCAAGGCCAAGCTCACGCAGAGCGCGACGCAGGACGCCAAGCTGTCCTCCAACGCCAACGTGGCCGTGGAGGCCACGTCCAACCTGGACATGAAGGGCATGCAGACGAGTCTCACGGCCTCCGCGGGCGACAACAAGGTGGAGGGCGTCAACCTGAAGATGGCGGGCAAGGCCCAGGCGGAACTCTCCGCGCCCATGACCAAGGTGGCCGCGCAGGGCAAGCTCGGCCTGGAGTCCGCGGGCCTCGCGGAACTCAAGGGCTCGATGACCACCGTGGGTGGTTCGCTCGTGAAACTGGGGTGAGTGGGCGGTGAGTGACGCGTCGGAACGCATCTATCTGGACTACCTGAACGAACTGGACGCGCTCGAGCGCTTCCGGCAGCGCTTCCTGGAGTCGCATCCCAGCGTGCCCCTGGACCGGGAGGATCCGCATGTGCGGCGCCTCATCGAGTCCATGGCGTTCTTCTCCGTGCAGACCCGCCTGGCCACGCAGCACAACCTGCGCTCCACCTGGCTGCGGCTCTTCTCCTCCTTCTTCGACTTCCTGCTGCGGCCCCTGCCCGCGGTGGCCCTGGTCCAGGCGCTGCCGGCGGAGAAGATGACGGAGACGCTGGTGCTCGCCCGTGGCACCGAGCTGCGCCTGACGCCCGCCCATGGGGGTCCAGGGACATTCCGCACCCGGCGTCCCCTGCGCATCCTCCCCATCTCCCAGACGGGAACGGAGGTGGTGCGCCTGGCGGACGGCCGCTGGCGGCTCATCCTTCGTTTCGAGTCCGCCTTCCCGCGCCGGGACGCGGTGGGGGTGATGAGCCTGCATGTGCGCCACCTGGATGAGTACCGGCCCTCGCTGGCCGTCTTCCATGCGCTGCGCCAGCACCTCAAGCAGGCGAGCGTGGTGTACGACGCCCAGGCGAGTGACACCTCACAGGGCAGCCCGTGTGAATTCGTCTTCGGCGACAGTCCCGCCGACGTGGACGACTCGGCCCGTTACGAGCACCCGCTGCAGAGCGTGCGCGGGTTCTTCCAGATGCCCGAACAGGGACTCTTCCTTCATGTGACGGTGCCCTCGTCGCGCAAGGAGTGGAGCCGCTTCAGCCTGTGTCTGGATCTGGATCGCGCCTGGTCGGTGGGACGCTCGCCCCATCCGGATATCCTCCACCCCTTCGTGGTGCCGGTGGAGAACCTCAAGGCCGAGCCCGCCCAGCCCATCAGCGCCGATGGCACCCGGTCCGAGTACGCCATCCGTGGGATGTCCGCCGGCCGGGATCTGCAACTGCATTCCATCACCGGGGTGTTCGTCCTCGGCAAATCGGGGCGCGCGCCCATGCGTCCGGCCTTCCTGCCGGGCGAGGGGCCAAGCTACGAACTGGATGAGGGGCTCGACGAGGAGATGCGCCCACGTCACAGTCTGCTCGTGCGCATGCCCGAGGCCTTCTCCGAGCCGAACAAGCTGTTGGTGGAGGCGCTCTGGTACCAGCCCCACTTCGTCTCCAATGCCGTGGGCCGGGTGAACATCTCCACCCCGGGCCGGCACGTGGAAGGTCTGGGCTGGCAACTGGTGGGCCGGCTCCAGCCGCATCGGGACAGCGCCTTGCGCAACGACGTGGCGGGGCTCACCCGGCTGTTGGCCTGGAAGGTCAAGTCCACCCTCGATCGCAACGAGCTGGCCGCGCTGCTCAACTATCTCGGGACTCCCGCCGAGGAGCCCTTCCGCCGGGTCCTCCCGTGGCTGCGCGAGCTCAAGGCCACGGTGGCGCCCGATGGCGCGCTGCGCGGCTCGGGCCTGTTGCACATCTACGAGGTGCTGCTCGAGCCCTTCGACTCCAGCGCCGAACCCCTGGTGGCCTGTTTCCTGGAGCAGGTGCACCGCCTGCTCGATGCGTGGAATGGTGAGGCCTCGGTGGTGCTGCGTCCCTCCGTGGCGGGGGTGGGCGCCTTCCCGTTGACGGTACCCTCATGAAACTCGAGCATTGGCAGAACATCCTCCGGACGTACCGGCAGGTGCGCTCGCTGTTGGACCAGTCCCTGCCGCCCGAGCCCACCTCGGCGCGGGAGCGCATCCAGGTCCGGGTGGGAAGCCAGGGCCTGGCCCTGTTGCAGCAGCAGTTGATCTTCGACGTGGAAGCGCTGCGCGGCGTCCTGGGGTCGGCCTATGGCGAGCAGGAGCTGGACGAGGCGATGCGTCCCTTCGTCTACCTCGTCGATGAGCTGGTGCGGCGCCGGCTCGCGGACGAGGAGCAGCCGGACTGGCCGATGCTCCAGTACAAGCTGTTCAGCACCGACTCGGGAGGCGATCGCTTCTACGAACTGGCCGATGAGAAGCTGCAGCAGCGCACCGCCGCGACGCTCGTCTTCGAGATGCTCCACTTCTGCCTCACCGCGGGCTTCGAGGGCCGCTATGAGGGCAACACCGCCCGGCTGCGCGAGTACAAGACGCGGCTGGCGGCCCGCATTCCCAAGCCGGAGGCGGTGCCCGCGCCTCCTCCCGCCGAGGCGTTGGCGCCCCTCGTCCATGCCTTCCCCTGGCGCTACTACGGGGTGTCCGCGCTGCTGGTGGTGACGCTTCCGGTGCTACTGTGGTGGTTGTCGAGATGAAGGACAAAGCGCAGATGACGCGGGAGGCACCGGGTCCCCGGGCTCAACTGGCCCGCCTGGAGCAGCTCATCCAGTCCGAGCTGGGACGGTTGAGCGCGGGCGTGGTGCCCCTGCTGGACGAGGTGCGCGCGGGAGTGGCGGCGCTCGACCCGGAGCCCGGAGGGACGCGTCTGGCGCCCGCGGAGCACGAGGCCCGGCACGCGAAGTTGCTCGAGTCCTTGGATGGTCTGGAAGAAGTGCTGGAGGCACTCCAGCTGGCCGCGCGTTCTGGCCGTCCCGCGGCGGGCTCGGCCCGGGGGGAGGGCTGAACCGTGTTGTCTCCGCGAGAGATCATCGTTTCGGAGCTGTTGAGCGCGGAGCCCTCCCAGGCGTTGAGCACGGGGGTCAAGGCGCTCAACACCGAAGTGAACACGGTCAAGAGCAGCGTCACCTTGCTCCATAAGATATGGGGCACGGTGAGCCCGTTCTTGCCGTGGGTATTGCTCGCCCTGGGCGTGGGACTCGTCGCGTTCATCGCTTGGAAGCTCTACAAGCGCCGAAGGGGCGGGAGTCTGCCCGCCGCGGCCACCGAGAGCGGCCCGCCGCCCATGGACAGCCACCGGCTGTCGCGGGTGCGCGGCGCCTTCCTGTCCGGACTGCCCCTGGTCAATCGCGCCGCCGTGGTGGACCTGCCCACCGTGGTGGTGTTCGGCCCCGCGGGCAGTGGCAAGACCCAGCTCATCGGTCTGGACGTGGACTGGCAGCGTCAGGCCCGTCAGTACCTGCCCAGCTACACGTCGGATCCGCTGCTGCAGGTCTACCTGGGGCCCGACTGCGTGGTGCAAGAGGTGTCGGCGCCGCTGCTCGAGGATGAGACGCTCTCCGCCCGGGCCGCCTTGCGCCGCATGTGGAAGCGCTGCTTCAGCCACCGGCAGAAGGGCCTGGCGGTCATCGCCCTGGACGTGCGCTGGCTCTCCGACACGCCTCCCGACGAGCAGCGGCGCTACGCCCAGCTCCTGCGCGGCAAGCTCAACCTCATGTCCGAGGCGTGCGGCGGCCCCGTGGAGACGCGCCTGTGCCTCACGCACATGGATGGGCTGGAGGGCTTCGAGGACTTCGCGCGGCTGCTCAAGACGCACGGCGTGGCGCTCGCCTTCGACATCCCCAAGCAGGGCGAGGAGGACAGCCTGTCCTCGCTGCTGCAAGGCCAGGAGCAGTACCTGGCCCTGGGCCTCACGTCGCTGCCCGTGGACGCGTTCGAGCGGCTCGAGCACTTCTACTCGCAGGGCGGCCGTTCGTTCTCGGGACTCGGCCGCTTCGTCACCGCGCTGCTCGAGGGCGACACGCTCTCGTACAAGCCCCGGCTCTCGCGCGTCTATCTGTCCTCCCTCACGCCGGAGGCGCGCGCGAGCGGCACGCTCTCCGTGGTGGCCGAGGCGAGCGCCAACGAGGCGCTGCGCCGGCTCTACCTGCAAACCCACCTGCGGCGCGCCGCGGCGATCGCCGCCGTGTTCTGCCTGCCCGTCCTGGCCGCGTATGTCCACTTCTACGTGCTGCTGGACGAGGCCCAGGACGAGGTGCAGCGCCTCGAGGACACCGTCTCGCAGTTGAGGGAGCAGGGAATCGAGGGCAGGGGAGAGGTGGTGGAGGATCTGGTGAACCGGGCCGCGGAGGCGCTGTTGCACCTCAAGCGCGCCGAGCGCTGGTGGCCCCCGCTGAGCACCAGTTTCCCCGAGGAGACCCTGGCCCTGCGTCAGCGCCTGGCCTCGGGCATCCGCGAGAGCCACTTGCGGCCCGCCCTGGAGCGCTGCCGCAAGAATCCCGAGGACTGCCGCCCCGAGCAGGTGGTCTACCTCCTGTCCACCCTGCACGCCTCCAACAAGGACGTGTTGGGCACCTTCGTCAATTCCAGTCTCCACACCCAGTCCTCGCGCCGCGCGGCCGCGCCCACTCCCGATGGCGCGAGCCCGTCCGGCGTCGCGTCCAACCGCACGTGGATCTCCGCGCTCGACCTGAGCGAGCCGCTCATCGCCACCTATGTGCTCGCCAGTGACTCGCCCTGGGAGCGCGATCCCCCGTGCCGCAAGGACGCCACCGTGCAGGTGTCCGCCAACGAGGAGGTCTGGTCCTGCTGGCCCTTCACGGAGCGGCTGACGTTCGAGAGTCAGCTCAAGCCCTGGATGGAGCACTTCCTCTTCCTGCGCCAGGCCCTGGAGGCCAAGGACATCGCCCGGTTGGATCTGCGCCGCGCCGAGCGGGAAAGGCTCCAGGCGCAGCTGGCCGATCTGGACGTCTACGCCTCGCTGCCCACCGTGCTCAACCTGTTCGACACCTCCAAGGTGCAGGTCAACACGCGGCACTTCCACGGCATCGAGACCACGGTCGACGTGCTCGCGTGGCTGCAGCGCAACCGCGAGACGCTCGCGGGCATCCTCCGCATGGAGGAGGACGCCTACGCGGGCCTGCTCGCGGTGGAGAAGATGGGGCCGTCCGAGCTGCTCACCCGGGATGGGCTCTGGCTGCCCGGCAGCAACAAGGGCCCGTATCGCATCGAGCTCTTGCAGCAGTCCTTCGAGTTCCGCCCGCCCCAGCTGTCGAGGGAGCTGCTCCAGGCGATCCTCGACGACAAGGACAAGCGCGGGCAGCTGACGCTCAATGGGCAGGCCCCCATCCGCGCCGGGCAGATGGTGCTCACCCGCACGCTGTTCGAGACGGATCTGCGGCCCCTGGTGGATGAGTTCACCCAGCGGCTCAAGGACGCCCAGCTTCCCACGGAGGAGTCCGCCAAGCGCTCCCAGTACGTGCGTCAGCGCGTGGACGTGTTCTCCCAGGGCTACCGCGATGGCCTCTTCTACAGCGTGCGCCACTACCGCTTCAGCGCCTCGCGCAAGCTGCTGATCGACGAGCTCGCGCGGCTGTCCCAGCCCTCCTCGGAGCAGGTGGACATGCTGCGCGACGTGTCCGAGCGCGCCAACCTGGAGACACTGGAGGGGCCCTATTACGAGCCCTTGCGCAACGCCGTGGCGCCCTTCCGGCCCGTCGTCCAGTTGATGGTGGCGGACAAGAGTGGCTTCTACACGGCGCTCGCGCCCTACCAGGCCCTGGTGGCGCAGATGCGTGACGAGCTGGACTCCGCGTCCCAGCCAGGCGCCGCCAAGCCGGCCGCTCCGGGCGCGGCCCCCGCCAAGGCTGAAACCGCCGAGGCTCCGGCTCCCGCCGCGGAGGGGTCGACCACCCAGCTCGCGGATTTGATCACTCCGTTGGAAAAGGTCGCCCTCGCCATGCTGCTGGAGGAAGAGGGCTCCTATCTGCGCAAGGCCCATGCGTGGTTGGATCAACAGGGCATCACCGGCGAGCTGCGCCAGCCCTTCCTCGAGCCCTTCCTCGCCGTGCAGAAGATGGGCAAGGAGGAGCTGGAGAACACGCTCGCGCGGCAGTGGGAGGAGTCCTCCGGGCGCATGCTGCGGCCGCTGCTCTCGCGCTACCCGTTCAACCCCACCGCGAAGGAGGACGTGGACCCGAGCGAGCTGGAGGTGCTGCGGCGCAAGGACGGCGCCTTCTGGCACTTCGTGGATCAGGTCTTCTCCCGGGTGTGCGCGGAGCGGGGCACGCAGTGGGGCCTGCGCGGCACACTGCGCGACAAGCTGCAGCTGCCCGAGTCGCTGCTGCCCACCCTCAGTCAGTTGTCCCGCCTGTCCAAGCTGCTCTGGGACGACGAGGGACGGCCTCGGCCGCTGATGCTCAAGGTGCAGCCCCAGCCCCTGCCGCCCCCGCCCATGCCGGGTGTCTTCGTCACCATGTCCTCGCTCAAGTGCGGCAAGACGACCGCCTACGGCTTCAACCAGAGCCCCACCTGGCAGGACTTCCCGTTGAGCTGGTGGGATCAGCAGGTGTCCTCCATCGTGCTGGAGTTGCGCTCGCCCGCGCGCGATGATCCCAAGTTCCTGTCGTTGCCCTGGAACCGCTCCGTCTGGAGCTGCTTCCGTCTCTTCGAGGAGGCCCAGGTGACGTCGGATCAACGGAGGCAATGGAGCCTGGTGCTGCAGGGGAACAACGTGAGCAAGCGGGGAGTGGAGATCGGCTTCGGCCTCAAGGGCGATCCCTGGGTGCCGTTCCGGGAGGTGCCTCGATGAACGTGCGCGGAGGGCTCACCGCCCTGGCGGCGCTCGTGTTGGGTGCCTGTGGACCGAGTCAGATCAGCCTGAGCATCAAATCGCCCGTGGGAACCAACATGGGCCGGCCTCTGTACATGCTCGTGCGTCAGGTGGACCCCAAGCAGTACGCCAACGAGGCGTACTCCGAGGTGGCCGCCCGCGTGGGCGTTCCGGACGAGACCGTGTTGCAGACGTCCGTCATCTACCCAGGCACCGTCCAGCGCTTCCAGGTGAAGGCGCCCAAGGCCGGCTCGGTGGCGGTCTCCTTCCTCTTCACCGCGCCGGATGGCAACTGGCAGCTGCTGCTCAGCCCGCCCCTGACGCGCTCGGTGGACGTGGAGCTGGCCACGAGCCGCATCTTGCGTGAGTCGAGTGCCCGGGGGGATGAGGGCGAGGACGAGGCGCCCGCCGCGTCCGAGGAGAAGGCGCCCGCGGCGCCCGCGGTCCCGGAAGGCTTCAAGCTGCCGGAGCTGCCCAATCCCCTGGGCGGCGGCAAGAAGTAGCTCAGCCCGCCAGCGCTCGCACCTGGGTCTGGAGATTGTCCATCACCGTCCCCACCTGGGTGCGTGCTTGCTCCACCACGGGGGCGAAGGGGTTGAAGTCCCGGAGCGATGCCTCGAGCGCGTCCACGGGCGCCAGCAACTGGTTCTTCGCCGCCTCCACCCGGCCCGTCATCTCGTCGATCTGCTGGGAGGCCGTATCCACCAGGCCTCCCGCTCGCTGGGTGAAGGTGCCGAGCACCTGTTCCACCTGCCGGGTCAGCTCGGTTTCGACGTGCTCGCGGGCCTTCCGGGCCTCCTCGAGCGCCGTGTCCACCGTGGTGCGGACCGACTCCAGGCCGGTCTTCACCTGTTCCCGGGCCGTGGTCACCTGCTGGTCGACCGTCTCGCCCACCGCCTCCACCTGATCCGTCGCGGCCTTCACTCCGTCGGCTAGGGTCTGCTTCAGCGTCGCGAGCTGCTCCGTCACCTGTTGCTTGAGCGTGTCCACGCGTGAGGCCACCTGGGTCTCCAGCGCCTCCACCTGCTTGGCCACCTGCTCCTTCGCGGTCGAGATCTGCTGCGTCACCTGCGCCACCAACTGCTCCAGCTGCGCGAGTGCCTGATCGATCCCGCTCTGCACGGACTGGGTGAGCGTCTGGATCTGCTGCACGAGCTGCTGTTTCAGCGCGTTCACCTGCTCGATGGCCTGCGCCTGGATCTGCTCCACCTGGGAGATGAGCTGATCCTGCACGGCGGTCATCTGCTGGCTCACCTGCTGGGTGAGCGTGCCCAGCTGGGTGGAGATCTGCTTCACCACGTTGTCGATGGCCGCCATGGCCGGGTTCACCAGGGCCTTGGGCAGATCCGACGCGGGAATGGCGTCCAACATCTGCACGGCCTTGGCCAGCAGGGACTCCAGGGTGCCCACCAGGTTCTTGAAGAGCGTCTGGAGCTGCTCGAGCTTCTCGGGCAGGGCGGTGAAGACCGCCATGAGCTGCTTCTCCAGTTGCGCCACCGTCTCCATGAGGCTGTCGAGCACGGCGAAGGTGGAGTCGATCGTCTGGCGCACGGGATTCTGGATGGACTCGACGGTCAGCAGTGCCGTCTTCATCAAGGCATCCACGGCGCCCACGCCCTGGGTGATGAGCGTGTCGATCTGCTCCTGCACCTGGGTGATGAGCTTCTCCACGGCCTCGAGCTGTCCCACCAGCGTGCGCACCGGCATGCCCAGCGTCTGCTCCAGCAGATCGAGCGCCTGGTTGAGACTCTCGCCGCCCTTTTCGAGCGTGGTGCCGACGGTGGTCTCCAGCGTCTGGAGGGTGTCGCTCACCGCCTGGGTGGCGCCTTCCATCTGGGTCTTCACCGGGGCGAGCCCCGCGCGCAGCTGGGCGATGCGTTCACGGGCCGCGGCCTTGGAGGTTTCGCCCGTGGATTTGATTTCGTCGTGCAGCCCCTGCAGGGTCTTCGAGGGCGGCACGAGCGCCGCGTCGAGCGCGCCGAGCAGCTTCTGGGATTCTCCGCCCACGGTCTCCCGCATCTTCGCCGTCTTGCCGAACACTTGATCCGTCGCGGCGGTGAGCTTCGCGCTGGCGCCCTGGATCTGCTGCACCGCCTGCGTGCCCACCTGCTTGAGCAACTCCCGCAGTTGCTGCTCGCGCGCGGCGAGCTGTGATTCCAGCTTCTGGAGCTGTTCGTCCGCCTGGGCCTGGGCCTTCTGGAGCTGCTCTTGCAGTTGCTTCTCCGGCAGCCGCAGCCGGAGCATCTCCTCGTCCATCCGGGCCCGGAGCTTGCGCAGTTCCTCCAGGGCCTGCTCCTCGTGGGCCTGGAGCGCCGCGTCCTTCGGATTCTGTTGGGCCTTGGCCTTGAGCCGTTGGTGGTCCGCCTCGTACTGTTTCTCCAGCTCCAGGAGGGGCGCCTGGGCCTTCTTCACCTCCTGCTCCACCCGGGCGCGCACCTGTTCCAGCTCCGCCTGGAGCTTCTTCTCGGCGGCGGTGAGCTGGGCCTTCAGGTCCTCCTTGCGCTTGTTGAACGCGGCGATGCCCTCGTCCAGGAGCGCCTCGCAGCGCGACTCCACGTCCTGGGTGAGCGATTCGAGCTGCTGGGAGAAGGACTGCTGCTTGCCCTTCACCTGCTGCTCCAGGGCCACGCAGCGCGAGGACACGGCGGGCTCCAGCGAAGCCACCGTGGTGCGCACCTTGCCGGCGGGGACTTCGAGCTTCGCGCGCAGGGCGAGCACTTCCGCCGCCACCTTGTCGAACTGGGTCCACAGGGCCTTCACTCAGGGCTCCAGACTCGCCAGTTCGGCGTCCAGGGAATCGATCTTCGCCGCGAGCTCCTGGCCCACGCCCTCCACCTCGGGACGCAGGGTGGCGAGGGCCGCCACGAGCTTGCCCGACAGGCCGTCCACGCCGGTACGCAGGGCCGACACCTGGGCCGTCATGCCCGAGTGGAAGGACTCCAGTTCTCCGCGCAGCTCCGCTACCTTGCCGCTCAATTGCCGCATGGGTGTGCTCCGTCCGCCCGTGGGTTACCGCAGTTTCTCCAAGGAGGCCTTGGCCGCCGCCGCCGCCGCCGCGAGCTGGCCCGTGCCCTGGTCGAGTCGGGCGGAAGCACCCTTGAGCGTGCTCTTGGCCTCGGCCACCTTGGCCCCCACCTCCGCCCGGGCCCCGCCCAAGGCCGCCTTGGTTTCCGTCTGGGCGCTCTTCATCTTCGCTCGCGTCGTCCCCATCGCGGCCTGGTAGGCGGTGGAGGTCAGGCCGATGGACTCTCCCACCGACGCCGTGAGGTCTCCCTTGGCGGCCTGCACCTGGGGCGAGACGTCATAGGTGGGGGTGGGGGGCGCGGTGGCCTCGCTCTCCTTCACCTGGATGAAGAGGTGGCCCTCGCTCATGCGCACGACCTGGGTGTCTCCACCCGAGGTTCGCAGCATGCGCCACACGGGCTTGTCCTCCTGGAAGTCGTGGGTGAGCGCCGTCTGGCTCTTCTTGTTCTGCCCGAGCAGGATCTGATCCCCCTGGCCATCCTGGGGCGGACGCACACCTTCCTTCCAGTCCACGAAGCGCAGCAGCTCGGCGCGCTCGTGGTGGAGCGCCACCAGGACGCGGGTGTTCTTGTAGGGCGGAAAGAAGAACTGTCCCGGGAAGTGAATGGGCTCGGCGAGCACGCTCACCGTCTTGTTCCACAGGGGCACCGTCATCCGGAAGGAGTGGATGGAGGTCTTCTCGTCCTCGGAGATGAGGTAGCGCCTGTCCTCGGGCTCTCCACCCGGACTGTGGACGAGGCCCTCGACGTGGATGGGATAGCGGGGCGCGCGGTAGGCGGGCAGGGCGACCACCGGCTCGGACGCGGCTTCCAGTTGAAGGCTCAGGCGCGCCTGGTAGTTGGTGCTGGGCGTGTTCTGCGCGTCGTGCTGGCCCTCGTCCTCGGCGTGGGCGTCCAGCTCCAGCGTCCGCACCCGCAGGTCCTCGTCGAGCCCCGTCATGCCGGCGGACCAGAGGGAGCCCTCCATCCGCAACAGCGCCCCGGGAAACACGTCCATGGGAGGAAAGCGCTTGAAGGCCACCTGGAATTGCCGCTGGCGCACCTGGAGGCGTGCCTTCTCCTGTTTCTGCCGCTGCTCGGCTCGCGAGGCGAGCGGGGTGCGCAGAAGCACATCGTGAGACACCCCCGCGACGGCCTGGGCGTGCTCGAGCGCGACGGTGGTGGGGGCCTCGGCCAGGGCGTTGAGAACCCGGGTCCCATGCCGGATGGGCGGTGGCACGAGGACCCGAACGCTGTGCACCGGCAGGGGACTGAGCGCGGCGGCCTGTCCCGAGGCGGGTTTGCTGTCCGTCAGGAGGTACTGGTCCTTCTGGTTGTCGTAGCTGAAGACGCCCTGGTGCGTGTCCACGTACCAGAGCACGAAGTCATAGAAGCTGACGCCCGGCGCGTCCGAGCCCAGCGCGAGGCAGAAGAGCGGCTGTTTCCGCTTGAGCGTGGCCCAGTCGAGCGAGAGCTGGAGCGTGGCCTTGTGGGCCTCGAGTACCTCCGCCATCGACATGTCGGTGTGCAGTTCCGTGGGGCGGTGCTGGCGCCAGAGCACCTGGGCGGCGTCGGCGAACTCCACGGTGTAGCGGCGGAAGACGCGCGCTTCGTCCTTCAAGGCACCATGGGTCTCCGCCACGAGCCGGCGGCTGCGCACGAGCCCCTGGAGCACGAGAGGAGTGGGCGGAGATTCGAGATCAGGCTGCACCGCGGTGACCGCCAAGCGCACCTGGATCAGATCCGGCTTCTGGAAGGCGGTGAAGAGGGGGGCATCCTTCTTCTCCATCGTGGTCCAGAAGGTGACCGACGCGCTGAAGCCATGGGAGTCCATGCGCGCGGACAGGTGCTTCACCTGCCCTCCGGGAATGGAGAAGGACTGGCCTCCGGACGTGAGCGACAACTCCAGCCGGAGTTCCTCTTGGAATGGCGTACTCACCGGGTGCACCCCCATCGCTCGCGCCAGCGCCTCGCCCCCCATCATCTCATTTCAGCCGCGCAGAGGGACGGTGAATTCGAGCCGCAGCGGCGTGCCCGCCAGCTCCGGTCGCAGCACGGCGCGCAGGTGCAGGCCGCGCTCGCCCCCACCCGTGGAGACCACCTGCCCGTGTAGCTCGCAGCCTTCCTTCGTGTTTCCCGTGGGGAGGAAGGCCTCCGCGGCCCGCGTACAGACGGCGGAAACCTCTTCCTGGGTGGTCTGGATGGGCAGCCGTTCAGCCAGCTCCAGGGCCATCCGCACGATGCGGCCGGTGAGAAGTTGCGCGGGGAGCGGCGTCGCGTCCCGGCCCGCGTGCGCCGTGGGGGCCGCCACCAGGTTCACCTCGTCCGAGTCCGGCCAGCCACTCACGCCCAGGAGGCCTCGCGAGGCCAGCCGCTCCTGCTCTCGCAGGGACAGGCCCACCTCGGTCGCCACGGGCGCGCCCTCGTCCCGGGGCCGCCACACCGCGGGGGCTCGCGTCGCGCTGCCCGCTCCGACGAGCCGCGCGAAGGCATGGGTATCGCGAAAGCTCGCCGCCAGCAGCGCCGCCACGGCGAACACGGGGCTCGTGAAGCACTCGCGCCGCACGGCGCCTCGCCGCTCCGCCTTCACCACCACGGGATTGACGGCGGCGCACAGCCACCGCGACGTCTCGTCGGCCCTCAGCCGGCTCCAGGCCTCCGGAAGATGGAATTCCCGCTCGCTCGCGAGCCGCCGTGTCTCGTCCCCCAGGGACAGGGGGAGCGCCACCACCATGGGCACGGAGGCTCGCTCTCCGAGGGCGGCCCACCGGGACAGGGTGTCGGGCGCGCCGTCCACGTCCACGAGGAAGCAGGCATCGGGGCAGTGGAGCGGAGGGCCCTCGAGACTCGCGGCGAGGGCGTCCTCGAGTCCGGAGGGCGCGACGTCGAGCACCTCGATGTCCATGCCCGAGTGGGGAGGACAATGTGTCCACAGCCAGTGCAGGCCTCGCCAGGCGGACTCCAACCGCGCCACGAGCGGGTGTTGGAGGAGGTCCTTCGCGGTGGAGTAGAGGGCGTCCTCGAGGAGGGAGAGCGCGGCGCCCCGGGCGTCCGGGGACGAGCGGTGGGCCTGGTGCAGCGCCTCGGCGAGCCGGCCCGTGCCCACGGTGGCCTGGAGGCGGGCGGCCTCCTCGGGCGCCAGCGGCCTCGTGCCCGACAAGGCCTCATGCAACGAGCGCAGGGCTCGCAGATCCGGCTGGGACTCGATGACCGAGGTGAGTGCGAAGGCGTCCAGTCCGTCGAGCTGGAGCGCGTAGGTGCTCGCGTCCCCCGCGCCGAGGCGATCCTTCACGGTGACGCTCAACCCGCGCGTGGCGAGCGCCAGCCGTTCGCCAAAGGTGTCCGCCGTGAGCGGGAAGCGCTGGCCCGTGGGCGTGGGATGGAAGGCGCCAGCGACCAGCCAGCGCACTCGCGTGCGGGCCATCACGCCGCGCGGCGGTTGGGGACCACGCCGCGCAGCAACTCATGGGCTTTTCGCAACATCTGCTCGGTGGTGCTCCAATCCACACAGGCGTCCGTCACCGAGCAGCCATAGCGCAGCTTCGAGAGATCCGTGGGGATGGGCTGGTTGCCCGCCTCGATGAAGCTCTCGATCATCAGGCCCACCACCGAGCGGTTGCCCTCGCGCACCTGGTGCATCACGTCGCGCATCACCAGGGGCTGCAACTCGGGCTTCTTGTAGGAGTTGGCGTGGGAGCAGTCGACGACGACGTTGGTGGGCAGCTTCGCCTTGGTGAGCGTCTGCTCGGCGAGCGTGATCGACACGGTGTCGTAGTTGGGCCGTCCGCCGCCCCCGCGCAGCACCAGGTGCCCGTGCGAGTTGCCCCGGGTGCGGATGATCGACGACACGCCATTCTCGTTCAGGCCCAGGAAGCTGTGCGAGTGCGAGGCGGAGAGGATGCCGTTGACCGCCGCATCCAGGGAGCCGTCGGTGCTGTTCTTGAAGCCCACCGGCGTCGACAGGCCCGAGGCCATCTCCCGGTGGGTCTGGGATTCCGCCGTGCGCGCCCCGATCGCCGTCCACGAGACGAGATCGCCGTAGTACTGCGGTGCGATGGGATCGAGCGCCTCGGTGGCGGCGGGCAGGCCCAGCTCCGCCACGTCCCTCAGGAAGCGGCGGCCACGCTCCATGCCTTCCTCGATGTGGAAGGAGTCGTCCATGCGTGGATCGTTGATGAAGCCCTTCCAGCCGGTGGAGGTGCGCGGCTTCTCGAAATACACCCGCATCACCACGCAGAGGGTCTCGCGGACCTCATCGGCGAGCGCGCGCAACCGGCGCGCGTAGTCCAGACCCGCCACGGGATCATGGATGGAGCAGGGCCCGACGATGACGAACAGGCGTGGATCCTTGCGGTCCAGGATGTCCATCAGCGCTCGGCGCCCGGAGAGCACGGACTCGGCCGCGCGGTCGGTCATCGGCACGCGCGCCTTGATCTCCGCGGGAGTGGACATACGGTCGATGCCGACGACATTCAGGTTTTCAGTGCGGGAGGTCATGGCGCTCGAATGCGGTGAGGGGCCTGAGTTTAACAGGGCTCCGTGACAGGGAGGATATCCACCTGCACCGCAAGTGTCAGTACACGTTGTACTTGCGGCGCAGTGCTTCGTGTTCCTCGGCGTTGCGAGAGGGATGCAGCCGCCTCTGGGCGTCATGGAGGTAGTACCAGAACTCGTTCGCCTGGGGCTCGAGCGCGGCCTCGAGCGACGCCACCGTGGGAGAGCCAATGGGGCCGGGCGGTAGACCCTTGCGGTGACGCGTGTTCCAGGGGTCCGAGGTGTCGCGCAGGCGCTTGAGGAAGGCCTTGCGGTCATTCCACTCCTCCAGCTCATACCGGGAGGTGGCGTCCACGCCCAGCGGGAAGCCCTTGTCGATGCGCTTCCAGAGGATGCCCGACACCACGGCGCGCTGGGTGGGCAGGGGCTCCTCGCGCTCCAGCATCGACGCCATCACCACCACGTCATGCAGGCTGCGCCCGGCGCGTGACAGCGCTTCCTTGCGAGGCAGGTAGAAGCGCTCGGCGAAGGTGTTCAACTGCCGCTGGACGAGGTCTTCCACGTCGAACTCCCCCGGGATGACGCCATAGGTCTCCGGGTAGAGGTAACCCTCCAGCGTTCCCTTCGGCAGCGGAAAGGGCGCGGTGAAGCGTTCCGGGTGGCTGGCGGCTTCCAGGTAGGCGCCTGGTTTGATGAGCTTCGCGGCGGCGAGCGCCTCGTCGGTGTCGCGCAGGCGCCAGCCCTCGATGACGACGAAGGGCACGTCATCCGGGAGCGGCGGCGACTCGAGCGCGGCGGAGATTTCGCTCATCGTCATGGACGGGCTCACCAGGTGGCGGCCCGCCTTGGGGGCGAAGGCGCCACGGCGGCGCAGGTGCCATCTCCAGAGCCGGGCGTCGCTGATCAACCCGCGCAGGACGAGTTGCGGCCCAAGGGCCTTGCCCGTGGTGCCCTTGACCACGGCGAACTCCACCGGAGGCGCGCCCGGAGGGGCCACGGCACGCCGGATTCCCTGCTCCGCCCAGATGTACGCACCACCCAACGCCAGGGCGCCAAGAACGAGCAGCCCGCACAGACCGAGGACAAGACGCTTCATGTCCACGCAAGTTATCACCGGCCCGCGTTTCCATGGCGGGCAAGCGGGCGGGGAAGGGCGCTCAGGGCTGGTTCAGGCCCCTGCCCGTCACCAGGTACACCGCGAAGCTGCCCAGCCAGTGCCCCCCCTCATAATGGGCCCCCGTCACCGCCTGGAGGCCCGCCTCGCGGTGACGCCTGGCCGTCTCCTGGAGCGCCCGGCGGCGCTTGTCCGTCGGGGGCAGGCCCGAGAGGATTCCCTCCAGCATCCACGCCCGGCTCAAGTTCAGCCCATCCAGGTGCGCGAGCTTGGGATCGCTCGGATCCGTGACCACGGCCGGCTCCAGCCAGGGGGCCTGGCCCTTGACGGGGATGTCCGGCAGGAAGTCGCGCAGCCAGGTGGCGAAGCGCGCGGGGGGAAGGACGCGCCGCATCAGATCGGCCTCGCCCAGGCAGGGCGAGAGGAAGTCCTGCCCCGAGGGCTCATATGCGAGCGGACCCCGGCGATCCTTTCCGTAGAAGGCCTCCACCCGCTCGACGAGCAGGGTTTCCATTCCCGTGTCTCCAGCCCCCCGCGCCCAGTCCAGCACGAGTCCGAAGGCGAAGGCCGTCTGGTCATGCTCGCCCTCGCGGATGGGACGCGAGAGCTTGGGAAGCCATTCGCGCAGGCGCTGGGCGGCGAGGGTCTCCAGGGGGCGCAGCGTGGTGGACCACTCGCGTGCCTGGGGATCGTCCCACTCCCGCAGCTCCATGGCCAGTTGCAGCAACCACGCGAGTCCATAGGGGCGCTCGAAGGACACGCGACCCGGAGCACCCAGGTAGCGCGCCTCCGCCTCGATGTTCGCGGGCGTCAGGCTCCGGGCCACCGCGACCCGGGCGCGCGAGGCGAAGGGCGCCTCCGGGTAGCGCCGCGCCAGCCTCACCAGGAGCCAGTGGCCGTGGACGGAGGAGTGCCAGTCATAGCAACCATAGAAGGAGGGGGTCAGCTCCCGGGGAGGGCGCGCGTCCGCGTCACCGCTCATGACGTGCGCGATCTTGTTCGGATATTCGCGGTGGACGCACCCGAGCGCGAGCTCCGCGAAACGGGCCGCGGCCGCTGCGTCGAAATCCGGGGGAGGGGTTGCCTGGGCGGTGAGCGTGGTCAAGACGAGGGCCAGAAGGGAAGAGGACGCCATCACGCGGATTCTAGGAGGTCGTGGGGGGATGGAGCGGGAGATCGATGGTGAAGGTGGCGCCCTGGCCTGGGCCGGGGCTGTCGCAGGTGAGGCCGCCGCCCATTTCAATGGCGGCCAGGGCGCTGGTGTGCAGCCCGAAGCCATGGCCATCCTTCTTGGTGGTGAAGCCCTGGGTGAAGATGCGCGACAGGTGCTCCGGGGAGATGCCCTGGCCATTGTCCATCACCTGGATGCGCAGCCGATCCTCGGGGGCGGGGGCGATGCGCACGGTGAGCCGCTTGTCGGCGCGGGGATGGTCGAGCAGCGCATGGCGCGCGTTGCTCAGCAGGTTGAGCACGATCTGCAGCAGCCTGTGCCGGTCCAGCATGACCGGCGGCAGCTCGGCGTACTCGCGGTGGAGCTCCACCCCCGAGCGCTCGAGGGACACCGCATGCAGGCGCAGGGCGTCGTCGATGAGCTGGTTCACCGACACCCACTCCACCGGAGCGGATACGCGCGCGTGCTGCTGCTGCATGCTGATGATGGAGTTCACGTGCTCCAGCGCATCGGAGAGCGTGCGTTGCTCGGCCAGCAGCGCCTGCTGCTCCTCGACGAGCTGCCGGGAGACGGCGACGAGGTAGGAGGGAAGCTGTTGGCCCCGGGGATCCTTGTCCAGGAACTCCCCGAGCGAGCCCCGGTGCGCGTGCAGCAGCTCCGTGGCGCGCAGCAGCCCGCTCACACGGGAGACGCGCAGACGCTCGGTGACGAGGCTCACGGAGACATTGATGCTGTTGAGCGTGTTGCCCACGTTGTGCAACAGCCCCGTGATCACCTCGGCCATGCCCGCCTTGCGTGACACGTCCAACAGGGTGCGGTGCACCTCGGTGAGCTTGCTCTCGGCCTCCTTGTGCTTGGTGACGTCCCGGCCGAAGAGCGTGACGCCCACCGGCCGGCCGCCCTGGTCGAAGAAGGGCTTGAAGGAGATCTCCACCGTTTCCCGCTGGCCGGTGTCATGGACGAAGGTGTCCTCGATGCGCACGCTCTGCCCGCCCAGCGCGCGCGCCATGAGCTGGAGGATTCCCTCATGCTGCCGGGTGCCCGGGGCGAAGAGGGTCTCCCCGGACACGGGCTCGCGGCCGCTCCGGACCTGGAAGGCCTTGCGCATCGCCGAGTTGGCGACGATGAGCCGTCCCTCCAGATCGAGCGAGCACACCTGGTCGTCGGTGTTCTCGATGAGATTGTGCAGCTCGAGCTCGCTCTCGCGCAGCGTGCGCAGCGCCTGCTCTCGCGCCAGGTTCGCCTGGGTCCGGGCCGAGCTGTGCAACCAGCTCACCACCCAGATGCCCAGCATGCAGAAGGCGGCGGACGTGTCGAGCATCCACAATTGCACGGCCTGGGGGCGGGGCATGTCCCCGAATACCGTGAAGCGCAGCGGGTGGACGAAGGCGATGAACAGGGCGACGGGCAGGGTGATGAAGAAGCCCGGGCGCGGGCCGACCAGGTAGACGGACAGCGCGGGCAAGAACATGGTTGCCGCATGCGAGGCGGAGTAGGGCCATTGGCTGGCGGAGAAGGTGAACACCAGCGTGACGGCGATGATCGAACAGACGAGCATCGCCGAGACCTCATGCGTGGAGCGCCGGCGCAGCAGCCACAAGGCGAACGAATTCATCACCAGCGAGAAGATCGAGACCGGACCGTGGATCCACGGTTGGGGACTGATGGGCACGACCATCAGCGTCATCAGCGAGAGCAACATCAGCACGAGGGCGATGAGGATGAGCAGCCGCATGCGGCCCAGCTCCTCGGGGGGGTTGCGCCGCAGCGCGGGCGACAGGAAGACGTCCAGCCGGCGCAACAGCGACTCACCCGGTTTCAGCCATGATTGCTCCCGCCCCTGCATCGTCACCACGCTCTATCCGCGCCTCGTCCCGGGCGCTGGTGCAAGAGCTGTATAGGATGCGGGCCCCTCCACCCGCCATCTCCGCCAGGGGGGAAGTTCCGCCCGGGAATCGTCTCGACACGCCTCGTCATCCCACGGATCGCCGGGAGGAAGTGCTGTATACCGGGGCCATGCAGCTCGCCATTCCCCAGGCTCCCCGTCAGGTTCCCCTCACGCGTGTTCCCGGTGCTGTCGCACGGCTCGTCCGGGTGGTGCTGCTGGGGCTCGGGCTGATGGCGGTGGTCGGGGTGGGTGTCTGGGCCCTGGGCCGCTTCGTGGTGGAGGAGCGGACCTTCCTCGCGCGCGCCGAGCCGGTGGATGGCCAGCTCATGGCCATGACCCTGCCTTCCAGGGACGAGCGCGAGGGCGCCGAGGCCCGGCTGGAGGTCGTCTATACCCTGGGGAAGGTCCAGTACTCGGCCGCCGGAGTGCGCACGCGCGCCGAATACGCCGAGGGTCTGGGCCGGGGGGCTCGCGTCTTCCTGCTGGTGGACCCCCATGCTCCGGATCGGCCCCGGGAGGCGGGCTATGTGCGTGAGCGTGCCCAGGCCCTGGAGTTCGTGCCGTGGGGGGTTGGCATTGGCGCGCTCATCGCCGTGGGCCTCTTCTTCTGGGAGCTCAAGCGCACGTTGCGCGCGGAGCTGGACCCCCTGCGCAAGGGAATGCTCGTGTGGCTCACGCCCGAGGGGCCCCTGCCGGAATCGAACCGGGAGGCGTTCTTTCCCGCCACCTACTTCAAGCAGGACCAGAAACACACGGTGCGTGCGCGTCTGGGCCCCCGCCGCGCCCCGGTGCGCAACGGAGAGAAGGTCCTGGCGGCGGTGCTGTCGTCCCTGCCGGGCCAGGCCCGCGTCCTCGATGAGGAACTGGCACGCCGTCTGGGCTGGGTCCGCTGAGCGCCACCATACCCTCCGGGCCGGGTGAAAATTTGCTGGGGGTGGGGTGCCGTGACACACGTCTGTAGCCCTCGCCCTCGCCCGGAGGACCCGTGTCCATTCGCTCCCACCTCGCTCCGCTACTGGCCGTGCTGTTGCCGCTCTCCGCCCAGGCGAAGCAGGACCCCGCCGAGGCCGCCTATCAGGACGCGCGCAAGTCCTACTACGTGCTCAAGGACGACGCCGCGCGGCGCAAGCTGCGCCACAACTGGCTCAACGTGGCCCGTAAGTTCGAGGCCGTGGCCCAGCACTACCCCAAGAGCCCGCGCGCTCCGGATGCCCTCTATACCGCCGCGGAGCTGCTCAGCTCGCTCAGCCGCATCTCCTTCGTCCCCGAGGATCAGCAGGCCGCCATCGCCGACTACACCCGCGTGGTGGAGTCCCACTCGCGCCACCGGCTCGCGGATGACGCCGCGGAGATGCTCGCGCGCATCTACTTCGAGCGGATGGATCAGCCCGAGGCCGCGCGCCGTGTCATCACCCACATCCTCTCGGCCAATCCCAAGGGTGACCGTGTGCCCGAGCTCAAGTCGCTCCTGGCCTCGTTGCCCAAGGCGCCCGCTCCCGCGCCGGTGCGTGCCAAACCTCCGGCGCCCACGCCCGCTCCCGTCGTGGCGTCGGCCCCGCCCGTCATCCGCGTCGAGCTGAGCAAGCCCGTACCCTCCGAGCCCGCCGCCCCCCAGGTCGCTGCTGCTCCAGCGGGAGGTGGCACCTCGCCGCTGCTCGACGCCATCAGCCAGCAGGGGCGCGAGCCCGCCACGCGCGAGACGCCGGCCGCCGAGCCCACTCCGGTGGAGACGAAGCCGGTGGCGGAGGCGAAGGTCGCCGAGGTGAAGTCGGTGGAAGAGAAGCCGGTGGAGGTGACGCCCGAGCCGAAGCCCGCGCCAGCCGAGGTGTTGGCGGCGAACAAGCCCGTCACCGCACCCGTGGACGAGCACATGGCCCAGGCGCGGCTCAAGGCGGCGGCCAAGGTGTCGGGCAGCGCGGAGCTGACGCTCGCGGAGCAGTTGGGGCTCAAGGTGCGCCGGGTCGTCATCGACGCGGGGCACGGCGGGCACGACACGGGCGCCATCGGCCGCAAGGGCACCCGGGAGAAGGACGTGACGCTGGCGATCTCCCGCAAGCTCGCGCGGCACCTGCGCGAGCAGGGCATGGAGGTGTTGCTCACGCGCGACGAGGATCGCTACCTGAAGCTGGAGGAGCGTTCCGTGCTGGCCAACGAGGCCCGGGGTGACTTGTTCATCTCCATCCACTGCAACGCGGCGGCGAGCTCGAAGCTGCACGGCATCGAGACGTATACGCTCAACACCTCGGCGGACCGCTACTCCATCCGGCTGGCGGCGCGCGAGAACTCCACCTCGGAGAAGGGCATCAGCGACCTGCAGTTCATCCTCGCGGACCTGGCCACCAAGGCCAACACCTCCGAGTCCACGCGCCTGGCCACCCAGGTGCAGAAGAGCCTCGTGAGCCACCTGTCGGCCAACTACTCGGGCGTGAAGAACCTGGGCACCAAGGAAGCGCTGTTCTACGTGCTCCTGGGCGCCAAGATGCCGGCCATCCTCGTGGAGACGTCCTTCCTGTCGCACGCCGAGGAGGAGAAGCGCCTCGCCTCGGAGACGTACCAGGACGAGGTGGCCGAGGCCATCGCCCAGGGCGTGATGGGGTTCGTCGGGGGCCGCAACCCCGTGGCCAAGGCCCAGGCGACCCCCTGACGCCCCCGCTCAGTTGATGACGCGGCGGTCGCCTCCTGGCAGGGCGGTCATCGTCGCCACCGGGGGCTGACGCGCGATCTCCTCGCTCGCCGCCTGGAGCACGGCCTCCTGGGCGCTGTGGGGATCCCGGAAGAACTGCGGCGTCCACAGCCGCACCAGCTTCCACCCCTGGCCCTCCAACAGCGCCGTGCGGAACAAGTCCCACTCCACCGGATCCGCGGCCTTGGGGTAGCGCGAGCCATCGCACATCACGCCCACCGTCACGTCGCCCACGCGGCGCGGATGCCGCAGGGCCACGTCCACGCAGAAGCCCTCGTTGCCCCAGTACACGTCCGAGGACACGCCCCGTGTGCGCGCGAGTTCTTCCGCCAACGCTCGCGCGAACACCGAGCCCGTCTCCGTCCGCCACTCGTTCACCTCCGGCTCCGGGTGCTCGCGCGTCTCGTCGGTCCGCTCGGATTCACGCGCATGGGCCTCGGCGAGCTTCTCGGCGTACTGGAGGTAGGCGAAGAGGAGCCAGCCCCCATTGGGCTTCTTTCCACTCTCCACGGGGGGAAGGGCCGAGTAGACGTCACGCGGAATGGACGTCACCAGGTGCACCATCTGCCGCGCCCGCGTCACCAGGACGTTGAGCCGCCGGCCGCCTCCCGCGCTCCCCAGGGGACCGAAGCGCCGGTAGAAGCGGCCCTTCGCGTCGGGCCCGTACGT
This sequence comes from Melittangium boletus DSM 14713, assembly GCF_002305855.1. Lineage (GTDB taxonomy): Bacteria > Myxococcota > Myxococcia > Myxococcales > Myxococcaceae > Cystobacter > Cystobacter boletus. The sequence continues at coordinate 9,124,496 of NZ_CP022163.1, read as the reverse complement.
GGTGCTGATGATGATGTGATCGCGCTCGTCGCCCTGGACGTTCTCCAGGTTCTTCACGAACAGCCCCTCGAACGAGCCCGCGCCCCGCCGCGTCCTCGCCACCGCCAGCTTCGCCGCGAAGTCCGCGTCCGCCGCCGCCATCTCGTCGAGCACGTCGGTGATGGCGTCCCGCTGCGTCAGGTTGAAGCACGCCACGCCAATGGACGGAGGCTCCGGTTGGGACAGCAGCTCCTTCACCAGTGCGCCCACCGCGCGCGCCTCCACCCGGTTGGCCCGCTTCTCGTTGATTCCCCCCGCGTGGAGCAGCCGCAAGGGCGCATGCACCGCCCGGTTGGACGGATGCCCGGGAACCGCCTGGAGCCGCGAGTCATAGAAGTGCTCGTTGCTGAAGCCGATCAATCCCTCGTGCTGGGAGCGGTAGTGCACGTCCAGGTAGCACTGATCGATCTCCAGGTTCAGCGCCGCTCCGAGCAGATCCTCGACCTCGGATTGCTGATCCTCGAAGAGGCCCTGCTCGCTCTCGGTGTCCAGCTCCTCCTGGCTCTGGGAGACGGCGGATTCGAAGAAGCGGGTGGGTGGCAACTGCTTGGGATCTCCCGCGATGACCACTCGCCGCGCCCGCGTCAGCACCGGCAGGGCTTCCTCCAGCCGGCACTGGGAGGACTCGTCGAAGATGACCACGTCGAAGAACTCCCGGCGGGGGAAGATCTGCGCCACCGTCTGGGGACTCGCCATCCATACCGGCCGCATGTCGAAGAGCGGATCTCCTCCCTCCACGTTCGCGCCCGCGGCGACGACCTGACGCACCCGCAGCGCCCGCTCGCCCCTCAGGAGCAGGCGCCGGCGCAACTCCGCGCCCAGCCCATTGAGCCGGCCACCGGTGGCCGCCAGCAGCCGCTCGCGCTGTCGCTCCGTCCACCGGTGGCGGATGACGTCGCGCACGAGCTCCCTCTTGCGGTTCTCCAGCACCTGATGGCGTGCATGGCTCGCGCGGATGCGATCCGCGTCGATGTGCTGGAGCCGGGGATTCTCCTTCACCCGCGCGGACACCTCTCCGGCCAGCACCGCCTTGCGCACCGCGCTCCAGCCCTGCTCCGCGTTCGCTCCAGCCAGGGCCAGCTTCTCCGTGGCCACCCCGAGCGCCGGAGGCAATCCCTTCACCAGCGCCTGGAGCCGCAGCAGTCCTTCCACGCTGGACACCCGCGCGGCGAGCGAGGCGAGGAGCGGATGGGCCGTCTCCCCCGCGCGCAAGGCCTGCCTCCGCGCCTCGAGCCACGCCGACGAGAAGAGGCCGGTCTCCCGCAGGCGCGTCTCCAGGTCGGCCACGGCCTGTCCTCGCGCGGCCGACTGGCGCAAGCCCGAGAACAGCCGCGTCCGGGCCTCCGCGTCTCCCCGCAGGGCCTCGAGCACCGCCTGCCGGCACGAGGCGAGCACGGGCTCATCCAGGCGCGGCAGCACCTCGAAGAGCGCCGCATGGCCGCGCAGCGCCCGGGTCAGTTCCTCGTCCGGAAGGGACGTGTTGGCGCCGGCCGAGAGGACCGAGTGCTGGAATTCCGTGAGCAGCAGCCGCGCGCGCACGCCCGTCAGGAAGCGGGAGGCGCGCTCCGTGGCCTCGGCGCCAGGGGTGAGCCCGAAGCGCTTGAGCACCTCCGCGGCCTTGGCCTTCCGGCCGAACAGGAAGAAGCGGTACCACTTGCGCGCCACCTGCAACCAGGCCGCGAGGAACGCCAGCCACTGGCCCAGGACGCTCAACCCCTGGGGCTCCGAGCGGTGCACCAGCGCCAGTTCCGTGTCCAGGGGCCCTTCGTTCAACACCTGGATGTGGGGTGACATGGCCGAGAGCTGCGTCTTCGCGCTCTGGCGTGCCTCGGGTGTCGCCGAGGCCCAGCGCGTCAACCACTCGGGCCGGGCCTCCTGGGACACCCGCTCCAACGCGTCGGCGAACTCCGCCCGGGCCCGCCCCTCGGCCGCCACGTCTCCCGTGGTCGAGAAGGGCGGAATGTCGGGAGAGGCGAGGGCATCCGTCTCGCGCGCGGCCTCCACGAGGGATGCCATCCGGTCGCGGTACGTGGCGAGCGGCGTGGACAGGTACTCCTCGAGGTGGGTGCCCAGGGCGGTGCGCCAGGGGTTGTCCGGGTAGCCCTCCTTCGTGGCGCGCTCCAATGCCTCGCGCACTTCCCGTTCGTAGGGACGTGTCGCGGCCAGGCGCGAGGACCCAAGCCCCTGGGTCGCGGGCTCCCACGAGGCCTCGGTGGACTGGGCGAACCACTCGCCCACCAGCTCGTGGAAGGAGGGCTCGGTGCCTCCCGAGGGCCGCTCGGAGAGGGCGCGCTCGTTGGCGGACAGCTCGTCACGAAGGGATTGCAGCTCGGCATCCACCCGGGCGAGTTCCGCCGGAGCGGGAGGATTTCCCCGCGCCTCGGGCAGTTGATCGAGCTGTTCGCGAATGCCCATGTACAGGTCGCGCTGGTCGCGCTGCGCGTCATGCACCACGGCGCACAGGGCCCCGAGGCCGAGGTGATCCAGGCGGTGCTTCACCACGTCCAACGCGGTGCGCTTGTCACAGACGAGCAGGACGCGCTCGCCCCGCGCCAGGTGATCTCCAATGGCATTGGCGATGGTCTGCGACTTCCCCGTCCCGGGAGGCCCGTGCACCACGAGTCCCCGGCTGCTGCGCGCGAGCCGGACCGCGCGGGCCTGGCAGGGATCCGCGAGCGAGACGAGCCGATCCTCGTTCGCGCGCCAGGGGCGCTGGCCGCCGTCCTTCGAGGTCGCGTTCCCCGCGCCGAGCGAGACGCCCACGCGCAGGAAGCTCTCGAGCGGACCCTGGATCGGCTCGCCGTCCACGAGGGCGCGCATGTCGTCCACGAGGCTCTGGTTGGACAGGGGATAGAGGCCGAGCACGGCGCACGGCAGGATCGACGCGGGGGCGTCGTCATCGGTCCGGGGCGTGGGCGCGAGGGGCGTCTCGGACGTGAAGGCCGCGGGAGGGGACATCTCCAGGGCCTTGCACACGGAGGCCGTCAGCTCGTTGATTTCCCGCCACGGATCCTGCCCCTCCTCATCGGCGAACAGATCGCCGAGGCGCTTGCCGGTCTGCCGCTCGACCCAGGCGAGCAGGGCGGTGTTGGGCAGGACGCGGTCCACGCCCTGACCCACGGACTCCAGCTCCACGCCGGGAGTGCGGCCCTTCTTGAGGATCAGACGCACGGGGATGAAGGCGATGGGGGCGAGGATGCGCCGGGTCCCCGCGAAGCCCTTCTTGTCTTTCGAGTCCGAGGGCAGGTGCAGCAGGGGATAGCCCACATGGAGTACCTGGGCGCCGGTGTCCTGCTCGAAGGTCCGCGCGTCCTCGGTGATGGCGCCCAGCTTGCGCAGCAGGGCCTGCCGCTCGTCGTCCTTCTTCTTCGAGGGAGGCTCGGGCTCCGCCTTCGCCGCCGGCGGGGCGCGGAAGGTGAGCGTCATCGTGACCTTGCCCTCGTCGGGCTCATCTGGCTCCGTCGCGGATGGAGCGTCCTCCGAGGGCGCGTCTTCGGCCTCTGTCTCCACCGCGGGGGCACGAAAGGAGAGCTTCACCGAGCCCTTCGAGCCGAGAAGTCCAGCCAGCACCGTCTGGGGAGGCGTGCCGTCCAACCGGCTGAGCAGCGTGAGGTCCACGCGCTGGCGGCTGTTGTGAGGGCGGCAGTTGATGCTCGGGCCCGATGCGAGGGCGGCATACAGACGATCCAGCATCTTCTCGAGGAACTGGCTGCGGGACTCGGACAGGACGTACCTCCGGGAACGGCTCCGCGTCGCACCATACATGCAGGAGTGACTGCCTGGACCTGGGGGAGCCGAGGAGGCGGGAATCCTCGGATTGTCAGGTAAAAGGCCTACACTCGCAGTACACGGACCTACACATTCCTCCCCGAATCAATGGGCTGCCCTGGAGGGCAGTCGCAGGGGAGGGTGGAGCATGCCGAGTTGGGTGCGGAGTTGGGGATGTGTCCTGGGAGTGCTGGCCATGGCGTGTGGTTCGGGCTCCGAGCCGGAGGTGGCTGAGAAAGCCCCGGTGGCGCCGGAGGAAGCCCAAGCCAAGGTCCTGTTCCGCTGGAGCGAGGTGCTTCCGGGAGAGCAGTGCGCGGCGGGCGGCACGACCGTCGAGTCCGGCGCGGATGTGAATGGCGATGGCACGCTGGATGACGCGGAGGTGACGCAGACCTCCTCTTCCTGCCATGGCGCCATCCACACCGAGGCGGTCGAGGGAACCCAGGTCCTCTTGCGGCTGGACCCCGAGCCTACCGGCGTGAACTGCACCTACGGTGGCACCAAGGTGCGCAATGGCATCGACAACAACGGCAATGGCACGCTGGAGGTAGATGAAGTGGTGCAGACCCAGTTCGTCTGCTCCTCCGTGCCCCCGTACCCGAGCAATTGGGCCGCATCGTCCCTGACGGGCATTGAGTCAGGACTGACTCCTGTGGGGGTTTGGATCCCGACGGGTCGAAAAACCACCATCTTCAAGACGAACTCCGCATCCAGACTGAAGATCACCGTTTCGGACAACTTTATGACAGGACAATATGTCAACGGTGGCTATGGGCGCTATGAGGTGCGAATGAATGGCGGCAGGATGACTCCCGCCTGTCATCAGGCGCAATACAGCGCGAACACTTCTGGCTGGGCAAATGATTATCATTTCCCCTTCTCAACCGTTTGTCTCACGGAGAGCCTTCCGGCAGGATTGTATGAGTTCGACACCTGGGCATATGGGGATATTGGTCAGGCCATGGTCGGCCATGGCGCGTCCCAGCCTCTTCTTATTGTCGAGGAGGTTCAGTCCACTAGCAACTATGGTTACTCCAATACGGGAGGAGACTTCTCCACTGCGAGCGCGTCGTTCCAAAGAGTTCCTGGTCGCTCGGTTTCCTTCACGAAGCAAATCCAGGGGACGTTACTCAAGGTGACTCTCGCGGATACGCTCAGAACAGGCTATAATCAGGACGGTGGCTCGGGCACGGTTATGGTCAGGTTGGACGGTATCGACACAAATTGTTACACCGGACAATACGATGCACAAGGAACAGGTGGGGACTTTTACAATCCATTTGTCATGACTTGCGTGCTTCCCAATGTTCCTGTTGGAGTGCATGAGTTTAGTGTGTGGCTTCGCGCAGATAGTGGTGGAGGGGCCCGTCTGGGCTGGAGTCGATCTTCTCCGCTTCTGATGGTCGAGGAGGTAATTAATCAGAATGTCTCCTACAGTACTGCCTATGGGCCAAGTGGTGAATTGGGAGGAGATTGGTCTGGAGTAGGGGGCCGGTGGTTGAGTCATACTGTGAGTTTAAGTGGAAAGACTTTGCGGGTAACCTATTCGGATACGTTTCGGGCAGCCTCTGGTTGCAATGGTCGATGGGGTTACTTTCAGTTGTATGTAGATAATCAGCCTGTTGCTTGCAGCAATGGGCAGTATGCTTACAATGCAGGTGGTGCTGCCCAAAATCATCACCACCCTGTCAATCATGTGTGCTTGGTGAGAAATCTGGCTCCGGGGCCGCATACATTCGCTGTCTGGTCTTCGACCCGACAACTGGACGGAACGACTTGTGGCACCAACTACTTCGGCCGGAGTCGTGGCCAGTCCCTGCTCATGTTGGAAGAGCTGCCGTAGGTTGCTCTGAGTGACCCGAGAGCCACGTCCCCAGGACTGAACTTCCGGGAGGACATGGCTCTTTGGGCTCGGCTCATTCCTGAGACATGGTGGAGGGGTCATGAGCGTTCCGCCCGTTCCGCCGCCGCCTCCGGCGACCCACCGTGAAACCCTCGGCTCCCTCCCGGTTTTTCCCTCGGGCGGGCCCGAGAGCCGGCTGTCCCGGGCCCGGGAGTTCCTTCGCGAGGCCCGCGTCCGCGCCGAGGTCTTCCACCGCAGCGGCGCCGCGGGCCTGTCCACCAGCCGCCTCCTCGCCGCCGCCACCGACGCGCTCGTCCAGGGTCTCTTCGCCGAGCTGTCCTCCGAGCTCCAGGCACCCCCGGGCCTCGCGCTCGCCGCCCTGGGCTCCTATGGCCGCCGGGAACTCTCCCCCCACTCGGATCTGGATCTCCTCCTGCTCAGGCCCTGGTCGGTCCCCGAGGCCGCCGCCGCGCCGCTCGCCCGGGCCCTGCCCACGCTCCTGTGGGATCTCAAGTGCGCCGTGGGCTGGAGCACCCGCTCTCCCGAGGAATGTCTGCGCGCCGCGGACGCCGATCAGACCATCCGCACCGCGCTGCTCGACGCGCGCTTCCTCGCCGGGGATGTCGCCGCCTGCGACGTCTTCTCCCGGGACGTGCTCCCCGATCTGCTCTCCCACCGCGCCGACTCATACATCCAGGAGAAGGCCCAGGAGCTGCGCGCGCGCCGCGAGAAGTTCGGCGACTCCGTCTTCCTGCTCGAACCCAATATCAAACAAGGGGAGGGTGGCCTGCGCGACCTGGAGACGGCGCTGTGGATCGCCCGGGTGCGCTTCCACACCCGTGGCCTCACGGGCCTGCTCCAGCAGTCCCTCCTCCCGGCGTCCGAGGTGGCCCGGCTCAAGGCCGCGCGCGACTTCCTCCTGCGCATCCGCCACCACCTGCACTTCCTGCGTGGGCGCAAGGAGGACAGGCTCACCTTCGACCTCCAGGAAGAAGTGGCGCGCTTCCTCGGCTATCCCGAGGGGCCCGTGCTGCCCGTGGAGGCCTTCATGCGCGACGACTACCTCGCCGCGAGCGCCATCCGTCAGGCCGCCGACTCACTCATCGCCCGCTGCGAGGAGCTGAGCGCCGCGCGCCGGCTGACGCGCTTCACCGAACAGCCCCTCGGGCCCTTCCAGGCCATCAACGGCAAGCTCACCCTGGCCGATCCCGGCCTCTTCACCCGCGAGCCCGCCACGCTGCTCGACTTCGTGTGCACCGCCGAGGAGCACGGCCTGCCGCTGCACTCCGAGGCCCGGGTGCGAGCCTCCCAGGCCGTGCCCGCGCTCGAGGCCGCCCGGGCCACGCCCGCCGTCATCGCCGCCTTCCGGGCTCTCTTCGCCCGGCCCGGCACCCGGGGCGAACTCCTCTTCGAGCTGCATGACCTGGGGCTGCTCGGCGCGGTGGTGCCCGAGTTCGGCCGCGTCACCGCCCACCACCAGCACGACCTGTACCATGTGTACACCGTCGACGTGCACACCCTGTTCGCCGTGCGCCGGCTCTACGCGCTGCGCGCGGGAGATCTGGTGGAGCAGGAGCCGGAACTCTCCCGCGAGATGCGCGAGCTGAAGGATCCCTTTCCCCTCTACCTGGGCATGCTCCTGCACGACGCGGGCAAGGGCATGGGGGGAGATCACTCGGAAAAGGGCCGTCTGTTGATGGTGTCGCTCGGCGAGCGGTTGGGACTCTCCGCTCGCCAGCGCGAGGTGGCCGAGTTCCTCGTGAAGGAGCACCTGTCCATGAGCCACACCGCCCAGCGGCGCGACCTGAGCGATCCCTCGCTCATCGCGGACTTCGCCCGGCGGATGGAGGATGTGGAAAAGCTCACCTGCCTCTACCTGCTCACCTGGGCGGACATCAGCTCGGTGGGGCCGCGCATGTGGACGGCGTGGAAGGGCCAGCTCTTGCGCGAGCTGTATGACAAGACCCGCGCCCACCTGTTGGGCCGCGCGCCCATGGGGGAACTGCACGTGCGCGAGCGTTTTCATGTGCGATGGGCCCGCGTGTCCGGCGAGGCCCGGGCCCGGGAACTCGCGGAGGTGCTGCCCGAGCGCTACTTCCTGGGGACGGATCCCTCTCGCGCGGTGCTTCATGGGCGGCTGCTGGCCCGCGCGCGAAACCGCCCCCTGGCCGCGGCGCTGCGCCACCACCCGGACGCGGGCTCCAGTGAGCTCACCCTCGCGGCTCCGGATCGGCCCGGTCTGCTGGCCCTGCTCGCCGGGGTGCTGGCCGTCCACCGCATCGACATTCTCTCCGCGCGCATCGCCTCCACGTCGGATGGGCTCGCGTTGGACGTCTTCGACGTGCGGCCGCCCCAGGGACAACGTCTGGAGCGCCCCCGCTGGCGTCAGGCCCGGGCGGATCTCCTGCGCGTGCTTCGGGGAGACACCTCCATCGAGGAATTGATGCGCCGGCGCCGGCCGGGCTCACTCCCCAAGCGGCACCTGCCGCCCGTCTCGCCCCGGGTGACGGTGGACAACCGCGCCTCGCGCGACTTCACCGTGGTGGATGTGCTGGCGTTGGATCAGGTGGGCCTGTTGCATGCCATCGCCTCGGCCCTCACCCGCTCGGGTGTGCAGATCGCCCTCGCCAAGGTGTCCACCGAGGCGAATCGCGCGATGGATTCGTTCTACATCACCCGTCAGGGCATCCGGCTGGAGAGCCCTTCCGAGCAGTCGGCGCTGGTGGAAACCCTCATCGCCGCGGTGGATGCGCTCGAGCCGCGGTGAGCTCAGGGCCCCGGCGGGGGCAGTTCCTGGACGGTCGAGAGCACCGGGACCGGCGGCACCCGAGGCGGCTGGGGGGCGGGGGTTGTTTCCAGTTCCGGCGTGGGTTCCTGGTTGATCTCCTGGACGATGCGGCGGCCGAGCACCGCGCCCAGCACGAGCGACACCACCATGCCCACGCCGGAGGCGACGGTCGTCCAGGTGCGGCCCTGGGCGAGCCCGCTGCCGAACTGGGCGGTGAGGAAGGTGCCGGGGATGGTGCCCACCAGCACGCCGAGCGTCACCGGCCAGAAGCGAGCGCCCGAGGCCGCGGCCGCGATGATCATCACGTCCGTGGGCAACAAGGGATTGATGCAGGTGAGCAGCGCGAATTTGAAGCCGTGCCGCCGCGCCACGCGGCTGATGGCCGGGTAGCGGTGGCCCGCCAGGCGTTGCATCAGGCGCGTGCCCAGCCAGCGGGCGAGGACGAAGAGGAGGGCCGATGAGAGAAAGCTGCCGAGCAGGCAGTAGAGTGTCGCCTCGCGGCTGCCGAAGATCATCCCCCCCACGGCGGTGAAGAGCTGCCCGGGGATGAGCACGAGCGGTCGCAGCGCCAGGGCGAGGATGAAGAAGGCGGGGGCCCAGGGACCGAGCGGCTTGAGGAAGGCGCGCAGATCCTGCTGATTGACGACGTCTGGCCCGAGCAGGCGCAGCGTGGTGAGCCCCAGCACCGACAACAGCACCGGTGCCAATACCTTGAGCCAGGCCTTGCCTCGTCCACCGCTGCCCGCCACGCCCACCTCCGGATTCTGATCGCCGGGAAAAGTGCGACATCTATCGGGAATCGGCAATGCGGGCTGGTGTGTTCTGGACAATGAAGCGTCCGGGCGGGCAGGCCGTAGTCTCGCACGCACGGACAGCATTATGTCCCAACCCACTGGAATCATTGGGTTTTTCGGGGTGTTTCAAGGGGTGTGAACGGCTGGCGGAGTACAGAGCTTGCTTGCATCGGGGCGCCTCCGTCCCAAGGTTTCAAGCAAGGGGCACCGTCGCGGGGACGGGGAGAACGTAGGAGGAGATCGATATGCAACAGGACAAGGACAACAAGGGCAGCATGACGGTGGCTGAGGCGGGGCGTAAGGGGGGCGAGACGGTCCGCAACGAGCGAGGCCGCGAGTTCTACGAGACGATCGGCCGCAAGGGCGGCGCGACGGTGAAGGCCGAGCGGGGCCGTTCGTTCTACGAGGAGATCGGCCGCAAGGGCGGCGAGACCGTGAAGGCCGAGCGGGGCGCCAAGTTCTACGAGGAGATTGGCAAGAAGGGCGGGGATCGGGTGAAGGCGACCCGGGGTCCGAACTTCTACGAGGAGATTGGCCGCAAGGGCGGCCAGAAGGTGAAGAAGCTCATCGAGGAGGGCAAGCGCGCGGCGCGTGCCGCCATGGAGGCCCAGCAGGGTGGAGCTGCGGCGGCCACGGCCGCTCCGGCGAGCACCGAGGAAGCACCGGCCTCGGCGGCGCCTCCACCCACGGAACCGGGTTCGGGCCGTACGGAGTAGCGTGACGCGAGGGGGGCGGACCGGGTAGACATCCGGGCCGTGTACCTTCTGCTCACCATCCTGGACCATGTGGACCAGCCTGAACGCGCCATCCGGCGGCTCCGGGAGTTTGGAATCCCCGAGCCGCTGGTCGTTCGGGCCCGGAGTGCCGAGGCGACGTTGTCGGCCGAGGTGCCTGTCTTCGCCGGCTTGCGCGGGCTCGTCCTGGGCGCGGACGAGGATCGGCTGATTCTGGTGAGCCTCCTGTCAGGGGTCTCCGCCGAGGAGGTGGAGCGGCTCGTGCAGCGGGTGCAACTGGAAATGGACGCGGATGATCCGCCCATGGGCCGCCTGGTGGCCCTGCCGGTGATTGGCGCGCCTTTGCATCGGCGAGGGTGATCCGTGCAGGCGCTGCTCGTCCTCCTCGCCATCGCGGCGCTCTCGCTGCTGGCATCCGACCGGCGGGTCCTGGATCCAGGCCGTTCCCCGGCCATGGCCCAGCTCGCCGCCAGTGGTCTGCTCTTTCTCGCCCTCGGGGCGGTGATGGGGCCGGACGCGCTGGGCGTGTTTTCCAATCGGGATCTGACGGCCCTGAGGCCCCTGCTCGCGCTCGGACTGGGCGTGGCGGGAGTCACCGTGGGCCTCAATCTGGAGCCCCGGCTGTTGCGGCTGTTGCCCCGGACGGTCTACGTGGCGGCGCTCGCGCACTCGGGTACGGCCTTCCTGTGGGTGGCGCTGCCCCTGGCGGGGCCGCTGCTGCTCACCACGGGGCTGCCCGCCAGGGCGGTGGTGGGCGCGGCGGCGCTGCTGGGCGCGGCGGCGAGTCTGTCCTCGGGGCACTTCGCGGTGCTGGGCTACCGCAGCGGACGCATGGAGCGGCGCCAGGGGCTGTCCGTGGCGCTGCTCACCATGTTGGATGACCTGGTGGGGTTGGGCGTGCTCATGGTGGCGCTCACCTTCGGGGCCGCGAGCCATCCCCAGGAGGGCCTGGGGCTCGTGGCGCTGGCGCTGCTGCTGGGTGCCGTGTGTGGCGGGCTGCTCGCCTTCCTCATGCATGGGTTGAACGACCTGGGCGAGGTGCTGGCGGTGTTGCTCGGGGGGGTGGCGCTCGTGTCCGGCGCGTCGGCGTACCTGCGCGTGTCGACGCTGCTGGCGGGCGTGGCGTGTGGGGCCACGCTGATGTGGGTGGGCGGGCGCGCGGTGAATCAGGCGGTGCGTGTGCTGGGGCGCTTCGAGCGGCCCGCGTACCTGCTGCTCATCTTCCTGGTGGGGGCCCACGTGCACATGCGGGACGTGCTGGCGTGGGCGCTCCTGCCGGCGTACCTGGGCCTGCGCTTCCTGGGCAAGGTGCTGGGAGGGGCGCTGGCGCGGCGCATCGCGGGCCTCGCGCTGGGGTTGCCGCCGCGGCTCGGCTACGCGCTCATCGCCCAGGGCGGGCTCGCGCTGTGCCTGGTGGTGGAGTACCTCGTGCTGGTGCCCGGGCAGTTGTCCCAGCGGGTCTTCGACGTGGTGGTGGCGGGCGCCGTCATCAATGAACTGCTCGGCAACCGGGCCTTCCAACTGGTGATCACTCCGCCGTCTCAGGGCCGGCGGGATGGGGGGGGCATGCCATGAGGGACGCGCTGCTGCGGTTGCTGTTGCTGTTGGTGTTGCTGGCGGCCATCGCCCGGGCCCAGTTGTGGCGCGTGGACACGGGCACGTCGGTGGCGCTCGCCGCCGGGGCGCTGCTCCTGTGCGGGCTGTTCGCGGGCAAGGTGGCCAAGGGCGTGGGGTTGCCCCGGCTCACGGGCTACCTGCTGGTGGGCGTGGCGGTGGGGCCCTATGCCCTGGGCTTCATTCCCGGCGCGGGCGTCAAGGGGCTGGAGCTGGTCAAGGGGCTCGCGGTGAGCCTCATCGCGCTGGTGGCGGGCACGGAGCTGCAGTGGGGGCTCATCCGCCGGGTGGGCGTCAAGGTGGCGGCCCTGTGCTGCGTGGTGTGCGGGGTGACGTTCCTCGTCATTTGCGGCACGCTCTTCGCGCTCAAGCCGTGGCTGCCCTTCCTGGCGCCCATGACGTGGGGACAGGCGCTCGCCGTGAGCGCGCTCATCTCCATGGTGGTGGTGTCCTTCTCGCCCACGGTCACCATCGCCATCGTGCAGGAGACGAGCGCCCGGGGCTCCTTCACCGAGTTCCTCATGGCGCTGGTCATCATCGGGGACCTGGTCGTCATGGTGGGCTTCGCCGTGGCGGCGGGGCTCACCCGCGCGAGCTTCGGCGGCGGACTGGACGTGGGCGGGCTGCTGGGAGGCGTGGGCTGGGAGCTGTTCGGCTCGGTGGTGGTGGGCTTCGTGCTCGCGGTGTGCATGCTCTTGTACATGAAGCGGGTGAAGCGCGAGCTGCCCCTGTTCCTCGTGGGCTTGTGCTTCGCGTCGGCCGAGGCCGGCGCGCGCCTGCACCTGTCGCCCCTGCTCGTGTCGCTGGCGGCCGGGGCGCTCATCGTCAACCTGGATCAACGCGAGGGCGAGCGCATCCACCATGCCATCCAGCGCGCGGGCCTGCCCATCTTCGCGCTCTTCTTCGCCGCGGCGGGCGCGGGGCTCAAGCTGGACGCGCTCGTCACCGTGGGCCCGGCGGCGCTGCTGCTCGTGATGCTGCGCGCCGTGGCCATCTACGGCTCGTGCCGGTACTTCGCTCCGGCGGAGGATCCGCGGCTGAGGCAGTACCTGTGGATGGGGCTCATCTCCCAGGCGGGCGTCACCTTCGGCCTCGCGGCGCTCGTGTCGCGCACCTTCCCGGACTTCGGACCCCAGGTGGAGGTCCTCATCGTGGCGATGATCACCACCCACGAACTCATCGGCCCCGTCCTCACCCGGCGGGCCATCCAGCGCAGCGGCGAGTCCCACTCGGACGAAGCGCCGCACGCGGCGTAGCGGAGACAGACATCATGGCGTCAGTGGCCCCCATCCTCGAGGTGAACGCGGAGCATCCCCAGCCCCGGCACGTGCAGCGGGCGGTGGAGGTGCTCTCGGGCGGGGGGCTCATCGCCTACCCGACGGACACGTATTACGGCCTCGCGTGCGACCTGGGCTCGAAGAAGGGAATCGAGCGGCTGTACCAACTCAAGGGCCGTGATCGGAAGAAGCCCATGTCCTTCCTGTGCCCGGACCTGTCGGACGTGGCGAAGTACGCGCACGTGAGCAACTTCGCCTACCGCACGATGAAGGGCCTGACGCCCGGGGCCTTCACCTTCATCCTCGAGGCCACGCGGATCGTCCCCGAGGTGATGATGAGCAAGCAGAAGCAGGTGGGCATCCGGGTGCCCGACTCGGAGCTGGCGCGGGCGATCGCCGCGGGCCTGGGCCGGCCACTCGTCACCACGTCCGCCACGGACTCGGAAGGCGAGCCCCTCACCGACGCGCGGAGCATCAAGGACTCGCTCGGGCACGGGTTGGATCTCATCCTGGATGGAGGCGTGACGCTCCTGGAGGCCAGCACGGTGGTGTCGCTCATTGGCGATCAGCTCGAGGTGTTGCGCCAGGGCAAGGGCGAGCTGGACTGAGGGGCGGCACGACATGGAAGGCTACCTGGATGCGTTCATCGCCTTCATCCGCGCCGAGCGGGGGCTGTCCGGCAAGACGGTGGACGCCTACGCGGCGGACCTGGGGGTGTACTTCGAGGACCTCAAGCGCAAGGGCATCACCGACGTGGCGCGCGTCACGCCCGAGGACATCCTCGGCCACCTGACGACGCTCAACACCCGGAAGCTGTCACGGCGCAGCCAGGCGCGGCACCTGGCCGCCATCCGCGGCTTCCACCGCTTCCTCGTGGCGGAGAAGTTCCTGGAGAAGGACGCCACCGAGGACCTGGACACGCCCCGCTCGGCCCGCAAGCTGCCCATCTTCCTCACGATCGAGGAGGTGGAGCAGTTGCTCGCCGCGCCCGACGAGCGCGACGCGGTGGGCCTCCGGGACAAGGCGATGCTGGAAGTGCTCTACGCCACGGGGCTGCGCGTGAGCGAGCTGGTGGGCCTGGGCGTCAATGACATCCAGTTGAGCGCCGGCTACCTGGTGGCCAAGGGCAAGGGCTCCAAGGAGCGCATCGTCCCGGTGGGGAGCATCGCCGGGGAGAAGGTGCGCGCCTACCTCGAGGGCGCCCGGCGGCAGTTGCTCGGCGAGCGTGAGTCCAAGGCCCTCTTCGTCACCCCCCGGGGGGACGGCTTCACCCGGCAGGGCTTCTGGAAGCTGCTCAAGCGCTACGCCCTCAAGGCGGGCATCCGCAAGCCGATCTCCCCGCACAAGCTGCGGCACTCCTTCGCCACGCACCTGGTGGAGCGGGGCGCGGACCTTCGCGCCGTCCAGGCCATGCTGGGCCACGCGGACCTGGCCACCACGCAGATCTACACCCACGTCAACAGCGCGCGGCTGCGGGCCGTCTATGACAGCGCTCACCCGCGAGGAGACGACGTGCGGGGCCGGGGCGGCGTCATGGGGGGGCGCTCCCCCGCGCGCAAGCCTCCCCGGGGGACGTAGCGTCTGGATGTCTGGGAACACCTTCCCTGGCCCACATGCCCTCCGGGGCAAGACAGACATGGATGCAAACATTTGCATCCGTCCCGAGGGCGGGAACCGGCGCGGGTGAACACTCTCATCGCCCCCGGGTACTGGGCATCCCCGCTGTACGCCTTATTTTTGAATATCTGTCTTTGCGTCTTTTTCATGCTGCGCGGGTTGAAAGACTATCGGTACAGTGATTTCCGTTGTCACGGCTGCCGTGAAACAGGGGTCATTCCCGAAAGCGAAGGAGCGCGACATGAAATCCAAACGCAACACTCCGGGTCTCGTTCCAGGTCGAGGACGAAGCAAAGGGCGGGGAGGGCTCTTCCTGGCTCTCGCGACACTCGCCGCGGAAGGGGGATGCACGAGCAAGGAGCCGCCCGCGGAAGGAATCCTGCCTTCCAAGGAATCCTTCTCGCGGCCCGGCCGGCTCGCGGAGCGTTGCACGGTGCGGCCCCCCTTCGTGGGCAACTTCGAGCCCGAGTTGCAGTGGGCCTGGACGGGCAGCGGCACCACCCTGGTCGAGCACAAGCAGGTGATGATGACGCCCTCGGTGGTGGACGTGAATGGCGATCACGTCCCGGACGTCGTCTTCAGCACCTACGCGGGGGGGAACTACACCACGGACGGTGTGCTCCGCGCCGTCAGCGGCGATGACGGACACGAGCTGTGGACGGTGTCGGATCCCGCGTATCGCGTGAAGGGTGGGGCGAGCATCGCCGCCGGTGACATCGATGGCGACGGCAAGGTGGAGATCTGCGCCGTCCCCGAGAATGGCCGTGGCGTCATCTGCTTCGAGAACGACGGCGCCTTCAAGTTCCGCACCGCGCCGGGCGCGAATGACTACAACGAATGGGGTGGCCCGTCGCTGGCGGACCTCGATGGCGACGGCACGGTGGAAATCCTCGACGGCAACCGCGTCTACTCCCACACGGGTGCGCTCAAGTGGGTGGGCTCCGACGGCATGGGGGGCGCACAGGGCACGGGCCCCGTCTCCTTCGCGGTGGACCTGGACGGGGATGGCAAGCAGGAGGTCGTCAACGGCCGGGCCGTCTACCGGCACGACGGCTCGCTCAAGTGCGCCAACACCTTCATTCCCCATGGCCTCGCGGGCGTGGCCAATTTCGACGCGGACCCGGCGGGTGAAATCGTCGTGGCGGGCTACGGCAAGGTCAGTCTGCTCGACGACAACTGCACGCTGCTCTGGACGCGGGACGTCCATGTGGCGGGCCGCCCCGCGTCCGAGGCGGGCCACGGCGGCGCACCCAACATCGCCGACTTCGACGGGGATGGCAAACCAGACATCGGTCTGGCCGGTGACTGGAACTACACCGTCTACAAGGCGGACGGCAGCGTGCTGTGGACCCAATCCACCCAGGACTACAGCTCCGGCCGCACCACCTCCACCACCTTCGACTTCGAGGACGACGGCAAGCTCGAGGTCATCTACAGCGACGAGTTGTCCCTGCGCATCCTCGATGGCGCCACGGGCAATGTGCGCTGGCAGGTGAACAACAGCTCGGGAACCACGCACGAGTACCCCGTCGTCGCGGACGTGGATGGAGACAAGGCGGCCGAGCTGCTGGTGGTGACGAACAACCACGCGCCTCCGGGTGGCTCCAACGGCCTGCGCCTGTTCCACGACAAGAAGGAAGGCTGGGCCCGCGCGCGCCCCATCTGGAACCAGCACGCCTACTCGGTGACGAACGTCAACGACGACGGCACCATCCCCGCGCGCCCGACGGCCCACTGGCTCAAGGCTCCGCTCAATCTCTTCCGCTCCAACGTCGCCAACTACCTGGGGGATGGCGACGGCCAGAACGGTGCGCCGGACCTCGTCGCCTCCGCGGTGACGACGTCATGTGATGGTTTCGGCGCGCTCGTGCTCGGCGCGCGCGTCAGCAACGCGGGCGAGGCCCCCGTGGCGGCGGGGATCAAGGTGGCCTTCTACCGGGGCAATCCCGCCTCGGGCGGCCAGCTGCTCGGCGTGGCCACGGTGACGGATTCCCTGCCTCCGGGGGGCAGCGCGCTCGCCACCGTGTCCGTCACCTCGCCCTTCACCGGCACCGCCGAGGTGTGGGCCGTCGTGGATGACGATGGCACGGGCAAGGGCCGCGAGACCGAGTGCCGCGAGGGCAACAACTCCTCCACCGCGTCGGGCAACCTCACCTGCACCGTGACGCCCGCCAACAAGCCGCCCGTGGCGCTCTGCCGCGACGTCACCGTGGAGGCCGACAGCGCCTGTCTGGCCCGCTCCAGCGTGAACCACGGCAGCTATGATCCGGACAACGCGCCCTCGCCGCTCGTGGTGACCGAGGATCCCTCCGTGGCCTTCGGTCTGGGCAGCCACTCCGTCACGCTGACGGCCGCGGATGGCGAGGCCACGTCCTCGTGCGTGGGGACCATCACCGTGGTGGATACCACCCAGCCGGCCCTCGAGTGCCCCGGGGCCCAGGTGCTCGACACCTGCGCGCCCTCCGGCGTCATCGCCTCCTACACCCCCACCTCGGTGGACAACTGCGGCGGGGCCACCGTCACCTGCACGCACCCCTCCGGCGCCACCTTCCCGGTGGGCGACACGAAGGTCACCTGCACCGCCCAGGACAAGTCGGGCAACACCAACTCCTGCCAGTTCAACGTGAAGGTGCGCGGGGACGTCACGCCCCCCACCTTGAGCTGCCCCACCGCGCCGGTGAAGGCGAGCACCTGCTCGCCAGGCGGGACCCAGGTCTCCTTCGCGACCTCGGCCCTGGACGCCTGCGGCTCGGCCAACGTCACCTGCACGCACGCCTCCGGCTCCAACTTCCCAGTGGGCTCCACCCCCGTCGTCTGCACCGCGAGGGATCCCGCTGGCAACACCTCCTCGTGCTCCTTCGCCGTGGAGGTGACGCAGGGCGCGGATGGGAACGGGGGCTCGCCCATCGCGGGTGCGAGCAAGGGCAAGGAGCTGTGGTCACCCAACTCCCGCTACGCCACCGTGTCGCTGTCCGACTGCGCCGCGCCCGCCCGGGACTCGTGCGGCAACACCCTTCCGTTGGAAACGTATGGCCGCATCCTCTGGGTGTCTTCCGACGAGGATGAAATCGACGAGGAGCGCGATGGCCTTCGCACCTGCTACGACATGGCCGAGATGAACACCTCGTCCGTGAAGCTGCGCGTCGAGCGTGCCAACGGCAGCGGCGCTGACAGCTGGAGCGACGGCCGCGTCTACACCCTCCACTACGCCGTGACGAGCAAGTCCGGAGCGACGACCCAGAGCACCTGCCAGGTCGGCGTGCGCAACAATCCGCTCAGGCCCGCGACGGACAGCGGCACGCGTTTCTGCCTCGGCGCCGGCTGCCCGAGTGGCACCGCCATCGGCAGCCCGTCGTGCAAGAAGTAACCCGCCTGACCGGGTAGGGCGAGGTGGAGGAAGGGTCCGGGGGTGGCGCACACCGCTCCCGGACCCCCGCCCGCTTCAGGGCACGGGCACCCGATCGCCCAGCTTCTCGCGGCGGATGAGTAGCAGCTCACGCACGATGATCTGCGCGGTCGCCATGAGCGGCACCGCGAGCACCGCGCCGATGATGCCGGCCAACTCCCCGAAGAAGACGACCGCGAACAGGGTGAGCAGGGGGTTGACATGCACCGTGCGCCGGAAGACGAGCGGCGCGAGCACGTTGCCCTCGAGCAATCCGTACATCATGAAGTAGGTGAACACCGCCAGCGCCTTCCAGGCCCCCACCGTGGTGAGCGTGAGCAGGGTGACGAAGCCTCCCGCCACGATGGGGCCCGCGTAGGGCACCAGGCTGGAGAAGCCGCTCGCGATGCCCAGGGGCAGGAAGAAGGGCATGCCGAGCAGCGCCAGGCAGGTGGAGGCGAGGGTGGCGTTGATGGTGCAGATGAGGATGAGGCCGCTCAGGTAGCCGCCGGTCGCGCTGTACACCTTGCTCACCACGCCCTCGTAGCGGGGCCGGCGCTCGGGCAGGGTCTGTGCCAGGAGGCGTTTCACCAGTTCCGGTCCAAAGGCCAGCATGAACACCATCAGGAAGAGGATGGTGGCGAACGCGCCCAGCACACTGAAGACGCCCGTGACGGCATGGAAGGCGCTCACGGCCAGCGCGCCCGAGGCCAGCTCCGTGGGGTTGTCGCTCTGGCGTTGGAGCTGCTGCAGGACGTGGAAGCGCTGATCGAGCAACTGAAAGACGCGCGAGGCGCGGATCTTCTCCGTCAGCTCGGGCACCTGGTTGACCAGTGACTGTCCCTGGTTGATGGCGGCTGGCACCACGATGAGTCCCAGGGCGGACGCGGCGACGAGCAACACGAGGAGCACCACGGCGATGGCGGGCCCTCGCCGGAGCCTCGCGCGCTTCATCAACAGGGCGACCAGGTGGTTGAGCGCCACGGCGAGGAGGGCGGCGAGGCCCGTCAGGATGAGGGCGACCTCCGCCTTGATGATCAGCACCACCAGCGTCGCCACCAGGACCACGGCGAAGCACACCGTGAAGGCCGTCTTGAGAGTGACTTGCGAAGGTTGTCCTCCCGACGAATCGCTCCCCGCCACGGTGTGTCCCTCCCGCGTTCACTCGCCCACCACCGCATCAGGGTGTGTCGTGCTCCGAGCGGAGGCAAAGACCCCCTTCCTGCCCGCCTGCTCTCCCTCTCTCGTTGTCCGGGGGTGGACAGGCCGGGCGGAGGCTCAGTCGAAGGCGACGCAGGAGGTGGAGTCGATGCGGAGCACCGACTCCTGGCTGAAGCGCTGCTTGTACTCCTCGCGGATGGTGTTGATGTCCGCCGAGCGCGCGGCGCCGCCGTCGTGCAGCAGCACGATGACCTTGCTGTTCTCGTGGACGAGGTCGCCGTTGTCCATGAGGTACTGGCCATTGGCGTCGAACAGGGTCAGCCCGTCCTTGAAGCGAGGCGTGACGGCGGTGTCGACGAAGTCCTGGAACTCGGCCTCGCTGACGGGCTCGGCGTTCTCGCGGTCCAGGCCGAAGAAGAGCTCCGTGCGGTACTGCTCCGCGCCGACGGCGCACGCGGCGTCCTCGGGGCCACACGCCGAGAGGACGAGGCCCAGGGCCAGCATGAGGGAGAGGGCCGGCGCGCGCCGCGAGGCGATGGAGAGGGAGGGAGACATGATTCGCACTCCTGGGTGAGGGGAAGAATGCGCTTTACTCCAGGCCGGAGGATTTTCCATGGCCGGTTCATCACGCAGACAGTTCCTGTCCCAGGGGGCATTTGGATTGGTGGGCGCGGTCACCGCGAGCGGGACGGACCCCTCGCCGCCGGGGGCGCCCCCCGCGTTCGGCACGGCGTCGGCGGTGGGCCCGGAGGTGAACGCGGCCACCTTCGCGGAGGCGAGCAAGCTCATGCAGGTCTCCCTCACCCCGGCCGAGTGCACCCAGGCGGCCAGCAACTGGCGGGGGATGATGGCTCCGCTCCTCGAGCGGCGCACGGGACCGCGCCAGGTGGCCTTGGAGCCGGAACTGGCGCCCGCGTCGCGGTGGGATCCGCTCCTGCCAGGTCAGAAAACGGCGGGACCGGCTCGGAACCGTTTCGTGCGCGGCAAGGCGGCCGCTGGAGCGTTGCCCTCGCGGGACGAGGACATCGCCTTCGCGCCGGTGTCCCGGCTCTCGCGCTGGCTGGAGACTCGCGCCCTCACGTCCGAACGGCTCACGCGCCTGTACCTGGAGCGCCTGGAGCGCTTCGATCCGAAGCTCAAGTGCGTCATCACGCTCACCCCGGAACTGGCGCTCGAGCAGGCCCGGCGCGCGGACGCGGAGATCGCCGCGGGCAGGTACCGGGGCCCGCTGCATGGCATTCCCTGGGGCGCGAAGGATCTGGTCGACACGGCGGGCATCGCGACGACCTATGGCGCCGAGCCCTTCCGCAATCGCATTCCCGCCACGGACGCGGCCGTGGTGGCGCGGTTGCATCGCGCGGGAGCGGTGCTCGTCGCGAAGCTGAGCCTGGGGGCGCTCGCGCTCAACGACATCTGGTTCGGAGGCGAGACGAAGAATCCCTGGCTTCTGGAGGAGGGGGCCTCGGGCAGCAGCGCGGGACCGGGCGCGGCGGTGGCGGCCGGGTGCGTGGGCTTCGCCCTGGGCAGTGAAACGGGAGGCAGCATCGTGTCGCCCTCCATGCGCTGTGGGGTGGCTGGGCTGCGGCCCACCTTTGGCCGGGTGCCACGCACCGGGGCGATGACGCTGTGCTGGTCGCTCGACAAGCTGGGCCCCATGACGCGCGGGGTGGAGGACACGTTGTTGGTGCTCTCGGCGCTCTCCGGCCCGGACGCGGGGGATGTGTCGAGCGTGCCCTCGCGGCTCGACTTCGACGCCACCGCGGGCGTGAAGGGACTGCGCGTGGGCTATTTCCCGGCGTGGATGAACGAGCGCCCGGCGACGGACGTGGACCGGGCCGCGCTCGAGACGTTGAAGCGGCTGGGCCTCACGCCCGTGGAGGTGAAGCTGCCGGACTGGCCCTACGCCTCGCTCCAGACCATCCTCTTCGCCGAGTCGGCGGCGGCCTTCGAGGAGCTGACGCTCGGGCATGGCGTGGACATGATGAAGATGCAGGTGCCCGACGCATGGCCGAACGTGTTCCGGCAGTCACGCTTCCTCTCGGCGGTGGACCTGGTGCAGGCGGACCGGCTGCGGCGCAAGGTGGCCCAGGAGATGGCGCGGGTGATGGGGGAGGTGGACCTGTTGCTGGTGCCCTCGCTGCGCGAGGAGATGCTCACCGTGAGCAACCACACCGGCCACCCGTCGCTGACCCTGCGGACGGGTTTCGTCGAGGTGGAGCAGGCCCGGAGTGACTGGGCGCCGGATCCCTCGAGGCCCCTGGCCACGTTCTCGCCTCCGCGCCGCGTTCCGCACGGTGTCACGTTGATTGGCCGGCTCTTCGACGAGGGGACGCTGGGGCGGGTGGGCATGGCCCTGGAGCGGGCCTCGGGAGTCGCGGACGAGCGGCCCCCGGGGTTCTGAGTCTCAGACCACGACCACGGGCAGCCCGTAGGGATTCGTCCTCGCGGGCCCGCCCGACGTCGACGACTCCTGCTCCGTATTCACCCGCGCGACGCCCGCCGCCATGAGCCGCCGCAGCGCCCGGTAGGCCGCCAGCTCGCCCATGGCCGCGTTGCGCAACACCTCGCGCACGCTCCGGCTGCCCCGCAGCTTCGCGTGCAGATACAAATCGTCCGCCGTCAGGCTCGGCGGAAGAGGGCGGGGCAGGGGCTCGAAGCGCAACCGTCCGTCCAACGCCAGCACCTCGTCCGCCAGCGCCACCGTCAGCCGCACCTCGGCCTCGCGGTAGAGCGCATGGGCCTCGGGAATCGGCGCCCGCTCCAATGCCTGCGCCGCGACCGCCACCGCTTCCTCGTAGCGGCCCGCTTCCACCAGGCTCCTCGCCTGCGCGAGCATCTCGGCCAGTCCGGGAGCCGTGCCCGCTTCCGCGACGGCGGCCTTGCGGGGAGACAGCGCGCCCCGGCGGTACAGGCGCACCACCCACCGCGCCGCGTGCACCGCGCCCTCGTTGGACGCCGCGAGCAATTCGCCCAGCGTCCGGCCCTGCTCGGCCAGCCGCAGCAACTGCTGCTCCTCGGCCGCCGCCGTCTCCACCACGAACTCCCGCCGCACGGTGAACGTCGTGCCTGGACCCGCGAAGAGCGTCCAGAACACCGTCCATTCACGCAGCCGCGTGCGCGCGTCCCGGTGCAGTTCCTTCAATCCCAACCGGGGCAGTTCCACCACTCGGTTCGGCGGAGGCGGCAGGCCCGGAATGAACTCCACTTCGCCGGACTGCCAGCCGTAACAGTCGAAAAGCGCCTCGCGCGCCTTGTGCTCCATGGCCTCCAGCAGGCGGGTGCGCTCCACCAGTCCGCGCTCCACCAGGAAGGTGCCCAGTGGCACGCGCGCCGCCTCGGATGCCTCGAAGGCGGTCGCCGCCCGCGCCGCGTCCAGGATGCGCAGGCGCGCCAGCACCTGGCCCAGGTGCTCCCGGGGATCGCTCGAGCTCTCGCCCACCAGGTAGCCGTCGCGCAGGAAGAACTGCCGGCGCACGGCTCCCCGCTCCACCCGCAGCGTTCCGCTCACCCCGAGGGCGTCGAAGAACGCGGGCATCAACAGCGTCAGGCCGTAGCTGGCCAGGCTCCCCTTGAAGCGCTCCATGGAAAGCCAGGATAGACGAGTTCGGACCTGTCCTCAACCCACTGAATTCACAGGCCATTTTCTGTCACTGCCCCAACGCGCAAGCCTCCCCGCCGCTGGGGAAGCGGGCGGGCGACCCTGAACGGAAGTGCGGCTTGCGCTCGCCGGAAAGTTGCAGGGTGGGCCTGGGTATGCGAACCAGGGCTGTCACCCCTTTCGTGTACAGGCGTGGAGTCATGCGGATTCTATCGGGAGTGCAGTCCTCGGGACGACTGCACATCGGCAATTACTACGGCGCCATCCGTCAGTTCGTGCAGCTCCAGCAGGAGGGCGATGCCTTCTTCTTCATCGCCAACTACCACTCGCTCACCACCCTGAGGGACGCCAAGCTGGCGGAGACCTACACGCGCGAGGCCGCCATGGCCTACCTGTCGCTGGGTCTGGATCCCAAGAAGGCGGTGCTCTTCCGCCAGAGCGACGTGCGCGAGGTGTTGGAGCTGTACTGGTTGCTCGGCACGGTGGTTCCCGTGGCCAACCTGGAGCGCGCCACCAGCTACAAGGACAAGCTCGCCAAGGGCATCAGCGCGGACTTCGGTCTCTTCGCCTACCCGGTGCTGATGGCCGCGGACATCCTGCTCTACAGCCCGGACTTCGTGCCGGTGGGCAAGGATCAAATCCAACACATCGAGTTCGCTCGCGACTGGGCGGTGAAGTTCAACCTCACCTACGTGCCGGGCTACGATCCGCAGGATCCCGAGGGCAAGGAGAAGGGGCATGCCCCCGGCCTGCTCAAGCTGCCGTCCGCGCGGGTGCAGGAGGACACCGCCACGGTGCCCGGCGTGGATGGACAGAAGATGTCCAAGTCCTACGGCAACACGATCGACCTGTTCGGCGACGAGAAGGAGATCAAGAAGCGCGTCATGGGCATCAAGACGGACTCCACGGCCGTGGAGGCGCCCAAGCCCACCGAGAACGCTCCGCTCTATGACTTGCTCAAGCTGATGCTGCCCGCGGACCGCTTCGCCGAGGTGGATGCCTCCTGGCGCGCGGGGGGCAAGGGTTATGGCGAGTACAAGAAGCTCCTGCTCGCCACCTACCTCGAGACGTTCGGGCCGGCGCGCCAGCGCTACGCCGAGCTGGCGAACGATCCGGCCGAGCTCGAGCGCATCCTCCAGGACGGCGCCGAGCGGGCTCGCGCCGAGGCCTCCGGTCTCATGCAGCGCTTGCGCCGCGCCGTGGGCGTTCCCTGAACCCGTGAAGGACGTCTGGTGAGCACAGGCGGACGCCGCGGCGATCCCTCCATCGAGGAGCCCCTCGATGGCGAGGCGGACGTCACCCGGACGCCGGGCGACGCCTTCAGGATCGCCCTGCCCAATTTCGAGGGTCCGCTCGACCTGTTGCTCCACCTCATCAAGGAGCACCGGCTCGACATCTTCGACATTCCGCTCGCGCTCGTGACGGAGAAGTACCTCGAGTACCTGGAGCGGATGCGGGAGATCGACCTGGACATCGCCGGGGAGTTCCTGGTGATGGCCGCCACGCTCGCCCACCTCAAGAGCCGCATGCTCCTGCCTCGGCAGGACACCGCCGAGCAGAGCACGGACGCGGTGGCCGAGCTGCAACAGGACGACGCGGGCGATCCACGCGAGGAGCTGGTGCGCCGGCTGCTCGAGTACCAGAAGTACAAGGACGCCGCCGAACAGCTCGCGCGCCAGGATCTGCTCGACCGGGACGTCTTCCCGCGCCGCGTGCCCGTGGAGGCGGTGCCCATCCCCGAGGAGGAGGTGGGGCTGCAGGAGTTCAGCGTCCTCAAGCTCATCGAGGCGTTGGATCGGGTGATGGAACGGCTCGTGCCCAAGCTCCAGCACGAGGTGGTGCGCGAGAAGGTGAGCCTGTCGGAGGCCATGCAGCGCATCGCCGGACAGCTCAAGGAGAAGGGAACGTGCACCTTCGCGAGCCTGTTCGAGGACAAGCGCACGCGCCAGGCGGTGATCATCACCTTCCTGGCCCTGCTGGAAATGGTGAAGCGGCGGTTGCTCCAGGTGCGGCAGGACGAGCCCCTGGCCGACATCTTCCTCACGCCCAACGGCGACGCGCTGGAGAAGCTGCTGCCCACGGAGGTGGACGAGAGTGAGTACCGGTAACCCAGGCCCCGGGGACGGCGGGGAGGAGAACGAGGACACGCCGCGGCGCGGCTCGGGCGGCCCCAGCCCCTTCACCGAGGAGGAGATCGCCGCCGTCACCGGCCCGGGCGAGCCGGATGAGCTGGAGGACTCGGAGACGGCCACCATCGAGGCCGACGAGGTCCCCGACCTCCACACCTCCTTCGAGAAGCTCGTCCAGAAGAGCCGCCACCTGTCCCCGGAGCGCATCCGCACCGTGGTGGAGAGCGTGCTCTTCGTGGCGGACAAGCCCCTGGACCTGGACCAGCTCTACGAGGCCACGGGCATCGAGCGGGAGAAGATCCAGGAGGCGCTCAACCAGATCTCCGGCATCCACCGCGATGGCATCAGCGGCATGGTGCTCTACGAGGTGTCCGGCGGCTGGCAGTTCCGCACGGATCCCCACTCCGCCGAGTATGTGCGGCGTTATCTCCGGGTGAAACCCCAGCGCCTCACCCGCGCCGCCGTGGAAACGCTCGCCATCATCGCCTACCGCCAGCCCGTCACCCGGCCCGAGGTGGAGGACATCCGCGGCGTGGACTGCGGCGCCGTCATCAAGGCGCTCCTGGATCGCAAGCTCATCAAGATCCTCGGGAAGAAGGAGGAGGTGGGCCGGCCCATGCTCTACGGGACGAGCCGCGAGTTCCTCGAGTTCTTCGCCCTCAAGGACCTGTCCGCCCTGCCCACGCTCCGGGAATTCCATGAGCTGACCCAGGAGCATCAAGAGATTGTGGAAAAGGAGCGCCCGGCGGTACCCGGCGCCAGTGGTACGGTGGAGGCGCTAGCGGATCCGGAGTTCCAAAAACGGATGGACAAGAGCGTGGCGGCATCGGAGGCCGCGCTCGAGGAGTTGGAGGAAGCCATGAACGCCGCGGACATGACGCAGCGGGCCGCCGCCAGCCTCTTGAACCCGACCCCCCCGCCCACCGAGGGCGAGCCGGGGTCCGAGCCCGGTTGACGGGCGGAAGGTGTAGGACATGGCAGAACGTTTGCAGAAGTACCTGGCCCGCGCGGGAGTGGCCTCGCGTCGGCACGCCGAGGAGCTCATCACCAGTGGCCGCGTGACGGTCAACAACGAGAAGGTGACGGAGCTGGGCTCCAAGGTGGAGCCGGGCGACCTGGTGAGCGTGGATGGCTCGCTCGTCACGCCGCCGGAGCAGTCCTCGTACTACCTGCTCTACAAGCCGGTGGGCGTGGTGACGACGCTGTCGGATCCCCAGGGGCGGCCCACGGTGGCCAACTACCTGGAGGAGACGGGCAAGCGGCTGTTCCCCGTGGGCCGGCTGGACTATGACGCCGAGGGCGCGCTGCTCGTCACGGATGACGGGGCGCTGGCGCACAAGCTGACGCACCCGAGCTTCCAGGTGCCGCGCACGTACCTGGCGAAGGTGAAGGGCACGCCGGACGCGGCCACGCTGGACAAGATGCGCGGCGGCGTGCGGCTGGAGGACGGCATGGCCACGCCCGTGTCCGTGGAGGTGTTCGAGCGGGCCGAGCGCAACACCTGGCTGACGATCGTGGTGGCCGAGGGCCGCCCGCACCTCATCAAGCGCCTGTGCGCCGCGGTGGGCAGCCCCGTGGTGCGCCTGTACCGGCCGTCCTACGGCGGTGTCTCCGTCGACGGGATGCGCCCGGGCGAACTGCGGCCGCTCAGCGACAACCAGGTGCGCCTGCTGCAAGACGTGGCGGATGGAAAGACCTCGCCCACGGAGCGCGAGCTCAAGCTGCCGCCCCGGCGGCATGGGCGGTCGGTGCCGGGCTTCGAGTCGGATGATGACGATGACATCGAGACCGAGCAGGTGCCGGCGCTCGCTCCGTCCCGCGCGGCGCGCAAGCCCGCTCGGGGTGCCTCGCCGGATCGTTCCTCGGGCAAGCCGGAGCGTCCGGTGCGGAGCGCCGCCGGTCGGCCCGAGCGCCGCGGCGAGGCGGGTCCCCGGGGGGCAGGAGGCGCCCGGCCCGCGTTCCGCAGCGCGACGGGCGGTCGTGCCGAGCGCAACACCTGGACGCCTCGCGAGGACGACCAGAACGAAGTCGAGACCGTTGAGGAGAGCGAGGCCGTGACGGAGCGGGCTGCCCGCCCCGTTCGCAAGACTTTCGGGGCGGATCGTTCGGAGCGCCCGGCCCGGAAGACTTTCGGAGCGGACCGTGACGAGCGTCCGGCGCGTAAGTCCTTCGGTGCGGACCGTTCGGAGCGCCCGGCCCGGAAGACTTTCGGAGCGGACCGTGACGAGCGTCCTGCCCGCAAGCCCTTTGGGGCGGGTCGTGACGAGCGTCCTGCTCGCAAGCCCTTTGGGGCGGGTCGTGACGAGCGCCCGGCCCGGAAGACTTTCGGAGCGGACCGTGACGAGCGTCCTGCTCGCAAGCCCTTTGGGGCGGGTCGTGACGAGCGTCCTGCTCGCAAGTCCTTTGGGGCGGATCGTTCGGAGCGCCCGGCCCGGAAGACTTTCGGAGCGGACCGTGACGAGCGTCCCGCTCGCAAGCCCTTCGGAGCGGACCGTGACGAGCGTCCTGCCCGCAAGCCCTTTGGGGCGGGTCGTGACGAGCGTCCTGCCCGGAAGACCTTCGGAGCGGACCGTGACGAGCGTCCTGCCCGGAAGACTTTCGGAGCGGACCGTGACGAGCGCCCTGCTCGCAAGCCCTTTGGGGCGGGCCGTGACGAGCGTCCGGCTCGCAAGTCCTTCGGTGGGGAGCGGGCGGAGCGTCCGGCTCGCAAGTCCTTCGGTGGGGAGCGGGCGGAGCGTCCGGCTCGCAAGTCCTTTGGTGCGGACCGTGGCGAGCGAAGCGCCAAGTCCGAGAGCCCTTCCTTCGGCGCGGGTCCCAGCGCCGAGCGTCGGGTGTCCACCCCGAGTCCGCGCACGGAGCGCCGTGAGTGGGCACCTCGCGGCGGAGCGGGCGCTCCCAAGGGCCGAGGAGGCCCGCGCAAGGGACGCTGAGCCTTGGGTGGTCGCGCGCGCCGCTGATATAAGCCACCATCGGAGTCTCCCGTCTTCCCTGGAGCACGATGCGAACCGGCGCGCGCACCTTCTTCGTTGTCCTGGCCCTCCTTGGCATCGCCGGTTGCAGTGGCAACCGGGACCAGCTCCTGGCGGACCTGCAGAACCCTCGCCCCGAGGTGAGGGCGCTCGCCGTGAAGAAGCTGGCCGAGGAGTCCCGCTCCGACGACCTGCCCCTCTTCACGCGCGCGGCCAAGGACATGGCCTCCATCGTCCGGGGTGAGGCCGCCGCCGCGCTCGGCAAGAGTCAGGATCCCCGCGTGGTGGATCTGCTCGGTGAATTGCTCGAGGACTCCGACGTGGATGTCCAGGGCAAGGCGGCCATGGCCCTGGCGCAGGTCAAGAACGACAAGGCCAAGGCCTACCTCACCCTGCAGTACGGCCGCCGGGGCCGGCAGACGCGGCAAGTCATCGTCCAGGCGCTCAAGCAGGCCAACGTGCCCGGGGCCATGGCCGAGGTCGTCGCCGCCGAGTCCAAGGCCATCTGGAATCGCAACCTGCTCACGCTCGGAGAGGGGTCGCTGCCCGAGCGCGTGGGCGCCGCCGAGGAACTGGGCAAGAGCGGCCGGAACGAGGCCTTCAATCGGTTGATGCCGCTGGTGCGCGACAGCCAGGTCGTCCTCGCCGCCGCCGCCGTGCGGGGCCTGGGAGAGCTGGGCGACAAGCGCGCCACCGCCGCCATCCTGCCCCTGCTGGATGAGAGCTTCTCCGAGCTGCGCGAGTCCGCCATCACCGCGCTCGTGCGGCTCCAGGAGCCCCAGGCCACCCCGAGGCTGCAAGCCGTGGCGGTGGAGAAGAGCGCCGTGAGCCCCCTGGCCATCGACGCCCTGCTCGAGCTGCCCCGCCAGCCTCCCACCGATGCGGCCCTGTGCGCCGTCGCGCTCGACGCCGTGGTCCCGGATGCCATCCGCGCGGCCCGTGCCATGCGTGAGCGCGGGGGCTGTCCGATCGAGCCCATCGCCGAGCGTCTCTCCCGGCCCACCTCCGCCGCGGGTGGACTCCAGGCGATCGTGGGACTTGGCCCTTCCGCCAAGGAGCTGCTGCCCAAGGTGTTGCCCTTCGTCACCCAGGCCGACGGGGCCCTGCGCACCCTCGCCGTGGATGCCATCGCGGCCATTGGAGATCCCTCCGCCACGCCCGTGATCCAGAAGGCCTTCGCCCAGGAACTCGCGGCCGTGCAGGCCCTGCGTCAGGACTGGATCCCCCAGGCGCTCCCGGAGAAGTACGGGGCCGGGTTCGATCCCAACGCGCCGCCGGCCGATGAAGCGGATGCACAGCTGCGCAAGAAGAAGGAGCGGCACGTCAGTCTCATGTCCCGCGTCAAGGCGCTCCACATGGCCAAGACGCGCGACCTCGGACGCCCCGTGGTGCAGCCGCGCGTCCCCTCCGAGCTGTTCGATGACCTGGAGCCCGCCCGCCTGGAATCGCTCGCGGGCCTGCTGCGCGCGCTCGGCTCCTTGAAGACCCCCGAGGCGATGGAGGTGCTCAAGGGCTTCGCCGGAGACTCCAGCGTGACGCTGCGCACGGCCGCCCTGGTGGGACTCGCGCGCCTGGGGCCCGAGGGCGTGTCCGTGGCCAGCGCGGGCATGTTCGAGACCGACCGGGCTCTGCTCAAGGAGCTGGCGCGGGCGCTCGCCGAGCAGGGCGAGGCCGGTCAGTCCGCCCTGGTGCAACTGCTGCCGCAGATCAGCGGGGAGAAGCTGGTGCTGCTCGACGCGCTCGCGCGTACCTCGCTGCCGGCCTCCGCGGTGCCGGTGCTGCGCGATGTGGTGGCCGAGGGCGGGCCGGAGTCGGTGCTGGCCGCCACGATGCTCAGCCGGCTCAAGGCCAAGGAGGCCGTCCCCACGCTCGTCAAGGCGCTCGAGGATCCCAACAGCCTGGGCCGCCGCGAGCTGCTCACCGCGCTCGGCGAGACGAACGACGGCTCCGCGTCCGAGGTGGTGGCGCGCGACCTGTACCATGATCTGCCGGAGATCCGCGCCGCGGCCGCCGCGGCGCTCGCGCGCATGGGTTCGCGGACGGCCGATGCGTCCGAGGCCCTGGATGCGCTCAAGGGCGATTACTACCGCCGGGTGCGCGAGGCCGCCGAGACGGCCCTGTCGAAGACGGCGACCGCGGCGGAAGGCTCCCGCTGACATGGAGCCACGGCAGCTCAAGGACAAGGCCCACGAAGCCCTCGCGAAGGGCCGCTTCGACCGGGCCGCCGAGCTGTTCGAGGAGTACTGCGCGCTGGAGCCCCTGGATTTCCAGTCGCGGCTGCGCCTGGGGGACACCTGGGCCCAGGCCGGCGAGCATGCACGCGCCATCTCCGCCTACGAGGCCGCCGCCGAGGGCTTCGCCCGGGAAGGCCTTCTGCCGCGCGCCATCGCCACCGGCAAGCGGTTGCTGGCGCTCGAGCCCTCTCACCAGGGCGTCCAGCGGATGCTCGCGAGCCTCTATTCGGTGGGCCCCGCTCCGGTGCCGGCCTCGCCTCCGGGCCCATCCTCCGCGGAGTCCCCGGAGCCGGCCCTCGAGGCGGACTCCCTGCTGCACGCGGTGGAGCTGGCGGCACGGACCTGGGCCTCTCATCAGGAGGAGCCGCCCTCGAGGGAAGAGGCCGCGCCACCTTCCTCGCTGCCCCGGATCCCCCTCTTCTCGGAGCTGCCGCGCGATGCCTTCATCGCGTTGTTCGAGCGATGCCCGCTGCGCCATTACCCCGAGGGCGCGCGCATCCTCGAACAGGGCAGCCAGGGCAATGCCTTCTATGTCATCTGCTCGGGCCGGGTGCGCATCGTGCGCGAGGCCGCGTCCGGGCCTCGCGAGCTGGCGGTGCTGGGCGAGGGGGCCTTCTTCGGGGAGATGGCGTTGTTGTCCGGGGCGCCGCGCTCGGCCTCCGCGGTGAGCGCTTCCGAGGACACCCAGGTGTTGGAGATCTCCGCCCCGGTGCTCGCGGACGTCTCGCGCCTCTACCCCCAGGTGGCCCGGGCCCTGCGGCGCTTCTGCCGGCAGCGGCTCCTGTCGGAGGTGATGAACACCTCGGCGCTCTTCCGGCCCTTTGGCCGCAAGGACCGGCGCGCGCTGGTGGAGCGCTTCCGGGCCCGGGACGTGCGCCGGGGAGACCTCCTCATCCGAGAGGGCCAGCCGGTGGACGGGCTCTACGTGGTGCTGTCCGGCGAGGTGGCCGTGAACAAGGCGGGCCAGCCCCTGGCGTCCCTGCGCGAGGGGGAGTTGTTCGGGGAGATGTCACTGCTGCACAAAACGCCGGCCACCGCCACGGTGACGGCCACGCGGAACACCTCGCTCCTGCGCCTGCCTCGCGAGGACTTCGATCTCCTCATCCTCACCCATCCCCAGGTCCTCGCCCTGGTGTCCGAGCTGACCGACGCCCGCCAACGCAGCAACGAGGCCCGGCTGGGGGCCGACTCCTCGTCCTCCTCCCCGGAGTTCTCCGAGGAACTGATCCTCTTCTGAGGATCCCTCGGCCTGTCTCGCAT
The DNA here is from genome assembly GCF_002305855.1 of Melittangium boletus DSM 14713. Lineage (GTDB taxonomy): Bacteria > Myxococcota > Myxococcia > Myxococcales > Myxococcaceae > Cystobacter > Cystobacter boletus. Next base: position 9,093,286 of record NZ_CP022163.1, on the reverse strand, counting down.
TCCACACCGTCCTTTAGGGTAGAAGCGGGAATCCGGTGTATGGGTAAGGAATGACGCGAAACGCATTCCTTGGCCTCGTGGCGTTTCTCCTCACGGGGTGTGCCTCCCAGCGGCTGTCGGGCATGGATCTGGATGAAGTGCGGCGGCCCGCCTTCATTTCCCGCATCGAGCTGGAGGCGGGGCCCCACAGCCTCGTGTTCCGGGAGGATTCCTCCTACCGGGAGAAGTTGAAGAAGCTCGAGCCGAAGGAGGCGGATCGCCGGCTGCAGACGAAGCTGACCTCGGCGGTGACGCGCTTCGAGGTCTCCGAGCGCCTTCGGGTCACCACCTTCCGGCAGCTTCCCCGCGAGCAGCCGTGGCTGAACACGGTGGATCCGGCGCGAGTGGCCTCGGTGCTGGAGAGCTTCCTGGTGGAGGAGGTGCCGGCGAACGCTCCGGACTACGATCTGCTCGCCCCCCTGGGCGCGGACGCGGTGGTGGAGTTCGTCATCGAGGACTACGGCATGCGCAGCAAGAAGGGGCGCGCGGGCGCGTATATCCGGGGTTATGCGCGCATGTTCTGGCTCAAGAGCAAGAACGAGATCTGGCGCCATCCCTTCCGGTTGGATCGCGTGGAGGAGGGCGCCGATCACCTGGATCCCTTCAAGGTGGGCAAGGATCCCTCGCTGTTCCGCCTGGCGATGACGGAGATGCTGGACGAGCTGTCCACCGAGTTCTCCCAGGAGATGACACCGGACAACCGCAAGGAGGCGGTGCCGGTGGTGCCGGATGCCGGGCCGGAGTCCGACGCGCCAGGGAGGGAGCGTCCGCTGCCGCAGCGGCCCGAGCCCGCCCCTGGAGAACTGCCGGATCCGGATTCCTGAGCCACCCCGGGGCGGCGCTCCCTCAGAACAGCGCGTGTTCGGCGAGCAGTACCGCGAGCCCGAGCACGAAGCTGATGAGCGTGATGGGCAGGCCGACGCGCAGGTAGCCCATGAAGCTCAGCGAGACCTTGTCGCGCGCCGCCTCGAAGACGATGAGGTTGGCGACGCTGCCCACCAGGGTGAGATTGCCCGCCAGCGTGGAGCCGAGCGCCAGCACGTGCCAGCCGAGCACGGGATCCGCCAGCGTGGGCACCCAGGGCCGCGCCAGCATGACGAAGGGCACGTTGCTGAAGAGGTTGCTGGCCACGAGCGTCAGCCCCGCGAAGCCCAGCGTCTCGCGCCAGGGCGGCCCGGACATGAAGGGCGAGAAGAGCTGGTGGATGTCCTCGGCCCAGCCCGCCTTGTTCACCCCGAAGACGACCACGAAGAGGCTGGCGAAGAAGAGCAGCAGCACATAGTCCACGCGCTCGAGCGCCTGCCGGGGGTAGACGCGCCGCGCCAGCGTCATCACCACCGCGGCGCCCGTCAGGGCGCTCCAGCTCATGGGCAGTCCCGCGAAGAAGGCGGCCACCACGCCCACGATCGTCACGAGCGTGAGCCCCAGCAGCGGCCGATCCACCGAGGCGGGCGCCGGGTGGGTGGTGAAGCGCTCATGCGTCAGCTGCCCCCGGAAGACGAAGAGCAACCCCGCGATCACCACGGCGGTGGAGACCACGGCGGGCAGGGCCATGTAAGCGGCGAACTGCGCGTAGGGCAGCTGGGAGGCGCCCTGGATGAGCATGTTCTGCGGATTGCCGGTGAAGGTGGCCACCGAGCCCGCGTTGGAGGCCATGCACACGGCCAGCAGGTACGGAATGGGCGGCAGGCGCGCCTCCTCGACGACCACCAGCACCAGCGGGGTGAGCATCAGACAGACGGTGTCGTTGACGAGGAAGGCGGACAGGAAGGCGCTGGTGCACGCCACGGCCACCAGCAGCAACCGGGGCGTGTGGGCCTTCTGGAGCGCGAAGGCGCCCGCCGCCCGGAAGAAGGAGGCGCGCGCCAGGTAGTCCGCGAGCAGCATCATCCCCAGCAGCAACACGAGCGTGTCCATGTCCACGGCGTGACGCGAGGAGTCATCGCCGTGGTTGAAGACCTCCGCGGGAGTGACGATCCCCGCGAGGACCATGAGGACGGCGCCCACCAGCGCGCCTCCGGGACGATCCAAACGGGGGAAGGGTAGGCGGATGCCCGCGATGAAGATGTAGGTGAACAGGAAGATGGCGAGGGCCAAGGCGCGCGGGACAGTAGCGGAAAGCGTTCTGCCCCGCAGGGACGCCGAAGGGGGGTGGAGGCCGCCCCCCATCATTGACCTACAAACAATCAAGGCCTCCCCCCGCCTCGTCCTGAAATTCACAGTCCGAGTTTTTCCAGAAAGCCGCCACACGTCGTAGATTCACGTGTTGGCGGATAACTCCGTCACTCTCGTGAACCGAGAAGTCCGGTTCCATCCAGTCCCCTGGAAGTCGCAAACCCGAGGTGAAGTGCATGGGAATGAGCAAGTTCGGTCCGATCGCCGTTTGGCTCGCGTGTGCCACGTCCGCGTACGCGGAAGCTCCAGCGAAGGAGAAGGAGGTATGGATCACCATCGGTACGGACGCCCTGTCGCCGGTACGCACCTCGCTCAAGGGTCAGGGGCTGACGCTGGCCACGCCCACGTTCGAGAAGGGTGGAGTGGCGGTGCTGCGCGTGAGCGAGTCGCAGGTGGAGAAGCTCTCGGGCGCGATGCACTCCGCGCTCAACCGCTGCGCGGGCTTCATCGCCCATGACTCCGAGGCGGAGGCGATGGCCGCCGTCGAGGCCGCCAACGCGCCCCGGTCAGTGAACACGACGCTGGCCAGCTACACCCTCAACAACGGCGCGACGGTGAATGCGCTCCTCGGAGAGATCCAGGAGATCAACATCCGCAATACCATCAACTCGCTGTCCACCAACTGGACCAACCGCTACTACAACGTGCAGAACGGCGCGGATGCGTCCACGTGGCTCAAGAACCAGTGGACCACCCTGGCCGCTGGCCGCTCCGACATCAAGGTGGAGTTCTTCACCCACTCCTGGAAGCAGTCCTCCGTTATCGCCACCATCCAGGGCACCACGCTGCCCAACGAGGTGGTGGTGATCGGCGGCCACCTGGACTCCATCAACCAGAGTAACCCCACCACCGGTGTCGCCCCCGGCGCGGATGACGACGCCTCGGGCGTCGCCTCCGTCACGGAGATCTTCCGCGTGGCCGTCGCCAAGGGCTACAAGCCGGCGCGCACGGTGAAGTTCATGGCCTACGCGGGCGAGGAAGTGGGCCTGTATGGCTCCAAGGCCATCGCCAACTCGTTCAAGAACTCGGCCGTGAACGTGGTGGGCGTGATGCAGTTGGACATGACCAACTACAAGGGGTCCAGCTACCACTTCGGCATCGTGTCGGACAACACCAACGCCCAGCTCAATGCCTTCACCAAGAGCCTCATCACCACGTATCAGCCGGAGTTGAAGGATCCCTATATCGACATCTCGTGTGGATATGGGTGCTCGGACCACGCTTCGTGGCACGCGGCGGGTTACCCGGCCACGATGCCCTTCGAGGCCACGATGACCACGGACAACCCGAAGATCCACACCGCGAACGATACCCTGTCGTTCACCGCGGGAAGCGCGAGCAACTCAGTCAAGTTCGCCAAGCTCGGTGCATCCTTCCTGGCCGAGCTGGCCAAGGGCGCGACGACCGGCATCACGCCTCCCTCGGACGGTGGCGGCAGCTCGGCCACCATCGCGACCTACGACTCGACGTACAAAGCGCCTCGCTGCGCCGCCGTGGGCACCGGCTGTGACTCGGGCACGTTGCTCAGCGGCCGCGCCACCGTGGGCCCCGAGAAGAGCGCGCCCAACACCATCAACTCCAGCTGCGCGGACGGCATCAAGGGCACCTACTTCACGGATGAGTCGAACGAGCGCATCAAGGTGAGCACCGCGGACGGCACGAACCTGGCCGCGGGCAAGACGGTGACGGTGGAGGCGACGGTGTTCGCCTACTCCACCTCGACGGACAAGCTGGACCTGTACTACTCGGCGAGCGTCACCAGCCCCTCGTGGAAGCTCATCGGCACGTACAGCCCGCCCGCCAAGGGCCAGACCACCATCTCCGCTACCTACGCCCTGCCCACGGGCAGCGTGCAGGCCGTGCGCGCCCGCTTCCGCTACAACGGCAGTGAGGTCGCCTGCGGCGCCGGCGACTACACCGACCACGACGACCTGATCTTCGCGGTGCAGTGAGTTCCCACTCCCGCCCTCTCGTTCAATCGGGAGGGCGGGGGGTGGATTCAGGAAAGGTTCTTCTCCGCGAAGACGCGCATGGCGTCCCGGATGAATCGAGCCGCCCCCTTCGCGTGCTGATCGTAGTGGGCGGTGAAGCGGGGATCCGCGACGTACATCTCGCCCAGGTTGATGTAGGCCTCGCGGTTGGGTTCCCAGAAGAACGAGACCCAGGCGTAGTGCCGGCGCACCAGCGCCTGGACCTCGTCACTCGCGGTGTCCTCTCCGCGCACGCTCGCCTCCGCGAGCGCCCGGGCGACCCGGTCCTGCTCCGCCATGAGTTCGCGCTGCCGCTCCTTTCCCAGCGCGGCCCACTCGCGGTTGCTCTTGTCGTAGGCCTCGCGGCCCCACCGTTCGACGACTTCCTGCTCGTACTGGCTGTTGTCGAAACCATCGAGAATCTCGTCCGCCATGAGTGGTTCTCCTTCCTTCATCTTGCGAATCGTCGTTTCCACCGACTGGATTTGCCGCCCCAGCCGTTGTTGCTCCTGACGCAGCCATGACAGGTGGGTCTGCAATGCCTTGGCGGTGTCCTTCTGCCCCTCCAGCACCTCGGCGATGGCGGGCAGCCCCAGGCCGAGTTCCCTCAACAGCAGGATGCGTTGCAGGCGCACGAGCGCCGCTTGATCGTAGTAGCGATAGCCGTTGCTCCCGATGCGGCTCGGCTTGAGCAGGCCCACGTCGTCGTAGTGACGCAGGGTGCGGCTCGTCGTTCCCGCCAGGCGGGCGATGTCCTGGATGGACCATTCCATCGGGTTCTCCTCTCGGTTCGGCTTGAACGAGAAACACGGTACGGCTTGACGTTGCGTCAAGGTCAACCCCCGTTCTGAAGGTGACGGACTCCAGAACGATGGAGGCGCGTGCCGTGAGCCCCATGTTGCTCGCTCATCCTACATATCGGGGGGCGGACGCATGGTTGGCTGGAGGACGGCGAGAGCCGGGATTCTTCTACTGGTGGGTGCTTGGGGAGCCCTCGCGGCCCATCCCGCGCTCGCTTTCGACAACGCCGCGGCGGAGCGGGTCCTCGAAGTCGCTCGGAGCAAGCTGGCGCGCACGGCGGCGCAAACGCCGGTGGGGCAATACCCCAAGAGCTCCCGGCCCGATGGAACCTGGCTGCTCGTTCCCGCCAACAACATGATCGGTTGGACGCAGGGGTTCTTCCCCGGTGAACTCTGGCTCATGTACGACCAGTCGCGCGCCACCGACTGGAAGACCCGGGCGGAGACCTGGACCCGTCCGCTCGAGCTCCAGCAGTACAACCGACAGACGCACGATCTGGGCTTCAAGCTCATGACCAGCTACGGCCTCGCATACCGGTTGACGGCCGATCCCTATTACAAGCAGGTCCTGCTGACGGCGGCCGGCTCACTGGCCTCTCGCTTCAATCCCAAGGTGGGCATCATCAGTTGCTGCGATTGGAACCCGGACTGGCATCTGCCCATGGTCAACGACACGATGATGAACCTGGAGCTGCTGCTGTGGGGGGCCCGGAATGGAGGACAGAGCGGCTGGCGGGACATGGCGCTCCTGCATGCCCTGCGAACCCTGGAGGACATCGTCCGCCCGAACGGAAGCACCTACCATGTGGTGGACTACGATCCGAACACGGGGGCACGTCTCTTCCGGGGCACCTATCAAGGGTACGCGAACGAGTCCACCTGGGCCCGTGGACACGCCTGGACCGTGTATGGCTTCACCATGGTCTACCGCTACACCCGCGACCCCCGCATGCTGGACGCGGCCCTGCGGGTGACGGACTACTACCTGAGCCGGCTGTCACCGGATGGAGTTCCCCTCTGGGATCTCGATACGCCGGAAGCGCTGAAGGACTCCTCCACGGCCGCGGCCATCGCGTCGGCGCTCCTGGAGTTGAGCAACTACGTGCCCGATGCGGAGCGGAAGACACGGTACTGGAACGAGGCGCTGCGGATGCTCGATGCGCTCAGCTCCCCGGCCTACCTGTCCACGACGGACGCGAGCCCCGGGCTCCTGCTACACGGCGTGGGCAATCGACCCGCCAACCAGGAAGTGGATGTGAGCCTCATCTATGGGGACTACTACTTCCTCGAGGCCATTCGCCGCTTCCAGCGTCAGACCCGGCCCCCCTCCGCCTCCGACTGGTACTCGAAGCTGGGCTTCGCCGCGGCCACGCATGACCTGGGCAGTGGCAACACCGGCGTCCAGATGGTCCAGTTCGATGTGACGCCGCTCAACACGTTGCTCGACGCCACCCTGGGCTACGCGGACAGCGCCACCTCCGTCACCGCGTTCTCCCAGCTGTCCATGCTCATCCGCATGAACGCGAGCGGGTTCTTCGACGTGCGCAACGGGGCCTCCTACGCCGCCACCAACTCCGTGCCCTACGAGCCGCTGTCCACCTATCACGTCCGCATGCTGACCGACCTCGCGGCGGGGCAGTACAGCGTCTGGGTGACGCCTCCGGGCGGCACGGAAATCCTCCTGGCGGATCGCTTCGCCTTCCAGACGGGTGCTCCGCCCATCGACGATCTCGGCAAGCTCGTGCTCCGGAGCGGCTTCACGGACGATGATTACCGGGTGTCGGGCCACAAGGTGGAGAGCGGCGTCTGGCCGTCCCAGCCCGGTTTCTACCTGGGCACGCGAAGCCTGGGCTCCGGTAACACCGGCGTCCAGGTGGCCGAGTTCGACGTGACACCTCGGACCTACCCACTGGATGGAGTCATCGGCTACGCGGACAGCTCCACCCTCGTCCTGGGTCGCACCGAGCTGGCGGTGCACATGCGCCTGAACCCCGCCGGCTTCTTCGATGCGTACAACGCCACGCGCTATTCCGCCTCCGCCTCCGTGCCCTACGTGGCCAATGCCACCTACCACGTCCGGATGGTGATCGATCTGCCCGCCAGGTGTTACAGCATCTGGATCAGGCCGCCCGGGGGCGCGGAGGTGCTGCTGGCCAACAACTTCGGCTTCCGCTCCGACGCACCCGCCACGGATGACCTCGGGCGGATATCGCTCAAGAGCACCGCCGCGGGCGAGTTCTGGGTGGTGGGTCATACCTTGAGGCCCGCCACGAGCGCCTCTTCGCCGACGCCGGAGCCGTGACGCCGAGGGGGCTCATGGCGGAGCCCCTTCGCTCCCCTCGGGGGGCTTGGGACGGAAGAGCCCGCAGCGCAGCACCGGTTGGGGCGGGTACTTGTTGGGAAGCAGGGGACAGAGGATGAAGGTGGACGTCTTCGTCCGCACGTACTTCGGCGGTGCCGCGCAGCGGTGGCAGAGGCTGGTCGGAAAGGGCAAGGCGGAGGGATCGGTCTCGTCCACGGTCGGGCTCCTGCGGCCAGGATGATGGGCCGAAGCTATATGGCGGAGACCGCCGAACAAGGGGAAGCGCTCGCTATTCGCATCCGAGGGACGTTCCGACCTCGAGGGTCATTCTCGGGGAGGTGAAGGGGCTTGTGCTTCTGGGGGGCGTGCCACTGCAAGAGGTTCTGGAGCCATTCCTCGTCCTTGAGCGCCCGCAGGAGGATGTCGAGTCGGGGTGACATCTGGGGGTTCGTGCTCGGAGGAGTCGGCGTGACATTGAACACGCACTCGAGCCGAGCGCGTCGATCCTCGTCCTCGCAGGCCTTCACGAGATCGGTGGCCGTTCGGATGCCATACTGGCGCAGTCGCTCAAGCACGGCGCTTCGCTCCTCTTTTCCCATGCGAAGGTGCAGGATGGCTTGATCCAACCAGTCCAGCAGCCTGGATACTGGAATGCGCGTCATCAGGGTCAACTCGATGATGTCGTGGTGGGCGAGGGCCTCGACGTTCGTCACTCCCTCGTCGATCAGCCGCGCCCGATCATAGAGGTCGATCCCCTCCAACTCCGTGAGCGGCTCATGCTCGTCGATCAGGGATGCGCTCTCGTTCATCCTCATCTTGTTGTCAGGCGACAGGAATTTTTGACCCCCTTACGTCACTAAAACTGACCCCCTCCCGGGCTCGTTGTTCTACGTCGAGATGCTCCGTCGTTCTACTGCGGATGTCCGCCGGAGCGCGCCCTCGCTGCTTCTCGAGCGAGGGCGCGCGGAGGCGGCTTCCGAGGCTCAGCGCCCGGGTTCTGCTCCGGCGTCAGGGGTCTGCGGCGAGCCACGGCCCAGCAGCCCGGCCTTGCGCTTCTGCCGCAGCCGGTAGCTGTCGCCTTGAATCAGCAGCGTGTGGCTGTGGTGCAACAGTCGGTCGAGGATGGCCGCCGCCAGCACGTCATCGCCGAAGACGCCGCCCCACTGGCCCACCAGCTGATTGGTGGTGAGAAGCAGGCTGCCCTTCTCGTAGCGACGCGCCACCAGTTGGAAGAAGAGGTGGGCACTGCGCTTCTCGAAGGGCAGGTAGCCCAACTCGTCCACCACCAGCAGCTTGGGCTTGGCGAAGTAGTTGAGCTTGTCCTTGAGCACGCCCTCGCTTTCGGCCTTGGCCAGCGCCGCCAGCAGTGCCGTGGCGCTGGTGAAGAGCACCGAGTGTCCGCTCTCCACCGCCGCGCGGCCCAGCCCAATCGCCAGGTGCGTCTTGCCCACGCCCGGTGGGCCGAAGAGCAGCACATTCTGCGCCTGGGCGATGAAGCGTCCCGTGGCCAGCTCCCGCACCAGCTTCGCGTCCACCGAGGGCTGCGCCTTGAAGTCGAAGTCCTCCAGCGTCTTCACCGCGGGGAAGTGCGCGATTGTTATCCCCATGCTCACGCGCTTGCGCTGCTTGGCCCCCATCTCCTCGCTCAGCAGCGCGTCGAGGAAGTCCAGGTACGTGGGCTCGCCGCGTGCCGCCTCCGCCAGCAACGCGTCCAACCTCTCGGCCAGGTGTCCCAGCCTCAGCCGCTCCAGGTGCTCGCGCACGCGCGCGTGGACCAGCTCGTGGCTCATGCCGCACCTCGCCGCGCGCCCTGCTCCACCACCGCCGCGTAGTCCTCCAGCGAGCGCCCGAGCGCGCTCAGCTTGCCGCCGCTGCCCTCCACGGGCTGCACGGCGCGCGCTCGCCACAGGCCCTCCCAGTGCGCCTCGTCGACGACTCTGCCATGCGGCTCCTTGCCCCGCGCGTGGGTGGCCACCAGCACTCCGGCGTGGAAGATGCGCACCTCGCTGTCTCCCACCTGCACCTCGACGCTCTCGCGCACCAGCCGGTGCGGCACGCTGTAGCGCACCGTGTCCACGTCCACCAGCGCGTCGTTGGCCACCTTGCGCTTGAGCCTCTGCTGACGACGCGGCAGCGCACGCGCGGGCAGCGCTCGCAGCGCCGCCTTCTCCTCTCGCTCGAACCTGTCCAGGGGCCGCTCGTGCGTGGTGCCGTGCACGCGCATGTCCGCTTCTGCCATCCACTCGGCCAGGTGCCTCTCCAGCTCGCCGAAGGAGTCGAACTCCCGGCCCGCCAGCGCGTTGCGCTTGACGTACTTGACGCCCGACTCCGTCTTGCCCTTGGTGCGCGCGCGGTACGGCCCGCACGCCTTGGGCGTCACGTCCCAGTCGCGGCAGAACTCCACCCAGCCCGGGTGGAAGCGCACCGTGCCGGCCCGTCTGTCGTGCTTCTCCACCAGGGGCCGCGCGTTGTCCCCCAGCACCTCCAGCACCACGCCTCCGAAGTGCACGAACGCCGCCGCCACTCCCTCTCTCCAGTCGTCTCCGCGCTGATTGAGGAAGGCGCGCACGAACAGCCGCCGCGAGAAGCTCAGCACGGCCACCAGCAGGAACACCTTCACCCACTGCCCTCCCAGCCGCACCTTCTTCTCGCCGAAGTCCACCTGCATCTGCTGCCCTGGCTTCGTCTCGAAGCGCACCGTGGCCACCTGTGCCGCGTGCTCCTGTCGTCGCTTCTCCTCCACCGCTCGCTGCACGGTGCGCACGCCTGCCTCCACGCCCTCCTGCGCCAGCAGCGCCTTGACCACCACGGCGTTGCCCTCCGCCGCTCCCGTCCACAACTCCACCGCTCGCTGCTGCTCGGCCTCGGTGAGCCGCCTCGCCTTGGGCCTCACCTGCTTCTCGGCCGCTCGGCCCGCGCGCACGTAGCGCCGCACCGTGTTGCGCGCCACGCCCACCTCGCGCGCTATCCGCTTGTGGCCCCAGCCCGCCTCCGCCAGCACGCGGATGCGCCGCACCACTTCCTGCTCCACCATCGGCACCTCCGCCGCGCGGGGTGCCACAACTTCCGCCGTCTCTTCCATCGCACTGACCTCCCAAGTCCAGGGGCTCTGGAAGGGGGTCAGTTTTAGTGTCGCGAGGGGGTCAATTTTGCTGTCGCTCTACACTTGTGGCCGCGGCGCAGCTTGTGGACGAAGTCATAGATGAGGACCAGACCGGTCTCGGGAACAATCCCGATCAAGAAGACGAGGGCTCGCAGCCAGTTCTGATTCGCTCCCTTCATGTTCAGGGCCATCCCGGAGAGTGCCCAGGCGAGGATCATGACCGTGACGATGCGGATCGAGATGTGGCTATAGGACTTGGGCTGGAGATCCCTGCGGACATAGCTGCGAAAAACCGCCTGCAGGGCGTAGAAGTACGCCCCGAGGAAGGCGAAGGTCAGCATCGACCGCGGAGGGGTCAGTACGGCGGCCATGGCTCGCGGGCCTCCGGCGGGCGAATCCACGCATAGGATGGTCAGCGTCCAACCGATGGTGAGCATCAGCGTCGAAACGAACAGCGGCGAGCGCCTGGTGGGCAATAGCCGCTCGGCGTTGCTCCCCACATCGGCGCCGTAGGCATCATCCATCAGATGGCCGTATTTGCTCTCGATGTCCCGCCGGGTGGTGATCGTCGAGTCGAATCGGAAGATTTGACTCACGAACATGTGGCGCAGCGACGCCACATGCTGCCGATCGAACGCGAAGAAAAGCAATACGGGGAGCAGCGATAGCGTCACGATGAGAAGCAGGGGGAGCAGATGGCCGACCAGCTCTCTATGCAGCGCCGGGTCGCCCAGGAGCGCCTGCTGGTGAGCCAGCTTGAGATGACTCCACAGTTCCGTGGAGAACAGGCTCATGGTGCTCGGCAGAACCACTCCGATGACCAGGACCAGTAGCAGAGAGACCTGTTGTCGCACCCAGCTCGCGACCGAGCGCAGCGACGAGTTCAGAGTCTTGCGCCACTGGAGCAACAGGTTGAGCCCCACCAGGACCAACAGGAAGCCACCACCCACGACCCAGTAGAGCTGGTCCAGACCGCCGAGCAACCCCACGAAAGGGAAGAAGGCGAGGTACCACCACCTCACGACCCCCAGCAGGTTCGAGCAGTGCACCAAGGTCTCGTCCGGTTCGGGCGCCAACGAGACGTAGCCTTGCTGTTCGTATTGCTTCAGCTCGAACCGGTGCTCCTCCGCTTTGGTGAGCCTCCTCGCCCGCTCCAGAGGAGAGAGGATGAGCTTGAGGCTGGAGCCATCTTGAGCCTGGATGATCAACCGCCTGTTCGTCTCGTTGCAAACCAGGACCCCGAGCGACCTTCGCCTCCTGTTCGCCGTGCTCTCCAGCTGACTGGCTCCCTCGGTATCAAGTACCGGCCCTTCGCTCATGGTCATCTCCCATCTAGTACTACAGTTGGACGTGGATATTGGGCGCTCTGCGGCGGTAGTGGCAGAGTTTGGCGACGGCCTGATGATGGCGCCGCCAGCGGCTCCATCGCAGGATGAAGTCCAGCGCGGGCCGCACCACCCAACGCGCGAGTTTCCACATCAGACGTCTCACTTCCTGAACACTGAAGCGGATAAGGACAGGCCTCGCCGCCGTCGAAACGCTCCCATGCGACTGCTTCGATGCGGCGGGCCCAGGCGTTTTGGGACTGGGTGCTCCTTCTCGGACGCGTTGGCCATGACTCGCGCGGCCGCCAGGAATGCATGTGCTACCAGGCACAACGTCATGTGGCGGTACCACCCTCGCCATTTCCTCACCTCATAGTCGTCCAGTCCCACCTCCCCCTTGGCCGACTCGAAACATTCCTCCACCGGCCAGCGCTTGCCGGCCGCTTCCACCATGGCGGCCAGCGACGTCGTGGCCGGTGCATGCACCAGATAAAAGCTCACCTCGCTCTCCTCCGACACGCTTCGACGGAAGAGAAACCACCGCGCCTGGGTCCCCTCATGCGAATTGACTCGGACTCGCGCCCAGTCATACCTGCGCGGTCCCTTGGCTCCCGCCCCCGCCGACAGCCTCGTCCATTCTCGCCTCTTCACCTCTTTCAAGACTTCTCCCGCCGTCACCTGCTCCACCCCGCGCCAGGCGTAGGTATTGGAGGCCACCGCCAGGACATACCGTTGCGACTGGCTCTCCAAAAACCGTCGCAACTCTCCATCCCGGCCATACACCTCATCTCCCACCACCCACTCGGGACGGAGTCCCGCGTCGAAGGCCCGCTGGAGCATGGCTCGCGCCAGCTCGGGTTTCGTCTGGAATCGCACCCGCCGTGGAATTCCCGCCTGACGACATCGGTCCGGGTCCTCCAGCCAGTGCTCGGGCAGGTACAGTTCGCGGTCCACCAGGCAGTGGCCCTTCTCGGTGACGTAGGCCAGGAAGACGCCTATCTGGCAATTCTCAATGCGGCCCGCCGTGCCACTGTACTGCCGGGCCACTCCCGCGGACTTGTCCCCCTTCTTCAAGAAGCCTGTCTCATCCATGGACAAGACTCCCCCCTCGCCCAGTCGCTCGCGGGCATACGTCAACACGTCATCCCGCAGCGCGTCCTCGTCCCAGTGCGCCCCGTTGAGCAGATGTTGAAAGGCGTAGGGCGTCGCCCTGCCCACCTCCTCGCTCAAGCCCCAGGAGTTCTTGCGCTCGACTCGGGCCAGCAACCCTTGCAACAGAGCCTCCGCCGAGGCTCGTGTCTCCGGACGTGCGAAGTGGGGCTCCACCCACTCCCGCACGCGGCGCCACTCCTGCTCCCATTTCTGGACGAGCACCGCTTCGTTGTTGTCCGAGACGATGGCGCTGCTGGACATGACCGCCCCCAGGTAAAGGTGACTTCTCCCATGGGTTGTAACCACGCCACCTCCGGCGTCACCTTCTCCTGCGTTTCGCTTTCTCTCCTGGCTCCCCACCAGACAAGTGGGGCCCGCTATCCCACCTCCGCAGTTGCGCGGACCCAGGGCTGCGCTATCTCAGTGGATAAGGTACGTGCGCGGGGCCCACGGAAGACGGCTCAAGGGAGGTGGTCGCAGCGACCGGGTCAACGGCACTCCTCTGTCGGCCTGGAAAGTACAACTGTAGTACTAGGGGAAGCCTGCGAAGTGGCGATGTGACGCCCATGGACGAAGGGCCAGGCTCCGACGTGGAGGAGGGATGAAGCCCTCTTTGTAGGTGGACGTCCGCATCAGGGCCCCTCGTCCGAGGGGTTGGGTGTACACTCGGAGGTTCGTGGGGCACGGACTGGCGGCGGACGAGCTTCGGCCGTAGACTCGTTCCCACTTGCGCTAGAGTGGGAATGTCTCGCGACGATGCCTACATAGGCGGGCTATGTGAGCGATGACAAGGTTAGCATGTGTTTGTCTTTTTTATTTTTGTATTTAATTGTCATTTGATTGGTTTTGATGTTTGTGTTTGTCTTTTGTGTTGGCGTGTGGTTTGTTTGTCTTTTCTGCAATTAATAACAAACAATTCCCGGGTGGTTTGGATTGAAGGAGCTGTCCTCCCGGAATAGGATGCCCAGGCACATGGCCGCTTCCGACGCCGCGACCGGGACACTCGACTTCTCGACTCCGATCCTCTGCCAACAGCTCTGGAGTGGCGACTACCAGGTGTTCCCCGTGGTGGCGCCCGCCCTGGCGAGCCATGGGCCTTCCCTGGAGGCCTGTCTCGCCGAGCAGCGGCTGTTCCTCGAGGAGCATCTGTCCCAGGCGGAGCCCGAGGAGCTGTCCCGCTTCTCCCTTCCCGCCCAGGTGCGGCTCGAGATGATGGAGATCCTGGCGACGCGCGCCGACCTGCCCAAGCGCCTCGTCCAGGCCACCTCCATCGAGATGGCCGTCATCATCGTCCCCTTCTCCGAGGAGACGTGGGTGTTCGTTCCCGCCTTGGAGCACACGGTCTTCGTGGGGCGGAACCAGGACGTTCTCGCGACGGTGCGCGCCGACGTGGAGCGGTTGCTCGCCGCGCGGGAGCTCTCCGGCCCCGAGTTCCTGCGGTTGTTGCCCCCGCGGACGACGACGCTCGAATCCCTCGACCTCTCGCTCCGGCGCCAGGACGCGAGCGACAAGGCCCGCAAGGCGAAGAAGCGGCAGGAGGAAAAGCTCAAGCGGGATCAGGCGCATGAAGTGCTCCTCTCCGTGTCCACGCCGCTGCACGCACGGGACGAGGCTCGTCATGGGCCGCCGCTCCTGGGCCGGGACACCGAGCTCTCCCTGCTGTCCACCCTGGCCGGTGGTGAGAAACGCCAGGGGGTGCTGCTCGTGGGTCCGGAGCTGGCGGGCAAGACGGAATTGCTCCAGGCGTGGCTGCGCGCGGAACACAAGGCGGGCCGTGCCCGGCGTGTCTACGCGACAAGTGGTTCCCGGCTGATCGCGGGCATGTCTGGCTTTGGTCAGTGGCAGGAGCGCGTCCTGAGGGTGATGCGCGCCGCCCAGGAACTCGACGCCGTCCTCTACTTCGAGAACCTGGGTGAACTGCTCGCCCAGCACTCCGCCGAGTCCATCAACATCCCCGGCGCGATGAAGCCCTTCCTGGAAGAGGGCAGGGTGCGGTTGATCGGAGAACTCACGCCCGAGGCGCTCGACCTGCTGGAGAACCAGCACCCGGGTTTCCTCGCCGTCCTCACGCGCGTGCGCCTGGAGCCGCTGGGCACGCGGCCGACCCGGGAAGCCTTGCGCCTGCGCGCCGCCTGGCAGAAGCACGCCGAGCCCTCCCGGCCCTTCCTGGCCGATGACGCGGTGGATCCTCTCGTGGAGCTGGCCGAGCGCTACCTGCCGGGCCGCGCGCTGCCAGGCAAGGCGATCCGGTTGTACGAAGAACTGCGCGCGGGCCTGCACCAGGAGCGCACCGGGGATGGCCGCGTTCCCCAGCTCACCCGCTCGCGGCTCTACTCCCTCTTCAGCCTCAAGACGGGTGTGCCCGAGTTCCTGCTCCGTGAGGATCGCGCGCTGATCGCCTCGGACGTCGAGGCGTACTTCCGCCGCCAGCTCGTGGGCCAGGAGGTGGCCGTGCGCCGCGTCGTGGAGACGCTGTGCATGGTGAAGGCGGGGCTCCAACCCCAGGGCAAGCCGCTCGCCACCTTCCTCTTCGTGGGCCCCACCGGCGTGGGCAAGACGGAGCTGGCGCGGCTGCTCGCCACGTTCCTCTTCGGCTCGCCGGAGCGGATGTTCCGCTTCGACATGAGCGAGTTCATGGACTCGTGGGCCGCCGAACGGCTCATCCGGGGCAATGCCCAGGGGCAGGGGCTGCTCACGCGGCGGGTGCGTCAGCAGCCCTTCTGCGTGCTCCTGCTCGACGAGATCGAGAAGGCCCACCCCGCGGTGTTCGATCTGCTCCTGCAGGTGTGCGGGGAAGGGAGGCTCACCGATACGCAAGGGCGGACGGCCTGGTTCCACAACGCCCTCATCATCATGACGAGCAACCTCGGGGTGGCGCACCGCCGCGCTCCGCTGGGCATCGGGGCCACCGAGGTGGATGACAGTGCCTACTACCTGCGCGAAGTGCACCGGCACTTCCGGCCCGAGTTCGTCAACCGCATCGACCAGCTCATCGCCTTCCATCCGCTCACGCCCGAGCAGATCCAGGAGGTGGCCCGGCTCGCCGTGAACAAGCTGGGACAGCGGCGCGGATTGCTCCAGCGCGGGCTCTCGCTCGACGTGCCCCCTGACATCACCTCCGCGCTCGCCGCGACGGGCTACCAGGAGGCCTACGGCGCTCGCGGGCTGCGCAGGCATCTGGAGCAACGGCTCGTCGTTCCCCTGGCCCGCGCGCTCTCCGCCGCTGGGCCGGATGCGCAGGGGAGCGAGCTGATTCTGTCCCCCAATCCCGAGGGCTTCACGGTGGCGCTCTCCCGGGGCAGCCCGAAGCAGGTGCGCAACCAGTTGGAGCGCGTCGAGGCCATGCGGAGGGCACGCGGGGAACTCGACACCCTCCTGCGCATGGACGCGGCCGAGCGCCTGGGAGAACAGCTTCGCTTCCTCGTCGCCCAGCTCGCGCGGGAACACCGCCAGCTGCGAGGTCCCGAGGCCGTCTCCATCGGCCAACAACAATCCGAGCACGGCCGGCTCGACTTCCTCTGGACCCAGGTCGAGCGGCTGCGTGCCTCGATTTCGACCGCCGAGGAGCTGGCCCTGCTCGCCCTCTTCGAGCAGCAGGACGTCACGCCCTTCGTGGAGGAGGCCCATGCGCAGATGCGCGCCTTGCGCCTGCTCCTGCCCTCGGTGCTGCTCGCCCTGCAACCCCAGCGTGACGGCATCACGCTCATCGTCCAGGAGGCCGGGGAAGCGCGCGCGATGGAGCGCTGGCTCCTGCCCCTGCTCGAGGAACTGCCCCGGCGCGGTTGGGTGGCGGGGGGCCGCGTCTCCGTGCCTCGGCGCTCCGAGCCCCAGCGGCGGGACTGGTCGGAGGAGGTCCTGTCCGCCGAGGCGTTGAAGGTGGCGCTACGTGCCCCCGAGAGCTCCTTCCGGGAGGTGTTGGTGTCGGTGGGGGGGCCCTACGCCGGCTCCTTCCTGTCGCTCGAAGCCGGGCTGCACCGTTTCCCGCCCCTGGAGGAGAAGAAGGAGCCGCTCTTCCTCACCGTGAATCCCGTGGCGATGACGACCCATCTGTCCCAGAAGGAGCTCGAACTGCCCGTTATCGCGCCCCCCGAGAACCCGCCGCTCGCGCAACTCCGGTTGCTGCCCGCCGTCCGTGAACATCTTCCCGAGGGGGATGTCTTCATTGGCGACGGCTCCCGGAGGGTGGCGATGGAGGGGCAGGGCTACTTCCAGGCGTTGGAGTGGGTCCTCCTCGAGCACGTCCTCCTCCTGGAGTCCGCCAGTCAATTCGATCCCGAGAGCGCTCCGGCGTTCCCGATCGACGTGCTCCGGAGTGCCGCGTCATGAACTTCACGCTCGCCGTCTATCAGCGCCGTGATGCCTCGGGCGGTCTGCGCTGGACCACGATCGGGCTCGGTCCCCATACCCGCATGCGGGAGGGCAGGGGGGCGGTGAAGATCCAGCAGAAACTCGTGGAGGATCTTCGAGGCCTCATGGCCGAGCTCCCCGTGCGCGAGCTCGCGGCCTTTCAACTTCCGCGCGGCCTGCGCCTGGAGCGGGTGCAGCTCGAGCTGGACTTCAAGCGCGTGCGCTCGGGCTCCGAGATCCCCCGGTTGTCGGGCGTCTTTCCGCTGATCCTCGAGCCCCGTTGGCGCACGCGCACCGAGTCCCTGACGCTCGCCTACCACCCCGCGCGTCAGGGCGAATGGTTCGCCGTCGATTCCCGCTCCTCCCTGGAGGAACAGGCCCGCGCCTTCTTCACCCATGCCTGGGCCCGGCTGGAGCTGCCGGAACTCGAGGAGTTGCGCTCCAACCGCAAGGACAGTCTCAAGGCCATCTCCTTCGAGGCTCCCTCCCGGAGCCTGCTCGACATGCTCGGCAAGAAGAAGGGGCCTTGGGCCGATCTGGAGCCTCGGGACCGGCCCGGCCGGGAGAAGAAGCGCAAGAAGTCCGCGGGAGGAACCCAGGTCCTCCACGCGCTCGGGACGAACCTCACGCTCCAGGCCGCCGAGGGGACGCTCGCGGCCGGAATGCCTCGTGCGCCCTACCGCGAACAATTGCAGTGGCTGCTCGGGGGCGAGCGCGGGACGCCGGTGTTGCTCGTGGGCCCGCCCGGCTGCGGCAAGCGCACGTTGCTCAAGCGCTTCGTGGCCGATCAACTCGAGGCGGATGGGTTTCCCACCCATCGCAACCTCGACAAGGTCACCGAGGTGTGGACGATCGCCGGCAAGCGGATCATCGCGGGCATGAGCTACGTGGGCGACTGGGAGCAGCGCTGCCTCCAGTTGCTCGAGGACGTCCGGGGACGGCGGCGCCTGCTGCTCATCGAGGATCTGCACGCCTTCGGCCGCATCGGGCGCACGCGCGACAGTGACACCCACCTGGCGCTCTTCTTCCAGGGCGCGCTCGCACGGGGCGAGGTCACGCTCGTGGGCACGGTGACGCCCGAACAGCTCCAACGGCTCGAGGCGGATGCGCCGTCCTTCGCCGCGCTCTTCACCCAGGTTCACGTGCGGCCGACGAGCACCGACGAGACGCTGCGCATGCTGCTGCACGAGTCGCGCGAGCTGGAGTCCAAGCACCAGGTGCACTGGCACCCCATGCTCTTTCCCTCCCTGCTCGAACAGGCCAATTCCCTGTTCGCGGGCGCCGCGCTGCCGGGCAAGGCGATCGATCTGCTGCGAGAGCTGGCCACGCGCCACCAGCACGCGCGACGGGTCGTCACCACCGAGGAGCTCTTCTCGCACCTGGCGGCCCGTACGGGGCTCCCGCCGCACCTGCTCAGCGCGCGCGAGCGCCTGATGCCCGAGGAGGTGCGCGAAGCCCTCTCGCGCAGGGTGATGGGTCAGCCCGCGGCGCTGGACGCGGCGTGCGATCTCATCATGCGCATCCACTCCGGGCTCACGGATCCGCAGCGCCCCTATGGCGTCTACCTCTTCACCGGCCCCACGGGCACCGGAAAGACCGAGCTGGCACGCGCCCTGGCCAGCTACCTGTATGGCGATGCGTCGCGGCTGGTGCGGCTCGACATGGCCGAGTTCCAGACGCCCGATGCCGTCGCCCGGCTCACCGGGGATGCGTGGCACCCCGAGGGCCGTCTCACCCGGCTCATCCGCGAGCAGCCCTTCTCCCTCGTGCTGTTGGATGAGATCGAGAAGGCCCACCCCTCGTTGCTCAACCTGCTCCTGCAGACCTTCGACGAGGGCCGGCTGACCGATGCCTCCGGCGAGACGGCGGACTTCACCCACGCGGTCCTCGTGATGACGAGCAATCTCGGCGCCCGGCGCAAGCCCGCCATGGGCATCGGCGAGGCGGACGCTCGCACCCTGGCGCTCGATGCGGACCGGGCGGTGCGCGAGTTCTTCCCCCCCGAGCTCTTCAACCGCATCGACCGCGTCGTGTACTTCTCGCCGCTCTCGCGCGAGGCGGGGGAAAAGGTCGTCGAGAAGGAGCTCGCGCGGCTGCTCGCGCGCCAGGGGTTGACCTCGCGCAACATCTTCGTGTCCGCGGACGACGCGGTGAAGCGGCGCATCGTGGAGGAGTCCTTCGATGCCCACCTGGGTGCCCGCCCCCTCAAGCGCTACCTGGAGGAGAAGGTGGGCCAGGTGCTCTCCGACGCCATCATCCGTGGGCCCCAGTCCCTGCTGCGCCTGTTCCAGCTCTACACCCGCGAGGACCGCTTCGAGGTCCAGGCCGACGCGCTTCTCCCCCGCGAGCCCGTGGCCGAGGGCTTCGCCCTGGAGCCCCTGCTGTCCCTGCCCATCGCGCGGCTGCGGGAGACCTTGATCGAGGCGTGCGAGGACGTGCGGGGAATGCGCGAGAGCGAAGCCCTCGGCGCCCTGTCCGAGCAGGTCCGCTTCCACCTCGACCGGCTCCAGGCGGGGGACCGGGAACACGCTGAATCGCTCTACACCCTGGACGCGATGCGGATGTACCTGGAGCACTTCGCCACCCAGCTCGACACCCTGTCGCGCGCGCCCGAGGAGGAGGCTCGCGAGATGATCGAGGTGGAGCGCTTCGGCCTATTGGAGGTGTCCCACGCGAACGTGGTCCGCCTCTTCGATCGCCGCGCGCTCGCGCCTCCCCGGACGGCGTCCCGCGAGCAGATGCTCGATGCGCTGGCGGAGGTGTACTTCCTGCGGCGCATCCTGCGAGGACTCGCCTCGCCCGCCCAGCACATGGTGCAGCTGGAGCTGCTTCCGCTGGGTCAATGGCGCCGGGGCGCGGCCTCGGGCTCGCTGCTCACCCGCTGGTTGTGCACCGCCTACGCGCACTCGCGCGGTGCGATTGAGTCCTTCGCCGCGCTCCTTCCCAGCGGCGCCCGCGTGGCCGGAGGCGCCCGGCAGCTCCGGGAGTTCCTGCATGCCTCGTCCGTGGAGCCCGTGCACGCGGCGATCAAGCTGGTGGGTCCCGGCATCCGCCCCTTCCTCGAGGGGGAGAGTGGCCTGCATGTCTGGCAATCCTCGGGAAGGATGCCGGAGATCGTGAAGGTCCGGGTCCACGACGCGGAGGCACCCGAGCCCGCCGTGTTGCTCGCGGGACACGCCGCGCGGCTCCAGGCCTTCCACGAGGCCCGCCAGGAAGGACGGCGCCCCTTGCCAGAGGATCCCGAGGCCGCCATGCCCGTGGTTCGCGCCTACCGCTTCGAGCCTCCCTCGCGTCAGGAGGTCGCGGAGCTGGAGTTGGATGACTACCTGCTCACCTACAGCGCCACGCACCGCGTGCGCTCTCCAGCCGAGGCCCTGCCCACGCTGTGGCGGTTGCGGATGAGCCAGAACCCGAGCGGCGCCGAGGGAGGACAGCCATGAACGGCAAGAGCCTTCGCGTCTACTTCACCACCCACCAGGATGGCCGGCTCACCGGACAGCTCCTGCCCGTCTGGGACAGCTTCTTCGACGCGCCTCCGCCTTCCGCCTACGGCACCCGGGAGTCCGAGGTGTACGCGTTGCTGGAGACCCGGGTGCGGCAACTGCTCCTGGAGGACTCCTCCGCGCTCGATCGCTTCCTGTGGGAGGAGACCCTGGAGGCCCGGACCCTCACCGTGGAGATCCACCCCCAGACGCTGCACCAGAAGCGGCCCGTCATCGCCAAGGCGCTCATCCCCCTGCGGCTCACCTACGTCTACGGCAAGCTGGAGAGCGGCGCCTGGCGCGTGCGCGTGCCGCGCTTCGGCTGGTCGTTCGTCCTGGAGGATCTGTCCATCGCGCGCGAGGTGCTGCGGAGCGCGCTCACCACCGCGCTGCTCGGGGAGAATCCCAAGAGCCTCTATGACTTCCGCCACGAGGGCGAGGAGTATGTCCAGGCGTGGGATCCGGGAGGACTGCGGCAGGACGCGCGCCGGGACTCGCGGGAAGAGCGTCCCGCCGAGGTGCTCGATCAGGTGGGCGAGGAGTTGACCTCGCGCGCGCTCGGTGGCCGCCAACCGCCGCTCGTGTACGACGCGGGGGCCATGCGGGAGTGGCTGGAGCTCGTGCGGCGTCAACCCCTTCCGTCGCTGCTGCTCGTCGGAGGCTCGGGGACGGGCAAGACGAGCCATGTGCTGATGCTGGCGCGGAGGATCGCGGAGCTGCGGCGCGAGGACAAGACGGCGCGCCTGCCGGACATCTGGCGCACGAGCGCCGAGCGCATCGTCGCGGGCATGGTGTACCTGGGCATGTGGCAGGAGCGCTGCCTCAAGCTCGTGGACGCGCTGTCGTTCGAGGACCACTACCTCTTCGTGGATCGGCTCACGTCCCTTCTCGCCCCTCAGCCGGATGGCTCGTCCATCGGGGATCTGCTCCTGCCCGCCGCCATGAGTGGGGAGATCTCCCTCATCGCCGAGTGCACCGAGGCCGAGTTCGAGCGCTGCCAGCGGCGCTTCCCCGAGGCGCTACGGCCCTTTCGCGTCCTGCGGATCGAATCGCCCGTGGCCTCGCGGATGCCGGAGTTGATGCTGCGCTACCAGTCGGTGCGCCGCAGCCGGGTGAGCATCCACCCCGTGGGCATGCGGCAGCTCGTTGGGCACCTGGAGACGTTCCAACGCGACAGCCTGTTTCCCGGCAAGGCCTTCCGCTTCCTCGACTGGTTGGATCAGCAGGGCGAGCGGGGAACGACTCGCACGCTCTATCCGCGTGATGCCTCCGAGGCCTATGCCCGCTACACGGGGTTGCCCCTCCAGCTCATCAGCGACGAGGTCCCCGCCGAGCGGACCGCGCTCGCCTCCCAGCTCCAGAAGGGCGTCATGGGTCAGGAACAGGCCTGTGAGCTGGCCGCCGGGGTGCTCGCGCGGTTCAAGGCCGGGCTGAATGACCCAGACAAGCCCGTGGGCACGTTGCTGTTCGCCGGCCCCACTGGCGTGGGCAAGACGGAGTTGTCCAAGCAGCTCGCCCGCACGCTCTTCGGCAACGAGGACCGGATGATCCGGCTCGACATGTCCGAGTACATGCTGCCCGGCTCGGCCCAGCGGCTGATGGAGGTGGGCCCCGGCATCTCCAGCCTCGCCGAGCGGGTTCGGCGCCAACCCCTGTCGCTCGTCCTCTTCGACGAGCTGGAGAAGGCCCACGCGGATGTCTTCGATCTGCTCCTGGGCATCCTGGGAGAGGGGCGGCTCACGGATCATCTGGGACGGCTGGTGGACTTCCGGATGACGGTGGTGTGCATGACGAGCAACCTCGGCGTCGAGCAGTCGGAGCCCGCCGGGTTCGGCGCGGAGCGGGGCGCGGAGGACTTCCTGCGCGCCATCCGGCAGGCGTTTCGTCCGGAGCTGTTCAACCGCATCGATCACGTCATTCCCTTCCGCCGCCTGTCCGAGGGCGATGTGCTGCGCATCGTGGACCTGGAGCTGGAGAAGGCGGCCTCTCGGGCGGGCCTGCTCCGGCGGGGATTGCGCCTGGTGGTGGACGCAGACGCGCGGGCATGGCTCGCCCGTCACGGCCATGAGCCCATGCTGGGCGCCCGGCCCCTCAAGCGGCTCATCGAAGCCCGGGTCATGGCGCCCATCGCCGTGCGGCTCGCGGCCGATGCCCGTCTGGAAGGAGTTTCCCTCCCGGTGGTCGTGGCGGGGAGCGAGGCCGAGCGGCGACTCGGACCCGAGCAACGGGCGCTCGCCACGGTGCTCGATCACGAAGGAACCCGGACATGATCTCCACCGCCTTGCTCGTCGTCCTCGCCGCTTCTGCCTCGCCGCTCCCGTCGGCCATTCAGGAGCGCATCGCCCAGGTGAAGGGTGCTTCCGTGGCCGTCGCCTACCGGGATCTCGGAGATCCGAAGGACTCGCTCGATCTGGAGGCCGACCGCTCCGTCCATGCCGCCAGCACCATGAAGGTCGCGGTGATGCTCGAGTTCTTCCGCCAGGTCGATGCCGGCTCGCTGTCGCTCGACATGGCGCCCGTGCTCACCAACCAGTTCGCCTCCATCGTGGATGGCTCGCCCTTCGCCGTGGACCCGAAGGACGATGAAGACGCCGCCCTCCATGAGCGGATGGGGCAGCCCGTGCCCGTGCGCGAGCTGGTCGAGCGGATGATCACCCGGTCGAGCAACCTGGCCACCAACGCGGTCATCGCCCGGGTGGACGCGAAGCGGGTGACGAAGACGCTGCGCGCGCTGGGCGCCCGCCGGATGACGGTGCTTCGAGGCGTGGAGGACGGCAAGGCCTATGCGAAGGGGCTCAACAACACCACGACGGCCCGGGATATGGCCGTGCTGCTGTCCGCCATCGAGCGGGGGATGGCGGCCTCGCCCGCATCGACCCAGGCCATGCGGACCATCCTCCTGGCGCAGGAACTGAACCAGGAGATTCCCGCGGGACTCCCGGCGGGCACGCCCGTGGCGCACAAGACAGGGCAGATCTCCGGAGTTCTCCACGACGCGGCCATTGTCTACCCGCCCGGCCGGAAGCCCTATGTCCTCGTGGTGCTCACGAGCGGCATCCCGGATGAACAGGTGGCGCGCGCGCTCATCGTGGACGTATCCCGCATGGTGTACGCGCACGCCACCCGGTAGGGCATGATGCGTCCTTCCGGCGTCCGCCGCGGGTGCGTCTCGGGTATCGGCCTGGCGCTGCTGGCCGTGCTCTTACTGCTCACGGGGTGCGCCACGGGGCCGCCACTCGGGGGGCTGCTCTACGGGCCACGGTCGCCGGAGGGAGGAGCGGGGGGATTTCCTCTCCGGGCGGACGCTTGTGGAGGCACGGCTGAGTTGGAGGGCTGGCCGGAGCTGGGCGCGAGAGACACCGAGGCGCTGCTGGAGCCCTGGCTGAGGTGTCCCTCGCCCGCGGACTACGTCGCCCTGCAGAGGAGGGTGGACATGCCCCGGCTGGTGGAGGCGTTGGATGACTGGGGCGCGGTGCGCCTGGGGGCCCTGGGGCCGGTGAGAGAGGACGCGGCCGAAGTCCTGGTGCGCAAGCGCGCCGCCTTCCTGCTCATGGCCACCGAGCGTTATGGCCCGGTGCACGCGGAGGTATTCGCCCTCTTCGTGCTGCACTCGGCGCATGACGACGAGGTGGAGGCGCTGCTGCGCCTGCTGGCCCGGGACAAGCGGTTGGGGCAGACGCTGGCGCTCATGCCCACGGTGCGCGCGGAGTTGGAGGCGAGGGGACTGCCCCTCTCGGCCTACCCCGAGAGGGGTGAGCGGGCGGGGGACGTGCCCAGGGGACTGGCTCGCGCCGCGAGGGACGCGCTGTCCACCATTCCCATGAGTGACGGCCTGCGCTACGTGGAGTTGTCGGCGCGGTGGGCACAGTTGCCCGCGCCCTACCGGGAGGCGGCGTACGAGGTGGAGCGGGCGTTGACGCTGCGGCACCTCGCTCCGGGCCGAGTGGTGGTGGGCAGCTTCGACGCGGTGACATTCGGAGTGCCGTTGGGCTTCTACTACCTGGCGGCGGGGACGGGACAAGGCCTCGCCTCACTGGCGAGGGGCGAGTACGAGCGGGCCACGAGGGAGCTGGCGCCCGCGGCCCTGGCGGTGACGCTGTACGCGGGGGGCCGAGGGGTACGCGCCCTGGGGGAGCTTGGGGTGTCGCACCTGGACGCGCTCCAGGTACTGGGGCGGCAGTGGGGGACGCTCCTGGGCGGGGACGGGGTGAAGGTGTTGCTCGAGGAGATTCGGGCCCGGCGGGAGGCGGCCTATTTCGTGGCCGAGGGAGGCATGGAGGCGGCGCTGGCGTTGCGCGAGGGCAGGGGAGACGTCGCGCGGGCCCAGGCGTGGCTGTCCCAGCAGAAGCCCCAGCGCACGGGCCCCTCGGCGGGGAAGGGCGGCGCGGGCAGCGGCCCCACCCATTTGGCGGCGCTGGTGGACGAGGGGGCGGGACTCACGCGCGAGGTGGTGGAGGCGCGACTGGCGCTGGTGGAGCGCGAAACCGTGGGCCCGCGCCTGTCCCGGGACGTGGCGGTGTTGGAGCGGCAGCGGCCCACCCTGGAGGCGCCTCCAGCCGGAGCCGAGGGCAACCCGCGCTGGGGCGAGTACGTCGCCTACCGGGAGAAGCGACTGGGGGAGCTCCGCCAGGGCCTGGCCTCCGAGGGGCCGCTGCGCTGGGAGGCCTATGAGGTGATGCGGGGGTGGTTCGCCCGGGGGCTGGCCTTCGAGCACCGCATGGTGGAGTTGCTGCGGGCCGACGCGGCCTTGCCCCGGGAGGCGCGGCGCTTTCTCGGGGACTTCCACCAGCCGCGTGTTGAGCGGTCCGTGGGGGTGTGGAAGCCCGGCAGTGGCCTGCGCTACGCGGATGTGCTCGTCGTGGAGCAGCGCCTGCTTCCCGGTCAGATGCCTCGCGTGGAGACCTTCAGCTTCAAGAGCCGCAATTTCCTGGGGATAGAGGGGGACTCCTTGAAAGCACAGATGCTTGCGGACGCCCGGGAGGCGGTGGGCTATTACGGCGAGACGTTGGACATTCGTCGATCCTCCCTCCAGCCCCTTCTTCCCAAAGGACGCGAGGTGCCTGTTTCAAGGGTTCGCCTCATCTACGAGGGTGGAGCACTCATGCCCAGGGATATCAACGTCTTGAAGAACGCAGTGAAAGAAACCAAGAGAAGGGTTAAGGGCGTGGAGGTGTTGTTTCAATGAAGGTGCTGCGGTTGCATGACTCCAGAGCGGAAGACAGCCTCTTGCTCATTTTCGATGGTGCTTTCGTTCCTCAGGCGGCACTGGATCGAGAGTTGGAGCCCTTTCTCCAAGCGCTCGAGGAGCACGCCGGCGAATGGATGCCCGACGTCGTCAGGGGCAAGCGGCAACGCAAATACTCCCGCTCTTCCTTCTGGAAGGCGCTCGAGGAGCGGCGTGACGAGGAAAGCACGGGATTTGGACTCTACCGGACGAAGTGGCCCGCCCTGGACATGTCGTTCGGACTCTGGTTTCCGCCACCGTCTCCCGAACTGAACATCTTCATCCGCGTGAAGCCGCTCTCTTTCTTCGCGGAGGATGAGCGCTGCCGCCAATTCGTGGAGATGGTGCGCCTCTGGGCTTCTCGCTATCCCGTTGCTCATACCTCGGCCCACAGCCTCGATGACATGGAATTGTCGGGCTCTCCCAATTTTGGCCGTGATGACGACACTTCGTTCAGAGACGGATTCGACAAAATCTACGAGGTGCGCTGGCTCAATGTCTTTGGACCGAAGCTGGTGGAGACCGTGGGCCGCGAGCGCATGCTGTCCACGCCCGCCCACCGGGTGGAGGCGTTGCCCAACGGCTCCGTCCTCCTGGTGCTCTGGCCCACTCCCGCCGACTTCGCCAGCGACACGGCGCGGGAAGTCCAGGCCCGTGCCCATGTCCACCTCCGGCCGGAGCTCGACTACCACACCGTGCTGCGCTCCCTGCGCGAGCGCAGCGCCGCGCTCGCTCCCGTTGAGCCCCACTTCCACCCGGACATGGCGCCTCTCCTCTCACGCGTGGTGGACCTCACGGCCAGTCACCAACGCTCGCGCAAAATCACCGAATTGAATGCCTGGCGCCCTCCCGAGCCCGAGGAGTGGCTGCCCGCCCACGCCGCTCTTCCCTCGGACGTCGAGGACGTGGAGCGCGCGTGCGCGCACTACCGCTCCCTCGCCGAGCACCTCGTGGCGCTGCTGCACACCGACGTGCCCTCCGTCTTCGAGGCCTCTCCCGCGTCCCTCACGGACATCGACTTCTACTTCTGGCGCGAGGACTTCCCCTCCACCCGCTTGAGGGCCAACATCGACGCGCACGCGGTGCCCGCCATTGGCGCCTACCTGGGTGAGGTGCTGGTGCGCCACCTGGGCGGCCGGTGGATTCCTCGCCAGAAGCTCGAGGAGTCCCAGGTGCTCGTGGGTAACCGAGTTTGGTTGCCCTTCGCCCGGGCCTGGCACTCCATGCGCTCTCGCCAGTCCCTTCTCGACTCCTCCCTCTCCTGGCTCTTCCTCGTCGCCTCTCGCCTCCGCTCCCCGGAATGATTCTCGGCATGACGCCAGGCGTTGTCCCAGTGCTCCTGGCGGCGCTGGTGCTGTGCGCGGGGTGCGCCACGGGGCCGCCACTCGGGGGGCTGCTCTACGGGCCACGGTCGCCGGAGGGAGGAGCGGGGGGATTTCCTCTCCGGGCGGACGCTTGTGGAGGCACGGCTGAGTTGGAGGGCTGGCCGGAGCTGGGCGCGAGAGACACCGAGGCGCTGCTGGAGCCCTGGCTGAGGTGTCCCTCGCCCGCGGACTACGTCGCCCTGCAGAGGAGGGTGGACATGCCCCGGCTGGTGGAGGCGTTGGATGACTGGGGCGCGGTGCGCCTGGGGGCCCTGGGGCCGGTGAGAGAGGACGCGGCCGAAGTCCTGGTGCGCAAGCGCGCCGCCTTCCTGCTCATGGCCACCGAGCGTTATGGCCCGGTGCACGCGGAGGTATTCGCCCTCTTCGTGCTGCACTCGGCGCATGACGACGAGGTGGAGGCGCTGCTGCGCCTGCTGGCCCGGGACAAGCGGTTGGGGCAGACGCTGGCGCTCATGCCCACGGTGCGCGCGGAGTTGGAGGCGAGGGGACTGCCCCTCTCGGCCTACCCCGAGAGGGACGAGCGGGCGGGGGACGTGCCCAGGGGACTGGCCCGCGCCGCGAGGGACGCGCTGTCCACCATTCCCATGAGTGACGGCCTGCGCTACGTGGAATTGTCGGCGCGGTGGGCACAGTTGCCCGCGCCCTACCGGGAGGCGGCGCACGAGGTGGAGCGGGCGTTGACGCTGCGGCACCTCGCTCCGGGCCGAGTGGTGGTGGGCAGCTTCGACGCGGTGACATTCGGAGTGCCGTTGGGCTTCTACTACCTGGCGGCGGGGACGGGAGAAGGCCTGGCCTCACTGGCGAGGGGCGAGTACGAGCGGGCCACGAGGGAGCTGGCGCCCGCGGCCCTGGCGGTGACGCTGTACGCGGGAGGCCGAGGGGTACGTGCCCTGGGGGAGCTCGGGGTGCCGCGCCTGGACTCACTCCAGGTACTGGGGCGGCAGTGGGGGACGCTCCTGGGGGCGGATGGGGTGAAGGCGTTGCTCGAGGAGATTCGGGCCCGGCGGGAGGCGGCCTATTTCGTGGCCGAGGGAGGCATGGAAGCGGCGCTGGCGTTGCACGAGGGCAGGGGAGACGTGGCGCGGGCCCAGGCGTGGCTGTCCCAGCAGAAGCCCCAGCGCACGGGCCCTTCGGTAGGCAACGGCCTCGGGGGCATGGCCGCGCTGGTGGATGAGGGGGCGGGACTCACCCGAGAGGTGGTGGAAGCACGCCTGGCGCTGGTGGAGCGCGAAGCCGTGGGCCCGCGTCTGCCCCGGGACGTGGCGGTGTTGGAGCGGCAGCGGCCCACCCTGGAGGCAC
The DNA here is from genome assembly GCF_002305855.1 of Melittangium boletus DSM 14713. Lineage (GTDB taxonomy): Bacteria > Myxococcota > Myxococcia > Myxococcales > Myxococcaceae > Cystobacter > Cystobacter boletus. The sequence continues at coordinate 9,064,683 of NZ_CP022163.1, read as the reverse complement.
CTCCACCCGGAGCCGAGGGCAACCCGCGCTGGGGCGAGTACGTCGCCTACCGGGAGAAGCGACTGGGGGAGCTCCGCCAGGGCCTGGCCGCCGAGGGGCCGCTGCGCTGGGAAGCCTATGAGGTGATGCGGGGGTGGTTCGCCCGGGGGCTGGCCTTCGAGCACCGCATGGTGGAGTTGCTGCGGGCCGACGCGGCCTTGCCTCGGGAGGCGCGGCGCTTTCTCGGGGACTTCCACCAGCCGCGTGTTGAGCGGTCCGTGGGGGTGTGGAAGCCCGGCAGTGGCCTGCGCTACGCGGATGTGCTCGTCGTGGAGCAGCGTCCGCTTCCCGGTCAGATGCCTCGCGTGGAGACCTTCAGCTTCAAGAGCCGCAATTTCCTGGAAATGGAGGGGCGCCCCTTGAAAGCGCAGGTGATCGCGGACGCCCGGGAGGCGGTGGGCTATTACGGCGAGACGTTGGACATCCGTCGTCCCTCCGTCAGATCCATTGTTGGAGGGGATGGCATGGTGCCGGTCGTAAGGGTCCGCCTTGTCTACGAGGGCGGCGCACTCATACCGAGGGATGTAGACGTGTTGAATAAAGCCGTGAAAGAAGCGGAACTGAAATTCAAGGGAGTGGAGGTATTGCTTCAATGAAGGTGCTGAAGTTTCACGGCCTCAAGGACGAGGACTACCTCCAACTCTCTTTTGAAGGTGCGTTTGATCCTCAAGCCCCATTGGAGCGCGAATTGGAGCCCTTCCTCCAAGCATTTGAGACATGCGCGGGCGAATGGATGCCCGACGTCGTCAAGGGCAGGCGGCAACGCAAATACTCCCGTTCTTCCTTCTGGAAGGCACTCGAGGAGCAGCGTGAAGACAACAGCACGGGACTGGGACTCTACCGGACGCGGTGGCCCCCATTGGACATAGCTCTCAGTCTCTGGTTTCCACCGCTACCTCCCGAACTCGGAGTCTTCATCAGTGTAAAGCCCTTGTCCTTCTTCGCGGAGGATGAGCGCTGCCGCCAGTTCGTGGAGATGGTGCGCCTCTGGGCTTCTCGCTATCCGGTTACCCATGCCTCGGCCCACGGCGTCGATGACAAGGTGTTGTCGGGTTCTCCCTACTTCGGTCGGGATGAAAAAACCGCACGCAGGGACGGATTCGACAAAATCTACGAGGTGCGCTGGCTCAATGTCTTTGGACCGAAGCTGGTGGAGACCGTGGGCCGCGAGCGCATGCTGTCCACGCCCGCCCACCGGGTGGAGGCGTTGCCCAACGGCTCCGTCCTCGTGGTGCTCTGGCCCACTCCCGCCGACTTCGCCAGCGACACGGCGCGGGAAGTCCAGGCCCGTGCCCATGTCCACCTCCGGCCGGAGCTCGACTACCACACCGTGCTGCGCTCCCTGCGCGAGCGCAGCGCCGCGCTCGCTCCCGTCGAGCCCCACTTCCACCCGGACATGGCGCCTCTCCTCTCGCGCGTGGTGGACCTCACGGCCAGTCACCAACGCTCGCGCAAAATCACCGAATTGAATGCCTGGCGCCCTCCCGAGCCCGAGGAGTGGCTGCCCGCCCACGCCGCTCTTCCCTCGGACGTCGAGGACGTGGAGCGCGCGTGCGCGCACTACCGCTCCCTCGCCGAGCACCTCGTGGCGCTGCTGCACACCGACGTGCCCTCCGTCTTCGAGGCCTCTCCCGCGTCCCTCACGGACATCGACTTCTACTTCTGGCGCGAGGACTTCCCCTCCACCCGCTTGAGGGCCAACATCGACGCGCACGCGGTGCCCGCCATTGGCGCCTACCTGGGTGAGGTGCTGGTGCGCCACCTGGGCGGCCGGTGGATTCCTCGCCAGAAGCTCGAGGAGTCCCAGGTGCTCGTCGGCGAGCGCGCCTGGCTGCCCTTCGCCCGGGCCTGGCACTCCATGCGCTCTCGCCAGTCCCTTCTCGACTCCTCCCTCTCCTGGCTCTTCCTCGTCGCCTCTCGCCTCCGCTCCCCGGAATGATTCTCGGCATGACGCCAGGCGTTGTCCCAGTGCTCCTGGCCGTGCTCTTACTGCTCACGGGGTGCGCCACGGGGCCGCCGCTCGGAGGGCTGCTCCATGGGCCGCGGTTGGGGGTGTCTGTCGTCCAGAAGAGGTTGGAGGGAGGTGCGGGGGGATTTCCTCTCCGGGAGGACGCCTGTGGAGGCACGGCTGAGTTGGAGGGCTGGCCGGAGCTGGGCGCGAGAGACACCGAGGCGCTGCTGGAGCCCTGGCTGAGGTGTCCCTCGCCCGCGGACTACGTCGCCCTGCAGAGGAGGGTGGACATGCCCCGGCTGGTGGAGGCGTTGGATGACTGGGGCGCGGTGCGCCTGGGGGCCCTGGGGCCGGTGAGAGAGGACGCGGCCGAAGTCCTGGTGCGCAAGCGCGCCGCCTTCCTGCTCATGGCCACCGAGCGTTATGGCCCGGTGCACGCGGAGGTATTCGCCCTCTTCGTGCTGCACTCGGCGCATGACGACGAGGTGGAGGCGCTGCTGCGCCTGCTGGCCCGGGACAAGCGGTTGGGGCAGACGCTGGCGCTCATGCCCACGGTGCGCGCGGAGTTGGAGGCGAGGGGACTGCCCCTCTCGGCCTACCCCGAGAGGGGTGAGCGGGCGGGGGACGTGCCCAGGGGCCTGGCCCGCGCCGCGAGGGACGCGCTGTCCACCATTCCGGTGAATGACGGCCTGCGCTACGTGGAGTTGTCGGCGCGGTGGGCACAGTTGCCCGCGCCCTACCGGGAGGCGGCGTACGAGGTGGAGCGGGCGTTGACGCTGCGGCACCTCGCTCCGGGCCGAGTGGTGGTGGGCAGCTTCGACGCGGTGACATTCGGAGTGCCGTTGGGCTTCTACTACCTGGCGGCGGGGACGGGAGAAGGCCTGGCCTCACTGGCGAGGGGCGAGTACGAGCGGGCCACGAGGGAGCTGGCGCCCGCGGCCCTGGCGGTGACGCTGTACGCGGGAGGCCGAGGGGTACGTGCCCTGGGGGAGCTCGGGGTGCCGCGCCTGGACTCACTCCAGGTACTGGGGCGGCAGTGGGGGACGCTCCTGGGGGCGGATGGGGTGAAGGCGTTGCTCGAGGAGATTCGGGCCCGGCGGGAGGCGGCCTATTTCGTGGCCGAGGGAGGCATGGAAGCGGCGCTGGCGTTGCACGAGGGCAGGGGAGACGTGGCGCGGGCCCAGGCGTGGCTGTCCCAGCAGAAGCCCCAGCGCACGGGCCCTTCGGTAGGCAACGGCCTCGGGGGCATGGCCGCGCTGGTGGATGAGGGGGCGGGACTCACCCGAGAGGTGGTGGAAGCACGCCTGGCGCTGGTGGAGCGCGAAGCCGTGGGCCCGCGTCTGCCCCGGGACGTGGCGGTGTTGGAGCGGCAGCGGCCCACCCTGGAGGCACCTCCACCCGAAGCCGAGGGCAACCCGCGCTGGGGCGAGTACGTCGCCTACCGGGAGAAGCGCCTGGGGGAGCTCCGCCAGGGACTGGCCGCCGAGGGGCCGCTGCGCTGGGAGGCCTATGAGGTGATGCGGGGGTGGTTCGCCCGGGGGCTGGCCTTCGAGCACCGCATGGTGGAGTTGCTGCGGGCCGACGCGGCCTTGCCCCGGGAGGCGCGGCGCTTTCTCGGGGACTTCCACCAGCCGCGTGTTGAGCGGTCCGTGGGGGTGTGGAAGCCCGGCACAGGCCTGCGCTACGCGGATGTGCTCGTCGTGGAGCAGCGTCCGCTCCCCGGTCAGATGCCTCGCGTGGAGACCTTCAGCTTCAAGAGCCGAAATCTCGTTCGACTGGAGGGTGCATCCTTGGACGCGCAGATGCTTGCGGACACGAGGGATGCCCTGAGGTACTACGGCGAGACGCTGCAGATCCGTCGACCCACTCTTAAAAACCTCGTTGGCGAGAATCGCGATGTGCCAGTCGCAAGGGTTCGTCTCATCTATGAGGGCGGCGAGTTCAAACCCAGGAATGTCAAATCCTTGGAGTCTGTCGTGACCGAAACCGAGAGAACGGTCAAGGGCGTGGAGGTGTTGTTCCAATGAAGGTGCTGAAGTTCCACAGCCTCAAGGACGAGGACTACCTCCAACTCTCTTTTGAAGGCGCGTTTGATCCTCAAGCCCCATTGGAGCGCGAATTGGAACCCTTCCTCCAAGCATTTGAGACATGCGCGGGCGAATGGATGCCCGACGTCGTCAAGGGCAGGCGGCAACGCAAATACTCCCGTTCTTCCTTCTGGAAGGCACTCGAGGAGCAGCGTGAAGACAACAGCACGGGACTGGGACTCTACCGGACGCAGTGGCCCCCATTGGATATAGCGCTTCGTCTCTGGTTTCCGCCGCTGCCTCCTGAACTGAGAATCTTCATCAGTGTAAAGCCCTTGTCCTTCTTCGCGGAGGAGGAGCGTTGCCGTCAATTCGTGGAGATGGTGCGCCTCTGGGCTTCTCGCTATCCCGTTGCTCATACCTCGGCCCACGGCATCGATGACATGCTGTTGTCGGGTTCTCCCTACTTCGGTCGGGATGAAAAAACCGCACGCAGGGACGGATTCGACAAAATCTACGAGGTGTTCTGGCTCAATGTCTTTGGACCGAAGCTGGTGGAGTCCGTGGGCCGCGAGCGCATGCTGTCCACGCCCGCCCACCGGGTGGAGGCGTTGCCCAACGGCTCCGTCCTCCTGGTGCTCTGGCCCACTCCCGCCGACTTCGCCAGCGACGCGGCGCGGGAAGTCCAGGCCCGTGCCCATGTCCACCTCCGGCCGGAGCTCGACTACCACACCGTGCTGCGCTCCCTGCGCGAGCGCAGCGCCGCGCTCGCTCCCGTCGAACCCCACTTCCACCCGGACATGGCGCCTCTCCTCTCGCGCGTGGTGGACCTCACGGCCAGTCACCAACGCTCGCGCAAAATCACCGAATTGAATGCCTGGCGCCCTCCCGAGCCCGAGGAGTGGCTGCCCGCCCACGCCGCTCTTCCCTCGGACGTCGAGGACGTGGAGCGCGCGTGCGCGCACTACCGCTCCCTCGCCGAGCACCTCGTGGCGCTGCTGCACACCGACGTGCCCTCCGTCTTCGAGGCCTCTCCCGCGTCCCTCACGGACATCGACTTCTACTTCTGGCGCGAGGACTTCCCCTCCACCCGCTTGAGGGCCAACATCGACGCGCACGCGGTGCCCGCCATTGGCGCCTACCTGGGTGAGGTGCTGGTGCGCCACCTGGGCGGCCGGTGGATTCCTCGCCAGAAGCTCGAGGAGTCCCAGGTGCTCGTGGGTAACCGAGTCTGGTTGCCCTTCGCCCGGGCCTGTCACTCCATGCGCTCTCGCCAGTCCCTTCTCGACTCCTCCCTCTCCTGGCTCTTCCTCGTCGCCTCTCGCCTCCGCTCCTGAGTCACCGCACCCGCAGGCGCAGCAGTTGAATGGGCCAGGTGGTGCGAGCCTTCCCCTCGTTGAACAGCGCCACCCGATCCATCTGCGGAACGGGCAGCCACAGCCAGCCATCCTGGGTGAGATAGGGCGCGTCCACCCAGTGCAGCCGGGGATCCGCGATGACCGTCTCGATGCGTCCCTCCGGTGTCCGCTTCTTGATGGCATCCTCGGCCAGGTCGCCGAAGTAGAGGTCTCCATTCTCGTCCAGCGCCGTTCCTCCCGTGGGCGGCAAGTCGGCCCAGGGCTCGACGTGGGATGCCACGGCCTCGGGCGACAGGCTGGCGTCCTCCAACCAGCGCGTCTCGATGCGGGACCAGGGCCCGTGGAGGGACGCGAAGTAGAGCCATTTTCCGTCGGGACTGAGTTCCAGTGGATCCGCGTGTACTCGGAGCACGCTGCCGTCCGGTGCCTTGACGGGCTTGCCCTCCAACAGGATGGGCCGATCCATGGGCGCCGTGGTGGACGGGGCGTTGTCCAACACCCGCCGCGCGGCGCCCGACTCCAGGTCGAGCACGATGAGGCCCGGACGGCCCGCGTCGGTCAGGTAGCCCCGGGTGCCATGGATGCGGATGTCATCGACGTAGCTCTGGGGCGTCGCGATCTCGGCGCCCAGGGGGTACACCCGGCTCACGGTGCCGTTCTTCAAATCGATGCGGACCACCTTCGCTCCGTCCGGCAGGGGGGCGCCTCCGAAATCAGGGGCTCCGGTGTCGATGACCCAGAGCGAGTCCTCCGGGCCTCGGTGGATGGCATTGATGTTCACGAAGGCCTGGCGAGCATCCGAGCCGGGGCTCCATGCGTTCCAGCGCTCGTCGGGGTAGGCGTGCGGCTGGCCCTCCGCATCCAGCAGGGCGAGGGCGGGGCCCCGGCTGCCCGTCCAGCGCGGTCCGCTGACGAACACCCGTCCGTCCTCGGAGAGGGCCACGGCGTTCCAGATCAGGTCGCGGCTTTCGGCGGCGACGACGAGCGACGAGGGAGAAGGCGTGCGAACCGCTGGGGAGGAGCACGCGCTGAACAGCAACGCGCTCGCGGCGAGCAGGGAGGTTTTCACGTCGAGATTCCTCGGGAATACGGGGTCGTGGGCAACAAACTGGCCCAGGCCGCGGCTCCCTGGAATCGACAGTTGTGAATTCCCACTATGCGTTCGCGCATGCCGCCCGCTCCCGTGGTCGAACGCACGTTAAAGTGCGCTCCACCGGAGCAACTCCCCGGGGCGAAGAGGACGGGAACGTGACGGAGCGCGCCTCCTTGTTGGTGGTCGATGATGATCCGCACCTGCGGGAGGTGGTGACGTTCGCCCTCTCTCAGGCGGGCTTCCACGTGGAGCAGGCCGCCAACGGCCGGGAGGGCCTGGCGCAGGTGAAGCGCTCGGTGCCCGCGCTCATCGTCCTGGACATCATGATGCCGGAGATGGACGGGCTGGAGATGTGCCGCGAAGTCCGCCGCGCCCACGAATGCCCCATCGTGTTCCTGTCCTCGCGCGACGATGAGGTGGATCGCATCCTCGGTCTGGAACTGGGGGGCGACGACTACATCACCAAGCCCTTCAGTCCCCGGGAACTGGTGGCTCGCGTGAAGGCCGTGCTCCGGCGGGCCCGCGCCACCGCGGCCCCTCCCACGACCCCCCCGTCTCCCGTGCTCGGTCGCGGGCCCCTGAGGCTGGATGTGGACCTGTGGCGCGCGTACTGGAACGAGCGCGAGGTGGTGTTGACGGTCACCGAGTTCCACCTGCTCGCGGCGCTCCTGCGCGCTCCGGGAAAAGCCTTCACCCGGGACGAGTTGATGACCCGCGTCTATGACGACGTGGTGGTGAGTGATCGGACCATCGACAGTCACGTGCGCCACATCCGGCGCAAGTTCGCCGACGTGGGCGGTGACGTCATCCAGACGGTGCATGGCCTTGGCTACCGGCTCGCGCTCCCCTGAGGCCCGGCGCCCCCGGGCGCGGCTGTGGATGGTGTTCGCGGCCGTGGGCCTGGGGGCCTTCGTGCTCGCGTTGCTCGGCCTGGTGTTCCTGCGTCTCTATGACGATCAACTCATCCGCCAGACGGAGTCCGAGCTCATTTCCCAGGGAGTCGTGGTCTCGGAGCTGGTCCGGGTGCGGCTGCACGAGCGGGGAGTGGGGGAGAGCTACGGGCTGAACGCCTTCGCGCCTCCGCCACCGACCCTCTCCGCGGAGTCGGGATTGCGGCCCCTGCTGCCCTCGCTCCGGGCCTCGGCTCCCGTGTTGCCCGCCGCCGAGATGCCGCCCCGGTCCATCCTCCCCGCGGATGTCCATGCGTCCGAAGCCGGGGAGCCGCTGTCCGCGTTGCTCGTCGAGGTGGGGCGCTCCACCCTGGCGGGCATCCGCGTGGTGGACTTCCAGGGCGTGGTGGTGGCCAGCAACTACATCGATCGGGACACCTCCCTGATGGCGCGCGAGGAGGTCCGGGCGGCGCTGCGCGGCGAGCCCCGGTCTGTCTTGCGTCAGCGCTTCTCCTCCCATTCGGATGCGCCCCTGGCCTCCCTCAGCCGCAACGCCGGGGTGCGCGTCACGGTGGCGCTGCCCGTGCTGGAGTCGGGCCGGGTCTGGGGCGCGGTGGTGCTCTCGCGCACGCCCATGACGCTCGCCAAGGCCGTCTACGCGGACCGCTGGAACCTCACCGCCACGGGGCTGGTGCTCCTGAGCGTGGTGGCGCTCATGTCGCTCGCCGGGGCGACGTTGGTGGTCCGTCCCGTGCGCGCCCTGGTGCGCCAGACGCGCGACATCGCCGCCAGCGCCCCCGAGGGCTTCGCGCCCGTGTCCCACCCCGTGGTGCGCGAGCTCGCCGAGCTGTCCGAGTCCCTGGCGGGCATGGCCACCGCGTTGAGGGATCGCAACCAGTACATTCGCTCGTTCGCGGCCAACGTGTCCCACGAGTTCAAGACGCCGCTCGCCGCCATCCAGGGCGCCGTGGAGCTGCTGCGCGACAGCGCCGGGAGCATGTCCCCCGAGCAGCGCGAGCGCTTCCTGGCCAACATCGACGCCGACGCCCGGCGCCTCACCCGGCTGGTGCAGCGGCTGTTGGAGCTCGCGCGCGCGGACTCGCTGGTGGCCCGGCCCTCGCGCACGGAGGTGGCTCCGCTGCTCGAAGCGCTCGCGGAGCGCGGCCGGGCCGAGGGCCTGTCCGTGGAGGTGGGCGCGGTGCCCCCGGGGCTCGTGCTGGGGCTGCCCGTGGAGGTATTGGAGGACCTCCTCTGGCAGCTCATCACCAACGCGGCGCAGCACGGGGGCGAGGGCGTGCGCGTGCGGCTGGAGGCCGAGCCGGGGCGGGTGGTGGTGCGCGACGACGGGCAGGGCATCTCCGCGTCCAACCGGGCCCGCGTCTTCGATGCCTTCTTCACCACGGCGAGAGAGCGGGGCGGCACCGGGCTCGGGCTGACGATTGGCCAGTCCATGCTGCGTGCCTTCGGGGCCCGGCTGGAGCTGCTTCCCGGCGAGGGCCGGGGCGCCGCCTTCGCCGTGGTGGAGGAGCGATGAATCGAGGGGGGCGTCAGGCCCCCGTGGCCCGCCGCTCCGCGTCCGGCGTGGCCAGGCTCCAGCGCACCCCCGCGAGGCCGAACTCGCGCACCAGGCCCTCCACCAGCTCGCCGTAGTTCTCCTCCACCCACTGGAGGAAATAGGCGTCGGGGACCGCGAGCACCAGCGCTCCCTCCTCCACGTCCACCGGACGGGCCTGGGCCAGCCAGCTCAGCGCGTAGCGTTTGCCATGGTCCTTGAGCCAGGTGAGGCAGTCCTTCCAGCGGCGGCCCGCCTCGGTGGACACGTCCTCGGACGCCTCCTCCGCCGGGGTCCGCTCCGGGAGGGGTTCCAGGTAGCGGCTCCACACCCGGGGTGAGCAGAACGCCTGGGCCGTGCAGCGCGGCTCGCGCGTGCGGCCCCACTCCGAGTGAAGATAGCCGCGCCAGGCCGCCTGGAGCCGATGCTCGTCTCCGCCCACCTTGTCCAGCGCGAAGCGGTACCAGCCCGCCCACGTCCGGGGTTGTTCCTCGGCGGGGAGGCCGGGCAGGGTGCGGCAGCGCTCCTCCTGACAGGCCTCGAAGAAGGCCTCGGCCCGTCCGGGCGTCTCCGCGGACACGTCCCGGGCGGCTCGCGCGGCGGTCACGGCCGCCTGGAGCCGTTCCTCCGGAGGCGGGGACGCGGGCACCATGTGCATGCCCGGCAGGCAGCGCTGGATGGGCTCCGGGTCCGGGGCGGGGGACTGCTCGCTCGTGAGCGGCGCGAGGGGGACGGGTTGGATCCTTCCCGCGGCTGCAGCAGAAGAAGTCTTCTTCTCATTCTCCTTTTCCTTCTTCCTTCTGGAGGTGGACGTCCCGGGCGTGTCCGACGGACGTCCCTCGGACGCGCCGGACGACTTCGTGGCGCGCTCCCGGCGCTTGCGCTCGGCCTCCTTCCTCCTCTTTTCAAGGACTTGCACGTAGCGATCGCACAGGGTGAGGCGCACGCCATCCTCCTCGCGCACGAGGATCCGGGCGCGCAGCAGGGCGTCCCAGAAGGCGCCGGGGGTGCCCGTCCACCGGACCGCGCCCTCGAGGGCCTCGCACCACACCGCCTCGTCCGCGGACGCGTCCGGCACCTGTCCGTGGGACGTGGCGAAGCGCTCGAAGCGCCCGGAGGGCAGCGCCTGCACGGCCCAGATCTGGAGTTCCACGATGGAGCCCAGGAAGGCGCGCCGGTCCATCCCCAGCGTTCTCGCGGCGCACACCGCCTCGAGGCTCATGGGGAAGCCCACGTCCACCTGCACCCAATCCAACCCGGCCATGTCATCGCCTCCCGTGGCGCCACCCCGGAGCCCGTCCACCCCCCCGCGGCTGATCCTCCCGGAAGGCCTGGCGGCGGACATGGCCGGGCCTGGGCGGGAGGAGCGCGGGGGTGAACCTGATCCGGAGGTGATCCACGCTCGCGATCTGAGTCGTCACCGCCCGCCCGTCTACCCCCCGGCTTTCCGGGTCCGCGTGGATCAACGGATCCAAGGCCCTCAAATGTCGGGCAGTCCCGGCGCGTGTAGCGCCCGCCACAGGGTGCTACAGGCTGATCCGTGCTTCGGCTCGTCGTGGAAAAGGTCTAGAGAAAGGTGTCATGAGCATCGGAAAGAAGATCGCCCTGGGGTTCGGGCTGTCGCTGGTGGTGTTGCTGGCCGTGGCGTTGGTGGCCTTCCTGGGCGCGCGGCAGCTGCGGACGACCACCGCCCTCCTGGTGGACAGCCGGGATCAGGGCCGCCTCATGCGCGCCATCCGCGCCCTCATCGTGGACGCGGAGACGAGCCAGCGCGGCTTCATCATCACCGGTGATACGACCTATCTGGAGCCCTACCGGCAGGCGCTGGCGGAGCTGGACATGGAGCTGGCCAACCTGCGCCAGCACCTGGCGGATGATTCCGAGCAGCGCGTGCGGCTGGAGAAGCTCGAGCCGCTCGTGCGCGAGCGGATCTCCACCCTGGAGAACACACGCCGGCTGCGCGAGCAGCCCAATGGAGTGGAGGCCGTGAACCAGATGGTGCGCACGAGCGCGGGCCGGGGCCGGCAGCTCATGAACCAGGTGCGCGAGGGCTTCGACGAGATGGTCATCGCCGAGGACGCGCGCTGGGATCGTCTCGACAAGGAGGCCCGTGACAGCGTGCGCTTGAGCATGCTGGTGCTGGGCGGGGGCACGCTGCTCGGCCTCCTCATCGTCGTGCTCGGCAGCTACCTCATCACCCAGAGCATCACCGTCCCCTTGTCGAAGCTGGTGCAGGGCACCGTGCTGCTCGGCCGCGGGCAGCTGGCGCACCGCATCGACGTGGTCAACTCCGATGAGACGGGAGAGCTCGCCACCGCCTTCAACGCCATGGCCGAGCGGCGCCAGGAGGCCGAGGCCCTGTTGGCCAAACAAGCCCAGGAGCGCGAGCACACGCTGCGGACCGTGGCCGAGTTCGTCAATCAGCTCGCGGGCACCACGTCGGAAATCCTGGTGAGCACCACCGAGCAGGTGGCCGGCGCCCAGGAGCAGGGCAGCGCCGTGGCCCAGACGGTGAGCACCATCGAGGAGCTGGCCCAGTCCTCGGATGAGGCGGCGGGCCGGGCGCGGGCGGTGAGCGATTCAGCGCGCCACTCCGAGGAAGTGGGCAGGGGCGGCCGACGCGCGGTGGACGAGGCCATCGCCTCCATGAACGCCGTGCGCGAGCAGGTGGAGTCCATCGCCTCGCGGATTCTCGCCCTGGCCGAGCAGGCCCAGGCCATCGGCGACATCATCACCACCGTCAATGACATCTCCGAGCAGACGCACATGCTCGCGCTCAACGCCTCCATCGAGGCGAGCCGGGCCGGAGAGCACGGCCGGGGCTTCGCCGTGGTGGCCGCCGAGGTGAAGGCGCTCGCGGACCAGTCCAAGAAGGCCACCGCCCAGGTGCGGCAGATCCTGGGGCAGATTCAAAAGGCCACCCAGGGCGCGGTGATGACCACGGAGGAGGGCACCAAGAGCGTGAGCACGGCCACGCGCGTGGTGACGCAGACGGGCGGCACCATCCAGATGCTGAGCGACCTGCTCAGCCAGGCGTCGCTCACCGCGGCGCAGATCTCCGCCTCCGCGAACCAGCAAGCCACGGGAATCGGGCAAATCCGCCAAGCAATGAGAGACGTGAGTCAGGCCACCCAACAGACGCTCACCAGCACCCGGCAGACGGAGCAGGCCATGCAGGACCTCAATGCGATGGGCCAGAAGCTCAAGGGGCTCCTGCGGGAGTACGGCCGCGGCCTTTGATTGTGACGCATCTTGTCGTCAGTGACGAACTGTCGGATAGTTCGCACTGGCCGCATGACTTTTTATTTCCCACGTTCTCAGCGCACACGAATTCTCCTCGGCCTCTCGGGGCTGGCGGCCCTGTTGTGCGCCGGGGGTGGGTACCTGGCGCTCGCCGCGCCAGCTCGGGCAGCGGCGCCCATGGGCAATCCGCTGGGGGGGCTCGAGCACTCCGCTTCCGACCAGGAACCCTTCCTGGGCCAGGTCGAGGAGCAGCTCCGGGCGGGGCCCTACACCTACTGTTCCGTGCGGCGTGATGACGGTTCGTCGGTGTGGGTCGTGACGATGGGGAAGGGCGAGCCTCCGGGTACCCGGGTCCAGGTCGTCAGCTTCGGACGCCGCACCGATTTCCAGTCCTCGCGTCTCAAACGCACCTTCGCGGAGCTGTGTTTCGGCACCGTGTCGCGCGCGCGCTAGGCGTCGTCTCCCCCCCACCGGATCGCCCCGCATGAAAACCACGAGCTCCCTTCGTCCCCTCTCCTCGCGCCCCCTTCGTTCCGCCCTGCTTCCCCTGGGTTTGATCCTCCTGGGCGCTTGTGGAATTCCGGATCCGACGCCCACTCCGGCGCAGCCCGCGCCCACGCTGCCCCAGGAGTTCGCTTGCGAGGACGATGACCTCAAGGTGTCGCTCCCCATGACGGGCCCCGGGTTCGACTCGGCCACGGGCAGCGCGAAGGCCCCCGTCCAGGAGCACTACCTCGCCGTCACCACCCTCATCGTGGTGGGGGAGGACCCCAACTCCGGTCCGCGCATCAACGAGCTGATCGGCGGCATGGTGGGGCCGCTCATGGGCAATCCGGGACTCGTCGCCATGTCGCTCTCGGGCTCGGCCAAGTGCGGCTACGGGCGCACCATCTCCATCTGGAAGGACGAGGCGTCCATGTACGCCTTCTTCACGAGCCCCCTTCACGTCGCCGCCATGAACGAGGCGCCGGCCATCAGCCGTGGCAGCACGAGCACCCACTGGGAAGTCAGCGCCCAGGACGTCAACATCTCCTGGGATGTGGCGCGCGCGAAGCTGAACGAAGCCCTGCTGTCCCGCTGAGCCTCCGTTTCCGTTGACCGTCTCCCTGGCATGGACCGGGGCGTCTCGTGCCCATGTGGGCGTGGGACGTCCGGGGTCTCGTGCGTCCTGAAAGTCCCTTTCCGAAGGATCCGATCCTCATGAGCGAGCGTTCCCCGAGCGACATCCCCGCCAGCCCCGAGCCCATTGCCATCATCGGAATCGGCTGCCGGTTTCCCGGCGCGGCCAACCCCGAGGCCTTCTGGCGCATGTTGTGCGACGGCGTGGACGCCATCCGGGAAGTGCCCGCGGAGCGCTGGGACGCGGACAGCTTCTACGATCCCACCCCGGGCAAGCCGGGCAAGGCGGTGACGCGCTGGGGCGGCTTCATCGAGCAGCCCATCGGCGCCTTCGACGCGCGCTTCTTCGGCATGTCCCCGCGCGAGGCCTCGCACCTGGATCCGATGCAGCGCTGGCTGCTCGAGGTGACGTGGGAGGCCATGGAGGACGCGGGCCTCGTGCCCGAGCGGCTCGCGGGCAGCCGCACCGGCGTCTTCATGGGCGTGTTCACCGAGGACACCAAGGTCCTGCAGCTCAGTGAGAGCAACCGCGAGCTCATCGGCTCGCACACCGGCACCGGCACCGCCATGACCATGGCGTCCAACCGCCTGTCCTACTGGTTCGATCTGCGCGGGCCCAGCGTCTCGCTCGACACCGCGTGCTCCTCGTCGCTCGTGGCGGTGCACCTGGCCTGCCAGAGCCTGTGGAGTGGCGAGTCCTCGCTGGCGCTCGCCGGGGGCGCCAACGCCATGTTCCGCCCCGAGTTCACCATCGCCGAGTCCAAGGCGGGCATGCTCTCGCCCGACGGGCGGTGCAAGACGTTCGACTCGCGCGCCAACGGCTATGTGCGCGGGGAGGGCGCGGGCGTGGTGGTGCTCAAGCGGCTGTCCGACGCGCTCGAGGACGGGGACTCCATCTACGCGGTGATCCGCGGCACCGCGGCCAACCAGGACGGCCGCACCCCGGGCATCACCGTGCCCAGCAGCGAGGCGCAGAAGGCCCTGGTGCGCGAGGCCTTCCAGCGCGCGGGACTGCCTCCCTCCCAGACGCGCTACATCGAGGCGCACGGCACCGGCACCCCCGTGGGCGATCCCATCGAGGCGCGGGGACTCGGCGAGGTATTCAGCGAGGGGCGTCCCGAGGGCGAGCACTGCCTCGTGGGCTCGGTGAAGACGAACATCGGCCACCTGGAGGCGGCCGCCGGCGTGGCGGGGCTCGTCAAGGCGGCCCTGTGCCTCAAGCACCGCCAGATTCCGCCCCACCTCCATCTGATCAACCCCAATCCGAACATCGACTTCGACGCCCTGCGCCTGCGCGTGGTGCGCGAGCTCCAGCCCTGGCCCGAGGGGCCCGGTCCGGCGGTGGCCGCGGTCAACTCCTTCGGTTTCGGTGGCACCAACGCCCACGTCGTGCTCGCCGAGGCGCCCGCGCGCGCGTCCGAGGCCGCTCCGGCCGAGTCCGCGCCCACGCTGGTGGCGCTCTCGGCGCGCAGTGGCGAGTCGCTGCGCGGTCTCGCCTCCGCGTGGCGGGAGCGGGCCCTGGCCCAGAAGGAGGCGGGCACCCCGGCTCCAGCGCTCCCGGCCCTGGCGGCCACGGCGGCCCTCCGGCGCGGCCACCATGGACACCGGTTGTCCGTCGTCGCGCGCTCGTCCCAGGAGCTGGCCGATTCGCTCGGCGCCTTCCTCGCGGGCGAGGAGCGGGTGGGGCTGTCCTCCGGGCAGGTGAATCCCCAGGCGCGCGCGGAGCTGGCGTTCGTCTACACCGGCATGGGCCCCCAGTGGTGGGGCATGGGCCGCTCGCTGCTCTCCGCCGAGCCCGTCTTCCGGCGCGCCGTGGAGCAGTGCGATGCCTTCCTGGGCCGCTGGGCCGACTGGTCGCTCATGAAGGAGCTGACGGCCGAGGAGGCACAGTCGCGCATGGGCGAGACGCGCATCTCCCAGCCCGCCAACTTCGCCATCCAGGTGGGCCTCACCGAGCTGCTGCGCTCCTGGGGCATCACCCCGGCCGCCATCGTCGGCCACAGCACCGGCGAGGCCGCGTCCTTCTGGGCCGCGGGCGTGCTCGGGCTCGAGGAGGCGTGCCGCGTGGTGTACCACCGCAGCCGGCTTCAGCACCGCACCTCCGGTCAGGGCAAGCTCGTGGCGGTGGGCCTTCCCTTCGAGGAAGCGCTCGCGGCCATCGACGGCCACGCGGGCGTGTCCGTGGCCGCGGTCAACAGCCCCCATTCGGTGACGCTCGCGGGGGATCCCCAGGTGCTCGAGCGGGTGACGGCTCCGCTCGCCGCGCGTGGTGTCTTCACCCGCTTCCTGCGCGTGGACGTGCCCTTCCACAGCCACTACATGGATCCGCTGCGCGAGGAGCTGCTCGACGTGCTCGCGGACTTGAAGCCCCAGCGCGCCCAGGTGCCGCTCTACGCGACGGTGACGGGCCTGCGCGCCGAGGGCCCGGAGCTGGACAACGCCTACTGGTGGCTCAACGTGCGCGATCCGGTGCGCTTCGCCATGGCCACGGATCGGATGATCCAGGACGGCTACCGCACCTTCCTGGAGGTGGGTCCGCACCCGGTGCTCGCGGGCTCCATCCAGGAGTGCGCCCAGAAGCGCGGCACGCCGGTGCGCTCGCTGCCCACGCTCAAGCGTGGCGGCGATGACGTCCCCGGCATGCTCGCCTCCGTGGGCGCGCTCTACTCGCTGGGCGTGGAGCCCACCTGGAGCGCGCTGCATTCCAGTCCGTCTCAGCCCGCCGACCTGCCGCTCTACGCGTGGGATCGGCAGATCTACTGGGAGGAGTCCGCGGCGGCCCGTCAGGATCGGATCGGCCGCGCCAGCCACCCGCTGCTCGGCAAGCGCCTGGGGTCCGCTCGGCCCACCTGGGAGACGCGCGTGGACAAGCGCTCGCCGGCGTGGCTGGAGGATCATGCCGTCCAGGGGGCGGTGCTCTTCCCCGGCGCGGGCTACATCGAGATGGGTCTCAAGGCGCTGCGCGAGGCCACCGGCCGCGTCCAGGGCCCCGTGGAGCTGCACGGCCTGCGCTTCGACAAGGCGTTGTTCCTACGGGACGAGCCCACGACGGTGCAGACCGTGGTGGATCCCGACACCTTGCGCTTCACGGTGTACAGCCGCGCGAGCGCCATGGACGAGACGTGGCTGCGGCACGCGACGGGCTCGCTCCGCGCGGCGACTCCCCGGCCGGCGAACCCCGGACGGCTCGCCGCCCTCCAGGAGGCGTTCCGCTCCGTGGAGCTCCATGGCCGTGACGCGTGCTACGCGCGCACCCGGGAGCTGAACTTCGGCTACGGGCCGTGGTTCCAGGGCCTGGCCCAGGTGGCGTCCCGGGGCCGCGAAGCGCTCGCCCGCGTCGAGCTGGAGGCGGCGACGCCCCAGGTGCTCACCGGGTACGAGAGCTTCCCCGCGCTCCTGGACGCGTGCTTCCAGGCCATGCTCGTGGCGCCCGTCTTCGGAGGCCTGGAGATGAGCACCTACCTGCCCGTGGGCATCGATCGGCTCACCGTCCATGCCCCCCTGGTGGGCCGTCTGTGGGTGCACGAGCGCGTGTGCTCGCTGGACAAGGAGAGCATGGTCAACGACTTCGAGGTGTATGACGACGCGGGCCGGCTCCTGATGTCCATCGAGGGGTTCCGCTCGCGCGCGCTCGAGGTGTCGGCCGGCGCGGAGGCCCTGCGCAACCAGTTCTACGAGCTGACGTGGCGCGAGGTGGAGCCGGGCACGCGCCCTGGGCATCAGGCGGCGCCGGGCACCTGGCTGCTGCTCTCGGACGAGACGGGCGTCGCGGCCTCGCTCGCGGCGCGGCTCGAGGGACTGGGCCACACCGTCTTCCAGGTCCGTCCCGGCCCGGACTTCGTGGCCCCCGCGGCGGGCGGGACCTTCCAGGTGAACCCCTCGCGGCCCGAGGACTTCCCGAGGTTGCTCGGCGCCCTGTCCGCGAAGCCGGAGGCCCTGGTGCACCTGTGGGGCCTGGACGCGCCCGCGCCCGACGCGCTGACCGCCTCCTCCCTCATGGACGCGCAGGCCCCCGGCTCGTTGGCACTGGTGCACCTGGTGCAGGCCGTGGAGGGCGCGACGTGGCCCCAGCCGCCCCGGTTGTGGGTCCTCACGCGCGGCGCGCGGCAGGTGTCCGGGGACACGCACCCCGTGGCGGTCGCCCAGAGCCCGTTGTGGGGCCTCGCCAGCTCCCTCTTCCAGCAGGAGCACCCCGAATTGGCCGGTGGCGTGGTGGATCTGGAGGCCGTGGCTCCCGCCGACGAGGCGGAGCGCCTGCACACCCTGTTGTGCGAGCCGCCCGTGGACTTCCAGCTCGCCCTGCGCGGCGGGCGCGTGTGGAGTGATCGGCTGGTGCCCGCGCCGCACCTGGCGGAGGGCTCGCTGCCGGCGCGGCTGCGTCCGGACGCCACGTACCTCATCACCGGCGGACGCGGCGGCCTGGGCCTGGTGTTCGCGCGCTGGATGATCGAGCGCGGAGCGCGCCGGCTGGTGCTGGCGGGCCGCACGCCCCTGCCCGAGCGCCGCGACTGGCACACCGTGGCGCCGGACTCCCCGGCGGGCCGGCAGATCGCCTCCGTGCGCGCGCTGGAGGCCCTGGGCGCGAGCATCCACCCCGTGGCGATGGACGCGGGCAACGAGGCGCAGGTGCGCGCCTTCCTCGAGTCCTTCCGCCGCGAGGGGTGGCCGCCGATCCGCGGCGTCATCCACGCGGCCGGTGTGTCCATGCCCTCGCGCTTCTCGCGGTTGAGCGCCGCCCAGTTCCTCTCCACGGTGGAGCCGAAGCTGGCGGGCGCGTGGAACCTGCACCGCCTGCTCGCGGACGAGCCCCTGGAGCTCTTCGTCCTGTGCTCGTCGGTGGCCTCGCTCGGCTTCTCCATGGGCATGGCGGACTACGCCGCGGGCAACGCCTTCCTCGACGCCGTGGCGCTGGCGCGGCGGCAACTGGGCCAGCACGGCCTGGCGGTGAACTGGGGCGCCTGGGGCGAGGTGGGCATGGCGAGCCACGAGCTCGTCGCCCGGGACTTCGAGTGGCGCGGCATCACCCCCATCCGTCCGGATCAGGGCGTGGAGGCGCTGGAGCGCTGCCTCGGGCATGACCTGGGACAGGCCGTCGTCCTCGGCGTGGACTGGCCCCGGCTCCTGAGCTCCAACTACCCCACGGCCACGCCTCCGCCGTTCCTCCAGCCCATCACCGAGCGGCTGGCGGCGGCCCAGGCCGAGTCCGGCGACAAGGGCAAGCAGGGCGGGGGAGAGATCCGCTCCCAGCTGGCGTCCCTGGAGGATCCCGCCGAGCGCACCCGGGCCCTGGAGGACTTCCTCCACGCCACCATCGCGCGGTCGCTGGGACTGGCGGCCGAACAGCTCGAGCGCAAGCAGCCGCTGCAGACCTTCGGGCTGGACTCGATCATCGCCGTGGAGCTGCGCAACCAGATCGAGCGCGGACTGGGCGTGGGCCCCACGCTGGTGGAGCTGCTCAAGGGCACGAGCGTCGAGGCGCTGGCGGCCCTGCTGCTGCCTCGCCTGCCGACGAAGGCGAAGGAGGAGGAGGACGAACTCGACGCGCTCGCCGCGCAGCTCGAGGAACTGCCCAGTGACGAGCTGGAGGCCCTGCTCGCCGCGGAAATGAAGGAGACGGCCTGAACATGACGTCCCTCAAGGAGAAGCTGGCGGCGCTGTCCCCCGAGAAGCGCAAGGAACTGCTGCTGCGTCTCAAGCAGCAGCAGGAGGCCGCCGCCGCAGCGGAGCCCGCGGCCCGGCCGGACGAGCCCTTCGCGCTGTCGGAGAACCAGTGGGGCTTGTGGTTCATCCACCAGCTCGCGCCGGACAACCCGGACCTCAACGTCGCGGTCGCCTTGCGCATCCGCGGCGTGTTGCGGCCCGATGCGTTGGAACGCGCCCTGGCCGGCCTCTCCTCGAGGCACCCCATGCTTCGCACCACCTACGAGGTGCACGAGGGACGTCCCCGGCAGCGGGTCCACGCCCAGCTCGCGCTTCCGCTCCTGCGCGAGGACGCCACCGGTCTGTCCGACGAGGCGCTGGACGCCCGGTTGCGTGCCAGCTACGCGCGCATCCTCGACCTGGAGAAGGGCCCCCCCGCGCGCGTGGACCTCTTCTCCCGGGGCCCCTCCGAGCACGTGCTGTTCATGGTGATGCACCACATCGCCACGGACCTCTACTCCATGGGGCTGTTGGTGGATGACCTGCGCCAGCTCTACCGCGCCGAGCTGCTCGGCGTGCCGGCGGAATTGCCTCCGCTGTCCATGGACTACGCGGGCTTCGTGCGGCGGCAGAAGGAAGCGCTCGCGGGGCCTCGCGGCGAGGCGCTGTGGAAGCACTGGTCCCAGCAGCTCCAGGGCGCGGGGGATCCCCTCGAGCTGCCCACGGATCTGCCGCGCCCGTCGCGCCGCTCGTTCCGGGGCGCCACGTACCCGGTGCGGCTCGCCCCCGAGCTGACCGCGGGCCTCAAGGCCCTCACGCGCACCGAGGGCAAGACGCTCTATTCGGTGCTCGTGTCCGCCTGGCAGGTGCTGCTGCATCATTATACCGGCCGCACGGATGTGCTCGTGGGCTCGCCCATGTCGGGGCGCACCACCCCCGAGTTGCAGCGCCTGGTGGGCTTCCTCGCCAACCTGGTGCCCCTGCGCGGGGACTTGTCCGGCGACCCGCCCTTCACCGCGCTGTGGGATCAGCTCTACCAGCGGCTGCTCGGCGCGCTCGATCACCAGGACTACCCGCTGCACAAGCTGTCCGAGCGGATGGGGCTCCAGCACGACCCCAGCCGCCCCCAGCTCATCGAGGTCGGCTTCTCCTTCGATCCCGTGGTGCACATGCCCGGCTTCGGCACGCCCGAGGGCGGGTTGCAGATGGAGCTCCTGCCGTTCCTCTCGCAGCAGGAGGGCCAGTTCGACCTCTACCTGCACGTGGTGGAGGGAGGAGGGGAGCTGATCGCGGCGCTCCTCTACAACACGGACCTGTTCGTGCCGGCCACCATTACCCGGATGATGAAGCACCTCCAGGTGCTGCTCGGGGAGATCGTCCGGGATCCCAAGCGGCGCCTCTCCGCCTTGTCCCTGCTCTCCGCCGAGGAGCGCGAGCGCGTGGTGCGGGAGTGGAACGCGACGGGCGTGGACTACCCGCGCGAGTCGAGCGTGGCGGCGTTGTACGAGCGTCAGGCGGAGCGCGCTCCCGACGCGGTGGCGTTGTGGAGCGAGCACGAGTCGTTGACGTACGGCCAGCTGGAGGCTCGGGCCAACCAGGTGGCGCACCTGCTCGGGCGGCGGGGGGTGAAGCCCGGAGACATGGTGGGGCTGTGCCTGAAGCGGGGCGTGGACATGGTGGTGGCCACGCTCGCCATCCTCAAGGCGGGCGCGGCGTACGTACCGCTCGACGCGAGCTACCCGGCCGAGCGGCTGGCCTTCATGGTGGAAGACACGGCGTGCGCCTGGATCATCACCCAGCGCGAGCTGGTCCACGCGGTGCCACCCGGACCCCGGCAATGGGTGTGGGAGGACGCGCGGGCGGACCTCGAGGGACTGCCCACGGAGCGCACCGGGGTGAGCGTGCCCGCCGAGGCGCTCGCCTATGTCATGTACACCTCGGGCAGCACCGGCAAGCCCAAGGGCGTGTGCATTCCCCACCGGGGTATCGTCCGCCTGGTGATGGGCGCCACGTACACGCGCTTCGGGCCCGAGGAGACGTTCATCCAGCTGGCGCCCATCGCGTTCGACGCCTCCACGCTGGAGCTGTGGGGCGCGCTGCTGCACGGGGCCCGGGTGGTGCTTCCTCCGCCGGGAGTCCTGTCGTTCGAGGAGCTGGCGGAGACGATCCGCCGCGCCTCGGCCAGCACGATGTGGCTGACGTCCGCGCTGTTCGATCAGATGGCGGAAGCCCACCCGGACGTGCTCGCGAAGGTGCCCCGGCTCCTGACGGGCGGCGACATCGTCAACCCGGAGCGCGTCCGGGCGGTGTTGTCGCGAGGCGGGCACGTCATCGCGGGGTACGGGCCGACGGAGAGCACCACGTTCGCCACCACCCATCCCATGCACCGGCTGGAGGACATCGGCGCGAGCGTGCCCCTGGGCCGCCCCATCGCCAACACGACGGTGTACGTGCTGGACGAGCGGATGCGGCCCCTGCCCGCGGGCATCTCGGGCGAGCTGTACATCGGTGGAGACGGCCTGGCGTGGGGCTACCTCCACCGCCCGGACTTCACGGCGGAGCGCTTCGTCCCGGACCCGTTCGCGAACGGGCCCGGTGCGCGGCTGTACCGCACGGGTGACCTGGCGCGGTGGCGGGAGGACGGACGGCTCGAGTTCCTGGGCCGGCGCGATACCCAGGTGAAGGTGCGCGGCTTCCGCATCGAGCTGGGCGAGGTGGAGGCCGTGCTGGCACGGCACGAGCTGGTGCGCGAGGCCGTGGTGGTCGTGCGGGAGATGGGCCCCGGAGACAAGCGGCTCGTCGCGTACGTGGTACCCAAGGGAAAACTGGGCGTGGACGCGCTGCGCGAGAGCTTGCGCGTGCAACTGCCGGACTACATGGTGCCCTCGTTCGTGGTGATGCTCGAGGCGCTGCCCCAGACACCCAGTGGCAAGGTGGATCGCCGCGCCTTGCCCGCTCCCGAGGCGTCTCGCCGGGCCTCGGCGGTGTCCGGGGCGCCTCGCACTCCCACCGAGACCGTGCTCGCGGGCCTGTTCGCCCAGACGCTGAAGCTGGAGCGGGTCGGCGTCGAGGACGACTTCTTCGCCCTGGGCGGGCACTCGCTGCTGGCCACGCAGATCATCTCGCGCGTGCGCACCACGTTGAAGACGGAGCTGTCCCTGCGGGCCCTCTTCGAGGCCCCCACCGTGGCGGCCCTGGCCCGGCACATCGACACGATCCAGCGCGACAGCCGCGCGGACGAAGGTCCCTCCCTGGCCCCGGTGTCCTTCGAGGGCGCTCGGCCCGTGTCCTTCGCGCAGCAGCGCCTGTGGTTCCTGGATCAGCTCGAGCCTGGAAGCGCCTTCTACAACGTGCCCGTCACCCTGCGGATGCGGGGGCCCTTGGTGCGGGGGGCGTTGGAGCGGGGCCTCCAGGAGATCGTCGCCCGGCATGAGGCACTGCGCACCACGCTCCACGAGGAGCAGGGGCAGCCCGTCCAGGTCGTCTCTCCGTCCGGGTCTCTTCCCCTGGGCTGGGAGGATCTGACCCACCTGCCCGAGGAGCACCGCGAGGCCGAGGCCGTGAGGCTCGCGAGCGAGGAAGCCCAAAGGCCCTTCGATCTGGCGCGGGGCCCGCTGTTGAGGGCGCTGTTGATCCGGCTCGGCGAGCGGGAGCACTTCCTGGTGCTCAACATGCACCACGTCATCTCGGACGGCTGGTCGCTCGGCGTGTTGATGCGGGAGTTGGTCGCGCTCTACGAGGCCTTCACGCGCGGCGAGCCCTCGCCGCTGGCCCCGTTGCCGATGCAGTACGCGGACTACGCGGTGTGGCAGCGGCAGCGCCTCGAGGGCGCGGTGATGGAAGAACAGCTCGCGTGGTGGACGCACTACCTCGCGGGAGGGCAACCGCTGGAGTTGCCCACGGACAAGCCCCGCCCGGCCGTGCAGTCGCACCGGGGCGAGCACCTGCCCGTCCTCCTTCCCCCGGAATTGCTCGCGGACCTCAAGGCGCTCGGCCGGCAGGAGGGCGTCACGCCCTTCATGCTGCTGCTGGCGGCGTGGCAGGTGTTGATGCACCGCTACTCGGGCCAGCGGGACATCAGCGTGGGCTCGCCCATCGCCGGACGGCAGCGGGCGGAGCTGGAAGGTCTCATCGGCTTCTTCGTCAACACGCTCGTCTTGCGCAGTCAGGTGCGCCCGGACGCGAGCTTCCGTGAACTGCTCGCCCAGGTGAAGGCGGCCACGCTGGGGGCCTACGCCCATCAGGACGTGCCCTTCGAGCGGCTGGTGGAAGCGCTCAAGCCCGAGCGCGACCTGAGCCGCGGCCCCTTGTTCCAGGTGATGTTCGCCCTGCAGAACGCCCCCATGCCGGAGATGGTGATGGGCGAGCTGCGCATGGCCCACCTGGACGTGGAGAGCCACACGTCGAAGTTCGATCTCTCCCTGTCGCTCTCGGAGGTGCCCGAGGGGCTGAGCGGTACCCTGGAGTACAACTCCGATCTGTTCGAGCGGAGCACGGCCGAGCGCATGGTGGAGCACCTGCGCGTGCTGTTGGAAGGGCTCGTCGATCAGCCCGAGGCGCCGCTGGGCGAGCTGTCCCTGGACACCGCGCTGACGTCTCAGAACAGGGTGCGGCGCATGGCGGCTCCGGCCGTGGCGCGCTCCCAGGCCTCCGCTTCGACACCGCCGGAGACGCCCACCGAGCGGGCCCTGGCCACCTTGTGGAACCAGGTGCTCCATGTGGAGCAGGTGAGCCGCGAGGACGACTTCTTCGCGATCGGCGGACATTCGCTGCTGGCCACGCAGCTCGTCTCGCGCATTCGCGGAGCGTTCGGGGTGGAGTTGCCCCTGCGCGCGATGTTCGAGGCCCCGACGCTGCGTGCCCTGGCCGCCCGCATCGACGAGACGCCCCGGACGCTCATCACCCGGAAGGCCCCGCCCCTGGTCCCCACGGAGCGGAGCGGAGCGACGCCGTTGTCCTTCGCCCAGCGGCGCCTGTGGTTCCTGGATCAACTCCAGCCGGGAGGCTCCTCGTACAACGTCCCCCTGGTGTTCCGGCTGGAAGGCGCATTGGACATCGGGGCGCTGGAGAAGAGCCTCCACGCCCTGGTGCGGCGGCACGAGGCCCTGCGCACCACCTTCCACGAGGAAGCGGGCCAGCCCGTGCAGCGCATCTCGCCTCCGGCGGAGGTGCCATGGACCTTCGTCGACCTGGGCGCACGGCCCGAGGAGCAGCGCGAGGCCGAGGCCCTGCGGCTCGCTGGAGACGAGGCGCGACGGCCCTTCGAGCTGGCGCGAGGTCCGTTGTTCCGGGTGACGCTGCTGCGGCTGAGCGAGCACGCTCATGTGCTGGTGCTCAACATGCACCACATCGTCTCGGACGGTTGGTCCATGGGGGTGCTCATCAAGGAAGTGGCGGCCCTGTACCCGGCCTTCCTGAGAGGGGAGGCGCCGCCCCTGCCCGAGTTGCCGGTGCAGTACGCGGACTACGCGGTGTGGCAGCGGCAGTGGTTGCAGGGAGACGTGCTCGACGAGCAGGTGGCGTGGTGGAAGCAGCTCCTCGCGGGGAACGTGCCGCTGGAGCTGCCCACGGACAAGCCTCGTCCCGCCGTGCGGTCCTTCCGGGGTGACCATCTGCGCGTGAGTCTGTCCCGGGAGCTGAGCGAAGGGCTCAAGGCACTCGCCCAGAAGGAGGGCGTCACGCCCTTCATGCTGCTGCTGGCGGCATGGCAGGTGCTGCTGCACCGCTACTCGGGGCAACAGGACATCAGCGTGGGCTCGCCCATCGCCGGACGCCGACAGGCGGAGCTGGAGGGGTTGATTGGCTTCTTCGTCAACACGCTCGTCCTGCGCGGCCAGGTTCGTCCGGAGATGCGCTTCCGCGAACTGCTGGCGCAGGTGAAGGCGACCACCCTCGGCGCGTACGTCCACCAGGACGTGCCCTTCGAGCGGCTGGTGGAGGAGCTCAAGCCCGAGCGCGACCAGAGCCGGAGTCCTCTGTTCCAGGTCATGTTCGCGCTCCAGAACGCCCCCACGTCGGAGTTGACGCTGGAGGGGCTGACGCTCAAGCCGGTGGAAGTGGAATACCGGACGGCGAAGTTCGATCTGTCCCTCGCCCTGGTCGAGACCCCCGAGGGGTTGAACGGCGCGTTGGAGTACAACACGGACCTGTTCGTGCGCGGCACGGCCGAGCGGATGATGGGCCACCTGCATGTGTTGCTGGAGGGACTGGTGGCCCGGCCGGACGCGCTCGTGGGGGAGTTGCCCCTGCTGCTGGGTGCTGAGCGCCAGCGCCTACTGGGCGAGTGGTGCCAGAGCGCGCCCGCCTACCCGAGGGACACCACCTTGCCCGAGTTGGTACAGGCCCAGGTGGACCGCACGCCGGAAGCCACGGCGCTGGTGGTGGGCACGCGCCGCTTCACCTATCGGCAGTTGGACACGCTGTCCAACCAGGTGGCCTGGCACTTGCGGGCGCTAGGGGTGGGCCCCGAGGTGCCGGTGGCCCTGTGCCTGGAGCGCTCGGCGGAGCTGGTGGTGGGCCTGTTGGGCATTCTCAAGGCGGGAGGCACCTATGTGCCGCTCGACCCGAACTACCCGGCGGAGCGCCTGGCCTACATGCGCCAGGACGCGCGCAGCCCGGTGCTCGTCACCCAGCGCTTGCTGGCGCCCGAAGCCACGGACGAGCACGTGGTGTGCCTGGACGGCTTCGAGGCCGTGGCCCACCAGCCCGAGCATCGGCTCGAAGGGCAGGGCGCTCCAGGCCACCTGGCGTATGTGCTCTACACCTCGGGCAGCACGGGACGGCCCAAGGGGGTGGCGCTGGAGCACCGCTCGGCGGTGGCCTTCATCCACTGGGCCCTGGCCACCTTCACCCGTGAGCAGTTAGCGGGCGTGTTGGCGGCCACCTCGGTGTGCTTCGACTTGTCCGTGTTCGAGCTGTTCGCCCCGTGGAGTTGCGGGGGCACGGTGTACCTGGCCGACAACGCTTTGGCCTTGCCGAGCCTGCCCTTGGCCCAAGAGGTGACACTCGTCAACACGGTGCCCTCGGCGGTGGCGGAGCTGGTGCGCATGAAGGGGCTGCCCCCGAGCGTACGCACCGTCAACCTGGCGGGCGAGCCACTGCCGCTGGAGCTGGCACGGGCGCTGTACGCGCTGGGCACGGTGGAGGAAGTCAACAACCTGTACGGGCCCACGGAGGACACCACGTACTCGACGTGGACGAAGGTGGAGCGGAGCGCCGAGACACCTCCCACCATCGGCCGGCCGCTGGCGGGCACGCAGGCGTACGTGTTGGACACGCGCCTGGGACTGGTGCCCACCGGAGTGCCCGGGGAGCTATACTTGGCGGGCGCGGGCCTGGCGCGCGGCTACCTGCACCGTCCGGAGCTGTCCGCCGAGCGCTTCCTGCCGGACCCCTTCAGCGGAGAGCCCGGAGCGCGCATGTACCGCACGGGAGACCGGGTGCGCTGGTTGGCGGACGGCCAGCTGGAGTACCTGGGTCGGCTGGACGCACAGGTGAAGGTGCGTGGCTTCCGGATTGAGTTGGGCGAGGTGGAGACGGCGCTGCGCCGCCACGCCTCGGTGCGCGAGGGCGTGGTGCTGGCGCGCGAGGACGTGCCCGGGGACAAGCGTCTGGTGGCGTACGTGGTGCCCCACGAGGGCCAGACGGTGGACGTGGCGCTGCTGCGCGCCCACCTCAAGGAAGCACTGCCCGAGTACATGGTGCCCTCGGCCTTCGTGCCCCTGCCCGCGCTGCCCCTCAACCCCAACGGCAAGGTCGAGCGCAAGGCCTTGCCCGCGCCGGAGCGCTCTCGGGACGAGGCTTCCGGGACGGTCTCGACGCCGCCGCGCACGCCCACCGAGCAGACCCTGGCCACGTTGTGGAGCGAAGTGCTCCGGGTGGATCGAGTGGGCCGCGAGGACAACTTCTTCGCGCTCGGCGGCCACTCGCTGCTGGCCACACAGCTCGTCTCGCGCATTCGCGGGGCGCTCGGGGTGGAGCTGCCGTTGAAGGTGATGTTCGACGCGCCCACGCTGGAGGCACTGGCGGAGCGGGTCGACGCGACGCATCCATCTGGCGGCCCACGGACCCTGGCGTTGCGTCCCGTGGAGCGGACCGGGGCGACGCCGTTGTCCTTCGCCCAGCAGCGCCTGTGGTTCCTGGATCAGCTCGAGCCGGGAAGCGCCTCGTACAATGTCCCCGTGGTGCTGCGCCTGGAGGGCGAGCTGGACACGGGCGCGCTGGAGAAGAGCTTCCACGCCCTGGTGCGGCGGCACGAGGCCCTGCGCACCACCTTCCACGAGGAAGCGGGCCAACCCGTGCAGCGCATCTCGCCTCCGGCGGACGTCCCCTTCGCCGTCGTCGATCTGGGCGAGTTGCCCGGCGCGCACCGGGAAGCGGAAGCGCTGCGGCTCGTGGGCGAGGAGGCACAACGGCCCTTCGAGCTGGCGCGGGGTCCGCTGTTCCGGGTGACGCTGCTGCGGCTGAGTGAGCACGCTCACGTGCTGGTGCTCAACATGCACCACATCGTCTCGGACGGCTGGTCCATGGGAGTGCTCATCAAGGAAGTGGCGGCCCTGTACCCGGCCTTCCTGAGAGGGGAGGCATCGCCGCTGCCCGAACTGCCGGTGCAGTACGCGGACTACGCGGTATGGCAGCGGCAGTGGTTGCAGGGAGACGTGCTCGACGAGCAGGTGGCGTGGTGGAAGCAACTCCTCGCGGGGAACGCGCCGCTGGAGCTGCCCACGGACAAGCCTCGTCCCGCCGTGCAGACCTATCGAGGGGCGCATCTGCCGGTGTCGCTGCCTCGCGAACTCGCCGACGGGCTCAAGGCGCTCGCGCGGAAGGAAGGCGTCACGTCCTTCATGCTGCTGCTGGCGGCATGGCAGGTGTTGCTGCACCGCTACTCGGGGCAGCGGGACATCAGCGTGGGCTCGCCCATCGCCGGGCGCCGGCAGGCGGAACTGGAGGGGCTGATTGGCTTCTTCGTCAACACGCTCGTCCTGCGTGGCCAGGTGCGTCCGGAGGCGAGCTTCCGCGAGCTGCTGGCGCAGGTGAAGGCGACCACTCTGGGTGCCTATGCCCACCAGGACGTGCCGTTCGAGCGGCTGGTGGAGGAGCTCAAGCCCGAGCGCGACCAGAGCCGGAGTCCTCTGTTCCAGGTCATGTTCGCGCTCCAGAACGCGCCGATGCCGGAGCTGGTGCTAGGTCCCTTGCGGTTGTCTCCCCTGGAGGTGGAGCACCGGACGGCGAAGTTCGATCTGTCCCTCTTCCTGACCGAGACCCCCGAGGGGTTGAGCGGTGCGCTGGAGTACAACACGGACCTGTTCGCGCGCGGCACGGCCGAGAGGATGATGGGCCACCTGCGTGTGCTGCTGGAGGGACTGGTGGCCCGGCCGGACGCGCTCGTGGGGGAGTTGCCCCTGCTGCTGGGTGCTGAGCGCCAGCGCCTACTGGGCGAGTGGTGCCAGAGCGCGCCCGCCTACCCGAGGGACACCACCTTGCCCGAGTTGGTACAGGCCCAGGTGGACCGCACGCCGGAAGCCACGGCGCTGGTGGTGGGCACGCGCCGCTTCACCTATCGGCAGTTGGACACGCTGTCCAACCAGGTGGCCTGGCACTTGCGGGCGCTAGGGGTGGGCCCCGAGGTGCCGGTGGCCCTGTGCCTGGAGCGCTCGGCGGAGCTGGTGGTGGGCCTGTTGGGCATTCTCAAGGCGGGGGGCACCTACGTGCCGCTCGACCCCAACTACCCGGCGGAGCGCCTGGCCTACATGCGTCAGGACGCGCGCAGTCCGGTGCTCGTCACCCAGCGCTCGCTGGCGCCCGAGGCCACGGACGAGCACGTGGTGTGCCTGGACGGCTTCGAGGCCGTGGCCCACCAGCCCGAGCACCGGCTCGAAGGGCAGGGCGCTCCAGGCCACCTGGCCTACGTGCTCTACACCTCGGGCAGCACGGGACGGCCCAAGGGGGTGGCGCTGGAGCACCGATCGGCGGTGGCCTTCATCCACTGGGCCCTAGCCACCTTCACCCGCGAGCAGTTGGCGGGGGTGCTGGCGGCCACCTCGGTGTGCTTCGACTTGTCCGTGTTCGAGCTGTTCGCCCCGTGGAGTTGCGGGGGCACGGTGTACCTGGCCGACAACGCTTTGGCCTTGCCGAGCCTGCCCTTGGCCCAAGAGGTGACACTCGTCAACACGGTGCCCTCGGCGGTGGCGGAGCTGGTGCGCATGAAGGGACTGCCCCCGAGTGTGCGCACCGTCAACCTGGCGGGCGAGCCACTGCCGCTGGAGCTGGCGCGGGCGTTGTACGCGCTGGGCACGGTGGAGGAAGTCAACAACCTGTACGGGCCCACGGAGGACACCACGTACTCGACGTGGACGAAGGTGGAGCGGAGCGCCGAGACACCTCCCACCATCGGCCGGCCGCTGGCGGGCACGCAGGCGTACGTGCTGGACACGCGCTTGGGGCTGGTGCCCACCGGAGTGCCCGGGGAGCTGTACCTGGCGGGAGCGGGCCTGGCGCGCGGCTACCTGCACCGTCCGGAGCTGTCCGCCGAGCGCTTCCTGCCGGACCCCTTCAGCGGAGAGCCCGGAGCGCGCATGTACCGCACGGGAGACCGGGTGCGCTGGTTGGCGGACGGCCAGCTGGAGTACCTGGGTCGGCTGGACGCACAGGTGAAGGTGCGTGGCTTCCGGATTGAGTTGGGCGAGGTGGAGACGGCGCTGCGCCGCCACGCCTCGGTGCGCGAGGGCGTGGTGCTGGCGCGCGAGGACGTGCCCGGGGACAAGCGTCTGGTGGCGTACGTGGTGCCCCACGAGGGCCAGACGGTGGACGTGGCGGTGCTGCGTGCTCACCTCAAGGAGGCGCTGCCCGAGTACATGGTGCCCTCGGCCTTCGTGCCCCTGCCCGCGCTGCCCCTCAACCCCAACGGCAAGGTCGAGCGCAAGGCCCTCCCCGCGCCGGAGCGAGGCGCGATCACCGGTCGTGCCGACTTCGTGGCCCCGAGGGATCGCATCGAGCTGGAACTGGCCTCCCTCTGGGAGGAGTTGCTGGGCCAGCGTGCGGTGGGGGTGCGCGATGACTTCTTCGCGCTCGGTGGCCACTCGCTGCTCGCCGTGCGGTTGATGGCGCGCATCGAGCGTCAGTTCGGGCGCAAGCCGCCGCTCGCGAAGCTCTTCGGGGGCGCCACCCTGGAGGCCCTGGCCGCGTCCCTGCGCGAGGACGCGCCCATCGCATCGCCGCTCGTCACCTTGCGAGCGGAGGGTGCCCATCCTCCGGTGTTCGCCGTTCCCGGCATCGGAGGCTCGGCGCTCGCGTTCCTGGCGCTGTCCCGGGCCCTGGGCGAGGAGCAGCCCCTGCATGCCTTCCAGGCCCGGGGTCTGGACGGAGAGGCGCCGCCCCTGGAGGACATCGAGTCCATGGCGAGCACCTACCTGGACGCGATGCGGGCAGTCCCTTTGAACGAGGGCACATGGCTGCTGGGCTGGTCCTTCGGAGGCCTCGTCGTCTACGAGATGGCGCGGCGGTTGGAGGAGGCGGGCACGCCGTGCGCGGGCGTGGTGCTGCTCGACTCCTGGCTGCCCGAGCACTTCGCGGGGGCGCGCGCCCGCTCGGAGGAATTGCTCCTGCTCGCCGCCCAGGAACTGGGCCTCTCCGTGCCCTCGACCCAGTGGGAGTCCTGGGCGGGGCTCTCGCCAGACGAACAGCTCGGGCACCTGGCCCGTCTGGCCGAATCGCTCGGGGCGCTGCCTCCCGGGAGTGGCGAGGCACACCTGCGCCGGACCCTGCGCGTGTACGAGGCCCACCTCACGGCTCTCGAGCGGTACAGCCCCAGGTCCTCGGGCGTCCGGCTCGTGATGGTGCGGCCCGAGGTGCCCTCCCGGCCGGATCTATCGCCGCTGCTCGCGAGGGATCCAAGCGCGGGTTGGAGTGCGCTCGTGCCAGGCCC
The DNA here is from genome assembly GCF_002305855.1 of Melittangium boletus DSM 14713. GTDB lineage: Bacteria > Myxococcota > Myxococcia > Myxococcales > Myxococcaceae > Cystobacter > Cystobacter boletus. The sequence continues at coordinate 9,033,848 of NZ_CP022163.1, read as the reverse complement.
CATCGAGGTCCACCACATCCCCGGGGAGCACCACGGGATGGTGCGGGCCTCGGCGGCCGGACAGCTCGCGTCGCTCCTTCAGAGGTGGATGGGGGGCGCGCCGCTGGCTCGCGTTGGCTGAGCCGAACGTCGAGGGTCGCAGTGATCCTTAGGAGGAATACTGCGACCCGTTAAGAAGGGGTGAGCCATGAGGCCGTGGCAGATTCTGTGGAGGGCCGAAGCGCTGATTCTTGCCGTGCTGGTCGGGTGCAGCGCGACTTCGCCTGTTGTCCGCGTGGAGAGCGGAGCGAGGGGACAAACCCTTGTTCACATCACCCGCATCGCTACGGCGGGGCCAGTGGAGGTGCCACCGGAGGAAGTCACCCAATCCATTCGGAGATTGGCGCGTGAGGTGAGGCTGAGCGGCACCCCTCGTGAGACGGTGGAGAAGCTTTTTCAACTCGACACACTGTACGGCGATTACCTCTATCTACTCCGGGAGCGAAAGCTCGTCCCTCTGGAATCGGGCACTCCCCTGGAAGGTGTGTTGACGGAGGAGGAGCAGAAACTCGTTAGTCGATACAAGGTCTGGTGTCGGAGCGCCCAGGGTTACGAGGGCGATTGTCTGGGGGGCGCGCTCGTTCACGGGAAGTACATGGACATGCAAGGCCGCTACATGCTCGCCATGGCGCTGAGCAAGAGTCCGGTGCTGGAAGAGTTCGAGAAGGCGCTGGGCGAGATCGTGAGCATGCGGGCCGTGATGCAGGCAGCGCTGGCGACTGTCGTGACGCTGCTCGTCCTGCTCGCGATGCCCGAGCCTGTCACGAAGTTCATCGCCGCCTGGGCAACCGTGGGGCTCATTCTCTGGGTGGGCGCCAAGACGCTCTACAACCTGATCACCGGTTGGTTCCAGTTGATGAAAGAGGTGAAGGTTGCAACCACCTTCGAGCAGATCCGCGAGGCGGGCGAGAAGTTCGGTAGGTTGTTCTCGCGTGAGGCGGCGCAAGCGTTCGCCCTGGTGGCGATGGCGCTACTGACGCACACGGCCAAGGGCTTCGCGGAGCAGGTAGGGACGCTGCCCGGTTCGGCGCAAGTGTCGATGCAGGCAGCGGCCCGCGAAGGCATCCTGTTGTCGGAGGTGAGCGCGGCGGAGTCAGTGATGGTGACGGCCGAGGGCTTCAGCGTGGCGCTGGCACCGGGAGCGGTCGCGATGGCGGCACGCGGAGCGCGTGGTGACCGCACGGAGAAGCACCACATGGCGACCATCGCGAACAAGAAATCCACCTTGCGGGGTGGCCCATGGACTCCACGATTCGAGGATCTCTTCGCCAGGGCGGGAATGCGGCTGGCGGATCGAGAAAACATCGTGCCCATCATGGGGCACAGGGGGCCGCATCCGCAGCGATACCATGACATCGTCTTCAGGCGCTTGGATGAGGCGCTGGGAGACTGTAGCAGCATCGCTCAATGCCGGGCGCGCTTGCTGCCCGCGATGGATGTACTCGCCAAGCTGATCTCGACACCTGGCACGGAGTTGAACCGGCTCGTCACCCTTGGGAGATGACGCTAGAAATTCCCTATGTCCCAGCGCTTCTTCGACCTCGCCGATGATGTCTATGTCCCCCACCGTTGGCACTTGGCCACACCCATCGATGGCCATGGCCGCAAGGTGCAGGACTGGGACTTCAAGAGAGGAACGCCCGTGCATGTGGAGGGGCGGTTGAAGATCCCCGTCAAGATCGCGGGCAGGCCGTTGGACTTCTCCGAGGCGGGATTGAGGGTCCCTGTTGTCCACGTCAAGGTGGCTTCCCTGCTGGCGGAGCGTGCCCCAGGCGACGTGCAGTTGATCCCCGCGGACATTGAGGGCCAACCGGATCAGTACCTTGTCCTCGTGGCAACGCGCCTCATCCGCTGCATCGACGAAGAGGCGTCCGAGGTGAGTTTCTGGACGCCAGAGCATGGAGTGCCTGACAAGGTTGGGCAATACATGGGCGTGGATCGCATGCGCATCGACAAGGTGAAGGTGGGGAACGCCAAGGTCTTCCGCCCCGAGGGATGGTCGAGCGCCCTGATCGTCTCCGAGGAAATCAAGGACGCCTTGGCGCAGATGGGCGCAACGGGCACGAGATTCGAGGAGGTCTAGCGGTCCACGCGCAGGTCCAAAACAGATTCTGGCAGCTGAGCACCGGTTTCCCTGGATAATGAGAAGGCCGGGAACACGGGGTTTCCGTGTTCCCGGCTCCAACTCGTTTCAGGGAATCCGACCGGATGATCCACTCCAAGCCGTGGAAGACGTGTGCCGTGGTGCTGTCACTGGGAGCCGCCGTCCACACGGGCGAGGCCCGGGCGCTCACTCCGACGAACGTGACCAAGGTCGCGCGGGTGACGGGCGCCACCCCCTCGGGAGAGTTCCTCCCCAACCCGAATCAGACCCACACGAACTACGAGGTGATGGGCACGGACCTGGGCATCCTCTGGGACAAGGGGGGCGGGGAGATCTTCGCGCTGTTCGGCGACACCTTCGGCCATGGGTGGTGTGGCAACGGCGGGTGTGGCGGAGGCTGGCGCAGCAACGTGCTCGCGAAGTCGTCCGATCGCACGCTCGCGGACGGGCTGACCTTCTCCACGATGATCCAGGACACCTCGCGTCACGCGAAGGAGCTCCTGTACTCGAAGAAGATCGACAACGATGAGATCACCGTCATCCCCACGGCGGGCGTCACGGTGGGCTCGCGGCACTACATCCACTACATGTCCGTGCGCCACTGGGGCGATCCGGGCAAGTGGGACACGAACTACGCGGGGATCGCCTACTCGGACGACAACGGGCAGAACTGGGTGAAGCACGCGAGCGCCCGGTGGCAGAACAACGCCGCGCGCACCAACCCCTTCCAGATGGCGGCCTTCGTGAAGAACGGCGGCTACGTCTACCTGTACGCGACGCCGAATGGCCGCTTCGGCAACGTGTACCTGGCGCGGGTGCTCGAGGGCGCGCTGCTGAACATCAATGACTACCGCTATTGGGACGGCAACGGCTGGTCGGCCTCGCAGGCGGCCGCGGCGCCGGTGGTGATGGGCATCGCGGGCGAGCTGTCCGTGGACTACCACACCGGCTTCAACCGCTTCCTCATGACGTACCTGAACGAGCACCGTCAGGCCGTGGTCATGCGGGACGCGGCCACGCCCACGGGGCCGTGGAGCGGGGAGAAGATCCTCGCCGCGGGGACGAGCTTCCCCGGCCTGTACAACGCCTTCATCCACCCCTGGTCCCTGAGCGGGGCGGACATGTACTTCGTCACGTCGCAGTGGACGCCCTACAACACGTTCCTGATGCGGGCGACGCTGACGGACGACGCGTTCAGCGACAACCTGCTGTCCGAGCCCGGCTTCGAGACCCAGGCGGCCACGCCCGTGATGGCGCCCTGGTGGCTGGTGGGCAACGGCGGCGTGGACCGGGGCGTGGGGCAGGCGCGCACGGGACGCAACGAGGGCTTCGTCCGCTACAACAGTGGCTGGAACGCCCTCAAGCAGAGCGTGGCCGTGCAGCCCCACACGGACTACACGTTGCGAGGCTGGGTGCGCACCTCCGCCAACAGCACGGAGGGCTACTTCGGCGCGCGGGGCGTGGGCAATGGGCCCATCGTGGGGGAGGTGCCCTTCGGCTCGCTGACGAACTACTCGCAGCTCACGGTCACCTTCAACTCCGGGCCGAACTCCATCCTCGAGGTCTACGGCGGCATCTGGGCGAAGAATGGAGACACGTGGATGCAGTTGGACGACGTGAGCCTGACGCGGGGAGCGAACCTCGTGGGGCAGGGGGGCTTCGAGCAGCAGCCGGGCGCGACCGCCACCTCGCCCTGGTACGTCGAGGGCAAGGGCGGCGTGGACCGAGGCCTCGGCTTCACGCGCTCGGGAGCCAACAATGGCTGGGTGCGCAACGACGTGCCGGGGTGGAACGCCCTCAAGCAGGAGGTGGCCGTGACGCCCAACACCCAGTACACGCTGAGCGCCTGGGTAAAAACATCCAACACCCTGAACGAGGGCTACTTCGGCGCGCGGATGCTCCGGGGAGGGCCCATCCTCAACGAACTCAAGCTGACCCAACCCCTGGGGGGCTACACGCAACTGTCCGTGCGGTTCAACTCGGGCGCCAACCACAGTGTGGAGATCTTCGCGGGCGTCTGGGCCAACAATGGAGACACCTGGCTGCAGGCGGATGACTTCGTGATGACGCGGGACTGAGTGTCGCTGAACGTGATTGACGGGCGCACCCGCACTTCCATGTGATTCAGGGGCGACGGCTCTCAGGCTGCGTCGCTTCCGGAGGTGCGCCGTGTCCACCCGTCGTGTTGGCCCGCGCCCTTTGCTGGGCGGCTGGTTTCTCATCGTCCTCTTCCTTCAGTCCGCGTGCGCCACGGGCACCCCACGGGGCAGCTTTCTCGTGGGCTACCGCGACAACTCGCCCACGCCCCCGCCTTCACCGAAGGATCGTGTTGCCTCCGCGCCAGAGCCCGGCCTCGAGTCCGCCACCGTGTACGTCGTGGATTTCATGGAGCCCGGCGCCGTCGCTACCCGGCCGGTGCCCATCAAAAAGGCCGAGTTTCAGCAGGCCTTCCTGCGCCTCTCGCTCGATGTGCGGCTGACGCGGAGGACTCCAAGGGAGGCCGCCCACGAGCTGCTGCGCATCTCGCAGCAGCAGCCACGAGACATTGAGACGGTCGCGAGCACGGGAGATTGGAATCTGGAGTCGTACCGGGGCGAGGGCTTCACCCTCGTGCCGGAGACTCAGGACGGCCCGGTTCGCCTCACCCCCGTGGCGGATGAAGCCCTGAAGGAGAAGTACCTCAAGTGGTGTGCGCACCAAGGAGGCGGTGACTGCCTGGGCCTGCTGGACGACGGGCCCTACCTGCGCACGGATGACCGGCGCACGCTGGCCCTGGCCCTGGCCTTCGGCACCGTGCTCGACGAGACGCGTGCGGCCCTGGGACGTGAGCTGCTGGGCGTGCAGGCGCTCGTCTCCATGGTCGTCTGGACGGTCGCCCTCTATTGCATGATGTGGGTGGTGCCCGAGCCGACGACCAAGGCCATTGCCGCCGGCATGACCCTCCTCCTGGTGAGCTACCTGGGCCTCAACACGGTGTACGGCCTCATGGACGGGTGGGCCCACATGGCCGACACGGCGCACCACGCCTCCACCTTCGAGGAGCTGCGCACGGCGGGCGAAGGATTCGGCAAGGTGCTGGGAGAGGACGCGGCCCGGGCCATGATTCTCGCGGTGGCCGCGCTCAGCGGGCACACGCTGGGGCAGGTGGTGGCGCGGGTGAAATCGCTTCCGGGCTTCAACCTCGCCGGGGTGCGGTTCGAGGCGCAGGGCGGTGCCGCCGTCATGGGGCGCCTCGAGGTTACGGAGGCAACGGTCGCTTCGGACGTCGCCCTGGCCAAGGCGGTAGCGGCGGTGGAGACGGTGGCCACTTCACCGCAGGGCCCCATGGCCGTGGTGATGCTCAAGAAGGGGACGGGCTCCAGGGCCGAACAGGCTCCCGGGGGCCGCTCCGCGGAAACCGTCATTCGCCACCGGGGCGGCAACCGGCAAGTGGAGTTGAGCGATGACCAGCGGTGGCACTTGCCGCGCGGAAAATCGGCCGCGGACATTCCCGCCGAGGACAAGGTGGGGGACATGCTCCAGGAGGCCGTCACCAAGGCCGCGAACGAGTGGGGACCTCACAGGCTCTCGCCGAACGAAAAAGACGCCATAGAGAAGGCCATGAAGAAGGGCGAGTACTGGCTGGCGCGACTGCTCGAACGAGAGGCTCGAGGGCGCTACGTCCAACTCAAGGTGAAAGCGCAGTTCGAGCGCCTCTACGACTTCAGCCTGAGCAACGGGGTCGATGTGGTAGTGCCTGGAGGCTACAAATACGAGATTCTCTCCGGAACGGAGTCGAACCTGGCACGGCACGGTAGGCGCATGGCGGGCGAGTTCTTCCGGATGCTCACCTTCTGAAAGGGGCGGCGATGGATTCGCTCGGCAATGTCGTCTTCGAGGACCGGGAAATCGAAAACGAGCGGCTGGAGCTGACGGACACGAAGGCAAACTACATCCTCGGCCCCAATCTGACGTTGAGGAACTGTACCCTCGTGCTGAAGGTGTCCGCTCGGCGCCTGAGTCTCAAGCAGCCCCGCTTCATCGACTGCACCTTCGAGGTGAAGCAGGAGTTGAAGAATTACCAGAGCTGGGTGGCCTCGTCCCTGAAGGGCTGTTGCTTCAAGGGGCACCTGTCGGGGTGCGACTTCGGGTACTGGCCTGAATACATGAGCTTGCCGTGGTATCAGCACGGGTTCATTGAGGATTGTGACTTCTCCGAGGCCCGGCTGGCAGGGTGTCGGTTTCACGGCTGCGACATCAACACCCTGCGCTTCCCCAAGTGGCCCTGCTTCACCTTCCTGGATCCCATTGGCCGAGCCCCCGAACTACGCAGCGTCAAATGGCCGGGAAGCTTTGGTGACATCGTCGTGGACAATCTGCATACCCACCCGCCGTCCACCAAGGCCTTGACCTATTACGCTCCCTCCGTGGCCGAGCGCTTCGAGACCACCTCCGAGGAGCTCCGAGCCGTCATCGAGAAGTTCGACTGCATCGTCTATTGACGGCCGCCCCCGTGCGGCTCACGTCGCGTCGAAGTACACCCCGCGCACCCAGCGGGCTCCGGTGAAGGCCGTGCGCGCATGGAGCATGCGCCAGTTGTCGTAGAGCAGGAAGTCACCGGCCTGGAGGAGGAAGCGGTACTGGTGCCGCTCGTCCCGCACGAGCTTCGCGAAGCGGTTGTAGGCCCGGTACCAAGCCTCCATCTCCGCGAAGGGCCGGCGGTGTGGCGCGAGGGTGAAGTAGCTGTAGCGGATGCGGAAGCCGCCCGGCGCGTCGAAGTCCAGCAGGGGAGAGACGAGCACCCGCTCGAAGGACTTCTGCTTGCGATGGAAGGTCACCGGCACCGTGCGCAGCAGATCGAAGGAGTGCCGGTCGATCTCCGCCAGGTGGTGGGCCGCCGCGAGTCCATCCACCACGAAGTTCTCTCCGCCCGTGGTGCCCGGCCGCTGGCTGTGCAGCAATTGATAGCGCGGTGGCCGCTCCAGGAAGGGCTGATCCGTGTGCAACTGGATGGAGCTGTCCGTGTACCCGAGCTGATCCGTGTTGCTGTTGGTCGTGTTGTCGGTGCGCAGATCCTCGATGCGCCCGAAGTGGGTGCTGATGACGGACAGTCCCTCGCGGCCGAAGACGTCGATGATGGATTCCGTGTCCGTGCCATACCCGCGCACGATGAGGGCCCCGGCGCGCTGGAGCGTGCGCAGGGCGAGCGGACCCAGGGGCTCCTCCAGGCGCGAGGCGTCGAGGGTGATGGCGGCGGGGTCCGAGGGCGGGGGCGGGGCGGGGGCCCGGTCGGCCGCGTAGGCGTACTCGCGCAGCCAGCGGGCGTCATAGCGGCTCGTGCGTCCCTCGACGTGGTCGCTCCAGTCGATCTCCACCGCGGCCGAGTCCCCGCTGAGCCGCACCGAGCGGGGACTCGGCTCGAAGGGCAGCTCCGAGGAGCAGACGATGCGCTCCTGGGTGACGGGATGGCGGTCGAGATCCGAGTTGTGCCGCAGCCAGAACCAGTGGAAATCGGCGTGGCGCGCTCCCTCACCAGGGGTGAAGTGGACGCGCAGGTAGTCGTCGTACGGCTCGATCCGGGCAATGGACATGGGGGGCATTCCTCGCTCGACGGGAGTGGTCGTCAGTGCTGGGGATGGACGCGTCGCGCCGCGATCAACGACAACAGGGAGTCATCGGACAGCGGGCGTACGCGGAGTGCATCGGAGCGCCACGTTAGACGGTGGCGTCCGAGTGCGTCAATGCCCCGGGATTCCCCGGATACATCGTCTCGTCAGAAGCGCAGACCGGCCTGCGCGCCGGGCCAGTAGCGCACCGAGACGTCGGAATCCACCTGGGCCACGCGGGAGCCGAACGTGGTCAGCTCGCGCTGTTGCCCGGGGGAGAACGCGAAGAAGGCGTTGTAGGTGGGCGCGACGAACACCGCGAGGTGGGAGAAGATCTGGAAGCCGAGCATCGCCCGGCCCTGCACCAGCAGGTTCCCTCCGTTGAAGGGCCGCTCGAATCCGTGCACGTTGCTGCCCACCGCGTCCAGGTCCAGCCAGAAGCGCGACCCCAGCGGGATGTGGCCTCCGAAGCCCAGGCCCAGGCTGAAGCGTTGCAGCCGATCGTCGGGACCCACGCCCGCCTGCAGCGTGGTGTACACGTACTTGCTGCCCAGCTTCACGCCCGCGTTGAGGAGCTGGATGTCGCTCGACCAGACCTCCAGGTGGAGCTGCCCCTTCTGGACGAAGGAGAGCAGGCCGATGGGCACGCCCTGGATGTCCTCGGACACGTTGATGAGCCCCACCTGCGTGCCCTTCACCCGCCTGGCCACGTTGATGAGTCCCACCTGCGCGCCCGTCACGTCTCCGCTCACGTTGAGCAGCGACACCTGCGCGCCCTCGAGGCCCCCCTGGGCGATGCTGATGCCCGAGGACGCCTGGAGGCCCGTGAAGGCACCGCTCGCCCAGTTCAACCCCGCCGTGCCCTGGACGCCGCGGACTTTTCCCCGCGCGACGTTCACGCCCACGGCGAACTGGCCGCCCTGGACGCTTCCGGCCGTGACGTTCACGCCCACCGCCAGTTGCGCGCCCGTCAGCGATCCAGCCGCCACGTTGAGGGCCAGGGCCGAGTGGACGCCGCGCATGTCACGCCCCGCCACGTTCAGCGCCAATGCCCCCGAGAACCCCTCCAGCTCCTCGTCGTACACGTTGGAGATGAAGGCCAGGGCCACGCCCTTCTTCAGGGCCGTGCCGTCGTTCATCACCCCGAGCGCCAGCCGGTTCTCCACCGGCTCATCTCCCGCCAGGAGCGCATTGGTGCTCACTCCCGGCACGAGCCCCAGGTTGAGCAACAAGCGCCGACGGGAGGAGGTGTCCACCTCGTGCGCCTCCTTCGGGCCTCCGCGCGACACCGTGGCCTCGCCCGGCACCGAGGCGAAGTTCGCCGCCGACAGGGTCGTGCCCTGGCCCTCGGTGAGGGTGAAGGCCGCCTCGGACAGACTCCCGTCCAGCTCGCGCCGCACCTGGTAGCGCCCCGGCGCGAGTCCCAGCTGCGTGGGCCGTCCGGAGACCTTCAGCAGCTCCACCACCAGCGTCCCCGCCGCGTCGCGCACGAAGAGGCGCCCCTCCAGGGTGTCCGCCAGGACGAGCGTGGCGGACGTGGCGCGCAGGTCCGTCATCACCAGCTCCCCGGTCCCCGCCATCTCGATGTCGTAGGCCGGGTGCTGGGCGCCTTTCTGGGTGCGCTCGGTGCGCGCCAGCGTCTCGTGGAAGGCGAACTGGTAGGCCTCGTTGAGCGTCACCCGCCCATCCCGCGTCATGTCCGCCGCGCCGCGCAGGCCCGAGACGAGGTGGTGGGTGAAGAAGGAGGCGCCCAGCCGATCCGACTCCTGCGAGGCCTCGTCCGCGCTGGACGAGGTGAGGATGGCCTGGCCCGACACCTGGCTGCCCGAGTCCACCAGGAAGGCGGGCCGGGGGGTGCCACCCTTGCGGCGCGCGAAGGCCCCCGAGGCGCACGAGTCCAGCACCGCGATGCGCACGTCCGCTCGCAAGTCCGCCAACGCGCGGCGCAGCTCGCCGTAGTCCACGCGCTCGCCGCGCAGCAGCAGGCCCTCGTCGTCCGAGTGCCCCGAGTAATAAAGGAGGACTTCCACGCGGCTCGCGCCCGAGGCCCGGGCGGACTCGACGAGGCCCTTCATCCGGGCGAAGCCCTCCATCAGCCCCTCCCGCCCGGTTTCCAGGAGCAGGACGCGATCCGCCGGAGTGACGCCGCCCAGCTCGCCCAGCACCTTGGAGATGGATTGGGCATCCGTCGTGGCGTAGCGCAGGCGCGTGCGCTCGGGCCCTCCGTCATTGACGCCCACGAGCAGCGCCAGGCGGCGGACGACGGGGGAGGGCGCGGGAGCCGCGGGGGCCTCGGCGGCCACCAGGACGGCCAACAGCGGCAACAGGACTCGGGTCATCATGGGGCACTCTTTTCGAGGGTGAAGGACGTCTGCCCGAGGCCTGGAGGGAGGGCGAGCGGCACGAGGTGGGCGTCATCCGACGCGGCGAGATCGCGCGCGGCGGCGAGCACGGGCTCCAGGGCGAAGGGCTGGTCCGAGGTGATGAAGAAGAAGCGTTCGAAGGCGGGCGCGTCGTCCAACGCATAGGCGTGGGGCAGCGCATGGGCGCCGGAGGAGGAGAGCGGAAGGGCACTCGCACCGCTCTCGGGGGCATGGAGGGTGACGACGCCCCGCCCATCCACGGAGAGGATGGCGCCGTAGGCCGCGTCCCCGGCCACGTAGGACAGCTGCACCACGTCTCCCGCCTGGGCGAGAGTTTTCTCGGCCAGTTCCTCCGGGCCGGACGCCCCATCTCGGTGCACGAGGAGCCGGGGCCGGAGGCCCTTGGCGCGCGTCACCTCGGTCAGGGCGGAGTCTCCTCCGGACATGCCCACGGGCGCCGGATCGGGAGGCACCATCAGCAGGGCGAGGCCGGCCAGCACGGGCACCAGGGCGAGGGCGGGCAGCAGGCGGCGCTCGGGAGACGCGCGCCGGGCGCGGACTTCCACCTCCCGGGCCACGGCGGCGGGGGGCCTGCGCGCCAGGAGTGCCTGGTTCTCCGCCTCGAGCGCGGCGAGCCGGGCGTCTCCGTCGGGTTCCCGGGCCAGCCGAGCACGGGCCTCGGCCAGCTCGTCCGGAGGCAGCTCCCCCAGGGCGATGCGCTCCAACAGCCAATCGGGGGTGCGGTGGGGGGTGCTCATGCGGCCTCCAGTTCGCGCAGCGCGGACGACAGGGCGCGCAGCCGCTTGCGCACCCCGGAGACGGACAGGCCCACCTCGCGGGCCGTCTCCTCCAGGGTCATTCCATCCACCAGGTGCAGCACGGCGATGTCCCGGCTGGAGGCGGGCACCCGGCCGAAGAGCCAGTCCAGGGCGCCGCGCGCCAGGGTGCGGGCCTCGGCGTCCTCGGAAGCGGCGATGCGCAGCACCAGGTCGTCCTCGGCGTCCTCGGGACGGCGGCGCGCGCCCCTCAGCCGGTTGAGGCACACCCGCGTGGCGATCCGATGCAGCAGGCTCGACGGGGCGCTGTTCTCCAGCGCGCCCTGGTGGCGTAGCAATTGGACGAATACGTCGTGCATGGCATCCACGGCCCTTTCCTCATCGCGCAAGAGGAAGCGGCAGCGCCGAAGCACCTGGGGCCCATATCGGCGGTAATACGCCTCCACGTCGATGGCCAACGGACTCGCGCCTCCCTCGTTCGGCCAGGTGGAACACCGGTGCCGCGGGGAAGTGTCACTACCACCGCGATTCTTTTTCGCGAACGGTGAGCGCCACCCACACCACCGCCAGGGCGCACACCGCCGCCGCGAGCGTGAAGTGCCCCGCGTAGCCGAGCGCCTGGGCGCTCCATCCGCTCACCGCCGCCGCGCCCCCGGTGGCCAGCACCACGAGCGAGGCCTGCACCGTGTAGTCGGACGCGGCGTGCTCCGGGCGGCAGACGTCCATCATCCCCGTGAAGAGCGCGGCGGTGGCCATGCCGCTCGCCAGGTGCTCCACGCCGCAGACGAACGCGAGCACCGGGAGGGGGGAGGCCCCCCGCGCGGCCAGGGCATAGAGGCCCACGGACACGGCCTGAAGGGTGCCGAAGACGAGCAGCGCGCGCCGCTGCCCCAGCCGGTGCACGAGCGCGCCGCCCGCGACCGCCCCGAGCAGCCCCGTGGTGAAGCCCAGGAACCCGAGCATCCAGCCCACCTGCGCCAGGCCCAGGCCCACGTCGACGAGGAAGGTGCGCACCATGCCCGTGGCCAGGCTCTCGCCCGCCTTGAAGAGCACGAGCAGGGTGAACCACGCGCCCACGCCGGGACGGTGGCGCCAGTGCAGCAGGGACTCGCCGAGCCAGCGCCAGGGGCTCGAGGTGTCGCGGGAGCGCTCGGCCGGGGCGGGCTCGCGGAAGAGCGCCACCGGCACCGTGGCCACGAGCAACAGCGCGCCCAGGCTCAGCAGGGTGGGGCGCCAGCCCAGGCGCGCGAACACCAGCAGCATCAACCCGCCGCCGAGGATCATCCCCACGCGGTAGCCCGCCACCTGGATGCCATTGCCCCAGCCGCGCTCCGGGGGCGTGAGCAGCTCCACCGCGAGCCCATCCGTGGCCACGTCCTGCGTGGCCGCCAGCAGGTTGACGAGCAGCACCGCCCCCATCAGCGCCGCCATGCTCACGCTGCCCTCGGGAAGGGCCAGCGCCAGGAGCAGCGCCGCCGACAGCAGCTGCAACGGGAGGATGTAGCCGCGCCGCCGCCCCCAGCGCGCCGAGCCATACCGATCCATCCACGGCGCCCAGAGGAACTTGAGCGCCCAGGGCAGGGCGAGCAGGTGCGTCAGGCCGATGGCGGGCAGTGACAGGCCCCGCTCGCGCAGCAGCACCGGGAGCGCCTGGGTGAAGAAGCCGAAGGGCAACCCCTGCGAGAGGTAGAGGCTCGTGAGCAGGCCGAGCTTCCAGGGCGTCGTCAGCGAGGTCTTCATAAGTTGGTTGAACAACCTATAAACCCAGGGTGTTTTTCCGTCAACCGGCGTTAAACCCGGCGGGCGGCTCGTGCGTTACAGCGTCCAACCTCGCGCGGGGCTTCCCGCGCGGCACTCGCCTCGGACTCCTCCCATGACCTTGAAGACCTTCTCGCGCCCCCTCGCCGGGGCCGCGCTCGCCCTTTCCGCGTTCGCTCTGCCCCTCGCCTTCGCGGAGACGGAAGCTCCGCCTCCTCCGGCGTCGCCCCGCCAGGCCGCGCCGGCGCCCACCCAGGCTCCGCCTCCCCCGAAGGCCGAGCCCTCGCCTCCGCCCGCGCCCGTGTCCCAGCAGGAGCGGCCCCGGATCGATCTGGTCTTCGTCCTGGACACCACGGGCTCGATGAGCGGACTGCTTGAGGGGGCCAAGCAGAAGATCTTCTCCATCGCGTCGCGCATCGCCCAGGGCAAGCCCACGCCCCGGGTGCGCGTGGGACTGGTGGCCTACCGGGACGTGGGCGACACGTACGTCACCAAGCGCTTCGAGCTCACGGAGGACCTGGACAGCCTGTTCACGCAATTGCGCAAGCTGGACGCGGACGGCGGCGGGGACACGCCGGAGCATGTGGGGCAGGGGCTCGGCGAGGCGGTGTCCAAGCTGTCCTGGGATGAGAAGCGCGAGACGATGAAGCTGCTCTTCCTGGTGGGGGACGCGCCCCCGGCCGAGCGCCAGGACAACTGGAACTTCAAGCACTGGGTGAAGAAGGCGGCGGAGAAGCACATCGTGGTGAACACGGTGCGCTGTGGCGGAGACGCGGAGACGGAGACGCATTGGAAGTACGCCGCGAAGACGACGGACGGGCGCTACGAGTCCTTGTCCCAGACCGGAGGCATGGTGGCGGTGGCGACGCCCTACGATGACGAGCTGTCGAAGGTGAACGCGGAGCTGGCGAGCAAGGTGGTGTACGCGGGCAAGCGCGAGGCGCGAGAGGAGAACCGCGCGCGGGCGGCGCAGGTGGCGGAGTTGGCGCCGGAGGCGGCGGCCGAGCGCATCCAGTTCCTGAAGACGACGCGAGGGGTGGGCAAGGCGGCCCCGGCGGCGGTGAGCAGCGCGCCCGTGGTGGTGGGTGGAGCGGTGGACCTGACGGCGAAGCCCGAGGCCCTCGCGAGCGTGAAGGACGACGAGCTGCCGCCGGAGCTGCGCGCGCTGGACGCGAAGGAGCGGGAGGCGAAGGTGAAGCAGCTGGCCCAGGAGCGCAAGGCGCTGGAGGAGAAGGCGGCCTCGCTCGCGGCGGCGCGCGACACCTGGCGCGCGAAGAACGTGGCGGAGAAGGAAGACGCGTTCGACGCCAACGTCATGCGCGGCGTGAAGGCCAAGGCCGCCAAGCATGGTCTGTCCTACTGAGCTGTGGATGGGACCTGGGGCGTCATCGTCTCAGGGGAGACCATCCTGTAGGCTGGCGCCCTCATGGATCTGGAGGGCGTCTCATGGCACCTCGGTTGACTGGTGCGCTCCTGCTGTTGGCTTTGCTGTCAGCGTGTGGTGCCACGCGCGTCGTGCGCGTCGACCTGGGCCAGGACCAATCCATCATCCATATCCCCCGTACAGACGAAACCAAGCCGGTGGAATTGGGTGCGGATGAGTTCTCGGAGGCCATCGTAAAGGAGGTCCGGCGGACGAGTCCCTCCTCCAATCCCGAGAGGGCCGCGCGGGAGTTGTTCAACGTTCCACCGCGCAGTGGCTGGTACGGGTACACCCAGCGCCAAGGTGTCGTTCCCCTGGACGGGCCGCATCAGGCTTCGCAGTGGGCCGGGGTGGATATACGCGTGACCCAGGAATACCTGCGGTTCTGCGCGGCCATTCGGAAGCCGGGAGATTGCCGCAGGGCGCTGCTGGAGAGCCCTGTCCTCACCGGGGATGGCCGCTACGCCCTCGCCATGTCCTTCGCTCTCGACGCAGTCCTCCCCGAGATGATGGAAGCATTCAAGGACATGGCCGATCCCGAGGTCATCAAGGCGTCCATTCTTTGGACAATGACCCTCTACGCCGCGATGTGGATGGCTCCGGAACCCGTGTTCTCCAAGGGGCTGGCGAGCGTCGTGACGGCCAGTTTCATCTGCTACGTCGGGGTGGACACGTTCTGGACGCTCATCCAAGGCTGGAGGCGGCTGGTGGAGGTCGCGGACCTCGCCACGTCCTTCTCGGAACTCCGAGTGGCCGGCGAGAGGTACGGCAAGGTGATGGGGAAGAACGCGGCGCGAGCGTTCGCCCTGCTGCTCACCGCGGCCATTGGCCAGACGGCCTCCAGTTTTTCGGCCAAGGTGCCCACACTGCCAGGCTCGGCACAGGCGTCAGTGGTGGCGGGGGCACAAGCGGGAATCCACCTGACGGAAGTAGCGCAGGTGGAAGCCGTGACCGTGACCGCTGACGCGGTCACCATTGCCCTCGCTCCTAATGCGGTCGCCTCGACGGCCCAGATCGTGCGCGGCGCGGTTTCCAGTCCAGTGGATGCGGATGGGCCTGAGCACCACATCGCCACCGACAAGTGGACCGAAGCCACTCACAGCGGCGGTCCATGGACTCCCAGATTCAAGAGGCTCTTCGACCGGGCAGGTATGTCACTGGACGACACCGCCAACAAGGTGCGCGTCAAGGGACACAAGGGTCCCCATCCCGAGGAGTACCATCAGGAGGTCTACCGACGGTTGAACGATGCGGTGGAAGACTGTAGCGGCATGAGGCAGTGTCGTGAGGCGCTCACTGCGGAACTCAAGCAGCTGGCGCAGGACATCGCCGCTGAGGGTTCTCGCCTCAACAAGCTGGTCACTCGAACTCCATGACGCCAGGTGCCTTCCATGCCGGTGCGGTACTTCGACCTGTTCGATGATGTATCCATCCCCGAGCGCTGGGAGTTGGGCGACCCTGTCGGGCCATCAGGCCAGGAGGTGGACAACCCCTGGATGTTCCGGAAAGGAGTTCCTGTTTCCGTTGAAGGGCGTCTCAAGATCCCCATCGACCGGCAGGGCAGGCCGCTGGATTTCTCCCTGGCGGGAGTCGGGGTCACTCCCGTCGTTCATGCGAAGGTGGCCATGCTTCTGGCCGAACTCGCGCCCAACGATGTGCAGCTCATCCCCGTGGCTGTTGAAGGTCACCCCGAGGGGTACTTCATCCTCAACGTCACCCGTGTCGTGAAGTGCATCGACGACGAGGCATCCGCGGAGGTGCGGTACTGGAAGCCAGAGGATGGGCGCCCGGAGAAAACCGGCAAGTACCGGGCCGTGCATGGCCTGCGTGTCGAGCCCTCGAAGATGGGTGACGCCAAGGTGTTCCGGCCCTGGGGTTGGATGGTGGTCCTCCTCGTCTCGGAGGAGATCAAGAAGGCCCTGGAGCGCATCGGAACCAGCGGGGTGAAGTTCAAGGACGTGTAGCGCTCTCGCCCCGAGGAACCTCTGGTCGCGGGACACGACGGCTATGTTGGTGTTTTCACCGAGGAAGAGGGCTCGGTACTTGGGCCACCTTCTTCGCGTGCGCGATCGACTCCAGATGCTCCTGCCTCAGGGGACGATCGCCGCGAAGCCGAAGTGCTCTTCGCTCCGCGTCATCCAACATCTCCCACGCCTCACGGGCTTGACGCGGAAAGAGGTGAAGGGACTGCACGTAGAGACAGGCGACGTGAACGCGCATCCCCAGATCGCGGAAGCCGAACCGCTGGAGACGGCGAAGCCACCGACCAAACTCCTTCCACGGCATGCTGAAACCGAAGGCTTGGGTGAGGAGGGTCTTCGCGATGATTTGCCGCACCGCGAGGAGCTGGACGGGGGTCTTCGCTTTCCGAGACCACCTCTTCTCCAACTTGAGGAGTTCGCGTTTGTAGTCCTCGTAGGGCGCATCGGCCTCGATCAACCTCAAGAAGAGAAGATCGATCTCACGGCCGAATGTCGGTGCGCGCTCCGGGCTTAGGGACGTGCTCACGCCCCGAGGAACCTCCGGTAGCGGGACACGACGGCCATGTAGACCGCGTAGGCCACGAGTCCCGCCGCCGCGAGCGCCAGCAGCAGCGTGCCGAAGGGCTGCTCCGCGAGCGCCGCCAGGGCTCCGTCCAAGCCCCGTGCCTCCCTCGGGTTGGAGTGCAGCGCCGCCAGGAGGAAGAACCCGCCCATCATCACGAAGACGGCGCCCCGGGCGATGATGCCGCCCTTGCACACGTGCATCGCCCACGCCGCGTGCCGGGCGTCCAACTCCTGGAGCCGCAGCTTGTCGCGGAACTTCTCCGTCCAGGCCTTGTGGATCTGCCACGCACCGATGCCGGCGATGACGAGACCCACGACCGCCACGAGCGCCTGACCGAAGGGCTCCGACAACAGCCGGGCCGTCCAGGACTGGGCGCTCTGGTCGCCGTGCTTCCCCACGCCGCCCGCGCCCAGCGCCAGCCGGAGGGCCGCCACCGCGAGTGAGGCGTGAATGCCCGCGCTCACCAGGTACCCCGCGCGGATGACCAGCCCCTTGGCACTCGTGCCCTTGCCGTCGGGATCCATCCACGCCTGCACGCCGCGCCAGAGCACGTAGCCCGTCAACCCCACGGCGAGCACCGTCAACAGCACCGCGCCCCACGTCTCGCCCGCCAGCGAGGCCAGTGCGCCCCGCGTGTCCGTCATCTCTCCGCCTTGACCGAAGGCGACCTGGAGCGCCAGCACCCCCACCACGGCGTACACCACGCCCTTGGCCAGGTAGCCCAGGCGGGCGAGCCGCACCATCCACGGATGGCGCAGGGCCTTCTCCCCGAGCTGATCGCCTCGCTGCTTGAGTTCCGCCGCCTTGCGACCCAGCTCGTTCATCCGTGCGCCCCCTCGTGTCCGGACGTGCGCGGGGCATCGTCCGGTGGTGCGAGCGAAGGTAGCCACCGGATGAGCACCGGTCCGCGTGGGCAAGGCCGGCCGCATGCCCTCCGAGGGGCGGCGATTGCTCCTTATCCCTGGAGCGCTTGCTGCAGGGCCTCGCGGAACACGCCCTCGGGCTGGGCGCCCGACAGGGCGAGGCGGTCATTGAAGATGAAGAACGGCACGCCCTGGATGCCCTGTTGCCGGGCCTCCTCCGCGTCGCTCCGGGTGATCTCCAACTCCGCCGGATCCTGGATCAGCCGCAGCGTCTCCTCGTCGGTGAAGCCGTGCGCGCCCGCGAGCCGCCGCAACACGTCCGGATCGGAGATGTTCTGGGCGTCGTGGAAGTGCGCCTGGAAGAGCGCCCGGGCCAGGGCCTCCTGAGTGCCCTTGGCGAAGGCGTGGCGCAGCAGCGTGTGGGCGCGCGGGGTGGGGTAGCTCATGGTCTGACGGGACAGATCGAGCGCGATGCCGCTCTCGCGGGCGGCGGCCTCGACCCGGGCGAACATGGCCTGGGGATCCGCGCCGTACTTCGCCCGCAGCTCCTCGCGCAGGTTGGTGCCGGCCTCGGGGGCGTCGGGCCGCAGCATGAACGCGTGGTACCGCACGCGAGCCGTCTCGCGCAGGCCCATCGCGTCCAGGACCTTCACGAGCCGCTCGGTGCCGATGAGGCACCACGGGCAGACGACGTCGGAGAAAATGTCGATCTTCACGGAGTTCATTCGGGGGCTCCCAGGGTCAACGTCGGGTGCTCATACGGACGGGCTGGCTTCTTCGCAACACGACAAACGGAGAGGGTGGTGGTGCCCGAGCCGCAGTGAAGCACTTGACGCTGGAGTCGCAGAGATAATCTGCTCGATATCTTCGTCAGCCTTGTAGGATTTGAGCTCGTCCACCAACGAGTCCGGTGCGCCAAAAACAGTTGGCACAGACGAGGCGCGTCGAGCATTTCTGTCCGTTGACACCTTATTCACCGCCATGGTACGGATTGTGGTATGTTTAAATTGTCCGATTTTCTCGAGCGCAGGCTCGCTCGGCGCTTTCGCGCCCACGACAACGATCAAAATGGCTTCCTGGAGCGCCGTGATTTCGAGATCTCGGCCGTGCGCATGGCCGAAGAGTTCGGCCACGGGCCCGAATCTCCCGCCCGGCAAAAGCTCGTCGAGATCAGCTTGGGTTTGTGGGAGCACCTGCGGAAGGTCGCCGATCTCGATACAGACGGACGTATCAGCTTGGCCGAGTACAAAGCTGCGTTCGCGGCGGGCCTGCTCGAGACCGCCGAATCGTTCAATGATGGCTACGTCCCCTACATCAACGCGGTCATGGATATCGCGGATCAGGATCGCGACGGGAAGCTCACCGTCTCCGAGGAGATCCGTTGGATGGGCTCGTTGATGCACGTGCCCGAGCACGTTGCTCGAGAGGGGTTCCACCGCATCGACAAGGACAACGATGGCTTCATCACCGGCAGTGAGCTGGTCGAGAGCATTCGCGGTTTTTACTTCGATGAATCGCCCGACTCACCCGGCTACTGGTTGCTCGGCCCGCTCGATTCGTGACCTCGTCGGTCACCGTCGAGCGGCTACGGTGATCTCCGCGATCATGGCGGCTCTGGGACGATTGGTCTTGGCGGAATGATAGAATCCGACGTCTATCTTTTGGGGCGCGGCCAGACGGAGGAAGAGCGTCTCCGCAAGCAGGTCCAGGAACTCGCGGGTGAGGCCCGGTGGTTGCTTGATCAACTCCAGATTCGCCCTGGCGCGAGGGCGATCGATATCGGCTGCGGGCCGCAGGGTGGGGTGCTCGATTTGCTTTCCGAGCGTGTGGGGCCGCGCGGGACCGTGGTCGGGCTGGATAAGAGCAAGGAATTCGTCGCGTCGACCCGCGAGTTCGTGGCGGGGCGACAGCTCGCCAATGTCGAGGTCGTGCAAGGGGACGCGAAGGCCACCCACCTGCCGAGAGAGTCGTTCGACGTGGTGTTCTCCCGGTTGGTGCTCGTTAACATCCCCGAGCCGGAACAAGTCGTCGAAGAGATGGTCTCGTTGCTGCGTCCAGGAGGTGTCATTGCGAGCCATGAGGCGGACTACCTCTCGCATATGTGCGACCCACCTTGCCCCGCCTGGGACCGTCTGTTCGAGATTTTCCAGGCATACTCTCGTGCAAAGGGCGTCGACCTGTTCGTCGGGAGGAGAACCCACCGGATGCTGCGTGACGCCGGGATCGTGGAGCTTCAAGTGAATCCAGTGATCCACGTCTACCCGCATGGACATCACCGCCGGAGCATCTTCCTCGACTTCATCCAGAACATCCGCGACATGGTCATCAGGGAAGGTTTCGTCAAGGAGGGAGAGCTGAGCGCGCTCATGCAAGACCTGCGGCGCCATCTCGACGACTCCAATACGCTGGTGGTTTCGCACCTTTTCTTCCAGGCTTGGGGCCGCAAACCGTGACCCAATCAGCGCGGACGCGTCAGGGATCGACGGAGCGAGGCACTGGGGGTTGCTTCGCTCCGGGTAGGTAGCACTTGCCCTGGTATTCGGCCTGATCCTCCTCGCAAGGAGGCTTCTGCGCGATTTCCACCCAGCACCCGCCGTTGATCTCCACGATGACCTTCCTGCGTGGACAGGGAGGCACCGCCTGATTGCGGAAGGGCTTCTCGGGCAACGGATACCCGAGCATGGCCTGGGTGTCCGAGCTTCCCAGGTACACCAGCGACTGTGCCTCCCGTGGGGCGGGGTTCTCGGACGAGTCCCCGTGGACAGGGGGCGAGTGGGGGCGCGTCAGCAGACAGCCGCCCAGTGCTAGGGCGAGGCCCGCGACGACGTGCCCTCGCGCCTGTCGCGGGCTCAGGGGTCGCGGTGGCCACGCGTTCAGCCCCGAAGCCAGGTGGGCGCGGAGCTGGGGGTTGTCCTCCACGCGGGTGAACGCGGCGGACATCATCACGAGCACATCCGCCAGCTCCGGCGTGGGCACTGACACGGGTGCGCCGTTCACCAGGAGGGTGATGGGAGCGGGGGAGGAGTCCTCGGGAGCGGGCTCACAGACGAACAGCGCCTCCCAACGCCCAGAGGGCCGCCATTCCACGAGGTCGCTGGGATACAGCCGCAGGGCGGGCCTGCCCGTGTTCACGTGCCACGCGTCATGGAGGCGGCCGAGGTCGGGACCCACCTCGTCATAGCTCCGGCCGAGTTCGAACGGCCCCGTTTCATCTCCCTTGCCGCGCTTTTCATCCGCCACGTGGCCCCTCCCTGGGTGCCACACAACCAAACACATTCAACTCCTCAGGTCAATAGAGAGCACAGGTCCTGTAGGGTTCTATGTGCGGACATTGAACTCCGCCGGATGAGCGGGAGACGGGCGGGCGGCCCGGTGCTTCATGCGAGAGGGGGCGTGGACATGATGGGTTGAACCCTCCGAGGAGAAGGTCATGTCCGTACCCGGTGCGATGATGCGCTCCCCCGGTCTGCCGCCGGGCCCTCTGCGGCTCGAGGTGCGCGAGGGGCGCTGGCCCGCGGGTCTGTCCGGCCACACCTTCGTCATCGGTCCCACGCCCCTGTCGGGCCAGCCCTTCTTCTTCGGGCCCGGCGCCGTGCACCGGTTGGACCTGACGCCCGTCGACGGGCACCTCACCTGGCACACGGGGCTCGTGATGACCGAGGGCCTTCAAGTCCTCTCCCAGCTTCCGTCCCAGCTCTTCGAGGATCCCCGCTTCCCGCTGCTCTTCGGACCCGTGCCCAATGCCGCCAACACGGCCCTGATTCCCATCCAGGACGGACGTCTGCTCGCCACCTTCGACGCGGGCCGGCCCGTGGAGATCGATCCCCGCGCGCTCGCCTACGTCACCTCCGTGGGAGCCCTGCGCGAGTGGAAGGTCACCGCGCCCGGCGTCGTCCAGCCGCTCGTCATGACCCCGGCGCATCCCTTCTTCGATCCCTTCGAGACGCGCCTGTACACCACCAACACCACGAGCATGCCGCTGCATGGCACCTCGCTGTCCCGCGAGGAGCTCGACACCTGGGTATGCCGCTGGGACGGGGAGGGGGCCGTGCGGCGCTGGCATGTGAGCGGCGCGCCGTTCTCCCAGTACATCCATGAAGTGCTCGCCACGCGCTCGTTCCTCGCGTGGACCGACTCCGCTGTCTACCCCCGTGAGCCCGGCGAGCGCTGGGGCCTGCCTCGCACGCTCCCTCAAAACCCGTACACGGACATCGCCATCGTGCGCAAACGCGATCTCGTGGACGGGGCTCGGGACGTGGAGGCGCGTGTGATTCGCGTCCCCCTGGAGGGCGCCCACATCTTCGCGGACTACGACGACGATGGAGAACGGCTCACCCTCTGGCTCGCGCACGCCAACTCCATCGAGCTGCCCACCGTGGTGGCGCCCGGGGATCTCAACCACTTCACCGGCCAGCCCGTGGACCCGGAGCTGTACGGCCTCTTCACGCAGGCGGACCTCAACCCCTTCGGCCGGTACGTGATCCACGTGGACGGCGGCGAGGTGGAATCCCACTCCCAGGTGCTCAGCCCCGAGCTGTGGGGCCTGGGTTTGTTCACGAGGGATCAACGGCCCTCCGCGCTCCCGCGTCAGCGCGCCGCTTGGCTCGCCTACTCGGGCTTCGAGCCCGGGGCCCTCACCCAGCGCATGGTGCGGCTCTATGGCGGACACCCGCACCGCGTCGTCCCGGTGGAGCGGCTGCCTCGCGAGCGCAAGCCCTCGGCGCTCGCGCGCGTGGACCTGGAGGGCATGTGGGTGACGGATGGGTACTCGCTGGGCGAGGGGCGGATCGCGTCCTCGCCCACGTGGATTCCCGGGGACGGGGGCGAGGGGTGGCTCCAGGCGCTCGTGTGGAGCGAGCACGACACCGAGGTGTGGCTGTTCCGCGCGAACCGGCTCTCGGCGGGGCCGGTGGCGCGCCTGGGGGCGGAGGGCTTCCGGCTGCCCTTCACCCTGCACACGGCCTGGATGCCGGAGCTGCGCGAGCGCACAAGTGGCTACCGGGTGGACTTCGCCGAGGACATCGGTCCGGACTACCGGCGCCTCCCCGCGCCCGTGCGCGACGCGGTGGAGCGGGTCGCCGCCTACCGGGACGTGCCCACGGGCAGCCAGCGGCCAGTCAACCGCAGGTAGCAGCAGACGAGCATCGCCAGCATCAGGGCGACACACGTGCCAGAGAGGGCCTGGGTGATGACGCTGCCCACCGCCATGCCGCCCAGGCCCATGGGCGTCACCACGAGGTTCACCCCGGCGTTCACGATGCCCACCCCCATGAAGATCGCTCCGAGGATGACCAGGAGGAGGAACAGGTTGCCGCGGTGGCCCCGGGTGCGCGTCCACGAGAAGGACAGGGCATCGATGGGGCCGGAGGGGTGGAGCACCGTGGCGGGGAGCGCCAGGGCCAGGGTCACGGACAGGAAGACGCCCGGTGCCAGGCACAGGATGAAGCCCACGCCCAGGGCGATGCCGAGCAACAGGTTCGTCCCCAGGACGGGCAGCGCGCGGCGGAGCCCCGCGTTCACCAGCTCGCCCGTCGGACGTGGCGGGCCCTCCAGCGCGTCTCCGGCGAAGCGGATGAAGAGCGCGTACGCGATGGACGAGAAGACACTCCCCCCGACGATGAGGACGATCCACGAGGGCAGCCGATCGGTCATGAACGGGAAGAGATTGCCGCTCTTGATCGCCTCCTGCATGGCCATGTTGAAGGGAAGCTGGGCCAGGCCGAAGAGGATGTGGTAGCCGGCGAGCAACGCGATGGGCCCGGGGTGGCGCATGAGGAAGCCGAAGGTATCGCCCAGCACCTCGCTCACGGGCAGGCCCGGCGAGGCGTAGCGCGCCGCGCAGGAGGCGCACCACGTGCTCGCCTGGGGGCTCCGGCAGGCTTCACACGCGAACGAGCCACAGCGGGCGCAGGTGAAGGTGGCGGGAGAGGTGGGGTGGTTCGGACAGGGGGTCGACGCGGTCTGCATGGGAGGCCGTTCTATCTCATCCGACGTGCGAGGCCATTGACGGCTCTCCGGGCTCGGGGAAGGGTGGCGGCCCATGAAACGGGCATACGCGGTGGTGACGGGGGCCTCCAGTGGGATAGGCCGGGAGCTGGCGATGATTCTCGCGCGCGAGGGCTATGCGCTGGTGCTGGTGGCGCGGCGCACCGACGCCCTGCGGGAGCTGGCGGATCGGCTGCTCCAGGCACATGGCACGCCCTGCGTGGTGGTGGGCGCGGACCTCGCCCTGCCTGGCGGCGTGGACTCCCTGGTGCGGGAAGTGTCGGAGCGCGGGCTCGACGTCGAGTTCCTGGTGAACAGCGCCGGCTTTGGCCTGGCGGGTGCCTTCGACGCGCTGCCAGCCGGGCCGCAGTTGGGGATGATCGATCTCAACGTCCGGGCCCTCACCGCGCTCACCCACGCCCTCCTGCCGGCGATGGTGGTGAGGCGGCGCGGGTACGTGCTCCACGTGGCGTCGATGGCCGCCTTCCAGCCCGGCCCCCTCATGGCCGTCTATTACGCCACCAAGGCGTATGTGCTGTCCCTGTCCAGCGCGCTCCACGAGGAGCTGCGAGGCAAGGGCGTGCACGTGACGGCCCTGTGCCCGGGCTACACGGAGACGGAGTTCGCCTCGCGGGCGGCGGATGGGCCCAAGCCCCGGCTCTTCGAGGGACCGTTCGGCCGGGGAGATCCGCGCCAGGTGGCCGAGGCGGGCTTCCGGGCCGTCAAGCGGGGCCGGGCCGTGGTGGTGCCCGGGCTTCGCAACCGGCTGGGCACGTGGTTCATGCTCCTGTCCCCCCGGGCACTCCAGGTGCGCATCACCCGGTACATCAACTCGAGCGCGGCATGAGGCGGCCATGACGAGCCTTCCTTCCACCGAACGTTTCACCGATCGCGTCGCGGACTACGTGCGCTTCCGGCCGGGCTACCTCTACGACACGCGCCTGCACGTGGGGCAGGTGTCGGGGTGAGCCCGGGAAATTAACCTGGGAGGAGCTGGGGTGTAGGGGAGGGGGATGACTTCCGCGCCCCGTCGCCTTCTGCTCTGCCTCCTGGGCCTCCTGGCCGCTCCGGGGTGCGCGACCTCGTCCCGGAAAGTGCCGGACGAGCCGCGCCTCGTGCTGCCCGCCACGGCGTGGAGCCCCGAGACGCGGGCCCTCCACGTGCTGCGGCGGCTCGCCTTCGGCCCCTCTCCTCGGGACTGGGACGCGGTGCGTCATCTGGGCCCGGAGGCCTGGATGGAGCGGCAACTGTGGCCCGAGCGCATCGCCGATGAGGCGCTGACGCGTGAGCTGGAGGCCCTGCCCACGGTGTCCCTGAGCATGGAGTCCCTGGTGGCGCGCCATCCGCCGCTCAAGGACCAGGCGCGCGAGCTGGGCTTGCGGTTGGAGTCCCAGGAGGACCGGGAACAGCTCACCGAGATGCTGGGTCCGGACGCCCTGCCCAGACGCGTGGACGAGGAGCTGCGGGCCCAGAAGCTCCTGCGCGCGGTGGCGAGCGAGCGCCAGTTGCAGGAGGTGCTGGTGGACTTCTGGTTCAACCACTTCAACGTGTCGGCGGCGAAGGGGCCGGTGCGCTGGATGGTGTCGTCCTACGAGCGCGACGCGCTGAGGCCCCATGTCTTCGGGCGCTTCCGGGAGCTCTTGGGCGCCACCGCGCACCACCCGGCGATGCTCTTCTACCTGGACAACTGGCGCAGCGCGCGCGAGGGCTTCGTGCCGCGCGGCAAGAAGAGCCGTCAGGACGAGCGGCCCCCCGGTGGGCTCAACGAGAACTACGCCCGGGAACTGCTGGAGCTGCATACGCTCGGGGTGGAGGGCGGGTACACGCAGGAGGACGTGCGCGAGGTGGCGCGCGCCTTCACGGGCTGGACGATCGACAAGCCCCGGCACGCCCCCGCCTTCCTCTTCCGGCCCGCGATGCACGATGGGGACACTAAGCGAGTGCTCGGCCAGGAGCTGCCCGCGGGCGGGGGACAAGAGGACGGGGAGCGGGTGCTGGACCTGCTCGCGCGCCATCCCGCCACGGCTCGCTTCATCGCCACGAAGCTGGCGCGCAAGTTCGTCTCGGACACGCCGCCCGCGTCCCTGGTGGAGCGGCTGGCGGGGGAATTCCAACGCACGGACGGGGACCTGCGCGCCGTCTACAGGGCGCTCTTCACGTCCCCCGAGTTCTGGTCCGACGATTCCCTGGGCGCGGGCACGAAGACGCCCCTGGAGCTGGTGGCCTCGAGCCTGCGCGCGCTGGGCGTGACGACGGACGGAGGGCCCGCGCTCGCCCGGGCGGTGGAGCGCATGGGGCAGCCCCTCTACCGCGCCCCCTCGCCCACGGGCTTTCCCGAGCACGCCGAGCCCTGGGTGAACACGGGAGCCCTGGTGCAGCGCATCAACTTCGCGCTGGCGCTCGCCGCGGGGCGGGTGAAGGGCACCCCGGTGGAGCTCCAGACGCTCTGGCCCGAGCCTCCCGCGCCGGACGCGGCGGCGCTCCTGGACGTGCTCGCGCCCCGCATCCTCTTCGAGCCCCTGTCCGCCGAGACGCGCGCCACGCTCCTGACGGCGCTCGGGCCCGGGGACGTGCGCCGCGCCGTGGGCCTGCTGCTCGGCTCTCCCGAATTCCAGAAGCAATGAGGTGAATGCTCCATGACGACGCGTGTCTCCCGCCGATCGCTCCTCCAGGCCTCGGGCCTGACCCTGGTGCCCTCGTTTCTCGCTCGCGCCGCCGAACAGGTGCCCGGAGGGCGGCGGCGGGTGCTCGTCACCCTGTTCCTGCGGGGTGGGGTGGATGGGCTGTCGCTCGTGCCTCCGGTGGGGGACGCGGACTACCACCGGGCCCGGCCCACGCTGGCGCTGCCGGCCTCGGGCGAGGGCGCGGCGTTGCGCCTGGATGACACGTTCGGGCTGCACCCGGGACTCGCGCCCCTGATGCCGCTGTGGAGCGGGGGCTCGCTCGCGGTGGTGCACGCGGTGGGCTTGCCCCTGCCGGTGCGCAGCCACTTCGACGCCCAGGACTTCATCGAGACGGGCGTGCCGGGCATGCGCTCCCTCCGGGATGGCTACCTCAACCGCGCCCTGGCCGGGCTTCCCCCCGAGCGGCCCGACACCTTCCGCGCGGTGGCGCTGCAATCCACCTTGCCCCGCGCGTTGTCCGGCCCGGAGGCGGCACTGGCCCTGGGCTCGCTGGCGGACTTCCGGTGGCGAGACACGGGGCGGGGGGCGTCCTTCGCGGCGCTCTACGCCGGAGCGGTGGACGAGGCCCTGCGCACCACGGGCGCCGAGGCGAGCGATGCGCTCTCGCTCGTGGCGGATCACCGGCTCGCGGCGATGGCGCCGGCGAACGGAGCGGAGTATCCGCGCGTGCCGGTGGGCAGGAGCCTCCAGGACATCGCCCGGCTCATCCGCGCGGACGTGGGCCTGCGGGTGGCCACGGCGGACATGGGGGGCTGGGACACGCACGTGGGCCAGGGGAGCGTGAATGGCCCCTTCGCCGCGCGGACGAGGGAGCTGGGCGAGGCCCTGGGTGCCTTCGTCCAGGACCTGGGGCCCCGGTTCGAGGACGTGCTGGTGGTGGTGATGAGCGAGTTCGGCCGCACGGTGAAGGAGAACGGCAACCAGGGGACGGACCATGGCACGGGAGGGGCGATGCTGGTGCTGGGCGGCGGGGTGAGGGGCGGGCGCGTGGTGGGGCCCTGGAAGGGGCTCGCGCCGGAGCACCTGCTGGAGGAGCGGGACGTGCCCTCGCTCACCGACTACCGCGGGGTGCTGTCCGAGGCGCTGGAGGGCCACCTGGGCGTGCGCACCCTCGCGTCCGTTTTCCCGGGCTTCCACGTGGTCCCCGAGGCCCGGTTGCGGCTGCTCGGAGCGTGAGGTGGGTTCACCGCGGGATGGGGGGGGATGGCAACGCCGGGCGCCCTCGGGCAACAATCCCGGTGGATCCATGGACGCCTCCCGAACCCGCATCCAGCGCATTCGCACCCGGCTGGGGATGGCGCGTGAGCGTTGGCGGGTGTTCGAGGCACGAGGCGGCGCTCCTCGGGCGCGGTACTTCGGCGCGCGCAAGCATCGCTTCGAGCTGGCTCCGCCGGTGACGCTCGAGGCGGTGCGCCAGTGGGAAGCGGCGTTCCAGGTGGAGCTGCCCGAGGCGTACCGGATCTTCCTGACGGAGCTGGGAGAGCAGGGCGCGGGGCCCTTCTACGGCCTGGACAGTCCCTGGGGCCTCTTGCGCAAGAGCGCCGAGGCACGCGCGGGCTATGGCGGTTGGATGCGGGCGCCGTGCTCCCTGCGCGAGGACCTGCCCCCTGGGGGGCCGGAGGACACGCGCTGGCTGGAGCGCATCGGCGGGGCGGACTGGGAGGAGCGCTTCAACCAGGACAAGTGGTCGCCCTCGCAGGGAACCCTGTCCCTGGTCCAGGTGGGGTGTGGCGAGGAGATCGTGCTCATCCTCAACGGCCCGTTGCGCGGACGGCTGTGTCAGCTGTGCGAGGTGTGGCAGACGCCCCAGGTGCACGCCGCCCCGGACTTCCTGACCTGGTACGAGGACTGGATCGAGGGCGTGATTCTCGGAGCGGACACGCCCGGGCTCGCTTGAGCCCGGGGGGTGGAGCCAGGGCGGCTTACTGATCGCGGAGCAGTTGCCCGAGCTTGTCCTGGAGGCCCAGGTGGGAGGCGGCGAACTCCAGCATGCGCCGCTCCTTGCGGTCGATGCGTCCGTCCACGAGCGCCATCTCCACGAGCGTGGTGAGGAAGACCTCGGCCTCGGGGGTGCCGCGCTGCACGAGCCGGGTGAAGAGACTGGGGCCGGTGTTGATGGCCATCTCCACCTGACTCCAGGGCACGCTCCAGCGGCGCGCGCAGTCCTCCAGCAGCTTGCGCTCGGCACGATCCACGTGCCCGTCGGCGGTGGCGAGCGCGGCCATCATGTACAGCAGGCGCTGGCGCTCCTGGGGATCCGAGATGATGTCATCCCCGGGCTTCTCCTCCTGGTGGGAGACGGCCGGGGCGGCCGGAGCGGCCGCGAAGGACTCCTGGCGCCGCGGACGGGGAGGCGCGGCGTCGAAGCGGCGCTGGGCCTGGGCGTTCCACGACTCGAAGGAATCCGCCGAGGCGAGCACCCAATCGCGCTCGCCGGTGCCCAGCTGCGTGCCACAGAAGTCACACGTGGTGGCGGCCGAGTTCGTCAGGGGCGCGTTGCACTGGGCGCAGCGGTCGGTGGACATGCCGTTGGCGGTGTTGGTGCGCGCGCCGTGCTTGCGCAGCAGCGTGAAGACCCAGCGCTGGGGGACGGTGGGCAGGGAGGGGGGCTTCTCGTTCACGGGCCCCTGGCCCATGCGCGCGCTCCAGCGCACCTCGACGTGGGCCTGGTCGAAGCCACCCGGGGCCAGCTCGAAGCCGCGCACGGTGACGCCGCCCACGGCGCACTCGAGGAACACCTGGCGCAGGCGCCGCTGGCGCAGCTGGGCCTGCTCCTCGTCCAACTGGCCGATGAACTCGGGGGTGGCCACCTTGCTCAGGCCCTGCGTGGTGGTGCGGCTCTGGGCATCCACCCACTTCCAGAACAGGAGCGAGGCGCGGTCCTCGAGCATCTCCAGGTTGAGGGCGGGGTCCTCCTCGCGCGCCTCGCGCAGGTTGTCCACCTGGGCGTAGTGGCGCACGTACTCGACGCCCTGGGTGATTTCCGAGAGCGTCCAGTCGTAGTTGCCCGAGTTGACGATGGCCTCGCAGTAGCCGCACTGGTTGCTGGCGCCGCCGTTGAAGGGCGCGCCGCAGTGGGGGCACTTGCCCTGGAACAAGTCCTCGCCGATGCGCGTGCCCACGCCGGGCTTGCGCACGAAGGACCAGACCTCGGTGAAGACCTCCATCCGGGCGCCCTTGGCGGCCTGGATGGCCTCGGCTTCCGACGCGGAGGCGGGCACGTCCGTGTCCCTCATCCGGGCCCGGACACGCAGGTGCACGGTGTCGAACCACTCGCTCTGATCCAACCCGATGAGCCCCACGTCCAGCACCTGGATGTCGGTGATGGCATCGCGCACGCCCTGCGCGCGCATGAGCTGCAACTGCACCTCGAAGCGCTGGTAGGTGGCGTCCGAGAGGAAGGGGCGCACGGGCGACATGTCCCGCTTGAACCAGGCGTCCTGGAGCGCCAGGAAGAGCTGACGCGTCTTGTCGAGCAGGGGCTCGAGCTGGAACTGGGGATCCTTGAGGCTCAGGGCGTTGACCCAGCCGCGCACGTCCCGCTCGGAGAAGGTGGTGCGGTGCTCGGCCTCGCGCTGCTGGAGGGCGCGCTGGGTGGCGCCCGTGGGGTGGAGGTTCTTCTGGTAGAAGTACCAGAGGGCCCAGCACACGCCGATGAGGGGCAGCATGATGTGGGGGTAGCGGAAGGTGAACCGCACCACCCAGAAGATGAGCTCGAAGGGGATGGAGCCGCCGCCCCCCCCGCCGGAGTCCCGGTCCCGGGACGAGGTGTAGTGTTCACCGCCGCCTCCCCGGGCCTCGGCCACGAGGGGGAGGAGCAGCATGAGCCCCAGGCCCCCGAGCAGCCAGGGGGTCCACGAGACGAGGAAGCGTTTCAGTGGGGTCCGCATCGCCCCAAGAGTAACCGTTTCCAGCTTGTCAGTCCCCCGGGAGCGGCCGCAGGCTGGCGGTTCGAGTGGCGGCCCGTCAGGAGGGCCGGACGACAGGGAGGGGTACATGGCGGAGTTCAAGGTCGACGCACGCGGGCCCATCGAGATCTGGACCATCGACGGCGAGGGGCGGCGCAACGCGATCAGCCGGGCGATGTTGGCGGAGTTCGAGGGGATGGTGGCCCGGGTGTCGCGGGGGCACGAGACGCGGGCGGTGATCATCACCGGAGCGGGGGACAAGGCGTTCTGCGCGGGGGCGGACCTCAAGGAGCGCGGAACGATGAGCGAGCCCGAGGTGAGGGCGTTCCTCGACGGGCTGCGTCACACCCTGCGGGCGCTGGAGAAGAGCGACTGTGTGTTCATCGCGGCGCTCAACGGGGCGGCGTTGGGAGGGGGCACGGAGCTGGCGCTGACGTGTGACCTGCGCGTGGCGGCGCCCGCGGCGGAGCTGGGACTGACGGAGGTGCGGCTGGGCATCATTCCGGGTGGAGGCGGGACGCAGCGGCTGACGCGGCTGATAGGACCGGGGAGGGCGAAGGACCTGATCCTCACGGGCCGGCGGCTCAACGCGGCGGAGGCGTTCAGCCTGGGAGTGGTGAACCGGCTGGCGCCCGAGGGGCACCTGTTGGACACGGCGTACTCGCTGGCGGAGAGCATCGTGGAGAACGCGCCCGTGGCGGTGGCGACGGCCAAGCACGCGATCGACGAGGGCGTGTCCCTGGAGTTGGACGAGGCGCTGGCGCTGGAGCTGAGGCACTACGAGAAGGTGCTCACCACGGAGGACCGGCTGGAAGGACTCAAGGCCTTCGCCGAGAAGCGCAAGCCCGTCTACAAGGGGCGTTGAGGCCGGGGAGGGGATGCGGCGGCGGGTTCGAATCCCGTCGGGGACAACCTGGAAGGCCCAGCAATCTCAAGGAGTTGCTGGGCTTTTCCTTTGTCCCCTGTTCCTCATGTGCCCTCAGTGTGCCCCGCTGGCGTCTCCAGCCCAGCACGGCGCGCGGTCATGGGGATGGCCCGATCAAGGGACTTGCGCGTGCATCGAGATGGGCCCGGGGGGGCGGGGGACCGCACGACTCCGAACGGCTAGAGCAGGCCCGGAGCGGGGCGGGGATTTGGTGGTCGTGGGGGGTCGTGGGGGGTCGTGGCAGCGCTCGCCCGCTCACTCAAGTCAAGTTGTATCGGCAAATTGCTGCCACTCCGTCTTCATGCCTCTACATCTCTCGGCGTTATCACTGCTGGTCACTTCGCGACCTCCTCGATAGGCGCTTTCCGGAGATCCACCAGCGGCGCAGCGCGAAGCTCGGGCCGGTGGAGCACATTCGAGGCCAGAGTGTCCAAAACCATAGTCAAAGCTCTTCAGATGCTATGTCTCGCCTGCGCATCAGGCTGGCGGTCCGAGACCAGCGCCGCTCACCTAGACAGCAAAGCAAGGCAGCCCAATATTGACGAGGATTAATATAGTAACCCTGCAAGGCGATCGCGTTCAGGCAACTGCGCGCAAGCATTTGCCGCTCCAGATGCATAAAATCCTCTCCTTGTAGCTCCACAAGTGGTAGCCAATCATAAAGCGCCCGGCACCGATCGAAGATAAAGGAATCAACAATCATGGGTCGAGTTTTTGCTTGGTAACGAAAACGAAGGTGACGTTCGACGTTCTGATGGTGGGGGAATCCCAGTTGATTGAGGGCCAGTTCCAGCCACAGGTGCGGAAGAGGAGTATTGCAGAAGTACTGCTTGCCATCTTTTTCGGGAAGGGTGGCGACAATGGCCCGGATAGACTGGAGTAATTGCTTGGAAAGAACAGCAGGGTATCCGTCGGCTGCTGCCCGAAGTTGGTAAGCCAATTTGGCCCCCATCAGTCGGTTGATGCGCGGGTTCGGCTGTAAATACTCGCCCATCCATGCTCGGGTGAGTTCTGTGTCCTGACTCTGCGCTTCCTCTAAAAAATGCCAGAGTGAGTAGTGCTCCCGCGCCATGTGGAAGTCTCCGCCAAATCCCGTTGCTACTGCTGCGTCTGTCTCTTCATCAGTTTCGGAGGAGTTGGACAACATCCACGACAAGTCGCGGAGTTGCTTCTCCTGCTCGGCGAATGCCGTGTCCCCAGCGAACAGGTGCTTACGAGCGCTCTTGTTCAGAATAACCCTCATCCCTGGCTGGACGAGGCTCGCGTAGACATTTGGATATTGTGTCACAAATGCAGAGTATGCCTCTGGGAAATTATCGCGCACCTTCCAACGAAATTCGTCCCGATCTAGCGGATGCAGAATCGGTCCCGACCCGAATTCCGCTGTCGTTTCTTCGGGAAGAGGTTCTTTGAAGAGTCCTTGTTCAACCCAAGCTTGCGAATAATGGTAGCTGGTGAGAAAATCGATTGCCTCATCACTCGGGTCTGGCTCGGAAGTTGTGACTATTAGAGCGGACAACTCCGAGAGCGCCTGTCGGTCGAAGACCGCATGCAGCGAAGCATAGGGCTTCGCCGCGCGGCTGAATAGTGGCGCTGTGAAGTCTAGATATATAATATCAAATGGGGTGGAGTTGAGTTCGAGGAAGTCATCAATACTGCCGGGAAAAATTTTCAGCGAGGGGAATGCCTTCTTGGCCCTTTCCAGTGCGCTCCGGTAGATCTCCGTCTTCGCCTCGAAAGCCCAGACGTTTTCCGTAAGAACACCCAGTTCTTTAAGGATGGTGAGGTCATTTTCCGGCTCAGGACCACACAAGTAGGCGATCCGCAGATCCTGTGGACGCCGATCTCCATAAGTTGCATCTGCAAAGTCGCACCAAGATTGCAAGATGCGCTCATCAACTGTGCTCACAGCCTTGAACTTGAGCAGGAAGTCCTCAAAAGCGTAATCCCACATCCGCCGAATGAGGCTCTCGCGCAGCACTCGTGTCTCACGTCGATGAACGGTGAGCGAATCGACGGCATGCACCCAAAGAGTCCGACGCGCATATTCCTTCACGGACTGCTTGTATGTTTCCATGTGGATTCCCTCTCTGAATATTCTACGGAATCAGTTCGCTGAGTCAGATTTCCTTCTCTTCCTCGGAGAACAGTTCGCGTAGCGGCACCTTGTAGGCCACGGAAGCGGCTACCAGGGTGGCAACGGTGAGGTTGGCGGCTCCCTGCTCCATCTTGATCATGTGCTTGGGGTGAACTCCGATGGCTTCGGCCGCCTGCTCCTGAGTGAGCCCGCGTTCTAGCCGAAGCTCACGGAGCCGTTGCCCGAGCCGCCGCAGCTCCCGCTTGATGGCATGGGCGGTGGGGCCTCGGGTCCAGACTTCTGACCGGCCGCGCTTCTTAGGCGTTTTGGTCGTTTTCCCTGGTGTCGGCACGGGGTCGGGCATACCCGGTGCTGCTCATGAGCTACACAGTTCATAAGCTACATGACCCATGTAGTTCTTGAACTACGTAGCTCATGAGATACCATGGAAGTAGGCCCTTACCCACGAAAGGACGGCCTACATGACCGAAGGAACCGAGAGCAGGAGCCGGGAACCGAGGGCGATCAGTCTGGACCTGGAGCTATCCACCATTGGAGCCGCCATGAGGGGAGCGGAGATCCTCGCGGACTACCAGATACGGCAGGGCTATCTGGACGAAGCGTCGGAGAGGGATGCCCCGGAGTGCGTGTTCTCCATCCTCGCCCTGCTGGGGGGACGCCTCGAACAAGTACGGCGTGTCATTCGGGGTGAAGAGGACCCGGAACTCATCTGGGGTGCCCACAACGCGATTACCCTCCCCGAGTCACTAGCCGATGTTGACGGGGACATCGTCCTGTTCCCGTGGAATGCTCGGGGGATGCCACTGGTCCTCGCCCGTCCCTCTGGCTGGGGCCTGGAGCCGGAGGCGCGCGAGGAACGACGGACGCTGGGCATGGATGGCCGGAAGGTGAAGGAGCCCAAGGTGCGGAAGACGAAGAGCCAAGGGAGGCGGATGGCGAACGAGCCGAAGGACGCTGTTTCCGAACCCTCCAGCGCCCGAGGTGCGGTGCCGAAGGAAGTTCCGCCATCCTCTTCCGAGCCCACCTGAGCGCACCGGGGAACTCGTATCGAGCCGACACGCCGGGGCACTCCGCCAGCACCGCTCCGGCAGTAAGTGGTGTGCAGCGGGCTGTGGCATGTGCCCCCAATGTGCCCCTCCAGCGGGGTTCGAAGCGGCACACGGGGGAACGGCATGGGACGGGATGAGATGACGAACCCGAGGAAAATCAAGGCGATAGCGGGTAACAGCGCGTCCTGCTTGAGGTTTTCTATCGCCCTGCCCACGGGTTCGAATCCCGTCGGGGACAACCTGGCGGAGGCCTCGCGGCCTCCATGAAGTGAGACGGCTCCTCCCCTCCGCCAGCGGTGGCTCGCGCCTGGTCAGGGACTCAGGGGGTGTACAGCTCGGCGCTGGCGTGGACGCCGCTGGAGGCCACGCCGCCCGAGACGAGCACCTGGCCGTTGTTCAGCATCGTCGCCACGGAGGACTCTCGCCCCGAGTTCATGGCGGCGGTGGTGACCCAGGTCTGGGTGGCCGGGTCGTACACCTCGGCGACGGAGAGGTAGCCCGAGTAGTTGTACCCGCCCGAGACGAGCACCTTGCCACTCGGCAGCAGCGTCGCCGTGTGCGAACCGCGCGCCGAGGCCATGGCGGCGGTCGAGGACCAGGTGTTGGTGGCCGGCTCGTACACGTCGACGCTCGGGAAGTACTGGCCATTGAAGCCGCCCGCGATGAGCACCTTGCCACTCGGCAGCAGCGTCGCCGTGTGGCCGCGGCGGGGCGTGAGCAGGCCCGCCGCGGAGGACCAGGTGTTGGTGGCCGGGTCATACAGCTCGGCGGCGGTGATGCTGGTGTTGGTGTTGTAGCTGCCTCCCGCGACGAGCACCTGGCCATTGCTCAGCAGCGTGGCCGTGTGGTCCTCATGCGGCCATGCCATGGTGCCCGCGGAGGACCAGGTGTTGGTGGCCGGGTCGTACAGCTCGGCGGTGCCGTGGACGGCGGAGAAGGCCATTCCTCCGGCGACGAGGACCTTGCCGTTGGGCAGCAGCGTGGCCGTGTGCGACTCGCGCGCCGAGGCCATGGCCCCCGCGGAGGACCAGGTGTTGGTGGCCGGGTCATACAGCTCGGCGGTGGCGCGATTGCTTCCCCCCGCGACGAGGACCTTGCCGTTGGGCAGCAGCGTCGCCCTGTGCAGCATGCGGGTCGAGGCCATGGGGGGGACGGCCGTCCAGGTGCCGCTGGCCGGGTCATACAGCTCGGCCGTCGCGGTCGCGGTATTGGACCTGTTGATGGCGCCACCGGTGACGAGCACCTTGCCGTTGTTCAGGCGCGTCGCCTCATGCCAGAAGCGCGGCGAGCCCATGGTGCCGGTGGCCGCCCAGCTCCCCAGGGTGCAGGAGGGCAGCCCGGCCACGGAGATGGAGAAGGCGCGGGAGCTGCTCAGGCCAAAGCCATTGGTGACGGTGGCGGTGACGGAGAGGTTGGCACCGTCCCGCGAGCAGGTGGGGGCCGTCCAGCTCACGCGGCTGCTGGAGGCGGCGGTGGCGGCGGTGCCGAGCGTGCCGGCCGGAGCGCTCCAGGCGAAGGCGAGCGGGCTGTTCTCCGGGTCGCTGGCCACCACCTCGAAGGTGAGCTGCTGCGAGGGCCGGGCGGAGAGGGCGGACTGGTAGGAGCGCACGAGGGTGGGCGGCAGGTGGAGGGAGGCGCTAGGGGCCACGCACAGGGCGAGGGTGGCGGTGGTCTCGCCGCCGCGCCCATCGGAGACGGCCACGTTCACCAGGCAATTGTTGCAGGCATCGCCGGGCAGCGCGGTGGGGGTGAAGATCGCGCTGGCCGAGGTGGTGTTGTCGAAGAAGCCCGCGCAGGTGGCGCTCCACTGGTAGCTGAGGGCGTCGGAGTCACTGTCGGTGGCGGAAACGGAGAGCGCCGTCTGCTCGCCCACGCCGAGGGCGGACTGGGTGGAGGTGAAGCCCACCACCACGGGGCGGCTGTTGAAGCGCACGTCGAGCACCGCGCCGCCCTCGCCGGTGGAGACGCGCACGGTGAGGGACACGGAGGAAGCGGCGCCGAGCGAGTCGCTCACGGTGAGCGTGAGGGTGACGGGGCCGGAGGTGGCCGGAGCGCTCCAGGTGGTGCCGGCCTGGGAGGGCGAGGCGAAGACGCCCTCGGAGGCGCTCCACGCGTACCGCAGGGTATCGCCGGGGTTGGGATCATGCGCGCTGGCGGCCAGCGTCACACTACCGCCGGGCGCCACCACCAGGGGCGCGGCCACCACG
Source organism: Melittangium boletus DSM 14713 (assembly GCF_002305855.1). Lineage (GTDB taxonomy): Bacteria > Myxococcota > Myxococcia > Myxococcales > Myxococcaceae > Cystobacter > Cystobacter boletus. Next base: position 8,997,534 of record NZ_CP022163.1, on the reverse strand, counting down.
GAGTCGATGAGGGGTGCCTCGTTGGTGTAGGGCACATCGGGTGTCAGCTCCTGGAGCGTGAGGGTGACGAGCGTCACCTCGCCAGCCGCCACGGTGATGCCCTCGGCGTGGCCCTCGAAGCGCAGGTTGCCGGTCGAGTCGAAAGCCTGGGCGAGGAAGGCGCGGTCGGTGCCAGCGGGGATGTTGCCGATGACGCCGCCCCACACGCCGTCGGTCCGCGCCAGCTCCGTCTCGAGGGAGGGCATGTCCGAGGCCGAGGAGGTGACGGTGACGCGGGAGATGTCGCTGGCGGAGAGCGCCTGGCGCGTGGAGGTGGCGAACTGCACCGAGCCGGTGACGGGACTGGCGGGGTTCTGCTCCGAGTGGCAGGCGGCGAGCCACACCAGCACGAGGGAAAGGAGCGAGAGGGAACGGAAGCGCTGCATGGGGGGATGGGGTCCTTGAGGGAGATGGGCGCCATGCCCGCTCTCTGAAACCCACAGTGCCCGTCCCCTGCGATCCTGGCTGTGATGGCGCTCACGGGGGGGGAGTGAAGCCCGTCACTCCCCCGGGAGCGCTCGGCTTCAGGCCAGCCTTCGAGGGCGAGCTTGCCGGCGTCGCGCGCACGGTGGCCAGCGCGGGCTCGCTCCGGTTCCTGGGGCTCCACGGCGCACATGAGCCCCAAGTGAACGCTCCGCGCACCGTGCGTCGGCCTTGACGGAAAGCGCGAACTTCTAGAAGATGATGATAATGATTCGCATTTTCATTATCAACTGGAGAGGCGCATGAGCGGCGATCCCACGACGGAGCGAGCAGAGGACCCTTCGACCCAGGAGGGGATTCCCATCAATCTCACCGGCGTCCCCGAGACGATGCTGTGGACGCTGTACAATCGCGCGGGCGAAGCCCGGCGCCCCGACGGGTTCCTGCGCGATCCCGAGTGCGTGCGCGTGTACGAGTCGATCGACTACGACTACGAGCGCAGCTTCGGCAAGCCGGACGCGTCCCACCCGATGCGCTCACGCGTGTTCGACGACGCCCTGCGCCCCTGGCTTCACGCTCATCCAGGTGGCACCGTCGTCGAGCTCGGCGCCGGGTTGGAGACGCAGTCCCACCGCTGCGACGACGGTCGCGTCCAGTGGCTCTGCGTCGACGTGCCCGAGGCCATCGCGGTGCGTGAGCGCTTTCTGCCTCCTTCGGAGCGGTGCCGCTACGTGCCGAAGAGCGCGCTCGACCTCGGATGGCTCGATGAGGTGGACCCGGCACGCGGCGTTTTCGTCTCGGCGCAAGGGCTCTTCATGTACTTCGAGGAGGCCGACGTGCGGCGGCTCTTCGTGGCCATCGTCGATCGCTGCCCTGGCGTGGAGTTGATGTTCGACACCATCCCGCCGTGGTTCTCGAGGAAGACGCTCAAGGGCTTCCAGAAGACGAAATACTACCGCGCGCCGCCGATGCCGTGGGGCATCCGCCGCGACGACATCGAGCCGTTACTTCGAAGGTGGAGCCCGCGCGTGGCGTCGACCTCGGCGGTCAACTACGGTGTGTTCGCGCGCGGGCCCAGCGGTGCACTGCTCCGGCTGTGTTCGCGGCTCCCGGGACTGCGCAACCTGCCGCCAGCCATCGTGCACGTGAAGACGACAGGAGCAACGGCATGACGATCGTCCGGCTTCGCGCGGCGCTGCTCGAGGCCGGATGGTCGAAGCGTAGCATTCGCACCAAGCCATGTTGTGCGCGGCAACGCGCGTCGAGCCTTGACGGAACGCTTCTCGCGCCACTTGCGAGACGGAGTCGTTCGACTGGATGCGTGGGTCCACCTCGTGACGGGTGTGGGCGCTGAGCGATGAACTCGACGAGGTCCGAGGACGACCAGGCGGGAGGCGCTATCCGATGGTGCCCTCGGATCGCTCACAATATCTGATACGTGCAACCGAACCCATTCACATTCCCCGGGGGTTCTGTGCGGAGCCCTTCCTGACCAACAAACCGGAGCACTTGTGGTCGGCCGGGTTGTATGAAAACTGAATGACGTCGGTGTCGGCGAGCTCTTGAATCACATCAACGTAAGCCTGGGAAGCGCCGGAAACCTCGCACCACCCCGTAGCGCCTTTGCTATCCTTGGCATCGCATCTCACATAGTTGTACACATCGGACGATGAGGCATTCACCTGAAACGCGCACTCAATGAATTGGGTCGAGTCGGATGAATTGTAAGCCCCAGCCATCGAGCCTGATGCAATACAGAGGGTCGAAACGGGACAGTTGATTTTGACTTCGACGTTCTTTCTTTCCCCAGCAGACGCGGCTGTGCCCAAAAGTAGAATGCCAACAAAGACCAGATGTGCGGCTTTCATAAGTTCCTCCTATATGTCGAAAGCTGAAAAACTGGAGTAACCTACTTTGTCCGCGACGACCTGTCGATCCCTGGTAATCGGTTTTCGCGGCATCGGGGCGACCGCCCATTCCAGCCCACAGCTCGGCGACACGCGGCATGCGAGGGGGCCAGCTCCAGGACGACCAGCTACCCCGGCCTTCGCCCTCCCTTGTCGGCGTCAGCCCGAGCCGCGCCAGCGGCCGCTACTGCTACCTGCTTGCCCTCTGCGACGGCCTTCAGTTGGGCGAGCCCCTTCTCGATGTCGGCGCCGAGCATGTTGTCCATGTTCATGAACATGCCACCCGCGAACTGATGGAGGTCGTTGAGAACACCGAACACGAGATCGGGTGGAGCAGCGACCGCGAGCTCGCGCTCGACGTGATAGGCGGACGGCCGTGTGGCCACCACCGTGACGAAAAGGACCAAGACACCCGCGACACCGATGAGAATGTTCCCGAGCATTGAAGCCCTCCGAGCGCGCAACCATCGCATCGCGGGGCTGGCGGTCAAGCGCGGGTGGGCGGGTAGAGGCGCTGGAAAGTCCGCGCTATGGTCATCGCCACGGTCACGGCCATGGTCACCACCACGACCGCGGGGCGCGTGCCGTGCCAAGGGTGGGACATGAGTACAGAGGACGAAGCTCCGGCGGCGGTACCGGCTCCCGAGACGACGGTCGCGGAGTTGCTCGAGCTGGTTGGGAAGATGGCGGCCCATCAGCCCCATGCTCCCTTGCGTGGGGGGAGTGGACCGCTCGCTCCGCTGGCCGTGGCGCTCAATGACCTGGCCACCCGGCTGGCGGCGAGCCACGAGAAGAAGATGGAGGGGATGTTCGGCCTCCAAACGCTGATCGAGCAGTCGCCGAACATCATGTTCGCCTGTGATCTCGAGGCGCGGATTCGCTTCATCAATTACACCCTGCCCATGCACACCCCCGAGATGGCGATGGGGACCATTCTCTATTCCTGGTTCGATCCGTACATGGTCGAGCCGGTCCGCGACGTCATCCAGAAGGTGCTCACGACCGGGGAGCGCCAGGCCTTCGAGATTCCTCCCTCCCTCCACACCGGCGCCGAGTGGTACATGGCCCGGGTCGCGCCCATCCGGAGCGGGCAGGAGATCAGCGGCTTCACGGTCATCCTCACCGACATCACCGAGCTCAAGCGCTCCCAGTTCGCTCTGGAGCGCTCCAACCGCGAGCTGGAGAGCTTCGCGTACGTGGCCTCGCACGACCTGCAGGAGCCGCTGCGGAAGATCCAGACCTTTGGCGAGCGCCTGGTGAAGACGTCCGCCGCCACGCTCAGCGCCGAGGGCCGCGACTACGTCGAGCGCATGCAGGGGGCCGCGACGCGCATGCGCCGGCTCATCGATGACCTGCTCTCCTTCTCCCGGGTGTCGTCGAACGCCCGGCCCTATACCCAGGTGAACCTCGCCGTCGTCGCCCGCGAGGTGCTGACGGACCTGGAGACGGTGATCGAGCGGGCGGGAGCGACCGTCACGCTGGGAGAGCTGCCCGTGCTCGAGGCGGATGCCACGCAGATGCGCCAGCTCCTGCAGAACCTGGTGGGCAACGCCCTCAAGTTCCGCCGCGAGGGAGTGCCTCCCGTCATCTCCGTGCGCGGCACGGTGGAGCCGCGCTCGCAGCAGTGTGAGCTGGTGGTGGCGGACAACGGCATCGGCTTCGAGGAGAAGTTCGCCGGGCGCATCTTCGACGTGTTTCAGCGCCTGCACGGGCGTGGTCAGTACGAGGGCACGGGGATTGGCCTCGCCATCTGCCGCAAGATTGTCGAGCGGCACAGGGGTCGCATCCAGGCGCGGAGCACCCCCGGGGAGGGGTCGACCTTTCTCGTCTCGCTGCCGCTCAAGCAGCTCCAGCGCCAGTGAGCACCCCTCCCCGTCGGGCGGCAGCACACAGCCACTCGCTTCTAGCGCAGCGCCGCGAGGGCCGCGCCGACCTTCGTCACCGTCACCGACACGGGCGTCGTCACCTCCGGAGCGAAGATGGCCACGCGGAGCTCCTCGAAGGCCCACCGCAGCTCCCGCGCCGTCTCCTGGTCACGCACGGTGGCGCGCCTGGCGAGGAAGGTCTCCCACAGGGGGGTGAAGGGCGCGGACTTCCCCGCGTCCTTGCCGGGGTTCGCCACCGCACGCGACAGCCGTGCCTGGGCCGCGCGGAGGTAGCGCGGGTAGTTCAGCAGGTGCACGAAGGGAATCCACTCGATGAGGTTCGCGGGGAACAGGTGCCCGAGCTGCGAGCGGATGTCCCGCACGGCCGCCGCGCCGCTCGGCCCCTTTGATGCCGCCTTGAGTGCACCGAGCGTCGCGGCGAGCTCCCAGGAGGTGGCGGCGACGGCGTCCGCCCAGTCCCGGGCCGCACGCTCGATGCGCGGTGAGCCCTCACGGATCAGCGCCTCGAAGGCCGCCTGCGTGCGGGGCAGCGGCGCACCGGGTGCGAGCTCGAACGCATCGTCGACGCTGCGGGCGAGGACGAGCGCCCGGAAGGCGTCGGCCTGGCCCCGGGCGGGCGGCGCGCCGTCCAGGGACGGGAAGGGCGGCGGCATGCGCGCGGCGCTGACGGCCACGTGTCCGCGCGCGGCGAGCATCAGGAGCCGGCGGACCCCCGTGCGCGTGGCCGCGTCGGCGGCGGAGGAGGTCTCGAGCAGCACCAGGTCCACGGCGGCGCCCCGGTCGACGAGCGCGGGGTAGCCGCGGACCTCGAGCCCGCCGACCCGCCGGGTGACCACGGGGGGCAGCTCGCCGAAGGTCCAGGCCGTCAGCCCCTTGCGATCCCAGTCCGAAGTCGGTGCCGCGCTGCGCAGCGCCGCCCGTGCACGTCCCCCGTATTGCTCGATCAGCGCATCGGCGTCGCGGCTCCGCGCGAGCTCCTTTCCCCGCTCGTCGAGCACCCGGAGCGTGAGGCGCAGGTACGGCGCCACGGCATCCGCCCGGAGAGATTCCTCGGGCACGTCCACGCCGCACAGCCGGGACACCGCACGCGCGAGCGCTGGAATCATCGGCCCGCGAAAGGGCACCAGCTCCTTCTCGAGACGGTCGACCAGGTCCGGCACCGGCCCCAGTTGCTTGCGCTGGGCGCGGGGGAGCTGCTCGAGCAGGGCGGTGAGTTTCTCCCGCTGCCGCCCGGGGATGGTCCAGTCGAGCTCACCCGGGACCAACGGTGCGAGCAGCAGCAGCGGCACGCTCAGGGTGATGCCGTCGTCCTCGGCCGCGGGGTCGAAGGTGTACGTCACCGGCACGGACGCGCCGTGCAGGGTGATGGCGTCCGGGTAGTGCGCCGGGGACAGGTCCGGGTCGTGCGCGAGGGCATCCTCCATCGAGAGGACGAGCACGTCGGGGTCGGCCGCCTCGGCCTTGCGGCGCCAGGCCTCGAAGCTCGCTCCGTCCGTCACGTCCGCCGGGAGGCGCTGGTCGAAGAACGTCAGCAGCGCCTCGCTGTCGAGCAGCTCGCCGCGCCGGGCCTTGTCCCGCAGGCGTGCCACGCGCTCGAGCACCTGGCGGTTCTTCTCCTGGAACGCCCCCCGGGTGCGGTACTCGCCGCGCACCAGGGCATGCTCGAGGAACATCAGCCGTGCCCGCGCGGGGTCCATGCTGGCCAGGGACACGGGGCGCTCCTTGAAGACCTGAAGCCCGAAGAGGGTCGCGTTCTCCTTCACCACGGCGCGCGCGGACTTCTCCGACCAGTGCGGCTCGGAGTAGCTGCGCTTGAGCAGGTGGGGGGCCGCCGCCGCGAGCCACTCCGGGTCGAGCTTCGCCACGGTGCGCGCGAACAGCTGGGACGTCTCCACGAGCTCGAACGCCATCACCCAGGCGGGGGGCTTTTTCGCGAGCGCCGACGAGGGGTGAACCATGAAGCGCGTCTGCTTCGCGCCCGTATAGTGGCGCTGCTCCGGATTCCACTGGCCGATGCGGGACATGAGCCCGGTGAGGAGCGCCTGGTGCAGGGCGTCCCCGCGCGACGGAGCGCCCCGGCCCTTGCGCGGCAGGCGCAGCTCGCGGACGGTCTCCTCGAGCTGGCGCTGGACGTCCCGCCACTCGCGCACCCGCGGGAAGGACAGGAAGTTGTCCCGGCACACGCGCCGCAGATGGGACGTCCCCCGGCCCTCGGCCTCGCGCACGAACTCCCACAGCTTGAGGAGCCCCGTGAAGTCCGAGTGCTCGTCACGGAAGCGCCGGTGCAGCTCGTCCGCCTTCTGCGCGAGCTCCCGTGGCCGCTCGCGCGGGTCCTGCAGGTTGAGCGCCGCGGCGACGATGAGCACCTCGTCCAGGCACCCGTACTCGGCGCCGGCGAGAATCATCCGCGCGATGCGCGGGTCCACCGGGAAGCGCGCGAGCTGGTTCCCGAGCGGCGTCAAGGTGCGCTCCTTGCCCTCGATGGCCCCGAGCTCCTCGAGCACCCGCCAGCCCTCGGCGATGGCCCTCGGCTGGGGCGGGTCGAGGAAGGGGAAGTCCTCGACGTCACCGAGGCCGAGGGACTTCATCCGCAGGATGACCCCCGCGAGCCCGGTGCGCTTGATTTCCGGGTCGGTGAAGGCGGGCCGCGTGGTGAAGCTCGCCTCGTCGTAGAGGCGCACGCAGATTCCCTCGCGCACGCGGCCGCAGCGCCCTTTGCGCTGGTCGGCGCTGGCCTGGGAGACCGGCTCGATGTGCAGGCGGGTGGTGCCCGAGCGCGGGTCGTAGCGCGACAGGCGCGCCACCCCCGTGTCCACGACGTACACGATTCCCGGGAGGGTGACCGACGTCTCCGCGACGTTGGTGGCGAGGATGACCCGGCGCTGGGGGAGGGTGGCGAAGACGCGCGACTGCTCGGCGGCCGACAGGCGCGCATACAGGGGCTGCACCACCGTGCCGCGGAGCTCGCGTGCGTTCAGGGCATTCTCGGCCTCGCGGATTTCCCGCTCCCCGGGGAGGAACACGAGGATGTCCCCGTCCGGGTCGAGCGAGAGCACGTCCGCCACCGCATCGGCGACGGAGTCGGCGAGCTCGGCGTCCTCGGGGGGCGGCTCGTAGAGCACGTCCACCGGGAAGGTCCGGCCCTCCACCTGGATGACCGGAGCCCCCCCGAAGAACCGCGAGAAGCGCTCGGTCTCGATGGTGGCCGAGCTCACCACCACCTTGAGGTCGGGGCGCCTGGGGAGGATGCGCTTGAGCCACCCGAGCAGAAAGTCGATGGTGAGGCTGCGCTCGTGGGCCTCGTCGAGCACGACCGTGTCGTAGCGGCGCAGGAGCGGGTCGCTGTGAATCTGCGCGAGCAGGACCCCGTCGGTCATGAACTTCACGGCCGTCCGCCGGGACGAGCGGTCCTCGAAGCGAATCTGGTAGCCGACGTCCGTGCCCAGCTCCGTGCCGAGCTCGCGTGCCACGCGCGCCGCCACGCTCGTCGCGGCGATACGCCGGGGCTGGGTGACGCCAATCTGGCGCGGGCGGCCGCGCCCCATGGCGAGCAGGACTTTCGGCAGCTGCGTCGTCTTCCCCGAGCCGGTGGCCCCCGCGACAATGACCACCTGATGGGCGGTGATGGCCGCGGTGATGTCCTCCACCCGGCTCGAGATGGGGAGTTCGGGGGGGAAGTGCAGGGTGGGCAAGCCGCCGGTGGGCGGAATGGGTAAGTCGCCGGACATGGAAGCATGGCCTAGCACTGAAGCGCACGCTCCGCCCCTGACGAAGTGTGTGGGCGCCTGCGCGCCCGGCGTTTCTGGGGGAATTCTCCCTGCACGCAATACGCACCTGCCTGCGAACGACAGTGTCCCCGACGGGATTCGAACCCGTGGAGGATGGGTGCCCTGGAACCCAACGGTAGCGCGTGCCCTGGCGAGGTGTGCTGGGGATGGGCAGGTGGGGGCGCGCAGGGGGAGTACCGGCGCTGCTGGTTCCTCCTCCTCGCTCGGCTTTGCCGCTGCGGGGAGCACGCGGATGGCGTTGCTCACCGCGGCAGACGAGGCGCCTCCGAGGGAGGCGCCTTGGGGCCCCTTAGTCAGTTCGCTGGCGTTGCTCACCCGTCGCCGCAGTCTCCAGGCTGCGGTGCCACGTCGCATTGCGAGCGTTTCCGATCAAGCTGCGCCGCGACTTATGCGCGTCGTCGGAATGGGCGTCCCACATGCTCCGGAATCGGCGCCCCGCCTGGGCCGGAGCACACAGGTGGTACAATTGGGTCAGACCTGTAGGACTTACACCGGGAGCAGCGCATGTCCACCAGCTTCTTCGAGGAGCAGAAGGAGCAGTCGGAAATCAAGGCGGCCATCGTGGCCAACTACTTCTGGGCATGGGCGAAGGTCATCATGCCGAGGGCGAGGGCCGAACGGATCGCCTACATCGACCTTTTCGCGGGGCCGGGGCGTTACTCCGACGGTTCCAAGTCAACGCCCGTCCTCATCTTAGAGAAGGCCATCGCCGACCCTGTGATGAGGAAGATGCTCGTCGCGCTCTTCAACGACAAAGATGAGGCCCATGCGCGGTCGCTGGAGGCAGCCATCGCTGCGCTTCCTGGGATTGAGATGCTCGCGCACAAGCCGGTTGTGAAGAGTCAGGAGGTTGGCGAAGAGATCGTGAAGATGTTCGAGCAGATGAGGCTCGTGCCGACGCTCTGCTTCGTGGACCCCTGGGGCTACAAGGGACTCTCGCTCCGGCTCATCAACTCAGTGCTGAAGGACTGGGCCTGCGAGTGTGTGTTCTTCTTCAACTACAACCGCATCAACATGGGGCTGACCAACCCGTTCGTGGTCGAGCACATGAACGCACTTTTTGGTGACGAGCGTGCCGATGCTCTCCGCGCGAGGTTGAAGGGGTTGAGCAGCCAGGACCGCGAGTTGGCCATTGTTGAGGAGCTTGCCGAGGCTTTGCGGGAGATGGGCGGCAAGTACGTGCTGCCGTTCGCCTTCACCAACGACCGAGGCACGAGGACAACCCACCATCTCATCTTCGTAAGCAAGCATGTCCTTGGCTACACGATCATGAAGGGCATCATGGCTGGCGAGAGTTCAAGCGCTCCGCAGGGGGTAGCGTCCTTTCGTTACAGCCCCGCCGATGCCCGGTTCCCGATCCTCTTCGACCTCACCCGGCCGCTGGACGACCTTGCTGGGATGTTGCTGGCCGACTTCGCCGGGCAGTCCCTGCGGATGCAGGACATCTTCGACAAGCACCATGTCGGTAAGCCGTTCGTCGAGAAGAACTACAGGGCAGCCCTTCGTCAGCTTGAAGCCGCCGGGAAGGTGCAGGCGGACCCTCCAGCGACGAAGAGGCGAAAGCGGAAGGGCGAGGTCACGTTCGCGCCAGATGTTCGAGTCACATTCCCACCAGCGGGACGATAAGAAGGGTTGCCGAGAGTATATGGCTGAACTAGCGTTCAGTAAAGGAGCGAGCTATGTCCCTTCAGAGCGCCATCGAGTGGACCGATGCCACATGGAACCCGGTCAGGGGATGCAGGAAGGTCTCGCCCGGCTGCAAGCACTGCTATGCGGAGACCTTCGCTGAGCGGTTCCGTGGAGTCCCTGGACACCCCTTCGAGCAGGGCTTCGACCTTCGTCTGGTCCCCGAGAAGCTCGCAGAGCCATTGCGGTGGAAGGCTCCGAAGACGATCTTTGTGAACTCAATGAGCGACCTGTTCCTGGAGGCCGTGCCCGACGACTACATCGCCGCCGTAGCCCGTGTGATGCAGCTGGCCACTTGGCACACGTTCCAAGTGCTGACGAAACGGTCTGAGCGGATGCGGGACCTCCTCCAGGGAAAGCTCGCCTTTGCGGCACAGCTCCCGAACGTTTGGTGGGGCGTGAGTGTGGAGGACCGTCGCTACGGCCTGCCCCGCATCGAGCATCTCCGAACAACTCCGGCGCGGGTACGGTTTCTCTCTGTGGAACCCCTTCTTGAGGATCTCGGGACTGTACGCCTGGACGACATCCATTGGGTCATCGTTGGCGGAGAGAGCGGTGCTGGCGCGAGACCCATGAAGCGGGAGTGGGTCACGTCAATTCGGGACCAGTGCGAGAGAGCCCAGGTCGCCTTCTTCTTCAAGCAGTGGGGCGGGTTCCAGAAGAGCAAGATGGGTCGAGAGCTAGATGGCCGCACATACGACGCCCTGCCTGCGCGCGAGAGCGTGATTGCGCCAGCGCTTGCCGGGCGAGATACCTTGATCCGGCAGGTCGAGGGCGTCGCCCTTCGATGGCAGTGTCACGCGGCACAGTCACTGCGAACTCTGCCATCACACCCAGTGGTCTAGAGGGAACGCCAGCCGCAAGGGCAGCCTTTGACGGGACTGGGCGAGCGGCAAGAGGGCGGGATTGATCACGAAAAGCTGGATCACCCCCGCCATCCTGCGTGACCAACAAGCCAAAGGTGTTGCGCCCGTCAACGCGGAGAAGTTGGTCGAGTGAGGCCGGGCGCTGGGGCGCCAATCGCATGGAACGGTGCCCCAGGCTCAGCGTTTCTTAGAGCTCGTAGTCCAGCGGCTCCGGCCGGATCTGGGCGCCGATATCCAGTACCTCGAACTTCCCCAGCACGCGACGGCCGACCTTCTGGAAGACGACGGTGGCGGACACATCAATCACGTCGCCGTGGTAGACTTGATCCGGGTCCTGCTCCAAGGACGATGAGCCCGACACGGTGAAGTCCCATTCGGGCTCGTGCTCCTCAAACGGCGAGACTTCATCGAGATCAAGCTCGAAATCCCCACCGTACGCGTTCGTCATCGCAATCTCGCTGCTGTATGAGCCGCTGTTCTCGATGTCTCTGACGATGTCGAAGAAGAGGTCGTCCTTCAGGTGCTCGACATCGTCGTACACACTGGCCTCCGGCAGATGCTCCTTGAATGTCTCGCGAATCGCACGGGCCAGGAGGTTGTCTTCGTCGGGCATCGAGTACCCGAGTGCGCTCATTCGCTGGTCAATGAGCGCGCGGTCGAGAACAACATGCAGCGCGTCGTCGAATGACGGCGCCTCTTCCTTCGAAGCCTTGAAAGCCGCGTAGGTATTGTAGCCGAGTGCGGCGGAGAGCAGTTGGTGCACATGCCCCAACTGCATCTCAATGGGCAACTTGGTACGCAGGGTGTGCGCAAGAGACGAAAAAACGATACCCATATAGGTGCTCCGGTCACGCGCCTGGATGTCGAGCGATTACGCATCCGGCGCAGGGAGAACCCTGAGCGTCGGTTTTCTGCGCATACTACGGAACGTCACGCCAATTTGAAGCCGCTCGCAGCTTAGGCCGGCCGCCCTATAAATACATTACCGGACCCAGACCGACGGCACAAGCCCAGCCGACAGCAGTCAGCCGAACAAGGCCACGTCGGGCAGGGAGGACGTCGTTGCCCACTGTTCACCTGCGCCCTGTGTGAAGGCAGGCAAAAGGTGCTGGCGCACTGACGAGCGGCCGGATGAGCGGGAAGTTGCGGCAGCCTTGCTATGCTGGGCTGAAGTGGTCAGAGTCCGACGCGCGCACAGTCACAAAGCCGAACTGGGGCAAGCCCAGTGCCCTAACGGGTGGCGAGCCGCTGGGCGATCTCCGGCGTCGCGCGCACGGTGGCCAGCGCGGGCTCGCTCCGGGCCGTGTCCAGGTCGTCGTAGCCCGCGTCGAGCGCGCGCTTGAGCCATTCGGTGGCGTGCTCCACCTGCTCTCCCCGCGCGTGGTTGAGCGCGGCCTGGTAGGCCTCCTCGGCGCGGCCGGTGCTCTCGAAGGTGCGCGCGAACAACTCCGCCGCGGTGCTGAAATCCCCTCGGGCCACGGCCACGTCCGCCAGCAGCGCGTCGCGCTTGGCGAGGCTCTTCCAGGCGAAGTCCCGCGCGGTGCGCTCGGCTTCCTCTAGCCGCTGGGCGCGCACCAACAGGCGTGTCGCGAGCGCCACCGTCGCCTCGGACGGCTCCTGCTCCAGCGCGGCGAGCGCGGGGGTCAGCGCCCGCTCGTGCAGCCCCGCGGCCTCGTACGCCATGGCCAGGGAGTAGGGCTTCGCGGCCTGGGGAGGCTCCACCTTCTCCAGCTGGGACAGGGCGGCGCGGGGGTTGCCCTCGGAGAGCGCCACCCAGGCGAGCAGATCCCGCACCGCGTTGCTCTCCTCGCCCGGCGCGGCCACGGAGAAGGCCAGGTGGCCCAGGCGGGACGCCTCGCTCTCCTGTCCCGAGCGCAGTGCCTTCCAGGCCCGCGCGACCAGCTCCTTCACGGGCTCCTCCACGTCGGGCGGACGCGCGGGCTCCAGGGGCTTGAGGTCGCGCGTGTAGGACAGGGCCTGCCAGCAGGTGTACGCCATGCGGCCGAACATGAAGGCGACGAAGATGGCGCGCGCGAAGAGCGCCAGGCCCGTCACCGCCGCCGCGACGACGACGCCCACCCACAGCGTGAGACGCTGGCGCTTGGGGCCCAGCACCCCGTTGAGGATGTGGCCTCCATCCAGGGGCAGCACGGGCAGCAGGTTGACGAAGCCCCAGAAGAAGTTCACGAACATCAGGTAGTAATAGATGACGTGACCCTGAGCCGTGGTGGGCGGCACCCAGCGGTTGACGGCCACCATGATGCCGCCGAACAGGAAGCCCGCCAGGGGCCCCGCGGCGGTGATGGCCACGTCGCGCCAGCGGCTGAGCCCCTGGTGGTACGTCAATCCGCCGAACTCATAGAGCCGGATGTGCACCAGGTCCGAGCCCAGGCTCATGGCGGCGAGCGCATGTCCCAGCTCGTGGATGAGGATGGAGACGAAGCAGACGGCCACCCAGATCACCACCCGGCTCATGTCATCCCGGGCTCCGATCAGCCCGAACAGCGCGGTCATGAGCCAGAAGCTCGGCTCCACCACGACGGGGATGCGGCCCAGGTTGAACTGCCAGGAGAAGGGGGGAGAGGTATGCGTGCTCATGGGCCTCGTGCTTCAGTTCTCCGGGTCCACCGGAAAGGTTTGAGAGGTGGCGTCGTTGCCCTGGTCGTCCGTGATCCGGACCACGTAGTCGTCACCCGGATCCAACACGGTGAGGGGCCAGGAATTCTCGCCCTCGGTCAGGGGGCCGATCGACAGGGGCGCACCGTACTCGACCCCCGTCTTGTAGAGCTGCAACCAGGCCATGCCCGAGAAGGGCAGGTCGTCCTTCACATCGACGTGGAGGGTGATGTCGAAGGACTCATTCACCCGCCGCGCGCCGATGCTGTTGAACGAGTAGCTCACCGCCCGCTTCACCACGTAGGTCGACTCGGCGAAGGACGCCTCGCGTCCATCTCCCAGGCTCACCTGGATGCCGTAGTCGCCGTAGGAGATGGGGCCCACGCGGCCCTGGTACTGGCCATGGCCCAGGTAGGTGTCCAGGGGGACGCTCACCGAATTTCCGAGCTTCAACTGGGGCAGTTGGACGAGGCGGGCCGAGGGCTGGCCGTAGTCCACGAGGAAGAGGGGATCCTCGTCCAACTGGACGATGACGACCCGGGATTCATCGGAGCGCTGGCTCAGGGGTGTCACCGAGAGGATGCGGGGCTCGCGCGAGGGGAGCGACTGGGGCTCGCACGCGCCCAGCGCCACGAGCAGGAGCGGCCAGGGCGTTTTCATCGGGAGTACCTCAGGCCCACGGACAGGGACAGCCCGCCGAAGCGCGCGTCGACCAGCGGGGTGTTCGCCAGGGAGTAGGCGCCGTGCAGCTCGAGCAGCGGGCTCACCGCTCCCAGACGCCAGGCGGCCTGTACCGCGACAAACCCCATGGAGGTCCACCCTCGTTGAACGAGCGGCGTGTCGAAGAAGGAGCTCGTCGCGCGGTGAGTGTAGTACACCGCGCCGCCCCCCACGCGGCCGTGGAGTGACAAGCGTCCACGCTCGAACGCCAGCACCCGGGCCGACAGCAGCACCGGAAGGGCGACGATCTGGGCGTCCAGGCTTCCGAGGGGCTCCACGGACGGGTGGCTCACTGACTGGCGCACGCCGACCTCCGCCTCCAGGGAGAGGCGGCCTCCGAGACCGGGCAGGCGAACCCCCACGCCCAGTGAGGCCTGCGGCCCTCGATTGTCACCCCCCGCGAGGAAGACCCCCGCGAGGACGTGCGTGGACAGTGAAAGTCCCCAGGTCGTGGGTGGGGGCCGTGGAGTGGGCCGTACTCGCGCGGGGGGAGGTGGCTCCCACGTGAGGGGAACCACCAGGGGGGGAGGCGGCGCGGGGGGAACGGCGGGGGCGTGCACCACCTCGGTCGAGGCGTGCGCCGTGGCCGTACCATCCGTGCGTTTCGCCTCCACCACGACCGCGCTCGCGCTGGGCTCGGGCTTCACCCGGAACACCCCCGGGGCGTGCTCCTGGGTGCTCGCGCCCCGCACCCGCAGACGCAACGCCGAGCCCGGCACGGGCTCCGTGCCCAGCGTGACGAGCCACCCCTCTTCCTCCTGGGGAAGGGGAGAAGGGCTCAGCAGCGCGATCAACGGTTGCTCGGGCGGCACGTCGAGCGGGATGGTGCGCCGCAGCTTCTGGCGTTTCGAGGTGGCGAGCACTCGCGCTTCATGGACACCCGGCGGCACCTCGACGGGCACCTGGGCTCGGCCGCGGCGATTGGTGGGGAGCGGGCCGAAGCTCGTGTCGGCCACCTGCACCACCACCTGGGTGCCCGGGCCCCCCTGGGTGTCCACGTTCAGCGTGATGCGGCCCAGCAGGGGAATGTAGAGCGGGGTGACCTCGGGCGGCGTGCCGGGCCGATCCACCCAGAAGGCGAGGACCGCCAGGAGCGGGTAGCGGATGTCCGGCGGTGTCCACGAGTAGGCGGCTTCGCCCGGCCGGTGGGAGGCCAGGGGCGTCAATTGGCCGGTGGAGGCCGTGGCGCGCAGGGGAGGGGAGTCGGGCGGCACCGCCACGCGCACCACCACCACGGAATCCCGGCCGAGCACCACCTGCCGCGGCACCGCCGTCACCTGGAGCGGATCCGCCGCCGCCAGGGTCGGCAAGGCGAGCAGCAGCAAGTAGAGAAGCGGCGCGCGCATACGCAAGGGCCTACCGTCCAGCCTCCCCGGCGCCTCTGTCAACCTTCGACGGAGTCGCTTGAGGGGGAAGCAGGCTCGTCCGCGGGGGCCGCCATCGGCTTGTCCGCCGGGGCCGCCACCTTGGCGTTGGGGGGGCTGAAGGCGGGCTTCTCCGCCGCGCCGCCTCCGGTGCCGTGCACGAGGGTCTTCGTCTCCGACTTGAAGGTGATGTCCACCTTGTTGCCGCGCACCGCCGTCACCAGTCCCAGCCCGAAGGTGGGGTGGTGGATGACCTGATCCACCTTATAGGTGTCCTTGGGGGTATAGCGCGGGGCGTTGGCGATGTCCTTGCCCGCCAGTTGCTCCTCGAAGGAGATGATGACCTTCTCCTCGGAGGAACGGCTCGCCCTGGGACGCGAGGCGCTGGAGGAGGAGGAACCGCTGGAGGAGCGGGCCGAGGGCGTCGGCTTGTCGGTGGTGCCTGGCGCGGAGCGGTAGGCGTGGTCTCCGTTGCAGGTGTTGCAGCGGACGCGGGCGATCTTCGTGCCCACCATCGCGAGGATGGTGTGTGCGAGCGTGAGTCGGCACCGGGTACAGAACGCGTCGACCTCGCCGCCGACCTTGTGTTGGGTCGCCATGGGTGTGTGCTTCTCGCTTCTCTGTGAGGGGGGTTGAAAAAGGGGGGCGGAACATAACGGCAACCCCGTTCGGGAGAAACCCCTTTGTCGGAGACGCGGCGCGCGCCTGGATGCCTGGAGTGCCGGAAAGCCCGGGTGGGGGGGTCTGGAGCGTTTGCTTGTGCCTGGAACGGGGGCACGTAGAGTAGGAAGCACCCGTGCCCCCCGAGACCCCCCAGAAGGCGCAAGAACCCCCGCGCCCCTCCGCGCTCGTGCAGGCCATTGAGTCCCTGGGCCGGGGGCTCATCGAGCGGGTGGAGGACCTGGGCCGCCTGGTGACGCTCGGCGCCGACGTGGCGCGCCTGAGCGTGCGCCGGCCCCTGCGTCTCACCAACCTCTTCTTCCAGTTGGACTTCGTGGGGGTGGGCAGCGTCTTCATCGTCCTGCTCACGGGACTCTTCACCGGCATGGTGTTCGCCAACCAGTCCGCGCGCGCCTTCGCCATGTTCGACGCCCAGAGCCTCGTGGGCCCCACGGTGGCGCTGGTGCTCACGCGCGAATTGGCGCCCGTGTTCTCCGCGCTGATGATGACCATGCGCGCGGGCTCGGCCATGTGCACGGAGCTGGGCACCATGCGCGTCACCGAGCAGGTGGACGCCCTGGAGACCATGGCCGTCAACCCGGTGCAGTTCCTGCTGGTGCCCCGGGTGCTGGCGGGCCTCTTCATGGTGCCGGTGCTCACGCTGCTCTTCGACACGGCGGGCATCTTCGGCGCCTACCTCGTGTCCGTGTCGGTGCAGGGCGTGTCCGCCGGCACGTTCATCACGCGCACCCAGCAGTGGCTGGAGCCCGTGGACGTGTTCGAGGGCCTCATCAAGGGCGCCGTCTTCGGCCTCGCCGTGGCGCTCATCTGCTGCTTCAAGGGCTACAACGCCACCGGTGGCGCCAAGGGCGTGGGTCAGGCCACCACGGAGGCCATGGTCAACAGCGCCCTCTCCATCTTCATCCTCGACTTCATCGTCGGGGTCCTCCTCCACTGAAATGGCGGACACGACGCCCCCCCGGCCGATGATCGAGATCAAGGGCCTGCAGAAGTCCTTCGGTGGACATCAGGTGCTCACGGGGATCAACCTGTCGGTGGCCGAGGGCAACACCTGCGTCATCCTCGGGGGCTCGGGCTCCGGCAAGACGGTGTTGATGAAGCACATGATCGGTCTGCTCAAGCCGGACGCGGGCCAGGTCATCGTCGACGGCGAGGACGTCGTCCCCATGGGGCCCGAGGACCTGGCGCGCGTGCGGCACAAGTACGGCATGGTGTTCCAGGCCGCGGCGCTCTTCGACTCGATGAACGTCTTCGAGAACGTGGCCTTCCCCCTGCGCGAGCACCGCGAGATGTCCGAGGAGGAGATTCGCACGCTCGTGCGCTCGAAGCTGGACCTGATGGGCCTGTCCCGGGCGGTGGAGGACAAGTTCCCCGCGGACCTGTCCGGCGGCATGCGCAAGCGCGTGGGGCTGGCGCGCGCCATCGTGATGAATCCGAAGATCGTCCTCTACGACGAGCCCACCACGGGGTTGGATCCCATCACCACCGACTACGTGGATGAAATGATTCTCGCGGCGCAGCGGGAGCTGGGCATCACCAGCGTCGTCATCAGCCATGACATCGCGTCCGCCTTCAATATCGCCAACCAGATCGCCTTCCTCAGCAAGGGCGTCATCCTGGAGCAGGGACCCCCGGAACAGGTGCGCGCCTCGGAGCACCCCACCGTGAAGGTCTTCCTGGAGACCTGGTTCGGCAAGAATGACTAGGAGTCCATGCCGGTGAAGAAGCTCGTCACACCCTTTCGCGTAGGCCTGCTGGTGCTCGTCGCCGGGGGATTCCTCTTCGGCTTCATCGCCTTCACCCGCAAGGGGGGGCTGGGCAAGGACGAGTCCCTGGAGGCGTATGCCTTCTTCCGCGACGCCTCGGGCCTGGGCACCAAGAGCCGCATCCAGATCGCCGGCATCCCCGTGGGAGAGGTGACGGAGGTGAGGCTCGACGGCACCCGGGCCCGGGTGACCGTGCGCATCCGCAACGACGTGGAGCTGCACCAGGACGCCGCCCTCATCAAGCGCTCGGAATCACTCCTGGGCGACTACCTGTTGGATCTCAACCCCGGCACCGAGATGACCCCGCCGCTCAAGAACGGCGAGGAGATCCGCAAGGTCGTGGACGTGCAGGGCATGGAGGCCGCCTTCGCGTCGCTCAGTCAGATCACCGCGGACATCCAGCAGGTGACGGGCGCGCTGCGCGACGTGCTCGGCGGAGAGAAGGGGGCGGGCTCGCTCGGGCGCATCGTGGACAACATGGTGCGCCTGTCGGAGTCGGTGGACCTGACGGTGCGCTCCTCCTCGCAGCAACTGGACGCCATCCTGCGCAACTTCGAGGGCGTGAGCGCGGACGTGCGCGGCCTCACCCAGTCCAACGAGCAGAGCGTCAGCAACATCGTGCGCAACATCGAGGTCATCACCCAGGACACGCGGGAAGTGCTCACCTCGGTGCGGCAGATCGTCGGCAACGGGGAAGGGGACCTCAAGGACAGCGTGGCCAGCCTCAAGCAGACCATGGAGCGGTTGGATCGCTCGCTCGCCAATATCGAGGAGGTCACCCAGAAGGTGAAGAACGGCGAGGGCGCCGTGGGCACGCTGCTCACCGACAAGCGCCTGGGCCAGAAGCTGTCGGAGACCGTGGAGGACGTGTCGAACCTGGCGTCCACCCTCACCGGGATGCAGACGGAGGTGGGGTTGCAGGCCACCTGGCTCACGGGGCAGGGGACGTCCAAGAATAGCGTGTCCTTGAAGGTCGCCCCCCGGCCGGACAAGTACTACCTGCTGGAGGTCGTCGACGATCCGCGCGGTGTCACGGAGACGGTCTACACCCAGACCAACCCACCCTCCTCGGGAGACCCGGTCCTCCAGGCGCAGAAGATCACCCGCCAGGGCTTCACGTTCAGCGCTCAGTTCGCCAAGCGCTACTACTTCACCACCCTGCGCTTCGGCATGATCGAGTCCACGGGAGGCGTGGGCGCCGACTTCCACTTCCTCGAGGATCATCTGATGCTGCGCATGGACGCCTTCAACTTCTCGGTGGACGAGCTGCGCTACCCCCGCCTGCGCACGTCGCTGCGCGCCCAGGCCTTCGATCGCATCTTCCTCACCGTGGGCCTGGACGACTGGCTCAATGCTCCGCGGCGCGACCTCAACACCCGCCGCATGCTCGCCGGCCGGGATTTCTTCTTCGGTGGCGGCCTGTACTTCACGGACGACGATCTCAAGGCCCTGCTGCCCATCCTCCCCACCCCCTGAGGCCCGTGGGAATTCCGGGTATCGCTTGACCTGACCGGCCCAAAAATCGTACCTCGCCACGGCACGGGCCCCTGGGAGCCTCGTGCGCCGCCTCACGGCCTCTCCCCTGGATTGCCCATGTCTCTTCTCGTTGTTGGCTCGGTCGCGCTGGACTCGGTGGAAACCCCCTTCGGCATCAAGGAGGACGTGCTCGGCGGTTCCGCCGCCTTCTTCGCCACCGCGGCCTCCTTCTTCACCCCCGTGCAGATGCTCGCGGTGGTGGGGGAGGACTTCCCCCAGGCCCACCTGGACTTCCTGCGTTCACGCTCCGTGGATATCTCCGGCGTGTCCCAGGAGAAGGGCCGCACCTTCCGTTGGAAGGGCCGCTACGGCTGGCAGCTCAACGAGGCGGAGACGCTCGACACCCAGCTCAACGTCTTCCAGTCCTTCGCCCCGAAGCTCTCCGAGCTCCACCGCGACGCCCAGTACGTCATGCTCGGCAACATCCACCCGGAGCTCCAGGCCCAGGTGGTGGATCAGGTCAAGGCGCCCAAGCTCGTGGCCGCCGACACCATGAACTTCTGGATCAACGGCAGCCGGGCCGAGCTGATCAAGACGCTCGCGCGCGTCAACCTGCTCTTCGTCAACGACACCGAGGCGCGCCAGCTGTCCGGTGAGCACAACATCCTGCGCGCCGCCCGCGCGATCCTCGCCATGGGCCCCGAGCGTCTGGTCATCAAGCGCGGCGAGTACGGCGCCCTGCTCGTGGAGAAGGATCAGGTGTTCGCCTGCCCGGCCATGCCCCTGGCCGACGTATTCGACCCCACCGGCGCTGGCGACACCTTCGCCGGGGGCTTCATGGCCATGCTCGCCACCGCCAAGCAGGTGGACTCGGACGTGCTGCGGCGCGCCATGGTGATGGGCAGCGTCATGGCGTCCTTCGCCGTGGAGAAGTTCAGCCTCGAGCGCCTCAAGGAAATCAGCCGCGCGGACCTCCACGCCCGCTTCTCCGAGTTCAAGCGCCTGACGCACTTCGACGATCTGCCCATGCTGGACGCCTGAGCCCGGGCCCGAAGCGCCGTCCAGTCTTGGCTTGACGGATTTTTATGCTGTAGCTATTCTCGTGACGCTTCGCCCCCTGATTTTCAGGGGGTGGAATCAGACCGGTGTGGAGGGCGGGGACGGGGAGGACGCGAGCCGGAGGACAGCGGGTTGCGGATGGATAACCGGAAGAGCACGCGTTTCGCCTCGCGCCTTCGCTGCTGGTGCGAGTCGGACAACATCACCCTGTATGCCCGCATCGCCAACCTGAGCGAGGGCGGGCTCTTCCTTCAGACGAGCACCCCCCTGAACACGGGTCGCAAGGCGCTGCTGAGGCTGAGCTCCGGCGAGGTGCGCGAGGTGATGGCCGAGGCCACGGTCATGTGGAACCGCCCCCAGCGGCAGGACAAGGGACCGGCTGGCATGGGAATGCGTTTCGAGGGGATGGATTCTGGCGTCCAGGACCTGTTACGGCGCATCATCTCCGACGAGCAGCGCGGGTCCCCCTTCGGTCGTCACTGAGCCTCCCACATGCGAATCGCGATCATCTCCGACATCCACTCCAACATCGAGGCGCTCACGGAGGTGCTCCGCGTCACGGAAGAGCAGAAGGTGGATCGGATCGTCTCGCTGGGGGACATCGTGGGCTACGGCGCCTCGCCCAATGCCTGCTGTGACCTGGTGCGGCAGGTGACGGAGGTGACGCTGCTGGGCAACCACGACGCGGCGGTCGCCGGGCGCATGGACTACTCGTACTACTACGACGCCGCCCGCCACGCCCTCGACTGGTCCGCCAGCGTACTGTCCGACGAGAACATGGAGTGGCTCAAGACGCTCCCGTACGAGTACCGCATTGGCGACGTGGGCTTCTGTCACGGCTCGCCCGTGGAGCCCAAGGCGTACGAGTACATCTTCGCGCTGGAGCAGGCGCGCGAGCTCGCCCCCTTCGTGGAGCACCTGCCCGAGGTGACGTTCATCGGGCACAGCCACCTGTGCAAGGCGTTCGCCATCGGCAATGGCGAGGTGCACGACGTGGTGGCCCAGAAGTTCGGCATCCGCCGGGGCTACAAGTACATCATCTCGGTGGGCAGCGTGGGCCAGCCCCGCGACTACGACAACCGGGCCTGCTTCGTCATCTGTGACACCGGCGCGCGCACCGTGGAGTACCTCCGGGTGGAGTACGACATCGAGTCGGCGGCGCAGAAGATCTTCGACGCCTCGCTCGCGCTCAACTTCGGCAAGCGCCTGTTCCTGGGCGTCTGAGTGCTGCCGAGGAGTCAGGGCTCTCCCCAGCGCTACTGGTGTGTCGGCCCGTTGGAGGGTCAGGGCCCCGCGGCCCATTGGCCCGTGATGCGGGAAGCGGCCTGTGTGGCGGTGGAGGGCAGGGCACTGGGGGACTTGTCGCGGCTCGAGCCGGGTGCCCGGGGACTCAAGCAGCTGGGCATCCTCCTGGGCCGCCAGGGAGGACTGGCGCCCCGCGCGGGCAAGGTCAGTGAGCAGCTCTTCGACTTCGTCATGAAGGTGCGCGAGGGCGACCGCGTCCTCGTCATGCGAGACCGGCGGGTGCTCGGGGTGGGGCGCGTGGAAGGGGGTTACTTCTTCGAGGCCGCTTCGGAATTCTCCCACCGTCATCAGGTCCACTGGCTGTCCCTGGAGGAGTTCCCGCTGGTGGGGGAGGGCCGTATGTCCGAGCGGACCCTGCTGCGGGAGATCGACGCCCCCGAGAGCATCGCCGCCATCGAGCAGCACCTGCGGCGCGTCGCGGGCCCGCCTCCGGGAGGTCCGAAGCCGCCCTCGAGCACCCCGCAGCGGGGCTACCCCCTCCCTCCACTTCCAGGGCTCCAGGGCCGCATCCAGGCGGTGCTCGAGCGCAAGGGGCAGCTCATCCTCTATGGCCCTCCGGGCACCGGGAAGACGTACCTCGCCGAGCAGACGGCGTGGGAGCTCGCCGCGTACTCCGCCTTTGGCCGCCCCTTCGACGCCCTAAGCTCCGCGCAGCGGGACGCCGTCCTCCAGGGCTCGGAGACCGAGGGCGCCCTGGTGCGCATGTGCGGCTTCCATCCCTCGTATGGTTACGAGGAGTTCATCGAGGGCTACCGGCCCCATCTGGACGGCGAGGAGGGCGGACCCCTGCGCTTCTCGCTCCGCGATGGTCTCTTCAAGCGCCTGTGCCTGGATGCCCGGCAGCGCCCCCACCTGCGCTTCTACCTCGTCATCGACGAGTTCAACCGGGGCGATGTCCCGCGCATCATGGGCGAGCTGCTCACCGTGCTCGAGCCCAGCAAGCGGGGCCGGGACGTGTTGCTGTCCCTGAGCGGCGAGCCCTTTCACGTGCCGGAGAACGTCTACCTCGTGGGGACGATGAACACGGCGGACCGCTCCATCGCGCTCCTGGACGCCGCCCTGCGCCGCCGCTTCGGCTTCCTGGAGTTGATGCCCGACCCCGACGCGCTCGGGACGGCCCGGGTCGAGGGGATCGCGCTCGGCCCCTGGTTGAAGGCGCTCAACCAGCGCATCCTCGCGCACGTGGGCCGTGATGGACGCAACCTCCAGGTCGGCCACGCCTACTTCATGGAGCGGGGCGGCCCTCTCACCGACTTCCATCGCTTCGCGCGCGTGGTGCAGGAGGATCTGATCCCCCTGCTGGAGGAGTACTGCTACGAGGACTGGGGCGCCCTCGAGAAGCTGCTGGGCGGCGACCTCGTGGACCGCAAGCAACAGCGCGTGCGTCACGAGCTGTTCGCGCCCGACCGGCAGCACGAGCTGGTCCAGGCCCTGCTCGCTCCCTGTCCGGAGCTCCGGGAGGACGAGGTCACCTCCTCGCCGTGATCACCGCCGAACTCCTGGAGTGGTCGAGCTGGCCTCCGAAGGAAGGGAGTCGAATCGCTCCCGTCCACCTGGACGCGGCGCCCGAGGTCCAGGAGCTCGCCGACTCACTGCACCGCTCCGGCAGGCTGCGGGTGCGGGATCTCCAGTCGGGCCTGTGTCTGGAATCCACGTCCTACGTCGGGACGATCCAGCTCGGCTCGCTCTGCGTCGTCATCCGCCCCAAGCTCCAGGGGATGCCGCTGCTCGCGCTGCTGCGCTACGCCTATGGGCTGTGCCAGTTCGAGTGGTTCGACTCCCTGGTCCAGGACACCGCTCCCCATGCCTTCCAGGAACTGCTCCTCCATCAGCTGGAGGGCGAGGTCCGGACCCTGCTGCGCCAGGGCCCGCGGCGGGGATATGTCCGGCGCGAGGAAGACCTCGCCAGTCCCCGGGGACGGATCGACCTGGGCGCGTCCCTGCGAGACCTGAGCACGGGCCGGGCGAGCCTGCGCTGCTCGTACCATCCCCGCACCGAGGATCTGCCCCTCAACCAGACGCTCCGGGCGGGGCTCGTGCTCGCCTCCCGGCTCACGCGCGATCCCCCATTGCGGCTTCGCTTCCACCGGCTCGACGCGCTGTTGCGAGGCGTGACACCGACACGGCTGGAGCCCCGGCTGCTCGCGCGGGTGCTCCAGGAAACGAACCGTCTGACGGCGGCCTACCGGCCCGCCCTGTCCCTCATCCAGTTGCTCCTGGAGGCCGAGGGGATGACGCTGGAAGACACCTCGAACCCTCGTGTCCTGCCCGGATTCCTCTTCGACATGAACCGGTTCTTCCAGGCCCTCCTGTCGAGATTCCTCACGGAGCACCTTCCCGAGTACACCGTTCACGAGGAGTTCCCGCTTCACGGGATGATGGCGTACGCCCCGGCGCACAACCCGCTCCAGCGCCGCGCCCCCGTGCCGCGTCCCGACTTCGCCATCCGCGAGGGCCAGACCGTCCTCGCCCTGCTCGACGCCAAGTACCGCGATCTCTGGGAAACCCCTCTTCCCCGGGACATGCTCTATCAGCTCTCCCTCTACGCGCTGAGCCACGGTGCCCTGGGCTCGGCCACGCTGCTGTACCCCACGCTGGCGGCCCGGGCCCGGGAGCAGGTCATCGAGCTCAACGATGTGATTCACGGAGGCCGCCGGGCGAGTGTGATCCTCCGGCCCGTTCATTTGCACACCTTGGCGGACCTGCTCCAACGCGAGGACAGCGGCGATGTGGCGAGCGAGCGGGCCGCCTTCGCGCGTTGGCTCGCCCTGGGGCGAAAAACCCCTGCATAGCCCATTCGGTGCGCGCCTCTTTTCATTGGCGAACATTCGCCAGGAAAGGGTTTCATGTACCGTCACCGTGAGATGGGTTTTCCCCGACTGGCCTTGAGCATCTGGGGCGTATTGAGTGGATGCGCGGGCCCCAATACACCGCCCGAGGTGTCCGTGGTGACGGCCTGGCCCTCGGTGGTGGCGGTGGGGGAGTCCTCGATGGTGACGGTCAGCACCCGTGACTCCGATGGCGATACACTCCGCTACCATTGGTCGAGTTCCTGTGCGGGGACCTGGGCCGATGCCTCCTTCGCGAGCGCCCGGTTCACGCCCACGGCGCAGCCGGCCGCCGATGGGTTGTCCTGTGCCAGTTGTGCGCTCACCGTCGACGTGACGGACGGGCAGGGGGGACGGGCGACGGGTTCGCTGTCCCTGTGCGTGAGATCCCATTCGGTCGCGGGCTCCACTCCCAAAATCACGGAGACCTTCCAGTCCTCGAACCGCGTTCCCGAGAACGGCTTCGTCTCTTTCGAGATCAAGGCCGCGGACCCGAGGAACAGCGCGCTCACCTTCACCTGGACGAGCAACGTGGGCGAGCTGTCCGAGCTCCGCTCCCAGGGCGCCGCGAGCCAGGTGCACTGGAAGAGATCCGAGCTCCTGCCGACGGACCCCAACGTGACTCCCGCCATCACGGCGACCGTCACCAACGCCGTGGGGCTGTCCACCCAGGCCGTGTTCCTGCTGACCCGGGCGCCTCTGGGCACCCTCCCGAACTAGAACCTCGCTCATTGACGAGGGGCCCGAGGCAGCCCGGTATTTTCCTATGCATTCAAGGTGTCCGGGCCTGGCTGCCTGGCTGCCCTGCGGGTCGGCCCGGATATGCCTCTCGGGCGACTCCTTGTCTGTGTCGTTTTCAACGCCAATCCTGAATATCAGCGCTCCATCACTGGGTTGGATTGTCGGTGATTGAGCGTGTTGGCGGATGTGAAGACGTGCCAAGGACAGGAGAAAGAACCCATGAAACAGTGGCTTGGTCGTATGTGCTTGTTTCTGGCGGGAGCGGGTTTCGCCGTGGGTTGTGGCGGCACCGCGCAGGACGGAGCGGAGACGGCGGATTCCTCGAACAGCGTGAGCCCTCCCTCGGCCACGGCGCCCGGGGAGAGCCCGGCGGCGAATCCGGAGGGCCCATTCCCGGACGGAGAACCGAGCGGCACGACCGGAGAACTCGCCATCTGCTGCCATGTCAAATGCGCGGGCGTGGATTGGGCGGGGCCCTATCCATCCATCGTTTATAACAATTGTCCGGCCTTTGCCAAATACTCGTGCAAACAGCGAGGGCTGGCCTACGAGACCAATGCCTGGAGAAAGTGTTAGCCCCATCCGCGTACTGAATCCGTGACCCCAGACTGGGGTGCATGAATAATTCGAAAGGACATACCCATGAAGAATGGATTCAGCGGTATTGGTGTGCTCTTGCTCGGAGCCGCTCTGGCGGTCGGTTGTGGAGGGAGTTCCCAGCAGGAGGATGAATCGACGACTTCCGCCTCCACCGCGCCCGGCACGCCCGAGGAAGGGGCGGAATGGTTCCCGGATCGGCCAGAGTCGGAGGAGGGCAGGGTGGGCGAACTCAAGGCCTGCTGCTACATCAAGTGCTCGCACAATCCGGCTGCCTGGATCGGCCCCTACCGAAACGCCGAGCCCGGCAATTGCCGCAACCTGGGTGACTACCGTTGTGGCCAACATGGCTGGACTTGTGTTGGCGCGAAGTGGGATGACTGCTGACCCATCGCCGACCTGAGTGTTCTTCAAAACCGGTGGGGGGCGTGGAAGCACGTCCCCGGGAGGTTCGATTCCTCTGTCCTACCGACCCGTTTTCATTGAGGTTTTCCGTAGCCGCCCCGGTGGGGTTGCGGAACGCCCTGCCCTCTTGAACCTCCTGTACCCAACTTTGGACGTGCGGAGCGAGGCCGAGGCCCTGGCCGAGCTGGCGGTCGTGGGCTTCAAACGGCTGATGGACGAGGCGGACCGGGCCACCACGTTCACCGAACTGCGCGCAGCGGGCGAGCGGTACGGCAAGCTCATGGGCCGGAACGCGGCGCGAGCATTCGCCATGCTGGCCATGGCGGCCATTGGCAACACGGCGCCAGGGCTGGCCGCGAAGGTGCCGAAGCTGCCCGGCTCCATGCAGGCGGCAGTACAAGCCGAAACGCAGGTGGGCATCCGGCTCGCGGCTGTGGGGGAAGTGAAGACGGTCGCCGTGAGTGCCGAGACCGTCACCATCGCCCTGGCGCCGGGCGCGGTGGCGATGAAGGCCATCAGAGACTTGGGAGGAGAACCGTGAAGATTCAGCTTTCCGACCTGCGACGGGCAGCAAATGCCCTGTTCGACCATCTGGAGCGAACTGGCCGTACGGAGATCGAAGTCACCGAGGACTTCTACTGGAGCATCCCGGAGAAGCACCTGTATTCGGTGTACACTTCCCCACCTGAGTCCGAGCTGACGATGGGTCAGTTGTCCGATGACTGGAACGAGGTGGAGAAGATCGCGTCCGGCCAACGCCCCCCGACCGCCTATGCCCTGGTCTGGCTCTCGTCGCTCCTGCGCTTCATCGGCTCGAAGCTCCTCTCCTGAAGGAACCACGGGGCCGTCAGCAGACACTGAAGCGATGGGACAAGGAGTGGCCGATTACCTGATTGCCGTAGGGCTCGCCCTTGCAGATGCGCTAGAGCACGAACGGGACGGGCTGTTGAATCAGCGCTTGTGACCTCGGCTCTTTACCCAAGTCGTACCCAAGAAAGCCGGACGCTGGTGGACCCCCACGGACGCGCCGCCAGCCCCACTCCAGAGGGAAGCCGACCCCCACGAGGACACCGCCGATCCGGGCGGCGGGGCTCCCCGCCCGGGGAGGCGTTTCCTCCTCGGGCGGGACATTCCTGTCCTAGGGCGCGGTGAGGTTCCGCCCGCGCCGGTACTGCCCCGGGGAGCACGACATGACGCGCTTGAACGCGGTGCTGAAGGCGCTCTCGGACTCGTAGCCGAGCGACATGGCGATGGAGGAAACGTTCTCCCCGGAGTGGCGCAGCCTGTCTCCCGCGAGCCGCATCCGCCACCGCGTGAGGTAGTCCATCGGCGACAGGCCCACCCCCTGCTTGAACTTCATGGCGAAGGTCGAGCGCGACATGCCCGCGATGCGCGCGAGCTCCTCGACGGTCCACGGGCGCGCGGGCTCGGCGTGCAGGGCTCCGACCACCGCGCTCAGGTGTCGATCCGAGAGCGCGAAGAACCAGCCGACGCGGGTGGTGTCCTGGGGCTCACGGGAGGTCAGGTACAGCCGGAGCACCTGCACCAGCATGATGTGGGCGAGGTGTTCCGCGACGAGGAATCCTCCGGGCTGGGGCTCGCGCAGTTCCGTGGTCAGCCGCTCGAGCGCCCACCTCAGGACGAGGGCCTGATCGGAGGCCTGGCGCACATGGACGACGGAGGGCAGGCTTCCGAAGAGAAGGTCCGCGTGTTCCGCCGCGAACGCGAACCGGACGCCCACCAGCAGCAGGTCCCCTCCGCCGTTGTGTGTCGCGATACCGCCCCGGGCGGCCGCGTAGATCGTCCGGGCGTCGGTGGTGTCGAGGGACGGATCCGTGGCGAGCGTGAAGGGACGGCCCCGGGTGAGCAGGAAGCAATCGCCCGCCTCGAGCCGGTAGGAGCGCGGATCGCCCTCGACGGAGAGCCAACAGGTGCCATGGAGCAGCGCGTTGAACTTGATGCCCTCGTGGGAAGGGAACTGGAGCGCCCAGTCACCCCCGGCATCGAGGCCGGCGGAGACATACCCGCGGGGCTTGAGGAGTGAGAGGACTTCGGAGAGAGGATCCAGGGCCACCACCCGGAAGCGCGCGAAGGAAGGATGGACTCTAGCGCATGGCTCGGCCGTGGGGCGCGCTGTCGGGCGCCCAGTTGACACCCTGGGGTTAGACTTCCTCGTCGGGCAGGAGCGCGCGCAATAGCTCGTCGTCGGGGCCGAGTGGGCGCCAGCCGGGTGGCGGCGGTGTAGCGAGGAGTGCATCGCTGGCCCGGTCGACGCGCTGCTGATGAGTGACTGGGGTGAAGCCAAACCAAGAGCCGAGCGCCATGGCAACTTCCAGGCGGGCTTCGTCGTCCATTTGGGCCGGCCAGCCGTTGGGGAAGCTCTCGTACAGTTCACGCACGAGTTGGCCGCGCACCAAGCGAGTCACCTGATGGCTTCGTTCTGCCTCCTCAACCAGCCCCTTGAAGACTTGCACCGCGTTGAGGTCGTCCCCCAGTTCCTCGGCCAGTTCAACCAGTGGGAGGGTAGGGTATGCGTCAGCGAAGGCGGTGAGTGAACTGAAACCTCGCTCACGGACCCGCTCATACAGGCGGGCAGCCCAGTGGCCCCGCCAGGAACGGCCCTCGTTCATTGCCGTCTCCCGGGGACGAAGTTCATCGGGATTTTATAGCGACGCATCTCTCTTTCGACGAGTTTCAGGGTCGCATTCGGCGTCAACATCCGGCCTGCCTTGGCCTCGGCTTGGCGCAGGACGCTCATGATCATCTGATTCCACTCGTCGGGCCATGTGCGACCGAGATGCCAGTTACCGCCGCCATGGATGGCCTCGTGGTGCGCCTGCTCCATCTCGACGCAGAACTGGTCGATGTCCATTTCGCCGGTGAAGCCGCGCTTCTCGAACCACTCGCGGAACTCTTGCGGCAGGACGTGATGCCGTGGCGGCTCGGCCATGCCGGCTCCCGCTCGGCCCGTCATCCGCATGCCCCGTACCTCGGGTCCATCACCCAGTGCCTCGCGCACGCCCCTGGGCAGCTCGTGGTGGGCCTGCGCCAGCATTACCTGGCCCGCCTGAATCCGGACCGCGGCACTGACGACGGGTAGTGAAAGGACGCCTGCCCGTACCAACTGGCGCATCATCTCCACCCACTCGGCGGACACGACCAGCCGCGTGCCCATCATCACGCCGTTGCCTCCCACGGAGAGTCCAATGCCGAGCAGGGCGGGAGCGGACGGAGGCACCGAGGGCAGCGAGAACTTCAACGCCGGGAGCATGGTGAGCGCCTCGATGGTATCCTTGAGCACCAGCATCTTCGTGACGTTCTCCGCCCCCTTGCGCATGGTCTCGAGCGTTGCGGCGAGTTCGCCCGTGAGATGGCCTACAAGCGCGGGGACGTCTTGCGTCGCGGCCTCCACCTGTCCGGGCTCCAGTGAGGAGAACGCCGTCATGGCAGGCTCGAGCATCTCCTGCCAACGCAACATGTCCGCGAACATCCTCTCCATGCTGTAGGTGTGCTGGGTGAGCACGGAGTCGGTGAGGTTGAGCAAGTCGAGCCAGACGGCGAGCAGGAGCGAGCCCATCATGGCGGCCTCCATCCGTGGGCCAGCGAGGCGCAGCAGGGCGAGCTGCATGTCCGGGTCTTCTACCTCCGAAGCGGCATTGGCCAGCCGGGTGGCGGCGGCGAGCTGGGCGTCAATCCACCGCGGTTGCTGGGCGCCGTAATCGACGTAGCGAACGAAGGTGCCGTTTTCGTCGCCAATGCCCTGCTCACTGGCCTTGAGTCTGGAGAACTCGCTGGAGAGGCGGCGGGTGGAGCCCGACACGTGGAGAACGGCATTGCGAAAGGCCAGCTGGGCCGCGAGGGCTCCCTGTTGCGCGGCTTTCTCGGTGCTGTCCGAGCCCACAACCGTCACCTCCTCCCGGGAGGCCCGGCGCCAGTGCTGCCGCTGCGGTGTTTCGGTCTCAGGCGCTGGAGCGAAGGAGCGAGGAGCCTCGAGGCCTGACCTCTCGGCCGCGGGTGTAACGGCCTCTCGTGGCGTGTAGCGCAGGTTCATCCCCTGGCTGGGTGGTGGTGTCAGTGCCAGGCAGCCGGTGGACAGGGCGAGCAGCAGGCTCGCCCACAAGACTCGGAGTGGAGCCGCGCGCATTGTCCGCCCCCAGGCCCATGGAGGCGAAGGAGCCCAGGAATCGTCGTCCTTCATCATGGGGGTCCTGGGCGAAAGAAGGATGGACTCTAGCGCATGGCCCGGCCGTGGGGCGCGCTGTCGGGGACGCCCAGTTGACATGGGAGTCCCCGCGCGGAGAATGGGCCTTTTGCCCACTCGCGAGTGCAAGGAGCCCGCGCATGACGGAGAGAAGCTCGGAGCCACGGATCGTGGTGACGTCGCAGGACCTGGAGCGGCTGCGCAACGTGATCGACTCGACCGGTGATTCCCGGAGCCTCGCGGCCTCGGAATCGCTCGATGCCGAACTGGCCCGGGCGATCGTCGTCGAGCCCGTCCAGGTGTCCCCGGACGTGGTCACCATGAACAGCCGCGTCGTGTACCTCGACGAGCAGTCCCAGCAGACCCGGGAGGTGACGCTCTGCTATCCGAAGGACGCGTCCGTGGCCGAGGGGCGCGTCTCCGTGCTCGCGCCCATTGGCGCGGCGCTGTTGGGGCTGTCCGTGGGTCAGGTGATCGAGTGGCCCCTGCCTCGCGGCCAGCACAAGCGTCTGCGCATCATGTCCGTGCCCTACCAGCCCGAGGCGGCGGGGCACTTCCACCTGTAGGCGCGTGACTTCCTAGCGGCCGCCCGGAGCGCGCTCCAGGGCGTGCCGCAGGGCGAGCGCCATCCGCCGGACCGCGTAGCCCTCGAAGTCCTCCAGCGGGTCCAGGCTCGAGGGGAAGACCTCCAGCAGGTTGTCCAGGTACTGCATGACGGGGGGAAGGGCGTTTTCCGATGGCGGCGCCTCCTCCAACCGGAAAGCGCCCGCCACCAGGCTCTGCCAACGATCCGTACGTCCGCCATTGTCCTCGAGGGAATCCGTGCTCACGCCCGCAGCCTAGGGCATCGCGCCCTCCAGGAGGGAGAGCACTCGTTGAAAGGGCACGTCCGACAGCTGGCCGAACAGCGGGTGCCGGGTGAGCCGGGCGCGGATGGCGCTCGGTGAGCTGATGCCACAGAGGAACCTCGCCAGTTGGCGCGGGGCCGCGAGGGCTTCAGGGTGCTCGGCGCGCAAGCGCGCCACCCGCGCGAGCGTCTGGGCCTCCAGTGAATCGATCGCCGGGAGGGGAGGCAGGGCCCCGGTGCGCTCGCCCGCGCACCCGTCGCAGTGGCCGCAGTCCGCCCCCAGTTCCTCGCCGAAGTACGTCAGCAGGAAGCGGGTGCGGCAGCCCTCGTGGCGGGCGAAGTCCAGCACCTGCCGCAGCCGCTGCACGTCCCGGCGCTCGCGCTGCTCGAAGCGCTCCCGCATCGTGCGGGTGAGTGCCTGGACGTCGAAGTCCGTGCGCTTCAACCGGTAGCCCTGGCGCACCCCCGACACCTGGAGCTTCAAGACCTCCCGCTCCTCCAGGTAGTTGAGGGCGGCGACGATGCGCTGGCGCGGCTCTCCCGTCTTCTGGACGACGGTGTCGAGCTCCAGCACCGACCAGGTCCGCTTGCGCTCGGCGAGGGCGAACACGCTCCGCAGGAAGGCGGCGCGCGCGGCGTCGAAGCCGGCGATGGCCTCGTCCAGGGGCTCGAGGGGCTGGAACTTGTACTCGTTGTAGAAGGGGCCGGTGGACTCGAGCAGCCCGTCCAGCTCCAGGTACGTCAGCATCGTCTCGATGACCAACGGACGGACGTCGTGGGTGTGGGAGAGCTCGTGGACGGAGACGTCGAACGTCTCGCCCCGGGAGAGCACGTGCCCGAGCACGCCCGTCACGGCCTCGGGGGTGGGGGTGTCTCCAAAGGTGAAGTTCTCCAGCACCGTCACGTCCGCCATGGCCGCGAGCAGCTCGCAGTCCGAGGGCTGTCCATCCCGCCCCGCGCGGCCAATCTCCTGCGCGTAGTTCTCCAGGCTCTTGGGCAGGTTGCAGTGGTAGACGGCCCGGATGTCGCTCTTGTCGATGCCCATGCCGAAGGCGATCGTCGCGACCACCACCGCGTCCGGGGAGTTCATGAACCGGTCCTGCACCTGGTGCCGCGTCTCGGGCTCCATGCCGGCGTGGTACGCCAGCGCGTCGTAGCCGTGGCCTCGGAGGTACTGGGCCAGCTCCTCCGCCGTGCGCTGGAGCGTGACGTAGACGATCGTCGCTCCGCGCGGGCGGGACCCCAGACGCGCGAGCAGCACCTCCCAGCGTGCGTCTCCGCCCGCGGTGGGTGTGACGTGCAACGTGAGGTTGGGACGGTGGAAGCCCGTCTGGATGATGTCCCCGGAGGAGATGTCGAACGCGGCGGCGATGTCCCGGGCCACCGAGGGCGTGGCCGTCGCGGTGAGCGCCAGCACCCGCTCCACCCGCAGGGACCTGGCGAGCGGGGCGAGCTTCATGTAGTCGGGCCGGAAGTTGTGGCCCCATTCGCTGATGCAGTGGGCCTCGTCCACCGCGAGCATCGACAGGCGCAGGCCGCGCAGGGTCTGGAGGAAGCGCTCGTTGCCCAGGCGCTCGGGCGCGACGTAGAGCAGCTTGAGCGCGCCCGAGCGCAGGTCCGCGTGGAGCTGGCGGATCTCCTCCGCTCCGAGCGTCGAGTCGAGCCGGGCGGCGCGGATGCCCTTGCCGGTGAGGAAGTCGATCTGATCCTTCATCAACGCGATGAGTGGAGAGACGACCAGGGTGAGCCCGTCCAGCATCAGGGCGGGGAGCTGGTAGCAGAGGCTCTTGCCGGCGCCGGTGGGGAAGATGGCCAGGACGGAGCGTGCGTCCAACAGCCGCGAGACGACCGCCTCCTGCCCTCCTCGGAAGCCAGGGAAGCCGAAGACGGAGCGCAGCACGTCGGTGGGGGCGGGCATCGTGCCCGAGGCTATGACAGAAGGTCCTCGGGCGGGGGAGTGATAGGCTGGGCGCCCCGGGGACGTGGCGCGCTGGGCGTTCCCCCCGGTCCGAGGAGGTCCGGCATGTCGTCGTCAGGCACGCGAGGAATCGCGGCGCGGTGGAGCAGGGGGTTGTGCGTCGTCATGGGGGGCTTGCTGGGCGCGGTGGCGTGGGGGGGCGAGTCCTCCCAGGCCCCCGAGAACGCGCGGGCGCCCACCCGGGAGCGCATCGAGGCGCGGTGCAACCAGGGCGAGATGAAGGCCTGCAGCTTCCTCGGCATCCTCCTTCAAGGTGGCAATGGCGTTGCTCCGGACAAGCGTCGCTCCACCGAGTTGTTCGACAAGGCGTGCCAGGGGGGACTGGCCTCGGGCTGCTACAACGCCGGCGTGAGCTACGACCAGGGGCTCGGAGTCCCCGAGGACGCGAAGCGCGCCGCCGAGCTGTATGACAAGGCGTGCCGGGAGGGCGAGGCCAAGGGCTGCAGCGGCCTCGGAGTCCTCCTCAAGCAGGGCCGGGGCGTGCCCAAGGACGAGAAGCGCGCGGTCTCGCTCTTCAAGAAGGGGTGCGATGGAGGCCTGGCCCTGGGGTGCAACCACCTCGGGGTGAGCTACAAGGAGGGCCGGGGCGTACCCAAGGACGACAAGCGCGCCGCCGCGCTGTTCGACAAGGCCTGCACGGGCGACATGGCGCTGGCCTGCTACAACCTCGGTGGGTTCTACGCACAGGGCCGGGGCGTGGCCCAGGACGGCCAGCGCGCCGCCGAGCTGTACGACAAGGCCTGTGCGCTCGGAGACGCCCCGGGCTGTTTCCGGATCGGCGAGCTCCACCAGGAGGGCCGGGGCGTGGCCCGGAATCTGACGCGCGCCGCCGCGATGTACGACAAGGCCTGCTCGGGCGGAGATGCCTCGGGGTGTTACAACCTCGCGCTCCTCCATGCGAAGGGCCTGGGCGTGGCCAGGGACGACGCGCGCGCCGCCGAGCTGGCGGGGAAGGCGTGTGACGGGGGACTGGCCGTGGGGTGCATGGCCCTCGCGGGAATCCACGCGCACGGCCAGGGCGTGCCCAAGGACGAGAAGCGCGCCGCCGAGCTGTACCAGAAGGCCTGCGCGGGCGGCGTGGCCCAGGCCTGTCAGGTGCTCGGCAAGCGCTGAGCGCGGGCGCCCGCCGCGAAAAAGGGGTGCGCGGGCCCGGAAATGGCGTAGAAAACCCACCCTGTGCGCACCTACAGCCCCCGAGTTGGCCGGATGCTCGTCGGCCTCCTGACCGCCGCCCTGTTGGCCGCCCCCCTGGCCTGCCGCAAGCCCGCCAAGCCCTCCGAGGCCTACTACGAGGCCCAGACCCGCTTCGGCAAGCTGTTCGCCGCCAAGGGCGATGAGGCCTTCGTGGACCCCGAGCTGGCGTCCATCGAGACCCTGCTGACCCAGGTGCCCGAGGACAGCCTGGACGCCGCGTCGGCCCGGGAGCTGCGCACGCGCATCGAGGAGGGCAAGCAGCGCGCCCGCTCCCAGCAGCGCGCCCGGGAGGACGCCCTCGCCAGCGCTCGCAAGTCCGGACAGATGCCCCTGGGCTTCACGGAGCCCTCGGGAGGTCCCTCGCGTCCGGCGCCCCCGCCGGCCCAGGAGGCGGATGCCGGGACGGACGCGGGCACGGGTGGGGGGACGCCAGGAATTGGCACCTCGGTGGCGGAGCTGTCGAGCGGCTTCTCCGGCTGCTTCAAGCAGGGAGAGTCCCTGCAGGTGCAGGGCCGGGGCATCCGGGAGAGCTGGGAATTGGCGGACCGCGCGGCGTGTCGCCAACAGTACGCCTCGCTCCAGGATCAATTGATGATCGTCGAAAACGGCAAGGTTCTTGGCCTGGCGCCCAGGAGTGCGCTCCAGGCCGTTTCCGCGGATGGTGGCACGCGCCCCGCGGGAGATGCAGGACGCTGACGCTCACGGCACCGCGAGCGTTCCACCCTTCACCCCCGAAGTCCCCGACTCATGAACGAACAGAACTTCATGAAGCTCATGCAGATCCTCCCCAAGTCCGCTCTGTCCACGGCGGTGGGGATGGCCACGCGCCTGCCCGTGCCCGCGCCGTTGCACCGGGCGGCGATCAAGACGTTCGCGAAGCTCTACAACGTGGACGCCGCCGAGGCCGAGCACGCCCTGGAGCACTACCCCACGTTCGCGGAGTTCTTCACCCGGGGGCTCAAGGTGGGCGCGCGCCCCATTGATCCGGGCGAGAAGGTGGTCGTGTCCCCCGTGGATGGCGCCGTGTCCCAGGTGGGCTACTCCGAGCACGGCCGGGTCCTGCAGGCCAAGGACATCCACTACACGGTGGGGGAGCTGCTCGGGGACGAGGCGGCCGCGAAGCCCTTCCACGGCGGCGCCTGGACGACCATCTACCTGTCGCCGCGGGACTACCACCGCATCCACGCGCCGCTCGGCGGCACCGTCACCGGCTACGCCTACATCCCGGGCGAGTTCTGGCCCGTGAACCCCGCGTCCGTGAAGAACAAGAAGTCGCTCTTCTGCGTGAACGAGCGGCTCATCACGTACCTGGACACCGTGGCGGGCAAGTGCGCCGTGGTGAAGGTGGGCGCCACGTGCGTGTCGCGTATCAAGGCCGCCTACGAGGACGTCATCACCCACCAGGGCCAGCCCGGCAAGGTGCACCGCTATGGCACGGCCCTTCCCGTGGAGAAGGGCGGGGAGCTGGGCCGCTTCGAGATGGGCTCCACCGTCATCCTGCTCTTCGAGCCGGGCCGGGTGAAGTGGGACGCGAGCCTGCAGCCCGAGGCCGTCGTGCGCCTGGGCCGCCGCATCGGGGAGATTCCGTGAGCCAGAAGATCGCCGGCCCCAAGGGGATGAACGACATCCTCCCGGGCGAGGTGGAGGTGTGGCAGCACGTGGAGCGCACCGCCCGGGAGCTCTTCTCGCGCTTTGGCTACGGAGAGGTGCGCACGCCCACCGTCGAGGACACCGCGCTCTTCGTGCGCAGCGTGGGCGAGGAGACGGACATCGTCGGCAAGGAGATGTACACCTTCGAGGACAAGGGCGGCCGCAGTCTGTCCCTGCGCCCCGAGGGCACCGCTCCCGCCGCGCGCGCCTACATCGAGCACTCGGTGGTGAACCAGGAGCCGCTCACGCGCTGGTTCTACATGGGCCCCATGTTCCGCTACGAGCGCATGAAGACGGGCCGCTACCGGCAGTTCCACCAGATCGGCGCCGAGGCGTACGGCTCGAAGGAGCCCGCCCAGGACGTGGAGATCATGGATCTGGTGGTGCAACTGCTGCAGACGCTGGGCCTCAAGGACGTGTCGCTCAACATCAACTCGCTCGGGGACGAGACGTGCCGCCCCGCCTACCAGGAGAAGCTGGTGGGCCACCTGCGCGCGCACGTGGACGAGCTGTGCGCGGACTGCAAGGTGCGCCTGGAGCGCAACCCCCTGCGGGTGCTCGACTGCAAGGTGGAGCGCTGCCAGCAGATCGCCCTCGCCGCGCCGAGCATCCTCGAGTCCCTGTGCGAGCCGTGCCGCGAGCACTTCGCGAGCGTGCAGCGCAAGATGGGCGCGCTGGGCATCAAGTTCGAGATCAACCACCGCATCATGCGGGGGCTCGACTACTACACGCGCACCACCTTCGAGTTCATCGCCGCGCACCCGGTGCTGGGCACGGCGAGCACGGTGGGCGGCGGCGGACGCTACGACAAGCTGGTCAAGAGCCTGGGCGGGCCGGATGTGCCCGCGGTGGGCGTCGGCCTGGGATTGGATCGGCTGTGCCTCCTGCTGCGCGAGAGCGGCCAGCGCTTTGGCCAGCCCGCCCAGCTCTTCATCGCCGTGGCGGACGAGGGCTCGGCGGACGAGGCGTTGGCGCTCGCGAGCCGGTTGCGCCGCGAGGGCCTGCGGGTGGAGTTGGACACGCGCGGCGGCAGCCTCAAGAGCCAGATGAAGCGCGCGGACAAGGTGGGCGCCACCTACACGCTGGTGCTTGGCGAGCTGGAGCGCACGAGCGGCCAGGCCCAGCTCAAGCCCATGGCCGGGGGCGAGCCCGTGCCCGTGAAGCTCGCGGAGCTGGCCCAGACGCTCCACGCCGCGAAGCCCGCGGCCTGAGTGGATCCAAGGGCTCGGCACGTCCCATGAGCACACCGGAGCGGCCGAGCCTCACCGTCATCACCGGGCCCACCGCGTCGGGCAAGTCCGCGCTCGCCGTGGAGCTCGCCCGGCGGCACGGCGGGGAGATCGTCGGCGCGGACTCGCAGCAGGTGTACCGGCACTTCGACATCGGCACCGCGAAGCCCTCGGAGGCGGAGCGAGCCGCCGTGCCGCACCACCTGGTGTCCGTGGTGGAGCCCCTGGCGCCGTTCTCCGCCGCCGAGTACCAGCGCCGGGCGGACGCGGCCATCGCGGACATCCACGCGCGGGGCGGGCGGGTGTTCGTGGTGGGGGGCACGGGCATGTACCTGCGCATCCTCCTGCACGGGCTGGTGGAGGCGCCGGGCGCGAGTCCGGAGCTGCGCGCGGAGCTGGAAGCGCTCGCCGCCGCCGAGGGCCGCGAGGGGGTGCACCGCCGGCTCGCCGAGGTGGATCCGGAGACCGCCGCGAAGCTGCCTCCCCAGGACTTGATGCGGGTGATCCGCGCGCTGGAGATCCACGCGCAGACGGGCAAGCCGGCCTCGGAGTTCCGCCGGGAGCACGCCTTCGCGCCGAGCCGCTATCCCTTCCGGATGTATGTGCTCTCGCCGCCGCGCGACGCGCTCTACCGGGCCATCGACGCGCGCACCGAGGCGCTGTTCGCGCGCGGGCTGGTGGACGAGGTGCGCTCGCTGCTCGGCCGGGGCTACGCCGAGGCGGCGCCCATGCGCAGCGTGGGCTACGTGCAGGCCAAGGCGGTGGTGGACGGGACGCTCTCGGAGCGCGAGGCCATCGCGCAGACGGCCCAGGAGACGCGCCGCTATGCCAAGCGGCAGCTCACGTGGTTTCGCAAGGAGCCGGGCGCGCGCTTCGTGGAGCCGCCCTACGAGGCGGTGCTGGAGGCCGAGGCTCAGGAGGCGTAGCGGCCCGACTCCTCGGAGAGCGCTTCCTGGCTCTTCGTGGCGGAAGCGGGCGGGGTGGCGGGCACCATGCCGAGCAACTGGCGCAGGAGCCGTTCGGGATTCACGGGCTTGGGCAGGAAGGCCTCGGCCCCGGCCTCGAGCGCGCGCTGGCGCACATGGGGCCGGTTGAGTCCGCTCATCACCACCACGCGGGTGTCCCGGGTGAGCGGATGCTGCTTGAGGCCCTCGCACAGCCGCAGGCCGTCCACCCAGTGCAGCACCACGTCCAGGAGGATGGCGGTGGGCGGCCGGCGGGCCACCGCGCAGAAGAGGGCGAGCTCGTCCGCGAAGGCCACCACGCGCGCGCCGGTGGCCTCCAAGAGTTGCGTCATCGCCTCGCGCTGATCCGGATCGTCATCCACGATGTAGTAGAGGTCCGGCTCCATCGAGGGAATCGTCGTGGGCAGGGGCTCCACGGTGGTGCGGACCCAGGAGGCCATCGTCTCGCGCACCCCGGCCCAGCGCGCGGTGGACAGCAGGGAGAGGGGCGTGGGGGCGGAGAGGCCGAGCACGCCCCCTCCACCCATGCCACCCGAGCTTCCCCGCGAGCGCGCCGTGAGGAAGGCCTGGGGCGCCCGGCGGCCCGCCCGGCGCAGCCAGGGAATGGAGCGCGCGCCCGCGGCCGCGTCCTCGAGCATTTCGGCCAGGCCGTCGCGCACGTAGCGGCGCTCCAGGGCGCTCTCCTCCAGGCCCGCGTCGAGCAGGGCCACGGCCGCGCGGCTGCATGAGGCGAGCGTTTCCGTCAGGCCGAGCTGCAGGGGATGGCCGAGCGCCACCGCGCCCACCGCGAGCTGTCCGGGCGCGACGAGCGAGCGGCCGGGCCCGTAGGGCAGCCGCGTGGTCTCCAGGGCCGCCAGCTCGAAGCCTTCCTCCACGAGGCCGTCGCGGGCCGCCATCATCAGGGCCTGGCACAGATCGGCCGGTGTCACCGCGGGGCCAAAGGCGAGCGCGTACACCGAGTGGGCGCCTGGCAGCAGCCACAGGCCATCCACGGTGGGCAGGGGCGAGAGCCACAGCCGGGCGAGAGGCGCCGCCCGGGGCGAGGCCTGTCGCAGCCGCGCCTGGACGGCGGCCACGGTGGGAGCGGGTTGGAAGCCCGGGAAGAAGGAGTCGCCCAGGGAGGGCCCGGCGCCCGTGGCGAGCGCCACCGCGTGGAAACGCTCGCCGCTGCCCTGGGCGCGCACCACGAGGGGGCCGTTCTTGCGCACCGCGGCGGGCGCGTCCGGCGCCGAGGGCTGGTTCTCCACCCGCTCCACGCGCCGTTGAATGAAGCGCGCGCCCTGGGCCGTGGCCGCGCCCGCGAGCACCTCGCGCACCAGCGCCACGCCGCCCTGGCCCTGGGGCCAGCCATCCACCACCCACAGGCCTCCGGGCGCCGAGGGCAGCACCTCGCGCTGACCGTGGGAGAGAATCTCCACCCCACGCAGCTCGTGGGCCCGCCACTCCAGCGGAATGCGGCAGCCGAGCGCGGCCAGGCGCGAGCGGCACTCGGGTGTGAGCACGGCGGGTGGGGCGATGCCACTGGGATCCCCACTGTCGTACACGCGCACGTCGACGGCGCAACCCCGGGCCCGGGCGTTGAAGAGCAGGGAGGCGGCCATTCCCACCCCGGCGATTCCACCCCCGATGATGGCCACCCGTGAGCCGCTCGACAGTCTGCCGCCGTTCATCCTCGCCCTCGCTCCGCCGCCATCCATCGGGACCTCTTGGGGGTATGAGACCTTCTTGAAGCTAGTGCCGCTGGGCCGCTCTGGGAGCCGCGAGCTCCGCCGAGCGGTGCACCACCACACGGTCGCGCCCCTCTCGCTTGGCCTCGTAGAGCGCCTCGTCCGCGGCTCTCAACAATTCGTCGGTGCTCTCGCGCGGATAGGATGCCGAGTGGTCGGCGATTCCCACGCTCACGCTCAGCCCGAAGGGGGCGGGGCGGCCGTCCGCGCGGGTGATCTTCACGCCCCTCAGGCCCGCGCGGATGCGCTCGGCGAGGATGGCCGCCTCGGCCGCCGTCTGGTGGGGCAGGAGGGCGACGAACTCATCGCCCCCGAAGCGCGCCGCGAAGTCCACCTCGCGCAGGTTGGTGCGCAGCAGGTTGGCGAGCGCCAGGATGGCGCGGTTGCCCACGTCATGGCCCATGCCATCGTTGATGGCCTTGAGGTGGTCCAGATCGATGACCACCACGGACAGGGGGTAGTCATAGCGGTTGGAGCGCTTGAACTCCTCTTCCAGGCGCGCGGACAGGGCGCGGAAGTTGGCCAGGCCCGTGAGCGCGTCCGTCTGGGCCATCTGCTGCAGGCGCTGCTGCTGCTCGCTCTGGCGCAGCGCCCGATCGATGCGCGCCACGAGCTCGCGGGAGCTGGCCGGCTTGTGCACGAAGTCCACCGCGCCCATTTCCAGACACTTCTCCAGGGTGGCCTCGTCCGAGTCGCCCGTGAGGAAGATGACGGGCACGGACTCCGTGGCCCGGTCGTGCTGCAGGGCCTCGAGCACCGCCAGCCCGTCCTCCTGGTCCAGGAAGCGATCCAGGAGGACCAGGTCCGGGTGCCGCTCACGGGCGAGCTCCACGCCGGAGCGCCCGCTGTTGGCGCCCACGACATCGAACCGGGGGGCGAGCAGCTCCAACAGGCTCTCTCGCGTGCCCGCGTCATCATCCACGACCAGGATCAGGGCCTTCTCGCCATGTCGGTCGTGCCGTTGCATCATCCGCTCCGCTCCCTGAACCGGGCCGCTCATGTCCGTTCGGAAGTCCCGGGTGTCACGCCCGGAGGAACCCGCCTCCCGCCCATCCGTCGCCGCCATCGCTGGCGTGCACCCCATGTCCTCCGTCACCCAAGACCCCCGGCCGCTTCGTCTCCGGGCCCACGCTCCCAGGACGACGCCGTCCCCAGAAGCAAGGGACGTGCCCCTTGACCCATCCCAAAAGGGAGACGTGATTCCAGGGGCTTGCGATCAGAACGACGGCGGACGGGCGCCCGGCTAGGCAAGAGTTGCAGTGTTCTCGGGAATGGAGACCGGTAGGAATTCCCGGAAGGGAGGGGTCAGCGTCGGGGGTTGAACTGAACCCGCCGG
The DNA here is from genome assembly GCF_002305855.1 of Melittangium boletus DSM 14713. Classification (GTDB taxonomy): domain Bacteria; phylum Myxococcota; class Myxococcia; order Myxococcales; family Myxococcaceae; genus Cystobacter; species Cystobacter boletus. The sequence goes on along the minus strand of NZ_CP022163.1, from coordinate 8,956,254 downwards.
CCGCCGCCGCCCATCATCTGGGGGGGAGGCGTCTCCAGGCCGAACTGCCACCACAGGGGCTCGTAGGGCTTCATCTTGAGCCGCTTGTCGTTCTGGATCGCGGCCAGGCTGCTCTTGAGCTTCTCATCGGAGGGGTTGGCCTCGGTGCCCCGGCCGAGCACCTTGAGCGCCTCGTCCTTCTCCTTGTTCTGCAGGAGACACCAGGCGTACACGGCCCAGACGATGGACTCCTTCTTGCCGGCCGTCACCGCGGCCTCGAAGGCCTTCTTCATGGCGGCGAAGTCCTTCTTCTGGAAGTGCAGGGCGCCTTCCATGGCCTTGGCCATGTAGTTGCGCCCGCTCGCCAGGGCGAAGTGCCGCTGGGCGCCGTCCAGGTCCTTGGACATGTACTTCAACATTCCAATCTGGGCGTGCACCTCGGGCCCCACGAGGAATTGCCGCTTCTCGTAGACGAGTCCGCCCTCCAACATCTTGATGGCCCGCTCGATGCGCGCCTGGGCGTCCTTCTGGCTGGTGGGCTGGCCCTGGAGCTCCTTCTGGACGGCGAGCATGAGCTTTTGCAGCTCCTTGCCCACGCGCTGAGCGAGCAGGAAGTAGGTGGCCACGAGGGCGATGGTGCCAGGGATGATGCCCGCCCAGAGGGGGCCGAGGCCGGTCAGCTTGACACCCAGGGTAATGGCGAGTCCCACACCCAAGGCGATGAGGAGGTTGTACATGGCGCCCCGTTTAGCGATCAGCACGGGGGACCGCAATCTTCGGATGCGTCCGGCGCGGCATCGATGTATACGTCTGCTCGTTCCACCCCCAAGGGGCCCTCTGTCGAAATTGGTAGACGAGGCGGACTCAAAATCCGCTGCGGCTGACCCCGCGTCCCGGTTCGAGTCCGGGGAGGGCCATTCCTGGGAGCTGTCACCCGCCGGGTCGGGGGGACCCCCGGGCGTTGATGAGCCGCGAAAATGCCGGGCCGAGGTCCTCGATGAAGGTGCTGCTGGTAGAGGATGATCCCGGTCTGCGCGAGGGCATGGCGGAACTCATCTCCGAGCAGGCCGAGGTTCGGGAGGCGGGCAGCATCGCCCAAGCCCAGCAGGCCTTGCGCGAGGAGCTCTTCTCCCTCGTCATGACGGATCTGCGCATCGGGGATACGAGCGGTGGCGGGCGCATCGTGCTGGAGGCGGCGCGCAAGCGGCTGCAGCCGGTGGCCATCGTCAGTGCTTCCTCCACCGAGGAGGTGGTGAAGCTGCTCAACCCCCACGCGCCGGACGCGGTGCTCAACAAGCCCTTCCAGCTCGAGGAGATGATGGCGCTGGTGGAGCGCTTCGTGAGGTTGCGGCGCGAGGTGGAGCGCCGGGCCGCGGGACGGGTGCCTTCCGAGGAGGTCTGGACGGAGGCGCCATCTCCCGGTGTGCGCCTGGCGGAGGAGCCCGGCGGTGGACTGTGGATGCGGATGGCGCCCGGCGCGACGCATTCGCCCTGCGCCAGGCACCTGCGCGCGGGGATGTTGTTGCTCGAGGGCTCGCTCGAGGTGGACGGCGAGTCGCGCGGGCGGGATCAATACTTCTTTCTATCGGCCGGACCGCGTGAGGTGCGCACCCACGAGGGGTGTCTGGCCGTCTCGCTGGCCCTGAACGCGTAGTCGGGCCGCGCGAGACGTGACGTGAGCGTGAAGACTCTCTGGCCCGATACCTTCCTGGACGAGGAGCGCCTGGGGCGCCCGTCCCGACGCGCCGCGACCGCGGCCCTTCAAGCGCACCTGTCCGTCCTCAAGGGCGAGCCCTTGAAGCTCTCGCTCGCCGAGGCGCTCAAGGACGCCGAGGGCCTGGGGGGACAGGAGCGGCGATTCGCCGCGTTGGCGGTGCGCGAGTTGTCGCGGCACCAGCGGCTGTTGGACCTGGCCTCGCGCACGTTGGGCCAGGCTCCGAGCAAGATTGGTCTCCTGGAGGATCAGGTGCTCGTGCGCTACGTCCTCTGGCGCCGGCTCTTCTGTGGCGCCAACTGGGCGCGCATCGGCCCCGAGGTGAAGCTGCCCGGACCCATCCGGCCGCGCACCATCAAGGATGATCTGCTCGCGCGGATGGTGGAGTCTCCGCTCGCCGAGCCGCCCCTGTCCGAGTCTGGCCCCGAGCGGCTGGCGACGCGCTACTCCTTTCCCAACTGGCTCGTGCAGCGGCTGGCGGAGCTGCACCCGGAGCCCGTGCTGGAGGCGATGCTGGCGGCGCTGGACGAGGAGCCGTCGCTGCACTTCCGGGCACGGCCCACGGGGACGCGGGAGCAGGTGTTGGCGCGGCTGAGCGAGGAGGGCGTGGCCGCGGCCCCGGTGGACGTGGCGCTGGACGCGGTGCGGATCACCGACGCGAGCCATCGCGTCTTCGAGACGCGGGTGATGCGCGAGGGCCGGTTGCAGGTGCAGGACGTGGGCAGCCAGCTCATCGTCGAGGCGTGTCGTCCCCTGGAGGGCACGCTCGAGGGATGCACGGTGGCGGACGTGTGCGCGGGGGCGGGAGGCAAGACCCTCGCGCTGGCGGACGAGGTGGGGCGCGCGGGCCGGGTCCTGGCGGGAGATCGTTCGCGCCGACGTCTCGCCCAGGCGCGCGAGCGGGCCCGGGAATTGTCCTTGCGCCACGTGTCCTTTCCCCAGCCGCTTCCCCTGGAGAGCGCGGACGTGGTGCTGGTGGACGCGCCTTGCAGTGGCACGGGCTCGCTGGCGCGCGAGCCGGATCAGAAATGGAAGCTCAGCGCGAAGGCGGTGGAGGAGTTCCACACCACGCAGCTGGAGCTCCTGGTGGAGCTGGCCCCTCGGGTGAAGCCCGGAGCGCGGGTGGTGTACGCCACGTGCTCGCTCCTGCCCGAGGAGAACGACGCCGTGGTGCGCGACTTCCTCGCGCGGGTGCCTGGCTTCGAGGTGGAGCCCCTGGCACCTGTCTTTGGCGCCGAGCGAGCGGCCGTGCTGTGCGACGGTCCCTTCCTCCGCGCGCTGCCGCCCCGGGTGCCCGGCGGGGGATTCTTCGCCGCCCGGCTGCGCAAGAACCCCTCGGCGGGTTGACAGTCCAGGCGCGTGCACGCTACCCAGCTAGGACGTTCTCTTTCCGCGAGGTTGCGCCCGGTGGCAGCCGACCCCAAGCAGTCCGAGACCCTCCGTCAGATCCAGGCGGCGTTCGAGGCCTCCCAGACCCAGCTGACCCAACTGCGCCAGCAGGTGGAGAAGCACTCCGCGCTCGCCAAGGCGAAGACGCAGAGCGACTTCCTCCAGAAGGAGAAGGAGCGGGTCTTCCGCGAGCTGGGCGAGGCCGTCTTCAAGCAGGCCCAGAAGGGCCGCCTGGAATTGCCGGCCGCGTTCGCTCCGCTGCTCAAGGCCATCGAGCAGGTGCACCACAAGGCCGAGGTCCAGGCGCGGGAGATCACGGATCTGCTCATGGAAGGGGAGGAGACCGCTCAGCGGATGAAGCAGAAAAACGCCGGCCCCCCGAATTCGGGAGTAGCGCCCCGGCCGAAGAAGTTATAGAAGAGCGCCGCTTTCGACGGACGGCAGCCACTGCCCAGGTGGCCACCGAGTTGTGGGGCTATAGCTCAGCTGGGAGAGCGCTTGAATGGCATTCAAGAGGTCATCGGTTCGATCCCGATTAGCTCCACAGATAGAGAAGACGAGGCCCGTCACGAGTACGCGGCGGGCCTCGTCCCTCACCTTCGAAAACACCCGTGTCACAAGGGGCTATAGCTCAGCTGGGAGAGCGCTTGAATGGCATTCAAGAGGTCATCGGTTCGATCCCGATTAGCTCCACAACCCATCAGGCCCGTCAGGTTTCGCACCTGGCGGGCCTTTTGTTTTTCCGGCGCGTGCCGCCGCGGCTGACTCGGAAGAGCGCTCCCGCGCGGGCTCCTCGTGAGGAGCCGCACGCGCGGGAAGGGGAGACGGCGGGGCCGCTCAGGCCTCGCGGATCATCAACATCTGCAGCAGATCGCGCAGCATCTGCTTGAGACCACCGGCCTCGGGCAGCGTCTGCAGGATGCGCGCGGCGGCGTTGGTGGAGCGCTCGATGAGGCGCTCGGTGGCGCCGCGGCCACCATGGGCTTCCACGAGCTCCCGGGCCCGCTGCAGCATCGTCTCGTCCTTGGGGCCGGGGATGCAGAGCGTCTCCATCTCCTGACGCGCCTCGGGCGTGGCCCGGAGGTAGGCGGCCAGCAGCGGGAAGGTGCGCTTGCCCTGGGCGAGATCCGAGTCGGTCGGCTTGCCGACCACCGACGACTGGCCGTAGAGGCCGAGCAGGTCATCGCGCAGCTGGTACGCCGTGCCCACGTAGCGGCCGAAGCGCTCCAGCTTGTTGATGATCTCCGGATCCGAGCCGGCCAGCATCGCCCCGCACACCAACGGCGCGGTGAAGCCGTAGAGCGCCGTCTTCAAATAGGCCACGCGCAGCGCGTGGTAGATGGACAGCTCGGACAGGGGCTGGTGCGGCAGCCGGATGTCCATGTACTGCCCGGCGGCGGTGTAGCGGCACACCTTGAGGAAGTAGCGCGTGGCCACGTCCGCTTCCGGCAGGTTGCAGCCGAGCATCACTTCCAACGAGCGGCCGTAGAGGTGATCTCCGATCACGATCGCCAGGTTCTCACCCAGCCGCCCCTCGCCGAGCATCTTGTGCAGCGCCGCGCCGCCGCGCCGCGTGTCGGCCTGATCCGCGACATCGTCGTGGATGAGCATGAAGGTGTGGAGCAGCTCCGTGGCCGCCGCGAAGCGCCACAGTCCCGAGGGCGCGCGCGTGTCGCCGCGGCCCAGGGCGTAGCCCACGAGCACCAGCGCCGGACGGATGCGCTTGGAGGGCCGCAGGCTGTAGCTGCGCACCTGCTCGAGCACCTTGTTCCAGGCGGGATCCAGGTGCCGCTCGTCCTCGAGCTCCAGGATCTGATGCAGCACCACTTGCGTCTGGTACTGGACCGTCTTCGACCAGGACATGAAGTCCACGGGCGAAGGTGCCTGTTGTTGTTCCGCCGCCGGCAACCCGGCCTGAGTCGACTTCCGCTCTTTCATGACCGAGTAGGGGGCACCCGAGGTTCCGCGCGTCGGCATTGTATCCTGCACTGCGGCGACCAATGTCAGCATGTCGAACCTCCGGGGCAGGACAGCAGGGGGGGTCAGGCGAGCCCCACGGATATTCTCCCCATTTTACTAGCAGAAAAATTTTCCGCGAGCAAACAGCTTCTTTATATCCAGAAATACTGCTGTCGAAGAGCCGGTGGAAGGGCCCAACCCGGAAAACGTGACCTGGGTCACGCAACACCCCTCTGGGTGTTTTGACCGGGAGACGTTTTGCGCCGCCCGACATGAAAAGCGGCCGGTTCTCCGAGGGAAAACCGGCCGCGGGACAGCACCCGAAGTGGGAGGTGTCCCTACGGGGCGTTCTTGAAGATGGCCATGACGTCCTTGAGCAGCTTCACCGACTCGGCATGGGGACGCTGGAAGGCGTTGCGGCCCATGATGGAGCCAAAGCCCCCGCCCGCGGCGATCTGCTTGATCTCCTCGAGCAGATCCTCGGTCTTCTTCGCCTCGCCGCCGGAGAAGATGACGATGCGCTTGCCGTTGAAGGCGGACTTCACGACGTCGCGGATGCGGTCCGCCATCGTCTTGGTGGGAATGCCGTACTGCTCGTAGACCTTCTTGGCCTCGGGCTGCTCCAGGAAGTCACCGGGCGGCTTCACCTTGATGATGTGCGCGCCGAGCTGGGCGCTGATCTGCGCCGCGTAGGAGATGACGTCGATGGCCGTCTCGCCCTGCTTGGACATGTTGCCGCGCGCGTACGCCCACAGGATCGTCGGCAGGCCGTACGACTTGGCCTCTTCGATGATGTCCCGGAGGTCCTCGTACATCTGGTTGCGCGCCCCGGAGCCCGGGTAGATGGTGTAGCCCACCGCCGCGCAGCCCAGGCGCACCGCGTCGCGCACCGACGAGGTCACCGCCGAGATGGGGTACTCCGTCTTGGCGAGCGTGTCCGAGTTGTTGAGCTTGAGCACGAGCGGAATCTCGCCCATGTACTTGCCGGCCACCGCCTCCAGGAAGCCCAGGGGCGCGGCGTAGGCGTTGCAGCCCGAGTCGATGGCGAGCTGGATGTGATAGTCCGGATCATACCCGGCGGCGTTGGGCGCGAAGGAGCGCGCCGGGCCGTGCTCGAAACCCTGGTCCACCGGGAGGATGACCATCTTGCCGGTGCCGGCGAGGGTGCCGGTGTTGAGCAGGCGCGCCAGGTTCGTCAGCGTGCCGGGATTGTCGGACGGGTACCACGAGAGGATCTGCTTGACGCGATCGGTATAGGCCATGGGGCTCCTCGGTGCCGGGGCGAGGACTGCCCCCGGGGCGGAACTTGAACGGCGCGGATTCTGCCCATGCGGTGGCAACGGACCAAGCAGTTCGTGGCATTTCTTTCGTCCACGGTACGCTTCGACGGGGGATGCTCCCGTCGCACGGCATTCCCGGGAGACGTCGAGTGGTGAACCGCAAGGAGACGCAACGAGTCATGGCGGTGGGGTGGGTGCTCTCCGCGACGCTGGCGGGGGCGCAGGTCGTGCCGGTGCCGCCCCCCACGCCGCCTCCCGCGCTCCTGGCTCCGGACGGAGTGCCCTCGGTGGGGGACACGGCGGAGCAATCCGTGCCGGATCAACCCCCCGCCTCGGCATCTGGAGCGGAGAGCCGCGAGCCCCTTACCCTGGAGCGGCTCGTCGAGCGCGCGCGCTCCCAGGACGCGCGGGTGGAGGAGGCCCGCGCGGAGCTGCGCCGCTTCGAGGCCCTGCTGCGCCAGGCGAACTGGGCCTGGTTTCCCAAGTTCGAAACGCGGGTGGGCCTCGGTGGGCCCGTGCCCGAGGCCCGCAATGATGGACTCGGGGGCCCTCCCACCACCGAGGCGTCCCTGGAGGGCGACTTCAAGTTCGGCCGCATGGGTGTGACGGCCTTCGCCGAGTCCACTGCCGTGCTGCCGCTCTACACCTTCGGCAAGCTCCAGGCCCTGAAGGAGGCGGCGAAGCAGGGGCCCGTCATCGGCAAGGCGCTCCAGTCCCGCGCGGAGGACGAGGCCGGATTCCAGGCCGCCCAGGCCTTCTTCGGCTACCAGCTGGCGCGCTCGGGACTGGCGCAGCTCGACGAGACCTCGAAGCGGCTGGAGGACGCGGCGGCGCAACTGCGCGAACTGCTCGACGCGAAGTCCGATCAGGTGTCGCGCATGGACCTGTACAAGGTCGGCTTCTTCCGCAAGCAACTGGAAGCGCGCCGCGCCCAGGCCGAGCAGGGCCAGCGCCTGGCCCTGGCCGCCATCCGCCTGCTCGCGGGCGTGCCCGAGGGCGAGCCCGTGGAGGTGGCCGAGTTCGAGCTGGAGCCCGAGGACGAGGTGACGCCGACCTCCCTGGACGAGGCCTTGTCGATGGCCGAGGAGAAACGCCCCGAGCTGGCGGGGATCGCCGCGGGCGTGATCGCCCGGGAGAAGGAGGTGTTCATCCGAGAGCGCGGCTTCTTCCCGGACCTGGGGCTCGCGGGCTTCCTGACCCTGCGCTACACCTCGAGCGCGACGCGGCAGCGGGATCCCTTCGCCTTCGATCCTTATAATGATCGCGAGGCGGGGGTGGGGCTGGTGGCGCGCTACACCTTCGACTTTCCGGTGAAGCAGGCGCAGTTGGATCAGTCCCGGGCCGAGCTGGACAAGCTCAAGGCGCAGCAGCGCCTGCTCCAGGCCGCCATCCGCCTGGAGGTGACCAAGGTCCACGGCGAGCTGATGATGGCGCTGGAGCGGGCCCGGGCCCTGAGTCAGGCCGAGCGCGAGGCGAGGCGCTGGGCCACGGCCGCCTTCAGCGCGTTCGACCTGGGCACGAGCGGGACCCGGGATCTGATCGAGGCCTTCACGGCGCTCGCCCAGGCGTCGGCCGATCGGGCCCAGAGCTGGCACGACTTCCAGGTGGCTCGGGCGGGGCTCGCCCGGGCCATGGGCACCTCGCCCCGAGGGCCGTGAATAAGTCCACCTCGCGGTGTGTCATGACCCCCCGTCAGTTACCTTCCTTGGACTCCGGAGCTTCCCCGCCATGTTCGTCTCCCTCGTCACCGCCATGCTGCTCACCACCGCGCCCAGTCCCCTGGACGTCGTCAAGACGGGCAGCGCCGATGTCCAGAAGATCGCCTCGGCCAAGGGCGCCACGGTGGAGCAGTTGTCCAAGGCGGTGGAGCGCTTCGTGGACTTCGGGGAACTGTCCCGGCGTGCCCTGGGCGACACCTGGAACAAGTTGACGCCCGCCCAGCGCCAGGACTTCTCCGGCACCATGGAGGGGCTGTTGCGCGCCTCCTACGCCCAACGGGCGCTCGGCCAGGGAAAGGCCCAGGTGCGGTACGGCGAGGAGTCCATCCAGGGAAATGACGCCCGCGTGGCCACCACGGTGAAGATCAACCGGGGCGAGCGCTTCCCCGTGGACTACAAGCTCTACCGGACGGACGACAAGAGCGGCTGGCGCATCTACGACGTCGTCACCGAAGACGTGTCGCTCCTGGAATCCTACCAGGAGGAGTTCCGGAGGGTCCTCGCCACCAAGGGCTTCGACGGACTGTTGGCCACGCTCAAGACCAAGCGGGCCCAGATCGAGAAGAAGATCGTCCCCTGAGCGGGGTGCTCAGAGGGGCTTCTCGTAGACGCGGAACGTCTTGGAGCGCTGGCCGCCCATCGACTCGATGGCGCGGTTGACGAGGTGGTTGTCCTCGAGCGTCCAGGAGATTTCCCCGCCCTCGAAGCCCAGCTCGCGCGCCTTGCGCAGGGTGTCCAGGTAGAGGATGGCGTCCAGGCCCCGGCGCCGGTAGCCCTCCACGGTGCCCAGCAGGACGAGGCGCAAGCGGCGGATGCGGCGCGAGGCGAGCAGCAGCTTCGCGAGCCCGATGGGCAGGCCGAACGTGGTGAGCCGGCCGTTGGCGGCCTTGATGGCCTCGTTCGCGTCCGGAAGGGTGAGCCCGAAGCCCACGGGCTCTCCCTTCACCTCGGCGATGAGCACCAGCTCCGAGCGCACCATCTGCTTCAACTCCTTCGCCAGGTGGTCGAACTCGCCCTCCGTCATCGGCACGAAGCCCCAGTTGTTCTCCCACGCCGAGTTGTACATCGTCTTGATGCGCGTCACCTCCGCGTCGAAGTCCTTGAGGTTCACCGGGCGCACGGTGACCCCCTCGCGCTGGCGGATCTTCTCGGCCACGCGCGCCACCTTCTCCGGCGGCGGGGTGGAGGCGGACAGCTCCCACGCGTACAGATCCTTCGCCTTGGTGAAGCCGTTGGCCTCCAGCAGGGCGGGGTACCAGCGCGGGTTGTACGTCGTCATGATGGACGGCGGCGTGCCGAACCCGTCGATGAGCAGTCCCACCTCGTGGTTGGTGGAGTAGCTCATCGGCCCGAGCACGGACGTGAAGCCCCGGGCACGCAGCCAGTGGGCGGCCGCCTCGAAGAGGGCCTGGGCCACGCCCGCGTCATTCACGCACTCGAAGAGGCCGAAGAAGCCGACGTTCGTCTTCTGGAACTCGTTGTAGCGCGGGTTGTTCACCGCGGCGATCCGCCCCACCACCTGCCCGTCGCGCCGGGCGAGGAAGAACTCCACCTCGCCGAACTCGAAGAAGGGGTTCTTGCGCGGGTCCATGAAGTCCCGGCGCTCCATCTCCAGGGGCGGCACCCAGTGGGGATCTCCCTGGTAGACGGTATAGGCGAAGCGGATGAAGGCCGTGCGCTCCGCCGAGGTGCGCACGGGCGTCACCTCCACGCGGGCGGACAGGGGAGGGGACGGGGACTCGGCGGCGAGCGATTCGGCGGCGACGGCCATGGCGGGACTAGCTCCTGTCTTCGCGTCCGTTGCGGATGAAGAGGTTGGCGCCCTTTTCCAAGAGCATACCGGGCAGGTGCGCGCGCCTGGCCCAGAGCTTCCTCGGCATCCGCCCGAGCTCGCGGATGTCCTTGGGCTGCAGGTTGGCGGCGCGCCAGGTGAGCGTCTCCACCGCCTCGAAGAGCTGATCCAACGAGAAGCCCTGCTGGGACAGCTCGCCCGCGCTCGCGGCGGCCCACTTCTCCGAGGCCTGGTTGCCGCGCACGAAGGTGTGGGGCCGGGCGATCTTCACCGGCGTATAGGTGGAGGGCCGCGTCTGGGGGATGACGTCCAGCTTCTTGCCAATCCGCTCGAAGATGTCGAGCACCCGGTCGAGCTGTTCGTCCGTGTGCGTGGCCATGTAGCTGGTGCGGATGAGCGCGTGGCCCGACTCCACCGCGGGGGGCACCACGGGGTTGGCGAACACGCCCGCCTCGTGCAGGGCCTTCCAGAAGCGGAAGCACTTGACCTGATCCCCGATGTGCACCGGCACCACCGGCGTCACCGACACGCCCGTGTCGAAGCCCATGGCGCGAAAGCCGTTGTGCATCTTCTCCGCGATGTCCAGCAGCCGCGCGCGCCGCTCGGGCTCGGCCTGGATGATCTCCAGGGACTTGAGCGCCGAGGCCACCGAGGCGGGCGTCATGGACGCGGAGAAGATGACCGAGCGCGACTTGTGGCGCATGTAGTTGATGACGTCCTGGGGCCCCGCGAGCACGCCGCCGAGCGACGCGAAGCTCTTGGAGAAGGTGCCCATCACCAGGTCCGTCTCCGCCTCCAGCCCGAAGTACTCCGAGGTGCCGCGGCCCTGCTCACCCAGCACGCCCATGGCGTGGGCGTCATCCGTCATCACCCGCGCGTTGTACTTCTTCGCCAGCGCCACGATGCGCGGCAGGTCGCAGATGTCTCCCTCCATGGAGAACACACCATCGGTGATGATGATCTTCCCCGCGTTGGGCTCCTTCTCCGAGGCCTGCTGCAACAGCTGCTCGAGGTGCCCGAGGTCGTTGTGGCGGAACTTGCGCTCGGTGGCGAAGGACAGCCGCACGCCGTCCACCAGCGAGGCGTGGTTCTGCCGATCCGCGAAGACGATGTCGTGGCGGCCCAGGATGGAGGAGAGCGCCAGGTTCGTCTGGAATCCCGTGGAGATGACGAGCGCCGACTCCCGGTTGAGGAATTTGGCGAGCTGGTGCTCCAGCTCCTCGTGCAGCGCGAGCGTCCCGTTGAGCAGCCGCGAGCCCGAGCACGTGGTGCCGTAGCGCTCCACGGCCTTGATCGCCGCTTCCTTGACCCGCGGATCCGCGCTCAGGCCCAGGTAGTTGTTCGAGCCGACCATGATGACGCGGCGGCCCTCGATCTGGACCTCCGTGGCACCAAAGGACTCCTCGATGGCGCGGAAGTACGGGTAGAGCCCCGTGGCCTTGGCGATGCGGTAGTCCTTCCAGCTGCGGCACTTCTCGAATACGTCACTCATGTCGTCGTCTCTAAGGCGCAGCCGTGTCCGGGACCCGGGTGGAGAATCGACCCAAGGCCGCAGGGTGCTCGTCCTTGCTCGGGGGGCTTGGCGTGGGCGGTCAATATTGAGTCACCTCCCGGGTGTCAAGGCATCGGCCGTGCGCCGAATCACCCGTCAGGTGGACGATCAAGCGGCCTTTGGAGGGGGGCCCGCGCGCCCGAAGCGTTGTCTGGCGGGCGAGTGCGCAACCCTCTGCACACCCGGTGCCCCCTGTTCGTCCCTCTCGTACCGGGAGATCAGAAAAGCTCCGCTCCAGGAGGAAGTCCGCCCGGACGCTCGGTGTTGGGACGGGAGTTCTTTGGGCCCGTGACAGGTGTTTAGAATTTTGCTTTCTGCGGGTCTTCACTCAACCGGGGTCATGCGTGGCTGAGTCTTTTCGAGAGCGATGGTTCAAGTCCTTCATCCACACCTCGCTCGCGCGGCCCTGGCGGGTGTTGCTCGTGTTCGTGCTGCTGGGGCTCGGTGGCGCGCTGCTGGCGGGCCGTCTGGAGTTCCGCGGCTCCTTCGTGGAACTGCTGCCCAGCGAGGCACCCGAGGTGAAGGATCTCACGCGGGTGTCCCAGAAGGCCGGAGGTGACGGCTACCTGGTGGTGCGCGCGCGAGGGGATTCGACCGAGCGGCTGCGCGCCTTCGCCCAGGGGCTGGCCCGCAAGCTCGAGGCGCTGCCCGAGGTGCGCTACGTGGAGCACCACTTCGACGTGGGCTTCTTCCAGGAGCGCGGCCTGTGGCTCCTGCCCACCGAGCAGTTGGGCGCGCTGCGTCACGACGTGGAGGCGCGGCTTCGCTACGAGAAGCAGCGGGCGATCGGCATGGATCTGCTCGGCGACAAGGCCGCGCCGCCGGACTTCGACGCGATCGTGAAGAAGTACAGCCCCGAGTCCCCCATGCGCGCGGACCTCTCCAGCCAGGACGGCTCGGAGATGTACCTGATGGTGAAGCCGGACGGCACGGCGGGGGACATCACGTTCGCCCAGCGGCTGGTGGGCGCGGTGCAGGACGTGGCCAACGCCGAGGTCCAGGGCTGGCCCGGAGTCCAGCTCGACTACGCGGGGGCCTTCGCGGCGCGGCTCGACGAGGACAAGGTGATGCGCGAGGACCTCACGCGCGCGGGCATCCTCTCGGCGGTGATGGCGGTGGGCATCATCCTGCTGGCCACGCGGCGGCTGTGGGCCCTGGCCGTGGTGGGCGTGCCCGTCGTCTTCGGCGTGTCGCTCACGTTCGCCTTCGCCGAGCTGGCCATCGGCCACCTGAACATCGTCACGGGCTTCCTCGTGGCCATCCTCATCGGCCTGGGCCTGGAGTACGGCATCCACCTGACCATGCGCTACGCGGAGGAGCGGCGCGAGCACCCGGCCGCCGAGGCGCTCGCCCGCACCGTGCGGGGCACCTTCGCCGGAGCGCTCACCTCGGCGCTCACGAACGCGGCGGCCTTCTTCGTGCTCGTGTTCGCCCAGTTCGAGGCCTTCCGGCAGTTCGGTCTGCTCGCGGGCGTGGGCGTGCTGCTCGCCGTGCTGATGGCCTATGGCCTGGGGCCCGCGCTGCTCATGATCGCCGAGCGCAAGCGGCCGGGCGATGGCACCGGGGCGCCGGAGAAGTCAGAGCCCGTGCGCGCGGAGCGGGGCAGGGCGTCCACGGGCCGCCGCTGGCCCACGCCGACCATCGCCGGCATCCTCGTGGCGGTGCTCGGCTTCGCCGGGTGGTCGCTCTACGTGCTGCCCCAGGTGGGCTTCGAGACGAACATGCGCAACCTCAAGGGCGACTCGCCCACGGTGCGCCTGGACGATCACATCACCGAGCAGACGGGCACCCCCCTCAATCCCGCCATCCTCCTCGTGGACGACCTCCAGCAGGCCCGGGTGGTGGAAGAGGTCATCCGGGAGGTGAAGGTCCGGCACGGCGCCGAGTCCACCTTCCAGCGCTCCGCGTCCCTCAATGATCTGCTGCCCCAGGACGTGCCGGGGCACGAGACGCACATCGCCGCGCTGCGCACCACCCTGGAGAACCTGCCCGAGGAGGCCCGGAAGGATCCCCGCGTCGACACGGTGGCGAAGATGCTCGCCGCCCAGCCCTACGGCGCCGAGCAACTGCCCCTGGAGGTGCGCCGCCGCTTCGAGGCGATGGACGGCAAGGGGATGTTCCTGCTGCTCTTCCCCTCGGTGTCCAACCACGACACGCGCGAGCTGTCGGCGTGGGCCTCGCAGCTCGACGAGGTGATCGCCGGGGCGAAGCAGCGGGGCGTGGACCTGGCCATCCTCGACAGCAACCGGATCGCCGCGCGCATCTTCTCCCTGGTCCGCGCGGACGGGCCCTTCATCCTCTGGGCCGCCGCGGCCGTCGTCTTCTTCACCATCCTGGTCAGCCTGCGCAGCTTCAAGCGCGCCTGCCTGGTGGCCGGGCCGCTCTTCCTGGGCATGCTCTGTCTGGCCGGAGGGATGCACCTGTTCGGCGTACAGCTCAACTTCATCAATGCCGTGGTGCTGCCCAACCTGCTCGCCATCGCCGTGGACAACTCGGTCCACCTCTTCCACCGCTACGAGGAGGAGGGGCCGGGCTCGCTGGGGCATGTGGTGCGGCACACGGGCCTGGCCGCCGTGGTGGCCACGCTGTCCAACGCCGCGGGCTACGGGGCCCTGTTGATCTCCCACCATGCGGGGCTGCGCTCGATTGGCCAGATTGCACTCCTGGGCGTCGTGTGTACCTTCCTGGGCACCACCGTGTTCTTTCCGGCGATGCTCGCGTTACTTGAGAGACGTAAGGGCCGGAGCGGGGTTGAGGCGGGTCGGGTTCAGCGCCTGGAAGTCGGCACTTCCCCTGGGGAGGAGGCCGCGGAGCCAGGGGAGCGTAAATCTGCGTGAAGACCAGGCTTTCGGAGCATCGCACCGCACAGGACACGCAGTGGGTTGAACTGCGTGCGGCGGACCTCGTCATCGTCTTCTCGTGCGCCTGCGCGGCCCTGTTGCTCCTGGGGCCGTTCCGCTGGGCTCCGGGGGCGGGGTCCTCCGCGTTCGTCTTCGCGGTGTTCGCTCTGGGCCCGCTCCTGCTGCGCACCCTGGAGACCTACTATCCCCGGCAGCGCCTGCTCGCCTTCGTGGCGTGTTTCTGGCTGCTGCCCGTGGTGAGCGTGGGCCATGGGATGCTCGGTCCCCTGGTGAACGGCGTCACCCCGGTGCTGCGGGACGCGCGGATCGCCGCCCTGGATCAACACCTGTTCGGCGCCCAGGCCGCCGTGGTGTTCGGGGCGTGGATTCCCGCCTGGCTGATGGATGTGCTGCTGGTGTGCTACTACGGCCATTTCGTCTGGCCCCTGGTGCTGGGCGTCGCCCTGTACTTCTCCGGCCGCCGTGAGGCCTTCGACGAGTACCTGCTGGCGCTCGCCCTCTTCTTCGCCTGCAACTTCGTGCTCTACACCTGGGTGCCGGCCATCGGCCCGCGCTACTTCCTGTTCAGCTCCTTTTCCGACAGCCTCCAGGGATTGTGGCTCACGCCCTTCCTGGAGTCGGCGATGCGCCAGCCGACCTTCGCCAAGGACTGCTTCCCCTCGGGGCATACCGGGACGGCCCTGCTGGTGCTCGTGTACGCCTGGCGCTTCGAGCGGCGCGTCTTCCGGGTGATGTTCCTGCCGGCGCTCGGCCTCATCGTGGCCACGCTGGTGGGGCGCTTCCACTACGCGACGGACCTGTTGTGCGCCATGCCGCTGGTCCTGGGGGCGTTTGGTGGCGCCATGACCTGGAGCCGACTGACGCGAGGTTCCATGACGCGCCAGGTGGAGATGGACGCTATCGTACGCTCCTGAGCAAGGGAGCGTCCGAATGAGCAGCAGGCAGATCCTCGCGAGCCGGGTGGGGCCGCTGGGCACCACCGTCTTCTCCGAATTCAGCGCCCTGGCCCTGAAGCACGGCGCGGTGAACCTGGGGCAGGGCTTCCCCGACTTCGACGGGCCCGACGCGGTGAAGGAGGCCGCCCATCAGGCCATCCTCTCGGGCATCAACCAGTACGCCCCCAGCGTCGGCCTGAAGGTATTGCGCGAGGCCATCGCCGAGCACGGCGCGCGCTTCCACGGCCAGGAGGGGATTGATCCGGACACCATGGTGACCGTCACCAGCGGCGCCACCGAGGCCATCTTCTGCGTGCTGCTGGGCCTGGTGGATCCGGGCGACGAGGTGGTGGCCTTCGAGCCCTTCTACGACTCGTACGACGCCAACATCGCCTTCGTCGGCGCCCGGCCGCGCTACGTGCCCTTGCGGCCCCCGGACGCCACGCACGCCACCTGGTGGTTCGATCGGGACGAGGTGCGCGCGGCGTTCGGCCCCCGCACGCGCCTGCTCATCCTCAACACGCCCCACAATCCCACCGGCAAGGTGTTCACCCGCGAGGAGCTCGCGTTCCTCGCCGAGCTGTGCGCCGAGCATGACGTGAAGGTGCTCTCGGACGAGGTCTACGAGCACATCGTCTTCGCCCCGGCGCGGCACGTGCGCGCCGCCACGGTGCCCGGGCTCGCCGAGCGCACGGTGACGGTGAGCAGCGGGGGCAAGTCGTTCAGCTTCACCGGGTGGAAGGTGGGGTGGATCATCGCGCCGCCCGCGCTGCGGGACGCGGTGCAGCGCGCGCACCAGTTCGTCACCTTCGCCACGGCCTCGCCCCTCCAGGCCGCCATGGCGGTAGCGCTGCGGCTGCCGGACACCTACTTCGAGCAGCTGCGCGCCCAGTACCTCGCCCGGCGCGAGCGCCTGCTCGCGGGGCTCGCCCAGGCGGGCTTGAAGGCCCACGTCCCGGAGGGCAGCTATTTCATCCTCGCGGACATCTCCGGCCAGGGGCTGGGGGACGACGTGGCCTTCTGCCGCCACCTGGTGACGCGGGTGGGGGTGGCGGCCATTCCGCCCAGTGTCTTCTACGCGCCCGAGCACAGGCATCTGGGGCAGGGGATGGCGCGCTTCGCCTTCTGCAAGTCCGACGCGATCCTGGATGATGCGGCGCGGCGGTTGAAGGACGGGCTCTCCCCTCGGCGCGCGGGATGACGACCTCGCGCTTCTTCGGGGAGCTGTATCTGCGCTCCACGCGGCCCTTCCTGTCCGCGGAGACGACGGCGCGGGAGGTGGCCTACCTGCGCGAGTCCCTGGGCGACCTCGAGGTGCCCGGAGCCATCGTGGACCTGGGGTGTGGTCATGGGCGGCACGCCGCCCCCCTGAACGCCGAGGGTCCCCTGGCCGGCCGCATCCTGGGCCTGGAGTTGGATGCGTTGTCCCTGCGCGAGCGGTTGCCGGGTTTTCCCGCCGTGCGCGCGGACCTGCGCGCCCTGCCATTTCGCACGGGCTCGCTCGCGGGCGCCTATTCCTGGTACTCGACGTTGTTCGTCTTCTCGGACGAGGAGCACGTGGCGCTGCTGCGCGAGGTGGCGCGGTGCCTGCGGCCGGGCGGGCGCCTGGTGTTCCACACCGTGCCCCACGCGCGCATCTCCTCCCAGGGCGAGGCGACCTTCTCCACCCGACTGCCGGACGGAAGCCTCCTGTCGGAGGAGAGCCACTTCGACGCGGTGCGTGGTCGGGACGAGGGCCACCGGCGGTTGACGCTTCCCGATGGCCGTTTGCTTTCCGGCCGTTATTCCATCCGTTACTATCCGCTCGCGGAATTAACGCAACTGTTGGAATTCACAGGGTTTTCAGTGCTCTGGGTGCATGGCGGGCTGGAGGGTGGGCCGCTGACGGACGCCTCCATGGACCTCATCGTGGGCGCCGCGACGCGGCGGAGTTGAGAGCGTTGCGCGGCGCGGGTTTGGCGGACATCTCTACACAAGGTTGCCTCCAGTGGATTCGAACCAACATCGCGGCCCCCGCGTCACAGGGCTTGGCTCTCTGCCTCGGCGGGTGGACCTCTACGAGGTCGGCCCTCGCGACGGCTTGCAGAACGAACTGCGCACCTTGCCCACGCGCGACAAGGCGCGGCTCATCGAGGCGTTGATCGCCGCGGGCGAGAAGCGCATCGAGGTGACGTCCTTCGTCCACCCCAAGTGGATTCCGCAGCTCTCGGACGCCGAGGAACTGCTGCGCCTGGTGGGGCGGCGCGAGGGCGTCACGTTCTCGGCGCTGGTGCCCAACCTCAAGGGCCTGCAGCGCGCGAAGGAGGCGGGGCTGGAGGAGGCCGCGGTGTTCATCTCCGCGTCCGAGGCCCACTCGCACAAGAACATCAACAAGAGCATCGCCGAGGCCGTGGACGGAGCGCGCCAGACGAGCGAGGCGGCGCTGAAGGCGGGGATGCGGGTGCGCGGCTACCTGTCCACCGTGTGGGGCTGTCCCTATGAAGGGGAGGTGCCCGTCTCGCGCGTGGTGGAGATCAGCCGGGCGCTCTACGCGGACGGCATCTACCAGTTGAGCCTGGGGGACACGATCGGCGTGGGCACGCCCCGGCAGACGGAGACCATCCTCTCCGCGCTGCTCGAGCACCTGCCGGTGGAGGCCCTGGCGCTGCACCTGCACGACACGCGCGGCACGGCGCTGGCCAATGCGCTGGTGGGCCTGCAGATGGGCGTGACGACGTTCGACGCCAGCATCGGCGGACTCGGCGGCTGCCCCTACGCGCCGGGCGCGGCGGGCAACCTGGCCACCGAAGACATCGTCTACATGCTGCACGGCATGGGCGTGGAGACGGGCATCAACCTCGACAAGCTCGTCGAGGCGGGCATGGTCGCCCAGGAACTCATCGGCCGGAAGCTGGCGGGCAAGTTCCTCCAGGCCGCCCTGGGCGAGCGCGAGAAGGCGAGCCGCCGGGCCCGCCCTTGAATCCGTGAAGCGTCACTGAACCGTGCTGGCCGAGGTGTCCGCCGTCGCGGGCAGGCCGCCTCCCGAGGACGGCACGGGGGCGGTGGGCAGGGGCTCGGACGGTGCCGCCACGGTGGGCGCGGGCTCCTCGGTGGGGGCCTGTTGCGTGGCCACGGCCGGAGGGGCCTCGGGCGCCGGAGTCTCCGCGGGCGCCACGGGCGTGGGCTCGGCGACGGCCGGAGGGGCCTCGGGCACCGGAGTCTCGGTGGGGGCGGGGGCCGACGGACTGGCCAGGGCGGGCGCCTGGGGCTCGAATCCGGGCGGCATGCGCCTCGGCGGAATGACGACGTGCGGCGGCACGGGGCAGCGGGTGCAGGGGCCGCGCAGGGGCACCGTCAACACCTGGCCGAGCCGCAAGAACGTCCCACGCATCCGGCTCGCCTTCTGGATGGCCGTCACCCCGGAGCCATACTTGAGCGCGATGGCCCCGAGCGTGTCGCCCGAGCGCACCCGGTGCATGAGCATGTTGTGGTCCGGCTGCAGCGCGAGCAGCGGCGCGATGCGCCAGCCCAGCTCCTGGGCGCGTGCGTTGAAGAAGCGCACGTGGAAGTGGTCGCGGTGGCCGCGCGCGTGCTTGATGAGGGGCGAGTTCCCGAGGAAGAGCGAATCCACCCACTTCGGGTCCTCGCCGTGCGTCAGCGCGTACTCGCGCAGGACCTTCTGCACGCGCTTGTCCACGAGGATCATCTGCACGTCGGTGTGCACCACGAGCGCCTTGATGAGCGCCCAGTTCAGCTCGAGGTCGATATGCCTCTCGCGCTCGCGCACCCGGATGGGCTCCTCGGTGGGGTAGTAGAAGCCCAGGTCCACGTCCCGGCCGCTCTGGTGGCTCTTGTGCGGACGCATGTAGCCGCCGTCCTGGGAGCTGATTTGATTGACCCGGAGCCGCGGGGCCTTGGGGTGCTCGGCGCGCACCTCGCGGATGGCCCGGATGACGGCGTCGATCGTCTCCTGGGTGGCCCACGTCCGCTCGGGGGACACGACGATCCACTCCTCGCCGGGCGGGAACTGGACCGAGTTCACCATCCGCCCGCTGTGCACGAACCCCACCGAGATGGAGCCGAGCGTCTTGGGCTGCTTCTTCCACAGCTCCGTGAGGGCTTCGTCCGACCATTCAGCGGTGTAGAGCGGCCCCAGGAACGGCTCGGTGCCCGCGCTCGTCTCGGACTCCTCCTCGCCCTCGGGTGACTCGGAGCCGTCCCCCGACTCCTCGTCTTCCTCGGCCTCGCTCTCGGCGGGCGCGGCGGCCGTGGCGACTGGAGCCGCGCGAGGTTCCGTCTCCACCGGTGTTTCCGCTGTCACGGGGGCCTGGACCACCTCGGGGGAGGATGGCGCGGCCTCCGTCACGGTCGCGGGCACCGCGGAGGAGGTGACGGTGGGAATGACGTGCGCGGTGCAGCCGACGCACAGCAAAAGGGGGAGCCAGGATGGGGAACGCACTGAGTCCTCAGCATCGCTCGAAATTCCATGAGGAACAAAACAAAGCGCGCTCGCTGGCAGGGCGTTCAGGCGGGCGGCCCAATACCGGCGGTGGCGGTCGACTCGGCCTCCGGGGCGGGGCGGGTTGACGCTGGGGAGGGGAGCGGGGAAAACCCCCGCACCATGAGTCCTCTTCTTCATCTCCCGAGACCGCTCGGCGCCTGGTTGCTCGCTTTGGGAGTCTTTCACGCCTTTCCTTCCTGGGCCGCGCGGGTGGCCGTGCCCAACGCGGGCTTCGAGGAGCGAGCCGCCGCGGGACTGCCCACGGAATGGAGCGTGAGTGGCGCGGGCCGGGTCATCTCCAGCACGGAGGGCAAGAGCGAGGGCGCGCGCGGACTCGTCATCGAGCACCCGGCCTCGGGCGCCGAGACGACTGTCGAGTCCAAGCCGGTGAAGCTCCAGGTGGGCCGCCTCTACCGGCTCAGCGCGTGGGTGCGCACCCGGGGCGTGCGAGCGGATCCCCAGGCGCGCTACCCCACGGCGATGGGCGCGTGTCTGTCCATGAAGAGCTTCGCCTTCACCAACTGCTCGCCCTCGCCCGGCGCGGAGCAGGAGGGGCGGGTGTCGGTGCTCTTCTTCGCCATCCAGTCGGAGGATGCCGTGCGCCTGCACCTGGGGCGCAACGGCGCGGCCACGGGCTCGGCATGGTTCGATGACGTGCGCGTGGAGGAGGTGGACGACATCACCGAGTACATCCCCCTGGAGTCCGTGCGGTGGGCGGGCAAGGGCTTCCGCTACGACGACGGGGGATGGAAATACATCCACATCGAGGGCGAGCCCCACGAGCGGGGCCTGCAATACGGCGAGCTCGTGGCGGACGACGTCGTGCGCTACATGGAGAAGCTGGGCACGTTGAAGAACAAGCAGGACGTGGTCAATGGCTGGGCGCAGCTGCGGCTGCTCACCGACTCGCTCTTCCTGCGCAAATACGAGCCCGAGTTCCTCGAGGAGATGCGCGGCATCGCGGACGGCGTCAACAAGGCGGGCGTGAAGTTCAAGGATCGGGAGCTGGATCTGTTGGACATCGCGGTCCTCAACTCGGAGGTGGACCTGGGCCAGCTCGAGTCCGCCAACCACGTGAGCGCCACGGCGCTGTCCGGACGCACCTTCCTCAAGGCCGAGGACGAGGCGGCCCGCGCGGGGGAGGGAGATCACTGCTCGTCCTTCGTGGCCACGAAGTCGGCGACCCGGGATGGCCGCTTCATCATGGGGCAGATCTTCATGTGGAACGGCTACACGGGGGTGCACTGGGACGTGATGCTGGACGTCAAGCCCGCGCGAGGCCATCGCGTCATCCTGCAGACCTTCCCGGGCGGCATCCACAGCGGCTCGGACTGGTACCTCAACGACGCGGGCGTGGTGATCGGCGAGACGACCGTGGGCCAGACGCCCTTCGAGCCGGACGGCACGCCGCAGAGCAACCGCATCCGCAAGGCCGCTCAGTACGCCTCCTCCATCGACGACGTGGCGCGCATCCTCCAGGAGAACAACAACGGCCTGTACTCCAACGACTGGACCCTGGCGGATACCAAGACGGGGGAGGGGGCCTGCTTCACGCTCGGCACGAAGACGTCGCGCATGTGGCGCACCGGGGATGACGATCACGCCGCGGACACGCCCGGCAAGCTCAAGGACTTCATCTGGGCCAACAACAACAACCGGGACCTGGAGGTGCGCAAGGAGTCCATCGCCAACCCCCGCAACGCCCCGGTGGATCTGGCCTTCAACACCTGGAACCGGGACATCGCCTTCCAGAAATACTTCGAGAAGTACGGCCAGGGCGGCATCGACCTGGACAACGCCATCCGCATGCTGGCCTCCAGCCCCATCAACCGCCCCCACGCGTGCGACGGGAAGATCACCACCGATGAAATGGCGCGCCAGCTCATGTTCCTCGCGCACTACGGCAAGACGACGCTGCGCGAGAAGATGGTGGGAGGCCGGTGGATTCAGGATCTGCCCGGCGCCACGCCGCACCTGACGCTGGGCTACACCACGTTCAGCCCCATCTTCGTGACGGACAAGCTCCAGGCCGCCCGGGCGAAGCGCCTCGCGGAGACAAAGGCGCCGGAGCCCAAGCGGGACACCTCGAAGGTGAAGGAGGCGCTGAGCTTCGACAAGAAGAGCCTGTGGGCGAACACCGTCTTCCCGGCCTCGGATGGAGAGAACTGGCTGGTGAGTGGCACGGCGGCCTACTGGTACCTGCTCGAGAAGCTGCCGGACTCGGCGGACAAGGCCCTCAAGGTCCAACGCGACGCCCTGGCGGAGCTCAACGCCCGCTACCTCTACCTGACGGCGCGCGAGCAGGACGTGGTGCCGGTGGCCGCGCGGACCTCGTACGACCGCTATGGCACCTATGCCATTCCCCGCATCAAGGGCACCTTCCTGTTGCACCAGATGCGGCTGCTATTGGGCAACACGGCCTTCTCTCGGGTCATGGGCAAGGTGCACGAGCGCTTCGCCCAGAAGGACATCACCACCCAGGACTTCATCCGCACCGCGTCGCAGGCGGCGGGGAGGGATTTGTCTCCCTTCGTGAAGCAGTGGGTGGAGCGCGGAGGACTGCCCACGCCGCGCGTGAGCGCCAGCGTGGCGCCGGGCCTCAAGGGCCAGGACGTGACGCTCACGGTGGAGCAGGGGGGCACGCCCTATCACTTCGTCACCACGGTGGAGCTGGTGTCCGCGAAGGGCTCGACGCTGGAGCGCGTGGAGGTGAAGGGCGCCAAGGACACCTTCACCTTCCACGTGGCCGAGCGGCCCCAGCGCGTGGTGTTCAACCCCACCAACGACATTCCGGTGCCGCGCGAGCACTTCCAGGTGCTCTCCAACGCCCTGGATGACTTCGAGCAACTGCTCTTCGTGCACGGCACGGCGCGTGGGGTGGAGGCCGGGCGGACGCTGAGCCTGAACTTCCGGGACACCGTGGCGGATGCGTCGACGGACCAGGTCGCGCCGCTGAGGACGGACGCCGAGGTGACGGAGGCGGAGCTGGCCTCGAAGGACTTGTTCGTGCTCGGAGGCCTGGAGGACAACGCGCTGGTGGCGCGGATGGCGGCGGAGAAGAAGCTGCTGGTGGAGCCGGGTCGGCGTTTCTTCCGCTGGCGAGGCAAGACGTACGGGAACTCCGAGGATGGGCTCGCGGTGGCGCTGCCCAACCCGTGGAACCCGAAGCGGATGCTCTACCTGTACCTGGCCAACAGCGGGTTGGAACTGTGGCACATGACGCGCGCCTTCCAGCCGGGAAAGCTCCAGGGCTGGGCGCTCTTCAAGAATGGCGCGGTGAGCGCCAAGGGCTTCCACGACCTCGACGCGCTGTCGGTGGACCTGCCCCCGGAGCCGCCCGCGCCCCAGGTGAAGCCGCTCACCTCGACGGACGGGGACATCTGAGCGGGGCGTGGCGCCGATGCCGGAGCTTTAGGGCAGGGGAGACAAGTTCAAATGAAATGAATCCCGTCCTGCATCTGAACCTCGTGAAGACGAGGTTCATAGTGGTGGTGTTGAAGGATGAGCGGCAGCCGGAGGAAATCTTCATCGCTGACGAATGCTCTCCTGGACCATCTTCGTTGCCGCCCACGGACTGAGCTGTGACAAGAAGGCGGGGCTCAGAGCATTCCAACCGCTTGGAAGCTCGGCATTGCACTAGGAGGAGCGCCGTGGAGCATCGAATCGAAGTACCCGACGAGTTCTTGATTCCCTCTGAGCGGTTCGATAACCCGTCACTCATCCAGGGACGTGTTGATGCCGCACCATCTTCGGTGCAGGGCTGTCTCAAGACGGCGCTGCGCTACCTCTACGAGACCCAGGGCCCTACGAATCTTGAATCAGATCGGAGGAAAGTAGCATGGGACTTCCTTGAGGAACGCGAGCAGATTGTAGCCCGGTGGCTCTCCTCGCGGACCAACGGATCAGAGCGCAAGAACTATGGAAAGGGCGCACTGCACGCGGCAAGGAACGCACGGTACCGGTGCGCAGACTGTGGGTTCCCAGACGTGCGGTGCTTGCAACTTGACCATGTCGAGGGACGGAAGGATCCCCTCTCGACATTCCGTTGTCTCTGCGCAAATTGCCACCAACTCAAGAGCCGCAAGAAGGATTGGGTCGCCAGAACGGTGGTGAAGGCAGTGAAGGCCAACAGCGAAGACGATGGAGGAGACTGAGGGGAGTCGAGTTGTGCTTGGTGGTGATCTGCTCCCCGCTGATCTCCTAATGGCTGCTGGTTACAGTAGTGCTGCGGTTGCCGATGGAAACGTGCGCCATCACACGGAGCGCGTCCTCCCGGCCATCTACGAAAACCTGGGCAACATGGCGCGGGTGGTGAAGGGCGCGCTCACCATGAAGCTGGCCGGAGAAGAAGCCGTCCTCGGGCCGCTGCGTGAACGACTTGCCGCCGAGGTGCTACTGTTTGAAGACGCGGACCTGCGGAAGCTGGAGAGGGCCCGCCGGACGTTGGATGACATCATGCAGCGTCAGCTCACCATCTTCCACGCGTTCCGCGCCGAGTTGGCCAATACAAAGGCGGAGAGGTGGCGCGGGCAGGAGCCTGCAGGCGGGGGCGACGGTCGGAGACGTCCGGTAGGCGGCGACGGCCGGGGACGTCCGGCGGGCGGTGAGGGAGAGGCAACAGGCGACGAGGACAGCCCTTCTCTTGTGGATGTTCTCCAGAGCGAAGTCGCGATGATGGCGAGGCTCGTAGAGTCCGATCTTGCCTCATCCGCCACGTCGGCAGTCCAGCGGAGTTGGCTGGATGGTATGGTGCCGTGCAAGGCGTCGAGGAACGACCTCGCTATATTGCCAGTAGGCGAGTGGGTTTGTAAGTCAGACTGTGAGTCGTGGGTGATATCGTGAGACCAGCCGAAATCGAGCTGTGGGCGCGTTCAATCATCGAGCGGGTGCAAAAGAAGCAACCAGTCGAGGACGCGCGAGTCGAACTGAAATCCGAGTGGCTGGACAAGTTTCATCAGATTGCGCGTCGAGTCGCCGGGCACGCCAATGCGGCACGGGGTGAACCCATCCTTTGGCTGATAGGGCTCAAGGAGGGGGTGGGGGTAGTGGGGGTCGACCTCGTGGAGTTCGCCAGTTGGTGGAGGCAGGTGAGCACGCACTTCGATCCACCCGCTCCCACGCCCTACGAACTCGGAATCCCTGTTGCCGACGAGGGTAAGACAGTCGTCGCAATCCTGTTCGAAACGGAGCGCGCTCCCTTCGTGGTTCAGAACCCCCACTTCAACCAGTCCAGGGGAGAGATCCGGTGCGAGGTGCCCTGGCGAGAAGGGACGAGCGTTCGAACGGCCACTCGCGCGGACTTGCTGAAGATTCTCGTACCCCAGCAGAAACTTCCGCGACTGGAAGTACTATGGGGCGAACTCAGCGCCTGTGTTGATACGAATTGGGACGCGGACCGTGTCACGTGGCGCCTGGAGGCCCATGTTTTCATCGAGGGATTCGAGGAACGCGTCGCGATACCGCGACACCGTTGTGCTGTCTCGATTGAGCTGAACCAATGCCAGCGGATGCCGTTGAGAAATCTTGGGCTGCGAATCGACGAATCAGAGGAAAAAGCTGGCGCTGTTGTCACCGGCAATGTTGCTCACTTTGCGATGCCAGGCGTGCTGGTCGTGGAGGCCGTGCAAGCACAGGATGTTAAAGAAGCGGAGGGTATGGGCTGGCTAGGACTAGAGTCCGCCAGGGTAGACCTCTTGATACGGCCAGTAGGAGCTGATGTCCACGCAAGCGTTCAGGTCGACATGCGGCGCACCCACTCGCAAAATGGAGGGGTATTCTGGAGATTTGGGGAGCGTATTCATCGAGTGGACGAATACGAGGAGTGGGTCAGTCACATCGAGCACGTCTTGGTCTACGGGGAAGGCGGGAACACATGCCAAATCAAGGATTCCGATCGCAAATGGGCAGCACGCGCTGTTCGTGAGGGGCGCTTGGCCTGGATGAAAGGTGTTCCGTCCATGCTGACCTTGCCCTAGCCGCAGGGCGGATGCTTGAGACGCCACGACCCGCGAGGCTATCAGGCTCATGGCTGAGCAATGGGCACTGGATTTATGGCTGGGGACCTTCCGTTCCTTTGTCACAAGTGTCCCGCATTGACCTTTCGGGTCTGTACAGCGACCCGACATCCGGAGTAGGAAGCGAGGGCTCGGGAGGCAGGAACATGAGTGACACGAGGGAGTGGAAGGGCCAGCGCATCGGCCCGTATCGGATTGGTGAGCGTTACCCGGGCATCCCCGAGGACGAGTGCCGACTTCATGAGGCACACCACCTCGAGACGAGGGAGCCCGCGCTGGCGGTGATTCCGCCGAGCGGCGAGGACTGGCGCCTGCCCACCCCCTGGTGTCTGCGGACCACGAACTTCCCCGAGCCCGGGGTTCTCATCGTGGACGCCGAGCCGCTACACGACTCCTCGGCGCCAACCGTGCATGAACTGACCCTGGGCGCCATCCATACGGCGGGTGCTCTCTCAAGCCTCGATGCGCGGGAAGAAGCCCCGACGCTCTTCGCCCGGAAGTCTCCTGCGCGCTCACGCCGCCAACCACTGCGCTGGGGACTCGCGGCGGTGGGACTCTTGCTTGTGGCGGGACTCGTGCTGTGGTTACGGCCGGGCTCGGGCGAGCCCGCTGAGACGCGGCTCGCACACGACACGGGGATGCCTTCCCTGCCAGAGGACTCCATCTCCTTCGGCAACGCGCGGGATTTCTCCTTCCCCGTGGCCATTGGCTACCCCATGCCCGAGAAACCCTTCAAACAGCAGGCGACGCCGCCCTGCATCCCCGTGACGGAAGTGGAGATTCGCGGTGGCTGCTGGATTCTGCACACCCAGAGCGCGCCCTGTCCGCGCAGTACCGCCGAGTACCAGGGGAAGTGTTACATCCCCTCCAAGAAGGAGGAGCCTCAGCCTCGTTCCGTCCAGCCATGAGGCCATCCGACGGGGTTCTGGTCTCATGAATATCGATCAGTTCTGGATCCTCATCGAGGCCTCCCGGCGAGTGGTCGATCCGGAACGGGCAGATGGAAATGCACGAAGGCAGGCCGAGGAACTCTGGAAGCAATTGTCGAGGCTGCCTCCTGAGGAGATCGTCGAATTCAGCGCCCATTTCCAGGACCGGATGGACGCGGCCTTTCAGTGGGACTTGTGGGGGGTTGCGTACATCGTCGCGGGCGGCTGCTCGGATGATGGCTTCGCGGACTTTCGCAGTTGGCTCATCTCGATGGGGCGCCGTGTTTTCGAGGACGCGGTGGCGAACGCCGAGTCGCTCATCCGCGTTGTCGACGCGCCTGGAGTCGAAGACGTGTTCTTCGAGGAGTTTCGGTACGTGCCAGCCCGTGCATATGAAGCGATGACGGGATGCGAGCTTCCTCCGGCCTTGACTGCGGGACCTGCTGCTCCCACGGGGGAGAAATGGCGCGAGGAGGAACTCGCGCACAGGTTTCCTTCCGTCTGGGCCCGGAACGAGAAATGACCCTGGGTGCATGTACCTGAACCCGAGGCGCCCACTCGAGGAGGGGGGGCGCCATCTTCATGCCTCACGTTGTCATGTCTCAGGAGAAATCATGTTGACGTCCGATGCGCCGGGATTCCCGTGTCCGAGCTGCAAGATCCCGATCCCCGCCACGATCCAGCACCTCTTCACCGGGAACATCTACTGCTCTGGCTGTGGGCTCGAACTGCGGCTCGACCAGGCCTCCTCTCATGAATCGCTGACCGCTGCGCACCGGCTGGATGACGCCATGTCTCAAGCGGAGCCGATGAAGGCCGACGCCCTCGGCCACACCCACCTGTCGCCGCGGGAGACGCCGAAGCGGACCCGCTCCCGGCCGCGGCGGCCCTAGCGCTCCTTCAAAACTTCACGACGATCGACTCGGCACTTCGATTCGCGGGCCCGTGGAACACCGCTTCCACGTTGTTTCCATCGGGGTCGAGCAGGAAGGCCGCGTAGTAGCCGGGATGGTAGGGACGGATGCCGGGAGCTCCGTTGTCCCGGCCGCCATGCTCCAGGCCAGCGGCGTGGAAGCGCTCGATGGCCTCGTGAGAGGTCGCCTGAAAGGCGAAGTGCATTCGACCGGTCAGAGCCCCGGCCGCCGCGCGAGAACTCACGGAGGAGACGAACAGCTCGTCTGCCCAGAAGTAGTCCTCGCCTTCTCCGCCAAGGGGAATGTCCAGCGCGCCGAGAACGGCCGAGTAGAAGCGCTTGCTTGCCGCAATGTCCCGCACGACCAACTGGAGATGGTCGATGAGACGGCCCCGATGAAGCAGGTTGGTTTCCATGAGCGGTTCGCATACCGCGCCCGACTTCGAGCACGAAACGCGAGCCGACGTTCGATGTCTCGTCCTGAACGGCACTGTCCCTCTGTTGACACCTACATTGGAGACCCGGGCACAGGGTCTGCATTGACCTTTCGGGTCTGTACATCCGCCCGACATCCAGAGTAGGAAACCAAGGGTCGGGAGACAGGCGCATGAGTGACACGCGGGAGTGGAAGGGCCAGCGCATCGGCCCCTATCGGATAGGCGAGCGTTGCCCGGGTATTGCCGAGGAGGGGAGCCAACTGCATGAGGCACACCATGTCGAAACGGGGGAGCCCGCGCTGGTGGTGATACCGGAACGTGGTGAGGACTGGCGCCTGCCCACGCCTTGGAGCCTGCGGACCACGAACTTCCCCGAGCCCGGCGTGCTCATCGTGGATGCGGAGCCGCGGGCCCACTCCCCGGCGCCCACCGTGCACGAACTGACCCTGGGGGCCATCCGCACGGCGGACGCCCTCGCGAGTCTCGATGCGGGGGGCGAGGCTCCGTCGCTCTTCGCGCGGAAGTCGCCCCCTCGCGCACGTCGCCGGCCACTGCGCTGGGGACTCGCGGCGGCGGGGCTCTTGCTCGCGGTGGGACTCGTGCTGTGGCAACGGCCGGGCTCGGACAAGCCCGCCGAGACGCGGCTCGCGCATGAGAAGGGGATGCCCTCCCTGCCAGAGGACTCCATCTCCTTCGGCAACGCGCGGGATCCCTCGCTCCCCGTGGCCATCGGCTACCCCATGCCCGAGAAACCCTTCAAACAACAGGCGACGCCGCCCTGCATCCCCGTGACGGAAGTAGAGATTCGCGGTGGTTGCTGGATCCCTCACGCCCAGAGCGCGCCTTGCCCTCGCAGCACCGCCGAGTACCAGGGGAAGTGTTACATGCCCTCCAGGAAAGAGGATCCCCAGCCGCGTTCAGTCCAGCCCTGAGACCCTCCGACGGGGCTCTGGTCTCATGAATATCGTCTACCGACGTGAAGGACGAAGATCAGTGGTGGTCGTGACGCGCTTGTTTTCTCAGGGTGACGAACTCGGCCACGAAGTCGAGAAGCTTACGGATGGCGCGCTCGTGGTCCCCGTCACAGTCGCGCAGGAACTTGGCGTCCCAGCCCTCCGTGGGGAACTCCTGCTTCACATCACGTAGCCACTCACGGAAATGAATGTACTCGTCGTCCGTGACTCCATTGATGGACTGGCACGCCCGATAACCCGCGACAAACGCCGCCATGCGATTGATGTCAATCTCTCCCATGTCCAGCAGCGATTGCCGTGGCGTGTCCTGCCTCAGGCTCATCAAGTAGTCGAGGATGTACACATGCGGTCGTGCGGATTGGCCTCCTGCCTCACGTTCATCGCTCATGGCGTCACCACCTGCTCCCATGAGACGCCTTGCTTGGCGTGTAGCCGGGTAAGATAGTCGGTCAATTGCATTCCAGTGGGTCCCGTATACGCATCGTAGATGAGGTCACCCAGTTTGACGGCGACATGGTAGCTGTTGCGTGGGCCTGGGCCTGCCGCTGGTCACGGGCACCCAGAAAGCGAGTCCCTACGTGCTGGGCGCGGTGGGCGGCATTCTCGGCTACGAGCTGTCCCAGGCCCAGGCGCCCGCGCCGGAAGTGGCGCTCACGCGGCCGCGTCTCCTGCCCCTGGTGTCCTTCTCCGGCGACGGGGGCCTGGTCGGCATGAGCGGGCGCTTCTGACGACTCCGCTGCTCCGGTGGGTACCGGGCTTCACACCCTGCTGCACACCCCCGGCCCCACGTCTGGGGTCCACCACCTCCCCCTGCTTGTAAGTGGCTCGGCTGAGTCCACCTCGTCTACCAGGGAGCGGGGAGGGGCTCCACGCGCAGCTCTGGCTCGGCCTCGCGAAGCGGGGGACCGAGCCGCTGGATGCCGAGGCCGCGCACACCACACATGAAGGGCCCCCGGGGAAACGAGAAGCGCCGCGCGGGCTCGATCGCATCCCCGACCGGCCCCTCCGGCCCCGCGGTGCCCGCCCGCCCCGGCGAGGACGAGCCGGCGGAGAAGGACAGCCGGTTCAGGTACGGCGCGGCCTCGGGAGATGCCCGGACGAGGATCCGTCCCACTCCACCCCCCGGTCCGCCCTCGCCACCCCGGCCCGCCGCGCCGCCTCGGCCCGCTTGAACGGGCGGCCAGCCCTCCGCGCCCCGTCCGCCCTTTCCGCCCGCGCCACCGGGACCGCCCGGGCCGCCTGGACCCGCGCTCGCGTCCACGTGCAGGGAGCCCCCGGGCAGATCCACCAGGAAGCGCTCGGCGCGCGAGGACCGCCAGTCGCGCACCCACACCTTGAGCCGGGGAGGTTCCACGTCCGGCACCCGCGTCACCTGGATCTCCAGGTCTCCGCCGGGCTCACCGGCGCCGCCCACGCCCCCCGGTCCCCCGGTACCACCGGGGCGGCCCCGGTACAGCGAGGTCAGCCGGGCGGGGTAGCCCGGAAACGACGGCGCGTTCTCCCCCGGCTCTCCCGACGCACCGGGCGCGCCCGCCTCGCCCGGGATGCCCGTGCGGCCCCGGAAGTCCGCCAGGAAGTCGCAGCCGTAGTGGACTGGCACGGAGAGCGTCACGGCGGGCAGCTCCGGCGCGCCCACCGCTTCGATCCGCACCGCCTGGGGTCCGGTCTCGAGCCGCAGGGGGTCCGTGTCGAGCACGACTCCGCCTCGCCCATCGGCTGAGAGCGCGCCCGTGGTCCGCAGGCGGAAGTGTTCCGGGTCCAGGGTCCACGCGGAGCGGGAGCCATCCGCCTGGACGACGTGCACGACGACCTGGACCCGCGCGCCCGGGCAGAACGCGGGGCCCCCTTGAAGGGATGCGGAGAAGGCTCGCGGAGGCGCCGTCGTCACGCTCCGGCCCGTCAGGGGCCTCGCGGGCGTCGTCCAGCCCCCGAGCACCCACGCCATGGGGACGATCAGCCAACGGACGGCGGAGCACCGGTTCATGGACGACAGTGAAGCGCGAAGTGTCGCCCGCGCCAAGACGGGCCGTGGGAGTGGCGCGGAAGAATCCTTCGCGGCCCAAGGGTTGTTGCCAGGGCAACCCAGGGAGGATGAATGGCCGCGTCAGGACGCATGCATGCCGACCACGCGATTCGCCATCGTTGGATCAAGGTCGGCGGGATCGAACTCTTCTATCGCGAGGCCGGGGCCTCCGACGCTCCGGTGCTGCTGCTGCCGCATGGTTATCCCTGCTCCTCCTTTCAGTTCCGCCAGTTGATGCCCGCGCTCGCGGACCGCTGGCGGACGATCGCGCCCGACTTTCCTGGCTTTGGCTATAGCGCCACGCCCGACCCGGCGGTGTTCGCCTACGACTTCGATGCCTATGCCGAGGTGCTCGATGGCTTCACCTCGGCGCTCGGGCTCGAGCGTTACGCGCTGTGGTTGCACGACTATGGCTCGCAGATAGGTCTGCGGCACGCCATCGCGCGTCCCGAGCGCATCACCGCGCTCGTCCTCCAGAACGGAGACATCTACGAGGACGTGCTGGGGCCCAAATACGAGACCCTCCGCGCGTACTGGAACGAGCCCACCCCGGAGCGGCGGGCCGTGCTGGAGACCGCGGTCAGCGAGGAGGGCTTCCGCGCCGAGTTCGTGGGCGAGGTCGACGCCGAGGTCGCCGCGCGGGTTCCGCCCGACCTGTGGACGTTGCACTGGCCCCTCATGGACACCCCCGCGCGTCGGCGGCTCGCGGTCGGGTTGATGGAGGGGCTTCGGGCGAACCTCGGCTGGTTTCCGCGCTACCAGGCCTATCTGCGCGAGCGGCAACCCCCGTCGCTGATCGTCTGGGGGCCTCGGGATGGGTACATGCCCGAGGCCTCGGCGCGCGCCTACCTGAGGGATCTCCCGCGAGCCGAGCTCCACCTGCTCGACGACGCGGGGCATTGGTTGCTGGAGACCCACTTCGACGCGGCGCTTCCGCTCGTTCGCGGCTTCCTCGAGCGGGTGCTCAGGCCTTCGTGACGTGCTGGGCGGCTGGAATATCCAGGGTTCCTTCTCTATCCTGGCTCTCCCCCCATCCCTCCGAGGCCCCCATGCGCCGCTCCGATTCGAAGGACAATTCCTCTTCTCCCTCCCTGTCGATGGGGCAGGTCGCCGTGATGGGTCTGGGCGCGATGGCGCTGGGGGCCGTCGCGCTCGCCGCGCGCAAGCCCGTCTCCCGCTCCAGCGTGGGGAAGGTGACGAACTGGGGGACGCAGGGCACTCGAAAGGTGTTCCAGCTCAAGAACAAGTACCTGGGCATGCCCGTCAAGGCGGTGCGCGAGGGGAACGCCGGCGTGCCCAAGCTGAAGCAGGTGCTCAAGGTCCTGGACGACGCGCACTCCATGCACCACAAGTTCGGCTTCAAGTCCGGCGAGAAGGTGCTGGACGATGCCTTCGAGAGCTTCAAGCCCAACCCCGATCTGCTCTGCCGTCTGCTCGAGGAGGCCCTCGAGGAGACCCAGGCGCCCTTCACCTCCTTTTACGAGGAGAGCCACGAGGCGCATGTGTACGGGGTGTTCATGTCCCTGGAGCTCTCCGAGGAGTCCTTCGCCAAGGCGCAGGCGCTCACCGTCGAGGACGTACTGACCACGAGCGCGAGCCACTTCCCCGGGGGCTTCGAGGTGCGAGAGCGGGGCTCGGGCAAGATGCCCCGGAGCATCGTGCTGGCCGGCGGGGACAACGTGGACATCAAGGGCGACATCCCCCTGAAGGGTGGCATGCGGGTGGGCGGGTTCTACCAGTTCATGACCCGCTACCACTCGCTGCACGGCATGCTCATCCACAGCGCGTGGCTCAACATGGTGACCCGGCGGCTGTACGTGGCGCGCTTCGGCATCGGCGAGGCGCCCAAGCTCCAGGGCAAGGGCATGGGGGCGCTGGACATGGTGAACGTGCAGGAGGGGCCGCACGTGTGGGCGGGCGCGGATCTGCAGATGGTGCGGCAGATCTTCGGCGAGGAGGTGTTCGAGGCGCTGCTCGCGCAGGCCAACAGCGCGAGTGGCCGTCAATCCCCGTTCGGCTTCGAGACCTCCTATTGGGCCACGGGCCAGTTGGCCAACAAGGGCGGCAAGGTCGCTCGGCCCGTCAAGACGTACGTCCTGCCGTTCCTGCGCGACCTGCAGGACCTCTTGCGCGGGGTGGACGAGTAGCGCCTCGCGCCGGGGCCCTCGAAATTCGGGCTTTCGCCTCGTTGTTCCTGGGCGAGAGCCCCTTTGGAGAAACGAGGTCGCCCATGCTCCGTCGTGTCCACCATCGCACCGCGCTCTTCCTCGCCGTGCTGCTGCTCTCGACGGCATCCCTCGCCGCGCCATTTCCAGACGTCCTCGAGGCGAGTCCCGCCCAGGCAACGCCGGGCTTGCAGGTGGTCTTCACCAACACCACCCATCGGTTTTTAACCGTCGCCCCCTCGGGCACGGCGTATGCCTTGAAGCTGGGTGACTCCACCAGCCGACTCTACGCGAGCACGGATGGGGCGCGGACCTGGACCCTCAAGGGCCGCACGCCGCTCGGGGGCTCCTTCCATGTCATCTCCGCCCTCGCCGATGGCACGCTGCTGGCCGACATCGAACGCGCGGGCGCCCATTACCTGGCCCGCTCGAGCGACGGCGGCGCCTCCTGGAGCGAGGTGCTCGCGCTGGGCAACTACCGCCTGCTCACGTCGCGGAACATCGCGGAGCTCGACGGCACCGTGTACCTGCTGGAGTACCAGGCCTTCACCTCCCAGAACGCGCCCCTCCGCCTCCACGCGAGCGGCGATCAGGGCCGCACCTGGAAGGTGAGGCAGGTCTTCGAGGGCCACCGGCATGGGCACGGGCTGGCGGTGGATCCGGCCCGCCATGCGCTCTGGGCGTTCTTCGGAGACAACATCCAGCAGTCGGCCATCCTCCGCTCCACGAGCAAGGGCTCCAACTGGAAGCGGGTCCTCTCCGGCCAGCAGGCCCTCGTCGTCACCGCCGCGGTGCTCGACGATGGATCGCTGCTCTATGCCCAGGACATCAACTGGCTTCCTGGCCGGCCGCACATCGCCCAGCTCTCGCCGGATGGGACGTATGTCGAGCTCAATCCGCTCTCGGGCGCCGCCTACTCCACCTACCGGCTACGCGCGGGAGGCTTCGTGGCGGGCGTCGCCCGCGAGCCCCTGGGTGATGCTTATGCGCCGAGCGAGGAGAGCGCGCACGTCTGGGCCAGCCTCGATGGAGTGGACTGGGTGGCGCTGCTCCATTACCCCCGGCTGAATCCCAACGAGAACGTGCGCGCCGATGTCTACGAGGAGCTGCCCTCGGGGCTGCTCGTGCTCCAGTTGCAGAACGCGCGGGGGTTCGGGCCAGGAGGCATGGGCTACCAGCTCGTGCGCTTCCTCCGGCCCTGACTCCGGCTACCGCGTGCGCACCCGCACCTTCACCCCATGCTTGGGGCGCAGGGTGATGGAGGGCAGCAGCTCCACGTCGTCTTCGGGAGCCCGCTCGAAGCGGAAGCGCTGGGCCAGGGTCGCCAGCACCAGCCGTGCCTCCATCAACGCGAAGCCCATGCCGATGCACAGCCTCGGGCCTCCGCCGAAGGGAAACCACGCGAAGCGCGGCAGGCGTTTCTCCAGCCCGTCCACCCAGCGTTGGGGCCGGAAGGCGAGGGGATCCTCGTAGAGGCGCGCATCCCGGTGCACCGTCCACGGGTTCATCATCATCACCGAGCCCTTGGCGATGGACCAGCCGCCGATCTCGTCATCCTCGAGCGCCTCGCGCCCGAGCGTCCACGCGGGCGGATAGAGCCGCAGGGCCTCCTTCACCACGGAGTCGGTGAAGGGCAGGGCGGGCAGGTCCTCCAGGGTGGGCTCCCGGCCCCCCAGCACCGAGTCCAGCTCCCGGTGCAGCGAGGCCTCGGCCTCCGGGTGGCGTGCCAGCAGGTGGAAGCAGAAGGCCAGGTTGATGGACGTCGTCTCGTGCCCCGCGAGCATCAGGGTCATCACCTCGTCGCGGATCTGCGGGTCGCTCATGTGCTGGCCTTCGTCGTCCTGGACGTGGAGCAACGTCGACAGCAGATCCTCCGTCTCGCCTCCCCCCGCCTCGCGCCGCCGCCGGATGAGGCTGGAGACGAGCGCGTCCAGTTGCCCCAGGGCCGCCCGGTAGCCGAGGTTCTCCGGCGTGGGCAGCCAGTCGGGGAAGATGAGGGCCTGCACCCCGGCGAAGTGCTCCATCACCCGGGCCAACGAGGGGCCCACGGCCTCCGCCTTTCCGTCCAGCTCCAGGTCGAACAGGCTCTTGATGACGATGCCGAGCGTCAGCCGCATCATGTCCGCGTTGACGTCGCGGACCTCTCCGTCCCGCCACGTGGCGAGCTGACGGCGGGCGTGCTCGGCCATCACCCGTCCGTAGGCGGCCAGACGCTGGCGATGGAAGGCGGGCTGCATCAGCCGCCGCTGCCGCAGCCAGGGCTCGCCCTCGTTGGTGAGCAGGCCGTTGCCCAGCAGCCGGCCTCCCATCAATTCGCGCTGGAATGCATCCTTGATGTAGTGCCGGTGCCGGGTGACCAGCACGTGCTCGATGTGCTCCGGGCGCTGGAGCACATAGGTGCGCTGGCCCAGGAGCTCGACGTACACCACGTCTCCGTGGTCGCGGACGCAGGCCTCGATGAAGCCGAGGGGATCCTTCGCGTAGTCGATGAGGGTCCCGAGCACGGGCAGGGATCGGGGACCTGGGGGAAGGGCGGCTCGCGCGGTGCTCATGCGTGGAGCTTGCCGTACCCGCCCCATGCCTGACCAGGGGCCGCGGCCGCTCAGCCGAGCCAGCGGAACGCCCGCCGCAGCTCCTCGGTGCCCCGCTCCTGGTAACAGCGTCCGTGGGCGAGGACGATCCGCTCGGGCCGCCACGCCAGCATTCGCTCCAGACAGGCGCGCGCCTGAGCCTTGCGGCCCAGGAACGTCAGGCGCAGGTCCACCGGCATTTTTCCATCCGGGTGCAGGCTCCCGGCGAAGCGTGCGAGCCGACGCAGTCCGGGGCGGACATGGTCCGCCTCGAAGTTCTCGATGAGGTCGGCGAGCACGAGGGTGCGGCTGGCCCGGTGCAGGAAGATCACCTCCTCCATGAATCGGCTGCCTCGGAACACGAGCTGATCAATCTCGGCCTCCCACTCGGGAGGGGAGGCCTCGCCGAGTTCGGCGTCGAAGCTCACGGCGATCCCCTGGCTCGCGGCGCGCTCGCGCACGCCGGGCGAGGCCCAGGCCCGCGCATCCGGATAGGCCGCCTTCCACGCGGCGATATGGGCGTAGTGAATCTTGTTGGGCGAGACGAGATGGGCCACCCGTCCCAGGCTCTCCACGCGCCGCCGGAGTGCCTCGGAGAGCGCGGTGGGCGAGTGCAACCACAGGTCGCCGTTCGCCAGCCGCACGATCGTCATGCGCGAGGGAAAGGGAATGTGCGTGCCGTAGGCCGCCATCCGGACCACGGGGCCGTCGACGAGCCACACGTTCTCCACCAGGGGCTTGGGAACGTCGAGGGGCGTGTACAGGCGGATGGCGCCCTCCCACAGCGCCTCGGAGGACTCGGGAGTGGGGGCGGGTGGGGGCATGGCTCGGCGGCTCAGGTCCGGGGCGTGAGGAAGG
Source organism: Melittangium boletus DSM 14713 (assembly GCF_002305855.1). GTDB lineage: Bacteria > Myxococcota > Myxococcia > Myxococcales > Myxococcaceae > Cystobacter > Cystobacter boletus. Next base: position 8,919,712 of record NZ_CP022163.1, on the reverse strand, counting down.
GAACGCTCGTGAGCAGGCGGACATGCTTGTACATGGCCGCGCTGGAGGTGCCGTTGCCCAGGGTGGAGAGGGGGTTGGTGCCGGGCGTCGCCGAGTCTCGCTTGTAGTACTGCAGGGCCGCCGCGTAGCACTCGATGAGGCTGTGGTAGTGGTTCTTGATCATGAACGCCGCGACGACGGAGAAGAAGCTCCAGAAGGAGGTGTCCCGGAGTTCGGAGCCGAAGAAGCGGAAGATGTCCCGCGTGGTGCCGGAGATGCCGCCCATGAGGGGCAACTCCTTGTCCTGAAGCCGGTACAGGACCGGCTCGTGCTCGAAGAGCTGGAACTTGGTGTTGCTCGTCTGGGTGGAGGACGGCAGGGGATCGGCGAACTTGTAGCTCTTGATGAAGCCGGGGCTCACGTTGCCGTCCAGGGAGTCGATCGGACCTTTCAGTCCCACGGTCTTCGAGCGGTGGGAAGCGCCAATCTCGAAGTTGAGGTCGCTGAGGGGTGGGAAGACGAACTTCTCGTTCTTCGTCTTGACGGCGGCCAGTCGCAGACTGCTGCCCCCACTGCACAAGGGCCGCAGGATGACATTGAGCGCGTCGATGATCTGCCCGTTGCGCTCGAAGAGCGATCCCGTCCCACCGCCCCCCAAGGCGTTCTGGAGGACGTCCAGCACCTGCCGGTACAACGTGCAATGGCGGGCGATGGGGGGAAGCGTGGCCTGGACGTCCTCGGGGAGGGGAAGGTCGGCCTTGGCGAGGTTCCCGCGGACGAGCTCCACCACCTTGCGGACCGCGCCGTACCACGTCCGGCTCTGGTGGACCTGGATCATGAACTGGGTTTCCAGGCGCAGGTTCGTGACGTTGAGTCCGGTGCTCGTGTACTGACGCATCAGGTTGAACCGCTGCGGGTTCATGTCGTTGTAGGTGAGCAGGTTGCAGAAGATGCGGACGTACTTCTTGCCCATGCCGTCGATCACATCCGCGGCGTCTTCCCTGCCCATCTCCAGCACATCGAGGATGCGCAGGAGCTCGGCGTCCTTCTCCACCATGTCCCGATTCATGGTCAGGTTGCCGTTGGCGTCGCTGTTGCTCGTTCCCAGGTCGTGGAAGCGATCCGTCACGGACGTGGAGATGCCGAGACAGTCGAGCAGTCGCCCGATGGGCCGGCAGTCCCCATCCCGTTTGTTGGGCTTGTGGGTCCCGTTGGGATCGTAATAGGTGACCATGCGCTCGGACACGGACATGAACCACTTGCCGAACTCGGTGGGCGTGCCGTTCTCCTCATGGGTCCACAGGCCGAACTGGTTGGTGGCCTTGTGGTCACACATCTCGACGTAGACGCGCCTGGCGAGCCCCTGGGGATCCAGCCCCTTCCGGGCGGCATCGCGCACCTGGGCGACCTGCCACTCGGTGCCGCAGTTCTGCAGCAGCGTGACGAAGTGCTTCTGGGGAATCTCCCACATCCGGATCAAGGCGGTCTTGGAGCCCTGGCTCACATAATTGAAGAACCAGCCGACGCTTCGAAAGGGGTTGCCGATGCTGACGTTGCACTTGCCACCCTTGGCGGGGTGGATGACGATCCGCTTCTTGTTGCCCGTCTCCTCGTACACGTCCTTGTAGTCATTCTCGCCATAGGACGGCGCGAACACGGCCTGGTAGATCTTGATGTTTCCCGGCTTGCACCCCAGCTCCCCCTCGGTCCCCGAGTCGCAGTTGACGAGGATGTTGGGGTTGTGGATGTCATTGGCCACCTGCTGGGGCAGCGACTTGGAGATCTTCTTCAGGTTGGCGAGACCCTGATGTTGAGAGCGGTGGTATCTGCTCTGCTTGGGCGTCTCCCCGTCCTCTTGCAGGTGGGTGCTCAGTTGCTGGTCCAGCGGAGCCCGGCACACCTCCGCGTAGTCGTACAGCATGCGGCGTATCCCGGCCCCCTGACGGACCCGGCCCAGGAACTCCGCGATGGTGTCCAACAGGAGGCGGTAGTCGGAGCTGGCGAGCGTCGTTTGGGGCATGTCCAAACGCACCAGGCCCATCAAGACGGCGCGGCGGATCAAGAGGTCGATGTTGTGGGGGTCGAACATGGGCTCTCCTGTCCGCAGTGTACCCGGTCCCTCGGAGATCCGGAACTCATTCAGGACTTCCCGGAAGTCCCGGGCGAACACGAGCCCTCCTCACGCCATCCCGGACGAGTCGGCCGCCGACATTCAGGGACAGCAGGATGTTGCCCTTCGAGTCGACCGCCATCGCGGCGCCAAAGGCGCCAGCCGCGGGCAGCTCGGAGGTGGGCTCGCCCGGAGAGGAGGATGTCCCACCGCAGGCGGCCATCAGGCGCGTAGCGGGCCAGTCCCGCGATGCGCGAGTTCGCGGCCGAGGCGGGTGGGCTGATGGGTCCGGCGCCGAAGTCGATGGGGCCGCCGATGTCCGTCACCAGGACGAGGGTGTTGCCTCGCGGGTCATGCCGGAGGGCCACCGTCTCGCTCTCGGTAGTGGCGGAGATGTTCCGCGTCCACTTCGCGGTCCGTGGGGACGACCCGTCCCCGTGCTCCGGGGAGACGACACCGCCTGCATTGGCGGGCCTTGTGTCCAGGAACTAGACTTCCCGCGCGCTTGTCCGGCATGTTCGCTGTCGTCTGCAGGACTCTCTTGGGTGGAACAACTGACTCTTTTGGAGCCACGCGATGACTGGTTCTTGGATACCCCCTCGACGTGAGCCCAATGAGGCCAAGCGTGAGTTCACCCGGTTGGAACCCATTGTCGCGCGTGTCGTCTCCGAGAGGGGAGGGTCGCTGGCCTCCTGGCTGAAGCAGACGTTGCTCCACGCGACGGGTGGCCCGATCAAGGACTCTTTCAAGGGGGCAAAACGGTTGGTGGCGCTTGGTTCCCAGGAACTCAGAGAGCTGGACTCGGATGAGGCCCGAATCCATACCAAGAAGCTGTGGGAGTACCAGCACCCCACTTTGGATACGGTCACTCAGGTGACAGCCCGGCATCGGACCATGCAGGACATGGTGATGCCTGTCCTTGACAGCATCAAGTGGGGAGAGGTCGGCGCGACGCTACATGGTGGCGTGAAGATCCTTCTGCCGCTCACCCAGGACTTCCTGCTCAAAACCGAGTCCGTGGACGAGGGCGTTGTCCCTGAATCCAGCAAGGGGTTCTGGCAACTCCCCGCGAATCTTCACTCTAGCTTCCACCACATCTTCGGCTACGAGATCAATTCATCACGACAGGTCCGGGCTATTGCCACACCGGACACAGGAGCCATTCTTCCCGTCGGTTCCAATCAGCCGTTCCGGATTCTCGTCTGTCTGGCGCTAGGCTGCACAGGCGAGAGGAATGACTTCGAACCAGGCGGGGTGCTGGGGGCGGCCCGACTCCTGCCTCATCTGATGATCGCCACCAACAAGCCGGTGGAGAGCGTTGAGGGCGCCATCACCCTGACACGCAATGAGCGTACTCCCCATGTGTCCATGGGTGATGACGAGATGGCGCCGGAGATCTCAAGCGGACTCTATGCGGACAACAATGACAAGACGGTCACTCCTGACCTGCCCTTTTGGAACCTCCTGTTCGACTATTATTGGGCGGAGCCCTCCCCCGGCAAGTTCGAGGTCGTCAAGCGGGGGGCGGTGAAGCGGACCTCGGTGGGGGCGGTCAAGTCCCTTCGTGAGGTGATTGTCCCGGGCCCGATGGGCACATTGCCCGCTGGCGCGAAATACCATGCCCGCAACGTCACCAAGTGGGCCCGTCAGGGCGAGTTCGACAACATCCACATGGCGCCTAAGATGAAGCTGCCATGGGAGGCCGTGGCCAAGAGCCCACCCGCATGGAACCTGAACGCGCCCGTGTCGATGGCGCCATTCTGCGCTCACGATTGCTTTCATACACACTGGCGTTGGGGCAATCTCCGTTACGATCCCTTTGGCTGGTTCGACACGAATCCTAAATGGGTTCGTGGATGGAGCGGGGGCTCTCCCACATCGCCGGGAACACCTTACTCTGAACCGGGAGCGCCGCTGGTACCCTGCAACCAGGATGTCACGCTCCATTTGTTGAGCAAGCGCAGCTTCAAGTACGTCGCGAGAGCCTATGCGCCCGCGGTGGGGGAGTGGCAGATCATCATGCATCACGGGTCCGCGTACGCCATCGACACGAGCGTTCTGGCGGAAACGGTCCAAAGCGTTCTGGGCACGCTGGCGGGGCCTCCAGCGAACGCAAGCAAGGGCTCGTGGGCACGATTCTATTGGGGATTGCGCTACGGCACTTACGTCTATAACAAGTTCGCGGATGCCAATCCGCGTCTGTCAGCGTCGCCCACGGGCATCAAGTTCGCGGAGCGGCTTCAGCTGGATGCTACGTCACTGGCCAAGCTGAGGGCCCTGTGAGGCAATGGCCGACAGCCCTTCTAGGCTCGTTCCTGGTGCTACTCCTCCAGATTTTCACCTTTAGCGCTCTGCTAGGCCGGGACATCATTTCACGCGTGCTCCAGGTTTTGTTATACGGTCCCTTTCTGGGGGCTGGAAGTCTGCTTCGCTTCGCCCGGGATTCATGGGGGGTTCCTATTCCAACCACCCTGTTTGGCGGTTTCCCTGGCTGGTTGAATGGTCTTCTGCTGGTGATGAATTGGTTTCTCTACTCGCTCTTCATTTTTATTGTTGTTGGGAGGCGGGTAGAGGTGAAGAGATAGGTCGTGAGCTTCCACTTACCGCCCTGTTCCGCCCAGTGTGTTTCGGGCGGTGTACCAGGGCGGGAAGGGTGGCTGGACCAGGCCTCGCTACATGTTGCGCCGGTACTGGCCGCCCACCTCGTACAACGCTCGCGACAACTGGCCGAGCGTGCAGACCTTACAGGCGTCCATCAGCGCGGCGAAGATGTTGCCGTTGTCGAGCGCCGCGCGCCGCACGGCCTCGAGCGCCTGGGGCGCGGTCTTCTCGTTGCGCTTCCAGAAGGCGTCGCGCGCCGTGATGGCGTAGTCCTTCTCCTCCTGGGTGGCGCGGATGACTTCCGGCGGAGTCACGGTCGGCGAGCCCTTGGGGTCCAGGAAGGTGTTCACCCCGACGATGGGGAGCGTCCCGTCGTGCTTGAGCGTCTCGTAGTACAGCGACTCCTCCTGGATCTTCGAGCGCTGGTACATGCGCTCCATCGCCCCGAGCACACCGCCTCGATCCGAGATGGAGCGGAACTCCGCCAGCACGGCGGCCTCCACCAGGTCCGTCAGCTCCTCGACGATGAACGCGCCCTGGTTGGGGTTCTCGTTCTTCGACAGCCCGAACTCCTTGTTGATGACGAGCTGGATGGCCAGCGCTCGCCGCACGCTCTCCTCGGTGGGCGTGGTGATGGCCTCGTCATAGGCGTTGGTGTGCAACGAATTGCAGTTGTCGTTGAGCGCCAGCAGGGCCTGCAACGTGGTGCGGATGTCGTTGAAGGCGATCTCCTGCGCGTGCAGGCTCCGGCCAGAGGTCTGGATGTGGTACTTGAGCTTCTGCGAGCGGTCATTGCCGCCGTACTTGTCCCGCATCGCCTTGGCCCAGATGCGGCGCGCCACGCGTCCGAGCACCGTGTACTCGGGGTCCATGCCGTTGGAGAAGAAGAACGACAGGTTGGGCGCGAAGTCGTCGATGTTCATCCCTCGCGACAGGTAGTACTCGACGAAGGTGAAGCCGTTGGCCAGCGTGAAGGCGAGCTGGGAGATGGGGTTCGCCCCCGCCTCGGCGATGTGGTAGCCGGAGATCGACACCGAGTAGAAGTTCCGCACCTTCTTGTCGATGAAGTACTGCTGGATGTCGCCCATCACCCGCAGGGCGAACTCCGTCGAGAAGATGCAGGTGTTCTGCGCCTGGTCCTCCTTGAGGATGTCCGCCTGCACCGTGCCGCGCACCGCCTGGAGCGTGGAGGCGCGGATGCGCTCGTACACGTCACGCGGCAGCACCTCGTCGCCGGACACGCCGAGCAGCAACAGCCCGAGGCCGTCATTGCCCTGGGGCAGCTCTCCCTGGTAGCGCGGCCGGGGCTGGCCCCGCTCCTGGTAGAGGGCGTCGATCTTCTTCTCGATCTCCTCGACCTTGCCCTGGGCGCGGATCCACTTCTCGCACTGCTGATCCACCGCGGCGTTGAGGAAGAACCCGAGCAGCATCGGCGCGGGCCCGTTGATGGTCATCGACACGGACGTGGAGGGGTCCGCCAGATCGAAGCCCGAGTAGAGCTTCTTCGCGTCGTCCACGTTGGCGATCGACACGCCCGAGTTGCCCACCTTGCCGTAGATGTCCGGCCGGTGGTCCGGATCCTCTCCGTAGAGCGTCACCGAGTCGAACGCCGTGGACAGCCGCTTGGCGGGCATGCCGCGCGAGACGTAGTGGAATCGCTTGTTCGTGCGCTCCGGGCCTCCCTCGCCCGCGAACATGCGCGCCGGGTCCTCGTTCTCCCGCTTGAGCGGGAACACGCCCGCCGTGAAGGGGAAGGCGCCCGGGGCGTTCTCGCGCAAGAGCCACGTCAGGATGTCGCCCCAGTCCTCGTAGCGGGGCAGAGCGATCTTCGGGATGCGCAGGTGCGACAGCGTCTCGGTGTAGAGGTCGAGCTCGATCACCTTGTCGCGCACCTGGAACTGGTACTTGGCCGCCGCGTACCGGCGCTTGGTCGCCGGCCACTCGCTCAGGAGCCGGCGGCAGTCCGGATGCAGGCGCGACTCCAGGTCCCGGTACAGTTCCACCAGCTCGCTCAGGTAGGCCGGCTCGCCCTCGACGCGCTCGGTGACCTGCACCACGTCCGAGGTGTCCTTGGGCTCGACGATCTCCAGGCGCTTCTTGCCCACGTTCGCGCGCAGCGCCTCGATGGTGCCGTGCAGCTGGTACATCCGCCGCGCGATCGCCGCCTGGGAGCGGACCATCCGGTCATACCCCTCGCAGGTCTCGACGATCTCAGCCAGGTACCGGGTGCGCTCCGGGGGGATGATCCACTTCTTCTCGCTCATTCCCGGGGTGAGCTGGAAGTTCGACGACAGGGGCGCGCCCGTCTTCTTCGCGATCGTGTCGATGAGGGTCCGGTACAGCTGGTTCATGCCCGGATCGTTGAACTGCGAGGCGATGGTGCCGTGGACGGGCACGGCGTCGTCGGGCGTGGTGAAGGCGTTGTGGTTGCGCTTCCACTGCTTGCGCACGTCGCGCAGCGCGTCGAGCGAGCCGCGCTTGTCGAACTTGTTGATGGCGATGACGTCCGCGAAGTCGAGCATGTCGATCTTCTCGAGCTGCGTGGCGGCGCCATACTCGGCCGTCATCACGTAGAGCGAGACATCCGAGTGCTCGGTGATCTCCGTGTCCGATTGGCCAATGCCCGACGTCTCCACCACGATGAGATCGAACCCGGCGGCCTTGCAGACCTCGATGGAGTCGCCCACGTGCTTGGACAGGGCGAGGTTGCTCTGCCGCGTCGCCATGGAGCGCATGTACACGTTCGGGTGGTTGATCGCGTTCATGCGGATGCGATCGCCGAGCAGCGCGCCGCCGGACTTGCGCTTGGACGGATCCACGGAGAGCACCGCGAGCGTCTTGTCCGGAAAGTCCGCGAGGAAGCGGCGGACCAGCTCGTCGACGAGGCTCGACTTGCCCGCGCCGCCGGTGCCGGTGATGCCCAGCACGGGGACGCGCGGCATCTCGACATTCGCCTGGGCGAGCGCCGCCCGGAGTTGCTCGCCCGCGGGGGCGAAGTTCTCCGCGATGGTGATGAGCGAGGCCAGCCGGGAGGGCTCGCGCACGGCGGGGGCGGCGAGCAGGGGAGCGAAGTCCGGAGAGCGCTTCTCGAAGTCACACTGGGAGATCAGGTCGTCGATCATCCCCTGCAGGCCCATGGCCCGGCCGTCGTCCGGCGAGTAGATGCGGCTCACGCCGTAGCGGTGCAGCTCCTCGATCTCCGTGGGGAGGATGGTGCCGCCGCCTCCGCCGAACACCTTGATGTTCGCGCCGCGCTCGCGCAGCAGATCGATCATGTACTTGAAGAACTCGACATGCCCGCCCTGGTAGGAGGTGATGGCGATGCCCTGGGCGTCCTCCTGGATGGCGCAGTCGACGATCTCCGCGACCGAGCGGTTGTGGCCCAGGTGGATGATCTCCGCGCCCGAGGCCTGCATGAGGCGGCGCATCACGTTGATGGCCGCGTCATGCCCGTCGAAGAGCGAGGCGGCCGTGACAATCCGGACGTGGAAGCGGGGCTTGTAGGGCTGGGGGGCGGCGTTCGGCTGGATGACTCTCACGCCACCTACAGTAAGAGCGCGGTGAAGACCGAGGCAAGGGATTGCGAGGAGGGGAGTGAGGACTCGACGCGGCCCGTCAAACCCTCGCTCCCGGGAGGAACGTGCTCAGCACGCGCAGTGCGGCCGCGGTGGAGGTGACGCGGCCTTCACGCACGTCTGTCTCCATCGCCGGAAGGAGGGCCGCCACCTCGGGGTGCGCACGCAAGGCCGCTCGGAGTCCGTCCTCCACGAGGCTCCACATCCAGTCGACCTGCTGGGCCCTCCGGCGGCGCTCGACTTCTCCCGAAGCGGCGCGCGTGCCGAGCTGGGTCTCGAGGGAGGACCACAGCGCGCCGATGCCCGTGCCCTCCAGCGCGCTGCACGTGAGCACCTCGGGCTCGGCGCCCGCGCGCATCAGGTGCAGGGCGGCGCGGTATTGGGCCTGGGCCCGGAGGGCGCGCGGCGCGTTGTCTCCATCCGCCTTGTTGATGGCGATCATGTCCGCCACCTCGAGGATGCCGCGCTTGATGCCCTGGAGTTCGTCTCCCGCGCCCGCCAGCATGAGCACCAGGTAGAAGTCCACCAGGTCCGCGACGACCGTCTCCGACTGGCCCACGCCCACCGTCTCCACGAGCACCACGTCGAAGCCGGCGGCCTCGCACAGGAGCAGTGTCTCGCGCGTCTTGCGCGCCACGCCGCCCAGCGTGCCGCTCGAGGGGCTGGGCCGGATGTACGCCGAGGGCTCGCGCGACAGGCGGGCCATGCGGGTCTTGTCGCCGAGGATGCTGCCGCCGGTGAGGGTGCTGGACGGATCGATGGCGAGCACCGCGACGCGCTTGCCGCCGCCCACCAGGTGCATGCCCAGCGCGTCGATGAACGTGCTCTTGCCCACGCCGGGGACACCGCTGATGCCCACCCGCCGGCTGCCTCCCGTGTGGGGCAGCAGCCGCATGAGCACTTCCTGAGCGAGCGCACCGTGGCGCGGGTGCTCGCTCTCCACCAACGTAATGGCGCGCGCGAGCACGGCCCTGTCGCCCGCCCGCACACCCTCCACGTAGGTGTCCGCCGGCAGTGGCTTCACGCCTCCTCCATCGCGGCGCTCAGCTTGTCGAGCAGCTCGATGGCCGCCTTGGCGATGACCGTCCCGGGGCCGAAGATGGCCGAGGCCCCCGCGGCGCGCAGCGCCTCGTAGTCCTGGGGAGGAATGACGCCTCCCACCACGATCATGATGTCCTCGCGGCCCAGCGCCTGGAGCGCCTGCTTGAGCTGGGGCACCAGCGTGAGGTGGCCCGCGGCGAGCGAGCTGGCGCCCACCACGTGCACGTCGTTCTCCACCGCCTGCCGCGCCGACTCCTCGGGCGTCTGGAACAGCGGCCCGATGTCCACGTCGAAGCCCAGATCCGCGAACGCCGTGGCGATCACCTTCTGGCCGCGGTCGTGCCCGTCCTGTCCCATCTTCGCGATGAGGATGCGCGGCCGCCGCCCGAAGCGCTCGAGGAAGGTATCCGCTCGCGCGCGGGCCTCGGCGATCTGCGTGTCCTTGCCCGCCTCGCTCGAATACACCCCCGTCACGCCGCGCACCGTGGCCTCATAGCGGCCGAAGACCTTCTCCAGGGCATCGCTCATCTCTCCCACCGTGGCCTTGGCGCGCGCCGCGTCGATGGCGAGCGCGAGCAGGTTGCCCTGGCCACTCCGGCCCGCCTCGGTGAGCGCGTCGAGCCGCCGGCGCACCTCGTCCGCGTCCCGCTCCGCGCGCAGCTCCCGCAGTCGGGCGATCTGCGCCTCGCGCACCGCCGAGTTGTCCACCTTGAGGATGTCCAGCGTGTCCTCGCGCTCGGGCGGGTACTTGTTCACGCCGATGATGGCCTGCCGCCCCGAGTCGATGCGCGCCTGGGTGCGCGCCGCCGCCTCCTCGATGCGCAGCTTGGGCAGCCCGGCCTCGATGGCCTTCGTCATGCCGCCCAGGGCCTCCACCTCCTGGATGTGGCCCCACGCCTTGTGCGCGAGCTCATGGGTGAGGCGCTCCACGAAGTAGCTGCCGCCCCACGGGTCGATGACGCGCGTGGTGCCGCTCTCCAGTTGCAGGTAGAGCTGGGTGTTGCGGGCGATGCGCGCGCTGAAGTCCGTGGGCAGCGCGATGGCCTCGTCGAGCGAGTTGGTGTGCAGGCTCTGGGTATGGCCCTGGGTGGCGGCCATGGCCTCCACGCACGTGCGCACCACGTTGTTGTACACGTCCTGCGCGGTGAGGCTCCAGCCCGAGGTCTGGCAGTGCGTGCGCAGCGCCAGGCTCTTGTCGCTCCTGGGGGAGAAGCCCTTGATGAGCCTGGCCCAGAGCATCCGGGCCGCGCGCATCTTGGCCACCTCCATGAAGAAGTTCATGCCGATGGCCCAGAAGAACGACAGCCGGGGCGCGAACGCGTCCACCCCGAGCCCCGCCGCGAGTCCGGCCCGCACGTACTCCACGCCGTCCGCCAGCGTGTAGCCGAGCTCCAGATCCTGCGTCGCCCCGGCTTCCTGCATGTGGTAGCCGCTGATGCTGATGCTGTTGAAGCGCGGCATCCGCTCCGCCGTGAAGCGGAAGATGTCGCCGATGATGCGCATCGAGGGGCCGGGCGGGTAGATGTACGTGTTGCGGACCATGAACTCCTTGAGGATGTCGTTCTGGATGGTCCCGCTGAGCTGCTCGGGGCGGACGCCTTGCTCCTCGGCCGCGACCACGTAGAGCGCGAGCACCGGGAGCACCGCGCCGTTCATCGTCATGGACACGCTCATCTGATCGAGCGGGATGCGATCGAACAGGATGCGCATGTCCTTGATGGAGTCGATGGCCACGCCCGCCATGCCCACGTCGCCCGCCACCCGGGGGTGATCGCTGTCGTAGCCCCGGTGCGTGGCGAGATCGAACGCGATGGACAGGCCCTTCTGTCCGGCCGCGAGGTTGCGCCGGTAGAAGGCGTTGGAGGCCTCGGCCGTGGAGAAGCCCGCGTACTGGCGCACCGTCCACGGCTGCTGCACGTACATGGTGGAGTAGGGGCCTCGCACGAAGGGCGGCAGCCCGGGCAGCGAGCCCAGGTGCTCCACGCCCTCCAGGTCCTCCCGCGTGTAGACGGGCTTGAGCGGCAGGCCCTCGGGGGTGTCCCAGCGCTCGGCCGTGCGGTTGGCCTCCGCGGCGTGGTGCCGTTGGGCGTCGAGCACGGCCGGGGTGGGCCGCGTTTCCGGGGCGTCGAAGTCGATGCCGGAGAAGTCGGGGACGTGGGTGCGCATCAGGCCACTCCGAGCTGCTGGTGCAGTGAGGACAGGAGCGCGAACAGGTCCGCCCCCGCGTAGAGGAAGAGATCCACTCCGGCCGCGCGGAACGCGGCCTCGTGTTCACCCGGACGGCCCGCGACCGCCACCGCGCGCGCCCCCCGGGCCTTGAGGGCCGCGGTCAGCGCGGGCACCCACTCGGGGTAGAGCGCATCCGGGCCGGAGATGACCGCGAGCGGGGCGCCCGACTCGGCGAACAGCGCGGCCGCGGCGTCCACGTCCGCGAAGCCATGGTGCTCCCGCGCCTCGATGCCGCCCACGGCCAGCACGTTGGCGATCCACGTGGCGCGCGCGGTGTGCTCGGCCACCGTGCCCAGGTTCGCCATGAAGGCGCGGGGGCGCGCCCCGTGCGAGGCCAGATACCGGTCGCTCGCGTCCCGCAGGCCCTCGAACACCTCGGCCACCCGCGTGGCGCGCGGCGACGGGCCGTCCGGGGACGTGGGGTGGGGCTCCCGGTGCACGGGCGCCTCGCCCAGGTGCGGGAACTCGCTCACGCCCACGATGGGCAGGCGGCGCGTGCGCACGGCCTTCTCCCGCGCGGCGCGCGTCTCGGCGAGCACCCGGCTCACGTCTCCCTGGGCGATCGCCTGGGCCATGCCGCCCAGCGACTCGACGCGCCGCAGCTCCGCCCAGGCCGCCCGGGCGATCTCCCCCGTGAGCTGTTCGAGGTAGTAGCTGCCGCCCGCCGGATCGGCGACCCGGTTGAGGCTCGACTCGTCACGCAGGATGAGCTGGGTGTTGCGCGCCAGGCGGCGGGCGCCCTCGTCCGGCGTGCCAAGGGCCTCGTCGAAGGGCGACGTGCTCACGCTGTCCGCGCCGCCCACCACGGCGGCGAAGGACTCGGCGGTGGCGCGCAGGATGTTCACCCAGGGGTCGCGCTGGGTCTTGGTCGCGCTCGCGGTGCGCGCGTGCAGCGCCATGGCCTGGGCCTCGGGCGAGCCCCCCGAGGCGGCGACGACCTTGGACCACAACAGCCGCGCCGCGCGCAGCCGGGCGATCTCCGGGAAGAACTGGCCGCCCACCGACAGCGCGAACTGGATGGACCGCGCCGAGTGCTCGGGTGGCACCCCGGCGCGCTCCAGGCCCCGCAGGTACTCCACGCCCGTGGCGATGGCCCACGCGAGCTCGTGCACGGACGTGGCGCCCGCGTCCGCCCAGGGGCGGGTCGAGACGAGCAGCGCGCGCAGGCCCGGGGCGCTCTCGCGCAGCGACGTGACGAGCGGCGCCGCCTCGACCAGGGCCGCTCCGAGCCCCGCCGGAGACGCGCCCGTGCGCGCCAGGACGGCGAGGGGGTCGATGCCGAGGCCGCCGCGAAGCGCCGAGCGCGGGACGCGGGCCCGCTCGGCGGCCCGCAGCAGGAACGAGGCGGCCTTCAGGGGCTCCGTCTCGGGTTCCAGGTGGACGGGGGTGCGATCCAGGGGAACGGAGGCGAGCAGCCGCTCCAGGGCGGCCGCGTCGTCCACCCGGATGCCCCGCGCCTTGCCCAGGCACAGCCAGACGCCCTGGGCGCCGCGCTCCAGGTCCACCCGGAGGGCCTCGGCGGCGAGCGCCACCTCGGGCTCGCTGTACTCCTGGCACACGAGCCACCCCCCCTCGGTATGACCGAGCGGATGGCCGCCTCGCACGTAGGGAGCGACACCTGGGGGCTCGGGGGGTGGGGCGCCAAGGGCGTCCTGCTGGGTGTAGAGGGGCTGGAGCGACAGGCCGCCTTCCAGGGAGGACTGGAGCGACGTGAAGGGCTTGCCCTTCAAATCCTTGTCCACGAGCCGGCGCCACTCCTCTGGCGAGGGAGGGGGGAAGTCCGCGGCGATGTGGAGAGGCACTTGCGACATACGGTGACCTCGTGGGGGCTGTGGCACCGTCCGTTGGACCGTGCCTCGCCTCTCCCATAGGCCCATTGTCGCGGCGGGGCAACGACGGGGTGCGGGCCCCTGGGCTGAAACGTGTGAGCCGAGGCGTTTCAACCCAGGGGATGCGGAGGCCGGTGGCGTCCCGAGGGGGAGGGCGGCACGCGCGCGCGCCGCTCGTCTCCCGGGAGTTGATGCGCCCCCGGCGCCACGATGCGCACGACCACGCTCCCCTCCGGACAAACCTCGGGCACCGTCGTGTCCACGGCCACGGGCTCCTGTCCCGTGAGTGCCGCGAGGAGGCCCGCGAGGGTTCTTTCATCGGGATTCGGGAGGAGAGGCCTTCCCGGTGGCACCCATCTGGAGCGGGCGGGGACGGCCATGCCGAGCCACCAGGCCAGGCAATCCCGCTCCCCGCGCGCGTGGAAGGCCGCGAGCGCATGCTCGAGCGCATCCCTTGGCTCCCCCCCGGGCACGTCGCGCTCCGACATGCGCCGCCAGGCGAGCCGGGCGGCGGGCGTGTCCAGGCTCCAGCGCACCATCAGGGCCTCATAGGAGGCTCGCTCGAAGGCCCACGCCACCGGCGCCGCGCCATCGGCGAAGAGCGCACGCGCCCCGTAGGACTGGCCCTGGCCTCCAGGCGGGTACAGGCAGGACACGACACAGGCCGTCCCCCCGGGACCCTCGATCAGGAGTCCCGTCGCCTCCAGGCCGAGCGCGGTGAGCGTCCGCTGGAGGGCGGGCGGAGCGAGCGACGGCTCCAGCACCCAGGTGCGCACCCCCGCGCCGTACCAGCTCCGCCAGAAGAGGTCCCGCTCGAGCACCTCGAACAAGCCATGGCGCACGGCCGCGCCCCAGGAGGTGTGGGCCGAGACGCCGGTGGAGCCGGTGCGCAACATGCCGGAGCAGCCGGGCGGGGGCCGGTGATGGAGGAAGGCGGCTCCCGCGGGCACCAGCGTGCGTGTCCCCGTGATGAGCGACTGGCCCGGCACCCAGAGCAGCCGGGCGCGCCGCGGCGCCTCGTCGTCCGCGCCCTCGCTCCGCCGCGAGACCAGTCCGAGGGGATCCACCGCCCGGGTGCCCGCGCGCTCCAGTTCCTCGTAGGTGGCCACCACCTCGCGGCGCTCCTCCGCCAGCCGTCCCGCGAGGATGTTGCTCACCCGTTCCCTCAGTTCCCCCTGGGCGCGCACCGCCACGTCGTCGGCGCCGCTCCCCACCGCACTGCCGATCACCACGGGCGCGCCTCCCGCGGCGGAGTTCGACGCGAAGAGGGGCGAGCGCGAGGCCGCCCGGGCGAATACCACCTCCGGCGCGTCGGCGAAGGGGCGGAACAACTCCGCCTGGCCAATGCCTTTCATCAGAGGCTCGCGCCCTGGGTGGCGGACTTCTCCAGTTGCATTCCTGCCTGCCTCACGACCCCCAGGCCGTGGTCCGTCAATTCATGCGCATGGGCTTGGAGCGTCCCCCATGCCTGACGTGCCTGCTGGCGGAGTTTGTCGCACCGGGCCACGGTGCCTTCTCCGCCGAGCCCCCGTCCCACGACGCGCTCGTAGAAACCCAGACACCGGCACAGCACGACGAGTTGTTGGAACAGCCCCGTCAGTGGCCGGGGATCCGGCCGGAGCGGTGTCATCACATGGGGTGAATCCTTGCTCGAATCCCTCAAGAAGGGACGCACCACCGCCGCGGCGTTGCACCGGGTGTGGCAGCCCTCGTGGATCAAGGCCTCGGCCAGACGGAGGTCCGGGGGCACCTTCACCGAGGACAGGCGGCGGATGTTCACGAACACGGCGCCGTGCACCGCGAAGTCCGTGAAGCCATCGATGCCGCCCCCTCGCATGAGCGCCACCTGCTGGATCACGAGCCGCAGCTCGGACAACATCTCCGGCCAGACGGCGGCGAGCAGATGACTCGTGGCGCGAAACACCTGGCGCTGCGCCTCCCGCCACTCCGTGAGCGCCATCTCGGCCAGCGCCGCTTCCCAACCGGGCCGCTGGGGTGACTGACGGACCGCCCGCTCGAGGCTTTCGGACAGGTGCCGGGCGGGAGGCGTGAGATCCAGCCGCCACGGCTCGCTCCCGGAGGCGCGCGCCCGCTCCTGGCTCCGTCGCGCCTCCCGCGTGAGTCGATGAAGCGCCTCGAGACGCCTCGACGGTGCTCCCTGGCGCTGGTCCTGGAGCCGGTACGCCAGGGCCCAGAGCCCGGGATAGGAGGTGAGGCCTTCTTCATGAAGCTGGGAGAGCAGGTCCATGGCCTCGGCTCCGAGCGCGCCGAGTTCCCTCCTCAGCGTGTCGATAAGCAACTGGGCAACCACCGCCTGATCGCGTGGAATGTCGTCGGCTCCGGGCTGGATGTGCATGGACGCTCTCCCTCAACGGCGGGGCCGGGCGGAAGCCCGGCCCCACTCATTGTCTGGTTCAGCTGCTTCAGTCATCGAGCGCGGAGTCTGGAACATCGATCATGAGCGCGAATTCAGGCAGCTCCCCACCGCTCACCTCGTCCACGTCCGGGTTCACCACTTCGAGCTGGGTTTCAACCATGATCCATTTCCTCTCTGTTTCGGCCTGGGCACCCTTGCTCAGGCCAAGAGCAGATTGGTGACGTGGTTGGAATATCGCAAGGACAGTGAATAGCCTCTCACGAGCAATGGATGGTGATGAGTGAAAGAACAGGAGTGCGCACCGATGGAACGATATGGAGACAGCACTGCTCATTTCTATGATGACTGGTTTGGCGAATGGTCCCTGGTACAACCCGTGGTGGATCAGGTGGTCCGGTTCGGTGGCGCGGGTCCTGTTCTGGAGCTGGGGATTGGCACGGGTCCCCTGGCGCTGCCCCTGCTCGAGCGTGGCGTCGCCGTGCAGGGGATCGACCTGTCCGAGCAGATGGTGGCTCGGCTGCGCGCCAAGCCCGGAGGAGACCGGATCCCCGTGACCCTTGGTGATTTCAGCGAGCTGCCCGTCTCCGGCACCTTCTCCGTGGTGTTCGTGGCCAGGAGTTCGTTCTTCCATCTGCCGACCCAGGAAGCCCAGGTCCGGTGCTTCGCGCGGGTGGCCGAGCATCTGCGGCCCGGGGGCGTGTTCATGCTCGATGGGCTCCTGCCCGACGAGACCTGCCTGCTCGCGGATCAAGGCAAGGTGATCCGGCGAACCGAGGAGGGGCAGGTCTCGCGGTTCCGCACGTACGATCGTTCCCGGCAACACCTCGTGTCTCATTACCTGAAGACTTCCGCGAGGGGCGTCCAACACATGTCCTTCTCGTTCCGCTACGCCTGGCCGGGTGAGTTGGATTTGATGGCCCGGATGGCGGGATTGCGTCTGCGTGAGCGCTGGGGCGGCTGGGAGGGTTCGCCGTTCAAGGCGGCGAGCACGTACCACGTCTCGGTTTACGAGCGGCCCGTCTAGGAAACGAACATGATCTTCTCGCTCGTGCTTCTCCTTCTCCTGGCGCTGTTCGTCCTGTGGGGCGCCACGACGCGGCCCACCCGGCCGTTCTCGTGGGGGATGTATTCAAGCTCGACCAAGGGCTTTCTCTGGACGGAGGGGGAGGGCGGCCCCCGGATTCCCAGCTACGCCGAGCTGCGGCTCGCGCCGGACAGCCACTCCCTTTCCCTGGAGGAGCTGCGCCGGATGGTCGAACAGACCCCTCCGTCCATTGCGTTCAAGGGATTCATCATCGGCTCGGGGGGCCATTGGTCCGTGGTCTATGACCCGGAGCAGCGGCGTCTGGTGGCGGAGCCCCTGCCTCGCGGCACCGAGCTGCGACACCTCACCGAGGCGCTGCGGCGCATGCCCAGCCCATGAGCGCGCCGCCGGGAGTCGTCCTCGCGTCGCTCGGTCTGGCCCTGGCATGTGGGTGGTACACGGCGCTCATCCTCGTCGACTACCGGCACCTCCTGGGGGCGGGTGTCGGTGTGTGTGTGTATCGACCCGGGCTGGGTCCCACCACGGCGAGCGAGCTTGTTTCTCGGTGGCGCTGGGCCTGGCTGGGATGGCTGGGTTCAGCGGGGCTCCTGGTGACGGCGCCCTGGCTTGGCCGCGCGATGGCGGGAGGCGTGGCGCTCGCGTCCTGCGGCGCGATCCTCGGATGGATCCTCGTGGATCGCCGGCTGCACCATGCCCGCTACACGTCCATGTGCATGGCCGTGCTCGCGCTCGCGCTGATGGGGTACCCGTCCTCGGCGCGGTTCACGGGGATGTTCGCCTCGTTCTTCGCCAGTCAGCTCTACCTGGTGGCGGGAATCCGCAAGGTGCGCTCCGCGCAGTTCATGTCGGGCCGGGTCATCGTCGAGGGTCTGGCGTTCGGCGCCTACCAGGCCGCGGCGGGCAACCGGGAGTTCTTCCGGTTGGTGCGGTTGCCGCTGCTGGCGGACCTGCTCTCCACCCCGTCCGTCCTGTTCGCGGGCCGGCTCGCCGCGATCCTGACGGCCGGGGTGGAGCTCGCACTGGGCCTGGGTGCGATGGGGTTGCTTCCCGTCCCGCTCACGCTCGCCCTGGCGCTCCCCACGCACCTGGCGTTCCTGCTCATCAGCCCGCGCCGCATCGTGCCCTTCACAGCGGCGGCGTTGGGTCTGCTCACCCTGGCCATGACCCATCCGCTGCTCAGGTGTTGATCGGGTGTGCCCGTGCGCGGAGCCCCTACAAGGCGTCGAGTTCCCGCTCGAGCGCCCGTGCGTAGCGCCGGACGGCGGCGCGAAGGCGCTCGGCCTCCGCGGGCACCTGGGTGGCGAGCGCCTGGAGGGCGAGTTGATGATGGCCGAGCTGGAAGGCCAGGTAGCACGGCCGGTAGAAGCGCGGCAGCGCGCCGCTCACCGGACGAGGCCCCCACCGTGAGACGAGTTCCGCCAGTGCGCTCTGTTCCGACGGCCCGAGGCCGAGCTCCACGCTGGCGCCCACGATGTCCCATGCCACATCCTGGCACCCGATGAGATCATGTGCGTCGTGGTGGTCCACCGCGTCCGTCTTCAGGAGGACGCCGTCGGGTCTCACGAGCCATTCCCAGGCCTGCATGCGGCCATCGGTCTCCACCGTGTTCATCTCGGCGGACAGGTGGGTGAGTGCGTCTTCCCAGCGAGACCAGGACCGGGCCCGATCCTCGCCGAGCGCCTCGCGCGTGTTGTGGCGTCCCATCTCGAGCAGTTGGGCGGGACTGGCGCCGTGGCCTCCACCCGGGCGCGCGAAGTGACGGGCCCGGAAGGCCAGGTAGGCCGCGATTCGGGGGAGGTGCGCGCGCGCATCGAAGGCCGTGGCGGAGAGGGGCCTGGCCTCCGCCTCCCAGCGGTGCACGAGGAAGCCATGCCGGAGGCCCAGCACGGCTGGCGCCCATCCCCTGTCGGCGAGCGTCCGTGAGCGCTCGAGCGCGTGCTCCCCGCGAGCGCCCAGCCCCGCGAACTTGAGCAGGAAGGTGCCCCGCGCGGTCCGCAGCAGGTACTTGCGCCGCTCCTGCCCCACGTGGACGCCGGGCCAGTCCTCCCGCCGGGGGAAATGCCGCTGCCGCCAGGCGCCACCCCCCAGATCCTCCAGGGGGCCGAGGGCCGGTCCGCAGAGATCCTCCACCCACGCCGTCAGCGCGTGCCTCGGGTCATCGGGAGACAGGATCAGGCGCTCGAAGTCGACCGTGTGCTTGTGGGCCCGCGTCCAGCGCGCGCGGTGCGCCTCGCTCGCCATCGGGCCGAGGTCGCCCCGGTGGCTGGGAAAGAAGCGCAGGTGCTCCGTGGGCGCGCCCAGGCGTTCGAGCGTGTCCGCCACCGCGCCGAAGGAGCTTCCCGAGAGGCCGGGACCCTCGTCCACGAGGGCGAAGGGGGTGGCTGGCGCCGCCCGCCGCAGGGCCGCTTCGAGCCTTGGGCCCAGGCGCAGCTCGCGCTGGAAGGGTGGTCCGCCAGGTCTCACGGTGATCGGCGCGTGGGTGCCGCCCACTCCCGCCACCACCGCGCAGGCCAGGCTGGTGCCGATGCCGCGAATGCCGATGACCCACGGCACCTCCCCGGGGGGCACGCCGCGCGCCGCCTCCAGGTACGCCTCCGGGTAGAGGGCGTAATAGGCATAGCCCTCGGGCGTCTTGAGCGTGACCGTGTCCGGCAACCGGGCACGCTCGAGCGCCGAGAGCGCGTCCCAGGGAAGGGGGGGGAGCGGGCCGAGGTAACCCCCGCGGTGTGAGTCCCGGAGGGCCAGGGCCGCCGCCAGCGGCAGGGCCAGGGCGCGCTCCTGCGCGGGGCCGTGCTCGTCGTGGCCGGCCCGCTCGAACCCGGCATCCAGGAGCCCCTGGGCGAGGATGCCCGCGTCGATCAACAGGCGGGCCAGGGCCGCGTGCCGGAGGATGCCCTCGGGCAGGGCCTCGGCCGCGGTCATCTGGCGGCGCAGGTCGGCCAGGATGTCGCCGGGCGCCCGCGCGCGAGGGCGATCTCCATAGACGAGCATGCGTGGCTCTCCGTCCCTAGGACGTTCGCAGGTGGCTGTAGGCGATGGCCGCCAGTTCGTCGAAGACGGGCACGGCCCACGCGGCCGCATGGGCTTGTTTCCATTCCCGCGCGAAGGCCAGGAAGGCCTCGAGTTGTTCCGGGCTGGGGGAGACCTTGGGCCGTTGCCGCTTGGCCAACGCCAGCGCCTCCCGTGGCGCGTACCCCCGCGAGACGAGCACGCAGAGGGCCAGCAAGGCGCTGCGGCCAATGCCGTGCTCGCAGTGGATGAAGACCTTGTCCCCGCGCGCCAGCCGCTCGCCCACCCAGGCCACGCCATCGCGGATCATCGGCAGGCTGATGGCGCACCGATCCACGGTGGGCAGGTGCAGCAGGGTGATGCCGTGCGCGCGCAGCACCTCCTCGTCATCGCGGCACTCCACCCGGACGTCGACGACGCAGCGGATGCCGAGCCGCTGGGCGAGATGGGCCGCGGCCTCCATCGGGAAGCGGCCGCCGACCATGAGCTCGGGGGTCACCCAGTCCAGGTTCATCTCCAGGCTTTCGAGCATCACGCGGGGCCTCCTCGCGGGGACCTGGAGCATAGGAAGCGGGGCCGCGATGAGAAGGGGCGGGGCGAGAGGCGGGCATTGGACGTTGGTGGTCAGACAATGAAGCGGCCGTTGCGCGCTCCGGGTGGGCATGGACAACGTCGTGAGGACAACGTGGGACGCCCACGTCAGCCCCGGGAGACGAACATGACGGACCTGGACCAGTTGAGTCCGCGCGAGCAGCGCAGGGAGATGCGAAGGAGCCAGACCTACAAGGCCTTCCTGAGCAGCCTCGGCACCATTGGGCAGATGAACGAGGAAGACGCCGAGCGCGCCGCCGTCTCGGTCCTCTGTGTGCTGGAGCAGCGGCTCTTCGGCGAGGAGGCGGCGCACCTGGAGGCCCAGCTGCCCTCGAAGCTCCGGGAGCTGCTGCTGCGGTGCGAGCGGCACATGGGCAAGCCGGCCAGCAAGTTCGGCAAGGAGGACTTCATCGAGATGGTCTCGGAGGACCTGGGCGTGGATGCCTTCGAGGCCGAGAAGGAGATCCGGGCCGTCTTCGCCGCCGTGCGGGAGCAGGTGTCGGAAGGGGAGATCGAGGACGTGATGGGACAGTTGCCCGCCGACCTGCGGGAACTCTGGCGCCTCGCCCACTAACATGTGGGTCGTGCGGTCGCGGCGGCTGACGTAGAGTCCGTCCGCCCTTCATGCCATTCCTCTCCTGCGTCCTCGGGCTTCTGCTGCTGACCTGTTGCCTCTCCAGCGCCTGGTTGCTCGCGCTGGAGTTGGACCCGAGAGCCAGGGGGTCGGCACGGCTGGGCGCCGCGGGGGGACTCGCGTACGGGCTGCTCCTCGCCCTGTTCGAGCTGCTCACGAGCCTGGGGCTCTTCCGGGTGGAGGTGGCCCTCGGGGCCTGGGTGCTCCTGACGGCGCTCCTGGCGGTTCGAGGACGGGCACGGGCGGCGAGGGCGGCGCGCGTCGATGCGAAGCGGGCCTGGGTGCTGGCGCGCGGTCTGTTCCAGGGCGGGCAACGGTGGGTGCTCCTGGGCCTGGGGTTGATCCTCGGCGCCCGGTTCTCGCGAGGGCTCGCCGCTCCACCGCTCGCCTGGGATTCGCTGACCTATCACCTGGTGAAGGCGGGACGCTGGGTCCAGACGGGTGGGAACGAGCCCCTGCTCGCACCCGATGCCTGGGGCTACTACCAGTTCTTCCTTCCGTACGGAGACGCGCTGTGGGCCTGGGCGATGCTGCCCGGCTCGGGGGATGGCTTCCTCGCCGTGGCGGGGCTGTTGATCTGGGTGAGCGTGCTCGTCGGGGCCCATGCCCTGGCGAGAGCCCTGGGCGCGCGTCGGCGCATGGCCCTTCCCGCGGCGCTGGGGGTGGCCTTCCTTCCCGCGGCGGTGAACAGCCTCACCAGTGCCTACGTGGACAACACGTTCCTGGCCCTGTTCCTGCTGGGCATGGCGGCGCTGGTGAGGAGTTGGCGCCCCGGGCACGCGTCCCAACGGGCCGTGGCGGTGCTGGCCCTGGGCGTCCTCGCGGGAATCAAACCCGGAGGACTGCCCGTGTTCTGCCTGGGGCTCGCGCTGATGGGTTTTCACGCCCTGCGCTCGCGGCCGTCGCTCGGCTCCGGGCTCCTCTCCGGGCTCCTCGTCATGTCGGGCGTGGTGCTCGGGCTGCTTCCCTATCTGCGGATGTGGGTGAGCGCGGGCTCGCCCCTGTATCCCTGGCCGCTGTCGGTGGCGGGCGTGCACCTGTCCGAGGGAAACGCGCAGCTGGCCGCCATCCACTCGGGCGAGCTGTTCGGCCGGCCCGAGGTCCAGGCCGCGCGCGTCGTGAAGGCGCTCCTGTTTTCTTCCTTTTCCGGAGGCACGGATCAGCTGGGCCTGGGCCCCGCGCTGTTGCTGGGCGTTCCGGGGCTGCTGGTCGCGGGGCGTGCCGTCCGGCGGCGGGAGGGCGGGGTGCTCGGGGTGTTCGTCTGCGCGCTGAGCACGGTGTTGGGCGCCATGAGTCCGGTGTTGTGGTCCGTCTGGGTGGACTCCTCGGCGCGTTTCCTGCTGCCCATGCTGGCGGTGCTGGTGGTGCTCGTGTCGCTGCTCCGGAATGAGCGGATGCGGATCGCCTTGTGGGTATGCCTCGGAGTGCAGGGCGTGCTCGCGCTGCCACGGGGCTGGAGCATGGTGGACCTCATGGGCGTGCTCCGGGTCGCGCCGCCGCTCGTGCTGGCGCTGGGCGTGAGCGCGGTGGCCTTCCGGCGCGCGGGGCCCCTTTGGGGCGCGGGGCTGGCCGCCATGCTGCTCGGGGTGGCCTGGGTGCCCATCGCCACCACCCGCGAGGCCCTGCGCTACGAGTTCTATGCCTCGGCCGCGCGCGGTGCGTCCTTCGACTTGCATCCCCTCGGGCGGCGCTATGTCTCGAGCTGGCCTCTGTGGGAGGAGTTGGATGGCGAGGCCCCCCGGCGGCTCGCCGTCTCGGCGGGGTGGGACGGGACGGGACACAACTGGTACTGGTACCCGCTGCTGGGCAGCCGGTTGCAAAACACGCTCACCTACGTGCCGGTGTCGCCGGACGGTGTCGTGCGGGACTACGCCCGGCCGAGGACGATCGCCGGGGCGGACTACGCCTCGTGGCTGCGGCGGCTGCGCGAGGCGGACGTGGACGCCGTGGTGACGCTGCCTCCCCGGCCCATCGAGGCCCGGTGGATGGCCGAGCACCCGGAGCTCTTCCAGCCCCTGGCCAGCAACCGCTCGGGGGACGGCGTCGTCTGGCGGCTCCTGCCCGAGGCGCGGCCCTGAGTCGTTCATTCCCGCTACTGCCCGCCATGTGACGGCTTGGGCGGGTCTCTCCGATGGAGGGTTGAATCGGGCGGGCGGGCCGGACGAGAACGGGGTCATGGCACAGCCCTCTCGTCCGTCGCCCAACGATCCGTCGTACGACCTGCTGCACCTCCAAGGCCGCCATCCCCTGGAAGCCCTGTTCGCGCCGCGCAGCGTGGCGGTGGTGGGGGCCAGCGAGCGGCCGGGGAGCGTGGGCCGCACGCTGCTCTGGAACCTCATCAGCAGCCCCTTTGGCGGCACCGTCTATCCCATCAATCCCAAGCGCCCGAACGTGCTGGGCATCCGGGCGTGGCCCTCCCTGCGCGCGCTGCCCGAGCCCGTGGAGCTGGTCGTCGTCGCGACGCCCGCGGTCACGGTGCCCGAGGTGATGCGCGAGTGCGCCGAGGTGGGGGTGAAGAACGTCATCATCATCTCCGCGGGCTTCAAGGAGGTGGGCGAGGAGGGCGCACTGCTGGAGCGCGAGGTGATGAAGATCGCCCGCGAGGCGCGCATCCGCGTCATCGGCCCCAACTGCCTGGGCGTGATGCGGCCGCCCACGGGGCTCAACGCCACCTTCGCGGGCTCCATGGCGCGCACGGGCAACGTGGCCTTCGTCAGCCAGAGTGGCGCGCTGCTCACCGCCATCCTCGACTGGAGCATGCGCGAGGGCGTGGGCTTCAGCACCATCGTGTCCCTGGGCTCGATGATGGACGTGGGGTGGGGCGATCTCATCGACTACCTGGGGAACGATCCGCGCACGCGCAGCATCCTCCTTTATATGGAGACCATTGGCGACGCGCGGGCGTTCCTGTCCGCGGCGCGCGAGGTGGCGCAGCACAAGCCCATCATCGTCATCAAGGCGGGGCGTACGGCGCAGGCGGCGGCGGCGGCGGCCTCGCACACGGGCTCGCTCGCGGGCAGCGATGAAGTGCTCAGCGCGGCCTTCCGGCGCGCGGGCGTGCTGCGCGTGGACTCCATCGCGGACCTCTTCTACATGGCGGAAGTGCTCGCCCGGCAGCCCCGTCCCGAGGGCCGGCGCCTCACGGTGCTCACCAACGCGGGTGGCCCGGGCGTGCTCGCCACGGACGCGCTGGTGACGGGGGGCGGGGAGCTGGCGCGCCTGTCGGACTCCACGCGCGCCCAGCTCGACACCTTCCTCCCCGCCGCGTGGAGCCATTCCAACCCCGTGGACATCCTGGGCGACGCGGACCCCGAGCGCTACGCGCGGGCGCTCCAGGTGGCGGGCGCGGACGAGAACAGCGACGGCCTGCTCGTCATCCTCACGCCCCAGGACATGACCGAGCCCACGCAGACGGCCGACCGGCTCAAGCCCTACGCGAAGCTGGGCAAACCCGTCATCGCGAGCTGGATGGGGGGCTCGGAGGTGGCGGCGGGCGAGCGCATCCTCAACGACGCGGGCATTCCGACGTTCGGCTACCCGGACACGGCCGCGCGCATCTTCAATTACATGTGGCGCTACAGCTACAACGTGGCGGCGCTGTACGAGACGCCCGTGCTGACGGAGGAGCCCGAGCGGCGCGAGGAGGCCGGCACGCTCATCCGCGAGGCCCGGCGCGAGGGCCGCACGCTGCTCACGGAGCACGAGTCCAAGCGGCTGCTCGCGGCGTATGGGATTCCCACGGTGGAGACGCGGCTGGCGACGAGCGCCGACGAGGCGGTGCGCGAGGCCCGGGAGCTGGGCCTCCCCGTGGTGCTCAAGCTGCACTCCCATGTCATCACCCACAAGACGGACGTGGGCGGGGTGCGTCTGGACTTGAGGACGGAGGCGGCGGTGCGCGCGGCCTTCGAGGGCATCCGCCAGCGGCTGGAGGAGCTGGGCCAGGCGAATGCCTTCCAGGGCGTGACGGTCCAGCCCATGGTGAAGCTGGAGGGGTATGAGCTCATCCTCGGCAGCAGTCTGGACGCGCAATTCGGCCCGGTGCTGCTGTTTGGCGCCGGAGGCGTCCTGGTGGAGGTGTTCAAGGACAGGGCGCTGGCGCTGCCGCCGCTCAACACCACGCTCGCGCGGCGGATGATGGAGCAGACGCGCATCCACGAGGCCCTGCGCGGCGTGCGCGGACGCAAGCCGGTGGACCTGGGGGAGCTGCAGAAGCTGCTCGTGCGCTTCAGCCAGCTGGTGGTGGAGCAGCGCTTCATCAAGGAGGTGGACATCAACCCCCTGCTCGCGTCGGACGAGCGGCTGGTGGCGCTGGACGCGCGCGTGGTGTTGCACGGCCCCGAGGTGACGGAGGCGGAGCTGCCGCGGCTGGCCATCCTCCCGTACCCGCAGCAATACGTGGACCGGTGGCGGGCCCGGGACGGGGAAGAGCTCTTCATCCGCCCCATCCGGCCCGAGGACGAGCCGAGGATGGTGGACTTCCACAAGACGCTCTCCGAGCAGTCCGTGTTCCTGCGCTACGCGGGGATGATGAAGTTGGACCAGCGCGTGGCGCACGAGCGGCTGGCGCGCATCTGCTTCATCGACTACGCGCGCGAGATGGCGCTCCTGGCGACGCGCGCGGATGGCTCGGTGCTCGGGGTGGGGCGGCTCACGCGCCTGCCGGGCACCGAGGACGCGGAGTTCGCCATGCTCATCAGCGACACGGTGCAGCGCCAGGGCCTGGGCACGGAGATGCTGGGACGGCTGGTGAAGGTGGGCCAGGACTGGGGCCTGCGCTGCATCGTGGCGGACATCCTCTCGCACAACGGCGCCATGCAGCACGTCTGCCGCAAGCTCGGCTTCCGCATCCATCCGGGCGAGCTGGGCGAGGACATGGTGAAGGCCGTCAAGGTGCTGGACTGAGCCCCCCCTCGTTGCGCGTCGGTCCGTTGGCGTAGGATGGAGGCTGTCCGGCGGCGTTCCCCCGGACACCTCCCCATGAGCCATCACCCCGTGAAGTTTCCTCTCGCCACCGTGCTCGGCTGCGTGGCGTTGCTCGTTTCCGCCTGCGCTCCCACGGAGCTTCCCCAAGAGGCTCCCCCCGAGGAGCCTGTCTCCGCCAACGTCTCGCCCCCGTTGGATCTCCCAGCGATCATCCGCCGCGTGAACCAGGCCTTCCGGGCCGGGGAGGGCGGCTTCACGGGCGGCCAGGAGACCTACGCTGTCCGTGTGGGCGAGGACGGGACCGTCCGTTTCTCGCCGCGGCACTGGCCCGAGGCCCGGAGCGCACGGCCCCTGTCCTCCGTCGTGGGTGAGCCCCTGCGGGTGCGGACCACGTCGGTTTCACGGGGCGGCCAGCCGCTGTCCGCCGAGGCGGCGCGGGTGTCGGTGCGCGAGGACGGCGCGCTGGCCTTGCGCCGGGGGCCGGTGGTGGAGGTGCTGCACAACGGCGAGGAGGGCCTGGAGCAGCGCTGGGAACTGGCCTCGAAGCCCTCGGGGAGCGGCGCGCTCGAGGTGCGGGTGGAGGTCTCGGGCCTCGAGTACGTGGGCCCCACGGAGCAGGGGCACCACTTCGTGGATCGCCGCTCGGGGTTGGGGGTGCGCTATGGCAAGGCCACGTGGGTGGATGCTCGCGGCGTGCGCACCGCCGTGGAGCCCGTGCGCGAGGGCGATGCCCTGGTGATGCGCGTGCCGGAGGCGGTGCTGGAGGACTCGGCCTGGCCCGCGGTGCTCGATCCGGTCATCTCCCCGGAGATCGGCCCGGGCAATCCCGTGCCCGCGCCCACCAGCAGCAGCCTGTACCGGCCCGAGATCGCCTACGCGGGCGGCCTCTACCTGGTGGTGTGGGAGAACAGCTACTCCAGCAGCTATACCGTCCAGGGCACGCGCGTGCGGGCCTCGACGGGAGAGGTCCTCGACGTCAACGGCATCACCCTGGCGACCGGCACGACGGCGCAGTCCGCTCCCTCCGTGACCTCCAACGGGACCGACTTCCTGGTGGTCTGGCAGACCTATGTCAGCTCGGCCCAGGGCTATGACATCTATGGCTCGCGAGTGAAGGGCTCGACGGGAAAGGCGATCGACACCACGCCCATCCGCATCTCCACCGTCGCCAGCTCCGATCAGTCCGAGCCCATGGTCGCCTACGCGGGCAGCTACTACTTCGTCGCCTGGAAGGACGCGCGCTCCAGTGCCCCTGGCCTCTACGGCGCGCGGGTGAGCACCTCGGGCTCGGTGTATGACAGCTCGGGCATCCTCCTCGCCCCCGGCACGGTGTACTGGCCCTCCCTCGCCACCGACGGGAGCACCGTCCTGCTGGCCTGGACCGTCGCGGACAGCGTGACCGGGCATGACATCCAGGGCGTCCGGGTCCAGGCCTCGAGTGGGGCGAAGCTCGGCAGCATCCTGGAGCTCTCCAAGGGTCCGGGGGCGCAGGCCTACCCAGCCGTCTCCTTCGCCGGGGGCCACTTCCTCGTGGTGTGGGATGACCGGCGGGTCGACGCCTCCGTGTCGGAGCTCTACGGCACACGCGTTCGTGCCTCGGATGGCGCGGTGCTCGACGCCTCGGGAATTCCCATCGCGACCGCTCCCGCGAACCGGCTCTACGGAGGCAACTTCGCCCTGGGCTCCGATGGGAGCCGCTTCCTGGTGCTCTGGGAACACCTCACGGAGCCGGCCGGTACGACCCGGACCCTCCAGGGGGTTCGCGTTGGCACGGACGGCGTGGTGCTCGACACGGCCTCCCAGCCCCTCTCCGAGGTGAGCACGACGGCCACCCTGTCACCCGCGGTGGCGTTCGATGGAACGAACTTCCTGGTGCTCTGGCGGGATGTCCGCAACAACCGCAACAGCTTCTACGCCACGCGCGTGCGGGCCTCGGATCTGACCCCGCTCGACACGCCTCCGTTCCTGGTGACGACCCTGTTGAACCAGGTCAAGGCGCCCGCCGTGGCCCAGGGCGGGGATGTCTACCTCGTGGTGTGGAACGACTCCCGCGATCGCGAGGGCACCTTCGACATCTACGGCGTTCGGGTGCGGGCCTCGGATGGCGTGGTGCTCGATCCCCTGGGCATTCCCATCGGCCAGGGAGCGGGGGCCCAGACCTCTCCCTCCGTGGCGTCCGATGGGAGCCGGTTCCTCGTGGTGTGGGATGACGCCCGGAACAGCACGACCTCGGGCCTGGACGTCCGGGGCGCGTGGGTACGGGGGTCGGATGGAGGGGTGAGCGATCCCCAGGGATTCGTCCTGGCCGCCGCGCCGAGGGATCAGGCCCGGCCGAGGGTGGCCTTTGGCGAGGGAACCTACTTCGTGGCGTGGGAGGACTCGCGCAACGCCGTGGACTCGGGCAACTCCGTGGACGTGCATGGCGCGCGCATCCGTGCCTCGGACGGAGTCATCCTGGATCCGGACGGGCTGGTCGTGTCGAGCGCGGTCCGTGCGCAATGGCACCTCGACGTGGCCTTCGGCGGCGGCGTCTTCCTGGTGATATGGGAGGACAGCCGCAACCCCTATTTCATCTCCAACATCCATGGGGCGCGCGTGAGGGCGTCGGATGGCGGGGTGCTCGACAGCGGGAGCACGCCCTTCATCAGCACGCCCTCGGTGGCCCAGCTGGCCCCTCGTGTGGCGTTCGACGGGACGAACTTCCTGACGGTGTGGAAGACCAAGCGCTTCAGCGGGGAGCCGGATCTCCGGGGGACGCGGGTGAGGGCATCGGATGGCGGGGTACTCGATGCGGCGGGGCTCGTCCTGTTCTCGGGCACCAGCTCCTTCCAGAATTTTCCCGGCCTGGGCTTCGACGGCCAGTACTACCTGCTGGCGTATTGGGAGTCCGTTGGATCCGTCAACCGGCTCGAGGGCATTCGCTTCAAGCCGGATGGGAGCCGGTTGGATACGACGGCCCTCCTCATCGACACGATGACCGCGTCCTATGTGAACGCGGCGCCTCCGGCGATCGCCTCGTGGGGGCAGGGCCGGTTCCTGGTCGCGTACGAGTCGTATGACACGGCGTCCGGCCAGCTTCGCGGCAGGATGCGGCTGGTGTCGGACCCGGTGAACGGCGCGAAGTGCGCGAGCAACGCGGCCTGCACGAGTGGCTACTGCGTCGACGGGGTGTGTTGTAACAGCGCGTGCGCGGGGGGGACGTGTGGCTCGGGCACGTGTTTCATCCCCTTGCGGGTGAGCTGCCCGGCGACGCTCCAGGCCGAGGCCACCGCCGCCACGGGGGCCACCGTGAACTACCCGCCCGCGACCGCCACGGGAGGGACTCCGCCCCTGACGCTCGGCTACAGCCAGGAGGCGGGGACGCGGTTTTCCCTGGGCACCACGTCCGTCACCGCCACCGTCTCCGACAGCGCGGGCGGCGCGGCGTCCTGCTCCTTCGACGTCACCGTGAGCGACACCACCGCGCCCACGTTGAGCTGTCCCGCCCCCTTGCGAGCGGAGGCCACGGAGGCCACGGGGGCCACCGTGAACTATCCGCCCGTCACCGTGTCGGACGCCGTGTCGTCCGTCACGGTCGACGCCAGCCCCGTGTCTGGCTCGCACTTCGCCATGGGCACCACGCCCGTCTCCGTCCAGGCCACGGATGAGGCGGGCAATGCCGCGTCGTGTGGCTTCTCCGTCACCGTGAGCGACACCACCGCGCCCACGCTGCTTTGTCCCGCGAACCTCCAGGTGGAGGCCACCAGCACCTCGGGGGCCACCGTGAGCTACCCGTTGGCCTCCGCGACGGACGCCGTGTCGTCGTCCCTCTCGTTCGCCTACAGCAAGGCCTCCGGCTCGCACTTCGATCTGGGCACCACGCTCGTCACCGTCCAGGCCAGGGACGAAGCGGGCAATGCCGCGGCGTGTGGCTTCTCCGTCACCGTGCGCCTGCCCCCCGCGCCCCAGGTGACGTGCCCGGAGGCAATGGAGGCCGAGGCCACCGATGCCTCGGGTGCCCTCGTGAGCTACCCGCCCGCGACCGCCACCGGCGCCGAGCCCCTGACGCTCGGCTACAGCCAGGACTCGGGCACGCGGTTCGTCCTGGGCACCACCCCGGTCACCGTCACCGCGACGGATGGCCTGGGCCGTTCGGTGTCCTGTGACTTCGGGGTCACCGTGCACGACTCCGTGGCGCCCGAGGTGGGGTGTCCGGGTCCGTTCGTCGTCGAGGCCCAGGGACCCTCCGGGGCTCCGGTCGTCTTCTCCCTGCCGCCTCCCCGGGATGCCGTGTCCGCGCCCTCGGTGTCCTCCACCCACGCGCCGGGCAGCCTCTTTCCCCTGGGCACCACCTCCGTCACCGTGTCCGCCACGGACGAGGCGGGCAATGCCGCGTCCTGCTCCTTCGACGTGACCGTGCGGGACACCACCGCTCCCTCGCTCGTGTGTCCGGCCGATGTCTCGGTGACGACGGCCTCCGACGAAGGCGGCGTCGTGGAGTACCCAGCGCCCACGGCCGAGGACGCGGTGTCCACGCCCGGGGTCGAGCTCAGCGCGCCCTCGGGTGGGCACTTCCCCCTGGGCGACACCCAGGTGACGGCCACCGCCACGGACGCCGCCGGTAACAGCACCACCTGCGCCTTCCGGGTGCGCGTGACGCGAGACAGCCCGGAGCCTCTTCCCGAGCCTTTGCCGGAGCCCCTTCCGGAACCACTCCCCGAGCCGCGAGCGGAGCCTTTGCCGACCGGTGGATGCGGGTGTGGGGCGGCGGCGTCGGATGGGCTCGGCGGGGCGGCCTTGCTCCTGCTGTCCTGGGTGGCGGCGCGCCGCCGTCGCGACTCCCTGACGGGGTGAGGGAATGTCCCGGGTGGTTCGCCTTGCTGCGTCAGGTGTATGGAGTGGAGGTGCGCCATGTCCCCCCGTCTTCGTGATGCTCACCCTATAGGTGTGCGGTTGGGCCCCTTCCTCGGAGCTTGGGTCCTTATTGTCCTCTTCCTGCAGTCCGCGTGCGCCACGGGTACCTCACGGGGAAGCTTCCTCGCGGGCCACCGCGACAACTCACTCACGCCCCCACCGGTATCGAATGCGCGTGTGGCTGCCACCGTGTACGTCGTGGAGTTCATGGAGCCCGGCGCCGTCGCCACCCGGCCGGTGCCCATCAAAAAGGCCGAGTTCCAGCGGGCCTTCCTGCGCCTCTCGCTCGATGTGCGGCTGGCGCGGAGGACTCCAAAGGAGGCCGCCCACGAGCTGCTGAGCATTTCGCGGCAGCAGCCACAAGACATTGAGACGGTCGCGAGCACGGGAGATTGGAATCTGGAGTCGTATCGAGGCGAGGGCTTCACCCTCGTGCCGGAGCAGCAGGACGGCCCGGTTCGCCTCACCCCCGTGGCGGATGAAGCCTTGAGGGAGAAGTACCTCCAGTGGTGTGTGCACCAGGGCGGCGGCGACTGCCTGGGCCTGCTGGACGACGGGTCTTTCCTGCGCACGGATGACCGGCGCACGTTGGCCCTGGCCCTGGCCTTGGGCACCGTGCTCGACGAGACGCGCGCGGCCCTGGGACGCGAGCTGCTGGACGTGCAGGCGCTCGTCTCGCTGGTCGTCTGGACGGTGGCCCTCTACTGCATGATGTGGGTGGTGCCCGAGCCAACCACCAAGGCCGTGGCCGCCAGCCCCACCCTCATCCTGATGGGCTACCTGGGCCTCAGCGAATACTGGTTGGCGCGGCTGTTGGAGCGCGAGGCCCGGGGGCGCTACGTGGAGAACGAGGTCAGCCGTCAGTTCAAGCACCTCTACAACTTCAGCCGGAACAAGGGAGTGGATGTGGAAGCCCCGGGAGGTTTCAAATACGAGATTCTCTCGGGTACGGAGTCGAATCTCGCGCGGCATGGCCGACGCATGGCGGGCGAGTTCTTCCGGATGCTCACCTTCTGAGAGGGCGGCGGGTGCTCTACAACAAGGTCTTCTACGAGGACCGGGAAATCGAAAACGAGCGGCTGGAGCTGACGGACAAGGGGTCGCTCTACTTCCTTGGTTCCAATGTGACATTCAGGAACTGCACCCTCGTCCTGAAGGTCTCCGGCAGGAACCTGATCTTCGACCAGGGAACTCGGTTCATCGACTGCACTTTCGAGGTGAAGCAGGAACTGAAGAACCACCAGCAGTGGGTGTTCGCATCCCTGAAGGGGTGCCGGTTCAAGGGGCGCCTGTCGGGCTGCGACTTCGGGCACTGGCCCAGCTACTCGGAGAGGGCAAAGCACGGGTCCATCGAGGACTGCGATTTCAGCGAGGCCCGCCTGGATGGTTGCCGCATCATGGGCTGTGACCCCGCCACCCTTCGCTTTCCCAAGTGGCCCTGCTTCACCCTCCTGGATCCCATCGGGCGAGCCCGCGAACTCAACAGCGTCCAGTGGCCGGGAGGTTTTCGCCCAATCATCGTGGAGGGCCAGTACAGGGATCCTCCCTCCACAATGGCCGTGACGTTCCATGCCCCGACCCTCGCCAGGCGCCGCGAGACCACCGAGGACGCGCTCAGGGCGGTCATTGAGCGGTTCGACTGCATTGTCTACTGATCGCCGTCCCGTCGAATGAGTGGTGACACTTGTCACCACCTGGTGAGCGTTATAACCACCTCCACTCCGTGCTCCCGCCGCCAACCTCTTGAAATCACGGGAGCCGGGCCTCGCGGAGCGCTGGCACGCCGGACGCATTGACGCCCCTCGGGTGGGTCTCTTGCCCCGAGGGTCATGGTGATGCGCAAGAAAAGGCTGGGGGATTTGCTTCGGGAGCGCGAGCTCGTGGACGGGACGCAGCTGCGCGCGGCGCTGGGCGTCCACCACAAGTGGGGCGTGCCGCTCGGCCAGGTCGTGGTGGACCTGGGCTTCTGCACCGCCCAGCAGGTGCTGGCGCTGATGGCGGAGCAGGCTCAGCTGCCCACGGTGGACCTGGACGCGGAAGTCCTGGATCGCGATCTGGTGGACGTGCTGCCGGTGCACGTGGCGGAGTCCTGCCGGGTCATCCCCCTGCGTCAGGAAGGCCCTCGGGACTCGGTGCTGGTGGTGGCCACCGAGGCGCCGGGAGATCCGCTCGCCCTGGACGAGGTGGCGCGCGTCACCGGCAAGGCGCGGGTGGTGTCGGTGCTGGCCACGGACGCCTCCATCTCCCAGGCCATCGAGCGCCTCTACTACCCGCACCTGGTGGGCGCGAAGCGGCCGGTGGAGCCCATCGAGCTCCCCGAGGCCGAGGAGGCCCTGCCCCTGGTGCACGGACGCGCCGAGTGCCTGATGCTCGATGGGCTGCTCCAGCGCCAGTCGGAGATGAGCGTGGAGGATGGCCACGGACTGCCCGTGATGAAGCCGCTGACGGACGAGCTGCCGCTGGACGCGCGGCTCACCGAGCGGGAGATGCCCCGCGTGCTGGTGGCCCTGCCCAGGAAGACGCGCGAGCCGGAGGTGTGGGTGTACGGCTGGGGCTCGGGAGCGACGCGCGGGTTGATGCGGCTGCTCGAGGAGTCGGGCCTGCGGGCGCGGGTGGCGCGGACCGAGGACGTGCGCAAGGCGGGCGAGCGCACGGTAGTGCTGACGCCGCTGCAATCCATCGAGAGCGTGAAGCGCAAGGGCGTCCGGGCACGGCTGGTCGTGGCGGGCCGGGGACGCGAGGCCGAGCGGGCCAGGGAGCTGGGCGCCCACTCGTTCCTCTCGGGCCCCCTCTGCGCGGACGCGTTGATCGACACCCTGCGCGAGCACCTGGCGGCGGGCCACGAGACGCCGAGCCGCCGGGCGGGCTGAGCTCACGCCTCCCGATTCACCGGGGGCATGGGCCGAGGCAACCAGAGCGCCCCCAGCCTCAGCGCGAACGCGTCGAAGGGCTCGGCGTGCACCTCTCCGTCGCCTTCGTGCCGCGAGACGAGGTGCCAGCCGCGTTCGCGCCGCCGTCGGATCTCCAGGGTGCGGATCCGCGGCTCGATGAACCACACGTGGCCCACGTTCTCGCGGTGGTAGACGGGCAGCTTGCGCTCCTGATCGATGACGCGCGTGGCCGGGGAGTGGATTTCACAGACCCAGTCCGGGGCCACGGACGTGTGGGGCTCGTCCATGAAGGAGGGCGAGGGGACCCGCTCCCGGCGCCACCCCGCGAGGTCCGGAACGAGCACCTCCCGGCCGAAGTGCAACTCGGGCTCGTAGAGGATCCACCAGCCCCCGCGCGCTTCCGGCTGTCCCAGGTCGAAGGCCATGCCCAGCAAGGCGCAGAGCGCCGCACCGACCCGGGCATGTGGCAGCGCCGGTCGCGGCGAGGCGACCAGCTCGTCTCCCAGGATTTCCCCCACCCATCCGACTGGCAGCGCCTCGATGTCCTCGTAGGTCGCCGCCCGTTTCCCCTTGCTCATCCGTGCCTCCGCTCACGCCACCTGACTTCTCCCATCATACCCAGGGGCCTGACGTGAGCGGTAGTCCCCCGGCTAGAGCGAGTGGCAATCCTTCCACTGGAGGCCCGTGGCCTGGGCGAAGTCCAGGAGCCGGGGCACGGCCTCGTGCACCTTGTTGTGCACGTCGTGGAACAGGACGATGCCGCGCCGCCACAGCAGCATGAGGGTGATGACGCGGTCGCCCGTGGGGCCGGGCGCCACGGTGGCGTTCCAGTCCTGCGAGTCGATGTTCCACAGCATCACCTGGCTGCCCTGGCTCGCGAGGAACCGCGTCAGCTCCTCGGTGCGCTGCCCATAGGGAGGACGGAAGAGCACCTTGCCGGTGCCCGCGAGGCCCAGGTCCGCCACGCGCGTCCGGGACTCCTCCAAGGACTCCTTCCACGTGGCCATCTTCTGGTGCGACGCGTGCTTCTGTCCGTGCGAGCCCACGCACTGGCCCTCGTACAGCGCCTTCAGGGACGCCGCGCTCGTCTTGTCCTGGCGGGCCTTGAGCGCGTCTCCGAGCACGAAGAAGATGCCGCTGGCCTGGCGTGCGCGCAGGAGCGTCGCCAGCCGATCCGTCCCGCCACCCGCCGGCGTGGGACCGTCGTCGAACGTCAGCAGGAACCGCCGGTCCGGCCACTGCGCGCCCGTGTCCTCTCCCTCGCCGAACGTGAGGATCTCACTGGTGGGGGAGGGGAAGAGCGCCGCCAGCCGCAGCTGCTCCTTCGCGTAGACGGAGTAGAAGCGCTCGTCCATGGCGAGCCAGGCCTTGTACTCGGGCGGAAGGCTCGCCACGAACGCGCCCCCCTGCCGCACGACGTTGGCCGCGGTGGGGACTTCCTCCGCGCACCCGAGCTCCGAGGGCGCGCCGCATGTCGCGCGGGCCGTGCGCAGATTGGTGGCCACCGTGGCCTTCATCTGCTCGAGCCAGCGGCGCACGGACTCCGCATGGACCTGCTTGACGCCGAGCAGGGTGGGAAACTCCGCCGAGCGGGCTTCCAGCTCGCCGAGCACCTGGGCGAACACCAGGTTCTCCGCGCGCGAGGCTTGATCGAAGTCCTGGGGGGAGCGCAGGTGTCCGGGCCAGAGGGAGCGATCCGCGAGCGCCACCTCCTTGGGGCCCGCGGCCCGGGCGGTGGAGGCGGTGGTGAGAACGGGAAGGAGCGCGAGCGCGGCGAGGGACGAGAGGGAACGTGAGCGCATGGGGTGGGTTCCGGATCAGGGCTGACCGAGCTTCTGCTTCATCTTCTCGATGCCCTTGCGATAGGCGGCATGGTCCTTGAGGCCCTGGGCGGACTGGTAGCTGTCGAGCGCTTCGGCCCACAGACCATCCTCCTCATAGACGCGGGCGATGTTGTAGTAGGAGCTGGCCTTCACCGTGGTGGCGTTGGGGCCGGAGGCGAGGGCGATGGCCTTGCGGTTGGCCCACAGCGCCTCGGCGTTGCGGTGCAGCTTCTGGTAGGCGAGCCCCAGGTTGCTGTACGCCTGACTGTGCTCGGGGTTGTTCGCGATGGCCTCCAGGTAGAGCGACACCGCCTCGTCCAGCTTCTTGGCGTGGTAGGCCGTCTCGCCCTGGCGATTGAGGGAGTCGGCGAGCGACGCCTGCGCGCCCGTCACTTCCGGCGCGGACTTCATCTCCTCGCCCCGGAGCAGTCCCTGGAGGTAGGGCCCCATGCTCTCGCCCCCCTGGACGTCGGTGAACTGGTTGAGATCGTAGAACTCGCCATTCTCCCCGATGCCGAACACCACCCAGGTGTTGCCCGCCTTGCCCGGGGGCGGCGTGAAGGTGCGCACGAGCGACGAGCCCACGTAGACGAACACCTTGGCCTGGCTGCCCTGGGCCAGCGTCCTCGAGCCCCGGAGGGTCTTCTCGGAGTAGTTGTGCACGGCGTAGAGGTACTTCACGCCGGGCTTCTTCTTCTCCAGGGTGATGGTCTCCGGGCCGTAGCCCGATGTGTCATCCACGTCGAGGTTGACCAGGTCTCCCTTCTTCCTCGAGAAGTAGACGTGGGTGGAGGGGTGGACCAGGTGCGAGTCGAGGTCCGCCGGGGTCGCGCCCCAGTTGAGGACGATGCGCATGCCGTCCAGGTTCTGGGTCATCACTGGGCTCAGGGCATACGTCAGCCCGTCGCACGGGCAGCGCGCCACCAGGTGGGAATAGCCCTCCTTCTTGATGATGAGGTTGACGGCGCCGTCATCCGTGCCGCCGAAGCCCGTCAACCGCACGGAGCCATCCGCCGCGGTGGTGCCCTGGAGCGAGGCCTCGCCATTCTTCTGGAGGATGACCTGCGCGCCGGAGATGGCCTGATCCTTCACGGTGGCGCTGAGGACCTGGACCCGGATCGCCTCCGCGCCGAGCGCATGGAGGGGAAGTCCGAGGGTGAGGGCCAGCGCGAGAAACCGCTTCATGTCGTGTGCTCCCATGGCGAGATCGCGGCGCGGGGTGTCCGTTCGCCGCCGCGACGGGCCAATTGCAGGGGGCATGCCTGGGGCTCGTTCCCTCGGAAGGGCTCATGCCGAGGGAGCCACGTGTGGCGCGCGGCCCACGCTCACGTGGCAGGGAAACCTCGGATTGAGTTGAGGCGGTCTGGAGGGCCTACCACTTGAGCAGGTAGGCACAGGCCTCGGCGCCCGTGGCGCGGCAGCCCTCCGGGCCGTGCTCGATGCGCAGCCGGAAGGCGTTGCTCTTGGGGGGGAAGCGCGCGTGGAAGGCTTCCAGGAGCCCTTGATCGAACTCACACGGGTAGGGGTTGTCACACCGCAGCCACGCGCTGTTCTTCTCCAGGGGCTGGTAGTGGTAGCCGCCAATGTCCCCCTCGCCCCGGTGGTTCATCCGGTAGGTGTCGTTGAGCAAGGGCAGGATCGTCACGAACGACTCGATGTGCGGGGGAAGGACCGTGTTGCGGGGCACCTGGTGGCCGATCGCGCGCAGCGTCTGGGTGCCGATCCGGACGCGGATCTCCTCCAGGCTGCGGATGATGGCCTCGAGCGGGAACCAGCTCCGCACATCACCGGGCTCCATCATGACGCCGTGCGAGGCGAGGATCCGCTGGACCTCGCCCTCCTGGAGGTTGAAGGCCCCGAGCAGTGAATGAACGTTGAGGCTCAGAACCTCGACGTCCGAGGCGCGGATACCGCGGCGCATGATGCGCTCTCCCGTAGGTAGACCCTTGGAGTCAACCACACAGGTGGGAGGGGCCTCAAGGTGTCCTTTGGGGGAGGGCATCAGTGAGGCAGCAGGGCGCGGATGTCGCTCACGTAGCGGGACGTACACTCCACGCCCGCCTTGTCCTTCTCGGAGCCCACCTCGCAGCGCTTGAGGAGGTGGACGAGCGGATGATCACAGGACAGGGCGGTCAGCCCCGCCTCGGCCAGCTGCGCGCGGGCGGACTTCTCGGCGGTGTCGAGCCGCTTGCTCCGCTCGGCATCCGCCTCGCGGAAGGCCGCCTCGGTCAGAGGTTTACCATCCGGCTGTTTCTCGCCGCGCCGGCGCAGCTCGTCGACGAGCAGGGGCACCATGCACACGTCCAACGAGCGGGCCGCGCGCAGGGCCTCGCGGCCTCCGGCGGGATCCGTGCGAGGAGAAGGTCCCGCCCACGTCACCCGGCACTTCTCGAGGGCGGGATTGTCTCCCTGGCGTCCCCGGGCGAGGCCGTGCATGGCCACGAGCTGACCCTTGGCCAGCTTCCCCACGGCCACCGACTGGGTCGCGTCCGCCTGGCACACGACCGAGTGCTCCGGGTGATTCGACTCGAAGAAGACGGAGAGGAGGCCGCCGGTGTCGCGGATGTCCTTGACCAGGCCGGTCACCTCCAGCTCGTTCCCGGTCTCCGCATAGGAGTCGAGCAGGGTGCCGGGCGAGGTGCGCACGAGCTCCGCGGGAGGGGGCGGCTCGGACTTCTTGCAGCCTCCGGCACCCACCAGCAAAGCCGACACCAGCAACGCACGCTTCAACACGACCTCCTTCACGGATGAACGGGTGACACCCTACCGCAGGTGTCGCTCCGCGACGCGGTAGAACTGGGTCAGTTGACCGGACGACGCCCTACCGGAAGTAGCTCTGGGAGATGTCCACGGAATAGCCTAGCTCCAGCGTGGGCGCGGACGCCGCCACGAGGTACTGGCGGAAGTGGAGCACCTTGCCCGGCAGCGGCGTCGCGGACGGCCGCGCGTCCACGGGCGGCGTTCCCTCGATGGGCTCCATGCTGCCGCCCTCGCGCCGGTAGTTGAAGACGGACGGGAAGTGCGCCCGGGCCTGGAGCGTGGCCACCGGCCAGGACACCCGGGGC
The DNA here is from genome assembly GCF_002305855.1 of Melittangium boletus DSM 14713. GTDB lineage: Bacteria > Myxococcota > Myxococcia > Myxococcales > Myxococcaceae > Cystobacter > Cystobacter boletus. The sequence continues at coordinate 8,881,097 of NZ_CP022163.1, read as the reverse complement.
AGCGCCAGCTTCAACCGCCCCGACAGGTGGAACACCCCCAGCTCTCGCGTGAGCACCACTTCCAGCGAGGCCTCCGTCTCGCCCACGCGCGTGGGCGCCACCCGCACCTTGAGCCTCCCGTCCTTCGTTTCTCCGGACACCAGGGGCACCGAGTCCAGCAGCAGCCGCTCCAGGTGGTGTCCCTCGGGCAGCTCCAGCTCCAGCTCCTGTTCCCGATCCAGGCGCAACGCGTAGCGCACGCGCAGGCTCGCCTTGCCCTCCAGCGTGGACACCCAGGTGGCCTGGGCCTCGGGGATGCTCGGCTCCAGGGGGGGACGCACCACCTGCCGGGCCACCTTCGGCTCCGTGGCCGTGCGCCAACCCACTCGCAGCGCCCCCTGTCGCGGGTACACCTCGGCGCCCTCGCTCCCGGCGAGCGGCGGCTCCGTCACCGTGAAGGCCGTGGCATCCGCCTCCAGCCGAAGCGGGGCCGGTGTCAGGTGGGGACCGAAGCGCAGCTGCACTTGCTTCTCGACGCCCGTCCCCGCCGGGCGGAGGGTGAAGCCCACGTCGAAGGCGTAGCGGCCAGGCTCGCGCGTCACCAGGCTCAGGTGCTCGCCCAGCGCGCCCACCGTGGCCTTGTCCAGCGAGGGCAGCGCCGTCAGGTACGTGTCCGCGTCCAGCTTCAGCAGCCGCACCTCGGTCCACTTCCCCTCGGCGAGCACCTCCACCTCGAAGTGGCCCTCCACCAGCAGGGCCTCCCCGGTGAGCCGCCCCTTGAATTGGCTCTTCACCACCACGGCCTCGGTGGGCGGTGGGGCCGGGGCTTCATCCCGCTGCTGCTGGGCATGGAGCGCCATGACGTCCGTCAACGGCATCGTCACGGAGCCCGAGCTGATGGACAGCGAGGGCGTGGAAGCCGTCAACAACACACCGAGCACGAGAGACGAGGTCCACATGGGTCACTTCGCTTCCTGGGGAGAGGGGGGGAGATCCGACAGCAGGGCACGCACCTCGGCGCGGGTGGACAGGACCATCAGGCCGAGCAGCGCCGCGAGGATTTCCAGGGTGTAGATGAGGCCGGTGTAGCCCTGGAGGATGACGGCGGTGGTGGGCACTCCGAGCGTGGCGGCCCAGATGGCGGCGAGCCGCGAGGCGCGCTCCTGGGGGTAGAGGCGCCGGGCGTAGAGCACCACGGCGGCCCCGAGTCCCAGCGTGGCCACGGCATAGGCCACGTAGAAGTTCATGAAGGCGGCCAGGTAGGCGAGCAGCACGAAGAAGAAGCCGTAGGCGGCGGCCACGAGCCAGGCCTCGTAGAAGGCGAGGGGCCGACGGTGGTGCAGGCTGAGCGCGGCGAGGATCGCCATGAGGCACAGGAAGGGCACCCAGGCGCGGCCCGCCATGGTGGCGATGAGGGCGTCATAGGCCTCCACCGAGGGGAGGATGACGCCCAGGCTCACCCCGGACTCGAGCGACTGGAAGGCCCAGTCGAGCGTCACCGAGCCGCTGCCCGTCTGGACCTCGCTCGCCGCGAGCACCTGGGCCGGGTAGTCGTAGTTCTCGCCGCCCTCCACGGCCAGGTGCAGCCGCACGTCCCGGGCGGGCAGGGCGGGGTCCAGCTTGTAGAGGAAGGAGTCGAGTCCCCGGGCGCGGTAGCGGATGGAGAAGTGGCGGGTGGCGCCCTGGGGGATGCGGCCCGTCCACACGAGGCGGTTGCCGGACTCGCCCAGGTCCAGGTCCGACTCGGCGCCATCCACGAGGAAGCGCAGCTCGGACAGGAGCACCTGGGACTTGTCCACCTCGATGGGGAAGATGAAGGCCACGTCGATGTCATGGCCCTCGCGGTTGACGGCGGCGTAGTCGGCCGAGAGGGTGAAGTCGAAGCCGGAGAAGTAGCGCAGGCCGCGCTTGCGGTAGTTCATCCCCGCCTGCACCTGCACGTGCTGCTGATCGAAGGGCAGGGGCTTGAGCTCGGTGAAGAGGGTGCCGCTCTGCACGTAGCGCAGCGAGGGCGCGGGCTGCACGACGGGGGCGCCCCAGCGCTCCTGCACGTCGCCGGCGAGCTCCGAGCTGGCGAAGTCCGTGCGATCCACCACCTGGCTGGCGATGACCGCCGTGGCGAAGACGACGATGAAGAGACTGCCGAAGACATGGTGACGCGCGAGCCCCCCGAGTACCCGCTTGAGCGGGGAAACGGAGGGGCGGGGCGAGGCGGGAGTGTCAGGGCTCATGGGTCCAAAGAATGGGACCCGGGGGTGCAGTGCGAATGGCGACACCGTGCAGCCGCCAGGGAGTGTTCGTGCAGAATCCGTGGCGAGGCCCGCCGGTTGTGTCTGTAGACTGCGCTTCCACCCCCACTCGGAGCCCCCATGAAGCGCCTCGTTCTCGCCGCCGCCGCTGTCCTGTCCCTGGGTCTCGGAGTCGCCTCCGTGTCCGCCCAGGCCGGGGACTGCACGCCGACCTGTTACAAGCACCCCATCACCGGCCAGCTCCTCTGCGCGACGCCCTGCCCATGAGCTCGAGCCCGGCCGACCATCCCGTCGCCTACCTCTCGGACGTGGAGGGACTCTGGGAGAAGCTGGAGAGCTTCTGCCAGGACAACCCCCACGTGTGCCTGGAGCGGGGAGAACGCCTCGTGGTCCGGCCGGGCTCCACCTTCGTCTTCGGTGGAGACGCCGTCGACCGGGGCCCGGAGGGGCGCCGGGTGCTGCGCACGCTCCTGGATGCCTGGAGACGCCAGCCCACGCAGGTGGTGCTGCTCGCGGGCAACCGGGACATCAACAAGCTGCGGCTCGGACGGGAGCTCAACGGTCACCCCCTGGCGCGCACCCCCGCGGACGTGCGCTCGGGCCCCCGGCCCGCGCTCCTGCGGTGGATCTTCGAGAACACCATGGGGGCGCGGGGCGCCTTCGAGTTCCGGCAGGTGGAGCTGGCCCGCGCGGGAGAACCCGCGAGCGACGAGGACGTGGTGGCCAGCTTCCTGGAGGATGTGGGCCCCGGCGGGGTGATGCGGGACTACCTCGCGGCCTGCCAGCTCACGCACCGCATCGGCAATACCCTGTTCCTCCATGGGGGATTGCACGAGGACAGCCTCGGAGGCGTGCCGTCCCTGGCGCTTCGGGTGGAGGGCGTGGATGCCTGGAGCGATGCCCTCAACGGCTGGTACCGCGAGCAGATCCAGGCCTTCGTCGACGGGCGTCTGGACGAGCGGGGCACACCCGCCTGGGAGCCGCTCATCGCCTACCAGGCGCCCGTGCCGGGCACGCGCGTCAACACCGCGAGCGTGGTGTACGGGCGCATGGCCAACGCGCTCAACCACCCCGTCCTGCCGTCGCCGGGGCTCATCTCCACGCTGGCCGCCGCGGGCATCCACCGGTTGGTGGTGGGGCATACGCCGAGCGGCGATTGCCCCTCGCTCCTGCGCGAGGGCGGCTTCGAGCTCCTGCTCGGGGACAACTCCTATGGCCGGGTGAAGGGCGCCTCCCGCGTCTTCTTGCGCGATGACAGCGTCTTCGTGGAGGGAGACGTGGTGCTGGACGACGGACGGGAGGATCGCCTGCGCTTCCAGCTCGCGCTCGGGGACGAGTCCCTGCCCATCGGCCGGCAATTGAGCGACACCGGGCAGTTGGTGAAGGGGCCGCTCATGAGCGGGGACTGGCTGTTGTTCCGCGCGCTGAAGGGCTACCAGGTCGAACAGGTGGCCGTGCCCTTGGATTCGCTCGAGGGCCGGACCCTGGTCTCCCCGCGCGTGGGCGGCTGACCCCCTCGGCGCCAGGGCCCACCCGTGGCATGGTGCGCCGCTCCATGCGCGCACTCTCCGTCCTCGTCCTCCTGCTCCTGTCTCTCCCGGCGTGGGCCCAACCGCCGGAACTGCCGCTGACGGGCTTTCGAGACCGGGTGATGCTGATCTGGGGCGGCGGCAAGACGCGCGAGGAGGCGGAGCGCTTCGTCGCGTCCTACCAGGAGCGTGCGAAGGACTGGGCCCGCGCACTGGAGCTGGCACCGGGCTACCCGCGCGTCTTCGAGGGCACGGAGGTGCCGGGACTGCGTCCGGGGGCCTTCTTCGTGGCGTTGGGGGTATGCGAGGCGGGGGAGGGAGCGCGGCTGGGCAAGGTGTTCCAGGCGCTGGATCCCCTGTCCACCACGCGGGGAGTCCTGTGGGAGGAGGGCGCGTCCTCCGATTGTCCCGCCTTCCTGCCGGGCTGGTCCTTTGGCACGAGCGCGAGGCTGCGCGTCCCGGAGGGGACCCTGGCGGCGGCCAGCTTCAACTACGCGGAAGAGGGGAAGCCGCCCACCTGGATGGGGGTGGTCGCGTTGCTCAAGAAGGGAGACGCGGAGAGCATCGTCCTCGAGCCCCCCGAGGATGACACCGTCTCGGAGGTGAAGCGCCTCAAGGCGGGCCGGGGCGAGCTGGTGCTGGAGGAGGCCCTGTCGGAGCCCCCGTGCGACACCGGCGCGCGCACGGAGACGCATACGCGCACCTGGCATGTCTCCGCGCGCAAGGGGGAGATCGTGACGCGGCAGGAGAAGAAGCCGCTGCGTCACGCGCCCTGCGACTCCCCGGCGGAGGACTCCCCCGGGGAGTGAGCGGGTGCGGTAGTCGTCAACCGCGGTGCCGCTCGGCCGCGCGGTAGAGTTGGGTGAGCGAATAGTCGAGGAGCGCCTGTCGCGAGGTCATGTAGCGCTGAGCGCGAAGGAAGGGCAACCAAAGGCGGTTGCCCACGAGCACCTGCGCCTCCTCGAGCTTCTGGCGCGGAATCCACTGGCCCCCGAGATTGCGCACCAGCACCTCGCCCAGGTACGCGCCAATGGCGGGCACCGCATGCTCGTCGATGGCTTCCCGCAGGCGGCTCTTCGGGAATTCCTCGCGCCAGAAGTAGAAGTCGGCATCCGTGAGCGACGCTGGCGTTGCATCGAAGACGGAGGGCGCCTCCGTGTGCAGCAGCGCCACGAGGTGCTCGGCGAGGGTGCTGTAATGCTCGCGAGCGCTCTCTAGATTCTCCACGTCTGGGGGTAGGGCGGAGTCAGCAGGGCGCCACTCCTCGGGCTCGGGGGGTTGCCACGCGTTGAGCTCGGCGATTCTGCGCTGGCGCTCGTGACTGGCGGCGCGGTCCACCACTCGCGAGAGGAGTGGGGCCAGCTCCGGGGGGAAGCGGGGCTCCACGGGGGCGAGCATGGCACTGCGCTCGTGCAGTGAGCGCAGGAGGGTGTCGAAGTCGAGGTCCGGCCGGAGGTGGGCGTGGGCGCGGGCCTGAGCGAGCCGTGCTTCCTGGGTGGCGAAATCCGCCGCGGTGGGCCACGTCACCAGGAGGATGGAGCCGTTAGGGAGTTCCTCTACGCGGTGGGCTGGGGTGGACAGCATGCGCTCGCGGCCGACGGTTTCCACCAGCTTGGGGCCGAAGACGTTGAGCCAGAAGACCTCGTAGATTTTGTCGAAGCCGTCCCTGCGTCGAGTCTTGTTGTCACGGCCGTAGCCAGGAGCGCCCGCCAGTATCATGTCATCGGCGCTGTGAGCCATGGCATGCGTGACGGGATAATGGGAGGCCCATGCGCGCACCATTTCCACGAAGCGGTGGCAGCGCTCCGCCTCCGCGAAGAAGGAGAGGGGCTTCACGTTGATGAAGATTCCTAGATTGGGAGGCAGCGGCGGAAACCAGAGACTGAGCGACATGTCCAACGCGGGCCACTTGGTGCGATAGAGCCCGAGCCCCGATATTCTTTTGCCGCGCTCCTCTTCCAGGGACTTCCAGACGGCGGCGCGGGAGTACTTGCGTCGCCGCTTACCCTCGACGACGTCCGGCATCCACCCGTCGGCGTACTCCTCGAGCGCTTGGAGAACTGGATCCAGCTGTCTTTCCAGCGCCGCCTGCGGGTCGAAGACAGTGTCGAACTCGAGACAGAGGCGGTCCTCCGGTTTCAGATCGTGCACGCTCAGCCGCTTCATTGAAACACCACCTCGACTCCCGGAACCGCGCTCTCGGTTGCGTCCACGGCGCGCTGCAACATGTTTACATCCGTGGGCATGAGTTCTCTCCCCTCGTAGATGAGGCGGAGCCTCGGGACCTGCACTTCACTGCCCCCTGGCAAGAGGGAGTGGAGGGAGCCTCTGCGGATATCCAGCGTCTCGCCGTATTTCTGTAGGGCCTCGCTCGCGTCCTCAATCATCTGCACTCTCAGGGCATTGCCGTCCAGCCCCGAGAGGTCGCGGCTCTTGAAGCTGAACGTCTCCACGCGACGTGGCCGCCCACCGAGCGCGCCTTCCTCGATGACGAGCACATCCGCGTAGCGCAAGCCGGGGCCCGGCTTCCTCACGCCCACCTGCGTTTCAACGCGGGGCTTGTCGAAGTCCCCGAGGAAGCGGCGCTCGGCCCGAGGCTTCAATGCATCCTCTCGCAGCAGCCTCACCATGTCGCGCTCGAAGGCCATGCCCCGGGCAAACCACCCGCGCAGCCGCTCGTAGCCCTCCCATTTCAGGGGGCCCTTGCTGGCCTCGCCCTTCCTCACCTCATTGAGGCGCTTCTCGTAGTAGTCGACGTACTCGCTCCAGCGTGGGTTGCCCCGGGCCTCGGGCGGCGGGGCGTCGAGAGAAGGGCGGTGCTTCTCAAGCACGCCCACGTCCTTGGGAAAGCGCGGGCCCGTGGCCTCCAGTTCCACCGCCGCCAGCTTGGCCTCCACCACCGCCGGCGTATGGCCCACCCCCTCGTCCACCAGCGAGGCCAGGGTGCCCTGGCGCTTTGGAGCGCCCGTAGCCCCGGGCCTGGCCTTGGACATGAGTGGCCGCGCCTTGGTCACATCTCCCCGGGCCTCGTACAGGGCCAGCGCGGCGTCCATTCCCCCCACGGCCACGAAGTGGCCCGCCTCGCGTCTGGCCTGGATGTACCGGGCCAGCTCTTGGAGGCCCTCCACGCCCGTGCCCAGTCGTGCTCGCAGTTCCCGCGTCTTCTCGGCGAGGAGACTCACTCGCACCTGCACCGTCTCGAGTCCCCTCGGGAGTCCGACTCCTCCTCCCCGGGCCTCGTGGAGCGTGCGCACGCCCTTGCCACCGACGTACAGGGTCGCCAGCAGCGCGGCGGGCGTCAGCTCGCCAATGGCCTGCTCGTACTCGCCCCGCGAGAGCGAGGACAGCCCGTGGCCCGTACCCGCCCCGAGGTAGTAGAAGCCCAGCGGCACGCCGAAGGTGAGGTGGTCCACGCTGCCCAGCACCACGTTGCCCGCCGAGTAGTGCTGCTTCGCCGCCTCCCGCTCCACCTCGTCGAGGTCCTCCTGGTAGGATGGTGGGAGCTGGCCTCGTTGCTGGGTGTAATGGGTGTACCAGGCATTCTTCTCCTGCTCGTGGGTGAGCAGGTCCGAGACAGCGCGGCCCGCCCCCCGCAGCAGGTCTCCGGGTTGGAAGTCCCTGTCCGGACGAGTCGAGAGCTTCAGGCTCCGTGCCTCCAACTCCGCACGGGCCCTGGGCATCCGCCCCAGCGTGGTCTCCAGCCGCTTGTCCCGGGCCAGCCAGAAGAGAAGCTCCCGCAGCTCATCGTCATAGGCCGAGTCGAGGAGGAAGCGGACGAACACCTCGGCATGGGCGACTCCATACTTCTCGGTGGCATGCAGGAGGAAGGAGAGTCGCTTGCGGTTGAGAATGCCGGCGGCGTCCTCACGGATGGGCCCCAGCGAGCCGAGTCGCACGGCATCCCAGTCCGTCAGCGACTCCACCAGCCGGGGCATGTCCACGTGCGCCTGGAGTGCGACGTATTCCGCGGGCGAGCCGCACGTGAGGAAGGGCGCGAGGCGTGCTTCGCTGTCGTTGGAGGAGTCGGGCCAGCCCGCGGGCACGGCCTGACCTCCACAGGAGGGCACCTCGAGCGGGGGCGCGGTGGCGGCCGTGTCTCGCAACTTGAGGAAGGCGTGGGAGCCCTCCGCGAGGCCGCCGCCCTGTCGTGGCGCCAGCGTGACGCAGCCGGTGGAGAGCAGCACCGCCCCCAGCAGCGCTACCCACCCGTGCGCCCGGGTCTCAGCGCGCAGGGTCCACTCCCAGGCCCAGGGAGGCGTAGGCGCCCGGGCGCGGCGCCCCGCCCGCCCGCGGGCAGGGGGGCACTGCGGAGGAGGAGCGAGGTGGGTGCTCACCCGGGGATTATATTCCACCCGTTGGAGCGAGGTGCTCGCTACCGGCTCATGGCCGAGGACATGGTGCCCGCCCACTGCCAGGGGGCGCCCCGGTCACCCGGCAGCGAGTTGAAGTACTCCCAGCTCGCGACGCCGCCGAACTCCTGGTACGAGCCCACGAGGCCGCGCACGGTGTTCTGCGCGGTGGTGATGTCGACGTAGCCCGAGCCGCCGTTGACGGGGTTGCTCAACATGCCAGCCACCACCTTCTGGGCGGGGATGACGCGGCGGTTGACGATGGCCTGGTAGCCCGAGGGCGTGCCCATGAAACCCCAGCCATTGTAGAACTGGGCGTTGAACCAGGAGATCTGCGCACCCACGTCGCGGTAGAGCTGCTCGTAGTTGAAGCCGGAGAGGTTGCCGCCGCCGTAGAGCGCGGTGGCCACGGGCGCGAGCGTGATGACGAAGTTCTGGCCGAAGTCCGCCCGGAGCGCGCGGATGAGGCGCTCCATGCCGGCGAGCGACATGTACTCCTCGACGTCCAGGTCCACACCATCCAGCTTGTAGGTGGTGATGATGTTCTTGAGGACGGGGTAGTAGGTGTTGAAGTCGGTGTCGAGGCGCTGGAAGCTGCCCTGGGCCGCGCCGCCCACCATGCCGAGCACGCGCACGCCCCGGGCCTGCATCGCCGCGAGGTCCGCCCACATCTGGGTGAACTTGGGGGAGTTGGGCGGATCGTCGTTGAGGTGGACGTTGGTGGGGGAGTTGAGGTGGATGGCGGCGACGATGACGTCACTGACGCGCGTGTTGTTGTTCGTCAGCCCGAGCGGCGACACATACGCGCCATTGTAATACTGGGTCTGGTAGTACACGACGGTGCGGCGGCTGTTGACGGGGCGCACGCTGGCGGTCCACTTCTGGGCGCCGGTGCCGTTGCAGTCCCAGAGCTGGAGCTTGGTGCCGCTCGTGCTGTTGCCGTCCGGGACGTCCAGGCACTTGTTGGCCTGGGGGTTCACCAGATCATTGGAAGGGGTGTGGATCCACTGCTGGGCGTTGGTGCCGTTGCAGTCCCAGAGCTGGATGGCGGTGCCATTGGTGGTGCCAGAGTTGGAGACGTCGAGGCACTTGCCGAAGGCGCGGAGGGTGCCATCGGCGACGAAGGACCAGTTCTGGGCGTTGGTGCCGTTGCAGTCCCAGAGCTGGATGCGGGTGCCATTGGCGGTGTTGCCGTCGGGCACGTCGACGCACTTGCCCGCGAGCCCCTTGAGGGCGCTGGTGACGTTGGGAGCCGCGAGGGCGGAGGAGGCCAGGGGCAGGGCCGCGACGGAGAGCGCCGCGGCGAGAGAGGTGACGAACCGTGGAGTCATGGCGAGAGAAGAGGATTTCACGGAGTTTTTCGGGTTTTCACGAAATAACCGGGATTTTCGGAGTGCTGCCCTCTCTGTAGGCGCGATCCCACGCGAGTGGGGGACCTGCTGATCAGGATAGCGCCCAAGGACGTGCAACTCTTCCCAGTGGAGGTGGAGACACCGCGAGAGCTGTATTTTCTCGTCAACATCATCCACACCGTGAAGTGCATCGACGATCAGGCCTCCGAGGAGGTCTCGTACTGGACGGAGGAGGACGGTCTGCCAGAGAAGGTCGGCAACTACTTCTCGGTGGCTGGAATGAGGATCGATCCAACCCAGGTGGGCGGCGCGAAGATGTTCCGCACCTGGGGATGGAACATCGCACTCATCGTTTCCGAGGAGATCAAGACGGCCTTGGAGCACATAGGTGCCACGGGCATGAAGTTCAAGGAGGTGTAGTGCTCTGGCTCACACTCGTCAGGGCTCGACTGTGGTGGGCAGGCGTCCCCGGTCCTTGGAGACGGGCAGGTAGCACTTGCCCTGGTACTCGGCCTGGACCTTGATGCAAGGCGGCCTCCTGTCCAGCGTTACCCAGCATCCACCGTTGATTTCCTTCTCATCCAGGTCGGGTCGGCAGGGCGATGCCGCCTGATTGCGGAAGGGCTTGGTGGGCAGGGGATAAGCCACGGCCATCGGCTCGGGCCCCTCCGTATCGGTCAGCGAGGGTGCATCCAGAATGTCGTGGAGTTCGGACATCTCGCTCACTGGCCCGGTGCTTGGAGGTCCGGGCTCGCGCGTCAGGTGGAGCCAGGCGACCCCCGCCATGAGCGCGAGCACGCCCGGAGCACACGGGCGCCGGGAGACCGTGGGTGGAGGGCGCAGCGGAGGAGGCGCGAGGTGGGTGCTCACCCGGGGATTGTATTCCACCCGCTGGAGCGAGGCGCCCATCCACATGAAGAGGGTGGCCAACTCCTGTGCGGGCAGGGGAGTGGGGGACGCATCGACCCACAACCGGATCGGGGTGTGGCTGCGTCGGCAGGTGACGCGCAGCTCATAGTCGCCCGAGGGCGCCCACTGCACCCGGTCGCTGGGATGGAACTCGAGGGCCGCCTGCCCCGTGTCCACCTGCCAAGCGTCGTACAGGCGGCCCAGCTCGGGCCCCACCTCGTCGTAGCTCGCGCCGAGCTCGAACCGCTCCGGTGCGCCGCGCGCCCGGGTCTTCTCGTCCGCCACGGGTGATCCCTCCTCCTTCGGGGCTGCTCCGTGCGTTGGACTCCATTTGACTCCTTACGTCAAGTCCCATGACATGTCCTCCTAGGTTGAGTGAGGAGGGTGGCGTCCTATCTCCGGCCTTCCGGGTGGAGGATGACGGGCAGACGCTCATAGCGGTGCCACAAGGGGAGGCGCTGGAGCTTGAGTTCCCCGGCGGGTACGGCCAGACGCAGGTTGGGACAACGCTCGATCAGGGTCTTGATCGCGATCCGGGTTTCCATGCGGGCGAGCGCGGCGCCCAGGCAGTGATGAGGCCCGTGTCCGAACCCCAACTGCTTCTTGGGAGGCCGCCGGATGTCGAAGACCTCGGGGTTGGTGAACACCGCCGGGTCCCGATTCGCGGCCCCCAGGATCGGGACCACGGGTGCGCCCTTCGGGATGCGGACGCCGCGTATCTCGATGTCCTCCATCGCGTAGTTGGGCTTCGTGCCGTGAACAGGCCCCGCGTACCGCAGGATCTCCTCCACGGCCGCGTCGAGGAGCGTCCCGTCCGCCTTCAGCGCCTCGAACTGTTCGGGGTGCTGGAGCAGGGTCACCACGGCGTTGGTGATGAGATGCACGGTGGTCTCATAACCCGCGATGATGAGCAGGATCGACATGCTGACCAGCTCTTCATGGGAGAGCTTGTCGCCAGCCGCCTCCGCTTGAATCAGCCCGGTGAGGATGTCGTCTCCCGGAACCGAGCGCTTGCGCTCGATGAGCTCCTCGACGAGGTCGACCGTCCGGGGCATATCGACGAGGAGCGTGCGAAGGAGGGTCCACCCACTGAACCCCTCCGACAGCGCGCGCAGCCCGGCCCTGAACCTCGGCATGTCCGCCTCGTCGATGCCCAACATCTCGCGGATCACGGTGACTGGAATCGGGAGGCTATAGGCCGAGAGGAGGTCCACGGTGTTGTGCCGCTCGGCCTCGTCAATCAACTCGTGGGTCAAGGTCTCGATGCGCTCGGACAGCTTGCCCAGGGCCTTGGGGGTGAAGGCCTTGGAGACCAGGGTGCGTTGCCGGCGATGCGCCGGGTCGTCGCTCGTGATCATGCTCGACAGCATCGGCATGAGCCTCTTCGGCAGGGGGAACAGGAATCGCCCGCCCCCCGTCGCGGTCGTCCGGTTTCGCACGAGGCGCGGGTCGTTGAGCGCGTTGGCGCAGTCGTCATAGCCAGCGAGGAAGAACACGCGCATGACGCTGAGTCCTCCCTGACAGACGGGGGCTTCCTCATGCATCCAGCGGTAGTAGCGGAATTTGTTCTCGATGAACTCCCGCGACATGACGTTCACGGGGAGACGCGGGGCGTTCTTCACGGAGGGGCGGCTCACCATTCTTCTCCAGGGTTACGGGTTGGGTTCACCGCTCGCTCCAATGTTCTCGTTGAAGACCCTGGTGCTGGAGGACGGAGGACGCGGCGATTAGGGTACGCGGGAACGGTCAGCCCAGGGGAGAGCCATGCGCGCGGTGGTGATTCAGCACGAGGAGAACGTGGGAGTGGGCATGCTCGGCCCGGCCCTGGAGGCGGTGGGTTTCAAGCTGGTCAACCGCTTCCGGAGCACCCGGCGAGAGGACGTGGACGCCGAGCTGCTGGTGGTGTTGGGCGGGTACATGGGCGTCTACGAGGCGGACCGACACCCGTTCCTCGGCGAGGAGGTGGCGCTGCTGGCCGAGCGGCAGGCGTTCGGACGGCCGGCGCTGGGCATCTGCCTGGGCGCACAGTTGCTGGCGGCGGCGGCGGGCTCGGAGGTGTTCCTCGGCAAGAATGGGTTCGAGGTGGGCGTGGCTCCGGTGCGCTGGACGAAGGAGGGCCTGGCGGATCCCGTGCTCGCGGGCGTCCGCCCCCGTACGGCGGTGGCGCACTGGCACCAGGACACCTACAAGCCCGTCCCGGGAGCCACGCTCCTGGCGTCCACGGACCGTTACTCGCAGCAGGCCTTCCTGCTCGGGGATTCGTACGCGTTCCAGTTCCACCTGGAGCTCACCGCGGACGAGTTCGACCACTGGCTCGTCAAGGACGCCGAGGAGTTGAGCGAGCTGTACGGGAAGAACGTGGATGAGCTGCGCGCCCAGATTCCCAAACTGCGCGCGGCGGAGCCGGAAAATCGCGAGTTGATCGATCGGCTCGCGCACCATTACGCCCGGGTGACCCGCGCCTCTCGCTGAATCAGGAGAGGGACGAACGCCGAGGTTCCTCATGGATGGTACGGGTAGCGAGCCAGGACCTTCCCGTCTGGCGAGACGGCATACAGCTCGAACCAGTGGAGCGAAGGCTCGAAACCCGGAACCGCCCATCCGCACTTATCCAAACGCCGCTTGATTTCAACAAAGTACAATCCACCCTCCTGGCCGACGGTTACTTCCATGGCTCGGGCGGAATAGGAGCAATCCCCTGCGTACTCCTTCGGAAAGCTCGCCAGTAACCGTTGTAGAGCGGCATGAGCGGCGAGGAGGGCGGGGCCATCCAGTGTGGCGAGAGGACGAACTTCGTCAGGCCAGTCGATTCCTCCAGCGATCCTCCCAGTCATTCCATAAGTGATCGGGAGGGGAATGGGTACGAGTCCTTCATCTACTTCTGGGACACTGGGCTGGGAGGCCACACTCCCGTCCGCCAGCAGGGTCAAGAGGAGGATGAAATGTTGAGGCTTCATCATGGTTTCGCGGTGTCGGGGCCGAGAACGAGACACAAGCGCAGGGCGGCGTCGACGACCTCGCGAAGCGGTTGCGCGTAGCCGCTCGCGATCCAACTCAAGGCGATGTGGATGACGCCGCCGACCGTGCCCGCGCGTAGAAGCGGTTGAGCGACCGCACTGCTGTTCCCCTGTGGGTCGAGCGTCCGTGCGATCAGGTCCCCCAACTCCTGGAGGGACGCCACGAGGGCTTGATCGACCGCCGGGCCCACGCCCGAGATCTCCACGAGGAACACGCGCGCCGACTGGGGACTGTCTCGGAGCGCCTTGTAATAAGCGTCGAGCATCGTGCGCGTTCGCTCGACGGAGCCGCCAGGAGTCTCGGCCCCCGCCTTCTCCACCTCTCCCAGGAGCAGCCGCGTCACCATCTGGAACGAGGCGACGAGCAACTCCTCGCTGTTGGAGAAAGACTCGTAGAAGTAGCGCTCGGTGAGCCCAGCCGCCTCGCAGACAGCCTTCACCGTCGCGTTGCGATAGCCCTGCTCGCCATAGACGTGGATCGCCGCCTCGAGGAGCCGCTCGCGCCGCTGCGCCTTGCGCTCCTCGGCGGAGGAGCCGCGGTAGCGCCGTCGGTCGGCCACGGAAGGGGAGGGCATGTGGCATCTATTGACACGGTCCGTTGTCAGATGCAAATTGACAATGAGCAGTGTCACTTTCCTGATTGGGAGATCGATGGCGCACCAGACGAAACAATTCGAACACGGGTCTGGCGCCTTGGCGGGCGGGACCGAGACGCCGACCGAGCACCGTGACGTGATCATCGTCGGAGCGGGACTGTCCGGCATCGGCGCGGCGTACCACCTCCAGTCGAATTGCCCGTCCCGGAGCTACGCGATCCTCGAAGGGCGTGAGGCGATGGGCGGGACCTGGGATTTGTTCCGCTATCCGGGCATCCGCTCGGATTCGGACATGCACACGCTGGGCTACTCGTTCCGGCCGTGGACCGACGCGAAGGCGATCGCAGACGGGCCGTCGATCCTGCGCTACGTGCGCGAGACGGCGCGCGAGCATGGAATCGAGCGGCACATCCGCTTCCGCCACCACGTCAAGCGAGCGTCCTGGTCCTCCGAGGAGGCGCGCTGGACGGTCGAGGCGGAGCGTGGGCCCGAGAAGACGCTCGTCCGCTTCACCTGCGACTTCCTGCTCATGTGCAGCGGCTACTACAACTATGCCGAGGGCCACCGGCCCCCGTTTCCGGGTGAGGCGCGCTTCCAGGGCACCTTCGTTCATCCGCAGTTCTGGCCGGAGCGCCTGGACTACACGAACAAGCGCGTCGTCGTGGTGGGCAGCGGCGCGACCGCCGTCACCCTCGTGCCCGAAATGGCCAGGACGGCCGCGCACGTCACCATGCTGCAGCGCTCGCCGACCTATGTCGTCTCGCGCCCGGCCGAGGACCGCATCGCCAATGTGTTGCGCCGCCTCCTGCCGGCGAAGCTCGCCTATGCGCTCACGCGGTGGAAGAACGTGCTCTCCGGCATGTTCTATTACAAGCTGGCGCGGAGGCTGCCCAGGCGGGCGAAGGCACACCTCGTCGAGGAGGTGCGCAAGCAACTCGGTCCTGGCCACGACGTCGCGACCCACTTCACCCCGCGTTACGACCCGTGGGACCAGCGTGTCTGCCTGGTCCCCGATGCCGACCTGTTCAGCGCGCTCAAGCAGGGCCGCGCCTCGGTGGTCACCGACCACATCGAGACGTTCACGGAGAAGGGAATCACGCTGCGCTCTGGCCAGGAGCTCGAGGCGGACATCGTCGTGACCGCCACGGGTCTCAAGCTCCAGCTCCTGAGCGACGTCGAGTTCAGCATCGACGGCGAGCGGCGCGACCTGTCGAAGTGCCTCAGCTACAAGGGCATGATGTTCAGCGACGTGCCGAACTTCGCCTACACGTTCGGCTATACCAACGCATCGTGGACGCTGAAGGCGGACCTCACCAGCGAGTACGTCTGCCGGCTGCTCAACCACCTGGAGCGGCATGGCTATAGGGCCTGCACGCCGCGCCGTGACCCGTCGGTCGAGGAGCTGCCGTTCCTCGATTTCTCGTCGGGCTATGTCCAGCGGGCGCTCGGCCTGCTCCCGAAGCAGGGCTCGAAGCGGCCGTGGCGGCTCTATCAGAACTACGCGCTCGATCTGCTCACGCTGCGCTTCGGCGAGATCGACGACGGCACCCTGGTGTTCTCTCGCGCGTCGAAGTCGGTGACGGCCGGAGAGGATGACTCCTCGCGCGAGGTGCCCCGGACGACGCGCGCCGCCTGAATGTTCCGTTCGCCCTTTCGGCCTCCCTGCCTGCCCTCCAGCCCCTCATGCACGAGGCGGACGCATGTCCAGAGCGAAGTGCCTACTTTGTTCGCTCGATGACTTCACGCGAGAGGAGACGCCATGAGGGCGCGGCGGAGCTGGAAGGCAGGAGTGGCGCTGGGTTTGCTGGGCCTGGCGGGGCTGCTGGCGGGCTGTAACGAGCGCCAGAACCGGGAGGTGCGTCAGGACGCCCGGCAAGCGGGCCGGCAGGTCGGCGAAGCGGCCCGAGACGTGGGCGATGCCACCCGGGAGGCCGTCGAGGGGTTCAAGGAGGGGGTAGGGGGCTCGGGCCAGAAGGAGATCGAGCAGCCCGCGAAGCCCGGTGAGAAGAAGACACTGCGTCATGATGGACAAGGACCCCTGGAATGATCGGCTTGGGCTGATTTCTCGGGTTCGCCGTCGGCTCAAGGGGGGGTATTCTCGGCACACAAAGCACACGCCTCGCCACCAGGCCCGGGTGCCCAGGGCGCCACCTCTTGGTCCAGCATGTCCAATCTGATCGATTCCCAGAAGCTGTTCGACTCCGCTCCCGCTCCGCTCATGGTGCTGGATCGGGAGCTGAGATACGTCGCGGCGAACCAGGCGTACCTCAAGGCCACGTCGCTGCGGCGTGACCAGATCCTCGGACGCAACGTCTTCGAGGTGCTTCCCCAGGACACGACTCCCTCGGGTGCGGACGGCCCACGCAAGCTCCGGGATTCCCTCGAGCGGGTCCTCGCCAGCCGCTTGCCGGACCTGCTCGCGATGGCGGTCCAGCCCATCGCCCGCTCCACCGAGCAGGGCACGGTGCTCGAGAAGCGCTTCTGGAGCTACTCCCACAAGCCCCTGCTGGATGCCGCGGGCAACGTGGCCTTCATCCTCCAGCATGCCGTGGACGTCACCGACCTGCGCGCCACGGACACCGGGGTGAAGGAACCGCGGACGGAGCGCCTGGAAGGGGTCTCCTCGGAGCAGATCGCGGCCCTGATCGGTCAGGCCTGGACCGTCCAGGAGAACAACCAGACGCTGGACCACGAGCGCCTCTTCCTGCGCCAGTTGATCGATCTGCTTCCCGGCTGCGTGGGCGTCCTGCGTGGTCCCGACTTCGTCTTCGAGCTGGCCAATGCCAGCTATCTGCCCTACCTCAACTTCCGGAACGTCGTCGGCCTGCCGCTGAACAAGGCGCGCCCCGAGCTCGAGGGCAACAAGGCCGTCTACGAGATGCTGGGGCGGGTGCTCTACCAGGGCGAGACGATCGTCATGCGGGGTTTCAAGGTCCCCGTTCGCAAGACGCCTGGGGGTCCGGTCGAGGAGATCGTCGCGGACTTCGAGTACCGGCCCGTGCGCCTGCCAGGCGGGCCCATCCTGGCCGTCCTCATCTACGGCCAGGACGTCACCGAGAAGACGCGGGCCGAGGAGCAGGTGCGCCACTACCAGGCCCACCTGGAGGAGCTGGTGCGCGAGCGCACCCGGGAGCTCGAGGAGAGCGAGGCCGAGCGGCGCAAGACCGAGGCCCAGCTGCGTCAGTCCCAGAAGATGGAGGCCGTGGGCAAGCTCACGGGCGGCGTGGCGCATGACTTCAACAACCTGCTCCAGGTCATCGCCGGCAACCTCCAGCTCCTGCAGCGCGACGTGGTGGGCAATGAGCGCGCCCTGAGCCGTGTCCAGACCGCCGCCCGCGCGGTGGACCGCGGCGCCAAGCTCGCTTCCCAGTTGCTCTCCTTCGCGCGCCGCCAGCCGCTCCAACCGGTCATCGTCAACCTGAGCCGGTTGGTGCGCGGCATGGATGAACTGCTGCGCCGCACGCTGGGCGAGGACGTGGAGATGGAGACCATCACCGCCGGAGGGCTGTGGAACACGGCGATCGATCCCAACCAGCTCGAGAACGTCATCATCAACCTGGCCGTCAACGCCCGTGACGCCATGAACAACAACGGCAAGCTGACGATCGAGGTCGGCAATGCCGTGCTCGACGAGCACTACTGCCGGATGCACCCCGAGGTCCTTCCCGGCCACTACGTGCTGCTGGCCGTCTCGGACACCGGCGGCGGCATGTCCCCGGAGGTGATGGAGCGGGCCTTCGAGCCGTTCTTCACCACCAAGCCCGAGGGCCGCGGCACGGGTCTGGGCCTGAGCATGGTGTACGGCTTCGTCAAGCAGAGTGGCGGTCACATCAAGCTGTACAGCGAGGTGGGGCATGGCACGACCATCAAGCTCTACATGCCCCGCGCGCTGGAGGCCGAGTCGGCGGACGCCCAGGTCATCACCGGCCCCATCGAGGGTGGCACGGAGACCATCCTGGTGGTGGAGGATGACGCCGAGGTGCGTGCCACCGTGGTGGAGATGGTGAGCGAGCTGGGCTACCGCGTGCTCAAGGCCGTGGACGCGCAGAGCGCGCTGGTGATTCTCCAGAGCGGCGTGCCCATCGAAATGTTGTTCACCGACGTGGTGATGCCCGGTCCGGTGCGCAGCCCCGAGCTGGCCAAGCAGGCCAAGGTGTTGCACCCGGACATCGAGGTGCTGTTCACCTCGGGCTACACGGAGAACGCCATCGTCCACGGCGGACGGCTCGACGCGGGGGTGCAGTTGCTGAGCAAGCCCTACAGCCGGGAAGACCTGGCCCGCAAGCTGAGGCAGTTGCTCAACAACCGTCAGCAGAAGCTGGCGGTCCGGGGGCCTCCCCGCACGGCGCCCACGTCCAACACGCCCGTGCGTCCCCCCGCGCCCGCCGCGTCGCGCCGGCTGCGCGTGCTGCTGGTGGAGGATGACGAGGACGTGCGCTCCTCGGCATGCGAGCTGATGGATCTGCTGGGACACGAGGTGCTGGCCGTCACCAGCGCCGAGGAGGCCAAGGGCGCGATGGCCGCCAGCGGCTTCGATGTGCTGTTCACGGACGTGACGCTGCCAGGTGCTTCGGGCGTGGAACTGGCGCGGGAGGTGACGGACCGGAAGACGGGGATGAAGGTCATCCTCGCCTCGGGCCATGGAAACGTGGCGAGACCCCAGGGAGAGGCCCCGCTGGAGGGCGTGGTGGTGCTGCCCAAGCCCTACACGCTGCCGCAGATCCAGGAGGCCCTGGAGCAGGCGGTGGCCCTGCCCTGAACGTCACTCGGGCCGGGCGCTAGAACGCCCGGTTCACGGCGTAGGCGGCGATCTTGTGCTCGGCCGTGTAGGTATTCGGGCCGGGGATGCCATCGATGGGGCCGGTGTAGCCGAAGCTCCGGCCCACGGTCTGGACGCGGGTCCAGTAGATGGAGCCGGGAATCCCATCCTCCTGCGCGGAGGTGCGAGGCGTCCCGCGCTTGTTCAGCTCGCGAGCGGTGATCTTCACGCGGACCTTCTCCGTCTGGGGTCCGGTCACGCCATCGATGGGGCCGGTGTAGCCGAAGTCGCGCTGGCCCACGGTCTGGATGCGCTTGTAGTAGATGACGCCCGGAATGCCGTCCTGCTCCGTCGTCGTCTGGGGCAGGGAGCCACCACCGCCACCACCGATCGGATCGCCACCGCCGCCGGCGATCCGGCCACCCGCGTAGTCCATGGACCAGCCGAGGTACCGCGCGCCCGTCGCGCTCGAGTAACCCGAGACACTGTTGATGCCGATGGCGTCTCCCCACGACGCGGCGAGCTTCCGGGTGGCCATGAAGACCGTCCCGCCACCGCCATTGAGGTCGGCACCGACATGGCCGTAGGCGCCGATGTCCCACCAGTGGAAGGCGCCGATGAGCGCCTTGGAGGCATCCGTCGAGACAATCTTCGATGCCCGGTAGGCCTCGATGGCGGAGGGGCGAGCCGAGGACTCGGGCAGCTGGCCAAAGCGCCACATCAGCGAGCCGCACCACTGATCCCACGAACCGCCGTCCCGCTTGGGATTGGCGGCGGCGTAGGCCCGTGCCCGATCATAGATGGCCGAGTTGGCCTCGGCGCTGAGCGTGCCCGTCTCGGACGCATCGACCGCCACCACGTCCTCGGTGGTTCCTCCGCACGAGGCCAGCATGAGGCCCGCGGACAAGAGGGCGGTGTTCCACGTCATCCGGTTCAAGGACATCGATTGTCTCCTGGTGAGGGGCCATGAGGCGGGTGGGGGAAGCCTCGTGGCACCGGGTGTTATCGGAGACAGGGGAGACAAAGTTTCCGTGTAGTCCGTTTTCTCGGTTTACTTGTCGGGGACTGGGAACAAGGCGCGGATCGCGGCCAGAGCGGCCGGATGGTAGATGGTGTCGTGGCGTTCGTCCGGACGCGGGTCGAAACGCCAGTCCAGGCCGTCAGGTCCATCATCCTTCAGTGCTTGAACGAGCCGGTCGATGCCGGTCCGCATCTCGCCGCCCTCGTTTCCAATGCCGAGGTAGAGGCGCCGGCCACGGAAGCCTCCGGACCGCAGATCCGCCGCCGCCTCCTTGGACAGCGCTTCATCCTCCCACCAGAGACTCGGGCTGACGGCGATGTAGTCGTCGAAGCTCCCCGGCGCCCGCAGGAAGGTTTCGGTCACGAACAGGCCCGCGAGGGATTCGCCGATCAGCGCCGTGCGACCACTGGTGCGGTAGCGCGCCGCCACCCAGGGCTTCAGCTCCTCGACCAGGAACCGCCGGTAGGCGGCGGACCCACCCGAGGTGGGAAGCAGCTCGAGGTCGCGAGGAACCTTCGACGGATGGGTCAGATCGTGTTTGCGGTCGACGCCCTCGATGCCGACCACGATCATCTCCTGCGTCTTGCCGTTGAACGCCGCGACCTGGGCGAGCCCCGTGATGTGGTGGAAGTCCTCCGCCTCGCCCCCGTCGAGCAGGTACAGCACGGGAAAGCTTCGCTTCGCGTCGGCGTAGCCCGGAGGCAGGTAGACGTTGACCCGTCGCTTTCCGCCCAGGATCTTGGAAGGAACGGTATAGGAGCGGCCGATGACGACCGGGCGTCCACTGTCGGCCGGCGTGTTCGTGGGTGGCCTGGCCTCCGCCGAGAGCGTCCAGGCCAGTGTGGCCCACAGCAACTGCCTTTTGATCATGCCATCATCCCGTACCGAGCTTCGTTTGATGGATGATGGTGTAGCCCGTGAACGTCTCCCCGGTCGAGTACTGGAACATCTGGAAACGGTTCTCGCCTCCCGGTGGTGTTCCGGAAGGCTGTCAGATGACGGGTCGGGCACTTTGATTGATGATGGGATGGGTTCATGCGTATTCGAATCGACTTGTTGAGTGCGATGCTGCTCTTGGGGTTCGCGGGGGCCTGCGCGCATGGAGGCCCGAGCGCCGCCACTGGCTGCGAGGACTCGGAGGCCCTGTGCTGGGATTTCGAGGAAGGCACGCTGCCGGCCGGATGGACGGCGTATCGCGACGAGTTCAGCGGCCAGTTGCTCGTGGATGACACCCGGCCGCACCAGGGCAGGTACGCGCTGCACGCCAAGCAGCTGGTCGGGGGCAAGGAGGGAGAGCAGGGCGGACCCAAGAAGACGATCCGCTTCGAGCTGCCCGCCCAGTTCGGCCCCGTGCTCTGGGGCCGGGCCTACGTCTACACGACGCCCGCGCGCCCCGTCTCGCACGCGGGGCTCTTCAACGCTCGCTATCCGAGGCCAGGAAGCGCCGATCGCGCCTTCGACACGCTCGACTGGTACGAGGTCGCCACCTACCAGCAGAAGTACATGTCCATCTGGCACCCCCCCGAGCCGCCGGGCTTTCCGGAGTGGGTGCAGGTCTCGGACACGCCGCTCGTGCTCGATGAGTGGACCTGCCTCGAATGGCTCTTCGACGGAGACAACGGCACCCAGCCGGAAGCCGCCGAGCCCCGCGTCTGGCTCAATGGCGTCGAGCTGAACTGGCCCGAGAAATTCGTCTTCTCCGATCCGCCCACGACCACGCCGCCGGTCCGGGAGAAAGCCTCCCACTTCACGGTGATGGAGACCGGCGTCTTCCTCTACCAGGGCCTCTCGGTGCCCACCGACTGGTGGATCGATGACCTGGCCGTCGGGAAGCAGCGGATCGGCTGCGACCCGGATTGAGGGGCGAGCGGCGCCCGGGCGCTCACGGAAGCGACATCGTGAGGCCCGTGCGCGCAAGCCAGCCGGACACGGTGGTGTTGGAGACGGTGTCGCCGAAATCGAAGGCATCCGCCTTGAGCCGCAGCATCTGGATCTTCCCGCTCGCGTCGAAGATCACGATGAAGGTGGCGCTCTCGTTGACCGGGCGCTGGAAGTAGTTCGGCCCACTGCCCGTGGCCCCCTCGAACGAGTAGATGGTGCTCGTGGCGTGCAGCGGGCTCTCGCCGTGAAGGACCTCGGCGACATCGAGTTCTCCGCAGCCTCCGGGCGAGCCCATGCCGCGGCAGTTGCAGCCGTACTGGGCGGTGCGCACCACGCGGGCGTTGAGCATCCAGATGGCCGGCACGTCGTCGTAGTACTCGGTCTTGGGCCCGGTGTAGCGCGGCATGCGAGCGCGGATGGCGAAGATCTTCGCGCCGCCCCAGCCATGTCGTGTCACGCCTCGGTAGAAGCCGCACTCGCTCGAGTCGCCCGTGCCGATGCAGGGTTGGTCCGAGAGGATGTTCATCTCGGTCCGGTTGGCGAGCGAGCCGGTGAAGCGCGTGGGCGCCGCGGCGGCCGTCTTGCCATCCGCGGAGGCGTAGCTCTGGCTGTTGCCGCCGCACAGGGTCCACTCGCCGCTGCCGGTGCCCCCCAGGTTGTTGAAGAAGGTGAGGTTCGTGGAGCCACAGCGGTTCCAGGAGGACACGCGCGACCAGGAGCCCGAGCCCGGCCGGTAGACCGCGATGTCATACAGCTCCATGGGTCCACGGAAGTTGACCGTCATTTCCTCGTTGAAGGGGGCGAGTGCGCCGCTGACGGACGTGGTCGCTTTCTGGCAGGCGTTCGACGGGCAGGTCTGGCCCCAGACGCCGGGCAACATGTTCGTCACGCGCTGGTAGGAGCCCGTGCCGCCCACGTTCAGGATGCTCATGGTGGACACCGGAGTGCCCGTGCCATCCGGCAGGTCATCTCCCAGGTCCTTGAGCGCGGCGGAGTGGCCCGCGGCACAGTCCGCGGCCGCGAGGGGGTTCGCGCCCACATCGGCGGGGACTTCGGTATCGGAGCGTTCCGAGCCCGGCTCCTCCGGTGTCTGGGTGGTTCCACAGGCGCTCCCCAGGAGCGCGGACAGCAGGAGGGGGGTGAGTCGCGAAGGGCTGCGCTTCATCCAGGTCTTCATCAGGGGGTCTCCACTTCCTCGAAGTGGGCACACGCTACATCACCCTCGGTGGGAAGACAGAGTAGGAAGGTTATTCCGCGATTCCTGGATTGAGCAATCTTCCAAGCGGAGTGCATCCGCCGGACCTTGAGAGGAGCTACACCTCCTTGAACTTCGTCCCCGTGGCGCCAATGCCCTCCAGTGCCTTCCGGATCTCCTCGGACACGAGGAGCACCACCAACCATCCCTGGGGACGAAACACATTGGCGTCACCGACCTTCGAGGCGTCGATGCGCATTCCATGTACAGCTCGATAGTTGCCCGTCTTCTCCGGACGTCCGTCCTCGTGCTTCCAGTATTGGACCTCGGCGGATGCCTCATCGTCGATACACTTCACGACTCGCGTGACGTTGAGGATGAAGAACTCATCGGGTTGACCCTCAACGTCCACGGGAAGCAACTGCACGTCCGTGGATGCCAATTTCGCGATGAGGGAAGCCACCCTTGCGTGGACGATGGGGGCACCGCCGACGGGCGTCACACTGAAATCCAGCGGCCTTCCGAGTCGATCAATAGGGATCAGAAGACGCCCCTCGATGTCTACCGGAGCCCCGTTCTCGAATTGCCATCGATCTACTTCGCGGCCCCGTGGGTCTACGGGGTCATCCAAATACCAGCGCCCGGGGACGTGAACGTCATCGGACAGTCTGAAGTACCGCATGATATTCAAACACTCCTTGGCTTGGCGTCACTGGGTCCGCGTGACCAACTTGTTGAGTTCGGTGCCCTCAGTGGAGATCTCCTTGGCAAGCCGTCGGAGTTCCGCCGTCAGCGACTCCCTGCTCTCCTGCATGGTCTGGCGGCCCTTTATCGCGTCTCTCAACCGGTCGAATATTTCTTCATGGTACTCCTGCGGATGCGGGCCCACATGGCCCTTGACGCGTACCTTGTTCGCTGGATCGTCCAGTGACATACCAGCCTGATCGAAGAGCTTCTTGAATTTGGGAGTCCACGGCCCCCCACTGTGAGTGGCCTCGGTCCACTTGTCGGTGGCGATGTGGTGCTCGGGTCCCTCGGCCTCCACGGGGCTGGACGCCGCTCCGCGCATACCCTGGACACTCGTGGCGACCGCGTCGGGCGCGAGGGCGATGGAGACCGCATCGGCGGTCACGGTGATGGCCTGCACCTGCGCCACCTGGGTCAGCCGGACGCCCACGTGCGCCGCCCCCACTGCTGACGCTTGAGTCGCGCCTGGCAGGGTGGGCAACCTGGCCGAGAAACTGGAGGCCGTCTGGCCGATGGCCGCCGTGAGCAGCAGGGCGAACGCCCGCGCCGCGTTCTTGCCCATCACCTTGCCGTACTTCGTCCCGGCCGCCCGAAGTTGCGAGAGGGACGTGGCGAGGTCGGCGGTCTCCACCAGCCGCCTCCAGCCCTGGATGAGTGTCCAGAACGTGTCCACCCCGATGTAGCAGATGAAGCTGGCCGTCACGATGGTCGCCAGCCCCTTGGAGAACACGGGTTCGGGCGCCAGCCACATCGCGGCGTAGAGGGTCATTGTCCAAAGGATGGACGCCTTGATGGCCTCGGGGTCGGCCATGTCCTGGAGGGCCGCTGTCATCTCGGGGATGACTTCGTCGAGGGCGAAGGACATGGCGAGGACATAGCGGCCATCCCCGGAGAGAACGGGATTGTTCATCAGCGCCCTTCGGCAGTCTCCTGGTGTCCCGATGGCCGAGCAGAAGCGCAGGTACTCCCGGGTCATCCTCACATCCACCTGGGCCCATTGCGAAGCCGGGGGCTGTCCGTCCAAGGCGACAACCCCTTCGCGTTGGGAGTACCCGTACCAGCCACTGCGCGGTGGGACCTCAAGTAACTCGCGTGCGGCCTTCTCCGGGTTGGCCGGAGGCCCCCTCCGCCGGATCTCCTGAGCGATGGCCTCCGTGAACTCTTCTTGTCCCAACGCCACCGGCTTGGCTTCGGCCGTCCGAGGAATGTGGAGGGTGGGCTGGCCCTGACCCGTGTCGAGGCGCACGATGCGCGTGGTGCCGCACGCGGAAATCAAGGCCAGCAGTAAGAGCGCACCGGTCAGACGAGGTGCCATGAGATGTCCTCCAATGAGGTCATGCGCGCCATCCACGAGGACGGCCTCGCGCGGGAATTCTGGATGGATTCGGTGAACCGGATCGCTCGCATCTTTCCCTTTCCCATGGAGTTCGTATCGTCCACTGATTCATCATGCGCGGCATGTCGCCGTCCTTACCTGTTTCTCGCTGGCGCCGCGTGTTGGCGGTGCTGCTCAGCATCACTCCGGGCTGTGGCCACGTTCTGCTCGGCCGGTGGAGGCGGGGACTGGTGTGGCTGGGAGCCATGTTGCTGGCCCAGGCCTCGATCGCGTTCCTGGGGTTCGCCGGGCTCGTGATCACGCTGGGGGGGATGCTCGGCGCGGCCGTGGACGTGGTGCGACTGCCTCCGAGGGAGACCGGTGTGCCGAGGGCAGGGTGGGTGGTGCTGACCCTGGTGGGTTTCTGGATGGTGGCCTCCCTGGTGGGCATGACTACCCGCACGTGGCTGGCCGAGCCCTTCACCGTCCCCTCCGTCTCGATGCTGCCCACGCTCCTTCCGGGAGACCACTTCTACACGGACAAGCGTGTGGCGAGCCCTTGGCGGCGGCCGGTGGAGCGAGGCGAAGTCATCGTCTTCCGTCCGCCGCCGCAACCCGAGGTGCGCTACGTCATGCGAGCGGTGGCGTTGGCGGGCGACACGGTGGCGGTCCGCTGTGGGCGGCTCTCCCTCGACGGCCAGGAGGTGGAGCGCCGGACACTGGGCGACTGCGTGGGCCTGTCAGGTGTCGAGGACTCCTGCCAGCGGGACGAGGAGTTGCTGGGGGAGCACCCGCATGGAGTGCTTGGGTGGGGCTCGTGCATGTCCGCCATGGACTTTCCCTCGGACGCCGGGTGCCCGGAGAAAATGGAGACGCGCGAGGCGGGATGCGTGGTGCCCGAGGGACACGTCTTCGTGCTCGGGGACAACCGGGACAACGCCTCGGATTCACGCTTCTGGGGGCCGCTGCCCGTGGAGGAAGTGGTGGGCGCGGCGCGCTTCATCCACTTTTCGTGGAGGCCCGGGGGAGAAGGCATTCGCTGGGGCCGGATTGGCACCGAGGTGCGCTGAACCAGGCGGCGGCCCGTCGTCACCGGCGCCATCGTGGGAGCCCGGAGCGCCGAGCAGGTGGACGGTTTCATCGGCGCCCTCGACTTCCGCCTCTCGCCGGACGAGGTGAGGGAAGTCGAGAGCGCCCTCGGCTAATTCCTGCCCTTCCAGGGCCACGGGATGCGCGGGTCAGCCGTCGACCAGGGTCTCGAATCCGCCGAAGATCATGCGCTTGCCATCGAAGGGCATGTCCTTCATGTCCTTCATGCGCGGGTCCTCGAACATCTTCTTCTGGCCCGCGTCGCGCACGGCCTTCGAGGGCCACTCGATCCACGAGAAGACGACCACCTCGCCCGCCTCGGCCTTCACCGCCCCCTTGAAATCGGTGACCTTGCCGTCGGGCACGTCATCGCCCCAGCACTCGACGACACGCGTCGCTCCATACTCCTTGAACAATGCCTGGGCCTGAAGGGCCATCTTCCGGTAGGCGTCCTTGTTGGCGACGGGCACGGGTGTCACGAATCCATCAACGTAGCTCATGGTGTGAGTCCTTTCTTCGGTAGCGGCTCAGGAGGATGCCTGAGCGGTGAGGGTGTCGATCATCCAGGGCGTGCCGAAGCGATCGGTCAACATGCCGAAGCAGGGCGACCAAGGCGTCTCACCGATGGGCATGGAGATCCGGCCTCCCTCGGACAGGGCCGAGAAGATTCGCCGAGCCTCGGCGGTGCTCTCCGCTTGGAGGGTCACGCTGAATCCGCCCATCGGCTGGGCGTACTCAGGCGGAGCGTCACACCCCATGATGGCCTGGTCGCCGACCTGGAGCCAGGCGTGTGCGATCTTGCCCTGCCAGGCCGCGTCGACCTTGTTTCCGGGCATTTCGCCAAAGGTATGCATGGCGGTGAGCTTCCCTCCCAGCACCTCGGCATAGTGCTCGAATGCCTCACGGCATCGTCCATTGAAGTTCAGGTTGTTGATCAGCTTCATCGTGTGTCTCCCGCGGTGGATGGCGTCCTCCACCTCACGTCGTTCGAGCCCTCCCGCTTTCGACAACACGGCGTGATTTCCCGCGAA
Source organism: Melittangium boletus DSM 14713 (assembly GCF_002305855.1). Classification (GTDB taxonomy): domain Bacteria; phylum Myxococcota; class Myxococcia; order Myxococcales; family Myxococcaceae; genus Cystobacter; species Cystobacter boletus. Next base: position 8,854,079 of record NZ_CP022163.1, on the reverse strand, counting down.
AAATCACCGCGAGGCCTCGGCGCGAGGCGGCGCCCAAGGGGGGCGAGGCGGCGGGCAGGCTCCCGGGAATAGATTGATGCGACGCGTTATCTCGGAAGTCCCTTGATGAGGACGGACTGCTGGCTTGGCGCACACCTCGGGTGTCCCCCGTCAGCGCCCCTCCTCATCCTTTCAGGGACTGTCGGGCTGCTTTCGCCAGGTGCACCATGGCCGCACGTGCTTCATCCGGCGTCGCAATCGGTTGGTCGAAGGTAAAACGCAGGGGGCGCTCATCCGCCAGCACATCGAAGCCGTCGGCATCAATGCCTTGCATGGCGACCTTTTCCGCCGAGACCCCCTTGAAGGCCTGGCAGTAGGCCTTGAGGTTGTGAGCGTGGTCGTCATTCATGTGCCTGACAATGTCGGCTTCGCTCTGTGCGAAGGGATTGGCGACGAGCAATTCATCGCGCTCCAGCCAGAAGATCCGCCCGAACCCGGCAATGAAACGGGCGCGTACGAGAACGAGCCGGTACAGCTCGAAGTCGTGGGTGTTGATGTAGTCCGCTGACCGGGGGAAATAAGCACGGTACCGGGCGTGAGCCGCGGTTTCGTCGATAGGGACGGGCATGGCGTCCGCGACCCAGGTCAAGCGCTGGGAGGCCTGTGGGTCTGGATTCGTCGCATCGTGAATCGTCAAGGAGACCTTTGCGTCCGCCTGAATGTTCTTCGTGTGCTGGGCCAAGGTGCTGATAAGGATGAGCGGCGCGCCGGCATGGTCGAGAGTGTAGGGAGTAATCGACCCGAAGGGATAGCCAGGCAACTCGAGGCTCATGGTCGCGAGCACGCCATGGCGCTGGTGCAAAAGAAGCGTGCGGGCATGACGGGCGCGATTGTCGAGATCGGACATGGCCCGAGTATAAGACGCCCCGTGTGGGTCTCGCACTCCCGGTTGCGCGGGGTCAAGCCGGGTCCACTCCGATCTTCGGGCAGACGTCGGACAACGGGCAGGTGCCGCACTGGGGCTTGCGCGCCGTGCAGGTGTAGCGGCCGTGCAGCACCATGGCGGGTCCGAAGAAGGTCCACTCGGCTTGGGGAACGAGCTTCATCAACTCCTGTTCGATGTCCTCGGGCTTCTTCTTCTTCGTGAGGCCCAGGCGCTGGCTGACGCGCACCACGTGGGTGTCGACGATGATGCCCGAGGGCAGGTTGAACGCGGTGTTGAGCACGACGTTGGCCGTCTTGCGCGCCACGCCGGGCAGGGTGGTGAGCTCGGCGATCGTCCTGGGCACCTCGCCGCCGAAGTCCTTCAACAGCGCGCGGCTCATGGTCTGCACGGACTTCGTCTTCTGCTTGTAGAAGCCCGTGGGCTTGAGGTCCTCCTCCAGCGCGGCCGTGTCGGCATCGGCGAGGGCCTGGGGGCCGGGGTACTTCTTGAACAGGGTGGCGGTGACGCGGTTGACGCGTTCGTCGGTGCACTGCGCGGCCAGGATCGTGGCCACGAGTAATTCGAAGGGAGTCGTCCAGTTCAGCTCGTAGCGGGCCTCCGGATGGGCGGCGTGGAGGCGGGCGAGGGTAGCCTTGGCGGTCTGTGCGGGAGTCATGGTGGGGAAGGGGGCCGAGGGCCCGGAAGCCCACTTTCGACGCTGTCGGTGGACACGGCAACCGCTGATCGCGGGCGGGGTCCCGGAGTGGAGGGAGGCTCCGTCCAGGAGCTAGACGCTCGCCTGAGCGCCGTCAGGGGTGCTCGGGGTCGGGGCCGAGATCCCTCAGACACAACTCGCTCATGCGCTTGAGCAGCCAGCGCGTGGCGGGCCCCTTCGCGATCTCCGGGCGATGCACGACGGTCAGCGAGAGCAGCCACGTGTCTTCGCCCCACGCCGCGACCTGGAGGCGCACGAGCCGGCCCGCGGCGAGGTCCGTCCTCACCAGATGCTCCGGCATGTTTCCCCAGCCGAGTCCGCCCAGCAGCAGGGCATGCTTGGTCCCCAGATCCGCGACGCGCCAGACATGGGTGGACAGGATGGCCTGATCCTCCGTCTGGAGCGAAGTGCCCCGCTCGCTCAACACGATGTTGACGTGTTCGGCGAGCTCTTCCGTGGAGAGCCGGCGCTTCACCTGGGCGAGCGGATGCGTGCTGGCCGCGACGGGAATCATCCGGACGGAGGAGAGGTGTTCCCGGTCGAGTCCCTGGACATGCGCGGCGGGACCCACCACGCCAATCTGACAGGTCCCATCCAGCACGCGGGCGGACACCGCGGACAGGGTGTCGATGTACAGGTGGAGTCGCACGGTGGGGAACTTCACCGCGAACTCCCGGCAGAGGTCGACGAGCGCGCGCATGGGCATGATGGCATCGACCACCAGGGAGATGCTGGGCTCCAGACCGTTCACGAACGATTCCGCGACGCGCTTGAGCGCATCCACCTCGGCGCAGATGCGGCGGGCGTTGGTGAGCAGCACGCTTCCCTCGGCGGTGAGCGTGGGAATCTTCGTGGTCCGATCCCAGATCCGCACGCCGAGCTGCGACTCGAGATTGGCCATGGCGTGACTCACGGCGGACTGGACGCGCCGGACCTTCCGCCCCGCCGACGAGAAGCTGCCCTCGTCGACGACGGCGATGAAGGTGCGGAGTTGATCGAGGGTGATGGCATCGAACATGCGGCAATCATCTCATCACGCGCCGTACAGCCAGCCCTCAGCGTGTTCATGCGCGTGTCCTGGCTCAAAAGACGAAGCAATCGCAGCCGCTGTCCCACGGGTCATGGGGAGCGAACAGATGGGAGTGGGGCTCGTGCACATGGACGTGCGAGGCCCCGTGGTGGGCCGGGGCGGCGGAGGCTCCGCGAGCGCTCCCCGCGCCCGACACCGGAGACCAATCCGGACTCACGGGCGGCAGGGGCGGCGCGAGCGAGCCGAATCCCCCCGCGCCGTGGACGATCTTCCCGTCCACGAGCGTCAGCACCGACTCGATGTTCTTGATCTCCTCCTCGGGCACCGAGAAGTAGTCGGCGGAGAGCACCGCGAGATCGGCCAACCAGCCCTCGGCGATGAGTCCCTTGTCCCGCTCCTCGCCGGAGAACCAGGCGCTGCCGACGGTGTAGAGCCGCAGGGCTTCTTGACGGCTCATCCGTTGGGCGGGGGCGTACAGGGACGTACCACCCACCGTCCTGCCCGTGACCAGCCAGTAGAGCGACACCCAGGGGTTGTAGCTGGACACGCGCGTGGCATCCGTCCCCGCGCCCACCGGAATTCCCAGGTCGAGCATGCGCCGGATGGGAGGCGAATGGGCCGCGGCCTCCGCGCCATAACGCGCGATGAAATGCTCGCCCTGGAAGGACATCCGGTTCTGCACGGCGATGCCTCCTCCGAGTGCCCGGGTGCGTTCGAGGTTTCGCGGAGAGATGGTCTCCGCGTGATCGAACCACCACTTGAGCCCCTGGAAGGGAATGTCCCGGTTCACCTTCTCGAAGACGTCCAGGAAGCGGGTGATGGACTCGTCGTAGGTGGCGTGCAGCCGGAAGGGCCACCGGTGCTCGGCGAGGTGGCGCACCACGCCCTCGAGCTCCCCCTCGAGCGAGGGCGCGAGATCGGGCCTCGGCTCGAGGAAGTCCTCGAAGTCGGCGGCGGAGAAGACCAGCATCTCGCCCGCGCCGTTCATCCGGTAGAAGGCGTCTCCCTGGCCCGGCCGGACCATGGCCGTCCACTTGCGGAAGTCCTCGAGCTCCTGCTGGGGCCGCTGCGTGAAGAGGTTGTAGGCGATGCGGACGGTGAGCAGTCCCTGCTGGTGAAGCGACTCGACCACCCGGTAGTCGTCCGGGTAGTTCTGGAACCCGCCGCCCGCGTCGATGACGCTCGTGAGGCCCAGGCGGTTGAGCTCCCGCATGAAGTGGCGCGTCGAGTTGACCTGATCCTCGTAGGACAGCCGAGGCCCCTTGGCGAGCGTCGCGTAGAGGATGGAGGCGTTCGGTTTGGCGATGAGCAGCCCGGTGGGATTGCCCTGCTTGTCGCGTTGGATCTCTCCCCCTGGAGGGTTGGGGGTGTCCTTCGTGTACCCCACGGCCCGGAGCGCGGCGCCATTGAGCAGCGCCATGCCATACAGGTACAGGATGAAGACCGGCGTGTCGGGGGCCGCGGCGTTGATCTCCGCGAGCGTGGGCAGCCGCCGCTCGGCGAACTGGAACTCGTTCCAGCCGCCCACCACGCGCACCCACTGGGGGGCGGGGGTCCGCCTCGCCTGGTCCCGGAGTTTGCGCAGCGCGTCCGAGAGGGAGGGAATGCCCTCCCAGCGCAGCTCCAGGTTGTAGTTCAACCCGCCTCGGATGGTGTGGATGTGCGAGTCGATGAGTCCGGGAATGACGGTGCGTCCGCCGAGGTCGATGACCCGGGTGGCGGGGCCCTCGCGGGTCATGACGTCCTGTTCGCTCCCGACGGCGAGGAAGCGGCCCTCCCGGATGGCCACCGCGTCCGCCTCGCGAGCACCTCCCGTCGCGATACGCCCGTTCTTGAGAATGAGATCCGCGGTGGCCATGGGTGTTGCTCCCTCCTTGGTTCGCACTGTACGCCGATCCATCGCCGGTGAACGGAGGGTGACCGCGGCAATGGATTCATCTCATCCATCAATGGGAGAGATGGATGGCCGCCGCCTCAACCCTCGTCCGTTTCGTGCTCCTCGCCCACCACCTCCTCGATGGGCGAGGGCTCCTCCTCGTCGCTCTCCAGGGCGATGGGCGGCGAGGGTTGCGAGGGCGTGGGGTCCGTCACCGGGAGCAGCCGCGCGGCGTCGAGCACCAGCACGAGCACGGCCAGGGCGCTCCCCATCACCGTCAGGCGCCAGGTGGGCTGGCTCCCCCGAGAGGGTTCCCGCTCGGCGTAGCCCGCGAGGGCCCACAGCAGGACCAGCGCCAGGAGCGCCACCAGCAGGTTCACCGCGCCCACCACCTTCGCCCGGACGACCAGCTGGGCGAGGAACAAGGCCACCCAGACGTGCGCCACGTACATGAGCAGGCTGTTGCGCCCCAGCCGCGTCACGAACGAGGCCAGCCGCGTGTTCCTCAATCGCGGCCACGCCAGATCACTCACGAGCATGATGCTCGCCACGGCGGCGAGGTACTTCAGTGCCTCGCCCGTGGACAGCGGCGTCTTCCAGAACACCAGGGGCAGGGGGGCCGCGAGACCGAAGTCCTGGGCGTACGCGCTCGTCCACAGCAGGGCCCATGAGGCCACCGCGAGCATCGCCAGCCGCGGCTTCAGTCCCCGCCGCAGGCCGCTCCACCAGGGCAACACCATTCCCGAGAGCATTCCCGCCACGAACAGCAGCTGCCACAGCACCAGCCGGAACTCGTTCTGGATCTCCGGCCCGGCCCACGCGTTCTCGCCCACCTGTCCCCAGGCGAAGAGCCCCACGCTCGACAGGGCCAGCACCCACCACAACCCCCGCCGGATGAGTTCGAGGAAGACGGGGCTCAGGGCGATCATCACCATGTAGAGGGGCAACAGCCCGCCCCCCCGCTTGAGCATCAGGATGTCACCCAGGGCCCGCGGGTAGGACTCGACCGGCATCCCCGTCACCAGGGGGTAGATGAGCAGGTAGCTGCACTCCGCCACCCAATGGACCCCGAGGATGAAGACGGTCCGCTGGAGCATCCACTGGTAGGTCTGACGCCGGTTGTCGGGCCGCCGGGCCTTGGGCAGGAAGATGCTCCCGATCGACAGCCCGGAGATGAACACGAAGCCACCGGCGGCGAAGCGGGTGTACTCGCTGAGGATCACCGACAGGGGCTCGCCCAGGGCCATGCCCTGGTAGACGAGGTGCACCAACACCATGTCGATGAGGCACAGGCCTCGCCAGAAGTCGATCCGGTGGTCACGCGAGGCGGCGGGCCGCGCGTCGAGGGCAGGGGAATTCGGAGGCATGCGTCATCCGTCAGGAGTGGTTTCAGAGCGTAACCGGCGACAGCCCCACCTGGATAGCGTGAGGCTCCTCCGAGGCGGCGGTGGTAGACTGGGGAACTCGGGTGCTCGACGCCTCACCCTGGCCCTTCCGGATTTCCCCTTGTCTCCCTTCCGTTTCTTCCTCTCGCAGGACAAGGACTCGCCGCCGTCCGAGAAGCTCGTCACGGACATCCATCGCCGCTGGAAATTGTGCGTGATGTTCGCGGTGGCGATGGTCTTGTTCTACCCCCTGGATTGCTGGCTGCTCGGGCGCCCGAGCCCAGAGACCCTGGTGCTCCGGGTGGCGTGGGGCCTGGAAGTCGTGTTGGTGATGTGGGCTCGGGAGCGGATGGATCCCCGGTGGGCGGCCTGGAATGACTCCCTCCAGACGGTGCTCGCGACCTCCTTCTTCGTGGGTCTCATCGTCCTCACCGGAGGCAGTCAGAGCCCCTATCTGAGTTCGACGGCGTGCGTGCCGTTGACGATCGCGCTCGTCTTCACGGAGGCCACGTTGCCCGCGCTACTTTCGGGGATGGTGTGTCTGGGAGGCATCCTGGGCATGTGGTGGGCGGAGGGCCAGGACGACAGCATCCTCGTGTGGGCCCTCCTGGTGGTCAGTTCCACGTTCTTCGGCACCTACGGCGCGATGCGCTTTCGCAAGGCCCAGGCCGCCGAGGCCCAGGTGTTGATCGAGCGCGCCCGTCGCGAGGCCCTGGAGAAGCTCGCCGTGGCCGAGCGGCACCGCGCCCAGACGGAGAAGCTGGCCACGGTGGGGCGGCTGGCGGCCAACGTCATGCATGAGATCAACAACCCCCTGGCCTTCGTGCGCTCCAACCTGGACTTCCTGCGCACCGAGATGCTGGCCCTGCCGCTGCCCGAGTCCGTGCGGACGGAGTTGAGCGAGGTGTTCGACGAGACGCACGTGGGCGTGGAGCGCATCCAGCGGATCGTCACCGATCTCAAGGGCTTCTCGCGCATGGATGGAGAGGAGACCGGGGAGTGCGCGTTGTCGGACGTGGTGACGGACGCGGCGATGCTGGCCGCGGTGCGGTTGCGCAACGTGGCGCGGCTCCGGGTGGAGGTGCCGCCGGGGCTGCCCGAGGTGATCGCCGCGCCGCGCCGCCTGGCGCAGGTGGTGCTCAACCTGCTGGTGAACGCGGGTGATGCCCTGGAGGAAGCGAAGGTGCGGGACGGCGAGGTGCGGATCTCGGGCGGGGAAGAGAACGGGCGGGTGTTCCTGGTGGTGGAGGACAACGGCCCGGGTTTTCCTCCCGAGGTGTTGCCGCGCCTCTTCGAGGCCTTCTTCACCACGAAGGGCCCGGAGAAGGGCACGGGCCTGGGCCTGAGCCTGTCGCGCGAGATGGTGGAGCGCTTCGGTGGGACGATCCGCGCGGAGAACCGCCCCGAGGGTGGCGCCCGCGTGCGGCTGGACCTGGCCGCGCACCGGCCGGCGGCCGTGGAAGGCGAGGGGGCTTCATGAAGAAGCCCGTTCACTCCTGGTGAGGACGCTCGGGTGTCCTGTTAGAACCCGCCCTCACGAAGGAGAAGACCGATGGCTACCGCGAAAGCAGTGATCGGCAATGTACTGGGGCGGTTCTTTTTCCATGACGCCATCGTGACGAGCGTCCGGGAGGTGTCCCCCCAGTTCCGGGAAGTCGAACTCGAGGGACCGGCCCTGCGGGGCCTCGAATGGCGGCCCGGCGACAAGATCCAGGTCTTCCTTCCCGAGACCGGCACGCGCACGTACACCCCACTGCGTTGGGACACCCAGAAGGGAACCACGGCGTTCCTCATCTATCTCCACGGCTCGTCGCCGGGTGCGTCCTGGGGCCGCGAGTTGCGCGTGGGCGCCCGGACCCAGTTTTTCGGGCCGCGGCGCTCCCTGTCACTCGACGATGTGTCCGAGCCCATCGTGTTCTTCGGGGATGAGACGGCGTTCGGCGTGGCCCACGCGCTCAAGCGGGCCGTGGCATCGCGCGAGTTCATTCCCGTCTTCGAGGTGTCGCGGCACGCCGAGTCCTCACCGGTCCTGCGCGAGTTCGGCTTCGAGGACAAGAACGTGGAGCGCCAGCCAGGAGAAGCGCACCTCACCGAGGTTCATGAGCGCTTGCGCTCGGCACTCCAAGCGCATCCAGGGGCCTGTCTCGTGATGACGGGCAAGGCGCAATCCATCCAGACACTCAAGGCGAAGCTCAAGGCGGACGGACTCGGTCGCTCCGCCCGGGTCAAACCCTACTGGTCCGTGGGGAAGACCGGCCTGGATTGAGCACGGCCCTTGGCGTCCGGCCTCAACTCCGTCCGGGCGCCTTGGACTCCTCCGGAGAGGCGGGGGCGGGAACGAAGAACCACTTGTCCGTGCGTTGACGCGTCACCAGGTGGGGAACACCCGCTATCTCCACCGTGGCGCCATGGGGAGGGTCTTGCTGCGTGCGCAACCACTCCGTGGCCTCGGACATGCTGGCGAAGGACTGCTCGACGCGTGTGACCAGCGCTGCTTCCGTATTGAAATCCCGAAGGTAGTCTCGGAACTCGTCCAGCTTGCTCGTTCTGCGAATGAAGTGGAGTGCTTTGGCCGCGGCCTCGATGGCGGCGAGCTGAGCCCCCGTACGAACATCCTCGTGCGCCAGCTTTTCTAGCTCCTCGAGCACGCTCTCCAGGTCGAACTTCTTGGAGGTGGATGGCGTGTCATGAGGCATGGCTACTCCAGTGAGCGCGAACAAGAGTAACTGGGCCTGTCGGAGTTCTACAAGACAGCCTGGCTTGGCTGTTCAATGGGAAACCCCCTCACGCCTTGCCACCACCCCGCACGCGCTGGACTCCCATCACCACACCGAGCGTCAGTGCGCCCGCCACGATGCCCACGATGGCATTGGCCAACATCGGGGTGAGCGCCTGGAGCAGTCCGCCGAGGCCCGGCACTCCGCCCGCGTGGTGGGTCAGGCCTTCAATCCCATGGTGCAGCACGGGGATGCCGTGCGTGAGGATGCCGCCACCCACCAGGAACATGGCCGCGGTGCCCGCGACGGACAGGCCCTTCATGAGCCACGGCGCCCCCTTGAGGATGCCCGCTCCCAGGCTCCGCTGAAAGCCACCGGAACTCCGGCTGAGCGCGAGCCCCGCGTCGTCCAGTTTGACGATGCCCGCCACCAGCCCATACACGCCCACCGTCATCAGCAGGGACACGCCCACCAGCACCAGGGCCTGCTCCGTGAGAGTCTCGGCCGCCACCACGCCCAGCGCGATCGCGATGATCTCCGCCGACAGGATGAAGTCGGTGCGCACCGCGCCCTTGATCTTCTGCTTCTCCAGCGCCACCAGGTCGACCTGCGGATCGGCCAGGGCCTGGGTGAGCTCCGCGTGATGGGCCTCGTCCTCGGAGTGGCTGTGCAGGAACTTGTGTGCCAGCTTCTCGACGCCCTCGAAACAGAGGAACAGACCGCCGATCATCAGCAGGGGCGTCACCGCCCAGGGCGCCAGGGCGCTGATGAGCAGCGCCGCGGGCACCAGGATGGCCTTGTTCACCGCCGAGCCCTTGGCCACCGCCCACACCACCGGCAACTCGCGGTCCGCGTTGACGCCGGTGACCTGCTGGGCATTGAGCGCCAGATCATCGCCCAGCACGCCAGCGGTCTTCTTCGCCGCCAGCTTGGTCATCACCGCCACGTCATCGAGGATGGTGGCGATGTCATCGAGCAGGGCGAGCAGACTGGATCCGGCCACGTGAGGAGTCCTTGGTAGAGGGAACTCGCGCCTTCTACCCCAGTCCGTCCCCGAAAGTGGACACTTCTGGACGCGACGCTACGCGCGCAAACGCCCCCGGCTCACCGTGCCGCTCACGAGGCTGGCCACGAAGAGCACCGCCGAGACGATGAGCAGCCACTTCAGCCCCGTCACGAAGAGACCCACACCACCAAAGATCAGCGCCAGAAGCAGGAGAATGACGATCAGGTTCATGTCCTGGAGGGTTGGGACCCCGGGGCGGGGAAACAAGGCCCACCACCGCTCGGTGCGCCTGCTCGCATGCCCCTGCCCACCACCGTCCGGAAGTGGATTCAGTGCACCGTCCGTGCGTGGGGCGGCTCGGAGTCCTCGTCCTGGCGCTCGCGAGGGGCGTCCCCTCCCGCCAGCAGGGCGAGCAGATCCTTCGTGGTCAATCGCGCCGCCACATCCGTCCCCTCCAACACCCCCGCCACGAGCGCGCGCTTGTCCGAATGGAGCGAGAGGATCTTCTCCTCGATCGTCCCTCGGGCGATGAGCCGGTACACGGTCACCGGCCGCGTCTGTCCGATGCGGTGGGCCCGATCCGTCGCCTGATCCTCCACCGCCGGATTCCACCAGGGATCCAGGTGGATGATGTAGTCGGCGGCGGTGAGGTTGATGCCCGTGCCGCCCGCCTTGAGCGAGATCAGGAACACGTCGCCCTCGCCCTCCTGGAACGCCTGGATCCGCTTCGCGCGCGCCCCCGCGGGCGTCGAGCCATCCAGGTACTGGTGGCTGAAACCCGCGCGCTCCAGCTCCTCGCGGACCAGCGCCAGGTGCGAGGTGAACTGGCTGAACACCAGCGCCCGGTGGCCCTCGCTGCGCAGCTCCTCCAGCAGTTCGAGCAGACGCCTCATCTTGGAGGACGACACGCCCGACTCCGCGTCGTAGAGCCGGGGATGGGACGCGAGCAGCCTCAAGCGCGTGATCGCCGCGAGCACCTGGAAGCGCTGCTGTTCGTCCCGCACGCCCTTGCCCTGCTCGCTGACCTCCGCCACCGCCGCGAGCCGCGCGTCCTCGTACAGTGTCCACTCCTCCTCGGAGAGCGCCACCGGCACCTGGATCTCCGTGCGCGCCGGTAACTCCCGCGCGACTTCCTTCTTCGTGCGCCGCAAGAGGAAGGGGCTGATGACCCGGGACAGGGCCGCGCTCGCCTCGGGATTCTTGCCGCGCTCGATGGGGGCGGCGAAGCGTTCGCGGTATTGCTCCCAGCTGCCGAGCAACCCCGGGAAGACGATCGTGAAGAGGCTCCACAGCTCGCCGAGGTGGTTCTCCAGCGGCGTTCCCGAGAGCGCGACGCGGAAGCCGGCGTTCAACTGCCGCGCGGCTCGGGCCCGCCGGGTGTTCGGATTCTTCAACGCCTGCGCCTCGTCCGCCACGAGCGTCGAGAAGGACACCGAGGCGAGACTCGCCGCGTCACGCACCAGCAGGCCGTAGCTCACGATGAGCACGTCCTTCTCGCGGAGCTTCGCGAGGCATCCGCTTCGATCCGCCTGCTCCGCGTAGAGCACGGGACGCAGGCCCGGGGCGAAGCGCTGGAGTTCCTGGACCCAGTTGAAGGCGACCGACGTCGGCGCGAGGACGAGGGCGGGGCCGAGCCGCGAGCGATCCAACAGCAGCGCGATCGCCTGCACCGTCTTGCCAAGGCCCATGTCATCCGCGAGGCACGCGCCGGCGCCCCAGGCCGCCACGCGGCTGAGCCACGCATGGCCCTCCACCTGGTAGTCGCGCAGCGTGGTGGCGAGCGCGGCGGGAGGCTTCGGTTGGAGCGACAGCGAGGCGGCCAGCCGCTCCGTCAACAGCCGCCACGCGGGGGCGGCCTTGACCTCGGCGCCGGCGTCGACCAGGGCGCTGATCGACGGAACCGCTCCCGGCGACAGCTCCACGCGGTTCTTCCCCATGAAGGCGTGGTCGGACACCGCGAGCAGCCGCTGCCTCAAGGCATCGCTCAGCTCCACCCACCGGTGGGCATCGAGGCGCACGAAGCGCTTCTGCCGCCGGGCCGCGTCCAGCAGGATGGCGAGTTCGAGCCGTCCCGTCTCGACCTTGAGTTCCCCCGAGACTCCGAACCAATCCCGCTTGCGCTCGATCTGTACCCTCAGGGCCTCCGCGCCCACGGACGACACGATGGACGGCTTCTCATCGAGCCATTCGACGTCCAGCCCCTCGGGGGGCGTGCGCAGCGCGGCGACGAGCCGCAGTGCCTCCTCCGTGTCCGCGAGCCGGAAGCAGAACGGGGGGCCCTCCTCGGCGCTGGACAGGGGCAGGGGAGCGATGGCCGCACGGGCTCGTTCCTCCTCGTGCATCAACTGGCGGCGCACATAGCCGCGCTCCCCATCACGCGCGAGCAGCACGTCACGGGGGCCCACGCCAGGAGGGTACAGCGGAGCGCCCGGACCCGGCCGCACGAGCAGTTCGAGCTCCAGGGATACATCCGGCAGCAGGCGCAGGCGGACGACGGGGGTCGTCTCCGGGGCGAATTCGCGTCCCTTGAGCGCGGACGGGACCACGAGCGGCAGGCGTGTCTCCAGCCGGGAGAGCTGTTCGAGGAGCTGTCCGTGGCTCTCCGGAGGGAACTGATCCCCGTGCTTGTCGAGCACGTTCCAGAGCCGCCGGGCCTCGTCGTTCACGTCGATGAGCAGGCACCGGCTCCGCTGTTCCTCGACGGTGAACAAGGGCTCGCCCGGAGAGAACGCGCGCAGCAGCGCCGCGAGGGTCTTCGGATTGAAGCGCTCGCCCTCCAGGGACGGCTCGATCCGGATGTGGTCCGTGGTGGAGAGCGCGGTGAAGCCCAGCCGCACGCGCCTCACCTCGATGGGCTCGTCCGAGCGAAGCTCCAGCACCGCTCGCGGATGGCCCACGAGCGCCAGGAACGCCCGGGAGGGGTAGGTTCCGGCCGCTCGGGATGACGGCGCCCACGAGGCCAACTGCTCGGCGATCCGGAGATCCACCTCGGACAGGAACTCGCGGTGCTCCTCGAGCAGGCGGGCCGCGGTCATCCGCGCGCCGGAACTCCAGGTGCCCCGGCGGGTCTGCTTCTTCACGAGCGGTGACACCGTCAGCGTTCCCAGCTCGTGCTCGATGCACCACCACACCTCGACGCCGACGCGGGGCCTGGCGGCCTCCGTCTCCAGCAACTCGAGTTCCTTGAGCGCCCGTGCCCAGGCGGGACGAAGAATCTCCTCGGCGATCCGCCGGGCCTCGGTGACGCGGGCGCCGTCCTCGAGGAGATCCAACACCGTGTCGACGAGCGCCAGCGAGTGCACGCAGCCGCGCTGCCGCGTCATACAGCTGCACTCCACCACCCGGTCCTCGCCCCCCGAGGAGAACGTCAACCGGGCCGAGACCCCGACGGTGCCGTAGTCCGGACCCGAGCGGACCACGCGATCGCGCTCCTTCCACTTGAAGGCGCACGCCGTCACGTCGAAGTCCCAGGCCCCCGTGGCCCGCCACGCGCGCGAGCGGGGCGCCGCGTGAGGCCGGATCATCCGGCGCACCTCGAGCAGACGGGCCCACAGCGGCGCGAGCACCGGGTCCGGGTGCGACTCCCGGCGCGCGGCCTCCTCGGCGAGGGCCCGCTGGACCGAGTCGGCCTCCTGCCTCAGGAAGGCCCATGCCGCCTCGGCGAGCGCCGTTTCCAGGCCCTGTCCCCGGACGCCGGCGTGCCGGATCGCGCCTTCCCGCGAGCCCACGTCCCGCACGGCGAGTCCGCTCAGGGCGTACTGGAGCCCCCTCAGCCTCGCCTCGTTGAGGGGCAGATCCGTCAGGAGGAGGGCCGCGGAAGCCGCGAGCGCGTGCCGGACGTGGTGGTCGTCCGCCCAGTTCTCGAGCTCGCTCCGCGTCGCGAACGGTCCTTCAGAGGGGGGCGACGACATGGGCGGCGCACTCTAACCGCCCGGTCCGGTGATGGCGATGTGGCGGGAAAAACAGTCCGAGGGGGTGTAGCGGAATACCGGGTGAAACGTATGTCCCAGGCTTGTAGAGACTTTGCCCACAGCCCACCGGGAGCCCCCGATGTCCGCACCAAGGTTGTTGTCCCTGTCGATCCTGATGTGTGTCGCCGCGGCGTGTCAGCGCGGAAGCGTTCCCATCGTTCCGGACAAGGTCGTGGGCCACTGCGTCTATATGAACCGGTTCAGCGGACTCGAGGAGTGCCGCGACTACGTGGGCGAGTGGAGCGAGAAGGACGCGGCGGAGGACTGCGAGGATCAGGATTCCACGGTGATCCTGGGCTCGGCGTGCGGAGTGTCGGAGCGGCTGGGGTACTGCTTCCTGGGGGGCGAGGACGAGCGGTGGACGCGCATCAGCTTCCCCGGCACGGACGCGCAGAAGTGCGGATCCATGAAGCGCGGGTGCGAGTTGTTCGGCGGAGGCGTGTTCGATCCGGCGCCCACGTGTGGTGGGAAGGAGGATCAGGGGGGTGGCGACTCGGGACTGCCGACGTTCCGCCAGCCCGTGCTCACGTGCATGGATCCCCTGCCGGGAGAGCCGCCGGGACAGTCCGCCGGAGGGATGGTGTGCACGTGGGAGATGATTTCCGGAGCCACCGAGCTCGGCCGTAGCTTCGAGCAGTACGCGAGCTGTGATCGCGTGCGCACCCAGCGTCCGTACTACCCGGTGCCCCCGGCGCCCGATGCGGCCCGGGAGGATGCCCGTCTGCGGGATCCCACCTACGCCAACGAGGTGAAGTGGGTGCGCTCGCAGATCGAGTCGACGGCCTGTGTCTGCTGCCACTCGACGCGGGCGCCCAAGGGGCCGTCGAACTGGTTCGTCGAGTCGCCGGGGAACTTCATCAACTCCTTCAATCCTCGGGGCCTGGCCATGGGCGCCGGGTGGATCGACACGGTGGGCTTTGGCGCCTACCGGCCCGAGCACAACAATGGTTTCTCGCGCGCCTCTCCCGAGCGTCCGAACGACTCCATCTTCGTCACCACGGACGCGGCGCGCATCGCCCGCTTCTTCGAGGCCGAGTTGGCCCACCGGGGCTTCACGCGCGAGGACTTCACCGAGGACCCCTACGGCGCGGGCCCCCTGGACACCCAGCGCTTCTTCCGCCCCGAGGCCTGCGACAAGGGCGAGGGCGTCGGTGCCGACGGAACCCTCATCTGGCGCGGTGGCAAGGCTCGCTACCTGTACGTGCTCGAAGCGGACGCCCCAACGCCGACGGTGCCGCCCAACCTGGATCTGCCCGAGGGCACGCTCTGGCGCATCGACGTGCCCGAAGGAGGCGCGCCCTTCGAGAGCGGCACGGTCCGCTATGGCGCCATCCCCCAGGGGCTGTCCCAGCGCTTCCCGGCGGCCGGCGAGCCCTCGGCGCTGACGCACGGCAAGGCGTATTACCTGTACGTGCTCGCGGACATCATCCAACCTGTCACGCGCTGCGTCTTCACCTACCCGTAAGCGAGGCCCACGTATGACGCGAGAACTCTATGAACTGCGGGGCGCCGAACCCGATCTGCTGTTCTCGCCGTACTGCTGGCGCGTGCGGCTGGCCCTGCTGCACAAGGGGCTGGAGTTCGTCAGCCGGCCGGTGCGCTTCACCGACAAGGAGGCGCTGGCCTTCTCGGGACAGAAACTGGTGCCGGTGCTGCGCGAGGATGACCGGGTGGTGCACGACAGCCTGGCCATCTTCCGCTACCTCGACGAGGCCTACCCTCAACGCCCGCTGTTGGGCGACCCCTCGGCCTATCAGCGGGCGAAGGTGATCGAGCGGTTGACCTTCATGTCGATGCGCATGCCGCTGTTGAAGCTCCTGGTGCCGCGTGTCCACGCGGTGATCGACCCGGCCGATCGCGACTACTTCCGGCGGACCCGCGAGCAGGCTTTCGGCCAGACGCTCGAGGCCTTCGCGGATCCAAGCGGGGGAACCCAACGGTTCCGCGAGGCACTCGAGCCGCTGGAAAAGCTCCTGGCCGAACAGCCCTACCTCGATGGCGAAGCGGCGGGCGGCGTGGACTACCTGGTCGTGGGCCTGCTGCTCTGGGCGTGGTGCCTCGGCGCTCAGCCATGGGAAGAAGCCAGCGCCGTCGGTGCCTGGTTCAGGCGCCTGCTCGCGTGGTACGAGCAGGGCCAGGGTCCGATCAAGCGCGCCGCGCTCTAGGGTTTCGAGCCGCGGACCCGTGGCACGGGCAGCGCCCAGATTTCCCGGTCGTACACCGGGAGCTTGGCGATGAAGTAGATGAAGTCTCCCGCGCGCAGCAGCTCCTGTGGGTACGAGGAACCCGGTCCCGGGAGGAGGTCCTGCAACAGGCGCGTGCCGCTCGGTGTCCCGTCGCTGACCCAGAGTTCATGGCCGTGCGCGGTGTCGTAGGCGTGGAAGACGACCCGCCCATCATCCGTGGGTGCTGGCTTGGGCACGAGCAGGCCTTCTTCCTGGGGAATGAGCGGCTGGTGCAACAGCACCGTCCCCGAGCGGCTGCCATCGGTCCTCCAGAGCTGGGTGTCGCGCGGAACCGGGGAGCCATTGTCGTAGAAGAGCGTGAAGAAGAGGTTCCGCCCCGAGGCCGTGGACGAGGCCACGAAGATGAAGATCTCCGCGGAGCCGCCCGCGTAGGGGTTGGGAATGGACGCCACGCTCCTGGAGCGATGGCGGCGGGAGCGATCCAGCTCCAGCTCCCGCAGCTCCGTTGCCGCGAAGGCCGGCGCGAACGTGGCGAAGATCAGGTTGCCCTTGAACACGGTGATCACCTGCGTCTCCGAACTCTCGGAGCCGGGCCGGGTGTCCTCGACGAGCACCGTGCCCCGGGAGGTGCGATTCCCATCCAGACGCGCATTGGTCTTCCCCCCTCCTGGGCTCTCAGGATGGGACGTGCGGCATCCGACGCCCAGTGGCCCCGCGAAAATGGGCGAGCCGTCCAGCGGGCGCGGGCTCGCACGGTCACCGGTTCTGGGCGCAGGTTCGCTCCAGTTCCTGGCGAAGAGAGGGCTCCAGCGCCCAGGCCGTCTGGGGAGACGCGCCGCGGAATTGGCGGCAGCGCTCCCGGACATCCTCCTCCTGTTGGAAGTAGCGCGTCATCACCTCCGCCGCCCGGACGCGCTCGCCCTTCTCCACGTAGAGGCGCTGCAACGCCAGGTAGGGTTCTCCCACCGGGGGCGCCGTCGCGACCTGGCGCTCCAGCTCCTGGAGGGCGAGGTCCTTCTGCCCCTGGTCCACCCGCTCCAGGGTTTGTGCCAATTGATCGAGGCTGTCGCAGGCGCCTCGGAGTTCACGGACGCGCCCGGCGAAGCGGGCCCCGAGGCTTTCAAAGGGCTCGATGTCCACGGACTTGAACACCTGACAGCGCTCGGCGCGGCTCTCCTCCTGAATGGCATCCCAGACGGCGTCGTACACCCGCGCCGCCTCGCCAAGGCGCCCGCGTTGGGCGAGCCCGCTCGCGAAGCGGAGATCCTCGAGGTCCGTTTCGCGTCCCTCGCGGGGGCTGACCGAGAGATGGGTGTGGTACTCGCGCGCGGCCTCCTCCGGTTTGTCTTTTTCCAGCAACACCCACGCCAGATCCTTGTGGGCCTCGGGGTGCTTCGGAGCGATCGACACCGTCCGCCGCAGCAGCCGCAGCCGGGCGTCCACGTTCGGGGTCAGGACGCTGAGCGCGTAGTACGGCCGTGCATCCGGAACGCCCGAGTTCACGAGCCGCTGGTAGCGCTGGAGGGAGCGGTGACGGAGCCGTGCGCGCTCCTCGCTCCCCTCGGGCTGGCGGAAAGACTGGTTCCACAGGGCGTCCGCGAGCGCGAGCTGCGCGTCGAGCTGGCGCGGCGTGTCCCGCAGCGCGGCTTCCAGCTCGCGGACGGCCTGAGCGCAGGTCTTGTCATCGAAGTCCTCGGCCATGCAGCCCGTCTGGTGGAGCCGCAGCGCCTCGCGAATGGCCTGGGTGGGCGGTACGGGGACGTAGAGGGTAGGGGGCCGGGCGACCCTGAACGGCTGGGCCGAGGCCATCGTGGCGAGGGAAAGCACGAGCGGCACGAGCAGGCGGGTCAACGCGGGACGGTTCATGGGAGGGCTTCCTTTCCAGGCCTCATCGCCGCACGTGGACGTGGTCCGCCGCCGGGCTGTCGCATGCGAGGAAGGTGGTGGAGCCGCGCTCGGTGAAGGCGTTCTTCTCGCCGACGACGGCGTCTCCGGCCGCCTCGACGAGGCACATCAACTGGGCGGAGGTCTTTCCTGGAATGGACAGCAGGCGCGGGTCCAGATCCAGTGCACGCCCGAGGCTGTGCGGGCTGTTGATGTTGGCGGAGCCCGAGGCCCGGTTGCGCTGGGGGTTGCGGAAGGCACCGCTGATGATGCCCTCCAATGCCACGGGCGTCGTGCGGTTGTTGGCGGGCGTCTCCGAGATGCCGTTGGGTCCGGCGAGGATGGGACCGGCGCATCGCCCGCCCACCTGGGGCCCCGCGCAGACGTCATCTCCCTGGGGGTCCGTGTCGCCGAGCGCCCCCACGGTCGGGATGGCGTCGCCGGGAGACACCACGACCGTGTCGGCCGCCAGCCCTCGAACCCCCACCGACTTCTCCTGGACGTCGTTATTGAGCAGCGCGAGCACGCGCTTCTCCACCTGCTCGAGCAGGCGCTCCAGGCCTCCCTTTTCCTCCTCGGCGATGAAGCCGTAGTTGCCCGTGTTGAAGGAAGTCCGGGCCGGAAGGGAGAGCTGCTCGCGGGTGGGCTGGAAGCGGGAGCCATAATCGATGTACTCCTGCCGGAGTACGTCCTCCTCGTCCTGGCGCAGGAGCGTGGAGGAGGGCAGGCGGACCCTGAGGGTTTCCCCCTCGCGCAGGGGTAGCGAAGCCACCAGCTCATACTCGAGCGGAGGGTTGGGCCGCCTGCTGCCCTCCGTGCCCACGCGCGAGAAGGCGTGGAAGACGGCTTCGCTGCCCTCGTGCGAGGTGGGGTCCGCGTCCGCCGTCTGGGGACCGATGGGCCGGAGCGTCCACTGGATGCGCTCGTCGAGCTCCGGGGCGTCGCGCACACGGCCCCGCACGGTGATGGGATCCCGTGTCAGGAAGGAGGTCCGTGAGACACCGAGCACCTCCAGAACCAACTCCTCGCCGTCCTGGACCGTGCTGGCTTCTCCCAGTGGGAGTTCACCGGAGCCCCCCACGCCCTCGCCCGGAGAGGGGCCACACCGCGAGGGGCACCCCATCAAGAGGCCGAGGCCGGTGATCCACACCAGCCAGGCGCGCCCTGTTCCGATTCGACGAGTGCTCATTCATGGGGAGAACACGGGCATGGCGTGTCCACCCCGCGCCCCCGACGGGCTCGTCCCCTCGCCTCAGAAGCCCAGCGTGCGGATGGTCTGACGGATGGTGTCCGCGCTCCGCCGCAGGCCCTCTCGCTCCGCTTCGTTCACGGGCTGCTCCAGCACCGCCTCCACGCCTCCGCGGTTGACGATGCTCGGAACGCTCATGCACACGTCCTGGATGCCGAGGTATCCCTCCATCCGCGAACTCACGGGCAGCACCCGCTGCTCGTCATTCAGTACCGCTTCGAGGATCCGCGCCGTGGCCATGCCGATGGCATAGTTGGTGGCCCCCTTGCCTCGGATGATGTGGTAGGCGGCGTTGCGCACGTCGTCGAAGATGCGGGCGCGGTCCTCCTCCGTCAGCGACGCGCGTCCGGGCACCGACCACCCCAGCAGGGGCAGGCCTCCCACGGTCGCCGCGCTCCACAGGGGGATTTCCGAGTCTCCATGCTCGCCCGCGACGAAGGCGTGCACGTTCTGCACCGCCACGTTCAGATGGCGCGCCACCAGGAAGCGCAGGCGCGAGGAGTCCAACACCGTCCCGCTGCCGAACACCCGCCGCGACGGCAGTCCGCTGAGTTGCTGCACCACGTAGGTGATCACATCCACCGGGTTGGTGACCACGAGCAGCAGCGCATCGGGCGCCACCTTCATCAGGGACGGCACGAGCGAGCGACACATCGCCACGTTCGCTCCGGCGAGCTCCATCCGTGTCTGTCCCGGCTGCTGCTTGGCCCCCGCGGTGATGACCACCACGTCCGAGCCCTCGCATGCGCTGATGTCGTCCGAGCCGTGCAGCGTGGCCATGGGCATGAACTGGAGCCCATGGTTCAAGTCCAGCACCTCCGCGTCCACCTTGGCCCGGTTGATGTCATAGAGGACGTACTGTTGGGCCACGCCTCGGATCATGGCGGCATAGGCGATGGTGGCCCCCACCGCGCCCGCTCCAATAATGGAGATCTTGTTCACGTGCTCTCGCATAGGCGCCGCAGCCAAGCACGGCCATGCGCCAGGGCTCCAGCGTCCACTGCGTCAATCGTTGCCTGGCGGAGGCTCGTCGCCCGTGATGCGCTTCATCCACGCGCGCAAGGCCTCCGGCTCCCGGGGAAGATCGTCCGGCCACAGCCGGATCCTCCCGTCCTGTCCGGTGGAGACCAGGGTATTGCCATCCGGGAAGAAGGCCACCGCCTCCACGTCTCCCGTATGACCTCGCAACGCGCGGCTCCGCTGGTTGGACAGGTCCCACAAGCGCACCGTCTTGTCGAGACTCGCGGAAGCCAGACGGGTGCTGTCGGGGGAGAAGGCGATGGCGGTGACGTCTCCCAGGTGGCCGCTCAGGATGCCTCGGGGCTCGCCCGTCTTCCCATCCCAGAGCATCACGCGACCATCCTGCTCGTTGCGCACGGCCACCCACGCCCCGTCCGGAGACACGTGCAGCTCGAGGATGCCGCCGCCACTCGCGTCCCGGCGCTCGCCCTGGCCCGTCTCCAGGTCCCAGAAGCGCAAGGTGTGATCCATGCCGCCGCTGACCAGCCGTTTCCCATCCGGGAAGAACGCCAGCCCGAGCACGGCGTCCTCATGGCCTCGCAGCGGCCGGGAAGTTCCCGCCGCCACGTCCCAGACGCGCACCGTTCCCTCATCTCCCGACGAGGCGAGGCGCCCTCCCTCCGGAGAGAAGGCGAGCTCGCGCACCCGCGTGCCATGCGCGCCGAGCCGGTGTCCCGTCCCCGAGATGGGATTCCACAACCACACATCCCCCGCCTCGTCCGCGGTGGCGAGCGCCCGGCCTTCCGCGGAGAAACGGAGCGCGGTGATGTTCGCCCCATGTCCCGCCAGGCTCCGCGCCGCCCCCCCCGTGGAGGCTTCACGCAGGTGGACTTGTCCAGAAGCTCCGCCAAAGGCCAACCACCGGCCCTCGGGTGAGAAGGCGAGGGCGTTCGGAGAGACACCGGGCTCCTCCAGGAGCGAGGCGCCCGACGCTGTATCGAGGAGCCGGAGGACGCCTCGCGCGGACAAGGATGCCAGCCGCCGGCCATCCGCGGAGGGCACCAGGGCCCGCTGCCCGGAGGGGTTCTCCGCGAGCAGTTCATGGACCTCTGTCTTCACGGAGAACAGGCGCACCTGGCCGTCGGAGCTGGGCAGGGCCAACCGCTGGCCGTCGGGGGAGAAGAGGACGGCGTGGATGCGCCCTCGAGAGCCGCGCAGGACCCGAGGCGGGTGGTTCGAGGACAGATCCCACAGCCGCGCGGTGCGGTCGGCGCTGCCGGAGACGAGGTACCGGCCATCCCGGGTGACATCCAGGCCCGTGACGCGTGCCTCGTGGCCGAGGGGCAGCTCCCGAGACTCACCCGTGTCGATGTTCCAGAGGGAGAGGGTGCCATCCCGGGTTCCCACCGCCACCCAGGAAGTGCCCGGCACGAAGGCGAGCGCCGAGGCGACGCCCAATCCCGTCGCGAGCAGCCGCCCCCGCGTGCTCCCGGGTGTCCAAAGCTGAAGCTGTCCCTGGGGATTCACCGTGAACAGGCGTCCGTCCGGGGCGAAGGCCCCCGCTCTGGGAGGGGCCGCTGGATCGAGCACCTGGAATGTCCCTCGCTCCACGTCCCCGAACGCCGAGGGGGCGTGCGGGTTGCCTTGGAGGAGGACCTGCGTCCCGTCGGGTGAGAGCACCAGCCTGCCGACGCCCGTCGCCCCCGTGTGGAAGGAGTGGACGGCTCCCGTGGCCACGTCCCAGCGGTAGAGCACGTCGTCCTTGCGGTTGACGGCGACGACACACCCGCCCCGGCAGCCCAGGCCCAGCCCCGACACCGGACCGGACAACGTCGCGAGAACCGTGCCCTGGCCCGTCGTCAAATCCCACCGGCGCAGGGTGCCGTCCTTGCTCCCGGAGACGAGTCCCCGGCCCTCGGGAAGGAACACGCCGTTCCACGCCTCGTCGGTGTGGCCCGCGAGGACCTTCACGTCTCCGCTCTGGAGATCCCAGACGCGCAACGTGTGATCATCGCTCGCGGAGACGAGCCATCTTCCATCGGCGGAGAAGGCGGCGGAGTTGACGTGCTGCGAGTGGCCCCGGAGCACGGTGGCGAAGCCCTGGGCCCGGGCATCCGCGGCGATGGTGCGCACCGCCGCCCAGTCCTCGAAGCGGGGCGAGAGTTTCAGGAGCCAGGACAAGGCCTCGTTCGGCACCTGCTCCACGGCGGCGCGCGCCTGCATCAGCATCAACGCGTCGGCGCGATCCATCGCCTCCTCCTGAGCCCGCTTGGCGGTGTTGCGCTGCTCCACCACGTTGAGGAAGCTCACCACGCCCAGGGTGAGCAACAGCACCACGGCCACCCCGGTGACCGTCACCGCGGCCCGGTAGCGCCGCACGAAGCGGCGCAGCAACTGCACCCGCGAGTATTGGTGGGCCCCGACGATCTGTCCCGTCTGGAAGCGGCGCAGATCCTCCGACAGGGCGCGCGCCGAGGGGTAGCGCTCGGACGGTTGGCGCGCCATGGCCTTGGTGACGATGGCCAGCAACTCCACCGGAATGCCTTCCTGGCGCTCGGCGAGAGGGGGCGGCGGGCCGTCCACCACACACCGCAGCACCTGCTCCGAGGATTGTCCCTCGTAGGGGCGAATGCCAGCGAGCAGGTGGTAGAGAATGGCACCCAGCGCGTAGACGTCGGCGCGCTCGTCCACGGGCTGGCCCTCGGCCTGTTCGGGCGGCATGTACGCGGGCGTGCCCATGACGGTGCCCACCCGCGTGAGGCCCTCGTCCGGGGAGCTCCCAGGCGAGCGCGCCGCGTCCATGGACTCCACCTCCTCGGCGCGCGAGAGATCCTTGGCGAGACCCCAGTCGATGACGACCGTCTCGCCGAAGTCTCCCACCAGCACGTTGGCGGGCTTGAGGTCGCGGTGGATGATGCGCTCGGAGTGCGCGTAGGCGATGGCCTCGCTCACCGTCAGCACGTGAGGCAGCAGCTCGAGGCGCTGATCCAGGCTCTCCCGCTCGGCGATGACGTCCGCCAGCGAGCGGCCCGACACGAGCTTCATGGAATAGAAGGGCTTGCCATCTGGCCAGCGTCCCGCCTCGTACACGGGCACGATGGCGGGGTGTTGCAGGCGGGCGGTGACGAAGGCCTCGGCGACGAAGCGCGGCTCGGACTCCCAGGCGGGCGAGAGCAGCTCCTTGACGGCCACGGGCCGATCCAGCCGCAGATCGCGGGCGCGCAGGATGCGGCCGATGCCTCCGCGCGCCAGCTCTCCGGACATCGCGTAGTGGACGGGGTCCACCCTGGGCAGCATCACGTCCGGGCGGGGAGGCGCGGGCTCATGGGGGGCGGGCACGCGCCCAGGCTGCATGGTCCGCGTCCTGTCGATGTCGGGTGAGGCCTGCTCGGCCTCCATGGCGCTCGTCTCGGGGCGTTGAATCTGATTCATGGATGTCCTCCCCAGGAAGCCCTGGGGGGTGCGCATGTCCCGGCAGTGTATGACATGACCCTGAGCGCGATGAACCCGGGCGCATGGGTTGCGCCATGAGCGCCCGAGGACCTTCTGGGGAGGACGACATGGGGAAGAGTCGGAAGAGCGGACGGCGCATCGGGTGGCTCGCCGCGACCGTGGGACTCGTGGGTCTGGGCGGACTCGCCGTCGTGGGGTACGGGGTGGGGCGCGTTTCACCCTCGCCCGAGTCCCCCGCGCGCCCTTGCACGCCGGGCCGCGTGGAGCCCGAGCGGCTGAGGGCCCATGTGCGCACCCTGAGCGAGACCTTCGTGCCTCGCGATCACCGGCATCCGGAGAACCTGGAGCGCACGGCGGACTACCTCGTCGAGGCGCTCACCCGCGCGGGAGGCCGCGTGCGCTCGGAGCCCTACACGGCGGGGGGAAAGCACTACCGCAACGTCATCGCCACCTTCGGACCGGAGAGCGAGGAGCGGCTCGTCATCGGAGCGCACTACGACGCGGCCGAGGGGGCACCGGGCGCGGATGACAACGCCAGTGGGGTGGCGGGCCTTCTGGAGCTCGCGGCGCGGCTGGGAGCCCGCCCACCGCCGATGCGGGTGGAGCTCGTGGGCTTCACCCTGGAGGAGCCGCCCCACTTCCGCGAGGCCACCCAGGGCAGCAAGGTGTACGCCCGGTCGCTGCGCGAGCAGGGCGTGAAGGTGCGCGCGATGATCAGCCTGGAGAGCCTGGGCTACTACTCCGACGCGCCCGACAGCCAGAGCTACCCGGTGGCCGCGCTCAAGTGGCGCTATCCCAGCCAGGGTCATTTCATCGCCGTGGTGGGTCGCACCGAGGATCAGGCCCTCATCGCCACCGTGCACGGGGCCCTGCGCGCCGAGCGGGGTCTCGCCTCCGAGTCCCTGGCCGCGCCTCGAGGTCTCGAGGGCGTGGACTTCTCCGATCACGCGAGCTTCTGGGACGAGGGGTACCCGGCGGTCATGGTCACCGACACCGCCTTGTTCCGCAATCCCGGCTACCACACGAGCGAGGACACGTGGGATCGGCTCGACTACGAGCGCATGGCGCGCGTGGTCCAGGGCGTCCAGTGCGCCGTGGAGGCACTGGCCACGCGGTGAGAGGCCGCCGGCTCACCAGCTCGTGCGGACCGGGCGGCCCTCCTCGTAGCCCGCCTGGCTCTGCGTCCCCACCACGGCGTTGCGGTGGAAGTCCTCCAGGGTGCGCGCGCCCGCGTAGGTGCACGCGCTGCGCACGCCCGCGACGATGTGATCGAGGATGTCCTCGACGCCGGGCCGCTCCGGGTCCAGGTACATGCGCGAGCTGCTGATGCCCTCCTCGAACAGCTCCTTGCGGGCGCGCTCGAACAGGGATTCGCTCCGGGTGCGCGCCTTCACCGCGCGCTGCGAGGCCATGCCGAAGTTCTCCTTGTAGAGCCGGCCATCATGGTCGCGCAGGGTGTCCGCGGGGCTCTCGTAGGTGCCCGCGAACCACGAGCCGATCATCACGCTGGCCGCGCCCGCCGCGAGCGCGAGCGCCACGTCCCGGGGGTGACGCACCCCGCCATCCGCGCAGATGTGGCGGCCGAGCTTGCGCGCCTCCTCGGCGCAGTCCAGCACCGCGGAGAACTGGGGCCGGCCCACGCCCGTCATCATCCGCGTGGTGCACATGGCCCCGGGGCCCACGCCGACCTTCACCAGGTCCGCTCCCGCCGAGATCAAATCCCGCGTCCCCTCGCGGGTGACGACGTTGCCCGCCATGACGGGCACCGTGGGGGAGAGCGAGCGGATGAGCTCCACCGTCTCCAGCATCTTGCGCTGGTGGCCATGCGCCACGTCGATGACGAGCAGATCCGTCCCCGCGCGCAACAGGGCCTCGGCCTTGCCCTTCACGTCACCGTTGATGCCGATGGCCGTGGCGATGAGGAGCTGGCCCCGGGCGTCCAGCGCCGGCTTGTAGAGCGTGGAGCGCAGGGCGCCCCGGCGCGTCACCACCCCCACGAGCCGGCGGCCCCGCACCACGGGCGCGCAGGACAGCCGCTTGCCCGCGAGCTGTTCGAAGATGGGCTCCAGGGGCGTGCCCTCCTCGAAGGTGAGCAGCTCCGTGGACATCACCCGTTGCAGCTGGGTGAAGCGGTCGAAGCCCACGGCGTCGTTCTCCGTGAAGATGCCGACGGGCTCCTCGTGCTCGTTGACCACGATGACGGCGCCATGGGCCCGCTTGTGAATGAGGTTGAGCGCTTCCTGGAGCGTGTCCCCGGGACGCAAGGTGATGGGCGTCTCGTACACGGGGTGGCGCGACTTCACGTAGGCGATGTTGCTCGCCACGATGTCGAGCGGGATGTCCTGGGGCAGCACGGCGATGGCGCCCCGGCGCGCGACCGTCTCGGCCATGCGCTTGCCCGACACGGCCGTCATGTTGGACACCACGAGGGGCAGGGTAGTGCCCACGCGATCCGGGGGCGTCAGCTCCACATCCAGCCGAGAGCCCACCTCCGAGCGGCCCGGCACCAGGAAGAGATCGTTGTACGTGAGATCGTAGGTGGGCTTCTGATCATCGAGGAACCGCATCACACCCTCCGTGTCGGGGGCGCTACCCTAACGTTCCCGCTCCCGCCCCAGGGGTGGAATCCCCCCCGGTGGCCGCGTATTTTGTCGTCCATGAACGAGGTCGGCACGAGGGCGCCGGTGCTGCGGGTGAGCGGCCTGGAGAAGACCTACGGCGAGGTCCAGGCCGTGCGGGGCCTGACATTCCAGGTGGCTCCGGGAGAGGTGCTGGGCCTGGTGGGGCCCAATGGGGCGGGGAAGACGACCACGCTCCGATGCCTGGCGGGCATCCTGCCGCCCACCACCGGGCGGGTCCTGGTGGCGGGATATGACCTGGCGGAGACGCCCGTGGAGGCCAAGCGCTCCCTGGCGTTCCTGCCAGATGAGCCCCGGCTCTTCGAATACCTCACCGTCTGGGAGCACCTGAACTTCGTGGCGCGTCTGTATGGCGTGGAGGACTGGGAGGCGCGGGGGCGCGCGCTCCTGGAGGAGATGGAGCTCACCGGCAAGGAGAAGGCGTTGCCGGGCGAGCTGTCGCGCGGAATGAAGCAGAAGCTGTCCATCGCGTGTGGCTTCCTGCACTCGCCCCAGCTCATCATCCTGGACGAACCGCTCACGGGGTTGGATCCGCTGGCCATCCGGCGCATGAAGGCCTCGTTGCGCCAGCGCGCCGAGGCGGGGACGGCGCTGGTGCTCTCCTCGCATCTGTTGCCGCTGGTGGAGGAGTTGTGCCACCGCCTGCTCGTCATCGCCGGGGGACGCGCGGTGGCGCTGGGAACCCTCGCGGAGATCCGCGCGCACCTGAGCGGAAGTGAGGACTCGGGCGCGTCCCTGGAGGATCTGTTCATCCGCATCACCAGCGCGGCGCCGGAGTCCGAGCGGCCGGAGCGCGAGCGCCCGTGAGTTTTTCCCGCGCGGTGGTGTTCCTGTGGGTGGCCTCGACGCGCAACCGGGTGCTGCATCAGCTCCGGCGCCTGCGTCAGCCCAAGTACCTGGTGGGCGCCGGGGTGGGGGCGCTGTACCTGTATTCCTTCGTGCTGCGCCGGCTGAGCTACCTGGACGGGGGAGGGGAGGTCCCCCCCAACGCGCGGCTCTTCGTCCAGTTGATGCTCACGGCCGCCGCGATGGGGACGATCCTCTCCGCCTGGGCCCTGGGCCCGGACAAGCCCTCGCTGTCGTTCAGCGAGACGGAGGTGCAACAGCTCTTCCCCGCGCCCGTCTCCCGCGAGCACCTGCTGCATTTCAAGCTCACGCGGGGCCTGATGGGCGCCGTCATGGGCGCGCTCTTCGCCACCGTGTTCACCAGCCGCGTGCTCAACCCGCGTCCGGAGCTCTTCTTCATGGGGGCCAGCGTGGCGCTCGCCACGGTGAGCCTGCACGCCACGGCGGCGTCCTTCATGCGCACGCGGCTGGCCCGGCTCGGGGGAAGGGGCACGGTGATTCGATGGGGTCTGCTCATCACGGGAGCCGCCCTGTTGATGGGCGCGGTCCTGGCCGGGTTGCGGGAGCACCCCTTTCCCTCGGGCTCGCCCGCGCCCGGGGCGCTGCGGCGCTGGGTGCTGACGTTCCTGGACTCGCCCGCGCTGTGGCCCGGCCGGGTGCTGGTGGCGCTGCCGCTCGCGGAGGACGGGGCGTCCTTCGCGCGCAGGTTGCCCTTGGGACTGGGCCTGCTCGTGCTGCACTACCTCTGGGTGATGAAGGCGGCGGTGCCCTTCGAGGAGTCGGCGGTGGGCCGGGCCGAGGAGCGTGCCCGGTCGCGCGAGCATCTGTCGCGGCGGGGAGGGCAGAAGACGCCTCCGCGAGCGAGCACGCCCCTCTTCCGGTTGGCGCCCCGGGGACGTCCCGAGGTGGCGCTCCTGTGGAAGAACGTGCTCGCCGGGCAGCGGCTCGGGGGAATGGGACGGCTCCTGGTGGCGGGAGTGCTGGGCGGCGTGGTGGCCGCGGCGGCGTCGGGCGAGGGGCCCGCCGAGGTCCTCGCCCACCTGCGCCTGTTCCTGGCCCCGCTGTGTGGAGGAATCGCGGTGATGCTGTGCGTCTTCGGACCGTCCTCCGTGCGAGTGGATCTGCGGATGGACCTGCCCCGGCTGGAACAGCTCCGGGCCTTGCCGCTCACGGGCCGGCAGGTGGTGGCCGCGGAACTGGCCGCGCCCGCGCTGCTGCTGGGCGGGGCGCAGGGGGTGCTCGTCGTGCTGGCGATGGCATGCGCGGTCTGGCGGGGCGGGACGTGGACCGAGACCTGGATCGCGGGGGGACTCGGGGCCTTGTGGGTGTTGCCGGCGGTGACGTTGGGAGGGCTCTTCGTGCAGAACGCGGCGGTGGTGCTCTTCCCGGCGTGGTTGCCTCCGGACGGGGAGCGGGCACGAGGCCTGGAGGCGATGGGCCAACGGTTGTTGACGCTCGTGGGCACGCTGGTGGTGCTGATCGTGGGACTCCTGCCCGCCGCCTTCGTGTCGGCGGTGGTGGGCTTCGCGCTGTATCAGCTCTGGGATTTCGGAATATGGGCGCTGCCGTTCGCGGGGATGAGCGCGGCGGCGGTGCTCGTGGGCGAGGTGGCGTTGGGAGTCGTGGCTCTGGGCCGCGCCTTCGATCAACTCGACGTGTCGGGCGAGGGCCGGGGCACGGGCACCTGAGCGGTGCTGAGCATTCCGTAATCATTGTCGGCAATGACAAGCACGCGTTCTTGATCAGTTCGGACCTGGGGAATCGGGTGGGGTGGACAGCGTGCGCACCACCACCGCGCGGCAGGCCGCGCACACGGCGCCACTGCGTTCCCAATGCACCTGCTCCTCCCATTCCTGGGGAGACTCAGGGCCCTCCTCGAGGCGCTTCATCAGCGCGGCGAGCTCGTCCCCGGTCGCTTCCGGGTCATGCTCGGAGGACGTGCCAATCACGTCCTGCTCGCCCTCGAGGATGAGGGTGAAGCGGTAGTACAGCGCATCCGGGGCGATGTCGCGCCCACATGCGGCACACGTCTTGGGTCGAGGTCCGGGCACGATTGGCACCCTATCCGCCAGGGTGAAATTGTCCCTGGGGCAATATGCCTCATGTGGAAGGGTTGGGTGGGTTGAAGACAAAGTAACGAGGGCTCGCTCGGATTTGACGCATCAGGTCAAAATCCGGTTCTCTCCGTTTAAGAGATCTTTAAAAGAAATCTTTACTTCCCGGATAACCTACTTTACATCTGTCCTTGAGCGCGTCATGTCACCTTGCCTGAGCTGTGTTCCTTCCCAGCGCAAGAGATGACGAAGCCTCTCCCCAGGAGACAAGGTCATGCACAAAAGTTTGGCATCCACGTTTTCCGTATTGGCCGCCGCGGCGGGCCTCTGCTCGGTCGTTCCGAGTATGTCCCAGGCGGCGACGCCGATTTCCCAGGCGACGAGCACCATCTTTGGCCCTCGCGTCTACGTCTTCGATCCGACCATGGCGGCGGCTGACATCAACAATGTCGCCAACACCGTGTTCGCCAAGATGGAGTCCAATCAGTTTGGCACGGATCGGTATGCACTGCTCTTCAAGCCGGGTGCGTACAACGTCACCTTCAACGTGGGCTTCTACACCCATGTCGCCGGTCTGGGACAGAGCCCCGACGACGTGAACATCAACGGTGGCGTGAACGTCAACTCCCAGTGGATGCCCGCCGCCAATGCGACCTGCAACTTCTGGCGGACCATCGAGAACCTCGCCATCGCCCCGACCGGCGGCATGACGCGGATCGCCGTCTCACAGGCCGCGCCCCTGCGGCGTCTGCACATCAAGGGCGAGCTGGACCTGTTCGACTTCGACTCGAACTGGAACGCCGGCTGGGCCAGCGGTGGATTCCTCGCCGACTCCCTCGTGGACGGGATCGTCGTTCCCGCCTCGCAGCAGCAGTGGCTCTCCCGGAACAGCAAGTGGGCGAGCTGGTCGAACGCCGTGTGGAACATGGTGTTCGTGGGCAGCGTCAATACGCCGTCGGGCACGTTCCCGGAGCCGGCCTACACGGTCGTCGACAGGACGCCCATCATCCGGGAGAAGCCCTACCTCTACACCAGCGGTGGGCAGTACTACGTCTTCGTCCCCGCGCTGCAAACCAACACCCAGGGCCCCAGCTGGCTCAACGGCGCCACGCCGGGTCAGTCCCTGCCCATCTCCCAGTTCTACATCGCCCGTCCGGAGACGGACACCGCCGCGAGCCTCAACAACGCGCTGAACCAGGGCAAGCACCTCCTGTTCACCCCGGGCATCTACCAGCTGAATGACACGCTGCGCGTCAAGAACGCCAACACCATCCTGCTCGGCATTGGTGTTCCCTCGCTGATCCCGACGAGCGGCCTGTCGGCCATCTCGGTCGCCGACGTGGACGGCGTGAAGATCGGCGGCCTGATCCTCGAGGCGGGCGCGGTCAACTCCCCGAGCATCCTGGAAGTCGGCCCCACGGGCAGCTCGGCCGATCACTCGGCCAACCCCACCTTCCTCTACGATCTGACCATCAGGACCGGCGGCACGATCACGGGCAGGAACGACGTGGGCATCAAGATCAACAGCCACAACGTCGTGGGTGATCAGCTCTGGCTGTGGCGCGCGGACCACGGTGAGGGCGCCGCCTGGACCACCAACCCCACGAAGAACGGCCTGGTCGTCAATGGCCGCAACGTCACGATCTACGGCTTGTTCAACGAGCACCACAATGAGTACCAGACGCTGTGGAATGGCAACGGCGGCCGGGTGTACTTCTACCAGTCCGAGATTCCCTATGACGTCCCGAACCAGGCGTCCTGGATGAACGGCTCGGTGAACGGGTACGCGTCGTACAAGGTCGCCAACTCGGTGACCACCCACGAGGCGTGGGGCGTGGGCGTGTACTCCTACTTCCGGGACGCGGCCGTGAAGCTGCACAACGCGATCGAGGTGCCCAATGTCACGGGCGTCAAGATCCACCACATGACCACCATCTGGTTGAACGGCACGGCCGGCAGCGAGATCACCCACGTGATCAACGGGACCGGTGGCCGGGTCTACGCCAACACTCCCGCCACGGCGATGAGGCAGACCGTCTCCGAGTTCGCCGGGACGGGTACGGGCACGAGCGACACCCAGGCGCCGACCACTCCCGCGAACCTGTCGGCGGTGGCCACGTCGAGCAGCCAGATCAACCTGACCTGGAGCGCTTCGTCGGACAACGTGGGCGTGAGCGCCTATGACGTCTACCGCAATGGCTCGTATGCCGGCTCCTCGGGCGCTCCTTCGTACAGCGACACGGGCCTGGCGGCCTCGACGGCCTACAGCTACACGGTCAAGGCGAGGGACGTGGCCGGTAACGTCTCGGCCGCCAGCAACACCGCCAACGCCACCACGCAGGCGGGCAGCGGCGGCGGCGGCACCGAGTTCACGTACGGCGCGAGCAACGTCAATACCACCCAGGCGCTCACGTGGTTCAAGCCCAACGGCTTCACGGCGAGCTACGTCATCGTGCACTACAGCTACACGGGCATCGGGCAGCAGAACATCACCATGACGTACAACAACAGCACGGCTCGCTGGGAGTACAACGTGCCCGGCCTGAGCTCGGGGAAGGTGCTCTCGTACTCGTTCACCTACAACAAGAACGGCGCGCAGTACGACACCCCGACCTACACCTGGACCAAGCCTTGATGGCTTGAAGCGGTCTCGACACGAGCGGCCCACTTCCCCGAGCAGCCTCGCGGCGGGAGTGGGCCGTTTCGTTTTGACGCGGGGACGCTCAGTCGAGGAAGCGGCGTTGCCAGCGCCGCGTTTCGTCCAGCGTGAGGTTGCCCCAGGGGCAGCGCTGCTCGAAGTAGAGCCAGGGCTCTAGCACGCGCGCCAGTTCACGATAGGCGGGCAGGGTGTCACCACGCATCAGGTCTCCTGCTTCTGGCCACCGGCCCAAGGTCACCACCGCGCGCGCGTCATGCAATGTCTCCACGGTGGTTCCTGGCGAGCGCAGCCGTTCACGCAGGCCCTCCGCGCCGCCCAAGCCTTTGAGGACGGTAGGACCCAGGAAGGTCAGCCAATAGGCTCCCTTGAGCTTCGTTCCCAGGGACCAGGCGAGCACTGGTTCCGGAATGTCCAGGCCGGGATGCAGGAAGAGGCTGTCACGAATGGTGGGCGCATTGCGCTGGGTCCAACCGGGCATTTGCAAGGAAATGCCTCCGTGGCCCGAGTCGAAGGGAAGAATCACCGCCAGCCGCGATGCCAATTCTCGCACCCGCTCCGGGCCTTGCCCTTCCAGATACTCGGTGGGCATCGAGAAGGTCACTACGCAGCTCTCGTCGGAATCATCGGCGGAACGGGGCTCATCGAACAGCCGGCCTTGATAGATCCATTCGTACCCGGTGAGATCATCGGGTGCCCCAGCCAGTTCGATGCTGGCACCTCGCGGGCTCAGGAGTTTTCGTCGAACGTCAGACCATCCCCGCGCGTCGAGCTCCTTCCATTCGCCGTCGGCGTCGAAGTACCCGCCCAACACATGGGCGCCCACTGCCTGAATGTAGATCTCCAAGGCCTGGATGACCTCGTGAACCACGCGCGTATGTGCGCGCCGCATATAGAAGGTGAGGGTCACCCGCTCCCGGAGCAAGGCGAGACGTTGTCCCTCGAAGGCATCTTGGAGCCGCACCCGAGGATAGTGCTCGCTCATCGCGAGACTCCATAAGCGGGCGACACGAGAGCGGGCTGCTGCTGCCCTCCCAAGGCGCGCTGATACATTTCACCCTGATTCCTCGGATGGTGAGGATGGCCCTCGGGGTACTCCGTCCACCGAGGCGCACGACCCGCCGGACAGGGAAATTTAAGATCGTAGACGAGTTGGACTTCATTCGGGTTGCCCGTGACGTGAAGAACCACGTCGGGAACCAGCGATCCCTTCAGCCTGTGGGCAAGTCCCTGCTTCAGCCAATCCATGACCTGCTTGGGATCGATCCATCGCCACCGCCCCGAGGAGGGATCCACCTGGTAGCGAGGCTCCACGCTGATGTTCTGAGGATAGAGCTCACCCAGAGCGCTTCGGACACAATCGAGTGCCATCGAATGCTTCTTGTTTCCGAACTCCAGGGCCCGGGTCACGTCTTTTCCATTCTCCCGGCGAAGCACCTTTTTGCACTGGGCCTCGGAAGGACTGGCTCCGCTCAGTTCCGGGTCAGCTTGGTTGACCGCGAAATTCGCCTCCCCGGCGCATTCCATGAGGAGTTGCTCGATGCGAGCCACCTCCGCTGTCTCCAGCAGCCGCATCACCGCCGTCGTGGTACGGGCGGTGCTCACAGCGCGCGACATCCAGGGGATCACCGCCTTTTCTCCCCGTATCGGCGCATAGCAGGCAGGATTGAGCCGACAGCCACTCGTCGCCGAGTCCGTCGTCTGACCGGAAAGCCGGGACAGGGGACTTCGGGCCGTACAGCCCATCATCAGCAGGGCCCCCGTGAAGAGGATCCGGAGGAGAGGATGGACGCGTGGCCCCATAACGCCTACGACTACTCTGGATCGGCCTCGCCGGCGTCCGCGCGCTGCACGCCGAACACGTTGGTCTCGGCCATCTCCTTCGTCGTGCGCTTGTAGGTGCGCCACGCGAAGGGCGCCGCGATGCTGAACGCGATGACCGCCAGCCCGATGGCCCTCCAGGGAATGGGATCCTTCTTGATCTTGATGTCCTTGCCGTACTCGTTGACGTTGTACTTCGGGCGCGAACGCATGGCATCGCGCTCCTGCTGCGTCGTTCCGTCGCTCTGGTAGGACTGGAGCTGACGATGCTGGGCGAGGGCGGTGCCTCCGGACACGAGCGCGAGGGTAGCCAACAGACGCGAGAAACGGGCGAGGGACATGGGCGCGCAGCCTATCACGACCGGACATCCGCGCAGAACAGGGCTTGCGTCCCCTTCCGGGGTCCACTAGGCGCCCGAGGTGTGCGCCTCCTCTTCGTCCCCGTGATCAACCTGCTGCTCCTGATCCGCACCCTGTTGGGGCTGCCGCTGCGTCTGCTCGGCGCCCGGCACCGGCCCGCCTATGTGCGCTTCCGGCTGTCGGACGACCCTGCGTACCGCGAGCGGCCACGCGCCCGGCGCCTGGGCCTGCTGGGCGGGCAGGCACGTCCGGAACCCGCCACCGTCACCTCCCTGGAATCGCTGCGAGAAGCCCTGGCGCTCCTGGCGAAGGATCCAGCGGTCAAGGGCATCCTCCTGGAGATGGAGGGACTGGCGGTCCCCCCCGCCAAGCGGGACGTCCTGGTGAAGCTGCTCGGGGACTTCCGAGCCGCCGGCAAGCGGGTCGTCGCCTGGGCGGTGAGCGTGGACAGCGCGGGCTACCAGGTGATGTGCGCGGCGGACGAGGTGCTTCTGTCGCCCGCGGGGCGGCTGGAGCTGGTGGGCTACGCCGCCGAGGCCCTGGCGCTGGGCGAGGGCTTGGAACGGTTGGGCATCCAGGCGCACTTCTTCCGGCGCGGCGAATACAAGACCATGCCCGAGCTCTTCACCCACCCCCAGGCCTCGGACATCCAGCGGCGCACGCTCGAGTCCTTCCTGGACGAGCGCTACGGGGAGTTGGTGGACAACGTGGCCCGGGGACGGCGCCGCCCGCCCGAGCAGGTGAAGGCGTGGATTGACGCGGGCCCCTACAGCGCGAAGCGCGCGGCGGCCGAGGGGCTCGTCGACGGGCTGTGTGACGAGGTGGACCTTCCCGCTCGGTTGGGCATGAAGGGCGCGGGGGACGAGGACGATGGAGAGGGCGTGGAGTCCATGGCGATGTACCGGGCTCGGCTGCCCTGGCCTCCGGTGCGCTGGCGCTCCTTGCGCCCCAAGCCCCGGCTGGCGGTGGTTCCGCTGACGGGGATGATCGTCCCGGGCAAGGGCGGGGCGGGCGTGGGGCCGGAGGTGGCGGGCTCGGACTCGGTGGTGAAGGCCCTGCGCGCGGCGGGACGCGAGCGGCGGGCCAAGGCGGTGGTGCTGTACGTGGCGAGCTCGGGAGGCTCCTCGGTGGCCTCGGAGATCATCCTCGAGGCGGTGCAGCGGGTGGCCAAGAAGAAGCCCGTCATCGCCTTCGTGGACCGGGTGGCGGCCAGCGGTGGCTACATGGCGGCGCTCGGGGCCCGGGAGATCTGGGCCACGCCCCATGCCATCGTGGGCTCCATTGGCGTGTTCGCGGGCAAGTTCGACACCTCGGGGCTCCTGGAGAAGCTGGGAGTGCACCGCACGCTCATCACCCGGGGCGAGACCGCGGGCATCTTCTCCTCCTCGCGCGGCTTCACCGAGCGCGAGCGGGCATTGATGGAGGCCGAGGTGGAGGAGACCTACCAGTCCTTTCTGGAGCAGGTGGCCAAGGCGCGCGGCCGTACCAAGGAGGAGATCCACGCGCTCGCCGAGGGCCGGGTGTACAGCGGCCAGCGGGCCCATGCGGTGGGACTGGTGGATCGGACGGAGGGCGGCTTCGAGGAGGCCTGTGCGCGCGCCATGTCGCTCGCCCAGGTCCAGGGGCCCTTCGACTTGCAGATGTTCGGAGGCGAGGATCGGCGCTTCTCGCTCCTGCGTCTGGTGTTGGGGGGTGCCTGGACGGGGACGTATGCCTTCTGTCCGACAGCCTGGCGTCTGGAAGGCTTCGGAAGCGGGGAGCGCTTCGAGTAGACTCGCCCCTCGCATGGCGCGACCCTGTCCCCTGTGCGAGAACGAATCCCTGCGGCCCCTGCACGTGGCCCCCGTGGACGTGGGGACGTGTGCTCGCTGTCATGGGTTGTGGTTTGGCCGGGGGCAGTGGGATCGGCTCGCGGACAGGCCTCCGGTGCGGGCGTTCCTGAGCGCGGCCCGGGTGGCGCCCTCGCGCTGCCGCAAACCGGGCCACCGCGTGTCCACCGAGCATCGCGTGTGCCCCACGTGCCAGGGCGCGCCGGTGGGGTGTCCGGAGTGTGGCCAGCGGCTCGCGCGGGTGGTGACGAGTGCCTGTGAGCTCGACGTCTGCCCCAGGTGTGAGGGCATCTGGCTGGACGCGGGAGGCTTCGAGCGGCTGGAGGGCGTGACGAATCCCCAGGCGAGGCCCGCGGGAGTGGGGGGCACGGCGTCCCACCGGTGCTCGGCGTGCGCGGTGGAGGTCCGGGGCGCCCGGGCGTTCGCCTACGAGGGCGACTTCTATTGTGCCCGGTGCCGGCCTCCCGGTGCCGTCACGCTGGACGGGTAGGGGCTGTTGGATATGCAAGGGCGTGGAACCACGACGAGGAGCAGCTTGGGGCTGGCGGGTTTTCTCCTGGTGCTCGTGGCGTCCCTCGGTGCGCAGGCGGAGCCACCCTCCTCCACGCTGCTCCCTGGCCGGAAGCCGGATTCGAGGGAGCCCTGGGGCGCTTTTCTTGGCAGGGCCGCACACGAGGCCATTGGCATAGAATACACTTTGCAGCACCCCTCCAGCATCGTCTTCCTCGACACCGCCAGCCTCTCCACCATTGTGAAGGAGGGGAAGCTGGGGGACCCCGAGCGTCTTTCAGAGTTCGTGAGGCTCTTGCGCCCGGATATCACCGATACCCGCCTCCTGGTGTTGTTCGAGATCAAGCCGAACGATGAGGAGTCGCGCAGGGAGGGGAGAGGACAGGTAGGGCGCTACCTGGCGGCGCTCAATGAGGCCGTCACGCCTGACAAGAAACTCGTGGGAGGCACTGGCTTCGAGGGGTCCCTCTTCCTCGAATTCGAGAACGGGGGAGCGCTCTGGCAGTTGTCCTGGCACACGCCAGAGCCCGGATTGACTCTGTATCGCTGGAGCTACAGGCGCAAGAAGCCCAATGCCTCCTGGAAGGAGCGGGCAGCCCAGAAGGCGGAAGAGTTGCCCAGGGTAGAAATAGCGCAGCGCGGTGAGTTGGCTGAGCAGGCGATCCGGGCTGCGTATGGAAGGGGCGAATGGCCCAAGGAATTCCAGGGCCAGGTCTACCTGCCCGTGGACTGTCGCTGAGCGGTCGAGAGGCGTTTGCCTCCCTCTGAGCGAGCGAAGCGCCTGACGCTTGAGGAGCACTTCGCCGCGGTGTTAGGGCGAAAAGCCATGACCAAGGAACACTCCCCGGTGCTCGAGTTTCCGGCGATGCTCTACGGCTCCTCCGCCGCCATCCTCCGCAAGGTGAGAGCCGAGGGCCATTGGTGGGCCCGGGAGTACCGCAAGACCGGTGCCTTTCCCCATCCCCGGCAGATGCGCCAGGTGCCGCCCGGCGAGGTGCTGGTGGTACGTCCAGGTGCCGAATTCGACTTGAACCGCCCGCGCTGGTGGATGCACCTGTTCGTCGGCGTCTTCACCAGTATGGACGAATGCGTCCAGAAGGAAGAGCGTCAACGCACTGAAGGTGCCTTCGAGTCCTTCTGCCTGAGCACCCCTTGGGGGGCCCTCTTCCATGCCGTGTCTCCGCCCCCCTTACGGAGCGCTGAGCGCATGGCGAACCGGCTCGCCTCGGTGCTCCGCTTCTGGGACGTGCTCCAGGGTCTTCGCTATGCGTTCTGGTTCGGTAAGAAATACACGCTGGAAGAACTCATGGA
The DNA here is from genome assembly GCF_002305855.1 of Melittangium boletus DSM 14713. Taxonomy (GTDB): domain Bacteria; phylum Myxococcota; class Myxococcia; order Myxococcales; family Myxococcaceae; genus Cystobacter; species Cystobacter boletus. The sequence goes on along the minus strand of NZ_CP022163.1, from coordinate 8,816,717 downwards.
GGACATCTACCGCAAGACCCTGGAGGCATGGTGCCCTGGAGGCCCTGCCTCGGTCCGTGAGCACATCGCCCTGACGGTGGAGCGCATGTCTCGCGCTACCCGAGAGGATTGCCTGGAGGTTGTGCTCCGGGTGATGCCCATCCTGGTGAACATGGACGCTGACTTGAAGCACCGCGAGGTGCTCAGCGACCCTGGCTTCCTGCGCGAGCGCCTCCGCGCGCTTTCCCTGGAGGACTTCGAGGATTTCTCCAGCGCCTACAAATATACGGTGGCCGTACAGTTGGCGGCCTGGGACAGGGAGTTGGGGCGGCATTAGCAGTCGGAGGAGCCACTTCGACGCGGTGCGGCGGTCGAATGAGTCCGCAACCCCAGCGGGCCCGCCCCGAGAATCGAGGATTCCTTCTCCAACGAGGAACCACCCATGCAACGACGTGTCTCTCCCTGGAGGCCCTCCCTGGCGGCGGCCCTGGCCCTCGCGCTCACCCAGGGCGCATGTGATTCACGCCCCTCCGATGAAGTCGAGGCACCCGTCTCGACCCTCGGCGCCACGCTCGCGGATTCCTGTGCGGCCAACACCCATTTCCAGGTGGGCGCGGGCATCTACGACATCACCGGTGCGGCGGCGGAGCTGGGGATGATGGGCTACGCCATGGTGGAACAGAAGACGGCGGGCATCCATCAGCGCCTGCGCTCGCGCGCCTTCGTCATCGCCTCGCCCTGCAATGGCAAGCGCGCGGTGTTCGTGAACGCGGACCTCGGACAGATCTTCCAGGGCGTCAAACAACAGGTGGTGGAGAAGCTGCGCGCCCGGTACGGCACCCTCTACTCGGACGAGAACGTGCTCGTGAGCGCCACGCATACGCACTCGGGCCCCGGCGGCTTCTCCCATTACGCGCTCTACAACCTCACCATCCTCGGCTTCGATCAGCAGAACTTCGACGCCATCGTGGAGGGCATCTACCAGTCCATCGTCCGCGCCCATGACAACCTCGCGCCGGGCTCCATCCGCGTCGCCTCGGGAGACCTGTTCGACGCGAGCCTCAACCGCTCGCCCGAGGCCTACCTGCGCAACCCCGCCTCCGAGCGCGCCCAATACGCGGCCGACCGGGACACGCGCATGACGCTCCTGCGCTTGCAGGCGGACGACGGGCGCGAGGTGGGCCTCATCAACTGGTTCGCCGTCCATGGTACGTCCCTGGGCAACGACAACCGGCTCATCCACGGCGACAACAAGGGCTACGCGGCCTGGCTCTTCGAAAAGGCCAAGGGGACGAACTACACCGCCGCGCGCACCTTCGTGGCGGCCTTCGCCCAGGGCAATGAAGGCGATGTGACGCCCAACATCCTCGGTGGCACCAACGGCGGGGGCGCCAACGACACCGAGAGCACGGAGCTGTCCGGCCGCAAGCAGTACACCCTGGCCCGCTCGCTCTACGACAACGCCTCGGCGCCGCTCACGGGCGGCGTGGACTTCCGGCACGTCTACGTGAAGATGGACGCGGTGAACGTGGCCCCCGCGTACACGGATGGCCAGCCGCGTACCACCTGCACGGCGGCGATCGGCCAGTCCATGCTCGCGGGCGCCGAGGACGGCCCCGGCTATGGCTACGAGGGTGCCTCCTGCGAGCGCATCCACGACGCCTGGACCGCGATTACCTGCAACCTCCTCACCACCTCGTGCCAGGCGGAGAAGCCCATCGTCCTGGAGACCGGCTCGCAGAAGCCCTATCCGTGGACGCCGGAGGTGCTGCCCCTGCAGGTGCTCCGGTTGGGCAACGTGGCGCTCGTGGCGCTGCCCTTCGAGCCCACCACCATGGCGGGCCGGCGCGTGCGCCAGCAAGTGCTCTCGCGGCTCGCCCCACTGGGGGTGGATCAGGTGCTCATCGCGGGCCTGTCCAACGCCTACTCGGGCTACCTGGCCACGCGCGAGGAGTACGCGAAGCAGGACTACGAGGGCGCGTCCACGCACTTCGGCCCGTGGACGCTCGCGGCGGTGCAGCAGGAGGTGGACACGCTGGCGCTCGCCATGCGCTCGGGCACCTCCGTGGCCCCGGGCCCCACGCCGAGGGATCTGCGCGGCGAGCAGACGACGATTCAAACCGGCGTGGTGTATGACGACAAGCCCCTGACCAAGAGCTTCGGCAGCCTGGTCACGGATGCCCGGGCCGCCTACGCCCGGAACGAGACGGTGAGCGTGAAGTTCTGGGGCGGCCACCCGAAGAACAACCTGCACATCCAGGGCTCCTACCTGCAGGTGCAGCGCAAGTCGGGCAGCACGTGGGTGACGGTCGCCGACGATGCGAGCTGGGAGACGACGTACCGCTGGGAGCGCAACAACTGCTTCCCCACCTTCGGGTGCTCGTACGTCACCATCGACTGGCGGATTCCCTCGGACACCCCGGCGGGCACCTACCGCATCCGCCACGAGGGAGACTGGAAGTCCGGGTGGGACGGACTCATCCGCCCCTACAACGGCGTGTCCCGCGAGTTCACGGTGAACTGAGGGACGGGGGGCGCTTGCATGGGACTCCGCGCCAGGTGTAAGCGGAGTCACCGCCTCCCATGCTTCGTCTCGTCTTCCTCCTGCTCGTGTGCGTCCTCGGCTTCATGCTGAGTGGTTTGCCCCGGGTGCTCGCGGCGGACGACTGCGCGCGGGCCTGCCTGGAGCATGAGGAGCCGGGCGGCGATGAGGACTGTCAGGCGTGTCTGTGTGCCCGGCCGGTGTGGGGAGCGCCCCCTCTCGTGCTCGCCCCACCCGAGGTGCTTCCACGGCCCATGGACTTCGCCCTGGAGCGTGAGGGCGTTCCGCGGGACGGCTCTCCACGAGAGGTCTTCAGGCCTCCACGAAGCGCCTAGCGCCTTCCTCTTCTGGGAGGCGCCGGGGTTCGCGTTCGTGTCTCCGCCGGGCGTCCGCCGCTCGCGCGGCTCTCCTTCTTTGCGTCCTGGAGTCCTCTTCCATGCGGTCTGTCTTCTTTGTCTGTCTTTGTGTCCTCCTTCCCAGTGGGTGCGCCACGTCCTCCGCGTCCCATGGCACGTTGAGCCAGTTGAGTGTCGTGAATGGACCCGGCGCGGAGTTCTGCGCCCACCAGGTTCCCGCGGAGTCCTGCACGCGCTGCCATCCCGAACTGGAGGCGCGCTTCAAGCACGCGGGGGATTGGTGTGGCCCCCACGGTGTGCCGGAATCCCAGTGCTTCGAGTGCCACCCGGATCTCTCCTTCGAGCCCCTTCCCACGCTCGGGGCGGGCGCGGATCTGCGCACGCTGGTGGAGCGGGGTGAGGACGTGCCCTCGCTCACGCCCTACCTCGTGCCAGGCAAGGTGACGGTGTTCGACTTCTACGCCGACTGGTGCGCGGTGTGCCGCAAGGTGGACAGGCACGTCTTCGCGCTCCTCAACCAGCGCTCCGACGTGGCCTACCGCAAGTTGAATGTCGTCTCATGGGAGACTCCACTCGCGCGCCGCTACCTCACGGAGGCTCCGGGCCTGCCGCTGCTCGTGGTGTACGGCAAGGATGGCCGGGAGGTGGCCACCCTGTCCGGCGGAGACACCGACGCGCTCGACAAGGCGCTCTCCCTGGCGGGGGCGCGATGAAGCGCCTGCTCCTTCCCCTGATCCTCCTGGTGCCCCTGCTCCTGGCGGGCACCGCCGAGGCATGTGCCGGGTGCAGCAATCCCAACCTTCCGGTGGGCCGAAGCGCGGGCTCCGTCCTGAAATCGGGCGAGGTGTCCGCCACCCTCAATCTGACGACCACGGCGGTCAACGTCGTCCACAGCGAGCACTGCCCGGACATCGGCCCCATCTGCCGCGAGCGCGAAGAGCCCCCTCAACTTCATGATCAGATGCTCTACGCGGGAGAGCTGCGCCCCATCCTCGAAGTGGGCCTCACCGAGCGCTTCGGGCTGGAGGCCCAGGTCCCCTTGCGCATCACCCGCACCACGGTGCTCTTCCGCCGCCTGGATGGAACGGTCTTCGCGCCGGACTACGTGAACATCCACCACCGGAACGAAACGTTGATGGGCATTGGAGACCCCTGGGTGAGCGGACGCGGAGCGTGGGCACCGGGAGGCGTGGCGATCGTGGGCCGGGCCGGAGTGTCCCTGCCGTTGGGTCGCACCGAGGCCAATCCCTTCGCCCTGGGCCAACAGGGCCTGACCCATCAGCACATCCAGTTCGGCACGGGCACCTTCAACCCCGTGCTGTCACTCGACGTGGCCAAGAGCCTGGGACGCTTCCGGCTCCAGGGGTACGGGCAGGCCCAGCTCTTCCTCTATCGGAACCGTCACGGCTATCAGGCGGGGAATCGCTTCGCGGCGGGGACCTCGGTGGACACCGCCGTGGTGCGGCGGCTGCGAGTGGCCCTGGGCGTGGACGTGCTCAACGAGCAGCCCGAGCGCTGGGATGGCGAGGTCCAGCAGGATGGCAACGTGGGGCGCACGGATGTGCTCGCGGGCGCCACGGTGCTCTATCCCCTCGGTGCCCTGGCGGTCGGGCTGTCCGTCAAGGTGCCCGTGTACCAGCACTTCATCCAGGTGGGACATACGCATGACGGGGTGCCAGGACAGCTGACGTACCCCGCCATCGTGAACCTGATGTTGCACCGCGACTTCGAATTCTAGGTCCGCACGAAGGCGCTCGCGTCGGGGAGCCCGCTTCCCGACGTGTCCACCCCCATGGCGGTGAGGATCCCCGAGAAGATGTCCGGCTCGTTCGAGGTCACCTTGCCGCTCTGGGGCGCGCCCGTGCGCGGGTCGAAGCCGTAGGTCAACGTGGTGAGCGGATCCACTCCGCCCAGCACGGTATTGCCCCTGAGCATCGGCGAGAGCATCAGCACGCCGTTGTTGAGATCGTGCCCGGACCCGAACTCCGTGGCGTTCGCGGACCGAGGGCGCGTCCGACCAAAGTCCGTCGCCACGTAGATGAGCGTGCGGTCCCACATGCTCTCGCCGGTGGCGGCATCGAAGGGCTCGGACTTGAGCAAATCGATGAGCTTGTCCACCACGCCCATCACCCGTGCCCACATGAAGGCCTGGCCCGCACGGTGATCGTTGTGGCTGATGTCGAACGCCAGGGGAGGGTTGGCGATGCCGTCCTCCCCGCCCACCACCACGTTGAAGGACGGGCCCAGCGTCACCGACACCGACACCCGGTACTTGAGCAGCAGGAACGCCAGCGCCGCTTGTCCCTGGATGGGATCCGTGAAGAACTCGGGGAAGACCGAGCGCAGCCGCGCCCCATCGGGAGAACTCGCCAGGCCGTACTCCGTGAGCGGAATCTGGGGCGGCGCGTTGGGCAGGATGTTGAGCCGGGTGATCAGCTCCTGCACCTCCAGGGCCGGCTGTCCCACGATGCGCTGCTCGTTCCAGCGCTGGAGCACCCGCGCGTTGTCGAACGTCTGGCCAAAAACCGAGCGGGAATCGAGCGTATCGCGCGTCTTGCGCGCCAGGGCCAGTACGTCCCGAGGGGGCGCATCCTTGAGTCCTCTCGCGCCATCGAGCCCCAATGGCCAGAGCGAGGGATGGGTCACCACCTCGCCATAGCAGTGCGTGGGCAGGGAGTCGTCCGTGCCGCGCTCGGAGTAGCCCCCCGTCGCCATGTTGACGTTGGGAATGGGGCAGCCCGTGCCGTACTGCAGGGCCACGCACTCCTGCAACGTGCGGCCCCGCCAGGCGGCGTTGCCCGTGAGGCTGCGCTTCTGCGCGATGGTGTGGTTCACCGAGGTGCCCACGGTGGTGGCCACCAGCATCGAGTCCTTGTGCTTCTTCACGAAGGGAAGCTGGTCCGTCTTCACCGGGATGGGGATGCTGCCCAGCTTCTTGCTGTCCACCTTCACCGCGCGGAAGGGGGAGCCCGTGACGTCCAGCACCTGCGCGTCCTCGAAGGTGTTGAGCTTCGAGGCGTTGGCTCCCGCATCCGAGGCGCGCACCGCCAACAGGCTGTCGACGATGGAGGCGCCGCCCGTGGCGCCCACTACGATGAGGAAGCGGGGCTTGCCATCTAGCCGGGCCATGCGCTTGCCGCCCAGCTTCTCGAGCTGCTCCGGACCCGTGAGCGAGTCACGGCAGCCCGTCAGCAGGGAACCGAGGGTCGTGGAACCCGCCGCGCACAGCGACAGCGCCTTCAACATCTCCCGGCGCGAGAGCCGGCCATTGTTGCGAAGTGACATGGCGTATTTCCCTAGAAGAAGACGGACTCGGCGGAGGAGAGGACGACGAAGCAGGCCGCCTTCATCCAGTCCTGACCCGGCTGGGTGCTGCCCGAGCCCTCGATGTCGGTGGACAGTTGGATCAACGCGCTCATCTCGGCGTCCGAGGGATCCCTCAACACGCCCCGCTGGTAGAGCGCGGTGATGGCGTCCTTGACGGGTGTCCCTCCGCGATCCGCCAGCCGACCCTGGGCATCGAGCGCGATGTCCTTGAACAGCACGGCGGCCGAGGGCGTGGCGAGGTCGAGCGCGACGCGCCGGCCACAGGCCGACAGGACCACGCGATCGACGGCGATGGGGGTGGTGACGCCCGAGGCGGTCAGCGGCTCGTACAGGCTGTTGGCGTAGGGATCGACGCCCCCCAGGGTCACGGTGTGCACGTAGGACGTGCACGGATACTGGCCCAACTCGTTGCACACCTGATCCGCGGGCAGCGACAGCGCGGTCGCGAAGTCGGTCGCCAGGCGCTCGGCTCCCTTGAAGCGCAGGTTGTTGCGCGAGGAGCGCGCCACGGAGCCTCCCGTGCCTGGATCGGGCTGTCCGTTGCCTCCGGGCGAGGGCGTCCCGGCATCATCTCCCGAGGGAGTGGGCGATGACGAGCAGGCGGAGAGCACGAGGACGGCGGACAGCCACACCACTCGAAGGGATTCAAGGCGCACCGTAGGCCTCCGTGCGGATCAGATCGTGAAGCATGCGTTGCACGCGGTACTGGTGGGTGTCCTTGAAGCGCTTCCAGGTGGAGACGAACTCGGCGTTTTCCTCGGCCGTGGGTGCGTGGCCCACGAGCAGCTTCCAGTAGTCGGTGACGGCGGCGATGGCGAAGGCGTCACTGTTGGCGCCCACCCAGGCCCACTCGACCAGGTTGTTCACCGGCTGGCCGAAGAGGTAGCCAGCCTCCGGCGTCTGGGTGATGGTGGGCGAGACGTCCTTGAAGAAGCGCTCGAGGCGGTTGGGCACGTAGCTCGCCGAGGCGGAGCCACCGATGCCCTGGTAGTTGCGGAAGGGGTAGCTCAGCGGATCGAGCGTCGCGTGACAGGCCGCGCAGGCCTCCGCCGTGACGCCCTTGGCGTCGTAGTCACGAGGCTCGCCCGGAATGCTGAACAGGCCCTCCTGCCTGGCGATGTCGAGCCCCAGGTAGGCCCGGTAGCTCTGCGCCGCGGCGTTGCGCGGAAGCGCCGTGAACATCACGAAGGTCATGAGGCTCCACGCGGAGGTGAGGTTGCCCGCGCGGTGCGACTCGTCCACCTTCTGGGAGGGCAGGGACGTCTCCTGGAGGTAGCGTGTGGGGTTGGATTCCCGGCGCACGAAGTACTTCGCCGTCATCACCTCGCGCGCGTCGTGGTCGTCGAGCTGTGCGTACGAGTACAGGGCGTAGTCGTCGTCATAGTCGGCGAGGGGAATGGGGCCGGCGTTCTCTCCCGACTTGATCGAGCCCACCGGGCGGATCTTCGGGTGGGCCAGCTTCCAGAGCTGCCCGTCCTTGCCGCGCCAGAACTCGCTGGCGGTGCACCGCTCCAACTCCGCGTCGAGCCGCGCGCGCTGGTCGTCTCCACTCAACGCCCCGAAGGACTTGAGCTGATCATAGGTAGGCGATTGCCCACAGAAGTCGAGCAGCACCCGCCGGTAGGCGAAGCGCGGATCGTAGCGGCACACGTCGTACTGGGAATTGCTTCCCGCCGAGCAGCCCCCCGTCTCCACGGGAAAGCTGGTGGCGTCGAAGGGGAGCGTGCCTCGCTGGATCTCCTCGAGGTTCGACACGCCGTCGCCGTCGGCGTCCTGGCTCTCGATGGCCTTGAGCGCCCCGGGAAGCGCTTCGGAGTATTCGCTGTCGGACAGCGGGCGCGGTACGCCGGGCGCCAGGTGAGGCTCCAGTTGGCTCCCGAAGGCATTGCGCTGCGGAGGCGCCACGTGACAGTAGGTGCACGCGGGCTGCTGTCCGGTGCACGCGGGTGCCGACGGATAGGTCAAGCAGAAGACGCCGCCGGCGGGCGGTTTGGCGTGAGCCCCCCCCGCCAGGCAAAGCACGGCTCCCAATATGAATCGTCGAAGCACGAGACCTCTTCGTGAATGAGTTCCTGGCGTGGAGACACTTCAGGAGCACCGAAATGGAAAACCGCCGGTGCGATTTCTCGAAGAATCCATGTCACCTCCCCCCCAGACGGTGGCATCCGTCTCGCGTCGTGTAGGTGTGTCAGTGGGTCCACACCCACCGGGGCGTCATTTCAGGTACGGGCCGTCCACGCCCACCTTGCCGGGAGCGGGATTGCCGGGCAGGTCGAGCACGTAGGCGCGCAGGTTGCCCTTTCCAGAGACACTGGCGGTCAGCGTGCCACTGGTGACGGTCTTCACGTCTCCGGTGACGGCGTCCCGGTAGGTGCCATTGGGGATGCCATTGAAGGTGGCCCCGCCGGAGATGGTCACCAACACGAAGCTGTCCACGCCCGAGGCCGCATCGGTGAAGCGCCGCTTGAAGGCCATGCCGCCCGACACGCCGTCCGTGGAGTACTGCCCCTTCTGCAGGGCGGGAACGCGGCGGCGGATCTGATTGAGGCGCTGCAGGTGCTTCACCAGGGGCTTGTTCAACGTCTCCGCGACCTTGCCGGACGCGCTCCCCACGACGCCATAGCCGGACGCCGTCACGCTGCCCTCGAGGTGATCTCCGTAGTAGGCCCGGCCCGTCGTGGCGAGCGGGCAGGTGGGGCCACAGTCGATGGGCCTGCCCGCCTGGAACTCGATCTCCGAGCCGTAATACAGCGTGGGGATGCCCCGGAAGGTCCACATGAGGCTCATGTTCTCGGCCCAGGCGTCGGTGCCCCCGGCGTAGCGCGTGCTGGACTTGTTCGGACCGTAGTCGTGCGAGTCGACGTACACGACGTTGTACGTGGCGTCGTTGTAGCTGTCGTCCGAGTCCTTGCCATTGCCAAAGGCGTTGCTCGCCTCGCCGAAGTTCATGTGCATGCGCATGTCGATGACGTTCATGCCGGAGAACTGGCCGTGATCCGGGGCGTGGTAGGTGTTGCCCTGGAGGAAGGCGTTGGTGGACGTGGGTTGCTGGGCCGTGCCCTGGGTCTGCTCGTAGTTGTACTGCTCGAGCGCCGCAGTGGTGTCATCGGCACTGTACGTGCGGCGCTCCTTCCAGGTGAAGAACTGCGCGGAGTGGTTGGGGGAGCCCCGGTTCCACTTGTCGTTCACGAACGAGCCCACCTCGCCGAACATGAAGAAGTTCTTCCCCTTGGCGCCGAACTTCTCCTCGGCATGCGCGAGCGCCGCTGGCAGGAAGCGCCGGTTCCAGGTGACGCGGGGAATGTGGACCGCCGTGTCGATGCGGAAGCCATCCACGCCCATGTCGATGTACTTGTTGTAGACGCCCACGAGGAAGTCCTGCACGGGCTTGCTCTCGGTGTTGAAGTCCGCCAGGTCCTCGTGAATCCAGCAGCTGCGAGAGTCCTCGCCCTCCCAGTTGCCAATCCAGCATGGGTGGAAGTACTGCGCGGGGAACATGCCGGAGGTGGGGTTGGGCCACTGGCAGTTGTAGACGCGGTAGCCCTCCTGGCTGTACGAGCCCGTGGGCGTGCCCCAGTTGCGGCAGGTGTTGCCCGCGGGCGCGGACGAGGACCACAGGTCCCCGTTGTAATAGGACTTGCCGCTGGTGGGCTCCACCGTCAGGCCGTCGTAGACGAAGCCCGGAGCGGGCGCGTCGTAGTACCAGCTCCACTGGCTGTCTCGCACGCCGTAGACCGTGGCGTTCCACAGCCCCTTGGCGCCCCAGCGGCTCGAGTGGTTGTAGACCACGTCCTGGATGATCTTGAGGCCCTTGGCGTGGGCGGCGTTGATGAGGTCCTGGTACGAGGCGCCCGGGGACTCCAGGCGCGGGTCGACCTTGTTGAAATCCCAGGCGTGGTAGCCGTGGTAGTCGTAGTCCGAGCGGTTGAGCACCACTGGGGTGATCCAGATGGCGGAGAAGCCCAGGGCCTTGATGTAGTCGAGCTTCTGGATGAGTCCCTTGAAGTCCCCGCGGAACATCGGATCGTTGTGGGCGGCGTTGCCGGATTTGACGTGCTGGCTGCCACCGCGATTGTTGGACGCGTCGCCGTCGTAGAAGCGCGCGGTCATCACGAAGTAGATGGAGTCCTCGCGCATGTCGGTGCCCAGGGGTTGTCCCGGAGGCGGCGCGGGTGGGGCGTCCTTCGTGGTGGCGGACACCGTGGCACTCGCGGCGGAGGTGTTGCCCGCGGCGTCGAAGGCCTTCACGGAGTAGCTATAGGTGGTGAAGGGGGACAGGCCGCTGTCCGTGTAGCCCGGCGAGGAGACGGTGAAGGACCGTGTTCCCTCGGAGCCGCCGGTGCGCACGAGCGTGTAGCCCGTCACGGCCCGGTCATCCGTCGAGGCGTTCCAGGTGAGGGTCAGCTGGGTACCGGAGACCGAGGTGGTCAGCCCCGTGGGAATGGACGGAGCGGTCGTATCCGGAGGCAGCGTCACGCAAGGCGAGGAGGCATTCGCGGTGACGACGCCGTCCCTGACGGTGATGAGCCCCGTGCCCAGCGCGTAGTCCGTGCCTCCGTTGTTGTCCCAGGTGCCCGAGCCGTTGTTGAACGCGGCCTTCATGCCACTCGCCGAGCCCAGCTCGACGGTCTTCTTCACCCAATCGGTACAGGCGGACTCGCTCATGGCCACGCCTGGCGCCGAGGTCCAGGTGCCACTGGTGGGGGCATAGTGGAGGTTGACGGCGCTCCAGGCGCGCGTGCGGGTGTAGTAGTACACCTCGGCCTTGTTGCCGGTGGGGGCCGTGGTGCAGGGTGAGCCCGCGTTGGCCAGCAGCTGGCCATTCTTCACCTGGTGGGTGCCGCTCGTGGGGAGGTTGTAGTTGCCACCAGCCGGGCTGGGATTGTCCCAACCGTTCTGCCCATTGGTGAAGACGGCCTGGAAGGTGCTGGCAGAGCCCGTGGTGACGGTCTTCATCACCCAGTTCGCGCAGGCCGTGTCCATCGCGGTGCCCGGAACGGAGGTCCAACTTCCGCTGGCATCGTGATGGAGGTAGGCCCCGCTCCAGGCCTTATACGGAGTGTAGTAGTAGACCGTCGCCGTGCCGGCGAGCGCGGGTGCGCTCAGTGCCATCAGGCCGAGCGCCAGCAGGGGGCCGCCGTTCCAGTGCCTCGTCATGGGTGTCCTCCTTCACCTCGGGTGCAGGTGAAGGCGGGGTTGTAGACCCATGCTCATCCTCCCGGAAGATGGGACAGATGAGGAAACACCGCGTCATTTCTGGAGCGGAGCGGATGACGCGGCGCGGCCGGTGAGGGGATCGCACCCGTAGAAGCGCTGTAGCTCCTCGTAGAGATCCGGCGTCTTCTCCCGCATCTGGCGCGGCTTCTCGAAGAAGGACTCGGTGGCCACCGCGAAGAACTCGGCCTCGTTGATGCTTCCGTAGTCGTCCAACACCTGACGTTCGCGGGGCCGGCCCTCGCGCAGCTTCTGGAAGTGCGTGCCCATCACCTGGGACCAGGCCGCGTAATGCGAGTAGCGGCGCAGCTCCGGTGTGCCGTCGAAGGCGCCGTCCTCCCGGTCTAGCACGTGGGCGAACTCGTGCGTGGCCGTGGAGTGGCCATCATGGGGGTTGCTCAGTCCGGCCAGCACCGACTTCCACGAGAGGATGACGGTGCCCCAGTGCTTCGCCTCCCCGAGCACCACGCCCGTGCGATCCGGAATGAGGAAGGCATCCGGATAGACGATCACCTCGCGCAGATGGTCGTAATAGGAGAGGTCCAGGTAGAGCACCAGTCGCACCGCCGTGGCGGCCACCACCACGCGCACCTCGTCGGTGATGGTGAATCCTCCCGAGCCGATGAACTCCTTCTCCCAGGCGAAGAGCTTGAGCATTTCCAGGAAGCGCTCTCGCGTCTCGGTGTCCAGCGCCTGGACGAACGGGGTGTGACGCTCCAGATGGACGAGCCATTCGGAGGGAAAGGGGCGCCGCCGCAGGTGACGGCGCCGCAAGGCGCGCAACAGTCCCATGACCTACTCCGCGTTGAGGTTGGCCACGGAGAACGCGTTCAGCGCACCATGGAGCCGGGCGGAGACCCGCTCGTAGGTGGCCTGGGCCTCGGGCGTCTCGAAGTATTGATCATTCCACGAGCCCATGCCCCCGAAGACATTCGCCAGCGCGCAGGCCAGCAAGCCCCGCAGCTTGTCCTCCGAGGGTTGGAACTGCTCGAAGTAGGCGAGCACGCCCACCTTGCGGCCCAGGACCTCGGAGGCCTGCTCGCTGAAGCCCGCGTCCTCCACCGTCTTGCGCAGCACCTCCACGCGCTCGTCGGACAGCCGCTCCGAGGACAGCCGCCAGGCATCGGTCTCGAGCACGAATCGCGCGAGCTTGAAGGCCTCGAGGAAAGGGGAGTGCTCCTTCTCCGCGAAGGCCTGGGCCTCGCGCAGGGCTCCGACGAACTCCTCCCGTTCCGCCCCGGTGGAGGGAGCGGAGGTGAACACCTCTGAAGGCACCGTCTCGAGTTCACGGAAGAGCAGCACCTGGTAGCCCTCCGGGGCCTCCTGCTGGTGCAGCCGCTCCTCGGGCGGAACGAAGCCCCGGTCCCGGGCCAGTTGCTCCTCGCGCTCGGACCGGACGAGCCCGCGCTGGGCCTCGGGGATGATCGGATCGACGCCGTACCCCCGGCAGACGCCCTGCCACTGATTCATCAGGTGGTCCACGGAGAGCTCCCAGAAGCCCTCGGGATCTCTCAGCAGCTTGTCCCGGGCGCCCGCCGCGTCGACCTCTTCCGCGTCCTCCGAGTAGCGATTGAGATTGAGGTGTTCGGCGACGCGATCCCAGATCTTCTTCGCAGAGGGCTGCGCGTCCACCAGCGCGGCGAAGTCGTGGACCGTGGCCTCCTGGGACAGTTGCAGGAGCCTGGCGCGGGGGATGAACTCGTGCTGGCGATCCTCGCCGAGCATCATGCGATCCAGGAAGTCCGGATCGCTGGTGCGGAAGAGCGGACGGAAGGGCTCGGGGATGAGCTCCCGCGAGCCCTCGAGGCGGAGGGCCCTCTGGAGCCGGGTGAGCAGGCTGTCGCCCAGGAAGTCGAGCACCGAGGCGCCCTCGGGGGTGAGCAGGTACGCCTCCACCTGGGCCGCCGCGACGGGCTGGCGGTGATTCAGCTCATTGGATTCGGTGAGCTCCTCGGCCAGGGCCTCGCGCACGCGCTCCGGGTGGGGCTGCAGGCGGATGAACTCCACCCACTGCTCGGGCGAGATGAGGTAGCGGCGGCTGTGCACCGTCTGGAGCGAGTAGATCGAGGGCACGCCCCGGACGCGGATCGCGAGGCACAGCGCATGGGTGTTGGCGAACGCGGCGGCCATGTGCGCGGGAAGGTTCTCGGCGGAGAACGTGCCGAGGTCCACGACGCGCGATTCCACGGGGGCCTCCATGCCGAGCGCTTCGCGCCAGTCGGACAGGGGCAGCTCTCGGCCGTCACGCAGCCGCGCGCCGATGGAGAACGTCTTGGGCACCGCGAGCTGGCGCACGCTCCAATCCGGGCCCAGCTCGTTCTCGAAGCGGGCGAAGGCGTCTTCCCACCGGGAGGGATCCACCGCGAGGAGCGACCGCACCCACGCCAGCACCAGCTCACTGATATTCATCTCTCCAAGTCCTCCCCAGGGAACATGCGTGGTGCGCATCGTAAGGGGAGGGAGGCTCAGAGTTCGAGCCCCAGTTGCCCATCCGGGGACGGCGCGTGGGATCCGGTGAGATTGGACAAGGTGAGGCCCAGAAGACGAACGCCCTGCTCGACGGGCTCGAGGGGAGCCAGCAAGGCCAGCGCGGTCGCCATGAGGTTGTCGCGGTCGGCGATGGGTGCCGGGAGCGTCCTGGCCCGGGTCACCTGGCGGAAATCGGCGTAGCGCAGCTTGAGCGTCACCGTCCGTCCGGAGATGCCGGCGCGGGCGCAATGCTCGGCGATGGAGTCCGCCGCGGGCATCAGCCCGGCGACGAGCGCGTCGTGCTCGAGCAGATCCTCCGGAAAGGTGCTCTCCGAACCGATCGACTTGCGCGGCTGATCGACACGCACGGGGCGATGGTCGATGCCGCGTGCGGCGAGGTAGTAGTAGTCGCCGGCCTTGCCGAACTGCTCCTGGAGAAAGGCGCGGCTGCGGGCGCGCAGATCGAGCCCGGTGAAGATGCCGAGCTTGTTCATCCGCGCGGCGGTGACCGGACCGACGCCGTAGAAGCGGCCGACGGGCAGGGGCTCGACGAAGGCCGGACCCTGGCGGGGCGTGACGACGCAGAGCCCATCCGGCTTGTTCTGATCCGAGGCGAGCTTCGCCAGGAACTTGTTGTAGGAGACCCCCGCCGAGGCGGTGAGGCCCGTCTCCTTCCGGATGCTCGCGCGGATGGCCTTGGCGATCGCGGTGGCGGAGAGGCCGGAGGGGCTGTGGGTGACGTCGAGATAGGCCTCGTCCAGGGACAGCGGCTCGATGAGCGGCGTGTAGCGGGCGAAGATGCCGCGGATGAGCTGGGACACCGCCTTGTAGACGTCGAAGCGGGGCGGGACGAAGATCAGTTCCGGACAGAGCCGGCGGGCGGTGGCGGAGGACATCGCCGAGCGCACGCCGAAGCGGCGCGCCTCGTAGCTCGCCGCCGCGACAACCCCACGCTCGCGCGAGCCGCCCACGGCCAGCGGCACACCCCGGAGGTGGGCATGGTCCCGCTGCTCGACCGAGGCGTAGAAGGCATCCATGTCGATGTGGATGACCTTGCGCGGCGCGGGCGTCGAGGGGGGAGGCATGGAAGCGTGCGGCGTACTATATCCGCGCCGTGAGCCCCATCCCATCCACCGTCTCCCTGGCAGCGGCCTTGGCCATCACGGGCTGTGTCCATACGCCCTGTCCGCGTGAAGCGGCCTCGGATTGCGTCCAGGCGCGGGTTGTCGAGGACTCGTCCCAGGACGCGCCCCGGGCCGTGCTGACGCGGTTCCTGGATGGGGTGGAGGCGGGCGACTGGAGCCTGGCCTGGTCGCTCCTGAGCGAACCCCTGCGGACCCGTTACACCCCCGAGCGGCTGCGCGAGGACTTCGAGCGTGAGCCCCTGGCGGCCGAGCGGTTGCGCCGGGCACGGCTCGTGGTGCGGGGTCCGGTGCGGATGACGGACACGGGGGCGGAGTTCCCCCTGGGCGAGGAACGGGCGGTGCGGTTGGAGCGGGAATCGGGGGAGTACCGGGTGGCCGCGATCGAATGAGGGCGCGTGCATCCGGGGGAGCGGGGGATTAGAGGAAGTTGACACTACCGGGGGCCGCTCGCTATTGCGCGCCGTGCCGAGGGACGTCCCCCATCCCCGGATTCAAGGATTCAGGTAACCCAGCATGAGCGTTTCCGAGCGCGACATCCTCGCGGCGATGTCGAAGGTGATGGACCCCGAGTTGCACATCGACCTGGTGAAGGCGGGGATGGTGAAGGATGTCCGCGTGGAGGGCGACAAGGCGAAGCTCAAGATCGAGCTGACCACGCCGGCCTGTCCGATGAAGGGGAAGATCCAGGCGGATGCCGAGGCGGCGCTCAAGGGCGTGCCGGGGCTCAAGACATTCGACATCGAGTGGGGCGCCCAGGTGCGCTCGGCGCCGGCCGGCATGGGAGGAACCCCGGGCCAGGCGCTGCTGCCCCAGGTGAAGAACGTCATCCTGGTGGGGGCGGGCAAGGGAGGCGTGGGCAAGAGCACGGTGTCGGTGAACCTGGCCACGGCCCTGGCGCGCGAGGGAGCCAAGGTGGGCCTGCTCGACGCGGACTTCTACGGCCCCTCGGTGCCCCTGATGACGGGCATCACCGACAAGCCCACCAGCCCGGACGGCAAGACGCTGCTTCCCATGGAGAAGCACGGCCTCAAGGTGATGTCGATCGGCTTCCTGGTGGAGGCGGATCAGGCGCTCATCTGGCGAGGGCCCATGCTGCACGGCGCCCTGATGCAGCTCGTGCGCGACGTGCGCTGGGGCGAGCTGGACTACCTCATCCTCGACCTGCCCCCGGGCACGGGTGACGTGGCGCTGTCCCTGTCCCAGTCGGTGCGGGCGGCGGGCGCGGTGCTGGTGACGACGCCCCAAGACGTGGCGCTCGCGGACGTGGTGCGCGCCAAGCAGATGTTCGACAAGGTACACATCCCGGTGCTCGGCATCGTGGAGAACATGAGCCAGTTCGTGTGCCCGAACTGCTCGCACGTCACGCCCATCTTCAACAAGGGCGGTGGCCACCGGGCGGCGCAGATGTTCTCCATCCCCTTCCTCGGGGAGATTCCCCTCGATTTGAAGATCCGCGAGGCGGGTGACGCGGGCGTGCCGGTGGTGATCGGCGCTCCGGACAGCCCCGAGGCCCAGGCCTTCCGGGCCATGGCGCGCAACATCGCGGGTCGGGTCTCCACGGAGAACATGCGGGTGGCGGTGAAGCTGCCGGTGGTACGCTAGGAGTCCCGACAACCCCGCTTCCGAGGACCCCCGCTCATGAAGACCGACAAGGACCCCGCGACCGACTTCGATCCGTTACTCGGAGATGAGCAGGAGCGGAGCGACGGGAGCCGGGCGGGGTTCGTGCCCGAGTTCATGCGCAAGGTGGCGGTGGCGGGGCTGGGGGCCCTCTTCATGACGGAAGAGGGCCTGCGCGCCATGGCGGGCCAGCTCAAGCTGCCCAAGGAAGTGCTCGGCTACATCCTCGGCCAGGCGGAGAAGACGAAGGACGAGGTGGGCCGTGTCGTGTCCGAGGAACTGCGGCGCTTCCTGCAGTCGGAGAAGCTGCGCGACGAGGCGCTCAAGTTCCTCTCGGGCATGACGGTGGAGGTGAAGGCGCAGATCCGCCTGGTGCCCGCCGAGGCCGACGAGAAGAAGGGCGAGCCCCTGCGCACCGACGTGGCCATCTCCGAGTTGCGCACGCGACGCGGCGGCAAGAAGTCCGCCTCGAAGAAGGAGTGAGGGGCGTGACGGGAAGTCCGTGGCGTCAGCATCCGCTGCTCAAGCGGCTGCCCCTGTTGGTGCTGGCGGTGCTGGGCCTGTGGTTGTGGAAGCGTGGGGAGGTGCCCGAGCGCGAGCTGGTCTGGCGGCTCGAGGGCCGGGACTGGAGCGCCATCCGCTCGATCGACGTGCAGGTGAAGGACGCGGACGACGAACTGGTAAAGCGCGAGATACACACTTTTACCGATTCCCCTCCATCCGCGCTCATCGTGAAAGCCACCTTGCCCTCGGGTGCATATGAAGTGTGGATATTCGCCCGGGGCGCGAGCGGCCCGTCGCTTCCACCCCGAGTGGATCGCCTGACCCTCACGGACGAAGACATCCGTGTGGAACGTGGACTGCGGGCTCCCGTGAATCGTTGACCGGTGGGGGGGCGAGGGCTATAGCCGCCCGGTCCCTCATTTACGAATTTACCGCTCGAAGAGGTCAACGCCATGGCAACGGAGCACATCATCGTCGTCGGGGCAGGGCAGATGGGGTCGGGCATCGCCCAGGTGGCGCTGCAAGCGGGCCTGCGCGTCACGTTGGTGGACGTGTCCAAGGAAGGGCTCGCCAAGGGCGAGGAGCGGATCCGCGCGGGGCTCAAGAAGCTGCTGGAGAAGGGCAAGCTGGACGAGGCCCGCTTCAAGCTGGCGGACGGCAACCTGGCCACCTCGACGAGCGCCTCCGCGGTGAAGGACGTGGACTTCGCCGTCGAGGCCGTGACGGAGAACGAGGAACTCAAGCGCCGCATCTTCCTGGAGCTGGACGCGGTGGTGAAGCCCGGCGGCATCCTCGCCACCAACACCTCGTCCATCTCCATCACCCGCATCGCCGCGGCCACGAAGCGCCCCGAGAACGTCATCGGCATGCACTTCATGAACCCGGTGCCGATCATGCAGTTGGTGGAGCTCATCCGGGGCGCGGCCACGTCGGACGCCACCTACCAGGCGACGCGCGCGCTCGCGGAGAAGATGGGCAAGACGACGGTGGTGTCCAAGGACTTCCCGGGCTTCATCGTCAACCGCATCCTCATCCCCATGCTGAACGAGGCCTGCTTCGCGCTCATGGAGGGGGTGGGTTCAGTGGAGGACATCGACACGGCGATGAAGCTGGGAACCAACCAGCCCATGGGTCCGCTGCAGCTCGCGGACTTCATCGGCCTGGACACCGTGCTCTACATCGCGCAAGTGCTCCACGAGGGCCTGGGGGACGACAAGTACCGGCCGAGCCCGTTGCTGCGCCAGTACGTGGACGCGGGTTGGTATGGCAAGAAGAGCGGCCGCGGCTTCTACAAGTACTAGGAACGAAGGACCTATACACATGGCCTACGAGAACATCCGGCTGGACCTCGAGGACGCCCTCGCGATCCTCACCATCGACCGCCCCAAGGCGCTCAACGCCCTCAACAGCAAGACGCTCCAGGAGCTGGAGTCCGCGCTCCACGCGCTGCCGGCCACGGTGCGAGCCCTCATCGTCACGGGCGGGGGTGACAAGGCCTTCGTGGCGGGCGCGGACATCGCGGAGATGGCCTCCATCAGCGCCGCCCAGGCCCGTGAGTTCGCCGCGCTCGGCCACCGCGTCTTCCAGACGCTCGAGCAGCTCGCCATCCCGACGATCGCCGCGGTGAACGGCTTCGCGCTCGGCGGTGGGTGCGAGCTCGCCCTCGCGTGCGATCTCATCTACGCCTCGGAGAAGGCGAAGCTCGGCCTGCCCGAGGTGAGCCTCGGCGTCATCCCGGGCTTTGGCGGCACCCAGCGGCTCACGCGCGTGGTGGGCAAGATGCGCGCGAAGGAGCTCGTCTTCACGGGCGAGCGCCTGGACGCCGCCAAGGCCAAGGAGATCGGCCTGGTGCTGGACGTGCTCCCGGCGGATCAGCTGCTGCCGCACTGCAAGGCCGTGGTGGGCAAGCTGCTCAAGAACGGCCCGCTCGCCATCTCCCAGGCCAAGCGCGTCATCGAGTACGGCGCCGATCAGGATCTGCGCGCGGCGAACGAACTGGAGCGTCAGGGCTTCGCCGTCCTCTTCGGCTCCGAGGATCAAAAGGAAGGCATGAAGGCCTTCCTGGAGAAGCGCCCGGCGGCCTTCACCGGCCGGTAGTCATCCCCGTTCGCGAGGGCCATCGTTGAACGGTGTCCCTCCATTTCCTTCCTTCTAGGAGTGTCATGGACTTCGAGCTGAGCGACATCCAGCGTGAGATTCAGCGGGTATGCCGCGAGTTCGCCGCGCGCGAGCTGACCCCCAATGCCCGTCAGTGGGACGAGCACCACCAGTGGCCCACCGAGGCGCTGAAGTCACTGGCGGAGCTGTCGCTGCTGGGCGTGGCCGTGCCGGAGCAGTACGGCGGCGCGGGCCTGGACAACGTCAGCTACGCGATCGCCATCGAGGAGATCAGCCGCGGCTGCGCCTCCACGGGCGTCATCATGAGCGTGAACAACTCGCTCTACTGCGATCCGGTGAACAAGTACGGCACCGAGGCGCAGAAGGAGGAGTTCCTCACGCCCTTCGCCCGGGGTGAGAAGCTCGGCTGCTTCGGCCTCACCGAGCCCGAGGCGGGCAGCGACGCGAGCGCCCAGAAGACCACGGCGGTGCGCCGGGGCGACGAGTACATCATCAACGGCTCGAAGAACTGGATCACCAACGGCCCCAAGGCGGACGCCATCGTGCTGTTCACGATGACGAACAAGGAAGCGGGCAACAAGGGCATCACCGCGTTCCTCGTGCCCACCAACACCCCGGGCTTCATCCGCGCCGAGCCCGACAAGAAGATGGGCATCAGCGCGGCGCACTCGTGCAGCATGTTCTTCGAGGACATGCGCGTGCCGGCGAAGAACATCCTGGGCAAGGAGGGCGATGGTTTCCGGGTGGCCATGAGCACGCTGGACGGCGGGCGCATCGGCATCGCGGCCCAGGCGCTGGGCATCGCGCGCGCGGCCTTCGAGGAGGCGGTGCGCTACTCGGGCGAGCGCAAGACGTTCGGCAAGTCCATCCGCGAGCACCAGGCCATCCAGTTCATGATCGCCGACATGGCCACGGAGATCGACGCGGCGCGCCTGCTCGTGCTGCGCGCGGCGCTGCTCAAGGATCAGGGCGTGCGCCACTCCAGCGAGAGCGCCATGGCCAAGCTGTACGCGAGCGAGATGGCCAGCCGCGTGGCCAACAAGGCCCTGCAGGTGCACGGCGGCATGGGCTACTCCAAGGAGATGGACGTGGAGCGCCACGTGCGCGACGCGCGCATCACCGAAATCTACGAGGGGACGAGCGAGATCCAACGCATCGTCATCTCGACCAACCTGTTGAAGGACTAGGGAGTCGCTACGCCATGAAGCATCCGTCGATCGCGGTGGCGGTGGTGTTGGCCTCGGGCCTGGCGCTGGCCCAGGGCACGAAGAAGGGCGCGTCCACCAGCCCGGACACGCAGGCCGCCGAGGCTCCAGCCCCGGAGAAGAAGTCCGCCGTGCCCACCCGGCCCCAGCCTCCGGACGTCACCCGGATGCCCTTCACCCCGGACTCCATTCGCGAGGTGATGCGGTACTACTCGCGCGACATCCAGGAGTGTTACGAGGAAGTGCTCGCGGGCAAGGGCAGCAAGGTGGAGGAGGGCCGCATCCTGACGACCTTCACCATCTCCCCGGACGGCTTCGTGCGGGACGCGAAGGTGGCCCAGGCGGGGACGACGCTCAAGAACGAGCGGCTCAACCAGTGCGTGGTGAACGTGCTGATCAGCATCAACTTCCCCCCGCCGCCCGACAAGCGCGCGTACCCCATCGAGTACCCGTTCAACCTCAAGGCCATCAAGTAGGAAGCCCTCCGTGAACCTCGAGCTCTCCGAGACCCAGACGCTCATTCGCGACACCGCGCGCAAGTTCGCCCGCGAGCGGGTGGCCCCCCACGCGACCCGCTTCGACCGGGAGGAGCACTTCTCCCCCGAGCTGTACCGGGAGCTGGCCTCGCTCGGGCTCATGGGGGTGAACATCCCCGCGAAGTACGGCGGCGCCGAGGCGGGCGTCCTGTCCTACTCCTTGGCGATGATGGAGATGGCGGCCGCGTGCGCCTCCACATCGGTGACCATGGCCGTCACCAACATGTGCGCCGAGCTCATCCACACCTACGGCACGGACGCCCATCGCGAGAAGTTCGTCACGCGGCTGACGTCGGGTGACGCGGTGGCGGGCTCGTTCGCGCTCTCCGAGTCGCATGCGGGCTCGGATCCGCGCGCCATGCGCACCACGGCGGTGCGGCGCGGGGACACGTGGGTGCTCAACGGCAGCAAGCAGTGGATCACCTCGGGCGCCTACGCGGGGGTGATGGTGGTGTGGGCCCAGACGGGAGGGCAGGGGAGCAAGGGCATCTCCGCCTTCATCGTGGAGGGCGGGACGCCGGGGCTGCACGTGGGCAAGCACGAGGACAAGATGGGCCTGCGTGCGTCCAACACGGTGGCCCTCACCTTCGAGGACTGCGCCATTCCCGCGGACAACCTCCTGGGCAAGGAGGGGGATGGCTTCAAGCTGGCGATGATCGCCCTGGACGGCGGGCGCATCGGCATCGCCTCGCAGGCGTGCGGCGTGGCGCGGGCGGCGCTGGAGGCGAGCGTGCGCTACTCGAAGGATCGCAAGGCGTTCGGCCAGGCGATTGGCGAGTTCCAGGGCCTGCGCTTCATGATGGCCAACATGGCCACGGAGCTACAGGCCGCGGAGCTGCTCACCTTCCGCGCCGCGTACCTCAAGGAGCAGGGCAAGCCCTTCACCCGCGAGGCCTCCATGGCGAAGCTCTTCGCGAGCGAGATGTCCAACCGCGCGGTGGACAAGGCGGTGCAGATCCACGGCGGCTACGGCTACATCGACGAGTTCCCCGTGGAGCGCTACTTCCGCGACGCCCGCGTGCAGACCATCTACGAGGGCACCAGCGAGGTGCAGCGCCTCGTCATCGCCCGCGAGACGTTCAAGCTGCTCGATTAGGACGGCTCCACGCCAAGGGCGCCATGGAGCATGGCGGAGAGCACCGCCTGGAACTGGGCGTCGGCCTCGGCGTCCGCGGTCCGCCCCAGCGCGGAGAGCAGTTGCCGCCGGGCGAGCGTGTACCACTGGCTGGCGCACAGCCCCACCAGCAGCGTCATCTCCAAGGCCTCGCGGGACGGAGGCGGCTGACCCTGCGAGGCGGCGATGCGGCCCACCTGGAACTCCAGCGCGTCCACCACGACACGCAGCCCCGGGTGAGGCCCCAGCGGTGTGTGCTCGGCGCGCCCGGTGAGCAGGGCCCACGCCATCAGCCGCCCATGGCCCTTCTCCTGGAAGACCGAGGAGAAGCGCTCCAGCAACCTGCTGGCGCTGGGCGGCGCGCCCGTCTCCAGGAGTTGCCGTTGGAAGTCCTCCGCGAGCAGCCGGGTGCGGCGCAAGAGGACTTCACGCACCAGCGCCTCGTAGGTGCCAAAATAGTGCGTGACGAGCGCATGGCTCACCCCCGCGGCACGCGCCACCGATTGCAGGCCCACGCGATCCGGCCCCTGCTCCACCAGGAGCGGCTCGGCGGCCAGGAGGATGGCCTCCTTCGCTTCCTCGGGGGTACGGCGCCGCCGGGGGGGAGAAGGGCGGGAACCGCGAGCCGGACGTCGGGCAACCATCGCTTCCATCCTAGCGGGTTTCATTGGCGGCTTTGACAACGAAAACGTGTACTTGGGTTGCTGGCCCTGGAGTTCATGCCCGCTACCCAGGCGGGCAGGGGGCGTTCAGATCCAGACCCTGGCACCCTGTGCGCCCGGGACCTACCGTCCCCTGGACAGAGGACACGCGGCTCCTTGGAGGAAAAAGGACATCCGGGTGTCAGCGCCGTATTGACAGATCTGAATCCAGGGCCACGTGCTCGCTTGACTGCCGGTATAACCGGTGTCTAGGGTGCGCGGCTTCGAGTCAGCTCCACTGTGGAACTGATCGCGGGCCACCCGTAGCTCCCCGCGAGTGGCCGACGTCCAACAACCGGGGGCAGCAGCACCGTTTCCCAAGGATCATCAACCAAATGCAGCAGAACGTGAACCAGCAGATCGGAGATGTTGGCGACGAGGACTTTGCCGCGATGTTCGAGGCCTCGCTCAAGGAGCGTGGCGGCGAGGGCATCCTGAAGGAAGGCGAGATCGTCAAGGGCACCGTCGTGCAGGTGACCAAGGACTACGCCATCGTCGACATCGGCTACAAGTCCGAGGGACAGGTTCCGATCTCCGAGTTCACCAGCCCTCGCGGCGAGGTCTCCGTCAAGGCGGGCGACCCGGTCGAGGTCCTCCTGGAGAGCCGCGAGAACGACACCGGCATGGTCGTCCTCTCCAAGGAGAAGGCCGACAAGATGCGCATCTGGGACGAGATCAGCGCCGCCTGCGAGCGCGATGAAATCGTCAAGGGCACCATCGTGGGCCGCGTCAAGGGCGGCCTCTCGGTCGACATCGGCGTCAAGGCGTTCCTGCCGGGCAGCCAGGTCGACATCCGCCCCGTGCGCAACCTCGACCAGTACATCTCGAAGGAATTCGAGTTCAAGGTCATCAAGTTCAACAAGAAGCGCGGCAACATCGTGCTCAGCCGCCGCGTGCTCCTCGAGAAGCAGCGCGAGGAGATGAAGAAGGAGACCCTCAAGAACCTCAAGGAGGGTGCGGTCCTCAAGGGCGTGGTCAAGAACCTCACCGACTACGGCGCCTTCATCGACCTGGGCGGCATCGACGGCCTGCTCCACATCACCGACATGTCGTGGGGCCGCATCGGTCACCCCTCCGAGATGTTCAACGTGGGTGACGAGGTCCGCGTCGTCGTCCTCAAGTTCGACCCCGCGCAGGAGCGCGTCAGCCTGGGCCTCAAGCAGATCCAGGAGGATCCGTGGCACCGCGCCGACGAGAAGTACCCGGTCGGCACCCGCGTCAAGGGCAAGGTCGTCTCCATCACCGACTACGGCGCCTTCATCGAGATCGAGCAGGGCGTCGAGGGTCTGGTGCACGTGTCCGAGATGTCCTGGACCAAGCGCCTCAAGCACCCGAGCAAGATGCTGGAGGTCGGCCAGGAGGTGGAGGCCGTCGTCCTCGACATCGATCCCAAGGCCAAGCGCATCGCGCTGGGCATGAAGCAGATCGAGCAGAACCCCTGGACGCTGCTCGAGGACAAGTACCCGATCGGCTCGGTCATCAAGGGTCAGATCCGCAACGTCACCGACTTCGGCGTGTTCGTCGGCGTCGAGGAGGGCGTGGACGGCCTGGTGCACGTGTCCGACATCTCCTGGACCCAGCGCATCAAGCACCCGGGCGAGATGTTCAAGAAGGGCGACGAGGTCGAGGCGGTGGTGCTCAACATCGACGTCGAGAACGAGCGCTTCAGCCTGGGCATCAAGCAGCTCCAGCCGGACCCCTGGGACACGCTCAGCGAGCGCACCCCGGTGGGCAGCCGCGTGAAGGGCAAGGTCACCAAGGTGACGGACTTCGGCGCCTTCGTGGAGATCGAGCCCGGCATCGAGGGCCTCGTGCACGTCTCCGAGCTGAAGGAGGAGCGCGTCGAGAACCCGCGTGACGTGGTGCAGGAGAGCCAGGACGTCGAGGTGAAGATCATCGACATCAACACCCAGGACCGGAAGGTCGCTCTGTCGATGAAGGCCCTGATCGGCGAGGGCGAGGACTACCGCGAGTACCTCCGCCGCCAGGCCGAGGGCTCCAAGGCGCGCCTCGGCGACGTCATGGCGAGCAAGCTCAAGAAGTAGTCCGCTTCACGCCTCGTAGAAGCACAGCACGGCGGCCGGGTTCCCGAGTGGGGGCCCGGCTGTCTGCTTTTTCGTGTCACTTGGGATTCTGGCGGAGCGGTGTGCTTGACCCTCCTTCCGAGCACGGTGATAAGGGCACGGCCGGGAGTTATTGAACCTCATCCCAGCATTTTTCCAGGAGGCGGATCATGGCGCGTGAAGTCGTCATCGTGGGCGCGGCGCGGACTCCCATCGGGGCCTTTCAGGGCTCCCTCTCCAAGTTGACGGCCCCCCAGCTCGGCGCGGTCGCCATCAAGGCGGCCCTCGAGCGCGCGGGCGTGGCTCCCGACCAGGTGAGCGAGACCATCATGGGCTGCGTGCTCCAGGCGGGCGTGGGCCAGGCCCCCGCGCGCCAGGCCGCCATCTTCGCCGGCATCCCGGACAGTGTCCCCGCCGTCACCCTCAACAAGGTCTGCGGCTCGGGCCTCAAGGCCGTGATCGCCGGGGCCCAGGCCATCGCCCTCGGGGACGCCGAGGTGGTGGTCGCCGGCGGTATGGAGTCCATGAGCAACGCGCCCTACCTGAGCCCCAACATGCGCGGCGGCGCCCGCATGGGCCACGTGGAGTTCAAGGACGCTCTCATCCATGACGGCCTGTGGGACGTGTACGGCAACGTGCACATGGGCATCTGCGCCGAGGAGTGCTCCACCAGCCAGGGGATTCCCCGCTCGGCCCAGGACGAGTACGCGCTCGAGTCCACCCGGCGCGCCATCGCGGCCCAGCAGGGCGGCCTCTTCACCCGGGAGATCGTCCCCGTCACCGTGACGGGCGGCAAGGGCGGCGACGTGGTGGTGAGCGAGGACGACGGCCCCAAGAGCGCCAAGGTCGACAAGATCCCCACGCTCAAGGCCGTGTTCAAGAAGGACGGCACGGTGACGGCCGCCAACGCCGCCTCCATCAACGATGGCGCCGCGGCGCTGGTGCTCATGAGCGCCGAGCGCGCCAAGAAGGAAGGGCGCACCGTGCTTGGCCGCATCACCGGCTACGCCGGCGCCGCGCGCAAGCCGGTGGAGTTCACCATCGCCCCCACGGACGCCATCAACGCCCTGCTCAAGCGCACGGGCCACAAGACGAGCGACGTGGACGTCTGGGAGATCAACGAGGCCTTCGCCGTGGTGGCCATCGCCAACAACAAGCTGCTCGGGCTGGATGCCGCGAAGGTCAATCCCCGCGGTGGCGCCGTGGTGCTCGGCCATCCGATTGGCGCCTCGGGCGCGCGCGTGCTGGTGACGCTGCTGCACGAGATGAAGGATTTGGACAAGAAGCGCGGCGTGGCATCGTTGTGCATCGGCGGCGGCGAGGGCATCGCCCTGATGGTGGAGCGCTAGTCCACCCACGCGGCTCGTGAAGAGGAGGGGAGCATGAACAAGATCATCCCGAGCGCGGACGAGGCCGTCCGCGACATCCCCGATGGCGCCACGCTCATGAGTGGCGGCTTCGGGCTGTGTGGCAATCCCGAGAACTTGATCTCGGCGATCCACCGCAAGGGCACCAAGGGCCTGACCATCATCTCCAACAACTGCGGCACCACCGAGCTCGGCCTGGGAATTCTCCTCAACGCCAAGCAGGTGAAGAAGATCGTCGCCAGCTACGTGGGAGAGAACAAGGAGTTCGAGCGCCAGTTCATCTCCAAGGAGTTGGAGGTGGAGCTCAACCCCCAGGGCACGCTCGCCGAGCGCATCCGCGCCGGGGGCTGTGGCATCGGCGGCTTCTTCACGCCGTCGGGCGCGGGCACCGAGCTCTCCAAGGGCAAGGAGACCCGGATGATCGACGGGCGTCTGCACGTGCTGGAGGCGCCCCTCAAGGCGGACTTCACCATCGTGCGCGCGTGGAAGGCCGACACCTGGGGCAACCTGGTGTTCAACAAGACGGCCCGGAACTTCTCTCCGATGATGTGCATGGCCGGCAAGGTCACCATCGTCGAGGCCGAGCACATCGTGCAGGCCGGGGAGATCGACCCGGATCAGGTGCACCTGCCCGGCATCTTCGTGCACCGCATCATCCAGGCGAAGAACCTGCAGAAGTGGATTGAACGCCGCACCGTCCAGAAGAAGGCCTGAGCCATGCCCCTGTCCCGTGAGCAGATCGCCCAGCGCATCGCCCAGGAACTGCGCGACGGCTACTACGTCAACCTCGGCATCGGCATGCCGACCCTGGTCGCCAACTACGTCCCGAAGGGCATGGACATCATGCTCCACTCGGAGAACGGCATCCTCGGCATGGGCCCCTGGCCCCTCGAGGGCGAGGAGGATCCGGACCTCATCAACGCCGGCAAGGAGACCGTCACCGTCGTCAAGGGCTCGGCCTACTTCGACTCGGCGCTGTCCTTCGGGATGATCCGCGGAGGCCACATCGACCTGGCCGTGCTCGGCGCCATGGAGGTGAGCGAGCAGGGTGACCTGGCCAACTGGATGATCCCCGGCAAGATGGTGAAGGGCCCGGGTGGCGCCATGGACCTGGCGGTGGGCGCCAAGCGCGTCTTCGTGGCCATGGAGCAGGCCAACAAGGAGGGCAAGCCGAAGATCCTCAAGCAGTGCGCGCTGCCCATCACCGGTCTCAAGTGCGTCAACCACATCGTCACCGAGTACGCCTTCATCGACGTGACGCCGGAAGGGCTCGTGCTGCGCGAGGTGGCGCCGGGCGTGACCGTGGAGCAGGTGCAGGCCCTCACCGAGCCCAAGCTCAAGGTGGCCCCGGACCTGCGCGAGATGAAGATCTGAGCGTGCTGCCGGATTCGCCCATCGAGTTGACCATCGAGCGCCTCGGGCAACTCGGAGAGGGGGTGGCCTCCCACGAGGGCCGCACCGTCTTCGTGCCCGGCGCCTTCCCGGGCGACCGGGTGCGGGTGCGGCTGGAGCAGGAGGGGCGGGTGCTGCGCGGGCATCTGCTCGGGGACGTGCTGGAGGCGTCCCCGGACCGGCGCCCCTCCGCGTGTGCCCTCAGCGCCCGATGTGGCGGATGCGATTGGTTGGAACTCGCCGAGCCCGCCCAGCGTGCCGCGAAGCAGGAGATCGTCCTCTCCGCGCTGGAACACCTGGGCCACGTGAAGCGGGACGCCTTCACCGTGCGGCCCCTGCTCGTGGCCCCGAGGGACTTCGGCTACCGGCGCCGCGCGGTGCTGCACTTCCTCAAGGACGAGTTGGTCTACTTCGGGCGGCGCAGTCACGACCGTGTGCCCGTGCAGGTGTGTCCCGCGCTCGTGCCCGCCCTGGCCGAGCTGCCCGGCAAGCTCGGGCCGTTGCTCAAGCCCCTGTCCCGCGAGGCGGAAGAAGTGCATCTGCTCGCCGAGGGATCCAAGGCGGCCTTCGCGGTGATGCTCCAGGGGCAGGTGACGCCCCGTTACGTGGAGGCGGCCGAGGCGGCGGTGCGCGCGCTGCGGCTCGAGGGCGCGGTGCTGGTCCCCAAGGAGGGCTCGCCCCGCATCATCGGCAAGCCGGTGCTGCGCTCGCTCTCGCCCCTGCGCCCGGAAGTGCCCTTGTTCCTGCGCCCGGACGCGTTCTCCCAGGCCCATGCCGAGGCCAACGTGGGCCTGGTGACGGCCGCCGTGCACGAACTGGCGCCTCGGGAGACGGACTCGGTGCTGGAGCTGTACTCGGGCAATGGCAACTTCACCTTCCCCATCGCCGCGATCGCCGCCCAGGTGCTCGGCGTGGAGTCCTCCTCCGTGTCCGTGGATCTGGCCCAGCGCGGCGCGCGCGAGGGTGGGGTGGCCAACGTGCGCTTCATCCAGGGTGACGTCCGCAAGGCCTGCGAAGGACTCATCCGCGAAGGCAGACGATTCGACCTGGCCCTGGTGGATCCACCCCGCACCGGTGCGCCGGGGCTCGCGAAGTGGCTCAAGGCCCTGGGCGTCCACCGCGTGGTGTACGTGGCGTGCGACCCTGGCGCCCTGGCCCGGGACGCGGGCGGCCTCGTGGAGGCGGGCTATGCCCCCACGGCCCTCCAGGTGGTGGACATGTTCCCCCAGACGCATCACGTGGAAACCGTGATGGCCTTCGAGGTGGGTACTTAACGGCTCAGCCCCGGACGATGTCGACTCCCGCCCTCGCGAGGGTCCGGGTCACCTCATCCGGCGCAGCCTCGTCCGTCACCAGTCGATCGACGATCGACAGTGGCCCGACGAGAAAGGGCGCGGTGGTGCCCAGCTTTTCCCCCGCGGCGACGACCATCACCTCCGCGGCCGCCCCCACCATGGCGCGTTTGACCTCGGCGTCCTCGTGGACGAAGACGCCCAGGCCAATGTCCGGGTGCACGCTCGCCGTCCCCAGCACACACAGGTCCGCGCGGATCCGCCGGTAGCCCTCTACCGTCTCGGCCCCCACCGTGGCCAGCGCCGCCTTGAGCACCCGCCCGCCCAGGAGGATCACCTCCACCGTCGGATGCTCCGCCAGCGCCGACGCCACCGGCAGGCTGTGGGTGACCACCGTCAGCGCCAGCTCCTTGGGAATGTGCATGGCCACCGCCAGGGCCGTGGTGCCCGCGTCGATGAACACCACCTGACCGGCCCGGAAGAAGCCCGCCGCAGTGGCGGCGATGGCGCTCTTGGCCGCCACCGATTCGCCCCGGCGCCCGGCGTAGGTGGGGGACACTGGCGACCGAGGAACCGCTCCGCCGTAGACCCGCCGGAGCAGGCCCTCCTCGGCGAGCTCCCGCAGGTCGCGCCGCACCGTGTCCTCCGATACGCCGAACTCGGCGGCCAGGGCGCTCGCCACCACGCGCTGGTCATTCGCCAGGGTCTCCAGGATTCGCTTGCGCCGCTCGAGGGTGAGCATTCGGCCAACCGCCTTTCCGACAGAAACCGGCGGAAGCGTGCACGGAGGTGCCCGATCCCGCATGAATTCACATGCCTTCGACTTGAAACCGCCGAATCGGGCATGTTAACTCCGTGTTGTTACACGATTCGGCACGAACGTGCGGTTTCCGTGCGGAAAGGCGCACCTTCATGCAGCTCCGGCGCTCGACACCCTATCCCTTCTCCGCCGTCCTGTTCGACCTGGATGGCGTCATCATCGACACGACGGCCCTGCACTACCGGGTGTGGGAGCGGTTCGGGCTCGCGCGCGGATTCGTCCCGACCGGGGCCCAGCTGCTCGCCAGCAACGGGCGCCCGGCCCGAGAGACCCTGCGCGACTGGTTCGGCGCGGCCCTGGGTGAGGACACGCTCGCCGCGATGATGCGGGAAGTGGAGCCGCTGGTCCTCCAGGCACTGGAGACCGAGCCCGTGTCCGCAGTCCCCGGGGTGCGGGAGTTCCTCCAGGCCCTGCGGGCCGCCGGGGTGCCCTGGGCCCTGGGCACGAGCGCCACGCCCTCGCACGCCGAGCGTGCCCTGTCGCGCCTGGGCCTGAGCGAGGCGTTCCCGGTGCGCATCACCGCGGCGAACGTCGTCCAAGGCAAGCCCCATCCCGAGGTGTATCTCAAGGCGGCCGCGGCGCTGGGAGTCTCCCCGAGCGCGTGCCTCGTGTTCGAGGACGCCGTGGCCGGCCTGCGCGCCGCCCGGGCCGCCGGCGCGAGCTGCGTCGCGCTGACCACCTCGTTTCCCCGGGACGTCCTGTCGCGCGAGGCGCCGCACTGGATCGCCGAGGACTTCCGCGCGCTGCCCACCGATATCGCCCCCTGACTTCCGAAGGACACCGTCATGCATTCCGCTCCACTCTCCTCGCTCGGCGCGCTGTCCGCGCCCGTGTCCCGGGCCCAGGCCCGCTGGACCGAGTTCGCCCTGGCGCTCGGGGGCTTCGCCATCGGCACGAGCGAGTTCTCCATCATGGGCCTCTTGCCGGATGTCGCCCGGGAGGTGCACGTCTCCGTGCCCCAGGCGGGCCATCTGATCAGCGCCTACGCGCTCGGGGTGATGGTGGGCGCGCCCGTGCTCGCGGTGGTATGCGCCCGGCTCCCGCGCCACCGGGTGCTCCTGGGCCTGTTGGCCGCCCTGGCGCTTGGCAACTTCGCGAGCGCGCTCGCTCCGTCCTATGAGAGCCTGTGGCTCTTGCGCTTCCTGTCCGGTCTGCCCCACGGCACCTTCTTCGGCGTGGCGGCCCTGGTGGTGGCGGACTTCGCCGGGCCCGAGGGGCGGGCCCGCGCGGTGGGACGGCTCATGCTCGGACTGACGATCGCGTGTGTCGTGGGCTCGCCTCTGGCCACGGGGCTCGGGCAGGTCGCGAGCTGGCGCACGGCGTACCTGCTCATCGGCGGGCTCGCGGCGAGCGCCTGGCTGCTCACGCTGCTCCACATCCCGAGAACCCGCGCCGTGGAGGGGGCCAGTCCCTTGCGCGAGCTTGGCGCGCTGCGGCGCGTGCAGGTGTGGCTGACCCTGGGCGTGGGCTCGGTGGGTTTTGGGGGGCTGTTCGCCGTCTACAGCTACATCACCCCGACCCTGACCGAGCTCGCGGGACTGCGGCTGGCGCTCGTGCCCCTGGTGCTCTCGGGGGTGGGCCTCGGCATGGTGGTGGGCAATCTGGTGGGCGCGTCGTTCGCGGACCGCTCGCTGCCGAAGACGATCGTCGCGGCGCTGCTCTGGAACGTCATCACGCTTGGCTCCTTCTGGCTCACCGCGCGCAACCCCTGGCTGGCGTCCCTGTCCGCGTTCGCCATCGGCATGGGCTTCGCGCTGGTGCCGGGACTGCAGACGCGGCTCATGGACGTCGCCGCGGATGCCCAGACGCTGGCCGCGTCGCTCAACCACTCGGCCTTCAACCTCGCCAATGCCCTGGGGGCCTGGCTCGGGGGACTCGTCATCGCGGCGGGCCTGGGTTGGAACGCCACGGGGGCCGTGGGCGCGGCCATGGCGGTCGCGGGCCTGGCGCTCTTCGGGGTGTCGATGGGACTGGAGCATCGGCGTCTCCGCGCGGCTGCCTGACACGCGCGCGGGCGCTATGCTGCGGCGCATGCTCGCGCCCCGAACCATCGAGATCATCCAGTCCACCGTGCCCGTCCTGAAGGTGCACGGTGAGGCCATCACCACCCGCTTCTACCAGCGCCTCTTCGAGAGCCACCCGGAGCTGCGCGACGTCTTCAACCAGGCCCGCCAGCGCGAGGGCAAGCAGCAGGCCGCCCTGGCCAATGCCGTCTACGCGGCGGCGCAGAACATCGAGCGGTTGGAGGCCATCCTCCCGGCGGTGAGGAACATCGCGCACAAGCACCGCGCCCTGGGCGTCGTGCCCGAGCATTATCCCATCGTGGGCCAGCACCTGCTCGCCGCCATCAAGGAGGTGCTGGGGGATGCGGCCACCGGGGAGATCCTCGGGGCCTGGGCCGAGGCCTATCAGGAGATCGCCTCGGTCTTCATCTCCGTCGAGCGCGAGCTGTATGAGAAAGCCCATGCCCAGCCCGGAGGCTGGAAGGGCTTCCGGCGCTTCGTGGTGCGGAACAAGCGCACCGAGGATCCACACGCCACCATGTTCGACCTGCACCCCGAGGATGGTCAACCGATCGCGCCCTTCACGCCCGGGCAGTACCTCACCTTGAAGCTGACGCCTCCGGGCGATCCCCGGACCCATCTGCGCCACGCCCCCCTCATGCCCGTGGAAGGCAACGTCTACCGGCTCCAGGTCAAGCAGCTCGAGGAGCGCACGCGGGCGGACGAGGCCCTGACCTTCCTGCGCCAGCACGTCCAAGAGGGAGACGTCCTGCTCGTGGCCTCCCCGGCGGGCGTATCCTCCAAGCAGTAGGTGGCTGTCGTCCGAAACAAAGGACGTGCACTTCCTGGGTCTTCTCGCTACGTCCTGGATCTGGGCTTGGTCAGGGGACCTGGGAGCCAGGGGTCACACCGCCACATGGACGCACGCATCGTCGAATTCGCCGAGGTCCTCCGCCAGAACGGCGTGCGGGTCAGCACGTCCGAGGTGACGGACGCGGCCCGGGCCACCGCGGAGGTGGGGCTCGGAGACAAGACCGTCTTCCGCGCCGTCCTGCGCACCACCCTCATCAAGCGCGAGCAGGATGTGGAGCTGTTCCAGCGCGCCTTCGACTTCTTCTTCTCCGGGGCGGCCAAGACGTTCGAGGGCATCGACAAGTCGCTCGCCCAGAGCATCCAGGATCAGGGGCTCGTCGAGGGCGACAACCTGACGATGCTGCTGTACCAGATGAACCAGCTCTTCCCGGAGATGTCCCCGCTCGCGCAGGCGGCGCTGTTGGGGGACAGGGCCCGGCTCGCGCAGATCTTCCGCGCGGCCACGTTGCAGTTGGACCTGTCGCGCATGGGCACGTCCATGCAGATGGGCTTCTTCTCCCGGCGGTTGATGATGGCGGCGGGGATGGACCGGGCGCGCTCGGAGCTCAAGGCCTTCGAGGAGGAGCTGCGCAAGCGAGGCCTGCCCACGGATGGGGTGGAGATCGTCTCGCGCCACGTGGCCGAGGCCCTGCGCAAGGTGGAGGACGCGGCGCGGCGTGAGGTGAAGCGCCAGGCGGACGCGCGCATCCGCAAGCCCTCGGGCGGGGTGGCGGACAAGCCCCTGCACCAGCTCAGCCAGGCCGAGCTGGATCAAATGCAGTCGGCGGTGCGCACCCTGGCGGAAAAGCTCAAGGCGCGGCTCATCCGCAAGCAGCGCTCGCGGCGCAAGGGCGCGCTCAACGTGCGCCGCACGCTGCGCCGCAACCTGCCGTGGGGTGGGGTGCCCATGGTGCCCCAGTTCCGCGCCCGCCGTCCCGAGCGCCCCGAGGTCGTCGTGCTCTGTGACATCTCGGATTCGGTGCGCAACGCCTCGCGGATGATGCTGCTCTTCACCTACACGCTGCAGTCGCTCTTCGTGCGCGTGCGCTCGTTCGTCTTCGTGTCGGACGTGGGCGAGGTGACGCAGCACTTCAAGGAGCAGGACGTGGACCGGGCGATCGACCTGGCCACCCTGGGGGGCGCCGTGTCCCTCACCGCCAACTCCAACTACGGCCGGGCGCTCTCCTCCTTCACGAAGAACCAGCTCGGCGCCATCACCCGCCGCACCACGGTGATGATCATCGGAGACGGCCGTAACAACTACAACGCCGCCAACGCCTGGGCGCTCAAGGATCTGAAGCAGAAGTGCAAGCGCCTGCTCTGGGTGTGCCCCGAGGAGCGCGCCAACTGGGGCTTTGGCGACAGCGAGATGTTGACCTACGCGAAGCAGTGCCACCACGCCGTGGTGGTGAATTCCGTGGCCGACCTGTCCCGCATCGCGGAGCAGCTCGTGCCCTCCT
The DNA here is from genome assembly GCF_002305855.1 of Melittangium boletus DSM 14713. Lineage (GTDB taxonomy): Bacteria > Myxococcota > Myxococcia > Myxococcales > Myxococcaceae > Cystobacter > Cystobacter boletus. The sequence continues at coordinate 8,782,638 of NZ_CP022163.1, read as the reverse complement.
GAAAGAGGAAAAGCGACACCATGTCCCGTTCCATGTTCGATGACCTCGACGCGTCCGCCTCGGCCCGGATGGACTCGGCCGACTCCCGGACGCTCCGGCTGTCCGCCCATCCCCTCACCGAGGCGGAGCTCGGGGGCCTCTTGCGCTACCAGGAAGCCTTCCTCACCCATCTGGAGGGAGCACCCGAAGGCGCTGGAGCCCTCGTGGACGCCCACCAGAAGGGGCTCGAGGCGTCCGGGTTGGACGTCAAGGTGGTGGAGCTGGGAACGTCCCTCCTGCGCGCCTATGGTGGCCAGCGCTGGACCGCCCGCACGCTGCGCGAGCGGCTGGCGGCCCTGGAGAAGCGCGAGGACGCGGCCTCCCAGGAGAAGGCCGACAAGGCCCGGAGCGAGCTGCGCCGCATCGAGGACCTGGAGCCCTTGGCCCGGCGCTACGGGCAGGGCTCCATCGACCTGCTCAACGGCCACGAGGATCGCCTGGTCGCCCTGCACACCCGGATGCAGAAGGCCCTCACCCGGGCGTGACGGGAGCGCGAGCCCGTCGCCCGAGGTGTTGCAATCCGCCGGGCCCCATCGGATAAAGGCCCGTTCTTCTTACGGAAAGACCCATGAAGCGCTACTTCATCCACACCTTCGGCTGCCAGATGAACGTCAACGACTCGATGCGCATGAGCGAGGTGTTGGGCACGCTCGAGTACCGGCCCACGCCGGTGGCGGAGGAGGCGGACCTCATCATCCTCAACACCTGCTCCATCCGCGAGAAGGCCGAGGACAAGATGCTCTCCGCGCTGGGCCGCTACCGCCAGGTGAAGCTCGCGCGCGGCACGCTCCTGGGGGTGGGGGGCTGCGTGGCCCAGCAGGAGAAGGACAAGCTGCTCAAGAAGGTGCCCTACCTGGACTTCGTCTTCGGCCCGGACTCCATCGCCAAGCTGCCGGACATCATCGGCCGGGTGAAGGGCGAGCGCGAGCGGGTGGTGGAGACGGCGTGGGTGGACTCCGAGGAGTACGTCTTCCCGCGCGCGGACCCGGAGACGAGCCGCGGCAAGGTGACCGAGTTCGTCACGGTGATGAAGGGCTGTGACAACGTCTGCTCCTTCTGCGTGGTGCCGCACACGCGCGGCCGCGAGGTGAGCCGGCCCTTCCCGGACGTGCTCACCGAGGTGGCGAGCCTGGCGCAGGTGGGCGTGCGCGAGGTGACGCTCATCGGCCAGAACGTGAACTCGTACCTGGGCGGGGTGAGCTTCGCGCAGTTGCTGCTGCGCTGCGCGGAGGTGCCGGGCATCGAGCGCGTGCGCTTCACCACGAGCCACCCGCATGACCTGTCCGACGAGCTCATCGAGGCATTCCGCGTGCAGCCGAAGATCTGCCCGCACTTCCACCTGCCGGTGCAGAGCGGCTCCAATCCGGTGCTCAAGCGGATGCGGCGCGACTACACCGTGGCCGAGTACATGGTGCGCCTGGGCAAGCTGCGCGCCGCGCGTCCCGGCATCGCGATGACCACGGACATCATCGTGGGCTTCCCCGGCGAGACGGAGGAGGACTTCGCCCTCACGCTCGCACTCACCGAGGAGGTGCGCTACGACAACCAGTTCTCCTTCATCTACAGCCCCCGGCCCAAGACGGGCGCGGCGCTGCGAGAGAACGACTGGGGTCCCATCCCCCACGAGGTGAAGATCGAACGGCTCGAGCGGCTGCAGAAGCTGCAGCGGCGCATCAGCGGGGAGATCACCCAGGCCCTGGTGGGGCAGGAGGTGGAGGTGCTGGTGGAAGGCCCCTCGCGCTACAACCCGCTCAAGCGCTTTGGCCGCACGCCGGAGAACCGCACCGTCAACTTCGAGGGAGACGCCCCGGCCGGTGCCCTCGTGAAGGTGAAGGTGGAGAGCGCCACGCCCAACCAGCTCGCGGGCAAGCAGCTCGAGGTGCTCAGCCCACCCACGGTGATGCCTCCCGCGGAGCTGCCCCAGCCCGCTGAATCGTGCGTGGTGGCCTGACACGTGACGTGGCCCGGGGTGTGTGTTAGGACCCACACCCATGGAGGTCGCTGCCGCACTCAAGGCGTGCCCGCTCTTCAAGGACTTCTCCGACGTCGGCCTCCAGATTTTCGCCGCTGTCGGGGTCTCCCGTGCATTTCCCAAGGGCTCCTCCCTGTTCGTCGAGGGACGCCCGGGGGACTCGCTCTTCATCATCCACGACGGTTCCGTGCGCTTGAGCGCGAGGAATGGCTCGGGAGAGGAGACGACGCTCGGCGAGGTGGGGGCGGGAGAGCCCCTGGGAGAACTGGCCCTGCTACAGAAGGGCGAGCGGTTGTGTACCGCCACGGCCCTCACGGACGTGTTCGCCGTCGAATTCCGCCACGCGGACTTCCAGAAGCTGACCGTGCAGAAACCCCAGGCCTGTATGAAGTTGCTCATGGGGATTGTCCTGCACTTCGGCCAGAAGGTCCGTGACAACCGCGAGGCCATGAAGTCGCTCGTGGGCAAGACGTGACACCCACCGCCCCCCACTTGCGCACCGTGCTACCTTCTCGCGTGAGTGATTCGCGGAATATTCCCGGGAGCGATGAATGGATGTGCGAGGAATGAGGTGGGGCCACGACCCGCGCTCACGTGCATCCACCCGCGGCGGGGATGTCACGGCGGGAAAGGTGGCGAGCGAGCCTGGACGCTCGTACCCAGAGCGGGGGACGGGGGGCTTCCGTCCGAGGATGGAGCCTTTCACCCAGAAGGGTATCGTGGACGCGCCGGGGCGGACCCGGAGTTTTGGTGATGCGTGCCCGGTTGATGCGGGGGCGCTGGAGATCCGGCGCGGGTAGCCCCGTCGGTCCTCCACCGGAAGCGAAAGAGACGAGACGAGCGTGCAAGAATTCCTGACCTCCTTGCTGGGCAGCACCCAAGGCATCCTCGCCTATGCCACCGTGTTCGGCATCCTGGTGGCGTGCGGGCTCGGAGTGCCCCTGCCCGAGGACATCTCGCTCATCCTGGGTGGATTCCTCGCCCACAAGGGCGCCGCGAGCCTGTCGGGCATGATGGCCATCGGCTTCGCGGGCATCCTGGTGGGTGACAGCCTCATCTTCCTGGCGGGCCGGCGGTTGGGCTCGCAGGTGGGCCGTTCGCCCACGGGTTTCTTCGCCCGGATCGTCACTCCGGAGAAGCGCGCCAAGGTGGAGGGCCTGTTCGGCCTGCACGGGCAGAAGATCGTGATGATCGCCCGCTTCCTGCCCGGGGTGCGCGCGGTGACGTACTTCACCGCCGGCTCGGCGGGCATGTCCTACGGGCGCTTCATCTTCTGGGATGGCCTGGCGGCGCTGCTGTCCGCGCCGTTCTTCGTGTGGCTCGGCTTCCACTTCGGCGACAAGCTGGACTACGCCATCGAGCGGATGAAGGAAGGGCAGTTGGTGGTGTTTGGCATGCTCGCGGTGGGTGGCCTGGCGGCCTTCCTGTGGCGCAAGCGCGTCGTGGCCCAGCGTGGCGCCACCCTCAAGTCGCCGGTGAACACCGGGCTGCCCACCCACCTGCTCAGCGGCGTGGCCTCCGAGGGCCCGTCCGCCGCTCCGTCTCCGGTGTTCGAGATGGCCGAGAAGGCCTCCGGCACCGAGGGCCTGCGCATCCGCGAGTGAGCGCGGGGGCGGCCTCTAGGCCTTCCCGAGCAGACGTTTGAGCCAACCCACGAGCCCGCCCGCGGGTACGTGGCGGGCCTGCTCGAGCAGCGGCAGGGGCACGTGTGCCACGGGAGGTCTGCGGGCCGCTGGTTGATCGGCCGACGGCGCGTCCCGCTTCGCCTTGAGCTCCGTGGGCGTGTCCCGGGTGCTGAACTGGCTCATCACCTCGATGCCCAGGGACTCCTCGCGCGCCATCACCTGGAGGATGCCCTCGTTGTTCACCGAGAAGGTGATCGCCACCCGCACCGAACCCCGGGGCCCCGGGGGCAGTCCCGAGACCTTCAAGGTGCCCAGGTACTCGTTCTCCACGGCGCGCTCCGAGTCACCCTGGAGGATGATGAACTCCAGCTCCTGCTGATCCTCGCGGCTGGTGGCCAGCTCGTAGCGCTTCTTCGCGGGCAGCGCCACGTTGCGCTCCAGCACGGGCTTGAAGCGCCCGCCGGGCAGACTCACGCCAATGGCCATGGGCAGCACGTCCACGAGCGTCACCGTGCCCTCGGCCTGTCCGAGGCTGTGCGCCAGGAGCGCCGCGCCGAGCGCCACCGCCTCGTCCGGGTGCACGTTCTTGGTGGGCGCCTGGCCGAAGAAGGCGGAGATCTTCTCGTGCACGAGCGGCGAGCGGCTCTGGCCTCCCACGAGGATGACCTCGTCGATGTCCTTGGGCGTGAGCCCCTTGGCGTCCATCACCTCGGCGCACACCTGGAGGGTGCGATCCACGAGCTGCCCGGTGAGCTTCACCAGCTGATCGCGCGACAGGCTCACGTCCAGGTCCACGGGCTTGCCGTCGGCCATCATCAGGAAGGCCACCTGCACGCGCACCTCGGCGCGCTCGGACAGGGCGCACTTGGCGCGCTCCGCGGCGTCCTGCACCCGCTGCAGTGCCACCCGGTCTCCCTGGAAGGAGAGGCCGGTGCGCTCCTGGAATTGCTGCAACAGGTACTCGACGATGGCGTGATCGAAGTCGATGCCGCCCAGGAAGGTATCGCCTCCGGTGGAGACGACTTCGTAGAGGGTGTCCTTGAGCTCGAGCACCGAGGCGTCGAAGGTGCCGCCGCCCAGGTCATAGACGAGCACGCGTTGCTGGAGCTTGCGGCCGAAGCCGTAGGCGAGCGCGGCGGCGGTGGGCTCGTTGAGGATGCGCTCGACATACAGGCCCGCGAGCCGTCCGGCCTCGCGCACCGCCTGGCGCTGGTTGTCGTTGTAGTAGGCGGGCACGGTGATGACCGCGCGTGACACGGACTGGCCGAGCTGGTTCTGCGCCACCTCGCGCACCTCGCGCAGGATGAGCGCGGAGAGCTGCTGCAGGGAGTAGACGCGATCTCCGAGCCGTACCGCCGCCTCGCCCTCGTCACCGGGCGCGATCTCGTAGGCGAAGCGGTCGCGGATCTGCTGGACGATGGTGGAGTCGTAGGGTCGGCCCACGAGCCGCTTGGCCCCGTACACCGTCTGCCGGGGATTGGTGAGCATCTGCCCCCGGGCGGGGTGGCCCACCACGAGCCGGCCCCGGGTGTTGAGGGCGATGATGGAAGGCACGGTGTTGTGCCCCTCGCGGCTGGGCAATACGCCCGGCTTGTTGTTGCGCACGAAGGCGGCACAGGAGTTGGTCGTCCCCAGGTCGATGCCAATCACCGGCCCGGTGCGCTTGGGCTCCTCGGTGGGCGCCTCGAAGACGGGGGCGCTTGGCACGGGAGCGGGGTCCTGGGTGGCCTGGAGTGGGGGCGGGGTCTCGGCCGGAGGCGGGGGACGGCTCGAGAGGGGCTCCGGAGCGGGGAGCGGGGGTGGGGCTTCGGACGACACCTGCTCCGAGGCCGACGTCACCGCGGGGATCGTCCCGGGAAGGGGCGTATGGGCGGGAATGACGAGGTGGGGTGTCCCCGGCTCATTCAAGAGCGTGGGCGCGACGGAGGGGGCCTCCAGCGCCATGCCGGACGCTCCTCCTGGCTCGGAGGGAAGCGAGGCATCGGCGGGACCGACTCCAGCCGGAAGGGGAGGCAAGAGCGAATCGGCGTGGGGCAGAAGGGTGACGGCGGCGTCGAGCAGGCGCTGGGTCTCGGCATCCACGGTGAGGAAGCGGAAGCCCATGCCCGGCAGACCCTGGCCTGATTGTCCCGTGACGAACTGGATGACGGCCAGGGCATGGATGACCCGCGAGCCATCCGCCAGCTTGATTTCCAAGCGGACCGAAGTCCCGGGAGGCTTCACCGACTTGGAACGCAAGTAAATTCCACCTCGGGTGAGATGGACGCCGTACTTCGACAGGAACTCCTCGGACGTGGCGAACGGCAGCTTGATGACCAGGCCGAGGGGTTCACCCTGGGCGGTCGAGGGAGACGGCGGCTTCATCGAGGTCCTTGGAGGCAGGTCCAGGAGGGCGAGCGCAAGCCTAGCATTGCTTCGCCTCGGAGGCAGGAAGGCAGGATGAAAAGGCAGCGCGATCATTGCGCCGCTGGCCCGCACCCTTTATGGAACCGGCTTCCTTTCCCGGGGCTCCCTCATGTTGACCTCAGATGTCCAGCTCGCGCTGACCTTCGACGATGTCCTCCTGCTGCCCGCCGAGAGTGATGTTCTTCCTCGAGACGCCAACCTGAGCACCCGGCTGACCCGCAACCTGCGGCTCAACATCCCGCTGCTCTCCGCGGCGATGGACACCGTCACCGAGGCGCGCACCGCCATCTCCATGGCGCAGGAAGGCGGCATCGGGGTCATCCACAAGAACATGACGCCCGAGCAGCAGGCGCTCGAGGTCACGAAGGTCAAGAAGTTCGAGAGCGGCATGGTGGTGGACCCCATCACCGTGGAGCCTCAGGTGCCGCTGGCGCGCGCCATCGATTTGATGCACCAGCACAACATCTCCGGCATCCCCGTGGTGCAGGGCCGCAAGCTGGTGGGCATCGTCACCAGCCGCGACGTGCGCTTCGTCACGGACCTGGATCAGAAGGTGGAGGCGGTGATGACGCGCAAGCTCGTCACCGGCCGCGAGGGCATCACCCAGCCCGATGCGCAGAAGCTGCTGCACGAGCACCGCATCGAGAAGCTGCTCATCGTGGATGAGCAGTTCGAGCTGCGCGGCCTCATCACCATCAAGGACATGGAGAAGCGCCGCACGCGGCCCAACGCCGCCAAGGATTCCCTGGGCCGGCTGCTGTGCGCCGCCGCGGTGGGCGCCTCGCCGGACCGCGAGGCCCGCATCGACGCGCTGGTGAAGGCGGGCGTGGACGTCATCGTCATCGACACCGCCCATGGCCACTCGCGAGGCGTCATCGACGCCGTGCGCGACACGCGCAAGAACTTCCACGGCTTCGAGCTCATCGCGGGCAACGTGGCCACGGCCGCCGGTACCCGGGCGCTCATCGAGGCCGGCGTGGACGCGGTGAAGGTGGGCATCGGCCCTGGCTCCATCTGCACCACGCGCGTGGTGGCTGGCGTGGGCGTGCCCCAGTTGACGGCGGTGGATGAGTGCTCGCGCGAGGCGGACAAGCACGGCGTGCCCATCATCTCCGACGGTGGCATCAAGTACTCGGGTGACATCGTCAAGGCCCTGGCGGCCGGAGCGAGCACGGTGATGATCGGCTCGCTCTTCGCGGGCACCGAGGAGGCCCCCGGCGAGGTGATCCTCTACCAGGGCCGCAGCTACAAGAGCTACCGGGGCATGGGCTCCTTGAGCGCCATGAAGCAGGGGGCCAAGGACCGCTACTTCCAGTCGGACGTGGAAGCGGTGAAGCTCGTGCCCGAGGGGATCGAGGGCCGCGTGCCCTACAAGGGCAGCCTCGGCATGAACATCCACCAGATGCTGGGCGGACTGCGCAGCGGCATGGGCTACGTGGGCTGCGGCACCATCGACGACCTGCGCGCCAACGCTCGCTTCGTGCGCATCACGTCGGCGGGGCTCAAGGAGAGCCACGTGCACGACGTCATCATCACCGAGGAAGCGCCCAACTACCGGGTGGAGTGAGCGGGGCGCCAGGCCTCGAGCGCGGCGGAGTGCCTACTACTTGCCGCGCTTGCGGGCCGCGGGATCCTCCGCCGCGGGCGTGGAGGGCACCACGGTGCGCTCGGCGTTGGCCACGCGGGTGAGCAACTGCTCCTTGTCGTCCACGTTGAGCACCTCGATGGCCTGGCGCAGGGTGCCGAAGTCCAGACGGGCCACCGTGACGGTGTTGCCGCCCTTGATCTCCTGCACCGTGGGCACGCTCACCAGCTCGCGCACGTAGGTCTCGAACTCCACCTTCACGTCCGCCGTCTGCTGGATGCAGTTGTCCCGAGCGGCCACGAGTTTCTGACTGCCCTCGGTGTAGTGCAGGTCGGGGTTGCGCGTCATCGCCTCCTCGAAGGTGGCGTTGCTCTTGAGCAGCTTCTCGTAGAGCTCCACGTAGCTGATGACCCGATCCGTCTCCGGACGGTTCACGTTGCGCGCCTGGTTGAGCGCGTCCGCCGTGTCGTCGCAGTGCACCTTGCCCAGGGCCGCGGCGTCGGGAGTGCTCCGAGGCGCGCCGATCCCCTCCGTCTCGCGATCCAGACGCTCATCCGAGGAGATTTCCTTCACGCAACCAGGGGCGATCAGCAACAGGACGGTTGCAACGGCGGGCAGGCGCATCCAGAACCTCTTCTTCGAGTGGGACTTAAAGGTTGATTTCCGAAAGTTTCTAGCGGTAAGGGCCGCATCCGTCAACGCGCGCCCCCTTGGAGAGTGTGGTGGACATTCACGCCGAGAAGATCCTCATCCTCGATTTTGGCAGTCAATACACACAGCTCATCGCGCGCCGCGTGCGGGAACTGGGGGTGTATTGCGAGATCCACCGGCCGGACCTGCCGGCGGACGACATCCGCCGCTTCGCCCCGCGCGGCATCATCCTGTCGGGAGGACCGGCCTCGGTGGAGGCGGAGGGTTCTCCGCGGTGTGATCCCTTCGTCTTCGACGCCGGGGTGCCCGTGCTGGGCATTTGCTACGGGCTCCAACTGCTCTCCAAGTTGTTGGGCGGCCGGGTGGATCGCTCCGCGCATCGCGAGTACGGCGCCGCGGAGGTGGAAGTGCTCACGGCGCGCGGCCCCCTGGCGGCGTTCAACGTGGGCGAGCGGGTCAAGGTCTGGATGAGTCACGGGGATCGGGTGGATTCGCTGCCCCCGGACTTCGAGTCCATTGGCCGCAGTGGCAATTCGCCCTTCGCGGCGGCGGCGCACACGAGCAAGCCCATCTACGGCCTGCAGTTCCACCCCGAGGTGGTGCACACGCCCACGGGCAAGGAGATGCTGCGCGCGTTCCTGTTCACCGACTGCAAGGTGAGCGGCAGCTGGACGATGAAGGGCTTCATCGACGAGGCCCAGGAGGCCATCCGCCGCCAGGTGGGCGAGCACGGCCGGGTCATCTGCGGCTTGTCGGGCGGCGTGGACAGCTCGGTGGCGGCGCTGCTGCTTCACCGGGCCATCGGCGCCCGGTTGCAGTGCATCTTCGTGGACAACGGCCTCTTGCGGCAGGACGAGCGCGCTCAGGTGGAGGCGCTGTTCGTGGATCGCTTCCACGTGCCGCTCAAGACGGTGGACGCCCGGGAGCGGTTCCTCGGCAAGCTCGCCGGAGTGACGGATCCAGAGACGAAGCGCAAGACGATCGGCCGCGAGTTCATCGCCGTCTTCGAGGAAGCCGCGCAGCAGGTGCACGGCGCGCAGTTCCTGGCGCAGGGCACGCTGTACCCGGACGTGATCGAGTCCGTGTCCTACAAGGGCCCGTCGGTCACCATCAAGAGCCACCACAACGTGGGAGGGCTGCCGGAGAAGATGAACCTCAAGCTGGTGGAGCCCCTGCGCGAACTCTTCAAGGACGAGGTGCGAGTGCTCGGCCGCGAACTCGGCTTGCCGGACGAGATGGTTTCCCGGCAACCCTTTCCAGGGCCGGGCTTGGCCATCCGCGTGCTCGGGGAGATCACCGAGGAGCGGCTGGAGCTGGTGCGCCGCGCGGACGCCATCGTGCAGCAGGAGATCCGCGACGCGGGCCTGTACCGGGAGCTGTGGCAGGCCTTCGCGGTGCTGTTGCCGGTGCAGAGCGTGGGCGTCATGGGCGACGAGCGCACGTACGAGTCCACGTGTGTCTTGCGCGCGGTGACGAGCGTGGACGGCATGACGGCGGACTGGGCGCGGCTGCCGTACCCGGTGCTCGAGCGCATTTCCACGCGCATCACCAACGAAGTGCGGGGCATCAACCGCGTCGTCTACGACGTCTCCTCCAAGCCGCCCGCCACGATCGAGTGGGAGTAGGGCGCGAGGAGATCGAGGGCAGGGCGGACGGGTGAGGGAAAACGAAGGGGCTGTCCGGGGATGCATTCCGGACAGCCCCTTTTTCGTCACGTCTTACAGGCCCGAACCACCCTTGGCGGAGGTCGCACCGGGGCGCAGCTCCTGGAGGACGCGGTCGGCCTTGTAGACCTTCTGCAGCGCCTCGACGATGGCATCGCTGTGGACGGAGACGGCACGGTTGACGCTCTCGTCGAAGCCGTAGTCACCGCCGAGCGACTGAATGTTGCCATCGAACACGAGGCCGACGATCTCCGCGTTCTGGTTGATGACGGGCGAGCCCGAGTTGCCGCCGATGATGTCGTTGGTGGTGACGAAGTTCATCGGGGTGGTGTCCTTGACCGTCTTCTGCGCGGCGAGCCAGCTCTTGGGCAGGGCGAGCGGCTCCTCGCCCGTGGCGTGCCCGAAGGTGCCACCCATGGAGGTGAAGGGCTCCACCTGCTTGCCATCCTCCACGTAGCCCTTCACGGCGCCGAACGACAGGCGCAGCGTTCCCGTGGCATCCGGGTAGATCTGCGTGCCGTAGACGTCGAAGCGGGCCTGGGCGATGAGCTCGCTGTTCTTGCGCACCACGGCGTCGACTTCCTCCTCGTAGCGCTTGCGGATGGCCCGCGCGTCCGGATCCACGAGGCTGGCCAGCTGGATCAACGGATCCTTGGACGCCTGGATCGCCGCCTTGCCACCGGAGAGCAACTGCTCACGAACCTTGAGGTCCGCCAGCTTCGAGCCCTTGACGATCCGCGTGGCCAACGCGCGCGGGGACTCCTTGCCGAGGACCTTCTTGACGAAGGGGTGCTCGGTGCCGAGCTCCTCGCGGATCTTGGTGAGCGAGAACGTCAACTGGAGCACCTCCAGCTCCGGGTAGATGGGCGCCTTGCTCATCAACTGGACCTTGAGCTGGGGCAGGTTCGCGTCGTTGAAGCCACGCAGCCGCTCGGCGTCGGGCTTGGGCAACTCGTCCGCGGCGCGCACCAGCGACCGCGCGAGACCAAAGAGCTGGGAGTACAGGCCATTCTCCATGCTCTCGTACTCCTTGCGCAGGTCGCGGTACGTCTGCTGGGCCCGGGCGATCTCGTCCCAGGCGGAGCCGTACTTGGCCTTCATCTTCGGGTCCGCGTTGACCTTGGTGCGCAGCTCCTGCTCGGCGGCGACCTTCTGGGCGAAGAACCCCTTGTCGGAGAGCTGCTCGAGCTTGCCCTTGTTGGCCTTGAGGCCGTTCTCCACGCCGAAGAGCAAGTTGGTGGAGGTGCGCTTCTGCTCGGCACCGCGGGTCTGGAACTCGGTGAGCTGACCGCGCATCTCCGAGAGACGGAACAACGTCTTGGGCAGCGTCATGTCCCGAAGCGTCTCGAGCTGGGACACGGTCAGCCCGCGCGACGTACGGCCCGGGTGGCCGGAGATGAAGGTCGCTTCGCCTTCCTTGGCCCCATGCTCGGACCACTTGAAGTAGTGCTCGGTCTTCGCGGGCTTGCCGTCCTTGCCGTAGACGCGCAGGAAGCTCACGTCCAGGTCATACCGGGGAAACTCGAAGTTGTCCGGATCTCCACCGAAGAAGGCAATGGCCTGCTCGGGCGCGAACACGAGCCGCACATCCTGGTGCCGCTGGTACTTGTAGAGGTTGTACTTGCCGCCCTGGTACAGGGTGACGACGTCACAACGGAACTGCTCGCTGGTGGCGCAGGCCTTCTCCAGCTTGGCCATTTCGGCCTTGAGTCCATCGGCATAGGCCTTGCCGGTGAGCCCCTTGGTCGCGGCGTTGAGCTGCTCGGTGACATCGGTGATGTCCAGGAGCTGGCTGACCTCGAGGGCCGGACACTGGAGCTCCTCGGCCTGGGTCTTCGCGTAGAAGCCGTTGGCGATGAAGTCCTTCTTGGCGGTGGACAGCTGCTGGATGCAGCCACGGGCGCAATGGTGGTTCGTCATCACCAGGCCGTCGGCGGACACGAAGCTCGAGGAGCAGCCGCCGCCGAACTTGGCCGAGGACAAACGAACCTTGTCGAGCCAGTCCTGGGTAGGGGCAAAGCCGTACTTCTCCTTGACCTTGGAGGAGGGGAAATTGTTGTACGTCCACATGCCCTCGTCGGCGAGCGCGGGGGTGGCGCCAAGCAGGGAGGCCATGATGAGGAGGCGCTTCATGAAGTTCCTTTTCGGAAGAGGAAGGGGAGCCCGATGACGGGAGACGGAGCATGCCCGGGCTAGCGAACGCACGAGGGGAACTTTGATTCCACGGCGGGACGCGAAGCGCATGTCACGGGCCTAGAACGGGGCCGGCCCTTAGTTGACATAACGCATCTTATCAGACTCATTGGGTCTGTTTTCGGGGGCTTAGGTCCCCTCGTTCCACCGGGCATCCGGGCGTTCATGCTTCTCGGTCACGCCCTGGAGGCATAGGGTCCGCGGCACCTATGAGACTCCTCCGTGTGAGCTTCGTCTGCGCGGTCGCGCTCGGCGTGGCTGGATGTCCCAAACCCTCCACTCCCACCGATGACGCCGGTGTCGTCGTCACTGCTCCCACACAGGATTCAGGTGTGGACTCCGCGGTACCAGCCCCCGCGGTCTTCACGCTCCAATACGCATTGCCGGATGCGGGAATGGAGCCCATCCCTTTTGTTGGCGAGGAAGAAGGTCGGCCGCTCATCGAGCCCACGTCGACGCTCGAGTTGCGTGGTTCCCAGTCGATTCACAACTACCGGGTCCGCATCTTCGACGAAGCCGACCGGGCCTTGAGCTCGGACGATGCCGCCGAGGAATCATCCACGGGCTTGGTCTACCGGATTTCCCTGCCCACCCCCCTCAAGGCAGGCCATCGGTATGTCCTGGTCATCGACGCGCAAAGCGGCACGTCGATGACTGACGCTCAAGGCCGCGAACTCGCGGACATCCGGCTGGCGTTCCAGGTGTCCGGGGAAAAGGAAAAGCCTCCACCGCCCGCGAAGAAACAAAAACAGCGCCGACGCTGAGCGCTCAGTGCTCGGTCCGCCCGCCCGGAAAACCCGGAAAGACATCCGGTTCGAGCACGTCCGCTGACTCGCGCAGCAACTCCGCTTCCTTCACCGCCACCAATACCTCCCGCGCCGCTTCTGGCCGCCCATACGGCCGCCCCTGAACCACGAGCAAGGCCCTGAGCGCATCACGCAGTTCCAGCCCCGTCTGATAGCGCGCAGACGGCTCGCGCTGGAGCACCCGGTGCACCACGGCCCGGAGCGGCTCGGAGAGCCCCTGAGTGGCCCGTGCGACGTCCTCGGGTCCGAAACGCTCGATGCGCGCCGCCATCTGCGCGACGGGCAACCAACTGGGCTCCTCACAGCGCGCCTCGGACTGGAGGCTGTCGCGGTCCGCCGCGAGCACGTCTCCTCCGGACCGAGCCGCATGCTCCACGTCTTCCAGGTCGAACAGATGCCGACCCGTGAGCAACTCGAGCATCACCAGCCCCAGCGAGAACAAATCCGAGCGGTGATCCACCGGTTCCAGGCGCATGCGCTCGGGCGAGGCATAGGCGATGTCCCCGCGCAGGATCGAGGCCGTGGTGGCATCCCGTCCGGGAAGCAGCGAATACGCCACTCCGAAATCCACCAGCTTCACCTCGCCGCTCACGCCCACCCGGATGTTTTCCGGAGTGACGTCCCGGTGGACGATCCCCAGGAACCGACCCTGCTCATCGGTCCGGGTATGCGCATAATGGAGTGCATCCGCGATCTCCGACACCACATGGCAGACGAAGGCCTCGGACATGGGCCGCTGGCGCATGGCGGCGACGCTGAGCACCGTTTCCAGGGAGTGGCCCTCCACGTACTCCATCACCACGTACGGCAGGTCTCCGTGCGTCCCCCAGTGGTACACCCTCGCGATGCCCGGATGCTCGAGGCGGTAGGCGAGTTGCACCTCCTGCACCAAGCGCTGCTTCTGCTTCTCACTGACGGGCCGACACAACCGCTTGATGATGACGCACCCGGAGGGCCCCTTGGCGTGGCGGCGCCGGGCGAGCAGCAACTCCCCCGAGCTTCGCCGTCCCAGCTTGCGGACGAGTTCGTACCGGGTGCCATCCACGCAAAAGAGAAGTCTGGGAGGGGTCGAGGACTCGGGCCTGTCGATGGACATCTTCGGGCTCTCCTGTGTTACACGCCAACGCCGCGCCAAGGGGATACGGGAGGTAGGCATTGGATGCCGGACCTCCAGCGTCAACACCCTACCAGTCCGGACTGACACGGTCGCCCGACCTCCGTCCTCGGGTGGGACTCAGTCCTGGCGCAGATCCCGATCCTGGGCGCGCACCCGCTCGAGCACGTTCAGATCCCTCTGCGTGGGCCCCAGCTCCAGGATGAGCCGACTCACGTCATAAAGGACCTCGCCCCGCTCGAACACGGGCAGCCGCGCGAGTTCGTCCAGGTTCAAGTCATCCAGGGCTCGGTTGTACGCCGTGTCCATCAACGAGCGCAGCTGGAACGAGTCGTACAGGTTGTACTCCACGAGGAAGCGCAGCGCCTCCACGTCGCCGCGGGCCAGATAGGCGCGCCACAGCAGCACGGCGTCCCAACCATTCACGCCCTTCATGTGGGGGGGCCGTCCCATACCCAGCTTGTCCTCGATCTCCTTGAGACCGCCCCCCATGCCGAGCCGACGGCAGACGAAGCGCAGATCGATATGGGCCTGGGGCGTGGGAAAACGCTTGCCGAAGTAGTTGCGCAACACCGGCACGTCGAAGACCGAGCCGTTGAACGTCACCCACAATGCGCGCTGGGCCATGGCCTCGGGGAGTTCGTCCATGTTGCGGCCGAGGATGAAGACGCGCAGGCCATCCGCGTCGAACAGGGCCACCACCGTGGGCTCCTGCTCCTGCTTCCCATTCGTCTCGATGTCGAAATACACCGCGTCCCGGGCGAACTCGGGATACAGCCGCCAGTGCTCGCGGGGCGGAATCATTCCCGCCAGGGCACCGAGATCCCGCCGCTCCAGGGCCTCGCGAGCCTGGGCCAGCCGCTGGCGCGCCAGTCCATCCGCCTTCTGCCCGAGCACCACGCCACTGTCCGGAAAGTCCTCCCAGGTGTGGATGCCCCGGGCCCAGAGATCCTTCTCCTTCCAGGGGCCCACGCCCGGGATGAGCTGGAACGTGCGCCGCACCATCAAAGAAGAGGGACCAAACGCCCCGCCACCAGTTCCTCCAGGGGAGGAAGATCCGCTTCGCAGAACGGCAACGCCCGCATCTCCTCCGGCGTCAGGAACGCCAGGGCCTGGGCTCCCAGCGTCTTCGGCTCCCCCGACTCCAGCCTCGCCCCGTACAACACCAGGTCCACCGTCAGATCCGGGTACTCGTGTCTGCCCGCCCATAGCCGCCTTCCCACGTGGAGCGCGATGTCCAGCTCTTCCCGGCACTCCCGGGCGAGGGCCTCGGGCTCGGACTCACCGGACTCCACCTTTCCGCCCGGAAACTCCCAGAGCAGTCCACGGCTTCCACCGGGCAGCCGCTGCTGCACCAGGAACCGCGCGTCGTCTCCGGGCCGGAAGATGAGGGCCGCCACCACATGCACCCTCTTCTTCGTCGTGCTCCCCGTCAACCGCTCCTCCCATCCAGCCGCAACGCGTACAGGTAGCCGTTGTTGGAGAGCACATACACCTTGCTCCCCACCACCCGCGCCGGCGCCGACACGCCCTCGGCCGGGTTCCACGTCAGCCGGGTCTTGCCCGTGCGCGGATCCACGAAGATCAGCGAGCGTTGCACGGGGACCAGGAGCAGACCCTTCGTCAACACCGCGTCGAGGCCGGCCCTTTCCTCCAAGCTCCGCGACCAGATGAGCCGCCCGTTGTCGGCCATATAGGCATCCAGGCGGTCATCTCCCGTGGCGACCACCACGTCCCCATGCAGCAGCAGTGAGGTGATGCCCTGTGCCACCGAGTTCCACACCACGTCGCCCGTGTCGGCGTCGAGACAGTAGAGCCCGCCCGTATACGACGCGGCGTACACGTGACCCGCGTTGTCCAGCACGGGCGTGGTGTCCACGTCCACGAACTGACCGCTGCCACCTGAACCCGGCGCGAGCGACTTCTCCCAGCGCACTCCGCCATCGGCCAACTCCAACGACACCAGCGCGCCGTCGGAGAATCCCACCCAGACGGACTGGCCCCGCACGACCGGCGCCGAGGTGCGGTGGATGGTGAAGCCCGCGGGCGCGTCCCGACGGTACAACCACGCGAGCGCCCCCGTGTCCCGCTTCACCGCGAACAACGTGTCGCTCAGGGAGGAGACCAGGACCAGGTCGCCCTCGATCACCGGGGCGGTCCCCAGCGCCTCTCCCGCCACGTACTTCCAGCGCGGCGCGCCCGTCTTCGCGTCCAGGGCATGCAACACGCCGTCCGTGCCCGGCACATACACGGTGCCCTCATGCACCGTCGCGCCCGCGTAGAAGCGGTTGCCCACCCGGTAGTTCCAGGCTTCCTTGCCCTCGGCGCCAATGCTGCGCACGTAGCCGTCACGGGTGAGCGCGATGACCCGCTCGTTCTTCTCGTCGTACGCGGGGCGCGCCTGCTCCCGCGGGGCGTACTCGAGCAGCGAGGGAGCCACCAGCCGCGTCCACCACTCCACCGTGAAGAAGTGGTGCGGCGGCTGCTCCGGAGAGGACGGCTCCGGGTTGCCGTACACCGGCACCGTCTGGCAACCCACGAGCAGACCCGCCGCCGCGAGCCCACCCACCCAACGCTTCCACCCGCTCGCGGTCCGCATCGAGGCCTATCCGAGCTACTTCGCGTCCGGGGTCGCAGCCGGCGCCGACTCCGGCTTCGGCTCGGGCACCTTCACGCCCTGGGCCGCCAATACCGCCAGCCGCTCGGTGGCGAGCCGTCCCGCCGCCGTGTTCGTCTGCGCGGTCTTCAGGTCCGAGAGCAGCTGCGCCGCCTCGTCCTTCTTGCCCTGCGCCACGAGGATGCGCGCCTGGTGGTACTGCCCCATGCCCTGCAGGAAGCCGCCCGCGTCGAGCTTGGACATCTCCTGGAAGGACGCGAGCGCCTTGTCCAGCTCGCCCTTGGCCTCGTAGGCGTAGCCCTGGCCCTCGCGCGCCGACACCGTCAGCGGATCCTCCTTGCGCGCCTTGCCCAGGAACGCATCGAAGGAGGCCAGCGCCTGGTCGTAGTTGCCCAGCCGGTACTCGGCCTTGCCCAAGGGCAGCGCCGCCATGGCCGCCGCGTCCGAGCCCTTGTTCGCCTCCCGAAACCCGGTGAGCGACTGGACGATCGCCTCGTCCTTCTCCTTGTCGCTCTTGAAGGGCGGCTCCTGACCCTCCGCCGCTGGCTGCAGGTCCACCCCGGTCACCACCGGCCGCTCCAGCACCGACAGCGCCTCGCCGAACTGCTTGGAGGCCTTCTCCTCGCCGCGGGCGGAGAAATAGTGCACCGTCGCGGCGATCAATCCGCCCACCAGCGCCACGCCCAGCGCGAGGCCGATGTACTGCTGGCGCTTCTCCAGCCAGCTACTGGCCTCGGCGCCGTAAAGCTGGAAGGCGTCCGGAGCGCGCAGCTCCTGCTTCGTCGTCATCTTCTCGGACTTCTCGGCCACGGGGTTCGCACCTTTTTCGGGGGTCGAAGGGCGCGCAATCTACGGAGCGCGCACCAGCAGTGTCAACGCGGACCGGCTACCGCTTTCCAGCCGGCTTGGGTCGCTTGCGCGCCTCGCGCTTCTCCTTGCCCGGCCGCTCGCGGAAGAGCAGCCGGATGGGGACGCGGATATCGAACGTCTTGCGCAGCTGATTGGTGATGTAGCGCTTGTACATGTCCGGCACGCCGTCCGGCCGGTTACAGGTGATGGCGAAGGTGGGTGGCGCCGTCCCCACCTGGGCCATGTAGTACACCCGAAGCGGCCCGCGTCCCACGATGGGGGCCGGGTGGTTGTCCTCGATGTGCTTGAGCAACCGGTTGAGCTGCGGCGTGGGTGAACGGTAGCGGAACTGGTCCGCCAGTTCCACCGCCAGCTCCAGCACCTTCTCCACCTTGGAGCCGTGCAGCGCCGAGGTGAAGACGATGGGCGCGTAGTGCACGAACTTCAGCGCGTACTTGAGCTCTTCCCGGAAGATCTCCTGCTTGCGCTGATCCGTGCTGATGAGATCCCACTTGTTCACCACGATGACCAGCGCGCGGCCCTTCTCCTCGGCGATGCCGGCCAGCTTCGCGTCCTGGTCCACCGCGGGCTCGGTGGCGTCCATGAGCAACACCGCCACGTCGCTGCGCTCCATCGACTTGAGCGCCGCCACCACCGAGAACTTCTCCAGCCGGTGGGCGATGGTCTTCTTGCGCCGGATTCCCGCCGTATCCGTGAGGATGACCTGGCGATCCTTGTACTTGAGCTCCGAGTCGATGGGGTCTCGCGTGGTGCCGGGCACCTCGCTGGCCACCACGCGCTTCTCCTTGAGCAGCGCGTTGACGAGCGTGCTCTTGCCCACGTTGGGCCGCCCGATGATGGCGATCCGGATGGGCCGCTCCTCCTCCTCGTCCTCGGCGGGGGCCTCCGGGGTGCCCTCCTCCTCCTCGTCCCCCGCCTCGTCCGAGGCCTTCCTGGCGCCCTCCCCTTCCTCGTCGTCCTCGTCCGTGTCGGGCTGGAAGCCGTACTCCACCTCGGACAGCTCGTCGACGCTGTCTTCCGAGGTCTCGGCGAAGGCCTTGGCGGCCAGTTCCTCGTCGTCCATGGGCGGCAGCTTCCCGACCACGGCCTCCATCATGTTGCCCACGCCCAGGCCATGCTCGGCGGAGATGGGGAACACCTCGCCCAGGCCCAGACGGAAGAACTCGGCCGCGTGCGCCTGGACGGTGTGGGACTCGCTGTCGAGCTTGTTGGCGGCCACCACCACGGGCTTGCCGCTCTGGCGCAGGTAGGTGGCGACTTCCTGATCCGCCGCGGTGAGCCCCGCGCGCGCGTCCGTCACGAAGACGATGGCGTCACACTCCTCCACGGCCAGCTGCGCCTGCTCGCGCACCTGCTGCAGGAGCGAGTCCTTCTCCCCGGGCACGAAGCCGCCCGTGTCGATGATGGTGATGTACCGGCCCTCGCACTCGACGTCCCAGTAGTGCCGGTCCCGGGTGACGCCGGGGATGTCCTCCACCAGCGCGATGCGGCGCCGGGCGAGGCGATTGAACAGCGTGGACTTGCCCACGTTGGGGCGTCCGACGATGGCGACCAGAGGCTTCATTGACGGCTTCCTACTCGTAACCCAGCTTCTTGAGGCCCTCGGGCCGCTCGCTCCACCGGGGCTCCACGCGCACCCGGAGCGAGAGGTACACGTGCGCCCCCAAGAGCCGCTGGATGGCCTTGCGCGCGTCCGTACCGATCGTCTTCAACATCTGTCCCTGCTTGCCAATGATGATGGCCTTCTGGCTGTCCCGCTCCACGTAGATGGAGCCGGAGATCCGGATGAGGCCCGCGAGCTTCCCCGGTGGCGTGCCCGGCAGCGGCTCGCGCTCGGACTCGTCGAAGAAGTCCACCACCACCGCCGTGGAGTAGGGAATCTCCTGGTGGCAGTGGCGCAGCACCTGCTCGCGCACGTACTCGGCCACGAGCGTGCGCTCGGCCTGATCCGTGAGCACGTCCTCGGGAAAGAGCGCATCGCCCTCGGGCATGTGCGAGAGCACCGTGCGAAACAGCTCCTCCACGCCATCGTCCTCCTTGGCGGAGATGGGAATCACCTCGGCGAAGGGGAACTCGCGCTGGTACAAGTCGATGAGCGGCAGCAGCACCAGCTTGGGCACCGTGTCGATCTTGTTGATGACGAGGAACGTGGGTTTGCCGAGCTTCTGCAACTGCTCGAGGATGACGCGGTTGCCCGGCCCCACCTCGACCTTGTCCGAGGCCTCGATGACGAAGAGGACCAGGTCCACCTCGTCCGCCGCCTGCAGGGCCACGTCCACCATGTAGCGGTTGAGCTGCCCCTTGGCCTGGTGGATGCCGGGGGTGTCGAGGAAGGCCACCTGCCCCTCCGGCCGCGTCACCACCCCGAGAATGCGGTTGCGGGTGGTCTGCGGCTTGGGGGACACGATGGCGAGCTTCTCGCCCGTGAGTTGATTGAGCAGCGTGCTCTTGCCCACGTTGGGACGGCCAATGAGCGCGGCGAACCCGCTGCGGTGTGTCGATGGAGGCATCTGGAGCTTCAGGAGGTCGAAGGTGATCAGGAGGCGCCCGGACGACGGGAACTCCTCCCCGGAACAACATAAAGAAGAACATCCGGCCCGCCGTGCCCTCATGAGCGGGGCGGCGGGCAAGCACCTCCCCGTCAGGGGGAAGTGAGGCGCGGCGTCAGGCCGGCGCGCTGGTGCTGATGGCCAGCTTGTTGATGACGATGGGCTTGTTGGGACGCCCGCTGCTGTTCTTGGGAATCTCGTTCGCGATGCGGTCGGCGATCTCCTGACCCTTCACGACCTCACCGAAGATGGTGTGCTTGTTGTTCAGGTGCGGCGTCGGCACCACGGTGATGAAGAACTGCGCGCCGCCGCTGTTCGGCCGGCTGGTGTTCGCCATGGCCAGAATGCCCTTCTTCGCGAAGGTGCGGCCGCTCTGGTACTCGTCCGGGATGTTGAACCCGGGGCCGCCGTACCCCTCGCCCAGCGGATCTCCGCCCTGCACCATGAAGTTGGGCAGACAGCGGTGGAAGATGGTGCCGTCATAGTAGGGCGTGCCCTTCATCTGCTCGCCCGTGCCCGGGTGCTTCCAGTCCTTCTCGCCCGTCGCCAGCCCCACGAAGTTCTCCACCGTGATCGGGGCCTCCTTCGACAGGAGCTTCACCACGATCGTCCCCTCGGTGGTGTCGAAGGTGGCGTAGAGATCCTTACCCGCGCGCGCCTCATCCATCATTCCCATGGCCTGCCTCCCGAGTCGAAACCCACCAGCGGATTGGGCGCGGGACCTTATTCGCCACGTCCAGGGGGACCAAGAAGTTTCAGCCCGGGGGGTCTTCCTTCGGACTGGGGGACGCCGGAGAAATCACCGCTTCCGGTTTTTCAATCCGCTTGTGCCACTCGTCCAGGGCCGTCCGGGCGGCCATCTGCTCGGCGTCCTTCTTGCTGCGTCCCGTGGCGGTTGCGTACACCTCCTCACCCAGGAGCACCTGGACCTCGAAGATCTTCTCGTGGTCCGGCCCCGTCTCGGAGACGGTGCGGTAGCGGGGCGTCAGCTTGAGGCGCTCCTGGGCCGACTCCTGCAACTTCGTCTTGTAGTCCTGACGGCTGAGCGCCTGGGCCACGCCCTCCAGCGCCTCGGCGAAGTGCCGATCCACCAGCGCCATCACCGGCCCCAGTCCCTCGCCCAGGTACACGGCGGCGAACACGGCCTCCAGCGCGTTGGCCAGCAGGGAGTGCTTGTCCCGGCCGCCACTGAGTTCCTCGCCCCGCCCGAGCAACAGCAGCTCCCCGAGCCCCAACCGCCGGGCGATTCGCGACAGGCCCTCCTCGTTGACGATGCGCGCGCGCAAGGGCGTGAGTTCTCCCTCCTTCATCTGGGGAAAGCGCTCCATGAGCCGGTGGCCCACCGCGAGGTTGATCACCGCGTCCCCGAGGAACTCCAGCCGCTCGTTGTCCTGGGCCCCCTCGCTGCGGTGCTCGTTGATCCAGCTCTTGTGCGTGAGCGCCGTGAGCGCCAGCTCCGGACGCGGAAAGGACGCGCCGAGCCGTGCCTCCAGGGTCTTCACGCGCTCGGCCTGTTGCCCCGTCATCCGAACGACGCCGCCCGCACGTCGTCTCTCGCAATCCTCTGGGTGAGACTCGCCTGTGCCAAAACCCTACTCCTGTGGAGTATCCGACGCGGCCAGCTTCACCGCCCCGGGTGGGACCTTCAACAAACTGGCCACCAAAGGAATCACCCCGGGGAATTCATCCAATTGGAATCGCTCCGCCCACACCTTCCCCTGGGTCCCGGCGAGCAGTCCCCGGAACGTCCGCCCCGAGACCCGCGCCGCCGCGAACCGGTAGGGCCGGCCCTCCACCTCCAACACCACCAGCAACTCCATTCCACTGCGCGGCGGCACCAGCGCCCGCTCGCCAAAGGCCCGGAGCACGTCGGAAAAGCGCAAGACGCCCTCCTCCGCCCCCTCGTCCCGCGCCCGCCCCGCCTCCGGCTCCCCGAAGAGGGCGGCCAGATAGCCCACCAGCGCGCCCCTCTCGCGGAACTCGGACAGCTCGAAGCCATGCCCGGGGGGCACGACGAGCGTCTGCCCTCCCCTCACCGCGCTCGAGACCTGGAAGTTGCCCTGCCGGTCCGCCACCAGCGTCAGCGCCAGCCCCTGCTCGGACAGGTGCGTGGACAGCCCCATCGACACGGGATCCACCCGCGGACTCAGGCCCAGCGCCCTCAGTTCCGCCGAGCGCCGCTGCACATGGAAGAGATGCTCGTGAAAGGCATCCGCCAGCTCGGACTCCACGTCCCCCCGCCCCTCCACCGCACCGAGCGCGATGGGCCGCAGCCCCATCACCTCCGGCGGCGAGATGGGCACGAGCAGACGCCCCTCCCGCACGAGGAAGACCACTCGCGACACCTCGCGATGGCCCACCGGATTCTCCAGCGGCTCGGCCAGCACGCACGTCGCTTCCGGTCCCTCGGCTCCGTCCCGGAGTTCCAATCCGAGCTGCGCCAGCCAGGCCCTGTCCATCACGCCTGCTTGAAGACCTCGCGCGAGATGATCGAGCGCTGAATCTCGCTCGTGCCCTCGCCGATCTCACACAGCTTGGCGTCGCGCAGGTAGCGCTCGACGGGGAACTCGCGCGTGTAGCCATAGCCGCCGTGGATCTGCACCGCCTTGTTGCAGGCGCGCGTGGCGGCCTCGGAGGCGAACAGCTTCGCCATGGACGCCTCCATGCTGTAGGGCTTGCCCGCGTCCGCGAGGCACGCCGCGCGATGCACCAGCAGGCGCGCCGCGTCCACCTCCGTCTTCATGTCCGCGAACATCCAGCGCAGGCCCTGGAACTCGGAGATGGGCTGGCCGAAGGCCGTGCGCTCACGCGAGTAGCGCACCGATTCCTCCAGCGCCCCACGGCCCAGGCCCACCGACAGCGCCCCGATGGTGATGCGGCCCTTGTCGAGGATCTTCATCGTGTCGATGAAGCCCGCGTCCACCTCGCCCAGCCGGTGCCAGTCCGACACCTCCACGTCCTCCATCACCAGCTCCGCCGTGTCCGAGGAGCGCATGCCGAGCTTGCCGTGGATGGGCCGCTGGCTGAAGCCCGGCATGCCCTTCTCCAGGAGGAACGCAGTGATGCCCTTCTGCTTCTTCTGCGGCGAGGTCACCGCCAGCACCACGAAGAGATCGCCCACCGTGCCCTGGGTGATGAACATCTTCGCGCCGTTGAGCACCCAGCGCTCGCCCTTGCGCACCGCCGTGGTCTTCATGCCCGCCGCGTCCGAGCCACTGCCCGGCTCCGTGAGGCCCCACGCGCCCAGCCACTCGCCCGTGGCGAGCTTCGGCAGGTACTTGCGCTTCTGCTCCTCGTTGCCGAAGACGCGCAGGTGGCTCGTCCCCAGGCCGTTGTGCGACGCCACCGTGAGCGCCAGCGAGCCGTCGTAGCGCGCGATCTCCTCGACCGCCACCGCCACCGCCAGCGAGTCCATCGCCGCTCCGCCGTACTCCTCGGCGACCAGCATGCCCATCACCCCCAGCCCGCCCAGCTCCCGGACGACCTCCAGGGGAAAGTGCTCGTCCTTGTCCCACTCACGCGCGAAAGGTCGGACCTTGCGCTCGCAGAAATCACGGAGGGACGCCTGGAGGGCACGATGGCTTTCGGGAAGTTCGAAGTCCATGTCGGGATCTATACCAGAGGGGGTGGAGAGGACCATCAAAGCGCGGCCCGTGGGCCAGGGGGCATAGCAGAAAGGGGCTCGGCTGGCTGCTATCCGTTCCAACGTCTGCTCCGAGAGCCAACACACCTGGGGTCAGGGGGTGGCACCCGGGAAAACCCTCCCTACATTTCCGTCTTACAAGGGTGGACTGCCGCGGCGGAGTTCACCGTCTTGCATGGCCGAGGGCCAGGAGGAGGACGGTATGTTTTTCGAGAAGAAGGCCAAGTTGGCGGTGAAGAGTGACCTGTACCGCAAGTACCTCGCCAGGAAGCTCCTCAAGGAGCTTCCCAAGTACGCGCGGGCCCAATGGCGGGACTTCGAGCCGGATGATGCGCTGCGCCACGTGGGGCTGACCACCTACAAGCCCGGGCGCAGCTCGTTCGCGGGCATTGGCGCGTTCGTCATCGGGTGCGCCGTCGGCGGGATCGCCGCCCTGCTGCTCACGCCCAAGACCGGGCCGGAGCTGCGCACCGATGTGAAGGACAAGGCCATGGACTACCTCGGCAAGCAGGGCATCAACATCGGCCAGGAGAAGACCGCCAACGCGTGATCCTCGCTCGAGGAGGCACCCGGAGTCCGTGGGCACCGCTTCGCCGGTGCCTTCGGGCTCCTTCGCGTTTTCGCGACGCTCAGTACACCTGGAGCAGGCGGGTCCGGATGTCGAAGTGCGGCCGGCGGAGGTCCGGGATGTACACCTCGCCTCGCACCTCGTCGAAGCCGCCCGACAGGATGCCCAGCGCGGCGAGCCCCGAGACGTAGGCGGCGTCTCCGGCGTCCAGGGTGTGGAGTTTCGACAGTTTGACCGTCCGGGTGAAGCTCACCCTTCCGTCCACGCTCCAGACGCTGCGCACGGTGGGCGCCTTCGTGCGCTGGGCGAAGTGTTCGGAAGCGGGACCGAGCTCCGCCAGGGACTGGGGAACGTTCTCGAGCACGTACGCGTCGAAGAGCGGATTGCCGGAGGACTCGAGCAGCTTCACCGACAACACCTGGCCCGTGGGTGATTGCTCCAGTTCCACCTGGACATGCAGCGCGCTGGCTCCCCGCGAGTAGCTGTCGAGCCGATCCGCGAACGTGGACCCCGAGCGGGCCCGCGCGCCCGCGGCTCCCGAGCGCGCCACGCTCCCCAGGTCATCGCCCGAGGGCCCTCCCGCCACGTCCGGGCGCCCCGTCGCGCCGTAGCTGTGCGCCTGCGCCATCATCTCGCGCAGTCCCTGGGTCCACCCGGGACCTGGCTTGAAGAAATGCGTGAGCACGCCGTCGTACGAGAAGAGCGGCGCGCCCGTGAGCCCCTTCTCCAGGGCCCGGTCCATCTCCCCGAAGTAGGTGTCGACGAGACCGTTCTCCACCCGCTCCGTCGCCAGCTCCTTCTCGACGAAGCCCTGGACGCGTCCATGCACCCGCGCGTGCTCCTCGGCGCGCAGTTGCTCGGACGAAGGCTCCTCTCCCGCCCTCATCGTGTGTCCGGAAGCGCGCCCCGGCGCTGGCATCAACGTCACGGGCAAGCCTCCCGGCCCCGGAAACAACCTCACGGCGCGGGGCTCGTCCTCCGTCACTCGCGGCCCGGCGCTCGCGGGCGGAGGGACCTCGGCCACACGCGGAGCCGATGGAGGACTCGCGCGGGGAGGACGGCGCGCGGGTGGAGGTGAAGCCGGTGGGGGTGCTCCCGCAGGAGGAGGACTCGCCGGGGGTGCTTCTTCACCCCGGGGCGAGTGGCGTTCGATGACCTCGAAGACGATGGGCTCGGGACGTGTGCGGGAGCCGGGCTCGGGCGGCGCGGACCGCTCCCCCTGACGAAGCCAGAGTCCCAACACCCCATGGAGGGCCAGGGACACCAGCACGGCCAGGAGCAGACGGGAGCGCCGCATGAGAGCCGGCCAGGCTCAGGAAATGCTCAGCCGCTTGAGCACGTCCAGGGCCTCGGAGATGTGCCGGGTCGCCTGGAGTTGCGAGTCGAAGACGTGCTGGACGATGCCGTCCCGGTCGATGACGTAGGTGACCCGGCCCGGCATCAGCCCCAGGAACGAGCGCGGCACACCGTAGCGCTTGCGCAAGGAGCCATCCGCGTCGCTCACCAGCGAGAAGGGCAGCCGGTGCTTGGAGGCGAACGAGTCGTGCGACTGGGAGTCGTCGGAGCTGACGCCAATGACCTCGGCACCGGCATCGGAGAAGGCCTCGTACGAGTCCCGGAAGGAGCAGGCCTGGGCCGTGCACCCCGGCGTGTCATCCTTCGGATAGAAATAGAGGACCACGGCCTTGCGCTGTTGTCTCAGGGACTTGAGGCTGGCCGGGCTTCCATTCTTGAGGGTGAAGGTGAAGTCCGGCGCTTCGTCGCCAACCTTGATCGCCATGGGAACTCCTTGGGGAGAGCGCTTGTATAGTCCCTGGGGCGGGACACCGGCCAGAGGAAGAGGTGACGCGGTGACGACTCCGGTGACGACATGATCGGTGGTTGGTCCGCGGCACGGCTGGGGCGATTCTTCCCCAATCAACCCCTGGAAGGACAGTTCACTCCCGTGGTGAGCCTGGAAGCCACCGCGTGGAACCTGTCCCAGGCCGCCAGCGGACTGCTCGTCCACCCGCGCGTGGTGGTGACCGTGGCCCATGCCGTGTTGTTCCACGCGGGGGCCCAGCTCTACTCCGCCGCCCAGGTGAAGGTGGAGCTGGGCAACATGCGCGCCTGGGCCGACGCCGTCGTCATCCCCTCGCGCTTCCTGCAGAGCTCGGGCTTCCTCGCGTCCACGGATCTGGCGGTGCTGCGCATGCCCTGGGAGGTCAGTGCCGCGCTCGAGCCCCTCCTCGTCACCCGGGAGAAGCGGCAGGAGCACGGCACCTGGTTGTGGGGTTGGTCTCCCTCTCCGCCCCGCGCCCAGTCGTGCTTTCCCATCACCGTCTCCTCCGCCGAGGACGGCACCCTGCGCTACCCCATCACCAACCTGCCCGCCTTCAGCGGCGGCCCCCTGCTGTGCGGCCTCGAGGAGCACCAGCCCCAGGAAGTCATCGGCCTGCACCGCGCCTTCCATTCCGATACCCAACAGGGGGAGGCCATCCCCCTCTCCAGCGAGGACGTGGTCGAGGCCATGCGCGCGCTGGGATTCGAGGTCTGAATGCACTTGTTGGCCTTGGTCCTCACGCTCGCCGCCACCCCCATTCCCCAGGTGCCCGGCCCCGCTCCGGGCAGTCCGCCTCCGGGTGTCACCCTCCTTCCCACCGCGAGCACGGGCAACGCGCCTCCCGGTGACACGATGAGCGCGTTCGCCCAGTGGTGGGGCCCGCTCAGGGGCACGCTCGCCGAGCGTCTGCGCACGGCCTGCACCCAGTACACGGCCACCCCCGAGGTCGCCGCCTGGTGCGCGCGCTACCGAGGCCCCCAGGCCACGGCCTTCGACGCCGAGGCCGTGCTCTCCTCGGATGCCCTGGTGCTCGCCGCGTACTTCAGCGAGCGCGCCCCCCTCTTCGAGGCCTTGGATGGCCTGGAGATCGCCCTGGGCGCCGTGCGGCTGAAGCTCCCGCCCCAGGAGCAGGACGCCCTCAACGCCACCCAGCAAGCCCTCAAGAGCGCCCGCGCCACGCTCACGCTGAACGCGGGGACGGACACCGCCGTCAGCCTGCCGGGACTCCTGCCGGGACTCGAAATGGGCGCGGTGCTCGAACCGTTCCTCCAGGGACTGGCCCAGGCCCTCCAGGAGCGCGCCGAGGCCGAGGCCGTCCTCTATGTCCTCCTCGAGTTCGACGAGCGCATCTGCGCCCGCGAGGTGAAGGACAGCTGGGGCCAGCTCCAGGGCCACGTGCGCGACTGGTTGCCCGCCACCTGCACCGCGGCCCACAACAACGCATTCGGTGCCTCGCTCGGCGCGGGCGGCACGGCCTCGCTCGTCCTCCTGCGCAAGACGGTGGAGGAGGACCTGCGCGCCATCCCCGCGCACCTCGTCTCGGAGGTGGTGGCCCAGGCCGAGGGCCGCCGCTACGTCCACGCCGCGCCCGCCGCCCGGGAGTTCGTCGCCTCCATGGTGGGCGGAGTCCACCCGGTGCGCGCCCTGGACACCCTGTCGCGCCGGCTCGAGGCCCTCTCCCTGGAGCGGCCCGACATGCCTCCGGACACCGCGCGGATCTACACCCGGCTCGCGTGTGTCAGTGCCCTGCCCGCTTCCTTCACCCGCAACACCGGACTCGTGGACGACGCCAGCCGGGGCCTCGTGCCGCAGATGGACGCCCGTGCCCGGGGGCTCGCCGTCATGCTCCTGTCCCTGCAACGCGATGGCTGCTCCTGGGTGTACGCGCCCATCCCTGGCGCCTCCCGCTTGAAGATATGGGCCGCGCTCGCCCCCGCCCTCACCCAGCCCGCCGAGGGATTCGCCACCGTGGGCGCCGAGCTGCAACGGCTGGCCGAGCGGGCCCAGCGCGGTGAGGGCGTGAGCTCGCCCGAGGCCACCGCCGCCCTGCTGTCCCAGGAAGGCGTCGCCACGCTCGATGCCGCGGAGGTGGCGCTCGACGGACTGCTGCGCCTCAATGGGCTGCTCGGCGAGTGG
This sequence comes from Melittangium boletus DSM 14713, assembly GCF_002305855.1. Taxonomy (GTDB): domain Bacteria; phylum Myxococcota; class Myxococcia; order Myxococcales; family Myxococcaceae; genus Cystobacter; species Cystobacter boletus. The sequence continues at coordinate 8,754,378 of NZ_CP022163.1, read as the reverse complement.
TCTCCCGCCTCGGCTCCCGCGGTGGCCGAGAACCAGGGTACGCTCCTGGAAGTGCGCCGTATCCTCTTCGCCTCGAGGGAGCTGGTGCGCATGGTGGCCGCGGCGATCTCCCGGGAGCTCGTCACCGTGTACCAGCTCCTCCTGGAGCACCAGGCCGTCTCCAGCAAGAGCGCGCGCTACGACGCCGAGACGGAGAAGCGGTGCGTCCAGGCCGAGGTCTGGAAGGCGCCGGCCGCCACGGCGCCCGAGGCCCGTGACTCCGAGTGGCACTGCCAACGCGCGCCCTGCGTCTGCCTGCCCGCCGACTTCGGCCGGTATGGAGGGCTGCTGGTGGCGCTCGCCAACGCCCAGAGCGCCGAGGAGGTGAAGGCGGTCATCCTCGCCTCGGCCTCGCCCGTGGGCAGCTGGCAGTGGCGCAGCGATCCCGGTGTGCACCACGTCGTGTCGCTCACCGGCATGGTGGGGTTCGGCGGCTCCTGGTACGCCTCGGGCGCTCCGGAGTCCGGCCGATGGGCTCCCCGGCTGCTCCTGCCCTTCGGCGTGGACTACCAGCTTGGCCGGTGGGGCCTCACCTGGAGCGCGTTCGGTCAGGTGGTGGACCTGGCGGGCTACACCCGCTTCGCGAGCACCGACGCGCGCTCCTCCCCCCGCGTCCTGGAAGCCGTCAGCCCCGGCTTGTGGCTCAAGGGCGTCCTGCCGAGAACCCCCTTCGCGTTCTCGGTCGGCGCCGCGTACGACCTCGACGCGGGCGGATTGACGCCCGCTCCCGCCTGGCGGCTCAACGCGGGCATCTCCATCGACGCCCCCCTCTACATCCTCTATCGCAACTGAGGGGTAAGTCTTACCGCCCGTTCCCGGGGTCCCCCCGCCCCTCCCGCGTCAACCTCTTGAATACCCACGGCTTTTCCTCCGCCCGGGCATTGGCACGCGGCCTGCTCTAGCTCCCACTCGTCCGGGGGGACGAAGCAGGTCGGGGGGAGGTGATCGGGGGGAAGAAAAGGGGCGGCGAGGTCGGGGGGCTTCGCCGGGGAGTAGCAGTCGATGGGGAGGAATCGGGGAGGAGCCGCGGGGGTGGCTCTTCCCCGGTTTCTTTTCAGGGGGCCGCGACTTCCGCCCACTGGAAGGACAGCACGCCGGAGGTGCCCACCGCGTCGTAATAGTTCGCGATCCGCACCTTGAAGTAGCGGCCCTGGTCGCTGCGCACCACGTACACGAGGGGCTTGGGCGTGAGCTTGTGCGTGCCCACCTCGTAGTTGTACCAGCCGCCCTCCCGCTCGAAGACGGTGCCCTGGGTGGTGCCCTCATTGGGCTGATCCTCCGCGTACCCGCTCGCCGGCGCGGCGCTCAGCGCGCCGAAGTCCGCGCCCTCGAGCACCGCCACCTTCACGCCCCCCGAGCCATTCACGCCTCCCCGGGTGCGCACGTGGAAGCGCTGGATGGCCAGGTCCCACGTCGCGTCCACCGCCGCGTCCGCCTCGGTCCGCCCGTCCAGGTCCACACCCACCCAGACCTCGCTGCTCGTCGCGTCCACCACGGTCGTCCAGGTGCCGTCCGCGTTGGTCACATGGTTCACCCGGGAGTCCTCCGGCGCGTTCGGTTCGGGCTCGGGCTCCGGCGACAGGCCGATGTCCTCGCCACAGGCCCCCACGAGCAACGCCAGGCCGCACCACGCTCCCCACTTGTGGACTCGCTTCGTTCGCATGCTCACCGCTCCTGTCAGAAACGCGCCGACACTCCGGCGTAGAGGGATCTGGGAGGAATGGGCAGGAAGCGGGCATCCCCCGCCCCCGCCAGGTTGTTGCCCGCGACGAAGAGCCGCAGCACCTCGCCCAAATCCTTGGACACCTGCGCGTCCAGCGTCAGGTAGCGCGGCGCCAGCACCGTCTCCTCCACCCCGTCGCCGTCCCCGTCCTCGTAGTAGGGCCGCGCGCCCACCAGCGCCGTGCGCACCGAGGCCTCCAGTCCCCATGCCCGGCGTCGCCAGTTCGCGCGCGCCGTCAGCCGGTGGGCCGCCTGTCCTGGCAGGGGCCGGTCCTCGGTGCTGTCCCGGGCATGGGTGAAGGTGTAGCCCAGCTCCACGAGGATCGAGGCGGGCAGCCGCTGGTTCCACCCCACCTCCACCCCCTGCACCGTGGCGCGTGCGATGTTGTCGTAGCCAAAGCGCAGCCCCGCGACCTCCGGCAGGGTGACGACGGTGATCATGTCGCGCAAGTCATTGCGGAACAGGCCGAGCCACACGAGCGTGCCCTCCACGGGCCGGGCCTCGCCCGCCAGGCTCGCGCCGCGCGACGTCTCCGGCCGCAACGCCGGATTGCCCGCCACCACGTAGCCGACGCTCGGGTTCTCGAAGTCGATGAGCAGCTCCTGGAAGCTCGGGGAGCGGAACGCGAAGCCGTAGCTGGCGCGCAGGGTGAGCGCCTGGAGCGGATCGAAGCGGAAGGCCAGGCGCGGCGTGCCCACCGTGCCGAACTGGGAGTCCACATCCACCCGCAGGCCCGGCACCGCGACGAGCCCGGACACCACGCGCCACGAGTCCTGGGCGAAGAGCGACAGCCGCGAGCGCTGGCCCCGTCCCGACTCCAGCCGATCCGACACCAGCCCTTCCCCCAGCGCCTCCACGCCCGCCACCAGTTGGTGCGACTCGCCCAACCCCTGATTGAGCTGCACTCCCACCTTGGCCAGCTGCTCCAGCGTCTCGTCGATCCGGTCCAACGCCGAGGCCCCGCGCTGGTCGTAGACGAAGCGGTGCCGGAAGCGCGAGTAGTGCCCGGTGAAGGACAGCGTCGTGTGCTCCGAGAGCTCCCACGTCGGCAGGAGCGTGGCGAGGAAGGCCTCGTCCTGGCTCGCCCGATCGATCACCGCCCCCGTGTCGAGCCCGTCCACGCCCCGCTGCACCTTGCGATTGCCCTCCGCCTTGGCCTCGAGCTGGAAGCGCTCGGAGACGCGCAGCTCCCCGCGGCCGGAGTAGCGGTAGCTGTCGAGATCACTCCCGGAAGTGCTCACCCGCGAGGGGTCCAGCGAGTACGCGTCCCGGCGGCGGTAGCCTCCCCCCAGCCTCAAGCCCCAGCGCTCGCCCCGCGCTTCCCCACTGCCCTCGAGCTCCAGTTGCCGCAGGCCCCCGTAGGACACGCGCGCCTCGGCGCCGAGCGGCCGGCGCGCCTTGCGCGTGACGATGTTCACCACGCCGGCCATGGCATCGCTGCCATAGAGGACCGAGCTGGGTCCCTTGACGATTTCAATCTGCTCGATGTTGTCCGTGGACAGCCGGGAGAGATCGAGCTGCCCATCCACCCGGCCCGTCACCCGCTCCCCGTCCACCAGGAGCAGGGAGTACTCGGGACCCAACCCCTGCAAGCGCAGCCCCGCGCCCGCGAAGCCGGTGATGACCTCCACGCCCGGCCGGCCCGAGAGCAGCTCCGCGATGTCCCGCGCGCCACTCGCCTCGATGTCCCGCCGGGTGATGACCTCCACGGCCACGGGCGCGTCCCGCACGTGCTCCACCGAACGCGAGCCCGTCACCACCGTCGTCAGGCCCCCGCCCTCTCCTCCCCCCGCCCCGGCGGGCTCCTGCGCGAGCGCGGGCCCCGCCAGGACCAGGACACCCAGCAGCCTCCACCCTCGCATCTCCACCTCCGACGGACGATCGAAGTCGTGGGCTATATTTGATACTGATTCTCAAAGTCAATATCAGCGACGTTTGCTCTCCTGGAAGGTGACGGAGAGCTTCACCTCGGCGCCCTCGCGCAGGACGACGGCGGTCACCGTCTCGCCCGGCTTGGAGGCGTTGAGCGCGTACATCAAGTCCTCCACGCTGCCCACGTCGTGGGTGCCGAGCCGCACGAGCACGTCCCCGCGCTTGAGGCCGCCCAGCTCCGCGCCCCCCCCGGGCCGCACGCCCGCGAGCAACACGCCCCGGGTGCCCGCCGGCGGCGCGTAGTCCGGCACCGTGCCCAGCGAGGCATTGAAGGAGCGCAAGTCCCCGGCCGGAGCGGGCGCGGGCACACTGCGGTAGGTGACGCGCTCGGGCCGGGCGCTCGCCACGGCGGCCACCTCGGACACCACGAGCGCCACCTGGGCGAGCCCCGCCGCGTTGACCCGATCCGCGCTGTCCGAGGGCTTGTGGTAGTCGCCGTGCGTGCCGGTGAAGAAGTGCAGCACGGGCACTCCCGCCGCGTAGAAGGGCGTGTGATCCGAGGGCCCATACCCATCCCCGGAGCCATCGCACTGGACACGGGCCTTGGCGCACGCGGGGGCGAGCAAGTCCCGCCACTCCCCGCCCGAGTCGGCGCCCAGCACCGTCAGGTGGTTGTCGCGCAGCCGCCCCACCATGTCGAGGTTGAGCATGGCGGCCACGTCCTTCATCCCGAGCCCCGCGGGCGGCGTGCGCGTCCACGCGGTGGAGCCGAGCACGCCCGTCTCCTCGCCGGAGAAGGCGGTGAAGTACACGTCCCGGTGCAGCCGCTCGCGCTGCCCCGACAGCAGGCGCGCCGCCTCCAGCAGGCCCGCCACGCCCGAGGCGTTGTCGTCAGCGCCCAGGTGCGGCTCGCGGCGATCCGGAGCGAGCGAGCCCCGTCCTCCCTCGCCCAGGTGATCATAATGAGCGCCCACCACGATGACGCCGGACGCCCGCGTCCCGGCCGCCGCGGCGGGCAGCTTCCCCACCACGTTCCACGTGTCCTTGAGCACCTTGTCGAGCTTCACCGCCACGCGGCCGCTCACCTTCTGCCGCTTGGCGAGCTTGTCGAGCACCGCCTCGAAGCCGGCGCGCTTCAAGGCCACCACGGGCAGGCCCGCGTCCTGGGCGCCCTCGGGTTTGAGCGCGGGCAGGCTGGCCTCGGGAGGAGCGCCCTTCTCCCCCGCCGCCACCACGGGCCAGTCCACCACCACGAGCGCCCGCGCCCCGGCCTCCTTGGCCGTCCACGCCTTGTGACGCAGGTCCCCATAGCGGCGCTGCGCCTCGCTCGAGGCGAAGGCGGGCGTGTCCGGCACGAAGCGCCGCACGACGACGATCTTCCCCTTCACCGACAGGCCCGCGTAGTCGTCCACGCCCAGCGCCTGGGCGCGGATGCCATGGCCGGCGAGCACGAAGTCCCCCTTCACTTCCCCGTCCGCGGAGAAGCCCAGCGGCACGAAGGCGGTGTCCAAGGCCCGCACGCCGCCGAGCTCCAGCGCCGTGCCGCTCGCGGCCTTGAGCTCGGTGATGACGGGGAAGCGCTGGCGGAACGTGCCCGCGTCTCCGGCGGGCTCCAGGCCCAGCGCCACGAAGCGCTTCTCCAACCAGGCCGCGGACTGCTCCAGCCCCGGCGTGTCGATGCCCCGGCCCCCCTGCTCGGGCGACGCGAGGAAGCGCACGTCCTCCATCACCCGGTCCGCGGGCGCGGGCACGGGCGCGGCGGCGGAGGGCTCGCGCGTGCGCGTCTCCTGCCAGTCGACGATGAAGACGTTGGTGTCGTGGCGGCCCGGGGCCGTGGCGCGGTTGGACGAGAACGCGAGCTGCTTGCCGTCCGGGGAGAACAGCGGGAAGCCATCGAAGCCCGGCGCGGTGGTGATGCGCTCCAGCCCGGTGCCGTCCACGTTCACCGCCCAGATGTCGAACTCGCGCCCCTTGGGGTCTCCGTAATTGGAGGAGAAGAGCAGGCGCGGAAGTGTCGGGTGCCAGGCGGGGGCGAAGCTCGCCGCGTTGAGGTAGGTGACCTGGGTGGCGTTGGAGCCATCCGCGTCCGCTACGTACAGCTCCAGCTTCGTGGGCCGCACGAGCCCCCTGGCCAGCAGCGCCTGGTAGTCCTCCAGCTCCTTGCCCGGCGCGGGACGGCTCGCCCGCCAGACGATCTTCGAGCAGTCCGGGCTGAAGAACGCGCCGCCGTCATAGCCGGGCGTGTGCGTGAGCCGCTTCACGTTCCCCCCGTCCGCGTCCATCCGGTACAGCTCCAGATCCCCATCCCGCACGGAGGTGAAGAGGATGGAGCCGTCCTTCGGGCACACCGTCGCCTCGGCGTCGTAGCCCTTCTCGCGGGTGAGCGGCCGGAGGTTGGAGCCGTCCGCGTTCGCCTTGTAGATGTCGTAGGTGTCGTAGAGCGGCCACACGTAGCCCAGGCTCATGTCGGGCTTGGGGGGGCAGGCGGCGCCGCCCTCGTGGGTGGAGGCGTAGATGACCTCCTGATCCGACGGGAGCGCATAGGCGCACGTGGTGGCGCCCTCCCCGCTGGAGATGGGCCGCGTGGCGCCCGTCTGGGCATCCAACCAGTAGATGCGGTCGCATCCCTGCCCCTCGTGGCGGGCCTGGAATGTCAACTCCTTGCCAGAGAAGGCCCAGTAGGCCTCGGCGTTCTCGCCCTCGAGGGTGAGCTGCCGCAGCGAGCGCCAGTGCGACTCGCCCTCGTGGGGCGGCAGGCTCCGGGGCGCGGGCGTCGAGGGGTTGGGACCAGGGGGCGGCGCCGAGGGAGCGTGGGCGCAACCCAGGAAGACGAGGATGCCGAAGGAGAGTCTCTTCATGTGAAGGAGCCTGGAATTGAGATTGATTGGCAATATCAACTCGCCCTGGCTTGTCGAGGGAATTTCAGCGGTAACTCTTACCCCCCTCGCGCGTGCCCGGCTGCCCATGCGCGTGCCCAACCTCTTGGAATCCGGAGCGTTGTCCGGCGCGGAGGCGCTGGCACGCGCGGTGCTTTAGTCCCCTCTCGAGAAGCTGACGGGGTGGGCCGGGCGAGGGCTGTTCGGGGTTGGGCGGGTTGGAGGGCGGGGGGTTGGGGCACGGGGAGATTTCGGTGGGGGGTTCTCGGGGGTAGTGGGACGGGGAGAGCAGTGCCGGGGAGGAGCCGCGGGGGCGGCTTCTCCCCGGTTTTTTTGTTTTCTCGGAAATCCCCGTTTTAGTGTAGGAATGCGCTTCTTCCTCGAATCAGGAGAGAGCGAATGCGCATGTCGAAGGCCTTGGGTGTTCTGGCGTTGAGCGTGGGCGTCCAGGCGTGTGGGGGTCCGGAAGCAGCGGCCCCGAGCGTGAGCGAGCCCCTCGTGGAGCAGGCCCAGTCGCTGGGCCGGCTGAACATCCGCAACGCGGACCCCACGGTCATCCGGGTGGACAGCACCTACATCTCCGCGGAGGTGGAGGGGGGGCGGCTGTACGTGCGCACGGCCCCGTCGGTGGACGCGCTGGCCGGCGCGGCGCGTCAGCTCGTCTGGAGCAACCCCTCGGGCTGGCCCGAGGTGTGGGCCCCGCAGCTCATCAAGGCGGGTGACACCTATTACATGTACTTCACGGCCGGGGCCGGCGCCGCCCACCGCATGTACGTCATCCAGTCCAAGTCGCCCACCAGCGGCTGGTCCGCCGCCCAGCGCATGGCGCTGCCCGACGACAAGTGGGCCATCGACGGCACGGCCTTCAACTACCGGGGCCAGTGGTACTTCGTCTGGTCCGGCTGGGTGGGCAACACCGACGGCGAGCAGACGCTCTTCCTCGCGCGCATGAGCAACCCCACCACCGTCACGGGCGCGCGCTACGTCATCTCCCAGCCCCGCGAGGCCTTCGAGAAGGTGGAGCCCAACCCCCCCTGCCGCGTCAACGAGGGCCCCGAGATCATCATCGATCCGGCCGGCCAGCTGCACGTGGTCTACTCGGCCAACGGCAGCTGGGGCGAGAGCTACTGCCTGGCGGACCTGCGCCTCAAGCTCAACGGCGACCCCACCTACGTGTGGGACTGGTTCAAGTCCAACGGGTGCCTCTTCGGCGCCAACCGCGCCACCATCATGGCTGGGTGGGATCCGACCCTGTACGCCAAGGGTGTGGGCCACCACTCCTTCGTGCTGCTCAACGGCGATCCCAACACCAGCCCCCCCGCGGGCCCCACCTTCCCCCTGGCCTACCACGGCGTCGCCAAGAACGAGTACCCCAGCGACTTCTGGGGCGCGCGCCACTGGTACTCGGGCTCCTTCCAGTGGTGGGGCAACATCACCTACACCCGGGGCAGTGAGCGCAACACGGGCTGGAGCTTGAAGTTCTACGAGTAGCCCGCCCGTCCACAACCCTCGGCGAGGGAAACTCACTCGGCGTCGCAGAGTGCGGGGAAGTGCTTGTTGCACCCCCGCACTCCCGGATATGCACAAGCCCACTCCGCGCGCGCCCGTGCAAGCCGTCCTTCCAGGCGCCGCGAATGGGAGGACGCCCATGGCGTCTACGACGCACGAGGCCGCGCTGTCGCGGCTCATTCTCGACGCGCTCATCCATCCCCTCTTCTGGAAGGGAATGGACCTGCGCTACCTCGGGTGCAACCGGGCCTTCGCGCGGCTCGCGGGCATGGCACCCGAGGACGTGGTGGGCCTGGGCGATCACGAGATGCCGTGGCGCGATCTGGCGGAGGACTACCAGCGCACGGATCGGCAGGTGCTCGCCACCGGCCTGCCCCTGGCCGAGTTCGAGGAGCGCGTGCGCGGCGTCGACGGCGTGGACCACTGGACGCAGACGAGCAAGGTCCCCCTGTTCGACGCGCGCGGCTCCGTCGTCGGTGTGCTCGGCACCCTGGTGGATGTCACCGCGCAGCGCGAGGAGCGGCTCCGGCGGATAGAGCTGGCGCTCGCCGAGGGCGCGGCCGCCAACCGGCTCCTGCGCGAACAGGCCAGCGAGCGCGAGGCCATGGAGCGCGCCCTGGCCCAGAGCGAGATGCGGCTGCGCACGGCGGTCCGGGGCGCGCACCTCATCCTCTGGTCCCTGGACGCCCAGGGCATCATCACCTTCGCGGATGGCGGCGGGCTGGCCAGCATGGGGCTCAAGCCGGAGCAGATCATCGGGGAGTCCATCTTCGAGCTCTTCGCGGGCGAGCCCAAGGCGGTCGCCCAGGCACGGCTCGCGCTGTCCGGGGTGATCACCACGGAGGTGTCCACCATCGCGTCCAACATCCACTACGAGACGCGCTACACCCCGGTGCTCGACGAGCAGGGGCGGATCACCGGCACCATCGGGCTCGCCACGGACGTGACGGAGCGGGTGAAGGCCCGCGAGCAACTGGAGCAGGAGCTGGAGCGCACGCGCGCGCAACTGCTGCAGGTGGAGCGGCTGGCGACGCTGGGCACGCTGGCGGCCGGCGTGGGACACGAGCTGCGCAACATCTCCACCGTGCTCAACAGCCTGCGCACCGCCTTCACCGAGTGGGCCCAGACAGGCGTGGCGCCGGACGCGGAGATGCTCGCGGAGCTGGGCTGGGCGTGTGAGCACGTGGCCACGCACGGCCAGCACCTGATGAACCTGGGCCGCCCCGGCCAGACGAAGGTGGAGCGGGTGGATCTGCGCGAGCTGGTGTCGGGCTCGCTCTCCATGCTGCGCACCGCCGGCATCCTCCGGCACGTGAAGGTGACGTTCCAGAGCTCCGCGCACCCCGTGTGGACCCAGGTGAGCCGCACGCGGGTGGAGCAGGTCCTGCTCAACCTGCTGAGCAACGCCGCCGACGCGGTGGAGTCCGTGCGCGGCCGGCCCGCGGAGGTGCGCGTGCACCTCTCCGAGGACGGGGACGCGGGCGTCGCGCGCTGCCGGGTGGAGGACACCGGCGTGGGCATGCCCGAGCACGTGCTCGCCTCCATCTTCGAGCCGTGGTTCACCACCAAGCCCCCGGGCCGGGGCACCGGCCTGGGCCTGCCCGTGGTGCGCAACCTCCTGCGGGAGCTGGGCGGCGAGCTGACGGTGGAAAGCCAGCCTGGCGAGGGCAGCGCCTTCACCTTCCACCTGCCCCTGGCGCCGCCCCCCTCCTGACGCGGCGCCCCCCGCGTCCGTTAGTGCACGGGAGGACACGGGCCATCCCCCGCGTCGGGGACGCCGGGCATGATGAGGCGCATGAACTCCTCCCCTGCCTCGTTCCAAGAGTTGTGGGCCCCCACCACCCGCGCCAACCCCCTGCCCCTCTACGCGCGCATGCGCCAGGAAGCTCCGGTGGTGCGCGTGGTGGATCCGTACTTCAAGCTCCCGGTGTGGGTGGTCAGCCGCTACAAGGACGCGGTGGAGCTGCTGCGCGACTCACGCTTCACCAAGGATCAGTCCAAGCTGCCCGAGGACTCCCTGCCGCGCCAGATGCGCAACGACACCATGGCGGCGCTCAACCGGCACATGCTCATGGCGGATCCGCCGGACCACACGCGCCTGCGCACCCTGGTGTCCAAGGCCTTCACCCCGCGCCGCGTGGAGGCCTTGCGCCCGCGCGTCACCGCCATCACCGAGCGGTTGCTGGACGGTGTGAAGAAGCAGGGCTCGGTGGATCTGCTGAGCGCCTTCGCCTTTCCCCTGCCGGTGACGGTCATCGCCGAGATGCTCGGCGTGCCCGCGGAGGATCAGGCCCGCTTCCACGAGTGGACGACCCTCATCGTCAACCCGCCCCTGGATGGCGACCTGGGGCCGCTGCGGGCCGCGGGCATGCAGTTCCTGCTCTACTTCCGCGACTTGATGGAGAAGCGCCGCAGCGATCCGCGAGATGACCTGCTCACCGCGCTCGTGTCCGCGGAGGAGCAGGGAGACCGGCTCACCACCGAGGAGCTCGTCGGCATGTTGTTCCTGCTGCTGGTGGCGGGCCACGAGACGACGGTGAACCTCATCGGCAACGGCGTCTGGGCGCTGCTGCGCCACCCCGAGCAACTGGAGCGGCTGCGGAAGAACCCCGCCCTCATCGAATCGGCGGTGGAGGAGATGCTGCGCTACCGCGGCCCCGTGGAGACCACCACCCAGCGCTGGGCGCCTCAGGATCTCGAGTTCCACGGCCAGGTGATTCCCCAGGGCGAGACCATCATCGCCTCGCTCCTGGCGGCTGATCACGATCCCGAGCAGTTCCCGGAACCAGAGCGCTTCGACATCACCCGCGAGCCCAACCGGCACATCGCCTTCGGCTTCGGCATCCACTTCTGCCTGGGCGCCCCCCTGGCGCGGCTGGAGGCCAGCATCGCCATCCCCCTGCTGCTCGAGCGCCTGCCTCAACTGCGGCTCGCCGTGGACGAGGACGCGCTGCAATGGCGCGAGGGCATCCTCGTGCACGGCATGAAGCAGCTGCCGGTGGCGTTCTAGTAGTACGTCACCGTTCCATCCTGGAGGGTGCAGGCGCCGTCCTGCGAGGGGTTGCCCACCGAGCGCACCAGCTCGGAGCCGGAGACGGGCAGCCGCCGGCCCTCCAGCTCCGAGCCGATGGTGCGCACGAGCAGGTGCTTGAGCAGCTGCACCTGGTAGCAGGGGATGTGCGGCTCGGCATGATCGTTTCCGACGCCCGAGTCATTCGTGAGGAAGAGGTAGCGGCCCCGGGTGAGCTGGGCCGCCTGCCGCATCTGGAACTCCGCCGAGTCCGCCACCCCGCTCGCCGCGATCGGGTAGACCTTGATGCCGGCCTGCCGGGCCCCCTGGGCCGCGCGCAGGAAGGCGTCGTGCTTCGGCTCATGCGTCGGCGCGTCCGCCATCAGGAAGAGCACCCGGGCGGTGTTGCTCGTGCGCCAGGACAGCTTCACCCCTTCCTCCAGACCGCGCTCCATCGCCTCGGGGTAGTCCCCTCCCCCATCCGCGCCCTGCGCTTCCAGCCGCGAGCGCAGCGTCGGCAGGCTGGAGGTGAAGTCGAAGGAGCGCGCCACGTAGTCATCGCCCTCGTCCCGGTACAGCACCAGCCCGTAGCGCACCGACACCTGGGGGAAGTGCGTGCCCAGCGAGTCGGCGATGTCCTGGATCTCCGCCTTCAGGTAGGCGAGCTCGTCGCCCATGCTGCCCGTGGTGTCCACCACGAAGGCCACGTCCAACTCCCGGGGCGCCTCGCCCTGGACGCCCGGCAGCGTCACGTCCCACGCCTTGCCCTCCACCGCCGTGGTGAACGGCGTGCCCGTCCCTCCCGGGGGCGGCGATACCGTCACCGAGAAGGACTCTCCCGCCTGGGCTCCATCATGGGCGGGCAGGAAGAGCACCCGCCCGTCCGAGGCGGTGGGACCCTGGAACCGCGTGCCGCCGCCACTGCCGTCCACGCGGACGAGGGCGTTGGACACCGGCCGCCCCTCCTCGTCGCGCACGGTGATGATCACCCGATCCGCGCTGGGCAGCGCGCTCAGGTTCAAGGCCGCGGAGGCCTTGGTGAGGTACCTCTGGAAGAAGTCGAAGTTGAGGTTGTCGTCCCAGTCCCCCGCGGTGAGCAGCCCCGAGGAAGGCTGGCCCTGGTCGGGTGCGTCCGGTGACGAGGGATCCCTAGGCGCTCCCGAGGCGTCGCCGCCATAGGGCGGCGTCTCGGAGGAGCCCCTTCCATCCATCGCGCCACAGGCCGGAAACAGGGACAGGGCCGCGGCCAATCCACACCAGGTGAGCAGTGAAGTTTTCATGGCCCCGCCGCATTGCAAACGCCTTGCCTCGCGGGCTTCTCCCTCGGAGAAACACCCTCCCGCCGAGGCCTCCCCGGTTTTCCGCCATGCGAAACCATGTCAGCGCTGTCCTACCCGGAGCACTCGCTCACAGCGTGATGACGATCTTCCCGAAGTGGGCGCCCGCTTCCATGTGGGCCAGGGCCTCGCGCGCCTGAGCGAAGGGGAAGGTCCGGTCGATGACGGGGTGGATCCGGTGCTGGGTGATGAAGCGGTTCATGTCCTCGAACATGGCGCGGCTGCCCACGAAGACGCCCTGCACGCGCAGTTTCTTCGGCTCCGAGAGCTTGGGATCCACCTCGGCCCGGTTCCCCGTGAGCAGGCCGATCAAGGCGATGTGTCCCCCCGCCCGCGTGGCCCGGACGGAATGGGGGAACGTGCCCGCGCCACCCACCTCGAGCACGTGATCCACGCCCTGCCCGCCCGTGCGCGCCAGGACGGGCGCCTCCCAGTTGGGCGTCTTCTTGTAGTTGAACAGCTCGTCCGCGCCGAGCTTCCGCGCCCGCTCCAGCTTTTCGTCGTGACTGGACGTGATGAGGACCCGCGCGCCCGCCAGGTGGGCGAACTGCAACGCGAAGATGGACACCCCTCCCGTGCCCTGGAGCAGCACCGTCTGGCCCGGCTTCAAGCTCCCTTGGGGAAAGAGCGCGTTCCACGAGGTGACGGCGGCGCACGGCAGCGTGGCGCCCTCCTCGAAGGACAGGTGCTCGGGCAGGTGCACGAGCGCCTCGGCATCCACGACGACGGACTCCGCCAGCACGCCGTCGACATTGCCCGCGCCCAGGCTGCGCAGCCCCGAGCGCTGCGGCGGCTCTCCGTCGGTCCAGTTCTCGAAGAAGGTGGGCGCCACGCGGTCTCCCGGCTTCACGCGCGTGACGCCCGGCCCCACCGCCACGACCTCGCCCGCCCCGTCCGACACGGGGATGATGGGACGCACCGCGGGCTCCAGGTAGCCGCCCTTCATCACGAGCAGATCCCGGTAGTTGAGGGACACGGCGCGGATGCGCACCAGGGCCTGGCCCGGGCCGGGCTTGGGCTCGGGCTTGTCCACCTGGACCCACTCCTGTGTCGTGTCGCCGGTCTTCCGCAACTCATAGGCCTTCATGTGAATGCGCTCCTCGTGGGACATCCGGGGGTGGAGGGGAAACGGCTCGCCACATAGTGGGCGCCCGCGAAACCCGCCAGCGAATCGCCCGGCCCTCCGGCGCGAATGACCAGTGCTAACCTTTTCCCCTCGCCGCTTCCCGGGAGGACATGGATGGGTTGCTGTCACTACGAATCGGTGGCCGAGGGCTGTGACTCCGCCTTCACCGTGGATGCCTCGCGCATCACCTTCGGCCGGGGATGCCTCTCGGAGGTGGGCGCGCGGGCACGGGCGCTCGGCATGCGGCGCGTGGCCCTGTTCTCCGACGAGCGCGTCGCCCGGCTGCCCCTCTTCCAGAAGGTGCACGCGTCCTTGAAGGCCTCGGGCCTGGACGTGGTCCTCTATACGGGCGTGCGGGTGGAGCCCACGGATGCGTCCTTCCAGGACGCGGCGCGCTTCGCCTCCGAGGCCCGGCCGGATGGGTACGTGTCCCTGGGCGGCGGCTCGGTCATCGACACCTGCAAGGCGGCCAACCTCTACGCCACGCACCCGGCGGACTTCCTGGCCTACGTCAACGCTCCCGTGGGCGAGGGACGCGCGGTGCCCGGTCCCCTCCGGCCGCACATCGCCTGCCCCACCACCTCGGGCACGGGCAGCGAGGTGACGGGCATCACCATCTTCGATCTGCTGTCGCTGCACGCGAAGACGGGCATCGCCTCGCCGCTGCTGCGTCCCAGCGAGGCGCTCATCGATCCGGACTGCACCGACACCCTGCCCGGAGAAGTCACGGCCGCCAGTGGCCTGGACGTGCTGTCCCACGCCCTCGAGTCCTACACCGCGAGGCCCTACGTGCGCCGCCCGGTGGGCCCGGGGCCCCGGCCCATGAGCCAGGGCGCCAACCCCTGGAGCGACCTCGGGTGCCGCGAGGCCCTGCGGCTGATGGGGGTGTACCTGGAGCGCGCGGTGAAGGACGCCGGCGACCGGGAGGCGCGCGAGCAGATGATGTGGGCCTCCACGCTGGCGGGCATCGCCTTCGGCAACGCGGGCGTCCACGCGCCCCACGGCATGGCCTACGCGGTGGCCGGGGGCGTGCGGGACTTCCGGCCCTCGGGCTATCCCCAGGACGAGCCCCTGGTGCCCCACGGCATGGCCGTCATCGTCAACGCCCCCGCCGTGTTCCGCTACACCGCGGAGTCGAGCCCCGAGCGGCACCTGGAAGCCGCGGGCTGGCTGGGCGCGGACGTGCGCGGCGCCTCGGCCTCGGACGCGGGCGAGGTGCTGGCGGGGCGGCTGCTCCACATCATGCGCGCGGTGGGCATGCCCAACGGACTGGGCGAGATCGGCTATACGGAGGCGGATCTCGGCGCGCTCACGAAGGGCACCCTTCCCCAGCAACGCCTGCTCCAGAACGCCCCCCGGGAAATGACGGGCCCCGTGCTCACCGAGCTGTTCCGTCAGGCGCTGCGCTACGGGTGACCCCGCGCGGAGAAGGAGAACGAGCCATGGCCGACCCCGAGACCCTCGAGCGCTACCGCTACTTCCTGCCCATCACCACCCGGTGGATGGACAACGACGCCTACGGGCACATCAACAACGTCACCTACTACAGCTACTTCGACACGGTGGCCAACCACTACCTCATCCACGAGGGCGGCCTGGACATCCACACGAGCCCCGTCATCGGCCTGGTGGTGGAGTCCCGGTGCACCTACCGCGCGCCGCTCGCGTATCCGGATCCGCTCCGGGCCGGGCTGCGCGTGGACAAGCTGGGCAACCGCTCGGTGACGTACGGCATCGCCATCTTCAAGGAGGGCGAGTCCCAGGCCGCCGCCCACGGCACCTTCGTGCACGTCTTCGTGGACCGCCAGTCGCGCAAGGCCACCGCCATGCCCGAGCGCCTGCGCACGGCACTCGAACGGCTCGTGATGGGCTGACTCCGCGCTGGATCCGGCGCCACCGTCGCGGTGTGAACACACCCCACGACGGCTTGAGGACACTCGAAAACATCCGCCGCGTTTCAGCACCCGCGACCACGGGACAATGGACAGGAGTGCTTTCCATTCCCGCGCGAGGTGCATCCACATGAAAGCGTTCACGTGTCTGGCGGTACTCGCCTGGGGCGGAACGGCCCTGGCCGAGCCGCCTCCACCCCCCTCGTTGCCCATGGGCGTCTCCGCCGCGCTGTACGACCTCTCCGTCCCCGCGGAGAGCCGTCCCACCCCGGCGCGAATCGCCCTGGGCAACAAGCTCTTCAACGACAAGAGGCTGTCCGCGGACGACTCGGTGAGCTGCGCGACGTGCCACGATCCCAAGCGCGCCTTCACGGATGGCAAGGCCCGCTCGGTGGGCATCAAGAACCAGATGGGCAAGCGCAACAGCCCCACGGTGCTCAACGCGCTCTTCAACGCCACCCAGTTCTGGGACGGCCGCGCGGGCTCGCTGGAGGAGCAGGCGGTGCTCCCCATCACCAATCCCATCGAGATGGGCATGCCGGACCTGGACGCCGTGGTGGCCAAGGTGAAGGGCATCCCCGAGTACGTGAATGACTTCCGCGAGGTGTTCGGCCGCGAGGTGACGGGCGAGGATCTGGCCTCGGCGCTCGCCGCGTTCGAGCGCACGCAGTTCTCCGGCAACGCGCGCTTCGATCGCTTCCTGGCTGGCGACGCCAAGGCGCTCAATGCCTCGGAGAAGCGCGGCTGGGCGCTCTTCAACGGCAAGGCGCGCTGCAACAGCTGCCACGCGGGCAACGCCGTGTCGCCCCTGTTCTCGGATCAGAAATTCCACAACATCGGCATCGCCGCGCACTCGCACGACTTCCCCACGCTCGCCAACGAGGCCCTGCGCGTGGTGCGCACCGGTGACGCCAAGCAGATCGACGAGCTGGCGCTCCAGACGGACCTGTCGGAGATGGGCCGCTTCCTCGTCACCAAGAACGAGAACGACATCGGGAGCTTCAAGACCCCCACCCTGCGCAACGTGGCCATCACCGGGCCCTACATGCACGACGGCTCGCTCACCACGCTGTGGGACGTGATGGACCACTACAACAAGGGAGGCATCCCCAACCCCTACCTGGACGGAGGCATGCAGCGGCTGGGCCTCACCGAGCCGGAGATCGACGACGTGGTGGCGTTCCTGTTCGCGCTGACGTCGGATGACTTCGCGAGCCTGGAGAAGAAGGAACTGGCCGCCCAGCGCGCGCGCAAGAACAAGCGCCCCGAGCGAGACACCGCCGCGGCGCTCGGCAAGAAGGGCAACCTCGGCGACATCGGCCTCAGTCCGGACCTCACCATCGAGAACCCCGCCTCGCGCGGCTTCTACGGGCCCGTGGGCTCCTCGGGAGGGAAATAACCCATGAAGCACATCAAGAGCATCGAGACCCGGCATCACGAGGAACGCGACGCCTTCTTCGACGGACTGCGCAAGCTCGACCGGCGCGGATTCATGAAGCTCGCCGGGCTGTCCGCGGGCATCGCCGCCGCCAAGGGCCTCCTCACGCCCCAGAGCTTCCAGCTCATCAGCGTCGCCGACGCGGCCCCCTCCAACAAACCCCGGTTCAGCTTCGCGTACATCTCCGACTCGCACCTGTACAAAAAGGATCTCAACGACCGCTTCGTGCGCTCCATCCTGCGCGCGGTGGATGACGTCAACCGCCTGGATCCCCAGCCGGACTTCGTCCTCTTCGGCGGAGACCTGGCGCAGCTCGGACAGAAGGACGAGCTCAACCTCGGCAAGGAAATCCTCAAGTCGGTGAAGGCCCCCGTGAAGATGATGGTGGGCGAACACGACTGGTTCCTCGACATGGGCGAGCACTGGCGCGAGCTCTTCGGCGAGCCCCAGTACTCCTTCGATCACAAGGGCGTGCACTTCATCACGCTCATGAGCGTGAACGAGAAGGACTTCTGGACCGAGCGCGGCATGACGCCCATGGAGCGCATGCAGACGGTGGCGGGACTCGACAACGGGGTGCAGTCGCGCTTCGAGGTGGGGGCCGCGGGCCGCGAATGGCTCAAGCAGGACCTGGCCAAGGTGGACAAGAAGACGCCGCTCATCGTCTTCAGCCACTCGCCGCTCTACAAGTACTACCGGCCGTGGAACTTCTGGACGGACGACGCGGACGACATCCAGGCGTTGCTCAAGCCCTTCGACCACGTGACGGTCATCCACGGCCACACGCACCAGATGCTCAGCAACCAGATTGGCAATATCCAGTTCCACGGGTTGCTGTCCACCGCGTGGCCCTGGCCCTACGCACCCGAGGGCCTGCCCGCCCTGACGGTGCAGATGAACCGCGCGGACCCATTCAGCAACTTCGACGGCTGCGGCAATGGCCGCTTCGACGTGCTCGCGGCCGGACTGGCGGACTCGCTCTACAACCTCTGGGATCGAGACCCCGTCACCGTCCGCTCCAGCTACCTCGCCTCCAACGGCAAGAAGGATCGCCCGGCGGCCACCAAGCTGCCGTCCTACTAGGAGACCTCACGATGAACGCTCGAAAGACATCTGGAATCGCGGCGCTCGGCGCCCTGGGTCTCCTGTCGTTTGGGGCCGCGTCCGCGCAGGACAAGGCATCGCCACTCCCCAAGCACGAGGTGCCTCGCTCGGCGGAGGGCAACGTGGTGATTGGCCTGTGCGACGGCGAGACGACGCTCGAGGTGAAGGGCGTGAAGGATCCGGCGAGGATCGATCGGAAGCAGGCGCGGGAGATCTCGGATCAGCTCATGGCCGAGTGGCACCGCAAGAATCCCCAGGCGAACTGGGATCCGGCGCCGATGAAGGTGGCGCTGGCACAGAATCCCCCCACCCCGCCCCCGGCGGCGAAGCCCGCCGTCGAACCCAGGGGAGACAGTGCGTCCTCGGACGCGGCGGCGGTGGGCCAGAAGAAGGGAGACAAGATCCAATCGGGACACACCTACGGGGCGTACGGTGCCCGGGACGAGGCGCTGTGGAAGGCCTCGGCCGAGCAGATGGTGACCGAGGGCCACCGGGTGTTCCATGACGCGAAGTCGCTGGGGAGCACGGTCTCGGTGTCGTGCGACATGTGCCACCCGGACGCGGCGAACACCCATCCGGAGACCTATCCGAAGTACCAGGTGCAGATGGGCCGCACGGCGCTGCTGCGCGACATGATCAACTGGTGCATCGAGAACCCGGTGCGCGGCAAGCCCATGGCCGAGGATGATCCGAGGATGAAGGCCATGGAGGCCTACATCCTGGCGCAGCGCAAGGGCGTGAAGCTGGAGTACGGCAAGCACTGAGCCTCAGGACGGTACGGGGCGGAGGTATAAGAGCGGAGGTCCCCATGCTCCCCCCCACTACCGTTCCTGCGCCCATCCCCGACGCGTCTTCCCCCGAGCCCGAGCGTACCGACCTCTCTCGGCTCTCTGTGGTGCAACTGGGCGAGCGGCTGCGGGGGGAGGCGGCGGTTTCGCGCGTGGCGGCGCTCACTCTGCTCAGGCGGCTCGAGGCCGTCCACGCCGTCCTGACGGGTGTGGAGGACGCGGCGCTGACTGCGCGCACGGCCGGGGTGCCGGAGTCCCGAGAGGAGGCGGGCGCGGAGCGTGAGCGCCTGCGTCCGCTGGCGTTGGAGGCGCTCACGCGCCACCCAGAGTTGCTCGCGCAGACGACCTCGACATACTTCCGCGACAGCTCCCCGCTCACCGCGCTGCCCGCGGAGTCCCTGCCAGCCCTGGTGCCGGCGGTCCGCGCGCTCCTCGCGACGACGCAGGCGCTCGAGTCCGTCCGCACCGTGCAGACGTTCCTGGCCCGGGCCGGGCCGCGCCAGGTGGTGGAGGCGGGGCTCACCACGGATGAGTCCCCTCGCGTCCGCCGCGCGGTTCTCCAGGCGCTCTGCCTCTCGCGCATGGAGGGAGCCGTGGAGGTACTCCGGCAGCTTTGCACGCGGCCGGAGTTGACGGCCGTGGACCGGGGCCTCCTTCTGGACCGGCTGGAGGCGCTCGGCGAGGACGTCTCCCTTTTGGACCCGGAGCGCACACTCCCGCTTGAGGCCTGGGCGGAACTCGCCCGGGCCGAGGGAGCGAACGCCGTGCCGAAGGACCTTCGCGGGCTCCCGCTCGTCACCGCGCTCGCGCCGCTCGGGGAGTTGCCGGTGCGGTGGCTGCTCACGCAGGCCAGGGAACTGGGGGAGCAACGGCTGCCCCGCCCATTCCGGCACCTGCTCGAACGACATCTCCCCCCTCAGGTGCTCGGAACTCTCGGGCGGCACGCGCTGGAGAGCTGGCTCTCGGTGAAGGGCAAAACAGGCGCCGCCTGGATGCTCTCGCTGATTGCGGAGTACGGCGGGGATGAGGCGGTGACGACCCTCTGCCACCAGATTGACGCGTGGCGCCGCCACCAGAAGCCCAAGGCCAATACCGCCATCCGCGCCCTCGGCAGGATTGGCACCGTTTTCGCCCTCTCGCAATTGGAGCGCATCGCCTCCGCGGGTGGGAGGTACACCGAATCGCTCGTGCAGAACGCACGCGAGGGGCTCGCGGAGGCCGCGGCCTCGCGTGGCCTGACACCCGAGCAGCTGCGCGAGGAACTGGTGCCGGACCTGGGCCTCACGCTGGAGGGACTGGTGGTGGACATGGGCCCGCGCAGGCTCCGGGTGAAGGTGCGGGCGGACCTCTCGCTGGAGGTACACCACGAGGGCAGCAGGGTGACACAGTCCTTCCCGGCCCTCCGCAAGGACGAGGACCCGGTGAAGCACGCGGAGGGCAAGCAGCGCTTCGACGTGCTCCGCAAGAACCTTCAACCGGTGCTGAAGGCGCAGCTCGCGCGGCTCGAGGAGGTGCTCTTCGTCCAGGACGACTACACGCTGGAGCGCTGGCAGCGGCTCTTCCCGCGCCACCCGGTACTGCGGCTCGCCATCCAGCCCGTGCTCTGGTCTCGGCTCACGCCCACGGGCGAGGTGGTGGGCTCGTTCCGCGTCGCGGAGGACGGGACGCTGGTGGACGCGCAGAACGCGGAGGTGCTCCTGCACCCCTCCGAGCGCATTGGCCTCTGGCACCCGGTGCTGGAGGATGCGCGCACGCACGCGCTGTGGGGGGAGCACCTGGCGGACTACCGGCTCGTGCAGCCCTTCCGCCAGCTCCAGCGCGAGGCACTCCGACCCACCGACGCGGAGCGCGGGGCCACGGCCATGACCCGCTTCCAGGGCGTGTCCCTGTGGGCCAGCCGGCTGAGGAACACCCTGGAGCGGCTCGGGTGCAGGGCCCCGGTGGGCGAGCACGGCATGCTCCACGAGCACGCGCGCGCCCTGCCGAACCACGGGGTGGCCTTCCGCGTGCTCCACTCCCCCATCCAGCGGCGGTTCGAGCTGGAAGAGCGGGTGGAACTGGGGCAGATCGAGTACACCCTCGAGCCGCAGTACCGGCAGCGCCACCGCCTCGCACAGGAGGGGCAGCCCACGCTCGGGGAGTTGCCGCCAGTGCTGTGCGCGTGTTTGCTCGACGTGATGCGCTCGCTAGCGCTCCAGGCGGACACGCCCTGAGCCCCAGGCGCGTGTCGTCCCGCCGCTCGCGCTCTGAGCTTGCCCCGGTTACGTGGCTCTTCCAGCAGTTTGTGTGCTCGCTCCGCCTACTCCTCTCGCGACTCCGAGCGGGGGCGCCAGAACGCAGTGGCCGAGTACGGCTCTACATGACGACCCACGGTGCCCCCTCAAGGGCCGCGCGCAACCCCTCGACAGTAGTGTCCATTTTCTCGGCCACCGTGGGTGCATGCCACGATTCCGCGACCGTGCCTGCGGGATTCTTCGCCAGTCCCTCAACGACGATCCCAAATTGCCCGGGCCACTCCCGGCGAACCAGCTCTGCGGCATGCCCGAGAGGGTCCATGAAGCTGAAGCACGGCCAGAGCGGCAGTCGAATGGTGCTCATGTCGCAGTTGAAGAACCGGCACCCGTTGAGGCGGGCCTCTGAGAAGTCGCAGTCCTCAATGCCTCCTAGCTTCCGCATCTCGTCCCCGTCCGTGCGGAAACCGAAGTCGTTTCCCCCGAAGCGGCCCTTGAAGCGGCACCCCTTCAACTTCATCGTGGCCCATGGCAGCGTTTTCAGCTCGCTCTTCGCCTGGATCGTGCAGTCGACCAGGCTTCCCGACACCAAATGGAGCCACCGCGCCGAAATGTTCGTGACCAGAGTACAGCATCGAAGCGTGACGCTCGGCCCGAGCCAGTAAATGGCCTTCTTATCCGTCAATTCCAGCCGCTCGCCTTCAATCTCGCGATTCTCGAAATGGATGTTGGGAGTCACGCGGCCCTCAGAAGAAGATCATGCGGAAGAAGGTGCTGGCCATCCGTCGCCCGTGCAGCGCGAAGTTGGACTCCGTACCAGAGAGGAGCTCGTAGTGGTAGCTCTGGCCCCCTGGCCCGGTGATGTCCACGCCTCGCTGGTTCCAGGATAGGTGCGGGAATCGGTTCGCCACCTGTCTCTCCACCCATCGCCCCCTCGCCTGTCGCTCGAGAAGATTGGCGCGGTACTCCTTACCCGCCTTTCGCATCCGCTCGATGGCGCGCGACTCCTCCCGTGAGAGTTCGGCATGGGACCACCTCGCCGCCTCCTCCCTCACCGCGGCCTGCAACTCGTCGCCGAGCCGGTCCTTCGCCGGAATGTCCTTGTAGCTCCTGCCTCGCGGGAGGTGCCACCGCTCGCCGTTGCTGAGGATGACCTGCTTGTTGCCCCCCCGGTGCTGGATGGCCACGGTACCCGCGTGCCCTCCACCAACTCCCGAGCTGCCGCTCCTCGCCAGGACGTTGATGGCCACTGGCGCCTGCGGGGAGGTGAGGACGACGAGGGCGCGGCCCTGCTCCACCACCACCTCCACCGCGGCTGCCTCCTCCATCGCCACCGCCACCGAGCCCTCCATGCCCTGGGCCGCCCACTGCGCCTGCACTTGGTTGAACCTGGGCAGCGATCGCACGTGCGTGGCCACCTCGCCCAGCGTCCGCCCGGTGAGAGTGGCCACCGAGAGAATGAGGGCCCGGGCCGCGTGCGTGCCGATGCGCTTGCCGAAGGCCTCGCCGGCGTCGCGCAGCTCCTCGAAGGTGGTGGCCTCGTGCGCCGCGTGCGCCATGCGGGCCCATCCGTCCATGAGGCCCCACAGGGCGTCCACGCCCAACCAGGCCAGCAACACCACGGAGAGCGCGGCCGCCACTGCCTTGGTTGTCGGCTCGGGTAGTAGCCAGAGCGCCAGGTACAGGCCCGCCGCCCACACCAGCGAGGAGAGCAGCGCCTGCGGGCTGAGCTCGCGCCCGAGGGCCGCTCGCGTCTCGTCGAGCACTCCTCCGAAGGCAAGGGCGAGCGCCAGGGTGCGCCTGTCATCAGTGCGCAGGTAGGGCCCGTCTGTGAAGAGGCCCAAGCAGTCCCCGTCGCCGCGTGGCTGGCACCACCGCAGGTACTTCGCCTTGAGAGCCGCCTCGACCTCGGGGACGAGCGAACCCTTGTCGTTGAGCGGCACCAGGGTGAGGACCTTGTCCCGGTACACCTCGGCGAGCAGTTCCTCCTCGGGCATGGCCTGGAGCAGCCCCTGAGCGGCCTCCTGGGGCGTCCCGTGCACCTGGTGGTGCTGGAGGAGCTGCGCCACCGCGCGCTGGTACTCCTCCCGCGTGACGGCCACCACCCGCGTGCTGCCGCGCGCTTCCACCTCGGCCGCGTACATAACAAGCACCGGCTGCAGCTCCCTCGGCGCCGAGCGCGCCTCGCTCACCGCAGCCTCGTCACCTGCCCGGCCGCCCCCGGTCCCCCTGTTTGACACGGGCCCCCGCGACACGCAGGCCGCATGGAAAATCAAGACAATGAGCCAGAGGGCCCCGGCCGGCGCCCACGGTGGCGGACCCCGCCGGACCTCGGGCTGAATTCCGCCGCCCTCCCCCGCCCCGGCGCACAGCAGAACCGCCCCTCTACCCACCAATGGGTTTCCCATGAACCCCAGGAGCATAACGGGAAACCGCCGGGGCTCCCGCGTCAGCCCACTTCTCCGGCGAGCCGGACCGGGGAGACGCGGTGGGCCGCGAAGATCACGACGGCACGGGACGAAGGAGTCCCGCCCCGTCCAACAACTCATGCACGCGCTGAGCGAGTTCAAGGTGCTCGGGGTTGGCCACCGTGAAGCGCTCGGGGGTGAGGACGACGAGCGTCCCCTTGTCCTCGATGGGCTCGACTCGCACGGGGTCCGGGAGCGAAGGGACCGGGCCCCGGCTCCGTGGGAAGTACATGAGCCAGTTCACGAAAGTACCTACCCGCGGGAGCTCCTTCTGCTGCTTCAAGGGCATGGTTGACGCGGCGATGGACAGGTCCGGATCCCACGCGAGGACCATGCTGCGAACGAGACCCGAGAGAACGGACGCGGTCAGCACGCGCTCCGCGTTTGGACCCCGGGATGGCAGGTTGAATACGCATCGGTTGGATTGCCCCTCGGCATAGAGGCCGCACCCGAAGTTGAGGCCACAGTCCTCGTGGTCGACGCATACGCCGTTCCACGCCCAGACCGAGTAGCCCAGTTCATCGAATTGCCGATCCCTGCCCCGGCGGATGAGTTTCTCCAGCGCCGCGCGAGTGGGCTCGATGGGCTTGCTGAGTGCGTCCTTGCGTGACCTGCCCTGCCGGTACCAGCGAGAGAAGAACGGATCGATTTCCGCGAGGGTCGTCAGGAAGCGTTCCGCCCGCCAGGCACATTCCTCCGGCGACTCCTTGCGCGGCCCCCAATACGCACCCGCCATGTACGATTCGATTCTCTGGTACGTCATGGGCAACGCATCTCCCTAGAGGGCGGGGGTATAGATCATCTCGATTCCGAACACGTTGTTATCCTGAAACAGGCGTCGAAGAGCTTCGAGGGTCTTCTCTTCCGCGATGTGCCACCGGATGGGGGTTCCTGTTCTCCTCGCCACACCAAGTTGGCGCTTCGCTTGCTCAACAAGAGCCTGCGCGCCCGAGTGCTTGAACCAGCTCTTGGGCTCGAAGTCATCGAAGAACTTGTTGGCGTAGCCAGGACCCTTGGCATCCAGCAGCACACCGTCCTTGAAACCATCGAACCTTACGCTTCCAACCCAGTAGGCTTCGTCGGCGGAGTGGCCGGATATCTGCTCCTGGTAGGCGCGGGCCCGGCTGGACATGGACTCCTTCGCGGGCCTCCACTGCCCGGGTCCAGCGGCGGGGACGGGGTTCTGGCTGTCCTCGTGCGCCCGCTGAAGAATGAGGGCCGCGCCCGGACCGCCACTCAACACCGTGGCGACCCTGCCGCCCACCGGCACCACGACTCTCTCCAGCGCCAGCGCCCCCTCCGCGGACAGGGTCAGCACGGGAACGGTGGCTTCCGCGCCCGCGAACAACCCCCGCAGGGTGCTCGTGCTTCCCCCGGCGGTGCCAAAGGTGACGAGGAGGTGCATCGTCAGCGAGGAGAGCGCCTTCACCTGCTCGCCCCGTGTCATGTGCCGCAAGCGCTCGAGGTACTCGGGGCTGGAGGCGACGAGGGCCACGACTCCCTCCGGGAGGTGTCGCAGCGCGGCGACGCTGTCCAGGGGACGCGTCAGCAGTTGCCCCAGGGCGTGATACAGCGCCGCGATGGACTCGTCCGCGCCATCCAGCGTCCGGCCGATGTAGTCGGCGTCATCATGCACCTCCGCCAGGGGTGGGCCCTCCGTGGGTTGGAGTCGCGCATCCACCGGCCGGAAGGCGCCCCCGAGACCTGAGTAGAAGCGACCCAACTCGAAGGGACCGGAGCGGAAGGCGCCGTTCTTCCACAGCACCGGGCCCACCCTCTGCTGTGTGTGGCCGGTGAGCGCCCAGGCGAGGTAGCCGTCCGGCCGCAGCACGGCCACGGCCTTGAAACGCTCCACCCGGCGCAGGAGTTCGTCACGAGAAACGTCTCCCTCCGCCAGGACCTCGCGCAGGAGATGGCTCACGACCATACGCGGAGGAAATGAGGCCAGTGTCACGGGCTTCTGGAGAAGCATCTCCAGCAGCCGTGTCGCCTCCCGAGGCGTCAGGGTCGCTTCACGCGGGTACGACCCCTCGAGAGCATTCAATCCCGTGAGCAAGAGAAGATGCTCGAAGGCATCGACCCGAACAGCCCCTTGGGTCACGGTCCTCACGGCCATGCCCGTTGGGCTCAGCAGCGCCAAGCGCGGAGAAGGGGCGGCGCTTGGGTTGTAGTCCAGGGCAAAGCCCCGACGGGAAGGCACCGTTCCGGTGACGCAGCCCGTGGCCACAAGGACGGCACACAGCAGAACCGCCCATCTGTGTACCGGTCGGTTTCCCATGAATCCCGGGAGCATAGCGGGAAACCGTCAGGACTCCGCGTCAGCCCACCTCTCCGGCGAGCCGGACCGAGGAGACGCGGTGGGCCGCGAAGGTCACGAGGCTCGCCAGGATCACGCCCACGAGGCTCGCGATGCCCGCCGCGTCCCACTGAGTCACTGGCAGTCCGCGCAGGGCCTGGAGCGCGAGCACCAGGGTCAGCCCCCCATAGGCCACTCCCGAGGCGCGAATCACCGCCAGGGACCACGCCTCGGATCGGCTCCTCCGACGCGCGAGCAGCGCCGCGAGCAACGGCAGCACCTGCATGCCGTGCAACCCGAGGAAGTGCGCGGGCCGCATGTCGCCCACCGTGGTGCTCCACCCCACGAGCGGCAGGCCCGGGCCTCCATCCCGTCCCCCGAAGGAGTGCCCACCGTTCTCCAGGGGCGTCTGTCCGGCCTCGAGCCCCATGGGTTGCTCGCCGTGAGGCATGGTCATGAAGAACCCAAGCCCCATGCCCACCACCGCCACCACCGCGCCGATGCGCAGAGCCGAGGCCAGGACGCGATCCGTCAACGCCGTGCGCATCAGCATGACGGTGAGGACCATCATCGTCACCCACAGCGTGGTGATGACGATCCCCATGCCGGCGTAGATGGCGACATCGAAGGCCGTGGCGATGTTGAAGTGGCTGCGCATCCCGCGCGCGGCCTGGATCGTGATGGCGACCATCTCCAGCCCACCGCACACGGACAGGACCGTCCCCACGGTGCGCACGAGGCGCTGGCGCGGATCGAGGAAGCCGAACAGGTAGAGCAGCGTGGCGTTGTAGACGGCGACCGAGACGTAGAACTTGGCGGGCTTCAACCACACGGGCTCGCCGAGGAGCTGGCGCGAGTCGAGCACGAGCCCGAGCGAGGAGAACACGACGCCCAGGAGCATCACCGCCGTGCCCAGGGTGAGTGCGGGAGAGAGGGACCAGGCCCGGTGCCAGGCGCCGCGAAGGGACAACGAGGTCGTTCGTGAGATCATGGGAAGTCTCCGTGACTACCGCGAGGCAGAGGGTTCAACGGCCACCGGGGGCAGCGGCGCCACGGCGGGAAGGAAGCGCCGCGACACGAGCCGGACGCCGGCGTAGGCGAGGTAGCCCGAGGGCCCGAGCAGGAAGGTCAGCACCAGACACGGCACGACGAGCAGGTGCGGAATGCCCCGGCGCTGGGCGTCGGCGAGGATGACCCGGCCCACGAGGAAGTCGAACGCGAGGTAGTGGATCCACCCCGCGAGCACCATGCCGGGGCGTCCCTCCGAGATGCGGTGGATGTGCTCCAGCGTGTCGAACTCGCCCAACAGGGCCGGCAGGTACGGCACCACCTTCACCAGGTAGACGCCGCCAATCACCAGCGGCAGCACATCGCTCTCCAGCCACCAGCGCGTGACGCGGGCGCGGGGGGCGAACACCATCACCGCCCACCCGAACAGCACGGGGAGGTTGAGGAGTCTCAGCAGCAGCTCGTCGTTCATGGCGCTTCCCTTTCGATGTTGTCGGTGTAAACAACAATGTTTTCCCTGTCAACATCGACGGCGTGGCGCCGTCCACGCTCGTCCCCTGGGGAACGAAGGACGCCTATCCGCCCGAGTACGGCTGCTCGATGAAGCGGGCCACGAGGGTCCGCGTCCGGGGCGGCGCGAGCGCCTTCACGGGGCGCCCCTCCTGCCGCGCCAGGTGCGCCTCCAAGTAGCCGTCGATGTCGGCGGTGCCACCGCTCAGGTGGGCGGAGAGCAGCGCGCCCAGGGCCTCGGGTGTCCCCCACTGGAACAAGGCCCAGGCGGCTTCATCCGCCTCCGGCCAGCGCTTCTTCTCCCACGTGTCGTCCCGAAGGCCCCGCACCAGCAGCTCCGCGTGCTCCGGTGCATTCAACTCCCCGAGCCAGCGAAGCGCCTCGGCGCGCTCCCACGGCTCGGAGGCCTCGCGCGCGGTATGCCGCAAGGACTCCCACCCCGAGGCCTCTCCCGCCCGCGCGAGCCCGGCCGCCGCGCGCACGCGCACCAGGGGGTGGGACGAATAGCCCAGGGCCTCGAGCCGCCCGCGCCAGTCCGGACCGGACTCGTCCAGGGCGATCAATCCCTCGAGCGCGAAGCACCCCGCCGCCTCGTCCTTCCCCTCCAGCGCGGCGAGGAAGAGCGGACGGTCCGAGGGTTGAGCCGAGCCCGCGGCCTCCCGCAGGACGGTACGCACGAGCGGCGCGTTGGCGGGCCACGGGAGCGCGGCCAGGGTCCAGCGCAGCGCGGTGTCCCGCTCATGCCGGAAGAGCTGCCGCAGCAGGGCCTCGCGGATGTCGGAGGCCACCTTGAAATCGCACAGGAGCCTCAGCCGCAATGGGCGGGCCTCGGGCCACGCCTCGATCAACGCCAGGGCCCGGGAGTAAGCCTCCTGGGGAGGAATGAGCCCATAGGACACGGACAACGACAGGCTCTGCGCGCGCACCACCTGCTCCAGGCGGCGTGACAGCCCTTCCCGGCCCAGACAGGCCAGGAGCGATGGCAGGGGCAGCCGCAGGGCCTCGGCCGCGTGGTGAAGGGCCTCGGGGTCATCGCGCAGCAACTGGTGCAGGGCCTCCTCGGGGAGCGTGTCGGAGGGCAGGTGGTTCGCCTCCGTGGCGAGCAGCGCCCAGGACTCGGGCCGGGTCCAGGTGGCGGCGGCGACTTGGAGGTTGCGCTCGGGGCCTCCCGGCTCGGTGTCGAGCACGCGCCGATCCTCCTGGAGCCAGCGCGCGTACAACCAACCCACTACGGCGGCGGGCAGTGGATCTCCCCGGCGGCGCGACTGGAGGAACAGATCCGTCCGCTCCCAGGCGGACCACGGCTCCAGGGTGGGAACGATCCAGGACACCTCCTCCTCGCTTCGGACCAGATGGAGACACGGGTACACCTCCAGGGCCCCCTCCTGGAGGAGCCCGGACAGCTCCGGACCCGAGAGCCGCAGGCCCAGGGAAACGCCCACCTCGAGCGCCCAGGCCCGCACGGGAAGAGGCTCCCGGGGCTCGAGCAGGAGCCGGCGAACGAGCGGCAGTTGCTCCTCGCCGCCGAAGAGGCGCAGCAGCCGGAGCGCGCGCATCCGCGCGTCGAAGGCCTCGGCGGGCAGCGCGTCGAGGAAGGACAACAGTTGCGCGCGGATGCCCGTGCGCGAGGACCAGACGAGAGCGGACACTTTCACGGGCCGGACAACTGGCGGCCCCCGAGCGTGCGGATGCGCCGATCCAACAGGCGCTGGCGCGCATCCGCGGAGATGTGGGCGGGCGTCCACTCCAGGGCGTGATCGAACTCCACCTTCACGCCTTGGGGATCCATCCGGGCGCCCAGCCGCTGCTCGATCTCCCGCATGAAGTAGGCCGCCATCATGCACATGGGCGAGGTGATGTGCAGGCGCACCGTCACCCCGCCCTCTCGGCACTCGATGGCCTGGATGAGCCCCATCTCGCCGATGCCCAGGGGCACGCCGGTCGCGAGGCTGCACGGGTCCGGAATGTCCTGGATGACCTCTCGCACGTCGCTCTCACTCATCATGGCCATCCCCTTGGTAGCTGTAGGGAGAAGCGAGGCGCTCGGCGCGCCGCTGGGAGAACTCGTCCTGGGCGATGCGCGCCTGGACGGCCGCGACGTCCACGCCCGCGTACCGGGCGTAGTTCCCCCCGAGGATCATCTTCTTCACCTCGGGGGTGAGCTGCATGCCCGCCACGCTCACCAGGTCGTCCGGGAGCTGGAAGTCGTGCCAGAACTTGTATATCGCCGGGTGCGGGTGGCAGAAGACGCTGCCCGAGCCCCACATGATGCGCGACGGGCCCGCCCACTTGAGCAGCGCGGCCAGGGACTCGGCGAACCAGCGCTCGCGCTTGACCAGGAGCGCGCCCGTCACCTCGAGGTTCACGTACACGTTGGGAAAGAGCGACAGCTGCATGCCCGTCTCGTCGAGGAAGGCCATGCCACCGTGGACGATCTCGAAGTTGAGATCCGGGAAGGCATCGGCCGCGCCGCCGATGTCGTCCACCTTGTAGGCCTCGATGGGCACCGCGCCCATGGGCAGGCCCTTGTGGACCGCGATGTTCTTGATGCCCAGCTTGCGCGCCCGCTCGAAGAGCGGGAACGCGATGGTGGGATCATCCATGCGCCAGCCGGTGTGCCGGAACGACTCGCCCAGCCACGCCGCCGGGTAGAGCTTCAAGCCGCTCGGCTGGAGTGCTTCCACCTGCCGCTCCAGATCCTCCAGCGCCGCCGTGCCCCGGAGGGGATCCACGCCCGCGTACACCAGGAAGCGGTCCGGGTAGCGCCTGCGGATCTGCTTCGTCTTCTCGAACGAGCACAGCCCGTCATGAAACAGCGTCTGCAGGGGCAGCACGTGGTGGACGGCCAGGTCCACCTCGCTCTCCACGAAGAGGATGTGGGCCAGCTCCCGCACGGACCAGTTCTTGAGGAAGCCCTCGGGCGTGGGCACCCGGTAGTCCTCGTCCGACAGGCTGCTGTGCAACCCGAAGATGAGGTTCGCCAGGGACTCGGCGTAGCGCACGGCGCGGTAGTTGGATGGGTGCAGGTTGTACGCGTGGGTCACCGCGTCGATGACGAAGGTTCCGCCGATCATCCAGGGCTCCGGTGGGAGGGGTTAGGAGGGAAACATCACGTACTTCTCAGGACTTCGTTGATCAACCGGTGGAGCCGCTGCTCGTCGAAGGGCTTCTCGAGCCAGCGTTCGGGCACCGACTCCAGGAACCGCCGCGCACGGGGGGTGAAGGAGCCTCCCGTGATGAAGATGAAGCGCCGGGCGAGCTCGGGCCGGGCCTCGCGCACCTGCTCGTAGACATCCATCCCCGTGGCGTCCGGCATCATCAAATCGCAGAAGATGACGTCGAACGGCTCCTGGCCGTTCAACCGCGCCAGACCCTCGAGCCCACTGCCCGCCAACGTCACCTGGTGCCGGGGACCGATGAGCCGCGCGAGGGAGCGCGCGACCGCCGGTTCATCGTCGATGATGAGCAAGCGGCCCTGACCCACGGCGGGCAGGATGCGGGAGGGCGGACGGCGCGAGGGGACCGAGGCCGGAGCCGCCGCGGGCAGATGGAGGGTGAAGGTACTGCCGCGCCCCGGCTTGCTGCGCACGGAGAGCTCGCCCCCGAGGTCGCGCAGGATGCCGTGGCAGATGGACAGGCCGAGCCCCGTGCCCATGCCCACGGGCTTGGTGGTGAAGAAGGGCTCGAAGATGCGCTCGAGCAGCTCGGGAGCGATGCCCACGCCCGTGTCACGCACGTCGATGGCGACGCCGCCGGAGGGACCGGGCCGGACCCAGACGGAGATCTCATGGTGGGCCGCGTCCCCCTCGGGGATGGCCTGCGCCGCGTTCATCAGCAGATTGAGGAAGACCTGTCCCAGCCGGGATTCGTCGGCGAAGACCCGGGGGACGGGCTCGTAGCGTTTGACGAGCTGGGCGCGGTGGCGCAGCTCGCCCTGGGCCATCTTGAGGGAGAACTCGAGGGGCTTGAGCACGTCCACCTCGGCCTTGTTCTCCTCCTCCGTCTGCCGCGAGAAGAGCTTGAGATCGCGCACGATGTCACGCACGCGCAGTCCGCCCTCGTGCGCTTCCCGGAGCATGTCCTCCGTCTCCTGGAGGTTGTCCGCGTGCTCCCGCTCGGACCCGGGCTCCTTGAGCCGCTGGGTGTTCTCCAGGGCCAGCCGGATGTTGGTGAGCACGTAGGACAGGGGGTTGTTGATCTCATGCCCCATCCCCGCCGCGAGCGTGCCCACCAGCGCCATCCGATCCGTTTGCAGCAGCTGGGCCTGCATCCGCTTGCGCTCGGTGATGTCGCGCGCGATCACCACCACGGCCTCCTGGCCATCGAACTCCAGGGACAGGCCCGTGCTCTCGGCGTCGTAGCTGGAGCCGTCCTTGCGCAGGTAGCGGATCTCCTGGACGGGGGCGACTCCTCCCGACACGGCGGTCGTCACCCGCTGTCGCACCAGCGGGAGATCGTCGGGATGGACGATGCACCAGATGGGCTGGCCGATGAGCTCTTCCGGGTGCGCGTAGCCGAGCGAGGTGCACAGCATGGGGTTCACGTAGACGAACCGCCGGTCCCGATGGACGAAGAGGCCATCGGGAAGGCACTCGGTGAGCTTGCGGAAGTTCGTCGCGGAGCGCTGGAGGGCTTCCTCGGTGCGCCGGGTGTCGGTGACGTCCTCGAAGATGTAGAGCTGGCAGGGAGAGACCCCCCGCACATCCCGCATGGGGGTGGCGAGCCGGCGCAGGATGCGCCCGTTGGACAGCGACACCTCGAGCACGTCGACATCCGACGTGGACGGCTCCGTGTCCACCCGGGAGTCGATGTGGACGAGCGCGGGCTCGAGCGAAGAGCCCCGGGTCCACTCGAGCACCCGCGCGTGGGTGACCTCGCCCCGGCGCAGGGCGTCCTCCAGGGTGTCCAGGCCGCCCATCTGGCGAAAGCGGTGGTTGGCGTAGAGCACCCGGCCCGAGTGGGACTCCACCAGGTAGAGGCCGAAGGGCAGGCCATCGCTCAGACTCCACAGGGACGTCAACCCAACGGACTCCGCCGCCTCGGCCGCCGCGGGAGCGGGCCGCACCGTGCAGTACAACCGCCCCTCCGGCGCCGAGGGCACGACGCACCACGACAGCCGCGTCCAGGCTCCGCTCGCGCACCGCCACCGGCAGGAGAAGCGCACGGGCGTGTCCGTCCCACGCAGCGCGCGCAGTCGAGCCTTCAGGGACTCGAGCTCCTCTGGATGAACGAAGCGCCAACACACCCCGTCCATCAACGCCTCGCGCGTCCAACCCACGGCCCCACACCACGCGGGGTTCACCTGGAGAATGCGCCCCTCGGTGTCCAGCACGGCGAGCAGATCCGTCGAGAGATCGAAGAACCGATGCGCCCACTGCTCCATTCAACCTCCGGCGGTGAGGATGACCTGGCGAGGATGAGATCCGGCTGAGGCAGGAGCAATGCCCACGAACCTGGTACGCGGTCACGGTTATTATGCTTTATCGGTCATAGAAGGGAAATCCTTATTTTCCAGGCTTCACCCCCCTTGAATGAATGATGGAGAAGTCATGAGACGGAGACACACCTGGCCCGGGTATTCCTCGCGCGCGCTGCTCGCGCTGCTGACACTGGGGGCCTGCCAACCGCCCGACGAGGGCATGAACGGCGCGGACGAGACCGCGTCGCTCGAACGGGCCGCCGCCACCTGGCCCAGGGTGACGAGCGCCATCGCTCGCGACGAGGCCCTGGAGGCCCGGGTCGACTCGCTCCTCAAGAGCATGACGCTCGAGGAGAAGGTCGGACAGATGATCCAGGTGGAGATCCAGGAAGTCACTCCAGCGGAGATCAAGCAGTACCACCTGGGCTCGGTGCTCAACGGGGGCGGCTCCTACCCGGGACAGAACAAGGCCGCGACCGTGCAGGACTGGGTGTCGCTCGCGGATCAGTTCTGGGAGGCCTCCATGGACGCGGCGGCCAACCCCCGCCGCATCCCCATCCTCTGGGGCACGGACGCGGTGCACGGCCACAACAACGTGAAGGGCGCCACGCTCTTTCCGCACAACATCGGACTGGGGGCCGCCCATGACCCCACCCTCATCCTGCGCATGGGCGAGGTGACGGCACGTGAAGTGGCGCGCACGGGCATCGACTGGGCCTTCTCGCCCACGCTGGCCGTCGTGCGCGATGACCGGTGGGGCCGTGCCTACGAGGGCTATTCGGAGGACCCCGCCATCGTCGAGGCCTATGGCGGCAAGGCCGTGGAGGGCCTGCAAGGCACGCTGGCCAAGGACGCGAAGACGAACGAGCGGGTGATCGCCACGGCCAAGCACTTCGTGGGAGACGGGGGCACGACCCAGGGCAAGGATCAGGGCATCACCTTCGTCACGGAGACGGAGCTGCGCGACGTCCATGGCCGGGGCTACGTGTCGGCGCTCGGCGCGGGGGCGCAGACGGTCATGGCGTCCTTCAGCAGCTGGAAGGACAAGGCCGTGGGCGACGGCGCCAAGGCCTACAAGATGCACGGCAACAAGTACCTGCTCACGGACGTGCTCAAGAACCAGATGGGCTTCGACGGCTTCGTCATCTCCGACTGGAACGGCCAGGGACAGGTCAACCGGAGCAACAGCGACGCGACGAGCGACTGCACCAACGGCAACTGCCCCCAGGCCATCCTCGCGGGCATCGACATGATGATGGTTCCGAGCCGGGGGGACTGGAAGGCGTTCTTCACCAACACGCTCGCCCAGGTGAGAAGTGGCCAGATTCCCCAGGCGCGCATCGATGACGCCGTGCGCCGCATCCTGCGCGTGAAGTTCCGCGCGGGCCTCTTCGACAAGCCCAAGCCGTCCTTGCGCAACAGCTCGCGCGTGGTGGGCTCCCCCGAGCACCGCGCCGTGGCACGCGAGGCGGTGCGCAAGTCGCTCGTGCTGCTCAAGAACAACGGCGCCACCCTGCCCTTGTCGCGCTCGGCGAAGGTGCTCGTGGCTGGCAAGAGTGCCAACAGCCTGGCCAACCAGAGCGGAGGCTGGTCCATCTCCTGGCAGGGCACGGGCCACCCCAACTCGGACTTCGGCGGCGGCACCACCGTGTGGCAGGCCATCCAGAAGCTCGTCCCCACCGCCACGCTCGACACGAGCGCCAACGGCGCCCTGGCGGATTCGAGCTACGCCGCGGCCATCGTGGTCATCGGCGAGACGCCCTACGCGGAGGGCGTGGGGGACATCGGCGACGGCAAGACGCTGGAGCTGGCGAAGCTGCGTCCCGAGGACCTGTCACTCATCAACAGCCTCAAGGCCAAGGGCGTGAAGAAGATCGTCACCGTGCTCTTCTCCGGGCGCACGCTCCATGTGAACAAGGAGCTCAACCGCTCGGACGCGTTCGTCGCGGCCTGGCTGCCGGGCACCGAGGGCGATGGCGTGGCGGACGTGCTCTTCCGCAAGGCGGACGGCACGGTCAACTTCGACTTCACGGGCAAGCTGTCCTTCTCCTGGCCCAAGACGCCGTGCCAGGTCGCGCTCAACCGCGGCGACGCGGGCTACGATCCGCTCTATGCCTACGGCTACGGACTGACCTACGCCGCGGGCACGGAGCAGGGCCCGCTCGCCGAGCCCACCCAGGACGGGGGCTGCGGCACGGGGAGCGGCGGGACGCCCCCCTCGGGCTCGCTGAGCCTGTTCGAGCGCGGCAACCAGAATGGCTGGGCGATGCGCATCGGCGCGCCGTCCAACTGGAACGGCACGGAGGTGGCCCAACTCACCAGCGCCACCACCCGCACCGGCTCCAACGAGCTGGCGGCCACCCCGGTGGATGATCGCAATGGCCTGCAGTGGGCCGCGGTACGGGCCACCTGGAACAACGCCACCGCGGAGCTGTACCTGCAAGCCAACAACGGCGAGACGCGCGATCTGCGCACCTGGCCGGCCTCGGGCGCGCTGGTGTTCGATTCGCGCGTGAGCGTGGCGCCGAGCGGCGCCGTCAAGGCCCGCGTGGACTGCGTCTACCCGTGCGTGGGGGAGATCGACATCACCCCCGCCCTGCGCGCGCTGCCGGCCAACGCCTGGACGGAGCTGGCCATCCCCCTGCAATGCTTCGCCGCCAAGGGAGCCGACTTCACCCGCGTCAACCGCGCCTTCCTGCTCTACACCGAGGGAGCGCTGGAGCTGTCACTCGCCAACATCCGCTGGGAACCCAACCGCGCGGGCAACGTGGGCTGCGATGGAAACCTCGCCAGTGGCGGGCTGCTCACCGGAGACCGCGCCGTGTGGAACAACGGCGTGTACGACACCGCGTTGTTCAGCGGCCCGAGCGTCTGGTCCAACGGCAGTGGGAGTGTGACGCTCAACCCCGCGCTCAACACCGGCACGGAGACGGTGATCGACGTCACCTTCAACAACGTCACCAACGGGGGTGGCAACGGCGTGGTGTCCTTCCCGGTGAAGAGCCCGCTCCTGATGGATGCCTCGCCCATCGCCTCCACGGGCGGCGTGCGGTTCGACATCAAGGTGCTCGACTACGGCAACACCACGCAGGACTTCTGGGTGAAGATCGTCTGCGATCGCAGCCCCGACACCTGCACCACCGGCGACCTGAAGACCCTGGTGGGCCGCCCGGCGGTGGGCACGTGGAAGACCGTGAGGATTCCCTTCTCGAGCCCGAGCTACCCGGCGAGCTGGAAGACGAACGCGCTCAGCTCCGCCGTGGAAGTGCTCCCCGCCTGGAATGATCAGCGCGGCACCATCCGCTTCCAGCTCCGCGACCTGCGCATCCTCAAGCAACTGAACTGACGGCGCCCGGGAGACCGAGTGCGTCCTGGAACACGGAACAGGACGCACTCGCTCTTCAACGGCCCAGAATCAGGGCTGGACCCGGCACTGGTTGACGTAGAGGTACTCGGAGAAGGCCGTCGTCCGCCCCCAGATGTAGGCGCTGCTGCTGCCACACCAGCACTCCCAACCGCCGACTTGATTGGTCTTCGAGGCATCCGAGTAGAAGGCGCGCTCGTAAGCTTCACCATTGCAGGCGGGAAGCGCGTCCTCACGCGTGCTCAGCGGAGCCGTCTCGGTCTCCGGGTTCTCGACGGGGGCACCACAGCCGGCCGCCAACAAAGCCACTCCCAACACACCACCGAAGATGTTCGCTCGCATGACCCCTCCTGGATGGAGAACAGCTGTCTTCACCGCGCGTCAACCCTACAGGACGCACCG
This sequence comes from Melittangium boletus DSM 14713, assembly GCF_002305855.1. Classification (GTDB taxonomy): domain Bacteria; phylum Myxococcota; class Myxococcia; order Myxococcales; family Myxococcaceae; genus Cystobacter; species Cystobacter boletus. The sequence continues at coordinate 8,717,966 of NZ_CP022163.1, read as the reverse complement.
CGTTGTGCGCATCGGTTTTCGCGAATACTGAGAGTCCGGGACAAGCCTTGACATCCGGATAATCGCTGGATATCGCGCAATTCCGGTACTTCCCCCGAGGAGCATCGCCCCGATGAAACTCCGCCCCGCTTCGCTGACTCTCGCGCTGTCCGTCCTCACCTCCACGCCGGTCTGGGCGCAGAACGCGCCCGCCACCTGGACCGAGCACTGGTTCGAGCACAACCAGACCGTCTCGCGCGTCTACCAGGACAAGGACGTGGCCGTGTATTTCGACTCGGCCGTCAACCGGTCCATCACCTGGCCCAACACCTTCGTCGCCGACGTGTGGAAGTACACCCGGAAGACGTACGGGCACTTCGGTCCGGACGCGCAGCTCTACGCCATCTTCCACACGGCCAAGTACAGCGGCGGGCACCCCTCCACGTACTTCGACACCAGCCACGACTCGCGCAACGTCATCGATATCGGCTCCAACTCCACCACGGCCTGGACGAGCGGCACCGGCAACGATCTGGACATCGTCACCCACGAGGTGGCGCACATCGTGGAGGGCGCCAGCAAGGGCGTGCACAACTCGCCCGCCTTCGGCCTGTGGGGCGACAGCAAGTGGGCGGAGATCTTCATCTACGACGTCTACCGGGGCCTGGGCCGCACCAGTGACGCCACGCGCTGGTCCAACCTGATGGTCAACGGCGTGGACAACTTCCCCCGCGCCAACACCCGCTGGTTCCGCGACTGGTTCCTGCCCATCTACAACAACTACGGTGGCACCCAGGTGCTCAACCGCTACTTCGTGCTGCTCGCCCAGTACCTGCCGAAGAACGGCGGCAACTACGCGAAGAACCTGAACTGGGGCGAGTTCATCCACTTCTGGAGCGGCGCCGCGGGCGTCAACCTCAAGACCCTGGCCACCTCCGCCTTCGGCTGGCCCGCCGAGTGGGAGACGCAGTTCGTCCAGGCGCAGCGCAGCTACCCCTTCACGTACGCCAACCCGGGGCCCTCGGCCGTCACCGTGTTCCAGGACATCAACCACGGTGGCTATGGCGCGGCGCTGCCCGTGGGCAGCTACAACCTGGCCGCCCTGAGCGCCTGGGGCGTGCGCAATGACGACATCACCTCGGTGCGCGTGGCCAGCGGCTACAAGGTCACCTTCTACGCCGACGACAACTTCACGGGCGCCAGCCTCACCAAGACGGGGGATGACGCCTCGCTCGTGGACGACAACTGGAATGACATCGCCACCTCGCTCGTCGTGAGCACCAACGGGACGGCGGCGCCCGCGACCACGATCCAGGCGCAGAACTACAGCGGCATGAGCGGTGTGATGACCGAGGCCACCAGCGACTCGGGCGGCGGCTCCAACGTGGGCTCCATCGATACGGGGGACTGGCTGGCGTACAACGGCATCCAGTTCCCCTCCTCGGGCTCGTACAAGATCGAGTACCGCGTCTCCAGCTTGTCCGGCGGAGGCCGCCTGTCCCTGGATCTCAACGCGGGCACCACGGTCCTCGGGACGGTGGACATCCCGTCCACGGGCGGCTGGCAGAACTGGACCACCGTCTCGCACACCGTCAACGTGACGGCGGGCACCTACAACGTCGGCGTCTACGCCGCGGCGGGAGGCTGGAACCTCAACTGGCTGCGCATCACCAAGATCTAATCCGCTCAGGGAGCGTAGGGCGTCGTGGTCATGGGCCGCTCGGCGGGCTTGACCGCCCAGGAGGTATTCGGCTCGGCCTGCATCACGAAGCGCAGCTCGCCTCCGGCGACGATCTCCTCGTGCCGGAGGAAGCCGCGCGTCAGGGGCTTGCCGTTGAGCGACACCTTGCCCACGTACGGATGGGCCTCCGACAGGCCCTCCGCCGTCACGGTGAAGCGCTTGCCCCGAGGCAGGTTCAGCACCGCGCGCTCCACGAACGGGCGGCCGATGACGTACTCGTTCGAGCCCGGCGTGACGGGATAGAAGCCCAGGGACGTGAACACCAGCCAGGCCGACATCTGGCCCAGGTCATCGTTGCCCGACAACCCGTCCGGCGTGGGCTTGTACTGGCTGTCCACGATCTGCTTGAGCCTCGCCTGGGTGCGCCACGGCGCGCCCGCGTAGTTGTACAGGTAGGCCACGTGGTGGCTGGGCTCGTTGCCGTGGATGTACTGGCCGATCAGTCCGGCGATGTCCTCGGCGTGGGAGTAGTCGAGCTTGGAGTTGTCGTACTCGAACATGGCGTCGAGCTTCTTCACCACGGCCTCGTCGCCGCCCATGGCCGCGATGAGCCCACCCAGGTCCTGGGGCACGAACCACGAATACTGCCAGGCGTTGCCCTCGGTGTAGTCGCTGCCGTAGTTGATCGCGGTCGGATCGAACGGCGTGCGGAAGGCCCCATCGGCCTTGCGGGCGCGTATGAAGCCCGTCTCGGCGTCGAAGGTGTTGCGCCAGTGGGCGGCGCGGGCCTCGAAGGTCTTCGCGATGTCCGTCTTGCCCATCGCGCGGGCCATGCGGGCGATCGTCCAATCGTCATAGGCGTACTCGACGGTCTTGGACGCGGCCTCCGGCTCCTTGTCGATGGGCACGTAGCCCAGCGCCATGTAGTCGCCCAGGCCGCCGTAGGGCGCGTAGGTGGCGCTCTGGACCATGGCGTCCAGGGCCGCCTGGGCGTCGAAGCCCCGGATGCCCTTGAGGTAGGCATCGGCGATGACCGGAACGGAGTGGTAGCCGATCATCGTCCACGTCTCGAGCCCGTGGAACTGCCACACCGGGAGGATGCCGTGGGGGCTGTGCTTCCGCGAGGCGATCAGCGAGCGGATGATGTCGTTGTTGCGCTGGGGCGGCTGGATGAGCGTGAGCAGCGGATGCTCGGCGCGGAAGGTGTCCCACAGCGAGAAGGTCGAGTGGAAGGTGAAGCCCTCCGCCGCATGCACCTGATCGTCCGGTCCGCGATAACGGCCGTCCGCGTCCGCGAACACGCCCGGAGCGATCAGCGAGTGGTAGAGCGCGGTGTAGACGCTCGTGCGCATGGGCGCGGGGGCGGTGATGTCCACCGCCGACAACGCCTGCTCCCAGGCCCGGCGGGTCTGGGCCCGCAGCGCGTCGAAGTCGAAGCCGGCCTGCTCGCTCTGGAGGTTGAGCAGCGCGTTGTCCTCGCTGACCGCCGAGATGGCGACCTTGGCGATCAGCGGCCCATCGAGGGGACCGAACTCGAAAACCGCCTCCAGGGCGCGGCCCTCGAGCTGGGCCTTGTCCGCGGGCGTGCGTCCCGGCTGACGGAAGCCCTTATAGGGAATGCCCTCCTCTCGGTCGTACAGGGCATGCGCGGTCATCTTCCGGTTGAAGCGGAGGGCGAAGAACAGCTTGCGCCCCGGTGCCCACCCCCGGGTCTGGCGGAAGCCGGTCACCGTCCCATCGGGGGCGACCCGCACGCGCGACCACAGGACCTTGCCGGGGTAGTTGTAGATGGACGAGCGCAGATCCATCAGCACGCCCGCCGAGCCCCCCTTCGGGTACGCGTAGCGATGCATGCCCGTGCGCACGCCCGCCGTGAGCTCGGCGCGCACCTGGCTGTCGGACAGCGTGACGGCGTAGTAGCCCGGCTTGGAGACCTCGCCGTCATGGCTGAACCGGGAGCGGTAGCCGGAGCCGGGTTGATCCACCTCGCCCGGATCCAACCGGGCCTCGCCCGTGAACGGCACCAGCAGCACGTCCCCGAGATCCGAGTGGCCCGCCCCCGAGAAATGGGTGTGCGAGAAGCCCAGGATGGTCGGATCCCCATGGCGGTAGCCCGCGGCCCAGTCGTAGCTCTGCTTGAAGGGCCGGATGTCGGTGTCGGGGCTCAACTGCACCATGCCGAAGGGCGCCACCGCGCCGGGAAAGGTATGGCCCGCGCCTCCCGTGCCGATGAAGGGGTCCACCGCGTCATAGGCCGAGGTGCGCTCCGCCGCCTCCACCCGCCCCCCTGGAGCCATGGCACAGAGGGCCAGGGACAATCCGATCTCGAAACGCATGTCGCTCCCATTCTGGCCAAGACGGCCGGGAGCCCCTGCATAGGGTGGCGGATGGGGGAAATCCAGAATGCAACGCGGCCCCCAGGCGCCTACCGCAGCAGCCTGGGCCACCAACGCCAGGCGCACTGGTTGTTGGAGGGGATGTTCAAGTCGACTTGCTGGATGACGGTCCCGTCCGGGGCGACGCCGAGCCCGCGTTGGAAGCAGGAGCCTCCCCCGAAAGGCAGCAGGAGTTCGCCACAGGCGGTTCCGTCGGTGGCGAAGAAGAGAAGCGACTCCTGGCATCCGGAGCCCTCGACGAGCGTCGGTGGCGGCACCAGGGCATTGGCCTGTTGGCCCCGGATGAGGACGAGGGTGGAGCCAGGGTGACTCGCCAGCCACTCCGGAGCGGATTGCTTCAGGGCCCGACCACTGGGAAAACTCGCGACCCACTGATCGCCGCTGCGCAGCGCCAGCCCTCCACCGGCCAGTGGAGACAGCAGGCCCCCGAAGGTGGACGCGGGCGCGGGGAACGTGAACGGCTGGGCGACGGCCGTCCCGTCCCGGTTGCGCCACTGTCCCACCCAGACAGAGGAGCCAGGCTCCCGCCACAGCAGGAGCGCGCGCCCCTGGGTGTCCACCCCGGCGATGACGCCGCGGCTCTCGCCCTGGGGCGCGGACACGACATCGAGGGACGCCGTGCGGGGCAGGCCCGTCGCGTCCAGGAACTGGAACGTCAGGACCTGGGTGCCGTTCTCTCGAGGATCCCACTGCGCGACCAGCGTGCCCCCGAGAGGATCCAGGGCCATCGTGAAAGGCACATTGCCGCGCTCGGTCAACGTGACCGTTCGCAGGAACTCACCCACGGACGAGTACGCTGTCAGCGTGGCGCCGCCGGGGGGAATGCTGACGACGTGGAAACCCCGCGGCTGGGACAGGATGGCGATGGCCAGATCGCCCCCGAAAAACCGATTCCCCGTATCCAGGCCCTCACGCGACACGATGTTCCACCCCGTCGCGCCCAGAGGGCCGGAATTCGTGAGCGCCAGGGAGCCCGCGCCATCGCCCGTTCCGGGTCCGCAATCGGCCTCCCGGGCATTCGCGCGGAGGATGATGCTCCTGCCCGGCCCGGGTTCACCGGGTAGGATGTCCGCGCACGCGAGCACCCTTCCGGGAGGACTCGGTTCGGACTCCTCGGGTGGCGTTCCTGGGAGCGGCGGCGCGTCATCCCGCGCCTGCTCGCCCGGGGGATCCTGATGGGTGGGAGCCGAGCCCGCCATCCTCAGACCATCATTCCCCGCCGGCGCCCCCGAGCATCCAGCCGCCGCCTGCGCGAACAGGACCGCGGCCAGCACCTCCCCCAAGCGCCTCCCCGAGTAACCCATGCACTTCCCTCCACGTTCATCGTAAGAGAGGGTGCGCACCCCGCACACCGAGTGCTAGTCCAGGCCACCTGCCCCTCAGGTCCAGAGTCCCGTGGGCTGGCCAACCAGGGCCGCCCCGGCCTGACCGAACCACCCCTCGGCGGCGGCCGCGTGCTGGCGGAAGGTGTGGATGTCCCGGAAGCGCCGTTGCAGCGACGAGCCGTCCTGGAGCGAGCTGGCACCGCCCGCCTGGTAGCAGGTGCCCACGACCTCGGCCGCCGTCTCCGCCACCCAGGCCAGGGCGGCCGAGACGCGCGGCGCCAGCGCCGGAATGGCCGCGAAGTCGCCCTCGCACGCGGCCCAGAATTCATCGGAGAGATCGCGCAGGAGCGCCCGGGCCGCCCGCACGCTCGTATCCGCGCGGCCGAGGTGCAGCTGGAAGACGGGGGACTCGGAGAGCGGAACGCGGGCGTACATCCGCCGCTTGCCCGTCCCGACGAGCTTCACCACGTCATCCAGCGCGCCCTGGGCGATGCCCAGCGACACCGCCGCCATGTGAAGCGCGAAGTGCAGCAGGGGCGCGACCAGACCCGCGCCCCGCACATGGGGTGTACCGAAGAAGATGTCGAAGGAGCTCTCCTCGGGGCAGAAGGCCTCGCGCACCTCGATGTCATGGCTGCCCGTGCCCTTGAGCCCGAGCGCGTTCCAGGTGTCGAGGATGTGCACCGCGTCGGGCCGCAGGAGCATGGCCCGCGTCCGAGACGTGCCCTCGGCGAGCCCCGGGAGCGGTTGGCCCTCCGCGTGGACGACGCAGTTGCCGAAGAGCCAGTCCGCGTGCTGGCAACCACTGGCGAAGCCCCAACGCCCGGTGACGCGATAGCCCCCCTCCTCCACCGCGGCCTGTCCTTGCGCGTTGAAGCCACCGGCCACGATGACGTCCGGTCCGCCCGAGTAGAGGGCGTCGAAGCGCTCGCGCGACAGGAGCGAGAAGAGATGCGGGGTCTCCGAGCCGATCATCGTCGTCCAGCCCGTGGCCGCGTCCGCCCGGGCGAGCGTCTCGAGGATCTCCATGCCGGCGCGAAGGTCCACCTCGTGCCCCCCGTGGCTCCGAGGCACGAACATCCGGAAGAGGCCCGCCTGCTTGAGCTGGTCGAGCAGGTCCACCGGTAGCCGTCGCTCCGACTCGATGTCCACCGCCCGGGATGCAATCACCGGAGCCAGGTCCCGCACGGCGTCCAGCACCTTCTTCGCCTCCGCGTCCTTCATGTGCTCCTCCTCTGAGTGTAGGCGCGAGCATCCACCAAGGCGGGCGTGCCCGTCTGCCCCAAGGGGTTATATCCTTGACGCCGCGATGACCTCCCCGGCGGATGCCAGTCCCCCCTCCCCCCCTGAAACACTCCCGCTCCCTCCCGGCAGTTCGGGCCTTCCCTTGATTGGAGAAACGCTGGAGTACCTGCGCTCCAGCCGAGCCTTCGCCGAGCGTCGGCAACGCCAGTACGGCGCCGTCTTCCGCTCCCACGTGTTGGGCTCGCCCGCGGCGTTCCTGCTCGGCCCGGAGGCCGTCCAGTGGATCTTCGCGGGCGAGGGCAAGTACCTGAAGAACCGCTGGAGTCCGGGCGTGCGCCGCCTGCTCGGGGCCCACTGCCTCGCGATGCTTGAGGGCAACGAGCACCTGGAGCGGCGCCGCCTGCTCGCGCCCCACTTCAGCTACGCGTCCATGCGCGGGTTCGTGCCCATCATCGAATCGCTCTCCCGGCGGCACTTCGAGCGGTGGACGGCGCGTCCAGGCGACTTCACGCTGTGGCCCGCCATGCGGGAGCTGGCCTTCGAGATCGCCCTGGCGCTCATCTTCGGCCAGGACACCGTGGATCTGCCGTTCCTCATGCACCACTTCAAGGCGTGGACGGCGGGGCTCTTCTCCCCCTTTCCCATCGACCTGCCCTGGACGACGTTCGGGCGGGCCCTCGCCTCGAAGAAGGCGATGATCGGCTACCTGGAGCAGGTGGTCGCCGAGCGGCAGGCCCGGACCGAGCAACCGCCGGATCTGCTGGGCTCGCTCCTCCAGCGCCGTGAAGGCGAGGAGCCCCTGTCCCGAGCGGCCATCGTCGACGAGCTGCAATTGCTCCTCTTCGCCGGGCACGACACCACCGTCACCGCCATGTCCAACCTCATGCTGATGCTGGCCCAGCACCCGGACGTGCTCCAGCGGGGCCGCGAGGCGGTCGCGGGGCTGGAGGGTCCCCTCACCCTGGAGGGGATGCGGGCCACGCCCTACCTCGTCCAGCTCCTCCACGAGGGGATGCGCACCATTCCACCCATTGGAGGCGCCTTCCGCGTCACCACGCGCGACGTGGCCTTCAATGGCTACCGCATCCCCAAGGGGTGGACGGTGCCCGTGAGCATCAAGATGGCGCACGCGGGCGCGAACTGGCCCACCCCCGATCGGTTCGATCCGGAGCGCTTCGGCGGCGAGAACCCCGAGCAGAAGAAGCCCGGCACCTTCATCCCCTTTGGCGGCGGGCCGCGCATCTGCCTGGGCCAGCACTTCGCGATGGTGGAGATGAGCGTGATGCTGATCCTCCTGCTCAAGCACCACGCGTGGGAGCTCGTGCCGGGCCAGGATCTCGAGTACACCCAGGTCCCCTTCCCCAAGCCCCGAAGCGGCATCCAGCTCGAGTTCCGCCGCATCGACGCGGGTGAGCGCCCCCTGGCCGAGCCATGATGCTCGACATTCCAGGCTACAAGCTCCTCGGCACGTTCCGCACGACGGGCGCGAACGTGCTCTTCCAGGCGGTGCGTGAGTCCGATGGCCTGCCGGTCATCATCAAGACGCCCGCCACCCGCTCGCCCGGCCCCCGCGAGCGCGAGCGCTACCGCCGGGAATTCTCCATCCTGCAACGGCTCCGGGAGGTGAGCGGCGTGGTCCGCTCCTACGCCCAGGAGTATGTCCTCGGCCGTCCCGTGCTCATGATGGAGCGCCTGCGGGGCGAGCCCCTGTCGGAGCTCGTGGGCCCGCCCATGGAGGTGCCGCGGTTCCTCGAGCTGGCCCTGTCCCTGGCCTCGACGCTCGCGGAACTCCACCACCATGGCGTCATCCACAAGGACGTCAAACCCGCCAACATCATCGCCGAGCCCACGGGAGGTGCCCGGCTCGTGGACTTCGGAGTGGCCTCGCTCCAGCGGGTGGAGCACCTGGACGCGGCACCGGTCAACCTCATCGAGGGGACGCTCGCGTACATGTCTCCCGAGCAGACCGGGCGGATGAACCGCCTGGTGGACTACCGCACCGACTTCTATTCGCTGGGCGTGACGTTCTACGAGCTGCTGACGGGCAAGCGCCCCTTCCAGGGGCAGGACGCGCTCGAGTGGTTCCACGCCCACATGGCGCAGCGCCCGACGCCGCCCCACGAGCGCGTCTCGTCCATTCCGCCCGCGCTCTCGGCGCTGGTGATGAAGCTGTTGGCCAAGACGGCCGAGGAGCGCTACCAGAGCGCCGAGGGCCTCCGGGTCGATCTGGAGAAGTGCCGCGAGGGAGCGCTCGAGGTCTTTGCCCTGGGCGAGCGGGATGTCCCCCAGCACTTCCAACTGCCGCAGCGGCTCTACGGGCGCGAGTCCCAGGTCGCCGCGCTCCTCGAGGGCTTCGAGCGGGTGCGCCAGGGCGGCGTGGCGGAGCTCATGCTGGTGCGTGGCTACTCCGGCATCGGCAAGTCGTCGATGGTGCTGGAGCTGCACAAGCCGGTGGTGCGGCGGCGGGGATTCTTCCTGAACGGGAAGTTCGATCAGCTCCACCGCGGCATCCCCTACGCGACCCTGGCCCAGGCCCTCCGGGGACTGGTGCAGCAGCTGCTCGCGGGGAGTGACGAGGAGCTGGCCCAATGGCGCGAGCGCCTCCAGGCGGCCTGGGCGGAGCATGGCCAGGTGATGGTGGAGCTCGTGCCGCAGTTGGAGCGCGTCGTGGGCAAGCAGCCTCCGGTCCAGGAGCTGTCGCTCACCGAGACGCAGAACCGCTTCCGGCGCGTGCTTCGCAAGTTCCTCGGGGTCTTCGCCACGTCCGAGCATCCGCTCGTGATGTTCCTGGATGATCTGCAATGGGCCGATCTCGCCAGCCTCCAGATCCTCCAGTACCTCATCACCCACCCGGAGGCGCCGCCCCTGCTGCTCATCGGGGCCTACCGGGACAATGAGGTCAGCCCCACCCATCCCCTGAGGGCGATGTTGGAGGGGGTCGGCAAATCGGGCGCGCGGGTGACCGACCTTCAGCTCGGGCCCCTGAACCTGGATCAGGTCCAACAGCTCATCACGGATGCACTGCCAGGAGCGACCCCCGAGGTCGTCGTCCCGCTGTCGGTGCGGATACACGAGAAGTCGGGCGGCAATCCGTTCTTCCTCGGCCAGTTGCTGCTGGCGCTCGATCACGATGGCCTGCTGACCCGCACGCCCGAGGGCACCTGGCGGTGGGACGCCGAGAGAGTCCAGGCCATGGGCTACTCGGACAACGTCGTCCACTTCCTGGTGGACAAGCTGCGCCAGCTGCCCGCCCCGACGCAACGCCTGCTGGGCCTGGCCGCGTGCATGGGCCATGTCTTCTCCCTTCCGATGCTGAGCACGCTCTCGGACCTGGGCGACATCGGCGAGGTGGAGCGGGGGCTCGGGCCCGCGCTGCAGGAAGGCCTGCTCATGCGCGGCGGCCCGGAGCAGTACCGCTTCCTCCATGATCGCATCCACCAGGCGGCCCATGCCCTCAGCTCCGAGGAGGAGCAGAAGACGCTCCACCTGCGCATCGGCCGCACGCTGCTGGTGACCCTCTCCCCCGAGGAGCTGCACGAGAAGCTCTTCGACGTGGTGAGCCATCTCAACGCCGCGGAGGAGCGGATCGACGATCCCGGGGAGCGCCACCTCCTCGCGAGGCTGAACGCGGACGCGGGCATGAAGGCCAAGGCCTCGATCGCGCATCGCCCCGCCATCACCTACTTCACGAAGGCCTTCTCGCTCATTCCAGGAGACGCGTGGGAGACGAATGCCGCGCTGGCCTTCAAGGTGCTGCACGCGCGGGCGAACTGTGAGCTCATGAGCGGCAACACCGCCGAGGCGGAGCGCCTGGCGGAAGAGCTCCGCGCCCGAGCGAGCAGCCGCGAGGACAAGGTGGCCGTCGCCCTGCTGCGCAATCGCATCTTCGTGGGGACAGGGCGGCACCGGGACGCCGGCGAATGCTCCCTGGAATGCCTGGCGCTGCTGGGCATGCCGCTGCCTTCGCGCCCCACCGCGGAGGAGGCGGCCGCCGCGTCCGACGAGGTCTGGACGTTGCTCGGAGAATGTCCCATCGAGCGCCTCGTCGATCTGCCGCTCATGACCGATCCGGACGAGAAGATGAAGATGGGCGTCCTCCTCGCGCTCTTCTCGTCATCGTTCTTCACCGATCCCCACCTGCTCACCATCAACCTGAGCTGTATGGTCACCCTCGCCCTCCGCCATGGCTTCACCCCGGAAGCCGTGTCCGGGTTCAGCTGGCTGGGGATGCTGGCCGGCGCCCACTTCAAGCGCTACCGGGAGGGGCGTGCGTTGGGAAGGCTCGCCCGCGAGTTCCTCGAACGGCACAACCTGTCCGCGCAGCGCGCCCAGGTGCTCTTCAGCCTGCAGTTCATCGGCTACTGGACCCAGCCCCTGTCCATGACCCAGGAGCTGGCCCTCGGCGGATTCCACCACGCGGTCCAGGAGGGGGAATTCCATGTGGCCTGCTACTGCGGCCTGTCCATCACCCTGAACCGCCTGGCCATGGGTCACAACCTGGACGAGGTCCACCAGGAATCGGTCGTGCGGATGGACTTCGCGCGCAAGGTCGGCGTCCTGGATGCGCGGGACATGATCATGCTCCACCAGCGCTACGTGCAGCAGCTGCGCGGGCGCACGCTCTCGTTCAACACCCTGAGCGGAGAGGGCTTCGACGAGCAGGCCTACGAGGAGTCCCTGTCGTCCCCGCGCCTGAGTGGCTTGCGGGGCACCTATTGGATCTCCAAGCTCAAGTCCCGCTTCATGTGCGGCGCCTACGGGGAAGCGCTCGAGGCCGCGGACAAGGTGGCCGGCCTGCTCTGGGTCGTTCGCGGAAGCATCAACGTCCTGGACTTCCACCTCTACCGGGCCCTGTCGCTGGCCGCGAGCGGCGGCTCCGTGGAGGACATCCAGCGGCACCACCAGCAGCTCTTGGAGTGGGCGGACAGCTGCCCGCACACCTTCCGCGCCCCCGAGCGCCTGGTGTTCGCGGAGCTGGCGCGGCTCGGGGACCGGCCGGACGAGGCCACGCGCGCGTATGAAGAAGCCCTCCGGGTGGCCCGGGAGAATGGCTTCACCCAGAACGTCGGCCTCGCGGCCGAGTTCGCGGCGAACTTCTGGCGCGCACGCCAGGCGCCCACCGTCGCTCTCGCCTTCGCGCGCGAGGCCCTGACGGCGTACCAACAATGGGGAGCCCTGGCAAAGGCCCGGCACCTGGTGGCTCAGTGGCCGGAGCTTCTGCCTTCACGCTCCATCTCGGAATCGGAGTCCACCCGGACGGACTCGACGCAGATCGACGCGCTCGCGGTGGTGAAGGCCCAGCAAGCCATTTCCGGAGAGATCGTGCTGGACCGGCTGGTGACCACCTTGCTGCGGGTGGCCATCGCGAACGCGGGCGCCCAACGGGGAGCCCTGCTGCTGACGAACGGAGACACCCTCTCGGTGTCGGCCGTCGCCGGCCTTTCTCCGGGCGGCGTTGACCCGTCCCAGACGCGAGGCGCTCCGGCCGAGCTGCCGTGGACGCTCATCACCTACGTCAAGCGCACCCACGATCACGTGCTCATCGACGATGCCACCCAGCCCCACCCCTTCTCGTCCGACGAGTACCTGCGGCGAGGCGAGGCGAGATCGGTGCTGTGCCTGCCCTTGATGCGGCGGGAGGCCTTCTCCGGAGCGCTGTACCTGGAGAACGATCTGGCCACCAACGCCTTCAGCCCGGAGCGGCTCGCGCTGCTGAGCCACCTCGCCTCGCAGGCGGCCATCTCCATCGAGAACGCGCGGCTGTACGCGGATGTCCAGCGGGCCAAGGCGGCCCTGCGCCAGGCCAACGACGAGCTCGAGCACCGGGTGGAGGAGCGCACGCGCGAGTTGAAGGAGGCCCAGGCCCGCCTGGTGGACACCGCCCGCGAGGTGGGAATGGCCGAGGTGGCGTCCAACGTGCTGCACAACGTGGGCAACGTCCTCACCAGCGCCGTCATCAACGTGGAGATGATGCGCCGGCACGTGGGCGCCTCGCGGGTCAGCCGGTTGAAGCAGGCGTCGGGGCTGCTCACGGAGCAGCGCGACACCCTCGCGGACTTCCTCACCCGGGATCCGCGAGGCCGCCTGCTCCCGGACTACCTCACCGGACTCTCCGACGAGCTGATCCGCGAGCAGGAGACGTTGATGAGCGATGTGGAGGCGATGAGCCGATCCATCGAACACATCCGCGCCATCGTCGAGGTGCAGCAGGACTACGCCAAGGTGTCGATCCTCGCGGTGGAGTGCGATCTCGCGCAGCTGATCGAAGACGCCCTGCGTGTCCAGCTCGCCTCGCTCACGCGCCACGGCATCGACATCACTCGCGAGCTGACGGTGCTGCCCAAGGTCCAGGTGGACAAGCACAAGGTGTTGCAGATCCTCATCAACCTCATCAGCAACGCGAAGAACGCGATGGACGTGCTGCCCGAGAGCGCGCGCAAGCTGTGCGTGCGGCTCACCGCCGAGGGGACCTGGGCGCGCATCCAGGTGGTGGACAACGGCATGGGGATCGCCCCTGAAATCCGGGAACGGCTCTTCGTGCACGGCTTCACCACGCGAGAGGACGGCCACGGGTTTGGCCTGCACGCGAGCGTGTTGGCGGCGAAGATGTTGGGAGGCCGCCTCACGTTGGACAGCGAGGGCCCCGGCAAGGGCGCCACGGCCACGCTGGAGCTTCCTCTCTCACCAGGCCGGGCATGAATCAGGTCACGGGCAGGGAACGGAACGCCACACCGTCGAACCCCAGGCGCCGACAGGCATCGACGAAGCGCTCGGTGCAGACGATGACGGTGGAGAAGTCCTCCATCCCTTGAGCCCGTGCAGGCCCTCTTCCTGGAGCTTCTCGAGTGCCCCGCGTTGAACCAGCAGCCACCAGGGAACAGGGGTGACGAGCGGCCCGAAACGACCCTGTCCCCTGCCAATGAGTGGTCCAAAGGACGAGCCTGGTTCCACCAGGGCACCAGAAGGTAGGAGTGGGCGTATCAGCTCGCGCAGTCTTTCGTACTCCGCGATGGGCTCGGCTCGGGCTTCCTCGAAGTTGGCGAGAGAGGCCACCGCGGTCAAATCCACCGAGGGGTACGTCTTGGAACCGCCACTCCAGGTCGCCTTGCAGACAGGGCAACAGAGGATGCCAGGAAGCCCCCACTTGTGCTCGCCGTCGACGTCGCCCGTGTAGCTCGAGGACTCGTCCTCCTCGATTCTGAAGTACCTCATCCGCGTGCTCCTCGGCTCAATCCTGGCAGTAGGCCAGAAGCACGCAGACGAGCGTGAGGAGAGTGAGGCCGCCCCGAATCACTTGCTCGTGAAGGTCGCCACGGTCTGCCAGGTGCCATTCCAGCACTGGAAGATCCAGACCATCTCCGAGGGCGCGCCTTGGGGATGGGCCTGAACCACGCGCCCGGACTCCACGGCGGGAAGCCCTATCAAGAAGTCCCCCGCACAGCTCGCCCCCGTCAGCGCGGGCGCCATCTCCGAGGGCGGAATCTCACGGCTCGTCCAAGCCGCCGAGCCCAGCGCCACCCATCCCAGGAGCACACCCCCCACCACTTTCATACGGTCCATGCGTCAGCCTCCAAGAAGGACATCATCACTTCTATCGGCTCGGAGACTATTCCTGATTTGGCGGCTTAGTCTAGATTTACTTGAAATGCCGAAATAATGCCATGACTCTGGAACAGGGTGGCGGGCGCCCGCTCCGAGGGTGATTGCGTCCTGGCCTCTCGGATGACGATGGTCGTCATGACACCCTCGGGAGGTGGGTCATGGCATACCGTTCGGAAATCCCCGGACTCGAGAGTCCCGAACCCACCGCGTCCGGCCTGGAGGAAGTGCTCGACTTCCCGCTCGTCCAGGCACTGCTCGGACGCCGCTCGCGGCGGTTCTTCCTGGGCGCGAGCATCCCCGATGGCCCCATGGCCTTCACCTCGAGCGCCAGGCCCGTGCCCCTCTCGTCACTGGAGCAGATGCTGCTCATCACGGCGGTGGGCGGTAACACGGGCTGGCACTACCTCATCGCCCGCAACGCGCATTACGCGCCCGCCCTGGCCAACTACGCGGGCACCGCGGGCGGACGCACCTTCCCCTCGGCCGCGGGCTTCCACACGAGCGAGCTGTTCTTCACGGACGACACCGGCATCTACTTCGTCGCCACGCGGGACGCACCCGCCCTGGGCGAGCGGGACGCGGACGGGCGGTTGGACCTGAAGGCCCTGCTGGCGGCGCATCGCTCGCGCGTCCGGAAGATCTCCGATCAGCGGCTCATCCTCCCGCCCCGAGCGCCGCACATGGAGGGACACAACACCTGGGTGTCCAACCAGCCGGGCACCACGCTGTTCATCCCCGTGGCGGATCTGGCCCAGCACCATCTCGCCACCCTCTGCTACCTGGTGCAGAACGGCTTCTGCATCACCGACGACTACCACCACCGGCCCATCCCCGGCATGGAGCGCTTCCGCGAGCTGGTCGACGTGGATCATCCCTACCCGCTGTCCTACGTGGAGCAGCTCACCCTGGGCGAGGCCACCGTGGAACTGTCCACCGCGTGCTACGCCGGCACGCTGATGCTGCAGGCCATGGGCCTGGGCGGATGGATGTACGACGGGCTGGATCGCAACTCGGTGCTGGGCGCCAGCGGGGAGCCGGACGCGCCGGGGCTCGGGTTCCGCTACGACACGGATCCCCGCTGGACGCTGCCCAACCCCACGGGGCTGCCCGGTGTCTTCGAGGGATTCTGCCCGCCCCACTATCCGGACATGCGCGCGGCCGTGGAGGCCTTCTGCCAGCGCAAGTTCGGGCGCGGAGGGCCCTTCCACCCGGACACGCCCGGCCCCTACAAGGACACCCGGCGCATCCGGGGCAGCGCCCGCGTGCATGACGAGGAGTTCAAGGCGTGCGTGACGCGGATGGCCCAGTACCTCCACGACACGTTCGGCAAGTTCCCCGCGACGCTGCCGAGCACCTACTGCCTCATGTACCTCCAGGCCCACCACCTGGACCTCGCGTTCTACGATCACTTCTACCAACAGGGCGCCTACTTGAAGACGCATGCCCAGCACATGGAGAAGTGGCACCCGGAGCACTGAGCGTGCGGGCCCTCTGGGACCGAAGCCAGATCGAGACGACGGCGCGCGGACCGCGCGATAAAGTCCCCATGATGGAGTTCGCGGGGTACGAAGTCCGGAGTCTGTTTCAAACGACGACCAACAACCTCCTGTTTCAAGCGGTGCGTGAGGCGGACCGGTTGCCCGTCATCATCAAGACGCCGCGCACGGAATATCCCGGTCCCCGCGAGCGCGCCCGCTACCAGCGCGAATACCACCTGCTGCAGCGCCTGCGAGGGACGACCGGGGTCCTCACCTCGCATGGCCTGGAGATGATCCAGGAGCGGCCCCTCCTGCTGCTAGAGGACGTGGGCGGCACGGCCCTGTCGGAGCGGACGGGCCAACCCCTCGAGCCCTCCCTCGTCCTCTCCATCGCCATCTCCCTGAGCGCCACCCTGGCGGAAGTGCACCGCCGAGGCGTCATCCACAAGGACATCAAACCCGCCAACATCCTGGGCTCGGCGGACGGGAAGGTCTGGCTCATCGACTTTGGCCTGGCCACCTCTCAGCAACTGGAGCACGTGGAGGCCACGCCCGCGGCCCTGGTGGAAGGCACGCTGGCCTACATGTCTCCGGAGCAGTCGGGGCGGATGAACCGGGCGGTGGACTACCGCACGGATCTCTACTCGCTGGGGGTGGTGCTCTACCAATGGCTCACCGGGCAATTGCCCTTCCGGGGCAAGGACGCCCTGGAGTGGTTCCATGCCCACATCGCGCAGGTGCCCGTCCCGCCCGATCAGCGGCTCCCCTCCGTCCCGCCCCAGCTCTCGGCGGTGGTGCTCAAGTTGCTCGGCAAGAACGCCGAGCAGCGCTACCAGAGCGCCGAGGGACTGAAAGCCGATCTGGAGCGGTGCCGGGACGAGCTGCTCCAAGGGGTGAAGGAGCTCTTCCCCCTGGGCCTCCAGGACTTTCCCGCCCGCTTCCAACCTCCCCAGCGCCTCTACGGCCGCGAAGCGGAACTCCAAGCGCTGCTGCGGGCCTTCGAGCGGGTGGCACGAGGGGGAAAGCCCGAGTGGGTCCTGGTGAGCGGCTACTCGGGCATCGGCAAGTCCTCCGTCGTCCACGAGCTGCACAAGCCCATCCTCCAGCGCCGCAGCTTCTTTCTCAGCGGCAAGTTCGACTCCCTGCAACGCGACGTGCCCTACGCCACCCTGGCGCGCTCCCTGAAGGCGCTCGTGCAGCGGATGCTGGCGGGCAGCGAGGAGGAGGTGGCGGACTGGCGCTGGCGTCTGCTGGAGGCCTTCGAGGGCAACGGCCAGTTGTTGGTGGGCCTGGTGCCCCAACTGGAGCAGGTGGTGGGCGAGCTCCCGCCTCCGCCCGAGCTGTCGCTGGTCGAGGCACGGCACCGCTTCAACCGCCTCTTCCAACGCTTCCTCGGCGTGGTGGCCACCCCCGAGCGGCCGCTGGTGCTCTTCCTGGATGATCTGCAGTGGGCGGACTTCGCCAGCATCGAGCTGCTGCGCTACCTCGGCACGCACCCGGAGACGCCTCCCCTGCTGCTGATGGGCGCCTACCGGGACAACGAGGTGAGCGCCACCCACCCGCTGACCCAGGTGCTCACGGAGGTGCGCGAGGCCGGGGGACGGCTCGTGGAGATCCACCTGGGGCCCCTCTCCCTCCCCTGGACGCGGCAACTGGTGGCCGATGCCCTGCCTGGTGCCGCGGACGAGGTCGTGGCGCCGCTGTCCGCGCTGCTCCAGGAGAAGACGGGCGGCAACCCCTTCTTCCTCCTCCAGTTCCTCCAGACGCTCTACCAGGATGGCCTCGTGGCGCGCGGGGCGCGGGGCGGGTGGCGATGGGATGAGGAGGCCGTCCGGGCCCAGGGCTATTCGGACAACATGGTGGACTTCATGGCCGGACGGCTGCGGCAACTGCCCTCCCCGGCCCAGCGGCTGATGCGTCTGGCCGCGTGCGTGGGCCATGCCTTCACCCTGGAGACCCTGGCCCTGCTCTCCCACGAGGAGGGCCCCGAGGTGGAGCGGGGCCTCGAACCGGTCCTCGCGGAAGGACTGCTCGTGGAGACGGGCCCCCAGCACTACCGCTTCCTGCATGATCGCATCCACCAGGCCGCCCATGCCCTCATGAGCGAGGAGGAGCGCGAGGCCACCCATCTGGAAATGGGCCGGCTGCTCTGGGCCCGCCTCTCGCCCGAGGAGCTGCACGAGCGCCTGTTCGACGTGGTGGGCCAGCTCAACGCGGGCGCGCGATTGATGGAGGACGCCGGAGAGCGCACCCGGCTGGCGTGGCTCAACGTCGCGGCGGGCACCCGGGCCAGGGCCTCCGCCGCGTACCGCTCGGCCGTGGGCTACTTCGCCATGGCCTTCGGGTTGATCCCCGGCGACCCCTGGGTGACGGCCCCCGCGGAGACCTTCGCGCTGCGCCTCGAGCAGGCGGACTGCGAGTCGGTGAGCGGCAACGCGCCCGAGGCGCGCCGTCTCGTGGAGGAACTGCTCCCCAGGGCGCCCACGCGCCAGGACATGGCGGCCGCCTACCAGCTCAAGAGCGGCATCCTCCTCACGAGCAATCAAGCCGAGGCCTCCATCTCCTGTCTGCTGGAGTGTCTGGCGCGCTTCGGCGTGGACCTCCCCGCCCGCCCCACCTGGGAAGACGTGACGGCCGCCTACCAGGAGGTGGAGTCCCTGTTGGGCACCCGCCCCATCGAGAGCCTGCTCGACCTGCCCGCCATGACGGACCCGGACATGAAGATCGCCATGGGTCTGCTCGCGGCCCTGACCTGGCCCGCCTTCTTCACCCACGAGCAGTTGCTGGCCCTGCACGTGTGCCGGATGGTGTCCATCACCCTGCGCCATGGGGGCACATCCGAGGCCGCGTCGGCTTTCGTGTGGTACGGCTCGGTGATCACCACCCGCCGCTTCAAGCAGTACGACCGGGGGTATGCCTTCGGCATGCTGGCGAGCGCGATCATCGATCGCTACCCGGACTCCGCCCATCGCGCCAGGACGCTCTTCACCGTGGGCCACCTGAGCCTGTGGGTGAAGCCGCTGTCCGCCGCGATGGAGCTCTACCAGCGGGCCTTCCACGCCGCGCTCCAGGCGGGAGATCTCCAGGCCGCCTGTTATTGCTGCATCTTCATCGGGACGGTCCGCCTGCTCGCGGGCCAGGATCTGGCCGAGGTGTCCCGGGAGCTCGTCGCGCGCGCGGACTTCACGCACCAGGTGGGCTTCCGGCAGACGGAGGACATGATCCGGCTCTCCCATGCCTTCGTGCACCAGATGCGGGGGCGCTCCGCGTCCTTCGAGTCCCTGGACATGGAGGGATTCGACGAGCGCGCGTTCGAGGCCCAGCTGGGCGGCCGCATGGTCTCGTTGCGCTTCTGGTACGGCACCATCAAGGCCCGCTCGCGCTTCATGTGCGGTGCCTACGAGGAGGCGCGCCGGGCCGCGGAGGAGGCCAAGGCCCTTGACTGGACCAACTCCGGACGCATCCAGCTCTTCGACTACCACTTCTACCGGGCGCTCGCCCTGGCCGCGTGCTACCGGGACGCGCCCGAGGCGCGGCGCCAGGAGGACCTGGAGGACATCCAGGAGCACCATCGGCAATTGGAGGAGTGGGCCGCGCACTGTCCGGAGACGTTTCGGGCGCCGGAGCGCACGGTGGCGGCGGAGCTGGAGCGCCTGCTCGGGAAGACGGACGCGGCGCCCACCACCTACGAGGAGGCCATTCAAGCGGCCCGCGAGCAGGGGCTCGTCCACAATGTCGCCGTGGCCAGTGAGCTGGCCGCTCGCTTCTGGATGGAGCGGCGGCTGCCCAGCGTCGCGCGGGCCTATGCCCGCCAGGCGCGCGAGGCCTACGAGCAATGGGGCGCCGAGGGCAAGGTCCGGCACATGGACGCCCAGAGCGCCTGGCTGCTCGGCGGCGGCTCCCAGGATCCGGACTCCGCCAGCCATGACTCGGCCTCCAGCCACCTGGACGTGCTCGCCATCGTCAAGGCCCAGCAAGCCATCTCCAGTGAGATCAACCAGGGCAAGCTGGTGTCCACCCTCATGCGCGTGGCCCTGGAGCATGCCGGTGCCCAACGCGGCGCGCTCCTGCTGGTGCAAGGCGAGGCGTTGAAGGTGGAGTCGCTGATGGACGCCGGGGCCTCCGAGGCGGCCACCCAGGCGCTCCCGTGGACCCTGCTCTCCTATGTGCGGCGCGTCGGCGAGCATGTCCTCATCGACGACACCTCCCAGCCCCACCCCTTCGCCTCCGACGCGTTCTTCTCCCACAGCCAGGCGTGCTCCGTGTTGTGTCTGCCCGTGCAGCGCCAGGAGAAGCTTCACGGGCTGCTGTACCTGGAGAACGCCCTCACCCCCCATGCCTTCCGGCCGGGCCACATCACCCTGCTCCAACACCTGGCCTCCCAGGCCGCCATCTCCATGGAGAACGCCCGGCTCTACGCCGACGTCCAGCAAGCCGAGGCGGCCCTGCGCCAGGCCAACGAGGAGCTGGAGCGGCGCGTGGAGGAGCGCACGCGCGAGCTGAAGCAGGCCCAGGCGCGCCTGGTGGAGACGGCGCGCATGGCCGGCATGGCCGAGGTGGCCTCCAATGTGTTGCACGACGTGGGCAACACCCTCACCAGTCTCGTGGTGGACACCGAGCAGATGCACACGGTGGTCAAGGCCTCTCGCGTGGACCGGGTCTCCAAGGTGTTCTCCCTCCTGGAAGCACACCGCGAGGATCTCTCGGGCTTCGTCACCCACGACACCCGGGGCCGCCAGTTGTTCGCCTATCTCCCGGGCCTCGCGTCCGAGCTGACGCAGGAGCGGGAGCTGCTGCTGCGGGGCCTCAAGGCCATGTCCCGCAACGTCGAGCGCGTGCGCACCATCATCCACCTGCAACAGGACTACCCGAAGGCCACGCTGCTGGTGGAGGAGTGCGATCTCTCCGAGGTGATGGAGGAGGCGCTGCGCCTGCAAGCCGGAGCGCTGCGGCAGGCGGGCGTGCGGGTGATGAAGGAGCTGGCGCCCCTCCCCCGGGTGAAGGTGGACAGGCACCGGATGATCCAGATCCTCCTCAACCTGCTGAGCAACGCCCGGCAGTCCATGGAAGCAACCGAACCCGGGCGGCGCTCGTTATGGCTGCGCCTGAACACGGACGCGGAGTGGATCCGGATCCAGGTGGAGGACACGGGCCAGGGCATCGCGCCCGAGGCGCGCGGGCGCCTCTTCAACCAGGGCTTCACTACGCGCAAAGAGGGCCACGGAATCGGGTTGCACTCCAGCGCCCTCTCGGCGCGCTTGATGGGAGGCAAGCTGACCCTGGACAGCGAGGGACCCGGACGAGGAGCCATCGCCACCCTCGTGCTCCCGTTTCCCTCCCAGTGAAGCTGACCAGAACGGGCCGTCGCTCGCCTGAGCGTGATGCGGGCCCATGGGGGGATGCACCTCGACTTTCCTTTTGTTGGTCCCTCTAGAAAATTTGCCTGTACAACACCGCTCCGAGTGCCGCGGGAACGGAATCCTCGTGGCCGGCTGCGCGTGGGACGCCTCGGTTCATCCGAGGCCGTTGAGCACACGGCATCCCCCTCGTTTCGGCCTTGTCCCGAGGAAATTCCCGGCCGACAACTTCACCAGGATCGAGTCCCACCCGTGTATCGCCACCGTTTGAACCGAGGCCCCTGCGATGTCTGAACGACACTCACGGACCGGCGCCAAGGAGTCCTCGCTGACCGACGAGCGGGCGCGACTTCTCATCGACAGCATCAAGGACTACGCCATCTTCATGCTCGACCCCCAGGGGTACGTGCAGAGCTGGAACGTGGGGGCTGAACGGCTCAAGGGCTATACCGCCCGTGAGATCATCGGGCGGCACCTCTCCACCTTCTACTCCGCCGAGGACATCGCCGCCGGCAAGTGCGAGCTCGAACTGCGGCAGGCCACCCTCGTGGGACGCTTCGAGGACGAGGGCTGGCGCTTGCGCAAGAACGGCGAGCGGTTCTGGGCCAACGTGGTCCTCACCGCCATCCACGACGCCTCGGGCCAGCTCATCGGCTTCGCCAAGGTGACGCGGGATCTCACCGAGCGCCGCGAGGCCGAGGCGCGACTGCGGCAGAGCGAGGAGCGCTTCCGGGTGCTGGTGGACAGCGTGAAGGACTACGCCATCTTCATGTTGGATCCCCAGGGCCGGGTGATGACGTGGAACAACGGCGCGGCCCGCTTGAAGGGCTACACGGCCCAGGAGATCATCGGCCAGCACTTCTCCCGCTTCTACCCGCCCGAGGACGTGGCCAGCGGCAAGCCCGCGATGGAACTGGAGATCGCCATCCAGGAGGGCCGCTTCGAGGAGGAAGGATGGCGCCTGCGCAAGGATGGCACGCCCTTCTGGGCGAACGTGGTCATCTCCGTCATCCATGATGGCACCGGCAAGCTCATGGGCTTCGCCAAGGTGACGCGGGATCTCACCGAACAGAAGCGCGCCGAGGAGGAACGCATCCGGCTCGCCCAGACCCAGGAGGCGGTGAAACTGCGCGACGAATTCCTCGCCATCGCCTCGCACGAGCTGAAGACCCCGCTCACGGCGATCCAGCTCCAGTTGCAGAGCCTGAAGCGCCTGGTGGCCTCCCTCGACGCGAAGGTCGGCACCGGGCTGGATCGCGCGGTCCGCGGCACCCGGCGGCTGTCGGACCTCATCGAGAGCCTGTTGGACGTCTCGCGGCTCACCACCGGGCAGCTCACGCTCCGCCCGGAGCGCTTCGACCTCGTCACCACGGCCACCGAGGTCTCCGAGCGGCTGCGCGAGGCGGCGCTCCAGGCCGATTGCCAGGTCCAGCTCCAGGGAGAACACCTCGTGGAGGGCACCTGGGATCGCCTCCGCATCGAGCAGGTGCTCATCAACCTGCTGTCCAATGCCTTCAAATACGCGATGGGCAGCCCGGTGGAGATCTCCATCACGCGGGAGCTGTCCGAGGCGATCCTCGTCATCACCGACAAGGGCCCGGGCATCCCGGAGCAGGCGCTCTCCCGGCTCTTCGGCAGGTTCGAGCGCGCCGCGCCGATGCGCCACCATGGGGGGCTGGGCCTGGGACTCTTCGTGACCCGGGAGATCGTCGAGGCCCATGGCGGCACCATCTCCGTCAAGAACCAGCCCGAGGGCGGGGCCCGCTTCACGGTCCGCCTGCCGCTGGAGGCCGTGCTGAGACCTCGGAAATGAGCACGCCACTCGAGCGCTTCTTCCACATCCGTGAGCGGGGCTCGTCCGTGGGGACGGAGCTGCGCGCGGGCCTGGTGACGTTCCTGACCATGGCCTACATCCTGCTGGTCAACCCGCAGATCCTCTCGGAAGCGGGGATGCCCGCCGAGGACGTGACGGTGGCCACGGCGCTGGGCGCCGCGTTCGGCACCCTGCTGATGGGGCTCTACGCGAACTTCCCCTTCGCGCTGGCGCCGGGGATGGGACTCAACGCCTACTTCACCTATGGCGTGGTGAAGGGACTGGGCGTGGACTGGCGCTTCGCGCTGACGGCGGTGTTCGTCGAGGGCCTGCTGTTCATCCTCCTGTCCTACGGAGGTGTCCGCACGATCATCCTCCGGGCCATCCCAGCGCCCATCAAGCTGGCCACCACCACGGGCATCGGGTTGTTCCTGGCGCTCATCGGCCTGAGGAGCGCGGGGCTGGTGACGGACAGTCCGGCCACGCTCGTGCGGCTGGGCGAGTTGCGCGCGCCCGTGCCCCTGCTGGCGTTGGCGGGGCTCGTGCTCATCGGCGTGTTGTCATCGCGGCGGGTGAAGGGCGCTCTGTTGATGGGAATCGCGGCGGTGGCGGTGGCGGCGTGGATGCTGGGGGTGGCGAAGGCTCCGGAGGCGTGGATGAGCGTGCCACGGCTGCCGCGAGAGACCTTCTGGGCCTTCGATTTCTCACAGGTGCTGACGGGAAAGTTCCTCACGGTGATGCTGGCGTTCCTGTTCGTGGACGTGTTCGACACGGCGGGCACGCTGCTGGGAGTGGGCCGCGCGGGCGGCTTCCTGAAACCGGATGGAGACTTGCCGGGAGCGGGCCGGGGCTTCATGGCGGACGCGGTGGGGACGGTGGCGGGCGCGGTGTTCGGGACCAGCACGGTGACGTGCTACATCGAGTCGGCCGCGGGCGTGGAGGAAGGCGGACGCACGGGGCTCACGGCGGTGGTGGTGTCGGGGCTCTTCCTGCTGTCGCTCTTCTTCGTGCCCACCCTGGCGGCCATTCCACCCGTGGCGACAGCGCCCGTCCTCGTGGTGGTGGGCGCGCTGATGATGAGCGGCGTGCGCGAACTCGCGTGGAACCGGATGGATGAGGCCCTGCCGGGATTCCTGACGATCGCGCTGATGCCCTTCACGTACTCGATCGCGAACGGCATCAGCGCGGGCATCGTGTCCTACGCGGCGTTGAAGCTGCTGTCGGGACGCCCGCGCGAGGCCCACCCCGTCGTGTACGTGCTGGCGGTCCTGCTGGTGCTGCACTACGCCACGAGCGGCGGCGCCTGAACGACAACACCGGATTTCTCGGTTTTCGTTGAAAAAGAAGGTTTTTCCTCTAAAACGGGTCGTGAAGCACCCCCGACCCCCTGGAGGAAAACGCCATGCGCCGAGTCCAACCGGATGAACCGTCCCGTGTGATGTACCCCCGCCCGTCACGCCTCCTGGGACTCACGGCCATGACCTTCCTCGCGGCCAGCGTGGGCTGCGGCGGTCCTCTGGACATGGAGCGGGACGAGGCCATGGGCCGCCAGGAAGCGGCGCTCGCGGAGACGCAGTGGACGGTCACCCTGCGCACCTGGTCGAGCCATTACCTCGTGGCCGACAAGGGCGGTGGCGCCGCGCTCATGGCGTACAGCACGGCGGCGAACGAGTGGGAGACGTTCACGCTCACGGACGTCAACGGCGGCTCGCTCGTCACCGGCGACGTGGTGACGCTGCGGAGCATCAGCGGCCAGTGGGGCTCGGCCCTCAACGGAGGCGGCGGTGAAATCCGCTTCACCGCCACGGCGCCCCAGGCATGGGAGCAATTCACCATCACCAAGCTCAATGGCGGCGGCAACATCGTCAGCGGCGATCAGATCGCCCTGAAGACGGGGGTCACCGGCCAGTTCATCTCCGCCGCCAACGCGGGCGGCGGCACCGTCACCGCCACCGGCGCCTCGGCGCGAGAGTGGGAGACCTTGACGCTCGGCATCTCCGGTTCGGGCGGAAGCTCCGGGGGCGCGGGCAGCATCCTCTTCGTGGGCAACAGCTTCACCCACGGCCACGAGGAACCGGTCTACTCGTACAACAAGGGCGCCATCACCGACGCGAACGGCAGCGGCCAGGGCGGCGTGCCGGGCATCTTCAAGCAACTGACCGTCCAGGCCGGGCTCTCGTACAACGTCACCATCGAGACGGTGAGCGGAGAGACCCTGAGCGGCCACTACGCCACGAAGTCGGCGATCATCGGCCGCGCCTGGGACACCGTCGTCCTGCAGGAGAACAGCACGCGGCCCCTGCCCACCGCCCGGGGCGGCTCGCCCGCGGACTTCTTCACCGGGGCCGACAACCTGCGGCGCCTCGTGCTGTCGAAGAACGCGTCGGCCAAGGTCTACCTCTACGAGACCTGGGCCTCGCCCGCGTCGGTCTCGGCTCAAGGGTACACGGGCGGCACGGCGGGCCTGCAGGCGATGCAGAGCGACCTGCGCGGCGCGTATTTCAAGGCCTCCTCCGAGCAAGGCTTCACGGGCGTGGCCCGGGTGGGTGACGGGTTCCTGCGCGCGATCGAACAAGGCCTGGCGGATCCGGATCCCTCCAATGGCATCACCCCGGGAACCTTCAACCTGTGGAGCAGCTCGGACAGCCGCCACGCGGGCAAGTACGGCAGCTACCTCTCCGCGGCGGTGCTGTTCGCGAGGATCACCGGGGCCGACCCGCGCACCCTGGCGGTGGGCACGGGCAGCGCGGCGGCCGGCCTGGGAATCAGCTCGACCGATGCCTCCAACCTGAACCGCATCGCCTACGAAATCACCGCGCAGCCCCTGCCCCTCGCGCCGCTGCCCGCCCTTGGCGCGACCTTCTCGGGCTCGGTGACGGCCGGCACCCCGGCGAACCTCACCGGCGGCGCGCAGTTGACGTCCCTCACCACGGCCGAGGGCACCTTCACGAATCTCGTTGGCGCGACTGCCAATAGCATCACGGGGACCAACACGCCCAACTCGCGCGGCTCGACGCCCGCGAACGCCAACGCCGCCGCTTCGGGCCTCGGCGTCAATGTCGGCGCGAACAACCTGGGCACGGGCAACTTCCAGTTCGGCACGGCCTTCTCCGCGAAGACGCGCTTCTTCATCGTCGAGAGCGCCCTCACCTCCGGGACGATCGGCGACGACACCGTCGTCACGCTGATCGACGCGTCGAACAATCAGGTGGGCGCGTTCTCGCTCTCGCTGCTCGCGAGCCACTTCACCGCCTCGGCCGCGGGCAACACGTCCAGCGCGCTAGCGACGATCAACTACACGGGCGGCGTCGCGAGCGTCACCGGCAGCCCCGCGGGCACGGTGCAGTCGAAGCTGGGCGCCGTCACGTTCTCGCTGGCGGATCTCGGCGTCACCACCCCCGCGAACGTCGGCGCCGCCAGGGGAATCCGCCTCGCCAGCTCCACGCTCGATCCAAACGCCGTCGGCTTCTACACCGTGCCCTGAGCGGTGGACGGAGTCTGGGCGGCGGCGGGCTCCTCGGTCCGAGCCGCCGCCCGGGCAAGCCGCTCGGACAGGCGGCGAAGGTGTTCGGCGAGCTCCCGGGGTTCGTGCACCTCGAACTCGAACGCCATCCACCCGAGGTGGAAGGCAAGTGCCTCCAGGCTGTCCGCGCCGGTGTGGACGAGGCAACGGTCCGCGTCCAACCCCTCGATGCGCGCGGCCACGCCGGACAGCTGCTCCGACACGACGCGAGCGGGGGCATGCACCGTCACGCGGGCGCGGAAGCGGTACACGTCCGTCGAGACGGATTGTGAGACATACGCGGCCACGTCCTCGGACGGCAGCGGGCGGGGCTTGAAGGAGCGACCGATGGCTCGCCTCGGGCCGATGCGATCGATCCGGAAGGTCCGCCACCCTTCCCTGCCGAGGTCGTACGCGAGGAGGTACCACCGGAAGCTGGTGTGCACGAGGCGGTAGGGCTCGACGGAACGCGCCGTCGCCGTCCCCTCGCGGCTGCTGTAATCGAACTGGAGAATCTCGGAGTCGCGGCACGCATTGGCGATCACCGCCAGGGCCTCGGCGTCGACGGTGGGCCCGGCATCGCCGAGCCGCACGCTCACGGCCTGGAGGGCGTTCACCCGGCGCCGGAGCCGCTTGGGCAGCACCTGCTCCAGCTTTCCGAGCGCCCGCACCGCGGCCTCCTCCAATCCTTTCACGGGCCCGGTCGCCGCGATGCGAAGGCCCACCGCGACGGCCACGGCCTCGTCGTCCTCGAGCGGAAGGGGTGGCAACTCCTTGCCGGCGCCGAGCTGGTACCCGCCCCCGACCCCGGCGGTCGCATGCACCGGGTATCCGAGGGTCCGCAGCCGATCGACGTCGCGGCGGACGCTGCGTTCGGTGACTCCGAGCTCGAGTGCCAGGTCACCGCCCGCCCAGAAGCGCCGGGACTGCAACAGCGACAGGACCCGCAGCAGCCGGGCGGAGGTCTGGACCACGGGACGGCTCCTCTCATCGCGGACCGAATCTGTCCGCGACCCTTCCTACCTTCTTCCCATCACCCGGGCGAGCCCAGAAGACGTTCCGCCCAAGAACCCTGGAGATGCACCATGAGCCCTTCCCCCTCCGCGACGACCCCGATCTCCGCCGGCCTCCAGACGTACAAGGGCAGCTGTCGGTGTGGTGCCGTGCGCTTCGAGGTCGACTTCGATCCGAGCGCTGGGACGACCCGGTGCAACTGCACCGTCTGCACCAAGACCGCCTGGTGGGGCATCAACGTGAAGCCGGGATCCTTCCGACTCCTGTCGGGCCAGGAGGTCCTGCGCGACTACTCACGCTCCGAGGCCTCGCACGGCCGGTTCTGTGGGGTGTGCGGCATGCACTCGTTCGGGCACGGGAACATTCCGGAGCTCGGTGGGGAGTACTACGCCGTGAATGCGAACTGCCTGGATGGCGCGGACCTCACGGGCGTCCAGGTCACCTACCTCGACGGGCTCCACGACACCTGGGCCGAGCTCGGCAGCGCACCGTACGTGAGTCCGTTCCCCTCTGGGCCGCGCGCCTGAGCGAGGGAGGGAGCCGTCACGGTAGCTGGCTTCTGAGCTCCAACCAGCCGCACAGCTCGGGATGTTTCCGCACCACGTCCGTCTCGGCTATCTGAGCGAGGATATTGAGTGCGTTCTTGATGTCCCGAAGCGCGAGGAGCTTGTCGTGCGGAACAGTGCGGAGGTCCGTCGAGGACGACAGCCGCACGGCCTCCTCAACGGACAGGGTGGCGACGCGCTGGAACCACGCCGCGATGATTTCGGGGTCCAAGACGGAGTCACCCGCCTGGGCGCCGAGTTCGGCGATCAACCGCGCGCGCAGGTTCATCCCGGAGAGCCAGAACGAGTGCGCGATGCGCACGGGCGAGCGGTTCACGAGCCCTTCGTACACACGCAGGGCGATGCGCGCCCACGGAAGGCTTCGCTCCTCTCCCGCCCGTGCTGCGGCGGTGAAGGCGAACACCTCCCAGTTGAAGCGCTCGCCACCAACAGGTTCGCCGATGGTGAGCCTGTCGAGCCACGCACCCACCTCCTTGACTGGCGATTCCAGGACAGCATCCAGAAGGTCTCGAGTGGTTTCCATGGTCTCCCGCCAACGACCTGCACCCCCCTTCCATACCCCGTCCCACGCGAAGGACAGAGCCATGTTCCGCAAGGATAGGCACTCGCCCAGATTCTCCTGCCGGGAGCACCACGCTCCGTAGTCTCTCCCTTGGGTGTGTGCGGATCCCGAGCCGCGGACCGCGCGCCTGAGCGAGGGAGTGTCAAAAGCCCGGCACCTCGTTGGGATGTCCGGGCTCCTGGCCTGGAAAGGTCCGACCCCTAGCTTTGGCGCGCTCCCCCAGAAGAGTGCCCCCGAGGTCGGAATGAATTGCTCCAAAGCGTCGATATTGAGCCTCCTGGTACTATGCACCGCCCTGCCCGCTCTCGCGGAAACTGCCCCAGGAGCCGCACCCGCGACGGCTCTTGAAAACTGTCAGGCATTACAAAACGCGGGCGTGGCTTTGTCTGGAACCTACTGGATCCGGCCCTCGGGCGGTTCACCCCTAACCGCCTACTGTGACATGGAGACGAACGGCGGAGGGTGGACGCTCGTCTACAACAGTGTTCTGGGCGTCAACACGACCGAGTTCTGGAACATCGCCCACTGGGATCGATTTGGTCGGCGAGGACAACCGCGCATCGAGTCGCTCTTCTACGATGGGAGCATCTACCCTCACGGCAGGTCCTATATGGACATCATCGAGGACCTGATGGGCAAGAGCGTCGTCGTCCTGGTGGCCGAGGCCAGCGGCATCGATCCCTACTCGATGAGGTTCATTTCCCCTCGGTTCATCTCTGGTAATCCGGGAATCTACTCAGCTCAATTCGCCGCCGGCTGGTCCGCGCCAGACTTCGATGGCGACCTGTGGTCCGAACAGAACTGCGCCCTCAATTATGGAAATGTTACTCAGCATTACGGCATCTGCTGGAATTACAATCTTGGGATGGACGCCGATGCCCCTATTTATGACGGAGGAATGGGTCCGCATCTCTACTCCGGTACCGCCACTTCCGTGGGACTCCACTCGGATGGGAGTGCGTACACCCGTGTTCGCCGCATCTCACGCTTCGTCAAGTGGTAGGTCCCGCGTTGCACAAGAGGAGTTCCAACATGATGCGTCATGAAAAGACTTTTCTGACGGCGGCATTTGTCACTGCGCTGGCCGTGGCCGCTGGGAGCGAGGCACGCGCGGAGGAAGAGCGGCCTCGCCTGGAAGTACCCGACTACAAGACCGTGGACCCCGCGCTCCTCAATATCCTCGTGCTCCCCTCATGTCCCAGCAATGGAATCGTGGCGTTCTCGGCCGAGGGTAGATCTCATATATCCCAAGGTGGCGCCACGCTGTTGGGCTATCCAACGATATACTCCAATGCGGGAGAGGCGTGGGTTCCTGGAGGAGGAACGTTCATCGCGCCTTGCGCGGGACTCTATTCCTTCAACGTCTCCTTGGTGAGGGACCCGTATTATTACGGGGGGACGAACGACGATGTCTACTCATGCCTCACCCTCAATGGCACAGATAAGGGGTGCGCTTGGGCGGGAGAAACCAATTCAGTCGGCCGAGCCACGGGTACCCACACGGTTGCACTGATGCTGAAAAAGGGCGACTACGTCCAATCATTCGCCATGAGCGATACAGGGTACAACCGCCATCTGAGTGTCTACCGATTCACCGGCTTCCTGGTGAAGTCCATCGACACGTCCAATCCATGAAGCAGCAGCCCGGCCATTTCTTGAACTGGCCGGGCTGCTTCGCCCAGGGTAGTCGGACCTGAGCGTGAAGTTCTGTTCCTGGCCGCCCGACTTCCAAGGTAAGCTCTCCGCACTCACCTCGAAAGGAGAGGCAGGCGTGAGCGACACTCCTCCACGCGAAGGCAGCAGGCTGGGACCGTACCTCCTCGGCAGGCTTCATCCGGACTCGGATCCGGCCCTGGGCTACGTCTACGAGGCGCATCACATCGAGACCGGCGCTCCCGCGCTCGTGATGGTGCCCGATGCCTCCAACCCCTGGGCTCCCCGCGCCTCCTGTGCCGTGCGCTCGCTGAGCGAGGTGTCTCCCCCCTTCGTCTCGGTGGAGGTGGAGCGCACGCCGGGGGCGACGACCCGGGCACTCCACGAGCTGACGCTGCTGCACATCCGGCTGTCCGGCGCGATGACCTGCGTCGAGGACTGCGAGGACACGGCGGCCTTCCTCTCCCGCGAGCCCCACCTCGCGCCACCAAGCCCGCGCCCGCGCCGACGCCTGTTGCCCCTTGGTCTCGCCACCCTCGGAGGCGTGGCGCTCGTGATGGGACTCCTGCTCTGGCCCCGGGCGCCCGCCCCCAAGGATGCGACGCTGGACGTGGGAGAGGTGGAGACCGTGTCCGGCGAGTCCGTGAGCTGGGTCGACCTGGCGGCGTCTACCCGCCCCATCATCGGCTATCCCCTGCCGTCCAAGCCGTTCAAGGGCCAGCACAAGCCGCCCTGCACCGAGGGCGCCGAGGTGGAGATCAACGGCGGTTGCTGGGCTCAACTCAAGCAGGATGCTCCCTGCCCCCGAACCACCGCCGAGCACCAGGGCAAGTGCTACATGCCTGTGCGAGACCCCCCTCCTGAGCCCCGCTCTCTCCAGCCATGAGGGATGTTCCTCCCCGGGCAGCGAGAACACCACCCGGGGAGTTGAACGTCTGAATCAGCCCTTGAGCACGGAGATGGGCGTGAGGCGCCGCAGCGCGGTCACCAATTCCTCCTCATCCTCGAGGACCTCGGTGATGTCGCGGTAGACGGCCGGAGCCTCCTCCACCAGTGAAGCCACCCGGCCCGCGTCGAACACCACCCGGCGCAGGGCGTGCTCCAGCGCGGCCGGGCGCCCTCGGGCGTGTCCGTGCGCAGGCCCGGGAGCGTGCCTTCCCCGGAAGCGTGGGCCACGCGCAGGTGGTGCGCGGCGATGGCGGCCCCCACTCCCCGTGAGCCCGTGTGGAGCAGCAGCCAGAGGTCGCCCCCGGCGTCGCGGTCCAGTTCCAGGAAATGATTGCCACCCCCGAGCGTCCCGAGGTGCCTCGGGGCCAGCCGTTCCCACTCACGCTGGAGGCGGTGGGTGGAGAGGCGCTCGGCCTCGAGCCCGGGTTGCAGTGGCACCCCTCGCCCCCGGTGCACCGCGTCCCCCACGGGCACGGCCCGAGCGAACGCGGCGAGCAGGCGCTCCAGCTCCGCCCGGTCGAGCGCCGCGGCGGGGAAGTCGAAGCGCACCGCGCTCACGCCACAGCCGAGGTCTCCTCCCAGTGCCCCGGGGACGATGTGGTGCTCGGTGGCGAAGACGGTGCCCACGGCGACGCCCTCGGACACGTGGACGTCTGGCATGGCGGCCACGTGTCCGGTGACATAGGGCTGACTCGCGATGTGCTGGAGCTGCTTCACCGCGCCCGCTGGCACCGCGCGGGCCCAGGCGAGGATGGGGACGGCCCCCGGCGGGCTCTCGATGATGCGGGGCATCATGACTCACCCCCTTCCTCGGACTCCTCGTCCCAGGTGGGGACGCCGGATTCGGGACTGGAGAGCTCGGGGAAGGCCACGCCCACGTAGATGAAGCGCAGGTGCGGCACGCGCTTGAGATCCAAGCCGAGCGCGAGCTGCGCGCGAATGAAGCCACTGGCGCGGGTGAGGGCCGCCTCGACCGGAGCGGGCCCGGCGTGCGCGAGCTCGGGAGGAAGCGTGAAGCCAATCCGGGCATTGCGCCCGTCCGGCGTCAGCTCGAGCGACGTCACCGCGACGCCCTCGAGCAGGGGATCCGACAGTTCTCCCCGGAAGAGGCGGGACACCTCCTGGAACAAGGTGGACTGGACGCGCAGGTGGCGCGCGGGGATGGACTCGACTTCGGAGGACAACGGGGAGGACTCCGCGCCCCGGCGAGGTGCGCGGCTACGGCGATGCTTGGAAGAAGTCATGAAAGACGAACGGTTCCCGGCGGGCCGCACGAGGCCCCGCGCGCTCCAGGTGGGGAGCACACGGGACACACGTGGGCCGAGTCAGTACGGCGAAAGTCCGTGCCGACACCCGCGCCCCGAGGGCGGTGGGTCCGTTCGTCTCGACTTCAGCGAGGGAGCGGAGCGCGCCCGGTCAGGCGAGCATCGGCGTGGAGTGACCCGAGACACCTTTCAGTACAGTCCCCATGGCACACCTCCCGCCGCGTGAGTGGAGCACGCGATCCGTTGTGGGCAAGGTGCCATCGCACCCTGGCCGCGTCAACGCCCCGGACGAAACCTCGTCCCCGTGACTGACAAACAAAATGAACCTCCGGTGGGATCAATGATGATGCGCACTGGATTTTCCCCCTCGCTCGAAGGTGAAGACACATGAAACATCGGGTCGCATCGGCATGCATCGCGGCGCTCATGCTGCTGGGGTGTGGTGCCAGTTCGTCCAACACGGATTCCCCCACCCCGGTGGACAAGGGGACCCCTCTGACCAAGAGCGCCAAGAGAGGGATTGCCTTCGACCTGGCGGCGCCCGAGGACCTCGCCGCCCTCTCTCCTGGCGTGAGCTGGTGGTACAACTGGAGCCCCCGGCCCCATGGGAACGTGCCCGCGGACTACCCGTCCCGCTATGGCATGGACTTCATCCCCATGCTGTGGAACGGGAACTTCGACGCCGCGAGCATCGAGTCCTTCCTCAAGGCCCATCCCGACATCCAGTACCTGCTGCTGCTCAACGAGCCCAATCTCATGGATCAGGCGAACATGTCGCCCCAGGACGCGGCTCGGCTGTGGCCCCGGTACGAGAGCGTCGCCGCGAACACGGGGGTGCGGTTGGTCGGCCCCGCGATGAGCTGGGGGACCTATCCGGGTTACTCGGATCCCGTGGTCTGGCTCGATGCCTTCTACTCGGCCTACCGCGCGGCGAATGGGAATCGCGACCCGCGCATCGATTACCTCGCGTTCCACTGGTACGACTATGGACTCGCGGGCCAACTGGACCGGCTCAAGAAGTACGGCAAGCCCTTCTGGGTCACGGAGTTCGCCAACTGCCATAGCCAGAAGGATGGCGCGCAGATCGACTCGGTCGCCAAGCAGAAGGCACAGATGACGGAGATGGTGGCCGTCTGTGAGAGCCGCGCGGACGTGTTCCGCTATGCCTGGTTCACGGGCCGGTGGACGAATGATCCGTGCTTCGCGAGCTTGCTGGGCGCTCCGGGAACCCTGACGGAGCTGGGCGCGCACTACCTCTCGCTGCCCTATGCGACCAGCGCGTCCAGCGCCGAGAGCACGGCGGAGACATCCCCGCGCGGCACCCGCTGACAGGACACGAAGCCCGAGGCCCGATCCGTGGCGATGACGAGAATGCCTCGGGCCGCCGCGAGCGCCACCTCCGCCGGGTGGCTCTCGCACCAGGACAGCGCCAACACGGCGTCCACGCCCTCGAGGCTCCGCTGCGCCTGCTCCGTCACCCGCGTGACTTGGGGATGCTCCAGCCGCCCCAGCTCCGTCCCCTCGGTGGGCCGCACCCACAGACGCCACCCGGGACGGGCCCGAATCACCTCCAGGGCCTCGTTCAACCCACCGCGAGCCAGGGCGGGACCGGCGAGCAGGGCCACCCGCTCCGCCCTCCCCGTCCGGGCATCGACTCGGGGCACACGCGCCTCCAGGGGCCATAGCTCGCGCAGCCGCTCCCGCGAATACCCCGCCGCCAGCAGCCGCTCGCGAAGGAACTCCCCGCGCACCCAGATTTCGTCCGCCAGCACGCGCTCCGCCTCCTGCCGGGCCACGTCCGCCGCGGTGGCCCGGTGGTTGCGCAGGAAGGCCTCTTCCGGGTGGCGCTCCGCCGCCGCATCCAGATCCGCGTGCAGATGACGCAACGAGGGAAGATCCTCGATCAACACACACCGAGCACCCCGGCGACGCGCCACCGCGAAGACCTCGCGTGCGCACAGGGAGGGAGCCACCACGGTCTCCAACCGGGCCACCGGGGACAGCAAGGGCGCGACCCCTTGCGCCATGAGCCTCCGCAGCAGGAAGCGGGACTGGAAGGTGGCCGCCGCCGAGTGGCCCCGCCACCGCATTCCCGCCTCCACCACCGCCCATCCCCCCAGCAGTCCCCAGATCCGGGAGCCCTCATCCGCCGGCAGTACCCGCCGCCGCCACGCCGTACGGACCCGCGACGGCACCACGCCCCAACGCTCGGGCCCTCCGGGCAGCGACCACGGCGCCCACACGTCCGCCGGGACGCCTTCTCCCAGCACGGAGGGCAGCCGCCGCAACCACGGCGCGGGCTCTGGCGCGAGGACGAGCCTCACGGGCTTCGCCCCTCGGACGCGGGCACCTCGACCCGCGCGTGGCACGCGGTCTCTCCACACGTCAGGCACGTGCGCTGGCGCGACTCGGGGCTGAGCAGCCGGCGCCGGTTCTCCGCGACGGTGCCCGTCTCCAGCACCGTCCCCGTGGCCACGTCCTCCACCGCGCGGACGATTCGATTGGAGCGCACCCACCCCTCCGCCGTCTCCACCAGCGAGTCGTCCTCGGCCCAGAGCCGGGAGCGCGTCCGGGGAGCGGCCTCGCCGTGGAAGGAGAGCCGCAGTTGGCCTTCAACGACGCGGGCCCCGAGTCGCACGGGCCCCTCGCGCGGCGCCACCACCAGGTCCACGTAGGGCCAGGCCACCGTGGCGTCCATCCCCCACAGCGCGCCCTCCAACGGGGGCACGGCCTCCATCGTGTGCCCAAAGCGCTCGAGGATGTGCCAGCCCTGACGCGCCGCCAGCTCGAAGAGGGCATTGGCCAGCAGGCAGATGCCCCCGCCAATGGACGGAGTGAGACACCCTCCCCTCAACGCCAGGCCATGCCGGTAGCCCGCGTGCTCCGACAACCGGCCGAGGACGCGCCAGAAGGACAGGGGCCGATCGGGCGTCACCCACAGGCCATCGAACGCGGGCGCCGCGAGCCGCAGGTTGTGCTGCTTGCCCGCCTCCAGCAGGGGATCCGCCTCGGGGTCCGCCCGTGCCATGTCCACGCGGTGGGAGGCCACCAGGACGGACAACCCCCGCGTGGGCGCGAGCACGGGGCGCGGCCAGCGCTCGGGCGTGGCCGTCCACCGCACCAGCCGGTTCGCCTGGAGGACGAGCTGCTTGCTCCTGCGCCACCACAACGCCGGGGCGGAGAGTTCGGAGAGCCGAGGTGCCGGGGAGGCCATGGTCACCGCCTCAACGCGGCTCGGAGGTCTTGTAGCGCAGCTTCTTCATGGCCTCGAAGCGGGCCCGGTCCTTGGGAGGCGTCGTGGCCACGAGCCCCTCGAGCATGCGCTTGGAACTCTGGAAGATCTCCTCGACGGCGACCTCGAAGGCGTCGGTGTTCTGCTTGGAAGGCTTGCGCGTCCCCGCGATCTTCCGAACGAACTGGAGCGCCGCCGCGCGGATGTCGTCATCGGTGGCGGGCGGCGCGAAGTTGAACAGGGGTTTGATGTTCCGGCACATGCCTGAAGACTAGCAGGCCGGGTGACAGGCGCTCTACCCGCCCATCTTCGCCATGCGGCGCTGCATCTCCTCGGGCGACACTTCCTCGACGTGCTGCGAGAGGGTCCACTTGTAGCCCTCGGGATCCTCGAACTGGCCCGAGCGGTCGCCGTAGAACTGGTTCTCCAGCGGGCGCACGACCTTTCCGCCGGCCTTCACGAAGCGCTCGGCGAGGGCGTCCACGTCCTCGGTGTAGACACAGAGCCCCACCGGCGTGCCGCCGTAGCTCTTCGCGCTCTTGTTGCCCCACTCCGGCATCTCGTCCGAGAACATGAGCCGCGAGTCACCAATCTGGAGCTCCCCGTGAGCGATCTTCCCACCCGGCATCGGCAGCGTGTACAGCTCGACCGCGCCGAGGGCCGCCTTGTAGAACTCGACGGCCTTCGCGGCATCGCGCAGCGAAAGGTAGGGCGTCAGGGAGTGAAATCCGTCGGGAATCGCCTTGGGCATGGGTGCTCCTGGGTGAGGCCCCGCACCGCGCGGGGCCGTGGCAAATTGGACGGAACGAACGTTCAGGTCAAGAACGTTTCCGGGGTCCCCGTCGACTCCAGCACACCCGGAATGGTTGGATGACCCATATGACTCCTTTCGTCTCCTCGGGTATCCGCCGTGGTGCCACCGGTCTCTTGCTCGGAGCCTCGCTGCTCACGGGGTGCGGTCCGAGCGGGAGATGCGAGGGCTTCGTGGGTGGCACGCGCATCCAGGGCGACATCGATGGCGACAGCATGCTCGTCATCCGCCCGATGCCCTTCAGACCCTCGAACACAGGCGCGTATGTCCGAGGGGCGCAGCTCGAACTCCTCTACGGGGACGGCGCGCTCCGGCTGCTGCTGGAGATCCGGCTCCCCGCGGAGCAGGACACGACGGAGCTGCCGCTCGTCCTGACCGAGGACGAATCGAACCAGCGGTTGCCCCAGGACGGCAGGGTGTCCATCTGGAGCATCCAGACCCCCACGGACGCACCCGAGCTGAGGGGCGGCTCCCTCACCGTGAAGCTCGCGGACGCCAACAACCTCGAGGGGAAGATCGACGCGCGCTTCGAGGACGGCTCCCAGCTCGAATGCACCTACGACGTGCGTGGCAGGAACTTCTTCCCGGGAGACGACCCCACCTATAACGGCCCACCGTGACGCGGGGGCGCGCTATTCGTACTCGTCACACCCCTTCTCGGCCTCCACGGGGTAGGCGGACTTCTTGTCGCCGCGCACGTAGACGCGGCTCTTGGCGAAGAGCTGGGAGCCGCGCAGGGTGACCAGGCCCTTGGCCGCGTCGGTCACCTTCCACTCCACCTGCTCGCGGGCGCCGCCATTCCCCCCGGTCAGCTCCAGCGACCAGGCCCCCGCTCCGGCGCCGGGCGTGAGCTTCGTCACCTGGACGCGCGTGCTCTCCTGGCCGAGTTGGATCTCCATCTGGGCGGTGGACGGCTCGACGGTGAAGCTCGGGGTCTCCGCGGAGCAGGGCTTGGAAATGACGTAGCCCTTGCCCTTCTTCGTGAGCGAAATCCACGTGCCGGCGAGCGGCTGGAGTTGTTCCGCCTTCACGCCCCCGGGCGCCGCGCACTCCAGTTGCGTGCGCTCGAGCAGTCCCGCCGTCACCTTGCTCGGGCCCTTGAAGCGCGCGGGCACCAGGGCGGGCTCGGAGGCGGGAATGACGGTTTCCACCTTGTCTCCCGCGACCACATACGCCTTGCGCGCCGTGTTCGCCGCGTCCGAGGCGTGGAAGACCGCCCGCGCGCCCTTCACCTGACACGAGGTGAGGGGTTTGGCCGTGGCGCGCGAGAACGTGTCGCTGCCGGGCCACCCGGCGCCGCAACAGCCCTGTCCCGAGCCCTCCAGCACGAACGACCCCGGCGCCACGCGCAGGGACCACTCGCCCTCGGCGTCCGCGCCGCTCAGCGTCCAGCGGCTCGCGCTCTTGTTCCCCACCACGAAGGCGCAATCGCACGTGCCCACGCTCTCGCCCTGGGGAAAGCCCGCCTCGTAACGCACCAGCGTCTCATTGCTCCCCTGGACGATGACGAGTCCCGCCCCGTCCTTCTCATAGACGCCCGAGGGATCTCCCGCCGATTGGGCCCCGGCGGCCAGGGCCCACCCCCACACCACTCCGCACGTGATTCCCATCATCCGACGCGCCGCGTTGTACATGATGATTTCTCCTGGTCCTCGAGCCTGGGGGCCCGAGCCTAGGGCACGAGACGCGCGGAGGGGCAGGCGAAGATTTCACCGGGGAGAGGAAACTTCCTCCGCCCCGGGGCGATAATCCCGCCAATGACTTCCCCGTCCCTCGGGACGAGGCCTACCGGTAAGGTGTCCATGACTGGAGTGAGCAGCTACAAGGTTCGTTCGGGAGACACGCTGTCGGGCATCGCCAAGAGCAACAACACCACGGTGGACGCCCTGGCCCAGGCCAACGGCATCAAGGACCCGAACAAGCTGGCCGCCGGACAGACCCTGCGGATGCCGGACTCGTTCGATGCGAAGGGCTCCACCCCCTACACCGTCCGCTCGGGCGACACGCTGTCGGGCATCGCCAAGCGCAACAACACCACGGTGTCCGCCCTGGCCCAGGCCAACGGCATCAAGGACCCGAACAAGCTCGCCGTCGGGCAGAAGCTGCAGCTGCCGGGCGCTTCCGGCACCCGTCCCGCGACGGGCTCCTCCGGGGACAACTTCGAGCCGGGCAAGGCCACGGGCCCCTCGGGCACCCAGCAGCAGCCCCCCGCCTCCGCCCCCGCGGGCGAGGTGCTGGGCGGCCTGAGCCGCAAGTACGAGGCGCGCGGCGCTGGCACCGTGTCCACTGGCAAGGGTGACAACGGCGGCGTGTCCTACGGCTCCTACCAGTTCGCCTCCAAGAACGGCTCGGCGCAGAACTTCGTCGACTCGCTCAAGACGAGCCACCCGCAGTACCACGCGGCGCTGGCGGGCAAGACGCCCGGCACCGAGGCCTTCTCCACGGCCTGGAAGCAGCTGGCCGCGAAGGATCCGAAGGGCTTCGACCAGGCCCAGCACGACTACATCAAGGCCACGCACTACGACGTGGGCGCCGCGGAGATCAAGAAGGCCACGGGCCTGGACGTGAACACGCGCTCGCACGCGCTGCGCGACGTGGCCTGGTCCACCTCCGTGCAGCACGGCCCCAAGGCCGCCGATGACATCTTCAAGGCCGCGCTCAAGGGCCGCGACCCCGCCACGGTGAGCGACGCGCAGCTCATCAAGGACATCTACGCCGAGCGCGGCCGCCGGGGCGCCAACGGCGAGCTGGTGCACTTCTCCAGGAGCTCGCGTGACGTGCAGGAGGGCGTCGCCGATCGCTTCGTGAAGGAGTCCAAGGACGCCCTGGCCATGCTGTCGCGCGAGGGCTCGCAGCCCGCGGCCACGCCCTCCAACGTGCCCACGCCCACGCCCCGTCCGGCCGACGCCCGTCCCTCCTCGCCCGCCAACCAGGGCCCCACCACCGAGACGGACAACGACACCACCCCGGTGAAACAGGGCGCCCTGCCGGCCAAGCACGTGAAGGTGCCCTACTACAGCCAGTTCGAGGGCGGCCACGGCTACACGCCGAGCGACACGGCCTGCTTCAAGGCGGCCACGGCCATGGCCGGCGCCGCGGGGGCCAAGGTGCTCGGGCCGGCGGATCGCATCCAGGTGGGCACCAGCGAGAACAGCAAGGGCCAGCTCGCCATCAACTCGAAGAAGGCCGCCGAGGGCCGCAGCTACATCGACCAGCAGCTCGACAAGGGCAAGCCCGTGGTGGTGGGCGTCAGCCACAAGGACTCCAACTACAACGTGGACGGGCTGACGGACCACTTCGTCACCATCACCGGCCGGGGCGTGGACGACAAGGGCCGCACCTACTACACCTTCCACGATCCGGGCACCCGCCACACCAGCAAGGGCAGCGATACCAACGCGAACAACCGCTTCTACGTCGATGAGAAGACGGGCGCGATGACCCGGCCGGGCTCCGCGGCCACGGGCTCCGTCACCGAGCGCCGCTACGACGTGGCCATGGTGCGCCGCAACGGCTAGTCCCCGCTGACACCAGGGCCGAGGGGAGGCGCCTCTTCCTCCCCCGCCCCCGCTTCACCCCGGCCCGAAGGGTTTCCCCTTCGGGCCTTCGCATTTCTGGAACACGGGAATACCATGTTCGATGGGAATCCAAGGCATCCCCCCAATGCCTCCCATCACCCCCAAAGCCAGACATTCCATACAGGCCGAGGAAACATGAACTACGTTCTCGAGTCCAAATCAGAATTCAACCGATTGGAGCACCAGTCCGGCCTTTCTGGATATGACTATCAGCGCGAACTCGCCCTCTCCGGATTGCCGGCCATTCAAGACGGAATGCGGGTGCTGGACGCGGGATGCGGCTCGGGAATCGTCACGCGGTACCTGGCCCAGGAGCACCCCGGCTGCGAGGTGGAGGGGTGCGATCTCTCCGAGGTCCGGGTGGCGCAGGCGCGCGACGCCGCGAAGGGCTTCTCCCGGCTCCGCTTCAAGGTCCAGGATCTCGCCCGGCTCGACTACCCGGAGGCGCACTTCGACATCATCCTGTGCCGCTACGTCGTCCAGCACCTGCCCCCGGAGAGCCATTCGGCGGTGCTCACCGGCTTCCTGCGCTGCCTCAAGCCCGGCGGGCACCTGCTCCTCATCGATTTCGACGGAGGCTTCCTCAATCTCCACCCCCAGCCCTCGGAATGGTTGCGGGAGGCGCTGCGAAAGATGGAAACCCGGTTCCCGGTGGATCTGCGCATCGGACGCAAGCTGCCCCACCTGCTGGTGAAGGCGGGGTTCATCCAGACCCAGTGGCGCATCGACGTCCTCGAGTGGAGTGGCGACATGCTCGCCCAGGAGCGCATGCTGCTGGACCAGCGCATCCTCGCGCTGGAGCCCGTCCTCTCCCATGTCCTGGGGAGCGTGCCCGAGGCACGGCGCTTCCACCGGGAGTACCTGGAGGCGCTCGACACGCCGGGGTGCGTCCTCTTCTACAACAAGTTCATCGTGACCGGGCGTAAACCCTCCCACGTGGAGTAGGTCCTTCCCCCCCCGGCCGCGGGGACTTCCCTGGAAGGATGGGAAACAAGCGAATCAGACGTGAGAGGGTTTGGCCGCGCGAGACCCTCTCCCGCTCCCCGCCCATTTGCTTGCATCGAATAAATGTGTTTGTTTATTCAATGAGAGCCCGGGCGCTGATCGTTCCAATCCACCACGATGGGGAGTTCATATGACGGCGAAGGCCGCGTTCCATTCCAATGACAGGCGGAAAGCCGCGAAAACCCAGCCGTACCTGAGGGCCGTTCGGGAGGACCCCAGATACGCGTACATGGATGAACTCATCCAAAAGCTTGGAAGCAAGGACAAGGTCGCATTCGACATCCAGGTGGATGGCGCGCGTCACCGGGTCGACTGGCCCCTCGACTTCTCCGAATACCGCGTCATCGCCAGCACGTATCCGGTGGCGCTGGGGTTGTGTGAACGCGGGAGCTTTCCGGAACTCGAGCAGCTCCGTTCACACCTGACTCACAGTGATCTCGATCTGCTCACCTATTTCACGAGCAGCAGCGACTCCCCGCTCTATCTGCAGAACAGCCAGGACCGGATGGACTGGTTCTTCGCCCTCGACTACTTCGTCGATGGGCCCTCGGTGCCGCCGGAGCTGCGCGAGGAGGTCGTGAGGGATCTGACGGGATGGCTCGACGACCGGAGCCACGTCAGCCGGCTGCCGTGGGTGAACACGCTCAACGCCTTGCTGCGGATCGTCCTGGAGGACATCGAGCGCGAGGGCCTGGACACCTCGATCATCGTGCGCGACACGCGAGGCTACTTCGAGGGCTTCCTCCTGGAGTTCGACCAGAAGGTGCCGCTCGAGCGCTACCTGGAGAACCGGTGCAAGACGATCGGCATGCGGCCCGAGCTCGAGTTCTGCTTCGCCTATCTGGGCACGCCCCTGCCCGCGCACGAGCGGGACCTGGCCGAGCGGATGAAGCGTGCCGCGGCCGACCTCGTCGCGTTGCAGAACGACGTGCTGTCCCTGAGCAAGGAGGAGGCCCAGGAACAGGAGCACCTGCGCCTGAAGTCCTACTTCCCCGACAGCCGCAGGTATGTGTCGTTCCTCAATCGCTTCTACGAGGCCCGGTTCACCAGCTTCCTGGCCCTGCGTCCGCGCGAGCCGGGCCCCCTGGAGGCGTTCTGGGAGGTGTGCTCCCAGTGGATCTCCGGCAGCCTGGTGTGGCACCTCACCAGCCGACGCTACAACCTGGGGCAGTTCGCGATCCTACCGTGAGTCCGGACCCTTCCCGCCCGGCGGGAGCCGCTCCACCATCTCCCGCAGGGTGACGGGCTCGAAGGGCTTGTCGAGGCTCGTCACCGAGGCATCCGCCAGGAAGGCCCGGGCCCGATCGGTGAACGCGCCCCCCGTCATGAAGATGAAGCGTGGCAGGTAGTCAGGCTGGCGTCGTGCCAGCTCCGCGTGCAGGTCCATTCCCGTCATGTCGCCCATCATCAAGTCGCAGAACACCCGGTCGAAGCCCGGGTCCGCGGACAACAGCGCCAGGGCCTCGCGTCCGCTGTGCACCACCTTCACCTCGTGGTTGCGCCCGAGCACCCGCTTCATCATCGAGCCGATGGACGGCTCGTCGTCGATGATGAGCACGCGCCTGCGCGGCGGCGCCTGTTGCTTCACCACCGGGGGGGCCACCACCGGCGTCATGGTCTCGTCGAGGACGGGCAGCACGACCTGGAAGCTGCTCCCCCGCCCGAGCTCGCTCTGGACCCTCAGCTCGCCGCCCATCTCGCGGATGATGTCCCGGCTGATGGGCAGACCCAGGCCGGTCCCCTCTCCAGGGGGCTTGGTGGTGAAGAAGGGCTCGAAGATGCGCGCGAGGACCTCCGCGCTCATCCCCTTGCCCGTGTCGCGCACCTCGATCACCACCTGGGAGCCCTCCACCCGGGTCGACAGGGTGATGGCGTGGTGGGTCGCGTCTCCCTCGGGGATGGCCTGGGCGGCGTTGATCAACAGATTGAGGAGCACCTGACCCAACCTGGACTCGTTGCCCAGCACGCGTGGGACGCGCTCGAGGCGGCGGACCACCTGGGCCCGATGGCGGATGTGGGGCATGGCCATGGACAGGCTGAACTCCAGGGCCGCACCCACGTCCACCGGCCCCGTATGGGTCTCGCTCGAGCGCGCCAGGGTCCGCAGCTCCTTCACGATGGTCCGGATGCGCTCGGCGCCCTTGCGCGCATCCTCCAGCGCATGGG
This sequence comes from Melittangium boletus DSM 14713, assembly GCF_002305855.1. Taxonomy (GTDB): domain Bacteria; phylum Myxococcota; class Myxococcia; order Myxococcales; family Myxococcaceae; genus Cystobacter; species Cystobacter boletus. The sequence goes on along the minus strand of NZ_CP022163.1, from coordinate 8,674,788 downwards.
TCAGCTCCCGCAGCCGCTCGGCGGAGGGCGGCGGCAGCTCCTGTGACAGCGCACCGAGCTGCTCCAGGGCCACGTGGAGGTTGCCCGTGACGAAGGACAGCGGATTGTTGATTTCGTGCCCCACCCCGGTCGCGAGCTGTCCCGCCACCATGAGCTTGCCGGATTGCACCAGCTTCTCCTGGGCGGCTTGCAACTGTCCGGCTTGATTGCGGACCAGGGCCTCGGCTTCCTGCCGGCTCGACTGCTCCCGCTCGAGCCGCGCCTTGCGCTCCAGCTCGTCCCGCACGAGCGCGGTGACGTCCTGGAAGCGGACGATGATTCCGTCCAGGAAGGGCATCACGGTGCTGCGGAACCAGCAGTGGGGGTAATACACCTCGCTCTTGACGGGCTGCCGCGTCTCCACCACCTGACAGAAGATGGCGAACCGGCCGTTCATCGCCGGGGGGACCGCCTCGCTCAGCCGCCGCCCGACCACGAGTCCCGGCTGGACGAGCTTCATGGACTCGACGTCGTTGGAGAAGATGAACTCGAAGTCGGTAATGACCCGGTTCTGATCGCGGATGGCACGCAGGACCACGCACCCGTCTGGATTGATCTGCTCCAGTTCCACCAGGGCCCGCAGCAACGTCGCTCGACCCAGCCCCTGGTGCCCGTCGTCTTCCTCTTGCATCAGTGTCGACATCCCCACTCCCCCCCAGCCTCCTCCCCGCTCATCAACGCCGGAGTCCATCGAGGTACGCTCGGTGCCTTTCCATCCGGTGAAATTTTCATGACTTCATGATTTTTCATGAAAACGGACGAGAGTGCGAGACCCAGTCGCCTCGGTCGAAGAAGAAAGTCCCGCGATGCGTCCAGGAATGCGGGGGCTGCTCGGAAAAGCGGAGTCGTTTCAAGGAGATAGCACCGCCATCGCCCCAGGCCCATAGCCGCGGCCCTCGACGGCTACGCGCGCGCCACGAGCAGCCCCGCGGGAGCCCACCAGTAGGGGTACAGCGGCCTGCGTTCGACCCGCGAGAAGCCCGCCTCGCCGAGCAGCCGCTCCCACTGGGAAAGCGGCTGCTCGAAGTTGGTGCGGGTCGCGCCGCGATCCACGTAGCCGAACAGCACCGGCATCAGGAAACCCTGGGCAACCGTCTCGAAGTCCGCGCCCACGTACTCCGCCAATCCCTCGCGGTAGCGGGCGAGCACATGCCTCGCGGTCTCGGGCTTCAGCGGCTCGTCCATGGACGGAGGATCGAACTCGGCGATCAGCAGCGCATCGCACCGGGCGCGGAGCCAACTCAGCAACGGGAGCCTGGCGGAGGGCTCCAGGGACTGCAGGCTGAAGGTGGCTTGAGCCACGGCCCAGCGGCGCGACCGCGAGTGGGGCTCGGCCGCGAACTCCCCCAAACCTCCGGCGAAGGCGTCGAACGCCACCCCCCGGGTGGCGAGTTCCTGGGTGGTGCGCTCGAGCAAGGGGGTCGCGGGTTCCACCAGCGTCACCCGCCGGACCGCGGGCGTCAGCGCGGGCAGGAGTGCCCTCCCGTCACCGACGCCAATGTCGAGCAGTTCGAAGGGCTCACTGGGATAGCAGCGGACCAACGCCGCGCTCGTCTCCCGGTACAGCGGCACGTTGCCACCGCCTCGGATGAAGACACTGAAACCTTCCGCCGATACATAGACGTTGCGCTTGCCCTCTCGCGCTACCCGGGTGAGGTAGGTCGCCGCCGCACGGGGCAGCAGCGCGTCCGGGGCGGCCCGCGCCGCCCTCTCCGCGAAGGTGGCGGCCTCGGCGTAGCGCTCATCGGCGAAAGCCAACATCGCCAGGTACAGAAGGCTCTCCGGAGTGGATGTCGCGGCGCGAGCAGCGGCTCCAAGGCCCTCGGTACGGTAGTGATTCCAGACGGTGAGAAAATCATCGCTCATAGGTCCCGCTCCTCATACGCCTTCCCCTCCTCTCAAGACAAAACTGCCTGAAAGGACTGCTCTGGAAAACCAATCCGAGCATGGGTGACACGTGTCACGTGTCATCGACACCCACGTCGTCAGAGAGGCGACCGTGACGCACAGTCAAATAAGGTTTCACACGACTATCAACTATGGTATGTAAATCGGCGTTTCCTGGTTAAGAGGCCGTTCCCGGCCTGTTCATGACCGGAATCAGCCCCCTACTCCTTCCCCCCCCTCAACCCTCGAGATCAATGAAGACCCAGAACATCAGCGCCGTCGTGGGTGGATCCTTGCTTGCCTTTGCCCTGACGGCGGAGGCCGATCCCTTCCGCAACACCGGTACCGTCTCTGGCTGGAACTCCATCAACCGGGAGCACAAAGGAACCGTGCAGGAGGTGACGAACCTCTCCTACGAGGGCCCGACCTCCATCAAGGTGACCCAGGTCTACGATCCCTCGTACAGCGGCCGCTATCACTCGGAGGTCGTGAAGAACAACGTGTACCGCCGCGGTGACACGGGCTTCTACGGCTTCGCGTTCCGGCTGCAGCAGGATTGGCAGTTCCAGAGCCAGTCCTTCAACATCGCCCAGTTCATCGCGGACTTCTCCAACACCGGCTGCGACGACTACATGCCGTCCAGCATGATCTGGCTCCAGGGCAATCAGCTCTTCACGCGCGTCAAGCAGGGCTCGATCTGCGCGCAGAAGACCGTCACGTTCGGCAACCTCGCCACCGTCACCGCCGGTGAGTGGCACAAGGTCATCGTCCAGGCGAAGTGGGCGAGCGACGGCACCGGCTTCTACAAGCTCTGGTTCGATGGCAAGAAGGTGCTCGAGCAGTACAACCTGAGCACCACCATCTCCGACGATCGGTACTTCCAGTTCCGCGTCGGCCTCTACGCGAACGGCTGGCACGACAACGGCTACATGCAGGGCAGCCAGGGCACGCGCAGCATCTGGTTCGATGAGATCAGCGCGGGCACGACCTTCGCCGAGGCCGACCCCGATCAGTGGTAGTCCCGGACAGGGCGCGATGAAGGCCGAGCCTCCGTCGCGCCCTGCCCCGTTGCCGGCTACGGCTTCGCCGGGGAGGAGGCGGCCTTGAAGGTGCTGTAGCTGGTGATGAGGTTGCGGTAGTCGGGGATGTGGTTGGACAGCAGCGAGCCCAGCCCCTCCACGTCACGGCGCCAGTCGCGGTGCAGCTCGCACGCGGCGGCGAACCACGTCACCAGCTGCGCTCCCGCCTCCGACATCCGGTTCCACGCCGTGTGACGCGACACCTCGTTGAACGTCCCCGACGCGTCCGTCACGATGAACACCTCGAAGCCCGCCTCGATGGCCGACAGCGCCAGGAAGGCCACGCACACCTCCGTCACCACCCCCGCGATGAGCAGCTGCTTGCGCCCCGTCGCCTTCACCGCCTTCACGAAGTCCTCGTTGTCCCAGGCGTTGATTTGTCCGGGGCGCGCGATGAAGGGCGCCTGGGGGAACTTCGCCTTCAACTCCGGCATCAGCGGCCCGTTGGGCCCGTCCTCGAAGCTCGTCGTCAGGAGGGTCGGCAGCTTGAAGTAGTCCGCCAGGTCCGCCAGCGCCAGCACGTTGTTCTTGAACTGGTCCGGGTTGAAGTCGCGCACCAGCGACAGCAGGCCCGCCTGGTGGTCCACCAGCAGCACCGCGGCGTTGTTGATGTCCAGACGGCTGTAGGGCTTGCTCATGTCTTTCCTCGGGGGGTGGCTCGCCGTCTCGGCGACGGCGTTGCGTGTGAGAGAGATATACATCGCCCCTTCTCCCGCCAGTAGATTGCCGCTCCGCACACTTCGTTCCACCCATGGGACAATGGCGGCTGCGCCGCCTCATCCAACGCCGAGGAGATGAATGAACGGTCGATCCACTTCGAGAAGCTTCTTCCAGGGTTTCACCGCGACCACCGTGAAACTGATGTTGGGCCTGGTGGCCCTGACTGGCTGTGGGGGGATGGGCCCGGAGGACGCCGAGGTCCAGGAGACGACCTCACCGTCCACCGTGACGAGCGCCGCGACGGCGAACGTGCAGGCCTTCTATTCGGAAGGACAGTGGCGCAACCGTTTCGGAGTCACCGGCCCCTATTACGGCCCCCTGGGTCACCGGGGGCTCGACATCGCCGCCAGTGCCGGTCAAGCGATCCCCGCGCTGCGCTCTGGTACCGTCCGCCGCGTCCAATACTCGTCCGTGGTGGGCCACACCATCGCGATTGAATCCGCGCCCGGCGACTTTTCCGGGTACGACCACGTCATCCGGACCCGAGTCTCCGTGGGCGACTTCGTCCAGCAAGGGGACATCATCGCCTATGCGGCGGGTCCCGGAGACGATCATGGGTCGGCGTGGTCGGGGCCGCACCTTCACCTGACCCGAGGCTCCACGGATCGTTGCGCGTTCGGCGAGAACGTCAGCGATCCCGCTCCCCTGATTCGGAGCGTGCTCGGCACCGGCTCCGGCGGAGGGACCGCTCCCGGAGGAGGCTCCGGGGGAATCCAGGTCAGCGTCGAGGAGGGAAAGATCCTCCAGCGCGTCGCCCAGCGGGGGGGTTACACGGGCCCGGTGGACGGTGTCCTCGGAGCCAATACCTGGAAGGGCGTCCAGACCGTCATCAAGAACAAGGGCTTCTACACCGGCCCCGTTGATGGCGCCCCGGGAGAGCAGACCTGGAAGGGCGTCCAGAAGCTCGCGCAACTCGGAGGGTACACGGGGCCCGTGGACGGATTCCCGGGACAGTACACCTATGCGGGTCTCAACAACTGGCTGGCCCAGGACACCGGGACCTCTCCCCCCACGGGGATGACGGGTGTCTACGGAATCGATGTCGGCACGACCCAGCGGGATCTGGACTTCAACGCCATTCGCAGCGCCGGCTATCAGTTCGCGATCGTCAAGGCAGGCGGCTCCAATGTCTCACCCCGCTATGTCGCGCCGTACTACGCCCAGCAAGTCGCTCGCGCTCGCGCGGCCGGGTTGATCGTCGGGCATTACTGGGTGGCGGGCTCGACCGACCCCGGGAGCGACGCGCAGTACTTCGTGGATCACCTGTACGACCATCGGGTGGGCGACCTCCTGGTGCTCGACAACGAGGCGATCGACGATGGCATCTTCTGGAACGACTCCCTGACCGCGGTCTTCATGAAGGCGGTCAAGGCCCGCCTGGGGAAGGCCCCGTTCCTGTACACCTACTCGAGCCTGCTCACGTCCAACACCTGGACCCAAACCCAGGCCGTGGGCTCGAAGCTGTGGATCGCCCACTACACGGGCACGCCGGGCAACCCGACGATCGGCTCGGCCTTTCCGACGTGGGAGCTGCACCAGTACACCTCGTCCGGTAATCAGAATGGAATTCCCCTCGACCTGAACGTCGCCAGGCTGTCCGCGTTCGCCGGACTGAGCCAGCCGCCGGATGGCGTGACCCCTCCCCCGCCAACGGCCATCCCCGGGGGCGGCTCGGGGGGTGGTAGCGCCCCCGCCATCACCGTCGAGCAGGGAAAGATCCTGCAGAATCTAGCCCGTCGGGGTGGCTACACCGGCGTGATCGACGGCGTGCCTGGCACGAACACCTGGAAGGGCGTGCAGACGGTCCTTCGCGAGCTGGGGTACTACGACGGGCCCGTCGACGGCGTGCCGGGCATCAACACCTACAAGGGATTGCAACTCCTCGCCCAGGACGGTGGCTACACGGGCCCCATCGATGGCATCCCCGGACCCAACACGTACAACGGGATTCAGGCGTACTTGAACGGGTCATCCGGCGGTGTGCCGCCCGTCGGCAACGCACAAGGCGTGACGCTGCAGCGGATCGCCCAAGCGGGCGGATACACCGGGGCCTTGGACGGCGTGCCTGGCACGAACACCTGGAAGGGAGTCCAGCAGGTCCTCGGCGGCTACGGCTATTCGGGGCCCGTGGATGGCGCCATGGGCACCAACTCGTGGAAGGCGCTCCAGCGTTTCGCCGCGAAGGGAGGCTATACGGGCCCCATCGACGGCGTCATGGGCACCAACGGCTGGAAAGGCGTGCAGACCGTCCTGAGGGGCTTTGGGTACACGGGCCCCATCGACGGCGTCATGGGCACCCACAGCTACGCGGCGCTCCAGCGGGTCGCGCGCCTGGGTGGGTACATGGGCCCCATCGATGGCGCGCTGGGGGTGAACTCGTGGAAGGGCCTCCAGACCTTCTTGAGCGGCGCCGGGTACTCGGGACCCATCGATGGCGTGCCGGGAACCAACACCTACAAGGTGCTCCAGTCCCTGGCGAGCCGAGGCGGCTACGCGGGCCCCATCGACGGCCTCCCCGGCTCCAATACGTACGCGGGCCTGGCGAACCTCCTGGACTGAGCGGCACCTCCGCCTGGTGAGTAGCGAGGCCGGGAGGTCACGAGGAACTGACCTCCCGGCTAATGCCGCCCCAACGCCCTGTCCCAGTCAGCCAACTGCATGGACACCGTGTATTTGTAGGCGCTAGAGATATCCTCGAAGTCCTTCGGGGGAAGCGTGGCGAGGCGCTCGCGCAGGAAGCCAGGATCGCCGAGTTCTTCGCGGTGCTTGAATCCGGTGTCCACCTCCACCAAAACAGGAATCATCCGGAGCACGGCCTCCATGCAATCCTCTCGGGTCGCACGAGACATGCGCTCCACCGTCAGCGCCAGGTGCTCGCGCACCGAGACGGAACCCTCGGGGCACCACGCCTCCAGCGTCTTGCCGTAGATGTCCTCTACCAACTCCTCCAGTGTGTACTCGCGCTCAAACCAGAACGCATAGCGCGGGCCCTGGAGCACGTCCCAGAAGCGCACCAGCGCGGCGAGCCGTCTGGCCATGCGCTCCGCGCTGCGCCGCGGGCGTGGAGACACAACATGATGGAGAGCCCCCCATGGGGTGCTCAGGCAGAAGGACTCGAAGGCCTCCCGCGCGCGCTGGCGCTCCTCTTTCGGGACGCCTTCGTCCAAGCTCAGGAAGACGTCGGAGAACAGGTGCACCCGCCAGCGGGGATAGGGGAGGAGATTGGAGTCGGCCCCCGAGTGCATGATCAGCACTTCGCCAGGCGTCACCTGAAGCATCTGCCGGGGCTGGGTAAAACCACCCGTCTTGAGGTACTCCCGGGCCCACCCCTGGCCCTTGGCCCTCACCTTGCGGAGGACGGCGCCAGTGAGGCCGTGGAGCATCGCGGGAAACTCCAGCACCGGCGACTGTGACACGGTCATGGCTCAGGCCCTACCACAGCGGTCACGTGCGCCTCAAGCGCCAGGACCCGAGCTCGCGCCAAGAGCGTCGACGCCTCCCGCTGGCTCAGCGGCAATCCACGGGCAGGTAGACTTGGCCCTGGAAGCCGCTGGGCCAATCGCCCCTTTCATAGGCCGCCCGGAGCGCCTGCTCGACCCACCCGCCGCGCTGCTCTATTTCTTCCCGGGGCAACGCCTCTTCCTTCTGGGCCGCGCGCTCCTTCCAGGAAGCGTTGGGCTGCTTGCGCCGGTAGCTCCAGCGGTAGAGCGTTACTCCGGGCTCAGGCGTGCGCCAGGACAACTGCCAGAGGGCCCCCCCGTTCTCGAATTCGATGAAGAGCGAGCCGTCGAAGCCGGTGCCTCCCGAGAGCTGCTTGTGGGGTTCAACGGCCGCGTTGAGCGCCGCCAGGTAGCGCCCCGCCTGTGCTCTCCCTTCCTTGCGCCCATCCTCATTGTCCGGCTTGATTTCGAAGAGCACGAGAGCGCGGGTATCGGTGATGTCCGGGCGCAAGCGTCTGGCGAACTTCGAGAGACGCTCAGGGTCTCCCAACCGCCCCTCTTCCACAATGGTAGAAAGGTTGACGGTGTCGAGGAAGACGGCGTGGGTGGGGTGCTGTACACGGTATTGCCTGCCAATGGCTTCATGTGCGGCCCGGCCCAGAAAAGCGCCCCAGGGCTCCGAGGTGTCTGGCTTGCGGCCTGGGAGATTGGAGGAGGGAGGCTCCGCGTGGGCGCCGAGGGCCACACCGAGCACCAGGAGAAAACCCGCCAGTCTCCAGGTGCTCCTCGTCTTGGTCGCACGCTCTTTCATGGCCACCGTGCGAATTCCCGCTACGACTTCGCCGGGGAGGAGGGGGCCTTGAAGGCACCACTTTCAAGGTCATGTGGAGGGTGCTACCCTAGCGGTCAGGTGGGAGGGTGAAAGCCCACCTGGGCGGAAGTGGGTCCGGGGAGCCGGACGGTCGAGGCAAATTCCTCGCGCCCCATCGCGGAGGAACAAACGTGGCCTTGAAGGCAATCATGGAGCGTTTCACGCAGCGCAGTCCCGTCACGGTGATGGTGCGCCGCACGCTTGAGCATGCCCTGAGTTCGCAATGGATTGATGAGGTATTCGAAGCGAACCGAGAGCAGCAGTACACGCGCGAGTTGCTCTTCTCCTCGGTAGTGGATTTGATGGGAGTGGTGGCGCTGGGACTGCGACCGTCGCTGCACGCCGCGGCGCAGTCCGACCCGGACTTGACCGTCTCGCTGGCGGCGCTCTACGACAAAGTCAATCACACCGAGCCCCAGGTGGTGCGAGCCCTGGTGCAAGGGAGCGCGGAGAGGTTGTTGCCCGTGGTGCGGCCCATGAAGAAGCAGGGGCCGTGGGCGGCGGGTTACCAGGTGCGAGTCTTGGATGGCAATCACCTCCCCGCCAGTGAGAAGCGGCTCAAACCGTTGAGAGAATTCCGAGGAGCTGCGCTGCCCGGACAGTCGTTGGTGGTGTATGCGCCGGAGTTGAGCCTGGTGGTGGATGTGCTGCCGGCTGAAGACGCGCATGCACAAGAGCGGGCGTTGATGGGGCCGGTGTTGGAGCGAGTGCGGGAGGGAGAATTGTGGCTGGCGGACAGGAACTTCTCCACGAGCCGGATTCTGCGCGCGGTGCATGAAAAGAGAGCGGCCTTCATCATCCGAGAGCACGGCGTGTCGCCCAATCCGACCGCGCTGGGGGAGCGGAGGGAAGTAGGCCGAGGGCCAGCGGGACGTGTGTACGAGCAGGCAGTGCGAGTGGAGGGGGAAGAGCCGTTGGAGTTGAGACGGATTGAAGTGGAGTTGGAGGAGCCAACAGAAGACGGGGAAACAGCCATTCGGCTGCTCACGAACGTGCCCGAGGAGAAACTGAGCGCCGTGGAGGTAGCGCAGCTGTACAGGAAGCGCTGGACGATTGAAGGGATGTTTGGAGAGTTGGAGGCCGTGCTCGAGAGCGAGGTGCGGAGTTTGGGGAGACCACGAGCGGCGCTGCTGGCCTTTGGGGTGGCGGTACTGGCCTACAATGTGTTATCGGTGGTGAAAACCGCGGTGGAAGCCAGCCATGACCTGGAGGCTGCCAATATGCAGGTGTCCACCTATTACATTGCCGCCGAAGTGAAGTTCGCTTACGGAGGAATGATGATGGTGGTGGAGCCGGAGGACTGGAGCGGACAGGAGGTACGGAGCGCGGAGCAGTTGAGTGAGCTCCTGCTGGAGCTAGCGAAGAAGGTGAAGCCTTCCACATTGCGCAAACATCCCCGCGCCGCCAAGAAGAAGGTGAAGAAAGGCTATGTACCGGGAGAGGTGGCGCGCAAGCATGTGGCAACAGCACGTGTGCTCAAGGGCGAGAAAATCTCCTGAACAGCAGACGGAGGCCAACCAAGGCAGGCAAGAGACCAGTAGCACCGCAGCGCCGGGCGCTTCATGGCATGGCTATGTCTGATGGTCTGCCCAGCTTCACTGATGCGCCCTCATCCGCCCTGTCTAAACCATAAAGGTGGCGAGCCACTATTCGACCTTGAAAGGGGTGGGCCTTGAAGGCGCTGTAGCTGGTGATGAGGTTGCGGTAGTCGGGGATGTGATTGGACAGCAGCGAGCCCAGCCCCTCCACGTCACGGCGCCAATCGCGGTGCAGCTCGCACGCGGCGGCGAACCACGTCACCAGCTGCGCTCCCGCCTCCGACATCCGGTTCCACGCCGTGTGACGCGACACCTCGTTGAACGTCCCCGACGCGTCCGTCACGATGAACACCTCGAAGCCCGCCTCGATGGCCGACAGCGCCAGGAAGGCCACGCACACCTCCGTCACCACCCCCGCGATGAGCAGCTGCTTGCGCCCCGTCGCCTTCACCGCCTTCACGAAGTCCTCGTTGTCCCAGGCGTTGATTTGTCCGGGGCGCGCGATGAAGGGCGCCTGGGGGAACTTCGCCTTCAACTCCGGCATCAGCGGTCCGTTGGGCCCGTCCTCGAAGCTCGTCGTCAGGAGGGTCGGCAGCTTGAAGTAGTCCGCCAGGTCCGCCAGCGCCAGCACGTTGTTCTTGAACTGGTCCGGGTTGAAGTCGCGCACCAGCGACAGCAGGCCCGCCTGGTGGTCCACCAGCAGCACCGCGGCGTTGTTGATGTCCAGACGGCTGTAGGGCTTGCTCATGTCTTTCCTCGGGGGGTGGCTCGCCGTCTCGGCGACGGCGTTGCGTGTGAGAGGGATATACCCCGCCCCCGCTCCCGCCAGTAGATTGCCGCTCTACACACTTCGTTCCACCCATGGGACAATGCGGCCGAGTCAGTCCGCTCTCGACGCGATGAGCGCGATGTTGCGGGGAGAGAGGCGCGGGTCGAAGACCTGTAGGAGTTCGACCTGAAAGCCCATCTCCTCCAGGAGGATCGCGCGATCGAGCAGAATCACGACCTCCAGCGCCCTCGCGAAGCGATCCCTCAGCAGATGGCAGAGGAAGATGCGCCTCGTCTCGGAGCGAACGGACGCTTCAAATGAATTCAGCTCGGCTTCCGTCATACCGACATCGAGCCCCAGCCGATCCAGCCGATCGCGCGCGTAGACGGCGAAGCTCTCGGCGTAGAGCGCCTTGGGCGCATCACCCGCCCGCACGAAGCCGCGCTCGGGAAACCTCCGCCTCAACAGGAGATCGAGCGCGAAACGCTGCCCGTACACCCGTTTCATCAGGGCGAACTCGGCCTCGGTCTTGTCGCGCCGTCCACGCGTCGCCAGGAACAGGGCATGCCGAGTGAAGGGAAGTCGGTGGGCTTCCCCGAAGCGGGATACGGGAAGATCCCGCGCGGCATCCAGCTTGTCGTAGCAGCAGCCAAAGTTCAGGAGGAGTCCTGCGTCCTGGCTCTTGCGAATCTGCGTGAGCGCGAGCGGCCCGCAGGTGTGGAGACCCATCGAGGCGCTTTCCCGGCCGGAGAAGAGCGGATCGATCGCGGGCTGAGGCCCGTCTTCGACGGAGGTGTGGATGAAACACAGCTTGTCCCGAGGCAGGGTCCGGGCTCTTCGCAGCCAGTCCCTGCCCTTCTCCTGCAAAGCGGCATCACGATCGATGCTGTGGAAGGTCCAATTGAAAGACTTCACACAGAGACGGGCGAGATGTCCCATGCCGCCCCCGATGTCGACCGCCTGGCGGATCGTCCGCGTTCTCGGCTCGAGCAGGGCGAGGACTCTCTCGACCTCATGGATTTTCTTGGCATTGAGTCCCTGCGCATCCGCGACCGCCAGGCGCTGGACGCCCTGATGCCAAGGCAGCTCCGTCAGCGCATGAAGCGCGAGCAGGAGCGACTGCAGCGACTGGGGAGGGGCACCTGGAAGCGCTCCCTCATCCAGCCTCCGCTCACCCGCTTCATCGAGGGATTCGGCATAGGACAACCAGGAGTCGGGATAAGCCGCTCCGGACTCCGGCCAATTCTGGAGGATGGAACGGGACCAGAGCTCGGACCAGGGCCTGAGCAGGAGCGTGAGCGCTTCCAGCCGATCCCGAAAATTCATGAGAGGCCTCCGCCCCTTCCCCTGGTCATCTCAGTCGCGGAGGTAGTTGCCATTCCATGCTTCACAAGAGGGTTGTAAAACGACTTACCGGACGCATTTCCCACGGGCAAGTGTGCATCCAGGTGAGTTTCCAACCCACGCACGGCCCCTTCCGCATCTACCTCCGGTGAATAAATGGAGACCGGATGTGCGAGTCGAGAGCATCTTCTTTTCAGAAAAGAACGTTTTCACCGGGCTCTGTTCATTCCGCGCGTTTTGGCCCTAGGATTCCCGGAGCAACCGCAATGCCTGGGGGTCGCCCTTGCCATACGTCGCCTTGGAGTGGGATCACAAAATCGGACAGCCGATGATCAGTTGGCTGGTGGTGGAGTGCGGGGGCGTGACGGAGAAGTGTGGAGGTCCGGTCGCGTTGGCGCCTCGCAGGGATGTCGCCTACTTCGTGGACGCGAAGACGGCTGAACGGGACGCCCACGCCTTCGCCGCGTACAAGAACGCGCAGCACGAGGGCCGTGTCCTGGAGCCGGCGCCCACGGCCGAGCTGCGCTGGCACATGCCCTATGCCTGGGATCACCAGATCTTCAGCCCGCTGCTGCGCTGGGGCGTGCTGGAGTGGAATGGCCAGAGCGGCAAGCCCGGCCCCCGGCCGGACGTGGCCTACTTCCTGGATCCCGACACGGCCGAGAGTGACGCGAAGTGGTTCAGCCGGGAGCGGGATCACTGGCTCGCCCATCGCTCGAGTGCCCCCGCGCTGGCGCTCACCCGCCGCGCGGGCTGACCTTCCATCGCCTCCCGGCTCAACGCCCGTGAACGGGGCGCGGCGTCGCGGAAGATGACACCATGCACGTCACGCTCCTGGGCATCCCCGATTTCGTGAGTGAAGAGCTGGAGCGGGAGTTCCACGCGGAGGCGCTCGCCATCGAGTGCCGTCGCGTGGCCCTGGAGCGTCGCCTGCTCCCGCAGGTGATCCCTCCCGGCCTGGTGGTGTTGTGGGATCCGGGAGGCCCGCTGGAGCAGATGCGCGGCATCTGTCAGCGGCTGGCCTCGCTCGGCTCCTTGTCGCGCACCTGCCTGGTGGTGCTCACACGCCGGGACGAGGTCGAGCGCGAGACGTTGGTGCTCGCGGGCGCCAGCGAATGCATCCCTCCCGAGGGGGAGCGTTGGGCGCCGCACCTGCTCGTCCTCACCCGGCGCATGGGCGTGCCCACCCGGACGGGCGTGCAGTCGGAAACGCCGGGCACTTCGCGAGTGCCGCCCGAGCGGGCCCTGCAGACGTTGCTGGCCGCCACCACGGCCGACCTCGGCCACGACTTCTTCCGCACCCTGGTGAAGCAACTGGCCGAGGCCTTCCGCGTCACCTGCACCATGGTGGGCGAGATGAGCTCCGGGAAGGAGTCCATCCAGACGCTCGCCTTCTGGAGCCGGGGTGCCTTCCAGGAGAACGTGACCTATCCGCTGCGCGGCACGCCCTGTTACAACGCCGTCGCCTGCTCCATCTGCCATTACGCCGACGACGTGAGCCAGCACTTCCCCGAGGATCTGATGCTCACGGATCTCGGCCTGCGCGGCTACCTGGGCGCGGCGCTCCGAAGCACCACGGGCGAGGTCATCGGAGTGCTGGCCATCCTGCACGAGCAGCAGCTCGAGGCGGGAGAGATGGACTTCTCGCTGCTGGGCGCCTTCGCGGCGCGCGCCGGCGCGGAGCTGGAGCGCATCCGGGCCCATGCCGAGCTGGAGCGCACGCGCGACTTCCTGCGCAACACGCTCGATGCCGTACCGGACCCCCTCTTCGTCCGGGACCGGGACCACCGGTGGGTGATGGTGAACACCGCCTTCTGTCAGCTCATGGGACATCCCGCCGAGGCGCTCCTGGGCAGGAGCTCCATCGACTTCCTTCCCTCGCGCGAGTCCCAGGCGTATTGGCTCCAGGACGAGCAGGCCCTGGCCTCGGGCCGGCCGGACGAGAGCGAGCTGAGCTTCACCGATCGCACCGGACTGACGCGAACCCTCCTCACGCGGCGGGCGGTCTTCCCGGGCGCCAATGGCCAGCCCGCCCTGGTGTCCGTCATCCGGGAGCTCACCGAGCGCAAGCGCCTGGAGACGCAGCTGCGGCTGGCGGACCGGATGGCGTCCATGGGCACGCTGGCGGCCGGCGTCGCGCACGAAATCAACAACCCCCTGGCCTATATCAGCTCCAACCTCACCTTCCTGAGCGAGCAGTTGTCCCGGGCGGCACTTCCCCCCGAGGCCCTGCCCGAACTGTGCGAGGTGGTGGCGGAAACCCAGGAAGGTGCCGGTCGCGTCCAGTCCATCGTCCAGGATCTCAAGACCTTCGCCCGCGCGGACGAGGAGCGCCGGGGTCCCGTCAATGTCCACCAGGTCATCGACGGGGCGCTGCGGCTGGTGCGCAATGAATTGCAACGCCAGAACACCCGGCTGGAGCGGTCCCTGGACCCGGTGCCCGCGGTCCTGGGCAACGAGGCTCGCCTGGGACAGGTGCTGGTGAACCTGCTCGTCAACGCGCTACAGGCCTTTCCCGAGCAGCGCGCCACGGCCAACCTCATCCGCATCACCACGCGGCGCGGAGGGCCCCGGCAGGTGGTGCTGGAGATCGAGGACAATGGGGTGGGCATGAGCCCGGAGGTGATGCAGCGCATCTTCGATCCCTTCTTCACCACCAAGCCCGTGGGCGTGGGCACCGGCCTGGGCCTGGCCATCTGCCACACCATCATCCAATCCATGGGAGGGCAGATCGACGTGCGCAGCACGCAGGGCAAGGGCACCACCTTCCTGGTGTCCATGTCGGTCTTCGGAGACGAGGACGAGGAGGAGGGCCTGGTCCAGCCGACCCGGCTCGCGGAGGACGCCCCACCGCCCGCGCTCCTGCGCGTCTACGGCTGAAACACCCCGCATACCCGTGCAACGCGCCCAAGCGTCTGGGCGCCCGGGCCGGGTTTCTCGTGAGAGCCGGAGCTCCCCTCGCCGGGATGGAGCCGGCTCAGCGCGGTGTGAGCTTGAGCAGCTTGCCGTTGGTGGCGTCGGTGAGCAGGTAGAGCGCTCCCTCGGGACCCTGCACCACCTCGCGGATGCGCGCTTTCAAGTCCGTGAGCAGCCGCTCCTCGCCCACCACGCGATCATTGCGCACCATGAGCCGCACCAGCGCCTGGCTGGAGAGGCCTCCGATGAAGATGTTGTTGCGCCACTCGGGGAAGAGGTCCCCGGTGTAGATGGTCATTCCCGAGGGCGACATCACCGGATCCCAGTAGTACACGGGCTGCTCCATGCCCGGGCCCTGGGTGCTCTCGTGGATGGGCGCGCCCGAGTACTCCTCGCCATAGCCGATGGTGGGCCAGCCGTAGTCCTTGCCCGCCTCGGGGCGGTTGAGTTCGTCACCTCCGCGGGGCCCCATCTCCACCGTCCACAGCCGCTTCTGGCTGTCGAGCGCCGCCGACAGGATGTTGCGGTGTCCCACCGACCAGATCTCCGGCTTGGCCCCCTCGGTGTTCACGTACGGGTTGTCCTGGGGCACCGAGCCGTCGGGATTGATACGGACAATCTTGCCGAAGTGGCTTTTCACGTCGCGCGCCTGCACCCGGCCCTCGAGGATGGAGCGCTCCCCGAGCGTGACGAACAGCTTGCCGTCGGGGGTGAACACCAGCCGTCCTCCCGCGTGCAGGGTCGACTCGAGCGTGGGCATCATGCGGAAGATGATCTGCACGTCCTCCACGCGCGGCTGCGCACCCTCCACGAGCTTCGCGCGTGCCACCGCCAGACCATTGCCGCCCGCGCGCGGCTCGTAATAGGTCCAGTAGATGAGGCCGCTTTGGGCGTAGTCGGGACCGATCTCCACGTCGAGCAGACCGCCCTGCCCTCGGCCGTCCACGGGCGGCAGACCCGTGACGGCGGGAGACTTCTCGCCCTGGGGCGTGACGATGTAGAGCGCGCCGGTGGGCTTCTCCGTCACCAGCATGCGCTGGTCAGGGAGGAAGGCGATGGCCCAGGGGTTGCGGAAGCCCGAGGCGATCTCGGTGACCTGGAAGGCCGTCTTCGTCTGGATGGCCGGGGCGCGCGTCTGACCTGGGAAGGCCGGCTCGAACTCGGGCACGTTGGGAGGACCCGTTGGGACTGGAGGGCCGCTCGGAAGGGGTTCCTCGGGGATGCCCGCGTCCTCGGACGGGATGCCCGCGTCCTCGGACGGGATGCCCGCGTCCTCGGGGGGTTGAGGCGTGCCGTCCGTGGGGTCGGGGGTCTTGCTGCTGCTACAGCCCGACAGGAGGGCCGCGAGGAGGATGGTCATCGACAAAGTGCGCATGGGGCTCTCTCCACGAGAATGATGGTTCCGCCCAGGGGGATGGCGGAAACGGGAGTGTACGCATCCTTGCAAGTCCAACAAGGGTGCTGACATCCCGACTTCCCGACTCCAGATGGAGGGTGCCCGAGCACCGGGGGCCCCCAAGACATGGAAGCGCCGGGAATAAGCGTCAGCGCGCGGCGGACCCGGACTCCTCCGCCTGGACCTCCCGCCGCTGGTGCTTCGGCTTGCGCACCTCCGCGGGGTCGGGCGGCTGCGCGTGCGCGCAGTGCGTGAGCGACGGAGGATCGAAGCACTCGAGCCGGAAGTCGTTCTTCTCGCACCGGCCGCGCGGGGTCGCCGCGCACTTCACCTCCGCGCGGCTGGCCTTGCAGTCATAACCGCACTCGAGGGCCGTGGATGCCGTGAGGCAGCCAGGCCTCGGCGTCCGCGCGCCAAGCTCGTGGATGACGGACTCGGGCGGGTCCCAGCACTTCAGCTCGCCGAGGTGCTCCCGGCACACGCCATAGGGCGTTCGCGCACAGGCGATCTTCCCCTGGGCCACGAGGCAATTGAAGCCACAGGCCGCCTCGTCGCCAATCCCCTTGCACTCGGGGCGCAGGCCCTCGTCGGGCGGATGGTGGATGGCCGCGAGCGGGGGGTCGAAGCAGTACACCCTGTCATGGAACATCGCGCAGGTGCCGTAGGGGGTACTGGCGCAGCGGACGTCGTTGACACTCCGCTGACAGGAGTAGCCACACGCCGTCTTTCCATTGGCGAACAGGCACGAAGTGGGCGGAACCGTCGGAGTCGAGGCCAGGAGGGTGAGGCCGAGAAGCGCGAGGAGCATGGGCACCGCGACGAAGTCCGAGGCCCGTTTATTCACCCTCTTCGGTACCGTTGCACCCGGGCGACTGACGGGAAAAATACCGCCGGAGACACCACGCTCCAGCCTTTTCACCGGGCTGGAACTGTTACGGAGACTGAGAATTGAGCAAGCAGAGGCACAAGGCAGGCACTTTCGTCCGACTGGCGCTCGCCGATGGCTCATTCGGGTACGGCCGGCTGTTAGCGCCACCCTATCTCGCCTTCTACAATCTCAGGACCGAAAGCCCAGACGCCGATGTAGACGGCATTGCCTCGAGGTCAGTCCTCTTCAAGATCGCCGTCAACCTGCTCGCGCTGAAAGCGTGGGAACCCATTGGATGGAGAGAGCTCGAAGAGGACCTGATTCAACCGCTCGTTCAGTTCAGGCAGGACGTGGGCGATTTCCGTCGATGCACCATCTTCGACACCACTGGCAACAAGAGAGCCGCCGAGCCCCAGGACTGTGTGGGACTTGAGCGAGCCGCGGTCTGGGAACAAGCATCCGTCGAGGAGCGTTTGCTCGATGCCCTCCGAGGACGTCTCAACTCCGCCGTGGAACACCTGAAGGTGCGCCTGCGGTGACGAAGCTTCAAGGGCCCTGTACTGAAAGGCGCTCCAGGTAGGCGCACAACAGCTCCGCGGTGGCCGTCATCCACGGCTCGAGTTCACTCCGGCTCGGCTTCCGACCGGTCACCTTCTCGGCGATCGCGCCCAACGACAGCAGGAAGAAACCCGTCAGGAAGACCACCTCCGCCATGGAGCGATGGGGCAAGGCCGGGCGGGCGGCCCCCTCGTCGCGGCGCCCTCGCTGCATCGGCCATTGCTCGACGTGCTCCCGCCGGCAACCCCTTGAGGGCAGCAATGGACTCGGCCAGCTCGGCGATGGCACCACGACCAAGCGCGATTCCCGTGCAGGTGCCTGGTCCGATGGCACCACCTGGGCCTGGGGCTACAACTCCGACGGCCAGATTGGTGATGGAGGACCAGCCCTGTACGCCACGACCCCCATCCGCTCCCTGCTGTACTGAGTGACCCACCCTGCTCTAACACCAATAGACCGCGCTTCAGCCCCGTACCTCGTGCGCGACATCTTCCCGCCCTCCAGCATCACGCCGCCCTGGTACCAGCCCGCCCCCGAGTTGCTGGTGTCCTTCCGCGACCGCCTGTTCTTCGCCCCCTACTTCGCCGACGGCCACGGCGGTCTGTGGACGAGTGATGGCAGCGAAGGCGGCACGGTGGAACTCAAGCGCTTCCCCGCTGAAAGCGAGATCCCGGGGAACCCGGTGCGGGAGCTCACGCCCGTGGGCAACCAGCTCTTCATCGTTGGCAAGGACGAGGTCTACGGCCGCGAGCTGTGGGTGAGTGACGGCTCCGCCAGCGGCACGCGCCTGGTCAAGGACATCACACCGGGCGCGGGCGACACGAGCCTGATGGATCTCACCCGCCTCGGCACCCGGTTGTTCTTCATTCGCACCCAGATGAGCGAGGACTACTCGGTCCGCAGCGAGGTGTGGAGGAGCGATGGCAGCGAGGCGGGCACCTTCCGAGTGAAGGACCTGGGTCCAAAATCGTACGTGAACGGCACGCCCACGGTCATGGGCGGCACACTCTTCTTCTCCGTGAACGAGCCGGAGCACGGCTCCGAGCTGTGGCGCACGGATGGCACCGAGGCGGGCACCTTCCGGGTGAAGGACATCGAACCCGGCGCGGGCGGCTCCTATCCCCACTCCTTCCAGACCGCGGGCGGCTCGCTCTTCTTCATCACGGACACTCAGTCCCGGGATCAGGAGCTGTGGCGCACGGACGGCACCGAGGCGGGCACACAATGGGTGCGCGCCCTGCCTCGCGTCAGCACCCCCGTCGCCTCGTTGATGCCGGGCACCGGCTCCAACGTCTTCCTGGCACGCTCGGGCGCGGACCACCTGATGCGCCTGTCGTCGCTGGAGCTCGACGGCTCGGGCGGCGTGCGGGAGCGGGAGGTGGCGACCCTGACCAATGATTATGCCGCCCAGGAGGACGCGGACCCCGGCGTCGTCACCTTCGCGGTGGCCGGCGGCAAGCTCTTCTTCGCCCAGGCCATCTCGTCTGGCGGCCCCGTGCCCCTGGAGGTGCATCTCTGGGTGACGGATGGCACCCAGGCGGGCACCCTGCAGCTGTCGCGACTCCTGAGCAAGAGGGACGAGTTCCAGAGCCGTATCTACGCCGTGGGTGACCGCGTGCTCTACAACGAATCCGGGTTGGACCTGGGGCTGGAGCCCTGGGTGTCGGATGGCACGGCGGCGGGCACCACCCTCGTCCAGGACCTCAACCCGGGCGGAAACTCGTTCCCGTACCGCTTCACCCGTGTGGGATCCACCGTCTACTTCGTCGCCTACGACGACACGCATGGCTATGAGCTGTGGGCCCTGCCGATCAACGACTGAACTCAGTGCACGCTGACAAACGCTTTACACGCGTCCCTCGCGGGTGCTCACTGGCGGACTTCAAGTTGGACTAAAACAGGACAGGAAGTAGGAAAGCGATCGGTTCCTCTTGGGGTTTTTACTCCAAGTGCGTATTTGTCGCACGCCGCGAGTGCCTTGTCTTTCATCCCAATGCGCGGCGAGGGAGTTCCCACGTGTCCATCTACAATGTGCAGAACCAGTGGGGGGGTTCGTCCGCGGCCTGGAATCAGGGCGGCTTGTGGGCGATTGGCGGTCGTTCCAACCAGGGCGTCATCGCGCTCAAGGCGAAGTCCGAGGATGGCGGCAAGACCCTGACGGGAACCATGACGTACTCGGGAGAAGGAGAGATTGGTTTCCGGGCGACCCTGTCCGGCACCAACACCTATACGGTGCAGAACCAGTGGGGAGGCTCCTCCGCGCCCTGGCAGGAGGGAGGAACGTGGATCCTCGGCTCCCGCAAGAACCAGGGCGTCGTCGCCATCGACCTCACCTCCAACGATGGGGGCAAGACCCTGGCGGGGACCATGACGTACGCCGGGGAGGGCCCCATCGGCTTCAAGGGCGAGTTGCGCTCGGGTGGGGCCTACACGGTGCAGAACCAGTGGGGGGGTGCTTCCGCTCCCTGGCAGCAGGGAGGCGCCTGGCTCATCGGCGCCCGGGATGGCCAGAAAGTCACCGCCATCAAGGCCACCTCCACCGATGGGGGCAAGACCCTGACGGGAAGCATGACGTACTCGGGAGAAGGGGCCATCGCCTTCAAGGCAACCCAGGACGGTGAGAACACCTACACGGTGCAGAACCAGTGGGGAGGTTCCGCCGCGCCCTGGCAGCCGGGCGGCATCTGGCTCATCGGCGCCCGACAGAGCCAGGGCGTCGTCTCCCTCGATGTCACTTCCACCGATGGGGGTAAGACGCTGGCGGGGACCATGACGTACGCCGGGGAGGGCCCCATCGGCTTCCGCGGCACGCTGAACTGACACGCGTTGATGGACGGGGCCGCGTAACATCGGGGGCCTATGCGCCTACGCTGCTTCCTCCGGTCGTTCTCCCTCGGCGGGCTCCTGCTCCTGCCCGCTGTCTCCCCCGCCCTGGCCCGGACGGTGAACGTCTCCTCGGTGGCGCAACTGCAGACGGCGCTCGCCTCGGCACGGGCGGGCGACGCCATCGAGCTCGCCCCCGGCACCTACGACGTCAAGACCAACCTCACCTGCTCGGCGGCGGGCACCGCCGAGCAGCCCATCGTGGTGCGGGCCCAGAGCCGGATGGGGGCGCGGATTCGCTTCGACGCCAGCGAGGGCTTCAAGGTCTCCGGGCCCCACTGGACCTTCGAGGGGCTGGACGTCGAGGGGGTGTGCGCGAGCGACAGCGCCTGCGAGCACGCCTTCCACGTCACCGGCCGCGCGCACGATTTCGTCCTGCGCGAGAGCCGGGTGCGCGACTTCAACGCCCAGCTGAAGGTGAACGCCTCACTCATCAATGGGGTCTGGGAGATTCCCCACCGCGGACTGGTGGAGCGCAACGAGCTCGCCGACACCCGGCCGCGGGTGACCTCCAACCCGGTCACCAAGCTCAACATCGACACCGGCGACGGCTGGGTGGTGCGCGACAACTTCCTCCACGACTTCCACAAGAATGGCGGCAACGCCATCTCCTACGGCGCCTTCATGAAGAGCGGCGGGAGGGAGGGCGTCTTCGAGCGCAACCTGGTGCTGTGCACCCGCGACCTGGCCACCGGGGGCACCCGCATCGGCCTGTCCTTCGGCGGAGGCGGCACCGCCAACGCCTTCTGCGCCCCGGCCTTCGACGCGAGTGTGCCCTGCGACCCGGAGCACTCGGGCGGGGTGATGCGCAACAACGTCATCGTCAACTGCTCGGACGTGGGCATCTACCTCAACAGGGCCCGCTCGACGCAGGTGCTCTTCAACACCCTCATCTCCACCGCCGGGGTGGACTTCCGCTACGCCTCCACCAGCGGCGAGGCCCACGGCAACCTGCTGTCCTCCGCCATTCGCGCCCGGGACTCGGCGACTTTCGACGCCGGCACCAACCTCACCCAGGTGTCCGCGGCCACCTTCGAGGGCTGGTACGTCGCCCCCCTCCAGGGAAATCTCACCCTCGAGGGAAGCGTCTCCTCGCTCCTCGGCGCCGCCGGGGCTCACGCCCAGGTGACGGACGACTGGTGCGGCCGCCCCCGTCCGGCCTCGGGCCCCTTCACGCTGGGCGCCCTCGAGCACTCTCTCGGCAACTGCGCGGGTTGGCCCGGCGATGCCGGAGGCGGACCTGGGGAAGCCGATGCCGGCACGGGTCCGGGGCCTGATGCGGGGACAGGCGCCTCCGCGGACGCGGGCGTCGGCGGCGAGGATGCCGGGGCCTCCGACGAGCCCGCGCAGGCCACGGGATGCGGCTGCACGTCCGCGCCGGGGGCCCTGAGCACGCTCGGATTGGCTGCGCTGATGATGATTCGCTGGCGCCGCCGCGTGGAGTGAGGGCCATGGCGCGCGCTGGGACGATGAAGGTGCGGTCAACGACCTTGCGATAGGCCCGTCTGGAGTGGCTGGGGCTGCGATTCAAGGCACAACGCCTGCAACTCAGGCGCTTCGTTTTCTCCTCATCGGAGGCACCGCCGAAGGCTGATGCAGTGCGCCGGGAATGACCTGACGGCAACGCGTTTTCAAGCCAGGGGTCATCCCTCTTCCCCGACAGCTGTTGCAATAACTCTGAGGGCCATCCGGGTGGACATCTGAGCTACGAGCAGTCGTGGTTCCAAATCCCGCCGGGTAAGGATAGAATATGTGCTCAGTGCCGTCGGCCTGAGAGCAACCAGGACAAGACTTGCTCTTTTCGTCCGATGTCCACTGCGAGCGATTAAGCGGCTCCCCACAATTGCCACAATCCATCGACAGGCCTCCCCTGGACCGCAGAGCACGTACTCGCCCCCCTGACTCTGGCGATGGTCTCTTCGCGGAGAGAGAATCTTGCTCTCACTCCAAGAGAAGTCCAGAAACCGGCCTTCAACAGCCCAGCTGAACCCCAACCGACGGTCGCCAAGCTCACTCCTTCTTTGTCGGCACCGGCCTCTATGGCCTCCCTGTGCACTCGCGCGGGGTGGACGAGGACGTCGACGAAAGGAGATGTGTTTCAATACTTCATCCCTCCCCCTTTCAGGACTCATGAAACGGCTCTCCTCCCCCCTTCCGCTGGCGCTGTGTCTGATGCTGCTCGCGGGCTGCGCCCCTCCCTCTTCATCCCCCCACGGCTCGGCCCAGTTCGCCATCTCCCTCGCCCAGGCCCTCTCCTCCTCCATCTCCCGCGTCTCCGTCACCGCCAGCGCTTCTGATTTCACCCCCCTCTCCGTCGACCTCGTCCCCTCGGATGGCGTCTGGACCGGCTCCCTCGGCCACATTCCCGCCGGCTCCAATCGCGCCTTCCTCGCCCAGGCCTTCGACGCCTCCGGCACCCTGCTCTTCCAGGGCTCCGCTTCCGGCATCTCCCTCCTCCCGGACCAGACCGCCCTCATCGCCCTCACCCTCCAGCCCATCTCGGCCCCTCCTCCCTTCGACAACGAAGCCCCCCTCATCGACTCCCTCCTCGCCTCCTCCACCTCCGTTGCCGTGGGCGGCACGCTCTCCCTGTCCGTCACCGCCCATGATCCCAACCCGGATGACGCGCTCTCCTACGCCTGGGCCTCCACCGCGGGCTCCTTCTCCTCGCCCACCGGGCCCTCCACGTCCTGGACGGCGCCTGCCTCCTCCGGCATCCAAACCCTCATCGTCACCGTCACCGACTCCAGGGGCCTCGCCTCCTCCATCTCCCTGAGCGTCGCCGTCACCTCCAGCGGAGCGGAGGGCAATGCCTGGTTCTTCATCTCCTTCAACACCTCGCCCCTGGTGTCCTCCATCAGCGCGGCCCCTGCCCGGCTGGCCGTCGGGCACACCGTCTCCGTCTCCGCGCGGGCCTCGGATCCGGATGGTGACAGCCTGACCTATGCCTGGAGTGCCTCCTGTGCGGGCACCTGGGCCAACGCCGCTTCTCCTTCCGCCCAATTCACCCCGACCGCCCTTCCTTCCGGGGCCTGCAACAACTGCCGCCTCACCGTCTCCGTCTCCGATGGCCGCGGGGCAGCACACACCGGGAGCGCGGCCCTGTGCGTGAGCAACAGTTCCTCCTCCGCGCCCCACCTGCCCCCCGTGCTGGTGTCCGCCTCCGCCTCCTCGCCCACCGCCGCGCCCTCCCAGGAGATCGACTTCGAGGTGGTCGCCCGCGATCCCGAGGGCTCCGCGCTCTCCTTCTTCTGGAGTGCCAGCACCGGCGTGTTGGGCACGGCGTCCACCGGTGCCTCCACCAGCCGTGTCACCTGGACGGCGCCCGCGTGCGTCAGCAGTGCGGGCGTTCCCCTCATCATCACCGCCACCGTCACCAACGCCTTCCACCTCACGGTCACCAACCGCTTCGCCCTGACGGGCCTCCCCGTCTGTGGTCCCCTCACCTGGGTCTCGACGGGTTCCATGAGCACGTCTCGCTGGAGCCACACGGCGACGCTGCTACCCGACGGCAGGGTGCTCGCCGTGGGAGGCCAGAGCATGAGCGGCGTCCTGGCGACGGCGGAAGTGTACGACCCGGCCACCGGCTCCTGGAGCACGGCGGCGTCCATGGCCTCTCCTCGCGTCTTCCACACGGCGACACTGCTGCCCAACGGCAAGGTGCTCGTCGCGGGAGGCACTGGGAGCGGCGGCGCCCTGGCGACGGCGGAGGTGTACGACCCGGCCTCGAACACCTGGAGCGCCACGGGCTCCTTGAACGCGTCTCGCGGCCTCCACACGGCGATACTGTTGCCCAACGGCAAGGTGCTCGTCGCGGGACAGGCGGACAGCCCAGCGGCGGAGGTGTACGATCCAGCCACGGGTTCCTGGAGCGCCACGGGGGCCATGCGCTCGCCTCACATCCTCTCAACGGCGACCTTGCTGCCCAATGGTCAGGTGCTCGTCGCGGGGGGTGGCAATGCCTCTGCCGAGCTGTACGACCCGGCCTCGAACAGCTGGATCGCCACGGGTTCCCTGGCCAGGCCCCGTTCCTTCCACAAAGCGGCGCTGATGCCCAATGGCAAGGTGCTCGTCGTGGGGGGCCAGGATGCCGGTTCCGAGCTGGCGACGGCGGAGGTATACGACCCAGCCACGGGCTCCTGGAGCACGACGGCGTCCATGGCCTCCCCTCGCGTCTTCCACGCGGCCATGACGCTGCCCAATGGCAAGGTGCTCGTCTCAGGGGGACTCAGTTCCTCGCCCACCGCGAAGGCGGAGGTGTACGACCCGGCCACGGGCTCCTGGAGCGCAGCCACCAGCATGACCGAGTCTCGCATCTGGCATGAAGCCACATTGCTGGCCAACGGTCAGATGCTCGCCTCGGGAGGCCAGTCCGATAAGGGCACCGCGGAGTTGTATACGCCCGAAGCCCGCTTCTCGGGGGGAGTCGCCACGGGTGCCATGAGCACACCTCGCCAATTCCACACGGCGACCTTGCTGCCCGGCAGCAGGGTGCTCGTCCTGGGGGGAATGAACGAGAGCGGTCCCCTCGCAACGGCGGAGATCTATCACCAGGCCACGGGCACCTGGAGCCCGACGGCCCCCATGTCCTCGCCTCGCTATGGCCACACGGCGACCCCGCTGCCCAACGGTCAGGTGCTCGTCCTGGGGGGAAGCGACAGGAGCGATTTCCTCGCGACGGTGGAAGTGTATGACCCCGTCTCGGGCACCTGGAGCCCCACGGGCGCCCTGGCCACGCCTCTTCGTCTCTGGCATACGGCGACCCTGCTTCCCGATGGCAGGGTGCTCGTCTCGGGGGAATCCAGTAGCGACGCCCCCGTGGCGCAGTTGTACGACCCGGCCACGGGCTCCTGGAGCACCACCGGCACCATGATCTCACCCCGCGCCGACCACACGGCCACGCTGCTGCCCAATGGCAAGGTGCTCGTCACGGGAGGCACCCATGGCGGTTCGAGACTGACGACCGCGGAGGTGTACGACCCGGCCACGGGCTCCTGGAGCGTCACGGGTGCGATGGCGGCGGCCCGCGCCAACCACACGGCCACGTTGCTGCCCAATGGCAAGGTGCTCGTCACGGGAGGTGAGGCCGACTTCGACCTGGAACCCCCCGAGCTGTACGACCCGGCCTCGGGCATCTGGAGCACCGCCGGCGCCCGGCTCGCGCGTCGCAACATGCCCTCGGTGACATTGCTGTCCGACGGCCGGGTACTGCTCGCGGAGTGGCGAGATCCCTTCTCGTCACAGATGGAGGCATACGATCCGGCAGCGGGTACCTGGAGTGCGGTGGGGACCCTGGCATTCCCTCGCGTCATGCACCACACGGCCACGCTGATGCCCAATGGCCAGGTGCTCCTCGCGGGAGGGACGTATAGCGGGTACATGGCGGAGGCTGAGCTGTACATACCCTGAGTTCCGCCCGCGTCCCGGGCCCCCGCGCACGGGCTCCCTTGCGCGGGGCTTGATAAGCCGTCACTCGGCGTCCGCGATGCGATCGAGCAGTTCGCTCAACAGCGCGCTTTCGCCTTTCGTGAGAACAGTGATCCGGTCCATCGAGGCACGCAGCGCCGTGGCCACCGCGCGGACATCCGCGTTCGCCGGTGTAGCCGCCTCGCTCGTGATCGCGGCCACGGCCGCTTCGCGCGCGGCATCGGCGAGTCCGAGGTCGCGTTGCCCTTCGGGCTGGCGCAGGAGCGTGAGCACGGCCCCGGTGCCCATCGCCGACACAAGGCTGAGCGCCCGCTCCTCACTGACCCGCAGCCGGCCCGCGCGCGCGATGTTCCGGATGCGCCGCCGCAGAACATCGTCCCCGGCGCTGACGGCAGGAGACCGCCACGCCAGATGCGGATCGCTGCTCATGATCGCGAACAGCCCTGGAGCATTCAATGATCGTCGTGACCGGAGCGGCAGGGCAACTCGGCCGTCTCATCGTGGAGAAACTCGTCACCCGCGTCCCGGTGGACCAGGTCGCTGTCAGTGTCCGAGACGTGCGGAAGGCCCAGGAACTGGCGGCACGCGGCGTCCGGGTGCGCAGAGGCGACTTCACGGATCCGGAGAGCCTCGTGCATGCTTTCGAGGGCGCGTCCCAGATCCTGCTCGTCTCGTCGAATGCGGCTGCGTATGGGGGTGATCCCCTCGCCCAACATCGCTCCGCCATCGACGCCGCACGGTCCGCCGGCGCGCGGCGCATCGTCTACACGAGCCACATGGCCGCGAGCCGTTCGTCGGCGTTTCCCCCGATGCTCGACCA
Source organism: Melittangium boletus DSM 14713 (assembly GCF_002305855.1). Taxonomy (GTDB): domain Bacteria; phylum Myxococcota; class Myxococcia; order Myxococcales; family Myxococcaceae; genus Cystobacter; species Cystobacter boletus. The sequence goes on along the minus strand of NZ_CP022163.1, from coordinate 8,648,233 downwards.
TGCGGCGACGGAGCGGATGCTGGGCGAGTCCGGTCTGGCGTGGACCGCGCTTCGCAACGGTTTCTACGCCGCGAGTGCGATGTCCCTGCTGGGGCGGGGCCTGCTGACGGAAGTCTTCGAGGCGCCCGCGGATGGAAAGGTCTCCTGGACCACGCACGCCGACCTCGCGGAGGCGGCAGCGGTGGTTCTGACGAACGAGGGTCGGTACGACGGGCCCACGCCGCCGCTCACGGCAGAACAGGCGCTCGACTTCGGAGAGCTGTGCGACATCGCGTCGAGCGTCCTCGGACGTCCGATCCGTCGAAGCACCGTGTCGGAGGATGAGATGCGCGCGAAGCTCGCGGCGTCCGGCATGCCCGCGCCCGTGGTCGCCATATCGCTTGGCCTCTTACCGCGCGAGCCGCAACAGCGAGTTCGCGGCCGTCGATCCCACGCTGCGGAAGTTGCTCGGGCGTGCGCCGACGAGCATGCGCGAGGTGATTGCCGAGAAGATGGGCCGAACGGCTGAGCGACGGACCTCGAATTGATTCGTGTGGCTCGACGTGGAAGAGATATGATTGTCGATCACCACTGATGAGATGAAAGGATGGCCGTGATGCTGAAGTGTTTCCAGAAGGTGATCCGAAGGTCCTTGTTCCTGGCGGGTGGAGCGCTGCTGCTGAGCGTGGGATTGGGGGCTCCCGCCGCCGAGGCCAAGGGGAACTTGAAGTATCCCGCCGACTGCAAGGAGAAGAAGCTGAGGGATGCCGCCAAGAAGGGCGGCTGCACCCTCCAGTCGGGAGGCAATCACGACACGGTCAAGAAGGGGAAGGAGACGGTGACCCAGATCCCGCACTCGGTGAAGGAGAACGGTACCTGCCGAGACATCATCAAGGACCTCAACAATCACTGCGGGTAACGCCCCATGCCTTCCCCTCCTCGCTCCGCACCGCGAGAGCGGGAAACCCTCATCCTCTGGACGATTCGTCAGGAGAAGGAGCTGCGCCTCCTGGAGCAGAGAGGCCGTCTGCGATCGGACGGCCGGCGCGCTCCGGACTACCGCCGCGAAGCCTACGCGTGGATGGGCGCGCGGCTCGCGGAGCAAGTCCCTCGGCCGCGGGGATGTCACTACCCGCTTTGGGCCTGGGCGCAATACGCGGGCAGCTCGCGGCCCCGTCCGGATCTCCGGGCCAGGGGACACTGCCCGCCAGGAACGCGCGCCGTGCTCCTCGAGCTGGAGCTACCCCGGAAGCACGTGCTGCTGTCCGACTTCCAGAAGTGGCATGCCGTTCTCAACCGGCGCTACCTGGCCGACACCGAGCGCCAGCACGGAACCTTCGAGCGAGCATTGCGACGAGCGGGCGTGCCCGAAACCTGGCCCTACCCCGAGCCCTTTGCCTCACAAATCATCGCCAGCTGGAACCGGGTGTTCGATCTCTCAGGGAAAGACACCGCCTACTGGGGTCCCCTGAACCAGCGTGAGATCCAGGCGGTCTTCTGGGAGCTTCGCGCCGAGCACGTGCGCGGCATCACCGGTTTCCGGGCCCGCTGAGGCCCTGGCCGCCCCTCTGTTCGGAGTGGGTCGCCGAGCACCAGGGCTGGCTGCTCGGCGACCCGCGACCTCAACCCGCGTGGGAATCAGTTGCAGCCGCTGCCCTTGGTCGGGCCGAGGTCCGCCCATTGGATCCTGCCGTCGGGGACGCCCCAACGCGCGTTGGTATAGCTCTCGAGGTCGATCAGCGCGTCGGCGTTCCCCCTGTTCTGGGTGCAGCAGCCGCTGCAGTCCGAGTCGGCGCACGTGTCGAGCACGGTGACCACGATGGTCTTCGTGCCGGACTTCAAGCAAAGATCATGGAGCTTGTACGCGTTCATGCTGGGGAAGATCGCGACGATGTTGTGCGACGCCACCCATGCCTCCGACTTCTTCCCCGAGCACGCCGCGAACTGCCCTGCCCACGTGCAGCCGTTGTACTTGGTGCACTCCTCGCTGCCCGGATCCGGGTACGACGTGTAGTTGGTCTTGTTGGCGGTCTTCCAGACGAGGCCGGGAGCGTCACAGCCGCCCGTGGAGGGAGGCGGCGTCGTGCCTCCGGACAGGCCAGAGATCGTCAACCGCTCCCACGAGTCGAGCGCGGCGCCATACGCGAACACCGTGCTGCCGCCGCCGTTCTCCGCGGAGACCCAATGGCCCGTCGTCACCGTCTGCAGGCCCACGACGTCGCCGTTGGCGATCACGCCGCTCCCGCTCTGCTTGACGATGCGGAACGTCTCCCAGCCCTGGCGGTTCCAACTGGCGGCGTTCAGCGAGGAGCCACCGCCATTCGCGGCCTGGAGATACTGCCCAGTGCCCGCGATGATGAAGACCGAGTCCCCACTCTCGAGGGCCCCACCGTTGATGTCATCGATCGTGAACTTTTCCCACGCCTGCGCGCTCGTCGCCGTCGCGGTGACCGCGCCGCCGCCGTTGTTTTGAGCCCCCACGTACCGGCCGCCGAGCACCGTCTTGAAGCTCACGCCGGAGATGCTCAACGGACTCGCGGCGGCCTCTGTGACGTCGTCCTGCCCGTCAGGCGTGCTCACCGGAGCGCACGCGCCCGTGAACAACAGAGCCGAGCACGCGGCACGACGGAACAGCTTGGAACGATTGAACTGGAGCATGAATCCTGCCTTGTTTAACGGACGAAGTTGAAGTGAGCCCTCACGCCTACAGAGACTCTCGCGGCGGGCTTCGGGTCATCGGAATCCACAGGGTACTCCCGGTAATCTACTAATACTGGATTTAAACTTTCAACTTGACTTCCTTGTTTAACCTGGAGCGCGGTGGAGGCCCTGGCCTTCCCCCTGACGCTGTTTACCCGCCGAGGGGAAGCGTCTAGATGAGGGGCAATGACCGGAATCGCTCGGGATCTCTCAGGCAACAGCATCCAGAACAATGCCCACCATGACCGCGTCTCCCCTTCGTGGGGATCGCGAGTCATACGCCTCTGGCGTGTGGGGGGGCTCATCGTCTCGCTCATGGCCGTGCCGGCGCTCGCGCAGAAGACGACGGCGTCCATCCGGATCGGCCTCAGCGCGCTGAGCGGACCGACCACCGGCGTGACCGTGGCCGCGGTGAACACCCAGAGTGGATTCTCGACCCAGGGCATCCCGCGCACGGACGGCTCCTTCTTCCTGACCGGCCTGGCGCCCGGCGAGTATGTCATCACCGTCACCCAGCCCGGCGGCAAGGAAGCCTACCGGACGGTCTCCGTCCAGGTCGGCCAGACGGTGAGCCTGAACATCGATGTCGAGAAGGACGTGGCCCTGGATCTCGGCCAGGGCGAGACCCTGCTCGTCCAGGGCAAGACCCTCGAGAGCTCGACCTCCGAGATCGCCACCAACGTCAGCCGCGAGCAGATCGCGAACCTGCCGCAGAACAACCGCAACTTCCTCAACTTCGCGGCCCTCGCGCCCGGCGTTCGCGTCTCCAACGAGGAGTTCAACAAGAACTTCTCCTCTGGCGCGCTCGAGGCCCGCAGCACCAACGTGTTCGTGGACGGTGTGAGTCTCAAGAACAACGTCATCGAAGGCGGCCTGATCGGTCAGGACGCGAGCCGGGGTAACCCTTTTCCCCAGCTCGCGGTCAGCGGGTTCCGCGTGATCACCCAGAACTACAAGGCCGAGTACGAGCAGGCCAGCTCCGCGATCATCTCCGCGATCACGCGCTCGGGCGGCAATGAACTCCATGGCGACCTCATCTTCACCTTCCAGAACCAGGAGCTGATGGCCCGGGATTACTTCGCGACGCTGCGGGGTGAGCTGGAGCGGCCCCAGGAGCTCCGCTCCCAGCTCGGAGCGGCGCTGGGGGGGCCCCTGGTGAAGGACAAGCTGCACTTCTTCGTGACGTATGAGGGCAACCTGCAGAATCGCGCGAACACGGTGACGATCGGCAACCCGACGGCGGAGAACCTGGCCCGGTTCGGCGGATTCCAGGGAAGCTTCGGCAGCCCCTTCCGGGAGCACCTCGGCTTCGCGAAGCTGACCTGGAATCCGGCGGGCAACCAGACCTTGGATGTCAGCGCCAGCCTCCGGACGGAGACCGACATCCGCAGCTTCGGTGACAAGACGAGCGTCGAGAGCGCCGAGAACGTACGCAACGATGTCATCACCGCCTCGGCCAGACATCAGCTGCGGCTCGGCTCGCTGACGAACGAGGCCACGCTCCAGTACCTCGACTCGCGTTTCAATCCGATCGCCACGAACTCCGACGCCGTCGGGCGGGACTACGAGGGCGTCATTCGCATTGGCGGCCGCGATACGAGCCAGGACATCCGCCAGCAGGCGTTCACGTTGCGCAACGACACGACGTTCGCGAACTTCAGTTGGGTCGGCCAGCACGTGGTGAAGACGGGCGCCAAGCTCTCGTTCCAGCACTATCAGATCGAGCGCACGGCGTTTGGCAATCCCCTGTTCCGCTTCCGCCAGGATGCCGAGAATGGTCTCGGCTACGACTTCCCGGCCGAGGCCTCCTATGGCGTCGGAGACCCGAGGGTGGCCTCCAACAACACGCAGGTGGGCGTGTATGTCCAGGACGACTGGGAGATCGCCAAGAGGCTGACACTGAACGTGGGTCTGCGGTGGGATGTCGAGAGCAACCCCCTGAACAACGACTACGTGACTCCCGCGGAGGTCCGCGCGGCGATGGAGGAGCTCGCCAACACCGTCGCCCAGACGAACGGGCCCGACTTCTTCCCAGTGAAGAACTACCTGACCAACGGCAAGCAGCGCCCCATCTTCCTGGGCGCGGTGCAGCCCCGCCTCGGCGCGGCCTTCGACGTGATGGGCAATGGCCACACGGTGCTCTTCGCCGGCGCCGGGCGCTATTACGATCGCACCCTCTTCAACACCGGCGTGGACGAGCGGCTTCGTCTTCAGTACCAGACCCGCACGTTCTACTTCTCGGAGGACGGTGCCCCCCGCGGGGGACAGCCGACCATCGCCTGGCGGCCCGAGTACCTGAGCCGGGCGGGGCTCGACTCGCTCATCGCGAGCGGCGTGGCTCCCGCCCCGGAGATCTACCTGCTCGACAACCACACCCCGCCCCCGTTCAGTGACCAGTTCAGCGCGGGCTTCCGGCAACAGGTGGGCCCGATCAATGCCTCGGCGACGCTCACGCACATCCGTGGCCAGGGTGGCATTGGTTTCTATCCCGCCAACCGTCTGTCGACCGGTAACCGCGACTACATTCCCACGCCGGGCGGCTTCGGCACCGTCATCATCTCGGCCAACGACCGGACGTCCGTCTACAACAGCCTGCAGCTCTCGGCGGAGAAGCCCTATTCGACTGAGTTCTCGGCGGGAGGCATTTCGTGGGGAGCCTCGCTGGCCTATACCTTCGCGGTCGCGAAGGAGCGTGGGGGACTCTTCAACTTCGACTTCCCGACCATCAAGGCCAGCCCCCTGGCTCCCACGGGCGGTGACGAGCGCCATCGGCTCGTGCTCTCCGGCATCGTGGGGCTGCCCCTGGCGTTCAAGCTGTCGACGCTGATCACCCTGGGAAGCGGCCTGCCCTACACCATCTCCGATGCGTCCAGGGGCTTTGATCCCGACGAGTTCGTGCTCCGCATCAATGAGGGCCGGGCGGAGGAATCCATCCAGTTCAGCCAGGTGGATGTGCGGTTGGCCAAGGACTTCACGCTCTCCAAGGGCCACCGGGTCAGCGCCTTCGCCGAGTGCTTCAATCTCTTCAACACGAGGAACTTTGGCGGATACGACGGGTTCCTCCCGCCGACGACCGAGGCCGCGAACCCGAACTTCGGCAAGCCCACGCGCCTGGTGGGGCCGCCGCGCAGCGTCCAGTTCGGCATGAGCTACGGCTTCTGAGGAGGGACGCCAGACGTCATGACGCCACCGCCGTCTGGCACCAGTCCTCCAGCGCTGTTCGAATGGCGACTTCGGGCCGGTCGTGACGGGTGAAGGCCCACCACAAGAGCGCCCCTTGCCAAACGCGCGCCATCTGCCAGCCGAGCCGCAGGCCCTCTTGCACATCGCCATTCAGGCGCTGGCCGAGTGCCACCGCCAGGCAGTCGCCCCAGGCCTTGCCCCGCGCGCGCAGCCGGGGATTGCGGAAGTCCTCGCGCAGCAAGAGCAGGCCCTCGAGCATCGCATGCTCGACCGTCTCGGCGGGCATCAGGCTCATCAGAAGGTCGACGGCTCCCGCCGCCCCCGGCGCCGCGGTGGCGTCCGCGGCGCTGGTGGCGGCATCGAGCCGATCCCAGGCGCGCAGCAGGATCGCCTCCACCATCGCTTCGCGCGAACCGAAGCGCTGCACCAGCGTCGATGGCGACAGGGTCACGGCCGCCGCCGCCCCCGCGAAGGTCAGCCCCGCCGGCCCGTGTTCGGTGATGGCGCTCATCAGCCCGTCGAGCAACGCCTCGTCGGAAATAGTCTTGTGTCTAGCCACGGATCGAATATAAACGAACATACATTTATTCTCAAGGAGGAACAGAATGGCGCGGATCCTCGGATACATCGCGACGAGCCTGGACGGGTTCGTGGCCACCGCGGATGACAACCTCGACTGGCTTTTCGCCTACAACGACATGGAGCTTGGCGAACATGACTATCGCCACTTCCTCGCGCGGATCAGGACCGTGGTCATGGGGCGCGGCACGTATGATTTCCTCGCGGCCGACAGCTCGCCTTGGGCCTACGGAGAACAGCGGGTGTTCGTCGTCACCTCAAGCCCGATCGCCGAGCCGAAGGGGCCGCTCGAGACACGCCACGATGTCGACGCGCTGATCGCGGAGCTGCGGGCGCTGGACGACGGCGACGTCTGGATGCTGGGCGGCGGCACCTTGCAGATGGCTTTCATGGAACGCGCGGCTCTGGACGAGATCGAGATCTACGTCATGCCCGAGCTGATCGGCGGCGGTCGGCCGCTGTTTCCGGCCACGGGATTGAGAGCCAGTCCCAGGCTTCTGGACGTAAGACCTCTGGACCGCGGATGTGTCAGGCTGCACTACGCCTTGACGTGAATCCACGAGCTTCCCGCATGTTTGAAATCACCCACCGCATCGTTCAGACCCACGGCATCCACCTGCACATCGCCGAGGCCGGCCAGGGTCCCCTGGTGCTGCTGCTCCATGGCTGGCCGGAGTCCTGGTACTCGTGGCGCCACCAGATCCCCGCGCTCGCCGCCGCCGGTTACCACGTCGTGGCCCCCGATGTGCGCGGCTACGGCCAGAGTGACAAGCCCTGGGAGATCGAGGCGTACAGCATGAAGCTGCTGCTCGCCGACTTCACCGGCCTGCTCGATGCCCTCGGGGAGAAGACCGCCGTCATCGTCGGCCACGACTGGGGCGCGGCGATGGCGTGGACCAGCGCCGCGCTCCACCCCGAGCGCTACCGCGCGGTCGTCAGCATGAGTGTGCCGCACCTCGGCCGCTCGCCCCAGCCGCCCACGCAGCTCTTCCGCCACCAGTTCCAGGACACCTGGTTGTACATCCTCTACTTCCAGCAGCCCGGCGTCGCCGAGGCGGAGTTCGAGGCGGATGTCGCGAAGGCGCTGCGTACGATCTACACCGGCACTCCCGGCTACGATCCCATGTCACCGGTCGTGCGCGCGAAGAAGCCAGGCGACGGCTACCTCGTTGGCCTCGAGGCCCCCTCCACCCTGCCCGCCTGGCTCACGGAAGAGGACCTCGCGTACTTCGTGAAGGAGTTCTCCCGCGGTGGCTTCCGGAGCAGCCTCAATCGCTACCGCAACATGGACCGGGACTGGGAGGAATTGCCCGAGCTCGCCACGATGAAGATCCATCAGCCCGCGCTCTTCGTCATCGGTGAGCAGGACCCGGGACGCGCCTTCGCGCCGGTCGAGCCGATGAAGGCCCTGGTGCCTCACCTCCACGAGCCGGTCATCATCCCGGGGGCGGGCCACTGGGTCCAACAGGAGCGCCCCGCCGAGGTCAATGCCGCGCTCCTCTCCTTCTTGAATGGATTGCCCCCCTGAACCTGAGGGCGCTGCTCTAGCGCGCCCCCTTCGATGAAGCCGCTCGGCGACCGGGCCCGGAGCCGTTATCGGTCAGCAGCCGCCGAGGTACCAAAACGTCTTGCAGTTGATGTTTCCACAGGTCCTGCGGCAAATCCTTTCTGCCGCAGCGCGCCCTGTATCGCCGGGGCAGCCCCTCGCACAGTAACTGGGATAGTGCGGTGTCCAGCGAGGGTCCCTGCAATACACCAGTTTCACGTGACATGCCTCTGTGTGGAACTCGTCACCTTCGAATGTCCCGTCTGGAGGCGGAGTGTCGTCTGTATACTCGGACGGGATTTGTATGACCTCCGGTGTCTTGCCCTGCTCTGCGAGCTCATCCCCAGGCACTTCCTCATCGGACGCACATGCGCCGAGTCCAAGTGCTAAGGCGATCATCGGGATCTTGAACCGTAAAAGCGCTCTCATGGGAGACCTCCTGGGATGCGACCAGCCGGGCCGACCCGTACTGATGGTGTGCAACCCCGACACCGCTCGCAACGAGCCGAGAAGGCGACAAGAGGTTTGTCCTTACAACGCTCCCCTCCGGTCGCCTGCGCCGGTACTCCACCCGTGCGCCCACCGTGACTATCAGGACTGACTCACCCGCGGCCTGCCAGGCAGCGCGGTGGTCTCCGCGCGCTTCGTTCACTTCGTGGAGCGGCACGCTCTGAAGAACATCAGAGGCTGACCCGGGGCGAACGCGTCCTACCTGTACCGGTAGGCCACGTCCACACCCTGGCTCGTCGGACGCTCGGCCACCTTGACCGTCAGGACGCTGCTCGCGGCGTCCCAGGTCCAGCTGCCGGCCGGCGCCGCATTGCCGTCGATAGTCACCGACTCCGGCTCCCGCGCACCCACGAACCGCACGGTCCACGCGCGCTTCCGCACCTGCCCGGCGAACGACCCGACAGGACCGTCGACACGGAGCGCCGCGCCGTGGCCGTCCTCGGTGTAGCGGATGTCCGTGCGGGTGCTCTGCTCGCGGTCGGAGGTCGTGCCGTCGTCCTCGAAGAGGCTGGCGTGCCCCTGCGCGCCCGCCGCCACCGTGAGCGTGACCGCGTCCAGCGGGTTCTGGACGTCGTTGGTGACGTCCTCGCTGCGCGTGGGCACGATCCCGCCGGACTTGACGAACACCGGCATGGTGTCCAGCCCGGTGGTGATGCCCTGGGTCGTGCCGCCCGCGTACGTTTTGCCGGTGAACCAGTCGGTCCACGAGCTGCCCGGCGGGAACCACACCGTGGTCGTGGCGGTGTTGCCGGGCGTGGTCACCGGCGCGACGAGCACGTCCGAGCCGTACAGGTACTCGCTGCCGGCCGTCGCGTATGCGTCCTGCTCGGTCGGGTACGCGAGGTACGTCGGCCGCACCACCGGGACGCCGGTCGCCTCCGCCTCACGCGCGAGCGTGTAGGTGTACGGCACGAGCGCCTCGCGCAGGTTGAGGAACTTCTTCGCCGACTCGCCCGCGGCGCCCGGGTACTGCCAGGGCAGCCGGTCGCCGTGGTTGCTGTGCAGGCGGTCGATCGGCTGGAAGGTGCCGAACTGGACCCAGCGGGCGTACAGGTCGTCGGGCAGCTTGTCCGTGCGCTGGCCGTCGACGACGTCCGAGCCGGGGATGTTCCACAGGCCGCCGTTGTGCCCGCCGATGTCGTGGCTGATCGCCGACAGGCCGGTGGCGGCGCCCTCGCCGGAGGTGAAGCCGACCTCGGCCGCGAGGGTCCCCCACGTCGAGGTGGTGTCACCAGTGAAGGGCAGCGTCGTGCGCTTGTCCGCCCACGGCCCGGTCGGCACCGCGGTCGGGTTGCTGTAGCCGCCCGCCTGCAGTGAGCCGAACGCGCGGGAGAACGCGAAGCCGCGGCCGATGCTGGAGTTCGTGTAGTCGGTGTACTGCTGGTTGATCCACGCGTCGCCGGTGACGCCGTCGATGTTGGCCTCGCTGGCGTCGCAGCACCAGTCGAGCCACCAGAAGTCGGTGCCCTGCTGCTTCATCGTGTCGTGCAAGCCGAAGAACGCCTTCAACTGGTCAGGATCGCCGAAGTCGAAGGTGTAGCACTCGGAGGCACCGCCCGAGCAGCCGCCGGTGTGCTGGGTGAGCTTGCCCCGCGCGGTCGCCTGCGCGGCCGCGAACTGAGGGTCGGTCGGCAGGATGCTGGGATGGATGTTCAGGGTCGTGTGCAGGCCCTGCGAGCGCGCCCAGTCGAAGAACCCCTCGGGGTCGGGGAACTTGCGGGTGTCGATCTCCCAGCCGTTCCAGAGGTTGCCGGCCTTGAAGTCGGTGTCGACGACGAGGACGTCGAGGGGCACGCCCTCCTTGCGGAACGTCGGGAGCAGGTCCTCCTGGAAGTCGGCCGCGGTGCGGTCGAGGTACTCGGAGAACCAGACGCCGTACGCCCAGCGCGGCAGCAGCTTCGACGGACCCGTGAGCTTCGCGAGGTCGCCGAGGGCCCGTGGGTAGTCCTGGCCGTAGCCGAAGACGTAGCCGTCCTGGTAGCCACCAGGGTGCGCGGCGCGGGGAGTGAGCGTCCGCGACGCCGGGTCGTACGCCGCCGAGGCGGTGTCGTCCAGCAGCGACCAGCCGTCCTGGTAGAGAAGCCCCGGGTTGAGGATCGGGCTGCCGTTGTCGCCGTCGAAGGCGTCGAGGCCACGCCGGTAGCCGCCGAGCGCGGCGTGAGGCGTGAGCAGCGGCGCGTCGGTCTTCGTCAGCGCCACGGTGTCGACGTTGACCGCGCACCCGCCGGCCTGCGGGCACCTCAGGCGCACGTCGCTGGTGCCGCCAGGGAGGGTGACGTCCGTACGCACCGTCCGCCAGCTGTCCCAGTCGCTCGTGGGCGGCAGCGTGAGGGTGATGGCCGCGCCCGTACCTGCCTGCACGCTCACCGCGCCCGGCGTCTTCAGCCCGCGGGCGTAGCGCAGTTGCAGCGAGTACGTGCCAGCCGCCGGAACGTCGACCGCGCGCACGGTCATCTGCGAGCCGGCGACGTCGAGCCCAGCCGCGAACCCCTTGCCGCTGTAGCCGTTGTGGTCCTTGGCGATCGTCGCGCCGCCGGACAGGCCCACGGACTCCCCCTCACAGATGCTACCGAAGCCACAGTCCTCACCCACCGTGCTGGCAGGCGCGGGAAGGCCCATGCCGACCGGGCCAATGGCCAGGCTGTCGATGTTGACATTGCCGGCGTCGGTCGCCTGCCGCACGAGCGTGACGTGGTGGGTGCCGGCCGCGAGGTGCACCGGCACGGTGACAGGCTTCCAGGCGTCCCAGCTGCCCGTGGACGGCATGGGGACGGGGGTGCTCGAACCGCCCTCGACCGTCAGCGTCACGCCGGCCCGCGACGCGAAGCCGTTGGCGTAGCGGGCGGTCAGCTCATAGTCGCCGGCGGCGGGCACGTCGATGTCGAAGCCAATCGAGTCACCCACGCCCTCGAAGCCCGCGGCGAACCCGTTGCCGGTGTAGTCGGGGTGGTCGGTCGCCAGGTGCATCCGGCCGTTGAGCGCGAGGTCCTCGGCCTCGCAGAGCTCGCCGAAACCGCAGGTCCTCGGCGACCGCGGGTACGCGTCGCCGGGCTTGAGCAGCGCGAGGCTGTCGATGTTGAGCTGGCCCGTGTCGGACTTGGTGCGCGTCAGGGCAATCACGTGCGGCCCGGCAGTCAGGTCGAGGGGCAGTGACAGGTGGCCCCAGGTGCTCCAGTTGCCGGTGCGCGGCAGCGTGAACTGGCGCGCCGACCCGCCGTCGACCGTGAGCGTGAGCGTGCGCGGGTCGCCGAGTCCGTTCGCGTAGCGCAGGTCCAGGACGTACGAGCCGCCCGCCTCGGGCGCGACCTGGAAGGTGACGCGGGTCCCGGTCCCTTCGAAGCCCGCGGCGAAGCCGGTGCCGGTGAAGCCCGTGTGGTCGCGCGCCTCGCTGATGCCTTCGAGCACGAGGCCCTCGGCCTCGCAGAGCACGCCGAGCGCGCAAGTCGGGATGACCCGGCTCGCCCAGGGGCGCGCCTCGACGTCCTGCGCGCCAGCCTTCAGCCTGACGACGAGGTTCTCGTCGGTGAACTGGCCGGAGCCCACCTCGTAGCGCAGCGTCAGCGCGCCGGTGTCGATGACGAGCCAGCCGTCCTCGGTACGCGTCGTGAAGCTCGTCTTGCCGAAGCCGTCCCGCCCGATGGCGTTGAAAGTCGGGGCGTCGAGGAAGCGGGCGTCACCCGCATACTCCGTGCGGATGAGCGTGGGGCTGAGCACCTCGAAGCGGGCATTGCCCGAGGTGACAGTCGTCTTGGTATCCGGGGGCTGTGCGGTGTCCGGGGGCTGTGGGGCGTCCGCTGGCGTCGCGGGCGCGGTGCAAGCCGCCGAGGCTGACGCGACCGCTGCGAGCAGCGCGAACGTACGCGCGCGGCCCGCTCCTCTCCTGAGCACCGTCATACGACGACCTCTCTGTTGTCGATGTTGTCGATCCGATGTGGCCCTGTACGCGGTCATGGCCGCCGTCCACTGACGCTTGCGCCGCCGCTCGACAACGTTGTCACGGCAGAGCGCGATCGAAGGTGCAACCAAGCGGTGGCAGAAGGGCGCACGGTCGGTCACCTTCGACCAGAATCGTTGCCCGTGTCAACGGGTCAAGGGTCACGTTCTGGGAATGGCGGTGAGTGCTGACGGGAGCTCAGGGATGATGAGGCAGGGAGCAGGAGGCCCTCCGCTATAATCGCGGGCATGAGACGTCTCCTGTGGTTCTGGCCACTTGTCCTCGTCATCCCCGTGGCCATTGGCGTGGTGATTCACACCAACCAAAGCACCGACCGGTCAGGCGGTGGAGGTTGGCTGGTGACGGGCCTGTTTTCCTATACGATCTACTACTTCGCGCTCACCTGGCCGGTGTGGTTGATGCGCATGTCCCAGACACGCAGGATGGCCATCAGCTCGCTCGTGCCTGGGGTCCTCCTGCTCATCCTGGCCGTGCTGCCCCTGCCCCGAAGAGTCCCCTTCCTGGACGTCACGGTGCGCGTGGCGTCCTTCGACGTGTGGTTCAGGCCCGGGGATGCCCTCTACGGCAAGCTGAAGGGGTTCGCGTTCGCCTCGCCCTGCGAGGTGTCCCTGTGGGAAGCCGGCCAGCATGGATTCAGCACGGAAGTCCTGAGTGTCACGTACCAGCCCGACGGCAAAATCCTCATCCAAGGCTTCATCTCCAAGGAAGGAACGAGGAAGAACGGCGTGAAGCTCTCCCGGCTCCTGCCGGATGGGAGCATCGATCCCACCTTCAAGGGACAGGACCGCTGCGTGAGCCTCATGCCCGCGCATCCAGGCCACGTCTGGCTTCAGACGGATGGAAAAATCCTCCTGGGCTCGGGGTTGATCTCCAGCTCTCCGAATCACAAGGACGAGCTGGCCCTGATCGTCAGCCCGGAGGGAGAAGAACTCCGCCGGGTGTCCATCCCCAAGCTCCCGGCCGAGCAGCACGTCGAGGGTCCAGTCGCGGAGCTCCAGCTCCAGTCGGATGGCGGGCTGCTGATGTATGGAGGCTTCCGTCGTGAGGCGGATTCCAAGTCCGGGAGCCCCATCCTGCGGATCACTCCCGAGGGGCTGCCAGACCTGTCCTCATGGAGGGAGATGCCAGGGCTGGATGTGGCCGATTCCATTCCCAGCGCAAGCGGTGCCGATGGGCGGCGTTTCATCGTCGCCGACAATCCCAACTATGCGGAGTCTCTCCTTCCGGCGGTCTACTCCATCAGCGCTGAAGGACAGCCTGACGAGGTCTTTCATGAGCGGCTTTTGGGGATGCAGCGCGAGAAGGAGTTGCGCCAGGCAACAGCCCTGGCTGTTCAGGCGGACGGAAAGATCGTCACCGCTTTTGTGACGGGTGAGGCTCGTTCCGAGGTGATGCGTCTGAACCCTGACGGAACCCTGGACGACACCTTCCAGCGGGAGGAGTTTCCCTTTGAAGCCAACCACCTGAGCGCTCTCGCGGACGGAGGCTTCATCGTCGCCCGGGTGGGTCTCTTGAACGCGTTCGAGGAACAGACTCCCGTGGTGCTGGCACGCCTGGACTCGAACGGGCGGATCGACAGGGCGGTCGCCGAGCGTTTCCGTTCGGCGTTCGCCGCGCAAGAAATCTCGAGCATTCTCAAGCTCACAGTGAGGCCCAACGGCACCGTGCTTCTCTATCGCTTCGCGCCTGACCCGGCTGGCGGAAAGACGTTCCACCCGCTTGTTCAGCTTCTGCCAGACGGCAGCCTGGACACCGGCTTTCATTCACCGCTTTAGGGGTCGGCAGGTGCGGAAGTCCGACCTCGTCGCTCAGCTCCGAGCCCGACACCCGCGTCGCTCGCCCGAGATCGTCGAGCTTCTCGCCGAGGCGAGACTGAAGACCCCGCTGGGCGCCTTCGACGTTCTCACGCCCCCCATCCCCGACTATCGCGCCGTGATGAGCGCGATTGACGTCCCGAGCCTGCTCGTCATTGGGGACAGCAGCCCTGTCGTCACGATCGAGATGGCAACGGAGCTGCGGGAACTCAACCCACGCGTGCGAATCGCACAGGTACAGGACGCCGGCCACGGCCTTCCGTTTGAACAACCCGAGCGCCTGGGAGAGGTGGTCGCGTCGTTCTTGCGTGAGCTGGCGCAGTAGCCACCCCTGAGCCGGGTCGCCCTGGTGCGGCGCGTCAAGCCCGGCCGCGCCGACGCGAACCGGAGCAACTCCCGCGCGCGGCGGACGAGAATGAACAACATGCGAATCAAGCCCCACCCCCACCGCCCCCTTCACGTCGGCTCCACCGGCAGCCGTGTTCAGAAGGTCGAAGAGCGCCTGGAGTCGCTCGGCTACCTCAAGGGGGCCGCCGACGATCGCTTCGACGCCGGCACCGCCAAGGCGGTGGTCGACTACAAGCGCGACCACGGCTGGACGGGGAAGCCGCAGGGGGTCGTCGGCGAGCGGATGGCCCGATCGCTGAAGAACATCACCGCCACCCAGGCCAGCCCAACCAACGGCAACGGCGGCAAGAACAAGACCCCGTCGACGCTCAAGGGCGCGACCTACAACGTCGAGCGCGACCGCAAACCCAAGGAGGTGCGGGAGTGGCTGGGCGATTTCGCCAAGCGCCAGAAGCTCGACTTCGTCCAGGTCCAGGAGATCAACGACTACCACAAGGCCCTGGAGAACATCCCCGGCTACCACCTGGTGACCTTCCCCAAGTCCAAGGACGGCGGTGAGTCGGGCATCCTCGTCAAAGACGACCTGCTCGCCAAGAACGCCACGTACATCCAGGGCGAGGGCGGCGGCTGGACTACCGTGCGCGGCGGCCACGCCCCTCCGCGGGCGGCCCCCGCGGTCCAACTCGCGGGCTGGTTGAAGGTGGTCTCGGTCCACCAGCCGCCCTCGGTCGACTGGAAGAACGGGAAACCCGTCGGGCCGGAGAACCGGGTGAAGACCTACGCGTCGCTCTCCGAGAAGCTGCTCGCCTTCGCGAAGCAGCAGCTCAAGAGAAACCCCGACCAGGCCCTGCTCATCGGCGGCGACTGGAACGAGCCGGCGTCGACCCAGGGGAAGTGGTCGCCCGGCTGGATCGCCCAGCAGGCGGGCATGAACACCCACGGCGGCGTGAAGACCCACGGCAACGGCCGCATCGACTGGGAGATGTCCAAGGGGTGCCGGGTCTCGAACATCAAGGCCGGCCCGACCGGCGGCTCGGATCACAACATCGTCACCTTCACCGTGAGCCGCCCGAAGGGCAAGCGCTGAGACACGGCCTGCGCTGATTCGAGCGCTCGAAACCCGGCGGCGTCTGTCTATTCGTCCACGCTGGTGGGCGCGCGCTTCTTCTCGACGATGGGCACGTAGCACCGGCCCTCGGCCTCGTAGAAGTCGCCGCAAGGCGGAAGCTGCTCGAGTCGCGCCCAGCAGGCGTCGTTGAGAGGCACCTGGGGTGCTTCGCACGGCGGCGCCGCTTGGCCCTTCATCCGCTTGCTGGGCATCTTCTTGGCCACCACTCCGGCGTCGCCCTGGCCGGTGAGGATCCACTCCGGCACCTCCGTGTCCTCCACCTCCAACTCCGCGCGCGGGGCCGGGCCCTCGCTGAGCATGAGCACGCCCCAGAGAGCAATGCCCACGGCGAGCGCCCCCACGGCACGTGGAGCCCACGTGGGAGGCGCGTGCCACGCCACGCGCACCACGCGACCTCGAGTGGGTGCAACCCGTGGCACGACACGCAAGGCCACGAGGAAGGGCACCACGGTGCCCACCTGCCTCGCGCACTCGACGGAGAAGAGGATGAGTCTCAGCCTGCCAAGCCCCCGCTGCCTGGCGCTGATGAAGACGCGGGCCCACTCCCGCCTTTTCCTTGGAGTCATGTTGGCCAGGTGACTTAGCGCGTCGTGCGCGCCGGCGTCCACGGTCCACGCCCGCGGACACCGGCATTCAACAGAAGGGAGATGGGCCTCCGTGCGTCTGGCCTGTGCTGAGGACCGTTCACCAAGGGGCGCCTGCCAGCGGCTCGATGGGCCCGCGTGCGTCGACCTTGAACTCCGCCATGTACCCTCCCCTGTCGTCCGGCCCTCCTGACGGGCCGCCACTCGAACCGCCAACCTGCGGCGGACTCCTGCTCCTGCCCGCTGCCTCCACCGCCCTGGCCCGGACGGTGAACGTCTCCTCAGTGGCGCAGCTACAGACGGCGCTCGCCTCGGCGTGATGGCCATGGCGCGCGCTGGGACTCGGCGAACCGATTGACTGGATGACTCCATTC
Organism: Melittangium boletus DSM 14713; assembly: GCF_002305855.1. Classification (GTDB taxonomy): domain Bacteria; phylum Myxococcota; class Myxococcia; order Myxococcales; family Myxococcaceae; genus Cystobacter; species Cystobacter boletus. The sequence continues at coordinate 8,631,532 of NZ_CP022163.1, read as the reverse complement.
GCAAGGGCTCGGAATCGCCGCACGCGGTGTACTCCGAACTGCTACGCTCGCTCGGCACTTGGTTGGGAGTTGTGACGTGTCGCGAGCGCCGCGCTGTGGAGCGAGACCTATTAGAGGCGGACCAGGACCGTTCCTCCGGTGGCTGCTGTCGAGCCTCGTACTGTTGGGCGCCTGTGCGCATCAAGGAACGCCCATGCATCCCACATGTCGGGAACTGCCCACGGTCGAGGAGTGCAAGGCGGCGGCGCAGGTGATTTCCTACCCCTGCCTGAGGGAGTGCGTCGAGAAGCAGTGCGCTGGGGTCAAGGTCAACTGCGCCAGTGAGGAGATTCAAAGCGCATGTCGAAGCAAGAGCAGCGAAGGGCTGATCGCGTTGGGCTACGTTGTCCGTTTCTCCGACAAGCCGACTTCGTGCATGAATCCTTCGCGTGAGGTCAACTGGTGCGAGCAACCCTCGTCGCGTGACTGCCGCGCCATATCCATGGTTCATGAACTGGCGCACGCCTGTGGATGGCGCCACGGTCAGGGGCTCGGCGTTCCTGGTGACGACGGGGAGTTGCTATGCGAGTGAACCGGCACCTTCGTACCGCCGTGCTCGTCTCGATGCTGACGGGCTGTACGGGATTCCCCTTTTTCTGGCGCGGTGACGCGAAGCACTCCTCGGAGAAAGGAACAGGGGCTGGGTCCACCCTTCAAGGTGATTTCACCCAGGCGACGCTGGAATGGAAGACCCATTCCTTCGACGGAGAAACCCTCCGGGGTCGCCTTCTGCTCAGCCCCGTGAAGACGGCACTGCGCGTGGACAAGCGCCTCATCGAGAACTTCTCCTTGTCGGTGGAGTCCGTCGTGGCGTGCGAGACAGGGGCGGGCCTCGGATATGTGCTCATGGATGTGCTGGCTCCCGCGCGCCAGACCGATGACGTCCTGCAACTCGACCCAGGCGCCTGGTACGGCAAGGACGTGAACCTCTTCCTGTTCGCGGAACACGCCACGGGACAACCGCTGCCTCAATGTTTCGAGGCGGAAATCGTTTACCACGCCATTGACGTCAAGAACGCGGGACGCATCCGTGTCCGAGCGGAACGAGAACCGCCTGTGGCAAATCAAGATGCCGGGACCCCCTGAGATCACTCAAACCATCTGGCCGGTGCGGATGGGGCAGCGATACGCAGGAGCCCCAGGAGGAGCGCCGCCGCGGATGGCGTGAGGGCGGGACGTGGTCGTCGCGTATCCTGATGAGAGGGGCGCACTATCGGTGCTTGCGCCCGGCCCTGCCATGGGGAAGCGTCGGAGGCGGCGACACCGGCTCGGTCAGTGTCGCCAGCGCATCCACGAAGAGGCGGACCTTCGCCGGAAGATTCAGCCGGCTCGGGTAGACGGCATATATGGTCCGCAGCATCGTCGGCTTGGATCCGAAGAGGAGCTTCAACCGTCCGTCCTGGATCGCCTCTCGGCAGAGGAGCTCCGGAACCCGCGCGATGCCGACACCGGCGATCGCCGCCTCGCACGCCACCTCGAGGTCGTTCACCGTCAGCACCGGATCGATCCGCGACTTCACGTTCTCCGCCTCCCAGGTCTCGAACGGGCTGAAACCAATGCATCGCGCGGAGCGAAGCTCTCTCGCGCTCGGAATCCCGTACTTCGACAGAAAGCCGGGGCTCGCCACGAAGTAGACGGGGCCCTCTCCAAGCTTTCGCGCCACCAGTGACGAGTCATCAATCGTCCCGATGCGAATCGCGAGATCCAGCCCCTCCTCGATGAGGTCGACGCGGCGGTCGGCGAGCACCAGCTCGACGCTCGCCTTGGGATAGCGGGAGAGGAAGTCCGCGACCACTGGAGCCAGGTAGCGGCGGCCGTAGAGCATCGGCGAGGACACCCGCAGCAGACCGACCGGCTCCGCCTGCCGCTGCCGCACCTCGCTGTTGGCCTCGTCGATTTGCGCGGCGATGGCGGCGCACCGGTCGTAATAGGTGGTTCCCGATTCAGTCATCCGCAGGCGCCGCGTCGTTCGCTCGAGCAGCCGCACCCCGAGCTGCTCCTCCAGCTTGCCGATCCGCTCGCTGGCCGTCTGCTTGGTGATTCCAAGCTGGCGCGCCGCTCGCGTGAAGCTGCCCTCACGAACGACCGCCGCGAAGAGGATCATGTCGGCTGGTGAGACCATCATCGTCAAGAATAACCTGACAAAGAGTCCGAGGACGAGGTCATTGTCGCCAAGGGGGCGGGGACTGCATGTTGCCGCGGCTCACCCACCCCCAGGAGTTCTCCGATGAAGCTCTACTTCGCCCCGCGAACCCGAGCGACCCGAGCCCGCTGGCTGCTCGAGGAGCTCGAAGTGCCGTACGAACTGGTGAAGCTCGACGTCGCGAAACAAGAGACCACGACCCCGGCCCACCTGGCGCTGCACCCTCTCGGCGAGGTCCCGGTGCTGGTGGACGGCGCCACCGTGCTCTTCGAGTCGTTGGCGATCTGCCTCTGTCTGGCCGACCGCTTTCCAGAGAAACAGCTGGCGCCGCCCTTGGATTCGGCCGAGCGGGGCCCTTATCTCCAGTGGATCGTCTTCGCCGAGGTGACGCTCGAGCCGCTGGTCCTCGAACACTACCGGAACACACAATTGCCCGAGGAGAAGAAGGCGAACCTCGCGCGGCAACACGCACGCTTGCATGAAGTGCTCAGGGCGATCGATGTCCGGCTCGAGGGCCGTGAGTTCGTGGCGGGCGGCACGTTCACCGCCGCCGACGTGGCGCTGGCGTCGATCCTCCACCTGGCCCACACGATGAGGCTGCTCGAGGAGTACCCGAAGCTGGTCGAGTACGTCATGCGCCAGACGAAGCGCCCCGCCACGAGGCGCGCGGTCTCGGGGTGAGGGGCCCTACTCCGGCTCCGGCCGTGAGTTCGACTCAAGGCGGCGGGCAACGTCTATTGGACGCGGCGAGAATCGAACCCGCAAAGGGCGGAGCCGCCTCCACTCGGGACCAGAGACCCATCTTCGTTTTCACTCTGATTCGTGGTAGCGACGCAGCTGTTGCGCCGTGAAGTGCACCTCGGCGATGGCCTCATCGACCTCGATGGGCTCGCCCAGAATCCGCAACTCGATTGTCTGAGGCTAATGCCGCCCCAACGCCCTGTCCCAGTCAGCCAACTGCATGGTCACCGTGTATTTGTAGGCGCTGGAGAAATCCTCGAAGTCTTTCGGGGGAAGCGCGGCGAGGCGCTCGCGCAGGAAGCCGGGGTCGCTGAGCTCCTCGCGGTGCTTGAACTCGGTGTCCGCCTCTACCAGGACAGGAATCACCCGGAGCACGGCCTCCATGCAATCCTCGCGGGTAGCGCGAGACATGCGCTCCACCGTCAGGGCCATGTGCTCGCGCACCGAGGCGGGCCCCCCGGGGCACCACGCCTCCAGCATCTTGCGGTAGATGTAGTCCATGAGGCCGTCGATTGTGTGGTGGGTGTCGGGCACCCTGTACGCATAGCGCGGGCTTCGGAGCACATTCCAGAAGCGCAGCAGCGCGGCGAGCCGCTTGGCCATGCGCTCCGCACTCCGTAGCGGGGGAGGAGACACGGCATAGCAGAGAGCGCCCCACGGGGTGCTCAGGCAGAAGGACTCGAAGGCGTCTCTCATGCGCTGGTGCTCGTCCTCCGACGAGACGCCTTCATCCAAGCTCATGAATACGTCGCCGAACATGTGAATCCGCCAGCTCGAGCGGCGGATGAATTCAAACTCAGCCGCCGAGTGCATCACCAGAGGCTCGCCGGGCGGCACCTGGAGCATCCGCCGGGGCAGGGTAAAGGCACCGGTCTTGAGGTACTCCCGGGCCCACCCCTGGCCCTTGGCTCTCACCTCGCGGCGGATGGCGCCGATAGAGCCGTGGAGCATCGCTGGGAACTCAAGCACCGGGGACTGTGGCACGGTCATAACGTGGGCCCTACCACAGCGGTCACTTGCGCCTCAAGCGCTAGGACCCGCGCTCGCTCCAAGAGCGCCAGACGCCTGCGGCCCGCTCAGCGGCAGTCCACGGGCAGGTAGACCTGGCCCTGGAAGTTGCTGGGCAATTCGCCCCCTTCGTAGGCAGCCCGGAGCGCCTGCTCGGCCACCTCACCGCGCTGCTCTCCTTCTTCCTTGGGCAACTCCTCTTCCTTCTGGGCCGCGCGCTCCTTCCAGGAAGCGTTGGACTTCTTGCGCCGGTAGCTCCAGCGGTAGAGCGTTACTCCGGGCTCTGGCGTGCGCCAGGACAACTGCCAGAGTGCTCCCCCGTTCTCGAATTCGAGGAAGAGCGACCCCTCGAAGCCGGTGCCTCCCGCGAGCTTCTTGCCAGGCTCGACAGCCTCATTCAGCGCCGCCAGGTAGCGCCCCGCCTGTTCTCTCCCTTCCTTGCGCCCCTCCTCATTGTCCGGCTTGATCTCGAAGAGCACGAGGGCTCGGGTATCGGTGATGTCCGGGCGCAAAAGCCTCACAAATTCCGAAAGACGCTTGGGATTGCCCAACTTCCCCTCCTCCACAATTCTGTAGAGGTTGACGGTGTCGAGGAAGACGGCGTTGGTGGGGTACTGCACGCTGTATTGCCTGCCAATGGCGAGGTGTGCGGCCCGGCCGAGAAAAGCGCCCCAAGGCTCCGTGGAGTCCGGCTTGCGGCCCGGGAGCTTGGAGGGAGGCGCCGCCTGGGCGCCAAGGGCCGTCACGAGCACCAGGAGAAAACCCGCCAGCCCCAAGATGCTCCTCGTCCTCCTTCCACTGTTTTTCATGTCCGACATGCTCCTCCCGGTGCGAAATAAGAGCTCGTTCCATAAATGGACCAAGGTGCGCAGGATACATGACCTGCTCTGCCAGATTGTTTCGGCAATGAACCTTAGAAGTCAGGGACTTCTCCCCCACCAGAGGAGTGACCATCTTCGTTGGAATGAGACGGGAACTGGTTCCAGACGGCTTGTGGTCACGAGTCGTGCCTCTATTGCCCCGGCACCGCGAACTGGGTGGAAGAGGACGTCCTGAGCGCGACGACCGTGCTTGCTTCAGGGGCATCGTCTTCGTGCTCAAGACGGGGCTGGCTTGGCGCGACCTGCCTGGTGAAGTCTTCGGCTGCAGTGGGGTGACGTGTTGGAGAAGACTGCGAGAGTGGGCAAAAGCAGGAGTGTTCGAGGAATTACACCACCGGTTGCTCAACGAGCTGGGCCGCCAGGGGAAACTCGACTGGAGCCGCGCAGCGTTCGACTCAAGCAGCGTGCGAGCCCAAAAAAGGGGGCACGCACAGGTCCGAATCCGACGGACAGAGGGAGAGCAGGGAGCAAGCATCATGTAGTTGTGGACCGGCGAGGACTGCCGCTGGCGGCCTTGCTGTCGGCAGCCAACGTGCACGATAAGCGTGAGGCACTCCCACTGTTGGATGCCGTCCCCCCCGTTCAAAGTCCTCGCGGACGACCCAGGAGGCGTCCCGAGAAGGGACATGGCGACAAAGGGTATGACTACGCCGATGTGCGCCAGGGCATGAGCAAGCGCCATGTCATCCCCCGCATCGCCCGCAAAGGAGTCGAGTCCAAAGAACATCTGGGACGATATCGATGGGTGGCTGAGAGGACTTTTGCTTTGCTGCATTAGAAAAAACGCCTGCGCGTGCGAGAGGAACGCGGTGACGAGATGCACCTGGCCCTGCTTCAACTCGGCTGCTGCTTGCTGCTCTATCAGGAATTAGAGCGGCAGACCTGAGCATGCACTGCTGAGGCACGTCATATGATGTGCCTCAACAGGTCCATTTATGAAACGAGCTCTAAGGCCGGGGAGGGAATCATGAGGAGCTGACACGCTGATGACGACCGTGGGCCTTGTCCGTCTTATACGCTGCCGTTCTGCCTGACGCTCCGAGCCTCATCTTCAAGAGTGGACTCGGCTCAGAGCGGCGGGGGACTCCGCATGGAAGCGGCGGGAATCGAACCCGCGCCGGGCGGTGCGAAACCTCTAGCAGAATCGCGCCCTTACCTCGCAACCGCCCGGAATGCTTGGGAGTCGGTATCCCGCCGCATCCCACGCTGTCCCGCCCTGTTCCAGGTCATTCCGCAGACTCCTGCGACATACGTGCAACATGGCGGGAGCTGCCCACCTCCCGCCGTTAGGCCCTCCAGGGCAGTGTGGCTCACCGCTGCTGGGGCCGTCCTTGAACGTGCAGCTCGCTCCCGCTCGCGGAGTCCTGTGCCGGGGCCGCTGCGGCAAGGGGCATCGGCTCTATCGGCTACGAGGGCTCAACCGGAACGAGTCTACGGGGCGCCAGCCGAGGCGGGAACGGCCTGGATGCTCGGCACCGCTCCAGCTACGGGCAAGCCGACAAACGTCCAGAGGCACATCTCCCACGGGAGGACGAGCAGTGCGAGGCCGCCGAGCAGAGAACGCAAGACGTTGTAGCTCATAGCTGGTTCAGATCTCGAAGAGCCGGAGATTCCAGAGGAGGTCTTTTCCTCCTTGGAAGGCCGAATCAGGCAGCGAAGTGGCCCGTCATGCGAGACCAGAAAGACCAATCCCCCCGGGATTATTGAAGGCAAACGACGCGGCGGCCTGATGGCGTGACCCATGTTTGCGCTCGTCGGCCCATCGTGATCACCAGGATCGGAGCATCGTGCTCACCCTCCTCGCCCCTCGGCTCCAGCCCTCTCCCTCAACACGGCCCCCCTCCATTCCGCCTATACGGCAGCTATCAACGGTCTTTAGGACGCAAATTCTTTTTGAGTTTCCAAAGGAATAGCGCAGGAATCTGCCTTGCCGAGTTCAGGTACTTAACGCCAGCAGCTGTTGCTGATATCGCCACACCGGCAAGCCCCAAGATTTTGATCTGGGGCTCGATCAAAATCGCAGTCATGCTGACCGCTCCGAGCGCGAGACTTGGCCAAAGGTCGCGCTTCAGTCGCACCAACTGCTGACTCAGCCGCTCAACCTGCGTCACGGAGAAATCGTGCTCAAGATCCCTGAGTTTAGCTTCTTGGGCTGCGGGATCAGCTACGTGGCGGATATCCCTCAACTTGGCTGCCAACTCTGTGCGGAAGATTTCAAACGACTCGCCCTCGTTGGAACGTATGCACATAAGATCAGCCATGCTAACACCATCAACAATGGGCAATTCGAGCCGCAGGGCCAGCCGAGCAATGTCCTCTTCGGGAGTGGAGCTCGTGCGTTCAAGAGCAAGTAAATCCGCAACGAAGGCAGAATTCGCGCACAAATAGCTTCTTGTCGCGGCCGCATTGTTGACGTCAGTCGCAACATGATTCAGCAAGTCTGCTGCTGCAAGATTCTTGGACTGGCGTACCCAATTCAAAAAAACTGTTTCATCGGGAGGCGTGTCCGGCATGGATTGCACGAACTCAACAATCCTGCGTTCCTCGTCAATTATTCTCGTGGATTCAAGCTGGGGCAGGAAATAACCCCATTGCGAAGGATAATCGCCAAATTTAACGCCAATATGGCGACATGGTGCTAGTGGGCCGTGCCGGACATAACCCTTCCCTCCAGGCAAGACCTCAACAGAGAATGCAGACGTCCGTTCGTCGAAAAACGCGCGTAGTTCTGGTGGAACCCGTTCCTCGAAGAAATTACCAGACGCAAGCAGCGGAACCATTTTGGGTGGCTCGTGCGTCAAACTGATCGGAGCAAAGCCAGCAAAGCCACCTGCAACCATAGGGGTGACCTCTTTCATGAAATGGGCACTCTGCGCCAAGGCAGCCCTGTCGACTGTCTTGCGTGGATGACCTACCATTTGCCTAAATTCGGGCATCGGATCATGCGGTCTGCTCTCTCTAAATATGGGATCGTCCATTATGGCTCGATCATAATAGAGGGCGCTTTGCTTCAAGACTGACGTGGATACTGATGCAGTGGAATCGAAATACACCGACAGTCTTGATGGAGATGTTGTCAAATTGCTGCGCAGTTCATCAAGACGGCTGAGTGCATGCTCGCGATATTTGCGCAACTCTGACTCCAGTTGCGCCTCAGAAATGTTCCCGTACTGCGCGGAGATGTAATCATCGCGAAAGAGAAAGCTTTCCGACAGGAAATCGTAAAGAACGCGAGACATAGCCATCATCCTTTGATGTCGACTGGACAGGTGATACTATATCCCACTCTTTGTGCAGGGCATGGAGTATTTGCCCCCTCTCTTAGCAGGCTGGTGGGGGAGCATGGAGAAAGGTGCTTGCCATCCCCAACTACGCGCTACGACTCGCCGACTCGTGGCTCTCGACGAAACGAGTTGCCCTGGAGTTTCAGGTGCTTAGCCCGTAGGAAGCGATTCGGGTCTCAACTCTGAGGAGAAACCTGGGTCACAGAGCAGTCCGGCCACATGAAGAGCGAGCAGGCAACCGGGCATGCCGCACCGCTCGATGGTCGCGACAGTCCTGCAACCGCACTTGGCCGCGCTCCTGCGGGTTTATGAGCACTTCCCGAAGATCGGTGAACGCTCAGCGCCCTGTCGCCTACAACGTGCACGAGCATGGGTTGCCCGCTGCGTTAGCGCTCGCCCTGGCCCGAGTTGCGGCTGCGGCACCCTGGCCCCCTTCCGTGCCCCCGGCGCGCTCGTCCGTAGCTGTCGGGGCGACCTGTCATACTCCGAGCGGCCCCGCCAGGACCCGCCAGGTCCTAGCTCGAATGGAGGACCCTCCCATGCGTTTCCGAGCCTGCCTTGTACTTCTGCTCTTGGCCTCAGCCTGCGCTAGCGCGCCCGCCCTGCGGTCGATGCCACGGCCCCATGCCTTCGCGTCGACTCCCACCTCGGGCCCGCGCATCCGGCTCGTTTCCTCGCCGATGGAGCCGACACCGGAACGGTCGTGGATTGGAAAGGCGGACCTGGACAAGGCCAGGGCACTGCTGTCTCGGGCACGCCAAGACATCGAGCCGCGTCAGTGGGAACAGTTGGACCGCAAGCTCACCGCAGCGGAACGGGCCTTCGAGCGCTTCTCGCGCGCCGCGAAAGCGAGCGGGCAGGCCGCCAAGGTGGTGAGGGGGGCGGAGGGCGTCGCGCAGGCGGGACGCGCCAGGACGTTGGCTGAATTCCTCCCCCGGGTGGGCCCGTTGCTCGTGGGCCTCGTCCTGCTCTACCCCTTCAGCACCGCCGGGCCGGAGATCGACCGTCGCCCGGAGTGGGTCGACGCTCAGCGGGAGTACGAGGCGCGACTGCTGGACGTAGCGGAGGAGTCACGGCGGCTCATGGAGGAATTTGAGCGTCAGGAAGCAGAGGAGGTCGTGCCTGACTTTGATTCGGCCCCGCTTATGGCCGTCAGGGAACCCAAGACTTGGCGGACCACGGTAAATCCAGCGACAGGTAAGTTCTACACCACCGTCGAGGAGTATGACCGTGTTCCTCGTCACGAGGGTCAAATCTGTAAGAACAGTAAGCTCGATGAACTCGAAGAGGAAAAGCGCGTACTCTATACGAAAATCCCTATCCTCGATCCGAGGCATCCTAATTCGTCGAACGAGAGATGGGAGCCGGAGATCCCGTGCTCCAACATCCGGAATCGTCTCAAAGCCATGCAGAAAGTCCTTGATAAACGTGAGGAGATCAAGAAAAAATGCTTCGGAGGAAAATCCGATGCTGGCCATGATAAAGCAATCGGTGACCTCCAAAAAGGCATCGCGTACCTGAAGCGACTCGAAGGGACGAATTGCGTCTCAGGTCATCCGATGGCGGATAGGTAAATCATGTCGAAGGATCTCTTCGCTGCGATCAAGCAGCACGATACAGCACGGGTCAAGGCACTGCTAGAAGGGGGAGCCAATCCGAACGAGCCACAGTCAGAGGGGCGGGGGCTGCGTCCACTGCAAGAGGCCATCTTCGCACTCTGCGATGGAGGCGAGGTCGACATGCTCAAGGTGCTCATCGAGCACGGCGCGGACGTCAATGCCTGGGATGTCGAGCGGGACCAAACTCCCCTGTTGACGGCCGTCTGCGAGCAAGAGGTAGCGGCCCTTGAGGTGCTCGTGAGGGCGGGGGCCGACCCCAATGTGCGCAGCGGCGGAGGCGACACGCCGCTGCGGATATGCGCGGAGTCGGGCTACTTGGCTATGGCGGCTCTGCTGCTGTTCGCAGGGGCCGTCCGGACCATCAACGACTGGGGCGGGATTTCCGGATACACGGCTCTCGGGCTTGCGGCACTTCGATTGGACCTCCCCATGATCAAGCTGCTGCTCGCCGCAGGCGCCGACCCGAGGGCCCCAGACGAAGACAAGCGGCCCGCTCATTACTGCATGCCACCGCGCGCTGAATCCGATTCCCAGACGTGGGACGAAGTGTTCGAGCTGCTCGGAGGAGCGAAGGACCGCATGCCGTTGTAAAAAGTGGAGGCGGCGGGAATCGAACCCGCATCAAGGCGGAAGCAAAACCCTAAGCAGGTCGCGCTGTTACCGGCTAACGCCTTGATCTCACTTCGGATCGTTCGTAATAGCTCGCCGAGCCCCGTCTGGACGAGGCGAGGAGAGCCAGCCGGGCCACGAAACAAAGCGCGGCGGCGTCAGTCGAGGCTGGAGGGGAGCGTGAAGGTGCCGGGGTTGTCGATGGCGGCGAGCGCGGCGCGCAGCAGGTAGCGCCCCGGGTCCTCACCGCCCAGGCGGGCCGTCTCAATCAGCGAGTAGAAGAGGGCCGCCACCTCGGTGCCGCGCAGCGACTTGGAGCCGTAGTGATTCTTGCGGCCCAGCACCAGGTCGCGCAGCTGGCGCTCCACCAGGTTGTTGTCCAAGGGCACCCAGGGGTTGGAGAGGAAGACGGTGAGCCCGCTCCACAGCGCCAGCATGTACTCGAGGGCCTTGCGCAGGCCGCTGCCCGGCAGCGCGCGCTGAGCCAGTGCCCACTCACGGATGGCCGCCACCAGCGGGACGGACTGCTCCCGCCGCACCAGCAGACGGAGCGCGAGCGCCGCGGTCTGTTGTGCTCCCTCCAGCGCATGCGGGTCGGGCAGGCCCGCCTCAATGGCATACAACTGGCCAATGAGGCTCAGCACCTGGGCGCACGCGGGGGCCACCTGCTCGGCCTCCACGAATTTGCGCCGCACGTGGGCCCAACAAAACACCAGGCTACAGGAGGCCGGCCCATCGGCCCCCGGTTTCGTCGCCGTCTGGTAGGCCGCGTAGCCATCCACCATGGCGACGCCCTGGTAGTTGCCCAGTACCTGCCGAGCCGTGGCCCCGGAACGGCTGGGGAGAATGCGGTGGTGCACCGCGCGGGGACTGGCCACCGTCCATGCGTACCATTTCTTCCCCGGGCCCTTGTCCAGCAGGTGCCAGTGCGTCTCATCCGCGTGGATGAGGGGGGAAGCGAAGACGACGGTGAGCAGTGCCTCGTAGCTGGGCTGGAGGTGGCGGGCCAGGGCGGACAACTGGTCCCAGAGTGTCTGGGTATCCACTACCAGGCCCTCGCGCCGGTACATGCGCTCCTGGCGCGCCAGCGGCAGGTGGAAGGCATACTTCTGCAGCGCCACGTGCACGGCGAAATCCACCGCGTAGCGGCCGCCCGGAATGAGGCGCGGCGCGGTGGGTGCGGTGACGGGTGCGCACCCCTCCGGGCAGCGGTACTTCTGTCGGCGGTAGCGCTTGAGGACGAAGTGGCGCTCCACCACGCTCACCTCCTCGCTGTCCTCCGTCTGCCCCCGCCACTCCGCGAGGGCGCCGCCGCACAGGCCGCATACCTTGTCCGCCTCGTCCAACGGCAGCAGCACCTCTTGCACGGGCAGCTCCGGCTGGGCTCGCGGCCCATGTCCCCGCTGCTGGCACTCGTGCGCGGCGGGCTCCTCCTGCTGCGCGCTCGGGCGCTTCTCGCTGGAGGCTCCGAAGAGGCGCTGCTGCATGCGCGCCAACTGCTCCTGGAGCTGGGTGAGCTCCAGTTGCAGCCGCGCCTGGGCGTCCTCCCCCTTGAGCCGCGCATTCTCTTGCACCAGCGCCTCCAGCCGCTGGTGCAGCCGCGCGTTCTCCGCCTCGAGCAGCGCCGCCATCTGCTTCGCCGTCTCCAGGTCCTTCACCTGCCCGAGGGGAACCATACCTTCGCGGTAGTGCTACACGGCCGCCTCCACCGCAAGTTCTTTCTCCTCGAAGGCTGGCGGCGACAGCTTCCACCTCCCCGCCAGCTCGCACCCCTCCAGAAACAAGGACAGCTCGGCCACCGTCAGCTCCACGCTCACCGCTCCGGCCTGGGCCCACGGCCGCGCGAAGCGTCCCTTGAAGAGACGCTTGGTGAGCAGCACCAGCCCCGTGCCGTCGAAGTAGAGCACCTTGGCCCGCTGGCGACACCGCCCCACGAAGAGGAAGACGTCGCCCTTGAGCAGCTGTCCTCCCAGCTGCTGCTCCACCAGCGCGCTCAATCCATCAAACCCCTTGCGCATGTCCACCGGCACCGCACTGGCGTACACCCGCACCGCCCGCGTGAGTGTCAGCACGCCACCCTCCGCAGCACCTCCACCGCCTCCTCCACCCCCAGCCCTTCCACCCTCCAGCCTTGGGGCGACACCACCGCCAAGGTCGTGCCCTCTCGCGGCCTCGCGGGCACCTTCTCCTCGTGCACCACCACTGGCACCAGCCCCGCGCGCCTCGGCTCACTCCCTCTCGCCTTGCTCCCAGGCGTCTGCCCCCGCCTCCACGCCTGCAGCGTCGGCTCCGACACCCCCAGCCTCTCCACCACCGACTTGAGCGTCTCTCCCTTCTCCAACGCCTGCGCCAGGTAGCGCACCGCGAACGCTCTCATCGGCTCGGGGAAGGGGCCCGAGCCCTTGGCTCGTCCCGCTCTCAGTCTCTGCACCTCTTGCCGGAACTGCTCCAACTCCTTCTCCACGTGCACCTCCAGGTTTCTTCCCTGGACGTCTCACGCTCCCGCCTCTCTCGTCACGACGGGCTCCGGCGAGCTGTTACCTTCAACCGGCTTGAACGATTGGCTTGGGAAACCCTTCAAGGTCGGCTCGATAACAAGGAGATGCGTCAACAATACCGGCATGTTCTCCGTGAGACGATCAAGCAGTATCCCGCCGCTTATGGCCCCGGCACGGACTTTTCAGCCACACTGAAACTGCACGAGAAGTGGGATAAGGAGTAAGGCGATAGCGCTCTCACGGAAGGCACCCGGCTGTTGATGCGTGCTGGCGCTCTTGAAGGGCTGGGCCTGCCGCTGTCGGATGGGATGCCCTGGCGCGCTCGACGGGTCGGGGCGTCGCGTGTTGGCGCGTTTCGTACGGCCTCCCTGCCGGGCTGGGGTGCGTGCTCCACGAGGCAAGGCTGCCCGAGCGGGCACCCAGAGTGTCCGACGCGCGCGTGCTCCACGGGCCGGGGCTGTCCGAGCAGAGCGGCCGAGCGTCCGACGCGCGCGTGCGCCACGGTTAGCGTTGCTGCGGCTCTGGCGCGTGCTCCCCTGGCCCCGGGCAGCCCGCGCAGGGCGCCGGGAATGTCCGATGTGCGCGAGCGCTACGGTGAGCGCTGTTGCGGCCCTTAGCGGGTGATCCACGGACCGGGCAGCCCGAGCAGGGCGCCGGGCGTGTCTGACGCGCGCGGTGATCCACGGTGAGCGCTGCTGCGGCCCTGGCGTGTCCTCCACGGGGAAGAGTTGCCCGAGCAGAGCGGCCGAGCGTCCGACGCGCGCGTGCTCCTGGCTGATACCGCTGCGGCCCCTGGCACGTGCCACCGTGAGCGTTGCTGCGGCCCCTGGCACGCGCCGGAGAAAGGCGCCGCTGCCATCCGCTAGGGGAGCGCGAAAGGGCACCGCACCTGTTCCACGCCGGGGAGCGGGAGGGCCGCACGACGAAGGGCGCCGCGCCTGCTCCCACGGGTCCGGGCTGCCGCGCGCGAAAAGGGTAGCTGCTTGCCTAACCCCGTGGCGATGGGGTGTCCACCGCTCCTGAGCCGCCAGACGGACAGCCCGCTTCCACTGGGAGTGGGCACAGGGCGCGCAGGACGCTGACGCAGCATCCGCCTCGCGCCCTCCTCCAGCTCGGCAGGCCGCTCCCTCTCCTCAATTTCAGGCGGGTACGGCGAACAGTTACGCTTTATCGGGCCAGTTCAGGGAATGCGAGGTTCCGAAGCTCGGGCTCGGGAGTGTCCTTGTACTGCTCGAAGACCTCCACGGATTTCTTTGCAATGTTTACCAGTCCGCCTTTTCCCACGTACGCCTCGAAATTTCTGATCCGCATATCCATGCTCCCCGGCGTGATTCCCCGCCGCTTCGCGATGGTGGGCATGTCAAACGGGAGCCGCTCCGTACCGAATCTGGACAGGTAAAAAGCGGCGAGGTCATCAGTCTTGATCCAGGAGTGCATTACTGTGCTCCAGTGGGTGTTCGGTAACTACGCATGGTGATATGCACCGGATCAGGCTGGGTCCAGTAGCCGGAGCATGTCCCCGTGAATGTCGGTAAATGCGTGCCCTGCCCCATGGTGATGGGGTGTCCACCGCTCATGAGCCCCAGGCGAGCATACCTGCTCCACTCGGAGTGGGAACAGGGCGCGGAGGGCTCTGACGCAGCGGGCCGCCTTGCTTCCTCGACTGGCTCGGCAGGCCACTCACCCTCCTCCTTCTCAGACGGGGCACGGCGATCAGCTACCGAGCAGAGCGCCCGGAGTGTCCGACGCTCGCCCGTGCCACGGTGAGCCTTGCTGCGGCCCTGGCCCGTGCGCCACGGTGAGCGCTGCTGTGGCCCTGGCGCGCGCAAAGGAGCAAGGACTGCCCGAAGCAGAGCGGCCGAGCGTCCGACGCGCTCGGGCCCACGGTGAGCCGCACTGTGGCCCTGGCGCGCTCCACGGGCCGGGGCAGCCCGAGCAGAGCGGCCGGGCCTCCGACGCGCGCGGCGCCAGGGAGAGTCACCGCGCGTGCTCTAAGGGCCGGGGCGCCGCGCGACGCTGAACGCCGCCCTGGCTCTGGCGCCGGACCGCTTGCCCGGTGGCGCCGGAGTGGCGCCGGAGTGGCCCCGACGGTGGCGCCGGAGTGGCCTCGGCGGTGGCCCCGGCGGTGGCGCCGGGGAAGCTCGTGTCAGTTCCGTTCTCAGTCCCGCTAAGAGGCTGTTGAACTGGGGCGAGCAAGCAAAGAATTTGGGCCCCCAGCAGCCGAACAGGCTCAAAATGTTGGGCTACGGATTGAGCCACCCCATCGGCGCCAGCCCACATCCTCTCAAGGTTGACGACGATGTGGGTCCCTTGTATCTTTATTGCGGGCTCGCTGTCAGTCCTTCATTGCGCTCTACTCCGCCCGCACCGGGGGAGCAGAGAAGTGGTCTAGCGCCGCAGGACAGCGTTTAAGAGGCACCCCTTTCAAGGTCGAATAGTGGCTCGCCACCTTTATGGTTTAGACAGGGCGGATGAGGGCGCATCAGTGAAGCTGGGCAGACCATCAGACATAGCCATGCCATGAAGCGCCCGGCGCTGCGGTGCTACTGGTCTCTTGCCTGCCTTGGTTGGCCTCCGTCTGCTGTTCAGGAGATTTTCTCGCCCTTGAGCACACGTGCTGTTGCCACATGCTTGCGCGCCACCTCTCCCGGTACATAGCCTTTCTTCACCTTCTTCTTGGCGGCGCGGGGATGTTTGCGCAATGTGGAAGGCTTCACCTTCTTCGCTAGCTCCAGCAGGAGCTCACTCAACTGCTCCGCGCTCCGTACCTCCTGTCCGCTCCAGTCCTCCGGCTCCACCACCATCATCATTCCTCCGTAAGCGAACTTCACTTCGGCGGCAATGTAATAGGTGGACACCTGCATATTGGCAGCCTCCAGGTCATGGCTGGCTTCCACCGCGGTTTTCACCACCGATAACACATTGTAGGCCAGTACCGCCACCCCAAAGGCCAGCAGCGCCGCTCGTGGTCTCCCCAAACTCCGCACCTCGCTCTCGAGCACGGCCTCCAACTCTCCAAACATCCCTTCAATCGTCCAGCGCTTCCTGTACAGCTGCGCTACCTCCACGGCGCTCAGTTTCTCCTCGGGCACGTTCGTGAGCAGCCGAATGGCTGTTTCCCCGTCTTCTGTTGGCTCCTCCAACTCCACTTCAATCCGTCTCAACTCCAACGGCTCTTCCCCCTCCACTCGCACTGCCTGCTCGTACA
The DNA here is from genome assembly GCF_002305855.1 of Melittangium boletus DSM 14713. Lineage (GTDB taxonomy): Bacteria > Myxococcota > Myxococcia > Myxococcales > Myxococcaceae > Cystobacter > Cystobacter boletus. The sequence goes on along the minus strand of NZ_CP022163.1, from coordinate 8,615,502 downwards.
CACGTCCCGCTGGCCCTCGGCCTACTTCCCTCCGCTCCCCCAGCGCGGTCGGATTGGGCGACACGCCGTGCTCTCGGATGATGAAGGCCGCTCTCTTTTCATGCACCGCGCGCAGAATCCGGCTCGTGGAGAAGTTCCTGTCCGCCAGCCACAATTCTCCCTCCCGCACTCGCTCCAACACCGGCCCCATCAACGCCCGCTCTTGTGCATGCGCGTCTTCAGCCGGCAGCACATCCACCACCAGGCTCAACTCCGGCGCATACACCACCAACGACTGTCCGGGCAGCGCAGCTCCTCGGAATTCTCTCAACGGTTTGAGCCGCTTCTCACTGGCGGGGAGGTGATTGCCATCCAAGACTCGCACCTGGTAACCCGCCGCCCACGGCCCCTGCTTCTTCATGGGCCGCACCACGGGCAACAACCTCTCCGCGCTCCCTTGCACCAGGGCTCGCACCACCTGGGGCTCGGTGTGATTGACTTTGTCGTAGAGCGCCGCCAGCGAGACGGTCAAGTCCGGGTCGGACTGCGCCGCGGCGTGCAGCGACGGTCGCAGTCCCAGCGCCACCACTCCCATCAAATCCACTACCGAGGAGAAGAGCAACTCGCGCGTGTACTGCTGCTCTCGGTTCGCTTCGAATACCTCATCAATCCATTGCGAACTCAGGGCATGCTCAAGCGTGCGGCGCACCATCACCGTGACGGGACTGCGCTGCGTGAAACGCTCCATGATTGCCTTCAAGGCCACGTTTGTTCCTCCGCGATGGGGCGCGAGGAATTTGCCTCGACCGTCCGGCTCCCCGGACCCACTTCCGCCCAGGTGGGCTTTCACCCTCCCACCTGACCGCTAGGGTAGCACCCTCCACATGACCTTGAAAGTGGTGCGTTTAAGAGGTATGTCCGCCGTCTCCAAACGGGGCCGGTTGATGTGCGGGATCAGCTTGGTCAGACCGTAGGGAAGACGAGATGTCTCACAGGACGCGCGTTCGTAATCTTCAATCCAGAATGGATTTGAATTTCCCGTACCAGAAGTGCTTCGACGGCATTAGTGCTTGGGGCCATCTGGCGGTGGAAATGCAGAGGGGAACTGGCTGGGATTTGGTCTTTTGCGATGAAGTCGCTGCTCGGACTTGGTTCGACATCGACCCACTTGATCCCGAGTTGGTACTCAGAGGTGCGAATTCTGTTGGAGTGTCCAGTTGTGATTGCGGATCCGCAATCCCTTATGGTCTGGACGCGGGAGGAGTACCACTCACTAGAGACAGACAGCCTCCTCAGTTTTGTCCTCCCTGCCGGGGCTTCAACGAAAAGGCTTACCATTGGGCTACATTTGAGGAGCAACTGAGAAACTCCTCGCCCCAAAAGTGGGAGTGCCTTGCACCTAGAAGTGGGTTTGCGTCGAAGCGGGATCGAATGATTTATAAGCTGTTCGTCAGGCAGAGGCAGGCCGGCCGACGATGGTGGTACTTCGAGGACATGATTGGTCGGGTCGATCCCAACTATCCTCGGCTCTCGATCAACACGAAGAACGCAGATAATTGGATTCAAGGGCCTCTGGAACTGCTTCGCGATATTCAGGCGGAGGACACCTGGGGGAACAAGCATGAACTGATACGTGCGCTGAAACTCATCCACGCATGTATCTAATACGACTCGGTCACTTCCGGAGGTCCGCTGTGGAATTTCGAGGGCAAATCCTCCTCGGAGGGCGCTCGAAGTGACCGAGTAGTACCAAGAGGCTGAGTAGTACCAAGAGGCTGTTGAATTTACCCTCGGGTCAGCAGCGCTCTCTACTTAAGCGCAATGCTTGGCGGCTGCCCTCCTACTGGGCGGGCTCTATTCCTTGTGCCTGCTTGGTCCATTTCAACAGCCTCTAAGTGGCGTCGTCAGCCCTGCCCCGCTCCACGTGCTCATCCGGGCCGCTTTGCCGCGAATGCTCCTTCCTCTCGCCCGCATTGGCCCTTGGTTGCCCGGTTGCACGCTTGCCGATCAACGCCGCGTTTCGCGCGTAACCTGGACATGCACTGTGGCGCTGTGTCACTCCTGCCATGGGCAGTTCTGGGCTGTTTGGGCGTGTACGGAAGGGCGTGAAGGATGGACAGGATCGGATCCTTGGAGGGAGTCCCCTCCATTTGCGGCGCACTGCTGCGCCGTTGTTTGCAAGCTGGCGACAACGCCGGGCGAAACGCCAGGAGGAACGCCAGGGCGCGCCTGTGGTCACTCCAGGCGGCGCCAGGCGTCACGCCAGAATGCGCCGCGCGTTCTGGCGCTACCTGCCAGCCGTGCTGCATGGGTGCAGTGCTGGCGAGCGTGAACGCTACCCGCTGCGCTCGCGTGCTCCACGCACCGCAGCGGCCCGCGTCTGACGCAGGCGCGCTCTCCCCTCCCAGCAGTCACGCCTTGACCATGTCCGCAGCCGTGGAGCGCCCCAACGCGCCGCGCTCGTCTGACCTCCGTGCGTGCTCCAGCGCGAAACGCGGAGATTGCCGTGCTCAATCGGCCCAAGCCGCCGCGTCGATGCAGAAGGGGGATCAGCCATGAGCGCGCCCCCTCTGACTGCGAGCAACGCGCCCGCCTTTCTCACCGTGGAGGAAGCCGCCGAATTGCTGCGCGTGAACCGGAAAACCCTCTACGAGGCGATCCGGTTCGATCAGGTGCCCGGGGTTGCTCGGCTCGGGCGAATCCTCCGCATCCATCGGGACACGCTGCTAACATGGAGCCCCGGTAACAGCAGGCCTGCGCTCGGAGACAAGAAGCCATGAGCGTCAGACTGCGGCAGTGGAAGACCAAGGAGAGCAAGGTGCAAGAGGCGTGGTGGGTGGACGTCAAGTACCAGCACCCGAGCGGCAGGGTGGAGCGCATCCGCAAGGCTTCGCCCATCAACACCCGCCGGGGTGCCGAGGAGTACGAGCGGCAGATCCGCCATGCGCTTCTCACCGGAACCTTCGGAAAGGAGAACAGCGCAGGCCGAGTCCCCACCCTCGGGGAGTTCGTCCCGCGCTTCCTGACGTACAGCGAGAACAACAACAAGCATTCCAGCGTCGTCACCAAGCGGCAGATCCTGGATGACCATCTGATCCCCGCGTTCGGCAACACGTCCCTTGACGCCATCGGTCCAGCGGAGATCGAAGACTTCAAGGCGGCCATGCGTAAGAAGCCCTCGGGCGCGAGAGCACGGAAGGAAGCCCCCACGCGGGCGGCCCTCCTCAAGCGCAAGGGCTCCGGTGGGGTGAAGCTGCTCTCCCTCAAGTCCATCAACAACGTTCTGACGGTCCTGCACAAGTTGCTGGCACTGGCTCAAGAACAGGGCGTGATCCAACACGTCCCGCGCGTCAAGCTGTTCAAGACGGACAAGCCCGCCTTTGACTTCCTCTCCTTCGAAGAAGCCGAGCGCCTGATCAACGCTGCTGAACCTGAGTGGCGGACGTTGATCCTCGTGGCGCTCAAGATAGGGCTGCGGCTTGGGGAACTGATCGGGCTCCAGTGGGCAGACCTGGACTTGCAGCGCGGCAAGCTCCACGTGCGCCGGACCATCTGGCGCGGCGTGGTGGGGCTCCCCAAGGGTGGACGGGAAAGAACGGTGGATTTGCCCGCGTCGGCTGTGGAGGTACTCAAGGCACACCGCCACCTGCGCGGCCCTTACGTGTTCTGTCAGCCGGACGGCCAGCCGCTCACCGCTGGGATGACCAAGCACCCGCTCCTGCGGGCGCTGCGCATGGCGGGCATCAGCCGCCCAGAGGGCATCATCGGGTGGCACGACCTGCGGCACACCTACGGCAGCCACCTTGCGATGCGGGGCGTTGCCCTCAAGGTCATTCAGGAGTTGATGGGGCACGCGACCATCGAAATGACCATGAGGTACGCGCACCTATCGCCCGAGGCGCGGGAGAGCGCGGTGAAGGAGTTGGATCGGCCCATCCCCCAGCCGCGTGCCGCTCTGGGCTAGAGACGCCCGAGGGGCACACTGAGGGCACATGAAGAAAACGAGGGCAAAGAAAAACCCAGCAACCCCTTAAGATTGCTGGGCTTCTCGGGATGGAGGCGGCGGGAATCGAACCCGAGCCCTAGGAATAGGGCCCCTTCAAGTCGACATCCCCGCGCGCAGCAGCGTCACGGCGCTCGCCATGTCCTCGGGGAGCGGGGACTCCAGCACCCGCGCCTCGACGCCGGGAAGGGCCGGCCACTCCAACCGCGCCGCGTGCAGGGGCGTGCGCGCCAGGACCTGGCCCTCCCCTACTCCACCCAGCTCCCGCGCCGTCCAGGGCGTGTCCCGGCCGTACTGATGGTCCACCAGGAGCGGGTGCCCGAGCGACAGCAGGTGCACGCGAATCTGGTGGGTGCGTCCCGTGAGCGGCTCGGCCTCCACGAGTGACGCCGAGGCGAACACCTCCACGGGCCGGAACTTCGTCGTCGAGGGCTTGCCTTCCTCGCCCGGCCGAGCCACCCGCATGCGGCCCTTGCGCCCGGAGGCCAGCGCCGCGTCCACGACGTGGCGCGCCTCCAGACGCCCCTCCACCAGCGCGAGGTAGCGCTTGTGCACCTGGCCCGACTCGAAGGCCATGGACAGCGTGCGGTGCACCTCGGGCGTCAGGGCGAACACCACCACCCCCGACGTGTCCCGATCCAACCGGTGCACCACGTACACCTTGCGCTTCAGCCGGGCCTCCAGCTCCTCGCGCAGGGAGGGCGCCGCGTCCTCGGAGCGCCCGGGGATGACGAGCATCCCCGCGGGCTTGTCCACCGCGAGCAGCCCCGCGCCCTCGAACAGAACGCGGAGGCCGCTCACTCGTAGTCCGAGGCCGGCACCACCGTCACCGACCCCAGCCCCTTGAGCTGCTTCTTCACCGCGGACGCCTTGCCCAGCAGCACGATGAGCGGCGCCTTGGCGAACAGGTACTTCGCCGCCACCTCCTGCGTCTGCTTGGGCTTCACGGCGAACAGCCGCTCGCGGAACTTCTCCACCCAGTCATCCCCGAGCCCATGCACCCGGATGTCGCCGATGACGGACGCCACCGACTCGTTCGTCTCCGTGCGCAGCGGGTAGAGCCCCGCCAGGTAGCGCTGGGCCTTCTTCAGCTCCGCGGCGCTGATGCCGCTCTCGCGCACCTTGGCCACCTCGGCGAGCGACACATCGAGCATCTCGCGCGTGCGCTCCGTCTGGGTGAAGGTGGAGATGGCGAAGACGCCCCCCACGTTGAGCATGTCGAAGTAGCTGTTGATGCCGTAGGTGAGGCCTCGCTCCACGCGCACCTCGTTCACCAGCCGCGAGGTGAAGCCGCCGCCCAGCACGTTGTTCATCGCCGCGGACGGGAAGTAGTCCTCGTGGCCCATGCGAAAGCCCGGGCCCCCCAGCCGCACCTGCGTCTGCGTCTGATCCGGCTTGTCCACCAGCAGGATGCGGCCCGAGGCGATCTTCCCCGCCGCGGGCGGCTGCTCCGGCTTGTCCGGCCCCCCCTTCCACGCGCCAAAGGCCTTCTCCGCCTCCTCGGCCACGAGCCCCGGCTCCACCGCGCCCACCACCGACAGGAGCGCCACCTTGGGGCCCAGCCGCTCGCGGTGGAAGCGCACCAGATCCTCGCGCGTGAAGGTGCGCACGTGCGCCGTGCTGCCCCCCACGTCATGGCCATAGGGATGCTTACCCCACAGCGCCCGCGTGAAGGCCCGGTCCGCGATGACTGACGGATCGTCCAGATCGTTGGCGAACCCCGCCAGGGCCCGCTCGCGCGCCAGCTCCACCTCGCGCTCGGGGAAGGACGGCTCGCGCACGAGCTCCCCCAGCAGGGACAGCATCGCCGGGAAGTGCTCGGCGGGCGTGGTGACGTAGAAGGACAGCAGGTCCTCGTTGCTCCCCACCGCGAAGCTCGCGCCGACGAACTCGATGGCCTCGTCGATCTCATCCGCGCTCTGGCGGGCCGTGCCCCGGCGCATCAGCCGCGCGGTGAAGTCCGCGAGGCCATGCTTGTCCTGGGGATCCACCGCGCTGCCCGCGCGCACCGCGAGCCGCACGGCCACGAGCGGCAACGGCCCCCGCTGGGCCGCCAGCACCGTCAGGCCACTGGACGTGGTGCTCTCGTGGAACGTGGGCAACATCAGTCCGCTCGTGGCGGAGGCGGCCTTCACCGCAACGGACTTCGGACGCTTGGTGGCCATGTTCACGCCACCTCCTTTCCGTCCGCGGCCACTTCCTCGCCGGCCTCGGGGGCCGAGGGCAGGAGCGTCACCACGGAGCGGCGCTCGGGCGCGAAGTACTTCCGGGCCACCGCGCGCACCTGCTCGTGGGTGGCCGCCGCGTACACGGAGGGCAGGCTGAGCCCATCCCGCCACGAGCCGAGCAGCGCTTCGTAGTGGCCCATGGCGTGGGCGCGGCCGCTGTTGGTGGCCAGTTCCCGGAGGTGATCCGCGCGCAGGTTGTTCTTCGCCTTCTGCAGCTCGCGCTCGGTGACGCCCTCGGCCGCCAGCAGGGCCAGCTCCGCGTACAGCGCCTCCTCCACCTTGCGGGGATCCGAGTCCGGCTTGAGTTCCAGGAAGAAGAGGATGATGCCGGGATCCACCCGCCAGCCCCAATCCACGCCCACGGAGACGGCGAGCTGGGTGTCATAGACGAGCTTCTTGACCAGACGGCTGCCCTCGCCCTTGGTCATCACGTACTGGAGGATGTCGAGCAGGAGCGTGTCCTCCTCGCGGGCGGAGGGGCCCCGGTAGGCGATCATCAGGGCCGGGGACTGGGCCGGGTGACGCACCTCGGCGCGGCGCTCGCCCTTCTGCTCGGGCTCGGCGTTGAGCACGGGCGCGGGCGTGGGGCCCTTGGGAATGTCCCCGTAGTACTTGCGCACCAGCGCGAGCGTCTTCTTCGGATCGATGTCCCCGACGATGTAGAGCACCGCGTTGTTGGGCGCGTAGTAGGTGCGGAAGTACTGCTCACAGTCCTGGCGGGTGATGTTCTCGATGTCCTTCATCCACCCGATGACGGGCCAGCGGTAGGCATGCGCCTTCCACACCAGCGTGCCCAGCTCCTCGTCCATGATGCCGGTGATGTCGTTGTCCACCCGGACGCGGCGCTCCTCCATCACCACCTGGCGCTCGCTGGTGAGCGCGGCGTCGTTGATGCGCAGCGAGCGCATCCGGTCCGACTCCAGATCCAGCACCGTCTCCAGCGCGTCCGCGGCGAAGTCCTCGTAGTACACGGTCATGTCCGTGGACGTGTAGGCATTGGAGCGGCCGCCGTTGGACTCGAGCACCTGATCGAACTTCTTGGGGCCGTACTTCTTGGCTCCGTTGAACATCATGTGCTCGAACAGGTGGCTGATGCCGGTGATGCCGGGGCGCTCGTTGCGGCTGCCCACCTGGAAGAAGGTGTAAAGACTCACCACCGGAGTCTGGGGGTTGGCCAGCAGGCGCACCCGGAGGCCATTGGGCAGGGTGGCCTCCTGGACGTCGAAGAGGGACTGCAGGATGGGGTCCGCCGTGCGAGGGGCGGTTTTCGCTTGAGCCTTCGCCATGGAGGCACCCTATAACGGCTCCCTGGGGGGGCAAACACGCGTTTCACGGATGGACTGTCAGGCATACTTCCCTTTCCCGCCCCCGCCGGAGGAAGCGAGATGCAGCCGCAAGCCATGTGGTCGCCCGAGAACCTGCGCAATCCCTACCCCTTCTACGCCGCGCTCCGGGAGAGCGCGCCCGTCCACGTGCTGGCGGCCTTTGGTGGCACCCATGCCATCACCCGCTACGACGACATCGCCCCCATCCTGAAGAATCCCGCGCTGTTCTCCTCCCAGCGCATCGCCCCGGGCCTCCACCTGCCCAAGGAGGTGGGCGAGCAGGCCCGCCGCTTCTTCCGCGCCCAGAACAACCTCATCGCCTCGGACCCGCCCCAGCACACCCGGCTGCGGACCCTGGTGAGCAAGGCCTTCACGCCCCGCCGCGTCGCCGAGATGGAACCGCGCATCCGCGCCATCACCCGCCAACTGCTCGAGTCCATGCTGGCCCACGAGGAGTTCGACCTGATGGCGGAACTGGCCGTGCCCCTGCCCGTCATCGTCATCAGCGAGATGCTCGGCGTGGAGCCCGAGCGCCGTCAGGACTTCAAGCGCTGGTCGGACCACGTGGTGCAGACGGTGGCCCTGTCCCAGGGCAAGCTCGACCCCGGTCCCATCCTCCAGAGCCTCGAGCAGCTCCACGCCTACCTGGAGGAGACCATCGAGCGCCGCCGCCGCGAGCCCCAGGACGATCTCATCAGCGCGCTCGTGGAGGCCGCCGAGGGATTCCTGGAGGTGGAGGATCTCATCTCCTTCACCCGCTTGCTGCTCGTGGCGGGCAACGAGACCACGACGAACCTGCTCGGCAACGCCCTGGTCTCCTTGCTGCGCGCGCCCTCGGAGCTCGCGCGCCTCCAGGCCACCCCCACCCTCGTCCCCTCCGCCATCGAGGAGACGCTGCGCTACGAGGGACCCGTCCAGTCGCTCATGCGCATGACCACCCAGGACACCCAGATCGCCGGCCACCCCATCCCCGAGGGCACCCGCCTCTTCCTGGTGCTCGCGGCCGCCAACCGGGACCCCCGCCGCTTCAAGGAGCCGGAGCGCTTCGACATCACCCGCGAGGATCAGGGCCAGCTCGCCTTCGGGCACGGGGTGCACTTCTGCCTGGGCGCCCCGCTCGCGCGACTGGAGGCCCGGGTGGCCCTGGAGGAACTGCTGCCCCGGGTGCGTCAGCTCGCGTTCGCGTCCGGCCAGGAGCACGACATCGATTGGGGTGAGTCCTTCCTGCTCCGAGGCCCCCGGCGGCTGCGGCTCAGGGCCGAGCGGTGCCCTTCTCCCCTCCCCAAGTGATGACTGCGCGGCAGAGCGCGGGCGAGGGGGCCGACTTTCCGCTTCATCGGGCGACGGTCGAAGTTAGTGTCACGCCCGTTTCGTAGCACCCTGAACCCCTCGGGAGAGCCTGACACCATGACGATTCGCGCCCTGCTGATTGCCGCCACCCTCACCACCACGCCCGCCCTGGCGCAGACGCCGGAGGCGGGGACGAAGGCGCCGCCCCCGAAGGGAGAGACGGCGAAGGCGCCGCTAAAGGACGCGCAGGGCAAGGACGTGGGCGAGGTGACCTTCGAGCAGACGCCGACCGGCGTGCTGGTGAAGGGCACGCTGACGAACCTGCCCCCGGGCGAGCACGCCATCCACATCCACGAGGCGGGCAAGTGCGAGGCGCCGGCGTTCACGACGGCGGGCGGCCACTTCAACCCGAAGAAGAAGGCGCACGGAATCCTCTCGCCCAAGGGCAAGCACGAGGGGGACCTGCCCAACCTGTACGTCGACAAGGAAGGACGCGTGCAGTTCGACTTCTTCGCGCCGGACCTGAAGGTGAAGGGGCTGTTCGACAAGGACGGCTCGGCCGTCGTGGTGCACGCCAAGCTGGACGACTACCACTCCGACCCCGCCGGTGACGCGGGCGGCCGCATCGCGTGCGGTGTGGTGGAGAAGTAGCCCTCCAGGCGATGGGCCCTCGAGCGGGCGGGCTCCCGCTGGATCGCCACGGACCTGTCCTTGGATGATCAGGTTACATGAACCTTCATGTTCTCACTTCGAGAAGGTTCATGAGCCAGTTGGCGGACGTGCTGGAAGCTCGGCAAGGCGAGCTCATCAAGCGTTGGACCGACAACGTGCGTCATGACCTGCCTCACAAGGCCATCTCCTGTTTCGAGCTGGAAGATCACCTGCCCGCCCTCATCCAGGAGCTCGCCAGGAACCTGAGGAGCCCTCCGGAGCGGGATTCGAACGCCGCCTCCCACAAGTACCAGGAGATGGGACGAGCCCACGGAGCCCAGCGTTTCGGGCTTGGCTTCGATCTGGACACGCTGGTCCGTGAGTACGACCTGCTGCGGGGGATGCTGTTCGATCTCATCGAGGAGAACGCGCTCCCCATCACCCTGGGGGAGATCCGGTTGTTGACGGACTTCGTGGCCAACTCGATCGCGGAGGCGGTGAGCGAGTACAGCCGCCAGAAGGAGGCCGAACGCGATCGGCTCCTCCAGGAGACCGAGCGGTTGAGGGCCACCGCGGAGTTGGGCCGGGCCCGTCTCAGTGCCCTCTTCATGCAGGCGCCCGTGGCCATTGGCATCTTCCGGGGCCCCGAGCTAGTCATCGACGTGGCCAACCCCTTGATCTGCCGCCTGTGGGGCCGCACCCTCGAGCAGGTCCTGGGCAAACCCCTCATGGACGCGATGCCCGAACTCCAAGGCCAGGGGTTCGACGAAATCCTCTATGAGGTGATCCGCACCGGCGTGCCTTTCGTGGGCACGGAGATTCCCGTGCGGTTGATACGCACCGCCGGGCGGTTGCCCGAGAACGTGTACTTCAATTTCGTCTACGAGCCCCTGCGCGACGAGGCGGGCGTCACCGAGGGCATCATCGTCGTGGCCACGGAGGTGACCCAGGTCGTGCTCGACCGGCGGCGCATGGAAGCCCTGCTTCATCGCTCCCACGAGGCCGAACGCGCCCGGACCGCGTTGTTGGATGCCCTTTCCGCCCAATCCCTGATCGCCGTGGCCTACCAGCGAGGGCCCGAGCATGTCTTCGAGATGGCCAACCCGCTCTACCACCAGTGGATGGGCGGGCGGGAGCTCGTCGGCAAGACCCTCCAGCAGGCCCTCCCGGAGCTCGTGGGCCAGGACTTCGACATCCTCCTGAGACATGTATACCAGACGGGTCAGCCCTTCGTGGGCCAGGAGCGGGTGGTCCGCCTGGATCGGCGGGGAGATGGCGTCCTGAGCGAGATGAGGGTGAATCTCACCTATCAGCCCGTGCGCACCGTGGACGGCGTCATCGAAGGGGTCATCGTCCTGGCGCTCGACGTGACGGAGGCGGTCCGCGCGCGATGGGAAGCCCAGCGGCTGGCCGAGGAGGAGAGCGCGCGCCGGGGCTTCGAACAGCAGCTCATTGGCATCGTCAGCCATGACCTGCGCAATCCCCTGGGCGCCATCCTCCTGGGGGTCCAGCTGCTCCTGCGCCGGGAAGATCTGGACGCCCCCATCATCCGCGCCCTGGCCCGGCTCCAGACGAGCGCGGAGCGCGCGGTGCGCATGGTGAGGGACCTGCTCGACTTCACCCAGGCACGTCTGGGGGGAGGACTGCGGATCGAACGCAAGCCCGTGGACCTGCACGCCGTGGTCCGCGCGTCGGTGGATGAGCTGGAGGCCACACACCCCGATCGCGAGCTGCGACTGGAGCGGCGCGGGGACGCCCTGGGCATATGGGACGCGGACCGGCTCGCGCAGTTGGTGGGCAATCTGGTGGGCAACGCGCTCAAGTACAGCCCTCCCGACACGCCCGTGCACATCCGGGTCCTGGGAGACCCCGAGGGGGTATGCTTCGAGGTGCACAACCAGGGCGAGCCGATTCCCGCCGACGCCCTCCCCCGGCTCTTCCAACCCCTCCAGCGCGCGGTGGTGGGCGTGGACAACATGACCCGAAGTGTGGGACTGGGCCTGTACATCGTGGATCAGATCGTCCGCGCGCACGGTGGCGGCCTCTCCGTGACGTCGACCGAGCGCGATGGCACCACCTTCAGCGTCCGGCTGCCGAGGGGAACCTGAGTCGGGACCGTTGCTCCCCAGCGAGGCTCCTGGCAAGAGAGGGCGGCGCCCCCCGCGCAGCCCCCAGGAACAGCCCGCCGCACCGAGGACACCGTGGCCAACATCGACGAGGAGCGCTACCGGCTCGCCGCGCGCGCGACCAACGACGCCATCTGGGATTGGGATCTCCTCTCCAACCACGTGCAATGGAACGAGGCCCTTCACGCCTCCTATGGACATGTCCTCGCGGACGTGGAACCCACGGGGGAGTGGTGGATCCATCACATCCACCCCGAGGACCGGGCGCGCATCGACGCGAGCATCCACGCGGTGATCGACGGTGGAGGCGAGAATTGGAAGGACGAGTACCGGTTCCTGCGCGCCGACGGTACCTATGCCCATGTGCTCGACCGGGGCTTCGTCGCCCGCGACCCGGATGGACGCGCGCTGCGCATGATTGGCGCCATGCTCGACCTGAGCGCGCGCAAGCAAGCCGAGCAGTCGCTGCGGGACAGCGAGGACCGGCTGCGCATGGCCACCGCGGCGACGCGGCTCGGCACCTTCGACTTCCACCTCCGCAAACAGGAGCTGATCTGGGACGCGCGCTGCAAGGAGTTGTTCGGTCTGTCACCGGACGCCCCCGTCACCTACGAGACCGCCTTTCTCCAGGGCATCCACCCCGATGACCGGGGGGCGGCGGATCACGCCGTGCAACGCGCGCTCGATCCCAACGGTCCGGGGACCTACGATCTGGAGTACCGGACCGTGGGCATCGAGGATGGCATCGAGCGATGGGTCTCCGCCAAGGGGCGCACGTACTTCGAGAACGGCGTCGCCGTGCGGCTCATCGGCACCGTGCTCGACATCAGCGAGAGCAAGCGCAACGAGCGGGCGCTGCGCGAGCTGAACGCCACCCTGGAGCAACGGATCGCGGAGCGCACGGCCGAACGAGACCGCATCTGGCGCACCTCCAGCGATCTGATGGGCGTCGTGGACTTCCAAGGCCACCTCAGATCCCACAATCCGGCCTGGTCGAGCCTGCTCGGGTTCTCCGAGGACGTCCTCCGCTCACTCTTCCTGGTGGACATCCTCCACCCGGAGGACCAGACCGCCTCGCTCGAGGCCTTCCAGCGATTGACGCGGGGCGAGCGGTTGGGACGTCTGGAGCAACGGCTGCGGTGCGCGGATGGAAGCTGGAAGACGATCTCCTGGACCGCATCCGCCAGTGAAGACGCCTTCTACGTGATCGGCCACGACGTCACCGAGCAGCGCGCGACCGAGGAGGCCCTGCGCCAGGCCCAGAAGATGGAGGCGGTGGGCCAGTTGACGGCGGGCATCGCGCACGACTTCAACAACCTGCTCGCGGGCATCATGGGCGGACTGGAGCTCATGCGGATGCGGATCGCCCGGGGCCAGGTGAACGAGCTCGACCGGTACATGAACGCGGTGACCCAGTCCATCACCCGCGCCGCCGCCCTCACCCACCGGCTGCTCGCCTTCTCCCGCCGCCAATCGCTCGACATCAAGCCCGCGGACGTGAACGACATCATCGCCTCCATGGAGGAGCTCATCCGCCGCACCCTGGGCGAGAACATCTCCTCGACGAGGCTCCTCGGAAAGGGGCTGTGGCGGGCGACCACGGATCGCAACCAGTTGGAGAACGCCATCCTCAACCTCGTCATCAACGCCCGCGACGCGATGCCCGGTGGGGGCGCACTGACGATCGAAACGAAGAACACGCACCTGGATCTGGCCTACACCCGCGACAAGGACGACCTGCGTCCAGGGGACTACGTGGTCATCGGCGTGAGCGACACGGGCATCGGGATGTCGCCCGAGGTGATCGCCCGCGCCTTCGATCCGTTCTTCACCACCAAGCCCATCGGCCAGGGCACGGGGCTCGGCTTGTCCATGGTCTACGGCTTCATGAAGCAGACCGGGGGGCACGTGCGCATCCACAGCCAGGTGGGCCGAGGCACGACCTTCAACCTCTACCTCCCCCGCCACCAGGCCGAGACCGAGACCGTCTCCCCCGCCCCGGCGGAGCGTCCTCGCGCCGAGGCGGGAGAGACGGTGCTGGTGGTCGAGGACGACGCCACCGTGCGCATGGTCATGCTCGACGTGCTGGACGACCTGGGCTACGGAGCCCTGGAGGCGGTGGACGCCCAGACGGCCATTCCCTTCCTCGAGGGCGATCAACGGATCGACCTGCTGGTGACGGACGTGGGCCTGCCTGGCATGAACGGGCGGCAACTGGCCGAGGTCGCGCGCGGCAATCGCCCGGAGCTCCCCGTGCTCTTCGTCACCGGCTACGCCCAGGGCGCCGCCGTCCGCAGTGGCTTCCTCGAAGCGGGCATGGAGATGCTCACCAAACCCTTCACCGTGGATCAGCTCGCGGTGAAGATCCGCGAGATGATCGAGCGCAAATGAAGCGCGGGGGGTGAGCCCGTTACCCCGAGGGGATTGCCCGCACGAGTCTGCGCCACGCCTCGTCCAGGAAGATGGGCTCGGGCGTGGCCGCCGCGAGCAGTTCTCCCCGCGCGTCCTCTCCCTCCTGGCGCAACAGTGTCTCGATGGCCACGCGGGCCTCGTCCCGCCGCCCTTGCAGGAAGGAGACATAGGCCAGATGCGCCCGGACGAGGCGCTCGCCAGGGGCCCGGACGTGCGACGCCTCCATCCGCTCCCGCGCCCGTGACAGGAGCGCCGCCGCGTCCTCCCGGGCGCCCCGCTGCCAACAGCGCTTGCCCTTCGCCATCCACTCACGGCCCTCCCGGTGGAAGGCCACGGCCACCTGGCGCAGGAGGAACGGCTCGGACGAGGTATCGAAGCGGCGGATCACCTCCTCGTAGCGCGCGCAGGCCTCCTCCGTGCGTCCCCGCCTCCCGAGCACGTCACCGAGGGACAGCAACGCGAACACCACTTCCAGTTGCAGGAGCGGCTCGGCTTCCCCCCCGTAGCGCCGCACGACGCCTTCCAGGAGCGAGCATCCCTCCTCCAATCGCTCCTGCTCCAGGAAGAGCGCGCCCAGGTCGCGCATCGCCTGGGCCCGCCGCTGCATATTCGTGGACGGCAGATCATCATCGAACAGGAGAATGGCCGCCTCGAAGTGGATCCGGGCCTTCTCCCACTGACGCGCCTGTCCGGACAGGCGCGCCAGGGCGAGATGGGTCTGGGCGATCAGCTCCGGTGACGAGGCGTCGGGACGCGCGGCATACCGGCGCAACAGTTCCTCGTGATGAGCATAGGCCTGCTCGCGGCGTCCCGTGCGCTCGCACAACGCGCCCAGTTCGCCCAGGGCCTCGAACACCAGCATCCGCAAGCCGGGATCTTCCGGATCCCCATGCCGCCGCACCAGTTCACCCAGACACTCGGCCGCCGCGTCCAGACGCCCCGACATCGCGTACACCTGGGCCAGGTTGCGGTGGGCCTGGAGCGCCTGCGAGCGCAACCAGGTGTTGGATGCCTGGCCATAGCGCAGCATCATCTCCTTGAAGCACACCTCGGCCTTGTCGAACCGCCGGAGCAGGCAGAGCATCCAGCCCATCTGGTGGTGGGCCGCCGGTACCATCCAGTTGAGCGACAACTCGCGCTGCCAGCCAAAGCGGCGGACCAGTTCCGCGTAATGCCCCAGGGCGTCCTCCCAGCGCTCCTGGGCGTCGGCGAGGTCCCCCAGCACCATGAGCGCCTTGGGAACCTGGAGCTCCCAGGGGTCCACGCACGTGGGCGTGCGGCGCACCACTTCCTCGTAGCAGTCGCGCATCTCCTCCAGACGCCCCTGATCCCTCAGCAGCTCGGCCATCCGGTCCAGGGCATCCACCGCCAGCGCGTCCGCTCGCCCCGGGAAGGCATCCGCCCGGCGGATCGCCTCGCGCCAGTCCGCCAGCGATTCCTCCGTGCGGCCCTGGAGCCGCAACAACCTGCCACGCTGGACGAGGAGCTCCGTGATGGTCCCGGCCACGGGCTCCTCGCGCACCTCGCCGAAGCGGCTCAGCATCTCATCCAGACACCACCGCGCCTCCTCGTAGCAGAACACGCATTCGAGACCCGCCGCCGTGACGCGGAAGACCTCGATCATCCGCGCCCGCGCTCCGGGCCCCGGAAGGTCGCCCAGGCCCCCCACCGCCGCCTCGTATTCGCGTTGGGCCTCGCCAAAACGTTCCTGGCTCCGCAGCAGCGCCCAGATGCGCAACCGGGCGCCGGCCACCTCCTCACGCAGCACGGGCTCGGCCGCCCCGCCGAAGCGGCGCACCACCTGCTCGAAGCATGCCCTCGCCTCCTCGGGACGCAGTTGATCCCAATAGGAGCGCCCCAGCCGCATCAGGCTCCGGGCCGTCACGTCCTTGAGCCGCTCCCCGGACGGGCCTTCATGGCGGCGCACCAGCTCGTCGACATACACCCGGGCCTTGTCGGGCTGTCCGTGGTCCGCCCACAGGTTGCCCTGCTCGGCGAGCGCGATGGCCACCTGCGCCCGCAGCGGAGCCTCCGGGCTGTCCCCGTAACGGCGCACCACCTCTTCGTAACGGGCCCGGGCCGCGGCGGCGTCGCCCCGCCGCGCATGCGCCCCGCCGAGGGCATTGAGCGCCCGGGCGGCCTCCTCGCACCGAGCGGGATCGCGCGAGTCCGCGTGCCAGCGCACCACCTCTTCCCAAGCGCGCATCGCCGCCTCGGCTCGAGCCTCCTCCCACCCCATCCCGGGATCGTGACGCGCTCGTGGATCCCGGACAAGCCCGCCCTGGAGACAGGTGACCGAGCCAACAATTCATCCCGCGACGCGGCCCTCCCTCCGTGGAGAGGTGCACTTCGGGTCCACATCTCGGGAATACGCGTCGTGAACCCAACAACCTCCAGCGCGAGGGGGTGGCTCAGCAGTCGGACTCGCGCGCGCCGATGTCCGGGCCCTTGCCACAGTAGGCCTCTCCCACGGACACGCCCGTGTCCCGCGCCGGAGAGGAGACCGAGAGCCAGAAGTCCTCGACGCTGGAGGCGAAGAACACCGGGCTCTTCTCCATGGCGTGTGCGTCCCAGCCGGTGGCCGAGCGCCAGGCGGACAGGCCCAGGTAGCTGTTGTTGTTGCGCAGCACGGCCGCGCCCGTGAGCGAGGTGTAGAGGTTCCCGTCGAAGGACATGCCCTGGCGGCTCGTGCCCGCGCGCACCGCCGCGGCCGAGCAGGCCCCGAGGATGTTGTTGCGCACCTGCACATCCTGGCTGGGCCCGGACTCCCCGTTGCCCACGATGAGGCCATAGGCGGGCATGTTCCACACGGTGTTGTGGAACACCTTCACGTCGATGGCGGTGTCCACGCGGATGCCCGAGCCGTCACCACCGTCCGTGTTGGAGCCGTTGAACACGCGGTTGCGCCGCAGGACGATGTGGGTGGGTGGCGCGCCCACGCGCTCACCGCCAATCTGGATGCCCCGGTCGTTGTCACGCACCTCGTTCTCCTCGATCGTGACGTCTCGCGCGGCCACGTGCACCACGATGCCCTCCCCCGCCGACGAGGACGTGCGGCGGTGGCCCCAGATGCGATTGCCCCTGAGCGTCACCCGGGTGCACGTCTTGATGTCCGCGCCGTTCTCCTGGTTCTCGTGCAGCTCATTGTCCTCGACGAGCAGGTTGTCGAAGGGCGTCCCGGCCTCCGTGGCGCCGCCCTCGGGCCCCAGGCATTGCACGCCATCCCCCGAGTTGTGATGGATGTCATTGGCGCGGACGATCACGTTCCTGGAATTCGTCTGCACGCAGACGCCGTGGCTGTCATCCCCCGAGCGCCGGAAGTTGCTGATGCTGTTGCCCTCGATGAGCACGTCCTGGGCCTTCTCGGCGACGTAGACGCCCGCGCCCTCGGTGCCGTTCTTGAGCGTGCAGGCGCGCAGGATGCCGTGGTGCGCCCCCGAGCCGCGCCAGAAGGCGGCGAAGGCCTTGTCCCCCGCCGCGTCGAAGGTAAGGCCCTCGATGCGCCAGTACGCGCCGCGCACGTCCAACAACGGCGTGCGGCTGCCCGTGCCGCCCTTGAAGACGGGCTTCGCGCCCGGCGCGGCCATGAGCGTGAGGTAGCGGCTGGAGGAGCCGCCCTTCTCGTCGAGCCGCAACCGCTCGGAATACGTCCCCGCCTTGATGAAGATGGCCTCGCCCGGCTTCACCTGCGACAGCGCCTTGGCCACGGTGCGGAAGGGCTTGGACTCGCTGCCCTCGGCGGTGTCCTGCCCCGAGGCAGACACCCAGAGGACGCGGGAGAACGCCGGGGTCGTCGCGGTGGCGGACATGGACAGTTCCGAGGGGAAGACCCCCTCGTCAGCGGAAGCAAGAGCTCCGGAACCCGAGGCGAGAACACCCACGAGGGCCACGGGTGAGACGACCTTCAGCAGACGACGGATGCGCATCCACGCTCCTTGTGTGAGTTCCGATCCCAATGGGGACCGGGAAGCGAGCGCCGGACAGTTGGCTGGCCCTGGGCATTCCGCACGAGATTCGCCACCCCCGCATGCCCGTTCGCGAACGGAGCGAGCGGGCAATGTGAATTCAAGAGGTTATGGAGCGGTCCCCGGGTTCATGGAACGGCGGGCGGATTGCTGAATCGCCTTTCAGGGGAATACGTATACGCGCGCCGCGGAGAACGTGGGTGGAGCCGTCCACGGGGGGTTGAATGCGCACGCCATCGCGCCTCACGTCTGGAAGACGAGTCCCGGGCCCCTACCGGTGGGTGGGGTTGGGCTGGCTTCTGGCCCTCGTGGTTCCCAAGTGCCCGGTGTGTCTGCTCGCCCTCCTGGGCCTCGCGGGAGGACTGGAGGCGGGAGGGCTGGGCGCCTGGCTCGCCCGGTGGCACATCCCCCACGCCCTGGTGTCGATGGCCCTGGCCGTCATCGTCCTGCTCACGTGGCGAACGTACGGGTGGCACCGGGGCGTGATCGCGGCACTCATCGCGCTCGGGGCCTGGGGCACGAAGTTCCTCATGGACTCCACCCTGCTCCCCGCCGTCCTGGGCGCCTGCATCGCCCTGCTCTGGCTCGTTCCCCACCGGCGCAAGCCTTCCTGCTGTGTCCCATCCGTCGCCGAGCGCAAAGGAATCCCAGGATGAAACAGACCGCTCTGACAAGCACGCGCAAGAGCTTCCTCGAACCCATCCCGGCCACGACCAACGTCACCGTCCGCAAGAGCGTCTATGACTTGACGGGCTCGGAGGTCGCGGCGCTCAGGAAGGCCTTCGCCCAGCTGCAAGCCATTACCGACAACCGGGGCTATCAATACATCGCCGGCCTGCACGGGCTGCCCGAATACTATTGCCCCCACGGCAACCTGTCCTTCCTCATCTGGCACCGGCCCTACCTGCTCATGTTCGAGCAGGCCCTCCAGGCGGTGGAACCGGGCATCGCCCTGCCCTACTGGGACTGGACGTCCGAGCGCACCCAACGCGAGGGCATTCCGCAGATCTTCGCCGACGCGACCTATACCGACGCGGACTCGGGCCAGGAGGTGCCCAACCCACTCTTCCAGGCGGCCATCAGCTACACCAACCCGAACAACTGGACGCGGACATTCCGTGACCTCGGGGCGGCTTCGTTGCTGAGCAGTCTCAAGCCATTCGTCGAGCAGGCCAACCGCGTCACGAACTACGATCGGTTCTCTCCCGACCTGGAGCAGCCTCACAACGGGCTCCATGGGTGGGTGGGTGGCACCATGAGCACGGTGCCCTACTCCGCGTTCGATCCGATCTTCTGGGTTCATCATTGCTTCATCGAGAAGCTGTTCTGCGATTGGCAGGACCGCACCGGGGCGGTCCTCTCCACGAGCATCGCCGGACAGGTGCTCGCGCCCTTCAACAAGACCACGGACTCCGTGTGGAACTACCGGGAGCTGGGCTACCGCTATGCGCCCGAGGGAGAGAACCTGGGGGCATCGGCGAGGGCCCAGGCGCTGGAGAACGCGCAGCCCGCGCCCGCCCAGGTGGCCACCTTCGAGCTGTCCAAGGTCCCGGACGGGTTCGAGGTGGGCCTGCTCCACTTCGTGAAGACGCAGCACCCCGTCAAGAGCTTCGAGGTGCGCGTCTTCTTCAACGAGGCCTCGCCCACGGCCCAGACGCCCACGCGGGGCAACCCCCGGTACGCCGGCTCCCTCTTCACCTTCGGCCACGATGGCTGCACGGGAGGGCCAGGCCACTGCAAGGTCCCCGATGTCCCCGAGGATGCTTCCCACTTCGTCGTGCTCCGCCCCGAGCACCACCTGACGCCCCGGCGGCTGGTCCTCGACGTGAGCAAGGCGCTGCGCGAACTCAAGGAGAGCGCGGGCGCTTCAATGCTCGAGATTCAGTTGGTCCTCGTGGACCCCAAGGGCAACGAACTCCCGCAGGAGGAGCTGGACTTCGAGCTGCTGACCCTGGAGGCCGTCTGAGCCCTTCCCATTGCCCGAGCGCCCTCGGGCCATTACCTCAAACCCATGCGTCCCATCCGCGCCCGAGTGCCAGCGCCCGTGTCCTCCGGCCAGGAGCTGGCCACACTGGAGGTGGAAGTGTCCGGGTCCACCGGGGAGCGCATCGAGCTCGTGTTCCATGGGGTCCACAAGACGGCGGAGTCGCGGGTGCTGCGCATCTCCCTGGTGGGCGATGATGCCCGCCCGTTCGTCGCGGGCGATCTCTTCACCTATGGAGAGGGTCCCCCGATGGGCCGGCACCCGAGGGAGCGCTTCGCCCCCATGGAGCTCATCCTCGATGTGACCCGGCTCCTGGACAGGCTCGCTGGCACGCGGCGCTTGAGCGTGCGGCTGGACATCCTGGACACCCATGAGCGGCCGGTCGACCGCGAGTCGCTCTCGCTGGAAGGCGTGGAGCTGCGGGCCGCGCCAGCGTCCTGACCTAACCAGGCGGGGAATGAAAAGCCCGGGGCAGCTCGCGGATCCGGATCAGGATGCGGACGCCGTGCAGGCGCTCCGGGAGTTGGACGTCCCGCTCCCCCACCACGCGGACGGAGACGACGTAGCCCTCGCCCCCATCCAATTCCACCCCCACGCCGCACAGCCACCCCGGCGAGCCCAATTCATCGCTCACCTGCTGCGCGACGCGATCTGCCTCTTCGTAGGAGACGTGACTCATGATCAGAGCAATTCGATGGACAGCACGCTCAGTACGGTCTCGATGGGATTGATGTACGTCGATTGATCGGAGCCCCCGAAGAGCAGTCCCACGGCGCGGCGCTCCGCGTCGACGACCAGGGCTCCGGAGTCTCCCGATGCACTGAAAGGCAGTTCCATCCCCTCGATTTCCACCACCTGGTCGAACAGCAGCACGGTCTGCCCGAACTGCACGGGGAGATTGCGCAGACCCAACGCGGTGATGCGGCCGTGGGTGAGCCCCGTGCTCCTGCCCACCTTGCGCACCGGTCCCACGCCCGCGAGCACTCCGGTGCGCAACCCCTGGAGCGCTCCGATCCCGGGGAGCGCGAAGTCCTGGGGCAGGACCGCCGGGTCGACGTCCGCCACCGCCGCATCGACCTCATTGCCCGACGGCTGGAGCGGATGGAAGGCGCTCAACCGGCCCACCTCGTCGGATTCCAGGAGGCCCCCGTCCCGCACGCCCGGTTGCAGGATGACGTCTCCCGCCATGGCCAGGTTCACCTGGGCGAGGACATGGTTGTTGCTGAGCATCTGCACGGCGCCCGTGGTGCCGCGCACGAAGGCGCCCAGCGTCCCCACGGTGGCCTTGTAGTGACCAATCGAGCAACCGGGCAGCAAGGGGCGCTCGCGGCGGACATTGGGCAGCACGCGCTCCTCGCCGGACAAGGCGAGGATGGGCCCGGTGACGCGAACCTCCACGGCGTCCCTCAACCGCTCGATCTCCCGCTCCATCTCCCGCCCCAACGCCTCCCGGGACCAGGCACGGAGGGCCACCCGCCAGTGGCCCGGCGTCACACCGGGAGAGATGCCCACCCCCACCCGGAGCTTCCTGGGCTGGAGAGAACCCAGGGTGGAAACGATCAGCCGCGAGAGCAGTGCGTCCAGATTCGCGGAGATCTCCCATGCCTCGAACAGGTCCATTCCGCGCCCCCAGGTCGGCTTGGGCTCCCTCACCCCACGTCATGCGTGGCCGGAGGGCTCGGAAATTCCCTCGAGCGCCTTCCCCACGCGTTGCCCACTCTCCGAGCCCGCCAGGTCGCCCAACGCCACGATGCCCACGAGCTTCTTGTCACGGTTCACCACGATGAAGCGGCGCAACTGCTGCTCTTCCATGCGCTCGAGCACTTCCTCGGCCAGGTCGTCATCGAAGCAGTATTCGATTCCCTTGGTCATGATGTCGGCCACGGCCGTCCGGGCCGGATCCAGGTCCCCGGCGACAGCGCGCACCACGATGTCACGGTCGGTGATCATTCCCTGCACGCGCTGGCCATCGCAGACGGGAATGGGGCCCACGTCCAGATCGCGCATCTTCCGGGCCGCGTCTCGCAGGGTGTCGTTCGGACCAATGACTTCCACATCGCGCGTCATGATGTCACGGATCAATTTCGCCATGGCCGCTCCTCCAGGGAGGAACCCGGAGCGGGTTCCCCGTCATGTTCAGGCCAACGGTGGGGTGCCCCCTTCTTGCCCACCAGTGGACCCACACACGTCGCCAGGAGGGCGGCCAGGCACGCTCCGCCGGAGGCCAGAAGCACCGCCCGGCGAGCGTTCCGACGCTCGTGAACCCGTCCGCCGCGGAGGGCCTAGAAACCCGCCGAGGTGGAGCCGGAGCCCGACGCGGGCGTCCTGTACGCGGTATTGGCGCCCGACTGCCACTGGATGCCGTTGGCGGGGTTGCCCTCCTCGCGCTTGAGGCACTTCCACTCGAGGGAGGTGTTGGCGGGAAGGGAGAGGGCTCCCGTCCAGGTGGGGTAGCTGGTGGGGTTGAGCTTCACGGCGCTGGCGGGAGCCCAGTTGCCCAGGGAGGCGTGGTTGCCGACGACGTAGACGCTCTGCCCCAGGTACGTCGTGCCGTTGGTGCAGGTGAAGTTGACGGTGACGTTGCCCGAGGGAGGAGGCGTCGTGCCGCCCGTACCGAGCGCGCCGACGTGGATGGCGGCCGCCGTCATCGCGGGCACGGAGAAGGACGCGTTGCCGCCGCTGTCCACCGTGATGCTCCCTCCCGAGCAGCTTCCGTTGGTGGCGTCCCCGGCGATGATGTTGCAGTAGTTGCCCGCGGGCAGGCCGGTGGCGAAGGTGCGGGTGAGCGTGCCGCCCTCGCGGTTGATGACCACGAAGCCCTTGCCGGTGCGGGCGAAGGCCACCTGGTTGTTGCCGTTGTCCCACCACCTGGACACGCCAGCGCCCTCGGTCACCGCGCGGAAGCGCACCATGTTGGCGATCTCCCGCCAGCGGTGTTCGCACTGCCACGCGCTGCCGAAGCAGTTGACGCTGGTGCCGTTGTGCACGGCCGAGCCCGGCGGGCCCGCGTCCGTGTTGGTGAAGGCGTAGCTGGACATCACCTGCGGGTAGCCATACGGCCAGCCCAGCATGAAGACGTTGGCCAGGGTGTAGAGCGCGCCGTCCTTGTAGGTGAGGATGTTGGCGCCGCCCGCGCCGTGGCCGCGCTGGTTGTCGTGGTTGTCGGTGAACACCACGGCGTAGTTGCTGGACATGAAGCCCCAGCTCTCGCCGAAGTTGGTCAGGTTCTTGAGCTGACCCGCCTTGAACTGGGCGCCGATGTTGGCGCTGTACTTGAACTCGGTCACCGCGCCGTAGCTGAAATACTGGCTCGCCTTGACCGCCTCGCCCCCCAGGTCGATGACCTCCTGGAAGACGTAAGGCGAGCCCGTCATGCGGCCCCGGATGCCGCCCACGTCGCCCGGAGCCATGTGCTTGGCGGCGTCCACCCGGTAGCCCTTCACGCCAATGGTCGTGAGATCGTTGATGTAGTTGGCGATCGTCTGCTGCACGTAGCTCGAGCCCGTGTTCAGGTCCGGCAGGCCGCTCAGGTCGCACTTCTGCACGTTGCCCGCGTCCTGATAGTTGGTGATGGTGCAGATGGGCGAGTGGTAGTCGGCGGACGAGTACATCGGGTGGCTGCGGGGCGTCCACGACGTGCCGCCGGTGCCCACGCCGCCGTTGCTCAGGGACGCCGTGTGGTTGATGACGAGGTCGGCGTAGATGCCCACCCCCACGGCGTTGCAGCGCTTCACCATGTCGATGAACTGCGCCCGCGTGCCGCCGCGCGACTCGAGCTTGTAGCTGACGGGCTGATAACGGGTCCACCACGCTTCGCCGGTGACGTGCTCGTTGGGCGGCGACACCTGCACCGCGGTGTAGCCCTTGGGCCCGAGGAACGTCTCGCACTCGCGCGCCACGTCGGGCCAGCGCCACTCGAACAGGTGGACATAGACACCCGCCTGGGCCTGGCTCGCCATACCCAGGGCCAGCGCGCATCCCAGCGTCTTGAGGACACCACGTCTCATCGTCTGCTTCATGAACTCCGCCTCGTTTTCACTCAGGGTTGGACCGGGGCCACCGGCCCTGGCGTGCGACCGGGCGGGAATCTATGAAAAACCCGGGAGAGGCGTGAAGCCGGATTTCAATTTTATCAGCGCGCGATGCCCGAGGGACGTTTGACGGGCAGGAAGACGCGGAAGGTGGTCCCCTTCCCCACGTGGCTGTCCACGGTGATGCGTCCCCCCATGGTCATGATGAGGTTGTGGCAGATGGACAGCCCCAGGCCCGTGCCCTCGCCCACGGGCTTCGTGGTGAAGAAGGGACTGAACAGCTTGCTCAGGTGCTCCTCGGGAATGCCCACGCCGCTGTCGCGGATCGCCACCACCACCAGGCCTTCCTCATGGCGGGTGGAGACGTGGATGCTGTTGCCGTCCCGATTGCCGTGCGCAATGGCGTGCGCGGCGTTGACGAGCAGGTTGAGGAAGATCTGCCCCAGGCGAGAGGCATTGGCCTCCAGGAGCGGCACCTCGCCGTAGTCCTTCTCCAGACGCGCGCGGTGCCGGATTTCACTCCAGGCCATGTTCACGCACGAGTCGAGCACGCCGCGCACATCCACCTGCGCGAGCTGATCCTCCCCGTCGCGCGAGAACGTCTTCAGGTCGCGCACGATGTCGCGCACCCGGTGGCTGCCCGCGAGCGCTTCCTGGAGGGCCTCGCGCACTTCCCGCCCCCGCTCGCCCGCGAGCCCCTCCCCCGTCTCCCGCATGGACGTCAACTCCTCGTCCACGAAGCGCAGGTTGCTCAGGAGATAGGACAAGGGGTTGTTGATTTCGTGGGCCACGCCCGCGGCGAGCGTTCCCAGGGACACCATGCGCTCGGTGGCGCGCAACTGCTCCTGTTCCTGACGGCGGCCGGTGATGTCACGCGCGGTGGACACCAGGGCGGGCTGCCCGTCGAAGACGAGCGAGACCGTGCTCACCTCGCCCAGCACCCGCAGGTCCAACCGGTGGCGGAAGCGCACCTCGCGCGGGCCCTCGTCCTTGGAGGACTCGCCGAGCAGTTCCGCGTCTTCTGGCTGGACGAAGTCCGTGAGCGGCCGTCTCTCCAACGACGCGCTGTCGGCATGGCCCAGCAGCCGCACGGCGGCGGAGTTGGTGAAGAGCAACCGGCCCTCGCGGTGCACGAAGATGGCTTCTGGCGAGCCCTCGATGAGGGCGCGGAAGCTCTCGGCCGAACGCCGCTGCTCCGCCTCCGCCTGCTCCCGCCGTGCCTCGCTGCGCAGGCCCAGGAGGATGGCGCAACACGTGGTCAGCACCGGCTGGAGGAACGCGACCACGTCCGCGTCATAGCCCCCGGGCCGGTTGGCCAGGCCCACCATGCCCACCAGCTCCGTGGCCGAGTGGAAGGGCAGACCCAGGAAGGCGCGCAGGGGCGGATGGCCCGGTGGAAGGCCTCCCCGGCGAGGATCCTTGTCCGCGGCGTTGGTCATCACCATCTGGCCCGTCACCAGGACGGCGCCGAAGAGGTTGTGGAGGTTGCGGAACTCCACCCCCACGAAGCCCCGGGGCGCCTCGCGGTCATAGAGCGCCCGCAGTTCGTCCGTCCAGGCGATGTTGGTGATGGCGCGCGTGCGCAGGTAGGGCGCGCCATCGGCCGTGGCGGCCGCCTCGCCGATGAAGCCGTATTCACTGCCCGTCAACTCGAGGAGCACCGTCAACAGCTTGTCGAACACCCCGCGCACGACACGGTTCTGGATGAACTCCGTCTGGACCTCGGTGAGGGCCCGCAGGAGCCGGTTGCTCGCGTGCAACGCCCACTCCGCCGCCGCTTCCGGCGCTTCCCCTCCGCTGCCCCCAGGCCTCTCGGACCGCTCCATCCGTCCTTCCCTGCTCGAATGCTTCGCCAAGAAGGACAATCCCTTGGATGCCGAGAAAGGGTCAATCCGTCCCGATGCCCACGATCAGGCGGCGATCCGCGCTATCCTCTTCTTCCTGGGAATACCCGGTCCTCCCTGGTTCCTGGGGCCCAGCACGCGGTCCGCGGGGATGCCCGCGTCGAGCGCCTCGCGCAGGCCCGGCGACAGGCCCTCGAGCAGCAGCAGCACCGAGGCGTTCGTCCACGCGAAGCCCAGCGTGCGCTCGGCCCGGGGCGCCAGGAGCTCGCCACGATCCGCGCCCTGGTTGCCGTACTCCACGGACACGTCGGCGGAACGGCTCACCACGTCATACTTCTCCTTGATGAGTCCGTTGTGGCTCCCGGCGATGTCCAGCACCATGGACAACCAGCGATAGGCCACCGCATCCGCCTCGGCGTGGAAGCCGTAGCGGCGCAAGCCCTCCACGGCGATGACCTGATGCGGCGCCCACCCGAAGGGGTAATCCCACTGCAGGTTCTCTCCGCCCGCGGCCTCGCGGGACGCGCGGCTGCTCGCCGTCAGGCCGCCGTCGTGCAGGAAGCGCGGGAGCGCGGC
This sequence comes from Melittangium boletus DSM 14713, assembly GCF_002305855.1. Classification (GTDB taxonomy): domain Bacteria; phylum Myxococcota; class Myxococcia; order Myxococcales; family Myxococcaceae; genus Cystobacter; species Cystobacter boletus. The sequence continues at coordinate 8,589,088 of NZ_CP022163.1, read as the reverse complement.
GGCCACGCGCGTGGCCTCCTCGCGGCTCGCCCAGCCCGTCCACAGCGGATAGAAGGTGGCGAGGCACTCATAGGTCGAGCGGCGCCCGGCCACGAAGTCATGGTCGAAGAAGAGGCCCCGCTCGCCATCCCAGAAGCGCGCGCGCATGGTGCGGGCCCGGGCCCGGGCCGCCCGCGCGTAACGGGTGGCGCGCGTGCTGCCCTCCCCCTCCGCGTGGCGCCAGAGCGCGGCCAGGTCCTGCTCGTACTGGAACAGGAGCGAGTTGAGGCACACCGGCTCGTGGTGGTGGGTGGCGGTGCCGAAGCGGTGGCACATGTCCCAGCCGCTCTCGCGGATGGCCCGGTCATGGCGGTAGAAGTGCGCGTCGTCTGGCCGCGTGCCCGCGTAGAAATGGGACAGATCCTCGGCGTCGGGCCCCTCGGCGTCGTCCTGGTAGCGCGACAGGCCGCTCGGAGTGGCGCGAGGCCCCGTGCGGAACACCTCTTCCCATTCCTGCTCGGCCACCCGGGCCACACGCTTGAGCAACCGCCGATCCGAGCGCTTCTGGTGCAGCGCCAGGGCGAGCCGCGGCAAGAGCGGCGGCTGGGTGCGCGACAGGTGGTAGCTCAGGTTGGAGTTGGGGATCTTCCCGTAGTGCTCGATCTCGTAGAGCTGGTTCTCCAGCATGTCCCGCGCGAGCTCGAGCCGGCCGGAGGACAGCGCGCCCCGGGCGTTGAAGTAGCTGTCCCAGCCAAACATCTGCACGAAGCGGCCACCCGGGACGATGTACGGCCTGGGCAGGTAGAGCATGCCCGGGGCGCGCATGAGCGCCGTCCAGTCCTCGGGGCTCCGCGGCCGGTGCAGGGGCACCATCTCCAGGCCGCCCACGCGCCGGCTCTCCGCGCGCAGCTTCTTGAGGGCCTGGCGGTCGCGCACGGGCACGTACACGCGCGCCCTGCCCTCGGGATCCTTCACCGGCATCACCTCGAGCGCCTTCTTGAGATCCACCGCCCGGTTCGAGCGCCGCACGAGTCCGTCCCAGCCCCGGTCGAGCAGCCCCTTGAGGGCCGCGGTGCGCGTCTCCAGCAGCCGTTCCACGGGCAGTCCGGGCTCATCCCCCCGCCCGTCGAGCACCACCTCGGCGAGCACGTCCGCCGCGTGCGACAGGCGCTCCGCGCCGGCCAGCTCCAGGCGCACCCCGGGACCCAGCTCCAGATCCACCGCGAAGCGCAGGCCCGCCTCCCGCGCGAGTCCCGCGTCGCGCTGCGTGAGCCGGCCATCGCCATCCATGTCCAGGGCCATCAAGGACTCGAAGGCGAGACGCGCCGAGGCGGTGGCGACGGACAGCGGGGCCGGCGTCACGCTCACGGGAGCCCGGGACACCGGCTCCGAGACAGGCGGGAGCGGCACGCGCGAGGCGTCGCGAAGGAGGGGACTCGAGACAGAAGGGAGACGGGGGGAAGACGGCGTCCGGTGGGGCACGTTCGACCTGTCGAAGGGAATGCGCTTCACAAAATACACGAGTCGCCTCGTGTCTCCCAATGAACAATACAGCCTGATCGCCCGGCGGCTCGGACGGCGCAATCCCTCCCAGAAAGTTTGCATTCAAAGCGCCGAGGACTGTCGGGGATGACACTTGGCGCGAGGGGTGTGATGACTACCTTGCCGTTCCCCTCCCCCTCCCCCTGGAGACTCCCCGTGGAGATCCCCCGCTTCATCCGCCGCGTCCTGGGCGCGCTGGTCCTGGCCCCGCTGTTGCTGGCCCCTCGCGCGCACGCCACCACCCCGCTGGAGGACAACCAGCGCATCACCCTGGGCTACATCCAGCTCGCCTACGGGCTGGGAGGAATCGTCGATCCCACGTTGCAACCCGGGGGCAGCAGCTCCGTGCGGCCCCTCTGGTTCGTCTTCGCGCCGCACGCCTCGCGCACGGGAGGCCAGGGCATGCTCGCGGCCGCCCTCGCGAAGCGGGCGATCGCCTTGGCCCGGCTCCAACCGTCGTTGACGTTGACGCAGGCCCTCAACCGGCTGGATCTCACGGGCACCGTGCGGATCGCCGTCGAGTCCCTGTCGTTGGACCTCCTCCTCCGGGGGCTGACGCTCGACGGGGCGGCCTCCATCGCCTCGCTCACCACGGCCATGAACGGAGGGGCCCTCGTGGATCTCCGCACCCTGCTGGCCACGTCCTCGCGCCTCGCCACGCTCTACTGGAGTGCCCCGGGCCCCCAGCCGCTCGACCGGGCGGAGGCGATCGCCACCACCCTGGAACGGGCGCTCAACGAGGGCAACCTGGCCATCTTCACGGACATCGGCGGCGCGGGCCAGGCCTACCTCGACTGGCGCCAGCTCCAGAGCGGCGAGGTGACGCCGGAGCGCGTCCTGTCGGACTTCGTCCTCCCGGAAGCCGTGGAATCCCAGGCCCGCGCCGCCCATGCGTATGGCCTGGCGCACGCGGACGACCAGCCGCGCCCCTTCCAGTTCGACCTCCTCTTTCCGGGCATGCACTACAAGAGCCTGCTCGTGGCGGCCTTCGCGCTCTATGAAGAGGCGCGCGGGGCGCCCACGCCCGCCCGGCGCGACGCGCTCATCGCCATGGGCAACAACTACATCGCCTGGCGCGAGCAGCACGACATGGCCCAGCCCGTCTTCTCCCCGGGGGTCATCTTCCCGGGCGAGGTGTCGCGCCCGGCCCTGCTCGAGGCCATTACCCCCCTGCTCAAGACGGACTTCGGCACCCAGGAGTGGACCTATGCCGACTTCGCCTACAGCCTGCCGGATCCCGACGGCAACCTCCTCACCTCGCCGCCCACCGAATACAACTGGGCCGTCTTCTGGGATCGCTGGCGGGGCATCCTCTATGCCTTCGACCAGGCCTACACCGCCCCCCCGGCGCTCTGGGTAATGCCGGACCCCATCGTGGATCCGTTGGGCTGAGCCCATCCGCTCGCCAGCGAACCGTGCGAGTGGACAGATGATGTGTGGAACGTGCGGCGTCCGAGCAGGAGAGCGTCCAGACGCGAGCAGTCAAGGGCCTTGTCCGGGGGAGGGGAACTGGAGAAAGCCATGGGCTCTGCTACCGTTTGCATCATGCTGGTGCTTCCGCCCTCCCCCATCCGGTCAATGCTGTCGGGCCTCGGTTGCGTGGCGCTGCTGTGGGGCGCCTCCGAGGCCGTGCGCATGGGACCCGCCGTCTGGCTGCCGTATGGGGTGCTGACGGTGGCGCTCGGGGCCGTGTGGCGCCGCCGCACCGTGGCGGCGTCCGCTTCGCGCCCGCGAGGGAGCCTGGGCGGAGCGAAGCTGGCGCGCATCGCGCACGAGCAGGCCCGCTCCACGCCTCGCGCCTGCGCGCCAGGCCAGCTGGTGGCCCTTCCCTCCCAGCGCACCTTCTGGTCGCGGGTGAAGCTGTGGGTGGGGGGCGTGGGCTTCGTGGCGAGCGGGCTGTGGTGGCTGCTGCTCGGCGCCCTGCTCATCACCCCGGACCCCGCGCCCGCGCTCGATGGGCTCTTCACCAGCAACTTCCTGTCCCTGGTGACGATCTCCCTGCTGCTCACGCTGCTCTTCGTCGTCATCCTGCGCTCGGGGTTGCGCGGCCCGGCGGACCCGCTCGCGCCGGACCAACGGGCCCCCACGCGGCTGAGGGATCAACCCACGCCCCCGGGCCCGCTCCAGAGGGGCCCCGCGCGCGCCACCGGCAAGAAGTCCCACCTGCGGCTGGTGCGCGACACGCCGTAGCGCCGTCCCCGAAACGCGGATCCTTCGGGGATGTCTGTTTTCCATCAGGGCCGTGGGTGAGAGTTGACCCAAAGGGTATGGGTTTACTCCCGCGTGTCTGTCATTGGGTGCACAATGCCCTTGTCCCCGAGGAGGTCCGCCTGGAAGGAAGGCGGAGCGGCCCGGGATATTTCCACTGCCCCTGCGTCAATCATTGACTCGAACCGGCTGGCATAACCTCTGCTGACGCTCCTCCCGCAGTGGAGTGAACCGCCCGCCGAGTGACCCCCGGAAAGGCGCGCCGCACTCCGGCCTTTCACAGGAGTCCACCGCATGTCGAGTGTCATGCCGTTGATGGAGGAGGATCGCAACCTCCTCAGTCCCGAGAACCTGGCCAATCCCCTTCCGCTCTACGAGGAGCTGCGGGAGAACGAGCCCGTGCACTGGTCGCCGCGGGTGAACGCCTGGTTCCTCACCCGGCACGAGGATGTGCTGGCGTGCTTCCGGGATCCCCGGATGAGCGCGGACCGCTTGAAGTTCTTCGAGCATCAGATCCAGGGATTGGATCCGGACACCATCCGGGAGTTCATGGAAACCTCGCGCAACCAGATGGTGATGCGCGTGGGCGCGGAGCACATCCGGCTGCGCCGGCAGACCGGGGCGGGTTTCACCCCCCCGCGGTTGGACGCGATGTGCCCCTCCATCCACCGCACCATGAAGCAGCTCCTGGATCGCGTCTATGAGCAGGGACGGATGAACCTGGCCCAGGACATCTCCTACCCCCTGCCCACCCGCGTCATCGCGGATCTCCTGGGCGTTCCCGCCGAGGATCGCGAGCGCTTCCAGCGCTGGGCGGACATGCTCGCGGACTTCGCCGCGCCCGCCGCTGGCGCCTGCATGCTGGACGCGGCGCGCCGGGCCAACCAGGCCATGGTGGAGATGAAGGACTACTTCCTGCCCCTCATCGAGCAGCGGCGCGAGCACCCCACCCCGGACACGCTCAGCCTGATGGTCCAGGCGCAGGAACAGGGTCAGATGACACCGGGGGAGCTGGTGGCCAACGCCATCCTCCTGTTGTTCGCCGGACACACCACCACCACGGATCAACTCAGCAACTGCGTGCATGATCTGCTCGCCCACCCGGAACAGCTCCAGTTGCTGCGCCGCAGGCCGGAGCTGCTGCGCACCGCGGTGGACGAGAGCCTGCGCTTCCACCCCGCCGTCCCCTTCGTGTTCCGCGTCGCCGTGGAGGACGTGGCGCTGCGCGGGAGGCTCATCCGCCGGGGCGACGTGGTGTTCCTCGGCATGGCGGCCGCCAACCGGGATCCCCGGGCCTTCCGCGATCCGGACCGCTTCGACATCACCCGGGACAACAGCCACCCCCGCCACCTGTCCTTCGGGTTCGGGGCCCACCACTGCATGGGCGCGGGGCTCGCCCGCCGGGAGATGGAGACGGGGGTGTCCATGCTGCTCGAGCGCATGCCCAGGCTGCGTCTGGACGAGTCCCGGCCCACGCGCCTCAAGTGCCACAGCCTCAACTTCCGAGGCTTCGAGGTGCTGCCCGTGCGCTGGTGAGCCAGCTCACACGTCCACGAGCCCCGAGCGCACGGCGAGCACCACCGCGTCCACGTGCGAGTTGACGCCCATCTTGCGGTACAGGTGGGACAGGTGCGTGCGCACCGTGCGGCGCTCGAGCGTCATCACCCGCCCCACCTCGGCGTTGGACAGGCCCTTGGCCACGTAGCGCAAGACCTCCATCTCGGCCGGCGTGAGCCCCCAGGGGTTGTCGTCCTTGGAGGGCGCGGCGGGCGGCTGCTGAGCCTTGAGCGAGTGGAAGTAGTTCCAGAAACGCCGGGCGATGAGGGGCTCGAGCACCGTGCCCCCTTCCATCACCTCGCGGATGCCCGAGCGGATCTTCTCCGGCCCCACCCGCTTGACCAGGTAGCCCGAGGCCCCCGCCTGAATGGCCTCGTACACCTTCTGCTCGTCCTCGAAGGACGTGAGGATGAGGACCTCCACGCCGGGCGCCCGCCGCTTGACCCGCCGGGTCACCTCGATGCCATTCATGTCCGGCAGCTCCAGGTCCAGGAGCACCAGCTCCGGGCGCACCTGGACCACGGCCTCCACGGCCTCCTCGCCCGCCTGGGCGCTGCCCACCACCTCCAGCTCCGCGAAGGCGCTCAGCACCTTGAGGAGGTTGCGCAACAGGGTGGGCTGATCCTCGACGACGAAGACGCGGGTGCGGTCCATGGACGGGGCCTCAGCGGCGGCGGGGGTCGGGGAAGAGCTGCTCCAGGGTCCGGTGCTCACCGCCTTCCAGATGCACCTCGAACACCTCTCGCTGGCGCGGCGTACCGGTCGTCTCGAGGATGATCTTCCGCAGCCCCGCCTTGACGGGATAGTTCACCAGGGGCAGGGAGCGCTTGATGCGCACCCCGTCGATGTAGGCCCGCGCCGGACGGTTGGCCCGGATCGTCAGCCGGGCCGTCTGGTTCTTCGCCTCCTCTTGAGGCGTCTCCACGGGGACGACGGGCGCGGGGGCGGGACGCGGCGGCAAGGCGGGTGGCTCGCGCAGGTACTCCTGTACGGCACCACTGACGGCGGCGACCTTGGGGTCCGTGTCGACCGCCTTGGGCCGTTGGGCGAAGCGCCACATCCCGAAGGCGAAGCACACCAGCCCCACCCCGGCGACGCTTCCCGCCACGGCCATCATCCGGCGCCGGCGCCGCGCGTCCTCCAGGAGGTTGCGCTCCTCGGTGAACAGCCGCTCGCGCGGGGCGCCGCCTCCCGCCGGGAGCCCCGAATGGGTGGGCGCGGGCAGGGCGGCATACGCCTCCGCGGGCACGGACGCGGGCGCGGGAGGAGGCGGCGGCGCCCGGGGGGGACGCGTGCGCGTCACCGTCACCTCGATGCGATCCGTGTCGCCCAGGCCGTCTGGATCCAACCGGCCGGAGGAGGTGGAGCCGGACGCCGGCTTGGAGAAGTCCTCCACCATGCGCAGGCGGGGATTCTTCCCCACGCGCGTGCCCTCGCTCCCGCCCGACAGGGACACGGGCGCGCGACGCGCGGACTTGACTGGAGCGGCCCCGGGCGGCGCCACCCACGTCTGCTCGTCATCACCTGGAGGCCCCTGGGGACGGCTCGTGGGCGCGCGCGTGACGACGCTCTTCTCGCTCCGCTGCCGGCCAAAGTGGGTGACCTCCACGCCCGGAGCGTCCCGGATGTGTGTGTTCTCGAGCTCGGGCGCCGCGGGCTCGCCCGCGGTGAGGATGTGGGTCGACTCGAGCACCTTGCCGCGCACGGCGTTCGCGACGCCGGGAGGCGGGGTGTCCGGGAAGTTGGACGGGTGGTACTCCTCGAAGGCGGGCGGCGCGTCCATCGTGTCCGCGTCGCTCAGCGCGGGGCTGAACGGGATGCGGGCCACCACGGACTTCTCCAGGGCGTCCGCGCGCATCTGCGCCAGGGAAGACACGCCGGAGATGGGCGTGAGGGTGAAGCTCTCGGTGAAGGGCACCGGGCCGGGCGTGGTGAGGGACACGCCATTGGGGAAGAGCTCGGAGATGAAGCGGCGCACGTCCTCGGCCCCGGGCAGCCCGCCCTGGTTGGCCAGGAAGCCGCGCAGCGACTGGGCCATCTCCGCGCACGAGCCGTAGCGCCGCGTCGGCGTGGCCTCCAGCGAGCGCAGGAGGATGGGATCCAGCTTCGCGTGCAGGCGCCGGTCGATCCGGCTCGGAGGAGGCAGGGACGCGCGGCGGGTGCTCATGCCGCCGCCGTCGGGGATGACGGCCTCGCGCAGGGTGAGCAGCTCGTACGCCATGGCGCCAATGGAGTAGAGGTCCGAGAGCGTGGTGGGCTCACCGCCCTTGCCCACCTCGGGCGCCCGGTAGGCGCTGCGGCCCCGCGCGAAGGCCCGCTTGAGCTCCGGCACCGCCAGGAGCGCCTGGAGCGCCCCGAAGTCACACACGTGCGGATGGCCCGTGCGCGAGAGCAGCACGTTGCCCGGGGTGAGCGCGCCGTGCACCACGCCCGCTTCATGGGCCCGATCCACGGCGTCGAGGATCTGGATGATGAGGCTCAGCGCCACGGAGGGAGGGAGGATCACCTCCTTGGTGTTGAGCCGCTGCAGGGCGAGTCCCAGGCTGGGGCCATCCACCGCCTCGCGCACCACGGCGAGCCGGTTCTTCACGAAGCCCACGTCGAGCACGTGGACCAGGCCCTCGGCGGCCAGGGGATTGAGCACGCCATAGGTCGAGGCGAGCGTAGTGGCGTAGCGGGAATCCGATGTCTTCGGATTGAAGAGCTTGATGACGACCGGGAGCCCCTCGGGCTCCTGGACGGCCTCGTACAACTCGGAGAGCTCTCCGGCCTCGGTGCGGCCGGTCAACCGATAGGTACTGCTCATCCCTTCCTCGGGTGCGGCGCGGCGTCGGACGATGGGCGGCGGGCGAGGGACTTCATGGGGGCCCCCGAGCGTGCCACGTCGGCTCTTCACCCCGCAAGCGGGGAGCGCGGGGGAGCGCTGGGCGCGGCCGCCTGGAGCCCGTCGACGAGCAACCGGGCGAACGGCGACAGTCCGGCGTACCGGCGCACGCACAGGGTGAGTTGGCGCTGGGCCCAGGCGTCCTCCAGGGCCACGACGCGCAGGGACAGCGAGCGCCGCCAGCGCGAGGCCGCCGTCCGGGGCACCACCCCTACCCCCCCGCCGAGCGCCACCACCCGGCAGATTTCCTCGACGCCGCGCAGCCGGACCCGGTAGCGGAGCGGGCGGCCAAGCCGCGCGGCCTGGGACTCCAGGTGCTCCTGGAGGGCACTGCCCTCGCTCAGCCCGACGAAGGGCTCGTCCAACACCTCGGCGAAGGACACCGCGCGGCGCGTCGCGAGGCGGTGCCCGGGCGCGGTGATCCCCACCAGCCGATCCACCTGGAAGGAAAAGGTCTCCAGCGCGCCCAACTCCACGGTGTCGGCCACGAGGCCCACCTCGGCCCGTCCCCCCGCCACCGCCTGGACGATGTCCTGGCTCGTGCGCTCCTCCAGGTCCACGTCCACGTGGGGATGGCGGGCGAGGAAGGCACCCAGCGCTTCCGGCAGCCCGCCCGAGAGGGCCGCCGTGTTGCAGAGCAACCGCACACGCCCCTGGAGCCCCTGGGCGTGAAGGCCGATGGCGCCTCGCAGGTGCTCGACCTGCAGGAGCACGGCCCGGGCATGCTGGACGAGCGAGTCGCCCGCCGGGGTCAACCGCACCCCGCGCCCCCGCCGCTCCAGGAGGAGGACCCCCCACTCCTCTTCCAGCCCGTGGATGCGCTCGCTGGCGGCGGCGAGGGACAGGTGGGCCCGCTTCGCGCCCCGGGTGATGCTGCCCGCCTCGGCCACCGCGAGGAACAAGCTCAAGTCCGTCAGGTCCACGTCACCGGCTCTCCGCGGGGGCACGAGGGGCCGCCCCCAGGTCCACCAACGCGTCGGCGAGTCGATCGATCTCCCCACCTTCCAGGCCCGTGGACGCCAGGTCCTCGCGGGCCTTGCGCCGGAGGGAGTCGCGGTCCAGTCCTCCCGGGACACGCGGAACGAGGGCGCTGATGCGCGCGCTGATGCGCGCGAGCGCCGGCCGGAGTTCTTCATCCAGGGAGTGCACGGGAGCATCCGCCGAGATGGGCGTGCGCAGTTGCACCTGCTTGGCCGCGTCCATCTGCGCCTGGAAGAAGGCGGTGATGGCCGCGTCCGGAGGAGCCGGAACCCCGAGGGCCGCCGCGGCCTGGTGGACCTCTTGCCGGGCGGCCTCCAGCACCCGGGCTTCCTGCGCGGGCACCTCGGTGGGGAGATTCGCGCGGCGCTTGGCCATGGCCACCATCGGCATCAGCGCCAGCCGCTCGGCGGTCGAGGAGAGCAGCGCGTCCACGGGCGTCGCGGTGGGCCCGGTGGCGGCGGAACCCAGGTAGCTCGCCCGAAGCCGCTCGAGCGCCCCACTCGCCTCCTGCCGCAAGAGCCACGCGTCCAGCTCCGCGGCCAGCTCGGCCTTCGAGGCATCCACGTAGAGCGCCACCACGTCCCGGGTGAAGGGGCCCACGCGCTCGATGCCGGAGAGGCCCTCGGCCCAGCGCGGTCCCTCGACGGTGTTGGTGAGCGCCGCGTCGGCCTGTCCCGCCGCCAGCGCCTCGCGCACCGCGTTGCCGGGAATGGCGAGGATGCGCGCGTGCTGGAAGTGGGCGCGCGCCACGCGCTCCAGGTGGCCGCCCTGGTTCACCGCCAGGCGGAACTCGGGCCGGTCGAGTGCCTGGAGAAGCGCGAGCGGCGTCTCGGGAGTGCTCCCGGGCGCGGGGGCCCAGGCCGGACGGCGCAAGAGCAGCAGGGCCCCATTGCGCGCCACCGGGACGGTATAGCGCCCGGCCAGCGACCGCTCGGGCCGGAGGGTGAGGCCACTGGCGGCCATGTCGAAGCGATGGGCGCCGAGGTCCGCCAGCAACTCCGGCCACTGGAAGCGCACCCACTCGAGGCGGTACCCGCGCTCGGCCGCGTAGGACTCCAGGAGCGCGGCATCGAAGCCAGACACCTGCCCGTCCCGCATCGAAGTGAAGGGCGGGTAATCGCCGCTCGTTCCCACGCGGAGGACCGGGACTTCACGCGGGGAAGAAGTCGCCCCGGGGTGCGTCGCACACGCGGCGAAGAGGGCCAGCACGCAGCCCGCGAGGGCCGCGCGGACAGGGAGGAGAGAAGAAGGCATGCCCGGACTCTGCCCCAGCGCGTGTGAATCACCCAGAGGCAACCCATGCGGAGCCTTCGGCGGAGGCGAAGGCTCGGTGCGGAACTCCCAGATTGTCCCGGCCGCCCCCCACCCACAAGCTGAGCGCGCATGGACTCCTTCCTGTTGCTCCTGGGCGCGGGCCTGCTCGCCGGCGCGATGAACGCCATCGCCGGCGGGGGCTCGTTCTTCACCCTCCCCGCCCTCGTGCTCGCGGGGGTACCCTCCCTGGCCGCCAACGCCTCGAGCACCGTGGCGCTCTTTCCCGGAGGACTCGCGAGCGTCTGGGCCTACCGCGAGGATCTCCAACCCCTGAATGGGGTGTCGCTCCGCCCCCTCCTGGCCACCAGCCTCCTCGGCGGCTTCCTCGGCTCGATGCTCCTGCTGCTCACGCCCCAGGCCGCCTTCGACCGCGTCCTGCCCTGGCTCTTGCTGTGGGCGACACTGACCTTCGCCCTGGGCCGGCGCCTGGGCGAGGCCCTGCGCCGGCGTGTGCGCATCACCGCCCTCCCGGTACTCGTCCTCCAGTTCCTGCTCGCCATCTATGGCGGCTACTTCGGGGGGGCGGTGGGCATCATGATGATGGCGGTCTGGAGCCTGTTGAGCCCGGCGGATCTCCACGGACTCAACCCCGCCAAGACGCTCCTGGTGGCCGCCACCAACGCCGTCGCCGTGCTCTGCTTCGTCGTGGCGGGCAAGGTGGCCTGGCCCGAAACCCTGACCCTGCTGGGGGCCGCGGCGGTGGGCGGCTATGGGGGCGCCCGAATGGCCCGGCGGATGAACCCGGGAGCGCTGCGACTCGGAGTCATCCTCGTCTCCGTGCTGATGACGATTGCGTTCTTCGTGCGCGCCCACTGACGGCCTCCAGTGCGAGACTGGGGGCATGCGAAGTCACCGAGTCTCCCGGGTCGCCAGTGCGGTGCTGCTGTTCCAATTGACGAGCGGCCCGGTGGCCCGTGCCGCCGGAGAGGCTCCCCCCGCCGAGGAGACCCCCACCGCCCCCGAGGTGCCCGGCGGCACGGAGTTCCTGCCCGGCAACATCGAGAACCCGGCCCTCGCCCAGGCCCTGGCCCTGGCGACCCAGCGCAGCGCCCCGGTGCTCGTCGTCAGCGGAGGCATCAGCCTCGGGGCCTATCAGGCGGGCTTCCTCTCCACGCTCGTGCGCTTCTGGAGCGTGGCCCGGCGCGAGGGCAAGCCGGGCCAGCTCGGCGACCCGATGCCCCGCGTCTGGACGGGCGCCTCGGCGGGCGCGGTGAACGCCCTGCTGGGAGGACTCGCCTCCTGTGACACCGCCTTCGAGGCGCCCCAATGGTCCCCCGAGGCGAGCCTCTTCTGGCGGGTGTGGATCGACAAGCTCGACCTGGCCCACCTGCTCCCGGAGGAGGACCAGAACCGCGGCGACCACCTCTTCAATGACGCCTACATGAAGGAAACCCTCCAGGTCATCTCCGAGGAGACGGGCCGGGCCCGCTTCCGGGACGACTGCTCCTTCGCGCTCGGCCTCACCGCGACCAACCTGGTGGGCCGGGACGTGCCCTTTGGCTCCGGGTGGCCCGAGTCCAGGGCCTCGCTCAAGCGCGTCACGGAGAAGATCGTCGTCCAGGTGATGACCCACGGAGCGCAAAAGCCCACGGTCCGCCTGCCCTTCCTCCAGGGAACCCCGGACGTGGCCCCGCCCTACATCCAGGTGCAGCGCGACGAGCTGCGCTTCTACCCGGCCCTGGGCGCCGAGCTTCCCCCGCGCACGACGGGGGGCCAGTCGGTGGGGCTCGACACGCTGCTGCGCGCGCCCCAGGCGTCGGGCGCCTTCCCGTTCGCGTTCTCGCCCGTGGACGTGTCCGTGTCGTTCTTCGACGAGGTGCGCTGGTCGCCCCTCCAATCGCTCAAGCTGGTGGATGGCGGAGTGCTCAACAACAACCCGCTCGACCTGGCGGTGCGGCTCGGACGGCGCTGGGTGGAGCGGGTGGAGCCGCGGGCGCAGACGCTCGACACGTCTCGCTTCCCCATCGTGTACCTGGACCAGGATGTCGTCGATTGGAGGTGGGCCCCGCCCCTGGCGCGCGACGAGAAGCTGATCAGCCCCCTGGAGTCGACCTACCTCCAGCACCTGGGCAATCTGCTCGCCGCCTCGCAGGACAGCGTCGTGCTCGACACCCTGGAGCATGACCCCACCCTGTCCGGACGCATCAAGATTCCCCGCCGCGGCGCGGTGCTCCCTTCCGAGTTCCGGTTCGCGATGATGGGCTTCTTCGACCGCCGCTTCCGCGAGCACGACTTCTACCGGGGCATGCATGACGCCATCCGGTTCCTGTCCACCCAGTTCTCCACCACGCGGACGGTGGAGGCGCTGGTGCCCTCCTCCGGCATGGAGCTGCCGTGGGATCGCGAGGCGCGCATCCGGCATGCGCTCGGCATCTCCTCGGAGAAGTTCCGGTGCGTGGAGGATGGCGCCTGTGAGGCCTCCGAGGAATTGATCGAGCTGGGCAGGCTGCGCCGGGCCTCGGACAAGTTGACGCACCTGGCGCGCACGGGCCGGCTGCGGGAGGACGACGTGGACGAGCTCCTCACGACGCTCAAGGACGAGGGCTATCGCTACAGCCCGGGCGTGATGAGCGAAGCGCCCGCGACCGGCACCCGCGCCGACTTCATGCCCGTGCGCGAGCGCGTCGGAAGGGCCTTCCACGATCTCGTCACCCAGCAGCAGGGCGCCTTGCGGCTCATCCTGCGTCCGGCCGGCTCCACCTTCCTGGACAAGTGGCTGACCTATACGCCCCCGCGCAACGCCCTCACCTTCCACCTGAGCCGGCAGCACGGCGTGGGGCTGGGGTGGGAAGCCCCCGTCATCTCCTTCGAGGACCGGGGGGTGGACAACGTGTATGACCGGAGCGAGTGGCGGCTGGGCGTGGCGCTGTCTGGCTTCGGCGTGCGGGACATGGATCAGCTCGTCCCCAACGAGACCCGGTTGCGCTGGGCCACGCTCGGGGCCTACGCCGACTGGGTCTCCGACCTGGATGGCTTCTCCGGCAACATCCGGTTGCTCGAGCTGGGGCCCTACGTCCGCTGGCGCATGGGCGTGGGTGCGTCGGGCAGCTACCTGCGAGGGCCGGAGGAATGGTCCCTCCTGCTGCCCGAGGTGCGCTTCGGATTGGATCTCTCCGAGGTGGTGGGCGTGCGCGTAGCCGTCCCCCTGTACATGCTCAACAAGCCCCAGGGCGGGCCCTTCCAGGCCGGACAGCCCAAGTTCTTCAAGGAGACGAGCGTGGGAGTGGAAGTGCTCCTCACCCACTGGTGACACGCCGCCCCGGGCTCAGCACTTGCCGCAGTCCACCTTGCACGAGTCGGGGCGCTGGTGCTTGCCGCACGACTCCGTGGACTGGCAGATGCCATCGCCACACGTGTAGACGTCCTGGGGACGGATCCGGGTGGTGATGGCGTGGTAGCTCACCCCCTTGTAGGTGCAGCGTGAGAAGGCCGAGCCGGTCGCATCGGGCTGGCAGACCGCGTGGCAGCTCCCGATGTGCTTGAGCGGCGGACACGCCTTGCCTCCCATCAACGCGCAAGCGCGCAGGCTGCTCTGGGTGGACGAGAACAGGTCCGAATCGTTGCCCACGAACAGCCCCTCGCCGTTGAAGAGGTTGCCGAAGAAGCACCCTTCCCGGAGCGTGTGGTCCGCCTGCTCACCGGATGTCACGGGGATGGACGCTCCCGCCGCGGTGGTACCCCGCAGGGACACGAGCACGGAGAGCCCGTACTTGTTGGTGAGCGCCCCGAGGCACGCGCTGACGGCCTGCTGCTCCTCCCGCGTCGCGGGTGAACCGGAGACCCACGCCGGCGCCAGACCCAGGTGGCCGTTCCAGATATGGGCGCGCCTGCCATCCCAATAGGTCCGGTGCTGCCCCGCGGGCACGGCGCAGCGCACCAGGTACTTCATGAAGGTGTCCGACTCCTCGGGGTGCTTGTTGAACCAGGAGACGAAGTCCTTGTGGTTCAGTCCGTTGAAGGCGAGTCCGTTGAAGGCGAGTCCGTTGAAGGCGAGTCCGTTGAAGGCGAGCCCGTTGAAGGCGAGCCCGTTGTCCTCCTCGAGCGCCTGATGGGCCGCCTGGCCGGCCTCCTCGAACTCGAGGTCGGTCTCCTCCAGGGGACTACACGCCAGGGCGAGGAACAGCGGGAACGCTCCACGGAGCAGCATCTTCTTCATGGCCCTCCTCCTTGTCGTGACGACCGGACATTTCGCGCTCGGGTGTGCACGACAGAAGACTCGTTCCAGTGAAACTGGGCTTCCCGACTTGACTCAGGAAGTGAGGAAACAAGGATTTCCCGCCGGACTGTCGCCGATGAACGCTCACGGCATGCACCCGTCGCGAGAGGCACAGTTCACCGCACCCCGGGGTACATGGTGCCCCCCTGGGAGGGCGTGGTATGTCTGTGTGTCCCTTGTCTCCGAAACTCTCTCCGACCGCCCCCATCCCCGGCAGTCCGACGACACCGGATCCCCTGCACGGCAGCTTCCGCTCCTCGCGCAATCGGGCCCACGCCGAGGAAGCCGAACGCCGCGCCCAGAGCCTCTTCGCGGACACGCAGCTCACGCAGCTGCTCAACGCGCCGAGCAGCCGCCCGAGCACCCTGTCCCGGGCACGCGACATCTTCGTCAACCGCAACCTGCGCATGTCGGGCATCGAGCTGGTCGGCTTCGACATGGACTACACGCTGGCCATCTACCACATGCGCCGGCTCGAGCAGCTCGCCTATGACATGACGCTCGCCAAGCTCATCAGCGAGCGCGGCTACCCGCCCGTCATCGGCCACCTGCAGTACGACCACCACTTCGTGATGCGCGGGCTCGCCGTCGACAGGGCGAACGGCAACCTGCTGAAGATGGATCGCTTCGGCTACGTGGGGCGGGCATGGCATGGCATGCGCCCCCTGCAGCGCGAGACATGGCACGCGCTCTACCGCAATCAGCGCGTGCGGCTCAAGGATCCGCGCTTCGCGTGGATCGACACGCTCTTCGCCCTGCCCGAGGCGTGGCTCTTCGCGGGCATCATCGAATTGCTCGAGTCACTCGGTCAGCGCGTGGACTACGGCAGGCTGTACGACGACATCCGCACCGCCATCGACGAGGTGCACCGCGACAACTCGCTCAAGCGCGAGGTGCGCAAGGATCTGTCGCGCTACGTCTTCCAGGATCCCGAGCTGGGCCCCGCGCTGCACAAGCTGCGCTCGGGGGGCAAGCGGCTGTTCCTGCTGACGAACTCGGCGTGGGATTACACGGACGCGGTGATGCGCTACCTGCTGGACGGCCAGATGGCGGAGTACGCGAGCTGGCGCAACTACTTCGACTACGTGGTGACGCTGGCCGCCAAGCCCGCCTTCTTCGCCGAGCAGCGGCCCTTCCTGGAGCTGGAGGTGGCGGGTCCCGGCGAGGAGGCCCGGGTGCTGGGCGAGGCCACGAGTCTGGAGCGCGGCAAGGTGTACCAGGGCGGCAACCTCGTGCAGTTCGAGCAGTACACGCACCGCGCGGGCGAATGCATCCTCTACGTGGGCGACCACATCTTCGGCGACATCCTCAAGTCCAAGAAGACGTCGCTGTGGCGCACGTGCATGATCGTCCAGGAGATCGAGGACGAGCTCACCTACACGGAGGGCCAGCGCGAGCGCATCTCGGAGCTGAGCGAGGTGGAGCTGACGCGCGAGCGCCTGGACGAGGCGGTGGCCGACCACAAGGGCCTGCTCAACGCGCTGGACCGGAGGCTGGAGCGAGGGGAGCTGGAGCCCGAGGATCAGGAGGAAGTGGAAGCGGAGCGGCGGCGCATCAAGGCGGAGCTGGACAAGCTGCGCTGGGCGCTGCGCGAGGCCACGGAGATCGCCGACACGCTCGAGCGGGAGGTGGAGGAAGGCTTCAATCCGTACTGGGGCCTGCTCTTCAAGGAAGGCAGCGAGAACAGCCGCTTCGGCGAGCAGGTGGAGCGCTACGCGTGCCTGTACACGAGCCGGGTCTCCAACTTCCTGCATGACTCGCCGTTGCAGTACTACCGCTCGCCCCGGGACTTGATGCCCCATGAGCAGGCGGGGGCGTGGAGCGCGAAGCTGTCGCCCGAGGGCGGAGAGGGCCCCGCCCCCGGCGACGGCTGAGCGTCCCCAACTCCGGGCGTGATCCAGTCGAGGCGGCACATCATCCCCGGTCGCCGCATGGAGGCCTCATGGAGCATCCGAGTTGCGACTCTCCAACCACTGCGCGCGTTGACGCAGTTCAGCAACATGGACATCCCAATCCGGTCCGAAGCACTCCAGGTCCGCGGCCGCCTTCCGAAGCAGCACCGGGTTTTCGGGCTCCTGAAGGCACGCCAGACGAAACGCCAGATTCCGGATCCAGACAGGAAGCGCTGGAAAGTCGCGCACATACACCTCATCCAGAAAATCAACGATGTCCTTGGATGAGCTGAAAGTGAGGGACTCGATGAATCGATACTCCGCCTCGCTTCTCGCAGGACCAGGCGTGTCAGGTATGAGTGAGAACAACTCCGAAAGACTGGCCATGGACTCCACCTCACAAAGGGAAGTACGTCGATACCGCGATTTCGCCAGTATTCAGCATCACGGCTCTGAAGCCCACGGGATGCGAACCAGTGATGACGGAGCCCTGGAATGGACCATTGAAACTGGGAGTGCCAGGAACCGGCAGCGTGCCTCCTGATGCCCTGAAGGATTCCATCCACTGCATGATGGCTGTTTCAATTTCGTCGGCAGTCAGTCCTGTGCCACTGAAGCTCTTGCTGCTGCCATCTGGACGCTCGTGAGGTCGGTTGTAACCGTGGCCAGTATTGAATCGGTATTTGGTCCCTCCAGGACTTGTCCTACTGGTCCATGAATTTGTCTGCGCTGAGCCGCTAACAATGGTGGCGTTGCCACTGCCTGCCTGCACGACCGCGGCCACCGCGGTGGGTGCGAGCCCCACGGTCATGGCGCCCTCGGCGATGGAAATAGAGCGAACGCCTCCTGTCATCGCCGCAGACATCTGGATGCCCGCATTGGTTTCAGCCGCCAGTGCCGCTCTCGCGAAGCCAGGAAGCATAGGGCCTTTCGAGACCATATTCGCCGCCCCTCCACCCAAAGCCGCCGTCAGCGCCAGAATGAAAACTCGCGCCCCGTTCACGCCCATCACCTTCCCGAAGTGGTGCCCCGCGTCTTCCAACTCCTCGAAGGACATTGCCTTTTCCGAGTCCGCGGACAAGCGCTGCCATCCCTCTACGAGGCTCATGAAGGCATCCAAGCCGACGTATGCGATGACGTAGGTTGTCAGTAACCGTTCACCGCCCCGGCTCGGTTGAGGAGGAGGCAGGAAGGAGGTAACGGGAGAAGTAGTGCTGGACGAGGGGACGGGAGACGTGGTGTAGCAGAGACATGGCGGAAGTGGATTCCCGAGCCGCGCGGATTGCGGAACTGGAAGCGATGGTGGCCGCGCGAGACGCGCGGATAGCGGAGTTGATGGCGAAGGTGGAAGCACTCACTGCGCGTGTGGCGGAGTTGGAGGCGCGCCTGAGCCAGAACTCGAGTAACTCCTCCAAGCCGCCTTCCTCGGACGGCCCTGGAGCCCGGCGCCAGCCGAAGAAGCCAACGGGCCGAAGTCCTGGGGGCCAGCCCGGACACAAGAAGCATGAGCGCGAGCTGCTGCCGCCCGAAGAGGTGCGGCACGTCGTCGAGTTGGTGCCCAAGGAGTGCAAGGACTGTGGGCGTCGGCTGGAGGGAAGAGACGTGGAGCCGCGCCGCCATCAGGTGGTGGAGGTGCCGCCGCTGTCGGCCGTTGTCACGGAGTATCGCAGCCATGCGCTGGAATGCGGCGCGTGCGGCACGGTGACACGAGAGGAAGTGCCCGGGTACGCCAGCAGTGCCTTCGGAGATAGGTTGGGCGCGCTCGCCAGTCTGCTGGTGGGCAAGTACCGGCTGTCCAAACGACTGGTGAAGGACGCGCTGTCGGACATGGTGGGGGTGCGGCTGTCAGTGGGCAGTGTGGTGAATCTGGAAGGGCAAATGGCCGAGGCGCTCGCCCCGGCGGTGCGCGAGGCTGGCGAGTACGTGAAGGCCGCCGACAGGGTGCACGCGGACGAGACGGGGTGGGTGGAGGGGCGGCGGGAAGGCCGAGGCCAACGTGCCTGGCTGTGGCTGGTGGCCACGGCGTTGGTGGCTGTCTTTCACATCGCTCGGAGTCGCGGGGCCAAGGTAGCGCGTGCGCTGCTGGGAGAAGACTTCGCGGGCATCCTGGGCAGTGACAGGTGGAGCGCGTACGCATGGTATGACCCGGGCCTGAGGCAGTTGTGCTGGGCCCACCTGCTGCGCGACTTCCAGGGCTTCATCGAGCGGGGCGGCGAGGGAGGGCCGCTTGGCGAGGCGTTGATGCGGCAAGTCGAGCGCTTCTTCACCTGGTACCACTGGGTGCGCGATGGCACGGGAGGACTTCGAGAAGAGGATGCCCGAGGTGGAGCGCGAAGTGGGCCGACTGCTGCGCCGGGCCGCGGTGTGCGCGCAGAAGAAAACAGCCGGCATGGCACGGGAAATCCTCCGGTGGGAGAAGTGCCTGTGGACATTTGTCGACATACCGGAGGTGGAGCCGACAAACAACTTCGCCGAGAGGTGCCTGCGTCACGCGGTCATGTACAGGAAGACATCCTTTGGCACGCAAGGCCCCGAAGGCAGCCTCTTCGTGGAACGAATCCTCACGACCGTTACCACCCTCAAGTTGCAACGGCGAGGCGTGCTGGACTTCCTGACGGACACCCTCCACGCACATCGACGGGGCCTTTCGACTCCCTCGTTGTTGCCCCTTCATGCCTCGGTCCAACTCTCGGCCTCAGCCTGAGTCGGTGAACGGTTACGGTTGTCAGAGCGATGGCCACGAGCTTCGTCAAAGGCTCGGGCGCCACAACGAGGAGCATGTAGGCTGCCATCGCAGAGGTAATCATCGCCTTGAAGGCGAGCGGATGGACAACCTCCTTCACGGCATCCTGAACCCCTCGCCATACCCCATCCCAGGCGAAGGACAGGGCCATCTTCCGCCGTGCCTTGGCGTCCAGAAAGGTAAAGCCGTCATCCAACAGGGAGAAACACTCGCCCGGATGTTCCCGCCGGGAGCACCCTGCACCAGGGTCTTCGTCCTGAACATGAGGCGATGCATCCCACAAGGCGAGCCGGACGCGCGGGATCCCTTCTTCCTCGAGACGAAGAGAGAAGCGCATGTCCAGCACGAGCTGAGTCATCGCCTTCTGGAATTCGCTCTCGCCAATCCCGATGTGCTGACTCTTCGGCGGAGTGTTGTAGAGCGACAGCAAAATTGACCCCCTCGCGACACTAAAACTGACCCCCTTCCAGAGCCCCTGGACTTGGGAGGTCAGTGCGATGGAAGAGACGGCGGAAGTTGTGGCACCCCGCGCGGCGGAGGTGCCGATGGTGGAGCAGGAAGTGGTGCGGCGCATCCGCGTGCTGGCGGAGGCGGGCTGGGGCCACAAGCGGATAGCGCGCGAGGTGGGCGTGGCGCGCAACACGGTGCGGCGCTACGTGCGCGCGGGCCGAGCGGCCGAGAAGCAGGTGAGGCCCAAGGCGAGGCGGCTCACCTAGGCCGAGCAGCAGCGAGCGGTGGAGTTGTGGACGGGAGCGGCGGAGGGCAACGCCGTGGTGGTCAAGGCGCTGCTGGCGCAGGAGGGCGTGGAGGCAGGCGTGCGCACCGTGCAGCGAGCGGTGGAGGAGAAGCGACGACAGGAGCACGCGGCACAGGTGGCCACGGTGCGCTTCGAGACGAAGCCAGGGCAGCAGATGCAGGTGGACTTCGGCGAGAAGAAGGTGCGGCTGGGAGGGCAGTGGGTGAAGGTGTTCCTGCTGGTGGCCGTGCTGAGCTTCTCGCGGCGGCTGTTCGTGCGCGCCTTCCTCAATCAGCGCGGAGACGACTGGAGAGAGGGAGTGGCGGCGGCGTTCGTGCACTTCGGAGGCGTGGTGCTGGAGGTGCTGGGGGACAACGCGCGGCCCCTGGTGGAGAAGCACGACAGACGGGCCGGCACGGTGCGCTTCCACCCGGGCTGGGTGGAGTTCTGCCGCGACTGGGACGTGACGCCCAAGGCGTGCGGGCCGTACCGCGCGCGCACCAAGGGCAAGACGGAGTCGGGCGTCAAGTACGTCAAGCGCAACGCGCTGGCGGGCCGGGAGTTCGACTCCTTCGGCGAGCTGGAGAGGCACCTGGCCGAGTGGATGGCAGAAGCGGACATGCGCGTGCACGGCACCACGCACGAGCGGCCCCTGGACAGGTTCGAGCGAGAGGAGAAGGCGGCGCTGCGAGCGCTGCCCGCGCGTGCGCTGCCGCGTCGTCAGCAGAGGCTCAAGCGCAAGGTGGCCAACGACGCGCTGGTGGACGTGGACACGGTGCGCTACAGCGTGCCGCACCGGCTGGTGCGCGAGAGCGTCGAGGTGCAGGTGGGAGACAGCGAGGTGCGCATCTTCCACGCCGGAGTGCTGGTGGCCACCCACGCGCGGGGCAAGGAGCCGCATGGCAGAGTCGTCGACGAGGCGCACTGGGAGGGCCTGTGGCGAGCGCGCGCCGTGCAGCCCGTGGAGGGCAGCGGCGGCAAGCTGAGCGCGCTCGGGCGCTCGCTGGAGGACTACGCGGCGGTGGTGGAGCAGGGCGCGCGGCGAGGTGCGGCATGAGCCACGAGCTGGTCCACGCGCGCGTGCGCGAGCACCTGGAGCGGCTGAGGCTGGGACACCTGGCCGAGAGGTTGGACGCGTTGCTGGCGGAGGCGGCACGCGGCGAGCCCACGTACCTGGACTTCCTCGACGCGCTGCTGAGCGAGGAGATGGGGGCCAAGCAGCGCAAGCGCGTGAGCATGGGGATAACAATCGCGCACTTCCCCGCGGTGAAGACGCTGGAGGACTTCGACTTCAAGGCGCAGCCCTCGGTGGACGCGAAGCTGGTGCGGGAGCTGGCCACGGGACGCTTCATCGCCCAGGCGCAGAATGTGCTGCTCTTCGGCCCACCGGGCGTGGGCAAGACGCACCTGGCGATTGGGCTGGGCCGCGCGGCGGTGGAGAGCGGACACTCGGTGCTCTTCACCAGCGCCACGGCACTGCTGGCGGCGCTGGCCAAGGCCGAAAGCGAGGGCGTGCTCAAGGACAAGCTCAACTACTTCGCCAAGCCCAAGCTGCTGGTGGTGGACGAGTTGGGCTACCTGCCCTTCGAGAAGCGCAGTGCCCACCTCTTCTTCCAACTGGTGGCGCGTCGCTACGAGAAGGGCAGCCTGCTTCTCACCACCAATCAGCTGGTGGGCCAGTGGGGCGGCGTCTTCGGCGATGACGTGCTGGCGGCGGCCATCCTCGACCGACTGTTGCACCACAGCCACACGCTGCTGATTCAAGGCGACAGCTACCGGCTGCGGCAGAAGCGCAAGGCCGGGCTGCTGGGCCGTGGCTCGCCGCAGACCCCTGACGCCGGAGCAGAACCCGGGCGCTGAGCCTCGGAAGCCGCCTCCGCGCGCCCTCGCTCGAGAAGCAGCGAGGGCGCGCTCCGGCGGACATCCGCAGTAGAACGACGGAGCATCTCGACGTAGAACAACGAGCCCGGGAGGGGGTCAGTTTTAGTGACGTAAGGGGGTCAAAAATTCCTGTCGCCTGACAAGTGTAGACGATGGGCGCGCCCTCTCCCGTGTCCAGGCGCACGACCCGCGTCGTCGCACAGCCCACCAATAGGTACCCCAGCAGCAGCACGCCCCCCAGTGCAACTTCATGTCGTCCTCCAGCTCCTGCGCCCACGAGCGCGAGACCGGCGACTAACACGCGAGTCCAACATCCTGGTCAAGATGGAATGCGCGGCGGGTGGCGAAGGATGGAATCACCGCCCAGTTCAAGCCCCACCCAGCGCACGGCACTCACACGGCCGGCCACGTCCTCGAGCACCGAGGGCAGCGAGAGCCCCGGCGGAGACACCAGATAGCGCGGCTCCCAGCGGGGCTGGAACCGTTGCTTGAAGGCTCTCAGGGAGGGCAGGTCCTCGAAGTGCTCGCCGTGGACGAAGCGCCAGGTGCTCAGGTGGCTCCATGTCGGCGAGAGCGAGGCCTCCTCGGCATCGGCCGACGGGGTCAGCCCCAGATCGAGCCAGTGGTAGCCCTCGCGACGCCCCCACTCGCGCAGCCGCTCCACGAGCCAGTCCATCACGCCCACGGGCGCCTCGGCGGAGAAGCGCAACAGGCGCACGGACACCTCCTCGCGGTCCGCGCCCGTCCACATGCTGGCGAATGCCACCACCCTGCCCTCGCGCCGCACCAGGGCCACCGGCCCGAGCGCCAGGGCCCGTGCGTCGAGCGCTCCCACGTCCCCGCGTCCCCGACGCGAGCACCAGTCCTCGGCCACCCGCTCGAGTTCCGCGAGCCACGCGCCCACTCCCTCTCCAGGAATGACCTCGAAGCCACACCCTTCCCACTCCTGGCGTGAGTCCTCCGGGGCTCCGTCCCGCAGCGCCACCCGTGCCTGTTCGCCCACCTTCTGCGGCGACAGCCCCAGCTCCATGTAGAGCGGCAGGTGCTCGGACCGTACCGCGGAGAACACCGGGATCGCATTGTGGCGCTCCACCTCCTCGAACCACCGCCACGCGAGTCCCGCGAGCTCTGGCTCGGGACCAATGGGGTCCCCCAGCGCCACCCAACCGCGTCCCTGGTGGGTGGACATGACGAAGCCCGTGCGCGACGCGTTGAACAACAGGGTCAAGTCCCCCAGCAAGGCGCGATGCGCGAAGGCATCGGGCGAGTGCGAGACAATGTCCCGCGCGGTGGCCAGGTCATCCAAGGACGGACGCTCGGGCTGGGACGGAAGCGCGCGCAGCAGGTGCGCCACGGCGAAGACTCCCACCACCACCGCCGCGCCCACGCTCACGCGCACGAAGCGCGGCGCGTCCCCATGCAGCACGAAGCGCCACAACAGCTCGCTGGAGAACTCCGCGTTCCGATGCACGAAGAAGCCCAGCCAGGACGTGGCCCCCAGGACCGCCAGGATGGCGAGGACCCACCCCACGGTGAAGCGCTCGTGCAGGAGCGAGGAGCGCCGGTAGAACTCGCGATGACACGGCAGGAAGCACACGAACAGCACCGCGAGCACGAGCGCCGTGCGGAACTCTCCACCCCGCAGCACCGCCACGGCGGCCCCCACCCCCAACAGCACCACGGTCAGGACATAGGCCCCATCCAGTCGCCGCTGGATGCCGCGCGCGAGCAGCAGCAGCCCCGCCCCCACCAGGCCGCTCGACAGGTGAGACACGTCCCGGACAGGCAGGGGCACGACACGGTCCACCCACGCCCACCGGCCATCGAGCGCCGGAGTGACGCTCGACACCAGGAGGAAGACCCCCGTGGTGAAGGTGGCCAGGGCGAAGACGTTGGGCAGCAGCGACGAGGCCCAGCGGCCCGCTGAACCGGCGAGCCGTTGCACCTGGGCCCGGCGCTGCCCCACCTCGTAGAGGCCGATCAGCACCACCGACAACGCGAAGGGCAGCAGGTAGTAGACGGCGCGGTAGACGACGAGCGTCCCCAGCAGCACGGGCTTGGGGATGCGATCGGACAGGAAGAGCAGCACCACGGTCTCGAAGACGCCGATGCCCCCAGGCACGTGACTGAGGAGCCCGGACATCTGCGCCACGATGAAGGCCCCGAGCACGGCATGGAAGGACACGTCGTGGCCCGGCAGGAGCGCGTAGAGCGTGGCGGCGGCGAAGAGCCAGTCCCCTCCCGCCACGAGCACCTGCCAGATGAGGTGGTGGCGCGTGGGCATGGGCAGTTGCCAGCCCCGGATGCGCACGGGCTCGCGCCGCAGGAGCACGAGCCCCGCGTAGAAGAGAACGACGCCGAGGAAGAGGCCTCCAATGAGCCGAGGGCCCACTTGGGGCAGGTGCAATTCCGGAGGAATGGGCGGAGGATCGAACAGGAACAGCGCCCCTCCGACGGAGAGGAAGCCCACCCAGAAGCTCAGGGTGATGTAGCCCACCACCTGGGTGACCTCGGCGGTGGAAAGCCCCTGGGACGTGTAGAAGCGCAGGCGGATGGAACCGCCACTCAACCACGTGAACCCCACGTTGTTGCTCACGGCGGTGGCGATGAAGGCCGCCGGGCCGAACGTGCGGTACGGCAGGCCGCTGCCCACGTAGCGCAGGGCGATCCAGTCATAGCCCGTGAGCACGCCATAGCTCAGGATCACGAGCCCCACCGCGAGCAGCAACCGGGGCCAGGGCAACGCCTCCAGTTGATGGACGATGTCGCGGTAGTGGTAGGCGTGCAGCTCCTCGTGCAGCGCCTTGAGGGCCAGGGTGAGGACCCCCACGCCCAGCAGGGGGCCGGCGACCCGGAGAAGACGGTGAGTCATGATCCGTCCCATTAGGGACGCCCATCCCCACCCTTCAAGGCGTGTCACCCGGTGGCCGCGTTCCCGTGCCCGCTGGACAACGGGAACCCGGCCCTCCAGTGCCTGGGCTCAGTTCAACTCACAGGCACTGCACACGGGGCGGATGAGCTGCCAGCCGCCGCACTCACCCCAGCTGAAGCAGCACCGCTGGTAGAGGCTGCCCTTGCGGCCAACGGCCCCCGGCGTCCAGGAGCCGTCTCCGCCCACCTCCGTGCACTTCGCGCAGGTCGTGGTCCAGGTGACCTGCTCTTGCAGCGACCCACCGGGTCCACAGTTCGGGGTGGTGCCGATGCCCTGCTCCACCTGCTCCGCAGACTCGTCCGGCACGGACGCGTCCTGCATCTCCGAGGGACCACACGCCACCATCAGTCCCAGGGTCACACCCAGCACGAACAACGGATTGCTCAGACGGCGCATGCGACGACTCCTCGGAAAGGGGTGGAGGACTTCCGCCCCGGGTGAGGTCCCCATCCTACTTCCCTTCAGAAACACTCCGAGAACGGCACGGGCGTCACGGTCAGGGCCCCGGAGTCCTCCATCTTGATCGTCGTGCCCTGGATGGAGCCAGACACGGCGCGCGCCGTGAGGGTGAAGCCCATGGGGTTGGACTTCAGGTCGACGTGATAGATGAAGCGGCAGCCGCCGATCCACGTGCCGTCCGGAAGCGCTGGGCTCGTGGGGTCCGTACACCCCAGGGGCAGGAAGCCCAGTTCCTGGAAGTTGCTCGAGTACCGATCCTTCTCCTGCAAGAAGGCGCGCTCCGAGGTGAACAGGGCCCGGATGTTCTGCATCCCCTCGCGCATCTGAGCGGAACAGGTGAAGGACTCCGCGGGCAGACACTCGTCGAGGCCCACGTAGCGGCGAACCCCGTCTCGCTGGACCCAGAAGACGAGAGCCCCGGGAAACGTCTGGCTGAATTGCAGGAGGGTTCCCTCGGCCTCGGTTCCCGTGCCGCCCTGGGCGATGGCGGTGAAGGAGAGGGACTCGGGGCTCTTCGTCACCTGGGTGACCCGGTAGGCGAAGCGGCAGCCCGCCACCCAACCCGGCCCGGGCACGGGCACGCGCGAGCCATTCGCGCACGCGGGAGGCGCGAAGCCAATCGCCGCCAGGTCCGACGAGTACAGGTCTCGCTCCTGGAGGTAGGCCATCTCGGCGTTGAACAGGGCCCTCATCTCCCGGATGCCCTCGCATTGGGCGCTTCCGCAATCGACGGGTGTGGGCCGCTGGGGAGCCCCCGCCGACGCGGCCCACGACCAGGACATTCCCGCCACCACGAACAACCATCGCAACGCTTCACGCATCGGGTGCACCCCCTTGGATGGGGTGACAGCCTACTTGGGGGCGAGCGCGGGCGCGCGGCCCCAGATGACCGAGGTGTAGCGGGAGCCGGGTTCGGCCTCGAGCCCCAGCTTCGTCAGGTCCTCCGAGTACTTGGAGCCCTTCACCACCACCCACCGCCGAGCCACGCGCTGGGCTTCCCGCAAGACGTCCGGAGTGAGCGGGGCATGCTCGGCGAAGCGGCGCAGCATCTCGAAGGCGGGCTGGGACTTCTTGGGCTTCTCGAACATCGGATCGAAGCAGACGACGTCGAAGGAGCCCGAGGGCAGCGTGCGCAGGTACGCGTGGGAATCCGCGTGCAGGGCCTCCACGCGGCTGGATGCGGGGCCGTAGGGGTAGGCGGCGAGTCCCTGGGACACGACGGCGAACAGGGCGAGGCTCTTCTCCAGGGCCACCACCCTGCCCTCCGGGCCCACCACCAGCGCCGCCACCAGGGCGTCCTGCCCGAGCCCCAGGGTGCAGTCGAGAACGTGGTCTCCCGCGCGCAGCTCGCCCACGCGCACGAGGGCGTCATCCCGCTGCCCGTCGAGGATTCGCAGCCGGCGCAGGTGGGCCATGCCGGGGTTGAAGCTGAACGAGCTCTCCTTGTCCCAGAGCGTCACGCCCTCGCGCTCGAAGACGAGCAGGGCCTCGGCGACGGATTCGAGCAGGGGGCCCAGGGGCTGCTTCTTGCGGCGGGCCACGAAGGGCAGGCCCCAGGCGCGCGCGGCCTCGCGGGCCCGTTGGACGAGCGCCACCTCGGGTTGTCCACTCGTGGTGACGCCCAGGGGGATGCGCGCGGGCCCATTCATGGCGCGAGTACGTCAGCCCTCGACGGCCTGGAGCTTGCGGCCGCCCTGGGCCTCGGCGACGGTGACGGACTGGTTCCGGCCGTGGCGCTTGGCGTAGTACAGGCACTGGTCCGCCTGCTCCACCAGCACCAGCTTGTCCACGCCGTGGTCCGGCGCGGTGGCGATGCCCAGGGACAGCGTCACCTTGAGCGGGCCCATTTCCGTCTGGAACACCTCGGCCTTGATGGCCTCGCGGATGCGCTCGGCGATGACCTTGGCGCCCTTGGGGTCCGTCTCCGGCATGAGGATGGCGAACTCCTCGCCGCCGTAGCGGGCCACGATGTCCGTGTCGCGCGCCTGCTGCTTGAGGATGCGCGCCACGCCCTTGAGCACCTGGTCTCCCGTGAGGTGGCCGTAGGTGTCGTTGACGCTCTTGAAGTGGTCCACGTCCGTGAGCACCAGCGAGCACTTGCGCCCATAACGCCGCGAGTGCGCCAGCATCTCGTCCGCCTTCGCCTGGAAGGTGCGGTTGTTGTACAGGCCCGTCATGCCGTCCGTGGTGGCCATGCGCTCCATCTGCTCGTAGAGCTGGGCGCGCAACACCGCCTGGGCGGCCTGCATGGCGATGACCTCCAGCATGCGCAGCACGTCATGGTCCAGCGCCGTCTTGCGCCGCGAGCCCGCCACCAGCGTGCCGAGGATCCGGTCACCCGCCGTGAGCGGGAAGATCTTCAACGCCGCGAGCCCACGCACCTGCGTCTCCTCGTCGAAGATGACCTGCCGGTCCATGGCCTTCAAGTCCCGCCCGGGCAGGGGCGCGCCGTAGCGCACCACGTTGGCGACGAGCCCGTTGTTGTCCGGGAAGGTCGTGCCCTCGATGGCCTTGCCCGCCGAGCCCACGCCCAGCATGCGCGCCACCTTGTGCACGCGCTTGCCCTCCACCTCGCTCACGATGGTGACGGCGCTGAAGTCCAGCCCCGCGAGCTGCCGCGCGCTCTCCAGCACGGCGAGGAACACCTGCTCGGGGCTGCCCGCGCGGTTGAGCTCCTCGATGGCGCGGAAGAACCGGTCCTTCTCGTCGCGCGTCTTGCGGATGTACGTCATCACCCGCTCCACCTCGATGGAGCGCAGCACCTCGGCGGCGATGGTGGTGAGCAGCTTCTCGTCGTCATCCGAGAAGGGGTTGTGCGTGTGGCGATCCGCGATCAGCACGCCGCGCACCAGGCCGCCGCCCTCGATGATGGGCACGGCCAGCACGGCCCCCACGGAGGGCGCGCCGCTCTCGTACCAGGTGATCCCCTTGAGCCCATGCGCCGAGTGCATGCGCACCGGGGCCCGGCGCTTGAGCACGCCGCCCAGCACGCCCTCGCCCGCGTTGAAGCGCTCGCGCTGCACGCGCTCGGAGGCGCTGCGGCAGTCGTACAGCTTGAGCCCCTTGTCGTCCGAGGTGAGCAGGAAGGCCGCGCAGGTGTGCGTCTTGAGCGCCGTCTCGGCGATCTCCAGGGCCGCGCCCACCGCGCCCTCGATCTCCTTCACCGACGCGAGCAGCCACTTCTCCTGCTCCTTCTCGTCGGGGGGGTTGTCGTGGGTGCCGGCGTTCACCAGGCGGAACGTGCGGGCGCGCTCCTCCACTTCCTTGATGCGCTTGTCCACGGCGGCGCTCTCGGCCCGGCGGGCGGCGGCGATGCGCGCGGCGAGCACCAGGTGGTTGAGGCCCGCGAAGAGCGACAGGAAGGAGGCGTGGATGAGGAAGGTGGCGAGCCCGCTCTCGGGGCTCCGGAAGACGATGAGCGCGTCGAACGCGAGCGCCACGCCGAGCAGCACCCCACTCGCGACGCGCGGCAGGAAGGCCACCAGACACGCCATGAGCAGGTAGACGAGGGGAAACGCGGCGCCGCCCGCGAGGGCGACCACGAGGAACGCCGAGGCGAGGAACACCGCGCCCAGCTCCACGTCGTCCCGAAGGTAGAGCGGCGCGCCCACGGCCTCGCGGGTGAAGCGGCGCCAGCCCATCACCCCGAGCCCGGCGAGCAGGAAGAGGACGAGGGCGGCCTCCGTCCAGCCGAGCGAGTGCAGACCACGGAAGCCCCCGCGAGCCAGGTGCACGAAGGCGCAGAGCACGGACGCCGCGGGCACGGCCCGCACCAGGAAGCGCGTCAACTTGGAGACGGCGGAGAGGGGCGAGGGCATGGGGTCTACTCCAGGTGGAAGACGAGCTCGCCGGGTTTGATGTAGCCGAGCTCCTCGCGCGCCGAGCGCTCGAGGGCCGCGGGATCGTTGCGGAGCGCGTTGATTTCGCGCAGCAGTTGCTCGTTCTGCTCGGCGATGGCGCGGTTGCGCTCGTGAAGGGACTCGACGTCCTGGCGCAGGCTCAGGTAGCGACGGAAGCCCTTGGCATCCGACGCCGAGACCAGCGTGAGGAGCGCGGCCACGCACGCCGCTACCGCCAGGAGCTTTCGCCGCACCGTCATGAGTGCGCGGCAAGGTACCAGTGACGACCTGACCGGCAAGAATTCCGCTCCAGGGCTGTAGCGCCCGCCGCTCTTTCCTGCGCAGGACACTCGGCGCACGGGAAGCGGGCCTCGCCGCGCCTGGCCTGCGAGCATGACGCCCTTTCACCCACCCGAGCCGAATGCCTCCCGCCGCCCTCCCCTCCTCCGTCTCCCGCCCTCCGGCGCGCTGGCGCCGTCCACTCCTCTGGGGAGTCCTGGCGCTGCTCGTGCTGGAGCTCGTCTACATCGCCCTGCTCGCCACGGGAGGATTGGCCCGGCTGCTCAACCACCTCATCCCCGACACCCAGATGAGCTGGAGCAAGGCGAGCAGCGTGGTGCCCGGCCGCGTCCACCTGGAGAACTTCGTCTTGCTTCATGAGGAAAAGAGCGGCGGCCATTGGCGGCTCGACATCGATCGGGCGGAGGTGAATGTGTCCCTCAACGCCCTGTTCCGGCGACAGTTCAAGACAGAGTCCCTGGATGTATGGGGCCTGCGGGCGCGCATCCACAGCGTGACGCCGGAACAGACGGGCGAGGCACGGGCACGAACCCAGGACGCCGAGGAGAAGAAGAAGGAGAAGCCGGGCGGGTGGAAGATCCTGCTGCACGAGGTGCGGGTGCACGGCGTGCATGAGCTCATCTGGAATGAGGCCCGGCTCACGGGCATCGAGGAGGTAGCGGGCGCCCTGGACGTGGAGTCCGGCGAGCGCATCTTCCTGCACGAGACCCGGCTGCGGCTCGGACCGGGGGAGCTGTTCGTCCAAGGCGACGCCGTGGCGAACGTGGAGAAGGGCACGGCGAGCGCCACCCTCGAGGCGCGCTACCAGGGAGAAGAGGGCATCGATCTCATCGCGGGCCTCACCGGTGGGCGGCTCCAGCTCAGCGCCACCGTCCCCGCCATCAGCTCGCTGCAACACCTGCTACCCCGGCTCGAGGGCGTGTCTCCCGAGGGAGGCGCGGGCCGCGTGGAGGTGGATCTGCACGTGAAGGACGGCCGTCTCGCGCCGGGCACCGTGCTCCAAGGCTCGGGCGAGCCCTTCGAGATGCCCGTGGGTCCCTTGCGCCTCAAGGCCCCGTGGCGATTCCACGCGGACGTGCACACGCGCGAGGACGGAGAGGATCGCCTGGGGTTGAAGTTCACGATGGGGCCGGTGCGGATGGAGGGCGGCAAGGGCCGGGACCAGGCGTTGCAGACCCCCGAAGTGGTTGTCCTCATGGGCGCGAGGTCTCCGCGACTGGGCGAGGCGCTGCCGGACGTCCACGTGGCGCTGCGCGCGGCGCGCAGCAACCCCCTGGAATTGAGGATGCTCAACGGGTGGCTGGGCCCCTCCTTCCAGGTGGAATCCGGACGCGCCTATCTGGAGGTCTCGTCCCGCGCCAACCCCGAGAATGGCGGGGGCGAGGGGCACCTGTCGCTGAGCACCCAGGGGCTTCAGGCCCACTGGGGCGGCGCGAGGATCACGGGACGCGTGCTGATGGACGTGGACGCGCACAAGCTGGCCTTCAACCAGGACAAGGTGACCCTGCACGGCAGCCGGCTGCTGCTGCGCGGCGTGTCCGTGCGCACGGGCAGGGACAACGCGCGAGACTGGGACGGCACGCTCGTCTTCCCCGAGGCCACCCTGCGCATGTCCCCCCCCTCCTTCCGGGGACGTTTCACGGGCAGCTTCTCCAACGCGGCGCCCTTCATCGCCCTGCTCACCCAGCAGGGGGCGTTTCCCCACTTCCTCTCGCCCCTGCTCCAGGCGGAGGGCCTGGAGATCTCCGGCGTGGTGGCCCTGGGGGAAGGCGGCGCGAAGCTCAGCACGCTGCGCGCCCGGGGAGAGGGACTCGAGCTGCGCGGCCAGGCGGAAAGCGCGGGCGGCGCCACCCGGGCGGTGCTGCTGGTGAAGCTCGGCATCGTCTCCGTGGGCGTGGAGGTGGCCCCCGGCAACACGAGCATCCGCCTGGTGCTGCCCGAGCGCTGGTACACGCAGAAGACGGGCGAACCGGTGCCGTGAGCCCCGGCCTCAGCGGCGCAGCAGCGTCTGGACGGCCTCGGACAGCGCCGCGTGGCCGGCCATGCCCTGCCAGGCCCCCGCGACCTGCCCCTCCTTGTCCAGGAGGAAGGAAGCGGGGAGCGCGGGGATGAGGCCGAAGGCGCTCTGACCCTGCTGAAGGGCCGGATCGGACACCAGGACGGGGATGCCGAGCGAGGCGTATTCCTCGGCGAAGGGCGCCAGCGTGCGCGCCCCGTCGAGATCCAACCCCACCAACACCACCTGGAAGCCCTGGGCGCCCCGCTCTTTCTGAAGCGCCTCGAGCGTGGGCAACTGGGCCAGGGAGGGAAAGCTCCAGGTGGCGAAGAAGGACACCAGCACCACCCGTCCGGGCAGCTGGCGCCAGTCGTAGGGGGTGGGCCCCACCGACGGCAGCCACAGCGCGCGCAGATAAGGAGAGCCCGTCCCCGTGAGCCGGGGCACCTCGGGCCCCCGGTGGCAGCCAGCGAGCGTCAGCACCCCAGCGCACACCAGTGCCCGGAACCCCCTTCGCCTCATGCCTCGCTCTTGGCCTTGCCCAGGCGCTGGCAATTACGGCACAGCCCGTACAGCTCCATCTTGTGCGACGTCACCGTGAAGCCGTGCTTGCGCGCCACCACCTCCTGCATCTGCTCGATGCGCTCATCCTCGAACTCGACGATGGTGCCGCAGTGGGTGCAGATGAGGTGATCATGATGGTGACGGCCCACGGCCGCCTCGTAGCGCGTCTGCCCGTCGCCGAAGTTGCGGGCATGGGCGAGCCCACACTCCCCGAGCAGCTTCATGGTCCGGTAGACCGTGGCCACGGACACCTTGGCGTCCTGCTCGCGCACCTTGTTCCACAGCTCCTCGACGGACAGGTGCCCGCCGACGGAGAAGAAGGTGTCGATGATGAGGGTGCGCTGGCGCGTGCTCTTCAACCCGTGCTGCGCCATGTAATGCTGCAGCACCTCGTCCATGTTCCGATTCAAAGCTCGCCTGCCTCCCGGCTCGCCACGCTGCCGTGCCCGGGCAGCGGGTGTCCACCGGCGGAACGTGCGGGATGCACGCCCCCCGGTCCAGGTGTAGTACCGACTTGCATCCGCCTCTGACTGTTTAGATTGGGGCCTGTCGGATTCATTGACACCCGTCCGCCAGCGAAGATAGAGGCACCCGGCCTCGTAAACGAGCATTTTTCCGCGATTTTCATGAACCGTCCCTGGCAGAGACAACGGCAACCCGATGACGTGCCCACCCCCGTGGCGGTGGCCGTCTCCGACTACTGCCGGCGAGCCCATTCGCCTGCAACCCCCACTGAGGTCCGCGAGGCACTCGCCCTGCTGGCCGATGCTGACGACTTCCGCGTCCGTTCCTTGACGGACGCCGAGCCCGGGGCCACGCCCCTCGGGCCCTTCGCCGTGGTGGACGTGCTGCACGGCACGGCTCCCTCGCTCGCCGCGACGCGGCAGGGCTGCGGCTACTACGAAGTGGTCCGCGAGCTGGCCCGCGTCCACGAGGAGAAGCGCCCGCCCGCTCCGCCCGCCCCCGACGTGCCCACCTTCGCCATCCCCCCACCCCGCGCCGCGTCTCCCGACGTGCCCGCCCGGAGGGAATCCCTCCCGGCGAACGAGACGGTCCAGTCGCGCATCGCGCCCCGCAAGCGCGCCGCCGCCGAGCCGCCCGCCGTGGAAGCCGACGAGCAGGAGGGGCCCAGCTTCCTCAAGCGGGATCTGCCCAAGCCGCGCGGCCGCTTCACCCGCCTGGACGCCCCCAAGTCGAGCTTCCAGGAGCTCACTCGCTCCTCGGGCAAGGACATCCTCGAGGGGTTGATGGAGTCCAACGAGAACCGCTTCGCCCTGCACAAGGCCCTGTCCCAGCAGTACAACGGGGCCCGGGGTGAGCTGACACTCGGGGAGATGGAGACCGTGCTCAAGGAGCAGGGGGTGATGGATGCCCTGGAGGAGCGCGAGCACGCGGCCATCCTCGCCGCCTTCACCGAGCACCGGGGTGCCTCCGGCCGGGTGGGCTGGGCGCTGGGCCTGAGCCCATCGGAGCTCAAGCAGCTCGAGGCCAAGCTCGGCATCTCCGAACAGGTCGAGGCCGTGCGCGAGCGCTTCCGCCGCGAGGCCCTGACCGGGCGTCACCTCACCCAGAAGCTGGATCTGCTCGGGCGCGAGAAGTACCTCGTCGACCTGGGCATCAAGAAGCGCTTCTCCGACATGCTGCGCCGGGAGCTGGAAGTCCTGGTGCGCGAGGAGGGGCCCGAGGTGACGTCGCTCAGCGCCCTCTCCGAGGCGATCGGCCGCAAGCACGGGGCGCCCTCGGAGCTGGTGCTGCGCGCGCTGGAGCGCCTCGGCGTGGTCGAGGGTCACCTCAAGCGCACACCTTCTTCCCCCCACTCCACATCCTAGAAAGAGGCCCTGTCCCATGCCCATCTACGAATACGCCTGCGGTTCCTGCGGGAAGACGATCGACGTGCTGCAGAAGATCAGCGATCCGACGCCGGAGAAGTGCACCGCGTGCGGCGCCCAGGCTTCGCTCAGCCGCGTGGTGAGCCGCTCCAGCTTCCACCTCAAGGGCGGCGGTTGGTACAAGGACCTCTACGGCTCCACCAACTCCAGCTCCAGCGGTGGCTCGTCGTCCTCGAGCACGTCGTCCTCGAGCACGAGCGCGTCCAGCTCCAGCGACGCGTCCTCCTCCAGCACGAGTGCGCCGAGCACGGCCAGCAGCACCCCCGCGGCGCCGGCCGCGAGCGCCAAGAGCTGAGCGGCGGAAAAGTCGCGGGGGGGAGGGAGCGGGAGGAAACTTGTCCTCGTGCCCTTTCCTCCCTCCAAGCGACCCCCCCGCCACTGTGTGCTTTGCGGCCACCCAGAGCTGACCGATGCTCGCGGTCAGGGCCGTTTCCTGCTCGTGCCCGATCCCGACGGCCGTGGACCCATCTGTCCACCGGTGAAGGGTTGTGGCGAGCGGCGGCAGCGCGTGAACGACAACCCATCCCCGACGCCCTCGCCATGAGTTAAGGAGGCGACTTCCCGCGCACTTCCGCGCAGAGGTCACCTTCATGCTCGTTCCCGTATTGCTCGCCTCGCTGTTCGCCATCACCCCCGTGGAGTCCGCGTCCGCCGCGGATCCCAGCATCTCCTTCGCCCAGACCCGGGAAGGCCGCCACGCACGGCTCCTGGAGGGAATGGAGCTGGCGGCCACCTTCAAGCCCTCGGAGACGCCCGCCCTGCGCCTCACCGACGCCACGCGCCTGGGCCTCATGGACGCGCCCATGCCCCTGGACACCGGCGGTGGCGTGAGCGGGGACACCCGCCCGGTGCTCGCGCTCGTGCTCGGCCTCATCATCGGCTTCGGCACGGGTCACCTGCTGGCCGCGGACACCAACGGCTTCATCCTGTTCCTCGTGGTGGACGTGGCCATCATCATCGCGAGCAGCGTGCTGCACTACGCCCTGGGCGGCATCTTCTGGGGGCTCGGCGGCCTCGCCCTGCTCGCCTCGCACGTCATCCAGGGCATCGACGCCTACCAGACGGCGGGCGGCGCGCGCATCGTCGAGGCCACGCGCCAGCGGGCCATCCTCGTGGCGGACACCTCGAGCGGCCGCAACGAGCCCCTCGTGGCCACTCGCGCCTTCGGCTTCGCCTTCTGAACGGGGTGCCCCGCGTGAAACGACTCCTCGCCCTGTCCCTGTTGCTGCCCGTGGCGCTGGCCACCGGCGGCTGCGCGAGTCAAACCAAGCTCAGCGCGGAGGACCGCTCGTCGCTGCAACGCGATGTGACCTCGGGCCCGGCCGCGGTGCGCTACTTGAAGGCCTCCAGCTACATCACCCCCTTCTTCGGGGATGCCTCCAAGCGGCTGTTGACGCCCTACCCTCCCGACGAGGTGCGGCTGCTCAACGACACCAAGGGTCAGCCCATCAATCCCGGCCCCATCCAATCCCTGGTGCCGGCGGGCACGCAGGTGCAGGTGATCCAGGTGGAGTTCCCCACCGCCTGGGCCATCGCGGAGCGGGTGTTGTACTCCCCGCGCACCCAGCCCTGGGTGTACCTGCGGGTGGAGGGGGCACCCTCCGGCGCGCCCGTCATCCTGGTGCTCCCGCCCCAGCTCGACACGAAGCAGGACGTCCTCGCGGAGCTGGATCGGCACCTCCTGCCGAAGGATCCCGCGCCGCGGATGGCGAAGTTCGCGTCGCGCTTCCAGGAAGCCCTCAAGCAGAAACGGGTCCTGGAAGGCATGCCAGAGGCGGCGGTGGAGCTGTCCTGGGGCGCCCCGGAGAGCATCCGCCGCACGCTGGATGGGCCACGGACGAATCAGGAGTGGGTGTACCCGGGAGGCAAGCGCCGGGTGTTCCTCACCGACGGCGTGGTGACGCGCATCGATGAGAGCACCCCGGAGCCACCGGCGAAGTAGTCCTGGCGAGACGCCGCCCCGCGCTCTCGCGGGGCGGCGCTTCGTGGCCCTCAGCGCTGGACCGCCACCCGCCAGACGGTGTTGCTCGCGTCGTCCGCCACCAGCAGCGAGCCGTCGGGCAGGACCGCGAGCCCCACCGGGCGGCCGTATACCTGGGCCTTGGCGCGGTCGGCGATGAAGCCCGTCAGGAAGTCCTCGGGCTCCCCGCTCGGCCGTCCATCCTTGAAGGGCACGAAGACCACCTTGTAGCCGACGATGTCCGAGCGGTTCCACGAGCCGTGCTGCCCGATGAAGGCGCCGCCCTGGTACTTCTCGGGGAAGGCCTTCTGCTCGTAGAAGGCGAGCCCCAGCGACGCGGTATGCGAGCCCAGCGCCACGTCCGGCACCAGGGTCTGGCTCACCAGGTCCGGCCGCTGTCCGGCGAGCCGGGGATCCTCGTTCGGGCCGTAGTACGCGAAGGGCCAGCCGTAGAAGCCCCCTTCCTTCACGCCCGTGAGGTAGTCGGGCACCAGATCATCGCCCAGGTTGTCGCGCTCGTTGACCACGGTCCACAGCGTGGAAGTGCCCGGGGCCCAGGCCATGCCCACGGGGTTGCGCAGGCCGCTCGCGTAGATGCGCTCGCCCGTGCCGTCCGGGTTGACCTCCAGGATGTTCGCCCGGCGGATCTCGTTGTCCAGGCCATGCTCGGCCACGTTGCTGCCCGAGCCCACGGAAATGTAGACCTTCGAGCCGTCCGCGTTGGCGAGCAGGTTGCGCGTCCAGTGGTTGTTGTAGCCCCCGGCGGGCAGGGACAGGAGCTTCTCGCCCGGGTCGCGCAGGGACAGCTGCGCGTTCCCATAGGGATAGCGCCAGAGGCCATCCGTGTTGGCCACATAGAAGCGGTTGCCGAGCAGCAACATGCCGAGTGGCTGGTTCAGGCCCTCGAGGAACGTCTCGCGCACGTCGGGCGAGCCGTCTCCGTTGGTGTCGCGCAGGAGCGTGATGCGATTGGCGCTCGCGCCAATGCGCTGGGAGGCGGCCTTGCCGGACGCCTGGGCCTCCTTCAGGGCCGCCTCGTTCTTGGGCACGGTGTTGGACTCGGCCACCAGCACGTCGCCGTTGGGCAGGACGTAGAGCCACCGGGGATTCTGGAACCCATCGGCGTACTTCGTCACCCCGAAGCCCTCGGGCGCCACGGGCGTCTTGCCCTCGGGCCAGCCGATGACCTCGCTGTAGTTCTTGACGTCGTGGCTCGTATCCGGAGCGGGCAGCGCCGGGGGCTGGGTCGCCGGGGCGTCGTCTGGCGTCGGTGTCTTGATGGAATCGTGGGCGCAGGCCGACAACAGGGACGCGGCGGAGACCGTGAGCAAGGCGTTCTTCAACATCGTCATGAGCACCCTCTTCGACTGGGAGAGGGCACGCCTTAACAACCCCCCGCCCGGGTCATGCGGAGGGAGTCAACGAGGTGTTGAATTCTGGGTGGCCGCCACCGTGCCAATGCCCGGCACATAATGGTCGGGGAAGTAGCGCAGGTTGCCTTGCAGCGAGGTGATGAGCTCGAACCAGTCGCGCTTCTCCTCGAGCGAGAGACACGCACGCTCCAGGATCCGTTGGTTGAAGCGGGGCATGAAGACGTTGCGGACGCGCTCCAGGCCGTTGAGTCCGGTGAAGTGGGCGTCGATGGTGGCCTCGAGCTGTTCGCGCGGCACGTCCCGCAGGGCGCGCATCCGCGGCAGGACATGCAGGGACATGGCGCGCTCCTGCCGCTTGGTGAGCCGGTCGGACAGCGTGTACGTCACCATGACGTTCTGGAGGGCATGGTGCAGGGCTTCATACAGGGGACTCGTGTTCCGCCGCCGCTCCACCAGCTCATGGGTGCACGCGGCCATCATCCGGGACACCGCCATGTGCCGGTTCTCGTCCACGGTGTGCAGATGGGCCAGGCGGGAGAGCACCGCGGCGCCTCCGTCCACGGTCTCCACCTGCGTCTCGAAGGCCTTGCCCAGGTGGTTCACGATGCCACGGCCCAGGTAGTAGGACGCGACGAAGTCCGCGCCGAAGTGCCGCAACAGGAAGCGCATCGTCCGCGTCGAGACGATGTACGGGCGCAAGGGCTTGACGGGCATCCTCAGCCC
Organism: Melittangium boletus DSM 14713; assembly: GCF_002305855.1. GTDB lineage: Bacteria > Myxococcota > Myxococcia > Myxococcales > Myxococcaceae > Cystobacter > Cystobacter boletus. The sequence continues at coordinate 8,551,120 of NZ_CP022163.1, read as the reverse complement.
CTCGACGCCATGGCGCCGCGTGAGCACCGCACGCACCCGCTCGAACGCCGCGATGTGATCGCGCTCCTCGTCCGCCTCCAGCCGCAACAGCTGGGCGACGTCGGGCTCGAACCCCTGGAGGAAATCCGCCACGGCGTCATTGGTGACGACGACGAAGCGCTCCCCATCGCTGATGCGGTAGTACATCAGCATGTAGATCCAGTGGTTGAGCGCGAGCCGCTGCTCCTCGCCATAGAGCGCCCACCACGGGGTGTGGAAGCCCAGACTCAGCTCCTCGGGCACGAGCAGCTGATCCCGAGGCGCGTCCTCCCAGCGAACCCCCTCCAGGAAGCGACAGAGCTGTGGGCCATGGGGTTGCGCGAGCCGCCGCTTCGCGAAGGAGCGCAACTGCTGGAGATCACTCGTGACGAAGTCCATTCGAGCTCCGTCACGTCTAGCGGCGCCGACGGCCCCCGCCCCCACCCCGCCGCTTGGCTCCCGCGGCGCGGGCCGCCTGGGCTTCTCCCGGACGGGTGAGGCGAGGCAGCTCGCCGGCCATGACGGGGTTGAAATCCCCGGCCAGCAGCGCGGCCACGAGTTCCTCCTGCGTCTTCACCGGCTTCTTGAAGAAGGTGGCGCCATAGCCCACCTCGTCGAGCGAGCTCCGCGCGTCACTGCCACCCGTGCACGGCACCTTGAGCGTCTCGGCGGCTTCCACCGCCAGGTCGTTCGCCGTCTGCTTCACGCGGGCGTTGTAGCCCTCCACCGCGCAGACGAGTCCCCCGAGCGTGCGGACATAATCCATGGCTGGGTGGTTCGAGTCCCGGTCATAGGGCCGGGCCGCGACGATCGCCGCGCCGAGCGAGCGCACCTTGGGTAGACACTCCGCGGCGCTCCAGGGCTTCTCCCGGTTGCTGCCCCAGAGCTGCACCGGCTCGGGCGCCTGTTCCGGCTTCGGGAAGAAGCACAGGTACTGACCCCGGTCGGTGACGAGTTCCAGACCCACGAAGACCTTCACCTTGGCCTTGGCGCCGATCTCGAACAGCTCGTCGCATCCGTCCTGGGTGTTGGTCTCCGTGAAGGCCACCCCGTCCAGGCCGAACATGGCGGCGCGATCCAGGACCGCTCGGGGGTCCAGATCGCAATCCTTGGACAGATAGGAGTGCGCGTGCAGATCGATGAGCATGAGCGCCGCTCCCTAACAGGCTCCCGTGGGAGCTGTCGAGCCTCGGCGCGCCCCCGCCCACCCGAATCAGGCGAACGCGTAGCCCTGGATGCCGGACTGCTTCACCTGGGTGTTGCGCTCCTCGTGGGTGCGGATGAGGTAGCCCATCAGCATCAGCGACGAGGTATTCTCCAGGACGCGCGAGGGATCCTTGGAGATGAGATTGGCGCTGTAGTTGAGGAAGAACTGGGCCAGATCCTCGCCCGCCTCCTTGACGATCAACGCGTTGAGCGCGGCGGGATCCATCGTGCGGATCTCATTGATGAAGTCGACCGCCAGGTCCTTCTTGGTCTTCACGTCCATGATTGTGCCCCCTTCGCCCATCCCCACCGCCCGAAGGCCCCTCCCCCGGGCGTCGCATCGAAGCCAACGACTCCTGAAATCTAGGCATGTCCTCGCGGGTGGAAACCCCCGGGCCCACGGCTGCCTGCCCAGAGGTAAGGTTTTTTGACACCTGAGAACAGCGCGCGGTAACCTTCCGCACACTCAGTTACAAATCACAGCGCAAGGAGTGGAAGGCGATGTTCACGGGCGTGAAGGTGTTCTCCGCGACGAAGGCAAAGGAGCGGGAGGAGCTGGGCGAGAACGTGACCCGCTGGCTCAAGAGCAACTCGGATCTGGAAATCGTCGACCGGATCGTGTGCCAGTCCAGCGACAACGAGTTCCACTGCTACACGCTGGTCCTCTTCTACAAGCACAAGTCGCAGCCTCAGCCGGCGCAGCCGTAGCACCCCCCTGGCTCCCCTCCCCGGGAGCCTCCGTCTCGCGGCCCACGCGGAGTGAGTCCTCCCTCCCGTGCGCGGCCCGGGCGCTCCCGCTTCACCCCTCCCCTTCATCCCCACGTGTCCTCGCCCTGAGACTCCCTGCCGGGAAGGATCGGGCGAGCCGTGTGCCCCTCGACTGGCCGCCCGCTCACGCGGCGGGGCATGGGGCGAAACGAAGTGGGCTTCGCGGGTGTGCACCTCGTCCGCCCGTCCCTACCGTTCACCCTTGAACAGGCGGGATGCCCGGAGCGTCCATCTTCAACGCCTGGTGAAAGTCGGCGTCGGCAACCCGGCGCGGGGACCTATAAGGGGCCGCCTTCTACCTATGAGCGAGCGAATCGAGCGAATCGGAAGCACGGTCATCGAAAATGTCCGGCCGCAGTTGGACGCGGGCCGTTGGCCGGTGAAGCGGGTCGAGGGCGAATCCCTCACCGTCCAGGCGGACATCTTCAAGGAAGGCCACGACGTCCTGGTGGCCGTGGTGCGCTGGCGGCAGTCGGTGCCCAGGAGCCAGGCGACGGAATGGGCCGAGGTGCCCATGTCCTCACCCAAGGGCAACGACTTGTGGGAAGGCAGCTTCCCCCTGACGAGCAATGGCCGTTACGAGTACACGGTGGAGGCCTGGCCGGACTTCTTCGCCACCTGGGTGACGGAGATCAAACGCAAGGTGGACGTGGGCCGCGACGTGCGCAGCGAGCTGTTGGAAGGCGCCGCCATGCTCCGTGCCCACGCGGAGCGCGCGCGGCAGGACGGCAATCCGGACGACGCCGAGCGCATGCTCAAGGCCGCCACCCTCTTCGACCAGGGGATGAGCCCCAACGCCATCGCCGCGGCCGTGGACCCCGAGCTCAAGCGCGTGGCGTCCCGGTACGCCGACCGCTCCGTGGCCACGCGCTATGACCGCGTGCTCGAGGTGTTCGTGGACCGGGAGAAGGCGCGCTACGGCTCCTGGTACGAGTTCTTCCCACGCTCGGCCCCGCGCGATGGCCGCACACACGGCACGTTCAAGGACGCGGAGAAGTGGCTGCCCTACGTGCAGTCCCTGGGCTTCGACGTCATCTACCTGCCGCCGGTGCACCCCATCGGCCTCAAGGCGCGCAAGGGCAAGAACAACAGCCTCACCGCGGGCCCGGACGACGTGGGCAGCCCCTGGGCCATCGGCGGCCCCGAGGGCGGCCACAAGGCCATCCATCCCCAGTTGGGCACGCTCGAGGACTTCGCGCGCTTCGTGAAGGAGGCCAACGCGCAGGGGATCGAGATCGCCATGGACCTGGCGTACCAGTGCTCGCCGGACCACCCCTACGTGAAGGAACACCCCGAGTGGTTCCTCCACCGGCCCGACGGCACCATCAAGACGGCGGAGAACCCGCCCAAGCGCTACGAGGACATCGTCAACTTCGACTGGCTCGGCCCCGCGCGCGACACGCTCTGGCCGGAGCTCAAGTCGGTGGTGATGCATTGGGTGAACCTGGGCGTGCGCATCTTCCGCGTGGACAACCCCCACACCAAGCCCATGCAGTTCTGGGCGTGGATGATCCGCGAGGTGCAGACGGAGCGCCCCGACATCATCTTCCTCGCCGAGGCGTTCACCCGCCCCAAGGTGATGAAGGCGCTGGCCAAGCTCGGCTTCGGCCAGTCGTACAGCTACTTCACCTGGCGCAACTTCAAGGCGGAGATGCAGGAGTACCTGGAGGAGCTCACCCAACCGCCCGTGTCCGACTACATGCGCGCCAACTTCTGGCCCAACACGCCGGACATCCTCCCCGAGTTCCTCCAGCGCAGCGGTCCCGGCGGCTTCCGGTTGCGCGCCGCCATGGCCGCCACGCTCTCCAGCGTCTGGGGCATGTACTGCGGCTACGAGCTGTGCGAGGGCACTCCCGTGGCGCCCGGCAAGGAGGAATACCTCGACTCGGAGAAGTACGAGCTCAAGGCGTGGGACCTGGACCGGCCAGGCAACATCCGCGACTACATCGCGCGGCTCAACGGCATCCGCCAGCGCCACCGGGCCTTCCAGCTCTACGACAACCTGCGCTTCCACCCCTCGGAGAACGAGCAGGTGATGTTCTATTCCAAGCGCACGCCGGACGGCACCAGCCAGGTACTGGTGGCCGTGAGCTTCGATCCGTACAACGCACAGGACTCCGTCCTCTACGTGCCCCTGGAGGAGCTGGGCATCCAGCCGGATGAGACCTACCAGGTGCACGAACTGATGACGGACACCCGCAGCCTGTGGCAGGGGCCCACCGCGCAAGTCCGGCTGACACCCGAACAGCCCGCGGCCATCTGGGCGATCTATCGTTTCCGCCGCTCCGAACAAGCGTTCGACTACTACGAATAGGCCAGGTCCACCCACGATATGACCACCCAGACGGATCCGCTCTGGTACAAGAAGGCAGTCATCTACGAGCTCCACATCCGCGCGTTCCATGATTCGAACGGCGACGGACACGGGGACATCCCGGGGCTCATCGAGAAGCTGCCCTATCTGCAGGATCTCGGCGTCACCTGCCTGTGGATCCTGCCCCACTATCCCTCGCCGCTAAGGGACGACGGCTACGACATCGCGGACTTCTACGCGGTGCACCCGGACTACGGCACGCTCGCGGACTTCCAGCGGCTCATCGACGAGGCTCACAAGCGCGACATCCGCATCCTGAGCGAGCTCGTGGTGAATCACACGAGCGACCAGCACGCCTGGTTCCAGGAAGCGAGGCGCGACCCCAAGAGCCCCAAGCGCGACTACTACGTCTGGAGCGACACGGACGACAAATACAAGGAAGCGCGCATCATCTTCCTGGACACCGAGCGCTCCAACTGGACGTGGGATCCGGTGGCCAAGCAGTACTTCTGGCACCGCTTCTTCAGCCACCAGCCGGACCTCAACTACGACAACCCCGAGGTCCAGGAGGCCATGCTGGACGTCATGCGCTTCTGGCTGAACATGGGCGTGGACGGCTTCCGCTGCGACGCCGTGCCCTACCTGTTCGAGCGCGAGGGCACCAACTGCGAGAACCTCGCGGAGACGCACGCCTTCCTCAAGAAGCTGCGCAAGACGATCGACGCCGAGTACCCGGACAAGATGCTGCTCGCCGAGGCGAACCAGTGGCCCGCCGACGTGCGCGTCTATTTCGGCGACGGCGACGAGTTCAACATGGGCTTCCACTTCCCCGTCATGCCCCGCCTCTTCATGGCGGTGCGCCGCGAGGACCGCACGCCCATCGTGGAAATCCTCCAGCAGACGCCGGACATCCCCGAGAGCTGCCAGTGGGCCATCTTCCTGCGCAACCACGACGAGCTCACGCTCGAGATGGTGACGGACGAGGACCGGGACTACATGTACCGGGAATACGCCAATGATCCGCGCATGCGCATCAACCTGGGCATCCGGCGGCGGCTCGCGCCCCTCATGGACAACGGCCGGCGGCGCATCGAGTTGATGCACAGCCTGCTCTTCACCCTGCCCGGCACCCCCGTCATGTACTACGGGGACGAGATTGGCATGGGGGACAACATCTACCTGGGCGATCGCAACGGGGTGCGCACGCCCATGCAGTGGACGAGCGATCGCAACGCGGGCTTCTCCCGGGCGGACGGCGCGCGGCTCTACGCCCCCGTCATTGGAGACCCCGTCTACGGCTACCAGAGCATCAACGTGGAGGCCCAGGAGCGCACGCGCTCGTCCCTGCTCAGCTGGGTCAAGCGCCTCATCCGCGTGCGCCAGCGCTACCCCGCCTTCGCCATGGGCAAGCTGCGCTGGCTCAACCCGGACAACCGCAAGGTGCTCGCCTTCATGCGCGAGTACGAGGGCCAGTCCATCCTCATCGTCTGCAACCTGTCGCGCTTCGCCCAGCCCGCCGTGCTGGACATGCGGGACTGGGAGGGCCAGGTGCCCATCGAGCTCATGGGCGAGACCGCCTTCCCCATGATCTCCAGCCTGCCCTATCAGCTCACGTTGGGACCCTACATGTTCTTGTGGTTCCGCCTCGAGAAACTCGCTCCCGGGAGGGGAATGCCATGACGGCGCCAATCGATCTGACGAAGCTCCCGGACTTCCTGCGCAACCAGCGCTGGTTCGCGGGCAAGGCCTGGCCCATCAAGTCCGTGTCCACCGTGGACCACGCCACCGTGGAGCTGCCCGGTGGCCGCAACTTCACCCTCGCCGTGGTGGAGGTCATCTACGAGCTGGGCCAGCCGGAGCGCTACCTGCTGCCCGTGCTGCCCTCCGAGGAAGGGGTGAAGGATGCCTTCGAGGACGTGGACGTGCTGCGCACGCTCTTCCAGCTCATCCGCGAGAAGCGCGAGCTGGCCAGTGCCTCCGGCAAGCTCGTGGGCGAGTGGTTGGACACGCCCGAGGGGCTGATCGCCCTGCCCTCTCCGCTGCCCGTGCGCCGGCTCCAGGTGGAGCAGAGCAACACGTCCGTGGTGGTGGCCGAGAAGCTCATCCTCAAGGTCATCCGCAAGCTGGAGGCCGGCATCAACCCCGAGTACGAGGTGGGCCGCTTCCTGGCGACGAAGACGTCCTTTCGCGCCACCCCCACCCTGCTCGGCGCGTTGCAGTCCGAGGGGCCCGCGGGCGCCACGCTCGCCGTGGTGAATCGCTTCATCCCCGATGTCACCGACGGCTGGCGCTATACCCTGGACAACTTCCGCCGCGGCCCGGTGCTGGCGGAGGACTTCATCGCCGACCTGCGTCGGCTGGGCCAGCGCCTGGGCGAGCTGCACCACGCGCTCGCCTCCAGCACGGATGACCCGGCCTTCACGCCCGAGCCCCTGCTCGCCGAGGACTTGCAACGCTGGAGCGCGTCCATCGTGGGGGAGATGGGCGTCACCCTGAGCCAGGCCGCGCGCCACACGCCCGATCTGGAGAACCGCCGCGAGGATCTGCTCGGCCATGCCCGGCAACTCGCGCACGTGCAGCCCTCGGGACAGAAGATCCGCATCCACGGCGACCTGCACCTGGGACAGGTGCTGCGCTCGGAGGGGGATTGGCTCCTCTTCGACTTCGAGGGCGAGCCGGGCCGCAGCTTCACCCAGCGCCGGGAGAAGTACTCGGCGCTCCGGGACGTGGCGGGCATGCTGCGCTCGTTCGACTACGCGGAGGCCACGGTGAGGCTGGAGGGCCAGCCGGAGGGAGATCGCCTCCAGCCCGCGCGCCAGGCCTTCCTGGAGGGCTACCGCGCCGCCACGCGTGGCGCGGCCTTCCTGCCCCAGGACGACGCGAGCTTCACCTTGATGTTGGGCACCTTCGAGCTGGAGAAAATGCTCTATGAGGTGCGCTACGAACTTCAGAACCGGCCGGATTGGGTGCGCATCCCCATCCAGGCCCTCATGAGAATGGAGGTCCGCAAGTGAAGAAGCCGACGGATCGGCAGCAGATCGACGCGGAGCTGCAACAAATCGTGGAGTTGCGTCACGGCGAGCCGCACCGCGTGCTGGGCATCCACCCGGACGGGGACGGCATGGTGGTGCGGACCTACCGTCCGGACGCGGTCGCCATCCACATCCTGCCCGACTTCGGGGGACGCATCCCCATGGCGCAGCGCAAGGATGGCGTCTTCGAGGCCCGGCTCAACGGCCGCACGGAGACGTTCAACTACCAGGTGGAGGTGGAGTACCCCGGCAAGAAGACCTTCACCCTGCGCGACCCCTACAGCTTCCTGCCCACGCTGGGCGACATGGACCTGTACTACGCGGGCGAGGGCCGCCACGAGGAGCTGTGGAAGCGCATGGGCGCCCATCCCGTGCACCACAACGGCATCAGCGGCGTGGCCTTCGCCGTCTGGGCCCCCACCGCCCAGAGCGTGTCCGTGGTGGGCGACTTCAACAGCTGGGACGGGCGGCTGCACACCATGCGGCGCATGGGCGCCTCGGGCATCTGGGAGCTGTTCATCCCCGAGGTCGGCGAGGGCACGCGCTACAAGTTCGAGATCCGCACGGGCCAGGGCGGCCACCGGATCCTCAAGTCCGATCCCTTCGCCTTCCGCACCGAGGTGCCTCCGGCCACCGCGTCCGTGGTGCATGACCTCAACCACTTCCAGTGGTCGGACGGCGCGTGGATGCAGGCGCGCGCCACCCAGGACGTGCACCGCCAGCCGTGGAGCGTCTACGAGGTGCACCTGGCCTCGTGGCGGCGCGTGGTGGAGGACGGCGACCGTCCCCTCACCTACCGGGAGATGGCGCACGCGCTCTCGGACTACCTCAAGAAGACGGGCTTCACCCACGTGGAGCTGATGCCCGTGGCGGAGCACCCTTTCGGCGGCTCCTGGGGCTACCAGGTGGGCAACTACTACGCGCCCACCGCCCGCTTCGGTCACCCGGATGATTTCCGCTACCTCGTCAACCACCTGCACGAGCAGGGCATTGGCGTCATCCTCGACTGGGTGCCCGGCCACTTCCCCCGGGACTCGCACGCCCTGGGCCAGTTCGACGGCACGGCGCTCTACGAGCACGCGGACCCCCGTCAGGGCTCGCAGCCGGACTGGGGCACCTACGTCTTCAACTTCGGCCGCAACGAGGTGCGCAACTTCCTCATCGCCAACGCCCTCTTCTGGTTCGAGGAGTACCACCTGGACGGCCTGCGCGTGGACGCGGTGGCCTCCATGCTCTACCTCGACTACAGCCGCAAGCAGGGCGAGTGGATTCCCAACCGCTGGGGCGGCCGCGAGAACGAGGAAGCCATCGCCTTCATGCGCGAGCTCAACGACAAGGTGCGCGCCAAGTACCCCGGCGCGGTGATGATCGCCGAGGAGTCCACCGCGTGGCCCAAGGTGAGCCAGCCCACGAGCGAGGGCGGCCTCGGCTTCCACTTCAAGTGGAACATGGGCTGGATGCACGACACCTTGAAGTACTTCTCCAAGGATCCCATCTACCGCCAGCACCACCACAGCCAGCTCACCTTCGGCCTGCTCTACGCGTTCAGCGAGCACTTCATGCTGCCCCTGAGCCACGACGAGGTGGTGCACGGCAAGGGCTCGCTCTACGGGAAGATGCCGGGGGATGACTGGCAGAAGCGCGCCAACCTCCGGGCGCTGTTCGCGTGGATGTGGGCCCACCCGGGCAAGAAGCTGCTCTTCATGGGGGGCGAGCTGGGCCAGCCCTCCGAGTGGAACAACGACAAGAGCATCGACTGGCACCTGCTCGAGAAGAAGGAGCACGCCGGCATCCAGTCCCTGGTGGGTGACATCAACCGCCTCTACCGCTCCCACCCCGCCCTGTACGACGCGGACAGCGAGCCCATGGGCTTCCAGTGGCTGCAACCGGACTCGGCCGCCTCCAACGTGCTGGCCTTCGTGCGGCGCTCGCGCCAGCCGGGGGGACACGTGGTGTGCATCGCCAACCTGTCCCCCGTGCCCCGCGAGGAATACCGCGTGGGCTTCCCCCGGCACGGCGGCTATGTGGAGCTGCTCAACACGGACTCCGACGGCTACGGCGGCTCGGGCCTGGGCAACAAGGGCCGCATCCACACCCAGCCCCAGAGCTGGGATGGTCAGGAAGCCTCGGCCGTGCTGACCCTGCCCCCGTTGTCGGTGCTGTGGTTCACCCCCGGATAGGCGCCCTTCCTCCGCTCGCCCCCCCGCCCGCTGGCGAGAGTTGCCTCCCCGGGCGGGGATGAGAACGGTTGGGGGACCACACCGGACGCGGAGGACCCCACATGGCGACGGCGGCAACCCTGACGGCAATGGAAGGGCAACTGGCCCATCACTCGGCACTGCCCCTCCGGGCCACCTTGAGCTCGGTGATGCTCTACCACGGCATCGAGAAGCTGCGGCCCAAGGGGCTGGAGGAGACGACCCACGTCTTCGAGAAGCTGGGCATCACCCCCGCCCGTCCGTGGGCCCTCGCCACCGGCTGGACCGAGGTGAGCGCCGGGGTGCTGTCCCTGCTGGGGATTGGCACCCGGGTGGCCGCCCTGGCCGTGCTGGTGACCCAGGCGGTGGCCATCGCCAAGGTGCACGGCCCCAACGGCTTCGACAGCCGCCAGGGCGGCTACGAATTCAACCTGTCGCTCATCGCCACGGCGCTGGGACTGCTGCTGAGCGGCCCTGGAGACGTGTCCGTCCACCATGCCATCACCGCGCGCGGGGCCCGCTGGACGCCTCCCTGGCGGCGCCAGGCGAGCCTCCGGCGCGGACTGCTGTCCCTGCTCACGGCCTGACGTCTCAGCGGTGCAGGCAGGGAGTGGAGTCCGCGCTCGTGCGCGACAGCACCCGCAGGGTCTCCAGCATCTCCTGGCTGGGATCCCTCCCCCGCCGCATCGACACGAGCACCTGGCCCTCGCGGTCCGCGTCGGCGAGGCACGACTCCAACCAGTGCTTCACCAGCGGGTGGGGGCTGATCTCGAGGAAGATGTCGTGCCCGTCCGCGATCAGCGCGTCCACGCCCTCGCGGAACAACACCGGCTCGGCGAGGTTGCGCACCCAGTAGTCCGCGTCGAACCGCCGGCCCGGCAGCTCGTGCCCCGTCACCGTGGAGACCACGGGCAGCCGCTCCGGCCGGGGACGGATGTCCGCGAGCCGCTCGCGCAACCCCTCGCGCAGGGGATCCACCTGCGGGCAGTGCGCCGCCACCTGCGAGTCCACCCGGCGCGCCACCATGCCCTGCTCCCGCAGCACGACCAGCGCCTCCTCCAACGCCTCGGGCTCTCCCCCGAGCACCGTCCACTCGGGGCTCGCGTGGATGAGGGGCCACAGCCGCCCCTCGCTCCCGCCCAGGACCTCGCCCACGCGCTCCCATGCCAGGCCCACCACCGCCATGGCGCCCTGGCCCCGGAGCTGCCCCATGGTACGGCCCTGCTCGCAGATGACGCGCATGGCGTCCTCCAGCGACAGCACCCCCGCCACGTGCGCCGCCGCCACCTCGCCAATGCTGTGTCCCACCACCGCCGCCGGCTCCACGCCCCATGAGCGCCACAGCGCCGCCAGCGCGATCTCCATCGACACCAGCGCGGGGCAGCTCACCTCGATGTCCCCAAGCGGTGCGTCCCGCGCCGTCACCACGTCCAGCAGCGACCAGCCCAGCCGCCGCCGCACCTGGGCATCACAGGCACTGAGCACCATCTCGAACACCGTCGAGCGCTCCAGCAACGCCCGGCCCATGCCCACCCACTGCGAGCCCTGACCGGAGAACACGAAGACGGGCCGGAGCCGCCTGGGGCTCCCCCCTTCCACTCGATGCATCGGGGACTTCTCGGAGGTCCTCCACATACCCGCTCCCTCGATGGGGGCCGTTCCACTCACGGCGAAACAAAGGACAGCCCCAACAAAGTAATTCAGTCCCGACGGACTATTACCCGGTTTACCTTGTGAGGTGAAAGAAGTTTTCCTGGAAGCGAAGTTTAACGAGTTTTTACGCGTCTTCCAGAGAACGGTCCGGGGAAACCCGCGCCAGGGTTGCCTGTCATGCAAGCGACTGTCCAAGGCATTTGATTCGTACCGGCGTCCCCTGGCGGTGCGCACCGGAGAGCCGTAAAACATGACGCCCATGAGTCAGGTTCGCTATCAGTTGCTGGGTCCTCTCATCCCGGGTGAGGGCACCCGACCGTCCCTTGCCCTGGCCCTCGAGGCGGGCTCGCCACCCCTTCCAGTGGTGGTGGTGTGGGCCCCGGCCGAGGTGGCCCAGGACGCGATGATGCTGGCGCGGCTCCAGAAGGAGACGGAGCGCGCGGTCGTGTTCGAGCACCCCCACATCCTGCGGGTGCACGGCCTGGTGACGCTGGAGGGAAAGGTCGCACGGGTGACGGAGTACGCGGACGGCGAGCCCCTGCGTCATGTGTTGGACGTGAGCCCGCGCCTGCCGCCTCCGTTCGCCGCGCTCATCGCCGCGGACGTGGCCATGGGGGTGCACTACGCCCACGTCGCGGGCAATGACGATGGCACGCCCTTCGTCCACGCGGATCTGCGGCCGGAGACCATCATGGTCTCCTTCGAGGGCGTGGTGAAGGTGTCCGGCTATGGCGCGCTGAGCGTCGCGCCACGCGAGGGCAACGGCCGCCGCGTGCGCAACCGCCGCCTGTACAGCGCCCCCGAGCAGCTCATGGGCGGCCGCGAGGCCTCGTCCATTCCCACGGACGTCTTCCTCCTGGGCCTGCTGCTGCACGAGTGCCTGTCCGGGCGCAAACCCTTCCAGGACTCCATCGATCCGGACAAGGCCATCCTCTCGCGGCCGCTGCCGCCGCTGCCCGAGGAAGTGCCCCTGCCCTTCAACGAGGTCATCCGCCGCGCCACGGCCAAGCGCGCCAAGGAGCGCTACCCGAGCGCCCTCGCGTTCCGCGAGGCCCTGGTGGCCATCGTGGGCGAGCTGCCCACCCCCACCGCCTTCTCCGAGTTCCTCGCCCGGCAGATTCCCCGCGATGGAGAAACCCGGCGCGCGCGCAGGGCGATGATCGACAAGGGAATCGCGGAGCTGACGCGCCCCGCGACTCCGCCCGCTCCCGCCCCCGCGCCCGTCGTCGAGGCCGCGCCGCCGCCCGCTCCGGAGCCGGTGCCCCGCTTCGAGGCCGCGTCCGTGCTGCCCACGCCGCTTCCCACCGCCGCGGCGATCGAGGTCCGGCTCCCGCCGCCCCTCCCCGAGCCCATCCCGGTCACCGGGCCGCTCGTGCCCGCGGCCGTGATGCCACCCGTCGCGCCACCTCCCTCCAGGCGCTCGCGCTTCATGCCCTCCGCGCTCATTAGCGCCGTGGGCGCCGTGCTGTTCGTGAGCGCGGTGGGCCTCATCTGGAGCATCCGCGGCCGGCCCGAGCTCTCGGTCACCGATGACACGGGAGCGCCCGTGGACATCGCCGCGCCGGTGCTCATCGTGGAGGAGCCCATCGACGCGGGCGTGCCCGCGCCCGCGCCCACGAAGGTCGGCGCCGCGGCGCCGGCGGCCACCGTGCCCTCCACACCCGTGGAGATCCTCGTGAACCCCGATGTGGCCATCGCCATCGATGGCCGGAACATGGGCCACACGCCCCTGCAGGTGCCGCTGTCTCCGGGCCGCCACATGCTCACCTTCACGGACGAGGCGAAGGGCCTGCGCACGGCACGGCTCATCGACGTGCGCGCCACGACGGAGAAGGTGACGTTCAACATCCGCCTGACCATGGGCTCGGTGCTCATCCACGCGCCGACGGGCGCCCAGGTCACGCTGGACGGACGGCAACTGGGCAAGGCCCCGGTGGTGGAGCAGACCATGTTCGAGGGCGAGCACAGCCTGCGCGTCACCCAGGATGACGCCGTCTGGGAGCGGGACTTCGTGCTCACTGGCGAGCAGCGCCTGGTGTTCACCGCCGACATCGTCGGGGAGTGAGCGCTCTACATCACCCTGTCCAGCACCGCCTGCCAGAGCAGCTCGCCGATCGTCTCGTGGCCGCGAGCCGGGTCCAGCAAGGGAATGGAGCGGGGCCAGGGCGTCCTTCGACTGACGCAGCTCGACCTGGGTCCGCTCCAGGGTGTCGCGTAGCGCACGGCTCTCGTCCAAGTCCCCGGGACGTATAGTGTCAGCGCCGCGCCAACGCGAGCCGGGCCCCGAACGCGATGAACATGAACCCGGTCATCCGATCCATGGCCTTGATGACCGAGGGGCGGCTGAGCGTCCGGCTGAGCGGCACCGACGCGCCGATCAACAACAACCCCCAGAGCAGACCCAGCCCCACGTGGATGACGGCCAGGAGGAAGGTGTAGCCCGCGACGGGAACGCCACCGGGCACGAACTGCGGCAGGAGCGTGATGTAGAACACGCCGACCTTCGGGTTCAGGAGGTTGGTGAACAACCCCTTTCGCAGCCAGTCCATCCCTCCCCTCCGGGCGGTGGCCGTGCCGTCCGCGCCCGGCAGCGCGAGGGAGGAGCGGGGCGCGCGGATCAACCCCACGCCCAGCCAGACGAGGTAGGCGGCACCGGCCCACTTGAGCAGGGTGAAGGCGAGCTCCGAGGCGGCCAACAGGGCGCCGAGCCCGAGCGCCACCGCCGCGCCCCAGAGGAGGCATCCGAGACCAATCCCCAAGGCCGCGAACGCCGCGTGCCGGGGACCCTCGAGGGTCGAGGTGCGAAGCACCATCACCGTATCGACGCCAGGGGTGATCGTCAGCACGCCCGCGGCGAGCAGGAACGTCAGCAGGGACTGGGTGATCGTCATCTCATGCGCCTCCGGGAAGGAGCGAGCCTACCCCATCGACCTTGGAGGCGGTAGCGCCTGTGTCTGGAGTCAGCCGATGTCTGTTCTGTCCGTTTTCAAAACAAGCATGAAAGGCGCGTGCTTTTTCATGTTTCACGCTTGGAATCTGGTGTATTCAGGCCCTGCTCGACCGGGGGGGAAGAGCGATTCAGCGTTGGGCACTGAGTTCCGAGAGAAGTTCTCCCCCGTTCGACAGAACGCATGACGATCAAGGGGGAAACCATGCAGCCCAGCATTCACGAGCAGAAGATCCAGCACCTCTTCCGGTCCTTCGATGTCGATGGCAGCGGCTACATCGACAAGGCCGACCTCGATGCCATGGCGGATCGTGTCGCCAAGGAGGAGCGCTGCGCCCAGGACGCGAAGAAGTGCGAGAAGCTCAAGGCGAGCTTCCAGAGCTTCTGGCAGTCGATGAGCACCCTGGACAAGGACCGTGATGGACGGGTCACCCAGAAGGAGTTCGTCGACTACTTCGCTCAACTCCAGAAGGATCCCAAGGCCAATGCCTCTCAGGTCGTGAGCTCCATCTCGAACATCCTCTTCACGTGCGCCGATCACAATGGCAGCGGCACCATCTCGTCCGACGAGTTCGAGGGCCTTTGTAAGGCCTACGGGATCACCAACGGGGACGTCAAGAAGGCGTTCAGCAAGCACGCCCGCAGCGATCCGAGCAAGCTGAGCCGGACCGAGTGGGACGCCCTGGTCAAGGAAATGTTCTACAGCACCGACCCCAACTGCGCGGGCAGCATGCTGCTGATGGGCGTCCAGCCCGCCAGGGCGTAGTCTCCTTCACTCCGGGGAGAATCACCTTCTCCCCGGAGTTTCGCCGCGCCTCCCAACACCTCCCCGACTGGCATCCGCACAGGCAACTCGTGCGATGGTGGGGCCTCCCGCCCCAAGGAGCGCCCGCGCATGAATCGCCGTCCATCCGTTTCCCTGCTGCTCCTGCTGTGTTTGTTCCGCTGGGCCTCGAGCGCCCACGCCGCCGAGGTGGTGGTGTGGCATGGCTACCGGGCCTCCGAGCGCACCGCCCTGGAGAAGGTCACCGCCGCGTTCAACGCCGCCCAGGGTGGGGCCGGCGTGCGCGTGAAGCTGCTGGCCATCCCCTCGGATGCCTTCACCGACAAGATCTCCGCCACCCTGTCTCGCGGCGTGGGGCCGGATGTCTTCGTCTTCCCGCAGGACCGGCTCGGCGGTTGGGTGGAGGGTGGCGGTCTGCTCGAACCGCTCGACTTCTTCCTGGAGCCCTCCATCCGCGAGCGTTACGTGCCCGGCACCCTGGAGGCGATGACCTACCGGGGCACCGTCTATGCCCTGCCCCTGAACTTCAAGTCCATCACCCTGCTCTACAACAAGAAGCTCCTGTCCAAACCCCCACGCACCACCGGGGAGCTGCGCACCGCCTGCAAGGCCTTGCACACCAGCCCCGCGGGCAAGGGCGGCGTGTGCCTCGCCTATCCATACACGGACTTCTATTATCATGCGGCCTTGATGCAGGCCTTTGGTGGACGCGTGTTCGACCCGGGACCCAAGGTGCGCCTGGACGCGCCGGAGAACGTCAAGTCGCTCGACTTCCTCCTCAAGTGGACGGCCGAGAAGGGCATGCTGCCCGCCGAGCCCTCCACCGCGCTCGTCACGTCGCTCTTCAACGAGGGCAAGGCGGCCATCGTCTTCTCCGGCCCCTGGTTCATCGGGGAGATCGCCCAGGGAGTCGACTACGGGCTCGCGCCGCTGCCCACCGTGGACGAGGCGGGCGGCAAGCCCATGCGGCCCTGGCTCACCGTGGAGGGCGTGGCCATCTCCTCGCACTCGGCGAACAAGGACGCCGCCTACGCCTTCCTGCGCTACCTCACCGGGCCCGAGGGCGCCCGCGTCATGGCGCTCCAGGGCCGGCAGAACCCCGCGCTCGCCCAGGTGTACGAGGACCCCGCCGTGGCCCAGGATCCCGTGTTGTCCGCCATCCGCGAGCAGGCCAGGACGTCCGTGCCCATGCCCAACCTGCCGGAGATGACCATGGTCTGGGGTCCCGCGACCTCGGCCATGAACGCCGTGGCGCACCGGCTCGCCACGCCCAAGGCCGCGCTGGATGACGCCCAGCGCATCGTCCAGAAAGAAGTGACGGCGCTGCGACGAGGCGCCCAGGACAAGCCCGTCCCCCAAAACCGAGGAGAATCCCCATGAGCGCTCGAGAGAAGATCCGTCAGCGGATCCTGACCAACTACCTCGTGGGTGAATCCCCCGAGAATCTGACCGATGACACGCCGCTGCTGGGCTACGGCGTCTTGAACTCCATGTCCACCCTGGACCTCGTCAACTACATCGAGACCGAGTTCCTGTTCGAGGTGGCCCCCCAGGAAGTCAACGACACCAACTTCGGCACGGTGGCCAGCCTCGTGGCCTTCGTCCAGCGCCGCGCCTCGTAACTACTCCCACGTGGAATCCGCGTGGGCCAGGAGCTCCCGCACGAACAACGCGGGGGCGGTGATCATCGCGAGATGTCTCTGCTGGGGCATGACGGCCACCCGGCTCCGGGGAAGCGCCTGGCGCAGCGAGTCGATCACCGAGGCGAAGAACGGCGGACTGTCTCCCCCGAGCAGCAGCAGCACGGGAATGTCCAGCCGGGAGAAGCGCGAACCCACCAGGGCATAGCCCTCCACGGCCCGGATCTCCCGCGGCAGCGTATGCGCCACGGCGCTCCAGGCGGACCACGCGGGGAGCGCGCGCAGCAGCTTCAATTGAGACTCTGGCGTCCGGGCGACCTCCCGGAGGAACACCTCCAGCGCCAGCTCCCGCTGTTGCGTGCGCACCAGCTCATCGATGCGTCCGATGATCTCCGGTGACGTGACCTCACTCACCGCGACGAGGGGCGGCTCATAGAGCACGAGCTTGCCGAGGTTGCGCGCGAGCAGCGCCGCCTCGAGCGAGCAGAAGGCACCAAAGGAGTGACCGACGAGCAGGACCGGACCCGGCACCGCGTCCACCAGGGTGGCGACATCCTCGAACTCGCGCTCGATCGCATAGGCCCCGCCATCGCCACTGCGCCCCCGCCCCCGGCGATCCATCGCGTACACCGTGAAGCGCTTGCGCAACGCGGGCAGCACGGGCGTCCAGACGGAATGATCGTTGTTGGTGCCATGAACAAGCACCAGTGAAGGTCCGCTGCCTTCCCGGGTGAAGGCAATCGGAGTTCCATCGGTTGAAAGAAGGGTCTCCATGGTCCTGGCCGCGCCCCCTCACTATCATGGAGGCATGCCGGACTGGATTGAAACGGTGGACCCCCTTCTGACGGACGAACAGGCCCACCTCCGGAAGAAGGCGGTGGAGTTCGCCCGCCGGGCCCTGCGCACCGACATGGTCACCCAGGATCGCCACGCCCACTTCGACGCCGAGGGCTGGAAGCAGTGCGCCGGATTCGGGCTGTTCACCCTGCCCGTGGCCCCGGAGCACGGGGGGCTGGGCCTGTCCCTGTCGAGCGTCATCGCGGTGATGGAAGGACTGGGTTACGCGGCGTCCGACCAGGGCCTGTTGTTCTCCCTCAACGCCCACCTGTGGACGACCGTCCTGCCCCTGGCCCGCTTCGGCACGGAGGCGCAGCGGCGCCGGTTCCTGCCAGGACTGCTGGACGGCTCCCGGATTGGCGCCAACGCGACGACCGAAGCGGAGGCGGGCTCGGACGTGGCCGCCATGCACACACGCGTGGAGCGCCAGGGCGAGGAGTACGTGCTGAACGGCTCGAAGCTGTTCATCACGAACGCGCCCGTGGCGGACGTGTTCGTCGTCTACGCGACGCTGGGCCGGGAGATGGGCGCCATGGGCGTCACCGCCTTCCTGGTCGAGAAGGACACGCCCGGGCTCGTGATTGGCCGGCCCACGGACAAGATGGGGCTGAAAACATCCCCCATGGCCGAGCTGAGCCTCGAGGACTGCCGGATTCCCGTGGGCAACAGATTGGGCCGCGAGGGCCGCGGCCTGGAGGTCTTCGGCCACGCGATGGAGTGGGAGCGCGGATGCATCCTGGCCAACTGCCTGGGCGCCTTGCAGCGGCAGCTCGAGCGCTGCATCGACCATGCGCGCCAGCGCAAGCAATTCGGCCAGGCCATCGGCAAGTTCCAGTCCGTGGCCAACCTCATCGTCGGCATGAAGGTCCGCCTCGACACGTGCCGGCCGCTCGTCTACCGCGTGGGCTGGTTGAAGGATCGCGGGCTGCCCGCGGCGCTCGAGGCCTCGCTGGCCAAGCTCCACGTGTCCGAGTCCTACGTCCAGTCCTGCCTCGACGCGATCCAGGTGTTCGGGGGTTATGGCTACATGACAGAGCAGCAGGTCGAGCGGGACCTGCGGGATGCCGTCGGCAGTACCCTGTATTCCGGCACCTCCGAGATCCAGAAGAACCTCATCGCGAGGGGACTCGGTCTCTAGGAGCACCACGCGGAAGGGTCGTCGACATGCGGGTTCTCTCCTCCTCTTCTTCCTCCTCCTCGTCCCTCGGTGAGCGGATTGGCGCTCAAGCCCGGGCGCTGTGTGGGGCGGCCGGATTCTCCACACGAGCCCGGGAGGTCGACGAAGTCCTCCAGGAGATGTGTGCCTCCTGGTCCTCCCGTGGCGAGGAGCAACGTCCCCGGTGGAGCAGCCTGACGGATGACTGCAGTCCCATCGAGTCCTCCGTCGTGCTCGCGCCCAGGCCGGTGGAAGTGCGCTTCTGCGTGGAGGCCCAGGCGGATCCCGCCTCGCCCGCCAGCTATTGGGAGGCCGCGCAACGCCTCAATCAACGCCTGGAAGCGCGGTTCGGCGCTCACCTGGAGCGGCTGCGCCAACTCGAGGATCTGTTCAGCCCCCAGCATCGCGCCCTGCCCATGGTGATGTGGCACGCGGTCATGTTCGGTGCCGAGGGGCCGCCGTCCTTCAAGATCTACCTGTGGGCCGGAGCACGCGGCATCAACCAGGCGTCCGCGTCCTGCGCGCGGATGCTGGAGCGATTGGGCTGTACCCGCGCCTGGGAGCGCATCCAGGCGCTCTTGCGGCCCCGGGACGTGATTGCCTTTGTCGGCTTGGACCTGCAGGCGGGCGAGGAGGCCCGGGTCAAGGTCTACGTCAACCACCCCGCGCCCCTCTCGGCGGAGGAGTACGAGCGGGCCGCGAGCCTGTCTCCCGACTCCATTCCCGGCGACGCGGCCACCTTCCTGCGCATCCTGCGGGGCGACGAGGCGTCGGCGGGCGAGCCCCCGAAAACCACGTTCCACGCGAGCCGCCAGGTGATGACGTCCTATCGGATCGTGCCCGGCAAGGCGGGGGACATCGACTCCGTCGCGCTCCAGTTTCCCCATGCCCTGGGCTCGCCCGAGGGCGCGCTGGCACCCGAGCGGACGCGGAGCCTGTTGCGCGAGCATGGACTGCCCACGGAGGACTATGAGCGATGCCTCTCGGTGTTCTCCCCGCTGGCCAACAGCTACATCAGCTTCCAGCGAGCGCGGGGCCGCCCCGTGATCACGCCGTATTTCACCAGCCGCTTGTTCGCCGAGCGCTTTGGCTTGTTGACCCGGGACTGGGACACCCTCCGCTCCTGGCATTTCCCACCTCGCGCGACGCAGGAGGATGTCCATGGCTGAGACGCGCCACGACTATGTGCTGGGCCACTCCGAGCGGGAGTTCGAACGGCTGAACGTGCAAGCCCGTCTCTTCGAGCCCTTCACCGAGCGATTCCTGCGCGAAGCGGGGCTGCGGCCCGGCATGAGGGTGCTCGACGTGGGCGCGGGCCATGGCCACGTCTCCGTGCTCGCCGCGCGCCTCGTGGGTGCCGAGGGCTCCGTGGTCGCGCTCGACCAGTCCGAGGCCGCGGTCTCCACGATCGAGCGCTGGGCCGCGGCGCGCGGACTGAGCCACGTGCACGCGGTCCAAGGAGACCTGGGCCAGACGCGCTTCGACACGCCGTTCGACGCGGTCATTGGCCGGTTCGTCCTGATGTACAACCCGGATGTCACGGGTGTGCTCCGGCACCTCGCGACGCACCTGCGGCCCGGGGGGCTGCTGGCCTTCCAGGAGTTCGACTTCGAGGGAGCCCGCGCACTGCCAGAGTCCCCCACCTTCACTCGCGCCATGACCTGGATGACGGACACGCTCACCCGGGTGGGAGGCCATACCCGGCTGGGGCTCGAGTTGCGGCGGTACTTCCTGGACGCGGGCCTGCCCTCCCCGTCCCTTCGGCTCGAGGCGAGCACGGGCGGCGATTCCGACTACCTGGGCTATCCCCTCATCGCCGAGGTGCTCCAGAGCATGCTGCCCACGATGGAGAGGCTGGGGGTGGCCAGCGAGAGAGAGGTGGAGGCCGCGACGCTCTCCCAGCGCATGCACGCGGAGGTGGGCGCGCGCGGGGGGGTGATCGTGCTTCCATCCCTGATGGGGGCCTGGGCCACCACCCCACCCTGAGCACCGGGCCCGCCCGACGGAGCGTTCATGCCGCACTCCCCTCGTCTCCCCGCGTTCGAGCCGCACACCCGCACCTGGTACGTGTCCACCGAGGACGCTCCTGCGACGGCCGTGCCCGTTCCCTCCTTCGAGGGGGACTTCGTCCTGGACGCGCCCTCCCGGCGCGAGATGGCCGAGGACTTCGGGCACATCGTGCATCGCACGCCAGCGGCGGTGCTCCGGCCCGCGTCGGCCGAGGACATCGTGAAGCTCGTGCGCTTCGCCAACGCGCACGGCCTCCAGGTGTCCATGCGCGGCCAGGCGCATTCGGCCTTCGGCCAGGCCCAGGTGGAAGGCGGCGTGGTCATCGACTCGCGTTCGCTCCACCGGATCCACGCCATTTCCGCCACCCAGGGCGCCGTGGTCGACGCGGGGGTGCGCTGGAGCGAGCTGCTCGGGGCCTCGCTCGCGCACGGGCTCACGCCCCCGGTGCTCACGGGCTTCCTGGAGCTCTCCGTGGGCGGCACGCTCTGCGTCGGCGGCGTCGGAGGGGCGACGCACCGCTACGGTTTCCAGGCGGACAACGTGCTCGCCCTGGAGGTGGTGACGGGACAGGGAGAGCGCATCGAGTGCTCCGCCACCGAGCACCCGGAGCTGTTCCATTCCGTGCTCGGGGGGCTCGGGCAGTTCGCCCTCATCACGCGCGCCACCCTTCGCCTTCACGCCGCGCCGACGACCTCGCGCACCTACCAGCTCACCTATTCGGACTCCCAGCGGTGGATCGAGGCCCTGGGGCTCGCGGCGGAAGACGAGCGCTTCGACTCGCTCAAGGGCAAGGTCGTCCCGGGGCCTGGGGGCACGTTGAGCTATCTGCTCATCGCGTCCAAGGACTTCACGCCGCCCCAGTCCCCGGATGACCGGGAGTTGTTGAGGGGATTGAACCCCGATGCCTCCGTGGCGCCGATCATCGCCGACGAGCCGTATTTCGACTGGATGAACCAGCTCGCGCCGGCCGTCGCGCGGTTGGAGAAGAGCGGCGCCTGGAGCCAGCCCCACCCCTGGTTCGACGTGTTCCTGCCCGCCAGCCAGACGCGGGCGTTCGTCGATGAGGCCCTCGCGCGCCTGCCCCTGGAGGACATCGCCCAGGCCTTCGTGCTGCTCTACCCGGTGAAGCGCGAGCGCCTGGGGTGCGCCTTCATCCAGGTGCCCACCGAGCAGCGCCTCTTCCTGTTCGACATCCTGCCCCTGGCCTCCCCCACTCCCGCGACCGCGAAGCGCAGGGTGGAGGACAACCAACGCCTCCATGCGCGGGCGATCGGGCTCGGAGGCAAGAAGTACACGATCGCCGCCATCCCCTTCACGCCGGCGGACTGGCGGGAATACTTCGGTCCGGACTGGTCCTTGTTCGAGCAGCGCAAGGCCCGGTTCGACCCGCGCCGTGTCCTGACGCCCGGCCAGGGCATCTTCGCGTGAGGTAGGACGATGCCCCCTGAGACCCGGGGGAAAGGCAATCATCCTCCAGCCATGACTCCCACCCGATTCGAGGGTGCCCCGCTTGGAAAATACCGCTCCCAGTCTCTACTCTCTTGAGCGGTGGCGATGGTGGGCGAGCGTGGGGGACGGCGGGCCATGAACGAGGAAATCAGCGAGGACGTGTGGGAGTACTCCGGATGGGGGTTTGATCGGCTGAGCGCACAATCGCGGCTCTTCGAGCCCCTCACCGAGCGTTTCCTGCTCGAGGCGGGCGTGCGTCCGGGCATGAGGGTGCTCGACGTGGGCGCGGGCCAGGGAGATGTCTCCCTCCTCGCCGCGCGCATCGTTGGACCGCAGGGCCGCGTGGTGGCGATGGACCGCTCCGAGTCGTGCGTCTGGACCATCCGCTGCCGGGCCATGGAGTTGGGGCTCTCGCACGTGCACGCGTTGCAGGGGGATTTCACCGAGGAGCGCTTCAACGTGCCGTTCGACGCCATCGTCGGGCGGTTCGCGTTGATGAACACCCCCGAGGTGTCGGCGGTGATCTGGCGGCTCGCCGCGCACCTGGGGGCCCGGGGCATCATCGCGTTCCAGGAGCTGGACTTCGGCGGCGCCCGGACCATTCCCGCCTCCCCCACCTTCGATCGCGCCATGTCCTGGGTGACGCGCACGCTCGCCAAGGTCGGCGTCCACACCCGGCTGGGGCTCGAGTTGCGGCGGCACTTCCTGGACGCGGGCCTGCCGGATCCCTCGCTGCGCATCGAGGAGAACATCGGCGGAGGACCCGGCTACCCGGGCTACATGCTCCTGGGCGAGGTCCTCCAGAGCCTGCTGCCCACGATGAAGCGGCTGGGCGTGGCGCGACCCGAGGAGGTCGATGTGACGACGCTCGTGCAGCTGCTCCACGACGAGGTGGGCGCCTACGGGGGCGTGATGGTCCTCCCCTCGCTGGTGAGCGCGTGGACGACCCTCCCCTGAGCGTCAACCCAGGGTGAAGGACACCTCGCCCACGCCCTCGATGGCGCCCTCCACGCGGTCGCCCCGCTGGAGCGGACCCACGCCGTGGGGCGTGCCGGTGAAGAGGAGGTCTCCCGGCTCCAGGCGCCAGAGCTGGGAGGCCTTGGCGATCACCTCGGCCACGCTCCAGATCATGTCCGAGACGCGCCCGTCCTGACGCGTCTGGCCGTTGACGTTCAGGTGGATGCGGCCCTGGGGCACGGCCAGGCCCGCGGCGCGGCGCAACACGCCGATGGGAGCGGAGGCGTCGAAGCCCTTGGCGGCATCCCACGGCCGCCCGCCCTTCTTGGCCTCGGCCTGGAGGTCACGCCGGGTGAGGTCCACGCCCGCCGCGTAGCCATACACGAGCGACAGGGCCTGCTCGGGCGTGACGTTCTCCCCGCCCTGGTGGAGCGCCACCACCAATTCGATCTCGTAGTCGAGCTGGGCGGTGGAGGACGGATAGGGCACGGGCTCGCCCGGCACCCGCACGGCGTCGCCCGGCTTGGAGAAGAAGAAGGGGGGCGTGCGGTTGGGATCCGAGCCCATCTCCCGCGCGTGGGCGCCGTAGTTCTGCCCCACGCAGTAGATGCGGCGGACGGGGAAGCGGACCGAGGTGCCCTCGATGGGCAGGCTCGGACGAGGAGACGGGGCGAAGACGAACTCGGAGGCGGAGGTCATGCCCCAAGGCTTAGCGCTTCGAGGAGCCGCCGTGAAACGGAAATGCCCACCCGGGGGTTGCCCGCCCGGGTGGGAGGCGACGTCACGGCGCGGGAGCCTGTGCCTGGGCGTTGACGTTGGCGTGGGCCACGGCCAGGGCCGTCATGTTGACGATGCCCCGCGCGGTGACGCGGGGCACGAGCACCTGCAGGGGCTTGGAGATGCCGAGCAGGAGCGGGCCCACGAGCAGGGCCTCCGTGGCGGCGGACAGGAGCGTCATGGCGATGTTGGCCGCGTCCAGCGTGGGCATGACGAGCAGGTTGGCCGAGCCCGTGAGCGGGCTGTGGGACACGAGCCGGTGGCGCAGCGTCTCGCTGAGCGCCGTGTCGGCGTGCATCTCGCCGTCCACTTCCAGATCCGGGGCCTGCTGGCGGATGAGCTTGAGGGCCTGACGCATCTTGCGCGCGGACGGAGAGCGGCTCGCGCCGAAGCTCGAGTGCGACAGGAGCGCGGCCTTGGGCGTGAGGCCGAAGCGGCGCACGGCGTCCGCGGCCAGGAGCGTCATCTCGGCGACCTGCTCGGCGGTGGGGTCGATGTTGACGTGGGTGTCGCAGAAGAACAGGGCGCCGTTCTGCAGGATGAGGCTGGAGAGCGCGTAGATGCGGCTCACGTCCGGACGCTTGGCGATGATGGGCATCACGTGCGTCATGTGGCGGCTCCAGTCATCCCGGCTGCCCACCAGGGCCGCGTCCACCTCGCCCGCCTCGAGCATCATCGCCGCGGTGATGGTGGGCCGGCGCACCACCCGGCGCTCGGCGGCCTCGAGCGGCACGCCCCGGCGATCCACCAGCAACTGGTAGCGCTTGATGAGCTGGTTCATCAGCTCGGTGTCCTCGTTGGGATCCACCACGCGCACGTTGCCGCCCACCTCCAGCCGCAGACCCAGCTCCTTGACGCGCTCGGTGATGAACGCGCGCCGGCCGATGAGCACCGGCTGGGCGATCTTCTCGTCCACCACGCTCTGCACGGCGCGCAGCACGCGGTCATCCTCGCCCTCGGCGTAGACCACGCGCTGGGGCGTGCGGCGGGCCACCTCGAACACCGGGCGCATGAGCTGGCCCGAGCGGTAGACGAACAGCTCCAGCTCGCGCTGATAGGCGACGAAGTCCGCGATGGGCCGGCGCGCCACGCCCGAGTCCATGGCCGCCTTGGCCACCGCCGGGGCGATCTTCAGGATGAGCCGGGGATCGAAGGGCTTGGGGATGATGTACCTGGGCCCGAAGACATGGGCGGCGCCGCCATAGGCCTGGGCCACCACCTCGTTGGCCTCCACGCGCGCCAGCTCGGCGATGGCCTCGGCGGCCGCGCGCTTCATGGGCTCGTTGATCTCCGTGGCGCCCACGTCCAGCGCGCCGCGGAACACGAAGGGGAAGCACAGGACGTTGTTGACCTGGTTGGGGAAGTCCGAGCGGCCCGTGGCCACGATCGCGTCCGGCCGGGCGGCCATGGCCACGTCGGGGCGGATCTCCGGCTCGGGGTTGGCGAGCGCCAGGATGATGGGCTTGGGCGCGAGCAGGGAGAGCCACTCGGCCTTGAGCACGCGCGGCGCGGACAGGCCCAGGAACACGTCCGCCCCACCCAGCACCTCGGGCAGCGTGCGCGCGTCCGTCTTGTGCGCGAAGCGGGCCATGTTGGGCGCCATCTCGTCGCCCCGGTCCGCGTGGACCACGCCCTTGATGTCCGTGAGCGTCACGTTCGCCACGGGCAGGCCCATCTCCACGAGCAGATCCACGCACGCGAGCGCCGCAGCGCCCGCGCCCGAGGTGACGAGCTTGATCTCCTCCAGCTTCTTGCCCTGGAGCACCAGCCCGTTGCGGATGGCCGCCGCGCACACGATGGCGGTGCCGTGCTGGTCATCGTGGAAGACGGGGATGTTCATCTTCTGGCGCAGGGCGCGCTCGATGACGAAGCACTCCGGGGCCTTGATGTCCTCCAGGTTGATGCCACCAAACGTCGGCTCGAGCGCGGACACCACGTCGACGAAGCGCTCGATCTCCGTGGTGGCCACCTCGATGTCGAAGACGTCGATGCCCGCGAACTTCTTGAAGAGGACGGCCTTGCCCTCCATGACGGGCTTGCCGGCGAGGGGGCCGATGTTGCCCAGCCCCAGCACCGCGGTGCCGTTGGTGATGACGGCGACCAGGTTGCCGCGGGCGGTCAGATCCCGCGCGGCCTCCGGATCCGCGACGATGGCTTCACACGCGGCGGCTACCCCGGGGGAGTAGGCCAGCGCCAGATCGCGCTGGGTGGCCATGCGCTTGGTCGGCTCGATCGCCAGCTTTCCGGGCCGGGGCAGCCGGTGGTAGTCGAGCGCCGCTTTGCGGAAATCCTCGTCCATCGCCATCGTGAGTCGTCCTCTGTTCTACGGTCGGGATGCCTTCGCCTCGCGGCGCCGGGCGTGCAGCACCCACTCGGTGTAGCCGTTGGGCTGCTCGCGGCCCCTGAATACCAATTCCTGGGCGGCCTTGAAGGCGAGTCCGTCGTAGCCGGGCGCCATGGGCCGGTACAGGGGGTCGGCCGCGTTCTGGCGATCCACCACCTGGGCCATCCGCTTCATCGTTTCCATCACTTGCGCTTCGGTCACCACGCCATGACGCAGCCAGTTAGAAATGTGCTGGCTGGAGATGCGCAGGGTGGCGCGGTCCTCCATGAGGCCCACGTCGTGGATGTCCGGCACCTTGGAGCACCCCACGCCCTGGTCGATCCACCGCACCACGTAGCCCAGAATCCCCTGGGCGTTGTTGTCCAGCTCCCGCTGCACTTCCTCGGGGCTCCAACCACGTCCATCCGCGAGGGGGAGCGTGAGCAGGGGGCCGAGTCCCGTGGGGGCGCGGCGCTTGAGCTCGTCCTGGCGGGCGGCCACGTCCACCTCGTGGTAGTGCAGCGCGTGGAGCGTGGCGGCCGTGGGGGACGGGACCCAGGCCGTGGTGGCGCCCGCCTGGGGGTGGCCCACCTTCTGCGCCAGCATGTCGGCCATCTTGTCGGGGGCGGCCCACATGCCCTTGCCAATCTGCGCGCGGCCCTGGAGCCCGCAGGCGAGCCCCACGTCCACGTTGCGATCCTCGTAGGCCTTGATCCACGACGTGGACTTGATCTCGTTCTTGCGCACCACGGGACCCGCTTCCATGCAGGTGTGGATCTCATCCCCCGTGCGATCCAGGAAGCCGGTGTTGATGAACACCACCCGGTCCTTCGCGGCGTGGATGCAGGCGGCGAGGTTGGCGCTCGTGCGGCGCTCCTCGTCCATGATGCCGATCTTCAAGGTATTCGCGGGCAGGGACAGCAGCCGCTCCACGCGCGAGAACAAGTCGTCCGCGAAGGCGACCTCCTCGGGGCCGTGCATCTTGGGCCGCACCGTGTAGACCGAGCCCGTGCGGCTGTTGCGCCGCGCGCCCGGCCCTCGCAGGTCATGCACGGCGATGAGCGAGGTGACGACGGCATCCAGGATGTTCTCCGGAATCTCCTCGCCGGCCTGGTCCAACACCGCGCCCGTGTACATGTGCAGGCCCACGTTGCGCACCAGCATCAGGCTGCGGCCGTGCAGGGTCAGCTCGCCGCCACCGGGCTTCCTGTAGACGCGATCCGCCGCCATGCGGCGCTCGAGCGTCTTGCCGCCCTTGTCGAAGCTGGCCGACAGCGTGCCCTTCATCAGGCCGAGCCAGTTGCGGTAGAGCAGCACCTTGTCCTCGGCGTCCACCGCCGACACGCTGTCCTCGCCGTCCATGATGGCCGTGAGGGCGGACTCCACCACCACGTCCGAGACGCCCGCCTTGTCCGTGCGGCCGACGGGGTGCTCCCGGTCGAGGACGATCTCCACGTGCAGGCCGTTGTGGCGCAGCAGCAGGGCCTCGGGGCGCGCCGCCCCACCCCGCCAGCCCACGAACGTGCTGGGAGTGGCGAGGCCCGTGCGCTGGCCATTCGCGAGCGTCACGGCCAGCGCGTCCTGCTCCACCGCATAGACGGTGACGTCCGCGTGGGAGCCATGGCTCAGGGGCGCCGCCTTGTCGAGGAAGGCCCGGGCCCGGGCGATGACGCGCTCCCCGCGCACCGGGTTGTAGGCGCCGCGGCGCGTGGCTCCGCCGTCCTCGGGGATGACATCGGTGCCGTAGAGCGCGTCGTAGAGGCTGCCCCAGCGCGCGTTGGCGGCGTTGAGCGCGTAGCGCGCGTTCGTCACCGGCACGACGAGCTGCGGACCGGCGACGCGCGCCATCTCCTCGTCCACGTTCGCGGTGCCCACGGTGAAGGGGGCGGGCTCCGGCCGCAGGTAGCCGATGTCCCGCAGGAAGGCCTGATAGGCCTCCGGATCGATCGGCCGGGGATGGGAAGCGTGCCAGGCGTCGATGTCCTTCTGGAGCGCGTCACGCCGCTGGAGCAGGGCCCGGTTGACCGGCGCGAGCGCGTGTACGAGCGCGTCCAGGCCAGACCAGAAGGCCGCCGCGTCCACGTCCGTCCCCGGCAGTGCCTCCCGTTCCAGGAAGGCATGGAGCCGGGAATCCACCTGCAAGCCGCCCACTTGAATGCGCTGCATCAATCCCTCCCCTTTCGGTGACCGCGTTCGCGACGCGGTGCTTCCTCTTGGCAGATGGTCCCGGGCTTGTCGACACGAGGAGCAAGGCTCCCGTGCGGGACACCACACTGCACGGAGGGGAGGGACTTCGGGCGCTCAGGGCCCCCGGGCCACGCGCTCGATGTAGTCGGGGGGAAGGCCCGCGCTCCGGGCGCCGCGCACCAGCGCCTCGATGAAGCGCTGGCTCACGGGACCCTCCATGGACGCGCGCCGGGGCGACGTCACGAACGCGACGGCCTTCATCTCGTGGCCCTCCACGCGCACGCGCACGGCCCGCTCCACGCACATGCTCGTCACCGCCCCCTCCTTGTGCTGGATGATGGGCCAGTCCTTGCCCCCGATGTCGAACACCCGGCCGTACACCCGGCTGCCCGGCGCGTCCGTCAGCCCCGCCACGCGCCCGCCCCACCACCGCGAGGGGAAGTCGTAGACGAGGTCCACGTCCAGCGCCTCGGCGAGCCGGCCCTCGGGCAGCTCGAAGAAGTCGTAGCTGTGTTGCGCGCGCCACTCCTCGAAGGCCGCCCGGTCCAGGATGGTGGAATAGGCGAAGTACAGCTTCGAGGTGGCGGTGTCGGCCTGACTCCGGGCCTTCATCACCTGATCGTAATGCGAATCCATGGGGTGACTCCTCGGCCCTCGAAGGGGACCGACGTTACTGACGGTGGGACTCCTCGCGCAGGGTGCCAAGGATGCCACCCACGTCCAGACGTGCTGTCTTGATGAACAATCGCAGCGCGCGCTCCACATGCTCGGCGAGCGTGGCCATCTTCTCCAGGCGCGCCAGACGGTCGGTGGGCAGGGCCGGCTGTGCCAGGGCGAGCCGGCGCGCCTCGGACAGGTCCGCGCGGATGCGCGAGATGAAGGCCGCCTCGCGATCCTCCACCACGTGGGACACCATGCGGATGAGGTCCGTCTCGGCCGCGTACCGCCAGGCGTTGTCCTGGGGCGAGCGCACGCGCCGCACCACGCCCCAGCGCTCCAGATCGCGCAGGAGCATGGACACTCCGCCCTTGGACAACACCAGCTCGCGCTCCAGCTCCGCGGCGGTCAGGGGCTCGCCGCGCAGGTACAGCAGGGCCCAGACCCGGCCCTGGTTGCGCTTGAAGCCCCAGAATTCGATCACATTGCCCACCGAGTCCGTGGCGATGGCCTCCCAGGGCTCGAGCGGACCGGAATCCGCGCCCTCCTCCCGGATGGCGCCCACACCGCTCGTCCACAGGTAGCCCTTCACGCCGCACGGCTCCGAGCCTGGGCGGTGATGCCCGCGGACAGCTTGTGGGCCCAGTCCACCAGCTCCGTGCCCATGCCCTGGTGGGCATACGGCCCGAGCGCATCCAGGGCGCCTTGAATCTCCTGGTTCATCCGCTCGATGGCGCGCGGCACGGCGTCCGAGGCCTCGATGGCGTCACCCAGGGCGCGGGTGCGCTCGGGGTTGATGGTGGTGAAGGCCCAGGCGTCCTTGAGCTTGGCGCGCAGGGAGCCGTCACGCTCCACCGCCAGGAGGATGGGCAGGGACGGCGTGCCGGAGAGCACATCCGCGTACCGGGGCTTGCCCGGATCGGTGCCGAGCACGTCCCGGATGTCATCGGCGATCTGGAAGGCCACGCCGAGCCGGCGGCCGAAGAGATCGAAGCGCTGGGCGGCCTCGGGCTGGCCGGCGAGCGTGGCGGCGGCGCTGCCGCACCAGCCGAAGAGCGAGCCCGTCTTGCCCTCGGCGATGTAGCGCAGGCGCTCCAGGGAGAGATCCAGGTTGCCACGCGCCTCCACCTCGGCGATGGCCGCGCGCGTCATTTCCGCCACCACCGAGAGCGCGCTCTGGCCCAGGCGCGCGTCCAGCTCCGCCAGGCGCAAGAGGGCGGTGGACAGGATGAGGTCCCCGCTCATCACCGCGACGATGTTGCCCCAGCGGGCGTTCACCGTGGGACGGGCGCGGCGGTACATGCCGGCGTCCACCACGTCGTCGTGCAGGAGACTGGAGGAGTGGATCATCTCCGCGGCCACCGCCACGTCCACGAGCCGCTCGGGCGCCACGCCCACCGCGCCGCCGAACAGGCGCACCAGCAGGGGCCGCGCCCGCTTGCCACCCGCCCCCAGACACAGATGACGCGCCGCCTCCATCAACGTGTCGCCGTGGACGTCCGGGCCCGCGTCCCCATCCGCGAGCATGCCGCCCAGCCGCTGCTCCACGTTCCCCAGAAAGCTCGACAACTCCAGCGCCAGATCCATGGTGCCCCGCTCCTCCACTGGCCGTTCATATAGTTCAAGACCTCGTGAACCGCACCAGCTTCCTGGCCGGGGGGAGCACCGTGGCTCATGCGGATGAACAGTTGGGGGGCCTGGACGAGGAGCGGGCGAGCCCTGGAGGTCGGATGGAGTAGGCGCGGCGCGTCAGGTAGAGAGGGGATTCACCGACCTTTCTCCTGGGAGAAGCGTGTCTCTCGCCCGGCTGCACCGCCACGTCTTGCGCAGTCTTACCAGCCTGTCCTCCGCCGTGCCGATCTTCCGGCCCGGCTCGGCCACCCCGCTGCTGGGAGCCCCCACGGCGAGCACCACGGCGGCGGCTCCCCCGGGTCATGCCGAGCGGCGCACCCTGCGCGGCTCGTTGAAGGCCTCGGTCGCCGAGGGCATCGTGGCCGAGGTCTTCACCGCGTGCGCGGGCGCCACGGCGCTGACGGCCTGGGCGTTGGCGCTCAAGCTGGGGCCCTTCCTGGTGGGGGTGATGACGGCCCTGCCCTTCTTCGCGCAGTTCATCCAGTTTCCGGCGGCGTGGCTGACGTCCACCCTCGGACACCGGAAGGTGGCGCTGGCGGTGGTGCTGCTGTCGCGCCAGGTGATGTGGCCCCTGGTGCTGTTGCCGTGGCTGCCCCTGTCGCTCGAGGGCCAGCAGCGGGTGCTGGTGACGGTGGCGGCGGTGTCGGCGGTGCTGAGCGTGGTGGGCAACAACGCTTGGGTGGCGTGGATGGGCGAGCTGGTGCCCGAGTCCATCCGGGGGCGCTTCTTCGGACGGCGCACGGCGCTGTGCACGCTGGGCAACATGGTGGCCTCGCTCACCACGGGCGTGGTGATGGACCGGCTGCGTCCCACGGAGGGCTTGAGCCCGGCGCTGCCGCTGCTCGCGGCGATCGCGTGCGTCGCGGGCGCGGTGTGCACGCTGTTGATGGCGCGCCAGCATGATCCCTCTCCGCCGCATCGGGAGAAGGCGAAGCTGGACTTCCGCGTCGCGCTGTTGCCGCTCAAGGACGATCGGGCGCGCCGGGTGCTGGTGTACCAGATGGTGTGGAACGCGGCGGTGGGGCTGTCCGCGCCCTTCTTCACGTTCTACATGCTCAACAACCTCAAGATGAGCTTCCTGCTGATGTCCGTGCAGCTCGCGGCGGTGGCCGCCGTGCGCATGCTGTCCGCGCCCCTGTGGGGCAAGCTCATCGACAGGCTCGGGGCCCAGCCCGTGGTGATGTTGTGCTCGCTGGGCATCGGCTTCCTGCCGCTCGTGTGGCTCTTCCCCTCGCCCTCGTTCCTCTGGCCGCTGGTGGCCGACGCGCTCCTGGCCGGCGTGCTGTGGGGAGGACACAACCTGGCCATCTTCGCGCTGCCGCTCGCGGTGGCGCCGCGCAAGGGCCGGCCCTTCTACCTGGCGGCGTTCTCCACGGCGGGTGGCCTCTCCTATGCGCTGGCCTCGTCGCTGGGCGGCGGACTCGCCAGCCTGCTGCCCACGGAGTTCACCCTCGGGGGCCACCTGTGGGCCAACCTGCAGGTGCTCTTCCTTCTTTCGGGCCTGGCGCGCATGGCGGCGGCCTTCCTCGCCCTGCGCATCATCGAGCCAGGAGCGCGCACCGTGGGCTCCCTCGGGGAACTCGTGGCCCTGGTCCGCCCCAAGCGGGACGCTCCGGCGCTGGAGCGGACCCGCCCGGGGCCTTCCCTGGCGGAGCCCGTGCCCGTGCGCGCCGAGGGCTGAACCCGGAGACTCCGCGGCGCATTGCCTCCGCGCCCCATGAACGAGTAAATCCCGCCTTCCCGCTTTATCAGGAGGTGGAGATGTTCGGACGTGACCCGGCGGCATGGAGTCTGTTCATCGCGGCGTGTCTCGGAGGGTGCGGTCCCGGCCCGGCGCTGGAGCCTGGGAGCGAGGTGGAAACCCAGACCCAGGCCCTCACCGAGGGGGCCCCGCTCACGACCCATGACGCCAGCTGTCTGCGGCTGGTGGATCAAAACACCTGGAGCAGCGCCGTCTCGAACATGACGGCGGTGGGCCCCGCGCTCGGGCTGCCGGCCATCCTGGGCGATCTCAACCGCGCGGGACCCGTGCTCACCGCGAGCACCCGTCCCCCCGCCACGGGCTACAAGGGAGGCTTCCGCTGGAACGACGGCGACATGGCCACCACCGACTGGATTCCCCAGGCCCTGACGGCGGGCGTCTCCGGCAGCACGAATGTCGCCATCGTCTCCTGGCACTACGCGCCGAGCGGCACGGACAAGGGCGTGCGCCTGTCGGTGGCGGACATCTCGGACATGTCGGGCAGCGCCATCAACTACCGGCACGTGCTGCTCGTGCGGCCCACGGGCGCGGGCCAGTTCACCACCGTGAACGAGCACGGCGGCGGGCTCGCCTGGTTCGGCAACTACCTCTATATGGCCGACACCTCGGACGGCCTGCGCGTGTTCGACCTCACGCAGATGCGCCAGGTGGACACCAGCACCGCGTGCGAGACCCAGGTGGGCAAGGTGGGCTCGGTGTGGTGCGCGTACGGGTACAAGTACGTGCTGCCGCAGGTGAGCGCGTACACCATGCCCTCGACCCTCACCAGCCCCTGCCGGCCCAAGTTCTCCTTCCTCGGCAAGGACACGCGCGGCGGCACGAGCGCGGTGCTCTCGGGCGAGTACTGCAACAGCGGCGACGCCCAGTGCCCGTATGACGGCACCACGCCGGGGCTCGGTGGACGGCTCTACCGCTGGCCGCTGGACGCCTCCACGAACCGGCTCAAGGTCGTGAGCGGCGCGGTGGTGCCCGAGCGCGCCTGGGTCATGAACGAGCCGAACGTGCAGGGCGTGGCGCCGGTGATGACCTCGACCGCCACCACCTCGTACTGGCTGAGCTCCACGCGCTACAACGGCGCGCTCTTCAAGGTGTCCACGAGCGCCTCGCGCAAGGCGTTCCTGTCCGGCAGCTCCCAGTGGGCGAAGATGCCCGAGGGCATGCACGCCACGGGCAGCGGCACCAACCTGTGGACGGTCACCGAGGGCGTCAGCGGCGTGACGAACCCGGCCACGGGCGGCCGCGTGGTGTTCTTCGTGGACCAGGCCGCGGTGGACTGACGCCCTGGACGGGAGGAGGGAGGCGCGCCGGAGTCCTTCCCACGCGCGCCCTCCCCCGCCCTCCGCCTACGCCGTGGGCAGATCGATCTTGTAGCCGTTGCGCTCGAGCATCTGCTTGAACTCCGCCTTGGCCACGGCCTTGATGTAGGCGTCGTTCGGCTCGCACAGCTTGCGCTTGACCAGGTCCAACAAGGCGTCGTTGAGCGTGGACATGCCGATGCCGCGCGAGGTCTGCATGATGGACGGGATCTGGAACGTCTTGCCCTCGCGGATGAGGTTGGCCACGGAGCTGGTGCACAGGAGCACTTCCTGCGCGGGCACACGGCCTCCGCCAATCTTCTTGATGAGCATCTGCGAGATGACGCCCTTGAGGGACTCGGAGAGCATCATGCGGATCTGCTCCTGACGGTCCGCGGGGAACTGGTCGATGATGCGGTCCACCGTCGAGGGCGCGGTGTTGGTGTGCAGCGTTCCGAAGACGAGGTGGCCCGTTTCGGCCGTTTCGATCGCGATGGCGATCGTCTCCAGGTCTCGCATTTCGCCCACGAGCACGATGTCCGGGTCCTCACGCAGCGCGGCGCGCAGGGCGTTCTTGAAGCCCTGGGTGTGGACGTGGACCTCGCGCTGGTTGACCAGGCACTTCTTGTTCGGGTGGACGAACTCGATCGGGTCCTCGATCGTGATGATGTGGTCCTCGCGGTTGCGGTTGATGTAGTCGATCATCGCCGCGAGCGTCGTGGACTTGCCCGAACCGGTGGGCCCCGTCACCAGCACCAGACCCTTGCTCAGGAAGCACAGGTCGAGGATGTGCTTGGACAGGCCCATGTCCTCGGCCGTCATGATCTTCGTGGGAATCTGCCGCATCACCGAGCCGATGCCCTTGCGATCCTCGAAGACGTTGACGCGGAAGCGCGCCCGCTCGGTCTCGTAGGCGAAGTCGGTGTCGCGCATCTCCTCCCACTGCTTCTTGTTCTTCTCCGGCGCGATGCTCCAGAGCATGGCCTTGAGCCGCTCATGCGTGAGCGGCCGGTAGTCCTCCTGGGGCACCATGTCGCCGTCGACGCGCAGCATGGGCACCACCTGGCTGGACATGTGAAGGTCCGAGGCCTTCTTGTCGAGCATGCGGTTGAGCAGGCCCAGCAGCGTCTTGTGGGCGTCGGGGTCCGGCCCCTCGTTGACCGGAAGCACCTGGATGGGGGCGGCGGGCTCGGGAGCGGCCGGAGCCGGTGCGGGCGTCGGCGCGGCGGGAGCCTTCGCGGCGGCGGGGGCCTTCGACGCGGCGGCGGGCGCGGGGGCGGTGAAGGCACCGCCGGAGCCCCGGGCCGCCAGGTCCATCATGTCCGCGGGCGAGGCCAGCTCCAGCTTGTCGTCATCCGAGGCGGGAGGCAGATCCAACGCGGCGTGGGCCGAGGGCGCCGCCGCGACGGTGTTCACCACGGGGGGCGGCGCCTTGTAGGGCACCAGCGCCACCTTGAGGTGGCCCGCCACGTTCTGCACCTTCACCTGCACGGCGCCCGAGGGGGCGGCGTAGGGGAAGGAGGACACGCCCTCGGGAGGGAAGTTCGCGCGCAGATCCGCGGGGACGATCTCCGAGAGCGCGCCGATGATCTGCTGCGTGTTGAGGCCCGCCTTGACCATGGGCACGTTGCCCGAGGCGGTACGCAGGGTGATGCCACTGCCGGTCTCCAGCATGATGGCGACACCGGATTCCTTGTAGAGCTTGTCGATGAAGGCGTCGAACCGGGCCATGGCGTCTCAGCGGCGAAGGGTTTCCACGTACGCGACGTGATGTTTGTTGACGAGGACGACATGCTGTCCGCCCTCTTCCAGGAGAGGGAAGAAAGGGGGGGCGCTGTTGAGGTAGTCGGTGAGGCGCGAGTGGGCCTCGGGCAGCACGTAGGCGATGATGCCGTGCAGGGCCTGACCGTCCACCAGCCGCAGCTCCACCTCGTGCTCGGTGGGGAGGTTGAAGGGGTCGACGACGTTGGGCTCGTGCTCGGCCGCCACGCGCGCCAGGGCGAGGTTCTCGCGATGCACGAACGTCATCGCGTCCGTCTCCGCGTCATGCGCGGGGATGAACCGGGGCCCGCTGCCGTTGAGCAGGTCCGACAGGCGCTCACCT
Organism: Melittangium boletus DSM 14713; assembly: GCF_002305855.1. Lineage (GTDB taxonomy): Bacteria > Myxococcota > Myxococcia > Myxococcales > Myxococcaceae > Cystobacter > Cystobacter boletus. The sequence goes on along the minus strand of NZ_CP022163.1, from coordinate 8,515,414 downwards.
CCTTCTCGGCCGGGGACGGCCTCGGCGAGGAACACGGCCACTTTGCGTGACGAGCCGCCCGGTAGGACGAACTGAGCCGCCACACGTCTCTTGGGTACGGAGAGGGATTCCAGCATAGGGAGTCAGGGCGAGAAGAAGTGCGTGATCTATCACACTCGCCCATTCCCCCCAGAATCCGCCCCCGCCGCTCCCCCGCCTCCCTTCCCTGGAAGCGGATTCGGGTTGCCCTCCCTCGCTCCACCCAATACGATAATGATAATCATTATCAATTAGTTACAGGAGTGGAATCGATGAGCGGAACCGAACGCGTCTCCCGGCAGGGCCCCTTTCCCGTGAAGCTGCGGCTGCTCGAGGTCCTTCGGGTGACGAGGCTGACGCCGCACATGCAGCGGGTGACGCTGGGAGGGCCCGAGCTGGAGGGCTTCGAGAGCCGGGGCGCGGATGATCACGTGAAGCTGTTCTTCGCGGAGCCGGGGCAGCGCATGCCGTCCATGCCGGTGCTCGGGCCCAACGGCCTGTCCATGCCCGAGGGCAAGCCGAAGCCCGCCTCGCGCGACTACACCCCCCGGCGCTACGACGCCGCCAAGGGGGAGCTGGACATCGACTTCGTGCTGCACGGCGAGGGGCCCGCCTCGTCGTGGGCCGCCCAGGTGAAGCCGGGGGACTTCCTCGGCGTGGGAGGCCCGCGCAGCACCACCTTCGTGGCCGACGACTTCGACTGGTACCTGCTGGCCGGAGACGCGAGCGCGCTGCCCGCCATCGGCCGCCGGCTCGAGGAACTGCCCGCCCACGCGCGCGCGATCGCCTTCATCGAGGTGGCCGACGCCTCCGAGGAGCAGCGCTTCGACACCCGGGCCCAGGTCCAGCTCACCTGGCTGCACCGGAATGGCGCGGAGGCCGGGACGACGAATCTCCTGGAGAAGGCGCTGCGCGAGGTGCAACTGCCCCCGGGGGAGGGCTTCACCTGGGTGGCGGGCGAGGCCACCACCCTCAAGTCCATCCGTGAACACCTGCAGACCGAGCGCGGCCTGAACAAGGGCTGGACCCGGGTGACGGGCTACTGGAAGCGAGGAGCGGCGGACCACCACGATTCCAAGGGGTGAACAGACGCGACAACTCGCCACAGGGTCCGGGAGGGCACCCGCCCCTAGAGTGCTCCGCGTCATGTGGAACCTCCGCCTCGCCGCCGCCCTGAGCCTCCCCTTGTTTCTCCTGTCCGGGGAGGCTCGCGCCTGCGCCACCTGTGCCTGTGGCGACCCGACCCTGACGTCCATGGGCACGGAGCAGCCCTTCGAGGGGCGGCTGCGCTTCGCCACGCAGATGCGCGCCTGGGGCCTGTCCTCGGGCCAGGTGACCGTGGATGGCATGGTCCTGCGCGAGCTGCGCATGGACGTGTCGGCCGCCTACGCGCCCCGGCCCTGGCTCTTCCTGTCCGCCACCCTGCCCTTGCAGGCCCGCACCGTGCGGGATGTCAGCCTGGCGCGCGAGACGGGCTGGGGCATCGGGGACATGGAGGTGAACGCCCGGTTCTTCGTCTTCAGGGATCGGGAGTTCTCCGCCAACCACCTGTTCAGCGTGCTCGTGGGGACGCGGCTGCCCACCTCGTCCACCCTGAACGATGCCCAGGGACGTCCCCTGTCGCTCGATGCCCAGCTGGGCACCGGCTCGTGGGATCCCCTCCTGGGGCTGTCCTACACGGCCTATCTCGGTGACTGGTCCTTCATCGCCAGCGCCACGGGTTACCTCCCCACGCGGGGACGCGAGGGCTTCCGCGCGGGTCCCTCGGTGCGCTCCACCCTGGCCGCGCAGTTCCAGTCGACGCCTCGCTGGGCGCTGCGGCTCGCCCTGGATGGCCTCGTCGAGGGCGAGAGCAACCACGCCGGAGTGCGCAGCGAGGAAGGCAGCGGGGCCATCGCCTACGTGTCCCCCGACGTGCTCTTCAGCCCCGCCATGGACGTGGTGGTGCAGTTGGGCGTGCGCGTGCCCGTCTTCAACCGCCTGGGCGGCAACGTCCAGCAGATGCCCATCCTCCAGGCCGCCCTCGCCTACGATCTATGAAGACTCCCGTTCCGCTCCTGTTCGCCCTGTGGACCCTCTGCGCGTGCGGCTCGCGCGAGGAAGGCACCCGCTTCCATCTGGGCCTCGACTTCCGCCCCGCACGCGAGGCGCTCACGAAGGGCATCGGGCGCCAGTTCGTCAACAACAGGGGCGACCGCATCACCCTGACCCGGGCCCGCGTCACGTTGAGCAGCGTGGAGATCTTCGCCTGCCAGACGAGCGGTGCCTGGAAGTGGCTGCGCGCGCTCTCGCCCATCGGCACGGCGCATGCGCACTCGGAGGGCACTCCCCGGCGTCTGGGCATTCCGCACGTGAGCGGCCTGGACCTCGCGGACGGCGAGCCCGTGGCGCTCGGCACGCTCAATCCCCCTCCGGGCCGCTACTGCCGCGCGCACCTGGTCTTCGCGCCCGCGGACGCCGACGCGGAGGGCCTGGCCACGCACGGGGACATGGAGGGCCGGACGCTGATGCTGGAGGGCGAGTGGACTCCGGCCGGGGGCGGTACCTCCCGAAGCTTCCACCTGGAGAGCGACGGCGTGTTCAACACCGAGGTGGTGCTGGACGGGGTGGCCTTGTCGGAGGAGTCCCTGGAAGCGAGCCGCACCCTGCACCTGACCTATGACCAATGGCTGGACGGGGTGGACCTCGCCTCGCCCGACGCCTCCGAGCAGGTGCTGCGCAACGTGGCCCGCGCCGTGACAAGCGAGCACTGAGCCAACCTCCCGAGGGCGGCACTCGCGAGCGACCTGGACGCTCCATACCCGTCCTGGTAAGTCATCCTCACGATGCAACGGTCCCTACTATTCCGGTCAGTCTTGTTCGTGGCCCTGGGTGCCTCGGCCGCTCTCGCCCGTGATCATGCCCCCGTCATGGTCCGCACCCTCTTGAGGTCAGAGCACCCCAACGATGCCACCAGTCGCATCTACGTCCAGGCTCGCCTCGGACGAGGGCATTCCCCTGCTCGTGACCCTGCTGGATGGAACGGAGATTCCGTTCCTGCTCAGACCGGTGGAGGACGGGAGCTGGGCACGAGCGGACCAGCAGGTGAACGTGTTCAAGAACCACGAAAGCTACGCGGCCATGCAGTGGGCGCTACGAGATGCGCTCAAGGAAAAGCGCGCCCTGGCGGAGGAGAACGCGCGCTACCTCAAGGAAGAGACTTCAGCGGAGCACGGGCTCGCCGCGCTGTTGGCGTCGGGGACGATCGACCAGACGCCGTTCAAGTTGGCGTTCCGTTTCTCCGGCGAGAATGAGGAGGTTGAGATCGATGGCACGGTCTTCCGAGGAAAAGGCAAGGCCGCGGTCATTCTCAAGGTCAAGAACCTCAGTTCCGAGCAGTCATGGAGCATGAGACCGGCGCACTTGGCGACCAAGGAGGGCCACGCGCGCGCGGTCGCTGTTCGAGCCACCCGCCGCGAAATCCCCCCAGGAGAAGTGGGGAGGGTAGCACTGGTCGCGGATGGAGCCGCGTTCATCGAGGAAGGCAGGTCGACGAGCCTGTTCCTGGAGATCTACCGGCACGATGGGCTCCAGCAGGCCTTTGTCGAACTGGATCCGTCTCTTGTGGCCGAGTAAGGGCGGAAGACATGATCCACGACAAACTGGCGCTCTTGGGCTGCATCTGTGTCCTTGGAGTAAGCTCGGGCTGTGCGACAGGAGGCGTATCCCTGCGTCCTGATGGCACCCCCAAGGCACAGGAGTGCCCAGCGGAAGCACGCAAGGCGATGCACTACTTGCAGTTGTTCGTCGGCAAATCCGCGTGGGTCCATCTGGATGCGAACCAGATTCTCGCCAAGCCCATCATCCTGTACGACGGCCCCATCGAGAGCATGTTGGACGAGGACATCGGACTGCTGGAGGCGCCGGCCAGACTGTATGGAGAGGTCTGGACAGGCGGACTCCAACCCGTCATCCGGTACTACGCCGCCCATCCGCTGACTGGAGGAGAGCGAATCCCCATCTGCGCGGTGGCCCGACTCGGCCTGGGTCAGCTCCGAAAGCGTCCAGAGTCCAAGCCAGGAACCGCCATCCTCGATTCACCCCGGGCGGGTGTCGATATCGTGGATGAGTTCAGGTAGCGCAAGGTACTGAGCGCGCACCAATCTGCGGAAACCCGATGGCCCGTGCGGTTGGTGACCGACCTTCAGTACGTACTCCCATTCTGTGGGCAGCAGGGCCTTGATGGTAACGAGCCGCACCTCACCAAACGGAGTGGAGAACTGCCTCGGCAATGTGCGCGACTCCACGCCCAGCAGCACGCCCACCTGGCCATCTTCATTGACGAGGGATTTGGGCAAACCCTTCCCGGACACCGCCAGGGAGAAGAGACCCATCTTGGCCCCCTCTCGCACTCGCTCGTGAGTCACGGCCTCGTTCGCCACACGCTCGAGAATCATGAAGGGCCAGCTCTCCCCCACTGCCTTGAGGGGCTGGTCCGTCTCCAGAGCGAACTCCAGACCAAAACCCACGGAGGGCTCCATTCGGGAGATGAACGGATTGGAGAGCCCATCTGTCACGAGGAGCGTGTACCCTGCATCCCGATGAATGACGCACCAATCTTGCCGGTAGGCCGGCCATGTATCGCAGATGGCCATGGGAGTACTGGCCAGCTTGTCTCACGACCCCATCGAACGCCGTGCCGTGGCCCTGGAGACATTGGGCGGCTCCAGAAGCGCATGACAATTCCTGCACCGTCGTGGGCACTCCCGCCGCCGCCCGGCGCTCGCCGTCGCGCGCCCACTCCTCGGGCAAATACAGCCGCATGCCGATGCAGCCGCTGCCCTTGTCCCCCGCCAGGTGCAGGCTCACCGCCACCTGGCAGTTGTCCGTACGTCCCAGGGTCCCCGAGTACTGGCTCGCCAACGTCCCCCGAGTGCTCTCCCTTCTTGGCGAAGCCCGTGTCGTCAATCACGAAGGCCTCTACCTCGGGCAACTCCTCGTCCAACTCGCGCGCCAGCCGCCGCCTCACCTCGCTATCGCTCCAGTCCGACACGGCGACACACTGCCGCAGCCGCATCGCCTTCCGCTTCGTCCTCCACCAGCCGGGCCGCTATCGGCTCGACGCTCTTGCGCTCTCCGTCCAGCAGCAGTCCCGTCAGGTACAGTTCCAGCGCTCGCCTCCTCTCGCTGCGTCCCAGTCCCTCCACCATTGCCTCCAGGTACTCACTCAACTCCCGGTCGAGTTGGCTCAGCTCTCGCCGTGTCATCTCTACTTCTCAACACGGCCCCTCCGAGGTTACTTTGGAAGTCATCAAGTAGCATTAATCCACAATGCCAGTTGGATCACCCCGACCAGGAGGCCAACCGCAGCAGCGAGGGCCGCCAGCACTCGTGACTTCCGGCTCTCCAGAAGCCTGTCGAGGAAGTTCAGGAATCCCTTCCCTGACGTTATCAACTTCCCGTTGAGTGACGACGAAATCACGAAGCTGAAGAAGCCTACCTTCGCAATGGTCGAAGTGTTCATTCGGATGAAGTCTTTGGTGGCGAAGGCATCGGACTCCTCTTTGCCAGAAAGAAAGCCCTGTACCCGTTCGCCGTTCAGTTCCATGAGTGACGCCATCTTCGGGTCTTTGGCGTAATCCCACCCGTACCGATCTTTAAGAATGTCGTTCAGGTTCGCCCGAACCTCGACCGGAATACTCGGGGGTTCTTTTCCCGTGAGCACGCGATATCGATGCTCCAGATGCTCGAATCCGAAGGTTACATTGCGCATGTTCCAGTGGACCCAGTGCTTCTCGCGCCGGTCCCGGGCAAAGTCATAGAACCGGGTGAGCATTTCGCGCTCGATGTCGTCGTACCGAGCCTCAACGTCCTCTGGAGCGATGCCTAGTTGCTCCGCCGTAGTATGAGTGGCGAAGCTGACCGTCTGACCTGTGGAGTAATGACGCACGACGATGGACGTGATACGAGGGGAGTGGGCTCCCGCCCCAGCATCGAAGAGCGATTGCGACGAGTAGTGGATGAGGTAGAAGCGATCAGGGTGCTTCTCGATTTTCTTGAAAAACTCTGCGGCCTTGCCCATGCTTGGTACCTCCCCAACGATTCCCTGTCGAACTGCAATTCTCTCCGCCTCGTACTTAGCGGGTCAGGCGGAACACACAAGTCCGACGGCTTAGTACTAATCGGTCACCCCGGACTCCACCACCGCAGCCCGCCGCCCGAGCACCTTGCGGCTCCGCACATCGATGAGCCGCAAGTCCACGGCGAGTCGGCCCCCTCCGAGAGGCCGCAGGCGCAGGTGCAAGAGCCGGGTGGCGCGCTGGAGCCCGGGGGCCCCGAGGAGACAGCGCAGCTCCCGGGCACAGCCCTCCGCCCACCTGTTCAGCGTGCTCGTGGGGACGCGGCTGCCGCGCGCACTTGGTCTTCGCGCCCGCGGACGCCGACGCGGAGGGCCTGGCCACGCACGAGGACATGGAGGGCCGGACGCTGATGCTGGAGGGCGAGTGGACTCCCGCCGGGGGCGGTACCTCCCGAAGCTTCCACCTGGAGAGCAACGGCGTGTTCAACACCGAGGTGGTGCTGGACGGGGTGGCCTTGTCGGAGGAGTCCCTGGAAGCGAGCCGCATCCTGCACCTGACCTATGACCAATGGCTGGACGGGGTGGACCTCGCCTCGCCCGACGCCTCCGAGCAGGTGCTGCGCAACGTGGCCCGCGCCGTGACAAGCGAGCACTGAGCCAACCTCCCGAGGGCGGCGCTCGCGAGCTCGCTGCGCTGTTTGCGTCGGGGACGATCGACCAGATGCCGGTCAAGTCCGATCGTGCCGACGCCGACTACACCCGGGCCCTACATGAAAATCCCCGGTGCCGTCTCCAGGGCCGCGCGCAGTTCCTCAACCGTCGTGTCGCTCTTCTTGGCAACGGTGGGCGCGTGCCAAGCCGACGCGACCGTGCCCTTTGGCGGATCGCACACCGTCCTGATGACCGAGTCGAAGGACCCGGGCCACGCACGCCGCGCCAGCTCCGCCGCGAACCGGCGTGCGTCCAGGAAGGTGAAGCACGGCCAGCGCGGCAGTCGAATCGTGCTCATGTCGCAGTTGAAGAACCGACAGCCATTGAGCACCGCCTCTGAGAAGTCGCAGTCCTCAATTCCCCCAGCCCTCCACCTGTCGTCTACGTCCTCGCGAAATCCGAAGTCATTGCCGGTAAATCGACCCTTGAACCGGCACCCCTTCACCTTCATCGGCGCCCAGGGCAGCGCTTTTAGCTCGCTCTTCGCCTGAATGGTGCAGTCGATCAGGGTTCCCGACACCAGATGAAGCCACCTCGCCGAAATGTTCGTGACCAGCATGCAGCCCCGGAGCGTGACGTTCGGCCCGAGCCAGTAGATGGCCGTCTTATCCGTCAGCTCCAGGCGCTCGCCCTCAATCTCTCGATCCTCGTAGTGGATGTTGGGAGTCACGTGGCCCTCAGAAGAAGATCATGCGGAAAAAGGTGCTCGCCATCCGGCGCCCATGCAGCGCGAAGTTCGACTCCGTACCAGACAAGATCTCGTAGTGGTAGCTCTGGCCTCCAGGGCCGGTGACGTCTACGCCCCGACTGTTCCAAGTCAGGTTCTGGAAGCGGTTGGCCACTTGTCTCTCGACCCATCGCCCACGAGCCTGTCGCTCGAGCAGGCTTGCCCGGTGCTCCTTTCCAGCGCGCCGCATCGAGTCGATGGCCCGCGCCTCGTCATCGGTCAGCAACGCTCGGGACCACTTCGCCGCCTCCTCCCTCACGGCCGCCTGCAGATCGTCGCCCAGCGAGTCCCGCGTCGGAATGTCCCTGTAGCTCTTGCCTCGCGGGAGGTGCCACCGCTCGCCGTTGCTGAGGATGACCTGCTTGTTGCCCCCGCGGTGCTGGATGGCCACGGTGCCCGAGTGCCCTCCACCGGCTCCCGAGCTGCCACTCCGCGCCAGGACGTTGATGGCGACGGGCGCCTGCGAGGAGGTGAGGACGACGAGGGCGCGGCGCTGCTCCACCACGACCTCCACCGCGGCGGCTTCCTCCATCGCCACCGCCACCGAGCCCTCCATGCCCTGGGCCGCCCACTGGGCCTGCACCTGGTTGAACCTGGGCAGCGAGCGCAGGTGCGTGGCCACCTCGCCCAACGTCCGCCCGGTGAGGGTGGCCACCGCGAGAATGAGGGCTCGGGCTGCGTCCGTCCCTATGCGCTTGCCGAAGGCCTCGCCGGCATCGCGCAGTTCCTCGAAGGTGGTGGCCTCGTGCGCCGCGTGCGCCATGCGGGCCCACCCGTCCGTGAGGCCCCACATGGCGTCCACGCCCAACCAGGCCAGCAGCACTACGGAGAGCGCGGCCGCCACTGCCTTCGTGCTCGGCTCTGGTAGTAGCCAGAGCGCCAGGTACAGGCCCGCCGCCCACACCAGCGAGGAGAGCAGTGCCTGCGGGCTGAGCTCGCGCCCGAGGGCCGCTCGCGTCTCGTCGAGAACTCCTCCGAAGGCAAGGGCGAGCGCCAGGGTGCGCCTGTCGTCGGTGCGCAGGTAGGGCCCATCCGTGAAGAGGCCTAGGCAGTCACCACCACCGCGCGGCTGGCACCACCGGAGGTACTTCTCTTTGAGCGCCGCCTCGGCCTCGGGCACGAGCGAGCCCTTGTCGGTGAGGGGCACCAGCGTGAGGACCCTGTCCCGGTACACCTCGGCGAGCAGCTCCTCCTCGGGCATGGCCTGCAGAAGCCCCTGCGCGGCCTCCTGGGGAGTGCCCTGCACCTGGTGGTGCTGGAGGCGCTGCACAACCGCGCGCTGGTACTCCTCCCGCGTGACGGCCACCACCCGCGTGCTGCCGCGCGCCTCCACCTCGGCCGCGTACACAACAAGCACTGGCTGCAGCTCCCTCGGCGCCGAGCGCGCCTCGCTCTCCACAGCCTCGTTACCTGCCCGGCCGCCCCCGGACCCCCTCCTCGCAGCGGGCCCCTGCGACGCACAGGCCGCATGGAGAAACAGGACAATGAGCCAGAGGGCCCCGGCCAGCGCCCACGGTGGCGGACCCCGCCGGACCTCGGGCTGAATTCCGCCGCCCTCCCCCACCGCAGGACTCGGGTGCTTGTTCAACATGGCGCTGGCCTCCCCCAGGAGCATTAGCCCCGAAGGATAGGTTGCGGGACGGCAAACCCTAACTCACGAGCCACAGGGCGAGGAGGAGCACTACATCCACCCGGGTGTGCGCGCGTTCTTCATCGGCCTGGAGCTGGGGCTTGAGGAGCCGGGACTGGAGATTCACTTCCAAGGGGACATTCCGGCCGGGCAAGTAGCGGCCATATGGACTCCAGGGCACCCCGAGTACGACCGCCACCGCGACCTCCCGCAGCGGTGAGTCGAGCCGAGGACGTCTGACTCTCGCGGGCCCATGCGGGCCACATAGGCGGTGCCTACACGAGTGAGGCCCGCCAGCTCGCTGACCCTGGACCATACGAACTGCGGGGGAGCCACGTACCCGGGGCAAGCCCACAACACGGAGGTCGGACGCCCCGCCGCGAAGGCGGGAGCGGACAGCAGCACCAGCAGGACCAGCAGCGGCTTCATCATCACCTCACGGCACGGCCCCCAGTAGAGCCACCCCCGGGGCGTGCAACGCCCTTCACGGGATGTGCACGAGCCGCCACGTGGAGGTTGGCCCCGGCGTGCCACGCGGTTAGAACCCTGGCCCGACATGACTTCCTCCAGCCCGGACTCCCCCGCTCCCGTGGTGCCCGATGACGGCAGGGGGGGCGTGCGCGTGCGGCTCGAGGGGCTGCGGCGCTCGTTCCCGGGCGGGGCGAGCGTCCTGTCGGGACTGGATCTGGACCTCTCCGCGGGCGCCTTCGTGGCCCTGGTGGGTCCTTCCGGCTGTGGTAAATCCACGCTGCTGCGCCTGGTGGCGGGACTGGACACCCCGGAGGCGGGCACCCTCTCCTTCTCGCCCTCCCTCGAGCGCACCCGGGGCACGCGCAGTCCCATCGCCTACGTCTTCCAGGACGCGCACCTGTTGCCCTGGCGCACGGTGCTGGACAACGTGGCCCTGCCGCTGGAGCTCGCGGGAGTCGCCGAATCGGCCCGGCACGAGGCGGCGCGGACCCTGCTCGGCGAAGTGGGACTCGGGGACGCCCTGGCGCGCTACCCGGCCCAGTTGTCCGGCGGCATGCGCATGCGCGTGTCACTGGCCCGGGCGCTCGTCACCCGCCCCCGGTTGCTGCTCCTGGACGAGCCCTTCGCCGCGCTGGACGAACTCACGCGCAACCGGCTGGATGATCAACTGCGCGCGCTGTGGAAGGAACTGGGCATGACGGTCCTCTTCGTCACCCACTCCCTGTCCGAGGCCACCTACCTGGCCGAGCGGGTCGTGGTGCTATCGCGGCGGCCCGCGCGGGTGATGTTGGATCGCACGCTCGAGCTGCCCGCCGAGCGAGGCCCGTCCCTGCGCGCCGAACCCGGCTTCGCGCATGAACTGGGACTGCTCCAGCGAGCGCTGGAGCGGGGAGACACCGAATGATGAAGTCCGCGCTGCTGCGCCGGGCGGGACCGCCCCTGGCCGCGCTCGTCCTCCTGCTGGGGCTCTGGGAAGGGCTGACGCGGGTGCTCCACATCCAGCCATGGCTCCTGCCACCCCCGTCCGCCATCGCCGCCGCCGGAGTGCACGAGTCCCGGACCCTGTGGAACGCGATGCTCACCACGGGGCTGGCCTCGCTGCTGGGCTTCGCGCTGAGCGCCACCCTGGGCGTACTCACCGCCATCCTCCTGGCGTCCTCGCGGCTGTTGGAGCGGGCCTTCTACCCCTACACGCTCCTGTTGCAGACGGTCCCCATCGTGGCCATCGCTCCCCTGCTGGTGCTGTGGTTCGGCCCGGGGACGCGCGCCGTGGCCGTGTCCTCCTTCATCGTCTCGCTCTTCCCCGTCATCACCAACACGCTCACCGGACTGCGCTCGGTGGAGCCCGCGCTGAGGGATCTGTTCCACCTGTACGGCGCCCGGCGGCTCGCCACGTTGTGGAAGCTGGAGCTTCCGGCCGCGCTGCCGCAGCTCTTCACCGGGCTGAAGGTGGCCTCGGGGCTGGCGGTCATCGGCGCCATCGTGGGCGAGTTCGTCGCGGGGTTCTCCGAGGACGCCGCGGGCCTGGGCATCCTGGTGCTGACCGCGTACCGGCAGTTGCGCACGGATCTGCTCTTCGCCGCCGTGCTGGTGGCCTCGGTGCTGGGGCTGGCACTCTTCGGCGCGGTGAACCTGAGCGGCTGGCGGCTGCTGCGGCGCTGGCATCCATCGGCCACGGGCACGTGAACCACCGCTTCTTCCTGGAGGAAAACCACATATGAGGGGACGTCTTGTTGGAGTGCTGGGCGGGCTGGCGCTGATGCTGATGGGAGGGGCCTGCTCCCGCTCCAAGGAAAGCGCGCCGAAGGCGGAGGGAACGGCGGACACGGCGAGCGCGGTGAAGATGACGCCCGTCAAGCTGGCGCTCAACTGGGTGCCCGAGCCCGAGTTCGGAGGTTTCTACGCCGCGCGGGATCGAGGCCTCTTCAAGCGCGCGGGGATGGACGTCACCATCCAGGGCGGAGGAGCGGGCGTGCCGGTGGTGCAGATGGTGGCCTCGGGCCAGGTGGACTTCGGGGTCGCCGGCGCCGACGAGATCCTCACCGCCCGGACGCGCGGCGTGGACATCCTCGCGCTGTTCGCGGTGTACCAGACCTCGCCACAAGCCCTCATGGCCCACGCCTCGCGAGGGGCCAAGGGCATCCAGGACATTCTCAGCTCGGGAACGGTGGCACTGGAGCCCGGCCTGCCCTACGCCGCGTTCCTCAAGAAGAAGTACGGTTTCGACAAGGTGAAGGTGGTGCCCTACGACGGGGGCGTGGCGCGCTTCGTGGCGGACAAGGATTTCGCCCAGCAATGCTTCATCACCTCGGAGCCCCTCGCCGCGCGGCGGCTGGGCGCGGACCCCTCCGTGTTCCTCGTGGCCGATGAGGGCTTCAACCCCTACACGACCGTGGTCATCACCCGGAGCGCCCTCTGGAAGGAGCAGCCCGCGCGAGTGAAGGATTTCGTCGCGGCGGCGCGCGAGGGCTGGCGGGCCTACCTGGATGATCCCGCGCCCACCAACGCGGTGATGGGCAAGCTGAACACCGCGATGGACGCGGAGACCTTCGCGGGGGCGGCCCAGGCGCAAAAGCCGCTCATCGAGACGGAGGAGACGCGTGCGAAGGGCCTGGGCACGATGAGCCGCGAGCGGTGGGAGACGCTGGGGCGGCAGCTCGTGGAGCTGGGCCTCATCGACAAGGCACCTTCCGTGGATGACTTCCTCATTACCGGCCTCGACAACGCCAAGTAAATCCTCGCATTGCACCATGTCTGTGTTTGTTTTTCCCAAACAAAACACAAACACAGACATAAAAATCACCAGCAATAATGAGCAGGAATCAACTCAAGACTCACATAGTTTATCTATGTGGGCGCGGGTCCGGCGCGAATGCGCTTGCTGTCGATTCCCAGCTCACTCTTCCGCTCTCCCCTAGATGCGCTAGGGGAAGACAGATGGCCGAGGCAAGACATCCTGCTCTTGCAGAGAAGCACGAGGGGACGGCCAGTCGTGGGCGGTACGTTCTTCGCCTCTTCCCTAGAGGGACAAGGGGACCCACCCTTCCCGGTCGCGCGTGGGCCCTCCCATGGCCGAGCAGCGAGAAAGCGGCTTGAGCCCTTGCCACCCGGGCTCCGTGTTCCTGGCGTCGGCACGAATGGACGCCACACGTCCACCCTGACCGCAAGCGCGGCCGGTGGCGTCAGAGGCTCGAATGGAGGGAAGGGTTTCCGGTACCGCCGCGACGGCTCACACGCCACATGGGCGCGGGCACGGAGGACGCGCGGTCCAGATGCACGGGGGCCGGACGGCGCGCCACCCGGAAGCCGGGGCACACCGTCCAGACGTCATTCGGTTCAGGTCGTGGGCTGAGGCGTCCTCAGCCGCACGAGCCCTTCTTGCGCCACGGTGGCCACCAGGCGGCCCTCTCGCGTGAAGACATGCCCGTAGGACAGGGCGCGCGCGTTGCCCGCCCACGGGCTCACCATGGAGTACAGGAGCCAGTCGTTCACACGCAGGTCGCCGTGGAACCACAGGGAGTGGTCCAGGCTCGCCATCTGCATGTGCGGCTGCATGTAGCTGGCGCCATGCGGCTGGAGCGCGGTGGTGATGAGGTTGAAGTCCGACGCGTAGGCCAGCATGTACTTGTGCACCTGCGGATCCTCCGGCAGCGGACCGGCGGCGCGAAACCACACGTGGCGGATGGGCTCTCCCGGCTGGGGATTGAACGGATCCACGTGGGTCACCGGGCGCAGCTCGATGGGCTTCTCGCACAGGAACTTGTCGCGGATGCGCTCGGGAATGAGGTCGGCGTTGCGGCGCAGCAGCTCCACGTCCGTGGGCAACCCCTCGGGCCCTGGCACCCTCGGCATCTTCGTCTGGTGCTCGAAGCCCGCCTCCACCCCCTGAAACGAGGCCATGAGCGTGAAGATGGACTCGCCTTTCTGGATGGCGAGCACCCGCCGGGTGGTGAAGCTGCCGCCGTCACGCACCCGGTCCACCGTGTAGACCACGGGCAGGCTCGCGTCCCCGGGGCGCAGGAAGTAGCCATGAATGGAGTGCACATGGCGCTTGGGGTCCACCGTCTGGCTGGCCGCCGACAGCGACTGCCCCAGCACCTGTCCTCCGAAGAGCTGCCGGAAGCCGAGATCCTGGCTCCGGCCACGGAACAGGTTCTCCTCGATGGGCTCCAACTTCAGGAGCGCCAGCAGATCCTCCAGAACACGACTCATGACCTCTCCTCCCGCGACATGACGCATTGCTCCATACCCGAGCACCGCGACATCCGCATCCAGAGAAGAGGGGCCCGGCGTGTCCAGTCACCGGGCCCGTACGCCGAGTCCGGGCTCAGCCCGCGCGCAGGACCGTCTCGACAGCCGCGCACTCGACCTTCATGGGCTGGAACTTGTCCATGGGCCGGCCCACCTGGGAGAGATCCGGCGCCACGTCGAGCAGCTCACCCCGGAAGGCGATGCGGTACTTGCCGGGCTTGCTCATGTCGTAGGCCTTGGACAGGTCCACCGTGCCGTTCACCGAGCCGCCCGGCGAGAGCATGACGTAGTTGTCGGCCGTGGGATCGGCGCGCTTCTTCATCGGCCCCTGGTAGGGGATGTCGGTGCCGTCCCGCGTCACCTCGAAGTCATTGCCCCACAGGCCCTCGAGCGGCGTGCGCCAGTTGAGCACGAACGCGGGCCCCTTCATCGGGTTGGAGAGCTGGAAGCGCAGCTCCACGGGCTCTCCCACGCGCAGGCTCGGCGCCACGCTCAGCGCGCAATCCAGGGTCGTCTTCGCCATGGCCGTGTCCTCCTCCTTGGGCTCCGGGGCGGCCGGCTCCGGCGCCTTCTGCTCCAGGGGCTGCCGCGCGGCCTCCGGCGGCTTCACTTCCGGCTCCTCGCGCTTGCAGGCACCCGCGTTCAACGCCAGACAGCCCAAGGCGATCCAACCGGCATATCCACGATTCATCGGACGAATGTCCCTTCCAGGGGGCGGTGCCGGGGTGGCCCCATGCCCCCAAAAAGAAAAACGGGAGCGTCGCCGCTCCCGTTCGTCTCATCAACTTCTTTGGAGGACCGTCGCCTCAGTTCTGCGCGGGATTGTTCTCCGCGAAGTACTCGTGGTTGTCCGCGTTATCCAGCGCCTTGGTGGGGCTGGTCTTCGCGAGGTTCTTGGCGCCGCTCTGGCCGTAGACGTGGTCATCCGTGCCACCGAGCACGGTGAAGTGGCTCATCTCGTGGATGAGCGTGCCCGCGCGCGAGTCCGTGCCCGTGTTGGGCGCGGCCCAGAAGGCGCCGCACACGTAAATCTTGTAGGGCGAGTTCGGGTACACGTAGGCGTAGGTGCCCGAGTCGGTGCAGCTGCAGTCCACGGTGACGTTCTGGGCGCTCAGGGCGCTGTTGATCTTCGAGAAGTGCGAGTAGGCGGTGTCCTTGCCTCCCGACGAGTAGGTGCCGAACCAGGTGGTGTAGCGCAAGGTGCCCGACGAGAGGGTGCTGAGGTAGCTCGTGGCGTTGCTCGCGTACGTCTTGGCCGAGTTGTAGGCCGTGGTGATGGTCGACGCGCGGCTGCTCGAGCAGTTGCTCGCGGACGAGATGCCCTGGGCCGTCACCGTGCCCTGCTCCTGCAACCCGGGCTGGCGGCTCGAGCGGCCCTCGATGAACATGCTCACGAGGTTGGAGTCGAGCGCCGCGGTGCGGGTGAGCACCACGTTGTGCTGGTTGACGGCCTGCGCGGCGAAGCGCACGGAGTAGGTGCCGCTCGCGCTCAGGTCATAGAAGCCCGACAGGGGCGCGGTGCGCGACAGGCTCTCGCCCGGGGCCAGGGTGATGAAGTCCTCGGCGCGGGGCGCCACGCGCTTGACCTCGGGGCCCATGTACGCGACGGCCTCGCCATCCCGGGTGACCTGGAACAGGCCCGCCGGCACGCTCTCGCTGCCCGGCACGTACCACTTGAGCAGCTGCACGGGCTGGGACGACACGTTGGTGTAGGTCACCGTGACCGCCACGTCCTCATGGGCGCTCAGGGAGGCGCTGGCCACGGACAGGCTCACGGCGATGTCGCCGACGGCCTGCTCGCTGAGCTGCTGCGAGGCGTCCTCTCCCTCCATGGGCGCACCACACGCACCCAACAGGGACACCCCAACGATTCCCCCTACCAGCCACTTGAAACCGCGAACGTTCTGGCTCACGCAGTGACTACCTTTCTGGATTCACCGGTAGCTTGGCTACCCCGGTGAACACAGTGTTACACGACTACAGAGAATTCCGTCCAGGTTCAGATTCTCGGAAAATAATTCGTAACGATGGCGTTGTTTTGAATACAAACAAAAATTCTAGGACAACTCAAAATTTACGCCCTGTCTAACAGTGAGACAACGAGTCGTGTGCCTCTCACTCCGAGTGGGGCTCACTTTCCCCGCCGCGGTGCGGCACCCGTGGGATGATCCGTCGCTCCTTTTTCCCACGGGAGCCCATCCTGAAAAGCCACCTGTTCGCCGTCCTCCTGACCCTTCCCCTCCTGGCGCCCCCCGCCGACGCCAAGCCCAAGCCCAAGTCCCCTCCCGAGGACTCCACCGTCGTCCTGCGCGGCGCGAAGCTGATCGACGGCGCGGGCGGTGAGCCCATCGACGACGCGGTCGTCGTCATCCGAGAGGGATTGATCGTCGCGGCGGGCCCGGCGGCCACCACGCCCGTGCCGGAGAAGGCCCGGATCGTCGACTACCCAGGCAAGACGCTCATCCCAGGGCTGATTTCCAATCACTCCCATGTGGGACGGGTCAATGGCATCAAGGTCGAACCCGGCAATTACAACCGCGCCAACATCCAGCGTCAGCTTCGCCAATACGAGGCCTATGGGGTGACCACGGTGACGTCGCTCGGCATGAATGGCCCGCTGCTCCAGCCATTGCGCGAGCAACAGCATGGTGAGCGCGCGACCGGGGCCGATCTGTTCGGCGCCGACCAGGGCATTGGCGTGCCCAAGGGCGCGCCTCCCACGGAGGGCATGCCGGCCGGCCCCGACCAGCTGTTCCGCCCCGAGACCGCGGAGCAGGCCCGCAAGGCCGTGCGCGACATGGCCTCGCACAAAGCGGACCTGATGAAGCTGTGGCTGGATGATTTCGAGGGCTCCCTGCCCGTCAAGATGAAGCCGGAGATCTACGAGGCGGTGATCGACGAGGCGCACAAGCAGGGCGTGCGCGTGGCCGCCCACATCCACGACCTCGAGGACGCCAAGGCGGTGGTGCGCGCGGGCGTCGACATCGTGGCCCACGGCGTGCGCGATCAGCCCGTCGACGCCGAGTTCATCCAGATGATGAAGGAGCGCTCGGTCTGGTACATCCCCACCCTCGACCTGGACGAGGCCACCTTCATCTACGCCGACGCTCCCGAGTGGATGAGCGAGCCGTTCTTCCAGAACGCCCTGCAACCGGCGCTCAAGGCCCAGTTCGCCGACGAGGCCTGGGTGAGCAAGACACTCGCCGAGCCGAAGGTGGAGCGCGCGCGGAAGGCCCTGGAGATGAACCAGAACAACCTCAAGACCCTGTATGACGTGGGCGTGCGCATCGGCTTCGGCACCGATTCAGGCGCCACGCCCTCGCGCATCCCCGGCTTCGCGGAACACCGGGAGCTGCAACTGCTGACCGCCGCGGGACTGACGCCGCTCCAGGCGCTCACCCTGGCCACCCGGGATGCCGCCGCCCTGCTCAAGCTGGAGGATCGAGGCGTCCTGGCGCCCGGCAAGCGGGCCGATCTCGTGGTGTTGGACGCCGATCCAAGCGCCGACATCTCGGCGACGCGGAAGCTGCATGCGGTCTGGCGTCGTGGCAAGCAGGTCTCGGGGTCCATCGAGTCCTTCAAGCCTTGATGGCCTCGCCGCTCACGATGGGCGCTCAGGGCGCGACGGGACGGTCCGGTGGCTGCCGGTGCTTCGAGAGATACAGGGTGTAGATCGCGAAGGCCACGATGGCCACCGCCAGCATCACCACCCAGGACCAGAACAAGGGACTGTGGGTGACTTGCTGGTTCAGCGCTTCATCCGAGATGGGCATGCCCTGCGCGAGGGCCATCATCGGAGCGAGCAGCAACAGCATCCAGGCAGGGGCCGACTGTGAGCGTGTCATCATTGTTGAAAGCTGGGCACGTCTCGCGGCACGTACAAGGCGAGCGGGCGAACAGCCCCTCCCCCGGCCCAAGCCTGATCATTCCCCGGCGGGGTCACCAACGCCCGACTACTCCCGCTCTTCTCTTCTTCATGGGGTCGCGTTGTTTCATCACGGCATGTTGAACATCCCTGGCTACACCCTCCGGGAGGCCATCAGAGCCACCGGCACCAACCTGCTCTTCCATGCGGTGAGCGACGTCCACGGGACCCCCCTCATCCTCAAGACGCCCGTCGCTTCCTCCCTGGGCGCCCAAGCCCTCGAGCGTTACCGCCGGGAGTTCGGCATCCTCCAGCGAATCCAGGACATGCACGGCGTCACCCGGGTGCATGCGTGTGAGCTGCTCCCCGATCGCCCGGTGCTCCTGTTGGAGGAGATGGAAGGCCAGCCCCTGTCCGAGCTCGTCGGCCAACCCTTCGAGGTCACCCGCGTCCTGGAGCTGGCCCTGTCCCTGGCCACGACCCTGGCCGAGCTTCATGGCCGAGGCGTCATCCACAAGGACATCAAGCCCTCCAACATCATCGTCACCCCATCCGGCGACACGCGACTCATCGACTTCGGCAGCGCCACCCTCCAGCGCGTCGAGCATGTGGAGGCCGCCCCCACCGCGCTCATCGAAGGCACCCTGGCCTATCTGTCCCCTGAACAGACCGGCCGGATGAATCGCTCGGTGGACTACCGCACGGATTTCTACTCACTGGGCGTCACCCTGTATGAACTCCTGACGGGCAGCCGTCCCTTCCATGGGCGGGACGCGCTCGAGTGGTTCCATGCCCACATGGCGCAGGTGCCCCAGTCGCCCCGGGAGCTCGTGCCGGAGCTGCCTCCCGTCCTGTGTGCCATCGTCCTCAAGCTGCTGGCCAAGGTGGCCGAGGAGCGCTACCAGAGCGCCCAGGGGCTCAAGGCCGACCTCGAGCGGTGCCGGGACAACCTGCTCCGGGGCGTGCACGAGGACTTCCCCCTCGGGGAGCAGGACTCCCCCCCCCGCTTCCAGCTCCCCCAGCGTCTCTACGGACGAAGCGTCGAGGCCACCGCGCTGCGCCAGGGATTCGAGCGCGTGGCCCAGAGCGGACGGCCCGAGCTGTTCCTCGTCCGTGGCTACTCCGGCATCGGCAAATCCGCGGTGGTCCACGAGTTGCACAAGCCCGTCGTGAGCCAGCGGGGCTTCTTCCTCAACGGCAAGTTCGACCAGTTCCAACGGGACATCCCCTACGCCACCCTGGCCCAGGCCATCCGGGGCCTGACCCAGCAATTGCTCGCGGGCACCGACGAGGAGCTGGCCCGCTGGAGCCAGCACCTGCGCGAGGCATGGGAGGGACAGGGCCAGGTCCTCGTGAACGTGGTGCCCCAGCTCGAACTCGTCGTCGGCGCACAACCCCCGGTCCCGGAGCTGCCCCCTTCCGAGGCGCATCACCGCTTCAACCGCGTCTTCCGCAAGTTCCTCGGCGTCTTCGCCACCGCGGAGCACCCGCTCGTCATCTTCCTGGATGACCTCCAGTGGGCGGATCTCTCCAGCCTCCAACTCATCCACCACCTGCTCACCCACCCCGAGACGCCACCGGTCCTGCTCATCGGGGCCTACCGCGACAACGAGGTGGGCCCCTCCCACCCGCTGACCCAGGCGTTGGAGGGACTGGGAAGGACGGGGGCACGGATGACCGAGCTTCGGCTCGAGCCGTTGAGCCTCGAGGAGGTGCGCCAGCTCGTCTCGGACGCGATGCCCGGCGCGGGAA
The DNA here is from genome assembly GCF_002305855.1 of Melittangium boletus DSM 14713. Classification (GTDB taxonomy): domain Bacteria; phylum Myxococcota; class Myxococcia; order Myxococcales; family Myxococcaceae; genus Cystobacter; species Cystobacter boletus. Next base: position 8,495,931 of record NZ_CP022163.1, on the reverse strand, counting down.
GCGAGGTCATCGCGCCCCTCGCGGCGTTGGTTCGCGAGAAGACCGGGGGCAACCCCTTCTTCCTCTTGCAGTTCATGCTGACGCTCCACCAGGACGGGCTCCTGGCCCGCACGCCCGAGGGCCACTGGCGCTGGGACGCCGACGCCATCCGCGCGCGGGGCTACTCCGATAACGTCGTCGACTTCATGGCGGGCAAGCTGCGCCAGCTCCCTCCGGACACGCAGCGCCTGTTGCAGCTCGCCGCCTGCGTGGGCAACGTCTTCTCGACCCAGATGCTCGGGCTGCTCTCCTCGCGGGATCTCTCCGAGATGGCGAGGGACCTCGAGCCCGCGCTCCAGGAAGGCCTGCTGACGCGGATCGGGTCCGAGGCGCGCTACCGCTTCCTTCACGACCGCATCCAGCAGGCGGCCCACGCCCTCATCCCCGAACAGGAACGCAAGGCCGTCCACCTGGACATCGGACGACTGCTGCTCGACATCCTGCCGCCGGACGGGGTGCGTGAGCGGCTCTTCGACATCGCGAGCCAATTCAACGCCGGGGCGGAGTTGATCCAAGACGCCGAGGAACGGGTGCGGGTGGCGCACCTGAACGCCGACGCCGGCCGCAAGGCCAAGGCCTCCACCGCGTTCGGCTCGGCCATCTCCTATCTCTCCACGGCCCTCCAGTTCCTGCCAGAAAACCCCTGGGAGCGCGAGCCCGCGCTGACCTTCCGGATCCAACTCGACCGGGCCACCTGCGAGTTCATGAGCGGCCATGCCGCCGAGGCGCGCCGCCTGGTGGAGGAGCTCCTGCCCCGGGCCCGGGGCCGCCCGGACACGGCGGCCGTCTATCGCTTGAAGAGCAGCATCCACGTGGCCGCCAGCCAGGTCCCGGCGGCCATCGCCTGCCTCGTGGAGTGCCTGACGCAGATGGGCGTGCCCATGTCCCAGAGCCCATCCTGGGAGGAGGTGGAGGCGGCCAACGCGGAGGTCTGGGAGCTGCTGGGAGAGCGCTCCATCAAGAGCCTCGTGGAGCTGCCGCTCATGACGGACCCGGACATGGAAGCGGTGATGAACGTGCTCGGCGCCCTGTTCGCCCCGGCGTATTTCACCGACACGCGCCTGCTCATCCTCAACCTGTGCCGGATGGTCTCCCTGAGCATCCGCCATGGGAACAACGGCTCGGCCGCGCAGGGCTATGCCTGGTATGGCGTGGTGCTGGGCCCCACCTTCAAGCGCTACCAGGAGGCCTATGCCTTCGGTGAGCTCGCCTGGGCCATCGTCGAGCGCCACGACATCTCCAACTTCCGAGGCAAGGTCCTCTACATCCGCGAGGTCCTCAACAACTGGACCCAGCCGCTCGCCGACTCGCTGGAGTTGGTGCGCCAGGGCTTCCATCACGCGCTCCAGGCGAGTGATCTCCAGATCGCCAGCTATTGCTGCAACCACATCGTCTCGCTCCGGCTCATGCTGGGACACGATCTGGAGGAGGTGGACCAGGAGTCGGTCACCCGTCTGGCCTTCATGCGCAAGGCGAGCTTCCCAGACGTGCAGTACATCGTGCTCCACATCCAGCGCTACGTGCGGCAGTTGCGTGGCCTGTCCGCGTTCGGCACGTTGACCGGCGAGGATTTCGACGAGGAGACCTTCGAGGCCGGACTGACGCCGGCCCGGATGAGCACCATGCGGTGCTGGTACTGGCTCCTCAAGATGCAGACGCGCTATCTGCGGGGTGCCCATCGCGAAGCGCTCGAGGCGGGCGCCCGGGCCGCGGAGCTGGCGTGGGCCTCGTTCGGACAGGTCCAGATCCTGGACTTCCACCTCTACCACGCCCTGTCCCTGGCGGCGTGTTACCGGGACATGACCCCCGAGCAGCGAGAAGAGGCGCTGCGGACCCTGCGCGAGCACCACCGGCAGCTCGCCGAGTGGGCCCATCACCAGCCCGGCAACTTCCGCGCGCCCGAGCGGATGGCCGCCGCGGAGCTGGCCCGCGTCCTGGACCGGGAGGGAGAGGCCCTTCGTGCCTACGAGGAAGCCCACCAGTCGGCCCGTGAGCATGGCTTCATCCAGTACGTGGCCCTGTCGTGCGAGCTCGCCGCCCGCTTCTGGCGGGAGCGCGAGATGGGGACCCTCGCGGACGCCTACGCCCAGAAGGCCCGGGAAGCCTGGTTGCGCTGGGGCGCCAAGGGCAAGGTCAAGCACCTGGACACCCAATGGCCGCACCTGGCCTCCTCGCTGACGTCCGAGGAGACCGTCACGGATACGGAATCCACCCAGATCGACGCGCTCACCGTCGTCAAGGCCCAGCAGGCCATCTCCGGAGAAATCGTCCTCGAGCGGCTGGCGGCCACGCTGCTGCATGCCGCCATCGAGAACGCCGGAGCCCAGCGCGGTGCCCTGTTGATGCCCCAGGGCGACAAGCTCTCGGTGGTCTCCGTCGTGGGGCCCTCCCCCGAGGACTCCGCCGTGGAACCCGACGAGACCCGGCTGCCCTGGTCCCTCATCACGTACACGCGGCGCACCCGCGAGCATGTGCTCATCGGGGATGCCTCCCAGCCCCATCCGTTCTCGTCCGACCCCTGGCTCGCACTCGGCCGCGCCCGCTCCGTGCTGTGCCTGCCCCTGCTGCGCCAGGAGGAGTTCCGCGGCGTGCTGTACCTGGAGAACGGCCTCGTCACCAACGCCTTCACCCCCGCGCGCCTCTCGCTGCTGGGACAGCTCGCCGCCCAGGCCGCCATCTCCATCGAGAACGCCCGCCTCTACGCCGAGGTCCAACGGGCGGAAACCGCGCTGCGCGCCGTGAATGACGAATTGGAGAAGCGCGTGGAGGAGCGCACGCACGAGCTCAAACAGGCCCAGGCCCGCCTGGTGGGCGCCGCGCGCGCGGCCGGCATGGCCGAAGTGGCCGCCAGCGTGCTCCACAACGTGGGCAATGTCCTCACCAGTGCCGTCGTCAACCTGCAGACCATGATCGAGACGGTGAATGCCTCGCGCATGAGCCGGCTCAAGCAGGTCACCACCCTGATCGAGGCGCACCCGGAAGACCTGGCGGACTTCCTCACCCGCGATCCGCGCGGCGCCCAGCTCCCGTCCTATCTCCTCGCGCTCGGCGATGAACTGCTCCGCGAGAAGAAGACGCTCCAGGACAGCATGAAGGCGATGGGCAAGCACCTCGATCACATCCGGGTCATCGTCCAGGTCCAGCAGAACCATACCCAGAGCACCCTCCTCACCGAGGACTGCGATCTGTCCCAGCTCGTCGACGACGCGCTGAGCATCCAACTGCCCTCCCTGGCGCGTCACGGCATCACCGTCACCCAGGAACTCGCGCCCCTCGCCCCGGTGCGGCTGGACAAGCACAAGGCCCTGCAGATCCTCGTCAACCTCATCAGCAACGCCAAGAACGCCATGCACACCCTGCCCGAGGGAGAGCGGCGCCTGCACGTGCGGCTCATGGCGGAGGGCAACATGGCCCACATCCAGGTGGTGGACAGCGGCATGGGCATCGCGCCGGAGATCCGCGAACGGCTCTTCTCCCAGGGCTTCACCACGCGTGAAGGAGGCCACGGCCTGGGCCTGCACTCCAGCGCCCTGGCGGCGAAGCTGATGGGCGGCCGCCTCACCCTGGAAAGCGAAGGTCCGGGCAAGGGCGCCACGGCCACGCTCGCGCTGCCGCTCCCCTAGGGCCCCGGCACCCGGGTGGCGGAGGCGATGCGTGTCCCCGTACGATCCGCGCATGACGCTCCTTTCGCGCGCCGCCACGAAGATGCCCACCGAGCACCCGGTGCTCGCCGCCGCCCATCGGTTGGCGCCCAGGGTGGCCAGCCTCTCCGCGGAGGTCGAGTCCGCCCGCCGGCTGCCCGCGGCGCTCGCCCACGAACTGGCCGGGGCCGGGCTCTTCCACCTGGTGGTGCCAGAGCGCTTCGGCGGTTTCGAACTCCACCCCGCGCTCGTCATCGAGACCCTGGAAACACTCTCGCGAGCGGATGGCTCGGTGGGTTGGTGCGTGATGATCGGCTCGCTCACCGCCATGTGCGCGGCTTGGCTGCCCGAACCGGTGGCGCGCGCCATCTACGGTGTCCCGGACGTCATCACCGGAGGCGTGGCCGCGCCACTGGGACGCGCCGAACTCGTCGAGGGAGGCTACCGCGTCACCGGCCGTTGGGCCTGGGCGAGCGGTGCCCAGAATTGCCGCTGGCTGACGGGCGGCGTGGTGATCACCCAGGACGGGACCCCCCAGGGAACCCGCGTCCTCTACTTCCCCATCGAGGACGTGACGCTGCACGACACCTGGCAGGCCTCGGGCCTGCGCGGCACGGGCAGCGTCGACATGGAGGTACGCGACGTCTTCGTGCCCACCGAGCGAAGTCTGTCCCTCGTCACCGAGCGCCCGCGCGTCGACCGGCCGCTGTACCGGTATCCCGCCTACGGGCTGCTGGCGGTGGGCATTCCGGCCGTCGCGCTCGGCATCGCCCGCCGCGCCATCGACGAACTCACGGCGCTGGGCCCGGCAATGGCCACGCGACCGGCCGTGCGCGAGGCGGTGGCCGAGGCCGAGGCCACCCTGCGCGCCGCGCGTGCCCTCCTGCTGGAGACCGTCCACGCGACGTTCGAGTCCACGACGCACCAGGAGGCCACCTTGCGTCAGCGGGCGGAACTGCGGCTGGCCTACGTCCACGCCACTCGCGACGCCGCGCGCGTGGTGGACCGGATGTATGAGCTGGCGGGAGACTCGGCCGTCTACAACGCGAGCCCCATGCAGCGCTGCCTGCGCGACATCCACGCGGTCACGCAGCACGCCATGGTGGGCCAACCCCTGCGCGAACTCATTGGCGCCGTGCTGCTCGGCGTGGACGCCAACACGGCCACGCTTTGATTCACGGCGAGGCTTCGCCGTCCAGGAACTCCACGAAGCCGCGAGTGCCGTCCACGCGAATGCGCTGGCCGGTGCGGATGCGCTGCGTGGCACCCGCCACGCTGACGACGGCCGGGATGCCATACTCGCGGGCCACGACCGAGCCGTGCGTCATGAGGCCCCCCACTTCGGTCACCAGACCGGAGGCGTGGACGAACAAGGGCGTCCAGCCGGGGTCCGTATGCGGTGCCACGAGGATTTCACCGGCGTGAAGCACCTCGCGCGCGGGGTCGAGCACCACGCGCGCCAGGCCCTCCACCACTCCCGCCGAGGCAGCCGTCCCGGACAAGGCCCCCGGGGGAAGATCCGCGCGGACGGCCAGCGAGGGGATTTCACCATCGCTCGCCATCACGAAGGGGGGCGCGCGCCGGGCATCCCGCCGGAGCATGTCCCGCCGCGTCGCGGCCAGCGGGCGCAAATCGGGCGTCGGGGTCGCCTCGAGCGCCGCGATCAACTCCTCGAAACGGAACAGGAAGACATCGTCCACCGCCGCGAGCGCCCCGCGCTGGACCAGGAGCTCCCCGGCCTCGAGCGCCGTGCCGCGCACGAGTTCCAGGATGCGGACGAGCAGGAACTTGGGGTGTTCCCGCAAGCCACTGCCCATGCGCGCCAGCCGCACCAACCGGCGCGCCACCCGCGCGCGCATCGCTCCGGTCAGCCCCCGGCGTGAGGCGGCGACCAGCCGTTCTCCCGCGGCCTCCGCCCTGGCGGCCAGGGCCCCGTGGTGCGCGCGGTGCTCGCCCGCGGCTCGGCCCGCGGAGGCGGGTCCAACACCGCCCAGAATGGCCGCGATGATCGGCGCGGGCTCGTCCTCATAACGCGGCCGGGAGACATCGATCTCCCCGGGCCCTCGCATGCCATAGCGCTCGAGGAACGCCCGCCACGCCTCGATGAAGGCGGGTCCACCCTCCACGTCTCGCGCCGCGTCCAGGGCCTCGGTGAAGGGACGCTCGCGCAGCAACTTCGCCAGCGCTGGATACGGACGGACCCGATCCGCCAGATCGCCCACGGCCAGATCCATCTCGGTGGTGACGTTGCCGGGCAGACCCCGCTCCAGCGCGGAGAGATCTTCCTGCGTCCCCCCGAGCCATCCCCTCCGGGAGAAGTCGCCGAGCAGCCTGTGCGCGATCACGCCCACGATGATGTTCGGAGGCAGGACGAGGATGTGCCCGAAGAGGTCCGAGCACACGCCTCGCGCCTCGCGCAACCGCGCCGCGCCTGGAGGAGCCGCCGCGATCCGGGCACGCATCCTGTCCAGCAGCGAATCGCTGAAAGCCTCCACCCGAGGCCTCAGCACGGAGGGCTCCGTGATGAACAGCCGGGTCAGGAAGCGGGCCATCACGGGAATCAGGAATCGGCTGGCGTTCACCGTGGTCGCCCATCCGCCGCGCGCGCCGCGCTGGAAGGCCGGCCGGTGGGTCAACGTGTCCATGCCCCGCGCCATGTCCTCGTAGACGTGGCCGAGCACGCCCCGGAGCACGCGCCCCAGGACGGGGTGGCGCAGCATGGGGGTCACATCCAGGAACATCCGGCTGCCCGCGAGGGTGGCGGACCGCGACTCCACGGGCAGGTCCCCTGTCCCCCGAGGCGGCCTGCCGAAGGGAATCAACAGCCGCCACACCTGGAGGGAGAGCGGCGGCATGGGGTCCGTCATCATCTGGATGTGGCCAAAGCTGGCGTAGACGTGCAGACCCTCGTCCTCGGGAGCGGGCTCGGGCAGCGGGTACAGACTCGTGATGGGACGGGTCTGGACCACGTAGAGCCGTCCGGCCTCGATGCACCACTCGATGTCCTGTGGCTTGCCGTAGTGCTTCTCGATCCGCGTGCCCAGCGAGACCAGTTCCCGCACGGCCGCGTCGTCCAGGGCCCGGGCGCGGCGCATGGACTCGGGCAGGTGCTCCTCCCAGGTGCCGCCCTCGGGCCTGGGGCGAATGGCCAACGCCTTGTCCCCCACCTGGACGTCCAGGAGCGCTCCCGTCTCCTTGTCCACCTTGTACAGGTCCGCGTTGATGAGTCCGCTGACCAGCGCCTCGCCCAGTCCGAAACCGGCATCGATGGACACGGTCCCCCGCCGTCCAGTGATGGGGTCGGCGGTGAACAGGATGCCCGACACCTCGGGCAACACCATGCGCTGGACCACCACGCTCAGCTTCACCCCCCGATGACCGAAGCCATGGTTGGCCCGGTACAGCACCGCGCGATCGGTGAACAGCGACACCCAGCACCGCCGGACCGCGTCGAGCAGCGCATCGGCCCCGCGGATGTTGAGGTAGGTGTCCTGCTGGCCGGCGAAGCTGGCGTCCGGCAGATCCTCCGCCGTGGCGCTGGAGCGCACCGCCCAGGACACCTCGGGGCCCATCTCCTTCCAGGTGGCGAGCACCGCGTCGGCCACGGCCGGAGGAAGCGGCGCGCGCCCGAGTGCCGCGCGGGTGGACTCGGCGACCTGGCGGGCCGCCTCCACATCGCGTCCATCCAGGGCCTCCAACGCCGCGAAGAGCGAACCGGTGTCCCCATGGCCCGCCAGGAACGCGTCGAAGGCGGCCGTGGTGACGCAGAAACCGGGTGGCACGGGCAGTCCGGCACGCGCCATCTCCCCCAGGTTGGCGCCCTTGCCCCCCACGCGAGGCAGATCCGCCGCGGAGATGCGCTCGAAGGGAAGGATCAACGGGTCCGTCTCCGGCACGGAGGAGGCGGGGTGATCGAGGCGTGGGATGGCGCTCATGGCTTTCTCCGATCAGCGGATGCGAGTCCCTCGAGAAACACGTGGGTGATGAAGCGGGCGGTGTCTTCCGGATCCGGCGGGGGCCCGCGCTCCAGCATCAGCTCCGCGAAGGAGCTGAAGAGCATCCCGATGAAGACCCGGGCCATGCGCTGGGGGTCCTTCGATTCGAGGGTCCCGCTGGCGGCGTAGAACTCCAGCAATTGGGTGAGCGAGCGATGGACCCGGAACGGAGAGGCCTTCAGGTGCTCCGCCCAGGTCCCTCCGCGGAGCCGCTCCAGGAGGCCCAACCGGAGCAGGTCCACATCCTCGACCACGCGGCGGATCGCCGCCGTGGCGACCCGCTCCAGGTCGGCTCGCACATCGCCCGAGGGCGTGAGGACCACTTCGTGAATCGCGCGCCGCGGACCGATGTGCTCCGCGAACGCCCGGATGAGCCCGTCCTTGTCGCCGAACTGGCGGTAGACCGTGGCCGGACCCACCCCCGCCTCGCTGGCGACCTCCTCGAGCGTGGCCGCGTCGAAGCCAGCACGGGTGAACACCGGACGGCACGCCGCCAGGATGCGCTCGCGCACATCGGACCGCCTGCCGACATCCACGCCCTGCTCGGAGAGCGCGGCGAGCACCGTGTCCCGGCTCCCGGCCTGGCGGTACAGCGTGGCGCGTGACAGCCCGGCCTCCCGGGCCAGGTCATCCATGGTGAACCCGTCTGGCCCATGAAGGGCGAGCAGGCGAGCCGCGGCGTGGGCGATGTTCTCTGGAAGCGACATGGTCGAGACGAGACGAGAGATGGATAACTCTCTCGTCTCGTTCCAGTCAAGACGATGTGACAGAAGCGACCCTCGCCGCGTCTCACCTCCACCTATTCTCCGCTTCTCACTTCTTGAGAGAGCGCCTAAAGTGGCAAATCCCTATTTCCAAGGAATTGCCTCATGCGCTCGAAGTCGCGGTCCGCCGTCATGATGATGATGCTGGGAGTCGCACTCACGGAGGGCATTGCGTTCGCGGGGCCCTCTCCGGATGAAGCCAGCGCCCTGGGTTGGGCGGAGGACCTCTCCACGGGAGAAGGCACGGGCGAGCTCGTGAACACCCGGGAGGGGTTGCTGTACGAGCCCTACGCCGTCATGCGCAGAGCCGAGGGACAGAGCCGCCTCACGGGCCTCTACACCTTCCCCGCCCGGACGCTGGAGCGCGCCGTGGACACGATCCGGCCGCGGATCGAGGCCCAGATGGCCCTCGGAATGGGGGTCGAGGTGGATGTCCGGGTTCGTTCGGACAACGGAGCCTGGACCGAGTGGCGCACGTCCAGCGCGGGAGAAGCCGTCCGCCTGCCCCGGGCTGGCACGGAGCTCCAGGTGAGGCTCGCGCTCCTGGCGGACGAGCACGGCCGCGGGCCGCGGGTCCAAGCGGTGCGGGTGGAGGCAACGATGGAGGGGAGTTCCGCCGAGGAGGAACCCCGGCCCCTGGCGGCGCTGACCTACCGCATCTACGCCACGCGGGAGGGACTGGTGGGCGGCACGACCGCCAACGGCCATGTCATCAAGTCGAACGATCGCTTCGTGGCGCTGCCGTCGCGCCGGGCCCTCGCGTCCAACGGCGGCTCCGAGTACCAGGTGCGGGTGTGCTACGCGAAGACGGGCAAGTGCACGACCACGTCGGTCTGGGACGTGGGGCCCTGGAACACGAAGGATGACTACTGGAATCCCTCGAGTGTCCGCGAGATGTGGAAGACCCTGCCGCAAGGCAAGCCCGAGTCCCAGGCGGCGTACCAGGAGGGATTCAACGGCGGGTTGGATCAATTCGGGCGCCGTCCGGCCAACCCCGCGGGCATCGACATCGCCGATGGCGCGTTCTGGACGGACCTGGGCATGAGCAACAATGACTGGGTGGACGTGACGTACCTGTGGACGTCGGGTGGAGGAACGCCCACGGGTCTGGTCATCGACAACAACAACGCCAACAACGACAGCACCAAGGGCTACATCCAGATCACGGGCAGCAAATGGGCGCAGTCCACGAACGTCGCGGGCTACTACGGCGCGAACTACCTGGCCGCCCCCACCGAGGCCATCTCGGAGCCGGTGACGTTCTGGTTCTATCTGCCGGCGGCGGCCACCAAGACGATCGACGCCTGGTGGACCTCGGCGAGTGATCGCTCGACGACCGCTCCCTTCATCATCTGGAACGCGGGGGGCACCCAATTGGCCAACGTGAAGGTGAACCAGCAGCTCAACGGCGGCCGGTGGAACACACTCGGCACCTGGAACTTCACGGCCGGCTGGAACAAAGTGCAGCTGAGCCGCTGGACGACGGCGGGCTCCTACGTCATCGCCGACGCCATCCAGGTGCGGTGAGGGGGAGCCGTCACCAACCTCCGTAGGGGACGGTGATGGCCTCCATGTAGTGGCCAGACGGATCCTGGAAGTAGACCCCACGGCCCCCGTCGTGGGTGTTGATCTCTCCGGGATGCTGGCCGCGTGGGTCGGCCCAGTGCTGGATCCCACGCTCACGGATCTTGGCGATCAGTGAGTCGAACACGTCCTCCGATACGAGGAACGCATAGTGCTGGCCGGGGAAGTCGACACCGGGCTCGGCGTAGTCGAGCGACACCCCGTTCCCCAACTTGACGACCTGAAAGTGCCCGGCGGGTTGCGGCTCGGGGAGCCCGAGCAATTCGGCGAGGAATCGCGCGGAGTGCACCTTGTCCTTCGCGGCGACGATCGTGTGGTTGAAATGAACGGTCATGGGAGGTGGGCCTCGTTCTCCATTCGAACATGTACTGGAGCAGGGCGTGTAAGCAGGCATCACCGGAACGAGTAAGATGCCCGCGCCCATGATCAAACTCTATCAGTTCCACCCCTCTGGCAATTGCTACAAGGTCCGTCTGCTGCTGCACCAACTCTCGATTCCCTTCGAGACGCAGGAGGTGGACCTGACCGCGGGAGAAGCACGCACCGCGGAGTTCAAGGCGAAAAACCCCATCGCCAAGACCCCCACGGTGGAGCTGGAACCGGGAGTGTTCCTCGCCGAGTCCAACGCCATCCTCTGGTACTTCGCCGAGGGCACGCCGTTCATTCCCAGCGACAAGCTGGAGCGGGCGCGGATGCTCCAGTGGATGTTCTTCGAGCAATACAGCCACGAGCCGTATGTGGCGGTGGCGAGAGCGTGGCTCACCTTCTTCGGCATTCCGCCCGGCAAGGAGCGGGAGTTGGAAGAGCGCATCCAGAAGGGATACGTCGCCCTCGATGTCATGGAGGGGGAATTGACGAAGCGGCCCTTCTTCGCGGGCGAGCACTACAGCCTCGCGGACATCGCGTTGTACGCGTACACGCATGTGGCGGAGGAAGGCCGGTTCGACCTGGGACGCTACCCGGCCATCCGCGCCTGGTTCGAGCGGGTGCGAGCCCAGCCCCGCCACCTGCGCATCACCGATTCCACTATACTCAAATCCGGCTAACACCCAGTAAAACATTACTTCCAAGTTTAAATCGACTAACATGTTGACACTCCGATTTCGGCACTCGCAATGTTGGCCCGTCGCCGAGGTCGGCGACAGGGAGCGCGTCCACGACGCGCATTGCAGGGGAGCACACCATGCCAAAGTCGAAGCAACTCTCATCCCGCCTCAGTTCCGCCCGCCGAGCCTGGCCGACGCTCGCCGCCCTCGCCCTGGCCGCGATCGCGCCGACGGCCCATGCCGATTCGATGGTCTACGGCGGCGGCCCGTTCTATTCCGGTGGCACCGCGGTGATGGACGACCTGCGCAACTCGGGCTTCACCACCGTGATGCTGTGGAGCTTCCACATCGAGGACAACGGTGACCTCGTCTACAACGACATCCCGGTGGTCAAGAACGGCGCCTACATTGGCGACCCGGCCTGGCCAGCGCGGCTGGCCACGCTCAAGACCGCGCCGACCTCGGTCAATCGCATCGAAGTATCGATCGGCGCCTGGGGCGTTCCCGATTTCGAGCGCATGATCAAGCTGGTCAACGGCACCGCCGCCGGTTGCGGCAGCACCCTCGTCTGCGGCACCGGCAGCAACAGCATCCTGTACCGCAATTTCCAAGTGCTGAAGACCGTCACGGGCGCCACCGCGGTCAACTTCGATGACGAGAGCGCCTACAACCTCGCCCCGACCACCCAGTTCGGGCAGATGCTGATCGGCCTGGGCTACAAGATCACCTTCGCGCCCTACACCAATCAGAGCTTCTGGAGGAGCCTCAAGGACAACCTCGGCAGCGCGGTCGACAACATCTACCTGCAGGTGTACGACGGCGGCGCCGGCAACAATCCGGCGAGCTGGAACACCGCGATGGGCATGACCGTCGACCCGGGCCTGTGGTCGCGCCACGGCACCAACTGCGGCAGCGGCGACAGTCCGGCCACGGTGCAGAGCAAGATGAGCAACTGGAAGGCCACCGCCGGCATCGGAGGCGGCTTCATGTGGCTGTATGACGATATCCAGAAGTGCTGGTCGCAGGGAACGACCGCGCAGTACGCGGCGGCGATCAACACCGCGGTCAGCGGCAACACCCCGCCCGTGGCCAATTTCGGTGTCACCGTGAGCGGATTGACCGCGACCTTCAGCGACTCCTCCAGCGACAGCGACGGCAGCATCACCTCGCGCAGCTGGAATTTCGGCGACGGCAGCGGCTCGACCACGACGAATCCCAGCCGGGTCTACGCCAGTGCCGGCAACTACAACGTCAGCCTGACCGTGACCGACAACGGCGGCGCCAGCCACACCAAGACCCAGACCGTCTCGGTCGGTGCCGGCTACGCCAACCTGGCGCTCAACAAACCGGTGACCAGCTCAACCGCCTGCAACAGCAGCGAAACGCCGGCCAAGGCGGTCAACGGCAGCGTCTCCGGCGGCACCACCGACAAGTTCTGCTCGTTGACCTCTCCGTCCTGGTTGCAGGTCGATCTCGGCTCGGCACAGACCGTCAGCAGCTTCGTGGTCAAGCACGCCGGCGCGGGCGGCGAATCGAGCACCTGGAACACCCGGGCCTTCACCATCCAGACCTCCAGCAACGGCAGCACTTGGAGCACCCCGGTGACGGTGACCAACAACACCGCCAACACCTCGACCCACTCGATCAGCGCCACCTCGGCGCGCTACATCAAGCTCAACGTGACCACCCCGTCCCAGAACGGCGACCCCGCGACGCGCATCTACGAATTCGAGGTGCGCTGACCCCGCCGATTGCGTCGCACGTGTCGTGCCGCTGATGCACCGCTTCGCGCGACGGGTGCGCGAGCGGGGCATCACGAACGGCGTGGAGGAAACCTGGAGCCTTTCATCCGCGAGTGACTACGGCGCGGGCACCGCGATCGTCATTCGCACCGGCCGGTGATCACTGCCGGTCTGAGGCAGGTGGCGCAGGTCGTTGGTGCTGATCTCGGGCGACACGTAGAAGCCGTCGATACGCGTGCCCGTATCGGGTCCACGCGGCTTCAGCCCGGTGCGAGCACCGATGTCATTCGGATCGTCGTCGACCACCTTGTTCCAGTCCGCGCCAAGGACGAGTATGCGCCCGCTGCGCTTCGCGAAAGCCACGACATTGTCCGCCATGACGGCATAGGGACTGCCGAGTCCGGTCTGACAACGCGCCGGAGGCAGGTGCAACGACGCGGTGCGGATCCATCGGTTGTTGTTCAACTGAACATCCACCTGGGCAATCCACCGGGTCATGATGCCTCCCTGCGGAGAGTCGCAGTCGTTGGCATCGACTCCCTTCACCAATTGCAGTTCACCGATGCTCTTGACCGCCGACTTGCGGATCACCACGGCACTGCCCTGCCGGTCCTCTGACGACGTGTCCTGGCGAACAGCCCAGCCGTCACCCAGGATGTCGCGCAGCCGGACGTTCTTGGCCTCCTGAACGAACACGATGTCGGCCTCGGGCCCGATCGTGTTCCAGTCGTTGCGAACCGCATCGGGGCCACGGAACGCGAGGTTGGCCGTCACCACGCGCAACTGCTCGTTGGCCATGGCCGCGACTTTCGGCGCGGGCGCCGGTTGAACGCTGGCGAGCGCCGCACCGGATGTCACCATCACGGCGAGTGCCGCCCCCATCAGGGGGACGAATCGTTTGATCAGCGGCGCGGGACTGTGGGTCATGCTCATCGCTCCTCTCGGCGTATTGCTCGTCAGCATCGTGCACGCCCAGACTGTCCCTCATCTCCAGGCAAGTCAAGGATTAACAGGAAAACACCCTTATAGGAGTGGACGACGCACCCGGTACGCTAGTGAGAGCTACGGGCGCGCTCGGACCCCGAGGGGAACACGGCGATATCCGGCCCCCGGAGCCGCACGGGCGTGGGGACCACTTCCAGCGCGTTTCCCCGCACCTCGCAGGTCCCTTCCCGGGTGGGCACCTCGCGCACGATGTTGAGCGTCTCCGGCCGCGAGAACTTCAACGGACTGGTGGCCAGCAGCCGCTCCTGCTCATGGCCCGCGTCCGCGTCGCTGTAGGCGATGCTCATGCCCGCGAAGCTCCCGGGCGGCAGCTTCACCTTGAGCCGGTAGCCCTTGAGTTCCTGGGCCGCCCCGCGCAGCTCCACGCGCTCCACCTCCGGCGTTCCCGTGGGCTTGCCATACGCGGGGAACACCAGGCCGGTGGTGACGCCAATGCCCCACTGCACCAGTCGCTCGTCGGCCTCGGGCTTGCCACACCCCGTCAGGGACTCCGGGGACTTCGGACCCAGCCACAGCTGCACATGATCCTCCTGGCGCCAGTTGTTCCCGCCCTCGCCCACCCACAGGTCGTCGCGCACCTCGAGAATCAGGATGTCCGGCGCCACCAGCAGGGCCTTGAGCGAGGCGTCGCGTGCATTCCGGAGCTTGCCGAGCACCAGGTGCTTCGCCGGTAGCGCGCAGGCGCCCAGTTCCACCCGCTTCCAGCCTTCCTCCAGATAGGCCGCGTCCATCTCCACGCGAGGCAGATAGGGCAGCGTGCGCTTGCTGGGCGCGAAGGGGCCATCGCTGCACGTGGAGGGCCCGAGCGACCTGCTTCCCTGGAGCGTGGTGAAGTCCCACACGGAGCTGTCCTCGACCTCGTCCCCTCCCGTGATGAAGTTCATGTGCCCCTCGCGCACCCACTCCCAGGGAGACAGCCGCAACACGCGGGTGTGGCGCCAGAGCTGGCTCCCACCTCCCAGCCGCGAATGGGAAACCAGGCCCTTCTTCACCTTCACCACATCCTCGCCCCGCTGCGCGCTCCCGTAGCCGTCGTTGCACACCGCGAGCAGGAGCTGGGAGGCCTCCGACGACACCGCCCACCACTCAGCGGCGGCGCAGTCGTCCTCCGCGAGGCGGCCCTGGGCCTTGCGGCCCGTGCCGAGCTTGCGGCCCGAGTCCTCGGGGGCGTCATCGAAGGAGAACCATCCGAGGTCCAGGCGCACCACGCGCAGCGGCTGGCCCCGAACGTCCGGCCCCGCATCGAGTGTCTCGACAACCCGGCAGGGCGCGCGCCCGGCACACAGCGATTCAGGGGACGTGGGTGCGGCGCCCAGGAAGATCCACAGCAACGACGGCAGGACGAGAGGCATGGCGGGATGAAATCGAGTTCAACGGCGGAGGTGTCAGCCGACTCACCGAGGGCGTGAAGCAGTTTACAGACGCAGGATGGCCGCATCGCCTGGCGGATGCACCACGCCCGCCGAAACCGGGGGCGGGCGCTATGCGCGCGCGTTGCTGAAGGTGGTCGACGCGGAGAAGCCCCCCCTGCGCGTGCTCTTCGGCCAGATGCCGACGAAACTGGTGCAGCACCTCTATACCCAGCGTCTGAAGACCTGGGGCGAGTGGGAGCAGGTCTCGGTGGAGGCCGAGGGGACATCGCCGTCCTGAGCCGTGGAGCCCAAGCTTTTTCCGTTCCTTGATTTCCTGGAAATTCATTTAAAAATCATCTAGAGAGGGTTTCCACCGAACCGAGCGCCGAGACACTCCTCGCACCGGCTTCGTGGAGAACCCCCATGACCCGACTCCCTGGCTTCACACGGAGGGGCAGTGCCGTCTCGCGGCTGCTGTCCCTGTTCTGTGGCCTGTTGTCGCTCCAAGGCGCACAGGCGGCCTGGACGCTCAAGGCCCCGCCCCTGTCCACCCAATGGACCTCGCAGGTGTCGCCCACGAATGCGCTGCCGGAGTATCCCCGGCCGCAGATGGTGCGCACCGACTGGCTCAACCTCAATGGCGAGTGGCAGTTCGGCAACGCCACCGCGGGCCAGACGCCGCCCTTCGGGCAGAACCTCGCCGAGAGCGTGCTCGTCCCCTTCCCCATCGAGTCGGGCCTGTCCGGCATCAAGCGCCACCAGGAGCGCATGTGGTACCGCCGCACCTTCACCGTGCCCTCCACGTGGAGCGGCCGCCGGGTGCAGCTCCACTTCGGCGCCGTGGACTGGGAGGCGAGCGTCTACGTCAACCGGCAGCTCGTGGGCACGCACCAGGGCGGCTACGACGCGTTCAGCTTCGACATCACCGGCAACCTCAATGGTGGCACCAACGAGATCATCGTCGGTGTGTATGACGCGACGGACGCGAGCGGCCAGGCCGTGGGCAAGCAGACCAACAACCCCCAGGGCATCGAGTACACGCCCGCCTCGGGCATCTGGCAGACGGTGTGGCTGGAGCCCACCCCCGCGGCGCGCATCACCCGGCTGGACATGACGCCGGACGTGGCCGGCGGCGCGCTTCGCCTCACGGTGCAGGGCGCCGGCGTGGCGGGCCAGACGGTGGAGGCGGTGGCCTTCGATGGCGCCACCCAGGTGGCCAGCGTCACCGGCGCCGTGGGCTCGGAGATCCGCCTCCCGGTGCCCAACGCCAAGCTGTGGAGCCCCGACAGCCCCTTCCTCTACGACCTGCGCGTGTCGCTCAAGAGCGGCGCCACGGTGGTGGACCAAGTGACGAGCTACTTCGGCATGCGCTCGGTGGGGCTCAAGCTGGTGGGCGGCGTGCTGCGCCCGGTGCTCAACGGCCAGTTCGTCTTCCAGGTGGGCACGCTGGACCAGGGCTACTGGCCGGATGGCGTCTACACCGCGCCCACGGACGCGGCGCTCAAGTTCGACATCCAGAAGCACAAGGACCTGGGCTTCAACCTCATCCGCAAGCACATCAAGGTCGAGCCCCAGCGCTGGTTCTACTGGGCCGACAAGCTCGGCATCCTCGTGTGGCAGGACATGCCGTGCATGGACTCGGGCAGGACGCCCACCACCGCCGCGCGCACCCAGTTCGAGCTGGAGATGCGCGAGATGATCGACGAGCACCGCAACTCTCCCTCCGTCATCGCCTGGGTCATCCAGAACGAGGGCTGGGGCCAGTATGACCAGGCGCGGCTGGCCTCGCTGGCCAAGGGCTGGGATCCGAGCCGGCTCGTGGACAACATGAGCGGCATCAACTGCTGCGGCGCCGTGGACGGTGGCAACGGCGACTTCGCGGACTGGCACGTCTACGTGGGTCCGGGCTCCCCGCCCGCCTCGGCCACGCGCGCCGCGGTGCTGGGCGAGTTCGGCGGTCTGGGCCTGAAGATCGACGGCCACTGGTGGAGCCCCAACGGGCAGGTCTTCGTCTACGAGATGATGCCCGACAGCGCCACGCTCACCAGCCGCTACGTGGGGCTCGTGCACGGCCTGCAGACGCTGATGAACCGGCCGGGCCTCAACGCCTCCGTCTACACGGAGATCACCGACGTGGAGGGCGAGCTCAACGGCTTCTTCACCTATGACCGCGCCATCCTCAAGGTGGACGCCGCCCAGGTGCGCACGGCCCACCTGAACCTCATCGCCGCGTCCAAGGCGCTCAACAGCCAGGGCCTGCTCGGCTCGGGCGCACACCGCTCGCTGCAGGTGATGTCGCCCGGCTACACCCACCGCTACCTGCGCCACATCGAGAGCCTGGGCGTCACCGAGGCCGTGGACGGCTCCGCCAACGCCACGCTCAAGCAGGACACCACCTTCCGGATCGTCCCCGGCCTGGCGGACTCCGCCTGCTACTCCTTCGAGCCGCGCAACTTCCCCGGCAGCTACCTGCGCCACTTCAACAGCCGCATCCGCCGCGACCCGCGCGACGGCTCGGCGCAGTTCGACCAGGACGCCACCTTCTGCGCCCGCGCGGCGCTGGACGGCTCCGCCACGGGCGTGTCCTTCGAGTCCAAGAACAAGCCCGGCTTCTACCTGCGCCACCGCAACAGCGAGGCTTGGGTGGACGCGCTGGAGAACACCCCGGGCTTCCGCCAGGACGCGACGTGGGGCATCGCCTCGCCCTGGTGGCGCAGCGAGGCCAACGCGCCCCAGGGCACGTACCAGTCCCTCCAGGTGACGACGGCGGGCTACACCAACCGCTACCTGCGCCACCTCGACAGCCTCGGCTTCACCGAGGTGGTGGATGGCGGCAGCACGGTGGTGCTCAAGCAGGACGCGACCTTCAAGCTCGTGCCCGGCCTGTCCGAGTCCAGCTGCTACTCCTTCGAGTCGCGCAACTACCCGGGCCAGTACCTGCGCCACTCCAACAGCCGCGTGCGCAAGGACGTCCGCGACGGCTCGACGCTCTTCGACCAGGACGCCACCTTCTGTGCCCGGCCGGGCCTCAATGGCGGTGGCGTCTCGTTCGAGTCCTACAACTTCCCCGGCAAGTACCTGCGCCACTACGCCGCCGAGGTGTGGCTGGCGTCGGGGTTCGGGCTCAACTGGGACTCGGCCGGCGGCTTCAACGCGGACGCGACCTGGAATGTCGCGGCGCCGTGGGCCCCCTGAGCGGCTGACGTCATGTGACACCCGGGCCCGGCCGGGGAGCCAGACGCGCTCCCCGGCCGGGCCCTCGTGCTTCATCCAAGGGCACTCACACCCTCACGGCTCGGGCCTGTGACGCCGCGAACAATGTTCAAGGGGCTACGCGCCCGCCGATCTCCGGGAAGCGCTCGTAGGCCCGTTTGAGCGCGTCAAGGTGGGCAGGGTTGTCCAGGTCGAGCGGCGCGTCCGTGAGCTGCACGACCCACCCGCCCGTCGCTGTACGCCGCGAGCGCGAAAGCAGCTCCGAGTCGCGGGCCGGGTCCGGAAAGCCGATGGCCCGTGCGGCGGCTGCCGACCAGTAGTTCAGCCACCCCAGGTAATGCGGAATCTCAGGCGCGGGGAGTTCCCATGGGAGTTTGAGCGAGGGCAGCCCTTTAGGCGGGACATGCGGCTCCTCCCCCGAATGGCGAAACTGCTCCGAGACTGTCACGGCTATCCCATCCGGATCCACGCGCCCCCAGAACGCGCGAGCGCCCTCCGCAACAGCTTCTAGCATGTCCGCTGCCACTGCGATGCCGGTTGCGTTGAGCGGCAGGGCCGCATGGACTTCAAACTGTGCCTGACCACCCGGCGAGGTGCCCGCGGGGCTTTCCCATCCAGACACCGTTACCCGGTAGCGCTCGTCGCCATTGCAAATGAGCCGAAACCCCCTTCCGGTCGACCTCCCTTGGGCGATCCATGACTCGCGCGGCGGTAGCCGGACCAGCTTCCCCTCGCGAGAAATCGTCCACTCCAGGCGTAAACCAGGGAACGCGCGTTCCATTCCATCAACAACAGCCAAAGGGCGGCTGTCGGCGCCTACGAGCGCAGGCGCGTAGACGATAATAGCAATGTCGTTTTCTTGCGTTGCAGGCATTTCAGCACCAATCCATGATGACAACTTTGAGGGTGGGGTCTTGCTTGAGCAGGGCAGCTTTATGCGTTGCACTGCGCACACCGACATTGAAGTCAAATCCGCGGGCCAGAGCGAGGACGCGCTCATGCCGTAGCTCCGGCACCTGATCCTCGAGCACAATTGACCTAATGAGTCCTGGCGAGTCCGTTCGGAGTATGACGGTGCGCCCCAACAGCCACGAACGAGCGTGCCAAGGGCGCAGCTCAGGCCAGGGCGAGCGCCAACGCGGCGGTCAAGCCTACGGCACGCTGGCGCCGCGGGCCTCGGCGCGCTCCCACACCTGGAGGTAGCCCTCGGCCGAGTTCATCAGCGGATCCAGGTCCTGGCTACGGAGACCCTGGCGGTGCAAGTCCGCGATGAAGTCCGGGAGCAGGCCGACGTGGGCCAGTCCGTCCTCGTTGATGTCGAAGACCTTGCCGCCCACCACACTGCGCTCCAGCTTCGTGGGGCTGTTCTCCACCGCGATGCTCAGCGGGTAGCGCGTGCGGGCCACCTGCTGGGCGGAGCTGCCGCCGTGGCAGGCCTCGCCGCCGAAGCGCGGGCTCGGCAGGCCGGCCAGGCCGTTGAAGTCCGTGCCGAAGCCCACCGGCATCCCGCTCAGCTGCTGCGTGAGATAGAGATACGCCTGCGCCCAGCTCTGCGAGGTGTTGCCGCACTGGTGCTCCACCACCGGCTGGCCCGTGCCGCGCCAGGTGGGCACCTCGTCTCGCGAGCCCTGCTCCACGATGAGCGACACCATGCCTCCCACATCGCGGATGCGCTGGAGCTGCTCGGCCTTGAGGCTGCCCTCGTGGCGCTTGCCGCCGCGGGCTGTCTCGAACAGCGTGGTGTGGCCGCTCACCACCGGGTAGCCGTAGGGCTCCACCATCGCCAGGGTGTCGTCGAAGGCCCGTTTCGACATGTGATCGATGTCGATCAGCATCTTCCGGCGCATCATCCCGCGCACCAGCGTGCGGCCCAGGCTCGTGAGCCCCTGCGCGCCGCAGATGGGGGCCTTGGTGATGTCCCGCTTGTACTCGTAGCCCTCCTGGGAGCAGTCGCGCGAGTCCCCCTGGGTGATGAGGTTGGTGAGCGCCGGGCCTCCGAAGGCGTTCTGCTTGAAGTGGACGGGGTACAGGTGACGCAGGCCCAGCGCCTGGTAGTGGTCCAACCGCGCCTCCACATAGGCGGCGGTGCACGCGCCGTCGCGGCGACAGTCGAAGAGGTAGTCCACCTCCGCGCCCAGCACCACCGCGAGCTTGCCCTGAGCGATGACGGCTCGAGCCTCCGCGGGCGACTTCACGATGCGGTACCAACCCAACCCCGCGCCGCCGGCCTTCGAGTCAATGTAGCTCTGCATGTTGTAGGCCTCGGCGATCTGCAGGTCCACCGCCTCCATGTCCTCGCCCGTGCGGCCCGGCGCCTTCTCCGCGTAGATGGGGAAGCCGAGCAGGTCCTGGTTGTTGACGGCCAGCATCACCATCAGCCGCAGGCCGCCCTGCACGGCACGGGAGAGCCAGTCCTCATACATGGACTGGTGCGTGTAGCTGTTCCAGCGAGGCCAGCCGTCGAACTGCGGGGAGCCGCCCACCAGGTGGCCCACTCCGCCCGAGCCATAGCCCAGGGTCGCCATGATGCTGCCGAAGGAGTCTCGTGTCCCTCCAGGCCCATGGACGCTGTCGCACCAGGGCAGCGCGGTGGACAGAGGGCCGTACGCCTTGCCGAAAAAGGCCTTCCCCCCGAAGGCGAGGTTGGCGAACTGGTGCGAGTGCAGATCCGCGAAGCCCTTCGCGGGTGCCTTGCAGTAGCAGGTGACGGCGGTGTCGCCCTGGTCAGCGGCCACGTCGTCGCAGGACACGCAGGTGCCCGCATGCGGGCCGCTCGTCACCTGCCCCTTCACGCACGCGCCGCGCTGGCCCCAGTTGGCGTCCCGGTTGGCGCAGAAGGCATCGCAGCTCACCGCGCCGTTGTTGCCAGGCTTCGAGAAGGTGCCCGCCGGCGGGGGGGCGCTGCACTCCGTCACGGGGGTGCAGGTGGTGTCGACCACCTCGAACTCGCCCCACATGCCGGCGGTGCCCTTGTTCGTGCAGCGGGTGGGGTGCAGGAAGGCGTAGCCCGCGACGGTGGCGCCGGTGGCCTGGCACGCGCTCTCCCACGAGGTGTTGCGCGGCACGTTCAGCAGCTGAGCCGAGTACTGGCGCCGGCCCGAGTCCGTGCAGCGATCCTTCTGGAACGTGCCCCAATAGGGAGCGGCGATCGCCGAGGAAGCGGTACACAGCATCCACCCCAGCAGGGTGAAGCGAAGCATGCTCGTCATGTGTGGTGACTCCGAGGCCGTGTCTGTCGGTCCTCTCGTTGGATTCACCACGGTATCACGGGACGGACACCCTCCCGTGACGAGTCCCGAGCGCTTTTCCTCTGAATCAGGATGGGAAACAAGCCGGGGGGAGGCGAAAGCCGACACGGGCTTGCCGCGAATGGTGGTACGAGCGGCGCTTCGAGCGCGAGGGACCCTGATGCATTTGCGAGTTTCCGAAGAGATGACGCAGCGCTTCCCGGATTTGCGGATCAGTTTCGTGACGATCCAGGGAATGGACAACACGGGCGACAGCGAGGGATTGGCCGCGGAGCTGCGCGCGGCCGAGGCGGACTTCCGCGCCCGCGTGCCGGACGAGGAGAAGCTGGGCGAGGACGCGCGCATCCGCGCCTGGCGCGAGGCCTATCAGGCCTTCAAGGTCAACCCGAAGAAGTTCAAGCCCAGCGCCGAGGCGCTGCTGCGCCGCGTCGTCAAGGGCTCGCAGGTGCCGTGGATCAGCAAGGCCGTCAATGCCTACCTGCTGGCGGAGCTGTTCTACCTGCTGCCGGTGGGCGGGTATGACCTCCGGGGCGTCCAGGGAGACGTCGTGCTGCGGCTGTCGCCGGGCAGCGAGCCCTTCCGGGCCATCGGCGCGAGCGAGGAGGAGCACACCGACGCGGGCGAGGTGGTGTACGCGGACGACGCCAAGGTGCTCACGCGCCGGTGGAACTTCCGCGACTGCGATGCGGCCAAGGTGGAGACGGCCTCGCGCGACATCGCCCTGTTCGTGGAGGCACCCTCCGCCCTGGTGCGGACCGAGGACCTCGTGGGACTCACCCAGCTCATCGGCCAGAAGATCCAGCAGTACTGCGGCGGGACGATCCGCACCGGGCTGCTCGATCCCAAGCAGGCCACGAGCATCGCCCTGCCCCTCTAACGCGGAGAACTCCTTCTCGTCGCGCCCTTCGCCGGAGACAACCATGAATCAAGGCCAACCCAGCAAGAGCGCAGCCGCTACGCGGAGGATACGCTCGCGCGGGCCGTGGCCGCGGGTGTCAGGCAGTACGTCCTCCTCGGGGCGGGTCTGGACACCTTCGCCTACCGCAATCCCTTCGTCGGCGTGCGCTACTTCGCGCATCGCGCGGACGGACTGGCCCTGCACAACTGGATAGAACACCTGGTCAGTGCGTGGCTCCCCGTGGATTGAGGTCCTCCCCCTCGTGTCATGCGGTTCAAAGTGTCCACCATGTCCTGGCGCATGGTCTTTGTCTTCTGCCTCCTATCGCTGCGGCCCCCCCAGGCGGTGGCCCAGGAGGCGCGTCCGGCTGGAAAGTCCGTGCTCCTGCTCATTCCCGAGGATACGGCACTGCCCGCCATGGCGACGCTCGTCGCCAGTCTCCGCTCCTCCTTGTGGGAGGCCCAGGACGGCCCGATCACCCTGGATGTCGAGAGCCTGGATCTAGGTTGGGCCCGCGGGTCTGCCTACACACACGCCCTGCACACCTGGTATCTGGCCAAGTACCGGGAGCGTCGGCCGGATGCCCTTATCGCCTTCCGCTCCGACGCCATCCAGTTGGCCCTGCAGCTGCGCCGGGAGCTGTGGCCGGATATCCCGATGATCGTCCTCTCCGAGGACGAGCGGCTCTGGGAGCAGCAGCCTCGCCCGGAGCGGGTGGCGGGCCTCTGGCTGCATTATGACATGCGGGCCACCGCGGAGCTGGCCCTGCGGCTGCTGCCCGGCACACGGAGGCTGGCGCTCGTCAACGGCTCCAGTCCCTGGGAGCGCGCTCAGCAGGAGCAGATGGTGCGAGAGCTGCAACCGCTGCTGGCGCGGCGGGGGCTGGAGTTCATCGACCTGAGCAACCTGCCGCTGGCCGAGCTGCTCGAGCGCGCGAGGACCCTGCCGGAGGACACCACGGTCCTCACCTTCACCTTCATGACCGATCCCAGCGGGAAACCCTTCGTGGGGCGCGAGATCGCGCGCATGTTGCTCTCCGCCAGCAACCGGCCCTGCTTCGCCCTCCACGACACCGTCCTGGGTCTGGGGTTCGTCGGCGGAGCGCTCGTCAGCTACGAGGCCGTGGGCCAACAGCTGGGCGTGCTCACCTCCCGCGTGTTGCGCGGAGAGCAGGAGGAATTCCTCGCGCCCCTGAAGCCGGCACCCGTGGACACGCTGACGGTCGATGCCCGCGCGCTGCGGCGCTGGGGCATCCCCCGCGATCGGGTGCCTCCCGGAGTGCGGCTCGCCTTCGACGAGCCCACGCTCTGGGAGCGCTACCGCTGGTGGGTTCTGGGAGCCCTGACGATCAGCGGCCTGCAGGCGCTGGTGGCCGGGGGGCTCGTGGTGGAGCGCCGCCGCCGCATGCGTGCCCAGGCCGAGCTCCTCGAGCGCCAACGCTTGGAGAAGCTCGCGGAGATGGAGGCGCGTCGGACCCTGGATCAGCTGGCCCACGTGAGCCGGGTGGCCGCCCTGGGCGAGCTGGCCGCCTCACTGGCTCATGAGCTCAACCAGCCCCTGGCCGCCATCCTCAGCAACGCCCAGGCCGCACGCCGCCTGCTGAACGCCACCCCCGCGCAGCTGGACGAGGTGCGCGAGGCCCTCGGGGACATCATCTCCGACGACAAGCGCGCGGGCGAAGTCATTCATCGCATGCGCGCGCTGCTCAAGCGGGGGGAGCCCCGGCAGGAGCTCCACTCGCTCAATGACCTGGTGTGCGAGGTGGCGCGCCTGCTGGCCAACGACATGCACTTGCGCGGCACGACCCTGCGGCTGGCGCTGGCCCCGTCGCTGCCCGCCGTCCAGGGGGACGGAATCCAGCTCCAACAGGTGGTGCTCAACCTGCTCATCAACGCCATGGATGCCATGGCCGATGTCCCCGCGGGCCAGCGCCAGCTGCGGGTCCACACCGCCTCGCCAGGCCCGGGGCAGGTGGAGCTGAGCGTGCAGGACTCGGGAGGAGGGATCGAGCCGTCGCGGCTGGCCCTCATCTTCGAGCCCTTCTACTCCACCAAGGAGCACGGGCTGGGCATGGGGCTGTCCATCAGCCGCTCCATCGTCGAGGCGCACGGCGGCCGCTTGCGAGCCGAGAGCCTTCCGGGACAGGGGGCTCTGTTACGGTGCGTGCTTCCCGCGGCGCGCACGGAGTCCTCGCCATGACACAAGCCCCCGCAACCATCTTCCTCGTGGACGACGATGAGTCCGTGCTGCGGGGACTGGGGCGGCTGCTGCGGGCCGTCGGCTATGCCACGAAGCCCTTCGCCTCGCCCTCCGAGTTCCTCGCGCAGCTGTCCGGGGACACGCCGGGCTGCGCCGTGCTGGACCTGCGGATGCCGGGGCTGAACGGGCTGGAGCTGCAACAGGCCATGGAGTCCAGGGGCTGCCACCTGCCTGTCATCTTCATCTCCGGCCACGGGGATGTGCCGGCCAGCGTCAGGGCCATGAAGGCCGGCGCCGTGGACTTCCTCCTGAAGCCCTTTGATGAGCAACAACTGCTGGGAGCCATCTCCGAGGCCTTGCGCAAGGACGCGGAGGCCCGCGCTGGCCGCGCCGAGACAGCCGCGCTGCATGCCCGTCATGCCGTCCTCACTCCCCGCGAGCGCGAGGTCTGCGCGCTGGTGGCCCAGGGGCTGACCAACAAGGAGGTCGCCCAGCGGCTGGGCACCACCGAGAAGACCATCAAGGTGCACCGCGCCCGCGTCATCCAGAAGCTGGACGTGGACTCGGTGGCGGAGCTGGTGCGGTTCGTGGACCGGCTGGGCCAGGGCTGAGCCCGCGCTGTGTAAGCACTCGGTCCAATATCCATGACCTGACACGCTGATAGGTTCCTGGCTCGTGAGGAATGGAACTTCGAGCGATCCGCGCTCGAAGAAAAGGAGCCTATGGCGACGAGCGCTGATTTGGACTTCGAGACCGCATACGAGATCGGCTGCGAGGGATATACCT
Source organism: Melittangium boletus DSM 14713 (assembly GCF_002305855.1). Taxonomy (GTDB): domain Bacteria; phylum Myxococcota; class Myxococcia; order Myxococcales; family Myxococcaceae; genus Cystobacter; species Cystobacter boletus. Next base: position 8,470,419 of record NZ_CP022163.1, on the reverse strand, counting down.
ATCTCTATCCCATCGTGTTGATGGACGTGACGCGCCGGCAGATGACGAACGTCAAGGAGATCGACATCCCCACCTGGCGAAGCCCGGCCAACGTGTTCATGAATAACCCGTGCTTCCCGGGGCCGGAAGACCGCACCGTGGTGCGACCCAACTTCGACACGCTCTATTCGAGTGCGTGGCTCGATCTCGTGCGCGAGCCCATGGTCATCAAGGTCCCCGCGTCCGATGGGTGCTACTACCTCTTGCCCATGCTCGACATGTGGACGGACGTCTTCGCCTGCCCCGGCCCTCGCACGACGGGGACCGCGGCCCAGGAGTTCGTCATCGTCGGCCCGGGGTGGAGCGGGACGATCAACCCGGCCTTGAACCTGCAACGGATCGACGCGTCGACGCCCTATGTCTGGATCATCGGACGAACGCAGTGCAACGGTGAATCGGACTACGCCAGCGTGCACGCGTTCCAGAATGGCCTGCAGGTCATCCCTTACTCCGCCTACGAGGCCGGGCAGCCGCCGCCGCCGCCCGTCGGGTCAGACACCGATGACATCAGCCGCGAAGAGCCGTTGGTGATCGTAGAGAAGATGACGCCCGAGGCGTTCTTCGCCTATGGCGCGGACCTGATGCGCCAGAATCCAGCGCACTTCAATGACTACCCCATCCTCGCGCGTCTGGCGCGGGCAGGCTTCGTGGTGGGCCAGCCGTTCGACCTGAACGCAGCCCCGGCGGCGGTGCAGGACGCCTTCAGGAAAGCGGCCCCCGACGCCCTCGCCCGGATGAAGGAGAAGCAGACTTCCATCACGCCGCTGACGAATGGCTGGACATACGCGAACGAGCTGATGGGGACCTACGGGACGAGCTACCTCCGCCGCGCGATCATTGCCCTGATCGGACTGGGCGCCAATCTCCCGGAGGACGCGATCTACCCGGTCGCCTACGTGGATTCCACGAGCACCGTGCTGGACAGCGCCATGCGTTACACGCTGCGCTTCGAGGCCAACAGCCTGCCACCGGTGAACGCCTTCTGGTCCGTGACGCTGTACGACGAGCAGGGATTCCAGGTCCCGAACGCCATCAACCGCTTCTCGCTGGGCACGCGAAACAACCTGGCCGAGTCCGATGGCTACGTGACGGTGTACGTTCAGCGCTCCATGGACGAGGCCGATCCGAGGTGGTCAAACTGGCTGCCGGCACCACAGCAGGGCGCGTTCAACCTCACCCTGCGGCTGTACTCGCCGAAGCAGGAGGCGCTCAATGCAGATTGGCACCCGCCCGCGATCTCGCGAGCGACGTGACCCTCGACAACCGGACGCGAGCTCGTGATTCCCGGTAGGCTGGAGCCATCTGCCGCGCCGTCGGAGAACCTGGCGTTCCGCGTTTCCATCGCCCATGTCGGGCGTACCACGAGGAGAGTTCATGTCCTATTTGATTTCGAGGTGGCTCGCAGCGCCGGCCACCGTATTGCGCGCCGGACTGGTGTTTGGACTGGCTGTCAGCACCCTCACCGCTTGTAACGACAGCGCACCGCCGACCAACGGACCGCCGGTGGCTCAAAACGGCACCCTCGAGACGGCGGAAGACACGCCCCTCGAGGTGCACCTGCCGGCCAGCGGCAACGGGGCACTCACTTTCAGTATCGTCGACGCGCCGGACCACGGCACTCTGAATGAGATCAGCGCCAATGGCCTCGTCACCTACACTCCCAGCGCCGACTACAATGGCGAAGATGCCCTCACCTTCCGCGCCACCAACCGCGAGGGCCAAAGCGCCCAGGCCACGGTGACCATCACCATCACGCCAGTGAACGACACGCCCACCCTCTCCTCGGTGGCCAACCAAAGCATCACCGCTGGCGGCTCGACCGGCGACCTGGCCTTCACCGTGGGCGACGTGGAGACCGCCGCCGACCGCCTCACGGTCACCGCCACTTCCTCCAATACCGGCCTGGTGCCCAACGACCCCAGCCATCTCGTCCTCGGCGGCTCCGGCTCCAGCCGCACCCTCGACGTCGTTCCCACCGCCAGCGCCAGCGGCTCCACCACCATCACCCTCTCGGTGAGTGACGGCTCCGCCACCACCTCCACCACCTTCGCGGTCGACGTCACCGGTCTCGCGAGCCTCTACTGGATGACTGACGCCGGCTCGCTGTGGAGGGTTGACGTGAACGGCACGAATGCGATTGAGCTCAAGACCGGCATCAGCGGGGCATCTTCCGTCGCCACCGATCCGGTAACCCGTACCATCTTCTACTCCCGCGGCAGCGCAATCGTTCAAGTGGACAGTGATGGGGCGAACCCGGTCGATATCGTGCCGAACGGAGGCTACCCCTCCGGGCTGGCAGTCGATTCGACGAACAGCAAGCTGTACTGGTCCGATTTCAACGGGAAACGGGTCATGCGCGCCGAGCTGGACGGCAGCAATCCAACGCAGATCGTCGGCGGCATCGATAGCCCGTCCGCCCTCGCGGTCGATGTCCCGAGCGGCAAGGTGTATGTCATTACCTACAACAACACCAAAATCGTACGATTCAATCTCGATGGTACCAACCAGGAGACCCTTGCTTCAAACCTGGGCGGCCTGGGCGTGGGCCTGGCGGTCGACTCGAGCGGTGGGAAGGTGTACTACTCGACCCGCGGCATCAGTATCTATGTCGCCAACCTGGACGGCTCCAACGCCACCACTCTGGTGACCAACCAGAGCGCCACAGTGCACGGGATTGCCATCGATGTCACGGCCGGGCGGCTGTATTGGGCGGATTGGCTGGATGGAGTGCTCCGGAGCGCCAATCTGGCCGACGGCGGCGATAGCCAGGACGTGAACTCGGGCAGCAGCAGGAACTTGGGTCTGGCCTGGATGCCTGCGCCGTAGCCAGAAAGCACAAGCATCCGAGCTGATGCGGTTCGTGGACCGGCCGGGCCAGGGCTGAGCCCGCGCGGTGTAAGCACTCGGTCCAATATCCATGACCTGACACTCCGATTAGAGGTGGCCGCGCTGACATGGCTCGGCACCTCCTCTGGCTGCTGGCCGTCTGGGTCTTTCCCCACCATGAACCCAGGGCCACTTCGCATGAAAAACCTACCGCTCTCCCTTCTTGCTTTCTGCTTGACGCTCGCAGTCACTGGCTGCCACTGCTCTTCATCTCCATCAGACGATTTCTCGATCCGTGTCGTCCTCGCGGAGACCCGCATCTCCGCGGGGATGAAGACCACCGCGAAGGCCCAGCGGGTCCATGACGATGGCCGCGTCGTCGACCTCGACGCCTCCACTTCCCAGCAATGGGCTTCGTCCGCTCCTCAAGTGGCCTCCGTCGAGCCGCAACCGGACGGCACCGTCAAGGTGACGGCGCTCCAGCCCGGTAGCGCCATCATCACGGTCAACGCGGACGAAGCCTCGGGCGAGGCAACCCTCGAGGTCACCGACGCTCGCCTCCTCTCGCTGCAGGTGTCACCCACCCTTGCCTCCGTGCCCGCAGGCCTCACGCAGCAGTTCACCGCCCAGGGCAGCTACAGCGACGGCACCACGGCCGACGTGACGAGCCGCGCGACGTGGACGACGAGCAACACCGCCATTGCCACCGTGAGCAGCACGGGCCTGGGCACCGGCGTGGCCGCGGATGGGTCCGTCACTATCACCGCCGCCCTGGGTGACGTGAGCGGCACGGCGCAACTCAGCGTCACCGGGTGGACGTCCGCGGGGTCCATCTCCACGAGCCGCTACAACCACACCGCCACGCTGACCGACTCGGGCCGGGTGCTCATCGCTGGGGGGCGCAATGGGTCGACCATCCTGAGCAGTGCGGAGTTGTACGATCCATCGACCAACTCCTGGTCTCCAGTCCGTGCCATGGCCACCGGCCGCATCGATCACGCCGCCCTGTTGCTCCCCTATGGTTACGTGCTCGTCACCGGGGGGAACAATGGGACGACGCCCCTGCGCGCTGCGGAGGTGTACGATGCATCGACCGACTCCTGGTTCAACGCCGGTTACTTCTACGAGGGCCGCTACGATCACACCATCACGCTGCTCCCCTCGGAAGAAGTGCTCGTCACCGATGGCACCAACGCTCTCGCCACCGCGGAGGTGTACGATCCGCTCACCAACCGCTGGGATCGGGTCAGCCCCATGAGCACCGCCCGCTTCCACCACACCGCCACCCTGCTCCCCTCGGGCAAGGTCCTCGTCGCAGGGGGGTCCAATGGCTCCGGGAGCTTGAGCAGCGCCGAGTTGTACGACCCGGCCACCAAGTCGTGGGCTCCAGCTGCCCCCATGGTGACGAGCCATAGCCTTCACACGGCCACGCTGCTCCCCTCTGGCAAGGTGCTCATCTCAGGGGGGCAATCGAGCACCGGACCCTCTTCCTCCGAGCTGTATGATCCAGACACCAACAGCTGGTCCACGACTGGCTCCATGGTCGAAAGCCGCTCCCGCCACACCGCCACGCTGCTCGCTTCGGGCCAGGTGCTCGTCGCGGGGGGCGAAGGCCGCAGCTATTACAACACCGCGGAGTTGTACGACCCAGCCACCTCTTCCTGGTCCGCGACCGCCTCCATGGCCGCGTTCCGCGGAGCTCACACCGCCACGCTGCTGACCTCAGGCAGGGTTCTCGTCGTGGGTGGCGAAGATGGCTTCTACCCACTTGCCACGGCGGAAGTGTACGTGCCCTGAGTGTCGGGCAGCCTCCCCAGTCACCCTCAAGGTCGCCGCCGCACAGGCCGCATACCTTGTCCGCCTCGTCCAGCGGCAGCAGCACCTCTTGCACGGGCAACTCCGGCTGGGCTCGCGGCCCATGTCCCCGCTGGGGCCGCTCGCGCGCGGCGGGCGCCACTTGCTCCGCGCTCGGGCGCTTCTCGCTGGAGGCGCCGACACCCGGGAGCCTCTACCCGGGCATGAGCCGCTGGGACTCGGCGAGGTGCCAGTCACGATCCGCCTCGCCCAGCCCGGCGAGCAGCCGGTGCGCGGCCGCCGCTTCCCACGGCATACCCAGGGCCCTGGCCGCGCGCGCGGCCTCCTCGAATCTCCGCCGCGCGGCCCGGCGCCGCCCCTCCGCCAACAGCAGCCGGCCCCGGCCCAGGCGCGCCGCCGGCCGCGCGGCCGCGCACGCCCGGACTCCCCGCTCCAGCGCCTCGCAGCAGCGCCGGGCGAGGCGCTCCAGCGCCGGGGCCTCCTGTTCATTGCGTTCCCGCGCCACGAGCCACAGCTCGAGGAACGTCTCCGTCAGGCCGCTGTATCCATCCAAGATGGGAATCGTGACCGGGATGCGGAGCACCTGTTCCACCCGGGCCTCGGCGAGGGCGCGTGCCCGCTCGGGGAGGCCCTGTCGCAGCCACGCCAGCGCCAGCGCGCCCGGGAGGGACGTCACGGAGTGCGCATCCAGCTCCCGCTCCACTGTTTCCCATTGCCTCGCGGCCTCGGCGACACGCCCCTCGCGCCACAGCACGCGCCCCTGATCCTCTCGCACCCACATCGCCAGTTGAGCGTCCTCGCGCCGGCGGGCCGAGGCCAGCATTGCCGCCGCCATCGCCGCCGCCTCGGTCAACCGCCCCTGGATGATGTGCAGGTTGAGCAGCATCATGCTCGCCTCATCCGCCTGGCGCAGGTTGCCCAGGCGGGTGAAGCCCGCGATGCTCTCCTTCACTGTTTCCTCCGCCTCGGCGAAGCGGCCCGCCTCCATCAGGTAGAGCGACAACGACTGCCTGGAGAGTCCCAGGGCGTGGGGATCCTTCGCCTCGCTCGCGAGCGCCAGGCTGGCACGGCTATAGGCCCTGGCCGCGCCGTGTGCCGGCACCCCGCCCATCGCCACCGTCAACGACGCGTAGGCCCGTGCCCTGAGGCTCGCCACGCCGGAGCGATCGGCGAAGTTGGCCATCTGGAACACGAGGTAGGCGAGCCTCGGCATGTCCAGCTCGTAGTACGCCATCAGCCCCAGATCCGAACATGCCTCCGCCGCTTCCTTCCACGCCTCGCGGTCCACGTCTCCCCGCGGCGGGCGCACGAGGCCCATCCTCGCCAGCAACTGCCGCGCCGCCCCGCGCAGTGTCCCCATGGCCAGCGCCCCACGTCCCTCGGGGAGCGGGTGGCCCAACAGTTCCAGCGCGCGGTACAGGTGCCGCCGTGCCTCGGGCCGGCCCAGCCACCGCAACGCGCGCCCCAGCCTCCGCTCCCAGCGCGCCCGCCGCGAGGGCTCCACCCGCTCCGGCCCCTCCGCCTCCAGCTCCAACGCCTTGGAGAAGAAGCGCGCCGCCTCGCTTGGCGCGTACGTCGCCAGCGCGTGCTCGCCCGCCTTCTCCAACGCCTCCAGCGCCTTGGAGCGCACGTTCGCGTGGAGCCAGTGGTGGGCCAGCCGCGGGTAGAGCAGCGGCAGCTCCTCCGTGTGCGTGCGCTCGTACCAGCGCGCCACCGCCTCGTGGATCCGCCGCCGCTGCGAGAAGAGCATCAGGTTGTAGGCGACCTCCTGGGTGATGGCGTGCTTGAAGAGGTAGAGCGACTCGGAGGTATTGCCCACCGGCAGCGCCAGATTCTGCGCCCGCAGGCGCGACAGGTGCGCCGCCAGCCGCTCCCGCTCCTCGGGCAGGGGGTGCACGTCCCCGAGCAGCCGGCTGCCGAAGGTGCGGCCGATGACGCTCGCCGCCTTCAAGGTGAGCTGCTGCACCGTCGTCAGCCGATCGATGCGGCTGGTGATGAGGCCTTCCAGTGTCGAGGGCAGGCCCAGCGCGTCCAGCTTCCCCGCCGCCGGGGCCAGCCGACACTCGCCGTGCTCCACGATCAACAGCCCGTTGTCTCTCAGGGTGTAGGCCAGCTCCTCGCTGTAGAAGGGGTGGCCCTCGGCCTTCTCCAGGATGAAGGTGGCCACCTCCTCCTGGAGCCGCGTCACGCCGAGCCGCGCGCACACCAGCGCGAGGATGTCCCCGTCCGCCATCGCTGGCAGCTCCACGCGGCGGATGGAGGGCAGCCGAAGGAGGAACTCCAGGGCGGGCGGCGGGTTGTCCGCGAGCGGCCGCGTGGACAGCACCAACAACCAGCCGGGCAGGTCGCGCGCCACCCGCCGGAGCAGCTCCCACGAGGACGAGTCCAACCACTGGCCGTCCTCGAGGAGGAGCACCGTGGGGCCCGCCTCACCCAGCAGCCGCACCATCAACGACAACTTGGCGTCCGCGCGCGGCTGCTCCCTCAGGTGGCTGGTGCGCTCCGTGTCTGGCAGATCCAACCGCAAGACGGGGTTGAGCAGCGGCGCCAACGCGACCGCCTCGGGATCCTGGGCCAGCCGGGCCCGCAGCGCCGCGCGCCGGTCCTCGGCGGGCGCGGCGGGAGAGAGGCCGAGCCACGCGGTGAAGACTGCGCGCCAAGCGTAGTAGACGGTGGCGTTCTCCGCTTCGTCCGCCGCGCCGGACAGCACGCGCAGCCCGCGCGCCCGGGCAGCACGCGCCACGTGCGTGAGCAGGCTGGACTTGCCCATGCCTGGCTCTCCCTCCAGGACGAGCACGCCCCCCTGGCCCCGGGCGAAGCCCTCCAGCGCCTCGTCGAGGAGCGCGCGTTCCGCGGCACGGCCCACCAGGGCGCGAGGGTCCACGCGGGGGGCGCGCGTTTCTCCGGGGCCACCGGGGCGGAAGAGGGGCACCGGCTCCGCCACGCCCTTGACCCGTACCGGGGGCAGGCGCTCGACCCAGAGGCGCCCGCCCACTGCCTGGGCCGTGGCCTCGTCGAACAGGATGCCGTCCCGGGCCTCCTGCATCAGCCGCGCGGCGAGGTTCACCGTGCGTCCCATCAACGCGTACTCGTACCGGGTGGCGCCACCGCGCAGCCCGCAACACACCCGACCGGTGGAGATGCCGATGGCCGCCGTCGACCCCAGCGTCCGCAGCGCCGTGTGCGCCTGGAGCGCCGCCTTCACCGCCCGCACCGCGTCATCCTCGTGCGCGCAGGTGGGCAGCCCGAAAGCCGCCACCAACACCAGGCCCTTGTCGTCCACCAGGAGCTGGTTGACGCTGCCGCCCATGCCGTAGACGGCCTCCTGCATCGCGCGCACGGCGTCCGACAGCCGAGGCAGCAGCGCGTCCGACGCCTCTTCCGGGAGCCCATCCAGCCGCAGGAAGAGCACCGTTGCCCGGCGCAGCTCGGCGAGCCACCTGACGCCCACTTCCAACGTCGCGCGCAGCACCCTCGAGACGAAGGGCCGCAGCGCCGCATCCGCGCCTCCGGGCAGCGCTGGCAGCGACAGCGCTCGAGGCGCGGGAGCCCGCACCGACTTCACGCGCGCTCCGCCCGCGGGGGCCGCCTCGCCCACCAGGTCCGCTCCCGCGCACCGCCAGGCCGCCGCGGAGACCACCACCTCGCCCGGCGCGGCGGCGTGCCCGGCCTCCCGGAGCTGCACGAAGGGCTCGCCCCGCATCAGCACCTGCCATCGTCCCGCAACGCCTCCCACCACCACCGCCTGGACCTCGCCCGCCCCCACCGCCACCCGCAGGGAGAGCGACAACTCCCGCATGAGGGGCTCGCGCATCGCCCGCTGCAACGCGAGCCCGCACTCCGCCGCCCGGAGCACGGCCTCCGCGAGCGCTCCCTCGACCTCTCGCGCGGGCCATGACGCCAGCAGCGCGTCCCCGGGAAAGTGGAGGATCTCCCCACCGTGCGCGGCGACGACCTCCACCAGCGGGCCGAAGAGCTGTTCGAGCAGCCGTGACAACTCCTCCGCGCCCGCCGATCCCCGCTGGGCCAGGCGCTCGGTGAGCGGTGTGAAGCCGGACACGTCCGCGAGCAGGACGGCGGCGGGGAAACACCTGGACTCGGCTTTCTCCGGCGCCGCGGGATGGCGCGCCGCGCGGAGCACCAGCAACGCCGGCACGCACGGCATGAGCAACTCGGTGGTCTCCATGAACTCATGAAGTACCCCAGGTTGACTCCTGGGGCGCCAGTGGAGAGTGCTCCTCGGGGCGGGCGCGTTCCGCTCGGTCGTGAGCCTGGCTGTCAGACAGAAGCCGACATCCGGAGGAACATCGCGAAAATCCGTAGCGCGCGCTCGTCACGGAAGAGCTCGAACAGTGACCCGGACGTGCCCGAGGACGAGGGCCACCTCTACGAGGCACATCACACCGGGATGGGAGCGCCCGCGCTGGTGGTGAAGCCGGGGAGCAGACCACGAGCGTTCGTGTGTCTCTGTCCTTCATCCTGCTGCTTGACGGAAGCCCTCATCCCCTAACCATCCTCGTTGGGACGACGTTGTCGGGAAACGCGCTGGCTATACATTGGTCTCCCGCCCCTTGATGACAGGAGTTGTTTCAAGAAGGTTGACACGTCTCGCACGTCGCGCTACCGGCGCGATGCGTCCAGGTGGTTGTCTTTTAGCGATACAGTCAAACTCCAATGTGACGGGAATGACCCAAATGAATCGAGTGTTCCGAAATCCTCTCGGGATGCTGCTCGTGTGCGGCCTGTTCGTCTCCAGCGCGTGCGGCGGCAAGAACAACTCCCCCGCTTCCAAAACCCTCCTTGAGTTCCTGGCGATCTCGCCCTCGGCGGAGTCGGCCGACTACGTCAAGGAGAAGACCCAGTTCCAGCTCCACACGCTGACCACCGAGCAGCGCCACCCGCGCACCTGGACGCTGAGCGACAAGGTCGACACGGATCTCCCCGCCGGGCTCGACATGCTGTTCTCCGTGGACGAGGACGTCGCGACCCGGCTCGCCGCGCTCTCGAAGGACCCCGGACCGGTGCGCACGCTCTCGGAGGCGATCGAGAAGGCGCTGCTGGAGCGCCGCAAGATTTACGTCTACGGGACCGGTGCCACGGGCCGGCTCGCCAAGCAGATGGAGAGTGCCTTCTGGCGCCCGTACTGGCGTGGCGTCGACAACGCGCTCAAGTCCAAGCTCGAGCCGCACCTCGGCGGCGGGCTGGAGGAAAAGCTGGTCGGCGAGATGACCGGCGCCGACCGCGCCCTCATCAGCTCGCTGGAGGGCTTCGAGGATCTGCAACTCATCGGCCGGCTCCAGTTGAAGGAGCGGGGGATCAGCAAGGGCGACGTGGTGATCGAGGTCACCGAGGGGGGCGAGACCTCCGCGGGCATCGGAACCATCCTGGGCGCCCATGATCAATGGAAGGAGGCCACAGGTTACGACGTGGCCGAAGCCAGCAAGCACCTCTTCTTCGTCTACAACAACCCGGACGAGGTCCTGCTACCGTTCGAGCGGAGCCGGTCGGTCATCCAGGAGGCCGGAATCACCAAGATCAACCTGACGACCGGTCCGCAGGCCATCACCGGCTCCACGCGGATGCAGGCGACCACCATCGAGACGTTCGTCCTGGCCCATGCGGTCGAGGACGCGCTCGGCCGCATCTTCAAGGGACTCGTCGCCCAGCAGGTCCTCACCGCCGAGGACCTGGCCCAGCTCGGCTTCGCGGAGGACATGACGCTCGAGCAGCGCCTCTCCCGGTTCGCCACCGTGCTCACCGAGGTCAAGAAGGCGGTCCCCGAGATCGCCAGGCTCACGCGGCTGGAAGCGGACACCTACATGTCCGGTCACTTCTCCACGTACTTCGCGAACATCGGCCTGATCACCACGTTCACCGACGGCACCGAACGCAGCCCGACCTTCCGCCTCTTCCCGCTGGACACGGTCAACGAGCCCACGCGCAAGTCGCTGTTCCAGGTCTGGACGTCCGCGAAGGATCGCCAGGCCGCGTGGCGGACCTTCCTCGGGCGTCCGTTCCGCGGGCTCCAGTCGGATCTCTACCGCGAGCCGTTCTCGACCCAGATCCAGGACGATTTCCTCCGCAAGGCCGCGCTCGAGAGCCTGAACAAGGCGGGCAACGAGCAACAGGACCTCTACGACTTCTCGATCTCCGACGCGAACGTCCAGCGGGTCGGGCCCAAGGCCGACGATCTCGGCGTGATGATCGCCCTCGACACGGAGGCGGCGCTCCTCAACGACACGTCGTCTGACTACGATCGCTTCGCTGCCTTGTTCCAGGAGCGAGGCGCCAAGCTGGGGCTTGTCCTCGTGAGCGGCGGCCCGACGCCGACCTGGCGGGGTTCCGCTTCCGGCGCTCCGTTCATCCACCTACGGATCGCGAAAATGGCCGATCCTTTCGGCGTGGACCAGCAGATCGCGCTGAAGATCCTGCTCAACGCGCACTCCACCGCCACCATGGGCCGGTTGGGCAAAATCGTCGGCAACACCATGACCAACGTCAGCCCGACGAATCTCAAGCTGATTGGACGCGCGACCTACCTGATCCAACTGCACGTCAATGACGTGCTCTCGGGCGAGGAGTGGAAGAAGCTGCACGGCGAGCGCGAACCCATTACCTATGCCGAGGCCAACGCGGTCCTGTTCGATGTGATCCCCTTCGTCGCCGAGAAGAAGGCACAGGGTGATGAGGCCGCCGCCGAGGTCGCTGTGTCGATCGTGCGCATTCTCGAGTCGCTGCGGCAGAACCGAAGCGTCACCCTCGATGAAGCGCTCGCGCAGCTCCGAGGCGGCGGCCTGAACGCGTATCTCGCGTCCGTGCGAGAGCGTTAGCGGCGGTAGAGCAGGTAGGGGCGGCGTTGGACGTCGAACGCCGCCAGCTCGTCGTGCCACGCGCCGACAATCTCGTCCGTGGACGCCCCGGCATCGATCATCGTGCGCAGCCGCTCGGACCCGCTCAGCTTGTCGATCCAGTACGGTCGTGCGGTATCCCAGGAGTCGGTCCGCCAGACGAAGGCGGGGAACTTGCGCGCCTCCACCAGCATCGCGACGGCCGTCCGGATCGGGTCGAAGACCTGAGGGTGGGTCACCTTGACCTCGACGCCGGCGCACAGCGTGTTGGCGAACTTGTTGAACGTCGGCGTGAAATAGGCCTCCCGGAAGGACACCCCGGGCAGGTTCGCGGCGTTGAGCCGGTCACTCCATTGGTAGTCGAACCCGGGCCCGCCGATGAGCTCGAACGGGCGTGTGGTGCCGCGCCCCTCGGACAGGCTCGCCACCCCCTCGAACATGCCGGTGCCGGGGTACACCCGCGCGCTGTCCGGGGTCGGCATGTTGGGGCTCGGCATGACCCACGGAACGTCCGTGTCGCCGCCCATCATGTTCGGCTCCCATCCGCGGCACTCGATGACCTCCAGTTCGACCGGACGCCCGGCGTCGGTCGGCAGGAACTCACCGTTGTAGAAGCGGGCCAGCTCGCCGATGGTCATCCCGTGCTGCTGGACGATCTCCTTCTTGCCAACGGCGGTGGTGAAGCGGGTGGTCATCATCGGCCCGTACGCCTTGCCGCCCGTCGGGTTGGGCCGGTCGAGCACGACGTAGCGCAGCCCGCGCCGGGCAGCGGCGACCATCGAGTCGTAGAGGGTCCAGATGTAGGTGTAGAACCGGCTGCCGACGTCCTGGATGTCGAAGACGACGGTCCGCACGTCGGCCCGCGCGTAGAGGGTCTCCCAGGTGGCCTGGCTGGCGTTGTACGCGTCGTAGACGGTCAGCCCGGTGCGTGCGTCGAGCCCGGAGCCCTCGCTGTCGCCAGCCTGCGCGGAGCCACGGAAACCGTGTTCGGGGCCAAAGACGCCGCCGATGGTCAGCCCCCCGGTGTCCCGGGCATGCGCGTGCAGCAGGTCGACCAGGTGGCTGTATCTGCCGTCCACGCCGGTGGGGTTGGAGATGACGCCAATCCGCTCACCGGCGAGCGCCGCGAAACCTCCCTCGACCAGAAGGTTCAGGCCGGTGCGCACCGGAAATCGGGGTCGCGAGCCGGGCTCGTCCGGCGCGGGGCCCACCGGCTCGACGCCCGCCCCACAGGCGACGGCGCTGACGGCGGCCCCACCCCCCAGGGCGATGACGCGTCGGCGGCTCAGTCGCTCAGGAACTCCATCCATGACGCCTCCCAAGACTAGACATTTATTGGGATGATAGTCGGCGGCCAGATCGCGGACAAGACGCAACAGGACACGGAACCAACGAGTCTCGACGAGCTGAATGAGTTACGTCCGGCGGAGGCGATAGAGAAAGGTTGTCTGGCGCCCATTCGCAACCCTTGCCTCACGCGGACGCGCGCGGGCGATAAGCTTTATCAAAGAGCCCTCGCCTTTCCATGCCGATGAGTGAAGGCTTCTGACGAGGAGTCCTTGGCCAGTCGCCGATGACGATTCAGCCAACCACTCTGGTAGCTCGATTCGCCATGGAAGACAGGCATGAGACCCGTAACAGGAAGCGGTCCAGTAAGATGGCCGGCTCGGGGTCTCCGCCTGCCGGATTGGGCCGTGCGGCTGCACAAGACGTTCGCGCTGGATGTTGGACAGAAGAGCCGTCGATAAAATCAGCTCAGCGGGTTCACGAGCGCCTGGTCGAGGGCGAGCAGGTGCTTGGGGTTTTCTATCGCCTGCCCACGGGTTCGCTTCCCGCCGCGTCCAATAGAGGTTGCCCGCCGCCTGTCAGGCACCAAGTCCTCCGCGGCATGATTCCATCCGGCGGCTCATCCGAGCGGCAGCTCCACGGTGAAGGTTGCTCCCTGGCCGGGAGTGCTCTCCACGCGGATGTGCCCGCCATGGGCCCGCACCACCTCGCGAGAGATCCACAGGCCCAGGCCGAAGCCGCCGTAGTTCTCGGAGACCGCCCGCTCGAACCGCTCGAAGATGCGAGCCTGATCCTCCAAGGCGATCCCCATGCCCCGGTCCTGGACCGTGAGCCGCGCCACCGCGCCCTCCCTCGTCACGCGGAGGATGATGGGTCCGCCAGGTCCATACTTCACGGCGTTGCCCAGCAGGTTGTCGATGACCTGCTCCAGGCGCAGTGCGTCCCAGTGTCCCATCACGGGAACTGGCGCCTCCAGCGTGACGTCGCACTTCACGCGTCTCAGCTCCTCCCTCCACCGGTCCACCCCCTCCGCCGTGAGCGCCGCTAGGTCCACCTCCTCCAGGCGCATGGAGACCTTCCCGTGCTCCAGGCGCGACACGTCGAACAGGTCTTCCACCAGCCGGGCCAGCCGCCGCAGCCGCTGGTTGGCCGTCTCCAGCTTCGTCACCCAGGACTCCAGGCTCGCGGTCCTGTCGGGGTTGCGCAGGGAGTTGATCAGCCCCTGCAGGTAGAGGCGCATGGGCGTGAAGGGCGTGCGCAACTCGTGCGAGGCCACGGCGAGGAACTCGTCGCGCTTGCGCAGCGCGGCCTGGGCCTGCTCGTACAGTCTCCCCCGCTCCTCGGAGAGGGCGTTCACCTCGGCGAAGCCCTGGGTGTTCTCCAGCGCGGCCCCTGCCAGGGTGGCGATGAACTCGGCGATGCGCACCTCCTGCGGGCCAAAGGCCCCGGCCAGCTTGTGGTTGGTGGCGCAGAAGAGGATCGCCACCCGCCCTCGCACCAGGACCGGGGCACACAACGCCGAGCGCGTGAGCCCCTCCCCTGCGTTCTCGAGCTCCTCCGTCGAGGGCACCACGGGCTGTTTCAGCTCCCGGGCCCGGTGAATGAATGGCCAGACCGTCTGGCCCGGCCCCCCGGCGACGCTCAGTCCCGTCGGCGTGACCTCTATGAGCACGCACGTTTCACCGCGAAGCAGTCCCAGCGCGGCTTCGCGCAAGGAGGCGCGGACGCTCTCTTCGGTGAGTGCCGAGGCGAGGGCGCGCCCAGCCTCCAGGAGGCGGGGGAAGCGGTCCACCAGCGAGAGGCTGGCCTGGGGGGCGGTGGCCGTCACGGGCTCCAGCGCCGCGCGCATCGGCTGCAGCGCCTCCTCCCCAGCGGCGGCGTCCTGGGCGGCACCCGGCCATCCCAGGACCGCTCCCAGCTCAGCTCTCGCCAGCAACGTCTGGGCCCGCTCGTAGCGCATCCCCAGGCGCTCGGCGATGGCCAGGCTCCGGTTGAAGTAGCGGCGAGCGCGCATGTTCTTCCCCTCCATCGCCGCCATCAGGCCCAGCTCGCGCAAGGTGGGTGCCAAGACCTCCTGGAAGGGCGACGCGTGACGGAGCACCCTCCGGGCCACCCCCCTGGCCTCGTGCAACAGCTCCGCGCGACGGGAGAAGAGGAGGGCTGGAACCTGGGCCGCCTGCTGCCGGAGCGCCATCACGAGCTGCGACTGGGTCCAGGCGAGGAACAAAGGAAGCCGCAGGCTCGAGGACCGCTCGTGTTGGACGACCTGCCCGAGGAGGGCCGCGGCCTGCCCAGGCTCCCCCGCACGCAGCAGTCGCAGTCCCTCGGCCCGGAGGGGCAGATGCTCCCCCACGAAGCAGTCCCGCTGGCCCGGGGAGAGATGACCACGCTCGGTGGCGATGAGCTCCGCGGGGACTTGGCCTCCCGAGGCCATGGACCAGAGGTCCAGCCCGCAGATGCGCATGAGCCCATCCCCACGCTCACTGGCCTGGCGGTGCATCGACTGTCCCAGCTCGACAGCGCGCGTGAGCTCTCCCCTCAGGCAGAGGGCGGTTCCGATGAAGTATTGCACGATGGCGGCGGCCCCCTCGCTTCCGACACCGGCTTGTCGCATCAGGTGCAGGGCTCCTCGGCCGGCCTCGATGCTCTCCTCGTACCGAGCGCAGTTCAGCAGCACGAACTGGTACAGGTAGAGCGTGGTCCCGTGCGCGAAGACATCCCCGAAGGCTTCTCGCAGGACGAGCGCCTGCTGGAATCGCTTCTTGCTTTGGACCAGTGCCCAGTCCACGAGGACTTGGGGCACGCGGGGAATGAGCTGGACGAGCAGCGCTAGCGCGGCGCCCTGGTGGGTCAACGCCGTCGCCAGCTCTGGAGTCGGGGCGTACCGCTCGGCAATGTTCCATCCCCGCAGGGTCCATATAATGGCAGCCGTCGACCCACTGCTGAACCAGTAGGTCAGCGCGAGCCTCATGTAGAGGCGTGCCGCGAGCAGAGGCTCCCCCTCCAGAAGCCGCGAGGGCTCCTTAGGCCAGAGGGGCCGCAGCACGAGGAGTAGCGCCTCCCATAGCAGACACAGGAAGTGGGCCAGGGGACTGCCCGGCACCTTACGCCCGAGCAGGCCCAGGGCCCGCTTCATGAGGCGGGCGGCGTCCGGCAAGCAGTGGCGCTGTTGCAAGGCGACCTCTCCCCTCTGTCCCTCGATGCGGGCCTGATCCAGGCGCGAGGTGGCGAAGGCCTGGGCCCTTCTGTAGCTCCGCTCGGCCTCCTCGAACGCTGACCGGAAGAGCAGGACATCACCCAGCCCCTCCAAGATGGCCATCCGCGTCACACCGTCCGCGGATTCCGCCCCCGCGTCGGCGAGGCGGTAATAGCGCTCGGCGAGGTCCAAGGCGTGCTCGTTCCGGGCCACTTCCGCCGACTTCAAGGCATAGGGCCACGCACGTGTCAGCTCTCCCGCGGCCTCGAAGTGCCAAGCCAGGGCGAAGCTGCGCTCCGGCGCCTGGCGCTCCAGTTCCAGCGCGGCCGTCAGGTGCAGCGCGTGGCTTTCTGACGCGGAGAGATGTTCCAGCAGCGCCTCACGGATCCGGTCGTGCGCGAAGGTGGCGTGGCCCTGGGAGGAGTCCACCCAGAGCAGGTGCCGACGCCGGGCTTCCTCCAGTGCCGGGATGGCCTGTTCCGGGCTCCGCCGTGCCAGCACCGCCGCCAGGCCGATCTCGAACTGTCTTCCGAGGACGGCGCCCGCCGTCAGCAAGTCCCATGTCTCCTCGGAGAGGAGCTCCAGACGGCGCAAGAGTAAGGCGGCGGCCCGCCGCGAGGAGCGCACCTCCGCGAGCCGCTCCGGTTGCACGAGCCAGCCAGAGGCCGTGGGCTCCAGGGCGCCACACTCGACGAGCCCGCGCACCAAGGCGGCGGCCATGAAGGGGTTGCCCTCGGAGCGGCGGACCACTAGTTCCAGCGCCTCCTCGGGGAGGGGACCCGCCATGGACTCCGCCATGCCCCGGAGGTCCGAGGCAGCGAAGGGCGCTAGGGAGACATGGCGCAGGGGAGCCATTCGCCGGAGCGGGTGCTCTTCAGGCACTGCTTCCGTCCGGAAGGCCGCCACCACGGTGAAGAACGGCTGCGTTCCGGCCCCCTCCTCCGAGGGTGCTGACACCATGGCAAGCGCCTTGAGGGTCAACCCATCGGCCCACTGACAGTCATCCAGCAGCACGAGGGCGGGGGTCTTCGCGTCCCCCAGCGAACCGAGCACGGTCGCTAGGCTCTTCGCCGCGCACCACTCCCTCTGGTTCTCGGGCCCCAGGGGCGCCGACGCGGGCGCCGTCAACAGCTCCGCGAGCCACGGGGACTTGAGCCGCATGTACTTGGAAAGGGCGGCGCCGATCTGCGTTCCAGCGAGCGCGCGCAGGGACTGCGCCAACGCCGGGAGGCTCCGCGCGGCGAGCTCAAGCTCACAAAGGATGCCCAGGAGTGTTTGAAGCGGCTGGGGAGCATCCTGGTCGACGGCCTGGCCGCGGAAGACGCGGGCGCCACGAGCGAGGGCGCGCCGCTCCAGCTCCTTCAAGAGCATCGTCTTGCCGCCTCCCGACACCGCCTCCAGGAGCACCAGGCCCCCGTGCCCCTGGCGGGCCCCGCTCAGGGCGTGCTCCAGTTCCCGCAGCTCCGGGCTCCGCCCTAGGAAGGCGGGCTCGGTGAGCCGCGGGTGGCGCTCGAGCCGGCCCACCACCACGGAGGGCTCGGAGCTGCCGCGTTCCAGCTCCGTGGCGATGGCGTCGAGGTCGGCGAGGGCCGCCGCCGCCGACTGGTAGCGCTCGCGTGGATCCTCGCACAGCAGGTGCTGCACTACCTGCTCCAGGGCTCGAGGGACGCAGAGTCCTCGTGCACGCAGTTCGGGGACGGTGCGCAGGTGCTGCTGCAGCAGCTCTCCCAGCGACGCGCCCTGGAAGGGGAGCGTCCCGGCGAGACACTCGAAGAGCATCATGCCCACGGCATAGAGGTCCGAGGCGGGACCTGACTCGCCGGCCATGAGTCCCAGTTGCTCGGACGAGAGGTAGTGGAGGGCTGTGAGGGGGAGTGCTAGCAGGGACTGCTCCTGGAAGTCCTCCAGCGCGAGCCCGAAGTCGATCAGCGCCACCGACTCGAACGTTTTCTCGGGATCGATGACGACCCGGGAGGGCGCGAGGTGGCGGTGCGAGATGCCCTGGGCATGAGCTTCATGCAGCGCGCGCAACAGACCGCGTCCCAGCTGGAGGGCCTCCGTGACGGAGAGCGGTCCCAACGCCAGCCGTTCTTCCATCGTTGCATGGGGAGCGCTCGGCGTCACGCGGAACAGCAGCGCCCCGTCCAGTCCGCAGTCCAGGGGAGGGCGGAGCCAGGGGCTGCGCAGGTCGCGCAGCACGGCGTCGTCCCTTCGCATGCGCTCGACGGCCCCGTCCTCGAGGGCATCCAGGGGGACGGTCCTCACCACAACCGAGGCACCGGTGGAAAGGTCTATTCCCTGCCAGGTCTGGAGTGCCCCCTGCTGATGAAGACACCGGCTCTTGAGGAACCTCCCGCCCAGCAGCAGTGAGGAGGATTTCTGGGCATTGGAGTCAGGTGGTCGCGTCACATCCGGGTTCATTCGTACTCTCCCGTTGCACCTCAGGAGGGAGTCCCCAGGACGAGGGTTTGTGACACACCCCACGGCTGTGCGAGCGAGCGCTCAAGAGGGAGACGAGTGAGTCCTCCTCCTGTCCTCGCCTCCGGGACCCCACAGACTCGACTTTCGCCCTTTTGAGGAGGGCAAGTAAGGGAACAGCGGAGCTTTAGGTAAGAGACGACCACCGGACTGGCTGTGAGGTCGACCAAGACTTCTCCCGTCCATTACACGATGACCGTCCCTTCCCTCAATACACTGCTGCCACTGCTTCTGTTCCTACGCCCCGTCTTCACGCTGCCCTCGTTCTGTCGCATCCTCACCTTGTTTGCTGGTTGGGTAGGCACCCAGGGCGTGCATGCCGTCACCGAGTCCTTGGTGTCCGCGGGAGTCTCCGGCGTGAGACACCACGCGGCCTTTCACCGCTTCTTCTCGCGGGCTCGCTGGAGCATCGACCAGTTCGGGCGAGTGCTCCTCTTGCGAGTGGTAGCGCTCACGCCTGGGCCTTTGCGCTTGGCGCTCGACGACACGCTGTGCACGCACAAGCCGGGAAGTCCTGCGCCACCTGCTGCGAGGTGTCATCTTCGTGGGGGCCATGCGCGCGGACGCTTCGCTACACCGTCCGCGCACACGCCCGTGCCGCTCGCCTGTCACCGGCCGACTGCACACCAAAGACATCCCCCTGCCCAAGCCCGAGAAGCTCGCCCAGGCTAAGAAACTTCCCTGGCTGTCCATGAACCTCACCCTCCTTCGGAAAGGAAAAGCAAAGTGAGGCGGATCGAGTCCCCACCTTTGGGGAATTCGTGCCGTGTTTCATCACGTACAGCGAGAACAACAACAAACACTCCAATGTGGTCACCAAACGGCAAATCCTTGAGGAGCACCTGCTCCCCGCGTTCGGTGACATGTCTCTTGACGCCATTGGCCCGGCGGAGATCGAGGACTTCAAGGCCGCGATGCGGAAGAAGCCAGCGGGCGTCCCGGGAAGGAAGAACTCGCCTTCAAAGGACGCGCTGCACAAGGTCCGGCGCACCATTTGGCGGGGGGGGGGTGACGGGACTCCCCAAGGGCGGTCGGGAAAGAACGGTAGACCTGCCGGGCTCAGTGGTAGACGCGCTCAAGGCACACCGCCACCTTCGCGGCCCCTACGTCTTCTGTCAGGAGGACGGCCAGCCGCTCACCGCGAGCATGACGGAGCACCGGCTGACGCGGGCAGTGGGCCGTGCGGGCATTGTCCGCGAGCAGGGACGCATTAGCTGGAACGACCTGCGGCACACCTACGGCAGCCACCTCGCGATGAAGGGCGTCCCGCTCAAGGTCATCCAGAAGCTGATGGGCCACGCCACCATGGAGATGACCCTGCGCTACGCCCACCTCGCGCCAGAGGCCCGGGAGAGTGCCGTGCAGCAGCCCGATCAGTCCGTGCGCCAGTTCCATGCCGCTCCGGCCAGAAGCGCCGAAGGGGCACACCGAGGGGACGGGACAAAGAAAAAGCCCAGCAACCCCGGAGGATTGCTGGGCTTCTATTGGCGAGGAGTACGGGACTTGAACCCGTGGCCTCCGGCGTGACAGGCCGGCGTTCTAACCAACTGAACTAACTCCCCACAACGCCTCTCCCCGAGAGGAGAAGGTGAAGTCCCTGGAGCCCACCGTGAGGTGAAACTCCAGGGCCTTCGATGGTCGGGGCGACAGGATTTGAACCTGCGACCACTTGCACCCCAAGCAAGTGCGCTACCAGGCTGCGCTACGCCCCGTTGAGTCGTCTCGTCGCCGCCGGGTTTCGGCGTCAGCGAGATGGGCTGCTTATGCCCGCGCCCTCTCCCCAGGTCAAGAAAGAGATCGGGCGCTCCTTCAAAAAATCATTCGGCCTTGGCCTTCAAGCCGCCCGCGGAAGCCGAGAGCGGACCCACGTCCTCGAGTTCCTCGTCGAAGTCCTCGGGATCCAACCCCGCGGCCTCGGCGGCGTCGGCGGCGGCGTCCTCGGCGGCGTCCAGCTCGGAGTGGTTCTCCGGAATCTGCTCGCCGTTGAGGGCCGCCTTGAGCACCGCGCTCGGCCGGAAGGTCAGCACCCGGCGCGCCGAGATCTCGATCTCCTTGCCCGTCTGGGGATTGCGACCCACGCGCGCCTTCTTCTGTCGCACCTGGAAGTTGCCGAAGCCGGAGATCTTGATCTTGTCCCCGCGCTCGAGCGTTTCCTTGAAGGTGTCGAAGACGAGCTCCACGATCTCCGCCGACTCCTTCTTGGAGAAGCCGACCTTCTCGTAGACGCCTTCGATGATGTCCGCCTTGGTCATGCGCGTGCCTTCGCGTCCCTCTCCAGGGGTGAACCCGGCGGACTGTGACAGCCTTCCCCAACAGGTGTCAACCCACCGGTTTCATTCAGGTTTTCCCGCTTCTGTCCTCAGGCGCGTAGGGCGCCGCCCAAGCGCTGGTTGACCTCGGAGATGATGCGCTGGTGCGCGGCGCCCACCTCCGCGTCGGTCAGCGTGCGCTCGGGCGAACGGTAGCGGATGGCGTAGGCGAGGTTCTTGCGGCCCTCGGGGATGGGCTTGCCCGTGTAGACGTCGAAGACGAGCGCGTCCTCCACGAGCGGGCCTCCCACCTCCAGGATGACGCGGCGGACCTCGTCATTGGCCAGCTCCAGCGGCACCACCACGGCCAGATCCCGGAGCACGGCGGGAAAGCGCGGCAGGCCCCGCGAGGCGGGCACGAGCCGGGCGGCGGCATAGAGCGGCGCCGTGTCCAGCTCGAAGACGAAGACGTCCCGGGGCAGCTCCAGGGCCTTGGTCACCCGGGGGTGCAGCTCACCCACGAAGCCCAGGACGGTGCCGTCGGCCAGCTCCACGCGAGCACAGGCACGGGGGTGATAGGCCGGAGCCTCGGTGGGCACGAAGCGCGCGCCGTCCACGTGGAGCGCGTTCAGCAAGGACTCCAGCGCGCCCTTGGCGTCATAGAAGTCCGCCCGGGCCTCCTTCTGCGTCCACGTGCGGCCTCCGCGCAGACCCCACACGAGGCCCGCCACGCGGTGCACCTCGCGCGTGGCCGGGTGTTGACCCCGTCCCCCTTCCGGATCGCGGAGGTAGGCCCGGCCCATCTCGTACACGGACACGGAGTCCACCTGATGCCGCACGCTGCGCGAGAGGTTCTCGAGCAGGCCCGGCAACAGGCTCGTGCGCATCACGGACTGCTCCACGCTCAGCGGGTTGAGCAGCGCCACCGGCTGCTCCTTTCCGCCCAGGATCTCCAGGGTGCGCGGCGTGACGAAGGAGTAGTTCACCACCTCGCTCAGCCCGACGCCGGAGAGGGTCTGACGGGCGCGGCGCTCGGCCTCGGCGGTGGCCGACTCGGGCGCCAGCTCGGCGAGACCCCGGGGCAGTTTCGCGGGGATGTTGTCGTAGCCGTGCACGCGCGCGAGCTCTTCCATCAGATCCTCCTCGCGCTCCACGTCCACTCGGGCCCGGGGAACCTCGAAGGTGCTCTGCCCGCTCCCCTCCTCCACCGACCGGAAGCCCAGCACGCCGAGGATGCGCCGGCACTCGGCCTCGGGAATGGCCACGCCCAGGACCTTCTCCACCCGGCCATAGCGCAGGGTCACCCGGCGGGGCGGCTGAGGCTGGGGATGGACATCCACCCGGCCCGGAGCCACCACCCCTCCGGCCAGCTCGGCGATGAGCGCCGCGGCGCGATCCACCGCGGGCACGGTGGCATCCAGGTCCACGCCGCGCTCGAAGCGATGCGAGGCCTCGGTGTGCAGCCCATGGCGCTTGGAGGAGCGGCGCACGGTCGAGGGCTGGAAGTGGGCGGACTCCAGCATCACGCGCGTGGTGCCCGCGCTCACCTCGCTGTCCGAGCCGCCCATGACTCCGGCCAGGGCCTGGGCCCGATCCCGGTCACAGATGAGCAGATCCTCGGGCGAGAGCGTGCGCTCCTTGCCGTCGAGCGTGGTCATCTTCTCGCCCGGCTTCGCGGTGCGGACGATGATCTCCTGGCCCGCCACCTTGTCCAGGTCGAAGGCGTGCAGGGGCTGGCCGTACTCGAGCAGCACGAAGTTGGTGACGTCCACCACATTACTGATGGGACGCACGCCACAGGCCTTGAGCCGATCCTGCAACCACTGGGGCGAGGGGCCGATCTTCACGTTCTCGATGACGCGGGCCGCGTAACGCGGACAGCGCGTGGCGTCCTCGATGCGCACCTTCACCTTCTCGGAGGCCGGAGCGCCGGACTCGGAGAGCTTCGGCTCGGGAGGACGCAGGGTGGCGCCCGTGGCCACCGCCACCTCGCGCGCCACGCCCAGGTGGGACAGGGCATCGGGCCGGTTGGGGGTGACGTTCACCTCCAGCACCACGTCATCCAACCCGAGCGCCTCGGCGATGGGCGTGCCGGGCTTCAGCTCCGCGGGGAGGATGAGCAGGCCCGAGGACTCCTCGGACAGGCCCAGTTCCTTGGCCGAGCAGAGCATGCCGAAGCTGTCCACGCCGCGCAGGGGGGCCTGCTTGATTTCCACGCCGTTGGGCAGCTTCGTGCCCAGGGTGGCGAGCGGCACCTTGTCGCCCACCTTGAAGTTCTTGGCGCCGCACACCACCTGGAGCTTGTCCGGGCCGCCCAGGTCGATCTGGGTGACGGACAGCTTGTCCGCGTTGGGGTGCTGGACGGACTCCGCGATCCGGGCCACCACCACGCCGCGTAGGGCCTCGCCAGGGCGCTCCATGCCCTCGATCTCCAGCCCCACGGCGGTCAGCTTGCGCGCCAGCTCCTCCACGTCCGCCGGCAGCGCCACATAATCCTTGAGCCACTTGACCGAGATCTTCATCAGAACTGCTCCAGGAAGCGCGCGTCGTTCTCGAACATCATCCGTAGGTCGTCGATGCGGTAGCGCAGCATGGCGATGCGCTCCACGCCCATGCCGAACGCGTAGCCGGTGACCTCGGTGGCGTCATAGCCGCTGTGCTTGAAGACGTTGGGGTGCACCATGCCGCTGCCGAGCACCTCCAACCACCCCGTGTGCTTGCACACGCGGCAGCCCTTGCCGCCGCACGAGGTACAGGAAATGTCCACCTCGGCCGAGGGCTCGGTGAAGGGGAAGAAGGAGGGGCGGAAGCGCGTGCGCGTGTCCGAGCCGAAGAAGGCCCGCACGAAGGCGTCCAGGGTGCCCTTGAGCTCGGCGAAGCTCACGTCCTTGTCCACGAGCAGGCCTTCCACCTGGTGGAACATGGGCGTGTGGGTGATGTCCGAGTCGCGCCGGTAGACCCGGCCCGGCATGATGGCGCGGATGGGCGGCTTGCGGTTGAGCATGAAGCGCACCTGCACGGGGGACGTGTGCGTGCGCAACAGCACGGGGCTGTCCGCCTTCTGGGCGTGGCCGAGCGAGGCGTCGTCCACGTAGAAGGTGTCCTGCATGTCGCGCGCGGGGTGATCCTTCGGGAGGTTGAGCGCCTCGAAGTTGAAGTAGTCCAGCTCGATCTCCGGCCCGTGGGCCACCTCGAAGCCGAGCCGCTGGAAGGTGCGGACGATGTCCTCCATCGTCCGGGACACCGGGTGGCGGCTGCCGGGGGACACGGCCCGTCCGGGCAGCGTCACGTCCAGCCGGGGGCCGCGCAGCTCGGACTCGAGTGCCGCCTCCTCCACGCGCTGGATGGCATCGGCCAGGAGCTTCTCGATCTCGGCCTTGACCTGGTTGGCCACCTCGCCCAGGGCGCGGCGCTCGTCGGGGGGCAACTTGCCCATGCCGCCGAGCACGCCGGACAACTCGCCCTTCTTGCCAAGGTAGCGGATCCGGAGCGCCTCCACCGCGGAGGGTTCCGAGGCGACGGAGATCTCCCGCCGCGCCGCATCCGCGAGCGTCTGCAAGCGGTCTCGCATCGGACTAACGCCTTCCTCCCCGGTCCACGCCGGGGCAAAAAAAAGGGCCGCCCATCAGGGGCGGCCCGGTTCAAACCCATGAGCGGGAGCCGACCCGGAAACCCCAGGCCCTGCTCACCCCTCACCTATGCTTCAGGCCGCCTTCGCGATGTTGGCGACGGCGGCAAAACCGGCGGGATCCGCCACGGCCAGGTCGGCGAGGACCTTGCGGTCCAGGGCGATCTTCTTCTTGGCCAGACCGGCGATCAGCCGCGAGTACGACAGGCCGACCGTGCGAGCGGCCGCGTTGATGCGGACGATCCACAGGGAGCGGAAGTTGCGCTTCCGCTGGGCGCGGTCACGGCTGGCGTAATCCAGCGCGCGCTCCACGGCCTGGTTGGCCCGCTTGTAGCAATTCTTGCGGCGGCCCCGGTAGCCCTTGGCCAGCTTCAGAATGCGATTACGACGACGACGGGCCTTGAATCCTTTTTTGACGCGCATGACTCACTCCTACCCACTGCGAGGTGTTTGAAAACCCCCGGTGATTGGGCCTACCGCCCCACCGCTAGGGCCCTCTGACTGCGAACGGCGAACTAGTTCGCCCCGTAGGGGAACAGCTCCAGACGAACCTTCTTGGCGTCCATATCCCGGAGGTGACCCGTGCCACGGTGCTCCCGCTTGAGCTTCGGGGACTTCGCGTGGGTGAACAGGTGCTTGCCGAGAGCCTTGGCGAACTTCACCTTTCCGGACTTCTTCACGTGGAAGCGCTTCTTGGCGCTGCTACGGGTCTTCAGCTTGGGCATGATGCCAGTTCCTTCCTGACTGCGACTGCGTCTGTCCCGAGAACCGGCGGCCCGCGAAGGCCGCCAGTCGGGTCCTGCTACTTCGATCCGCCCGACTGCGGCGCGGGAGCCGCCGGAGGAGCCGACGCCTCCGGAACACTGGCGGCCGACCCCTCACCGGGAGCCTCGCCGGGCTTCTTACCATTCCCCTGCGCGGGCTTGCCCGCCGCCTCGGCCTTTTCCGCCGCCAATGCCTGCTGCCGGGCCAGATCGCGCGCCCGCTGGGCCACCTTCGGATTCGGGGCGATGATCATGAACATCTGCCGCCCTTCCATCCGGGGCATCTGCTCCACCACCGCCACGTCCTTCAAGTCCTTGATGACGTCATCCAGGATGGCCGAGCCCAGTTCCTTGTGCGTGATCTCACGGCCACGGAACATGATGGTGACCTTGGCCTTGTTCCCCTCCTCGAGGAAGCGGCGCACGTTGCGGACCTTGAACTCGTAGTCATGCTCCTCCGTCTTCGGACGGAGCTTGACCTCCTTCAAATGGACGACGACCTGCTTCTTCTTCGCTTCCGAGGCCCGCTTCTTCTCCTCGTACTTGAACTTGCCGTAGTCCATGATCTTGCAGACCGGCGGCTTGGCCATGGGGTTGACCTCGACGAGGTCCATCCCCTCGGACTGAGCACGTTCCAGTGCCGCTTCGATCGACAGGACGCCGAGCTGCTCACCTGCGGGTCCTACGACGCGGACCT
Organism: Melittangium boletus DSM 14713; assembly: GCF_002305855.1. Classification (GTDB taxonomy): domain Bacteria; phylum Myxococcota; class Myxococcia; order Myxococcales; family Myxococcaceae; genus Cystobacter; species Cystobacter boletus. Next base: position 8,444,592 of record NZ_CP022163.1, on the reverse strand, counting down.
CGCGAGCGCGGATACGGCGGTTCGTTCTTTGGTCGCGAGCGATGTGTAAGCCCTCCAGCTAGTGGGAGTAGGTACCCCCCTCGGAAGGGGGGCAAGATACTTGCCAGACTCCGGGAGTCAAGGGCCGTCAGCGATCCAAGGCCCCCCGGTGAAACATCACGGCCAGGCGGCGTCCTTCTGGAGGATCGCCTCGAAGGCCTCCAACTTCATGCTCTTGAGGTCCTCGCCGCCGTAGCGACGGGGAGCCACCCCGCCCGCCTCCACCTCGTTGTCTCCAATGACGAGGGTGAAGGGCACCTTCTGAATCTGGGCGTCACGAATCTTAGCGTTGAGCGTGAGCCCTCGCTCGTCCAGTTCCACCCGGTAGCCCTTGGCGCGCAGTTGGTCGCGCACCTGGCGGGCGTAGTCCAGCTGGCGGTCCGCCACCGTGACGAGCGTCGCCTGCACGGGAGCCAGCCAGGCCGGGAACGCCCCCGCGAAGTGCTCGATCAGGATGGCGATGAAGCGCTCGAACGAGCCGTAGATGGCGCGGTGCAGCACGACCGGCCGGTGCTCGGCGTTGTCCTCGCCCACATAGGTGAGGTCGAAGCGCTCGGGCGCCAGGTAGTCGAGCTGGATGGTCCCCAGCTGCCACTTGCGGCCGATGCTGTCGGACACGTCGAAGTCGATCTTCGGGCCGTAGAAGGCGCCATCCCCCGGCTTGAGCTCGTACTGCAGGCCCATGCTCTCCAGGGCGGTCTTGAGGCCCCCTTCCGCGCGGTCCCACAGCGAGTCATCGCCGAGCCGCTTCTCCGGCCGGGTGGACAGCTTCACCGAATAGCTCAGGCCCACGGCCTTGTAGACGCGGTCCAGGAGCTGCACGAAGCGCTTCACCTCGTCGGGGATCTGGTCCTCGCGGCAGTAGATGTGGGCGTCGTCCTGGGCGAACTGGCGCACGCGCGTCAGGCCACCGAGCGAGCCTGCGGCCTCGTTGCGGTGCAGGATGTCCTGGGTGTGCAGGCGCAGGGGCAGGTCGCGGTAGCTGTGCTTCTTGAAGCCGTAGTACAGGTGGTGGCTCGGGCAGTTCATCGGCTTGAGCGAGAAGTCGTGCTCGCCGCTCTCGCTGTCCAGCACGAGGAACATGTTCTCCTTGTACTTGCCCCAGTGTCCACTCGTCTCCCACAGCCCCTTGTTGTAGAGCAGCGGGGTCTTGATCTCCACGTAGCCGCTGTCCGCCGTCAGCATGCGCATGAAGGCCGACAGGGTGTTGTAGAAGGTCGTCCCCTTGGGGGTCCAGAAGGCCGCGCCAGGCGAGTACGGGTGGAAGTGGAAGAGATCCAGCTCCTTGCCCAGCTTGCGGTGGTCGCGCTTGCGCGCCTCCTCCATGCGGGTCAGGTACTCCTGGAGCGCCTTCTTGTCGAAGAAGGCCGTGCCGTAGATGCGCTGGAGCATCGGGTTGCGATGATCTCCGCGCCAATAGGCACCGCTCGTGGACAGCAGCTTGATGGCGCCGATCTTCCCGGTGCTCGGCGCGTGGGGCCCCAGGCAGAAATCCACCCAGTCCCCATGGGTGTAGAGCGTGAGCGTCTTGGCGCCCTTGGCCGCGATGTCCTTGACGATCTCGACCTTGAACTTCTCGCCCTTGCCCTCGAAGAGCTGGATGGCCTCGTCCATCGAGACCTCGCTGCGCACGAAGGGCTGGTTCTGGGCGATCTCCTTGTTGGCTTCCGCCTCGATCTTCTCCAGATCCTCGGGCGTGAAGGGCCGGTCGCGGAAGAAGTCGTAATAGAAGCCCTCCTCCGTGGACGGACCGATCGTCACCTGGGTGCCCGGATAGAGCCGCTGCACCACCGAGGCCACCACGTGCGCGGCGTCGTGGCGGATGAGATCCAACCCCTCGGGGCTCTTGGAGGTGAAGATCTGCAGCTTCGCGTCCGCCTCGAGCTTGCGCGAGAGATCCATGTCCTCGCCGTTCACCCGCGCGAAGAGGGCCGCCTTGGCCAGACCCGCTCCAATGCCCTCGCGCACGAAGTCCGCGATGGACGTGCCCCGGGCCGCCTGCTTCTGGCTGCCATCCGGGAGCGTCACCGTGATTTGATCCGACATGCGAGACCTCGGAAAAGAACACGGGCGGCAGGCTGATCAGCCTGCCGCCCGCGCGTTGAAACCCGGTACATCGAGTGGGTCGTAGTGGGATCGAACCACTGACCCCTACCGTGTCAAGGTAGTGCTCTACCGCTGAGCTAACGACCCGTGCGCCTCGGGACTCGTCGTCGCGAAGGCGGGCGGGGAATTACAGGGCGCTGCCGCGACTGTCAAGCAAACAGCGACCCCCGTGCGCACTCTTCCCGAGGTTCCGCCAACACCACCCGGACCCGGGCCGTGACCGCGTCGAACATGGCTGGCGTCAACCGGCCCGTCTGGGTGTTCTGCTGGCTCACGTGGTAGCTGCCCAGGAGCACCGGAACTCCGGGAAGGCGCAGCTCGGCGCCGTGCCCGAAGGCCGGCCGGGGCGAGGGAATGGCCACTCCCGTTCGCTGCATCCAGGCGAGCGACGCGTTCCAGGCGATGGCCCCCAGCGCCAGGATGACCCGGACGGGCAACAGGGCAAGCTCCCGGTCGAAGAAGGGCGCGCACCGGGCCAGTTCCTCGGGCAGGGGCTTGTTGTCGGGAGGAGCGCACCGGCAGGGCGCGGAGATGAAGGCGTCCGTCAGCACGAGCCCATCCTCCCGGTGGTCGCTCCGGGGCTGGTTGGAGAAGCCCGCCCGGTGCAACCCCGCCAGCAGGAATTCCCCCGAGCGGTCTCCCGTGAAATAGCGGCCCGTGCGATTCGCCCCATGGGCCGCGGGTGCCAATCCCACGATGACCAGACCCGCCCGGGGGTCTCCGAAACCGGGAACCGCCCTCCCCCAGTACGTCCAGTCCCGATAGGCCCGGCGCTTGTCGCGGGCGATCCGCTCGCGCCACTCCACCAGGCGGGGACACGCCCGGCAGGCGGTGATCTCCTCATGGAGGGGTCCTACCCCCTCGGAATCGCGTCTCTGGGTCTGGATCGTCGACACGCCCCATGCCTAGCGCGGCGCCCGGAGCGACCGCCAGAACCCCCCGCCCGGTGGGCCGGAGCGCCTCCCAGGACTCAGGCGCCAGGCTTCTCGCCCGTGTAGAGGGGCATCCGCTGATAGCGCTCCACCACCACGCGCAGCACCACCTTGAGGATGGCCGTCGAGGGCACCGCGAGCAGAATGCCGGTGAAGCCGAACAACTCGCCAAAGGCCAGGATGGCGATGATGACGGACACCGAGGACAAACCCACCTTGTCCCCCACGACGCGCGGGGTGATGAAGAAGCCCTCGGCCATCTGCCCCACCAGGAACGTGCCCGCCACCACCGCGAGCTGCCACGCCCCCTGCCAGGACAACATCACCCCCAGCAGCGCCAGCACCACGCCCACCCCCGTGCCCAGATAGGGCACCGTATTGCCAAAACCCGCGATGACCCCGATGACGATGGCCATGTCGATGCGGGCGAAGCTCAAGCCCATGCTGTAGAGCACCGACAGGATGGCGCCCACCGTGAGCTGCCCCCGCACGAAGGCGGACAACACGTCGTCCACCTCCGCGAAGCGCCGGCCAACCAGCCCCACCGCCCGGCGCGGCACCAGGCCCCGCACGAGCGCCACCAGCTGCGGGTAGTCCTGCAGGAAGAAGAAGGCCAGCACGGGCACCACCAGCAGTCCCAACAGCGTGGCCACGAAACGCGCCGTGTTGCCCGCGAAGCTCGCCACCAGCCGCGCCGCCGTGGGCCCCGCGCTCTGCAACAACTCCGAGGCCCTCCCCCCCAGTTCCGTCATGCGATGGCGCAACAACTCCGGCAGGGGACGGCCCAGCAGCGCCTCCGCCTGCGGAATCACCTGCCCACTCGCCCTCACGAAGAAATCCGGCAGCTTGGCCGCCTCGTCCCGAAAGACGGGAACGAGGTACAGCACCGCTCCGGCCAGGAACAGCGTGCACCCGGCGAACACCGCGCTCGTCCCCCAGGCGCGATGCAATCCCCGCCGCTCCAACGCCGTGACGAACGGGTTGAGGACATAGGCCCCCGCCAGCGCCAGCAACACCGGCACCGCCACCCCACCAAAGACCGAGAGCAGTGAGAACACCAGTCCGAGCGCCCCCACCATCACCGCCGACCAGATGAAGTCCACCCGCCGGGCCTCGACCTCCTCCAGGTGCTCCTCGGGCTCGCTCCTGACCACCCGCAGGGCCGCTTCCGGAGCCGCCTGCGTCCCGGACACCTTCACCGCCTGCGCCTTGCCTCGCTTGTTACGTCCGATGACCGCTCTCCTCTCCATGCCGCCGCCCGGGCCAGGACCCGAACGGCTCCGAGGCTACACCGGAAGCGGCTTCCCCACTCAGGGGGCGCCGTCACGCTCCGGCGTCACCGAGCGCAGCCGGATGTTCAACACCGCCCGGGCGTTGCTGGGCTCGTAATAGGTGACGTACGGCCAGTAGCCATCCTTCTTCACGTCGATCTGGTGCAGCCCCTCCCCCACGCTCAACCCGCGTGGAGCCCCCGCGAAGTCGGTGCAGACCCCCTGCACCACGCCGTCCAGGTACACCTCCGCGTCCGAGGGCTCGCACCGCAACACCAGGTTGCCCACGCGAGAACCCCCGCGCAGCAGCTCCCGCGCCCGATCCGCCGCCGGGGACTCCACCCGCTCGGGGCCCGTGGCACACCCGAGCACGAGCCCCACCATGCTCGCAACCGCCCGCCGCATCATCCCCACCCCTCTCCTATTGAATGAGAATCGCCACATGGCCCTCGGCCAGCAGGCGCGGATTCAACCCCGCGAGCGCCTTCACCGCGTCCGCTCCGAGTCGCAAATCCGAGCCCTCCAGCCGCGCCGCCTCGATCACCAGCGGCCGGGCGCCCACCCGCGACGAGGCCCGTGCCTCCTCGAGTTTCTGGAAGAATCCCGCCACGCCCAGCCCCTTGCGCGCCTCCACGTCCAGCGAGGCGGGGCCATGGAGCGGCTGTCCCGAGGTGTCATCCACCAACCGGGGCGCCAGCATCGGCGTCATACCCAGCTTGCGCGCGTCCACCACCACTCCGGTGTGCTTCTCCGCGCCCGCCTCGAGCTTGTCCCCGCCGGGCTGCTTCTCCTCCCGAGCCACCGCCCCCACGGGCGTCACGAGCACCGCGGTGAGCGCCCCCAGGGGGAATTCCACGTCCAGGCGCACGCCTCCATCCGAGTAATAGCGCGTCCGGACCACCTGGTAGCCCTTCAGGACTTCCTCGACCTGACGACGCGTTTCCTCTCGCGCCATCTCCTCGCCCACGGTCCGGCCCGCGCTCAGCGGCAGACCCTTCACCTGCTCGCGCAGATCCGCCAGGGCGTTCTCCCGGGCCGAGCGCTCCGCGCCCAGCCGCGCCTGGGAGGCATTGGCCGCCTTCACATCCGGGGGGCCATCGCCCGTCACCCGGAGGACCTGCCGCCCCCAATCCACGTGCCCATCCCGCGCGAGCACCGACAGCGGCACCATCCACACGAGCACGCACAGCGCCCGCGACACACGACTCCTCCACGCGCTCCGTCCCATGAAGGAATTCAATCGGCGCCCTTCCACCCGGTCAAGGTGGACCCGCCGGGCCGCCCCAAAAGGGAGCGTGCTCAGTGACCCCGCGCGCCGCGTGCCACGTACGTGTCGATCATCTGCCGGTGCCGCTCCGTGAGCAGCGTGAAGCGCACGCCCGAGCGCTCATGTTGACGCGGACTCGCCTCCACCCACTCGCGCACCACCTCGCCCTCGGCGTAGATGACCTCCTCGGAGCCGGGCAACTGGAACTGCAATCCCACCCGCCGCGCGTCCTGCTCGGGCTCGATGAGCCGCCCCAGGCTCACGCCCTCCTGGCTGATATCGGCCGCGTGCGCCATGTACGGCACCCCATCCATGTACTTGTTCACGTAGATGTCGAGGGGTACCCGCGCGTTCTTCCGCTTGTCGCTCATCGTCACACCTTGGTGGAGGCCTCACTGCTACAGGCCGCTTCCGCCCTGCAGCAGTCCCTCGCGAGGGTAGGAGCATCCGGACAGGCCGCAAGAAAACGACCAGCGGGAATACACGGACGCGCCTATCCTTCCCGCCGCCATCAGAAAGGTGGAATCACATGCGAATGGGAGTACTGGCAGCAGCACTCATCGGCCTCACCGCGCAGCAGGCCCTGGCGCAGCAGGCAGCCGCCCCGGGCACGGCCGCGGCCTCGCTCAAGACCGAGGACGAGAAGACGGTCTACGCGCTCGGCTTGTCGATTGGCCGCAGCATCAAGATCTTCGAGCTGTCTCCGGCCGAGGTGGAACTCGTCAAGAAGGGCATGACGGACTCGTTGACCAACGCCAAGCCCGCGGTCGAGCTGGACAAGTACGGGCCCAAGCTGCAGGACCTCGCCAAGGGCCGCCAGGAGAAGGCCGGCCAGAAGTTCCTGGAGGACGCCGCCAAGGAGAAGGGCGCCGTGAAGTTGCCCTCGGGCGTCATCTATAAGGAGCTCAAGGCGGGCACCGGCCCGAGCCCCAAGGCGAGCGACACCGTCAAGGTGAACTACCGCGGCTCGCTCACCAGCGGCATCGAGTTCGACAGCTCCTACAAGCGCGGCGAGCCGGCCGAGTTCCCCCTCAACGGCGTCATCAGCTGCTGGACCGAGGGCGTGCAGAAGATGAAGGTCGGAGGGAAGGCCCAGCTCGTGTGTCCCTCCAAGGCCGCCTACGGCGAGTCGGGCTCGCCTCCCACCATCCCGCCCAACTCCACCCTGGTGTTCGAGGTGGAACTGCTGAGCATCGGGGGTCAGGGCGCGGACGTGCCTCGCGCCGAGCCCAAGAAGTAATCACGCTCCGGGAAAGAGCCAGCCGGAGGGACCTCTCCCTCCGGCCCAGTGATTCGAAGGCGCGCAATCACAGGCACAGACCTGGTCCAAATACAGGTACGAGTGTCGTTTTCCATCCTAGACAGAAGGCTTGACGATTATCAAGGATTCCGGGTAAGTCGGTTTTTCACCGATACTCGGTTATCAAGGCTTGAGTGCTCGTTTACGCCGTGATGTCAAAGGAGTTGTACCCATGACGATGACGCGCCGCGACTTCATCCATCTCTCGGGTCTGGCCGCATTGGGACTGGCACTGCCAGACACCAGCGAGGCCCAGACCCCCACCGCCGCCCCCACGGAACTCTTCTTCTACGTGGGCACCTACACCTCGGGGGGCAGCGAGGGCATCTACCTGGGCCGATTGGACATGGCGACCGGCGCCCTGCAACGGGTGGGTGTCACCAAGGGCGTGGCCGAGCCCTCATTCCTCGCGCTGGAGCCCAAGGGCCGCTACCTCTACGCCGTCAATGAGTTGTCGACGTTCCAAGGCAAACCCAGTGGTGCCGTGAGCGCCTTTTCCATCAACCCCCAGACCCGGGCGTTGACGCTCATCAACCAGCAACCCTCGCGGGGTGGCGCGCCCTGCCACCTGCAGGTGGATGCGACCGGGGCATTCGTGCTGGTGGCCAACTACTCCGGTGGAAACGTCGCCGTCCTCCCGATTCAAGCAGGTGGAGGGTTGGGCGCCGCCGTCGACGTGAAACAATTCCAGGGCTCGGGGCAGAGCGTCCCCCATGCCCACCAGGCCCAGTTGGATGCCGACAATCAGTATGCCTTCGTGCCAGACCTTGGCACGGACAAGGTCATGAGCTTCCGGTTCGACAGCGCGCTGGGCAAGCTCACCGCGGGCAATCCGGCTTTCGTGTCGACCTTGCCGGGCGCGGGGCCTCGCCATCTGGCCTTCCACCCCAATGGCCGCTTCGCGTATGTGATCAATGAGTTGAACTCCACGATCAACACCTACGCGTATGACAAGGCAACGGGCAAGCTCACGGAGTTGCAGCGCGTGTCCGCCCTGCCCGACGGTTTCACCGGGCAAAGCTACTGCGCGGAGGTCCGAGTCAGCCCGGATGGGCGGTTCCTGTATGGCTCCAACCGCGGCCATGAAAGCATCGTCGTGTTCTCCATCGGCTCCAGCGGAACGCTGACCTACGTGCAGCATGTCTTCTCTCGCATCCAGTGGCCGCGGGACTTCATCATCGATCCGACTGGCACGTTCCTGCTGGTGGCCAACCAGAAGGGCAACACCGTCGTCGCGTTCCGGCGCGACACGCAGACCGGAAAACTGACGCAAGTGGGTCAACCCCTGGGCATTCCCGCTCCGACGAGCATCCTGGTGATTCCGCCCCCCGCCTGAGTTCCAAGAGCCGGAGGCCACCAACGCTGTTGGCACCTCCCACTTTTTCTGTTTTCAATCCGGCCATGAACGAAAAGAACGTGACTCGTCGCGATTTTCTATTCCTGGCCGGAGTAGGCACGATGGGACTGGCCCTCGGCTGCAACGGCGACTCCCCGCCGGAAACCATCCCTCGCCCATCGGAACTCTGGCTCTACGTGGGGACCTATACCTCCGGCGACAGCGAGGGCATCTACCTTTGCAAGCTGGACATGGAGACTGGTGCCCTCGAGCGGGTGGGCGTCACCCGGGACGTGGTGGAGCCGTCCTATCTGGCATTGGATCCCAAGGGCCAATACCTCTACGCCGTCAATGAATTGACAGACTTCGGGGGCCAGCCCAGTGGCGCGGTGAGCGCCTTCTCCATCAATCCCCAGAGCCGCGAGCTGACCTTCATCAATCAACAGCCCTCCCAGGGCGGCGCGCCTTGCTTCCTGGAAGTGGACTCGAAGGGCGCCTTCCTCCTGGTCGCCAATTACGTCGGCGGGAATGTCGCCGTCCTGCCGATCCAGGCGGGCGGTGGGTTGGGCGCCGCCGTCGAGCTGAAGCAGCACGTGGGCTCGGGGCCCCACCCCAACCAAACCGAACCTCATGCTCACCAGGCCCGGTTGGACGCCGCCAATCGCCATGCGCTCGTGTCCGACCTGGGGACGGACCAGATCATGATCTACCGGTTCGATGGCGAGCGGGGAACGCTCACCCCGGGCTCGCCGCCCTCGTTCTCCAGCAAGCCGGGAGCGGGACCGCGCCATCTGGCCTTCCACCCCAATGGCCGCTTCGTCTTCAGCATCAACGAGTTGAACTCCACCCTCACCGCCCTCGCCTATGACTCCGAGCGCGGCGTGTTGACGGAGCTGCAGACCCTTTCGACCCTGCCCGCCGGCTTCACTGGGGAAAGCTATTGCGCGGACATCCACGTCAGCCCCGACGGCGGGTTCTTGTATGGCTCCAATCGCGGCCATGACAGCATCGTCGTGTTCTCCATCGCTTCAGACGGGACGCTGACCTACGTGGAGCATGTGTCCACGCTCATCAACTGGCCGCGCAACTTCGCCATCGATCCGACGGGGAGCTACCTGCTGGTGGCCAACCAGAAGGGCAACACCGTCGTCACCTTCCAACGCGATGCACGGACCGGCAAGCTGGCCCCGGCTGGCCAGCCCCTGGAGATCCCCACGCCCACGTGTCTGGTGTTCGCGCCGTACTCGGTCTGATCCCAGCCGCGCTCAACGCCGCCAGACCGCCACGGAGGCCCGTGCGAAGTCAGCGAAGGAACGCGCGGGCCTCCCCGTCACCAGCTCGACGGCGGAGGTCGTGCGATCCTCCGCACCCCGCTCGATGGCCTCGTCCATGCCCGCGAGCAACGAGGCGTAGTCATGCGCCATTCCCCGAGCCATCAGCCGCTCCGTGAGGGCTTGTCGCGACAGGCTGACATGACGGATGGGACGGCCGAGCACCGCGCCGATGGCTTCGGCCGCCTCTCCGTAGCTCAGCGCGCGAGGCCCGGTGAGCAGGTGCGCGGCATCATGGGACGGGTCATCGACCAACGCCCGGACTCCCACCTCCGCGATGTCATCGGCGTCGATGAAGGGCACGCGTCCCTCGCCGGTCGCCGAGTAGAGGACTCCCTCGTCACGGATCGAATCCCGGTGCGCCCCCTCGGTGAAGTTCTGCATGAACCACGAGGGCCGGAGGACCGCCCACTCAGGCGCGCGCTCGCGCAGCAGTTGGTGCACGCGCCCCATCGCCGGGCCTCCCTCGGGCAGGGACGAGGCGCTGAGCAGGACGAAGCGGCGTACTCCCGATTCCATCGCGCGCTCGATGAAGGCGGACATGAGGGGATAGGGCTCGGAGACCAGGACCGGGGCCACGAGGTAGATCCGCTCGACTCCCTCCAGGGCACTGGCATGGCTCGCCGGATCGTTCCAGTCGAAACGCACGCCGGGGACTCCCTCGGGAGCGGCACCCGAGCGGCTGGCGACCCGGACATCCCGGCCCAGTTCCCGCAGCCTCCGCACGATGCGGCCACCGGTCTTGCCCGTCCCTCCCGTGACGAGAATTCCCCGCCCGCTCATCGCCCAGCCTCCTGAGGCACTCCGGATTTCGTCCTGCTGGTGGCGCTGCGTCATCGGCGACCTCTCATGAACGATGGAACGCAACCGTTCCGTCGCTTGAAAATAGAAGCGTGGACGATGGAACGCAACCGTTTCGTCGTAGGGTACGTGACATGCCCGAGAGACCCGTTCGCATGCCAAAGCGCAAGGCCGCCGGAGCGGCGGTCCTCCAACCGGACGTCACCCGCTCCATCACCCGCGCCCTGTTCCGGGAGTGGGCGAAGTCTGGCTACGCGGCGCTGACCATCGAGGCGGTGGCGAAGCGCGCGGGCGTGGGCAAGGCGGCCATCTACCGCCGCTGGCCTTCCAAGCTGGAGATGGTGTCCAGCCTGCTCACGGAGGTGGGGGTCGAGTTGCTGGAAGTCCCCGACACGGGCTCGCTGCGCGGAGACATCGCCGCCTTACTGGAGGGCACCCTGACGCTCCTGCGCCGGCCGCTCGTCACGCGCATCCTGCCGGACCTCCACGCGGAGATGCGGCGCACGCCCGAGCTCGCCTCGACCGTGCGCTCGCGAGTCCAACGAGAACGGCGCGCCAAGGGCCAGGCCCTGCTGCGCCGGGCCATGGACCGGGGAGAGTTGTCACCGGCGATCGACATCGATCTCGCGCTCGATCTGATGGGCGCGCTCGTCTACTGGCGCATGATCGTGACCGGGCAACCCCTCTCCTCGGACTATGTCGAGCGACTCACCTCCCTGACGTTGGGAGGCCTGCGCGGCCTGTCGGAGTGAGTCCGCGGGGTCAGTGCGTGAGCGCGGCCTCCGTGGCGCGCAGCAGCGGCTCGGCGCTCACGGGCGCGCCCGTCGCCTTCGTCATCCATACATCCGGCGTCAACGCGCCCTGGCTCGCCATCCGCTCGAATTCCTTGCCCAGGTGACCGGACTTCTGGAGGTGTTCCTCGATCTGGAAGGCGATCAGGTGTCCCAGCGGGTAGTCCGCCAGGTACAGGGGATAGGAGATCATGTGGCTGTAGATGCCGAGCAGCGGCGTCCCCTTCCCTCCCAACACCGGTGCGTAGTAGCGGTCCCACGTCTCCTGGGAGATGCGCACCACCGCCTCCCTCAGCTGCGCGGGCGTGGCCTCCGGATGCTCATACATCCAATGCCAGACCGCCACGTCCACCAGCGCCACTCCGGCGATCTCCCAGGTCTGCCAGAAGTCGTTGAGCACCCGCTCCCGCTCGCTCGCGGCGTCGGGCTTCGCCTGTCCCAGCAACTCCAAGTCCCTCGCCTGGAAGACGAAGGCGAGCGCCTCGGTGAAGGCGTTGTTGGGCACGCCCGCGAGCAGGGTGTGGTCCACCTCGTAGAGCGAGAACACCTGCTCCACGTTGTGACCCATCTCGTGTACCGCGATGTTGTAGCCCTTGTAATCCATGCCGCCCGGACCCACGCGCGTGCGCAGCCGGGGGAAGTCGCCTCTGCGCATCGCCTGCATGGCGTGCCCCGCCCCGCGCGCGGGATCCACCCGGATGTGGTCCGCGAGGAAGGCCGCCTTCTCCTTCGAGAACCCCAGCGCCTGGAGCATGCGGGGCATGTCGCGGGCGAAGGCCTCCGCGCTCGGGTAGCGCTGGCGCGTGAGCGCGTCCAGTTCCGCCTCGGGACGCGAGCCGCTCGCCTTGAAGCCCGCGTACCACAAGTCTTGCGGCTCCAAGGGGCGTCCCAGCCGTTGCTCGATGAGCCGCGCCACCCGGGGCACCAAGGGTGACGTGAGCACCTGCTCCAGCAACGCCTTCACCCGCGTCTCGGGCAACTCGCGTCCCAGTTCGAAGCTCCGGGCGATGGCCGTGGGCGCCACCGGCACATAGGGATCCTCCCGCCGCGCCGCCTGGAATTGCGCCAGCAGCTTCGCATAGCGCACGTCGTCCTCGCGCGCGCCGTCCGTCGCCACCGGGCGCTGGGGCGCGTCCGCTTCCACCTCCTCCTCGGGAGCCGGGCGCACCGTGTTGGTGAAGGGATCCCAATCCACGCGGGGATTGTCGATGACCGCCGCGGGGATCGTCTGCGTGACGATGCGCTCCATCACCTGGACGATCATCCGCTGCTTCGCCACGCCCTCCTTGTCCGCGTAGCGAGACTTGAGTTCGTCCCGCAGGTTCCAATGGCTGATGAGCCGCATGCCCTTGGGAAAGAGCCGGTGTCCCGCCGCGTCCACCAGGTGGTGCATCCAGAGGTTGTACTCGGCGATGTACAGGTCCGCGTCCGAGCTCGCGCGCGCCTCGGCCTGCTTCACCTCGGCGGGCACCCGGCGGCTGAAGCGGCCGGTGAGCCGGGCTTCCGCCCATTGAGCGCGGGTGAAACCCGGGCCCCGCTCCATCCGCTCGGCCAGCGTGGTGAGCGGGAAGTTGAGCAGCGCCACGAAACCCACCTTCGCGCGGAAGAGATCCTCGGTGACATGTGCGCTCGGATCGTACGCGGCCAGCAGCGGATCCACGGGCAGCAAGGGCCCGAGATCCAGATCCGTGGGACGCCGCAGCTCCCGGCTCACCTCGTTCAAGTGCCCATCGAGCTGCTCCAGGGCCTGTTCCAACCGGGCCAGGGTGGCGTCGAGCCGGGCGGGATCGGACACGAAATGCTCGGTCACGAACGCCGCCAGGTCGCCATCCTCCTCGCGCCACAGCGCGGCCACCTGGGCCACGCCCCGATGGATGCGCGCGCGTTGGGCCTCGCCATGACGGGCGACGAGGCTGTCCTCGAGGGCGGGAGAAGGCACGGTCCGCGACATGGAAGAGCGCTCCGGCGAGGGCGAAGGGGAGGAAACCACCGGGGACGAACTCGTCGCGCACCCCCATGAAGCGAGAAGGGCGAGCGCGCACGCACGAGACGGGCGGAACATGGATTTCTTCGGCTGGGACGGCACGGGCATGAACTCCGGACGAGAAAAAAGGGCCCGATCCCACCGGACCGGACCCTTTGATTGGAACAACGCGGCGAAGAGGGCTGATTACGTCGCGCGGACGTTCTGAGCCTGCAGACCCTTGGGGCCGCGAGTCACTTCGAACTCCACCTTCTGGCCTTCCTGCAGGGTACGGAAGCCGTCCATGTTGATGGCCGAGTGATGGCAGAACACGTCCTCGCCACCACCATCCTGCGTGATGAACCCGAAGCCCTTCGCATCGTTGAACCACTTCACGGTACCAGTCGCCATTTGCTCTCTTCTTCCTTCAACACCAGCGCGGATCATCCGCCGCCCTGGTCTCAGCCAGAAATAGCCCAGCCAAGCGAGCGGCGATGTTAAGCGGCACCGTGAACGGTGTCCATCGGGGGCATTACCACCCGCACTTCTGTCCCTTGTTCTGCGTCTGCAACCAGGCACGCAAGGGAGTGAAATATTCCAGGATGGCCGAAGCATCCATCTGACGCTCCCCGGTGAGGGCCTCGAGTGCATCTGGCCAAGGCTTGCTCGCGCCCAACTCCAACATGGCCTGGAGCCGCTTGCCGGCGTCCTTGTTGCCGTAGATGGAGCACTCGTGGAGCGGGCCCTTGTGGCCAGCGGCCTGGCACAGCGCGCGGTGGAACTGGAATTGGAGGATGCGCGCCAGGAAGTAGCGCGTGTAGGGCACGTTGGCGGGGACGTGGTACTTGGCGCCCGCGTCGAAGTCCTTCTCCGAGCGCTCCACCGGCGCGCGCACGCCCTGGTACTTCTCGCGCAGCGCCCACCAGGAGGCGTTGTAGTCCGCCGGCTTCACCCGCCCGGAGAGCACTTCCCAGCGCCACTGGTCCACGAGCAGACCGAAGGGCAGGAAGGCCACCTTCTCCATGGCGTCCTTCATCTGCAGATTGATGAGGCCCTTGTCGCCCTCGGGCACCTTCTTGAGCAGGCCCACCTGCTTGAGATAGCTCGGGGTGATGGACAGGGTGATGGCGTCGCCGATGGCCTCGTGAAAGCCATCATTCGCCCCCTGCTGGTAGAGCACCGGAAGCTTGTAATAGTAGGTGTAGTAGTAGTCGTGGCCCAGCTCGTGGTGGATGGTGACCAGATCCTCCTCGGTGGGCTTGATGCACATCTTCACGCGCAGATCGTTGTCGTAGGTGATGTCCCAGGCGCTCGCATGGCACACCACCTCGCGGTCGCGCGGCTTGGTGAACTGGGAGCGCTGCCAGAACGTCTCCGGCAGGGCCTTGAGACCCAACGAGGTGAAGAACCCCTCGCCCAGCTTGACCATGCGGACCGCGTCATACTTCTGTGATTGGATCTCCGCGCTCACGTCCAGGCTGGGCTGGCCCTGATAGGGCTCCACCAGATTGGAGATGTTGTTCCATTCCTGGGCCCACATGTTGCCAAGCAGGTGCGCGGGAATGGGCTTGCCCGCGGGCACCTTGTCCTCGCCATACTGTTTGGCCAGCCGGGCGCGCACATAGCAGTGCAGGTCGTCATAGAGCGGCTTGACCTGCCCCCACAGCCGCTGGGCTTCCTTCTCGAAGGCCTCGGGCGGCATGTCATAGCCCGAGCGCCAGAGCGCACCCGTGTCCTGGAAGCCAATCTCCCGGGCGCCCTCGTTGGACAGCTCCACCATGCGCTCGTAGAGCGGACGCATGGGCGGGGAGATGGAGTGCCAGCCCATCCACGCGTCGAGCAGCGTGTTGTAGTCGCGGCTCTTGGCCATGATGTCGGACAGCTCGCCCAGGTCCTTGCAGGCGCCCTTGCCCTCCGGGCCGCAGTACTTGCCCTTGCCGTAGAGACCCTCGAGCTTGGCGGCGATGGCCGCCAGCTCCGCGCGCTTGTCGGGCGAGTTCGGCGCGGGAAGCGGTGACGTCACCCGCAGCAGGTGCAGCATGCGCGCGGAGTCCGCGTCGAGCCCCTGGACGTCCTTGAAGCGCGCCGCCTCGGTGATGGCCCGGTTGAGGTAGGCCATCACCTCCTCGTTGACGCTGGCCGCGTTCCGCTCCGTGTCATCGGTGATGTAGGTGGCCTTGATCCACTCGGCCGTGGCCTGCCTCGTCCACAACTGCTTGAGCTCGTCATTCACACGGGAGGTGAACTGGCGCGCGTCCGCGGCGGTGAGCGGAGCCTGGGCGGCCTTGGGCGCCGCGGCGCTCGGCGCCTCGGGAGACGGGTTGGCGGCGGGGGCCGAGGTCGCGCAGCCGGAAGAGGCCGCGAGGAGCGGCACGGCCGCGAGGGCCGCGCGCAGGAAGCGGGGAACGAAGGGAGTGTGTTTCATGGCGGGGTATCACCGTAGTGGATGTGGACCGGGATGGGGTAAGTAAAGACCCGTGATGTCGCCGCGTCTCCGTTTCCTCCAAGTGCTGCCACTGGCCGCGCTCGCCGCATGTGGCCCGAGTTCTCCGGACGACGGCGAGTGCGCGAACTACGACTTCCCCCTCTCGCCGCCGCCCGCGAGCGCACGGCACCTCACCTGCTCCAGCTCCGCGTGTGGCGATGGCCTGAACCCGCCCACCAGCGGCGACCACTGTGGCGACACACTGCGTTGCCGGGTGCACGACACCGAGCCCAACCGGTGCGTGTGGTTGCACAACCTGGAGCACGGCCACGCCGTCTTCCTCTACAACTGTCCCGACGGGTGCCCCGACATCGTGGCCACGTTGGAAGGCCTCCAGCGCGAGGCCAGGATCGGGAGCAATGGCGTGGCGCGCGCGCTCGTCGCCCCGGACTCGCGCATTCCCACGCGGGTGGCCGCGCTGCTCTGGCGCCGCTCCTGGAGCGCGGACTCGCCCGACCCCACCGCCCTGCGCTGCCTGTTGCGGCTGCAGGATCTCGAGGCTCCCGAAGCCCACCTCACCTGCCTCCCGTGAAGCCCTCTCCTTCTTCCGAACGCATCCGCGCCGTGGACTGGCTGCGCGGGTTGAGCGTGCTGGTGATGATCCAGTGCCACGCCCTGGTGCTGTTGCGCCCGGAGCTGCGCCAGAGCACGACGACGAAGCAACTGCTGCGCGTCGATGGGCTCGTGGCCCCGGCGTTCCTCTTCTCCGCGGGCTTCGCGCTCGCGCTGCTGCTGGTGCGCGGCGCGAGCCAGGGCTCACGCGGAGCCCGGTTCGGGCGCAACCTGCGCCGCATCGCCCAGGTGCTCGGCGTGGCCACGCTCGTCAATTGGATGTGGTTTCCCCTCTTCCGCGAGCCCCGGTGGCTGGTGCGCATGGACATCCTGCATTGCGTGGGCGTGTCCCTGCTGCTCGCCCTGCCCGTCGCCACGCTCCTGGCCTCACGACCCCGGGTGCTTCGGGGCACGGCGCTCACGCTCGCGCTCACCACCTTCTTCCTGTCGCCCCTGGGCGAGGCCGTGAACGGGCCCTGGGCGACCGTGCTCAACAAGTCCACGGGGGCCGTGTTTCCGCTCCTGCCGTGGCTGGGCTTCACCTGGCTGGGCACATACGCGGGGGCCGTGGCGGCGGAGGGGGGACGCGCCGGACTCGTGAGGGCGCTGCTCTTCCTCATCGGACTCGGGTGCGCCGGATGGCTGGCGGCGAATCCCCTGAACGGCCTCTATCCCGAGCACCACTTCTTCGTCACCAATCCCTCCAACGCGGCCGAACGGTGGATGTGGGTCTGCATCGGGTTGCTCGCGCTGGTGGCGCTGGAGACGCGCGTCGCGCCCGGCGGAGCGCCCTCGAGGGCACGCCGCTTCCTGGAGACGTTCGGCTCGTCCTCCCTGTCCGCGTACGTCTTCCACCTGGGACTGCTGTACTTCAACGTCCTGGGGTTCAGCTTCCAGGTGGCCTGGGGCAATCGCAGTGGATGGGGCCAGTACACCCTGCTGACGGTGGCGCTCATCGCGCTGACCTACGGGCTGTGCCGGGGGCTGGATCTCCTCCCGGACGCCTCGCGCCGGGGGATGCGGTGGCTCTCCCGAATCGTCCGCGTCGACACCGGCGAAAAAATCGCGGACCCCCGGTAGATCGGATTCGCCCCTGGTGCGTTTCGAAGGTCCATTCCACAACGGACCTCCCTGGAGCGCACCTTGTCCTCATCCAAGTCGAACCGCCTGGCCCGCTGGAGCGGCGCCGCCCTCGCCCTGAGCCTCGTCTCCGGATGCAGCACGTCTCCCAAGCCCACCTCCGGGAGCCCCCAGGACGCCAGTGAGTCCCTCCCACCGGTGAGCCGACCCCGGCAGGAGGAGCCGCCCGCCACGCAACAGCCCTCCGAGCCCCAGTCCGAGCCAAGCACTACGCCCTCCGCGCCTCCGCCCCCGCCCTCCCGCTCGGCGCTGGCACAGCCCAAACCTGCCCCGGCGCCCATCGCCGCCAAGTCGCTCACCCGCGCTCCGGCGGAAGCGAAGGCCATGGAGTACGAGGCGCCGTCCAAGGATGACGCTGTCGCGGGAGTCGAGGAGGAGGTTGTCGGCGGCGCTCCCGCGGTCGGCAGGGCCATGCCCGCCAAGAAAAAGGAGGCCCTGGCGCCTCCGGCGGAGCCCCCCACGCAGGGCAACCGCTTCACCGAGCACACCCCCAATGCCTTCACGGAGACCGCCGCGGATCGCTTCTCCACCTTCGCGGTGGACGTGGACACGGCGTCGTACACGGTAGCTCGCCGCTACCTGAACCAGAATGCCCTGCCCCCGCGTCCCGCGGTGCGGGTGGAGGAGTTCGTCAACTACTTCAAGTACCGCTACACCCCTCCCGAACGAGGCGCGTTCGGCGTGCACCTGGAGGGAGCACCCTCGCCCTTCGACGCGAACCGCCACTTCGTGCGCGTGGGCATCCAGGGCAAGGTCGTCTCGCGCTCACAGCGCAAGCCCGCGCACCTGGTCTTCCTGGTGGACACCAGCGGCTCCATGAACCAGCAGGACAAGCTGCCCCTGGCCAAGGAGGCGATGAAGCTCGCGGTGAAGAACCTCAACGAGAACGACACCGTGGCGCTCGTCACCTACGCGGGCGGCACGCGCGAGGTGCTCACGCCCACGCCCGCCACGAACCTGGAGCGCATCTACAAGGCCATCGACTCGCTGGAGTCCGGGGGCGGCACCGCCATGGGCTCGGGCATGGAGCTGGCCTACAAGCACGCGGTGAAGAAGGCCTCGGGCAGCGTGGTGTCGCGCGTGGTGGTGCTCACGGACGGAGACGCCAACATCGGCCAGAACCTCTCCGCGGACGACATGCTCAACAGCATCCAGGGCCACGTGAAGGAGGGCGTCACGCTGTCGGCCATCGGCTTCGGCATGGGCAACTACCGGGATGACCTGATGGAGAAGCTGGCCGACAAGGGCAACGGCAATTGCTTCTACATCGACAGCTACAAGGAGGCGAAGAAGGTCTTCGAGCAGCAGCTCACCGGCACCCTGGAGGTCATCGCCAAGGACGTGAAGGTGCAGGTGGAGTTCGACCCGAAGGTGGTGCGCCGCTACCGGTTGGTGGGCTACGAGAACCGGGACATCGCCGACAAGGACTTCCGCGATGACAAGGTGGACGCCGGAGAGATTGGCGCGGGCCACAGCGTCACCGCGCTCTACGAGGTGGAGTTGACGGACGCCAAGGCGGCGCTGGGCACGGTGCGCATCCGCGCCAAGACGCCCACGGGCACCGAGGCCGCCGAGCAGGCCTTCCCCCTCGAGCCGAGCCAGATGCGCGCCTCGCTCGACGCGGCCTCGTCCGACTTCCGCTTCGCCCTGGCGGTGGCGGCCACCGCGGACGTGCTGCGCGGCGGCGCGAGCGCCCAGAAGTGGAACCTGTCCACGGTCCAGAAGCTCGCGGAGGGGGCCACCGACGGGCAGGCCGACCGGGTGGAATTCACCCAGCTCCTCGCGCGCGCCCGGAGTCTGCTGGGCAGCAGCGCGACTCGCTGAATCCGGGCCCCGCATCACGACCACTTCCAACCAGTGGTAACAGTTTTTTCTGGGGCGGCAGGACAAGCATGGCGGAGGTGATTTGTCTCCAACACTGCTATGGAAGGCGCCACCCCACGGAAATCCACCAACTGGAGAGCACGGGAGTGTCCGAAGAGGTATCGCGAGGAGCCCTGAACCCGGTTCGTGTCGAGTGGATCGCCGCCGCCTTTGGCCTCCTGACCGGCATCACGATGGTGTACGTGCCCTATGAGTTCGGCACGAGCATCTTCCGGCTCATCTACCCCCACATCCGGTTGTTGGGGACGGTGTTCATGGCGGGCTCGGCGACCATGCTCGTCGCCCTGCTCTATCCAACCTGGCCCGCGTGGGTGGGATGGATTGGACGCACGTTGTTCCTGGGAGCGCTCGCCGTGTACTGGTGGGGCGTCACGGTGTTGGCCGGAGGCATCACCGGCGCGCTCGTCTATCCCTTGATGGTGACGGCACTCATCGCCGAGGCCCTGCCGCGCTGGCACACCCGGGGCTTCTTCTCAGAATTCCTGCTGACCACGGCGTTGGCGTTCGGCGGGTTCATCGTGATGGACCCCATCCTGCTCGGACCGAGCTTCTATGATGTCTACCAGCCCGTGGCACGGCTCATGGGCGTGCTCTTCCTCGTGGGGGGAGGCCTGCTGGCGGTGGGACAGGTGCGGCGCGAAGCGAAGCTCTCGCGCCTCGCCGTGGGATTCCTGGCCGCCCTGTTCGGGCAGATGGGCCTCGTGGCGGGATGGCGTGGGTCGTGGACGGGCCTGGTGCTCTACAGCGTCATCACGTTGGGATGCGGCTTCCTGCTGTTCCGGCGCCAATGGGAGACATCCACCGTGGGGTGGCGGCTGTTTCGTGGAGTGGCGCTCGCCTCGGTGTTGCCCATCCTCGCGGTGGGCGGACTGGCATCGGTGGTCGCGCAGCGGGCCATCGAGCGGGAATTGAGGGACAAGGCGCGGCAGGCCGTGGCGGCCGAGGTCGCCTGGTTGGAACAGACCGCGTCCATGGCCCGCTTCGTGTTGCGGACCCAGACCCGAGACCCCCTCCTGCAATCCGTGCTCACCCGGGGGGACAAACCGGCGCTCCGCTCCCGGTTGACCCTGCTGCGCTCCCAACCCGGCCCGTTCGACGCGGCCTGGGTGCTCGATGACACGGGCCAGTCCGTGCTGTCCACCGAGGCTGGCGGCGTCGTGGGCGACTTCTCTCATCGAGACTACTTCCAGGAAGGACGCAGGGAGGACCAGGTCTACCTGTCGCGCCCGTTCCTCAACGTCAGGAAGACGCCCATGGTCGTCTTCGCCTCTCCGGTGAAGCTGGAAGAAGGGCGTCAGGTCCTCCTGGTGGCGGGCATGTCGCTCGTGCGCATGAGCCGGGAGCCGACGCTCGCCTCGCTCAACTACCACGTGGAGATCTTCGACCGCCGCAATGGCGAGCTGCTGCGCGAAACCAACCGGGGGGACATGCTCTCCCGAGCGCCCATCCTCTCCATCGTCGACGACTCCATCCTGTCCCTCGCCGAGGGTTTCACCGAGGCGGTCGACCCGGGGGGAGGACGGCTGCTCGTGGCACATGCCCCGGTTCAGGACACGCCGTGGACCGTCGCGGTGACCGCGCCCCTGAGACAGGCCTTCGCACCCGTGACGCGGCTGAGTGCCCTGGTGGTGTTCATCGCGCTCACCGCGGGAGCCGTCGCGCTCCTGCTCTCGCGCTGGGTGGGACGGGACGTGGCCCAACGCCTGACGGCGCTCCGGGACGGCTTCGCGGTGCTCGGAACCCGGACGCTCGACCGGGGTGTCCCCGCCCAGGGGGATGACGAACTGGCGGAGCTCGCCGCGGGCTTCAACGAGATGGCGGCCCGCATCGAGCGCACCCAGAAGGAGCTGCGCGAGGCCATCACCAGCCGGGATCAATTCCTGTCCATGGCCAGCCATGAGCTGCGCACGCCGCTCACCCCGCTCAAGGCCACCATCGAGCTGATGCTGCGCCAGTCCCAACCCCCCCAAGGAGTGTCCCCCGAGAAGCAGCGCTCCACGCTGGAGCGGCTGCGGCGCCAGGTGGACCGGCTCACCCGGCTCATCGGAGACATGCTGGATGTGTCCCGGATGCAATCCGGACGCTTCTCGCTGCGCCGGGCGACCATGGACCTGAGCGCCCTGGCACGCGAGGTCGTCGACCGCATCGAGCATGCCCGGAGTGAACGCACCGCCCCCATCCGCCTGGAGTTGCCCGAGCAACCCCTGCTCGGGCAGTGGGATGATCAGCGTCTGGATCAACTCCTGACCAACCTCGTCGAGAACGCGGTGCGTTACTCGCCTCCCGACAAGCCCATTCACGTGCGCTTGCGCCCCGAGGGAGATGGCGTGCTCATGGAGGTGGAGGATCAAGGCATCGGCGTTCCCAGCGAGAATCTGTCCAACCTGTTCGAGCCGTTCTTCCGGGCCCAGAACGCCGCCGAGCACCACGCGGGGGGCCTGGGGCTGGGCCTGGCCATCTGCCGGGAGATCGTCGAGCGCCATGAGGGCACCATCCGCGCGGCGAGCGCCGGCCCTGGACAAGGCACCCGCTTCTCCGTCCTCCTGCCCCGGGGTGAGCCAGACGCCTCCTGAGTGGCACCCACGCACACCGGACAGGGGCTCGGGGGGGAATGGATTCCCTGGTGAAGGGCGGTGTCCTTGGAGTAGGGTTCGCCCACCCTGAGGAGCGCTGCAACGGGTCTCCCCGCCAGGCTCAGGTTCTTGTAACGGCGCTCGCTGACTCGTGGCGACATGGCCCGGGACGCGAGCGCTCACCGTCTTGCCCCCATGGCCCCGCCACCCGGGAGCAACGCATGAGCGCCGCCGTCGATTTGAGCAAGTTCACCGATTACAAGGTCGCGGACATCAAGCTGGCTGACTGGGGTCGCAAGGAGATCGCGATCGCCGAGACCGAGATGCCCGGCCTGATGGCCATCCGCGACGAGTACGCGAAGCAGCAGCCCCTCAAGGGCGCGCGCATCGCGGGCTCGCTGCACATGACCATCCAGACCGCGGTGCTCATCCAGACGCTGGAGGCGCTCGGCGCCCAGGTGCGGTGGGCCTCGTGCAACATCTTCTCCACGCAGGATCACGCCGCGGCGGCGATCGCCGCCGGTGGCACCCCCGTGTTCGCCTTCAAGGGCGAGACGCTGGAGCAGTACTGGGACTACACGCACCGCATCTTCGAGTGGGCGGACGGCGGCTCGCCCAACATGATCCTCGATGACGGCGGCGACGCCACGCTCCTGCTCCACCTGGGCGCCAACGCGGAGAAGGACCTGTCCGTGCTCGCCAAGCCCGGCAGCGAGGAGGAGACCATCCTCTTCGCCTCCATCCGCAAGCGGCTGGAGCAGCAGCCCGGCTGGTACTCCAAGACGCTCGCGAACATCCAGGGCGTCACCGAGGAGACCACCACGGGCGTGCACCGGCTCTACCAGATGGCGAAGGAAGGCCGGCTCAAGTTCCCGGCCATCAACGTCAACGACTCGGTGACCAAGTCCAAGTTCGACAACATCTACGGCTGCCGTGAGTCGCTGGTGGACGCCATCAAGCGCGCCACGGACGTGATGATCGCCGGCAAGGTGGCCGTGGTGGCCGGCTACGGCGAGGTGGGCAAGGGCTCGGCGCAGGCGCTGCGCGGCCTCCAGGCCCAGGTGTGGGTCACCGAGATCGATCCCATCTGCGCCCTCCAGGCGGCGATGGAAGGCTACCGCGTCGTCTCCATGGACTACGCGGCGGACAAGGCGGACATCTTCGTCACCGCGACGGGCAACTTCCAGGTGCTCACCCACGAGCACATGAAGCGGATGAAGAACAACGCCATCGTGTGCAACATCGGCCACTTCGACAACGAGATCGATGTGGCGAGCCTCAAGCAGTACAAGTGGGACAACATCAAGCCCCAGGTCGATCACGTCATCTTCCCGGACAACAAGCGCATCATCCTGCTCGCCGAGGGCCGCCTGGTGAACCTGGGCTGCGGCACGGGCCACCCCAGCTACGTGATGAGCTCCTCCTTCGCCAACCAGGTGCTCGCGCAGATCGAGATCTTCACCAAGCCGGGCCACTACAAGCCGGGCGTGTACATGCTGCCGCGGCACCTGGACGAGAAGGTGGCCCGTCTGCAGCTCAGCAAGCTGGGCGCCGAGCTCACCCAGCTCACCCCCGAGCAGGCGAAGTACATCGGCGTGACCCAGGAGGGTCCGTACAAGAGCGACCACTACCGCTACTAGTCACACCCGCCGCGTCCTCTCTTCTGGGAGGGGACGCGGTTCGCGCATGACCCTGCTCCCCCTCGATCACCTCGCCCCCGCCCTCGTCTGGCTCGACATCGCCGGCATCGCGGTGTTCGCCGTCTCGGGCGCGCTCGCCGCCGCCCGCCTCAAGCAGAACCTCGTCACCTTCGCGTTCTTCGCCGCCATCACCAGCACCGGCGGAGGCACCGTGCGCGATCTCCTGCTCGGCGCCCCGGTGTTCTGGATGCATGATCCGCGGGCCATCACCACCTGTCTCGGCATGGCGGTGCTCGTCTGGTTCACGCCCGCGTGGCTGTGGCGGGGCAAGGCGCTCGACTGGTTCGACGCGCTGGGCCTCGCCGCCTATGCCGTCTATGGCGCCGCCAAGGCGCTGAGCCTCGGCATCCCCGCCCTGCCCGCCACGGTGATGGGAGTCGTCACCGCCTGCGTGGGAGGCATCATCCGCGACGTGCTCGCGGGCGAGCCCTCCATCCTCCTGCGCCCGGAGATCTACGTCACCGCCGCCGCGCTCGCCGCCGCGCTGTTCGTCGGCCTGAGCCTGCTCGGCGTGCCCCTGCCGCTGGCTGCCGGACTCGCGGCCACCGCCGGCTTCGTCCTGCGCGCCCTGGCCATCGTGCGAGGCCTCGCCCTTCCCCTCTACCGGGGTTGACGGGCGCGCTTCACCACACGGAGTTCAAGGACGACGTCGCCGCCGCGGGCGCGGGGGCCTTCGCCTCCACCTGGGCGGCGGCGAAGAAGGCCTCGGCCACCCCCCGCGTCTTGGCCATCTTCTCGGGGCGCTGGGTGTACGTGAAGGTGTAGCCGACCTGGTCCTTCAACACGGTGAACTGGAGCTGGGCCAGACGGACGCCCTGCAAGGTGAAGGTGTACTCGCGCAGCACGCCCTGGTGGGGGCCGAAGGTGGCCTCACGCTCGTTGCCCAAGACGAAGTCCTGGGACTTGCGCAGCCCCGCCAGCGCGCGCGCGGCGAACCGCGTGACCGTCTCCCCCTGATTCGCGGGCTCGATCGACACGACCACGTTCGCGCGGAAGCCCTCCTCCTCGGGACCTACCGCCACCACCTGGCTCGCATCGAACCAGCCGTTGGGAAGGGACAGCACCAGGGGACCGTGACGGATGACGTTGGACGCGCTCATGGGAAGAGACTCCTACACCGGGCGCGTCTGGCTCCGCCACTCATCCCCCTACAGAGGGAACACGCGCACATGGATTCCCCCTGCCCCACATCGTCCACGGTGCTCCCACTGGTGAGTGGAGTCACCAGGAGACAAGCGTTGTCACCAGGGGAAAAAGCACTCTGGGCCGCTAAAGCCGCGAAAACAGGTCTATCTGGGAGAAGGCAAGGTTGGCACGCCGGGTGCTTAAGGCAATGCCAGACGCGAAACGCGAAGCCATTTCACTGACCCCGAGGAGAACCGCATGTCCCGTCTGACCGTATTCCGTTGTGTCTCGCTGTTGGGTGCCCTGAGTGGGCTGGGTGGATGTGCCGTCGATGAGGTGAAGTCCGTCGAGCCTGTCGATCAGCTCCAGCGCGAGGCCATCGTGTCGAGCATCACGGCGGGCGACTACGTCATCCGCTCCGCCCAGAACAACAAGTGCATCGACATCGCCTCCTCCGGCACCGCCGACGGCACCAAGGTGCAGCTGTGGGACTGCAACGGCACCAACGCCCAGAAGTTCGCCATCTCCGCGACGTCCGACGGCTACTGGAAGATCATCAACGTCAACAGCGGCAAGGGCTTCGACATCAAGGAAGTCAGCTACGCCCAGAACGCCGAGCTCCACCAGTGGTCCTACGTCGGTGGCGCCAACCAGCAGTTCAAGTTCGTGAACCGCGGTAACAACAACTTCAGCATCCACGCGCGTCACACGGACATGGTCATCGACCTGCTCTGGGGCTCGGCGAACAACGGCACGGGCTTCGTGCAGTACCCCTACACGGGCACCGCCAACCAGCTCTACACCCTGGACAAGGTCTCCGGCGGCGGCACCACGCCTCCCCCCTCGGGCAACGGCATCGCCGGCATCCTGAGCGAGTCCACCTTCAACGCGATGTTCCCCGGCCGCAACGGCTTCTACTCCTACTCGGCCCTGGTCGCCGCGGCCAACACCTTCTCCGGCTTCGCCACCACGGGCGACACCGACACCCGCAAGCGCGAGGTGGCCGCCTTCCTGGCCAACATCGCCCACGAGACGGGCAACCTCGTCTACATCGAGGAGATCGCCAAGAGCACCATGTGCGACACCGGCTGGGGCCCCCCGGGCTGCGGCTGCGCCGCGGGTAAGATGTACTACGGCCGTGGCCCCATCCAGCTGTCGTGGAACGGCAACTACTGCGCCGCGGGCAACGCGCTGGGCGTGGACCTCAAGAACAACCCCGACCTGGTCGCGCGCGACGCCACCATCTCCTGGCGCACGGGCTTCTGGTTCTGGATGACGCAGACGGGCGCGGGCTCCATGACGGCCCACAACGCCATCGTCAACGGCGCGGGCTTCGGTGAGACCATCCGCACCATCAACGGCGCCCTGGAGTGCGGTGGCCGCAACCCCGCCCAGGTGCAGAGCCGCGTGAACAACTACACCCGCTTCTGCAGCCTGCTGGGCGTCAGCCCCGGCGCCAACACCGGCTGCTGAGCCACTGAGCGCCGTCACGTCGAATGAGGGCCCCGGGGAGTCATTCCCGGGGCCTTCTCGCGTTTCCGAGAGGCCGCCGCCCACCCACGGGCCCGCTGGCCCGGCCGCCCTCCCTCCGTCGAGATGGGGATGGTTCCCTCTTCCCGTGGCGGGATAGCCTCGCGCCCTCATGCGTGCGCCCCTGCTCTACCTGCTGTTCTTCCTCTCCGGCATCAGCGGTCTCGTCTACCAGGTGGTGTGGGTTCGCCAGTTCGGCAATCTCTTCGGCAACACCGTCTGGTCGGCCGCTGTCGTCACCGCCATCTTCATGTGCGGCCTGGGCGTGGGGGGACTCGTCGCGGGGCGTCTCGCGGATCGGCTCCATGCCCGGGACGGTGCCGCGCCGCTGAGGCTGTATGCCCGCGTGGAGTTGGGCATCGCGGTGCTCGGCATGCTGGTGGCGCTCGCGTTGCCCTGGGTGGGGCGGGCCTCGGGCGCGCTCTCCGCGTACACCCCCGATGCCCAGGGCTGGCTCGTCCTGTCCGTGTCCTCGCAGGTGTGGCGCTACCTGTTGGCGCTCGTGCTGCTGGGCCCCATCACCCTGCTCATGGGCGGCACCCTCACGCTCCTCATCCGCCACCAGGTCGGTTCCCAGTTCTCGGCCGCCGGCTGGCACGTGGGCGCGCTCTACGGCGTCAACACCGCCGGAGCCGCACTGGGCGCGTTCCTCACCGATCTCGCCTTCATCCCCGCGCTCGGCGTGCGAGACACCCAACTGCTCGCCGTGGCCCTCAACACCGCCGTGGGCCTCTGTGCGCTCCTCGTCCTGCGCCAGGGCGCGTCTTCCGCCGCCCCGCCTCCACCCGTCCTCAGTGAGCCCGCTCCCCCGCCGTCAATGCCCGAGGAGTCGCGCCTCGTGCACCTGACGGGCATGGCGCTCGCGCTTTCCGGCTTCGCCTCCATGGGCATGGAGATGCTGTGGTTCCGCTACTTCTCCACCCTGCTGGGCGGCTTTCGCAGCGTCTTCTCGCTGTTGCTCACCGTCATCCTCGTGTGCATGTGGTTGGGCGCCACGCTCGCGGGCGGACTCGTGCGGCGCCTGGGCCGACCCGCGCTGCTGCTGGGCTCGGCGCTGACGCTCCTGGTCATCACCAGCCTGGGCCTGCTGGCCTCATTGGACGTGGAGTCCGTACGGGCCAGCGAGCGGGCCCTCGGACATGGCGGCCCTCCCTCGCGCCTCGCCGAACACCTCTTCCTGCTCATGCCGATGATCTCCGCGGTGGGGCTGCCCTCCGTCCTCATGGGGATGACCTTTCCCCTGGCCAACGCCCTGGTGCAGCGCGCCAGCGCCACCGTGGGGGGACGCGCGGGAGGCCTCTACCTGTGGAACACCGCGGGCGCGGTGCTCGGCTCTCTCTGCACGGGCTTCCTCCTGCTGCCGGCGCTCGGCATGCAGCGGAGCATGGGCGCGCTGGCGTTGCTGACAACCCTGGCCCTGTTGCCCCTGGCCCTCGCGGCCATTCCCCTGCCGGAGGCGGGCCTGTCCCGGCGGCGGGTGCCCACGCTGCTCGCCGGATGCGCGCTCGCGCTGGTGGGCTGGAGCGGCCAGGCCCCGGACAAGCTGCTGCGCCAGGGCTTCCCCATCGTCGACGTCGAGCCCGTGCGCGTGCTGGCCACCAGCGAGGGGCCCAACGAGACCGTCCTCATCGCCGAGGTGGAGGGCCTGGGCCGCGCGCTCTACACCAATGGCCACAGCATGGCCGGCAACGAGCCCACCGCGCAGCGCTACATGCGGGCCATGGCGCACGTCCCCCTGCTGCAACAGGAGTCGCCCCGGCGCGTGGGCATCATCTGCTTCGGCGCGGGCAACACGGTGCATGCCGCGTCCCTGCACCCGTCCGTGGAGAAGCTCGACGTGATGGACCTGTCGCGCAACGTCCTCTCGCACGCGGACTACTTCGCCGCCACCAATGGCCACGTGTTGAAGGATCCGCGCGTCACCGTTCACGTCAACGATGGCCGGCAACACCTGCGCATGCGGCCCGAGGGCACGTACGATCTCATCACCCTGGAGCCTCCTCCCATCGCCTTCGCGGGCGTGGGCTCGCTCTACTCGCGGGAGTTCTACGCCCTGGCCCGGAGCCGGCTCGTCCCCGGGGGCTACTTCACCCAATGGCTGCCGGCCTATCAGGTGCCCGAGCACACGTCGCGCGCCATGGTGCGGGCCTTCCTCGACGTTTTCCCGGACGCGGTGCTGCTGGCGGGCTATGGCGCGGAACTCATCCTCATGGGCAGCAACGGCGGCCAGAACCAGCTCCACCTCGCCGAGGTCCAGCGCCGCCTGGAGGCCCGCCCCCAGGTGAAGGCCGATCTGGAGCGCTTCTGGTTGGGCTCTCCGGTGGAGTACGCGGGCCTCTTCTCCGCATCCACGCGGGGGCTGGAGGCGCTGACCCGAGGCGTGGCGCCCGTCACCGACGACTGGCCCATCACCGAGTACAGCATGGCCTCGACGGGCACTCCGCGGCGCATGCCCGCCGGGCTGTTCGCCCTGGAAGACCTCACCACCTGGTGCACCGACTGCGATGATCCGCGCCTGCCCGCGTATACCGACGAGTTGAAGCGCCTCTACGCCCAGGAGGAGTTCCTCTCCCGGGCGGAGTTCGCCCTGCCCTCGCCTCCCTGAGTAATAAATTCGAACGAGTCGTGATTACACATCACTGCATGACCCCTTGCGAAACAACACGAGGGGTGTTCGTTCACCACGGGCCGGTTTCTCTTGAGCCCTGGTGTGACGCGCTCTACCAGTTGATCCGCGTGAACGCTGTGAGCCACTTCACACGAGGAGTGTGCTCAAAGAGGGCTGCACGGCGCACAGCTCGGCGGCACCTGTCAGCGGCCCTCCTCGAGGGCCGCGACGTGCCGCACATGACCCCATGAGTCCTTCCGGCGGCCCGACATCCCGAGTAGGAAGAGGTGAAGTCAGGAGGGAGGAACATGAGCGACAACGCGGACTGGAAGGGTCGGCGGCTCGGCCCTTATGAAGTGGGCGAGCGTTACCCGGACGTGCCCGAGGACGAGGGCCACCTCTACGAGGCACATCACACCGGGACGGGAGCGCCCGCGCTGGTGGTGATGCCGGGAACTGGGGAGGAGTGGCGCACGCCAACCGCCTGGAGCACCCAGACCACGAGCTTTACCGATCCACCCGCGCTCATCGCGCACACCGAGGCACCAACGGGGGCGAAAAAGCCCACCCTGCACGAGCAAGCATTGGGTCACCTGCGAATGGCGGGAGCCTTGATGAGCCTCGATGACCGGGAGGACGCCCGGGCCCATTTCGCACGCGCGGCGCGTCCTCCGGCATGTCGGTGGAGAAGGCACTGGGCCGTGGCGAGCCTGAGCCTCGCGCTGGTGGTTGGCGGTGCACTGCTGCTCTGGCCGCGCGAGCCCGAGCAAGCATGGAACGAAGCACGCTCCCCGCCCCAGGAGCCCAGAAACCTCATCAACACACGGGATGTCCCCTTCCCCGTCATCGCCTACCCGATGCCCGAGAAGCCGTTAAAGGAACAAGCCACGCCTCCGTGTATCCCAGTCACGGAAGTAGAAATCCGAGGCGGCTGCTGGGCCCAGCATAAACACGATGCGCCCTGCCCTCCTGGTTCGGCCGAGTACCAGGGTCATTGCTACATGCCCGTGAAGAAGAAGGACCCCGAGCCTCGCTCGGTCGACCCCTGACGCACGCCCGAAGGCGGCCAGCCAGGCGAGCGAGGGGGCCCGGTGGAGGATCTCCTCTGCTGGCGCTGGGTGAGTTCGTGTGTCCCTGTGTGAAGGAAGGCGCTCGCGGACCTGCTGGCGGTGGAGGGAGACCCGACCCGGGACATCTCCGCGTTTCGTCAGGTGCGCTTCATCATGAAGGGCGGAACTGTCCACCGGCGGCAGTTCCCGTGAGCCGCCGCTCCGCGCGAGCACGACTCCCGCGCAGAATGCGCTCCACGGAGGCGCCCCATTGCGGGGTGACCCCGCCGGAGAGTCCGACATGGCGGAGCAATACGACAACATCGGCGGCAGGTACGAGCAGTTCAAGAACACGGCGCCCCTGCCCATCCCGGAGCAACACACGTTCCTGAAGCTCGTGGGCGACCTGCACGGCCAGCGGGTCCTGGATCTGGCGTGCGGCGCGGGCCACTACTCCCGGTTGTTGAAGCAACAGGGGGCCAACGAGGTCCTGGGCGTGGACATCTCCTCGAAGATGGTGTCCGTGGCCCTGGAGCGGGAGCAGGAGCGCCCCCAAGGCATCCGATTCCATGTCGCCGATGCCACCCACCTGCCCGTCCTGGGCTCGTTCCATCTGGTGACGGCCGTCTATCTGCTCAATTACGCACGAACCCGGGAAGAGCTGGCGAGCATGTGCGGCAGTGCCTATCGCAACCTGACGGAGGGCGGGCGCTTCATCGCCTTCACCATGGAGCCGAGCTTCGAGCTGACGAAGTCGAGCTGGGCGAAGTACGGCTTCGATGTACGCCGGGAAACCCTCGAGGGGGAACGCCATGTGGTGCAGGCGACCTTCCTCACGGATCCGCCGGCGGACATCGAATACCTCCGCTGGCCCGCCGCCACCTACGAGTGGGCCATGGAACAAGCCGGCTTCCGGCAACTCGAGTGGAAGCACTTCGAGGTTCCTCCCGAGGCGATCGCCCGGTTCGGCGCGGACTTCTGGAAGGAGTACCAGGAGCACCCGCTGCTCGTGGTGCTGAGCGGCCGGAAGTAGCCCGAGCGGAGAGCTACGGAATCTCGGCGGGGACACCCAGGCCGCGCAGCCACGTCTGGGCGAGCGGCGTGGAGTCATACCCCGTCTCTTCCTTCACGAGATCCAGCAACTGCTGCATGCGTGCCGTGCCTCCCACGTGGCGCTGGTAGAAATGCGCCAGCGCCTGATCCATGGCGGCCGTGCCGATCTGCTTCTCCAGCGCCCGGTAGAAAAAGGCTCCCTTCACGTAGGGGATGGTGGACCAGAGCGGATGGGTGAGGATGTCGATCTCGTTGCAGGTGGAGTCCGGCAGGGCCAGCGTGTCCCCACGCGCCACGGCCCGCTCCAGGGACAGCTTCCAGGAGGCCCACACCTTCTCCTCGGCCTCCACGCCCTCGGTCTCCCGCACCGAGCGCGCGGTCAGGTATTCGGACGTCCCCTCGGACAGGACGAAGTCCTCCCAGCACTGGATGCGCACGCCATTGCCAAACCACCCATGGGCCGCCTCGTGGTGGTGTACCAGCTTGTCATCCATGGCATCGGAGGCCACGTGCCAGTACGGGTGGTGCTCCATGCCGCCATAAGCCCCCTCCCCCCAATTGGCCGACACCGAGCCCACCTTGGAGCCGAAGGAATAGGCGCCGTAGCGCTTCTCGTAGAAGTCCACCGCGTCCTTCAAGTGAAGCGTCCCCTGGGTGGCCGCCACCTCCTCGCCCGGCAGGTGCCAGACGGACACCTGAGTCCCCGCCGCGGTGCTGCCCAGGGCCTTCTCGGTGTAGTCCCCCACCGCCCACGCCAACATGTAGGGCGGGGCCTCGCCCGGAATGGAGCGGGGATAGACGGCCGTCTTGCCCGCGGGCACGTTCTCGAGCTGGAGCGAGAACGTCGCGCCATCGGCCAGCGCCGGATGGCACGGGTAGAGGTTCGCGCAGAAGGACGGCCAGGTGAAGGTCGTCCCACCCGGCAGGTAACCGTCGTAGTTCGTCGACTCGGAGATCACGTAGTCGACGCGGACGAAGGACGCCCACTCGGGCACGCCCACGTCCAACTGGCCGTCCTTCACGGTGTGGTTCAGCGGCCCGCAACGGCTGCTCACTCCGGTGATGCGCAGCGAGCCGACCTTCAGGGACAGGGTGTTGCTCGAGGAGCCCGCCACCTGGATGAGGGCCGTGGCCTCCAGCGAGTCGAGCCTCACGTTCAACGCGGTGGAGCGGATGTCACGGGACAGGTCCGCTCCGGCGGGCGGTGGCTCACCCTGGGCCAGCGCGTCACAGAGGAGCGGACACGCGGGCAACTCCGTGCCGTTCGTGGGTCCCGCACAGGAGCTGGCTTCATCGGTCACCTCCTCCGGCGAGTCCTTGGGACACCCCATCCCAAGACCGCTCAAGAGAAGAAGGACCGCCATTCGCGAGGGACGCATGTTCATGGGGAGTTCCGTGAGGCGAGAGGAAAGGAGTCGGCTCAATTCGAGGGAGAGCGGGCGCGGGCCTCGCGCTCGTCGCGCGGCAGGCGGACGAGGAACGTGGCCCCCCCACCTGGCGTCTCCTGAATGAGGATACTTCCATGGTGGGCCTCGATCACCTGCCGCATCACCCAGAGTCCCAATCCCAGGCCACCGTAGTGGCGCACCGGCACGGCCCGCTCGAACCGCTCGAAGACCCGGTGGCGATCGACCTCGGGGATTCCAATGCCATGGTCCACGACGGAGAGCTCCAGGAGAGGCCCCTCCTCGCGCAGGGATAGCTCCACCGGACGGCCCCGCCCGAACTTCAGGGCATTGGACAGCAGATGCTGGAGCACCTGCTCCATGCGGCTCCGGTCGAAGAACCCGCCCAGGGAGGGCTCGACCTGGGCGACCAGGGTGGAGCCCTGGCGCCGGGCCTCGTCCTGGTGGGCCGACACCATCTCCTCCACGAGCGCCGTCAGGTCCAGCGGCTCGAGCGCCAGTTGGATGCGGCCAGGAGCGAGCCGCGATACGTCCAACAGGGTCTCGACGAGGCTGGCCAGCCGGCGCACGGAGCGCCGGGCCGATACCAGACGCTCGCCGATGTCATGGGGCGAGGCCTTGTTCACGCTCCGCTCGATGGCGCCGAGCTGGAGTTGGAAGGCGGTGAGCGGCGTCTTCAATTCATGGGAGGCCAGGGAGAGGAACTCGTCCCGCGCCCGCACCGCCTCCAGGAGGTTGTCCACGCGCACCCGCTCCTGGGCCACCTGCCGGCGCATGCGCATGCGCTCCAGGTGAGCGCGAACCCGGGCGAGCAACTCACGCGCGGAGAAGGGTTTGACGAGGTAGTCATCCGCTCCGGATTCGATGCCCTCGAGCGTGGCCTCCTGTCCGGCCCGGGCAGACAACAGGAGGATGGGCAGCTCCCGGGTGTGGGGAGCCGCCCGCAGGGCGCGCAACAAGCCCACGCCGTCCAGCCGCGGCATCATCACGTCCGAGAGCACGAGGTCCGGAGGATGGGCCAGCGCGGCTTCCAGGGCCGCCTGCCCATCCGCCACCGAGTCCACGGTGAACTCGACGGACAGCACCCGGTGGATGTAGTCGCGCATGTCCGCGTTGTCGTCCGCGAGGAGCACCCGCGCCCGTGGCAGGCCCGGGTCCAACACTCGGGGCGCTGGCGATTCCTCCACCGTCCACCGCAGCGCCTCCTCGACATAGGCGCCGGCGCCCACCGCGGTGGAGGACTGGCCGCGCGAGGCCCGGACGCGCTCCTCGGGCAAGTGCCCGGTGCCCAGAGGCACCTCGACGGTGAACGTCGTCCCCCGCCCCTCCGTGCTGTCCACCCGCACGCGGCCCCCGTGCAACAGCACGAGCTCCCGCACCAGCGCCAGGCCAATGCCAGAGCCCTCATGGGTCCGGGCATGCGCGTCCTTCACCCGGTGGAAGCGCTCGAAGAGGCGCGGCAGTTCCGCGGCGGGAATGCCCGTTCCCGTGTCGCTCACCTCGAGCAGGGCCCGGCCCTCCCACTCACGGGTCCGCACCGTGATGGAGCCCTGATGGGTGAACTTGAAGGCGTTGGAGACGAGGTTGAGGACGATCTTCTCCCACGACTCGCCGTCCAGATAGACGGGTTGGGACAAGGGAGGACAGTCCACGATGAACTGGAGGCCCGCGCGCTCCACCGCCGAGCGGAAGCTGCTCGCCAGGTCCCCGCTCAACGCGGAGAAGTCCGTGGGGGCATAACACTACTGCGTCAGGGGCCCGAAAGATGAATGGGGATGCCAGCCAGGGGCCGTGAGGGGAACTGGGGGCTGGAGCGGTGGCAGCAAGGACAGCGAGGCAGCCAGGTGGCAATCACCCGGGCCATGGCAAGCCGTGCGGTGATGAAGCTGTCGTGAAAGTGGCGTTCAGGCCTGGAGCGGCTGCGCGTGGGCTTCACCCGCCCCTCGGGCCGAGGGGGGAAAATGCCGCGCGCGTTCGGCGATGATGAACGCGTAGCAGCACAGGGCGACGGAGACGTGGTGGTGCCAACCTGGAAAGCGCCGACCCTCGTAGTGGTCGAGCCCGAGCTCTCCCTTCAAGTCCTCGTAGACGCGCTCGGTTCGCCAGCGCTGCATGACAAGACGGATGAGCTGTTTCTTACTCATGCGCTCTGGCACTGAAACAAGGAAATAGTTAGCCGGCTCGGACTCACCTTCGCGCCATTCAATGAGCAGCCAGAGCGGTTCTTGTTGGCTTTTGGGAACTCCCGCGGCAATCACACGACGCAAGGCGAAACGCGCCCAGAGCGGCTCACGGGTGCCGCAGCGCCAGGTGCAGCGTCGAAAGCCTCCGCGCTCGTGCAGGTGCGAAGCCATGTCCTTGACGCTCATCGCCTCGCCCTGGGGGCGTCCCTCGTCGTCGAGGAGGCAAACGGCCGTTTGGGGGTCTACACCCACTGCATAATGCAGCCCCAAGGAGCGCACCTGTGCGCGGAACTCACTGGAGGAGCCATACGCGGAGTCCGCCAGGGCGACTCCTTTGGGAACGCCGTCCGCTATCGCTCGACGAATCATCTGCACAGCCAACTGGGGTTTTGTCTTGAAAGTCACCTCCTCGGGGATTCGGGCCTCCTGACGACGAGCGGAGTCATTGACCCAGGACTCGGGCAGGTACAGCTCGAAGTCGATGGGGAGGTGCTCGGTGCGGGTGGCGAGGCTGAGGCTGACGCCAATCTGGCAGTTGGTGATTTTGCCCGCCGAGCCGGTGTATTGCCGCTGCACGCCCACCGAATGCTTGCCTTGCTTGAGAAAGCCGGTGTCGTCGACAATCCATGCCTCGATGGGCTCGCGCTGCGTCATGGCGCCAAGGGCATAGCCAGTGGCCTCTCGGCGAACCTCCCGATCGCTCCAGCGGGAGTTGACAGCGAAGTGAAGCAGGCGCTGGTGCATGGCCTCGGTCTTGTCGGGGTCGGGGCAGGCCCGCGCGGCAATGGGCTCGACGCTCTTGCGCTCGCCCTCCCCCAGGAGGCCCAGGGCATAAAGGGCAAAGGAACCTCGGCGACTGTCCCCGCCCAAGACGTCGCCAATCTTTTGGAAATACGCCTCGAGTCGTTCAACTCCCTGGGCGTCCATGAAGGTGCGCATCATCTGGCTCACTGAATGGGCTTCACGACACAATCAATACGCACCGGCCGACTTTCGCGGTAGGGGTCCACACCTGACTTCCAAGACCAGGCGAGCAGACAGGCCCCTCCTTCACCTCCTGCTCAGTCATGACGCAGTAGTGATAACTGGCCTCCAGCCGCCCCGCCCCCAGCCGGGAGAAGTCCAGCAGGGAGTTGACGAGCCGCAACATCCGCTCCGAGTTGCGGTGGAGCACCTCGAGTTCGGATCGGACCTCCGGTGACAGCACGCCCGCGCGTCCGGAGAGCAGATCCTGCGTGGGCCCCAGCATCAGGGTCAGCGGGGTGCGGAACTCGTGGCTGATGTTGCTGAAGAAGGTCGTCTTGGCACGGTCGAGTTCCGCCAGGGCCTCCGCGCGCTGACGCTCTTCCTCATGGGCCCGCGCGTTGCGCAGGGCCACCGACACCTGCCCCACCAGCAGTTCGTGAAAGGAGCGGTAGCCCTCGTCGAGCGCCCGGTTGGGACTCACCCCCAGCACGAGCACCCCCAGCGGAGAGCTCTGCTCCGAGGAGGCGATGGGCATGGCCACCGCCGTGCGCACCGGATCCTTCCACGGCCCTCCGGTCAGCGCGACGCGGCGCTCGACATCCTCGACGAGGATCGTCTCCCCCCCCACCGCGCGGCCCAGGGGCCACCACCGCTCGCCCTCCTCCTTCTCCACGACGGCCGGACACGCGTTCTCGTCCAGTCCGATGACGCCCTGACGCAGGAGCCTTCCGCTGTCCGGATCCCGCAGGTAGAGCAGCGCGAAGGGCACGTCCAGGGGGTGCTCGGCGATGGCCGCGATGACATCCCGGCAGGCCTTCTCCACACCCCGAGTCCCAGCCGCGCTCGAGGCCAGATCCCTCAGCAGCCGCAAGCGCCGCTCCCCGAGCACCTGCTCCGTCACCTCGCTGCAGACGGCGAACATCCCGACGATGCGCCCCTCGTCATCCTCGGCGGGCGAGTGGGAGACGCTGAAATAGGATTCCTCGCGATAGCCGGAGCGCTCCAGCAGGAGCAGCAAGGCGGGAGTCCAATTGGCCACGCCGGTGGTCATCACCTGGTGGATCATCGGGCCGAGCGTGTCCCAGGCCTCGGCCATGGTGATGCGAATGTCCAGACCGAGCGCCGCCGGGTGCTTGTCACCAATCAGCTTCGAGTAGGCATCATTGTAGAACTGGAGAAAGGAGGGCCCCCAGGTGAGCACCATGGGGTAGCGCGACGCGAGCATCGTGCGCACCAGCGCGATCAGGCTCCGGGGCCAGGTCTCGATCGGACCCAGTTCACTGGAAGCCCAGTCGTGCGTTCGCACGCGCTCATGCATGTCACTCGGGCCCAAGAACATCGTCACATCCTAGTGGGCCGACGCCCAGACCAACATCGACTGCACCACGTCGTGCAGGTCCTGGCCGGAGAAGGGTTTGTCCACCCGGCGATTCTTCACCTGGCTCAGGAACTCACGGGCGTTGGGCGTGAAGGCGCCTCCCGTCAGGAACACGAGCCGATCCGTCAGGACGGGCAGGTGGAGCAAGAGCTGCTGATACAGCTCCACCCCACTCATCTCGGGCATCATCACGTCACATAGGATGACGTCGAAGTGCTCTCCACTCACCAGACGGGTGAGGGCCTCGCGCGCGCTCGTCAGGGTGATGACCTCGTGCTCGCGCTGGAGCGTGCGCCGGATGGCCGTGCCAATCAGGGGCTCGTCGTCCACGACCATGACACGGCCCCGCCGCGAGTGCTCCCGGACCACGGAGGCGCGCGGCGCCTCCTGGGTGCGCGCCGCCGAGTGCTGCGCCAGGAGGAGCCAGAAGGTGCTTCCCTCCCCCACCCGGCTCTCCACGCCCATGCGACCACCGAAGCTCGTCACGATGTCGTGGCAGATGGACAGGCCGAGTCCCGTGCCCACCCCCACCGGCTTGGTGGTGAAGAACGGATCGAACACCCGCGCCAGGTTCTCCGGACGAATACCCACCCCCGTGTCATGCACTTCGATCCGCACGAACGAACCCTGGAGGCTCGTGGCGATGCGGACCTCGTTGCGCTCCACGTTCCCCTCGGGGATGGCATGGGCCGCGTTGACGAGCAGATTGAGGATCACCTGTCCGAGCCGGCCTTCGTTCGCCTCGACGCGGAACGGGGGCCCGTAGTCACGAACCAGCCGGGCGCGGTGCTTGAGCTCGTTCACGGCCATGCCGATGGACGTCTCGATGACGCGGTGCACGTCCACCGGACCGAGCCCCGAGTCCTCGTCCCCGCGCGAGAACATCTTCAACTGCCGCACGATGTCGCGCACCCGGGTGGCCCCGAGACGGATTTCCGCGAGCAGTTCCTGCGCCTCGGCGCGCACGCTGGAGAGCTCCAGCCGCGTCAACACATGGCTCTCCAGGTGATCGAGGCTGGCCATCGTGTAGGCGAGCGGATTGTTGATCTCGTGCGCGACTCCCGCGGCGAGCAGGCCGAGCGAGCCCATGCGATCCGCGCGCAGCAGCCGGGCCTCCATCTCCTTGCGCTCGGTCAGGTCGCGGACGATCCAGACATTGGAAGGCTTTCCGTCGAACGTCAGGGGGATGTGGACGATCTCCACGGGCGTGCGCCCTCCCCCCCTGCGCAGCATGAGGACTTCCCGGGGCGGGATGGGCTCGCCCTTGCTCTTCCAGCAATGGATGTCGTCGTGCAACCGGTCCCATGCCTCCGGAAGCAGGAGCACGGACCCCAGCTCCGCCAGGGACTTGCCCACGAGCTCCCGTGCGGACGAGAAGCCGAGCAGCGCCACATAGGAGGGATTGATGTAGACGAGCCGATCCTCCTGCAGCACGCTGACGCCATCCGGCAACCGCTCGATGAGCTCCTGAAAGCTCTCCTGGGAGCGGCGCAGGGCCTCGAGCGTGTGCGCGTGCTGGAGCGCATAGCGGATGGAGCGCTCCAGGAGCGTCGACGTGAGCTTGGACTTCTCCAGGAAGTCGGCGGCCCCGGCCTGTTGGGCCTCATGGTCGATGGTGTTGTCTTCCTGTCCGGTCAACAGGATGAACGGGCCCCGCCAGCCCGCGCCCCGGGCCCGCTGCAACAGCTCGAGCCCCGTCGTCGCGCCGAGCCGGTAGTCCAGCAGACACACGTCATGCCGGCCGGATTGCAGCTCCTCCAGGGCCCGCTCGCACGTGGCCACCCATTCGAGCACCACCCGCCGAGGTCCCAACTCACGCAGGCAGTCCCGCGTCAGGACGAAGTCATCCTCGTCATCCTCGACGAGCAGGACCCGGATGAGGCGCGACTCGGCCTCACGCCTCATGGCTATGCGGTGCGGGGGGCAGTTCGACGATCTGCAGCCAATGCTTGTCGAGCACCTTCACGACCTCGACCAGCCCCTCGAAGGTCACCGGCTTGGTGATGAAGCAGTTGGCGCCCAGACCGTAGGTGCGCAGGATGTCCTCCTCGGCCTTGGACGTGGTCAGCACGACGACGGGGATGTGCTTGAGCGCCGGGTCGGACTTGATCTCCCGCAGGGCCTCGCGCCCGTCCTTGCGGGGCATGTTCAGGTCCAGGAGGATCAACCCGGGCCGGGGCGCGTCCTTGGGATTGGTGTAGCGACCCTGACGGCGCAGGTACTGGAGCAGTTCCTCGCCATCCTCGACGAAGCGCAGCTCGTTGGCGAGCCGGCTCTCCTGCATCGCCGTGAGGGCGAACTCCCGGTCATCCGCGTCATCATCCGCCATCAGGATGGTTACAGCTCGTCTCGTCTCCATGATTCCTCACCGGCGCATGGGCTGCTTGAGCGGCAGCGTAATGTGGAAGGAAGAGCCCACATCGGGCGTACTGCGCACCTCGATGACTCCTCCGTGCCGCTCGGCGATCTTGCGGCAGATGGCGAGGCCGATTCCCGTGCCCTCGTACTGTCCGCGGCCGTGCAGGCGTTGAAACACATTGAAGATGCGATCGCGATATTTCTCGTCGAATCCGATGCCGTTGTCCGCCACCACCAAGGTGAACCGGTGACGCTGGGCATCCACGGAAGCCGTGATGGACACCGACGGTGGCGTTTCCTCGCGGCGGAACTTGAGGGCGTTGCCCACCAGGTTCTGCAGCAACTGGCGCATCTGGGTGGGGTCCGCATCGAGCACGGGCAAATCGCCGAGCGTGACGGTCGCGCCCGTCTGTTCGATGGGATCCTCGAGGTCGTCCAACACCTCGTTGGCGACGGTGGCCAGTTCCACCCGGGTAAACGGCTGCCCCTTGGCGGACACCCGGGAGAAGGCGAGCAGATCATCGATCAACCGGCGCATGCGCGTCGCGGCGCCCTGCATCCGCTCCAGGTAGTCATGGCCCTCGGGGCTCAAGCCCGTGGACGTCTTCTTCAGACGCTCGCCAAAGGTCTGGATCTTTCGCAGCGGCTCCTGCAGGTCGTGCGAGGCCACGTACGCGAAGCTCTCCAGCTCACGATTGGACTGCTCCAGGCGCACCTGGGTCCGCTTGAGATCGGTGATGTCGGTGAGAATCACCGTGAAACCGATGATCCGGTCCTCCACCATGATGGGGCCCACACGGGCAGCGAACCACTCGGGGCCGCCCTCCACGAGGGGCTTCAGCTCGAACCCGCCGGTCTCCCCGGTGGCGAGCACCCGCTGGGTGACGGAGCGTGCGTTCTCGCGTGACTCCGGAGCGATCCAGTCGAAGAGATCATCGCCGAGCACCCGCTCCACGGTCAGGCCCGGGATGGTGAAGTTGATGTAGCGGATGCGCGCGTTCACGTCGCAGCAGAACATGCTGTTGGGCGACTGCTCCATCAGCGCCCGCATGCCGAAGGCCTCCTCCTCCTTCAACCGTCTCGCGGAGAGCTGCGCGGACAGGGCATTGAGAGCCGCGGCGACGGGCCCGAGCGGCCCCTCTTCCCGCGAACACCGGGCATGCGGCTCGCGCGCTGCGATGCGCTTGATCTGCTCGAGCAATGCCTCGACCGTCGTTTCACTCGAATTCCCGATGGCCAGAATGTCGTTCTCCGGAGCGGCGTCCAACCCGACGCCTCGACGCGTATTCACGCGAGTCTCCTCCCAGACACGGTCCGGGCGCTCATCGCGCTCGCTCGAAACCG
Organism: Melittangium boletus DSM 14713; assembly: GCF_002305855.1. Taxonomy (GTDB): domain Bacteria; phylum Myxococcota; class Myxococcia; order Myxococcales; family Myxococcaceae; genus Cystobacter; species Cystobacter boletus. Next base: position 8,404,121 of record NZ_CP022163.1, on the reverse strand, counting down.
CATCGAACACAAGTAAGTAGCATGGGCACGAAGTTCGTACAGTTCTCAACAAGTAAGAATCAAGAGACTGGACCTGAGACGTCACCAGCTAGGGGTCGAACGTGAGGGAACCACCCACCCTTCGCGGATGCTGAACCCACACCGCTCGTGAAAACAACGAGCGGACGCTCGCCCCCACGGGCTCCATGGCTGATCGCTTCCAGACGATGGCTGGCGTTGAATGCAAACGAGTTCACGTCCCATTGTCTCGCCGGAAGGCGCGTCTGGCTGGAATTCATTCCTCTCCTGTATGACTTGAATCGCCGGGTCGGCGCATTCATCCCTTCTTTCGGAAAGGAGTCTGTCCATGGGCCAGAACGCTCGAGGTTTCCAGTGGCTGGTGAGAGGAATTGTCGGATTGTCCTTGCTGAGCGCATGCGGTGCGCCCCAGGAGGGAGAAGAATCCGCCCTGGAGACGGACGGTCGGGCCATGGGCGACGTGGCGGTGGAATTGTCCGTGGCGAACCATTCACTGAGCGCCCGCGAGGACGCGGTGATCCAGGTCACCTTCACCAATGTGTCCGCCCAGCCAGTGCGGCTGCTCAAGTGGTATGTGCCGGGCACCGAGGGCGTGAAGGCGGAGCTGTTCGACGTGTCGCGCGATGGCGAACCGGTGGAATACCTCGGACCCCACGCCAAACGCAGGGCACCGCGCACCGAGGATTTCGTCACCCTCGCTCCCGGCGAACGCCTGTCGGGCCTCGCGCCTCTTTCAAACCTGTATGACTTGAGCGAAACGGGCGAATACACCGTCCGCTTCTCCGCGCATGCCACCGGGCCCCACCCCACGGTGCTCACCCGCGCCGCGCAGCTGGATTCCAACCCATTGGGCCTGTGGATCGAGGGCCGGGCCGCCCATGATCCGGAACGCCAGACACAAGACACGGTCACCGCCCTGGGCCTGTCTTTCACGGGCTGCTCGAGCACGCGTCAGACCCAGATCCGCTCGGCGTGGACCGCCGCCAAGAATTACGCGAGCACCGCGGTGAGCTATCTCAATGGCATCAGCTCGGGCACCACGCGCTACACCACCTGGTTCGGCGCCTATTCGACCACCCACCGCAACACGGCGCGCAGTCACTTCACCAAGATCAACAGCGCGCTGAGCACCGCGCTCCTCACGGTGGATTGCACCTGCACGGACACGGGCACCTACGCCTACGTGTATCCAAGCTCGCCCTACCGCATCTACGTGTGCGGCGCCTTCTGGAGCGCCTCCCCCGCCGGCACGGATTCCCAGGCGGGAACACTCGTGCACGAGGTGAGTCACTTCAACGTGGTGGCGAGCACGAATGACCATGCCTATGGCCAGGGCAACGCCAAGAGCCTGGCCCGGAGCAATCCCTCGCGTGCCCTGAACAACGCGGACAACCACGAGTACTTCGCGGAGAACACCCCCTCCCAGAACTAACGGCCGCTCGACCTCGATGCGCGCCTCCCTGTCCGTGAAGACAGCGCGAGGCACTCAGCCCGCGAGCCGGGCGCTGGACGCCGCCTCGTCGGCCTCGGGCAGGGTGAGGGTGAGCAGCGTGCCGCGTCCCTCATGGCTCTCGGCGCGCAACGTGCCGCCCAGGCTCGTCACGATGGCGTGGCTCACCGACAGGCCCAGTCCCGAGCCGTTCGGCTGGGCGGTGACGAAGGGCTCGAAGATGCGCGCGAGCGCCTCGGGCGGCAGGCCCCGTCCGGTGTCCTGCACCTCCACCACCACGTTGCCCTCCTCGCCGGTATAGACGGCCACGCGCAGCACGTTGCGCGCGGCGTGCTTGGCGTCCATGGACTGCACGGCGTTGAGCAGCACGTTGAGGAAGAGCTGGCTGAGCCGGGCCTCGTCCGCGTCCACGGGCGGCACCTCGTGGAAGTCCCGCTCCAGACGCGCCCGGTGGTGCAGCTCGCCCCGCACCAGCTTGAGCGCGTTGTCCAGCACGGGCCATATCTCCACGCGCGCCCGGTGCTCCGGGGGCTTGCGCGAGAGCGTGCGCAGATCCTGCACGATGTGCTTCACGCGCAGCGCCCCTTGAGCCGTCTCGGCCAGGGCCTCCAGCACGTCCCCCAGCTCCGGACCCGCCTCGGCGCGCAGGAGCGGCGACTGGCTCAGCCGCTCCAGCTCCTCGCGCGCGAAGGAGAGGTTGGCCAGCATGAAGGCCAGCGGGTTGTTCATCTCGTGCCCCACGGCCGCCGCCAGCGAGCCGAGCGCCGACAACCGGTCCGCCTGGATGAGCCGCGCCTCCATCTGCTTGCGCAGCGTCACGTCCCGGGCGAACACCCGCAGGCCGGGGGGATCCCACAACTGCGCCACCGCGAGCTCCCAGTAGTGCCCCTCCAGGAACACCGTGGGCGAGGGCTCTCCCGCGCACGAGCCGCGCCAGGCCCACTGCAGCGCGGCTTGTACCAGCGCGTGCCGGGAGCCCTCCGCCACCAACTCCGGGAAGGCGATGTGCGTGGCCGCGTTGGCGTAGCGCAGCGCGCCCTCCTGGCTCAGCTCGAGCAGCGGCTCGGGGTGCAGGAGCGGGAAGGAGGCCAGACGGTACATGGGCTCCTCCAGCGCGCGCAGGCCCGACACGTCGCGCACCAGCAGGCTCAGCTGTCCGACCGGCCCGCCCTCGACCTGGGTGCAGGGGGAGATCTCCGCCACGTAGCAGCGCGTCTCCCCTTCCACCCGCAGCCGGTACTCCAGCCGGCCCACCGCGCCCGCCTCGCGCACCGTGCGCGCCAGCGAGAGCAGGGGCTCACCGGCATCCGCGCCCAGCACCTGCGTCAGCTCCTGACCGTCGGCGTCCTCCAGGTTCAGGCCGAAGGCTCGTCCCGAGGGGGACCACACCCGCTGGCAGCGATTCGAGGCGTCCAGTTGCGCGACGAGGTACTCCGTGCCCTGGACCTGCCGCACCACCGGAGGTGAATACCCCGTGTCCGCGAACCCATCGAAGCCCTCCACGCTGAAGGGCCCCATCAACATCTCCAGCCCCGCGCCATCGGTGTTCAACCGCGACAGCAGCAGCTGGATCCTCGCGGCGTCCTCCTCGGACAAGCGCCGGGTGAGGAGGATGCCATCGGCCAGGCTTGGCGGGGTGTAGAAGAAGGGCAGGAGCCGTTCGGCGTCCTTGCCCATGTGGTAGGCGATGGTGGTGTGGACGGCGTGCTCGTTGGGCTGACTGGCGTAGACGGACGTCATGTCCGCCTCGCCCGAGAGCACCGCCTGGAACGCCCGGCGATAGGTGCCCAGGAAGCGCTGCTCCCGGAACAGCGTGTCCGGGGCCAGCCCCCGCTCCGTCAGGAAGCGCGTGGGCATCAGATATCCGCCCGTGGACCGGGGCGCCACCCAGGCGACACGCTGGCCCTGGAGCGTGTCCAGCGTGAGGGGCGCGTCCGCGCGGCAGATCAGGGCGGCCTGGTAGCGGCAACTGCCCGAGCGCACCGCGCGCAACACCGCCCGGACCCGGGAGGCGAAGGCGTCACACTGCTCGGCCGTGGCCCACACCATGTCCACCTGACCCGCGGCCAACTCCGCGTCCAGGGCCTCGTAGGTGGAGGAGAACTCCGCCACCACCGGCCGGCCCAACTTCTCGGACAGAAACCGGCAGAAGAGCTCGACCCGGACGTGCTCACGCACCTCGCCGAGTGATGGATAGAGCAGGAAACGAATGGGTCTGAGCGACGGGGTCACGTAGGCGATCCTCCTCATCCCCGGAAGCAAGCTCCACCGACTCCGGTTCGATGGCCCTGGGCGGCCATGATAGTCGGAGCCCCCTGGATTACCACCCTCTCCAGGCATCACGGGATTAAAAGATTTGTCCCACTAGGCCGCTTTTACTGCTATTCGTGGGTGAATTTTATTTTCTCGTGTCAGTTGGGAATGGCACTCCGCGTCACCCCGTATTAGTTTGAGCCCCCCCCCGCGCCGCGTCATGTACGTTCACGTTCTCCTCTGCCTCCTGCTCGCCATCCAGCAGCCGTCCGTCGTCGTGCGGTCGGCGGCGTGGCAGCAGTGCCGTTCGGTGACGAGCACCCAGAGCAACGGGCTCGGCAGCATGGTGGAGGAGGAAAAGCTTCCGGGGTTGGGCTCGAGCAGCCGCCTCCGGATGAGCGCGATGCGGGGATGGAGTGGAGGGCACGGTTCCTCGCCCACTTCGCGCCGCGTCCTGGTGTCCGCTCCCGCCCCGGATCTGTCGGGGCAGGACATCGCCCGGAGCCACTGGCGCAAGGTGTTGCTGCCCGTTCGGAGCCCGTTGGACGACGACCCACTGAAACCGGTGTGAGGCGGCCCTTCGGGGCCCGTCTCCACCAGGTCGAGTGAAGAGTCCAGTCAAGTCCAACCGTCCAGGGACCGGGCTTCCTCGGGGCATTGCGCTCTGGGGAGCAATGGCCGTGCCCTGGCCTCGAACCCATTCTTGCGAACATGCTCTTGAATTCTTCTTCGCGGCTCAATGTCCGCCCCCCCGCCATGCGCCCTGGCTTCGGTCTGGGCGAGCTGCTCCCTCACTGGAAGGCCCTTTTCTCTCCCCGCCACCTCAAGGGAGACGTGCTGGCGGGATTGCGCGTGGCCGCCGTCGCCATTCCCCTGTCCCTCGCCCTGGGCCTCGCCTCGGGGGTGTCTCCCGAGGTCGGGTTGTTGTCGGCCATGATCGCCGGCGTGGTCTGCGCTCTTTTCGGCGGGACTTCCCTGTTGATCAGCGGACCGGCGGCCGCCCTGGCGGTGCTCATCGCCTCGTCCGTGGGGCAGTATGGCCTGGGGGGTCTCATCATCATCGGCCTGGGCGTGGGCCTGCTGCAGGTGATCACCGGCATGCTGGGACTGGGCCGCGTCATCCGCGCCGTGCCCATGCCGGTGGTCTCGGGCTTCACCGCGGGCATTGGCACCGTGCTCTTCATCTGGCAACTGCCGCGAGCCCTCGGCGTGTCGCCCCCGGATGAGAACCACGTGTTCGACGTGCTGGTCCACCTGGGGCAACTGCTTGATCAGGCCCGGCCCGTCACGGTGTTCCTCACGCTCGTCACGATGGGACTCACCCTGGGCCTGCCCAAGGTGATGCCGCGCATGCCCGCGCCGCTCATCGCCGTGGCCTTCAGCACGCTCACCGCCTGGGCCTTGAGCCTGAGTGTGCAGACGCTCGGCATGCTGCCCCATGCGCTGCCCCAGGTGTCCCTGCCCTCGCTGCCCGCGTCGGGTTGGGGCTCGCTGCTGAGCACCGCGTTCGTCATCTTCGCGCTGTCGTCCCTGGCGTCGATGATGTCCGGAAGAGTGGTGGCCAGCATGGGCGCGGGCCAGCGGCATGACGCGGATCAGGATCTCGTGGGCCTGGGCCTTGGCAACATCGCGGTGTCGCTGCTGGGCGGCATCCCGGTGACGGGAGCCCTCGCGCGCTCGGTGCTCAACGTGCAGGCCGGGGCGCATACCCGGCGCGCCTCCATCATCCAAGCCCTGGCCATCCTCGTGGCGGTGCTGCTGTTCACGCCCCTGCTCGGCCACGTCCCCATCGCGGCGCTCACGGGCGTGCTGCTGGCGCTGGCGGTGCGCATGCTCCACCCGCAGGATCTGATCACCCTGTGGAAGGCGTCCCACCTGGAGGCGGGCGTCTTCCTGGTGACCTATCTGGCCGTGGTGCTCGTGGACTTCGCGGCCGGCGTGCAGGCGGGCATCCTCGCGGCGCTGGCCATCGCGGTCGTGCGGCTGGGCAGATCCCAGACGGGCCTGCTGCAGCTCGAGACGCCCGGACCCTACCGCTTCCTGCTCAGCGGTCCCTTGACCTTCCTGTCCTCCGCGAAGCTGGAGACGCTGCGCACCGAGGCGGAGGCGTTGGATCCCTCGCGCAGCGTGGTGTTCGATCTCTCGGACGTGCCGTCGGTGGACGCCTCGGGCGCGGAGCTGCTCACGGACGTGATGCGCCCACTCGTGGCCAACCGCCCGGTCGTCATCCAGGGCGCGCGGGAGGAGGTCCAGCGCGCCATCCTCCGCCATCCGAGGGGTGCCCGGTTCGAGCCCCTGTTCGCCGTCTCCGAGGCGGACGTGGTGGCCAAGCTCAAGGGGACCGCCCTGTCCGCCTCCTCGCGCGACCGTCTGGTTCACGGCGTGGAGCGCTTCCGCCAGCGGCAGCGTCCGCAGTACGAGTCGCTCTTCGGTCAGCTCGCGCACGGGCAGAAGCCGCACACGCTCCTCATCACCTGCTGCGACAGCCGCATCAGCCCCAACCTCATCACCTCCACGGATCCGGGCGAGCTGTTCATCGTGCGCAACATCGGCAACCTGGTGCCCCATGCCAGCTCGCCCCTGGCTCCCGCGGTGAGCAGCGCCATCGAATACTCGCTGGAGGTGCTGGGCGTGTCGGACGTGATCGTCTGCGGCCACTCGGCGTGCGGCGCCATGAAGGCGCTCTTGAGCCCCAAGCCCCCCGAGGGGGTGCCCGGTGTGGTGACCTGGCTCGCCGAGGGCAAGGCCTCTCTGCAGGGACTGCCCCCGGACGCCACGCCCGAGGACGCGGCGAAGCACAACGCCCTGGTGCAGCTGCGCCACGCGCTCAGCAATGACTCGCTGCGCCGCAAGTTCGAGGCGGGCGAGGTGAAGCTGCACGCGTGGTTCTACGACGTGGCCTCGTCCGAGGTGCTGGAGTTCAACGAGGTGACCCGGACGTGGAATCCGCTCGGCACCCAGGTGCCGTCCGAGCGCGCGTCCGACACCAACGGCGCGGATGGCGTGGATGGCGCGGGCGTGCCTGCTCAGGCGGAATCCGCGCCGAGCATCTGAGCGCCCGCGCGGGGTGAAGGCGTCACGGGGCCCGGCCAGCTCGGGCGGGCCCCGCGGTGCTCACCCGGGCGCCCCTCAGAAGGCGCTGAACGTGGTGATGGTGTACGTGTCCTTGATGCCGGGCAGCGTCTGGACGCGCTCGGTGACGAAGCGCCCGATGTCCTGGGCCTTGTCCAGATGGAACTTGGCCAGCAGATCGTAGCCACCCGAGGTGGAGTAGACCTCGGCGGCTTCGTCGACCTGGTCGGCGATCAGCGCCGCCGCCTTGTACGTCTGCCCCAACTCACACTTGATCATGACGAAGATGGTGTGCACGGCCGCGCACCCTATCACGCCACCTCGGAAAGCGGACCCGGGCTTCCCGCCCCCTCACGGCGCGAGAGTCGCCGCATGGACGTCTTGCCCACCACGATGTCCACCATCTTCCGGGCGCGCGTCCAGACACTCTCCTGGATGTAGGGAATGCCGTGACGCTCGCACAGCGCGCGCACCTGGGGCTGCACGCGCTGGTACTGGAGCATGGACAGGTCCGGGAAGAGGTGGTGCTCGATCTGGTAGTTGAGCCACAGGTGCAGGTAGTCGTTGAGGTCCCCACCGGTGCGGTAGTTCGCGGTGCCCAGCACCTGCTGCAGGTAGCGCTCGCCCCGGCCCTCGGGCTCGGAGTCGAAGCGGTACAGATCCTCGCCGGTGTGGTTGGGCCCCACCACGAGGAAGGTGTGCAGGTTGGTGAGGACTTCCGCCCCGAGGGAGTTGCACAGGGCGCTGAACGAGGCCCAGGCTCCCAGGGGCAGGAAGAGCGCGGGCATCACCCCGAAGTTCCAGAGCGCGTAGGGCACATAGCCCGAGCGCACCACCTCGCCCCATTCCTCGCGGGTGAGCGGCCCGTCCGGCCGGCGCTTGCGCCGCAGCGAGGCGAGCGTCTCCGGAGCGTAGTAGCTGGCGCGCCAGGTGATGGCGAGCAACGCGAGCTGCGTGTAGCGCAGCCAGAGCGGCAGCTCCTCGCGGCGCAGGGAGCCCTCGGCGTTGCGCTCGAGCAGATCCGGATCCGCCTCCTCACCCGTGTGTGAGTGATGCAGCACGTTGTGCTCGTACACCCAGGCCTCGGGGAGCATCCAGTCGAACCAGTCGACGAAGCGGCGCTTGCCCTTGGCGAAGCCCTTGCTGGTGCGCTCCTCGGGAGCCCCCGGCACGCGGTCATAGCCCCGGTGCCCCACGTGGTGCATGAGCAACCAGCGGGTGGAGCGGCCGAGGCTCAACGCCGCCGCGCTCAACGGATTGGGCATCAGCCAGCAGGTAGCCGCGCCAACCGCCGTGGCGGCGCGCCCCCAGCGCTCGAGCTTGCGCAGGTGGGCGTAGTCCTCCTCGCTGACGGAGGCGTCGATCTCCGCGCGCAACGCGCGCACGTCCCGCAGGAAAGCCTCCACGTCCACGGAAGAAGGGTCGAAGTGGGACGAGGCGCGGGACGACATGCGGGGGACCTCTCCAGCGAAGCCCTCCGCGGAGGGCTCAGGTGCTGGCGACGGGGGTGTGGCTCGCCATGGTACTCAGATCGAGCGCGATCACCATCATGAGACCCAGGCACGGCAAGAGCAGGACGATGGTGCCGAAGCTCAGGAAGAGGAACGAGCCGATGACGCTGCCCAGCACGAAGGACAGCGCCAGCCCCATCTGCAGACGGGCCCGCTCGAATTGCTGAGCCCCGGGCAGACCGACCAGATGCTTCCAGAAGCCCTTCAGGCCTCCCGTCCGGAAGCCATCGCGCAGCCACACCACCATCCGCACCATCTGGATGCCCAGGTCCGTCAGCACGCCGGTCAGATGCGTGGGGCGAACCACGGCCCCGGAGACGCGGGTGGTGAGCGCGTTCTGCAGGCCCATGGAGAACGCGAGACAGCGCATGAGCAGGTTCTCGTTGGCCTCGGGGTTGGTGTGCCCCCAGAAGGCCACCGCGCCCAGCGTGACGATCTCCAAGATGAGCGCCGGGATGTACTGTCCGCGCGAGCGCTTGCGCGACGTCTCCAACAAGGCCTCGGAGGCACAGGCCCCCAGGATGAAGGCGATGACGAGGTAGCCCGCCTCCAGTGCGTTATCCACGCGCCCGCTGGCGAAGGACTCGCCAAACCAGGACACGTTGCCCGTCATGTGACTGATGCGGACACCGAAGGCGAAGAAGGCGATCGCATTGACGCCCCCCGCGATCCCCGCGAGCAGCAGGGCCAGGGTGAAGTAGGCGAAACGGCCACGGGACGAACTCTCCTCGCTGAAGCTCATGATGGACGAATGACCTGGAGAAGGAAAAGTGTTGGACGCGCCGTATAACAACGCGTGGTGTCAGAATATTCCTGGAAATCCAGCGAAGCAATCGGCCTGGAGGGCGACTGTTTTTTTCAGTGCCCTCCATCCTTGACGGCCTAGCCCACTGGACGTTGCAGGGCCTGTAACAATTCCAGGGCCTCGGTCACGGCCTGCCAGACCTGCATGGCCTTGAGGTTCTCCTCTCCGCCCTGGAGGGTGCGCTTGGCGACGCGCTCCAGGGGGGCGAGGGCATTTTCCACCAGGGAGAGTTGCCGACCCACGTCCGAGGGAAGCGGCGCCGAGGCGGAGCGCTGCAACGACTGCGCGGGGGGCCGCTCGGACATCACCTTCACCGCCTGGGACATCTGCTCCATGTACTTGCCCAGGTCCGCGGGCGGCGGGGCCGCGGGCGCCACCACCTGGGGGCGATCCGCCATGGCCTTCACCGCCTGGGTGAGCTGCTCCATCACCGGACCCAGCTCCACCGCCGGGGCGGGCGCCACCGCGCGCTCGGCGAGCGCCCGGAGCACCTTGGCCAGGTGTTGCAGATAGGGCGAGAAGTCCGGCCCCGGGGGCACCTGGACCACGGGCGCCGGCGCCTCCTTGCGCGCCAGCTCCAGCAGCGCCTCGCGCAGGGACTCCAGCCGAGGCGCCACCTCCGCCACCGGGCTCGGCCCCGAGGGCGCCCGCGCCGTCTCGGCCGCCCGCGCCACCGCGTCGCGCACCGAGCCGAGCTGTTCCTCGATGGCACCGAGCTGGCCGGTCACCCGCGCCACGGGATCATCCTCCTTGCCGCCCATGCGCTTGACGCGCGCGAAGCCCTGCTTGATCTCCTCCCAGCGCCTGGCCTGCGTCGACGAGAGCCGCCCGCGCATCTCCTGCAACTTGAGCAGGTTCTGCTCGGCCGCCGTGGTGAGCGTCTGCGACTCGCCCTGGTAGTGGTCGTCGATGAGCCGCTCCAGCTCGTCGTCCGTCATGGCGGCGACGACCTTCTCCGTCACCTTGCCCATGTTGCGGTAGCTGCCCTGCAGCTTGAAGGGAGGCTCGGTGCGGAAGCGCTCGTCCTGCGCCGCCGAGGCGATGTACTGCAGGTTCACCTTGAGCAGCACGTCCTGGACGCGGAAGAGCCGCTGGAACACGGCGACGATCTCCTGCAGCTCCGCGGCGGCGTAGCCGTAGGACAGCTCGCCCGTGGGAATCTCCTCGCCCTGGGCCATGCGGATGAGCTTGTGGATGTCCGCTGGCTCTCGCGTGGCCAGCGGCGCCAGGACCGCGTTGGAGGTGAGCGCGTTCTCGATGTAGCTGAGGGCGAACAGGTGCTCCTTGCCATCGAGGATGTCACCCAGGTTGTAGGTGTCCGCGCGGTTGGCGAGCATGTCCGGGATGCGGAAGCGCTCGCCCGTCTCGGTGTAGGGGTTGCCCGCCATCACCACGCAGAACTTCTTGCCGCGCAGATCATACGTGCGCGTCTTGCCATTCCACACGCCCTCGATGCGGCGCTGGCCGTCGCACAGGGAGATGAACTTCTGCAGCAGCTCCGGATCCGTGTGCTGGATGTCATCGAGGTAGAGCATCACGTTGTTGCCCATCTCGAAGGACAGGTTGATGCGCTCCACCTCCTGGCGGGCCGTGGCGTTGGGGGCCTCGGAGGGATCCAGCGACTTCACGGAGTGGCCCAGCGCCGGACCGTTCACCTTGACGAAGGTGAGGCCCAGACGGCTGGCCACGTACTCCATGAGCGTCGTCTTGCCGTAGCCCGGCGGCGACATGAGCAGGAGCATGCCCATGCGATCCGTGCGCTTGTTCTCCCCCGCCGAGCCGAGCTGCTTGGCGAGGTTGGCGCCGATGAGGGGCAGGTACACCTCGTCGATGAGCCGGTTGCGCACGAAGGACGTGAGCACCTTGGGGGTGAACTCCTCCAGGCGCAGGCGGCGGCGCTCCTTGTCCAACAGGTCGCGCAGGAGCGCGCGGTAGGCGTGGTAGGCCGGCACGCGCACCTGGCGGAAGTCGCTCAGGCGGGCGAGGAATTCATCCAACCGCAGGGACAGCACGCGATCATGGATGCGCGGGTGCTGACCCAGCATTCCGGGCACCTCGGCGGACGTGAGGGCACCGGCCACCTCGCGGTCGAGCTTGCGCTCGGTGAGCAGCACCACCGCCGCCTCCACCGCCACGTGGGCCGCCGGGCCCGGTCCTCCCTCGCGCCGCGCCAGGAAGGCCTCCACCCACGCGCGCACCACGCGCAGCCGCTCGGGGAGGTTCTTCTCCAGGCCGCGCAAGTCGTCCTCGAAGGCCGAGCGCGTGTTGGTGCGATCCAGCTGGGCGAGCAGCGCGTCCTTGAGCGCCACCGCCTCGCCGCTGGTGGTGAAGCGCGGACGCTCCACGCCCAGCTCCTCCACGAGGTAGCGCCCGGCGAGCCGCGCCTCCGCGGGGCCCGTCTGGACGCCCACGCTCGCGAGGAACGCGCCAATGCGCGTCCCCGCCTCGTCGCCGAGCACCGTGAGCTCCGCCGACTCCCCGAAGGCGCCGCGCAGGCGGTGCAGGCTGCGGGCACGGCGGTGCAGGAGCACCTTCTCCTCGGCCTCGCCCCCCAGGGACCAGTACAGGGCCGCCCAGGCGCGGGGCGTGGGCGCGAAGCGCAGGAGGCCCGCCCCGGTGTGCATGGCGAGCAGCCGCTCCAGGATGGCCACCGCGTCCGCGTCGTGGATGCCGCGCTCGTAGCCCTCGTCGTACTTGTCCGCCGCGTACGCGCGGATCTTCTCGAGCAGGCCGTTGGGCTCGTGCTCCGCCTGGCGCAGTGCCGCGAGCGTCACCCCACCCTTGCCCTCCTCCGCGTCCAGCAGCACCTGCGCGGCGAGGAATTCGGCCCGGTACACCTCGGGCGTCTCGGAGACGAGGTGCTGATCCCACAGCGCGCGGTACTTCTCCAGCTCCGGGTCCTCCAGCTTCTGGGCGTAGTCCGTGCCCGTGAGCTGCAGGTAGAGCACCCCGTCGCGCGGCACCAGCGTCAGGTCCAACGACTGGGTGTTGACGTTGAAGCGGTGCTTGCCGAACTTGATGACGGGAGCGCCCGAGCCCTCCTCGTACAAGTCATTGCGATCGCGCAGGGCGCGCAGGGCGTCCTGGCGCGCCGTCTTCACGCGGCTGAGCACCTCGTCCGCGCGCACGCTGTCCTGCAACTCCAGCAGCTGCTGGGCGAGCTGCCGCAGCTTGAGCACCATGGAGTCGGAGGCGAAGTACGAGTTGAGCTCGTCCTCGGCCTTGAACGACTTCGCGCGGCGGTTGACACCGGTGAGGATGCGCTCGGCGGCGCCGAAGAGGTTCTGCGCGCGGCGCTGGCGCTCGTCCACCAGGGCCTGTTTCTTCTGGCCGAACGCCTCCAGCAGCTCCTCGCGCTTCTGGGTGAGCTGGCCGAGGAATTCGTCGAACTCGCCGAAGCGGCCCTCCATCTCCTCGAGCTGCACGGTGAGGCGCGACAGGCCCTCGTCGCACTTCTCCGGGGAGTCCGCCACGCTCAGCGCGCTCTCCACCGCCTGGCCGAGCAGCTTGAACTGGGCGCCGAACTCGGCCCGCTTCTCACGGCCCACCAGCTCCTTGCGCCGCACGGTGATGCCCGCGCGCACGCGGTTGAGGCGGCTGAACAGCTCGGAGATGCCCTCCAGGATGCGGGCGCGCGCGAGGGGATCGCCCACCTGGAGCCCCCCCACCGTCTCGCTGAGGACCTCGAGGCCCTTGCCCACCTGCTCCACGTCCTCGGCGAGCGGCGCCAGCTCGAGCGTCGTCTGGATGGGCTCGAGCTTTTGCAGCAGATCCTCGAGGCGGGTGGCCAGCGGCTTGAGGGCTTCATCGCGCTGGAGGAAGCCCACGGCATCGGCGCTGACGCGATCCGTCTCGTCGACGACCTGCTTCTCCATCGCCTCCAGGCGCGCCACGTCGATGTAGCGCACCTCCTTGAGGGTGATGAGCTGGCCGCGCTGCTTGCGCAGGTCGGACAGGGCATGCATGAAGCCCTCGGCGGTCTGCAGCTCCTCGGGCCGCACGCGCAGGAGCACCTGATCCTGGGCCGTCACCGCGCCCGAGATCGCGTCCTGGGCGCGCTTGCGCAGGGCGAGCACCTTCTCGAACTCGTCGATGATGAGCTCGGAGGTGCGCCGCAACTGCTCGATGCCCTCGGCGAGCCGCGTCTCCTCGTGCCCGAGCCAGTAGAAGGCATCGAGCATGCGGGTGCCGGCGGCGGCCAGGTCCTCGTAGGTGCGGCGGGACGGCTTGTCCGTGCGCGCCAGACGCACGAGCGTCAGCGCGTCCGAGATGCCGCGCACGAGCTCCGCGTTGCCCACCTTGCCCAGGTAGCCTGGCGCGGGAGGCATCTTCGCGGCGTGCTCGGCGGAGACGAAGGGGGTCTGCCACACCTGCATGGGGTGCACGCGGGTGGGCTCGTTGGAGGTGGCGCGGAAGATGACCAGGCGCCCGTCCCCGAAGAGGCTGAAGCCGTGGCCCAGCAGCGGGTTCTGCACCTCCTTGCGCACGAGGTTGTACGGGAAGAGGACGTAGGTGCCCTCGTCGGAGCGGAAGAAGACGTAGAGCACGTCCTCGCCATTGGGCGAGCGGATGGCGCGCTTGAAGCGCAGCCCCGGGCCAATCCCGTCGAAGAGCTTGAAATCACCCGTCTGCAGGTAATAGCCGCCGGGAAAGACGATGCCCTGATCCTCGGGCAGGCGGACGCAGGCGTTGCCGATGGCGTCGATGCGCACCACGTGCTGCGTGCGGGTGTTGAAGACGAGGTAGCGGTGCTTCTGCTCGCGGAACGGCAGCACGCGCAGGAGGATGAGGCCACCGATCTTCGCGTAGGCGAACTCGGCGTCGTCCAGCGCCTGATCCGGATCATCCACGGGCTCGCGGTAGATGCCCTGGCCGTCGGCGGTGTTGTCCTCCACCTTGACGGTGAGATCGCCCTTCACCGTCTCCACGAACACCTGATCCAGGATGTTCACGTGGGGATGCTGGCCGAGCACGTAGTCCTCACGCGTGGCCACCGTCCACTCGAAGTCGTGAGACGGCGGGAAGACGTGATCGCGCTCGCCCTGGTTGTCGATGTAGGTGGCGTTGCCCTCCACGTCGAGCGAGAAGCGGAAGACCTTGATGTCGCGCTCGGACTGACCCGTCTGGAAGACGGCCAGGAGCCGCGACTCGTTGCGGCGCAGCTGAACGAGCTTCGCGTCCTTGTAGTACTTGTACAGCTCGCCGAAGTCCTTGACGAAGCGGGGGTCCACCAGGAACCCGCCGGCCTCGGTGGACGCCACCTCGGAGAAGTCGAAGCCGCCCTCGGCGGTCTTCTCGAACTTGTGCAGGGAGAAGACGTCCGAGACGCGCGTCTCCTTCTTCAGGCCGATGAAGACGTTGTAGCCAAAGAGCAGGTACTTGCCGATGCCGACGATGTCGCGCGCGACGCAGTTGTTCTCCGTGCGCACGCGCTCGTTGCCGATGACGGCCGCCTCGCTGCCGCCGAAGAGCTTCTTGCGCCGCTCGTTGAGATCCTGGGCCTGGGTGCCGAGCGCCTCGGCCTGGCCGAGCAGGCGCGCGCGGATGACCTCGTAGCTGCCGCCCTCGAGCGTGGCCTCGCCAGCGGGGGTGGGGCTTTCAGTTGCCATCGTCGATTCACCGGAGAAAAACGGAGGAAGGGTGCTTCAAACCGCGGGCGCCGCGCCCCGGAGACAACCAGGGCGCGGCGCCATCATGCGAACGGGAACGCGCTGGCCGCTCAGCCCTGGGTCCGCTCGGGAGCGGAGGCGCGGGCGGCGGGCTCGGTCTCCACGAGCGACTTGAGGTTGGAGGCGGCGGAGGCGGCGGGCGCCATGCGGTGCAGCAGGGCCGCCATGGCCAGGTTCTGCGCGTCGCTGGTGAGGCCCGGCTTGGACAGGATGTCCTTCAGGTCGGCGGACAGGTCCTTCTCGCCGTTCATGTAGCCGGCGAAGGCCTTCTTGAGCGTCTCGCTCTGGTCGAGCGCGCCGTCCACGGCCTGGCCCACGGAGATGGCCTTGATGAAGCGCTCGAAGAACTGACCGTCGCCGCCCACGATGTTGATCTTCGCGTGGCCCATGGTCTCGGCGAGCACCTTCGCCTGGTGCTCGGCGATGTCCTTGCGCACGTTGATGGCGGCGAGTTCCACGTCGCGCTCCTTCTGCAGGCGCAGGCGGAACTCCTCGTGCTCGCGGGTGGCGCCCTGGAGCGCCTTCATGGCCTCGGCCTTCTCGGACAGGCCGCGCGCCTCGGCGAGCAGCTTCTCCTCGATGGACTTCGCCTCGGCGAGCAGCTTCTCGCGGATGGCGACGGCCTCGGCCTCGCCGCGCTTCTGGATGGCCTGGGCCTCGGCCTCGCCGATGGCGGCGTGCGCGAGTCCCTTCTCCTTCTCACCCGCGGCCTCGGCGACGAGCTTCTCGCGCGCGGCGGCGGCCTCGGCCAGGCCCTTCTCCTTGAGGGCGGAGGCCTGGGCCATGCCCTGGCGCTCGGTGACGGCGGCCTGGGCCATGCCCTGCTTCTCGATGACGGCGGCCTCGGCCTCCTTCACGCGCGCGGCGGCCAGGCCCTGCTTCTCCAGGGCGAGCGCGTCGGCTTCCTTGACGCGGGCGGCGGCCAGGCCCAGCGCGGCCTCCTCGGCCTGGATGCCCTCGGACAGGCGCATCTTCGCCTTGGCCGTCATGTCGCTGGCCTGCAGCTCGGCCTCGGCCAGGGTGAGCTTCTCCTTGGCGGTGAACTTGGACACCTCGGTGCTCGCCTCGGCGGCCTTGATGTCCTTGACGAGCTTCTCCTGGGCCTGGGCCTCGGCGGTGATGAGCAGCGCGTCCTTGCGGCGCGTGGCCTCGGCCTTCACGCGCAGGTCCTTGATGCGCTCCTCTTCCTCGGCGACGGTCTTCTCCACGGCGATGCGCGCGCGCACCACGTCGGCGATGGCCTTCTTCTCCGCCTCGAGCTGCTTCTCCTTGCCGATGCGCGACAGCTCCACCTCGCGCTCGCGGTTGATGGCCTCCAGGGCGCGGTCCTTCTCCACGCGCTCGGACTCCACGCCCACCACGCGCTCGCGGTTCTTCTGGGCCACCTCGACCTGACGGTTCTTGTTCTGGTCGTTGATGAGCACTTCTTCATCGGCCTTGATGCGCGCGAGCTGCTGCTTGGCGTACTCCTCGGACTTCACGCGCTCGGCCTCGGCCGTCTCCCGCGCCTGGATGGACTCGATCTCGCGCTTCTGCTTGGCGGCGGCCTCGGCGCGCTGGCGCTCCAGGGCGAAGATGGCCTCGTCCGCCTCCACGTTGCGCTTGGTGATGGCCATGCGCTCGTTCTGGCGGAACTCGTTGGTGTGGACGTTCTGCGCCGCCGTGAGCTCGGTGATCTTCCGGATGCCCTGGGCGTCGAGGATGTTGTGCTTGTCCATCACGTCGATCGTCGTCTGCTCCAGGTAGTCGATGGCGCAGTCCTCGAGCATGTAGCCGTTGAGGTCCTTGCCAATCACCTGGACGACCTGATCCTTGATGGCCTCGCGGTGGGTGTAGAGCTCCTCGAAGTCGAAGCTCTTGCCCACGGTCTTGAGGGCCTCGGAGAACTTGGCCTCGAAGAGGTGCTCAAGCGTCTGCTCGTCACTGGCGCGCGCGCAGCCGATGGACTGGGCCACCTTGAGCACGTCCTCGCGCGTCTTGTTCACCCGGACGAAGAAGGTGACCTTGATGTCCGCGCGGATGTTGTCCTTGCAGATGAGGCCTTCCTTGCCGCGGCGGTCGATCTCCACCGTCTTGAGGGAGATGTCCATCACCTCGGCGCGGTTGATGATGGGCCACACGATGGAGCCCGTGAAGGTGACGATGGGCTCGCCCTTGAAGGGGTTGATGATGAGCGAGCGGCCCTGGTCCACCTGCCGGTAGAACCTGGAGACGATGAACGCGGAGCAGAAGAGGAAGAAGAGCCCTCCCGCGATTCCGGAGGCGACGATTGGCAGTTCCATGTCGGTTGCGTTTCCCGAGCGAAGTAGACCGGGGGGGTTCTCACTGCGCGGCCGGAGTCCCCCTGGGACAACCCCCGGCGCGGGTACGAAAAAAGAGCGTGTCGGTTACCGGGAGCGGATCTTCTCCCGGGCGAGCGAGGCGGCGCGACCCGGGTCCTCCAGGTGCGCCATTTCCTCGGGGAGGAGCCAATCCACGGGCTCCACCTCGTAGGCATCGCGGGCGGCATCATAGGCGAGGATGAGGGCTTGATCCCCCCGCTTGAGTTCATTGCCCTTGTCGCACACGACGTTGAGGATCAGGCCGGCCCCCCCGTCCGCGAAGGTGGCGTGGCCGAAGCGGCCATCCACGCGGCCACTGGCGATGACGCAGACGCGCCCCATCAACTCCGCGCGGCGAGGGGCCTGCTGCGTGGCGAACAGGGGGCGCAGGGGCCGGACCGCGAGGCCCGCGAGCGCCAGGCCCACGGCCAGACACCCCGTGGCGAGTCCCCCCGTGACGAGCACGCCCGGCAGCGCGCCGAGCTTCTCCTGGAGGGGTCGGGCGAAGGCGAGCGACATGAGCCAGGAGAGGAACACGACGAAGCTGACGGACACGGTGACGGGCACCCCGCCAAAGCCGAGCACTTCCAGGAAGGACGCACCCTCATGGGCGCTGCCTTCCACGGCCGCCTTGGCTCCCCCTTCCATGGCGCCCTTGACGCCGCCCTCGATGGCGCCCGTCTTGGCCCCCAGGGCGAAGTCGCCCAGGTCGCCGTCGAGCAGATCGATGCCCACCGCGCCCACCATGACCGTGAGCCAGTAGCCCACCACCACACCGAGTGGAATGGTGAACAGCACGGTGGGAAAGGCGAGGATGGCGGCGAGGAAATCGGTCATCGGGCCCGAGAAGAGAAGAAGCGCCGGGAGTGTATTCCAGGACTCCGGGAGAACGAAAACCCACCCCGATCGATTTCTCCCTCGCCTGCCCTGGGTCCAGACGAGGCGGGGCTGGGTTGACGGGGTGCGCCGCGCTGCACAGCCATAGGGCATGACGCACATCGAGCGCATGCAGCGGGAGGGGATCCGTCGGCGCGGCAGTCCCCAGCGCGGCTTCCGCTACCTGCGGCCGGATGGCCAGCGGGTGTCGGCCAAGGAGAGCCAACGCATCGCGGCGATGAAACTGCCCCCCGCGTGGAAGGACGTCTTCATCAGCGGCTCGCCGGGCGCGAAGCTCCAGGCCCTCGGCAAGGACAGCGCGGGACGGTGGCAGTACCGCTATCACCCGTCCTTCACCCGGCGGCAGGAGGAAGCGAAGTTCCAGCGCATCGTGGATTTCGCACGGGCCCTGCCCAAGCTCCGGCGGCGCGTGGCGGAGGATCTGCGCCAGCGGGGACTCGGGAGGAACCGGGTGATGGCGTGCCTGTTGCGCATCCTGGGCACGTGCTTCATCCGGCCCGGCAGCCAGCAATACGCGGACGAGAACCAGAGCTTCGGGCTGGCCACGCTGCGCGCCAGGCACGTGAAGCTCAAGGGCGACACGGTCATCTTCGACTTCCCGGGCAAGAGTGGCCAGCGGCAGCACCGCGAGCTGAAGGATCGCCAGGTGGCGCGGGTGGTGCGCGAGTGCCTGAGGGTCCCCGGGCGGGACATCTTCAAGTTCATCCTGGACGACGGGCTCGTGGTGGACGTGCGGCGGCGCCACATCAACGAGTACATCCGCGAGGTCATGGGCGAGCGCTACAGCGCGAAGGACTTCCGCACCTGGGGGGGCACGCTCATCTGCGCCTGCGCCCTGGCCCGGGCCCAGGGCCGGGCCTGCGACGGCGCGGGACTGCGGGCGGTGAAGAAGACGATGGTGGCGGCGGTGAAGGAGGCGGCCACCCAGTTGGGCAATACCCCCACGGTGGCACGGGATTCGTACATCTACCCCTCGGTCCTGGCCATGTTCAAACAGGGACGCGTGGTGGGCCGCTACTTCGAAACGGTGGAGGAGCTGGCCCAACAGGAGAAGCCAGGCCTGCACCGCGCGGAAAAGGCGCTTTTGGAGATGTTGGAGAGTCCCGGGCTCGCCGCGGTGTAGAGTGCCGCCCCATGCAAGACGACGCCGCCCCCGCGCTCGACATGGAGCACCTCTCCCGACTGCGAGAGCTGGGAGACTCCGGCTCGTCGGGCGCCCTGGCGAGGATGTTTCATCGCTACCTCGACAGCATTCCGCCCCAGCTCGTGCGCATGCGCGAGGCCGTGGAGAAAGCCGATACCAGCCGGCTCGCGCGCGAGGCCCATGACCTGGCGGGCAGCAGCGCCGTGTACGGACTGCCCCGGCTGCGGCAGTGCTGCCTGGC
Source organism: Melittangium boletus DSM 14713 (assembly GCF_002305855.1). Classification (GTDB taxonomy): domain Bacteria; phylum Myxococcota; class Myxococcia; order Myxococcales; family Myxococcaceae; genus Cystobacter; species Cystobacter boletus. The sequence continues at coordinate 8,384,740 of NZ_CP022163.1, read as the reverse complement.
GCTGGAGGCCCTGGCCAAGAACAAAACCGAGGACGTGCCCGGAACGCTCATGGCCGAGGTGGAGCGCGCCTTCGAGGAGGCCCGTCCGCTGGTGCTCGCCGAGCTGCCCCTCGAGGGATAGCGGCGTCGGCCCGGAGGGCGGCACCCGGAACCGGATAGAATCCAGCGCGTGAGCGAGTACGTCACCCACCGCGATGCCTTGCCGGAGGCGGCGCTGGAAGCCCTGCGCGGCACCCTGCTCTCCTCGCGCTTCGTGGCGAGGAGTCCGCTCATGGGCACCTTCCAGAGCAGCCGGGGCTTCGCCCTCATCTTCACGGAGGCGGGACGCCCCACGCTGGAGGAGCGCTTCCCCTTCCTCCGCGACTATCTGGCGCGAGTGCTGGAGCCCACGGGTTGGCGGGGACTCCTCCCCTGGAGGGAGAGGCTGTTCGGCCCCAAACCCGAGCGGCGCGCGCCCAACGCCTTCTATGTGAATTTGCTGCTGTTGGAAGCGGGACGCGGCGTGGGCCGCCACATCGATGCGACCCTTCAAGAGCCCAGTGGCGTCCCCGGTGCGACGCCCGAGCACGTGAGCGTCCTCTACCTGAGCGTGCCCGAGGGCGCGAAGGGCGGCGCGCTGGTGCTCTCCCGTGAGCGGCTGTCCGTGGGTGAGGTGCACCCGAGGCCAGGGCTGCTGGTGCACTTCCGGGGAGACCTGACGCACGAGGTGCGCCCCTTCACGGGAGGCGGAGACAACGCCCTGCGCGCGAGCCTCGTGTGCGAGCAATACGCCTTCGCCCCCGAGGCCCTCGCACGGCTGCCCGCGTTCCGCATCCAGTCCAAGGCCGGCTTCGCCGCGTACCTGGAGGATCACCGCGCACGCGGAGGATGAGGGGTTGGAAAAAGAAAAACCCCGCTGACTCGGCGTCAGCGGGGCTTTGCCTTTCAAGTTGCGGGGGCAGGATTTGAACCTGCGACCTTCGGGTTATGAGCCCGACGAGCTACCAGGCTGCTCCACCCCGCGACATTGTTTGCTACACACAGGAACGACACACATTCAGAGTTGCGGGGGCAGGATTTGAACCTGCGACCTTCGGGTTATGAGCCCGACGAGCTACCAGGCTGCTCCACCCCGCGACACGTTTTGCTGCGCTTCTCTTTGTCAGACACCAGAGGCCCTGTCACTCTTTTTGAACAGGGCCCCTGGCTCGTTCGAAGTTGCGGGGGCAGGATTTGAACCTGCGACCTTCGGGTTATGAGCCCGACGAGCTACCAGGCTGCTCCACCCCGCGGCGAAGTGGGGGCTTAGTATCGCCCTCCCCCTGGAGCGTCAACTCTTTTGATTCAACCACCGGGAGCCACGCGCATCATCCGCCGTGGCTCCCGGGCAGAAACGCCAGCGGTTACTTGCCAGCCTTCTTGAAGAGGTCGGCGAAGGTGCCCAGGCCCTGCTTGCCTCCACCCACGGGCTTCTGGGACTTCGTCCAGGCCTCCACCTCGGCGCGCTCCTCCGCGCGCTCGGCGGCGGTGATAGACAGGCGCACCTTGCCGGACGGATCGATGTCCACCAGGGCCACCTTCAGTTCCTGGCCGAGCGAGAACTTCTTGCGCAGGTCCGTGCCGCGCTCGGTGCCCGTCTCGGACGCGGGGATGAGCCCCTTGCCGCCCGGGAACACGAGGAACACGCCGTAGGGCTCGATGCGATCCACCTTGCCCACCACCACCTGGCCCACCTTGGGGCGCGGCGCGGGCGGCTCGGCCGGCTTCTTCGCCTCGGCGGCCTCGGCGGCCGGACGCTCCTCGGCGGGGCGCTGGGCCTCCTCCTCGGAGATGCGGCGCAGGCCGATGCGCTTGTCATTCGGGTCGATCTTCTCCACCTGCACCCAGATGACCTCGCCCTCCTTCACGGCGTCGCGCGGGTGCGCGATGCGGCGCTCGGACAGCGCGGAGACGTGCACCAGGCCGTCCACGCCCGGGCGCAGCTCCACGAAGGCGCCGAAGGGCTGCAACCGGACCACCTTGCCCTGCAGCCGGTCGCCTTCCTTGATCTCCGAGAGCGCCGTCTTGAAGGGATCCTCCTGGCGGGCGCGCATGGAGAGCGTGATGCGCTCCTTCTGCTTGGACTTGTCCGGGGAGTTGGGCTGGCCCGGCTCCATGCGGAGGATCTCCACCTCCACCTCGTCGCCCTGCTTCACCACGTCGCTCGGGTGGGCGACGCGCATGTAGGACATCTCGGAGACGGGGATCATGCCCTCCACGCCGCCCAGGTCCACGAAGGCGCCGAAGTCGCGCACGCCCGAGATCTTGCCCTTGACGACCTTGCCCACCTCGAGCGTCTCGCGCGTCTTGGCCGCGAGCTGCTTCTGCTCGTCCTCGAGCAGCGAGCGGCGCGAGAGCACCACGTTGCGCTCACGCACCTCGGTGACGCGGAAGGTGAGCTTCTCGCCGATGAACTGGTCCGGCTTCTCCACGAAGCGGATGTCCAGCTGGCTGATGGGGCAGAAGGCGCGCACGTCGCCGATCGCCACTTCCACGCCGCCCTTGTTCACGCTCAGGACCATGCCCTCCACGGGCATGCCGGAGGCACGGGCCTCGGCGAGCATCGACAGGTTGGCGCTGCCCTTGGCCAGCGCGCGGCTGAGCACGATGCCCCGAGCGCCCGCCTCGACGACGTGCGCCTCGATGGAGTCGCCCACGCCGTAGCGCAGCACGCCCTCGTCGTCCTTGAGCTCGCGCAGCTCGATCATCGCCTCGCTCTTGGCGTTGGCCAGCGACACGAAGGCCGTGTCCGCGCCGAGCTGGAAGATGGTGCCCGTGACCTTCTCACCGATGCGCACCGAGCGTCGGCCCGTGTGCCCCCCGTCCTTCTGCTGCGCCTCGAACATCTCGGCGAAGGACTGGGACTCGGGAACCTCCTCGTAGAGGGCGCTCGAGGGCGTGGGCACCACCGCGGGCTTCGCCGGCGCCACCGGAGCGGCCGACGCCTCGGTCTCCGGAGCGGACTCGGCCGGAGCGGACGCCGTGGCCTCGGGCGTCACCGGACCGCGCGTCTCCACCGCGCCCGAGGCGCGCTTGACCACCACCAGGGGCCCCTGGGGCTTGCGCTCACCCCCACCACCGCCGCCACGGCCTCCTCCGCGCTCACCCCGCGGACGGCGCTCGTCACGAGGAGCGCCTTCCTGGGCCGCGCCCTGGGGCTTGGCCGCGCGATCCTCACGCGGGCGATCCGACCGGCGCTCACCACCACCGCCCCGGCCACCACCGCGGTCCTCACCGCTCCGGCCGGAAGGGATGCCGAGCATCACGTCGCCAAAGGTGGCCTTGGGCTTCTTGGGGCCGAAACCCCCGGCCCCATCGCCGCCACCAGAACCCATGGAACCTTTCTTCTCGTCGCTCACCGCGGGGACCTTCCTGAACGAAAACTGCGCAGGAGGGACAATGCCCCCTGCTTGGGGAAAAAGGCGGCGCACTCTACACACGCGCCGTGTCTGGACGGAAGACGCATCTGGTCGTCTTCGACGCGAACCCTCCGATCCGCCCTCCATAACGCGGCCTGTCGCACATGGCATCCCCTCTGAAAACAGGGGGGTGGCCCACGAACTCCACGGGCTGGCCAGGGGACGGGGGGCCAGGGGCTAGCGCGGCCGCAGGCGGCGGAACACCTTCTGGAGGACGGACTTCGCCTCGGGAACACCCCAGGCCGCCGTGAGGGCGAAATAGAGGGCTCCGAAGGGCAGCACCACGGCCGGGAAGACGAGCGCCGGGTGGAGGTCCGGCGGGGAGAGGATGCCGCCGCCCCACTCCGCCAGCACCTGGGGCGCGGGGCCCAGCAGCCGGGTGAGCCCCATCTTGATACCCAGGCCCAGGAGGCCCGCGAGGCCCGCCGCGACCCAGAGCTTCCCCATGCCCTCGGGCAGCCGGACCCCGCCTATCTTCCCGGCGAGCGTGCGCCGCAGCATCTGGGACTCGAACCAGGCCATCAGCCCGCCCGACAGGGGCAGGAAGGCCGTGCCCAGGTGGGCTGGGAGCCCCAGCAGGCCCGGTAGTTTGAGCGCCAGGAACCAGGCCAGCGTCGCGTCGAGCACCACCCGCAGCGCCGCGAAGCGCAGGGGCGTGCGCGTGTCCTTGAGGGCGTAGAAGGTCGAGGCGTACAGGCGGCCCAGCGCCGAGGCCACCAGGCCCACCGAGGCCCCCATCAGCACGTACCAGAGGTAGCGCGTGTCCGCGGCGGTGAAGCGGCCCGTCTGCAGGAGGGCACCCGCCACCACGTCTCCGATGAAGAGCAGCGCGGCCGACGAGGGCACCACGAAGAAGGCGATGCGCCGTGCTCCCGCCTCCAGGCGCGTGCGCAGCTTGTGGGCCACCTCCTCCCCCGCCCCGGCCGCGCGCGACATCTCCGGCAGCTCCGCCGCGGAGATCGCCATGCCGAAGAGGCTCACCGGGATGAGGTAGATCGTCTGTGCGTAGGTGAGCGTGGACAGGGCCCGGGTGGCCACGAGCGACGCATAGGACGTGTCCACATAGGCGCTGATCTGCACCACGCCCCGGCCGAGCACCACCGCGCCGAAGCTGCGCAGGACCTGGCGCACGGACTCGCTCGCCGTGGACAGCCGGGGCCGGAAATGGCCGAGCACCCGCAGCACCGAGGGCACCTGCACGAGGAATTGCAGCGCGCAGCCGGCCACCACGCCATAGGCGACCACCACCGCCAGGGGCTCCTCGGCCATTCCCCGGAGGCCCGCGCCCACCAGCGTGGCGATGATGGCCAGGTTCCACACCACCGGCGCCAGGTAGGACAGGAAGAACTTGCGGTGGCTGTTGAGCACCCCCAGGCACCACGCGGACATCACCAGCAGGCCCGTGCCCGGAAAGAGGATGCGCACCAGGCGGATGGCCATGCGCCGCGCCTCGCCCTCGAAGCCCGGGGCGATGGTGTCCACGAAGAAGGGCGTGGCGAGCATGCCCAGCGCCACCATCAGCCCCGTGGCCAGCGCGAGCAGGCCGAACACCGCCCCCGCCACCCGGTCCGCTTCCTTCTCGTCTCCTTTGCCCAGGAGCCCCGCGTACACCGGGATGAAGGAGCCGGACAGCACCCCCTCTCCAAAGAGGTTCTGCAGGAAGTTGGGGATGCGCAGCGCCGCCTTGAACACCGCCGCCGCCACGCCGTTGCCCAGGTAGTGCGCGAAGGCGCGCTCGCGCACGAGCCCCACCAGCTTCGAGGCGAGGATGCCCGCCGCGACGAACAGGGCGCCGCTGCCGCCCTTGACGGAAGCGCCCGAGGGCACGCGATGCGGGGGGGCGGGAGTCGGAAGGGCGTCGGGACGGGGAGCGGGAACAGTCAAGAGGGCCGCACTGTATGTCGGCCTCTTCACGCCCTTGAAGCCCGAAGTCCCATCCGCCCCGGGTTTCCCTTGACGCTCCCCCCAGCGGGCCGCGATGGTCAGCGCTCCCATGGCCGGCGCCCCAGATAACGACCTCTCGACCGATGTCGCGCCCGGCCGTCCCCTGGAACCGCTCACGGTCTGGCCCTGACGCGCCACCCCCATCCCATGGCGAAAGTACTGGTCATCGACGACGAGGCGAACCTCCGCAAGGTGCTCGCCGCCCTGCTGCGCCGCGACGGCTTCGAAGTCACCGTGGCCGCCGACGGGGAGCAGGGCCTCGCCGAGTTCCACAAGAACGGCGCGGACATCGTGGTGACCGACCTGGTCATGCCCAAGGCCGGCGGCATGGAGGTCCTCCGGGCCGTCAACGCCGCCAACCCGGACGTGCCCGTCATCATCATCACCGCGCACGGCACCGTGGACTCCGCCGTCGAGGCCATCAAGGCCGGCGCCTTCGACTACGTCACCAAGCCGTTCGATCAATCGGAGCTGTCGGCCGCCATCGCCAAGGCCGCCAAGGCCCACGTCGTCGCCCAGCGCTCGGTGCGCGCCGACGCCAAGGCCCGCGCCGCCATCATCGGCGAGTCGCCCCAGTTGCAGGACGTCTTCAAGATCATCGACAAGGTGGCGGACACCCCGGCCACCGTCCTCATCACCGGTGAGAGCGGCACCGGCAAGGAGCTCATCGCCTCGGCCCTGCACGGCGCCTCCAGCCGCCGCGACAAGCCCTTCATCAAGATCAACTGCGCCGCCATCCCCCACAACCTCCTCGAGTCCGAGCTCTTCGGCTACGAGCGCGGGGCCTTCACGGGCGCCGTCACCTCCAAGCCCGGGCGCTTCGAGCTGGCCGACGGCGGCACGCTCTTCCTCGATGAGATCGGGGAGATTCCCGTCGAGATGCAGGTGAAGCTGCTGCGCGCGCTCCAGGAAGGCGAGTTCGAGCGCGTGGGCGGCATCAAGACGACCCGTGTGGACGTGCGCCTCATCGCCGCCACCAACCGCGACCTGCAGGCGGAGATCGACGTCGGGCGCTTCCGCAAGGATCTCTACTACCGGCTCGCGGTGGTGCCCCTGGTGCTCCCGGCGCTGCGCGAGCGCCGCGGCGACATCCACATGCTCGCGACGCACTTCGTGGAGAAGTACAACCGCAAGCTCAACAAGAAGATCGAGGGCATCACCGACGACGCCATGGCGTTGCTCCAGGCCTACAACTGGCCCGGCAACATCCGTGAGCTGGAGAACCTCATCGAGCGGGTGCTGCTCCTGGCCGATGGCCCATCCATCACCGCGAAGGATCTCCCCGAGCCCGTGCGCCAGGCGACCACGCCGCCGCCCGCCGCCCCGGCCGCTCCCGCGGATGCCCCCACGAGCGAGGGTGGGCTCAAGGACATCGTCCGCATGAAGGCGGCCGAGCTCGAGAAGGATCTCATCTCCAAGGCCCTGGACGAGACGGGTGGCAACGTCACCCGGGCGGCCAAGTTGTTGCAAATCAGCCGGAAATCCCTTCAAACGAAGATGAAGGAATTTGGCCTGCGCGACATGGCGATACAGGATGGGCGAGACGAGGGACCCGAGGACTGAACCCAGGCGAAATATCGCCGCGAAACCAATGGTTCGGACCCCGCGCCATCCCCCTCACCTCTCTGGGAGCTTGAATGCGGCCGCCTCTTCCCACCCTCGGACCTCCGCCGAAGAAAAGCCCCCTGGGGCCGGTGCTGGTCATTTCGTTGTTCCTGGGCCTGGTGGCCGGGGGCGTGTGGTGGTGGAAGAACCGGTCCGTCTCCGAGCAGCCCGAGGTCACGGCCGCCGCCCAGGCCCCCGAGGCGCCAGGTGCGACGGACGCCGTCGCCGCCGCGCCGCCCTCGACCGGGACTCCGGCACCCGCATCGCCCTCCCCCACTCCGGGCAGCGCCGCCCCCACGGTCGTCGCGACGCCCGAGCCCTCGGGTGTGTCTCATGTCACCGTCCGCATCGAGGGTCCGCTGGAGACGGCGCTCGTCGCCGCCGCCGGAGCCTCGGTGGGTCCCGCGCTCGCCCAGGTGGTGACCCGCACCCTCGTGTGGTGGGTGGACGTGCCGGGAGACCTCCGCCGGGGAGATACCCTGGACGTGCTCTATGAAACGCGCCCCAACGAGGAGCCCCTCGTGCACGCGGTGCGCTTCGCCAGCGGAAAGACGGGCCAGACGCACCGCGCCTACCGCTTCCAGGCCTCGGGAGAGAAGAGCCCCCGCTACTACCAGCCCGGTGGAGAGGAGCTGGAGCTGCGCTTGGAGCACTCGCCCCTGGACGACTACGAGCAGGTGACGTCGCTGCTGCGCGATGGCCGCAAGCACAAGGGCGTGGACTTCAAGACCGCCGTGGGCACGCCCGTCAAGGCGCCCTTCACCGGAATCGTGAAGCGCAAGAATTGGGGCTTCCGCTTCAACGGCAATTGCATCGAGCTGGAGGAGGTGGGCGGCAAGCACCGCCGGGCCCTCTTCCTGCACATGGACGAGTTGCCGCGCTCGCTCAAGGTGGGAGACCGCATCGCCGCCGGAGCGCTGGTGGGCCGCAGCGGCAACAGTGGCCGCTCCTTCGCGCCGCACCTGCACTACCAGCTCGAGGCCCAGAACGACCGGGTGCTGGACCCCTACGAGAGCCACCGCACCTACCGGCGCTCGTTGCCGTCCGCCCAGCGCGCCACCTTCGAGGCCGAGGTGCGCCGACAGGACGCGTTGTTCGGCACCACGGTGGTGGCGGGCGCGGGCAACTGACCCGATTCCGTTTCTTGACACCCCCGCGCGTGGCGGCTAGCGTCCCCGAAATTTTCCCAACATTTCTCGGGGGTTAGGCGGTGGGGTGGGCCCAAGAGGTCCTCGCGCCGCCCCGGGCCCGGGGGTGTGGTTTTCGGAGGTCGGATGTCCAGGCTTCGCGCCGTTGCCGCCGCCCTGTCGCTGGGGATGCCGTTCGTCGCCACCGCGGCGGACCTCACCCGCGTCGCGTCTTCGTTCGAGGATGATGATCCCTTCGGATTGTTCATCGACGTGGGCATCGAGCACACCCAGCATCGCACCCACATCCTGCGTGAGTTGTCCTCGCCTGTGGATCAGACGGGACGAGCCCCGCAGGAGTTGGGCAGTGCCCTCTCCTACTCCCAGTTCGAAACACGGCTGAACTTCGACCTGGCGGCGGGCATCTCCCAGGACGTGGAGTTCTCGTTCGGACTGCCTTTCGTGCTCTTCCGCAACGAGTATTGGGACGCAGCCGAAGGCGCGAACTCGGACACCCTGTCTAGAGGCAGCAATCCCAACGGGACGCCAATAACCAACACAAACCCCGACGGAACGCTGGCTAACCCGTCGCTCTTCCCCGTGCCCTACCAGGCCTATCGAGCGGGCTTCGGCAACGCCCGCTTCGGACTGGCGTGGGCCATCTTCAATCAGAAGCGGGACGACACGAAGCCCACCTGGGTGGCGCGCTTCAACTACGAGGCCCCCACCGCCAGCAAGCTCGACCCGTCTCTCGACACGCGGGATGACAACCCCCGGACGCCCGTGGGCGATCGCGTGCACAAGTACACGCTGTCCACGGCGCTCTCGCGCAAGATCGGCCTCGCCGAGCCCTACTTCAAGGCGGCCTACACCATCCCCGTGCGCGGCCCGGGCGCCTACTCCAACTGCGAGAACCCCGGTGTGGGACTTGGCGCGCCGGAGAACTGCTACGAGAACGGATGGGACCGGGCGGAGACGGGCATCCAGGCGCCGCACGTGCTCGGCGTGGTGGTGGGCTCGGAGTTCCAGGTCATCGACAACCCCAGGCGCAATATCCGGCTGGACGTACGGGCCATGAGCAACTTCGTGGGCGCCGGCCGCTACTACAACGAGATGAGCGGTGCGCTCGGCAAGATGCTCTACACCACCGAGTACCTCCAGGTGGGTGGCCAGGTCGGCCTGACGGCCCGCGTGAACGACATCATCTCCATTCGCGGCTCGGCCATGTTCCTCTACAACACCGACCACGCCCTCACCGCCGAGGCCCCGGGCCAGGACACGAACGAGGATGGCAAGGCGGACTTCGAGGACATCGCCGGCAATCCGAGCAACAGGAACCCAAGCTTCGACTACCGCACGGACCTCGCCTCGCGGCGATTCTTCGCCTCGGAGAGCCGGGACCTGCGCTTCGACGTGACGGCGACCTTCGCGTTCTGACCGCCGGGCCGCTCAGCGCTTCTTGAGCCCGAGCCCGAGCCGGTACACGTCCTGCCCGGACCAACCGGCGCGGCGGGCCAGCTCGGTGCTCAACCCCTTGAGCTTCTCGCCGCGCCCGAGCCCTTCCTCCAGGGCGCGTCGCAACTCCTCCTCGCTCCAGCGGTGCTCGCCCGTGCGTCCCTCCACGAGCACCACCACCTCGCCCCGGGGCTCCTCGGTCGCATAGCGCTCGCCGAGCGAGCCCAGGGTGCCGCGCACGAACTCCTCGTGCACCTTGGTCAGCTCCCGCGCCACCACGGCCCGCCGCTCGCCCAGCGCGTCGCGCAGGTCCGCCAGCGTCTCACCCAACCGGCGCGGAGACTCGTAGAGGGCGAGCGTCGCGGACAGCGGCGCCACTTCCTCCAGCATGGCTTGGCGCTCGGGCCCCTTGCGCGGCAGGAAGCCGAGGAAGTGGAAGCGCCCGGTGGGCAACCCCGACGCGCTCAGCGCCGCCACCAGGGCGGTGGGCCCCGGCACGGGCACCACCTTCACGCCGCGCTCGAGGGCCTCGGCCACCAGCTTCTCGCCGGGGTCGCTGATGCCGGGACTGCCCGCGTCCGTCACCAAGGCGCAGTCCTCTCCGGCCACGAGCCGATCCAGGATGCGGCCCGCGCGCTGTCCCTCGGCGAACGCGGGCAGGCTCACCGTGTCCGCGGAGATACCGAAGTGCTCGAGCAGCACGCGCGAGTGCCGCGTGTCCTCACAAGCCACGAAGGCCACCTGCCGCAGGGTCTCGAGGGCGCGTGTGGACACGTCCCCCAGGTTCCCGATGGGCGTGGCCACCAGATAGAGCGTCCCAGACATTCGCCGTGCCTCACATGCCGGCGTCGAACGCGCCCGGCAGATGCTCCACCGTCGCGCGCTCGCCGCGGCCCACCACCGAGATGACATCGAAGCGCAGCATCCGGTCGCGCACGCCGTGCGTCCCCAGGTAGTGCAGCGCCGTCTTCACCACCCTGCGCTGCTTGGCGAAGGAGACCGTCTGGGAAGGATCTCCCCAGGCCGCCGTGGAGCGCATGCGCACCTCCACGAAGCACAAGACATCTCCCCGCTCGGCCACCACGTCCAGTTCCCCATGGCGGCACGCGTAGTTGCGCGCCCGGATCCGGTACCCCTGGGACACCAGGAAGCACACCGCCGCCTCCTCGCCCTCGTCGCCCCACTGCTTGCGCTCCACCTTCGCCCCTTCCCGTTCCATCCCGCCCTCCCCACACAGGGGCCCCCGACCGGAGCCCCCGAGCACTACAGGTTAATCGTCGCGTCCGACACCTGGGAGAAGCCGCCCAGCGGCGTGACGTGCAGCACCTGCGTCAGCGTCCCCAGGTGCTTGAGCATCCGGGCCAGCAACGGCAGCCGGGACTCATCCACGCCCAGGAAGGCATCCTCGACGACGAGGGGCAACTTGAGGCGCGTGCCCAGCTTCTCCACCAGGGTCAACCGCAGGCTCAGGAAGAAGAGATCCACCTCGCGCGGGGGCAACTCCGAGAGCGGCTGACGCCGGCCCGAGGCACCCACCACCGACGTACGCCCGTCCTTGTCCCACTCCACGCCGACATAGCGGCGCTCGGTGAGGGCGCTGAAATACTGCACGCACCGCTCGCGCATCACGCCCGCCACGGCATGCAGATCCGTGGCCAGCACGTCCCCGGCCAGCCCGAGCAGCAACGGCGAGGGATCCTCCAGGGGCTCCGGACCACTGGAGGCCTCGACACCCGGGGAGCCGGCCATGGCCTGCGGGTTGCGGGCGAGCGCGATGGACTCCTTGAGCCGGGACAACTCCCGCTCCACCTCGCGCATGTCACGCACGAAGGTGCCCTTCTGCTCGATCTTCGCGTTGAGCAGTTCGATCTGCTGGCGGATGATCGGCAGTTGCTCACCCGCCTCGATGAACTCGGGGTGCTTCTCCAGGGAGACGAGCTGGGCGCGCAGCTGGGCCACCTCGGCGCCGAGCTGTTCGCGGCGCTGCAACCGGGGGGGAATGTCCTTGGGCGTGTCCACGTCGAAGATGTCCAGGGCGCGGCGCACGGGGCCGGCCTCGGCCTCGAACTCCTCGGTGATCTTCTTCTCACGGGCGATGAACATCTCGCCGCGGCGGTCCACCCGGTCCTTCTCCTGCAACTCCTCCACGTAGCGCAGGGCGAGCACGGCGGCGAAGCCGAAGGCGGGCACGTCCAGCAGCGCCACGTACCGGGCGCCCTTGCTCAGGAAGAGGCTGACGCCGAAGAACAACAGGCCCGCGGCCACGGCGATCCAGAAGTTGCGGTTGCGCACCAGGGGCTGGATGTCTGGCAGGCGCGCGGCCTCCTCGTCGGCGAGATCCTTGTCGGCCAGGAGCCGCGCGAGGGCCTCGTCGCGCCGGGCGAGCACGCGGCCGTAGCGCTCGGCGCGGGCGACGATGTCCGCGGGCAGGCCCATCTTCTCGGGGGTGGGCTCGGCGTTCCAGAGCGCCTCGGCCTCGCGCAGCTTCTCCTTGAGGCCCTCGGTGCTGCTCAGCTTCTGCTCCAGGTTGAAGACCTGGGAGTTGAGCCCATCCACCTCGAACTGGAGGTTGTCCACCTCCTTGCAGAGGATGAGTTCCTTCTCCAGTTCCTTCTGTTTGGCCTCGGCGGCGGGGATGTCCTGGGCGGGCAGGACCGCCTGGGCGCTCGCCAGACCTCCGGCGATACCTGGAGAGGAGTGCGTGCGCGCCGCGGCGATGCCCGAGGAAGACTGGGTGCGCAGACCGGAAGCCGAGGTCGTCGCGCGGCCCAGGCCACGAGGGCGGCGTGAGGGCAACTGCGCGGCATACAGACAGAAGAGCTGATCGAACGTGGTGCGCGGCGGCAGACCCACCTGGCCACGGAGGAACTGGTTGGCCTCGGTGGTGTCCTGCGTCACCAACTCCGGCTGCTTCGTGGCGGGGTTGAGCCGGTGCAGCGAGCCCCCTCCGCCCAACTCGCGCAGCACGCGGTAGGTGACACCATCCTGGCCCATCAACGTGAGGGCGGCCTTGCCCGGCTTCTGTGCGGAGGCGGAGAAGGACGCGTCCCCTCCACGGCCATCCGCGTACAGCAGCGCGAGCGACAGTCCGGCCAATGGGCTCGGCTCCGCCGTGGGCGGTTTGAGAACCAGATACCCTGTTTTCAGGGCGAAACGGCCGGCCGGGGAGAAGCCCCGGACATTCTGGACGGCAAGCTCGACGAAGTGCATGCGCCCCCCATTGTAGCGCGCGTGGACATGAAAAAAGGGAGCGTCCTTGGAAAAGGACACTCCCCGAAAAGCGCCGGTCCGCGAACGGACCGGAAGCAACCCCGGCGCTAGGCCTTGGCCTTGGCGGTGGTCTTGGAGGCGCGACGCATCTCGGCGTCCTCCTGGGTCTCCACGCGGGAGGCCTTGCCCTTGAGGTTGCGGATGTAGAAGAGGCGGTTGCGGTTCACGTGGCCGCGGCTGAGGACCTCGATCTTCTCGTAGCGGGGGCTGTGCACCGGGAAGATGCGCTCCACGCCGACGCCGAAAGAGACCTTGCGCACGGTGAAGGTGGCGCGGTTGTAGCCCTTCGTCTTGCGGATGACGAGGCCCTCGAACGCCTGCACGCGCTCCTTGTCGCCTTCCTTGACCTTCCAGTGAACTCGAACCGAGTCACCCGTTTGGAACGCGGTGACGTCCTGACGGAGGTGCTTGGCCTCCACGTACTCGATAGCGCTGCGACGCATGGACTGACTCCAGAAAAGCTCAGACTGGGGTACGAAAACTTGAGAGCGGGCCGTCCTACCAGAGTGGCGGGGGGCGAACAAGCCCGCAGAAGCCCTACCGCCAGGGAAACCACCGCGAGGACTACAATTCCTCCTCGGTTTTCGACAACAGCTTCAGATCCGCCTTGCTCAGCGCCAGGCGGGCGAACAGATCCGGGCGCCGCTCGCGGGTGAGCCGCAACGCGTGCCAGCGCCGCCACCGGGCGATGCGCGCGTGGTTGCCCTCCTGCAGGATGGCGGGCACCTCGGCGCCCCGGAAGACGGGCGGCCGGGTGTAATGGGGGTGCTCGAGCAGGTTCTCCTCGAAGCTCTCGGTGACACTGGAGGCCTCGTTGCCCAGCACCCCGGGCAGCAGCCGCGCCACGGCGTCCACCACGGCCAGGGCGGCCACCTCCCCCCCGGTGAGGATGAAGTCCCCCAGGGACAGCTCGCCATCCAGGTAGGGCATGACGCGCTCATCCACGCCCTCGTAACGGCCACACACGAGGATCAGCCCGGGCTCCTGGGCGAGTTCGCGAGCACGTGCCTGGGTGAACGTGGGCCCCCGCGGGCTCATCAGCAGGGCCTTGGTCCCCGCGGGGGCACGGGCCCGAGCGGCCTCCAGGGCGGACACCAGGGGCTCGGGCTTCATCACCATGCCGGCGCCGCCTCCGTAGGGCGCGTCGTCGGTGACCCGATGCTTGCCCTCGGCGAAATCCCGCACGTACGTGACGGTGACGCCGAGCAGTCCCTTCTCGCGTGCCTTGCCGAGAATGCTCGCGCCCAGATAGCCCTGGACGCTGTCCGGGAAGAGCGTCAGCACCTCCACGGGGTACATCACTCCTCCCCTTCCGGCTCGCTCCCGCCCGCCTCCAGATACTCCGGCGGCTTCACCACGAGCTTGCCGCCCGGGATGTCCACGGTGGAGACGAAGTCATCGGCGAAGGGCACCACCAACTCCTCGCGGCCCTCGGCGCGGATGACGAGGTTGGGCACCTCCCCGGTGTCCCAGAGCTCTTCCACGCGGCCAAGCACATGGCCCGCCGCGTCCACCGCGGTGAGTCCCACCAGGTCGCCCTGGAAGTACTCGTCCTCGGCGGGGGGCTCGAGATCCTCGCGGAACACGAGCACCGTGCCACCCACGAGCGCCTCGGCATCCTCGCGGCGCTCCACCGCCTCGAAGACCACGAGGGTTTCCTTGGGAGTGGGACGCACCGACTCGATGCGCAGCAGGCGCTCCTGGCCCGCGCGGGTGCGCACGAGCACGCGCTCGACGAAATCCAGCGTCTCGGAGGCCGGATCGAAGGGCCGCACGGCCACCTCGCCCTTGAGACCATGGGCGCGGGCCACGTAGCCCAGCTCGAGATGGGGCTTGAGCGTCACGGGCCTTCGGGAGGGGCGGCGGGGGACGGCTGGGTGCGCCGATCGTCCTGGATCTCCAGGCGGACCTTCTGCCCATGCTTCTGGGACGCGGCGCCGATCAACGTCCGGAGGGCACCCACGGTGCGCCCGTCACGGCCGATGACCTTGCCCACGTCCTCGGGGGAGACCTTCAGCTCATAGAGCCGGGCCCCGTCCACCTCGGACGCACGCAAGGCGACCTGGTCGGGATGATCGACCAGGGACCGCACCAGATAGAGGATGAGTTGCTCCACGCTGTCGACTCAGCCCCGGGAGGGACTAGGAGGCGGGAGTAGCGGCGGCGCGCTTGTGGCGCTTGATGAGCTCGCCAACGGTCTCGGAGGGCAGCGCGCCGCTCTTCAGCCAGTACTCCAGACGATCCGCGTTGAACTCCACCTTGGCGGGGTTGTGGTTCGGGTCGTAGGCGCCCACGGCCTCGATGAACTTACCGTCCCGGGGGTTACGGGAGTCGGTGGCCACCACGTGGTAGTACGGCTTCTTCTTGGCGCCCGCGCGGGCGAGACGGAGAACAACGGCCATTTCTGAGGCTCCAGATGAAAACTGAAGGTGAGACAAGAAGGTGATCAGCTTGGAGGGGGGCGCTCTTAACCCCCCCGCGAACGGATTGTCAAGGAAGCTCGGGGCTTTGCGACGATTCCGAGGCGTTCTCCCCTCCCCGGTTGGCCAACTGGCCACACGCGCCGGCGATGTCCCGCCCCCGATTCTGCCGGATGAAGGCCGCCACGTGCCCCTCGCACAGCAATTCCCGGAAGCGCTCGGCCCGCTGGTCCATCGTCGTCTGGAAACCCAGGCCGGGGTTCTCGTTGTAGGGAATCAGGTTCACCTTGGCGGGGATGCCCTCGAGCAGCTGGATGAGGCGCGCGGCGTCCTCGTCGGTGTCGTTGAAGTCGCGCAGCAGCACGTACTCGAAGGTGATGCGGCGGCCCTGGCGCAGGGGGAACTTGCGGCAGGCGTCGAGCAGCGCCGCGATGTTCCACTTGCGGTTGACGGGCATCGTCTTGGAGCGCTGCTCGTCGGTGCTCGCGTTGAGGGAGATGGCGAGCTTCACGTCCGTCTCCTGCCCGAAGCGCTCGATCATCGGCACGAGGCCCACGGTGGACACGGTGATGTGGCGGTGGCTGAAGTTCGGCCCGTCCTGGGACTGGAGGATGGCGAGCGACGTCTTCAGGTTCTCGAAGTTGTGCAGGGGCTCGCCCATGCCCATGAACACCAGGTTGGACAGGGGGCGCAGCGTCTCCAGGCCCTCGTTCTTGCGCACCTCGCGGTTGACCGCATGCACCTGGGCGACGATCTCCCCGGGAGTGAGGTTGCGCTTGAGCCCCAGGGTGCCCGTCATGCAGAAGGTGCACGCCATGGCGCACCCCACCTGGGTGGACACGCACAGCGTCTTGCGGTCCTCGGAGGGCATGTAGACGGACTCGATGTAGCGGCCATCCCGGGTTTTCCACCGGTACTTGATGGTCCCATCCACCGAGCGCTGCTCGGCGTCCTTGACCAGGGGGACGATCTCCGCGCGCTGCTTGAGCTTCTCGCGCAGCGCCTTGGACAGGTCCGTCATCTCATCGAAGGACGTGGCCCCGCGCTGATGCATCCAGCGGTAGAGCTGACCCGCGCGGAAGGAGCGCTCGCCCAGCTCCTCGGTCAGAAAACGAGTGAGCCCTTCCAGGGTGAGGCTGGAGACCTCCGTGAGCTTCACGGGGGCGGGGGCCGGAGTGGGCAACACGGGGGCCGGGCTCTCGAGGTCGGCGTTGGGAAGCTCGTTCTGCATCGTCCTGGTTCCAACGGGGCGGGGATGGGGGTCACTTCCCACATCCCGGGAGGCGGAGTCAAAGGAGGGCTTGCCCCCTTGAGGCATGCTCGGGACGGCCTGTCCAGTCCCCCCTCTACTTGACTAACATGAAATTGTTGAACAACCATCAAAACCGTCGGAGCCCGGCCCCATAGTCGACTCCCGCCCATCCCCCCTGGGCGCGAAGACCCCCTCTTGACGGAGAGAACCCATGCCCCTCGAGTTGAAGCTCAATACGCCCGAGATGTTGAAGGATCCCTATCCCACCTATACCCGGCTGAGGCGGGACTCGCCCGTGGCCATCATGCAGCGGCCCCTGTTGGGCAAGACGTGGGTCCTCACGCGCTACGAGGACGTGGTCAACGCGTTCAATGATCCCCGCTTCGCCCACAACCGGCGCACCGTCACCAATGAGCCGAGCGCGCTGGACCGCTGGTACGTGCCCAAGCTCATCAAGGCCTTCCAGAGCAACATGCTGGCGAGTGATCCGCCCGATCACCGCCGCCTGCGCAACCTGGTCCAGAAGGCCTTCACCCCAGGCCGGGTCGAGGAGATCCGAGACACGGTGGTGCGGGTCGTCAACGAGCTGCTCGATGCCGCGGAGAAGAAGGAGCGCGTGGACCTCATCGCCGACTTCGCCCTCCCCCTGCCCCTGACCATCATCTCGATGATGATGGGCGTGCCCGAGGAGGATCGCTTCAAGTTCCACGAATGGACGGCGGAGCTATTGGACGCGTCCACGGCGAGCCCCCTCAAGATGATGGGCCAGTTCGCCAACGCCTACAAACTGCAGCGCTTCTTCCGCAAGCTCATCCACACGCGCCGCAAACAGCCGAGCGATGATCTCCTGTCCGCGCTCGTGCAGGCCGAGGAGCAGGGAGATCGCCTGAACGAGGATGAGCTCGTCTCGATGATCTTCCTCATCCTGCTGGCGGGTCACGAGACCACGGTGAATCTCATCGGCAACGGTGTCCTCGCGCTGCTCCAACACCCGGATCAGCTCCAGAAGCTGCGCGAGAACCCCGACCTCATCGTCCCGGGGGTCGAGGAGTTGCTGCGTTACGGCAACGCCGTGGAGCAGTCCGCGGTCCACTTCGCCACGGAGGACATCACGCTGCACGGAGAACTCATCCCCCGCGGAGGCATGGTGCTGCTGCTCATCTCCTCGGCGAACCGCGACGAGCGGGCCTTTCCCGACCCGGACAAGCTCGATCTCGCCCGGACGCCCAACCGCCACCTGGGCCTGGGCATGGGCGCGCACTTCTGTCTGGGCGCGCCGCTCGCGCGGATGGAGGGACGCATCGGCATCCAGACGCTCGTGAACCGCTTCCCCAAGCTGCGGCTGGCCATCCCCGAGGAGGAGCTGCAGTGGCGCAGCAGCATCACCCTGCGCGGACTCAAGGAGCTGCCCGTTCACCTCACCTGAGCAGCCGTCCCAAAGACGACGGCCCGGTCCCCGCGGATGAGCGCGGGAGCCGGGCCGTGTCCGGGGCGCGAAGCCCGTCGTGACTACTTCTTGCCGGAGTACTCGTAGCCGTGGACCTCGGTCTCGCGGAAGAAGTACGCGATCTCGATCTTGGCGTTCTCCAGGCTGTCCGAGCCGTGCACCGTGTTCTGATCGATGCTGGTGGCGAAGTCGCGGCGGATGGTGCCAGGGGCCGCGTTGGCCGGGTTGGTGGCGCCCATGATGTCGCGGTTGGCCAGGACGGCGTTCTCACCCTCCAGCACCATGAGCACCACGGGGCCGGAGATCATGAAGTTCACCAGGTCCTTGAAGAAGGGGCGCGCCTTGTGGACGGCGTAGAACCCCTCGGCCTGGGCCTGCGACAGCTGCTGCAGGCGGATGGCGACCGGCTTGAGACCCTTCTCCTCGAAGCGGGAGATGACCTTGCCGATGACGCCCTTCTGCAGACCGTCCGGCTTGATGATGGACAGCGTACGCTCGATGGCCATGGAATGGCTCCTCGTGTGTCGGAACAGCGGGTTTAGGAACTAGCGCTTCTTCGCGGGGCCACGCTTGATGGCCTCCTGCAGCGTGGTGCCGAGCTCGGCGGGGCTCGCGGCCATCACGAAGCCCGCGGCCTCCATGGCCTTGATCTTCTCGGAGGCGGTGCCCTTGCCTCCGGAGATGATCGCGCCCGCGTGGCCCATGCGCTTGCCCGGGGGCGCCGACTGGCCGGCGATGAATCCCGCGATGGGCTTCTTGAACTCACGCGCCACGTACTCGGCACCGGCCTCCTCGGCGCTACCGCCGATTTCGCCGATCATGATGACGGCGTCCGTCTCCGGGTCGTCATTGAAGAGCTTGAGCACGTCCACGAAGTCCGTGCCGTTGACCGGATCGCCACCGATGCCCACCGCGGTGGACTGGCCCAGGCCCAGCTGGGTGAGCTGGTGCACGGCCTCGTAGGTGAGCGTGCCCGAGCGCGACACCACGCCGATGCGGCCCGGCTTGTGGATGTGGCCCGGCATGATGCCGATCTTGCACTTGGCGCCAGGGGTGATGACGCCCGGGCAGTTGGGGCCGATGAGGCGCACGCCCGGCTTGCCCTGGATGTAGCGCTTGGCGCGCACCATGTCGTTGACGGGGATGCCCTCGGTGATGGTGATGATGAGGGAGATGCCCGCGTCGGCGGCCTCCATGATGGAGTCCGCGGCGAAGGGGGGCGGAACGAAGATGACCGAGGTGTTCGCGCCGGTCTGCTTCACCGCGTCGGCCACCGTGTTGAACACGGGGACCTTGCCCTCGAAGTCGGTGCCGCCCTTGCCGGGCGTCACACCACCGACCATCTTCGTGCCGTACTCCAACATCTGCTTGGTGTGGAACGAACCCGCCGAGCCGGTGATGCCCTGGCAGAGGACCTTCGTGTTCTCATTGACGAGGATGCTCATGGCTTGACCTTTCTCTGCCTGGAACTACTTCACCGCGGCGACGGCCTTCTCGGCGGCCTGGCGGAGGTTGTCGGCGGGGGTGATGGCGAGGCCGGAATTGCTCAGCAAGTCCTTGCCCTGCTGCACGTTGGTGCCCTCGAGGCGAACCACGAGCGGGATCTTGAGTTGCACTTCCTTGGCCGCGGCGATGATGCCCTCGGCGATGACGTCGCACTTCATGATGCCGCCGAAGATGTTGACGAGCACCGCCTTCACGGCCGGATCGGCGAGGATGAGCTTGAAGGCCGCAGTGACCTTCTCCTTGCTCGCGCCGCCGCCCACGTCCAGGAAGTTGGCGGGATTGCCGCCCACCAGCTTGATGGTGTCCATGGTGGCCATGGCCAGACCCGCGCCGTTCACCATGCAGCCGATGTTGCCGTCCAGCGCGATGTACGCCAGATCATGCTCCTTGGCCTGGATCTCCCGCGGCTCCTCCTCCGCCAGATCGCGGTAGGCGAGCAGATCCTTGTGCCGGTAGAGCGCGTTCTCCTCGAAGTCCACCTTCGCGTCGAGCGCCACCACGCCGCCCTCCTTGGTGATGACCAGCGGGTTGATCTCCACCAGGGACGCGTCCGCCTCGGTGTACACGCGGTAGAGCGCGGAGCAGAACTGCACGAACTTGTTCACCGTGGGACCCGTCAGGCCCAGGCCGAACGCCAGCTTGCGGCCCTGGAAGTCCTGGAAGCCCGACACCGGATCCACCGCCTCGCGGAGGATCTTCTCCGGGTGCTTCTCGGCCACTTCCTCGATCTCCACGCCGCCCTCGCGGGAAGCCATGAAGGTGATGCGCGAGGTGGCGCGATCCAGCGTCACGCCGAGGTACAGCTCCTGACCGATGGCCAAGCCCTCCTCGATGTAGACCTTGTTGACCGTCTGGCCCTCGGGCCCGGTCTGGATCGTCTTGAGCTTCATGCCGATCATCTGCTGGGCGAGCTGCTTCGCCTCGGCGGGGCTCTTGGCGAGCTTCACGCCGCCGCCCTTGCCGCGGCCGCCCGCGTGGATCTGGGCCTTCACGACGACCACCGAGGTGCCCAGCTCCTTCGCGGCCTTCTCGGCCTCGTCGGGAGTGGTCGCGAGGATGCCTCGCGGCGTGGGGACCCCATACTTCCGGAAGACTTCCTTGCCCTGGTACTCGTGGATCTTCATCGAAGCTCCGGGTGACGCGAGTGACGCGCGAGACTGACCCGGGAGCCAGTCCCCCGGGACGGCTGCCTCTCTCGCGCAGAATGGCCCGCTTGGCAAGGCCCTATTGTCAAGAGCCCAATCCAGGCGAACCGGAAAGAACCGAGGCCCCGGTCTGGCGAACAAAGGCCGGACACGGAGCCTCGGGAACAAACACCCTCATGGGACGAGGAGACGGCCTAGCCGGGACCGCCCGTCGCCTTCTTCTCGTCGCCCTGGTTGAAGAAGATGTCCTTGATGATCTGCTTGCTCACCTCGCGGTTCATCACCGCGATGGAGGTGGTGAGCGGGATCTCCTTGGGACACACCTTCACGCAGTTCTGGGCCTTGCCACAGTCCTGGATGCCGCCCGGGCCCATGAGCCCGCGCACGCGCTCCTCGGCGTTCATCTTGCCCGTGGGGTTCATGTTGAAGAGCCGCGCCTGGCTGATGGCGGCGGCGCCCATGAATTCGTTGTCGATCGTCACCTGGGGGCAGGCCTCCAGGCAGCTGCCGCACG
The DNA here is from genome assembly GCF_002305855.1 of Melittangium boletus DSM 14713. Classification (GTDB taxonomy): domain Bacteria; phylum Myxococcota; class Myxococcia; order Myxococcales; family Myxococcaceae; genus Cystobacter; species Cystobacter boletus. Next base: position 8,363,618 of record NZ_CP022163.1, on the reverse strand, counting down.
TGATGCACGTGGACAGCTTGTACATGACGCCATGGTCCGCGGCGGACTGGCGCGGGCCGGGGCCCAGGTCATGCGTGCCGTCGATGTTGATCCACGCCTTGACGCGCTTGAGCGCGTCGAACATGCGGTCGCGGTTCACCGACAGATCGCGCGTGACGGGGAACTTGCTCATCGGCTGCAGGGTGATGACGGCCTCCCCGTCCCCGACGATGCGATCGATGAGCGCCGAGCACGCCATGCGCACCCGGCCGTTGATGTTCATCGCGCAGCTGCCGCACACCTCTTCCAGGCACGCGGCGTCCCAGATGACCGGGGGCACCTTGCGCCCGTCCTTGGTGACGGGGTTGCGCTGGATCTCCATGAGACAGGAGACGACGTTGGCGCCCGGGCGGTACTCCAGCTCGAACTCGTCGTAGCGCCCCGCCTGATCCGGACCGTCCTGGCGCCAGATGCGGAAGGTGACTTTCTTGCCCTTGGTGCTGACAGGCGCCTGCGTCGTGGTCGCGTTGTCCATGTCGTTGCCTCTCTATCGCTCAGGCGTACCAGCGCGGCTCGGGGTCGAGCACGGGCGTGGGGATGTCCTCGTAGCTGATCTGCGGCGTCTCGGGGGAGTAGGCGGCGAGGGTCGTCTTGGCCCACTTCTCGTGGCGCTTCTTCCAGAGCCCCATCCAGTTGGCATCCAGCGTGGGGTCCTTCGTCGCGGGCTCGGGCAGCGAGAAGTCCGGCTTGTAGTGCGCGCCGCGGCTCTCGTCGCGCATGAGCGCGCTCTTGGTGATGACCTCGGCCAGCTCGAACATGTTCCAGAGCTGGTTGGCGTAGGAGATGCTGCGGTTGGCCACGTTGCCCGTGTCCAGCGCGTTGATGTTCTTCCAGCGCTCCTTGAGCTCGCGTAGCTTCTCGAGCGACTTCTGCAGGCGGTCGTTGTAGCGCACGACGGTGACGTTCTCCGTCATGAGATCGCCCATCTCCTTGGCCAGGCCGTACGCGTTCTCCTTGCCGTCCATCTTCTTGATGGAGGCGAAGCGCTCCTCCCAGAACTTCTTCGCCTCGGCGAAGTGCTTCTGGTGGTCCGCGTCGTTGGCGCTCTTGGCGTTGCTCTTGGCGAAGGACGCCATGGCCGGGCCACTGAGCATGCCCGCGTAGATGCAGGACAGGAGCGAGTTGGCGCCCAGGCGGTTGGCGCCGTGGTAGGCGTACTCGGCCTCGCCCGCGGCGTACAGGCCGGGAATGCGCGTGGTGTGGTTGACGGGGCTGCCGACCAGCGGCGTCATCGTCTTCGAGTCCGCCTCGAAGCTCACGTGCAGGCCGCCCATGGAGTAGTGCATGCCCGGGAAGATCTGCATGGGCACGTGGCGCGGGTCATCGCCCACGAACTTCTCGTAGATCTCCATCACGCCACCGAGCTTCTCGGTGAGCTTCTGGGCGGGGATGTGCGTGACGTCCAGGAACACGGCGTCGCGGCCACCGATGCCCAGGCCCATCTCGCGGCAGATGGTGAAGATCTCGCGCGTGGCCACGTCGCGCGGCACGAGGTTCTTGTACTTGGGGTACTTCTCCTCGAGGAAGTAGAAGCGCTCGCTGTCGGGGATCTGCCGAGGATCTCGCGTGTCGCCCTTCTTGCGCGGCACCCACACGCGGCCACCCTCGCCACGCACCGACTCGCTCATCAGGCGCAGCTTGTCCTCGCCCGGGATGGAGGTCGGGTGCACCTGGATGAACTCGCCGTTGGCGTAGAGCGCGCCCTCCATGTAGGCGCGGCCCGCGGCCGTGCCCGTGTTGATGATGGAGTTGGTGGAGCGCCCGAAGACGATGCCCGGACCGCCCGTGGCCAGACACACCGCCTCGGCCGGGAAGGCGCGGATCTCATTGGTGCGCAGATCCATGGCCACGCTGCCGATACAGCGGCCCGAGCCATCCTTCACCGTGCCCAGCCACTCCCAGGACTCGTACTTGGTGACGCGGCCCTCGGACTCCCAGCGGCGCACCTGCTCGTCCAGCGCGTAGAGCAGCTGCTGGCCGGTGGTGGCGCCCGCGAAGGCCGTCCGGTGGTGGAGCGTGCCGCCAAAGCGGCGGAAGTCCAGCAGGCCTTCCGGCGTGCGGTTGAACGTCACGCCCATGCGATCGAGCAGGTAGATGATGCCCGGTGCCGCGTAGCACATGCCCTTCACGGAGACCTGCTCGGCGAGGAAGTCACCCCCGCGCAGCGTGTCCTTCACGTGGATGTCGGGGCTGTCGCCCTCCCCCTTCGTGTTCACCGCGCCATTGATGCCGCCCTGGGCGCAAACCGAGTGGGAACGCTTCACCGGCACGAGCGACAGGATGTCGACCTGATGCCCCGCCTCCGCCAGCTTGATGGTCGTCATCAGCCCGGCGAGTCCGCCGCCCACGACCGTGAACCGCGCTGCTGCTGCCATGCCGCGTCTCCTTGAGGACTGGAGGGCCCGACGCTCGCGAGGAACGTGGACCGGCATCGCGAGCCCCACGTCCAGGGCCAGCCCGCCGGACCTCCAGTGCAGTACTTCTGGCTAGTTAACTGATCAATTCAGTGAGCCGCAAAGATTACCGGATCATGCGGATAAGAGCGCGCCATCTCCGGCATCAGCCTCCCTCAGCCCGACCCCCCGCGGACAGCTCGTTCCGCGAGGGGCCTGACGGGCTGGGGAGCGCGAGTGCTACAGCTTGACGCTCTCCACGGTCTTCTTCACCGAGTCGAAGGACTTGGCGATCTCCGCCTTCTCCGCCTCGTTGAGCTCCACCGTGTGGATCTTCTCCACTCCGCCCGCGCCGATCTGCACCGGCACGCCGAAGAAGTAGTCGCTGATGCCGTACTCGCCCTTGAGCAGGGCGGCGGCCGGGAGCACGCGCTTGCGGTCGAGCAGGAAGCTCTCCGCCATGGCGATGGAGCTGGCGGCGGGCGCGAAGTAGGCGCTGCCCGTCTTGTAGAGGGCCACCAGCTCGGCGCCGCCCTTGCGGGTGCGGTCGATGATGGCGTCCAGCTTGTCCTTGGGCAGCAGCTGGGTGAGGGGCACGCCGCCCACGGTGCTGTGGCGCACGAGCGGCACCATGTCATCCCCGTGGCCACCGAGCACCAGCGCCTCCACGTCGCGGATGGACGTGTTGAGCGCCTCGGCGACGAAGCACTTGAAGCGGCTGGTGTCCAGCACGCCCGCCATGCCGACCACCATGTTCGCGGGAAGTCCGGAGATCTTCTGGAGCGCGAACACCATGGCGTCCAGGGGATTGGCCACGTTGATGACGAAGGCGTTGGGGGCGTGCTGCTTGATGTTGCCCGCCACGTCCCGCATGATCTTCAGGTTGACGTCGAGCAGATCCTCGCGAGACATGCCCGGCTTACGGGGGACGCCCGCGGTGATGATGATCACGTCCGAGCCGGCCACGTCCTTCCAGTCCGTGGTGCCCAGCACGCGGCTGTCGTAGCCATCCACCGCCGAGAGCTGGTTGATGTCCAGCGCCTTGCCCTTGACCAGGCCCTCGGCCGCCGGAATGTCGTAGAGGACGACGTCGCCGAGGTTCTTCTGCACCGCGAGCAGGGCCAGGTTGCCACCGATCTGACCGCCGCCGATGAGACCAATCTTCTTCTTAGCCATGTGGAGTGTCTCCTCGTGACGACTACATGTTCTTGATGATGGCCTGGCCGAACTCCGAGCACTTCACCTCGGTCACGCCCGCCTGCTTCTCCTGGTTCATCAGGCGCGCGAAGTCGTAGGTGACGGTCTTGTTCGTGATGGCCTTGTCCATGCCCTTGATGATGAGGTCGGCCGCCTCGTTCCAGCCCAGGTGGCGCAGCATCATCTCGCCCGAGAGGATGACCGAGCCGGGGTTCACCTTGTCCAGGTCCGCGTACTTGGGCGCGGTGCCGTGGGTGGCCTCGAACACGGCGTGGCCGGTGAGGTAGTTGATGTTGCCGCCCGGCGCGATGCCGATGCCGCCCACCTGCGCGGCGAGCGCGTCGGACAGGTAGTCACCGTTGAGGTTGAGCGTGGCGATGACGTCGAACTCGTCCGGACGCGTGAGCACCTGCTGCAGGGTGATGTCCGCGATGGAGTCCTTGATGAGGACCTTGCCCGAGGCGAGCGCCGCCTTCTGCTCGGCGTTGGCGGCCTCCTCGTTCTTGGCGGCCTTGGTGGCCTCCCACTGATCCCACGTGTAGACCTTGTCACCGTACTCGCGCGCCGCCAGCTCGTAGCCCCACTTGCGGAAGGCGCCCTCGGTGAACTTCATGATGTTGCCCTTGTGCACGAAGGTGACGCTCTTGCGCTTGTGCTCCAGGGCGTAGTCGATGGCCGAGCGGATGAGGCGCTCGCTGCCTTCCTTCGACACGGGCTTGATGCCCAGACCCACGTCCTGCGGGAAGCGGATCTTCGCGAAGTCCTTGGGGAACTCCTTCTTGAGGATCTCCAGCACCTTGGCGGCGTTGGCCGTGCCCGCCTCGAACTCGATGCCCGCGTAGATGTCCTCGGTGTTCTCCCGGAAGATGACCATGTCGACCTTCTCGGGGGTCTTCACGGGGCTGGGCACGCCCTTGAAGTAGCGCACGGGACGCAGGCACACGTACAGGTCGAGCATCTGGCGCAGCGCCACGTTGAGCGAGCGGATGCCACCGCCCACCGGCGTGGTCAGCGGGCCCTTGATGCCCACCAGGTACTCACGAAACGCCGTGACGGTCTCGTCCGGCAGCCAGTTGTTCACCGTCTTGAAGGCCTTCTCGCCGGCGAGCACCTCGAACCAGGAGATCTTCTTCTTCCCCCCGTAGGCCTTCTCCACCGCCGCGTCGAAGACGTTCTGCGAGGCACGCCAGATGTCGCGGCCGGTGCCGTCGCCCTCGATGTAGGGGATGATGGGGTTGTTCGGCACGGACAGCTTGCCGTTGCTCAGGGTGATCTTCTCGCCGCTCGGAGGGGCCATGATCGAAGTTCCTGTTGGGTAGGGGGACTTTTACGGGCGGCGGATGCTTTGCGCCTCTGGCCCCTGGCGTCAAGGAGTTTGGCTGCCCTCCGAGCGGCGCGGCTTATCGGAGCCAGTCCCCAGCGGACCTTCCTCCGGGCGGATCACCTCCCACCAGCCGAAGTGCATCACCCGCTCGTCGACGAGCCGGACCCAACCCGGTGCATGCGCGTAGCGCACGGGCAGCAGCCCCACGGCTTCCAGCGCCTGGGCCGTCCGGGCGAAGGACCAGAAGAACAACGTCACCGGTGGCTCCGCCTCTGGCAGCCTCCAGCACGCGTCCTCGTGGGCCTCGAGCCCCGGCCTTCGCTCCAGCACCGTGAACAGCAGCCGCCCCCCGGGTTCCAGGGCGTGCGCCAGATGACCGAGCGCCTCCGGCAGGTCCTCGCAGAAGTCGAGACACCCCACCGCCAGCGCCACCCCGAAGCGCCCCAGCTCCGCGGGAAGGGACTGGCGGTAGCTGTGCTCCCGGTACCTGCCCGAGGGCCTCGCGCGCCGGGCCACCTCCAGCATCTCCGGGGAGAGATCCAGACCCACCACCTCCACCTGGGGCGGCAGGGCCCGCGTGAACAGCCCCGGTCCACAGCCCATGTCCAGCACCCGCGCCTCCCGCGTCACCGCCCGCGAGAGGAAGTCCTCCACCCGCCCCTCATAGCGGTTGAGCGAGGGGAAGAAGGCCTCGTACGCCTCGGCGATCTCTCCAAAGGCCCGCCGGACGCCCCCCTCCTCGCCGGGTCGTGCCCCACCCCGCTCCCTGTCGTCACTCATGCCCATGCCTCGCGTTTCGTGGATTCCGCATCCGGGGGTGGGTCAAACCCATCCACCTGAGTCATGATCGACTCTACCTCTCATGTCCTCTATTTTGATCGGACTCGTCCAGAATGGGTGCATACTTTTCATGACATCAAAAAACCCGGATAGATGAAAAAAAGCGCGAAAACACCAAGATGATTTTGACCGCCGCATAAAAATCCTCTATATCCCTCTTCGTCAGTCGGCGGTCGGGGGGAAGAAGCAGTCCAACAAGTCACCCTCATCTCCCGGAATCATCGTTCCAGGGGGTCAAGGGATACCCAGTCGAGGAGAACCCCACCATGAAGCGGATCGCGGAGCGTATCGAGAGCAACAAGCGGCGTCTGGAGCAGTCGGCCCTGATGATGTTCACCCAGGACACCCAGGTGGACCCCCGCCGGCGGTTCAGCTTCGTGCCGTGCATGGCGCCGTTCGTCATGGGGTTCTCGGACGTGAACAAGTACGCGCTGCGCGACGAGAGCTCCGAGGATCCCATCCAGCACCTCATCAACGTGCACAGCCACGAGGACGATCACCACTGGGGCATGTACCTCAAGGATCTGCGCACGCTGGGCCTCAACACGCAGATGGACCTCAACGGGGCCCTGCGGCTGCTGTGGGGCGATGATCGGCAGAAGACCCGGCAGACCATCTACAGCTTGATGGGGCTCATCGAGAACACGTCGCCCGCGGTGCGCATGGCGGTCGTGGAGGCCATCGAGGCGACGGGCGACGTGGCCTTCACCCGGTTCAGCGCCCTGGCGCTCGAGTTCGAGAAGGCGACGGGCGAGACGCTCTGCTACTTCGGCGCGCTCCACAAGGATCTGGAGAGCGGCCACGCCATGGGGACCGAGGGCATCGAGGCCAAGCTGGAGGAGATCGTGCTCTCGCCCGACATGGAGCGCGAGGCGCTCGGGCTGGTGGACCAGGTCTTCGAGTTGTTCCACCACATGTTCGATGAGTGGATGGCCTATGCCCAGCGGCAGCAGCCGGGCACGGGTAGCGTGGCGGTCCCCAGCGTGCGCGTGAGGACGATCAACAAGACCAGCAACGCGGCGTGAGCACCCGTCCCCCGGTGGATGCCCCGCGGGGCGCTACTTCCAGGCGATGTGGTAGATGCAGAAGGCGGCACCCTTCTTGCGGCAAGAGCCCGGCGCGTGCGTGACGGAGGACGTGCGATCGAACCGCTGGGCCATGGACGTGAGGATGCCCTCGTCGAACGCACACGGGTACGGAGTGCTGCACTTGCTCAGGATGAGCTTCTTGCCCACCTGCCGCTCGTACCCATAGTTGCCGATGCGATCGGTCTTCTTGCCCGTCGCGGGCGAGAAGAGGGCGACACCATTGACCCCGTGGTTCATGTGGTACGCCACGTCAATGGACTGGATGGCGGTGTCGATGTCCACGACGGTGGGCGGAAAGGGCGCGTTCTTCGGGATCGACAGGCCCACCTGGCGATGCATGTACTCGCCGAAGTCCTTGCCGATGCGATCAAAGGCGCGCAGGAACGTGGCCAGCGGGTACCACTTGTCCTTCTCGAAGGAGATCGAGTCGTCACGTCCCCGGTTCCCCAGCCCCTCCTGAAACAGGATGCCGTTGCCCAGGATGGAGAAGGTTCCGAAGCCATCCACGATGGATTGAAGGTTCGCGCCCAACACATCCACATCCGCGAACTGCTCGTAAGTCTGCATAGTCAGGGTGCTCTCACTACGGGGGGTTGAGGTGAAACGCTGCGGCCGCGAAGGCGAGGAGCGCGGCCCACTCGTTGGGAAGGATTCGGGTGGGCGGTATGCCGTGCTCCCCTTGCGCGCTAACTGACGCGCGAAGGCGTTGGGGTGGAGGAAGCAAGAGCGAGCGCGGGCTCGTCGGCGATCGCCGTCTCGAAACAGGTCGCGATGAGGAAGCCTCCTTCCGTGGGCGCGCAACGCACCACGCACACGGAGGTGGGCGGCACCTGGAGATCCGGGATGCTCACCTCGATCGTGTCTCCCGCGCTCACGTTCAGATGCGCCACCAGGAGGCAGCCCCCCACGGAGGCATTGAGCACATCCGCGTCGACCTCTTGCGTGTCGTGGCGAATCCGGGCCCGCAGCCTCAAGGGGTAGCGCCGGAAGCGGCGTCTTTCATGCTCGATCGGCATCCCTAGCTCCTGTGTGCGCTCCACTCCCGTCGGCACCAAGTGTATTTCACCGCGCCCATTCGTCCATCCCCCCCTGTTGGCATCCACCCATCGCTCGTGGGTGAATCCAGGTCCTCCCGCCTTTCGTTGGAGCCCCTTGATGAAGATCTACACTCTGAGCATCCCGCCTCCGCCCCCGCACGCCCCATTTCACCCCTGGACCGGGACACGCGGAGACCGCGAGTCCTGCTTCACCCTCGCCCGCTAGGAGAGCCAAAGGCATCCATGCGCTCCCTCGACGCCTACGCCGACTACCAGGTGATCGGACAGAACTTGCGGCATCTCATCCTGGGGCTCGGCTCGTTCTGGTTGCTCGCCAACAGGTTCATGCTCGAGGAGAACCTGGGCACCGCGGGCCCCGATGGACTGGTCCAGTTCGATCCAGAGGCCTGGTACCCGCTCGTGGCCAATCTCCGGGTCATCGCACGCGTCCAGAGGGATTTCGGCGAGGTGGCCGTGCGGCAGTCGGCGTCTCACATCCCGACGATCGCCCGCTTTCCCTCCACCGTCGTCGACATCCACTCCGCGTTCGACGCCCTGGACGTGGCGTACCACATGAACCACGGCCTCAACGGGCGGGCCCTGTACTGCCCCGAGACGGGCGTCATGCGGGAGGGCATCGGCCACTTCCGGTCCCGGAGCATTCCCGGGCAGAAGCAGATCCTCAGCCAATGCACCAGCCCCTACTCGTGCAGCTTCGACGAGGGACTGCTCCTCGCGTTGGCCCAGCGCTACGAGCCCTCGGCCTCGATCACCCACCTGGAGCCCCTGCGGTGCCGGGCCCATGGCAGCGAGAGCTGCACCTACTCCATCCTCTGGACGTAGCCGCTCACTCGAACTCGAGCGCGCGCTGGAAGTCCGCCGGGTTGCTGGCCGCGCTCTGCGCCGTCTCCAGCGTGATGATGCCCTCGCGGTAGAGCTGGCTCAGGTGCTGATCGAAGGACTGCGTGCCGAACATGTCGCGGCCCTTCTCGATGACATCCTTGAGTTCGTTGGCGCGATCGTCGCGGATGTACTCCTCCACCGACTTGGTCTGGACCATGATCTCCAACGCCACCGTGCGGCTCTTGCCATCCGCCTTGGGCAACAGCCGCTGGGAGATGGTGGCCTTGAGGCTGTCCGCCAGGCGCATGCGCACCATGGCCTGCTCCTCGGCCGGGAAGACGGAGATCAGCCGGTTGATGGTCCGCGAGGCGTCCGTCGTGTGCACCGTGGAGAACACCAGGTGGCCCGTCTCCGAGGCCTTGAGCGCGATGTCGATCGTCTCCGTGTCACGCATCTCGCCCACCAGGATGACGTCCGGGTCCTGACGCAGCGCGGCGCGCAGCGCGATGGCGAAGTTCTCCGTGTCCGGGCCGATTTCCCGCTGGGAGATGGAGGACTTCACGTTCTTGTAGATGAACTCGATCGGGTCCTCGATGGTGAGGATGTGCAGGTTCTCCGTGCGGTTGATGTGATCGATCATCGCCGCGAGCGTGGAGCTCTTGCCCGAACCCGTGGCCCCCGTCACCAGCACGAGCCCGCGATCATTGCTGGCGATCGTCTTGAGCACCTGCGGCAGGCCCAGTCCATCGATGGTGGGAATCTCGTCCGGGATGATGCGCAGGATGCACGCGAGCGTGCCGCGCTGCCGGTAGAGGTTCACGCGAAAGCGCGCCACGCCCGCGAGGCCGTAGGACGTGTCGTACTCCTGCACCGAGTCGATCTGCGACTTGGTGAGCGGATCCGAGATGACGTGGAGCGCCACCTGGCGGGTGTGGTCCGGATGCAGCTTCTCCATCTTCAGAGGGCGCAGCACGCCGTTGACCCGGTAGATGGGGGGATCTCCCGGCCGGAAGTGAATGTCCGAAGCGCCGTTCTGCACGCCCACCGTGAGCAGCTTGTTGAAGGTTGCCTGATCCACTCGTGTCGCTCTCTCCCGTCAATCTCCGAGTCTAGGAGATGCTTCCCACCTGCTCCAAAAACCTGGCGGGGTTCCTCGCCCTGGAGAACATGGATGGAAAAATCCACCTCCGCGAGGTCATGCGTCCCGTGCCCGTTGGCGCAATACCGTGCGCTCCACCTTGCCCATCGCGTTGCGCGGCAAGGCCTCGATCTCCAGGAAGCGAGAAGGGAGCTTGAAGCGCGCCAGGCGCTCGCGGCACCACTCGCCGAACAGCTCCTGGGACAGCGCGCCCTCGCGCATCACGACGAAGGCCACCGGTACCTCGCCCCAGTGCGCGTCCGGCAGGCCCACGACCGCCACCTCGCGCACCGCCGGGTGGTCGGCGAGGACCTTCTCCACCTCGGCCGGGTAGACGTTCTCTCCGCCCCGGAGAATGAGATCCGTGCGCCTCGCGAGCACCGTGAGCCGTCCCCGCTCGTCCAGCCGGCCCAGGTCCTTCGTGCGCAACCAGCCGTCGCGGAGAACTTCCCGCGTGGCCTCGGGCCGGTTCAGGTAGCCGGCCATCACCGTGGGGCCACGCACCTCGATGTCCCCTTCCCGCCCCACCTCCAGCGGCTCGCCCGAGGGCCCCACCACGCGCACCTCCAGGCCGGGCAGGGCCCGCCCCGCGGTGTGCCCATCCGCCTCGCCCGGGTGCTCGGTGGCCGCCTGCGAGCAGGTTTCCGTCAGTCCGTAGGTCTGCAGGGACACGATGCCCGCCGCCTTCGCCCGCGCGAGCAGCGGCGCGGGCACGGGGCCTCCGCCAATCAACGCACACCGGAACGTGGGCGGTACGGGCCGGTCCCGGCGCGAGTCCAGGACCCGCTCGAGCGTCGTGGCCACGAAGCTCGCATGGGTGACGCCCTCCGCGTCGAGCGCCCGGTTGGTGTCGTCCGCGTCGAAGCGCTCGCGCAGCACCAGGCAGCCTCCGTCGTACGCGGTGCGCGTGAGCATCGCCAGGCCCCCCACGTGGAAGAGCGGCAAGGTGCCCAACCAGCGCGGCGCGGGGTGCGCGCCGAGGTTCGCCTCGGAGCAGCGCGCGGAAGCCCGGAAGTTGCCCTCCGTCAGCACCGCGCCCTTGGGCCGGCCCGTCGTCCCCGAGGTGAACAGGATGACCCGCGGCGCCTCCGTCTCCAGGGGTGGGCACTCGGACGAGGCCTCGTGAACCGCGTCCGCGAAGGACTCCAGGGGCTCGGCGCCGGGCAGGTGGGAGCGCAGCGGCGTGAGCGCCAGCGTGAGCCGGGGCGCCACCTCCTCGGCCAGCGGCCGCAACTCAGAGGGCGTGAGCCGTGCGTTGAGTGGCGCCATCACCGCGCCCAGCCGCCCGAGCGCGAGGAAGAGATGGACCAGCGCGGCGTGATTCGTCGAGAGCACCACCACCCGATCTCCCGGCCCCACGCCTCGGGAGCGGAGCGCCGCCACCCAGCGGCCCACGCCCCCATCCAGCTCCGCATACGTCCAGCTCCAACCCGCGAACGTGAGCGCCAGGGCCTCCGGATGTCTCCCAGCGCCCTCCCGAATGGGGCACGACTCCTTCATCACGCGACTCCCTGGCCCGGCGTCCTCGGCAACACGATGCGACCGCGCACCGGGCGGAATGGATGGTCCGGTTCATCCCGGAAGAGGTGACCCACGCCGAGCCCCGAGGCATACCGCCCCGACGGCAACGCCGCCGCCAGGTGCGCGGCGCCCGCGCGGGCGATGACTCCATCCAACGCGCTCGTCACGTACGCCTCCAGCCCCTGTCGCGCCGCCTCACGCGCCAGGGCCAACGCGGGCAGCAAGCCCCCGAGCACCATGGGTTTGAGCACGAGGACGCCCACCGTCCGAGGCCCGGCGAGGAGCCTCTGGGCGGCACCGGGCAATGCCAGGGACTCATCCGCCGCGATAGGGCACGGGGCCCGCGCGCTCAACCGGCCCAGGGCCTCGAAAGCACCGGCCTCGACTGGCTGCTCGCACAGTTCCAGCCCCTGCCCCGCCCACGCGTCCAACGCGCGCGACGCCTCCGGCTCCGTCCAACCCCCATTCGCGTCGATCCGCACGTGCCCTCGTGCACCCACCGCGCCACGTACCGCCAGCAGCCGGGCGGTGTCCTCGTCCAAGGAGCGGCCCGCGACCTTGAGCTTGAAGGTCTCGTAGCCCTCGGCCGCCGCCCGCCGCGCTTCCTCCTCCACGGCCTCGGGAGCCGAGGCCCCCAGCAGCGCGTTGACGTGAACCGCCTCGCGCGCCTCGGACGACAGCCACTGACACAAGGGGACACCCCGCCGCTGGGACAGCAGATCCAACCGGGCCTGCTCCAGCGCGTGCCGGGCCGCGGGGTGCCGCTCGGGCAGGGCCGCGTCCTCCGAGCGCTTCAGCTCCGGAAGCCAGGCCCGCAACGCCCGCTCGCAGTCCTCCGGCGACTCCGTGCCGAACTCCGTCAGCGGCATCGCCTCGCCCCACCCCCGCCGGCCCTCCTCGTCCACCAGGCACACCACGAAGCCCTCGCGTGCCGCGTACGTGCCACTCGCCGTCCTCAGAGGCCGCACCATCTCCAGACGCAACCGCTCGAGCGACGCCTCCACGATGCGCATGGGCCTACCTCAGCCACAGCCCCACGGAGAACAGCACGCCGAACACCAGTTGCAGCCGTGCCGTGCCCCCCAGCGCCGGGTTGAGCGCCGCGCCCTGCTGGCCCAACACCTGACGCAACAGCGGCACCGCCAGCGGCGCGCTCAACAGCGCCAGCAACACCCAGGCGCTCGCCAGTCCCAGGGCCCACATCGCCAGGGGCGTCGCGAAGGCCAGGGCCAGGAGCAGCACGTACTCGGCCTTGCCCGCCGCCGTGCCCAGACGCACCACCAGGGTCCGCTTGCCCGCCTTCACGTCCGTGGAGGCATCTCGCAGGTTGTTCACCACGAGCAGCGCCGTGCCAATGGCCCCCACCGGAATCGCCGCGCCCCAGGCCGCGGGGCTCACCGTCAGCGCCTGCACGTAGAAGGTGCCAGGCACCGCCACCAGGCCGAAGAAGAGGAAGACGAACACGTCGCCCAGCCCGTGGTAGGCCAGCGGAAAGGGGCCGCCCGTGTACGCGTAGCCCGCGAGCACCGACGCCACCCCGATGGCCACGATGGGCCAGCCGCCCACCACCACCAGATAGATGCCCGTGAGCACCGCCAGCCCGAAGCACGCGAGCGCGCTCGCCAGCACCGTCTCCGGGGAGATGAGTCCGCTCTGCGTCACCCGCTTCGGCCCCAGGCGCTCCTCCGTGTCCGCGCCCTTCTTGAAGTCGAAGTAGTCGTTCGTCAGGTTGGTGCCCACCTGGATGAGCATGGCCCCCACGAGCGCCGCGAGCGCGGGCAACCAGCGCCCCACCCCGAGTCCGTGGGCGAGCGCCGTGCCCACCATCACGGGCACCAGGGCCGCGGTCAGCGTCTTGGGCCGGGCGGCCATGAGCCATGTCTTCAAGGTGGGGCGAGGCGCCTCCACCCCGGGAGCCAGCGTGTTCATTCAAGAGGTCCGGGACTGGGAGGGAGGGTCGGACGCGGCGTTCTCGAATTCGGGTTCGTCGTACCAGGGCGTGCGCACGAAGGAGAGCACCTCGCGGGCATACTCCTCGGGGACTTCCAGGTGCGGGGCGTGGGTGCACCCCTCGAACGTGCGGCGGTACACCACCGGCAGTTCCTCCGCCATGCGCCGCGCCGTCAGCGTGAACTTCTCGTCCAGCGCGCCCGTGAGCAGGAGCGTGGGCAACCGCTGGCGCTGCAGCTCCGGCCAGTAGTCGGGCTGAACGCCCAGACCCAGGCACTCCAGCGCGCCGGCGAGGCCCTCGGCCGTGTTCGCCAGGCGCCGGGCCCGCAGCGCCTCGCGCTGCTCCTCCGGCATGGCGCGCAGGCCCGCGAACAGGGGCAGCGCCTCCCAGTAGTCCATGAAAGCCGTCAGGCCCTTCTGCCGCAGGAAGAGCGCCAGCTCGCTGTCCTTCACCCGCCGCTCCGTGCGCGCCTGACGCCGGTGCAACCCGGGTGAACCGCTCTCGAGGATGAGCCGGGTGAAGCGCTCGGGGCGTTGCATCGCCGCGGCCAGCGCGAAGCGCGCCCCCTGCGAGTAGCCCAGCAGGTGGGTGTGCCGCACGTTCAGCTCGTCCAGCACGCCGAAGAGCGCGTCCAGGGTCTCCAGGAAGCCGTCGCGTCCGGGGCGCGTGGGCAGGGGCGTCTGGCCATGGCCAGGCAGGTCCACCGCGATGACGCGCACATGGGGGCTCCAGAATGCGCGCAGGTGATCGAACGACGTGCGGTTGCCCGTGAACCCGTGCACGAGCAGCAGGGGGTGAGCTCCCTCGCCCCACGTCTCATAGGCCATCTTCAGAGCCATGGGCCCTCTCCCAATGCGGCGGTCATCCTCGCGAACAACCGCCGGTGCGAATCCACGTTCCGCTCGCGCTCGACCACGCGGACCTCGATGAGGTTCAACCCCCCCTTGAGGCCCTCGACCACCGCCGAGCGCAGGGCCGCGGGCGAGTCCGGGCGGCGGTAGCGCGCCTGGTAGAGCGCAGCGGCGTGCGAGAAGTCCACGCCGTGGGGCGTGCCCCACAGGGCCTCATAATGAGCGCGCGTCTGCTCGGCCTGGGCGATGGGCAGGAAGGAGAAGATGCCGCCTCCGTCGTTGTTCACCACCACCACCGTCAAGGGGATGTTGCAGCGGCGCGCCGTGAGCAGTCCGCCCACGTCGTGCAGCATGGCCAGGTCACCGGTGAGCAGCACGGTGGGCCGGCCCGAGGCGGCCGCCATGCCGAGCGCGCTCGACACGATGCCGTCGATGCCATTGGCGCCCCGGTTGGCCAACACCCGGAGCCTGCGGCCCGTGGAGGGCGCGAAGGCGTCCACGTCCCGGATGGGCATGCTGCTGGACACGAAGAGGTTGGCCCCATCGGGCATCGCCCCCACCACGTCATGGGCCAGGCGCATCTCCGTGAGCGTCGCGTCCTCCGAGAAGGCCGACTCCAACGCCGCCCGGGTCCACTGCTCGGCCCACAGGAAGCTGCGCGCCCACGGGCCGAGCCCGCGCGAGAGTTCCCGACCCAGCACCTCGCAAGCCGCCACCGCCGAGCCCTCCACCACGCGCAACGCGCGGTGCGTCGGATCGAACAGCGCGCCCTCGTCGCTAAAGAGCACTATCTCCGCGCCCGAGCCGTCGAGCCAGGCCTGGGGGCCCTTGGCCGTGAGCCCACCGCCGAAGCGCAACACGAGCTCGGGCCGGTGCGCCTGGGCGAAGGCCTCGTGCCGCAACATCGCGTCGTAGAGCGAGACGGTGAAGGGTCCTCCGCCGAAGCGCGCCTGGGAGGTGGCCTCGGCCAGCACGGGATAGCCGGTGGCCTCGGCCAGCGAGGTGATGGCCTCCGCGAAGCCATCGTTCTCGTCCCGAGGGCCACAGACGATGAGGCCCCGCTCGGTGGCGCGGATGCGCTCGCGGATATCCTCCAGCACGCGAGGCTCCGGCTGGCGCACGGCGGGCACGATGCGCGTGAGGGGCCGCCCGGGCCGGCCCTCGCGGGCGAGCGCGGACAGGTGCTTCTCCTCCAGCTCGCCCGGAGTGGGATAGAGCGGATCGCGCATCGGCACGTTGAGGTGCACGGCCCCCCGGGGCGCACGCGCGGCCATGGCCATGGCGCGCGACGCGGTGGCGCGCAGGTGCAGGAGCGCGCCTTCATGGGCCTCGGGGATGCCCAGGTCCACGAACCACCGGGCGAACTCCCCGAAGAAGCGCGCCTGGGGCACCGTCTGCGCCGCGCCCCACCCCTGCAACTCCAGGGGCCGATCCGCGGTGAGCACCACCAGCGGAACCTGGGACAGGGACGCCTCGATGATGGCCGGGTAGAAATGCGCGCCGGCCGTGCCGCTCGTGGCCACCAGCACCACGGGCACTCGCGACTGCTTGGCCAGGCCCAACGCGAAGAAGCCCGCGCTGCGCTCGTCGATGACGGACCAGACGCGAAGTCCCTCGGTCGTCGCGCACGCGTGGGCCAGGGGGGAGGAGCGCGAGCCCGGACACACCACCGCGTGCCGCGCGCCGCCACGAACCAGCTCCTCCAACAGGGCTCTCGCCCAGAGCTGGTTCAGGTTGCCATCAGACATGGCCTCCTCCGAGTGCTCGCAACATGGCCAGGCCTTTCATTTCCGTCTCACGCCACTCCGACTCCGCGCTGGAACCCGCCACGATGCCCGCGCCCACGAAGAGCCGGGCCCGGGCGCCCTTCACCCGCGCCGAGCGCAAGGCCACCATCTGATGCGCCCGCCCGGGGCCCACCCACCCCACCGGTCCCGCGTACCAGCCCCGATCCAGGGCCTCATGGGTGGCGATGAAGGCCAGCGCGTTCTCGCGGGGAGTGCCGCCCACGGCCGGGGTGGGATGAAGCGCCGCCATCAACTCCGCCACCCCGATCCCCTCGCGCAGCCCGGCGCGGATGCCCGTGCGCAGGTGCACCACATTCTTCAAGGCGAGCACTCCAGGCTCCCCGTCCGCCTCGACGTGCTCGGCGAGCGGCTTGAGCGCGCGGAGGATGTAATGCACCACGGCCATGTGCTCCCTGCGATCCTTGTCACTCGACTCCAACTCACCGGAGCGCAGGGGGGCCGCGGAACCGGCGAGCGCCTCCGTCTCCAACTTGCTCGCCTCCAGCCGGCACAGCGTCTCCGGCGTGGCGCCCAGGAAGGCGGACCCGTCCGGTGCCCGGAAGAAGAAGGTGGCACAGCGCGGATTCTGCTCGCGCAGCCGGGCGAGGATGTCCACCCGATCGAAGTCCTCATCGGCCTCCACCTCCACCGCGCGCGCCAGCACCACCTTATGGAAGCGCTCCGCGTGGATGGCCTCCAGCGCGCGTTCCACCCGCTCCTCGAAGTCCCGCCGCGGCGAGGACATCCGCAACGCGCGGGCCGCGCCCCGGGGCTCTCGCACACTGGAGGGAAAGAAGGTGGCCACGCGCTCCAATCGCGCGCGCACCGCGTCCTCGGCTCCGGGGGCCTCGGGGGCGAAGGCCGCCACCGCCAGACCTCCGCCCTCCCTCCACACCATCACCTCGGGCAGCGTCCAACGGCCGAAGCCAAAGGGCGTCCAGGCCTCGTCTCCCCCCTCCTCGCCAAAGCGCATGCCCCCGAACCAGGGACCCGGCATGCCAGGGGGAGGCGCCTCAAGCCAGCGCACCGCGTCCGGCGCCGACAACCGCCGCAACACCTCCTGGGCCCGCGATGCGTTCTCCGCCCGGGCCATCCCCGCCTCGCCCCAGCCCGCCACCGCCTCGCTCGCGAGCGGCCGCTCCCAGTACACGGACGGCTCACCCAACACCTCCGCCCCCGCGAGCGGATCCGCCGCGACCAGCGCTCTCCACCCCGCAACCCAACGGCTCGCGTCAGTGGATCCGAGTGTCGTCATCAGCCGTCCTCATGCGTTCCCACCACCCAGCGCGGAGCCACAACCTCGATGTTGTTCCAGCGGCGGGTTTGGCTATACAAGCATGACACGGTTCAAAACAACGTGAACTCCACATGGGTCAGGAGGCGCCGGTGAGCGAAGGGCCAGCGGAACAAGGCGGACAGCCAGCGCGGGCACGAGCACTCCGAGTCGCCCTGGAGTCCCAGGCGGAGGTGTTCAAGTCCCGCACCCGTCCCCACGCCCTCCTGGACGTGGAGCCGCGACCTTTCCCACCCTTCACCCCCCTGGGGGCCCGATGAGCACCGAAGTGCGGCAGATGTTCTCCTCCATCGCCACGCGCTACGACGTGACGAACGAGGTGTTGTCGTTCGGCATCCACCGGTGGTGGCGGCGCAAGGCCGTGCGCCTGAGTGGCGCGAAGCCCGGGGACGCCGTGCTCGACTGCGCGAGCGGCACGGGTGACCTGGCGCTCGTCTTCAAGCGCCGGGTGGGTGACACGGGGCGCGTGGTGGGCACCGACTTCTGCAAGGAGATGCTGGACAACGCGCCCGCCAAGGCCGCGCGCGAGGGGCTCCAGGTGGAGTTCCAGGTCGCCGACGCCATGAACCTGCCCTTCGCGGACAACAGCTTCGACGTGGCCTCCATCGCCTTTGGCATCCGCAACGTGGATGACCCGGTCAAGTGCCTGAGCGAGATGGCCCGGGTGGTGCGTCCGGGGGGCCGCGTGGTGGTGCTCGAGTTCGGCCAGCCCACGGGCTTGTTCGGGGCCCTGTTCCGCTTCTACAGCAAGGTCATCATGCCGCGCGTCGGCGGGCTGCTGACGGGAAACCGGGCCGCCTACGAGTACCTGCCCCGCACCTCCGCCGCCTTTCCCGCGGGGGAGCGCTTCCTGTCACTGATGGATCAGACAGGCGCCTATCAGGAAAGAGTGGCCCACCCCCTGACCTTCGGGACATCCTACATCTATGCCGGGACTGTCCGCTGAGCAGCGGAACCAACTCATCGAAAGAATCCTCGGGGCGGTGGACCCTCGCCTCATCGCGAGCGTGCGGGCGGAGTTCACCCTGCCGGCCGCCGCCGAGCCGCCGCACGCGGCGCGCACCGTCGTGATCGGCGGCCACCGGGCGGCGGGCAAGTCGCGCCTGCTGCCGCTCGTGAGCGCGCTGCTCGGCCGGCCGGGATTGGACCTGGACATCGAGCTGGAGCAGCGCACGGGCCGCTCGCTCCGGGAGTGGGTGGCCACGGACACGGAAGGCTTCCGAGCGGCCGAGCGGGCCCTCTTCCTGTCGCTGCCCCCGGGCAGTTGCGTGGCGGTGGGTGGCGGCTTCCTGTCCCACCACCCCGATGCCCTCGAGGGCAGCTACACCCTGCTCGTGCCCATCTCCTTCGAGACCTATCGCGAGCGCCTGTTGCAGGACACGCGTCGGCCCCGGCTGCGCCCGGGCGTGTCGTTGGAGGAGGAGCTGAGCGCCATCTACGAACAGCGCACGCTGCTGCACCGCCGTGTCCCCACGGTGGGCCTCGGCGAGTTCCTGCGCGCCATGTCTCCCCGGAGCCCGGAATGAAAGCCGCCCGCCGTGTCGTCACCCTTCCCCCGGTGCTGCGCGGCCCCGATGCCCTGCGCTTCGCCGCCGACGTGCGCGAACGGGGCGCGGACCTGCTGGAAGTGCGCACGGATCTCCACCCGGAGGGCACGGTGGATGCGCGGGCCCTGGCGGCGATCCTGGAGTTGCTCGTGTCCGAGCGCGGCACGCCCCTGCCCCCCGCGTGGGTGGCCGCCGCCCGGTGGGTGGACAGGGACGTGGTCCACGCCGGAGACCTGGCGGCCCCGAGCGGCAAACTGCTGGCCTCGCACCACGCCGAGCGTGCCCTGAGTACCGAGGAGGCCCTGCGCCTGTGGGACGTGGCGCTGCCCGACGGAGCCCAGGTGAAGCACGTCGAGCCGCTCGGCCCGGTGTCGCGTGAGCGGGTGGCCGTGCTGCTCGAGACCCAGGCGCGGCTGCGCGAGCGCTTGGGCGAGGGCCGGGTGACGGTGCTCACCCTGGGGGACGTCGCCCTGCCCGTGCGCGCGGTGCTCGCCCGCCAGAACGTGCTCGACTACGTGGCCCTGGGCGGCGACTGGAAGGCGGCACCGGGACAGCGGCTGCTCGCGGACGCCGCGCGCGAGGCCCGGGCGCCCTCCCCTCGCCACGCCGGACGGCTCGGCATCTTCGGCACGTCCATCGCCCACTCCCGTTCACCCCGCATCCACCCCCAGCCCTTCGATCGCATCGATCTGCCCGAAGACGCGCCCATCGAAGCCGTGGTGGACGCGCTCCTGCCCCACTACCGGGGCTTCGCCATCACCAGTCCCTTCAAGCTGCGCCTCGCCCGGCACACGGGCGCGTCCCTCGACGCGATCAACACCCTCGTGCGCCGCGGCGATCATTGGGAGTCCTTCAACACCGACACCGAGGGGGCACGCGCCGTGATCGAACGGCTCGGGGCCCGGGATCTCTTCGTGCTCGGTGATGGAGGGGCCAGCGCCGCACTCCGTACCGTGGCGGCCGAACAGGGCCTCACGCCGCGCTTCCTGCGCCGCGCCGCCATTTCCGACCCCCTGCGCGGCACCGGTATCTGGACCTGGCCGGACCGCATCACTCCTCCGGACGCCCTCCGCTTCGAGGGCGCCCGCGTCGCCGTGATCGCCTACGGCGCTCCGGCACGACGCATCGCCACCGACATCCGCCAACGAGGGGGCACTCCCGTGCTCCTCGGCGCGGCATGGTTCATTGCCCAGGCCCGCAAGCAGCGGGCCCTCTGGGAGACCTCCACATGAATACCCTCGGAACCCTGTTCCGCCTCACCACCTTCGGCGAGAGCCACGGCCCCGCGCTCGGCTCCATCATCGACGGCTGTCCCGCCGGCGTGCCGCTCACGACCGAGCAGATCCAGGTCGCGCTCGATCGGCGCCGTCCCGGCCAGTCCTCCATCACCACCGCCCGCGCCGAGCCGGATCAGGTGGAAATCCTCTCCGGCGTCTTCGAGGGCAAGACGCTCGGCACGCCCATCGCGGCCATCGTGCGCAATACGAACCAGCGCTCGGGGGACTACGACAAGCTCAAGAGCGAGGATCGTCCCGGCCACGCGGACGCCGTGTGGCGCGAGCGCTTCAAGCACCGGGATCACCGGGGCGGTGGGCGCACGAGCGGCCGGGAGACGCTCTGCCGCGTCATTGGAGGCACCATCGCCGAGGCGTACCTGGCGCAGGGCTTCCCCCAGCTGAACACGGTGGCGTGGGTATCCCAGGTGGGAGACCTCGTCTCGGCGGTTCCCGAGCCCGGCCTGACGCGCGCCCAGGTGGATGCGCACCCCACGCGCTGCCCGGATCCGGTGGCGCGCGAGGAGATGTCCCGGCGCATCCTCGCCGCCAAGGAGGACGGAGACAGCCTGGGAGGCTGCATCGACATCCGCGTGGAGGGCCTGCCCGTGGGCCTGGGCGAGCCCATCTTCGGCAAGATGAAGGCGCTGCTCGCGCACGCCATGGGCAGCGTGGGCGCGGTGACGGGCGTCGTCTGGGGGCCGCCGGATCTGCTCTCGCGCATCGCGCAGCCCGGCAAGGTCTTCCACTCGCGCAAGGACACCTACGGCGGCATCCAGGGCGGCCTCTCCAACGGCGAGCCCGTGGCCCTGCGCGTCTTCTTCAAGCCGCCCGCCACGCTCGCGGAGCACGCCAAGGGCGGGCGCCATGACCCCTGCATCATGCCCCGCGCCGTCCCCGTCCTCGAGTCCATGGTGTCGCTCGTCCTGGCCGATCTCATCCTCCAGCTCAACGCCCGCCCCCACTCGGCATGATCTCCTCTCCTCCTGGCGCCTATCGCCATTCGAATGATCAGTGGGGCTCGTTCAAGCGGCTGAGCGCGAACCTCCCCGAGGGCAGTCTCGTCGTCCTGGACCGGAAGGTGGCGAAGCTGCACCCCACCGTGCTCACGGCCTTGAAGGCACGCCGTCCCCACGCCGTGCTGCAACTCACCGGCGGCGAGCGGGCCAAGTCCTTCGAGGCCCTGGAACAGGTGCTCTCCGCGGGGCTCACGCTGCCGCGCTCGGGCACGCTCGTGGCCATGGGCGGAGGCACCATCGGTGACGTCTCCACCATGGCCGCGCACCTGCTCAAGCGCGGCGTGCGGCTCGTGCAGGTGCCCACCACGCTGCTCGCGGCGGTGGACAGCAGCCTGGGCGGCAAGGGCGCGGTGGATGTCACCGTGCGCGGCCGCGTGGTGAAGAACCCCGTGGGCGTCTTCCACTACGCCGAGGAGACGTGGCTGTGTCCGGAGCTCTTCGCGAGCCTGTCGGACACGCAGCGGCGCGAGGGCGCGCTGGAAGCCTGGAAGATGGTGGCGAGCCTCGACGCGGAGCTCTTCCAGGCCTACACGCGCCGGGCGCCCGCGCTCGAGCGGCTGGTGAAGGACGCGCGCCGCCTCAAGGAGTCCGTGTGCGCGCAGGACCCGTACGAGCAGCAGGGCCTGCGGCGGGTGCTCAACTTCGGCCACACCTTCGGGCACGTGCTGGAGAGCGTGTCGCACTTCAAGCTGTCGCACGGCGACGCGGTGGGCCTGGGCATGCTGTGCGCGCTCGATGTGGGACGCGCCCTCGGCGTGACGCCCCCGAACGTGGCCGAGCGGGTGGAGGCGGCGCTGCAGAAGGGGCCGGGCGTGCTCGGCCGGGAGCGGACGGCGCAACTGCTCGGCCGCGCGGCGCTCAAGGACATCCAGGTGCTGCTGGCCGCGGACAAGAAGACAGGCGCGGGCGGAGAGCTGCGCATGGTGCTGCTCACCGACATTGGCGTCGCCGAGATCCGCGACGTCACCGCCCCCCAATGGCGCGCGCTGTGGCCCGCCTGGACCCAGGGAGTCCGCCCATGACGACGTCCACCACCCAGTTGCATGTCGATCCGAGCCACCTCGTCCCCTCGGTCCTCACGCCCCCCATTTCCAAATCGGACGCGCAGCGGGCGCTGGTGCTCGCGCACCTCACGGGCGCCTGGCCGCTGCCGGACCTCCAGAACGAGCCCGAGGAATTCCTCCCCGCGGACGTGCGCGTGATGCGCCGGGGCATCGAGGCGCTGCGCCTGCCACCCGGCCCCACCCGGGACGTGGATTGCGCGGATGGCGGAGCCCCCTTCCGCATCCTCGTCACCCAGTCCGCGGTGACGCCCGGCGCCCACGTGCGCCTCACGGGCACGCCCCGGCTCGGGGAGCGCCCCCATGGTCCGCTCTTCGAGAGCCTGCGCGAGGCGCTGGGCCCCGCCGGGCTCCAGCTCACCGAGGGACACCCCTGGCCCGTGGAGCTGCGCGCGCCCCTCTCCACCTTGGAGCGGGAGCCCGTCTTCCGGGTCCCCGGAGCCCAGAGCAGCCAGTACGCCTCCAGCCTGCTGCTCGGCTGCGCGGCCCTGTTCCTGCGCGAGCGCCGCGCCTGGCGCGTGGAGATCATCGGCCCCCTCACCAGCGCGGGCTACCTGGAGCTGACCGTGTCCTGGCTGCGCCGCTTCGGCTTCACGGTGCACGAGCGGGAGGGACACTTCGAGGTGGCCGACTACCGAGCCCCCGAGCGCGCTCCCGCGATGCCGGGCGACTGGTCCTCCCTGGGCTATCTGCTGCTCATCGCCTGGCACACCGGGGGAAGCGTGGAGCGGGCGGATCTCGCCAGCGCCCACCCGGATCAAGCCCTGGTGCGGCTGGTGGAGCAGGTCGGCTTGCGCTCCCAGGTCGGCCTCGGCAACACCCTGCGTCTGACGGGCGAGGCCCGGGGCGGCCTGGTGGCCTCGGGCACCGAGTGTCCGGATCTGCTGCCCACCCTGGCGGCGCTCGCCTGTGTGCTTCCTGGCACTTCCACCCTCCACGATGTGGGCATCCTGCGCCTCAAGGAGAGTGATCGGCTGGAGGGCATCCGCACACTGGTGGACGCTTTTGGCGGGAAGACGGCCCTGGAGGGCGAGACGCTCACTCTCCACCCCCCCGCCTCGCGCCCCACGCACTTCGCCATGGACAGCCGGGGAGATCACCGCCAGGCCATGGTGGCGGCGACCCTCTCGGTGCTCTCGGGCGTGCCGCTCACGCTCACCGGACCCGAGTGCGTGGAAAAGAGCTTTCCCGGCTTCTGGCGCCAGCTGGAGCGCACGGGAGTCCGCCTCACCTGACAACGAGTGTGCCCGGAGGGAGACGCGGCCTCTCCGGGCGTGGTTCTTTTTTGTTGAAAGCGCTCCGCCGCCTGTGAAAAGTCCCTGCATGCCCAAGGACACGCTGACCATCACGGACAACCGTACGGGGAAGACGTACGAGGTCCCCATCGAGAACGGTTGTATTCGGACCAACAGCCTCCGGCAGATCAAGGCCTCCGATGAGGACTTCGGTCTGATGGGGTATGACCCCGCGTTCCTGAACACGGCCAACTGCAAGAGCGCCATCACCTTCATCGACGGTGACAAGGGCATCTTGGAGTACCGGGGCTATCCCATCGAGCAGCTCGCCGAGCGCTCCTCGTTCCTCGAAGTAGCCTACCTGCTGCTCAACGGGGAGCTGCCCAACGAGAAGCAGCTCGAGGAGTTCCGCTACCTCGTCACGCACCACACGTACGTGCACGAGAACATCAAGACGTTCATGGACGGGTTCCGCTACGACGCGCACCCCATGTCCATGCTGTCCTCCACGGTGGCGGCGCTCTCGGGCTTCTACCCCGACGCCAAGCACACCAAGGACGAGCGCAGCCGCCGCATCCAGATGACCCGGCTCATCGCCAAGATGCCGACGCTGGCCGCCTTCTCCTACCGCCACAGCATGGGCCTGCCCTACGTCTACCCGGACAATGACCTGTCCTACGTGGGCAACTTCCTGGCCATGGTCCGCAAGATCGGCACCACCACCTACAAGGTCCACCCGACCCTGGAGCGGGCGCTCGACATCCTCTTCATCCTGCACGTGGACCACGAGCAGAACTGCTCCACCACGTCCGTGCGCACCGTGGGCTCCTCCGAGGTGGATCCCTTCTCGGCCGTCGCCTCGGGCATCGCGGCGCTCTACGGCCCGCTGCACGGCGGCGCCAACGAGGCCGTGCTGCGCATGCTCCGGGAGATCGGCCACGTCTCCAAGGTGCCGGACTTCATCAAGCAGGTGAAGGGCGGCGAGGGCGGCTCCAAGCTCATGGGCTTCGGCCACCGCGTCTACAAGTCCTACGATCCGCGCGCCAAGGTCATCAAGCGCGTGGCGGACGAGGTCTTCGAGATCACCGGCAAGAACCCCCTGCTGGAGATCGCCGTGGAGCTCGAGCGCATCGCGCTGCAGGACGAGTACTTCGTCAAGCGCAAGCTCTACCCGAACGTCGACTTCTACTCGGGCCTCATCTACGAGGCCATGGGCTTCCCCGTGGAGATGTTCCCCGTCCTCTTCGCCATTCCGCGCACCGTGGGCTGGGTGACGCAGTGGGAGGAGATGGTGAAGGATCCCGAGCAGAAGATCGCCCGTCCGCGTCAGGTGTACACGGGCGCCAAGCGCCGGGACTACGTCCCCATGAACGAGCGCAACCAGAAGTAGCGCTCGCCCTCCCCTCACCGGGAGTGGCATGACACCCGAGGGTCGAGGAGGAAAAGCCCGAGCGCTTTTCCACTTCGGCCCTCTCGGTTTTTCGAGGACCGGACGCTCACGGGGTTTCGCGCGCGAGGAATCCGGAAACACCCGTGCCTCGGCCGTTGACAGCCACCGGAGCCGTGGATATTCCGCGCGTCGCACATGTCGATCGATTTCATTTGCCAGAAGTGCGAGAGCACCTTCGAGCTGGCCGCCCAGGATCTCATCGAGGGCACCGAGAAGCTGGTCTGTCCTCACTGCGACCAGAAGGCTCCCAGCAACCTCCAGGAAGATTTCGTCGCGGCGCTCAACGAGCTGCGGACCCAGATTGCCGCGCTCGGCAAGCGCTTCAGCGTCACGCTTACCCTGGAGAGCGAGGAGCTGGAGGACGAACTCGACGAGGACGATGACGAGGAGTCCGACGACGAGGAACTCGACTTCGACGAGGACGAAGACGAGGAGTCCGACGACGAGGACTACGACGAGGACGAGAGCGAGCGCTGACGCCCGCCTGTCTACCCGTGTCGTACCCGGCGGTGGACGGCGTGTGAGCGAAAGGCAGGAGGGCAGGCGGGCATGTCTCCCGCCCCTCCCGAGCCCCGCGCACATGTACACGTTTGCAGGGTGAAAACGCCCATTCCCGCCGCCACGTTCCTCGTTGGACCGCTGTCCGTCGCGCTGCTTGCCCTGGGCGCTCTCCTGCTGCCGGGATTCGGTCCAGGACCCGCGCCCGGCGATTCCGCTCCGGCCAGCGAGGCGTGCTCACCCAAGCAAGGCGCCAGCGCCGCCTCCTGCAAGGAACTGGTGGAGCTCGAGGTCCGGGACGTCATCCCCCTCGTGGAGGCCAAGACCCACGCGGTGGTGCTCAGCACCCAGGACGGCCAGATGGTGCTGCCCATCTTCGTGGACGAGTCCGCCGCGGTGGCCATCGCCTTCCGGCTCGCGCACCTGCGCTCACCCCAGCCCCTCTCCCAGGATCTGCTCGGCTCCATGGTGACGGAACTGGGCGCCAAGGTGACCGAAGTGCGCATCGATGACCTGCGCGACGACATCTACGTGGGCCGCATCTTCCTGAAGCAGGGCAAGCGTCAGATGACCCTGAGCGCACGGCCCTCGGACTCCATCGCCATGGCGCTGGATGGCCAGGCGCGCATCCGGGTGACGCGCAAGGTGCTGGACGAGGCCGGCATCAGCCGCGAGGAGATCGACTCCCTGCGCGGCGAGGAAGGCCCTGGCGTGGGAGGCGGTGGTGACGCCGGCATGGGCAAGCCGCGCTTCCACGCCCCGTCGCCGCACGAGGACGTGCCGCCCACCGGACTCGGCCCGAAGTTGACGCCGGAGCGCACGGGAGAAATCCGCCTCTGATCCGGCGTCACGGCCTGGAAAAGCGAAAGCCCGGCCCCCCCTCCCGGAGCGCCGGGCTTTCTCGCAACGAGCGAGGAAAACCTCGAGAAATACGGAGAAATACCACCGCGCCGACGACGTTGCTTTCGCCCGCGTGTCGCCGCCAAGTATTCCCGAGGCCGTGAAACTGTCAAGGTGCCCCCCCGACCCTAGGATGGGCGCCATGCGAAAGGCGAAGATCATCTGCACCCTGGGGCCAGCCTCGGATTCCGCCCAGGTCATCGAGGCCCTCATCCGCGCGGGCATGAACGTGGCCCGGCTCAACTTCTCGCACGGTACCCACGAGGAGCACCGCCAACGGGTGAATCGTATCCGCCTGGCCTCGCGCCGGCTCGGCATGCCCGTGGCCCTCCTCCAGGACGTCCAGGGTCCGAAAATCCGCCTGGGTCGGTTCGCCGGGGGCCTCACCGAGGTGAAGGCGGGCGAGCAGGTGATCGTGACGACGCGCAATGTCCTGGGTCAGGGGCCGCTCATCCCCACGCCCGTGCGCTCCCTTCCCCGCGACGTGAAGCCCGGCGACCCCATCCTGCTCGATGACGGCCGGGTGCGGCTGCGGGTGGAGCGGGTAGAGGACCGGGACGTCACCTGCACCGTGGAACAGGGCGGAGTCCTCAAGGATCACAAGGGCCTCAACCTGCCGGGAGCACACGTGTCCGTGCCCACGGTGACCCGCAAGGACGAGGAGGATCTGGCGTTCGGCCAGGAGCTGGGCGTGGACTACGTGGCGCTGAGCTTCGTGCGCACGGCGAAGGACATCGAGCGGGCCCGCAAGCTCGTGGCGAGCCACACGCCCCTCATCGCGAAGATCGAGAAGCCCCAGGCGGTGGAAAACCTGGAGGCCATCGCGCGCGCGGCGGACGGCATCATGGTGGCGCGCGGAGACCTGGGCGTGGAGATGCCGCTGGAGAAGCTGCCCGGGATGCAGAAGCACATGGTGCGCGTGGTGAACCGGCTGGGCGGCCTGACCATCGTGGCCACGGAGATGCTCGAGAGCATGGTGAACAACGCGAGGCCCACGCGCGCCGAGGTCTCGGACGTGGCCAACGCCATCCTCGATGGCGCGGACGCGGTGATGCTCTCGGGCGAGACCGCCGCGGGCAAATACCCGGTCCAAGCGGCGGCCACCATGGCGCGAATCGTGGAGGAGACCGAGGGGGGCACGATGCCGGTGGTGACGGAGGCGCCCTTCGACGAGGCCCGGGACGACATCTCCACGGGCGTGGCCGCGGCGGCGGTGGCGGCGGCCCGCCAGATGGGCATCGGCACCATCGTCGCGTACACGGAGCGGGGGCACACCGCGCGGCTCATCTCCGAGTTCCGGCCGGACGCTCGGATCATCGCGCTGACCCCCAACGCGGAGACCGTCAACCGGATGGCGCTCTACTGGGGGGTGACGGCGCGGCAGGTGGGCCGGCTGCAATCCACGGATGCCATGCTCAAGCAGGTGCGGCGGTTGTGCCGGGAAGAGAGCTACTGCGCCGCCGGCAGCCCCGTGGTGATCGTCGCGGGGGTTCCCCTGAACGAGCCGGGCGGCACCAACATGATCTCCGTGCACCGCGTCTGAGCCCCCAGGAGACCCCGAACCAGTCAGCGGCTTACTGGCAATCGCTCAGGCCGTAGTTGAAGTCCTTGCGAGGCGTCTGGCCAGGATCCTGGTTGATGGCCGCGATGCTCAGCTCGCTATAGGACACCGTCTGGCTGCTCCCAATCACCATCTGCGTCTTCACCACGCGCGTGGTGGAGAGCACCACCTTGCCCGTCGTCCCCCCCGGCTCCACGCGGTAGCAGTTGAGGATGCGAGGATCCACCGTGGACTTGCGGCACTGCGTGTACTGACCCAGCACCACCCGCTTCTCATAGGTGCAGCGGCAATCCCACGGATCGTAGTCCTCGGACACATGCGCGGCCTCGTAGCCGGTGGCCGTCTGCACGACCTCCAGATACGAGCCGTCCTGCGGCTGCTCACACCGCAGCAACGTGTCTCCCACCGCGCCCTGCTTCACCTCGGCCAGCTCCGGCACCACCTCGGTCGCCAGCAATGGGTCTTGCCGCGGCGCGACTTCACAGCCCAGACCCAGGAGGGACGTGCTCAGGAGGATCAACGCGGACAGGCGACAGGGGATGTGCATGGCGACTCCAGGAAAAGCGAGGCTCCGGGATATTCCGGACAATCCTCAGGGGAGCCCGTCCCGCGGCCAGATGCAATCCACTTCTGTGTGACACCTCACTCGTTGCTGAAGAACATCCCCGCGATCCCGCCTCGCGACGAGTACTCCAACACCGGGAAGTCGTCCGTCGCGATCCTCGGATCGTTGAAGAGCCGGGGGAGCTCCTCCGGAGTCAGGCCCTTGGAGAAGACCTTGCTCGCGCTCAGGGGCTCGAGCAACCCGATCTCCCGGAGCGCCTGCTGGACGGGAGGATGCTCCGTCAGCGCATCGATCTTCGCCGGGTCCGCCTCGAGCGGTTCGTCCGAGGCGAGCACGTTGTAGCCATTCTGGTACGTGGGAAACAGCCTCACGTACTTGAACGAGTGCTTCATCGTCGTGAGCACCAACCGGATCTCCGTGCCGAAGACGTGCTGCAGGACGAGCCCCCCCGGCGTGAGGTGCTGCTTCACGATGTCGTAGAAGTCCGAGTGGTAGAGGCTCGAGCCACCGGGGAGCCGGGGATCCGACATGTTGATGGAGACGATGTCGAAGCGCTCGTCCACCCGGGTGAGGTAGTGCCGGGCATCATCCACCACCACGTGCACGCGCGGATTGTGGTGGTAGCCCAGGTTGTAGGGCATGAACAGGTCGGCCATCTCCACGAGCGCCGGGAGGATCTCCACCGCGTCCACCCGCTCGAGCTGGGGGTACAGTCCGAGCGCGCCCGCGGTGATGCCGTAGCCACTGCCGAGCACCGCCACCTTCCTCGACTCGGGGCGGAAGAACATGCCCAGGTGGCCCTGCATCTGCTGCACGTACGAGGTGCTCGGCGCTCCCAGGTAGTGGACGAGCCGGGTGTTGTTGTTGGTGACGTTGAGCATGCCGTTGGGCAGGGCATTCACCTGGAACACGCCATAGCGATCCTCGTCGCGGTAGAGCAGCTTCTCGTACGACGCGACGGTGACGAGCTCCTCGGGCGTCGACAGCGGGATGAGCGCGAGCACGAGCGTCGCCACGCCCAGGCCCACCAACTTCGGAAGGCGCTCGCGCACCCCGAGCAGGAAGACGCCGGCGGCCACCCCGCACGCCACGGCCACCAGGGAGCCCATGCTCCGGTACACCCCCGCGGAGGGCAGCAACCAGAAGCCCATGAGCAGCGAGCCCGCCACCGAGCCCACCGTGTTCACCAGGTAGAACAGGCCCGCCGCCAGGCCCGAACGCTCCTGGGTGAGGCGGGAAGCCGTGAGGCTCAGCGGAAACAGGCAGCCCAGGGACAACATCATCGGCGCCAGGAGCACCAACACCTGGAAGATGCGCGCGAGGAAGAACACCCCGCCGCCCGGAGGCAGCGAGCGCTCGACCTCCGTCTGGTGGTGGATCCACCACTCCACCATGGCCGAGCTGGCCACCATGAGGCCCGCCGAGGCGGCCAGCACCCCGCCCACCAGCTCCGGCAGGCGATGGCCAAAGCGCCGCATCAACCGCTCGGCCAGCCATGAGCCACCCGCTAGGGCGATGAGGACACACGCCATCAGGGTGCTGAAGGCATAGGCGCGGTTGCCCAGGAAGTAGCTCGCCAGGCGCGTCCACGCCACCTCCGTGCCCAACGTCAACAAGCCACTGGCCGCCGCCACCGTCAGCAGCAGCCACTGCGGCAGGGAGGCCACCGGCTCGGACGCGGGCACGGCGGCTGGAGCAGGCTCGCTCTCGGAGGCGGTGACGGACTCGGCCGGGGCGCGCTGGAGCAGCGCCGGAAGGCAGCACACGGCCGCGAGCACGTTGAGCAGGGCTCCCGCCCCCACCGAGCCGCGCACGCCCAGGAGCGGAATCATCGCGAAGCCACAGGCGATGGTGCCCAGCGAGGCCCCCAGCGTGTTGAGCGCGTAGAGGACATTCACGCCGCGCACCGGAAGTCCCGCTCGCCGCGCCGCCGCCACCATCAGCGGGAACGTGGCCCCCATCAGCAGCGTGGGCAGGAGCACCAGCGCGAGCACGAAGAAGAACATGAGCGCCACGCGCGCCACGCCCTGTGTGTCCCCGCCGAGGATGAGCGTGTCGCGCCCCAGGAAGAGCAGCAGGCCCGCCACGCCCGCGGTGAGCGCGATGGCCACCTCCACCAGGGCATACGCGCGCAGCGGCTGGCGCAGCCCATCCGCCTTGCGTCCGGCCAGCCACGCGCCAAGCGCCAGGCCCACCATGAAGGCCGCGAAGATGGTCGACGCCGCCTCCACCGTGGAGCCCACCATGTTGGACAGCGAGCGGATCCACAGCGTCTCGGCGATCAGCGCGGCGGCGCCCGACAGCACCGTCGCCCCCTTCAACCCCCACCATGCACGGTTCAGGCTGCCACTCACGGCGTCTCTCCTCCCGCCAGCTTCCGGCGCAACGACTCGCGCAGCGCCTGCTCCTCGGGGCTCAGCGGCCCCAACCGCTTGAGGAAATCCAGGTGGGAATAGGCCTGTGCGTCCAGGCCCCGCTGAGCCAGGGCGCGCACGAGGAGGCGCCGCACGTCGGGCACGAGTGGACCCGCGCGGTAGAGACTCACGAGCGCCTCGTCCGGCACCGGGCGGCCCAGCCGCAGCGTCAGATCCCACCGCATCGCCTCGTAGCCCAGGTCTCCCTTCAGGGACTTCTCCAGCCCCTCGAGCACCCCCAGCGCGCGCTCCACCTGGCCGTTCTCCACCAGGTTCCACGCCAGGGCCATGCGATTCCGGGGAACCTCGGCGTCCAGACCCCAGTTCAGCAGGTGCTCGACATAGGAGAGCGGAGGCGGCTGGCGGTTCTTCAACAACAACTCGCGGCACATGGGATCCAACGACTGGCTCACCGTCTGGAGCGTGGCGCAGCGCAGCCCCAGGGCCTCGCGGGAGAGGGGCGCCCCGGAGAAGCCGGGCACGGTCAGATCCGCCCGCGCGAGCATCAGCGGAGACCAGGGCTTGACGTACTTCTCGCTGAGCGAGGCGGACGCCATGATGAACTCCAGCTCTGGCCGGTCGAAGGTGTTGAGCGAGGCCTCCCAGTCGGTGTCGAAGAGCTGGTGCTGGCGCAGGATGAGGTGCGAGTACAGGGCGTTCAGGTCCATGCCCAGCCGGTGCGCGGCGAACAAGGCCGTCAGGTCGGCGGGCCACTCCGCCTCGGGCAGGGGGCGGGGGGTGAGCGGCTTCATCCCGCACACCACCTGCGTGTACACCGAGGTGAGGAAGATGAAGTGGCAGTCCGCGAAGCTCTCGCGCAACGTCTGGAAGATGATGCGCGAGCCCTCGGGCGTCACCCGGGCGTCGAACCACATCGAATACACCCCGCCGTCGGCCAGGCGGCTCTTCACCAGCTCGAAGAACTCGCGCGTGTAGAGCTTGCTCGAGGAGAAGTAGAGCGGGCTGGTGACGGTGTTGACGATGGCGTCATAGCGCTGGTGGGAGCGAGCCAGCGCGGTGAGTCCATCGTCGATGAGCAGTTGGAAACCGGGGCGCTGCAACAGCCCGAGGTTGTTGGGGGAGAAGCGCGGAAGCGCCTCCGCCATGGCCGGGTTGATCTCCACCCCATCCGTGTGCGGGAACAAGCTGGCGGTGGCGCCCGCGGTGATCCCGGTGCCCACACCGAGGACCATCGCCCGCTCCCGCTTGGACACGTAGAGCGCCGGAGAGGTGCCGACGAGCAGCTCGCTCAGGTTGGTGCGTCCCGAGTGGGAGGAGACCAACGAGCGGTAGCCGTTGATGATGACCGCGTCCTCTCCGTCCGCGTCGCGCACCAGGCTCAGCGCGCTGTCGAAGCGCTTGAGCAATTCCGTTTGCCGCACGCCCGCCAGGGTGCGCGCGAGGGCTTCGGAGGAAGCGAAGTCCCGGTAGGACAACTGCATCAGCGTGTCGGACCATGTCCACGCGGCGAGCACCACCAGGGGCACGGGGAGCAGCCGCGGCACGAGGCGAGGCGTGGGCGCCTTCTCCCGGACGGCCAGCGCCAGCAGCCACAGGCCCGTGGGGAAGAGCAGCGCGAGCAGGAGCAGGGACAGGTTCTCGTAGAGGACCGCGACGGACAGCACGTAGCCCAGGCAGTTGCCGAAGCTGGACACCGCGAGCATTCGGCCCGCCGTGGTCCTCGCCCCCGACAACTGGCCGAGCAGCGAGGGCACCGTGGCTCCGAAGACCGTCAACGGAACCAGGCCCATGGCCGTGAGCACCAGCACCTTGCACAGGGAGCTGAGCAGCTGCGTCACGCCAAACGCCGAGTTGAGGTACCCCCACGCATGGATGAGGGGCTGCAACAGCAACACGCTCGCGCCCACGGCCACGGCCCCGCCCAGCAGCAGCGCCTCGAAGCGCAGCCGCCAGCGGTGCGCCCACCAGGTGCCGAGCGCGATGCCCGCCAGGCCCAGCGCCAGCACCAGGGCGAAGTTCTCGTGAAAGGGGCCGAAGATGCTCTCCGTCACCTTCAACAGGAAGAGCTGGTAGAGGCCGCTGAGCGCACTGGCCAGGAAGAGCGCGGCCACCCACCGGACTGGCACGGGCTCATGCTCCTCCGCGTCCTCGCGTGGCGCCTCCAGCGAGCGGATGACCAGCGCGCCCACCAGGTTGAGCGTCGCCAGCAACATCAACGTCCACGTCACGCCCAGCGCGCGCAGCAGGCCGTACTCCATGGCCAGCACACACGCGGCGCCTCCCAGGTTGTAGATCCAATAGACGATGTTGAAGGCGTCCGAGGAGCGCGCGGTGCCCAGGTAGTGCCGGGCGTACACCGAGAAGAGCGGCACCGAGAAGCCAATGAGCAGCGCGGGGGCGAACGCGAACGCGAACGCGACGAGCGCCACCGTCCAGCGGCCATGTCCCACGACCGGCAACAGGTGCTCGATCACCGCCTGGGATCCACCCCCGAACGCCCAGGCGACACCCAGGGCATACAGGCCGATGCCCAGCTCGACGAGCCACAACCACCGCACGAACCGGTGGGACACCCACGCCCCCAGACCAATGCCCAACAGGAAGCTGGTCAGGATGGCGGCGTTCACCTGGAACATGTCGCCCAGGTGGGTGGTCAACAGCCGCGAATAGAGCAACTCGTAGGCGATGCCGCACCACCCCGAGAGCAGCGCGACGATGGGCAGGAACCGGCGGGGTGTCAGGGAATTCAAGGAGGCTCAGCGTAACAAAGAACCCCCCTCTGTCGAACGCCGCGTCCTCTCATTCCCCCCGTCTCCCCGGCCGCTCGGGAGGCATGACTCGAGGCGAGCACTAGCTCGCGGAGGCGAGCCAGGGCGTGGTCTGCGAGAAGTCGTAGATGCGCTCGATGGCGATCTGCTTGTAGCGCTCGACCTTCACGGCCCGGCGGGCGCACTCCCACACCATCTCCACGGGGGCGCGCTGGGGCTCCTTCTTCTTGCGCCGCTTCACCTCGGCCTTGATGGACTTCACGGCCACGCGCGGGTGGAAGCAGAAGGCGGAGGAGAAGAGCAGGTGCCCCGCGAAGGGGATGAGCCGGGCCTCGAGCACGTCCCCCGTCTCCAGGCCCACCATGTGGCGGCGCTCGGTGACGTCGAAGTCCTTGCCCGAGTACAGCTCACGCAGCCGCACCAGGCCCTTGCCCAGCTTGCGCACCTCGAACAGGCCGTGCACGGTCTCCATGAAGCAGCGGAAGGCGTTGGCTTCCTCGGGCGAGGAGCCCTGCAGCCGCAGCTGGTAGAACTCCGCCGCGGGCGTCTGGCCCGACACGGGGGACACCCGGTCATACAGGTAGTAGTCCAGGAAGGACGCCATGCGCAGCTCGAAGAGCTGGTCGTCCTCGAACACCTCGCCCGTCAGGCGCAGGTACTCGGCCTTGGCGGCGAGCAGGTCCGGCTTGCGCGCCTCCTGGCTCCCGAAGGCGATGAGCTGATCCAGGTAGGGCTGGTACGACAGCGGCGAAAGAGGAGAGTCCATGGGGCGGGGCGATCCTACTCTCCGGCCATCAGCTTCGCGAAACGGGTGAAGAGGTAGCGGGCGTCATGGGGCCCGGGCGAGGCTTCAGGGTGGTATTGGACACTGAAGGCGCGGGCATCGGGCACGTGCAGGCCCTCGACGGTACCGTCATTCAGGTTGAGGTGGCTCACCACCGCCCTGCCCTTCACGCTGGCGTCGTCCACGGCGAAGCCATGGTTCTGGGAGGTGATCTCCACCTTGCCGGTGAGCAGATCCTTCACGGGCTGGTTGGCCCCTCGGTGCCCGAACTTCATCTTGTAGGTGCGGCCGCCCAGGGCCAGCGCGAGGATCTGGTGCCCCAGGCAGATGCCGAACACGGGCACCTTGCCGAGCAGGCTGGCCACCACCTTGTCCGCGCCGGTCACGGCGGCGGGGTCTCCCGGGCCGTTGGCGAGGAACACGCCGTGGGGCTTCTCGGCGAGGACGGCCTCGGCGGTGGTGCCCGCGGGGACCACCTTCACCCGGCAGCCCACGTCCACGAGGAAGTGGAGCATGGAGCGCTTGAGGCCGTAGTCGTAGGCCACCACGTCGAAGCGGTGGGCGGGCGCCTCGCGCACCGTGCCTCCGAGCAGATCCGGGGACGGCGTGGTGAAGAGGTAGGGCGTCTGGGTGGACACCCCGGTGGCCAGATCCAACCCCTCCATGCCCCGGGCGTTCCTCGCGCGCTCCACCAGCGCGGCGGCCGAGTGGCCTTCCGTGGAGATGACGCCCATCTGGGCGCCGTGGGTGCGCAGGTGGCGCACGAGGCGGCGGGTGTCGATGCCCTCGATGCCGGTGATGCCGTGGCGCTTGAGGTAGGCGTCGAGCGTTTCCTGGGCGCGCCAGTTGGACTGCTGCGCCGAGGCGTTGCGCACCACCATGCCCACCGCGTGGGGCTTCTGGGATTCCTCGTCCCCGGGGTTGGCGCCCACGTTGCCCATCTCCGGGTACGCCATGGTGACGATCTGCCCGACATAGGAGGGATCCGTGAGGATCTCCTGATAGCCGGTCATCGACGTGTTGAAGACCACTTCACCGACCGTTTCGCCGGACGCGCCCAGGGCGCGACCCTCGAAGGTGGTGCCATCCGCCAATGCCAGCACGGCCCGATTCATCACCTGGACTCCTTCATCTGCCCGTTCTCGAAGACGAGCCGGCCGCCGACCCATGTCTGGGCGACGCGACCCGTCAGACGCCGGCCATGGAAGGGGGTGTTGCGGCTGCGCGAGAAGAACCGCGTCGCGTCCACCGTCCACTCCACGTCCGGCTCCACCACCGTGATGTCCGCTGGAGCTCCGACGGCCAGATGACCGCCCGGCAGCCCGAAGGCCCTCGCGGGCCCGTCCGTGAGCAACGCCACGGCCCGGGAGAGGCCGAGCGCGCCCTCGCGCACCGCGCCCAGGGTGAGCCCCAGGGCGGTCTCCAGTCCCACCACGCCATTCCACGCCTTGTCGAACTCCACCTGCTTCTCCAGCACGCCGTGGGGCGCGTGGTCGGTGGCGATGGCGTCAATCGTTCCATCCGCGAGCGCCTCGCGCACGGCCTCCACGTCCCGCCGGGTGCGCAGGGGCGGATTCATCCGCGCGTGGGTGTCGTAGTCCCCCACCGCCTCGTCCTCGAGCGTGAAGTGGTGCGGCGTGGCCTCGGCGGTGACGCGCAGGCCCCGGCGCTTGGCCTCGCGCAGCAGGCGCACGCTGCCCTCGCACGACACGTGGGCCACGTGCAGCCGCCCCCGCGTCTCCTCCAGGAGGACGAGGTCTCGCGCCACCATGGCCACCTCGGCGGAGGGCGGAATGCCGATGAGGCCCAGGCGCGTGGAGGTGTGGCCCTCGTGCATGACGCCCTTGCCCGAGAGCGTCAGGTCCTCCTCGTGGACCATGACGGGCAGGTCGAACTGGGTGGCGTACTGGAGCGCGCGGCGCATGAGCCCCGCGTTCATCACCGGACGGCCATCGTCGGTGATGCACACGCAGCCCGCGGCCACGAGCGCGCCCATCTCCGCCATCTCCTCGCCCTGCAGCCCCTTGGTGATGGCGCCCGCCACGTACACCCGGCACAGGTCCGCCTCGCGCGCCTTGGCCTTCACGTACTCGGTGACGAGCACGCTGTCGTTGACGGGCTTGGTGTTGGGCATGGCCACCACCGCCGTGAAGCCCCCCGCCACCGCCGAACGGCACCCGGTGAGGATCGTCTCCTTGCCCTCCTCGCCCGGCTCGCGCAGGTGCACGTGCAGGTCGATGAAGCCCGGCAGCACCCACCTGCCCTCCGCGTCCACCACCTGGGCGTCCGGCACGTTCAAGGGCGTCTCGGACACCTCGGCCACGAGGCCGTCGCGCACGAGCACGTCGCGCACCCCGTCCACTCCGTGGCGCGGATCGATGACGCGACCCCGGCGCAAGAGCGTTGTCCTGGAACTCACCGGCATACCTCCTCGAGGATGGCGCGGCGGACGGCCACCCCGTGCGCCACCTGCTCCAGGATGACGCTGTGGGGGCCATCGGCCACGGAGGGGGCGATCTCCACCCCGCGATTCATGGGGCCGGGGTGCAGCACGAGCGCCCCCGGCTTGAGCCGCTCGGCGCGGGCGGCGTTGAGCCCGAACAGGCGGGAGAACTCGCGCGACGAGGGGAAGAAGCTCTCGCTCTGCCGCTCGGATTGCACGCGCAGGCACATGACGGCGTCCGCCTGGGGCAGCACGTCGTCCAGGCGCCACGTCACCTCGGCGCCCAGGGACTCGAGCCCCGAGGGCAGGAGCGTGGGCGGGCCGCACAACACCACCCGGGCACCGAGCGCCTTGAGACAGTGCAGGTTGGAGCGCGCCACGCGGCTGTGGAGGATGTCGCCGATGATGAGCACCGTGCGCCCGTCCAGGCCGCCCCAGCGCCGGCGCAGCGTGAAGGCATCCAGCAAGGCCTGGGAGGGATGTTCGTGGGTGCCATCGCCCGCGTTGATGACGGCGCAGCGCACGTGCCTGGCCGCCAGGTGGGGCGCACCCGAGGAGCGGTGGCGGATGACGAGCGCCACGGGCCCGGTGGCCTCGATGTTGCGCACGGTGTCCAGGAGCGTTTCACCCTTGGACACCGAGGAGCCCGCCGTCGTCCAGTTGAGCACCTCGGCGCCCAGCGCGTGGGCCGCCATCTCGAAGGAGGTGCGGGTACGGGTGGAGTCCTCGAAGAAGAGGTTGGCCACCACCTTGCCGCGCAGCAGGTGGGAAGCATCGGGGCCACCGTGCAGGTGGGCCTCCGCCCGGCCGAGCAGCGACTCGATGTCCGCGCGCCCGAGCCCTTCGATTCCCAACAGGTGTTTCATCCGACCCCCCGGTGACGGCGGGCCGCGCAGGTCGCCCTGCTGAAACCGGAGCCAGGCAACATCCGGCCGCCGAGGCGGACCGTCCCACGGGGATGACGCATGAGGCCCCCGCCTACCAGCGGCATGCGCGGGGCGTCAAGCACCGTGGCGGGATTCAACGCACCGGCAGGAAGAGGCGATCCGTGCGCAACCCGGTTCCATCGAACAAGCCGCTGAACCAGCCTCCGTAGCCGAGCGACAGCCAGATGACCATGGCCTTGCCCTTGATGTGGCCGTAGGGCACGAACGCCACGCCCGCGCCCGTGCCCAGGCCGTAGCGGCTGTCGGAGCTGTTCTCGCGGTTGTCGCCCATGACGAACACGTGCCCCGGGGGCACGACATAGGGGCCCTCGTGCTCGGCACGGGCGCTGGGCGCGTCCTGCAACACGGCGTGCACCTTGCCGGACAGGTGCTCCTCGTAGAGCCGCCGATGCTCCGGGTACCAGCCGATGTTGTCGTGCTTGTTGTAGACGACCAGGTCGTCCTTCACCAACGTGCGCGGCTGCGGCTCGCCGTTGATGCGCACCTCGCCATCGATGATCTCCACCGTGTCGCCGGGCACGCCGATCACCCGCTTGATGAAGTCCAGGTCCGTCTGCATCGGGTTGTTGAAG
Organism: Melittangium boletus DSM 14713; assembly: GCF_002305855.1. GTDB lineage: Bacteria > Myxococcota > Myxococcia > Myxococcales > Myxococcaceae > Cystobacter > Cystobacter boletus. The sequence continues at coordinate 8,325,316 of NZ_CP022163.1, read as the reverse complement.
ACGATGACGTCTCCGCGCGCGGGCGCCCGGATGATCTGGAACGGCACGTAGTTCGTCAGCGGCAGCCGCACGCCGTAGAGGAACTTGTTGATGAAGACCTGATCGCCGATCTCCAGCGTGGGGAACATGGAGCCGGAGGGAATCTTGTACGGCTCGATGATGAAGATGCGCACGATGAACGCGATCGCGAGCGCCTTGCCGAAACCGGAGAACAGATCCCACGCGTCCTGCTTGCGGTAGACCCCGAGCAGTTGGGTGGCCAGGGTATCGAGCGCCTTGGTCTCCTTCTCGATCCGCCCCGCGTCCGCGGCGGCGAAGGCATCCTCCACCTGCATCGTCTGCTCGGCGAGCCGCACGGACGCCTCGGCGGAGATCTTCCCCGGCACCCGCTTGTGGATGCGGACGATCTCCTCCATCAGCTCGCGCGCGTCATGGCGCAGGCCCCGGAGGATCCGCTCCCGGGGCACCGCCAGGCGCCAGGCGATGAGGCCCAGGAAGGCCACGAGCAGCAGCAGCGCCAGGTACTGCATGACGGGCTGGGCCCACGAGGCCGCGGAGGGCACGAACTCGATGAGCGGCAGGTAGGGCACATAGGCCACCAGCAGGACGATCAACGGCGTCCACAGGCTGGTGAGCCGATCGCGCCACAGCAGCGCGCGGCTGGCCTTGAGCTGCTCCGGAGTCCTGCGAGCGGCGAGCGTGGCCTCGAGGCCCGCGGGCGGGGTGGCGGTCACGGACATGCGCTATTCCTCCGTCTTGAGGACCGCGAGGAACGCCTCCTGCGGGATCTCCACCGAGCCCACCTGCTTCATCCGCTTCTTGCCCTCCTTCTGCTTCTCGAGGAGCTTGCGCTTGCGGCTGATGTCGCCGCCGTAGCACTTGGCGAGCACGTTCTTGCGGATGGCGGAGATCGTCTCACGCGAGATGATCTTCGCGCCGATGGCGCCCTGGATGGCCACCTCGTACATCTGCTTGGGAATGACTTCCTTGAGCTTCTGGCACACCTCGCGGCCGCGCTGGTAGGCCCGGTCCTTGTGGACGATGACGCTGAGCGCGTCCACCGGATCGCCGTTGATGAGGATGTCCAGGCGCACCAGGTCCGACTCGACGTAGTCCGCCAGCTCGTAGTCGAGGCTCGCGTAGCCGCGCGACACGCTCTTGAGCTTGTCGAAGAAGTCGAACACCACCTCGGCGAGCGGCATCTCGTACGTCACCTGCACGCGCTGGCCGCTGGTGCCCAGGTACTTCATGTCCTTCTGCACGCCGCGCCGCTCCTGGCACAGCTTGAGCACCGCGCCCAGGTAGTCGTTGGGCACGTGGATGTTGCAGGTGAGGATGGGCTCCTCGAACTTGGCGATCTTCTGCACCGGCGGCAGCTTCGCCGGGTTGTCCACGTACAGCACCCCGCCCTGCGAGTCGGTGATGCGGTAGACCACCGAGGGCGCCGTGGTGATGAGCGACAGGTTGTACTCGCGCTCCAGGCGCTCCTGGACGATCTCCATGTGCAGCAGGCCCAGGTAGCCGCAGCGGAAGCCGAAGCCGAGCGCCGTGGAGGACTCGGGCTCGTAGGTGAAGGCCGCGTCGTTGAGCTTGAGCTTGCCGAGCGCGTCGCGCAGGCCCTCGTACTCCGAGGAGTCCACCGGGAAGATGCCGGAGAACACCATGGGCTTGACTTCCTTGAAGCCCGGGAAGGGAGCGTCCGTGGGGCGCAGCTCCTCCGTGATGGTGTCACCCACCTTGGCGTCCTGCAGCTCCTTCACGTTGGCCACGAGCACGCCCACCTCGCCCGCGATGAGCTGGGGCACGGGGCGGGAGAAGGGGTTGAACACGCCCAGCTCCTGCACCTCGAAGACCTTGTTGTTGCTCCACAGCTTGATCTTCTGCTTGAGCTTGAGCGAGCCCTCCAGCACGCGCACCAGCGTCACCACGCCGCGGTAGTTGTCGTACCAGCTGTCGAAGATGAGGGCCTTGAGCGGCGCCTGCGGATCTCCCGAGGGCGGCGGCACCAGGCGCACCACGGACTCGAGGATGTCCTTGATGCCGATGCCCTCCTTGGCGGAGGCCGGCACGGCGTCCGAGCCGTCGATGCCGATGACGTCCTCGATCTCCGAGCGCGTGCGCTCCACGTCGGCGCTCGGCAGGTCGATCTTGTTGATGACCGGGATGATGGCGAGGTTGTGATCCAACGCCATGTACACGTTGGCGAGCGTCTGGGCCTCGACGCCCTGGGAGGCGTCCACCACGAGCAGCGCGCCCTCGCACGCGGCGAGCGAACGGCTCACCTCGTAGGCGAAGTCCACGTGTCCCGGCGTGTCGATGAGGTTGAAGACGTACTTCTGCCCGTCCTTGGCGGTGTAGTTCATCCGCACCGACTGGGCCTTGATGGTGATACCGCGCTCGCGCTCCAGTTCCATGTTGTCGAGGAACTGGTCCTGCGCCTCGCGCTTGGTCACCGTACCGGTGGCGTCGAGCAGGCGATCGGCCAGGGTGGACTTCCCGTGGTCGATGTGCGCGATGATCGAGAAATTGCGGATGTGAGCGTTTTCAGCCGGCATGATCGGGGGTCTCGGGCGACGTCGAAGCCGGCTTGACTAACACCGAACCCCCCTGAAATCCATGCCGTGAGTGAGCGGCATGCGGTCAGGCCTCCGCCCGACCCCCGCCCTCCGGCCAGCCGCTAGTGCGTGGCCTCGCGCCGGAAATACTCCACGGTGCGCCGGGCCCCCTCGGCGAGTTCCACCGTGGGCCGCCAACCCAGTACCTCCTGGGCGCGCCGGTTGTCGATGCACGAGCGCATCTGCTCGCCGGGCCGCCCGGGGGCGTGGCCCGGGGACTTGCTCACCCCGGCGGACTGGGCCAGCAGGCTGAAGAGCCGGTTGATGTCCGTCTCCACCCCGGTACCGATGTTGATGGGGCCCGAGTAGTCCGCCTCCGCCGCCAGGAGGTTGGCGCGCGCCACGTCCTCCACGTAGACGAAGTCGCGCGTCTGCTTGCCCTCGCCGTAGATGGTGCAGTCCTGGCCGGCGAGCAGGCGCGTGCAGAAGATGGACACCACGCCGGCCTCGCCATGCGGGTTCTGCCGGGGGCCGTACACGTTGGCATAGCGCAGCGCGACGTACTTCATGCCGTACTGGGCCTTGTAATAGTTGAGGTACAACTCACCCGAGGCCTTGGAGACGCCATAGGGCGAGATGGGCCGGGTGGCGTGGGTCTCGGGCGCCGGGAAGACGTCCTGCTCGCCGTAGATGGCCCCACCCGTCGAGCTGAACACCACCTTCTGGACACCCGAGGCGCGCCCGGCCTCCAGCAGGTTGAGGAAGCCGAGGATGTTGGCATCGGCGTCGAAGCGCGGATCCTCCACGCTGCGGCGCACATCCATCTGCGCCGCCAGGTGCAGGAGGACCTGCGGGCGCTCGGAGCGCACGAGCTGCGCGGCCTCGGGCGAGCGGATGTCCGCCACCTCCAGGCGCACCCGGGGATCCAGGTTCTCCTTCTTCCCGCTCGACAGGTTGTCCAGGGCGATGACCTCATGGCCCGCCTTCACGAAGGCATCACACACGTGCGAGCCGATGAAGCCCGCTCCACCCGTCACCAGGACTTTCAAGGTAAGGCTCCTGTGCCACCGTCAGGGGTGGCCCTTGGTTGCGAAAGGTCGCGAAACGTGCGGCGAAATTAGGAGCCCTGCTTCCGGGCGGCAACCGTCCTGAACCACGAGATGGTTTCCCGCAAACCTTCTTCCAGGGCCACCCGAGGCTCCCACCCGAGCCGTTCCCGGGCCCGGGTGATGTCCGGCCGGCGCTGCTTGGGGTCATCCTTGGGCAGGGGCTTGTGGACGATGTTCCCTCCCCCACCCGCCGCGGCGCGCACCGCCTCGGCGAACTGGAGCATGGTCATCTCCCGGGGGTTGCCGATGTTGACCGGCTCGGTCTCGTCCGACAGGGCCAGCCGCACGAGCCCGTCCACCAGGTCACGCACGTGGCAGAAGGAGCGCGTCTGGGAGCCATCCCCGAAGACGGTGAAGTCCTCGCCGCGCAGCGCCTGCCCCACGAAGGCCGGCACCACGCGCCCGTCGTTGAGGCGCATCCGGGGCCCGTAGGTGTTGAAGATGCGCACGATGCGCGTCTTCACTCCCCGCGAGCGGGCGTACACCATGGTCAGCGCCTCGGCGTAGCGCTTGGCCTCGTCGTAGCAGGCGCGCGGACCGATGGAGTTCACGTTGCCCCAGTAGTCCTCCCGCTGCGGGTGCACGAGCGGATCCCCGTAGATCTCCGACGTGGAGGCCTGGAGGAACACCGCGCCCCGGGCCTCGGCCAGCTTGAGCCCGTTCTCCGTGCCCACCGACCCCACCCGCATCGTCTCCAGCGGCAGGTTCGCGTAGTCGATGGGCGAGGCCGGCGACGCCATGTTGAAGACGTAGTCCACCGGCCCCTCCACCAACAGCCCCTCGGTGATGTCCTGGCGCAGGGACTCGAAGCCCGCGCGGCCGCGCAGGTGCTCCACGTTGCTCTCGACGCCGGTGAGATAGTTGTCCACCGACACCACGCGTGCGGCCCCATCGTCCAGGAGCCGCTCGCACAGATGCGAGCCCAGGAATCCCGCGCCGCCCAGCACCACCACCCGCTGACCCTTCATGCTCCGCACGCTCATTGGCGCGACCCCAGTTCGTCGAAGGAAGCCTGGCCCGGCAGTTGCGCCTTGTACTTCTCCAGTACGAGATCGATCCCCTGCCGGATGTACTCGGCCACGGGAACCTTCGTCTTCGTGTTCAGCGCCTTGAGCATCTCGTTCTGCTCGGGCGTGATGTAGATGGTCGTACTGATCTTCTTTCGGGCCATGGCGATACGTGAAAATATATGGAGTGACATGGCCCTTGAAGCCCTGTTTTGGCCTCCTGTCCGGACTCGGGCGCGGCTCCCACTCCAAAAAGTGAAGCCCTCGACACCCCGGACGGGGTGGAGGGCTTGACTCGAAGTAGGTCCGTGTGGTTGCCGGACCGACCCGCTCTGGCTAGAGGCCCGAGGTCGCGCGGAACACGAGCCCGTCCCCTTCGAGGGTATAGGCCCCCTCCGCCGCGCTCACGAACACCGAGGCGCCACGAGGCAGCGCGAGCGTCTCTCCCGCGAGGGACAGCCGCGCCGAGCCCTCGGCGCACAGCAGGATCTCCGGTCCCCGGCGCTCCGGACGCGGGGCGAGCCCTGGCCTCAACTCGAAGCGCGAGAGGCGGAACTCCTCGGCGGGCGTCGGGTACACGGACTCGGAGTCCTGTCCGGGAATGGCCACGAGTGTGCGGACGGGGCCGCACTGGAAGTCCAGCACGCGCAGGAGTTCCGGCACGTCCACGTGCTTGGGCGTGCAGCCGCCCCGGAGGACGTTGTCCGAGTTGGCCATGAGCTCCACGGCCACTCCGCCCAGGTAGGCGTGGAGGTTGCCCGCGGGCAGGTAGATGGCCTCGCCGGGCTGGAGCCGGACGAGGTTGAGCATCAGCGCCCCCACCACGCCGGGGTCTCCCGGGTACAGCTCACCGAGCCGCACCGCCTGGCGCAGCTCCTCGCGAAAACGGCCCTCTCGCCCGGCCCCCACCGCGCAAGCCTCGGTCACCTCGGAGACCAGTGCGCCCCGGCGCTCGCGCGGCCAGGTCATCAGCGCCTCGAACATGCGCGCCACGCCGCGCGCGTCCGGCGACTCCCGCAGGGGAGCGAGCAGCGGCGCCAGGGACTCCAGGCCGAGCGAGTCGAAGAGCGCGAGCGTCTCATCCGCGCGCCGGAAGCCGCACAGGGCATCGAAGGGCGTCAGGGCACAGGTGAGCTCGGGCTTGTGGTTCGGATCCTTATAGTTGCGATGGGGCGCGCTCAGGGCCAGGCCCAGGGCGTTCTCCCGCGCATAGCCTTCGCGCGCCTGGGCGAGGCTCGGGTGCGTCTGCAAGGACAGGGGCGACTCGGCCGCGAGCACCTTGAACAGGAAGGGCAGCTCTCCGCCGAACCGGCTCGCCACCGCGCCCCCCAGCTCCCGCTCCGGCGCGGCGCGGATGAGCTCGAGCAGCGAGCGCCCTTCCGTTCCCCGGCGAACACGCGAGGGCGCTCCGGGGTGGGCGCCCATCCACAGCTCCGCCTGACACGTGGCGGAGGGCGTGGGTTGTCCAAGCAGCTCGGCCAGGGCCGTGCGCGACCCCCAGGCATAGGGCTGAATGACGTTATCGAGCAGATCCATGAGGGAGGGCCGCGCCTAGTTCACACCGGCCACGAAGGCCGAGAGTTGCGTCTCCCGCTTGAAGTCCGTCAGGTAGCGCGAGGCGGCGTCCTTGGACGGGAAGCTGCCCATGCGCACCCGGTACCACGTGCCCTTGTTGGGCACCTCGGCGGGGACGATGAAGGGCGCGTAGCCGCGATCCCTCAGCTTGGCCGCGAAGCGCTCGGCCTCGGGACGGTTCTGGAAGGCGGACAGTTGAAGGGTGAAGGCGCCCCCGGACACGGCCTCGGTGGGCTTCCGGGTGGCCCGGGCGATGGCCTCCTTCATCCCCGCGCCCGGCTCCGTGGTGCGCGTGGGCACGGTCGCCGACTCCACCTTGCCCGGAAGGGTCGCGGGCTTGCTGTCGGCCACCTTGGCGGGCTCGGCGGGCTTGGGCGCGGGCTTGCTGTCGGCCGGCTTGGGCTCGGCGGCCGGCTTGGACTCAGCGGGCTTCGCGTTGGCGAGGGGCGCGTAGTCGTCGTCCGTGGGGCTGGGGGCGACGGGGGTGTCCTCGGTGGGCGCGGGCGCGGGCGCCTCGGCCGGCTTCGGCTTGGGCGGGGGCGCCGGCGGAGGAATGGCCACCGTGACGGTGCGCGGCTTGGAGGGCTCGGGCGGTGTGCCCTTGCGGGTGAGCTCGTCCTGGAAGGTCAGCGGCGGCTGGGTCTCGCGGGCCTGCTGCAGGGCCTGGGCGTTGGCGTCGAGCGAGGAGAGCAGATCCGGCGCGGTGGCGGTCTGGGCGTCCCCGGCGAGCTTCTTGCCCACCACCACGCCGAGCACGAACACGGCCCCCATGACGATGATGCCCGCGATCAACAGGCTGATGACCTGCCGGTTGTCGAGCGAGACATCGAACTTCTCCTTCATCCGGTGGGCATCGCGCATCGCATGGGTTCCTTGATTGAACGGATCCCCGGCCCGGCCACACGAGTGTCGCGGCCTGTAGCGTCGAGGTGCGGCGGAAAGTACGCCCCCCCTCTTGACCGGTCAAATTCAGTGCGTCAGACGAATCTGGAGGCAGGTGGAAGCCCGCCCGCTCAGACGATCCACCCACCACCAAGCAGGCGATCCCCTTCGTAGACCACGGCGGCCTGTCCAGGCGTCACGGCGCGCGCCGGAGCCTCCAGGCGGATGGAGACCAGACCGTGCGGAGACACCTCCACGCGGCCCGAGGCGCCCGGGTGGCGGTGACGGATGCGCACCATCACGGACTTCTCCGGAGGCGGCGGCCCCTCCACCCAGTGCGGCTGCAGGAGCCCGAACGAATCCCGCGCGCTCTGGTCCGCGGGGCCCACCACGACCCGGCGGGACTCGGGCTCGATGCGCTGGACGTAGCGCGCCTCCCCTCCTCCGAGGTTGAGGCCGCGGCGCTGGCCCACCGTGAAGCGGTGCACGCCCGCGTGGGTGCCGAGCACCTCGCCTTCGGCGTCGACGATCTCTCCCGCGGGCTGCGGCCCCGCCACCTTCTCCACGAAGCCCGCGTAGTCGCCATCCGGCACGAAGCAGATCTCCATGCTCTCGGGCTTGTGGGTGGTGGGCAGCGCGTGGCGCTCGGCGACGGCGCGCACCTCGGCCTTGGTCATTCCCCCCACGGGGAAGAGGATGTCGGCGAGCTCCGCCTGACCCAGCGTGAAGAGGAAGTAGCTCTGATCCTTGGCGGCATCCACGGCGCGGCGCAGGACGTAGCGGCCGTTCTCCTGCTCCACGCGGGCGTAGTGGCCCGTGGCCAGCCGGGCACCGAGGGCCCGGGCGCGCTTGAGCAGGAAGTTGAACTTCACGTCGCGGTTGCACGCCACGCAGGGAATGGGCGTGCGGCCCCCCAGGTAGGACTGCACGAAGGGGTTGATGACCCGGTCCTTGAAGATCTCCTCGGCGTTGGCCACGTAGAACGGGATGCCGAGCGTCTGGGCGACCGCGCGCGCGTCGTCGATGTCATCCGGACTGCAACAGCTCCCACACTGGGCCTTGCCCTCGTAGGACCAGACCCGGAGGGTGATGCCGATGACTTCATGGCCCTGCTCCTTGAGCAGGGCGGCGGCGGCGGAGGAATCCACTCCTCCACTCATGGCAACGACGACTCGCATGACGTCCTCTCTACACTCCAGCCCGGCCAGGCGCGACCCCCTCCCGCCCGCCCGGTTCAGGCCCCCTGGGTCCTACGCCAGGCTCCCAGCAATTCCCTGAGCGTTTCCGGCGTGTTGCGCGAGGGCTCGTCGAGCACCTGCTCCATCAGGAAGCGGGTCGCGTTGCCCACCATGGGCGAGGGGCCCACCTCCAGGGCGGCCATGATGGCGCCCCCATTGAGGGCCAGTTCCTTGGGGTACAACGGCGGCTTCTCGGCGGCCAGGGCGCGCAGGCGTCCCCGAAGCCCCTCGAACGCACCCGACCGCTCCGGCAGCCGCACCCGCACCCTGGCCCGGGCGACCTCCAGGAGCGCCTCCAACCGGGCGGGCCCCACCCGGGCGAGCAGCCGTCGCAGCGCGGGGGCCTCGGACTCGAAGTGATGCTCGAGCGCCGCGAGCGACACCAGGAGTCGCACGTGCTCGGACACCTTGGTGGGGAACTTGAGCCGGATACAGACCTCCTCGGCCCCGGCCGGGTCCACGAGGTCCGCGAGCAACGCGGCCAGGCGCAGCTCCACTTCGGCGGGCGCGGCGGCGGTGGCGGCTCGCGCCAGACGGGCCGCTTCGGCATCCGCCCGGGCCAGCTCCGGCAGGAACACCTCGAGCAGTCCCGTATCGGCGAGCAGCCCGAGTCCGAACTCCTCGCGCGAGGACAGCAGCAGCTTGACGAACTCGTCCCGCACGCGCTCCAGGGACACCTTGCGGAAGACCGGGATCGTGGCCGGAATGGCCGCCTGGGTCTCCGCGTCGAGCGTGAAGCCGAGCACCGAGGCGAAGCGCACGGCGCGCAGGGGGCGCAGCCCATCCTCGGAGAAGCGCTCGGTGGCCGAGCCCACGCAGCGGATGATGCGGGCCGACAGGTCCTCCCGCCCCCCGAAGGGGTCGACGAACTCGAGGCCCAGGGGATCCCACGCCATGGCGTTGACGGTGAAGTCGCGGCGCGACAGATCCTTGGTGATGTCCCGCTCGAAGGAGACGGCGCTGGGACGGCGGCCATCGTGGTAGTCGCCCTCGCTGCGGAAGGTGGTGACCTCCACATGGGTGCCTCCCGCGAGCACGGTGACGGTGCCGTGCTGGAGCCCGGTGGGGATGACCTTGCGGAAGGCGCGCTGGACCTCCTCGGGGAGCGCGCTCGTGGCGATGTCGAAATCCTTGGGGGGAACGCCCCGGAGGATGTCCCGGACGCACCCGCCCACCAGGTAGACGGAATGGCCCAGCTCCCGTAGACGGGCGATGACTTCCCGGATGGAGGGGGCGATCGAGGCTTCGAGCAGGGCGGCGGGGGTGGTCATCCGCGCCGGGAGGCTGTCACGGCCCGTCCAATGCGAGCAAGCACTGGATGCGTCCCCGGATCCGGGCACAATCGCGAGGATGAAGATGAAGGAGAAGGAGAGCCAGACGTGAAGGGGCGTGTGTTGATCATCGCGGGGTCGGACTCCGGAGGCGGAGCCGGCATCCAGGCGGACATCAAGGCGGTGACGGCGCTCCGGGGCTACGCGGCCACGGCCATCGCGGCGTTGACCGCCCAGGACACCCATACGGTGCATGCCATCCACGACGTCCCCCTGCCCTTCGTGAGGTTGCAGATCGAGCTGACGCTCAAGGACATCGGGGCGGATGCCATCAAGACGGGCATGCTCAACAAGGGCGAGGTGATCGCCGCCGTGCGCGAGGAACTCGACCTGCACGCGCCGGAAACACCGCTCATCGTGGACCCCGTCATGGTGGCCAAGGGCGGCGCCCGGCTGCTCAACGCCGGAGCCGAGCGGGCCTTGATCGAACGGCTCCTGCCCCGCGCCACGCTCATCACCCCCAATGCCTCCGAGGCGGAAGTGCTCACGGGCCTGCCGGTGAATTCCTTCGCCGAGCAGGATCGCGCCGCGGAGCGGCTGCTGGCCCTGGGCGCCCGGGCGGTGCTGCTCAAGGGCGGCCACCTGCCGGGAGAAGAGGTGCGCGACGTCCTGTTGACCCCCCAGGGACGCCGGGAGTTCAAGAACGAGCGCCTGCACACCACGTCCACGCATGGCACCGGGTGCACCCTGGCGTCCGCCATCGCCACGGGGCTCGCCCAGAAGCTCGAACTGCATGAGGCGGTCTCCCGCGCCCACGCCTACGTGTGGACCGCCATCCGGACCGCACCGGGCCTGGGCGGCGGCAATGGACCGCTCAACCACACCCACACGGTGAAGCCAGACGCATGAGGCCCGGTTCGAGGCCCCGCCCTGGATGAGCAGGGTCTGGGGCTTCAATCAATTGTTGGGGGCGCCCGAGAGGACCCACGACCGGATCCGGACGAACTCACCTGGGTTCTGCTCGAAGTAGTCCGACCCGCCCAGGGGCATCCGGGGGCCACAATCCCCCCCGGTGATCCGCCACAGCAACAAGGACTCATCCAACTTGCCAGGAGTCACCCGCGCCATGGGACGGCAAGCCCCCACCCCGGCCACGTCGACGAGGGATGCATAGGAAGCATTCGTCTGCAGGTTCAACCCCTCGGCGCCGTACGCGTTATGGCAGTCCGCGCACTTCAAATCCCAGATGGGCTGGATGTCCTGGGCGTAGGAAGGCAGGCCGACCGACAGCTGCACGGTGCGCGTCACGGCGCTCGTCCCGTCGGACACGGTGACCCGTAGGGAGTAGGAAGCGGCCGTGCCACTCTCGGGGGCCCACCACTCGGCCGAGGATCGCGTCGGATTCGTGAAAGCGCCCACGCCCTCGGGCTCCGTGCTCCACTCATAGGTGAGTGTGTCCCCATCCGGATCCGATGCGCCAATGAAGAGAGGGACGAAGTCTCCCGGGATGATGCGAGCGGAACCCACGGAGATGTCCGCGTACACGCTCGGCGCTTGATTGAGGGCGGCGACATTCTTCACCCGCACCTGCACCAAGCCCTGGGCGGTGCCCCCCTTCCCGTCCGAGACCGTCACGTTCAGGGTGAAGGCCGTGTCACGAGAGAGGAACGGCGCCGTCCACGTGCGGGTGGCGTCCGTCTCGTCGCCGAACGCGCCCAACGGCGCGAAGGGGCTCTGGGTCCAGGTATAGGTGAGCGGATCTCCATCCGGATCGCTGGCGACCACCGAGAGGCGGGTGCTGGAGCCCTCGTCGAGCGAATCACGCTCCGCGGTCACCTGGGTGAGCGTGGGTGCCCGATTGGGCTCCGGATCCACCGGCGCCGGGGTACCCGAAGCTCCATCACAGCCAAGAACGACGAATGACAGCCCTGACATCCACAAAGTCGACCAAAGTGTTCGCATCCGGTGACTATCGCACGCATTCCCCGGGTGTGAAGATGAGTCAATCCAGCACGCCCTGACAGGCCGCGCGCATCACACCTGAATCGAGGTCAATCACCATGAGCAACACGAAGGGTCCAAAACCGCCCCCTTTCGAACCCGAACTCGCCGCGATCCTTCCGGCGTTCGCCGCATACACCCCCATCAACATGACGGCCGATCAGATCGAAAAATATCGTGCCATGCCCGCACCTTCGATCTCCGATCAGATCGGCGACCAGCCGGTCCAGTGCATCGACTTCACCATCCCCGGCTACCAGGGAGTGGACATGGTCGTCTCGGTGATCTCGCGAAAGGACCATTCCAAACCAGGGCCCGGGATTTATCACATCCACGGAGGCGGAATGGTCATGGCCGATCGTTTCGCGGGCGCCTACGACCTGGTGGCGTGGGCAATGAAGTTCGACGCGGTGTGCGTCACGGTCGAATACCGACGAGCCCCCGAGAACCCCGATCCCATCCCGGTCGAGGACTGCTACGCGGGACTCGAATGGATGGCCTCACACTCGAAGGAGCTGTTGGTCAATCCGGAGCGGATCATCATTTTCGGCGGAAGCGCCGGAGGTGGCCTGTCCGCGGGCACCACCCTGTTGGCGCGCGACCGCAAGGGACCGAAGCTGTTCGGACAACTCCTCCAGTGCCCGATGATCGATGATCGGGACGAAACCGTCTCATCGCGTCAGATTCAGGGAATCGGCATCTGGGATCGCATCAGCAACCTGACCGGCTGGACGGCCCTGCTCGGTGCCCGGCGAGGAACGAAGAATGTGTCGATCTACGCGGCCCCCGCTCGCGCGACCGATCTGAGCGGCCTGCCCCCCACTTTCATAGACGTGGGATCGGCGGAAGTCTTCCGCGACGAGGATGTTGCCTACGCGAGTGCGATCTGGGCGGCCGGAGGCGACGCGGAACTCCACGTCTGGGGCGGCGCGTTCCACGGCTTCAGCCACATAGCGCCGGATGCCGCCATCTCCCGCGCGGCGAACGCGGCTCGCGAGGCATGGCTCGAACGGCTGCTGTCTCGGTGAAGATCGCCTCGAGGTCTACCGACCCAGAGGGATTGGACATCCGCGATCCGCATTGAAAATCCGTTCCTTCGCAGGCATCAAGTCAAGAACGCACATGAACAAGACCCGTCCGAATATCCTCTTCATCATGGCCGATCAGCTCGCGCCACAGTTCCTGCCAACCTATGGGCACCGCGTGGTGAAAGCGCCCACCCTCCAGCGGCTCGCCGACCAGGGCGTCGTCTTCGACGCCACCTACTGCAACGCCCCCCTCTGCGCCCCCGCCCGCTACTCCCTCATGACCGGGCGGCTGCCGTCCCAGATCGGAGCCTGGGACAACGCCACGGAACTCTCCGCCGAAATCCCCACCTTCGCGCATTACCTCTCGAGCCTCGGCTACCGCACCTGCTTGAGCGGCAAGATGCACTTCTGTGGTCCCGATCAGCTCCACGGCTTCCATGAGCGGCTCACCACCGACGTCTACCCTTCCGACTTCACCTGGACGCCGGACTGGGACGACTCCGCGCGGGTGCTCGATTGGTTCCACACCATGGATGTGGTGCGCAATGCCGGCCCCTGCGTCCGTTCGAGCAACCTGGACTACGACGATGAGGTCGCATTCACATCGACGCGCTATCTTTTCGACCATGCGCGGCGGGATTCCGGACAGCCCTTCTGCCTCGTCGCCTCCTTCATCAACCCGCATGATCCCTACACGATCCGCCCCGAGTACTGGTCGAAGTACGACCCGGCGGAGATCGACATGCCACGGGTTGGCGAACGGGACGCTCCATTCGATCCGCACTCGGACCGGTTGCGGCGCGCGATCGGGATGAACAATCCGGCACCGACACCCGAGCAGATCCGCAACGCGCGGCACGCCTACTACGGCGCGGTCAGCTACATCGACGACCAGGTGGGCGCGCTTCTGCGGGCGCTCGAGGAGTCCGGACAGGCCGAGAACACCGTCGTGATCTTCACGAGCGATCATGGCGACATGCTCGGCGAGCGCGGCCTCTGGTACAAGATGAGCTGGTTCGAGCACTCGGCCCGTGTTCCCCTCATCGTCTCTTTCCCCTCCGCGTTCTCTCCGAGGCGCGTCGCGGCCGCCACCTCTCATATCGATTTGCTGCCGACGCTCATCGACCTCGCGAGCGGCGGGGGTGGATTCAATTACCCCACCCCCCTGGAAGGCCGTTCCCTGCTGCCAGAACTCTCGGGCAAGCAAGGCCGGGATGAAGCGATCGGCGAGTACTTCGCCGAGGGCACGCGCACGCCCCTCTTCATGATTCGACGAGGCTCCCGCAAGTTCGTCACGTGTGACGGGGATCCGGATCAGCTCTATGCCCTCGATGCCGATCCGCATGAGCTGCACAACCTGGCGGACGCCCCGGCGCATGACTCCGAGCTGCAGGCGTTTCGCGCCGAGGCGCGCGCTCGTTGGGACGTGGCCCGGCTGCGAGGCCAGGTGCTGGAGAGCCAGAGGCGCCGGCGCTACCTCGCCGAGGTGATGCGCGGAGCGAACGTGAGCTGGGATCATCAGCCGCTCGTGGACGCCTCGAAGGCGTACATCCGCAACAACCTGCCCATCTACGAGATCGAGCGCCGGTCCCGCTTCCCTTGACTCACGGGGCGGTGATCAGGCGTCACCGCCCAGCTCCGTGGGCTTCCCCGCGCGATCTTCCGCCATCGCGCGCAGGAGGTCCCATTCGCTGATGACCCCGCGCAGCCGGCCGTCGCCATCCAGGAGGAGCATGGGGCGGCCCGTGGCGTGGTTCACGGCGAGGGCGGTGCGCATGCTCGTCTCGAGGGGGCCGGAGATGAGCACGTCCTCGGAGAGGGCCTTGAGCGCCAGTGTCTCATCGTAGGGAACCAGACGAGCCGCATGGCCTCGAATCGAAAGCGCCGCGGGCCGGCCCTCCGCGCTCAACGTGCAGCGGCAAGACCCGGCCCTGTCGAGCAGGAGGACCCGCGCATCGGCCGGGTCACGTGGAAGGCTCGAGAGGGGCTGCATCAGCGAGTCGCCGCGGAGGATGGAGAGCGGGTTGACGTTGGCCACGAACCGCTTCACGTACTCCGTCGCGGGCGAGGTGACGATCTGCTCCGGAGTCCCGAGCTGGACCACGCGCCCGGCCTCCATGAGGGCGATGCGGGAGCCGAGCCTCAACGCCTCGTCGAGATCATGGCTGACGAAGATCATCGTCTTCTTGAGCATGCGTTGAAGGGCCAGGAGCTCGTCCTGCATCCGCATGCGGATCAACGGGTCGAGCGCGCTCAGGGGCTCGTCGAGCAGGAGGATGTCCGCGTCCGTGGCCAGTGCCCTGGCCAGACCCACGCGCTGCTGCATTCCTCCGGACAGCTCCTCCGGATACTTGTCCTTCCAGTCGCCCAGGCCCACGAGCTCGAGTTTCTCGTCCACGATCGCGTTGATCTCGGCACGGCCGAGGTCGCGGAACTCGAGCCCCAGGGCGACGTTCTGGCGCAGCGTGCGCCAGGGCAGGAGCGAGTGCCGCTGAAAGACCATGGAGATCCGCGTCAACCGGATCTGGCGCAGCGTCTCCGCGTCCGCGGCGGTGGGATCGAGCTGGCTGGTCGTGCCCTCGATGAGGACGCGTCCTCGATCAGGCCGAACGAGACTGTTCAGGCAGCGCAGGAGCGTTGATTTCCCGGAGCCCGACAACCCCATGAGTACGAGGATTTCTCCCCGCCTCACCTCGAGCGAGGCGTCCGCGAGCGCGATGACGTTGCCGGTGGCCTTGCGGATGGATTCCCGATCTTCCCCTCGGTCCAGGCGGGCGAGTGCGTCCCGCGGCGAGGGGCCGAAGACCTTGTAGACATGCTCGACGTTGATCATCGTCTCCGCGTCATTCACGCACGGACTCCCATCAGGGGCGGTCAGGAGAGGGGGTGTTGCCGCGCCGGGAGCTTGAACATCCGATCCAGCAGGATGGCCAGGATGACGATGACCAGCCCCGCCTCGAACCCCTGGCGGATGTCCACCGCGTTGAGGGCGCGCACGACCCTGGACCCCAACCCTCCCGCGCCCACGAGCGCGGCGATGACCACCATGGACAGCGAGAGCATCAAGGCCTGGGTCACGCCTTCCATGATCGCCGTTCGCGCGTAGGGAAGTTCGATCTTCATGAGGAGTTGCAAGGGCCGGGCGCCAAACGCCTCTCCCGCTTCGATCATCTCCCTGGGCACGCTGGTGATGCCCAGATA
Source organism: Melittangium boletus DSM 14713 (assembly GCF_002305855.1). Lineage (GTDB taxonomy): Bacteria > Myxococcota > Myxococcia > Myxococcales > Myxococcaceae > Cystobacter > Cystobacter boletus. Next base: position 8,309,449 of record NZ_CP022163.1, on the reverse strand, counting down.
CGTCAGGCGGATGGGGGCCGGGAGGACGAACACCACGGTCGACAGGAGTCCGGGGACCACTCCCAGCCCAAACAACATCAGCGTGGGGATGAGATACACGAAGGTGGGAATGGTCTGCATGAGATCGAGCAACAACCGCAGGACCGCGTAGAACCGAGGGAACCGGGCGGCGGCGATGCCCAGGGGAATACCCAGCAGCAGGGAGAGGGCGGTGGCCATCAGCACCAGCACCAACGTCTCCACCGTCGGCTGCCAGTAACCCAGATCCCAGATCAAGAAGCCACCCGCGGCGATGGATACGGCCAGCGCGATCCCACGCCTCCGCGCATAGGTGAGCAGGGCGGTGGCTCCAATCAAGACCAGCGGCGGTACGCGCAACAACAGATGCACGCTGCTCTCGAGAAACCAGGTGACCGCCTGGGAGATGCCCCGAAGCTCCTCCGTGAAATGGGCCGTGATGAACTGGATCACCCGCTCGAGCCAGTCACCGAGCGGGAGCGTGTGCGCGGGCACCAGCGAGGTTTCCGCCGTGGCGCTCGCGGCCACCTCGCGCGCGGGCCGGACGCCCAGCGTCCACGCCGCGGCCTGATCGGCGTGGGCGCGGAGCCACTCCCGCGCGGCCTGCTCGGGCGAAAGCTTGTCATCGAGGATGCGCCCCATCAACTCACCCTCGATCTCGGTGGTGAGCTTCATGTTCTGGAAGAGCTTCACGAGGTTCGGGCAGCGCTCCACGAAGCCCTTGTTCGCCACCGTGTGGACCACGGACGCGCCGCCACCCACTCCCCACTTCTCCAACGGATCGCCGAGGTACTTCATGGCGATCTGGCTGTTCATGGGATGAGGTGCCCAGCCGAAGAAGACAATCCACTCCCCGCTCGCGACCGCCCGTCGCACCTCGCCGAGCATGCCCTGCTCGCTGGACTCCAGGAGCTTCCAGCCCTCGAGCCCATAGGTGCCTTGCTGAATCAGGTCGAGCACCATGCGGTTGGCGGCGCTCCCGGGCGCGATGCCATGGATGCGTCCCTTGAACTCAGCCTTGCGTGCCGCCAGGTCCGCCGCTGACTTGACGCCCGCCTCCCAGACATACGTGGGCACGGCGAACGTGAAGAGCGCTCCCTCCAGGTTGACCCCCAGGTCCACCACCTGGCCGCCTTCCATGTACGGCTTGATGGCATCCGTCTGCGCGGGCATCCAATTGCCGAGGAACACGTCGATGTCGCCGTTGCCCAGACCCACGAACGTGACGGGCAGCGAGAGCAGTTCGACGTGGCCCTCGTATCCCAGATCGCGGAGCACTTCCACGGCGAGTGCGGTCGTCGCTGAAACATCCGTCCAGCCGACGTCTGAGATACGCACCCGGGTGCAATCATCCGCCATGGCTGACATCGGCAGCGAACACACGACGAGCACGACGCGCAGGAGCGCGAAGAGGCAGGTCCCGAGGACGCCTTCATGGCGGCGTGAAGCGACGACCGGCGAACGGGACATGGCCATGGAGAAACCCCAGCAGGAGGGCCACGCGGGGCCACATCAAGGAAGCACGGCGGAGGCTTATCCGTTATAACGGACACCTTGTCAACCACTCCAGACAGCCGCCACCCGGCGGGCCCTCGCTGAAAGGCAGACTCGGGAGAAGGTTCACAAACCACTCGGTCCCCCGCGGCGTCCTCCGCTCGGGCCAGGAGTTCGCATTGTCACCGCTCATGCGTCGTTTCATCTCGCCCGCCGCCGTCGCCGCACTGGGGTATGTGCTGCAAGGGGAGGCTCATGCCCAGGCGCTACCTCTTCCGGATGAGTTCCGGGTAGGAGGCTCGCTGCGCTTCAGCTACTTCATCAAGAGCTGGGAGGGGCAGGAGCCCAACCGCCGGCGCTGGGGCGACGTGGTCTTCGATGTGTTCCAGCTCACCGCCAACGGCCGTCTGTCCAACCTCCAGCTCTCGGCGGACTACCGCTTCTACTCGGGCTACTCGCTGCTGCGACACGGCTTCGTCACCTACACGTTTTCCGAGAACACCCAACTGCAAGCCGGCGTGCACCGCGCGCCCTTCGGCCTGCTGCCCCTCGCGTCGCACAACTGGTTCGCCTCCCTGCCCTACTATCTGGGCTTCGAGGACGACAGTGACCTGGGGCTCAAGCTCATCCACACCCACGGACCCTGGAACCTGCAGTTCGCCTTCTACAAGAACGACGAGGGCAGCTACACCGGCCGCAGCACGGCCAGCGCGCGCTATTCCTATGACGTCGTGCCGGTACGCATGGCCAACCCCGCCGAGGCCTCCCTGGGCGTGGATCAGGCCAACTCGGAGACGAACCAGCTCAACGCGCGGGCGACCTACCTCTTCACGCACGGGCTGACATCCACCACCGAGTTGGGCCTCTCCGCCCAGGCGGGCCAGTTGTACAACGCCGTCACCCACCGCATGGGCTGGCGCTGGGCCGCCGCCGCGCACATCGAGGGCATCTATGGCCCCTGCAAGGTGAAGCTCGAGGCGCTGCACTACGCCTTCCGGCCCGCCAATCCCGAGGGCTCGGACAACAGCTTCGTGACGATGGGCGCCTACGACGCGCCCTACAAGGTGGCCAGCCAGGGGACGCTCGTGGCGGCGGGCGTGTCCTACACCCTGCCCATCGACCCGAGGGGCATCCTCTCGCGCATCGCCATCCACAACGACTTCAGCCTGCTCAAGAAGGCGAAGGCCGGGTACGCGACCGGGTACCAGAACACGATCGGCGCGCTCATCAACACGGGCCCGGTCTTCACGTACGTGGACCTGGCCACGGGCAAGAACAACCCCTGGCTTGGCACGCACTACGGCGATGCGCTGGTGGAGGGCTCGCCCACCGCTCCCTGGGAGACACGGTTCAACATCAACACGGGCTACTACTTCTGAGCATCCCATCATGTGGGATGTGCTGGAATGGTACAGGCGCCGTGTTCATTCTTGGTGCTGTTTCGCCGCCCGGGCCGCGCGCATCGTCTCGCGCCTCCACCCCCTCCGGTCGGGTCATGAAGAACACGCTTCCCGTTGCTCATTTCGCTCAATTGTACCTGCGTCTGGCGCTTGGAATTGGCTTCCTCCTGCCGGTCATGGATCGGCTGGGCCTGCTCGGTTCTCCCGGCGAGCCCAACGTCGGCTGGGGGAATTGGAGCCACTTCGTGGACTACACCCACTCCCTCATGCCCTACGTGAACAGGCCCCTCGCCGAGGTGTTGGGGGCGATCGCCACCGGGGCGGAGGTCGTGTTCGGGGTGTTGCTCATCGCGGGATACAAGACCCGGCTCGCGGCCCTGGGCAGCTCCGTGCTGACCCTGCTGTTCGCTGTCAGCATGTTGTTCTTCGCGGGATACCGGGCGCCCTTCAACTATTCCGTGTTCGTGGACAGCGCCGCCGGCCTCCTGCTCTCGGCCCTCCCCGTGTACCGATGGAGCCTGGACGGTCTGCCCCGCGACCAGGATCTGTCGCCTCACTGTTAAGCGACGCTTAAGAGCCTATTGGCTCCAGGGTGCGTAGTCCTCCGAGGGACCGGGGGTTATTTCTCTCCAAGGAGGAATCACAATGCAGAAGCGCGGACTTGGAAACAGCGGACTGGAAGTCTCGGCCATCGGCCTCGGCTGCATGGGGCTGAGCTATGGCTATGGCCCGGCAACGGACACGCAGGAGGCCATCAAGCTGATCCGGACGGCCTTCGCGCGCGGCGTCACCTTCTTCGACACCGCCGAGGCCTACGGCCCCTACAAGAACGAAGAGCTCGTGGGCGAAGCCCTCGCCCCCTTCCGGGACCAGGTGGTGATCGCCACCAAGTTCGGGTTCGAGTTCGATTCCAACGGCGGGCAGAGCGGCATGAACAGCCGGCCGGAGCACATCCAGGAAGTCGCCGAGGCGGCGCTCAAGCGGCTCAAGACCGACCGGATCGATCTCTTCTATCAGCACCGCGTCGATCCGAACGTGCCGATCGAGGACGTCGCGGGCGCGGTGAAGGAGCTGATCCAGCAAGGCAAGGTCAAGCACTTCGGATTGTCCGAAGCCGGCGTGCAGACCCTCCGGCGCGCGCATGCGATCCAGCCGGTCACCGCCCTCCAGAGCGAGTACTCCCTGTGGTGGCGTGAACCCGAGAAGGAGCTCCTGCCGACCCTGGAGGAGCTCGGGATCGGCTTCGTGCCCTTTTCCCCGCTCGGCAAGGGCTTCCTCACGGGCGCGATCAGCGAGAGCACGACGTTCGACAGCAAGGATTTCCGCAACATCGTCCCGCGCTTCACTCCGGAGGCTCGAAAGGCGAACCAGGCCTTGGTGGATCTTCTCGGCGAAATCGCGGCCCGGAAGCAGGTGACACGTGCCCAGCTCGCGCTCGCCTGGCTGCTGGCCCGGAAGCCGTGGATCGTGCCGATCCCGGGCACCACCAAGCCGCATCGCCTGGACGAGAACGTCGGAGCGGCGGCCGTTGAGCTGACGCCCGACGAGCTCCGCGACATCGAGGGCGCCCTCTCCAAGATCCCAGTCCAAGGAGAGCGGTATCCCCCGCACCTCCAGGCAAGGGTCGATCGCTGAACACGGCGAAATAGGCCGTTGAGCGGGGGCTTCGTGATTCACAGCACGTGCCTGGCCAGCTCCCTGGCCGCGTCCACGAAGAGGCGCAGCGCCGGGGAGCGCTGCGCACGGCTGGGGAAGTAGAGGAAGAAGCCGGGCACCGTGGGCGCGTAGGCCTCGAGCACCCGCTTCAACCGCCCGGTGCGCAGCTGCTCCGCCACCATGGGCTCGACGGCGTACGCCAGCCCCATGCCCTGCTCCGCCAGGGCCACGCTCAGCTGGCTGTCGTTGGTGACCACGCCCCCGCGTACCGGCACACGCCAGTTCCTGCGGCCCCGCTCCAGCTCCCAGGCATAGAGCGCCCCGGTGCTCCGCATGCGGAAGGTGATGCACTCGTGGCGCAGCAAATCCTCGGGCCGCTGGGGCGTCCCGTGGCGCTCGAGGTAGCCGGGCGCGCCCACCACCACGAAGCGGAACGCGTCGGTGAGCCGCACCTGCACCATGTCGCGCTCGATGGCCTCGCTCAGCCTCACGCCCGCGTCGTAGCCCTCCGCCACGATGTCCACGAAGCGCTCCTCGATGACGACCTCTACCTCCACCCGCGGGTGACGCTCGCGGAAGGTGGGGACCACCGGGGTGATGACGTAGGGCACCGCCGTCCGCGGCACCGACAGCCGCACCCGGCCCACCGCCTCTCCCGGTTGAGCGGAGACCTCGGTGAGGGTGGCGAGTGCCTGTCCCAAAGCCGGGCCCGCGCCCTCCACGAGCCGCCTGCCCGCGTCCGTCAGCGACACACTGCGCGTCGTGCGGGTGAGCAGCACCACGCGCAGCTGCTCCTCGAGCTGCCGCACCGCCTGGCTCACCGCGGGGGTGGAGACACCGAGCTCGCGCGCCGCGCCGCTGAAGCTGCGCAGGCGGGCCACGACGAGGAACACCTGGAGCTGCGGGAGGAGAGCCGTATTCATCGCGAGAGTCCCTTCCGGCGCCGGGCCATCGGTACGAATGCGACGACGCTACCGAGGAGCGCGGGCCTCACTGTTAAGCACGGCTTAAGAGCCTATTGGCTCCCTGGTGCGTAGTCATCCGCGGACTCGGGGCGTATTTCTCTTCGTGAACGGGGCGCAATGGCCCCGAGCCCACGAAAATCTGGAGACACATGCTCACCGTCCATGCCTACGCGGCCACGGCCGCGACAAATCCCCTCGGTCCGACGACCATCGAGCGCCGGGAACTCGGCCCGCACGACGTCCTCATCGAGATCAAGTTCTGCGGCATCTGCCACTCCGACATCCACCACGCTCGCAGTGAGTGGGGTTCGGCGAACTACCCCGTCGTCCCCGGCCATGAGATCGCCGGAATCGTCACCCAGGTCGGCTCCAAGGTCACCCGGCATGCGGTCGGCGACCGCGTGGGCGTCGGCTGCCTGGTCGACTCCTGCGGCGAGTGCGCGAACTGCCGCAAGGGTGAGGAGCAGCACTGCCTGAAGGGGAGCACCCTGACCTACGGCGGCATCGGGAAGGACGGCCAGCTCACCCAGGGCGGCTATTCCACCCACATCGTCGTGACCGAGGACTTCGTCCTCAAGATTCCCGAGGGTATCGGGCTCGACGCCGCCGCACCGCTGCTGTGCGCAGGCATCACGACGTACGCGCCACTGCGCCATTGGGGCGCCGGCCCCGGCAAGAAGGTGGCCGTCGTCGGTTTGGGCGGGCTCGGGCACATGGCCGTGAAGCTCGCGCACGCGATGGGTGCCGACGTCACCGTCCTGTCGCAGTCGCTCAACAAGAAGGAGGACGGCCTGCGCCTCGGCGCGGACCACTACCACGCCACGAAGGATCCGGAGACATTCAAGAAGCTCGCCGGCTCGTTCGACCTCATCGTGAACACGGTGAGCGCGAAGATCGACCTCGACGCCTACCTGTCACTGCTGGCCCTGGACGGCGCCCTGGTCAACGTGGGTGCACCCGCGGAGCCGCTCTCCGTCAACGTGTTCTCCCTGCTCATGCCTCGCCGGTCGTTCGCGGGTTCGCTGATCGGCGGCATCCGCCAGACCCAGGAGATGCTGAACTTCTGCGCCAGGCACCACATCGGCGCCGACATCGAGGTCATCCCGGCCAGCAAGATCAACGAGGCCTACGAGCGCGTGCTCGCCTCCGACGTCCGGTACCGGTTCGTGATCGACACCGCGACCCTGAAATAGCCACGGCCCGGTCCCCATGTCCTTTCGTCCCGCCCTGCTCCTGTTGGCGCTGCTCTCGACCCCGGCCCTGCGCCGGGCGGAGCTGACGCTGGCGCCGCGTGAATTCGAGCTTGTCCAGGCGCGCCTGGACGCATTTCCGACGGAGGCCCGGTGCGACTGGTGAGAAGGGTACGTCCCCTGAAGGCGCTGATGGTGGGACTGTGGGGGGCCGCGCTCGCGGCGGGAGTGTCTGGCTGCGGTGGCAAGTCCGAGGTGAGCGTGGCGGTGCCCTCCGAGCGTGCCCGCACGCTGCGGCCCGAGACACCGCTGGAGGTGCTCGACTCCCAGGGCAAGGTGCTCATCTCCAGTCCCCTCTTCTTCGTCGCCCCCCAGGCCGACCCGCGCACCCAGTTGGTCGAGGTGAAAGCGGCCTTCCGCAACACCGTGGACCTGCGCCCCAGCGAACTGGTGCGCGCGCGCCTCATCTACTCCACCCGCGAGACCCTGCAACTGCCGGCACTGGCGGTGGTGCGCCAGTGAAGCCGAAGAGCCCATCCCAGGCCCAGGCAGCCCAGGGCGCGGGTCCGACCGGAGGACGCCCTTAGGCACGTCATGGTGAACTTCTTCATCCGCCGGCCCGTGTTCGCGGCCGTCATCTCCATCCTGCTCACCCTGGTGGGGGCCATCGCCATCCCCACCTTGCCCATCGCGCAGTATCCCGAGCTCGCGCCGCCCCAGGTGACAGTGACGGCCACCTACGTGGGCGCCAGCGCCGAGGTGGTGGAGAGCGCCGTCACCATTCCACTCGAGCAGGAACTCAACGGCGTCGAGGGCATGCGCTACATCTCCTCGACCTCGAGCAACGATGGCACCAGCTCGATCACCATCACCTTCGAGCCCACCCGCGACATCGAGGTGGCCACGGTCGACGTGCAGAACCGCGTGGGCCGCGCCGCGGCACGCTTACCCTCGCAGGTGAACCAGACGGGCATCGTCGTCAACAAGGGCGCCAACCAGTTGCTCATCTCCTTCGGCTTGTTCAGCCCGGATGCGCGCTTCGACTCCGTCTTCATCAGCAACTACGCCGACGTCAACTTGAAGGACGCCATCAAGCGCGTGCGGGGGGTGAGCGACGTGCGCCTCTTCGGCGAGCGCAAGTTCAGCATGCGCCTGTGGCTGGACCCCACGGAGCTTGCCCGCCGCAAGCTCACGCCCCAGGACGTGGCGCGCGCGCTCCAGGAACAGAACCTGCAGGTCGCCGCCGGCCAGGTGGGCCAGCCCCCGAGCAGCGACGACCAGGCCTACCAGCTCGCGGTGAGTGCCATCGGACGTCTCGTCGAGCCCTCCGAGTTCGACGAAATCGTCGTGCAGCGCAGCCCCGACGGCCGACTGGTACGGGTGAAGGACGTCGGCCACGCGCAGATGGGGGCCGAGAACTACAACCAGCGCCTGCGCTTCAACGGCAGCCCCGCCCTCGGCCTTGGCATCAACCAGCTGCCCACCGCGAACGCGCTGGAAGTTCGCGACGCGGTGGTCCAGGAGATGGAGCGGCTCGCACAGCAGTTTCCCGCGGGGCTGGAGTACCGCGCCTCCACCGACACGACGCTCGCGGTGCGCGCCTCCATCAACGAGGTGCTCAAGACGCTGGTGGAGGCCATCGCCCTGGTCATCCTCGTCATCTTCCTCTTCCTGCACGGCTGGCGAAGCGTGCTCATCACCGCGCTCACCCTCCCGGTGTCACTCGTGGGCACCTTCGCCTTCGTCAAGCTGTTCGGCTTCTCCATCAACACCCTCACGCTCTTTGGCCTCACCCTGGCCACGGGCCTGGTGGTGGACGACGCCATCGTCGTCATCGAGAACATCGAGCGACTGATGGTGGAGAAGGGCCTCAGTGCCCGGGCAGCCGCGCGCGAGGGCATGAAGGAGGTGGCCGGCGCGGTGGTGGCCATCTCCATCGTGCTGGTGGCGGTGTTCGTCCCGGTGGCCCTCTTCCCCGGCACCACGGGCATCATCTACCGGCAGTTCGCCCTCACCATTGCCGCCTCGGTGGGCCTGTCCACGGTGTGCGCTCTCACGCTCACCCCCGCCCTCTCGGCACTGCTGCTCAAGCACCACCACGGGCCGAAGTGGATTGTGTTCCGCAAGGTGGACCAGGTGCTCGACGGGACGAAGCGGGTCTACGGCGGGATGCTGCGCCGCCTGCTCAGGCACCCGATCGCGGTGCTGCTCGTCTTCATCGCCTTCCTCGGCGCCACGGTGGCCCTCTTCCGCATGGTGCCCACCGGCTTCATCCCGGACGATGACCAGGGCTACTTCATCATCTCGGTGCAGGGGCCCGAGGGCATGCCGCTCGTCCGCACGGAGAAGGTCATCCAGGAGGTGGAGGAAATCGTGCGCGCGCAACCCGAAACGCGCGTCGTGTTCGTCCTCGTCGGCAGCGCGCTGGGCAACAACGGTCCCAACCTGGCCCAGGTCTGGGTGAACCTCCAGCCCTGGGAGCAGCGCAAGGGTGAGGAGCATTCGGTGGCCGCGATGGTGGAGCGGCTGCGCGGTCCGCTGGCGCAGCTCGGCGGAGCGAGGGTGGTGCCGTTGCTGCCCCCGGCCATCCGCGGAGTGGGCACGGTGGGCGGCTTCCAGTTCATGGTCGAGGACACCTCCGGCGGGCGCGAGCTGTCCGAGCTGGCCACCGCCGCACAGGATCTGGTGGGCACGAGCAGTGAAGACAGCCGCGTGCGCGGCATCTTCACCTCGTTCACGGCGGACACTCCGCAGCTGAAGGTCGAAGTGGACCGCCAGAAGGCCAAGTCGCTCGGCGTTCCCATCGAGCAGATCTTCGGCACCCTGCAGTTCTACATGGGAAGCCAGTACGTCAACGACTTCAACTACGCGAGCCGCACCTACCGCGTCTACCTGCAGGCCGAGCAGCAGTTCCGCGACACGCCGCAGGACATCGGCGCCTTCTACGTGCGCAGTGACAGCGGGGAGATGATTCCGCTCGAGTCGCTGGTGAAGGTGACGCCCACCACGTCCGCCCAGGTCATCCGCCGCTACAACCTCTTCCGCTCCGCGGAGCTCAACGGTCAGGCCGCCCCCGGCGTCTCCTCCGGCCAGGCCATGGCCGCCATGGAGGAGCTGGCCGCGCGGGTGCTGCCGCAGGGCACGGGCGCGGAGTGGTCCGGCCTCTCCCTCGAGCAGAAGGAGAGCGGCGGCCAGACGCTCGTCATCTTCGGACTGGGCCTGCTCTTCGTCTTCCTGGTGCTCTCCGCCCAGTACGAGAGCTTCACCCTGCCCCTGGTGGTCATCCTCTCGGTGCCCCTGGCGGTGCTGGGCGCCTTGGGGTTGCAGGTGATGCGCGGGCTGTCCAACGACGTCTTCTGTCAGGTGGGACTCATCATGCTGGTGGGCCTGGCGAGCAAGAACGCCATCCTCATCGTGGAGTTCGCCGAGCAGCTGCGCGAGCAGGGACGCAGTGCCGTGGAGGCCGCCATCGAGGCCTCCGAGGTGCGCCTGCGCCCCATCCTCATGACGTCCATCGCCTTCCTGCTGGGCGTGGTGCCTCTCATGCTGGCCAAGGGTGCCGGCGCCGCCGCGCGCAACAGCCTGGGCACGGCGGTCTTCGGAGGCATGCTGGTGTCCACCGTCGTCAACCTCGTCTTCATCCCCGGCCTCTACGTGCTCATGCAGAAGCTACGGGGCGAGTCGAAGCGCTCGCGCGATGAGGAGGATGGGGAGGAGGGCCTACCCGCGGTGCACTCTCCTTGAGTCCTCACGAGCCATGAACGGTTCATCTGTTAAGCACCACTTAAGAGCCTATTGGTCCCTGGGGCGTAGTCATCCGAGGACCCAGGGCGTACTTCTATTCGTGAACGGGGGCACCGGCCCCGAATCCACGCGGCCCGGCGAACCTGGAAGGGAGACATCATGCTGACCCAACGCAAGCTCGGACGACAGGGACTCGAGGTTTCGGCCCTCGGTCTGGGGTGCATGGGAATGAGCCAGTCCTATGGCACCCCCGAGGAGCGCGATGAGGGCGAGTCCCTCGCCACGCTCCAGCGCGCCCTGGAGCGCGGGGTACCTGGAGGAGAACGTGGCCGCGGCGGAGCTGGTGTTCACCGCCGCCGAGGCCGCGGAGCTCGACGCGGCCGTCCCGCCCGGCGCGACCGCGGGCCCGCGCTACACCCCGCAGCAGATGGCGATGGTCGACCGCTGAGTTTCCACCCATCACCCAACCGGAAGATGCACATGAAATTGCTCGCCACGACGGTCATCTCCCTTCCGCTGCTCGCCCTGGCGTTCGCCCAGGCCAACCCAGCGGGCGCCGCCTCGGGGCCGGACACTTCCCCGGCCGCCTCACGAGGAGGCACGCAGGCCCTGCACATCACGCGCAACGGTTCGCGGCCCTCCGCCAAGGGGCCCGCCGAAAACTTCACCGGCTCCGTCCGCGTTGACCCGCTGTTCCAGGCGAACAGTCCCTCACGCACCGCGGGCGCCTACGTCACGTTCGAGCCCGGTGCCCGCTCGGCGTGGCACACGCATCCGCTCGGACAGACGCTGATCGTGACGGCGGGCGTCGGCCGGGTGCAGGCCTGGGGCGGGGCCGTCCAGGAGATTCGCCCGGGAGACGTGGTGTGGACCCCGCCCGGCCAGAAGCACTGGCACGGCGCCTCACCAGACACCGCCATGACCCACCTGGCCATCCAGGAGCAGCTCGACGGCAAGGTCGTCGAGTGGATGGAGAAGGTCAGCGACGTACAGTACGGCAATCAACCCTCCGGGAAGAAGTCGCCCTGAGGGCCGCACCGCCTTCACGAGGACACGACAGATGAATGGAGCGAAGCGGCCGTACGTGATTTGTCACATGGTGCCCTCCGTCGATGGGCGGATCGTCACCTCGGGCTGGAAGCTTTCGCCCAGCACCCTGGCCGAGTACGAGCGGACGGCCCAGACATTCGACGCCGATGCGTGGATGATCGGCCGGATTTCCATGGAGCCCTATGCCGGAAAGGCCAGGGTTCCGGCGCGCAAGGTACCGCAGCCGATTCCGAGGACGGACTTCATCGCGAGGCGCGATGCGGAGTCCTACGCCATCGCGCTGGATCCCTCCGGCAAGCTCACCTGGAAGTCGAGCTCCATCGATGAGGAGCACGTGATCACGGTCCTCACGGAGCAGGTCTCGGACGACTACCTGGCCTTCCTTCAATCCAAGGGCGTCTCCTATCTGTTTGGCGGCAAGACGGACTTGAACCTGAAGAAGGTGCTCGAAAAGCTCGGGAAGGAGTTCGGCATCAAGAAGCTGCTCCTCGAGGGTGGCGGGAAAATCAATGGCTCCTTCCTGGCCGCGGACCTCATCGACGAGCTGAGCGTGCTGGTGGCGCCCATCGCGGATGGTGCCATCGGCACCCCGTCGCTCTTCGATTCGAGAGAGGGAAAGGGACCCACTCGCCACCTCAAGCTGGTCTCCTTCGAGAAGCGCAAGGGGGACCTGCTCTGGCTGCGCTACAAACTGAAGCGCTGATGGCCGTGCCGAAGACGTAGTGGAGAGTGGCGGGCCAGGTCAGCCGATTCTGGTATTGAAACCGTGGGCAATCCTATTGTCTCTCCTTCTCTCCGCGAGGTTTTCCAATGGTTGTTTCTTCTCGAGTCGTGGTGCTAGGGGCCGCGGGCCGGCTTGGACGTGAATTCGTACACGTGGGGGTGCGTCTGGGTCACACCGTCACGGCGGTCGCCCGGAACAGCGAGAAGCTGCGGGCGGCGCTGAAGGTGCCGGAATCCTCAGCCCTCACCTTCGCCGAGGCGGATGCACGAGACGTCGACGCGCTGGCCTCTCTCATGAAGGGAGCGGACGCGGTCGTGAACTCGGCCGGGCACGCCCGTGACGGAGAGGCTTTCGTCGACATCGGCCGCACGGTGGTTCAGGCGGCGGAGCGCGCACTGGGCCCAGGCGGGCGGCTCTGGTTCGTCGGAGGCATCGGCGCGCTGCGCGTCCCGCACACGGATCGTCTGGGAGTGGATCTCCCTGGGATGCTGGAGATCTACCAGACCCACCGGCTCAATCATGAGACGCTGCGCGCCTCGGCGCTCGATTGGTCAATGCTTTGCCCTGGTCCCTTGATTGACACAGCCGAAGGACCTTCCCTGGAGGAGCTGCGCATCACCACCGATGTCATGCCCGTCGACATCGATGTGAGCGACAGCCCCAGCGATGCCCTCCTCTTCTCGCGTCTGCGCGAGCGGCTCCCCGAGATCACCATTCCCTATATGTCGGTCGCCGAGATCGCGATGCGCCATCTCGAGAAGGAGGGCCCGTTCAGCCGCCAGCGCCTGGGAATCGCCGTTTCCAGGTAGGTGGAAGTGCAACGACCGGACGCGGGAAGGAACCCGATCCTACCCGTGGCATTCTCTCGCGGACGGCCATGGATCCGAAGGGCGGTGAGGCGCCAGGATTCGGGAGCAACTCCTATCACCCAACTTCTGGGATTGTGTTTGACGACCGCTGCCGTCCCCTCCCAGAAACAGTCGTGTCAGATCTGGAAGTTAGGCTGTTTTCCCCCTTAGTCGGAGAAAACAGTCATGCAACAGGCTTCAAACCAACCCGGACGCCGCGTGCGGGTGGACGCACCGGAGACCGTCCCCTTCCTGCTCGTGCCCGAGCCGCTCCTGCCGGAAATCAACCACCCCTGCCGCATCCCAGTGAAGAACGTGGAGGAGGCGAAGTTCCTGGCCGCGGTCCTCCAGCAGCACTGTGGGCTCCACCTGGGAGAGCGGGCCTCCGAGTACCAGGAGTTGGCGGACTGGGCGGATGCCACGCCCGTGGGCGTGAGCGTGGGTCACGCCTGGCGAAAGGAGCCGTTGGAGCACCTTTCCGAGCTGCTGAGCTCGGTGCCCGTCCGCAATCCGGTCTCCGAGGGACGGCATCTGTTCGAGGCGGGAGAGTCCGGGACGATGGAGCGCATCGATCCCGTGCTCGTCCATAAGAAGGACCCGGCGAACGTGCTGCTCGCCAATGCCTGCCGGGTGGGTGCGCTCCAGCAGTTCAACGCGTTCACGGAGTCGCCCGAGTTCGTCTTCGACCATCCGTCGGATCACGTACAGGGCATGCTCCTCACGGAGATCGCGCGCCAGGCCTCCATCGCGGCCATCCACGAGGTGGGGCTTCCGCTCGACTGGGTCATCACCCTGACGCGCCTCTCGATGGAGTTTCAGCGCTTCGTGCGGATCGGCGTTCCCCTGGTGGTCCGTGCCTTCCTCAGCTTCCGGCTCCCCGAGTGGGAGGAGCCGGTGCGCAGCGACGGACGCCGCAAGCGCACCTGGGCCTTCGTGCAGATCTGGCAAGAGGGGCGCTGCTGCTTCTCGGGGATCCTCACCGGCGTCACCGTGCGGGGGCAGTCATGAAGCACCTGCACCGCTGGCTGCCCACCCTGCTGCTGGTCTCGGGGTTGCTGATGCTCGTGCCGTTGGGCATCCGCCAGGTCCAGAGCACGCCGGAAGAGAGCCGAGCCGTGGCGGCCCTCTTGCTGGTGGCCTATGTGCTCTGGGCGCTGCTCGAGAGCCGCGTGACGTATCGAGAGGTCGGCAAGCCCGTCGCCGAGCGCGATGGCGCCACGCTCGAGTTCTACGGCGTGGCCCGGGTGATCACCGCCGTGCTCGCGGTGGCGTTCCCCGCGCTGGCGGCGCCTCCCGAGGTGCGCATCGGGGGACTGCTCTGCTTCGTCGGAGGGGTCACCCTGCGGCTGATCGCCATCCGCACGTTGGGCCGGGCCTATTCGCACCGGGTGCGCCTGCCCGACGCGAGCCTGCTCGTCACGGACGGCGTGTACCGGCTCCTTCGGCATCCGGCCTACACCGGCATGCTGCTGGCGCACGCGGGCTACCTGACCGTTTTCTCGAGCGTGCCGGGGATCGCCGCGTTCGTGTTGCTCCTGGTTCCCTCCGTGCTCCTGCGCATCCGGCACGAGGAGCGGCTGCTGCTCGGCTCTTTCCCGGGCTACTCGGCGTATGCGGCGAGCCGCAAGCGGCTCATTCCCTGGGTCTGGTGACCCGCCCCCTGGCGCTCCCCCGAGCTGCCCTTTGATGTCTTTCGTTCCCGAAGGAACCCACACCATCATGTCTTCCACCCCCCTCCTTGTCTCCATGACCGAGGCCGGCGACCCCCAGCACGTCGGCCAGAAGTTCGCGCGCCAGCAGCGCCTGGCCCAGCGGGGCTTGCCGGTCCCTCCCTTCTTCTGCCTCACCACCGGGACGTTCCAGCAGGTGGCGGCTCCCATCCTCCCCTCCATCGAGCAGCTCACCGCGATGGTGGACCAAACCTCCCAGCAGGACATCCGTCGCGTCGCCAGCGGCATTGAACAGCTCTTCCTGGACGTCCCCCTGGGGGCCGAGCGCGAGGCGTCCATCCTGGAGGCGTTCGACCGCACCTTCGGCGCGGACGCCACGGTGGCGGTGCGGGCCTCCGTCGTGGGCAGTTCCCTGGCCGAGAGCGAGGACTCGGAGACGGATCCGTTCGCGGGCGTGAGCTCGACGTTCCTCTACGTCAAGCGCGGCCAGTTGCTCGACCGGATCCGCCGCTGCTGGGCCTCGGGGTTCACCCCGGAGGGACTGATCTACCGCCTGGCCCAGGGGCGCGGCCTGCGCGGGCTCACCGTGGCGGTGGGCGTCCAGCGGATGATTCCGGGGCGCCGCTCGTTCGTGGTCTTCACGTGCGACCCGAAGACGACGGAGCGCAAGACGCTCATCGTCGCGGGCCACGGGATTGGCGAGGGCGTGGTGCAGGAGAAGGTGGGCGTCGACCACTACTTCCTTCATCCCCAGACGGGCCGCATCGGCCAGGAGCTGGGACACAAGGCGGAGATGCTGTGCGAGAACCCCGTGCCCGGCGGCGAGCTGCTCTGCCTGCCCGTGCCGGAGCCCCTGCGGGACGCGCCCTGCCTGTCGGACGCGGAGATCCAGCGGCTGGGGGCGCTGGCGCGGGACATCGAGAACATCTTCGGCGTGCCCCAGGACATCGAGGGCACCTTCACGGAGGACGGGACGCTCCACGTCCTCCAGTCGCGGCCCATCGCCTTCGACTTCCGGAAGATTCGCGTGTGGAGCTGCGCCAACGTCTCGGAGAGCTTCCCGGGCGTCACCACCCCGCTGACGTACTCCCTCGCCAGCCACTTCTACGAGGTCATCTTCTATGACCTCGTGCGCCGCATGTGGGGCGCGGACTCGCGGACCCTGCACGACCACAAGACGGCCTTCCAGAACATGCTGGGCTTCATCGACGGGCGCGTCTACCACTCGCTGTCGGGCCTGATGCACGTCAACGGCATGAACCCCATCGCCGCGCCCTTCATGAGGGATCTGGAGCACGTGCTTCAACTGGACACCTCGCTGTTCATCCGGTTGCCCGGCCATCGCGACAGCTTCCCCAGCACCGCCCAGTACGCGCTTGCCCTGGGACGTGCCATCACGGGCGCGCTGAGCGCCACCGCGTGGTTCCGGCACGACTTCGACGCGTACGAGAAGTGGTGGAAGCAGACGCTCGCCGGGATACGGACCCTGACCCCGGAGCAGGAGGATCCGCTGGTCCTCATCCACCACTTCCGGCGCCTGTGGACCGGGGTGGGAAACTGGTGGGGGCTGACGCTCATCAACCACTGGTACATCAACACGTACTACGGGCTGGCGAGCCGGCTGCTGCTCAAGTGGACCGGGGAGGACCCGAGCGCGCTGCTCGTGGGCCTGCTGTGCGGGGCCCGGCCGGATGCGAGCACGCACTCGCTGCTCTCCGCCGTGGCGCTCGCGGAAACCGTGCGCGCGGACAGCGCCCTGTCGAAGCTCTTCGCGGAGGGCGAGGCGGAAGCCGTGTGGCGGAAGATCGAGGCCAGGGAAGTCCCCGCCGCGTTCGCCCAGGCGTTCCGCGAACACCTGCGTGAGTACGGGGACCGGGGCATCCAGGAGCTGAACGTGGAGCGGCCGAACCTGCGGGAGACTCCGTGGGAGCTGGTGCGCATCGTCCAGTCCTACGCGCGCACGTCCGTCACCCGGGAGGAGTTGAAGGCGTCCGACAAGGCACGGCGCACGGAGGCGGAAGCCCAGCTGCGTCAACTCCTGAAGGGACAGCCGCTGCGCCGGCTCGCGCTCCAACCACTGCTGGAGCGGCTGCGCCTGGTGATTGGCCTGCGGGAGGACAGCCGGTTCTGGCGCGGTCAGCTGTTCGGCTTCAGCAAGCGCGTGTTCGCGGCGCTGGGGCAGCGGATGGCGGAGCGAGGCGTGCTCGAGGCGCCGCTGGACGTGCATTACCTCACCATGCACGAGGTGTTGGACCACTTCGAGGGCCGGGGCGTCACCCGGCGGCTGAGCGAGCTCGTGCGGCTGCGCCGGCAGGAGCACCAGGACAACCAGAAGCGCCAGCCGCTCCGGGACTTCACCACCGTGGGGAGCGTGGCGGACGGCATTCCCCAGGCCGCCGAGGCCGTGAGCGGCGACGCCTCCCTGCTCAAGGGAATCGGCTCGAGCGCGGGCATCGTGGAGGGCTTCGCGCGCATCGTGAAGGATCCAGGCGCGGTGGGCACGCTGAGCAAGGAGGACATCCTCATCGCGAAGGAGACGGATCCCGGCTGGCTCTTCCTGATGCTGGCCTCCGGAGGCATCGTGGTGGAGCGGGGCAGCATGCTCTCGCATACGGCCATCGCGGGGCGGAAGTTCGGCATCCCGACGGTGGTGGGCGTGCCTCACGCGACGACCCTCATCCCGGACGGGGCCCGCGTGCGGGTGGACGGCACGACGGGAATGGTCACCCTGGTGACGTCATGACGGTGGCCCTGCTGTCCCGGAGCAAAGCGGTCCTGCGCTTCTCCCTGCAGCGCTTCCCTCCCCTGTTCTACGGCGTGGGCTTCATGCTCTGGACCCTGGGATTGGACGGCCTCTTCCAGCGCCTGGATGGGCAGGGCTTCACGCTGTCCTGGGACCTGCTGCGCGTGGCCGTGAGCGTGGCGGGCGCTGGGTACTTCATGCGCATCGTGGATGAGCTGCGCGACTACGAGTACGACCGGGTCTACAACCCCAGCCGGGGACTGGTGCGCGGCGACGTCAGCTTCGAGGACCTGTACGGCGTGCTCACGGTGTGCGCGGTCCTCCTGGTGGCGCTGAACCTGCCGGTGTCATGGCCACGGGCGCTCATCCTCCTGGGCATCATGGGCTACAGCCTGCTCCTCTGGTGGCTGGAGCTGAACAACGCGGCGTACCAGCGGAGCATGTTCCTGAGCATCGGGGTGGGCATCCAGCTGCACGTCGGTCAGGCGCTCTACGTCTGGGTGGCTCACGCCGAGCGCACCGGGAGGCCCCTCGACACAAGGGGTTTGCCCGCCATGCTGGGGCTCATCTGCATCTACCTGCACTGGGAGGTGATGCGGAAGACGGCCTGGCCCGGGTCCACGAAGCCAGGAGAGAAGCTGTATTCCGATGAGGTGGGCTCGGTGGCGAGCTGCCTCATCGCCTTCGCCCTGGCCGCCGGGGCCGCGGGACTGTGGCTGGGCCTGACGAAGCCCTGGAGCGCGGAAACGCTTTCCCAGGGAGCCGCCTGGCTCTTCCTGCTTCCCCTCGCGGTCGCGGTCCTCAACGTGGCCCTGTTCTTCGGGACCCGGAGCCCGAGGGAGCGCTCGGGGCGGATCGCGGCGCTCAGCTACCTCTCGTTCATCTTCACCGTGCTCCTGTGTGGCTTCCTGGGGAAGGCCTGAGGAGCGTGAACCGGGGCGCCTGAGCCGGCGGAGTCCACCGGCTCAGGCGTCCCGCCAGGACAGCAGGACGGGGTGGTCGGGGAGATGTCCCGCGATCACCGTCCTCGCCAGGTCCGCGAGCCCCGCGGGCTCGATGTGCTCCTGGGTCGCGCTCAGCTCGTCAATCGTCCACCAGCGAGTGCCAAGCACCGGGTTGTCCTCGGTCTCGGCGAGGCGGCTGGTATCGACCTGATCGTCGGGCAGTCGCACCAGGAAGTAGCGCTCCCGCGCGTCGCGCGCCCTGCGGAACAGGCGGAAGGGCCCGTCACAGGCCGCGATCTGGGGGCCGATCTCGGCCTCCCGGCCGATCTCCTCGGACAGCTCCCGCCTGCAGGCCTCGACGTGGCTCTCGCCCGGCTCCAGGCCACCGCCCGGCATGAACCAGAAGGTCTTCGGCGCGCCGTCCGGCCCCTTCGCGTGGACGGACTGGTAGGCGATCAGCAAGAGCCGGTCCCTCGGGTCGAAGACGAGGGCACGGGCGATGGGGCGGATGGGCAATGGGGTCTGGTCGGTCATGCCCATGGGTTAGCAGACCGGGGTGACGGGATCCGCGAGACCGCGAGGCCGCAGCTCGGTTCCCAGGTTCACGCCTCTGTCAGGGCGAGCACCTGCTCGCGCAGCCATCGGCCCCGGGGGTCCAGGTCCGTCTGCCGGTGCCAGTAGAGGTGGATTTCCAGGGGAGGAAGCTCGAGCGGCATCGGCAGCAGGTGGTTGCCCAGGGGCGCGGCGATGGCCTCCGCGTGGCGCCGGGGCATGGTCAGCAGCAGATCCGAGCCCGCGACGATGCGGCACGCCGCCTCGTAGTGCTGACAGCGCACGGCGATCTCCCGCTGGTGGCCCAGGCGGTTGAGCACCAGATCCTCCAGGGCCAGGCCCGTGCGCCGCGAGGACACGGTGACGTGCCGGGCCGCCAGGTACGCCGCGAGGTCCAGCTTGCGCCGCCGGGCGCTCACCACGCGGAAGCTGTCGCGCAACAGGGGCGCGTGGAGCAGTCCGACACTCGTGGGCTGGGCCACGTCGATCGCCAGGTCCAACCGGCCCGAGGCGAGATCCCGCTCCAGCTTCGCCCGCTCGACCCGGACGCTGGTGACACGCACCTTCGGCGCACTCGCCCGCAGGCGCTCGAGGAGCCCGGGCAGCAGGGAGGGCTCCAGTTCATCGTTCATGGCGATCGCCAGCTCGACGACGTCCCGCCCGGGCTCGAACTGGCGGGTGCGGTGCACCGCCTGCTGGAGGAGCGTGAGCGCCTCGCGGATCTCCGGCGCGAGCCGTTCCGCGAGCGGCGTGGGCGCCACCCCCCTCCCCTCCCGGACGAACAGCGGCTCGCCGAGTTGTTCCCGCAGCCTCGCCAACGCGTGGCTCACGGCGGACTGGCTCAGGAAGAGCACTTCCGCGGCCCGGGTGAGGCTGCGCTCCTGGAGGACAACGTCGAACACCCGGAAGAGGTTGAGATCCAGCCCCGTGAGGCGCGAGGACTCCTGAGCCCGATTCATGACCACACATGACCAACATTCACTGGATTCATCAACTCCCCCGGATCAGGATGCTCCAGGTCCACACCAGGGAGTCGCGATGAACTTCGAGCCGAGCGCCAGGAGCAAGGACTACCTCGAGCGCGTGAAGCGCTTCGTGCGCGAGCACATCGAACCCGCGGAGTCGCGCTACATGGCGCAATTGCACGCGGACCACGCGGGGGGAGACTGGCGCCGCTGGCGGGTGCCGCCCGAGATGGAGCAATGGAAGGCCCGCGCCAAGGCCGAGGGCCTGTGGAACCTGTTCCTCCCCGACGCGACGCTCGGGGCCGGGTTGAGCACCCTGGAGTACGCCCCCATCGCCGAGGAGACGGGCCGCAGCTTCCTCGCTCCCGAGGTCTTCAACTGCAACGCCCCGGACACCGGCAACATGGAAGTGCTCTGGCGCTACGGCTCCGAGGAGCAAAAGAAGCAGTGGCTCCAGCCGCTGCTGGCCGGGGAGATCCGCTCGGTGTTCTGCATGACGGAGCCGGAGGTGGCCTCCTCGGACGCCACCAACATGCAGGCCACGGCGGTGCTCCAGGGCGACGAGGTCGTACTCAACGGCCGCAAGTGGTGGTCGAGCGGCCTGGGTCACCCCAACGCCAGGATCGCCATCTTCATGGCGCACACGCCCAATCCGGACCTCGACCGCCGGCAGCAACACTCCATGGTCCTGGTGCCCCTGGACGCCCCCGGGGTGACGGTGGAGCGCATGCTGCCGGTCTTCGGTGACCACGATGCCCCCCACGGGCATGGCGAGGTGCGCTTCGACAACGTCCGGGTGCCCACCTCCGCCGTGATTGGAGGCCTCGGCCGGGGCTTCGAGATCGCCCAGGGGCGTCTGGGCCCTGGACGCATCCACCACTGCATGCGCTGCATCGGCGCGGCCGAGCGGGCCCTCGAGCTGATGATCGATCGGGGCATGGGACGCACCGCCTTCGGCAAACCGCTGCTCAACCTGGGCGGCAACCGGGAGCGCGTGGCGGATGCCCGCATCGCCATCGATCAGGCGCGCCTGCTCACGCTCTACGCGGCCTGGAAGCTGGACGAGCTGGGCGCGCTCGGGGCCATGACGGAGATCTCCGCCATCAAGGTCGTCGCGCCCAATGTGCTCCAGAAGGTGGTGGACGACGCCATCCAGTTGCATGGCGGCGCCGGGGTGTCGAACGATACGCCGCTCGCGGGCTTCTTCGCCCAGGCGCGCAGCCTGCGCATCGCGGACGGACCGGACGAAGTGCACAAGGGCGTCATCGCCCGCATCGAACTCGCCAAGCGCGGATTTTCCCGGAGCTGACAGCCATGAGCCACAAGCGCGTTTTCATCACCGGCGGAGCCAGTGGGCTGGGGCGGGCCATCGCCCTGCGCTATGCCCAGGCCGGCTGGCGGGTGTGCATTGGCGACGTCCACGCCCAGCGAGGCGCGGAAGCCCTGGCGGAGCTCCAGGCCCTCTCGCCCCGCTCGCTCTTCCTCACCTGCGATGTGACCCGCGAGGAGGATCTGCGCGAGGTGGCCACGCGGCTCACGGCCGAATGGGACGGCGTCGACGTGGTGGTCAACAACGCGGGCGTCGCCCAGGCGGGCACCATCGACGAGGTGCCCATCGCCGACTGGCAGTGGGTGCTGGAGATCAACCTCCTGGGCGTGGTGCGCGGCTGCCACGTGTTCACGCCGCTGTTCAAGCGCCAGGGCCATGGTCACTTCGTCAACGTGGCCTCCATGGCCGGGCTGCTCGATATGCCCAGGATGAGCTGCTACAACGCCTCTAAGGCGGCGGTCGTCTCGCTGTCCGAGACGCTGCAGAACGAGTTCGTCGGCACGAATATCGGCGTGAGCCTCGTCTGCCCGTCCTTCTTCAAGACCAACCTCGCCGAATCCCTGCGCACCACGAACCCCGGCACGCGCCAGTTCGTGGAGAAGCTGCTGTCGCGCTCGAAGCTCACGGCGGGGGACATCGCGGAGCAGATCTTCCAGGCCGTGGAGAAGCGCGAGTTCTACGTCCTTCCCCATGCACAGGGCCGTCAGGCGTGGCTGCTCAAGCGCCTGCTGCCGCGTCGGCTCTACACCGAACTGCTCAAGTCGCAGATGAGCAAGATGCGCACGGGCGGCGCCTCTCCGTCCGCCTGAGGTCCCAGAACCCATGTCCCAGACCCAGATCACCGACCAGGCAGGAGCCGTGCGCGCGGGCGAGGAGCTCGACGTCGCGGCCGTGGACGCATGGCTCAAGACCCAGGAGCCCTCGCTGCACGGCACGCCCGAGGTGACCCAGTACTCGGGGGGCGCCTCCAATTGGACCTACCGGTTGAAGTACCCCGAGCGCGACCTCATCCTGCGCCGGCCCCCCTCGGGCACCAAGGCGAAGTCCGCGCACGACATGGCCCGCGAGTACTCGGTGCAGAAGGCGCTCAAGCCCGTCTATCCGGCGGTGCCCACCATGGTGGGCCTGTGCCAGGACGCGTCCGTCATCGGCACCGACTTCTACGTGATGGACCGCATCCCGGGCTTGATTCCCCGCAAGCACCTGCCCCGGGGTCTGTCCTTGAGCGAGGCACAGACTCGCGAGCTGTGCCTGCACGTCATCGACAAGCTGATCGAGCTGCACCAGGTGGACCCCCGGCAGGCGGGGCTCTCGGCGCTGGGCAAGGGCCCTGGCTATCCCCGGCGGCAGATCGAGGGCTGGTCCGAGCGCTACGAGAAGGCCCGCACCTGGAACGTGCCGAGCTTCCGCTACGTGCGCGACTGGCTGCGCGAGCACACCCCCGAGGACATCGCCACCCGCGTCATCCACAACGACTGGCGCTTCGACAACGTGGTGCTGGATCCGGACCGGCCCACCGAGGTCATCGGCGTGCTCGACTGGGAGATGGCCACGGTGGGGGATCCGCTGATGGACCTGGGCAACACCCTCGCCTACTGGGTGCACGCGGACGACGACGTGTTCCTGCGCACGACGCGCCGCCAGCCCACCCACCTGCCCGGGATGCTCCGGCGCGAGGAGGTGGTCGCGTACTACCTGGAGCGCACGGGCCTCAAGCCCGACCATTGGATCTTCTATGAGGTGTACGGCCTGTTCCGCCTCGCGGTGATCGCCCAGCAGATCTACTACCGCTACCACCACAAGCAGACGCGCAACCCGGCGTTCAAGAACTTCTGGGTGCTCATCAACTACCTGCACTGGCGCTGCCGCTGGCTCATCCATCGCGAGGGCCGCTGACATGGGCGCCGTGTACTTCGTCCGCCACGGCCAGGCGTCGTTCGGCCAGGCGGACTACGATCAGCTCTCCGACACCGGCTTCGAGCAGGCACGAGTGCTCGGAGAGGTGCTGCGCTCGCGGGTGCTCAAGCTGGACGCGGTCTTCATGGGCACGCTGGCGCGGCACCGGCAGACGGCCGAGACGTGCCTCGCGGCCATGGGGATGGACGTGCCTCCCCAGGTGCTGGCGGGCTTCGACGAGTTCAACCACGACGAGCTGCTGCACCGCCACACGCCGCGCTACGCGGACGCCGCCGTCCTGCGGGAGGAGATCTCGAAGGCGGCCGATCCTCGCCGGGCCTTCCAGGAGTTGTTCTCCCAGGCCGTGGCGCGCTGGGTGAATGGCCCCGCCGAGGAGTACACCGAGTCCTGGCCCGCATTCCGCCAGCGCTGCACCCAGGCGCTGGAGACAGTCCTCCAGGCGCTTGGCCCCTCCGGCACCGCGCTGGTGTTCACGTCCGCGGGACCCATCAGCGCCGTGTGCCAGGGGCTCTTGCACATCCCCGACGAGCACGCCTTCCAGCTCAACTGGACGATGGCCAACGCGGCCGTGACCAAGGTCATCTACGGCGAGCGCGGCCGCTACCTGTCCACGCTCAACGAGCACGCCCACTTCGAGGGCGCTCGCCGGGCGCTCATCACCTACCGCTGAGCGCTGGCGGGCTCCGAGCGCTCGCTGGCATAACCGCGTTCCGTGAGTGGAACGACCGATCTGAACCTCCTCCCGCTGTTCGTGGCGGTCGCCGAGACGTGGAGCATGTCCGCGGCGGCCCGGAACCTGGGACTTCCGAAGTCCTCCGTGAGCCGGGGAGTGGCGGCGCTCGAGGAATCACTCGGCGTGCAGCTCTTCCACCGCACCACGCGCAAGGTGGCGCTGACCACGGCGGGGACGGCCTTCTACGAGAAGGTGCGGCCGCACGTCGCCGCTCTGCGCGACATCACCGGCGGCCTCCCCGAACAGGAAGCCGAGCCCTCCGGAGAGCTGAGAATCACCTCGCCCGTCGACATGGCGCTCACCTTCCTCGCTCCGCTCGCGGCGGAGTTCTCCGCGCGCTACCCGGCGGTCCAGCTCGACATCCGCCCCACCAACCAGACCGTGGACCTCGTGGGCGAGGGGTTCGACGGAGCCCTCCGCGTCGCGCTCAAGCTCTCGGACTCGACGCTCGTGGCCCGGAGGATCAGTGGCTTGGAGTCCGCCATCTACGCGGCCCCCACCTATCTCGCTCGGCGAGGCCCGCCACGAAGCGCCTCGGACGTGGGCGCGCATGACTGGGTCATCCACCGCCATGTGAAGCAATTGCCCCCGCCGCTCGTGGCACCCGAGAGGCCGCGCCTCGTCACCGACGACCTGCTCTTCGCGCATCGCGCGGTTCGCGAGGGCATGGGCCTCGGGCTCCTCCCCACCTTCCTGGCGCGTCAGGATGTGACCGCCGGACTGCTCGTCCGGGTGCTGCCCACGTGGGGAAGCAAGGTGGGCAGCCTCTTCTTCGTCCACCCCCGCACCGAGCACGTCCCCCGGAAGGTCGCCGCCTTCCGGGACTTCGTCCTCGCCTTCATCGCCGCCAATCCCCTCATGGCCAGCGGCGGCGAGTAGACGCCACGGGCCTCACGCGAAGTGGACCGCGGACAGCGGCGTGCCGAGGAAGGTGCCGTTGTAGGCGATGGAGCCACGGTCCGCGCCCGCCGCTCCGGCGATGACCATCAGGGGCAGCAGGTGCTCCTCGCGCGGATGGGACTGACGGCCCGCGGGCGCCTTGTCCCACTGCACCAGACGGGCATCGCGCTCCTTCGCCTCGAGCACGGCGGTCTCGCGCAGCCACACGTCGAATGCCTCCGCCGCGCGGTGGGTGCGAGGACCAAAGCCCGCACGCAGGTTGTGGTACGACATCCCGCTGCCGATGATGAACACGCCCTCGTCGCGCAGCGGCGCGAGCGCGCGTCCCATCGCCAGGTGCTCCTCGGGATCCAGCCCCTGCTTGAGCGACAGTTGGACCGTCGGGACATCCGCGTCCGGGTAGGTCAGCTTGAGCGGAATGAAGGTGCCGTGATCGTAGCCGCGCCGTGAATCGCTGGCCGTCTCGAACCCCGCCGCCCCGAGCAATTCCCTCACGCGCGCCGCCAGTTGGGGGTGGCCCGGCGCGGGCCAGGTGATCTGGTACGAGGCGGGCGGGAAGCCGTAGTAGTCGTAGAGGATGGGCGGGCGTTCGCTGGTCATGACCGTGGGCACCGCCTCCTCCCAGTGCGCCGAGATGACCAGGAGCGCCTTGGGCGCGGTTTTCGGCAGGGTCCGCACGGACTGGAGGTAGCCGCTCAGGGCGGAGAACTCCTTTGGATCATTGAAGCCGATGTCGACGAAAGGCCACGGTCCTCCGCCGTGCGGCATGAAGACGACGGGCATGCGCTCGCTCTTGGACTCGCTCTCCGAGGAGCGCTGCCCGTTCGCCAGCGCGGCGAGCCCCGCGGCTCCAGCCAGTCCGCCCACCAGCGCCGCGCGCCGCGTGACTCCCTCTTCATCCTCGTGATCCATGTGCGGCTCCTTCTCACCGTGTCCGGAAGGATCAATGCAACTGTTGCACTCGGCGCACTAGAGGGCCGGAATGCATCACTGTGTTCCAAATCTGGAACGCGGCGCTCACTCCGACAAGGTCTCGGAGATGAGTTCCGTGATGCGGGCCACGTGCTCGAAGAGGAACCCGTGGCCTCCCTCGAAGCGCCGCACGGTGAACCCGCCCGGAGCCGCCTCCCGCCACGCCAGGAGATCCTCGTCCGAGATTCCCTCCTGCTCCCCGGCCAGCAGCGTCAGGGGCGCGTTCGAGGCGCAACCCGGCTGGTGGCGGTAGCGATCGACCGCGCCGATGTCCGCCCGAAGCACCTCCAGGAGCCGGTCTCGCGCCTCGGGGGTGGGAGGTGGCCGGTTCGTTCCGGAGAGCAACTCCGAGTCCGAGCGCGGCCCTTCCCGGGGAGGGATCCGCCACGGCGCGCCCAGACCCCCGCAGAAGACGTGGCGGGGCGCGTCCAGGCCGGCGGCGCTGGCGGCGCGCGCCACCTCGTACGCCAGCAATGCCCCCAGGCTGTGTCCGAACAGGGCGTATGGCCCACCGCCGTCGGCGCGGATGCGCTCCAGCACGAATTCCGTCATGGCCCCCAGACTCTCCAGCGACCGCTCGGCGGAGCGTGCCCCCCGGCCCGGGAGTTCCACGGGGACGACGTCGACCTCGCGCCCGAGGCCAGCCAGGAGCGGCCCATAGGCATCCACGCTCCCCCCCGCGAACGGCAGGAGGTACAGGCGGACGCGCTCGGCCTCGACGGACCGCGGCGACACACTCCGCGCCACCTCGACCGCCTCATGCACCGAGCCCTCTGCCAGGCGCCTCATGCGGGACTCCGGGAACGCCCGTCCGTTGTACGCGAGCTGGAGCTGAAGGCGTCCGTCCCGGACGAGGACGTCGATCTCGATCTCCCGGAGCCGTCGCGCATGAGGACTCCGGCTGGAGCCCGTTGCCTCATCCGCTTCGACGAAGCCGCCCGAGACATCACTCCCGTGGGTTTCCTCACCCAGGTAGTTGAAGCCCATCGGTGGCTCGGCCCCGAGTGGGCTCGAATCGCCCCGCAGGAGCCCGTAGGACAGACCTCGCCGGGCCGCGCCACGCAAGCTCCGCAGCACCGAGTGCAGTTGCTCGCTGGTGCTCTCGGCAGGCCTCGAGTCGATGACGACGGGGTAGATCGAGGTGAACCAGCCCACCGTCCGGCTTACATCCAGCCCTCCCGGGATGCGCTCACGGCCGTGTCCTTCCATGGCCAGTGCGAGTCGAGGTTCGCCCGTCCAGTCGTGGAAGGCACGCGCGAGTCCGGTGACGAGCAGGCCATTCATTCCGAGCCGTCCGAGGATCCCCGCCACGCGTAGAAGAATAGAGGTGCGCTCCTCGTCCAGTTCGACCCGGAGCCTCGCGACGTCACCCTCCACCCCCGTGCCCCTGGCGCCTTCGCTCGGAAGAGGACCCAGCCGCTTCACTTCGGCGTCCACCCCGGCCCAGTAGGACTTGTCGGCATGGACCTCGGCACTCCCAGCGTAGTCGCGAAGAGCGCGGGACCAGGATTGGAAGGAGTCCGTCTTCTCCGGCAGCACCACCTGCTCCGCCCCCGCCTCACACTGCCGGTACGCCGCCCCCAGGTCCTCCACCAGCACCCCCCACGACACCGCGTCCACCGCCACGTGGTGCACCACCCACAACACCCTCTCCCCCTCCGGCGTGTGTATCAGCCCCGCCCTCGCCACCGGCCCCTTCTCCAGGCTCAGGCTCCCCTGCAGCTTCTCCGCCTCCCTCTCCAGCTCCTTCCTCCACTCCCCTCCCTTCACCTCCACTTCCACCAGCCCCTCTCCCAACTCCCTCGCCGCTCCCTCCTGTGCGTACTCCTGCCTCACCCCTGCTTCTTCTCCCTGCCTCCAGCGCAGCCTCAGCGCGTCGTGCTGCCTCCCCACCGCCTCCAGCGCCCTCCTCAGCGCTCCCACCTCTACCTTCTCCACCTTCAACAGCACCGCGTTGTTGAAGTGGCTCCAGTGCTCCTTCTCCACCTTCCCCGCCCACCACCTCTGCACCGGCGTCAGCTCCACCTCTCCCTTCACTTCCTCCTGCTTCTTCGCCTTCTCCCCCTCCCTCCTCATGCACCCCGCCAACTCCTCCACCGTCGGGTGTGTGAAGACTTCCCTCACCTCCACCCTCCATCCCCTCTCCCTCAACTTCGCCCCCATCCGGATGGCCTTGATGGAGTCTCCTCCCAACGCGAAGTAGTTCTCCCTCCTCCCCACCTTCTTGCGACCCAGCACCTCCTCCCACACCTCCGCCAGCTCCTTCTCCTCCCGCGTCCTCGGCGCCTCCTCCGGTTCCCTTCCGCCTTCCTCCTCCTGCCCCGCCCACTCGCGCAGCGCGGCCTTGTCCACCTTGCCGTTGCTCGTCAGCGGCAGCCGCTCCACGCCCTTCACTCTCCCCGGCACCATCGCCCCCGGCAGTACCTCCCCCATCCACCGCCGCAGTTCCTCCCCACTCACCCCGCCTTTGCCCACCACGAAGGCCGCCAGCTCCTTGCCCGCCTTCCCCTCCCAATCCACCACCGCCGCCTCCTTCCACCCCCTCGTGCCCCAGCAGCCTCCTCCTCACCTCCTCCACCTCCACCCTCTGCCCCCTCACCTTCACCTGCCCGTCCCTCCTCCCCACGTATTCCAGCTCCCCGTCCTCCCTCCACCTCCCCATGTCCCCCGTCCGGTACACCCTCCCGTACTCCGGGTGCTCCACGAACTTCTCCCTCGTCAGCTCCTCCTTCCCCACGTACCCCACTCGCCACCCCCACTCCCGTCACGCACACCTCTCCTTCCACCCCCACCGGCAACGCGTTGAGCGCCCCGTCCACCACCACCACCCCCACGTTCCTCAACGGCCGCCCCACCGGTATTCCCCTCCCGTACTCCCCCTCCGCTCTCACCTCATGCATCGTCACGCACACCGCGCACTCCGTCGGCCCGTACGCATTCAGGTAGCGCTTGCTCCTCGCGTAGTGCCTCGCGTCCTCGGGATTCGGCGCCTCCCCCGCCGTCACCAGCGTCTTCACCGTCGGCAGCGGGTGCCTCCCCAGCGCGCTCAGGTACACCGGCGGCAACGTCACCACCGTCACCCCCTTCTCCTCCACGTACCGAGTGAAGGCCTCCGGCTCCTCTATGACTTCCCTCCCCGCCACCACCACCGTCGCCCCCACCACCAGCGCCGTCCACACCTCCGACATCGACGCGTCAAAACCCAGTGACGCGAACTGCAACTCCCGGCTCTCCTCCCCCACCTGGAAGCCTTCCACCTGCTCCAGCACCGTGTTGATGAGTCCCCGGTGGTGGCACTCCACCCCCTTGGGTACCCCCGTCGAGCCCGACGTATAAATGATGTACGCCGCGTCCCCGGCCTTCCTCCTTCGCTCCACCCTTGGCGCTGGCTCCACTCGCCTCAGCGCCTCCACCTCCACCACCGCCCGGCCTCGCCGCTTCTCCCAGCCTCTCCCTTCCCCTCTCGTCCGTGAGCACCGCCCGGCACCCGCTGTCCTCCAGCATGTAGCGCACCCGCTCCTCGGGCAGCTCCACCTCCAGCGGCAGGTACACCCCTCCCGCCTTCAGCACTCCCAGCTGCGCCGCCGTCGCTCCCACGCCCCTCGGCATCAGCACCCCCACCACCGTCCCTTCCTCCAGTCCCCACCGGCCCCTCAGCTCCCACGCTATCGCCCCCGCCCACGCGTCCAGCTCCCCGTACGTCACCTCCTCCTCTCCCTCCTCCACCGCCGGGTGCTCCGCCCTCCTCTCCACCTGTCGCTCGAACAGCTCTGGCAGCGTCGCCTCCAGCCTCTCGTCCCTCTCCTCGAGCGTCCTTGCCACCACGAATTCTTCTCGCGTGGCGGACGTGATCTCCTCCAGGGGCCTCGCTGGATTCCGCTCGATCTCCTCCAGGATGGACACGAAGTAGCGGACGAAGCGCTCGATGGTGGAGCGCTGGAACAGCGCGCTCGCGTACTCGAAGCGCAAGTGGAGCGTTCCCTGCTCCTCGACCACGTCCAGGCTGAAATCGAAGAGCGACGTGGGCTTGGGCAGGACCGTCTCCCGCAGGGAGAGCCCAGGCAGTTGGATGACGCGGCCGTCCGCGCGCTCGAAGGAGAACATCGTCTCGAACAGCGGGTTGTGGCCCCGATCGCTCGTCGCACCGAGCCGCTGCGCCAGGAGATCGAAGGGCAGCTCCTGGTGCTCGTAGGCCTCCAGGCAGCGCTGCTTCACCTCGTCGAGGAAGTCCACGAAGGACGCTCCGGCCGGAGCGAGCGTACGCACCGGGAGCGAGTTGACGAACATGCCCACCACGCCCTCGAAGCCGCCGCGCTGGCGGCCGGCATGCGCGGTGCCCACCACCGTCTCGCGATTGCCGGTCAACCGCTGGAGCAGGACCTTGTAGGCGGCCAGCAGCAGCATGTAGAGCGAGGCCCCTCGCTCCTGAGCACGCGCGCGGAGCGCGGCGGCGGGATGGCGAAGGCGGAGCTCCCCTCCCTCGAACGTGCGGAGAGCGGGCCGGGGCGCGTCGGTGGGGAGTGACAGGCCCGGCAGCTCACCCGCGAGCCGATCCAACCAGTAGCGCTCCTGGGAGGCCGCGTTGGCGCGCAGGAAGGCCTCCTCCCAGGCGGCGTGCTCCCGGCACTGCCGGGGAGCCGGACCGAGCGGCTGGCCGAGGTACAGCGTCACGAACTCCTGGAACAGCGTGGTGAGGGACAGACCGTCCACCACGGCGTGATGGGCATCGAGCGCCAGCACCCGCCGGCCATCCGCGAGGCGGAACACCCCGACCCGGAGCAACGGGGCCTCGGCGAGCTGGAAGGGCCGGACGAAGCGAGAGACGAGTTCCGCCTCGTCGGCGTAGGAGCCGCGCTCCAGGGCGAAGGGAGCCGAGGAGTGCACGCGCTGGAGGAACGACCCATCCGGGCCCACCGTGAAGCGGGTGCGCAGGCTCTCGTGCCGGACGATGAGCTCGCGGAAGCACGCCTCCGTGCGCGCCTCGTCGAGCGAGCCGTCTATCTCGAGAGCGCCATAAAGATGATACGCATGCTCACCGCCCTCGAGCTGGCTGAGCGTGTACATCCGCCGTTGCGCCGAGGACATCGGGTACGAGACGAGCTCCGGACGCGGGCCCTGGGGACGAGGCCCCTCGGGCTCGGGCGGCCCGAATCCCGCGGCCATCATCTCCTCGATGGACTGCTCCACCGCCGAGCGGATCCTCCGTGAATCCTCGTCGGTGTGCGAGGTGGACAGGAAGCAGTTGCGCCCCTCCCAGACGTAGATGCCCTGGGTCAGCAGCCGGTAGAACAGCAGCTCCCAGTCCCCCTTCACCTGGAACCGGAAGAGCGAGCCGAAGTTCACCAGCCGCACCGGCGCGCCTCGCTGGGCGCAGAAGGCGTTGAGGTCATCCACCAGCTCGGCCGTGCGGCGGTTGAGCCGTTCCTGCAGCGCGGGCCCTTCCTGGCGCAGGCGCTCGAGCACCGCCAACGACGCGGCCATCGCCGCCGGGTGATGGCAGAAGGTGCCCGCCACGAAGGTGTTCTGCGCCTTGGGGTACGAGTCGTCCCCGAACCGCCAGCTCCCGCCATCCACCGCGTCCATGAAGCGGGCGCCGCCGGCGACGACACCGATCGGCATGCCACCCCCAATGACCTTCCCGTAGGTGACCAGGTCCGCGCGCACGCCGAAGTGCGCCTGCGCGCCTCCCGGAGCGATCCGGAAGCCGGTGATCACCTCGTCGAAGATGAGCGCGGTACCGGACGCGTGGGTGATCCGGCGCAACTCGTGGAGGAAGTCGCGAGGCTGGAACTCCGGCTTGCGGCTCTGGACGGGCTCGACGAGCACCGCGGCCAGCTCGCCCGCGCAGCTCCGGATCAGCTCCAGCGATTCGGACGAACCGTAGGGCAGGACGATGACGTCGCGGACCAGGTTGCCGGTCGTGCCCGGAGACACCGGGACGGCGGGAGCGATGCCACCCCCGGGAGAGGCCAGGATGCCGTCGAAGCTGCCATGGTACGAGCCGCTGAAGAGAACCACCTTGGAGCGGCCTGTCACGGTCCGGGCCAGCCGAAGGGCCACCATCACCGCCTCGGTCCCCGAGTTGTAGAAGGCGGTGCGCTCCACGCCGGTGAGCTCGCGCAGGAGCTCCGCCACCTGTCCCGGCAGGGGCGTCATCGGTCCGAGCGGAGCCCCGCGCCGAAGCGACTCCGTCACCGCGTCCAGGATGAACGGCGAGCCGTGGCCGAACAGGTAGACACCAAACCCCATCGTCAGGTCGACGTAGGCGTTGCCATCGACATCCCAGAGCTTGCTGCCCTCCGCGCGCTCGACCTGGAGCGGGTAGACCATGTCCTTCCACGAGGGCCGGAACCCGGCGACGGCGCGGTTGTTGGCGAGGACCGGACGGGAGGCCTGGGTGACGCGCTTCGAGCCGGGCGTCCGCGCGTTGAAATCCCGGATGAGCGTCTCCAGGAAGGCCTTCTGACGGGGGTTCGTGGAGCTGGAAGGAGCGGTGACGATCCGCTTGTAGGGAACGAAGACCTCTCCAGCGGAAGCGGGCGGCTCCGAGCGAGTCACCCCGGGCACGTTCGAGGCCGCTCCCGAGTGGACCTGGCGCAACAGCGCGAGCTGCTGCTCCATGAGTTGGAGTTGCCGGGCCACCACCTGCTCGACGGAGCCAGAGTCGGACATGGGCTCCGGGCGGGAGACCGGCGCGGGCTGGGCGGCGGGCGCCTCCGGGGGAAGCGCCGCGTCCACGTACGCCACCATCCGCTCGACGGTATCCGCCTCCTTGTAGAAGGCGCTCACGGGGATCGACACGCCGAAGTCGCGCTCCAGGGCCTGCCGCACCTTGAACAGCACCAGCGAGTCGAGCCCCAGCTCGAAGACATTCCGCTGGGTGTCGATGCTCTCCGAATCCGCGCCAGAACCCTCCCCCACCGTGCGCAGGATGAGAGAACGGATCTCTCCATCACGCCGGGGAGAAGCGGGAGTGCCCACGGGGGCACGACTGACGGGCGCGCGTCCACCCGCCGCCGGGCTCCAGAACGGAGTCCTGCGGAACGGATAGGTGGGCGCATCCACCACGAGCCGCTGATGAGGGCGATCGAAGGCCTTCCACTGGACGGACGCGCCTCCGCGATAGAGCGCCCCCAGGCTGGAGAGCATCGACTCCCACGCGTCCTCTCGCGGTGCGAGTGAGTGCAGCCACGTCACCCCGGGATCCGGCACGCACCGTGGGCCGAGAGCGGACAGGATGGGCGTGGGGCCGATCTCCAGGAACACCCGGGCCCCGGCGTCGTACAGCGCGTGGAGCGTGGCGGAGAAGCGGACCGGAGCGAGGAGTTGCCGCCGCCAATGCTCCGCGTCCGGAGCCGCATCCAGACGCTGGCCGGAGAGCGTCGAGAAAAGCGGGATCGCCGGGGGCCGTGCGCGAATGCCCGCGGCGACCTTGGCGAAGTCCTCCGCCATCGGCTCCATCAGTGGTGAGTGAAAGGCGTGCGAGACCACCAACCGCTTCGACGCGATTCTCCGCGCTGACAAGGCACCGAGGACGCCCGCCACCTCCGCCTCCCGGCCGGAGATCACCACGCGATCGGGAGCGTTCACGGCGGCGATCACCACGCTCTCTCCGGAGGAAGCAAGCACCTCACGCACCGTCTCCTCGCTGGCGAGGACGGCGGCCATGGTGCCGCGCTCGGGGAGGGTCCGCATCAACTGCCCACGGGCCGCCACCAGGAGCAGTACATCCTCCAGCGAGAGCGCGCCCGCCACGTAGGCCGCCGCGAACTCGCCCACGCTGTGGCCCGCCACGGCCTGGGGCTGGAGTCCCCACGAGAGCCAGAGCCGGGCGAGCGCGATCTCCACCGCGACGATGGCCGGTTGTGCCTGGTCCGTCTCGTCGATGGCCGCGGTCCGGGACGCATCGCCATACAAGGAGTCCACCAGCGAAGCGCCGGTCAGAGGCTCCAGGATCGCGGCGCACTCGTCCAGCGCGGCGCGGAACACCGGACTGGTCTCGTAGAGGGCGCGTCCCATGCCGGCGCGTTGGGAGCCCTGACCGGTGAACAGCCAGACACTCATGGGAGGACTGGCCGGTGCGGCGACTGGAGCCAGCGCTCCGTCCTGGAGCCGGATGAGCCGTTCGAGCCCGGCGCGCAGCGCATCCACGCTGGAGCCGATCACCACCTGGCGCCTGGGGTGGTGCGCGCGACCAGCATTGGCCGTGTAGCAAAGGTCGGCCACTTCGGGAGGAGGCACCGTGGCGAGCCGCTCGACGTACCGCGCCGCGAGCTCGCGCACGCCCTGCTCGTCCCGAGCGGAGAGCGCCAGCAGGTGGACGGAGCGCTCCACGCCGGTGCGCGCGGGAGTGGCCCGGGAGTACTCCTCCACCACCACGTGGGAATTGGTCCCGGAGAGGCCGAAGGAACTGACCGCCCCACGGCGAGGCCCGGCGCCCGTGCGCCAGTCGACCGTCTCCCGCGGCACCACGACCGGCATGCGCTCCCAGGGAATACGGGAGCTAGGTTGGCGCAGGTGGAGATGGCCCGGAATGCGTCGGCGCTCCAGGGCCAGGGCCACCTTGCACAGCCCCGCGATGCCCGAAGCGCTCTCCAGGTGGCCGATGTTGGTCTTGACCGAGCCCACGTGGAGCGGAGCCCCAGGCGAACGAGCCGCCCCGTAGACGTGGTCGATGGCCCGCATCTCCTGCGGATCCCCCAGCCGGGTCCCGGTGCCATGCGCCTCGAGATAGGAGACCGAGTCGGGCTCCACGCCGGCATCCCGCAGGGCGGCCCGAAGGACGGACTCCTGCGCCACTCCATTGGGGACCGTCAGCCCGCTGCTTCGGCCATCGTGGTTGACGGCCGAGCCACGAATCACCGCGATCACCCGATCGCCGTCCCGCTCCGCGTCACGCAGGCGCTTGAGCACCACCACCCCCGCTCCCTCGCCACGGCCGTAGCCATCGGCCGACTCGTCGAACGTCTTGCAGCGGCCATCCGCAGAGAGCGCCTGGAGCCGCGAGAGCGCCACGAAGGAGCGTGGCGAGAGGATCAGGTTGACGCCGCCCGCCAGGGCGAGCGCGGACTCGCCGCGCCGCAGGCTCTGCACGGCCAGATGCACCGCCACCAGCGAGGAGGAGCAGGCCGTATCCACCGCCAGGCAAGGACCTCTCGAGCCGAGCGTGTACGAGAGCCGTCCCGCGGCGGTGCTCAGGAGCGTCCCCGTCAGGGAGTACGGCGTCAGCGCCTCCGGGTCATGGGTGGTGAGGCCGCCGTAGTCGCTCCCGGAGATGCCGACATAGACGCCGGTGGCGCTCTCGCGCAGCTCCTCCGGAGGGAGGCCCGCGTGCTCCAGCGCCTCCCAGGCCACCTCGAGCAGCAAGCGCTGCTGGGGATCCAGCGCCTCCGCCTCACGCGGCATCAGCCCGAAGAACTCCGCGTCGAAGCCCCGCACATCCTGGAGGAACGCGCCGCGCCGGGCATACGCCTTCCCCGGAGCCTCGGGGTCCGAGCTGAAATACGCGTCTCCATCCCAGCGCTCCCCGGGAATGTCTCCCGAGGCATCCTGGCCCGCCTCCAGCAGCCGCCAGAAGCGCTCGGGGCTGTCGGCGCCACCGGGGAAGCGGCACCCGATGCCGATGATCGCGATGGGCTCTTCCGGTGAGGCCGTCTCCTTCACGGCGTGCCCGTTGGCTTCGGAAGCGGGCGTGGCCAGCTCCGTGACCAGCGCGTCCGCGAGCTGGCTCAACGTTGGATGATCGAACAGGAGCGACACGGGCAGCACACGCCCGCTCAGCTGGCCGAGACGGGTCACCAGCGCCACCGCCTTCGCGGAGCTGAACCCGAACTGCCCGAGAGGCGCATGCTCGTCGGCGATGGGTACCTCGGCGATGCGCTCGGCCTCCTTCCGCACGAAGGAGAGCACCGCCGAGCGTCCCTGGGCGTGGATTGCCTCTTGGAGCACGGTGACCTCGCCAGCGGCTTCGCGGGCCTCGAGAGAGGCCAACCAGGCCAACACCTCGTCGAACTCACCCGCCTCGAAGCGCCTGGCCAGGGCGAAGCGCTGCACCTTGCCGCTGGTGGTCTTCGGGATGCGCGCGACTGGGAGCACCGCGTCCAGCGAGAGGCCGAGCCGCTGCAAGACATGGCGGGAAATCCGCCGGGCCAGGGGAGCGAACTCATCCAGCGAGCGCTTGAACGTCACGAAGGCGAGCGCGCGCTCCCCGCCCTTTCGAGGATCGTGCAGACCCGCCACCGCGACCTGGGCCGTCCCCATGCCCTCCACTTCCGAGCAGACGCGCTCGACGTCGTGCGGATAGAAGTTGAGCCCTCCCGCGAAGAGGATGTCCTTCGCCCGGCCGGTGATCACCAGCCGTCCCTCGTGCAGGAATCCGAGGTCCCCGGTATCGAGCCAGCCCTCCTCGTCGAGGGTGCGCCGGGTGATCTCCGGGGCGTTGTAGTAGCCCGGCGTGACGTTGGGACCCTGGATCCGCACGTGGCCCACCACGCCCTCGGACAGCGGCCGCGAGGACGCGTCGGTGATGCGGACCCGGGTATGGGGGATCGGGCGGCCGGCCTCCACCACCTCGATCGCGTGAGAGTCCGTGACCTCGAGGAACCGAACCCGCTCGCCTACTCCCAGGAAGCGCCGGTCCATCACGAGCGAGGGGACCACCTCATCCAACCCGGTGTAGCAGACAGCCAGGGTGGCCTCGGCGAGCCCGTACCCGGGCATCATGGCCTCTCGCCGCAAACCATGGCGCGCCAGCTCGTCGAGGAAACGGCGGCACAACCCCGCGAGAATGGGCTCGGCGCCATTCTGGATGATCCGCACGTGGGAGAGATCCCAGTGCGCCGCGGCCTCGGGCGTGTAGTGCTCCAACAGGTGGCGGTAGCCGAAGTTCGGCGAGGCCAGGATGGTGGCGCGGTGCTCGCTCGCGTACTGCATCCACAGGCGGGGATGACGCGCGAAGCCCTGGCTGGGGAGCTGGTACTGCGGCACATCCGCCACGAGCGGGGTGAAGTGGAAACCGATGACCCCGAAGTCATGGGTGAGGGGCATCCAGCCGAGGAACACATCGCTCCCGGTGACGCGCAGGGTGGCGATCATGTCCGAGGTGTTCACGATCGCTCCCCGATGGGTCACGATGACGCCCTTGGGCTCTCCGGTGGAGCCGGAGGAGAACTGGACGAGCGCGATGTCCTCCGGAGCGGCCGGGTGCTCCACGCCAGGCGAGGGCGCGGCGGCGGCATCCACGAACGAGAGAGCGCGGCACTCCAGCCTGGCCGCCACCTCGTCGAAGCCGTGGCTCCTGCCGAAGGCGGCCAGGTTCGAGACCAGATCGGCCTCCGCGCACAACAGGTGGGGCCGGCTCAAGACCGACCAGACCTTGAAGACCTTGAGGCGGTGCTCGTCCACCCGGCCCACGGCCAGCGGCACCGGGATGATGCCTCCGAGGATGCAGGCCCACAGCGCGGTGACGAAGTCCCGGTTGCGCTCGAATTGGAGCACCACCTCATCGCCCCGCCCGACGCCCTGGCGCTGCAAGTAGCCGAGCACCCGAAGCGCCTCGGCACGAAGCTCCGCGTAGGATTGCACGCTCTCGTCCGTGGACGGCTCGAGGTAGTGGATGGCGCGATCACCCAGAGCGGCGCGGTGCAGCGCCTGTGTCAGGGTCGTGGGAACGAGGGAATCCATATCGAAGAACCTCGGAAGGTCGTGGACAAGACGGGAGCCTCCGGGCTTGCACGTCCGGAGGCTCTCGCCACGCGGCATCGAGGCTCGCCGGGGGAGTTCCGCTCCCGGCCTCATCGCTCTTCGCCGTCATTCGATCTGGAGTCTGGAAGTCGCCAGTTGTGAGGAGGAACGGCGCGGAAATCCGCTCCTCCTCGCGGACGTCAGGGCTGTTTCTGGAAGGGATTGCGGAGATGAGGAGGATCCTGGGTTTCCTTTCCCAACGACTCGATCCGCTCCTCTGGCGCCTGGCTTCTCGTCTGCTGCCGCTTGGGAAGCAGCAAGGCGCGCGGTCGCGGCTCGAAGGGATTGCGGATGTGGGGAGGATCCTGGGTCTCCATTCCCCGGGCTCGGATTCGCGCTCGCTGCCGCTCGGACAGCATTTCGGGGAAGAGCACCTCGAACACCCTCTCGGGCACGGGGCCCACGTGACGGCCATTGAGGGCCGAGCGGTTGGCCAGCACCACCACCGTCATGTCCTTTCCGGGCAGGTACTGCATGGTGGCGTTGAACCCGAATACCTCACCCCGGTGGCCGATGAAGCCATACTTCGTCTGCTTGAACATCGACAGGCCCACCTGGAGGTTGGGGACGATCGTATCGATGAAGGCCTGTTGCTGCCGGCGGATCTCCGGGCTGATCAAATCCCCCTTCACTTCGGCGTCGAACCACTTCAACAAGTCCCCCACGGTGGAGATGATCGCGCCGGCCGACCACGCGTTCGACATCTCCTGGAGGGTGATGTCGACGTCCTTGTCGGTGCAGGAGGGATCGATCATGCGGCAATTGGCTTCTCCCAGGAAGTTGAAGAAGTTGGCGTAGCCGCGGTTGTCGGAACCGACGGAGGCATTTCCCACCTCGGGAATCTGGGTGTGCCGCAGGCCGAGCTGGCGGAAGAACCGGCGTTGGAGCACCTGCTGCCAATCGGTGACCGGGTACCCGTCGACCTTGGCGGCGATCATCCCCAGCAGGATGCCATTCGTGTTCGAGTACCAGAACGTGGAGCCCGGTGGAATCACCGTGTGGTTGGCGATCGACTGATCACGCAACTGCTGCGCGAGCCCCAGGAGCTCCTGGGGTGAATTCCAGACGTTGAGCGGATTCTTGTACACGGTGATGATCCAGGGCGGGTTGTCCGTGTAGCTCTCGATGCCGCTGGTGTGGTTCATCAACTGGCGGATGGTGATGGCGTTGCCATCGATGTTGGGAAACACCCCCGGAAGCCATTTCTCCAGGGTGTCATCGAGGCGAAGCTTGCCCTCGCTGGCCTGCTGGAGGATGGCCATTCCCACGAAGTTCTTGGTGATGCTGCCAAGCCGGAAGGTCGCTTGGGGCGACATCTTCCGGGTACAGGCCTCGTCCTCGCAGCCGATGGCGCCGATCCAGGGCTCGGAGTCGCCGATCCGAACCGCCATGATCATTCCCGGCGCCTGCTCGTAGGCCTGTGCTTCCTCGAGAACGGATTGGAGCTTGAGCGTGACCTCGGGTGGCAGGGGCTTGGGCTTGGAGGGCTTCGGAAACCCGATCGTACGGCATCCCGAGAGCACCAGGAGCGCGGCGAGCAGTACCGCGGTCAAGGCGTGAACCGGAAGGAGAGAAGTGGAGCGTCTCATCGTCGGGGCCTCGTTTCATGGCGCGCGTGGCGCGGTTCAAGGGCGAGGCGTGAATCGCCAACGATGAAGGGTGTCGGTGACCTTGCTCCTCGCCGTTCAAACAAGAGAGTTGGCATTCACCAGACGTGACGGAACCGGAACGCTCGACCGGACGAATGGACCCGCGCTCCACTCATGAGCGGAGCTGTCACGACATGCGAGTCCACACCCCATCTTCATGAGTGCCCTGTTCCCAGACGGAGAGAATGAATGACCCCTGAACTCAACCTCGCGGCCCCCGAGTTCCGGGCGGACCCGTACCCGACCTATGCCCGGCTGAGGAAGACATCGCCCATTATCACTCTTCACCGACCCTTCGTTGGGAGGGCTTGGCTTCTCACTCGCTACGAGGATGTGGTGAATGCATTGTTGGATCCCCGCCTCGCGAGCAGCCGCCACAATGCCGTGGGAGGAAGGAACCCGACGGATCGGTGGTGGATGCCCCGCCTCTTCCGGACATTCCAGACGAACATGGTGGCGAGCGACCCGCCCGATCACCGCCGCCTGAGAGACCTGGTGCACAAGGCGTTCACTCCTCGCCGGGTCGAGGAGCTGAAGGGGACGATGGAGCGGCTCGTCAGCCGCCTGCTCGATGAAGCCGCGGAGAAGCGGAGCATTGATCTCCTCTCCGAGTTCGCGGCGCCCCTCGCTTTGACGGTCATCTCGGCGATGATGGGTGTACCCGAGGAGGATCGGCCGAGGTTCCGCCGGTGGACCTCCCGGCTGCTGGATTCGAAGCTCGAGACGCCCCTCGACTTCATCCGCCGCTTCCCCAGCGCCTCCCGGATGCTGGGCTTCTTCCGCGAGCTGATCCGGCTGCACCGCGAACATCCCGGGGAGGATCTATTGACGGGGCTCGTGCAGGCGGAGGAACAGGGAGATCGCCTCGGCGAGGATGAACTCATCTCGATGATCTTCCTGTTGCTGCTGGCCGGGCACGACACCCTGGTGAATCTCATCGGGAATGGGATGCTCGCGCTGCTCCAGAACCCGGATCAGCTCCAGAAGCTGCGCGAGCACCCGGAGCTGATCGGCTCGGCGGTCGAGGAACTGCTGCGCTACACCAGCCCCATCGAGATGCCCACGCCGCGCTTCGCCCGGGAGGACATCGAGTTGCACGGGCAGCACATTCCGCGCGGCGCCATGGTGGTGCCCATCCTGGCCTCGGCGAACCGGGATGAGGCGGTGTTCGAGAACGCGGACCGGCTCGACATCACCCGGCACCCCAACCGTCACGTGGCGTTCGGCCTGGGCGCGCACTACTGCATGGGGGCGCCGCTGGCGAGGCTGGAGGGGAAGATCGCGCTCCTGGCCCTGGTGTCGCGCTTCCCGGAGACGAGGCTCGCGGTGCCACGGGAGCAGCTGCGCTGGCGAGGGTCGCTCGGCCCACGGGGGCTGACCTCCCTGCCCCTCCACCTCTCGTGAGCCTCCGACTCTCGCAGGGCTCACCGGGATAACCCAAGAATTACGGCGTTTCTCCCAACTCACGGAGCTTGCCGCGTGCAATCTCGTTCAGGGCATCACGCCAGGATCTCGATTCCAACCAGAACTCCATCCTGGTCGAAGTCGAGCACCACATCGGGACCCGCGTAGGAACCCATGAGTTCGGCCAGCCTGATCGACTTCGACATCTTGCAGGTCTCACCGGGATGACTCGGGAGGCGCAAATAGGCCACGTCCTGATCGTCTTCGGAGACTCGCAGCTCGAAGCGCCCGAGCTTCTTCTTGGAATCCGTCTGCCCCATTACGGCCTCCAGGCCAAGAACTACGGCGTTTCCCCCAGCTCACGGAGCTTGCCGCGTGCAATCTCGTTCAGCGGCTCCTTCTGGAGGATGCGGCGGTAGAGCCGGACCTTCTCGGCCGACTCACGTGCCAGTGCCGCCTCCAAGGTGAGAACCTGCACGTGCTCCGGGTCCAACGCCTGGGCCATGCCGAGCTGCCGACGCGCCTCGCCGTCTTCTCCCATGAGGAAATAGATGAATCCGAATTCAACCCGTGTGAGCACGTCCTTGGGCATCAGCTCCAGGAGTCGTTCATAGGTGGGCACCGATACCTCGGGCTCAGCGTAGAACTTTCCTGCAAGCACCCGGAGTACAGCGGGGTCGGAGACGTGACGAAGCGTATCGCGGAAGGCCCGCTCTGCCTCTGCTCCTCCTGTCTCCAGCACTCGCTTCGCCAGAAATTCGAGATGGTCCGTCATGGGGGAATGAAAGCGGTGTTGATGGTCAGGTTCGCAATCCCCCCGAACCTATCATTGATCTTGAGGGTGCTCTCGAAGATGGACCCTTGGGGGGTTGTGGCCAATGCGCTGACCTTCCCATCGAGCTGGCGGACAGCGTCGATGAGGAACTGTCGTTGCTCTGGCCACGTTGGAGCCAAGCGGTCGAGGTTGTGCTTGGAAACGTCTACGTGCACATCTTTGACCGAGATGTCATCACCGCTCGCCGGGAGCGGGGCGCTCGTGGCACCCGACCCCTGAGCCGACATCGCCACGGCGCCCGGAGCAAGTGCGATGGTGACGGCCTCGGCACTCACGGCGACCATCTCGACCTCTCCCACTGCCGCGAGGCGGAGGCCCACCTGTGTCTCCGCCCGCGCCGCCGCCTGCATCGCACCGGGCAGCGTCGGCACCTTCGCCGCCAACCCCGCCGCCGTGTTGCCGAGCGCCACCGTGGCCAGCATGGCGAACGCACGCGCCGCGTTGCGGCCCATCACCTTGCCATACCGCTCCCCGGCCTCGCGCAGCTCGTTGAACGTGGCGGCTCGGTCCGCCTCGTCCATCAGCCGCTTGAATCCCACGACGAGTCCCCAGAAGGTGTCGACACCCACGTAGGAGATGAGTGTGGCGGTCATC
Source organism: Melittangium boletus DSM 14713 (assembly GCF_002305855.1). Classification (GTDB taxonomy): domain Bacteria; phylum Myxococcota; class Myxococcia; order Myxococcales; family Myxococcaceae; genus Cystobacter; species Cystobacter boletus. The sequence continues at coordinate 8,267,410 of NZ_CP022163.1, read as the reverse complement.
ACCGCCGCGAGGCCCTTCGAGACCGTCACGTCGGGAATCGAGATGAGGACCATGTACGTCGTCCAGGTCCAGAGAACCGCTGCCACCATGGCGTGTGGGTCGGCCATGTCCTTGAACGCCGCCAGCATCTCGTCCAGCACGGCGCCCTTCGCGAGGGCGAGTGCAAGAGCGAAACGGCCGTCCCCGTTGACGATGGGGCTCTCCGTCAGCAAGCGGAGACAGTCTCCGGGCCTGCCGGTGCGCTCGCACCAGCGCAGATAGTCGCGCGTCAACCCCACCTCCGCCGCCGGTAGTGCCCATCCTGGCCTCGGCGAGCTAGAACCTGCAGCTCACCGGAATCAGCCGCGAGGGTCTCCATATTGGACTGCTCGCCCCGGGACGAAGGGGTGGTCAGCGGCACGGAGGTCCTCCACGCATTCGACTTCGCTCCACCGGTCGATTCGCCGAATCCCTTCCCAAGGGTGCGCGGCAGGTGATGTACCTCACGCTCTCCCTAGTGGGTGACCTCGAATCTCATCTGGCCGACAAGCCTGATCCGGAGTGAGGGGCGTGTCGGAAGCCATTCGCATGTCAGAGCGCACGGCTTGTCGACCAAACTCAGGTAGACGTCCTGTCGAAGAAGGACTCACACCAGGGACAGATCACGTTCGTCACCTGGTGGGCGATGGTAGTGTGGTACGTCCACGTTGTGCCGTTCTTGAACAGCGGCCGATGGCAGTCGTAGCAGTGGGTCCTCTCGGTCCGCATCCGGCAGCGCTTGCAGTCGAGGAACCAATACGTCTGGTCCTTCTTTGTGCGCCGCGCCGTGATCGCCGCAGGAACGTGGCGGCCGCCGCAGCCCAGGCAGAAGCTGCGCGACGTCCAGGAACTGGTGCCGTCCTCATGATGCTCCTCCCATGGCCTGGGGAAGGCGGCCTGGAACACCATCGCCAGCAGGCGCTTGAGGTGCTGGGTTGAGCTCGCTCCGGACGACGTCACGCCGGTCTGGACCCAGCCGCGGAGATGGCCATGTTTGTCCGTTCCGTCGTAGTCGCAGTGTGCGCCCCAGTCGAGAGGTGAGGTGGTCTCGAAGCGTGCCGTGGCCTCGCAGGGCTGCAGGACGAAGACCCTCCCGCTCTCCACCGCCGCGTCGTATCCCTTCACCGCCACCAGCTCGCCTAGAGTGTGGCGAAGCTCGCCGACGCCCCAGGCGTCCCTGAACTTGGCGTCCAGGACGATGCCCCCGCTCTGGCGATCTTCGTTGTCGGCCAGCCCGGCCTCCGCCCTGCCCGTGAAGAAGACCTCCAGGACGAAGTCGGGCCGATGCCCCGTGGGAAGCTCGGCCTGCCAAGTGAGAGCCACCTTCAGCTCCAGGTCATCGCGCGAGAACTCGAACCGGATGTTGCTCGTGCGCGCGACCGCGGCCGCGACAAGCTTCTCTTCCCAGCGGAGCTCGGGCGCGAAACCGAAGTCCCTCGTCAGCAAACGGAAGAGCTTCAGTAGACACCACTTCTCGTAGATGTCGCTGACGTGGAGGATCGAGATGTTGCTCAGCTCCTCCAGCTTCGAGAGGTCTAGGCCACCGCGCTCCAGCAGCGCGTGGACCTTCTTGAACGCCGTCAGAACGGCCGCGTAGTCCGGGTTGGTGACGAAGCTCATCCCCGTCGGGAAGATGGGGCTGCTCGCGATCCCCAAGCGGTTGAAGGCTAAGTCAACCGCCGCCAGGCTTCGCCTCCACCGCTCCACCGCCACAATCTCCGCACCGACGGCGTCCTTCCGCTTCCGCGCCATCTCCGCCCGCCAATCGCCCACGTCCGCCTCGCGCCTGAGCTCGCGTAGCTCGTCGACGGTCAGGCGAACCAGCCAGTTGTTCTCTTCCAGGTGTCGCTTTGTCGCGTCCCTCCTCTCGAGCTCGTCCCGCCCTGGCACGGCCTCGAGCACCGAGGCAAAGGTGAGCTTCAAGTATGGCTTCTCGTTCTTTGAGAAGAGGCGCTCGCTGCGCGGGAGACCTCGGATCGTGAGGTCGCGGCAGATCCGATGTGCTCCCAGGACCAACTCGAAGAAGTCCTTGGGTAGGACGATCACCTTGTAAGCGAACTCGTTGCCCGGGGTGCCCTTCGGTTCCGACTGCCGCCTATAGAAGAACGAGCAGGGCTCGGAATACTGCTCCTCCAGGCGGATGGGGAACGACTGGGTCTCGCCCCGATCGCTCGACAGGGACCTGAAGTTCGCGATCGCATCCAGCTTCCGTCGTCGCTCATCCGTCTGCCGCTCGAACACCCCGGGGTCGACCCGACGCTGCTCCATCGCGCGGTTGCGCCGGGCGCGCTCGCACTCCTCGGAGGCGATTCGTTCCAGGAAGCCCGAACGCACCGAGGCCGCCGACCAGAACGCGCCGGCCACCTTCAGGGAGGCTTCCAGGAGGTGTCGTACGTAGCGGTTCTCCGCGATGTTCGCCGACTCAATGAAGACCCTGCTGGTGAGCTGGCGGGCCGCCGGATCACGCGCGTACTCCCGGAAGGTCGCCGCGGTCGGACGCACCTTCGAGATAGGTCGCGGTGCCCGATCCTCCCGGATGGCGACCGCGGGGGACGCTAGCACCCGTCGCGACGCGGCGTGCAGTTCTCCCAGCGCCTCGGCGAGCTCGGTCCCGGCCCCGGCGCCTTTGCCGGTCGCCGTGGCGCCGGAGGCGTCGCCCATGATCATCCAGAGGAGATCGCCGCGGAAGTCGTCGATGTACGCCTGGATCTCGGCACGACCAAAGGACGACAGGCGGTTCTCGATCCGCAGCCGCTCCTCGCCGATCCGGACGTCGTACCTTCCAGCGCTCCGCTGGAGCTCGCTGAGGTGTCGCTTGCCGGCGTGGTCCCAGCCGTGGCTGAGCAACCACCAGGTGCCACCACTCCGTCGGTCGGACATCTGCAGAAGAGGGACCTCCTCACCCGAGGCGGCCACGAGGACGGGGGTCGCCTTCTCGAGCTTCTGCCCCAAGCTGATCCCGAGCCACGGGACGTCATTGAAGATCGTGCTCTCGACGACGAACCCACCGTCGGCGCACAGCTCCAGCTCGAGCGGCGCCGGCGCCACCTCGATCTCGCGGGCGACGCCCTCCGACTGCCACTCGATCCGGAGGTACCGCGCCTCGAAGGCAGGGAGCGTCACCGGGACCAGAAGTTGGCAATGCCGTTGTTGCCTTCCGCGCGCGCGATTAGCCCGTCCAGCGCCTCGACGGCGGACTCGGTCACCTCGGCACTGTCCATGCCTTGGAGGTCCTTGGCCAGGGCATCCCGAAGGCCGATCAGCACCTCCCTGCGCTTCTGGCCTCCGGCCACGGTCTTCTCCACGTCGAAGGAGATCTTGGGGAGGATCTTGTGGAGTGCGACCGCGTTCAAGGCCGATTTGCCATTGGTCCCCGCCTCCTCCGCCCTCCGGAGGTAGTGGAGCGATTGCCGGATGGCCCGCAGGCCGAACTCGATGCCCAGCGAGTCGAGGTGGTCCTTGGCCAGCCGGACCAGGAGCTTCACCTGCGGATCAGCCTGGTCGAAGGCTGGGTACTCGGCGCGGACGCCGAAGTCGTGGGCCACCAAGTTCATCGGCAGGGCCAGGTCGAGGTCGAACGTCTCCAGCTCGCGCTCGACGTTGGCCCAGTCGATCAACACGGGGTTGCGGAACCGCATCACGTGCGCACGGTCGAGGACCTTCGGTGACAGATAGTGCGTGGTCTCGTCCACGTTGATCGCACCGATGATCCAGACGTTCGGTGGGAACCGGAAGCCGGGCGAGATCTCGAACAGGGCGGAGTTCGAGCGCCTGAGCTTCGCGTGGTGAGCGAGGAGCGCACCGGCCTCCTGGAGGCCGGAGAGCCTGCGGAGTTCGAGGTTCGCCTGGTCGTTCCGCAGCAGGTCAGTCAGCGATGCATCGTCCGGCAGGCCCGCGCGCCTCCGGGCCTCCTCCGCCAGTTCTAGGAAGATCCTGTTGTCGACGACCGCCTGTCGCTCCTCCCCCGTTGCGTACAAGGGGATCCAGGGCGCTTCCTGGCGCGACTCCAGCAGGCTCAGGAAGTCGGCGAAGTAGTACTCCACGCGCGCGAGGTTCATCTCGTCAAGGCAGATGAAGTGCGGGGTCTCCGGTTCGCGCTCGGCCGCCAGCAGCGCCTGGAGGAACAGCGACGGGTGGAAGCGTCGCTCGATGGGGTTGTAGTAGCCGAGGAGGTCCTCGGAACTAGTCCAGTTGGGCTTAACACTACTGCGTCAGGGGCCCGAAAGATGAATGGGGATGCCAGCCAGGGGCCGTGAGGGGAACTGGGGGCTGGAGCGGTGGCAGCAAGGACAGCGAGGCAGCCAGGTGGCAATCACCCGGGCCATGGCAAGCCGTGCGGTGATGAAGCTGTCGTGAAAGTGGCGTTCAGGCCTGGAGCGGCTGCGCGTGGGCTTCACCCGCCCCTCGGGCCGAGGGGGGAAAATGCCGCGCGCGTTCGGCGATGATGAACGCGTAGCAGCACAGGGCGACGGAGACGTGGTGGTGCCAACCTGGAAAGCGCCGACCCTCGTAGTGGTCGAGCCCGAGCTCTCCCTTCAAGTCCTCGTAGACGCGCTCGGTTCGCCAGCGCTGCATGACAAGACGGATGAGCTGTTTCTTACTCATGCGCTCTGGCACTGAAACAAGGAAATAGTTAGCCGGCTCGGACTCACCTTCGCGCCATTCAATGAGCAGCCAGAGCGGTTCTTGTTGGCTTTTGGGAACTCCCGCGGCAATCACACGACGCAAGGCGAAACGCGCCCAGAGCGGCTCACGGGTGCCGCAGCGCCAGGTGCAGCGTCGAAAGCCTCCGCGCTCGTGCAGGTGCGAAGCCATGTCCTTGACGCTCATCGCCTCGCCCTGGGGGCGTCCCTCGTCGTCGAGGAGGCAAACGGCCGTTTGGGGGTCTACACCCACTGCATAATGCAGCCCCAAGGAGCGCACCTGTGCGCGGAACTCACTGGAGGAGCCATACGCGGAGTCCGCCAGGGCGACTCCTTTGGGAACGCCGTCCGCTATCGCTCGACGAATCATCTGCACAGCCAACTGGGGTTTTGTCTTGAAAGTCACCTCCTCGGGGATTCGGGCCTCCTGACGACGAGCGGAGTCATTGACCCAGGACTCGGGCAGGTACAGCTCGAAGTCGATGGGGAGGTGCTCGGTGCGGGTGGCGAGGCTGAGGCTGACGCCAATCTGGCAGTTGGTGATTTTGCCCGCCGAGCCGGTGTATTGCCGCTGCACGCCCACCGAATGCTTGCCTTGCTTGAGAAAGCCGGTGTCGTCGACAATCCATGCCTCGATGGGCTCGCGCTGCGTCATGGCGCCAAGGGCATAGCCAGTGGCCTCTCGGCGAACCTCCCGATCGCTCCAGCGGGAGTTGACAGCGAAGTGAAGCAGGCGCTGGTGCATGGCCTCGGTCTTGTCGGGGTCGGGGCAGGCCCGCGCGGCAATGGGCTCGACGCTCTTGCGCTCGCCCTCCCCCAGGAGGCCCAGGGCATAAAGGGCAAAGGAACCTCGGCGACTGTCCCCGCCCAAGACGTCGCCAATCTTTTGGAAATACGCCTCGAGTCGTTCAACTCCCTGGGCGTCCATGAAGGTGCGCATCATCTGGCTCACTGAATGGGCTTCACGACACAATCAATACGCACCGGCCGACTTTCGCGGTAGGGGTCCACACCTGACTTCCAAGACCAGGCGAGCAGACAGGCCCCTCCTTCACCTCCTGCTCAGTCATGACGCAGTAGTGTTAACCGGCACGACAGTGCACCGTCCCCCGATGGCAGAGGCGACTGACTTCACGAGGCTGGTCTTGCCGGAGCCCGAATCTCCGGCGAGCACGATTAAGTCTCGGGTGCGCAGCAGGGTGAGGAAATCGAGCAGCTGCGCGCGCGTATATCGCGTGTCCTTGTGCCAGAGATGCGCCTGCACGTAGGCCGCCAGCTGCCGGAAGTCCCCGCCGAGCGCGTCCTGGAACCGATGCCCGCTGCGTGCGTCGGCCCGCCCGGTGGTGGGAACGACCTTCTCCAGATCGGTCCTGTCGAGGAGCTCGAGCGCGACCAAGCGTTCGCCCCTCTCGCGGAGGAGCGCCTCCAGCTCACGAAGCCTGCCTTCCAAGGTGACTCTCCTGTGCAGGAACTCCGCGTCGAGGGCGGCGACGCGCTCTGTTAGCTCGGCGATCGCCCGCAGGCTCCGCTCGTGTACGCCATCGAGGGACCGCTTCTCCAAGACGGCCGCGTCCAGCGCAGACCGCGCCTCGCGCAGCTTCGCTTCCGCGTCGGCGGTCTCACCGCGCAGCTTCGTCACCGTGTCGGCGGTCTCTCGGCGCAGCTGCTCCTCCAGCGCTTCACGGATGCTGGCCAGGATCAGCGGCTGGTTGGCCGCCTCGCGGTGCTGGACCCTCATCCAGCTTTCGGGGACGGAGGTGAACGGCTTGAGCGTAAGTGGACGGACCTTGCAGGCGAACGGATCGCCCTGCTTCTCCCGCTCCGGCTTGGGTGAGAGCTCCAACTCGGCCAGGGCGAAGCTCCCCGTGCCGCCAAACGCCTTCAGCACATCGAGCTCGGCGCCCGGAACGAAGGCCCGCAGGTGCGCCTTCGAGGTCTTGGTCGGCGGGGGAAGCGGGAGGCCCGTGTCGGGGTGATGCAGGTCCTCGAGGAACCCGTAAAATCCCCCGGCCAGCCGCACGCGGCCGATGACCCTAATGTGCGCAGCGCCTTCCTGGCCCCACGATCGCGCGAGGATGGTGAGCAGGTCTGCCTTGGACCAGTCGAGCGATGGCTCTCCCCAGCCAAGAGCCTCTCCGCCGGCCCCGGGCCCGCTTTCGCTAGGTGGTTCGGAGGTCATGCCTTCCCATGGACCCGTCGACGGCGCCGCGCGAAGCGATGCTAACACGATGTGGTCGAGCATAGGAAGGACAGGAGCCCTCTTGGGCGTAGCGGGCGGGAGCAGAGCGGGAGGTGAGGGACGCTGACGGGGAGCCCATGAGCCGCACGCCGAGCCGGCACAGAAGCCTTTCATCTCCAGCAGACACACGCCTGCCCAGCCCAGCCGCTTTCCCAGGAGGGGCGCGGCAGGTGCCTGGCTCTCTTGGCTGGCTGTGGCGGCTTGAGCTTCAACACCACGCTCACTGGGGCGGCCCTCTCTCAGGGGCCAGGTGCCCACTCGCCGTGGGCCACCCCAGGTACTCCACAATCGCTCTCTCCCCTCCTGCTCCCTTCACGTACGCCAACACCCGCCGCTTGCCTCCACACCTCAAGCACGCGAACACATCCGCCAGCAACGTGGTGAGGTTGTCCCTCACCGCCTCGTACAGCACCGTCCCCTCCGGCTGCCTCCGCCGGTACGCCCACCCGCGCTCCTCCACCTGCCCCTCCCCAGCCACTCCTCGCCAGGGCTCACGCTACGGAGGGGCTCCCACGGGCTTCCGTGGAGCCCCTGGCTGCTTGGGTGGTTCGAGGCGCCACCAGGACAGCGCGTCAGGAGGGGCGAATCCGGTACCAAACGGGTACCAAATCCAGCGAACGCGCCCGAACACCCCTGAACGCCCCCGGACAGAAAAACGCCCTGCTTCCGGGGACTTGGTAAGCAGGGCGAGTGGCCCCGGCTGGAATCGAACCAGCGGCCTGCGGTTTAGGAAACCGCCGCTCTATCCAACTGAGCTACGGGACCGTGAGCGAACGCGGTTTATCGCAGACCGCACGTGGGTTGCAACGATGTCGCGCCGTCCTCTGGGTGGACCGGGCCCTTCGCGAGCCGGGTTTCGTCCTGCCCGGACGCGTTCTGATGGATTCTCGACGGATTGCGGTCCGCCCGGTTCCGACACCGCCAGGGTCTCGGGGGTCGTCAACCCGCGATGGCAGTCCGGGTCGGGGGGGCGCCTGCGCCTCCTGCCCCGGCGTCCTCGACGGCCAGTGCCTTGCTCATCCGCCGCGCATCGGCCACGAAGCTGCGCGAGGCGAGGAAGATGAAGAGCGCGGTGAGGAGCAGCGTGAAGGGGACGAGGTAGAGGGCGTCGTGGAGCCCCACCGCCTTGAACTCCTCGGTCACCTCCGTTGCGCCCACCGCGCGCATCGCCGCCAGGGTGAGCGTGTCGGAGAGGCCGCCCACCATGGCCGGGCCCAGCGCGCCACCCAGCAGGTACATGCCCGCGAAGTACAGCGCGACGGCCGTGGCCCTCAGGCGCGGCTCCACCAGGTCGTGGATGGCCGGATAGACGCTCGTGTAGTAGTTGTAGAGCCCGAGCCAGCCGAGCCCGAAGAGGCCGGCGAAAAGCGGGACGGACGCGCGGCCGGAGAGCAGCGCGAGCCCGGTGCAGACCGCTCCGAGCAGCAAGCTGGCGGCTCCGAAGAAGAGGCGCCCCCGCTCCGACCGCGCGTGGAGCTTGTCCGCCACCAGGCCCCCCAGCGTCAGGCCCACCAGGCCCGTGACGCCCGAGATGAAGCCGGTCACCACGGCCGCGGACACCAACTCCAGCCCGAAGTAGCGCTGCAGCAGGGGGACAAGGAAGGAGTTACCCGCGTAGGAGGCGAAGTTCATCATCACCCCCGAGAGGATGAGCCAGAGAAAGGTGCGGATACCGAGCAGCGTGCGGATGGGGTGAGCCACGGGCGCCTGCGTCCCACGCACCTCCTCGCTCGCCCCGCGTGGCGGCTCCCGGATGCGGAAGAGAAAGAGGGCGAGCACCAGGCCCGGCACGGCGGCGATGACGAAGGGCGCTCGCCAGCTGCCAAAGGCCTTCACCATGCCGCCCACGGTGAAGAACGCGAGCATCAGCCCGAGCGGCAACCCGAGCATGTAGAGGCCCATGGCGCGGGCCCGCTGGTTCGCCGGGTAGAGATCCGAGATGAGAGAGTTGGCGGCCGGCGCGTAGCTGGCCTCACCCACCCCTACGCCCAGGCGCAGGAGGAAGAACGAGGCATAGCTCCACGCCAGGGCGTTGAGCCCGGTGAAGGCGCTCCACACCACCAGGCCCCAGCCGAGCACCTTGCGACGCGCGCCCGTGTCCGCCAGCCTGCCGAGCGGGAGGCCCGCGACGGCGTACACCAGGGTGAAGGCAGCGAAGACGAGCCCCAGCTGCAGATCGCTCAGGCCGTACTCCTCGCGAAGCGGCTCGGTGACGATGGCCGGGAGGGTGCGATCGAAGAAGTTGAGGAGGTTGGCGAGGAAGAGCAGGAGCAGGACTCCTCCCGCCCGAACCCGCTGCCGGTTTGCGCCGTTGTTCAAGGAAACATCCTCTGTGACGTCACGGGCGCGTGATTCCGAGGTTCTCCGAGACTGGCTGGGACATGGAAGCGCCGAGGTTACACTGTGTAACTATTGCGGAGTACGAAGTGAAGATCAGTCCGCGCGCCGCGCGCTCACCACGTCACGTCCCACGAGAGCGTCACGGCGCCACCCTGCTCGGGGAACATCTCGCCCTGGGCCACGAAGTGGCGCGCCACCGGATCGAACTCCGTCACCTCCAGCCACCCACCGCCCCGCTGGAAGAAGTGGTGCTCGCGGTTGGCCAGGACGTCGAGCAGGCCTCCCGTGAAACCCGGGGCGCGGCTCGCCGGCACCGGTAGCCGGACCGGAGTCCCCTTCACGGGCCCCGGCAGGAAGGCGATGGCGGAGTAGCGCCAGGTCTCCACGCCGCCACCCGCCAACACGCAGGCGCTCAACCAGACGTCATGCCCGCCGCTCAACTGCGGCACCGGAGAGACCGCGAGCCGGAACGTGCCCGGGAAGCGGCCATCCACCTGGACCTCGAACCGCCCCGTCACCTTGGCGTAGCTGCTCGGCTGGTAGTTGGAACACTCGACGTTTCCCACGGGCTCGATGATCTCGGGATCGGTCACATCCGGCGTTCCTGGCACCTCGCCACACTCCGCCCCCGCGAGCAGCGGGCAGAGCAACAGGACCAGGCGACGGCCGCGCAAAGAGCTTGTCTTCATGGAGGGTGCTTCCCGGGTTCGGATCGACATGGCCTCGGCAAGGGAAAACAGGTTATCATGGATGTGCACGCAGCGCTCTGGCTTGCCCGCCCTGCGGCAACACAACCCGCCCGTTCGCGCCGAAGGCAGCCAACAGCTCTCCGCGCGCCGTGCCAAACCTCACTCAAGGTGGTTCCGTTTCCTTAGGATAAAACCCCACTCGATCTGGCAGGCAGCTCATGGCTCCTCGTCGTCTGATTGTTGTCGTCCTACTTCTAGCCCTATCCACCGCGTGCAGCACCACGCGCGTGGTGCGCCTCGACACGAATCAGGGCGAACCCTTCATCCACATCTCTCCTGAAGACGAAACCAAGCCCGTGCAACTGGGGGAGGAGGAATTCACGAAGGCCATTTCGAGGGAGATCCAGGAGAAGAGGCTCTCGGTCAACCCCGAGAAGGCCGCGCGGGATCTGTTCGAGATACCCCCACACACTGGCTGGTACCGGTACACCCAGCGCGAAGGAGTCATTCCTCTGAACGGGCAGACCCAAGCGTCTCAGTGGGCAGAGGTGGATGCGCGTGTGCTCCGAGAATACTTGCGGTTCTGCGAGGCCATAGGGAAACCTGGAGATTGCCGGAAGGTGCTGATGAACAGCCCCATCCTCACCGGGGACAGTCGCTACGCCCTTGGCATGTCCTTCGCTTTCGAAGAGACCGTGCCGGAGATGATGCAGGCCTTCAAGGGCATGGCAGACCCGGAGGCGATCAAGGCTTCACTCTACTGGACAATGACGATCTACGCCGCGATGTGGCTGGCGCCCGAGCCAGTGTTCTCCAAGGGGCTGGCGACGGCCGTCACGGCCAGCTTCATCTGCTACATCGGGGTGGACACATTCTGGACGCTCATCCAGGGCTGGAGGCGGCTGGTGGAGGAGCTGGAACACGCCACCTCGTTCGCGGAGATCCGCGAGGCCGGAACAAAGTATGGCAAGGTGATGGGGAAGAACGCGGCGCGAGCATTTGCCCTGCTGCTCACGGCCGCCATCGGCCACACGGCCGCCAGCTTTTCGGCCAAGGTGCCCACACTGCCCGGCTCAGCTCAAGCGTCAGTGGCGGGCGCGGCGCGTGTGGGCATCCAACTAACTGCGGTGGCGCAGGTGGAAGCCGTGGCCGTGACTGCCGATGCGCTCACCATCGCCCTCGCGCCCAACGCGGTCGCCACGACGGCCCAGAGTATGAAAGGTGCGGCTTCCAGGCCGGTGGATGCGGAGGGACCCGAGCACCACATCGCCTCGGACAAGTTCAGCACGTCCACCAACAACGGAGGGCCATGGACGCCCAGGTATCAGGAACTCTTCGATAAGGCGGGCATGTCACTGGACGATGCAGCCAACAAGGTTCGTGTTCCGGGCCACAAGGGGCCTCACCCACAGGAGTACCACGAGGAGGTCTTCCGACGCCTGAGAGACGCGACGCTGGAGTGTCGTAGCATCCAGCAGTGCCGGAAGGCACTGACAAGCGAACTCCAACGGCTGGGACAAAGAATCTCCACCCCGGGTACACGGCTCAACAAGCTGGTGACCCGGAGTTCATGACGCAAGGAACCAACGATGGCGAAGCGGTACTTCGACCTGTCCGATGACGTTCACGTTGCCGGCCGATGGTATCTGGGCACACCCGTCGATGCGGCAGGACAGGATCATGGGTCGTGGCTGTTCACGCGAGGGGAACCCGCGCAGGTCAAGGGTCGGCTGCGAGCCCCCCTCTATCGCGCTGGCAAGCCGCTCGACTTTTCGCTCGCGGATGCTGGGGCCATTCCCGTTGTCCACGTCAAGGTCGCTTCGCTCCTGAAGGAACTAGCCCCTGGAGATGTCCAGCTCTTCCCTATCGAGATCGACGGACAGCCAGATCACTTCTGCCTCGTGAACGTCACCCGTCTGGAGAGGTGCATCGACGATGAAGCCTCCGAGGAGGTGGAGTATTGGATGCCAGAGGATGGGCGTCCGGAGAAAACCGGCAAGTACCGAGCCGTAGCCGGCATGCGCATTGATCCCTCGAAGGTGGGAGACGCCAAGATCTTCCGCACCTGGGGGTGGACCATCGCCCTCATTGTCTCCGAGGAGATCAAAGAGGCCCTGGAGCGCATCGGAACCACGGGAACGAAGTTCAAGGAGGTGTAGCTCTGTGTCAACGCGCCCGACCACGCCATGGCATGACCCTTGGCTCACTGAACGAGCTACAGAAGACAGGAGCCTTCCCCTCGCGTTGCAGCGCATCGTTGTTGACGTCGGGCAGATAGATGAGCTCGTAGCCCTCTTCGACAATGGGTTGCAGGCCTCCCGCGAACGTCGGACCCAGAGCAATCGTCGCCATACTCGCCTCCTTGTTTCGCCGTGAACCCTCTGCATGAAGAGAGGAAGAGGCCGTCTTTTGTGACGTGAAGAGAAGACGAGGGAGCCGTATGCGCTTGCCCTGGAGGCATCCTTCATCGGACGCTCTCGCCGAGCCTCAATCGAAAGGAATCCCCCATGGCCCGTCAGGACGTCGAGATCCCCACCGCGGATGGCACGATGGACGCGCAGCTCCACTCACCGGAGGGAGCGGGCCCGTGGCCCGCCGTCATCCTGCTGACGGACGCCATGGGGAGCCGTCCCACCTACGAGAAGATGGCCCAGCGGCTCGTGGCCGAGGGCTATGTCGTGCTCCTCCCCAACGTCTACTACCGCGAGGGCCGCGCGCCCCTGCCCAACATGGAGGGCTCCTTCCAGGACGAGGCCTTCCGCCAGCGCATCTTCGGGCTCATCGCGACCCTCACCCCCGAGCGCGTGAAGAAGGACGGGGCCGCGGAGCTGGACTTCCTCACGGGCCTCAAGAACGTGAAGGGCAAGGCGGGCGTGGTGGGCTACTGCATGGGTGGCGGCATGGCCGTGCGCCTCGCGGCCGATTCCCCCGAGCGCGTCGCCGCGGCGGCCTCCTTCCATGGCGGACGTCTGGCCACGGACACACCAGACAGTCCTCACCGCCTCGTCGGCAAGGTCCAGGGCGAGCTCTACTTCGGCCACGCGGACCAGGACGCGACCATGCCCGCTGACGCCATCGCCCGCCTGGAGGCCGCCTTGAAGGAGTCGGGCGTCAAGCACCAGTCCGAGCTCTACGTCGGCGCCCGGCATGGCTTCGCGGTGGAGGGCTCGCAGGTGTATGACAAGGACGCCGCCGAGCAACACTGGAGGCGGGTGCTCGAGTTGTTCGGCCGTACGCTGCGCGGCTGACCGACTCCATCTCCTCACATCCGCGCATGACCCTGGCGGCGGTCCCCATCGCCGCGGCCCTGACAGGGAGGACGCCCGCCCGCCCAATTCAAGACGGAGCCGGGCGCCACCCCTGCGCGAGGTTCCAGGTGATCCGTAATGTGGCGCCCTGTTCCCCCTCGGACGCGGGTGCCCATGAACCGACCCTGGAAGCCATTGTTGACGGGTTCCCTCCAGACCCAGGCATTGGAGGCCGCCGAAGCCATCGTCCGGGACACCGCGGAACTCCCCCTGGGAAAAGTTCCCGGCTTGATCGCCGGCCACACGGGCTACGCCCTCTTCTTCGAGGCCGCCGCCCGAGCACTCGCGCCGAAGTGGATCGACCTGGCGGCCCGGAGCCTCCAGCGCGCCGCGGCGCTGTTCACCCGCCGCACCCCACCCCCCCTCAGCTTGCACGAGGGATTGGCCGGAATGGGATGGGCCGCCGCGCACCTGTCCGCCCGCTACCCGGACCTGGACGTCGAGGAGTTATGTGTCTGGGTGGACGAGTCCCTGGAGGTGGAGCTGAACCGCTCGCCCTGGCCCCACCCCTGTGACATCCGGGATGGGCTCGCGGGCATGGGATTGTACGCCGCCAAGCGCATGCCCCACCCCAACGGGCGCCGGTTGCTGGCGCAGGCGGTGGACCGGGCCCGCGAGGTGGCCGAGCACTCGGCCTCCGGGGCCTCCTGGCGAATGCCCCGCGGCCGCTGGTCCCTCTATGGGAAGGACGCTCAGTTCCCCCAGGGACTCTACACCCTGGGCCTGGCACATGGGATTCCCGGGGCGCTGTGTCTGCTGAGCCTGGCCCACGCTCACGGCGTCTCCCTCGACGTCACCCGCCCCTTGCTGGAGGAGGGCTTTCGCTGGGTGGCCCACCGGGCGGAGCCGGGCCATCCGCGCTTCCCTCATTACATGCATGGCCTCGAGCACGTGACGGACGAGCGCTTCAGTTGGTGCGTGGGCAATCCCGGCATCACCGCCGCCCTGTGGTGGGCGGCCCGCACCTGGAAGGATCCGCACTGGGAGGCGCGGACCCTGGAGTGGGCCACCCGCGTCGCCGTCGAGGCGCTGGAGCGTCCTCCCTCCCTCAGCGCCAACCTGTGCTGTGGCACCGCCGGCACCGCCCACCTCTATGTGCGCCTGTACCAGGCCACGGGCGTGTCCGTCTTCGGAGAAGCCGCCCAACGCTGGATCGAACACACGTTGTCCCTGCGCCAGCCTGGCCAGGGTCCTGGCGGCTACTGCTTCGAGCAGGATCCCTCCAGTCCCCTCACGGACGTGCAGTTCGGCGCCGCCGGCATCGCGTTGATGCTGCTGGCGGCGGCCACGGATCAATCCCCGGACTGGGATGAAACCTTTCTCTTCTCGCTCGGCTCGCCCTCTTCCTCTCCGGAGGTCTGACATCCATGCGTCTGGGAATCCTCGACTTCTGTCCGCTGCGCGAGGGCCTCAAACCCTTTCACAGCCTCCACGAGTCCATCTTCCTCGCCCAGGAGGCCGAGAAGCTCGGCTACTCCCGTTTCTGGCTGGCCGAGCACCACGAATTGCACTACGCCCAACACGCGCCGGACATGATGGTGCCACTCGTGGCGGGCTCCACCGAGCGCATCCGGGTGGGCGTGGCGGGCATGCTGCTCAAGTTGCACAGCCCGCTGCGCGTGGCCAAGGCCTTCCGGTTGCTGGAGTCCCTCTTCCCCGGACGCATCGACCTGGGGGTGGGCGGAGGCGAAGCCGCACCCGAGGTCGCCGAGGCCCTGCGCGATGGAGGGGCGCCCCTGACCCAGGTACGAAGCGAGCATGCCCAACGCACGGTGCGATTGCTGTCCCTCATGCGCGGCGAGGCCTCACCGGCCTTCCAACCCCTGGGCACGCCCGCCCCTCCCTTCTGGGTGCTCGGCCTCTCGCGCCCCGAGGCCGCGAGCCTGGCGGCCGAGCATGGCGCCAGCTTCGGCTTCTCGCTCGCCCATGTGCAGAGCCGGGATGACCCGAGCATCGCCGCGCGCTACCTGGAAGAATTCCGCTCCAACCGGTGGCAGGCACGGCCGGAACTGGTGGTCGCCGTCAGTGGGATGTGCGCGGAAACGGAGCAGGAGGCGCGGACCCTCGCGCTGGAAGGCGTGGGCAATCCCGACCCCCACGTGTCCGTCCTGGGCAATCCCGAGCAGTGCCGCCAGCAATTGGAGGCCATCGCCCACCGCTATCAGGCGGACGAGATCGTCTTCCTGGACAGGGCGCCGGACAGTGCCTCGCGCCTGCGCTGCTACCGGCTGCTGTCCTCCGCGCTCGGGCTCGATACCGCGACTCCCCCTCTCCAGCAAACCGCCTGATCCCTCTCACATTTCAATGAAACCCATACTTTTTCAAAGAAAATGAAAACGGGCACCGCAATGGCGTCACGGGACGGGTACAGGAACCCCGTACTCGTCCCGAATATCCCTTCACCGGCGGTGGCGAGGAAGAAACCTCCCACTGACTGGCTCGAAAGAGGATGAAGACCATGAGTGACACGACGACCAAGACCGAGCCCCTGTCCATGAAGCTCTCCTTCAAGAAGGAGACCCTGCGTACCCTGGACGACAGTCAGCTGGATCTGCTGGACGGCGTGGTGGGCGGGAAGAAGGGAGGTCATTGCCAGTGCTTGTTCACGCGCGGAGGCGGCTGCAACACCACGGGCGGCGACAACGAGCACGGCGACTGTTGAAACCCGGGGGTGGCATCCACCCCGACGTCAGGAAGCACCGTTGAATGATGGATGAGAGGGATGGCCCCGAGGTCGTCCCTCCATCTGTCTTTAGAAGAACCTCAGAAGAACCTCCCACCCTGCATTCGCGGCCACACATGACTCCGCAAGATCTGTTCCGGCGGGAAGCGCTCGATCACTACCACCAGAGCGAGGAGAAGGGCAGCCTGCTCAAGCTCACGCCCTTCTGGGTGCGTGTCACCTATTGGAACCTGGTGGCGCTCGCGCTCACGGCGGCGGTGGTGCTCGCGGTGGTGCACGTGCACGAATACGCCTCGGGGCCGCTGCTCATCCAGGTGGCGGGCGTGGAGGACATCCCCTCCACGGCGGGCGGGCGCATCAGCCGCGTCCTCGTCAAACGCGGGCAGCGGGTGCGGGCGGGAGAGCCCCTGGTGGAGTTGTATGCCCGGAGCGAGACGGCCGAGCGCGAGCGCGTGGCCCAGGAGTACCGCGCCCAGCTCGCGGTGCGGCTCACGGATCCGCTCAACACGGCGGCGCGCCAGTCCCTGGGCGGTCTGCGCGCCCAGTTGGAATTGAACGACGCGCTCGTCTCGGAACGCACCCTGGTGGCCCCCTTCGACGGCGTGGTGCGCGAGGTGCGGGTGCATGACAACCAGTACCTCGGCGCGGGCGAGGTGGTGGCCACGCTCGCCAAGGAGGACACCGAGGTGAAGGCGCTCCTGCTCGTGCCAGGGCAGTACCGGCCACGGCTCAAGCCCGGCCAGCCCCTGCGCCTGGAACTCCAGGGCTTCGCCTACCTCTACCAGGACGTCACCGTGACGGCCGTGAGCGACGAATTGCTCGGCCCCACCGAGGTGAAGCGCTATCTGGGCGCGGCCCTGGGCGATGTGCTGAAGGTGGACGGGCCCATGGTGCGCGTGGAGGCGCGGCTGCCGGACGACGGGTTGCGCGCTCACGGAAACACCTTCCGCTACTACACCGGCATGGTGGGCATTGGCCGCGTCCAGGTGCGCAGCCGCAATGGGTGGATGCTGTTGATCCCCGCGCTCGACGCGTTGTGGGGGGACACGTGACGGACCACTTCTCCTCGCTGCTCGAGCGGTTCCCCGCGCTGCGGAAGTTGGGCCGCCGGCTGATCGGACGACGGTTGCCCTTCGTGGCCCAGGTGACGGCGGTGGACTGCGGCGCAGCGTGTCTCACCATGGTGCTCGGCTACTGGGGCCGGAAGATGACGCTGGACGAGGTGCAGCGCGTCACGGGTCTCGTGAGCACGGAGGGAGTGACCGCCCGGGCCGTCCTCAACGCCGGGAAGAGCTTCGGGCTCCGGGGCCGGGCCGCCCAGGTGGAGGTGGAGGAGTTCCACCTGCTGCCCACCGGGGCCATCCTCCACTGGGAGTTCGCCCACTTCGTCGTCTTCGACAAGCTCACGGGCCGGGGCGTCACGCTGTTGGATCCCGCGCTCGGCCGGCGCTACGTGTCGATGGAGGAGTTCCGCAAGGCCTTCACCGGAATCGCCCTCGTCTTCGAGCCCACGGAGACCTTCGAGACGGGCGAGGCCCCTCGCGGCACCCACCGCTATCTGCGGCTGCTGATGGAGGCGCGGCCCCTGCTCGGGCGCGTCCTCTTCACCTCCCTGCTCTTGCAGGTGCTCGCGCTGGGCCTGCCCGTCCTCACGGGCGCCGTGGTGGATCAAGTGCTCCCCACGGGGGATGTGTCGCTCCTGGGGGTCATGGGCGTTGGCATGGCCGTGTTGCTGCTCTTCCAGGTGCTCTCGCTGCTCGTGCGCACGCACCTGCTGCTGCACCTGCGCACGCACCTGGATGCCCGGCTCACGCTCGGCTTCCTCGACCACCTCATCCACCTGCCCTTCTCCTTCTTCCACGTGCGCTCCTCGGGAGACCTCATCGCCCGGCTCAACAGCAACGCCACCATCCGGGAGATCCTCACCTCGGGCGCGCTGTCCGCCCTGCTCGATGGCTCGCTCGCCTCGCTCTACCTCGTCGTCCTGATGGCGATGAACTGGCAGATGGGCCTGCTCGCCGTGGGCCTCGCCGTGCTCCAGGTCCTCGTCTTCCTGGTGGCCCGCGAACGCCAGCGCGAACTGCTCGCCAAGGATCTGGAGGTATCGGCCGTCGCCCAGAACTACCAGGTGGAGATGATGACCGGCATCCAGACCATCAAGGGCATGGGCGTGGAGAGCCGCACCGTGCAGCACTGGTCCAACCTCTACGTGGACACGCTCAACGTGTCCCTGGAGCGCGGCCGGCTGGAGGCGAGCGTCGAGGCCATCTCGGGCGCCCTGCGGATGACGTCTCCCCTGGTGCTCCTGCTGGTGGGCACGTTCCAGGTGCTCCACCAACACCTGCAACTGGGACAGATGCTGGCGCTCAACGCCCTGGGGGTGGGCTTCCTCACGCCCATCGCGAGCCTCGTGGCGGCGTGCTTCCGGTTGCAGCTCGTGGGCGGCTACCTGGAGCGCGTGGACGACGTGCTGGAGGCGCCTCCGGAGCAGAGCCCCAGCGCCCTCCGCCGGCCCCACAGGCTCCAGGGAGGCATCTCGCTCGAGAACGTCTCCTTCCGCTATGGACCGCTCGCGCCCGTGGTGGTGCGGGACGTGTCGCTGGAGATCCGGCCCGGCCAGTTCATCGCCATCGTCGGCCGCTCGGGCGCGGGCAAGTCCACGCTCGCCCACCTGTTGCTCGGGTTGTATCTGCCCAGCGAGGGCACCATCCGCTACGACGGCCATCCCCTCTCGGAGTTGGATCTCCATGACGTCCGCGGGCAGATGGGCGTGGTGATGCAGAACCCCATGCTCTTCCGCGGGGACATCCGCCGCAACATCGCCTACCACAACGACGCGTTGACCCTGGACGCGGTGATCTCGGCGGCGCGGCGCGCGCAGGTCCACGACGACATCATGGCCATGCCGCTGCAGTACAGCACCCTGCTCAGCGAGATGGGCGGCTCCATCTCCGGAGGGCAGCGCCAGCGGCTCGCCCTGGCCCGCGCGCTCGTGCACGACCCGGCCATCCTCCTGCTCGACGAGGCGACGAACGCCCTGGACGTGAAGACCGAGCGCGCCGTGCAGCAGGCGCTCGAGGAGCTGCGCTGCACCCGGGTGGTCATCGCCCACCGCTTGAGCACCATCCAGGACGCGGACGTCATCCTCGTCATGGACAAGGGCCGCCTCGTCGAGCAGGGCACCCACGCGGAGCTGATGGCCCTGCGCGGGCACTACTTCGGACTGGTGGCCGCCCAGGAGCAGCCTCGCGCCCTGTCGTGAGCCCACTCGGCCCGGCTCGATCAGGACTTGGGGCTAGACTGTTTCGTCGGGCAGGAGCGTGAGCAACAGTTCGTCATCGGGGCCCAGCGGGCGCCAGCCGGGCGGCGGCGGCGTGGCGAGGAGAGCCGCCATGACCTGCCTGGCGCGCTCCTCATGGGTGACTGGGGTGAAGGCACTCCACGAGCCGAGGGCGATGCCCACCTCCAAACGGGCGTCGTCGTCCAGCTCGGTTGGCCAGCCGTTGGGGAGACTCTCCCACAGCTCGCGCACGAGCTGTCCCCGTACCAAGCGTGTGAGTCGGTTGCTCCGCTCCGCCTCGGCGACCAACCCGCTGAACACCTGCACCGCGTTGACGTCGTCCCCGCCAAGCTCCTGGGCCAGTTCCACCAGCGGGAGGGTAGGACGCGCCTCGGCGAAGGCGGTGAGTGAATCGTAACCCCGCTCGCGGACCCGCTCATACAGGCGGACCTTCCAGTTCCCCTCCCAGGAATGTCCCTCTTTCATCGCCCTCTCCAGGGGGTAAAGTTCACCGGAATAGCATGGCGCCTCATCTCTCTTGCGACGATCTTCAGGATCGCGTTCGGCGTCAACATCCGGCCAGCGACGGTCTCGGCATCGCGCAATGCCTTCATGAGCATCTGGTTCCATTCGCCGGGCCACATGCGACCCATGCGCCAGTTGCCACCACCATGGAGCGCCTGGTGACTTGCCTGCTCCATTTTGACGCAGAACTGATCGATGTTCATTTCGCCGGTGAAGCCGCGCTTCTCGAACCACTCGCGGAACTCTCGCGGCAGGACGTGATGCTCCGGGGGTTCGGCCATGCCGGCCCCCGCTCTGCCCGTCACACGCATGGCCCTCACCTCGGGCCCGTCGCCGAGCGCCTCGCGCACGCCTCGCGGCAGCTCGTCGTGAGACTGCGCCATCATCACCTGGCCGGAGTGAATCCGGACAGCGGCGCTGACAACGGGAAGCGAGACGACACCCGCCCGAACAAGCCGGCGCATCATCTCCACCCATTCTGCGGAGACAACGAGCTGTGTGCCCATCATCACGCCGTTGGAGCTCACCAAGAAACCCACGCCAAGTGTGGTGGGAGCGGCTGGTAGCAGCCGGGGCAATGCCATCTTCATCGCCGAGACCGTGGTGAGCATCTCGATGAGTTCCTTCACCCGCAGCATCTTCTCCACCCGCTCCGCCGACGTGCGCACGGCTTCACGGATTGCCGCGAACTCGCTGGCGAGGTGGCCTGTCAGCGCGGGGAGGTCAGCCGCCATTGCCTCGACCCTCCCTGGTTCCAGCGAGGAGAGCGCCGTCATGGTGGGCGCAATCATCTCCTGCAACTGGCACATCCTCCTGAGCAGTCGCTCCACGCTGTAGTAGGGGCACTCGCGGAGCACGACATCGGCGAGCTGGAGGAAGTCGAGCCATTCGGCGAGCAGGATGGAGCCCAACAGGGCGGCCTGGAGCCGTGGGCCGCCGAGGCGCAGGAGGGCGAGCTGCATGTCCGGGTCATCCATCTCCGAGGCCGTGTTGGACAGCCTGGTGGCGACAGCGAGCTCAACGTCAATCCATCGCAGTTGCCCAACGCCATAGTCCACGAGGGGAAGAAACAAGTCTGCGTGTCGGCCGGCGATGCCAGCCCTGCTGGCCTTGAGTCTGGAGAGCTCACCGGACATGCGGCGAGTGGAGCCGGACACGTCGCCCACCGCACGGAGAAACGCGAGATGGGTCGCGATGGCGCTCTGCCGCGAGGGCTCGGCGTCATGAGAAGCGGGTGGTGGGGAGGCCATGACTCGCGGAGATTCAACGCTCGGCCCTTCGGCCAGCCGAGGCCCCGCAGTGTCGAGCGGCGTGTAGCGCAAGCCCACCACCTGTCCGGAAGATGACGTCAGCGACGCGCAACCGGTGGACAGCATGGCCAGGGTGAGCAGCAGCCCCGCGGCCATCCGCCTGTCTTCCAACTCGGACCGCATGCCGCCCCTCCTGGGCGGGGACCGGCCCGGTGACTTACCGAGTCCGGTCCCCTGGTGTCATCTCCGAGGTGAGACACTACCACGTGCCCCGGAGCCATTCAGGAGGGTTCTTCCCCGGGCCTATCTCAGGTCGAGATAGTCCACGGAGAAGATCTGTCCTTCCGGATGCGTCACGCCCACGAGGCATAGGGTGCCGGTGCCACTGCCGGACACGGCGACGGGCACGTCCTTGAGGTTCGGGCTGCTCCAACCGCCCGTCGCGGCGTCCAGGTTCAGCGAGCACAGATCCGCGTCGTTGAACCGCAACCGCGCCTGGCCCTGGCCATGGGTCGAGCCCACGTGCGCCGTCACGTGCGTGATGCCCGTGAGATCCACGCCGCTCCAGCAGAGCGAGTCCCCGCCCTCGAAGCCAACAACTAGGTCACCGCTGTCCCCGCCTCCCTCCACCGAGCACCCCACGAGCGTGGCGGCCTCCGCCTCCAGGCGCTTGGGCTGTTTGGCACCCTCGACGAACGCCACGCACTGGCCCCAGCCACCACAGGCCGTTCCCGCGCGGCACGTGCCGCAGGAGCCTCCACACCCGTCGTCTCCGCACAGCTTCCCCGTGCAGTCCGGCTGGCAGCTCCTCGCCACCTCGCCCAGGTACATGTTGTCGATGAGGACCTCCGAGCCGTTGAATTTGACGCCCAGGTGCGTGCCCAGGTCGATCTCGAACTTGTACGTGTCCGCGACGGTCGCGGTGAAGTCCGGGGCGTTGCACGTCGTCCATGCCGTGCCCACCTCGCAGTCGAACGAGGCGATGACCGTCCAGGGCGCGTGCGCCAAGGCAATCTTCAGGGGCACGGTGCGCGCCGTGCTCGCCTTGAGGTCCACCTTCCACGAGTACGTCGTGCCCGGCGACAGGGGCACGGGCTCCTGCCGCACCTGGACGCTGTAGCCCTGGGCGCCGCTGTCATCGATGCGCACCCACTGCGCGTAGCCGTGCCCCCCACCCTCGTTGACGACGTCCGTGAGGCCCGCGCCTCCCTCGAAGAACAGGTCGGAGCGGTGCGAGGTGAAGTCCTCGTTGAAGCCACAGTTGTGGATGAGGTTGTCGGGCTCGCCGTCCCCATTGCCGTCCTGGCACGCGGCCGAGGGCGCCTGGGGATAGCCCGAGTCGCGGTGGTACCAGCGCACGTAGTCCACCTCGAGCCCCGCCATGGCGCCCTGGGTGGCCCAGTCCACGTTCACGCACGTGCTGGCGTTCTCCTGGCACTTGCCGCCCACGCACGCCGCGTTGTTGGCGCACTGGGCGCTGGTGGTGCACGCGCGGTTCTCCCATCCCGTGCAGCCGAGCGTGCCGCCCACCGCGTTGTTGAGGATGAGGAACATGGGCTGGCGGAACTCGGTGGCGTCGTCACCGATGCTGAAGCTGGCCACGGGCGTGCCGCCATGCTGCGGCAGCTCGTCGATGTAGATGCGGAAGCCCGTCTCGTCCCAGAGGAAGCCCCAGGTGTGCCACTGGTGGTAGTCGATGGCCCGCCCAGCCCACACCGAGCGCGCCCCGCCCACGTCTCCGTCACACTTGGCATCGCCGTTGTTGGGCCACCCGCTGCACGCGTTCGGCTCCCAGCCACCCGGCCGTGCCGCCGACTCCCCCGCCTCGGGCCGCTCGCGCCACAGGGTGTTGAGGCCCATGGAGTCGTTCTCGGAGTAGAGCGCCGGGTTCTCCTTGATCTGGCTGTACTCCATGATGTCGATCTCGCCCAACATCGGCCAGCCGGCGCTGTCGTCGCGGCCCCCGCCCGTGATGGCGCTGTTGGCCCCGAGCATCCAGATGGCTGGCCAGAGGCCGCCGGGGGGCGTGGCGCCCGCGGGCAGGTCCGCGAAGGGCATGCGCGCGCGGAACTCGATGTAGCCGTAGCGGAACTCCACCCGCTCATCGCTCTTGATGCGGCCCGAGGTGAAGAGCCTGTCATTGGCGGGCGCGTTGGACGCTCCGTCGAAGACCGCGCACTCGTCGTGGTCCCACACGCCGTTCTTGTTGCGATCGTTCAGGCAGTAGCCCGTGCTCGCGCACGTGCCCCCGTTGAGGCACTGGCTGCTGTCCGAGCACGTCTGCCAGACCACGCAATCCAGCGGCTCCTGGCGCGCCAGGAGCGTGAGCCGGCCATTCTCCACACAGTAGTTCCAGTTGTCGGGATGGTCCGGACACTCGCGGTTGGTATAGGCCTGCTGCTCGTTGTTGACGCCCAGGTTCTCCTTCACCCAGAAGTCCTTGTTGAGGAAGGACCGGGCCTGGCCTCCACCCACCGGGCCGCCGAAGTCGTCCTCCCACGTGAGCGAATAGGGCTGTCCCGCGACGACGAGCGCCGGAGCGGGCGGAGGCGGCGCGGGCGGGGCCGCCTGGCAGACGGCGACCTCCGGAGGGGGATCCACGGGGCCTGGCGGATCGGTGGGGCCCGGCTCCGGCTTCACGGCACAGCCCACCCCCACGAGCACCCCCAGGGCGCATCCCAGCACCCCACGCGTCCAGGACGCCTTCCACTCCCATTTCATGTCACACGACCTTTTCAAGGATGTTGAAGTCCAGGAAGATGCATCAGGAGTCATGCACCGGCCAGGGGATTGAAAATCGCGAGCAGGACCAGGCACCGCGCTCCCGTGCGCGCCGTGGATGCCCAGGGCAAGGGCAGGCCCGTCTTCGTGTTCCGGCAGGAGATGCACGAACACACGGCCTCGCCCCATGCCGTCACGCATGACTACGCCGTGCTCGGCTTCTGCACCGCGGGCACCACCACCGTCGAGCAGCGCGGCCACTTCACGCTCCAGGCGGGCGAGGTCCTGCTCATCCCCGCGGGCGAGCCCCACCGGCACCTGGACATGCGGCGGCCGGAGTTCTGGATGCTGGGTTTCTGCCCCGTGTGCCTGCTGGCGGACGAGGCCTCCGCGGGGCTGCTCACGCCGTTCGAGCACGTGCGCTCGGGGGCCTCGGCGGTGGTGAAGATTCCCGAGCCGCGGCGGGCCTTCCTGGAGAGCCTCTTCCGCGAGCTGCGCGACGAGTCGGGACGCGAGGGCGGGGCCACGCCCGCCGTGGAGCGCAGCCTGCTCACGTTGATCATCTCCGAGGTCGCCCGGGCCGCGTCCTGGGAGCAGCGCTCCGGCGCGTCGGACAGCATCGTCACCGAGGCCCTGCGCTTCATCGAGCGGCACTGTCTGGAGCCCCTGTCGCTCCGGGACGTGGCCGCCGCGGTGCACCGCTCGTCCGCGCATCTCACCACGGCGGTGCGCCGGGCGACGGGGCGCTCGGTGCAGGAGTGGATCATCGCGGGGCGCATGGGCGAGGCCCGGCGCCGCCTGCTGCACACCGACGAGATCGTCGCCGTCATCGCCGAGCGGGTGGGATACGCGGACCCCACCCACTTCATCCGGCTCTTCCGGCGCGCCCACGGCGTCACCCCCGCCGCCTGGCGCACCCGCTACCGTCACGCCACCTCGCGCGAGGAGTCCTGAGACAACCGGCCGGTGGCCCCGGCATTGCAATCAGTCCAGGGCATGACACCTCGCCCCCTGATCTGGAACACGTTCGCCTCGCTCCTGTGCATCTGGATGCTCATGCCCACGGGAGCCCTCGCCGCCGGGGACGCGCCACGGCTCTCCCGGCTCTCGTTGTTGAGCGAACCGGGCGCTTCCCAAGCGTCCGCGGACACATGGGAAGAGCCCGAGCCCCAGCAAGCCTCGCGGGAATTGCGCATCCTCGCGGAGGTGGGGGCCGGCGCTGTCACCTCCCTGGGCGGGGGATTCGTGGGAGGCTTCGGCGGCTTCGCGCTGTGCGCGAACACGGGCCTCGGCAGAGGAGGGGATTTCCTGCCGTGCCTGGGCACTGCCCTGGTGGGAGCGGGCGCGGGGCTCGTGCTGGGCTACCCGCTCGGCGTCTGGTGGGGCGGAGAAGCGATGGGCGGCGATGGCCGCCTGTGGGCCTCGATGCTCGGAACGGTGCTGGGCTTCGGAGTGGGTCTGCCCCTGGTCCTGGAAGAAGGACCTTTCGCCCTGGCACCCATCGTGCTCGGCATGGCGGGAGCCAGCATCGGCTATGAGCTGACCCAGAACACCGCGCCCTCGCACGTGGCCTCCGCGCGCCCCCGCCTCCAACCCCTGCTGTCCGTCTCCGACAAGGGCGCGCTGCTCGGACTCGGCGGCGCCTTCTAGAAACCTGGGGCCCCCCGGTGTGCAGGGGGATGCACTTCGCCGTGCAGCCCCCTGCTCATGGGGCGCCCGGGCCCACGGCGCCCGTGGGCACGGGCTCGGCCAGCTCCACCGGGACCACCGCCCCCAGGGGCAGCAGCTCTCGAGCCCGCTCGGACAGCTCCAGACGCGCCTCGGCCTTCAACTGACGCGAGGTCGTATCCAGCTCGGGCGAGATGCGCTCGACGACGCCTCGGAGGGGCAGCAGGCCCCCAGCCCGCACCCACACCTCATGGCCCGGGCGGATGGTGCCCACCCAGGCCTCCGGGATGGCGAAGCGCAGCAGCCGCTCCTCGCTCACCAGCCGCACGATGGGCGTGGTACGGCCCGCCACCATCCCAGGCTGGAGGTACTCCTCGGACACCACGCCGCGGAAGGGAGCGCGGATGCTCGCCTGCGCCAGGTTCTCCCGCGACAGAGAGGCCTCCGCCCTCGCCGAGCCGATCCGGGCCTTGGCCAGCGCCACGTCCGCCTCGGCGAGGGACACCGCGTGCTGTGCCTTCTCGTACTCCTCGGCGGCCGAGAATTCGCGCACGCGGCGCTGGCGCTCCAGGGCCCCTTGGGCCTGAGCCAGGAGCAGGACGCAGCGCCGGTGCTCGGCCTCGGCCGCGCGCAGCTGCGCCTGTCGCGACACCAGCTCCCACTGACGCGTGCGGGTGTCCAGCGAGGCCAGGAGTTGTCCGGCCTCGACATGCTCGCCCAGGTGGACCTCGAGCGCGTCCAGGCGGCCCTCCACCTGGGGAAACACATCCACCGCCTGGGTGGCGGACACCACGCCCACGAGCGCGGGCGAGGACGCGCGGACGCCAGAGGGCGCGGCTCCCGGGGCCGAGGACGTGCGAGGTACCTCCCCGGCCAGCGCGCCACCCGCGATCCACCCCACGAGGATGATGGTGCTTCTCATCAAGATGGACCCGCCCCCCTTCCTCCCGAGCCCTGGGAATCTGGTAACAACCCAGGACACCTGGACCCTGCACCACGAGCCAAGGGACGTGTCCACGGCCGAGCAGGCGCCTCGGATTTCCGAGGGACAGGGCAGCGGGGTCACGCTCCCTCCCATGACCCATCCGGCGCATCGAGGGGAGCCACGAAGGGCGCGGGGCACATGGCAAGCGCCTTGCTCAGGCGTGGGGCCTCTCGAAGGTGAATGGAGGTCTCGCGTGAAGAGGATCCTGGTGGTGGTGGCGGTGTTCCTGGCGGCGACGGCGGAGGCTCAGCCCGAGCCGGACGCGGTGCGAATGTCCTCGGAGGCGCCCAGGCCCGCTCCGGCGCTCTGGGTCGCGCCCCTCTTCTCGCTCACGCTGACGCCCTTCGCGGCGAGCCAGGGCGCCACCCTCCTGATGGTACCCGTGGGTGTGAACCTGCCCGTGAGCGCGACCCGGGAGTGGGTGCTGGAACTGGCACCCCTGTTTTCCCATAGCCGGTGCGAGGAGGCGGCCTGCTCCGCCTTCGGGCTGTCGCTCTCCGCGGGCATGGCCTGGACGCTCCTGTCCAATGACAAGGGCGGGGGCTTGTTCCTCCAACCCAAGCTGGTGGGACTGCCAAGCTGGGTCGGGGGAATTCGATGGAAGGCCGCCGGGGCCCAACTCTCGCTGGGGCTCGACGTGGGCTACCGCCTGAACCTCGGGCCCGTCTTCCTCGCGTTCGTCGTGGGAGGCAGCGCGGGCCGGGGATGGAACGTCCCCCGGAACTCCTCGAGCCTCTACACGTCCTTCCTGGACATTCCCGCGCTCCACCGCACGAACAAGTGGGTCTGGGACGTCAACCTGAACCTCGTGCGCATCGGCGCGAATTTCTAGGACTTCGTCACGAGGCGCGGCTCCCTCCTCTACCTGGAGGAACGCTTGAAACGAGAAGCCGCCCATGAGCCTTGGAACCGCCCTCCTGTTCGCCTCCTTCACGATGCTCGTCACGAACCTGTTGCACCGCCACCTGCGCATGCGGGAGCCCGAGGCGGCGACGCCTCCGGAATCCTCTTTGGCGGGATTCGTGTTCCCCCGTCTCTTCGACATGAAGGACCAGGTGAGCCACTGTTGAGCGGTGGGAGAGGGCTCAGGAGGACTCGCCCAGGAAGCGCGCGCGCAGGGCCCGGGTCACTTCGCCATCCCAACGCACGGACAACAGCTCCACGACCGTGCGGCGCCAGCGCAGGGCGCACGCGAGGCACGCGAACGTGGCCGCCATGCCGATGACGCTGTTCTGCCAGGAGGCCAGGTTCCACTGACCCTCCCAGAACCACTCGTGCATGGAGGAGGGCCAGAAGTAATAGAGCGGCCAGCCGGGGCCACTGCCCAACAGGTCGCACACCAGATGCAGATGGAAGGCGGCCACGGAGAGAAGCGCCACCGCCAGGCGCTGTCGCGCGAAGGCCGCGCACACGCCCATCACCACGAGCGCCCCCACGTAGCCGTGGAAGAGCACGTGGTGGTACTTCCCATAGAGGTCCTCTCCGCCCAGGAGAGACAGCCCATCGAGGTCTGGCGCGAGTCCGGCGAGGGTGACGAGCACCCGGTCACGCCGCTCGCGCAAACCCTGCGCCATCAGCCAGGACAGCTCCGCGTGGACGATGGGATTCATGCCCCAAGTATAACGCGCTATTCCGCTTTTCCGGTGTTGCCCGCCGAGAAAAATCGGAGGAGATTGCCGCCGGGAGAGGGGCACGGGATGAAACTGCGGAGACTGGGGCGGTCGGACGTCGAGATATCCCCCATCGGATTGGGTTGCTGGCAGTTTTCAGAGGGCGCGGGATTCATCGGAGGCTTCTGGGAGGCCCTGCCCGCCCCGGTGATCGATGAGATCATCGACGCGTCACTCCAAGGTGGCATCAACTGGTTCGACACCGCCGAGGCGTACGGTGGAGGCCGCTCGGAGCGGGCGCTCGCCGCCGCGCTCACCCGGTTGGGCAAGAAGCCCGGGGATGTGGTCGTCGCCACCAAGTGGCAGCCCATTCCCCGGCTGGCCTCCAGCATTGGCGCCACCATCGGTGAGCGGCTGGCGGCCCTGAGCCCCTTCCCCATCGATCTGCACCAGATCCACCAGCCCTACGCGCTCGCCACCGTGGAGGCCCAGGCCAACGCCATGGCGGATCTGGTCGAGGCCGGGAAGATCAAGACGGTGGGCGTGAGCAACTTCTCCGCGAAGCGGATGCGCGCCATGCACGCCGCGCTCGCCCGCCGAGGGGTTCCGCTCGTCTCCAACCAGATGCCCTACAGCTTGTTGGATCGGAAGATCGAGTCCAAGGGCGTGCTCGCCGCCGCCAAGGAACTGGGCATCACGATCATCGCCTACTCGCCGCTCGCCCAGGGATTGCTCTCGGGGAAGTTCCACGACGATCCCTCGCTCATCAAGAGCCGGGTGGGCCCGCGCAAGTACCTTCCGAGCTTCCGTGCCAGTGGGCTGGAGAAGAGCCGGCCCCTCATCGAGGAGCTCAAGAAGGCCGCCACCGCGCACGGCGTCACCCCCTCCCAGGTGGCGCTCAACTGGCTGGCCACGTTCCATGGGGACACGGTGGTCGTCATCCCTGGGGCGACCAAGCGGCGTCACGCCGAGGAGAACGTGGGATCCATGGGCTTCACCCTCTCGTCCGAGCAGAGCCACCGCATCGACGAGCTGTCCCAACGCTTCCTGCGCTGACCAACCCCTCCACCCCACGCTCCACCCACTTCATGAAAACCGCCTCGCTCATCGCCCAGCGTCTTCGTGTCTTGTTGCTATGGGGTTTCTGGCTGTTTCCTGGCCTGGTCCACGCGCAATCGGTTTCCAACCCCATCAGTGATCTGGCGGATCCCCATATCACCTTCGCCAACGGCTATTATTACCTGACCGGAACAACGGGACCGACGATTCATCTGCGCCGCTCCCAGACGTTGAATGGCCTGAAGGCGGCGCCCCTCACACAGGTGTATTCCGCCGCCCAGGGCGGCCCCAACCAGTTGGGATGGGCTCCCGAGCTGCACTTCCTGGATGGGAAGTGGTACATCTACTATTCGGCTTTCTACGGCGCGAATGACAGCGATGGAAATGCGCCCCGCGTCTACGTCATCGAGAACGGCTCCGCCGACCCGATGGTGGGCGCCTGGACTCTCAAGGGGTACCTGAAGGCCTCGCCCGATTACTGGGCCATCGATGGAACGGTGATGGTGCTGCGAGGGCAGAAGTACTTCCTCTGGGCGGGCAAGGACACACCCAGTTCCACGCACGGCGCCATCTTCATCTCCAAGATGAGCAATCCCTGGACGCTCACCGGGGGCCGCACCAGGCTCTCCACCCCCGACAACCAGTGGTTCGCCTGGGAGAAGGCAGGCGATTGGGTGAACGAAGGCCCGGAAGTGATGCTGGCCAACGGCAAGGTGTTCGTCACGTACTCGGCCAGCATGTTCTACACGCCCGATTACTGCCTGGGCATGTTCACGATGAACAACGATGCCGATGATCCGATGAATCCCGCCTCGTGGGTGAAGTCGTCCCAGCCGGTGTTCAAGAGGAACAGCGCCACCGCCATCTACGGCCCCGGCCACAACAGCTTCTTCAAATCCCCGGATGGGAAGGAGTTCTGGATGGCGTATCACTCGCGCTCGGACCTGGACAACGGCCCCCGCACCACGAGCGTGAAGAAGATCCACTGGGGCGGCGATGGGATGCCCATCTTCGGAGTGCCTCCGAAGAACGGAGAGAGCCTGCCCGCGCCCTCGGGCGAAGTGGCGCTGCCTTCCGCCGCGCCCATCGCCAACGGGGTGTACCGGCTGGTTCCCCGCAGCAATACCGGCAGCGTCCTGGAGGTCGCGGGGGGGAATCGGGCCGTGGGTTCCCGCGTGCAGCAGTGGCAGTGGCTGGACGGGGACGCGCAGAAGTGGAACATCCAGGCCATCGGCAACGGCTACTACTCCATCACCGCCGTGGCCGGAGGCCTGGCCCTGGAAGTGGAAGGCTGCTCCACCAGTGGCGGAGCCAAGGTGCGTCCGTGGATGGCCAATGGGGCGGCTTGCCAGCAATGGCAGATCGTGGACTCGGGCGGGGGCTTCTTCCGGGTCGTCAACCGCAACAGCGGACTGGTGCTGGACGTGGCGGGCGGCGGTACCGCCAATGGCACGGACATCATCCAGTGGGGCTGGCAGGGAGGAGCGGCGCAGCAATGGCGCTTCGACTCCATGGGCCAGGCCCCGATGCGCAACGACGTCTACGCGATCTTCAACCAGGCCAGCGGGCAGGCGCTGGACGTCGCGGGTTGCTCGGCGGCCAACTCCGCCAAGATCGAGCAGTTCCCGTGGTGGGGTGGAGACTGCCAGCGGTTCCATGTCACGGCCAACGGAGACGGCTCCTTCCGGATCACGCCGCAAAGCAGCGTGGGCAGGGCCCTCGACTTGCCCGGCTGCTCCACGGAAAACCTGGCGCAGATCCAGCAGTATGACTGGCTGAACAATGACTGCCAGAAGTGGTACATCAACCCGGTGGGCAACGGGTACTACAACATCATCTCCAAGCGCAGCGGTCTGGCGTTGGATCTGCCCGGCTGCAGCAATGTGGCTCCCACCCTCCTCCAGCAATACACCTGGCTGAACAACGCCTGCCAGAAGTGGCGCTTCGAGCCCGTGCCGGCCAACAACAGCATCCCCTGAGGGGGCGGCGGCACCGGGCCCCTCCCTCGGCGTTCGCGCGGAGTGAAGCGGCCCGGACCCAGCGCCACACACCGGGCCTTGGCTCCGGCCGAGCGAGGCCCGGCGCCCGCCCAGAAGGCCGGTTTCGCCGGAAAGCACTCCTCGCCCGGAAACGGAGAGATGACCTGTCGCGTCAGCTTCAGGACATGCCCGTTGTGGTTCGGTAGCATTCGGGTAGAAAATTGGGAGGCTCGCCCCCCTCCTGACTCCTTCCCTCCGGACTCATGACGAAATCCGTTTGTGTGTTTTGTGGCTCGGCCCCCGGTGTGCACGAAGAGCACATGAAAGTGGCCTCCTCCCTGGGCTCCCTCCTCGCCGAGCGGGGCATCCAACTGGTGTACGGAGGCGCCCGGGTGGGGTTGATGGGGGCGGTGGCGGACGCGGCGCTCGCGCGGGGAGGCCGCGTCGTCGGCGTGATGCCCCGAGGGCTGGAGCGCTACGAGGTGGCCCACCGGGGACTCACCGAGCTCATCTGGACGGAGGATCTCCACGAGCGCAAGCGCCGCATGGCCGAGCGCGCCGACGCTTTCGTGGTGTTGCCGGGCGGCTATGGCACCCTGGAGGAGGCGCTGGAGATCATCAGCTGGAAGCAGATGCGGATGATCGACAAGCCCATCGTGCTGCTCGACACGCAGGGCTTCTACCAACCGTTCGTGGCGCTCGTCGCGGAGATGAGCCGCCAGGGCTTCGCGCACGCGCGCGCCGACGCCCTCTTCACCGTCACGTCCCGGCTCGAGGACGCCCTTCGTGCGCTGGGGGTGCCCGCTGACCCATTGCCGGAGGGAAATTGAGGTCATGTCATGAATGAACTGGTGCCGCTGCAGTACCCCCAGATGTTCCAGGGCCTCTTCGCGCGCCGGCGCGAGAAGTTCGTGCCGCTCGTCGAGGAGGCACGCAGCGCGCTCCACGCGCTGGCGGTGCCCGAGGCCCTGCGGCCCTTCTACGACACGGTGGTGCGCGACAACGCCCAGCCGTCGTTCATGCTGCTGCCCCTCATGTTCTTGTGCATGGCGGAGGCCTCGGGCGGCATCCAGCCCGTGCACCGCCGCTTCCTGCCGGCGCTCATCCTCAGCATGGAGACGTGCGCCACCGTGGACGACACGGTGGATCGCACGCCCATGCGCTCGGGGCGGCGGACGTTCGCGCTGCGCTTCGGGGAGATCAGCACCACGCCCTTCGTGGGCTCGCTGGTGGCGCTGGCGACCCAGGAGGCCGCGCGCGCGGATCCCCGTCTGCTCGATTGCACCCTGCGCTTGTTCACCGAGCTGTACGCGCTGCAGCTCTGGGAGCGGCAGAACCTCTACCCCACGGAGGGGATGTTCGAGCGGTGGCTCGACAACCGCTACCACGAGAACACGCTGGGGGTGAGCTTCGGGCTGGACACGGCGCTGCTGCTCAACGGGCACGCACCAGCGCCGCTGAGCATGCACCAGGCCTTCGGCCGCATCTTCCAGGACGTGGACGACCTGGTGAACATCCTCGAGGACCGGCGCAGCGAGGGCGAGAACGACGACGTGTTGATGGGCGCGGTGACGCGGCCCCTGCTGGTGACGCTCGCCCGCTACCCCCACCTGCGCGCCGACGTGGCCAACCTGTGGCGGGTCTGCCGGGCCATGACGGGCTCGTCCGCGGTGGCGGTGCACAAGATGCCCGCGCACACCAATCCCACCATCGAACGGCTCTACCGCCCCGTGTACCAGGCCCTGCGCGAGGTGGGCGTGCCCGGCACCGTGAAGCACGTGCTCGCCGACTACCGCACGTGCGTGGAGTCCGCCCCGCCCGCCTTCCGTTCCGCCATCCAGGAGATGACCTACACCTGGGTGGATCGGCTGCGGCGCCGCACGGGCTCCGCGCTCATCACCGAGGAGCAGATCCACGACGCCCTCAAGGGACTGGAGCAGGCGGCATGAAGGGCGCGGTCATCTTCGATCGGGATGGAGTGCTCGCCGAGTTCGACCTGGAGCGCGCGAGCCGGGAGCTGGGGCCGCTGCTGCCCTTCGGGCTCGAACAGCTTGGCGCCCACCTGCGGGAGTGGGCGCCCCGTTCCGGGCGGACCGTCACCTGCGCCGCGAGCGAACGGGCCTTCTGGGACGCGTTCTGGGCGCAGCTCTGCGCCGCGAGGGGCCTGGACGAGACGGTGCGCGACCAGCTGCTGCGCTTCGACCCCCGCCGGACGCTGAAGGCCTTCGCGGACGCGCGCCCGGCGCTCGAACAGGCGCGGCGCCTGGGCTACCGGGTGGGCGTGCTGTCCAACTTCACGTTGATCGATCTGCCGGGCTCGCTGGAGTGGCTGGGCCTGGCGCCGCTCGTGGACGCGTCCTTGTCGGCGGCCATGCTGGGCACCGCCAAGCCCGCGCCCGAGGCCTACCAGGCCATGGCGCGCGCGCTCGGCCAGCGCGTGGAGGACTGCCTCTTCGTCGACGATCGGCCCGAGTGCGTGGAAGGCGCGCGGCGGGTGGGCATGCGCGCCTGGCTGCTGGACAGGCGCGGGCGGGCCCCGGGCGAGGGCCTGCTGCGCGGGCTCGACGAGCTGTTCGCGGCCTGACTCAGGCGGAGGCGCGCGAGTCGAGGATGGCGGTGAGCTGCTGGGACAGCTGCGAGAGCCGGTTGGCCGTCTGCAGCGTCGTCGAGGAGCTGACCTCGGACTGCTGGGCCGTCTGCGCCACCTCGAGGATGGCGATGTTCACCTGCTCCACCGCCGTCGTCTGCTGCTGGGTGCTCAGCTCGATCTCCCGCACCACGTCCAGGTTGGTGCGCACCAGCTCGGAGATGCGGCGGAAGCTGCCGGCCACCTCGGAGAACTGCTTGGCGCTGCTCTGAACGGCCTTGGAGCCGTCCTCGGTGGCCATGATGGTGGTGTTGGAGGCGGCGCGGATTTCATCGATGAGGGCGCGGATGTCCTTGGTGGCGCCGCCCACGCGGTCCGCCAGCTTGCGGATCTCCTCGGCCACCACGGCGAAGCGCCGGCCGTGCTCGCCCGCGCCCGCGCTCTCGATGGTGGCGTTGATGGCGAGGATGTTCGTCTGCTCGGACAGCTCGTTGATGATGTCCAGGATGCCGCCGATCTCCTGCGAGCGCTTGCCCAGCTCCAGCATGTGGGTGACGACGGCGTCCACCTGGCGGCGCACCGCGTCGATGGCCTCCTGGGAGCGCTGCACGGTGTCGTTGCCCTGGCGCGCCGCGCCCGCGGTCTCGTCCGCCACGCGCGACACCTGCTGGGCGCTGGAGGCGATCTGCCGCGAGGTGGACAAGAGTTCCTTGACGGTGGTGGAGATCTCCGTGGTGGCGGAGGCCTGCTCGCGCGCGCCCGTCACCTGCTGGGAGGCCGCCGAGTGCAGCTCCGCCGAGGAGTTCTGCACCTGGGCGATGGCCGTCTGCAGCTTGCGCTCCAGGGTGCGGCCGATGAGCAGCGCGGTCACGACGATGACGACCAGGATGCCGAGCCCGTCGAACCAGAAGAACGTGCCGAAGGCGCTCAGCTCCTCTTCCTGCCGCAGCTCGTTCTTGCTCAGCAGCTTCTCCTCCTCATCGCGCGCCTTCGTCACGGCGTCGCGCACGCGCTCCAGACGCTGGCGGCTCTGGGCATTGCTGGCGGAGGGAGAGTCCACGGAGCCCTGGGCGCGGCGCGCCTCGAGGCTCTCGCTCATCCGCGTGGCTTCCTGGGCGACGAGGTCCTGCAACGACTTGAGGCGCTTCTGCTGCTCGGCATCCGGGGAGACCGACAGGGCGGTGAACTCCGCTTCCAGCGCGTTCTTCGCCTGCTGGAAGGACTCCGCCGAGGCCGCGCTGCCGGAGGTGAGGTAGTCGCGGTGCGCCGCGTCCGCGTCCTTGAAGCTGGCGAGGACGCGCTCCAGTTGCCGAAGCGTCTTCTGACTGGTCGCCACGAGCGCCGCCGCCCCCGAGAAGGTCTGAACGCGGACGCGGGTCAGGAACACGAAGGTTCCGACCATCATCGCCAACAGGATCAAGCCCACCATGAACTGCCGGCCCACGGTCCATCTCGAGAACATCGTCAGGTCTCCTCGGCCGAGAGGAATGCCCCCCCCGGCTCCGCGGCCGCAGTCTACGTGAGCCGCCGACATTCTCCAGGGGGCTCGGAGGGGTCACCCCCTGGTTTCCCCGGGGCTTCCCTGGCTCCTCACCGCGCGTCCTGTCAGGCTGAGGGGCATGACACCGCTGCTGCCCGCCCTCCACCATGTCGCCTTGATCTGCTCGGACTACGCGCGCTCCAAGGCGTTCTACAGCGAGCTCTTGGGCCTGCGAATCATCCGGGAGGTGTACCGGGAGGCGCGCGACTCGTGGAAGCTGGATCTGGAGGTCAGCCCGGGCGTGCAGTTGGAGCTGTTCTCCTTTCCCAACCCGCCACCGCGCCCGACCCGGCCCGAGGCGCGGGGCCTGCGCCACCTGGCGTTCGCCGTGCCAGATGTCGACGCCGTGGTGGTGGAACTGGGCCGGCGCGGCGTGGCCACCGAACCCATCCGGGTGGACGAGTATACGGGCAAGCGCTTCACCTTCTTCGCCGACCCGGACGGCCTGCCGCTGGAGCTCTACGAAGTGACGGAGGTCTCCACCATCGACACCGCCGTGGCGCGCACGTCCTCCACGGAGAAGTCCTGATCGAGCACGACGCCGCCGGGGATGCGCGCCATCCGCGCCCGCAGCTTCGCGTTGGTGAAGGCGCTCACCAGGAGCACGGGGACATGTGGATGCGCCGCGCACCAGCGCGCGAGCAGGTCCAGTCCCGAGTCCCCCAACATCCGCGCGTTGCAGATGAGCAGCTCCACGTCGGAGCCCCGCCGTGGAACCAGCCCCTCGGAGAGCCACTGGAGCGCGCCTCGCGCGTCCTCCAGCATGCCCACCTCGAAGCGCTCCTGGACCAGCCGCTCCTGGAGGAAGTGGCCGCGCTCGCGCAGGTTCTCCATCACCACGACACGCGGCACCGCGCCCCCCAGCTGATCCCGACGCGATCGCCGATCACCTCGCGAGCCCGTGTTCGAGGAGTCTTTGTGCTGCGCTGACACCGGAGGAGTGTGCGTGACGGCCATGGAGTCCTTCCATGAATCGATTTAGCAGAATTCGTGCCGTTGCGTGCCAGGTATCTTCCCACGAGGCGCGCGAGGAAGGACACCCTTATTTACGGGAGCCTGACGCAAGGGGTGCGGCGTGGAAGAACGCCGCATGGGGCGTTTCGCCACGGGCGTAGGCTGGGCGCCATGCACTCCCGAGCCTCGAAGCGGCTGTTTCCCGTGTGGGTGGCTGTGATCCTCGCCTGCCGGTCCGACCCCGATCCCTCTCCGCCGCCCACGCCGCCTCCCTCCGAGGAGCCCCAGCCCCCCGCCCCGCCGCCCGAGGACCTGTTGCAGGTGCCCTCTCCGGACTGGCGGGATCAGATCCTGTACTTCGTCATGACGGACCGGTTTGCCAATGGGGACCCCGCCAATGATGACCAGGGAGCGGGTGAGTTCGGCCCGGCGGATGGGGCGCGCTACAGCGGAGGGGACCTGAAGGGGCTGCTCGGGCGGCTCGACTACATCCAGGGCCTGGGCGCCACGGCCGTGTGGATCACCCCGCCCGTGGCCAACCAGTGGTGGGACCCGCTCGTGAACTACGGCGGCTACCACGGCTACTGGGCGCGGGACTTCACCCGGGTGGATGCGCATCTGGGCACGCTCGAGGACTACCAGCGCCTGTCCCGGGGTCTGCACGGCCGGGGCATGTACCTGGTGCAGGACATCGTCCTCAACCACATGGCCAACTGCTTCACCTACACCCAGTACGACCCTTCGGACGTGTCGGCCCACGTGCGGCTCAACACCGGCGCGAAGCCCGCGTGCGGCCCCTCACAGGCCGCGTTCCAGCAGTGGGATCCGACGAATCCCGCCCACCGGCAGGCGAACCTCTTCCATTGGACGCCCTCCATCCGCGACTACGGGGTGCGCGACCAGGAGCTGAACTGGCAGTTGTCCGACCTGGACGATCTCAACACCGAGAACCCGGCCGTGCTCGCGGCGCTCAAGGACAGCTACACGCATTGGATCCGCGAGGCGGGCGTGGATGGCTTCCGCGTGGACACCGCCTTCTACGTGCCCCAGGCCACCTTCAAGGACTTCCTGTACTCGACGGACGAGGCCCACCCGGGCGTGCTCCCGGTGGCCAGGAGCCTGGGCAAGGCGGACTTCCTCGCGTTCGGCGAGGGCTACGCCACCGACAAGCCCTTCGAGGACACGGCGTCGCGGAAGATCGCCTCGTACATGACGGAGGAGTCCACGGGCGAGCCGCTGCTGCCGGGCATGATCCACTTCCCGCTCTACGCCACCTCGGGGGACGTCTTCGCCCGGGGACGGCCCACCGCGCAGCTCGCGCACCGGCTGGAGCACTCGCGCGAGGTGTTCGCGCGACCACACCTGATGCCCACCATCCTGGACAACCACGACGTGGATCGCTTCCTCAAGGGAGGCTCGGAGGCGGCGCTGCGCCAGGCCCTGCTCTTCATGATGACGGTGCCGGGCATCCCCGTCCTCTATTACGGCACCGAGCAGGGATTCACCGAGCAGCGCGGCGCCATGTTCCAGGCGGGCTTCGGCTCCGGGGGAAGGGATCGCTTCGACACCTCGGCGCCGCTGTACGGCCTCATCCGCGAGCTGACGGCGCTGCGCAAGGCCCACGCCGTCTTCCGCCGGGGCACGCCCACGGTGCTGCGGCACAACGAGGTGCGCGCGGGTGTGTTCGCCTACCAGATGGAGCACGAGGGGCAGGTGGCCTTCGTCATCTTCAACACCGCGGACGAGCGGATGCTGCTGGACAACCTGCCCACGGGCCTGCCCGAGGGACGCGTGCTCGAGCTGGGCGCGGGCCTGGACCCCGAGGCCGAAGCGGTCCAGGTGGGCCCGGGCGGACGGCTCTCGCTGAACCTCCCTCCGCGCGCGGCCCGCGTCTTCCTGCCCTCGGACCAGACGCGCCCCGTGACGCCGGAGCCCGCGCGCGTCACCGTCACCCAGGCGAGTGGCGGCACCGTGCCCGGGGACTTCGAGCTGTCCGGCAGCGCGGTGGGCGTGTCCTCCTTCCAATGGGTGGTGGACGGGGCACTCGCGCGGACGCAGCCGGTGACGGTGAAACCCGATGGCACCTGGAGCACCCGCGTGAGCACCACCGGCATGGTGGACGCATCCCTCCAGCACTCGCTCGTGGCGTGGGCCGGAGACGCCCGCGTGCTCTCCGGCACGTGGACCTTCCGCGTGTCCCGCGTCTTCACGCCGCTGCTCACCCACGAGGACCCCGAGGGCGATGACGTGGGCCCCTCGGGCACCTACCACTACCCCACCGACTCGAGCTGGGGTGACAACCACCAGGGAGACCTGCGTCGCGTCACCCTGCTGGGCTCGGACACGGTGCTGCGGATCGCCCTCCAGACGAAGACCGTCACCACCGTGTGGAACCCCCAGAACGGCTTCGACCACGTGGCCTTCACCGTCTTCCTCGACGTGCCCGGCCGCACGGGCCTCACGGTGATGCCGCAGCAGAACGCCTCGCTGCCCACGGGCATGGACTGGGACTACCGCCTGCGCGTCCACGGCTGGTCCAACACCCTGTTCGATACCCGGGGCGCCTCGGCCACCCAGGAAGGCACCCCCCTGAGCCCCACCGCCTCCCTCTCCGTGGACAAGGCCGCGAACACCGTCGTGCTCACCGTGTCGGGCGAGGCGCTCGACGGACTCACGGACCTGCGGGGCGTCAAGGTGTACGTCACGACGTGGGACTACGACATGGGCTACCGGCGCCTGGTCCCTTCTCCGGCCGAATGGGAGTTCTGGGGTGCCGACGGCACCACCTCGCCGCTCGTGTTGGACGACACGCCCCTACTCGTCATCCCCTGAACACTGTGGAGCAAAGGGACAGGGCCTGTTCCCGTCCTGTTCCCATGCTCCCCACCCCCCTTGTTCCCCGGCTCCCCACCCGTCCGACCAGCCTCACGCCAAGTGCGTGAAATCGTTTGCCCAGCAACAGTCATCCCCGCTGAGAGGCGGAGAAACCCGCGAAATTCCTGGAGACCTGGAGGAAGCAGCTCGGCTGGCACGCGGGCTGCTTAACCCCGGCCGGTGTCGAGCCACCGACACCCTTTTCCAGGAGGAGCGCCGGAGTGAAGTCAACGATGTGGGCGCGAAGCGCCTGTGCACTCGGGATGATGTGGACGCTGGTGGCCTGTGCCGGACCCCGCACCGCCGCCTCCTCCTTCGGCCCGGACACCGTGCGCGAGCGGGCGCGGAAGCTGGCCCTCGAGCCCTACCAGAAGCCCGTGGCCTCGCTCCCGCCGGCCTACGCGCAGCTCACGTATGACCAGTACCGCGACATCCGCTTCCGCCCGGAGAAGGCGCGGTGGCGCGACGCGGAGCTGCCCTTCCAGGCGCAGTTCTTCGCCCCGGGCTTCTTCTATACGTCGCCCATTCCGATGCACGAGGTGGACGCGGGCCGCGCGGAGCCGATCCGCTTCTCGCCCGAGCTCTTCAGCTACGGACCGCTGGTGAAGGGGCTGCCGGACTCGCCCATCGCGGGCTTCGCGGGCTTCCGGCTGTCCCATCCGCTCAACCGGGCGGAGTACTTCGACGAGCTGGTGGTCTTCCTCGGGGCCAGCTACTTCCGGGCCCTGGGGCGCGGCAACGTGTACGGGCTGTCGGCGCGGGGGCTGGCGATCGACACCGCGCTGCCCGAGGGCGAGGAGTTCCCCCACTTCCGCGAGTTCTGGATGGAGAAGCCGGCGCCGGGCGCGGATCGCGTCGTGGTGCACGCGCTGATGGACAGCCCGAGCGTCACGGGGGCCTACCGCTTCGTCATCATCCCGGGCGAGCGCACGGTAATGGAGGTGGAGGCGCAGCTGCACGCGCGCAAGGCGGTGAAGCGGCTGGGCGTGGCGCCGCTCACCAGCATGTACCTCTTCGGCGAGAACGACCGGGGCACCCTCGACGACTTCCGGCCCGAGGTGCACGACTCGGACGGGCTCGTGTTGTGGATGAAGAACGGCGAGCACCTGTGGCGCCCGCTGCAGAACCCCGCCCACCTGAGCGTGTCCAGCTTCCAGGTGGAGGGCCTGCGCGGCTTCGGCCTGATGCAGCGCGACCAGGACTTCCGCGACTATGAGGACCTGGAAGCGCGCTACGACAAGCGCCCGAGCGTCTGGGTGGAGCCGGTGGGCGACTGGGGCCGGGGCGCGGTGCAGCTGGTGGAGATCCCCACGCACCAGGAGATCGACGACAACATCGTCGCCTACTGGGTGCCCGAGAAGCCCTTCACGGCGGGGGCGGAGCTGCGCCTGGCCTGGAAGCTGACCTGGGGCAGCGGCTCGCCCGAGAAGCCCCGCGAGGCCCTCACCACCGCCACGCGCATCGCCCAGGGCAGCACGCCCGGAGCCCGGCGCTTCGTCCTCGACTTCTCGCGCGGCGAAGGCGCGGAGCTCCAGGCGCCGGTGGAGGCCGTGGTCACCACCTCCTCGGGCCGCGTCCTGCTGCCCACCGCCCAGCGCAACGAGGCCACCGGCGGCTGGCGCGCCACCTTCGAGCTGGTGCCGGAGGGAAACACCCCGGCCGAGCTGCGCTGCTTCCTTCGTAGCGGATCCCAAACCCTTACCGAGACCTGGAGCTACCCGTGGACACCGTGATGACGCAGACCTTCACCGCCCCCTCCTCCCCGTCCGGCTACTCCCTCCACGCCGAGACGCGCGTGGCGCTCGACTCCTTCTTCCGCACCTTCGGCTTCACCTCGGACGAGGATCTGGCGCGTCTGGCCACGTGGGCGCTCGACATGAGGAGCGTGAATCCCCGCGAGGCCGTGGCCATCGCCCGGGCGCGCATGGAGGCGTGGCTGACGGCGGTGCTCGGCCCGGCGCACGCGGGAAGCGGCTCGCCGCTGGCCCGGGGCCGCGCGGCGTTCGTGCTGTGCGATGGAGCGAACTGGGGCGCGCGGGTCATCACGATGGGGCCGGGTGCGCTGTCGCTCGAGCAGACGCGGGCGCTGAGGACGTCGGTGCCGGTGCCCGCGCCGCGGCCGATGCCCACGACGATGCCCGAGCAGCAGGTGGTGCTCTCGCCCCTGGGTGAGCTCTTCCGCCGCTGGTGGCGCGCGGGCGAGCCCGGCGTCTCCGTTTCCCGCTAGCACCCCACCGGAGCTTCCATGCACGCGCATTCCTTCTCACCCGCGACGGCCGGGCTCCGGCGGGCGGGAGTCCTCGTTCCCGCCGCGCTGTCCACGCTCGCCGCGACGTGGGAGATGTCGCGGCTGTTGAGCGTCCATGGCACCTCCGTCTCCGAGTGGGCGATGCTCGGGCTCTTCACCCTGTGCTTCGCCTGGATCGCCCTCTCCTTCTGGGCGGCGGTGGCGGGCTTCCTCCAGCTCGCGTCCGGAAAGAGGCCGCCGGGGTTGCGCTGGCCGGAGGCCGGGGAAGAAGAGGCGCCGCTCACGCGCCGCACCGCGGTGGTGATGCCCATCCACAACGAGGATCCCGCCTCGGTCTTCGCGAACCTGCAGGCCACCTATGAGTCCGTGGTGGCCACGGGGCGGCTGGAGTCCTTCGACTTCTATGTGCTGAGCGACTCCACGCGCTCGGAGGCGTGGGTGGCCGAGGAGCTGGCATGGGCGGACCTGTGCCGCCGCGTGGGCGGCCAGGGGCGCATCTTCTACCGCCGGCGCTCGGACAACACGGGCAAGAAGGCGGGCAACCTGGCGGACTTCTGCGAGCGCTGGGGCCGCCGCTACGACTTCATGGTGGTGCTGGACGCCGACAGCCTCATGGCGGGCGACACGCTGGTGCGCATGGCGCGGCTCATGGAGCTCAACCCGCGCGTGGGCATCCTCCAGGCGCCGCCCCTGTGCGTGGGGAGCACCACGCTCTTCGCCCGGCTGCAGCAGTTCGCGGGCCGCGTGTACGGGCCGGTGGTGGCCGCGGGTTCCGCGGCTTGGCAACTGGGCGAGTCCAACTACTGGGGCCACAACGCCATCCTGCGCGTGGCGGCCTTCACCGAGCACTGTGGGCTGCCGGTGCTGCCGGGACAGCAGCCCTTTGGCGGCCACATCCTCAGCCACGACTTCGTGGAGGCGGCGCTGATGCGGCGCGCGGGCTACACGGTGTGGCTGGTGCCGGAGCTGGGCGGCAGCTACGAGCAGAGCCCGCCCCACCTGCTCGCGTACGCGCAGCGGGACCGGCGCTGGTGCCAAGGCAACCTGCAGCACCTGCGGCTGGTGCTGGCGGGCGGACTGCACCCATCGAGCCGAGGGCACTTCCTCATGGGCGTCATGTCCTACGTGGCCTCGCCCCTGTGGCTGCTGTTCCTCGGTGCGGGACTCGCGGCGGCGCTGAGCGATCGCTTCCTGGGGACGGACGAGCTGCTGGAGCAGTTCGCCCCCTTCGCCGATGAAGCCGACTTCGACACGCAGGGCGCGCTGCGGCTGATGACGGTGTCCCTGGGCATGCTGATGCTGCCCAAGGTGTTCGGGCTCGTGCTCGCGCTGGTGGACCGGGAGCAGGCGGCGCGCATGGGTGGCCGGGCGCGGCTGGTGCTGAGCATGCTCGTGGAGAGCGCCGTGTCCACGCTGCTCGCGCCGGTGATGATGCTCTTCCAGTCCCACTTCGTCTTCGGGACGATCCTCGGCTACCGGGTGTCCTGGTCGAGCCAGCAGCGGGACGACGAGGCCCTGCCGTGGGCGGAGGCGGCGCGGCGCCACGCGGTGCACACCGCCGTGGGCGTGGGCGTGGCGGCCCTGGCGTTCGCGATCAACCCGGGGCTCTTGTGGTGGCTGGCGCCGGTGGTGGCGGGACTGCTGCTGTCCATTC
Organism: Melittangium boletus DSM 14713; assembly: GCF_002305855.1. Classification (GTDB taxonomy): domain Bacteria; phylum Myxococcota; class Myxococcia; order Myxococcales; family Myxococcaceae; genus Cystobacter; species Cystobacter boletus. Next base: position 8,224,556 of record NZ_CP022163.1, on the reverse strand, counting down.
CCCTGTCCGTGTGGACGTCGCGCGCGTCCCTGGGTGCATGGGCCTCGCGACTCGGCCTGTTCCTCATCCCCGAGGAGTCCGAGCCCCCCGAGGTCCTGACCCGGGCCCAGGAGCTCGCCGCGCGCGAGATGGAGCCGGTGGAGGACGGGCTGGAGCGGGTGTTGAAGGATGCCCGCGCGCATGCGCTGCACCTGGCCCTGCTGGAGTCCTCGCCGGGCGCGGAGCTCTCCTCGCCCATGCTCGACTCGGCCCGCCGCAAGCTGTTCGAGGGCGCCGCGTCGCAGCTCTCCGCGCAGGAAAAGGCGGCGGTACTGTTGGACGCGGACACGCTCGTGGAGGCACGCAGCCGGTACGCGGACGCCTGAGTCCGAAGAACGATTCCGAGGAGAGTTAGCCGAGGAGGGGTAGACGAAGCGTGCCCCTCGAAGCCCGGTCTGGAGTAGCCTCCGGGTCCCATGAGCGCTCCCTCTTCGACCTCCCCCACGCCTTCTGACTTGAGGACTTCCGCCGAGGCCTCGGAGCAGAAGCTGTCGAACCTGCTGCGCTGGCTCGAGGCGGGCGGCGCCCACTTTCCGAAGCTGCGCGTCGTGCGCCAGGAGAACGGAGAACGCTCCGTGATCGCCCAGACGGACATCGCTCCGGGCGAGGTGGTGCTCCAGGTGCCCCGCTCGCACATGCTGACCCTGGAGCTCGCGCGCACGTCGGAGATCGGCCGCCGCATCCAGTCCGAACTCAACCCGGACAACGAGGACCTATACCTGGCCTCCTTCCTCCTCCAGGAGCGGCACCAGGAGGGCTCCTTCTGGACGCCGTTCCTCGACAGCCTGCCCGAGGCCTTCCCTCACCTCCCCCTCTTCTATGGAGAGGCCGAGCGCACCCAGCTCAAGGGCTCGCTGGAGCTGACGCTGCTGGAGTTCCAGGCCCAGTCGCTCCAGAACGACTACCAGCAGCTGCGCGAGAAGATCCCCGGCTACGAGCGCTTCACACTCGATGAGTTCGTCTGGGCGCGGCTGTCGGTCTCCTCGCGGCTGTTCGGCGTGAAGAAGGGCGGCCTGTTGGGTCCGTGCCTCGTGCCGCTGGCGGACATGCTCAACCACCGTCGGCCGCCGGACGTGCTCTGGGAGACCTCGGAGGATGGACGCTTCTTCGAGATGACGGCGCAGAACGCCGTGGCCACGGGCGACGAGGTCCATGACAGCTACGGCGCCAAGAGCAACGATCTGATGTTGTTGCACTTCGGCTTCGTGACCGAGCGCAACGAGCAGGATGAGATCTTCCTCTCCCTGGGCATTCCCGAGGGCGACGCGCTGGCCGCCATGAAGCAGTCCCTGCTGGCACTCCCCTCGCCCACGACGCCGAGGCCCTTCAAGGTTCCGCGCCAGCTGGACCACGCGTCCACCCAGCTGATGTTCTCCTTCCTGCGCATCGCCCACGCGACGCCCGAGGAGATCATGATCCTCGCCAACCGGCTCATCGGAGGCGCGAAGACCATCGAGCCCCTGGGCGTGGCGAACGAGGCGCGGGTGCTCGGCGCCCTGGCCGCGGCGTGCGAGGCCCGGCTCGCCGGGTTCGACACCTCCTTCGAGGAAGACGAGCGGGTGCTGCGCGAGGACACGCTGGCGCCCAACGCACGCAACTGCGTCCTCCTCCGGCGCGAGGAGAAGCGGTTGCTGCGCGACTACCTCGCGCTCTCCCAGACGGGCCAGGAACTACTGCGGCTGCCTCGCGAGGAGTTCGAGCAGCGGGCCGCGAGTCCCCACACGCCATGGGGCTGGATCGACGGCTACGCGCGCCAAGCCTTGCTGGAGCTCGTCCGCCGCGCCCCATGACACCGAGCGCCTGGACGCTCGCCCGGTAGGAGCCCGGGGAGGCCATCGACGGCCGCTTTGAAAACTTTGGGTGAACAGCGTTGTTCCGCCACGGCGCTGTCACAAAGCCCTTCTAGCTTGAGGTTCGAGCAGAGCGCTGCCCCCTCTCACCCAAGGGTTCGCCGACCATGGCTACTTCGACCTCCCGGTCCGTCTTCGCCGCCATCGATGTGGGAACCAACGCGGCCCGCCTGGAACTGGCCCGCTTCGGAGCCAACGGTGCGTTGGAGACCTTCCTGAAGGAGCGGGATGCCATCCGTCCGGGAGAGGGCGTCTTCACGCACGGGGTGATGCCCCGGGAGACGGCGGATCGGCTGGTGGGCACGCTGCGACGCTATGCGTCATTGTGCCGGCGCCACGACGCCCGGGTGCGAGCGGTGGCCACCAGCGCCATGCGCGAGGCGGGCAACCGGATGGAGATCCTCCAGCGGGTGCGCACCGAGACGGGGCTGGACCTGGAGGTGATCAGCGGCCAGGAAGAGGCGCGGCTCATCTGCCAGGGCGTGCTGAACCGCGTGCCCCCGCGCACGCGCTCGATGGTGATGGACCTGGGAGGAGGCTCCACCGAGGTCGTTCTCGCCACGGGCCAGCGGCCCGATGCGCTGTGGAGTCTGCCCCTGGGTGCGGTGCGCCTGACGGAGCTGTTCGACACCGTGGGCGAGGTGAAGCCCACGCGGCTGCGGCAGGTGCGCGGCTTCGTGGAGGAGCGGTTGTCCACGGCCTTCCCCTGCTCGCTCGAGGATTCGCCGCGGGTGGCACTGGGCTCCTCGGGGACGATCCGGGCCGTGGTGCGCTTCGCGGCCGGGGGCGATTCACATGCGACCCTGGGCCAGCTCTCGTGTGCCGTGGAGGTGCTCGCCGGGATGTCGCCGGCCCAGCGGCGCGAGCACTTCGAGCCCCGGCGCGCGGACATCATCGTCGCGGGCGCCATCCTGCTGGAGCAGAGCGCGCGGCACCTCGGACTGGAGGGCATCACCGCCGTGAAGCGGGGGCTGCGCGACGGATTGCTCGCGGAGCTGTCCTCGTCGCACCGGAATGCCGCGCCACTCCCGAGCCCGTGCCCCGCGTTCCTCGAGACGCTCGCGGTGGGCTAGCCAGACGATTTCAGAAGACGCCGCGGACCTCATATCACCAGCGACACGCCGACGGCCGGGGCCTCCGAGGACCCGGTCAGCCGCCGGACAATGCGTCGGCGTACGATGTCGATGTGCTCGCGGAAGAAGTACAGGTTCTCCGCGTACGCGAGCGGGATGGGGATGTGATTCACCGCGTGCTCGGCCTCGTCGAGTCGCTTGAGCATCTCCTCCAGCTGGGACCGCTCGGGGCTCTCCTCCAATTGGATCTCGATCTCCTTGAGGCGCGCGTACCAGCGGAAGATGCGCGAGCGCACCCGCCACTGGTACAGCGCGGGCACCGCCCGGCCCAGGGGCACGAGCACGGCGATGATGGGCACGAGCATCAGCCAGAGCCGGTCCACCAGATTGGCCGCCCAGAACGGCAGGTAGCGTTGCAGGAAGGGCGTGCCGGACTGGTAGTAGCGGCGCGCCTCACTGCTCAAGGGAGGGTCGGCCACGAGCGCCGTGGGGAACTCGCCGGCGCGATCCAACAGCCCCGGCCCCCCATGCACCTCGCTCGCGGCGCGCAACAACAGATAGGCGAGCGCCGGGTGGAGCGAGTCGCGGGCCACCAGGTTCGCCGTGGGCGCGAGCAGCACCACGTCCCGCTCGGGCACGTCCGCCGCGAGGTTGAGCACCCCTCGCGGCAGCACCAGCCGGGACAGGTAGGGGTAGCGGCGGACATAGGCCTCGCCCCGCGCGAAGCTGAGCAGCCGCAGACCGGGCTCCGCGGCGAGCTTCTGCAGGAAGGGGGCCTCGGCGGCGGCGACGAGGAACACCGCGTCGAGCTCGCCGCGCTTGAGCCTCGCGAGGGCGTCGTCGCGCTCGAGGGACAACAATTCCGTGGGGGCCTTCTCCACGCCGTTGGCCTTGAGCAGCGTGAGGGCCAGGGCATAGGTGCCGCTCTCGATGGAGCCCACCGCGATGCGCTTGCCACCCAACCCGCGCACGTCGTCGATGGGCTCGCCCCGGTAGAAGATCCACAGGGGAATGTGGGTGAGCCCGCCGAGCGAGACGATGCGCGCCGCCGTGTCGCTTCCCTTGTCGCTTCCCGCGGAGGAACCGCTCTGCACGAACGCCACGTCCACCCCGCTCTGCTCCTGCGCGAGCAGGTCCAGGCTGGTGCGCGAGCCCTTCGTGCCACGGATCTCCAACGTGACGCCATGGCGCGCGAGGATGTCCTTGTACCTCCGGGCGAAGTAGTTGAAGCCGCCTTCGTCCTGGGCCGCCGCGAGCACGAGCGTCTTGGGTGGCGCGGGCTTGATGAAATAGAGAGTGACGGCGAACGCCGCGCCAACGAGCAGGATCGAGGGGACGAGGACGATCCACAGATCGCGGCGCAGCGCGCGACGGAGTTGTTCCTTGAAGCGGTCCTTCTTCGCCATGAGGGGCGCGGATAGCGAAGTCCCGGACCCCCGACAAGGACGGAACTTCCCAGCCAGGGCCCTCAGCGCCCTACATCAGGGTTCCACCCCTCCTTCCACCCACGCAGCCTCAGAGCGCCAGCCCGATCGACACGTAGGGACCCGGCAGCACATCCCGGTGGACGACCCCATCCACCTGGCCGGCATCATCCAGCACCAGCATGCGCATGCCGCCGCGCAGGGCGACCACGTTGCCGAGGACGTACCAGGCGACTCCCCCCGCCGCGTCGAGCTGGCGGTAGGGCACCGGGGTGACGTGGACGCGGCCCTCCAACGCCAGGGAATCCAGCAGGTACAACTCCGAGGACAGGCCCAGGCTGGGACCCACGAACGTGACGTCGGGCGCCTTGGCGATGGACAACCCGCCCTCCATCCGCAGCCGCCCGTTCTGGCCCTTGAGCGCGGCCCAGGACATGTGCATGCCCACCACGGAGATCTTGTCCTCGCCCTGGGTCCCGTCATCCGTCCGCAGCGTCAGGCCGCTCACGCGAAACATCGCACCCACCTCCTCCCCCTCCACACCGACATGGAGGCCCGCGGCGCTGCCCCCGCGCAGGACTTGCGTGTCGAAGCCGAACAGGAAGTTCTTGGAGCGGCGCGCCGTGTACTCCGTGGACCCATACGCGGGAGCCGGAGCGAGCACGTACGCCGGAGCCGGGACGGGCTGCGTGTAATAGACCTCGACGCCCGTGTCATAGGGCTCCTGGTAGTCACTCCGCGACGGCGGCGGACGGGATTCGCGCCGGCGGGACGGCTCGGAGCGGCGGGAAGGCGTGGAGCGGGTCACCGGGCTGGACGCGTGCTCCCTGCCCTCTTTCACGGCGGAGGCATCGTGCGTGTCCGAGTCCCGCTTCTCCTCCCGCTTCGAGGATTCGGGCGGGGAGCTCTTGCCAAAACGAGCCTCGGCCTGGAAAGCGGTCAACACGAAGCCAGCGAGCAGGGCGGACGACAGGGCACGGAGGGAGCGGTGCATGGGCGACCTCGGGAGAGCGAACGGCTCGGGGTCCTGGACGGCCCGGCGGCCCACAAATTCAAGGAAAACGGAACGAAATCAGGTATCCATCAGTCCCGTGAACCGTTCTCCCCATCCCTGGTTTCCCTTCCGTCAGCCCAACCCCCAGGCACGCCTGAGGCTCTTCTGCTTTCCGTACGCGGGCGGAGGCGCCTCCGTCTACAGCAACTGGAGCGCGGCCCTTCCCTCGAGCATCGAACTGGTGGCCGTCCAACTTCCGGGCCGTGAGCGGCGCATCCTGGAAAAGCCCATCCGGACCATTCCCTCGATGCTGGACGCGCTCGAGCCGGAGCTGGAGCCCCTGCTGGACAAGCCCTTCGTCCTGCTGGGCTACAGCATGGGCACGCGCATCGCCCTGGCGCTCGCGCAGCGCAGGCACGAGCGGTGCGCGAAGATGCCGCTCGGCCTGGTGATGGCCGCCACCGGCGTGCCCCACCGGCAGCGCCTGTCCCGGGAGAACCTGAGCGAAGCAGACTTCATCGCGCTGCTGCGCGCGTACGAGGGCACCCCGCCCGAGCTCTTCGCCCACAAGGAGCTCATGGACATGGTGCTTCCGTCCCTGCGCGCCGACTTCGCCATCGCGGACACCGTGCTGCCCCCGACGCCGGTGGGCTGCCCCATCGTGGCCTATGGCGGCCTGGATGACCCGCATGCACCGCTCGATGATCTCGAGCGCTGGAGCGAGCTGACGACGAGCGACTTCCGCTCGCGCCACTTCCCCGGCAAGCACTTCTTCCTGCGCACCGCCCGCGAGGCCATGCTGGCGGCCCTGCGCGAGGATTTGACTCGCTGGGCGCCCGACCTCGTCGCCTGAGTCACCCGGCCCGCACGAACCACGCGGGCCCGTCGTCTCCCAGGGGCACCGTGCGCTGACACCGCACCGTCAGAGCCAGTCCCCGGGTCCGGCGCACCGCGACCGCCGCCGGGTGTTCCGCCCCCAGCCGCACCTGCACGAACTGCCACGCCTCGGGCGAGTCCTCCATGCGAGGGTCGAACGAGATGCTCGGCGAGCGCCCGGGCTCCAGGTGGAAGGCGAATTGATCCAACGGCAGGCTCAAACCCGCGCCCCGCGCCTTGATGTAGGACTCCTTGAGCGTCCAGTAATCGAAGAAGCGCTCGCGCTGGCGTTCGGCGGGCAGCGCGCGCAGGGCCCGCACCTCCGGGGGCGCGAAGAAGGACTCGGCCAGCTCCACCGTCTGGCCCGGACGCCCCGCGTGCTCCACGTCCGCGCCCACGTCCACGCCGAGCGCCACCGCGCACACCGCCATGCCATCCGTGTGGGACAGGTTGAAGCGCAGCGGGGGCAGACCCTCGCGCGCGAGCACTTCCGGGCGTCCGTAGGCGTTGGTGGAGAAGCGCCAGTCCTGGGCGGGCACCGGGGCGTAGCGCGACAGGGTGACGCGCACCAGCGCATGCGACACGAGGAACTGATGGCGGTGCTTCTCGAAGCGGAAGCGCTGATGCCGCTCCCGCTCGTCCGTGCCGAGCAGGGCCAGGTAGGCGGCGAGGAGCCGGGGCTCGGTCACGGCCTCGGGCTCCACCACCCACAGGTGGACCTCGTCGGGGCGAGGCACTGGAAAGGACTCCGCTGGGGGGATCGGGGTCGTTGTCATGGGGGAGGTTGGCTCTGTTCCTCCCCCCCTATCGCGTCACGGCCGTGCGCGCCAGTCCATGCCGCCCCCGGCGATCAGGGATTGGGAACGAAGCCGAGTTGCAACTCCAGGTCGAACGACAGATCCGGAGAGGTGGCCCCCGCCTGCTTCACCATGACCGCGAGGGTGTTCTCCCCCTGGACGAATACCTTGGCGGGGATGGCCCCTCCCGCGAGCTCGTTCTCCGTGGAGCTGCTCGCGTACTTCTCGTGCTCGAACCCCTTCTCCATGTTCCGGGAGAACACCTGGGTGCCATTGATGAACACCGCGATGCCATCGTCGAAGAGGACGTTGAGGTGGGCATCGGTGATGGCACCATTCACGAGGAGCTTCTTGCGGAAGTAGACACTCGTCTGCGCCGGAGAGGAGGCCTGGAGCACCGTGCCCTCGTCGCCATCCCCGTAGCCCAACTGGCCCGCGCCCTGACGCCAGCTCGAATCATCGAAGTCCTTCTGTGTCCACTGAACACCCGGATCCTCGCCCGTATCCAGGTAGCGCCACGTGGACTGGAAGGGAATGGCGACGACGGTCGTGGAGCGCCGGATGGTGAAGGGCTCCTTGCTCACGTCCGACACCCCGGGACTGCCGACCCGGGACACGCGCAGGAGCCCGTCATAGGTGCTCGTGTCGGGGATCTTCCAGAAGTACACCCCGGTGTCGGGCACCGACGAGGCGATCTCCGTCCAGGTGTTGCCTCCATTCAAGGAGTACTCGAGGTTCACCCCGGGCAGTTGACCGATGCTGGACCAGGTGATGGGCAGGGAAGTGCCGGGCTCGAGCACCTCGCCCCCCATGGGCGAGGTGAGCATCACCGAGTCCAACAGCGGGCTGACGGCCTGCTCCACGTCCAGGGAGAGCGCGAAGGTGAGATCCGGCGAGCTGGCGGAGACCTGCTTCACCATGGCGGTGATCACGTTCTCCCCGATGCGGAAGGGATTGCTGGGCTTGAGCGGCACCGGGGCGCGTGCATAGGCATTCGTGGTCGACGCCGTGGCCCATGAGTTGAAATCCATTCCATTGCCCACGTCCCGGGAGAAGACGAGCACGCCATTGACCCACACGGCGATCCCATCGTCATACAGCGCCTCGAGGGTGGCGGAGGTGACGGTGTTGGCCAGGGTGATCTTCTTGCGGAAGTACACCGAGGGAGCACCCGGTTTGAGCAGCGTGCCCTCGTCCCCATCCCCATAGCCGAGCTGCCCCGCCCCACTCTTCCATTGCGAGTCGTCGAAGTCCGCGGCGAGCCAGGAGGAGCCATGATTGATGCCCCGGTCGTCGTACTTCCACTCATCGCTGAAGGTGATCTCCTTGCGCTCGCGGGGCACCTCGTTGATGACCCGCACCATCTTCCCCACCGAGGGCACGCCGCGGCTGTCCAGCACGAAGAGCATGTAATAGCCCGGAGGCGCGACGAAGTTGTCCTCCGGCGCGGACACCGTCAGGCCGATCCCCGTCCGCTTGAAGGACAGATTGAGGAAGCGCTGGTTCTGATCGAAGGCATGGGTGACCGAGCCCAGGGCGATCATCGTCACCTTCGTGATGCGAGCCGCGTCCTCGCTCTGGACGAAGAAGTCGCTTCCGGGGGAAATCGCCGGAGCCACGAACCCGATGGTGGGCCGCGGCGCTCCTCCCTTCTTGAGGTAGGGCGGCGAGAAGATCTCCACGGTGTGCCGCTTGCGGCCTCCCGCGTTGATCACCCGTCCGTCTGGCAACAACAACGCCGTCGAGTGATAGCCCCGGTACTCCGCCGCGGGCGCCAGCGAGGTCCAGGTATTGGTCTCCGGATCGTAGAGCTCGGGCACCTTGACGGGCTGGGTGTTGTCATCGAAGTCCTTGCCACCGCTGCCCCCCGTCACGAGCACCTTGCCGTCGGGCAGCAAGGTGGCGTTGATCTGCCGCCGGGCCTTCTTCATGGGGGCCCGCAGGCGCCAGGTGGGCTTGGGATCCGCCAGGTCGATCTCCTCCACGGTGTTCGTGGGCGGCGAGCCTCCTCCCATGATGAGCACCTTGGAGCCATACATCACCGCCGAGCCATAGGAGCGGCCCGCGGTGAACTCACCGCGCGGCCCGTCGTACCAGGTCCCCGTCCCCTCGGGATCCAACCACCGGGAGGCGCGCTGGGGGCCGGCGAAGAAGAGCTTGCCCGTGGGCGACAAGAACATGCGCGGGTAGTAGGGCAAATCCCGGACGGCGGTGATGAGATTCCTCCACTTGCCCGACTCCGGCTGCCACACCTGGGGCAACGGATTGGTGCTTCCCGAGGCATGCGTCTCTCCGGAAAGCACCACCACCTGGCCATTCTGCAGCGTGGTGTTGGTGGGGTACCACCGGTTGTCATTCATGTCCGGACCCCTGCTCCACTTGAGGGTGAAGGGGTTGAAGATACTCGTATGAGGCAGCCCCACGTGGGACTCGACATGACCTCCCGTCACCAGCATGCGGCCATCCGCCAGCCAGGAGTGGCCCGTACAGAAGATGTTGTAATCCGCGGTGGGCATCGGCGAGAGCGAGCCCGTGGCGGGATCCCACGACTGCGGTGGTTTGACCCCTTCTTCGAATTCTCCGTAGAACATCACCTTGCCGGTGGGCAAGAGATGCATGTGCGTCGCGGAGATGGGAAAGGTCGCCACCTGTGACCACTCTCCCTCGGTTGCTGGATCCGCTTTCGCTTCACGCGCCAGCAGCGATGACACCGCCACGAGCGCACCCCTCGCCCACGCCCTCACGGATAATCCCCCCATTGTTCCCAGCCCCTTCTCTTGGTTAACGCCAGTGAACGTAGGGTTCATGGCCCTATTGCCAAGTTGGGCGGGGGTCCTGTCCGCGTGGCCTGCGCAAGACAACGACAGCCGGAAAAGTGCCACTCAATCCTACATGGAGGGGTAGGCGCGCAGTCGGCGCAGAGCACTCCCACTACCCCGCGAGGTCATTGTCCAAAGGGCGTCACGGGCTGAGTTTTCGCCCGTTCCAAGCACTCGCGAGAAAGCCTCGCGCGAGTGAGGGGGCCGAGGGGGGAAGGCAGGGCGATCCAAGGCCGGGGAGCACCCCGCACGAAGGACGTGTGGGTGGCATCCGCCGGGTGTGTCGTCACGCCAACGGGGACATGGAACTCTTTCCAGTTTATCTTCTGGTGTTGTTGGTGATGATGAACCGGTACGTGCTGGGACCGCTGCTCAAGCGGTTCCTCGGCCACCGGGTAGACGGCACGGACGATCATTACAAACCGACCGTGTGCGTGGTGATTCCCCTCTTCAACGAGGGAGAGGGCATCTACCGCGCGGTGAAGAGCCTCCTGGCGCAGGACTACGACGCGGACAAGCTGAGCATCTGCGTGGTGGATGACTGCTCCACGGATGACAGCCACGCCTGGGCGCTGCGCGCGGCCGAGGGCCACACCAACGTCAAGGTGATGCGCAATCCCTACAACATGGGCAAGCGCAAGGGCATTGCCCGCGCGGTGCGTGAGGCCGAAGCGGAGATCATCGTCTCGGTGGACTCGGACGTGGTGGCCCATGAGAGCGCCGTGCGCGAGCTGGTGCGCCGCTTCATCAGCCCTCGCATCGCCGCGGTGGGTGGCCGCACCTTCGTCGCCAATCGCAACGAGAACTGGCTCACGCGGATGATCGAGATCAAGTTCTACTTCGCCCAGGAATGGCTCAAGGATCTGGAGCGAGGCTTCCGCTCGGTGCTGTGCCTGTCCGGGTGCCTCACCGCGTACCGGCGCCACGTGCTGCTGGAGCTGGAACCCATCCTCGAGGCGCGCAACATCGCCGGCATTCCCATCAAGTATGGAGAGGATCGCTTCCTCACGCGGCAGATCGTCAAGGCGGGCTACGAGACGGTCTATACCACGTCAGCCTGGTGCCAGACGGCGGCGCCCACGACGCTCTCCGGCTACTTCTCCCAGCAGCTGCGCTGGCGGCGCTCCAACCTGGTCGACATGATCTGCGGTCTGAGCCACGCGTGGCGGCTGCATCCGGTGGTCTGCATCCACTACGTGTCCCAGCTGGTGCTGCTGCTGTCCTACCCGCTCACCATCCTGCACAACCTCATCAATGGGCAGTTCTGGGGCGTGCTCTTCCTGCACATGCTCATCATGGGACTCATGGGGGTCATCTACCGCATCGACAAGCGGGATCTGCCCCCGGAGATGCGGGTGCCCATGCTCTCCTTCCTCCCCATGGGCTTCATGATGCCCATCACCTACGCGCTCCTGACGCCCCTGGCGCTGTTCACGCTGGACTCGGGCAGCTGGGAGACCCGAGGCAAACCCGCGCCCGTCCCCGCCGCTCCCCCCACGCCCGCTCCCGAATTGCCTTCCAACACCGCACAAACCGGTCTTCAGCATCTGCCCACTCAGGTCGTGGGCGGGGGGTAACGACACATGAACCAACGTATCGCCAATCGAATCAACACCATCGTCGTCAACATCTACAAGGCCATGGGCTCCGTCCTGCTCGTGCTCATCCTGGTGGGGCTCGTCTCCTACCTCGCGGTTCAGGCCTTCTTCTTCGTCAGCCACTCGTGGCTGGCGCCCACCGTGGTGTCCTCGACGGACACGCAGATCCTCCAGCTCAACTCGCAGCTCGCGCAGCAGGAAGCGGCGCGTGACCGGCTGCTCTCGGAGCGCCGGGATCTGGAGACGCGGCTGGAGCAGGCGGACCGGCTGCTCCACTCGGAGAAGGACTTCCAGGAGCGCTTCCGGCTGGCGCTCGGCAGCGAGCGCCGGGCCCGCTCCAATGCCTTGCGCCAACTGGTGTCCCTGCGCGGCATGTACAAGAAGACGGCGCGGGAGATCTCCGAGACCAACCTGGCCTATTCGGACATGGCGCGCGGGCGCACCGAATCGCTCTACAACGCCCGGATGGTGGAGAACGAGGAGCGGCTGAGCGCCAACCACCAGCTCGCGCAGATGGCCCAGAACAACCTGTCCCTGTCCCAGGGCGCCGCGGAGTTGCACACGAAGCTCACGCAGTTGCAGCGCGAGCTCAAGGGCTTCGACGCCTCGCTGGATGGCAAGGCGGATGGCCTCACCGCCGAGGTGCTGCTGCTCGAGCGCGAGTACACCCGCTCGGTGCTGGAGGTGAAGCACGCGGAGAGCGAGCGGCTGCACCTGAAGGCCAGCGTGCGCTCGCTGAACGAGGCGGTGGCCCGTTATGACGCGCTCCTGGCCTCCATCCGCGGCTCGCCCTGGCTCGAGGCCATCGAGCGGGGACTGACGGTGGGCTTCGTGCCCTACGAGAACCTGGAGAACGCGGCGCCGGGCACGCCCGTCTACCGCTGCGCGCTCAAGCTGCTGTGGTGCCATGAAGTGGGCCAGGTGGGCCACGCGCTGCGCGGCGAGGTGAGCGTCAAGCACCCCGTGCGCCAGACGATGATGCGCGGCGTGATGGTGGAGCTGGTGTTGTCGGACGAGGAGTGGGCGCGCGAGGAGTTGCTGCACCTGGGGCGCGCCCCCTTGATGCTGTAGGAACGGGCGGGTCGGACAGGACGGGCGGGGAGAGGGACAATGCGATTGCGTTCATGGGCATGGGTATGGGGCATCTGGGCGGGACTCGGCGCGGGAGCGGTCCAGGCCCAGGAGCCAGGGAAGGAAGGCGAGCAAGAGCCGGGTCAATGTGCCTTCGTCCGGGGCGTGGCACAGTCGGAGGCGGCGCTGCTGATGGCGCCCCAGGTGTTCGCCAGCGTGGGCGTGGTGAACGCGGGAGACGCGGGTGGGAGCGCCGCGCTGCCCCTGGGCAGGCCCACGCCCCGGCTGTCCGCGGGCCTGGATTATGACTTCGTGGGGTTGTACCGGGGCCTGAGCCTGCGCGGCCGGGCGGAGGCGGAATGCGCGCGCTACCGGGCCCTCTCGGGGCTCCGGATCGCCCTGCGGCGGGGCCGGGACGTGGGCGCCGAGACCGCGCTGGCGGCGCGCTCCCGCGTCCTGGAGAGCGCCCTGCCCGAGGCTGGAAAGCTGCTGGTCGACTTGCGCGAGGACGTGAAGGCCGGTCAGGCCACGCTCGCGGAGCTCAACGCCCTGCAGTTGCGGCTGGATGCCCTCAACGCCCTGGCGATCGAGACCCGGCGCGAGCGTGAGCGGCTCGCCGCCCTGCCCCGCCCGGATGGGCGCCCGCTGGGCGAATGGCTCACGGAGTTGCGCGCGGCGGATGACGCGGTGGAGGCGAAGCAGCAAGCCCTGCGCTCCGCTTCGGCGTGGAGCGTGCGCGTGCGCGGTGGCTACGACGAACTCCTGAGGACGCCCCAGGAGCTCCCGCTCTCCGGAGCGCTGACGGTGTCCTACAGCCTGGGCGGCCTGGGTCAATCCGGGGCCCATGCGCGGGCCCGCGATGGACGTCGGCGCTCGCTGAACGAGGACGTGGAGGGCGTGGGCCAGGAAACCGCCCTCCTGCTGCGAGAGCTGAGGGCGTCCCACGCCGCGGAACAAACGCGCCTGAGGGAAGTGAGCGTGTTGATGAAGGACCTGGACGGCCAACTGCGGGAGATCGAGGGGTTGGAGACGGTGAAGGTGCGCCGCTACCGGGACTACCTGCGGCTCGAACTGACGCGGCTGCGCGCCGAGCACGCCTGGCTCAAGGCCCACGTGGAGGAAATGAACCACTTCCTGGAGCGCGAAGGCCCATGAAGTACGTCCCCACCCTGGTCGCGGTGCTGGGGGTTCTGTTCCCCTCCGCGCCGTCCGCCCGTGAGTCCCATGACACGGCGAGCCCCCCTCTCGTGAAGCGCCTGAGGGTGACGGAGGGCGACCTGGAGCCGTTGCCCGGAGGGCGGCTGCGCATCGAGGCCCCCAAGGTCCGCGCGGTGGACCGCGCCGAGGGCACGCCGCGCGCTTCCCGCCCGGGTGAGGAACTCCGGGTGGCGGAGCTGCGCTTCACCTACCAGGGCCCCACCCCCCGGCAGCAGGCCCTGCGCTCGGGGGAGATGCGCCGCCAGGTGGGTCTCAAGCTGCGCGCCCGGGACGGGTGCAACGTCGTCTACGTGATGTGGCGCCTCGCGCCCACACCCGGCCTGGTGGTGTCGGTGAAGTCCAACCCGGCACTGTCACGCTCGGCGGACTGTGGCAACCATGGCTACAAGACGGTGAAGCCACGCACCCGCGAGCCCGTGCCGGACATCCACCCGGGAGCTCCGCACACGCTGCGCGCGGAACTCCAAGGGGCCCTGCTGCGGGTGCGGGTGGATGGCACCCGCGTCTGGGAAGGAGCGCTGCCCCCCGAGGCGTTCGCGTTCGACGGCCCGGTGGGGCTGCGCTCCGACAATGGCCGCTTCGAGGTGGAGTTGCGCTCCACCCCCTGATGCCGCTCAGTTGATATGGAACGTCTGGGCGGGGGTCCCGTTGCACTGATAGTGGTGGAAGATGGTGCCGTCGGGGAGACCCGCGTTGTTGAGGTCCAGGCACTTCAGGCTGTGCTTGAAGACGAGGTTGTATCCCCCACCCGTCAGCGGCCGGAGCTCGACGCGCTGGTTCATGCCACTGTGGCAGTTCCACTGGAGCACGGGCGTCGCGTCGTCCGTCAGGCTCGCCCTGACGTCCAGGCACCGGCCACTCTCCTGGCCGCGGATCATGTACGAGCCATCCGGGTACGGCAGGAGCTGGAACTTCTGGGCCGCGCTCCCATCACACGTGCCCTGAACGATGGCGACATCGTTGTTGGGGCTCTTGCCCGCGGGCTGGACACACTTGTTGCTGGCGGCCACGGTCAGGGTGACGTAACGCCCACCGTTGCCCTTCATGCACCCGCCGCCGGACAGACCCGTGCTCACATTGGGGAAGGCGGCCAGGGTGCCCTGGGGAACCACCTTCACCGCCAGGTTTCCACCGAGTTCGTCGAGCTCCGTCTGGGTCAACTTGTACTTGCCATTGCCGGTGTAGAGGAAGTTGTCCGTCGTGGCGCGCTCACGCAGCAGGACACCACAGTCGGGCGTGTTGGAGATCTTCGCCAGCGAGGTATTGGGGACGAGCTGCACGGGCCCGGTGAAGGAGGGAAGCTCCGAGGCGGACACGGGGAACTTGGCATTCCCCTGCAACAGGTACGTCTGGGTCCCCGTGCGCTCCTTCACCAGCTTGCCCTCGCCGGAGCCCCCGTAGGAGGGAAAGTGCTGCTTGTTCGCGGGCAGGGCGCGCACCTGCGTCGGATTGAAGTACTGCAGCTCGGTGGGATCCGGGACGTGGAAGAACATGCCTCCCACCACCGTGAAGACCTCGGGGCGCCCCGACTGCCCGAGCACCGTGCCATCCCGGGGAATGGGCGTGATGTCATTGATGGCGGCCGCGGTGAGCGAGATGGACGGCGCGGCGAAGTTCGCCCACTGCTCGGGGTGGATGTAGAAGCGCGCGCCTCCCACGATGAGCCAACGGGACTTGTCCGTCGACGAAGCGACGACCGTGTTGTCGGGATAGGAACTGGAGTTCCACGCGAAGGCGCCAGGGCTGGCGGCCAGGGTGAATGCGACAGCGGAACGGATAAGCGACTTCAAGAACATGAACGACCTCATGGAATTTTTCGCGAGGAGGGAGGCCAGCCAGGAGGGTTGCCCCGGCTGGCCTCCGCGGAACCGCGGATGACCGTCAGTTACACACGCCCGGCCACTTGACGCTGCTCACGGCGGAGCGAGGCGCCAGGCTGAACATCATCAGCACTTCATCGGCTTCTTCGAGGTTGATCCCCGCGTTCGTCAGGGAGCTGAAGTCGATGGAGAACTTGGTGAAGGGAGACAGACCCTCTCCCACCCGGGTGGGCAGCGTGTACTGCGCGAACGTCTCATCCGCCTGGGAAATGGCCCCGTGGAAGGTGACGCGCGCGGACTGGTTCCTCCAGGCGTTGTTCTTCAGGGCGTAGCTGAGCGGACCCTGCTCCGTCACGAAGAGCTGATTCTCGTCGAACTCCACGTCGAGCCGGACGTTCTCGCCGTTGAGCTGCGTGGCGCTGGGGTGGTACCAGACGAAGTGCACGCCCATGGACTCGATGACGGCCGAGGCCTCGAGGCAGCCGAGCTGCGCCGGCCCCGTCGGCTTGGTGTACAGGTCCCACGGCGTCAGGTTCAAGGACACCTGTCCACCCGTGTCCACCGCGTGCCAGATCGCCTGCGCACGCAGCTTGTCATCCGCGCTCCTCCACGTGCTGCTGATGGTGGAGATCGGCCGCTTGAAGCGGAGCACCACGAGCGAGCCCGGCTTGATGAGCGATTCGCTGGACAGGTTCTTGTAGGCCAACACGAGGGCGCCCATCGCGTTGCTCGTGTTGCTCACCTGGGCGAACACCCCATCGTCCAGCCGGCTGTCGATGATGGCGTCGAGCTGATTGCGGTACAGGGGCTCGTCCTTCATCTTCTTGAGGACGGTGGGGTAGCGCAGCTCCAGCAGCGGGTGGAACTGATTGACCATGGTCCCGATGGCGACGTTGGCGATGTCGTTGGCATCGCGCAGCTGACGGGAGTCCACGTCGCGCAGGGCCCAGGTGGTGGACAACCGGTAGAGGCGCGAGGACGCCTCGGCGTTGGCGATCTCCGCCTGCAGCCCCTTCATCTCCAGCGCGAGCTGGCTCATGGCCCGCTCGACCGTGAGGATCTCCACCTTCTTCTCCAGGATGGAGATCTCCTTGTCGAGCCAGGCCTCGAAGAGCTGACGGAACTCGATGGGCTCGACGGAGATGTTGCCCAGCGCGATGATCGCGTCGGCGCGCAGGGTCGCCTTGTCACCGGGCAGCAGCCGGCCCTGCTTGAGGACTTCCAGCTCCTTGGCGCGCAGCTTCTCCAGGGTCTGGAGCATCGCGTTCTTGATCTGCTCGGAGCGCCTGCCGGCGACGGGCTCGAGACGGTTGATCGTCACCGTGAGGGCATTCGCGGTGGGGACCGTGTTGCAGTTGTTGTCGTTGACGACGAGGTAGACATCCGAATCCCCCGTGCCCTTGGGAATGAAGGAGTCCGTGCCGGACTGGACGACGCGGAGGTTCTTCACCTGCTTGAGATCCGTGACGCCCAGGGGCATCTCCACCAGGACCAGACTGCCCACGGGCAGGCTCGGGAAGGGCGTGTTGCTCAGACGCAGGCCGCGGCTGAAGGTCGCGGAGCTGCGGGTGTCGGTGCCATTGGTCGTGCTGGTGGATTCCGTCCGGCTGCCCTGCTTGCCCTGGGAGCTGGACTCACACTCCTGGATGGAGCGCGAGTACTCGAGGCTGATGTTGACGCCCGTGGGAGGGAAGGGAGGAGAGCCCACGGACACCGAGGCCCGGAGACCCTCGCAGCTCTGGAAGGACTCGCTCTCGTCGTAGTAGGTGCCATCCTGTTTCACGCGGGCATTGGCGCGGGCGACGTAATCCGAACCCGACCACTGCACGGAGAAGCCCTCGGGACCCGTCGTCACGAGCTCATCCACGCCATTGTTGCTCCGGTTCAGCTTGACCTGGGTCCTGATGTAGGACGTATCCGTGTTGATCGTGTGCGCCTGGGCCAGGGAGCACGTGGGGGTCCACGCGCCCGTCGTCTGGATGTTGAGCAGATCGCCCGGATGGACGGTGAGCTTCCACGGCTCGCCCGTGCCCTTGACCTTGTCCTTCATCGCGTACTGCTGGACGCCCGTGAGCGAGTGGGTCACGCCCCCCTCGATGTAGTAGGTCGAGTATTCGCTGTCGGCGCCGGTGATGCTCAACGGGACGGCGGAGCGCTGGTACTGAACCACGGCGCCTTCCAGCGTCTCCGACTCCAGCAGCGCGTTGAAGGCACTGGAGAAGTCCGCGAACCGGACCTCCTGCGCGTCCAGGGCATAGCGCAGACCCTGGAGGTCCAGGCTGAGCTGGTCCACGGTCAGGGCGCGAGCGCGCATCTGATTGAGGAGGCGGATGTTGTTGGCCTCGCCATTGAGCTCGGTCTGCAGGCTGGTGATGAGCGAGTGGCGGCCCGTGCGGTAGGTGCTGATCGCGCTCGCGAGCGCGGCGTTGTTCGCGTCGAGGGCGTCGATGAGCAGGGTCCGTCCCGCGGTGGTGAGGCCCGTGTTCAGGGTACGGCGCAGACCCGGCGTCAGGTAGGCGGTCTTCTCGAAGCTGTTCGTGCGGTCCACGGCATCCTGGATGATCAGCGACAAGGCCGCGGCGCTGCTCGGCGTCATCGTGGACATCCCACCCACGAGGATGCGCTGCCAGTCCGCGGGCTCACCCGGCGTGGGCATGTGCTCGAGGGCATCCTGCATGGCCATGACGAGCGCGGAGTGATTGTTGGCCAGCAGGGTGAAGACGCCCCTCCAGGCGGTGGCTTCCGCGGACAGGGTCTTCGCGGGCGCCCGCAGGGTGTTCGCCTGGGTCAGCAGGGTCGAGTCGTGCACGGCGCCGAGCAACGCCCACAGCAGGCTCGTCTCCGAGCGGTCCGTCGGCAGCTCACACTGCTTGAAGCGGCAGGCGAAGTCGTGAAGGGGGACGATCTCGGTGAGGCGCTGCTGCAGCCCCTTGAAGCCGTCGCCCATCACCAGCAGCATCGGCTCGTGCTTCATGAGGTGGCCCTCGCTGTCGTCCGTGAAGAGCTGGGTCAGGACCTCGCGCTCCACCTGCAGGGACTTGGAGCCCACGTCCTTGAGGTAGGCGTTGATCTGCGCCTCGGTGGAGGAGGAGTCGAGCGTCTGCGCGTAGACGACCTTCTTCGAGTAGGCCGTGGTCCAGAAGTCCGCGAGCAACCGGGTGAGCTGGGACCTGAACTCCGCCTCATCGCTCAGCCGTGAACGTCCCTGGGCATACCAGTTGTCGATGTAGCGCAGGGCGCGGCGCACATCGCTGGCCTTCAGCGTCCCCGTGACCGGGTCGAGGTTGATCGAGGTGACCTGGCGCTGGGTCAGCTTGTACATGATGGAGGAGTAGGCGTTGCGGTACTCGGCACCCTTGCAAGCCGGAGTGACGGGCACGTTGGCCACGGCCGTGAGCAGGCCCGAGCAGAAGGCCTGCGATTCATTGGCGGACTCCACCGGCACGTAGTTGCCCGTGAGCCGCGAGCACACGTCCAGGCTGGCGTTGAGCGCCACCATGTCGCCGCAGGACGAGTCGGTGGTCAGGGCCGTGAAGCCCACACCGGCCTCGCAGGACAGCTGGTGGCTGGGGAAGTCCTTGTAGAGGCCCCGGGCGGTGGAGCGCTGCGCCTCGGAGAGCTGTTCTCCCTCCAGCTCGAAGAGAAGCTTCATCCGGCTGACCACCTGCTGCTGCAGCTGGGTCCTGTCCGCGCCCACCGTCAGCAGGTTGCCGAGGGCCAGGCTCTTGTCGAGGCACGCGAAGCGGCCGGACACCGTCGTCTCCTGCTCACACGTCATGCAGGTGGGCGCGGTCTTGAAGTCCACGGTGGCCGAGCGGTAGCCCAGATCCTTCCACTCCTTGGCCGCCTCATCCCGGGCCCCCTGGAGGCTCGCGCCGAAACCCGTGCGGCGCAGCGGGGCGCCACACGCCTCCACGGGAGCGTTCCCGAACGAGACGTCGCGGCAGTAGTTGTAGAGGGGCTTGTCCGTATCGTCACAGACGACGCCCGTGTGCGCGCACTTGGGATCCGTCGAGGGATAGGGATTCATCTTGCGGACGTTCGTGAGGGTGATCGAGCACGTCCGGGTCGTTGACATCGGGTAGTCGTCGGAGGTGTAGGTCGGAGGATAGGTGTAGTTCACCCCCACGCGGTCGCGGTAGGCCGGGTCCGGCACCTCCTCGTCGCGCAGGTGCAGGGCCGCGGCCTGACACTTCGACGCGTAGCTGATCGTGTACTGCGTAGAGCAGACGGGCTTGTCGCAGTGGTTGTCCTCGCACACGGGGGGCTCACACACCCGGGCGGACGTCACGGTCGGCGTGATCTGGACGTTGCGCTGAACGGTGACGAACTCCTCGACCGTGCAGTCCGAGTAACACGTCTTCTTGATATAGGCGGGGTCGGGCCGCTCGCAGAGCGGGTCGGTCTTTCCCTCGTAGCACTGGGTCCCGTAGTAGATGGGCCCGGCACAGACCTTCTGGGCGTCCGTCGAGGGCGTTCCGACGCCTCCATTCCAATCCAGGGAGGACAGGGTGCAGGTATCGAGCGCCTGGGATGCGGTCGCCACCGGGAGTGGGCTGTCTTCCTCGGAGGGAGGCGGACCTCCACATCCGGCGAGTACCAGCAGGTACGCGCAGACAGAATAGATTGAGTTCTTACGCAAGACGTCTCCTTGGAGAACAGGGAGGGGCACCGTTCATCGGCACCTCCAACTCCCATGGGCGCGCGGTGTACCAAACCCTCGAGGCCATCGCTGTGAACTGGATCACAGCGACAACCGCGTCCAGGTGCTCGGCCATGTCCCCCGCGTGGGTGTGAACCAGTTCATAGGGCGATACCACGCGAGTCGTTTAGGGTGCGCGCCCCAACAGCCAGACAGCCCGCCCCAGGATCCCGGTGAGCGGCCGCTGGCATTCCGATCCTTACTAAAAGGAGATGCCGTGCGTTCCACCCTCTCGAGGGCATGGGGGGCACTCGCCGCGTTGATGACAGCGGCCGAGGCCACCGCCCAGAGCCAGACCTTTTCCGACTCCCTGGTCCAACCTCCCGTGCTGGCCGCACCCCAGCGCGGCTCACTCAAGGGACAGTTGGCCTCCGTCGCCTTCGGGGTCTCGGATGTCAGCCGGGGCGCCTTCACCCTGCCCTCTCCCTTCTCCGCGCCCACCGAACGGGGTCCGCTGCTGACGGACCCCTTCCCCCATTACTCCCCCGACGCTGGACTGTCCGAATGGGGAATGGGTTGGCGAGCGAGCCTGTCCATCACCCGCCATGCCCTGGGCCACCTCGACTATGCCACCGACACCCTCACCGGACCCTGGGGAGAGTTGCATCGAGGCGCGGACGGCTTTTGGTATCCGAAGGGTCTGTCCGCGCACGTCCGCGTGGAGCAGCTTCCCGACACCCTCGTCGCCTACCTGCCCGATGGCAGCCGCTCCACCTTCGGTGGCTCGGTCCGGGAGACGACAGCCCGGGGCACGTATGCCTGGTTGCTCACCGAAACCCAGACGCCCCAGGGCCGGGTGACCCGCTTCACCTATGACACCAATGCCTCGGGCCGCCGCTTCCTCAAGACGGTCCGTTACGGCGGTCTGGGTGAGGACTTCCAATACCAGGTGGACTTCGAATACGAAAACCTCCGCGTGCCGCACTCCGACTGGAGTTCCTCCGAGGAGCGCGTGCTGGACAGGCGGGTGCGGACCGTCATCGTCCGCTCGGTCGACACCTCCACGGGCATGCTCCAGGAGCGGTGGCGCCACACCCTCACCTACGCCGAGGAGGCCAGCAGTCCCACCTACTACCTGGCCCAGGTGACGCGCACCTTCGCCTCGGGAGAGCAGGCGCCTCCCACGCGCTACACCTACAACACGGGAAGCCAGCGCCTCACCGCCGTGCAGTTCCGGCCCGTGCCCCAGTTCGACCCCGTGCTCAGCCGCTTCCGGCGTGACACCCTCTTCCCCACGCGCTCGGCGCTGGTGGACCTGGACGAGGACGGCCGCATCGATCTGGAGGACGGCTCCAGCCTGACCCTGGCGCGCCAGGGTGACTCGGGCTTCACGTTCGAACCGCTCGCGCCCGCCTCGGGCACGGTCTACACCGGCTGCCGCCTGGCTCCCAGCAGCGGCAATCCTCCCCGTCTGCTGGTGAAGATGCGCCCCGAGGACGACGCCCCCCGGGTGCTCGACATGCGCTACGGCCTCGAGCCCGGGAAGACCCGGGTGACGCTGTGTGGCCGTGACGGCGTTCCCATCCACCAGTCCTTCGTCTCGGGCAACTGGCAGTTCGACGACAGCAACGCGCTGGCCACCAATACCCGCCTGGCCGACGTCACGGGCGATCAACGACCGGACCTCGTGCAGATCCAGGAGGGCGGCTACCTGTTGTCGCGCAATGTCAGCACCTCCAGCACCTACGCCTTCGAGACGCCCCAGCGCTACGGCCTCACGCCGTCCTTCTCTCCCTCCATGTCCTGGATCCACGACATGAATGGCGATGGCCTCGCCGACATCGTGAGCCGCTTCAACGCTGGCGTGGTGGTCTGGTTCGGCAAGGGACAGGGCGAGTTCGAGACCGCGGGCCGCACCCTGCCCTTCTACGCGGACCTCGCCCTGATGGGAGATCTGGACGCCTACGCCTTCACCTTCCTCGACGCCAACAAGGACGGTGCCACCGATATCCTGATCTCCGCGGAGGACATCGCCTATCTGTTCGTCAATGACGGGCGCCGTTTCTCCTATGTGCGGATGCCCGCCCTGAAGAATCTGGTGAACACCCCCCATGGCGCCCCCGTGGTGGCGGATATCGCGGGCAGCGGCAACACGGAGCTGGTGGTCGTCCCCGCGCAGGGCAGCGCGCTGTCCCTCGCCTTCGCGGAGACGAGCACCGGGCTGATGGCCACGGCGGATGACGGCATGGGTTCGCTCCTCCGCTTCTCCTATGGCCGCGCGCCCCCACGGCCCGGCGTGGCCCAGCGCGCGGTGGTGTTGTCGGCCCTGGAAGTGGAGACGTCAGGCTACGACAAGGTGCGGTACACGTATGACTACGCGGGGGCCACGCTCCACTCGGTGGGGCATCACCTGCTGGGTTTCGGCACCGTGACGCGCACCGCGCCCTCCCTGACCCACACCGCCCACTTCCTCCAGGACGACACCACCTCCGGCCTGCTGCTGGATCAATCCGAACGCGATGCCCTCACGCCCGACGTGCTGCGCTTCTCCTCACGCACCTATGACACCGTCTCCTTCCAGGGGCTGCCCTGGCGCCGGCTCAAGGAGGAGCGGGCCGGCTACCGCGACGGCGCGGCGAGCCCCGGCGTCGAGATCGACGAGCGCACCGAATACCTTTCCTATCAGGCGGACGTGTGCCCCTCGGAGACGGTGCGGCGCTCACGACACGGGACGCTCACCACGACGAAGACCCGCGCCTGGGTGCCCGCGTTCGCCCAGCACCTGCACTGTCTGGACGAGGACATCACCCTGCGGGGAACCCACCTCTCCCCTGACTTGAACTTCCTCCATCGGGCGCACCTGTCGCGCAACACGCTGGGCCAGGTGGAGCGCGTGGAGAGCATCGATGGCTTGGAGGTGATGACCCTCCAGGAGGTGGTCTACCGCGCGGATCATCTGGTGGACCGCATCACCCTACCGGGCCGGGGAACCACCCGGTTCGACTGGCACCCGGGCACCTCACAGCTGCGGCGCGTGGAGGCTCCGGACGGAGTGGTGGTGCAAGCCACGTCCTTCCATCCGGTGACGGACGCGCTCCTCGAGCTCACCACCTCGCGAGGGCTCAATCGCATGGCGCAACGCTTCCGCTACGATGGGCAGGAGCGTCTGGTGAAACAGTGGGACGACCTGGGGGGCGCCAGCGAGACGACGCCCAACATGCTGCTCGCCTACCACTACGCCACCGCCACCCAGCCGGGCAACGTGGCGGTGAAGACCCTGGTGGACGCGGCCCTGGGCGTCGTCACCTCGTCGGTGGAATGGCAGACCGGGGCCGGGGAAGGCGTGGGGCAAGCGGTCCGCACTCCCGAGGGATGGGTGGTGGATGGCCTCACCACGCGCAGCCGCAATCTGCTGGAGGTCAAGAAGCACGTGCGGCCCGTGCTCACGGCCCAGACGGACGTGACGACCCTGGACTACACGCGCCTGCTCGCGGACACGGACGTGGTGAGCACCCTTCGCTCGTCCGGCCTGGGCGAGGAGGCCGAATCCCTCGTCCGTCTGCACGCGGACGTCACGCGCCAGCAGCGCACCGAGTGGTCGCTGGAGGACGGACTGCTGCGGCAGGAGGCCATCGAGAACGGCACCCACAGCCAGCGGCGCTACCTGGATGCGAGCAAACGCCTGGTCGCCTACGAGGACGAGGCCCGCGCCCGGTACACGTACACCCATGACGCCCTCGGCCGGCTGCGGCAGGTGCGGCTGCCAGACGGAAAGAGCCACCGCGTCTCCTTCGACGGCCATGGGCGCGCGGCGTCCGTGGTGCGCGATGGCGTGGCCTCGGTGACCTACGCCTACGTGCCGGGCACGATGTCGCAGTCGAAGAAGACCTTCCGCACGCTCCAAGGCGTGCCCATCCGCGAGGAGTCGTACGCGTACGACGCCATCGGCCGCAAGCTCAGCGACCTCCACACCGACCTGCTCAGCGGCGCCACCCAGCTCAACCGTTACTACTATGACGGCGCGACCCCCGAGCAGCCCCTGCGGCGGGACATGCCCGGCCTGCTCACCGCGGTGGAAGGCGACGACTTCCAGAAGCGCTTCGCCTACCGCGTGGATGGCAAGCTGACCTATCACTCCCTGCGGCTGTCCAACTGGCGCACGGTGGACTCCGCGCTGAGCTATCGGGAGAACGGAAGCGTTCGCCAGGAGGTGGTGTGTCTGCGCGACGCCTCGGGCGCCATCCTCCAGTGCACGACGCAGGGCAACACGCCGGATGCGTTCGGACGGACCGAATCCATGTCCCTCAATGGCACCCCGCTGGCCGCGCTCGCCTACAACGGCCAGGGACAGCTCGCCACCGCCAGCCTCCATGGCATCGGTCAGGTGACCTTCACCTATGACAGCCTCACCCGCGCTCCCGTGGGCTTCAGCCAGGCCACCCCCCACCTGACGTCCTCCACGTCCTGGCGCTACGACGCCCGAGGCCTCATCGGCAGCGAAACCCTCGCGGTGGGAGCGCTCGGCCTGCAACGCGTCCACGGCTACTCCGCCCAACGGTTCCTCTCCTCCAGCACGGACTCCCAGGGCTCGTACGGCTATGGCTATGACGCCTCGGGGCTGCCCACCACCATCTCGGAAGAGGGCGTCACGCGCACGCTGACCCAGGTGGGCAACACCCTCCAGGTGGGCGGCGTCACGTACACCTTCGATGGCCTCGGCCGCACCGTGAGCAAGGACGAGCTCCTCCTCGCCTACGGTCCCAATGGCCACCTGGCCCGCGCCACCCGGGGCGAGCGGAGCTGGGAGTACAGCTATGACGAGAAGGGGCAGCGGCTGATGAAGCGCGAGGGGGGCCTCATCCTCGCGGCCTATCTGCCGGGCGGCGCCTACCTCGACGGCACCGGCCTCACCCAACCCCTCCGCCTGGGAGGACGTCTGGTCGGCACCCTCCGGAACAATGTCTACCAACCGCTGGCCACCGACATGCGGGGCACCGTGATGGCGGACACCGATGGGACCCCGCGCATGGCCTCACCCTACGGCCAGCGCGCCCTCCATCCGGACTCCGCCGCGGCGATCGACTACGTGGAGAAGGGCTACGACGCCGACCTCGGCCTCATCCGCATGGGGGTGCGCGACTACGATGCCTTCATCAACCGCTTCACCACGCCGGATCCGCTCTACCTCGAGACCCCGGAGAAGTGCTCGACCAGTCCGTTGGACTGCAACCTGTACGGGTACGCACGCAATGATCCGCTGTCCTTCACGGATCCCTCCGGAATGGAGCCCACGACCCGGCGCAGCGGGGATCGCGTGGACCGGGAGCACGAGCGGGATCAGGAGAATGGTCAGAAGCCCGGCCACAACCCGGACAACAGCCACTTCGCGAGTGACTGGGCCGGGCGCGCCATCCTGCTGCACTACCTGCGGGGCGGAGGAGACTGGGATGTCGTCGATGAGCCCCAGTGGTCGGTCTACATGATGCAGAACGAAACCCTGCGCAACGTGGTGGACACCCGGCTCGTCAGCCTCGCGCTCCAGGGCATCAAGGATCACCCGAGCGGCGGCTCCGTCGAAATCAAGGAACAGTTCCACGTCGAGATCGAGAATGGCGAGGGCGTCATCGGCTACCAGTATCTGCACGGCTCGAACCCCGCCGCGGGAGACTTCCAGATCACCGGCACCATGGACATTCAGCTCAAGAACACCCCGGGCGGCCCCATGTACTCGGTCTCCTTCCAGACGACGTACAAGTGGAACGACATCATGGACAGGAACGACGACTACGAGACCGACAAGTTCAAGGACAAGGTCGCCAACGTCATCAGTGGCACCATGGCCGCGCCCTTCACCTTCTCCGTCTCCTGGGACTCGAATCCGATCTACTCGTTCGATCCCAAGGGCAACCGGATGGGAGGCGCCGAATGGCCCACCAAGTGACGCGACGCGGTCTTGGTCGGTGGATGCTGATCGCCCTGGCGGCGGTGTGGGTGGGTTGCCCGGACAAGGGCCCCGCTCCCCTCACCTCTCCGTCCGGACGCTACCAGCTCCACTCCTTCCAGGAAGTGGATGGCCGGGGAGCCCGCTGGGTGCGCTTTCGCATCACCGACGCCACGACGGGCAACGAGGTCTTCACGTGCCCCGAGCGATGGCTCCATGGCCACCGGACCGAATTCTATTGGGATGAGCAGGACCGGGCCTGGGTGCTCTCGAGCGACGTGGGCGTGAGCGTCTGGGCGGCGACGCCCCCAGGAGCCTGGGGGCCGATTCCTCAAGAGGAGGCGGAGCGGCTGATGCCTCCGGAGCCCATCCGGAAGTATCACGACCGGTTCCCCTCCCTCCGGGGCAAGTGGCCGGCGACGCCGGCACCCGCCCCTCGGTGAACTCAAGGCCTGACTACTGGCGCCCGAAGTCCTGGGTCCAGTAGTGCTTGTAGGTGCTGCCCGAGGCGTAGAAGTAGCCAACGCCCAGGTGCTTGAGGCCGGGCTCCATGATGTTGTTGCAGTGGCCCGTGCTCTTCATCCAGGAGTCCATCACCGCGGCGGCCGTGCCCTGGCCCGCCGCGATGTTCTCCGCGGCCTGCATGTAGGAGTAGCCCGCGGAGTTGATGCGCTGCCACGGCGAGGAGCCATTCGAGCCGGTGTGGCTGAAGGTGTTCGTCACGCCCAGATCCTTGGAGTGCTTGCGGGCGGCACAGCGCAGCCGGGTGTCCAGGGTGAGCGCGGCCGTCGGCCCCTTCCACACGCCGCCACAGGAAGCGCCCGAGGCCCGCTTCTGGTTCACCAGCGAGAGCACCTGGTTCTCGAGGTTGGTCCAGGACGAGTCCCAGCTGTTCACGTCGTCACAGTAGGCCTGCGTGCTCGCCAGGGACTGCACGCCGCTCGCCTCCTCCGTCCGCATGCCCTCCTCGGTCAGGCCCTCGGACTCGGGCGCGGAGACATCGCCTCCGCAGCCCACGAACAAGGTGGCACCCAGCAACAACGACAACCCGCGCATGGTTCGCTTCATGGTCTGGCCTCTTGGGGAAAGAACGTCCAAAGACGGACTCCCCCTATAAACCACAAAACAAGGATATCTTTCAATTCAAGAATTAATTGTAATTTACTGCTATGGCTGAAACGTGTCACCCGGAGTGAGGTCCGGGGGGCCACCGCCCCCCGGGACGGTGTTTCAGTAGCCGCGCAGCACGGTGAGGCCTTGATCGGTGAGGACGTAGAGCATCGCCGGGGAGGTGGACGGATCGTAGACGAGCTGCTTGACCGTGTTGCCCGCCACGTCCGTCACCCGGAAGAGGCGCTTGTTCGCGTCCAGGCGCCACAGGCCGCCACCACTGGTGCCGATGAAGAGCGAGCCCTCGTCCGTGGCCGCGAGCGACGTGAGCCTGTCCGTGGGCAGTCCTGGCACCCGGGTGCCGCGTTGCCCGCGATCCTTGGCCGAGACGACCGTCATCTCCCAGAGTCCGAAGCTGGCACTGGCCAGGTAGTAGCGGCCGTCCCGTGTCTGCTGGAAGGCCCGCCAGAAGTCGAACTCCGCCAGGGAGTTGAGCTGCGGAAGGTACGAGGACTCCACCTTCATGGGGTTGAGTGACTTGGGATCCATCCAGTCCCAGACGCCCATGTCCTTGTTGGGCGTGACGATGCCGAACGTCCAGTCCGTGCCGATGAGCACGTCTCCGTCCTGGGCGATGCCCACCGCGTAGCTGTAGCCGATGTGCTGGTGGCCCTGGTCGTCGAACCACGTCGGGTGGCGGTGGCTGTTGTAGTTCAAGCCGTTGACGCGGGTGACGCCGTGGTTGGTGCTCACGTACACATCGCCCCGGTCCCGGCCCCGCATCACCTTCGCGCAGCCGAGCACCGCGCGATCCTCGTCGAAGTGCCAGTCATTGGAGTTGTGGAGGCCCGTGTTCCCCGGAGGATTCCACGTGAGCGACCCGTCCTTGCCGCGCCGGAAGGAGCGCGTCAGGTGCTCCTCCAGCTTGATGCCCTCCGGCGTGAGCCGCACCGCGTCCAGGTCCCCATCGCCGTAGGCGGGATCGCCAGCGGACTGATGTTCGGGATTGTCGAGCTCCTTCGCGTAGTAGCCCACGTAGGCCCGGCCCGCGGCACCGCCGCAGATGACCGTGGACGAAAAGCCCCTGCCCGCCTGACCGATGTTGCTGGCCCACGTGGGTTGGGTCTCCCCCGAGCGGATCACCCCGATGCGTCTGCCATCGAGCAGCCAGAGGTTGAAGGCGTCATCCACCGCCACGCCCTGGGGCCTGCCCACCCCGAAGCGCTGCGTGTAGTCGACCACGGCTTCCTGGGGCCAGAGATCCACGCCATGGACGCTCCCCCCGCCCGGGAGTTCCTCGTCACCCGCGTCCGTCCCCGCATCCGTTTGGGTTCCCGCGTCGGCGCCGCCCCCCGCGCCGGTGTCACCGCCTCCGTCATCGGGGATTCCCGCGTCATCCGATGCCCCCGGGTCCGGAAGAGCAATCCCCGCGTCGGGAGGGGGGAGGCTCGCGTCCTCGTCCTCCTCAGGCACTTCTCCGGGTGGCGTGGGCACCGACTCGAGCGCTCCCGACCCCTCTTGCATCGCGCCGCCACAGGCCCACGCGGCGACGACACCCACGATCACTCCACCCACTCCCAGCCATTTCCGCATCATCCGTGCCTCCCTTGGGGCTGGACGGACAACAGCAAGCCGCGTACCGGGCCGGAACGATCGGAAGTGGACGGACGGACGACGGAGATGTGAACGTGGCTTCCCACCGGGCCCCACACCGATGCTCCGCGTGGGGCGGGAAATCGAAGCCAGGCGTCCCGCTCATGCCTGGGGCCGCTGCTCGGCGGGAGCCTCGCGCTTGTCCTCCTGCTTCGTCTGGGGCTCGGCCTTGACGGAGCAGCCGTTCGTGGCGCAAACGCCGCCCGCTTCCAGGTCGAAGCGCCAGCGGTGCCGCGGGCACACGAGGTAGCGCCCTTCCTCGATCCACCCCTCCTTCAGGTCCGCGCCCTGGTGGGGGCAGAAGCGGTTGACGGTGTAGCGCTGGGTGCCGGTGGAGACGACGGTGCGCTCCTTGCGCGCCTCGGCGGCGAGCGTCGTGTCGCACATGGCGCGCAGGTCCTCCACCTCGGCGGCGAGGAAGTTGTGGAGGGTGGCGTCGTAGACGTCCGGCGCGCGCGAGGCCCGGAAGCGGAAGGACAGGAGGAAGTCCTCCCAGTTGAGCTTGCGCTCCAGCACGCGGCCGATGTCCACCGCGTTGGCCAGGAGCATGTAGCGGTTCAGATCGCGCACCTCGCCCACCACCTCCACGCGCCGGGTGCGGAAGTCCACGCGAAGCAGTTGGGTGGGCAGCTCCGTGAGCCCGAGGTACAGCGGCATGGTCACCCGATCCGACAGGGAGAAGGCGTCGAGCTTGTTCTGCAGTTCCTCGCGCAGCCGCAGGTGGATGCGATCCACCTCCTCGAGCAGGATGTTGCGCGGCCGCTCGCGGAAGACGCGCGCCTGCATCTCCGCGTAGGTGCGCAGGTACTCCGCGACGTTCTCGTCCGTGACGCGCTCGGGCACCTGCCAGGAGAAGTCTCCCGTCTCCGCGTCGATCACATCCCCGGGCATGGGCTCGAGCAGGCGGGGCGCTTTGCTCCCCAGCCGGCTCTTCAGGTACGAGAAGAGCTCCGGGGCCCGGGGGAAGATGTTCACCGGCTCCAGGTTGAGGTGGAAGAGCGACGGATCCAGGAAGCAGGCGGGCCCCGCGGACGCCAGGTAGGTCCGGGGTTGGACCGTCTCGATGGCGCGCGCCACCGCCTCGAACTTGCTCGCGCGCTTCTGCCGCGAGTGCTCCGTGTACTCCTCGCGCGAGTAGTCGTAGCAGGTGGGGTGCCAGATGGCGCCCGAGAACTGGGCGGTGAAGATGTCGATGGGCCCCTCTTCCGCCACCAGCTTGGGCAGCCTGTCGTGCACCTTGCAGTCGTTGAGGTTGAGGAAGCTGCGGCCGTCCGCCTGGACGAGCAGCGCCGAGTCCCGGTTGGTGCCCGAGTCGGTCAGGTACAGCTTCAGGTACCCGCCCCGGAAGGCCACCTCCTGTTGGTCCTCGCACGTGATGACACGCCGGGGGCCGTAGGCCAGGAAGGTCTCATGGAGCGCGGTGCGACGGAAGCGGCCGAGCACCACGGTGAAATCCCGCTTCATCAGGCTCCAGAGGAAGTCTGGATCGAAGTGATCCTTGTGCTCGTGGCTGATGTAGAGGAAGCGCTCCTTGGGAGAGTTCTCGAGCTTCTCGCGCACCACGGGAGCGAGCTCGTGGTTTCTCGGGAACTGCATCCAGGCCGAGTCAAAGGCGCCCAGGGGCGTCAGCCACGGGTCCGCCACGACCAGTGCGTGTTGAGTTTCGATCAGGAAGCCAGCATGCCCCAGGAACGTAATCTGCATGAATCCATCCCCCCCGCGAGATCCGGTCCGAAGGAGATATCGGCCGGAGTGGTTGCCCAGACGCCGGTGCCGCACGTTCGGGAAGCGGGAAGGCTGGTGTGCGCAGGGGCCGGTTGCCATGGCCTCGGGGTGCCACGCACCGGTTCACCGCTTGGCAAAGGGGGGAGACTCTTCGGTTTTTCCGAAGGATGACGCACCAATTACCTATTTGCCGAAGGATGAGTCGGCTCCTATCTAGTCCTATCTCGCTCGAGGAGTTTTCCGAGGGCCTGGACAGGGAGTTTATGGAAACGCAGAGCGTGGGCAGTCCCGTCCTCTGGGCGGGCTTCATCGTGTTCGTGCTGGTGATGCTGGCGTTGGACCTGGGGGTGTTCCACCGCAAGAACCATGAGGTGAAGTTCAAGGAGGCGCTGACGTGGAGCGGGGTGTGGATCTCGCTCGCGCTGCTCTTCAACCTGGGCATCTGGTGGAAGTTCGGCGCCACCCCGGCGGTGCAGTTCCTCACCGGCTACCTCATCGAGAAGTCGCTCTCCGTCGACAACATCTTCGTCTTCGTCGTCATCTTCTCGGCGCTGAGGATTCCCCTGCTGTACCAGCACCGGGTGCTGTTCTGGGGCATCCTGAGCGCGCTGGTGTTGCGCGCGGGGATGATCTTCGCCGGCGTGGCGATGATCCAGCGCTTCCACTGGCTCATCTATGTCTTCGGCGCGTTCCTCATCTTCACGGGCGTGAAGCTCTTCGTGCATCGCAACGAGGAGGAGCACCCGGAGGAGAGCAAGGCGCTGCAGTGGGTGCGCAAGGTCATCCCGTCCACGAACGAGCTGCACGGCGCGCACTTCTTCACGCGGGCCACGGGCCGCTGGTTGGCCACGCCGCTGTTCATGACGCTGGTGCTGGTGGAGTTGACGGACGTGCTCTTCGCGCTCGACTCGATTCCCGCCATCTTCGCGGTGACGACGGATCCCTTCCTCGTCTTCACCTCGAACATCTTCGCCATCCTGGGCCTGCGCTCGCTCTTCTTCGTGCTGGCGGGGGCGGTGGAGAAGTTCTCCTACCTGAAGGTCGGCCTGTCCGCGGTGCTGGTGTTCGTGGGCGCGAAGATGGCGCTGGTGGACGTGGTGCACATCTCGCCGGCCATCTCCCTGGGCGTCATCGCCCTGCTGCTGGGCGGCTCCATCGTGGCGTCCCTGCGCAAGGCGCGCAGGCTGGAGCTCGAGCACGGCCAGAAGTCCTCGGAGACCCCCCCGGCGCCGAGCCACCCGAGCCGGACGTAACGGCGGAAACGACAAAGGCCGTGAGCCCCGATGGACTCACGGCCTCTGTCGTGTTGGGCGCACCAGGATTCGAACCTGGGACCCCTGCCGTGTGAAGGCAGTGCTCTACCGCTGAGCTATGCGCCCGACTGCTGTATCGCGTCCGTTGGGAGTGGGCGCACCAGGATTCGAACCTGGGACCCCTGCCGTGTGAAGGCAGTGCTCTACCGCTGAGCTATGCGCCCCCGACGAAGCGACGGGGGGCTAAATGCCACCCCACCGTAGTCCCTGTCAACGCCTATTCACCCGCGAGTCCACTCAGCTTTTTGTCCAACTCGCGCAGCCGGCGCTTGAGGCCCGCGAGCTTCCTGCCCACGGCCTGGAAGTCACTCCGGGGCGCGTAGTGCAGCGTGCGCAGCAGCTCTTCCTGCCGCTGGTCCAGCGCCTGCTTGCCTCGCTGGAGCGAGCCGAGCGCCGTGGCGAGCCCCTGGGCCCGCCGCTCATCGGCCATCCATGTCTCCAGGGCCCTGCGCGACACGTCCAGGGCTTGCGACTTCAACTTCCGGCGGATGCCCATGGCGGTTTCCCTCCTGGCTGACGCCTAGGCGCCGTCGTCCAGGTACTCGGTCTTCAGCCCGGCGAGGACACGGTCGGCGAGCCCCTTGAAGCGCAAGCGCTCGATGAGCTGCTGCAGGTCCCCCTTCACCGCGATGCGCCGCCGCAACACGGCCTCCACGGGATCCAGGCTGCCTTGCAGCAACTGCTTCCACACGCTGTAGGGCGCGCGCGCCAGGTAGGCCGGCTCGAGTTCGTCCAGGTCGTCGGGTTCCTCGAGCAGGCGGGGCGTCTCGATGAGGCAATCCCGCGTCACCACGTGCACCACGAAGGGCCGGGAGAGCCTGCCGGGTTCCGCGTCCACGATGACCCCGATGTCGCCCCGCCATCCGCGGGCGGCGAGCGAGCGCTCGGGATCCTCGTTCACCAAGCGCACCGCCTCCTCACACCACTCCTTCGATGGGAACGTGGCCATACCGCCCGCTACCCCCTGCGGAAGATGCTCTTGATGCTGGAGAACAGCCCGCTGCCACCCTCGTGCTGAGAGGACGGCGAGCCCGAGGTCTGACGGGCCTTCTGCGCCCGCTCCTCGGCCACCCGCGCCAGCTCCTTCTTGAGCAACTCGGGCGTGTCCCGCGTGGCCAGTTCGATGCGCCGGGCGCCTCCCGGTTCATCGACCAGCACCTCCAACAGGCACTCCTCGTTGAGCCGGAAGTCGATCTTCCTGCCGGCCGCTTCCGCGGGCACCTTCAACGTGCCCAGGTACTCGTTGTCCACCAGCAGATCACTGTCTCCCTGGAAGATGTCGATGTCGATGAAGGGGGCGCCCGGATCCTTGGGAGGAGGCAGGCGGAAGCTCTTCACCACGGGGAGGATGGTGTTCTTGTCGATGACGCGGCGCACCCGCCCGTTGGGCAGCGCGTAGCCGATGGGCATGGACACCGCGTCCAGCAACGTCACCGCGTCGAGGCTGCCGAGCGACTCCGCCAGGAGCGCCGCGCCCAGGGCCACGCACTCATCCGGATGCACGCCCTTGCGCGGCGGCTTGCCGAAGTGCTCCTGGATCCGCTGCTGCACGAGCGGCATGCGGCTCTGGCCCCCCACCAGGATGATCTCGTCGATCTCCGAGCGGTTGATGCCCTTCTCCGCGAGCACCCGGTCACACAGCTCGAAGGTGCGGTCCACCAGGTCCATGGTGAGCGCGTTGAGGTTCTCGCGCGTGAGGGGAATGCGCACGTCCACCGGCTTGCCCTTGCGCTCCTCCAGGAAGGGCAGGTCAATGAGCACGTTGGGGATGAGCGTCAGATCGATCTTCGCCGCCTCGGCCGCGTTCTTGATGCGCTGCATGGCGATGGGGTTGCCCGACAGATCGATCTTGCTCTCCTCCCAGACCTTCTCGAGGACGTAGTCCACCACGCGGTTGTCGAAGTCGACGCCGCCCAGGAAGGTGTCGCCGCCGGTGGCCAGCACCTCGAAGACGTTGCCCGTGAGGTGCAGCACCGAGACGTCGAAGGTGCCGCCGCCCAGGTCATAGAC
The DNA here is from genome assembly GCF_002305855.1 of Melittangium boletus DSM 14713. Taxonomy (GTDB): domain Bacteria; phylum Myxococcota; class Myxococcia; order Myxococcales; family Myxococcaceae; genus Cystobacter; species Cystobacter boletus. Next base: position 8,190,583 of record NZ_CP022163.1, on the reverse strand, counting down.
GAGGATCTTCTGATCCAGGCCCCGGTTGAAGCCGTAGGCCAGGGCCGCCGCGGTGGGCTCGTTGACGATGCGCTTGACGTTGAGGCCCGCCAGCCGCCCGGCCTCCTTGACCGCCTGGCGCTGGCTGTCCGTGTAGTAGGCCGGCACGGAGATGACGGCCTCGTCGAGCGGGCCGCCCAGGAACTGCTCGGCCATCGTCCTGATCTGCTTGAGGATGAAGCTGGAGACCTCGGCGAGCGTGTACAGGCGCCCACCGAGCATCACCGCCGCGTCGCCCTCCGGGCCCTCGACGATGTCGTACTTGAAGTATCCCTTGAGATCCTCCACCACCCGGGACTGGTACTTGCGGCCGATGAGGCGCTTGGTCCCATAGAGCGTGTTGGTGGGGTTGGTGACCATCTGATCCTTGGCCACGCCGCCCACCAGCAACTCTCCCTTGGCGGAGAGGGCCACCACCGAGGGCAACACCAGGTTGCCACGATCCGTGGGGACGATCTTCGGGATGCGGTTCTTCACGGACGCGACCAGGGTGTTGGTTGTCCCCAGATCGATCCCGATGATGCGAGGTCTTTCCGCCATGGTGGAGTCCCCCCTCTGTATCACGTCGGGCGGCGTCGTGCGCACTTCTTGCTAGGGCTCGTCCCGGGCCAGGAGCCGGCGGGCCTCGGCGCGGATCTCCTCGGAGGGATCCCGCTCCCGGGCAGCCTCCAGGACCACGGGCGCCAGCCGGGGCAGCTTCGAGCCCAGCGCCCGCAGGGCCTCACGGCGCTCGGACACGGCGCTGGTCAGGCGCTCGCGCACGGCGTCATCCCCGCAGGTCCGGGCCCCGGGCGTCTTCTCGCGCAGCAGCAGCTCCGCGTCCGCCAGCCGCGCCTCGGACAGCTTGAGCGCGTCCGACGCCGTCACCGCGAAGCCGTTCAGGTCCTCGGGAAACTCGGTGTTCGCCTCGCGCGCCCGGGCCACCGCCTCCGAGGCGAAACGCGCCGAGCGCACCGCCGCGCACAAGCGCCGGGCCGCCGCGAGCGGGATGCCCCCCTCGGCGGAGACGGTCTCCTCGCGCGCCGTGCCCAGGGCCCACAGGGCCAGCTGCCGCGCCGCCACCGCCGCCGAGAAGGCCTGGCGCCGCTCCTCGCGGATGGCCACCCAGCGCCACAGCACCACCGGATCCGGCTCCTCCGGCACGAACGCCCGCTGGTACTCGGTGGCCGCCTCGCCCAGGCGCCCCGAGGCATCCAGGAGCACCGCCATCAGCAGGTACAGCTCCGGGCTGCCCGCCCTCTCGCGCAGCGCCTCCAGCCGCACCGCCACCTCGTAATCCGCCACCGGCCGGGGCAGCGCGTGCAGGACGCCCAGGAGGCTCTCCAGGGCCCGTTGGCGCTCCAGGGCGTTGCGTCCCGAGCGCAACACGTTGAGCAGGGGATCCAACACCCTCACCGACACGTGCTGGCCCAGCTCCTCCGCCGCCTGCCAGCGATCCATGGGATCCGGGGCGGCCAGCGAGTGGCCCAGGTCCTCGATGTCACGCAGGTAATGGCCCACCTGGGCGGAGCGCACCAGCGGCGCCTGGTCGCGCAGGGCCTCGCGCTCGGTCCGGGCCCGCGCCAGCCGGGCCGGAAAATCCTTCAGTTGGGCGCCCAGGGGGTGTGCCGCCACACGCGCCTCGGCCTCTTCCAGGAGACCCGACACCACGAGGCCCTCCACCTCCAACGCCAGCAGACGCCGCTTCACCTCTTCCCGGTGACGCCCCGCCGGGAAATCGCGCAGGTAGCCAAAGAGGCGCGAGGCGCCTTCCTTCTCCGCCCGGGCGAAGCTCTCGTCATCCAACCGGCCCTCCACCTCCACCCGCCGGGGATCCTCCGGCGCCTCCTGGAGGTATTCGCGCAGGCGCGCCGTGTCGTCCGTGGTGGCCAGCTCCTTGAGCTCCGCCGCCTGCAACAGCCGCCGGGCCTCGTCGCGCTGGGCCCCGTCCGGGTGATCCGCCAGGAACTGCCGCAGCGCCACCGCCGTCCCCGCCTCCTTCGCCGCGTTGAAGCGCAGCCCCTCGAGCAGCGTCCGCGCCCGGCGCGCCTGCGTCGTGTCCGGGTGGGCCTCCACGAAGCGCTTGTAGGCGAGCACCGTGTGCAGCTGGGAGGCCTCCTCGAACTCCAGCTCGGCGACGCGCACCCGCACCGCCTCGGCCTCGTCCCCTTCCGGGTACTCGCGCAGGAACGCGCGGTAGGCCTCCAGCGTGTCCGCGTCCGCCGCCCGCTGGTAGGCCCGGGGCACGCCACAACCGGTCAGCAGCAACACGAGGGACAGGACTTTGAGCTCACGCATCCCCGTCAGCATTACCACCCCCTTCCCTCACACCCAACCGGTGTGTCCCCGTCCGCCCGCCTGGGTGGTTTTTTTGACCACACCGCCCCCGCATCCGACCATCCCCCCACTGACTCGCTACAGGGAGGTCGCGACATGAGGCTCGGCATGCTGCTCGCGGGACTGGTGGTGCTGACGGGGTGCGCCACCAGCACACCTCCTGGAGGCCGGCTGTTCGCCTCCAACTACCAGTACAGCCCCCTGACGCCTCCGGCCGCGCCCCGTCCCATTCCGAGCGGGAGCGAGAGCGAGGAGCCCTCCCCAGCCGACGACCCGCCGGCTTCGCTCTCCGGCTCCCGCGACGACGTGCTCGCCGCCGCGCGCAAGCTCGTGGGCAGCAAGCAGGTGCGCGTGGACGGGAAGACCTGGCCGTCGGACTGCACCGGCTTCGTCGAGGCCGTCTATGGAAAGGCCGGCGTCTCGTTCCGCGGCGCGGCCAAGGCGGGCGACAACGGCGTCACGGCCTTCTACCGCTACGCCCAGGCCCAGGGCCGGGTGTTCACGAAGGGCAAGCCCCGCCCCGGAGACCTGGTCTTCTTCCGGGAAACCTATGATCGGAACAAGGATGGGCGGCGCAACGACGGGCTCACCCACGTGGGACTGGTGGACGAAGTCGCCCGCGATGGCACCGTCGTCGTCATCCACCGGGTGAGCCGCGGCGTGGTGCGCTACCGGATGAACCTCGCCCGGCCGAGCGTGCGCAAGGATCCCCGCACCGGCGTCGTGCTCAACGACATGCTGCGCGTCCCCAAGGGCAAGAAGATGCCGGTGCTCACCGGCCAGCTCTTCGCCGCGTACGGCTCCGTGCTGCCCGAGCCCGGCGCCGACGCGGTGGCGCGGCGCTGAGCCCCCTTCACGCGCTCGTGGCTAGGAGGACGCGCGGGCCGTGCGATCCCACGCGGCGCGCTGCGAGTTGCGCAGGAAGCGCCAGAAGCCCACGGCGATCGCCAGGTTCATGGTCACGAAGTAGTAGGCCACCGAGGCCACCCGCCGCGCCGAGCCCCGGAGCGCCTCCTTCTTCCCCAGATACGCCAGGGCGTAGAAGAGCACCTGGGCCCCCAAGGTAAACCGGTAGAAAATACTGTCCATCAGGCAAAGGTTCGCCAGGAATGACAGGGCCATGAGGGCCGGAGCGCACCAACGCAACAGCTTGTGCGACCAGAAGGCGAACGCCGGGAAGCCCGCCGTCGGGGACAACAGGCCCGGCACCATCCGCAGGCTCTGGAAATTGCCCGCCGCGATGCGCGCCCGCCGTCCGAACTCCTTGTCATAATCCTCCGTCGTCTCCTCGTGCGCCACCGCCAGGGGCTCGTAGAGCACCTTGTATCCCTGCTCCAGGATGCGCATGGGAATCACGAAGTCGTCGACGATCGTCGAAGCCGGCAGCGCCTCGAAGAGCGAGCGCCGGATGGCGTACAGCCCTCCGTTGGCGCCCATCACCGCGCCGCGCTTTCCCTCGTAGAACTTGATGAGCGATTCGTACGTCCAGTACGTGCTCTCCTCGTACTCCGCCTTCGTCGGGTTGTAGAGGCGCAGCTGGCCGCACACCGCCCCCACCTCGGGATCCTCGAAGTGGCGGACCAACCGCCGCACGGCCTCTGGCTCGATCATCGTGTTCGCATCGGACAGCAGCACGATGTCGCCCTGGGCCAGGGGGATGCAGCGGTTGAGCACCGACGTCTTGCCCCCTCGGGACGCGGCCGACAGGCGCACCCGCTCGTCCGGACACGCGAGCACCCGCTCATCCGTGCCGTCCGTGGAGCCATCCGAGCCCACCAGCACCTCGAAGCGCCCGGCGGGATAGTCCAGCGCCAGACTGTTGCGCAGCTTCTGCTCGATGCAGCTCGCCTCGTTGTAGGCGGCCACCACCAGGCTCACCCGGGGCAGCGCGTCCTCCGCCGGGGCTTCCCGGCGCTGGCTGGCACCCGAGCGCATGTAGCGCACGTTGTGGAGCACCTGCGCCACCCCATCCATCGCGAACAGCGCCAGCGGGTACAAGAAGTATGTGTGCACCAGTAGCACCGCGGCACACCAGAAAATCAGCTCCGCCATCACCTGTGCCTCCCGACTGGGAGCGCGATCTCGCGCTCCTCCCGGAGACAGGGACTAGCAAGGGACGTACCGTCAATGGGTACCCGAGCCCAGGGTGCGCACACACCCGTGCCCGGTACCGCTCAGGGCCCGGAGGAACCGGAGGTGCCCTCGGGAACGGGCGCGGCGGGGGCGTTGCCGGTGTCGGGTGCTCCCGGCGGGAGCTGGCGCTTGGGCTGGGGAAGCGGCTCGGGCTCCGGCTCCTCCAACACCCGGGCGTAGTCGAGCAACTGCTGGGCCAGCTCGTGCTTCGGGTTGAGGGTGATGACGGTCTCCAACAGCGCCTGCGCCGCGGCGGGCTGATCCCGCATCAGCGCGAGGCGGGCGCCCAGGACATAGGGGCGCAGGTAGGTCCGGTTGCTCTCCATCATCCGCTCCATCGCGGAGACGGCGTTCTGGAGCTGGGTCCGCGACGGAGGCGTCTCGTGGAGGGCGAACTCGGCCATGGCCAACGCGCTCCAATCGCGCAGTTCCGCCTGGGCCAGCTTCACGGCCAGCGCGGGGGCGTCCATCCCGCCCAGCGCGCCGTTCATCAGGGCGCGCGCGCGCAGACGGGCGAGCGCGTCCCGTGGAGACTCCTCCCGGGGAATCGAGTCCAGCTTCTTGATGGCCTGCACCGCGTCCTTCGACAGATCCTTGCTCCGCTCATCGAGCGGAACCACCCGCTGTTGGATGACGGCCAGCTCCTCGTTCATGGTGTTGACGCGGCTGCGCCAGTCCGCCGGGGTCTGGGAGACGGTGAGTCTGTTGATGCGCGCGCGCAACCGCTTCTCCATCGCCTGGAAGGTCTTCACCCGGACCTGGGTGTCGTCCAGATGCAGCGCGAGCGCGATGCCCACCTCCGCCAGCAACTCCACGTTCTGGGGGTGCTCGGCCGAGAGGATCTTCAGCTGGGTGAGGGCCTCTTCCTGGGAGGTGGCGTCATCGCGCCGCAGCAGCGCCACGGCCTTCTCCCGGGCCTCTTGCGTGGCGGGCGGCAGGACATCGGACTTCGCGCGAAAGGAGGGCGAGGACAGCACGGCCGTCAGGCCAATCACGAGCACGCCGCCCCCGATGAGCAAGGCCCGGCGCTTGAGGCGCTTCGCCTTGAGCTTGTCCTGGGTGTCATCCCGGGCGGGCTTGCCCGCGTTCTCGATCAACTCCGGTGGCAGCTCGAGCGGCTTGGACAGGGCGGGCGTGGGGCCGCCCTGAAGCGGCGGCTCCCGGGGCAGTGGCTCCCGGGGCAGCGGCTCCTCCTCCGCCATCAGCTCCGAGAGCGGACGGTTCAACTGGTTGAGGATCTCGTCGGGCAGCTCGATGGGCGTCGTCGCGGCGACCCCGATGCTCGGCTCGGGGAGCAGGGGCTCCGGCTCCGGAGGAATGCGCTCCGGAGCCGCGTGCCGGGGCAGCAGACCCGGAGGTTGGGAAAAGACCTGGGCGGAAGGCTCGTCCAGGGGCTCGGTGCGCAGGGCCCCCTGGGGAAGACCCATGAGCGGAGAAGCCGTGACCGTGAAGGGAGAGGTCCCCACCGGTTCCGGGCCCCAGGGCACGTCCTCCGTCTTCACCGGAGGCTTCGCGGCGGCCATGGGCTGGGGAGGCGTCCCCGAGGGCCGGGCGGGCGTGGGGCGGGCACCCGGCACGGAAGGAGAAGTTCCAGCGACGGGGGGCACCCTGCCCTGGGGCTTGGGCGCGGGAGCCGGCGGAGGCACCGCGCCGAACACCTGAGTCGTCTGGGGCGGAGGTGCTCCCACGGGGGGTTTGCCAGCTGTCTGGGGCGGAGGCGCTCCCATGGGAGGTTTGCCGGTTGGTGGAGGGGCCGCGCCCGCCGGGGGTCTACCGGCCGCCGGGGGAGCCGCCTTCGCGACGGCGGGCGTGGGCTGGGGGACCGCGCCAAAGGTCTGTGTCTTCAACGCCACGGCCGAGGGGCGTGCCGCGGCGGGCGGAGCCTTGGGAGCGGCCACGGGCGCGATCGAGGGAACCTGGGGCGTCTGGGGCGCCATGCCGAACACCTGGGTGCCCGTGGGAATCGGCGCACCGCCGGTATCGGGGTTCGGATGGTTCGAGTTGTTCGCGCCGTACAGCAGGGTGGAGTTCACCGCGCTCGGGGGACGCGCCGGGGCCGGCTTCGGCGCGGGCTTCGCGGCCGGCCGGGGGGCGGGCTCGGGCGTTCCGGCGATGAACACGTGGCTGCAACGGGTGCACTGCACCGGAACACCCCCGGGCGGCAACAGCCGAGGGTCGAGCGCGTACTTCATCGAGCACTGGGGGCAGGCGATCTCCACGTCGCGTGCTTATCACACGCCTCGGGGCCCTGGCTCCTACCGGAGTTCCACTGTCGCTCGCAGGGTCTGTAGCCGGGCCGGTCCCACCCCGGGCACCGAGGCGACGTCGCTCCACGAGGCGAACGGGCCCCGCTCCTGGCGCCGCTGGACGAGGTGGTGGGCAAGCGAGGCCCCCACGCCCGGCACCCTGGCGAGATCCGCCTCGGACACCTGGTTGAGGTCCAGTTTCTGGCCGAGCAACAGCCGCTGCGCGGCGGACGGCGCGCTGCCCTCACCGCAGTGGGCCACGCCGTCCACCATCCGCACCGCGTCCGGCGCGCAGTCCAGGGCGGGCGCGGAATCGGGCCAGCGCACACGCGCCACCACGCCCAGGCCCAGGAGCCCGAGCGCGGCCACCGCGAGCGCGCCAGTCCGATTCATCACTCAGCTCGCCGAGGGCGGCTTGTCCAGGCCGAACGCCGTGTGCAGCGAGCGCACCGCCAGCTCCGTGTACTTCGACTGGATGAGGCAGGTGACCTTGATCTCCGACGTGGAGATGAGCTGGATGTTGATGCCCTCCTGGGAGAGCACCTGGAACATCTTGGCGGCCACGCCCGAGTGGTTGCGCATGCCCACGCCGACGATGGAGATCTTGGCCACGTCGCCGTCCGTCTCCACCCCGCCCGCCTCGATCTCCCGGGCCACGCGCTCGAGCACCTCGCGCGCCTTGACCAGGTCCGTCTTGCCCACCGTGAAGGACACATCCGTGCGCCCATCCCGCGAGGCCGTCTGGACGATCATGTCCACCACGATGTTCTGCGCGTCGAGCACTCCGAAGATCTTCGCCGCCACGCCGGGCATGTCCGGCACGCCGCTGATGGCGAGCTTCGCCTCGTTCTTGTCGTAGGCGATGCCGCTGACAACCAGGTTCTCCATCGACTTGTCCTCCTCACACACCAGCGTGCCCGGGTCCTCCGTGAAGGAGTTCTTCACCCAGAGCGGCACCTTGTACTTCATCGCGAATTCAACCGAGCGGATCTGCAGCACCTTGGCGCCCAGGCTCGCCAGCTCCAGCATCTCCTCGTACGAGACGCGATCGAGCTTGCGCGCTCCGGGGCACATGTTGGGGTCGGTCGTGTAGACGCCATCCACGTCCGTGTAGATCTCGCACGCGTCCGCCTTGAGCGCCGCGGCCAGCGCCACCGCCGTGGTGTCCGAGCCGCCGCGTCCCAGCGTGGTGACGTTGCCCTGCTCGTCCTGTCCCTGGAAACCAGCCACCACCACGATGTGCTTCTGCTTGAGCGCCTCGACGATCTTCTCCGCCTCGATGCGCTTGATGCGCGCCTTGGCGAAGGTGCTGTCGGTGACGATCTGCACCTGGTGGCCCATGAAGCTCGTGGCCTGGGCGCCCTGGGCCTGGATGGCCAGCGCCACGAGCCCGATGGACACCTGCTCGCCCGTGGCCACGACCACATCCTGCTCGCGCTCGTTGGGCCGGTCGGTGATCTGGGAGACGAGCTTGAGCAGGCGATTGGTCTCGCCGGACATGGCGGACACCACCACCACCACGTCGTGTCCCGCCTTCTGGGCCGCGATACAGCGACGGGCCACGTTCTTCATGCGCTCCGTGTCGCCGACGGACGTGCCGCCGTACTTCTGAACGATCAAGGCCACCTTGGCTGCTTCCTCCTGAAGCGGTGCGTCACCGTAATGACGCGGGCCCCCGGCTGTCAAAAGCTCCCGGAGCGGGACAGGCTGCGGAGCGCGGTTTGTTGCGGTAAGAGGGGGCCCTCGGGCGGGCCTCCCCGCCTCGAGCCTTTCTGGAGCATCTCGACATGTACCGTCCCCGCCTTCTGATCGATGGAGACACCCTCCGGCTGGAGGAAATCCTCCAGGTCGCCCGTGACGAGGTGACCGTGGAACTCTCACCCGAGGCGCAGGAGTGCGTCCGGGCCTCGCGGGAGCTCGTGGAGAAGGTAGCGGCCGGCGACACGCCCGCCTACGGCATCAACACCGGCTTCGGCACCCTGGCCGAGGTGCGCATCGACAAGAAGGACCTGGCCGAGCTGCAGCGCAACCTCATCCTCTCGCACGCGGCCGGCGTGGGCACTCCCCTGCCCCTGCCCGAGGCGCGAGCCCTCCTTCTTTTGCGCTGCAACGTCCTCGCCAAGGGCTTCTCCGGCATCCGCCTGGAGACGCTGCAACTGGCGCTCGACATGCTCAACAAGGGCGTGGTGCCGGTGGTGCCCGAGCGCGGCAGCGTGGGCGCCTCGGGAGACCTGGCGCCGCTCGCGCACCTGGCGCTCGTCTTCATCGGCGAGGGCGAGGCCTTCTACCAGGGCCAGCGCATGCCCGCCCGGCAGGCCCTGGAGCGCGCCGGCCTGCGGCCCGTGGTGCTCGAGGCCAAGGAGGGCCTGGCGCTCGTCAACGGCACCCAGGCCATGTGCGCCGTGGGCACGCTGCTGCAACTGCGCGCCGAGACGCTCGCGCTGGTGGCGGACATCGCCGGCTCCATGACGCTCGAGGGGCTGCTCGGCAGCCACAAGCCCTTCCTTCCGGAGATCCACGACGTGCGCCCGCACGAGGGCCAGAAGGCCTGCGCCGCCCACCTGCTGCGGCTGCTCGCCGGGAGCGATCTGGTGGAGACGCACGTCAACTGCAGCAAGGTGCAGGACCCCTACTCCCTGCGCTGCATGCCCCAGGTGCACGGCGCGGCGCGCGAGGGACTCGCCTTCGCCCGGCGCATCCTCGAGGTCGAGGTCAACAGCGCCACCGACAACCCGCTCGTCTTCGTGGACACGGGCCACATCCTGTCGGGCGGCAACTTCCACGGCCAGCCCCTCTCGCTCGCCATGGACGTGACGGCGATGGCGCTCACCCAGCTGTCCTCCATCAGCGAGCGGCGCGTGGAGCAGCTCGTCAACCCGGCCCTGTCCAACCTGCCCCCCTTCCTCGCGAAGAACCCGGGGCTCAACTCGGGCTTCATGATCGCCCAGGTGACGAGCGCGGCCCTGGTCGCCGAGTCGCGCGTGCTCTGCCACCCCGCCTCGGTGGACTCCATCCCCTCGTCCGCGGGCCGCGAGGATCACGTGTCCATGGGCATGACCGCGGCGCTCAAGGGCCGGCAGGTGGCGGACTTCACCCGCACGTGCCTCGCCATCGAATTGCTCGTGGCGAGCCAGGCGCTCGACTACCGGCTGCCGGTGAAGGCGGGCCGGGGGCCTCGCGCCGCGCACGAGCTGGTGCGCAGCCGCGTGCCCACCCTGGAGAAGGATCGGGAGATCCACCGCGACATCGAGGCCGTCTGCGAGCTCATCGACTCCGGACAGCTGATCCAGGTCGTGCGCGCCGCCACGGCGTAGGCCTCCTCGGCCCGCTCACTCCTTCAGCCCGGCATCCCGTGCGACATGCCGGGCGAGGACGGCGAAATCCAGCTCCGCCTCGCCCTGGGCCAGGGCGGACACGAAGCGATCGCGCATCACCGAGGCGAACGGCAGGGGCACCGACAGGGCCTCTCCCGCCTCCAACACCAGACGCGTGTCCTTGGCGCCCAGCCGCACCGGGGCGCCCGGCGTGTCGTAGGCACGATCCACGATCAACCGGCCGTAGTTCTTGTGCACCGGGGCGTTGAAGAAACTCCCGGTCAGCACCTCGAAGACCTGGGCGCGATCCAGGCCCCCCTTCTCGGTGAGGGCGAAGAGCTCGCCCAGCTGCTCGATGGTGGTGTAGATGAGGAAGTTGCAGCAGAGCTTGAGCAGGTTGGCCTGTTCCGGGCGCTCACCCACCACGAAGAGCCGCTGCCCCAGTCCCTCCAGCAACGGACGCACCGAGGCGAGCGCCCCCGGGTCGCCCGCCGCCATCACGAACAGCTTTCCCTGAGCGGCGGCGGGAGGACGTCCCAACACCGGCGCGGCCACGTAGGCCTGCCCCTTCTGGGCGTGCACCCGCGCCATCCGCTCCGAGAGCGCGAGGGAAATGGTGCTGGTGGAGATGTGGACGACGCCTGGAGCCAGCCCCTCGGCCACGCCCTTCTCCCCGAGGACGACCTGCTCGACCGCCGCGTCATGGGCGAGCGAGCTGATCACCGCCTCCACCCGGGACGCCACCTCGGCGGGAGTGTCCACACGCCTGGCGCCTTGCGCCAGCAGGGGCTCCGCCTTCTCGGGCGTACGATTCCAGACCGTGAGTTCGTGCCCGGCCTTCAACAGGTGGCTGGCCATGGCGCTGCCCATGGGGCCCAGTCCGACGATTCCAACCTTCATGCGGTCTCCCTTCACGACGAGGCGCTGATCTGGGAATTCCGCCCATCTGGATTCCAGGGCCGCCATGTAGTCAAGGCGCGAGGAAGACGATGTTCGCGGACAGGCAATGCCCGCGAACATCGAGCGGCGGACGGCTCAGCGGCGAGGACCGCCCGAGACCTGCCGCAACGACACATCATCCACGTAGGTGCCCACGCCATTGGACTGCCCCACGTCCCTCAGCTCCAGACGGGACGTCGGACCCTCGGCCCGGACACGCAACACCACGTAGGTCCACGCGGTGTCGTTCAGCTTCTTGCCGCTGGCCTCCAGGACCGCCTGGGAGCGGCCATTCCACAGCACCTCCAGCGCGTTGTCCCGGACGTCCGTTCCCGGACGCGCGGAGAACGCCAGCCGCAGCTCGTACTCGGTGCCCGCGCGGGTGGGGATCATCTCCTGCACGAGCGTGGTGTTGTCCTCCCCATCCAGCTCCACGAATTGCTGACCCTGGGCCGCGCTCCCCGCGACGTTGTTCTGCAGTTCGATGGAGCGCCCCGACGAACGATTCCATCCCGGGAGGGAAGGCAGGGTGCGGAAGTTGCCCCGGCCGAGCGCGGGCTGCTCGAAGTCCCCATTGATGATGAGATTCCCGCCCGATGGAGGGCCCGGAGGCGGCATCGAGGGAGGAGGAGGCGGCGGCTGGGGACGCGACGGCTCCCGGGTGAGGCGCAGATCCCGGATGGCATGCAGCGCGTTGGCGTCACCCGTGCCCGCCCCGATGCCCAGGGCCGTGGCGGAGACATTCACCGGGCCCCTCCAGTCGATCTGCATGGCGCCATCCAGGAAGACCCGGATGCCGTCGCGCTCCACCTCGACCCGCAGGGTGGACCAGCGATCATGGGTATAGGCGGCGGGGTTGCGCCTGGAGGCCAGCGCGCGACCCGAGCCGTCCGTGAGGACCAGACCGCGATCCTCTCCATAGAGCGTCACGTGCACGCCATAGCCCGACCCGTCCGGTACGAATCCACGGCCACTGCCCGCGGGCAGCGTCACCCGGCGCCCCGGCGTGTTGCGGCCAAACATCAGCACCAGTCCGTCACCGGCCGACCAGGGGCCGCTCCCGCGGCGGTTGTAGGTGTTGTAGTCGAATTGCACCGCGAAGGGCGGCCGCACGGGCTCGTTGAGGAAGACGGCGGCGGCGGCGTTCGAGCGGTTCTCCGGGATGAGGACGATGCGATTGCCCTCCACCCGGGGGTAGCCCGAGTTCCGGGTGGACAGGAAGGTGAACCGGGAGGAGTCCTCCAAGCGGAGGACGGGACTGTCGCGAAGGGGCGGCGCCCACGCGCTCTCCACCTCTTGTGCCCTGCCCTCTCGCGCGGCCAACGAGGCCACCAGCGCGAGCATGCCGCCCAGAACGCGCATGCTCCCGCGACTTCCCTTCTGAAACATTGTGTCTCCCCTCTTGCCGGGTCTCGATGGAGGCCCCTGGCGTGAGCGCGCACGGACGCCGCGCTCCTTCGTCTTATTCAGGACGAAAGGAGCCAGCGCAATCGCGTACTGGTGGGAAGTAGGCCGAAGTCCCGCTCGGGAGGGCTTGCCGGGCGCCCTTGCCCCCCTACCGTGGTCGAGCCCACCCACTGGGCTGGACTGCGGATCAGCCGGAGCCAGTCGTTCGCGGAGGTCTTCACCCGCTCGCCCTGAAGGGCAGGACAGCGTCCATTCACAGACGGAAGTCGCCCTCTTTCCGGCGACTTCTCCTCCAATGGACAGAACTCACGCCTGCCCCCCTGGCGGGTACTTGGACGAGGACTAGATTTCCCTTCCCCGAAAGAGGAGAAATCCCATGAAGCCGCTCGCCACCCGCAGCCTGGTTCCCCCGAGGACGCAGAAACGCGCTTGCACCCTGAGCGTGTCGCGAGCAGCCCTCGAAGAACGCCTGGGCGAGCCCCTCGTCCACGACGAGGAAGGCGATGGCATGGGGCCGCGCTACCGGTGGGAATCCACCTGCGAATGCGGTCTGGAGCTCTTCATCGAGATGCCCGTGCAGTCCGCCCAGGAGCCGCCCGAGGCGTCGCTCTGGATGGAGCACGTGGAGGTCGACCACGCGCTCGCGCACCTGGGCCTGTCCCCACGCGACGTGCTGTGGCGGGCGGACATGCAGCACCCCCTGTCCCTGGATGGGTGGGCCATCGTCCACACGGACGCGCGGGGCCAGCGTCATGACCAGTGCGTGCTGCCCCTGCGCGACCATGCCGAGTGCCTCAGCCGGTTGATGGGTACTCGGAGCCCCAACCAGTCCTACTCGGTCGAACCGCGCGGCACCCCGTCACGCCAGGGCTGGGCCGTCATCCGCCAGGACGAGCACGGCAATCAGTACGAGGTGGCGGTGCACCCCCAGCGGCGGCCCATGACGCGGCTCGTCGCCTCCTAGACAGGGCGAACCCACAGTTCACAATCACGCCAGTCGCGTTCTGCTACATCGCTCCGTCTCCTCGAAAGAGCGGACATGCCCAAGCGCGCAGCCAGCAAGAACTCCACCTCCCACAAGCCCACGGCGGAGCGGGACGTCATTCCTCCCGGGACGGATATCCAGGACAGTGATCTGTTCTTCAACCGGGAGCTGTCCTGGCTCGCCTTCAACAACCGCGTGCTCCAGCTCGCCGAGGACGCCTCGGTGCCGTTGATGGAGCGCGTGAAGTTCTGCGCCATCTACGCGCGCAACCTCGATGAATTCTTCATGATCCGCGTGGCCCGTCTGCACGAGCAGGTGGGCAACCGCGTGGCGCGCCTGGTGCCCGACGGCGCCACCCCGGGCGAGACGCTCGACAAGCTGCACGCGCGCATCCTGGAACAGGGCAAGCGCCACACGGACTGCTTCGAGCGCCAGCTGCGCCCCACGCTCGCGGAGAAGGGCCTGCGCATCCTCGCCATGAAGGATCTGGACGCCGAATCGCGCGCCCAGATGGACCAGCGCTTCCGCGAGCAGATCTTCCCCGTGCTCACCCCGCTGGCCATCGGACTCGGCCGACACTTCCCCTACATCTCCAACCTGTCCCTGAGCCTGGCGGTGCTCCTGAGGGATCCGGTCACGGACACGGAGAACGTGGCGCGGGTGAAGGTGCCCAAGGAGTTGCTGTCGCGCTTCGTGCCTCTCAAGGGCACCACGTCCTACGTGCTGCTCGAGGATGTCATCGCCAACCACCTGGGAGATCTGTTCCCCGGCATGGAAGTGCTCGACCGGGGCCTGTTCCGCGTCACCCGGGACGCGGACTACACCGTGTCCGAGGACGCGGAGGATCTGCTCGTGGCGGTGCAGACGGAGCTGCGCCAGCGCCGCTTCGGCGACGTCATCCGCCTGGAAGTGCAGTCGGGGATGAACCCCAAGCTGCTCGATCCGTTGATGGAGGCCCTGTCGCTCGAGCCCCGGCAGCTCTACGAGGAGCAGGATCTGCTGGACATGTCGGACCTGATGTCCCTGGTGGCCACGCCCGGCTTCGCGGAGCTGAGGGATCCGCCGTGGACACCCGTCACCCAGCCGCGCCTTCAGGCCGAGAACGACGGGGAGATAACGACGGTGATGTCCGCCATGCGCCGGGGCGCCCTGCTGGTGCACCACCCGTACGAGTCCTTCGCCACCTCCGTGGAGCGCTTCGTCACCGAGGCGGTGGAGGACCCGGACGTGCTCGCCATCAAGCAGACGGTGTACCGCACCTCGGACAAGTCGCCGCTGGTGCCCGCGCTCATCCGCGCCACCGAGCGCGGCAAGCAGGCGGTGTGCATGGTGGAGCTCAAGGCGCGCTTCGACGAGCGCGCCAACATCCGCTGGGCGCTCGCGCTGGAGGAGGCTGGAGCGCACGTCGTCTACGGCATCCCCGGACTCAAGACCCACGCCAAGGCCATCCTGATCGTCCGGCGCGAGGGCGAGAAGGTGCGCCACTACGTGCACGTGGGCACGGGCAACTACAACGCCAAGACGGCCCGGCTCTACACGGACCTGGGCTTGTTCACCACGGATCCGGACATCGGCGCGGACGTGGCCGACCTGTTCAACTTCCTCACCGGCTTCGCCCGGCCCAAGTCCTTCCGCAAGCTGCTCGTGGCGCCCATCAACATGCGAGAGGGACTGCACGAGGAGATCCGCCGCACCATCGCCGCGCACTCGGCCGAGCACCCCTCGCGCATCCAGATGAAGATGAACGCGCTGGTGGACCCCGTGCTCATCCACGCGCTCTATGACGCCTCGCGCGCGGGCGTGAAGGTGGACCTCAACATCCGGGGCATCTGCTGCCTGCGGCCGCTCGTGCCGGGCGTCTCCGAGAACATCCGGGTCGTCTCCACGCTGGGCCGCTTCCTGGAGCACTCGCGCGTCTACGTCTTC
The DNA here is from genome assembly GCF_002305855.1 of Melittangium boletus DSM 14713. Classification (GTDB taxonomy): domain Bacteria; phylum Myxococcota; class Myxococcia; order Myxococcales; family Myxococcaceae; genus Cystobacter; species Cystobacter boletus. The sequence goes on along the minus strand of NZ_CP022163.1, from coordinate 8,175,278 downwards.
GAGCGCGGCGGCGAGACGCGCTGCTACATCGGCTCGGCGGACCTCATGCCGCGCAACCTCGACCACCGCGTGGAGGCGCTCACCCCCGTGGAGGAGCCCCAGCTCATCGCCCAGGTGCGCGACATCCTCGAGCGCTGCCTCTCGGAGAACACCCACGCGTGGACGCTCAGCGCGGACGGAGAATGGCTGCGCCGCGTCCCCGAGGGCGAGAAGCGCTGGGCCCAGACCGAGCTGATGGAGCGCGCGGTGCGCATGTCTCAGGCCTCCACCGGCCGGCCGCTCTAACAAGCCAGACGCGAGCAGGCTCCCGCGGGTACACTCCGCGGATGGCCAACGAGATGCGTGACTGCTTGCTCCGGCAGTTTGAGACAGCGTGGGCGCTGACCCAGTTCCACCTCAATGGGCTCACCACCGAGGAGTGCTTGTGGCGCCCTGCCCATGCGGGATTGCACGTGCATCCGGGCTCCGATGGACGGTGGCGCGCCGACTGGCCAGAGCGCGAGGACTATGACATCGGCCCGTCGAGCATCGCATGGCTGACGTGGCACCTCGGCTTCTGGTGGTCCATGGTGCTCGACCACTCCTTCGGCGACGGGACGCTCTCTCGCGAGGGCGTGATGTGGCCTGGCAGTGCCGACGACGTGCGCGCGTGGATCGGCCAGCTCCAGGGACAGTGGCGGGCGAGGCTCGACCCGCTCACCGACGACGACCTGCGCTCCACGCAACGGACACGCTGGCCCCTCCAGGACCGTCCGTTCGGCGATGTTGTCGCCTGGGTCAATATCGAGCTCACGAAGAACGCCGCCGAGATCGGCTACGCACGCTTCCTCCACGCCGTCAGCAAACGCTGAGATGCCTTTCCTCCCCTCCCTCGCGTCCCGCTTCATCTCCCGCCTGCGGCCCGGGATGGGCGAACCCGCCTCGCTCTCCGAACTGGAAGCGATGCTCGAGACGGTGATCACCCAGGCGCGCGCGTCATGGCCACGCGTCGCCTTGGAAGCCGAACGCTTCGTCGAATATCTCGCGGAGCGCCTGCCTCCGAATGCCGGACTCGAGCAGGCCTTGCGCGCCATGCATACCGGGGAGCTCTTCCTCGCGGCGGCGTGTGTCCGGGGAGACGCCGAGGCCCAGGCGGCCCTGGAAGCCCACTTCTTTCCCAAGGTGACCGCCGCGGCCACCCGCGTGCTCCGGGACGCCGACGCCGCCGCCGAGGTGGCGCAACGCCTGCGCTCCCGGCTCCTCTTGTCCGAGGCGGGGCGTCCGCCAGGGCTCGCCGCGTACCTGGGCCAGGGACCGCTCGCCGGGTGGCTGCGCGCGGCCGCCGTGCGCACCGCCCTCAACTCGCGCCGCGGCGCCGGACGCCAGGCCCGCGCCGAGCAGGAAGTTCTCGCCGAGGCCACGCTTCGCGCCGAGGCCGCGCACTGGGAACCCCTGCACGCGCGTCACCGGGCGGACTTCCAGGCCGCGCTCGCCGAGGCCTTCGCCGCGCTGCCCACGCGGGAGCGCATGCTGCTGCGCCTGCACGTCGTGGAGGGAATGAGCCTGGAGCGACTGGGCACCCTGTACCGCACCCACAAGTCCACCGTGTCACGCTGGCTCGCCCAGGCCCGCGAGGACGTGCTCGAGGGCACCCGCGTCCGGCTCGCCGAGCGCTTGCGCTTGTCTCCGAGCGAGCTGCACAGCGTGTTGCTCGACGGGGCGGGGAACCTGGAGCAGAGCCTTTCCGGGCTCCTGGCCACCCGCTCCTGAGCCGCTCGCGCTTTTTTATTCGCCGCCGTGCAACGGCGCGGGGGGGGCAGGTGTCTTCGGGGTGAAGGCAACCCAAGGAGCACACTCTCATGGACGTGAAGAAGCAGCTGGGCAGGGTCGCGGTTCTGGCGGTGGTGATGGCCGGCACGGCGGCGGGCGCGGAGCAGTCGGCGCCCGTCCCGAAGAAAGCCCTGGCCATCCCCTCGGAGACCATCACCCTGAAGCGGGGGGAGACGAAGAAGCTGGAGTCGAAGGACGCCATCGGCTCGAGCATCCAGGATCCGGAAATCCTCAATGTCTCCGTCCCCGGCGACTCGGCGAAGACGGTCTTCCACATGACCGGGGAGAAGGTGGGCAAGACGACCTTCACCGTCTGGTCGAAGGACGGGAAGCGCCGGACGTACGAGATCATCGTCAAGGAGTGAGTCCGGCGTGGGATTTCCTCCGGCGGGCGTGCCTGCGAGGATGGAGCCCATGCTTCATCGATCGCGAGAGGGCGCGCCCGACGAGTGCCCGGATGAAAACGTGCTCGTGGGGCTCGCCCATGGGGCCCCTGGCGCCGTGAACACGCCGGAGTTGGAACGGCACCTGGATGGGTGCGCGGCGTGCCGGGCCATCCTGGCGGTGGTGGCCGAGGACTCGGAACCCGACCTGGCGAACGCCCCCACGCACCTGGAGACGGGAGCGCCCACGCTGCCCGCCGTCCCGGAGACGCCCCTGTTCCGCGCGGGCCATCCGCTCGGCCGCTACCTGCTCGAGGGCACGCTGGGACAAGGTGGCATGGGCGTGGTGTACGCGGCGAGGGACCCCATGCTGGGGCGCACGGTGGCGCTCAAGCTCTTGCGGCCGGGATTGGGCGGAGACGAGGCCCGGGCTCGGCTCGTGCGCGAGGCCCAGGCGATGGCGCGGCTCGCGCACCCCAACGTGTTGCCGCTCTTCGAGCTGGGTATGGAGGGCGAGCACGTCTTCCTGGTGATGGAGCGCGTGGAGGGTCCGACGCTGGCGGAGTGGCTGAGGGCGCGCGAGCGGCCGTGGCGCGAGGTGCTCGCGATCCTGCTCCAGGCGGGAGAGGGACTGGCGGCGGCGCACCGCGCGGGGCTGGTTCACCGGGACTTCAAGCCCGGCAACGTGCTGGTGGGCGCGGATGGACGGCCGCGCGTCACGGACTTCGGGCTGGTGCGCGATGCGGAGGTGGGCACCGAGGGGGAAGCGGTGGCGGGCACGCCCGCGTACATGTCGCCCGAGCAACTCGCGGGTCGCGAGGTGGATGCGCGCGGAGACCAGTTCAGCTTCTGCGTGACGTTGTACGAGGCGTTGTACGGCGTGCGGCCCTTCGACACACGGGCCCGCGAGGAGCGATCCCGCTGGCGGCGGATGCCCAGACCCCGGAGCCCCCGTCCGCCGAGGGCACTGCGGGCCGCGCTCGACCGGGGATTGGCGCTGCGTCCCGAGGACCGCTTCCCTTCCCTGGACGCGCTGCTCGCGGCGCTCCGAGTCCCCTCGCGGTTTCGTTGGGGGCCGGTGGTGGCCATGGGGGTGGGCCTCTCCCTGGCGCTCGTGGGCGGAGAGGCCCTGAGGAGCGCGCTCCAGGACGTGTGGATCTCCCGGGAGAATGAGTCCATCGAGCTGCGAATGGGTGAGCCCGTCGACCTCACCCTGCCACAAGTCGAGCGGTTGACCCTCGGCGACTCGAGCATCGTGGGCGTGGAGCCTCCGATCGGGGATGTGATCCGGGTCACGCCGAAGGGCCCAGGGCAGACCCTGCTGCGGGCGTGGACACGGGATGGCCAACTGCGCCAGTACTCCCTGTCGGTGCGTGCCCACTGAGGGGTTCGCTCCCCACCATGAATGGAGTGTTCGCGATCATGTTCGTTCGGATGGGTGTCATGCTTTTGATGTGGGCCCTGACCGCCTGCGAGCGGGGAACCGGCGAGCCCCCCCAGGACGGACCACCCGACTCCGGCACGACGCCCACCGGATGCTTCCGACCGCCTTCGGAGGCCGCCAAGACACCCGAGTGGGGGTTCCAGTTCGGAACGAAGAAGAGCGAGGAGTTCCTGGACGTGGCGCTCGACGCGAAGGGCAGGCTCTACCTGGCCGGATATGAGAATGGCGATGTCGGAGCGGCACGATTCGATCCCTCGGGAGACTCGAGAGGCGTGCTGTTTCACATGGCTCACACGGCCGATCAGGTCTTGCTCCCACACAAGGACAAGATCATCGACATTCCAGGCACGACCGAGACCATCGATGCGCTGGTGTTCCATCCGGACACGGGCGATCTCTACTTCACCGGCCGCACCACGGGCTCCTTCAATCCAACCCACGGCGCTGTCGCTGAGTTCACCCACCAGGGGCAACAGGACTTCTACGTGGCGGGGCCCCATGGCTCCGACCGGGAGGTCATCCTGTACCAGGGCGGCACGAGCTACCCGCAGCACCCGAACCGGCTCGCCTTCGACGCCCAGGGAGACCTCATCGTCAGTGGATTCGACGACTTCTACGTGCCCTCGGGCACCCACTACGTCGAGCGGTGGGAGGACCCCTTCGTGACCAAATTGAAGCGGTCCGCGAACGGACCGGCGCTCACCCAGGCGTGGACGAAGTCGTTCGATACCTCCTACACCGACACGCTGGGAGGCCTGGCCGTGGACCTCCAACGCGATAGCGGAATCTACGTCACGGGCAACATCAGCGCTGGACCTCAGCGGGGCGCGTTCGTGCGCAAGCTCGACAACACCCGCGAGGGTGAACTCGGTCCTGTCTGGAGGCAATCGCCGATCAGCATGGACACGATCCAAGCCGCCCAGTTCCTCCCCGATGGGAATCTGCTCATCGCCGGCGCCACGATGGGGATCATGGGCGAGAAATCCCACGGCGAACAGGACGTGGTGCTGCGGTTGCTCAACATGAATCCGGAAAAGGGAGCCCTCGGAGAGATCCTCTGGACGAAGCAATATGGCTCCCCCGGCGCCGACTTCGTGACGGACATGACGGTTGACACCCAAGGCCACATCATCGTGGTGGGCGAGACACTGGATTCAGTGCTCGAGCACGATCCCTTGGCGAACAAGGGCCAGCAAGACGTCTTCCTGATGATGTTCGACAAGGACGGTGAACGGCTCGCGACCAGGCAGTGGGGAAGCGAGGGAGATGATCACCCGAACGCCGTGGCGGTGGATCAGTGTGGGGAGATCTTCATCGTCGGGTACACGACCGGCGATTTGCAGCCCCCGGTGCCCCCCTATGAGAAGGGCGAGCGTGACGCCTTCCTCATCGCTTCAACCATGACTCGGCCCTGAACGGGGTGCTTCCAGGGCCGGCCTGGGCGTCCAGGAAGGGAAAGCCGACCACGTAGCGAAGCTGCTTCTCCACCAAGGAGGACGGCACGCACCGCAACAGCGTGTCCCGTAGCCAGGTGGAGACCCTCCCCTCCACATACCGGAGGGAGCCGGACCTCCAACTCAGCCGCGCTAGTTCCGCGGTACGGGGGCGGCGGCGCGCCTCGTAGGCCCGCAGGGCGCGCTCGAGGTCGTCCGCCTCCCGCACACACTGGGCCAACACGACGGCATCCTCTATCGCCTGGCAGGCGCCCTGCGCCATGTCCGTCACCATCGCGTGCGCTGCGTCTCCCAGCAGCGTCACCGGCCCCTCGCCCCAGCGATCGAGCGGATCGATGCAACTGACATCCGTGCGGAGAATGGCCTCCTCGGGCGTGGCCTCGACCACCGCCTCGATCGGCGCCATCCATCCGCCCACCCGGCTCAGTACGGACGCCTTCCGCCCTCCCTCCGGGTCGCGCCCACCCGCGGGCGTGTTGGCCAGCAGGGCCCAATACACCCGCTTCGCCCCACTGGCACCAGGGCCGATGTGGCACAGCACGAAGCGGGCGCCGCGCCCAAGCACCTCGAACAGAGTGCCCTCCGGAAAAACGGGTGACTCGAACTCGACCATGCCTCGCCACGAACTGTGGCCGCTGTAGCGCTGCGTGACACCGGGCACCACCTGCCCGCGGATGATCGAGTTCAAGCCATCCGCGCCGATGAGGCAGGCGCCACGCTCACGCCGGCCGTCCTCGAACTCCGCCACCACGCCCGTCCCCTCAACCCGGAAGCCCGTGCAACGGGCACCAAGCCGCGGCACGTCAGGCCCGAGCGCTCGCAGCAAGACCTCATGCAGTTCCGCGCGGGACATCACCACGGCCGACTGGCCCAGGGTCCGGCACAAGGGCTCCACGGGCAAGTGGCCGAGGACGCGTCCATCTGAGCGGTGGATGCGCGTCTCTCGCCAGGGCTTGCCCACGGCCGCGACCTCCCGAGCCAGTCCGAGTGTCTCCAGCGCGCGGAACGCGTTTGGCAACAGTGAGAGCCCCGCGCCCACCTGACGCAGCTCACCGGCGCGCTCGTAGAGCACCACCTCGCACCCGGCCTTGCGCAGGGCAATCGCCGCACACAGCCCGCCGATGCCTCCGCCGATGACGATGATCCTTTGCTCGACCATACATCGATTCATACACACCTGACGCCGTTTGGTTTTCCCGCCGGGCCCGCTCGCGAGGCTGGGGCGGCCGTAAACGCGGGCGTCAGGAAGACCGAGGACGTCCGGAAGCAGCCGTCCCGGCGGCACCGGCGCCTCCGGGCGTCTTCGGACCAGGAGGTTGGGGAGAGGCATCGGGCGGCGTCGCGTCGGACTCGTCGGGTTTCTGCTCCTCGAGGATGGCCGCCACGGCGAACGACACCAAGCCCACCAGCCCCACGATTCCAGCCACCCCGATGGCCACCTCCCACCAGGGAGACGAGTCCGAGGCCTTCTTCGTGGCTCCCTGGGTCGCCCGCTTCGTGGCCTCCATGGCCTCGTTCACCCGGGTGTGGAACTCCTCCACCCCCATCCCGAACACCTCCGCGAACTTCTTGAAGGTGAAGGGGTCTGGGTGCGCCTGCCCCCGCTCGATTCGCGACAGCGTCGACTGTGTCAATCCCACTCGCCGTGCCAGTTCCTCCTGCGACCACTCCTTCTGCACCCGGAGCGTGGCGATGATCTTGCCGACCACCAACGCGTAAACCTCTGATTCGCTTGGCTTTTTCGCTCGTTCAGGGCTCATGGCTCACCTCGGGGAGCATACCATGGCGCGCTCCCCGCCAAGTTGCGGGGAAGGTACGACATCTCGCACCCATTCTCGCATAATATTCACACATGGGTTATTGACCCGAATCCGACTTACGTGCAGCATGTCGCGTACCATGAACAACACATACACGCACCCAGCTTGGGGTAATCCCTTCACGTCCTTTTCGCTCGCGGAGCAGCGCGTCGACGCGCTCGCCCGGCAGGTAGAACTCGAAGTGAGTCTCCACGAAGCCCGGTGGTTGTTGGCCGGTGGTCAGTACGAAGCCCACGTCGGACTTGGAGCGGGCCGCCACTACCGCAAGCCGCGGCGCGATGGCTGCTACCACCTGCGCGTCAACGGCCAACGCGCCTTCCTGCATTGGGATGAGTGGGATCCCCGTCGCCATCCCATCGAGCATTTCTTCGAAACGCCCGCGCTGTGGGGCTCCGCGCTGGTCCTCGCCGTGGGAGCGCTCTTCATTGCCACCCAAGACGACGGCTGAGAAGCCCCATCGCCCCCCGGAAAAGGAGTCCTCTATGTCTCATTATGAAACGTTAGACATCACCGCAACCGCCACCCCCGACGACATCAAGAAGGCCTTTCGCCAACTCGCGCGGGACACCCACCCGGATCACCACCCGGGAGACCCGCTCAAGGAAGAGCGGTTCAAGGCCATCACCGCCGCCTATGAGGTCCTGAGTGATCCGGCCGCGCGGAAGCGCTACGACGCCAAGCTCGCCTTCGAGAACATGAAGGAGCGCTGGCGCACGGCACAAGAGGAACACGCGCGCCAAGCACCCGCCCCTTCTCCGCCGCCTGCCACGCCTTCGCCCGCACCACCCAAGGAAGAGAACACTTCGGTGTGGGGACTCCTCTTCGGTCTGGGTGTCGCGGCGTTCGCCCTCCACAAGATGTCCCAGGCGAGTGACACCCAGTGGGATTCCAACGTGGAGCGTAACCGTGGGCCGGACGGCCGCTTCCGCCCCTCATGAGGTTCGGGCTCAAGTCCGCAGCCGCGCTTCAAACATCCCCGCCGCGCCTGGGGTGAAGGCGCGCCGAGCAACCCCCTTTGGGTAATACGCCAACCCTGGCGTTGACACCCCCGACCCAAGGAGCGTCAACGCCCCCGCCCCCTCAGTAGGTCACGAAGAGGGGCGGCTGCGTCGTGGAGAAGATGCCCGGATAGATGGCGATGAAGTGGTCTCCCTCGAGGAGACTGATAGGCCCAGAGGAGGGGGACTCTTGAGCCGCCACCCAGTTCCCCGTCAGACGGCCACGCACCTCGAGATTGCCATAGTTGAAGGTGAGCCGGTCCAGATAGAGCGAGCCCGGGGTAGGACCCGAGGTGGAAGAAGCGAATTGATAGGCTTCCAGCGTCGACTGCCTCGTGATCTCCAACGCTTCCGCGTTCGATGCGTAGGGGTTCACCCGCCCAACGCGGATTCGAGTCGAGAGACCCGTGCTCCGGGAGGACGTCGTCCAGCCGTAGGCCACCGCGATTCCCTGGTAATCGGCCAGGATCGCGAGTTCCGGCTCGTAAGCGACGTCCAACAGCTCCAGGGTCGCGGGCGGAAACCAGCAATAGGGACCCTGCTCACGCTGAATGACGACCTTGTAATAGATCCAGGGGCTCTGACCCGCTGCCAGCCCCTCGAATGGCCGCGACTGGATCGAATAGTCACAACCGTTGAAAAAGGCAGTGGCTTTCTTGACGGGAGGCAGCTCGGCCAGGGCCGACGAGCCAAGCAATGACATCATCCCAACGGCAATCGTTCCGAGTACGTGGCGCATGGGTGCATCCTCCAAAGGTGTGTGTCTTGGTGAAACCTATACCCATCGCATCGAGGAGCGCATGTGCCAGAAGTCACAGACACCACACACCCACGCCGACGCACATCCATCAGAGACAACCGATCTCCATGCCCCGGAGGATGGCCTGGATGCGGTCCCGGACCCCCAGCTTGGAGAGGATGTGGGACGTATGATTTTTCACCGTGCCCTCGGCGGTCCCCAGTGCCTCGGCGATCTCCCGGTTGCTCAGACCCCGGGCGATGAGGCGCAGCACGGCCAGTTCCCGGCGGGTGAGTTCCTCGTGGCCCTCCGCATGCGGAAAGTCCCGTGACAGCTCCGAGAATCGGCTGGCCACATGCTCGGAAATCCCAGGGGGAGGCAATATCTCGCCGGCCGCGACCCGGTGGAGCGCCCCGACGAGTTGGTCCCGGGTCACGTCCTTGCGCAGGAAGCCTCGCGCCCCGAGGCGCAACGCCTCGCTTATCACCGAGTCGTCATCGAACGCGGAGATCAGCACCACCTGGCGCTCCGGGTCCATGTGCCTCAGCATGCGCAGGGCCTCCAGTCCCCCAAGGCGCGGCATCCGCACGTCCATCAACACGATGTCTGGATCCAACCCGGCCACGAGCCGCAGGGCCTCGTGACCATCGGCCGCCTCGCCCACCACGTGCAGTTCCGGGGTGAACTCCAGCAGGCGGCGGAGACCCGCGCGGATCAGGACATGATCATCCGCCAGGACGACGCGGATCATGTCCAGGCTCCTGGACGTGAAGGTTTTGCTCATGAAGTATCCTGGAACGAGGCGCCGGCCATGACGAAAGCAGGGGCGGAATATTCGCGGCTCAGGCGATCCGCTCCGCGAGGGGCTTACGGGCTCCGAAATAAAAAAATCGAGTGTCCCTGAATATGCCCGCCTGCTCGCCGTATGAGCGGGGCGAGGCGGACACGACAGCGGGCACACGGGGGAATCGACCCCCTGGCGCCTGGCACCGGGTCACTCATCTCGCCTCCTCGAACAAGGACTCAACAATGCGGATGCAGTTGCGTATGGCGGCGGCGGCCCTCTCCCTGGGGCTGCTTGGAAGTGGTTGTGCGTCCATCAGCCAGGTGCAGACGGCGGACACGCTGGGAGCGGGCAAGTTCCAGTTCGCCCTGGAGCCGGGATTGGCCCACCTCGCGGTGGCCGAGAGCGAGACTGGGACGGAAGCCTCGGCCAACCTGCCCCAATTCGATATCGCCTTGCGCTACGGCGTTACCGACCGCCTGGACCTCGGAGCGCGCCTGGGCACCTCCCTGGTGGAGTTGCAGGGCAAGTACCTGTTCACCAACCCGGAGAACCCCACCCTGGCCGTCTCGCTGGCGCCCTCCTTGTCTGGATTCGTCGGCGGCGCCGGTCCGGTCGACGTGGGCTATGTCCGGCTGGCCCTTCCGCTGTTGGTCGGCTTCAAGACGAGCGGGGGCTCGGAGTTCGTCCTCGGGCCTCGCCTGGAAGGCACGCGCTTCCTGGCGGGCGCGGATGGCAGCTCCGCCAGCCTCAACTACCTGAGCGGAGGCGCCTCGGTGGGCTACGCGCTGCGCGTCAGCGAGGGCTTCCGGCTGATGCCCGAGGTCGCCTACTCCCGTCCGTTCGCGGGCGCCGTGACCGCGGGCGACCAGGCGGCGGGAGGGACGGTGAACGCGGGGGGCACTTGGCAGTTCAAGCTGGGCTTCCTGTTCGGCCAGGGCCGCCCCACCCTCTCGGCGAGGAGCAGCGGCGAGACGTACGAGTAGCGCACCCCAAGATGTCTCCTGATGAATGAGCGCGGGGACCTCGGCGGCATCCGTCGCCGGGGTCCCCTATTCTTTTTGGGCAAATCACTTTCCGTGAAAGAGCGCGGCGGAGTTGGCCGCTGTTCTCGACAAGGTTTGTCCAACGCCTGCCTGGCGAAAGTACAACAAACCCTCCAGGGCCCCAGGACTCCGCCCGGTGCACTCCTCCATGCGGATGTGCCTGCGCGCGGATATGAAGAGGCAGAATCTCTATTTTTGAGAATCGGGTAATTTTCTCTGGTAGAGTCCTGGGTCGGTAAACAACAAGCAAGCTGGCGACACACGCCGCGACACGCTGGTGTCCTCGTTCCGGGGGGTTCAGACAGCCTGGCCGATCCAAGTCCCCCACGTGGGCTGGTGAGGTCGCTTGCCTCCCTCCGCGGGAGGGCTCTGGCCTCAACTCCTGACGGTCTCCATGTTGAACATCGCTGGTTACACCCTTCTCGACACGCTCAAGTCGACGGGGTCGAGCATCCTCTACCACGCGCTCCGTGATGACGATCGCCTGCCGGTCATCGTCAAGATGCCGGTGACGCAGCAATCAGGCGCTCGCGAGGTCGAGCGCTACCAGAGGGAGCACGCTCTCCTGCACCGGCTCCGGGAGGTGCGCGGCGTGGCCAGGACCCTGGGGTGTGAGCAGAGCCATGGACGCCCGGTGCTTCTGCTGGAGGGCACGGGTGGCGAGGCCCTGTCCGAGAGTGTGGGTCAGCCGCTCGGCGTGGACCGGTTCCTCGAGCTGGCCATCTCCCTGGCCTCGACCCTGGCGGACATCCATCCACCGCCACGGCGTCATCCACAAGGACATCAAGCCCTCCAACATCGTCATCCTGCCCTCGGGCGAGAGCCTCATCATCGACTTCGGCACCGCCATCCTCCAGACCGTGGAGCATGTGGACGCGGTGTCCACCACGCTCATCGAGGGGACCCCGGCCTACATGTCCCCGGAGCAGACCGGGCGCATGAACCGCTCGGTGGATCACCGCAGCGACCTCTACTCACTGGGGGTGACGTTCTACGAGCTGCTGACGGGCACGCTGCCCTTCCACGGGCGCGACGCGCTCGAGTGGTTCCACGCGCACATGGCCCAGCTCCCGAGGCCTTCGCATGAGCGCGTCCCCGACATCCCCCCCGTCCTGTCCGCCATCGTGATGAAGCTCCTGGCCAAGGTCGCCGAGGAGCGCTACCAGAGCGCGGATGGCCTGAAGGCCGATCTCACGCGGTGTCGGGACGACCTGCGCCGGGGAGTGTGCGAGGAGTTCCCGCTGGGCGCGCACGACATCTCCCCCCACTTCCAGATGCCCCAGAGGCTCTATGGACGCGACGCGCAGGTCGCCACCCTGGTGGGCGCCTTCGAGCGGATCTCCCAGGGGGGAGTCCCGGAGCTCATCCTCATCAGCGGCTACTCGGGCATCGGGAAGTCGGCGGTGATCCATGAGCTGTACCGGCCGGTCGCGCGGAGGCGCGGCATCTTCCTCCAGGGCAAGTTCGACCAGTTCCAGCGTGGCATCCCCTACGCCACCCTGGCCGAGGCCATCCGCGGACTGGTGCAGCAGATGCTGGCCGGCACCGACGCGCAGCTCGAGGCCTGGCGCGAGCGCCTGCGGGCGGCGTGGGAGGGACATGGGCAGCTCCTCGTGGAATTGGTGCCACAGCTGGAGCTCGTCGTGGGCAAGCAGCCCCCGCTCCAGGAGCTTTCACCCATCGAGGCACAGGGCCGCTTCAACCGGGTCTTCCAGCGGTTCATCGGCGCGGTCTCCACCTCCGAGCACCCCCTCGTCGTGTTCCTCGATGACCTGCAGTGGGCGGACCCAGCCAGCCTCCAGCTCATCCAGCACCTCATCTCCCACCCGAGCACCCCACCGCTGTTGCTGGTGGGGGCCTACCGGGACAACGAGGTCTCCCCGTCCCACCCGCTGATGCTGGCACACAAGGAGATGCTGAAGGAGCGCGCCCGGGTGACCGACATCCGGCTCGAGCCGCTGAGCCTGGAGCTGCTCCAGGGGCTCATCGCCGACGCGCTCCCGGGTGCGGAGCGGGAGCTCATCGAACCCCTCTCCGCCCAGGTCCACGAGAAGACGGGCGGCAACCCGTTCTTCTTCATCCAGTTGATGCGGACGCTGAACCAGGATGGGCTCCTGACCCGCACGCCCGAGGGCTCCTGGCGATGGGATGCCGAAGGAGTCCGCGCCAGGGGCTACTCCGACAACGTCGTCGACTTCATGGCGGGCAAGCTGCGCCAGCTCCCCGCGGTGACGCAGCACCTGATGAGCCTGTCGGCGTGCGCGGGCAATGTCTTCCCGCTCCAGACGCTGGCCATCATCTCCGACCTGTCCATGGGCGAGGTGGAGCGGAGGCTCGAGCCCGCGCTCCAGGATGGCATGTTGATGCGCAGCGGCCCGGAGCAGTACCGCTTCATCCATGACCGCATCCAGCAGGCGGCCCATGCCCTCATCCCCGAGGAAGAGCGCAAGGCCGTCCACCTGCGCATTGGCCGCCTGCTGCGGGCGAGCCTGTCCCCGGAGGAGCTGCGGGAGCGGGTCTTCGACGTCGTGAACCAGCTCAACGTCGGCGCGGAGCTGCTTCTCGCCGCCGACGAGCGCCATGACGTGGCATGTCTGAACGCCGAGGCGGCCAGGAAGGCCCAGTCCTCGACCGCGCACCGCTCGGCCGTCGCCTACTTCACGGCGGCCCTCCAGCTCCTCCCAGGAGACTCCTGGGAGCGGGAGCACGCCTTCACCTTCGAGCTGCACCTCCAGCGGGCCATCAGCGAGTTCATGAGTGGCAATCCGGCCGAGGCGCGTCACCTCACGGGGATACTCCGTACAAGGGCTCGCACTTCCACGGAGATCGCGGCGGTCGCCTGTCTGCGATGCGATATCCACCTCGCCGTCAACGAGAGTCAGGCGGCGGTCGAGTGTCTGCTGGAGGGACTGGCCGCGCTGGGCATGCCCATGTCGCCCCACCCCTCCTGGGATGAGGTGGCGGCGGCCAACGCGGAGGTGTGGGCCGAGCTGGGGGAGCGCTCCATCGCGAGCCTCATCGACCTGCCCCTCATGACGGACCCGGACACGCTGGCGGCGATGCGCATCCTCTCCACCCTGTTCTCGCCCGCGCTGTTCACCGACCTCCACCTGCTCATCCTCCACCTCAGCCGGATGGTCCTCCTCTGTCTCCGTCATGGCAACGCCGAGTCCGCCGTGAACGGGTATGCCTGGTACGGCCTGGTGCAGGGCCACAGCTTCAAGAAGTACCAGGAGGGGTATGCCTTCGGGTGGCTCGCCTGCGAACTCGTCGAGCGCCATGACTTCTCCGCCTCCAGGGGCAGGGCGCTCTACAGCATGGAGCTGGTCAACTACTGGACCCAGCCCCTCTCCCTCTCACTGGAATTCATCCGCAGCGCCTTCCAGCACGCGGTCCCGGCCGGTGACTTCCAGACCGCCTGCTATAGCTGCAACCATCTCGTCTCCGATCTCCTGGCCCTGGGCCACTCGCTGGACGAGGTCTACCAGGAGTCGGTCGCGCGCCTCGACTTCGCGAACAAGTCCGGCTTCCGGGCCGTGCAAGACGTCATCGTGCTCACCCAGTGCTACGTGCAGCAGCTGCGCGGCCTCTCGCCCTCGTTCAGCTCGCTGTGCGGCGTGCACTTCGACGAGGTGACCTTCGAGTCCCGCCTGTCCTCGCCCACCCTGGCGCCCGTGAGCACCATGGTGTGCTGGTACTGGATCATGAAGATGCAGTCGCGCTTCATGTTCGGCGCCTACGAGGAGGCACGTCAGGCCTCGGCCAGAGCCGCGGAGCTCATCTGGTCCTCGGTCGGCCACATCCAGCTGCTCGACTACCACCTCTACAGCGCCCTGACCCTGGCCGCCTGCTACGAAGACGCGAACCCGGAGACGCGGCGGGAGTACCTCGAGGCCATGCGGCGGCACCAGGCCCAGCTCGAGGAATGGGCGAGCCACTGTCCCGAGAACTTCCGCGCGGCGGAACGGATGGTCTCGGCGGAGCTGGCCCGCTGCATGGGCATGCGGGATGAGGCGATATACGCCTACGATGAGGCGCTCCAATCCGCCCGCGCGCATGGCTTCCTCCAGAACGCCGGCCTCGCCGCCGAGCTCGCCGCGCGCTTCTGGCGCGAGCGGCGGGTCCCCACCCTCGCCCTGCCCCTGGCCCGCGAGGCCCGCGAGGCGTACCGGAAGTGGGGAGCCCACGGCAAGGTTCAACACCTGGACGCACGGTGGCCAGCGCTCGCGACCTCGGCGGAGGGCTCGGCCACCCCCTCCTACGATACGAGTTCGACGCAGATCGACGCGCTCTCCGTGGTGAAGGCCCAGCAGGCCATCTCCGGAGAAATCGTCCTGGAGCGGCTGGCGACCACGTTGATGGAGGTCGCCATCGAGAACGCCGGCGCCCAGCGCGGTGCCCTGCTGCTCCCGCACGGCAATTCGCTCCGGATCGCCGCCATCTCCCACGACGCGCAAGGGGGCGTCCGGGTGTGCCCCGAAGCGGACGACAGCACCGACGGCCTGCCCTGGACCCTCGTCGCCTACGTCCGGCGCACGTGCGAGCACGTCCTCATTGGCGATGCCTCGAGGTCCCATCCCTTCTCAGCCGATGCGTACCTCGAGCGCGGCCTGGCCAAGTCGGTGCTCTGCCTGCCGCTGTTGCGCAAGGAGGGACTCGTCGGAGTGCTGTACCTGGAGAACCGCCTCGCCGCCGAGGCCTTCACTCCGGCCCGCATCTCGCTGCTCGGGCACATCGCCTCCCAGGCCGCCATCTCCATCGAGAACGCGCGGCTCTATGACGAGGTCCAACGCGCCGAGACCGCCCTGCGCCATGCCAAGGACGAGCTCGAGCGACGGGTGGATGAACGCACGCAGGAGCTCAAGGAGACCCAGGTCCGGCTCGTGGAGACGGCGCGCGCGGTGGGCATGACGGAGATCGCCTCCAATGTGTTGCACAACGTCGGCAATGTCCTCACCAGCGCCGTCGTCAACCTGGAGGTGACGCGCCAGGCGGTGGGCTCCTCCCGGGTCGTCCGGGTGCGGCAGGTGGCCACGCTGCTGGAGGAGCACCGCGGGAGGCTGGGGGCGTTCTTCACGGAGGATCCGCGTGGCGAGCGTCTGGTCGACTATCTCTCCGCCCTCTCGGGCGAGCTCCTGGTCGAGCAGACGGGTCTGCAGGAGAGCCTGGAGGCGATGAACAGACACATCGAGCACATCCGGGCCATCGTCCAGGTGCAGCAGACCTATGCGAAGACCTCGCTCCTCCTCGAGGAGTGCGACCTCGCGCAGCTCGTCGACGACACCCTGCGCATCCAACAGGCGGCCATCCAACGCCACGGCATCACCGTCACCCGCCAGGTCTTCCGCGTGCCCCGGGTACGACTGGACAAACACAAGGTGCTGCAAATCCTCATCAATCTCGTCAGCAACGCCAAATACGCCCTGGACGGGATGCCCGAGGGACAGCGTCACATGACCGTGCGGCTCACCGCCGAGAATGGACGCGCGCGCATCCAGGTGACGGACAATGGCATCGGCATCGAGCCGGAGCACCAGGCGAAGCTCTTCTCGCACGGCTTCACCACGCGCAAGAACGGCCATGGCTTCGGCCTGCACTCGAGCGCGCTGGCGGCGCAGATATTGGGTGGAAGCCTGACGCTCGAGAGCGAGGGACTGTCCCGGGGAGCCACGGCCACACTGGAGATTCCCTTGAAGCCAGACAACCCCTGAGCCCGGGTGTTCGCACCCGGGCATGGGGCGGTGCCCCTACTCTCCCTTGCCCAGGGTCGATGGAGGGCGCTTGAAGTCGCGGCTCATGTGACCCGCGCCTTCCTGGTCGCCGAGTTTGAAGCCCCAGGAGTAGCCACCCTGGGGGTTGGCCAGGATTTCCCAGGCGTTGTCGTCCATGTCCCAGAAGTAGAAGCAATAGGTGCCGTGCTGGACGACCGGCCGGGTGATCTTCTTCAGGCCCCACTTCTCCGCGTCGCGCTTCACCACCGCATAGGCGGCATCGACCTCGGCCTCGGTGCCAACGTCGAGCCCGTTGTGGTTGAGGAAGGGCATGTTCTCCTTGCGGGCCGGACTCTGCACGACCACGATGATCTGATCGCCGCCGAGTCGAGCCCAGAACGCCATGTCCGCCATCTGAACGGTCTCGAAGCCGAGGAACTCCTGGAAGAACTTCCGGGTGCGCTGGATGTCGCGGCAATCCAGCGTCGCGTGGCTGTAGAAGTTGAGCTTGAGCGCGGGCTCGATCTTCCTCTCTGGCGTGCTTTCGGTCGCTGTCGTCATGTCCTCTCTCCCCTCTTGAGCAGCTTATACCAGGATAGCTCATTATTCGGAGAAGGACAGGTCCCGGGCATGGACGTGCCGGTGTATCGACAACGGAGCACCCTCGGCGCATCGCACGCCAGGACGCTGTGGCCGAGTCGTTCTCACTCATGGGCGCGTGCCCTCCATCGCAGCCACGTCACGCCTCTGCACGCCCACCGATCTCCGGGAATCGCTCGTAGGCCCATTTGAGCGCCTCCAGGTGGGTGGGGTTGTCCAGGTCGAGCGGCGTATCGGTGAGCCTCACCACCCACCCGCCCGACGCCGTCCGCCGGGCCCGCGCCAACAACTCGGCATCGCGGGAGGGGTCCGGAAAGCCGATGACCTCCGCAGCGGCCGCGGACCAGTAGTTGATCCACCCAAGATACCTGGGAACCGTGGGCGAGCGGATGTTCCATGGGAGCTTGAGCGTCAGCAGCCCATGAGGTGGTCTTTCCGGCCCCCCCCAGCTTCGGACCTGTCTGAGCCGCGATGACCAACCTCACGGGCCCGGGCGCCATGACGCCTCACCGGGCACGTACGCCCTCCGCGACGTGCTCCAACATGTCCGCTGCCGCGGCAACAACGGCCGCATCCTGCGGCAGCTTCGCGTGGACCAGCGGCAGCGGCTCTCCCCCTGGACTGTCACTCGCACGCTCCCGCCGCCCATCCATTGTCACCGGGTAGCGATCGTCCCCATTGTACAGCAACCCGAACTCGCCGCACGCGGCCGTCTCAGCCAGCCACACCGCGCGCCGCGGAAGCGCGATGGGCCTTCCCTCTTCCGAGATCCGCCACGCCAACCACATGCCGGGGAGTGCCCGCTCCATGCCTTCAACGGCAGCGAGCGGGCGCCCGTCGTCGCCGGTGAGCTCTGGCGCGAAGATGTGCAGATGGAGGCGAGCCCGAGTGGTCATCGTGTGCACCCTGTGACGACGATATCAAAGGTGTCGTCTTCCTCCAGCAGCGCGGCCTTGTGGGCCTCGCTGCTCACTGCTCAGCGACAACTACACCTCCCCAGCAACGACAACTACACCTCCCCATCTACAAGTGACGGCAGCCGTCGGTAGAAACCCGGTGACTCCGAAGGTTCGGATGAGCGAGTGAGGACGACGGATGCCCAGGAGAGGAAGCTGATGGAAGAGATGGCGAAGCACGGTGGCCTGGGGATGGCGGCGGCCCAGGCGGGCATGGACCGCAAGACGGCCCGCAAGTACGTGAAGGAGGGGAAGTTCCCCTCGGGGCTTGAGCAGGAGCGCACCTGGAGGACAAGGGAGGACCCCTTCGAGGAGCAGTGGGCCAGCCTGGCCGAGAGGCTGAAGGAGGCGCCGAAGCTGGAGACCAAGACGCTCTTCGAGGAGCCGGGCAGGCGGGCTAGACATGTCCGCAGCGCCGGTGCCGACGCATTGAGCGGCTGCTCAAGGCCTCAAGGCTGTCCACGGACAAGACACTCTCCACGCTCGAGCAGGAGGAGCCGCCGACCAAGGTGCGCCGTCAGCTATCGGTCCTATGCGAGGGCGGCTTCGTCGAGCGCGCGGAGAACGTGCTGGCCTTCGGACTGCCGGGGCGAGGCAAGACGCACGGTGAGCGCCATCGGCCACGAGCTGGTGCGGCGCGGCTACGAGGTGCTCCTCGTACCGGTGGTGCTGCTGGAGCAGCGACTGCTCCTGGCCAAGAAGAGCCTCCTGCTGACGAAGGAGCTGCGGCGACTGGACGGGTATGACGCCGTCATCATCGACGACATCGGCTACATCCAACAGGACAGGGAGGAGATGGAGGTGCTGTTTACCTTCCTGGCCCAGCGACACGAGCGCAGGAGCGTGCTGATTACGAGCAACCTAGTGGAGTGTCCGACAAGTTTTTCAACATAGTCAGGACAGGTGGCGGTCCACCCACGAGTGCATCTTGGCGCGAGTCCAGGACCAGGTGAAGGGGTGGGCGTAGAAGCGGTTGTACTCGGGCCAGCTGGCGTCGAGGTGCTCGACGAACTCGTCACGGCTGGCCCAGTCCCCGCGTCGCAGGTAGCGCTCGGCGAAGGCGCGTAGCAGCAACTCCGCCTGGTTGAGCCAGGAGGCGTGGGCTGGAGTGAAAAGCACCCGGACGTGCGGGTAGTGAGTGCGGAGGAAGTCGTGCGTCTGCCCGGCGGTGTGACTGGGGGCGTTGTCCCAGATGAGGTGGATGCGCCTGGCGTCGCGATGGTCCCCAAGTAGCCGCGGCAGTACGGCGCGCAAGCACTCCCCGTTGTTTCTCTCCAGGTGCCAGCTGCGCATGCGGCCGGAGTGCACCACGAGCTTGACCAGGAGGTTCACCGTGCCACGCCGCACGTACTCGAACTCCCGGCGTTCGATGAGGCCGGGTTGCATGGGCCGCACGGGCTGCTCACCGTGCAGCACCTGGATGTTGGGCTTCTCGTCCACGCACACCACCACTTCGTTCCTCTGGGCCAGCTGCCGCGCCTGCTCGTAGCACCACAGCACCTGGGCCGCTTTGTGACGGAAGGTGTCGTCCAGGGTGGGTGTCTTCCAGTAACGCGTGCGGTGAGGCTGCAAGTCAGCCTCGCGCAGGATGAGCGCCACCGTGGAGTGGGAGAGGGTCGGGGCAATACCCCGTCGGCGTGCCACCAGGGCCAGGCTCCGGGTGGACCAGTGCATCATCTGCAAGCCCACGCCCGCCGGCTCACAACACGCCAACTGTTCCACCTCTACTCGTTGCAGGGGGGGAAAGCTCCCGCGGACGGCCGGAGCGGGGCGCATCCAGCACGACATCGACACCGTACGCTTCGTAGCGACGGCACAAGTGCCAAATGGTGGTGCGCTCCAGCTCAAGCCTGTCGGCCAACTCCGACACGACGGTGTCCGGGTCAGTCATGGCCAGCAGGACGCGCGCTCGGCGCGCGACGCGCTGCTCGGTACGTCCGTCCTCCACCAGCGTCTTGAGGTAGGCCACTTCCCCAGGCGAGAGGTGGAGGAGGTGCGGCGGTCGTCTCCTCATCCACCCAACTTACCCAGTCTCATCCTCCTCCCAACCAGCCCCCTGGTCTCGACTATGTTGAAAAACTTGTCGGACACTCCACTAGTGGACTGTAAACGAAGTTATTGGACATAGTCGCGGGGGATGAATAGCTCTGGTGGATGAGAAGACGTCCTCCGCGACTCATCCGCCTCTCGCCAGAAGAGACCTCCTACCTGGAGAGACTGGTGCGAGATGGACGCACCGAGCAGCGCATCGCCCGGCGAGCGGTAAGTCCTCGCCGGAGCCCGTCGTGACGAGAGGGCCGAGAGGTGAGCATGTCCGCCCGAGGCAAGGAGGCGGACAAGATGGCATGGTTGCGCGCGCATACTCCGTCGAGGGTGCTGTCGTCACCACTTCGACGCCAGGATGGCTCCGGAGCCAGGAAGTCAGCGTGGGAGCGGACCGGTCGGGGAGCAAGTCGACGACACGATGCGCCTCCAAATCAACCAGGAGGGAGCCGTAGGTGCGTCCTTTACGCCAGGCCCAGTCATCCACACCGAGCACCCGGGTGGAGTGGACGGAGGCAGTGGGGTGCGGTGCATGAGTCGCAGGAGCGTGTCGGGACTCGTCGGCATGGCCAGGGGCACCAGCAGCCTGGCACCGGCTTCAGATCCGGCCGTCATGCCCACCGAACATTGGGCCCGCGCGAGTCGGCGCGTGCGCCGGGCACTCGGAGCGAGCAAGTCGGGCAGGCGTTCGGAGAACGTGCGGCGCGCGCACCTCGCATTGCGACAGCGGAAGCGACGCACATGCAGCTCGAGCTGAACCGAGCGGCCCGCGGTGGGCAGGTCGGCTGGCCGTCGGACATAGGTGCTGTGCGGCGTTTCGCTGTGCTCTTCGCAGGAGGGGCACTGCGCTCCTCGACGTTTAGCTCGCACGACGAGCACAGCTCGCGTGGACGCCCCACGCACGACTCGCTCCACCCGGCAACCGGGAATCGGGTACAACTCGCTCATCGCGGGTTGTACGCGTCACTCTCGCTGCCTGCTGTTACCCCCGCTTGCCCGCTCGCAAACCTCATCTGGGGAGGCAGTTTCACGCGCCTCGAGCACATAATGTGCGGGAGAGCCACAAAAGCGGATCAGGCTCAGAATTGCCTGGATAACAGATTTCGCTTGCAGGCTAATCTAAGTTAGGTGGATGATGTGACTTTCAAGGTGGGGGTACCCGTCCGGAGTTCGACGTGATGGCAGCAGCTTGAAGGCGGACGGGTGCCGTGCTCGGCGAAAGTCGCGAGCGGTGCAGCTGAAGAACTTGGAGCGAGAGTCGTCGAGGCAAGTTCAGGAAGTGTCGGCCGTGCGCAGACGCTTCCACGCTACCGGCAACAGTTCGTCGATGCGGCTGTTGGGATGCGATTGCACTCGCATGAGGACATCAGCAAGCGCTCGTCCCTCCGGAGTCTCTTGGCATACAGCCCTGAGTTTGTCCTTGCTTGGCCAAAACAGGAAGGACACTTTCCTCTGGACGTGGCGCTTCTGTCGCTTGGTGCGGGTGCGAGACCTCTTTGTGACCTTTGGGGTCTGTACAACCTCCCGACATCCGGAGTAGGAAGCGGCGGAGGCCGGAGGTACGAACATGAGCGACATGAGGGAATGGAAGGGGCAGTGCATCGGCCCCTATCGGATCGGCGAGCGTTACCCGGACGTCCCCGAGGACGAATGCCGACTTCATGAGGCTCACCACCTCGAGACGGGAGAGCCCGCGCTGGCGGTGATTCCGCCGAGTGGTGAGGACTGGGGTCTGTCCACGCCGTGGAGCTTGCGAACCACCCATTTCCCGGACCCCGGAGTGCTCGTCGTGGATGCCGAGCCCTCGTCCCACGCTCCGGCGCTAACCACACACGAACTCACCCTGGGTTCCATCCGCGTATCGGGCGCCCTGGCCAGTCTCGATGCGCGGGGGGGCGCCCAGATGCCCTTCTCGCGAAAGACTCCCGCAGGTCCACCTCACCGGACGTTGATCTGGGGCCTGGCTGGGGCGGGGCTCGTGCTCATGGCGGGGCTCGCGCTGATGCTCTGGCCGGGAGCGTCCGAGCCCACCCACGCGAGGCCCGCGAACCCTGGGAAGGTTCCATTCCTTCCAGCGGAGCCCACGCCCTTCCTCACTGGCAAGAGCGACCAGTCTCCCGCCATCGCCTATCCGATGCCGGAGAAGCCCTTCAAGGGACAGCGTAAACCTCCCTGTTTCGAGGGCACCGAGGTCGAGATCCGGGGCGGCTGCTGGGTCCAGCACACTCGGAACGCCCCCTGCCCTCGGGGGACCGCCGAGCACCAGGGCAAGTGCTACATGCCTGTGAAGCCCGAGGATCCCGAGCCCACCTCCATCCTGCCGTGAGGTGAAGTTCGTCAGTCTCCGATGATGCGCGGCTCACAATAGCCGGGGTCTTTGTCCGAGAGGATGTGACCCCAGAGGGCGCGCAGGACGTCCTCCTCATGGACTCGGGTGAACAGCTCGGGCTTTTCGCCGAGGATCCTCGCACCCGAGGCGGCGTGAACCCGCCCGCTCAGGGCGGATGCACGGCCTTTGAGGATGGCTCCATCGGCGACATGCACATCTCCCTTGAGCGCGACCACATTCCCCTCCACTCGCGCCCCGCTCTCCACGGTCACACTGCCGCGTATCACCATCACGGCCTTCACCGTGGCCCCCGCTCGCACCACCACGTCCATCCGCCTTCACGTGGCAAGCACGGCGTGGCGGTGCTGGGTGCGGTCCGGTGGCGGTACTCGCTTTCTCTTCGCCGAACCCGAACAGGGGGATGTGCCATGAAACTGGTGTGAAAGAGATGGGTCTCGTAGTGTGGAGGGATTCGCAACAGGTGAATCCTGGAGACAAGATGAACGCTTCCAAACCGTTGCTGTTCGGTGTCCTGCTGTCCTGTTCCGCAGTGCCAGCCCTGGCCCAGAATGCCACGCCCGGGACGACCCCCGTGACGGCACGAGAGAATTGCCAGGCGCTTCAAAACGCGGGCGTGGCGTTGTCGGGGACTTACTGGATTCAACCCGCGGGGAGCACGCCCCGCACGGCCTACTGCGACATGGAGACCCAGGGCGGCGGTTGGACGCTCGTCTACAACAGCCTCCTGGGTGTCAACACCACGGAGTTCTGGAACATCCCGCATGGGGAACGATTCGGACGGCGCGGGCACCCGCGCATCGAGACGCTCTTCTACGATGGGAGCCTCTATCCATATGGCCGGATGTACCTGGATGTCATCGAGGATTTGAGAGGCAAGAGCGTCGTCGCCCTTTTGGCGGAAGCGAGCGGCATTGACCCTTACTCGATGCGCTTCATTTCTCCCCGGTACATCTCTGGTAACCCGTACATCTACGGGGGGCAATTCGCGGGCGGTTGGGCTGCCCCCGATTTCGACGGTGATCTTTGGCCCGGTGGGAGTTGCGCCACGAATTATGGCTACGTCACCCAACACTACGCCGCCTGCTGGGGCTACAGTCTCGGATCCGATGGCGATGCCAACATCTACGACGGAGGGGTCGGTCCGCATCTCGATTCAACGAGCGCCTCTTCCATCGGGCTTTTCTCGGATGGCAGCCAGTTCACCCGCGTGAGGCGTATCTCCCGTTTCGTGAAGTGGTAGGCAAGCGTCACATCAGGCGGTACGAGTTCACGGGCTCCCTGGTGAAGTCCATCGACACACCGAATCCTTGAGCCCGTTGTTCATGGGTCCAACCGTGCTCGCGGTGAGCCTATGGGGTCCGCTCGCACCCATCCACCGGCGCCGCGCACGACCTTGCTGGCTCCTGCCTTCTCCTCACTCATCCCTGCACCCGCCCGCCGCCGAGCCACAGGGCCCCCATTCCGCCTAGACATCAAGGATTCCCCGCGTCAGAAGACTCGGCCGAGGCCTGACGGAGCATTGTCACGTCAGTGACGCGTCATTGGCACGTCAGACTGGGTTTCGTGGCGGGCGCGTCCGAGGCTCCTCCGGAACCTGGAATGGGCACGGGCCTTGCTGACCGGCGCACGCATGAGACAGAGCCTGCGCCAAACACCCGCGATTCCCCGAGACGTCTATGAGCTGTGGCTCTTGCGGATCTGGTCGAGCCACCTGCACCGGGATGACTTCGGGATGAAGGACGACTTCTTCGCCCTCGGTGGCGACCGCGCCACGGCGGAGGCCGTGCGCGCGGAGATCGAGGCTCGGTTCGACACGCCACTGTCCATGGAGACCTTCCTCGAGGCGCCGACGATCGAGCGCATCGGCTGTCACCTGCGCGCTCACTCTCGGCGACTCAACGAGGAACCCGTCGTTGAACTCCAGCCGCACGGCGCGAAGCGTCCCTTCTTCTATCTGCCCGGTGGCGAGGGGACCACCCTCAACTCCTACGCGTTCGCGCGGCGGATGGCGCCGGATCAGCCCGTCTACGGGCTCCAGAGCCGGGGCCTCTACGGCGATCGCCCACCGTTCAGTCGGATCGAGGACATGGCGTCCGACCACCTCGAGTCCCTGCGGACCGTGCAGCCACGTGGCCCCTATCTCCTGGGAGGCCATTGCGCTGGCGGAAGCGTCGCGCTGGAGATGGCGCTGCAGCTCCAGCGCCGCGGAGAACAGGTGGCCGTGCTCGCCGTGTGCGACGCCTGGTCGCCCGCGCTGGTTCGCCTCCGCATGTCGAACGAGACCTTCCTGGACGATCTCGTCGAGTTCTACGCCATCATCGCTGCGGGCTTCCGGCACTGGTTCAATGCGGACCTGCAGCTCAAGAGCGACGAGCTGCGGGCCCTCGAGCCGCGCCAGCGGATCGCGCACTTCATGCGGCTGGCCAGGGCGCACGGGGCCTATGCGCCCGACGAGCCCGACGAGCGCATCGAACGTATCCTGGCGGTCTTTCGCGCCTGCTCGCAGTCGGACTACGCGCCCGCGGAGCGCTTCCAGGGGCCGCTCACCTTCCTGCGCGCGATCGACAGCAAGTTCTGCGAGACGCTCACCGAGGGCTGGGAGGACGTCTCGACCCAGCCGCTGCGTCTGCGCAGGGTGCCGGGCAACCATGTGTCGATGCTGACCGAGCCGCATGCGGAGGCGGTGGCCCATGAGATCCGCGCCGCCATCGCGGAAGCAGGTGTGTCCTGAGTTCGTCACGTCACTGACGCGTCATTGGCACGTCATTGGCGTGTCACTCTGGGCTCCGTCGCGGGCGCCGCCGAGAACCTTCCGGCGGTTGAACCGGGCACGGGCCTTGCTAACTGGCGGCGGGTCACCACTCCTCGCCGTACCCGAAGGAGCCTGTTTTGTCTTCGCGTTTCACCTCCGCGCTCCCCTTCCCCTTCACCCCGCCCGCCCCGAGGCAATGACCATGTCCGCATCTTCCGTCGCTACTTCCGAAGGACGCATGGCCCAGGCGGCTGGCGCTTCGCGAGCGCTTCATCCCGAGCGGTGGGACCTGACAAGCGCCGAGGGCGAATTGTCTCTGAGGGGCACGTCGCTCGCGGGTCTGGCGGACCGCTGGGGCAGCCCGCTCTTCGTCGTCGACGCCCACCGGCTCGACGAGAACGTCCGTCGCTTCCAGCAGGTGCCGGCAGGGGTCGAGGTCTTCTATTCCTACAAGACCAATCCGGTTCCAGCCGTGCTCCAAAGACTGTCAGGGCTCGGCGTGGGCGCCGAGGTGGTCTCTCCGTACGAGCTCTGGCTCGCCCTGCGGCTCGGCGTCGCGCCCGGACGGATCATCTACAATGGTCCAGGCAAGACCCCCAGCGCGGCGCGCACGATCGTCCAGAACGATCTCCTGCTCACCAACCTGAATCATCGCGAGGAGATCGCGCTCGTCGCCCAAGCCGCCGCGCAACTCGGCAAGCGGCCCACGGTGGGTCTGCGCGTGGCCACCTCCGACAGCTGGTCGGGCAAGTTCGGTGTCCCCATCGCCGGAGGGCAGGCGCTGGCGGCCTATGAGGAGGCGCTTTCTCATTCCTCGCTGCGGGTCGTCGGACTGCACGCGCACCGGGGCGTGGCCATCGAGGACGCCGCGACGCTGGAGGGCTTCCTTCGAGAAGTGCTGGAGTTCTGTGACACGCTCCACGCCCGGCTCGGCCTCGCCGTGGAGCTGCTCGACCTCGGCGGGAGCCTGGCGGTCCCGACGGTGCTGCCTCTCGACGGCTCGACGCTCCCGCTCGACGAGCGCGTCCAACGCAGGTTGACGATCGAGCACTACCTCGCGCTGCTGGTCGGTCAGGTCGAGGACCACTTCCGTCGCGTCGGCCGTCCCATGCCGCGCCTCCTGCTGGAGCCTGGACGGGCGCTGACCGGCAATACCCAGATGTTGCTGTGCCGGGTCAGCAGCCTCAACGAGGCCGGAGCGGTGCCCGCGCACGCGATCCTGGATGCCGGCGAGAGCATCGCCCACATCCTGCACCGCGAGTATCACGAGATCTTCCATGTCGAGCGCTGGGGCGAGTCCTCGAGCGAGACGTACACCCTCGACGGCCCCACCTGCAGCCCGATGGACCGCCTGCGCACCGCGATCGAACTGCCTCGGCTCCAGCTCGGAGACACGCTCGCGGTCATGGACGCGGGGGCCTATCTCGTCTCCTTCTCGAACTCCTTCTGCTTTCCCCAGCCAGGCATCGTGCTGTTGGAGCAGGGGCACGAGACGCTCGTGCGTCGCGCGGAGACCTACGAGGACATGGTCGACCGGGATGCCTACGCGCGCGAGGTTTCCCGGTGAGGGCCGAATCGAGGGTCGTGTATCCCCCTCGGGACGAGCCGTCCTGGGTGGTTCGCGGGGAGGCCGTCGAGATCTCGTTCGGACGCATCGAGGTGAAGTACCTCGCGTCCGGGGAGCCTCCCCGGATCACCGTCGCGGGACAGCCGCTGTCGATCGAGCACGCACCGCCGGCCGAGGGCACGGCGGCGTTCGCCCTGGTCGCTGGCGCGGAGGGTCTCCTGATCTCGGACCGCGAGGCGCGGCGGGCCCTGCTCGTTCCTCGCGACGGCGCGTCCGCGCGGGATGCCCGGGCCCCGCTCTATGTCACGGAGCCGGATCCCCAGGGGGAGGGTCGGTTCCGAGTAATGGCCCACCGGGTATCGGCGGCCCCGGGCGTGCTGTACGTCGCGCAGGCCTTCGGGCACACGACGGGCTGGGTGCCGGCGGTGCACGGCGCCCTCGCCAGGCTCCCGGAGCCGCGGCCCTTCACCGCCGCGATCCGGCGGCAGGAGGACGCGGCGTACGCTCGCCGCAAGGCCGAGGGCTCGGCGACGGGGCTCCAGGTGGTTCCGCTCCATTACAGCGATGCGGAGTCGGCGACGATCACCCCCGCCGACGTCGCCAACCCCTCGCGTCCGACGCTCCTGAACCGCGAGGCGGCCCTCTTGTGGCTCGCGGACAATCGCGAGCTCGCTCGGGTCAGCGCGAGCGCGACCGCCCTCGTGAACGATTGCCGGCCGGAGACCTGGATCCTGCACCAGCTCGCCGAACATGCGCAGCACAAGGAAGTCCCCCTGCATGCCGTGCGCTACGCGTTCGAGGAGTTCGCGTGGCTCCGGCGGCTGGCGTGCCCGGCCGCCCGGCCGACGCCGATGGCCCCGGGCCTGGCCGAGCTCCTGGAGGCGTCCGCGCCGGCGATCCATTCGCGGCGCGAACTCGAGGACGTGCTGCGCACGTGTGGCATTGATCCTCGGCGCAACCCCTCGGTCGACTTCGAGGCCGCGAGCCGGGAGCTCATGGACAGCGTGCCGGAGCGCGGCACCATCTGGTACCAGGCCATCAACTGGCGCGACGGGAGCGCCTTGGAGTCGGGCACGCGGCCCTACGTGGTCATTCCGCCACTCGGTCAGGCCAGTGCGCTGTCTCCAGACGAAGCCGCGGCGCGTGCCGGCGCCGTCCTGGCCCAGCACTCACCGGCGCTCCAGCACCTCTTCACCCCGGAGGATCCGCGCGGTGTCGTCCTGGTGTCGCAGGGCAATGGCTACTCCACGTACAGCCGTCGGCACTGGCGCGCGATGCTGGCGCTGGCGACGCGGATGGAGGACGCCCACTTCTTGTTCGCGGGTGGCAACGCGGAGGATCGCGCGTGGCTGGCGCACGAACTCGAGCACACGCGGCGCACGAACGTGACGCCGCTCGGCTGGATCGACGAGCATTGGAGCACGTTCCTCCGGGCCCTGGGAGCCAAGCCGCGGGCGACCTTCGTCTGCCGTCCCGGTCTGAGCAGCATCGGCACCGCGCTGGCGAACGGCATCCCGCCGCTGCTCATGTCGCCCGATCCCCTGGTGGGGCCGGAGGGCGCCGTGGACGCGGTCACCGCGGAGGTGGCCATGGAGCGCGCGGTCTACGCGTTCCAACTGGAGCGGCTGTATGCCACCCAATGCTCCACGCACCGGGAGTCCCCGCTGCCGATCCTCGTCGACACGCTCGGCGCCGGACTGGAACGGGCGCTGAGCACGCTGCGCCGGGCGGTGGATCCCACCGTCCAGCTGCGTCAACGGGCGGCAATCCACGGGTACTGTGACTGGTCGCGCGTCGCGCATCTCATCGCGAGCGTGCTCGCGCGGGAGGCGGTCGCCGGCGTACTGCCCCTCCAAGTCAAGCGCCAGGTGCGCGACCAGGAACTCGCGGTCCAACCGCATCCCCCTTGCCCACCGCCTGTCCCTCGTTCCGAGGCCATGCGTCTGGTTTCACGCGAATGAGGAACGTCATGTCCCCCCCTTTCGTGCCCCCCCGGGACTTCTACGAGCTGCGGCTCTGGGAACTCTGGTCGGGCATCCTGCGCCGGAACGACTTCGGCGCGAAGGATGACTTCTTCGCGCTCGGGGGAGACCGGGGCACGGCGGAGAGCGTCCGTGCCGCGATCTCCCACCGGTTCGATGTCCCGCTCACGCTGGAGGCGTTCCTCGAGGAGCCGACGATCGAGCGCATCGGTTGCCGCCTGCGCGCCCGCTCGCGGAAGCTCAACGAGGAGTCCATCGTCCCGCTCCAGCCGCACGGCGCGAAGCGCCCCCTCTTCTTCCTGCCGGGTGGAGAGGGCTCCATGTTCAACTATCACGCGCTCGCGCGCCGGATGGGGCCGGATCAACCCTTGTACGGCCTTCAGAGCCGGGGACTCTGTGGCGCGCCGCCCCCGTTCCATCGCATCGAGGACATGGCGGCCGACCACCTCGAGTCCCTGCGAACCGTGCAGCCACGCGGCCCCTACCTCCTGGGCGGACATTGCGCGGGCAGCATGGTGGCGCTGGAGATGGCACTGCAGCTGCGGCGCCGGGGGGAACACGTGGCCATGCTCGTCGCGTGCGACGCCTGGTCGCCCGAGTTCTTCCGCCTCCGCATCCCGAACGAGACCTTCATGGACGAGCCCCCCGAGTTCTACGCCATCATCGCGGCGAACTTCCGGTACTGGTTCGGTCAGGAACTCGGGCTGCGAAGCGACGACCTGCGCGCCCTCGAGCCTCGGCAACAGCTCGAGCGCTTCATGCACCTCGCCCGGAGTCACGGCGTGTACCCCCCGGACGAGCCCGACGAGCGCATCGAGCGCGTCCTGGCGGTGTTCCGAGCGGTCAGCTACGGCGACTACAAGCCGGCCGAGCGCTTCCAGGGCCCGCTCACCTTCCTGCGCGGCCGGGACAGCAAGTTCTGCGAGACGCTCACCGAGGGCTGGGAGGACGTCTCGACCCAGCCGCTGCGCCTGCGCGTGGTTCCGGGCAACCATGTGTCATTGCTGACCGAGCCGCACGTGGAGGTGGTGGCGAACGAGATTCGCGCCGCCATCGCGGAGTCGGGCGTGTCCTGAGCGGCCGAGTCAATCCCGTCCTCGCCCACCCAGCGCTTGTCGTCGGACAAGACCGTGTCCTCGACCAGGTCGAAGCCGAGCACGCCAACGAAGAACGCGATGCCCTTGTCGTACTCGTCGACGAGCAGCGCGGTCAGGTGGAGTCGCTGTCTCATGCTGCCTCTTTCACCGCTTCGCTGGAGGAAGGACGGACAAGGAGCAGGAGCAGCACCGCGCTGACGGCGAGGAGGGCCCCTCCGGCCGCGATCGCGACCAGGCCCTTCACGATGAAGGGCGCGATCGCCGCCGTGCCGAGCGCCGTGGTGAGGAGGATGGCCACGACGAGGAGCGCGGCCCCGCGTGCATCGTCCTCGGCGGCGACGATCGCGGCATGGAAGCCGGGCGGACCCCGAAGTCCGAGCCCCATATTCAAGAGAAAGAAGAGGCCGGTGACCCAGCGCGTGTCGCCGCCGCCCGCGAGCGCATAGCCGAGGATCGCGAGCGCCCCGAGAGCCGAGAGCGAGGTGCCCACCAGGATCAACCGCTCCGCGCCAAAGCGCGCCACCAGGCGGCTGGTCACGTTGGCCGCGACGGCGAAGGTCGTGATGCCCAGGATCTGCATCGCGATGAAATCCCCCATGGAGCCGCCCAGCGAGGTCACGAACACCGTTGGAGCGCCGAAGACGATGACCAGCAGCGCACCCAGTGTGAAGGCGTGACTGAGCGCTTGACGCAGATAGGCGGTGTGGGTCAGCAGCCGTGCGTACCCGCCGATTCCCCGCCGTGCGACCACGCGCGGCAACCGGTGGCGAAGGCTCCATATGACGAGCGCCAGGAGCGTCGCCAGGAACGCGATCGCGTTGAAGGTCGAACGCCAGCCGAGCAGCGCCACCAGCCACAAGCCCAGGATGGGCGCCAGCGCGGGCGCCAGGGACTCGATCGTGCCGAGCAATCCGATGGCGCCCACCGCCCGGGAGTCGCCATAGAGCGCGCGCAGCATCCCCGGTGCGAACACCGCCGCGGCGGCCCCGGCCGCGCCCTGAACGAACCGAAGTCCAATCAGCACGTCGAGCGACGGGCTCATCGCGCACAGGGCGGACACGGCCGCATAGGCCGTCAACGAGAGCACCAGGAGCCGTCGCTGGTCGAAGCGCGCGCCCAGCTCACCGAAGAGCAGCAGTCCGAAGGCCGCGCCCGCGGTGAACGCCGCGAGAACGAGCTGGGCCGCCTCGGCTGTACCGCCGAGCAGCTTCGGTAGCATTGGCACGGCCGGGAGGACGAGGTCGGTGCCCGCGATACCGAGCGCGGTCGACGCGGCGATCAGGAAGAAGGAGAGGGAATGGCGGGCCACGGTCATTGTCTAGAGCCGTATATGAGCGCGGCCGCGACCTGTCCACGTGGTAGCCGCGGGCGGGGCGCAGAGGCGCACCCCACCCGCGCGGACGGCTCAGCTCAGGGGCTTGCCCGAGCCCGAGAAGCGGCCGGGAATGCCCTCGAACCGCACCTCCGCGTGGCTCATCACGTACCGCACCGCCACCACATGGAGCGCCGAGTGGCGGATGGTCTCGGCCAGCGCGGGGTCGGCCAGCGCGCCCCGCGCCTCCTCCAGCGACAGGCCGAAGGGGATGATGGCCTCCTCCAGCACCTCGTCGAGCGACTCGGGGGTGAGCTTCACCCCGTCGCGCTCGATGATGGCCCGGAGCGCGTACGCGATGCGCAGGCGCCGCTCCGTCTCCAGGCGCGTGCCGGGGTCGGTCATCCAGCCGTCGAGCGACTCCTGCATCTCGTCCGGCCCGAAGTTCTTGCTCACCAGGAGGGGGGCTTCGCCGGTGTTCCAGTTGCGGCGGATCTCCTCGTCCACCAGCTCCGGGGTGATGGCCACCTCGGTGCGCAGGATGAACTCGTCCAGCACCCGCTCCTGGGCCTCCAGCCACGCGTCATCCGCGCGCTCGTCGGCGATGTCCGAGGCGAGCGCCTCCATGAGCGCCTCGAGCGTGTCGCCGCGGCCCAGCTTGCGCACGAAGGCATCGCTCTCGGCGTCCTTGGGCACCTTCACCTCGCGCGCGGACACCACGTCCACGAGGAAGGTGGCGGGCGTGCCGCGCAGGGCCTCCACCGGGTAGGACTCCGGCAGCACCACGTCCACCTGCTTGCTGCCGCCCACGGGCGTGCCCTCCAGGCCCTCGCACAGGCCGGGCAGTAGATCCGAGGGCGCCATCTCCAGCTCCAGGCCCGTGCGGGCGCTGAAGGGAATGAGGCGGCCCTGGGCATAGCCGAGCGTGTCGAGCACCACGCTGTCCCCCATGCGCACGGCCTCGCCGTTCTTGCGCGGGCGGGAGGGCGAGTGCGCGCGCACGAGCTCGTGGAAGCGCAGCAGCAGCTCGCCCTGGGAGACGGTGAGGTCGTGCGGCACGGTCACCTCGAGGTTCTCCAGCGAGGGGGCCACGACGTTCCCGGCGTCCTCCACCAGGGCCTTGGCCCCGGGGTCCGTCCCCTCCTCACTCAAATCCGGTACGTCGGCGGGCGGCGGCGCCGCCGCGGGCCCCTTGCGCGCCGTCTCCAGCTTGCGCAGGAGGTGATCGCCCTCGAAGGAACCCGTACTCGTGCGGGTGGAACCCGCGCCCCCGCCAGTCTTGCGAGCAGACACCATGACTCCCTAAGGAAAAGACAACGGGGGGATGGACCGTCCATCCCCCCGGAAGAAGAAACGAGAGACTACTAGAAGAAACCGCCGATGAAGTCCGACACCGCCGAGACGCCGGCGCCCACCTGGCTGACGATGGGGATGTTGGTGGCGGACGCGATGGAGCCCAGCGCGGTGATGCCGCTGGTGATCTTCGAGCCCAGGCTCGCGTTGGGGTCACGCAGGTTGTTCACGAAGGTCGCCGTGTCCACGGCGGCCATGGCCACGTTGGCGCCCGGCACGAAGCGGGCCGCGGACTTGGCGGCCGTGCGCAGGCCGGAGCGGGCCGCGGCCTCGCCGACGCCCTCGGCCGCGCGCTGGGCCAGACGGGCCGGCGCGGAGTTGGAGACCGTCTGGGCCGCGCGGCTCGCCACGTCGGCGACGCGCGAGCTCACCGCCGGCGCCACGCGCTGGGCCACGTCGCCCACGGTGTTCACCGCGTTGCGCACGCCGGGAATGGCGTCGAGCACGCCGCGGCCGGCCTGGAAGGCGTTCTTGGTCGAGTCGATCGCCTTGGAGACGTCCGCCGGGTTGAAGCCGCGCACGGCCCTGCCGATGTCACCCAGGGCCCCGCCCACGGTGCTGGCCGTGCTGCGCACGTTGCGGCCGAAGTCCACCAGCGTGTTCACCGCGCCGCCGAGGCCGCGGGTGTTCTGGCGGAGGTTCTGCAGGCCCCGCGCCAGCGGCGTCTGGGCCGCGCGATTCATCAGCCGGCTCGCGCCGTCACGCACGCGGTCCAGGCCCAGGCGGTTGGCCACGTTGCCCGCCGTGCTGGCGGCGCGCTGGAACGTCTGGCCGATGCGCTCGGCCGCCCGGGGGAAGGTGTTCGAGAAGTCCCTGCCGATGTTGCGCACCGCATCCCGCGCCTCGCGGCCGGCGGTGACCACGTCCCCGACGGAGCGCGCGGCGTCGTAGCTGGAGCCCAGCGCGTTGCCCACCGACTCGAGGCTGGGGTTGCGGACGGCCTCGCGGATGTCGCGCGCGGCGGTGCCGGCGTTGTTGGCCACGTCGCGCACCTTCTCGCCCAGGCCGAGCAGCTTGTCGGCGTTACCCAGGTTGCGAGCGGCAAATCCCGCGGTGCGCCGGAAAGCTTGTGCGACGGGGTTGTTGGCGGCGCTGGAGACAAGTCGCTGGGCGGTGTCGGCCACGCGGTTGAGTCCGGTGCGCTCGGCGACGCGGCTGGCGGCACCCGCGGCGCGCTGGTACGTCTCACCGAGGCGCTGGGCGGTGCGGGGGAAGGTGCTCTGGAAGTCATTGCGGATGTTGCGCAGCGCGTCCCGGGCGCCGGACGCCTGGGCGACGACCTCGCCTCCCGCGCGCACGGTGTCGGCAACGGAGCGCATCGCCGTGAGGCCCTGGCCCAAGTCCCGGTTGCGCACGGCGTCACGCACATCGCGCACGGCCGTCTGGGCCTGGGTGGCCACCTTGTTGACGCCCTGCGCCAGATCCGTGATGGGCTGGGCGCGCTCGAGCGTGCGCTGGGCGAAGCCACCGACGCGCGAGAGCGACTGGGCGACGGGGTTGTTGACGGCGCGCGTCGCCACGCTCGAGGCCGTCTGCTGCACCCGCTGGGCGGCCTGGGCGGCGGCCTGCGCCACCGGCGCCGCGGCCTGGGTCACGGCGCGAGCCGCCGGAGCGATCCGGCTGACCTGCTGCCGCGCCACGTTGGCCACGCGGTTGGCGATGCCCCCCAGCACGCCGCCCGCGGGAGCCGGAGCCGGACGGGGCGCCGGACGCGCCACGGCCTGGCTGGCCACGCGCGCGGCCTGACGGCCGACGGACGCCGCGGTGCGGCCCAGGTTGGCCAGTCCACGCGCCACGGCGGGCTTCGGGGTGAAGGTGCTGGCGGCCCGCGCGGCGGCGGGGGACGGGCGCGGGGCCACCGGCCGGGGCGGAGGCGGCGGAGGAGGCGGCGGACGGAACAGACGACGGGTGAGGTTGCGACCGATTCCGAGCAGGGACATGGCTTCCACCTTGGAAGTTGAGAGGAAACTCCATTATCGCCGCTCGGCGCCCGAAGTTTCCTGGAGCGCGAGAAGTCAGGACGATCCGGGGCTGCTGGAGAGCGACGGTCCCGGCAAGGGCGCCACGGTCACGCTCGAGTTCCCTGTCTCACAGCCCCCCTGAAAGGGCGGCCCACCCGCTTTATTAACCCTCATCAATGCGGGCGAGGGCGCCCCCCCCTACTCTCGAGGCCACAACGTCGCTGAACGTTCTGGAACCCTCGAGATGAACACCACCCGCCTTCACTCCCGCTCCCTGGGGATTCTCTTTCTTCTTCCGTTCTTCGCCTACGGCATCGGCACCGCGCTCGTCACCTCCGTTCTGAAGGAGCCGGAGCACCTGGCCATGGTGGCCAGTCAGAGGACGCCGTTCGTCGGGGGCGCGCTGCTGCTCCTGTTGAACTCCATCACCGTCGTCGGAATTGGCGTGCTGTTCTTTCCGGTACTCCGCGAGCGGAGCCCGAGCATCGCCGTCGCGTACGTCTGCACGCGGGTCATGGAGGCGCTGCTCCTCCTCGTCGGAGTGGTGTTCCTCCTGTGCATCCTTCAGCTCGGAGAATCCGCGCGAGGGCAGACGACGCCGGAGCTGGTGACCCTGTTCAAACTTCTCTCGAAGGGGAACTTCTGGGCGTACCAGCTCGCGATGATCATCCTGGGGGTCGGCAGCGTGGCGTTCTGCCTGTCGCTGTACCGCTCCCGGCTTCTTCCCTCGTTGCTCCCGCTGGTGGGCGCGGTGGGCTACGGGCTTCTGGCGCTGGGGGCCGTGCTCGAGCTCTTCGGGCTGCCGTGGGGCGTCCTCTTCTCCGGGCCCGGGGGCCTGTTCGAGCTGTTCCTCGGCGGCTGGCTCATCGCCAAGGGGTTCCGGACGGTCACGCCTTCCGTCGCGGCGTAGCCGGCTTGCCGCGCGTGGCGATACGCTTTCGGATCCGGCTCAGCGACTCGGGCTTCACGCCGATGTAGCTGGCCAGCTGGTACTGGGGAATCCGCTGGAGGATGTCCGGCCGCGTCTCCGAGAGCTTGAGGTAGCGCTGCTCCGGGGTATCGGTGAGATAGGAAGCGAAGCGCTCCTGCTGTTCCGCCAGGACCTTCTGCATCACCATCCGGGAAATGCTCTCGAAGCGAGGGAAGCGTCGATACAGGTCCCCCTCGCGTTGCTCGGTACCCACCACCACCGTGGTGTCTTCCGCGCAGACCAGGAAGTGATCCGCCGGGGTCTGGTTCATCATGCTGTGAATCGAGAGGACCCATTCGTCCTCGGTGAAGAAGCCGTTGCTCCGCTCCTCACCGTCGACGACGTAGTACTGGCGGACGCAGCCCTGGAGGACGAAATAGGCCTCGGTGGAGACCTGGCCCGCCATGAGCAAGTGCGTGCCTTTCGGACAGGTCTTCACCACCATGCTGTCCAGGATGGCTTGGGCTTCCTCGTCCGACAGAGGAGAGATGCGGCGGAAGTAGTCGACGAGCTGGTGGTTCATGAGAGCCCCGCGCGACCGGCGGGGGCCCCATCATCCCACCGGGTCGGCGGACGTGGCCCGAAAAGAAAAAGCCCATGTAGCCTTAAGACCCGCCAATCGGGCAAAACGTGCTAGGCGGGAGATCGGCCCGTCTCGGGTCGACCTTGCCTGGGAGACAACCATGCGTCATGGCTCCGGTGCGCTGCTGAGCGCGTACCTGCTGCTGTCCACCGCCTCCGCCGAGGCGGCCATCTCCGGTGTGGTGTTGAGCAACGACGCCACCCACGTCACCTATCAATTCCAGTACAGCGGCGCTCCGGCCTTCCTGCGCGCGTACATCGACGTGGACCGCAACCCGGCGACGGGCTTCGCGCAGCAAGGTATTGGCGCGGACTACCTCCTGGAGAACGGCTCGCTCTTCAAGCACCAGGGCACCGGGTGGAGCTGGCTGTCCGTGGGCACCGCGACGCACACGAGCACGGGAGGTACGGCGTATTGGAAGGTCGCTCGCGCGGACCTGGGCGAGACCGCGAGCCCGAACGACGCGGACCTCGTCTTCCAGGTCGAGTCCCCCCTGGAGACGTCCGCCAAGGCCACCCATGTCTACAGTGGCGGGGGAACGGGGACGGGCACGGGCACCACGTCCTGGTACTCGGCGAGCACCGCGACGATCGCCAACCCCGAGCGCGGCTTCTACCACCACACGCAGGACTGCGACAAAGCCGACTTCAACGCCACCACGCTCAAGGGCTACCGCGAGACGCAGAAGATCACCCAGGTCATCTGCATCTTCTACCTGGCGGAGTTCAAGAACGGCCCCATCAGCCAGGCCCAGCTGGACCGCTTCCAGCGGCAGGCGAGCGCCGTGCGGTCCGCGGGACTCAAGATGATCGTCCGCTTCGCCTATACGTCCTCCACGGCCGGAGACGACGTGCCCTTGAGCCGGGTCTCCTCGCACCTGGATCAACTGGCGCCGTACCTGAACAGCAACGCGGATGTCATCTCCGTGATGCAGACGGGACTCATCGGCGCGTGGGGCGAGTGGTACTACACGCAGAACTTCGGCAACTCGGGCACGGTGTCGCAGACCGACTGGAACAACCGCAAGGCCGTGGTCGACAAGCTGCTCGCGTCGCTGCCCGCCTCGCGCATGGTCCAGCTGCGCACGCCCAAGTTCAAGCGGACGATGTATGGCACCACGGCGCTCGCTTCCGCGCAGGCGTTCAATGGCTCCGCAGCGGCGCGCATCGGGCACCACAACGACTGCTTCCTCGCCAGCGCCACCGACTTCGGCACGTATGAGAACACCTCGGTGGAGTACCCCTACCTGGCGGCGGAGACGAACTTCCTCCCCATGGGCGGCGAGACGTGCGCCTTCAACCCGCCGCGCTCGGATTGCGCCAGCGCGCTCAACGAGCTGGGCCTGTTTCACTACTCCTACCTGAATACGGACTACGAGCCCACGGTGCTCAACGGCTGGGCGAGTGGGGGGTGCCGGCCGGAGATCGACCGGCGGCTCGGCTACCGGTTCTCGCTCGTGTCCGCGACCTTCCCCGCCACGGCCACCCGGGGCGCGGCCATGCCCGTGGCGTTCGAGATCAAGAACGAGGGCTGGGCCTCGCCCTTCAACCCGCGGTCGGTCGAGCTGGTCCTGCGCCACACCACGAGCGGCGCCGTGCACCGCCTGCCCCTGTCCGTGGATCCGCGCCGCTGGGCGCCGGGAACGACCACGACCGTCAGCCAGGGCGTCACGCTGCCGGCCTCCCTGCCTTCTGGCACCTATGCCCTCTTGTTGAACCTGCCGGATCCGGCGGCGTCGCTGAATACCCGTCCGGAGTACTCCATCCAGCTCGCCAACTCGAATGTCTGGGAGGCCTCCACCGGGTTCAACACGCTTCAACGGAGCGTGACGGTCCCGTAGGCCGAGCCCTCCGGGTGAGGCGCCCGCCCGGCGCGGGAACGTTGAGAACTGGACGAATTGATTCGTTCGGTGTCGAACGGCCTTAACCATTTTGTCCGGATAAGCATGAATTCAGGCCATGAGCGATTTCACTCGTGAGAATTCGATTGTCCGGAAGATCTGGGGAGATGCCGACGTCATCCTGCTGCTGTTCGCGGGCGCGGCGGCCGAGTACTCCCTGCATCGCTCGGTGGATTGGCTGGCGTTCACGGGGGCCATCCTGAACGACCCGATCGGACGCATCTTCGCGACCGTGGGCTTCGCCCAGGATCTCGCCTTCGGCAGCGAGCAGAAGTCCAACGCCAAGCTGGCGCAGATCAACGCCATCCACAAGGCGGTGGAGCGCAAGCGGGGCCAGACCATGCCGGACTGGGCGCACCGGGATGTGTTGTACCTGGTGCTGGACTACTCGGAGCGGGCCTTCACCCTGGTCCACCGGCCGCTCACCGCCGAGGAGCAGGAGGGCTGCTACCAGTACACGCGGCGCATCGGCGAGGGGCTGGGAATGCAGGGCCTGCCCACGAGCTATCCGGAGTGGCGGCGGCACCGCGACGCGATCCTCACCGAGAACCTGGCGCACAGCGATTACACCCTGGCGCTGCTGAAGTCCTTCCGCCGGGACCTGGGTCCCTGGCGCTTCCAGTTGCTCCTGCAGGCCCAGAGCCTGATCGCTCCCGAGCCCGTCCGGAAGCTGCTCGGCTTGAAGCCGATGCCGGGATTGAACCAGGCGCTCCAGCTCTACCGGCTCCTGGTGGCGAGCGGTCTGCGGAGCATCATCCAGAAGACCCTCATTCCTCCCGACCGCCTGTCCGCCGTCCAATCGCTGGATCTGGCGCGGGCGGCCTGACGGAGGCGAGGCGCCCCACGCACGGGAGCGCCTCGCCCCGGGTCTCACGGCTTGGGCATAAGGGTGGGCGCGTTGGCGTGTCTGGCCTAGTGGTCGCCCGCCACGTCCTTTTCCACGTACTCCTGACAGCAGAACCCGGTCGTGGTGGTCGTGCTCGACTTGCTGCCGCAGATCACCTTCTCCAGGAGTTCCTGGAAGCCGTTGAGCGAGTCCTTGTCGGTGAACGCCTTGCCGCCGGTCTCGGACGCGGCGCGCGCGAACTCATCCTCCAGCGCCTTGCGGTGCTTGCCCTTCGCGCTGCTCGTCCCGAGATACGTGTGGACCCGGACATCGCCTTTCTTGGCGGCCTCGATGGCGCGGTTGGTGGCGTCGATGTCTTCTTGATCGACGTTGCCACCGCCCTCGAACGCCTCGTCACCGAGGAAGAAGATCGCGCGCCTGGCGCCGGGCCGCCAGTCATAGTGCGCGACGACGTCCTCGATGGCGCGCGCCCCGTCCTCCTGCGCGCCGCCGCCCGCCACCGAGCCCTTCTTGCGACTCCGCAGCGAGGCCTCGTCCGCCTTGGCGGTGCCGACCAGGTAGTTCTTGACCGTGGTGTCGAAGCGCGTGTTCTTGAACGTCCCTTCGATACCCAGGTACGTGACGCGCAGGTCCGAGGGGCACCTGCTCTTGGCCACCTCGATGGCCGCGCCGACCGCCTGGTTCAGCGCATCGGCCTTGTCCTTCATCGAGACGCTGGAGTCGATGACCACGACCAGGTCGACCGCGGGAATGGTGGTGCTCTCCTCGGTGACCGAGGCCCCCGTGGCCAGCTCGGGAAAGTCCAGCGTCTTGCCGAGGTAGTAGTGGGACCCTTTGCCGCCGAGCCCGGTGAGCTGGGTGGGCAGGGAGGTGTCCGCGGTCAGGCCGCAGATGCCCTTGGCCGGGGTGCCGGTCACGAACGTGAAGCGCTCATCGCCCTTGTCCTGGTTGAAGTAGAACGTCTGGACATGGCTCTTGTCGATCGTCCCCACGAGCTTGTCGTGGTAGTGGAACGCGATCAGTTTGGGCTCGCCGCCATCGGCCGGGAGCTCATAGGTGAAGCAGCCCTTGCCCGCGATCGAACCATCCGGGTTGCGCACGGTATAGGCATAGCTGCTGATGGTTCCCGGCTTGTCCCTGATCACGACCGTGGGCGTCGCGGGCGTGGAAGGCTTCTCGGCCTTGGGCCGCTCGGCACCCGCGGGCTCGCGAGGGAAGACGGAAGCGACGTAGAGCGCCGAATTGTCGGTGCGCGCCGCCTGGTTGTTCCCCACCGGGAAGAGGTCATACCGCAAGCGCAGCGTCTTGCAGCCGGCCGCGTCGAGCCGCACCAGGCCCATCACGGTATTGACTGATTTGGCCTGGCCGCCAGGCGCCACGGTCGAGGTGCCCTGTAGCACGCCGTTGGTGAGGCCCAGTTGCGCACTGTGCAGCTTGCCGGCGCTGTAGGGAGCCACGCCACCGTTGAGCAGTTTCCAGCCCTGGGGGCTCGCGGCGCTACCGTCGGCGAGCGTACCGGTGATGGTGACCACCGTCCGGGCGTAGGTCTGGCCCGCGTAGATGTCGCTCACGCCCATGAAGGTATTGGCCCCCGCGACGCCGTCCTTGCCCCCGACCTTCGAGCCCTTGTACCGGGAGAAGTCGAGCTCGACGGTGAAGTTGTTCTGGGCGTCGGTGAACCGCGTGGGCGTCTGCATGCGGATCGCGTTGACGTGGGTGGCTGTTAGACCCGTCTGCTCATTCTTCCCGAACGAGGCAACGCCCGTACCGTCATTGATCGAGCCGTGCGGGGCCACGCCTCTAATGCTCCAGTTGAAGGTGCTGAAGCCAGAGCTGACGCCAAACCGGATGCCGATCTCCCCGCCCAGCCCGTCGGGGATATAGCGCCACTGTTTCCAGTCGCCCGAGCCATTCCACCTGTACCCCGAGGGATCCCAGAACACCAGATCGAGCGCATCGGAAGAGGATTTAGAGGTGTCTGTCATGATTGGATTTCTTCCCACGGGAGTGCATCCGCTGTTGCGGCGCTCCGAACATAGGATTGAGTTCCTTCACTCCAAGTCAGGGAGCAGGTTCGCTGTTCAGACACGGACACGTGAGGACAACAGCGGAGGCGGAAAATTAGGACTCCGGGGCAATGGTCGCGCCCCACGCCACCCCCCATCTATCTGTCCAGGGCTTCGGGGCACCCCCCCGAGGCCCGGCGACAGCGTGGATGACGCTTCACCCCCTCTCCCTGGCGTGGGCCCATGGCAAATCCCTCGAACAGACCCCCTCCCCCGGTACTGGATGAACGCTGGAACGTGGACTCCGACACCGCCTGGCCGGGCAATGTGCCCTCCCGCCCCCAGGCGCTGGAGGCGCTGCGAGACCGACTGACGCTCCCGATGCCCCTGCCCAAGGCCCGCCGGGTGCTCGAGAAGCTCACCCCTCCCGAGCGGGAGGCCATCTCCGGCCGAGGCTTCTGTCCGCTCCTGCGCGAGGCGACCGTGGTGCGCTGGCGGCTGGCCGCGGCGGCGGATCTCCTCCCCGCCGCGGGCGCCCGCCGCAGCGCCGTGGCCCTGCGCGCCCTCCTCATCGAGGTGAACCAGATGTTGAGCGCGCTACGCGTCGCCACGTCCAGCTCGCCCGAGCTGGCACTCGCGCTCGACACCGCCGGTGAGCGGCTGAACGAAGAGGCCAGTGTGTTCCTGCGCTCCGTGAAGGCCGTGGCCGAGGTCCGGCGGGCTCCTCCCCGGCGGAGCCCTCGCCTCCCCACCGCCTCGCGGGCGGCCCCACCGCACCGGGCCACCCGCCGGTGGGCGATTCCCCCTCCCGCCCTGTCCGCCGCACTCGTGCTGACCCTGACGATGGCCGCGGTGGCCGGGGTGTCCACCCTCCAGGGCCGCGCGAGGTCGCGCGCCTTCTCGCCCAAGGACGCCACGTCCAACGCGGCGCCCCATGCCCTCGTCATGCCCCACCCGGACAGCGGCGCCCTGCTCGTGCGCTCGACCCTGCTGGGCCCGGAGACCGAGGAGCAACGCGCCTGGCTGCGGCTGCAGGAAGCCAAGGGAATGCAGGTGACGACGCTCGGCCCGGGCAGCTACCTGGTGGCCCCCGCCCACAGGGCGGATTCCTCCACCGGCCGATCCAGCACGCCGTAGGTCCTCGCGCTTCAGCTTCCATCCACACGCGGAAAGGGGGGTTCACCCATGTCGCGATCACGGTCCCACCACCTGGCCTCGGGCCGGGGCTTCACACTCATCGAATTGGTGATCTCCGTCACCATCATCGGGCTCATCGTCGCGCTGGCCCTGCCTGGAATCTCCGGCGCCGTGGTGCGCACGAAGCAGGGCGAGCGGGAGGTGATGATGAACGCCATCATCCAGGCGGTGAATGACTACGCCAGCACGCACGGGGGCCAGCTTCCCGGGGGGCTGACGCCCGACCTGCCCCGCAATCCGGACCACGCGCCGGATGGCTCCCGGCAGGCGTTCTCGGCGGAGGTGGGCCACTGGGCCGAGCTGGGGTGGACCCCGGAGGGGTCGCTCTACTACCGCTACGACGTCACGAGCCCCGCGCCCGACACCGTCGTGGTGACGGCCCAGGCGGACCTGGACCGCAATGGCCAGGTGAACGTCAAGTCCGTCACCTACAAGCGCCAGGCGGGCACCTTCCAGCGTCTCTCCGAGACGGAGAGCGCCGATCTGTATTGAACCGGAGGGCCCCCGGGAGGTAGGAGCCCGGACATGGGCGCTCAGTGGAAACACAAGGGCCGCACGGAGCACGCGGCCGCGAAGGGTCGGCTGTTCACCAAGCTGGTCAAGGAACTCATCATCGCCTCCAAGGCGGGTGGGCCGGAGGTGGGGTCCAACCCCCGGCTGCGCATGGCGGTGGAGCAGGCCAAGAAGGCCTCCATGCCGCGCGACACGCTGGAGCGCGCCATCAAGAAGGGCGCGGGCCTGCTCGACGAGCCGGTGAACTACGAGCTCGTCACCTACGAGGGCTTCGCGCCCCACCAGGTCCCCGTCATCGTCGAGTGCCTCACCGACAACAAGAACCGCACCGCCACCAACATCCGGGTGCTCTTCCGCAAGGGGCAGATCGCCACCACGGGCGCGGTGTCGTGGGACTTCAACCGCATGGGCGTCATCGAGGCCACGCCGCCCGAGGGCGGGGCCGACGCGGAGACGGCCGCCATCGAGGCCGGGGCGGACAACGTGGAGCCGGGTGAGGAGGGCGCCTCGCGCTTCCTCACGGGCCCCACGGACGTGGACACGGTGGGCAAGGCGCTCGCGGGCCTGGGGTGGACGGTGAGCGCGCAGAACCTCGCGTGGATCGCCAAGAACCCGGTGCAGCTCGAGGGCGAGGCCCGCACCGAGGTGGAGGCCTTCCTCGAGGCGATGGACGCGGACGACGACGTGCAGAACATCTACGTCGGGCTCAAGTGAGCCCCCCGCCGTCGCACGCCCGGCTGCGGGCCTTGTTGTGCCAGGCCGCATCGCTCCCGCTCCCCCTGCCACGAGACCTCCTGGGAGAGCACTCGCGGCGCTTCCTGCCCGCCCTCCCCTCGCACCTGGAGCGGGCCCTGTCCGTGGCGGCCCACTTCATGACGCTGGCCAATGCCCGGCCGGGCGAGGAGGGGCTGGCGGCGGTGGTGGACGAGGCCGAACGGCGGATGAGCGAGGGTGATCCGGAGGAGACCCGGTACGCGCTGCGCGTCTTCCTCGCCCACCATCCCGAGGGCCGCGCCTTCGCCGTTCCCTCCCTGGAGGAGCGAGCCCCCCACCTCGTGGTGCCCTCACGCCGCACGGAGCCGCCGCGCAAGGCGCCTCCCGGCGTGCCCGGCGCGGAGGTGTGGCTCGACTACTTCCGCGAGGACGCGGGGCTCAACGACGCCGTCGACACCTGGCGGGTGCGTTTTCCCTCCGCGGGCCACCCCGACCCCATCGAGCCCTCACGGCGCGTGCTGCCCGCGCGGCGGAGCGAGCGGTACTGGTTCACGCACCAGCAACTGCTGGCCCGCTACGACACCGAGCGGCTGGCGTTCGGCATGCCCCGGGTCGTGCCCTTGCAGGACTACATGGCCCCCATCAACGAGGGCTATGACTCCCGGCTTCCGGGCTTCGCGCCCCGTCCAGCGGGAGTGAGCCTTCAGGGCCTGCCCGGCTACGACATCATGGATCACGCCACGCGCCGCGACCGGCTCTGTACCGGGGCCTCCTCGGGGCTGCTGTGGCATGGGGATACGCCCATCGACCTCGAGAGTCTGGAACAGCTCGCCCATACGGCCGAGTCCACCCCGGGCTCGGTGGATGGCGAGGCCTGGAGGGACCCGCTCGGCCCCCATGGCGCGTTCCATCACCTGGGACAGGTGCTGCTCGCGAACCTGCGGGGGCCGCGAGACACGACGGGATTGCCCAGCGTCCTGGGCTCTCCCGCCACGGCGGCGAGGGATCCGCTCTTCTACCGGTGGCACCGCCACGTGGACGACATCCTCGACGCCTGGCAATGCGCCCACCTGCCCCCGCATGACCTGTCCGACGCGCCCCCGGTACGGATGCGCAAGTGGATTGGCGACGGCGTCTACCCCGCCCACCAGAGTCCCGACTTCCTGCTCTGCTTCAACAAGGACATCCCCGGGGCGGATGCGCCGGACTTCGATGGACAGGGCTGGGGGCAAGCCACCTTCGGGGGTGAGCACTGGGACAAGCCGCCCCCGTCCTTCTTCGTGAGCACGCACACCCTGCGCACGCATCTGGGTCAGCATCCGGTGCGCCTGCCAGATGGAACGGAAGAGCTCACGCCCCGGCTGGTGCACGAGCCCTTCACCTATTTCCTCCGGGTGGAGAACCCACTGCCGCGAGAGCAGACGGTGACGATTCGCATCCACCTGGTGGCGGACGCCTTCGCCGAGGATCGCCGGATGTGGATGGAGATGGACCGCTTCGTCCATACGCTCCAGCCCTCGGAGCGCGCGGTCATCTACCGGCCCTCCCGGTTGGCGTCCGTGGTGCACGAGCGCGGCTGGCCCGCCCACCTGCTCCTGCCCCGGGGCCGGCGCGAGGGCATGCTCTTCCGCTTCCAGGTGATGATCACCGACACGTCCTTGGACACCGAGGGCGGCGAGCCAGGGGATGCCCGGGAGTGCGGCTACCCCTTCAACCGGC
The DNA here is from genome assembly GCF_002305855.1 of Melittangium boletus DSM 14713. Taxonomy (GTDB): domain Bacteria; phylum Myxococcota; class Myxococcia; order Myxococcales; family Myxococcaceae; genus Cystobacter; species Cystobacter boletus. The sequence goes on along the minus strand of NZ_CP022163.1, from coordinate 8,130,668 downwards.
TGATGCCCCGAGGACAGCGCATCGCGGATCTGCTCGCCCAGCCGAACATCGTGACGCGCAACATCTGGATCCACCACGTGGATTGAACACGCGGGCCCGCGTTTCGACCTCACCCCCCATGCTCCCGCTTGAAAGGAGCAAGAATGCCTAGCCATTCCCACTCTTCGCACCCTGTGGAGGAGCGCTGCCGCTACCGCGTGGGTGCGTTCGCCTTGGCCGCGCTGATGCTGATGACAGCGTGTGCCTCGGGAAGGACCACAGGCGGGGGTTTAGAACACCGTCACCCTTCTCCTCCGTCAGCGGAAACCGACGATGAAGGCGGGGACGAGAGTGAAACCGTCTTTTCCAACCTGCCCACGGACTTTCAGCCAGTGCAGGTCAGTGCATCCGAGCTTACGGCCGCCCTGACAACATTCTGGCTCCAGGGTCCTCTAAGGGTATCTACTTCACATCCACCACTGTACGTAGGCCGAAAGCTGGCGTTGACATCCACGCCCTTGAGCGGCGAATCGTGGCAATCAGAACTGGCCCAGTCCTATGGGCGGTTTTGCCAGCGGCGAGGAACCCCGGGTGATTGCCTGACACTCCTTGATGATGGGCCCCACCTGCAAGCCACGGATAAGCGCAGCATTGCCCTGGCTCTCGCGGTGGGACCCGCACTGGATGGGGTAGATACAGAAGTGCGAGCCATGCTCAACCCCACGCGGTTGCTGGCCACTCTCAGCTTCACCATCACGGCCTACATGGCGCTCATGCTTGCACCGGAGCCCTTGACGAAGGGGGTAGCCCTCACGTTTTCCGTGCTCATGTGGGGCTATCTCGGATGGGAGTTCTTCGACCTGCTGCGAGCCTATGCACAGCTTTACGAAAACGCGCCACGAGCCTCCACTTTCGCGGAACTGCGGGAAGTCGGCGAGAGGTTCGGACGAGTCATCGGTCCCAATAGCGTGCGAATTCTCGTCATGGTGGCGACAGCGGCCATAGGTGAAACGGCGGCGATCGCGTCGAAGGCGCCGAAAATGCCGGGTTTCGGGCAAGCCTCGCGCACGGTCGAGCGAAACACTGGGCTGCGCTTGATGAGTGCGGCAAGCGGCGCCGAACGAGTCATTATTTCCGTGAATGAAGGCACGCTCCGCGCTGTCCTCCCAATCAATGCGGTGTTCATGACCGCCCGGAACGGTGCGGACGGGCAAGCCTCAAATGGAAGGCACACGAGCCCCAAGGGGGGAAAAACTCTCCCCAATGGCCATCGCGCATTCAAGTCCTTTGACGCGTTCAAGAAGGCCATGGGCCCCGCGGGCAAAGACAAAGCATGGCACCACATCGTCGAACAGCGAAAGCCCAATGTCGAGCGATTCGGTCCTGAGGCCATTCATAACACTGAAAATGTGATTAAAGTAAACAAGACCAAGCACGACACAATAAGCGCATACTACTCAACCAAGTCCGACGAAACAGGCGGCCTGGTCGTGCGCGAATGGCTTCGCACGAAATCCTATGAAGAGCAACGCGCTTTCGGCCTGATGATCTTGAAACAGTTCGGAGCCGCTCCGTGAAGAAGACCCAGATCAAGAAGCTTTCCACAGAAGAGTTGATTGAAAAAACCAGGACCCTCTCCGCCGAAAGGTGGCCCGCGATTTACGCAGGCAAACCAAAAGAAGCAAACCGCATGTACGATCTTCTCGTCGCGATACGCGGAGAACTGCGGGCAAGAGGTCTTGATGCGGAACGCCAACAATTGAAACTGCTCGATGATCCAGACCCGGGAACCCGATGCTGGGTCGCGGGCTCGGTGTTGGAGTTCGCGTCAGCCGAGGCGGAGCGGGTGCTGACCGAAATCGCTCAACACGCTGGCGGGCTGGTGGGCTTCTCCGCGGAGAGAACGCTCGAGCAATGGAGGGCAGGTACCTTCAATCCCCCTTGATTCCTTGGCGGGTCATCGTGTTCCTCGAGCGGCCTGGGTGGTAGGCAGGTCTGTACCCCCACGCATCGAAGTTCTAAAATCGGAGCCTTCCATGCGAAGGAGCGCTCCATGACGACCAGCCCCCTGTTCGCGGAGGGAGAGACGCTGTGGTCTCCCCACGTGCGCGCCAACCCGTTCCCTCTCTACAAGCGCATGCGGGAGGAGTTCCCCGTCGCCCGGATCACGGATCCCCAACTGGGAATGCACTTCTGGCTGCTGACGCGCTACGACGATGTGGTCTCGATGGTGAGGGATCCCCGCTTCACGCAGGACCCCACCCGCCTGCCCGAGACGGTCCGCCAGCGATTCTTCGGCCATAAGCTGAGGTCGCTCAGTCGGCACCTGCTGACCGTGGACCCGCCGGACCACACGCGGATGCGCTCGCTGGTGTCCAAGGTCTTCACCCCGCGCCGCATCGAGGAACTGCGCCCGCGCATCACGGCGATCTGCTCGGAGCTGCTGGAGAACTTGAAGGCCCAGGGCTCCGGAGCGGACTTCCTCAAGGTGCTCGCCTTCCCGCTGCCCGTCATCGTCATCGCCGAGCTGTTGGGGATTCCCTCCGAGGACCGCGACCAGTTCCGCGAGTGGACGCAGACGTTCTTCGCCCCTCCGTCGAAGGACTCCCAGGAGAAGGCCCGCGAGGCCTACCAGCTCTTCTTCAAGTACCTGGAGGAACTCTTCGAGCGGCGCCGTCAGCAGCCCCAGGACGATCTGATCAGCGCGTTGATCGCCGTGCAGGAGCAGGGGGATCGGCTGAGCGCCGAGGAGTTGATGAGCATGGTCTTCCTGCTGCTCGTCGGCGGTTACGAGACGACCGCGCACCTGTTGGGCAACGGCCTGCTGGAGCTGCTACGGCATCCGGAGCAGCTCCAACGGCTGCGGGAGGATCGCGCCCTCATCCCCTCGGCGGTGGAGGAGATGGTGCGCTACTGCGGCACGTTCGAGCTGAGCATCCTGCGCTTCGCGAAGGAGGACCTGGAGTTGCACGGTCAGCACATCCCGGCCCATGAGGCCGTCCGGGTGAACTACCTGGCCGCGGATCGGGATCCCGGGGCGTTCTCCGAGCCGGACCGGTTCGACGTGGGACGCACGCCCAACAAGCACGTGGGCTTCGGCCATGCATCCACTTCTGTCTGGGAGCGCCCCTCGCCCGGCTGGAGGCCGTCGTCGCCTTCGAGTTGCTGCTGGAGCGATTCCCGGAGCTGCGTCTGGCCACGGAACCCGAGAAGCTCGTGTGGCGCCCGAGTGCCCAAGCGCGTGGGCTGGTGAGTCTGCCCTTGGCGTTCTGAAGTCAGTATTCGCCCTTGCGGATTTGATAGTGCATGGCGTCGAGCTGCTTGAGCAGCTTGTCGCGCTCCAGGGAGAACAGCTCGCGTGCCCGGGGCTTCTGCGCGTCGGTCAGCAGCCCCTCCGCCTGGAGGTAGGCCTGGGAATCGTTGTCCTGCATCTCGCGCAGCGTGGCTTCGATGCGCTCCAAGCGCTCGCGGCGCAGGAGCTTCTGCTGATCCTCATCCGCCGGCCCGCTCATCGAGCCGCCCTTGCCGCCATGGACGTCGTGCGAGCCCCCGCCCATGTAGCCCCCGTGCCAGGGACGAGCGCCCTTCTTGTTCTTCTCCCTCAGGGCCTCAAGCTGGCGCTGGAGCACGATGTTCTTCTCGTGCAGGGAGAAGTCCATCTGCTCGAAACGCCCCACCAGCTCGGGGGTGAGGGCCAGCTCCGCCCGGTGCTCGAGCAGCACGGCCAGGGAGGACTTGAAGGCCATGCCCGAGCCGGCCTCCCCGGCGGGGCGCTGAGCCGGAGTCGATCGGGCACACGCGGCGCCCATAAGGGCCACGCACAACAACCACCACCCCTTGCGCATCATCGTTCCTCTTCGAAGGAGACCGGGAAGGCTACGAGGAGGCCGGGACGGCGCCCGCGTCGCCCAGGGCCGCCGCGGGCGTCTCGCGGGGCTGCTCCTTATATACGCGCAGCCGGAGCGTGAGCACGTAGGTGAGGCCACAGGCGAGCACCGCGGGAGGGCCGTAGGCGGAGCCGAACACCTCCAGTACCAGGGCGATGGCCGCCAGGGGCACGCCCACCACGGCCACCAGTGCGGAGGCGATGCCCACCACGACGAAGAGGCCCGCGTCCAGGGACACCAGGCCCGTGGCGGCGAGCACCTGGGCGGTGGCCGCTCCGGACACCCCTCCGAGCACCATGGACGGAATCAGCATTCCCGCCGAACCTCCCGATTGGAGGGTGAAGCCCGTGGTGAGCAGCTTGCCCACGACGATGAGCAGCAGGAACCACCAAGCAGACAGGGCACCGCCCTCACCCGCCAACAGCCGCGCCACGGTGTGCTCGCCCATGCCCAGCACGTGCCGGGGATCCATGCCCACGCCGTAGAACAAGCCCAGGGCCACCGCGGCGGTGCACAGCGAGCCAGCGGCGCCGCGCAGCACGGGGTGCACGTGCTCCACCACGCGGCGGGTGTGCTTCATGGCGAGCCCGAACGCGAGCGCCACCGGGGCGGAGACGGCCACCGCCACCAGCGCCGTCAAGCCGTACTCGGCCAGGGTGTAGGTGTGCCCATGCGGCGGGGCCATGAAGATGGGACGGAAGCCGAGGAAGCGGTTGTTGAGGACGTAGGCGATGATGCCGGCGAAGAGGCAGTAGGACAGCTTCCGGTAGACGATGCGGTTGCCGTAGACGACCTCGATGGCGAAGAGCGCGGCGGCGAAGGGCGCGTTGAGGAGCGTGGCCACGGCGGCGGAGATGCAGGCGAGCTGGCAGGTGCGCAGCGTGTGCTCCGAGCGCGCCCGGGTGAGCCTCGCGAGCCCCGCGCCCAGTGACTCCCCCAGCAGCACCGAGGGACCCTCCAGTCCTCCCGACGCGCCCGTGCCGAGCGTCAGCAGGGTGGCCGCGGCCTTGCGCAGGACGAGCCGGAACGCCGGCAGCGAGTAGCGCGGACGCGGGTCATCCGCGGGGTCCTCATAGGTGATGTGGTAGTTGTGGAGCGCCACGTCCACGCCATCGGACGCCACCTGACTCCAGCCGGGACGACGGTTGAGCAGGCCCCGCGCGAGTCCGCCCACCACCAGCACGCCCACCAGCGCGAGCGGCGCCCACCAGCGGCCCGAGTCCGCGACGAAGGTGAGCAGCGTGTCGCTCGTGGCGTGCACGCCATGGCGCAGGCCGGAGCACACACCCCAGACAAGCACCGCGCCGAGCGCCACCCGCCCCATCGTCAGGGCGATGGAGTCCCACGAGTCATGCAGCGCGCGCTGCTCCTCATCCAAGGGTTCCCGATGCCCCGCCATGCGCCGGAGGCTAACAGCAGGGCATTTCGTTGCAAGACCAACGAATTCGGATGATCCCGGCGGCTTTCGTTCGGGGACAGGGTGCGAATACCGCGCCCGGCCCCCCGGCGAGCGACCAGACAACGGGTGAAATGCCAAGAAAGTCGGGAACTTGAGGGGCCCGCCAACCACATGGTACGAAACCCGCCGGCCTGTAAAGTCCCAGCGCCGCGATCTTTCCTTCTCGGAGAAGGCTTTCCCATGAGCGAGCACAACGACCTGCCGAGGACGCCTTCCTCGAGTTCCACCGGTGTCATGTCCGCCCCGGCGACGACGAACGCTCCCCTTCCTGCGGCCACCGAGGCCATGGCGTCCACGCTGGGCACGATTCCGCCCGCCGCCAGCCCCGAGCAGGACGCCCGTGAGCGCATCACCAGCCTGGAGCGAGAGGCGCGCGCCCTCGGCACCGAGCCCCAGGCCGCCCTGCTCTTCCATGAGATGGGCCGCCTCTGGGAGGACCCGCTCAAGAATCCGCGCAACGCCGCCATGGCCTACAACCAGGCCTACCGGTTGGCCCCGAAGTTCCTCTCCAACATCCGCGCCGCGCGCCGCCTCTTCGCCGATGTGGGCAACTGGCAGATGGCCGTGCAGCTGCTCGAGGCGGAGCTGAGCGCCATCGAGTCTCCCACCGAGCGCGCCGCCCTGCTCTTCGAGAAGGGCAGCCTGCTCGAGGAGCGCCTGGGGCGCACCGAGGACGCCACGGCCGCCTTCGGCCAGTGTCTGGAGCTCAAGCCCCAGGACGTGGGACTGCTCACCCAGCTGGAAGCGCTCTACTCCGCGCGCAACGACTTCAACTCGCTCATCGAGGTGTACCGGCTGCTGGCCAACGCGCTGGAGACCCCCGCGCTGCGCGCCCACTACCTCACCACCGCGGGCATGGTGCTCGACGAGCGCCTCAAGCGCACCAGCGACGCCGCCGCGTGCTTCCGCGAGGCCTTCCGGCACGACCGCGAGGATCCGCTCCTGCTCAACGCCCTCAAGCGAGTGGCCGTGCGCGAGGGCCGCGCCGAGGAGCTGCTCGAGGTGCTCACCGCCGAGGCCACCGCGCTCGGGCCCCAGGGCGCGCCCGCGTGGTTGCAGCTGTGCAAGATGTATGAGCGGCTCGGGCGCAAGGAAGAGGCGCTCGCGGCCCTGCTCGACGCGCGCCGCGTGAGCCCCCACGAATCGCTCATCCTCTCCGCGCTCGCCAACGTCTTCGAGACGCGCCACCGCTTCGAGGAGCTGGCGGACGTGCTGCTCGCGTGGGTGGGCTGCATCAACGACGAGGGCGAGTTCGTCGCCATCAGCCTGCGCCTGGCCGCGCTCTACGAGGAAGACCTCAAGCGCGACGCGGACGCCATCGCCCGCTACCAGGCCATCCTCGCGCGCATCCCCGGCCATGCCGCCTCGCTCGCGGGCCTGGGCAAGCTCTACCACCGCACCCGCAACTGGGAAGGGCTCGTCTCCGTCTTCGACGCCGAGGCCGCCGCCACGCAGGATCCCAAGGAGAAGGCCGCGCGCATGTTCAAGGCGGCCGAGGTGCTCGAGGAGCGTCTGAGCCGCCAGGAAGAGGCCATCCCGCGCTACCACGCCTGCACCCAGGTCCAGCCGGGCTATCTCCCCGCCCAGAAGGCCCTCATCCGGTTGTACGAGCGCCAGGGCCGCTTCGCCGAGCTCGTGGCCATGTACGAGCAGGATCTCCTGCAAACGCAGGACAAGGATCTGATCATCGCCACGCTCAACAAGGTGGCGCTGCTGCACGAGGAGCGGCTCAACGATCTGGACCACGCCATCGAGTGCATGCGGCGCATCCTCGACCTGGCGCCCGAGCACCTGCCCACCATCCACAACCTGTCCCGGCTGCTCGAGCGCGCCGGGCGCTTCCAGGAGCTCTTGCGCCACCAGGAGCTGGAGGCGTCGCTCGTGGGCGACACCAAGCAGGTGCTCTCGCTCTACCACCGCAACGCGGAAATCCTCGACGAGCACCTCAAGGATCGCGCGGGCGCCATCGCCGCGTACGAGCGCGTGCTCACGCTCATGCCGTCCTACCTGCCCGCGCTCAAGTCCCTGGGCCGGCTGTACGCGCAGGAGGGCAAGTGGGAGCCCCTCATCCGCATGTACCGCGCCGAGGCGGAGATCTCCCCCAACCCCGAGGCCGCCGCGGCGCTCATCCACAAAATCGGAGAGCTGTACGAGCACCGGGTGAAGGACGAGCACCAGGCCATCGCCTCGTACCAGGAAGTGCTCACGCTGGCGCCCAGCCACTTCCCGGCGCTGCGCGCGCTCGCGCGGCTCTACAAGGCCAAGGGGGCGTGGGAAAGCCTCATCGAGGTGCTGCGCGCCGAGGCCGCCAACCGCACGGACGCGATGGAGCGCGCCAACGCCCTGTACCACGCGGCCACCATCTGGGAGGACCAGCTCAAGCGGCCGGACATGGCCATTGGCGTCTTCCAGGAAGTGCTGAGCCTGGCACCCGGCCACACCGCCACCCTGCGCGCCCTGGAGCGGCTGTTCCTGGCCGAGGAGGACGTGAAGGAGCTCGTGGCGCTGTTGGATCGGGAAACGCAGATGGGCCAGACGACGGGCGCCAAGGTGGCCGCGTACATGAAGCTCGCGCGGCTCTACCTGGATCACTTCCAGGAGCCCGCGCGCGCCTCCCAGTGCTGCGAGGCGGTGCTCGCGCTGGAGTCCGGCCACCTGTCCGCCCTCAAGACGCTCGAGCGCATCCGCGCCGGGGATCGCGCGCGCCGCGGTGAGCTGCGCCTGCGGCTGAGCGAGCAGGTGAAGGACGGCCGCCTGGGACTCGCCCTGCGGGTGAACGCCGCCACGGACCTGGACAAGGGCATGGATGTGGAGGCCCTGCGGCTCGCCGTGGCGGAGAACCCGCGCGACGTGCGGCTCGCCTTCAACCTGGAGCGCACCCTGCGCCAGCAGGGCGACGCCGCCGGCCTGTCCGAGCTGTACCTGCGCCGCCTCCAGGTGGTGACGGACGAGATGGAGCGCGTGCAGCTCATGCTGCGCTGCGCGGAGCTGGACGAGGGCAAGCTCAACAACTCCACCCGCGCCGAGCAGGCCTACCGCGCGGTGCTGCAGCTCCAGCCCCAGTGTCTGCCCGCGCTCCAGGGCCTGCGGCGCGTGCTCTCGCGCCGGGGTGACGCCGCCTCCATCCGCGTGCTGCTGGAGAGCGAGGCGCACGCGAGCCGGGACGCGCGCGGCGCCATCGAGTCCTTCATCTCCGCGGCCCGCATCGCCGCGGGCGCCCTCCAGGACGAGGAAGGCGCCATCGCGCTCTACCGCAAGGCGCTCGAGCGCGACCCGCTGGACACGGCGGCGACGGCGGGCCTGGAGGAGTTGCTCGCCGCGCGCGGTGGCGCCGCGGACCTGGCCCTGCTGCAGGAGCGGCGCGGCGAGGCCCGGCGGGCGCAGGGAGACGCGGCGTCGGCCGCCACGGCCTTCCTCAACGCGGCCAGGACGTACCTCACCGGCGTGGGGGACAGGCTCCGGGCCATGGAGCTGCTCGACCGCACCTTGGAGCTGCAGCCCTCGATGCCCGAGGCCCTGGAGCTGCGCGCCCACATGCTGCTGGAGGAGAATCGCCACGCGGAGGCGGCCACCACGCTCACCCAGCGCGTGGAGCTCGGCGGCGAGCCCACCCTGCTCGCGCGGATGCACCTCACCCTGGGCTCGCTCTACCAGGATCACCTCAACGAGCCGACCCGCGCCGCCGTGCACCTGCACGCCGCGCGCGAGGGCCTGCCACGAAGCACCGAGGTCCTGGAGCGCCTGTCCACCCTCTTCCTCCAGGTGCGCAACGGGCAGGGCGCCCTGGAGTGCCTGCGGCGGCTGCTCGAGCTGGAGCTGCCCGTGGCCGATCGTGCGCGCCATACCGTGACGCTCGCCCAGGTGTACGAGCAGGGACTCGGAGACATCGCCACCGCCTCCACGCTCTACCGCCAGGCGTTGGAGCTGAGCCCGGGGGACATGGCCCTGGTGGATCGGCTCGCGGGCCTCTATGAGCGCGCCGGCAAGCTGCCGGAGCTGTCGCAGATGCTGGAGGCCCAGTCCACCCAGGCGCAGACCACGGGTGACACCCGGCGCGCCACCACGCTGCGCTTGAAGGTCGCGGACCTGAGCGCCGGAGCGCTCGGGGAGCCGAACCGGGCGGTGACGCTCTACCGGCAGATCGTCGACACGGAGCCAGCCAACGTGCAGGCGCGCGCGTCGCTGGCGACCCTCTACATGCGCGACGCGGCGTCCGCTCAGCTCGCCATCGAGGAGCACCGGCAGATCCTCCGCCTGGAGCCCACGCGCGTGGACAGCCTGCACGCGCTCTTCCGGCTGTGGGAGGGCCTCAAGCAGAACGACAAGGCCTTCTGCGCCGCCGCCGTGCTGCACTTCCTGCGCTCGGCCAACGAGGTCGAGGTCTCCTTCTACACGGAGATGCGCACCCGCCTGCCCGTGGAGACCCAGGAGCGGCTGAGCCTGGCGGACGTGGACGCGGGCCTCACCCACCCCACCTCGCGCGGGCCCCTGCTCGAGGTGATGCGCGCCGTGGGCGATCAGCTCGGCAAGATGCACCCGCCGCAGTTCGAACTGCTCGGCGTCAACCGCAAGGAGGACAAGCTCAAGCCGGATCACGCGGTGTTCAAGGCCGTGCGCACCGTGGCGCAGGTCTTCGGCGTGGAGGAGTTCGAGGTGTACCAGGCGCGCCGCGGCCTCATCGCCCTGGAGACCAGCGAGCCCCTGGCCGTGTGCGTGGGCCAGGACGTCGTGCGCCGCTTCAACGCCCGCGAGCAGAAGTTCCTCATCGGCCGCGCCGTCATGGGTCTGCTCAACAAGACCGCGGTGCTCTCCAAGCTGTCGCGCGGCGAGACGACGGACCTGTTCGGCCACTCGGTGCGCGTCTTCGCCCCGCAGTTCTCGGCGCTGGGCCGCAACAACGAGGAGATGGTGCGCCAGTACCGCCGCGCCTACTCACGCAAGGCGCTCAAGGCCCTGGAGCCCGCCGCCCTGGAGCTGGGACCCCAGCCCAAGGTGGACCTGGCCCCCGTGCTGGAGGGCTTCGCCCTGTCGGCGGACCGGGCCGGCGCGCTGATGTGCGGTGACGTGTCGGTGGGCCTCACGCTGGTGCTCAAGGAGGACCCGAACTTCGCCACCCTGCGCGTGGACAACGCCGAGCCCCTGATCCAGGCCCTTCGCGAGCGCTCGGACATGCAACAGCTCCTCTCGTACGTGATCAGCGACGACTTCCTGCGTCTGCGTCAGCGGCTCGGCCTCGCCCTGCCGTGAGGTCCTCTCCGGGGCCGAGTCCCGTCGCCCTGCGCGCGCTGGCCGTGGTGTCGGTACTCGGCCTGGGTGGAGGTCCCCAGGCCCTCGCGCAGCCCGCGGAGGGCGAAAAACTCGTCGAGCACGATGACTCGCGTCGGCTCGACTGCCAGGGTGCGTTCTGCATCTGGAGGCAGAGCATCTACAGCCCGTGCTCGGGCGAGTACTGCTACTTCAACACCCTGTACGTCACCGATCGCGAGGGCCATGTGGTGAGTGAGCATGAGCGCTCACCCCTGGGCCCATACACCCATGAGGTGCGGTTCATCGGCCCCCGGCGGATCGAATTCCTCGATTACAAAGGCCCCTTCCGCAGCGGACGGGAGATGGGAATCGACATCGGTGTGGATCAATCCTGGGTCAATCGACAGGTGTGGAAACTGTCGTCGGACGGCAAGACGCTCACCCAGGACCTCAAGGCGGTCCGCGTGCCCGAATGGAAGCGGCCGCCCAAGGTCTCCAAGGTCTCCAAACCCCCCAGGCCTTCTCGGCCCCCGCCCACCGAACCCGAGAAGCCAAGCCTCAAGGTCCCCGTGACCGAGGCCGTGCTCGCCAAGGCCATAGCGGCCTGTGGGTCGGAGTTCATCTTCCCGCGGCATCATGAGTGTCATCGCGGCACGTGCATGCTCGTCCTCGACTCGGTCGAGGACCGCGAGAACTCCCATCGAGGCAACCTGTGCCCCGTCCTGGTGAAGGGTTCCCAGGTGCGCAAGCTCCCCCTCGCCCTGGAGGCGGTCGAGTTCAACCTGACGCCCACCACGTATGTCTTCACCACCTGGGATGGGCCCTACGGCTCGTTGGGATCCAGTCAGGACATCTCGCGCACCCATCCAGACGTCATGCTGTTCTCCGGGACGCAAGGGCTGCACGTGGAGGGCGGTGAGCCCTACCCCGTGCGCGAGGCGAAGTCCGTCGAGGCCGCCCGGGCACTCGCCCCCATCGTGCACGCCTACACCCGGGCCCATATCCCCTGGGGCCGGGACGCCTGGAGAGACGAGAGCGACCTGGCCCTCGCCTGGCAGGTCATGCGCGTGGGCGAGAACCTGCACCTTCACGCCGAGGTGGACGACGACACCGTCGTCCCCTTCGCCACCGGCACCGGCGTGCACTCCGACCACCTGGAGCTCACCGTGTCGCGCGGCACCTCGGGCAACTTCAAGCTGGGCGTGCTGCTCGCGCCCGAGGGCCAACTCCAGGTGCGGCTGTGGCAGAAGGAGGAGGGGGACAAGAAGCAATACCTGGATGAGCCCTTCGTCGCCGCCCGTGGCACCTGGCGCCAGCGAGAGCACGGCTACGAGGTGGACCTGGCCCTGCCCGTGTTCGCCATCCAGGGCCCCTCCTCGCCGCTCGTCTCGGGCCTGTCGGTCTTCGTCTCCGACGCGGACGCGGCCGGCAAGCAGGAAACGCTGATGGGCCACGTGGGCCGGCTGTTCTTCTGGTCCGAGTACCCGCCCAGCCACGAGGAGTACGAGCGCGCCACCTCGTCGCTCGATTGACGCTCGCCGAGAGGCGGCACTAGGGTCCGCGCGCCCCCTCTCGGAGACACGCCATGACGATTTCCCCCCTCTTCAATCCCGCGCGCTGGCGCCAGGTCGATGGCTTCCAGTTCGAGGACATCACCTACCACCGCGCCGTGGACCAGGGCACGGTGCGCATCGCGTTCAACCGCCCCGAGGTGCGCAACGCCTTCCGGCCCAAGACGGTGGACGAGCTGTACACGGCGCTCGACCACGCCCGCATGTCCACGGACGTGGGCTGTGTGCTCATCACCGGCAACGGGCCCTCGCCCAAGGACGGCGGCTGGGCCTTCTGCGCCGGCGGGGATCAGCGCATCCGTGGCAAGGACGGCTACAAGTACGAGGGCGATCAGGCCGGCAAGCCGGATCCGGGCCGCCTGGGCCGGTTGCACATCCTCGAGGTGCAGCGGCTCATCCGCTTCATGCCCAAGATCGTCATCGCCGTGGTGCCCGGCTGGGCCGTGGGTGGCGGACACAGCCTGCACGTGGTGTGCGACATGACGCTGGCGAGCAAGGAGCACGCCATCTTCAAGCAGACGGATCCGGACGTGGCCAGCTTCGACAGCGGCTACGGCTCGGCGCTGCTCGCGCGCCAGGTGGGCCAGAAGAAGGCGCGGGAGATCTTCTTCCTGGGGCTCGACTACTCCGCCGATCAGGCCGCCGCCATGGGCATGGTGAACGCGTCCGTGCCTCACGCGCAGCTAGAAGAGGTAGCGCTGGAGTGGGCGGGGCTCATCAACTCCAAGAGCCCCACGGCCATGCGCATGCTCAAGTACGGCTTCAACCTGCCGGACGATGGGCTCGTGGGCCAGCAGCTCTTCGCGGGCGAGGCCACCCGGCTCGCCTACGGCACCGAGGAGGCCCAGGAGGGCCGGGACGCCTTCCTGGAGAAGCGGGACCAGGACTACAAGCGCTTCCCCTGGCACTACTGAGCCTCGGCGAGAAGTCCATGTTCGCGCTGCCCGCCTCCCTCGCTGGCCTTCCCGTGCACCACAAGGTGCCGCCCCCCGAGTCGCTTCGGACGCATACGTGGGAAGGCCAGACGTGGCGGGTGGCGCTGCCCGTGACGTTCACGCCCTTCGCCTCCGCCCAGCCCTGTTCGGCCCGCTGTGTCTTCTGCTCGGAGACGCTGCGGCCCTGGGACTCCGGACGCTTGTCCGCCGCGCTGCGCCCCGGCCCCGGCTACCAGGAAGGGCTGGCGCGGGCGCTGGCCGCGCTCCGAGGCCTTCCCCTGGGCATCTCGCTGTCCGGGCTGGAGGCCACGGATGTGCCGGAGTGGTTGCTGGGGGTGCTCGAGGTGTTGGAGCAACACGAGCGGCATCCCCAGGGCCTCGTGGAGGAGAAGGTCCTCTATTCCAACGCCTCGGGGCTGTGCGCGGAGACGTCGGGCGCGGTATTGCTGCCCCGCCTGGCGCGCTATGGCCTGACGCGCGTGGAGGTGTCCCGGCACCACCCCGTGGCGGCGCGCAATGACGTCATCATGCGCTTCCGGCCCGGTCAGCCCGTGGCGAGGCAGGAGGTGTTCGAGTCCGCGATACGGGCCTCTCGCGAGCAGGTGCCCGTGCGGCTCGTGTGCATCGCGCAACGCACGGGCGTGGCGACGCCTCGGGACGTGGAGGACTACCTGGGCTGGGCGGTGGACTCGCTCGGCGTGACGGACGTGGTGTTCCGCGAGTTCTCGCGGCTCCATGGGCTCTACCGGCCCAATGGAACATCGCGCGTCATCGAGAGGGATCGGGTGGCCATCGACGACCTGCTCGGGCCCCTGCTGCCGGGCGGAGCGTCCAGCGCGGACTTCGAGCCCCTGGAAGTCACGCGCGGCTACTACTACTGGAACGTGCGCCTGCGCTGGCGGGGCCGGTGCGACGTGACGTTCGAGGCCTCGGACTACCAGGACATGAAGGCCCGGCACCGCTCGGGCGTCATCCACAAGTTCGTCTTCCACGCCAATGGCAACCTCTGCGCGGACTGGGATCCGGAGCGCGAGGTCTTGCTGCGCACCGCCGCATGAGCCCCTGGCCTCCCGAGCACCCCGCCTATCTGGACGTGCTGCACCGGTTGAAGGCGAGAGGCGTGTCCTTCGCGCTCACGGGCTCGTTCGCGCTGCGCCTGTCCATGGACGCACTCGCGGGCGAGCCCGTCCCGGACTGCGATCTCTTCCTGGACCCGGAGCCGGACAACCTCCAGCGGTGGGCGCGGATCCTGGTGGAGGATGGCTGGGCGCTCGCGGTCTGGAACGTCCCCGTCTCGCTCCCGCTGGACCTGGAGTCCCTGCGCGGCAGGTACTACGTCCGGGCGAGGAAGGACACGGCCGTGATGGACGGCACCTACGAGCACGACACCCTGTCGCCTCGCGAGGTGGTGGCCGGGGCCCGGCTCCTGGGAGGACTGCCCGTGATGGACCTGGAGACCCTCCTCGCGCTCAAGCGTGAGCGCGGCACGCCCAGGGATCTCGAGCAGGTGCGTCAGGTGGAGCACTGGCGACGCTCGCACCACGGGCGATGAACTCCGGACAGAGTCCTCGTCCTCCCGGACCACTGACTTCATCCTTCGAGAATCCCCATCTCTCCTCCCCTGGCTGGACTTCCCGGGGGGGCAATGGACATGCGCGGACGTACACGCTGGCTGCCGCCGCTCTGTGCGCTCCTGGTGCTCACCGCCGGGTGCCGCAAGAGCGATGAATTCGCGGTGCTCCCGCTCCAAGCCGCTCCCGAGCTGGAAGTGCCCCAGGCCTCGGGCGGAATCTTCCGGCTGAGCGAGCAGCGCGGCAAGGTGGTGGTGCTGTCCTTTGGCTATACGTCCTGCCCGGACGTGTGTCCCACCACCCTGAACCAGCTGCAACGGCTCCAGCGCCGCCTGGGCGCCGCGGCGAGGGATCTCCAGGTGGTCTTCCTCTCCGTGGATCCCGAGCGGGACAGCGCCGAGCAGTTGGAGAAGTACGTGCACGCCTTCAATCCGCGCTTCCTGGGCCTGCGCCTGGAAGAAGGCTCGCTCGCCTCGGTGCTGTCCGCCTGGCATGTCACCGCGGCGCGCCACTACCCGGACACCACGCGCTACCGCCAACACCCCTTCAAGCAGGACGTGCCGTACACCATCGATCACACGGGGGCGTTCTTCGTCGTCGACAAGCGGGGCGTGCTGCGTCTGCGCCTGCCCTTCTCCGTGGGCGCGGAATACCTGAAGGACGAAGTGGCGCGGCTGCTGGCGGAAGACGAGGATCCGTCCGTGGGCCCCCGGGTGGAGAAGGCCCGGGCGATGGTGACGCCCTCCCGGGTGGGCGCCGTCTACCTCACGCTCGTCAACGGCACCGGACGAGACGATCGCCTCGTCTCCGCCGAATCCTCGTCGGCCGGGCGGGTGGAGCTGCACGAAGTCCTCGCCGAGGGAGAGCTGCTGCGGATGAATCCGCGGCCCGAGGGCTTCGCCCTGCCCGCGCGCAGCCGCGTGGAGCTGGAACCCGGGGGCAAACACCTCATGCTGTACGCCGTGCCCGCCGCGGCCGCCCAACTGGACCTCACCCTGCGCTTCGAGAAGGCGGGCCCCGTGAGGTTGTCCGTTCCCGTGTCGGAGCCCGGCGCGGATGCGCTATAGGCCCTGGAGCGCGGCCAGCCTCGCGCTGCTGGCGTCCCTGGGCGGAGGGGCGCTCGTGCTGCGCGCCCGCGCCGAGCAGCCCCAGCGAGAGGCCCAGCAGCGAGGGCTCCGGCTGCGGCTGGAGCGGGCCGTGTGGCTGCACGAGGCCACGGACCATGGCGCCACGGCCGCCCTGCCCTCGGTGCCCGGCGCGCCCGCGTCCGGCTCGCGCCGTCTCGCCGTGGAGCTGTCCGTCTTCAATCCCCGCTCCCTCCCCCTGGAGTTCACACCCGAGGAGCTGCGGCTCACCGAGGGCCGCACGGGCGCCGAGTGGCTCGCCTCGACGAAAGTCTCCCGGCCCTTCACCCTGCGTCCCGCGGAGCTGTTGTTCCTGACGCTGAGCTTCGACGTGCCGCGCACCACCGCTCCCTTGCGCCTGAGCTGGGTCCGGGGCGGAGAGCGCACGGCCCTGCTGGCCACCCGGCGGCCCCTGAGTCCCGAAGCGGAGCCCCAGGGCTGGCCCGAGAGCGTGGAGGAGCTTCCGCCCGGCTCCGCCTCCGCGGGCGAGGCCCTCTTCCACGGGCGGCTCGCCTGCGCCTCCTGCCATGGGGACATGGCATCGCCGGAGAATGCCCGGGTGGGCCCTCCCCTCGGCGGGTTTCTCCGGGTGGGGGCCACGCGCATCGCGGGCTTGAGCGCGGCGCAGTACGCCTATGAGTCCCTGCTCAACCCCGACGCCTTCCTCGCGCCCGAGTGCCCCGGACAAACACCCTGTGCCCGGCCCAGCCCCATGCCCCTGTACGGTGAAACGCTGTCCGCGCAGGAGATGGCGGACGTCATCCGCTACCTCGTGAGTCCCCGGGCCGGAGAATGAACGGCCCCCCTGCCAATACTCCCGAGGGCGCGTGCTGGAAGCCCCGTTGGGAGCTCGCCGTGCTCCTCTCGTGCGGCCTGTTGGGCTGGGAGCTCGTGCTGCTGGAATTGCTCTCCGGGGGCTTCGACGTCCGCGCGAGCACCGTGGGCCGCCTGCTGGCGAAGGACGCGGCGCTCCTCGTGCCCCTCTGGACGCTGGTGGTCGCGGGCGTGCGCGTGTACCGCCACCGGCACCCAGGCCCTCTCACGGACGCGCGGAAGGCCGCCCTGCTCTCCACGAGCTTCCTCCTGTTGCTGCTGCCCGTGGCCGCGGGCCGGGGCATCGTCCAGAGTCGGCCCGCTCCATCGACTCCCTCCGACATGGGCCTCGCGCGTCCCGCGACGGCCGATCCCCTGACGGACGAGAGCCGCTTCCTGTGCTCGGTGGCCAGCCCGGACCTCTCGTCACCGGAGGAGCCGGGCGACGACTCGCTCCTGGACGCGGCGTGGGCGGGCATCCGGGACGCGATGCTGCTCCAGGTGCCCGTCTTCCCGCTCACGTGGCTGCTCGTGCACCACCGCTCGCGCTTCGCGCTCACGCGCGCCCGAGGGTCCGCGACGGCGTCACTCCTCTGGCTGGGTGCCGCCTGTCTCTGGAAATCCGATGAAGGGCCCGTCCTGGAGGCGGACGTGTGTCCACCGGGGGCGCCCGTGCGGCACTACGCCGTGGCGGCCATCGCCACGGACATCCGCCTCAACGCGGAGGGCGACCACATTCCCCGGGGACTGCGCTACGTCCTCGACGGCGAGCGGACCGAGGGGCCGGAGGTGCTTCCCTACCCCCTCGTGCTGCGCGCCAACCTGGGCGAGTGCCTGCGCTTGCGCTTCACCAACCGGCTCGACCAAGAGCCCGCGGCCCTGCACATCGAGGGGCTGCGCGGCACCGTGAGCGGCCCGGGACGGACGGGAGACTTCGTTCCAGGGACCTCGCTCCCGCCGGGCCAATCCCTCACCTACGCGCTCGCGCTGCCCGACGACCCCGAGGCGGAGGGGGCATATCTCCTGCACGATCCGGAGGACGGGGGCGAGCGCGAGTCCCGAGGGCTCTTCGGCGCGCTCGTCCTGGAGCCAGCGGGCGCCCGGTACCGGGACGCCTCCGAGAACGGGCCATTGCCGGGCGGACAGGGATGGGAAGCCCGCATCGACACGCCCTCCGGGAGCTCCTTCCGGGAGCTGGTGCTGATCTCCCACGCCATGGGACCGCCCGAGGTGGCCGAGGTGCGCTCGTCCCGGGGCGAGTTGCTGCCCGAGCTGGACGAAATGGCCGGACCCTTCCGTGCCGGCTCCTTCGGACTCAACTACCGCAGCCATCCTCAATTCGAGCGGGACGAGCCCCACGCGTCCCCGCCGGAGGCGGAGGCTCCGCTGCTGCGCTCGTACCGGGACGAGGCCATCAAGCTGCGCGTGGTGCACGCGGGAAACGCGGAGCCCCACATCCCGCATGTGCATGGATGGAGCGAGTCCTCGGACGAGCCCCTGGCCCAACCCCACCTGCTGACACCGGGCGGAAGCCTCACCCTCGTCCTCACCGAAGACTCGGAGGAGCACCGCGCCGCGGGGGACTTCGTCGTCCACTGCCATGCCCCCAACCACACCAGCGGCGGAGAGCGCGTCATCTGGCGCGTCTTCGATCGGCCCCAGCCCCACCTCACGGCGCCGTGAGACTTGCCTTGTGGAGGGGCTCCGCGTTGGGGCACTGTCCGCGAGCGCATGCTCATGGGTTGGCTCGTCTGGATCTTGGAAACGGGGATGTGCCTGGGGGCGAGCTGGCTCGTCGCGGCGGCGCTCTACCCGGAGCGAGGTGTCCTCCACCGGCTCATCGCCCTGCTTCTCGTGGCCCCCGCGCTCCTCCTCATTCCCATACAGGCGTTGGGGCTCGTGGGGCTGCTGCGTCCCATGTGGCTCGGGTTGCTGGCACCGGTGGGGTTCGCGATCGCGGCGGGAGCGGCCTGGCGCGTCTTGGGAGGCGAGCGGACAAGGCTCCTGGCGCGCGCGGACCTGGGCGCCCCGGCGAGGCTGGTGCGCGAGGCCCTGAGCGAGCGCGAGCCCGCGGTGCTCACCTGCGTGCTCACGGTGGGGGTGTGGCTCTTCGCCGTGCTGCTGGTGTGGATCTACAAATCCTGGACGTGGGATCCGGTCTGGTACCACGTGCCCATCACCGGATACGCCATCCAGACGGGTTCGCTGGATTGGATCGACACGTCGGTCCCCTGGACGCAGAGCCATCCGAAGAACATCGAGTTGCTGGCGCTCTGGAATTGCATCTTCCCCTCCGACAACCGGTTGGATGACAGCTCGCAACTGCCCTTCGCGGTGCTGGGCGCGGCGGTGACGGCGGCCTGGGCGCGGGAAGTCGGGGCGCGCCCGGCCTTCGCGGCGGGAGTGGGCGCGGCGTGGGTGCTCCTGCCCCCCATGTTCCTGCAGATGTGGAGCACGCACGTGGACCTGGCGTGCGGCGCCTTCCTGAGCGCGGCGGTGTTCTTCCTGCGCGAGCGGCCCAACGCGAGGGATCGCTGGATGAGCCTGCTGGCGTTCGGGCTGTACACGGGCACGAAGATGACGGGGGCCTTCCACCTGCTCATGCTCGGGCCCTGGATCGCCCTCCGAGGCGTATGGGAGCTGAGGAACGCGCACGGCGGACGGTGGCGGATCGCCGCGAACCAGGCGCTGTCGGTGCTCGCGCTCATGGCCGTGGGTTCGTTCAAGTACTTCCAGAACCTCTGGAAGACGGGCAATCCGCTGTGGGCCTTCAAGGTGAAGGTGCCGCTCTTGGGCACCGAGCTGCCCGGCCTGTTCGATCCGGCGCAGTTCTATGGCTCGCGTCCCGGGGAGAGCCCGCTCTTCTTCGGCTCGCCGGGCGCCGTCCTGCAACTGCTGCGGAGCTGGTACGTGGAGCCGCCCGTGTACTGGCCGGACGTGCGCACGGGAGGATTCGGTCCGCTCTTCGCGTACCTGTTGGTGCCGTGCCTGGTGTGGCTCGTGCTGGAGCTGTGGCGGCCGAGGCACTGGAAGCACCACCTGCCCGTGCTCGCGCTCGCGCTGGCGGCGTTGACGGTGCAGTCGGCCTGGTGGCCCCGCTTCGTGATGGGAGTCGCCACCGCGGGGCTGGTGGCGCTGGGCTCGGTCCAGGGGCGTCTTGGACGCGCCCTGCCCCGCCTGGGCCTGTCACTCCTCTTCCTCGGGCTCACGGGCGTGACCTTCTGGCGAGGGGCGAGCGCGCAGGTGCGCGAGCGGGAGCTCTTCATGTACCCGAAGCACTTCGAGGAGACGCTGCGCTCGGACCCCTCGCGCCGCGCGGCGCTCCAGGTGGTCAACTGGCTGTGGCCCACCGAGTGGAACCTCCGCAAGGAGCAGGAGCTGAGGGCGGGCGACGTGGTGGCCTATGATCAGTCGGTGAACTTCCTGGGGGAGTTCTTCACGCGCGACTACCGCACCCGGGTGGAGTACGTGCCGAGCAACGGGGACCTGGGCGCGTACCTCGCCCGGATCGATGCGTTGAAGCCCCGGTGGGTGGGCGTGGAAGGCGGCTCCCAGGCGGAGTGGGCCCTGCGCGAGTGGCGCGGCGCGGAGTACCTCTTCCACGCACCGCGCTCGGGCATCGTGCTCTACCGCATGCCCCAGTAAGGAAAACTCCTCGTGAATTGTCATGTCCCCAACTCCATCAGCGTTCTTCCTAATTGAATTGAAGCCCCATCTCCTTTGTGGAAGAAGCCCGCCCGCTCCGTGAAGCCGTACACGTCGTGCGGATGACTCAACGCCCAGAGGACGCAGATGGACATACGCCAGGAAGAAGGATCCGCCGCCGGGAGGACGTTCGTCGTCAGTCAGCTCGAGTGCGTACGGGACGAGGCGCATGCGCGCGACGCGGACTGCGCCTTTCGCGTGAGCTGGGTCATCAATCCGCACATGCGGGTGGGCCCGGTGGACATGACCGCGGCGTATGAGGAGCACCGCGTGTTGCGCGAGGCGATGCGCCGCGAGGGCGCCACGCTCATCGAGCTGCCCTTCGTCCACGGCGCCTTCGACTCCGTGTTCGCCAAGGACAACGCGCTGCTCGTGGAGCGGGGCGGCCGGCGGCGCGCCCTGCTCGCCAGCTACCTGCACGGGGAGCGAGGCCAGGAGCAGCGCATGCGCGCCGTGGCCCTGGAAGCCCAGGGCTTCGAGCTGCACGGCCCCCCGTCCGTCCACTTCGAGGGCGGCGATGTGGCCATGCTGCCCGAGGGCCAGGGGCTGCTGCTGGGCCACGGCCAGCGCTCGGACGTGAGGACCGCCACCGAGCTGGAACGCTTCCTCGAGGTGCCCGTGACGCCCCTCGAGCTGACGGATCCGGCCCTCTACCACCTGGACGTGGCCCTGACGGTGCTCGAGGACGGCACCGCGCTGGTGTACCCGGAGGCCTTCACCCGCGAGTCCTTCCTGCGGCTGGAGCGCGCCCCGGGCATCCGCCGCATCGTGCCCATTCCGCGTGACGAGGCGCTGCGCTTCAGCCTCAACATGGTCGAGTGCGGGCGCTCGGTGCTCATCCCCTGCCGCGCGCCCGTCACGGAGCAAGCGGTGCGTGACGCCGGCAAGCAGCCCGTGCATGTCCCGCTGGAGCAGTTCCACCTGGGGGGCGGCAGCGCGGCATGTCTGGTGGCCGCTGTCCACCGCCTCGAGCGCCCGGTCCCCTCCGCCCTGGCGAGAGGGTGAACCAGCGAACATTGGGCCTCCGCGCGACAGAACTTTCACGCTTTGTCTGTATTTTTCTTCGTCGCCCCGCGTCATCGGGCGGTAGAGCCGCACCTCATGTCCTTGTCGCCCGTACACGCGCCCGAGCAAGAACAACCTAGGCAAGAGGATGACCGTTCCCCGGAGGGGACCTTCAGGAAAGAGCGTCCCTCTCCGGTGCAGGTGGAGATCCACGCCTTGCGCCGCGCCCTCCAGGGCGAGCCGGAGTGGAGCGCGCGCCTGCTGAGGCTGCAGCGGCCACGGCCGGTGGTGTCGCTCGCGTACGTCGCCATGGCGTGGCTCGGGCTCGTGCTGTCCTGGAGCCTGGTGGCATGGGGAAGCCTGGCGCTGCTTCCCGTGGCGCTGCTGCTGACGGCGTCCGCGCAGCGGCTGTTGGGCAACAGCCTGCATGATGCCGCGCACGGCAACATCCTGCGCGGGGGCGAGCCGCTGTTCCAGGTGCTGCTCGCGGCGCCGATGTTCGAGGAATTCCGCCGCTACCGCGCGCTGCACCTGCGGCATCACGCCCGCCTGCATGCGCCCGAGGAGGATCCGGACCACCTGCCCATTCCCGTGCGGCCCGGGGATGGCGAGGCGGGACCCTCGGCCACGCAGGTGTACCTGCGCACCCTCTTCTCCGCGCGCCTCTGGAAGAGCCACTGCCTGGGCGAGCTGCCCGCGCTGAACTGGCGGGACCGGGGCCGCATCCTCCTGTGGTGGACGGTGGTGGAGGGGGCGCTCACGCTGGCGGTGGGGCCGGGCCGCGCGCTCGCCTTCCTGGGCCTGTGGCTGCTGTCGCGGGCCACCACCTACCACGCGCTCAAGGTCTTCACCGAGCTGGCCGACCACTCCGGGCTCGAGGTGGGCACCGTGCTCTCGTACACGCGCAACGCGCCTCGCAATACGCTGGGCCTGCTGCTGCATCCCTTCGGGGACAACTACCACCTCACCCATCACCTCTCGCCGCGCGTGCCCATGCCCAACCTGCACGCCGCCCACCTGTTGCTGTGGGGCGTGCCGGAGTACCGCGCCGGCCATCACTGCGACGGCTATTTCCTCGGCCACTATCCGGTCACGCGCAGCTGGCTGCGCGCCTGGCGCGAGCCGCGGCCTCATGAGGTCCGCTGAGCGACCCCGCCTCACGCCTTCTTCCCTCCCATCTTCCGCCCCTCCGGGGATGGCCTCGCCCGCCTCGTGGCCGCCAGCTCCCCACCCCCCGCATTGAACGCCCCCATGAGTTCTCAGACGAATCGGCATTCCGCCTCTGAAGGCGCCACGACGTTCCCCCTCTCGCCGCAGCAGCGGGAGATGTGGCTCGACCAGTCCCTGCAACCCGACTCGCCGCTCTACAACATTGGTGGGCGGGTGTGCATCGAGGGGCCCCTGGACGCGGACCTTTTCGAGCGGGCCCTGGGCCACGTCGTCCAGACGAACGACTCCCTGCGGCTGATGCTCGTGGAGGCCGAGTCCCCGCCGCGCCAGTACGTGGCCGCGCGGCTCGAGCCCACCCTCGAGCGGCTGGACGTCTCGGGGAGCGAAGACGCGGACGCGCGTGCCCTGGCGTGGATGGAAGCGCGCATGGCCGAGCCCCTGCCGCTGTTCTCGCGGCCCCTGTTCCGCTTCGCCCTGGTGAAGGTCGCCGCCGAGCGCCACTCCTGGTTCTTCCAGCTGCACCACCTGGTGGCGGACGGGTGGTCCCTCCCGCTCATCATCCAGCGCGTCGCCCAGGCCTACAACACGCTGCTCGCGGGCCAGACCCTTGTCCACACGCCCGGGCCCTCCTATCGGGACATCGTCGCCGAGGAGCAGGCCTACGAGGACTCCGAGCAGCACGCGCGCGACGCGGCCTACTGGCGTGAGTACTTCGCCTCCCTTCCCGAGCCCCTGGCCCGCCCCACCGCGAGCGGCATGACCCCCCGGAGCGCCCCTCCGATCTCCACCCTGACCTGGAGCCGGGAGTTCTTCACCCGCCTGGAGACGTTCGCCCAGCGCCACGGGGTGGGTGTCGCGCACGTGATGCTCGGCGCCTTGTATGGCTACTTCACGAGGACCGGGCAGCGTGAGGACCTGGCGCTGAGCCTGTCCACGCGCAACCGGTTCGGGGAGCGGGCCCTGCACACGATGGGGATGTGCACCAACACCGTCTCGGCCTGGTACCGCCTGGGCACCCGGCTGTCCTTCGCGCAGCTGCTGCGGGCAATCCGGGAAGAAGGGGCGCGGGGCGCCGAGCACCGGCGCTTCCCCCACGGCGAGCTCATCCGGCAGGTGGGACTGGCCCGAACCGGCCGCTCGCGCTTGACCGATGTCACCCTGTCGTACGTCGGTGGCTCGTGCGATGTGCGACTGGGCGAGGCCCGCACCCGCTTCCGGCTGATGGTGGGTCAGCGGCAGGACAGCGGACTGCTCTTCTACCTGGAGCACTTCCACGCCGAGGGCGAGGTGACGCTCCAACTCGTCGCGGGCGCCAGCTTCAGCACGGAGGAACTCGCGCGGGTGAAGCAGGGCGTCCAGCAACTGCTGGAGGACGTGCTGGAGCGTCCCGAGGCCCCGCTGAGCGAGCTGCGCCTGCTGCCGGACAGCGAGCGCCAGCGGCTGCTCGTGGACTTCAACCGCGCCCACCGACTCGAGCCGAAGGAGCAGTGCGTCCATCGGCTCTTCGAGGCCCAGGCGGCCCGCACGCCCGACGCTCCCGCGATCTGCTTCGATGACGGCCAGCGCGAGGAGACCCTCACCTACCGGGAGCTGGACACGCGCGCCAATCAGCTCGCCCATGCCCTGCGCTCGCGCGGCGTGGGTCCCGAGCGCGTCGTCGTCCTGCTGCTCGAGCGCTCCGCCGAGCTCATCATCTCCCTGCTCGCCATCCACAAGGCCGGCGGCGCCTACCTGCCGCTCTTGCCCTCCATCCCCAAGGCCCGTCTGGACTTCATCCTCCAGGACGCCCGGCCCCAGGTCCTCCTCACCCAGGCCTCGCTCGCTGAACGCTTCGAGCTTTCCGCCGAGCACTGCCTGCTCGTGGATGCCGAGCAGAAGGCCCTCGCCGCCCAGCCCACCCACGCCCCCGACAGCGGCGTGTCCCCGGACAACCTCGCCTACATCATCTACACCTCGGGCTCCACCGGTCAGCCCAAGGGCGTGCTCGTGCAACACCGGGGCTTGAGCCACCTCGCCCAGGCGCAGACGCCCCTGCTCGACATCGTGCCCGAGGACCGGGTCCTCCAGCTGGCCTCCATCTCCTTCGACGCGGCCACCGCCGACGTGTGGATGGCGCTGCACTCGGGCGCCGCGCTCTGCCTGGGCAGCAGTGAGGTCATGATCCCCGGCGAGCCGCTGCTGGCCTTCCTCCAGCGCCAGCGCATCACCCACGCCGTCTTCACGCCCTCCTCGCTGTCCGTGATGCCCGAGCACGCGCTGCCCCTGCTGCGCACCGTCATCGTGGGCGGCGAGCCGTGCTCGGCGGAGCTCGTGCGCCAGTGGGCCCCGGGCCGCCGCTTCTTCAACTTCTACGGCCCCACCGAAGTCACCATCAACGCCACCTTCACGCGCTGCGAGCCCGGGCCCCTGCCGCCGTCCATCGGCGCGCCCCTGCCCAGCGTCGACGCCTACGTGCTCGACCAGCACCTGCAACCCTTGCCCCTGGGCGCGGTGGGGGAGCTGTACCTGGGCGGCGTGGGCGTGGGCCGCGGCTACCTCAACCGTCCGGCACTGACGGCCGAGCGCTTCATCCCCAACCCCTTCGGCGAGGGCCGCCTCTATCGCACGGGCGACCTGGCGCGCTGGCGCGAGGACGGGCAGATCGACTGCCTGGGCCGCACGGATGATCAGGTGAAGCTGCGCGGCTTCCGCATCGAGCTGGGCGAGGTGGAGCAGGCCTTGCGCGAGCTGCCCGGCGTGCGCGAGGCGTGCGTCCTGTTGCGTCCGGACTCCCGGGGCGAGCCCGCCCTGGCCGCCTACGTGGTGGCCCCCGAGGGCCAGGCCCCCGCCGAACCGCGGAGCTGGGTGGCCTCGCTGCGCGAGACCCTGGCCACCCGGCTGCCCGAGTACATGGTGCCCTCGGCCTGGGTGCCGATGGAGGCCCTGCCGCTCAACTCCAGTGGCAAGGTGGACCGCAAGGCCCTGCCCTCGCCCACCTTCGTGGCGGCCAGCGGTGAGTTCATCGCGCCGCGCACGGCCCTGGAGCAGGCCGTCGCCCAGGTCTGGCGCGAGGTGCTGGGCCTGCCCCAGGTGGGCGCGCTGGACAACTTCTTCGAGCTGGGTGGCCACTCGCTGCTGGCCACCCAGGTGATGTCGCGTTTGAGCAAGCGGCTGCGGCGCGACCTCCCCCTGCGGCTGGTCTTCGATGCTCGCACCGTGGCCGCCCTCGCCCTCAAGCTGGAGTCCCTGGGCGCCACGGCGGAGGAAGGACTCGCGGACCCGGGCTTCCAGACCCTTCCCCGCGCCGCGCGGACCGGACGGCTGCCCCTGTCCTTCGCGCAGCAGCGCCTGTGGTTCCTCGATCGCTTCGGCTCGGGCTCGGCCTACAACATTCCCCAGGCCCTGCGCGTGACGGGCGAGCTGGACGGCGCGGCGCTGGAGTCCGCGCTGCGCGCGCTCGTGCGGCGCCACGAGAGCCTGCGCACCGTCTTCCGCGAGGAGGAGGGCGAGGCCTTCCAGCACGTGCTGTCCGCCGAGGACTTCTCGCTCGCGCGGGTGGACCTCCAGGCCCTGCCCACCGAGCGGCGTGAGGCCGAGGTCCAGCGCCTGGCCAGCGAGGACAGCCAGCGGCCCTTCGACCTGGCGCGCGACTACATGCTGCGCGCCTCGCTCGTGCACGTGGCCGAGCGGGAGCACGTGCTGCTCTTGTGCCTGCACCACATCGCCAGCGATGGCTGGTCCTCGGGCGTGATGCGGCGCGAGCTGGCGGCGCTCTACGCGGGCTTCCACCAGGGCCCGGCCGCCGAGCTGCCCGAGCTGCCCATCCAGTACGCCGACTTCGCCGTGTGGCAGCGCGACTGGCTCCAGGGTGAGCGCCTGACGCGGCAGGTGGACTACTGGAAGAAGCAGCTCGCGGGTGCGCCTACCCTGCTGCAACTGCCCACGGATCGGCCGCGCCCCGGCATCATGACCTTCGACGCCCGGTCCCTGGACTTCACGCTGCCGCCCTCGCTGGTGCAGGCCCTGCGGGTGCTGGGTCATCAGAGCGGGGCCACGCTCTTCATGACGCTCCTGGCGGCCTACCAGGTGCTCATGTCGCGCTGGAGCGGTCAGCGGGACGTCATCGTCGGCTCGCCCATCGCCGGCCGCACGCGGGCGGAGACCGAGCCGCTCATCGGCTTCTTCGTCAACACGCTGGCGCTGCGCGCGGACCTCTCGGACAACCCCACCTTCCGCGAGCTGCTGGCCCAGGTGCGGCGCACCACCGAGGCGTCCTTCGAGCACCAGGAGCTGCCCTTCGAACGGCTCGTGGAGGAGCTGGCCCCCGAGCGCCACCAGAACTTCAACCCCCTGGTGCAGGTGACGATCTCCCTGCAGAACACCCCGGAGGAGCCGTGGCGGCTGCCGGGGCTGTCGCTCCACGCGCTGCCGCTCCCGTTCGAGCGGGTGCACATGGACCTGGAGCTGTACCTGTGGGAGCAGGACGGCGGTCTGCGCGGCTCCTGGGTGTACAACACCGCCCTCTTCGACGCGGCCACCGTCGAGCGCATGCGGGGCCACTTCGTCACGCTGCTGGCGGACGCGGCCCAGCGGCCCCAGGCCCGCGTGGGCGAGCTGTCCCTGCTCACCCCCGCCGAGCGTGAGCACCTGCTCGCCGAGGGCCGTCCGGTCGCGCCCGCGCGTCCCGTGACGCACGGCATCCCCCAGCGCTTCGAGGCCCAGGTCGCACGCGCGCCGCATGCCCCCGCCGTCTCCTTCGAGGACGGCCACCAGCCGCGCACGCTCACCTACGCGGAGCTGGACGCACGCGCCAACCAGCTCGCCTGGCACCTGCGCTCGCTGGGCGTGGGTCCCGAGGTGCTCGTGGGGGTCTGGCTCGAGCGCTCGCCCGAGGCCGTCATCGCCCTGCTCGCCATTCTCAAGGCCGGTGGCGCCTACCTGCCCATGGACGCCATGTATCCGCCCGAGCGGGTGGAGTTCATGCTCCAGGACAGTGAGGCCCCCGTGCTGCTCACCCAGGCGTCCTTGCTGGGGCGGCTGGGCGCGGCGCCCACGCCGCACACCTTGTGCCTCGACACGCAGGGCGACGTGCTGGCGCAGCAGCCGGAGACGCGCCCCGAGTCCACGGCCACGCCCGACAGCCTCGCCTACGTCATCTACACCTCGGGCTCCACCGGCAAGCCCAAGGGCGTGCAGGTGACGCATGCCAACGTCATGCGGCTCTTCACCGCCACCGAGGACTGGTACCGCTTCGGCCCCGAGGACGTGTGGACGCTCTTCCACTCGCTGGCCTTCGACTTCTCCGTCTGGGAGATGTGGGGCGCGCTGCTGTATGGCGGCCGCCTCGTCGTGGTGCCCTATGACGTGAGCCGCTCGCCGGCGGACTTCCTCCGCCTGCTGGCCCGCGAGCGCGTCACCGTCCTCAACCAGACGCCCTCCGCCTTCACCCAGTTGTCGCGCGCCGAGGAGGAGGCCGACACGCGCCCCTCGCTGCGTCTGCGCTACGTCATCTTCGGCGGCGAAGCGCTCGACTTCCAGAGCCTGCGCGGCTGGTTCTCCCGCCACGGAGACCGCGAGCCCCGGCTCGTGAACATGTACGGCATCACCGAGACGACGGTGCATGTCACCTACCGTCCGCTGTCCCAGGAGGACGTGGAGCGCCCGGGCAGCATGCTGGGCCGGCCCATTCCGGACCTGGGTCTGCTGCTGCTCGACGCCCATGGCCAGCCGGTGCCCGTGGGCCTGGCGGGGGAGATCCACGTCGGAGGCGCGGGCGTGGCGCGCGGCTATCTGCGCCGTCCCGAGCTGAACGCCACCCGCTTCCTGCCCAACCCCTTCGGCCCGGGCACCCTCTACCGCTCGGGTGACTCGGCGCGCCGGCTGCCCAACGGCGAGCTGGAATACCTTGGCCGCATCGACCAGCAGGTGAAGCTGCGCGGCTTCCGCATCGAGCTGGGGGAGATCGAGACGGCCCTGACGGAGCAGCCCGGCGTGAGCCAGGCGCTGGTGCTCCCGCGCGAGTTCGCTCCGGGCGACACGCGGCTGGTGGCCTGGCTCGTCCTGGGCCAGCTGGACGCGGCGGCCGTGGAGGGACATGTGGCCCAGGTGCGCGAGCGGCTGCGCGCGCGGCTGCCCGAATACATGGTGCCCGCGGCCTTCGTGGCCCTGGAGTCCTTCCCCCTGACGTCCAACGGCAAGGTGGACCGCAAAGCCCTGCCCGCGCCCTCCGCGTCCCCCGCGGCGAGCGGCCCTTATGTCGCGCCGCGCACCGCCACCGAGGAAGCCGTGGCCCAGGTCTGGCAGCAGGTGCTCGGCCTGCCCCAGGTGGGCGCGCACGACGATTTCTTCGCCCTGGGCGGCCACTCACTGCTGGCCACGCAGGTGACGGCGCGCCTGGGCAAGCGGCTCGGGCGCGACGTGCCCCTGCGCCTGCTCTTCCAGGCACACACCGTGGAGGATCTCGCGCGGCGGCTGGACGCGTCCGCGAGCAGCGCCGCCCGGTCCATTCCGCGCGTGGAGCGCACCGGACGCCTCCCCCTGTCCTTCGCCCAGCAGCGGCTGTGGTTCCTCGACCGCTTCGGCTCGGGCTCGGCCTACAACATCGCCCAGGCCATGCGACTGACGGGCGCGCTGGACGTTCCGGCGCTGGAGGCGACACTGGCCGCGCTCGTGTCCCGCCACGAGAGCCTGCGCACCGTCTTCCGCGAGGAGGACGGCCAGGCCTGGCAGCACTTCCTGTCCGCCGAGGGCTTCACGCTCACGCGCGGGGACATGCGTCACCTGGCGCCCGAGCCGCGTGAGGCCGAGGTCCAGCGCCTGGCGCTGGAGGACAGCCGCCGTCCGTTCGATCTCGCCCGGGACTACATGCTGCGGGCCACGCTGGTGCGGATGGACGAGCACGAGCACGTGCTGCTCTTGTGCCTGCACCACATCGCCAGCGACGGCTGGTCCATGGGCGTGCTGTGGCGTGAGCTGACGGCGCTCTACACGGCCTTCCACCAGGGCCAGCCCTCGCCGCTGGCGGAGCCGGCGCTGCAATACGCGGACTTCGCCGTGTGGCAGCGCGACGGGCTCCAGGGCGAGCGGCTGTCGACCCAGGTGGACTACTGGAAGAAGCAGCTCGCGGGCGCGCCCACCCTGCTGCAACTGCCCACGGATCGGCCGCGTCCCAGCACCATGACCTTCGAGGCCGGCATGGTGCGCTTCGCGCTGGAGCCCTCGCTGGTCCAGTCGCTGCGGGCCCTGGGTCAGAAGGCGGGCGCCACGCTCTTCATGACGCTCGCGGCGGCCTATCAGGTGCTGCTGTCGCGCTGGAGCGGTCAGCCGGACGTGGTGGTGGGCACCCCCATCGCGGGCCGGACCCACGCGGAGCTCGAGTCGCTCATCGGCTTCTTCGTCAACACCCTGGCCCTGCGCGCGGACCTCTCGGCCAACCCCTCCTTCCGCGACCTGCTCACCCAGGTGAAGCACACCACGCAGGAGGCCTTCGCCCACCAGGAATTGCCCTTCGAGCGGCTCGTGGAGGAGCTGGCCCCCGAGCGCCACCAGAACTTCAACCCGCTCGTCCAGGTGGTGCTCGTCCTCCAGAACGCGCCGCACGAGGAGTCGCGCCTGCCCGGGCTCGTCCTCCAGTCCCTGCCGGAACAGACCCCACTGGCGCACATGGACCTGGAGCTGCACCTGTGGGAGCGCGACGGCGGCCTGTCGGGGCTCTGGCTCTACAACGCGGCCCTCTTCGATGCCTCCACCCTGGAGCGCATGCATGGCAGCTTCACCACGCTGCTGGCCAACCTCGTCCAGCACCCCGACCACCACGTGAGCGAGCTGTCCCTGCTCCCGCCGGCCGAGCGTCAGCGCCTGCTCGTGGACTTCAACGCGGCCTCCGTCGAGGCGCCTCCGGAGGAGTGCGTCCACCAGATCTTCGAGGCCCACGCCGCCCGCACGCCCGACGCCGAGGCGCTCTGTTTCGATGACGGCCAGAGCGAGCGGACACTCACCTACCGGGAGCTGGACGCACACGCCAACCAGCTCGCGCATGCCCTGCGCTCGCGTGGCATCGGCCCCGAGTGCGTCGTCGCCCTGCTGCTCGAGCGCTCTCCCGAACTCCTCATCGCCCTGCTCGCGGTGCACAAGGCCGGCGGCGCCTACCTGCCTCTGTTGCCCTCCATGCCCAAGAGCCGCCTGGACTACATGCTCCAGGACGCCCGGCCCCAACTCATCCTCACCGACACCGCCATCGCGTCGCGCCTCGCGCTGTCCCCCGAGCACTGCCTGCTCGTGGATGCCGAGCGGGAGTCGATCGCCACGCGGAGCACCCACGCACCCGACAGCAAGGTGTCCCCGGACAACCTCGCCTACATCATCTATACCTCGGGCTCCACGGGCCAACCCAAGGGCGTGCTCGTGCACCACCGCGGGTTGCGCAACGTCATCCACGCCCAGCGCATCCTGCAAGGACTGGGGCCTAAGGATCGCGTCCTTCAGCTCGCCGCCATTTCCTTCGACGCGGCCACGGCCGATGTGTGGCTGGCGCTCGGGGTGGGCGCCACCCTGTGCATGGGGTCCCGTGACGCGATGGCTCCGGGAGAACCGCTGCTCGCCTTCCTGCGGCGCCAGCGCATCACCGCCGCCTTCATCACGCCCTCGTCCTTGGCGGCGCTTCCCGTCGAGCCGCTGCCGTCCTTGCACACGCTCATGGTGGGAGGCGAGGCCTGCTCGGCGGAGTTGGTGCGCCAATGGTCCTCCGGCCGCCGTTTCGTCAACCTCTACGGGCCCACCGAGGTCTCCATCGAAGTAACCGTGGCCTGGTGCACGCCGGACACGCGGCCGCCCCCCATCGGCTCGCTCATCTTCAACAACCGGGCGTATGTGCTCGACAGCCACATGCAGCCCGTCCCCATCGGCGTGGCGGGCGAGCTGTACCTGGGCGGTGTCCAGGTGGGGCGCGGCTACCTCAACCGCCCGGATCTGACGGCCGAGCGCTTCATCCCCAATCCCTTTGGCGAGGGCCGCCTCTACCGCACGGGTGACCTGGCGCGCTGGCGCGAGGACGGACAGCTCGACTACCTGGGCCGTACCGACAACCAGGTGAAGCTGCGCGGCTTCCGCATCGAGCTGGGTGAGATCGAGGAGGCCCTGCGCGAGCTGCCCGGCGTGCGCGAGGCGTGCGTCCTGCTGCGCCCGGATCCACGAGGGGAACCCGCCCTGGCGGCCTATGTCTCGCCCCAAGAGGGGCAGGCGTTCACGGATGCCTCGCAATGGGTGGCCTCGCTGCGCCAGGCACTCGCCACGCGGCTGCCGGATTACATGGTGCCCTCGGGCTGGGTGGCGATGGACGCCCTGCCGCTCAACGCCAGTGACAAGGTGGACCGCAAGGCCCTGCCCGCGCCCTCCTTCCTTGGGACGACCCATGGCGGGTTCCTCCCACCGCGCACGGACCTGGAGCGGGCCGTCACCCAGGTCTGGCAAGACGTGTTGGGCGTGCCCCAGGTGGGCGCGCACGATGACTTCTTCGAGCTGGGTGGCCACTCGCTGCTCGCCACCCAGGCGATCTCCCGGCTGAGCAAGCACCTGGGCCGGGACGTGCCCCTGCGCCTGCTCTTCGAGGCGAGTGATGTGGCCTCCCTGGCCGAGCGGCTGGAGTCCCTCGAGGGCCAGTCCAGCGGACTCGCGCGCTTCCAGGCCATTCCCCGCGTGGAGCGCACGGAACGGCTGCCCCTGTCCTTCGCCCAGCAGCGCCTGTGGTTCCTCGATCGCTTCGGCGCGGGTGCGGCCTACAACATGCCCCAGCCCCTACGGCTGACGGGCGCGCTAAATACCACGGCGCTGGAGTCCGCCCTGCGCGAGCTCATGCGGCGCCATGAGAGCCTGCGCACCGTCTTCCGCGAGGAGCGGGACACGGCGTTCCAGCACTTCCTGTCCGCCGAGGACTTCGCGCTCACGCGTGTGGACGTGCGGCACCTCACGCCCGAGCGGCGCGAGGCCGAGGTCCGGCGGCTGGCGTTGGAGGACAGCCAGCGGCCCTTCGACTTGACGCGCGACTACATGCTGCGTGCCTCGCTGGTGCTCGTCTCCGAGCGCGAGCACGTGCTGCTCTTGTGCCTGCACCACATCGCCAGCGACGGCTGGTCCATGGGCGTGATGCAGCGCGAGCTGTCGGCGCTCTACACGGCCTTCCAGCGGGGAGAGCCCTCGCCGCTGCCCGAGCTGGCCATCCAGTACGCCGACTTCGCCGTGTGGCAGCGCGACTGGCTCCAGGGTGAGCGCCTCGCGTCCCAGGTGGACTACTGGAAGAAGCAGCTCGCGGGAGCACCCACGCTGCTACAGCTGCCCACCGACCGGCCCCGCCCCAGCGTCATGACCTTCGACGCCCAGACGCTGGGCTTCACGCTGCCTTCCGCGCGTCTCGAGGCCCTGCGCACCCTGAGCCAGGAGAGTGGCGCCACGCTCTTCATGACGATGCTGGCGGCCTTCCAGGTGCTGCTGTCGCGCTGGAGTGGCCAGCAGGACGTCGTCGTCGGCTCGCCCATCGCCGGGCGTACCCGCGCCGAGACCGAGCCGCTCATCGGCTTCTTCGTCAACACCCTGGCGCTGCGCGCGGACCTCTCGGACAACCCCACCTTCCGCGAGCTGCTCGCCCAGGTGAAGCGCACCACCCAGGAGTCCTTCGAGCATCAGGAGCTGCCCTTCGAGCGGCTCGTGGAGGAGCTGGCCCCCGAGCGTCACCAGAACATCAACCCGCTCGTCCAGGTGCTGCTCGTCATGCAGAACAACCAGGAGGAGTCGTGGCGGCTGCCGGAGCTGTCGCTCCACCCGCTGCCCTCGGAGGCGCCGCAGGTCCGCACCGACATGATGCTGCACCTGTGGGAGCAGGACGGGGGCCTGTCGGGGCAGTGGATCTACAACACCGCCCTCTTCGACGCCTCCACGCTGGAGCGAATGCAGGACAACTTCCTCACGCTGCTGGACGACGTGCTGGAGCGGCCCGATTGCCACGTGGGCGAGCTGTCCCTGCTGTCCGCCGCCGAGCGCCAGCGGCTGCTCGTGGACTTCAACCGGACCCAGGCTCCCTTCCCCGAGACGCCGTGCGTCCACCAGCTCTTCGAGGCCCAGGCGGCCCGCACGCCCGACGCCGAGGCGCTCTGCTTCGATGACGGCCAGCCCGTGGAGTCGTTCACCTACCGGGAGCTGGACGCGCGCGCCAACCAGCTCGCCCATGTGCTGCGCTCGCGCGGCGTGGGCCCCGAGCGCATCGTCACGCTGCTGCTCGAGCGCTCCGCGGATCTCATCATCGCCCTGCTCGCGGTGCACAAGGCCGGCGGCGCCTACATGCCGCTGTTGCCCTCCACGCCCAAGGCCCGTCTGGACTTCATGCTCCAGGACGCCCGGCCCCAGGTCATCCTCACCGACTCGGCCATCGCGGCGCGCTTCGAGCTTCCCGCCGAGCACTGCCTGCTCATGGACGCCGAGCGCGAGACGGTCGCCGCCCAGAGCCCGCGCCCCCTGGTCCTCGAGCTCACCCCCGACAACCTCGCCTACGTCATCTACACCTCGGGCTCCACGGGTCAGCCCAAGGGCGTGCTGGTGCCGCATCGCGGCCTGTGCGGCCTCGGCCACGACATGCTCCGGATGGGCATCACCTCCGGAGACCGGGTCATGCAGTTCGCCTCCATCTCCTTCGACGTGGCGGGCTCGGAGATCTGGATGGCGCTGTGCTCGGGCGCCACGCTGTGCATGGGCAGCCGCGACACGCTGGCCCCGGGCGAGCCGCTGCTCGCCTTCCTCGAGCGCCAGCGCATCACCACCGCGAACCTCACCCCGTCCACCCTGGCCGCCGTCCCTTACCGCGAGCTGCCCGCGCTCCACACGGTCATCGTGGGCGGCGAGACGTGCTCGGCGGAGCTGGTGCGCCAGTGGGGCGCGAGGCACCGCTTCTTCAACATCTACGGTCCCGCCGAGACCACCATCAACTTCACCGTGGCTCAGTGCGAGCCCGGCCCGGTGCCGCCGCCCATCGGCCGGCCCTTCGCCAACAACCAGGCCTATGTGCTCGACGGCCGCATGCAGCCGGTGCCCGTGGGCGTGGCGGGCGAGCTGTACCTGGGCGGTGTCCAGGTGGGCCGCGGCTACCTCAATCGCCCGGACCTGACGGCCGAGCGCTTCATCCCCAATCCCTTCGGTGAGGGCCGCCTCTACCGCACGGGTGACCTCGGGCGCTGGCGGGAGGATGGCCAGCTCGACTACCTGAGCCGCGTCGACAACCAGGTGAAGCTGCGCGGCTTCCGCATCGAGCTGGGGGAGATCGAGCAGGCCCTGTTGAAGCTGCCCGACGTGCGCGAGGCGTGTGTGCTGTTGCGAGCGGATCCCCGGGGAGCGCCCGCCCTGGCGGCCTATGTCGCGGCCCACGAGGGACAGGCGCCCGTGGACGCCTCGCGGTGGGTGGCCTCACTGCGCCAGGAGCTCGCCACGAGGCTGCCGGACTACATGGTGCCCTCGGGTTGGGTGGCCATGGCCGCCCTGCCGCTCAACGCCAGCGGCAAGGTGGACCACAAGGCCCTGCCCGAGCCCTCCTTCCTGATGGCGGCGACCGGCGAGTTCGTCGCGCCGCGCACGTCCACGGAGGAGGAAGTGGCCGCCATCTGGCGGGAGGTGCTGGGCGTGCCCCAGGTGGGCGCGCACGACGACTTCTTCGCGCTGGGCGGCCACTCGCTGCTCGCCACCCAGGTGACATCGCGGTTGAGCCGGTGGCTGGGACGGAACG
Organism: Melittangium boletus DSM 14713; assembly: GCF_002305855.1. Lineage (GTDB taxonomy): Bacteria > Myxococcota > Myxococcia > Myxococcales > Myxococcaceae > Cystobacter > Cystobacter boletus. The sequence continues at coordinate 8,095,463 of NZ_CP022163.1, read as the reverse complement.
TGCCCCTGCGCGTGCTCTTCGAGGCGAGTGACGTGGCCTCCCTGGCCGAGCGGCTGGAGGCCCTGAAGGCCGAGCGGGCCGAGTCCACGGCCTTCCAGCCCATTCCCCGGGCGGAGCGCGGCGGACGGCTGCCCCTGTCCTTCGCGCAGCAGCGCCTGTGGTTCCTCGATCGCTTCGGCTCGGGCTCCGCCTACAACATGCCCCAGGCCCTGCGCCTGACGGGCGCACTGGACACTCCGGCCCTGGAGGCGGCGTTCGGCGCGCTCGTGCGGCGTCACGAGAGCCTGCGCACCGTCTTCCTCGATGAGGACGGACAGACCTTCCAGCACGTGCTGCCCGCCGAGGGCTTTGGCCTCTCGCGCGTGGACGTGCGGCACCTCACGCCCGAGCAGCGCGAGGCCGAGGTCCAGCGCCTGGCGTTGGAGGACAGCCAGCGGCCCTTCGATCTCGCCCGCGACTACATGCTGCGCGCCTCACTGGTGCTCGTCTCCGAGCGCGAGCACGTGCTGCTCTTGTGCCTGCACCACATCGCCAGCGACGGTTGGTCCGCGAGCGTGATGCAGCGCGAGCTGTCGGCCCTCTACACGGCCTTCCTGGAAGGCCGGTCCGCCGAGCTGCCCGATCTCCCTCTCCAGTACGCCGACTTCGCCGTGTGGCAGCGCGACGGACGCCAGGAAGAGCGCCTTTCGGCCCAGGTGGACTACTGGAAGGACAAGCTCGCGGGGGCGCCCACGCTGCTGCAACTCCCCACCGACCGGCCCCGTCCGAGCGTCATGACCTTCGAGGCGCGGACGCTGCGCTTCGACCTGGCGCCCGCGCTGCTCGAATCGCTGCGCGCCCTGGCGCAGGACAGCGGCACCACGCTCTTCATGACGCTCACGGCGGCCTATCAGGTGCTGCTGTCGCGCTGGAGTGGCCAGAAGGACATCGTCGTGGGCTCGCCCATCGCCGGGCGCACCCGGGCGGAACTCGAGCCGCTCATCGGCGTCTTCATCAACACCCTGGCCCTGCGCGCGGACCTCTCCGCCAACCCGCGCTTCCACGAGCTGCTGGCCCAGGTGAAGCGCACCACGCAGGAGGCCTTCGAGCACCAGGAGCTGCCCTTCGAGCGGCTCGTGGAGGAACTGGCCCCCGAGCGCCACCAGAACTTCAATCCGCTCGTCCAGGTGGCGCTCACCCTGCAGAACACGCCGGAGGAGGCGCTGCGCCTGCCGGGCCTCGTCCTCGAGACCCTGCCGCTGTCCGCGCAGCAGGCGCGCCTCGACCTGGAGCTGTTCCTGTGGGAGCAGGACGGCGGCCTGTCGGGGGCGTGGGTGTACAACACCGCCCTCTTCGACACCTCCACGCTGGAGCGGATGCAGGGCAACTTCCGCACGTTGCTGGCGGACGTGGTCCAGCGGCCCGAGGCCCGCGTGGGCGAGCTGTCCCTGCTCTCCACCGCCGAGCGCCAGCGGCTGCTCGTGGACTTCAACCGCACCCAGGCGCCCTTCCCCGAGGCGACGTGCGTCCACCAGCGCTTCGAGGCCCACGCGGCCCGCACGCCCCACGCCACCGCCCTCCACTTCGAGGATGGCCCGGAGGAGCGGACGCTCACCTACCGGGAGCTGGACACGCGCGCCAACCAACTCGCCCAGGTCCTGCGCTCGCGCGGTGTGGGCCCCGAGAGCCTCGTGGCCCTGGTGCTCGAGCGTTCCCCGGAGCTGGTGGTGTCCATGCTCGCCGTGCACAAGGCGGGCGGCGCCTACCTGCCGGTGGATCCGGCCGTGCCCCAGGCGCGCCTGGACTTCATGCTCCAGGACGCCCAGCCGCGGGTGGTGATCACCCAGTCCTCGCTCGCCGCGCGCTTCGAGTTCTCCCCGGAGCGCTGTGTGCGCGTGGACGCGGACGCCTCGCTCCTCGCCGCCCAGTCGGTCCATCCGCCCGCGTGCGAGGCCACGCCGGACACGCTCGCCTACGTCATTTATACGTCGGGCTCCACGGGCCAGCCCAAGGGCGTGCTCGTGCCTCACCGGGGCCTGAGCAACGTCGTCGAGGCGCAGGCGCGCACCTTCGAGCTGGGGCCCAAGGACCGCGTCCTCCAGTTCGCCTCGGCGTCCTTCGACGCGGCCACCTTCGATGTGTGGCTGGCATTGGGCGTGGGCGCCACGCTGTGCCTGGGCACCCGCGACGCCCTCGCGCCCGGCGAGCCCCTGCGCGCCTTCCTCGAGCGCCAGCGCATCTCCGCCACCGTGCTCACGCCCTCCACCTTGGCGGCACTGCCCGCCGGCGAGCTGCCCGCGCTGCGCTCGCTCATGGTGGTGGGCGAGGCGTGCCCGGCGGAGCTCGTGCGCCAGTGGGCGCCGGGCCGCCGCTTCTTCAACCTCTACGGCCCCACCGAGGTCACCATCTGGTCCACGACGGCGCGCTGCGAGCCCGGACTCGCGGCGCCGCCCATCGGCCGGCCGCTGGCCAACCTCCAGGCCTACGTCCTCGACGAGCATGCCCAGCCGGTCCCCGTGGGCGTGCCCGGCGAGCTGTACCACGGCGGCGTGGGCGTGACGCGGGGCTACCTCCACCGCCCCCAGCTCACCGCCGAGCGCTTCATCTCCAATCCCTTCGGCGAGGGCCGCCTCTACCGCACCGGAGACCTGGCGCGCTGGCGCGAGGACGGCCAGCTCGACTACCTGGGCCGCACCGACAGTCAGGTGAAGCTGCGCGGCTTCCGCATCGAGCTGGGCGAGGTGGAACAGGCCCTGCGTGAAGTACCCGGCGTGCGTGAGGCGTGCGTGCTGCTGCGCCCGGATGCCCGAGGCGAGCCCGCGCTCACCGCCTGGCTCGTGCCCCAGGACAGCGCGGTGCTCCACGACGAGCCGCAACAGTGGGCGACCGGTCCGCGTCAGGCGCTCAAGTCCCGGCTTCCCGAGTACATGGTGCCCACGGCCTGGGTGGTCCTGGACGCACTGCCGCTCAACGCCAGCGGCAAGGTGGACACGAAGGCCCTGCCCGCGCCGTCGCTCCAGGCGAGCGCGATCCGGGGTGCCTTCGTGGCGCCGCGCACGGACACCGAGCGCGCCGTGGCCCTCATCTGGCAGGAGGTGCTGGGCGTGCCCCAGGTGGGCGCCCATGACGACTTCTTCGAGCTGGGCGGCCACTCCCTGCTGGCCACCCAGGTCATGTCCCGTCTGGGCAAGTGGCTCGGCCGCGACGTGCCCCTCAAGCTCCTCTTCGAGGCGGGAGAGCTGGCGACGCTCGCCGAGCGGTTGGAGGCCCTGAAGGCCGAGCACGGCGGCGCCACGTCCCTCCAGACCATCCCCCGCGTGGAGCGCACGGGACGGCTGCCCCTGTCCTTCGCGCAGCAGCGCCTGTGGTTCCTCGATCGCTTCGGCTCGGGCTCGGCCTACAACATGCCCCAGCCCCTGCGGCTGACGGGCGCGCTGGACACCGCGGCGCTGGAGTCCGCCCTGCGCGCGCTCGTGCGGCGCCATGAGAGCCTGCGCACCGTCTTCCGCGAGGAGCAGGACTCCGCGTTCCAGCACTTCCTGTCCGCCGAGGACTTCGCGCTCGCACGCGTGGACGTGCGGCACCTCACGCCCGAGCGGCGCGAGGCCGAGGTGCAGCGCCTGGCCAGCGAGGACAGCCAGCGGCCCTTCGACCTGACGCGCGACTACATGCTGCGCGCCTCGCTCGTGCACGTGGCCGAGCACGACCATGTGCTGCTCTTGTGCCTGCACCACATCGCCAGCGACGGCTGGTCCGCGGGTGTGCTCCAGCGCGAGCTGACGGCGCTCTACACGGCCTTCCATCAGGGGCAGCCCTCCCCGCTGCCCGAGCTGGCCATCCAGTACGCCGACTTCGCCGTGTGGCAGCGCGACTGGCTCCAGGGTGAGCGCCTGACGCGGCAGGTGGACTACTGGAAGAAGCAGCTCGCGGGTGCGCCCACGCTCCTGCAGCTTCCCACCGACCGGCCGCGTCCCGGCGTCATGACCTTCGACGCCCGGGTCCTGGGCTTCGAGGTCGCTCCGTCCCTGGTAAAGGGACTGCGCGCCCTGGGGCAGCGGAGCGGGGCCACGCTCTTCATGACGCTCCTGGCGGCCTACCAGGTGCTCATGTCGCGCTGGAGCGGTCAGCGGGACGTCGTCGTCGGCTCGCCCATCGCCGGCCGCACGCGGGCGGAACTCGAGTCCCTGATTGGCTTCTTCGTCAACACGCTGGCGCTGCGCGCGGACCTCTCGGACAACCCCACCTTCCGCGACCTGCTCGCCCAGGTGAAGCGCGCCACCCAGGAGGCCTTCGCCCATCAGGACCTGCCCTTCGAGCGGCTTGTCGAGGAGCTGGCTCCCGAGCGCCACCAGAACTTCAATCCGCTCGTCCAGGTGGTGCTCGCCCTGCAGAACGCGCCCCTCCAGGACATGAACCTGCCGGGGCTCGCGATCCAGCCGCTCGTGGGCAAGGCGCCGCAGGTGCGCACGGACCTGGAGCTGCACCTGTGGGAGCACGACGGCGGCCTGTCGGCCTCCTGGTTCTACAACACCGCGCTCTTCGACGCCTCCACGCTGGAGCGCATGAAGGAGCACTTCCTCCACCTGCTGGCCGACGTGGTCCAACGGCCCGAGGCCCGCGTGGGCGAGCTGTCCCTGCTCTCCGACGCCGAGCGTCGGCGGCTGCTCGTGGACTTCAACACCACCGCTCCCGCCGCTCCGGCGTGGACGTTCGTCCACCAGCGCTTCGAGGCCCACGTGGCCCGCGCACCCGACGCCGAGGCCGTCTGCTTCGATGATGGCCAGCGCGTCCAACGCCTCACCTACCGGGAGCTGGACACGCGCGCCAACCAGCTCGCCCACGTGCTGCGCTCGCGCGGTGTGGGTCCCGAATGCCTCGTGGCCCTGCTGCTCGAGCGCTCCCTGGAACAGGTCGTGGCCCTGCTCGCCGTGCACAAGGCGGGTGGCGCCTACCTGCCGCTCGATCCGGCCGCGCCCCGCGCGCGTCTGGACTTCATGCTCCAGGACGCCCAGCCGCGGGTGGTGATCACCCAGTCCTCGCTCGCCGAGCGCCTTGCGTTCGCGCCCGAGCGCCGCATCCAGGTGGACACGGAGGCCGACACCCTCGCGGCCCAGAGCATCCTGCCGCCCGGAGTCGAGCTGTCCCCGGACGGCCTCGCCTACGTCATTTATACGTCGGGCTCCACGGGTCAGCCCAAGGGCGTGCTCGTGCCCCACCGGGGCCTGAGCAACGTCGTCGAGGCGCAGGCGCGCACCTTCGAGCTGGGGCCCAAGGACCGCGTCCTCCAGTTCGCCTCGGTCACCTTCGATGCCGCCACGGCCGACATGTGGATCGCCCTGGGCGTGGGCGCCACGATGTGCCTGGGCAGCCGCGACGCCATGGCCCCGGGTGAGCCCCTGCGCGCCTTCCTCGAGCGCCAGCGCGTCTCCGCCGCCGTGCTCACGCCCTCCACTCTCGCGGCGATTCCCGCGAGCCCCTTGCCCGCGCTGCGCTCGCTCATGGTGGCGGGCGAGGCGTGCCCGGCGGAGCTCGTGCGCCAGTGGGCGCCGGGCCGCCGCTTCTTCAACCTCTACGGCCCCACCGAGGCCACCATCTGGGCCACCGTCGCGCGCTGCGAGCCCTCGGCCCAGGCGCCCGCCATCGGCCGGCCCATCCCCCACACCCAGGCGTACGTGCTCGACGCGCACCTGCGACCCGCCCCACTGGGCGTGCCCGGCGAGCTGTACCTGGGCGGCGTGGGCGTGACGCGGGGCTACCTCCACCGGCCCCAGCTCACCGCCGAGCGCTTCATCTCCAATCCCTTCGGTGAGGGCCGCCTCTACCGCACCGGAGACCTGGCGCGCTGGCGCGAGGACGGCCAGCTCGACTACCTGGGCCGCGCCGACAGCCAGGTGAAGCTGCGCGGCTTCCGCATCGAGCTGGGCGAGGTGGAACAGGCCCTGCGTGAACAGCCGGCTGTGCGTGAGGCGTGCGTGCTGCTGCGCCCGGATGCCCGAGGCGAGCCCGCGCTCACCGCCTGGCTCGTGCCCCAGACGGAGGACACCACGCTCCAGGCCGAGCAGCTCCAGCAATGGCAGACGCTGCACGGCCAGTCCTACGTCGAGCCCACCGCGCAGGCCGACAGCACCTTCAACATCTCCGGCTGGGGCAGCAGCTACACCGGCGGCGACATGCCCGCGGAGGAGATGGCCGAGTGGGTGGAGGCCACGGTCGCCGACGTGCGCGCCTTGCGCCCCCGTCACCTGCTGGAGATCGGCTGCGGCACGGGCATGCTCCTGGCCCGGCTGGCGCCCGGGTGCGAGAGCTACCTGGGCACGGACCATGCCCAGAGCGCCCTGGATCACGTGCGCCTCATGCAGCGCACGGTGCCGGGCCTCGCCAACGTCTCGGTCTCCCAGCGCTCCGCGGATGACTTCTCGGGCCTGCCCGAGGCCCACTTCGACGTGGTGCTGCTCAACTCCGTCATCCAGTACTTCCCCAGCGCGGACTACCTGCTGCGGGTGCTGGAGGGCGCGGCGCGCGTGGTGCGTCCCGGCGGCGTCATCTACCTGGGAGACGTGCGCGACCTGCGCCTGCTGCACGCCTACCACGCCTCGGTGCAGCTGTTCCGCGCGCCCGACACCCTCTCGCGCGCCCAGCTGTCGGCCCTCATCGACCAGCGCCTGCGCGACGAGGAGGAGCTGCTGGTGGACCCCGAGCTGTTCCGCGCCCTGCCACACCGGCTGCCCCAGGTGCGAGGCGTGGAGCTGCGGCTCAAGCGCGGCCGGCACCACAACGAGCTGACGCGCTTCCGCTACCAGGCGCTGCTGCATGTGCACGCCGCCCCGCGGGACGTGTCCGCCACACCCGCCGCCGAGGTGCACGACTGGCGCCGCGAGGGGTGGACGCTCGACGCGCTGCGCCGCTGGCTGAGCGAGGCGCGCCCCGCGCACGTCGAGCTGCGGGACATTCCCAACGCCCGCCTGCGCGACGAGGCCCTTACCCTCGCGTGGCTCTCCGGTCCCCCTGGAGAGCCCGTGGCCGGGTTGCGCCAGGCCCTGGCGCGAGCCCCCGCGGCCGTGGAGCCCGAGGTCCTTTGGGCCCTGGCCGACGCGCTGCCCTACCGCGTGCACCTCACCGCGTCCGCCCAGGGCGCTTCCGACAGCATGGACGCGCGGCTGATCCGGCATGACGTCGAGTCGTCCGGCGCCGCGCTGGCCGCGCCCGTGGCCGCGCCCCGCGCCTGGCGCGACTACGCCAACAATCCGCTGCTGGGCAAGCTGCACCGCCGGCTCGTGCCCGCGCTGCGGCAGGCCCTCGCCGCCCGGCTGCCCGAGTACATGGTGCCCTCCGCGTGGGTCACCCTGGACGCCCTGCCCCTCACGTCCCACGGCAAGGTGGACCACAAGGCCCTGCCCACGCCATCCGCGCTGGGTGGTGGAGCCAGCGGGGCCTTCGTGGCGCCGCGCACGGACACCGAGCGGGCCGTGGCCCTCGTCTGGCAGGAGGTGCTGGGCGTGCCCCAGGTGGGCGCGCACGACGACTTCTTCGAGCTGGGCGGCCACTCCCTGCTGGCCACCCAGGTCATGTCCCGTCTGGGCAAGTGGCTCGGCCGCGACGTGCCCCTCAAGCTCCTCTTCGAGGCGCGCACCCTCTCCACCATGGCCGAGGCACTCCTGGCCCTGGCGGCGAGTGGTGGAGGCGCGGGCTTCCAGGCCATCGCGCGTGCGGAGCGCGGCGGGCGGCTGCCCCTGTCCTTCGCCCAGCAACGGCTGTGGTTCCTCGACCGCTTCGGCTCGGGCTCGGCGTACAACATGCCCCAGGCCCTGCGCCTGACGGGCGCCCTGAACGCCCCGGCGCTGGAGGCGACGCTGGCCGCGCTCGTGCACCGCCACGAGAGCCTGCGCACCGTCTTCCACGAGGAGGACGGCCAGACGTGGCAGCACGTGCTGCCCGCCGAGGGCTTCTCCCTCTCGCGCGTGGACGTGCGGCACCTGTCGCCCGAGGCACGTGAGGCCGAGGTCCAGCGCCTGGCGCTGGAGGACAGCCAGCGGCCCTTCGATCTGGCGCGCGACTACATGCTGCGCGCCTCGCTCGTGCACGTGGCCGAGCAGGAGCACGTGTTGCTCCTGTGCCTGCACCACATCGCCAGCGACGGCTGGTCCATGGGCGTGCTCCAGCGCGAGCTGGTGGCGCTCTACGAGGCCTTCCACCAGGGCCGGTCCTCGCCGCTGCCCGAGCTGCCCCTGCAGTACGCCGACTTCGCCGTGTGGCAGCGGGGCTGGCTCCAGGGCGATCGCCTCGCCTCCCAGGTGGACTACTGGAAGCGGCGACTGGCCGGAGCGCCCACCCTGCTGCAGCTGCCCACCGACCGGCCCCGTCCCAGCGTCATGACCTTCGAGGCCCAGGTGCTGGGCTTCGAGGTCGCGCCGTCCGTGGTGGGGGAGCTGCGTGCGTTGAGCCAGCGGAGCGGCGCCACGCTCTTCATGACGCTCTTGGCGGCCTACCAGGTGCTGCTGTCGCGCTGGAGCGGCCAGTCGGACATCGTCGTGGGCTCGCCCATCGCCGGCCGCACCCGGGCGGAGACCGAGCCGCTCATCGGCGTCTTCATCAACACCCTGGCCCTGCGCGCGGACCTCTCCTCCAACCCGCGCTTCCAGGAGCTGCTGGCCCAGGTGAAGCGCACCACCCAGGAGGCCTTCGCCCACCAGGAGCTGCCCTTCGAGCGGCTCGTGGAGGAGCTGGCCCCCGAGCGCCACCAGAACTTCAATCCGCTCGTCCAGGTGGTGCTCGCCCTGCAGAACGCGCCGCTCGGGGACATGCACCTGCCGGGGCTCGCGCTCCAGCCGCTCTCGGGGCAGCCGCCCCAGGTGCGCATGGATCTGGAGCTGCACCTGTGGGAGCGCGAGGGCGGCTTGTCGGCCTACTGGCTCTACAACACGGCCCTCTTCGATGCCGCCACCGTGGAGCGGATGAACGGGCACTTCCTCACCCTGCTGGCCGACGTGGCCCGGCGGCCCGAGGCCCGCGTGGGCGAGCTGTCCCTGCTCTCCGACGCCGAGCGCCAGCGGCTGCTCGTGGACTTCAACCCCGCCCAGGCGGCGCCCTACCCCGAGGACGCGTGCGCGCATCAGCTCTTCGAGGCCCAGGCGGCCCGTACGCCCGAGGCCGAGGCCCTTCGCTTCGATGATGGCCAGCGCGAGCAGCGGCTCACCTACCGGGAACTGGACGCGCGCGCCAACCAGCTCGCCCATGTCCTGCGCGCGCGCGGCGTGGGCCCCGAGCGTGTCGTCGCCCTGCTGCTCGAGCGCTCCCTGGAGCTCATCGTCGCCATGCTGGCGGTGAGCAAGGCGGGCGGCGCCTACCTGCCACTCGACACCGCCTCGCCCCAGGCCCGCCTGGACTTCATGCTCCAGGACGCCCAGCCCTGCGTCCTCCTCACTCAGTCCAGCGTGGCCGGGCGCTTCCAGCTCGACTCCGAGCGCTGCCTCCAGGTGGACACGGAGGCCGCCACCGTCGCGGCCCAGCCCGTCCATCCGCCTCCGTGCGAGGCCACGCCGGACAACCTCGCCTACATCATCTATACCTCGGGCTCCACGGGACGGCCCAAGGGCGTGCTGGTGCACCACCGGGGCCTGTGCTGCTTCATCGAGGATCAGGCGCGGGCCATCCCGCTGGGAGCCCAGGACCGGGTGCTCCAGTTCGCCTCGGCCACCTTCGACGCCTCCGCGCTGGAGCTGTGGCTGGCGCTGCGCGCGGGCGCCACCCTGTGCCTGGGCACGCGGGACACCCTGGCCCCCGGCGAGCCGCTGCTCGCCTTCCTCGAGCGCCAGCGCATCACCACCCTGGGCCTCACCCCCTCGGCGCTCGCCACGGTGCCCGTGCGTGCCCTGCCCGCGCTGCACACCGTCATGGTGTTCGGCGAGACGTGCTCGGCGGAGCTCGTGCGCCAGTGGGCCCCGGGCCGGCGCTTCATCAACATCTACGGCGCCACCGAGGCCACCATCTGGTCCACCTTCACGCGCTGCGAGCCCTCGCCGCTGCCGCCCGCCGTGGGCCGGCCGATGTCCAACACCCAGGTGTACGTGCTCGACGCGCACCTGCGGCCCAGCCCCGTGGGCGTGCCGGGCGAGGTGTACCTGGGGGGCGTGAGCGTCACCCGCGGCTACCTCCACCGCCCCGAGCTGACGGCCGAGCGCTTCATCCCCAACCCCTTCGGTCCGGGCCGGCTCTACCGCACGGGCGACCTGGCGCGCTGGCGCGAGGACGGGCAGCTCGACTACGTGGGCCGCACGGACAACCAGGTGAAGCTGCGCGGCTTCCGCATCGAGCTGGGGGAAGTCGAGCAGGCCCTGCGCGAGGTGCCCGGCGTGCGCGACGCCTGCGTGCTGCTGCGGACCGATGAACGGGGCACCCAACGGCTGGTGGCCTGGCTCGTCCTGTCTCCGTGGGACGCGGGGGAGGCGGAGCGGCGGGTGGCGGACGCGCGCGAGCGGCTGCGCGCGCGGCTGCCCGAGCACATGGTGCCCTCGGCCTTCGTGCCGCTGGAGTCCTTCCCGCTCAACGCCAGTGGCAAGGTGGATCGCAAGGCCCTGCCCGAACCCATCGCGCGGGCGGGGACGACGCACGGCGCCTTCCTTCCGCCACGCGACGCCCTCGAGACGGCCATCGCCCAGGTGTGGTGCGAGGTACTTGGCCTGCCCCGGGTGGACGTGCGCGAGGACTTCTTCGCCCTGGGCGGCCACTCGCTGCTGGCGGTGCGGCTGCTGTCCCGGCTCCAGGAAGTGCTCGGCTACTCGCTGTCGCTCGGAAGCCTCTTCCAGCATCCCACCGTGGAGGCACTGGCCGCCCTGCGGCGTCAGTCCACGCCAGAGGAGGAGCTGTGGGCGCCGCTCGTACTCATGCAGCCCCGGGGCTCGCTGCCGCCCTTCTTCTGCGTGCCCGGCGTCGGGGGTGATGTCTTCTACCTCCAGGCACTGGCGCAGCACCTGGGTCCCGAGCGGCCCTTCTACGGCCTGCAGGCGGTGGGCCTCGACGGGCACACCCCGCCGGATCGCTCGCTGGATGCCATGGCCGAGCGCTACGAGCGGGAGATCCGGCGCGTGCGGCCCCAGGGGCCCTACCACGTGGGAGGCCATTCGCTCGGTGGATGGGTGGCCTACCGCCTCGCGCAGCGGCTCGCGGCCCACGGTGAGCAGGTGAGCCTGTCGCTCTTCGACGCCACCTCGCACAAGCACGCCCTGTTCCCCGAGCCCCGGAGCCGGGCGGAGCTCTTGAACATGGTGATCGAGGGGTATGAGTTGGAGAGCGGCCTGGACCTGAGCGCCGAGCGCGCGCGCATGGCGACGCTCGCCACCGACGAGGAGCGGCTCCTGTTGGTGCGGGAGTGCGGGGAGCGCTCGCAGCGGATTCCCCCGGGGACGGACCTCGCGCTGATCCGCGGCCGGGCCGAGGTCTTCCACGCGGGCCTGCTGATGCGCGACCTGCCCGCGGGCTGGCTGTCCGCGCCGGTGCGGCTATTCTCCGCCGAGAGCAGCGCGGGCATGCTGGGGGTCGGGGAGATGACGACCCAGGAGAAGCAGGAGGGCTGGTCCCGGCTCTGCGCGCCGCTGTCGGTGGTGAGCTCCGCCGGCCAGCACCCCACGCTCGTGCGGCCGCCCCACGCCGAGTCCCTGGCGCATCAGCTCTCCGCCTGGCTGGAATCCGTGGAGCGCGCGGCGAAGTGAAACCTGAGATAGGAGACAGCACCATGACCGTCGAGACCCCTCCGCAGACGCAGTCCCCCCCGGAGCCGACCCAGCAGACCCCGGCCGAGCCCAAGCCCCCGGCGCCGTTGTTCGGCTCGGAGGCGGCGCGAGAGCGGACCCTTCAGGCCGAGTCCATCATCAAGCGCAACACGCTCTGGGCCCTGGGGGCCGGCGCCCTCATCATCCCGTGGGTGGATGTGGCGGCCGCCCTGGCGGTGCAGATGAAGATGCTCAAGCAGCTGTCGGAGCTCTACGGGGTGAAGTTCTCCGAGGGCATCGCCAAGAAGCTGGTGCTCTCCCTGCTGATGAGCTCGGGCGGCGTGCTGGCGGGAGTGGCGGCCGCGAGCGCCCTGAAGGCCATTCCCGGAGTGGGCTCGGTGCTCGGCGCCCTGACCTTTCCCCTGTCGGCGGCGGCGTTCACGAACGCGGTGGGCCGTGTGTTCCTCCTGCATTTCGAGACGGGCGGCACGCTGCTGGACTTCGATCCGAAGAAGGTCCAGGAACACTTCACGCGCGAGTACGAGAAGTCCAAGCGTGCCCTGGACCAGCCCGTTGATTGACGGAAACGGGGCACCACGCTACGTGGGCACGGGTAGAGTCAAGTAGTCAGAGTGAGGCCGTGGATTCATGGCGTTGACCATCATCGAAATGCTGTCCAAGGAGGCGGGCGCGGAGCGGCGCAATCTGTTCATCGCCGCGAGCCTGTCGGGTCTCGCCAATTCCTTTGTCATCGCGCTCATCAACTCCGTGGCGCGCAGCATTCCCAACGTGCGGATGCACTCCTTCGTGCTCTTCGCGCTCTCGGTCGCGCTCTACGTGTTGACGTCGCGCTACACGTTCCATCGCACCACCCGGCTGGTCGAGTCAGCGCTGCACCACATCAAGATCCGCATCGTGGACAAGATCCGGCGCATGGATCTGCAAGGCTTCGAGCGGGTCGGCACTTCGGAGATCTACGACCGGATCACGGAGAACGTCACGGTCATCTCCACGTCCGCGGGCATGATCGCCGCCACCCTCCAGTCCATCTGCGTCCTGGTGTTCTCGGCGCTCTACCTGGCCTGGCTCTCGGTGCCCGCGCTCATGCTCATCTCGCTGCTGCTGGGCAGCGGCCTGATGCTCTTCCGCTCCAATCAGGATCTGGTGGAGAATGGCCTGCGTCAGCTGGGGATCTTCCGGCTCGCCTTCTTCGATCAGCTCACCGACCTGCTCAAGGGCTTCAAGGAGACGCGCTTCAACGCCAGGCGCAGCCAGGAATTGCGCGAGGACGTGCTGCGGACCTCGGAGCGCCTGCGCGACAGCACGATCAAGACCAACAGCCTGTTCGACGACAACCTCATCTTCTCCAACACGCTGCTCTTCGCGCTGCTGGCGTCCGTGGTGTTCGTCCTCCCCCAGCAGCTGGAACTCAAGAGCACGCAGGTCACCCAGATCATCGCGGCGCTGATGCTCTCGTGGAACTCGGTGGCCATCGCCGTCAACTGCTACCCCGCCTACATCCGCTCCAACCACGCGCTCATGGCGCTCGAGGCGCTGGAGCAGAAGCTCGAGTCGGGCAGCGATCCCCTGGCGAAGGAAGCGCTCGTCTCCAACCCCTGGAAGGGACGCTTCTCCCGCATCGAGGTCTCCCGGCTGGAGTACACCTACAGACCCACGACGGACGACGGCATGAACTTCCACATCGGTCCGGTGGATCTCACCCTCCAGGCGGGCGAGGTGGTGTTCGTCGTGGGTGGCAATGGCAGCGGCAAGTCCACCTTCCTCAAGACCTTCACGGGGCTCTATCCCGCCAGCGCCGGCAGCATCCGCGTGGATGGCGTTCGCGTCGATTCCCACACCCTCGCCGCCTATCGCGAGCTCATCTGCACCATCTTCACGGACTTCCACCTCTTCTCCCGGCTCTATGGCCTGCTGGACGTGCAGCCCGAGGCCGTCCAGGCGTTGATCGCCCAGATGCAGCTGGAGGAGCAGACGTCCTTCTCCCAACAGCGCTTCACCCGGCGGGAGCTGTCCACGGGCCAGCGCAAGCGCCTGGCCATGATCGTGGCCCTGTTGGAGGACCGGCCGCTCTACATCTTCGACGAGTGGGCCGCGGATCAGGACCCGACGTTCCGGCACTACTTCTACAAGGAGCTGTTGCCGATGCTGCGCGCGCGCGGCAAGACGGTGATCGCCGTGAGCCACGACGACCGGTACTTCTCCTGTGCCGATCGGGTGGTGACGATGGAGTACGGCCAGGTGCGCTCCATCGAACAACATGGGGAAGGAGCGCCGCCGCCCCCCTCCCCCGAGAAACCCTCCTGAGGGACGATCTCCCTCCTAGCGCCAGCGCTACACGAAAGGCCGCACCATGTCCGTCGAGACCATCCAGTTCGAGGCAGCGCCGCAAGCCTCCGCCGCCGAGGTGAAGGCACCCGCCCAGGAGGTGGCCGGCCCCGTGGTCGATGCGCGGGAGCGGCTGCGTCAGGCCGAGACCATCGTCTATCGCAACACCTTCTGGGCCATGGGCGCTGGCGCCATCGGCGTGCCCCTGATCGACCTGGTGGCGGCCTCCGCCGTGCACCTCAAGCAGCTCAAGCAGCTGGCGGACCTCTACGGCGTGGACTTCAAGGAGGGCCTCGCCCGGAAGCTGGTGGCCGCGATGCTCATGAGCCTGGGGGGCGTGGGCGTGGGCACCCTGGCCACGTCCCTGCTCAAGCTGATTCCCGGCATCGGCACCGGCCTGGGGATGTTGTCGCTGCCCATGGCGCTGGCCTCGTCGACCAACGCGATCGGCCAGGTCTTCATCATGCACTTCGAGGCGGGAGGGACCCTGCTCGACTTCAACCCCACGCGGATGCAGGACTACTTCAAGAGCGAGTTCGAGAAGGCCCAGCGGCACGTCGCGGAGCTCAAGCGCAAGGCGACCTCCCCCGCCGAGAACAAGGCGAGCTGACCCACCCCGGAGGGAGTGACCCCATGGACCTGACCCCACTGCTCATCGCCCTGCTGCCCGTGCTGCTCGTGTTCGCCGTGGGACTGATGGGCAGCACGCGCAGGCTTGGCTTCTGGCCCACGGTGGTGCTGTCCGTGGTGTTGACGCCGATCGGCGGCGGCCTGGTGGCGATCCTGTCAGGACCCAAGCGCCTCAAGAAGAAGCGGGCGTCCTCCCGCGACGAAGACACGTCCCGGCGGGAGTGAGTTCCCAGGAGAAGGCATCATGTTCCGCAGCAAGCCGTCCCCCGACACCGAGCCGCCGCCGACCTTCCGCGAGCAGCTCGCGGCCGCCTTCCTCCAGTTGCGCTTCACCGTGTACCTGGTGCTCGTCTTCTGCCTCATCCTGTTGGGCTTCGTCTGGCAGCGCGTCTTCATCAGCGTGCCCCCCGGCCACAACGCCGTCATGTACCGCTTCCTCGGGGGTGGCACCGTCACCGATCGGGTGTGGGGCGAGGGCCTGCATGTCATTCCGCCCTGGGACCGGCTCACCATCTACGACACGCGGCTGCAACAGCGCACCATCCACTTCAACGTGCTCAGCGAGGAGGGCCTCCAGCTGGGCGTGAAGGTGTCCATCCGCTACCGGCCCCACCTGGACATGCTGGGTTTCCTCCAGCGCGACATCGGCAAGGACTACTTCGACAAGCTCGTGCTGCCGGAGATCCAGGCCCACACGCGCCGCACCTTCGGCAACCGGCCCGCGCACGAAATCTACTCCAGTGCCAAGGACGTCCTGCAGGAGCTGGGGCGCGTGCCGGTGCTCGGCCGCATCGAGGACTCGGGCGGCACTCCCAACGCCAACCCCTACGTGGTGGTCCAGGAGCTCAAGCTCATGGACATCTCCCTGCCGGAGATGGTGGCCGGCGCCATCTCGGACAAGTACCGGCAGGAGCAGCTCATGCTCGAGTACCGCTACAAGCTCGAGCGCGAGGAGAAGGAGGCCGAGCGCAAGCGGACCGAGGCGGCCGGCATCCGCGACTACAACGAGATCGTCGGCAAGCTGTCGCCGGAGATGCTGCGGCTCAAGAGCATCGAGGCCACGCTGGAGCTGTCCCGCTCGCCCAGCTCCAAGGTGGTGCTGCTCGGAGGCGGTCAGCAGGGCCAGGCCCCCTCGCTCATCATGAACCTGGAGGGCCCTCCGCCGGCCGCGTCGTCCACGCCCCCCCCCGCGGCCCCGCCGCCGGCCGCCGCCATGCGAGAGCCGCCCGGCGACAAGGGCTCCCCGACGGGCAAGACCACCCCGGCGGTCGAGGAGAAGCCCCTCACGGCGCGCGCGGTCACGCGCCCCGCCACCGATGCCTCCCCCTCCACCGGCACCGTCACGGCGGTCCGGATCGAACCTCCCGCCGAGCCCTCGGCCGAGCGCCCGGGGACCACGCGGGACAACAAGGGGCCCGAGGCGCCCCCCGCCCCGTCGACGCCTCCCGGGCCGCCGCCCCCCGCGGGCATCTGGTGAATGGCAGCCAACACACCCGGGCGGCAGGCATGCCGGACAGGACTTTCCGCGACACGCGGATTGATATGGGAGTAGCAACGCACAGTATCGGCAGGGAAAATAGTGAAGTACGCGGAGTGAAGGCAGTGTGAGTCGCCGCATCGCGATGAACCCAGGCAGGAGGCAGGATCATGTCCGTCGAGACGTACAAGGTGGAGACGTCGACGCAGTCCCCCACGCATGAGGTGAAGACGACCAAGGAGAAGAAGAAGGAGCGGGAAGCGCGGCCGCCCCAGCCCCAGCCCCTGCTGGGCTCGGCGGAGTCCCGCGAGCGGCTGCGCCAGGCGGAAGCCATCGTCAAGCGCAACACGCTGTGGGCGGTGGGCGCCGGCGCGCTCATCTTCCCCGTCGTGGACGTGGTGGCGGCCTCGGCGGTGCAGCTCAAGATGCTCAAGAACCTGTCGGACCTCTACGGGGTGAACTTCTCCGAGGGCATCGCCAAGAAGCTGGTGAGCTCGCTGCTGATGAGCCTGGGCGGCGTGGCGGTGGGCGTGGGCGCCGCGAGCCTCATCAAGCTCATTCCCGGCGTGGGCTCGGCGCTGGGCGTGTTGACGTTCCCGCTGTCGGTGGCGGCGTTCACCAACGCGCTGGGCCGGGTGTTCATCATGCACTTCGAGTCGGGCGGAACGCTGCTCGACTTCGATCCGAAGAAGATGCAGGAGCACTTCAAGAATGAGTTCGAGAAGGCCCGGCTGACGGTGGATCAGCTGCGCAAGGAAGACTCCCAGGTCGAGACGA
Organism: Melittangium boletus DSM 14713; assembly: GCF_002305855.1. Classification (GTDB taxonomy): domain Bacteria; phylum Myxococcota; class Myxococcia; order Myxococcales; family Myxococcaceae; genus Cystobacter; species Cystobacter boletus. Next base: position 8,078,549 of record NZ_CP022163.1, on the reverse strand, counting down.
CGGTTCGCGCCGAGCGCAGGGAGACATGAGGCGCGCACACTCACCGGGTCGTGAATCCAGACAGGAGTCAGCGGCATGTCCGTCGAGATCCACCAAGTAGAGCCCTCCACACAGGCCCCCGTGCCCGAGGAGAAGACGCAGGACGCGCCCGCCTCGGCGGACGCCCTGCCCGTGCCTCCCGTGCTGGGTTCACCGGAGGCGCGGGAGCGGCTCTACCAGGCGGAGGCCATCATCCGCGGCAACACGTTGTGGTCCGCGGGCGCCGGCACGTTCGTCATCCTCTTCCCCTACATGGACGTGGTGGCGGCGGCGGCCGTGCAGCTCAAGATGCTCAAGAACCTGTCGGACCTCTACGGGGTGAAGTTCTCCGAGGGCATCGCCGCGAAGATCGTGAGCACCCTGGTGATGGGCTCGGGAGGCGCGCTGGTGGGTGATGCGGTGATGCGCATCGTCAACTTCATTCCGGGCGTGGGCAGGGCCCTGAGCGCGGTGTCCGCTCCCCTCATGGCGGCGGCGTTCACGCATGCGCTGGGCCACGTGTACGTCGTCCACCTCGAGTCCGGCGGCGCGCTGCTGGACTTCGATCCGAAGGCGATGCAGGAGCGCTTCAAGGAGCAGTACGAGAAGTCCAAGGAGGCGGTGCGGGAGCTGCGCAAGGAAGTCGTCGAGTCGGCGACCCAACACTTCCGCCCCCCGTCGGCCTGAGCCCCGGCCCGGGCCGGAACGGAGGGGCCCCCGGGGTGTCCCTCAGTTCCGGCCCACGGCCGCCTTCCAGATGTCCACCATGTCCGCCAGGGGCTGACCCTCGAGCCGGGGCGGCTCGGTCACTTCCAGCACGGGCTGGACCCCGTGGCGGCGCAGGCTCAGGAAGAGGTTGCCGTCCACGTCGTAGTCGAGCAGCGACAAGTCGATGGCGGGACGGAAGCCGTGGAGGATGGCCTTCTGCTGCTGCTCCTGGCCGCGCAGGTAGGCCAGCCACCGGCGCGCCGCGTCCCTCTGGGCCTCGATCTCCGGGCCCCGCGCCTCGGGCCAGAGCAGGTAGGCCGCGTGCGCGTTGACGAAGGTGGGCTCGGGGTAGTTGATGCGCACGTCGGGCTTGACCCCCGGGTAGCGGTCGATGCGCTGCAGCAGGGGCAGCGCCAGGTGCTCGAAGGTCACCACCCCGTCGAACTCCCGGGCGCCCTCGTCGAGCAACCGCTGGGTGGCCAGCTCCGTGGAGCGGGGGAAGTCGGGCATGCCCGCCTGGCAGCGCTGGAGCCAGCGCCGCAGCTGCTCCTTCTTGGCGGAGAAGCCCTGGGCGAAGGCCTCGCGCAGCTGCTCGTTGCCCAGCACCACCGTCTCCTGGGGACCCGCGTCGGCGGGCGCGGCCCGGCGCTGACGGGGCGGCAGCGAATAGTCATACGCCAGCAGGTAGAGCACCTCGAAGCCCGAGGTGGAGTGCGTGGGGGAGGTGTGCTGGATCTTCACCCTGTCCCAGCTCACCAGCTCCTCGCGCGAGGGCAAGGGGCGCTCTCCCGCCGCGGGACGGGGCATCCGCGCGGCGTTCTGGTCATACCAGTCCACCCAGCGGCCCGGCAGCTGCTCCTCCAGGGGCGTCTTCGAGGGGTCGGCATCGCGCGGCACGAGGGCGCAGAGCGAGGACATCCAGGGGCCCTCGGGACTGCTCTGGGCGGACAGGAGGGCCTGGAACATCCGCAGCTGGTCGTACCAGACGAGCACCACCAGCGGCGAGCGGACCAGGGAGGTCCGTTCGGAGGGCTCGAGCAGGATCTCCGGGCGGGCGCGTGCCTTCCAGCGCGCCATCAGGTAGTCGACGATGAGCTCGTCCGTGGGCGCCCAGACCAGGGGCCGCTGCTCACCGGACAGCAGCGCCTCCGCGGACTGCAAGCCGCCCATCGCCGTGAGCTTCACCTGGATGTTGGGGCAGAGCCGGGCGAAGTCGTCGACGGCATCCTCGATCCAGGCCCGCTTCTCCTCGCTGTAGAGCATGGAGAAGGCGATCGGACGGCCATTGGGCGTGGGGGGCCCACACACGTCCTCGCGAAAGGAATTGAGGGTCTTCACGTCCGCCATGCGCGTGGCCGGCGCGGGCCTGGAGCGGGCGTCATGGCCCCAGAACCAGTAGTAGAGCCAGCCGGCCACCAAGGCCAGGGTGAGGAGGAAGCCCAGGACGGAGCGCGGCCCCAGCCCCAGCTCGGTCCATGAAAGGGGCCTCGGGGTGCGTCCGTTCGAAGGAGTGTTCTCCATGAGGCGGGCGATGATGCCGGGGCCGTCCCCTTCTCGCAATGAATCCGGGAGTGTGGAAAACAATGCCTGGTCAGGCTCGCCATCGCGGTCCTGCATGGCCTTGGGGTGAAGCATGATGCAGACCGACATGTCGACCGCGACCCCCTCGAACAACGCGCCCTCGTCCCATCCCGTGCTGCTGGGCGCCTGGTATGGCCTCGCGACGCTGATCCTCGCGTCGATCTGTGGCAACTCGGTGATGCAGGTGATGGCACTGCTGACCGAGCCGCTCAAGCAGGAGCTCTCGCTCTCCGACACGGAGATTGGCGCGCTGCGCGGCCTGGGCGCGACGCTGGTCGTCGCCCTCGCCTCCTATCCGATCGGCTGGCTCGCCGACCGCATCGATCGCCGGCGGATCTTCGCGGTGTGCATCTTCATCTGGTGCGCGGCGACCGCCGCGTCCGGACTGGCGCGCGACTACGAGATGCTGTTCGTCTTCGCGATGGGCATCTCGGTGGGCGAGGCCGTGCTCGGTCCGGTCACCTACTCGCTGATCCCGGACCTGTTCCCGCCCGAGCGCCGCATGCTCGCCAACTCGATCTTCTTCGTCTCCCAGCTGTTGGGCTATGCCGTGGGACTGGCGCTCGGCGGTCTGCTGATCGGCGCGGTGGAGCGCTCGCATGCCGCGCTCCCGGCGGCGCTCGCCTCCCTGTCGACGTGGCGCATCGTGTTCATCCTGGTGGCGCTGCCGGGCATCGTGCTGATTCCCATGATGCTCGCGATCCCCCTGCGCGAGGCGGCGCGCGCGGACAGCGGGGCCGGGACGGCCGCGCCCGGGGAGCACGGCGGATTGCTCGCCTATTGCCGGGCGCACGTCCGGACGCTGCTGTCGATGTTCGCCGGCTTCGGTGCGATCGGCGCGGCCAACTTCACCGTCTTCGGTTGGATCGCGGTCGCGATCGTCCGGATGTTCGGCGCGACGCCCGCGGAGGTGGGCGTGACGCTGGGCCAGGTCTTCGCGGTGGGCAGCGTCCTCGGCGTGACCGCCGCCAACCTGCTCGCCAAACGCCTCGCGCGGCGCGATGCCGACGCCGCGCCGGTGCGGGTCGCCGAGCTGGGAGCGCTCACGGCGCTGGCGTTCTCGCTGCTGTATCTGGTCGCCACGACGCCGACCCAGTTCTACGTGATCGCGACCTTCCAGATCGCCGCGTCGTTCGGTGGCCTCGCCCTGTCGCCGACGGTCAACCAGGGGATCGCCCCCGCGCGGATCCGGGCGCGGATGATGGCGCTCGGCGGCATGTTCTACATCGCCTTTGGCGCGCTGAGCCCGCTGGTGGTCGGCATCATCTCCGATGCGCTGGGGCCCGAGCCGCGCAACCTGCTGACCGCGATGATGCTCGTGGCGGTGCCCGGCTTCGTGGGCGGCGCGCTGCTGCTGCGCTTCGGCGAGGGCACGCTGCGCCGGACGATGGACAGCGTGAAGGCCGACGATGCCGCCTTCATGGCGCGCCTGGAGTAGGAGAATCGAGGGGGCTCGGCTATTTTCACACGCCTTTCGGGTGCACCGCAGTCCGCCCAAGTGGAGGGGGTTTCAGCATGCAAGTGAAACGGATGCTCCGGACGACCGGAGTGGTCATGGCTCTGTCCTATGGAACGGTGGCCCACGCCGACAGCGTGATTCTCGGGACGGTCCTCGACGCCGAGACCCGCCAGCCGGCCCCCGACGTGGTCGTCACGGCGACGTCGCCCAACCTGCAAGGCGAGCAGGTGGTGGTGACGGACGCCCAGGGGCAGTACCGCATTCCCCAGCTGCCGCCAGGCGTGTACACGTTGCGCTTCGACAAGGAAGCGTTCCTGCCGTTCACGCGCCCGGACATCCAGCTACGGTTGGATCGCACCATCCGCGTCAACGTGCAGCTGCTGCCCGAGAGCGCCCAGGAGAGCATCGAGCTCGACGTCGTGGGGCGCGCGCCGACGATCGACGTGGGCTCGACGACGACGGGCCTCAATGTCGACCAGGACTTCATCAAGCGCATCGCGGTGAACCGCCCGGGCGGCAAGTCGGGCGCGGCCCGCTCCTTCGAGAGCCTCGCGGAGCTGGCGCCGGGTGCGCAGAACGACATGTATGGCGTGTCGCTCAACGGCACCACCTCCCCGGAGAACGGGTACGTGGTGGATGGCCTGTCCAACAACGACCCGGCCTTTGGCGTCAACGCGAGCCCCCTGAACGTGGAGTTCGTGCAGGACGTCAACATCATCACCGGCGGGTACATGCCCGAGTACGGCCGCTCGACGGGCGGCGTGCTCAACGCGGTGACGAAGTCCGGCTCCAACGAGTTCCACGGCTCGGTGTACGGCACCGTGACGCCGGGAGCGCTCGAGGGCACGCGCGCCCAGGTGGTCAGCGCCTCCTCGGTGATCGCCGGCCGCAACGCCCTGGACGTGCTGGGCGACGTGGGCGTCACCCTTGGCGGCCCCATCCTCCACGACAAGCTGTGGTTCTTCGCCGGCATCGCGCCCAACTACAGCCACTACACGCACACCCGCTCGATCAACGCGTACCAGACGGAGCGCGATCCGGTCACGGGCGAGCTCCGGGTGAGGACGAACGAGCGGGGCTTCAACCTGTTCACGGAGATTCCCGGCTCGCGGCGTGACATCGCGGTCCAGGGGCAGAGCCTGCAGTACATCGGCAAGCTGACGTACCTGCTCAACGCCAACCACAACTTCTCGCTGTCCGTGACGGGCACGCCGAGCACCTCGGGCGGTCCAGACACCATTTCCGTCAGCCCGCTGACGGGCCTGGTGCTGCCGCTGTTGCCCGGCAATCCCGACGCGGAGATCTTCTACACGAAGGCCACGGCGAGCACGACGTCCACCGCCCTCAAGTACTCGGGCGCCTTCAACGACAAGAGGCTGCTCGTCGACGCCAACCTCGGCTGGTTCCACCAGACGTCGGCCATCCTGCCCTCGGACGGCTCGGCCGTGGGCTCCACCACGGGCCTGGCGGGACTGGCGACGGCCGTCTACAGCGCCCCACGGCCCATCTTCTTCTACGAGCCTGGCCTCACCGCGGCCCAGGAGGCCTGCACCCAGAACGGAGATCCAACGGGGCTGCTGGCCTGTCCGGTGTACTCGTACTACGCGGGAGGCCCAGGCTACATCAACGACGCGAAGCTGGACCGCGTCCAGGCCAACGCCAAGGCCACCTGGCTGCTCAAGGCGCTGGGCACCCACGTGCTCAAGCTGGGCGCGGACGTGGAGCTGCTGCGCTACAACAACCTCAAGGCCTACTCCGGCTCCGTGTTCCTGCTCGAGGCCACCAACGGCGCCAACTGGGTGGACATCCGCCGCTTCGGCTACCAGTCCGGTCCGGACACGGCCACGAGCCTGGCCTTCCTGAACTCGACCACCACCAGCAACACGGCCGGTGGCTTCCTGCAGGACAGCTGGACCATCGCCCAGCGCGTGACGCTCAACGTGGGCGTGCGCTACGACGCCCAGTGGCTCTATGGCGGAGACGGCAACCTGGCCTTCTCGCTGCCCAATCAGATCTCCCCCCGCCTGGGCCTGGTGGTGGACCCGCTGGCCAACGGCCGCATGAAGGTGTACGCCAACTTCGCGCGCTACTACGAGCAGGTGCCCATCAACCTGCTCGATCGCGCCTTCCCGCCCGAGCCGCGCTACGTGGCGAAGCACTCCTCGGGCGTGGGCCGCTGCGATCCCGCCACCATCGCCACGCGGGAGGGACAGGCCACGTGCCTGGCCGACTCCAACCTGGAGCTGTTCAACGGCACCTTCGGCCCCGGGTTCATCGATCCGAGCTTCCTGCACTTCGGAGGCAAGGCGGACCGTGTGCCGGTGGACCCCGCCATCAAGCCCCAGTCGTCGGACGAGGTGCTGGTGGGCGCCGAGTACGAGCTGCTGGCCAACATCCGCGCCGGCGCGCTCTACACCCACCGGTACATGAACTCGATCATCGAGGACATGAGCCGCGACGGAGGCAATACGCGCATCCTGGGCAACCCGGGTGAGGGCTTCGCCCAGGAGTTCCCCAAGGCCACGCGCGACTACGACGCGGTGACGGTGTTCCTCAACCGCACCTTCTCCGACGGCTGGCTGGCGCAGGCGAGCTACACCTGGTCGCGGCTGTACGGCAACTACTCGGGCCTGTTCCGTCCGGAGACCTTCCAGCTCGACCCGAACTTCAGCTCGGACTTCGACCTGCTGTCCCTGATGGAAAACCGCACGGGCCTGCTGCCCTTCGACCGCACGCACGCCATCAAGGTGTTCGGCGCCAAGGAGTTCGCGTTCACCCGGGACCTGAGCGCGAGCCTCGGCCTGTCGTACCGCGGCAACTCCGGCGTGCCCATCAACTACCTGGGCGGGCACCCCATCTACGGCGCCAACGAGGCGTTCATCCTGGAGCGGGGCAGCGCGGGCCGCACGCCGTGGGTGAACAACATCGACGGCAACCTCGGGGTGAACTACCGCTTGAACAAGACCCAGGTGCTGTCGCTCAGCGTGGACGTGTTCAACCTGTTCAACTTCCAGCAGGCGACCACGGTGGACGAGGCCTACACCTTCCGCGGCGTGATTCCCGTCGTGGGAGGCAAGCCGGCCGATGGGCGGCTCACGCCCGAGCAGGTCACCGCCTACGATCCCGCCACGGGCCTGCCCTCGGGCACGCTGACCGAGGCGGACCTGAACAAGAACTTCAGGCAGCCCACCGCGTACCAGGCGCCACGGCAGATCCGCCTGGGTCTCAAGTACACCTTCTAGCCCCCTGGACGATTGGAGCGATGAGCATGCGTAGCGTGACCGCGATATGGCTGGGGGGCACGGCGGGCCTCCTGGTGGGCTGTGCCGAGCAACCCTCCGCCGGCTGTCAGGTGCAGGATGGGGCCTGGCATGTCGCCTATGTCCTGAAGAACCCCGCCGAGGCCTCCACCTCGTGCGGCGCCCTCACCAGCGACACCTTCGGGGTGTACAAGTACCTGGTTCCCGCGAGCGAGGATCCCCGTACGCCGTCGACCATGGCCCTGCGGCCCCAGGCGGCGGTGTCGCTGGCGACGTACATCGACAGCGCGGGGACGCGGCGGCCCCGGGTGGAGCTGACGCCGCCGGAGGACCCCGCGAATCCCACGGATCCCACCGGGGCGCTCCAGGCCTCGCGGCTGGCCACGGCGCTGTCCACCTCGTTCCCCAACGAGCCGGATGCCCAGGACGGGTGCCGGGTGCCGTCGTTCAGCCGGATCTCCATCGCGGCGCGGGCCGTGACGGATGGAAGCGGTGCCGCCCTGCCCGCCCGGACGGTCGACTACCAGTTCAGCGACGTGTACCTCTATTCCTCGCCGTCGGCGCCGGGCGTGTTGTTCCGGGGCTCGCTCGTGTTCGGCGATGGCAACTGCACGGCCGAGTACCGGGTGCTGGGCCTGTCTCCCGCCGTGCCCTGCACGACGGACGCGGAGTGCCGCAACCCCGCCACGGGCATCAACCGGGAGCTCGACGTGGTGTGCCTCAACGGCGGCTGCGCGCCCAACCCGACCACGTGGACGCTGTTCGGCGAGTAGCGCGCGGGGCGCTCCGCTCACACCGAGCGGAGCGCCGAGCCGGCGGGCGATCGTCTCAGAACTGCGCCGAGCCTGGCACGCGCGGGTACGGAATGGCGTCGCGGATGTTCTGCAAGCCGCAGATGTAGACGATGAGCCGCTCGAAGCCGAGCCCGAAGCCCGCGTGCGGCACCGAGCCGTAGCGCCGCAGATCGCGGAACCACTGGTAGCCCTCCGGGTGCAGGCCGAACTTCTTCATGCGCTCGTCCAGCCGATCCAGCCGCTCCTCGCGCTGGCTGCCGCCGATGATCTCGCCGATTCCCGGCGCGAGCACGTCCATGGCCGCCACGGTCTTCCCGTCGTCGTTCATGCGCATGTAGAAGGCCTTGATCTGCTCGGGGTAGTTCATCACCACCACGGGCCGGCCCACGTGCTCCTCGGCGAGGTAGCGCTCGTGCTCGGTCTGCAAGTCCTTGCCCCACTCGGGCGCGTACTCGAACTTCTTCTTGGCCTTCTTGAGGATCTCGATCGCATCCGTGTAATCGATGCGCTCGAAGCTCGACTGGATGAACTTCTCCAGCCGCTCGGTCACGCCCTTGAGCTGGCGCTCCTCGAAGAACTTCATGTCCGGGGCGCACTCGGTGAGCACCGCCTTGAAGACATACTTGAGGAAGCGCTCGGCCAGGTCCGCGTCGTCGTTCAGGTTGGCGAAGGCGATCTCCGGCTCGATCATCCAGAACTCGGCCAGGTGCCGGGTGGTGTTGGAGTTCTCCGCGCGGAAGGTGGGGCCGAACGTGTACACCTTGGACAGCGCCAGGCAGTACGCCTCCACGTTGAGCTGGCCGGAGACGGTGAGGTAGGCCTCCTTGCCGAAGAAGTCCTTGCTCCAGTCGATCTTCCCGCCCTCCGTGCGAGGCGGGTTCACCGCGTCGAGCGTGGACACGCGGAACATCTGCCCGGCGCCCTCCGCGTCGCTCGCGGTGATGATGGGCGTGTTCACCCAGAAGAAGCCCTCCTCGTGGAAGAAGCGGTGGATGGCCTGGGCCGCCGTGTGGCGCACGCGGGTGATGGCGCCGAAGGTGTTGGTGCGCGGGCGCAGATGGGCCACTTCCCGCAGGAACTCCAGCGTGTGCTGCTTGGGCTGGATGGGATAGGTGTCTGGATCATCCACGAAGCCGAGCACCTGGACCTCGTCGGCCTGGATCTCGAAGGACTGGCCCTTGCCCTGGGATTTGACGAGCGTGCCGCGGCAGATGACCGAACAGCCCGCGGTCAGGTGCAGCACGTCCTTCTCGTAGTTGGGCAGCGCGTTGGGCGCCACCACCTGGATGGGATCGAAGGTGGAGCCATCACTCACGTTGACGAAGCTGATGCCCGCCTTGGAGTCCCGGCGGGTGCGCACCCAGCCGCGAACCTCGACCTTGGTGTCCGGAGCGATCGAGCCCTCCAGCGCCTTCTTCACACTGACCACCTGCATGACGCGCCCTGCCTTCCTCGTAGGATTCCCGCGAAGAACGCCGGAGTTAGCCGTCCGCTGGCCCGAGGACAAGTCCCATGACGCGGCGGTGTCTCCCCCAGGGACTCCAGAACGTGCTAACCCGATGGACCTGGAGGGCCCGGGCGTCTCCCCGGGCTCTGAGTCCGGAACGAGGTCAGCTCAGGAGCCCGTCGCCTCATCCGGAAGCGGCGCCATCAACCCGGCATTGCGCAACAGGCGCTCATGGCCCATCTGGGCCAGCGCCTCGCGCACGGCGGGCTGCTCGAGCAGGTGCCGCTCGCAGCTGCCGTGGTCCAGGCGGAGCAGCAGGCAGGACGTCTCCGCGCGCACGGTGGCGGTGGCATTCAGGCCGAGCATCAGGGCGATCTCCCCGAACATGTCACCCTCACGCAGGGTGCGCAGCATGCGCTCGCCATGCGTCCCGTCCCGGTGCAGCACCTGGCACTGTCCCTGGAGCAAGAGGTAGAGCGCGTCCGCGGGTTGCCCCTGCTCCAGCAGGACCGCGCCCGCGGGCCGGGCCCGGAGCTCGAAGTCGTGCGACAGGACCTCGCGCTGCTCGTTCGACAGCAGCCGGAAGAGCGGATTGCTGCGCAGCACGTTGTCGAGCAGCCGCTCGCGGTGGAATTCGCGCAGCACCCCTTCCACGGATGGGTGCCGCTGGACGATGAGCGACAGCCGCTCCCGCGTCAGCTCCAGTACCGCCGTGTTCTCGAAGGCCCTCACACTCGCCATGCGCGGCACGTGGGACAGGAGCGACATCTCGCCGAAGAAGTCGCCTTCCTCCAGCACGGCCACCGTGCGCCGCCGCCCCGACTTGAGCGTCCGCACCACCTCCACGCGCCCCTCCACGATGGCGAAGAGCGAGTCACCAGGCGTGCCCTCCTCCACGATCGTCTCGCCGGCCTCGAAGTCCCGCAGCTCCAGGGACTCGAGCATCGTCTCGAACTCCCACTGGCCCAGTCCCGAGAGCAGGGACGCGCTCGCGGGCTTGCGCTCCAGCTCCCGCTCCAGTGGAACGGGTCTCGGCACGGCGGGGCCCACGGGGGCGTTGGGATCCAACTTGCGCGCGTCGAGCTCCGACAACAACCGCCGCGTCGGAGCGTGATCCGGCTCCAGCCGGAGGATGATCTTGCACAGGGCGATGGCGCGCAACGACCACCCCTGCTGCACCCAGCGCCTCGCCAGCACCGCGTAGTCCGAGAGGGCCTCGGCTGGTTCCTGGGGCCGCCAATCAAGCGTGTCGGACATGGTTCTCCTCGGGTGAAACTCCCGTCATGAAACCCAGGGCCCCGGTCCCTGTCCACCCTTCCCGACCGCCTGACGCGGCGCGCGAACGGCGTTGTACGAATGCTTACATGACACGAGCCGAGGAATCAGCGCATCGAGGGGAAAACCCGTCGAGACCCTACTCCGTGCGCAGGAGCGCGCCTTCCGGCAACTCCTCCAGGAGCCGGGCGAAGGCCGCTTCCACTTCGGCCTTGTCCACGCTCTCCACCGTCACCTTCACGGAGTAGTCCAGGGCCGGGTCGAACATCGGGTAGGAGCCGATCGCCACGTGCGGCATGTCCAGCGCCACCCGATCGAGCGCCCCCGCCACCGCGCTCTCGCCCGCGGTCAGGTACAGCACGCGCAGGTGCACGGGCGTACCGCTCAGCCGCCCGAGCACCGTCTCCAGTTGCGTGCGGAAGAGCTGGGGCACGCCGGGCAGGAGGAAGACGTCCTCCACCGTCAGCACCGGGTACCAGTTCCCCGACTGATGCAGGAGCACCGCGCCCTCGGGGGCATCCGCCAGGCGCATCACCTCGGGCGTCATGCGCTCCGGACCTTTCTGGCGGATGAGCTCCACCATCTCCGGCAATCGCACCACCCTGCGCCCCATGGCCAGCGCCACCGCGCGCACCGTCACGTCATCGTGCGTGGGCCCGATGCCGCCACTGGTGAAGACGTATTTCGCCCGCTGCCGCGCCCGGGACACCGCCTCCACGATGAAGTCCACCTCGTCGGGGACGATCTCCAACGAGCGCAGGGGGATGCCCACCTCGCGCAGCCGCTGGATGAGGTAGGGACCGTTGGCGTCCACCACCTTGGCCGTGAGGACCTCGTTGCCGATGATGACCGCCGCCGCGCCCATGGGCTCCATGAGGACGAGACTCTAGCGCACCGCCGCCGCGCGACCGGGCTTTTGTCCGAGCAGCTTGCGCACCCGCGTCAGGCACGCCTCCGTCACGGCCTCCACGGACGGGTCTCCGTCGATGCGCACCACGTGCTCGCGCTTGCCCCGCAGCTTGATGGCCGCCGCGTACTGCCGGGAGATGCGCCGCTGTTTCTCCTCGGCGTCGAAGAGCTCCTCCGGGCCTCCCCGCGCCGCGCGCCGCCGTGCCGCCACCTCGATGGACACCTCCACGAAGAGCGTCAGGTCCGCGGGCACCGCGTGCGTGTTGATGGCTTCCACCCACTCCATGGGCAGCGACGCGCCCTGGTAGGCGAGCGACGAGAGCACGGAGCGATCACTGAGCACCACCTGCCCCGCCTCGAGCGCGGGCAACACCCGGGCCCGGAGGTGGTCCGTCCGGTCCGCCGCGTACAGGAGCGCCAGGGTCTCCGGCGCGAGGGGGCCCGCCCCGCCCGGCAGCACCACCCGGCCCGTGAGGGCCTGGCGGATGAGCACGCCCACCGGTCCGTCCGAGGGCTCGCGGGTGGTGAAGACGGGATGACCCTCGGCGCGCAAGGCCGCCGCCAGGCGCTCCACCTGGGTGGTGGTCCCCGCGCCGTCGAGTCCTTCCAACACGATGAGACGCCCACGCGCGGCGGGCTTCGGAGCCGGGCTCACCGGGGCAGCGCCACGGGCTCGTCCAGTCCCAACCGGCGGCGCAGCTCGAGCATGGTCTCATAGCGCGCCAGCTCGTCCGCCAACACCGTGCGGCCCTTGCGCAGACGCAGGAGGCCATAGACGAACAGCCCCATCGTGGCCACCAGGCCCAGCCACGCCAGGTACGGCGTCTTCGCCGAGTCCCAGAAGAGCTTGGCCGTGGCGCCGCCCAGGATGAGCGAGACGACGAAGGACAAGCCCGCGTGGGCGAAGAGCAAGGTGCTCTGGCGGGTGGACAACGCCTCCTGGAGGCGCTCGAGCTGCTCTCGGTGGTTCTGCGTATCGGCGTTCACGGGGTGGCGAAGCTAGCGGAACCCCGGGGCCACGTCGAGTCGGCGCACGGGTTGCGTGGCCCCACCAGTCCGGGCACGACCTCCCAGGGAGTTCGCACAACCCTTCAAGGCAGCCCCCACCCCCCTGGACTAAGTCAGGAGCCACATCGGCTGGAGGTACATATGGACATCGGTTTCATCGGCCTCGGCGTCATGGGACAACCCATGGCGCTCAATCTGGCCCGTGCGGGAGTGACGCTCGTCGTCTGGAACCGCTCCGCTGACAAGTGTGAGCCCTTGCGCGCGGCCGGTGCGAAGGTGGCGGCGAGCGCCGCCGAGGTCTTCGGACAGGCACGCGTCGTGATCCTCATGTTGGCCGACGGCGCCGCGATCGATTCCGCCCTGGGCCGTGGCACGCCGGACTTCGGCGCGAACGTCGCGCGGCACACGATCGTCCACATGGGGACGACCTCGCCCGAGTACTCGCGCGGGCTCGAATCCGACATTCGCGCCGCGGGAGGCAGCTATGTCGAAGCGCCCGTCTCTGGCTCGCGGAAGCCCGCCGAGGCCGGGCAGCTCGTGGCGATGCTGGCCGGCGAGAGCGCGGCCCTGGAGGAGGTTCGCCCGCTGCTCCAACCGATGTGCCATGAGACGATCCTCTGTGGACCCGTCCCGAGCGCGCTGCTCATGAAGCTCTCGGTCAACCTGTTCCTGATCACCATGGTCACCGGCCTCGCGGAGGCGGCTCATTTCGCCGGCCAGCATGGCTTGGACATGCAACAGTTCCTCGCCGTGCTCGACGCCGGTCCGATGGCGAGCAGCGTGTCACGCGTGAAGGCGCTCAAGCTGGTGGCCCGGGACTTCGCCGTCCAGGCCTCGAGCACCGATGTCTTGAAGAACAATCGGCTGATCGCCGAGGCGGCAAGAGAGTCCCACGTGGCTTCGCCCCTGCTGGATGTCTGTCACTCCCTGTACGGCGAGACCGTGGCGCTGGGACATGGCCAGGCCGACATGGTGGCGGTCGTTCGCGCGATCGAGGCCCGAACGGACTCCGGTGCTAGGTAAGCGCCGCGGCCCACCTCGCGGGAGTCAGGCCGTAGGTCCGCTTGAACATGCGCGACAGGTGACTCTGGTCGGCGAAGCCCGCCTCCAACGCGGCGTCGCGCAGCGGCATGCCGCCGATGATCATCAGGCGCGCGAGATCCAACTGCCGCATGGTGCGGAAGCGGCTCGGGCTCGTGCCAAACGCGGCGCGAAACTGACGCGCGATCGTCCAGCGATCCAAGCCCGAAACACGTTCGAACTCCTTGACCGGATGCTGGATCATCGGGTCGTCGGCGATGAGGTCACGCACGCGCAACAACGAGGCCATGCAGAGCGGAACCCTCTTGTTCCGGGGCGCGGAAGAATGCTTCTCCAGCACTCCCGCGATCACGAGCGCGATTTCGACACGCTCGCAGTCGCCAATCGGCTCGTCGATATCGTTCAAGCAGGCGATCAGGGCCGGATCCATGTCGTGATGTTTGACGACGGGGTCGGCGACGAAGGGCAATGGCTTTCCATCCAGCGCCTGTTGAACGAGCGACGGATCGACATAGAGGATCCTGTACCCGAATCCTTCTTCGGTGCCCGCTCCGCCGTCATGGAGCTCATCGGGATGGAGGATGTGTCCTTCGCCAGCGAGGCAATGCCGCCGCTCTCCACGATAGCGGAACGTCTGCACGCCCGTCAGCGTCATGCCAATCGCATAGGTATCGTGACGGTGCGGGGAAAACGCCTGGCCCGTGAACGATGCTTCAAGACGTTCGAGCCCCTCCGCCCCAGAGCCGATCCGCAGACGAGGCCCGGCCGTTTCGCCGTCAGCGGGCACGCGTTGGCGCAAGCCTTCGAGATGAGCTTGGGGGTGGTGTCCTGGCTTCTTCCGCATCCCGGTGAAGTTACAGGATTTTCAAGGGAGATTCTGCCCCTCCCTCTCACGATGTAAGCTGCCGCCATGACCTGGAAGCAGTTCTGTGCCTTGGGGTTGAAGCTGCCGGATGTCGAGGAGGGGACGTCCTATGGGACGCCAGCGCTGAAGTGCCGGGGAAAGCTCCTCGCACGATTGAAAGAGGATGGCACGACCGTGGTGCTGTCTGTCGAGACGGTCGATGAGCAGCAGTTTCTCATCCGGGCGAAGCCCGACGTGTACTTCCTCACGCCGCACTACGAGGGCTATCCGCTGGTGCTCGCACACCTGCCGGCGCTTCGTACGCCGGCGGCACGAACGCATCTCGAGAGCGCTCGCGGGCGCGTGGCACCAAAACGGAAGTCAGCAACGGTGCGAGGCGAGAAGAAGGGAGCGACAGCCGTCCGGCGCTCCACGCGTCCAAAATAGCGAGATGTTCCACTCGAAACTTGACACTGACACCGGAGGCGTAAGGTGGACATGAAGGAGAGTGGACGCGGGATGCGAAGCACCTGGAGGCTGGCGGTCTTTCTCCTGGTGCTCGGAGCGACCCTCGGCGCCCAAGCGGAGCCTCCTTCGTCCAGGCTCCCGGGCCGCAAGCCAGACTCCACGGAGCCCTGGGGCGCTTTTCTTGGCAGGGCCGCACACCTCGCCATTGGCAGGCAGTACAGCGTGCAGCACCCCACCAACGCCGTCTTCCTGAACACCATCAATCTCTCTACCATTGTGAAGAATGGGAAGTTGGGAGACCCCGAGCGTCTCCCGGAGTTCGTCAGACGCTTGCGCCCAGACATCACCGATACGGACGCCCTCGTGCTCTTCGAGATCAAACCGGACAATGAGGAGGGACGCAAGGAAGGCAGAGAACAGGCGGGGCGCTACCTGGCAGCTCTGAATGATGCCATCAAGCCTGACAAGAAACTCGCGGGAGGCACTGGCTTTGAAGGGTCTCTCTTCCTCGAATTCGAGAACGGAGGAGCACTCTGGCAATTGTCTTGGCGTACGCCAGAGCCCGGAGTGACGCTGTACCGCTGGAGCTACCGGCGCGAGAAGTCCCATGCCTCCTGGAAGGAGCGCGCGGCCCAGAAGGAAGAGGCGTTGCCCAGGGAAGAAGCAGAACAGCGCGGTCAGGTAGCCGAGCAGGTGCTCCGGGCTGCTTACGAAAAGGGCGAATGGCCCAGCGGATTCCAGGGCCAGGTCTACCTACCCGTGGACTGCCGCTGAGCAAGTGGGAGGCGTCCGGCGCCCTCGGAGCGAGCGCGGGTCCTGGCGCTTGAGGCACACGTGACCGCCATGGTAGGGCCCGAGCCATGATCGTGCCACAGTCCCCGGTGCTCGAGTTCCCCGCGATGCTCCACGGCCCTATCAGCGCCATCCGCCGCGAAGTCAGGGCCAAGAGCCAAGGGTGGGCCCGGGAGTACCGCAAGACGGGTGGCTTTACCCAGCCCCGGCGGATGCTCCAGGTGTCGCCCGGCGAGCCTCTGGTGATGCACTCGGCGGCCGAGTTTGAATTCATGTGTCGCTCGAGCTGGCGGATTCACATGTTCATCGACGTCTTCATGAACTTGGAAGAGGGCGTCCCGAAAGAGGAGCGCCAGCGCATGGAGGAGGCTTTTGAGTCCTTCTGCCTGGGCACCCCATGGGGCGCGCTCTACCATGCGGTGTCTCCTCCCCCGCTACGGAGCTCGGAGCGCATGGCCAGTCGGCTCGCCGCGCTGTTGCGCTTCTGGGACGTGCTCCAGGGCCCGCGTTATGCGTACAGGGTGCCCGACACCCACCACACGCTCGATGCTCTCATGGAGTACATCTACCGCGAGACGCTGGAGGCGTGGTGCCCCGGGGGCCCTGCCTCGGTGCGCGAGCACATGGCGCTGACGGTGGCGCGCATGGCGCGCGCCACCCGGGAGGACTGCATGCAAGCCGTGCTCCGGGTGATTCCCGTCGTGGTGCGGGCGAACGCCGATCTCAAGCACCGCGAGGAGCTCAGCGACCCGGGCTTCCTGCGCGAGCGCCTCGCCGCGCTCCCCCCAGAGGACTTCGAGGATGTCTCCAGCGCCTACCGCTACGCGGTGAATGGGCCGGTGTGCGCGTGGGACAGGGAGTTGGAGCGGCATTAGGAACTGTCAGCACGAATCGTATCGGGATTGCGAGAGTTCCTCCAGGGCCGCGCGTCCGCCGCGGAACACCGGCCAACCATCGCCCACCAGCACCGCGTCGATGCGCGGCCCTCGTGCAAGCAGCTCGTGCACCGAGGCTCGGGCCTGGACGAAGTCCTTCAGCTTCGCCTCCGGCAGGAGGTTGAGCCGTCCACCCATGTGGCCGCGAATCAAGTCCCCCGTCACCAGCGTCGTGTCCTCGAGCAGCAGGGCCAGCTCGCCGGGCGTCTTGGAGCCGTGCAGTTCCATCGCCACCAGCCCGGGGACGAGCTCGTCGCCCGTGGAGAGCCACCGGTCGCACCTGAGAGGAAAGGTCTCCGCCTCGGCACCAGGGCCGGCCACCTTCGCGCCGAAAGCGGAGACCAACTCGCGGGTGGTGCGGACGTGGTCCGAGTTGGTCACCACCACCCAGGCCACACCTCCGAGCGAGCGCAGGTGCGCGGCATCGTGCGTGGACAGCGGGAGCGGATCGATGACCACGTTGCCCTCGGGGCGTACCCACAGGACGCTGTGGAAGTCCAGGTTGCGCGCCTCGTCGAAGACGGACCAGCCATAGAGCTCTTTGCGGTGCAGGGCTTTCATGGTGCCCGAGTCTACTCGTATACGAGCACCACGCCGCTGGCCGGATGCGCCCCCAACCGGAGCAGGCTCACTGACTCAATTGCCCCCTCTGGCCTTGGTTCGATTTGGCGTTGTGCTGGCAGGAGGGATGTCGATGACGGCACTCTTTCTTGATTGCCGGAGAATCAACGTTGATTCGTGATGACTGTGATTTCTTTGAAACCACGAGTTGAATGCGAGGGGGCGGCATCGCCCCGCTGCTGCGCGCTATCCGTGAGAATGTGGTACGAGAGGCGTGTTCTAGGAGTTGGAGGCTCGCGGTGACATTTTTTCGGGTGTGTCTAGCTTCGTTGCTGGCCTTGGTGGTCGCCTGCGGCGGTTCGAACTCAGAGGAATCGCGTGATCCCGGACAGCATCAGCCGGACACGGGAGTCGGCGAGGAGACGCCGGACGCGGGAGCAGGGCTGCCGGACGCAGGCGAAGAGACGCCAGACGCGGGAGCGGGGCTGCCGGATGCAGGCGAAGAGACGCCAGACGCGGGAGGTGGTGAGGAGACGCCCGACGCGGGAGGCGGCGAGGAGACGCCGGACGCGGGAGCGGGACTGCCGGACGCGGGAGGCGGAGAAGAGACGCCGGACGCGGGAGCGGGACTGCCGGACGCGGGAGGCGGAGAAGAGACGCCGGACGCGGGAGTGGGACTGCCGGATGCAGGCGGAGAGACGCCCGACGCGGGGGCAGGGACACCGGACGCGGGCGGAGACGCGGGCGTGCCGTTGGAGGTGAACGTCATCGGCAACTGGGGCTTTGAAGAATGGCCCGGTTCTCTCCCGGTGCTGTGGTTCGGGAGCAAGTCGAGCATCTCCAGCGATGGGGTTCAGAAGGAGACCACGCGTGCCTTCGAAGGGGTGAACGCGGTTCGCCTCGTCAACACGTCGAGTTCGCACAAGCGCTTCACGACCCAGGCCAAGTCGATGCCTGCTGGCCATTACTCATGCACATTCCAGGCGCGGGGCAATGGAGACATTCGCAACGCCTTCTTCAGCGACGATTACTCCAGCTATTCGGGGTACACCTCGCTCAATACCCAGTCGTGGACCCGTCTGACGTACAGCTTCAATCTCGCCAGCGACGTCTTCGACACCTTTGAACTCGTTTTCAGTGTCCGAAATACCAGCGGGGATCATCTGCTCCTGGATGATGTGCGCTGCGTACGGGCCCCGGAGCCGTGCGACGTGGTCAGTTGCGAGCCCTGGGAGCGGTGTGTGAACAGCACCGCGACCTGCGAGCCGCTTGCCAATCGCTGTAACTCCGCCGCCGACTGCAGCGAGTGGCAGGCGTGCGATGAGGGCAATACGTGCGTGGTGGCGGAGGATCGCTGCACCCGTCACGCGGACTGCGCGGACACGCCAGAGACGCCGGTCTGCGAGGTCTCCACGCATCTCTGCATTGAAGGCGACCCGTGCGCGGGCGTCACGTGCGGCCACCCCGCGACGAGTTGTAACCCCAGGACGGGCGTGTGTGAGTTGGCGGAGGGAGCTTGCTTCACAACGTACGATTGCCTGGGTGATTTGCCGGCCTGTGATCCGGGAACCAAACGCTGTGTTTCCGCTGACCACTCCGCGAACATCATCCGCAATGGCGGGTTCGAGAGCTGGAATACTTATTCCATTCCCTATCAGGGGGAGCATTTCATCCCAGACTATTGGTATGGCATCGACAACGGCTCCGCGGACCCCGGCACGCAGATAAAGCCCTCGCGGCTTGTGCCGTACACGACGGCGGTGCATGGCGGCTCGATCGCGCTGCAGTTCGTGACCCCCATCCAGGTGGCCGAGCGTTTCACGACCGAGAAGTTCAACGTCCCGATCGGTAGCTACTCCTGTTCATACCGAGTGCGGGGGCATGGCACCATTCGCCACCGCAGCTATTCGAGCGGTGGGTGGAGTCCTCAGACGGACTTCCTCGCCGTCGACAGCGATGAGTGGCGGCCAGTCTTCTTCCGCTTCAACGGGAACGTGCGCGACTGGCGCTTGTTCTTCTACCCAAGCCGCAGCGAGGCCGACCGCGACCATCTCCAGGTTGACGACGTCGTCTGCACCAAGGACTAAGCACCCGGACATAGATCATAGATATTGTCCACCCCCGGCAAGGGACCGCTGAGAGTGGACGAGGCGGTGCGTGAGCGGCTGAGGGACATCAGCCGCTCCTCGGATGTGGATGCTGACGAGCGGGACTGGGTGCAGCGGGTCCTGCTTGCTCAAGAGCTGGCGTGAGCAAGGCGAGCAAGCCCTCTTCAAGAGGTTGCCCGGGCCAGCGCCCGACTTCGAACACCGGCAGCACGTGTACCAGGCACTGCGGCTACTGCTCGAAGAGCCGCGCACCTGGAGCGCCGGCCAGCTGTCTCGCGCCCTTGAGGCCCTTGCCGCCATCCAGGCCCAGCGGCCAGAGTCGAGGTGCTCAAGTCAGCCAACCATCCTTCTATTCCTTGGTGGTGGCGCTCACGGATCTGAGGGATCCGGAGATGTCAGGGGCGAGACTGTAGCGGACGCTCGCGCTCAGGCCGAGACACCCTCCGATGGTGGTGTCGCTGCTCGACGAGGGACTGGAGAAGGCCGCCTCCCCCCCATCTTGAACGGGACCGAGCCTGGCGTGGCGCACACGAGGATAAAGATGCTTGGTTAAATGTGGCCAATGCTCAACCTCGGGAGAGGGTTGAGTGAGCGTCTTGCACGAAGTCGAAAACGTTTACTACCAGCCTCAACTGGGAGGGTGGACGTTGTCACTCTACCGCCCGACCCTTTAGGGTAGGTGGTGTCGGTCCGTAGAATCAACAGAATCAACGCGGACGGAACGGGCGGTTTGGAGACCAGTCGGTGGGTTCAGGCTACTGAATTTCTGTACAGCCCCCCCCCCCCCCCCCCCCCCCAACAAAAATCCTCTAACCCCCTGATATTACTAGGGATTTCGCTTGAGGTTTCGAGACATGGTTGGGTGTCCTGTCACTGACCCTACGGGTAGCAACGCAGCCAGACCCACTCGTGTCGATGATGGAGGAGGCATGAGGCTGCTGGCGCTGCTGAGTGTCGCAATGATGGTTTGCGCCAGCTGCGTCCACGCTCGGCCGGCCGGGGACCTTAATGCCCAGAATGCCCAACCCTATCTCATTGACGAGGACGCAAGCGGAGTTGGCAGTGCACTCGGAACAGGAGGCTCCGGATACGACTGCGACGACGAGCTGAACCAGTGCTTCACCCAATGCTGGGAGTCCACGAAGCAGCCCTACCCGCACGTCGAACACAACGAGTGGTACTACGAGCACTGCACGAGAGAGTGCCGCAAACAGTACATGCAGTGCGTCGATGAAAAGGAGAAGGAGGACGCGGAGCGAGCGAAGAGACGCCCTCCGCTCGAGTTCTCGAGTTTCGACAAGGCACGAGACTGGATTCGGGCCCACAAGGCCGAAGTAGCACTCGGGACCGTCGTCATTGTTGCAGGCACCGCCTTCATCCTCGCTACCGGCGGAAGCGGCGCGCTGATTCTCGCCCCCCTTGCACTCTAAGCCCTTTCTCACAATGACATACAATAAGAATTTCGATGCCAATGCCGTCCTCCGAACCATGGAGGACATAAGCAGACGCCATACCGAGAAGACGCCCGAGGACGAGGCGCTTCGGGTTTGTGCGACCGCGCTGCTATACATCCGGGACGACCTCAAGAAACTCGAAGAGTTTCGCGAATTTTTTCGCAAAATAACGACCCCTGCGATCGAAGGAGTCCAGGTCGCACACACATTCGCCACGCGCGAAGAAGCAGATGCGTGGCTCGCAGGCGGAACAGCGAAGGATGGCCAACTCGTCAGGGTCGCCGGCCAGGGATTCACAGTCATTGACCACGGGCCAAAAGGGCTGAAGCTCGTCCGGATACCGCTGCCGGAAGAACTGCCCCCTCACAAGCCTAAGAGCACCTAACAAAAATCAGGTCAGGATTGTCGAAGTGGACGCTTCGCACGTCCTTTAGATAGAGCACCCAACTTAACTTTCGAAGTAACCCGGGCAGACCACCATACTCGTTGCAAGATCCGGCCGGAACGATGTAGGGCGGGGTATGGATTCCACGAGTTGGCGTTCGGAGAGCGGCGAGCCCGCCCCGTCGAAGTTGTCCCCGGTCGATGACCGCCTCACGGCGGACACGGCGCTGCGGCGGGTCCGGCGCGGCGAGTACCTGCTCTATACGGGCGACTTCCACAACGCGAAGCAGCTCGTGGGCGCAATGGCCCGCCGCCTGCCCCACCCTCCGGCGGCCCGCTCACCCCTGGAGGCCTTCCGCGCCGAGCGCCGCGCCCGCCAGTTGGAACACGACACCCTGTCGCGCATCGTGGTGGCGCTCGACCGGGAGTACCGGCTGGAGGTGAAGCGCGCGCCCGACGTCGCCGAGGCCTGCCGCCAGGTGTGGGGCAAGCCAGAGGCCGACCGGACCCTCGTGTCCCTCAAGACGCTCCTGGGCATGCTCGGCGCTGCGGAATGGCGGCGCAAGGGGCTCGCGGTCCCTGGCCTCGAGGGCAAGCTCCATCCGCACTACGGCGTCTATCTGCCCACGCGCACCGACTACGTGGAGTTGCTGCTCTCCGTCACCGATGTCAAAGGCAAGCAGGTGTTCGACGTAGGCACGGGAACCGGCGTGTTGTCCTTCATCCTGTTGCAGCGCGGGGCGGCGGCGGTGACGGCGACGGATTGTGATTCGCGCGCCGTGGCCTGCGCCCGGGAGAACGCCGAACGCCTGCGTTTGTCCAAACGCTTCCAGGTCCTGGAGACCGATCTCCTCCCGCCGGGCAAGGCGGACCTCATCGTCAGCAATCCGCCGTGGATTCCCGAGCCGCCCAAGAACCGGGTGGATCGCGCGGTGTTCGACGAGGACAACCGCTTCCTGCTCGGCTTCCTGGATGGGCTCGCCGCGCACCTGAATCCCGGCGGTCAGGGCCTGCTGCTGCTGTCGGATCTCGCGGTGCTGCTTGGCTTGCGCTCACCGGAGTGGTTGGACGAGCAGCTCGCCCAACGGGGTCTCGTGGTGAAGTGGAAGCGCTCCGCCCCGGCGCGTCACGGCAAGGCGAAGGACAAGAGCGATCCGCTCCACGCCGCCCGGTCCCGGGAGATCACGACGCTCTATGGCATCGTGCCCGGTGCTCCGGTGGCCGGGTAATCCGCCTGGTGGAGGATGGACAGCCTCTTGGTGAAGCGCTCACAATGTCTGTCTTCCCCGCAGTCCCCCCCCCCCCCCATAGGAGCAACCCATGAAGAAGCTCATCGCCCTGGCCGCCGTTGGTTTCGCCCTCACCGCATGTGGCGGTCCCGTGGTGGAGGACACCCAGGAGCCTGGCCAGACGGAACAGGGACTCAATCCGACCTGTCCCGCCGGCTACACGTCGACCCGCATCTGGGAGTGCGAGAAGGTCTGCGGCGCCAACTACGGCAACATCCAGCACCTGTACTGCGACAACGCCTCCACGGGCGACTCCTACGACGCCGGGCCCATCGGCGCCGTGCGCTGTGGCGCCTGCTACTGAGAAGCCTCACCTGACGCCCCGAGCACGAGGCCCGGGGCATCGGGATTCTGTGCCGCAGAGGTCCGCGAGCGCCCCGCGCACCGCGTCCAGGTCCACGATGCGTTGGGCACGGGCGGCACACCGCTGTTTCTGGAAGGAGTGGGCGCGCTGCGCCCTGGAACCATCAACTCCGTGAGCCTGGGAGTAGACAATGCGCGCTGACTTGTCCCGGGCCCGTTGGGAGGGCCTTTTGCTCGCCCTGGCCCTGCTATCCACCGGCTGTGTGTCTCTGACGCCACCGCATGGCAGGGGAACGAGCCTGAGCTACACTCCCAACGAGGCCACAAGGCCTGCATCGGCCCAGAGGCAGGGTGTCGAGTCTCCCCGCCTCCTCGTCTCAACGCCTGAGACCGAAACACCTGAGCGGTTGCACCGGCGTCGGGTCTCCCGTGAGGAGATGACAGCGGCGGGCCCACACAGCGCGGAAAGGGAGGCGCGGCAAAGGGCCCTCGCGGCCCAGTTGGCGTTTCGCGGTGCCATTCGCGAAGTGTCAGGCTCCACCCGCCGCATTTCCGTCGAACTCGCCCGGCTCAAGGCGAGTAGCCGGGGCCTCGCCAACGGAAACGGTGTCTTCCTCCGTTACACCGACTACGTCACCGCTCAACTGCGGTGGATGGACGCCCAGCTCGCCGCCGCAACCCGGCTGGCCAACGCCGCTTCTGAGGTGGAGGATCCGGACATGCGGATCTCCCTGCTGCGCGTGGCCGGCCCACCGCTGGAAGCCACTATGGTGGGCTCGCTCCTGCTCGCCGTCTGGCTCGACTTCCTCAACCTCGCCGACATCGCGCTCAAACAGCACCTCTAC
This sequence comes from Melittangium boletus DSM 14713, assembly GCF_002305855.1. GTDB lineage: Bacteria > Myxococcota > Myxococcia > Myxococcales > Myxococcaceae > Cystobacter > Cystobacter boletus. The sequence goes on along the minus strand of NZ_CP022163.1, from coordinate 8,055,066 downwards.
CCCGCGGAAACGCTGTTCGCGGACCTGTGGCGCAGGCAGGAGATGATCGAGCCCGTGATGGCGGCGCTCTCCTCCAGGGAGCACGGGCAGGTGGAGGCCGCGGCGCAAGACGTGCCCCCGCTGGTCCACCTCACGGACGAATTCGCGGCCACTGAAGAGAGAATGCGCATCGCGGCGGAGAATCTCCGGAAGGCGCTGGTTCTCAAGGAAGCCATCGAGACTGTCACGATGCTCTCGACGATGAAGTTCTCGCTGCCCTCGGCGCCACCGTCCGCTCCCATCATGGTCGGCATCAGCCTCTCGGTTGGAGGCAACGGTGTGATGATGGGCACGCGGATGATCGTGTCCGCTGAGTGGGTGGAGATGATGCGCTAGTTGGTGCGCTTGGGCGTTCTCTCCCTGCCCGTCGTCAGCGCCGCCGTGCGAATTCAAGTGGGCCAGGTGATGCTGACGCAGGCGCATGGCGAGCTGCCGCAGGGCGTGCGCGACGCGCTGGGCGATGGGCCCGAGGTGGGGACCATGCACGTGACGGGCAAAGCGAGGGCTGGCATGGCCGAGCCTCCGCAGCACCACGTCATGCCGAAAGAGTTCCGCGAGTGGTTCGAGAAGCGCGGCTTCACCGGCGAGATGGACATCGACGAGTTCTGCGTCAAGCTGGAACAGGCTCACCACGAGGCCGTCCACGGCGGTGGCGACTGGAAGCTGGGACGCTCATGGCCGGGTGAATGGAACCGGATGATCATGGAGGCGCTGTACGAGGCCGAGACCGAAGCAGGCCGGATGTTGACGCGGAACGAGATCCTGAAGAACGTCGCGAAGCGGATGAGGGACTATCAGATCCCAATGAGCTTCACCCGCTGGAGGGGACGATGAGCAACGGATCCGCGTGGCAAGGCAGCGTGAAGGTGCGCCTGTACGAGCGGGTTCGCGAACGGGGTTACGATTCTCTCACTGCCTTCGCCGAGGCACGCCCCGCCGTCCCGTTGTACTTACTGGCCGAAGAGCTTGGAAAGGACGACGTCGCGGCAGTGCAGGTGTTGAGCGGATTGCTCGCCGAGGCCGAACAGCGCAAGCAGGTCACGCGCTTTGTTCGCGACGTGCTTGTGCGCGAATTATCCGAGAGTCTCCCCAACGGCTGGCCAACCGAGCTGGACGACGCGAGCCGTGGAGAGGTTGCCATGGCGCTCGGCACGTGGTCCGCATACACGCCAGAAACGCATAAGGAGCGCGTCAAGCAGGCCCGAGCAACGCTCCGCGCCACACCGCCCCGAGCCGGCTGGCGCCCGCTCGGCCCTGACGATGAACTACTGCGCACGCTCCTACCCGACGAGGAAGCCTGACTCCCCGCACCTCACTCGGGTTCAGAGGTCCGCGAGCGCCCCGCGCACCGCGTCCAGGTTCGCGGGCAGGTCCACCGGCGGATTGGCCAGACGGCTCGTCACGTCCGCCAGCGCGCCCTTGTGGTAGCCCACCTTGAAGTCCGGGAACTTGAGCCCGTGCGCGGTGGACACCACCGCCACCTTCGAGCCCCGGGCAATCACTCCCTGGGCCACCAGCTTCTCCAGCGCCGCGAGCGCCACGCCCGTGTGCGGACAGGTGAAGGTGCCTTCCCGATCCGCCCGCGCCGCCGCGTTGGCCAGCTCGGACTCCGTCGCGTCCTCCACCACGCCGTTGAAGGACTTGAGGATGCGCACCGCGCGCCGGAAGGACACCGGATTGCCAATCTGGATGGCCGAGGCCAGCGTGCGCTCGGCCTGCATGGGCACCAGCTCCGCGAAGCCGCCCCGGAAGGAGCGCAGGAGCGGGTTGGCGCGCTCGGCCTGGGCCACCGCGATCCGCGGCCGCTTGGAGATGACCCCCAGGGCGTGCATCAGCTCGAAGCCCTTGCCCAGCGCGCTCGCGTTGCCCAGGTTTCCGCCCGGAATCACCACCCAGTCCGGCGGCTCCCAGTCCAAGTCCTGGCACAGCTCGATGGCCACCACCTTCTGGCCCTCGATGCGCAGCGAGTTCATGGAGTTGGCCAGGTACAGGCCCGCGTCCTGCGTCACCTGCTGCACCAGCTTCATGCACCCGTCGAAGTCCGTGTCGAGCGACAGAACCCGCGCGCCATTGGCCACCGGCTGCACGAGCTGCGACAGGGACACCTTGTCCTTGGGCAGGAACACCACCGAGGGGATGCCCGCCGCCGCGCAGTACGCCGACAGCGCCGCCGAGGTGTCTCCCGTGGACGCGCACGCCACCGCCCGGATGGGCACGCCCCGCTCGCGCATGTGCTTCACCGCGGACACGAGCACCGTCATGCCCCAGTCCTTGAAGCTACCCGTCGGAGAGACGCCGCACTCCTTCAAGTCCAGGCTCGCCAGGCCCAGCTCCTCCGCCATGCGCGGCAGCGGCTTGAGCGGCACCCGCCCCTCTCCCAGCGAGACGATGTCCCGTGCCGGAAGCTGGGGGTACACCCACTCGTGCTTGCCCCAGACACCCGAGGCATACGGCAGGCGCGAGGCGCCAAAGCGCTGGGCGAAGCGGCGCTTCCACTCCTCCGCTGGCACCGTCTTCAGTGCCTCCACGTCGTGCGCCACCTCCAGCAGGCCCTGGCACTTGGGACAGCGGTAGATGATCTCCAACAGCGAGGCCCGGAAACCACACCCCTCGCTGCAGGCATACGCGGCTTGAAAGTCAGATGGGCTCATGGGGCTTAACCGGCCGACGGAACGGGCGTTCCACAGGACACGCAGGCCCGGCCCGCGCGCGCGTTGGTATGGCACTTCGTGCACTTCGTCCACTCGCCCGCGGCCACCAGACCCTCCCCGGCCCGAGCCTGAGGCGGCGGCGTGCGCAGCTTGATGAGGCGCATGCCACAGCGATCACAGACGAGTCCCGACTCCTGCGGCGTGCGGCAATAGCGGCAGATGGCGGGTCCCGTGGGCGCCGCCGTCCTGTAGCCATCCGAGAGCGCCCGGCCCGAATCCAGATCCTGCACGGGCGCGGCCACGATGTTGCCCACCGGAGCGGAGCGTCCCGTGTCCAGATCCGACACCGGCTGCACGGCAACGGCCCCCACGGCCTGCTGGCGCGTCAGTTCCAGGTCGGCGATGGCCGCGACGGGCACCGGGGCCCGGCCTCCCGGCAATTGGGTCAACTCCATTTCCGGCAACGGCGCCACCGCGACGGCGATGGGCGCGGCCACGGAGAGCTTCTTTCCACAGACTTCGCACTCGATGCCCTGAGCCTGCTGGTGCTCACACATGGGGCAGATGATCATGAATCGGGAGGTTAGCCGTTCCCCCTCCACCCATTCAATGCGGCAGAGACACGGGGGGCGTACTCGTCATGGGCACGAAGCGCACCGCCAGCAACTTCTCCACCTGGGGCGCCTCCCCTGCTCCGTGGAGCGGCCGGGTCACGCGGATCAGCTCCTGGTTTCCCTTCTGGGGGCCCACCGGCACGAGCAACCGCCCTCCCGGGCGAAGCTGCTGGTAGAGCGCGGGAGGCAGTTGCTCGGGGGCCGCGGTGCCGAGAATGGCGTCGAACGGCGCGGCCTCCGGCCAGCCAGCCGTGCCGTCCCCTACCCGGAAGTGGATGTTCCGCAGGCCCAGGCGCTCCAGCCGCTCCCGGGCCGGCCCGGCAAGCTCCGGGAGGACTTCCACCGTGTACACCTCGGCGCCCATTCTCGCGAGCACGGCCGCCTGGTAGCCCGAGCCGGTTCCAATCTCCAGCACGCGCTCTCCGGGTTGGGGCGCCAGCGCCTGCGTCATGTACGCCACGATGTAGGGCTGGCTGATGGTCTGCCCATGACCGATGGGCAACGGGGAATCCTGGGTCGCCGAGGCCCGGAGTGAATCGGGAACGAAGTCCGCCCGGCTCAAGCCCCGGATCGCATCCAGGACGCGTTGATCGGAGATTCCCTCCCGCCGTAGGGCCTCCGCGAGTTCCAAGTCACCCATGGCCGGAGCGTAATCACCTTCGCGCGAGAGCGCAGCCACTCCGTCACGCCTTCGTGCACCGGCTGGCCCTCTCATGAGCAAGCCCTTGCTCTCGCGCGAAAGGCATGTTGGGAATCCCTCCCCACCGAGGAGGCTTCATGGACGCCGATACCGACGAATTGCTCCGCCTCGCCTTCGCCCAGGCCCCCGCCAACCTGGCCAACGTGGCCATCACCCGCATGCGCGCCGAGGTGGGCGGCGAGTCCTCGCGGGGCATCAGCTACGAGCTCCTCCTGCCCGACGGCAACGTGCGGACGTGGCTGCTCGACACCGTCCTGCCCCGCCTCGTGGATTACCTCGAGTCCATCGGCGCGAAGCTGCCCCGGTGCGGCGGCGTGTTCCTCTCCGTGTTCTCCGGCGACACGCTCCACTTCATCCACGCCCGGGACGTCATCGCCCTGCTCTCTGGCTGGAGCGGCCTGTCCTCCGACGAGCTCAAGCGGCGCTACGGGCCGCGTTAGCCCTCTTCCCTCCCCACCGCCATGACGACGACCCCCACCGAGCGCCTCTACTTCGCCGATCCCTTCCTCACCCGCTTCACCGGACATGTCATCGCGCACGGCACCTGGAATGGCCTGCCCTCCGTGGTGCTCGACCGCACCGCCTTCTACCCGGAGGCCGGCGGACAGATGGCCGACCGGGGAGTGCTCGGGGGCCACGCCGTGCGGGATGTCCAGGTGGATGATGCCGGGGTCGTCCACCACCTGCTGGAGCTCGCCGAGGGCACCCCCCTGCCCGCTCCGGGCACCGAGCTGTCCGGCGACATCGATCCCGTGCGCCGCCGCATCCACATGGCGTTGCACACCGGCCAGCACATGCTGTCCAGCGCCCTGGTGAACGTGGCCCATGCCCACACCGTGTCCTCGCGGCTGGGTGAGACGGTGTGCACGATCGACGTGGACGTGGAGGCGCTCGACGAACGGCTCGTCGCCGAGGCCGAGGCCCAGGTCAACGCCCTCATCGACGCGGACGTGCCCATCCGCGCCTTCTTCCCCACGCCCGAGGAGCTGGCCGCCCTCCCCCTGCGCCGCGCGCCCAAGGTCACGGACAACATCCGCGTGGTGCAGATCACCGGCTTCGACGTGTCCCCCTGCGGCGGTACGCACTGCACGCGCTCGGGACAGGTGGGCCTCGTGCGGGTGCTCGGCGTGGAACGCTACAAGGGCAAGGGCCGCGTCCTCTTCTCCGCGGGAGGCCGCGCCCGGAGCGAGCTCTGGCAGGAGGCCGGTGTGCTGCGCGCGCTGAGCCGGACGTTCTCCTGCGCGCCGCTCGACGTGCCCGCGTCCGTGGACAAGCTGCGCCGCGACCTCACCGAGGCGCGCGAGGCCCTGGGCGCGGCCCGGGCGAAGCTCGCCGAGGCCACCGCCGCCGAGCTGGCCGCCCAGTTGGAGCGCTCACCCGAGCAGCGCGTGGTGGCCGTGCTGGAAGGCGCCCCACCCGAGGAGTTGCGCTCCGTCGCCGCGCGGCTGACGAACCGGCCCGGTGCCGTGGTGCTGCTCGCGGGCCGCTCGCCCGAGGGACTGGCCGTCCTCATCGCCCGGGGCGCGGGCTCCACCTTCGGCTGTGGGGCCTTCCTCAAGCGCGCCGCCGAGGCCGCCGGGGGACGTGGCGGCGGACGTCCCGAGCACGCCGAGGGCCGGCTTCCGCCCCAGACGGACTGGCCCGCGCTGGTGGCGTCGCTGTTGGCCTGATGGGGGCATGATGTGGGCCGCCGAACGCTGGCGTTACCGGCCCGCGAGAATCGGAGCCGTGCCCGTTCACTTCCTGGCGCCCGTCCCCGGGGACGGCGGCGGCGGCGCGGCCAACCTGTCACGATTTCGCGCATGGTCGCCCTGACGGAAGCGCACGGCGCCGTGCCGCCTCGGCTCGAGCAGTTCCTCGAGGTCGTCACGGATGGAGTGCTCGCCCTCGATTCGGAGGGCAAGCCCCTGTATGTCAACTCCGGCGCCGAGCGCATCCTCGGCCACGCCCGGACGGAGCTCCTGGGAGAAGTGCTCTGGAAGCGGCTGCCCGACCTGGAGCACACGGAGTTCGGCCGGGCCTGCCGCCGCGCGAGCGAATGCCACGTCCCCGCCACGGTGGAGGAGTACTTCGACTCCCTCGGAGCCTGGGTGGAGGCACGGGTGTTTCCCACCTCCGAGGGACAGGTCGTCTTCCTCCGGGACGTGACTCCCCTCAACCAGGTGGCCACGGAGTACGCGAGCCTGCACGCGCTGGTGGCGAGCGCCCCCGTGGTGGCCTTCGTGACGCGAGGGCCCCAGCACGTCTTCGTCATCTCCAACATCCGCCACCGGCAACTGCATGGCGGACGCGAGGTGATTGGCCGGAGCGCCAGCGAAACCTCGCCCACGAATCCGGGCCTGTTGGAGGTGTTGAACCAGGTGTACGGCACGGGAGAGGCCCTCGTGCTGGAACAGGTACCGCTCGTGGTGGAGACACCGGGGGGCGCCCGCGAGGAGCGCCTGTTCCACCTCACCTGTCAGCCCCTGCCAGGCGCGGGAGGCCGGGTGGACGGCGTGACGGTGTTCGCCTTCGACGTGACGGAGGTGGTGCGCGGGCGCTGGCGCGCGGAGCGGCTGGCGGAGGAGTTGAGCCTGAGCGAGGTCCGCTTCCGCTCACTCGTGGTGGCCACGTCCACGCTCCTGTGGACGACGGATGCCACGGGCCGCTTCCGCGAGGACTCGCCCACCTGGTGCGCCTTCACCGGACAGGACTACGAGGACTGGCGCGATGGCTCGGGGTGGTGGAACGCCATCCATCCCGAGGATCGGGCACGCGCCTCGGAGGCGTGGCGGCTCGCCTTCTCCACCCGCGGACTCTTCGAGGCGGAGTACCGCCTGCGGCGCGCGGATGGCACCTACACCCCGGTGGTGTCGCGGGGTGTGCCGGTGCTGGAGCTGGACGGCTCCGTGCGCGAGTGGGTGGGCTCCATCACCGACATCACCGCCCAGCGCAGGGCGCGCCAGACGCTGGAGCTGCTCACCGAGGCGAGCACGGCGCTGTCCTCCACCTGGGAGCTGCGCCAGGCGCTCGAGGGTCTCACGCGCTGTCTCGTGCCACGGCTGGCCGAGTGGTGTGGTGTCTACCTGCGCGAGGACGAGGGCCCGGTCGGGCGCGTGGCCTTCACGGATGTGGATCCCCTACGGGCCCTGCGCCTGCGCGAGGCGGACCGGTGCGGGGACGTGCCCCACGCGGTGCGCGGCGTGCTGGCGCATGGCCGGGTGGAGTCCCTTCCCGCCCTCACCGAGGAAGAGCTCGCCACGGAGCCGGACGCGGCCCGGCGCGAGGCGAGGAGGGCCTTCCTGGGCCTGCGGACGCTCGCGGTGCCCATCACCGTGAAGGGCCGTCACCGGGGCGTCCTGCTGCTGCTCGCGGGCGAGGGACACCGGCCCTACGATGGCGACGACATCCGGCTGGCCGAGGAGCTGGCACACCGCGCCGCCATCGGCCTGGAGCACGTGCGCCTCTTCGAGCTGGCGCGCCAGGAGCGGGACCGGGCCGAGGAAGCCAACCGCGCCAAGGACGCGTTCCTCGCCACCGTCAGCCATGAGCTGCGCACGCCGCTCACCGCCATCCTCGGGTGGACGAGCATCCTGCGCACCACGCCCCTGCCCCCGGAGAAGCAGGCGCGCGCCCTGGAGACGGTGGAGCGCAGCGCCCGGGCCCAGGCGCAGATCGTGGATGACCTGCTGGACATCTCACGCATCGTCGCCGGGAGGATGCGCCTGGAAGTCAAACCGGTGGAGCTGGCCACGGTGGTGGAGGCGGTGCTGGACGTGGTGCGTCCGGCGGCGGCCGCGCGCGACATCCGGCTGGAGGCCCAGGTGGAGGGCGGCGGACTCGTGCTGGGCGATGCGCAGCGGCTGCAGCAAGTCGCGTGGAACCTGCTCACCAACGCCATCAAGTTCACGCCCCCCGGGGGACAGGTGCGCGTGCGGCTCGCGCGGGTCCAGAAGCAGGTGGAGCTGGAGGTGAGCGATTCGGGCCAGGGGATTGCCCCCGCGTTCCTCCCGCATGTCTTCGAGCGCTTCCAGCAGGCCGATGGCAGCACCACCCGCCGCTACGGGGGCCTCGGCCTGGGCCTGTCCATCGTGCGGCACCTGGTGGAATCTCAGGGCGGCACCGTCCATGCCCACAGCGACGGCGAGGGCCGGGGAGCCCGCTTCACGGTGCGGCTGCCGCTCATCCCCGCGCGAGCCACCACCCAGCCCCGTCTCCTGCTCGCGCCAGGACTCGGGTCACGCCCCGAGCACCTGCCCGATCTGTCCGGCGTGCGCGTCCTGGTGGTGGACGACGAGCACGACACGCGGGAAATCCTCCGCACCCTCCTGGAAAGGAGCCGCGCGCAGGTGACGACCGCGGCCAGCTCCGCCGAGGCCCTGGAGATGCTGCTGCATGCCCCTCCGGACCTGCTCGTCTCCGACATCGGCATGCCCGGCGAGGACGGCTACAGCCTCATCCGCCGCGTGCGCGCCCTGCCCCCCGAGCGCGGAGGCCAGGTGCCCGCCGCCGCCATCACCGCCTATACGCGCCCGGAGGATCGCGCCCACGCGCTGGGCGCCGGCTTCCAGGTCCATGTGTCCAAGCCCGTCGATCCCACGCAACTCATGGATACCCTGGCATCCATGATTGCCGCGAACGATTGATTGTCTTGGATTACTGGGTTCTCGCGCGAGGCCTCACATCGAGGCCTCGCTGGAGGACCCGGTGGGTTCATTTCAACTTTCCAGTTGTGTATAGTCACCGGCCTCCGCGCAGGCGGAATGTCCAGGAGAAAGCAGTCCGCGGTCACTCCAGGGACGTTCGCGTGGCGCGGTGACCCCCGCGTTTTCCGGCCCTGGCCCTCGTCGATGGAAGCCAGCCCGCCGGCAGTCTCCCTCGACGCAGTCTGGTGGAGTGTCTCCATGTCCATGCCGTGGCCTCGTTGGCCCCTGCTCCTCGCCTCGTTCATGACGGCGGGACCAGCCCTGGCGGCGGGCGAAAAACTCGCCCCCGTGTCCCTCAACGCGCTCCAGCAGTTGCGCGCCCGTGAAAGCGCGCGCGTGACGGCGTCGCTCTCCGCCCTGCGGCTGCAAAAAGCCGCGCTCGGGTTGAACGAGCGCGATGACTTCCGGCTGTCCGGCGCGCAGACGGACGCCTTCGGCCTCACGCACGCCCACTTCCAGCAGTTGCACCAGGGCGTCCCCGTGTGGGGTGGCATGGCCATCACCCACGTGGATCCCTCCGGCAAGAGCCTGCCGGTGACGCGCGAGGGACTGCGTCCGGGCATCCGCCTGTCCACCTCCCCCTCGTTGGACGCCGCGAGCGCGGTGTCGCTCGCGCTGCTGGAGCTGGCCCCCAATGGCCTGGCCGGCGCCGAGCCCACGGCGGAGCTGGTCATCTATCCGGAGACGAACCGGGTGAACCGCGCCCCTGGCAAGCCCTTCGCGCAGCGCAACGCGGCGGACTTCGAGGACGAGGTGGTGGGCCACCGGCTCGCCTGGCACGTGCACACCGAGCTGGACAACCCCAAGGACGGGGTGGCCCATACGGACTTCCTGCTCGACGCGCGCACGGGCGTGGTCATCAAGCGATGGAACTCGCTGGAGACGGCGGCGGCGGTGGGCAAGGGCCTGTCGCAGTACAGCGGCGAGGTGCAGCTCAACGTCTTCCAGAACGCGGACGGCCTCTACGAGCTGCGGGATACGACGCGCGCCCCCGGCGAGGGTCTGCGCACCTACGACGTGAACCACGCCGACGTGCAGAACGGCGCTCCGGCCACGCCCGTGCTCTACACGGACACGGACAACGTCTGGGGTGACGGGCAGAACTACATCGTGGGCAGCTCCACGACGAGCGACAACGGCCAGACGGCGGCCGTGGACGCGCACTTCGGCCTGCAGGCCACGTGGGACTACTACCAGCGGATCCACAACCGCTTCGGCATCGACGGCGTGGGCACGCCCACCTACAACCGCGTGCACGTCAGCAACCTGTACAACAACGCCTTCTGGAGCAGTGGCTGCTTCTGCATGAGCTACGGCGACGGCTCCTATCCGGCCCCCGGTGGCTTCAAGTCCCTGGAAGCGCTGGACGTGACGGGCCACGAGTTGAGCCACGGCGTCATGTCGAAGACGGCGCAGCTCATCTACGCGGGTGAGTCCGGCGGCCTCAACGAGGCCAACTCCGACATCTTCGGCGCCATGACGGAGTTCTGGGTGCGCAACGGCCGGGGCTCCACCATTGGAGACACGGGCGGCAACTGGATGATTGGAGAGGATCTCAATCCGGAGCCGCTGCGCTACATGTACAAGCCGAGCCTGGACGGCCTCAGTCCGGACGCGTGGTACCCGGGCATCGAGAACGTCGACGTCCACTACAGCAGTGGGCCGATGAATCGCGCCTTCTACTTCCTGTCCGCGGGCGCGCAGCCGGCGGCTCCGGGGAACGACCACTCCAGCACCTACCTGCCCGGCGGCATGACGGGCATCGGCAACGACAAGGCGGCGGCCATCTGGTACCGCGCCATCACCGTCTACCTGGTGCCCTCGAGCAACTACCTGGCGGCCCGTACGGCCTCGCTTCAGTCGGCGGCGGACCTCTACGGCGCCAGGTCGGCCGAGTACACCGCGGTGGAGAACGCCTTCACCGCCATCAACGTGGGCTACACGGCGGGCACCTATGACGACCGCACGCCGCCGTCGGTGACGGCGAGCCTGTCGGGCAGCGCGCCCCTCCTGCTGCTCAACGCGACGGCCACGGACAACGTGGGCGTGGCGCGCGTGGAGTTCAACGTGGACGGCGCCACCGTGGGCACCGACACCAGCCTGCCCTTCCAGGTGCCGCTGGACGTCACCCAGCTGCTCAATGGCACGCACCAGTTGGTGGTGCGGGCCTTCGACGCGGCGGGCAACAAGACCGACTCCGCGCCCGTCACCTTCAACGTGGCCAACAGCTTCACGCAGCTGCTCAGCGACCCGGGCTTCGAGCAGGGCGGCGTGGGCTGGGAGGCCAATCCTCGCGGCAACATCAACTACCCCGTCTCCGGGGCGCGCACCGGCCAGGGCTACGTGTGGCTCAATGGCTACGGCTCCGTCAGCAACGACAACCTGTACCAGGACGTCACCATCCCGGCGGGCGTCGCCAAGGCCTCGCTGAGCTTCTACCTCAACCTCACCACCAGCGAGACCAGCACCACCGCGGCCAATGACACCCTCGTGCTCCAGGTGCGTGACACCTCGGGCACGGTGCTCTCCACGCTCGCCACCTGGTCCAACCTGGACGCCACGCTGGGCTGGGTGCAGCGCAGCTTCGACCTGACCGCCTACGCGGGCCAGACGGTGCGCCTCTACCTGGAGGGGACCGAGAACGCCTCGCTGGCCACCAACTTCAAGCTGGATGACTTCCAGTTGCGCACCATCACCGCCGCCGACACCGAGACGCCGTCCGTGCGCAGCTCCGTCCTCTTCGACGCCTCCGGCACGCGGCTGGGATTCTTCGCGGACGTGTCGGACAACGGCCATGTCGGCGAGGTGGAGTTCCTGGTGGACGGCACGTCCCAGGGCACGGCGCCCACGTCCTTCGCGAAGATCGTGAACGTGTCCACCCTGGCCAACGGCGCGCACACGCTGGTCACCCGGGCCACGGACGCGGCCGGCAACGTGGGTGAGTCCGCCCCCGTCTCCTTCTTCGTCGACGCCAACCGCTCGCAGAAGGTGGTCAACCCGAGCTTCGAGTTGTCCGGCGGCTGGACCGCCGCCACGACGCTCAGCGGCTCGGCGGGCATCCTGAACAGTCCCTCCTTCGCGCACACGGGCTCGCGCTTCTTCATCGTCTACACCAACCCCGGCCCTAACAAGTCCAACGTGCGCCAGACCCTGACGATCCCCGCGGACGCCCAGTCGGCCATCTACAGCTTCTGGCTGCGCATCTACGACAGCGCCTTCACGGATGGACAGGTGCACCACACATACACCGCGAAGGTGCGCGACTCGGCGGGCGTGGATCTCCAGACGCTGGCGACGTTCAGCAATCTGGATAACACCAGCGGCAAGTACTTCGAGCACCGCTACGATCTGAGCGCCTACAAGGGCCAGACGATCCAGCTCTTCTTCGAGGCGGATCTGCTGGAGCCCGCGGCGGTGTCGGGCGGCGTCACGCAGTGGTTCCTCGACGACGTCACCCTCACCACCACGACCACTCCCGACACGCTGGCCCCCGCGCTCACCGCGAGCGTCAGCGGCACCTACGGCACCGTGCAGCTCAACGCCAACGTGAGCGACAACGTGTGGACGAAGAAGCTCGAGTTCTTCGTGGACGACGTCCCGGTGGCCACGCGCAACGACCCCAGCGGCAGCTACACGGTGCCGTACAACACGGCCTCGCTCGCCAACGGCTCGCACCAGTTCAAGGTCAAGGGCACGGACACCGCGGGCAACGTGGGCACGGTGACGGTGGACTTCACCACCTTCAACACCACGGTGGTGGACAACACGGCGCCGACCGTCAGCGCGGGCGTGGAAGGCCTGTTCGATACGACGGTGCTGACGGCCACCGCGAGCGACGACACGGGCGTCACGCACGTGGAGTTCTACGTGGATGGCGTGTTCCAGGGACGTGTCCAGGAGGCGCCCTACCGGCTGCCCTTCAGCACCGCGCCCCTGTCCTCCGGAACGCACACCTTGATGGCCGTGGCCCATGACGCCTACGGCCACTCCACCTCGTCCACCCTCGCCTTCAGCCGCGAGGGCGTGGAGCTCTCTCCGCGGAGCGTGGTGCTGCCGGTGAACAGCACGTTCACCTTCACCGCGAGCGTGCCCTCTGGGTTCGATCCGGCGCTGACGTGGAGCCTCCAGGAAGGCCGCATCTGCGGCGTCATCTCCGCGGCGGGTGTCTACTCGACTCCGGCGGGACGCGGTCTGTGCCACATCCAGGCCACCTCCATGACAGACGCCCGCGCGAGCGCCACGGCGACCGCGCGCATCTACACCGCGGACATCAACGGTGATCACCTCGTGGACGGAGAGGATCTGGGACGGCTCGCCCAGGCCTACGGCTCCACGACCAGTGACGCGGCCTACAGCGAGGATTCCGACCTCGATGTGAGCGGCGCCGTGGACGACACCGACGTCACCCTCTTCGTCAGCCAGTTCGGACGGTAACCCATGAAAACGTTGACCAAGCTCATTGTTCCGTTGCTGCTCGGCGTGCTCGCCGCGTGCGGCGACGAGCCCACGCCCGGCTCGGGGCCGGTGACGGTCGCTCCGAAGTCCGTCACCGTGAAGGCCGGAGACTCCACGACCTTCACCGCTTCCGTCGAGGGCACCTCGGAGCCGAAGATCCTCTGGAGCGTGGAGGGCCAGGACTCGGGCACCATCACCAGCACGGGCGTCTACACCGCGCCCGCGCAGGCGGGCTCGTACACGGTGGTCGCCACCAACGCGGTGGATGGCACCAAGAAGGACACGGCCTCGGTGACCGTCACCCCGGCCGTCGTCGTCACCCTCACCCCGGCCTCGCCCACGGTGAGCACCGCGGGCAGCATCGCCTTCACCGCCCAGGTGACGGGCGCCAGTGACACGTCGGTCACCTGGTCCCTCAAGGAAGGCGCCGCCGCGGGCACCCTCACCGCCGCGGGCGTCTACACGGCGTCCAGCACGCCGGGCACCTACACCGTGGTCGCCACCAGCGTGGCGGACCCGAGCCGCTCGGCCAGCACCCAGGTCAAGGTCGAGGCCGTGGCCGTCACCGTGAAGCCCAACGGCTCCACGGTGGACCAGGGCGCGGTCGTGGAGTTCTCCGCGGTCGTCACCGGAGCGTCCAACACCGGGGTGACCTGGAGCGTGGAAGGCGGTGGCACCATCACCTCCTCGGGCATCTACACGGCGCCCACGCAGGCGGGCCCCGTCACGGTCACCGCCACCAGCCTGGCGGATCCGACGAAGAAGGGCAGCGCCACCCTCACCGTGCGTGAGCTGGCCGTCACCATCACCCCGGCCTCGCAGACCATCCCCGCGTCCGGCACGGCGGCCTTCTACGCCACCGTGACGGGCACCACCGCCAGCACCGCGGTGACCTGGAGCGTCGAGGGTGGTTCCACCAACGGCACCATCACCTCCTCGGGCGTCTACACGGCGCCCTCCAAGGCGGGCACCTACACCGTGGTGGCCACCAGCGTGGCCAATCCCGCGAAGAAGGCCTCCGCCCAGGTGACCGTGGGCGCGGTGTCCGTGACGATCTCCCCGGCCACGGTGACGATCGCCGAGGGCGCCACCACCACCTTCACGGCGGAGGTGACCGGGGCGTCCAACCAGGCGGTGCTCTGGAGCGTGGAGGGCGGTGACGGCAACGGCACCATCACCTCCTCGGGCGTCTACACGGCGCCCTCCAAGGCGGGCACCTTCACCGTGATCGCCACCAGCGCGGTGAACCCCGACAAGAAGGCCACCGCCACTGTCACGGTGACGTCTGCCTCGGACGTCGTCGTCACCATCACCCCGGCCTCGCAGACCATCCCCGTGTCCGGCACGGCGGCCTTCTACGCCACCGTGACGGGCACCCCCAACACCGCGGTGACCTGGAGCGTGGAGGGCGGTACCACCCACGGCACCATCACCTCCTCGGGTGTCTACACGGCGCCCAGCACGCCGGGCACCTACACCGTGGTGGCCACCAGCGTGGCCGATCCCACGAAGACGGCCACCGCCCAGGTGACCGTGGAGCCGGTGTCCGTGACGATCACCCCCGCCACGGTGACGATCGCCCAGGGCACCACCGCCACCTTCACGGCGGCTGTGACCGGGACGTCCCACCAGGCGGTGCTCTGGAGCGTGGAGGGCGGTGACGGCAACGGCATCATCACCTCCTCGGGCATCTACACGGCCCCCGCCCGTCCGGGCACATTCACCGTGGTGGCCACCAGCGCGGTGAACCCCGACAAGAAGGCCACCGCCACCGTCACGGTGCCGATCGCCCAGGGCGCTGACTACACGGATCCCACGGGCAATGGCTGGAAGCTCGTGAAGAACACGGCCGCGTCCTCGGGCAGCCACCTGGTGTTGGATCTGGTGGGCCCCCCGGGTGGGTCCGGCCGTGGCGTGGACCTGACGCTGTTGGTCAACCCGGTGCAAGCGACGTGGGCCAAGGTGACCCCGTCCGACACCGAGTACGTGACCAACCGCCTGTTCGAGCTGGGCGCCGCGCCCCGGCTGATCAAGGGCGGCGCCCAGGAGGGTAAGTTGAGCGTCGGCGTGTTCCAGAAGGGCACGACCGTCCCGGCGACCCCGTACACCGGCGCGCTCCTCTCCGTGGCGCTGGATGTGAAGCTCGACCCGTCGCTCCCGGCGGGCTCGCGCATCCCCCTCTCCGTCATCAAGGCGCACGCGCTGCCCGCGACGGGAGACCTGAGCACCATCAACGTGGCCGTGGGGAGGATCGTCACCCAGTAACGTCGGTGACGGTGCGGTCCAGACGGCGGTCTCCCTTCCCGGGGGGCCGCCGTCGCCGTTTCCGCCCTACCCCACGCGGGCGAGCGCGAGCCGGCCTTCCCAGCGCTCCTCGAGCGCCTTGACCAGGCCCTGGTGCTCGGCGGACTCCAGCCGGGGATCCGCGGCGAGGATGCGCCGCGCCTCCTGCTGGGCCAGGGAGATCAAATCCCCGTCCCGCGCGAGGTTGGCCACCGCCAGTTCCGGCAGGCCGCTCTGGCGCGTGCCGAGGAACTCGCCGGGTCCGCGGATCTCCAGATCCTTCTCCGCGATGACGAAGCCGTCACTGCTGTGCTCCATCACCCCCAGCCGCTCCGAGGACTCCATGGACGAGCGCGCCAGGTTGGCCACCAGGAAGCAGTAGCTCACCGCCGCGCCTCGGCCCACGCGTCCGCGCAGCTGGTGCAACTGAGACAGGCCGAAGCGCTCCGCGGACTCGATCGCCATCACCGAGGCGTTCGGCACGTCCACGCCCACCTCCACCACCGTGGTGCACACGAGGATCTGGATGCTCCCCGCGCGGAAGGCGTCCATCACCCCGTCCTTCTCCTCGGGCTTCATCCGGCCGTGCAGCAGCCCCACCTCGACGCCCGGAAACACCTCGCGCAGCTTGTCCACCCCGCGCGTGGCGTCTTCCAGGTCCAACTTCTCCGACTCCTCCACGAGCGGGTACACCACATAGGCCTGATGGCCCTTGGCCACCTCGCTGGCCACCGCCTCGTAGACGCGCGCGCGCTGCTTGTCGTTGAAGACGCGGGTCTTGACGGGCGTGCGCCCGGGGGGCAGCTCGTCGATGACGGACACGTCCAGGTCCCCGTAGAGCGTCATCGCCAGCGTGCGCGGAATGGGCGTGGCCGTCATCACCAGCACGTCCGGGAACACGCCCTTGCTCATCAGCATGTGCCGCTGCAACACGCCGAAGCGGTGCTGCTCGTCGATCACCACGAAGCCCAGCTTCTGGAAGGCCACGCCCTCCTGGATGAGCGCGTGCGTGCCCACGGCGAGGTGGATCTCCCCGCGAGCCACCGCGTCGCGCACCTCGCGCTTCTTCTTCGCCGTGCCCGCCGCGCTCACCAGGCCCACCTTGTAGCCCAGGGGCTCCAGGAGCTTGCGGAAGGTGCGCTCGTGCTGCTCGGCGAGGATCTCCGTGGGCGCCATCACCGCCACCTGGTAGCCATCCTGCAACGCCACGAGCGCGGACGCCGCCGCCACCGCCGTCTTGCCCGAGCCCACGTCGCCCTGCACCAGCCGGTTCATCGGCTCGTCATGGCCCATGTCCTGGGCGATCTCCTCGAGCACCCGCTTCTGCGCGCCCGTGAGCTCGAAGGGCAGCGCGCCTCGCGCCTTCTCTTGACGGGGCGCCGACACGTCGAAGCGAATGCCCTGCTCGCGCTTCACGTCCTGGCGCTTGAGCCCCATGCCCAGTTGCAGGAAGAAGAGCTCGTCGAACGCGAGCCGCCGGTGCGCCGGGCTCAGGTGCTTGTCCAACAGCTCCGGGTCCGCGTTGCCCGCGGGGAAGTGGATGGAGCGCAGGGCCTCCGGCAGCGTCATCAACTTCAACCTGCCGCGCAGCGCTTCCGGCAACGGCTCCTCCAGGTGGCTCGCGTAGGACTCGCTGACCACCGAGGCGAGCTCGCGGAACGAGCGTTGATCCCCCCGCTCGAAGCCCGGGTACACCGGGACGATGCGGTTGAAGTGCACCGAGGAGCCCTCGAGGTCGTCCGCGGATTCAATCTCCGGGTGGGACATCTCCCGTCCCGACAGCGAGGCGCGCACCTCGCCGGACAGCACCAGCTTCTTGCCCACGGGAAAGCGCGCCTTGAGCCAGGGGCCGGCGTTGAAATACGTGGCGGCGATGCTCCCGGAGCGGTCCGCCACCACGGCGCGGAACATGCGCTTGCCCGTGCGGCCCGGCACGAAGTCCGCCACCTTCACCTCGCCCACCGTCACCCCGCGCTCTCCCGGCATCAGCTCGGAGATGGTGCGCAGCTCGCGCCGGTCCTCGTAGCAGCGCGGCAGCAGGAAGAGGATGTCCCCCACCCGCCGCAGGCCCTTCTTGTTGAGCGCCGCGAGCAGCCGGGGGCCCAGCTTCTTGCCCATCGTCTTGAGCGGAATCGCCAGGGGGCCCGAGCGCGGCGCGATGGACAGCAGCTTCGCCTCCGCGCGCGACTCCTCTTGTCCCTTCGCCACCCGCTTCTTCTTGCGCCGTGGGGGCGGTGCGTTCTCGGCGGGCGCCGGGGCAGGCGGTGGCGGAGGCCGGGCGGCGGGAGGCCGGGTGGCGGGGGGAGGCGGCGGGCGCAGGGGCTCGGTGGACTTCCACGCGGGGACGAGCCCCGAGGGCGCCGCGCTCCGGGCGGGCTGCCGGGAGACGGGGGCGGGAGCCGCCGCGGCGACCTGGGCCAGGTCCTCGGGCAGAGGCACGCCGCTCATGCGCAACCCGGCCACGACCCCCCGCAGCGCCGCCTTGCGCCGCTCCACGGTGACATCGTCCACGTGCGGCAGCGCCGCGCGCAGGTGCTCGAGCGCCTTCGCGTCCACGCCCGTGGCCCCGGCCAGGGTGCGCTCCAGCAGGCCGCGCAAATCCTTCACCGTCGACAGCCGGGCGAAGTCACTTCGGCAGGCGTACCTCAGGGGTCCCACGAGGCTGGCGAGCGGATGGTTCACGGTCGGGTCCAAGCGTTCATCCTAAAAAGCCGCGCCCACGCCGCCCACCCAAACGACACAGGGGAGCGGGCTCGCGCGCGCTCCCCTGCTCGACGGCTCACCGCGGGAAATCTCAGCCTTCCGAGGGGGCCTCTTCCTGGGGATCCTCGAAGCGAATCTCCTGGACGTCGTACTCGCGCGTCCCGCCGGGGCTCTGCACCGTCACGGTGTCGCCCTTCTTCTTGCCGATGAGGGCCCGCGCCACCGGCGACGTCACGGCGATCCACCGCTTCTTGAGGTCCGCCTCCAGCTCGCCCACCAGGCGGTAGGACACGGTCTTGTCCGACTCCAGGTCCAGCAAATCCACCGTGGCGCCGAAGACGACCTTGTCCCCGCCGAGCTTGGCCGGATCGATCACCTCGGCCCGGGCAATCCAATCATTGAGGTTCAGGATACGGCCCTCGATGTGGGACTGCTTCTCCTTGGCCGCGTGGTACTCGGCGTTCTCACGCAGGTCTCCGTGGGCGCGCGCGACCTCGATCTCCCGGGAGATCTTGCCGCGCTCGACGGATTGAAGGTGCTTCAGCTCTTCCTTCAGCTTCCGCAACCCCGAGGGCGTCATCGGAATGTTCCCGCTGCCGCTCATCACAGCTCCTTCACAGCACTCGTTAAGAGGTGAACGTCCAGACCCGCCCCCTCCCCCTGATTGGGACCGGCGGCCCGGGCCGAAAGGGCAACTGTAGGAAGGAGCCTCCGCCCGGTCAACGAAACCCGCCCATGCCCGGGAACATCTGTCATGCTGACGCACCGTGCTGTCCATCCAGGAACTGCGCGCGCTCGGCGCGTCACTGACCTCTGGGGCGTTTCGCCGTCAACTCGGCCCCTTCGTGCTCGTCCAACGCCCGCCCGGCAGGCCCTCGTCCGCCGTCCTCGATCCCACGCGCGTGGCCTCGGCCGGTGTCATCGAGAAGGGCATGCTGACGCTGCTCTTCGAGTTCGAGGAGCTGCTCATCACCACCCTGCCGCCGCTCGCGCGCGTGGAGGAGTTGAGCGTGGGCCGGCTGCCGGACTGCGACGTGTTCATCGACGATCCGTCGGTGTCCAAGCGGCACGCGGTGCTCAACTGGAGCGATTCACCCGCCCGCTGCACGGTGCGCGACCTGGGCTCCACCAACGGCACGTTCCTCAACGCGAACTCGCTGAGCGCGCGCGAGGCGGTGCTCAAGGATGGAGACATCCTGAGCTTCGGCAACGTGCAGTTCTGGTACCTGATGACGGACACGCTGCACGCGCGGCTGCGCTCGCCGCGGCGCTGAGGCTCAGGGCAGCTTGCCCGCGGAGGGATTCCTGCGCGCGGAGGAGAAGGCGGCCTGGAGCGCATCCACCGAGCCGCCCACCTCGCCCGCGTACTGCACGGCGTGGATGGTGTAGAGGTTGAGGACGTCCTCCAGGCGGCGGTACACCTGCTTGAGGCTCACGTTGTTGCGCGAGTCGAGCGCGCACCGGGCCTCGCGCTCGCGCAGACGCGTGAGCCACTGGGTGCGGAAGTCCATCCACCGCTTGTCCACCGAACGGGTCTCCGTGGAGGCGCGCACCAGCTTCTCGCGCTCGGACTCCAGCTCGGTCCACAGGGAGTGGGCCGCGTCCAGGCATTCGCGGTAGTTGAGCACTGGCTCCACCGGGGCCTGATGCGGAGGCGTCATCGCCACCACCGAGCGCGTCACGCTGATGATGATCGCCAGACAGAAGGCGACCACCCCGGCGAAGTAGACACCGTAGGAGGCGACACGGAAGGGACGGTAGCGGGGATCGGGGGCGGTCACGCAGGTGCCGTCTTAGTCACCGGAAGACCCCCTGGCAACGCCTGAGTCACCCGCTTCCCCGGGGAGGCCCCGGGGAAGTGGGGGAACGCTCAGGGCGCCGGAGCGGGCGTGGCGGCCGCTGGAGCGGGAGCCGGGGCCTGCGCGGGCGCCGCGGCGGCCTCGCTGGCTCCCGCCTTCTGGCGGCGCACCGACGACTGGCGGCTGCGCATCAGTGGCGCGAACTCGCTGTTCGGGTAGGTGCCCAGGGCCTCCTGCACCGTGGACAGCGCCTTCTCCAGCTGGTTCGTCTCCTGGTAGGACTGGGCGAGCAGCAGCATGGCGTAGTCACGCGTCTTGGACTTCTTGTCGCCCTCGACGAAGCGCGCCAGCAGCGGCACCGCCTGATCGTGCTTGCGCTCGTTGTTGTAGGCCACGCCCAGGAAGAAGGACGCGTCCAGCAACTGCTCGGGCGGCGGGTTCATCGCCACGAAGCGCGTCATCTCCTCGATGGTCGACTTCATCTCGTTGCGCCGGAAGGCGGCCTTGCCCCGCTCGAAGGCCGAGTCGCCGATCTCCCGGCGCAGCTGGGCCGCCTTGTCGTTGAGGGCGGAGCGCTCGAGCTGCGTCAGGCGCGACGTGTCCAGCTTCACCAGCTCGTCCACGCCCTTGAGCCGCTCGTCCCCGGGCAGGTTCGTCATCAGCCGGTAGACCTCGTTCGCCGAACGCTGGGACGTCTGGATGGCCGTCTGATCCGCGCGCTGCTTGTCCAGCTGACCGGACAGCTCGGCCACCGTCTTCTCCAGCCGCTCGCGCTCGGCGCTCGCGCTGGAGCCCCGCGCGGAGCCCACGAGCACCGCCCCGCCGATGCACAGCGCCGCGAAAAGCACGTACGCCACGCCCGAGGAAATCCACTGCCGCTTCTGGAGATCCTCGTGACGCTTGCCAATCGCCTTCACCTCCGCGTGGAGGTTCTTGAGCAGATTGTCCGTCTTGATCACGAGGTTGCGAGCCTCGATGACCTCCTTGCGGATCTCACTCAGTTCCTTGGAGTCGTGCTCGGACTTCACTTCGGCAGCAGCCATGGACATCTTCCTGTTGGGCCCGGCGGTGATCTCGGCCTCTTCGCGCATCGTTAAGGGCTCCCCTCGGACGGCCTTCCCAGCCACCCGGTCGTGTGACATCGGCCCGGGAAACAGGCCGTGCACCCCGAGGAATTTCCATCTCCCACCGGGGGAGCCCGGGAACCAGGGAGACGAGCCCCCGTTTCAGAGGGAGCTGAATGGCCGGATGGGATCCGGCGGGAACATGTAGGTGATGCCCACGGCGAACCAGTTGCCGCCCGCGTTGTAGGACGCCAGGCCCTTGTAGGCGTTCGCGTCCACGCCAGCCGGCGGCTTCAGCTCGTTATAGGGGCTCTGGCCCCGGGCGAACGCCAAGCGGTACTCCGCGGTGATTCCCCAGGTGGGAGACAGGCGGAAGGTCGCTCCCACGGTCCCCACCCAGGGCTGCTGGAGCAGTTCCTTGCGCCCCACGCCCTTGGCCTCGGAGAACACCAGCGTGGGGCCCGTCTCCAGCCCCACGAAGGGGACGATGCCCTGGGGGGTGAGCACTTCCAGCAGCGTCTGGAAGCGCAGGCCCACCAGCGCGCCGTAGGTGTAGTTGGAGAGCGTGGCGGCGTTGGTCAACTTCAACTGCTCGCCGGTGGCGAACAGGTCGATCGCCAGCTCGATGTTCTCCATGAAGGAATAGCCGAACGAGCCCGCGAGGAACGGCCCCCCCGGGGAGCCGCGCTCGCAGTCCTGGGAGCACTGGTAGCCCGGGAGCGCGTAGAAGCTGTTGTAGAAGGTCTGGTTGGACGACAACCGCCATCCCCCCTCGACGGAGATGCGGCCCACCCCGTTGAGCGGGACGACGCCTTCTTCCTGGGCGGACACCTCCCCGGCGGCGAACAGGAGGGCGAGGAGGGCGAGACGGCGCGGCATCGTTCAGGATTCCTTCAGGCGCAGGGCGACTTCGAGAAACGTGGTCCGGCGGCGAGACAGCGCGGCGAGCAGGCACCACACCACGCCTCGCGAGCCGAACTCCCGGCGGATGAGGCCCAGGTGCTCCAGCACGTCCCTCAGGGTGATGACACCGAGCATCCCGCGTCTCCTCGCGCCAGCGCGCCCCGGTGCTACAGGGGCGTGGCACACCGTAGCAGCGGACCCCCGATCGTCAACTTCTCGGAGACCCGGCGGGACGCAGCGCGCGTCGTTCCAGCTCCAACAAGGGCACCTCCAGCACCACCACCGTGCCGTGGATGCAGGGGGGATGGAAGTCCGCCGCGTCCAATTCGCCCAGGAGCGCCCGGAGCTTGCCCTCGGTGAGCTGGCCCTCGGCGTGGCGCGCGGCATGACACGCGAGCACGCGCAGGGGCTCGGCGAGCGCCACGGCATCCAGCGCCGAGCCGGGAGGAGGCAGCGCGCGCGCCAGCGCCTCGAGCAGGGCCCGGGCATCCGCGTTCACCAGCGCGGGCGGTACCGCCTTGAGCGCGAGCGTGGTGCCCCCGAAAGGCTCCACCTCCAGCCCGAGCCGGGCCAGGGCCTCCTGCCCCTCCACCAGCGTGCGCGCCAGCGGCACCGTCAGCTCCACCGTGGCGCCGAAGAGCGTGGGCACCGGCGCCGACTCCTTCTTGAGGGCCTTGTGGAAGTCCATGAGCCGCGCCCGCTCCAGGGCCGCGTGCGCGTCCAGCACCACCAGCGTGCCGCCGGGCCCCTCGCACACCTGGAAGCGCTCACCGAGCACCCCCATGGGCCTGAGCGCGCCGAAGTAGCCCGGCGGGGGCGCCTCGTTGAGCTGCGGCTGGGCCTGACCGAAGGCGGGCGCGCGGCCGGGAAGCAACTCGGACGTGGCCTGGGGCGCGAAGAGTGATTCCGTCGAGCGAGGCGGGAGCGAGGCGTCCTGGGTGCCCGGCAGGGGCATGGGCGCGCCCCACGCGGCGTCCTGGGCCCGGGTGAGGAAGCGCTCCACCGCCATGGCGTAGTGCGCCGCCTGCCGGGGCTGCTCCGCCAGGCCCCCCTCCCCTCCCGTCGGAGGCCCGAGCCAGGGCGCCGCCCGGAGCGCCCGGGAGATGGCCGCGTTCACCGCGTCCCCCACGCCCTTGCCGTCCGCGAAGCGCACTTCCAGCTTCTGCGGGTGCACGTTCACGTCCACCGCGCGGGGATCCATGTCGATGAACAGCACCACCACGGGCTGGCGCCCGGCGGCGAGGAACTCCTGGAAGGCGCGCTGGATGGCGCTGTTGAGGCCCCGGTCGCGGATGTAGCGGCGGTTGACGAAGGTGTAGATGCCGCGCGCGTTGGGCAGCGTGTACTCGGGTGAGGCGATGTAGCCCGTGACGCTCACCCCCAGGCGCCGCTCCTCCACCGCCATCAGGTGCGGATGCACCCCCGGCCCCAGCGCCGCGGCGATGCGCTCGCGCGGATCCGTGGGGCTCGCCGGGCTGGTGAAGAGCGCCTGGCCCCCGTGCTCCACGAAGAAGGACACGTCCGGGTGCGCGAGCGCCAGCCGGATGACGGCCTCCTCCGCGTGCTGCAGCTCCGTGGACTCGCGCCGCATGAACTTGCGCCGCGCCGGCGTGTTGTAGAACAGGTCCTCCACCGAGATGACCGTGCCCACCCTCGGCGGCGCCTCCTCCACCAGGGGCTCGCCGCCCCCCTCCACCGTGATGCGCGTGCCCACATAGGCCTCGCGCTCGGCCGTGTTCAAGGTGAAGCGTGACACGGACGCGATGGCCGGCAGGGCCTCGCCCCGGAAGCCCTTGGTATTCAAGGTGAACAGGTCGTCCAGCTCGCGCAGCTTGCTCGTGGCGTGGCGCTCCAGGCTCAGCCGCGCGTCCTCGGGGCTCATCCCCTGCCCATCGTCCGAGATGGTGATGCGCCCGAGCCCCCCGCGCTCCAGCGCCACGCGCACCGTCCGCGAGCCCGCGTCGATGGAGTTTTCCACCAATTCCTTCACGACGGACGCCGGGCGCTCCACCACCTCGCCCGCGGCGATCTTGTTGATGAGGACATCACTGAGACGGGCGACACGTGCCATGGGAGGTCATATCCTGCGCGGGACCCGGCACGTTGGCCAGTAATCCCGACGCATCGCGGCTGACAAGCGAGGTCCATCTGCGCTATCACGCCCACTCCCGTATGGAAGCAACTCAAGCGAGCAAGGGCGGCCTGCGCGTCGCGGTGACGGGGGCGGCGGGCGAGCAGGGCCAGCTGCTGCTGCCGCTGCTGGAGCAGGATGCGGACGTGGAGAGCATCCTGGTGCTGGACGTGGCCAAGCCCTCCGGCGACAAGGTGGAATTCCACCGTGTGGACCTCACGCGCCACGACGCGGAGAGCGAGCTGTCCGAGGCGCTCGCCGAGCACCCCGTGGACGTCTTCTACCACTTGGCGTTCCTCCACGGCCCGGTGCGCGACGGCTCACTCGCCCACGAACTGGAAGTGATCGGCACCATGCACGTGCTGAGCGCCGTGGGCCGCGCCCGGGTGCCCCGGCTCATCGTGCCCTCGCTCACCGCCCTCTACGGCGCGCGCGGCGAGCACCCCGCCCTGCTCTCCGAGGAGACGCCCCTCGCGGGCTGCCCCGGCAGCCGCTACATCACCGACAAGGTCGAGGTGGAGAAGCAGGTGCGCGCCTTCCGGGACCGGCACCCGGAGACGCGCGTCATCGTCCTGCGCTTCGCGCCCCTGTTCGGCCCGCGCATGAACAACCCCGCCACGCGCATGCTCGCCTACGGGGTGGTGCCCACGCTGCTCGGGTTCGATCCCCTCTGGCAGGCCCTGCACGAGGAGGACGCCGCCCGCGCCCTCTATCAGTCGCTGAGCGCCAACGCCGAGGGCGAGTTCAACATCGTGGGCCGGGGGGTGCTGCCTCTCTCCACCCTCATCCGTCAGGCGGGCGGACGGCCCCTGCCCCTGCCTGGGCCCCTGTACCGCACGGTCCTCCAGACGATGACGACGCTCGGCGGCCCCGGCTTCCCCTCCGCCCTGCTCGACTACATGCACTTCGGCTGGGTCGCCAACGGCGAGCGCGCGGAAGAAGAACTCGGCTTCATTCCCATGTTCCACGCCCGGGATGCCGTGGCGGCGATGCGGAGGAGTTGATCATGGCCAAGGGTGTGCTCGGAAATGATCCCTTCCAGCGAGGCGCCGCGCAGCGGGCGTCGGAGCCCGCGAAGGACCGGGCCAAGGACCCGGCCCCGGTGAAGAAGAAGAAGGCGCCCGCGCCCAAGCCCGCCGCCCAGGCCGCTGCCACGCCTCCTCCAGCGAAGCCGACAGCGAAGCCGAAACCCGCCGCCCAGGCCGCACCGCCTCCAGCGAAGCCCAAGCCCGCCCAGAAGAAGGCCGCCGCGCCCAAGGGCAAGCCCGTCGCGAAGTCCGTGAAGGCCCCCCCGCCGGAGCGCGCCCGGAAGGCGGCACCGCCTCCTCCGGCCAAAGCACCCCCACCCCCCGAGGCGATCCTCGCCGCCGGAGCCGAGGCGGGCATTCCCGTTCCGTCGTCCATCGCGGAGAGCCCAGCGCCAGAGACGCGTGAGACCTCCGCCATCGTGGCCGAGAACCTCCGCGCCGAGGCCGCCTCGGTCGCCGCGGAACTCAGCGAGGAAGCCGCGCTGCTGGACGAGGCCTCGGGAGCGGGCGTGGCGGAGGAGGCCTTGCGGGAGCTGGAAGCGGCCCTGGGCGAGCCCATTTCCGCCCCCGAGACCGTGGACGTGCCGGGCTTCGAGGAGCCGCGCGAGGAAGCCGCCCCGCTGGTCTCCGCGCCGACCCACAGCGCCGCCGACATCTTCTTCACCTCGGACTCGCCGGGCGCCGAGCCACCTCGCGTGGGCGACCAGGTCTCGGGTCTGTTGTCGCTCGCGAGGGACGTGGCGTTCCAGACCTTCACGAGCGAGTGGCTGAGCCGGACGGTGGGCTCGGCGCAGGGGCTGCTGGGCGCGGCCTTCACGAGCCTCGGCGTGGGCACGGGCAGCACGGCCATCGACGAGTACGGCAAGGACGCGACACTCTCCAACGTCCTGCAACCGGTGCTGGACTTCCTCTACGAGCGCTACTGGCGGGTGTCGGTGCAGGGCGCGAGCCACGTGCCCTCGGGGCCAGTGCTGCTCGTGGCCAACCACTCGGGGGCACTGCCCTTCGACGGGCCCATGCTGCAACAGTCGCTCTCGCGCGAGCGGCCCGACCTCCAGGAAGCGCGCTGGCTCGCGGAGGATCAGGTGTTCCACGCGCCCATGGTGGGCACGTTGATGAACCGGCTGGGCGCGGTGCGTGCCTGCCCGGAGAACGCGCTGCGGCTGCTGGACGAATTGCGCCCGGTCATCGTCTTCCCCGAGGGCATTCACGGCCTGGGCAAGCCCTTCGCCCAGCGCTACCAGCTCAAGCGCTTTGGCCGGGGCGGCTTCGTGAAGCTGGCGCTGCGCACGGGGGCGCCCATCGTGCCGGTGGCGATCGTCGGGGCCGAGGAGACGGCACCGCTGCTCGGCAAGATTCCGGCGGGCTTCCTCGGCATTCCCTACCTGCCGGTGACGCCGCCGCCGCTGCCCGCGCGGTGGATGATCCGCTTTGGCGAGCCCATTGGCATGGGTGAGTTGCCGCCCGAGGCCGCCGACGACATGTCCCAGGTGCAGCGGCTCACCGAGCGCACCCGCGAATCCATCCAGGGCATGCTCCAAGCCCTGCTCAAGGAGCGCCGCTCCGTCTTCGCGGGGTAATTCAAGAGGGTAAACAGCCACACAGGCAGACCTGCTCTGAGTAGCCGGGTAGAGCAAACACAAACAACAAGCACACGTGACACTACCCGGCGAAGTGCGCCCCATTCTCTTGTCTATTCACACACCCATCAACTGAGCGCCCAATGCCCGCTGCGGTGTGCGCAAGTTCGCCATTCGAGTTCGCGTGGCTTCAATGGGGGATGCTTCATCCCCCATTTCATCGGGGCTCATGGGTACGATGCCGTTGATGGCCAAGCGCGCACGCCCACGACCACCCGACGAGCACTCCCAGGACCCCGGCATGGACGCCTTCCTCCGGTACGTGTTGCTGCGCCGCGAGGAGGTGCCCGACTTCAAGAAGTACCCGTTCTCCATCCCCGCCATCCGGGACCTGGAACGGCTGGACTTCCATCCGCGCGTCACCTTCTTCGTCGGCGAGAACGGCAGCGGGAAGTCCACCCTCATCGAGGGCATCGCCGTGGCCGCCGGCTTCAACGCCGAGGGCGGCAGCCGGAACTTCAACTTCGCCACCCGGCGCAGCGAGTCCGATCTGCACCAGTACCTCCGGCTGGTCAAAGGCATCCGCCGGCCTAAAACCGGGTACTTCCTCCGGGCCGAGAGCTTCTTCAACGTGGCCACGGAGATCGAGAAAAACTCAGACGCCATGGCCGGGCACGGCGGCGTCTCCCACCACGAGATGTCTCATGGAGAGGCATTCCTCGCCCTGGTCCAGCACCGCTTCTGGGGCAATGGCCTCTACCTGCTCGATGAGCCCGAGGCCGCGCTCTCACCTCAACGCCAACTGGCGTTGTTGAAGTTGATTCACGAGCTCGCGCAGAAGCAGTGCCAGTTCGTCATCTCCACGCACTCGCCCATGCTGCTCGCCTACCCCGAGGCGCGCATCTACCACCTCTCCGAGAGGGGCATCGCCGAGGTCCGCTACGAGGAGACCGAGCACTACGCCCTCACCCGGGACTTCCTGATGAACCACACGCGCTACCTGGAGCGCCTGCTGCGCCCCGAGCCCGAATGAGATGAGGCCTGGAGCCGTCAAGAACAGACGCGGTTGCGGCCCGTGGCCTTCGCCTCGTAGAGCTTGCCGTCCGCCGCGCGCTTGAGATCCACCAGGTCCCGGTGCGAGGGCTCCAGCACCGCCACCCCCAGCGAGATGGTCACCGGAATCACGTTCTTGTCGAACTCGAAGCGCTGCTTGTCCACGAGCCGGCGCGCCTTGTCCGCCAAGGTCACCGCGCCGGACAAGTCGACCTCCGGCAGCAACATGCCGAATTCCTCGCCACCGTAGCGGGCGAATACGTCCTCGCGGCGGATGCGCGTGCGCAGTGTGGACGCGAGCTGCTTGAGCACGTAGTCCCCCGCCAGGTGCCCGTGCCGATCGTTCACCAGCTTGAAGTGATCCACGTCGAACATCACCAGCGCCAGGCTGCGCTCGTAGCGGCGCGAGCGCGACACCTCGCGCTCCAGCGCCTCCTCGAAGTAGCGCCGGTTGTAGATCTGCGTCAGCCCATCCATCGTCGTGAGCCGGTAGATCTCATCGTGGTACGCCGTCTCGATGTTCCCTCCGGCGATGAACTTGAAGATCGTCCGGCCAATCTTCACCAGGTCGCCGTTGCTCAACGGCGTCTCGCCCCGCACCAGCTCGTCGTTCACGAACGTGCCGTTCGTCGACCCCAGGTCCTTGATGAACACGCCCCGGCCCGAGGTGGTGATGCATGCGTGGTTGCGGCTGATGGACTCCTGGTCCACCTGGATCTCCGCCTTGGCCGAGCGGCCAATCAGCGTCTGCTCGGTGCGCAAGTCATACTTGCGGCCCAACTCCAGGCCATAGATGACCACCAACGCCGCGTCCAAATCGACGGGCCGTTCGGAGATCTTCGAGATGACCGTGACGACGGTGTCGTTCTGAGCCATACCGGACAAGACCCTACCATCTGGAAAAGCCCGTGAGCCAGTCGGCGGCGGAGCTCAGGGCCCGATGGAGAGCAAGCGCGTGCTCTCCGTGGGAGGAGATAAGGCCGCGCCATCGGGGTCCACCAGCGCCGCGGTGAGCCGCACCTCCGAGCCCGAACACGCCTCGGGCAGGGTCAGTTCCACTTCCCCCCGGCCCTGTGCGTCCAAGGTGCTCCCGACTACCACCTGCCCCTCACACCCCTGACCTCCCTCGAGGGTCAGCCGCACGGCCCCCTCCGCCAGTGCGTCCTGGCCCACCCGGAAGGAGGAGACTCGCACCTTCACCCGAGCCCCCCGCGCCACGCGCTGCCCGTCCTCGGCGGGCTCCACCCAGTCCACCCGAGGCCACACGGAGTTCAGCGCCGACCAGGCCACCGCCACCTCGTCCAGCCGCGAGAGATCCACGCTCCGCGCCGTCATCACCTCCTCCAGCCGCAACACCTCCCCCTCCGACACGCCCGACTGGTGCAGGTCCAACGCCTGCATCGACAGCGCGGCGCGCGAGCCCAGGTGATCCCCCAGGTACGTGCGATCCTCGAAGGGCGCGGGGGGGTCGGGCAGCCGCACGCCCTCCAGGGCCCTCTCCGCGTCCAGCAGCACGTTCCAGCGCCGCTGAGCCCCGTCGGTGAACACCGCGCGCAACACCGCTCCCGTGGGCAGCTCCGGCGCCGAGACGAAGCGCAGCCGCCGCTTCTCGGCCCCTCCCTGCACGTAGCGCGCGCCCTCGGGCACGGCCAGGAAGGGAGCGTTCACGCCCACCGGCGCGCTTCCCTGGGGGTCGAAGGGCAGCGTCTCCGGGCCCCGGTGGATGAGCACACTCGAGGCCTCCGCCCCGCCCTCCGCCGACGTGGGATAGGCGGACAACAGGAGCGTGTAGGGACTGCCCTCGAGCCCATGGTGGGTGGGCGCCATCCGCACGCTCACCAATCCGGGCGAGCTCAAGCCCGGCTGCGTGTCCGTGTTCTGATCCGCCGGCGTCGTGTTCACCCCGAATCCCAGGCCGAGCGGCACCCATCCCCGCCCCGGGACTCGCGCCACGCCCAGCACCGCCACGCTGTCCAGGAACACCCCGCGGTAGCGCGGCAGGGCGGGCACCCGCAGGGCGAACGCGAAGCCCAGGGACAGCGCGCGCTCCGGCTGGAAGTCGTGCGCCACGGAGACGAAGCGCTCCGAGCCTGGCGCCTCCAGGGAGAAGCGCACGTCCCGCACCACCGAGGAGCTGAAGCTGCGCAGTTGCGGCACGGTGCGCGCCAGCAGGGGCCCCACGTCCACCACGCCACCCGCGCCTCGGGGGAGCACGCTGGGAGCGATGTCCCCTCCCAGGGCCCACGCCGTGCGCACGCCGCACGTCCCGAGCCGCGTCGCCTCCTCCGGGGACGTGTCCTCCGCCCACGATGCGTCGCATACCCCCGCGAGCCCGCGCGCCTGGACGTCCGTCTCGCGCAAGGTGCTGTTCGGAAGCACCGCGTAGCCGCCCTCGGGCAACGCCACCCCCCGCGACTGACCCTCCACCGAGAACGTGCCCCGGCGCACCGGAGCGAGCAGCGGCGGCGCCGTCAAGTCCGTCACCGCGTCCGGCGCGCTCAGTCCCGCGAGCCCCGCGTGAAGCTCCGGCCCCGTCGCCACCTGGGCGAAGGAGCTGAGGGCTCCTCCAATCCGATCCGCGGGGTTGCGCCGCAGCGGCAGGACCAGGTCCGTGGGGCCCTCGGCGCCAGAGTGCATCACCGTGAGGTAGCCAAAGTCCGCGTGGAAGACGGACACGCTGCCCGCCTCCGTCAACGCCCCCAGCAACACCTCGCCGTCCTCGTCCGTGGCGCCCGTCTCCCGCGTGTTCCCGAGGGCATCCGCCACCACCACCACCGCGCCCGGAAGCGGGCGGCCCGTCAGCTCGTCCGTCACCACCGCGCGCAACCGCCCCGGCGGCCCTTGTGCCTCCAGCACCCGCACCCGCGCCGTGCACGTGGCCCCGCCCACCCGCGCTCGCACCGACTCCAGCGCCTCGTCCGTGGGCTCGGCCAGGACGAAGGAGGCGCGTGCGCCCTGCTGCCTCACCACGCTCGCGTCCAGCGCCGTCCACTCCTCGCCCGAGGGCACCACCAGCGCCCCGCCCGAGCCATCCCTCACCAGGACCGAGAAGCCCACCGTGGCCCCCACGCGCCCCACCACGTAGTCCGGCGTCACCTCACAGGAGCGCGCCTGGGCCGCCGCGGGCTCCGGCGCGCATCGTCCGTCGCGGCACACCTGCCCCGACTCCGCGCACTCCGCATCCGCCGAGCACAGCGCCTCCACGCACTGGCTGTTGTCACACCGGCAGCCCAGGGGATTCTCATCGCACGCGGCGATCCGGAACACGCCCCGCCGGGCCGCCGTGCAGTCCTCCCGCGTCCGGCACGCCGCCTGGCATCGCGCTCTCGCCGTGTCACAAAAGAAGAGGTGGGGGTCCAGACAGTCCTGGTCCACCTGACAGGAGCCGGGTGGATCCTCCGTGGGCAGCCAAGGGGCCGGCACGTCCGGGTCCAATCCTCCGGCGCAGGCGGCGAGCCCCACCACGGCGCAACACACCAACATGGCGCAGCGCGCCAGAAGACGGGGGGAGTTCATCAGCGGCTCCAATCAGGCCTCCAGGCAAACGGCACCCCCCGGGGATTGTCAAGCCGGAGCCGGGACGGCGGGACCCCCCGGTGACGTCCCCCTCGCCGGGCGGGATACTCCCGGCGAAAAAGGAGGCGCACGGATGCTCGGGTCGCCGTTGCCACGATTGCTGCCAGTCCTCGCCCTGGTGAGCTGTGAACCTCCCGACGCTCGGATCGCCCCCGCGCCGGACGAGCCCGTCCCGGAAGTGCCCACCGCGGACCTGCTCTGGACCGACCACGCCCCGGACGATCCCCGGCTCCAATTCATCGGGCGCATGGACACCCGCACGCGCGAGGGCCCGATGTATGCATTCCCGGGTGGCACCGTGCGCCTGCGCTGTCTGTGCACGGGCGTGGACGTGCGCTTCGAGGACCTGGGCGTGGGCGGCGAGGCGCACACCAACTTCATCGACATCCTCGTGGATGGCGAATCCAGGGGCGCGCTCCGGCTCCAGCCCGGCGCCTCCCTGCTCCAGGGCGTGCGCGGCCTGCCCCGGGGCGAGCACACCATCGAGCTGGTCAAACGCACCGAGGCCCACGCGGGCGGGGTGCGCTTCCAGGGCATCCGGATCCAGGGGGTGCTCCTGGAGCCGCCGCCCCGGCCCTCGCGGCGCATGGAATTCATCGGCGACTCCATCACCTGCGGTTACGGCAACGAGGCGAGCATCGCCGCGCCCACCTACACCGAGCCCAATACCGGCTACCACGCGAGGAACCAGGACATCCTCAAGGCCTTCGGACCCCTCACCGCGCGCCGGCTCGGCGCCGAGTGGGTGACCACCTGCGTCTCGGGCCGCGGCGTCTACCGCAGCAACGACGGCTCGCGCGATGGCGTACTGCCCCTCATCTATGGCCGCACCCTGCCCGGCCAGGCCGAGCCCCGGTGGGAGCCCTCGCGCTACGTCCCCGAGGTGATCGTCATCAACCTGGGCACCAACGACTTCGCGGTGTCCGACGGCGCGGGCCTGCCCACCGCCCCTCCCGCCGAGCCCTTCAAGCAGGCCTATGCCGCCTTCGTGCGCGAGCTGCGCGCCACCTACCCCGAGGCCCGCATCGTGTGCGCGGTGGGGCCCATGACCAACGACAACTACCCGGCCCAGCGACAGCTATGGACCACCCTGCGCCGCTACGTGTCGGACATGGTGTCCAGCGTGCGTGCCGGGGGAGACACCCGCGTGCACACCTTCGCCTTCACCCCCATCGCGGGCGACCCGTACGGAGAGGACTGGCACCCCACCGCCGCGTTCCATGCCCGGATGGCGGACGAACTCGTCCCCTTCCTCCAGGGCCTGGGCGATTGAGCCCTCCGAGGCGGGCCCCACTGCCGCGTTGGCATTCCCCGCGCGCCGGTCGATGATGGACCCATGGCCCGGCGCGAACCGCAGACCCTCGATCAGCTCCTCCCCCGAGTCCTCGCGCGTCTGGCGGAGCAATCCGGCCAGGGGCGCGCGCTCGGACCGGTCTGGAGCGCCACGGTGGGGGCGAACATCGCCAAGCACTCGCGGCCCCACTCGCTCGAGGCGGGAACGCTCGTCATCACCGTGGCCAGCGCCGAGTGGGCGCACACCCTGTCCCGGCAGGAGGCGTCCCTGCGCGAACAGCTCAACACGCGGCTGGGTCCCGGCGCCGTGTCCTCGCTCGTCTTCCGGCTGGAGTAGCGCCCCGCGATGATCGCCCTCGTCCTCGGCGTCTTGCTGGCCGCCACGCCCGCCACGCCCACCCCCCTCGAGCAGCGGGCGATGAACCACGTCCACCAGGAGTTCGAGCGCGTGGGCCGGCGCTCGCCCCAGCCGGACCCCGCCCTCACCGAGGCCGCGCGCAGGCTCGCCCGGGAAGCGCTCGACAGCGGCGTGTCCGGCGCGGTGGAGCTGCTCACCGTCACCGAGGCCGTCAGTGACGCGGGAGGCGCGGACCCGAGCCCCCGCTCCTATGTCATCCGCGCCGGGGATGGCGACATGGCCGTGCAGACGCTGCTCGCGCGCAAGGACTTGAGCCAGGAGCCCGCCAGTCACGTGGGCGTGGGCATGGCGAGGCGGGGCGTGTACACCACCCTCGTGGTGCTGCTCGCCGAGCGCAAGGCCACGCTCCAGCCCTATCCCCGCGTGCTCGACACCCCGGGCCTGGGACAGACGCTGTGCGGCCAGCTCGTGGCGCCCCTGCGCTCCGCCGAGGTGTATGTCACCCTGCCCGATGGGCGCGTGGAGCGTCCCACCCTCACGCGGGACACGCAGGAGGCCGTCTGCACCCGGCTGCTCTTTCCCTTCCCGGGCCGCTACACGGTGGAGATCGTCGGCCGGGCGGAGCGGGGCCCGGAAGTGGCGGCGCTGTTCCTCGTGGACGTGGCCACGCCCCGCAAGCGCGGCGAGCGCGAGCGCGTGGTGGAGCCCACGAGCATCGAGGAGGCCCGCGCGGAGGTGCTCGAGCGCATCAACGCCATGCGCCGTGCCCACAAGCTCCAGCCGCTCAAGGCCGATGACGCCCTCACGGCGGTGGCCCAGGCCTACAGCGAGCGCATGGCCCGCGAGGGCTTCTTCTCCCACGTGGCCCCGGATGGCTCGGACCTGCGCGGCCGGCTGAGCGCCGCGGGCGTGCGCTTCCGCTCCTCGGGGGAGAACCTGGGCATGGCGTCCGGACCCATCGCCGCGCACTTCGGCATCGAATTGAGCCCCGGCCATCGCGGCAACCTGCTGGGCAACCAGTTCAACCTGGCGGGCATCGGCGTGGCCATCCACACCGTGGACGGCCGCCCCCAGGTGCTGCTCACCGAGCTCTTCTCCTCGGGAGGGGAGGCCCCGTCCTCGCTGGAGCCGCGCGAGGAGTTGCACCAGGTGCTCGCCAGCCACCGCGCGGGGCATGGCCTGGGCCCCCTGCGGCGCCTGCCGGAGCTCGATCAGCTCGCCCAGGAGCTGGCCCGGCGCGCCCTCGCGTTGAACCTGCCTCCCGCGGAGCTCCCGGGAGAATCCGTGCACGAGCGCATCTTCGACACCGTCGAGGGCGCCCGGAGCGCGTCGGTGGATTTCTACGTGACGGACAGTCCCTCGGCGCTGCCCGATTCCAAGAACCTGGGAGAGCGCAAGAACACCCTGATGGGCGTGGGCACCGTGAAGGGAGACTCACCAACGCTTGGCAAGGGACGCTACTGGGTGGTGGTCATCTACGCCGCCACCCGGTGAATCGGGCTTCCGAGTCGGGTCACCGGAAGCCTCGGGGCGAATGGACAACGGTGAAACGAGGCGAGGCGCGCGGCTCAGATGGCGCGGCGCTGGGTGGCGTAGGCCTCGATGCCCATCTGGGGCGGGGCCACCTGCTGGTTGAGCTGGCACTTCACGCAGGTGAAGGACTGCCAGCCCCGGCGCACCGCCTCGTCGAGGCAGTTGTCGTAGTAATTGCAGTTGAGGTTGCGATGCGTCTCGACGCCAGCCCGCTTGGGCCCGGCCTCGGGGTTGATGGTCTGCGGCAAGTCAGTCGGACACGGCTTGAACATGGAACGGAGCCCTCCCAATCAATCGGTTATCTCCCCCCGTACTCAATAGAGCCGCGAACGGCCCGCGACGTGAAGCTGCCTGGGACAACCTCAGAGGTCATGCGCCTGGACCGGCCGCCCACCTCTTAGAGGTCCGTTCCCGTAGACACAACGGGTCCGGACCCCCGACGACAACTAGTTCCCATTTGGATGTACCCGCGGCCGATTGACCGCCCGCCCGCCAACACTTGGCACCTTGCGTCGCGGGGGCCGATCTAGGGCTTGTCGGCCCGTCTGTCAAACCGCCCCCGGAGCGGCTAGCCATTCGTGGAGAGAACGAGACAGGTGGGAATGTGTACGCCACACTTCGAGTTGTCCTCCCTTCGTTCCGCATGGCGAGGAGAAACAAGGAGATGCGCATGAGGCGGTGGACCGGATGGGGTCTCCTCGCGGTGATGACGTCGGGTGCGGGTGCCTGGGCACAGTCCGCGCCCACCCTGGAGTCGGTCCGACTACACCGCGCCGATGCACGCACACTGGCGCAGAAGGATTTCCGGGAGTGTGAGGCCAGGCGCTGCGCGGACGCGGGCCGCATGGCCCTGCTCGCCGGCACGCTCGCCCTGGCCGATGGTGATGTGAACGAGGCGCGCACGCTGCTCACCGGCGCGAGCGTGGCCGAACCGCTCCGGCCCTATCTCGCCTACTACCAGGGACAGGCGCACTTCTACGCGGGAGACGCGGCCGCCGCCGCCGCGGCCTTCGCCCGGGCGCTCGAGAAGGCCCCGCCCGGCCTGGCCTCGCGGGCCCGGGCCCGCCGGGGCGAGGCCCTGCTCGCCGCGGGCAAGGCGAAGGAAGCCGCCCCGCTGCTGGAGGCCGCCGCGACCGCGGAGCCCTCGGTGGAGCTGCTCTTCCAACGGGCCGAGGCCCGGGGCGCGGTGGGCAATGCCGTGGGCCAGCGCGCGGACCTGCGCGCCGTGGCGCTGCGCTTCCCCGCCCACCCGTACGCGGACGAGGCCCTGGCGGCGCTCAACGCCCTCAAGCCCCCTCCCCGGCTGACGCTGCCCGAGCACCTGCAACGGGCCCGGGGACTGCTGGACGCCGGCGCCGCCACGCGCGCGCTGGATGAGCTGGACGCGCTCACGGCCGCGAAGCTCGCGCGCACGAAGGTGGACCTGGCCCGGGTGGCCCTGGTGCGCGCACAGGCGCTGTACGCCACCGGCAAGAAGAAGGAGGCCCAGGAGGCCCTGGCCGTGGCGCGCAAGGGCCCGCCTGGCGTGGCCGCCGAGGCCGCCTTCGTCACCGCGCGCCGGGCCCTCAAGGAAGACAACGCCACGGCGCGCAAGCTGATGGTGGCCCTGGAGAAGGACTTCCCCCAGGAAGGTCCGGCCGACGAGGCGGGCTTCTTCGTGGGCTGGCTGGATTTGCAGATGGGGCACTTCGAGGACGCGGTGAAGTCCTTCACCGCCTTCGACCAGCGGCACGCGCGCTCGCGGCGCCGGGACGAGGCGCTGTGGTACCGCGCGTTCGCCCACCTGCGCCTGGCGCAGTACGCCCAGGCCCGCGAGGTGTTGGACACCCTGGTGAGCGCCTTCCCCAAGAGCAGCCTCGTGCCCCAGGCGCGCTACTGGAAGGCCCGGAGCCACGCCCTGGAAGGCGCCCCGGCGGACGTCCTCGCGCCCGGCTACGCGACCGTCATCACCGGCTCGCCCAACTCGTACTACGCCCTGCTCGCCACCGAGCGGCTGCGGGAGCTGGGCCAGGAGCCCCCCACGGGCTTCCCCGAGGCCCCCCGGCCCCCCTCGGGCGAGGGCGTGCCCCCGGAGCTCCAGCGCGTGGTGGCCCTCACCCAGGCCGGACTGTTCCGCGACGCCGACGAGGAGGTGCGGTCTCACACCGCGCGCATCCGGGACTCGGAGCAGGCGCTCGCCTTCGCGGGGGCGCTGCTGCGGCTGGGCGAGTTCGGCAGCGCGCACGCCGTGGCCGCGCGTCACCTCTGGGGCCGGGCCTTCGGCGCCCGCGCCCCCGACGCGCTCGCCGCCTTCTACCCTCGCGCCTTCGAGAGCGCGGTGAAGAGCGAGGCCTCGCGCTACGAGGTCAGCCCCTTCCTCGTCTGGGCCATCATGCGCCGCGAGAGCGCCTTCCGCCCCGAGGTGGCCAGCGCCGCCGACGCGCGAGGGCTCATGCAGGTGATTCCGCCCACGGCGCGCGCCATCGCCAAGAAGCTCGCCGAGCCGGAGCCCGCCCCCGCCGAGCTCTTCTCCCCCTCGCTCAGCATCCGCTACGGCTCCTGGTACCTGTCCCAGCTCATGAAGCGCTTCGCCCACCCGGCGCTCGCCGCCGCCGCCTACAACGCGGGGCCGGACTCGGCCATCAAATGGGTGAAGGACAAGGGCTCGCTGCCGCTCGACCTGTTCGTCGAGGAAATTCCCTTCCGCGAGACGCGCGGCTACGTGAAGCAGGTGCTCGCGGACCTGTATCTCTACCAGTCCTTCTACGGGGAGAAGGAAGCCGCGCCCCACCGTCTGTCATTGACCCTTCCCGCCCCCGCCACCGACGGCGTGGGCTTCTGACGGCCGCCACCGCCGCTCACAGCGCGTTGATGTAGTGGGTCAACGCGCTGCTCGCGTTGAGCAGGTGCGCGCGCATGCACCGGGCGGCTTCCTCGCCATCCCCCCGGGCGATGGCCCTCATGAGCTCGTCGTGCTCGGAGCGGGAGCGGTTCATCCGGTCCCCCTGCCGCAACTGCGTGCGGCGGAACGCCCCCATGCGCGTGCGCAACGCCACCGCCTGCTCCACCATGAACTGGTTGTGCGTGGCCCGGTAGAGCGTCTCGTGGAAGCGCCGGTTGAAGTCGTCGTAGGCGTCCAGGTCCCCCGCGCGCACCATCTCCGCCGAGCCGTCATGCAGCTGCTGCAACTGGCTGCGCTCGAGCGGCGTCATGCGCCAGGTCGCCAGCCGCACGCACATGGCCTCGATCTCCGCCGTCATCTCGAACATGTCCATGATGCGCTCGGGCGTCAGCGGCGTCACGACGACGCCCCGGCGCGGGCGGATCTCCACCATCCCCGTCACCGACAACTGCCGCAGGGCCTCGCGCACCGGCGTGCGCGACGCCCCGAAGCGCGTGGCGAGCTGCTGCTCGTCCAACGCCGCCCCCGGCTTCAACGCCCCCGTGGTGATCTCCTCCGCCAGCGCCGAGCGGATCCGCTCGGACAGGAGCGCGCGTTGCTCCTCCAGCGGCTCCTCCTCGGAGGCCTCGTCCCTCGTCTGTTCGTTCAGGCTCATGGGTCTTCCCGCCCCATCGTCTCAGGCCCGGCTGAAGACGAAAAGATAGTATACATCAAGTCGATTTAGCACGAATCCGGCATACGTTTGCTCGAAATTATCAGCTCGCGTATACAAGTAACCGTACCATCAAGAACGCGGAAGACATGGCGCCGCCGGTCTTCCCGACACCGGCCGCCCACCAGGCGGCCCTCCAGGCAC
The DNA here is from genome assembly GCF_002305855.1 of Melittangium boletus DSM 14713. Lineage (GTDB taxonomy): Bacteria > Myxococcota > Myxococcia > Myxococcales > Myxococcaceae > Cystobacter > Cystobacter boletus. The sequence goes on along the minus strand of NZ_CP022163.1, from coordinate 8,016,881 downwards.
GAGGACGGAGCATGCGCGACTGGAACCAACAGGCCCGCGACCGGGATGCCCGGCTGGCGCGAGCCGCGGGCCTCGGCCGAGGGAAGATCGTGGAGGCCGGCCAGGCGCGCGCCCTCCTGGAGCGGGTGCTCGAGCCCGGAGACCGCGTCTGCCTCGAGGGCAACAACCAGAAGCAGGCGGACTTCCTGGCCCGGACCCTCGCCTCGCTCGACCCGAAGCAGGTGCACGGACTGCATCTGGTGCAATCCGTGCTCGCGCTCCCCGAGCACCTGGATGTCTTCGACAGGGGCGTGGCGAGCCGGCTCGACTTCTCCTTCTCCGGGCCCCAGAGCGCGCGGCTCGCGAGCCTCGTGAGCGCCGGGCGCATCTCCATTGGCGCCATCCACACCTACCTGGAGCTGTTCGGGCGCTACTTCGTGGACCTCACGCCCCGGGTGAGCCTGGTGGCGGCCCAGTCCGCGGACGCGGCGGGCAACCTCTATACGGGGCCCAACACCGAGGACACGCCCGTCATCGTCGAGGCCACCGCCTTCAAGCGCGGCATCGTCATCGCCCAGGTGAACGAGCTGGTCGACGCCGTGCCCCGGGTGGACATCCCCGGCGGCTGGGTGGACTTCGTGATTCCCAGCCCCTCGCCCCACTACATCGAGCCCCTGTTCACGCGCGACCCCGCGCAGATCTCCGAGATCCAGGTGCTCATGGCCATGATGGCCATCCGGGGCATCTACGCCGAGTACGAGGTCAACCGGCTCAACCACGGCATCGGCTTCGACACCGCCGCCATCGAGCTGCTCTTGCCCACGTACGCCGAATCGCTCGGGCTCAAGGGGAAGATCTGCCGGCACTGGGCGCTCAATCCCCACCCGGCGCTCATCCCCGCCATCGAGGCGGGCTTCGTCGAGTCGGTGCACTCCTTCGGCTCGGAGCTGGGCATGGAGGACTACATCCGCGCGCGCTCGGACATCTTCTTCACGGGCCCGGATGGCTCGCTGCGCTCCAACCGCGCGTACAGCCAGGCGGCGGGCCACTACGCGTGTGACTTGTTCATCGGCTCGACCTTGCAGATCGATCTGGAGGGCAACAGCTCCACGGCGACCCGGGGCCGCATCGCGGGCTTCGGAGGCGCGCCGAACATGGGCGCGGACGCCCGGGGCCGCCGCCATGCGAGCCCCACCTGGCTCAAGGCCGGACGCGAGGCCAGCACCTCGGCCATGCCTCGGGGCCGCAAGCTCGTGGTGCAGATGGTGGAGACCTTCCGCGAGCACATGCACCCCGCGTTCGTGGAGAAGCTGGATGCGTGGGAGCTGGCCGAGAGCGCGGGCATGGCCCTGCCCCCGGTGATGATCTACGCGGACGACGTGAGCCACATCCTCACCGAGGAGGGCATCGCCAACCTGCTGCTGTGCCGGAGCCAGGAGGAGCGCGAGCAGGCCATCCGAGGCGTCGCCGGCTACACACCCGTGGGGCTCGCCCGGGACAAGCGCGCCGTGGAGAACCTTCGCGACCGGGGCGTCATCCGGCGGCCGGAGGACCTGGGCATCGACAAGCGGCAGGCGAGCCGCGACCTGCTCGCCGCGAAGTCCATCAAGGATCTGGTTCGCGCCTCGGGGGGCCTCTACGCGCCGCCCAAGCGCTTCCGCAACTGGTGAGGAGGAGCGAGGCCCCATGGAAACCCTGCGATTCACCTATGAAGGCGGGCGCCCGGCTCCGGGCAGAGCCCCGGAGATCTCGGGCGTGCTCGGCTCGGGCAACCTGGAGGTCCTGGTCGAGCCCGCGGAGTCGAGCGGCACCCTCCACATCGAGGTCACCACCGCCGCCGTGGGCTTCGGCCGCATCTGGCAGGCGGTGCTGGATGACTTCTTCGCGCGCTGGCCCCTCGCCAACGTGCGCATCTCCATCAACGACGCGGGAGCGACGCCCGCGGTGGTCAGCCTGAGACTCGATCAGGCCCTCGAGGCGTACACGACGGGAGGCACCCCCTCATGAGCCGGAGCTACTACGAGGCGAGTGCGCGCGAGCGCGTGGCCCTGCTGTTGGATCCGGGGAGCTTCCAGGAGCTGCTGCCGCCCTCGGCGCGGATGATGAGCCCTCATCTGAAGGAGCTCGACACGCCCGCCGCCTTCGATGACGGGATCGTCGTGGGCCGGGGGCGCATGGAGGGCCGGGCCGTGCTGGTGGCCGCGCAGGAAGGCGGATTCATCGGCGGCGCGGTGGGCGAGGTGCACGGCGCCAAGTTGAAGGGCCTGCTGGAGCGCGCGCTCGACGAGCGTCCCGCGGGCGTGCTGCTGCTGGTGGAGTCCGGAGGCGTGCGCCTACACGAGGCCAACGCGGGCCTCATCGCCGTCTCGGAGATCATGCGCGCGGTGCTCCGGGTGCGCGGCGAGGGCATCCCGGTGCTCGTGCTGGATGGCGGCAAGTACGGCTGCTTTGGCGGCATGGGGATCGTCTCGCGGCTGTGCGACGCGGTCATCATGAGCGAGGAGGGACGGCTCGCGCTCTCCGGCCCCGAGGTCATCGAGACCACGAAGGGCGTGGAGGAGTTCGACGCCCGGGATCGCGCGCTGGTGTGGCGCACCATGGGAGGCAAGCACCGCTACCTGCTGGGCGAGGCCACCTCCCTGGTGGAGGACGACGTGGACGCCTTCCGGGCCGAGGCGCTGGCGCTGCTCGGCCGCGAGCCCGACCTGAGCCTGGAGGCCATCGAGGCGGAGCACGCGTTCCTCGGCGAGCGGCTGCGGCGCTTCGGGGATTGTCCCGACGCGCTCGACATCTGGGCGAGTCTGGGAATCGAGCGACCCGAGTGGCTGCCCGTGCTGGACACTCCCACCTTCCTGGCCACCGTGCGTGGCAAGAGGGCCTGACCATGGACGTGCGCACGTTGTTCGACCGTCTGTTTCCCCAGGGCCATGACATCGCCTTCGAGGGAGCGTTCTTCTCCGGCACGGGTCGCGGCCCTGGAGACGCCCCGCTCGCGGTGCTCGGCACCATCGACAAGACGCCCATCAGCGCGGCGCTGGCCCACCGGATGGCCACCGAGGTGCTTCGCGTCGTGCGGGAGCACCCGGGCCGGCCCTTCCTGCTGCTGGTCGACACCTCGGGGCAGGCGCTGAGCCGCCGGGATGAACTGCTGGGCATCAACGGGTACATGGCGCACCTGGCCAAGTGCCTGGAGGTGGCGCGGCGCCGGGGCCATCGCATCCTCGGGCTCGTCTACGCCGAGGCGGTCAGTGGGGGCTTCCTGGCCAGCAGCCTCCTGTCCGACGCCTGCTACGCCCTGCCCGAGGCGGAGATCCGGGTGATGAACCTGCCGGCCATGTCGCGCGTGACGAAGATTCCCCTCGCGCGGCTCGAGGCCCTGAGCGCCCAATCCCCCGTGTTCGCGCCCGGCGTGGAGAACTACCGGCGCATGGGGGCCATCACGGAGGTGTGGGACGGGGACCTGGCGCACCACCTGGCCCAGGCGCTCGCCGCGCCTCTTCTGGGCGACCCGCGCGCGGCCCTCGGAGAGGCCCGGGGTGGCCGCCAGCTCGCGCACCTCGTGGCCAACAGGGTCCGTCGCGATGCGATCTGAGCGCCCCGCACGGCACCACTGGGTGCGATTGGACGCGGGCTGGGAGCGTCACCTGCGCTCGCCGCTCGCGCCCGAGGCACGGGAACGGATCTCCGACTGGTGCGCCCAGGGCCGGCCGTTCGTCGTCGCGCGGGAAGACCTGGCGGACACGGACGAGGATCTGCGATTGGGGCTCGCCCTGCCCGACAAGCGGCGCGTCTGTCTTCATGTGGGACGCGAGGCCGCCCTCTCCTGGAGACCTCCGCCCGCGCTCCGCGACGTGCTGCGCACCGCGCCCGAGGTCTGGCGGTCCACACTGCGGCGCATCCATTTCCTCGGGGAAACGCTCGGCGTGCCGGTGGCCGTGTTCGGCTCCCTGGCCTGGGAGTACCTGTCTGGCGTGAAGTACGTCCGGCCGGACTCGGATGTGGACCTGCTGTTCTCCCCGTGCCGGTGGGTGGACGTGGAACGGCTCCTGTCCGAGCTGGCGGCCACGTCTCGCGCCTCCTCGGGGGTGCGTCTGGATGGAGAAGTGCTCCTGCCGGACGGGGGCGCGGTGGCCTGGAGGGAGCTGGCCTCGAGGCCCCACCGGCTGCTGGTCAAGGGTCCCCGAGGCGCGGGCCTGCGGGGATGGAAGGAGCTCACGGCGCTGTTCGTGGAGGCCTCGCCATGACGACATCCGCCCTTCGCCGCCATCCCGGGGGATCCGCGCCCGACACCGCCGGAATTGGCCGGGACGCGATCCGCGCCCTGTACGCCGAACTGGCCCTGCACCCCAAGCCCGGCCTCGTCAGTCCGCTCGACAGTGGCAGCCATGATGACATGGACATGGCCACCTTCATGCGCAGCCTGTTCGCGCTACGGGGCTACTTCCGCGACATCGCCACCGCGGGCGCCGAGGGAGCGGACTTCGACGTGTTGCGAGGGCTCGGCATCGAGGCGGAGCGGCGGATGCTGGCGGCGACAGGCGGAATCAACACCCACCGGGGCGCCATCTTCAGTCTGGGATTGCTGGCCGCTGCATCAGGTGCGTTGAAGCACGAGGGCCAATCCCTGGCGGGCCCGGCGCTGGGTGAGGCGGTGACCCGGCGCTGGGGACAGGCGCTCGTCGCGGCGGGAATCCAGGCACGCGACAGCGACAGCCATGGCGCCCGGGCGATCCGCCGCTACCAGGTCCGAGGTGCCCGCGAGGAGGCCGCCGAGGGATTCCCGCTCGTGTTCGGCACGGCGTTGCCCGCGCTCGAGGAGGTGCTCGCGCGGACGGGCTGCCTGGAACGAGCCCTGGTGCAGACGCTGTTCACCTTGATGTCGGTGCTCGAGGACACCAACCTGCTGCACCGCGGAGGCACGGAGGGACTGGGCTTCGTGCGGGATGGCGCCCGGCGATTCCTCGACGCGGGAGGCGTCCTGATGCCGGGCTGGAGGGAACGGGCCCTCGCGCTGCACCGCGACTGCGTCGCGCGGCATCTGTCACCCGGAGGCTCGGCGGATCTCCTGGCCGCCACCTGGTTCGTCCATCACCAGCGGAGCGGCGCGGAACGGACATGAGCCTCGGCATCCTCTGCCCGGGCCAGGGCGCCCAGAACCTGGCGATGCTCGACCTGTTGAGCGCGGCCCCCGAGGCACACGCGGTGCTCGAGGCCGCGGGCCCGGTGCTGGGAGACAGTCCCTGGAATCTCATGAAGGGGCCCGTCGAGGCCCTGTACGTCAATGCCCTCGCCCAGCCGCTGCTGTGCGCCGTGCAACTCGCGACGTGGACGGCGCTGCGCTCCCGGTTGCCCGCGCCGCGTGTCTTCGCGGGGTACAGCGTGGGAGAACTCGCGGCGTATGGCTGCGCGGGGGCGCTCGACGCGGGGGAATTGCTCACCCTCGCGCATGAGCGGGCCCGGGCCATGGACGCCGCCGGTCCGAGCGACAGCGGCATGCGGGCGGTCCGGGGCATGGATCGTCAGCGCTTGAAGACCCTGTGCGAGGCCCATGGCGTGCACATCGCCATCGTCAACGACGCGGACCGCTTCGTCATCGGAGGGCGGGAAGAGGCCTTGAGGAAGCTCGAGCCGGAGCTCTCCGCCCGGGGTGGCGCGGTGACGGTGCTGCCCGTGCATGTGGCGTCCCACACCCCGCTGTTGGCCTCGGCGGCGCACGCGTTCGGCGAGCGGCTGGCGCGAAGCGGACTCCGAGCCCCCTCCACGCCCGTCCTGGCGGGCCTCGATGGCGCGCCCGTGCGCACGCGCGAGCGGGCCCTCACCACGCTGACACGGCAGGTGGCCGAGACCGTGGATTGGGCGGCATGTCTGGAAGGGCTGGCGGAGGAAGGCTGCACGGTGCTGCTCGAACTGGGCCCGGGCGCCGACCTCAGCCGGATGGCGAGGGACTGGCTGCCTTCCGTCTCCGCGCGCTCCGTGTCCGACTTCAAGACCCTGGAAGGCGTGTGCACCTGGGTGACACGCCAACTGGAGTGAGGACGGAGGGGTCGCTCAGCGCCGGGTGGCCTGGGCGTAGGCCACCGCGAGCTGTCCGGCGAAGCGGGCGTTGTTGACGAGCAGGGCGTGGTTGGCGCGCAGGCTCTTGCCGCTGGTGCGCTTGGACAGGTCCGACAGCAGGAAGGGCGTCACCGCCTTGCCCCGGATACCCTGGCGCTCGGCCTCGGCCAGCGAGGAGGCGATGTGCAGCTCCACCTCGGCGCGCGGCAGGGACGTCTCCTCGGGAGGAGGCACGGTGAAGAGGACACCGCCCTGCCCCAGCGTCTCGAAGCGGGCCTTGAGGATGGCGGCGGCGCCCGCGGCGTCGTCCACGCGGTGCTCCAGCGGCAGGCCGGAGCTCCGGCTGTAGAAGGACGGCAGCTCGTCGGTGCCCACGCCGAGCACCGGCACGGAAGCGGTCTCCAGCGCCTCGAGCGTCTTGGGCAGATCCAGCACCGACTTGGCCCCGGCGCACACCACGGCCACGGGGTAGCGCGACAGCGCCCAGATGTCATAGGAGATGTCGAGGTGCTCGGAGACGCCCCGGTGCACGCCGCCGATGCCGCCCGTGGAGAAGACGCGGATGCCGGCCGCGGCGGCCAGCTCGCAGGTGGCGCTCACGGTGGTGCCGCCGGTGGCCTTCGTGCCGATCGCCACGGAGAGATCCCGCGAGGCGAGCTTGAGCAGGCGCTCCTTGCCCTCGGCGAGCCGGCGCATGTGCGCCTCCTCGAGACCAATCCACACCTCGCCGTCCACCACGGCGATGGGAGCGGGCACGGCGCCCGCGCGACGAACGGCCTCCTCGCAGGCGCGCGCCGCCGCGAGGTTTTCCGGGTAGGGCAGTCCCTGCGCCACCACGCTCGTCTCCAGTGCCACCAACGGTGCGCCCTGCTCCTTCGCGCGCCGGACCTCTTCGGAGTAACGCAAGTCCATGGGCGCATATACGTACGGGCGCGGGGGCGAAACAAGCGCGGAGGCTTCTCGGCGCGCCGCATCGTCCAGTTGCCAGCGCGCTCCGCGGGCGCTATTCCGCCGTCCGCCTTGAGTTCCGCCAGCACCGTCTCCTCCGCGCCGCCTCGCGCCATCTCCCTGTCGGACCTGGCCCTCCTCCTCACGGTCCTCATTTGGGGGACCAACTACACGGTGGTGAAGGAGGCCGTGGGCTCGATGCCGCCCGAGGCCTTCATGTCCCTGCGCTTCGCCCTGGCGGCGACGGCCATGGCCGCGGTGCTCCACATGCGCGAGGGCTGGAAGCCCCTGCCCCGCGCCACCTGGCTCAAGGTGGTGGGGCTCGGACTGGTGGGCCATACGCTCTACCAGTATTGCTTCGTCATGGGCGTGGCGAAGACGACCGTCGCCAACAGCGGTCTGCTCACCTCGGGCACGCCCGTGCTCACGGCGGTGCTGGGCGCCGCGCTGGGCGTGGACAAGCTCCGGCGGCCGATCGTGCTGGGCCTGGTGCTCGCGGTGCCGGGCGTGGTGCTGATCGTCAGCGATCGGGGGCCGGGCCTGGACGCCTCGACGCGCACGGGGGATCTGCTCATCCTCGGCTGCTCGCTGTGCTGGGCGCTCTACACCGTGGGCCTGCGCTGGCTCGGCCCGGAGTTGTCCGCGCTGCGCATCACCGCGCTCACCATGATCACGGGCGCGCCGGGAGTCGTGCTGCTCGGCCTGCCCTCGGTGTGGGAGTTGAGGCCGGAGACGATGGGCCCGGGCGTCTGGGTGGGCGTGGTGTACTCGGCGCTGGTGCCCCTGGTGCTCGCCTACTTCATCTGGAGCCGCAGCGTGCAGGCGGTGGGCAGCAGCCGCACGGCGCTCTACAGCAGTGGGACGCCCGTGGTGGCGGCGCTCACCGCGTGGCTCGTCCGGAGCGAGCGCCCGGGAGGCTGGCAGGCCGTGGGCGCGGCGCTGGTCATCGCGGGAGTGCTCGTCAGCCGCAAGCGCTGAGGTCTCTCACACGCGCCGGCGCTCCACGGTGAGGCCGTAGTCCTCGATCTTCTTGTCGAGCGTGGGCCGGCTGATGCCCAACAACTTCGCGGCCGCGATCTTCCGTCCGCCCGCCGTGCGCAGGGCCTCCGCGATGGTATCGCGCTCCAGCCGGGCCACGCGCTCCTGCAGGGTCAGGGGCTCGGAGGACGCGGTTCCCGGCTGGAACTCGGGGGGCAGGAGCGCCGCGGCGATCTCCGAACCGGCGTACAGCCGCGCGAGCCGTTCACCCAGCAATTCGAGCTCCCGCACGTTGTGGGGCCACGCGTACTCCATGAGGAGCCGGCGGGCCTCGGGAGTGAGCTCGGGCGGAGGACCCCGGGCCGCGAGAGCCCCCCGGGTGGCGAAGCGCTCGAAGAGCACGGGGATGTCGGCGCGCCGCTCGCGCAACGGAAGCAGCTCCAGCTCGAGCCCCGCCAGCCGTGACGCCAGGGCCTCCTCCATCTCGGCCCGCTGGACGAGCACCCGGGGCGGAGCGGTCGCGGTGGCCAGCAGCCGGACATCGACGGGCTCCTCCCCACCCTCGCGCCCCGGAGCCCGCTTGCGCGAGAGCAACCGGGCGAGCCGTTCCGACAGCGCGCGGGGCATGCGCTCCACATGGAGCAGCAGCAGCGAGCCCCCATCGGCGCGCAACAGGGCCGAGGGAAGGGGCGGCACGCCGGGGCGGCTGGTGCGGCCGAAGAGGGACTCCTCCAGGAGGGCTTCCTCGCGGCAATCCACGCGCACGAACGGCCCGAGCGAGCGAGGCGAGCGGGTGTGGACGTAATGAGCGCACAGGCTCTTGCCGGTGCCGGGCTCGCCGAAGAACACGGCGGGGGCATCGCTCGCGGCGGCGCGGCGGGCCTGCTCCACGAGTTTGCGGAAGGGCCGAGAGCCGCCCACCATCTCCACGCGCTCGGGTTGCGGTCCTGAGAGCGAGCGCACCGCGGCATAGGCCTCGCCGCCGAGCCGTCCGAGCATGATGGCGAGCTGCCCCTCCGCCTCGGAGAAGGGAGCATGGGCGCGCTCCACGTACAGCAGCCCGAAGGGAGGCCCGCCGGAGGCGACCAGGGGCGAGCACAGCACGGAGTCCGAGCGGCCCTGCTCGGCGCGCTCCAGGGCGGCGTTGGCCATGTCGCGAGGGACTTCCACGGAAGGAGCGCCCACGACGGAGGCGGTGAGCAGGCCCTTGACGCTGCCGAGCAGCGCCGCCGCCGCGTCCGCGTGGAGCGCGAGCAGGGCCTGTTCGGAGAGGTAGCGCAGCACGCGCGCTTCGCTCGTGGCGCCCAGGAGCGCGGCGCCCGCCGAGTACAGGGCGGCCTCCATGCCCACGTGCGGCAGCACTTCCTGGATGGGCAGGTGGCTCGTGCCGGGCTGGGGAGCGCCCACGCGCACGGCGGCGCCGGGGGGCGCCACGAGCACCGTCGTCTGACCCACCTGGACGCGATCACCGGGGTGCAGCACCACCTCGCCGGTGATGCGCTCGCCGTTGACGGTGGTGCCGTTGCGCGAGCCCAGGTCCTCGAGGAGCACCTGTCCATCGCGCACGAAGAAGCGCGCGTGACGGCGCGACATCCGGTCGTCCGCGGGCAGGGGCAGCTCACACGACGGACTGCGGCCGATCGTCGCTTCCGTCTGGAGTTCGTGGCGAAGGCCGGCCGCGGGGCCGGAGAGGAGCAACAGGGCGGGCATGTGCGCGCGGGACGTCACATCGGGCGTTCGGCGACGAGCAGCGCGCGCACCTCTTCGTCCTCGAGGGTGCGGCCCTCGCGGCTGAGCGCCAGGGCGTTGACGTCCGCCTCGGGCACTTCCACATGGGCGCCCTTGCGCCACTCGGTGGTGTGCACGGCGCCGTCCACCAGCCGGCCGACGATGACGGCGTCGTCCCAGGAGAGCACTTCCAGCCAGAGCTGCTCGGTCATCGAGCGGCCTTCCGGATGAGTCTCGAAGGGGGCGCGCACCAGGAAGGTGAGCGGCTCCATGAGGCCGCGGCGCAAGAGGCGCGCCTTGAAGGCGGGCAGCAGGGCCTGGGACTCCTGGTGCATCGTCTCGGTGCGCTCGGTGGGCTCCTGCACGAAGCGCTCGCGGAAGGGACGCAGGAGCTCCGCGGTGTTGTGCCGTCCCTGGGGCGACACCACCGTGAGGAACAGGCCCTCGTGCCCCTCGAAGGCATCCAGCGGCACGCCGAGCAGGTTGTTGCGCGCCTCCTCGGAGGGAACCAGCATGAAGGCCTGACCCTCGCTCGTGCCCATCTGGGTGCGCAGGGGGGGACCCTGTCCGAAGGCCAGGTCCGTGCAGAGCTCATGCAGGAAGGCCTCGGCGGGCAGCAGGTCCTGCTCTCCCAGGTGGAAGATCTCCAGGTCGCGCGCGCCGAACTTCTCCATGCCGTGCGAGTGCACCCACAGGGGGGTTTCCCCCTCGATGACCTCCACGGCGTGCAGGTTGACGTGATCGCGGATGTCGAAGTCCAGCTCGGTGATTTCCGCCACGTCGTCGGACTCGTGGACCTTGGACGAGGTGATGTCCACGAGCACCCCGGCCGAGTGCGCGAGCAGCACGCGGGCGCACACGAGCGCGGCGAAGACGGGCACGGTGGGCTGCACCGGGCTCAGCTCGAAGGCCAGGCGGTAGAAGGAGCGAGCGCGGCCGAGCGCCTCCAGGGCGGGCTCGCTGCCGGAGAACAGGTCCGCGGTCCACTCCTGGGGAGCGGGCCGCGACTCGAAGACGACCTCCACGCGCGCGTCCTCGGCCTCCACGGTGAAGGCGGGACCGTCCGCGCTGGGGGTGAAGGCCAGCTCCTCGATCTCGAAGGCGGCGGCCAGCGCGTCGGAGGGCACGGGGGCGTCGCTCTCGAGGGCGACGAGGTAGACCTCCTTCACAGGTGCTTCTCGATCTGTTGGAAGAGGTCCACGCGGTCCACCAGGTTCGTCAGATAGTCCAGCTTGTCCGTGGGGAGAACCAGGACGGGGGACAACTTGTAGCCACTGAACCATTCCTCGTACAGACCGTTCAGTCGCTTGAGGTAGGCGGGGGGGATGTCCTGCTCCATCTCGCGGCCGCGCAGGCGGATGCGCTGGCGCAGGGTGCGCACGGGGCAGCGCAGGTAGATCATCAGATCGGGCGGGGCGAGGGTCTGGGAGAACGTCTCGTAGAGATCGCGGTACATGCCCCAGTCGCGCTTGTCGATGAAGCGCTGGCGGTGGAGGTTCTTGGCGAAGATCTCCGCGTCCTCGTAGAGGGTGCGATCCTGCAAGGCGGTGCCCTGCGAGCGCTCCATCTGGCGCTGGAGGCGGAACTTCGCGGTGAGGAAGAAGAGCTGGGAGCGGAAGGCCCAGGTCTTCATGTCCCGGTAGAAATCGGCGAGGTAGGGATTCTCCTCGTTGGGCTCGAAGAAAGGAGTGAGGCCGTACTTCCGGCAGAGGAAGGACGTGAGCTCCGTCTTTCCCGCTCCGATGTTTCCCGCGATCGCGATGAACTTCTTCCGAGCCAAGGCCCGGACGCTTCTACCCTCACCGGGCAGCACACACCAGCGGCAAGGTGGTGATAGATACGGCCCCGATGCGGCCCTTGCCCGCGCCGAGCCCCTGGACCGGGCCGGAGGACCCCCTGCCCGGCGAGAGGCGTGGGGCCCTGGGTGGAGGGCTCCCCCTTTGGACGAAGTCGAGGTCGCCTGGATGCTACGCAACCTGTTGTGCATGGTGGTCACCGCGATAGCCACCGCCATTTTCTTTCCCGTGACGCTGTTGGCGGCGCTCTTCACGTTCAACACGGGCTCCATGGTGTGGGTGGCGCGCCGACTGTGGTCGCCCATCCTCATCGCGACGGGGGGCGCGCGGCTGGTGGTGACGGGCCAGGAGAACGTGGATCCCCATCGCCCCACCATCTACGTCTCCAACCACCAGTCCACCCTGGACATCCCCATCCACTTCGTGGCGGTGCCGGTGAACTTCCGCTACGTGGCCAAGCACCAGCTCAAGTACGTGCCCCTCATCGGCTGGTACCTGTGGCTGGCGGGCCACATCTTCATCAACCGGGGCCGGCGGGAAAAGGCCATCGCCTCGCTGGATGCCGCGGCGCGCAAGGTGCGTGCGGGCACGAGCGTGTTCCTCTACCCGGAGGGCACGCGCTCGGACGACGGCAAGGTGCTGCCCTTCAAGAAGGGGCCCTTCGCGCTGGCGCTCAAGGCGCGCGTGCCCGTGGTGCCCATCACCATCGAGGGCTCGGGCACGGTGATGCCGAAGAATTCCTGGAACATCGTTCCGGGCCCCGTGTACGTGAAGATTGGCAAGCCCATCGACACCACGACCTTCGCCGAGAACGACCGCGAGGGCCTGGCCCGGGCGGTGCGCGACGTCATCATCGCGCAGAGCCTCGAGCTGGGCGGCAAGGGCGGCGATTCCGAGGATGCCGTCGCCGACGTGGGCGTCGAGGGCAGGAAGACCCCCGCCCGCCACAAGAAGGCGACCTGAGGAGAACCGAGTGACCCTGCCTTTCCCCCCCTTCATTCCTCCTCGCGTGCGGCGGAGCACCTGGGTTGGCGTGGCCGTGCTGGGCCTGGGCCTGGCCACGGGATGCCGGCACACCGCCGCCGGAGCGCCCCTGGATGCCCGGGCCCAGGCGAGGGAGTACCTCGCGAGGAACGAGCCCGAGCGCGCCCTGCCCCTCCTGGAGGCCGAGGCCGCGCGGCATCCAGACGACCTGGACGTGGCGCGCACGCTCACCGCGGCGCAGGTGAAGGGAGGGCACACGGGCGCGTGGATCGCGGAGCTGCGGCGGCGCAACACGCAGACCGAGCGGGCGGTGAACCACTACATGCTGGGGCTGGCGTACTTCTCGCGGGCGTCGGACGCGGGGGCGCCCGCGGTGGCCGCCTTCGAGCGGGCGCGGGAGATGAAGCCGGACGAGCCCGAGTTCCACCATCGCCTGGGCGTGGCCCTGCTGGAGTCCGAGCAGTACACGGCCGCGGTGGGGCCGTTGCGCCGGGCAGTCGAGCTCGCCCCGGAGCGGGCGGGGTTCCAGTTGCCGCTGGCCAAGGCCCTGCATCGCACGGGGGACGAGCGGGGAGCGGTGGCGGCGCTGGCGGTGCTGGTGGGCAAGGAGCCGAGCCCGGCGGAAGTGGCGACAGCCCGGGCGCTGATGGATCAAATCGCGGACCCGTTCGCGCGCTTTCCCAAGGCGGCCGAGTCCAAGCTCGAGGAGGGCATGCGCTACTTGCAGGAGCTGGACGCGCCCCACCCGGCCATCATCGCCTTCGAGGAGATTCTGCGGGACTACCCGGACCTGGCGGTGGTGCACGCGTTGATGGGCCTCGCGTGGCAGCGGGTGGACGACGCGGGCCGGGCGGTCGAGGAGTTCAAGCGGGCGATCGAGCTGGCGCCCTCGGACGGCAAGAACCACTTCTACCTGGGGGAGCTGTACCTGACGCGGCAGCGGCCGGAGGCGGCGCGCCCGTACCTGGAGAAGGCGGTGGAGCTCAACCCGCTGTTGGACCTGGCGTGGTTCCGGCTGGGGGACCTGCACCTGGAGCGCAAGGACCTGAAGGCCGCGGACGAGGCCTTCCGGATCCTCACGTACCTGCAACCAGACGCGGTGCCACCGCGAGGAAAGAGGGCCCTGGTCCTCCAGTTCCAGGGCGACTGGGCAGGCGCCGAGCGCGAGTTGATGCGGGTGGTGGACAAGGATCCGGAGAACATCGAGTTCACCTTGCGCCTGGGCATCCTCTTCACCGAGCAGGCGAGGCAGTCGTCGCGGCCGGAGACGCGGCGGGAGGCGGCGGAGAAGGCGGAGCGATGGCTGCGCAAGGTGTTGGAGGCGCAACCGGAGAACGCGGTGGCGTCGAGGGCCCTGCAGCAACTCAAGACGCCGTGAAGCCTAGCCAGGGGCGGCCCGGGGCCTCTAGACTGGAGGCCTGATGAGTGATGGTGCCAACCACCCGCAGCCGCCCTCCCGAGGGACGCCGTCGTCCACGAATTTGCCCCGCGCGTCGTCCACGACGAACCCGCGAGTGATGTCCGCCGCGAGAACGGAGCCCCTGCCGAAGGAGCAGACGCAGGCGGCGGTGGGCAAGCGGCTCCAGGCCGAGTCCGCCAACGCCATGTTGAACGCCCTGTCCATCGCGAAGGAGATGGTTCAGGACTTCCGGCAGCAGGATCGCTTCTTCAAGTACAAGGCCTTCATCGTGGGGGGATGGCTGCTGCTGTCCATCGGCACGGTAGGGGTGACGTGCTCGCGAGGCGTGAAGGAAACGGGCGAGTTCGGAGCGAAGCTGACCCATGTCGCCAGCCGCTCCTCGTTGACGATCGTCAACAAGAGCCGGGACTCCTGGCTCGACGTCATCATCATCGTCAAGGACGACCGGGGACAGGAGTGGCGGGCCTCCGTCGCACGAGTGGACCCGACCAATCCGCTCACCGTCACCCCCAAGCAACTGCTGGGCGGACAGGGCCAGGCGGCGCCCAGCGACATCAAGATCCGCGGGGTGGAGATGCGCACGTCCGACGGCCGGGCCACCCTCATGCAGGAGGGCAAGAACCTCACGGAGGATGAGCACTGACGAGGCTGCCCCAAAAACAATGGGAGCGCCCTTCCCCGAGAGAAAGGACGCTCCCATGAACGACATTCACCGGGACGGCTGACTACTCCGTCTTGGTCTCCGGGGCCGCGGCGGCCTCGGTGTCCGGAACCTCGGCCGGGGTGGCCTTGGCGGGACGATCCACCAGCTCCAGCAGGGCCATCTCGGCGCCGTCACCGCGACGGAAGCCGAGACGCACGATGCGGGTGTAGCCGCCCGGACGGGTGGCGTAGCGCGTCTTGTACTCGCTGAACACCTTCTGGAGGATGGCGCGGTTGCGAACCGTCCGCTCCGCGAGGCGCACGTTGGACAACCCACCGCGCTTGCCGAGGGTGATGATGCGCTCGGCGAGGGCCCGGGCCTCCTTGGCCTTGGGCAGCGTGGTGCGGATGGCCTCGTGCTCGAGCAGCGAGGTGACCATGTTGTGGAGCATCGCGAGCCGGTGGCTCGTGGTGCGGTGGAGCTTCCTCTGTCCGACCTTGTGGCGCATGGGTACTGACTCCGGGCTCTTGCGGGAGCCCACCACTCCGGCCGTATGAGGTACCGGGTGGGAAGGATGGAAACCGGCACGGGCTCCACCATCTATGTGTTGGACCGGTGAGAGTCCCCCTCGAGACCGGGGCATGCGACCGTGCCGCCCCGGACGCGCGGGTTAAAGCACGAAACGCTAGGCCTTGGGAGCCGCCGGGGGAGCCGGAGGAGGCGCCGCCGGAGGCGTCTTGGGAGGCCAGTTCTCCAGCTTCATGCCGAGCGACAGGCCCATCTCCGCGAGGATCTCCTTGATTTCCTTCAAGGACTTGCGGCCGAAGTTCTTGGTCTTGAGCATCTCGGCCTCGGTGCGCTGCACCAGGTCGCCAATGCTCTTGATGTTGGCCTGCTGCAGACAGTTGGCCGAGCGGACCGACAGCTCCAGCTCATCCACGGAGCGGAAGAGGTTCTCGTTGAGCTTGGCCTCCTCCTTGGGCGCCTCGACGGCCACGGGCTCCTCGGTCTCGTCGAAGTTGACGAAGACGGTGAGCTGTTCCTTGACGATCTTCGCCGCGTAGGCGACGGCGTCCTGGGGCGTGACGGAACCATCCGTCCACACCTCGAGGGTGAGCTTGTCGTAGTCGGTGACCTGACCGACGCGCGCGTTGGTGACCTGGTAGTTCACCTTGCGGATGGGCGAGAAGAGCGAGTCGATCGGAATGGTGCCGATGGGCGAGCCGACCACCTTGTTGGCGGAGGCGGGCACGTAGCCTCGGCCGCGGCGGCAGGTGAGCTCCATGCGGACCTTGCCACCCTCGGAGATGGTGCAGATGTGGTGACCCGGGTTGAGGATCTCCACGTCCTGGTCGGCGATGATGTCACCGGCCTTGACCTCCTTGGGACCCTCCGCCTCGATGCGCAGCGTCTTGGGCTCGTTCGTGTGCATCCGGAGGAGGACCTCCTTCAGGTTCAACACGACGTCCGTGACGTCCTCGGCCACCTCGGGAATGGTCTGGAACTCGTGGTCCACGTTCTCGATCTTCACCGTGGTGACCGCGCCACCCTGGAGGCTCGACAGGAGCACCCGGCGCAGCGAGTTGCCCAGCGTGGTGCCAAAACCCCGCTCCAGGGGCTCGGCCACGAACTTGCCGTAGGTGGGGGTCAGCGAGTCCTGATCGACCTCGAGCCGACGCGGCTTGATGAGGTCCCGCCAGTTCTTCGCGATGAAAGTGTCAGCCATGTCCTTCTGCTCCTCGGGGCGTGCCGCACCACCGACGTCCCCGCCAGGGTGGCGGGAGGATGGGCACGAGGGGGGTTGTCTGAATAACGGCCGGGCCCTGGGGGAACAAGGCACCGGCAGAAGCACGACGCCCCGGCGGTGAGGCCAGGGCGCGTGCGGAAGCATCCTCGGCTCGCCTGGAGGCCAGGCGTGCCAGGGGGATTACTTCGAGTACAGTTCGACGATGAGCTGCTCCTGGATCGGCATGGTGAGGTCCTCGCGGTTCGGCGGGCTCTTCACCGTGGCCTTGAAGGACTTCTTGTCCAGGTCGATCCACTGCGGCACGCCACGGCGGTCCACGGTCTCCAGGGCCTCGGCGATGCGCAGCATCTTGCGGCTCTTCTCGGCCACCTCGACGGTGGTGCCCGGCTTGACCGCGAAGGACGGGATGTTGACCCGCTTGCCGTTCACGGTGAAGTGGCCGTGGCGCACGAGCTGGCGCGCCTCGTTGCGCGTGTCCGCGAAGCCCATGCGGAACACCACGTTGTCCAGGCGGAGCTCCAGCTGCTGCAGGAGGTTCTCACCCGTCTTGCCCTTGGCGGCCGAGGCGCGGTGGTAGTAGCCGCGGAACTGGCTCTCGAGCAGGCCGTACATGCGCTTGACCTTCTGCTTCTCGCGCAGCTGCACGCCGTAGCCAGAGAACTTCACGCGACCCTGGCCGTGCTGACCGGGGGGATAGGGACGCCGCTCGATGGCACACTTGTCCGTGTAGCAGCGGTCACCCTTGAGGTACATCTTCAGGTTCTCCCGCCGGCAGATGCGGCAGGAGGAGGCGGTATAACGGGCCACGATGCTTCTCCGTGTCGAAAGATGGTCTAGGGCCGCTCCCTGGGGAGGAAGCGGCCCGGAATGGAACTAGACGCGGCGGCGCTTGGGCTGACGGCAGCCGTTGTGCGGGATGGGCGTCACATCGCGGATGAGGGCGATCTTCAGGCCGGCGGCGGCGAGCGCGCGCAGGGCGGACTCACGGCCCGCGCCAGGACCCTTCACCAGCACCGTCACGTTCTTCAGGCCGTGCTCCATGGCCTTGGCCGCGGCGTCACCGGCGGCCACCTGGGCGGCGAACGGCGTCGACTTGCGGCTGCCGCGGAAGCCGCGGGCGCCAGCGGAGGACCAGGAGATCACGTTCCCGGACACGTCCGTGATCGTGATGATGGTGTTGTTGAACGTGGACTGGATGTGGACCACGCCGTTGAGGATGTTCTTCTTGCCCTTCTTGCTCTTCTTGCGCGCTGCGGCCTCGCCGCCCGCCGCGGGGGCCGTGGCGGCCGGCGTCGCGTTGGTCTCTTCAGCCATGGAACTCGTTGCTCCTGGAAGTAGGTGATCGACGCCGACTCCTCACGGAGCCGGCGCAGGTGAAAGAACTAGCGAGCGGCCGTCGCCGGCTTGGCACGCACGATGCCGCGCTTGGGACCCTTGCGGGTACGCGCATTGGTGTGCGTCCGCTGACCGCGCACCGGCAGACCCTTGCGGTGACGCAGACCCCGGTAGCAGCCCAGGTCCATCAACCGCTTGATGTTCATCGTCACCTCGCGGCGCAGGTCACCTTCGACCTTGTAGTTCGCCTCGATGAGCTCGCGGATCTTACGCGTCTGCTCCTCGGTGAGGTCCTTGGTCCGGGTAGCGAGGTCGATTCCCGCTCCCTCGATGATGTCGTGGGCGGTCTTGTTGCCGATCCCGTAGATGTACTGCAGCGAGATCACCGCGCGCTTGTTGGGCGGGAGGTCGATGCCGGCGATACGAGCCATCTTCGTCGTTCCTTCTGGGTGGAGTTGGTCTGGAGCTCAGAATCCCCGAGGGGACTCTAGCCCTGGCGCTGCTTGTGCCGGGGGTTGGAGGCGCAAATGATGCGCACGATACCCTTGCGACGAACAACCTTGCACTTGTCGCAGATCTTCTTGACGGACGCCCGAACCTTCATGGCGGTACTTCCCTTCCTTCGCTTTTAGAAGAAAAAAGCCCTGAAGGCCTGGCCGCCATTCCGCGGAACCAGGCCTTTGCTACTTCGCTCGGTAGGTGATCCGGCCCCGGGTCAAATCGTACGGGGACAGCTCCACCTTCACCTTGTCGCCCGGGAGGATACGGATGAAGTGCATCCGCATCTTTCCCGAAATGTGCGCGAGCACCTTGTGGCCGTTGTCCAGCACCACGCGGAACATCGCGTTCGGGAGGGGCTCCATGACCGTCCCCTCGACTTCGATGGAATCATCCTTCGGCAATCAGATAACCCTCTGGACCACCTGAACTCGGAAAGCGCGGCGGGATAACACTTTGGTCCAGAAGTGGCAAGCATCCTCGCGCTGGCAAATCACGAAACTCGTACAACCCTCGGGTACTCCCTCGTATTCCATCGTCCTACCCGGACCGGCGCCGGGTCAGGATCTCTGGCGCTCCCTCGGTGATCAGCACCGTATGCTCGAAGTGAGCGGAAAGCTTGTTGTCGAGGGTGATGGCTGTCCAGTCATCGTCCAACAGGGCCACTTCATACGTACCCTGGTTCACCATCGGTTCGACCGCGAGGACCATTCCTGGACGAAGCTTCATCCCACTGCCGGGCTGCCCGTAGTTGGGCACCTCGGGCTTCTCGTGCAGACGTCGGCCGATTCCATGACCGGTGAAATCCCGTACCACGGAAAAGCCCCGGAGTTCCACGTAGCCCTGCACGGCGTGGCCGATGTCTCCAATCCGGTTGCCCGCCACCATGGCCTGGATTCCCTTGTTCAGGGCTTCCCGGGTGGCATCGATCAGGGCCTGTGCCTCGGAACTCACCTTCCCCACCGGAACCGTCCGGGCCGAGTCGCCGAAGAAGCCCCGGTAGACGACCCCGAAGTCCAGTTTCATCAGATCGCCTTCCTGGAGCTTGCGCTTCTTGGAAGGGATGCCGTGGACGACTTCATGGTTCACGGAGGCGCACAGGCAGGCGGGGAAGCCGTGGTAGCCCTTGAACGCCGGCTTGGCCCCCTTCTGGTAGATGAGCTTCTCGGACAGTGCGTCGAGGTCCCAGGTGCTCACCCCGGGTGCAACCGCCATCTCCAGCTCGTCCAGGATCTCGCTGACGATGCGCCCCGCTTCCCGCATGAGGGCGATCTCATCCTTGCTCTTGATCTCGACCTGGCTCATGGCGGCCTCTGGGGTGGCGAACGGGACTCGCGCTCTGTTCGGAGGATCAGGCCTTGCCCAGGGCCTTCTTCAGTTCCTCGTAGATCCCCTCTGGGGGACCCACGCCATCGATGCTCTTGAGGAGTCCCCGCTGCGCGTAGAACTGCTTCAAGGGAGAGGTCTCCGTGTCGTACTTCTTCAGACGCCGTTCGATGACCTCGGGCGTGTCGTCCTCGCGCTGGACGATGGGCGTATCGTCCTTGTCACAAAGGCCCGCCCTCTTCGGAGGGTTCTGGGTGACATGGTAGATGGATCCACAGCTGGGACACGAGCGCCGCCCCGAGCCTCGCTCGATGAGCGTCTCGTGAGGCACCTCGAGCGACACCACCGCGTTGAGTCCCTTGCCCAGCTTGGCCAGCATGCGCTCGAGGGCTTCGGCCTGAGGCGTGGTGCGCGGAAAGCCGTCCAGGATGAATCCCTTGGCACAATCGGCTTCCTTGAGGCGCTCCTCGACGATGCCGATGACGAGCTCGTCCGGCACATAGGAGCCCGCGGCCATGAGCGGCCCGGCCAGCTTCCCCAGCTCGGTGCCTTCCCGCACCGCCTTGCGGAGGATGTCTCCCGTGGAGATTTGGGGAATCGAGAAATCCGCGTACAGCTTCTTTGCCTGGGTCCCCTTCCCGGCGTTAGGCGGACCCAACAGGATGAGGTTCATGTGTTCTCTCTCAGCGCGTCAGGTAAGGAGCGCGGGAAGCGGATGGCGGCACCCGCCCGCGGCTCGTACACCCCCCCGGAACGACGAGGCGCCCCTCCCCGGGGTGAGGGGGAGGAGCGCCCGCGAAGCGGCAGCCTGGACTAGGCCGCTACGCGAACCCGACCGCGGATGCGAGGACCGCGAGGACCCGCGAATCCCTCGTAGTTGCGGCTGATCAGGTGACCTTCGATCTGCTGGACGGTGTCCAGGGCCACGCCCACGACGATCAGCAGCGCGGTCCCACCAAAGGTGAAGCGAACACCCAACAGGTTGGTGACGATGGACGGAATCACGCAGATGGCGGCCAGGTACAGCGCGCCTCCGAAGGTGATGCGGTTGAGCACGCCCTCGATGAAATCCGCCGTCTGCCGACCCGGACGGATGCCCGGAATGTAGCCACCCTGCTTCTTGATGTTGTCCGCCACGTCGTCCGGCCGGAAGGTCAGCGCCGTGTAGAAGAAGGAGAAGAAGACGATCAGCAACACGAAGAGCCCGTTGTACACCCAGGGGCTGGCTTCGATGCTGCGCTGCACGCCCTGGAGGAACGGGAACCAGGTGCCCAGCGTGGCGGGGAAGGACAGCAACGCGCCGGCGAAGATGGGCGGAATGACGCCCGCCGTGTTGACCTTCATCGGGAAGTAGGTGGCCTGACCCGCGAACATGCGCCGCCCAGCCATCCGCTTGGCGTACTGGACCGGGATGCGTCTCATTCCGCGCTCGACATAGACCACCACCGCCACCACCACCACCATGAAGGCCAGCAGCGCGATCACCGCGGCCATGCTGACCACTTCCTGCTGCACCAGGTCCAACAGCGTCTTACCGCTCGGCAGGAGGCCGGCCACGATTCCCGCGAAGATGATGAGCGAGATGCCGTTGCCGATGCCGCGCTCGGTGATGCGCTCACCCAGCCACATGATGAAGGCGGTGCCCGCCGTCAGGCTGATGACCGTCATGAACGTGAACCAGGCGTTGTCGTTGGGCACCACCACCTGATTGAAGCCGTTCTGGCCCGCGTCGGAGCGGCCGAGCGACGCCAGCCAGCGCGAGATGCCGATGCCCTGGATCGTCGACAGCAGGATGGTGCCATAACGCGTGTACTGGTTGATCTTCTGGCGGCCGCCAGCGCCTTCCTTCTGCAGCCGCTCCAGGCTGGGTACCACGACAGCCAGGAGCTGGATGATGATGGAGGCGGACACGTACGGCATGATGCCCAGTCCGAAGATGGACATCTGGTTCAGGGCACCGCCGGAGAAAAGGTTGAAGAGCGAGAACAGGCCGCCCGACTGGCGCTGGGCGTCCATGAACGCGTTCATCGCCGCCCGATCCACTCCAGGCGTGTTGATGAAGATGCCGATGCGGTACACCGCGAGCAGCATCAGCGTATAGATGAGCCGGCTACGCAACTCCGCGATGCGGAAGACGTTGGCGAAGGCGTTCAGAGCCACGTGGGATCCATCCCCTAAAAAGGTTTAGGCGAGAACAACAGCGCCCCAATCCGCATTCGGAGAGGGGCGCGAAATCCTACACCGGTGGAAAGGCGGGCACCACTGAGAGTGTGACCCGCCCTTCCCTCACTTCCGGGCCTGCTTCACGCCCTTGCCAGAGTGCGCCTTCGCGGCGGACTCGGGCTTGTGGGCGACCAGGGGAAGCTCCTCGGCGGAACCGCCCGCCTTCTCGACGGCCTCACGGGCCGAAGCCGAGAGCTTGTGGACCCGCAGGGTCAGCTTCTTGGTCAGCGAGCCACTGCCAAGCACCTTCACGCCGTCGTAGCGGCCCTTCACGAGACCCTGCTTCTCCAGGGCAGCCACGTCCACTGTGGTCCCCGCGTCGAAGCCCTCGAGGTCCGAGAGGTTCACCACCGCGTAGATGGTCCGGTTGGGCGAGGTGAACCCGAACTTCGGCAGCCGACGCTGCAGCGGGCTCTGACCGCCCTCGAAGCCCTCGAACCGCATGTTGCCGGAACGAGCCTTCTGGCCCTTGCCACCGCGACCGGCCGTCTTGCCCAGGCCGCTGCCCTGGCCACGGCCCACGCGCTTCTTACGGTGCCAGGAGCCCTCGGGCCGCTTCAGGTTGTTGAGCGTAGTCGACATTGTCTGAGTCCTCTTACCCTAGGCCTTCGAGGCCTGGGCCTTGCGGGCGCGCGCGGCGTCCCGGGCCCGGATCTTCCGAGGCTTGCGACGAGCGATCTTGGGAGCATCGCCCTGCACCGTCTCGGCCGTCACCAGGTGACGGACCTTGTTCACCAGACCACGCACGGTCGGCGTGTCCTGAAGGATTCGCTCGGAGCCAAACTTCTTCAGCCCGAGGCTCGCGATGGTCGCGAGCTGGTCCACGGAGGAACCCGCGGAGCTCTTCGTCAGCTTGACCTTCAGCGCCATGATTAGCCCCTCGCCTCTTCGGACTTCGTGGGACCCACGTCCTTGCCACGCAGGCGCGACACCTGCTCGGGGGAGCGCAGATTCTTGAGCCCGGCCACGGTGGCCTTGAGCACGTTGTGGGGGTTCCGCGAGCCCTGGCTCTTGGTCAGGATGTTGCGGATACCCGCCGCCTCGAGGACCGCGCGCACCGCGCCACCGGCGATGACGCCCGTACCCTCACCGGCCGGCTTGAGGAGCACCCACCCCGCGCCGAAGTGCCCGAGCACCTCGTGAGGAATGGTGTGACCCTGCAGCGGAACGCGGAAGAGATTCTTCTTGGCGTTCTCGCCGCCCTTGCGGATGGCCTCGGGAACTTCGTTGGCCTTGCCCAGGCCCACGCCCACATGACCGGAGCCGTCACCCACCACCACCAGCGCGGCGAACGAGAACCGCCGGCCGCCCTTCACCACCTTGGCGACGCGGTTGATGTTCACCACCCGGTCGGTGAGGTCGAGATCGTTCGGATTGATCGGAGTTGCCACTTGGGAACTTCCTTCTTCGAAAGGTGTCTAGAACTTCAGCCCGGCCTCGCGCGCGGCATCGGCCACGGCGGCGATCCGACCATGGTACGGGAAGCCGTTGCGGTCGAACACCACCGCCTCGACATTGGCCGCCTTGCACTTCTCCGCGATCAGCGTACCCACGCGCTTGGCGTCGGCCTTCTTGTCGCCCTCGTCCTTGCCCTTGAGATCCTTGGACAGCGAGGAGGCATAGGCCAGGGTACGACCCGTGGTGTCGTCCACCACCTGGGCGTAGATGTGCTTGAGGCTCTTGTAGACCGTGAGCCGCGGACGCTCCGTGGTACCCGAGAGCTTCTTGCGGATGCGGTTCTTCCTCTTGATGCGCGGATCGACCTTGTTCGACATGGCTGATTCTTTCTCCGTCCGGCGGTGATGGGGAGTTCCACCCCCGGATGATCGCATGGCCCTCCTTGGGGCCATGCGGTTGAGTGTTCACTCCGACTAGGCGGTACCGGTCTTGCCTTCCTTCCGGCGGATCTTCTCGGTCGCGTACTTGATGCCCTTGCCCTTGTACGGCTCGGGCGGGCGCAGCGCGCGAATGTTCACCGCGGCGGCGCCGAGGACTTCCTTGTCCGCGGAGCGCAGCGTCAGACCCAGGGTGGGCAGACCATCCTCGGTGCGCGCGGTCTTGTCGACCTCGGCCGTCACGCCCTCGGGGAGGTTGAACACCACCGGGTGCGAGTAACCCAGCGCGAAGTTGATCGCCTTGCCCTTGACCTCGGCGCGGAAACCAACGCCGCGGATGTCCAGGCGACGCTCGAAGCCCGACGAAACGCCCTTGGCCGCGTTGGCCAGCAGCGTGCGGGTCAGGCCGTGCAGGCTACGGGACTCACGCGACTCATCCTCGCGCTCGACCCGAACCTCATTGCCCGCGACCGTCACCTTCACGCCCTTGGCGGGAAGCTGAACGACCATCTTCCCCTTGGGACCCTCGAAATTGACCTGGCGGCCCACGACCGTGGCCTTCGTCTTGTCCGCCAGCTTGACCGGAAGCTTTCCAATCCGACTCATGATTCCCTCGTGCAGGACCAGGTCGCGGCCAAAGCCGCGGCACCCGGGCCGCTGGCTAGTAGACCGTGCAGAGCAGCTCGCCGCCGACCTTCTGCTTGCGAGCCTCGGAGTCCACCAGCACGCCCTTGGAGGTGGACAGGATCGAAATGCCGAGTCCCCCGAGAACCTGGGGGATTTCACGCACGTTGACGTAACGGCGCAGGCCGGGCTTGGAGATGCGGCGGATACCCGTGATGGCCGGAGCGCGATCCGGACCGTACTTCAGCTGCACGGAGATCTCGTTCTGCGGCGCGCGCTCGTGGACCGTGTAGTCCCCGATGAAACCCTCGGCCTTGAGAACCTTGATGATCTCGACCTTGAGGTTCGAGTGGGGCATGACGACCTTGTCGTGACGCGCACGCGAACCGTTGCGCAGACGGGTCAGCATGTCGCCGATGGGATCGTTGACGACCGACATGAATGGCTACCTTCCTTGCGGAGCGGCCAAGCCGACTCCGCGTTCGCAATCGCCGCGCCTGCTGGGCCCATCCCAGGGGTTCGCCACGATTGCACTGCATCTACCGCGAGGGCCTCCCCTCTTCAGGAGAGGCAAGGCCTTCAGACTCCATCCAGGAGTCCGAAGACCCGCGTCCGACTACCAGGACGACTTGGTGACGCCGGTGACCTCACCGCGCAGCGCGCGGTTGCGGAAGCAGATACGGCACATGTTGAACTTCCGCAGGAACGCGCGCGGACGGCCGCACAGCGGGCAACGGTTGTAGGCGCGAACGGAGAACTTCGGCTTGCGCTTCGCCTGGGCGATCTTCGAGAGCTTGGCCATGGGTGCGGATCCTCGTTACTGGCGGAACGGCATACCGAAGTGACGCATCAGCGCCAGCCCCTGCTCGTCGTTTTCCGCAGTGGTGACGAAGCTGATGTTCAGCCCCTTCACCTTCTCGATCTGGTCGTAGTTGATTTCAGGGAAGATGATCTGCTCGCGCACGCCGAGGGTGTAGTTACCCTTTCCGTCGAACGCCTTGGGCGACACGCCCTTGAAGTCGCGCACGCGGGGCAACGCCACGGTGATGAGGCGGTCGAGGAACTCGTACATCCGGTCGCCGCGCAGCGTGACGGCGGCACCGATGGCCTGGCCCTGACGCAGCTTGAAGTTCGCGATCGACTTGCGGGCACGGGTCACCACGGGCTTCTGGCCGGTGATGGCGCCCAGCTGATCCACGGCGGACTCGAGGATCTTGGCGTTGGCGAGCGCCTCGCCGAGGCCCATGTTGACGACGATCTTCTCGAGACGCGGAACCTGCATGGGGTTCTTGAGCCCCAGTTCCTTCATCAGCGCGGACACGCCTTCCTTGCGGAAGCGCAGCTTGAGCCGCGCCGGCTTGGCCTCGAGACCTTCTTCGATGTTCGCCGCGAATCCAGCCTTCTTGACTTCGTCCTTCTTGCGGCCCTTCTTTTCCTTCTTCGCCGCGTCCTTCTTCTCTTCAGCCATCGTCTTGTCCCCTGCTTCGGAGCGCGGCCCTGGACCCAGCGCGCCGATCAGTACTTCATGAAAACTGAAAACACCGGAGCCCTACGGGTCCTTCGGAGCCCCGGCGACATCTGCCCGTCTGCTCTCCCCTCGCCCGGGCAGGGCAAAGGGCGCGCATACATGCCCGAACCGACGACCCTAGTCAATCAGGCCGTTGCAATCCTTGCGCTTGCAGAACCGCTTCTTCTTGTCACCATCCAGCCTGATACCCACGCGGGTCGGCTTGCCGCACTTCGCGCAGACCAGCTGGACGTCCGAGATGTGGATCGTGCCCGGCTTCTCGACGATGCCACCCTCGGGCTGCTGCTGCGTCTTGCGCAGGTGCCGCTTGACCATGCGCAGACCTTCCACGGTCACACGCTGGGCCTCACGGTCGATCTTCAGGATCTTCCCGCGCTTGGTCGCCTCGGTCTTCTCCGAGCGCTCGGCGCCCGCGATGACCTGCACGGTGTCTCCAACCTTGAGCTTCTCCATGGTTCCTCTCCCTCCTCGCGGACCGCCTGACGCCCTACTAGAGGACCTCGGGAGCGAGCGAGATGATCTTCATGAACTTACGGGCGCGGAGCTCGCGGGCCACCGGCCCAAAGATGCGCGTCCCAATGGGCTCCAGGTCCTTGTTGATGAGGACGGCGGAGTTGCCATCGAACTTGATGTAGCTGCCATCCGGACGGCCCACCTCGCGCGCCGTGCGCACGATGACCGCCTTGGCCACGTCACCCTTCTTCACCTTGGAGTTCGGCAGCGCCTCGCGGATCGACACGACGATCACATCGCCGATGGACGCGTACTTGCGCTTGGAGCCACCCAACACCTTGATGCAGAACACCTTCTTGGCGCCCGAGTTGTCGGCCACGTCGAGCACGCTCGTCATCTGAATCATCTGGAATTCCCTCTCTCAGCTTGCTGCAGGCCCTTCCGGTCAGGAGGGGCACCGCGCGGCTCGAGCCACGGTCCCCGCGCGCCAAGTGGCGACGCGGGCTCGGACGGCTCAGACGTTCTTGCTCTTCTCCAACACCTCGACCACCCGCCACCGCTTGTCCTTCGAGGTCGGCCGGGTCTCGGCGATGCGCACCCGATCACCCTCGTTGATGGTGATCTTGGCCGGGTAGTCGTGGTCCTCGACGTGCGCCTTGTACTTCTCGCGCGCGTTCAGGATCTTCCCGTACTTGGGGTGAGCCGAGCGGCGCGAGACGGTGACCACCACCGTCTTCTGCATCTTGTTGGAGGTCACGATGCCCACGCGCGTCTTGGGACGGCCGCGGGAGGGGGTCGTGGCGGGAGTGGATTGAGTCGCTTCAGCCATGAGAAAAGCTCCTAAGCCTTCTTCTCCGTCCGGGTCTTCTCTCCCAGGACGGTCAGGATGCGCGCCAGATCGCGCTTGTGCTGGGTCCGCTCGGACGGGTTGTCCAGCGAGCCAGTCGCCCGCTTCAGCTGGTCCTGGAACAGCGTGTCGCGCAATTCCGCCGCGCGCTGCTTCAGGTCGGCCTCCGAGAGCTCCTTGAGTTCTTTCGCAGTCGCCATCTTCAAATCTCCTCAGAGCCAGCGGGCGGCCCTCATATCAAAGAGCCGCCCCCGGCGGAACTAGAGCGCCAGCTCGCTGCGGGTGACGATCTTCGTCAGCACCGGCAGCTTGGCCTGGGCCAACTTCAGGGCACTGGTGGCAACCTCGGGCGTCGTTCCCTCCATCTCGTAGAGGATGCGACCGGGCTTGACCACCGCCACGTAGTACTCCACACCACCCTTACCGGTACCCATACGGGTTTCGGCGGGCTTCTTCGTGATGGGCTTGTCCGGGAAAACGCGAATCCAGATCTTGCCACCACGCTTGATGTGGCGCGTCATCGCGATACGGGCCGCCTCGATCTGCCGCGAGGTGAGCCACCCCGGCTGCAGGGACATGAGGCCGTACTCACCGTAGGTGAGATCGCTGCCACGGTGAGCCAGGCCCGGCATGCGGCCCTTGTGCATCTTGCGGAACTTCGTACGAGCAGGCTGAAGCATCGTCGGTGTCCTTCAATCCCAACGGAGCCGCTCCTCTCGGAGCGGCTCCTGGAGAGTTAGCGGGTGGAAGCCGGCGCGGCACCCTGACCACCCTTGGTGGGGAGGATGTCGCCGCGGCAGATCCACACCTTGCAGCCGATCTTGCCGTAGGTGGTCTTCGCCTCGGCGAAACCGTAGTCGATGTCCGAGCGGAGGGTGTGCAGGGGCACGCGGCCCTCGCGATACCACTCGTAGCGGGCCATCTCCGCGCCACCGAGACGACCGGAGCACGAGACACGGATGCCCTTCGCTCCGAACTTCATCGCCGTCTGCAGCGCCTTCTTCATGGCGCGGCGGAAGGCGATGCGGCGCTCGAGCTGGGTGGCGATGTTCTCGGCCACCAGCTGCGCGTCGGTCTCGGCCTTGCGGACCTCGACGATGTTGAGGAAGACCTCGTTCTTCGTGAACTGCTGGAGGTCCTTCTTCACCGTCTCGATGCCCGCGCCGCGCTTGCCGATGACGATACCGGGGCGCGCGGTGTGCACGTTGACCTTCACCTTGTTCGCCGCGCGCTCGATCTCCACCTTGGAGACACCCGCGTGATTGAGCGACTTCTTCACGAACTCGCGGATGCGGATGTCTTCATGCAGCCACTGCGCGTAGTTCTTGTGCTCGAACCACTTGGAGTCCCAGGTCTTGATGACCCCGAGGCGGAACCCAATGGGATGGACTTTCTGGCCCAACGTGCGTCTCCTTCAATCGGTTGCGTGGTGCGCCAGGCGGGCGGCCTACTTCTTGGCCGCCTCGGCCAGGACCACGTGAATGTGGCTGGTCTTCTTGTTGATGCGCGAGGCGCGACCCATGGCGCGCGGCATGTAGCGGCGCTGGGTCGGACCCTGATCCACCGAGATCGTCTTCACGACGAGCTTGTCCACATCGACCTGCCCCTTGGACAGGTCGGTCGCGTTGGCCACGGCGCTCTTGATGAGCTTGGCCACCGGGAGTGCCGCGGCGCGGCTGGTGAAGCGCAGGATGTTCAGGGCCTGGCCTACCGACTTGCCCCGGACAAGCGCCGCCACGGTGGAAACCTTCCGGGGCGACATGCTCAGAAACCTCAGATGTGCCTTCGACTCCATGTCATCTCCTCTGGCGGACGCCGCCTGTCAGCGGGGCCGACTACTTGCCCTTGGCGACCTTCTTCTCCGCCGAGTGACCGCCGAACGTACGCGTCGGGGCGAACTCGCCGAGCTTGTGGCCCACCATGTTCTCGGTCACGAAGACGGGGATGAACTTGCGGCCGTTGTGCACCGCGAAGGTGTGACCCACGAACTCCGGAAGGATGGTCGAACGGCGGGACCACGTCTTCACGACACTCTTCTTGTTCGTCTTGATCATGTCCTCGACCTTCTTGACGAGGTACCCATCGACGAACGGACCCTTCTTAATCGAACGCGCCATTGTTTGAACCCTCGACTACTGGCTGCGCGCGCCCGGGCGGCGGACGCTCACGATGAACTTGTCAGTGCGCTTGTTCTTGCGCGTGCTCAGACCCTTGGTCTTCTGGCCCCACGGAGACACGGGGTGCGGATTACCCTGGCCGGACTTGCCCTCACCACCACCGTGCGGGTGATCGACCGGGTTCATCGCCAGACCGCGGACGGTGGGACGGATGCCCAGCCAGCGGCTGCGACCCGCCTTACCGATCCGGATGATCTCGTGCTCCAGGTTACCGACCTGGCCCACGGTGGCGCGGCACTCGATGAGCACCATGCGCACCGCGCCGGAGGGCAGACGCACCTGGGCGTAGCGGCCTTCCTTCGCCATCAGCTGGCCGGAGGAACCCGCCGAGCGGATGATCTGCGCACCACGGCCGGGCTTGAGCTCCACGTTGTGGATGACCGTACCCACCGGGATGTTGATGAGCGGCAGGCTGTTGCCCGGACGGATGTCCGCGTTCTCGCCCGCCATCACCGTGTCGCCCACCTTCAGGTCGACGGGGGCGATAATGTAGCGCTTCTCGCCATCCGCGTAGTGCAGGAGGGCGATGTTGGCGGAGCGGTTCGGATCGTACTCCACCGCCGCGACCTTGGCCGGCACGCCGTCCTTGTCACGACGCTTGAAATCGATGATGCGGTAGCGACGCTTATGACCACCACCCTGGTGACGGCGGGTGATGTGACCGTGAGCGTTGCGGCCACCGGACTTCGACAGAGACTCGGTGAGCTTCTTCTCCGGCGTCCCCTTGGTGATGTCCGCGAAGTCGGACACCGTCATGAGGCGGCGGGCGGCGGAGGTCGGCTTGTACTTCTTGATGCCCATAGTGGTCCTCTACGTCGGTCAGCGCTGTGCGCTAGACCGCGCCTCCCTCGAAGAGTTCGATCTTGTCCCCCTCCTTGAGGGTGACGACCGCCTTCTTGAAGTTCGGCCGCTTGCCGATCGAGCGCCCCACGCGCTTGGTCTTGCCGCGGACGATGTTGGTCCGAACACCCTCGACGCTCACCTTGAAGAGCTTCTCGACGGCGTTGGCCACGTCGTACTTGGTGGCCTTCTTGTCGACGATGAACGAGTACTGCCGGAACTTCTCGCGGGCCTGATCCAGCTTCTCGGTGATGAGCGGCCCCTTGATGACGTCGTTGGCGTTCACGAGAGCGCCCCCTCGATGGCCTTGATGGCCGCGGAAGTGACCACCAGGTGCTTGTGGCGCAGGACGGACTCGAGGTTGAGACCCTCGGGCGGCAGCACGTCGAACTTCGCCAGGTTGCGCACGCTGCGGTGCAGGTTGATGTTGTCCTTGGCGTCGATCACCAGCGCACCGGCCAGCTTCAGCCGCTTGGTCAGGGCATCGAACGCCTGCTTGCTCTTCGGAGCATCCAGCTTGAAGCCGTCGAGGATGATGAGCGTCTTCTCGCGAGCGCGCAGCGACAGGGCCGCCTTGAGCGCACCGCGGCGGACCTTCTTGGGCGGCCGGTAGAAGTAGTCACGCGGCTTGGGACCCATCGCCTTACCGCCGCCCACCCAGTGGGAAGCGCGGATGGAACCCTGGCGGGCGCGGCCGGTACCCTTCTGCTTCCAGGGCTTCTTGCCGCCACCGCTCACCAGCGAGGTGTTCTTCACCGCCACCGTACCGCGGCGACGGTTCACCTGCTGCATCTTCGCGACCTCGTAAAAGAGGTGCGCGTTCGGCTCGGCGCCGAAGACCTCGTCGGAGAGCTCAAGCTCCGACACCTTCTTCAAATCCAGATCGACTACGTCGAACTTTGCCATGGCTATTTCCTCTGGGGAATGGAGTGGACCCGGTCGGGCTCTACCCCGTCCCTCAGGACTTGATCTCCACGTCAACGCCGGCCGACAGATCCAGCTTCATGAGCGCGTCCAGCGTCTGCTGGGTCGGCTCGAGGATGTCGAGCAAACGCTTGTGCGTGCGGATCTCGAACTGCTCGCGGCTCTTCTTGTCCACGTGCGGCGAACGCAACACCGTGAACTTGTTGATGCGCGTGGGCAGGGGGATCGGACCGGCAACCTTGGCGCCCGTGCGCCGAGCCGTCTCAACGATCTCCCCAGCGCTCTGATCCAGGAGCTTGGAGTCGTAGGCCTTCAGCCGGATGCGGATCTTCTGTGTCGCCATTCGCAAAAACCTCTTTGTACGGCCTCTGTTGGAGGCGCTACGCCCAACGTCCCCTGGATGTCACAGAGCCGTCTCTTCGAAGGGGCGCGGCATGTACCACCGCGGCCCCGGTGTATGCAACCTAATTCACACTGCCCCGGCTTTTCGCTGTTTTGGTCCGCCAGGGCAAGCGGAAACTTCTGATGACTAGGCGATGATCTCGGCGACGACGCCGGCGCCCACGGTACGACCACCCTCACGCACGGCGAAGCGCAGCTCCTTCTCCATCGCCACCGGGGTGATCAGCTCCACCTCGATCGCGATGTTGTCGCCCGGCATCACCATCTCCACGTTCTCCGGCAGCTTCACCGTTCCCGTCACGTCCGTCGTGCGGAAGTAGAACTGCGGCCGGTAGCCCTTGAAGAACGGCGTGTGACGGCCACCCTCCTCCTTCGACAGCACGTAAATCTGCGCCTTGAACTTCGTGTGCGGCGTGATGCTGCCCGGCTTGGCGATGACCTGGCCGCGCTCGATGTCCTCACGCTTGAGGCCACGCACCAGCGCTCCGATGTTGTCTCCCGCCCGGCCCTCGTCCAGCAGCTTGCGGAACATCTCCACGCCCGTCACCACCGTCTTCTGCGTGGCGCGCAGTCCCACCACTTCCACTTCCTCGCCCACCTTGATGATTCCGCGCTCCACGCGGCCCGTGGCCACCGTTCCGCGGCCCGCGATGGAGAACACGTCCTCCACCGGCATCAGGAAGGGCTTGTCCGTGGCGCGCTGCGGCGTGGGGATGTAGCTGTCCACCGCCTCCATCAGCTTGAGGATCGCCGGCTCGCCAATCTCCGACGTGTCTCCCTCCAGCGCCTTCACCGCGCTGCCCGGCACGATCGGAATCGTGTCCCCGGGGAACTCGTACTTCTTGAGCAGGTCGCGCACTTCCATCTCCACGAGCTCGCGCAGCTCGGGGTCGTCCAGCAGGTCCACCTTGTTCAGGAAGACCACGATGTAGGGCACGCCCACCTGCCTGGCCAGCAGGATGTGCTCACGCGTCTGCGGCATCGGGCCGTCCGCCGCCGACACCACCAGGATCGCGCCGTCCATCTGCGCCGCTCCCGTGATCATGTTCTTCACGTAGTCGGCGTGTCCCGGGCAGTCCACGTGCGCGTAGTGCCGGTTCTTCGTCTTGTACTCCACGTGCGCGGTCGAAATCGTGATTCCGCGCTCGCGCTCCTCCGGCGCCTTGTCGATCTGGTCGTACGCGAGGAACGTCGCGCCGCCGGTCTTCGCCAGCACCTTGGTGATGGCCGCCGTGAGGGACGTCTTGCCGTGGTCAACGTGGCCGATGGTGCCAATGTTGACGTGCGGCAAGCTTCTGTCGAACTTTTCCTTGCTCATCTCTGCTCCTCGGAGACCGGCCAGGGGGCCGAATCGAGAAAATGTGCTGCGTGGTGCTTCAAACGTACGAAAACGTCAAATGAAATCGCTCGCCCCCTCCGCTGGGGACCGAGCCAGCCTCACCGGTTCAGCACATCCTTCGGTGCGGGAGCGTAGTGGCTGAACCGCATGGTGTAGGTCGCTCTTCCCTGACTGCGGCTTCGCAGGTCGGTCGAGTAACCGAACATCTTTGCCAGAGGCACCTGGGCCAGGACCGCCTGCAAGCCTCCCGGCCGAGGCTCCATGCCCTGCACCTTGCCCCTCCGGCCCGTCAGGTCTCCAATCACGTCCCCCATGAAGTCGTTCGGGGTGACGATCTCGCAGTCCATGATGGGCTCGAGGAGCACGGGCTTCGCCCCTCGCACGGCGTCCCGGAAGGCCATCGAGCCGGCGACCTTGAACGCCACTTCGTTCGAGTCCGTGTCGTGCATGGAGCCATCGAAGGCCTCCACCTTCACGTCTAACAGCGGATAGCCCGCGATGGGACCACTCGACAAGGACTCCTGGATCCCCTGCCGCGCGGCCTCCACGAATTCCCGGGTCACCTTCTCCGCGGGAATGGTGCTCGAGAAGGCGAAGCCCTCGCCAGCCTTGTTGGGGCTCACCCTCAACCAGATATCGCCGTACTGCCCCTTGCCTCCCAGCTGACGGATGTACTGCCCCTGGGTCTCCACCATTTCGGTGATCGTCTCGCGGTAGGCCACCTGGGGCTTGCCCACGTTGGCGTCGACCTTGAACTCACGCTTCAGTCGGTCGACGATGATCTCCAGGTGCAGCTCGCCCATGCCCGCGATGAGCGTCTGTCCCGTCTCCTCGTGCGTCCGGACCCGGAAGGACGGATCCTCCACCGCCAGGCGCGCCAGGCTGGTGAGGATCTTGTCCTGATCCGCCGTGGACTTCGGCTCGATGGCCACGTCGATGACGGGCTCGGGGAACTCCATCTGCTCCAGGATGATGGGGTGCTTGTCGTCGCACAGGGTGTCGCCCGTGGTGGCCAGCTTGAGGCCCACTACCGCGCAGATGTCCCCGGCGTAGCACTCGGACACCTCGTCCTTCTTGTCCGCGCGCATCTGCACCAAGCGGCCAATGCGCTCGCGCTTGCCCTTCACCGAGTTCCACACCGCCGAGCCCGACTCCAGCTTGCCCGAGTAGATGCGAAGGAAGGTGAGCGTCTGGGACGGAAAGGCCGGGTCCGGCATGATCTTGAAGGCCAGCGCGCTCAAGGGCGCGTTGTCGCGCGTCTCCCGCGTTTCCTCCTGGCCCTTGGGGCTCTTGCCCTTCACCGGCGGGATGTCCAGCGGACCCGGCAGATAGTCCACCACCGCGTCCAACAACGGCTGCACGCCCTTGTGCTTGAAGGCCGAGCCACAGAACACCGGGAAGACCTTCAGCGACAGGCACCCCTTGCGGATGGCCGTGCGGATCTCCTGCTCGGTGAGCTCCGTGCCCTCGAGGAACTTCTCCGTGAGCGCGTCATCCTGCTCGGCGGCGATCTCCACGAGTTCGCTCCGGGCCGCGTCGGCCTCCGCGCGCAGGTCCTCGGGGATGTCCACCTCGTCGTAGCGGCTGCCCATCTCCGAGTCCTGGAAGACGAGCGCCTTCATCCGCACCAGATCGATCACGCCCCGGTGCTTGTCCTCGGCGCCCAGCGGCAGCTGCATGCGCACCGGACGCGCGCCGAGCTTCTCGCGGATGGTGTCGACGGACATCGCGAAGTCCGCGCCCACCCGGTCCATCTTGTTGATGAAGCAGATGCGCGGAACCCGGTACTTGTCCGCCTGGCGCCAGACGGTCATCGACTGGGGCTCCACCCCGTTCACCGCGTCGAAGACCGCGACGGTGCCGTCCAGCACGCGCAGGGAGCGCTCCACCTCGATGGTGAAGTCCACGTGGCCCGGGGTGTCGATGATGTTGATGCGGTACTTCTGGTCGTTCCGGTTCCAGAAGGCGGTGATCGCGGCCGAGGTGATGGTGATGCCACGCTCGCGCTCCTGCGGCATCCAGTCCGTGGTCGTGGTGCCTTCATGCACCTCGCCCATCTTGTGGATGGCTCCCGCGTAGAACAGGATCCGTTCCGTGGTCGTCGTCTTGCCGGCGTCGATGTGCGCCATGATGCCGATGTTGCGATAGCGCTCGAGCGGATACTCGCGGGGCATTTCTACGAACCTCTTCTGGAAGCGGATGTCAAAGACCGGAAACACCCGGACGCGCGAGAGAGCGCATCCGGGTGCCGGGCACTGCGTTGGACTGAATGAGGACTACCAGCGGTAGTGGGCGAAGGCCTTGTTGGCCTCGGCCATCTTGTGCGTGTCCTCGCGCTTCTTCACGGCGTTGCCACGGTTGTTGGCGGCGTCCATGATCTCGCCCGCCAGCTTCTCCATGGCCGTCTTCTCACCGCGCGCCTTGGCGTAGGTGATGATCCAGCGCATGCCCAGCGCCACGCGGCGATCCTGACGGACCTCCACGGGCACCTGGTAGGTGGCGCCACCGACGCGGCGGCTCTTCACCTCGAGCACCGGCTTGACGTTGTCCAGGGCCTTCTTGAACGTCTTGAGGGGGTCCTCCTTCGCACGCTCCTCGATGAGGCTGAAGGCGCCGTAGCACACCCGCTCGGCGATGGACTTCTTCCCCTTGCGCATCAGGTCGTTCACGAACTTCGTGACGAGGCGGTCCTGGAACTTCGGATCAGGAAGGATCTTGCGCTTGGCTACTACGCGACGACGAGGCATCTTTTTCTATCCCTTACGCCCCGCTCCCATGCACCCGGGAGTCTTCGTGGGGGCTTCGAACTGCGTTGGCGAATCAGGAAGGCTCCCCAGGGTGCGGGGCAAGCGTTCCGGTGAATGATGCGAAGGTGATCAGCTCCGAGCTCAGCTCGGACGCTTGGCGCCGTACTTGGAGCGGCTCTGCTTGCGGCCGGCCACGCCCACGGAGTCCAGCGTGCCGCGGATGATGTGGTAGCGCACGCCCGGGAGGTCCTTCACACGGCCACCGCGGATCATCACCACCGAGTGCTCCTGGAGGTTGTGACCCACGCCGGGGATGTAGGACGTCACTTCAATCCCGTTCGTCAGACGAACACGGGCCACCTTGCGAAGGGCCGAGTTCGGCTTCTTCGGCGTGGTGGTGTACACGCGGGTGCAGACGCCGCGCTTCTGAGGGCACTCCTTCAGAGCGGGGCTCTTGCCCTTGATGTTCAACTTCTCGCGGCCCTGGCGGACCAGCTGGCTGATGGTTGGCACTGAACTCCTCTTCCTTCTCGATTGCCCCGAGCGGGTGTACCCGGGGGCGCATACAGACCTACCACTGCGCTTAAAAAGGGCCGCGAGTATAGGGAGGGGGCACCTTGTGTCAAGCACGGACGGCCGGTGAGGATAACTCCCGGCGACCCACGTCCCCATTCCCCACGCTTGCGCGCAGGGCCGCCCCTCTACTCCCCTGGTCGCTAGAAGTCGAGGACCATCACGATCGCGTCCTCGGGCGCCACGCCCTCGTCCACGTAGTAGTTGGGCCTGACGCCCACGGCGCGGAAACCAAAGGATTTGTAGAGGTTGATGGCCGCCTCGTTGCTCTTGCGCACCTCGAGGGTGGCCAGGCAGCACTTGCGCGCCCGCCCCTCGGCCAGCGTGGCGTCCATCAGGGCACGGCCCACGCCTCGCCGACGATGCTCCGGCGCCGTGGCCACGTTGAGCACGTGCACCTCGTCGTGGACGATCCAGAAGATGGAGATGCCCAGCAGGTGCCGTCCCCCCTCGGACGAGGGCTCTTCCAGCAGGAAGATGATGGACCAGTCGTGACTCAGCTCGCGCTGGAGCAGTTCCAGGGACCAGGGGTTGCGGAACGAGGCCTTCTCCAGGGCCATCACCGCGGGCAGATCCTCGCGCGTCATCCTCCGGATGAGGAACGCGGGGTCCGGTACGCCCTGGAGCCTCGGACGGGTGTCCTCCCGCATCCGCCTCATGGACCCTCCTCCCGGGCGAAAGGTGCCACGCCCCTCACCCGCGCGTCCGCCCTCACCCGCGCGAATTCCTCCTTCGCCAGCTGACCGTAGCGCTCCCGCATCAACCTCTCCTTCAACGCCTCGCGAACGCCCTCGTATGGGCCGCCCATCGTCGCCTTGTGCTCTTCCCAGTACCGCCTCGCCTCCGCCTCGCTCACCTGGGCGCGCAAGCGGATCCGGCTGTCCAGGATGCGCTCGGCCCGCACGCCCCGCTCCAGCACCGCCGTCAACTGTTCCAGGTCCGCGTCATGCCGCGTCAGGAAGGCCAGCAACGCGGGCTCGTCCTCGAAGCGCTCGCGGAAGGCCTTGACCCGCGCCTCCACCTCCGAGCGCTCCGCCGCGAAGGCCTGGAGCCGATCCGCCCCCGCCACCAACAACCGCTGGTTGATGGCCAAGTCCAGCGCTCCCCGCAGCGTCTCCTCGTCCAAGGACACCTCCGCCGCCCGCACGCCTCCTCGCTGGACGAGCACCACCCGGGCCTCGAACGACAATTCACTCAGCGTCAAGACCTGGCCGGCGATCACCGCCACCACGCGATCGATGACCTGGCCCTCGGCCCCCGTCGGCCGGCCGGTATCCTGCCCAGCGGCGGATACCGACATCAGCACGAGGCAGCCCACCACCCCGCCCATCTTCGCTCGTCGTCCGCGCGGCGACCCCATGCTCTCCCTCGGCACTCGGGTCAGTTTATACATCCGGACCCCAGGGCACACACCATGCTGGCGCTCGCCGTACGACGGGTTACGTTCTTCCACTCAAGGAGGACGTCACCCACATGGCGGACGACTACTACCAGATTCTCGGCGTGGCCCGGACGGCGTCGGCCGACGAAATCAAGAAGGCCTTCCGCAAACTCGCGCGCAAGTACCACCCCGATGTCAACCCGGGAAACAAGAGCGCCGAGGAGAAGTTCAAACAACTCAACTCCGCCTTCGAGGTGTTGTCGGACGAGCGCAAGCGCAAGCTCTACGATGAGTTCGGCGAGGAGGCCGGCAAGCTCGGCTTCGATGAGAAGAAGGCCGAGCAGTACCGGGCCTACAAGGCCGCACGGGCCGCCGGCGGCGGCATGCCCTATGGCGGAGGCGCGGGCGCGGACTTCGACCTCGGGGACATCCTCGGCGACATCTTCGGGCGCGCGGGCGCGGGCGGCGTGGACCTGGGGGAAATCCTCGGGCGCGCGGGCGGCGGCCGGGCCGCTGGCCCCACCGCGGGCGAAGACATCACCGCCAACCTCACGCTCAGCTTCTCCGAGGCCCTCACCGGCACCGAGCGCAGCATCTCCCTGCAACGCCCCGGGCGCTGCGGGCGCTGCCAGGGCTCGGGCCAGTCCGGCGCGCCCACCACCTGCGCCACCTGTGGGGGAACCGGCAAGGTGCGCCGGGGCGGCGGCGTGCTCGGCATGTCCGTGGGCGGCACCTGCCCCACCTGCCGGGGCTCCGGCCGCGCGGCGCCCCCCTGCCCGTCCTGCCACGGGGCGGGCGTCGTGGACGAGACGGCCCGGCTCACCGTGAAGATTCCCGCCGGCGTCCAGACCGGCTCCAAAGTGCGGCTGTCCGGACAGGGCGCCGCGGGCTCCCGCGGAGGGCCCTCGGGCGACCTCTACATCGAGACGATCGTCTCCGAGCACCCGCTGGTGCGCCGCGAGGGAGATGACCTCCACATGGACCTGCCGGTCACGGTCTCCGAGGCGATGCTCGGGGCCGAGATCCGCGTGCCCACCTTCCAGGGCGAGGTGACGGTGAAGGTCCCCGCGGGCTCCCAGTCCGGCCGCCGCATGCGGCTCAAGGGCCGGGGCTCTCCCTCGCTCAAGGGCGGCGCCCCCGGAGACCTCTACCTCACCCTCCAGGTGAAGGTGCCCGAACAGCCCTCGGCCGAGGCACGCCAGGCCGCCGAGGCCCTCGCCCGCGCCTACCAGACGGATGTCCGGGGCTCGCTCCAGTTGTGAGCCGCCCCACCCTCCTCCCCCCCTCCAACCCCCTTGCGTTCGCTCGCGCCGCGTCCTACACGGCCCCAGTACCCGCCTCCCTCACTCGGAGCCTCTTTCCCATGGGCATCTTCGATTTCCTCGGCGGCTCCGGCCCCGACAAAGCACTCAAGCTCAAGCCCAAGGTGACCCAGAAGTATGGGGATCCCAACAGCCGGCAGAAGGCCCTCCAGCAGCTCGGGGAGATGAAGTTCCCCGAGGCCGTCACCGTGCTGATGCACCGCTACACCATCACCGTGGAGCCCCTCACCACGGACGCGGACGAGAAGGAGCACGTCTTCGAGCTCATCAAGGGCTTTGGCAAGGACGCCGTGGCGCCCGTCACGGACTTCCTGCGCAAGAACGAGCAGGCCACCTCCTGGGCCATCCGCGTGCTGGAGGCGCTGCTGACCGAGGCCGAGGTCACCACCATCGCCGTGGAAGCGCTCTCCGCGCTGAGCTCCCAGTACATGCGCGATCCGCAGAAGAAGATCGTCCTGCTCCACTACATCACCGGCAAGCAGGACGAGCGCATCGCTCCGGCGGTGGTGCCCTACCTCGAGGACATGGCGGATGATGTGAAGATCGCCGCCCTCAAGGCGCTCGGGCCCCTCAAGTTCGAGCCCGCGCGCGAGCCCATCCTCCGCCTGACCCAGGGCGACACCGCCCGCCGCGTGCAGGTGGCCGCGCTCCAGGCGGCCGAGGAAAGCGGTTTCAAGGCCTAGCTCCCCGGGGAGGACGCGCCAGGTCGTCCGTCGAGCGCCCTCCCTGTGTCGTGAAGTGGACACGGCAACTGTCCTGCGGCCAGCTCTGTTCAGTCTCTACCCGGGTCAGGGGGTTTTCTGTGTGGTGCCCCTTGGCGCAGGATCACTCCCGGGTGGGTCGAGTGTATCGACCCCAGGCTGCCGAGGTCGCTCCGTGCCCAAGAAGAAGGTTCCTCATCTGGCCGAAATCGTCACCCTCCGCCCGGAGCCGAAGAAGCCACCCCGGCGCCTGGTGAAGCCCCAACCTCCCGTGGAGAGCGAGGCCGCCGAGCGCACGCTCGTGGAGATGGCCCGGCACATCTCCTCCAGCGAGGGTCCCACCGAGGCCCTGCGCGCACAGCTCCAGCTCATCCACACCCTCTTGCAGGCCAAGGCCTGCTACGTGGCGCGCTTCCTCCCCTCGCGCAACCAACTGCACGTGGAGCACGTGCGCGGCCGCTATGACGAGCGCATCACCGCCGCCACCCCCGAGGAGGGCCTGATCGGCCGCGCCTTCGCCGAGCGCGCCATCCTGCGCGACGAGGAAACCGTCGCCGTTCCGCTCGAGAGCCCCCAGGGCATCAGCGGTGTGCTCGCCATCCTCGCCCCGCGCCGCTCGGCCTCGGACTCGCTCCTCATGGCGCTCGCCGGACAGCTCTCCGCCGCCTACGAGGTGGCGCGCCTGCGCGACGACAGCGCCCGGCGTAACAAGGATCTCCAGACGGCCATCGCCGGCCTCAAGGCCCTGGAGCAGAGCCGCGACGAGCTGCTCGGCAACGTGTCCCACGATCTCAAGAACCCGCTCACCACCATCAAGGCGTACCTGGCCATGATGGGGCGCGAGAAGCTCGGTGCGCTCTCCGACGCCCAGCGCCGCGCGGTGCAGGTGTGCGATCGCAGCGCGGACCGCATGCTGCGCATGGTGAATGATCTGCTGCTCATGTCCCGGCTCCAGGCCGGCAAGATGCAGCTCAATCAGCGGCCCTTCGGACTCAAGGCCGTGGCCGAGGAGGTCATCCGCACCCTCACCCCGTCCGCCGAGCAGTCCAAGGTGCAGCTCATCCTCCCCGCCACCGGCGAGGTCTTCGTGCGCGGAGACCGCGAGCGCATCGCCGAGGCCATCCAGAACCTCGTGGAGAGCGGCATCAACCGCTGCGAGCCCGACGACAGCGTGGAGCTGCGCGTGGGCAGCGAGGACGGACTCGCCCTGCTCACCGTGAAGGACACCGGCCCCGGCCTCGGCACCGAGGACCTGGAGCACGTCTTCGATCCCTTCCACCGCCCCGGCGTGCGCGGCCAGGGCCACAGCCTCGGCCTGCCCCTGGTGGCGAAGATCATGGCGCTGCACGGCGGCCGCGTGGAGGCCTCGAGCACCCTCGGCGAGGGCACCAGCCTGCAGATGGTGATGCCCCTGTTCGCCGGCGCCGTCAGCTCGCCCGATCTCTCCCAGGCGGGACCCCGCGCGGGCGGCATCCTCCTCGTCGAGGACGACGCGGACTGCCGCGAGGTGCTCCAGCAGGTGCTTGAGCAGGAGGGCTACCGGGTGATGTCCACCTCGGGCGCCGCCGAGGCCCGCTCCATCCTCTCGCACATCCGCCCGGCCATGGTGCTGTTGGATCTGCGCCTGAGCGAGGAAGATGGGCGCTCCGTGCTGCGCTTCATCCGGAGCACCGAATCGCTCGCCGACGTGGCCGTCTACATCATCTCCGGCGCGAGCGACGTCTCCACGTTGGGCGCGGGCCAGGGACTGGATCGCATCGACGGCTTCTTCGAGAAGCCCCTGCAACTGCCGCGGCTGCTCGACACCGTGGGCGCCGTGGTCCGTCCGAGCCGCCGCAACCCCGCGGTCTCCTGAACCGCCTCACGACGCATCGCGTCGAAGAGAAGGTGCAGAAGGTGCGCGGGATACCTCCCAGCTTCGCTTAGTATCCCGCGCGTCAATGAGCCCTCCCGTCTACTCCCGTTACCGGACCGCTTTCGTCGAGGCGCTCGCCCAGTCGCTGGGCGTGCCCGCCTCCGAGATCGACTCCCAGGTCAAGCCGGCCGACCCCGCCCATGGCGACCTGTCGTTTCCCACCTTTCCCCTGGCCAAGGCCCAGAAGAAGGCCCCGCCCGCCATCGCCGCCGCGCTCGCCCAGGGCGTGAAGGTCCCCGGCCTGGAGATCGTCGCCGCGGGCCCCTACGTCAACGCGAAGTTCTCCCCCATGCCCTTCACCGCCGAGGTCATCGACGCGGCGCGTTCCCAGGGCGTGCGCTACGGTGGCTCGGACGTGGGCGCGGGCAAGACGGTGGTCATGGACTACTCGTCGCCCAACATCGCCAAGCCCATCGCCTTCCACCACATCCGCTCCACCGTCATCGGCCACGCCGTGGCCAACCTGCACCGCGCGCTCGGCTACCGCGTGGAGGGCATCAACTACCTGGGTGACTGGGGCAAGCAGTTCGGCCTGGTCGCCGTGGGCTTCCAGGAGTACGGCGAGGCGGACAAGCGCCAGGACATGGCGCACCTGGTCCAGGTGTATGTGAAGGCCAACAAGCGCGCGGAGCAGGAGCCCGCCTTCGACGAGCGCGCCCGCGACTTCTTCCGCCGCATGGAGGCCGGGGATGCCGAGGCGCTCACCCTGTGGAAGGAGTTCCGCGAGACGAGCGTGCGCGACTTCGAGCGCATCTACGCCCGGCTCGGCGTGAAGTTCGAGCACATGGAGGGCGAGAGCTTCTACCAGGGCAAGATGGAGCCCGTCATCGAGGAGATCTCCCGCGCGGTGGGCGTCAAGGAGTCCCAGGGCGCCACCATCGTGGACCTGGCCTACGAGGAGAACGAGCCGCCCGTGCTCCTCAAGAAGAACGACGGCAGCACGCTCTACGCCACGCGCGACCTGGCGGCGGCGATCGACCGCCACGAGCGCTTCCACTTCGACAAGTCGCTCTACGTGGTGGCCACGGATCAGGCGCTGCACTTCCGGCAGCTCTTCCGGGTGCTCAAGGCCATGGGCCGCTCGTTCGTGGACCGGATGGTCCACGTGAACTTCGGCCGCGTGCACGGCATGAGCACGCGCCAGGGCAACGTGGTGCTCCTCACCGACGTGCTCGACGAGGCCCGCGCGCGCGCCCGCACCATCGTCGACAAGAACATCGAGGAGGGGAAGATCCAGACGGACGACCCGGAGAAGCTCGCCGAGCAGATCGGCCTGGGCGCCATCTTCTTCGGCGACCTGAAGAACCGCCGGGGCACGGACTACACCTTCGACTGGGACGACGTGCTCAACCTCACCGGGCACACGGGCGCCTATCTCCAGTACGCCCACGCGCGCGCCTGCAACATCCTGCGCAAGGGCGGCGGCGCGCCGGCGAGCTACGACGCCACCCTGCTCACCCTGCCCGAGGAGCAGGCCGTGCTGCGCGCCATCGCCCGGTTGCCCGTGGTGGTGCAGGAGGCCGCCGAGCAGCAGGAGCCGAGCTTCGTGGCGCGCTGGCTCCTGGATCTGGCCGCGGCGTTCAGCAGCTACTACACGGCGGGCAACCAGGACCGGAACAAGCGCGTGGTGCTCGAGGGCCATGACGCGCTGAAGGCGGCTCGGCTGGCGCTCACGGACGCGACTCGCGCGGCGCTCGCGGCCGGCCTGACGCTGCTGGGCATCGCCACTCCCGAGAACATGTAACGAGGGGAAGACGTGGATCAAGGGGGCTCTCACGTGGATACCGTCCTGGCACCGGTCGTGGATCACCAGGTGGCGTTGAACAAGGAGTTCGGGCCCATCTCCCGGGTCCTGGGGCAGCGCTACTTCGACGGTGTGCGCTTTCCTCCCGAGGCGGAGGCCGAGTTGCGCGCGCTCCAGGCCAAGGGCTTCGTGGTGCACGTCATGCGCACCACGGCCTGGGTCAATTTCCTCTATCTCACGTGGGCCATGGTGCGCCGGGGCTTGCCGCTCGTGCGCGCCGTGGTGAACCTGCGGCCCTGGTTCACCAAGCCCTTCCGCAACAC
Organism: Melittangium boletus DSM 14713; assembly: GCF_002305855.1. Lineage (GTDB taxonomy): Bacteria > Myxococcota > Myxococcia > Myxococcales > Myxococcaceae > Cystobacter > Cystobacter boletus. The sequence continues at coordinate 7,973,547 of NZ_CP022163.1, read as the reverse complement.
CAAGCAGCGCGGCCCCTTCGAGGAGCGCTTCGCCCATGCCCTGGCCACGGGCGGCAGCGGCCTCATCTTCCTCAAGAAGACGGCCCTCTTGAGCGCCACGGGCAAGGACATCGAGGAGAACCCCTTCCCCGCCCTGGTCGCCATGGCCCGACGCGAGGAGCGCACCGTCTTCCTCGTGCCCGAGCTGTTCGTCTGGGAGAAGCGCACCGCGCGCCTCATGCCCAACGTGTGGGACCGCGTCTTCGGCTCTCCCGAGGCGCCCGGCTTCCTGCACTCGATGGTGGCCTTCTTCCGCAACTACCGCCGCGCGCAGTTCCGCGTGGGCGAGCCCATCGACCTCAAGCGCTTCATCGAGGACAACCCCCAGGACTCGGACGAGGTCATCGCGCGCAAGGTGCGCAGCGCCCTGCACCACCACCTGTCCCGCGAGACGCGCGCCGTCTTCGGGCCCCCGGAAAAGCCCGTCGAGCGCATCCTCGAGGAGACGCTGCGCGACCGCACCCTGCGCAAGGCGCTCGACACCGTGGCCGCCGAAACCAACCGCCGCCCCGAGAGCGTGCTGCGCCAGTCCCGGCGCAACCTGGAGGCCATCGCCGCCAAGGCCAGCCCCACCACGCTCGCCTTCGTGTCCCCCGTGCTCGACTGGGTCTTCCACCGCATCTACGACGGCATCGAGGTGGACGAGGCCGGCCTCAACCGCGCCCTCAAGGCCGCGAGCCACGCCCCGCTCGTGCTGTGCCCCTCGCACAAGAGCCACGTGGACTACCTGGTGATGAGCTGGATCCTCTGGAACCGCGGCTACGCGGTGCCGCTCGTCGCCGCGGGCGCCAACCTGTCCTTCTGGCCCCTCGGCCCGCTGCTTCGCCGCTGCGGCGCCTTCTTCCTGCGCCGCTCCTTCAAGGACGACAAGATCTACGCGGCCACCTTCAAGGCCTACGTGAAGAAGCTCGTGCACGACGGCGTGCACCAGGAGTTCTTCCCCGAGGGCGGCCGCTCGCGCACCGGCAAGCTCCTGCAGCCCAAGCTCGGCATGTTCACCTGGCAGGTGGAGTCCGTGCTCGAGGGCGCGCGCAATGATCTCATCTTCGTGCCCGTCTCCATCGACTACGAGAAGGTGGTGGAGTCGGGCAGCTACTCGAAGGAGCTGGCCGGCGGGGAGAAGAAGCCCGAGGACATCAAGGCGCTCTTGAGCACGCCCAAGGTGCTCGCCTCGAGCTACGGCCGCATCCACCTCACCTTCGACGAGCCCCTGTCGCTCATGGAGCTGATGAAGAGCCGTGGGCTCGATCCGGCCCAGCCCCTGAACGACGAGCAGAAGAAGGGCCTGGTGCGCGCCCTGGGCAACCGGGTCATGTACGGCATCAGCAAGGTGTCCACCGTGACGCCCCACGCCCTGGTGAGCGCCGCGCTCCTGTCCCACCGCCGCCGGGGCATGACGAGCCGCGAGCTCACGGATCGCATCAACATCCTGCGCCGCATCGCCGGCGAGGAGCGCGCGCCCCTGGCCGCCCTGCTCAAGGACTCGCCCAGCCACCCCGAGGCCATGGGCCCCATCCAGGACGCCATGCGCACCTTCTGCTCGGATGGCATGGTGCGCACGCTCAAGGCGCACAACGACGTCATCTACCAGGCGGAGGATGATCGCCGCGGGGAGATGTCCTTCTACAAGAACACGCTGATGAACCTGGTGGCGGCGCGCGGCCTCGTGGCGAGCGCCCTGCTCGTGGGCTTCCCGGCGCCGTTCGATGAGGTCAAGGCCCGGGCCCTGTGGCTCTCGCGCCTCTTCAAGCTGGAGTTCATCTACCGGGTGGGCGCGAGCTTCGACACCATCTTCTCCGAGGTGGTGGAGCGGCTGGTGCGCATGGGCCTGGTGCTCCACGACGGCGACATGCTCGGCGTGGCACCCGAGCCCCACTCTCGGCCCGAGCTGGAGTTCCTGGCGGATCTGCTGCGCGACTACCTGGAGGCCTACCTCATCGCCGCCCTGACGCTGCCGGAGGTGCCCGCGGGCATGGCGCAGGACCGCAAGGCCTTCGTGCGCCAGGCGCTGGAGCTCGGACGGGCCGAGTACCACTCGGGCCGCATCACCGCCGCCGAGTCCCTGGCCAAGGTGACGCTGGAGAACGCGGTGCACTACATGCTCGACCAGCGCTACCTCGTGGAGGAGGACAAGAAGCTCAAGCTCGGCCCCGCGGCGCCCGACCTGGAGGCGTGCCGGAGCTACGCCGAGGAGATCCGCCGCTACCTGCGCCACCAGGGCTGAGCCGGAGGCAGCACCCGGCTCACGGCTCCGTGCGGAACGGCACCCGGACTTCCTGGGCCAGGGGATTGCCCTGGGAGTCCGTGAGCAGCGTGCGCAGCACCAGCGTGTACGCCGTGCCGGGCGTGAAGCTCCCCGCCTCGGCGCTCACGGTGATCGTCGAGGGCACGTCCCCGCGCTCGACGCCGTCCTCCCCTTCCAGCTCCGGCGGCGCCGTCACCGTCAGGGGCACCTCCACCCGGCCCTCGAAGACGGCGATGCCAGGGCGCAGCGTGCGCGTCTCCATCCGCTCGGAGAAGAGGATCTGCACCGTGCCCCGGGCACTCACCGTGCCTCCAGGGCCCGGCTCCGTGGACACCACCTCCGGGGGCTTCGTGTCCGCCGCGGAGAGGAACGGATCCCCGGGCTCCAGGCACCCGGCACACCCCAACAGGCCCACCCATAGCAACCGGCGCATCAGCGGCACCCCTTCTGGGCGAGACTCGACTCGGTGTGGCACTTGAGGCAAGGCCGATCATTGGCGGCCGCCACGCGCTTGCACGACAAGGCGAACCCCGTCGGGTGGGGGTTGATCTGCCGCCCCACCTTGGCCGAGTGACACGTCATGCACGACTCCTCGCGATGGCAGGACACGCACGACTGCATGTCCCGCGAGGCCGCGATGCCGTGGTGCTGGGGCCCGGGCGTCTCCACCCACAGGTTGTAGTCCGGGTGCACCTTCACGTTGCGCGCGCGCAGGGAGCGGTCCGAGTTCTGGCCCACGCCCGAGCGCTCGTGGCACGCGGCGCAGAAGGACTGGGTGCGGTGGCAGTTGGAGCAGCGCGTGGAGTCCTGGCGCGCCTGGATGGGGTGCAGGGTGATGAAGTCGTTGGGGTGCACCGACAGGGGCTTCTGCAGCGAGTCGTGGCACGTCTGGCAGTAGGACTCGGCGTGGCAGGACATGCAGGTGTTCCGGTCGACCGACGCGCGGCTGCCGTGGGTGAACTCGTAGCGAGGCCCGTGGTCCAGGCCGAGCGGATCTCCCTGCATGGGCCGCAACACGCCCGAGGGGAAGGTGAGCTGCAACCGCCCCGAGGGCTGCGAGAGGTGGCAGGTGCCGCACGCCTTGGACGCCGCGTTGCCGTCGTGGCACTTGAGGCAGGTGGCCATCTTCGGCAGTTGCTGCCGGGTGGCGAGCTGCACCTCCTCCATGGCGCCGTGGCACACCGCGCAGTCCACGTTCTTCTTCACGTGCACCTGGTGGTTGAAGTGCAGGTTGGCGGCGGGCATCTCCAGTTTGGCCGGCTCCAGGCGCACCGTGGCGTCGAAGCCCGGGTGGCACGTGTTGCAGGCCGAGGGCGGATCCGTCTTCTCGCCCTTCTTCGCCGCGTCGATGTCATGGCAGGTGCCACACTCCTCGTGGCCCGGCAGGTTGCGATCCTTGGAGGAAGCGCTACCCCGGACGGAGTCGTGGCAGGTGGCGCACTCGGCCCCCGCGGCGAGGTGCTGCTGGTGATCGAAGCGCAGGGGGATGCGCTGGGTGGGGTAGATGGCGAGGCTGCGCTCACGGGCGGTGGTGGCCCACGCGAGGCCGCCCCCCACCAGCAGGGACAGCGCGGCCAGGAACAGGAAGGTGCGCGAGGTGCGATCCATCTACAGGCTCGCCTTCAGGTCGAAGAGGAAGAACACCTTGGAGTCCCACCGCGTGTAGGGATTCACGTTGTGCTCGAGCACCAGCGACAGGCGGGCGGCGCGAGACAGCGCCTGGCTGGCCCACACCTGCGCGCCCAGGAAGGTGCCCTCGAGCAGCGGGTTGAAACCGTCCTGGATGCGCGCCGCGGACAGGCGTCCATCCAGGGTGAAGTGGCCCTCGCCGAAGCCGTAGCCCGCGGTGAGGTCCGCCCAGAGCTGCGAGCCTCCGAAGCCCCGGCGGTAGGACACGTCCACCGCCGAGCGGAGCCGCTCGCGCCGCAGCGACGCACCCGCCGAGCCGCCCACGGTGTTCGAGGGCTGTCCCTGGGACAGGTCCACCCGCGCCAGTTGCAGCGAGTCGTTGATGACCGTGTGGTAGAGGCTGCCCACGGCCTGCACGTAGTAGCGCAGCGGGCCGCGCGGGAAGTAGTCCACGCGCACGCGCGCCTCGTCCCGGGGCGCGTAGGCGAACCAGTACCAGATGGAGTCCGCGGAGAAGACGGGCGAGAGCCGAAGCGCCTCGCCACTCACCGCCAGCGTCTCCCCGTCCCAGCGCACCTGGGCGCGGGCCTGGGCCAGCTTGAGCTGCACGAGATCGAAATCCACTCCGGCGATGGCACTCGGCCCCAGGCCCTGGCCATAACGCGCCTCCACCGTGGCGCGCTCGATGTCCGTCTTGCCGTCCACCACGGCCCGGCGATAGCCCAGCGAGGCGGACACCCCCCGCAGGTTCTCCACGAGCAGCTTCGCGCCATACATCGGCTCGAGCGCCGTGAGCGTCGGGTCCGCTCCGGCCACGCCTTGATCCAGGCGGCGCACATCGCTCTCGCGCGTGCCATCCGGCTGGTACACCGACGAGGACAGGAAGCCCGCCCCCTTCACCCACAGTCCGCCGTACACCTCGGCGCCAATGCCCCGGGGACTCATGTAGCGCACGCTCAGGCCGTCGAAGGCGAGCATGTCCGCCACGTCCACGTACAACTGACGCCCCAGCTTGCCCTCGATGCCCCCCACCCCGTAGCGCACGAAGGCGTAGAGCAGGTCCGCGTCCTCCGAGCGCAAGCCATCGATCTTCGCCGCCTCACCCCGCGGCAGGCCCAGGTCCGCGAAGAGGCGCAGGCTGGACTCGAAGCCCAGATCCTGCCCGGTGACGAGCTCATACCCGGTGAGCCCCAGGTACTGGACGATCCTCCGGCGAGGCAGCAACACGGGGTCGCTCGGAGAGGCCTGCCGGTAGGAGCGCAACTGGTAGGCCTGGGCCTCCGTGCGGGCTTCCACCTGGAAGGCCGAGGCCGAGGCCGTCCCCGATCCCAGCAGCACCGACAGCAGACCCGCCTGGGCGGGTACTCGCCACGGACCACCTCGCAGCCGTTGCCGTGTTCGTTCAGGGAAGGGCATCAAAGTATGAGCATTATAGGTGCGACTTTTCCGGGTGCGTCGTGTTTTGACCACTTTCCCTCGCGGTTGGAGATCTTCGGTGGAAGACGTCAGCTCCCCTCCCCCACGGCCCCCCGGCGGCGGCCCCTTGAGTCCCGTGGGCGTGGCGGCCTTCGCCACGATGGGCATCTTCGTGGCCTTCCTGCTCGCCTCGCCGGTGCAGTTGCTCAACCTGGCCTTCGGGGTGTGGTTCACCCAGTTCTTCGTCTTCCTCGGAGGAGGTTGGTACGTGCTGCGCGCCACCGGCCGGGAGCCCGCGCGCTACACGGGGCTGTCGGCGGGCACTCCGGCGATGGCGGCCTTCGGGTTCGCCCTCGGACTGGCCAACTTCGCGGGCGTCGTCGCGCCCCTGCAGTACGTGGCCCAGAAGCTGCTGCCCCGGGACTGGCAGGACTATGACGTGGCGGGCCTCTTCCTCGGGCAGTCCTCGCTGGAGCTGGCCCTCATCGGGGCGGGCGTCGGGTTGGTGGCGCCCATCTGCGAGGAGTTCTACTTCCGGGGCGTGTTCTTCCAGGGGCTCCGGGGACGAGGCGGCCCGCCCTGGCGTGCCCTCGCCGTCTCCGCGGTCATCTTCAGCGCCTTCCACCTGGACCGGATGGGCTTCCTGGCACGCGTGGAGCTGGGGCTGCTGTTCGGCTGGCTCCTGTGGCGCACCGGCTCGCTGTGGCCGGGCATCCTCGCGCACGCGGCCAACAACCTCGTGTCCCTGGCGTTGTTCTTCAGCGCCCGGGGCATGGAAGCGCCCGCGCGGCAGACGGCGTCCCAGGGAGAGGGAATGGGCGTGGTGCTCCTCACGGTCGTGGGGTGTGGCGTGTTGATGGGCCTGCTGGCCGCAGCGGAGCGCTTCCCGGGCCTGCTGGGCGGCCCCCTCCGTCCAGAGAGGGAACACGAGGCGCCCGAGCCTCCCGTGCACCTGGAGCCCTTCGCGCGGCTCATGCGGCTCGCCTTCCCCTGGATGCTGGCGGCGGCGGTGTCGCTGGGGGCGTACGTGGGATTGGATCCGCTGGGCGTGCAGTTGAGCCAGATCGATCTGCGCTACCGGCTCAAGCCCGTCCCCGAGGAAGCGCCGGATGCCTTGCACGCCGAGCGCGCCGCCCTGTACGAGCTCCGGGTGCGCGCCCGCCGGGGAGAAGTCCCCCTGGGGCAGTACACCCAGGAGCGGGCGAGGCAGTCCCGGCAGACGCGGGACGCGAGTCCCTGATTCAGAAAGAGAACGCCCAGGATGAAGCCCGTGCCCAAGGAATCCCCATGTTGAGAACCCTCCACGCGACCCGTTACGTCACACCCCTGCGCGAGGGCGGCTCCTGCCCGGCCATCGTCGAGGCGGAGGACTCGGGCATGTACGTCCTCAAGTTCCGCGGAGCGGGCCAGGGCATCAAGGCGCTCGTGGCGGAGATCCTCTCCGGCGAGCTGGGCCGGGCCCTGGGCCTGCGCGTGCCGGAGCTGGTGCTCATGGAGCTGGATCCCGCCCTGGGCCGCGCCGAGCCGGATGGGGAGATCCGCGATCTCATCAAGGCCAGCGCCGGCCTCAACCTGGCCATGGACTACCTGCCGGGCTCCATCACGTTCGATCCCACGGTGGGCCCGCCCCCTCCGGCCGCCGAGGCCTCGGCCATCGTGTGCTTCGACGCCTACGTGACGAACGTGGACCGCACGCCCCGGAACCCGAACCTGCTGTGCTGGCACCGCGCCCTGTGGGTCATCGATCACGGCGCGTCCCTGTACTTCCATCACGCGTGGGACGACTACCTGGAGCGCGCCCGCGGCCGCTTCGCCCCGGTGCGCGACCACGTGCTGCTGCCCTGGGCCTCCGAGCTGTCCGCCGCCCAGGCCGCCCTGCGCGAGCGCGTGACACCGGAGGTCATCCGGCGCGTCGTCGCGTGTGTGCCGGACGCCTGGCTCGGACCCACGGTGGAGCCGCGCTTCGCCACGGTGGAGGCCCACCGCGAGGCCTACGCCACCTTCCTGCTCGAGCGCCTGCAAGCGGCGCCCGCGTTCCTCGAGGAGGCCGAGCGTGCCCGCGCCCAGCTCGTTTGATTACGCCATCATCCGCGTCGTGCCCCGCGTGGAGCGCGAGGAGTTCATCAACGCGGGCGTCATCCTCTATTGCCTCACCCGCCGCTACCTCGACGCCCGGGTGGAGCTGGATCCGCTCCGGCTCGAGGCGCTCGCGCCAGGCACCCCCGTGGAGCTGCTGCGCGAGCACCTGGAGTCCATCCCCCGGCTGTGCGCGGGCGGACGCAAGGCGGGCCCCGTCGGCCAACTGCCACAGAAGGAGCGCTTCCACTGGCTCGTGGCGCCCCGCAGCACGATGATCCAGACGGGCCCGGTCCATTCCGGCCTCTGCGAGGATCCCGCCCAGGCGCTCGAGCACCTCATGAAGTGCATGGTGCGGATGCCCACGCGCGCCCCTTGAGCCGGGGACCCGCTACCGCCCGACCCCCGAGGTCTGCTACAAATCGGGCATCGTCCTTGGGTGCGCCCCCAGAGCCAAGGACGACCAGGAAGGGATACCGTGGACGCTGCCTGGACCATCTGCCCCCACTGCGGTCTCAAGCACCGGCCCCGGGCCCAGAGCCTGTGTCCCCGCTGTGGCCGGACCTCGGCGGCGCCTCGCGCGCCCGTGGCGGCCCCCACGCCTCCTCCCCGTGCCGCTCCCGTGAGAGCCGCCGCCGTGGCGGCCTCCGCCCACGCCGCGGCACCCGCCCCCGCGGGGGAATTCGTGCCCACCGTGGAGTACATCCCCGACCTGGGCACCGCCCCCCTCCCGGAGCGCATGCGCGCGGTGGAGCCCCAGGTCGCCGCCAGCCCCCAGCCAGCCTCCACGCTGGGACTCGGCGGCGCCATCCTGCTCATCAACGCCGCGCTCCACCTGTTCGAGTTCCTCTTCCTCCCCTCGTTGTCGTCGGATGGCCCACTCCGGGCCGTGCAGCTCGCGGGAACGCTCGTGGGCGTGGGCGTGGACGCGCTGCTGGGAATTGGCTTCCTCCAGGGAAAGACGCACCTGCGGACCCTCGCGCTCGTGCGACTGGTGGTGGGCATGTTCCTGTTCGGAGGCATCAGCCTCTACCAGGCCCAGTTCCTCTTCACGCTCGTCGTGTTCGCCTTCTCCTGCGGCGTGCTGGTGCTCGTCTGGGGCAAGCCCTCCTCCACCCTCGCGGGAGTGGGCCTCACGGCGGTGATGCTCAGTGGCGCGGTGGAGGTCGTCGGCTTCCTGAAGCTCTCCGCCAACCAATCCCTGGATGAACGGGCGCGGATCGCGCTGCGGCCAGACCTCGAGGGCCGCCCCCTCACCCAGGAGGACACCCTCGCGGGAAACCGGCACCCCTACAGCCTGCCCATCCCCTCGGATGGGTGGTACCGCCACAAGGCCGGCAGCCCCGGCGCCCTGGATGCCCCCACGGACCTGTGGTTGTCCCACCCGGAGCTCAATGGACACCTGCTGGTGGCCATCCGCGACAACCCGGAGGAGATCGCCGACGTCCGCGAGGCGAAGGAAGTGGCGCTGCACGACCTGCGCACCCGCTTCCCCGACTTCCAGGAGACCGAGCCCTCGGAGCCCGGACCGGCGGACATCACCCACTTCACCGGGACCGCGACCCGCAACGGCAAGCCCTTCCTCTTCGAGGTGTCGCTCCATCCCACCGGCAAGGCCCTGCTGCGCGTGACGGCCGCCGCGCCTCCCGAGGTGTTCGACACCCTGCACCTGGGCCTGGCCACCACCCGCGTGCGGGCCCGCTAGCGCTCGCTCTCCGCGTGCTTCTCGGGGACGACCGTATTCTGGGCGAGTGACGCCAGGAGCTTGTCCAGCAGGCGCCGGAGCTCGCCCATTTCCTCGGCGGACAGGTGCCTGCCCACCTCCGCGTCCACCCGGCGTGCCGCCTCGCCCAGGATTTCCACCTCCGGCCACACCGAGTGGGTCACCTGGAGCTTCACGCAGCGTCGGTTCTCACCCGCACTCCGCGTCACCAGCCCATCCTCCACCAGGCGGTCCACGAGCCGGCTCGCCGCGGGCGCGTCGATCGAGAGCCGCTCGGCCAGCTCCACCTGACTGCGCACCTCCCCCAGGGCGATGACCTTGAGGGCGACGAGGTGATGGATGGGCCGCCGCGTCTGCGCGTTCAACTGGCGATTCATCAACCGGTGAATGCCGCGGCGCAGCGAACTTACTTGCTCAACGAGGGTCATTTGACATACACAATGGTTGCGGTCGACAATAGTTGTCAACCGCAGACCGCATGCCGCGCTGCTGGAGGCTCCCGGACAGCGTGCCTCCCTCGTCGTCCTTGGGTGTCTTGACCGGTATGTCCTCGCGCTTCGCCCTGTTCCTGTTGTCGCTCACCGCGGCTCCGGCCCTGGCCCAGGATCCCACCGCCGCCCCCCCTCCCTTTCAGGCGCAGGTGAACGACCCCATGCTCGCCCCCGCGCCCCCGGCCCCCCGGCAGGTGGGCTCCTGGCAGGAAGCACTCGGGCTGGTGCGTGAGCGCTCCACGGATCTGCGGACCGCGGAGGCGAACGTGGAGCGCGCCCAGGGCCGTTGGCGCCAGTCCCTGTCGCTGCTGCTGCCCAACGCGCGCCTGTCCCTGGGGGTCTCGGAGGATCTCCTCCACCCGGATCTGGCCGTGGGCCTCACGGGCGCGCCCATCATCGCCCAGGCGGGTCAGCCCGTCCCCACGGTGCCGCTGGTGAGCGGAACGGCGTCCCTGACCCAATCGCTGGTGGATGTGGGTGCCTGGCGAGGGCTGTCCTCCGCCTCGGCCGCCAGCGACAGCGCCCGGGCGAGCCTGCGGGACACGCAACGCCGCCTCACCCTGGGACTGGCGCGCACGCTCGTGGCCGCCGTGGCCGCCGAGCGCTCCGCCGAGATCAACCGCGTGGGCCTGCTGCGGGCCCTCGAGCGCGCGGCGCTCACCCAGCGCTCCTTCGAGCTGGGCTCTGGCACGCAACTGGACGTGGTGCGGGTGCGCCAGGACGTGGAAGTGGCGCGCCAGGCCCTCATCTCCGGCGACGAGCAGCTGCGCCGCACGCGGGAGGCGCTGGGCCTCGCCGTGGGTCTGCCCCAGGAGGTGGGAGTGAGCCCGTCCTTCCAGCTCCAGGGCCTGGTGGAGGAAAGCCAGAAGGAGTGCGCGCCCCTGCGCGACACGGGCGAGCGCGCGGACGTGGAAGCCGCGCGCACCCAGCTCACCTCCACGCGGGACAGCCGCCAACAGGCGACCGCGGGCTACCTGCCCACACTCGGACTGAGCAGCAACCTCACGGGCTACACCACCTCGGATCCCGCTCCGGCGCGGCTGGCCACCTGGAGCATCGCCGCCGTGCTGTCCATGCCCCTGTGGGAAGGCGGCCTGCGGGGAGGCTTGGTGCGCGAGCGGACGGGCATCGAGCGGCAGGCGGCCGAATCCCTGGAGAACACGCGACGCAACGTGCAGGTAGAGGTGACGCGCGCCCAGCGCAACGTGGGCGTGGCCGAGTCCCTGGTGAAGACCTCGGCGGAATCGCGAGAGCTGGCGGCGAAGACGGACCAGCTCACCCGCCGCGCCTACGAAGTGGGCCGCGGTAGCAGTCTGGAGCTGGTGCAGAGCGGCGCGGCCCTGCGGCAAGCGGAGCTGTCGTTGGCATTGCGTGAATTCGAGCTTGTCCAGGCACGCCTGGACGCATTCTTGACGGAGGCCCGGTGCGATTGGTGAAAGAGGGACGCCCCCTGAAGGCGATGATGATGGGAGTCTGGGGTGCCGCGCTGTTGCTGGGAGCCTCGGCCTGCGGGAGCAAGCCGGCCGCCAAGGCCGCGCCGCCGCCCCGGGAAGTCGACGTGGTGCAGCTGGTGCCCGGCGAGGTGCGCGACACCGGCGAGTACCTGGGCACGCTCATGTCGCGGCAGAGCATCACCGTGCTGCCGCAGGTGGCCGGCTACGTGCGCCACATCCACGTGAAGCCCGGCCAGAAGGTGGAACAGGGCGCGCCGCTGCTGGACGTGGACTCGCGCGAGGCGAGCGCCGCGCTCGACAGCGCCCGCGCCCAGCGCACCTCGTCCGAGGTGAACCTGGAGCAGTCGCGCCGCACCCGCGCGCGCATCGAGTCCCTCTATAAGGAGGGGCTGGCGAGCGCCCAGGAGCTGGAGCAGGCGCGCGCCCAGGTGGACGCGCTCGAGGCCAGCACGCGCGCCGCGGCGGCCCAGGAGACCCAGCGCGCGGTGCAGTTGCAGTTCCTCACCGTGCGCGCCCCCTTCTCCGGCACGGTGGGTGACGTGCTCGTGCGGCTCGGAGACTTCGTGGGGGCCACCACCCCGCTCACCAGCATCGCCCAGGCGGACGTATTGGAAGTGAGCGTGGCGGTTCCCGCCGAGCGCGCCCGTTCGCTGCGCCTGGACACGCCGCTGGAGATCCTCGACTCCCAGGGCAAGCTGCTGCTCACCAGCCCCGTCTTCTTCGTGGCCCCGCTGGCGGATCCGCGCACGCAGCTGGTGGAGGTCAAGGCCGCCTTCCGCAACACCGTGGGCCTGCGCCCGAGCGAGCTGGTGCGCGCGCGCCTCATCTACGCCACCCGCGAGGCCCTGCAGCTGCCCGCGCTCGCCGTGGTGCGCCAGAGCGGCCAGCCCTTCGCCCTCGTGGTGACGGACAAGGACGGCAAGACGGTGGTGGAGCGCCGGCCCGTGCAGCTGGGCACGCTCGGCGCCATGTCCTACGTGGTGGAGGGCGGCCTCAAGGTGGGTGATCGCGTGGCGGTCAGCTCGCTGCAGGCGCTGCGCGATGGCGCGGCGGTGAAGGTGAAGCAGCCCACCGCCGCCGGGGCCTCGGCGCCGTCCGTGAAGGCCGACAAGGAAGTCCGAGCCAGCGGCGGGATCGCTGGTGGCAGCCGCTAGTCCCAAAGCAACCGCGTGAGCCCGGACTCCCCGCGATCCTCCGCGGGGGTCCAGGCACCGCCGAGAGAATGAGGGCGTCACCGCCGTGTTCGTCGATTTCTTCATCCGCAGGCCCGTCTTCGCCGCCGTCTGCTCCATCCTGCTGACGCTGGCGGGAGCGGTCGCCATCCCCACGCTTCCCATTTCCCAGTACCCGGACCTGGCGCCCCCCCAGGTGACCATCACCAGCACCTACGTGGGCGCGAGCGCCGAGGTGGTGGAGCAGGCCGTCACCATCCCGCTCGAGCAGGAAATCAACGGCGTGGAGGGCATGCGCTACATCACCTCCACCAGCGGCAATGACGGCACGAGTCAGATCACCGTCACCTTCGAGCCCACGCGCGACATCGAGGTGGCGGCCGTCGACGTGCAGAACCGCGTGAGCCGCGCCGCCGCGCGTCTGCCCTCGCAGGTGAACCAGACGGGCATCGTCGTCAACAAGGCCTCCAGCCAGATGCTGCTGACGATCGGTCTGTCGAGCCCCGACAACCGCTACTCCACCCAGTTCCTCACCAACTACGCGGACGTGAACCTCAAGGACGCCATCAAGCGCGTCCGGGGTGTGGGCGACGTGCGCATCTTCGGCGAGCGCAAGTTCTCCATGCGCCTGTGGCTGGATCCCACCGCGCTCGCCAGTCGCGGGCTCACCCCCCAGGACGTCTCGCGCGCCCTCCAGGAGCAGAACCTCCAGGTGGCCGCGGGCCAGGTGGGCCAGCCGCCCTCCGACACGGATCAGCCCTACCAGATGGCCGTGCGCGCCCGGGGCCGGCTCCTGGAGCCCGAGGAGTTCGGCGAGGTGGTGCTGCAGCGCACCGGCGCGGACGGCAAGGTCGTGCGCGTCAAGGACGTGGGCCGCGTGGAGCTGGGCGCGGAGAACTACAGCACGATCCTCCGCTTTGGCGGCCGGCCCGGCGTGGGCATGGGCGTCTTCCAGTTGCCCACCGCCAATGCGCTCGACGTGCGCGACGGAGTCTACAAGGAGCTGGATCGCCTGTCGCAGCAGTTCCCCCCGGGGCTCGAGTACAAGACGGGCACCGACACCACGCTCGCCGTGCGCGCCTCCATCAACGAGGTGATGCACACGCTGGTGGAAGCCATCGCGCTCGTCATCCTCGTCATCTTCCTGTTCCTGCACGGCTGGCGCAGCGTGCTCATCACCGCCATCACCCTGCCGGTGTCGCTGGTGGGTACCTTCTCCTTCGTGTACCTGATGGGCTTCTCCATCAACACGCTCACCCTCTTCGGCCTCACGCTCGCCACGGGTCTCGTCGTGGACGACGCCATCGTGGTCATCGAGAACATCGAGCGCTTGATGGCCGAGAAGGGCCTGTCCCCCATGCAGGCGGCGAGCGAGGGCATGAAGGAAGTGGCGGGCGCCGTGGTGGCCATCTCCATCGTGCTGGTGGCGGTGTTCGTCCCCGTGGCCCTCTTCCCCGGAACCACCGGCGCCATCTACCGCCAGTTCGCGCTCACCATCGCCGCGTCCGTGGCCCTCTCCACCTTCTGCGCCCTCACCCTCACGCCCGCCCTGAGCGCGCGCCTGCTCAGGCACCACCACGGGGAGAAGTGGATCTTCTTCCGCATGATGGACAAGGGGCTCGACTGGACGCGTGACACCTACAGCCGCGGTCTGCGCGTGCTCCTGCGCTATCCGTTCGCCATCCTCGGCGGCTTCCTGTTGTGCATCGCCGCCACGGTGATGCTGCTGCGCGCCGCGCCCACGGGCTTCATCCCCGACGAGGACCAGGGCTACATCATCGTCTCCATCCAGGGCCCCGAGGGCATGGCGCTCACCCAGACGGAGAAGGTCATGGCCGACGTGGAGAAGATCCTCCTGGCCCAGCCCGAGGTGCAGACCATGTTCGCCATCGGCGGCTTCTCCCCGTCGGGCAACGGCTCCAACTACTCCACCATCTTCGTGCCCCTCATCCCGTGGGAGCAGCGCGTGGGCCATGAGCACTCGGTGGCCGCGCTGGTGGAGCGGCTGCGTGGCCCGTTCGCCGGCATTGGCAGCGCGCGCGTCCTCCCCTTCCAGCCCCCGGCCATCCGTGGCGTGGGCAGCGTGGGTGGCTTCCAGTTCATCGTCGAGGACAACGCCGGCACCCGCACGCTCGACGAGCTCGCGGCGTCCACGCAGGAGCTGGTGTCCAGCGGCAACGAGGAAGGCCGGCTGCGCGGCGTGTTCAGCTCCTTCAACGCCGACACGCCCCTGCTCGACGTCGAGGTGGATCGCCAGAAGGCCAAGGCGCTCGGCGTCCCCATCGAGCAGATCTTCGGCACCATGCAGATCTACATGGGCAGCCAGTACGTCAACGACTTCAACTACGCCAACCGCACCTACCGCGTGTACATGCAGGCCGAGCAGCAGTTCCGCGACAGCCCGCAGGACATCGGCGCCTTCTACGTGCGCAGCGACTCCGGCGCGATGATCCCGCTCGAGTCCCTGGTGAAGGTGAACCCCATCGTGTCCGCCCAGGTCATCCGTCACTACAACCTGTTCCGCGCGGCGGAGATCAACGGCCAGGGCGCCCCCGGCGTGTCCTCCGGCCAGGCGCTCGCCGCCATGGAGCAGCTCGCCGCCGAGCGTCTGCCCCCCGGCATGAGCGCGGAGTGGACCGGCATCAGCCTCGAGCAGAAGGAGAGCGGCGGTCAGACGGTCATCATCTTCGCTCTGGGTCTGCTCTTCGTGTTCCTGGTGCTCGCGGCCCAGTACGAGAGCTTCTCCATGCCCTTCGTCATCATCCTCTCGGTGCCGCTGGCCATCATGGGCGCCATCGGGTTGCAGCTCTCGCGCGGCTACGCCAACGACGTGTTCTGCCAGGTGGGACTGGTGATGCTGGTGGGTCTGGCGAGCAAGAACGCCATCCTCATCGTGGAGTTCGCCGAGCAGCTGCGCGCGACGGGCAAGAGCGCGGCGGAGGCGGTGGTGGAGGCGGCTGCGGTGCGCTTGCGCCCCATCCTCATGACGTCCATCGCCTTCCTCCTGGGCGTGGTGCCGCTGATGACGGCCACGGGCGCGGGCGCCGCGTCGCGCAACTCCCTGGGCACCACGGTGTTCGGCGGAATGCTCGTGTCCACCGTGGTGAACTTCATCTTCATCCCCGGCCTGTACGTGTTGATGTTGAAGCTGCGCGGCGAGGCCAAGCCCCGGAGCGAGCCGCACGTGGACCCCATCGTCCCCGAGCCCTCGCACTGAGACCCCCCGACGCCGCCTTCCCGGGCCCGGCTCCCCTGTCGTGGGGGCCGGGCCCGCGTCGTTTGGAACGCGGCGTCAGAACAGGTGGTTGAAGTCCAGGTAGAAGCCCGTGGTGCCATCCCGGGGGCTGACGCCGTAGTCCGCCCGGACGATGAAGTTCTCATCCCAGGCGATGCGCAGCCCTCCCCCGCCGCCATAGAGCGCAGGACTGCCATTCTGGAAGCGAGGGTCCTCCCAGGCCTTGCCGCCGTCCAGGAAGGCGATGAGCGTGAAATCCAGCCGCTGCCCTCCCGGCTCCACGGCCAGGAACTTCCAGCGCAGCTCGCCGTTGCCCAGCAGCTTCGCCTGCCCCTGGAGCCGGTTCTTGAGGATGCCGCGCGCCGAGTACACGCCGCCGATTCCTCCGAACCCCTCGCGCCACTCGATGCCCGTGAACGTGCTCAACAACGGGAAGGGCACGTCCCCGGCCACCACGTCCCCGAAGAGCCGCAGGGCCGCCACCAGCCGCTCGGTGAACAGCGGGTAGTAGAAGCGCAGGTTGAGCGAGGCGCCGCCATAGGTGAAGGCACTCCCCGTCCCCGGCGAGGCCCCTCTCAAGGCGAGCTCGTGGAACATGCCGCGCACCGGCGCCGGCTCGTTGTCGCGCAGGTCCAGGATCAACCCCGCGTTCAGCTCGCCCGTGCGCACGAGCGTGGGCCCCGAGGGGTTGTCGCCCAGGCCCACCAGCCGGCCCGCGCGCACGTCCTCCTCCAGCCGCGACTGCCTCGCCTGCCCCAGGTCATCCGCGCCGTAGCGCGTGCGCACCGTGGTCAACCGGAAGCGGTAGCCCAGCACCAGTTGCCACGGGCCACTGAGCGGCCGGCGCCCGTTCACCATGATGCTCGGCAGGGTGCGCTGATCGAAGGTGTAGTAGCGCAGGCCCCGGAAGTCCGGGTTGCCGGGGCACACGTCTGGCTCGGACTTGAGCGCGGCGCGATCCTCGCAGGCCGCGAACGCGGGCGTGTACTCCGCCTGCTCGCCCAGGCCGAAGTACGGGGAGAATCGATCATTGAGCAGGCCCACCGACACGCCCAGCCGCCAGCTCGAGGAGAACACGCGCGGCGCGTCCAGGAACAAGCGGTGGGTGGCCACGCCTCGGGTCGTCTGGAAGAACTGCGCGACGATCGCCATCCGGTAGGGCCGGTCCGTGCCATCGCCCCGGTCCACCAGCATCAGCCGGGCGCCATAGCCCAGTCCCTCGTCGCTGTTGTAGTTGAGCAGGGGCAGCCCCTGCACGCTCCACCCCGTGCGCACCAGCGAGGCCTCGGCGATAGGCGGCGCCTCCACCTCCCGGGGAGGAACGGGCTCCGGAGGAGGCGGCGTCTGGGCTCCCGCCGAGGTGGCCAACACGCCCCACATCACCGCCGCCCACGTCGTTCGAATCGGAGACATGTCACGACTCCCGTTGTCTGTTCCCGTTGTCTGTCTCAGGGCCGCAGCAGCCAGGCCACGGCCAATCCCAGGTAGGTGCCCACCGCGTAGCCCATGAGGCCCGTGGTGAGCCCGGACACCACGAGCTCGCGGTTGCCGAGCGCGCGTGCCACCGGCCCGATGAAGGGCGGCCCGAAGATGGTGGCGGTGGAGGTGATGAGCGCGGTGTCCGCGTCGATGCGGAAGAGCGCCGCGAGGGCGAAGTGCAGCCCCACGGATACGATCACCACCGCCGCGCAGAAGGCGAAGACGAACACGCCCGCGTCCCGCAGACGGCTCGCCTCCGCGAGCGTCCCCACCGCCACGCAGAAGACGAGCAGCGCGTAGTCACCCAGCGCGTAGCTGCCCGCCAGCCGCCGCACGGCGGGCACGAAGGAAGCCCCCAGGCTCAGCGAGGTGATGAGCAGCAGGACCACCGGCGGCTCCAACCCGCCCAGGGCCAGGAACGATGCGCCCACGGACGCACCCACGATGAGCGCCGCCAGGAGGAAGGCCAGCGCCATGCCCCGCGCCCGGCTCCCGCGCGATTCCCGCGCCCCCGCCTCGTCCGCCGCGTCATCCCAGCCGGAGGGGTTGGGAAAGGGCTTGAGGAAGAGCAGCGCCACGCGCTGGGCCACCGTGACGAGGAAGAGCAGGTACACGGCCCCCACGACGATGTCCGCGGTGTTGAGGAGGATGAGCGTTTCCTCGCGCACCCGGAGCGCCAGTCCGATGGCGTTCATGTTGGCGGTGCCGCCCGTGTAGACGCCCACCAGCATGCCGGACATCTTCCACCACTCGTCCGAGCCCTCCTGGGAGAGGAGCCCCACCCCCGCGGCGCCCACCATGGCGGACAGGCACGCGAGGACGAAGGACACCAGCGTGGGCCGGGCCAGCCGTGACCACCGGGGCACGTCCGTGGAGAAGAGCAGGAGCGGAATGGCGAGCGGCACGGCGGCCTCGCTCACCGACAGGCTCAGCCGCACGTCGGGCCTCCACCCGGGCAGGTTGCCCAGGAGGATGCCAAAGGCGTAGCAGACGACCACGGGCCCCACCCAGGCCACGGGCTTGAGGTGGCGCGCGGCGAGCAGGGCGAGCCCGGGAAAGCCCACCAGGGCCAGGAGCTGGAGGGGTGCCGTCATTCGCCCGAGTAGATTCCGTCCATGAATTGCAACAGGAAGCCCTCGGCTTCGCTGCGATCCGGAATGGAGCCCAGCATGCCGTACATGGCGGCGCTGCCATCCGGCGCGGGCTCTCCGGAGGTGAGGCTCGCGGCGCACGCGCGCAGGTCCGAGAGGAAGGGCCCCACCACCGCCGCGTGAGCGGGCGTCACCATCAGGTGCAGCGCGGGCGGCGACATCTGCCGATCCAACTTCCAGCCGCGCGCCTCCATGGCATCCCCCAGCGCGTACACGTCCAGGGAGTCCGAGGTGAAGGCGAAGATGCTGAGCGAGGGCCGGCCCACCAGCTTCAACCCCGGCACGGACGCGATGCCCTCGCGCAACGCCCGGGCCGTGTCGAGCACCTGGCCCGCGAGCCGCAGGTAGCCCTCCTCCCCGAGGTATTTCAGCACGGCCCACGCCGCGGCGATGGCCCCGCCGGGACGCGTGCCCGCCATGGAGGGCGAGATGTACAGGCCGCCGCTCCACCCGGCGTAGGTGAAGAACTGATGCCGCCGCAGCTCGGGCGTGCGGTAGAGCACCACGGAGGCGCCCTTGGCCGCGTACCCGTACTTGTGCAGGTCCGCGGACAGGCTGGTGACGCCGGGCACGGCGAAGTCGAAGTCGATGAGCTCGTGGCCGAGCCGCTTCGCGAAGGGCAGCAGGAATCCCCCGAGGCAGGCATCCACGTGGAAGAGCACGCCCCGCTCCTGGGCCAGGGCGGCCAGCTCGGGGATGGGATCCATGACACCATGGGGATAGGACGGCGCCGAGCCCACCACGAGCACGGTGCGCGGACCGATCGCGGCGCGCGTGGCGTCCACATCCGCGCGGAAGTCCGCCGCCACGGGCACGTTCACCGGCTTGACGCCGAAGTAGTGGGCGGCCTTCTGGAAGGCCGGGTGCACGGACGCGGGCAGCACCACCTCCGGCTCGGTGATGCCGCGCTCGGCCCGGGCGAAGTCCCGCGCCGTCTTGACGGCCATGAGGATGGACTCGGTGCCGCCCGACGTCATCGTTCCGGCGGCCGTGTCCCCGTGGAAGAGCTCCGCCGCGATGGCCAGCACCTCGGCCTCGAAGCGCCGCAGGCTGGGAAAGGCCAGGGGGCTCAGGCCATTCTCGGACATGAATTCGGTGTAGGCCTCGGCGGCCACCCGGCGCACATCCTCACCCGCGTTGTAGACGAGGCTCCACGTCTTGCCTTCCCGCCAGTTGGCGTCCTCGGCGCGCATGTCGCGCATCCGTGAGAGCACATCCGTGTGACTCAGCCCCTGGGACGCCAGGCGGGGACTCTTCGACATCTCGACTCCGGGAAGTGGGCAACGGGTGAAGCCCCACTATAGGAGAAAGCCCTTCCCGGAAGTGTCCAGGCTCAAGCAGCCCGGCGCGAGGGGCCTTGACGGGCCGCGACATAGGCCTGGAGCGCATCCGCCGCGCGGCGCTGTCCCCCCGCCTCCTGGAGCTCCTTCTGGAACCCGGCCATGCGCGTGCGGTAGCCCGGATCCGTGTCGAGCCGCTCCACCGTCTCCCGCAGCACCCGGGGCGTCAGGGCGTCCTGGGGCGTCAGGGTGGCGCCCAGCCCCATGTTCGTCACCCGCGCGGCGTTGATGGGCTGATCCCCGAACTGAGGAAAAACAGCCAGGGGCACCCCGTGCCACAAGCCCTCCATGGTGGAGTTCATGCCCCCATGGGTGAGGAAGACACGGGCCTTGGACAGGATCTCCACCTGGGGCACGCGCTGGCGCACGATGAAGTTGGAGGGCGTGGGACCCAGCCGGGCCGGATCCAGATTCTTGCCGCACGCCATCACCACCTGCCAGCGCGTGTCGCGGAAGGCCTCGAAGCACGCCTTGTAGAAGTCCGGCTGCTGATTCATGGGCGAGGTGCCCAGGGAGACGAACAGCACGGGCTTGCCCTCCAGCTGCTCCAGGGGGAAGTCCCCGCTATCCCCTCTCGGCGCCACCGCGGGGCCCACGAACAGGTGGCGCGCGTCGAACAGCTCGGCATCCGGCTGGTAGCTGCGCGGCACGGGGATGATGTTCAAGCCCTCCGCGTGGGCGAACATGCCCTTCATGCCCAGGCGCGGCACGCCGTGGCGCAGCTCCAGCATCAACGCGTTCCACTGCATCTCGAGCAGGGGCCGCAACGCCGCGAGCGGTGGCCGGCCGTTGAACGTCTTCTTCATCTCGCGCTGGATCCACGGAGAACTCATCGCGAAGCTCGTCTGGAAGATGGCCGCGGGCACGCCGAGGAGATGGGCGATGGCACGGCCCCAGGGCGCTATGGGATCGTAGACCACGCCGTCGGCCTTCTCCGCGCGTGCCTGCTCCGCCATCCGGGGCGCCTCGCGCAGACCCAGGCTCATCAGGCCGAGCAGCTCGGGAATGATCTGCTGGAAGCGCGGCGGGCCCCCTCCGGGGCCGGACAGGTCCTCGCGAATGGACAGGGCCTTGTCGAGGAAGCGGACCGAGGCCCCCGTGGCACGCACCACGGCCTCGAACTCCGGCGTCACATAGAAGAGGACTTCATCGCCGCGCGACACCAACTCCCGCGCGAGGGGGAGCATCGGGTTGACGTGGCCATGGGCGGGGACGGGAAAAAACAGGATCTTCATGGGTGATGCTATGCGTCAAAAACCGCGCGGGGACCAGAGCCTGGATTGCCGTGCCAATCGGCCTGGATTGCGGTGCCGGGCGGCCGCTCAGGAGCCCGCCTGGCGATGGCGCCCGCGCCACATCCCGGGCGTCATTCCCTGCACGCGCCGGAAGCTGCGGATGAAATGGGTCACATCCCCATAACCCACCTGTCCGGAGATCCGCTCCACGCTCGCCGTCGTCTCCAGGAGCAGCCGCCGGGCCTCGGCCACGCGATGCTCTCGCAGCCAGTCACTCACGGTCAGTCCCGTCTCCCGGCGGATGGCGTGGGCCACATGGGAAGGTGCTCGATCCACCGCCGCCGCCACGTCCTGAAGCGAGATGGGCTCCAGACAGTGGGCCTCCATGAAGACGAGCGCGTCACGCACCACCCCGCCGAGCAAGGGGGGAAGCCGGGGCGTGCTCTCGCGGACCTCGCGGACGATCTCCGTGAGCAGCAGACAGAAGTGGGCCCGCATCGCGCCCTCCCAGCCCCAGGGCGCCTCGCGCAACTCGGTGTCCATCGCCTGGATGAGCCGCTCGATGCGCCGCCGCCGGGTGACGCCGGGTCTCACCCGGAGCAGCCCTCGAACGGCGAGGCTGCGCAGCAGGTCGGGCTTGCGCTCCGCCTGGAGCCCCGGCACCGAGGGAAGGAACTCCAGACCGAGCGAGCCCGGCAGCGTGGGATCGAACGCCACGGCCCAGCCTTCCAGCGTGCCCGGATCGAGCACGTGGTTCGTCACGCCCGCCGGAATGAAGTGGACGTCCCCGGCACTCAACTCCACCTGCTCCAGGTGGCGGCCCCTGCCCCGCCCCGCCGTCACCAGCAGCAGCAGGGAGAAGGTCGCGACCGCGGGCCCGGACGGAGGCTGGAAGTCCGGATGGGGAATGCGCCGGACGAACAGGGGCACTCCCTGGGCACCAATGGCCTCCAACGTGAGAACCCGCGGTGAGGGTGGAATCGCCTTGGCGCGCATGGGGCTAGACTGCCGCGAATGAAATGTCCGGAGTGCAAGAAACCCATGGCCGAA
Organism: Melittangium boletus DSM 14713; assembly: GCF_002305855.1. Lineage (GTDB taxonomy): Bacteria > Myxococcota > Myxococcia > Myxococcales > Myxococcaceae > Cystobacter > Cystobacter boletus. The sequence continues at coordinate 7,951,812 of NZ_CP022163.1, read as the reverse complement.
CGCTCCTTCGGCCCGCTGAGCCTTCATGACCCCGCCGGCAACCCTGGTGGGCAGACCTCGCCAGGCGCCGTGGCCGCCCGAGCCATGGGGGGCCTGCCGTAGAGTTGGAAGAGCACCGGCACCACCAGCATGTTGAGGAAAGTGGAGGAGAGCAGCCCGCCCAGGATGACCACGCCCATGGGGGCCTGGATTTCATTGCCCGCCGCGTCTCCGGCGATGACGAGCGGCACCAGCGCGAGCCCCGCGCACAGCGCCGTCATGAGGATGGGCGCCAGACGCTCCATCGAGCCCTGCACCACCGCTTCGGGAAGGCTCTTGCTCTCCTCCGTCATCAGGTGCTCGAAGTGGCTCACCAGGAGGATGCCGTTGCGCGTGGCGATGCCGAACAGGGTGATGAAGCCCACCAGCGAGGCCACGCTCACCACCCCGGAAGTGAGCGCCACCGCCACCACTCCGCCGATGAGCGCCAGCGGCAGGTTGATGAGGGTGAGGAGCGCGTTGCGCACCGAGGCGAAGGCCACCACCAACAGCAGGAAGATGCCCACCACCACCCCCACGCTGAGCAGGGCGATGCGACGGGCCGCTTCCTCGGCGCTCTCGAACTGGCCGCCGTAAACGATGTAATACCCCTCGGGAAACGGTACCTCGCGGGAAACTCGGCCCTTCAGGTCGTCCACAACGGCGGACAGGTCCCGCCCCGCCACGTTGGCCTGCACCACCATCTTGCGCTGCACACCCTCGCGACTGATGGTGTTGGGGCCGGACTCGCGCGTGAGGGTCGCCAACATCTTCAGCGGAATGCGAGGCCCCGCGGGGGTGTCGATGAGCGTGGAGGCAATCGCATCCAGATCCGCCCGAGAGGCGTCGTCCAGGCGCACCACCAGGTCCACCGCCCGCTGGCCCTCCAGCACCGAGCTCACCGTCTGTCCGGCGAAGGCTCGCTCCACCGCCTCGGCCACTTCTCCCGTGGTGAGCCCATAGCGCGCCACGGCGTCCCGGTCGGTGCGGATCTCCAGTTCGGGGATGTCCACCTGCTGCTCGATGGAGACGTCCACCGCCCCCGGGGTGCCCTCGGCCACCTTCTTCACCCGCTCGGCCAGCTCGCGCAGCGTGTCCAGGTCATCCCCGAAGAGCTTCAGCGCGATGGCGGACCGGGAGCCCGAGAGCATGTGGTCGATGCGGTGGGAGAGCGGCTGGCCGATGGTGATGACGGCCCCCGGCACCTGGGCAAGCGACTGGCGCATCGCCACCAGCAGTTCCTCCTTGCCGCGGTGGCTCTTGGAGAAGTCCAGGCTCACGTCGAGCTCCGCCGCGTTGACGTCCTGGGCATGCTCGTCCAGTTCCGCGCGGCCCGTGCGCCGGGAGGTGGATGCCACCTCGGGGATGGCCAGCAGCGCCTGCTCCACCCGCCGGCCGAGCTTGTCCGACTCCTCCAGCGAAGTGCCCGGCAGGGTAACGACGTTGAGGGTGAGCGTCCCCTCGTTGAACTCGGGCAAGAAGGAGCGCCCGAGGAACGGGACGATGGCGAGCGTGGCCAGGAAGGCCAGGCCAGCCCCGGCGAGAATCCCCTTCGGCCGCGCCAACGCCCACGCGAGGAGCGGCTGGTAGCGAGCCTTCAGCCAGCGCAGCACCAGCCCTTCCTCGTGGCCCAACGAGCGGGCCCGGGGCAGCAGGTAGGCGCACAGGGCGGGGGTGACGGTTACCGCCACGACGAGCGACGCGGTGATGGCCACGATGTAGGCCAGTCCCAGCGGCGCCAGCATCCGTCCCTCCAGGCCCGACAGGAAGAAGAGTGGCACGAAGACGAGGACGATGATGAGGGTGGCGAAGACGATGGAACCGCGCACCTCCACCGAGGCCCGGTAGATGACGTCGAAGGCGGAGCGGCGCTGCCCCTCGGGCAGGTGCGCGTTCTCCCGCAGACGCCGGAAGACGTTCTCCACGTCGATGATGGCGTCGTCCACCAGCGCCCCGATGGCGATGGTCAGCCCTCCGATGGTCATGGTGTTGAGCGTGACGCCGAATGCCTTGAGCACCAGCACCGCCACCACCAGCGACAACGGAATGGCCATGAGCGAGATGAACGTCGCCCGCGGGTTCATCAAGAAGACGAGCAGGATGACGGCCACGAGGATGGCACCGTCGCGCAGCGCCACGGACACGTTGTGCACCGCCACCGAGATGAAGTCCGACTGCCGGAAGATGTCGCGGTGGATGACCATGCCCTGGGGAAGGGTGCGCTGGATGTCGTCCAGCACCGCGTCCAGGCGCCGGGTGAGCTCCAGCGTGTTGGCGTCCGGCTGCTTCATCACCGCGAGGATGACGGCGGGTTGCGCGTTGGCGCTCCCCTCCCCTCGCTTGGGCTTGGGGCCCACCCTCACGTCCGCCACCTGCCCCACGGTGATGGGCTGGCCCGCGCGCACGGTAACGACCGTGTTGGCGACGTCCTGCACGCTCCGCGCCCGCCCCACGGCCCGCAGCAGGTACTCCTGCCCTCCCTCCACGTAGAAGCCGCCAGAGGCATTCTGGTTCGTCGTCCGCAGCGCGTGCGCCACCTGCTCGAAGCTGACCTGGAGCGCCTGGAGCGCCTCGGGCCGCAGCAGCACCTGGTACTGCTTCACCGCTCCACCAATGGGCACGACCTGGGAGACGCCCGCCACCGACAGCAGACGCTTGCGCAGCACCCAGTCCGCCGCGCTCCGCGCCTCCATCATCTGAGCCTCGCGCCCCGCCGCGTCCCGCGCCAGCGCGTCCTTGCTCCAGGAGACAGACAGGAAGAGGATCTCCCCCATCACCGAGGAGATGGGCGCCAGGGTGGGCGGCGGCACGTCCGCCGGGAGCTGCGAGGCGACGAGTTGCAGCTTCTCGTTCACCACCTGCCGGGCGGTGTAGATGTCGGTGCCCCAGTCGAACTCCACCCAGACAATGGAGATGCCGACTCCAGACGCCGAGCGCACCCGACGCACGCCCGTGGCACCATTCACCGATGTCTCGATGGGGACGGTGACGAGCGTCTCCACTTCCTCGGGAGCGAGGCCATGCGCCTCGGTGAGGACCGTGACGGTGGGCGCGGTGAGATCCGGGAAGACGTCCACCGGCATCTTCCGGGCGGTCTCGATGCCCAGGACGAGCAGCAGCACGGAGGCCGCTACCACCAGCAGGCGGTTGTCGATGGACCAGCGGATGAGGCGATTCATCGTCGTGGGACTCCGGCTCAGTGCGGGTGGCCGTGCTCGGGGATGGCCCCCGTGGCGGTGGACAGCTTGATGTCGTAGGCGCCGCGGGAGACGACCCGCTCGCCCTCCTTCACACCCTCGAGCACCTGGACGTAGCCGCCGGAGCGGACGCCCAAGCGGACAGCGCGCTTGAAGAAGGACTCGCCCCCTTGCATGACATAGACAGTGGGCTTGCCGTTATCGTCCACGAGGGCCGACTCGGGAATGGCCACCCCGCGCACCGTCTGCCCGGTGTAGAGCGTGACCTTGGCGAACATGCCGGGCTTGAGGACACCGTCGGGGTTGGGCAGCTCGAAGATGACCGGCACCGTGCGGGTGCTCCGGTCCACCACCGAGCCCACCGCGACCCGGCGCCCCGTCTTCTCGTCCACGGTGAACTCGTGCTCGAAGCCCGCCACGGAGAAGGAAGCCCCGGACGAGCGCTCCACCTTGGGCGCGTCCGCCTCGAACACGCGGGCCTCCAGCCACAGCCGCTCGGGGTTGATCACCGAGACGAGGAGCCTGCCCGCCTCCACCACCGCCCCGGGGATGACCTCCGCGAAGGACACCACCCCGTCCACCGGGGAGCGCAGCTCGAAGGCCGCGCCACCAGGGCCCGCCATCGAGCCGCTCTGGGTGCCGCGGTAGAGCGCGAGCTGTCGCTCCGTGGCCGCCATCCGCGCCGCCGCCACCTCCCGCGCCACCCGGGCCGCATCGAGCTGCTTCTCGGGAATGGCCTTGCCCGCGAACATCTCCTCCGCGCGCTTCACCTCCCGCTCCGCCAGGCCCAGCTCCGCCCGCGCCCTCGCCGCCTCCATCTCCAGGGAGGCCAGGTCCGTGCCGCTCACCGAGCCGGTGGGCACCAGCCGCACGAGCACCTCGCCCTTGCGGACGCGCTGCCCCAGGTGCACCACCTTGTCCCCCACGGAGATACGCCCGGCCACTGGAGCGGACAGCTCCGCGGACTGCCCCGCCACGGGCTTCAGCTCTCCGTTGGCTCGCACCCCACCCTGGAGGACACGCGGCTCGGCCGGCGCCGTCGCGTATTGCGTCTTCCACTGCTGCTCCTTGAGGAAGCCCACGGTGGCCGCGCTCCCCTCCTCGGATGGCGCGGCGGCCACGGCCGCGGCGACGGTGGGGTGCACCACCACCTTGCCCACGTCCACTGTGCCCGACACCTGCTCGCCCTCGAGGCGCAGGGTGAGCGTGCCCTCTCCCGCCTTCGTGGGCCGCACCTCCGGTTTGAAGATGCCGTCGCGCGACAGCTTCTCGGCGACGAAGCGCTCCTCCGAGCCATCCGCGTAGCGCAGGGTGGCCGTCACTCGCCCCTTCGTCACCACGTGGAAGCCGTTGGGATCACGCGCATCCGTGAAGTGGGCCACCAGGGGCGAGGGCTGGCCCACCACGAACGCCGGGTACTCCATGAAGAGTTCCAGGCCGTCCTGGTAGACGGTGACGGACTCGTCCGGACGCTCCGGCTCGCTGACGGCAGCGCCATGCTCATGGCCTTGTCCGGCACCGTGTTCATGGTCACCTGGGGCGCGTTTGCAGGCACTCAGACACGCCAGGGAGAGGACGAGGAGGAGGGAACGGCTCATCGGGTGGCACTCCGGGACGTGGCGCCGTCATAGGCACCCGCGAGAAGAAGAAGGTCTGTCTCGGCCTCGGCCAGGGACACCGCCAGCTCGACCGCGGTCAGCCGAGCCTCGCGGGCGGCACGCTCGGCATCGACCAGGACGAGGAGCTCGGCTCCTCCACCCCGGTAGGCAGTCGCGGCGACCTGCCGCAGTTCCTGCGCACGCCCGAGCACCTCGGTCCGGTGCCGCGCCTGTCGCTCCCGTCGGCCAGACACCGCCTCGAGAACGACCGCGAGCCGGGTCCGTGCTTCGTGGAGAAGTGCCGCGCGACGTGCTTCGGCGAGCCCCCGACGCGCTTCCGCCCGGGCTGCCTCTCCTTGCCGACGGTCGAAGACAGGCAGCGGCAGCCCCACACCGACCACGTACCCCACCCCGGCCCCCGGCAGTCCCATGTCGAGGAGCTGCGCGCCCGCGCGGACGGAGGGCTCCGGAATCCAACCCCGGCCCGCCGCACGCTGGGCGGCCTCCGCGCCACGGGCTTCGAGCGCGAGGGCGCGCAGATCGCCACGCCGTTCCTCGAGCTCCGCCAACAGCGAGGCCCCGTCCGGCAGGAGCCGCTCCACCTGGAGCATACCCTCGAACGGGGGGAGCACCGTCACCCCGGGCCCGAGGAGCCGCAGCGCCTGGGCTTCTGCCTGTTGCTCGTCCAGTACGGCGCCGCGCAGCGCATCCCGCACCGTCGCCGCCTCCAGCTCGATGCGCAGCCTGTCGTAGCCGGCGGCCTCCCCCGCTCGCTCGCGGGTGGCAATGGCCTCGGCCACGCGCCGCAGCTCGGCGAAGGACTGCTCCAGAATGCGCCGGCGCTCCCGAGCCGCCAGCACCGCGGAGAAGGCTCGCGTCGCCTCATGCCGCAAACCAGCCCGGGCCCACTCATGCCGTGCCTCGGCGGCCTTCGCGTTCTGGTCCACGGCCTCGCGCTCCAACCCCAGCCGCCCGGAGAGCACCAGGGGGATGGAGGCCACCAGCACATCCTGGCTCTCCCCGTCCCGTGTTCCGGAGGTCGTCTTCTGGCGCTCCCACCCCAGCTCGGGGTTGGGCCACGAGCCGACGCCCACGGCTTCGGCGCGGCCGAGCGCGGCTTCGAGCTCGGCGACGCGGGCCTCCAGGCTCGCGGTGAGAACCCGCTCCACATATTGCGACTCGTTGAGCGCGGGCTGAGCCACGGCCGTGCCGGCCAGCAGCAGCAGGGAGATACTACCCAGGATAGTAGATGAAGTCGAACGCCGAGGGGACGAGCGCATGCACATGGCCTGGGGCTCTCAGAAGAGGAGATGGAGGGCCGTCTCCACCGCGTGGTGGAGGAAGGTGGTGTGAGCAAGTACGAACAGCCCGGCGGCGAGGGCCACGGCTCCGGCGACTCGAAGGGCATGCGCCGAGGAAGCTCGCGCCTCCTCATCGAGCAGGAGCCGGACACGGCGCTCCAGTGCGAGTGCCCCGAAGGCAGGCTCTACCCCTGTTACGTGGGAGAGCTTCCGCTGGAGAGCCGCGACCTTGACGAGCGCGCCCGCCACCAACCCGCCATCACCCACCGCCGCCGCCGCTTCGGCATCGCAGGCCTCCTCGGCGGCCGTCTGGTAGACGGTGGTGCAGGTCCGTGCGAGGAACGGCGCGGCGAAGAGCCCGGCCACCCCGAGCAGCAGCCCGAGCAACGGATCTCGACGACGCAGGTGGGCCTCCTCGTGCGCCAGTGCCGAACGCAACTCCGCTGGAGTCAGCGACTCCTCCAGACTGGCCGAGAGCAGGATGCGCCTGCGCACGAGTCCCACCGCATGGCAGAGCCGCGGAGCCCCGGGAACAGCGACGATGGAGAAGAGCCCCGGGCGCGAGGTGCCGAGCGACTCGAGGGCGGACAGCCGCGCCCGCATCCGCATCAACCGGAGGACGACTGCCCCGGCACGGAAGAGGAACACGGCGAGCGCGAAGGCGCCCACCGCCGCCAGGAGGGGCCTCACGTGCGTCGAATGGACGAAGCACAGGTGTACGTGGTGCCCATGACTCAGACAGTGGTCAGCCGCCAGACCGAGCGCCGCGGCGAGCGGGGGAGCAATCGCGGCAGCCACCACCCCCATCGAGACCAAGGCGGGGAGCATTCCGAGCACGAAGGCAAGATCCGCCCGGAGCGCCGGAACGCGCTGCAACACCCGGCCTCGGAGGACCAGGAGCGCGGGCCACACCAGCAACGAGACAGCCAGGCCGATGAGGGCCGCCGTCGCCGCACACTCCAGGAGGAAGGCCAGGGCCGCCATCACCTGCGCCCCTTGCGCCGCTGGGCGATGAGCCGAGCCAACTGGTCGAGCAGCCCCTCATCGACCTCGGCCGTTGCATCGACGAAGGCCGAGAGCGCGACCTCGCCGTGCGCCTGAAGGATTCCCGCCGCCAGGCCGTCCGCGAGCGCCTTCTCGAACTCGGCCTTGCCGAGCGCGGGCGTGTACCGCCAGGCCAGGCCGTCCTTCTCGCGGACGAGCAGCCCCTTGCGGTGAAGCCGGTCCATGGTCGTCATGATGGTGGTGTAGGCCCGCTCCTCGGCCCCCGTCATCCGGTCGCACACCTCGCGAGCGGTCACCGGAGCACGAGCCCAGACGACACCCATCACGGCCGCTTCCAAGTGGCCCAGCGGTTCCCACGTGCGCTTCTTCACGATGCCTTCATCTAACCTTGGCCTGCTACTACCGTCAATAGTAACGGGACCACGGTCAGAGCCGTGATCAACACTGGCTCCGCCTCAGGAGGTACCACCATGTCTCGTCTTGGTTTCGCCATCGCAGCGTTCGTCGCGTGCGCGCCCGTGAGCGCGTCTCCCCTTCCGCACATCGAAGCGGAACAGCTCGCGTCTGTCAGCGCACCGTTCGCGGTGACGCGCGAGCACGTCACGGACGACATCTATCACTATCAATTCGACCTCCGCGTCGGTTCCACGCCGAACGCACGCGTGCGCATCCACCGCGTCGTCCGCGAGCTCTCGCCGTGGCAACCGCGTCCGACTCCGCACGCGGTGATGCTGCTGCACGGAGACTTCGCCAACTTCGTCACGAACTTCGTGCCGTCACTCGGCGCTCCCGCGTCGTCGGCCCCGGGGCTCGCCCCGTACCTGGTGTCTCGCGGCATCGACACCTGGGGCGTCGATCGACGCTGGACGCTGCCCACCGCCGACGGTGATATCTCCGATCTGGGCGGAATGGGCGTCGACCAGGCGCTCGAGGACACCGCTGTCGCGCTCGCCTTCGCGCGGGCGACGCGGACCCTCACCGACCGAGATCCAGGTCGAATCGTCCTCGGCGGGTTCTCACATGGCGCCCAGCTCACCTACGCGTACGCCGCCGCCGATGGCCGCCACGTCTCGGCGATCGCCGCGCTCGACATCTACTACGACATCTCGCCCGAGGACGCCGACCTGCGGGACTTCGCGTGCGCCAATGCCGCGGCGGAGCGCGACGCCCTGGCCCAGGGAGTGACCGACTCCAGCAACAGCTTGTTCATCACAGCGGGCCTGTTGGCTCGGAGCTCGCCCGATGAGCGCTCGCCCGTGTTTCCGTCCTACACGAATCGCGGCGTCCTGCTCACGCTGGCGGGTCTGACCTACTGGCTCGCGCCGTACACGCCGGTGTACCACTTGAGCGCGCCGCTCCTCGACGCCCATGGCGATGTCACGGGGTTGCGCGAGTCGTCCGAAAACAGGGTGAGCGCGTGGTTCGCCAGCGCGCCGCCCCACCAGTCCATGCGCGAGGCCGCGGATTTCGATGACATCTGGTGCGGCACTTCGCCGAGGCCCGCGCTCGCCAACATCCGCGTCCCGCTCTTCTATCTCGGCGCCGCTGGCGGGTTTGGCGACCGCGGTCTGTACTCGACGACGAGGGTCTCGTCGACCGACGTCACCACGCTCGTCGTCCATCGGTTCGGGCCGGAGCGAGTCGCCGAGGACTTCGGCCATGGCGATCTCTTGTACGCGGAGGATGCTCCGGTACTCGCCTGGGAACCGTTCGCGAAGTGGTTGCTGCACCACTAGCCAGCATTCCTACCGCCCCAACTGCCTGTCCCAGGCAGCCAACTGCATGGTCACCGTGTATTTATAGGCGCCGGATACATCCCCGAAGTCCTTCGGGGAAAGCGAGGCGAGGCGCTCGCGCAGAAAGCCCGGGTCAATGAGAACCTCGCGGTGCTTGAATCCAGTGTCCTCCGCTACCAAGACAGGAATCACCCGGAGCATGGCCTCCATGCAATCCTCTCGGGTAGCGCAAGACATTCGATCCACGGTCAGCGCCAGGTGCTCGCGAACCGAGGCGGGACCCCCGGGGCACCACGCATCCAGTGTTTTGCCATAGATATCCTCCACCAGCTCCTCCAGCGTGTACTTGCGATCGAACCAGAACGCGTAGCGAGGGCCCTGGAGTACAGTCCAGAAGCGCAGTAGCGCGGCGAGCCGCCTCGCCATGCGATCCGCGCTGCGCAGAGGAGGAGGAGACACGGCATGGTAGAGAGCCCCCCACGGGGTGCTCAGGCAGAAGGTCTCGAAGGCATCCTCCATTCGCTGGCATTCCTCTTCCGGGACGCCGCCATTCAAGCCGATAAAGACGTCAGCGAACAGGTGCACCCGCCAGTACGAGCGGGGAATGAAGTCAAACTCAGCCCCCGAGTGTACGATCAGCAGTTCACCAGGCGGCACCTGGAGCATCTGCCGGGGCTGGGTAAAGCCGCCCGTCTTGAGGTACTCCCGGGCCCACCCCTGGCCCTTGGCTCTCACCTTGCGGAGGATGGTCCCGATAGGGCCGTGGAGCATCGCTGGAAACTCGAGCACCGGGGACTGAGGCACAGTCATGGCGTTGGCCCTACCACACGTGGCCTATGGCGCTTCTTCCCCGGCGGAGGAGCGGGAGTCCTCGTTGGATGGGGGGGGCGGACCCGCTGGGCTGTCGTCGGCCAGCAGGGACGGAGGTTCGGTGGCCAGGAAGTCCGCGAGCTCCGTCAGCGCCTGATCCTCGAGCGCGGAGTGATTCTCCACGTAGCACCGGGCGCGCATCTCGAGGAAATGCTTGTTCCAGGGGGGATAGGGCTCATAGGACGCGAGCGCATCGACACAGAACTCCGAGAAACCCAGCGAGTGGGCCAACGCTACCCGGATCTGTCGGCGTCTAGATTCTCCTCGATGATTGGAGAAGGGCTCGGTCATCACGGCCCACAGCCGCCGACCCAACGCCGCGTCCTTTCCCGAGATGGCGTCGATCATGCGCAGGGTCCTCTCGAGCAGCAGGGTGTTGCTCCAGGGCGTCTGGCGCAGCTGGGTGAAGGCCCGCTCGAGCGCTTGCGTCGCCTCGGGGAGACGGCCCTGGGTCCAGTTCAGTTGGGCGCGCAGCAGCTCGGCGTCGATGGGACGCGTGCCGTCCAACCGTGACAAGAGCGGCAGCGCGGCGTCGTCCCCATGCATGCTCAGCAAATCCGCCACGATCCTGAGCTCCAACGGACCCCGGGGCTGCCCTCCCCCCTCGCGCCAGAGCCGCAGTGCCTCCGGGTATTGGCCGCGCCCATAGGCCTCGGCGAAGGCCCGGGTCTTCTTCAGCGCGTCCGGATTCAGGTCACCCCGTTTCGCCAGGGGCCACTCCACGCCCGAGAAGGCCCGCACCTCCTCGACGCGCTGCCAGTCCGCCGAGCCTCGGGCCATCTCGGGCCGATCCGCCCCCACCCGGATTCCGGCGTTGCGCAGCAGGGAGGTCGAGAAACCCGTCCGCGAGCGGCCCACGCTCCGGGCGAAGGCGAACTCCACGTACGACAGATCATCCGTGTTGATGAGTTCCTCCTGGCCCTCGGTCAGTTCGCGGGTCAGCGCGGGGCCCGCGATGAAGCGCGAGAGCACGCCCTCCAGCTCATCGGTGCTCCAGACGGAAGGCAGCGCCCGGCGGTAGGGCTCCTGGGACAGCCGCGCGCGCATCCGCTCCAGGTCGTGGCGGAAGGGCTCCTCCGTGGCCAGGAGGATGAGATCTCCCCCCATCGTCTGCCAGGTCTCCACGGCGCCGAACTCCGTGGAGAGCGTGGCATAGACGCTGGTCACCGTGCGTGCGTCCACCTCGTAGCCCTGCACCCACTGCAGGAAGATTCCCCCGGGGGCCAGCCGTCGCCGAACCGCCTGGTAGAACTCGCGGGAGAAGAGGCTGGAGATGCCGGCCCGGTAGGGATTGGAGGGCTCGGAGAAGATGATGTCGTAGGACTGCTTGGACGCGAGCAGGACCTCGCGGGCGTCGTCGAAGAAGATGTGGACCTTGGGATTGTCGAGCACGTGCTCGTTGACGTCGGCGCACTGGCGCGCGACCTCGACGATCGCGGGTTCTATCTCCAACACGTCCACCCGCTCCATCTCCGGCACCGCGCCCAGCCAGCCCGCGGTGCTGCCGGTGCCCAGGCCGATGACCATCGAGCTGCGGGGATGGGGGTGGGCCAGCGCGCCGATGAGGCCACCCATCACCTGGGTGCCGGAGTCGCCAATGCTGTTGCCATCCGACTTGCCGTTGACGATGAACGACAAGCCATCCGAGCCCTGGAGCCCCACGCTGCTCTCCACGCCATCCACCTCCCACAACATCCACAGCCGCTGCTTCATGCGCCACTCATGCAGGGCATTGGTGGTGGTGGCTTCCAGCTGGGCACGTCCGGCGCCGATTCCGCTGTGGCGCCAGGCCGCGGTGGGCCCCTCGGTGGTGAGCAGCAGGACGGTGAACACGGCCACGAGCAGGGAGGGCAGGAGCCGGACGGCGGAAGTGCGCTCCTGGCGCAGGGACAGCCCCACGGCCACCAGGCCCAGGGCCACGAGCACACCCCCCACCAGCCGCCAGACGCCGGGCGCGGACAGCAGGGGCAACAAGCCGAAGCCGCCCGCCAGCGAGCCCACGATGGAGCCCACGGTGTTCCAGGCATAGGCCTGCCCCACCTGTCGGCCGACCTCGTCGCCGCCGCGGCCCAGCAGCGCCAACAACAGGGGGAACTGCACGCCGGACACGAAGGCGGCGGGAAAAACCACCAGCGCGGCGACGACCGCCCAACCAAGCACGAGCCCACCGAAGCCGAAGGCGGACAGGGGCTGCACCATCGCCGCGAGCACCGCCAGCCGATCCCCCAGGGCGAGCGGCACGGCGAGCAGCAGGGCCTCCACGAGGCACGTGAGGGCGAAGCCGCGCGGGGTGGCCGGGCGATCCTGGCCCCAGGCCGCGTAGGCCGCGCCGCCCAGTCCGATTCCCGCGAGCGCCACCACCAGGATGAGGCCGAACGTGAAGGTGGAGCCGCCCAGGAGCGGACCCAGCATCCGGTACCACACCATCTCCATGAGGAAGAAGGCGAAGCCCACCAGGGCGGCGGCCGCGAGCACGAAGCGGCGCGGCGGGAGGAGGCTGGCGCCGGTGTCCACCGCCGAGGGGGCGGACGCGGGGGCGGCTTCACCCTGTTCGGGCAGTCCTCGCGCCACCGAGCGGGCCACGAGGGCGACCACGATGTTGAGCAGACTCGCCAACCACAGGGTGGTGCGGGTGCCGAATACCTCGAAGAGCAGGAAGGTGGAGGCGGTGGCCCCCGCCACGGCGCCCAGGGTGTTGAGGCCGTAGAGCACCGCGAGCGCCCGGCGCCGGACATCGTCGGGCGTTTCCGCCGCGCGCGCCGCCGCGGGCAGCGTGCCCCCCATGAGGAGCGTGGGCACCGCGAGCACCAACGCCGACAGCACCAGCCGAACCACCGAGCCCAGGCCCATGCCCAGGACCACCGTGCCGCCCATGGACACGTAGACGGAGCGCACCAGCCACACCAGGAGCGGCGTCAAGGCCGCGCTCAGGGCGATGAGCAGCTCCAGGTCGGCGTAGAAGGCCAGCGGACGCTTGTTCCGGTCCACCCTCGCCCCGAGCAGCGCTCCGCCCAGACCCATACCGCCCATGAAGATGGCCAGGACCGCGGCGGATGCCGCCGTGGAGGCACCGAAGATGAGGCGCAGCTCGCGCTGCCATGCCGTCTGGTACACCAGCGCGCAAAACCCCGAACCGAACAACAACGGGGCGATCCTCCAAACGCGTGCGTTCATTGCCCTCCATTGAACCAGCCACGCCCGTTCAGCGCCACGTCCTTCGGTGGAGCGCCTTCCTCAGTTCGAACCAGTGGCGAGGTACTGATCCACCTGGGATTCCAGCTCGTGGGCGACAGAGGGAGCCACCCGGGAGAGGATCCGCCATTCCAGCTCCAGGTCCCGGACGAGCACCGGCTCGGCATAGGAGAGAGGATCGCCCTTGGTCATCCGCTGCGTGCCCGTCGTTTCATTCTTCGAGGAGACTGGATGGGGCGCGGTCCGGCCGATGGTGGTGTAGGAGATACGGTACGCCTTCAGCGCGAAGCGACCGTCGTCCAGCCGCGTCCCGATGACGAGGTGCCGCTCCCGAACCCCTCCGATGTCGAGGCTCTCGTCGAACTTCGTCCGCCAGGAGGTCCGGACATACAGGGGATCTCGACTCTCCAGGATGAGGTACCCCTGCTCCCTGAGGAGCTCGCGGGCCACCTCCAGCACCTGCTCGGAGGGGAGCCGGTAGGCGACGTAGGCGGCGCTGCGCTCGATCAAGTGCTGGCGCTCGGTCGCACAGCCCGTCACACCCAAGAGCAACAGACAGACAAGTGCCACCGGAAGCAGGGCTCGGGTTCGAGCTTCCTCGGAAAACCAACCTGGGGCGTGCATCCATTTCTCCTGCTGTGGATGAAGCGGGATACTACTGGAACGCACAGGCCAGCTCCGCATATCGATACGAGGTCCGAGGGCGGCGAGGCGCCCGCGATGTCCAGTTCCCGCGAGCCGTGCCGAGCCTCAAGGGGTGAGAGCGGAGTGTGTCTGGCCGTCGCTCCTGGCACGGACGTAAAGTACGTGGCCCAACTGGTGGAGGCACCGCGCTCATGCTGACGCTGCCCTCGTCGGTGAGGATTCTGCTGGCGAGCCAGCCGGTGGACATGCGCAAGTCCATTGATGGGCTCATGGCGCTGGTGCGCAACGAGTGAGGCGAGGATATCTACAGCGGGCACCTGTTTGTCTTCGTAGGGCGACGCGGGGACAAGGCGAAGATTCTCACCTGGGACCGAGGAGGCTTCGTGCTGTACTACAAGCGCCTGAAGACAGGCTGCTTCCGTCTGCCGCCGGTGGAGGGGACCGCGGTACAAGAGCTCCAGCCCGTGGGCGAGGGCAAACGCAGCGTCGTGTATGAGTACATACCGGCCCGGCTCGAGCGCCAGGTGCATGCACAGCAGACACTGGCGTGCCAGTGCGACGAGGGGCTGATGACAGTGCCCGGGCCGGTGCGGCTGGGAGACAAGAGTCAGACCTGGCGGCGCGGGAGGTGGCGCCGCTGGCCGACAGACTCCTGGAAGAGATTGCCGCGCAGTACGTGATGCAAGCGGATGCTGCACTGCTCGCGACCTTCGCCGAGCACGGCACTCGTCCGTCTTCAAGCCGCTGCCATCACGTCGAACTCCGGACGGGTACGTCTCCCACAGGAGGCGACGAGCGGAAGGCTCCCAGTCACACTTCGATGAACTTGGCACCGGTGAGGCCTTCTTCCTCCATGGCCAGCTTGACGCGCTCGGAGACGATCAGCACCACCGTCCAGCCCCAAGGACGGAAGATATTAGCGCCGCCTACCTTCGTCGGGTCTATCCTCAGACCGGCGACGTTCCGGTATTCGCCCACCCTTTCTGGCTCTCCATGCCTAGGCTCCCAAAATGTAACCTCCTCGCATCGAGCCTCATCAATACACCTGATGATGTGGAGTGTGTTGAGGATGAAATACCGCTCAGACTGGTTCTCCACTCGCGCCGGGATGAACTGCACGTCGTTCTGGATGCCTAGCCGATCGCACAGGGAAACAAAGCGATGGCTTACAACGGCAGTGGCCTCTGTTTCTGTATAATCGAGTGCCTGTCCGGGGTAACGCACAGAGAAGAAGGGCATCCAGTCCAAGCTCAAAACCTTTCCCTCCTGTATCCGCCCGGGAATAATCCTCCTTCCCTCAGCATCCCATGGGCCTTGGACATACCAGCGCCCCGAAATGTGTACATCGCCCGTTAGACGGAAATATCCATCCTGATTGTTCATGGATTTTTTGTAACGAGTTTATTGATTCTTGATCCAGACCTGCAGATGTCGCCCGCGATTTCATCAAGCGCATTGGTAAGCTTGCGCCTGCATTCGTCTGGCCCTGCGCACAGCTTGATTGCGTCATTCAGACGATCATAAACCTCTTGATGGTACTGCTCGGGGTGAGGCCCCTTATGGCCAATAACAAAGAGCGTGATCGTTCACCGACTCAGGCCGCGAAAACAAACTGAGAGACGGGCTCGACGGGCAGGCGCGAAGGACCCTTCAAGCCGTGACGGTGTGCCGAGGATGGTGTCAAAGGACTCGTTCTCCCTGGCAAGGCGTCAAAGGACTCGTTCCGACATCTCGCCGCGTACAAATCGTCTGACACCTTTCCCGGGGACACCTTTCCCGGGACACCTTTCCCGGAGCCTGGCCCGAGCTGCGGCTGCTGCACCCGGTCCCCAGTCATGAGCCCGGCGCGCTCGTTCGTGGCTGTCGGGGCGCGCTGTCATACTCCGTGCAGACCCGCCAGGACCTGCTGGGTCCTAACTCTCATGGAGGACCTGTTCATGCGTCTCCGAGCGTGCATCGCACTTCTGCTCTATGTCTCCGCGTGTGCTACGTCAGCGCCAAGCCCGGAAGAGCCCGTGGACTGGAACCCGAGGTATGCCAACCTCCAGCGAGCGGCGGCGCTTCCATGGACGGATGGAGGACGGTGCGTGGTCCAGGAGGCGTCCCAGCCCTGGCCCGTATTGGCGGAGAGGTGCTATCAGGCTCTCGACCATGACCGGGTGGAGTTTCACGACCTCACGGGAAGATGCTCGGTGGCCTCTGCTGGGGCTGCGGCGATGGGGCTCGGACTGTGTGTCCTGGCCGCCCCGGAGATTCTCGTGGGGGCGGTGGTGGTGACGGGCGTGGTGGTGGTGGGCTTCGCCATCAAAGAGGGGCTGGAGGCGTATGAGCTGAGAAGGGGCCGTCCCCAGGTCAGGCCCGCGCCTGAAACGCGCCCGGCGCCCGAGACACGCCCGGTGCCTGTAACGAAGCCCGCCCCGGCGAAGCCCTCGCAGGAGCAAAAGCCCAAGCCGGAGCCAAAAGGGCCGGACGTCCCTCCGTTGTGGCCCACCGACACCTCGGAGCGGGAGCGCCGTCGCAGGTGCGAGCCCGTCCCGGTGCCATACCACCGTGGCGGCAATAAATTGCACGACAAATGCGCCGACAGAATTCCGCTCAACAGTTTCCCCGGCGGGGATGTGTTCGTGAATGGGAAGAACTTCGACGCGCTGCAACTGGCCACGCGCACGCTGTGGGAGGTCAAGACCGACAACTTCGACACGTACCCGCCCGAACTCCACGAGTTCGTGCTTGAGGAACAATTGCCGAAGTTACAGCATGAGCGCGCCCTTGCACTGGCCTGCGGATTTGCCTTCAAGGTCGGCGTGCGCAGCGCCGCACACAAAGCCGCGTTGCTCGACCGAGATGGAACCCTCGATATCGTTGTCATGGATTGGTGCTGAAATGGCAAACCTACATAGTACCGTCATCCTCATCTTTTACGCGCCTGCTCTCGCGGTTGGTGACAGCCGCCCTTTGGCCATCGTCCGTGCAATGGAGCGAGCCCTTCCTGGCTTGAGCCTGGAGTGGACGGTTTCCGGTGAGGGGAAGTTGATCCAGCTACCGCAGCGTGAGGCATGGCTCGCCAAAGGGAGACCAACCGGGAGGGGATTTCCGCTCATTTGCAATGGCGACAAGAGCTACCGGGTAACGCTTTCTGGATGGGAAAGACCTGCGGGGATCTCCCCAGCAGGGCAGGCACAGTTTGAGGTTCATGCAAAACTGCCGCTGCATGTAGCGGGGAGCGAAGCGGCAGTGGATGCGCTTGAAAGCATAGGGGAAACCACACGCGCGTTCTGGGGGCGTGCGACGCCGGAGGGCGTGGCCGCGAAGATGGCGCAGCAGGTGCGCCATTCCGTACGTGATCCACATGTTCCGCCCTTGGGGCTGCCGGCTATCAAGCTCACAGAGGAGATCCGCTCACCTGAGATTCCGCATCACCTGGGGTGGCTGAACTACTGGTCCGCCGCTGCTGCGCAAGCCATCGGCTTTCCGGACCCCACCCGTGACGCGGAGCTGCTCTCGCGCTCACGGCGCACGGCATCCGGAGGGTGGGTCGTGCAGCTCACCGATGCGCCTCTCGATCTGGACAACCCCGCCCACCTGGACGCGCTCAAACGAGCCTACGAGCGCTTCCCCGAGATCGGCGGGCGCGCTACCCCTTGAGGCTCGGCGCGGTCCGCGCTGGCCGCACTCAGGGCCCCTTCGCTTTCCCCTCCGGGAAGGTGACGTTCCCAAGGGTGAAGGTGCGCGGCCCCTGTACTTCCCATAGCTTGAGGGTGCAGGGGCAGCCTAGCTGCGCGCGCTCCCCCTCGATGCCCACCACGACAACACCGGCCCCATTCGCGGGAATGGGTGCCAGTGGCCAACGGGCAAGCTCCACCTCTTCCCCCGTCGAGTCCACCAGCGCCGCCCCCGCCAGTGTCCAGGGCTCCGCGCCGGGGTTCGTGAGAAGCAGCCGCACAGCCACGCTTGCCGGATGGGGCTCGCCCGTGGGCGTGTAGCTGTAGCTCCGTAATAGCTCGCCGAGCCCCGTCTGGACGAGGCGAGGAGAGCCAGCCGGGCCACGAAACAAAGCGCGGCGGCGTCAGTCGAGGCTGGAGGGGAGCGTGAAGGTGCCGGGGTTGTCGATGGCGGCGAGCGCGGCGCGCAGCAGGTAGCGCCCCGGGTCCTCACCGCCCAGGCGGGCCGTCTCAATCAGCGAGTAGAAGAGGGCCGCCACCTCGGTGCCGCGCAGCGACTTGGAGCCGTAGTGATTCTTGCGGCCCAGCACCAGGTCGCGCAGCTGGCGCTCCACCAGGTTGTTGTCCAAGGGCACCCAGGGGTTGGAGAGGAAGACGGTGAGCCCGCTCCACAGCGCCAGCATGTACTCGAGGGCCTTGCGCAGGCCGCTGCCTGGCAGCGCGCGCTGAGCCAGTGCCCACTCGCGGATGGCCGCCACCAGCGGGACGGACTGCTCCCGCCGCACCAGCAGACGGTACGCGAGCGCCGCGGTCTGTTGTGCTCCCTCCAGCGCATGTGGGTCAGGCAGGCCGGCCTCAATGGCATACAACTGGCCAATGAGAGACAGCACCTGGGCGCACGCGGGGGCCACCTGCTCGGCCTCCACGAATTTGCGCCGCACGTGGGCCCAACAAAACACCAGGCTACAGGAGGCCGGCCCGTCGGCCCCCGGTTTCGTCGCCGTCTGGTAGGCGGCGTAGCCGTCCACCATGGCGACGCCCTGGTAGTTGCCCAGCACCTGCCGGGCCGTGGCCCCGGAGCGGCTGGGGAGAATGCGGTGGTGCACCGCACGGGGACTGGCCACCGTCCATGCGTACCACTTCTTCCCCGGGCCCTTGTCCAGCAGGTGCCAGTGCGTCTCATCCGCGTGGATGAGGGGGGAAGCGAAGACGACGGCGAGCAGTGCCTCGTAGCTGGGCTGGAGGTGGCGGGCCAGGGCGGACAACTGGTCCCAGAGTGTCTGGGTATCCACTACCAGGCCCTCGCGCCGGTACATGCGCTCCTGGCGCGCCAGCGGCAGGTGGAAGGCATACTTCTGCAGCGCCACGTGCACGGCGAAATCCACCGCGTAGCGGCCGCCCGGAATGAGGCGCGGCGCGGTGGGTGCGGTGACGGGTGCGCACCCCTCCGGGCAGCGGTACTTCTGTCGGCGGTAGCGCTTGAGGACGAAGTGGCGCTCCACCACGCTCACCTCCTCGCTGTCCTCCGTCTGCCCCCGCCACTCCGCGAGGGCTCCGCCGCACAGGCCGCATACCTTGTCCGCCTCGTCCAACGGCAGCAGCACCTCTTGCACGGGCAGCTCCGGCTGGGCTCGCGGCCCATGTCCCCGCTGCTGGCACTCGCGCGCGGCGGGCTCCTCCTGCTGCGCGCTCGGGCGCTTCTCGCTGGAGGCTCCGAAGAGGCGCTGCTGCATGCGCGCCAGTTGCTCCTGGAGCTGGGTGAGCTCCAGTTGCAGCCGCGCCTGGGCGTCCTCCCCCTTGAGCCGCGCATTCTCTTGCACCAGCGCCTCCAGCCGCTGGTGCAGCCGCGCGTTCTCCGCCTCGAGCAGCGCCGCCATCTGCTTCGCCGTCTCCAGGTCCTTCACCTGCCCGAGGGGAACCATACTTCTGCGGTAGTGCTACACGGCCGCCTCCACCGCAAGTTCTTTCTCCTCGAAGGCTGGCGGCGACAGCTTCCACCTGCCCGCCAGCTCGCACCCCTCCAGAAACAAGGACAGCTCGGCCACCGTCAGCTCCACGCTCACCGCTCCGGCCTGGGCCCACGGCCGCGCGAAGCGTCCCTTGAAGAGACGCTTGGTGAGCAGCACCAGCCCCGTGCCGTCGAAGTAGAGCACCTTGGCCCGCTGGCGACACCGCCCCACGAAGAGGAAGACGTCGCCCTTGAGCAGCTGTCCTCCCAGCTGCTGCTCCACCAGCGCGCTCAATCCATCAAACCCCTTGCGCATGTCCACCGGCACCGCACTGGCGTACACCCGCACCGCCCGCGTGAGTGTCAGCACGCCACCCTCCGCAGCACCTCCACCGCCTCCTCCACCCCCAGCCCTTCCACCCTCCAGCCTTGGGGCGACACCACCGCCAAGGTAGTGCCCTCTCGCGGCCTCGCGGGCACCTTCGCCTCGTGCACCACCACTGGCACCAGCCCCGCGCGCCTCGGCTCACTCCCTCTCGCCTTGCTCCCAGGCGTCTGCCCCCGCCTCCACGCCTGCAGCGTCGGCTCCGACACCCCCAGCCTCTCCACCACCGACTTGAGCGTCTCTCCCTTCTCCAGCGCCTGCGCCAGGTAGCGCACCGCGAACGCTCTCATCGGCGCGGGGAAGGGGCCCGAGCCCTTGGCTCGTCCCGCTCTCAGTCTCTGCACCTCTTGCCGGAACTGCTCCAACTCCTTCTCCACGTGCACCTCCAGGTTTCTTCCCTGGACGTCTCACGCTCCCGCCTCTCTCGTCACGACGGGCTCCGGCGAGCTGTTACGTAGCTCCGAGCGTTATCGAGCCACAGCGCGTTGGCTGGTTGGTTTCCCGGTGTGACAAGGTTCTTGGGCACCACAACCCCGGCCCCCTCCAGCCATGCGGCTCCCATGAGCCCGCCCGGCCCCTCTCGCTCGGCCAGAAGCCGCGCCTTGTCCTCCTGGCACTGGCGTGTTTCGGCCTATGCTTCGTCACGCTCTTTCTTGAGCACGTCGGGAGGGCGCGGCTGCCGGAACACCTCCACCCGGCGTGTCCCTCTTGACGCATGACCCACAAGCCAAAAGCTCGCGCTTGCCGGTGCCGCGCCATCCGCGAAGCGCACCGTCACCTTGACCCGCTCTCCCGGCAGATAATCCCCCTTGGGACTGACGTGGAGGCGCAGTCCCTCTTGCCCGAGTGCCCAATCTGCGAGGCGGCCCCCTGGCTGAAAATCCACCGCCCCCACAGCGACGCGGGAGTCAAAGACGAAGGTCGTTGTCTCGTCCGCACTCGCGCACACGTCCAGCGCTCCTTCCGGGGAGCCTGCGGCCAGGTCAAAACGCGCTGTCGCAGCGCAGCGGGGGACGGGAGGAGGCTCTGCGGCTTGCGCAGCACCAGCGAGCAGGACGGCCCGAGAGGGTGTCAAAGAACTTGAGCAGCACGAGTTGGAGCGACACGCGGCGGGAAGGAGAAGGGAGGGAAGAGCGCCGAGAAGTCCCCTTGACTCCACCGGGCCGCCGCCTCTCGAAATGCCACAACGAAGGCCCGGTACTGCTCGCGCAACTCCTTCAACGCCTGCCGCGTGGAGGCATGCCCCAACGGCCTCGGGCTCCTCTTGAGGTGCTCGGGCCGGGTATGCGGGTGCTGCGCCCTCACGGCTCTCGCTCCCAACACGAGCGTGCCCCGCGATTGAGCCTCGGCTTCCACTTGCTCCACGAGCCCCCGCACCGCTCGCTGCCTCTCGTCCTCCTTCAGTCCTTCCCAGCACGGCAGTGGCGCTATTTCCAACTCCACCGGCTCGGCCCATTCCTGTGCGAAGCGCCCCTCTCCCGCCATGTCCTCGCTTCCGCGTTTGCTCCAGCGCTTCGTCCAGTTGAACCACCGGAACAGGCGCCGTGCTGACCCCAGCAGTTGCGGCAAGCATGTGAGACCCGGCCACTCGGCGCTCCTGTCCACCAGCCCCTCTTTCACCCCATGGGCCAGCACGTAGCGCAGCCGGCCCACCAGCGCGGTGTCGTCCAGCACCGGTTCCGCGGAGCAGCGCCGCTCCCAGAAGCTTCCACTCCAATCCACCAACTTCCCCACCTTCTTGGAAAGGTTGGCGCGCAGGTATTGCATGAAGCCGGCGAGCGCGGCCCCTCGTGCCCACACCAACAAGTGGAAGTGATTGGAGGCGAAGGTGAAGGCGTACAGCCGGATGGTGCCGGCACTCCGCTGGACGGCGCGGGCCAGCACGCCTCCCACCACCTCGTTCACCTCCGCGCTGGGGCGCAGCAACAGTCGTCCCTGGAAGCACCTGGAGGTGACGAAGTAGTAACCCTCCTCTTGGAACATCCTCAGCGGCCAACCCATCCCCCTCCCCCTGCTTGCGTTCCGATAGGCCAGATGCACCGTGCGCGCCAACTCGCAAGTCCGCGGAAGCATTTGAAGGGGGTGGGTTCAACCGTCCACGCCGAGCCTCGTTCTGGTTCGGGTCTCTCGTTTCAAATCCTTTGACACCTCTGGCGGGTGGTGAGCGGTGGGGCTGGTGGCGCGTATCCAGCCGGACACGTCGGACACCTCGAGGCGGGCCTCGTGGCGAGCGCGGGGGCTCGTGACGAGTGTTCAGGCCGGACACATCGACGGGCGCCTCGCGGTGAGCGCTGGGGCTCGCGGTGAGCATCCAGGCAAGCAGGACGCGGGCCACATCGGCGCGCTCTGCCTTGAGTGAGGTGACGTAGGGATGATCATCCAATCCGCCGATCCCAGTGTTTTTCTTCTGGGAAGATCTGATGATTCGACACCTCGTCTCCTACGAATCGTCTGACACCCTTCCTGGACACCCTTCCTCGGGTCCCTATCCGATGCCCGCGGCGGTGGCCGGTCTTCGGCTCCACGTCTTCAACACGGGAATGAACCGCATGTCGGCGCTCCTGGTCGGTGAGCACCGCCCATGGCGGCCGGCTCCTGCCTTCGTGATCGAACATCCGCGAGAAGGGCTCATTGTGTTCGACTGCGGGCTCTCCACGTCCGTCGCCCGAGAGGGCGAGTCCGCTCTGCCTGTGCCGATGCGCTGGCTCTTCGAGAGCCGCGGACGCGAGGGAAGGACGCTCGACGCACAGATGCGAGAGGCCGGACTGGAGCCAGCCCGCGCCCGATGGGTCATCATCTCGCACCTGCACGACGATCACATTGGCGCCACCGCGTCCTTCGAGGGCGCGACCTTCATCGGTGGGCTGGGAACGGCCGGCAAGGTGCTGGGCCTGTCGGTGCCTCGTTGGCGCGAAGTGGACTTCCACGACACGCGCGCCCTCCCGCCTTTCGATGCCTCGCTCGACTTGTTCGGAGATGGCAGCGTCGTGCTGCTGCGTGGCGGTGGCCATGCGCGGGAGGACGTCATGGCTCTCCTCGCCCTACCGGGGGGGCCGGTGCTCCTCACCGGCGATGCCGTTGTTCACCGAGAATGGCTGCATTCTGACAACGTGGAGCGTGTCGCGGTGGACTCCCAGCGCGCGGCTGACGTGCGCAATCAAGTTCGTGCACTGCTGGTGGCTCGGCCTGACGTCACCCTGCTCCCTGGGCACGAGCTCCAAGGCGCGCCTGGCTCCCGCGGGGATGTCACCCTTCATCATCCCGAGTGGTTCAAAGCGGAGGCTTGGCCGCTCTCCCATTGAGGCGAACATGGTCCTCATCCACCTCGACCGAAGGCCTGACTCGCCGCTGGCAGGTATGCCAGGCCACGAGAGGTGTGCCTTCATGGCTCGCTCATCCCCTTTCGACAATCCAGGGAAGGATGTGAACAACGTCAAGGCCGACGACGTGCTCACCCCGAGGCGGCAGCAGGAGTTGGAGGCTCTCACGGCCGAACTCGCCAAGTTCCGTTCCCCCAAGCAGGTGAGGAGGAGAGGAGCGTGACGCGCCCCCAAGTAGGAGCAGAGGAGGCGAGCGTGGCGCCGACTCGGTCAAGTCCAAGTCCTTGGCCACCTGGGGCAGGCTCTTGCTGCCCTCGCGCACCAGTTTGACTGCCTCGGCCCTGAAGTGCGGGAGAGCCTAAAACGGGGCAGGCTCACCTCCCGCTCTGCTCCCGCCCGCTACGCCCACGAGGGCTCCTGTCCTTCCTAATGCTCTCTAAGGCGTCTGCGACGGCTTGGCCGCGGCGCGGGCGAGCACGGCGTCGGCAACAGCGAAACGCGCCTGGACGGCGGGCGACCTCAACGGCTCTACCGTGACGATCGCGCGTCCCGTCGCATCGCGGACCTCAACGGTCAGCGGGATGTGCAACCGGCCCAGGTGGCTCCAGGCGGCCAACTCGGCCAGGTCCTCGCCGGCGGACGCGGTGGCATACAAGGACACGAACGGCGAGGCGCCGAGCGCCTTGTACAGCTCTGGGCTCTCGGCGAGCGGGATCGGTCGACCCCGCCGATAGGTCGTGACGCCCATGGGCCCGGTCGCATAGGGGGCGGCGAGGTCGCGGTAATCCACCCATAGGGCGCTGAACGGGCGCACATCCGTCGAAACGCCAAGGGTTCGGTCAACCACATGGGTCGCTTCGTGCAGAAGCAGATAGGTCAGGGCCGGTGCACGGCCTGCCGAGAGACGGACGCTATAACCGGAGCCGTCATCGGTAAAAAGCATCGACTCCTTCTCCGTGAGAAATTCGCTGAGCGACTTGTCGAGCACGTCGGCGCGGAGCGTGATGTCGAAGAGCGGTCCGCCATCAGGACCGTCGTACGCGCGGGTCAGGGCGGTCCCTGCGCTTGACGGCGCGTCGATGAAGCTGAGCCGGGCGAGGCGTCGTTCGAGGACGTCCCGGTGCAGCGGAGGCAAGTCGGCGATGGCGCGTTCGACCAGCGTCCATTCCCGATCGGTGAGTTGGTGTGCGCTCGCGTTGACCGCACCGGACTGCCGATAGGCCGCTACCGTCTCGTCATGCGGCGGCGCGATCCGGGCCCGGAGCGCCGAGGCTGTTCCACCGCCAACGTCCGCCGCCCGCTGGGTCAAGTTCGCCTGGACCTGGGCCGCGGCGCGGTCGCACCCGGCCATGCCGATCAGCGCTGGCACCATCGCCGTCAGCAACAGGGTCAGCATTCGCGGCTGTCTCGGCACGGCGGTTATCCTCTCTGTTGTGACGGGGACTTCGTCCGGGTCGCAATCCGGAAGCCAAATTCCGGGTCGACGTTCCGCCCAGGCGAGAATGGCGTCCAGCCCGGGACAAAGCGGCAGGCCCCATTCGCTGAGACGATACTCCACCTTCGGCGGCACTTCAGGATAGGTCAGCCTTGAGGGCGCCCTCATCATGCAGAAGCGTAACGTCTCGGCTGTGTTCGCGTGCTTGAGGTGAGGTATGCGCACCTGTCGCCCGAGGCGCGGGAGAGCGCGGTGCAGGAACTGGATCTGCGGGATGGGCCGCATGGGCTGGCGTGTACCTGAAGGGGACTGCACGGCCGCTCCACCGGCCTGGCACACAGCCCGGGGGCCCGTCAGCAGCCCTCCTCGGCCCCTCCGCACCAGCCCTTCCCCCCAACACGGCCCCTATCCTTCTGATCACGGCGTCTTGCGCCCGACGGATCCGAATTCTCGCCTCATGGAAAAAACATCTGCATAACTTGCCTCGAGCCCTCCTCCTTATTGTTGTTGACGACCGGACGATGGGAGAAGCCGCGGAATGAGCCAGCCCCGTTTTAGTGGACATACCGCATAAGTCGGCGACACGAGAGGTAGTGTCGATGGAGAGAAGGAAGAGGCGGAGTTTCAACGCGGAGTTCAAGGCCAAGGCAGTCCGACGGGTGCGCTTCATGCGTCGGCCGTTGGGCGTGTCGCGCCCGGGCTACTACGCCTGGAATAGCCGCGTCCAAGGTGTGGTGCGCGGGGAAGCGTAGGTCGCCGGCCCAAGCTGAGTCGCCGCAAATCACTGAAAAGGGAGACACCCCGCGGGGTGGTTCGAGCCTGGCTCACCCATGAGCACTGAAGCTTGGAGAATGGCCCGCCTCGGCCCCGAGCGGGAAGATAAGAAAGACAGGCAATCCACCCAGCGCGGGAACGCCGTCTGGGACAACGGCTATCTGCCGTTCGTCCTGAAATCCAAGGCTCCCAGAAAACCCTTACTTCCTGGTTGGAGAAACGCCATTGAGTGACCGTTGGGTGTTTGACGTTTGGCTCGGGAAGGGTTTAAACGCTCTCATGCATTCTCGCTGGACCATTTTCATACGAGTGGGTGCCCTGGTTCTCCCGGGGGTACTATTCCTGGCAATCCATGAGGCGAACGCGATGGAGCCAACCCCTTCCGAAGAGACTCGAGCGAGCCTGGAGAAGTTGACCCACCGCCGCGTCTTCTTCGGGCACCAGTCCGTGGGAGGGAACATCCTGGATGGAATGCGGCATCTGTCGACCCAGGGGAGCCCGGCGCCGCGCATCGTGGAGGTGAGCGACCCTTCCACCCCCCTAGCGCCCGGCACGCTGGCCCACGCGATGGTGGGCCATAACGAGCAACCCGAGACGAAGATCACCCACTTCGAGAAGCTGATGGACGAAGGGATGGCGCAGGGGGCGGACGTGGCCTTCTTCAAGTTCTGCTACATCGACTTCAACAGCACGACGGACGCGAAGGCTCTCTTCGAGAAGTACCGCGCCACCCTGGTCGGGCTGAAGGCACGCCACCCGGGTGTCACCTTCGTGCACGCCACCGTGCCACTCACCACCGTGCAGCGTGGCGCCAAGGCCTGGATCAAGGAATTGATGGGCCGCCCTGCGTGGGGCATGGGAGAGAACGTCACGCGCGAGGCCTTCAACGCGTTGCTGCGCCAGACGTACACCAGCAAGGAACCGCTGTTCGACCTGGCCGCGCTGGAGTCCACCCGCTCCGACGGCACACCCGAGATGTATGAGTTCAACGGCCGCCTCTACCCGGCGATGGTGCCCGAGTACTCGGACGACGGCGGCCACCTCAACGCCGCGGGGCAGGCGCGCCTCGCCTCGGCCCTCGTCACCTTCCTGGCAGCACTGCCGCAACCCTCGCAGGTGGCCGCTCAGGCCGGACCGTGATGCCATGACCCTGTCCCTTCCACTGACGCAAGAGTTGGACACACTCATCTCGCGCCTGAAGTTGCGCCGCTGCCGCATGGTGGGCGCCTCGCCCACGGTGTTGGGCCGGGTGTGGATCCACGGCGAGGGCGAGGTGTGCGTGGGCACCCGCGTGGTGCTCGACGGCCGCATCGCCCCCATCGAGTTGCACGCCCAGCGCGGGGGCCGCATCGTCCTGGAGGACGAGGTGACCATCGAAGGGGGCACCTCCATCGAGGCGCAGGAATGCGTCACCGTGGGCGCCCGGAGCCGCCTGGGTTCCTGGTGCAAGGTGATGGACAACCACTACCACCCGCTGCGTGGCAACCGTCACGAGCGCCCGTCGTCCGTGCCCCTGCTCATCGAGGAATCCGTGAAGGTAGGCAGCCGCGCCATCCTGCTGCCGGGCACCCACCTTCAAAAAGGGGCCAGCGTGGCACCGGGTACTGTCGTCTCGCGACGCATTCCCGCCGACACAGCGGTCGGGGGATGGCCCGCGCGGATGATCCGCCGGGAGGTGGTTGGATGATTGCCCAGCTTCTTCCCACCCGGTCCGCGTCCGTGCGGGCGCGGTTCTCGGAGATGCGCGCCCAACTCCGGCCCCTCCCCCAATACGCGGTGGGCATGGTGCGCGCGCAATGGCTCTTCCGCTCCTGCCTCAAGGGGTGGGGCGTGCGCGCTTACGGCCACGTGCAGGTGAACAACCAGGGCTGGATGGAGTTGGGCCAGAAGCTCACCTTCAAGGGTGGCATGCTGCCCACCACCCTCACCTGCCATCCCGACGCCCGGCTCACCGTGGGCTCCCGCTGCCACTTCAACTACGGCGTGTCCCTGGAGGCCTGGGAATCCGTGCGTATTGGCGACCGGTGCATGTTCGGCTCGTTCGTGCGCATCAGCGACCGGGATGGCCAGCGCACCGCGCCCATCATCATCGAGGACGATGTCTGGATTGCCCATGGCGCCATCCTCATGCCAGGCGTGCGCATCGGTGCACGCTCGGTGGTCGCCGCGGGCAGCATCGTCACCCAGGATGTGCCGCCCGACTCGATGGCCATGGGAAACCCGGCGCGCAGCATGAGCCTGGATCTGGTGTCGCGCGCGCCGGGGTCCTGACTCACACACGCATTTCAAACAGGATTGAATCGTGAGCGTTCGTGATCGCATCCGGAACTTCATCGTCGATACCTTCTTCGTGGACGACTTCGGGGACGACGACTCGTTCCTCCGCAAGGGCCTCATCGACTCCACGGGCATGATGGAGTTGGTGGCGTTCATCGAGACGGAGTTCGGCATCAAGCTGGAGGACACGGAATTGGTGCCGGAGAACCTGGACTCGCTCTCGCGCGTGGTGGCCTTCGTGGGCCACAAGCAGTCGAGCCCGCGGAAGCAGAGCTGACCCGGCATGTGCGGCATCACGGGTTTCACCTTCCCGGCGGGTGGGGGCGCCGCAGCCGCGCGGAGCATGCATGCCGGGCGGCTCCGCCGCATGACCGCCAGCATCAAGCACCGGGGGCCGGACGCGCAGCGGGCGCTCCTCCTGGACGGCGTGGCCTTGGGGCACACGCGACTGTCCATCGTGGACGTGGCCAGCGGCCACCAACCCATGCGGGACAAGGCCACCGGCCTCACCGTCGTCTTCAACGGAGAGATCTTCAACCACGTGGAGTTGCGCGAGCAGCTCTCGGGCGGGTATGCGTTCCGAACCCGCTCGGACACGGAGGTCATCCTCGCGGCGTATCTCCAGTGGGGCATCGACTGCGTGCGCCGCTTCGAAGGGCAGTGGGCCTTCGCGTTGTGGGATCCGCGTGATCGCACGCTGTGCCTGTCGCGCGACCGCGTGGGCATCTGCCCGCTGTACTACGCGTGGCTCCCGGACGGACACGTGGCCTTCGCCTCGGAGGCCAAGGCCCTCTTCGCGGGCGGCCTGGTGACGCCGGCGCTGGATGCGCGAGGCCTCAAGCAGACGTTCCAACTCTGGTCGCCGGTGGCGCCGCGCACCTGCTTCGAGGGCGTATCGCTGCTGCCGCCCGCGCACACCGCACGGCTGAAGGACGGGACGCTGGACGTCCACCGCTACTGGGACCTGGACTTCGGCGTGACGCCGGAGCCGGTGGAGGACGCGCCGCGCCTGCTGGAGGAGCTCGGCGCGGTGCTGGAGAAGGCGGTGCGGCTGCGGCTGCGCGCGGACGTGCCGGTGGCGGCGTACCTGTCGGGCGGCCTGGACTCCAGCCTGCTGTGCGCGCTGGCGCAGCGGCAGCTGGGCGGCACGCTGCGCACCTTCTCCGTGGGCTTCGCGCACGCGCGCTTCGACGAGCGGCGGCACCAGGCCACGGTGGCGGAGCAGCTGCATACCGAGCACCGCGTGGTGGAGATGCGGGACGGCGACATCGGCGCGCTGCTGCCCCGTGTCATCTTCCACGCGGAGCAGGTGATGATGCGCACCGCGCCGGCTCCCTTCCTGCGGCTGAGCGGGTGGGTCCGGGAGAACGGCATCAAGGTGGTCCTCGCCGGTGAGGGGTCCGACGAGATGTTCCTCGGCTACGACCTCTTCAAGGAGACGAAGGTCCGCCAGTTCTGGGCACGCCAGCCGGGCTCGAAGTACCGGCCGCTGCTGCTGCGCGAGCTCTACCCCACCCTGTCGGTGAGCCAGCAGAACGTGGAGCTGCTGCGCGAGTTCTTCGGCATGGGGCTGGACACGCCGGGCAGCCTGGCTTTTTCGCACCAGGTGCGCTGGTCCAACAGTGGCCGCATCCTGCGCTTCCTCGCGCCGGAGTTCGCGGCGAAGGTGGCGCACGAGGATCCGGTGGCGTCGGTGCTGGCATCGGTGCCAGCGCACGTGGCCGGGTGGCGGCCGCTGGCGCGGGCGCAGTACCTGGAGGCGCGCACGCTGCTGTCTGGATACCTGCTGTCCGCGCAGGGCGACCGGATGCTGCTGGGCAACGCGGTGGAGGGGCGCTTCCCGTTCCTGGACACGGCGGTGATGGAGTTCGCCGCGCGCGTGCCCGAGCAACTCCGGCTGCGCGGACTGGATGAGAAGCACCTCCTCAAGCGCTTCTCGCGGGGCAAGGTGCCGGCTTCCATCCTGGAGCGGAGCAAGTTCCCCTACCGCGCCCCGATCGTCGGCGCGCTGGTGGGCGCCGAGGCCCCCGCGTGGGCACGGGAGCTGCTGGCCCCGGACGCGGTGACGGCCACGGGCGTCTTCGACGCGCGCAAGGTGGAGCGGCTGGTGGCCAAGCTGCGCGCTCCCAACGCGGCCGAGAGCGAAGCGGACACCATGGCCTTGTTCGCCGTGGCCTCCACTCAGCTCCTGGCCCACCACTTCCTCCACCCGCGCCCGCCGCCGGCCGCGGACGTGGAGGCCGTGCGACTGGAGGCCGCATGAGTGAGCAGACAGACTCCGCGCCCGCCTGGGTTCTGGCTCACGCGAAGGCCATGCCGGACGCCCCGGCGGTGGACTCACCCTGGACGCGGCTCTCCTACCGGCAGCTCGCCGAGCGCATGCTGTCACTGGCGGGGCACCTGCGCGCGGCGGGCGTGAAGCGTGGCGAGCGCGTTCTCATCGCCCTGCCCCTGGGCTGCGCGGCGGTGGTGGCGGGCCTGGCCGTGCAGGCGCTGGGCGCGTGCGCGGTGGAGTTGGACCGGGAGACGAGCGCCGCATCGCTGGAGGCCATCCTCGCGCAGACGGGCGCGCGGCACGCCTTCCTCTTCGGGCAGGATGCGCGGCGCTGGACGGCACGGACGCAGCTCACGCACCTGTGGGTGGTGCACTCCGCGCGTCCGCCAGAGCGCATGCTGGGGCTGCTGGCGCCCTCGGCATGCACGTGGGTCCAGGAGGACGGCTCGGTGGACCTGGAGGCACGCGCGGAGGCACTGGAATCGCCACCGCCCACGCCGCCGGAGGCGCACGCGTCCATCGTCTACACCTCCGGCAGCACGGGCACCCCTCGCGGCGTCATCCAGACGTTCGGCAACATCGCCGCGAACACGCGCTCCATCGTGGAGTACCTGGGGCTCACCTCGCTCGACCGCGCCATGCTCATCCTCCCGCTGCACTACTGCTACGGCAAGAGCGTCCTGCAGACGCACCTGCGGGTGGGCGGCTCGGTGTTCCTGGACCCGCGCTTCATGTACCCGAGCGTGGTGCTGGAGGCGATGGCCACGGAGGCATGCACGGGCTTCGCGGGCGTGCCGCTCACCTTCGAGCTGTTGCGGCGTCAGGCTACCCCGGAGTCGCTGGCGAAGCTGAACCTGCGCTACCTCACCCAGGCTGGCGGCGGCATGGCGCCGGAAACCGCGCGCTGGACACGCGAGGCCTTCCACCCGGCCGAGCTGTTCGTCATGTATGGCCAGACGGAGGCCACCGCGAGACTGAGCTACCTGCCCCCCGCGCGAGCCCAGCGGAAGGCGGGCTCCATCGGCATCGCGATTCCGGGCGTGGAGCTGCGCGTGGTGGGCGAGGAGGGGACGCCACTGCCCGTGGGCGAGACGGGCCACCTGGTGGCTCGCGGCGCCAACGTGACGCCGGGCTACCTGGGCGCTCCCGAGGACACGCGGTCCATCCTGCGCGACGGCTGGCTGTGGACGGGCGACCTGGCGTGGCGCGACGCGGACGGCTTCTTCTTCCTGGTGGGGCGTGCGAAGGAGATCCTGAAGATCGGCGGCCACCGGGTCAGTCCCGCCGAGCTGGAGCACACCCTCGCCCGGCACCCGGCGGTCCTGGAGGTGGCGGTGGTGGGCGTGCCGGACGAGCTGGGTGGCGAGGCGGCCGTCGCGGTGGTGGTGCTCCAGCCGGACACGCCGCTTCGCGAGGAGAGCCTGCGGCGCTTCTGCCGCGAGTCGCTTCCCGCCCACAAGGTCCCTCGCCACGTGATGTTCACGGAGGCGCTCCCGCGCGGGCCCAACGGCAAGGTCCTCAAGGCGGAGCTGCGCACGCACGTCATGTCCCCTGTCGCTTCCTTTGAATCGAGGCCATCGAGATGAAGTTCTCCAAGCAGGTGTTGGACATGGACTGGGAGGCCAAGGCGGCCTCGCTCTCCGAGGGGCTGCGCGAGGCGGTGCTGAAGAAGCTGCGGCGGCGCGGGCTGGTGGTGGCCGTGTCGGGCGGCATCGACTCGGCATGCGTGGCGGCGCTGGCGGTGCGCGCGCTGGGGCCGGACCGCGTCTTCGGCCTGCTGCTGCCGGAGCGGGACTCCAGCGGCCTCTCCTCCACGCTGGGCCGTGAGCTCTGCGAGAAGCTGGGCATCCCGTACACGCTGCACGACATCGCGCCCATGCTGGAGGCGGCCGGCTGCTACCAGCAGCGGGACGACGCGGTGCGCTCGGTGTTCCCCGAGTTCCAGCCGGACATGAAGTGGAAGATCGTCATGCACGGCGACCGGCTGAACACGGACGCGCTGAACGTCTTCTACGTGGTGGTGCGGGTGAACGGAGAGGAGAAGCGCTTCCGGCTGACACCGCGGGCGTATGTGCAGATCGTCGCGGCCACCAACTTCAAACAGCGCGTGCGCAAGATGATGGAGTACTTCCACGCGGACCGGCTGAGCTTCGCGGTCTCCGGCACGCCGAACCGGCTGGAGTACGATCAGGGCTTCTTCGTGAAGCTGGGGGACGGCTCGGCGGACGTGAAGCCCATTGCCAGCCTCTACAAGACGCAGACATACAAGCTGGCCCGCCACCTGGGGGTCATCGACGGCATCCTCAACCGCGAGCCCACCACGGACACATTCAGCCTGGAGCAGTCACAGGAGGACTTCTACTTCTCCGTGCACTACTCGCAGTTGGATCTCCTCATGTGGGCGAAGAACCACGGCATGTCGCCCGAAGAGGTCTCCGCTGAGATGGGCCTGACGCCCAAGCAGGTGCAGCGCGTGTTCGACGACATCGACCAGAAGCGCCGCACCACGGCCTACCTCCACTCGGCCCCGTTGCTGCTGGAACCGGTACCGGAGCTGGCGCCGTACAAGATTTCCTGAGCGAAAGAGTCCGCTTCTACAGGGCTCATGCCAGGACACGGTCTACTGCACCTCGAGCTCATGATCCCAATTGGTCAACAGCCAGATGAGATCTCCCGGGCGAGCACCGGAGACCCGCTCGAAGAACCATGAGTCGAGTGTGGTGAGACGCTCGCGCTGGAAGTCAGGGTCGGCCACCACGTTCCAGTGCTTCAACTTGCCGGCATGCGCGAGGGCTCGCGGCATTTCCCGGAAGATGGCCTCGATGCAGTCCTCTCGTGTGGCCCGCTCCATGCGCTCCGACGCCATCGCCAGACGCTCGCGTACGGAAGCGTCTCTCTCCGGGCACCACGCATCCATGGCCCAGTCGTAGGAGGCCACCATCAGTTCCTCCAACGTGTGCGCCACCCCCGGTTTCTTGAAGAGATAGCGCGCGCACTGGAGCGGCTCCCAGAAGCGCAGCACCGCCTGAAGGCGCTTCGCCGTTCGCTCCGCACTCACCGGGCCCATTTGGGCCAGGGCGAAAAAGAGCGCGCCCCAGGCCGTCTCCAGGAAAAAGGCCTCGTAGGCATCCCTCGTGGGTAATGTGTTCTGCCGCTCCACGGCATCGAGCAAACCGTCCATGACATTCGACACCATGTACAACCGCCAGGCCGGGCGCTCGTGCTGGAAGTCCACCACATCGTGCGCCACCAACACCTCGCCTGGGGCAACTTCCACCATCTGCCGTGGAACGAGGAAAGTGCCATCTTCCCGGTACTGCTCACCACACCGCAGGCCCTCCCTCCTCGCCTTCTGCTGCGCCGAGCGGAAGGTGCCATGCAGGAACGACGGCAGTTGCAGCGCAGCGATCTGTCCAGGCGTCATGGGGCGCGTCCTATCAAACCGGCTCCTCAGCCACGCTGTCTGGGTGATTGATGCCCTATTTGAAAGCGATGAGCCGGTGTGATGCATTGCCGCGGGCTATGCCTTCCTGGCGGCCTCGCGCAGTTCCATGAGGAGGCGGCCCAGCATGTTGCCGCCGCGGCCGTCTCCGCCGTCACCCCAATAGTTGTCGTTCTCGGTGTGCTCCACCAGCTTCGCATCGCCAGTGGACTCGAGCAGGCGGGCAAGCTCCTCGTGCTGCGAGAACTTCGCCTGGAGGGCTTCCCGCATCACCGCCACCTTCACCGACTCCCAGTCGGAGCGGAGCTTGCGCTTGCGATCCCTCCCCATGCGCGCCGCGAGCATTGGCGAGTTGGCCCGGCGGATCTCCTCCTGGTCCGAATCATTCTCGAACTTCTGGGCCTGGAAGAAGTGCTCGGTGGTGGGCCACATCTTCCCCCGGGCCTTGATGGGATAGGGCGCGAAATTCGAGCACCACCCGTAGTCGTCCGTCACGCTGTAGAAGTTGATCACTTCGGCCATGCAGTCCTCCGAGAAAGAGGAGCTTCGCGCACCGCTCACGCTCGCGCCAGGAGTGGATGACGCCCACACCCTCGGGACGTGCATCTGGCCCTGGATCTTCCTCCGGGGAGCCCCGAGGATTCGCCTCCCTCGCGGAGGAGTACGGCATGTCACGGTTCTGGGGATTCTTCCTGACGGTCACGGCGCTGACGTTGGGCGGATGTGGGGACGCGCGTCCGGTCTCGGATGCATCTCGAGGAGAGGCTCGTCAGGGACTGGCCGCTCCGACCTTCACGAGCTTCAGCCCGACCAGTGGAAGAGCCTGGTCGAGCACCATCACCCTGACCGGCACCGGCCTCACCGGGACGCGGGTGGTGCGCTTCAACGGCGTGGCCACCGAATTCACGGTCAACAGCGATACGCGGGTGTCGGCGGACGTGCCCTATGGCGCGACCTCCGGACCCATCACCCTCGTCACGGACTCGGGCTCGGTGAGCTCCCCGGCCTCCTTCACGGTGCTTCCAGAGCCGGAGCCCACCGGTTTCTCGCCGCGGTATGGAACCGCCGGCACCCCGGTCACCCTCACCGGCAACAACCTGACGGGCGCGACGGAGGTCAGCTTCGACGGGGTCGACGCCACCTCCTTCACGGTGGTCGACAGCACCCGCATCACCGCCACGGTTCCACCGGGCGCGACGACCGGAGAGCTGCGGGTGTACACGCCGGGCGGGTCCACCTCTTTCGGTGTCTTCACCGTGCTCGGCAGCGCCGTGCCCACCCTCACGTCCTTCAGCCCGGCCTCCTCGGGCGAGGGGAAGCGCGTCACCCTCACCGGGACGGGCTTCACGGGGGCCACCTCGGTGAGCTTCAACGGAGCCGATGTTTCCTCGATCTACGTGGAGAGCGACACCAGCCTCTACGTCTACGTCCCCACGGGCGCGTCCACCGGCCGTCTCCGGGTGTACAACTCGCGGGGAGTGGGGGTCTCGTCGTCCGACTTCACCGTCCTGCCCGCCCCTCGCATCACCGGCTTCAGTCCCACGTCCGGCCCCGTGGGTACGGTCATTACCCTGAACGGCAGTGGCTTCACCGGTGCCACGGACGTCCGCCTGGGGAACACGCCACTGGCCGTCACCCCCCAGAGCGATACCCAGCTCACCGTCACCCTCCCGGCCGGGACCCTGAGCGGAACCTTCCGCGTCGACACGCCAGGAGGACGGGCCACCTCCGACTCCCGCTTCGCCGTGCAGAGCAGCAACGGCCCCACCCTGAGCAGCTTCACTCCGAATACCGGCTGGGTCGGCACCAGCGTCACCCTCAACGGCTCGAACTTCACCGGGACCACGGAGGTCAGCTTCAACGGCACGCCCGCGACGAACTTCTCGCTCAGTGGCGACACGCGCCTCTATGTCGACGTTCCGAGCGGCGCCACCAGTGGCTCCATCCGCGTGGTGAACACGAAGGGGCAAGTGGGCTCGCCTCCTTTCACCGTCATGGCGGCGCCCACGCTCACCGGATTCAGCCCCGCGAGCGGCGCGGTGGGGACCGTGGTGACGCTCACCGGCAGCGGCTTCGCGGGGTCCACGTCCGTGCGGTTCGGGAGCGAGTACGCGAATGTCACCGTGGTGAGCGCCACGCAGCTGACCGCCATCGTTCCGCCGAGAGCCTCGTCGGGGCCATTGCATGTCTCCGTGGCGGGTCAGTCGCTCACCTCTCCGGAGAGCTTCACGGTGCTCGGCGGCGCCGTGCCCACCCTCACCCGTTTCTCCCCGGTGAGCGGTGAAGCGGGCACCCAGGTCACCCTCGATGGGTCGTTCTTCACGGGAGTGAGCCGGGTCGAGTTCAACGGAGTCCCGGCGTCATCCGTGTCCCTCACGAGCGATGGGCGGCTGAGTGCGTCCGTGCCGCCCGGTGCCAGCACCGGCCCCCTCCGGGTCGTCACCAACGCGGGGGCGGTCACCTCGAGCACGCCCTTCACCGTGCTCTCGAAGCCGGTCATCACCGGCTTCACTCCCGCGCGCGGCACCCTCGGCAGCACGGTGACGCTCACCGGCACCGGCTTCACCCGGGTCCGCCGGGTGTGGTTCGCTCCGTCACTGGACGCCACCTTCCTGGTGGACAGCGACACCGAGATGAAGCTCATCGTCCCTCTCGGGGCGATCACCGGGCGCATCACGCTCATCGCCGGGTCCGTCAGCTACTCCGATGGCGAGTTCGTCGTGGATGCCAACAGCGCGCCCACCCTCACGCGCATCAGCCCCTCGGCGGGCGGCGTCGACACGAGCGTCTCCCTCTCCGGCTCGGGGTTCACCGGCACCACGCGGGTGAGCTTCAACGGCATCCCGGCGAGGTACTTCTCCTCGTCCGGCGATGGCGCGTTGAGCGTCTGGGTGCCGCCCGGAGCCACGAGCGGGCCCATCCAGGTCATCAACTCCGTGGGCAGCGCCACGTCCAGCACCTCCTTCACGGTCCTCCCACCACCCGCCGTGACAGGCCTCTCACCGGCGAGTGGCGCGGCCGGAACCCGGGTGACGCTCACCGGCACGGGCTTCACCGGCACCAGCACCGTGCGCTTTGGAGTCATCTCCGCCTCCCGGTTCGAGGTGCTGAGCGACACCCAGATGACCGCCGACGTGCCGAGCGGAGCGGTCTCCGGGCCCGTGACGATCCACGGAGCGGCGGGCGACTCCCTGACTTCCGTGGACTTCTCCGTGGTGAGCGGCTGTGCGCCCTTCCTCACCGGGTTCTCTCCGGAATCCGGTGGGTCGAACGTGACCGTCACGGTGCGGGGTGGCTGCTTCACTGGGACGACCCAGGTGAGCCTCCAGGGCATCCCTGCCCGGTTCAGCATGGGCTCCGACGAGGTCCTCTACCTCTGGGCACCCGATGGAGCGACCTCGGGTCCCATCTCGGTGCGGAACTCGATGGGCACCGCCACGTCGAGCCAGCCTTTCACGGTGGTGCCAGGACCGGTCATCACCCGCATCTCGCCCACGAGCGGCCCGCCCGGCACCCAGGTGACGGTCACCGGGACAGGACTCGCCAGGACGTCCTGGGCGAGCGTGACGGGGGGCCTCACGGCCTCCTACCAGGTCCTCGGCGACACGCAGGTCGTCATCACCATCCCCTGGGGTGGGCGCTCGGGTCCCCTCTCGCTCACGACGAGCCATGGCAGTGCGTCCTCGACGGAGAGCTTCACCCTCCAGTCCATGAACGCGCCCACCCTCACCGGCTTTGCCCCGGCCCGGGCCGGCCCCGGGACAGAGGTCCTCATCGAGGGCTCCGGCTTCACCGGGCTCACCGAGGTCCGCTTCAACGGGGTGAAGGCGGAGCTCTTCTCGTACAACGGGAGTGACACGCGGCTGTTCGTCGTGGTGCCTCCGGGAGCCACCACCGGACCCATCACCGTGGTGAACACCCTGGGCAGCGCCACGTCCTCGGCCAGCCTCATCGTCGACTCCGGAAGCGCGGTGTCGCTCACCGGCATCAGCCCCGCCCGGGCCCCGGTGGGCGCCACCGTCGAGCTGTCCGGCACGAACCTGTCCGGGTGCCAGGCCCTCTTCCCCGGCCTCTCCCGTGGAGCCAGCGTCCTCTCCAACACGGGGACGCGGATGCGGGTCGTCGTGCCGGAGTCCGCCGCCTCCGGGTACCTCCAGGTGCGCTGTGCCACGGGAGCGGCGTGGATCGACTTCGAGCTGGCGCCGCCGCCGCGCATCACGGGCATCAGCCCGTCGTCCGGCCCCTCCACCGGAGGGACGCGGGTGAGCCTCACCGGCACGGGCTTCGAGCCGGGTGCCACGGTGTCCTTCGGAGGGGTGGCGGCGAGCGGGGTCACCGTGGTGGATGCCGAGCACCTCAGCGCCACGACTCCAGCGCACGCGGTAGGGGTCGTGGACGTGGCGGTCTCCAACCCGAGCGGAAGCCGCACCACCCTGGGCGGAGGCTTCACGTACGAGAAGGCCCCCGCGCCGGTGCTCACGGGCGTCGCTCCGGGCTCCGGACCGACGCGGGGAGGGAGCGCGCTCACGCTCACGGGCTCGCGCTTCGTGGCGGGGGCCCGGGTGACCCTCGGCTCCGTCGAGGCCACCGATGTGACCGTCGTCAGTGCCAACACCCTCACCGCCACGGCTCCGGCGCACGCGGTGGGTGCCGTGGACGTGGCGGTCATCCACCCGGACGGGCAGTCCGCGGTGCTCGCGAAGGGGTTCACCTATCTGGCGCCACCCACGATTTCCTCCGTCACCCCGGATGAGGGCGAGAGCAACGGGGGCCAGCGCGTGACGATCTCCGGCTCGGGCTTCCGGACCGGCGTGAAGGTGCGCTTCGGTGGAGCGGAGGCCGCGGGCGTATCCGTCCTCGGTGACACCTCGCTCTCGGCCTTCACGCCGGTGCATGCCCCGGGCATCGTGGAGGTGGAGGTGGAGAACGCGGACGGGCAGTCGGCCACGCGGGGCGGTGGCTTCACGTACGTCGCCTCCAGTGGGCCGTACCTTGTGTCCGTGAACCCGAACACTGGCGTGTCCTCGGGTGGAGAGCCCTTCACCCTGCGCGGCGGATACTTCGCGCCCGGAGCCACCGTGAGCATGGGCGGCGCCAGCGCGACGAGCATCACCGTGGTCGATTCCACCACCCTCACCGGGAGCACGCCCGCGCATGCACCAGGGACGGTGGATGTGGTGGTGCGCAACCCGGACGGGCAGACGGCCACGCTCGGTGGCGCCTTCACCTACAGCCTGTCCCCGGCGCCAACAGTGACGGGGCTCGGCCCCAGCGAGGGCACGTCCAACGGTGGCACGCGGATCTTCCTCACCGGCAGGTACTTCGTCCCGGGCATCACGGTGCTCGTCGGCGGAGTGCCGGCCACGGAGGTCTACGTGAACGATGCCACGTCGCTCGCCGCGACCACGCCCGCGCATGCGCCGGGGACGGTGGACGTGGTGGTGCGCAACCCGGACGGGCAGACCGGCACCCTGGAGAACGGGTTCACGTACGTCGCGGCTCCCGCGCCAGGCGTCTCGGGCATCAGCCCTGGAAGTGGCCCGAGCTCCGGCGGGACGCGCGTCACGCTCACGGGGAGCCACTTCGCACCGGGTGCCACGGTGCTGATCGGCGGCGCGCGCGCCACCGAGGTGACGTGGGGGGCCTCCCACTCCCTCACCGCGACCACGAGCGCTCGGGCGGCGGGCACGGTGGACGTGGTGGTGAGGAATCCCGATGGGCAGCAGGCCACGCTGCCCGGGGCCTACACATACGAGCCCACGCCGGCGCCGACCCTGGCCGCCATCAACCCGGGGCACGGTCCCGCCACGGGAGGCACGCGCGTCACCCTCACCGGTGCCCACTTCGCGCCGGGGGCCCAGGTGCTCCTCGGGGACGTCGCGGCCCTGGCGGTGAGCGTGACCAGCGCGACGTCCCTCTCCGCGACCACATCCGCGCACGCGCCGGGCAAGGTGGACGTGGTGGTGCGCAACGCGGACGGACAGCGCGCCACCCTGACGGGGGCCTTCACCTACGACGTGCCGCCTCCGCCCACGGTCATCTCGGTGGCTCCGGGCAGTGGCCTCTCGACGGGCGGGGCGCGGGTGACCGTCACCGGGACTGGCTTCGGGCCGGGGGCCTCGGTGCGCTTCGGCGGCGGGACCGCCAGCGGCGTCACCGTCACCAGCGACACCTCGCTTTCCGCGATCCTTCCGCCACACACGCCGGGCAAGGTGGATGTGGTGGTGCGCAACACCGATGGGCAGGAGGGCGCCCTGCTCGGGGGCTTCACGTATGAGGCGGCTCCGGCCCCCAAGCTCATGTGGCTCTCTCCGGGACGCGGCTCGAGCAACGGAGGGACGATGGTGACGCTCAGCGGCGGCAATTTCGCGCCGGGCGCTCGCGTGACGTTCGGCGGTGTGGCGGCCCCGGTGGTGGAGGTGAACAGCCCGAGTTCCCTCACGGCCACCACGCCGCCCCATGCGGCGGGATGGGTGGCCGTCACCGTCTCCAATCCGGATGGGCAGGGGGCGACGTTGCCGGGGGCGTTCACCTATGAGGCGGCGCCTCCTCCGGTCCTCTCCTCCGTCTCGCCGGCCGCGGGCCCGTCGCGGGGCGGCACATCCGTCACCCTGCGGGGCTCGGGCTTCGCGCCGGGCGCCACCGTGCGCTTCGGAGGCGTGGCGGCCACCTCGGTGCTCGTGGTGAGCGGCACCTCCCTCAGTACCCTCTCGCCAGCCCACGCGCCGGGCCAGGTGGACGTGGAGGTCATCAACCCGGACGGGGCTCGGGCAGTCCAGGCGGGAGGCTTCCTCTACGAGGTGGACGGGCCCCCGACGATCTCCTCCGTCAGCCCCGACACCGGCTCCACGAAGGGAGGCACCGTCATCACCGTTCGCGGTATCAACTTCGCCTCCAACACCCGGGTGACACTCGGAGGGGCGGATGCCACGAACGTTGTCGTGGCCAGCCCGACCTCCCTCACGGCCACCACACCGCCCCACGCCACGCCGGAGACGGTGGATGTGTCCGTCCTCAACCCAGATGGGACCAACAGCCGTCTGGAGAAAAGCTTCACCTATACGGAGGAGCCACGGCCGGACGAGGGTGAAGACAATGGAGGGGGATGTGGAGGTTGCACGGGAGGCCCTGGCCTGCCGGGGATCGCGTCGTTCCTCCTGCTTGGCCTGACGCCGCGGCTACGCCGGAGGGTTTCGCGACGGTAGCCCACGGCAAATGCGAAGGGCCTGAAACCGGCTCGCGGCTCCAAGCCCTCGTTGCTCAGTTCCTCGCGAGGAGGAGCGGAGGCCCCGTCATCAGATGAGCGCGGCGAGACGGCCGCAACACCCTCGCTGCTACGTCCGCACCGGAACCTGGACGGTGACAGGAGTAAGCGCCTGCAGCTGGCCCCTGTAACGCTGCACGATGAGGTCGTAGAGGTTTGGCAAGTCGACGCACCGGATGGTCACGACGAGCGCGTAGGGAAGAGAGCCCGCAGTCTGCGTGGCCTGGCCTGCGGCTCGCGCGTTGTAGTGGACGTCGAAGACCGGGTCGAGGAGGTCCGCCTGCCGGAAGCGCCGCACCGCGTGGCGGGTTGTGTCCCACTTGTGCGATTCGAGGAGCTCCTGCTCGGTCTTGTAGACCTTCGGCTTCTTGAAGAAACCGTCCGTCTCCGCTTCTTGTGCGTCCGGCCGGTCCGCGCTCCGACCATCCTTGTTGGGGCGGAAGTAGATGTCGAGTCCGGCCCGGGTATACGCCAACGGGTCCTGCGGGTCGGTGAGCGTCGCGAAGCAGAACGTCGCCGACAGCTCGACCTTGCCCTGCAGTCCCTCAGCGGGAATGGGAATGGGGAGGCGCATGTATCCCCCCGGCTCAAGGTGCCCCTGGAAGAGCACACGCGCCTCGCCAGGGCCGGACGTCAACACCTGCTCCAAGTCCGTCTCGAACCGTCCCCAGCCAACCTCCGCCACGTTGCGCCGCCCCTGCTCAGCGCAGTGCACCATGAGCGCCTTGAGCGCCAACGGCTGGAGAACATCGCCCAGCATCGCCCGCATCCCCAGCGCCATCCGGAGAGCGTACGGCGCGGCGAAGCTCGTCCCGGTGGTGCCGGAGGCCAGCCCCAGCTTCATTGAGGACACGAGGAACGGGTCCTGGTCGGTCCCCCCGAAAATGACACCGTCTGGCTTGATGATGCCGGGGGCTCGACCAGGACCGAACGAGCTGTACGGAGCGCGGGCCCACTTCTTGGCGTTGTCGCACGCCCCCACAGTGAGCGCGTTCACGCAGTCTGCGGGCGGCTGGACGCGAGCGTTCCCCGACTCCAGGTCGCCTTCACCTCCATTGCCCGACGCGACGGTGGCCAGCACACTGCCCGAGGCGAGCAGCTCGTCGATTGTGGCCGTCCACAGGTCCACCACCTCGTCGATGACGGGCGTCTCCGGCCCCAGGCTCAGGTTGACGAAGCGGTAGTCCGGGCGCTGCTGGAGCACGGTGCGTACCCGCTCGAGCACGCCGTAGACGTCCTGCTCAGCGAGCGCCTTCTGGTCGAACACCCCGTAGTGGTCCACGGCAGCATACGGCAGGGGCGCCATCTCGCCCGCCTTCAGCGGACCGAAGAGCACGGCAGAACTCACCGCGAGCCCGTGCTTCACCAGGTCCGGGTGCATCGGACCGCTGACACCCGGGACCTTGACGTCGTTGACCCACGGGGCGAGCGGCGACTTGGCCGGGAATCCACCGTCGAAGACAGCCACCTTCAGCAGCGGGTCCACAGGCCCCCCCGTGGGGAGCTGAAATGGAACCTGGACGGCCTTGGAGGCCTTCGCCTTGGGCCACGCGTGCCGCAACTGCGGCATTGGACGCACCGCGCGCAGGAAGGAGTAGCCAGCGATGCGCGTCACGAACTTGCGCGCTGCGTGCAAGGCCACGTAGGTGAGGCCGCCGACCTGCACCTTGCGGCCGAGCTCGAACTTCAGCTTGAGCGCCTTCAAGTACTTCGCAAAGCCGTCGACCACCCCCGGACTCGTGGCGGAGTTTCCGTGCAGCACCACCTCCATGAGGATGTCGCCCTGGAGGTCGTCGGAGAAGTGACGGACCTTGTCGGACAACCCCGGCAAGCGAATATCCTCGATGCGCTCCAGCTCCGCCTCTCCGCGTGCCCCTCCCCACCGTGGCAACGCCTCTGCCCAGCGAAGGAAGACCTCACGCGGAGCCGCCACGTACAGCTCGGAGGTGACGAGCTCCTTGGACTTCGCGCGCTTGGGAAGCACCTCCGGCTTCGTGACGGCCGGCTTGCTGCCCACGATCTGGAGATTGACCTCACGAAGGAGCCCGCCCGGAAAGTACGACTTGGCCAAGAAGGCTGGGTGCAACGTGAGCAAGGCGACCGCCTGGTCGTTGGGGAACGCGTCCCCAGGCATGTCCGCGAGCTCTTGCGCCACGCGCGCCACGCGGGGGCTCAGGCGCGTCTTCGCCCTCAGGAAGTCGTACGGCTTCCACTTCGGACCACCACCATGCGGCGGGCTCACCTCAACCTGCAGACGCTCGCCATACCCCAGCAGAAAGTTTCTCTTTTCGGCCATGCGCACCTCCTATCGTTAGCTCTTCACCGCGCCCTTGCGCTGGACCTTCCGCAAGGTGTCCCGACTCATCCCGGTCCACTCGTGGACCTGCCGCTGAGACAACCCCATCTGCACGAGCGCAAGGCCAACTTGGCGGCGCTGCTCGAGCCTCAGCTCCCCCACACGCTCGCGGACCATCCCCATAAGCGCCTCCTCCACCTTCAGGCGCTGTACCAGTGCAGTCCGGCGCGCACGCATCAGGTCGCGAGTGATGACCGCGTGGGACTGTCCCCGCATGACTGCGGTCAATACGGTGAGCAAGGCTTCGTCTCTGGCCAGCTCCTCACCGAGCAACTGCCGGAGGAGTTGGGCGACAACAGCATCATCGGGCAGCGGAAACTCGACCACCGCGTCGAAGCGCCTCCACACCGCCGGGTCGAGCAGGTCCGGATGGTTCGTCGCCGCCAGGAGCAAGCCCATCTGCGGCCAGTCGTCAATCTCCTGCAGCAGCACCGTGACCAGCCGCTTGAGCTCGCCAACCTCCCCCAGGTCATCCCTGCGCTTTGCGATGGCGTCCAACTCATCCAGCAACAGGACGCTCTGAACACCCTTCGCGTAATCGAGCACGTGGCGGACGTTCGTACCCGTCTTGCCGAGGTAGCTGCTCATCACCGCAGATAGATCCAGGGTGAGAAGAGGCCATCCGAGCTGTTGCGCGAGCCATCGCGCGGCGAGCGTCTTCCCCACACCGGGCGCCCCGGTAAAGAGCATCGAGCGCGTAG
The DNA here is from genome assembly GCF_002305855.1 of Melittangium boletus DSM 14713. GTDB lineage: Bacteria > Myxococcota > Myxococcia > Myxococcales > Myxococcaceae > Cystobacter > Cystobacter boletus. Next base: position 7,908,411 of record NZ_CP022163.1, on the reverse strand, counting down.
GGGCTACCCCTACTTGGCGCAGCTCGTCCGCACGTTGGCGCTCGGCAATAACCTGCTCAAGGGGGGAGCGAATGGTCTCCGACCAAGCGGGAGCCGAATCCAGCATCACAGGCCACTCCTGCCGAAGCAGGCTGAGCCGCGAGTCGGCATCAACCGGCACCGCCGCCACCGCTGCGCTGCGCAACGGCATGGCCTGTGAGGGGGCTTCCCGCAGAAGCTCGGCCAGCCTGGCCGAGGCAGCAGGGTCCTCCTTGTGAAGTAAGCGCTCCAGCCTGCGGATGTACGTGAGAATGTCCTGTCTCCGGCCGGTGAGCGCCAGCCGTGCAAGCTGGACAATCCACTCCGATTTTATCTCCACCTAGCCCACCTTAAACCGCCACAAGCACGCGAAATTACGAAGCCCCAAATCGACGGTGGACTACTTTTATTCGTCCCTGGAAATTTAGTCCACCATCTTTGCCGCGAAATGATGAACACCCGGTCAGTATCTCGCCACGCTCCTAGGCACGGAGTCTGCAGGTAATAGCTCGCCGAGCTCCGTTTGGACGAGGCGAGGAGAGCCAGCGAGCCTCGCAGGGACTTGGAGCCGTAGTGACTCTTGCGGCCCAGCATTAGGTCGCGCAACTGGCGCTCCACCAGGTTGGGCTTGCCCCAGTTTCGTGGCTCTCCCGCACTTTATGTGCTCCACGCCTCGGAACACCTGCTGCTCCAGCGCATACGACTCGCCACCTGAATGGCGAGCACACAATCTGCGGGAGAACCACTAAAAAGGGGCAGGCTCAGTCTGGCGGATCGAGTCCACCCTCCCATTTGCGGCTCGGACGAATAGGATGATGCATGACCTCGTCTCGTGTCTCCCTGGCTCTCATCTGTCTCCTGACGTCTCCCGTGCTGGCGGCGGTCCCCACGGGATTCCAGGAGACCGTGTACCCATCCCCCGCCCTCTCGCCCACCACGGGACTGGCCTGGGCGCCCGATGGCTCGGGGCGGCTCTTCATCACCCAGAAGAATGGCAAGGTGCTCGTCGCGACGATGCGCGATGGGGCGCTCGTCACGCAGAACGCGACGCTGAGCACGACCGAGTTCGCCACGGAGACCGTCTACACCTCCAGCGAGTGTGGCCTCCTCGGGATCGCGTTCGATCCGAACTACACCGTCAACCGCTACGTCTACCTGTTCGTCACGGCCACCAACACCCGGCAGCAGATCATCCGCTATACGGACGCCAACGGCGTGGGCACGGCGCGCACGGTGCTCGTCAACAACCTGCCGACCTCCGGGCAGAACCATAATGGCGGAGCGATTGGCTTTGGCCCGGATGGAAAGCTGTACTGGGCCATCGGAGACCTGGGCAACGGCACGGGCGTGAACGCGGATCTCACCTCGATGGCGGCCAAGGTGAGCCGCGCCAATCTGGATGGCACCCCCGCCAACGACAACCCCTTCAACGACGGGGTAGGCCCCAACAACGAGTACATCTGGGCGCGCGGCTTCCGCAATCCCTACACCTTCGCGTTCCAGCCGGGCACCGGCAAGCTGTGGGTGAACAGCGTCGGAACGGGCTACGAGCAGATCTTCGTCACGGACAAGAGGGATCATGCCGGCTACAGCGACTACGAGAACAACCAGCCCGCGGGCTTCATAACGCCCGTCATCAAGTACCGCACCAACGGCACGGACTCGCGCACCATCACCGCCAATGGCGCCGTGCGGAGCGGAGGCCTCGCCACCTTCACCACCACCGGAGACCACGGCTTTCGCAAGGGCGAGAAGATCACCGTGGCCGGCGTGACGGACGCGAGCTTCAACGGGGCCCACTACGTGGCCAGCGTGCCGAGCACCACGACGTGGACGGCGACACAGGCCAGCGCGGACGCGACGAGTGGTGGAGGCACGGCGGTGACACAGAACCTGGGGGGCTCCCTCACGGGAGGCGTCTTCTACGACTCCACGCTCTTCCCGAGCGACTACCGCGGCAACTTCCTCTTCGGAGACTACAATTCCGGAAAGCTGGTGCGCGCCAGGCTGGCCGCGGATGGCTCGGTGGCCTCCGTGGAGGAATGGGCCACTGGCATCTCCCAGGCCGTGGACATGGCCGTGGGACCGGATGGCGCGCTGTACGCCGTGGGCGTCACCTCGAAGGCCCTCACGCGGATCATGTCCACCGCTCCCGGACAGAAGCTCATCGTCTCGGAGCTGAACGTCAGCGTCGTCGAGGGCGGCCAATCCGTGTTCACGGTGCGGCTGGCCGAGGCGCCCACCACGGAGGTCAGCGTCAGTGTGGAGTGGGTCTCGGGCGACGCGGATCTGACGGTGGAGAGCGGCTCACGGCTCACCTTCACTCCGGCCAACTGGAACCAGCTTCAGCGCGTCACCCTCGCCGCCGCCTTGGACGCGGACGCGACCGCGGACCGCGCGGCCTTCACGGTGTCCGCCCAGGGACTGAGCCCCGAAACGGTCCAAGCGGTGTCCATCGACAACAACGACGCGCGGCTGGTGCTGTCCACCACGGCCTTGACGCTGAACGAGGAGGAGACCACATCCTTCACGGTGGCGCTCTCCAAGCGTCCCTCCCAGAGCACCACCGTCACGGTGGCGCGGACGGCGGGGGATGAGGACATCACGGTCTCCAGTGGCACAACCCTCACCTTCACGCCGGCCAACTGGAGCACCCCCCAGTCCGTCACCGTCGCGGCCGCCAAGGACATGGACGCCCTCGATGATTCCGCCACGCTCACCCTGGCCGCCTCGGGCGGTGACGCCTGCACGTTGTCCGTCAGCGTACGGGACAATGACGCCGTGGCTCCGACCATCTCGTCCACGCCCATCACCTCCGCGGTGGTGGGTGCCCCTTATCGCTATGAAGTGGTGGCCGACGGCGTACCCGCTCTCTCGTTCTCGCTGACCAGCAGCGTGCCAGGTCCAAGCATCGACGCCAGCAGTGGCGTCCTCGTCTGGACGCCAGAGGCGGTGGGCACCGTGGACATGACGGTGCTCGCGAGCAACGGGAGGCTCCCGGACGCGACCCAGTCCTTCCAGGTCCTCGTGAAGGCGGACGCGCCTCCGCGTGCGGCGCTCGTGCGCCCCACGGAGGGGGAGCAGGTGTCGGGAGCGACGGTGGCGTTCTCCGGGGACTGCGTGGATGACGTGGGGTGCACGAAGGCGGAGTTCTACGTGGACGGGGTGTTGGGGAGCACGGATGCGCGAAGCTCCGGGCCCTACCACTACGGCGGCGAGCCCAACCGGTGGGACACGACAGCGCTGAGCCCTGGAGTGCATCAGGTCCGCATGGTCGTCTACGACACCTCGGGCCAGAGCGCCGCGGCCGAGGTCTCGGTGTGTGTGGGGAATTCGCCGTGTGTTGAGCCAACGCCCCCTGGGCCAGGAGACAGCTCGGGCTGTAGCTGCGGAGGAGCCCCCGGAGGCGCGCTGGCGGGGTGGGGACTGCTCCTGGCTCTGTGCCGAAGGCGGGCGCCGTATGGCCATGCGACGAGGTCGCCCCCGCGTTGAAGCGGAGCGCGCGGCGAGTCCAGCCAGCGTCATGAGGTCATTATCATCATCCTTTTGGATGGTTGCCGCTTCACGTTCATTCCCTCCTGAGCGGCCCAGTCCCGGACAGGAGAGGCATTGACATTCCCATGCGGTCATGGGGTGACTTGGGTGACTTCTCTCGTCTCCCGGAGAAACTGGAAGACCCGGCCCGCCGTGACCTGAGCGCACCCTTCCAGTGTCCGGCGGTCCATCGAGGGCACAGACCCTGCTCGTGAAAAACCCGGAACAACCCCGCTGTAATTCTTTCGGCGTGGCTTGTCCAACACTCATACCCCTGGTAAGCGTGACTTCGGAGGTCATGTCAAACGCGACAGGCCTTCGCATGTCTGGGTCAAGGCCCATTCAGGGGAATATCAATCTATGAGTCAGATGGTCGGCTGGATGATGGTCGTTTTACTTTGTGGCACAACGGATGGAGGTGTCGGCACGGCGGATGCGGGAACCGTCACGGCGGATGCGGGAACCGTCACGGCGGATGCGGGAACCGTCACGGCGGATGGTGGAATCGCCGAGGTGAATCCGGATGCTCGGCTGAATGTGGCGCAGGCGGATCTGAATGCCGCGCTGAAGCTGAGGGACGAGGGGAAGTATACCGAGGCACGTGCACAGGCCGAGCATGGGCTTGAACTCTGGGAGCCCGTGCTCGGAAGTACGCATCAAAAAGTCGCCGATTACCTGGATCTGATAGGGAATCTCCGCCGGCTACAGGGGGACCTGTCCCATGCCGAGTCTTTCTTGCAGCGCGCGCAGGGCATTCGGGAGGGTACGCCCGACAGGAGTTACCCCGACCTGGCGACCTCTCTGCACAACCTCGCCGTCCTCTACAGCGCCCAGGGGCACTACACCCGGGCCGACTCCTTCTACCAGCGCGCGCGCGCGCTGCGGGAGGCCACCCTCGGTGAGAAACACCCCGATGTCGCCACCTCGTGGCACGACCAGGCCAACCTCTACAGCGCTCAGGGCTTGTACGGCCAGGCCGATGCCTTCTTGCAGCGTGCGCTCAAGCTGCGCGAGGCCACCCTCGGTGAGAAACACCCCGATGTCGCCACCTCGCTCAACAGCCTGGCCAACCTCTACAGCGCCCAGGGCTTGTACAGCCAGGCCGAGCCCCTCTCCCAGCGCGCGCTCAAGCTGCGCGAGACCATTCTCGGCACCAGCCATCCCGACTTCGCCGACTCGCTCAACAGCCTGGCCAACCTCTATAGCGCTCAGGGCTCGTACAGCAAGGCGGAGCCCCTCTATCTGCAAGCGATCAAGCTGCGCGAGGCCACCCTCGGCAACAGCCATCCCTCCTTCGCCCTGTCGCTCGACAACCTGGCCAACCTCTATAGCGCCCAGGGCCTGTACAGCCAGGCGGAACCCCTCTACCAGCGCGCGCTGCCCATCCTGGAGGCCGCTCTCGGCAAGAGTCATCCCGACGTCGCCACCTCGCTGCACAATCAGGCCAACCTTTACAGCGCCCTGGGGTTGTACGGCCAAGCCGAGCCCATCTACCAGCGCGCTCTCAAACTGAGAGAGGACTCACTCGGAGGGCGCCATCCCGACGTGGCCACCTCACTGCACCACCTGGCCAACCTCTACAGCGCCCAGGGGTTGTACGGCCGAGCCGAGCCCCTCTACCAACGCGCGCTCAAGCTGCGCGAGGAAGCCTTGGGCAAGAACCACCCCGACGTCGCGAACTCGTTCAGCCACCTGGCCAACCTCTACAGCGCCCAGGGGTCGTACGACAAGGCTGAAAAGCTCTACAAGAACTCGCTCCTCATTCGGGAAACCGCCCTCGGCAATACCCATCCCGACGTCGCCACGTCACTTCACCACCTGGCCAACCTCTACAGCGCACAGGGGATGTATAGCTGGGCCGGGCCGCTCTACCAACGCGTGCTCGAGCTACGACAGGCCATCCTGGGAGAGAAGCATCTCCACGTCGCCACGTCACTTCACCACCTGGCCAACCTCTACAGCGCTCAGGGGATATACGAAGAAGCCGAGCCCCTCTACCTGCGCGCGATCGAGATCCGGGAGAGCGCTCTGGGCAAGAACCATCCCGACGTCGCGGATTCGCTCGACCACCTCGCCCGGCTGCGTCTGGCCCAGGGGCGCCTTGGCGACGCCCTGCCGCTCTACACCCGAGCCTTCGCCATCTCCGAACAGCGCCTGCGGCAGGAATCACTCGACTTCTCCGAGTCGCGCCTGTCCGGCTTCCTGCAACATCTGCGCGCCTCCGAGGAGACGATTTATGAGCTGCTGCGCGAGAAGAATGAGGATGCCCAGGTGCGACATCTGGCCCTCAGTGCCGTGCTGCTGCGCAAGGGCCGCTCCGTCGAGGAGGCGGCCAACATCTCCCGAACCCTTTCCCAGAGCCTGAGCGCCGAGGACCGAGACCTCCTCGAGAAATTGCGCAGCCTGCGCACCCAACTGGCATCCCGCTCACTCATGGGTCCGGGCGCACTCCCCCCGGAAGTCTACCAGCAGCAACTCAAGACCGTGGCCGATGAAGGTGACCAGATCGAGGCGGAGCTCGCCAAACGCTCGGCGGCATTGCGCTCACGCACCGCACTGCCCTCCCCCGCCGACATCGTCGCCCGTGTCGCCGAATCCCTTCCCAAGGACGGAGTGCTCGTGGAGTTCATCTCCTACGAGTACCAGAACGACCACTCCGATTCCGACACGCCGCGACAGAAGAAGGACACGGAGCTGGGCTATCTCGCGCTGCTGCTCTTCCCCGATGCCACCACTCACATGGTGGACCTGGGTCCCGCCGAGCACATCGATGCCGCCGCCACGCGGATGCGCGACACCCTGGCCAGCCGCGGTGAGGACTTCGAGTCCGCGGCCCGGGCACTCTACGCCCTCGCCTTCGAGCCTCTGTTGCCCGAGTTGGGCACCACCCGCCGTCTCCTCATCTCTCCCGATGGCCAGCTGGGCCTCGTGCCCTTCGACGCGCTCCACAACGGCCAGGGCTTCCTCCTGGACTCCTTCGAGTTCACCTATCTCACCTCGGGCCGCGAGCTGCTGCCTCGCAGGGACAACGCGCCCTCACCGTTCGTCTTCGTTCTCGCGGACCCCGACTTCACCGCGGCGCCTTCCTCCTCGCGCTCCGGCGCCCCGTCTTCCTCCACTTCATCCAGTACTCTCGATCGCTTCTTCCGCTCCGTACGCTCGATGCTGCCCCGGGCGATGTTTTCGCGATTGCCGGGCACGCTGCTGGAGGCCGAGAAGATTCAGCAGCTGCTGCCCCAGGCGCAGCTCTTCCTGGGCACCGCGGCCACCAAGGAGCGGCTGATGCACCTGCCCACTCCGGGCATCCTCCACGTGGCCACCCATGGCTTCTTCCTGGGTGATGTCCACGAATTCCAGAACTCTCGCGCCGCGGTGGTCATCGAGCCCCTGGATGAGGCGCCCCCACCGCCCCAGCAGGTGCCGCTGCTCAACTCCGGCCTCATCCTGGCCAACACGCGCCCCTTGGACCCGGGCACCTCCGCACCTCGTCCCGAAGCCACCCTGGTCACGGCACTGGAGATCGCTGGGCTCGACCTGTGGGGCACCCAGCTCGTGGTCCTCTCCGCTTGTGATACCGGCCGCGGGAGTGTCCAGCGAGGCCAGGGGATCTACGGTCTGCGCCGCGCCCTGGTGGTGGCTGGAGCGGAGACGGTGGTCATGAGCCTGTGGAAGGTGAACGACGAATCCACGCGCCTGCTCATGGAGAGCTACTACCGCAACCTCCTGGAGGGCAAGGGCCGCGCCTCGGCCCTGCGCGAGGCCATGCGCGCGATGCGCGCCACCCACGGCCATCCCTATGACTGGGCTTCCTTCATCGCCATGGGGAGAGATGCCCCGCTGCAAGCCATCATCTCCACCACGCAGCGGACAAACCTCAAGGTCGCCGCCGAGAGCAAGACCGGCACTGGGACCAGGGGCACTGAGACCAAGGCCGACGCCGAACCCAAGGCGGATGCCGAGCCCACTGCTGATGCCGAGCCCACTGCTGATGCCGAACCCAAGGCCAACGCCGAGCCCAAGGCCGACGCCGAGCCCACTGCCGACGCCGAGCCCACTGCCGACGCCGAGCCCAAGGATGCCTCGGCGACGGCGGCTCCGCAGTGAACCGCGGTCCGAGGTGTTGACGCGTTTGCATTGAGCGCGAGAGTCCGATCCTCCACCAGGAGGGCCGGGCTCTTATGGCATTCGAAGAGGTTCGGCTCAGTAGACGATGCAATCGAACTTCTCGATGACGGCCCGGAGTTCTTCCGGCGTGGTCTCGAGTTGTTTGGCCAAAGTGGGAGCGTAATAGGTCAACGCCTTCGTGGGCGCTGGATGGGCGGGAAGATCGTCCATGATGACCTGACCCACCGAACCTGGCCACTTCACTCCGCGTAACTCAGGGGCTCGGCCAATGGGGTCCAGGATGGTGAAACAAGGCCAGCGAGGAAACCGTATGGATGCCGGATCACAACCCATGATGCGGCATCCATCCAAGCGAGCATCGGAGAAGTCACAGTCCTTGATGAAGCCGTGCTCAGCGCCTTCCGAATAACCCGGCCAGCAGCCAAAATCGCACCCCGTTAGATTCCCCTTGAACTGGCAGCGCTCAAGTGAGGCGAACACCCACTGTTGGTGATTCTTCAACTCCTGCTTCACCTCGAAGGTGCAGTCAACGAAGCGGGCTTGATTGATGAGCAGGTTCCTGGCGGACACCTTCAAGACAACAGAGCAGCCCTTCAGCGTCAGATTGGGGCCAAGGAAGTAGAGCGAGTTTTTATCGGTCAGTTCCAGCCGCTCGTTCTCAAACTCCTTGTTCTCGATAATAACGTTCTCAAGCCACCCCATCTCTGCTCCTCATCAGAAGGTGAGCATCCGGAAGAACTCGCCCGCCATGCGTCTGCCATGACGCGCCAAATTCGACTCCGTCCCAGAAAGAATTTCGTACTGACGGTTCGTTTTCAGGTCAATCACATCGAGACCTTGGGGATTGAATCGCAAGGATTTTTGAAACTGCTTTCTCACCGTCTCGTGGACATAACGACCCCGAGCCTCACGTTCCAACAAACGCGCCAGCCAATATTTGCCCTTCTTCAAGGCATCTCCGATGGCCTTTCGCTCATTGACCGAGAGCCTGTCTGGCCCCCACTCCTTCGCCGCCCGGGTCACCGCCTCCTGGAGTTGGTCCCCTACCTTGTCCTCGGCGGGAATGTCCACCAACGACTTGCCGCGTGGCAAGTGCCAGCGCTGGCCGTCGGCAAGTTCCACCTGCCGGTTGCCGCCCCGATGGCGCATGACGGTGGCGGAGCCACGGCCCCCGGGAGCCGCCCCCGCACCGCCCGAGCCCTGCTTGAGCAGCACGACCGCCATGGGTCCCTGGGGCGACATCGCCACCGTCTCCACGGCCTCCACCGCCGCGGCGAGCGCTCCTTCTCCTTGGGCCACGACCCCTTCCAACTCCCGCGCGCTCTCCAGGACAGCGGCCCCGCCCTGTGCTTCCCATTGCGCTCCCGCCCGGCTGTAGCCCGGCAGTGCACGCACCTTGGCCGCCACATTTCCCATCGCGCGCCCCGTCAGCGTGGCCACCGCCAGAATCATCGCCCGGGCCGAGTCCTGGCCCAGCACCTTCCCGAAATCCGCCCCCGCCGCGCGCAACTCCTCGAAGGTGCTCGCCTCGTGGGCCGCATGCACCATGCGGCTCCACCCGTCCATCAGCCCCCACACCGTGTCCAACCCCAACCACGCCACCAACATCACCGTCAGGCTCGCAGCCACTGCCTTCACCGTCGGCTCGGGCACCACCCACGCCAGGCAGTAGAGCGCCACAGCCCAGACAACCATCGATACCAGTGCCCTCGGGTCCAGGAGTTCGTGCGCCAGTGCTTCGCGCGTCTCGTCGAGCACCGTGCCAAACGCCAATGCCAGGGCGAGCGTCCGGCGGTCGTCCGCGCGCAAGTAGGGCCCGTCTTCCAACAAGCCCAGACAGTCTCCCCCGCCCTGGTGCTCACACCACCGCAGGTACGTGGCCCGCAGGGCTTCATCCGCTTCGGGCGTGAGCGGCACCGGTCCCGTCTGGCTCAAGGGCACGAAGGTATAGGTCTGCTCCCGGTACCACTCCAGCAGCCACACGCCCGCCATTTCAACCGTCTCCACCTCGCGGGGTGACTGTTGCGACACCCTCAGCAGCTCGCGGGCGGCCTCCCGGGGAGAGCCCGTCAGCCGCACGTCGCGGGAGAGCCGCTGGACGGCCCGCCTGAATTCCGCCGGGTCGATGGGCACTGGCCGGGTGGACTGGGCCTTCGGCTCCAGGAAGTCCACCGTGTAGTCGCTGGCCGACTCGACACGCTCTCGCGGCGCGAACTCCACCCGCCTTCCGCCCCGAGCAACACCCGTCGCGCAGGCGGAATGGAGGAACAGGACGAGGAGAAACCCACCCCACCAGGGGCGCGCGTCAGCGAAACGGGTGGACATGCGAACCTCCAGGAGCGACGGTGCCTGGAATCCGTCGCTCCCGAGGGACGCTATCAGAAGGTGTATTTCACCCGGGGGAACACGGCGAAGGTGGGGATGTTCGGCCCGATGAGGTAGCGCGCCAGCACGTCCGCGCCCACGGTGAAGTGCTCCAGGGGCGTGGCGTACTCCACGCCCAGGCCCAGGCCCGCGTTGGGCACCGTCGTGGAGAGACTCGGATCCCGGGTGCCCGTGGGCGCGGGATCCAACCGCGACAGACCCGCCGCCAGCTTCGGCACCAGGTAGAAGCGCGTGGCCAGGGGCGCGCGGTAGCCCACCGTCACATCCGCGAGCGCCACCGTGAAATTCTCCGTGCGCCCACACAGCTGGGTGCCCGGCGCGTAGCCCGCGAAGCAGTTGGCCGCGGAAGCGCCCAATCCAAAATGCACCCCCAGGGTGAAGCGCTCGGTCACGTCGACGCCCACGCCCAGCTGCACGTACGTCTGCGCGTTGGAGTAGACGTTCTCCCCGCCCAGGGTGAAGAACGCGCCGATGTCGGCCTCGGTGAAGAAGCCACGGCGCACTTCCAGGGGGACTCCCTCCGGAGGCGTGGCCGACAGGGCGGCGGTGGGCAGCAGCGCGAGCACGGCGGTCAACAGCGGCTTGTTCATCGCAACGAACCCTCTCCTAAAAAACCGCCCCCCTCCCAGGCCGGGAGAGGGGCGAACTCCACTCGAAACACTCTAGGCAGCCAGCGCGGCGTCTACTCACCCGCGGGCGAGAACAACCAGGGATACGTCACCGCCACGACACCACCGCCCTTGGGCTCGGGGAACTTCCAGCGGCGGATGCGCGAGAGCATGCACGCCTCCGCGGCGGAGTTGTTGAGCGTGGTCTCCGTCACGCTCGCCTCCGCCACGCCACCGGCCGGGTCGATCGTGAAGGCCACCGCCACCTTGCCCGCGAGGCTCGGATCCTTGTTCAGCTCCGTCTCGTAGCAGTATTTGATCTCGTTCTGGTGGCTGCGGATGATCTTGGCGATGACGTCCTTGTCGAGGCCACCCACCACCGTGGTCTTCCCGGGGACGATCTTGGTGATCGTCTTGCCGCGGCCGGACAGGTCGATGCCGCCGCTGCCACCCACGCCCCGGCCATCACCCCGGGTGCCCAGGCCGCCCATGCCCAGGCCGGCGCCACCGCCGCCCGAGCCCTTGCCGCGCGAGCCGAGTCCGCCCACGCCCTGCGCGTCACCCATGCCGGCGCCGCTCTTGAGGCCCCCCAGCGCGTTGTTGATGCCCGTGCCCAGGCCACCGGGGCCGAACACGTCCGAGGCACCCGACTTGAGGCCCTTCATCGCCCCGAGCAGACCCACCTGGCCCACGACCTTGCGGTCCTGCTCGCGCTTGTTCTTGTTGACGATGGTGGTGCCCGGCTTGGACGGATCGGCCTCGGCCTGTTTGGCCTCTTCCTTGCCGAACTTGCCCTCCTCGCCCTTGGCCTTCTCGCCCTCGTCCGCGGTCTTCTTGAACCGCTTCATGTCGATGGGCTTCTGGGGCGCGATGAGCAGCTTGGCCACGCGCTGCTGGCTCTGGAGGATGTCGTCCTGGGTCGGAGCGTCCGAGCGGGGCATGAGCACCATGGCCGCCACGAAGGCGCCCGCCGCCAGGAGCGTGATGCTGGCGATCTTGAGCCAGGTGAAGTCCGTGGCCTCCAGCCGGTTCACCGCGATGGCGGGCGAGGGCTTCACGAAGCGCACCACGAAGGCGAGCGTGCCGAGCGACACCTCCGCGCGCTCGTGCAGGCCGAGGGAGTACACGTGCTCGCCCTGGGCGGCCGTGAGCTTGCCCTCGGCGCGCAGCGTCTCCTTGGGACGCACGTCGCCATTCCGGGTGACGAAGACGCCCGCGGAGGCCGGCACGCGCAACTCGAACTGCTCGCCCTTGCTCACCGCCAGCACGTGCCGCGCGCCCACCTCGGCGTCGTACACGTGGAAGAAGTTCTTCTGGGCCTCGCCGATGGTGACCGGGACCCCGTCCAGGAAGTGCTGCACGCCCAGCATCTGGTCGCCCCAGAGCTGGCGCACCTGCAGCACCTTGGCGTCCTTCGTGGGCAGCGCCTCGGGCGGCAGGGGCTCCTGGATGTGCGCCGCGACCGCGGGCCGGACCGCCTTGCTCCGCACCACCGGGGGAGTCGCCGCCGCCGGAGCGGCGCGATTGCGCAGACCCGGAGGCACTGGCCGGTTCTCCAGCGCCCGCGTGGGCGGATGAAGCACCGAGCCCTGCAGGCTGCCCTCGTTCACCTGGGCACCCGCCGCGGGCTCGTCTCCGAAGAACACCTCCACCTGCGAGCCACCCAGCATCAGCACGTCACCGGGGACGAGCCGCTTGGGGCCCACCACCCGCTGACCGCCCACCTGCGTGCCCGCCTCGCTGCCCAGGTCGATGGCCGTCACCGCCCCGCCCGTCTCCACCTTCAACATCACGTGAAGGTTGGAGACACCCGGGTCCAGGATCTTCACCGCCGCCTGTGCTCCCGAGCCGACGATGACGCTCTCCGCGTCCGACACGGCCTCGTGCACGGTGCCGTCCGGACCGGTGATACGCAGCGTCAATCCGTTCCTCTTCCCCGCCGCCATAGCTCCCTCCTCGCCCTTCCGTCCCCAGTACCCAGTTGCCGTCCGCTAGAGGTTGTCGACTGACTTCTGCAGCTCCGGATTGAAGTTGTCCCGGACACGAATGAGGCTCTGGAAATCCGTCTTCTTGCGGTTGAGGACGTACGAGCCTTCCGGCTTCGTGAGCTCGCCCTCCACCGCCATGTCGGTGAAGTCGATGGTCGTCTTCTTGCGGACGACCACCTTGTCTTCTTCCTGGATGACCTTCACCTCGTCCTGCTGCGCGAAAGCCGGTCCCGCTACCGCCGCCACCGCTATCGCCACCACCAGTCGTCTCATCTCCGGTCTCCTTCTCCGTGGGGTGGGACAGCGGGCCCTGCATGAGGTTCCAACCCGCTCTCTTGCACACCCTGCACCAACGTCGCGGGCCCGTGGAACACCGCGAAACTCCTTGGGAAAATGAATCGCCCTGCCCCGCGATCAACCCCTGGGAGGAAAAAACTTCCCCCCAAGGGGAGGAAGGTTATTCGGCCTCGGCGGGAGGCGCCTCGGCGGGCGCTTCGTCCGGAAGCGCACCACTGCCACCCACCGCCGCCGGAGCCGGCTCCTCGGGCGTGGCCGCCGCGGGAGGGGCGCTCTTGCGCATCGCGGCCAGACCCTGGAGCTTCGAGTCGATGAGCTGCTTGTCCTGGGCGCTCGTGGACGCCGCGTCCTTGCAGCGCTGGAGGAAGCTCTCGGCCTTGTCCCAGCCCGCGCGCTCGACGGCATAGGCCCAGCCCGCGCCACACACGGCCTCGGGCGTCTCCGCGCGCAGGGCGAGCACCTTCTCGAAGGCCTCACCCGCCGCGAGGCCCTTCTTGGCGTCGCGGCCCTTCTGCCCATCCAGCGCCCACGCGTAGGACAGCCACGCCGAGGGCGAGCCGGGCTCGAGCTCCACCGCCTTGGCGAAGGCGCGCTCGGCGCCCGCGTAGTCGCGCCAGGCGAGCGCCAGGGCGCCCAGGTTCTCGTAGCCGGGGGCGAAGCGCTCGTCGAGCGACACCGCCTGTTGGAACTGGGCGAGCGCGCGAGGGCGTTGATCCAGCTTGAGGTACACCATGCCCAGGCTGTTGTGCAGGCCGGGATCCTTGTCCGCGAGCTTGCGCGCATGGGTGAGCACCGTCTCGGCGAGCCGGTACCTGCCCTGCTCGTAGTGGGCGAGCCCGAGGTTCTTGTAGGCCTCGACGTCCTCCGGGTGGCGCGCCAGCACGCGGCGGGCACTCGACTCGGCCTGGGGGTACTTGCCCGCGAGCCGGTACGCCGTGGAGAGGTTGTTGAGCAGCGCGGCCTCGAACTCGTTGCCGGGCGTCTTCAACCCCGTCTCATAGAGGGAGATGGCGTCCTGGTACTTCTCCCGCTGCCGGTAGAGCCGGCCCAGGTTGAGCAGCATGGGCACGTGGCCCGGCTCCAGGAAACGCACCTTCTCGTAGTCGGCCACGGCGTCGTCGAGCCGGCCCTGGCGCTCGGCGATGAGGCCCAGGTTGAACTGGGCGTTGAGGCTCTGGGGCGCGCGCTCGAGCACCTTCTCGAAGCCCTTGCGCGCCAGGTCATAGTCCCCCGCGTCGAAGGCGGCCACGGCCTTGGCGAACAGCGCCTGGGCGGGGTTCTCCTCCGCCACGGGCTCGGGAGCGGGAACCGGCTCGGCGGCCACGGCGGGCGCCGGGGCGGGAGCGCTCTCGGTGGCCACGGGAACGGGGCGCACCTGGGAGGTGGTGGCGCACGCGGACAGCGTCAGCGCGGCGGTGGTGAGAGCGAAGCGGATTCGTGGATGCATGATCGTCACCTTCACGGCCGCACCTCCCGGGAAGCGGTGGGCGGCTGGGGCGTGTCCTTGGGCCCGGACGCGGGCGCGTTGCCGACGCCGGAGTCCTTGGCCATGTCGGCGGTGGCGAAGAACTCGCTGCCGCGATACGGCACCTGACGCACCTGGGCATAGGCGCCCGGGTGGTAGCGGTTGATCTGCTCCTGGGCCGCGACCGTCCACTCGTTGTAGATGGACAGCTCGTACGCCTTGGCCAGGGCCTTCTCCAGCGCCTCGCTCGCCTTGTCCTCGAGCGGCAGCGCCAGGTTCTCCAGTTCCCCGCGGTACATGGCGAGCTGTTCCTCGTCGAGCCCGGAGGGGTTGGGGGATTCGATGATGTTGCGCGCGAAGTCCGCGTAGGCCAGGCCGATGCGGGTGAGCGCCGCGATGCCCCACTCGCCCGAGCCGCTGGAGAGCACGTCGACGTACTGCTTCTCCAGCTTCTGGAGCGCCTTCTGCTTGGCGGCCAGGTCCCCGCGCACGGTGGACACGCGCTTGAAGCGGATGGCCACGTACTGCTGCCAGTCGGGCTCGACGGTGAGGAAGCGCACCCGGCCGTAGATGTCGATCAACTCCGGCTTCTGCTTCTCCTCGGCGCTCAGCTTCGTCCAGCCGTAGAGGAGATCCGCGCGCACGCGCTCCACGTTGCGCGCGTTCTTGAGGTGCTGGTAGGCGAGCAGTTGCTGCTCGCGTGCCCGGTAGATGTCGGCCTGGGAGACGCGCGAGTCCTTGTCGTAGACGGTCAGGAAGTACTCGAACTGGTGCACGGCCTCGGACCACTTGCCGTCCTTGCCGTACACGAGGCCCAGGTTGTAGGCGATGCGCGGCACGTCCGGACGGTCCTTGAAGCGCCGGAGGTAGGCGCGGTAGGCGGCGAGCGCCTTGTCGCCCTCGCCCACGCCCTCCCACCACAGGCCCGCGTTGAAGAGCGCGTCGGCCACCCACTTCTCGGACTCGGCGAGCAGCGTGCGGCGCTCCTCGTCCCGGGCACCCGAGGACTCATCGGCCGGGGCCTCGGGAGGAGACTCCGGCGCCTTCCTGGCCTTGTTGAGCCGGGCCTTGCGGGCGGCGGCGCGCGCCTCGGCCTTCTTCGACTTCTGGGACATCAGCACGCGCTCGCCCGCGTCCTGGGCGTCCACGAAGGCCGAGTACATGGCGGCGGCCTTGGCGTACTCGGCCGTCTTCTCGTAGAGGCGCGCGAGCGTGTAGCGCACCTTGGGCTCGAAGAGGCTGTTGGGGTAGTCGGTGAGCAGCCGCTCGCCGGCGGCGGTGCCGCGGTCGATCTGCCCCGCTTCCTCGAAGATGACCATGGCGGAGGTGAGCGCCCGGTCCGCGTTCTCCGAGCGGGGGAATTCCTTCACGTAGTCCAGGAAGAGGCTGGCCGCCTTGGCCGGGTTCTTCTCCTTCTGGTAGACGACCTCGTGAATCCACTTGTAGCGCGCGCCCTCGGCCACGCGCGCCACGCGGGCGGCGAACTCGGGGTTGGGCTTGATGAGCTTGTCGTTGGCGAGGAAGAGCCGCGCCTGCTTGTTGAGCTCGTCCCACTCCTCGCGCGACTCGAGCACGTACATGGTGAGGTCCGCGGCGTCGCGGCTGCGGCGCTCGGCGGGGTACTTCTGGATGATGTCGCCGAAGCGGCGGGCCGCCTCCACGTAGTGGTGCCGGTCGTAGACGATGAGGGCCGCCTGGTAGCGCAGGTCGATCTCATCCGGGTTGTCCGGGAAGAGGCGGTTGTAGGTGTCGCACGCGGCGACGAGCTTCTCCTCGTTGCGCGTGAGCGGTTCCTCGGCCTGGTCCGTGCCCTTCTTGGTGAGGCGGCCCTTCTTCTCCACGTGGCCCTTGGACTTGTTCTCGTCCACCTTCTGGCCGTCCTTGAGGTCGCTCTTGGCGAGCTGGCCGCGCTCGATCTTCACGAGCTTGTCGTAGGCCATGATGGCGGCGAAGGACGCGCTCTTGCGGTAGGTCTCGTTGGAGACCTCGCGGGCCGAGTCGCGATCCGGAATCTGGAAGGCGGCCACGGCGTCGTACTGGGCGGCCGCGGCCTCCCACTCCTCCAGGGCCCAGAGGATCTCCGCGTAGAAGAAGCGCATGTTGAAGGCGGAGTCGGAGACGAACTCGGGGTCCTCGCTGGAGGCGAAGGTGTCCACGTATTCCTTGTAGATGTCGCGCGCGAGCCGGTACGTCTCCACCTGGCGCGTCTTCTGAGCCTCCTGGTGGTAGTCGGTGACCATGACGCGCATGGCCTCCTCGGTGACGCTGAAGGCGTTGCGAAGCACGGGCTTGTTGGCCGCGTTGGCCTTCCACCACGCGCTGCCCGGACGGTAGCCGGACACCATGGTCTTCATCTCGGCGCGCACCTGGTCGCGCTGACGCAGTCCCTCGTACGAGTGGACGATGGCCTGCTGGTACTCCGGAGCGCTCGGCCCCAGGGGCTTGTCACTCAGGAGCACGCGGTAGGTCTCGATGGCGCTGTCGTACAGGCCCACGTCGACGAGCTGCACGGCCATCTTGGAGATGAGCCGTTCCTGGCGCTTCTCGGGGGCCTTGGCCTTGAAGAAGGCGATGCCCTCATTCGCCTTGTCGAGCTTCACGTAGAAGACGATGAGATCGTTGAGCGCCTCGGTGCGCAGGTCGCCCAGCTCCTCGCCGCGCTGGCTGGCGAAGTCCACCACCTCGTGCAGGCGGGCGAGGCCCTCGTCGTAGCCGCCCGCGTTGTAGTCGCACCAGGCGAGCTTGTAGATGGCGTAGGCGTAGACCTTGGGCACCTTGGAGGAGCGCGCCTTCTCGTAGTAGCTCCGCGCCTCCTTGAGCTTGTTGTTGTCGAAGTAGTGGTTGCCGAGCTGGACGTAGGTGTCCGGCACGAACTGGGACTGGGGATACTTCGTCACCAGCTCCAGGTAGCTCTTCACCGCCTCGTCGCGCTTGCCCAGCTCCTGCTGGTTGTAGCCCAGGTAGAAGAGCACCTCGTCGCGCTGGGGCCAGTCGGCGTAGTCGCGCAGGATCTCCTCGTAGAGGGCCATGGTCTCGGCGCGGTAGCGCTCGCTCTCGCGGTTATCCTGCTTGGGCGCCTCCACCCGCTCGCCCCGGGCGGTGGCCGCGTCGAAGGCCTTCTCGGCCTTGAGGTACGCGTTCATCTCCTGCTGGTAGAGGTACTTGGACTTCTCCCAGTTGAGCTCCGCCAGGCGGTAGAGCATGTCCGCCTTGCGGGGCGAGCCCGGCTGCAGCTTGGGGATGAGGCGCTTGAAGCCCTCCAGGGCCTCGTCGCGCTTGCGATCCGCCAGGGCATCCCTCTGGTCATCCGCGATGCGCGGAGCGGCCGCCATGGCCGCCGGGCTCATGCGCGCCGGGCCCACGCGCGTCGGACCGTCGTCCGCGTCGTCGCCCGCCGCGGCACGCGCGGCCGCCCGCTCCGGGCTCTCGGACGAGCCCTTGAGCGGCACGGCGTTCTTCTTCGCCGCCTGGGACTTCTTGCCTTGTGGACGAGCGGACTGCTTGCGCGCATCCGTCTTGGACGCGGTGCCCTCGCGGGCATCCGCCCCTGTTCCGCCCGCGGCGAGTGCCACCCCCACCGCCAGTGCACCGAAACGAAGGACCGACTTCATGAGAGCTCCTGTGGTGGGGCCAGGAGAAAGAAGGCACCTTGGCGGCCGGTACTCTCCCCTTCGGAGTCACCCGGACCACCCCAACCGCCTCCGTCACCACCCACCGTAAGGTACGGAGCAAAGTAGAAACGCGGAGTTGGAATGAGAAGTGCTCCACCCTGCGAGATCGGCAAGGGCTGAACAGCCACGAGGGGAGGCCCCGGCGATCGGCTCGCCTGGACCTCCCCTCGGAGTGTTCACCATCGGTCTTCGAGCGCGCGGATCAGCGCTGGGGTTTGGCCGGGCAGCCGCGCTTGAGCGTGTACTGGTAGTAGCCGATCTCGTCGCGCCAGAACTCGCCCTGGAACTTCCAGTAGTTCCAGTCGGCCCCCGGCATCTTCGGCCGGTAGATGGACTGCGTCTTGAGCAGCCCCTTCTGATCCACGCCCGCGAGCAGGAGGTCCTTCTCGTCGAGCGCGGTCTGCACACGGATGATCTCCGCCTGATCCGCGAAGGTGCGCAGGTTCTGGGCGGCCTCCTGCAGGCGGCTCTTGGCGAAGCGCCCGCCGATCTGCATGAGCGTGCCGCGCACTTCCTCCAGCGAGGAGACCGTCTCCTGCACGAGCCCCGTGCCGCGCCAGGCGGCCTGTTCGTTCACCCGGCGGCGCTCCGCGTCCACCTGGGCCACCATCCGCATCACGTCCTGGATGCGCTCGTTCTCGCGGATCCACAGGTAGATGGGCTGGGGCAGGCGCCGGTTCTCCGCCACCACCAGGTTGTAGGCGCTCAGCAGATCCATGTCCTCGCCGGTGAAGGGCGCGATCTGCTTCGCCATGGGCTCGTAGAGCGAATCGTAGGCGGCGAGCGTGGTCTTCACCTCGTCGAAGAGGCAGGAGTAGTAGTAGACGGTCGCCTTGAGGATCCACGACTCGGGCTGGAAGGCGTTCTCGAACTGGGGCGCGTGCAGGGCCTGGAGGCTGCCGAGCGCTCCGCCGAAGTCCTCGTCCTGGAAGCGGGCGAAGCCATTCTCGAACAGGGCCTGATCCCAGAAGCGGGCGTAGCGCGGCACGGCCTCATAGGCGGCGATGGCGGCCGGGTACTCGTGCCGGCCGTAGTGCAGGCGGCCCAGTCCCAGCAGGGCGAGCTGCGTCACCTCGTCATGGCCCGCCTGGGAGTCGTCCTTGGCCGCCTCGCGGGCGCCCTGGAAGGCCGCGATGGCGGCGGCGTCCAGGGTGGATGCCTCGGCGGGGCGGCCCGGGTAGTGGGGATCCGCGAGCACCACGCCGAGCAGGTAGCGAGCCCGGGCGTGGAAGTGGCTGTCCGCGGGCACGGCCTCGAGCAGCGTGCGCGCGTCCTCGAGCTTGCCGCGGCGATGGCTGATGGTGGCGAGCTGGTAGTTGACCCGGGCGAGCACCTCGCGCGGCAGCTTCGTCCAGGTGTCACGCACCTCGGGCGTGTACGCCTTGTCGAGCAGGTTGGGCACGAGGTTCTGCTCGTTGAGCCCCTGCTGCACCTCCACGAGCCCCTCCAGGGCTTGGAGGTAGGAGGGGTGCTGGGGCCCGGCGGCGACGACGCGCGCATAGGCCAGGAGCGCGCTGACGGGCAGCTTCATCCGGGCGAAGCTCTGGGCCAGGTAGAACTCGGAGCGGGCGCGCACGTCGGCGTCGCTCGCGCGGGCGGCCAGCTCCTGGAAACGAGGCGCGGCACGCTCCACGTTTCCCGAGTTGAAGGCCGAGAGCGCCTGGTCATACGCGCCCTTGTCCTGGGCGGAAGCGGCCAGCGGCGCGAGGAGCAGCAGGACGGCGGAAAGGATCAGTCGGTGCATGGCGCTCTGCCTCAGAAGAGGTAGGAGAAGCCGGCGTAGAAGCCGAGGTTGTTGAGCACGTCCGAGGACGGGTTGCCGACCAGGTCCTTGCCCAGCACGATGTCCTCCCGGTAGTTCTTGCCCGTCTTCGGATCCACGCCGTCGAACTTCTGGAACCGGCAGCTGCCGCTCAGGTCCAGGTCCGCGAAGGACCCACCGCCGGTGCGCGCCTCCTCCAGCGCCTGGAAGTCCCGCTGGTTGCAGCCGTCCACGCGGTCCACGCGAGCGGTGTAGACCTGATCCCTCACCTCGAGGCGCAGCGCCATGGAGTCGCCGAACTGCACGCGCAGGCCACCGCCCACCGAGCCGAGGAACTTGCCACCCGTGTCCCCGAAGCGCGCGGGCACCACCGAGCCCACGCCGTCCACCTGCTGGGTGACCTCGGGGCGGATGAGCACGCGCGTGGAGCCGTAGCCCGCGCCACCGCTGAGCACCACGCTGAACTGCAACAGGTGGTTGTCGTAGAAGGCGAACTTGCCGTACAGCGGCGTCACCTCCACGCCCGCCAGCGCGCCCCAGGACAGGAGCAGCGCCGAGGCCGCCTGCGCCTGCTCGCGCACCTTGTCGATGAGCTCCAGGTTGAAGGCGCTCTCGTTGGCGTACCAGTTGTACTGGCCGGCGAGCTGCAGGGCGAAGTTCTCCTGCAGGTGGTAGGTGTACTGCAGGCCGCTGCCCGCGTGCTGGGTGAAGCGGCCGTTGATCTGCGGCACCGCGGGGTAGAGCGTGAACTCGTGCCGGCCCGCGTCCGCGAAGCGCTTCTTCTGCACCACGTGGACGGCGACGTTCGGGTTGTGCAGCGGCGCGCCGTTGATCAGCCGCTGCTGCTCGGCGTTGGCCACTGGCAGCGGGGCCTCTGGCGCCGTGGCGGCCAGTGGCGTATCGGCGGCCGGCGGTGGCGCGGGCACGGACAAGGGCGGCTCGGGCTGGAGCGGCTCGGAGGCACGGGTCTCCGGCTGCACGGGCGAGGGAGCCGTCCCGGTGGAGGTCTGGGCCAGGACGGGCGAGGCCGCCAGGAGCAACGACAAGAGCGAGGTGGGTCGCATGGGAGGGCGATGCCTCAGAAAAGGAAGGTGTAACCGAGGTCGAACTGCACCAGATGGGAGAGCCCCGGGCTGGGCGCGGGCTCACCACTCTCCTGCCCCGCCTCCCAGAGCTCGCGATCCAGGTTCACGCGGTACTGATCCTGGAAGATCCAATCGCGCAGCTCGAAGCGCAGCGCATGGCGCTGGGAGAGAAAGAAGCGCAGGCCCACCGCGGCCGAGACCACGGGCGCCACGCGGCTCTCCGTGCGCCAGTAGGATTGGGTCGCCGTGGAGGCGTCGTCCACCTGGGTGCGGTTGTCACAGATGCCCCGCGCCCGGTCGACCACTTGCGAGCACTGGATGATGGACTCTCGCCGCAGGGACGCGAGACCTCCACCCGCCCAGAGATAGGCCTGGAAGTGCGCCGTCGCGTCCGACAGCAGCGACAGCTTTCCGTAGATGGGCGCCCATCGGGCCCCCACCACGCCGTGCGCGCCCATCTCCCACAGGTCCTCCAGCTCGTCGGTGATGCGCTTGTCCTCGCGGTTGAGGAAGCTCTCGGAGAGCGAGCGCGCCAGACCCGTGTGGCGGCTGAGCGCGTAGCCCCCGCGCGCCTCCAGGGCCAGGGTCTGGAAGAAGTTGTAGGCCAGGCCCACGTTCAGGTTGTAGTGCCCCGTGAGGTACTCGCGCGCGGGCAGACCCACGGCCAGCGACAGCTCCAGGCGCTCCCCGGGAGAGAAGAGCCGATGGCGCACGGCGGCGGGATCCAACACCTGCTGCTGGGCCGGTGCACTCAGGGCCGTCAGCACCAGGACCAGCGAGACGAAACGAATGGGAATCCGTGGAGTCATATGTCCGTATGGCGCATCCATCTGGACATGCCACTCCCTAGGATCAAGGGAGCGGACCTTGCAGGGCACGTGCTTTCACACGGAGAGGAGTCCGAGCGCTCTCTGGAGAACGTTTCCGGGCCCCTTGGGCGAGGCGCGCTCCGACTCCGGATACACGAACGCCCCGCCCGGTGGGAGACCGGAGCGGGGCGTCGAGGAAGGACCCTGTGGCGGTGCCTGGAGGCTCGGTAGGACGAGATGCCCGGCCCTCCCGCAGTCCCGCGGGAGGGAGCACACACAGGGCCAGGCGCCGGCTACTTGGAGCGGGCGGCCTTGTGCTGGGCGCGCAGGGCGAGCTTGATGCTCGGGCGCACCACGATGAGGCTGTCGTTGTGGCCGGGAACGGCGCCCTTGACGAGCAGCAGGCCCTTTTCCACGTCCACGTCCACCACGGTCAGGTTCTGGGTGGTGACCTTCTCCACGCCGTAGTGACCGGGCAGCTTCTTGTTCGGGTACACGCGACCAGGCGTCTTACGCTGACCGATGGCGCCCGGGTGACGGCGGTACTCGTGGGTGCCGCGCGTGGCCGTCTGCGAGCCCTTGAAGCGCCAGCGCTTCATGACGCCCTGGAAGCCACGGCCCTTGGTGATGCCCGTGACGTCGACCAGCTCGCCCTTGGCGAACAGGTCCGCCTTCACGGCGTCGCCCACGTTGAAGCCCGCGGCCTCCTCGGGGGACACGCGGAACTCCTTGAGGTGGCGGCGCAGCGGGGCGCTGGCCTTCTTGAAGAAGCCCAGCTGGGGCTTGTTCAGGTTCTTCTCGCGGATCTCCCCGAAGCCCACCGTGATGGCCGAGTACTGATCCTTCTCCGGCGTGCGCTTGCCCACGATCTGGCAGGTGTTGACGTCGATCACCGTCACGGGAACGAGGTTGCCCTCGTCGTTGAACACCTGCGTCATCCCAATCTTCTTGCCAATCAAACCCTTCACGTCGTCCTCACAGCTCGCGCGTCCTCGCGCGAAAACATCAATGAATTCAACAACTTGCGTCCGTTTTTACCGTTCCCCGGACGCCGGGAAGCGGCGCAATGTAGCAGCTTGCCCCCCTGGGTCAAGCACGGCGGGCGGGGCCGCCCTTCACTGGGCGCGATCCAGGCGGGGGTAGAACGGGGCCAGCTGGGCATCGGCGATGCGCTGGGCGTACACGTCCTCGCCAAGCAGGAACAGCGCCTGTTCCAGGTATTCATCCGCGGCCTTCACCTCGTCTTCCTTCTGGGCGATCGCCGCGTCGAGGTCCGCCAGGGCCTGATCCAAGGCCTCCTTGCGGGCCGTCATCTTGTCTTCCATGTCCAGCATGCGCTTGTGGGCCACCAGGCCCGGAGCGCCCGGCTGGCCGGGCTTGGGAGTGAGCGCCAGTTCGACCTGCCGCTCCAACTCCTCCACCTCGCGCGTCAGACGCATGGTCTGCAGGCGGTTCTTCTTCATGTTGTCACGCGAGGTGGCGAGCTTGGCCTCGTCCTGGCTGGTGAGCTCCAGGTCGGCGTGCTTCGCCTCCATCTTCTTGATGGCGTGCTGCGCGTAGCGCAGGTCCGCGCGGCGCGAGGTCAGCGTCTTGCGGATGGTCTTGATCTGACCCTCCACCGCGTCCACCGCCTTCTTCCACTTCTTGACGATCTCCGCCTGGACGGCGCGCCGCTCCTCGTACTGGGCCAGGTAGTCCTGCCAGGACGCGTCCTCGTCGTTCATCTGCTGCTCGAGCGCGGCGAGCTCGTCCTGCCGCGCCCCCAGCGCCTGCTCGGCGCGGTAGACGCGGTCCATGGTGCGCGGGCAATTGGGCTTGCCCGCGAGGCGATCCCTCGCGAGGTCGCCCAGCTGGAAGATCAAATCGTTGTAGCTCTCGGCCTTGGCCATGCCGCCTTTTTAAGCAAAAGGCGAGCGGGCTGTCAGCTACTCGGCGGGGGCGGCGACCTGGACCGGCTGGGAATCGGCGGCGATCTGCGCTGCGCCCTCGGCCAGCGCGAAGAGCTCCCGGGAGCGGTCCTGCTCCTCCGTCCGGTTGAGCTCGCACACCCAGGCGCTCGACAGGTCCGCGTGTTGACGGGCCAGCTCGGCGGTGGACTCATAGCGGGCGGCGGAGGCCCGGGCGAACGCGCCCTCCCGGCGCAGCTCGCGGACCGTGTCGTCGTCGAGCGTCAGCTCCTCGGGAGGCACCGGCAGGGGCCCCCGGCCGAGTGCCGCCAGCCGGGCGAGCAATCGCGAGGCATGTGCCCGGCAGAACGCGGCGAGCACCATCAAGCGGGCCCGCCCCCGGCTGTCGCCCAGACGTTCGGCGAGCATCGTCATTCGCCGCGCCGATACCACTTCGGATTCCCAGGCCGCGGCCAGTGCGGCGGCCAATCGGGTATGTCTCGCGCCCATCATCCCTCCCCAAGTCCTGCCCCCTACCCCGTTTCGAAGCTATGAACGGGTTCGCCAGGATTCAACCGATCAACGCGAAAGCGCGCTCCACGAACCAATACCCTCCCGTCGCGAGAAGAAGCAGGGACAAGACGCGGACTGTCCGATGGTGCAACGAGGGTCGGCGTTGAATCAGACGAATGAGGGGAAGCAGCGCGAGGACGACGAGCGCCTGGCCTAATTCCACGCCCACATTGAAACCGAACAGGGCGCTGGCCACCGAGTCGCCGAACCCATAGCCGCGCAGCACGCTGGCGAAGCCCAGGCCGTGCACCAGGCCGAAGAGGAAGGTGAGCCCGGCGCGGTGGCGGTGAGCCCGCAGCACCAGGTTCTCCAGGGCCACCCAGAGGATGGACGCGGCGATGGCGGCCTCCACCCAGAGGCCTCGCGCTCCGTCCAGCTCGAGCCAGCCGAGCGCCGTGGCCCCCAGGGTGAGCGAGTGCGCCACGGTGAAGGCCGTCACCAGGAGCAGCACCCGCTTCAACGAGCCCCCCACCAGCAGCACCGCCAGCAGGAACGCCAGGTGATCCGCGCCCTGGAAGATGTGGGAAAGCCCCAACCCCACCCACTCGAGCAGTCCCGACGCGGCCCGCTCGGGCCCCTCCTCCACGACGAGCGTGGGCTGGAGCGCGTCCGCGAAGCGCTGGCCCACCTCGCCCTGCACGGCGCTGCCGAGCACGACCTTGTAGGAGGGAGGCAGCACGGAGAGCAGGGAGAAGCGCTGGCGCAGCACTCCCGGCGCGCAGGAGAAACGGGCGCCCAGCTCCACATAGGTGTCCCGGAGATGAGCGGTGGTGCTGGAGCGCACGCAGGGCCGGCCTCCGGCGCTCAAGGGGATGGCGTCCCAGAACCCCACCGCCAGGGCCCGCTCACGCGCATCCAGATCCGCCTGGGAGAGCACCCCGTCGCCATCCGCGTCCGCGGGCAACAGCAGCGCGAGGGTGTCGGCCGTGAGGGTGATGCGCTCGCGCACCTCGGCCCCCGCCGCCTCCGGGCGCCAGAGCTGCGCATAGAGGATGTCCGCGTCGTGCGCGTGCGCGCGAGCCGCGAGCAGCCCCAGCACGAGCGGCGCCACCCACCGGGCTGTCCTCATCCACCGCATGGGGCCGGGAGCCTGCCCTCTTCGCTCCGCGCCCGTCTACTCCTCGATGAACTCCAGCCGCACCTGCTGCCGGCCACTCAAGCCCCCGTGCCGGGTCCCACAGCGCGGGCAGAAGAGCGGACCCTCCCAGTCCCAGAGCGCCTTCACCTCCTCGCCACAGCACACCAGGGGCAGCGTCCGCAGATCGTCCGAGTCCGGCGACATGGGCCCGGGCAGCGCCGCCGGAGGCACGCTCACGAAGGTGGGCCGGGGATTGAGCGACAGGGTCCGCGACACGTGCGCCAGCTGCTCGTAGCGCACGTGGTTGGCCCACGAGCGCGCCAGATCCTCCACGTGGGCCTGCTGCGCCGGCGTGAGCCACTCATCCCCCGCTGCCCGGTGGCCACAATAGAGGCACCACCAGTCGGGCACCTCGTCGAAGCTCTCGTGCGCGTTCTCGAACGGAAAGAGCGACGCGAGCCTGCGCTGCAGGATGTTCGCGTCATGGCGGCAGGGCCGCGTCTTGAAATCCCGCTGGCACCGCGGGCACTCCCGTCTCACGAAGCCCCCCGCGTCCCGGGGCAGCTCCACGTGGACGATCGCCGGTACTTCCTTCATGACGCGAGGGACCCCCGTCCACGCTGCGCCAGCGCGAGGGTCAGGGTCACCAACGAGAAGATCAGCAACAGATGAACCCAATGGCCCTCGGTCGACCCCGTCACCGATCCGAGCACCCACAACAAGAACAGGATCGCGCTCATCGTCCAGTACACGCCACCCACTCCTCTCCACCCACCTCACACCTGGGACTGGGCGCAAAGCTGGGGCTCCCCGCCTGCCGGGGCAACCCCTCTTTTCGACAGGCCCAACCCGCGACTCCCGGGCGATGAAGGAGACGTTTTTTCTGGAAGGGATTGTCTTACCTGCGAAGTCCTACCCGTGATTCCAGGGGTTTAGCGCGTGGCACGTGGACTGCTTTGAACGGCACGCATCTGCCGCGAAGGACACGCGGCCTCACTGGCGCGTGAGGGGGAGGTCGGTCATGAAATCGTGGGCGGTCGCACTGATGATGATGGCGGGTGTGGGGAGCGGTTCGGTGGCCCACGCGTTCCAGCCCTACATCCCAGGGGGGAAGACCTCCGAGATGCGGGAGCTGCGCGCGAAGCTGGCCGAGCAGGAAGATCACCTGGCGCGGCTGGAGCGCGAGGCGGAGCTGTACGCCGAGGCGGAGGTGCTGGGCATCGCCAACGCGGTGCAGGCCTCGCAGCTTCCCGAGCGTCAGCAGCGGCGCCTGGCCATGGCCATCGTGCGCGAGGCGCGGGCCAACGGAGTGGATCCCCTGCTGGTGGTGGCGGTCATCCGCACCGAGAGCTCCTTCAACAACTACGCGGTGTCCCATGTGGGCGCCATGGGCCTCATGCAGGTGATGCCGGACACGGGCACGTACCTGGCGGACAAGGCCGGCTTCAAGCTGCAGCGCAGCACCAATCTGTTCGACTCCGAACTCAACGTGGAGCTGGGCACGGCCTACCTGGCCAACCTCATCTCGCGCTTCGGCACGCCCGAGCGCGCCCTGGTGGCCTACAACGCCGGCCCCACCCTGGCGCGGAAGATCCTCGCCCAGACGGACATCCGCGAGCGCTTCATGGCGGGCTACCCGGCCAAGGTGATGCGCGAGTTCCGCCGCCTCAAGACGCAGAACACCACCCGCGAGCTGACCCAGCTGGACTCGCGGAAGGTCGCCAAGGGCCCGGGATGATGGGTAGCGGACACTCCGCGAGCACAGTGGCCGACAATGCTCCGGGTTTCTCGAACGAGAGACTGCCCTTTCGCGGAATTCCTACGCATCTTACGTCGCGCACTGCTGTGCGCCGGGGTGGGTGGTTCCACTCCGGGCCGGTTGTCCCCGACAGGCACCGGTTCTCCCCGAGAGACGCCGCGTGGAAGAATGGAGAGATGAACCATGGTGGGGCTGGAAATTCACCAGGAAGAGCGCGCGGGATGCTTGACCCTGCGGTTGACGGGCACGCTGGACGGACAGACGGCCCGGTTGCTGCGCAGCTCGCTGGACGCGCTGGGCTCGCGGGAAGTGGTGGTGGACTTCACCCACCTGCGGGAGTTCCGTGACTCGGCGGTGGGGGTGCTCACCCACGGCCTCGTCGAGCACAAGGTGCGGATGCGGGGCCTGGACCGGCACCAGCAGCGCATGTTCCGCTACTTCGGACTGAGCCTCGGGGAGAGCACCAGCTCCTCGCGCGCCTACTACACGCCGGAAGAAGTCCTCGCCTGATTCCGGGCCGTTGAAACCACTCGAGGAGCCGGGCGTCCTCACCCCTGGATGCCCTCCTCGCGACTCTCTCCGGGATTGCCTCACCTGCCGGCCTGGCGAGCGCCGTGTCGCTGGCCAACGTTTCCGAGCGGGCACGAGTGGGGGGCCCTCAGACGACCGGGGGATTCAGGCCGGGCTGGAGTAGACTGAGCCGCCCGATGAACGCCCCTGCCCGAGCCGTCGTCAGTCCCCTTGCTTCCGCCGCCACCGCCCGCGCCGCGCTCGAGCGCGTGGCCGCCAACCTCGCGCTCGCCGTGCAGGGCAAGGAGAAGGAGCTCCGCCTCGCCGTCACCTGCGTGGCGGCCGGAGGACACCTGCTGTTGGAGGACGTGCCCGGCGTGGGGAAGACCACGCTCGTGGAGGCCCTGGCTCGCTCCTTCGGGCTGAGTCTGTCGCGCGTGCAGTTCACCGCGGACCTGATGCCCACCGACATCCTCGGCGCCCAGGTCTTCCACTCCGCCACGGGCACCTTCTCCTTCCGGCCCGGCCCCATCTTCCGGCAGCTCGTGCTGGCCGACGAGCTCAACCGCGCGCCGCCGCGCACCCAGTCCGCGCTCCTGGAGGCCATGGCCCAGGGGCAGGTGTCCCTGGACGGCACCACCCACCCCCTGCCCCGCCCCTTCACGGTGGTGGCCACGCAGAACCCGGTGGACTTCTCCGGCACCTACCCCCTGCCGGATTCCCAGTTGGATCGCTTCCTCATGCGCCTGTCGCTCGGCCACCCCGCGCCCGAGGTGGAGGCGCGGCTGCTCACCCAGCAGCGCGACACCACCTCGGCCGTGGAGGTGCTGGAGGCGGTGAGCACGCCGGAGGAGCTGGCCGGACTGCGCGCCCAGGTGGCCGCGCAGCGCCTGGACACCGCCGTGGCCGAGTACGTGGTGCACCTGGCCCAGGCCACGCGCGCGCACGGCGACATCGAGCGGGGCGCCTCCACGCGCGCGGTGCTGGCGCTGGGCATGGCCGCCCGGGCGCACGCGCTCTGGGACGCGCGCGACTTCGTGACGCCCGGGGACGTCCGGGCGGTGTTGGGGCCGTGTCTGGCGCACCGGCTGCTGCTGCGCAGCGCCACGCAAGGGGCCTATACCCGCGATGAGGCGCTGCACCTCGTCGAGGAGGTCGCCCGGAAGGTCCCGGCGCCCCGGTGAGCCCCCGCACCGTGGCTCCCTCCTGGCGGCGCCGTCTGCGCGCCAGACTCCGTCCGCCGCGCACCCTCAAGGTGACGCGCATGGGACGCACCTACCTCGTGGTGACGTTCGGCGTGGGCCTGGGCGCGCTCAACACGGGCAACAACCTGCTCTACCTGGTGCTGGGCCTGCTGCTGAGCGTCATCATCCTCTCCGGCGTGTTGTCCGAGCGGTGTCTGCGCGACCTGACGGTGCGGCGCGTGGGCGTGGACGGCGCGTTCGCGGGCGAGCCCTTCGCCTTCCGCTGGGGCATCACCCGCCGCGAGGGGCATGCCTTCGCCCTCACCCTGTCCGAGGCGGACTCCGCGCTCACCGGAGAGGGCAGCGTGGGCTATCTGCCCGCGGGCGCCGAGCACGTGGTGCGCGCGGACCTCACCGCGCCCCGGCGGGGTCCGATGAAGCTCTTGGGCGTGCGGGTCACCACCACGTGGCCGCTGGGCCTGTTCGCCAAGACGCGCGTCTTCGAGCTGCCGGGCACGCTGCTCGTCTACCCGCGGCGAGGCTTCGCGTGTGGCCCGCCGGAGGATGCCGCGGTGAGCCACGTGGGCGAGGCCCCGAGTCCCCGTCGGCTGGACGGGACGGGAGACCTGGCGGGGCTGCGCGAGCTGGGGGAGCACGAGGACGCGCGGCGCGTGCATTGGCTCAAGAGCGCCTCGGCCAACCGGCTCCTCAAGGTGGAGCGCGAGCGCGAGGAGCGGCGCACCTATGTCCTCGAGGTCCGCTCCGGGCTCGAGGCGGAGGCGCTGGAGCGGCGGTGCGAGGAAGTGGCCGAGCAGGCCCACCGGCTCATCGAGGCCGGCCACGAGGTGGGCCTGGAGCTGCCCGGCCAGCGGCTGCGGCCCGGGGCGGGCAGTGGGCAGGAGCGCGCCCTGCTGCGGGCCCTGGCGTGGCTGGGCTTCGAGGATGAGCGGGAAGAGGAGGCGGCATGACTCGCCCCCTGCGGTTGCGGTTGCTGCTCCGGGACTTGAGCATCGCGGCGGCCTTCGCCTCCATGGCGGTGTCCGGCCAGGTGCCCCTCTGGGCGTTCGGGCTGGTGCTGGTGGCGGTGTTGATGGGCGTGCTGGGCCGGCGGCCCTTCGCCCGCTACCCGCGCCTGACGGCGGCGCTGCTCGTGCCGCTCGCGGGCGTGCTCTACCTGGCGGTGGCCTCGGGGCAGATGGACCTGGTGGTCGCGGCCTGTTCCTTCGCGGGACTCGTGGCCGCCCAGCGCGTGCTCTCGGAGAGCAGTCCCGCCACGGATGGCCAGGTGCTGCTCGCGGGCCTGCTGATGATCGCCGGTGGCGCGGCGCTCTCCGGTGAATTGCTCTTCGCGGTGTGCCTGCTCACCTTCGCGGTGCTCGCGAGCCTGTCGCTGGGCCTCGCGGTGGTGGAGGCGGCGGTACCCGTGGGCGAGCCGGTGCCCGTGCGCGCGGTGATGCGTCCGCTGGGCCGGGGCACCTTCGTGGCCATGCTGGGCGCGATGGCCTTCTTCATCCTCATTCCGCGCCTCAACTGGAACGTGGGGGTGCGCCGCGCGAGCCCGGGGCTCGGCACCGCCACCAGCGGCTTCTCCGACACCGTGCGCCTGGGGGGCTCGGGCACCCTCAAGAGCAACCCCCGCGTCGTGCTGCGCGCGCGGCTCTCGCCGGATCCCGGCACCGAGCAGCTCTCCTCCTATTGGGTGGGCCGGACGTACGACACCTTCGATGGCCTGGAATGGTCGACGATTGGCGCGTCCACCAAGCGCCACCGCACGCGCGTGACCCTGCGCCCGGGCGCGGACAACCAGGTGTACCAGCGCATCGAATTGCTGCCCGCCTACGGCAGCCGCACGCTCATCGCCCTGGAGACCCCCGCCAAGCTGGGCAATGCCCTGACGCATACCGCCCTGGGCGACCGGCGCACCCAGTTGCAGGAGCTGGGCGGGGACGAGCTGCGCTTCGTGGAGGAAGGGCTCGGCTATTCCTACGAGGTCTACAGCGTGCCGCCCGGCACGGACACGGACCCCGGCCGGATGAACCAGCAGGAGACGGATCAACTCCTGGCGCTGCCGGACAACCTGGACCCGCGCATGGAGGAGCTGGCGCGGCGGGTGGTGGGGGACGAGAAGGATCCCCTGGCCGCGGCCCAGAAGCTGTCCGCCTGGCTGCAGCGCGAGTACGAGTACACGCTGGAGCTGAGCGGAGACGTGGCGGATCCGCTGCGCGACTTCCTCTTCGTGCGCAAGGCGGGCCACTGCGAGCACTTCGCCACGGCGCTCACGCTGATGCTGCGCACCCAGGGCTTCGAGGCGCGGCTCGCCACGGGTTTCTTCGGCGGCGAGCGCGTGGGAGACGAGTACCTGGTGCGCGCGGGAGATGCCCATGCGTGGACGCACGTGCTGGTGCCCGGCCGCGGCTTCGTCACCGTGGACGCCACGCCGCCCGCCTTCCGCGCCAACCAGTCCCTGCAGCTCATCGAGACGATGATTTCCCTCTACGAGTCGGTGGAGGCCTTGTGGCGCAAGGCCGTGGTCGACTACTCGTTCCGGGATCAGCTCGACTTCGTGCGGAGCATGTCGCGGCCGCCCCGCGACGCTTCCGGCCAGCCGCGTCCGAGCTCGTCCCTGCCGCCCCTGCGCGCGTGGGTGACGGCGGCCGGGGTGGCACTGGCCATCTACGGACTCGTGAGGGCCCTGTCCCAGCGCCGCGCCCGGCGTCCCGCCCAGGAGGCCACGCGCCTGGTGGACGCGGTGGAGCGCCTGCTCGCGCGCGCGGGTCTGCCTCCGCGCGAGGGCGAGACGCTCGAGGACGTGTCGGCGCGGCTGTCGGGCGAGGCCCATCCGCTCGCGCCCGTCCTGGCGGCCATCACCCGCCGCTACCTCGAGGCCCGCTTCGGCCAGCGCCCGCTCCAGTCCGGAGAGAGCGCGAGGCTGCTCGCTCAGTTGCGGCGGGCACTCGACGACGGACGTCCCACCGCCCGCGCCTCCTAGCCCCCGCCCCGCTCCTCGCTGTCCGAGGGGATGGAGCGGCGGGGCCCACCTCCGCTGACAACGCGTCGCGTCCTTATTACCCGTCACCATGGAAGGCGGGGACACACGCGTTCCCGCCCACGCCCATCACCCAGGAGTGAAGGAGAGGTGGAGACACGACCCGGCTCCTTACAGGCTCGGCTGCCCCGGAAAGCCGCTCCCTCCCTGTAAGCCTTACGGGAGGCGCACCTTGGAAGGGGCTGTCCCACAAGCCAAGTGTGCGTGGGGACTGATGAATTTCAGCGTGAAGGTGTGGCACGCACGTTGCTCTACGCACCCCGCGTCCGGTTGTTGGTTGGAACGCGGAACAACCTCTATTCATCGGCCTCCATGGCGAGGCCCTCGGGAGACACCATGCAGCTCACCACGGAGCAGTCGTCCAACTCGGGCTCGCTGGCGATGTACCTCTCGGAGATCAACCAGTACTCCCTGCTCTCCGTGGAGGAGGAGCAGACCCTCGCGCGCCGCTTCCTCAAGGCGGACCTGGCCGCGGGGCACCGGCTGGTGACCTCCAACCTTCGCTTCGTCGTGAAGGTCGCCTACGAGTACCGCTCCTACGGCATCAAGATGTCCGACCTCATCCAGGAGGGGAACATCGGCCTGATGAAGGCGGTGCAGAAGTTCGATCCCGACAAGGGCATCCGCCTCATCTCCTACGCGGTGTGGTGGATCCGCGCGTACATCCAGAACTACATCCTCAAGAGCTGGAGCCTGGTGAAGCTCGGCACCACGCAAGCGCAGCGGAAACTCTTCTTCTCGCTGGCCCGCACGCGGCGTGAACTGGAGAAGTTCGGCACGCTGGATGGCTCGGTGGTGAACGTGGATGAGATCGCCCGGAAGCTGAACGTGAAGGCCTCCGAGGTGCGCGAGATGGAGCAGCGCATGGGCGGGCGGGACTTGTCGCTGGACGCGCCCATGGGCGAGGACGGGGGCAACAGCCACGTGGACTTCGTGGCGAGCGACAGCGCGCCGCAGGACTCCGAGTTCGCGGACAAGGAGGAGGCGGGCCTCATCAACACGCGGGTGCGCACGGCGCTCATGCGGTTGGATCCCCGCGAGCGCTTCATCATCGAGCAGCGCGTGATGAACGAGCGCCCGATGACGCTCAAGGAGCTGGGCGAGCACTTCGGCTTCTCGCGCGAGCGCGCGCGCCAGCTGGAGATCCGCGCCAAGGACAAGCTCAAGTCGGAGCTGGCGGCGCTGATGGCCGAGGTGGACCCCGACGCCGCCGCGGCCATGCAGTAGGCCCTTGGGGCACCCTCCCCCGGGTTGTCTGCTACAAGGGCGGGCGTGAGCCCGCCCCCGCCCCACGAGCCCTACGTCCCCGCCACCGAGTCCCCGTCCGAGCTGACGCTCCGGGGGCTTCTGCTGGGCTCCGTGCTGGGCATCGTGTTCGGGGCCTCCTCGGTGTTCCTGGCGGTGAAGGTGGGGCTGACGGTATCGGCCTCCATTCCGGTGGCGGTGCTGTCCATCGCCGTCTTCCGCGCCTTGGGCCGCTCGAGCGTGCTGGAGAACACCATCGTGCAGACGGTGGGCTCGGCCGGGGAATCGCTGGCCTTCGGCGTGGCGGCGGCGCTGCCGGCGCTGCTGCTGCTCGGCTACGACATCGACCTGGTGCACGCCTTCCTGGTGTCGGCGCTCGGCGGCGTGCTGGGCGTGTTGATGATGATTCCCCTGCGCGAGGGGCTCATCGTCCAGGAGCACGGCGCGCTCACCTACCCCGAGGGAACCGCCGCGGCGGACGTGCTCATCGCGGGCGAGGAGGGAGGGACGAACGCGCGCACGGTGCTCTGGGGCTTCACGGCGGGAGGCCTCTACAAACTCGCCTACGCGGGGCTGCACCTGTTCAAGGAGATCGTGGGCACGCCCCTGAGCTGGGTGCGCACGACGGCGGCGGGCGTGAGCCAGCGCGTGGGCTACACGGGCGGCTCGCTGTCCATGGAGGTGAGTCCCGAGCTGCTGGGCGTGGGCTACATCATCGGCCCCAAGGTGGCGGGCATCACCTTCGCGGGCGGAGTGCTCAGCTACCTCATCCTGATTCCGCTCATCTCCTTCATTGGCGCGGGCTTGGAGCAGCCCCTGCTGAGGCCGGATGGGCAGCTCATCCGGGACATGGATCCCGACACGGTGCGCGACGCGTACGTGC
Source organism: Melittangium boletus DSM 14713 (assembly GCF_002305855.1). Classification (GTDB taxonomy): domain Bacteria; phylum Myxococcota; class Myxococcia; order Myxococcales; family Myxococcaceae; genus Cystobacter; species Cystobacter boletus. The sequence goes on along the minus strand of NZ_CP022163.1, from coordinate 7,874,500 downwards.
TCTATATCGGAGCGGGCGCGGTGGCCACGGGCGGGCTCATCAGCCTCGTGCGCTCGCTGCCCACCATCGTCACCGCCTTTCGCCGGGGGCTCTCCACGTTCCTGGCCTCGCGCCGCGGACGGACGGCGCCCGTGCGGCTGCCGCGCACCGAGAGGGATCTGCCCATGAGCCTCGTGCTGGTGGGCAGCGCGCTGCTGGTGTTGACCATGTGGCTGGCGCCGCCCCTGCACATCAACCTGCTGTCCGCGCTGCTCATCGTCGTGTGCGGCTTCTTCTTCGTGACGGTGAGCGCGCGCGTCACCGGAGAGATCGGCTCCTCGTCCAACCCCATCTCCGGCATGGTGGTGGCGACGTTGCTGTTCACGTGCCTGGTGTACCTGCTGCTCGGATGGACGAGCGCCGAGGACCGCTTCATGGCGTTGACCACGGCGGCCATCGTGGGCATCGCGGCGTCCAACGGGGGCACCACGGCGCAGGATCTCAAGACGGCGTTCCTGGTGGGAGGCACGCCGAGGAGCCAGCAGGTGGCGCTCTTCGTGGGGGTGCTCACCAGCTCCCTCTTCATCGGCGGGGTGTTGGTGGTGCTCAACCGGGGCGCCACGGCCATCCTCCCCGAGTCCCACCCAGGCCAACAGGTGAGCGACCTGAGCGGAGAGACCCGCACGCAGCACCTCTACCCGTGGGCGGTGTCCGATCAGACGCTGGCGGCGCGAGGCGTGACCGTCGAGCAACTCAAGGGCCCCTTGTGGAAGCAGGGGCTGGAGCTGGGCGCGGCGCCCAACGGTTGGGAGCTGCGGAGCTGGAACGCGCTGCGCGTGGAGGACGTGGCGAACACGGACGTGCGCCTGCCCTCGGGCGAGGGGGTGAAGGTGTCGGAGCTGGGCGCGGTGAGACAGGGCCCGGAGCGCACCTGGCGCGTGGGGCACGTCCGGGGGGCGGAGACCCCCGTGCCCACGGGCACGTACCTGGTGGATGAGGCGGGCACCATTCAGTACGTGGTGGACCCCGGCATCGGCGGCCGCATCACCACCTACGCGGGCCAACCCCTCACCCGCTACCCCGCGCCCAAGGCGCAGCTCTTCGCCCTCATCATCGATGGCATCCTCACGCACAAACTGCCGTGGGATCTGGTGCTGGTGGGCGTCTTCATCGCGCTGATGTTGGAGTTGTGCGGCGTGTCCTCGCTCCCCTTCGCCGTGGGGGTGTACCTGCCCCTGTCCAGCAGCGCGCCCATCTTCGTGGGAGGCATGGTGCGCTACCTCGTGGATCGCCTCCGCGGAGGCAGCGCCAGCGAGTCCGACTTCTCCCCGGGCAGCCTCCTGTCCTCGGGCTACATCGCGGGAGGCGCCATCGCGGGGGTGCTCATCGCCTTCCTGGAGATCGCCAGCGACGGCGCCTGGACGCGGGCGATGGACATTCCCAGCCGGCTGGGGGACACGCCCCTCGCGCGCATGTTCCAGGAGTCCGATGCCTGGGGACTGGGCCTCTTCACCGCCCTCACCCTGCTGCTGCTCGTCGCGGCCTTGAGGGGCATGCACGGCGTGCGGACTCCCGCCGAGAAGCCATAGGGGACCCGACATTCGGAACGTACCCGGGTCTCATGTCTTCCCGCTCTCCCTTCGATTTCAATGATCGAACACCCCGCGGCCCCTATCCAGGAGCGTTCCATGTCGATCCACTCCCCCAATGGTGTGCGGTTGTTGAAGCGCCTGATTCCGGGCGCGACGCTCGCGCTGTCACTCGGCCTGGGCGCATCGGACGCCACGCCACTCGAGAAGCAGCCCCCTCCCATGATGGGCCTGCTGCTGCCCCACCCCTCCCCCCCATCAAACTGCCCGCCCTTCCCTCCCCCTGCCCCCGCTCCTTCCGCCCCTCATCGCCTGAGCCGGGAACCCCCCTGAGGGAGTAAACCCTCCTCACCCAGGGTGGAACAAGAACCTGTTTTCCCGGGAAGAGCGGACGGCGTTACCCCGCTGGACCCCACTCGGGAGAGAGGCTTGACGGGAAGAATCGGGGTACACTGGATGTCCCCCCACCCCCGCCCCGCAGCCTCAAGGATTTCATGGCCCAGGTACAGAGCGACAGCACCGCTGCCCCGGACTCCGGGGTGGATCCCGCCGTCCAGGAGCGGGTGGAGTCCGCGCGCAACTTCGCCTTCCAGTTGCTCAAGGGCATCAAGCAGATCGGCATGTACCGGCACAACGAGGCGAAATTCCCCGAGTTCCTCGGCCGGACGCACGAGGCCCTCCGGGCGCACACGGAGAAACACGGCCCGCTGTACATCAAGGTCGAGCAGCAGAACTTCATGTTCCAGGGCGAGCCCCTCTTCACCGAGGACACGCCCCTGCCCTACAAGTTCTTCCGGGATGGCATCCGCCAGCTCATCCTCCGCCCGGACCTGTCCCTCGACGAACTGGTGACGTTCACCCTCATCGCCCTGTCCGAGCCCGAGCGCGGCGCCGAGGACGTGCTGTCGCAGCTGTGGCGCTCGGGTCTGGAAAACCTCGAATACGTGGTGGTCGAGGGCTTCCGGATGGACGAGGTGAGCGACGAGGAGGTCGAGGTCGAGGTGGATCGGGTGGTGGGCTACCTCTACTCGCGCCTCAAGACGGGCTCGGAGGACTTCCTGCGCTTCGCGCGTCTGAACGCGGAGGACCTGGACTCCAAGCTCGACGGCGTGGAGCAGGTGCGCGGCCTGGTGGTGGCGGGCAACTACGCCTCGGACGAGCTCAAGGCCCGGCTGCAGCGGGAGATCTCCGAGGAGGAGGGTACCCGGCTGTTCCCCAAGCTGGTGAGCGCCATCTTCCTGGTCATCGAGGGGGGCGTGGATGACATGGCGTTGCTCGAGGAGGTCTTCGTACAGCTCCTGGACGCCATGCTCATCCAGGACGACTACGGCACCATCAACCAGATGGTGCTCAAGCTGCGAGCCCTGGCGCAGCGCAACACCGGGAGCGACCTGACCCAGCTGGTGTCCTACTTCACCTCGAAGATGGGAGACGAACAGCGGGTGATGCGCCTGGCGGAAGCGCTCAAGACGACGCGGCCCAAGCATCCGCCGGACATCACGCGCTATCTGCAGGCGTTGGATCCCGCGGCCGTCTTCACCCTGCTCAACGCGCTGGAGACGATCGAGATCCCCGAGAACCGGCTGCTGATGTGCGATGCGCTCGCGCGCTTCGCCCAGGACAACCCCCACCCCTTCGTGCAGCGGCTGGAGTCGGATCGGCCGCAGACCGTGCGCGACATGGTCTACATCCTGGAGAAGAGCAACCATCCGGACCGGGTGAAGATGTTTGGTCTGGTGATGCTCAACAAGAACCTCGCGGTGAAGCTGGAGGTGATGAACATCATCGCCCGGGGCCGCACCCAGGAGGCGCGCAAGCTCATCGTGGAGGCGCTCAATGATCCAGCCGCCCAGGTGCGCATGCTCGCGGCGCGGCTCCTGCCCGAGTTCGACCGGGACAAGGCCTACGTGGACCTCGTGCGGATGATCCGCGACCCGGGCTTCGACAAGAAGTCCTTCGACGAGCGCGCGGCGTACTACGCGTCCCTGGGCTCCACGGCCCTGCCGGGCGCCGTGTCGCTGATGCTGCAAACGCTCGCGGTGAAGCCCACGCTGCTCACCAAGAAGAAGGTGCTGGAGGACAAGCTGCTGGCGGTGGCGGGCCTGGCGGGCGCGTGCTCCATCCCCTCCTTCAAGGCGTTGCAGGGCGTGGTGGAAGACAAGAATCAGCCCGTCGAGGTGCTGACCGCGGCGCGCAAGGCGATGTACCAGACGAAGAAGACGCTGTTCGGTGAGACCAGCCCCGGCGAGGAGGCCTGAGAACAATGGCGGACAACCTGAAGGTCCAGGCTCAAGCACAGACGGCGGGCGAGAACCTGAACGAGGTGGGCCGGGCCTACTCGGAGAAGTTGCAGACGCTCGCGCGCGGGCTCGTCTCCGGCCTGTACATGCTCATCCGCTCGGTGAAGATGTACGACCCGGAGAACGCGGTCTTCGAGAAGCCGCTGCTGCAATTGCAGGACGTCATCAACCAGATCATCTCCAAGGAAGGCCGTCTGGAGTTGGTGGGCGTCAAGGAGTCCTTCTACCTCAACAACATGCTGGTGAAGGTGGACCTCAACTCCATCGACAACCAGCGCTACCTGCTCGGGGAGATGCGCGCCAAGGACGTGGGAGGCATCTCGCTCACGCGCGCCATCACCGTGCCGGAGCTCAAGAACTTCATCTGGATCTTCAGCAAGGAGCAGACGGGCACGGCCGAGGAGGATGGGCTGGCGGGCCGCAAGCTGCTCAACATGAAGGTGGCCAAGTTCTCGCGCCTGCGCGAGAAGATGAGCAAGGACGAGAGCGAGGACAAGAACAACCAGAAGGTGGACCGCAAGAAGTACGCGATGACGGTCTACGCCCGGGCGGTGTACTTCCTCACCAAGTACCTGGAGTCCGTGCAGGCGGGCAAACCGCTGAACACCTCGAGGGCCCTGCGGCTGGTGCAGGACTTCGTGGACATCTCCTTCGAGCAGAAGACGCACTTCCTGGGCATGACGACGATGAAGCGCGAGATGGACTATCTCGTGTACCACCAGGTGAACGTGTGCCTGATGAGCATCGTGTTTGGCCAGGAGCTGGGCCTGACCAAGCCCCAGCTGCGCGACCTGGGCTACATCGCGCTCTTCCATGACGCGGGCATGGCCACCATTCCCGAGGAGCTGGCCACCAAGCGGGGCGCGCTGAGCGCGGAGGAGAAGACGCTCATCCAGAAGGCGCCGCTCATCTCCATCCGCAACATCCTCATGGAGAAGGGATTCTCGCGCTCCACGCTCCTGCGCGTGGTGACGACGTTCGAGCACAAGGCGGACTTCGGCACGGCGGTGCGGGACGCGCGGGGAGACATCCAGATGATCATCCCCAAGACGAACCTGGGGACCTACGCGAAGATCATCGCCATCTGCACGGCGTATGACGCGCTCACCTCCAAGCGCCCCTACCGAGAGGCGTACGGCCCGGAGGTGGCACTGATGCTCATGTGGACGGAGATGCGCAACAAGTTCGATCCGGAACTGCTCCAGGTCTTCATGCGCGTCATGGCCATCCAGCCCGTCAAGGTGCTCAGCCGCCGGCAGCAGTCCATGACCCTGGGCGGGCTGTAGCCTCTACAAGCATTGTCGAGGAGAGACGGGCGACCGCTCATGATGGGCACCCCTTTCGTACGCGCGCTCGCCACGTGTCTCGTCCTGCTGTGGGTACTCTTGTCTCGGATGGCGTCCGCCAGCGACGACGCTGGCGGCTCCGGATCAGCCCCACCCACTCCAGAGCATCTCACTGCGGGCGAACTCTCGGAGATGCCGCCCGCGGCCCGACGAGCCTTCTTCCAGGAGCGCGCGCCAGGGATTCCGGTGCCGGTCAATTTCGGCTCTGACGAACTCGAGGAAGCTCAAGAACGAATCAGCGACCAGTATTACCAGGGGATGGCGGATACGCTGAAGGCATTGGGGGAGAACGCCACGGCCCTATCGCCCATGTATAAGCCAGTCGAGCTTGCCGCAAGGGGCGCTGCGCTCAGCTTTGGGAATCTCTCGCGGGCGGCCGAATTTGGAATCAAACCGTATGGGCGACTACGAAGCGTCCGCCAGGGGACGAGGCTTCGCGCTCACCATTTGATTGAGCAGCGTTTCGCGGGATTGATGGGGCAGGATGCGGGAAAGATGCTCGCGATCGCGGTGACCTCCGCTGAACACCAATCATTCACCAATGCATGGCGGTAGATCATTCCCTACGGCCAAGGCACGGCGAATGCCACGAGGCAACAGGTGCTCGATGCGGCAAGGCAGATCTATTCACAACACCCCGAAATCTTGAAGGCGCTCGGCCTGTAGGAGGACAAAGATGCGGATCATCCATCGCATCTCCATCTCATCGTCTCCCGAAATCCGCGGAGAGCTGGCGACCCTGGGCGTCGTCGTGGGGGCGAGCGGATTGGTCACCTTCGAGGTAGATGAAACCCATGCCGCATGGCCCTCACTGCGGCTGTGGATATCAAGAAGAAAGGCCGCCGACATCGTCAGCACGAAGTTCTCGAAGAAGGAGTTGGCCGAGGCGTCATGGCTCGTGCTGGAGCCGAACTGGCACTGCGGGTACCCTCAACCAAACGAGGAGCGCTTCGGCTACCGGGACGCGACCTATGCGAGGACCGGGTTCTGCGAGAAGTGTGGTCTGGGCTTGGAGCAGAAGGCTCTCTTCCAGATGAAGTCCGAGCCGAAATGGGGTCGCAACGGCATCCTTCAACTCCACTGGGTCTTCGACGAGTTCTTCGTGACGCCAGAGGTCTGGAGCACCGTTTTCAACCCGAACGGAGTGGGCTGTCGACCGGTTCTCGATCCACAAGGAATGGAGTTGAAAACAGTCGTTCAACTCGTCATCCACGAGGAGGTAGGCGTGGCGGTTGAGGGCCTCGCCTCGGAGCGTTGCACTCGTTGTGAACGGCTCAAGTATCTTCCGATTTCACGAGGAGCATTCCCACGGCTGGTGAACACGCCTTCGGTCGGGATGGTGAAGACGCGGGAGTATTTCGGCAGCGGCGCCTCGGCCCATAGATCCGTCCTCGTGTCCCGGGAAGTGGCTTGGACCCTGGCGGAGAAGAAGGTGCGGGGAGCGGCGGTGCGGCCGGTCGGATAGCCACAACAAGGCCGGTGAACGGACTCGCGTCTCGTCCACCGGCCCAGCGCCTCGACCCCCTGGCACCACCTCCGCTCAAGGGCCATGGACGGCCTTCACATCGCGCGCGGTGGCTCAAGGGAGAACCCCGCGTAGCCCTGGGCGGCGATCTCCTCGCACTTCTTGCGATAGGCCCCGACTCCACCGGCATAGGGCATGAGGACGCGTGTCTTGCCAGGAATGTTCGCCCCCATGTACCAGGAATTGGCCAGGGGATAGAGCGTGCGGTCAGCCACCTCCTTGACGTGCGCCACCCACCCGTCCTCCGCTTCGACGGTGGCCTCGATGCGCTCGAGGTGGCGCTCTCGCAGGTGCGTGATGCAGCCCGTGATCCACTCCACATGCTGCTCGATGGACACGAGGGTATTGCTGAACACGGAGGGACTGCCAGGGCCGGTGATGGTGAACAGGTTCGGGAAACCGGCGATCGCCAGGCCGAGGTACGTGCGCGGGCCCCCGGCCCACTTCTGCTTCAATGACGCGTTGCCGCGCCCCCGGATGTCGATGTTGCACAAGGCACCCGTGAAGGCATCGAAGCCCGTCGCGAACACGATGCTGTCCAGCTCGTACTCCGCGCTCCGCGTCCGAAGTCCCCTGGGAGTGATTTCCTCGAGGGGAGACAACTTGACGTCGACCAGGGTGACGTTGTCCCGATTGAAGGTCTCGTAGTAGCCGGTGTCGACACAAAGCCGCTTGGTGCCCAGGGGATAGCCCGAGGGAGACAAGGCCGCGGCGACCGCCGGGTCACGGACCGTTGCACGAATCTGGGAACGGACGAACTCCGCGGCCGTTTCATTGGCTTCCCGACGGGCCATCACGTCCGAGAACGTGGCGAGAAAGGCGGTGCCCCCCTTCTCCCATCGAGCCATGTACTCCCGCTCCCGCTCCTCGGGTGACACCTCCAGGGCGGACTTCGGGTTGACCTCCATGACGACCCCGGCGCGCGTCTCGCGGGCCCTGCGCCGGTAGTCGGCGTAGTTCGCCTTCATCCACGACTCGTAGACCGGATCGATGGGCGCATTGCGCGCGGGCACGCTGAAGCTCGGGGTGCGCTGGAAGACGAAGAGGTGGGCGGCCTGCTCGGCGAGCTTCGGAATGACCTGGATGCCGGACGAGCCCGTGCCAATGACACCGACGCGTTGGCCAGTGAAGTCGACCCCCTCCTCCGGCCATCTGGCGGTGTGCCACGCCTTGCCCTGGAAGGACTCGAGCCCCTTGAAGTCGGGCACGTTCACGGCGGACATGCAGCCCGTCGCCATGATCAAGAACCTGGCGGACGCACGGGCGCCATCGTCCGTCTGGATCTCCCACCGGTTCGTCGCCTCATTGAAGACAGAGGCGCTCACCCTCGTCTTGAATTGGATGTCCTCGCGCAGCGAGAACCTGTCCGCGACGTGGTTGATGTAGCGCAGGATCTCCGGCTGGGTGGCGTACTTCTCGGTCCACTTCCATTCCTGCTCGAGCTCGTGCGAGAACGAGTAGGAGTAGTTCATGCTCTCGATGTCGCAGCGCGCGCCCGGGTAGCGGTTCCAGAACCACACGCCGCCCACTCCACTGCCCGCCTCGTAGACGCGCACCGACAACCCGAGCTGTCGCAGGCGATAGAGCATGTACATGCCCGCGAACCCAGCCCCGACAATGATTGCGTCGAAGGGGTGGATAGACTCCGTACCGGTTCCAGAATGATCCATTTGAGCAAAACATATCACACCCGGAGAGCGCGCGGTATCTTCGCGAAGGCCACCCCCTTTAGTGGCGGCGTTCCCGCAGCACCGCCTGGACGCCAGCCACCAGTTCCGAAGGGGATGAGCCCGCGGTCCGCACCTTCAGCTCGGTGCTCAGGCCTGGTGCATCGGCGAGCGCGGGGCCTCCCACCAGGATGGGCTGCTGCTCACCCAGGCGCTCGCGCACCGCCAGGATCGTTCTTCGCAGCGCGGGCAGGTTGAAGGTCATCGTCGTCGAGAGGGCCACGACGTCCGCGGGCTCCTGTTCGAGCATCGAGACCAGACTGCCCGTGGGCAGGTTGGACCCGAAGTAGCTCACCGTGAAGCCGGCCAGCTCCAGGTAGTCGGCCACCAGCCGGACCGCCAGCTCGTGGAGCTCCCCCTCCACGCAAGCCACCGCCACGGAGATGCCCCGGGAAGGCTCGGGCTGAGCCCGTGAGAACAAGTGGGCGAGCGCCAGCTGGGAGATGGCGCTCGCCTGATGCTCTCGAGCCACGCCAATCCGATTGCCCTCCCAGAGATGGCCCACCTCGCGCTGCGCCGCCTGGATGACCTGGCACTGCAGCTCGGTGATCGGCGTGCCACGCGCCAACGCCTCGTCGAGGAGGCGCAAGGTCCCCCGGACGTCGCCCGCCAATTGAGTCTCGAGGTAGCGCTCGACAAGCTGGACGTGGCGGTGACCGGATGGCGGACATCTATCCATGGGAGGTACAGGAAAGATGTGTCGTCCTGGAGGGAAAGGGCAGTTGCCCTGGAGTCCCGCCTCGACCCCCGGCAGCCGTGGCGCGGAGTACATCGGTGGCAGTGGGCGTTGGCCAATCGAAACCTGGAATGGAGGGGCACACGAGTCGTGTGCATCTTGAGGGAGGCCGATGGGATTCCTGGGGACACTCGCGCGACTCGTGAGGCGGCTGCTGCCGACGGCCGAGAAGGGTCCGCTCATTCGAGCGCTCCGCGTCTCGGAGGCCCAGGTCTCGGGCATCATCGCCACCGCCGCGGATGCCATTGTCTCCATCGATGAGTGGGCGCGCGTCGTCCTCTTCAATCATGCCGCGGAGGAGATGTTTGGCTACCGCGCGAAGGAACTGCTCGGCCAGCCGCTCGAGCGCCTCTTCCCCGAGCGCCTGCGCCCCCCCCAGGGTCAGCGGGTGCGCGACTTCGCTTCCGCTCCCGTCGCGGAGCTCCCTCTCGAAGCGTGCTGCCTGGACCTCTTCGGCCTTCGAAGGACGGGCGAGGAGTTTCCCGTCGAGGCCTCCATGTCCAAGCTGGACAACGGCGGCTCCAGGCTGGTCACGCTGATCCTCCGCGACACCACCGAACGGGTGCTGCGCGAGCGGGAGCGGCATGTCCTGACCGAGGTGGGGCACCTCCTTTTCTCGACCCTCGATGAGGAGCAGGCGCTGGCGAACGCCGCGGAGCAGGTGGCGACCTCCCTGACGGATTGCTGCATCATCGACCTGCTGGAGGACGGACGGGGGCGGCGGCTGAAGGTCGCGCATCGTGACCCGGCCAAGGCTCGCCTCGTGGAAGTCCTGGAGCAGACGCCGCAGGATCGCCGGCTCCCGTATCTCCTGGCGACCGTGATGCGGACGCGGCTGCCAGAGCTGATCCCAGAGGTCTCCCCTGAATTCATCGAGTCCATCTCCCAGAGCGAGCCACACCTCCAGGCCCTGCGGGAGCTCAATCCCCGCTCCCTGGTATGCGTGCCCATCCTGGCCCAGGGACGCCTGTTGGGAGCGCTCGCTCTCATCTCGTCCCATCCCCAGCGCCGGTATGGGGAGAACGAGTTGAGACTGGGGGAGGCGCTGGCCACCCGGGCGTCGATCGCCATCGAGCATGCCCGGCTCTATCGGGCCGCCCGGGAGGCCACGCGAGCCCGGGACGACGTCCTGGGCGTGGTGGCGCATGATCTGCGCAACCCGCTGAACGCCATCGTCCTCAGCGCCCAGATGCTGCTCCGGCAGCAACCCCACCTCAGTGAGCCGCGAGCCCAGGGCCCCTTGCGCGCCATCCTCAACTCCGCCCGGCGCATGGATCGGCTGATCCAGGATCTGCTGAACGTGACCTGCATGGAAGCAGGCCAGTTGGCCGTCGTGGTGCAACCGGAACCCACGTCCGCCCTCCTCCAGGATGCCTTCGAGGCGGCGCGCCCATTGGCGTCCGAGCTCCAACTGACCCTCGACGTGCCCGAGGAGCTGCCGTGGGTGCGCGCGGACCGGGATCGGCTCCTGCAGGTCTTCTCCAACCTGCTCGGCAACGCGCTGAAGTTCACTCCGAGCGGTGGTCAGATCACGCTCGGGGCTCAGGTGGATGGAGAGATGATCCGCTTCTGGGTCCGTGACACCGGGCCCGGCATCGCCCCCGAGGCGATCGAGCACCTCTTCGACCGCTTCTGGCAGGCACGGCGAGGAGATCGACGCGGGGCTGGGCTCGGGCTGTCGATCACCCGGGGCCTCGTCGAGGCGCACGCGGGGCGCATCTGGGTGGAGAGCGAGCCCGGCCGAGGGAGCACCTTCTTCTTCACCGTGCCCGTGGCTTCGCCAGCCCACGAGCCCTTGTCCTCGGGTGCCTAGCGAGCCCGGCGCTGGGCGTTACGCGAAGATGCCCTGCCCCGGCGTGAGCACGTTGTCCGGATCGAACGCCCGCTTGGCGATGGCGAACCAGGGCCAGCGCACGCCGAAGTGCTGGCGCCATTCAGCGGGCGTCCGAGGCCCCGAGCTGATGGGGTAGGCCTTTCCACCCAACTGCTTGAGCTTGTCGAGGAAGAGCTGGTTCTTCGCGAGCAGCGCCGCCACGTTCCCCGGCGTGCCCGGGTTGGCGGTGCGCAAGAGGGAGAAGAGGAAGGCGTGGGAGCCCAGGGGCACGCGCACGAAGGGCGCGGTGAGCCGCGAAGGCCGGAAGGCGTAGAGCAGCACGGGATCCTCGCCGATCTCCTCGGGAGGGGTGTTGTCGAGCACGTACTGCACGAAGGTGGCCGCGCGCGCCTGGGGAACGAACACGTTCAACCACGGGTGCGGCAGGCTCCAGAGCCCCTGGGCCTTGAGGAAGGCGACGAGCGGCGCCAGCCGATTGACGAAGTCGAAGTAGCTCGTGTCCGTCGCCCGCGCGGTGCCCGGCTGGAAGGCCAGACCCGCGAGCAGCGCCGCGTCATCGGGCGGAGCACGGGGGTCGAAGTACCTCACCGTCTCGAGCTGGAAGGATCGGGAGCCATCGGCCGCCGTCACGACGGAGCCCTCGACGTAGTCGAAGCGGCCATCGTCGGTGAGCGACTTCTGGTCCGCGAGGAAGGCGGGAAGGCTGTTGTACAGCGCGGTGTAGGTGCGCGCGTGAGAGGGCACCGCCACCAGGCGGATCCGCGCCCGGACGATGATGCCGAACTGGCCCAGACCTCCACGGACCGAGTCGAAGAGCATCTTGTGGGACGTGGGTGAACAGCGCACGAGGTCTCCCCGCCCGGTGACCACCTCCAGTTCCAGGACGTTGTCCACCTGGAGGCCCGAGCGGAACGCCTGCCCGCCAATGCCCCCCACCGACAGGGTGCCGCCGATGCTCAGCTCGAGGTAGTCCGTCAACGTGGGCGGGCTCTTGCCCTGGAGTACGGTGGCGTTGAGCAGTTGGAGCCACTGCACGCCCGCGTCCACCCAGGCGCTCGTCGCGTCGATGGAGTGGAGGGTGGACAGCGCGGACATGTCGATGACGATGCCCGCCGCCACCTGGGCCTGGCCCTGCGTGGAGTGGCTGTCACCCAGGGCGCTCGAGCCGGCGATGCGCAGGCCGTGGCTCCGCGCGAAACGCACCATCTTCACGATGTCGTTCACCGAGCCCGGGACGAGCACCGCCCAGGGCCTGTGGTGGACGATGTGGCCGTAGTCCTCCGCGGCCGCTGTCCGCGCCGCGTCATCCAGGAGGAGCTGACCGTCCAGAGGAGGAGGCGAGATGAAGCCGGGCCGCGTCTCCGAGGCCCAGCTCCGGCCCACGGGGTTGAATGCCGCGGCCGCGGCCAGCAGGGCTCCCCGGAACACCGTGCGGCGCGGGAGGATGGGGTTCGACATGGTCGTGGGTCTCCCGGGATTACTTCACGGAGTCGCCCACCAGGGCATCCCTCGTTTCCCGGGCCTTGTTCTTGATGGCCTCGGGATCGATGGAGCCCTTGAAGGAGCCCACGGGGGTCCGGATCATCTGCTCCGTCTGCACCTCGGCCGTGCCCGGGGGCGCGCACTGCGCCTTCTGCACTTCCTTGAGGGCGACCACGCCGGCGTTCACGGAGACCTTCTCCTGGGTGCTGTCCTTGGCCACGACCTTGTCGTCGCGTAGCAACAGGCAGAAGTCATCGCCGTAGTACCAGGCGGTGGACCCATCCCCGAACTCCTGGGCACGGCTGGGCCCTCCCTCCATGGTCTCCACGACCCCCCGCGAGGGCATCCCGGGGTACACGGAATTGAACCGGCTCTGCGTGGTGGCGCAGCCGAAGGAGGCCGAGAGCAACAACGGAACGACGAGTTTGAATGGGATCTTCATGGGCGCTGGTTCTACCATCACGACGAAGCGGCCAGCACCCCCTCCCCTTCACCAGCACCCACAGACGGCCTGGATTCGGTTGTACCGATCGATGACCGGGTAGTAGCCGCTGCTGATCCCCCAGTGATAGGCCGCCAGGGTGATCAGATCCACGCTCAGGCCATAGTCGAGTTCAGCCACGCACTCGAGATTGCCGATGCCGTGCACGCAACGTCCTGCCTGATCGCTCGAAGCGGCAAGGGCCTGGAATTGAGCCAGGCTCATCGACGCCCCGAATTTGCAGACGGCGACAACGTTGTTTCGCCTATCAATCACAGGATAGTAATCGTTGTAGTGCCCCCAGGTGAAGGCATCGTAGGAGATCAGGCCCATCGAATAGCCGTAGTCGAGTTCCATGGCTGCCTCCTGGGCGCTGATGCCCTGCACGCAGCGTCCCGCCTGGTCGCTCAGGACGGCGAGTGACTGGAATTGGGACAAGCCCATCGACGTCTGCCGCATGTCACCGACAGCGCCCTGCGCCTCTCGCTGCTCGGCCGGCTCACTGGCCTTCGCCACATCGCCATGGCCCAGGGCGCAGAGGGTGATTCCAAGCCACACGGCCGACGAAATTCCACGGTTCTTCATACCCATCTCCTTTTCCCCAACCAGACTGACTACCCCTCGGAGGCGTTGAGCCGGAGCAGCACGAGCGTGGCCAGCTTGCGCACCGAGGCCGAGGCATCATTCCGGCTGACCTCTTCCAGCGTCAGGGTGATATCGGCGTAGCGCGGCGCCTCATCCGCCAGCACCTTGACGAGCAACTGCCGCACGGACTCGGAAGGATCCTTCCGGACTTGTTGCCGCAACTCGGCCACCGTCTGGGGCGAGAGCGTCCGGAAGGACAGCGCGGACACCGCCTCCCCTCTCACGCGATCGGACGCATCCCGGGTCGCCAGTTCGAGCAACATCCGCTCCGCCTCGTCCGACTCGATGAAGCGCAGCGCCGAGGCGCCCGTCTGACGCAGCGTGGCGTCCGGCTCCTTCACCGTTCGCGCGAGGACCTCGAGCCCCTGGGGCGCCCCGGTATTGCCGAGCGCCTGGAGCGCGACCACGCGCTCCTGCTGGCTCGAAGCGCTCTGGGCGAACGCGATGCTGTCCTGGACGAGCCGCTCCGCCCGCTGGGGATCCTGCCCCTGGAGGCTCCGGGCCACGTTGCCGAGCGCCAGCCGCGCGGTGTCACGCACTTCGTCCTGCGCATGTCCCTTCACGAGCGAGCGAAGCAGCGACTCCGAGTCCGGCGTGGGCTTGGACACCGTTCCCAGCAGCGAGCTCAACGTGCGCTGGTGGGGAAGCCGGTCACTCGTGGCGTCGATGGCGGCCACCAGGGCGTGCTGTGCCTCGGGAGTCCCCGCGGACGCCAGGGCGCCGGCCACGAGCTGGAACGTCGTTTCATGGGGACCCTTGGACGTGGCGAGCAGCGCGCTCGCGTCCCGGCAGGCCTCCGGATGCAGCAGGAAGAGGGCCTTGAACTTGAGGAAGAGCTTCGCCCTGTCCGGCGACGACTCGCCCGCCTTCTCCAGCAGGGACGCCCAGGTCTCGCTCCCCAGTTCCTCGCGCTGGATTCGCTCCTCGATGCGCGCATCCGCGTCGCGCGCGGCGAGGTCACCCGGCCGCACGCCCCTCGCGGTACGGGCCGAGAAGTCCTCTTGCAACTTGCGCGCATCCACCGCGGCCACGGCGGCCTGCCCGGCGGGCGTCAGCTCCAGGTGGCTGAGGGACTGACCGATCGTGCGCGAGCTCGCCACGAGTTCCACTTCCACGTGGGAGCGCAAGCTCCGGGGCTGGAACGTGGCCAGCTCCAGCACCAGCTCGCCGCCGGTGGCGGGCAGCGCGCGCACGAGAGGCGCCACCTTCGTCAGCTTCTGCGTGGAGCCCGAGGCCGCGTAGGTCCGCGTTCCCTTCGTGATACGGGCCAGGCCCTCCTCGGGCAGCTCCAGCGTATAGGGCGCGCTGTAGCGCCCATTGAAGTCCTCCTCCTCGGAGGTCCAGCTGCCTCCGTCCTGGACAAGACCGCTCAAGCGCATCGACCGCAGCGAGAGCATGTCCCGGAGGAGGTTCTGCCCCAGGGGAGACATCCGCGGATCGAAGTGGATGGCCCGCACCGTCCCATCCGCGCCCAGTTCCACGTAGCTGTGGCCCGCCACCAGCTCGCGCACGTCGGAAGGCGCACCCCCACCGCCAATACCACCCTTGGCGCTGAAATGACCCTGAGCGTCCTCGACGGTGACGTCGAGCACGTGGCTCTTGGCATCACCGCGCACACATGTCTCGCGCCAACGGCCCCGGACCACCGTCTCGACGGACTGCCCCTCGGGCGCATCGCCCTGGGACAGCCCGAACGTGGCATCCGACACCTGTCCGCGCGACTCATACGACAAGGCATAAGCGCGGGACTGCCCTGGGATGCACGTGAGCGACAACTCCGCCGCATCCCCATGACTCCATTTCCACCATGCCAGAGGAGCTCCCCCAACGAGAGCCACGAGCAGTCCCGCGCTTAGCTTCTTCATGACTCCGTCCACCCCCTCAACTCGGTCTCGTACTGACGCAGCGATTCATCCACGCCGGTGGCGATGGAGTTCAGACGACCCTGCTCGGTGAGCACCTTCACCGCCTCGGCGCTGTTCGCGTCATCCGAGATGGCCTTCATCGTATTCCACAGCTGCGCCTGGGACTTGTTCTCGATCTCCAGCAGCCGCAGTTCCGCCTCGGTCTGCTTGATCTCCATGATGTCCTCGGCCTTGAGGTCGCCCGTGGCCGTCACACCGCTGGGAGTCCACACCCACTTGAAGTTGAAGAGGTTACCATCCTTGCGGAAGCCCTCCCACTTGAAGAAGTCCCACTTCCCCTCCCACTTGCCGAAGAGGTAGTTGATGTAGGCGTAGGCATAGAGGCGGCCGCTGAGCGCCGTCATGCTGTTGGTGCCGATGAGCTCGACGATGAGGCTGGGCTCCTCGTCGAACTCCACCCGCGCCGCGCCCTGCAGGGTGACGTAGTCCTGGATGAGGATGAGCTGGCCACCCACGCCGCCCCCGGCGATGCCGATGTCGACGCCGACCTGGGCGTAGGCATCCGCCGCCACGAAGGGCACGGCATGCGCCCCCACCTGGAGGGGAAGGACGTCGTAGCCATACTTCGCGCCAGCCGAGGCCCGGAAGCCCACCCGGGCCCGCATGGGCACGGGGCCGATGGCGAAGCGGTAGTCCACGCTGTAGTCCAGCGGCCACTCCAACGTGTCCTCGTAGTGGATGCCCGGCAGTTGCCAGTTCTTGCTCCAGAGGACCTTGCCCAGGCCGCGCACCTCGAGTTGCAGCTTGCCGTCGGCCGTGGAGGGCGCCTCCGCGTGCGCACGGGCGGAGAGCACTTCTCCCTCCCACTTGCCCATCAGCGCCGCGTTGACGCCGCCTCGCGCGTCGCCCACCGCGTCCACCTTGCTGGCCCGCAGGGACAGACTCGCTTGCGCGTTCACCCAGAACTTCGACTTCTCGCCCACGTCGAACGACCAGGTGCGCTCCTTGAAGACGGGCTTGAGCTCCGCGCGCTTGATCTGCGGCACGGGCGCGCTGAAGGGCGGCACCTCGGGCAGGTAGACCTTCACGCTCTCGTCGTTCGCCTTCGCGTACAGCTCATCCCAGGAGGGAAGCTGGTCCTGGTAGCGCTTCCAGGCGGCTTCCACCCGCTTGAGACGCTCCTCGGGGGACCACTCACCAATGCCGTTCGCGCGGATGTCCTCGAGGATCAAGTCCCGCTGCTGGGAGAGCAACTCGATACAGGTCTTGAGCTCGGCGAGGGTCGCGGCATCCGTGTCGCGCAACGAGTAGCCCCACTGGTTGAGGTCGTACTCGAGGTCGTTGATCTGGTTGAAGAAGTCGCCCGCGAGCATCTTCTCCCCCGGCCGGATCTCGATCTCCTCATTGGGCAGGTACGGCTCGCCCGTCTGGGGATTCTTCATCGGGATGGGAACGAAGGGGATGGGCGGCTTCTTGTTGACCTGGATGTCCTGGCACGTCGTGGC
Source organism: Melittangium boletus DSM 14713 (assembly GCF_002305855.1). Lineage (GTDB taxonomy): Bacteria > Myxococcota > Myxococcia > Myxococcales > Myxococcaceae > Cystobacter > Cystobacter boletus. Next base: position 7,857,486 of record NZ_CP022163.1, on the reverse strand, counting down.
GGACGCCTCGCTGGCGAAGCCGAGGGTCGCCATCGAGAGGAACGACGACATGGCCACTGCGATGATTCGTGTCTTCATGGTCGGTAGTCCCTCAGTTGCTCTTGGCGGCCTTGAACTGCTCGCTCCAGCCGAATTCCACGAAGCGCAGCTTCTTGTCGGTCATGGCCTTGAGATCCGGCAGCGTCAGGGACGCGAGGACGGCGAGCTTCTCGCACGCCACGGGCGCCTGGGACGTCTTGCAGAGGGAGGTGAGCGACGCCTTCTCGACGGTGATGTACTCGTACACCAGGTCCGCCTTCGGGATGCCGTAGGAGAGCAACCCGCTGGCGTGGGCCTCGATGGCCGAGCACAGCTGCGTCGCCCGGGCCTTGGCCTGCGCCACATAGGCAGCGGGCGTGGTGAGCGGAGCCAGCTTGGCCTGGCTGCTCGCGCACAAGGTGCGCGACTGCGTGAGCGACTCCTCCACATGGAATACCTGGAGGTTGAGCGCGAAGCGGTTCATGTCGTTCTCCGCCTGCGTGAGCGCCGCGATGACGGGATCGACGACCTGCTCGGCGGCCAGCAGCGCCTGCACCGACGAGAGGGTCTGCTCCAGCGGATAGCGGCCCGTCTTGAGCAACGCGACCCGGACCCGGGCGAGTATCACCTGACGGGAGGTCTGGGCCACGGTCTCGTGCCGGGCCATCCGGCTCGTGGGAATCTGCGACGTCTGGGTGATGGCCGTGCGCAGCTCGTTCTCGCGCTGGGTGAGCGCCTGCACCACGCTCGCGTACTGGCTGAGCTCCGGAGGAACGGCGGCGGTGTTCGCCGGACCGAGCAACTCCAGGGCTCCGTCGGCGGCGGCCTTCACGACCTTCGCGTCGTTCGACAGCCGCAGCAACCCGTCGTGCTGGTCGCGCAGCAGTTGCTGCAGCTCCGCCTCGAACTGCGCATACGAGATGTTCTTCTGGAGATCCGCGAGCGCCATCACCTTGTACCAACCCAGCACCCACTGCTGGGAGGCCTTCTCCCACGCCTCGACCCGGGAGCTGATGTTGCCGGACTGGGTCAGGAAGAGGGCACGGGCCTGACGGTAACGCCCATGGCGCTGCGACTGATTGATGGCCGAGGAATAGGCGCGCAAGGCCTGCTCCTCCCGCACGGCGAAATCATCGCCATTGGCGGCCGCGGCGATTCCTGGCGCCGCGAGCGAGCCTGTCAACAACAGACACATCATCCAACGTCTCATGGTACTCCCCCACTCTGCATGGAGCGATGGACTCCGCCGGCCCGGGTCGCCGCCATGCCAGTCCGGCCCATGGGCCAGACCCTGGTTGAATTGAACGGCCGGATCTCTTCCCCAAGACACACGAAGGCCCTCACGGACGCGGCCGGCGATGCCGGTGCCCCCGGAAAGAGCCCTCGTGGACCCATGTGGCTTGTCGGGAAACGGTGGACGGCTAGGCCGCCGGAACATTGGCGAGCGCGTCCACGAGGGACTGCTCCGCCTGCTGCTGCCAACGGATGAAGCGGTTGACGAGGTTCTGTCCCTTGACGACTTCCGCGTCGAGTTCCTCGCGGAGGTCGGCGACGACTTCCTCACCCGACTCGGCCAGTTGCTCGTTGGAGTAAGGAGGCGGAGCGTTGGCGAGTGCGCTCTTCACCGAGTCGAGCATGACCTTGTAGTGGATGTTGGTCGGGAAGGCGGCGACGAGCCCCTCGAGCTTGTCCCGCAGGAGGATGAGCTTCGAGTCGTCCCAGGACGCGAGCGCCAGGTAGTCCTTGGACAGCAGGTACTGGTTGGCGAGCAGGCCGATGATCCGGGCCTGGGACTGGGCCTGGGACGTCCACAGCACCAGGGTATTGCCCGAGGGGAAGACGGTGGCCTTGGATACCGTCAGCGAGCAGCCCGGCTTGAAGCTCAAGCGCTGGGTGGCCAACGGGTCCGGATCATACGACTCGACCCGGCCACTGCCGTTGAGCGTGAGCGTCGCGTTCCGGGCGCCCATCACGAAGGGCACGAACTGCTGCCCCGTGGAGACCCCGACGTACACCGAGTGACCCGTGCAGGCGAAATCGTAGGTGACGGTGTACGTCGTCTCGAAGGTGGTGCCATCCTCGACCACGGGCGTGGCGAAGGGCAGCTTGAGCAGCGTGCACTTGTTCAGGATGAACCCGCCGTTCTGGCAGGACAGCAGGTTCTCACCGAAGGCATGGGCCTCGGCGCCCAGCAGACAGACCGCGGCGGCGGCGAACGAAAGGAAAGGCTTCATGGCAGTCACCTCCTAGAACACGGGGTAGGTCGTCACCTGCACGTCGTTCACGAGGAGCTTGCCACCCTCGTAGAGGTCACACACGCTGTAGCGGACCTCGTCTCCGTTGTTGACGCTGATGCTCCCGAAGTTCGTGTTTCCCTGGGCCGAGGGATTGTCCAGACGGCCGTAGTAGGACACCCACCCATCCGGGTAGTACGCCCGGGGCTGAAGGGTCATCAGACCCGTGTGCACGTAGCTGCGAACCTGCGACGTGGTGCCATTGGGCCGCTTCACCTCGAGCTGAAGCCGCAGCACGGTCTGATCGATGTGCTGCACCGGGTGGAGGTCTCCCCACCACTCCAGGGTGAAGTGAGGAAAGGCCAACGCCTGCCCATTCCCATGGTTCACCTGAAGCCACGGGGTGGTGATGAAGCACCCATTGCGCAGCTTGGAGTCACGAGGGACCAGATACCCCCCGCCCTGAAAGCTGCCGAACGAGTTGGAGATCGTGAAGCCCGAGGGGTTCACCTTGTAGTTGAGCCCACCGTTATCGATGAACGACACCTCGACCGGCTCCTCCGCGGCGGAGACACCCGAGCTGAGCAGAACGGCCATGGCCAGGACACTTGAGATCTTCTTCATTGAGAATGCTCCATCCACCGAGAGGACGACGTCGACTGCTGAGAAAGGGGTTCCAGGTACTCCGTGTCGCGATAGCCCAGGCGCACCGCCTCGATCTGCCCGTGCTTGAGCGGATCCTGATAGGCGCAACGGCCATTGGGCTGAGCGCTACAACCACCGGGAATCATCACCTCGCGAATGTTCTGGATGAGCGCGTTGGACATCGCATGTCCGCTGAACCGTGAATCCCCGTAGCGCAGATGAATGAAGCGCGAGAGGGCCAGGGGCGTGATCCACGAGGTGGTGGTCCGGGTGATGGGGAAGATGTCGACGCCGAACACGTTCACCTGGAGCAGCGGCGTCGCGTTGTAGTTGAAGGGACGGCTGGGCAGCACCCCGCTGTTCAGATAGAGGTCGACGGTCTGCCGCGCCGGCCATCCCGTCAGGGACGAAGAGCCCCTGCCACTCGCATCCAGGCCCGACTCGAGCGAGGTGAAGAATCCCACCAGGAGCCGGTTGGGGTATTTCGCCAGGGGAAAATCAAAGGGGTTGTCCTGGACGTTGGAGGCGTCGATCGACGCCTGCGCGGCGAACACACCGGGCGTGTTGTAGAGCGCGTCGACGATGGGCTCGTAGGCGTTCAACTTCTTGCGAAGGAGGCTGTCGCTCGGCGTGGCACCACCGCAGGACTGCGCCCATCGCCCCCGCATCGTCTCGAGCGACTCTCCCGCGCTGACATTCACGAAGCGCACGTTGTGCGCGCTCATGAGCTGACGAAGACTGTCCGCGACACGCTGGGACCTGGCGCGCAGACGCGAGATGGAGTCACTGGTCCCCGAGGTGTCACAGAACTCCGTGAGCGCGAACTGGGAGTATTTCAGCTGATCGAGCACCACGACGGGTTGATGCGGGTTGGACTCGATGAGGGCCGAGAAGACGTAGTTGCCGTGGCCCGCGCCCTGGAAGGAGTAGTTGACGTAGACGTTCTCCACGGGGGCCCCGAGTGGACGGAGCCATTCAGCCGGGATGAAGTCCGGAGAGGCGAACTCGCTGAGCGTCTCATGGAGAACCACCGGGGCGTGCCAGGAGAAGGAGACAGGAGAGATGCCGCCCCCCGAGTCCGCCCGGTAGAATCCCTTGAGCCGGTTCTTGTAGCGGATGGCCCGGGGCGGCAACTCCGGGAAGTCATCGATGATGAGGATGGCCTCTCCGGTGTTCTCCGCCATCGAGAACTCGTTGGGATCATAGGGGAAATCCCCCCAATCACACACGGAGTCGTCCGGCGCGGTCTGGAAGCAGGTATCCGCTTCGACCTGGGCCTTCCGGGCCGCGATGCGATCCTTGAGCGACTGAGGAGGAAGGCCCGCGTCCTCGGGCTGTAACGGCCGGGTCTCGGCGGAACACGCCGTAGTGGAGATGAAGAACGAGGCGAAGGAAGTCAGCAGGAAGGGGCGGAACATGGACTCTCAGCGATCCAGAAGGGCGGCGGTCATGGAAGCGGCACGCTCACGGCCAAACTGCTGCCGGAGGCGGATGAAGAGGACCTCGTCATACAGCGACTTCACACGAGGGGAACTGGTGGGCGAGTAACCCATCGCGCTCACGAGCCGGGAGTTCCCGTCGGAGAAAGCCTCCACGCCCTTGACCTCAATGTAGGCCCGAACCATGTCGCGCAAGTCAGCGGACCGGCCCGCGTCGAGGGGAGTGGTTCCATCATCCGACTGGGACAGTTGTTGAGCAACGGCCTCGGTGGAGCGCTCCAACGGAGCCGCGTCTCCCTTGCGCGCGGCCGCCTTCAAGACATCGATCGAGAAGAAACGGGCTTCCGCCTGGCTCTCCCCAAAAGCTTCCCGGGCGAAGGACGGATCCGTCAGGGTTCTGGCGGCGATGTCCACGCCCTGGGAGGTCTCGAGAACACGCGCCACCAGGCGCTCCCGGGACAGCCGCTGGTTGTAGAGACCCTGCACGGCGAGCATCTCCCGATACACCCCTGACACCTTCGCGATTTCCTCCGGAGCGAAGCCACCCACTGTCTGGGGAACGACGGGCTCGGGAATCCGCGCGAGGCGCTCGCGAGCGGTCTTGGCCGCCTGGACCTCCATGCGGGCCATGGCCTCGGTCGGCGCGGCCACGGACTTGAGGACGGGCTGGGGAGTGGGCGGCGCGGAAACAGGGTCGCCGCGAAATGCGAATCCAATGACGAGCGCGGTCGCGACCAGCGCGGCACCCGCCCACTTTGCCTTGCCAAGGGACATGGTTGTTCTCTTTGGGAGACGGAGAGCCCGACGAGGCGGCCAGGCAAGGCACCGCGCTCGTCGGACGGGGGGAAGCAGCGAGGCTCAGCGACGGACGGCGATCGAGCCGAGTTCCCGGCTCAACTGGTTCTGCCAGGCCAGATCGCCCACGAGCACACCCTCGGCGGCGATGATGTGGCCGGCCAGATCCTGGGCGTCGACCTCGAAGTTGTGCACGTCCTCCGTGGTGTACTCGAAGCGCAGGTTGTTCACGCGGACGAGCGAGCCATCCAGGGCCACGAACTCGGCGCCGGCGCTCAGGCTGCGCGCCTCGACGACCCGGCCATCGCTCAGGAGCATGCCGTGGTTCTGCGTCACCTTCAGGGAGTGTCCGTTGGAGAGCTCGAAGACGAAGAGGGCCGGCTTCTCCTCACCCTTCGTGGAGACCTTGATGGACTTCGCGTTGAAGGAAGGCCGGCTCAGCGTGGCCTCCTCGTTGAGCGAGAAGAGCGAGGTCTCGCTCGTGATCTGCTTGGCGGGAACCCACGCGGAGACGCCCTGCTTGTTCTGCGTCAGGATGAGGGAGTTGGCCTCGAAGCACCCGCACTTGCAGACCGCGCCGATGGTGTTGTGGCGGTCGATGACCGGGTAATAGCCGTTGTTGAGCCCCCAGTAATAGGTCTCCGCGGTGATGAGGTTCTGGCTCAGACCCCAGTCGAGCTCCTCCTTGCACTCGTTATAGCTGATGCCTCCCACGCAACGTCCCGCCTGGTCACTCATGGCACCCAGGCTCTGGAACTGGGCGAGCGTCATCGGCACCGCGGTCTGGTGCATGTCACCCGCTTCGGCCTGGTCCTCTTGATTCACCAATTCCCGCGTGGTGTTTCCAAGCGTATCGGCTCCATCAGTCCCCGGTGCCGCACCACAGCCCAGAGCGGAGAGAGTCATTCCAAGCCACACGGACAGCGCAAAGCCACTGTTCTTCTTCATACAGTGCTCCTCAACGGCTGGTTTTGATGTCGAGCGGGAATACCGGCTCGTCCGGCGCTCCTGGCGGACCTGCACTGCTCGCAGCGGGAATGGACGGGTCACTACAAACGGGTACCGTCTCCCCCCCCCATGGAGTGATCACGCACGTCTGCCTGGGAGTTTCCTCCCTCGAAGAGGGTGTTGCCCTCTTGGGAACGGACTCTTCTCACAGGTCTTACTGCTAGTGCAACTAAAATTGTTCTGTAGGATATAACCCGAATTCCAAGGTGAGAACAATCATTACCCAGATGCGAATTTTTCACCCCCAGCGAAACAGGGAAGCGGAGAGCATTGAACAGTTCGCACCCGGCGTGATGACCGCTACCTGCGCACAATGTCGCCGGATGAAGGCCAAGCCCCCCAGCAGTTGCAGACCGCGGCGATGTTGTTGCTTCTATCAATGTATGGGTAGTAGCCCCTCTGGAGCCCCCAGACGTAGGCATCGTAGGAGAGAAGGCCTTGGGAGTAGGCGTAGTCGAGTTCCTCCACGCACAGTTGGACGTTGGTCGTGCCGCATCTCGAGGAATTGCTCACGAGCGACTGGAACACGGCGAGGCTCATCGGCACCACGGTCTGGTGCATGTCCCCGGCGGCACCCCGCCCTTCATCCTGGGACAACCCCTGCACGGAGCGTCCAATCACTTCGCGCTCATCGGGGCCTCCGGGGCCGCAGCCCAGAGCGGAGAGAGTCATTCCAAGCCACACGGACAGCACAAAGCCACTGTTCTTCATACCGTGCTCCTCAACGGCTGGTTTCGAGGTCGAGAGGGAACACCAGCTCGCCAGCGTTCCTGGGCGGACGCGCGATGCTCTCAGCGGGAGTGGGTGGGTATTGCCAAACGGGTACCGCCGTCTCCACCCCCCTCGGAGTGACGCGCGCACGACCCTGCCTGACCTCTTGAGTCCGGACTTCTCGCACAGAACTTCCCGCTCTAGCAACTAAAATCGCTCTTTACGGGATGGCCTGAATTACCCGGAGAGAGCAGGAGTTGCGTCCATCCGAGCGGGGACGCTAACGGCCGCGCAGCACCTTCAGCGCGGCGGTGAAGTCCGGAGGCAGCGGGGCCTCCACGCGCAGCATCTTGCCCGTCCGGGGATGGGGGAAGGCCAGCTTCCACGCATGCAGCGCCTGACGGCCAACGAGTTCCTGCGCCTCGGCGGCCCCGCCCTTGGGTTTGCGGCCCGAGCCATAGAGGCTGTCACCCAGCAGGGGGTGGCCCGCCTCGGACAGGTGCACGCGAATCTGGTGCGTGCGGCCCGTGAGCAGGTCCACCTCCACCAGCGCCGCCCCGTCGAAGGCTTCCCGCACCCGGTACAGGGTGAGCGCGGGCTTGCCCTCCTTCACCTTGCCGGTGAAGCGCTGACGATTCACGGGGTGGCGGCCATAGAGCGTTTCGATCCGCGCCTCCGCGGCCGTGGGCGTGCCGTGCACGAGCGCCAGGTACGTCTTCTCCACCGTGCGCGTCTTGAAGGCCTTCTGCAGCGCCACCAGGGCGGTCTCGTGCTTGGCCACCACCAGACAGCCCGTGGTGTCCTTGTCCAAGCGGTGGACGATGCCCGGGCGCAATTCGCCGCCCACTCCGGCCAGGTCCTTCACCCGGTGCAGCAGCGCGTTGACGAGCGTGCCCGACGCATGTCCCGCGCCCGGGTGCACCACCATCCCCGCCGCCTTGTCCACCACGACCAGATCCTTGTCCTCGTGGAGCACGGTCAGCGGCAGTTCCTCGGCCACCGGCACCGCCGGCGTGGGCGGGGGGACCTGGAGCAACAGCCGCTCGCCGCCCTTGAGCCGCGCCGAGGCCTTGGCGGGCTTGCCGTCGACCTGGACGTGCCCGGCCTCGATGAGGCCCTGGAGGCGCGAGCGCGTGAACTCGGGGAACACGCGCGCGAGCGCTTGATCCAGCCGCTCGCCCCGGGTCTCGGGTGGGGCCAGATGCTCGCGCGCGCCAGGCGCTACCAAATCTTCGACTTCACGTGCGCCTTGGAGCGCAGGACGATGTCGTTGATGGCGCGCTCGAAGAAGTTCATGCGCTGGAAGATCTCCGAGCTGACGCGGCTCTTGTAGAGCTCGCGGCCTTCCTCGAGCTCCTCCTTGAGGACCTCGAAGAGGTTGTCCTGCTCGATGCCCTTGATGATCTTCTGCTCGTTGTAGAGCGAGATATCCGAAGCAATCGCGCGGGCCAGTCGCATGGCCTTGATCTTTTCTTCTTCCGTCATTTCCGCACTTTCTAGGCACCCCCTCGGGGGGTGTCAATATCGTTGACGGTGAGGACGGGCCCTGGACCCGACCGCTCGTTTCAGCGCCGTTTCTTGGCCACCGAGGAAACCAGCTCCATGTAGCTGCGAGACACGCGGAGCGGATCCAACCCGAGCTCGCGCGCGATGCTCATCAAGATGCCGCGCAGGTAGACGCTCGCGGGCAGGACGTCATAGCGATCCGCCTCGATGTTCTCCACGTGACGGACCGAGATGCGGGTGCGCTCGGCGAGCAGCTGCAACGACACGCTGCGGCCCTCGCGCACCTTGCGCAGCAGCTCTCCGTTGAACTCGGCATCGGCGGGCACATCGACAATCGTCTTGAGGCGCGTGCGCGAGTCGCGCACCTTCATCGCCACCTGGGCGAGCGCCGACTCCGCGGTGGCGATGGCGGACGCCTGGGCCAGCACGGGGGCCTCGCCCAGCTGCTGCCCCGAGAGCGTCCGCGAGACCGTCCGCGGCCGCTCCCCCTCGGGCCGCCCCGCGGGGGGGCGGACCACCTTGCGCGTGGGCAGAGGCGGCGGAACGGCGCCATGGCGTCCCACCGGTGCGGTGGGCCGGGCATGAATCAGGGGCTTGGCGGCGGCCGCCAGGGCCGCGGTCACCGAAGCCACGGGAGCCGGAGGGGCCTCCACGATGGGCACGGGAGGCGGGACCCGAGCCACTTCCGGTGTCACCTCGACCACCGGCGCCACCTCGACCACCGGCGAGGCTTCCACCCCGGGAGTGACGGCCTCCGGAAGAAGCGTCTCGGCCACCGGCGCGGCCTCGACGGCGGGCGTCGCCAGCACGGGGACCGTCTCCACCACCTCCAGCAGATCCTGGGGCAGGACCTCCGTGGGCGCTTCCTCCTGGGTGACCTCCGGCCCACTCCCCGGCGCTTCCTCGGCGACGACGGCGCCTCCCGCCGCGCGCCGCAGGGATTCCGCCTGCAAGCGGGCCCATTCCTCGGGAGAACGCGTCACGCCCAGTGTCCGGTCGTATTCGAGGCGCTGCTCCAGCGCGCAGAGGACATCCCGGGCCTGGGTGAGGCGCTGGCGCAGGGCGTCGATCTGCCCGGGGTCCACCAGGGTGTACACGGCGATGGAATCGGGCGAGTACGTCTCCAGGGCGCGCTCGTAGGCCCCGAGGATCTCCTCCTGGGTGGCGGAAACGGGTACTTCCAGGAGGTCGTAGTAGGACTGCTGCTCGAAGTGGTTCATGCTTCGCTCCTCACCCCGTCACTGAATCCAGTGCCAACAAGCGCTCGGCGATGCCCTGAAGCCCCAGCGCCGCGGGAGACTCGGGCTTGTCGAGCACGATGGGACGACGCTTGCGCACCGCGCGCCAAGCGTCGTCGTCATAGCGGATGGCGCCAAAGTCATCCATGTCCAGACCGAAGAACTTCTTCCACGCGGAGACCACGGCGGAGCCTACCTTCATGTCCGCGTCCGTGCGCGCCTGGTTGAGCACCAGCTTCACGCGGAACGCGGCGAGTTCCGCCTCCAGCCGGTTCGCGAGCGCGGCGTTCTGCTGGCGCACGTGCTGGACGATCTCCAGCGGGGTCTTGTTCGCGCCCTCGCGCGTGGACAGGGCACGCTCCACCCATCGCTCGATGCCGTACTCGGACTCCACCTGCTGCAAGCGCCGGTAGAAGGCGGCCTTGACGAAGCGGTAGGCGTTCTCCACGGAGGTGGGCTCGGGCAGGAGCACCAGCACGCCATGGTCCGCGATGATGAAGAAATCGAGCGTGTTGAAGCTGGAGCCCGCGCCCAGATCCAGGATCAGGTAGTCCACGGATTGGGTCTGCAGACTGCGCAGGAGCCGCTGCTTGTGAGCGTATTTGATGTTGGCCGCGTCCAGCACATCCAGGGCCCCGGCGATCAGCGACAGGTTGGGCACGCCCGTGGGGAGGATGACGTCCTCGAGCCGCGCCTTGGGCCGCAGCAGGAAGTCGGACAGCGTCGCGGTGGGCTGGGCCACGCCCAGGCAGGTGTGAAGATTGGCGCCCCCCAAATCCGCGTCCACGAGCAACACCCGCTGTCCCCTGGCGGCCAGGGCGACCCCGAGGTTGGAGGACACGAGCGACTTGCCAATGCCGCCTTTGCCTCCCCCCACCGCGATGATGCGATGAGGACGCGCGCGCGGGTTGCCCGTGGGTTCCACGGGCACGGGGGGATGAGGGGACGAGGAGGCGGCGGAACGGGCTGAGTTCAAGGCACCCGTATCAAAACCCGTCCCGGGCCCGGCGTCGACTCCCTGACCGGAAGCCAGCGGCCGGAAGCCCCCTCCATCAGTCATCCAGCAGTTCCACGTTCCAGTACGAGGCATCCGCCAGATTGAGGAACGGCAGCCACTCCCGGTAGGTGACGCGGCGCGATGCTCCCCTGAAGAAGGGCGTCCAGCGAGGCCGCACGGGCGTGCGCAAGAGCTTGATGCCCGCCTGCTCGGGTGTACGTCCGCCCTTGCGCAGATTGCACGGCACGCACGAGCACACCACGTTCTCCCAGCTCGTCTTCCCGCCCTGGGAGCGCGGCAGGACATGGTCCAAATTCAACTCCGAGCGCGGGAGCTGGCGAGCACAATACTGGCAGGTGTCGTGGTCGCGCGCGTAGATGTTGAGCCGGGAAAAGCGCACCCTCCCCCGGGGCAGGTACTCGTAGGCCGAGAGCACCACCACCCGCGGTACGCGGATGCTCCGATTGATGGTGTGGATGGAATCGTGCGCGGTGGATGCACTCAGCGCCGCCCAGTCCTCGAACTCATACAACCGGTACTGCGAGTCGATGGCCTTGGCCACCCCGAGATACAGCAGCAGGACGGCCCGCTTCACCGAGGTGACATGGACGGGTTGGTAGTTGCGGTTCAAGACGAGAACGGCACTGTTCAACATGGTTGCCTTCCCTGCGAAGCCATGGCGACGGCGTCGGCGACCAGCGGAAGGTCCTCCTCCGCCAGACAACGAACATCGAGAACCACCTCTCCGTCCGAGATCCGCCCGATCACCGGAACCGACGCCCCCCGAAGACATTCCAGAAACGCAGCGGGCTCTCCTAGAGTGAGGATGCACGCGAAGGACGGCAACCTGGCCAGCGGCATCGCTCCTCCCCCTACCTGTCCGGAAGTGGAAGACACACGGGCGTGTATGTCTTTCTGGGACAGCAATGCGAGCAGCCGCCGCGCCCGCGCCTCGAGGACTTCCACGGGCCAGGTGAGCAGCCGCCACGTGGGGACGGCTTCCGCGCACCCATCCCGGTACAGCTCGAGGGTGGCCTCCAGGGCGGCGACTGTCATCTTGTCGACACGCAGGGCCCGGGTGAGGGGATGCTGGCGGATGCGGGCGAGCAACGCCGAGCGGCCCACGATGATGCCGGCCTGCGGGCCTCCCAGGAGCTTGTCTCCGGAAAAGGCCACCACGTCCGCCCCCGCGGCCACGGTGGCGGGCACGGTGGGCTCGGGGGTCAGCCCCTCTCCCACCAGCGGCAACAACGCGCCCGAGCCCAGATCCACCACCACCGGCACGTCCCGCGCGCGGCCGAGCGCCGCCAGGGCACCCACCTCCACCTCCTCGGTGAAGCCCACCAGCGCGAAGTTGGAGCGGTGCACCTTCATCAGCACGCCCGTGTCCGGTGAGAGGGCCGCCTCGTAGTCCGAGCGCCGGGTGCGGTTGGTCGTCCCCACCTCCACCAGCCGCGCGCCGGACTGCTTCATCACGTCCGGCACCCGGAAACCGCCGCCGATCTCCACCAGCTCTCCGCGCGAGACGATGGCCTCGCGGCCCGACGCCAGCGCCGCGAGCACCAGCAGCGCCGCGCCCGCGCAGTTGTTCACCACCAGGGCGTCCTCGGCGCCCGTGAGCTCGCGGAGCAGCTCCACGACGGGCGCGTAACGGCTGCCCCGCTCCCCCTCGTCCAGATCGTACTCGAGGTTGCAGAAGCCCCGCGCCACGGAGGCCACCCGCGCCACGGCCTCGGTGGCCAGGGGCGCACGGCCCAGGTTCGTGTGCAGCACCACGCCGGTGGCATTGAGCACGGGCCTCAGGTTGGGCGTGGCGAGCAGGCGCAGCGCCTCGTCCACGTCCGCGTCCTCGAAGGGCCGGGCCTCACCCGCGAGCAACCGCTCGCGCACATTCGCCACCGCCAGACGCAGCGCCGCGACGGCCCGGGCACGTGGCAGTGACGCCAGACGCGCCTCCAGGGAGGGGCGATGCAGGAGCTGCTCGATGGAGGGCAGCGCACGCAGCCGCGCGTTCTTCCCTCCGTCGCTGGTCGAGGGGACACCCATGCCGACAAGTGTAGAAGCCAGCGGACGTGTTCGCCACCCAACCGCCCCGCCGCCTGTCGCCCCCCGGGAATCGGCGCATGGGCGACGTTCGTTGGTCGAGGGAGGGTGGGAATTCACTCGCATTGCAAATGCGCGAGGGTCCTCTTAGATTCAGGGCCCTTTCTGCCACTCGGCGCTCCGATGGCGGCTCTGGCATCGCGCGCCAGGCCGTAAGACGCCCGGGGTGGCCTTTGTCCGCGGCCCAGGCCCCCGAGACGCACCACACGGGGTCGCACTGGGCGGAGGAGAATCCAATGAGTGTGATGGTGGTGTCCCTGCTGGGCATCGTGGCGTTTGGCGGCGCTTTCCTGCTTCTGGGAGGGGAATGGTGGAGTTCGAGCCGCGGTACCCTCAAGGACGACAAGCCGAAGCACCCCCCCAAGAAGTAACCCCCTGGCCCCACGCTCGACCCAGGGCTTCCCCTCCAGATCCCTCTCCTAGCCAGGCGGGCTAGTCATTGGTGAGGGAGTCCGTCTCGCGCTTGATCTCACCCTTCCACGTCTCCGCGTCCTTGCCCGCGCCCACCCGGGCCGCCTTCGCCGCGCGCTGCCGCTCGACGAGATCCGCGTGGGTGGAGAAATACGGCAGGCTCCGGCCGACCATGTCCCGCACCGACTCGATGTGGTGGTCCACCATCACCTTGCGCAGTTCCTCCTGGAGCTTGCCGATGACCTCGTACCCCTGGAGCATCGCGCCCGTGCAGACCTGCACGGTGTGCGCGCCGAGCAGCAGGAACTGAGCGGCATCGAAGCCCGTCTCGATGCCTCCCATCCCGGAGATCGACGTGCCAGGCAGCGCCCGGGCGATCTCCATCACATGCCGGAGCGCGATGGGCCGCACCGCCGCGCCGGAGTAGCCACCCGGCACCGTCCAGCCCTCCACGGTGGGCATGGGCCGCAGGGTGCGCAGGTCCACTCCCGCGATGGACAGAAGGGTGTTGATGGTGGACAAACCATCCGCGCCGGCCCGCACCGAGGCCCTGGCCGCGGGCACGGGATGACCCACGTTGGGCGTCATCTTCGCCCAGACCGGAATCCTCGCCACCTCCTTCACCCAGCCCACCACCTCCTCGCAGATCGAGGGATCCTCGCCCATCGCCGCGCCCATCTTCCGCTCCGGCAGGCCGTGCGGACAGGAGAGGTTGAGCTCGAACGCATCCACCCCCGTCTCCTGCACTTCGCGGACGATCCGCTGCCAGGCCTCCTTGCGGTACTCCTCCATGATGGAGGCGACCAGCACCTTCTTCGGATAGGCCTTCTTGAGCTGCCGGAACTCCTCCAGCCACGTCTCGAAAGGCCGATCCGACACGAGCTCGATGTTCTCGAAGCCGATGACGATCCGCGCGTCCTCGCGTGCCTTGACCTTGACGTAGCGGGGCGCGGTGTTGATGGCCTTGCTGGCATCCAGGCTGATCGTCTTGCAGACCACCCCACCCCACCCCAGGTCGAACGATCGGGCGATCACCCGGGCATTGGTTCCCGGTGGGCCCGAGCCGAGCAAGAAGGGGTTGTCGAACTCGATTCCATTGACGGTGGTCTTCAGGGAGGGAGTCATGGGCGGCTCTCGAATCAGGGGCGAGGGAAAATCTCCTCGGAGAGTACAACCCACATAGCCTGGAGGTGAACCCCTCCCCGTCAGACCAGGCCCGCCTACCGGCTGGCGGCCTCGATCGCGGGCGCCTTGAGCGGCTGGGCGTAGAGCAGTTGATAGGTGTTGTACGAGCGCAACACCCGCTTGATGTAGCCGCGCGTCTCCGCGATGGGCACTTCCTCCACCCACGCGTCCAACTGCATCCCCGGACGGTCCGCGCGCCACTTGTCGATGGCCAGGGGACCCGCGTTGTAACTGCCCACCGCGAACGCCGTCTGTCCGGGGAAGCGCTTGATGAGCGAGCCCAGGTAGGCCGCGCCCAAGCGGATGTTGAGCTCCGGCTCCAGGAGCGCCTGCGTCGAGGGCTTCTTGAGCTTGAGCTGACGCGCCACCGCCTGCGCCGTGGTGGGCATGAGCTGGGTGAGGCCCAACGCGCCCGCCCAGGAGAGCGCCTTCGGATCCAACGCGCTCTCCTCGCGCATCAGCGCCTGGAGCAGGTCCGGCTCCACTCCCGCCGTCTTCGTGTGCTTCTCGATGAGCTCCCGGAAGGCGTTGGGGTAGGCCACCTCCCACAGGGGCCGCGTCTGGGGCGTGATAGGGCCGCTCAGCTCCCGGCGCAGCGCGATGCGGGCCACGCCATGGGCTCCGCGCTCATCCCCGGCGAGCGCCAGCAGGTGCACGAGCAGACGAAGGTTCTCCGCGGGCAGACCCACGCGGTTGATGGCGAGCAGTTCCGAGGACACCGCCTCCGGGAAGCCCAGGCGCAACAGCTCCACCGCGGCCGTGAAGTGCGGGTCCTTCTCCATTCCCCCCGCATGCAGGGGCCACGGTCCCCGGCGCTCCTGCTGGGTGAAGTCCAGCTGGGGCACGAGCAGTTGCAGCCGCGCGGGGTCCACCTCGCCCAGGCGCGTGCGCGCCACCAGCCCGTAGTAGGTGGCCGGGAAGTCCAACGCGAGCGATTCGAAGAGCGCCGCCGCCCGCGCCTTCTTTCCCTGCTCCTGGAGCGTCCGCGCCCGCCAGTAGCGCGCGCGCTCCACGTCGTTCGTCTCGTCCGCGTCGGCGAAGCGCTTCTCGATCTGTTCGAGCGTGGGGATGCCGCCGTCCGCCGCCTTCTGCGTGCGGGAGATCCAGAAGTCCTTGAAGAGCGCTTCGCCCAGGTAGTCGCCCTGGGGGTAGAGCTGGGCGAGCGTGCGCAGGCGCTCGGAGGCCAAGTCCAGGCGGCCCGTCTTCACATACAGGTCCGCGGCGAAGAAGAGCGCGTCATCCGCGAAGGAGTGCTCGGGGAAGTCGCGGGCCAGCCGCTCATACGTCTCGGGGCCCTTCACCTGATCCACGATGGAGCGCGAGGAGCCGAGCACGTAGAGGGCTCGGGGCAGCAGATCGCGGTCCTGGCACGTGGTCGTCACCGGGGTGAGCGCGGCGATGGCGCGCGTGTGCTGGCGCTCCTTGCGCAAGGCCTTGCCGTAGGCGAAGTGGGCCCGGCACGCGAGCGCGTCCGGCATCTTGAGCGAGGGCAACAGGGGCTCGAGCAATTCCAGGCCCTGGCGGTTGCGGTGCAGCTCGATGAGCTGTTCGGCGCGCACCACCTTCATCTCCAGGGGCGCCTGCTGTCCCTTGAGCCGCGCCTCGGCCTGCTTCGCCAGGGGCGTGAGCGGGTGCTGGGCCCACAGACGCCAGAGGAACTCACGCTCGCGCGTCTTGTCCTTCTTCTCCGCGGCCAGATCCGCGCTGGCCAGCAGGGCCTCGGCGGCGACATTGCGGCCCCACGCGGGCGAGGTGCGGCCCGCCAGGGGCGCGAGCGCGGCGAGCGCGCCCTCGCTGTCCTTCGTCTTGCGCAGGACACGGCCGAGCGCCAGACGGGCGTCGGCGTACAGCCGGGAGGTGTCGGGCACCTGGGCGAGTACCTGGGCCGCCTCGGCGAAGCGCCCGAGGGATTCCAGGGCCACGCCGGCATGGGTGAGGCAGCGGTCACGCAACGCCGGGTAGTCGTTGGCCAGGGCGCGCATCTCCTCGGCGGCGCTCGCCACGTCCCCACCGCGCACGGCGCTCAGGGCGCGCAGGTAGCGCACGGGCAGAGCGTCCCCCTCGGACGCCAGCAACTCGCGGGCACGCGTGTAGAAGCCCTTGTCGAAGGCCTCCTTGGCCTGCTGGCGCTTGCCCTCGGCGAAGTAGGGCGCCAGTTCCTCCAGACCGTAGGCGCGGCCCGGAGAGGCGACGGGGGCTTGGGGCGGAGCGGGCGGAGGGTCACCCGGAAAGGCCGGGTTGAGCACTTCCACGTACCCCGGCGGCATGACGATCTTGTCCGCGTCCGGGAGGGGTGACAGCTGGGCCTCGGGTGGCGCGGTGCCGGTGACGGCCCGGGGAGACGCGGGGGGCGCCTCGGACGCGTCAGCGGGCGCCTGGGTGAAAGCCAGCGAGGTGGCGGTAGCGGCGGCGGCGAACAGGGGGAGCAGGACTTTCATACGGGCGAGGCCCTCGGGGCAGGGGCCGGGACAGCGGAGACAACGGGAAGCAGGGGAAAAATTTCCGCGACGCCGGGGAGGTTAGACTCTCCAACCCGCATGGACATCCGGACACAGAGCGCGCTCCTCGCATCCATCATCGGTCTGGCACTCGGTGTGTCCATGTTGTTGAGGGCGGCACGTCCACGGGTCCTCACGCTCTACTCCGTCTTCGCGTTGACGTTGAGCGGCTACTACCTGTCCATCTTCTTCCACAGTCTGTTCGCGTCGGCGGGCTACCCGTGGGTGACGCGGGTGGCCGTGGGCGCCACCATTCTATCGGCTTCGCTCGTTCCTGGCGCGGCCGTGGCGTTCTTCCTCGAATTCCTGGGCGTCAGCAAGGGAACCCATCTGCTCGGCCGGCGGCTCGCCGTCCTGTCGGCCGTCTTTGGCCTGGCGGTGGCGGTGTCGCCCTTGGCCCAGAAGGGCTGGGCGCGCGTCGCCATGGGGACGTGGGTGCTCGGGGCGCTGCTGGCCTCGGTGTCGTTGC
The DNA here is from genome assembly GCF_002305855.1 of Melittangium boletus DSM 14713. GTDB lineage: Bacteria > Myxococcota > Myxococcia > Myxococcales > Myxococcaceae > Cystobacter > Cystobacter boletus. Next base: position 7,840,229 of record NZ_CP022163.1, on the reverse strand, counting down.
TCCTGCGTCGTATGAGCACCACCGAGTCACGCATCGAGCGGCTGCGTCAGATGTACCTGGCCATCGGCGCCGGCGCGGCCATCCTCTTCAGCGCGTTGGATCTGCTCGAGCGCGTGGGCCTGCCCTTCCCCACTCCGCTGGGCCCCATCTTCACCACGCTCTACCTCTTCTTCCTCGCCCAGACGCTCCTGCGGCTGCGGCTGATGGACCTGCACGAGCTGCTCGGGAAGATCGTCTCGCAGACGGTGCTGGCCTCCATCCTGGCCGCGGTCTTCACCGTGCTGACGATGTGGGTGGACAAGAACAACACCTCGCTCTTCGTCTTCAACACGGTGGTGGCGGCCTTCGTGCTGCTCATCCTCCTGGAGCCCTTGCGCGCGAAGGTGGAGGAGCGCGTGGTGGCCCTCTTCTTCCGCGAGCGCTTCGAGCTCCTGCGGGTGCTCGGCGCCGCGCGGGCGCGCATGGCGGGCGTCATCGAGATCTCCGAGCTGGCGCGCCTGGTGCTCGATGCGTTGCACGAGTCGGGGCGCATCACCCACGCCTCGCTGTATCTGCTGGCCGAGGATCGGCCGGGCTACCGGCTCCTGGACGCGCGGGGGCCGGCCCCGGTGCCCTTCCTGGACACGGGCGCGGCGCGCGGCGTGCTCTTCGCGGTGGCCTCGGGGCAGAAGGCGGTGCTGCTGGAGAACGTGGAGCGGCGCAGCGCGGTGATGCGGCAGCAGGCCGTGGAGGGCAAGCGCTTCCGGGACGAGCTCAAGCGGCTCAACGACACGCGCTCGGCGCTCGTGCAGATGAAGGCCGGCATCACCGTGCCCCTCTTCGGTGGAGACCGGGTCATCGGCTTCCTCAACCTGTGGGACGAGCGGGTGCCGGAGGCGTACGCCTCGGACGAGATCGCCCTCATGCTGGAGATGGCCGAGCGGCTGGCGACGGCACTGGAGAACTCCAAGCTGTACGAGACCATCCGCGAGCGCGACCGCCTGGCCGCCCTGGGAGAGATGGCCGCGGGCCTGGCCCATGAGATCCGCAACCCCCTGGGCGCCATCAAGGGCGCGGCGCAGTGTCTGGATCCCAAGCGCCTGCCCGGCGAGGAGGGTGAGTTCCTGGAGGTCATCGTCGAGGAAGTCAACCGGCTCAACGGGGTGGTGTCCGCGTTCCTCGACTACGCGCGGCCCCTCAAGCAGACGTTCGGTCCCACGGACCTCAACGAGGTGGTGACGCGCACGGTGCGGCTCATCCAGAACGAGCTGCCCAAGCACATTGAACTCAAGGTCGAGCAGGAGGAGGCCCTGCCCCGGGTGGAGGCGGACGCCGAGCAGCTCAAGCAGGTACTCATCAACCTGGTGCAGAACGCGATGCAGGCCCTGGGAGCGGAGGGCAATGGCTGCATCACGGTGAGGACGATCCGGCCGGACCGGTTCAACGAGTTCCGCCCCGCGGGCGACTCCTTCGTCGAAGTGCACGTGTCGGACACGGGACCGGGTGTTCCCCCCGAGCAGCAACAGCACATCTTCGTCCCCTTCTACACGACGAAGCAGAAGGGCACGGGACTGGGGCTGGCCATCTCCCAGCGCATCGTGAAGAACCATGGCGGCACACTCGCCGTGCAGAGCAAACCGGCCGAGGGCGCCACGTTCATCATCCGCCTGCCCGCCCCTCCCTCCGAGCCCCTCCCCGTCCCGGAGCCCCATCACCTGGACGGAACGCCCTTTCCCCCCTCCAAACCCGCCGAGGCCCTCTCCCCCGATGGCACGCCCCGGCCCTCCAAGTCCGAGCGAAAGTCCCGGCGAGAGAAAAAACGCCGAGCGGTTTGAGAAGCGGCCGTCCTCATCCAGGGACGAGAAGGGCCGCGACGGGTTCGCACCTGGCTTGCAATGCCCGGGTACGCCGCATGGGGGCGTGCCGGACTCCTTCATGGCGGCCATTCCGCCGTAAGGAGACACGCGATGTTCAGTCGTTCCACGCGGTCGCGCGCCCTGGCGCTGACGGCCCTCCTGGTGAGCGCGAGCGCCACCGCCACGACCATCAACCAGAACACCTCCTGGACCATCTCCCGGACGGAGTCGAACCCGACCTGGCGTGTCGTGGCCTATGGGGATTCCCTCTACGCGGGCTACAACGGCAACCTGTTCAGCGTGGCCAAACGCGCGGGGCCGCTCGTGGATGGCGAGTACCTGGCCCACGAGTGGAAGGCGAATATCGAGGTCGTCCGCCGCGCCCGTTCCGGCGCCCGGGCCGACGACATCTACGAGAACAAGATCCTCGCGGAGAAGTCCTACATGCAGGCGAACACCACCCGCGTGGTGACGTTCGAGATGTGCGGCAATGACTACCTGCAAGCGCGCTCGGCGTTCTCCGCGCAGAAGGGAACGTGCGACTACACCGGGCTGGACGCGGCCCTGGCCAACTGCACCCGCTACACGGAGAAGGCCATGCAGGCCATCAACCAGTACGCGACCCAGGCCCGGCTCAAGGTCGTCGCCAACCTCTACTACCCGGGCTTCGACGCGGACAACGTGCCCACCACCTGCACGGACGCCCAGCAGAAGCCCGTCAACAAGCGCGAGAAATTCCTCCCCTACGTGGTCACGAGCAACTGGCGCACGTGTCACCTCGCGGAGCAGTACGGCTTCCAGTGCGCGGACGTGTTCGCCGAATTCATGGGGGCCGACTACGACGGCAACGGGGATGGACAGATCGATCGAGACGCCCTGCTCTACATCCCGGGAGAGAGCGAGTCCGCCTACGTCTCCCGCGTCACCGGCACGCTTGGCGCCACCCTTCGCGACGCCAATACGCACTTCGTCGACGCGAACACCAGCTACGACTACCTGCAGTCGGACAACGTCCACCCCACCCACTTCTCCTCGGCCACCATCTCCCTGGGATTCTTCTCGGGCACAGGCACGGGCTCGGGCCCCTCGGACTTCCCGGATGCCCAGATCTCCGAGGGGAAGAATCCCCAATGGAATGGGTGGGGCCACGAGCGCATGGGGTGGCGTCTTTCCACCTTCAACCTCACGGCACCGTGAGACGCCGGGGCCTCACAACAGGAATTGAGCCCCCAGCAGGGTCAGGGAGCCCGCGTAGTACAGCACCGCGCAGGCCACTTCCGCGAACCGGCGCACACCGCGCGCGCGAGCCGGGCTCACCCACGTCGCCGCGAACGTCAGGGCCTCCACCGGAAGGCGCCAGAGGGCGGCGTACAGCACCAGCATCGCGGCGAAGGACACCCAATAGGTGAAGAGGCTCTGCAGGTAGGGCGCGAGTCCGTACATCTGGTACTGCCCGAACGGTCCGCCATAGGTGATGTACTGGTTGGCCCGGAACATGATGCCGCCGGGGAGCAATGGAAACAGGACGAACTTGAACCCTCGGAGCAGCGCGCCGTGCCGCATGACCGTCGCTCGCGCGTGGACGAAGGCGGTGAGGGGATGGCGCGCTTCCTCCCTCGCTCCGGCCATCCGCTGACCGAGCGCCTCCAGCAGGGGAAGCGGATCCTCCACGCGCAGACCCACCCCCAGCGAGCGCCCCGAGCGCATCCGCCAGGACAGGCCCGCCGCGGGCCAGGGCAGCCGCCAGCTCCGGACGGACTTCACCGAATCGGAGGGGATCTCGATCCGTTCCCCACGGCGCTCCAGCACGAAGCGCTCTGGCTCCAGGATGAAGGTGGCGGCCGTGAACCCGCGCAGGAGCCGTTCGAGCCCGAAGAACACGCCCGCCAACAACGCGAGCCAGCCCGACAACGATGGCGGCCGGGGGTTCGCCGAACCGTCGAAGGTGAATTCAAGGACGACCACCGCCGAGGCGAAGAGCGCGGCCAGTCCCAGGGTCTGGAGCACGCCACTGGCGATACGTGAAGCACGGGTCCAGGCATGAACGTGGAAACGCGGTGCGTCAGCCAGGGCCTGAGCGGGAGGATCCCGAGGTGCATCGACGAGCGGGGTGATCATGGGAGCGGATTGCCGGGGCGTCGGGGGGTCCGTAGCATACGGGGCCCGGCGAACAGGGGCGACAATGGCCGCGCGGCCTCCCATTTACGAGCGACAAGTCGATCAAGACGGCGTGGTCCGCATCCAGAAGAAGCGCACGGGGGGAGGCCTGTGGCTCGTCTGGCTGGCGCTCGGCTTCACCGCCCTGTGCGTGGCCCTGGGCCTCTGGCTCGAGTCCCCTTCGGACTCCGAATCCCCCCCTCCGGAGCGCGTGCCCGCGCGCGTCGTGGAGCGCGCTCCCGCTCCGCCCTCCGTGCACCCGGCGCCAAGGACGATGCCTCCGCCTCCGGTTCCCGCCCAACCCCAGGCCGTCGTCGAGGACGCCGTCGCCCAGGGTCCAGCGGAAGGGCTCGATCTCTACCGGCCGGGGACCAAGCCCCTCAAGCAGGGCATCATCGTGCCCGAGGACTTCGAGCTGCCGCCCGGGTACGTGCGCCACTACCAGGCCACGGACGAGGGGGAGCGCGTGCAGCCCATCCTCATGTTCCACCCGGATTACCAGCCGCTCGACGCGGACGGCCAGCCCATGGAGCTGCCCGCGAACCGGGTCGTCCCTCCGGAGCTGGCGCCTCCGGGCATGCCCCTGGACATCCTGGAGCTGCCCTCGGGGCCCGAAGGGGTGGAGCCCATTCCATGAGTCCGATCGCGGCACGCGCGCGGTGGGCGGGCACCGTCTTGCTCGGCGCCGTCGCCAGCGCGGCCCTCGTGGCGTTGTTCTCCCGGCTGGAGGCCCGGTGGGTGGGCGTGTGCTGGGTGGCGCTCGTGCCCTGGTTGTGGATCCTGGACCGGACGCGCTCCTGGCGCGAGGCCTTGTTCGCGGGAGGCGCGTTCGCCCTGAGCTTCACCGCCGCCGTCTTCGGCTGGTTCCCCGAGGCGCTGCACAGCTATTCCCAGGCCCCCCTGCCCTTGTGTTGGCTCGCGCTGCTCGCGCTGGCCCCGCTCATGGAGTTGCAGTTCTTCACCTTCGCGCTCGTGCGTCACCACCTGCGGCGCACCGTGTCCACGGGTGCCTGGTGGCGCATCCCGCTGTTGAGCGCGCTCGTGTACGTGGGCACCGAGGCACTGTGCCCCAAGCTCTTCGCGGAGACGCTGGGCCAGGGATTCTTCCCCTCGGAGTCGCTGCGCCAGGTCGCGGACCTCGCCGGAGCGCATGGCCTCACGTTGATGTTGCTGCTCGGCAACGAGTGCGTGTTCGCCGCGGGCAAGGCGCTCGTGACAAGACAGGGCGCGCGGCGCGTCCTGGCCCCCGTGGCGGTCCTCGTGGTGCTGCTCCTGGGCGGCGTCGGCTACGGGACGTGGCGCATCCATCAGGTGGCCCTCGCGGAGGCCCGGGAGCGACCCCTGGTGGTGGGTGTCGTGCAGGCGAACATCACGAAGTACGAGAAGCTCGCGGCGGAGCTGGGCACGTACGACGTGGTGCGGATGATCCTCGATACCCACTACCAGCTCTCGGACGCGCTGCTGCGCGAGCGGCCGGTGGATCTGCTCATCTGGCCCGAGACGGTGTACCCGACGACCTTTGGCACGCCCAAGAGCGAGGCGGGCGCCGAGTTCGACGCGGAGCTGACGGGGTTCGTCTCGGAGCACCGGGTGCCGCTGCTCTTCGGCACCTACGATCTGGAGCAGGAGCGGGAGTACAACGCCGCCATGTTCCTGGGCCCCGGGCGAGAGGGCACCCTGACACGCTCGGCCTACCGCAAGACGATGCTCTTTCCGCTGACGGAGTGGGTCCCCGAGGCGATCGACACGCCCTGGCTGCGCGAGCGGCTGCCGTGGACGGGCTACTGGAAGCGGGGGCCCGGTCCGCGCACGCTGGCCGTCTCCCTGCGCGAGGGCCGGCCACTCACGCTCGCGCCGCTCATCTGCTACGAGTCCATCTTCCCCGACTACGTGGCCGAGGAGGCCCGCCAGGGCGCGGAGCTCATCGTCACCCTGTCCAACGACTCGTGGTTCCAGGGCACGCCCGCGCCTCGGCTGCACCTGATGCACGCGGGGTTTCGCAGCATCGAGACGCGGCTGCCGCAAGTGCGCGTCACCAACTCGGGCATTTCCGCGCTCATCAGCGCCACGGGTGAAGTGCTCGCCGAGGTGCCGGATGACCACCGCGCGAGCCTCGCCCTGACGGTGCCCGTCACCCCTCGCCTGTCCACGGTGATGGTGGTCTGGGGGGACTGGCTGCGACCCACCGCGCTCGGGGTGAGCCTGCTGTGGCTGCTCGTGCCGGGAGTGCTCGCCCGGCGCCGTGGCAAGACGGGGGGCTACTTCCGCGCGGCGTGAGCCTCGACTTGGCGCCACACGCGGAAGACGTTGCCCGAGGCGAGCTTCTCCAGGTCCGCCTCGCTGTAGCCCCGCTCCAGCAGGACGCGGAAGAGGTTCGGGTACTTGGACACGTCCTCGAGCCCCACCGGAAGCGTGGGCCCCACCCCATCGAAATCCGAGCCCAGACCCACGTGGTCGATGCCCACCCGCTTCACCACGTGGTCGATGTGGTCCGCCACGTCCTCGACCCGGGCCCGAGGGAGCGGGTGCTCGCGCAGGTAGGACTCGGCGAAGGCATCCACCGCGGCGGGGGTGACGGAGGGGTTACGCTCCTTGAAGGCCTGGATGACCCCGCGAATCTCCGCCTCCGCGGCTCTGGACTCCTTCGTGAGGAAGCCCGAGCCGAAGTTGATCATCACCACCCCGCCCTTGGCGGCCACGGCCTGGATGAGCTCGTCGCTGAGGTTGCGCTCGAAGCCGGGCGTGAAGTGGCGGCACGAGGAGTGCGAGGCGATGACGGGCACCTGGCTCAACTCGAGCACCTGGCGCACGACGTCATCGGACACGTGGGCGATGTCCACCATGATGCCCACCCGGTTCATCTCGGCCACGACCCGCCGGCCCAGGGGGCTGAGCCCGTTCCAGGTGCGCTTGCCCTCATTATAAGAGGAGTCGCCGAGCGCGTTGTCCTTGGAGTGCGTGAGGGTGATGTAGCGCACGCCCCGCCGCTGGAAGTGCGCCACGTTCTCCAGCGAGTCCTCCAGGGCGGAGCCGTTCTCGATGCCGAGGGCGAAGGAGAGCTTCCCCTCCCGCGTGTTGCGCTCGGCGTCATCGGGCGAATAGGCCAGGGCGAACTTCTCCGGCGAACTCCGGGCCAGACCCTCCACCAGATCGATCAACCGATCCGCGCGGATCTTGGACTCACCGGGCTGCGTCTGGAGGTCCGCGGAGATGTAGATGGACATGAAGGCCACGTCGAGCCCTCCCTCCACGGCGCGGGGATAATCGAAGTCCCCCTTCGGCGTGCGCTGGGAGATGTCCTCGGTGAGCGAGCCATCGGGGACCAACGAGGCGCCGAGCCGGTAGGGCACGTCGATGTGGCCATCCGCGATGATGAGGCGCTGGGCCAGGGCCCGGCTCCGCTCGGAGAGATCCGTGGAGGTCGCGGAAACATTCCCGCCATGGACACAGGCGGAGGTAATGAACAGGGACAGGCCAAGGAACGCGCGGAGGGGTCTCATGGTCCGTCGCTTAGCCCTTTTCGAGGCGGATGGGGGACCGGGATGAATAAAGTGCCGAGCAGGCGCGTCCCCACGCCAAGGTTAGCGGAGAGATGCCATGACGCCTCGATGGTTGCTGTGCGCGATGATTGGATTGGCGGCCCCGGTGGTCCACGGGCAGACCAACCCCACCTATTCACAGGAATACGGCCCGCAGGACGACGGGTATGGTGAGGGCGAGGATTACGCCCCGCTGGCGCCCTCGGCGCCGCCCGCCCTTCCTTCCGAGAAGCCCTCGGCGCGGCCGTACACGGACGCGGTGTGGACCTCCGGGCACTGGTACTGGGATGGCGCTCAGTGGCGCTACAAGCAGGGAGGCTGGATCGCCTCCATGCCCGGCTACCAGTTCGTCAATGGCTACTGGCAGCAGCAAGGAGCCAACGCGTGGGGATGGGTGCCGGGCGGTTGGGCCCAGCCCGGCTCCACACAGGTGGAGATTCCCATCGCCGTGACCGATGAGGACGTCGCGACGACCCAGGCGCCTCCCGCGCTCCAGTCGGAAGTCCGTCCTCCCTCTCCGGACCCGAACTACACGTGGGCGCCGGGTTACTGGTACTGGGCGGGCGCGAACTGGACGTGGATCGACGGCTCCTGGATCGCCCCGCCCCGCCCCGGCCTGATCTTCGTGTCACCCCGCTGGTACCAGCGCGGCCGCTCGTGGCACTTCGCGGGTGGCGGTTGGGCGGTCCGCGGCTCCACGCGCATCGTGGTGCCCGAGTACCGCTACGCCCATGTGAACGTGGGCTGGGGCCGCCCCAGCTACTTCGTGCACACCTGGCGCAACTACGCGGTGGTGCACCCGTCCCGCTACCACGGCTATCGCCATGCGCCGCGCTACTACTGGGATTCCCGCACGTATCGTCCGGCGCCCTATCGGCCCGGCCCTCGCTACGTCGCTCCGTCCTCGCCCTCACGGGGAGGCGGCTGGGATCGCGGCCCCAGCCGGAATCATGACCGGGGCCCCAACCGGGATCATGACCGGGGCCCCAACCGGGATCATGACCGGGGCCATGGCCGCGGAAACGTCCACGACTCGAGCCCCGTCCATGATCGGGGTGGAGGCCGCCACCGCTGAACCCCGGAGGGCTCCGCCTCAGAGCGAGGCGGAGGCCTCGGCCAGCTTCTCCTGGACCGTCTCCCACCGCGCGTAGAGCTGCTCCAGCTCGTCCTTGCCCTCGCGGTGGGCGTCCATCAACGGCTTGGCCTTGGCGAAGTCGTTGTAGAGCACGGGGTCCGCCAACTGCGCCTCGCGCTCCTTCTGCGCGGACTCCAGCTTCGCGATCGCCTCCTCCAACTTCGCGATCTCCTTCTTGAGCGGAGCCTCCACGGTGCTGCGCCGCTGCCGGGCCTCGGCCTCCAGGCGCTTTCTGTCCTTCTCCGTGAGCCCCGCCGTGGAGCCCTTCGAGGCCGACGTCTCCCCCTGCCCCGCCGCCTCGGCCTCCAGCCGCCGCTGCTCCTGGTGGTAGAGGTAGTCGTCCAGGTTGCCCGGGTGCGTCTCCACCTTGCCGCCCACCACGTCCCAGATGTGCGTGGACAGTCCGTTGACGAAGCTGCGGTTGTGGGACACGAACACCAGCGTGCCCCCGTAGCCCTTGAGGGCCTCGATGAGCATCTCCGTCGAGTCCAGATCCAGGTGGTTGGTGGGCTCGTCCATCAACAACAGGTTGGAGGGGACCAGGAGCAGCTTGGCCAGCGCCACGCGCGCCCGCTCTCCACCGCTGAGCACGCCCACGGGCTTGTCCACGTCATCGCCCGAGAACATGAAGGAGCCGAGCACGCCGCGCACGAAGCTCTCCGGCTTGTCCGCCGCGAGCGGGCGCACCTCCTCGATGATGGTGTTGTGCTTGTTCAGCTTGTCCGCGTGGTGCTGCGCGTAATACCCCATCACCACGTTGTGCCCGAGCTTCACCGTGCCGCCGTCCGGCGCGAGCTCGCCCGCGATGATCTTCAGGAGCGTCGTCTTGCCCGCGCCGTTGGCGCCCACCACCGCGATGCGCTGGCCGCGCTCCACCCGCGCCTCCAGGCCCGAGTACACCACCGCCTCGCCGTAGCGCTTCTGGATGCCCTCGAGCGTCACCACGTCACGGCCCGAGCGCTCCACCTCGGGGAAGCGGAAGCGCATGGTGGCCCGCTCCTCGAGCACCTGCACGTCCTCCAGCTTCTCCAACATCTTCGCGCGGCTCTGCGCCTGGCGCGCCTTGGTGGCCTTGGCGCCGAAGCGGTCGATGAACCCCTGCAGCTCCGCCTTGCGCGCCTCGACGCGCTCGGCCTGGGCCTTGAGTTGCTCCGTCTCCTCGGCGCGCTGGCGCTTGTACGTGTCGTAGTTGCCCACGTACGAGCGCAGTCCCTCCATCTCCAGCGACAGGATGCGGTCCACCTGCCGGTTGAGGAAGTCCTTGTCGTGGGAGATGAGCACCACCGCCTTGTTCGAGCGCTTGAGGAAGCCGTCGAACCAGGCTTGCGTGGGGACGTCCAGGTGGTTCGTGGGCTCGTCCATCAGCAGCAGATCCGGATCCTGCAGCAGCAGGCCCGCGAGCGCCGCGCGCATCCGCCATCCGCCGCTCAGCGCGCTCGTGGGCTTGAGCAGGTCCGCTTCCCGGAAGCCCAGGCCCTTGAGGATGCGCTCGGCGTGGTGGCGGCCGTAGTGCTCGTCGAAATGATCCAGCTCCGTGTGCAGGTCCGCCAGCGACTGGGCCAGCTCCAACTGCTCCTCTTCCTGGGTGGCCGCGGCGAGCGCGGCTTCCGTCTCGCGCAGGCGGGCCTCCAGCGAGTCCCGGCCGGGCACGGTGCTGAGGACGGCGTCCACCACGGAACCCTCGGGCAGGCCCGCCAGTTCCTGGGGCAGGTAGCCGACCCGCGCCTTGCGCCGGTAGATGAGCGTCCCCGCGTCGGCCTGGAGGGCGCCCGCGAGGATCTTCATCAACGTGCTCTTGCCGGTCCCGTTGGCACCGACGAGACCGATCCGGTCCTTGGGACCCAGGGAGAAGCTTTCCTGATCGAAGAGGACCTTCTTCCCGTAGGAGAGGCTGATGTCCTGGGCAATGACGAGGCTCATGGCGGTGCGGAGGTGTAACAGCCCCCTCTCCCGACGGAAACGATCAAGAAGCCCGCCTGCCTCCTTGCCCCTCCGGAATCCGTCACCGCCCCCCGCCAGGCCCCCTGCCCGGCGCTTCGGGGGTTTCCTATACTCGCCAGCCCATGGCTTCCCCCTGTCCGCATTGCGGTAGCACCGAAGGTCCCGATCATCTCTGTGGCGCGGCGCAGATGGCGCTCATTGGTCAGGTGCTCGACGGCCGCTACCAGATCGAAGACGTGCTCGGCCAGGGAGGCATGGGAATGGTCTTCCGCGCCAACCAGACGTCCGTGCACCGGCCGGTGGCGGTGAAGACCCTCAACCCGTCGCTGGCAACCGCGCCCCAGTTCTTCGAGCGCTTCCGCCGCGAGGCGGAGATCGCCAGCCGACTGCGTCACCCGAACGTCATCACCATCTATGACTTCGGCCGCGCCCAGGATGGCACCTGCTACTACGTCATGGAGCTGCTGGAGGGCGAGAGCCTGCGCGAGCTCGTCAAGCGCGAGGGCCCCATGACGCTGCGCCGAGCGCTGGACCTCATCGAGCAGGCCTGCCGGGGCCTCGCCCACGCACACGAGCAGAGCGCCATCCACCGCGACATCAAGCCGCACAACATCATGGTGCAGCAGCTCGACGGACGGGACTTCGTCAAGGTGCTGGACTTCGGTCTGGTCAAGGCGCTCGAGCAGGAGGAGGAGATGCAGCTCACCTCCACGGGCCAGGTGCTCGGCACGCCGCAGTACATGCCGCCCGAGCAGGCGGGTGGCGATCACGTGGATCACCGCTCGGACCTCTATTCCATGGCCGGCGTGCTCTACTACTGCCTCACGGGTAGCTCGCCCTACGGGGCCAACACGGTGCGCAAGGCGCTCACCGCGGCCCTGACCCAGAATCCCCCCACGGTGGCCGCCAAGCGCCAGGGAGCGCCCGTCCCCAAGGCCCTGGAGGAGTTCTTCCAGAAGGCCCTCGCCCGGGAGAAGGAGGACCGCTTCCAGAGCGCCCAGGAATTCATCGACGCCATGATGGACGCGGTGGACGACGCGACCCCGCAGGAACTCGATGCCGTTCCGGCCAATTCAGCGCCCGAGGCGGGTGGAGGCAGCAAGCCGAGCCAGCGCAGCGTGTCGCGTTCGGGCCGCTCCTCGCCGAGCGCCGCACGCGCCCGCGCGCCCGCCCGCAGCGGAGCACCCGTCCCGGTCTCCCGGAGTGGGGGCTCCCAGCCCTCCGGTGTGCGGCCTTCTTCGGCGGCCCCCCGTGCGGCGCAAGGCTCGGGGACTTCGCGTCCCGGGAGCGGAGGCTCCGCCTCGGGTGCCCGGCAGAAGACGCCCCGCCCCCAGGCGCCGGCGCCCCAGACCCCGCCCCCGGAGGCAGTGGAGGAAGCGCGCGGAAGCAACTCGGGCAAGAAGCTCATGCTCGTGGCCGTACCGCTCCTGCTCTTCGCGGTGGGAGGCGCCCTCGTCGCGATGCGGCCCACGCCTCCCGAGAACACCGCTCCCTCCCGGGTGGAGATGAAGACCCGGCCCACCCCTGCCCCCACCCCCCCGCAACCCGCCCCGGTGGACACCAACATCCTGGTTCACATCCGCTCCACGCCCGCTGGCGCCGCCGTGTTCATCGGCGACGCGCAGATTGGCACCACGCCGACGGAGCGCCGGCTGCACCGGGATGAGTTGGTCGAGCTCACCTTCCGCATGGCCTCGCACCAGGAGCACAAGCGCAAGCTGGACTTCCGGGGCACCCTGTCGAGCGAGCAGGAGGTGAACGTGACGCTCGTTCCGGTGGTGAAGCCCGCCCCGGCTCCCGAGCCCGCCCGGCCGTCCCGCCCCGCGGCCCGTCCGGCCAAGGAGAAGGACGACTCCATCACCATCTTCGAGTAGGCCCGGGCCCACAGCCGAAGGTCACCAGCCAGGGAAGGATCTCCCCGCTGCGGCCCTGGACGAAGTGGTGGAACTGGCGCGTGTTGTCCGCGGGATCCGCGTTCACGAGCCACGTCCGCCCACCCACCTCGCGGGCACCATCCACGAAGCCGGCCGCGGGCCACACCGCGCCCGACGTCCCCACCGCCAGGAACACCAGCCGGGTGTCCATGCGCAGCATGAAGTCCCGAACCCGCGTCAGATCCTCCTCCGCGAGCATCTCGCCGAACCACACGATGTTCGGGCGCAGCAACCCCTGGCACTCGCGGCACTGGAGGACCCGCCCCTCGGGATAGACGGTCCGATCCTCGAAGGGCGCCCGGGCGCAGTGGTGGCAGCGTGTGCTGAACAGGCTGCCGTGCAACTCCACCACCCGCTCGCTGCCCGCCTGCTGATGCAGGCCATCGATGTTCTGCGTCGCCAGGAGGAACCGGTCTCCCAGCTTCCGCTCCCACTCGGCGATCGCCCGATGGCCGGGGTTGGGCTCGCACGAGGCGGCCGCCGCCCGGCGCTCCGAGTAGAAGCGCCAGACCCGGGCGGGGTCCTCATCGAAGCCCTCGGGCGTGGCCACCTTCTCGACGGGTTCGTTCTCCCAGAGACCCCCCATTCCCCGAAAGGTCCGGATGCCACTCTCGGCGGACACCCCCGCGCCGGTCAGGACGAGGAGCCGGGTGTTGTCATCCAGGTGCAAGGTGTCCATGCGTGCTCTCCAGGTATCGCGGTCAGGCCGTGTTCGGGATACACCTACGTGCCCCGCCGAAGCCATCTGACTTCGGCCTTCGTGTCGAGGAACACCCACCATGGCTGAAGTCACCCTGGATCTGCGCGGCCAGCCCAAGGCCGAGGCCTATGCCGAACTCGAGCAGCACGTGGAAGCCGTCCTCGAGGGCATCCACGACGACGTGGCCGCCATGGCCACCATGAGCTGCCTGCTGCACCACGCCTTCGGCCACCTGTGGACCGGCTTCTACCGGGTGGTGGAGCCGGGCAAGCTGCTGCGCGTGGGCCCCTACCAGGGGACGCTCGGGTGCCTGGAGATCCCGTTCGGCAAGGGGGTCTGCGGGACCGCCGCCGCCGAGGGCCGCACCGTCGTCGTCGAGGACGTGCACACGTTTCCGGGCCACATCACCTGCGATGGCCGCTCGGCCTCGGAAATCGTCGTGCCCGTCTTCGGGCCCCAGCGCGAACTCATCGCCGTGCTCGACATCGACTCCGAGCACAAGGCCACCTTCGACGACCTGGATCGGCGCGCCCTGGAGAAGCTGATGGGGTGGTTCTCCCGGCGCGGGTAGCTACGGCGTGCCGCCGAAGACATCCACCTCGAAGAGCGAGTACCCATACCCGCTGGAGCGCTTCGTGCCGTAGATGCGCAGGAAGCGGCCGGTGGCGGACAGGTTCGTGAACTCATCCACGCCACCATCCCCCGCCACCACCGAGGTGACGGTCGTCCAGGTGGTGCCATTGTTGGACACCTGGAGCTGGTAGTCCTTGCCGTACGCCGCCTCCCACTGGAGCTTCACGCCGGTGATCTTCTTGGTGGCACCCAGGTCCAGCAGCAGGTACTGCGGATCGGCGAAGGCACTGCTCCACCGGGTGCTCAGGTCGCCATCGATGGCCTTCTCCGGGCCCGTGCCGCCATTCTCACTGGACGAAGCGGCGGCGAGCACCGGCGTCAGCTTGCCCGGCTGCGAGGTACCACCCCCCGCGGGAAGGCTCACGTACAGGCGCCCCAGTTCCGTCAATTGCCCGGAATTGCCCAGCAGGTTGATGTTGGGGATCTCGTTGTTGCGTCCGGAGAACCAGGCGTAGCGGAAGACGGCGGGCTCGTTCTCCAGGTAGTTGACCGCCTCCGTCATGTACTTCTTCTGCACGTCCAGGGTGATCTGATCGTGCGGCCGGTCCCCGCAGGCGAACTCGGTGAGCCAGATGGGCTTGTTGTACTTCTTGAACAGGCCCACGTACCACTTGAGCGCGCTCAGGTCGCACGCGTACCAGTGCACGGCGATGTAATCCACCTTGCACGTCTTGCAGGCGTCGAAGAACGCATCCAGGTACACCACGGGATCGGTGAAGGTGACGCCCCCTTCCGAGACACAATCACCGCAGTAGTTGACCGCGGGGGCCACCAGCTTGAGGTTCTTGCGGCGGGCCACTTCCTCCAGCACGGGCCAGCGCGCCGCGGCCACGCTGGGCGTCATGTTCGCCTGGCTCTTGAAGTTGGGCTCGTTGAAGCCCAGCAGGTACTGGGCCCCCGCGGGAATGGCGGCGGCCACCTGATCCGCGTTCGGCGTACCACCCCAGACCATGGGCACGAAGGACACCCCCACGGACGAGGCCACGCTCGCGGCGCCCGCCTCGGGCGTGGGAGACCAGTTGTACCACCAGCTCATGCCCGGCGAGAGCGCCCGCATGTCCTCCGCGGAGTGGTAGCCATAACCCAGGCCTCGCTTGGCGCTCTTCGCCTGGGCATGGGCGGAAACACCGGTGAGACACAACAACAGCAGCAGGGAGCATCCGGCGCGAAAGGGATTGGGAGGGATCAAGGCCATGCCAGATCCTACCACGAATCCCCCACTTAACCCGGAATAACCGCTTAAGAGGAAAATTCAACGACGCGATATTCGCGCCAGGATTTCCTGCTCCAGGGTGTGGACGACCTCGGACAGGGGCAGCTCGGTGGAGTCCACCCGCCGGGCATCGTCCGCCGGCTTGAGCGGCGCCACGGCCCGCGAGGCGTCGTCCTGATCGCGCTTCACCTGATCCGTCAGCACGTCCGAGAGGGAGCGCTCCACGCCCTTCTGGAACAACTCCTCGTAGCGGCGGCGCGCGCGGATGGTGGGATCCGCCTCCAGGAAGAACTTGGCGTCCGCGTCCGGGAACACCACGGTGCCGATGTCCCGGCCCTCCAGGATGGCGCCCTTGGGGGCCTGCAACGCCAACCGCCGCTGGAGGGACAACAGCCCCTCGCGCACCACGGGGCGGCTCGACACCTGGGAGGCCGCCATGGAGTTCTCCGGCGTGCGGATCTCGGCCGAGACGTCCTCGCCATCGAGGAAGACGTGGTTGTCCTCGCCCACCACCTCGAAGGACACGCGCACCCGGCCGAGCAGCTCGCCGAGCTTGCCGTCGTCATCGAGCGCGATGCCCTCGCGCCGCGCCTTGAGCGCCACACAGCGGTAGATGGCCCCGGTGTCCACCAGGGCGAAGCCCAACCGGCGTGCCAGTACCTTGGACACGGTCGACTTGCCCGCGCCCGCCGGCCCGTCGATGGCCACGATGAAGGGTCTCTGATTCATGAAGCGAGTACCTCGCGCAGGGCCGTCACACAGCGCGCGTTCTCCTCGCGCGTGCCCACGGAGATGCGCAATGACGTGGGATAACCGTTGCCCGCCATGGGCCTCACGCGGCGCCCCTCGCGCATGGGCACTTCGGCGAACGGACGGCCATGCGCCTGCACGGAGATGCGGTAGGCCGGGAACGAGCCCTGGCACAGCAGCACCTCGTCCTCGGGCGTGGTGAAGGTGCGGATGAGCACCTCGATGAGCTCGTTGGAGCCGCAGCCCAGGAGCACCTCCTCGGGCCTCACCCCCAGGTGCGTGGCGAGCCGGCGCACGAGGGCGTAGCTGCTCGCGTCCGGATACAGGTGCAGCTTCTGGGCGGCGGCGCGCATGGCCTCGATGGCCTTGGGCGAGGGCCCGAGCGGATTCTCGTTGGAGGCGAGCTTGATGACACCCGTGAGGCCGTATTCCCGCTCCGTCTCCTCGATGGGCTTGCCGGGGACGTAGGGCTTGAGCGTCTCGATGTGCGCGGGAACGAGCGGTCTCATGGTCAACGTCCGGAGAACACGCCGAGCTTGCGGAATCTGTCGTAGCGATCCGTCACGAGCTTGTCCGGAGAGAGGCCGGACAGCTCATCCAGGTGCTTGCGCAGCGCCTTGCGCACGTTCTCCGCGGCCTTCGCGTGGTCGCGGTGCGCGCCACCCGGAGGCTCGGCGATGATCTCGTCGATGACGTTCATGCTCTTGAGATCCCGGGCCGTGAGCTTGAGCGCGTCCGCCGCCTTCTCCGCCTTGCTGGAGTCCCGGTAGAGGATGGACGAGCACGCCTCGGGGGAGATGACCGAGTAGATGCTGTTCTCCAGCATCAGCACGCGGTTGCCCACGCCGATGGCGAGCGCCCCACCCGAGCCGCCCTCGCCCACCACGGTGGAGACGATGGGCACCTTGAGCCGGCTCATGACCTCCAGGTTCACGGCGATCGCCTCGGCCTGGCCGCGCTCCTCGGCGCCGATGCCCGGGTAGGCGCCCGGCGTGTCCACGAAGGTGAGGATGGGCTTGTCGAAGCGCTCGGCCAGCTCCATCAGCCGGCGGGCCTTGCGGTAGCCCTCGGGGCGCGGCATGCCGAAGTTGCGCGCCATGTTCTCCTTGGTGTTGCGCCCCTTCTGGTGGCCCATGATCATCACCACCTGCCCCTCGAAGCGCGCGAAGCCGCCCACGATGGACGGGTCCTCACCGAAGTGCCTGTCCCCGGCGAGCTCCAGGAAGTCCGTGAAGAGGTGCTGCACGTAGTCCAGGAAGTACGGCCGCGAGCTGTGCCGCGACAACTGCACCACCTGCCAGCGCGTCAGGTCGCTGAAGATCTCCGTCTGGAGCTTCTTGGCCTTCTTCTCCAGCTTGGAGATTTCCGAGGTGAAATCCACCGAGCCGCTCGTCGAGAGGGCCTTGAGTTCGTCGATCTTCTTTTCCAACTCGATGAGCGGGCGCTCGAAATCGAGGGGATAATTGATGCCGGTCGCCATGGCGCGGGAGCCCTATCACCCGCCGCCCCGGGATGACAACGCGCAACCTGTTACGCGGTGCGCAGAATTCCTACCTCTCCCCTCCCGTCCGAGTGCTCGTGAACGCCCTGCCCCTGCTGCTGTCCCTGTTCCTGTCCGCCGCGCCCACCCCGTCCGCGAGGACCCTCAATACCGAGGGCTTTCGGCTCTATCAGGCGGGCCAATACACCGAGGCCCTGGAAAAGTTCCGGGCGGCCACCCGCGCCAACCCGAGGATGGCCCTGGCGCACTACAACGTGGCGGCCACGCTGGGCGTCCTGCGCCAGAAGGGGAAGATCTGCGAGGAGGAGGCCTACCGGGAGACCATCCTCCAGTACCTGAAGCGCTCCGTGGAGCTGGACAAGCGGCGGCTCGCGCGGGCCAAGGAGGACCCGGATCTGGACGTCATCCGCGACACGGTGGGCTGGCAGTTGCTACTGGGCCGCTCCCTCCAGAGGACGTCCGATCTGCCGGACATCCTCCAGAAGGTGACCTGGTCCATCCTCCCCGCGGGCGTCATGTCGCCCCGGCTCTCCCTCACCTTCTCCGCCTCGGGGCGCGTCGTGCTCAAGACGGCGGAGGTGGACACGACGAGCGAGAAGGGCGGCCTCCTGCGGCGCGAGGAGCAAGGCACCTACACGCTCACGGGCCGCACCGTGCGGCTCACCTTCCCGAAGCGGGAGCCCCTCCAGGGCACGCTGACGGAGCGGGGAGCGCTGGAACTCGGGACGCTGGGGACGTTCGTCGACAACCCGCCCGAGTGCGATGCATAGAACGAATCGCCCCATGACGGACTTGGCGCCCCGGCGGCCCCTGCCCACCCTCTTCTCTAGGGAGGTGGCGGGGGATGGTGAGACTCGAGGGACGGCAGTGGGGATTGGTGGTGTTGGTGGCGTTGACCCCCTTCTTCTTCGCCTTCGTGCTGGCGGCCCTGGCACCGGGGCTCGTCCAGCCCGTGCTGGGCACGGTACTGGGGGGCGCGAGCTGGATGCTGGCGGCGCTGCTGGGTCTGCTCGGGGCGGCGCTGTTCGCGGGATGCCTGAGCGCGCTGACGGCCTCGTCCGAGGCGCCTCCCTCCCGGATGCGTCGGGCGCTCCACCTGACCGCCGCGTCGCTCGTGCCCGTGGGGCTGTGCCTCGTGCCCGCGCTGTGCCTGCTCCTGGCGGGACCGGTGCTGGCCCTGCGCCTGGAGCACGGTGAAGGGGTGCTCCGGGAAGAACCCTCCCGCTCGCCCCAACAGCGCTTGATGGAAGGACTGCTGTACCAACTGCCGCGCCTGCTGCCCCATGTGAGGGGCATGCAGTTGCGGTGAAGCGACCCGAGGGCGCGCCTCAGGCCGCCTTCGTCTTCGCGGTGGCGCTCAGCGCGTACCAGGCGGTGCGGAAGGCCTTGAGCTCGCGCAGCCCGGCCGGGTGACGGCCGAGAGCGGGCGCCACGGTGACGGGCAGGCCGATCTGCTTCTCGATGACCTTGGCCGCGTTGAGCTCGTTCTTGCGCCGGTTCTCGCACTTGGGGCAGTCCGCCTTGGGCCCCACGCGGTTGACCAGCACGCGCTCCACCTGGAGCTTGCGCTCCTTGAGGTATTCCACCAGCCGCGCCGTGCGCTCCGTGGCCAGCTCCTCGCCCCGCGTCACCACGACGAAGCGCGACTCGGTGGGCGAGGCCAGCGCGTCCTCGAAACGCTTGATGTGCTTGATGAACCCGGCCATGTCGTCCGACAGCTCGCCGAGCCCCTTGGCCTTGTGCTTGGACAGAACGCCGTGCAGCGCGCTGAACCAGCCCTTGGCGATGCTCGCCAGCTCCACCACACGCAAGCTGGACACCATGGGCGCCCCGTCCACGACGATGCGCTTGAAGCGCTCCTGCACCAGGGCATCCGTCAGGCAGGACAGGGCCGCCAGCTCGTCGATGCCCGGGGGCGCCGCGTCCAGCAGGTTGCGGAAGAGGAGCAGATCCACCGGCACGTCATTGCCCGTCTTGGGCGCGCCCTCGAAGGCCTTCTCCGCCTTCTCCTTCCAGCGCTTGCGCAGGGCGGTGAACCAGCCCGGCACATCCAACTCGCGGGCATACAGGCCCTTGGTGCCCTTGACCTGCGTCTCCACGTCCGTGAGCCGGCTCTGGAGCACGTCCGACAGCGAATGCGCCGTGTCCGTGGAGATGAGGAGCACCGGCCCCTCCTTCTCCGTCAACGTCACCGCCGCGGCGGCCGCGCACGAACTCTTGCCCACGCCGCCCTGGCCCACGAAGAAGATGAGCCGGGTGGGAGGCAGCGGCGGCGCGGCGATGGGCGGCATGGAGGGGGCACGCACCAGCGCGGGCGGACCCTCGGCGGCCGCGAACTCCAGCGTCTTGGTTTCCTTGCCGCTCGCCCACTCCTGAGCGAAGGGCTTGAGCAACTCCAGGCCGCGCGGCGCCACCTCGCGCTTGCAGACCAGGTGCACCGGGACGTTCTTGTCGAGCGCCTGGTACTTGCGGACATGGGGCGCCTGGAGCCCGCGGCGGCCCTGACAGGTGGGACAGCCTTCCTTGTCCTCGACCTGGTTGACCACCACCTCGACCACGGGAATTCCGCGCTCGCGCAGCTGGGTGAAATACATGCGCGTCTGGGCCTCGGGCACCGGCTCCGCCAGCGTCACCAGGTGGAAGGCCGAACGCGCGGGGTCCTTCAGCAAGGCCAACAGCTTCTCCGCCCGGGAGAGCAGCTCCTCGAGGAAGCCCTGCTCCTCGGACACGGCGGCGGCGGCCTTCTTGCCCTTGCCACTCGCCGCCCGATCCCCGCCCGCCTTCACGAGGCCCAGGAACTTGCGCAGCCCCACCGGCATGTCGAAGAGGCGCAGCGTGTGGCTCGTGGGCGCCGTGTCCACGACGATCCGGTCGAACTCGCCCGACTCCGCCAGCGCCGCCACGTGCAGCAGGCCCAGCAACTCCTCCAGTCCCGGAGTGGCCTGGCTGTACAACTTACCCAGCTCCTCCTCGGACAGATGCGTCCCCTTCACCGCCGCCTTCTGCAACGCGGGCAGATATTTCTGAAGGAAGGGTTTGGTGAGCGCCGCGGGCTCCATTTCCATGGCCCACAAGCCGCCCTCCGCCTTGGTGCTCTTGGCGCCCTTGCCCTTGCCCTTGGGCTCAACCTTGGGTTCCGCCTTGGGTTCCGCCGCTCCCTCCTCGGCCTCGATCTTCGAGGGTTTGGCCGTCAGGGGCTTGCGCAACAGGTCAGACAATGACCGCACCGGATCCAATGAGACGATTAGAACCCGCTCCTTGGGCGCTTCATCCACCAGCCGCAGGGCGTATGCCGCCGCGAGCGTGGTCTTGCCCACCCCGCCCTTGCCGCCGAAGAAGTGAAGAACTCGCGCGTCGCTCATGAAAACGTGGCCTTCCTTGACGCCCCCAGGCGTGGCTGAACTCCGTCCTCTGACAGAGAGCCGCGGAGAGAACACGCCGGAATCCTCCCTACGTAGGGAAGTGTAACACCGGCTGCCTCAGTGGGTATGTGTGACCCGCAGGATCGCCCGCCGCGACCCCATGAGTCAAGCAGAGACGGGGCGCTCCCTTGCCCTTCCGACACGCCGCGTCATGATTCCCTCTCGCGAGGAACATCCACCCTGGCGCCCGGCCCTCCGGCCGCCAGACCTGGATTCTTCCCTTGCACCCAAACCACCTGACAGGTCAGCTCCTGGAGCGGAGCCGCCGAGGTAGTTTGGTCGGAGGAAGAACGGCTTAGCGGAATTCCGGATTGTTCCCGAGCAGGGAGCCGCCGTGATTGCCAGACAGGGTGTTGCTCTCGCCCGTCTTTCCCTGGCGTGCCTCGGCCGCGTAGCGGTTGAGCTTGTTGTAGAGCGTCTTCTCGCTCACGCCGAGGATTTCCGCCGTACGGGCCTTGTTGTTGCCGTTGCGCTGGAGGCTTCCCAGGATGTACTCGCGCTCCACGGCATCGAGCGACAGGCCGTAGGGCAGGCGGAAGGTGTGCCGCTCGGGGCTCTTGCCGGCCATGTCGGGCGGCAGGTGCTCGCGCATGATGAGCTCGCCGTCGCAGAGGATGACGGCGCGCTCCACGGCGTTGCGCAGCTCGCGGATGTTGCCCGGCCACTCGTGGTTCTTGAGCGTCTCCATCGCGTCCGGGTGCACGCCCGTGACGCGCTTGGCCGAGTCCCCGCGGAACTTCTCCACGAAGTGCTGCACCAGGATGGGCACGTCGTCGCGGCGCTCGCGCAAGGGCGGCAGGTGGATCTGGAAGACGTTGAGGCGGAAGTAGAGGTCCTCGCGAAAGCGCTTGGCCTCGATCTCCTTCTTGAGGTCGCGGTTGGTGGCGCACAGCACGCGCACGTCCACCTCGAGCTCCACCTTGCCGCCCAGGCGCCGCAGCCGGCCTTCCTCGAGCACGCGCAAGAGCTTGGCCTGCAGCTCGATGGGAATCTCGCCCAGCTCGTCCAGGAAGAGCGTGCCGCCGTGGGCGAGCTCGAAGACGCCCGGGCGGCGCTGATCCGCGCCGGTGAAGGCGCCCTTCTCGTGGCCGAAGATCTCCGACTCGATGAGGGTGGCGGGAATGGAGGCGCAGTTGATGGCGACGAAGGGCTTGTCACGCCGCTGCGACAGGTTGTGGATGGAGCGCGCCACCACTTCCTTGCCCGTGCCGGACTCGCCGGAGATGGCCACGCTCGCCTTGGAGGGGGCCACCTTCTCGATGAGCTCGAACACCTTGCGCATCACCGCCGACTGGCCGATGAAGTCCGAGGAGCCCAACTGCTTGAGGCGCCGGCGCAGACCCTGCACCTCGCGCATCGTCTCCTTCTTCTCCAGCGCCCGGTCGATGCAGACCTTGAGCCGCGCGGTGTCCAGCGGCTTGACGATGAAGTCATAGGCGCCCTCGCGGATGGCGGCCACCGCGGCATCGATGGTGCCGTGGCCGGTGAGGAGCACCACCGGGCAGTCCGGCAGCTCGTCGCGCAAGGTGCGCAACAGCCCCAGACCATCCGTCTCGGGCATGGCCAGGTCCGACAAGACCACGTCCGGCCGGAACTCGCCCGCCTTGCGGAGCGCGTCGTGCGCGTCGAACGCGGTCTCCACCTTGTGACCCCAGGCGGTCAACATCTCCGCCAGCGCCTCACACGTATCGCGCTCGTCGTCCACAGCCAGAATTCGCGCGCTGCCCACGGGACCTCCAGACATCTGAACTTCTCGGATGAAGAAAAAGGTTGGTAAACGCCGTTCGTCTGGATCAGGCGAGCGGGAAGGACATGCGGCAAGTACCGGCACGCAGGTGCAGGTCCACGCCGAGCTGCGCACATCGCAGTTCAAGGGCCGCCGACGACTCCGAGGTGCCATCCAGCGCCGGGGATGTGTTCACATCCACCACCTCGAAGACCGCCCGCGACTCCTCGATCCGCACCCCCACCGTCACTTCACTTCCAGGCTCCGAGCGGCCATAGCCCCGCGTCAACGCCTGCAACACGAGGAAGCCCAGCTCCCCGATGTCCGACAGCCGCGCCCTCACGCCCGGAGCGAGCGAGGGACGCACCTGCAGGCGCTGCTTGCGGCTCTCGTGAGCCAACACGTCCATGGCGCGTGTCACCGTCTCCGTGAGGTCGGCATCTCCCGCCCCACCCGGGCGGCTCACGATGAACTCGGCGAAGCGCCGCAAAATGCCGTCCACCCGCTGGATCTGCTCGCGCATGGACTTGAGGTTCTTCTCCTGGGAGGGCGGCACCTGGCCCTCCACCTTGAGCTTCTCCGTCAGCACCTCCAGGTGGATGGAGAGCGCATTCAAGGGATTGCGCACATCATGCAGAAGGCTGTCCATCAGGGGAGGAACCGTGCTGTAGCGCGCGGCATCCACCACCGTATCAGTCCCTTCGCGCACCGAGGGCGCGCCGCTGTTCGCAGCCGTGGAGGTAATCACGCATGCTCCTGAGGTTGACTGGCGCCCGTCACTCCCGCCGCCCCGTCACTCCCAGGATCTAGGGACTGGCGTATTTACCGTCAACCCTGAGCCGGTAATTCTTGCCGTCCAAGAGGAATTCCCGTCTCAAGCGTCCTCCAGCCATCAACAGAATGTCATTCACTCGACGTTTCGAGCGCCAAACATCCAGGACGCACCGGGGTTGCGTGCGCTGGCTGACACTGGGTGCCAGTAATTAACGCCCGGACGGTTGCTCTTCCGGACCCGGGCCCACGAGCTCTATTTCCAGACGAGAGGCGTACTCGAAGATGCGCGGATCCCGGTAGAACTCGCCGTAGACGATGCGTTGCACGCCCGAGTTGGCGATCAGCTTGAAGCACGGCCAGCAGGGGCTCGCGGTGGTGTAGAGCGTGGTGGGTTTGTCGCGCTCGCTGTCGATGCGCACACCGTTCTTGGCCGCCTGGATGATGGCGTTGGCCTCGGCGTGGACGGTGGCCACACAATGGCCGTTCTCCATCATGTGGCCCACGTCCGAGCAGTGCGGCAGGCCCCGGATGGAGCCGTTGTAGCCCGTGGAGAGAATGGTCCGGTCGCGCACCAGGAGCGCCCCCACGTGCTTGCGATCACACGTGGCCCGGCTGGCCACCTGGCGCGCGATGTCCATGAAGTACTGATCCCAGGAACTGCGGTTGCCCATGTCTGTCTCCCGCCTCGGGATGTACCGTGGCGGCCACCCCTGTCGAGTTTTCCCGTCCGGGGGTGGACAGAGCGCGGAGGGCGTCTAGCGGCTGGCGACCGGCTCCGTGCCGAGCAGCCGGGCGAAGCCGTGCTGCCCCAGGAAGACGCGCACCTTGGCCGAGGGAGCGGCGAAGGTCTCGCCCGGCATGGGCACGTCGAAGCTGAAGTTCTGCTCGGCCACGGCGAAGCCCACCTTGGCGGTGCGGTAGCCCTCGACGATGGCGAGCAGCTTGCCCGACTCCAGGCTGAAGATGCCGCCGCCCGAGGCGCCGTACCCGATGGGCGCGTCCGTCTTCACCATGCGCGGCAGCTTGCTGTCCTTGTCCCATTCCACCTGGGACACCATGCCCCCGGACAGCGACAGGGCCCGGCCGAAGGGCGAGGCGGCCACCACCACGTCGTCACCCAGTTCCACTTCCGCGTCCGTGGCGAGCCGGGCCGGTTCGAGCGCGAGGCCAGGCACCTTCACCAGCGCCAGGTCCATGTCCGGCACCGAGCCCGTGGCCACCACGCGCGCCGCGTACTCCGTGGAGTCACCGCGCGCGTCCACGATGACGAGCAGGCTCGGCTTGTCGAGCCCGTCCATCGCCACGGCGTGCGCGTTGGTGAGCACGTAGCTCACGACGCCCTCGGGCGTCTTCTCGTTGCCGATGACCACGCCCGAGGCGGCGCTGCGGGCCTGCCCATCCTCGCGCACGGACAGCCGCACGTTATGCGGGAGGATGCGCCGCACCTGCTCCTTGCGCGTGGGCCGCGACGAGGAGGAGACCACCGGCGCACCGCCCATGCTCCCTTCGCCCGAGGGCGCCAAGGCCCCATGAGGGGTCGGCGCGGCCGCGCAGGACAGCATGGCGAAGAAGGCGGGCAGGCCCAGGACGAAACGGGTCATCGAGACTCCGGACACGGAACGAGGGGGGACAAAGGTCTTCAACATCGATGGAGTCCCCATCATCCCCTTGCGACGCGCTTTTCAGAAAGCACCGAGCCCACCCGGCGCCCGTCCGCCCGCCTGCTCCGGGAGGACTCCGCGTGTGGCGCTCGCGACCCCCAGCGCGGCTCAGCCGTAGCGCTTGCGCATCAGGAAGAGGATGGCGTCCTTGGCGCAGTGCTCGCAGTAGCCGTAGCGCTCGCTCATGGCCTGGAGGGTGCTCTCCACCTGGGCCTGCTCGCGCGAGGACAACGTGCCCCGGTCCTCCGAGAGGTACTTGAGGATGTTCTCCTTGTTGCGCCGCAGCACGCGCTTGCGCTCCTCGAAGTAGTGGTCGCGCAGGCGGCGGAAGAGATCCGGGAAGATGCGCGGGTAGTCCATCTCCGCGTCCGGGTTGTCCAGCTTGTGCGCGCCGATCTGCGAGATGAGGCCCCGGCGGAACTCGCCCGGATCCTCGCCGCGCGGCATGACGATGGCCTCCATCTCCGCCATGCGCTGCTCGTCCACGCGCTCCATGGCCCCGGTGTGGCGGTTGCGGATCTTCTCGCCCTTCACCCAGTGGCTCACGTTGTAGACGTAGCGCTCCACGAGCTCGCGGTACTGGCCCTCGGACACCAGGCCCATGCTCTCGCGCACCTCCTCGTCCACCCGGTCGAGGTACTCGGCCTGCACCGCGCGCACGAACTCCTCGTGATCGTGGTAGCCGTCCACCACCTCCTGCAGGAGGAACTCGTAGACGCTCTTGTCCTTGCAGATGGCCTCCAGCTCCTCGAACACCGCGAGCGCGTGCAGGCACTTGTAGTCCGGGTGCTGCGCGGCGTTGAACAGCGCCGTCTTGATCTCCCGCGCGCTCGCGCCGCTGCGGCCCTCGTAGTTGGGATAGGCGTCGGACTCCTCGTACAGGTCCGTGCGCAGCTTGCGCAGTTCCTTGCCGTGCGAGAGGCTGAGCCGGTCCGGCACCACGCCCTCCTCGTACAGGTGCATCTTCTCCACCGGCGTCACCTGGTCGATGAGCTCCTTGACCTCGGGCGGGTAGCGGTCGGGAATGGGCTTCTTGAGGCGCGTGAGCACCGCCCACATGGCGGCCACCTCGGTGGCGTGCGGGGCCACGTGCTTGCCCACGGTGGTGGGGGTGATCTGCGCGTCGTACACCTGCTGCTCCTGCCGGTAGCGGCGCAGGTAGGGCACGCGCACCAGCTCGATGCGGCCCTTGAAGGACGCGAAGTCCGGCAGTTCCTTGAAGGCCCCCAGGTGCTTCTCGTTGGAGGACGCGAGGAGCACTTCATCCAGTTGCAGCACGAAGTGCTCGAGCGGCACCTGCGCCGTCTCCACGAAGCCCAGCAGGTACTTGAAGGCTTCCAACGGACGCTTGAGCAGATCCGAGTACTCGATGACCCCCCGGTTGGCGTGCACGAGCGCGCCATGGGGCTCGAAGAGGGCCACGTTGTGCAGCGCGGGCGGCATGTTGAGCATCTGGGCGCGGTCCGCCGACACCTGCTGGTACATGGCGTCCACGCTCATCTGCGGCTCCACCGTCACCGTGCCCACCTGGTAGCGGCGCGAGATGTAGAAGCGCTCGACCCGCACGTGGCGGATCACCTGCATGAAGTCGCCTTTGTAGTTGGCGAGCAGCGCCGTGTAGATGCTGCGGCACTTGTGGCACAGCTCGCCATGACGCATGTAGTCCGAGAGGATGAAGTCGCCCTCGCCCCCCTGCCCTTCCCCCGGGCCCTTCTTCTTGAGCGCGCCCTCGACGAGCCGCTGCCGCTCGGAGGGGGGCAGGACGAAGAGCGGGTGGTCGCGCAGCTCGCAGGGGATGCGCACATCGATGGACTCCGCGTCCAGGTGCGCGAAGGAGGTCAGGTCCGTCTCCGTGGCGGGAACGCGCTCGCCGCCAAAGCCGATGGAGCCCTTGACGAGCTTGGACGAGGGGAAGATCCAGCTGATGCGGTAGAGGGCCCCCTGGGGCTGCCGCGAGTAGTCCTCCATGCCCGCCTTGAGCGCGTTGACGAAGGTGGACTTCGCGCTGCCGTTGGGGCCGTGCATCATGATGAGCTTGTTGATGCGTCCGGCGCGCGTGAAGTTGCCGAGCATCCGGTAGACGGCGTTCTGCACTTCCTCCTGGCCGGCGACCCGGCCATCGCGGTCGCTGGAGGGCACGTCGAAGACCTTGAAGCGGCGCTGCTTGCCGGTGGGGTGCGGCACCGTCTCCGTGCCGTAGTGGTCCATCACATCGCGCAGGTACTGAGCGGCGTTGCGTGCCTGACCCCGCGGATCCGCCATGAAGAGCGCGAGGTATTCCTCGAAGGAGAGGATGGAGCGATTCTTGACGAAGTCGTCGGACACCTGGGCGCCGACCTCCTGCAGGTATCGCTTGGCTTCCACGGGGACACTCCTCTGTGCGGTGGTTTGGACCCTCCCCCTCCGCCGGGGAAGGCCGCCTCCACGGAAACGCGGCGGCTTCCAGGACATTTCCTCCCGGACCCGGCGATGTCCAGGTCCCTTCTTCCGTTATGTCGTGGGCCGTGCTCTCCAGGCGGGAGCACGGGTCGGGGGGCGTCGTGCCCGCTGGGGCGCCCTCCGGACAACCCGGGAAGACGCCCCCCGGGGGCCACCGGACTTGTCGTCGCGCTCGCGACCCCCGTGAAGTTGCACTAACGTCGCCAATTGATAAGCCAGGGCCCTTCCCCGTTCGCCTCGAGCCCCTTTCTCTCGGAGTCCCGCGCGTGCACAAGGATCCCATCATCGGCATCGACCTCGGCACGACCAACTCGTGCGCCGCGATCGTCGAGGACGGTGGGAACGTGAAGCTCATCCCCTACAAGGGCGGTGAGTACACCATTCCCTCGATCTTCGCGATCGACGACAAGGGCAACGAGCTCATCGGCTACGAGGCCAAGCGCCAGTGGCAGCTCAACCCCAAGAACACCATCTACGGCTCCAAGCGGCTGGTGGGGCGCGCCTACCAGAGCGATGTCGTCGCGGCGATGAAGAAGGTCGTGGCGTACTCGGTGCGCCCCGGCAAGAAGAGCGACGTGGTCCTGGACGTGGGCAAGAAGGAATTCTCGCTCCAGGAGATCAGCGCCAAGATCCTCAACAAGATCCGCGACGTCGCCGCCAACTACCTCAAGACGCCCATCAAGCGCGCCGTGGTGACGGTGCCCGCGTACTTCAATGACCGTCAGCGGCAGACGGTGAAGGAGGCCGGCAAGCTCATCGACCTCGAGGTGGTGCGCATCATCAACGAGCCCACCGCGGCGGCGCTCGCCTATGGCGCCGGCAAGAGCGTCAACAAGACGGTGCTCGTCTACGACCTGGGCGGCGGCACGTTCGACGTGTCCATCATCGGGATCCGCGACCGGGTCTTCGAGGTGAAGGCCACCGGGGGCGACGTCTTCCTGGGAGGCATCGACTTCGACAACGCCATCATCCACCACGTCCTCAAGGACTTCGCGTCCAAGGCGGGCATCGACCTGGCCACGGATCCGGTGGCGATGCAGCGCATCAAGGACCTGGCCGAGCGCACGAAGATCGACCTGTCCGCGCGCGACGACGTGCAGTTCAACATCCCCTTCATCACGATGACGTCCCAGGGCCAGCCCCTGAACATCGAGATGAAGTTCACGCGCAAGATGCTGGAGCAGCTCACCAACCACCTCGTGGACCGCACGCTGCAGATGGTGGCGCGGGTGCTCGTGGACTCGGGGCTGAGCACCAAGGACATCGACGAGGTGCTGCTCGTGGGCGGCCAGACGCGCATGCCCGTGGTGCAGGATCGGCTGACGAAGTTCTTCGGCAAGACGCCGAGCAAGGGCGTCCACCCGGACGAGGCCGTGGCGGTGGGCGCGGCCCTCTACGCCAAGTCGCTCGAGGACAACTCCAGCATGCGGCTGCAGTTGCTGGACGTCATCCCCATGGCGATCGGCCTGGAGCGCGCGGGCGGGGCCTTCCACACGGTCTTCCCCCGCAACGCGCCCATCCCCAACGCCAAGCAGTTGGTGGCCACCACCAGCCGGGACAACCAGACCGAGCTGGCCATGCGCATCTTCCAGGGCGACAACGAGCAGGTGGCGAGGAACGATCTGCTCGGCGAGTTCACCTTCTCGGGGATCCGCCAGGCCAAGGCGGGCGCGGTGCAGGTGGAGATCACCTTCGACGTGAGCGTGGAAGGCATCCTCACCATGCGCGCGAGGGATCCCGCCACGGGCCGGGAGATGAACACCACGGTCCGGGTCTCCGGGTGAGACCGTGGAGCCCGGGAGCACCGGGCCCCTGAAGCGCGGAAGGGACGGCCTCTTGGAGGACCGTCCCTTCGCTGCTTTCAGGCCGACTTCTTTTCCTTCTCCATCACCAGTTGGGGAGGCTCGTGCTTGGTGACCACCGTCTCGGTGATCTTGCACTCCTTGACCCCATCCCGGTACGGCACGTCGTACATGATCTCGAGCATGGCGTCCTCGAGGATGGCCCGCAGGCCGCGCGCTCCGGAGTTGCGGCGCATGGCCTCGCGGGCGATGGCCCTGAGCGCTTCCTTGGTGAAGGTGAGCTTCACCTTCTCCATCTCGAAGAGCTTCTGGTACTGCTTGATGAGCGCGTTCTTCGGCTGGGTGAGGATCGTGATGAGATCCTCCTCCTTCAGGTCGTTGAGCGTGGCCACCATCGGGAGACGGCCGATGAACTCGGGAATCATCCCGAACTTCATCAGATCCTCGGGCTCCACCATGGCGAGCAGCTCGCCCACGCTGCGCTCCTCGCGGTGGGTGATCTTCGCGCCGAAGCCCAGGCCCTTCTCGCCCACGCGGCGCTTGATGACGCCGTCGATGCCGTGGAAGGCGCCGCCGCAGATGAACAGGATGTTCGTCGTATCAACCTGCACGTACTCCTGCTGGTTGTACTTCTTGCCACCCCGTGGCGTGACGTTGGCGCGCGTGCCCTCGATGATCTTGAGCAGCGCCTGCTGCACGCCCTCGCCGCCCACGTCGCGCGTGGCGCTCGGCGTATCACCCTTGCGCGCGATCTTGTCGATCTCGTCGATATAGACGATGCCGCGCGCCGCCTTCTCCACGTCGTAGTCGGCGTTGTGGAGCAGGTTCTGGATGATGTTCTCCACGTCCTCGCCCACGTAGCCGGCCTCGGTGAGGCTGGTGGCGTCGGCGATGGTGAAGGGGACGTTGAGGAAGCGCGCGAGCGACTGGGCGAGCAGCGTCTTGCCGCTGCCCGTGGGGCCCACGAGCAGGATGTTGCTCTTGCTCAGCTCCACGTCCTCGGCACCCGAGGGCTTCATTCCCGGGCGCGGCCGGGCCGTGGGCTTCTTTTGATAGATGCGCTTGTAGTGGTTGTAGACGGCGACCGACAGGACCTTCTTCGCCTGGTCCTGGCCGATCACGTAGTCGTCGAGGAACGCCTTGATCTCCATGGGCGTGGGCAGGCTGACCTGAGGCTTGCCCTCCTCGCGTTCGTTCTCGTCCGCGATGATGTCGTTACACAGCTTGATGCACTCGTCGCAGATGTAGACCGTGGGGCCCGCGATGAGCTTGCGGACCTCCCGCTGCGACTTGCCGCAGAACGAGCAGGACAGGTTGACGTGGTGCTCCTTCTTCACTGCCGCCTCCGAGTTCACCGACTCCGGTCCCCCGGAGCCTACCTAGCCGACACCCTCACCACACCCAAGCCGCCCGGCTGCCCACGTCTCGAACAACCGTCCGCCGAAATATAGGCTCCCCATGAATGCACAGGAAGCCCATCCCAGGTGAGTCGCCCGCCGGGCTGTGCACCGCCGGACGAGGTCAGCGTTCAGTAACACTCGTTTAGGCGTCATTCACGCCCGAAGCGCACTCCTCCAAATCTTCGGCGAGGGCGCTCGCCCGCTCAGCGATGGCATGGGGGACACGGCGGCAGCCGGATACCTCGGCGGCCAGTTTACGCGCCATCTGAGCCAATTTCCTCACCTGGAAGCTCTCCGGGGGCGGCTCGGGAGGAGGCCGGGGGAAGCGTTCGGCCACTTCCTTCTTGAGCTCGCTGACGGGTTTTTCCGGATTCCAGATGCTGTCACGCAGTGAACGGTACTCCTGGGGGGACAGCTGGCCGCGCTCCTCCGCGTCCGCCAGGACCTCGATGACCTCGAAGGGGGGCGCCTTCTGGGGGAACTCCGGCTGGGACACCTCCTCGGCGTCCTCGTGGCGGGCCAGGAAGCTGAACGAGCGCGTGAGCTTGAGCGCCGTCTGCTTCTTGATGTGCAGTTCCTTGAGGCAATAGGCCTCGAAGGACGCGTGCCCCCAGGACTCCCAGAGGTTCTCGTCCTTGACCTGCACGAGCAGCTTGCCCAGCTCGGCCCAGGTGGACTTGAAGCGCTTGGCGGCCACCAGCACGGTGTGGCGGAAGGTACCCGGCGGCACCATGGCGGCCTTCTTCTCGATGTCGGCTTCGGCTACAGAGACCATGCACCCTGTATCCGCCAGGATGTGGGAGGGGGCAAAAAAGCCGCCCGCCCCCGCCCTACCCCTTCTTGCCGATGGTGAACGCCAGGTTCACCGTGGCGCGCTCCCCGGTGTAGGCCTTGAAGGGCCACTTCTTCAGCTCGGTGAACAGGCACTCGAAGAGCGCGCCCTTCTTGAGCTGCGGATTGTCGATCCACAGCTGCGCCACCCGGCCATCGTTGCCGATGGTGAACTCGAGCGGCACCTTGGCCGCGAAACCCGGACGGCGCTCGCTCTCCTCCTTGAAACAATGGTGGAGCGTGCTCTGGTTCGACTTCACCACCCGATTGATGGCGCCCAGGTCGTAGTTGACCTCCGTGGCGAGCCCGTCGGGATCCGTGGACACCTTGCCCGACACCCGGCCCGCCTTGGCCGGACGCTCCGGCTTGGGTCCCACCGAGGCAACCTTTTCTGGTTTTTCCGTCTTGTCGGTTTTGTCGGACGTGGTGTCGGGAGGACGGACCGGGGTGCGCTTGGGCTCGCCGGGGTACTCGAAGAGTTCTTCCGGCAGGGAGCGCTTGGCCAGGGTGATGACCGGCGGGTCCACCTGGATGTCGAGTCCGCTGTCCGCGTTGGCCGCCAGATACACCTTCGCGTAGCGGGACACCTGCCAGGCGCCGAGGCCCAACGCGATGAGCACGCCGAGGACCACGCCGATGGTGACGATCCGCTGCTGGTTGAGCCGCGCCCGAGCCTCGCGCGCCTCGGCTTCCACCCGGAGCCGCACCACCGCCTGGGCCACGTGGAGTTGGAAGGGCGTCAGTTCCTTGAGCTTGCGAAAGCCGCTCGGGCCCGTGCAGGACACTTCCGTGTCCCCGGTGAGCGCTCCCGCGTACAACTTGTCCACCAGTTGCTGGCCGGTCAGGGGCCCGAGGACGAGGTCCCCCTGGCGGTAGAGCCACTGGGAGTCACGCTGCGCCCGCTCGGGGTCATGGAGGTCTTGTGCGGCCGACATGGGGCGCGAAGTATCCTAGGCTCCGCGCACCACCGCAACGCCCCTCCCGCCCCCTTGACGCTCCGTGAAAAGAACGCCCGCAGTCCTGTGGATCTGGTACCAAGGAGGATTGTTCAAGGGATTCCAGCGGCAGCCGGACGGGCTCACCGTCCAGGAAGCCTTGGAGAACGCCATGCGGCACGCGGGGGTCCCCTCCTCCCTCATGCCCGCCGGGCGGACCGACCGGGGTGTCCATGCCCGGATGCAGGTGGCCAGTGTCCGGCTCCCTCCGGGCTATAGTGCGGAGACACTGTCCGAGCGGCTGCCCGCCCTCCTGCCCCCCGGCCTGGGGTTGTGCGTGGCCCGGCGAGCCCCCGAGGGATTCCACTCCCAGTGGAGCGCCACGGGGAAGGAGTATCGCTACCGTTTCCAACTCGGGGGTGAGGTCCCCGCGGCCTGGAAGCCCTTCGTGATGGACCTCGGACTCGAGCCCCGATTGGAGGGACGCAGGCCCACGCCCGAACGGATAGCGGAAGTGCTCGGCGCCGCGGTGGGCCGCCGCGACTTCCAGGCGTTCCACGAGAACTCCAGCCCACGCAAGCCGCGCACCCTGGAGTCAGCCACCCTGCATGCGTTGGGAGGTGGGCTCTTCGAGGCCCGTCTCCGGGGAGATGGCTTCGGCCGCTACCAGGTGCGCTACCTCGTGGGCTCCGCCCTGCTCACGGCCGCTGGCGGACTCTCCGAGGAGCACTACCGCGCCGCGCTCGACTCGGGGACGTCCATCCCGGGGCTCAAGGCGCCCGCCCAGGGACTCGTGCTCTGGGAGGTGCGCTATCCCCTCGACAAGGAGCCGTTTCCTCCCGATGAAAGGCAACGGCCTCCGGGACTCCCCGCCCTTCCGCCCTTCCTCGCCGAAACCCAGGTGGACACGAAGGTCGCCTGAGCGAGGACGGACGGCTCGGCACATGACGCTCAGTCGACCAGACGCTCCTCGTACTTGGTGAGCAGGTCGGAGATGGCCTCGCGCAGGTACTCGCTCTGGCGGATGCGCG
Source organism: Melittangium boletus DSM 14713 (assembly GCF_002305855.1). Lineage (GTDB taxonomy): Bacteria > Myxococcota > Myxococcia > Myxococcales > Myxococcaceae > Cystobacter > Cystobacter boletus. The sequence continues at coordinate 7,806,870 of NZ_CP022163.1, read as the reverse complement.
TCGAGCGCGACAACTCCTTCAGGGCGTCCAGCTTCTCGCGGTTGAGACGGAACACCACCGAGGTGAGGCGAGGATTCATGTCCATGTGTGCGTTGTCTCCTACAGGTGCGCACAAAGTCGCACATGCGCGGGAGATCGCAAGAAAACCCCTGACCTGGTGGATCACCCCGGCCGGCGGCGCTCGCGCTCGCGCGCGGCGGATCTACGTCCGATCCGCAACAGGATCCAACATCCTGCCAGGCAAGCAGGCGGCTCAACTCACGACGGGCAGGGGGTGGACGTCGGCCGAGGGCTTCTGGATGCCGGCCGCGTCGTTCATCCGGCCCGAGCGGAAGGGCTCGAGGTCCAACGCCACGAACTTGAAGCCCAGCGCCTTGAAGGCGGCATCCACCTGGCGCCGCAGCTCGGCGGACAGGAAGCGCTCGTACTCCTCGGCCGCCAGTTCGATCCGCGCCACCTCCTGGTGGTAGCGCACGCGGAACTGGCGGAAGCCGTGCTTGCGCAGCTCGGACTCGGCCCCGGCGATCTGGAAGAGGCGCTCGCGCGTCACCGAGGTGCCATAGGGGATGCGCGACGCCAGGCACGCCATCTGGGGCTTGTCCCACGTGGGTAGGCCGAGGGCATGGCTCCAGGCGCGGATCTCCTCCTTCGTCAGCCCCGCGAGCGCCAGGGGCGAGCGCACCGCGTGCTCCTGGGCGGCCTTGTGTCCCGGACGGTGATCCTTGAAGTCATCCGCGTTGAAGCCGTCCAGCACCACCTCGATTCCCCGCTCCCGGCGCTGGGCCTCGCAGAGGTCGTACAGCTCCGTCTTGCAGAAGTAGCAGCGGTTGGTGGGGTTGGCCGCGTACTGGGGGTTGGCCAGCTCGTCGCTCGATACCACCACGTGCCGGGCGCCGAGGCGCTGGGCCAGCTCCCGCGCCTCCTTCTCCTCCTCCGGCGCGACCGAGGCCGACAGCGCCGTGAGCGCCAGGGCCCGCTCGCCCAGCTCCTCCACGGCGATCTTCAACACGAAGGTGGAGTCAACACCCCCGGAGAACGCCACCAGCGCCGAGCCATGGGCACGGAGTTGCGCGCGCATCGCCTCCAACTTGGGGCGGGAGGAGTCACACAGGGCCTGGATGCGCTCGGGGGTCAGCATGCAGGGCTCTATAAACGAAGAACCCCCGGGTTGCCCATGGCACCCCGAGGGTCCTCACGTCGAGGAGGTGTCAAGGAGGCCTCGAGGACCCCCGAGCCCTAGCGGGCCTTGCGCTTGGCCGAGGCCTTCTTGGACGACGGCTTGGCGACCCGCGCCGCCCGGGCGGCGGGACGGGCCTTGGCGCCCTTGCCCTCCTTGGCGGCCTTGGGCGTCTTGGCCGCCGCCTTGGAAGGCTTGGCCGCCGCCTTGGACGTCTTGGCCGCCGCCTTGGGAGGCTTGGCCGAGGACACCCGCGTCACGGCCGTCTTCGTGGGCGGCTGGGCCTTCATCTTCTTGCCGGTGATGATCTTCAGCTCGTCGGCCGTCACGTAGCCCAGGTCCAGCAGGGACTGGAAGATCTTCCCGGCCCCCTCCTCCACGCTCTCCTGGTCCGAGTGGATGACCACCTCGGCGGACGCGGGTGGCTCATACGGCTCGGTGATGCCGATGAAGTTGGGGATCTCCCCCCCGAGCGCCTTCTTATAACGGCCCGTGCCATCGCGCTCGATGAGCTTCTCGGTCGGACAGTCCACGTAGACCTCGATGTAGCGGCCCACCGAGCGGCGGTTGTCCTCGCGGCCCGCCTTGTACGGGCTCACACAGGGCACCAGCACCGCCACGTTGTTGCGGGTGAGCAGTCCGGCCACGTAGCCCAGCCGGCGGACGATCGTCATGCGCTCGTCCTTGCTGTCACCCAGGCCCTGCCACAGCTCGTTGCCGACCTCGTTCTCGTCCAGGATCTCGACGTTGCGGTCCACCTGGCGGAGCCGGGCCGCGATGTAGGCGGCCATCGTACTCTTGCCAGTGCCGGACATGCCGGTCAGCCACACGGTAAAACCAAGCGTCTGCGCCATACGGGTTCTAACTCCCTGCGCTTCCCAGGGCGCATTGCCTTCAGGAGCCCCCAGAGCGCGGCAGATCAAAAGTCGGGGGCGTTATAGACGAAAAACCCGCCGTTTGACAATTCGTGCCTACCTTTCCGCAGGTGCAGGAGGAGAGCGGACAGGCGCTCGACTTCTCAAGGGATTTCCGCCGGTTGGCGCGAAAAAAAGCGTCCCGGGAGGGGGTGTCCCCGAAAATCATGCCCGTCCCATTGGACGAGTTCCGCGGCGCGGACCCGCCCGGAGGGGATCGCCATCACGAGGTAGGACACCCCGGGCAGGAGGGGTTGACCCCCGGGCGCGGCCTGGCGCCGATCCTCCGCGGAAAAACCCGGGCCTCCCTCCACGTGGGAGTGGAACACACATGCGACCTGCTCACCCTGGGTGTCGGCCTCCTGGAGGACACCCAGCCACTCGCGGGGCTCGAAGGCGTAGGCCGTCCGGGCGGCGCGCGCATCCAGGGCGTTGCGCAGGGGACGGCAACGCCAGGGTCCGCGCGGACCCACACGCAGCAACACCCCACAGCCTTCCAGGGGCCAGGCGGACTCCAGATGCCGGACGACCTCGTCCAGCGCCTCGCTCCAGGAGGGCATCTCGTCCTCAGCCGCACCGGCCACAGCGCCGTACCGTCCTCTCCGTCAGCACGCCCGGGGCCTCCCACCCACAGGCGCCCAACGACGGCCCGAGCCCGAGCAACAACCGCTGCAGCACCAGCGCTCCGAGCGCGCCCAGGCCTACCCCCAGCACCCCTCCGGGAGGAGGACCCAGCTCCGCCACCGTGGCCTCGAAGCAGCCCCCACAACCCCCTGGAGCGCGGAAGACGGCCACGCCGCGCGGTCCCTCCCCGCCCAGCGCCACCCAAGGGCCCTCGCCATCCCACGTCGCGGGAACCTCCGCCAGGAGGCCTGTCCCGCGCGCCGCGAGCGCGTCCGGGTTGAACTCCGGCAGGGCCCGCGCGAGCACGTCCGCCGCGGGCTCGCCCTCCTGCTCCGCCGGAACGAGGAAGCCCTCCGCCCCGGGCATCAGCGGCCGCGCGTCCGCCACCACCGCCGTACCACCGGCCGCCAGGTACGCCGCGGCCGTCAATCCCGCCCCGCCCGAGGCACCCAGCCGCACCCCTCCCGCGAGCAGACGCTCCTGGCCGCGACCGCCCACCTCGCGCAGGAGGATCTGCCGCGAATACCGGAGGATGTTCTCCTCGCTCAGGGCCACGGCCCCTAACCTCCCGCCATGGCTGGAATGAGGGTGAGGCGGTCCGCGTCGGCCACGGGCGTGTCCAACTCCTTCAGGAAGCGGATGTCCTCGTCGTTGAGGAACACGTTCACGTAGCGCCGCACCGCGCCCTGGTCATCGAGCACGCGCGCGCCCAGGCCCGGGTGCGCCCGGCCCAGGTTGTTCAACACCTCGCCCACCGTGGCGCCCGCGACGCGCACCTCGCCCTGGTTGCCCGCGAGGCTTCTCATGGCGGTGGGAATACGGACCGTGGCCATGGCGCGTCAGTGTCCTTCCTGCTTGCGCAGCAACAACCGGTGGGTGCCATCCCCCCGCGGCTCCAGCGCGAGCACTTCGTGGCCGTCCTCGCGCGCGCTGCGCGGCACGTTCTTCAAGGGCTCTTCCCCCTTGAGCCACACCTCCAACACCGCGCCCGCGCCCAGCGCCTCCAGCGCGAGCTTGGTGCGCACGTACGTCATCGGGCAGACCTCGCGGGTGATGTCCACGGTCCGCGTCACCTCGTGCATCGCTCGGACTCCTCGGGAAAGACGGGGGTGCGAGGACGGGCGCAGCCCTCGCAATCGGGGACCCGGCGCACGCGCACCTGTCGGCCGCGCAGGGTGGCGCCATCGAGCACGTGCAGGACGGCCTCGCCAGACGTGTCGGACGCACCTCCCTCCAGACACTCCAGGAGCAACGCGGCCTGCAACGCGCCCACCAGCCCCGCCATGGGGCCCAGCACGCCCGCCTGCGCGCACGTGGGCACCGCGTCCGGCGAGGGCGCCTCCTCATATAGGCAGCGCAGGCAGGGCCCGCCGGGCACCACGCGCATCGCCTGGCCCTGCATCCGCAACACCCCGCCGTAGACGAGCGGCACCCGCGTGGCCACCGCCACGTCCGACAGGAAGAGCTTGGTGGCCGTGCCGTCGGTGGCGTCCACCACGGCGTCATGGGCCTGGAACAAGGCGGCGGCGTTGTCCGCGTCCACCCGCCCCACGAGCGTCTCCACCCTCGAGGCCGGAAAGGCGCGCCGCAGTCCGTCCGCCGCCGATTCCACCTTGTGCCGGCCCACATCCGAGGGGCGATGCCACAATTGCCGGTGGAGGTTCGTCACGTCCACCCGGTCCGGGTCCACCAGCGTCAACTGGCCCACGCCCGCTCGCGCGAGCGCCAACGAGGCCGGGCACCCCAAGCCTCCCGCCCCCACCACCAACACCCTCGCCGACACCCCGTTTCGCACGCGCACGACCCTCGCCGAGCCTCCGTCCTCCGTCAACCCCAGCCCGCTCGAAAAGCTGCCCGAACCCGGAGTGAATGCGTATCTTCAACCTCCTCCGCGCATCACCGAGGACCCCATGAAGAACGCCCTCCCCCTGCTCGCCGCACTCTGCCTCGCCACTGGCTGCCACAAGAACACCGCCGACGCGCCGCCCCCGCCGCCCACCGCGCCCGTGGAGACCCCCTCCTATCGCGACGCCGGGCAGCCCTCAGCGCCTCCCTCCGACTCGGGCACCGGGGCCCAGGGCGCGGAGCCCCCCGCCGCGCGGGAGGCCTGCGTGGACCAGTGGCTCAAGGCGCACCAACTGGACCGCTATGGCCACCCCGAGGGCACCATGTACGCGGGCGGCTCGCCCCTCTTCAACGAGGCCACCGGCGAGACCCAGGACCGCCTGGAGCACGTCTTCGCCCGTCAGCCCGAGGCCAAGAAGGCGTGCCCGGGCACCGACGCCCGCTGACCGCTCGCCTGAAGGGCGGACAATCGAGGGGAGGGATTCCCGAAAACCCGGCATGTCTCCTAAGCTCGCCGGCCTGATGGATCCCGCCCTGTCCCTCGACACCCCCAGCCCCGAGTCGCACCGGCGCGCCCGCGTGCGCGAAGTGCTCGAGCGGCGAAAGCTCACGGACAACGTCTCGGCCGCGCAGGCCGCGAACTCCTGGGAGCAGGAGCGCTTCGTCACCCGGGCCCGCGCTCTCTTCTACGCGCGGCTCATGTTCCTCACCCTGGGCCTGCTGCTGCTCGCGGTGCCCAGCTGGTCCTTCTACTTCGGCCTGCAGGGCGTCACCGCGTTCGCCGGCTACTTCGCGATGCTGCTCTACAGCGTCGCCAACTACCTGGTCATCGACCACCCCAAGGCCGGCCGGTGGGTGACGTACATCACCCTCTGCCTGGACGTGATGATCATGGTGGTGGTGCTCGCCAAACCCCAGGTGGGCGGAGGCCTGCAAAGCCCTCTCCTGGCGACGCAGCTGCTCTTCACCATCCTCTTCGCCCTCCTCTACCCCAAGCCCCTGGCGATCACGCCCGCGGTGCTGTCGCTGCTCGTCATCATCCGGTTGGATCTGCTGCTCTACCGGGAGATCACCGCCATCGAGGTGCTCACCCTCCTGTGGTACCTGTCGCTCACGCTCATCATCATCTACGTGCTGTCGTACCTGAGCGAGCGCGAGGCGATCGCCCACCGCGAGGTGGTGGAGCTCCAGGGAGACCTCAAGGAGATGGCCGTGGTGGAGGAGCGCAGCCGGCTCGCCCGGGAGATCCACGACGGCCTGGGCGCCTCGCTCTCCTCGATGATCATCCAGTCCGAGTACATCCTGGGCATGGCCAAGGACGGCGCATTGCAGGCGGAGATCCAGGAGCTCAAGGCCACGGCCGAGGAGTCCATCGAGGAGCTGCGCCGCAGCCTGCAGATGATGCGCGAGGACTTCGAGCTGACCCAGGGACTCGAGGACTACGTGAAGACGTACGCCGCGCGCACCCAGATGGACATCCGCTTCGAGCGCACGGGCCTGCCGCGCAAGCTCTCCCCGGATGCCCAGCTCGCCCTCTTCCGAATCCTCCAGGAGTGCCTGTCCAACGCCCTCAAGCACGCCGCGCCCACCCAGGTGCACGTGCGGCTGGACTACGACGACTCCCGGGTGGAACTGCTCGTGCGCGATGACGGCAAGGGGTTCGATCCCCAGCGCACACCCCGTGGTCACTACGGTCTGCTCAACATGCGCGAGCGCTCCATGAAGCTCGGCGCCACCCTCCTCGTGGACTCGGCGCCCGGCAACGGCACCCGCGTCTCCTTCTCCCTACCGGCCCTCTCATGATCGAAGCGAGTGAGTCTCCTTCCCCCTCCCCCATCCGTGTCCTCGTCGTCGAGGACCAGACGCGCATCCTCAAGAACCAGCTGCGTCTGCTCGAGAGTCATCACGAGATCGAGATCGTCGGCACCGCGCTGTCCGGCGAGGCGGCCATCGAGGAGGTGCCCCGGAGCCAGCCCCATGTGATCCTCCTGGACTTGGGCCTGCCGCGCATGAGCGGCATCGACGTCACGCGGCGGGTCAAGGCGGAGTGGCCCCAGGTGGAGATCCTCATCTTCACCATCTTCGACGAGGAGGACAAAGTGCTCGAGGCGGTGACGGCCGGCGCCTCGGGCTACCTGCTCAAGGGCACGCCCGTGGACAAGATCATCGAGGCCATCAAGGACGTGCGCGCCGGAGGCTCCGTCATCCAGCCGAACCTGGCGAGCCGGCTGCTGCGCCACTTCCGCGTGACGCCGAGCCAGACGCCCGTGCCCTCGGCGCCCGCGAGCGCCGACGCCTCCAGCTCCGCCGGGACCGACGCGGCCCCGCCCGAGTCCGCCCTCTCCGGGGACGCCCAGGAGCCCCTGCTCAAGCCGCTATCGGACCGCGAGACGGAGATCCTCCAGCTCATCGCCAAGGGCGTGTCCAACAGCGAGGCGGCGCGCGTGCTCAACCTGTCCAAGGCCACCATCCGCACCCACCTGGAGCACATCTACCGCAAGCTCGAGGTCACCAACCGCGTGGAGGCCGTCACGGAGGGCATCCGCAAGGGTCTCATCTCGGTGTGAGACGCGGGGCCAGACCCGAGGGCGCACCCAACGGCGCCTCGCTCACGATCTGGATGCGGCGCACGGCATGCGGTACGGGAGTAGCGCAACACTCCCTGGAGAGCCCCGATGTCCTCCCCTGAGACTCCCTGGCAGCCCCCCTTGAGCATGCCCGGGAGCCGAGTTCCGTTCCTGACTCGGGTGAAGCTGCGGCACTACCGCAGCATCACGGCCTGTGACGTAGGGCTCGGACCCCTCACGTTTCTCGTGGGGCCCAATGGGTCGGGCAAGAGCAACTTCCTGGATGCCCTGAGACTCGTCACGGACGCCCTGCGGACCTCGCTCGACCACGCCCTCCGTGATCGAGGAGGCGTCAACGAGGTGCGCCAGAGATCGAGCGGCCATCCCAAGAACTTCGCGATTCACCTCGAGTTTCAGCTTCCCGAGGGCGCGGCCGGGCACTTCGCCTTCGAAGTGGGAGCGCGTCCTCATGGAGACCATGTCGTCCTGAGGGAGGAGTGTGTCGTCGGTGCGGCGAAGTACCTCGTGCGGGAAGGCACGGTCGCCATCAAACCCGCTCCCGTCGCGCCGCCTGGCTCTGCCGACCGTCTCTACCTCGTGAATGCCGCGGGTCTGGCGGAGTTCCGTCCCGTCTTCGACGTGCTCTCGAACATGGGGTTCTACAACCTGAACCCGGACAAGATTCGCGCCCTCCAGGCTCCCGACAAGGGAGAACTGCTCGCGCGTGACGGGTTCAACCTGTCCAGTGTGCTCGAACGCCTGGAGAAATCCGACGACGGCAGCACCAAGCGGCGCATCGAGGAGTACCTCAGTCTCATCGTGCCCGGCCTGGAGGGGGTGGACTCCAAGCGCGTCGGACACATGGAAACACTGGAGTTCCGACAGCACGTCGCCGGATCCGAAGCACGATTTCCAGCCATCAACATGTCGGATGGGACCCTGCGTGCGCTGGGGATCCTCGTCGCCCTGCTCCAGGCCCGGGCCGAGAAAGACGTGCGCGTCGTGGGGATCGAAGAGCCAGAGGTCGCCCTGCACCCCGCCGCGGCGGGCATTCTGCGAGACGCCCTGCGCGAGGGTGCACGGCACGCACAGATCCTCGTGACCAGTCACAGTCCCGAACTTCTCGATGATTCCAAGGTCTCCGATCAGGAGCTCATCGCGGTCGCGGCGGAACAGGGCAAGACACTCATCGCTCGGCTCGACGAGGCCACCCGCGAAACACTCAAGGACCGGCTCTATACGGCCGGCGAGTTGTTGAGAGCGAACCAGCTGACCCCGGAGCCCGAGGAGGTTCCCGCTCCCAAGCAGCTTCGGCTCTTCGAGCTGGAGACTCCATGAAGGTCGGTCTCATCGTCGAGGGTCATGGCGAGGTGCGTTCGCTGCCCATTCTCTTGCGGAGGATTCTTCGAGAGCTGGACCCCCAGCATCACTGCTCCATCTTGAACGCCCACCGCGTTTCACGGGGACTGCTCGTCAAGGAAGAGGGACTGCGTCCCGCGGTCGAGCTCATGGCGCGCAAGGTAGGTCCCGAGGGACGCATCCTTCTCCTGCTCGACGCCGATGATGACCTCCCCTGCCAGCTGGGACCCTCGCTGCTCGCCCAGGCAAGAGGTTACCGGCCAGATCGCGACATCTCGGTGGTCATCGCCACGCGCGAGTACGAAGCCTGGTTCCTCACCGCCGCGGAGTCGCTCCGTGGGCGGCGTGGGCTCCCCCTGGACCTCGCCCCTCCCCTCCATCCCGAGGGTATTCGCGATGCCAAGAAGTGGCTGGGCCAGCGCAAGGCGGACGGCTACAGCGAGACCGTCGATCAGCCCGCGCTGACGGGGTTGTTCGACCTGACCGCGGCGCGGCGCTCGGACTCCTTCGACAAGCTCTTCCGCGAGGTCGGGCGCCTCTTCGGACTCCCCGTTCCGCCCCGGTAGCCAGCGTGGGCTGGGCCAACTGGTGCGCGCCCACCCCGGCTCACCAGACGGCGGTGATGCCCGCGAGCAGGCTCGAATAGGACTCCTCGGCCACGCCGCCCTCCGTCCACCCGCGCCGGGCACCCTGCCCGGTGAAGGTGTCCGAGTAGTGCTCCAGCCGCAGGCGCGCGCTGTAGCCGAAGGGGCCCCAGATGTCGCCCGCCACGCCCAGTTGCGCTTCCCAGCCGAAGCTCGACACCTCCGTGCCGTAGTCACGCACCTCGGCCAGGTACGAGCCATTGCCCAGTCCCGCGAACGCGCCGCCCGGATGAGGCCGGAAGAAGAACTGGCCCGCGCCCTCCAGACGCACCAGACGCATGAGCGGCACCGAGGCCTCCAGTCCCACCGCCGGGTACAGACGGTGCACCACCGGAAGGGGCACCTCCAGCGACTCATCCACGCTGAAGCCATGGCCGAGCACGCCCAGGCGCACCCCGGCATGGCCCCAGAGCGGTGTCTGCTCGCTGCCGAGATCGAAGAAGTAGCGGTAGGCGAGCATGGCGCCATAGGCGTTGTCCGCCGCGGCCACCTCGCGCTTGGGCGTGGACCCCGACGGAGAGGACACCTGCACCGTCGTCGGCGTGAAGCCGCGCTGCCACGCCAGCGTCAGGCCCAGACCTCGGATGAGCGAGCTCCGGTGCGCCAGGGGGAACACCTCCGCCTCGGCGGCGAACCCCAGGTAGGGCGCGTTCGAGGTGAAGTCCGAGATGTCTCCCTGCCGCTGCTCCTCGGGCCGCGAGTCGAACTCGGCGCACGACGGCGCATCCGGCCGCGCGCAGTACTTGCGCCACGTCGCCGTCGCGCCCAGCAGCACCTTCACCCGCCGGGGCAGACGGCTTGGATCCACGGTCGGCGCGCTCTCGGGAAAGCCCCCGCCGCTGCCCAACGGGTCCACACCGTACGTATGCGACTCCTCCTCCAGCATCGCCCAGGCGACGGGCGCGGAGGCCTCGGCCTTGGAGGGAGCCGGTGCGGGAGCGGGCTCGGGGGTCAACACCGGTTTGGAGGGAGGAGCTTCGCTGGCCTGGGGCTCGGACGCGGGCGGCTCCTTGGAAGGCGACTTCACCTCGGGCGGAGTCTTCACCTCGGGAGGAGTCTTCACCTCGGACGGAGGCGCCTCGACGGGCTCCAGCCGGGCGGAGGACACGGCCTTGACGAGCGCGGCGACATCCCGTGGTGCGAGCAACCCGCGCTTGAGGGGGTAGCTCGCGGACCACACCTCCCGGCCGTCCCTGTCCAGAAGCCGGGCGTTGAACCGCCCCTCCACCGAGCCGGTGAGGACGGCGTCCACGCGCAGCCTGGGCGCCAGGAGCTTCACCGCGTTGGGCGTCACGGAGGTGGGGCCGTTCAGTCCCTGCTTTCCGGCCGCCTGGGCCCAGGCGGTGGGTGGCAGCACCTGCGCCTTGCGCGCCTTGCGGACGGCCGCCGTCACCTGGGCGCGCAGCTTGCCCTTGGGGTCTCCCTCGAGCGCGGAAACGGCCAGCCGCGCGGCCACGGCGGCCTGCGCGGTGAGCAACACGGCCAGTGAAAGAGCCAACGCCGCGCCGCGGCGACACATCGTGCGTCCAGGGGCCTTCATGGATGCCCGGAAGCCTCACCCACGGCGCGGGCGCTTGTCCAGGCTTCCCGGACGTTCAGGCTTCAGCGGGCACGGGCGCGGAGGGCACTCCCGGGGGAATGGCGGCGGGCGCGCTGTCCCCGGGCACCGGGAGCCCCGGGCTGGACGGGGGCAGAGCGGAGCGCAGGCCCAGGAAATCCCGGCGGTAGATGCGCACCATGGCCATGAAGAGCGAGGCGATGAGCGGCCCCACGAGCAGGCCCATCATCCCGAACACCGCCAGGCCGCCGAACATGGACAGGAAGACGAGCAGCGGGTGCAGCGCCATGCGCGAGCCACACAGCCTCGGCCGGATGACGTTGTCGATGCTGCCCACCACGAAGGCGCCCCAGGCGAGCAGGAAGATGCCCTCGTTCACCTTGCCCATCATGAGCAGCACCCCACCAATGGGCCCCCACACGAGCGCCGTACCACCCACCGGCACCATCGCCACCACCGCCATGGCCGCGCCCCACACGCCCGCGTGCGGCACCCGCGCCAGCATCAGCCCCACCATGCCCAGCGCGCCCTGGATGAGCGAGGTGATGGTGTTGCCATAGATGATGGCGTGCGCGACGTCGGTGAACTCCTTGGCGAACGCCTGGATGTAGCGCTGGTCCATGGGGATGAGCTGCGTGCCCTCGGTCCACAGGCGGCGCCCATCCAGGAAGAAGTAGTACATGGCGACCAGCATCAGGAACAGATCGACGATGAGCTCCGTGCCCGCTCCCAACAGGTTGGAGAGCACCAGGACGCCATTGGACATCGCCCCCTCCAGCGCCTGCTCCGTGCGCGTGCCATGCAGGGCCTCCGCGTAGCGCCTCAGTCCGCGCGGCAGTCCCGCCGTCATCCGCTCGCGCAGGTCCACTTGATCCAACACGATCTGGGCGTGCTCCATCAGGCCGAGCACCTCACGCACCACCATCCACCCCACCACCACGAGCGGCACCAGGATGAGCAGGAAGACGGCCAGCGTGGACACGCCGGCGCACACCGACGGGGACAACCTGATGCGGGCCCCCAGCAGCCGCCGCTGCAGCGGCTGGAAGAGCACCACCAGGAAGCCGCCCAGCAACACCGGCATCAGGAAGGGCAGCAGGATGCGTGAAAAGAGAACCAGGGCCAGGACGAACAGCCCGGCGAAGATAAGATTGGAACAACGTTTCTTGTCGAACCCCGTCACAACCCCACCCCCGCCCACATCGACCCCGCCCGGGACACGACAGAACGTAGGAACGTCGCTTCCTCGCGGGAAGTCCAACCCCCCCTTCCGAGGGACCCCACCCATGAATACCGGACGATTCGCGCTTCGTTGCTGCACCACCGTCCTCGTCCCGCTCGCCCTCGCCGCCTGCGGAGGGGGCGCCCCGGGCTGCTCCCAGTGCCCCCCCATCGAGGGCACCTACGCCCTCGCGCTCGGCACGGGCACGACGCCCTCGTCCTGCCAGGGAGTGACGGTGACACTGCCCCGGGGGCCGCTCGAGGTGCGGCAACAGGGCGGCACGCTGTCCGGCGACCTGGACGGACTGCCGCTCAGCGGCACCGTCTACGAAACGGGGGAGTTCAACCTCCTGGGCAACCGGCTGGCCCCCGTGGACGGCGGCACGGCGGGGCCCGAGTCGGTGAGCCTCTCCGGACGCTACGTGCCCGCGGTGGGGGATGGCGGCGTGCCCCTCTTGGAGGGGGAATGGCTGGGCAACTTCGCGAGCACCTCGTCGGGGACGGTCCGGCGCTGCGCGGTGGCCCGCCCCTTCACGGCCACCCGCCAGTAGCCTGGCGGGAGACGCCGCGCGGAGCGGGTCCGAACATCCACGACGGGACTACTTCTTCGCGGCGGCTTCCTTGGCGGCGGCGGCCTTGCGCTTCAGCTGGCGCTTCCACTTCTGGCGGATGATGTTCTGCACGCGGCGGTGCTTGCTCTTGCTACGGGCCATGTCAGGTGTCTCCTGGGTGAAGGTAGGACAGACGAGGGGCGCCTACGTACCAGAAGTTCCCCCAGAAGAGGAGTCCCCGCTGTCATCCGGCGCGGGCCGGGTGGGTTGGGGAAAGCTGCTCTCGGACAGGCGGACCTTGGGTGTGGGGGTCCCCTCCCCCTCCGGAGGCCGGGCCGGCGCCGCCGGAGCGCTCGCCGGGTGGGCACGCTTGCGGGCGGGGGCGAACAGGGGGCGGCTCGCGTTCACGAAGCGTCGCACCTCGTCCAGGGGCAGCGCCGGGACGAAGTTGCCGTTGACCCCCGTCATGGACGTGGCCATGCACATGGCGTTGAGGATGGCCTCCTCGGTGGCCTCCATCACCGCCTCGTAGAGGGGGTCCAGGCGCTGATCCAGGAGGATTTTCAGCTTGTAGACCATCTTCTGGGTGCGCCGGGGGATGATGTTGGCGGTGGAGAAGCCCACGACGATCTCCCCCGAGCCATGCGCCGCGTAGCTGCCCACCCGGCCGATGCCCAGGGCCACGCGCTTGCACAGGCGGTTGATCTGATGGCTGAGCAGGGGCGCGTCCGTGGCCACCACCGCGATGATGGAGCCGTAGCTCTGCACGCGCCGGGGCACGTGCTTGAACTTCTCCGCCAGCACCTCGCCCACGGGCAAGCCGCCCACGCGCAGGTTGTGCATCTTGCCGAAGTTGCTCATCACCAGCACGCCCAGGGTGTAGCCCCCCAGCGCCTCGGGCAGCTTGCGCGAGGAGGTGCCGATGCCCCCCTTGAAGTCGCACGTGAGCATGCCCGTGCCACCGCCCACGTTGCCCTCGGCCACCGGGCCTTCCGAGGCCGCGCGGATGGCCTCGTAGACGTGCTCGCGCTTGACGTGCCGGCCGGAGATGTCGTTGAGGAAGCTGTCGTCGCACTCGCCGACGATGGGGATGATGACGTCGTGCTCGTCACCGATGCCCGGATTCTGTTCCACCATGTAGCGGGCCACCGCGTCGCTCACCGCGCCCACGGCCATGGTGTTCGTCAGGAGGATGGGCGTCTCCACCAGCCCCCACTCCATGAGCTGCGTCATGCCGGACACCTCGCCGGCCCCGTTGAGCACGAAGCCTCCGCCCGTCATGCGCTCCATGAAGATGTCGCGCCGGTTGGGCAGGATGGCGGTGACGCCCGTGCGCACGGGCCCCTGCCCCGGCTTGAGCGGCCCCTCGCCCTGGATGATGGTGCTGTGCCCGACGAGCACTCCCTCCACGTCGGTGATGGCGTTGTGCTTGCCCGGCTTGAAGCGGCCCAGCGGAATTCCCAGTTCCCGGGCTCGGACACGCTTCTCGGGGGACTCGGTCTCTGGCAGGTCGGCCATGGGGTGGCAACCTAGCCGAGACCCACCTCGGGTCAATCAATCCCGCTCGATCATCTCCCGGATGCGGGCGGCCAGCGCGTCCAGGGCGAAGGGCTTGGTGATCATCTCCATGCCGGGAGCGAGGAAGCCACCGCGCACGGACGCCCCCTCCGCGTAACCGGTGATGAACAACACCTTGAGTCCCGGACGGAGCTGACGGGCCACCTCCGCGAGCTGGCGTCCGTTCATCCCCCCGGGCAGACCCACGTCCGTCACCAACAGATCGATGCGCCCCTCGGCCTCGAGCACCGGCACCGCCGCGCGGGCATCGTGCGCCTCCACGGCCTCGTAGCCCAGATCCTCCAGTATCTCCATCACCAGCATGCGCACGGCGGGCTCGTCCTCCACCACCAGGACGCGCTCGCCGTGCCGCGCGCGCGGCACCTCGCCCTCCAGGGCCGCCTCGCTCGTTCCGACCTCGGCCCCCACATGACGCGGTGTGTAGAGCTTGACGGTCGTGCCCCGGCCCTGCTCCGAGTAGATGCGGACATGGCCTCCCACCTGGCGGGCGAAGCCGTAGATCATGGACAGGCCCAACCCCGTGCCCTGGCCGATGGGCTTGGTGGTGAAGAACGGCTCGAACGCCCGGGCAATGACCTCCGGGGGCATGCCCTGGCCGGTGTCGCTCACGCACAGCACCACGTACTCACCGGGCTTGAGCCCCTCGAAGCCGCGCGTGTAGTTCTCGTCGAGCCGGGTGTTGTTCGTCTCGACGGTGAGCAGGCCGCCCGAGGGCATGGCGTCCCGGGCGTTGATGGCCAGGTTGAGCAACGCGTTCTCGAACTGGTTGGCGTCCGTCATCGCCGACCACAGGTGCGGCGCGAGCAGGATCTTCAGGTCCACGTGCTCGCCCAGGGTGCGCCGCAGCAGGTCCGACATGGAGGAGACGAGCGCGTTGAGGTCCGCGGGTTTCACGTCGAGCGACTGGCGGCGGCCGAAGGCGAGCAGGCGCGCGGTGAGCGCCGCGGCGCGGTGAGCCGAGGCCATGGTGGAGGCGATGTACTTGCCCGCCTCGGAATAGCGGCCCGCCGCCAGGCGGCGCTTGAGCATCTCCATGGAGCCCATGATGCCGCCCAGCAGGTTGTTGAAGTCGTGCGCGATGCCCCCGGTGAGCTGCCCCACCGACTCCATCTTCTGGGACTGGCGCAGCCGCGCCTCCGTCTCCTGGAGGGCCTGCTCCTGCTGCAATTGTTGGGTGATGTCGCGCGTCACCGTGCCCAGGCCAATCACCTCGCCCGATGCGTCCCGCGTCACGAACACGTTGTAATGGACCGGGGTGCTCTTGCCCGTCTTGAAGTCACGGAAGTGGCACCGGCCTTCCCAGCGGCCCTCGCGCAGGGCCGTCGGGATGACCGTGTCCTCGATGAGCGAGCGCTCCTCGGGCACGAAGAAGTCGACGACGGAGCTGCGACGCACCTCGTCCAGGTCGTCCAACCCGACCATCCGCCGGCCCGTGGCGTTGACGTAGAAGACCCGGCCCCCGGCGTCCGCGATGCCAACGAAGTCCGGAGACGCGTCGAGCACATCGAACAACCGGCGCTGGAGCACGGCGCTCTCGCGCTCGGCCGTGACGTCGCGCCCGATGATGTAGAAGACCTCCTCCCCGGGCACCGCGGTCCAGGCGATGACGCGCTCAGCGCCGTCGGCCCGCACCAGGCGATCCTCGAAGCGCGTCACGCGCTCACCCCGCGCCAACTGGGCCATGGCCCGCTCCGCGGAGGGGTGATCCCCCGGGTGGATGAGTTTCACGAAGGGCCGCGCGAGGAGCGTCGCGTCGTCCAGCCCCAACAGCCGCGACCAGGCCGGGTTGATGGACTTGAGGTAGCCATCGAACCCCGCCACCCCCATGAGCTCGTCGGAGTTGCGCCAGATGCGGTCTCGCTCCCGCGTGCGCTCCTCCACATGCTGCTCCAGCGTCTCGTTGGCTTCCCGCAGGGCCCGCTCGATCTGCTTGCGCTCGGTGATGTCCAGGACGAAGGTGTAGACCCCCAGGATGTGGCCCTTGAGATCCCTGCGGGGGAAGTAGCGCAGCTCGAGATCTCGATGGATGCCATGCAGATCCAGGGCCGCCTCGAAGTGGACCTCTTCCCCGTCCAGCGCCCGCCGGAAATAGGGCTCACGCTGGGCGAAGATCTCCGGACCCACCAGGTCGCGCACCGACACGCCGAGGATGCGCTCACGGGGTATCCGCAACCAGGCGGAGTAGGTGTCGTTGACGAACTGGAAGCGCAGGTCCCGATCGACGTAGCCAATCATCTCGGGCGCTTGGTTCGTGAGCAGACGCAGATCCTGCTCGCGCTCGCGGACCGCCCGCTCGGCCAGGGCCCGCTCGATCGCCTCCCACGTCCGGGAGGACACCTCGCGGATGAAGCCCACGTCCGCGTCCGACCATTGGCGAGGCGAGGTGCTGTGGGCATAGATGAAGCCCACCAGACGCTCATTGCGCATGAGCGGCAGGCTCATGAAGCCCCGCATGTTCAGCGCGCGGTAGTTGGGCAGTTCCGAGGGGTCGAGCCACGGCGCGGTCTCGGCGTCCGTCTCGAGGGTCGCCAGGCCGCGCCGGAGCCGCTCCATCGTGGAGGCGAAGGCGGAAAAGGGATAGCCCCCCGCGATGCTGGCGACCTGGCCATTGGACCAGTCCTGCTCGACCGTGAGCGTCTCGGACTCCAGGTCCACCACGGCGAAGCCCGCGCGAGACAATCCCAGGGTCTTGCCGAGCAGCTCCGCCGCGAGCGCGGAGATGTCCCCCGACTCCGTCAGGCTGCGGAACCGATCGCTCAGGTCGAGCAACGCCCGCTGGCGCAACTCCGTCGTCTTGCGCTCCGTGATGTCGATGGTGGCCCCCGCGAACCGCACGGGCTGGCCCTGGGCATCTCGGAAGATGCGTCCCCGGGCGTGGAGCCACCGGATCCCCTCGACCGGGGAGACCCGGTACTCGGAGTCGTATTCCTCGCCCAGGTCGACACTGCGCCGGATCTCCAGCCGCTCTCGTTCCCGATCCTCGGGATGGAGGCCCTGGAGATAGGCCTCGAGCGGCGCCCCCCGGGCCGCCGCGTCCGGCTCCACGGAGAAGAGCCGGGCGAAATGGGGATCCGCGTGGAGCCGATCCGTGGGGATGTCCCAATCCCAGATGCCGATGGAGTCGGACGCGCTCAACGCGAGCTGCAAGCGCTCCTCGCTCCGGCGCAGGGCGGACTCGGCCTTCTTCGCTTCGGAGATGTCGCGGGAGATCGTCGCGTAGCCGGTGAGGTTGCCGGCCGCGTCGCGCAGGACGAAGGCGTTGTAGTCCACCGGAATGGACGCGCCCGTGACCTGGTGCATGAAGCGCATCTCTCCCCGCCAGTAACCCCGCGTGTGCTGGGCGGGCAGGACCACGTCCCGGATGAACGCGCGATCCTCGGGAAAAAAGAGCTCCGGGATGAGCATGGGCTCGGCATGGTCGTCAGCCAGGCCCACGAGACGGCGCCCCGCCTGGTTGATGAACACGCCGCGCCCTTCCATGTCGGCGATCCCCACGAAGTCCGAGGACTGCTCGGCCAGGAGCAGGAAGCGCTCCCGCTCCTGCTCGAGTCTTCGTTGCGCGGTGCGATCCCGGAGGATCTTCACGAACCCCACGAGCGTGCCGGCATCGTCCTTGAGCGGCATCAACTCGCCACTGGCCCAGAAGCACGAGCCATCCTTGCGCCGATGCCAGCGCTCGTCCGTGGCGCGCCCCTGCTCCCGAGCCATCCGCAGCTCCCGCTCGGGCAAGCCCTGGGCCCGGTCCTCTTCCGTGAAGATGACGTGGGCGTGCTCGCCGCGGATGTCCTCCAGTGACCAGCCGAGGATGCGCCGGGCTCCCTCGTTCCAGTGCGTGACACGGCCTTCCAGGTCCAGGGCGAGCACGGCGAAGTCGATCGCGCTCTCCACGATCCGCCGGTAGAGGGCTCCGCCGGACTCAGCCTCCTCCCTGTCGAGCAGTCCACGCAAGCGCTCGACCTCGGCACGCAGGGAGCGCAGCTCGTCGGACTCGGGAGAGCTCATCGAAGGGCACGGGGGTCACGAGAGGGTATGTGCAACTCATGCCCACTCCTCTCCGGGCGTGCAACGGCAAATGGGCCGGAGCCTCCCGCTCAATCCACGGGTGGACGGGCCAGACCCCGCAGCAGCAGAAGCGTCTGCGTCCGGGCCAACGCCGCCACACCTCCCGCCACGGCCTCCGGTGTCAACTGCCCATCCACCAGGAGCGAGGCCAGTCCGTGCACCAATGACCAGCACGCGAGGGCCTGCCGCGAGGTGTCCCCGTCCCGCACCTCGCCCGCTCGCTGAGCCTCGGCGAGGGCGCCCACCAGCAGGGCGAACGCATCCGCGTCCTCGTCGAGGGACTTCAAGGGCCGGGTGAAGTGAGGACCGAACATCACCCGGAAATGTGCCGCGTGCTCCACGGCGAACAGCACATAGGCGACACCACAGGCGCCCAACCGGTCGATCGGGGATTGCTCCCGGGCCATCTCCTCCTTCATGCGCGACGTCATCGCGCGGAAGCCCTCCTCCGCCACGGCCACCAGGAGCGCCTCCTTGTCCGCGAAGTGACGGTAGGGCGCCGCGTGGGTCACCCCCGCCCTCCGAGCCACTTCCCGCAGTGACAGCGCGCCAAATCCCTCCTCGGCGATGAGCGCCAGCGACGCGTCCAGCAAGGCCTGGCGCAGATCGCCATGGTGGTAGGCCGATTTGTCCGCCGTCTTCTTCCGGGTGCGTCGCAGCGCCATGGCGCTCTCCTCGCCCAACGGACGACTCCGTGCAAGGCACACCTCGTCCGAGTCCCCATGTTGTCAGTGAAAACCTACCGGGATCGGCGGGCGGCCCTACAGGCACGGGGTCGTTCATGGAAGCTGCTGGCCCTCGCGGAGTGGCCCCACATAACATCCGTGCATGACTCTCCCGACTTCACCCGCGGTCCCCCCCTCCTCTCCTGACTCCTCCGCCCTCGCCGAGGCGCGGCGGCTCGCGCCCCGCGTGGCCGCCCGCTCCGAGGAGATCGAGGCCGCCCGCCGGTTGCCCGCGGACCTCGCCCGGGAGCTGGCCGAGGCCGGTCTCTTCCGCCTGGTGATTCCCAAGGCCCTGGGGGGCCCCTCTCTCCACCCCGCGCAAATCATCGAGGTGATCGAGACCCTCGCCCGCGCGGATGGCTCGACGGGTTGGTGCGTGATGATCGGTGCGCTCACCGCCATGAGCGCCGCCTGGATGCCCGAGGCGACGGCGCGAACGCTCTTCGGCGCGCCCGACACCATCGTCGGCGGAGTGGCCGCGCCCACGGGCCGCGCCGAGCTCGTCGAGGGGGGCTATCGCGTCACGGGCCGCTGGTCCTGGGCCAGTGGCAGCCAGAACTGCCGCTGGCTGACGGGCGGGGTCGTGGTGACGAAGGACGGAGCGCCCCGGATGATTCGCGAGGGCATTCCCGAGACGCGCCTGCTCTGGTTCCCCATCGAGGACGTGACCCTGCATGACACCTGGCACGCCTCGGGCCTGTGCGGCACGGGCAGTGGAGACATGGAGGTCCGCGACATCTTCGTGCCCGCCGACCGCTCCCTGTCGCTCCTCACCGACCGTCCTCGCGTGGAGGACCCGCTCTACGCCCTGCCTCCGTTCGGCCTGCTGGCACTGGGCATTCCCGCCGTGGCGCTCGGCATCGCGCGCCGTGCCGTGGACGAATTGACGGCCCTGGCGCAGCAGAAGAAGAGCCCCCTCACGGGCCGCACCATCGCCACGCGCGGCGCGGTGCAGGAAGCCGTCGCCGAGTCCGAGGGCACCTTGCGTGCCGCGCGGGCGCTGTTGATCGATACGGTGAACACGACCTTCGAGGCCGCCACGCACAAGGAGGTCACCCCGCGCGGCCGGGCCGAGCTGCGGCTGGCCTACACCCACGCCACGCGCAGCGCCGCGCGGGTGGTGGATCGCATGTACGAGGCCGCGGGAGGGGCCTCCGTCTATCGTTCCAGTCCGCTGCAGCGCTGCTTCCGCGACATCCACGTGGCCACGCAGCACGCCATGGTGGCCCCCGCGACCCTGGAGACCATCGGGAGCGTGCTGCTCGGCGCGGAAGCCAACACCGCCATGCTCTGAGCGGACCCGGCCCCCTCCCCGGCAACTCACTCCGCCTGGAGCGCCTCGAGGAGGGTGTCGCGCATCTGCTTGCGGATGTTCAACAGGCCGGTGTTGGGGAACGGAGCGGCCGTGCGGGTCGCCTCCCCGAGGACAGGATAGAACCGGTCGGCCATGAGGCCGGGCAGTTCGTAGACGGCCAGGTTCGCGGGCATCAGGTAGCGCGGCACACGGCCCTCGGCGGGGGCGTCCTCGGAGAGGACGATCCACTGATAGGTGCTCGCCCGGGTCATGTACGCGACGAAGTCCCGGGCGGCCTGCTCGCACGCACCCGTGCAGCGCGTGCTCAGGGTGAAGGAGTCGGTGAACAGCAAGGGCTGATTGCCCTGACCCAGGGGTGCGGGCGCGATGCGCAGCTCCAAGGCACTGGCCCCCACGGGCAGGTTCTTGATGACGACGTGCATCCGCTCGGAGAAGCCCAGGGACGCATCGGCGAGTCCCTGGGCGAGGCGGATCTCCGGCAGGTCGATGTTGTCGTCGTACGTCCCATCGATGCAGGGGTTGCCCTCCGCGGTGTCGCAGGCCCGGGCGAGCCGGTTCATGCCGGCGAGCACGTCCGGGTCATAGTGCTCGGTCGTCACGGCGGACTGGACATTCGCGGGGCCGTGGGTGTCCGTCCAGGCGTCGAGGTAGAGCGACGGCAGGTTCCAGCTCCCCAGCAGATTGCCGGACAGGTTCGTGGCCGGGGTGCCGAGCGCATCGAGCGCGTGCAGCAACTCGTCCACGGTGCGCGCGCCGCTCACCGCGTCGCTCCGGGAGTGGATGTAGTGCGTGCATTGCCAGTGAGGCACGCCGTAGAGCTGCCCCTGGATCGTGGAGGCGGAGATCCCCGCGGGATGCCAGCTCGGACCCTCGGGCAGCGCCCCCCAGGGCCGCACCGCGCCGGTGTCCACGAGTTCTCCGAGCAGGGACGTGTCCACCTCGACGATCTCATAGGGACACGCCCCCTCTCCCCGGAGTGACGCCGCGAGCTGGGAGGGCTCGTAGAGGTCATCCTGGAAACAGGGCGGGTTGATCACCAGATCCACGTCCGGATGTTCCCGCTCGAACTCGGCCTCGATGCGCGCGGAGAGGGCCTTGAACTGGTCCCCCGCCGCATCCGGAATGTACGAGTAGAGGGGAACGCGCAGGAGGACCCGCTCTGGTTCCACCCCGGGCTCCTGCTTCCCGCCACACCCGAGCACGGGAAGCGCCGCCACGCCCCAGAGCACCATCCATTTCTTCAACCGTACACGCGCCACGATGTCCATGAAGCCTCGCTCGACAAGGGATCCACGGTCGGCCATTTAGACGGGAACACGGCCAAGCGAGAAGAGAACCACATGGCGAAAGTAGGACGGCGGGCATTCACCCTGGGTTTGGGCGCGGCGGGTCTGGGCGCCCTGGTCTCGAACGGCTGTTCACGCGCGTCTCGACAGGCCGAGCCACCCGCGAGGATGGCCGCGTGCTCAAGCGGCACGGAGTCCTGACCGCGCTGGAGCCGGAACGCATCATCGCCGAGGCCTCGGCCGCGGCGGAAGCGCTCCGGACCCGGACCGCGTGGCGGTGAAACGCCCGGAAGCGGACTCGACGCACTCCGTCATCCTCTTCTGGACGGAATCGTCGCCCCCGAGGTTGGAAAAGGCATGACAGCCGGGAGCCCAAGGTTCTACGACGGAAGCGAGGGGAATCCCCGCGGTCCGTCGGGACCCGCATGGACGGGAGCTGATCGGCACATGAGCATTCTATCCACCACCGTCGACCCTTCCTCGGAGGCCTTCCGCCGCAACGAGGCGCTCAACCGGCGCCTCGCCGAGGAACTTCGTGCCCGCGTCGCGCAGATGGCGCTGGGCGGTTCGGAGGACGCGCGCAAGCGGCACACGTCCCGAGGCAAGCTCCTGCCCCGCGAGCGTGTGGAGCGGCTGCTCGACGCGGGCTCGCCCTTCCTGGAGATCGGCCAGCTCGCCGCCAACGGCATGTACGGGGACGAGGCCCCGGGCGCGGGAGTGATTGGCGGAATCGGCCGGGTGTCCGGCCGCGAGGTGATGATCGTCGCCAACGACGCCACGGTGAAGGGCGGCGCCTACTTCCCCATGACGGTGAAGAAGCACCTGCGCGCACAGGAGATCGCCGAGGCCAACCACCTGCCGTGCGTGTACCTGGTGGACTCCGGCGGCGCCAACCTCCCCCATCAGGCGGAGGTGTTCCCGGACCGCGAGCACTTCGGACGCATCTTCTTCAACCAGGCGAACATGAGCGCCAAGGGCATCGCGCAGATCGCCTGTGTCATGGGCTCGTGCACGGCGGGCGGCGCCTACGTGCCCGCCATGAGTGACGAGACGGTGATCGTCCGCGGCGCGGGCTCCGAGAGCCAGGGCACCATCTTCCTGGCCGGCCCGCCGTTGGTGAAGGCCGCCACGGGCGAGGTCATCAGCGCCACGGACCTGGGCGGAGCCGACACGCACGGACGCAGATCCGGTGTGGTCGACCATGTCGCGGCGAACGACGAGCACGCGCTCGGCATCGTGCGCGACATCGTCTCGCGGCTGAACACCGTGAAGCCGGTCCAGCTGGACATGGCCGCGCCCGTCCCGCCCCGCTACGACCCGGCCGAGCTCTATGGCCTCATCCCCTCCGACGTCCGGGCCCCCTACGAGGTGCGCGAGGTGATCGCCCGGCTCGTGGACGGCTCGGAGTTCCACGAGTTCAAGGCGCTCTATGGCACGAGCCTCGTGTGCGGCTTCGCCCGTATCTGGGGCTACCCGGTGGCCATCCTGGCCAACAACGGCGTGCTCTTCTCGGAGAGCGCCCAGAAGGCGGCGCACTTCATCGAGCTGGCATGTCAGCGCCGCACGCCGCTGCTCTTCCTGCAGAACATCTCGGGCTTCATGGTGGGCGGCAAGTACGAGGCGGGCGGCATCGCCAAGGACGGCGCCAAGATGGTGACGGCGGTGGCCACGGCGAGCGTGCCCAAGTTCACGGTGCTCATCGGCGGCAGCTTCGGGGCGGGCAACTATGGCATGTGCGGACGGGCCTACTCGCCGCGCTTCCTGTTCTCCTGGCCCAACTCGCGCATCAGCGTCATGGGGGGCGAGCAGGCCGCGAGCGTGCTCGCCACCGTCAAGCGCGATGGCATGGAGGCCAAGGGACAGACCTGGTCCAAGGAGGACGAGGACGCGTTCAAGGCCCCCATCCGCGAGCGCTACGAGGCCGAGGGCAACCCCTACTACGCCACCGCTCGGATGTGGGACGACGGCATCATCGATCCCGTGCAGACGCGCGACGTGCTGGGCCTGGCCCTGTCCGCGTCGCTCAACGCGCCCCTCGCGGACGCTCCCCGCTTCGGCGTCTTCCGCATGTGAGGTCCGCCATGATCACCAGCCTGCTCATCGCCAACCGCGGGGAGATCGCCCGCCGCATCATCCGCACCGCCCGCCGCCTGGGCATCCGCACCGTAGCCGTCTACTCGGAGGCGGACGCGAACGCGCCGCACGTGCGCGAGGCGGACGAGGCGGTGCCCATCGGCCCCGCTCCGGCGCGCGAGAGCTACCTCGTGCCGGACAAGCTCATCGCCGCCGCGCGTCAGTCGGGCGCCCAGGCCATCCACCCCGGCTACGGCTTCCTGTCGGAGAACGCGGGCTTCGCCGAGGCGGTGATCGCCGCGGGGCTCACGTGGGTGGGCCCTCCGCCCTCGGCCATCCGCGCCATGGGGCTCAAGGACGCCGCCAAGAAGCGCATGGCGGAGGCGGGCGTGCCCACCACGCCGGGCTACCTCGGGGAGGACCAGTCCCCCGAGCGGCTGCACCGCGAGGCCGACGGCATCGGCTATCCGGTGCTCATCAAGGCCGTGGCGGGCGGCGGCGGCAAGGGCATGCGCAAGGTGGACCGCTCCGAGGACTTCCCGGGGGCGCTCATGTCCTGCCGGCGCGAGGCCTCGGCGTCGTTCGGGGACGACCGGGTCCTCCTGGAGAAGTACGTCACGAGGCCCCGGCACATCGAGGTGCAGGTCTTCGCCGACCAGCACGGCCAGGCCGTGCACCTGTTCGAGCGGGACTGCTCCCTGCAGCGGCGTCACCAGAAGGTCATCGAGGAAGCTCCCGCGCCGGGAATGGACGCCGCCACGCGCGAGTCCGTGTGTCAGGCGGCGGTCCGGGCGGCCCGGGCCGTGGGGTATGAGGGAGCGGGCACCATCGAGTTCATCGCCGACGCGAGTGACGGGCTGCGCGCCGATCGCATCTGGTTCATGGAGATGAACACCCGCCTCCAGGTGGAACACCCGGTGACGGAGGCGATCACCGGCCAGGATCTGGTGGAGTGGCAGCTGCGCATCGCCTCGGGAGAGCCCCTGCCCCTGGCGCAGGAGCAGCTCCACATCCGCGGACACGCGATGGAGGCGCGCCTGTACGCGGAGAACCCAGCCACGGGCTTCCTGCCCTCGACGGGACCGCTCACCCACTTCCTCCTGCCCACCGAGTCGGTGCGGGTGGACTCCGGCGTTGAGCAGGGCGGAGAGGTGACGCCCACGTACGATCCGATGATCGCCAAGCTCATCGCCCATGCGCCCACGCGGAGCATGGCGGCGGCCCGGCTGGCGGCGGCCTGCCGCGCGGTGCGGGTATGGCCGGTCAAGACGAACGCGGCCTTCCTGGCGCGGTGCCTGGAGCATCCGGACTTCCTCGCGGGCGCGGTGGACACGGGCTTCATCGGAGCGAGGCTCGACGCCCTGGTGCCAGGAGCCGACCCCTCCGAGGCGGTGCTCCAGGCCGCCGCCGTGGCGAGGTTGGCCCCGGTGACGGCGGCGCCGATCGGCTTCCGGTTGAACGCACCGCCGCGCATCGAGGTGCGCCTGGAATCCGAGGGCGCCCGGCACGTCATCCAGGTGAAGGCACCGCCCCGCCCCTCCGCGCTGCCGGTGGTCACGACGGGCGAGCAGACGATCGTCTTCGCGCAGGGCCTGGCCCACGCATTCACCCCGCTCCGGGAGGAAGGCACGGCGGGCGAGGCGACCGCGAGCGGAGGGGCGGTGCTCTCGCCCATGCCGGGCCGCATCGTCACGGTCTCCGTGGAGGCGAAGGCCTCGGTCCGCAAGGGCCAGCCGCTGGTGACCCTCGAGGCCATGAAGATGGAGCACACGCTGCTCGCGCCCTTCGACGGCGTGGTGGTGGAGCTGCCCGCCAAGACGGGCGCCCAGGTGGCCGAGGGCGTGGTGCTCGCGAGGCTGGAGCCGGCGTAGGCGCGCCGCTCAATCCTCCGGAACGGTGTGGATGCGCAGCGCCTCGCGGGCGAAGCGGGTCATGCGCTCCATGAGGGGGGGCATGGCCTCCCGGAAGTGACGGCCGGACAGGTCCGCGGCCGTCTCCAGCTTCTCCTTGCACCGCAGATCCAGGCACAGGTTGACGCCCACGCGGCGCTTCGAGTTGACGTCCGTGGACAACAGGCCAATCTCGTTCGACGAGCCGTAGGCATGGCACCAGTCGCACATCTGGGACGGGGTGCTGGAGCCCTGGGGCTCTCTCCGGAAGGCGAGGCCCATGGGACGCTTGTTGTCCGGCGAGGGGCACACCAGGAAGACCCGCGTCCCCGAGGGCTCCACCCACGAGAAGTAATCGCGGACGAAGAGGGGGAACTTGAGGCCCTTGGGCAACTCCACCTTCTCCCGGTCACGCGGGCGGAACGCTTGCAGCAGATCTTTCTCGGTCTCGATCAGGAACATGGGGGCTTTCCTCGTGCGGCCGTGACACCCACCGGGCGCGGGGGGACATGCCCTTCATAAACGCCTCGCGGCGGGCTTGCTCGTTTCCAGATGAAGCAGGGCCTCGCCGGGCTCCCCGCGAAGCAACCTGGCGAGAGAGCGGAGGAACGCTCATTTCCGTACATCGATCCGGCACAAGGCGACCTTGTAGCCGAGGGTACGAAGGCGATCCGCCTGCCGGACGAAGTTGAGCTGACTGAAGAAGGGCAGCGCCCGCGGCCATCCCAGCCTGTTCGCCTTCGCGATGACCGCGAAGACGACTTCATACTCGCCGCGAGTCGGAGCCCGCGTGGGGTCACCCAGCATCTTCGCCAACACGGAACTCTGCGCCTCGACCCGCCGCTTGAACCGATGTCGGGTGTCCTCGTCCCGCAGGAAGGTCTCGGCCGACACCGCGCCCTGGGAAAACAAGTGGCTCAAGAAGGAGGACTTCCCCATCTTCTTGACGTGGATGAACTGCCGCGCGTTTGAAAAGAGATCACATGTCTCGAAGGTGGAGCGAGCGCCCTTGGGCTTGTCCAGCACCTTGTCGAGACACACCAACTCCGTGGACCCCAGGGCCGCACCTTCGTTGTATTGGTCTTCCCGTTGATGAGCCTTGGCGGGCGGAAGGCTCTTGAGTTCCTTGACGTACGCCGATGCCTCCTTGAGCGTCCTGGCGGCGAAGACCTTTTCGATCCTGAACCACTGACCCGCCGACAGAACATGGAGTTCATCGCCGCTGCTCAACTCCGCGACCAGACACTTGTAGAGGGGCCACTTCTCATACTCGATGCCTGACGCCTCGACGGCGCGAATCCTGGCCGACTTGAACTGCTCGGGCGAGAGTTCGAACGTTCCGGATTCCACTTCCGCCTGCTCCGCCATCGCGGCGAAACACTCCTCCAGATCCAAGTCGCCGTGAACATCCGCGGATCTCACGGACTCACCTGGGTACAGAAAGCCTATTCCATCCCAGTCGATGACCTCGGGAGGAGCCAGATGAACCTTCTGGAAATCGCGAGCATTGAGGGTCCTCAGTAGCTCATCATCGAGACGCTGCCGGGTGGTGGGCTCCCGGATGAGGCGGATGTTGTCCACCCAGGCGAAGCTCTTCTGGTAATGCGTGCTCTCATAGCTCGCGAGAAGCACCTCGCACTTGTCCGCCAGTTCGGAAAACGAAAGCTCCGCGGTCAGGGACAATGAATCCCGGCCGCCCAATCGCTTCGCGAGTGTGGAATCCGTCGGCTCACCCGTGACCGCGCCCAGGAGATCTCGGACATCGTCGATGCTGAAGGCATCAATCCCGGAGCTTCGACTGACCTGTCGACGCGTATGGACGGTCAGCTCCTCGATCGTGCGAACATCGAGGCTGCGCAGCTTCTTCTCATCCACGGTATTGAGCGTGACCTTCAAACCAAAATCCATCTCGAAGGATTCAGGCTTGAGAAGATGCCGTGCGGGTCCGAAGGTCACGGCGAACCATCGCTCGCTCGCGCGGAGAAAGAGGAGCGCCGCCGGGAACATGCTGTGTGGAATGGACACGCCATCGGGAAATGCCTCTTCCACGAAGGGCACCCACCGGGGTTGCCTGGCCGTCGATCCGGCCGTGTAGAGAACACCTTTGAACCCGATTCCTCTCGGGAGCGGCGTCTCGGTCAGCTCATGGGGTGTCTTGAGTGCGGATTCAGGGGTGGGGAACTCCCGGCGGATCAAGAGGACGGTCAAGGTTCGGGTCGCGCGCTTGGGAGGACTCTTTTTCATTGAGACGAACATTCTGGGGACGAACCCAGCACGAGACCATTCCCCTTTGGTGGTACTCGCCATGGACTTTTTCCATGCAACGGAGCGCTGTAGCCTGTGAACCACCGCCAGAAGCCATTCGCCTATCCACCCACAGGGAGGACCACCCCATGAGACGCGAGTCGAGCCGCACCAAACGAAAACCACCGCTGGTAAAGGAATTGTCGGCGGCTCTTCGCGAGTCCCTGCATTTCTCCGAGCTGTATGAATCCTCGGAGCGAGCCCTTCGTGAGTTATTCCAGACGGAACACATCGCGCTATGCATGTCGAATCCAGACAAGCCCACAGCGTACGACTGGCGGACGAAAACAACAGGTGCCCTCTTCCGCGACCATTCCGCCTGGGGCCCTCCGAGAGACTTCGTTCTCCAGGGAGTCACCACCAACCCCAACGAGGCGATGCGGGACACGGACATCCTTCGGGGAGGAAAAGTAGAAGACACCCAGACCTACCTGATCTGCAGGGCGAATGGGCTGCCCTTCCGGCGCGTCATTTCGATGCTGGTGACCACGCTCGAGCAAGGCGTGCACGGCGGCATCACCCTTTACAGCGAGCGGCGGGATCCCTTCTCTGTCCGCCACAAGCACCTGCTCCAGGAGTTCCAACACGAATGGGCGAGCGCCTTCCGGAACATCTGGCGGTACTCCAACGTGACGTCTCGCAACCAACTCCTGGAGGAATTCCACCTCCGGGAGTCCACCTCACTCGTGCTGAATTCTCGAGGCAAGGAGGAACTACGAACGAAAGGCGTCTCCGCGCTCCTCAAGAGCTGGTTCGACTCCTCTGCGCTCAATGACGAGGGCATTCCGTTCGCTTGGATGGAGCGGCTTGCCACCCTGGTGAAAGCCGATGGCAGGGTGGCGCCCAAGCTGTACTCCTTGCGGCACTCCGACTCCAATGGAGAATTGAAGGTGGAGTTCATCGAGTGCCCTCGTTTGGGCGGCTGGCAGTTATGGGAGTTGAAGCTTCAGGACACCCGTCGTTCTCAACTCATTCCTGAAAAATGGCTACCTCATCTCACGCCACGGCAATGGCAGATTGTGAATGGAGTCATTCATGGCGACAGCAACAAAACAATCGCCACAGACATGGGTATCACCGATGACACAGTGAAGAAGCAGTTGAACAAAGTCTATAAAAAGCTGGGCTGTGACAGCCGAACCGATCTCACCTCCAGGGCATTGCGGCCCTGACGCGCGAGGGCCACCACCCCGTGCGGACCCATGCCCGCCCCTTCTCATTCACGGCATGGGTCCACCATGCACCCGGACGATTCGCTCGTCCATACGCCTTGGTAGGTATCTGGAAGAAGCCGCTCCGGACCCTACCCCGCTGCCCGAAGCGGATGGAGCACGGACTCCCTCCTCGGGAGCACGACCAGGCGAGTCGCCGCGTTGGCGCGCACGCGCGATGCTTTAGTCATCTCGAGGAGCAGCGCTCCGCGCGTGGCCACCCACACCCCGTCCTGCTCCAACTCCAGAACTCCTGACACCACGAACAGGTTCGAGCCCGGTGACAGCGCCAGGGTTTCCCCCACTTGCAATTCGTGGTGTTCACCCTGGTGAATCAGCGCGAGCCGCTCCTTGCGCCCGAGGTGCCTGAACCGTGCCACGCCTCGCGCGAGGTCATCGAAGCGGCGCTCGGTGAACATCCGCCACAGGCCCTGCCTCAAATGGGCATTGGATTCCCACAAGGGCATCAACACCGAGCGACGGATGCGCACCAACACGGAGTGGGTGGCGACCTGGATGGAGGCGGAGCGCCGCTCGCCGGCGAGCATGGCCATTTCACCGAACAGCGAGCCGTGGCCCAGCTCGTCCACCACCTTCTCTCGCGCGCCGTCCTCCATCAGCACGTAGGCCGCGCCGCGCACGAGCAGGTACATCTCGTCGCTGGTATCACCCTTGTGGAAGACATATTGGCCCCCGGAGAGAGAAACGACCTCCGCGCGCAGGGCCAGCTTGAGCAGCGAGGCGTCGTCGAAGTGGGAGAAGAGCGCCGACTGGCGCAATCGCCGCGCCACGTCGGCTCGGAACAGCCGAGCCCCGAGCGACGTGCGTTGGGCCAGGGCAAGCATCGCCTGGAACGGCTGATGCACGGATCGCTTCCCCATGGAGCGCAGAACACCCAGCAGATTGGTCATGGTGAGAGGAACGAGCGTCACCAGGCCATGTCCCTCGGAGTAGCCGGGATTGGCCTCGATGAAGTAGCGCACCGGGAGCTTGTCGCAGCACCGCCAGTACTCCCGTTCCATCTCCGTCTCGCGCGTGCGCCAACCCACGTGCCGCACCAGGGGATTGGAGGACTCCACGCGCTCCAGGCCGAACTCCACGGCCAGCTCGTCCATGAAGCTCAACAACTCCCCGGGCGTCGTCGTCCCCCGCCGAGGCCACACCTCTCCGCAGTAGCTGGTGAACACCGAGTAGCTGGAGGGATGCACCAGCGAGCCGAGATAGAACATCCGCTGGCCCGGATTCCGTAGCAGGTAGCGCAAGATCATGTGCAGCCCGAATCGGACGTTGGCGTGCCCTCCTCGGAAGGCCCTCAGCAGGCCCGCTTCCATCCGAACAACGGCCGTGGGCCGACCCGCGAAGCGTTTCTCGAAGAGGTGCACCGCGCAGTAGCCCACGGTTCTGCCCGCCTCGTCGTGGTGCACCAGGATCCACGTGTGGGTGGCCTTCGACTCGACCACGTACCGGGCGAAGGACTCGCGCTCCACGCCATCGAAGATCCGCCTGTGCACGTCGTAGAGGTCCTCCGTGAGGCGTTCGCGCGCCTCGGGAGACAAGTGGGAAGGCACGACGAGAACGGAATTTGACACTCCTGGCATACATCCACTACTTAACAGGGCCATGATCTTCTGAGTAGGAGGCCTGGCACACGCCCCGACTCGTTTCGGCTACGAAGGATGGAGCAGCAATGAAAGAGGATGTCCTCCGAAAACCCTGCTCTTCATCCGGGTGAAAGGCACTCCCGGTCAACGAATGACAGACAACCCGTCCCAAGGCGCCCAGTGGGCCGGGTCGCGGCTCCATCTGACGCACCGCGGCCAGGGCTCTCGTGTCCGGGCCCGTTCATTGGAGTGCTAAGCTGTTTTTCTCCGATATGGACTGGTCGGTGAGCGCGACGGGAGGATTGTGGAGCGATCGGACGGCCAAGGTCCTGGCGTTCCTGATCGTCGGCTTCTTCGTTGGGGATGTGCTGCTGTTGGGCCGCTTCAATCCCTGGACGCTGGGATTTCGCGTTTTGTGGGCGCTGAGCATCCTGAGCTACTCGTTCGTCTCCGCCAGGAACTGGGCGGCCTGGGAACGTCGGCTCAGGGACTCGCACGTCGTGGTTGCCAGTGTTTCCGTCCTGGGGCTCGTCACGGCGACCGGCGGTATCCACAGCCCCTACTTCGTCCTGGTGACGGCCCTGCCACTCGCCTGTTGCTTGATGTACCGGCGGGGCAGGCGCGCCGCCATGCTGAGCGGAGCGACCGTCGCCGTGGGGGTCTTCGTGATGACGTGGTGGATGGAACATCACCTGCACAAGGCGATGCTCTACACGTCCATCACCCTGGCCATCACGATCTTCTCCATCCACCTCGCCAACCAGGTGCGGCTGACGCAGGGAGTGGAGCAGCAAGCACGGCTCGAGCGTGCCCGCCGGGAGTCGCTGGAAGCCCTCGCCGTCAGCGAGCACCGCCGCGCCCAGGCGGAAAAATTGGCGGCACTCGGACGTCTGGCCTCGGACGTGGCGCACGAGATCAACAATCCCCTGGCCTACGTGGGCTCCAATGTCGACTTCGTGCGCGACGCGCTGGAGACACCGGGCACGGCGTCCCAGGAGGAACTCACCGAGGTGCTCCTGCAGACGCGTGAGGGCCTGCGGCACATCCGGCAGATCGTCGCCGATCTGAGGGGCTTCGCGCGCATGGACATCCACGAGCCCACGGAGTGCACCCTGACGGGTGTGGTGGCGGATGCCCTGAAGCTGGCATCGCTCCGGCTCAAGCACGTGGCACGGCTGCGCGTGGACGTGCCCGAGAATCTGCCGGAGCTCTTCGTCGTGCGGCAACGGCTGGTGCAGGTGGTGCTCAACCTGCTGATCAACGCGGGCGACGCACTGGAGGAGCGGGGAACACGCGACGGAGAGATCCACGTGCGCGGCCTCGCCGAGAAGGGCCGGGTCCTGCTGCTCATCGAGGACAACGGACCCGGCTTCGCCCCGGACGTGTTGCCTCGGATCTTCGAGGCCTTCTTCACCACCAAGGGCCCCGACAAGGGCACCGGCCTGGGCCTGAGCCTGTCGCGCGAGCTGGTCACGCAGTTCGGCGGTGAGCTCTCCGCCAGCAATCGCCCGGAGGGGGGGGCCCGCCTGCGCCTCGAACTCCCCGCCCACCACGCTCCCCCGTGATCCACTGACATGTCCTGGTATCTTCTCCAGGCTACCCACCTGGAGGACGAACCCATGGATCCGAAGAAGACGGCAGTGGTGCTCATCGAGTATCAGAACGACTTCACTTCCGAGGGGGGCAACTTCCACTCCGCGGTGAAACCGGTCATGGAGCGCACGGGCATGCTCGCCAACACGGTGAAGACGGTGACCCAGGCGAGACAGCTCGGCGTCACCATCATCCACGCCCCCATCACCTTCACGCCGGACTACCACGAGCTCACCCCGGCCCCCTACGGCATCCTCAAGGGGGTCGTGGACACCCAATCCTTCCGCAAGGGGACGTGGGGCGCGGAGATCGTGGACGTGCTGAAGCCTCAGGACAAGGACATCGTGGTGGAGGGCAAGCGGGGCCTGTGCGGCTTCGCCAGCACCAACCTGGACTTCGTGCTGCGCAGCCGGGGCATCACCGACATCGCGCTCGGGGGCTTTCTCACCAACTGCTGCGTCGAGTCGACCATGCGCACGGGCTACGAGAAGGGCTACAACGTCATCACCCTGAAGGACTGCACGGCGACGCTCAGCGAGGAGGAGCAGCGCCTGGCGATCGAGAAGAACTACCCCATGTTCTCCCGGCCGATGAACCACGACGAGTTCCTGTCGAAACTCCACGGATAGGGCGTCCGGGAAGAGCTGGCGCTCGTCCTGTCTCTGGCCCAAGGACGGCCAGAATCAGCGCACCCGGGCGCGGAGTGAAACGCCGGGCAGGTCCGTCGCTATCCCACGAAGCACGCGCGTTTCCGACGCGCGTGAATCTCTCGTCCACACACGACTCGTGTTCTTATCGTTCATCGGGGACCCCCGGCACGAGGCATGGAGTGCACGAGGAGGATGGTGGAACGCCATGGGAGGCAGGTGCTTGATCGCCGACGCGGATCCATTGGTCCGCGCGGCCATCCGTCGGTTGCTCGAGGAGCGGGACTGGGAGGTCCTGGAAGCCCGAAACAGCCACGAGGCGCATGAGCACCTGCGGCGCGCGCCCCTGGACGCGGTGCTGCTCGATGACCGCCTGCCAGGTGTTTCCGTACTCGAACTGCTCCCGGAACTGCGAGAGCTCTACCCTCACACGCCCCTGATGGTACTCGCCGAGAACGCGTCCATCGACAGTGCCGTGCGGCTCATCAAGCTCGGCGCGGAGCAGTTCCTGCCCAAGCCGGTGGAACTGCCCGCGTTGTTGCGGATGGTGGAGCGCCTGTACGAGGCGCGGAGGACCCGGATCCAGCCGGAGGAGCTCGACCCCTTCCTGGGCACCAGTCCCCTCATCCGCACCCTGGAAGCCACCGCGCGGCGCGTGCTCGACAGCGACCGCTCCATCCTCATCCAAGGGGAAACCGGAACGGGGAAAGGAGTGCTCGCCTGTTGGCTGCACAGCAAGGGGCCTCGGGCGCATGAACCCCTGGTTCAACTCAACTGCGCGGGCCTGTCGCCCCAGTTCCTGGAGACGGAACTCTTCGGCCACGAACGAGGCGCCTTCACCAGCGCCGTCAGCCGCAAGCAGGGCCTGCTCGAGCGCGCCCACCGGGGCACCGTGTTCCTCGACGAGGTGGGGGACATGGATCCCCTCGTGCAACCCAAGCTCCTCAAGGTGCTGGAGGAGCGGCGCTTCCGGCGCCTGGGTGAAGTGGAGGAACGCTCGGTGGACATCCGGCTCGTCGCCGCCACGCACCAGGATCTCGTCGAGCGGGTGAGGACCCGGCAGTTCCGCGGCGACCTCTTCTTCCGCATCAGCACCCTGCCCTTGCGCATCCCCGCGCTGCGCGAGCGCCCCGAGGACATTTCCCTCCTGTCCCACACCTTGCTCGAACAGCTCTCCCGTGAGCTCGGACGCCCAGGACTCGGGCTGACCGCGCAGGCCGAGGCCGCCCTGCGCACCTACCCCTGGCCGGGCAACATGCGTGAGCTGCGCAACGTGCTGGAGCGCGCCGTGCTGCTGTCCTCCCACCCCACCCTGCGCGTGGAGGATCTGGAGTTCAACGGCTTCGCCATCGCGCGGATGCTCGCCGACCCGCACGAGGAGACTGGAAACGCACCGGAGCCGCACCTCACCCTGCGGGAAGTGGAACGACGCCACATCACCCAGGTGCTGGAGGCCGAGGGAGGCCACGTCGGCCGGGCCGCCCAGCGTCTAGGAATTCCAAGGAGTTCGCTGTATCAGAAGCTGAAGAACCTGGGCATCTCGTCCAAAGTCTAGAATCCAGACTTGAAATCTTGACCATTGAGAACGTCTCTCTTTCAAAGGATGAGGAGTTCCGCACACTTCTGAACAGATGTGTCCCTGGCGTGCGGATTGCTCTTGCATTTGGGACTCATGACTCCCGAGTTGGAGAAGGTTCACGCTGTCTTCCTCGCCGAGGCCGAGGAGCAACTCGCCACCCTGGAGCAGGACCTGCTCGCGCTCGAACGCTCGTTCGGTCCAGAGCCCCTGCAAGCCGTCTTCCGCACGGTCCACACCTTCAAGGGCGGAGCCGCGTCGATCGGTCTCACCGAAGCGGTGGAGCTGGCCCACACCCTGGAAGACCTGCTCACCCTGCTGGAGACGCGGGCCGTCGTGCTGCACGCCGGACTGGGTTCACTGCTGTTGCAGGCAGTGGACGCACTCCGGGAAAGGGTCGGGTTGACGCCCGCGAGCGACCCGTCCCTGAGTCTGCCAGCCACGGAAGTACACGGACTGCTGGCCAGCCTGGTCAAGGGCGCCCGTCCCGTGGATTCCGCCACCGGAGCATCGAGCCAGGAGCGCGCCGAGCCCGCCGTCGAGACCGCCGCGCCCCGTGAGCACACCCTGCGTGTGGCGCTGCACCGGCTGGACAAGATGCTGGACCTCACCGGGGAGATCGCCATCGCGCGCGGACGCCTGGCGACGATGCTCGCGCAGGCGCACCGCTATACGCCCCAGCAGCTGCTGGAGGCCCACCGGGAGGGCGACCGGCTCTACCTGGACCTGCAGGAACTGGTGATGAAGGTGCGGATGGTGCCCATCGGGCGTACCTTCCAGCCCTTCGCCCGCACGGTGCGGGACCTGAGTCTCAACATGGACAAGCAGGTGCGCTGGGAGGTGAGCGGCGAGGACGTGGAGGTGGACACCACCGTCGCCGAGCTCATCCGCGATCCGCTCACCCACCTGGTGCGCAACGCCGTGGACCACGGCCTGGAGACGCCCGAGGCGCGCATGGCGCGCGGGAAGGATCCCACCGGCACCCTGGCCATCCGGGCCTTCCATGAGGCGGGCAGCATCGTCATCCAGGTGGCCGATGATGGAGCGGGACTGAATCGCGAGCGCATCATCGCGCGCGCGAGGACCCTGGGGATGCTCGGGCCGGAGGAAAAGCCGGACGACGACGGGACCCTGCTGCGGCTCATCCTGGAACCGGGCTTCTCCACCGCCGAGCGCATCACCGAGCTGTCCGGCCGCGGGGTGGGCATGGACGTGGTGAAGCGCAACGTGGAACTGCTGCGCGGCACCGTCTGCGTGGAGAGCACGCCGGGACAGGGCACCACGTTCAGCCTCCGCCTGCCGCTCACCCTCTCCATCATCGAGGGATTCAGCGTCGCCGTGGGCTCCGAGACGTACGTCATCCCCCTGGAGAACGTGCTCGAGTGCGTGGAACTGCCCGTGGAGGAGTGCCACCCCGGCCGTACCGGCTTCGTCAACCTGCGGGGCTCCGCGCTCCCCTACGTCCGCTTGCGTGAGCACTTCGGTCTGGGGGGAAGCGCCCCCTCCCGGGAGAACCTCGTCGTCATCGGCAATGGGCGGGGCGTCGTGGGCCTCGCCGTGGACACGCTGCTCGGCCAGGGCCAGACGGTCATCAAACCCCTGGGCAAGTTCTGTCAGGGACTGCCCGGGCTCTCGGGCTCCACCCTGCTGGGTGATGGCCGGGTGGCCCTCATCCTCGATGTGCCCGCGCTCCTCCAGCAGGCCGTGAAGACGACGCCCTCCGCCGTCTTCCCGGCCTGAGCCTTCCTCCTTCATCCCCACACCTATGACCTGGTTCTACAACCTGAAGATCTCATCCAAGCTGCTCGTTTCCTTCCTCGGCTTGAGCATGCTCAACGTCCTGCTGGGGGCCTTCGCCATCCATCAACTGGGCAAGATGAACGAGGCGACCGATGTCGTGACCGACAACCGGATGCTCAGCATCGCCTTCGTCTCGGCCACGAACACGGACACCTCGGACTTCCTCATCTTCGAGCAGCAGCACCTGCTGTCGACCGATGCCGTGCGCATGGCCGATTACGAGCGGGGCATGCGGCGGGAACAGGAGTCGCTCGACGAGAACATCCACAAGTACGAAGCGCTCATCTCCTCCTCGGAGGAGCGGCGCATGTACGAGGAATTCAACAAGCTCTGGAAGGACTTCCTGGAGGAGCATGAGCGGCTTCTCGCCCTCTCGCGGACCAACCAGAAAGAGGAGGCGCGCACCCTCTCGAACAGCCGCGCGCAGGAGGCCTACCAGACCGCCAACGACAAGCTGGAGGAACTGGTGGCGTTCATCCAGAAGTCGTCGCGCAAGGCCTCGGATGACTCGGATGCCATCTACGATCTCGCACGCGCGTGGATCTTCTCCGTCGTGGGCTTCAGCGTCCTGGTGGGCCTGGTGCTCAGCATCCTCATCGCGCGGCTCATCTCCCGGCCCCTCACCGACGCGGTGCAGGTGGCGGATCGCATCGCCGAGGGAGACCTCACCGTGCGCATCTCCTCGGTGACGGAGGACGAGACGGGCCGGCTGCTGGCGGCCATGCAGCGCATGGTGCAGAAGCTCGCGCAGGTCATCAGCGAGGTGCGCGAGGGAGCCGGCACGCTCGCCTCCGCCTCGGCGCAGGTGTCCTCCTCGTCGCAGAGCCTGTCACAGGGCACCAGCGAGCAGGCCAGCAGCGTGGAGGAGACCACCTCCAGCCTCGAGCAGATGACGGCCACCATCACCCAGAACCGCGACCACAGCCGGCAGATGGAGCAGATGGCCGTGCAGGGCGCCCGGGACGCCGACGAGAGCGGCCGGGCCGTGAAGGAGACGGTGGAGGCCATGGGCTCCATCGCGGAGAAGATCTCCATCGTCGAGGAGATCGCCTACCAGACGAACCTGCTGGCGCTCAACGCGGCCATCGAGGCGGCACGCGCGGGAGCGCATGGCAAGGGCTTCGCGGTGGTGGCCACCGAGGTGCGCAAGCTGGCCGAGCGCAGCCAGACGGCGGCGCGGGAGATC
Organism: Melittangium boletus DSM 14713; assembly: GCF_002305855.1. Lineage (GTDB taxonomy): Bacteria > Myxococcota > Myxococcia > Myxococcales > Myxococcaceae > Cystobacter > Cystobacter boletus. Next base: position 7,769,564 of record NZ_CP022163.1, on the reverse strand, counting down.
TCCAGCCTGGCCTCCAACAGCGTGAAGGTGGCCTCGCGCTCGGGGCAGTTGCTCGTGGAGCTGGTGCCCTCCATCCGCAAGACGGCGGACTTGGTCCAGGAAGTGGTGGCCGCCTCCGCGGAGCAGGCCAGCGGCGTCACGCAGATGAACAAGGCCATGCTGCACGTGGACCAGGTGACCCAGCGCAACGCCTCGGCCTCCGAGGAGCTCGCCTCCACCGCGGAGGAACTGTCCGCCCAGGCGGAGGCGCTGCAGCAGTTGGTGTCCTTCTTCCGCGTCGGGGATGGCTCCGAGCGCGGCCCGCGGCCGATGATGCACCGCTACCCGGGAAGCTCGCCCGTGTCCGGCCTGAAGAACGTCGCGAATGGACTGGGCGCTGGAGCACCCCACCCGACCCGGGCCCCGGTCAGCCACCCCGACGAGGATCGCGAGTTCAAGCGCTTCCAGGTGTGATCATGAGCAACACGATCGAGGAATCGTCCGCCGCCACGCAGTACCTCAGCTTCATCCTCGCCGGGCAGGAGTACGCGCTCGGCATCCTGCGGGTGAAGGAGATCATCGAATACGACACCGTCACGCCCGTCCCCGGAGCGCCCGTGTGGGTCCGCGGGGTGTTCAACCTGCGCGGCAGCGTGGTGCCCGTGGTGGACCTGACCATCAAGCTGGGCCTGCCTCCGGCCACCCTCACGCGGCGCAGCTGCATCGTGGTGGTGGAAGTGCGGCTGGGCGGTGAGGAGATCGTCCTGGGACTGCTCGCCGATGCGATCGGCCAGGTCATCGACCTGGGGCCCGAGGACGTGGCCGCGCCCCCCGCCTTCGGCACCCCGGTGCACGCGGACTACCTGGTGGGCATGGGACGGGTGGCGGCGTCGCGGCACTTCGTCCTGTTGCTGGACATCGACAAGGTGCTCAGCACCCAGGAGATCGTCCTGGCCACGGCGGCGCCTCCGCCCGAGGTGCCCCAGAAGGGCATGCCTGGAGTGGAGACATGAAACAGGGGGGTGCGTTCATCGAGCCCCCGCCGCTGTCCGAGCGGGAGTTCACCGGCGTCCAACGGCTGCTCTACCGCGAGGCGGGCATCTGGCTGTCGCCGGCGAAGAAGGCCCTCGTGGTGGGCCGGCTGTCGCGCCGGTTGCGCGAGCTCAAGAGCCCCTCGTTCAGCGCCTACCTGCGGCGCGCGGAGACGGATGGCACGGAGCGGGTGCGGTTGCTGGACGCGCTGTGCACGCACGAGACGCACTTCTTCCGGGAGCCCCGTCACTTCGAGTTCCTGGAGCGCGAGGTGATACCCCGCTGGAGGGCCCAGGGCGAGACAGGCAATGGCGAGCCGCGGCGGGTCCGCGTGTGGAGCGCGGGGTGCTCGACGGGAGAGGAGCCCTTCTCGCTGGCCATGGTGCTGCGCCACCACCTGCCCGTCTCGGAGGGCTGGGGAATCGACATCCTGGCGACGGATCTCTCCACGCGCATTCTCGAGCAGGCCCGGCAGGCCCGCTTCCCCGTGGAGAAGGCGCACGAGATTCCCAAGCAATACCTCCGGACCTTCATGCTGCGGGGGGTGGGCAGTCAGGAAGCATGGATGAAGGCGGGCTCGGAGCTGCGCGAGCTGGTGCGCTTTCAGCGAGTGAACCTGAACGATGGGCACGGAGTCGTGGGGCGCTTCGATCTCATCTTCTGCCGCAACGTCCTCATCTACTTCGACCAGGCCTCGAGGGCCCAAGCCGTGGAACGATTGTTGAGCCACCTGTCGCCCTCGGGCCTGCTCTTTCTCGGACACTCCGAGAGCCTCGTGGGACTGGGCTCGCGCATGCGCGCGGTGATGCCCACCGTCTATACACAGCGCTCGTCCACGGGAGTGCCCGCTTCGCGCGGATGAGTCATGGCGTCAAGGCTGCGGGTACTCGTGGTGGATGGCTCGGCGGTGACACGCCAGGGCTTGATGGCGCTGCTCGCGGGCGAACCGGGCGTGGAGGTCATCGTCGCGTCGACTCCCGCCATCGCCCGGCAAAAATTGAAGAAGCACCGGCCGGATGTGCTCCTGCTCGGTCTGGATGCGTCCCGCATGGGGGGGCTGACCTTCCTGGGCCAACTGACGCGGCAGGAGGAGCCCACTCCGGTGGTCGTCGTCTGCTCGGACTCGGAGGCGTCCCTGCGCGCGCGGCACGCGGGAGCGGCGGAGGTCATCACCCGCCCCGTCCTGGGTGAGGGGCTTCTCGCGATGGAGTCGCGCTCCGAAGTGGTGGAGGCCCTGCGAAGAGCCGCGGGGACGCGGCGGACCGCCCTGGTTCGCGAACCGGAACAAGCGCCGCCCCGGCTGATCGTTCCGCCGCCGCTGGTGATACCACCCCAGCCCCAGCTGGTCGCTCCGCCGTCGCTGGTGATGGCGGAACGGGTGGTGGCGGTGGGCGCCTCCACCGGAGGGACCGAGGCCCTGCGGGAGTTCCTCGAGCCCATGCCCCCGGACTGCCCGGGGATCGTCATCGTGCAGCACATGCCCGAGGCGTTCACCGGGCCCTTCGCGCGGCGGCTGGATTCGCTGTGCCGCATCGAGGTGCGGGAGGCGAAACAGGGCGACCGGGTGACGCGCGGAAGGGCGTTGATCGCCCCCGGCAACCGGCACCTGCGAGTGCGGCGCGGCGGTGGGCACTACCAGGTGGACCTGATGGATAGCGACCGGGTGTCGGGACACAGGCCGAGCGTGGACGTGTTGTTCCTCTCGGTGGCCAAGGTGGTGGGCGCGGACGCGGTGGGCGTACTGCTCACGGGGATGGGCGAGGATGGGGCGGAGGGGCTATTGGCGATGAAGCGCGCGGGCGCGGTGACCTTCGCGCAGGACGAGGCGAGCTGCGTGGTGTTCGGCATGCCGCGCGTGGCCATCGCCCTGGGCGCCGTCGACGAGGTGCTCCCCCTCTCCGCCATTGGAGAGGCCGTGCGGCGCCGGGCCCAGGGCTACCGCCGGGTGAGCTGACGGCCCCCCGGATACCGCCCACTTGCACAAATACAGACACACGGCCCTTCGCGAAGGGCCTTCCCCCCAGGGAGAACAACAACACCGGCTTCCCCGCTGTATCCATGAAAACAGCTCTGGCACGTTTACGGCTTTTATGTTTTACGGCCAGTCCTGATTTCGGGGACGTAAACCCAGACAGCGCTCGCGCTCGGGAAACCACGTCCTCCTTACGAGGGGAATGATCATGGCCAGCAAGACCGCGTCCCGCTGCTTGTCGCTGTTGGGTGTTCTGGGTGGACTGAGTGGATGCACCGTCGATGAGGTGAAGTCCGTCGAGCCGGTCGATCAGATCCAGCGCGAGGCCATCGTGTCGAGCATCTCGGAGGGCGACTACGTCATCCGCTCGGCCCAGAACAACAAGTGCGTCGACATCGCCGCCTCCGGCACCGCCGACGGCACCAAGGTGCAGCTGTGGGACTGCAATGGCACCAACGCCCAGAAGTTCGCCATCTCCCCCACCTCCGACGGCTACTGGAAGATCATCAACGTCAACAGCGGCAAGGGCTTCGACATCAAGGAAGTCAGCTACGCCCAGAACGCCGAGCTCCACCAGTGGTCCTACGTCGGCGGGGCCAACCAGCAGTTCAAGTTCGTGAACCGCGGTAACAACAACTTCAGCATCCACGCGCGTCACACGGACATGGTCATCGACCTGCTCTGGGGCTCGGCGGACAATGGCACGGGCTTCGTGCAGTACCCCTACACGGGCACCGCCAACCAGCTCTACACCCTGGACAAGGTCTCCGGCGGCGGCACCACGCCTCCCCCCTCGGGCAACGGCATCGCCGGCATCCTGAGCGAGTCCACCTTCAACGCGATGTTCCCCGGCCGCAACGGCTTCTACTCCTACTCGGCCCTGGTCGCCGCGGCCAACACCTTCTCCGGCTTCGCCACCACGGGCGACACCGACACCCGCAAGCGCGAGGTGGCCGCCTTCCTGGCCAACATCGCCCACGAGACGGGCAACCTCGTCTACATCGAGGAAATCGCCAAGAGCACCATGTGCGACACCAGCTGGGGCCCCCCGGGCTGCGGCTGCGCCGCCGGCAAGATGTACTACGGCCGTGGCCCCATCCAGCTGTCGTGGAACGGCAACTACTGCGCCGCGGGCAACGCGCTGGGCGTGGACCTCAAGAACAACCCCGACCTGGTCGCGCGCGACGCCACCATCTCCTGGCGCACGGGCTTCTGGTTCTGGATGACGCAGACGGGCGCGGGCTCCATGACGGCCCACAACGCCATCGTCAACGGCGCGGGCTTCGGTGAGACCATCCGCACCATCAACGGCGCCCTGGAGTGCGGTGGCCGCAACCCCGCCCAGGTGCAGAGCCGCGTGAACAACTACACCCGCTTCTGCAGCCTGCTGGGCGTCAGCCCCGGCGCCAACACCGGCTGCTGAGCCCTCCCGCCTCCCAAGGCGGCCCACACGGCGCGGCGATTCCGAGGGCTTTCCCTCGGGGTATGCCGCGCCGCGTCGTTTCCCGTGCTACACGGACGCCATGATCGTGCGTCCTCGATTGCACTGGCTTCGCATGTTGTTCGTCTGGCGCGGCTCGGTCCTGCCACGCATCCTGGCGCGACTCGGGTTCTTCTTCGGCCTGGCATGTGCCGTCGTGGCCCTCTACGAGACCCTGGGCCCGCTCCCGTTCCGCCTTGAGCCCGCCCCACTCGCTCTGCTCGGCGTGACCCTGGCCATCTTCCTCGGGTTCAGGAACAGCACCAGCTACGAGCGTTTCTGGGAAGGCCGCAAGCTCTGGGGCTCGCTGCTGATCGTCTCGCGCTCGTTCATGCGACAGGCCCTCACGCTGCCCACGCCCGCGCCGGAGCGTGAAGAACGGCTGGCCCTGTGTGGTCTCCTCCGTGCGCTCGCCGTCACCTTGAATCACCAATTGCGGGGAACCCCACTCAATGCCGGGGTACTGCCCGCCGCGGTGTGGGAGCGGGTACGGGACGCCCACTACAAACCCGCGAGGATCGTCCAACTGCTCGCGGAATGGCTCACGGAGCAGCGGCGGCGAGGACGCCTGGGTGACATGTTGGCCGCCTCGCTCGACGACAACCTCAACCGCCTCTCCGAGATCATCGGGGGCTGCGAGCGCATCGCCTCGACCCCCATTCCGTACGTGTACGGAGTGATGCTGCACCGGACGGTCTACCTCTACAGCTTGCTACTGCCGTTCGCGCTGGCGGGAAGTCTGGGATGGACCACGCCGCTCATCACCGTCTTCATCTCGTACACGTTCATCGCGCTCGATGCCGTGACCGAGGAGCTCGAGGACCCCTTCGGAACCGAGCCCAATGATCTGCCACTCGACGCGATGACACGCACCATCGAACGCGCGGTGCTCGAACTCGCCGGAGAGCCAGTGCCTCCGGCGCTGATTCCAGGTGACGACTGCGTCCTGACGTAGCGGACGCTCCCGCTACACGGAGGCCACGTTCAGCTTGCGGGGCAACATGCTGCCCTGCTGCTGGTAGCGCACATGCCAGGAGAAGGCCTCCTCCAGCACGTGCGGCGTGTGTCCCCCGCGCTTCAGGGCGGCGCGGTAGTAGTCCCCGGCGAGCTCTCGATAGCTCGGGTGGACACAATTGCGCAGGACACATTCCGCGCGCTCCCGAGGTGCCAGTCCCCGGAGATCCGCCAGACCCATTTCCGTCACGAGCACGTCCACGTCATGCTCGTTGTGGTCCACGTGCGACACCATGGGGACCACGCTGGAGATGTTGCCGCCCTTGGCCAGCGACTTGGTGACGAAGATGGCCAGGTGCGCGTTGCGCGCGAAGTCACCCGAGCCGCCAATCCCATTCATCATCTGCGTGCCATTGACGTGAGTGGAATTGACGTTGCCATAGAGGTCGCATTCCAACGCGGTGTTGATGCCAATGACGCCCAGCCGCCGGATGACCTCCGGATGGTTGCTGATCTCCTGCGGACGCAAGAGCAGGCGGCTCTTGTACTTGCCAATGTTCGGGAACACCTGGCCGCCCGCCTTCGCGCTCAAGGTGATGGATGACCCCGAGGCGAAATCCAGCTTGCCCGCGTCGAACAGCTCGAAGGTACTGTCCTGCAACACCTCGCTGTACATCTTGAGTCCATGAAAGGGACTGTCGATGAGCCCGTGCAGCACCGCGTTGGCGATGGTGCCAATGCCCGCCTGGAGCGGCTGCAGGGTATTGCCCAACCGGCCCTTCTTCACCTCATGGCCCAGGAACTCGATGAGGTGGCCCGCGATGGCACTCGTCTCCTCGTCCGGCGGCTGGAGACTGGCCGCGCTGTCCTGCTTGCGGGTGACGACGATGGCCGCGATCTTCGCGGGATCGATGGGGATGGAGGGCAGGCCCACCCGGCTCTCCGGCGTCACCACCGGAATGGGCTCGCGGAAGGGCCGGCGCGTGGGGATGTAGATGTCATGCAACCCCTCCAGCTCGAGCGGCTGGCTGAGGTTGATCTCCACGATGACCCGCTCGCCCAGGATGCCGAAGGTGGCCGAGTTGCCCACCGACGTGGTGGGGATGATGCTCCCATCCTCGGTGATGGCCACGGCCTCGATGATGGCCATGTCCACCGGCCCCATCTGCCTCGAGCGCAGCAACTCCACCGTCTCGGACAGGTGCTGATCGACGAACATCACCTCGCCGCGGTTGATGGCCTGACGCAGCACGGGATCCGACTGGAAGGGCAAGCGCCGCTCCAGCAGTCCCGCCTCCGTGAGGATCTTGTCCACGTCATTGCCCAGGGACGCGCCGGTCATCAGATTGATCTTCAGTCGCTCGTGGGCGGCACGCTCGGCCAGTGCCAGGGGGACCGCCTTGGCGTCCCCAGCACGGGTGAACCCACTCATGCCAACGGTCATGCCGTCCTTGATATGCAGGGCGGCTTCCTCGGCGCTGACCACCTTCCCCCAGAGCGACTTCAAACGGATGCGATCGCGGTACACGGACTCTCCTTGATGGAGTGCGGAACACTCCAGGAGCGACGATAGATCCGGCCCACCCGTGGGGTGACCAGGGGAACACGCCCTTCCCCGCTCGGGACGGAAGTGGGACTGGTCGTGGCTAGAAGAAGCCCATGCGGAGGCGGCATCCACCGGGGAATGTTCCCGTCCTCTCACCGCACGAGAAGGATTGCCAATCTCCAATCCCTTCCAACGAGACTCAGGGCGCGGCGTTCATCAGATCGACGACGCTCTGCTGACGAGCCGCGTCCGTACGGTCCAGGCCTCCAGCCCACCGCAGACCATATGCATCCAGGGCATTGCGGTTGTTCGCGTAGGCGGAGTCGGCCTGACGGCGCAGGTAGCTGGTGTAGGGGTGATCGGACAACAGGGAGTTCAGCGCGCCCAATCCACGCACATACGCCCCCTTGAACGAAGGGCCGTCGGCGCCGCAGTCGCCCGTCTCGCACGGGTCCCTGAGGACTCCGTTCGAGTTGAGCGAGCTGGTGGTGGTCGACGCGTTCGCGAGCTGGCGCGCGATCGTGAGCAGGTTGCCATCCCCGGTGGCGCGATACAGCTCGGCGAGCCCGCCCAACAACACGCCCTGGTTGTAGGACCAGACGGTATCGCCATTGTTGCGGCAGGTACTCAGATTGATGCCGTCGTTCACCAGGTTCGACGAGTTGATCATCCCGGTGCCCTGGAACCACGTCCACTCCGCGCGGGCCCGCTGCAGATAGATCGTGTCACCCGGGATGCGGTTGTGCAGCGCGGCGTTCAGGTGCAGGTAGAGGCTGTTGGCGATAGCGGCCTTGTACGTCTTGGCGGTGCTCCACCAGACGCCACCTCCACACGTGCTGTCCCAATAGCGCGCCATGTGCTCGGCGTCGGCCCGGGCGGTGTCCAGGTAGCGGGTCTCGCCCGTCAGGTCGTACGCGGCGACCCACGCCAGCCCCCACCATCCCGTGTCGTCGATGTACTCGTTGGTGAAGTTCCCGCTCTGGGCATTGCGGTTGCGATCGTAGGTGTTGGCGATGGCATAGCGATAGCTATTCATGCCAGACACCCGGATGTTGTCGATGATCGCGGTCAGCGCGTTGGCGGAGTTCCACCAACCCGTGGTGCTGAACAGACCCGTGCTGTTGTTGTAGAACTGCATCAGCGCGGTCGCCGCGGCGGTACGCCGGTCCCAGGCATTCCACGTGGTCCGGGCCCACGGGGTACAGGCGATTTCGCTCCGGTCTCCCGCCTTGCCACAGGCGCGCATCGCGCCCACACCATTGCTGCCCCAATCGTCCACGTTGTACATCAGGGTGCGCCAACCGGTGGCCGAGGCGGGGATCTTCGTGGCGCCGAGCTTGCTGCCCGAGTCCCAGGAGCGTCCTCCGTCGAAGGACCGGTCGATCCAGACCTCGTCACCGGGGCTGCCGTTGTTGATGGACGCCCACGCCATCGCATCGTTGTCGTTGAAGTGCAGCCGGATCTGCCGCGAGTAGATGGAGGCGGAAACCGGCTGGCGCTCCTGCGGAGCCAGGGCCGGATCCCGCGCATCGCAGTACTTGTTGCAGATGGCCGCCGCCGTCGTGGTCCCGGCCGTCGCCACCGAGGGAATGCTGGCAAGAAGCGCCGCGGCGAGGGCACCGGCGCTGTATCGCGATGGGGTCATGACGTCTCCCGGAGACGGAAATGAGTCCGTTAATGAGGAAAAGCCGTAACCATAGGAGAGCCCATCTCTCCTCACCGGGTCACACGCTCCGCGTCCTTTCGGAGTGGGAGCTGCCCTGGAGTCCACCGCCATGGAGATGTCTCATGACGAGTGACAGTGGAGAACTCCTCCGACGGCGCCTGCGCAATCATCTGCCGCGGATGCTGGCCATCGCCGTGCTGTCCACGACGGTGGCGGCGGTGCTCTGGACGCGGGGATGGCTGGGACTGCCAGGCCTGGAGCGCATCCTGTACGACAGCGCGCTCACCCGCTTCACCCCGCAGCGGGGGCAGTCCTCCGACATCGTCGTGGTGGCCATTGATCAGCCAAGCCTCGACGGCGTGCGCAACACGCCCGCGTATGCGCGTGACTTCGGCCATTTTCCGTGGGCACCCGCCCTGTGGGCCGGAGTGCTGCGGGAGCTGTCACAGCAGGGCGTACGGGCCGTGCTCTTCGATCGGGTGATGGACGAGACCTCCGCCATGGCTGGCGTCGATCCAACGCTCGCCCAGGCCGTGCGCGACACCGGCATGCCCGTCTACCTGGGTATCTCCATCCACCCCAGCGCGCCTCCCCTGCCCCGGGTGGAACCCCTCCACACCCCTCGGGCACCTGGGGCCCCCGCTCCCCCATGACGGACCCCCTCTCCCCGAAGGCGGACTGGTGGAGCGAGAGCAGGAGCCGGACGGGAGCATGCGGCGCACCCACTTCGCCTACACGGATGGACAGAATCCGTACGTCACGCTGCCGGTGGCCCTGGCGGGAGACCTGTTCGGGGCGAGCGAGTTGGTGTTTTCCGGCCAGAAGCTGCGGCTAGGCTCGCGCGAGTTCCAGGTGAACCCGGATGGCAGCGCGGAACTCGATTTCGGCGGCACGCTGCACGAGCGCTTCCCCATCCTGCCCGTCTTGACCGTCCTGGATGCCTGGGCACTGAGGCAACAGGGCAAGCCCGGAGGAATCGATCCGGAGCTGCTGCGAGGGAAGATCGTCGTCGTGGGAGCGCTGGCGCCGGGAGTGGGAGACTACAAGGTCACGCCGTTCGCGGCCTTCACGCCGGGCGTGAGCCAGCAGGTGACGGTTCTGGAGAATCTCCTGTCTGGCCGATTCATCACCGAGACGCCCTTCTGGGTGAGCCTGCTGCTCGCGCTGGGGCTGGCGGTGCTGTCGGCGGTGGGGCTGATGACCCTGCGCTCGCCAGCGCTGGAGGTGGCTTGGCTGCTGGGGCTCGTGCCCGGGGTCTTCCTGGGCGTGGGCCTCTCGTTGGAATGGGCGCCATGGCCTCCAACCACCTCTTCGCTCGCCGCGAGGCCTTGTTCATCCGCCAGGCCTTCAGCCGGTACATGGAACCCCGGCTCATCGAGCAGATGATCGAGGAGGAGCAACTGCCACGGCTGGACGGTGAGGAGCGGGAGCTCACGGCGTTCTTCAGTGACGTGCGCGGCTTCTCCACCTTCTCCGAGCGCTTCCGGGACAATCCGCGCGCGCTCGTCCGCGTCCTCAACCAATACCTGACGCGGGTGAGCACCGCGCTGCTGCGGGAGGGGGGCTGTCTGGACAAGTACATCGGCGACGCGGTGGTGTGCCTCTTCGGCGCGCCCATCAGCCACTCGGACCATGCGCTGCGTGCCTGCCGGGGGGCGCTGGCGGCACAGGCGGAGGTGGAGCGGCTGCGCGCGGAGTTCCGCTCCCAGGGTCTGCCGGACGTGTACACGCGCATCGGCATCAACACGGCCCGGCTCTTCGTGGGCAACTTCGGCAGTGAGCAGTTCTTCGACTACACGGCCATGGGGGACGGAATGAACCTGGCGTCGCGGCTGGAGGGCGCGAACAAGGCCTATGGCTCCCTCATCATGATCGGCCCGCGCACCTACGAACTGGCACGTGAGCACATCGAGGTGCGGGAGCTGGACCAGGTCCGCGTCGCGGGCAAGACGGAGGCGGTGCGGGTGTATGAGTTGCTGGCGCTCAAGGGCGAGTTGCCGGCGGAGAAGCGGGAGACCGTGGAGCGCTACCACGAGGCACTGGCGCTCTACCGGCAGGGACGATTCGGAGATGCGGTGGCGGTGTTGGAGACAGGACTGGAGCGGGATCCTCGGGATGGACCCACCGCCGCGTTGCTCGAGCGCTGCCGGAAGTATGCGCGCATCCCACCCCCCGCGAGCTGGGACGGAGTCGCGAGCCTGGACAAATAGGGAACGGTTTGAATCGCGAGCGGTTTGAAGAACCCGTTGGACGCCTGGAGTCCTGGGCAGCACGAAGGGGGTAGCTGGGTCCAGTGCCATGGCTGGGAGTGTCTTATATCCAATAGTTGGATATGGTACGCTTACAATATTGCCCCACGGACGGATCCCGGGGAGGGCATTGACTTCCAGTCTCTCTTTTTTTTCATGATTCCTACCTCACGGCTCCAGGCGCTCGCGTCCTTCGTCCCAAGTTCACTGGTGAGGGGGTTGGCGGCGGACGAGACCCGCCCCCGAGAAGGAGCACGAAGTTCCGCGCCCGCGGTGCTCCTGTTCGCGGACGTCAGCGGATTCACCCCCTTGACCGAGGCGTTGGAGCGCAGCGGCCCGGAGGGTGCCGAGCGCCTGAGCGCCGTGATCAACACCTGCTTCTCCACGTTGCTCGAAACGGTGCTGGATCATGGAGGCGACATCCTCCGATTCGCGGGAGATGCCATCCTGGCGTTGTGGCCCGCGGAAGAGCCCTCGGACTCCGCGCGGATGGCCGCGCGGTGTGCCCAGGCGATCCAGGTCGCGGTGGCGAAGCTGGATGTGGAAGGAGTCCGGCTGAAGCTGCGGATTGGAATCACCGCGGGACCCGTGGTCCTGTCCGACGTCGGTGGAGAAAATGGCCGGTGGGAGTTCCTCGCCACGGGTCCCATCCTGCGGGAAATGGCCCAGGCACAGGGAGACGCCAGGCCAGGGGAAGTCGTGCTCAGTGCCGAGGCGTGGCGGTGGTTGGGGGGAATCGCGAGAGGAGAAGCACTGCCTTCGGGGTGCATCCGGTTGGAGGAACTTCCCTCCATGCCACTGCCCCGGGTTCGCCTGCCGGAGGCCTACGCGCGGATGGAACGCTCGCTTCGGGCCTACCTGCCCGAAGTGGTGTTGCGTCGGCTGGACGCCGGGCATTCGCAATGGCTCTCCGAGTTCCGTGCCGCCACCATCCTGTTCATCGGGCTGATGGACCCCAGCCTGTCCACCGGAGAGCGGCCCGAGACCATCCAGCACGCCTTTCGCGCCATCCAGGCGGGGCTCCAGCGCTACGAGGGCGGAGCCACCCAGGTCGTGGTGGACGACAAGGGCGTCGTCACGGTGGCCGCCTTCGGACTGCCTCCGCTTTCGCACGAGGATGACGCCTCGCGCGCTTGCAGGGCGGCGCTCCAGATCCATGCCTCGCTCACGCGGCTAGGGCTCACCCCCTGCCTGGGCATCACCAGCGGACGCGTGCTGTGCTGCGCCTATGGGACGGCCTTCCGGCGCGAGTACGTGATGGTGGGCCGCGCCGTGAATCTCTCCGCGCGGCTGATGCAGGCATCGCGGGGCCGGATCCTGTGCGACAGCCACACGGCGCGGCTCGCCTCCCACCAGATGATGTTCGAGACACTCGACCCCATCCAGGTGAAGGGCCGCCAGGAGCCCGTGGAACTCTTTCGGCTCGTGGCGGCCAGCTCCGCCTACCAACGGCCTCCCCGGCAGGTCCCCCTCGTGGGACGGCGGGAGGAGCGCGCCCGGTTGGCCGAGGCGGTCCATGCACTCTCCACCCGGGCCGAGGGAGGAATGGTCTGGATCGAGGGAGAGGCGGGAATGGGCAAATCCCGCTTGGTGGAGCACCTCATCGCGGAGGCCAGCTCTGCGGGGTTGGAAACCAGCCTCGGGGAAGGCCACGTCCTGGAAGGAGCCACGCCCTACCACGTCTGGCGGGAGCCCCTGGCCCGGCTCCTGGGCCTCAAGGACCTGCCGGATGAAGCCGCTCGCACGGCCCTGCTGCTGAGCCTGCTGGAGAACCGGCCGGATGCCCGCGAGAAGGCCTCGCTTCTCAATGAACTGTTGAGCGTGAGCGTTCCGGAGACGGACTGGGTGCGAGGACTCTCCGGCGAGCTGCGTGCCAACAACACGCGCGAGTTGCTGATGGGCTTGCTCGCGGAGGCATGCCAGGCGCGCCCACGCGTGGTCGTGCTCGATGACGTCCATTGGATGGACTCATCTTCCTGGGAACTCGTCACCACCCTCCAGGGCCGGCTCGGACGTCTGCTGCTCGTGCTCGCCAGCCGCCAGATGGAGCATCCACCCGCCGGGGCGAGTCAACTCCGGGCCCATCCCGGACTGCTCCATCTACTCCTCGAGCGACTGCATCCCCTCGATACGCTGTCCTTGGTGAGTGCGCGAATCGGGGCGCGGAGCCTGACGCCAGAACTCGCCGAGTACATCCGCGAGAAGGCGGAGGGCAATCCGTTCTTCAGTGGGGAACTCGCCTTCACCTTGGTGGAGCACGGGCACGTGGTCATTGATCAAGACGTGGCCCGTCTGAAGCCCGGAACGGAACTGTCCCAGTTGGACTTGCCTCACACGGTCCAGGGAGTCGTGAGCAGCCGTATCGATCGGCTCACCCCGACGCAGCAACTCGTCCTCAAGGTGGCCAGTATCGTGGGCCGGGTCTTCTCATTGGAGACCATCGAGGCGCTCTACCCCGTGAAGGAGGACAAGAGCCGGGTGGGTGAGGAGTTGGAGGCACTGGTCCGCACACGGCTCGTGACGCGGCAAATGGCGGAGTCCAAGCCCGTCTATGCTTTCGAGCACGCGCTCATCCAGGATGCCGCCTACGCGATGATGATCTTCTCCCAGCGGCGGCGATTGCACCGGGATCTGGCCATGCTGCTGGAGCGCGAGCCGGACTCCCGCGGCGGCGTCGCGCTGCATGCGAGGATGGCCCACCACTGGAGGATGGCGGAGGAATCATCCCATGCGGTGACGCACCTGGAGAAGGCGGGAACGGTCGCGCTTTCCACGGGCGCCTTCCGCGAGGCCTACGCCTTCCTCTGGGATGCGCGCCAGCTGGGTGAACGTCTGGAGATTGACAGCCTACGGCGAGCCCGATGGAGCGCGGGCATGGGCGAGGCCCTTCGCCGCGTGGGTGACATGTCGGACGCTCAAGAGCACTTGAGTGAGGCCTTGCGCTTCCTGGGTCGCCGGTTGCCTCGAACTCCCTCTGGCTGGATGACCCGTGGGCTCTGGGAAGTAGGACGGCAATTCACCCATCTCTTGTTTCAGCGCGCTCCCCAAAACAGTCATGCCGCCAATGAGCGTTTGTCGCTCTCCTCCCGGGTCCTGGCCATGATGGGTCAGATCTACTTCTTCTACCGCCAGCCCGCGAAGTTGCTCACCTGCAGCCTCATGTCCATCAACGACGCGGAGGCGGCGGGAAGGATGGGGGTCGCCGCGGAGGCGTACGCGACGCTGGCCTACACGGCGGGATTGGCACAGTTGCTCAAGCTTTCTCTCCGCTACACTTCCTTCATGCGTGCGACCTCCGATCCAAGCGCGCAGGCACTCAGTTACCTCACCGAGAGCAGCATTGTCAGTTTTTGCGGCGCCCCTTCACGAAGTCTCGCCCTGGGCGAACAGGCGCTGGAGAAGATGAGACGGTTGAACGATCCAAACGGAATGGGGCAGGCACTCATACCACTCATCCTCTCCATGCAATTGTGGGGATACTCCAAGAAGGCACTGCGCTACCGAGAGGCATTGCTCACCGTCGGGCGGGAGAGCACCAACCCGCAGCACTTCTCGTGGGCGCACGTGCTTGGCTCCCCATCGCTGCTGATGCAGGCGCGTCCCGAGGAGTTGCTGGCGGGCCTGGGTGAACTCAAACCGCTGCTGCCTCAAATCGAGAGGGAGGAGCCGACCATCGCCTTCGGGCACCATACGGCCTCGGCCCTGGCTTTCGCTCATTTGGAGGACTGGGGGCAAGCCCGCGAGTGGGCGCTGCGCGCGTTCTCCCTGCGCGAAGGATTCATGCCTAAAATCCATAACTACTGCGACGTCTTCGGGCTCGCCGGGTTGGTGGATGTGTGTTTCCTGCTCTGGGAAAACGCCCTTTCTCATGGAATGGCCGACGCGAACGAGTGGCGGAGACACACCCTGACAGCCCTGCGGGCCTTGCGCCGCTTCGCGCGAATCCATCCCTTCGGGCGAACGTTCGTCGAACGATTCGAAGGGCACCATCATGCAGTGACTGGAGATACATCACGGGCCCTCCGGCTCTTCATCCGCGCGAGGAACTCGGCGCGAGAATATGGCCTCGAGCATGAAGAGGGAGTCGCCCTCTACGAATTGGGCCGCTGGTCTCCGGAGCACAAACAGCGCCGGGCATTCTTGTCCGAGGCTCACGACATCTTCACGCGTCTGGAGGCGGTCCACGACCTCCGGGCAATGGAGCCCCTGGCTCCCGAATTCACATCCGAGTCGCACCAACTCGCCGTGGGCTGAACGCCCCGTGCAACGAATCGGATCCTCCTGCTGGAGTGGACTCATTCCTCCAAGCGGACCCAACCCACGACATCCGGGAGCCAATTGTCATGAATGAATATCCTTGGACTCAATCCTTCCTCGACCAGATGCGAACGGAGGGCGATCCCCTTGCCGATCAGGTCGTGGATGCGCTGTTCGCGAACCATGCAGCGGACGAGGCGAACACTCTTTTACGCAAGCTTGGCACCTCTCGGGAGTTCTCCGTGGATACACTTCCCCCCGTGCTCCGCGATTACTTCATCCAGACCGCGGCCATTCCGGCGCTGGACGAGGACAAGCTTCTCCTGGGACAGCAGGTCTTCGCGGAATATGGTCCGGAGATCGCGCTCATCCTGGCGTGCTACTCGCTTCCCTTCTGTTACGCCGACCAGAAGGGGGTTCATGTCCTCTACCGGACTGGCTTCTTGATGAAAAGGGCTCGCGCGCGCGTCTTCCAGACGTTGCAGATGCTGATGGATGTCTTCTCCCCGGGAGGAATGAGCCCGGGAGGCAAGGGCATTGTGTCGGTCCAGAAGGTGCGGCTGATGCACGCGGGCGTCCGCTACCTGTTGACTCACGACGCGAAGGAACCCTGGGACGAAGCACGAGGCCGCCCGGTGAACCAAGAGGACATGGCGCTGACGTACTGCACTTTCACCACCCTCGTCATCCGGCATGGACTGGAGAAATTGGGAGTCAAACTGAGTTTGGAGCAGCAAGAGGCCTACCTGTACACCTGGAACGCGGTGGGCCAGTTGCTGGGATTGAGGAGTGAGCTACGCCCCGCGACCCTGGACGACGCGGACGATCTCTGCCGGACCATCCAGGAGAGGGTGTTCGCCGAGACCGACGAAGGCCGGCAATTGACGGCGTCCCTCATCGAAGCACTCTCCTCTCTGCTTTCCCCAGCGTTTCAGAAGTTGCCCTCGGTGATGATGCGCCACTTCCTGACACCCGACCCCTACTCCAACAAGGATCTGGCATCGATGCTGGGGGTCCCCGATGAAGGAGGTGTCGTGCTCCGCACCGCCGTGACGCTCATCAGCAAAATCTGCGACCATGCCAACAATGATTCGGACTTGATACGCTTGATCAACCGCGATGTCAGCTTGTCCCTATTCAATGGCCTGCTGCGCATGAGTCATACCGACAGCGCGTCCTTCGAGATTCCAACCGACCTGTATGCCTACTGGAAGCTCGAATCGGAGGCGGCGTAATCTCCATGAATCCACTCTTCATTCTTCGTCACACTCATCATCCCGCACTGGATATCTGGGCCTGGTGGAACATCATCGGGGAGGTTGGCTCGTTCCTGTGGGTGGTCGCCTACGCGCTCATCGTCCGGCAATGCCACCAGCAGAAGACCTATGGCATCCCCATGGTGGCCATCTGTCTCAACATGGGCTGGGAGGTTCTCACGGCTTGGGTCCTTCCCAACCCTGTCGAGGTCTGGCTCTGGCTGGAGCGGGCCTGGTCGATCCTGGACCTGTTCATCCTCGGCCAACTCCTGCGCTACGGCAGAGCCGAGCAGAAGTTCCCCGAGACTCGTCAGTACTTCTATCCCCTCATCGGCCTGACCTTGGTCCTCTCCTTCTGCGGTCAGTACTCCTTCATCAAGATGTATCAAGACAACATGGGTTTCATGGATGCATTCATGATCAACCTCGTCATGAGCATCCTGTTCGTGGGCCTCTATTACGAGCGGCGCGAGACGCGACAGGGCCTGTCCGTTCCGGTCGCCTGGCTCAAGATGCTGGGCTCCCTGGGCACGGGCATCCAATCCCAGGTCGTCGTCCGCTCGATCGATCACATGCACCAGGGAGTGCCGTTTCTCACATTCCTGAGTCTCAGCATTCTCTTGTTCGACTGTGCCTACATCTATCTGCTGATGAAACCCGTCCGGAGTCCCGCCGGACAGCCCGTGCTCGCGCCCGCCGGGTGAGGAAGCTGCGTCCCCTCTCCCCTGAGTTCCACATGCGACCCGACGCGCATTGACGGGGAAGATGCGCCAGACCCATACTGTCCGACCACCAACAATCACGCCGCGTGACCAAGGGCGAGGCCACCTGGAGGTTCGAGCGCGTGGCCCGGACAGCATGAAAGGGACGCATGTACCACGAGCTGCTGTACCACCTGGACCTGTGCATCCTGGCCTACCACCAGTACACCCAGAGCTTGGTCTGGCCATTCGATCCCTACTATGAGCGCCTCGCGCTCAAGGGCTCGAGCCGGCGCGAGAACTTCATGACCCAGGTCCGCACGCTGTTCCTGGGGAACAGCGCCTATCATGGGCCTGGAAACACACACGGCTGGGCCGTCAACAACGCCCTGGATCCCATTGTCAGCAGATATGACCGGCTCCACCCCTGGCGGATCGCCTTCTGCAGCCCGGAGCCTGGCAATTGGCTGTGCTACAAGCTCCCCACCTACATCACCGACCGTATCGCCTCGGTGGCCATGTGCTCCTATCAGGCGGGAGCGGGAAACCCGAACAACGCCACGGCGGCCGCTCAAATCCAAGCAGCCGTTGCCAGACCGCTAGGGATTGGTGGCGGTGGCGCGGACCGGCTCTATAACTTCGAGGGAGGAACGGGCACCATCAACGGCACCCCGAACGTCTGGAGTCTGATGGGGTGCGTGCTCGAGCGGCATCACGGGGGAACGTACGACGTCCACATCGCCTTCCGAGGCAGCCGCAGTGGGTCGGGGGCACGCGCGCTGACTTTTGGACTCGCGGGAAAGGGCAACCCGGACTGGGTGACGGACATGGACTTCAACACGGTGGTCCAGGACAACTATTTCAGTGTCCACGGCTCCGTGTGCCGCGGGTTCAGCCGGTCCGTGAAGACCTCCATCCCCTCCATCCTCACGATCCTGCAGCACATCCACGCCCAGAATGGGGCGCCCCCCGCCAACATCTACGTCACGGGGCACAGCCTCGGAGGCGCGCTGGCCACCCAGTTCGCCACGGCGATGGTCCTGGGCACCACCCACGGCCCCGACGGAGCCAACCTGCCGGGCAATCTCCCCACCTGGCCCTGGCGCAACGTGAAGCTCATCACCTTCAGCGCGCCGGTCGCGGGCGGCAAGAGCTTCCACAGACAGTTCAACTCCAGGATTTTCTGCCGGCGGGTGGTGCTCAGCCAGGATCCCATCACGCAAGACAAGCGCGGCTATCACGTCGGTTCGGAGGTCTACGTCACGGGGGAAAACACCTTCAACCCGGTCCCCCTGGCCTACCACGAGCCCATGAACGTCCGGGAGCGGCTCTACCGGAAGGCCGGTCAATGGGGCGATGCCCTGGCCAACGTTCCCGGTCCCAACAAGAATCACGTGGATTTCCCCTGGAAGGTCTACGACAGCTTCCGCGCGCTGTACCAGGCCGAGGCGTCGCTTCATGGCGCGGGCGTCCTCAACGGCATGCTGACCGGCTTGGACGGAGACGTGGTTCGCTATCTGGGCACCATCGCCGCCGTCCTGGGAGATTCCGGGGCGTACAAGTCCTTCATTCGTGACTCGAAGGTGACGGCCCGGTCGACGAGCATCATGACCGCCAGTCATCACATGGGGAACACGGCCGCCGTCGCGCTAGCGGCCGCGCCCAACGCCCTGGCCGCGGAGGTGCAGTTGGTGCGCGCTCAGTTCGGCGAGGTGGGCAAGCACCTGTCCTTCGCTCTCATGCTGGCGGAACTGGCTCGCAATCCCGCCCTGGACTTCGGCGCCTTCATCCCGAACGCGACGCTCAACGAGTGCATTCAGTAGCGCGCCGTCCAGGCGTGGAGCTAGCTGGCGCGCACCAATTCGCGGAGGATGTCCCGGCTCCGGGTCCACAAGAGCGAGCCACCTTCGTCCGGCAACACATGCAAGCGCGCGTTCGGAAAGCGTGAACTCAGGGTCGCCCCGAAGTCCGGAGAGTGAACAGGGCTCGTATCACGCTGTCCGTACCAGAGGCTCACGGGCACGGAGATGGCCTCGGGCCGCGTCGACCAGCGGCTCATGGCCAGGGTGAGGTCACGGACATACCCACCAGGTCCTTGGGCGAATCCCTCGGCCAGGGACTGCTGGTACGCGGCGGCGAACGCGGGCTCGTTGTAGAGGACCCGATCCTCGGGCGCGCTCATGCCGATGATGAGCGACCACAGCCCCCGCGCATCCACCCGTGCCGCGAACGAGGCCTCGAACCCCTCCCGATCCGCCTCGATCGCCGCGACCAGTCCAGCGACGTCCGGATGAAGCATCCGCCGCGTCGGTGGGTACGCGAGTTCGTCCTGGCCGGAGACAAGGGCCAGGGCCGAGACGGTGTTCATACCGGCGACGGCGACCGCGAAGGGAGCTCCCTGCGAGAAACCGACCACGGCGGGTCGCACAATCCCCTCGCATCGCAGCACGGACACGACATCCCGCGCGTAGCTCGCGAGGCTCTTGTCCGGGTCCGGCGCCGACCCGCCGAGCCCCGGGCGATCGATGCAGATCAATCGCACGCTCAGTTCTCGGAGGGCGTCCGCGCCGAAACCGAAGGAACGGGTCATGCCCGCGCCCGTGCAGAAGAGCACCGGCGTGCCATGAACGTCCCCCCACTCGGACCAGCCCAGGCGCCGTCCATCCTCGAGATCGAGTTGGCGGGTGCGGTCTGGCGCTGGGAATCGAAGGGTCATCCCCGGAGTGTATGGAAGTTCGGGCCCTTCAGCGAAGCAGAAAAATGCAACCTCACTGATTTTCCAGTTTAAATGGTAAAACCTGAGTTGTAGGATTCGAGCGATCGCCTCGAAGGAACAGCTCCGGATGAAACGACCCATCGCTCTCGCCCTGGCCGTGTGCGCGACCGCTTGCGCACCGGCTGAATCCGCATCCGATACACCCGCCCATGCCCAGCCCGGCCAGAAGGAGCAGGGCGCCGGCACGCTCGCCACCTCCGAGGCGAACGCCATCCGCTTCCTCGAGCAAGCCACGTTCGGCCCGCGCCGCGCCCAGGGCACGGGCCCGTTGCCCATCGACTCGGTGGAACAGGTGGCCGCCGTCGGTATCACCCAGTCCATCACCGCGCAGTTCAATGCCCCGCGCTCGACGTTCGACGCGGAGGCCACGGCGGACCTCAGCTCGCAGTTCTTCTCCAACGCCATCCAGGGAGAGGATCAGCTCCGGCAGCGGGTGGCGTTCGCGCTGAGCCAGATCTTCGTCGTCTCGCAGAACGGCATCCCCAACCCGCAGGGCACGCCCGAGAACGAGCCCCGGCTCGCGATGGCGGGCTATCTCAACCTGCTCTCCCAGCGCGCCTTCGGCAATTTCCGCCAGCTGCTGGAGGCCATCACGCTCGACCCCGCCATGGGCACGTACCTCGACATGGCGAACAACAAGGCGTTCAAGGCGAACGGCCAGCCCGTGCAGCCGAACGAGAACTACGCGCGGGAAATGCTCCAGCTCTTCACGCTCGGGCTCCACCAGCTCAACGAGGACGGCACCGAGAAGAGGGACGCCAACGACGAGCTCATTCCCGCCTACACCGAGGAGCAGGTGCAGGCCTTCGCCGCGGCCCTCTCCGGGTGGACCTATGCCAGCGGCACGGGTTGCCCGACGGTGGGCCGCTCGAACCCGCCCAGCTACCCGGCGCCGATGATTGGCTGTGACGCGAACCACGACTCCAGCGCACGGCGCCTCCTCCGGGGCCAGATGACGACCGCTGGAGCCGGCGCCACGCGGCACCTGACCGAGGCGCTCGACAACGTCTTCGCCGATCCGAACCTCCCGCCGTTCATCTGCAAGCAGCTCATCCAGCACCTCGTCACCAGCAACCCGAGCCCCGCCTACGTCCAGCGCGTGGTGGATGCCTTCAAGAGCAACGGCAACGGCGTGCGAGGCGATCTGCGCTTCGTGGTGCGGAAGATCCTGGAGGACAGCGAGGCGCGCGGCTCGACGGCGCCGTCCGCGCAGCAGCCCACGTACGGGCACCTCCGCTCCCCCGCCCTGTTCGTCACCACCGCCGTCCGGTGGCTGAATGGGACGCTCGACACCACGGGAGGCAAGGACCCGGGCGCGAAGCTCAGCAACTGGAGCCGCGCGATGGGGCAGTTCGTCCCCCGCTCTCCGTCGGTCTTCAGCTACTACCCGCCGAACGCTCCGGCGCCCGGCGCCAACGGCCTGCTCGGGCCCGAGTTCGCCATCCTCGACACCGCGACCGTCACGGCGCGCGCCAACTTCGTGCACGAGCTGCTCTACGCCAACACCGCCGCCAATGCCGGCATCCTCATCGACCTGAACACCGTTCCCTCGGCGCCAACGGACCTGGTGGCTTGGCTGGATCACAACCTGCTCCACGACACGATGTCCGCGGACCTCCAGCTCGTCCTGCAAAACTCCCTGGCGGACCCGCGCGCGGGCGACACGACGCGCAAGAAGAAGCTGGCCCTCTACCTCACGACCCTTTCTCCCGAATTCCAGATCCAGAGGTGAGCCCCATGACGCTCTCACGACGCCTGTTCCTGCGCGGCGCCTCCAGCACCCTGGGGCTTCTCGCCGCTTCCTCGACCCTTCCCCGCTGGCTCGGCACGGCGGAGGCCGCCACCCTCGGTGGCTACGCCGGCTACCGCGCGGCGGTCTGCGTCTTCCTGCTGGGCGGCAATGACGGCAACAACGTCCTCGTTCCCCTGAAGAGCGGTCCGTACGGGCAATACCGCGACGCGCGGCCGAACATCGGCTTCGACACGTCCGAGCTGCTCGCCATCAACCCGGTGGGCCAAGACGCGGCCTCCTACGGACTGCACCCCTCGCTCACGAAGATCCGCGCGCTCTTCGAGCAGGAGCGCGCCGCGCTGCTGTGCAACGTGGGGCCCCTGGTGAAGCCCATGCGGAAGGCCGATTACACCAACGGCACGGTGGCCCGGCCCGACAACCTGTTCTCCCACAGCGACCAGCAGGACGCCTGGGCGAGCGCCATCGCGAACCCCTCCACCGCGGCGCTGCCCCTGGCGCTCATCGGCAAGGCCACCGGTTGGGGCGGCCGGACGGCGGACAAGCTGCACGGGCTCAACCCAGGGGAGTACCCGGAGGTGACCTCGTTCGGGGGCAAGCCGCTCTTCGCCGTGGGCGCGGAGCGGCAGCCGATGATGGTGTCATCCAGCGGCGTGCTCGCGTTCCGCGAAACGGGCGACGCCAACTTCAGCGCCCTCCAGGCGAACGCGCTGGCCCAGGTGGTCGCCCTCGACAACGGCGTGGCGCTGGAGGCGTCTTACGGCGGGGTCTTCACCACGGCGCAGACATTCGCCGCGGCGCGTGCCGCCGCTCGGGAGACGGCCTGGAATCAGCTTCCACCGGCGACGCGTGACAGCCTGGACGCGCTGTTCGTCCCGCCCGCGGGAGCGACGAACTGGACGCTGCACACCCAGCTCTACCAGGTGCTCCGCGACCTCATCGCGGGAGCCATGCCCACGGCGCTCACCGGGCTGGGCGTCCGGAGGCAGGTGTACTCGGTGGGGCTGGGCGGCTTCGACACCCACACGAACCAGCGGCAGACGCAGGACGCGCTGCTCGCGGAGCTCGACTTCGCTCTCGACGCCTTCCACCAGGCGGTGGCCCTGCTCCGGACAGAAACGGCCTTTGGCTCGAGCCCGCCGCAGGCCACGCTCTTCACGATGAGCGACTTCAGCCGCACCCTGATGGAGAACTCGGACCGGGGTACCGACCACGGCTGGGGAAATCACTCCATCGTGATCGGAGAGCGCGTCCAGGGGCGCCGCCTCTACGGCACCTTCCCCAGCCTAAACCTGTCGGGGGGCGCGGTGAACAACCCGGACACCACCGACGCCAAGGGGCGCTGGATTCCATCGCTGACGGTGGACCAGTACTCCTTCTCCGTCGCCTCCTGGCTGGGGCTGTCGACGGCGGCGGAGCGCGACTACGTGTTCCCGAACCTCTCGGGCTACGTGGCCGCCGCGGTGGCCGGCGGATTCCCCACCTCCGCGCGGGCCTACAAGGTCGCGTTCATGCAGCCAGACGCATAGGACGCCCAGCGACCGGACGTCGCACACCTACCGGGGCGGGAGCGCCACCTCGTTGGAGACGACTTCCGCCTGGAAGGCATCCACCACCCGCCACCGCGAGCGCCCCCGTGGGTCCGCGGTGTCGAGGGCATGACACCCTCCACCCGGAGACACCGTGGCCACGGTCCGCCAGTCACCCGGCCTGGCGTCCTCGTCCTCGGTATCCGCCCGCTGCAGGTGCAGAACCTCTCCTCCTCCCTGCACCACCAGGCACGGCGTGTCCTCTCCGGACAACCCGCTCCGGGACAACGAGACGTGGGGCCGGGCCACGGGGTTGGTGATCCAAATGGGGGCCAGAAGCACCTCGGCATCTGGCTGTCCCTGTTGCAGCCGCAACACGTAGATGGACTCGTAGGGCGTCAGACTCAGGGTCTGCTTCAGGTCCACCCGCTTCTCATCCGCGTACTCGAAAACCACCAGCGGCCGATCCGGCTGGAAGGGAGACCACACCTCCAGGCGCTTCCAGGCATCGCGTCCGGCGCGGCCCTCGCGGGTGGTCCCCCAGACGGTGAAGTCGAGCCGTTCCTCTCCGGGTGCCAGGGTGAACTCGGAGCCCATGGGATGCTGGTTGACCACGAAGAAGCCGGAGGCGGCGGGCACGGTGGTGTGGAAGGCCCGGCGCTCGCGCAGCGCCCAGAGGAAGCTCTCATAGGTGAAGGGCTCGCTCGCCGGCAGCAGGATGCCCGCGCGTCCCCCGCGCTCCTCGCCCTTCCATTTCTCCGGGGGAACGCCCGGCTCCTGGGGAAGGGCGAAGGAGGCATGCGAGTCCGTGTTCGACACGGGCGCGACCCGAAAGCCCCGTCGCAGCAGCTCGAAGTACGACGGCATGCCGTTGTACTCGGCCAGCTCGACGACCTCGCGCACCTTGCGGCGGCGATCAGGCTCCGAGGGCAGGCTGAACCACGGATCGTCCTGGTTCGGGTGGTTGAGCTGCACATGGGTGCTTCGCGTCGGATCCTCCGCGTAGCGGGCGATGAGGGCGGAGTGCCAGACGCTCAGGCTGTCCGTATCCAGGAGGATGAGCTGGTTGAAGGCACTGAAGTGCGTGAGGTTCTGGGGACCGGCGTAGCTCTCCACCCCCTTGAGCGCCAGCAGGTCCGGCGGCTGGAGCGAGTTGGCGCTCGAGAGAAACCGGTGCAGCGGCGCCAGTTCGTCATAGAGCTTCCAGGACGTGCTGTGATTGGTGATGGCGATGAAGTCGTAGCCGAAGTACCAGGCCGAGAGGTTCACCTCGTCGCGCTGGATGTTCGGCGTGGCCTGTCCCGAGGCGCCGTGGCCCCGGGAGTGCGCGTGGAGATCTCCCAGGTACGTCCTCCAACCGCCCTGTGCCTCCGGGGCGATGAGGTGGCGCTGGTTGCCGATGCGGCTGGGCGGACGTGGGTAGCGGTCGCTCGCGGGCACGTTGGTGACATCGGGATCCCACGGCCAGCCCCCCGCCGGTTGGGGCTCGTGCGCGAGCACGGAGGAGGGCAAGAGCAGGGAGGCCAGGAATGACGCCAGGCGCGGCAGGTGACGACGGAACATCGGGTCTCCAGTGTGTGACGAATGAGCCGGACGTAAGAAGTCGCCACACAACTCTCGCATCACCACGGTCCGGAGGCCGCAAGTGCCTGCCATGTGCTCAACACCAGCGAACCGTGATGCTCCTTGATTTAAAAGTAATTCATGAATAAGGTGCTTACCGTGATGGTCCGGAAAGTGGCGTCGCAGCCGTCTTGTGACCCCCGCGAGACCTCGCACGCGATTCGAACGTGGATCCGCGTCTCCAATTCGAAAGGAACTGACGAATGAATGCGATTCGGAGTGGCATCCTGGCGGTGGGGTTGATCGCGCTGTTCGGGACCGGCTGTGGTCCCCAGGAGCAGGCCCCGGCCTCCGAGCAGGCTCCGGCCTCCGAGCAGTCCCAGGCAGGCGGCGAGCAGGTGCGTCTCGACGAGTATCTCGGCGGAGGTGAGGTGAAGTCGCAAGGCACCGGTTGTTGCGCCAAGTGCGCCAACCGCATCGATGCCCACCTGCTGTGGTGGGTGTCGGAGAACTGCACGTACCAGGCGCAGTCGTGGTGCGCGGAGCCTGGCAAGAACCGTGGCAGCTTCCAGGATGCCTACTGGGGCTCCTGCCGCGACGATCTGTTCTGACGCGCGGCGTGACTCGTGCCGTCCGGGAGACATCCATCCCCGGGCGGCGCGGTGGTTCATGGCTCCGACAGACCCGAGGCGAGCAGCGCGAGCCGGGTGACGATCTGCTCCTCCGAGGGAGGAATGACCGCGCTGATCGAATGCAGGAGGCTGATGCGCAGGCCATTGCTCCGCAGCCAGGCCACCAACTCGTCGGCGTTGATGGGGTCGGGCCTGACGAGGAACTTCCGGGCGAGGGGCACCCGCGACAGGTACAGCGCCTCGAGTGAAGACAGATCGCCTTCCGGGCCGGCGTGGATGGGCTCGGTGTGTTTGAACCAGGGCTTGATGTCCTCCAGGAGCCATTGCACCCGGGTGCTCTTGAAACGCTCGAGCTTCAGGAACTCCTCCAGGTGGCCGCGCTCCAGGAGGATGCAATCATCGCCCGCGCACCACGCCTCGATGCTGAGGTGGTGGGCCAGGAGGCGATGCTGACGCCGGCAATACTCGCGATGGGGATCCATGGGCATGTGAGTGCGCTCGAGGGAGGCTGACGCTCGTCTTATACTCGGCACGATGAGCCGAGCGCGCACCGTGAGCCTGACCCTCGACGAATTCCTCCCCTACCGCCTCTCGGTCGCCGCGAATGTCGTCAGCCAACGAATCGCGCGCGTCTACGCGGAGCAATACGGCCTGAGCACGCAGGAGTGGCGGCTCATCGCGGTGCTCGGGGAAGACGGCGAGCGCACGCAGCTCGACCTCGTCAAGCGCACGCGGATGGAGAAGGTCCCGGTGAGCCGCGCCGCGCGCTCCCTCGAGGAGCGCGGTCTGGTCCGGCGCGCCACGAACGAGAGCGACGCACGCTCGCGCCGCTTGTCACTGACCGCCGCGGGCCGCCGCATCTACGAGCGCGTGGCCCCCGCTGCACTCGAGGCCGAGGCCGAGGTGCTCGCCGAACTCGAGCCGAGCGAGCGCGCGGTGTTGCGCTCGCTGCTCGAGCGTGTCGAGCGCACCACGATCCGCGCCCTGAAGCGCAACCCCTGAACCTTGTCAATTTGGTTTCATCTGTTACCATCCGGGGCGTCATGGATACGATCCGCCATCTCTCAGGATTCGGGAACGAGCACGCATCGGAGGCGATCGCTGGCGCGCTTCCGGTCGGCCAGAACACGCCGCAGCGCGTCGCGTTCGACCTCTACGCCGAACAGATCTCGGGCACGTCGTTCACCGCGCCGCGCGGTGAGAACCGGCGGACGTGGTTCTATCGACTGCGGCCGAGCGCGGCCCACCCGCCGTACCGGCGGACGGAGTCACGGGGGCTGAGCAGCGGGCCATTCAACGAGGTGCCCCCATCGCCCAACCGGCTGCGCTGGAATCCGCTGCCGCTGCCGACGGAGCCGACGACGTTCCTCGAGGGGCTGTTCACGCTGGGCGGCAATGGTTCGCCAGCCCTCGCCTCGGGCGCGGCGGTGCATCTCTACGTCGCGAACGCCTCGATGGTCGACACCGCGTTCTTCAACGCCGACGGCGAGTTCCTCATCGTCCCGCAGTCCGGGACGATCCGGATCGTGACCGAGCTGGGCGTCCTGGAGGTTCCGCCCGGCCACGTCGCGCTCGTCCCGCGCGGAGTGCGCATGCGCGTGGAGCTGCCCGGCGGGCCCGTGCGAGGCTACATCTGCGAGAACTACGGCGCGCCCTTCAGGCTGCCCGAGCTGGGACCCATCGGCTCCAATGGCCTCGCGAACCCGCGAGACTTCCTCGCGCCGGTGGCGAGCTACGAGGACATCGAGCGGCCGACGCGCGTCGTGCAGAAGTTCCAGGGCAACCTCTGGGAAACGACGCTCGACCACTCGCCGTTCGACGTGGTCGCGTGGCACGGCACGCACGTGCCGTACACCTATGACCTCGCGCGCTTCAACACCCTCAACACGGTGAGCTTCGATCACCCCGACCCGTCCATCTTCACGGTGCTGACATCGCCGAGCGAGACCCCAGGGACCGCGAACTGTGACTTCGTGATCTTCCCGCCTCGGTGGATGGTCGCGGAGCACACGTTCCGGCCGCCGTGGTTCCATCGCAACGTGATGAGCGAGTTGATGGGACTGGTCCACGGTGTCTACGACGCCAAGGCGGACCAGTTCGTGCCGGGCGGAGCATCACTCCACAACTGCATGAGCGCCCACGGCCCCGACCGGAAGACCTACGAGGCGGCGGTCGCCGCGGACCTCGCGCCGCGGAAGATCGATAACACGCTCGCGTTCATGTTCGAGACGCGCTGGGTCATCGCGCCGACGCGCGCGGCGATGGAGAGCCCGGCGCTGCAATCCGATTACGACGCCTGCTGGGCCGACCTCCGCAAGGCCCAGGTGCCCGCCAAGGAAGGAACCCCATCATGAAGCTCGCATCCCTGAACGTGGGGCGGGATGGCCGCCTCGTCGTCGTTTCGAAGGATCTCTCGCGGCAGGCGGACGCGTCGGCCGTCGTCCCGACCTTGCAGGCCGCGCTCGACGATTGGGAGCGCCACGCCCCGCCGTTGCGCGCGCTCGCGGAGCAGCTGGAGAGGGGTGCGCTCGCGGGCGAGCCATTCGATCCGGCGCGGTGTGCGGCGCCATTGCCTCGCGCCTACCAGTGGGCGGACGGCTCGGCGTACGTGAATCACGTCGAACTGGTGCGCAAGGCACGCAAGGCGGAGATGCCGGCGACGTTCTGGACCGATCCGTTGATGTACCAGGGGGGCTCCGACGGCTTCCTCGGCCCGCGCCAGCCCATCCCGCTCGCCGACGAGGCGTGGGGCTGCGACATGGAGGGCGAAGTCGTGGTCGTGACGAACGACGTGCCCCTCGGCGCCACGCGCGAGCAGGCGCTCGGGGCGATCGTGCTGGTCGGGCTCGTCAACGACGTGTCGCTGCGAAACCTGATTCCGGGGGAGCTGGCGAAGGGCTTCGGGTTCTTCCAGTCCAAGCCCGCCTCGGCGTTCTCACCGGTGTTCGTCACGCCCGACGAACTGGGAGCCGCGTGGCGTGAGGGCAAGCTGCACCGCCGCCTCGAGGTCTTCCTCGACGGCCAGCCCTTCGGGCGCGCGGACGCGGGGGTCGACATGACGTTCGACTTCGGCACGCTGATCGCCCACGCGGCCAAGACGCGGACGCTGTGCGCGGGGACGCTCATCGGCTCTGGCACGGTGTCGAACCGGGGAGCTGACGGGGGGCCCGGAAAAACAGTGGCCGAGGGCGGCGTGGGCTACTCGTGCCTCGCGGAGTTGCGCACGGTCGAGACGCTTCAGAGCGGCGCGCCCAAGACGCCGTTCCTGAAGCGTGGCAACCGGGTGCGCATCGAGATGCGGGACGAGGCCGGCACGATCTTCGGGGCCATCGACCAGGTGGTTGGAGACTGAGTCATCAGCGTGCTTCGGGCACGGTGCCCGGCACGTCCACCTTCTGGTGTCCGGTCATCGTCACCTCCGAACGAAAACGAACCTTGTAGAGGAGGAGGCCACCCGAGCCGGCGAGCTTCATCCGCGTGGGCTGCCACTCGCATGGGGTCTCCGCGTAGGTCAGGAAGTCCATCTGCAACTCCTTCAACATGGGGGGCATGTCGGACGGGGACATGCTCAGGGACAGCACCTTCCCGGTCCGCGCGTCCACCACCGCCTGTCCCTTCATCCGCTGCTTGTCCGCCTTCAAGGGGGCGAACCTCACGGTCAAGAGGTCCTCGCCCGAACCCGGTGCGGATTCGAAGTGGTAATCCGCCCTGGCTCGCGGATGGAACGGGGAAAGCCTCGCCTTGCCGTCCTCGTTCTTCGGCGGGTCCTTCGGCTCGGCCTTGAGCTGGCTGGGCAAGTCCCCCTCTTCCTTCTGGGAGAGCAGCTTGCGCGCGAACACCGTGGTTCCGGAACGGGTGACCTCGTAGCTGCGGGTCAGCCGCCCCTTCACCTTGCCGTCCTTGTCCAAGGACTCCGTGACCGAACTCTCCACGACGCGGCAAGCGGGGACGGCCAGTTTCCGCTCTTCCGCCTCGCCCAGGCGTTTGAGGAGATCATCCAGTGGCACGTCCGCGTGAGCGGAGACGCCGAGGAACAGGGGCAGGAGAGCAAGCGCGCGCATGGCGCGAACCTAGTCTCCGCCGCCTTCGAGTCGCAATAGAGTGGGCGAATCACCGCGCGAAGCGGAAGCTCTCGTTCGCCGTCCAAGCACACGGCCACTGGACCAGGAAACCACCGTCGTCCATGGAGCCGCCCGCGATGTCCAGGCATTGATTGCTGTGCTTCGCCTGAAGCGCGAAGTACCCGTTGCCGTAGGGGATCAGGCGGAACTTCTGGTTGTCGCCGCCATTGCAGGTGTGCTGGAGCACGTTCGTGCCGGCCGTCGTGGAAGATCCGGCCACGTCCATGCACTTGCCGCTGTGGCGTACGCGCAACGTGAAGTACTCGCCTCCCGCCGACTCGAGCATCCATCGCTCGTTGTCCACGCCCCGGTTCGAGAATTGGGTGAGCTTCACACCCTCACTGGTGCTTGCCCCGGGGACATCGATCACCTTTCCACTGTGCTGGACATGGACCGCCGTATGATCCGCGCCCGTCGGGTCGTTCTGGAAGGGAATGTTCTCCCCGACGGAAGACTTATCGCAGCCGTCCTTCCCACAGCCGCGCATGGAGCGCAGGTCACCCGTTTGTTCGATCGGATGACCGATCCCATCGAAGCAGCCCGAGCCCGTGCAGTTCATCCACGCGGGAGAGCCGCTGCCCCGGGTGAGCGGCACGAGGTTGTTCCAGGTATCCATGCGGTAGTCGTTGCCGCCGGGATTGCGGTAGTCCTCGAAGTAGAGGCAGCCGCCCGACCCGCCGGAGTCATGGTAGGAGCCGTGGGCGTTCTTCCCAACGTAGGCGACCGGATGCGTCCCCTCCACGGTCTCGTACGAACCGGCTTCCCGGCTGTACCATCCGCCGTGCTGGTAGAACGCGACCCGGCTCAACTGCCCATCCACGACCAGGACCGTCATGGACTCCCAGTCCGCGGCGTGAGAGCCCGCGCTGACGAAACACGTGCTCTGCCACGCATAGAAGTACCAATAGCGGATGAGCACCGTGTTCGTTCCGACCTGGGTCGCGAGGTAGTAGGCCGGCACCAGGTTGTTTCGAATCGTCGAATAGTCCTGGTTGCAGAGCGAAATGGGGGATGCGCCTTGCGCGCGTTGCGCGAAGTACGTGGCGGCGTCGCTCGGGAAGCACTTGCTCTGCTCACCGGAGCCCGTGGTGGTCTCCTGGTCGAAGCGAAGGCGGGGGGCATACCGCTTCGCCAGCGTGCTCAAATCAAACGACGGTCCCCCGTTGTTTGCTTGACAGAGATAGAGCTGCTTGTTGTCACAGTAGCGGCCCGAGCACCGGATGCCCGCGAGGTACAGGGACTCCGGAGCCACGAACTTCCCGCCACTCTCGTCCGAGACGGCCTCCGTCCAATAGCAGTTCGAGCGCACACCGCCGTTGTTGATCTGCGAACACCGGAGGGAAATGCTGTCGCAGTAGTCACCCGAGCAGCCAATGCCCGTCACGAAGCCATTGTTGGCGCACACCTGCTCGTTCGTGCCCTCCTCGGAAAAGGAGTCCGTCCACCAACTGTTCGTCTGCGTATATCCAGACTCCACGTTGAGCAGGCTCACGTCGTCGCAGTAGCGACCGCTGCAGCGCAGACCGTGCGTCAGGAAGGAGGGGCCAGTCACGAGCGCGGGCGCACCATCGGTGGTCCACGGCATCCAGTGCGGAGGATGCACCTCCGTATGGAAGTACGTGCCGCGCGCCTGAGTCTCGTCGCGGAAGCTGTCAGCGGCCTCCGCCACCAGGGTGAACGTGAGAAGGGAGGCGCCGACAAGGAAGCCTATGTTTTTGATCTTCATGGATCTCGGGGGGTTAGGCGTGTAGCGACAAACCATTCCAATTATTACTTTTTCTTCTTGATTTGCCCGATTAGCATGTTTCCTCGTGGAGAGTCAACCGCCGACGTCTCCACCCCTGGTACACCCCCCGCTTCCAGGCTAGGAATTGCCTTCGCGTCGCGAAAGGAAACGAAACATGTCGGCACAGTATGACCAGATTGGAGACAAGGTCGCGAACTGGGATGTGTTACCCGTGCGCTCCGAGTACATGGAGGGATACACCCTCTTCAAGGCACTGGGCACCGTGAAGGGGAAGAGTGTCCTCGACGTGGCCTGTGGCGACGGGCTGTACACGCGGCAGTTCAAGGAGCGTGGCGCCACACGGGTGGTGGGCGTGGACATCTCGGAGGAGATGATTCGCAATGCCCGGCGGCAGGAAGAGGCTCAACCGCTGGGCCTCGCGTACCACGTGTCCGATGTCGCCGACATGCCCTTGCTGGGCGCCTTCGACATCGTGACGGCCGTCTACCTGCTGCACTATGCGAGCTCGCCCGAGCACATGCTCCGGATGTGCCGGAACATCCATGCCCAACTGAAGCCGGGGGGCAGCTTCGTCACCTACGCGTTCAATCCCGAGTTCAGCGCGAAGGGCCCCAACAGCACCCGTTATGGAATCACGATGCTGGATTTCCCGGAGGTCCCCCGCGAGGGACAGACGATCTCCGCGGAGTTGCACACGAAGAGCCCCTTCACCATCCACTTCTCCTACTGGAGCCGGAGCACGCACGAGCAGGCGCTTCGCGCGGCGGGATTCCACACCCTCACCTGGTCGCGCCCCGAATGCTCCCCGGAAGGGCTCACGAAGTACGGCCATGCGTTCTGGCGGGATTACATCGACAACCCGCATGCGGTGGCCCTGCGCTGCGAGCGATGATCCACACCAATCCGGTTGCAAATCAGGAGCGGTTCGTCTACAGAACCGATTGCGACTTGAAATCGGTTCGAGCCGTCATGTCTTGAGGACTTCGCGATGACCCTGAAGCTCTATGCGCACCCGTTTTCGTCGTACTGCCAGAAGGTGTTGATCGCGCTCTACGAGAACGCCCTCCCCTTCGAGCTGCGCAAGCTCGACAATGCCCAGGCGGCGGAGGAACTCGCGGCGCTCTGGCCGCTCAAGCGCTTTCCCGTTCTGGTGGACGAGGATCGCACGGTGATGGAGGCGAGCATCATCATCGAGCACTTGCAGCTGTATCACCCGGGTCCGGTCCGGCTGATTCCCGAGGACCCACGCGCGGCCCTCGAGGTGCGGACCCTGGACCGCTTCTTCGACAACTACGTGTCCACGCCGCAGCAGAAGATCGTCTTCAACCAGATTCGGCCCGAGGCCCATCGCGACCCCCATGGCGTGGCGGAAGCACGGGCGATGCTCGACACGGCGTATGGCTGGCTCGACGGCGTCATGGCGAGCCGCGAATGGGCGGCTGGCACGACCTTCAGCCTCGCGGACTGCGCCGCCGCGCCGTTCCTGTTCTATGCGGACTGGACGCATGCGATCGACGCGCGGTTCGCCAACGTCCGCGCGTATCGCCAGCGGCTGCTGGCACGGCCGTCGTTCGCGCGCGCCGTCGACGAGGCACGGCCCTATCGCGCCTTCTTTCCGCTGGGCGCGCCGGATCGCGACTAGGGACAAGACGTCCAATCTCTCCTATATCTTGTTTTCCTCGTTTTATCTGGATTTCTCGCAAGACCCTGGAAAATAATCTCCCTCATCCAAACGTGGGAGGCATTCCAGTGAAGCCAGCGAGAAAGAGTGCGTGGAAGACTTGGAGCGGTCGGCTCCTCGTGGTGTCGTGGCTAGGTGCCAGTGTGGGCTGTGGCGCGCCAGCCGATATGGCCTCCGCGGAGGAGTTGCTTTCGGCGAGACAGGCCGCCGGGACGACCTATGAAGCGGAGTCCGCGGCGCTGTCGGGCGGCGCCGTCCTCGCGAAAGATCACTCCGGCTATTCCGGCTCCGGCTTCGTGGGAGGCTTCACGGATGGGAACCGGGGCAATGCCGCCGTCCAGTTCACGGTCAGTGCATCCGCCGCGGGCAGCTATGATGCGGCGCTGCGCTACGCCAACGGCACGGGCAGCGCGCAGACCCTGAGCCTCTACGTCGACAACGTGAAGGTGAAGCAGATCTCCCTCGGCGCGACCGCCAATTGGGACAGCTGGGGCACGAGGACCGACACGCTCAACCTGAGCGCGGGCAATCACACCCTGCGCTACAAGTTCGACGCGACCGACTCGGGCAACGTCAACCTGGACAACCTCTCCCTGAGTCAACAAGCCACCCCTCCGCCTCCGGGTTCGGGCCCCCTTTATGAAGCGGAGTCCGCGGCGTTGACGGGCGGCACCGCCATCGCGACCGACCACACCGGCTATTCTGGCACCGGTTTCGTGGGAGGCTTCACGGATGGGAACCGGGGCAATGCCGCCGTCCAGTTCACCATCCATGCGTCCGCCACGGCCAACTATGACGTGGCCCTGCGCTACGCCAATGGCTCGGGCGTCACACAAACCCTGAGCCTCTATGTCGATGGCGCGAAGATGTCGCAGCTCATCCTCGCCACGACCCCCAACTGGGACAGCTGGGGCACGAAGACCGACACGCTCAGCTTGAGCGCCGGGACGCACACCCTGCGCTACAAGTACGACACGACCGACTCGGGCAACGTCAACCTGGACAGCATCACCGTGAGTGCGCCCATCACGCCTCCGCCCCCTCCGCCGCCACCTCCCGCGGGCTACATCTATGAGGCGGAGGAACAGTTCTTCTCCGGGGGGGTTGTCAAGGACGGCACCTCCCTGCGGAACTTCGCCACCCCCGGTGCGAGGGTCATCTTCACGGTCAACTCGGAATCCGCGACGGCCCAGGACGTGAGTCTCGTCTACCTCAACAACTCGGGGAGCAACAAGACCCTGAATGTCTATGTCAATGGCCTGTATGCCTTGACCACGACCCTGGCCAGCAGCGGCTCCACGGCCTGGGTGGCGAAGACGGAGAGCCTGAACCTGCGCCGGGGGCTCAACACCATCTCCTATCAGTATGACAATGGGAACACCGGGGGCGTCACCCTCGACTCCCTCGTCCTCCCGAAGGGCAAGGCCCTGGCCGCCCGTGGCGCCACCCTGCCCTACCTGGAGCTGGAAGCCGAAGCGGGCACGACCAATGCCCAGGTGCTGACCCCCAACCGGACCCCCGGAACGGTGGAGGCCGAGTCCTCGGGCCGCCGGGCCGTCAAGCTGACGGCGACGGGCCACTTCGTGCAATGGACCGCGCCCGAGGCGGCCAACTCGCTCGTCGTCCGCTACAGCATGCCGGACGCGCCAGCCGGAGGCGGAATCAACGCGACGCTGAGCCTGTACGTCAACGGAACGAAGCTCCAGCCCCTGAACCTGACCTCCCGGCATGCCTGGGTCTACGGAGGGTATCCCTACGGCGACAGCCCGAACACGCCGCCCAAGCCGAACGAGTGGGACCCGGGTCCGCATCGCGCCTATGACGAGGCCCGCTTCCTGCTGCCGTCCATTCCGGCGGGTGCCACCGTCAAGCTCCAGAAGGACAGCGGAGACACCGCCGCCTACTACACCATCGATCTGATCAACCTCGAGCAGGTGGACGCGGCCCTGACCATGCCCGCGAACTTCGTGAGCATCACGTCCTTCGGAGCCATCGCGAACGACAACGCGGACGATACCCAGGCGATCCGCGGCGCCATCAACAACGCGAAGTCCACCGGCAGGGCGGGAGTCTGGATTCCCTCGGGCGTCTTCAACATGAGGGAGTTCATCGACCTGGAGAACATCCACCTGCGCGGCGCGGGCCCCTGGTACACGCGCATCCAGGCCACCCAGGGCGTGGGCTTCCGCGCCGGGGGGAGCAACATCAAGGTGCTCGACCTGGCGTTCTTCGGCGATACCGTCGAGCGCCATGACGACCCGGATCGCTCGGCGTTCGAAGGCGTCTTCGGCACGGGCTCTCTCATCCAGAACGTCTGGATCGAGCACGTGAAGGTCGGCATGTGGCTGAATCCGGGAACGGATGGCCTGTACATCGTCAATGGCCGCGTGCGGAACACCTACGCGGATGGCATCAACATCTTCGGCGGCGTCAAGAACACGATGGTCAGCCACTTCAACATCCGCAACTCAGGCGATGACGCCTTCGCCATGTGGTCCAGTGGCTCCATCAACGAGAACTGCACGTTCCGCTATGACACCGCGCAGATGCCCAATCTCGCCAACACCTTCGCCATCTACAATGGCAAGGACAACAAGATCCTGGACAGCGTGGGAGCGGATACGAACTACGCCTCCTCGGGCGTCCTCATCACCGACTGGTTCGCGGACCTGCCCTTCCTGGGCACCACGGAGGTCAAGCGCGTGACCCTGAATCGGACCGGTGGAGAACAGCAGACGAACTGGCACATGAACGCCGGGGCCGTGTGGCTCCATGCGACGCGGCGGGAGATCTCGGGGCACATCCTCATCGACGGGGTGGAGCTCAACGACAGCACCTTCTCGGCCGTCAAGTTCAGCTGGGGTCATGGCCCGTACCCGCAGGCGCCCACACCCGCCGTGAACTACTCCCCCATCTCTCCGGTGACCCTGAACAACGTCACCATCAAGGGCGCGGGCGCCTACGGTCTGGAGACCTTCAACGTGCCTGGGACGGCCACCTGCACCAACGTCACCGTGACGGGCGCGGCCCAGGGTGGGCTCCACAACCCCAACAACCGGTACACCTTCAACAAGGTCTCGGGGAACAGCGGCTGGTAGTGACGTCATCCCCGGGAAGGCCGATGGGCGGAGCGCTCACGGCCTTCCCACGGGAGCCATCCCTCAGATGGACGGCACCTCGGCGGGAATCTCCGCCTGGGGACAGTTGTCATCAAGCGCTTCAGGTTAGAGCAGCTTCGCCATGATCTCCTGCTCGCGCTGCTCGAGCTTGATCGAGGCGAGCGTCCAGTCGATGAGCTCGTCGGCGACCGACACATCGAGACCGAAGGCAGTAGCGGCCTCTTTCACCGACGCGCGCTCCTCGTTCGCGATCTCGCCGTCGGCACACGCCACCTCGACGATCATGCGCAGGAGGGCGGCGCGCATCTCACGGATTTCGATCTTGCCGACAATGTCGGTGAGGCGGCTGGGCTTCTGGAATTCCTGCTCGATGAGCGCGGAGACGCGCGCGTCTTGGGGCGACAAGCCGATGCCGACCACCATGTCATCGAGATGCTGACGCTCGTCCTCGGTGACGCGGCCGTCGCTCGCCGCCACGTTGGCCATGGCCTGAACGAACGCCATCAACTGTTCCTCGGGATACTCGCGCGTCATGTCGTCTCCTTGGCGAGCGGCAGGCGGCTGGCCGTGGCTCGCGGCAGATGAGGGGCCGGGTTGCTCGGCATGGCAGCATATCCGCGGGGACACGGCCAATGCCGCAGCCGATTCAACCGGCGAGCGCCACCGAGGACTCCGGCCCGTCATGCGCCGTCACGGCGAACATCGCCGCCATCAAGTCCGACTGCGTCACGATGCCCACCAGCCGGCCGTCGGCATCCACCACCGGCAGATGGTGCAGCCCGGTATCGGCCATCATCGGCACCAGCTGCGCGATGTGCATCTCCGGCGTCGCCGTGCGCACCCGCGTGCTCATGATGTCTTCCACCACGCCCTTGGGCGTCCGGCCCGAACCACCGATCGCCCGCAGCCGCCAGCCCAAGCCGGAGCCCACCGCCGCGGTGCCCCAGTCGGCCTTATCGAGCAGGTCAGTCTGGGTGACGATACCCACCACGCGCCGGTCGCTGTCGATCACCGGCAGTGCCTTCACGTGATGCTCGCGCATACGACGCAGCGCCGCCTTGAGGCGGGTCTTGGTGCCGACCGTCGCGACATCGCGTGACATCACCTCGGCACACGTCACCCCGCCCGAGCGGCGGTCATAGGCGCGGATCTCGGCGCGGTGCAGGAGCTCCTCGAGCTCGTCCGTCGCGACAGGGACCACCCGGTCGTACTGCTTCAGCACGGCGCCGAGGTCTTCCTTGGTGATACCGAGCCGCGCGCTGGGCAGAGGATCGACGGTGCGGTGCGGATTGGGGGCCGGCGGCGTCGCCAGATGTGGGTAGCGTCGCCCGGTCAGGTTGTTGAACACCAACGCCACCGTGAGCAGCAGCAGCGAATTGACCCCCACCGGCCAGATGACGAAACCATAGCCCGCCGCGTGGATCACCGGGCCGCCCAGCACCGCGGTCAGCGCCACCGCCCCGCTGGGCGGATGCAGGCACCCAAGCACCATCATCGCCGCGATCGCCAGCCCCACGGCCAGCGCGGCCGCCACCATCGGATCGTCGATCCACCGTGCGCAGGTGACTCCGATCAGTGCCGCGACCGTGTTGCCCCCCAGGATCGACCAGGGCTGAGCCAACGGACTCGTCGGCACCGCGAACAGCAGCACCGCCGACGCTCCCATGGGCGCGATCAGCGACGGCAGCGCGCTCGAATCGCCCAGCGCCAGCCCGGACACCACGCCCGTCATCAGGATCCCAATCAGGGCTCCGCTCGCAGCGCGCAGCCGTTCTCCCAGGCTGACGGGCGCCAACCCAGGCACGAAGCTCTTGATCAAGGACATGACGCTGGACATGGCCCGCGCATGTACCAGCTTGGCTCATGCCCGCCAACGACCAAGCAGGAGCGGTCGCTCACCCAACCTCGCGATCGCCGGATGCCTGCTTTCGCTACCCCGGACCACATGGTTTGGACCCCAAGCAGTAGGATGGGAATCGGAACCGTCCCTTGGCTCTCGTCGGATGGAAGCGGGAGTTCCTTGCCCCCCGCCTCCGGCCTGGAGGCGCGTGATGACTACTGGCAGGCGATGGCCGTGGACGTCTCCGTGCTCTGGAGGCTGGAGACGCACGGCGTGTTGCAGTAGTCGCAGGTGGGGTACCCGTTGTTGATACAGAGCTGCACGCATGACAACTGGCCCTGATTGGACGGCCGACAGGCCGGGGCGCACGGCGTGTTGCAGTAGTCGCAGGTGGGGTACCCGTTGTTGATACAGAGCTGCACGCATGACAACTGGCCCTGATTGGACGGCCGACAGGTCGGGGCACAGGGCGTGTTGCAGTAATCGCAGCTGGGATATCCGTTGAGTATACAGACCTGCGTGCATGACAACGGGCCCTGGTCGGCCGGCCGACAAGTCGGGGCACAGGGCGTGTTGCAGTAGTCGCAGCTGGGATATCCGTTGAGGACACAGTGCTGCGTACATGACAACGAGCCCAGGTCAGACGGCCGACATGTCGGGGCCGATGCCACGGAAGCGACGGATGGGTCGCTGACGCTGGACGTCGTGTCCTGGGCCTGAGCAAGGGGAAGGACGACAAGGAAGACGGCGGCCCAGAAAAAGTGTCCAAGACCTCGAGGCAGACGCATTGACGGCTCCATACACCCCAGAGGACATCCCTGGCGGCGGTCGCGGAGCTTATCAATTCATCTCGCCTGCCGGACATCCAGGAACGAGTTCCCCGGCGGCTACGGAACCTTCTTTCCTCGCCCTCCAATCGCCCCAGACGCGGCGGCCCGCACGATGCGGCGGAAGGTGGGACATTCCATGTGGCCCGGTGCGGGGCAGGCAGCGGCGTGCCGTAGGCCGTCGCGCATGGCGCTCAGTTCGCGGATCGTCCTGTCCAGCTGCTCCGCCTTGGCCACGAGCATCCTCCGGTCGATGCACGGCCGCCCATCCGGCGCGAACATCCGCGCGATCTCATCGAGAGAGAAGCCGGCGGCGCGGCCCAGTGCGATCAGCGCCAGCCGTTCCAGCACGCCGGGCTCGAACAGGCGACGCAGCCCACGCCTGCCAGTGGAGGCAATCAACCCTTTTTCCTCGTAGAACCGCAGCGTCGACGCGGGAACGCCGGATTGCCGCGCCACTTCGGCGATGTCCAGGTGTCTCACCCTCTTGACCTCAAGTCGACTTGAACTGGCACAATCAGTGTCTACTCCTCGAGGACAAGCAAAGGAAAACGACCATGGAAGTCAAGCACCAGACCGATAACGGGCAGGCCGCGCTTTGGAACGGCCGCTCTGGACGCGCCTGGGTCGATGCACAAGAGGTACTCGACCAGATGCTCAAGCCGTTCGAAGACCTGCTGGTCGAAGCAGTCCGCGCCGGGCCCGGGCACCGCGTGCTCGACGTGGGCTGTGGTACGGGCAGCACCACGCTCGCCGTCGCGCGGCGACTC
Source organism: Melittangium boletus DSM 14713 (assembly GCF_002305855.1). Classification (GTDB taxonomy): domain Bacteria; phylum Myxococcota; class Myxococcia; order Myxococcales; family Myxococcaceae; genus Cystobacter; species Cystobacter boletus. Next base: position 7,730,117 of record NZ_CP022163.1, on the reverse strand, counting down.
GGCGCGAAGGGCCATTGCATGGGCGTCGACGTTTCGGAGCCGATGCTCGCCGTCGCACGGGCACGCGCCAAACGGGAAGAGACGACCGTGAGCTTCCTCCGGGCCGACGTGCAGCGTCACGCCTTCGAGCCCGCGAGCTTCGACACGATCATTTCGCGCTTCGGCGTCATGTTCTTCGACAACCCGGTCCAGGCGTTCGCGAACTTGCGGCGCGCCGCGAGGGACGGCGCCGAACTCCGGTGCATCGTCTGGCGGAGTACCGCGGATAATCCGTTCATGACGACAGCCGAGCGCGCCGCGGCACCGCTGCTGCCAAACATGCCCGCCCGCCAGCCAGACGCGCCGGGACCGTTCTCCCTCGCGGACCGGCATCGGGTCGCTTCCATCCTGGAAGAGAGCGGCTGGGCCGAGATCGACGTCCAGCCGCTCGATGTTGACTGCACCCTGCCCGAGAACGAGCTGGTCGGCTACCTCACCCGGATCGGTCCTGTCGGTCTGAGCCTGCAAGAGGCGGACGAGCGGACGCGCAAGAAAGTCATCGACACTGTCCGTACTGCCTTTGAGCCCTATGTGCATGGCGCCGAGGTTCGCTATACCGCTGCCTGCTGGATGGTCAGCGCCCGAGCGCCGCTGATGGGCTTGCCCCGATAACGTGGCGCTCCCGCACTCGCGAACCACATAAAGCGTGGGAGCTCCACTATGGATATCGGGACGCATGAAACCGGCCCCGTCCCGGGTATTCTCCGACATCATGTGCCTTCGCCGCCGCGCCCGAAGGAGAGACCCATGCTCGTTGATACGGGGAAACGCCTCCCCTGGACGTTCACCGGACAGACCGTGTCGACGGCCTTCAGCCTGCCCCTGGAGGAGATTCTAACCCGGGAGCTGAAGGTCACATACGAGGCCGGGCGGGAGTCCCTCTTCCGCCCGGTGCTCCCGGCACTGGAGGATCCCGCCCTCCAGCGCCATGGCCACACGGACTACGTGAACCTCGGCCTGGAGATCTCCCGGGACTATGTGCTGGGCGGGCTCGGCAAGGGCCGATGGGTGCTCATCGAGCTCGTGCTCCGGGAGCGCTCGAACGAGCTCCAGGGCTACCTGCTGGAGATGGTGGACGTCCAGGACGCGAGCACCCGCCCCGAGTGGCTGGCGGAGTACCGCCGCCAGAAGAAGGCCCGGCGCTGACGGCGCTCACCCTCGGTAGAGGGGGCCTCCATCCATTTAATCCTCATGGCTGCTCACACCGGCCGACGATGGCTGTGCGGGCAGCAGCAGTGCGTCCCGGACTTCTGCTGGCGGGTTCGCACTGAGCGCCAGATAGATCTCGAACCACGCCAGATATGAGCGCCAGGCGGGATCACGCTGGTCGATGAGGGAGCGTTGCGCCTGGCCCAGACGCTTGGGCACGTCGAAAGGAACCTGCGTGTTCCCATCCGAGTGCAACTGCGCCGCGAACCAAAGCACGTCGAGCTGACCGGCATCGACCGGTGCGTGGGTGCGATCAACCAGGGTGTCGGCATGCTCGATCGCCTTGCCCAACCAGCGGGCCGCCTGCGCCGTGTCCCGGCGATCCACGGCATTCTCGGCAAGTCGCATCTCCGCCAGCGTCACCGCGCGGATGTCCTCATCTCGATCCGACTCGGCGAACCGTTCCAGGAACAGCGTACGCCGCAGTTCGAGTGCGTGGGCGGCGGCGTCCAGGTGCCCGAGTCTGGTCTCCGCATTGGCGCGCAGTCCCGCGGCGATGATGCGGTAGGAGCGCTGAATGTGCTGGGGTGTGGCGTGTGCCCCATTCAGCGTGGCTTGCACGGCTGGGGTCGCCAGGTCGCGCTCAACTCTGTCCAGGTCCTCCAACGCCCGCTGGGGTTCACCCGCCCCCAGCGCCGCGGCGCAGCGGGCCAGCCGCACCACCAACCGGTTGCGCAGACCCTCCACGTCGCTGGGGCCCGTTTCCACGGTGGGCAGTTCGCGATCGTAGAGCGCCAACGCACGCTCGAATCGGCCCGCGGCGAGGTTGTAGAGCGCCGCGCGATCCAGTGCCAGGGTGACGAACCTGGCCAGCTTCGGTGTGGCGTCCACGATGGCCAAGGCCTGATCCGCCGCCTGTGCTGACTCTTCCTCGCGGCCGACATGCAAGAGCGCCCGGGCGCGAGCAAGGGACACCGCCAGCCCCGCCGCGTTGTCCACGTAGGGCAACTTGTCCCGTTGCTCGAGGTAGCCCAGGGCGATGTGGAAGTTGCCCACCTGGGTGTGCAACAGCCCCAACGCGCCGAGGATCATCGCTCGGTAGCGGACGTTGTTGCGCACCAGATCCAAGGCGATCAAATAGTGCCGGTTGGCGCGCTCAGCGGCGGAAGGAGCGTGGCCGCGGAGGAAGTCCTCGTGATGAATGGCCGCATAGAGGGCATGCGCCGCGCGCTGGTTCTTGAGTTCTTGCCACGAGGTGCGCAGCTCCTTCACGGCCGCCGCCACCGCCTGGGCGTGGGCGCGGTCATCCAGCTTGGGCAACTGGCGCGCCGTGAGGTAGGCCTTCACGAAGTGCGCGAGCGGCCTGGCCCTGCTCGCGGAGGTGGTGGTGACTTCCTTTTCCACCACCTCGGGGCTGACGCCGGCACGCAAACGCAGGCTCATGGATTCGACAGCACTTTCCAGTGAGCCAGTCCGTTGAGTCACGAGGTCGAAGTCGGCACGGGCGTCGTCCAGGCGCTGCTTCCCCAACCGGCGGTAGGCGCGCCCCATCATCGCGCGGCGAAACAACCGCTCGGCCCGGCGGTGTTCCTCGGTGCCGGCAGGGGCGTCGTCGACGTAGACCGTCGCCAACGCCTCCAGCACGCCGTCGGCGCCGAGACCCGCCGCACGCTCGACGGCGTCTTGCACCAGTGCACGCCGGCGAAGGGGATCTTTTTGCTGATGGTAGAACGAGATCAATGCATCCCGGACGGGGCGAGGGGGACGCTCGTCGTGCAATGCGTTGACGTGCCGGCCCAGTTCCAAGGCGAACGCGTAGGCCGAGCCAGCCGGTGCCGATGCGAGTGCCTGGGCCATGGCGGCATCCGCTTCGTGGTGGGGACGTCCCCGGTAGAGGGCGCGGACGGCGGCGCGAGCGAAGTCGAGCTGGTCGTCATCATGAAACACTTTGTTCATGGAGAGCCGGCGGCCGGCTTCGACCAGGGCCTCCCGATCATCGAGCTTGCGGTACAGCGCGTCCGCTTGTTCGAAGTAGGCTTCCAGCACCGCGCGCGGCGTGGTGTCGGTCACCTGGGCGGCCTCCAGTTCCTGACGCGCCCGCGTGAAGTCGCCGGCCGCATCCGCCAGCTCACTGCGCACCACGTGTTGAAAGACGGCGGAGGGCGGGCTGGGAGCGGTGGCGGGATCCAACGCGGCCATGCGTTGCCGTTCGCCGTCGCTCAGCGCGTCCACCATGCGGCCGCGTTCGCGTTCCTTCATGGCGCGCCGGTGGTCGATGAGGAGTTGCAGCGGCTCTGCCAGTCCCGCGGTGGCTGGATCGTTCACCGAACGCATGTGGCGGGCGTAGAACTCCGCCGCATCGAAGTCCTCGAAAGCCAGGAGAAGCAGGCTCAGGCGCATCATCAGCAGACGACGGAGTTTGGGCCGGGCTTCGCGCAGGAGGCGTTGGCGGTAGAGCAGGAGTTGATCCGCGCGCTTACCGGCCATTCCCAATTCTTCGTTGAGACGAGGAACGTCCCAGTTGCTGGGAACCTGACCATCCAGTGGCAGCTGATACACATCCAGCGATTGATCGCGCGAACAGGTGGCGATGAGTGACGCGGCCGCGGGCGCTGGGTACTCGCAACTCCAGGACTCACTGGTGAGTTGGTCCGGACTGGAGACGCTGGCCAACTCGGGCGCGTCCTCGCGCTCAGCGGCGAAAGGCACCCGGAACAGCACTCCGCTGTCGCTCGCGTCGATGACCCCGTCCTCATTGGAGTCGGTGAAGAACTGCACCACGTACAGGGAGCGCCCATCGAGCGCGAACACGGGCTGTCCGGTTTGTCCCGGAAGATCGAGCGCCAGCGGTATGGGGACGGCGCCGGGGCGATCCAACCGAAATGCCTCCAGATGGGGCGAGGCGCGCGCGGCGAATCCGGGGCCCACCTGCTGCACGGACCGCTCGATCGGGACGTACACCAGCCAGCGCCCATCGGGCGAGATGGTGGGACTGGTCAGGTTCCGATCGAGCAGCGGACCCACGCTCAACTCGCGCGCCACCGTGACCCGCGACAATCGCAAATCGCCCTGGATGGTCGCCCGGCTCACCAGCGCGACATGCGAGGCATCGATCCATTCCGCCTGGAGCGCGCTGGTTTCTTCCTCGAGGCAGCGGCGGCCTTCCGCACCGGGCAACTCCCGCACACACAGCTGACCGCCGGCCTGATTTCGGAACGAAATGTAGAGCAGGTGTTTGCCGTCGGGACTGACCCGTGGCCAGGTCACGTCGGCGCCTTCGTCGAAGAGGCGGCGCTCGCGACCCTGCTCCAGATCCTGGACGTAGATTTCGGTCGCGATGTTGCGGTTGGACACGAAGATCAGCGTGTTTCCATCGGGCGCCAACTGCCCCAGGAATTGATCTCCCACGCCCACGGTGAGCCGGGAGGGCGTGCGCAAGCCTCCGCCGTTCTCATCGTCCTGCGCCCAGGCGCTGCCCGCGAGGAGAACGGCCAGGACCATGAAATACCGGCCACGGGGCGTCAGCACTTCTTTTCCCCCCAGGTGCCGTCATCGGATTCAACCCAGCCGCCGCAGATCACTCCCTCCGCATGCACCTGTTGCCAACTCCGGCGCACCGACTCTTCGGGCACACCGGGGCGGATCGTCCGCATCCACTTCCACAGCTGCAACCGGGCCCGGTTCACCCGTTCCACCAGGGCGACGTCATCGGCCGACAAGCGCCCGGCCCGGCAGCGGCTCCGGGTGTCCACCAGCAACCCGTCTCGCCCTTCCCCCACGCAGTGGCGCCGCAGCAGCTCGTCGACACGGTCCGCCTGCGTCTTGCCGAGGTTCTCGACCAATGGCGTGGGTTGGATGCCCAACTCCTCCAGCTGGTTGGGGGTGAGTGGCACCGGCGTCGGGCTCATGCCCGCACGAGCGAGACGCTGTTCCACGTCCTTGAACGATCCCGAGGCCTGTTCCTCGAGCGCCGTCGCGCGATCGACCATGACGATCTCCGGAGCGCGGATGCACCCGGGAAAGGCGAAGGCGGCGAGAAGCAGCAACCCGCGGCGTTTCATGGCGAGGCCTCCGGAGGGGACAAGGAGTTGATGACACGGTCGACGATGGGCCCCATGGGGATGCCCCGGATCTCGTCGATGCTGAGCAGCCTGGCCAGGCCGCCCAGGGTGATGCGCAGGCGACCGAAACCGTGGTTGAAGCTCACCCGCACGTTCTCCGGGTAGCCCACCGCCAACGCGTAGCGGACGCGGTTGGTGGCGGGATCGGTGTGGTGCGGATCCTCGAGATCAAGCAAGTCGAGCAGGTGGCGGTTGCCAATGCGCAGGATCTCCGCGCGTCCGTTGACGCTGCGATCCTTGCCGGAGATGACCACGGCGGCATTTCCGTCAAAGGGCTCGCCCCGGGACGATTTCACGCCGGTCGCCCGCACGTGTGCCTCCAGGGTGGAGTGCTTTCCCTGCCAGTCCAACACACACTGTCCGGTGATACGCCCACCGCGGACGCCCATCTCCAGCTGACTCAAGGAAACCATGTTCTGGTTGATGGACAGGTTTCCGGCCAGGGGCGCGATGGAAATGAGCGGCGTGGTGATGCGGCCCACCGACATGAATCCGTTGCGCGAGAGCAAGGGGTGTTGGTCGGCGAAACGAAGCATCGAGTACGGGTTCACGTCGATGTCGTTCAGCAGCCGCACCCGGCCTTGGGTGAACTCCACGTTCTCGGTCAGCGGCACGTTGCCATCGAGCATTTCGAGCGCGATCCCCGATTCGGGCAGCCGCAGGTTCACGTTCTGGAGGACAAGGTCAGAAAGGGTTCGGAAAACCACCAGGTTGGGCGAAGCCACCCGGAAATCGACCGTGACCTTGCCGCTGCTTTCGATGAGGCCGGGCTGCGCGAGTTTGGACAAGTCCTGCTCCAGCTCACCCCGGGCCGCCAGGCGGCGCTGGCCGTCGCCGAGTTCGAGCCGGCCTTTGACTTTCAGCTGGGTACTTGTCCCCGCATGGGTCAGTCGCAGGTCGGGGATGTGAATGACGCCATGGGGCTCACGACGAGCGGAGAACGACCATTCCAGGTCCTGAACCGGATAGGGCAGCGCTGGCTTCTGTTCGAGGGAGCGGACCTTCAAGAGTTGTTTCAGTTCGATTTCGTCCGCGTCCCACTTCTCGGTGAAGGTGGCGGTGGTGTCGCTGGACACGCCGGTGAATGACAGCCGACGATTACTCATGCCCACGGCGAGTTTTTCCACCGTCAGGGTGCTGTGGACGATTCGCCGTGGCCCATCGGATTGTGACTCGACCTGCCAATGCAACGCGGGGAGGTTGATCGACTGGCCTTCCTGTCTCCAGCGGATGCCGCGCGCGTCCACCACCGCCTTTCCCTCGAAGCTGGCGGTACGCGAAGGAGCCGGGGCCAGCCTCGGGGTTCCATCAGCGGCGATGTCCGTGATCACGCCGAGCAGAGTGCCATGCAGCTCGACGTTCAGCGCGAGCCGCGAGGGATCCAGTTCCGCGGGCACCCGAGCCTTGGCCAGGAGAGGTGACAGCGCACCGATGGACGGAAGGTCTCCCGTGACATCACAGCGAAGGGCGCGGGCTTTTCGGTCGAACGCCAGTGCGGCATCGAGAGCGATCTTCAGCCCCTCATGGCTGGTGAGCCCCAGCCGGAGGGACGGCTTGCGGCGATCAAGGTCGAGCGTCAGGGTCTGGTGCTGAGGACCCACGTCGTTCTCACCTGCGCGCAGCCCTTCGATTCGAAGATCCAGTTCGCCCTTGTGCCGCCAGGAATCTCCCTGCGAACGCATCACGACGGCGATGTCGCTGGCCGACAGGTCGTCCCATCCCGGCCGCTGCAGGCGCAGCTCCGTTCGGTGCTCCAACCGTGGCGAGGAGGAAAAGAGCGCCGTCAATCTGCCCGTGGAGGCCAGGTTCACGGCCAAGTGATTCCAGGGAACGCGTGCGGCGACCGACTCGGGGATGAAAGGCCGAGCGGCGACGAGGTCCGGGGTCTGGACGGCCAAGGTGTACGCCACATCGTCGGTTCCCTTGGTGGCATCCATCGACGCGTGCATCGTGCCCACGTCGAATTCCAGACGGGCGCGAGCCCGGCTCAGCCTCGGCTCGTCCAACCGAGGGAACACCTCCGACGCGTTGAGCTTCACATGCACGGGGCCCTTCAGCACCTCGCGACCATCCGCCGTGCTCACCTGGAGCACCCCCACGGGCACGTCCGCTTTCAGCGCGAAGGGTGGCTCACCCGCCAGGGGGGCATGGAGATGAAATCCCAGACGTTCAGCCGTCGCACGGATCCCGGATGCACGGACGTCCAATGCATCCACCGTTCCGAACAGGGCAGCATCCCCCGCGACCTTGAGGGGTGATGAGAGGTCTGGCCGCAGCTGGTGACCCTTCAGTTCGCCGTGAGCCTTCGGAACACGAAGCGTGGTGGGCCCCCTGACCTCAAGCCCCTGGAGCGCGAACGCGAGTTGAGCGGCCAGCCCCTTTTGGGGATCAGGGGTTGCCACCAAGGAGATGCGTCCACCGCCGAGCGCCACCCGAAAATCGTCTTGAACGAGCTGGAGCTCCGCGATGTCGACGTCCAGCCCGAGTTTGCCTTGGGCTCCCAGCTGCGGCATGGCGCTGAGCGTGACCTCTCGGGCATCCAGATGCGCTTTGCCGCGCTCGATTGAGAACGGGCGCCAATCAGCGGGGACCCGTTGCAGCAGCCGTCCGAGATCGAGATCCACCCAGGCCCGCGTCACGACTGGCGGAACATCCGCTGCATCCGGAAGCACCAACTGGGCTTGCACTTCGGCGCTGTCGGTCAGTTGGGTACGGTCCAGCTCGATGGCGATGTGCCGCTCCTCGGCATCGAACTTCGCGGAGGCCGTGCCGTGCAGCAGTGTGCGGAGCGTGAACCGCGGATCGAAAGTCTGCCGCGTGACATCGAGGTCCACCCGCGCGCGAGCGGCCGACGCCCCAACCTCCGCCGAAAGGGTCAGTTCCAGCTGGGCCAGGGCCGGCGGAATGGCCGCGCCTTCACGGCTCAACTCCAGTGGAAGCGGCGTACCGGTCTGGCCCATGGTCGCGAAGACCGTCCATCCCTCGTCCTGATGCTTCGCTTCGACCGCGGCTGCGAACCCACGCAAGGACCAGCGCTCGAGCACTTCACCGTTCCGAACGCGGACATAAGTCAACGACACGCCCGACACTTCGACCTTCCCGACGGGAGGCGCGGAGGCCAGGAGGGCGGCGACCTGCCGAGAGGCTCCGAGTGGCGCTTCAACGGGCGGCGGCTCTGGGGCTCGCGGCTCCATCAATCCAGTGAGCGACGTGGGCCCTGCATCATCGGCCACCAGGGTAAAGGCCACGTCCCGCACCGCCACCCGCTCAACCCGGGTGGTCCCGCGCAGCAGGGATCCGGGCGACCATTGCGCCTCCAGGGTACCGATGCGCAGCAGCTCGGGCGCGACGCCTTGAAACGGCGACGGAGTACGCACCACCAGCCCTTCCAGTCGCAAACCCGAGAACACGGCGAGCTGGGCTGTTTGGTAGTCGAGCCGCAGGCCCGTGGCCGCTTCCACCCTGGAGACGATGCGCTGTTTCAGCCAGGGGCGGTCGAGGAGGTGCAGAGCAACCACCGCCGTGACCAGCACCAGCGCGAGGGTCGCAACGAGAATCAGGAGCGCGCCTGCGATGATTCGAGCCAACCGCTGGCGAGGTCGTCCAGCTCCGGGGGAGTCCATGATGTTCGGTCGGGAGCGAGCGGTCACCGTCGTCCTACCATGCGGCGGAATCAGGTTTCAATCGCCGGAACCCAGCGGACTCGGTCCCCGAAAACTCCTGTTCCCTGGAAACGGACAAAAAGAAAACCCCGGCGCGCCTCATGACGCCTGGGGGCTCTTTACTTCCAGTGGAAGAGGCGGGAAATGGGAGGCCTGTAGAGAGAATGAAGGCTGGCGTAGAAGGGCGCGCGCTTCGCCACCGCTACTTCCGTGGCTGGGGCATTGCCCGCCACCTCCATCCCGGTGCGCGCCGCGGTGCTCTTCCTGGCTCTCCGACTCCACTCTTTCAGAAAGGTAAAACTCCCATGCGTAGGAACATGAAGTCCCCCGACATGAAAGGGCTTCTCCAGACGGCGGCGGCCGGCCGGTACTCCCGCCGCGACCTGCTGAAGCTGCTGGGTCTTTCGGGCGCGGCGCTCGCGATGCCCACGCTCATCGGTTGCTCGGACTCCACCGAGTACGACTACATCATCATCGGTGCCGGCTCCTCGGGCTGTACCTTGGCCGCCCGGCTCCTCACGGACTCGGACGCGCGCGTCCTGCTCATCGAGGCGGGAGGCACGAACGACCGCGAGGAGATCCGGGACTTCACCCAGTCCTACCGGCTGACCCAGCCGGGCGCCGAGACCGACTGGGCTTTCAGGTCCGAGCCGCAAGCGGCCTTGAAGGGCAAGACCCAGTCCTACTCCTGCGGCCGGGTGCTCGGCGGCAGCAGCGCCATCAACGGCATGGTCTGGGTTCTTGGCAACCGGGCCGACTACGACGGGTGGGCCGCGGCCGGGTGCTCCGGCTGGGACTTCGCCAGCGTCCTGCCCTCCTTCCAGGCCCTGAGCGGGCCGATCCGCCCCTCGAACTCACTGACCTCCCGTCACTCGTTGTCCCAGGCCATTGTCCAGGCCGCCGTCAACCTCGGCTACCCCTTCAACGAGGACTACAACGGCGACAACCAGCTCGGCGCTACCTATAGCCAGCTCAACGTGGTGGAGGGCATCCGCCAGGACGCCTTCGCCGCCTTCGTCTCGCAGCACCTGGCCAACCCCCGGCTCACGCTCATGATGAATGCCTGGGTGAAGCGCCTCTCCTTCGATGGCTCGAAGAAGCTCGACCGCGTCATCATCGACCAACAGGGCGGGGAGATGTCCGTGCGGGCCGGGCGCGAGGTCATCGTCTGCACCGGCACCATCCAGACGCCCCAGCTCCTGATGCTCTCGGGCATCGGCGCTTCGGCGGAGCTCGAGGCCCACGGCATTCCCGTGGTGGCCAACGTGCCGGGCGTGGGGAAGAACCTGCATGACCACCTGGTCTCGGTGGCGGTGCGAAAGCTGCGGCAGCCCGAGCCTGCCTCCCACACCACCACCATGGACGTGAACCTCTTCGCCGGCAACGGGCCCCGCCCGGGGTCTCCGAAGTTCCAGGTCCAGTCGTATTACATGCGCTACGGCTGGGGCTCCCATCCCTCCGAGGCGCTCGCCCTGGGTCTCATCAACCTGCACCCGACGAGCCGCGGCACCGTGAAGCTGCGCTCGGCGAACCACCGGGACGCCCCCATCATCGATCCGAATTTCCTGAGCACGGACGAGGATCTCGCCAACCAGCTCGAGGGCTACAAGCTCATCCGCCAGCTCCTCGGGTCGCCAAGCCTGCGCGACGCGGTGGAGGACGTGGAGCACTCGCCGGGCCCCGACACCGTCACCGATGAGCAACTGGTGGAGGCCCTCCGTCAGTATTCCGAGTCCGACTTCCACTCGGTGGGGACGTGCAAGATGGGCACGGACGAGCTGGCCGTGGCGGATCCGCAACTGCGCGTGCGAGGTGTCCAGGGCCTGCGGCTGGCGAGCGCCGCGATCATGCCTGTCATCACCTCGGGCAACACCAACGCGCCCGCGATGATGGTCGGCGACCGCTGCGGACGGCTCATCCTCGAGAAGGCCTGAGCCTCACCCCTTTCAAGATCGAGGGAGGGTGCTTCTTTTAGAAGGACAAACAGAGAAGAAATGGCGAGAGCAGGCAACTTGGCGCTCTAGCTACTCATCTCCCAGGAGGGCCTCCGCGTCATGGTGCACGATGAAGAGGGGGAAATCAGAACGTCTCCCTCGCCGCGGGCCAGACGATCACCGTGAGCACCTGCGGTGACGCCACGGACGACACCTACCTGCGGCTCTATGGCCCTTCCGCCACGCAGGTCGCCGCCAACGATAACGGCTGCTTCAACGGTTACGCCTCGAGACTGACCTTCACCAGCATCACCAGCGGCACGTACCAGATCCGCGCGGGCTGCTACTTCACCTACAGCTGCGGCGGCACGGTGGACTGGACGATCCAGTAGTCCAGCTGGCCCCGGCGCGAGGGCCATCCCACACGGCCTCTCCACCGGCCCGGCGCGCAGCCCGGGTGGCACCTGTCGGCGGTCTTTCCTCGCACCCCCTCCGCTCCATCCCCATGGCCGCTGGCTCGTGTGACGAGGATCATGGTGCCGCTCCACGTTTCCGGTTGACTCACACATACCCCAGTAGCTATACGTCAACCAATAGCCAGCAGGGTATTGATCCCACATGTCGACAGCTCACGACGTACTCTTCAGAACGCTCGCCGATCCGACTCGGCGGGCTCTCTTCGAACGACTGTGCCGCGAAGGAGAGAAGACGGTCGGGGATCTGACGGCTCGGGCCGGGGTCTCGCAACCGGTCGTCTCGAAGCACCTCGGGGTCCTGAAGCAGGCCGGGTTGGTGCGCGACCGCCACGAAGGTCGCCACACACACTACAGCGCGCAGCTCGGCGCCTTGGCCCCGCTGATCGACTGGACAAGCCAAATGGCCGGCTTCTGGCAAAACCGGTTCGACCAACTCGAAGATCTCCTCAAAAGGATGGACCAATGAGCAACGCTGTGACCGAAACGCGCTCCGTCGTTGTTGAACGGGAGGTGCCTTTTCCGCCGGAAAAGATCTGGCGCGCGCTCACGCAACCCCACTTGATCGAGGAGTGGCTCATGAAGAACGACTTCAAGCCTGTCGTGGGCCACGGTTTCAATCTTCGCGCGGACTGGGGCGCAGTTGACTGTCAGGTCCTGGCAATCGAGCTGCACAAAACGCTGTCTTACACGTGGGCGGCCTATGGTCTCGAGAGTGTCGTCACCTGGACTCTCACCCCAACGAGAACGGGGACCCATCTGCGCATGGAGCAGGCGGGCTTCCGGCCGGATCAGCAGCAGGCCTACCAGGGTGCCAAGGGCGGGTGGCGGCAGTTCTTCACGAACCTGGAGCAAGTCTTGGCGCGGGTAGATTGAAGTCCGAGGGTGAACGCAATGTCCAACAAGACGTCCAAGAAGCCGGCGACGGTCACAAAGAAGGCGGCCAAGCCGCGGAAGCCGGCCCTCCTCTCAGGCGGCAACCCGCAGATCGCGAAGGCCTATGGCGACGCCCCCGTGCAGGCCTACATCGCGGCCATGCCGGGCTGGAAACGTGACGTCGGGCTTCGCCTCGACGCGCTCATCGCGCGCACCATCCCCGGCGTGCACAAGGCAGTCAAATGGAACTCACCGATGTACGGAGTCGAGGGCCAAGGCTGGTTCCTCGGCATCCATTGCTTCACGAAGTACATCAAGGTGGCTTTCTTTCGCGGCACGTCGCTGAGTCCTGTTCCCCCCGGCGAGTCCAAGAGCCAGGACACGCGTTACCTCGACATCCATGAGGACGACCAGCTCGACGAAGCTCAGTTCGCCGCTTGGGTGAAGCAAGCCAGCCAATTGCCTGGCGAACGAATGTGAGCGGCCAGTGCGAAGTACGGCTGACTGGCGAGCGACAACCACCATGAAGAAAACGACAACCACCCTCAAGAAGAAGACGATCGGCTCGAAGGAAGAAGAAGGAGGAGACTCTCCCTCTCAGCTGATCGATGCGAGGATCAAGGAGCTGAATGATTGGCGGGGCGAAACGCTCGCTCGGATCCGAACTCTCATCAAGCAGGCCGAGCCCGAAGTGATCGAGGAGTGGAAGTGGAGAGGGGTTCCGGTGTGGTCGCACGCCGGAATGATCTGCACCGGTGAGACGTACAAGAATGCCGTGAAGATGACCTTCGCCAAGGGAGCCTCGTTGGAGGACCCGTCAGGCCTCTTCAACTCCAGCCTCGAAGGCAACACCCGGCGTGCCATCGATTTCCATGAGGGCGACAAGATCGATGAAAAGGCGTTGAAGGCGCTCATTCGCGCCGCCGTGGCACTGAACACGTCGGTGCGAGCTACCGCTGTCTCCGTCCGCGCCCAGAAGAGACCCAAGAGCGCTTGAGAATGGGGGCAAGGAAAAAGCCCAGCAACCCTCTCGGATTGCTGGGCTTTCTTTTAGCCGCCGCCCTTCTCCTTCGTCAGGCCTTCATCTCCAGACGCTGGGGGGCCGCTCCGGCGCCCAGGCCGCCGCCCCCCGAGCCCGCCGCCTTCTCCTCGCTCAGGGCGGCCTTCTCTTGTGCGGCCTTCTCCATGGCCAGCTTCATCAGGGCGCTCTCGTCCGCGGCGCGGCGGGCCTCGCGCTCCTTGTAGCGGCGGATGGCCGGGGCCATGATTTCCCCAATGAGTCCCCGGTAGTCCATGCCCGCGCCCTGGGCGATCAGCACCAGGTCGCTCCAGCCCGGCGTGAGCCCCGGCAACGGGTTGCACTCGATGAAGTACAGGCGCCCCTTGTCATCCATGCGGAAGTCGATGCGCGCCACGTCCCGGCACCCCAGCGCCATGAACGAGCCGCGCGCCGCCGCTCGCAGCTTCTCCAGCAGCGCCGGCTCGAGCTTCGCCGGCGCGTCGTAGCGGATGCGATCGTTCCAATCCAGCTTGTGCTGAAAGCTGTAGATGGGCGTCTTGTCCTCCTTGTCCAGGAAGACGATCTCCATGGGCGGCAGCACGCGCGGACGGCGCTCGCCCAGCAGGCCCACCGTGAACTCCCGCCCGCCGATGTACTCCTCGATGAGCGCGGGCTGCTGGTACTTGGTGACGATCTCCTTCACCACCTCGCGCAGCTCCGCCTCGCTGTTGCACACGCTCTTGGTGAGCACGCCCTTCGAGGAGCCCTCCGCCACCGGCTTCACGATGAGCGGGAAGGTGGTGAACTCCTTGTTGAGCCGCTCCTTGCCCGTGTGCATGAGCTGGAAGTTGGGCGTGTGGATGCCCGCCTGACGGACAATCTTCTTGGCCAGGGCCTTGTCGAGCGCGATGGAGAGCGTGGCCGGATCACTGCCCGTGTACGGAATGTCCAGGAGCTCCAGCATGGCGGGCACCTGGCTCTCGCGGTTGCGGCCCTTGAAGCCCTCGGCGATGTTGAACACGATGTCCAGCGGCGTGCTCGCCAGCACGCTGGGCAGTTCCGCCGTGGCCTCCAGGTCCACCACCTCGTGACCCCAGGAGGCGATGGCCTCGCGAATCTTCTGCAGCGTGGTGGGCGAGTCGTACTCCGCCTCGCTGTCCTCCACCGCCACGGCGTCCGCCACGGGCTTCACGCGCTTGACGTTGTAGGTGAAGCCCACGCGCAGGGGGCCCGTCTTGCGCGTCGGCTTGCCCGCGCGCTTGCCGTCCTTGATCTTGTAGCGCCGCGCCGCGCTCTGGATGACGGCGTTGACGACGCCGTCCAGGTGCACGCCCTCCAGGGCCGCGGCGGCGTAGATGCCCGCGTCCGGATGCAGGCTCGGCAGCGCGTTGATCTCCAGGAAGTACGGCACGCCCGCGTCGCTCAGCCGGAAGTCGATCCGCCCCAGATCCCGGCAATCGAGCACGTGGAGGATCTTCTTCGACAGGGTGCGCATCTCCTCGGCCAGCTTGCCGGAGATGTTCGCGGGAGCGCGGACCTTGACCAGCTGCTCCCGCTTCGTCTTCAGGTCGTAGTCGTAGATGGCGTACTTGCGGCTGGCCAGGGCCGCCGGATCGAAGTCGTAGCCCACCGGGTTGAGCACGCCGTCATGGTCGTTCTGCACCGCGGCCAGGAAGGGCACCGTGATGTCGGTGCCCCGGATGAACTCCTCCACCAGGACCCCCGCGGGGTAGCGCGCGAGCGCCTGGGCCACCTTCTCGCGGGCCTCCTCGACCGTCTCGGCCACCGAGTTCTGGGTGATGCCCTTGGAGGAGCCCTCGAAGTTGGGCTTGATGATGACGGGAAAGCGCAGCTCCTCGGCCTTGAGTTCGTTGAGGTGCTCGACGAACTGCCAGCCCGGGGTGCGGATGCCGTGCTTGCTCAGCACGAGCTTGGTGAGCTGCTTGTCGAGCGTCAGCGCCAGGGCATAGGCGTCCGAGCCGGTGTACGCGAAGCCCAGCTCCTCGAAGAGCGCCGGGTAGAAGGCCTCGCGGAAACGGCCTCGACGGCCTTCCGCGATGTTGAAGATGAGGTCTGGGCTGTAGGCCTCCAAGCGGGCCACGGTGCGCGAGGCGGGACCGCTGACCTCGAAGCGCTCCAGCCGGTGACCCAGCCGCTCGATGGCGGCGGCCAGGGTGTTCACCGTGTCCTGGGAATCGAACTCCGCCTCTTCTTCCGCGTCGGACAGCTTGAGGTTGTACGTCAGCGCGATGCGCACGGCTTACCCCTTGGGGACTGCGTGAACGAGCGGCACCGGCGAACCCGGGCCGCGGACAGGAATCGTCCCGGGACGCGCGCGGGCGTCACGGGTGAACGCACGGCGGTGGTCGCTCCAGCGACGACCTTGCCGTCCACCACTTGCGTCTGGGCCCAGGTGTCTCCGAGCCTCCAGCCGAGGGGATCCCTCACCAGGCGCAGCGTCTCCACCCCGCCGATGACGACGAGCGCGGCGAAGAAGGCCACCCGGCCCAGGGGCTCGGGCATCATCCCGAGCAGGACGATGAGGGCCAGGGGCGCGTTGCGCAGCGTGCTGTCGCGGTGGCGCGCGGCCGAGCGCGTGGGCAGGTGCATCACCTTCACGCCGAAGATGCGCTTGCCCACACTCTGGCCCTGGAGCATGCCGTCGGCCAGGAGCAGGAAGAGCAGCGCCACCACCCCGCCCGCGGCACCGCCCAGCACATACAGGCCCCACGCCACGGACACGTCCACCAGGCGCGCGCCCAGACGCATCCACAGCGAGGCCTTGGGATAGGGCGAGCCGTTCTGCTCCCCCTCGTGCACCACGCGCAGGCCCTTGGGGCGCGTGGCGGCATGCGGTCTGGCCGGAGCGTTCAAACGCCAGACTCCTCGTCGGGCTCGGGCTCCAGGATGAGGCCACGCTCGGGACGCTCGGGCTCGTCCAGGCCCGCCAGTTGGGCCAGCCGCTCGTGGGCGCTCACCATGCCGGGTGGGCGGGAATAGACATACTCGCTGGTGGACGCGGCCGCGTTGCCGGTGAAGTCCGGGGAGGCCACGAGCCGCGCCGTGGGCGAGCCCGTCTCGGACATCTCCCGGAGCCGATCGCGCGCGGACTCCACGTCCGGAGCCGCGGGCGCGCCCTCTCGCGTGAAGAAGACGAACGCCATGGCGGGACGCTTGGAGGACTCGCGCATGGCGAACTGCACGCCATCCAGCGTCCACCCCCGCGCGCTCCACTCGTTCACGGTGCGATCGAGCGTCCCCTCGTCCACCGTGGACAGCTCGACGACCTTGTATTGGAGGAGCCGCGGCGCGGCGGGTATGACGGCACGGGCGGCCCCTGGACGCTTGCCCGCGCGAGGTGTGCGCCGGGCGGTCGTCTTCGGAGGGGTCGCCTTACGAGCGGGGGGCCGTTTCTTCTTGCGGGGGGCCATGGCCAATCCGGATCTTTGCGCTCAAGGAGGGGGGTGGACGCAAGCCCCGTGTGCAACGGGGCCTCGGGCTGTCAGGCACCCAGCAGCTTCGCGGCCTCGAGCGCGTGATAGGTGATGATCAGGTCCGAGCCGGCGCGCTTCATGGAGGTGAGAATCTCCAGCGTCATCCGATCCCCGTCCACCCACCCGTTCTGGGCGGCCGCCTTCACCATGGCGTACTCGCCGGACACGTTGTAGGCCACCACGGGGACGTCCACGCGGTCACGCACCAGGCGGATGATGTCCAGGTAGGACAGCGCGGGCTTCACGATGAGCATGTCCGCGCCTTCCTCCAGGTCCAGATCGACCTCCTTGAGGGCCTCGCGCACGTTGCCCGGGTCCATCTGGTAGCCCCGGCGATCGCCGAACTGGGGCGTGCTCTGGGCCGCCTCGCGGAAGGGCCCGTAGAAGGCCGAGGCGTACTTGGCGGCGTAGGACATGACGGGCACGTCGGTGAGGCGCACCTCGTCGAGCGCCGAGCGGATGGCGGCCACGCGCCCGTCCATCATGTCCGAGGGGGCGATGATGTCCGCGCCCGCCTGGGCGCAGGTGACGGCCATGCGCGCGAGCAGGGGCAGCGTGGAGTCATTGGCCACATGGCCCCCGTCGATGAGCCCGCAGTGGCCATGGTCCGTGTACTCGCACAGGCACACGTCCACGATGACGAGCAGGTCCGGCAGCGCGTTCTTGAGCTCGCGCACGGCGCGCTGGACGATGCCCTCGGTCGCGTAGGCCTGCGAGCCCTGGGCGTCCTTGTGATCCGGAATCCCGAAGAGGATCACCGCCTTGACGCCCAGCGCATGGGCCCGGCGCGCCTCGGCGACGGTGTGCTCCAGCGACAGGTTGAAGACACCCGGCATGGAGGCGATGGGACGGCGCACGTCCCGGCCTTCCACGACGAAGAGCGGATAGATGAAGTCCGAGGGCGCGAGCGTGGTCTCGCGCACCATGTCACGAAGAGCCGCCGTGCGGCGCAACCGCCGGGGCCGGTGGATCGGATAAGCCATGAGCGACGGTATAAACCGCTCAGGGCCTCCGGGCAGGATTTGTCTCCTCGGGGCTGGCCCGAGGGCGGCCAGGGAGTCAGCTGCTCACGAACTGGGCACTCTCCCGGGCCAGGCGGGCGGCCCGGCCCTCGGCGAGGTCCGCTTCATGAAGGGCCCGGGCATAGCGCGTCCGAGCCGCCTCGGTGTTCGCCTTCAGGCCCCGCTCCGCCTCGGCCAGCTCCCGCCGGGCCGCGCGCAACTCCTTCTCCATCCATTCGTTGGTGAACATAGATTCAAGCCTCCCCAGTCGGTCCCAGGAGTTTGCACACCCCGCGCCATACGGGCTCACCACCCAAAGGTGCGAAACCACGGAGGCCGAGGCGGACCGAAGTCGGGAGAGCCGGGAAGAAAGTGCGAAAGTTTGTTCCCGGGGTGCGCAATCCGTGTCGCCAGGCCTCGCGCCCGGAACCCGCTCGCCCTCCGGGCATGAGTTGTCCCGGTGGAAATGTCCTCCGGGCGTCATCGTAGAGTGCGGTGTGATCGCCATCGAGGTTGTGGGACTGCGGAAGAGCTACCGGCGCTGGTGGCGTCCGGGACATGAGGCCCTTCGCGGCGTGGACCTGTGCGTCCCCGGGGGAAGCGCCTTCGGGTTGATCGGTCCGAACGGCGCGGGGAAGACCACGTTCATCAAGAGCATCCTGGGCATCGTGCAGCCCACGGCCGGTACCGTGCGGGTGCTGGGTGGCTCACCCGAGGATCCCCGCATCCGGGCGCGCATCGGCTATCTCCCCGAGCGTCTGCACCTGCCGGGCTCCTGGCTCGCGCCGACCTTCTTGGCCACCGTGACGCGGCTCAAGGGAATGACGCCGGACCCGGCCGCGAACCAGCGGCTGCTCGAGCGCGTGGGCCTCGCGGAGGCCCGGGGACGGCGCATCGGCGGCTACTCGAAGGGCATGCGCCAGCGTCTGGGACTCGCGGCGGCGCTGCTCGGCGACCCGGAGCTGCTCATCCTGGACGAGCCCACCGATGGCATCGATCCCCTGGGCCGGGTGGAGGTGCGGCGCATCCTTCAAGAAGAGGTGAGGCGCGGCGCCACGCTCTTCCTCAATTCGCATCTGCTGGCGGAGACCGAGCGCGTGTGTGACCGGGTGGCGATCCTCGCGCGAGGCCAGTTGCTGCGCGAGGGACGGCTCGAGGAGCTGTCCCGAGGCGGCGCGTTGTGGACGGTGCGCTTCGCGCCCGGGGCGGACGCGCACGCGCTCGCGGCGGCGGGCTTCGTGGCGGCGGAAACCGAGGGCCTGTACCGGGTGGAGGCGGCGGACGCGGCGGAGCTGAACGCGGCGTTGGACAAGGCGAGGGCCATGGGGGCCCTGCTGGTGGAGCTGCGGCGCGAGGCGCGGGATCTGGAGGCCGTGTTGACGTCGGCCATGGAGGTGGCGGCATGAAGGCCGTGATGGGAATCGCGGGCTACGTGTTGCGCGAGGCCGCGGCGCGCAAGTTCATCCTGGCCTTCCTCCTGGGGGTCACGGGACTGCTCGTGACCATCGCCCTGAGCCTGCGCATCGAGGTGGTGGACGGAGCCCTGGCGGCGTCCCGGCTGTTCGGCGAGCTGATCTCCAAGGACATCCGCGCGGTGGACGTGGCCCTGCGGCCGGTGTTCATGACGGCCGCCGGCCTCGTCTTCTACGGAGGCATCCTGTTTGGCGTCGTGGCGTGCTCGGACTTCGCGCCAAGCCTGATGTCTCCCGGCCGCATCGAGCACCTGCTCGCCCTGCCCCTGCGCCGCTGGCACATCCTCGCGGGCACCTTCATCGGGGTGATGACGCTCGCGGTGCTCGGAGCGGTGTATGGCTCGGTGGGGCTGGTGGTCATCTTCGGGGTGAAGACGGGCTACTGGACGATGGGGCCCATCATCGCGGCGCTGCTCGCGTGCGTGAGCTTCGCGGCGGTGTATTCGGTGATGCTGACCACCTCGACGCTGGTGCGCAGTCCAGCGCTGTGCGCGGCGCTCGGAGGCGTCACCCTGGTGCTGGGGATCGTGGCGGGCTATCGCGCGAAGATCGCCCCCTTCATCGAGGAGGGGTTCATGCGCTCGATCTTCAAGGGGGGAACCCTGCTGATACCCCGGTTGTCCTCCCTCGCGAGCGCGAGCATGGACCTGGCGGCCTCGAAGCCGCTGGAGGTGCACTCGTTGCCGATGCTCCTGGTGGGGGTGTTCGTGTTCAGCCTGGGTGTGCTGTCCCTGGGCTTCTGGTGGTTCGAGGGAAGGGATTACTGATGCAACGGCGCCGTGGAATGTGGCTGGTGTTCGCGGGGGGGCTGTTCGGTCTGGCCGCGTGGTTGATGGTGTCCGGACAAGGCGAAGTGGAGGCCCCTCCCCCCGCGAAGGTGGAGTTCCCCCGATGGCTGCGGCCCGAGGAGCGCCAGCGCGCGGAGCGTCGGCGCACGTATATGGCGCCACCGGTGGCGGCCACGGCCGACGCGGGGATGGAGCCGGCCAGGCCGAAGGATCCCGTGCTCGCGGCGCTGCCCCGGGGCAAGGGCAAGTCGGCCATGGTCATCGAGGCCAACGCCCTGCGGCACTCGCCCCTCGGGGAGATGCTGCTCGAGTGCCTGATGCGCCAGGGGAGCGACGACCTGGAGAAGTTCAAGCAACAGACGGGAGTGGATCCCCTCCAGGACCTGGACCGGATGGTGATCACCGAGGACGGGGTGATCCTCTCGGGCAACTTCGGGGATCCGCGGCTCAAGCAGGTGCTCCAGGGCCGGGCTCCCACGAACTACGACTATGGAACGGGGGGCAGGCTCTTCGAGCCCGCGTTGGAGCAGACCCTGGAGGATGGATCCCGGCGGCGGAACAGGATCTCCCCCATCGGGATGTGGAACGATCAAATGCTGGTGTTCGGCCGGTCACCGGACGAGGTGAAGCAGATCCTCGACCGGGTGGAGGGCCGCGGGCCGGATGAGCCTCCCGTCATCGACGAGGGCAAGACGTACGGAGAGATGTACGGCGTGCTCTCGGTGGAACAGCTCCAGAAGCTGCTGCCGCCGGATCAAAAGGAGCTGGCGGCGAAGCTGGCCGAGGTGGCCGAGAACGTGGAGCTGCACGTGGACGCGAGCTCGGACTTCGCCATGACGGCGAGGGTGAACGGCGCGGACCCAGCCAAGGTGACGGACCTGGGCAAGTCGCTCGGCGGTGCCCTGTCGCTCGCGCGGATGAAGGCCCAGACCGAGGGCGACACGAAGCTCGCGCAGTTGCTGGACTTCGCCAAGGTGCGGCCCGACGGCGAGTCCTTCAACCTGGAGATGGCCGTGCCACTCGACGCCATCAAGAAGCAACTGACGTTCTGCCAGGAGCAGCAGGAGCCGCGGTGAGCACCCCTCCCCCGCTCACTCCACCATCGCGCTGACTTCCCGGGAAAAGGCCTGCTCGTCATTCGCGTGGATGACGAGCGGGGGCAGCACGGTGAGCCCGCTCGGGGCGCCCTTCACGGCTTGCATCAACACGAGCTTCGCGGGACGTCCCCCTCGCGAGTGCACCAGTCGCGCGGTTCTCGGCTCCAGCCGCTCCGCGCGCAGCACGGCCATCAACTCGGACAGCCGCGAGGCCGGGTACACCACGCAGAACGTCCCCCGGCACCGCAGGAGGTACGCCGCCGAGCGCACCACGTCGCCGAGGGAGCACGTGAGTTCGTGCCGCGCGAGTGCCTTCTCCAGGTCCGTGCTGCTCCTGCCCTGCGCCCGCGACCGGTACGGCGGATTGCACAACACGTGGGAGAAGCCCCCTCGGGGAAACAGCCGCTCCACCCCGCGCAGGTCTCCTCGCACCAGCGACACCTCGCGCTCGCAGCGGTTGAGCCGCACGTTGCGCTCGGCGAGCGAGAACAGGCCCGGCTGCAATTCCAGTCCCGTGAGGCCGCCCAGGCCCAGTCGCCGCGCCAGGATGAGCGGGATGATGCCGCAGCCCGTCCCCAGGTCCATCACCCTGCCCCGCACCGCACCGGCCTCGAAGACGGCGAAGTGCGCGAGCAACACCGGATCCAGGGTGAAGCGGTAGCCCCGGATGCGCTGGAGCACCCGGACCTGCCCGCCGCACACGGAATCGAGCGTCTCCCCCACCCCGGGCCGGAGCTCGAGGGATAGGCCCAAGGGCTCTTCCCGCTCCTCTGTCCGCAGGATCCTCACTCCGCTCGGTCCTAGGCCTCCGGGTCGAGGAAGAGCAGCCCCGCGGGCGGCGCGGGCTCCACCCGGAGCGTCTTCGCGGGCAGGGTCTGCGCCGCCTCCATCACCGCGCGCACCTCCCACAGGGGCGGCGGATTGAGCGCGAAGCCCACCTGGTACTTTCCCTCCCGCACGTCGTGCACGAGCGAATGCAACCCCCGCACCGCGAACACCTGGGGGTGGCCGGGCAGCTCGGGCTCCTGGATGCCCAGCACCGTGCGCAACACCAGCGCGTTGAGCAGGGCCAGGTCCAGGCTGCGCAGCGTGGGATTGCGCGGCGCGCCCTTGAGGTGCGCCAGGTCCAGACCCTGCCGGAAGCGGAGGATCTTCCCCCGGCCCTCGGGCAGCACCAGCAACACCGCGTGGTGTCCGCGCACCAGCGTGGCCAGCCGCTCACTCGCCAGCGACACCCCTCGCGATGACGTCAGGGGCTCGTCGAGGTCATAGACGCGCGCATAGGCCGTCACCAGCCGCAGGAAGGTGTCCTCCTGGAAGGTCGGCAACCCATGCACGGCCCGGTGCACCGGCTCGAAGTGCAGCCCGGGATCCGACAACGGCACGATGGCCGCGAGGCTCGGCCGGCGCTCGTCCAGTTCCGCCAGGGGCCGCAGCGGCGCCTCGTCGAGCACCGCCTGGATGCGCCGCGCCACCGGAGAGGGCTCGATGCGGCGCAGGGACATGGGCGCGCCCTGGAAGGTCCCCTGCCACACGATGCTTCCCCGCTCGGCGGCCTCGGCCAGCAGGCCCTTCAACACGCCGTGATCATCCGCCGCCAGGGTGACGGTGGGCTCCACCTGTGCGGAGCGGGGACGGTAGGGCTCGGTCTCCAGGGGCTCGGCGGAGTCCGGCGCGAGGCCGCACAAGAGGAAGCGCACGGGAGGCGCCCCCAGCAGTCCGTCCGGGTTGTGCACCTCGGCCAGGTACAGGGCGGGACGGGCATCCCGGAGGAGCGAGCCCGCCGCGCGCCACCGGCCCAGTTCCGCCGTGGGATCCACCCGATCCAACAGGGGACGAACCGAGCTGGCCCGGGGCGGTGCGTTGAAAGCGCCTCCCCCGGCATCCGCCGACAGGTGGGGTTCGAGCGAGGGAAGCAGAGCGGAGAAAGGAAGGACACGCGCCATGCCCCCAACGTGGGGATGCGCTCGCCTTCCCGCCCGGAAGGCCCTCTCGCCCGAGCGGCGTCCAGGGAGCCAACCCCTCTGGAAGCAGCGCATCAATGTTGACTTCCAAGCTCCTGGCGGCGAGACCCGGCTTCTCATCCCGTCCTGGAGTCCCTACCCCGGATACAGGGCGGAATAACCCCAAAGGAGCGCCAGATGGGCACGATGAAGTTCGATGTCCCCCACTCCCTCTCGAAGGACGAGGCCAGGCAGCGCGTCGAGCAGCTTCTGAAGTACTGGAAGGACAAGTACGGCGTGCAGTCGAACTGGAGCGGCGACGGAGCGAAGGTGAATGGCAAGGTGCTGGGCATCAGCCTGGACGCCAACTTCACCATCACCGACGGCACCATCCAGGGCGAGGGCACCGACCCGGGCATGCTGCTGCGCGGCAAGGCCAAGTCCTACATCCAGGACAAGTTCAGCACCGTGCTGGACCCCAAGAAGAGCCTGGACGACGTGAACAAGGGCCTCGCCTAGAGCAGCGGTCCTTCCTCCAGCGCGGCGAGCGCGTAGCGCGCCGCGCGGGAGATGGCCTCGGCCGAATCCGGCAGCTCCGGATAGTGGCCGGCCAGGGGGCGCTGGGGGAAGCGCAGCTGGGCGATGGCGTTGCGGTAGCTGCGCCGCGCCGCCTCGTGATCGCTCAAGCGCTCGTGCACCTGCGCCATCAGGTAGTGCCCGATGGCCAGCGAGGGCTCCAGGAAGAGGGCCTTGCCCAGTTCCGCGCGGGCCTCGGCGAGCTCACCGGCCTGCAGCGCCGCGAGTCCCCCGAACACCCGGGCCTCCACGCACAGGGGCTCGCGGTTGAGCGCCTGTCCGAAGGCATCGCGCGCGTCCGACATCCGCCCCGTCAGCGAGTAGAGGTTACCCACGGTGAGCAGGGCATCCAGGTGGCTCGGCTCGTCCGTCAGCAGTTGCTCCACGGTGGACACCGCGGACACGAAGTCACCCCGCTCCATCATCCGCACGGCCGCGTTGAGCCGCTCGCCGGGCGAGAGCATCAGCGACCACGCGGGCATCTCGGTCGTCGGGCGCTCGCGCGAGGCCGCGAGGAACTCAGCGGTCAGCCGGGGCACCTTGCGCGTGGGCGTGGAGGCCACGGGCACGGCCACGTCCGAGGGAGCCGGCTCGGGGGCCTTGGGAGCCCCCGCGTCCAGCGCCTGGTGCAGCGCCTCGGTGGACGGCAGCATGGGGCGCGGAGGAGGGGTCACCTTGCGAGGCTTGGGGATGCTCAGCGCCGACGCGGCGGCGAGCACGGCCGCGCGCTCCGCGGAGGTCGACGGCGGCAGCGAGCCGATCGTCATCGGCTTGGGCGCGCTTCCCGGCGCGCGGGGCTCCAGCGGCTTGAGGGGCCGCCGGTAGATGAACGAGCCCTCCACCTCCACCATCTCGAAGCGGTCGTAGACCTTGAACAGGCTCTCCGAGTAGCCCAACAGCAGCAGGCCCCCGGGCCGCAGCGCCGAGAGGAAGCGGTCCATCAGGGCGCGGATGGTGGGCATGTCGAAGTAGATGATGACGTTGCGGCAGAGGATGAGATCGAGCGACTCGGGCTTCACCTTCTCGAAGACGGGAACGGCGAGGTTCTGCCCGTCGAAGCGCACGTAGTCCTTGAGCGAGGAGACGATCTCGTAGCCGTCCTCCAAGGGCCGGAAGAAGCGGATCCGGCGCTCGGAGGGCATGTTGGCCACGCGCCGGGCCGCGAAGCGTCCCTGCCTCGCGGCCTGCACGGCGGCGAGGTTCAAGTCGGTGGCCCACAGGTCCACCTCGATGGGCAGCGCGCCCAGCTCGGCCAGCACCATGGCCAGGCTGTAGGGCTCCTCACCGGTGGCGCAGCCCGCGGACCAGATGGAGACCCGGCGCGTCTCGCGCCGCGCCCGCGCGAGCGCCTCGGGGAGGATGCGGCTCTCCAGCGCCCGGAACTGCTTGGGATCGCGGAAGAACTCCGTATGGCCCACGGTGACGAGAGGCAGGAGCGCGCGCAGCTCGTCCTCCATGCCACGCAGGCGCCGCACGTACTCCTCCGAGTCCTCGAGCCCCATGACGGGCATGCGCGTGGACAGGGCGAGCCGGAGGCTGTGGAAGCCGTCCGGCGTGATCTTGAGCCCGGCACGTTCGAGCAGCAGGGCAGCCAGTTGCTGCAGGGCCCTGGAGGTCACCGTCAGCATGTGCGCACCCACTTCGTGAGCGTTGGTCCAATCTGGTCGAGCGGAAGGACTTCCTCGGCGGCACCCAGGCGCACGGCCTCCTTGGGCATCCCATACACGGCGCACGTCGCCTTGTCCTGCGCGATGGTGCGTCCCCCCCGCTCGCGGATTTCCTTGAGGCCCCGCGCCCCGTCCCGGCCCATCCCCGTGAGGATGACGCCCAGCACGCGCGTGGAAAAGGACTCCGCGGCGGACATGAGCAGCACATCACAGGACGGCCTGAAACCGCGCACCGGAGGGCTTGGCTCCAGCGCCAGCACGCCGCGGGGGCGCACCAGCAGGTGGGCGCCCGAGCGGGCGATGTAGACACACCCGGGCGTCATCTCCTCGCCGTGGGTGGCCTCCACCACGCGCAGCGCCGAGCTGGAGCCCAGCCACTGCGCCAGTCCCTCTGTGAAACCATCGCTGATGTGCTGGCAGATGCACACGGGCGCGGGAAAATCCTGAGGCAGCATCTTCAAGAGCACGGAAAGGGCCTTGGGGCCGCCGAGCGACGAGGCGATGGCCACCAGTGGGAAGGGCGCCTCCTCGGGCGCGGGACGCACGGGCTTGGCCTGGCCCGCGGGCCGCGTCACCCGCACCTCGGCCAGCAGGAGCAGTTTGCGGCTCACCGTCTGCCAGAAGTCGACGCCGGGCTCGACGGGGCGCTGCACCACGTCCACGGCCCCCGAGGCGAGCGCCTGGAAGGCCTCGGCGTCCGAGAGCAGGCCGGGGTGCAGCGCGAGCACGGGCACGGGGCGCTCGCCCATCACCCGCGCGATGGCCTTGAGGGAATCAGGGCTGGACAGGTCCACGACGACCACGTCCGGATGAAGCCGCTGCACGCTCTCCAGTGCCTCGGAGAACGCGCAGACGCCGGACGGGGCGAGCACCACCCCGTCGAACAGGCCGCGTGAAGCGCCGCGGAACACCTCGCCCACGAGCAACACGCGGTATGCGGACGCACCAACGTCCAAACTCACCCCTCCTCGTCCCGTCTCAGGTCAGACGATCGATCGTCTGCGCCAAGCTTTCCACGCCCAACTCGCCCTTGACCAGATAGGCATCCGCCCCCGCCTCGGCCCCGCGCCGCCGGTCCTCGGGTGATGCGAGCGAGGACAGGATGATGACCGGAGTCCGGGCGAGACCCGCCGTGGACTTGAGCCTGCGCGTGAACGAGAAGCCATCCAGCCTGGGCATCTGGACGTCCGTGAGGATCAAATCATAGGGCTGGGACTGAGCCCGCAGATAGCCCTCCTCTCCGTCCTGGGCCTCGTCCACGCTGTGGCCGAGGGCCTTGACGAGCGCGGACTCGGTGGCCCGGGCGATGGGCGAGTCGTCCACCAGCAGCACCTTGAGGCGCTTGATGGAGGTGCCCTGCGTGACGGGCCGCGCCATGCGGCGCACCTCCGTCATGATGTCCGGCACGTGCAGGAGCACCGCGATGCGGCCGTCCTCCAGCGCGGCGGTCCCGGCGATGAAGGCGGCGCCCTTGAGGAATTCACCCCCGCAGGGCTTCACCGCCACCTCGCGCTCGTCCACGAAGCCATCCACCACCAGGGCGGCATGGTCATCGCCATGACGCACCACGACGGCGGGCGGCTTGTCGAAGCGGTTGCCACCGTTGACGCCCAGCAGCGGCCCCAGGCCCACCAGCGCGATGGGCTTGCCCCGGTGCTTGACGGCCAGGGTGCCGAAGACCTCCATGCGATCATCCGGCTTCACGCGCATCACCGCCACCACGTCCGCGGCGGGAATGCCGTAGACGTCGTCGCCCAGGCGCACCAGCAGCACCTTCATCAACGCCAGCGACTGTGGCAGGCGCAAGGTGAAGGTAGAGCCCCGGCCCAGGCGGCTGACGATGCCCACCGAGCCGCCCAGCGACTCCACCTTCTTCTTCACGACGTCCATGCCCACGCCGCGGCCGGAGATGTCGGTGATCTCCTCGCGGGTGGAGAAGCCAGGGCGGAAGACGAGCTCGATGGCCTCGCGCTCGGACAGGGCGGCGGCCTGATGCTCGGTCAACAGGCGCTTGCGCACGGCCACTTCGCGCAGCTTCTGCGGATCCATGCCGCGGCCGTCGTCGTCCACCTCGATGCTGAGCATGTCGCCGTCGACCCGCACGCGGATGCGCAATCGGCCCGCGTTGGGCTTGCCGAGCATGCGCCGCTCCTCGGGCGTCTCCAGGCCGTGGTCCACGCCATTGCGCAAGAGGTGCACGAGCGCGTCGCGCACGTCGTTGAGCATCGAGCGATCCACGCCCAGGTCGGCGTTCTCGATGACGAGATCCACCTCCTTGCCCTGGGCCCGCGACAGGTCACGCACCGCGCGCGGGAAGGCGTCGAAGACGGTGGCCAGCGGCACGAGCCGGGCCTCCGCCACGTGGTCCGCCATCATGGCCAGGTTGCCGTGCAGCGCCTCGATCCCGTCTCCGTTGGTGCGCACGAAGCGGAACGCGTCGTCGCGCAGCATGTGCAGATCGCCCTCGATGTGCTCGAGGTCGTTGCGCAGCACGTTGGGCACGTCCAGGCGCTCGGCCAGCTTGAGGAAGCGATCCCCCAAGCGGGAGAAGCGCTGGAGCAGGGACTCGATCTGCGAGGCGCGCAGACGGCCGCGGGCGCTCTCCACCAGCAGGTCTCCCGCGAGCAGGCCGAGGGAGTCGAGCACCTCGACGTTCACGCGGATGCTGCGGTCGGCCAGGGCCTTGTGAGCGTGGTGCTCCTCGTGCTCGGGCTTGGCGGCGCGGGGAGGCGCCGCGGGCGCGGGAGGCGCCGCGGGCGCGGGAGGCGCCACCGGTGGAGCCGCCTGGAAGGGCTCCACGGACTCGGCGGTGACCTCCATCACGTTCTGGGGGGGAGGCGGCGCGGCCGGACGGATCGCGGGCAGGGCCGTGTGGGACGCCCCCTTGACGCCGCCGATGGGCGGCACCGCGTGTCCGGACGCCGCGGACAGCGCCTCGCACATCTCCTGGGAGGCGGACGTGCCTCCCTGGGCCCCGGAGTGATCCTCCAAGAGGTCCGAGATGGTGTCACACGCGCGCAGCAGCAGGTCCGTCGCCACCTCGGTGGCGGTCTTGCCTTCCCGCTCGGCGCGCAGCAGGTCCTCGGCCGCGTGCGCGAGTTGGCCGATGGCGGCCAGGCCCAGCATGCGGGCCTCGCCCTTCATCGTGTGCAATTCGCGCGCGACCTCGTCCGCCGCTTGATCCGCGGTGGGCTTCTCGAGGTCGAGCACGCCCAACTGGATCTTCTGGAGACGGTCCGCGCTGACCTCCTGGAACTTCTGCAGGAGGGATCTCTTGAGGGCTTCGGTATCCATGGCCGGAGGGAAGCCGGGCGACGTTCACCGCCACCCGGTTGGGGCCCTCCCCTCCTGTTATCAGTCGGCCTTGAAACGCTTGATGAGTTCCGCCAGCCGTCCGGCGAGCTGGTTGAGCTCGGCGGCGGCACCCGTGGCCTGCTTGGAGGCCGAGGTGGTCTGGCGCGTCACGTCCTCGATCTCCGCCATGGAGGCCACCACCTGCTCGGTGGCCGTGCGCTGCTGCTGGGTGGCGAGATTGATGACGCGGGCCGCGTCGCTCGTCTCCTGCACGCCCGCGAGGATGCCCTCGACGGCCTGGGCCGCCACCGCGCCGAGCTTCTCACCGGACTCGGTGGCTTCCTTGGAAGCCTCCGCGGCGGTGCCCGCGGCGGCCGTGGCCTCGCGGATCTCGGTGATGAGGTTCTTGATCTCCTTGGTGGACTCCATGACGTTCTCCGCGAGGCGCCGCATCTCGGCCGCCACGATGGAGAAGCCCTTGCCCGCCTCACCCGCGCGGCTGCCCTCGAGCGCCGCGTTGAGCGCGAGCAGGTCCGAGCGGTCGGCGATCTCGTCGATCACCTCGACCACCGTGCCGATGCGCTCCACGCGCTTGGACAGCTTGGTGATGGAGTCGGCCACCGCGACGCCGTCGCTGCGGATCTGCTGCATGGCCTGGATGAACTCGCCGATGGCGCCCCGGCCGGCGCGCGCCGCGCCCAGGGTCTCCTCGGCCACGCGCGCCACGCTGCCGGCGTTCTCGGCGATCTGCGCCGAGGCGTGCTTGAGCTCTTCCATCGTGGCGGTGGTCTCGTGGATCGCCGCGGCCTGCTCGGTGGAGCTCGTCTCGTGCTGGGTGGACGCGGCGAGCACCTGATTGGAGGACGAGGACAGGCGCAGGGCCGCCTCGTTGATCTCCCGCACGAAGGTGCGCAGGGTCTCGATCACCTTGCCAAAGCCCTCGAGCAGGGGCCCGAGCTGGGCGTCCTCGGTGGTGGTGTTCCACGAGGCCAGGTCTCCCTCGCGCACCAGGGTGATGAGGGCGTCGATGGCCTGATCGATCTCCTGGGCGGCGACCTGCTTGCGGTGCTCGGAGACGGCGTGGCGGTCGAGCAGCTGGTTGAAGAGGTTGGCCAGGTCCGCGGCGTCCTCGTCCAGGGCGTTCTTGGCCACGCGCGCATCGAGATTGCCCGCGAGCACCGCGATCACCGTGTCGGTGAGGGGCTTGAGGGAACCGGCCTTCTTCGAGCGGGGGGCCGAGCCCTCCGCGGAGACCACTTCGTTCTTGGAATCAGCGAGCGACATTGCCTTCAGTGCCTTCCTTGAGCATTCAAGGTTTCGAGAAGATCGATGAGCATCACGGGACGCTCCTGATCGAGGAACACACCCACCGTGTAGGAAGCGGCGCCCGCCACGGGCGGCAGCCTCCTCAAGTCCCGGATGGGAACAGGACGCACCCCCCGGATGGCGTCCACCTTGAGATGGCCCTCGCCCTCAGGTGCATCGAAGACGAGCGCGCGGTTGCCACGCCTCAGGGCGCCGAGCTCCGGCACCATGAGGTCGTCGGGGAGTGAACGCTCGATGCGCAGGACCTGCGACGCATCCGTTCCGTAGACGACGTCGCCGACCTCGAAGAAGAGGACGTCGACCTCGTCGAACGAGGGTGAGACTTCCTCGTCGTAGATCATCGCACCACCGCGCGCTGGCGGGCGCTCTGCAGCAGCTTGGTGAAGTGGATGAGGGCCATGGTCTCCTGGGCGGAGGCGACCTCGTACACGCCGAGCAGGTGCTCCGCGGCGGCGTCACCCCCCAGGGGAGGCGGGAGGATGTCGGCCACGGGAACGCGCCGCAGGCCGAGCACCGCGTCGGCCACCACGCCCACGCGGTAGTTGCCGCTGGTGCCGATGAAGAGGCGGGTCCTCGGTCCCACGCGCGCTTCCCCCTTGCCGAGGAAGCGCAGCAGATCCATCACGGGGATGACCTCTCCGCGATGTCCCGTGACGCCCAGGAGAAAGGAGGGGGTGCGGGGCAGGGGCGTCATGGGCCCTGTCCGAATGACCTCGAGCACGTTCTCACTGGGAACCGCGAGGCGGAGTTCGCCTGCGCGGAAACAGAAGAATTCCTGTTCGGGTCGGGCCTGGCTCGCGATGGCCCGATCGGGGGCCATTCGAAGCGCACGCTGGAGGGGAGTGTTGGTCAAGGCGCCAAAGTATCCGGAGGCGAGCGAAGTGGGTCAAGGGTGGACCGAATCACATGGTCCGGGCCTTCTCAACGGTGTAGGGTGACTGCTGTATTCCAGGGGAGGAAGATGTCTCGCGTACTGGTCATCGATGATAGCCCGATGCTGGTGGAACTCACGGTGAGGGCGCTCTCCGCCGCTGGCTACCACGCCACCGGAGCGACCGACCTTGCGAGCCTCGAAGTGAAGCTCTCCGAGGGGCCGTTCTCGCTCATCCTGATGGACGTCAACATGCCGGAGATGTTCGGCGACGACGTCGTCGAGTATCTGCGCACACAGAAGAAGGTCACGTCCAAGCTGGTGCTCTACTCGGACATCTCCGAGGAGGAGCTGGCGGCCAAGACCCGCCAGTCCGGCGCCGACGCCTACATCCTCAAGGGGGGTGGGCTGGAGGCCGTCATCGGAGGGATCATGCGCATCCTGGGCGCGCCTCCCATGGCGACGGCCTCCGCGCGACCCCCGTCCACCGCGCCCGCCGCCCGCCCGGGAGCCCCCACCGCGCCCCGGCCGGTCGCTGGAGCGCCCACCGCCCGAGCTCCCGCTCCCGCCCCGGCGGCACGACCGCCCGGCGCGGCCCAGCCCGGTGTGGCCCCCGCGGCCGCCCCCCGGCCCGTCGCCACGGCACTGGCGCAACCCGCCGGGGCCGCCCCGCGCCCGTCGCTCACCGGACAACCCGCCGTGACGCGTCCCGCCACGCCTCCGGCGGGCGCTCCGCCTCGAGCCCCCGTGGGGGCCCCGGTGGCACCGCCCGCCGCTCGTCCCGCCCCCGCCGCTCCCTCTCCGGCGAGTCCTCCCCCGGCGGCCACCGCGCCCCGGGCGCCACTCCCAGGTCAGGCGGCCCCACCCCGCTCGGCGACCCCCGTGCACGCTCCCGCGGTGGGTGCTCCCGCGCCATCCCCTGCCCGCCCGGCGCCCACGTCACCGCGTGCCGCCGCTCCAGCGGCCCCCGCGGGCGGAGTTCCGGCGCCCACGAGGCCGGCAGCCGCCCCCGCCGCGACGGTCCCTCCGCGCGCGACCCTCACTCCCACCGCGCAGGTGCCCACCGTGGCCCGCCCGCCGCAGGGCGCTCCGTCGCCTCAGGCCCCCGCGCCCGCTCCCACGGTGGTGGCGGCTCCTCCGCCCGCGGCTCCGCCCGAGCCCGCTCCCACGCCCGCCGCCGCTCCCGCTCCCGCCGCGACGGGGGGCTTCCCCTCCGCGGCGAAGATGGCGGCCGCGGCGGGCAGGAAGCCCCGCATCCTCATCGTCGACGACAGCGAGATGACGGCGCGCATCATCGAGGCGGACCTGGTGTCCAAGGGCTTCGAGGTGCACATCGCCGACTCCGCGGACAAGGCGACGAAGATCATCCTCAAGAAGCAGACGCGTCCGGATCTGGTCCTGCTGGACGTGCGCATGCCCAACGTGAACGGCGAGCAGTTCTGCCGGTTCATCAAGAGCAACAGCCTCTTCAAGGGCATCAAGGTGCTGTTGTGCTCCGGAGAGAACGTGGAGGAGTTGCAGCGCATCTGCCGCGAGGCCGGTGCCGACGGCTACGTGCCCAAGGACGCCGTCCTGGGCAACCTGGTGGCCAAGGAACTCAACCCCGTGGCTCCGGGCGCCGAGTAGCCCCGGCGCCTCGCCCCTCCAGAGGCGCCGCCCTCGTCACACCCCGGGGGGGCGCTGGAAGGGGCCCGTCACGTCCGTCAGCGCCTCGGCCACGGAGAGCAGGGCCTCGTCTCCCCAGCGGCGGCCCACCACCTGGACGCCCAGGGGCAGACAGCCCGAGGACGCGCGCGGCAGCGGCATGGCCACCGCGGGATGGCCCGTCACATTGAAGAGGATGGGCAGGCCGGCGGTGCCTTCCATGTATTGGACGCGCCGCGCATCCACCTCCAGCCAGTCGCCACTCGGCCGATGCGTGAAGGCGGGGCTCATCGTCACCGGGCACAGCCACGCGTCCCAGCCGGACAGGAAGGACTCCACCTTCGCCATCAACTGATCGCGCATGGAGAGCGCCTGGGTGTAGTCCGACATGCGCCCCCACAACCCGCGCATGATGCCCCGGTTGATGGAGGAGTCGCCCCGCATGGAGCGAAAATGCAGGGCCGTCATGAGGCGCGCCGCGGCGGGCATCTCCGAGCCCACCTCCGCGCCGAGCAACTGTCCCCAGGTGAGCCACACCTGCTCGAAATCGAGCTCCGGCGTGCCCCGCTCCACCACGCACCCCGCGTCCTCCAGCGTGCGCGCCAATCCCGCCAACGCCGAGCGGGTCTCCGCCGAGACCGGCATCCCGCCGAAGTCATCCGTCCACAGGAAGCGATAGCGCTTCAGCTCCCGGCGCGGCACGTCCTGGAAGGGAATGGGAGGCATCTCGGTGTCCTGGCCATCCGGTCCGCTCAACAGCCGCAGCGCGAGCCGCAGATCCTCCACCGTGCGTGCCAGGGGGCCCGCCACGCCTTGATGGCGCACCCCCCGGGGCGAGCCTGGCATCCCCGGGATGTGACCGGAGAGCGGAATGCGGCCGTCCGTGGGCTTGAGGCCGAACACCCCGCAGAAGTGAGAGGGGATGCGGATGGAGCCGCCGATGTCACTGCCCACCTCGAGCGAGCTCATGCCCGCGGCCACCGCCACCGCGCCGCCCCCGGAGCTTCCTCCGCAGGTGCGCTCCACATCCCACGGGTTGTTCGTGCGGCCGAAGACGGTGTTGTGCGTCTGCGTGTCCAGCGCCAGCCGGGGCATGTTCGTCTTGCCCACGATGACGGCCCCCGCCGCCTTGAGCCGCGCCACCACCGTGGCGTCCCGCTCGGGCATGTGGCGCGCCAGGCGATCGAAGCCACTCGTCGTGCGCAGCCCCGTCGTCTCGAAGGCGTCCTTGATGGTGAGGGGAACCCCGTGCAATGGCCCCCACACCTCGCCCCGCGCCAGCGCCGCGTCCGCCTCGCGCGCCCTCGCCCTCGCCCGCCCCTCGTCCAGCGTGACCAACGCGTTGAGCCTCACGTTGTTGCGAGCCACCTGACCCAGGTGGGCGTCCAACAGTTCGACCGAGGACACCTCGCGACTGAGGACACGTTGGGCCATCTGGTGCGTGGGAAGGAAGGCGAGTTCTTGCATGGCTCGGACTCTATCTCCGAACCCCCGCGTTCCGCCGCTCCTCCAGACCGCGCGCGAAGTTGCCAATGACGAGGCCCGGACGCGCCGCCTTGAGACGGCGCAAGAGCTCGCGAATGCCCACGGGCTCGCCTCCCGCGCCCTTGTCCCGCGCCACTTCCAGGTACTGGATGGGATCGATGCAGAGCGAGCGCGTCTGGACCTGATCCACCCGGTACTTCTTGACCAGCCGTGCGAGCGCATCCACCTCGCCCTCTCGGTCGGTGACTCCGGGGAAAAGCAGGAGGTTGAGCGCCAGGTAGGCGTCGCGCTCGCGCGCGAGGGCAATGGAGGCCTCCACGTCTTCCCAGCCGTACTTCACCGGCTTGTAATAGGCCTCGTACAAATCCTTCACCGCCGAGTTGAGCGACACACGCACCGCGTCCAGGCCCGCGTCGAAGAGCGCCTCGAGGCCGTGGGTGAGACTCGCGTTGGTGTTGATGTTGATGGAGCCCCGCGAGGAGCGCGCGCGCATGTAGCGGATGGACTCGGCGATGTACTTCCAGCGCGTGAGGGGCTCGCCCTCGCAGCCCTGGCCGAAGCTGACCATGGTGCGGCCCGGCGCGTTCTCCAGGTGATGCAGCCCGATGACGCCCATCTCCTCGGCGGAGGGACCATTGTCCATGCGCTCGTGCGACGCGGGCGGCCCGTCCGCGGGTTGATCCGAGATGCACCCCACGCAGCGCGCGTTGCACATCACCGAGGCGGGGATGGCGCCCTCATCGCGCACATAGAAGATGTTCTGCGAGGTGAAGCAGCGGTAGAGCATCGCGCACGTGGTGAGCTGCTTGAGCACGCGGTTGCCCGGAAAGCGCGCGAGGTGCGCGTCCACGAGCTTCTTGAGCTCCGGCGTCGAGTACCTCTCCGGATCCCAGTGCGAGCGCGTGTCCGTGTGGATGGCCCACGCCACCGGCCCGTCCTCGCCCCAGGCCGCGGCGGTGTACGCCCACTGCGGCAGCACGGGCCCCTCCGCCTTCACCTCGCCAGGTAGGAAGGTGCGTGTGTAGCCCGGAGGCAGGAGCGCGCCCACGGCGCTGGGCACGAACGTCTTGCCGTTCATCTTCATCTCGCGCACCAGCTCCAGCTCGCCCGTCTCCGGGTGCAGGCCCACGGGCAGGCGGCCAGGCAGGTGCACGAGCCGCCCCGCCGAGGGCAAGGGGATAGGCTTGTCCTGGGGCGGAACCAGCTCCTCGCCACTGCGCAGGGTGGCCAGCAGATAGGGGTGCTCCATCACCCGGCCCTTGGGGTCCGCGAACAACAGCTTGGGTGCCAAAGTCATGGTCCCGTTAACTATCACTGCCGCCCGCTCCTTTCGACGCGGCATGCCGTCATGAGGCTCCGGGTTGCTTGCCCGCGCGCGTCTTGACTCGCCCGAGACCCCTGCCTAGGGTCCGCCCGCTTTTTCCGCGCTTGGTCGCGGCTCTTTCGGAGGCATCCCACGTGATTGTTGGCGTTCCCAAGGAAATCAAGACCCGCGAGTACCGGGTCGGCATGGTTCCAGCCGGGGTTCGCGCCCTCACCGGTGCGGGCCACACGGTCCTCGTCGAGACGAACGCGGGCGCGGGCTCGGGCCTGCCGGACTCGGAGTACCAACGCGTGGGCGCCCAGATCGTCCAGAGCGCGGACGAGGTCTGGAAGCGCGCGGAGATGATCGTCAAGGTGAAGGAGCCCATCGCGCCCGAGTACGAGCGCATCCAGGACGGGCAGATCATCTACACCTACTTCCACCTGGCGGGCGTGGACCCGGAGCTCACGCGCACCCTGGTCAAGAAGAAGGCCTCGGCCGTGGCCTACGAGACGATCCAGCTGGAGGACGGCTCGCTGCCCCTGCTCAAGCCCATGAGCGAGGTGGCCGGCAAGATGGCCATCCAGGTGGGCGCCGCGTGCCTGGAGAAGGCGCACGGAGGCAAGGGCATCCTCCTGGGCGGCGTGCCCGGAGTGCGCCGCGGCCGCGTGGTCATCCTCGGCGGCGGCGTGGTGGGCACCTGCGCGGCCAAGGTGGCCGTGGGCCTGGGCGCGGAGGTGACGATCATCGACATCAACCTCGAGCGCCTCACCTACCTGGACGACGTCTTCCTCGGCCGCGTGTCCACGCTGGCCTCGGACTCGGAGAGCATCGCCAAGAGCGTGCGCGAGGCGGACCTCGTCATCGGAGGCGTGCTCATCCCCGGGGGCAAGGCGCCCAAGCTCGTCTCCGAGGCGCTCATCGCCGAGATGTCCCCCGGCTCGGTGGTGGTGGACGTGGCGGTGGATCAGGGCGGCTGCATCGAGACGTGCGTGCCCACCACCCACGACAACCCCACCTTCGTGAAGCACGGCGTCGTGCACTACTGCGTGGCCAACATGCCCGGCGCGGTGCCCCAGACGTCCACCTTCGCCCTCACCAACACCACCCGGCCCTACGCCCGGAAGATCGCCGACCTGGGCCTCGTCGAGGCCATCAAGGCCGATAAGGCCCTGGCCCGTGGCATCAACACCTACAACGGCCACGTCACCTACGAGGCCGTCGCCAAGGACCTCGGCTACAGCTACCTGTCCATCCACGACGCCCTCAGCACCAAGGGCTCCAAGTAGGACTCTTCCCCACCTGAACCCCTGTTTCGTCGTTTTTCAGGGGGGGTGGGGAATAAATGCTCGCGTCAAGCGTCTCCTGCCTTTTGGGGCAGCCGTGCAAACGGCGCGGAGTGATTGGGTTGTTGCTCGTTCTGTTCCCGTACATACATTGCCGGGAGGGTTAACGACTCAATCGCCTGTAATTTCGGGCCTCTGGAAGGCGGGAGCATGCTGGACTTCAGGCAGAACAATCGGACCAAGCAGGAGTTCGAGGAACTGGCCCTGGCCCACCTCGATCCGCTGTACTCGGCGGCTCTGCGACTGACGAAGAACGAGCGCGACGCCGAGGACCTGGTGCAGGACACCTGCATGCGGGCCTACCGCTTTTTCGACAAGTTCGAGCGCGGCACCAACATCAAGGCCTGGCTCTTCAAGATCCTCACCAACACCTTCATCAACCGCTACCGGCGCAAGGTGAAGGAGCGCAGCGTGGTGGAGGGCGTGGAGCGCGAGGCCGTGCACGAGCGCTTCGTGAGCCGGGACGCCACGGACTTCGCGGCCAACCCCGAGCAATACTTCTTCGATCGGCTCCTGTCGGACGACGTGCTGCGCGCCATCGACGCGCTGCCCATCGACTTCCGGCTGGTGGTCATCCTCGCGGACCTGCAGGAGTTCTCCTACAAGGAGATCGCCGAGATCCTCGAGTGCCCGGTGGGAACGGTGATGAGTCGGCTCTTCCGCGGCCGCAAGCTCCTCCAGAAGACCCTCAAGGAGTACGCCGCGGGAACGGGCGTGCTGCGCCAGGAGGGAGTCGAGGCGCCGAACATGGACAGTGCCGCCATGAGCCTCGATGAGTATCGTCGCAGGAAGAAGGTGGGGTAGCCCGAGGTTGATGGGCCCGGAAATGCCAATTTACATCGGCCCGTCGCCGTTCCACCCCTGAGCGCTCATGAACTGCCAGGAATTCGATTCGGTTCTCCAGCCGTTCCTCGATGGCGAGTTTCAACCCGAGGAGCGGGTGGACATGGAGGCGCACCTGGAGCGGTGTCCCGGGTGCGCGAAGCGGGTTCATGAGGAGGCGCGGATGCAGCAGTCGCTGCGCCGGGCCGCGCGGCAGGCCGTCGCGTCCACCCGGGCGCCCGACGCGCTCCGCTCCCGGTTGCGCTCGGGCATCCATCAAGAGCAGCGCCGGGAAGCCCACGCGGCCTGGTGGCGCATGGGCGCTGCGGCCCTCGTCATGGTGACGGTGGGCGGCAGTGCCTGGTGGATGTTCCGCCCCGAGCACTCGCAGCGCTACCGGGAAGACGCCGTGCGGCGGCACACCAAGAAGCTGCCGACGGAAGTCGCGGGCACCTCGCGCGAGAACGTCGAGGCCTGGTTCGATGGGAAGCTGGATCACCGGGTCTCCGTCCCCCATTGGCCCAACGTGAAGCTGTCCGGCGCGCGCATCTCCAATGTGAAGGATCGTCCCGCCGCGTACATCAGCTACGAGCGCAGCGCGGACGTCCAGGGCGCTCCCGCCCGCCGCATCGGGCTCTTCGTCTTCGATGACACCCGGCGCGAAGTGGAGGCGCCTCCCCTGCCCGCCGTCCAGGTGAACTCCAGCCTCGGCTACAACGTGGCCATGTGGCGCGACGGAGAGGTCGTCTACGAGCTGGTGTCGGATCTCGACGAATCGGACATCCGCCACATGCTCGCGCAGCAGCACGCCCAGCAGGCGCGGCCCTCCTCCCCGACGGCGCCCGAGCCGCAGGCGCGTCCCGTGTCGCTACAGCCCTGATCCACCCGTGCCGGGGGATCGCCTGCCTGCCCCACGAGGCGGACGGCCTCGCGCCAGCAGTGGACCGAAGATTGACGGTCTGGATGGGCACCGATAGCCTTCCGAGCGACTTTTTTCAGACTCACCGTCCCCGCGCCCCCTCGCGGCGGGCACCTGCCCTTCCAGGTCTGGCACTCCCTCCATGTCCAAGAACATCCTGATTGTCGAAAGTGACACCGCCCTCTCCGCGACCCTGCGACAGGCCCTGGAGGCCCGGGGCTTCGCGGTGCAGGAGACCACCGACGGCAAGGGCAGCGTGGAGCAGATCCGCCGGGACCGGCCCGAGCTGGTGGTGCTCGCGGTGGACTTGTCCGCCGGACAGAACGGCTACCTCATCTGCGGCAAGCTGAAGAAGGACGACGATCTCAAGCCCATCCCCATCATCATCATCGGCAACCCGGATGGCTTCGCCCAGCACCGCAAGCTCAAGGCCCACGCGGACGACTACGTGGCCAAGCCCGTGCACGCCGACGAGCTGGTGGAGCGCGTGGGAGGGTTGATCGGCTTCCCCGAGCTGCCCGCGGGCGAGGTCGTCGACGATGGTTTCTCGCTCGGAGGCCTGGACGGCACGGGTGACGAGCCGGTGCATGGCGAGGAGCTGGCCATCGAGGGCGAGCCGCTGGAGAACCACGGCGACGAGCTGTCGATGCTCGACTCGCCCTTCGCGGACTCGGAGCCGGCCCTGGGCTCCTTCGACGAGCCGGTGGAGACGCCGCCAGAGCCGGAGGCTCCGAACGAGGAGTTCTCGCTCGACAGCCTCGGTGGTGGCGAAGACGACGCGTCGCTCGACTCGCTCGGGATGGACGACGAGAAGACGATGGTGGGCTTCATGCCCGCGCCGGCTCCGGCACCCGCTCCGGCTCCGGTCCCCGTGGCCGCGCCTCGTGCCGCGCCCGCGGTGGCCGCGCCCCGTCCCGCTCCCACTCCGGCCCCGGTCCCGGTCCCCGTGGCCGCTCCCCGTGCCGTGCCCGCTCCCGCTCCCACTCCGGCGGCCCGTCCGGCGTCCGCGAGCGCCAGCGCCACGTCCGCGGCGGACCTGGCCGAGTTGCGCAACCTTCGCACCCGCGTGGCGGAGCTGGAGGGAGCCCTGGATGATGCACGGGGCCAGGCCAGCACCGCCGAGTCGCGCGTCGCGGAGCTCGAGGCCGAGCTGGACGTGAAGACCACCGAGCTGGAAACGGTGAAGTCCTCGGTGGGCAAGAACGATCAGGCCACCCTCCAACTGCGCGAGGCCTCCAACCGCAAGGATCGGGAAATCCTCCGGCTCAAGACCGAGCTGAACCAGAAGGAGCAGGAGATCGTCGAGCAGCAGGATCGTCTGCTCGCCCTCGAGCAGCAGGCCAATGGCTCCACGGAGGAGCTGACCCGCAAGGATTCGCAGCTCAAGCTCCTGCAGACGAAGGCGGAGCAGCTCACGGCCGAGCGCCGGCGCATCGAGCAGCAGTTCGCCGCGGCCCGGGAAGAGGCACGGAGCGCCACGGCGCGCGCCACCGCGCTGCAAACCGAGGTGGAGCAGTACCAGTTGCAGCTGGGTGACGCGGATGAGATCCGGGCGCGCGCGGACCAGCTCGACGCGGAGCTGGCGGCGGCGCGCGGTGACGCGGAGAACGTCCGGGCCGAGCTGGACAACACCCGGGCCGAGCTGGACGCCGTGAGGGCCCAGGCGGGCCAGGAAAGCGACGAGCTGCGCCGGCGCATCACCGAGCTGGAGGAGTCGGTGTCGCGCAACGAGGATCGGGTGGCCAAGCTCTACGCGCGCATCAAGTCCGACGAGAAGGTGCGCGAGAAGACGAAGAAGGCGCTCGCCATCGCCTCGCAGCTGCTCGAGGAGCAGCCGGTGGCCATCCACGACGACGAGGAAGCGGTGGCCTGAGAGACCGGGGCGGGGATTGTTCTCCCCGCCTCCCTGGGCCCCCGGTCCGGAGCCTACTTCTCCGGCTTCTTCTCGTTCTTCTTCTCCAACATCTTCTTGGCGACACCCTGGAGCGCGGACGGCACGTTCTTGTCGCGCGACAGATCCTTGATGTCGTTCTCGCGCAGGGTGTTGAGGAACTTCATCCCCACGGCGAGCGGCAGGCGGGGATTCTTGAGCAGCGCCATCTTGATCTTGTAGTTCTTCGTCCACTCCCGGCTGCCGTAGATGATGCGCAGCACCTCCTCGTTGACGGCCTTGTTCGCCGCGCAGTTGAGGACCTCGCCGTCGGTGATGCGGGGGCTGCGGATGACGGCGGTGCACACGAGCTTGTTCGTGTCGCGGATGAGCATGCCGCGCGCTTCCTTGTTGCCCAGCGTCGCGAGCTTGATCTTCTGCGCGATGCTCATCTTCATGATGCGCTGGGTGAGGCTGATGCGCTTGCCCTCCTCCATGGGGGCCGCGGTCTCCTCCTTCTCCTTCACCACGTCTTCCTGGAACTCCTGCAGCACTTCCTCGGCGGTGGGGCCCACCTCGGGCGGAGCGGCGACGGCCTGGGGCCCGAAGAGGCGCACGCGCGCGGCCTGCACCTGGGGCACGTCCGTGAGCGACAACCCGCTGCGCACGGCGAAGTCGGACACGCCGTCGAGCAGCGCGGGGCTCGCGTTGGGGTTGGCGCACAGCTGACGCAGGATGTCCTCGTGGCGGAGGATGCGCAGCTGGTTCTGCCCGATGATCTCCGCGATCTTCGCGCTGCACTCCCGCGCCACCAGGGCCACGGCCTCGTCGGGCGTGTTGGCGTTGAGCACCAGCATTTCCGCGTAGACGTCCTTGGCGCGCAGCAGGGGCAGCAGCCAGCCGAGCACCGGTGCCGGGACATCCTCGTCGCGAAGCCCCGCGGAGAAGCGGTCCGGCAGGGCGGCGGCCGTCTTGGTGGCGGTGTCCCGCACGCCCGCGTCCGCGTCGAACGTGAGGATGAAGAGCGCGCCGAGCATGTCCGCGGGCGCGAGCGGCACCAGGGCCTTGGCGGCCATCATCCGCAGGGGCGGCGGCGCGGCCGGATCCACGTGCTTGCGCATGTTGGGCGGAAGGATCTCCGCCGAGATGGGACAGCCAGGAGGAGTCGCGGCGGGGGTCTCGGGAGTCGTGCTCATGGGGCGTGGTTCCTTCCGTAGATGATGCGCAGTCCCTCGAGGGTGAGGAATTCGTCGACTTCGTGGATATGGGTGGAAGCGCTCGCCACCAGGGACGCGAGGCCCCCGGTGGCCACCACCCGCGTCTCGAAACCCAGCTCCGCGCGAATGCGCGCGCACAGGCCATCCACCAGGCCCACGTAGCCATAGAAGAGGCCGGACTGGATGGAGTGCACCGTGTTGCGGCCCACCACGTGGGGAGGACGGGCCAGCTCCACCCGGGGCAGCTTGGAGGCGTTCTGGAAGAGCGCCTCCATGCCGATGTGGATGCCAGGGCAGATGGCGCCACCGAGGTATTCCCCCCGGGGCGTCACCGCGTCGAAGGTGGTGGCGGTGCCGAAGTCCACCACCACCAGGCCCGAGTGGTGTTTGTCGTAGGCGGCCACCGCGTTGACGATGCGGTCGGCGCCCACCTCGCGCGGGTTGTCGTAGAGGATGGGCATGCCCGTCTTCACGCCGGGCCCGACGAACATCGGACGCGTCTTGAAGTAGCGCTCGCTCATCCGCCCGAGGTGGGACTGCAACGGCGGCACCACGCTGGAGACGGCGACGGCGTCCACCCTCCCCGGGTCGATGCCGCTGGACTGGAAGAGCTGACGCACCAGGATGCCGAACTCGTCCGAGGTGCGGCGGGCGCTCGTCTCCAGACGCCAGTGGTCCAGGAGGCGCTGGCCCTCGTACACCCCCAGCACGGTGTTGGTGTTGCCAACGTCGATGGCGAGAAGCATGGCTCGCCGCGCAGTCTAGCGGGGCCGCACCTGCTCCACATCCCCGGCGAGCACCCTTTCCAGGCGCCCGTCCGCCGTGCGGACCCGCAGCGCACCCGAGGCGTCGATGTCTTCAGCGACACCACGCAATTCCGACCGCTCTGTCCGCACGCGCACTTCCTGGCCCAGCGTGCTGGACAGCTCCATCCAGCGCTGACGCACCGGGTCGAATCCGACCTCATGGTGCAAGTCCAGCCACTCCTCCAGGCGGGCCCAGAGCGAGGTGGTGAAGAGGGCGCGGTTGACGCGCCGGCCAAGCCCCTGGGCGAGCGAGGTGGCGGTCTCCGCCAGCTCGGGTGGGAAGTCCTCGGGGCCGGCGTTGAGGTTGACGCCAACGCCGAGCACCACGAAGTGCACCCGCTCGGGCTCCGCGGACAACTCCGTGAGGATGCCCGCCACCTTGCGGCCCCCGAGCTGCACATCGTTGGGCCACTTGATGCGGGCGTCGGCGCCCTCCTCGCGCAACACCTCGCACAGCGCCACCGCGGCCACCAGGGTGATTTCGGGCGCGCGCTGGGGCGGCAGCTCCGGACGGAGGATGGCGGAGAAATACAGGTTCAGCCCCGAGGGCGAGGCCCATGCGCGGCCCCGGCGGCCCCTGCCCGCCGTCTGCTGCTCGGTGATGACCACTTCGCCGTGCTCGGCGCCGTCCGTGGCCAGGCGGAAGGCGGCCTCGTTGGTGGACGGCAGGGACTCGTGGAAGTGGATGCCCTGCCCGAGGTGATGGGTGGACAACAGGGGCGAGAGCTCCAGGGGCGTGAGCTTGTCCGGCACGTCCATCAACCGGTAGCCCCGCGCGGGGACGGCGTCGATGCGGTAGCCCTTGCCCCTCAGCGACTCCACGTGCTTCCACACGGCGGTCCGCGACAGGCCCAGCTTGTCCGACAGCGCCTCCCCGGAGAGGAACTCGTCCCGACCCTCCACCAGGAAACCCAGGATGAGCTCCTCGTACGTCCGCTCGCTGCTCTCGACACCCATGGCGCTGCCCTC
The DNA here is from genome assembly GCF_002305855.1 of Melittangium boletus DSM 14713. Taxonomy (GTDB): domain Bacteria; phylum Myxococcota; class Myxococcia; order Myxococcales; family Myxococcaceae; genus Cystobacter; species Cystobacter boletus. The sequence continues at coordinate 7,686,953 of NZ_CP022163.1, read as the reverse complement.
TTCCCGCTCGAAGGGGCTCCAGGGTAGGGAGGGTCGACCCGACTTTCAACGGGCGCCCGCCCCTCCCTCCGGGGAGGACGCCCGCTCTTCCACCTAACGGCCAGACAGCAAGAGGCCCCGCCCTTCCTCGATGCGAATGACCTGGGTGGGCGCCCGGGTGCTGCGCAGCGAGTCGATCCACTGCACCGCGGCGGTGACATCCGACTCGCGCGTGTCGTGCGTGAAGACGACGATGGTGGCGTGCGCGTCCTCGGGACGCGGGGGACGTTGGAGCACCGAGTTGATGCTCACCCCCTTCTCGCCCAACACGCTGGCGATGCGGCCCAGCACACCGGGCTCGTCGCTCACGGAGAAGCGCAGGTAGGCGGGCCCCCGGCGCTCGCCCGGCGACAGGAGCGGCACGTCCTGCATGTGCGGCGCGCACGGCAGGGGCAGCCGGCCCGAGGCCCCCGCGAGCAGGTTGCGGCAGGTGTCGATGATGTCGGCCACCACCGCGCTGCCCGTGGGCAGCGAGCCCGCCCCCAGGCCCGAGAAGAGCGAGGCCCCGAGCGCCGCGGACTGCAGGAGTACCGCGTTGAACCCGCCCTTCACGTCCGCCAGGGGGCTCGCCGCGGGGATGAAGGCCGGGTGGACGCGCACGTCCATGCCCTCGGGGCTCCGGCGCGCCCGGGCGAGCAGCTTGAGCACGAAGCCCGCTTCCCGCCCGTAGGTGATGTCCGCGGGCGTGAGGCCCGTGATGCCCTCCACGAGGATGGACGCGGGGGACACGCGCGCGGAGAAGGCCAGCGAGGCGAGCAGGCACAGCTTCTGCGCCGCGTCCATGCCGCTCACGTCCAGCGTGGGGTCCGCCTCCGCGTAGCCGAGCTCCTGCGCGCGCCGCAGCGCGTCCGCGTACGTGGCGCCCTCGTCCGCCATGGCCGAGAGGATGAAGTTGGTGGTGCCATTCACGATGCCCGTGAGCGACTCCACCCGATCCGACGCCAGCGCCTCGCGCAGCGTGCGGATGATGGGGATGCCGCCGCACACCGCGCCCTCGAAGTGCACCTCCACGCCCCGCGCGACGGCCTGAGAGAAGAGCGCCTCGCCGTGCGCGGACAGGAGCGCCTTGTTGGCCGTCACCACGTGGCGGCCCGAGGCGATGGCCTGCTCCAGGTACTCGCGCGCGGGGTTGAGCCCGCCCATCAACTCCACCACCACCGACACCTCGGGGTTGGCGAGGACGGTCTTGATGTCATGGGTGAGGAGCGCCGAGGGCACGTCCTCGGGGCGGGAGCGGCCCGGCTCGCGCACCAGCACGTGGTGCACGCGCACCCGCGCGCCCAGGCGCCGCTCGATGTCCTTCGCGTGCTGCGCGAGGATGCGGTACGTCCCCAATCCCACGTTGCCCAGACCCAGCAGGGCGATGCCGATTTCCTTCATGTCTTCCCTCTCGCCCGCGCCTTAGCGGCCCGAGTCCTTCAATTGGTAGGACGCCAGCTCCAACGACGTCTGCGGCACGCGCTCTCCGCTGCCCCTCTCCACGGACAGGTCCAGCCTCACGAGCCCCACGCCCTCGGCGAAGGTGATGGCGTTGATGAGCGTGGTCTCCGCGTCCACGCGGTTGCGCGCCTCCACCCGGACACAGGAGGCGAAGCCCCCCGCGGCCGTCTCGCAGGGCACGTTCGCCTGGAGAATCCGGTAGTGCTCCGTGGACGACACGGACACCACGTTGGTCCACTGGTTGCCCTCGGTGAGCGGGCCGCGCAGCAGGTAGCGCTTGAGATCCCTCACCCCGAAGGTGTCCACGGAGAGCTGCCCCCCCTGGTTGTCGTGGAAGTAGCCGCCCTCCTCCTTGACGATCTCCACGGTCACGGTCTTGTCCGTGCGCCCGTTGATCCGGTACGTCCACTGGTTGCCCACGGCGAGCGGATAGTAGGCGGACAGGTTCTCCGCGCCCCGAGGGGAAGAAGGAGCGGACTCGGCCACCTGCTGACGGCTGGCGCAGGCACCCGCCCCGAGCACCAGCGCGGCCCCGAGGCCCATTCGTACGACGACAGACGAGCGCTTCATGTCTCTAGTGTTCCGCGCGGTCCTTCCCGCGCGCCTCCGGAGTGGCGTGCTTGTGTGCTGCGTAGAGCGTATCCAACGCCTGCTGGGCCGCGGCCTGCACATCGGGCTGATCGTGCCCCTGGGCCACGGTGAAGAGGTACGCCTCGGCCTCGGCGCCACCAATCTCTCCAATGGCGAAGACGACCTCCTGCACGAAACCCATTTCCCGATCCTTCACCAGGTCGATGAGCGCGGGGATGGCGGCGCGATCCTTCATCTCCACGAGCGCCCCCATGGCCTGACGCGCCACCTGGACATCCTCATCCTGGAGCTGGCGGATGAGCAGCGGCGCCGCCGCGGGGTTGCGCCGGTCCGCGAGCACGCGCAGCGCGAACTCGCGCACCCGCTCGTCCTGGGACTTCAAGTCCTGGAGCAGTGCCGCGTCCGGACGCTCCACCGCCGCCAGTTGGAGCCCCGCGGCCTCGGACACCTGGACGAGTCCTCGCTGGAGCGCCTCGCGCAGGGCCTTGCGCCGCGCCGCGGCGTCCTTCGCTTCCACCCGCGCCTCGCCCAGGCCCACCACCTGGTAGCGCAGGGGAACCTCCCCATTGCGCCGCTCCATCACCAGCGTGGCACCCACCTCGGCGAAGGAATAGGTGCTGCTGTCCTTGAGCACCTCGCGCGTGAAGGGCAACTCCAGCGAGAACGACCACGCGTCCGCGACCTGGCGCTTCGAGTCGTCCTCCGCGAGGAGCTCGAAGCGCCGACTGTCACTCAACACCTGCGCGAAGTGGGCCCGGATGTCCGACGGCCCCCACCCGAGCAGGCCGTTGTCCACCACCGTTCCACCCTCGAGTTCGAGGCGCTCCACCGGGAAGCGCGGCTCGCGCGAGCGGCAGGCACCGAGCAACAGCGCCACCAGGGAAAGGATCAGGCCGGGCTTCATACCGGCCTACCCTAACCCAGTCCCGCGCGCCCCTCACCCTCGGACCGCGAGGATGTCAGGTCGTCCCGCCTTCCGGCGAGCCGTCATTCGAGGAAGGCCGGGGATCCCCATGGGGGGCAGCCGCCTCCTCGGTGGACGGCTGGGCCTCGATGGCCGGGGGGTTCTCCGGCAACGGCGGCGCGGAGGACGGCTCCACGGTCTCGACCGCGGCCGGAGCTCCCTCCACCTGGGGCGCGGCCTCCTGGGGTGCTGTCTCCAGAGGCACCGCCTCGGCGACGGTGGCCAGCGTGGCCTCGGTGACGGTCACCCCAGCGGCGCCTTCCACGGAAGCCACCTCCGCGGAGGTCACCGCCTCGGCCCCACCCTCGCTCGGGCCGCTCACGGCGGGAGTTCCCTCGGTGGGAGCGGCGGCGGCCCCGGGCTCACCCGGTGCGCCCTCGGGACGATTACCCCGGCCCCGACGGCCCCGGCGGCGACGGCGGCGGCGCTTGCGCTCGCCCGCGTTCGCGCCCTCTTCCTGCGAAGCGGGCGCGCCCTCCGTCTGCCCTCCGACGAAGGCACTCGCGGCCTCCAGATCCTCGTCCTCCCCCTCCTCGTCGCCCTCCTCATCCTCGGACGGGGCGATGGGCGCGGCGGCCTCAAGGGGGACGGGCACGCCGGGGGCCTGGGCCTCACCGCCCTGGGCCTCCTGCTGGCGAGAGGCCTGCCGCTCGCGACGGCGCTCTTCCCGCCGGGCATCCCGCTCGCGCTGGCGCTCCTCGCGGCGCTCCTCCCGCCGCTTCTGCGCCTCTCCGGACTCGGCGGACACCGAGGTGTCGCGCGGCGCGGACTCCTCGCCGCCCTCCTCGCCCTCGCCAGCACGGGCCTCCTTCTCCCGCTGGCGCTCCTCGCGGCGCTTCTGCGCCTCCTCGGCCTCGAGCTTCGCCACCTCGAAGAAGCGCTCGTCGACGTCGTACAGCTCCACCGTGGTGACGCTCACCGCGGCCTTGGCCTCGAGGAACTTCTCGCCGAGCGCGTCGCCGCACCACAACATCACCAGCGAGCCACTGGCCTGGGCCTCGGTGCGCGCATCGCCCCGCGCCTCACCCGCGCAGGCGAGCAGACCCACCTGGGCGGAGTAGTGGCCGAGGTCCTTGCGCAGCTCCTGCACGGCCTTGCGGTCGAGCGCGGGCACGCCCTTGAGCATGCGGATGGCGTAGCGCAGGTCCACGCTGCCCTCGCGCTTGCGCGCGGTGAGCAACGGGCCTTCCTTCGAGCGCTTGGCCACCTTGAGCTCACGGAAGCCCAGCGCGTGCATCATCTTCACGACGGACTTCTCGAAGGTGCCCACGTCCAGCTCGCCCAGGCGCTTGCGCACCGCGCGGGCCACGGCCTTGCGCGCGTCCTTGACGGCCGTGCGCGCGGCGGTGAGCAGCGCGGCATCCGCCTGCGCCTCGGGGGCCGGAGCGGCGCCACCCGTGCGGTTGAGCACCGGACGTCCATCCTCCAGCGGAATGCCCAGGGCGGCGGCGAACGCGGCCTGCAGTTCCAGGGGCGGCGCCTCGCTCGGAGCGCCCGCGCGCTCCAGCGTCACCGCGCCCGTCTCCTTGGAGAAGGAGAACTGCGGCCGGCGTCCCGCGTCGATGCGGCGCTGGTTGTCCTCGAGCAGCGCGGTGAGCAGCAGCTCCACCGTGACGTCCTCGGCGGCCAGCTCCTTCGTGCGCGCCTGCTCCAGCAACTGCTCCGGACGCAGGGACTGCTCCGCCTCGCTGAGGATCTCGAACACCACCTCCGGCAGCGGCGGGAAACGGCGACGCCGTCCACCCCGTGCATCCTCCTCGTCCTCGCGCCGGCGTTGCTTGCGATCGCTCCCCCGCCCCGCCACCCGCACGTTGTCGTTGCGCGACTCCGGGTGACGCTCGGTCGGCCGCAAGGGCGGCAATCCCTCCTCGGGATGCACCTCCATCACCCCCGTGTGCGCCAGCGCCTCCGCGTCCTCCGGCAGCGACCAGTCCGTCAGGGCGAACGTGTCCCGGGCGGTGACGATCACCTTGCGATCGCGCGTCCGACGGGCCATCGCCGCGAGCCGCGACAACATCGTCAGCTCGGGCGTCTTGCCCACGTGGGACAACAGGTTCTGGGCGATCGACCTCTCGGTGATCTCGAGGAAGTGGAGGGGACGGCCTTCGCTCTCGAGCACGCGGAGAGCGGCCTCATAAAAAGTCATCGACGATTCCCCAATAAATTCAAACGGTTACAAAAATGTAGGTCCGTATGGGCGGCGGATGCTAGCCATCGCTATTCTGGCTTGTCAACGAATGGGGAAGGGATGATCCGCTTTCGCATCGGACATCGATGGAAGCGCGAACCCGCGGGAGCGCCACACGATTCCGTAGCCATGGAACTCGACGGCGTGAATCTGCTGCCGGGCGCGGTCGAGGAACCCCTCGTGGAAGGGGTGTCCGCGCTGCTCGAGGCCGTGGCGGCGCTGCACCGCGGCACGCGGCGGCTGGCCCAGGTGTCGCTCACGGAGGCACACCTGGAGTTGGTGCTGAGACGTTCAGGAACGGACATCGACGTCCAGGTGGCCAGCCTGTCGCGGCCCGCCCGGCTCCTGCGCCCCCCCCTGCGCCTGGACGCGGAGGAACTGACGGAAGCGGCCCGGGTTTGCGGCCAGTCCTTCCTCCAGGACCTGGTCCAGGTATCTCCGCGCACCCGGGAGGAGGAATCCGCCCAGACGCTGGAGCGGGCCCTGCGGCAACTGGACGAGCCCACGTCCCTGGTGCGTGACCAGAAGCCCCAGCCCTTCTCCCTACGGGTCCCCCCCGCCACCGTGCCCGGCTTCGGCTTCGCGCTGGACGACGCGGACGACGTGCTGCGCCGCGCGGCGAAGGAGAAGGGCCCGGCGCTGGCCTCGCTGCTGTGCCCGGGAGAGGTGTGGCTCGCACTGCCAGAGCGCCCGGTGGCCTGGCGCGCGATGGGCCCCGCGTTCCTCACCGCGCTGGAGCTGACGCGGCAGGCGGCGGACCTGGCGCGCGCGCTGGAAGTGGGCGAGCCGCGCTTCGCCTTCGAGCCCGCGGGCGTCCGGCCCGAGCTGGCGTTGGACTTGAAGACGGGCGAGGCTCGCCTGGGAGCGGCCACCCTTTCACTGGGAGCCAAGGAGCTGATGGCGGCCGTGTACCACCTGGGGCAGACCCTGGCGGTGACCCTGTCCGAGCACGAGCGCGCGCTCGCGAGCAACCCCTACCTGGTGGAACTGGCCGAGCGCTGCCGCGAGGGCCTGTCGCACCTGCGCGACGTGGTGCGGCCCGCTGGGGAAGGCACCGCCACGCCCGCGAGGGCCGTACCGGCGCCGGGCAGTTCCCGCCCGCTGAAGGTCCCGGGGCGCCTGCGCCGCCTGCGCTTCGAGAGCCTGTGGGAGCAGCGCAAGCTGGCGGACGCGGACGAGGGTCGGTTGATGATGAGCCCCAAGGGCGTGGTGTACTCGTCCCCGGACATGGCGTGCGGCTTCGATCGCAAGACGGGCAAGCAGCAGTGGCGGCGGGCGGCATCGCACGGCGTGGCGGCCTCGGTGGACGGCTACACCCTGGCGGCGAGCGCGGCGCGCCTGTGCGGCTTTCCGGGCAAGGGCTCGGGCGCGGCCTGGATGCGCGGACACGAGGCCCTGCGCATCGGTCCACAACTCCTGCGGCACTACGGGATGCTCTACACGCTGGCGGATGATCGCGTGGCGCTCGCCATCCACGAGCTGACGGGCCGGGAGGTGTGGCGCCAGACGCCTCCGCGCACGCGGCGCGGCTACCTGAGCGTGCACGCCCACCGGGCCCTCCTGGCGACGGACTCGGGCTACCTGTACGGACTGGGCCTGGCGGACGGACAGGTGCGCTTCCGGATGAGCGCGTCCCTACCCTTCCTGGGAGCGCCCGTGCCGTGGGCGAAGCACTTCGTGGCGCTGCTGGGCCAGGGCTCCAACTCGGCGCTGCTGCTCGCGGACGCGCACACGGGCGAGTCGGTGTGGACGTTCGAGATGTCGCTCGCCCTGCCCTCCACGCCACTGCCCAGCGGCAAGCGGCTGTACATCGCCGGGGAGTTGGAGGGCGAAGGCGTGCTCGTGTGCGTGGACTCGGCGGGCCAGGCGAGGTGGCAGCGCGCGCTGCACCTGGGCCCGGGCCCCTTCGCGCTGGCGCGGCTCCCCGGCGCGGTGCTGGTGACATCCGCGCTGGGCGCGGCGGCGCGGGTGAGCGACGCGGGCGAGGTGGACTGGCGCCTGGGCGCGGCGGGAGAGCAACTCACGCGGGCGCTGCAACCCATCGTCTCGCGCGGAGTGGTGCTGGTGCCTGGCGAGCGCGTGCGCGCGGTGGATCCCACCCGGGGCGACGTGCTGGCCGAGGTGCGCGCCGGCGTGGGCTTGATGTCACTCCAGGCCGACTCCCGGCTCAACCTCTACTTCCTGGACGAATTCGGCACGCTCTCCGCCTATCGGCTCGGCTCGCACTTCGCGGTGGTGGGCGACTGACATTTCGGCTGTTCCATGACCTCTTGGGTCTATACAGCGGCCCGACATCGCGGGCAGGTTGCTGCGAGCACAGGAGGCTCGTCATGAGCGACACACCGGAGTGGAAGGGACGTCGGCTGGGCTCGTATTTGATCGGTGAGCGTTACCCGGACATCCCAGAGGACGAAGGCCGACTCTACGAGGCACACCATGTCGACACCGGAGAGCCCGCGCTGGTCGTGATGCCGGGGACGGGCGATGACTGGCGCACGCCCACCCCCTGGAGCGCGGAGACCACGAACCACAGCGAGCCCAACGCCCTCGTCCTAAACCCCAAGCGCGTGGCTGGCGCGATGCTCCCCACTTTCCACGAGATGACCTTGGGCCTCATCCGCCTCGCGGGAACCCTCGCTCGCCTCGATGAACGAGAGGACGTCCGGGCCCACTTCGAGCGCGGACCCCGGCCGCTCCGCTCACGGCACTGGGTGAGGCGCTGGGGACTCGCGGGCGTGGGCCTGGCCCTGGTGGCGGGACTTGCCCTCTTGCTCTGGCCGCGCATCTCCTCGCATCCGCAGACGCGCGGTCCGCTCCAGGACGCGCCCATCTTCACGAACGGACAGGACGTCTCCGCCCACGTCATCGCCTACCCGATGCCCGAGACGCCCTTCAAGGAGCAGCGCAAGCCTCCCTGCATGCCCGAAACGGAAGTCGAAGTTCGGGGCGGCTGCTGGATTCGGCATGAACGGCCCGCTCCCTGTCCCCCTGGAACGGCCGAGTACCAGGGCCGGTGCTACGTGGCCGTCAAGAAGCCGGACCCGCAGCCGCGCTCCGTCCAGCCTTGACCGGTCGTCCAAGCCAATTCTCCCGCTCGTCCCCCAAGAAGCACCGGCTCCACGCCGCCGCTCAGCGGCAAGCAGCTGTACATCTCTGGGGAGTTGGAGGGCAAAGGCGTGCCCGTATGCGTGGACTCGGCGGGCTAGCGAACATGCTGGCCGAGGTGCGCGCCGGAGTGGGCTTGATGTCGCTCCAGGCCGACTCGTCCACCCCCCATCTGACACCCATCATTCCGGCTGTTTCATGACCTCTTGGGTCTATACAACGGTCCGACATCGCGAGTAGTTTGCGGCGAGCATAGGAGGCTCATCATGAGCGACACACCGGAATGGAAAGGACGTCGGCTGGGCTCGTATCTGATCGGTGAGCGTTACCCGGACATCCCCGAGGACGAAGGCCAACTCTATGAGGCACACCATGTCGCCACGGGAGAGCCCGCACTGGTCGTGATGCAGGGCACGGGCGATGACTGGCGCACGCACTCGCCCTGGCGAACGGAGACCACGAACCACATCGAGCCCAATGCCCTCGTCCTGCATCCCAAGCGTATGGCCGGGGCGAAGTTGCCCTCGTTCCACGAGATGACCCTGGGCTTCATCCGCCTCGCGGGAACCCTGGCTCGCCTCGATGAACGAGAGGATGTCCGGGCCCACTTCGAGTGCGGACCCCGGCCGCTCCGCTCACGGCACCGGGTGAGGCGTTGGGGAGTCGCGGGCGTGGGCTTGACCCTGGCGGCGGGACTCGCCCTCTTGCTCTGGCCGCGCACGGCCACACCGCCAAAGACGCACGGATTACCCGACGACACGCCCGTCTTCATGACTGGACAGAAGCTGTCGTCCCCAGTCATCGCCTACCCGATGCCAGAGACGCCCTTCAAGGAGCAGCGCAAGCCTCCCTGCCTACCCGAAACAGAAGTGGAAATCCGGGGTGGTTGCTGGATGCCTCATCGACGGGATGCCCCCTGCCCTCCGGGAACGGCCGAGTACCAGGGGAGGTGCTACGTGGCCGTCAAGAAACCGGAGCCCGAGCCGCGCTCCGTTCAGCCCTGACCGGTCTGGCTACATAGCACCCCGTACGGTTCCCGGCCCCCAGCAAACTCTAGGAGGGAGTTGCGATGACCCGAGTACGCCCAAGGTCCCCGACTCCCGCCTTTGAGCCCCCTACCGCGAAAGAGTCCACGGCGTTCTCGCCCAAACGACTTGCGCGCCTGGCATCGCTTCTGCCACTGGTCGTTCTATTTTCGGGTTGCTCGTCCGCCGTGACAGGCCGGATCGACCCCCCGCATTTTCAATTCACCACGACCGTGCCCCAAAGAAAACCCGGCCCGGGTGGTTGGCGCGTCGCGTGTGTACACGCACAAATCAAGAACGGAGACACAGGACAAGCGTCAGAGCGGCATTCAACGTAAGACTAAAAGCCGCCATCCGGGGAGCACAGGTCATGGCAACTTGCCACGCCCTAGCAAAACCGGTTGTCTTTGGCATCCCCGCACCTAAAATCCAACGACTGGACAACACATGAACCTCTCGAAGGAAGACCTGCTTGACATAGCCCGAAAATACTACGACTCAACCAACAAATTTCATTTCACAACAGAGACAAGCCCCGAGACACAACGGCTCCACGCACTGTGGGCGCAGTGGACTGCTGACATGAGTTCTTGGTATGCACTGAGGGACAAGCTAAGCAGTGAGCTTCCAAATCACATCACCGGTGAAACATACCCCACGAACGATGGCGGCCCGCGCTGCATGGTCTACCCGCCAAAAGAATCCATCCCACCTACATCCGACTGGGTTGTCGTAGGGTGCGTGAGTCTATTGGCACCTGTCTACTTCGTCTATGGTGTGAAGTACGAATATATAGACGGTCGTCTACAAAACCCCAAAGCCAGTTTCGAGCCACCGCCACCCAGCATGGCTCTCCCAGCCCGGGTCTTGGCCAGGACGATTGAAGCAACATTCGGATACAGCGCACTTCCTCGTGAGATTGCGGAAACCCCCGCGCCGCTCTTCGCTGGTTGGCTAGAGCCCCCACAAACCACGATCTTCCACGTACTTTTCACAAACGATCCAAGCAACATTCCGTAGCGGGCCCCTTGCACCCCCTAAAAACTCGATGCCACTCCATGCCCAACAGCCTCATGCGGCGATGGTACCATTAAAGCTGGTGCAGCCGCGCGTTCTCCGCCCGTCCCCCCCAGGCAGAATCCGCCGTGCGGATTTCCCGCAACGGGCTCCCCAGAACGCGTCCGCATCGTCGTCGCGTCACACCTCTTGATGGAGACTCCGTGGCCTCGGCAGTTGGAACCACTCGCATTGGATGAGCGTGACGGAGTTATCCGGCCGCCACCTCGAACAGGAATCCCCCCCATGAGAATCCTCTTCACGACCCTGCTTGGCTCTGGCCACTTCCATCCACTCGTCCCCGTCGCGCGGGCGCTCCAGCAAGCAGGACACGAGGTCGCCCTCGCCACCTCGGAGCAACTGCGGAAGCAGGTGGAGTCCCAGGGCTTCCGCTTCTTCCGCGCCGGAGGCGAGAGGCCACAGTTGCCACAGGGCGCGATGGCGCAAGTGATGGAGAACATGATGCGCATGTCTCACGAGACTCGCCGCGAGCACATGGCCAACATGTTCGCCGGACACTTCGCGCGAAAGATGGTGTCGGACGTGATGGCGCTCGCGTCTGACTGGCGCCCGGACCTGCTCGTGCGCGACTCGATGGAGCTCGGCGGGGCCATCGCCGCCGAGCGCCTCGGCATCCCGCATGCGTCCGTCCAGGTGGGCGCCATGCTGCCCCAGGATTACTCCTTCCCGTTGATGGTGGAGCGGCTCGACGAGGTGCGTGCCACGGTGGGCCTGCCGCCGGAGCCCCAGCCGCACTCGCTCTACCACTACCTGCATCTGAGCTTCGTCCCGCCGCATTACCTCGGGGGCTCGATGCCTCCGACGGCGCACTACTTCCAGCCGGCCATCTTCGATCAGTCCGGCGACGAGCACCTGCCCGAGTGGGCCTCTCGGCTGGGCCAGAATGGGCGGCCGGTGGTGTACGTGACGCTGGGCACGGTCTTCAACAAGGTGGTCGCTGTGCTGCGCACCCTCGTGGAGGGCGTGCGCGAGGAGCCGGTGGACGTGGTGGTGACGGTGGGGCGGGACGTGGACCCGGCGGAGCTCGGTCCGCAGCCAGCACATGTCCACGTGGAGCGCTACATCCCCCAATCGCTGCTCTTCCCCCAGGTGGACCTCGCGATTCTGCACGGCGGTTACAACAGCACCACGGCCGCGCTCGAGTACGGGTTGCCGCTGGTTCTGGTGCCCATCGCCGCGGACCAACCGATGAACGCCGCGCGCTGCGAGGAATTGGGTATGGCGCGCGTGGTGGAGCCGCTCTCGATGACGCCCGAGAGCGTCCGCGAGGCGGTGCGCGACGTGTTGAAGACGCCCTCGTACCGGGAAAACGCGCGGCGCTTCCAGCGCGAGGCTCGGACGTTGCCGGGACTGCCACGCGCGGTGGAATTGCTGGAGAAGCTCGCGAGGGAGAAAGCGCCGCAGTTCCGGACGTGAGCGCGGCTATCCGACCGCCCCGGCCACCTGCATACCAGCGGGTTTCCGGCTCGGAAACAATCGGGCCCGTGACGGATGCCGGTCGAAGGCCGAGCCGGCGTAGACCGCGCGGCCATGACCAAGACCCAGCATGCGGTGGTGATCGTCGGAGGTGGACCGACGGGCATGATGTTGGCGGCCGAGCTTGCGTTGGCGAAGGTCGACGCCGCGATCGTCGAGCGGCGCGAGACCCAGGACCTCGACGGCCCGCGCTCACGCGGCCTGCACGCACGCACCATCGAGGTTCTCGATCAGCGTGGAGTCGTGGATCGGTTCCTCTCGCGGGGGCAGGTGGCGCAGGTCGCCGGGTTCGCGTGGATCCCGCTGAGCATCAGCGACTTTCCCAGCCGGCATCCCTATGGGCTCGGCCTCCCGCAGAAGGAGTTCGAGCTCATCCTGGCTGGCTGGGTCAACGAGCTGGGAGTGCGTATCTACCGCGGACGTGAAGTGACCGGGTTCGCACAGGACGACAGCGGCGTCGACGTCACGCTCGCTGACGGCCCGTCGCTCCGGGCCGAATATCTCGTCGGATGCGACGGCGGACGCAGCGTGATCCGGAAAGCGGCCGGCATCGAGTTCGCCGGATGGGATCCGACCCTGAGCTGCCTGATCGCCGAGGTCCAGATGACCCAGGAGCCGAAATGGGGGATGCGCCGCGACGGCATCGGCGTCCATGCCTTCTCCCAGTTGGAGGGGCGGGTGGGGGTGATGGTGACCGAGCCGCGGATCGGCCCGCGCGGCGAGCCGACGCTCCGCGAGCTCAGCGACGCGCTCGTCGCCGTCTACGGGACGGACTACGGGATCCACAGCCCCCATTGGATCTCCCGGTTCACCGACCTCACGCGGCAGGCCGCGGCCTACCGCGACCGACGCGTTCTGCTGGCCGGTGACTCCGCGCACGTGCACTTCCCGGTGGGCGGGCAGGGCCTCAACCTCGGCGTGCAGGACGCGGTCAACCTGGGATGGAAGCTGGCCCAGGTGGTCAAGCGAACGTCGCCGGACAGTCTCCTCGATTCGTACCAGCTCGAGCGCCACCCGGTCGCGGCGCGCGTGCTGCACAACACGATGGCGTCCATCGCGCTTCTTCGCTCAGACGATCGCCTCGAGGCGCTGCGAGACACCGTCGCCGAGCTGCTCCGGATGGACGAGCCCCGCAGACGAATCGCCGGAATGATGTCGGGTCTGGATATCCGCTACGAACTCGGCGAGGGACACCCGCTCCTCGGACGCCGCATGCCCGATCTCGACCTCGTCACCGCCCACGGGCCACGGCGCGTCTTCACGCTGCTGCACGAGGCCCGGCTGGTCCTGCTCAACCTCGGTGAGCGCGGCAGCTTCGACCTCAGTCCCTGGGCAAATCGCGTGAGCGTCGTCGACGCGCAATACGGTGGCCCCTGGGAACTTCCTGTCCTCGGGGCGGTCACCGCGCCCGCCGCCGTGTTGATTCGGCCCGACGGCTACGTGGCGTGGGTCGGAGACCGAACGCAGCTCGGGCTCACGGACGTGCTCACCAAATGGTTCGGACCACCCTCTTCGGCATAGCTCGGAGGACGACTGCGGGAGAGCCGTTTTAGTAGACATACCTCGTAAGTCGGCTACACGGGAGGTGGTGTCCATGGAGCGCAAGAAGAGGCGGAGTTTCACTCCGGAGTTCGGTGCCGAGTCTCAAGGGGTGGAGCGCCCGCCAATCTCCGGGAAGCGCTCGTAGGCCCGTTTGAGCGCGTCCAGGTGCGCGGGGTCGTCCAGGTCGAGTGGCGCCTTCGTGAGCTGCACGACCCACCCTCCTGTTGATCCCGCCGCGTCATAGACCGTGCTCGTGACGGACTCGAAATCCCCGGCCGCCGAGGATGACAGCCTCCACCGCCGCTTCCACCGACCCTGGGCGTCGTAGCTCAGCAGCGAGCGCTCCACCCCTTCGCGCCTCGCGATGAGTTCCTCGACGAGTCGGCCCGCCGGGTCGTAGGACTCCGTGTGCTCCTCTATCTCCGCCTGCCACTCGTGGCGCTGGAGCTGGCCATTGCCCCAGTACATCAGCCGCGCTCGGGGATGTCCCGCTTCGGCATCTCCAGTGAGTCCATCCAGCACAGATCGCGCGTCCTCTTGACTTCGGAGATCGACTTCGTCCAAGTCCAGGACGAGCCCCATCCCAGGGCCCGTCGTTCTCTCCACCGTGTGTGAACATCCATGATTTCCGCTGCGAACGCGGCCGCTCCTGAGTCGAGCGCGCTCCGCCTCCCGGGTTACCGGACCTTCCTGCTCACGTTCATGTTGGCGATGATGGCCGACAACATCGAGCACGTGATCAGCTACTGGGTGGCGTTCCAGAAGTTCCACTCCGCGGCGCTGGGCGGGTTCGCGGTGGTGTCCCACTGGCTGCCCTTCTTGATGTTCTCGGTGCCGGTGGGCGCGCTCAATGACCGGTTCGACTCGAGGCGCCTCATCCAAGGTGGGATGGTGCTCTTCATTCTCGCCTCGGTGGGATGGGGCTACTTCTTCGTCACGGACTCCCTGCGGATGTGGCACGCGATGGTGCTGCTCACGCTCCATGGCTGCGCGGGCGTGCTGTGGAGCACCTCGAGCCAGATGCTGCTCTACGACATCGTGGGGCCGGCCCACCTGCCCAGCGCGGTCCGCCTCAACGCGACGGCCCGTTATCTCGGGGTCCTGGTGGGCCCCGGCGTGGGCAGCCTCATCATGCAGACGCTCGGGCCCACCCGGGGCATCTTCGTCAACACGGCGTTCTATCTGCCCCTGCTTCTGTGGCTGATGAGCGCGCCCTATGGGCGGCACTTCCGGGGGGTGACGGCGGGCGCGAAGCGGGCCGTCCGGGGCCTGGCGGACATCGTCCAGACCGTGCGCGACGTGCGCGAGCTGCCGGTGGTCGCGGCCATGGTGCTACTGGCGGGGGCGGCGTCCTTCTTCATCGGCAACAGCTACCACGCCCAGATGCCGGGCTTCGCCCATGACCTGGGCCATGGAGACCCCGGCATGGCCTATACGCTCCTGCTGGGAGCGGATGCGGCCGGGGCGCTGCTCGCGGGCATCCTGCTCGAGACGCGGGGCTCCTGGCTGAGGACGGAGCCCTCCTCCGCGCTGAAGCTCGCCTTCCTGTGGGGCTGTTCGCTCCTCGCTTTCTCATTCATGCACGCTTACTCGGCGGCGATCCTCGTGCTCTTCCTGGCCGGGTTCCTGGAACTCTCCTTCAGCAGCATGACCCAGGCGCTCGTGCAGCTGAACGCGCCGGACACCATCCGCGGCCGCGTGCTGGGGCTCTTCAGCATGTCGGCCTCCGGCCTGCGGGCCTTCAGCGGCGTGACCGTGGGACTGCTGGGCAGCGTCACCAACATCCACACGTCGCTCGCCGTGTCCGCCCTCGGCTTCGTGATGGTGGCCGGCGTGCTGCTGCTCCGTCAACGTCGGCAGGCCCCATGACGAACCGGAACAAGGCCGTGGACGCGTTCATGAAGACCCTGGAGCACCCGCGCAAGGCGGAGGTCGAGCGCATCCGCGCGCTCATCCTGGGGCTCGACAAGGACATCCAGGAGCGCATCAAGTGGAACGCGCCCAGCTTCGGTCCGGGTCAGGAGGACCGGGTCACCTTCCGCCTCGCGCCCAAGGGCAAGCTCCAGCTCATCTTCCACCGGGGCGCCAAGGCCAAGGACGCCGCCGGCTTCGCCTTCGAGGATCCGAGTGGGCTGTTGCAGTGGGCCGCCAAGGACCGGGCGGTGCTGGAGCTTGGCGAGGCGGAGGCCGTGAAGCCCCAGGTGCTCGGAGAACTCGTGCGCCGGTGGATGGCGGCGACACGCGAGGGCTGACAGCGACGTCGACGACGAAGTGGACGGCGCGCGCAAGCGGAGGGCGGTGGAGCCCGAGCGGCCGGGCACCCCGGCTTCGTCACAACCTCGCGGAGCCCCTTCCCTTCCCTGGGAGTCAGCCCCGAGGTTCCCATGGCAAGCATCCTCCACGCGGAGAACTATTACGCCTTTCGTCAGATCGAGCGGGTGATCGATCTGGCGACGGCGACTCCCAGCACGACGAGCGCGGAGCTCTCCGGGATCGAATCGGCCCTGGTGCGCGCCCACCAGCTCTTCATCGCCCGGCGCTACCAGGACGCCATCGGCGCCTACCGCCTGGCCGAGCGGCTCATCTACCGGCACCTGAACGCCGCCGCGCCACCGTGGGGGCTGGGACTGGTGACGGGGGCCGCGCTCGGCGCGCTCTCGGCCGCCATCAAGCCGCCGAGCGAGTCCCTCCAGCAGAGCGCGGCCAAGGAGCTGGATGCCTGGACCCGACCCACCACGCCCCAGGCCCCCGCGGGTCCTCCGGTGACGCCCGGCGCGCCGAGCACCCCCCGGCTCCCACGACGCTGGGCCAGTTGGGCACGAGCGCGCTGATGCGTTTGGCCACGCCTTCGGGCTGGGCCACGTGACACCGCAGGCGATGTCCTGAAGCAAGCGCGCGCGGGCGCTCGCGTCCGTCGGGAGCGCCCCTTTCCTCCCATGACAGGACTTGCTGCCGCAACCTCCCACGCTCACCTTCGCGCGAGCGTTCAGCGGAGGAGCACCATGAAAAGATTCGCCTGCCTGTCTGCTTTGTGGGTTGTCACGCTTCTTGCTTGTGGAGGAGCGGCGGAACGGGAGGCGGAGCTGGCGCCACCTCCCGCGGAAGACGCCTTGCTGCCCACCGAGACGTTGGTTCCGGTGGGCCCTGCCTGGAGCTACCTCGAGCCTGGCTTCGCCTATGGGGGCAATCGCCGCGCGTCCGTGGTGGCCGCCGATCGCCTGGGCAATGTCTATGTCCTGGCCTCCTTCTCCACGAGTGGAGGCTCCAAGTCCTCGCTCATCGCGTTCGACCCCACGGGCCTCCCCCGCTGGCGGCGCGACTTCAGTGCTGCCCTGCAGGGCGGCGATGGCGAGCTCGACGTGGCCACTGACTTCTGGGGCAACGTGTTCATCGTGGGCAGCTCCGTCCCCCAGCTTGATCTGGGCGGTGGCCCTCTGGGAAAGCGGGCCTTCGTGGCGAAGTTCTCCTCCACGGGCAGCCTGCTCTGGCAGCGGCCCCTGTGCGACAGCGCCAGGGTCTACTCGGTGGCGACGGATGCGTACGGCGCCGTCTGGTTTGGAGGCACCGTGGGCAATGGCTGCAACCTCGGCGGAGGGCCGCTCTGGGAGGTCACCTCGTGGGAGCAGGGCTTCATCGCCAAGTTCGATGCGCTCGGCGAGTACGTCTTCTCGCGTGCCATCGGTGGGCGAGGTGACCAGGTGAACGTCCGGGACATGACCGTCACGAGCGACAACGGCGTGGTGGTCGTGGGGGGCCGCTACGTCTTCGCGGAGTCGACCCAGATTCGCCCCTATATCTCGAAGTTCGCCAGCAATGGTCCGCACCGCTGGTTCCGGGACTACCCGGAGGCATATGGCGACTTCTGGGGGGCGGAGGTGAACGGGGGCCGCATCGTGGTGGTGGGCGCCTACTCCCTGAACTTCACCTTCCAGGGGACGACTTATCCCGCCACCAGCATCTTCGGTGACGGGCTGGTGGTGGCTTACTCGGAGTCGGGCGGCGAGCAGTGGTTCCGGCGCCTGGGGTGCTGGGCCAAGGCAGTGAGCGCCAGCGAGGGACAGGTGGCGGTGCTCGCGTCCTCGTGTTCGAGGACTCTGCAGTTCCCCCAGTCCGTGGATGTGGCGGGCAAGGATGGAGTGCTGGCTCTCTACCAGGGCAACGGGACGCCCGTCCGGGTGCGAGGCATCGGCCAGTGGCACTCATCCGGATGGGACGTGGCCTTGAGCCCGCGAGGGGCGGCCAGCGTGACGGGGAACGAGAACATCCAGGCGACTTCCACCGGGTACACGAGCGACCTGTCCGTGTTCAGCCTCATGCCCTGACCTCCGGCTTGAAACCCGGGTGAGGTCCACAACTGAGCCCGCTCCGCGGGCCTGACAGGCGCGCTTCGACAAGATGACCCACGCAGCGCCCGGGCGTTACCCTGGAACAGGCCGTGGTATGCAGGGCTCCCATGTCCCGAGATGTCGAACTCCAGTGCCGTTGCGGAAAGATTCACGGATGGCTGCGCGATGCGGCACCAGACACGGTGAACCGCATCGTCTGTTACTGTGACGACTGCCAGGCGTTCCTGCACCACCTGGGCCGCGCCGAACTCCTCGACGAGCACGGCGGTTCGGACATCGTGCAGGTCGCGCCCTCGACGCTCTCGTTCGATCGGGGCCTCGACCTGATCACCGCCGCGCGCCTCACGCCCGAGGGCCTCTATCGCTGGTACGCGAGCTGCTGCAAGACGCCGCTCGGCAACATGGTGTCGCCGCAGCTCCCGTTCGTCGGGATCGTCACCGAGCTGTTCCAGCAGGCGCCGAACGCGCGCCCGTGTGACGAGGTCTTCGGCGCGCCGCGCGGTGGAATCCTCGGCAAGTTCGCGATCGGCGTTCCGCCGCCCGGGTCGGTGAAGCCCAACCTGCGTCTGTTCGCGCGTACGCTCCGCAAGGTGTTGGGCTGGAAGCTTCGCGGCAAGACGTGGCCTCATCCGTTCTTCGACCGCGCGAGCGGCCATCCGCGATACCCGGTCACGGTGCTTTCCATGGCCGAGCGTGAGGCCCTCCGCTCGCGGTGTGGCCCGCGTCCCGCTCGCGCGTGACCAAGAGAAGCGTCATCGCATGAACGACCTACTCAACAAGGTAGGCCTCTGGGCCTCCGTCGCGCTCGTCGTTCTGTGTTGGATCAGCACGGGGATGGGCTGGAATGCCTACGCATCGCGCTCCGGAGGCGATGCCGCCGGCAAAGGCATGGAGAGAGGCGTTCACGGCTTGTTCCTCATCGCCTTGAACGTCGCGGCCTTCGTGGGCGCGGGCTGCTTCGCCCTGGCCCTCATCTTCCCGACGGGAGCCGTTCATCTCCTGGCACGCTTCCTGGGCTGGCTCTTGTTGCCGCCAACGCTGGTGCTCTTCGTCGGGTTGCTGCGCAAGTAGCGAAGCGTCGCGTCAGAGATCGCCCCAGGTGAAGCCTGTTCCTGGACGATGCTTCGGTACGTCGGCTGCTGCCCCTGGGCAAGCTGCTCGAGGGGATGCGCCGCGCGCTGACCGACCTGTCCAAAGGTCGTTTCGTGCAACCGCTTCGCAGTGTAGGAGAACCACGGTTTTGTGACTCTCCCGCACTTGGTGTGCTCCATTTCCAAGACCCCAGGAACAGGAGCCCTCCCCTGCTCCGCGAGACCATTCATGTCGGACCTTCCGTGAATAATCCGTCCTCGCCGCATCTCGAGGACTTGAAGGTCCCAGGAATGAAACCATGCGCATCAAAAGTCGCGGTAACCGTTCACCGCCCCGGCTCGGTTGAGGAGGAGGCAGGAAGGAGGTAACGGGAGAAGTAGTGCTGGACGAGGGGACGGGAGACGTGGTGTAGCAGAGACATGGCGGAAGTGGATTCCCGAGCCGCGCGGATTGCGGAACTGGAAGCGATGGTGGCCGCGCGAGACGCGCGGATAGCGGAGTTGATGGCGAAGGTGGAAGCACTCACTGCGCGTGTGGCGGAGTTGGAGGCGCGCCTGAGCCAGAACTCGAGTAACTCCTCCAAGCCGCCTTCCTCGGACGGCCCTGGAGCCCGGCGCCAGCCGAAGAAGCCAACGGGCCGAAGTCCTGGGGGCCAGCCCGGACACAAGAAGCATGAGCGCGAGCTGCTGCCGCCCGAAGAGGTGCGGCACGTCGTCGAGTTGGTGCCCAAGGAGTGCAAGGACTGTGGGCGTCGGCTGGAGGGAAGAGACGTGGAGCCGCGCCGCCATCAGGTGGTGGAGGTGCCGCCGCTGTCGGCCGTTGTCACGGAGTATCGCAGCCATGCGCTGGAATGCGGCGCGTGCGGCACGGTGACACGAGAGGAAGTGCCCGGGTACGCCAGCAGTGCCTTCGGAGATAGGTTGGGCGCGCTCGCCAGTCTGCTGGTGGGCAAGTACCGGCTGTCCAAACGACTGGTGAAGGACGCGCTGTCGGACATGGTGGGGGTGCGGCTGTCAGTGGGCAGTGTGGTGAATCTGGAAGGGCAAATGGCCGAGGCGCTCGCCCCGGCGGTGCGCGAGGCTGGCGAGTACGTGAAGGCCGCCGACAGGGTGCACGCGGACGAGACGGGGTGGGTGGAGGGGCGGCGGGAAGGCCGAGGCCAACGTGCCTGGCTGTGGCTGGTGGCCACGGCGTTGGTGGCTGTCTTTCACATCGCTCGGAGTCGCGGGGCCAAGGTAGCGCGTGCGCTGCTGGGAGAAGACTTCGCGGGCATCCTGGGCAGTGACAGGTGGAGCGCGTACGCATGGTATGACCCGGGCCTGAGGCAGTTGTGCTGGGCCCACCTGCTGCGCGACTTCCAGGGCTTCATCGAGCGGGGCGGCGAGGGAGGGCCGCTTGGCGAGGCGTTGATGCGGCAAGTCGAGCGCTTCTTCACCTGGTACCACTGGGTGCGCGATGGCACGCTGGCACGGGAGGACTTCGAGAAGAGGATGCCCGAGGTGGAGCGCGAAGTGGGCCGACTGCTGCGCCGGGCCGCGGTGTGCGCGCAGAAGAAAACAGCCGGCATGGCACGGGAAATCCTCCGGTGGGAGAAGTGCCTGTGGACATTTGTCGACATACCGGAGGTGGAGCCGACAAACAACTTCGCCGAGAGGTGCCTGCGTCACGCGGTCATGTACAGGAAGACATCCTTTGGCACGCAAGGCCCCGAAGGCAGCCTCTTCGTGGAACGAATCCTCACGACCGTTACCACCCTCAAGTTGCAACGGCGAGGCGTGCTGGACTTCCTGACGGACACCCTCCACGCACATCGACGGGGCCTTTCGACTCCCTCGTTGTTGCCCCTTCATGCCTCGGTCCAACTCTCGGCCTCAGCCTGAGTCGGTGAACGGTTACAAGTCGCGGTGCCCTGCTCGTTGGACTCATGTGGAGTTTGGCCGTGGGCTGCGGTCGCACGGAAGGAACCGGAGATCCACCCCTCCTCGAATCCCAGGTGGAGAGCGCCGTCACGCTGCCTGGAACGGAGCTCAAGGACGGCATTCCCATCACGATCAGCGGAGCCACCGGCTCGTTGACCTACTTCTACGTCAACCTTCCCGCCGGTCTTTCGGAAGTCTCCTTCGCGCTGATGGGTGGCACCGGCAACGCGAACCTGGCCGTCAAGCGCGGTGAGATTCCCACCAACTTCCTCTACGACTGTAGCTCACGCGGGAGCGACAACGAGGAGCGGTGCAACGTGCAGGCTCCGGTCGCCGACACCTGGAGCGTGAGGATCGAAGGCCAGTCGGCGTACGCCAATGCGAAGCTGGTCGTCTATTTCAATCAGCCCTTGCCGCTCGCCCCCAACGTCAACCTGTTCCACTACTCCAACAAGCCGACGATGTTCTTCGTCGACGTCCCCGCGGGCAAGGGCCGGTTCAAAATCGACTCCTCGGGCACCAGCACGGTGAAGGCGCGGTTGGGCGCCCGCCCCACGGATACGCTCTACGACTGCGACGTCACGTGTGACATCTTCAAACCCAAGGCGGGCCGGTACTACGTCCTGCTGACGACCAACAAGTCTCCGACGCAGATCCTCCCCTGGGTGACTGGAACGGCGAAGACGCCCGTGACGCTCACGAATGGGCAGACGGTGACGGGCATCAGCGCGGCGAAGGATGACCTGGTCTATTACACGCTCAATGTCCCCTCGGGGCAGTCCCGGCTCGTGGTGGAGACCTCGTCCGTCATCCGCTCGCTCTACGTCCAGCGGGGAGACCCGTTCCCCGGGAGCGCGGTGGATTGCCTCGCCAGTTACTCGAGCGGCCCCGCTTCGTGCACGTTCGACAATCCGCAAGCGGGGACGTGGTACCTGATACTTCGGGCGAACAGTGCGCTCTACAACCTGAGTCTGACTGCCCGCGTGGTGGCCTCCACGAGCAACGGAACGGTGACACCGCTGCAGAACTCTCAGCAGGTGACCGGCCTCTCCGGCAGCCCGGTCGAGGACCGTTACTACTCCATCACCGTTCCCGAGGGCATGCCGTACCTGAACGTCCAGACAACACAGGGGACGGGCGTCGCCGAGATGTTCGTCCAGCATGGCACTCCGCCGAAGCGGGGACAGGGCACGGCTTGCGGCACCGGCTGCAAGTTCCAGGCTCCGGCTCCAGGCACCTGGTACATCCTGGTGCGCGGCTTCACCACGTTCTCGGGCCTGAGCTTCTCCACGGGATATCCCCCGGTGTATGCGCTGTCACAGGACCAGCCCGTGCAGTACGGCGGCGATCGTCTCCACTACTTCTTCGACGTTCCGGAGGGGCAGTCGGAGGCCAACTTCACGCTCACGAACGAGCACGGCAACTGGGCCGTGGTGAAGTACGGCACCTGGCCGACGAACCTCAGCGATGGTTGCAGGACGCCCTGCTCGCTGGTCAATCCCCAGCCTGGGCGCTACTACGTCACGGTGTATTTCACGCCGGGAATCGTCTACGGCATGCTGGCCGCGTGGTACGGGGGCGGCCCGGTCCTCCCGCTGGCGGACGGCATTCCCGTGGCCTTCACCGCCAGCGCGCTGCGTGAGTTCCGGTACTGGCGAATCGACGTTCCGGAGGGCCAGGCGCAGCTGCGCGTGGACCATGTCTTCCAGGGCGGAACCCCGTCGCAACTGTATGTCCGGTACGGGGCCGTTCCCGCGACGTCCCTGTTCACGTGCAAGGGGACGTCCTGGACGTACAACGACGTCCCGGCCGGCCGGTCCTGCGTCATCGACAATCCACAGGCGGGTGCGTGGTACGTCCTGGTGGAGAGCAAGGCCGCGCTGGCGGGCATCGTCCGGGCGACGACCTCCTCCACCCTCCCGCTCATGACGCCGGGCTTCGAGGAGCAGCCGTTCGCGGGTTCGCCGACCAGTGAGCGCGTGTGGAAGGTCGAAGTCCCCTCCGGGCTCAGCGACTTCCGGGTGATGCTCAGCGGCGGCTCGGGCAACGCGGACCTGTACGTGAAGTACGGCGAGGTGCCGGGCACGACGTACGACTGCGCGTCCACCCATCCCAACAACGAGGAGAACTGCGAGTTCGCCCAGCCGCAGGCGGGCACTTGGTACGTGGCCGTCCGGGGCACCGAGTCCTTCGCCGGTGCCCGCCTGGTCACGACCTTCGCGACGACGCCCGGCGAGGGCGTGAGGGCGCTGGCCAGCGGGGAGAACGTGGTGGCGTTCAAGGGCGCCCTGGGCTCCGTGCAGTACTTCAAGGTGGAAGTGCCCCAAGGCAAGAACCGGTTGATGGTGGGCATGTCCGGTGGCCGGGGCAATGCGGACCTCGCCGTCCGCCAGGGCGCCCGCCCGACGCTCACGGAAGCGGATTGCCGGAGCGAAGACCCCACCAACCTGGAGGTCTGTGTCTTCGAGAACCCAACGCCGGGGACATGGCTCATCCGCGTCGAGGGGCTGACGGACTTCAAGGACGTGGTGCTGACCGCCCGGTACAGCAACACCAACGAGGTCATCCCGCTGACGCTGGGCACACCGGTTCCAAACATCTACATCGGTCCCAATGAAGCCCAGGTCTTCTCCGTCACCATCCCCTCGGCCGCGGACATGATGCGGGTCGACATCCAGTCAGGTGTGAATCCGCCGACCGACGTGCGCTTCGCGGACATGTCCTACAGCAACGTCTTCACGTGCACGACGTCCGGTCGCTTCACCCTGTGCCCGGATTACTTCACGTACAGCTCCCCGGGGCAGCGGCGCGTGTCCATCAAGTCCAAGACGCCCGCGACCGCGTCCTGGGGAAACATGGTCACCATCAACGATGGCATCGATGGATGGAACAACGACACGACCTACGCGTCATTGATGAATGGCGTGGCCGTGACGGAGCTCACCGACAACGGCCGGTTCAAGATCGAGGTGCCCTCGGGGGCGACGAAGCTGACCATCACCACCCGGGGCCCCACCGAGACGTCGAGCGACCCGGGGCAGCTCATCCTGTACGTCCAGGGTCTCAAGCCCGCATCGAGCACGAAGTACAACTGTGCTTCGACGAATACGGGCGTCTCGCAGGGGTGCACCTGGACCAACCCGACCGTGGGAACGTGGTACCTCGCGACCGAGTGGACCAGCGGCTCCTATGACGTGAAGGCCCTCTTCGAGTAGCCAGACCGGGGCGAGCCCACTTCACGGAGTGCCGCAGAAGTGGGTGATCGCCCTCGAGAGCACTGCCTCGCAGCGCACCAGGTCCTCCTCGGGCACGAACTCGCCCGTCTGGTGCGCCACGCGGATGTCCCCCGGGCCGAACACCACCGCCTCGGCGCCCAGGGCCGACATTCCAAGTAGGAAGAGACGGACACAGGAGGCTCGTACATGAGCGATGCGTCGGAGTGGAAGGGACGTCAGCTGGGCCCGTACCTGATCGGTGAGCGGTACTCGAGCATCCCCGAGGACGAAGGCCGACTCTATGAGGCACACCATGTCGACACGGGAGAGCCCACCCTGGTCATGATGCCGGGTACGGGCGTTGTTGGATTCGACATGAACGAGCCGCCCCATGTCATCCTCGCTCGGCCGAGTACCAGGGCCGGTGCTACGTGCCCGTCAAGAAGCCGGATCTTCAACCGCGCTCCGTCCAGCCCTGACCGGCCGTCCAAAACCACCCCAGTGACTCACGGGGTGGCGCGCCCACCGATCTCAGGGAAGCGTTCGTAGGTGCGCAGGAGCGCGTCGAGGTGAGCGGAGTTGTCGAGATCGAGCGGCACATCCGTGAACCGTACAATCCACCCGCCCGTCGCGGTGCGACGCGCCCGCGTCAGCAGATCCGCGTCGCGCGGGGGGTCCGGGAAACCGATGGCCCGTGCGGCAGCGGCCGACCAGTAGTTGAGCCACCCCAAGCGATGAGGAATCTCAGGAGAGCGGATTTCCCTCGGGAACTTGAGTGCCGGCAATCCCCGCGGCGGACGATGCGGCCCATGCGCCGGACGGCTTGTTTGAAGCGCTATTTCCGCCCCCGCGCTCAACGGCGTCGCATGCCCCCAGAACGCGCGTGCGCCCTCCGCAACGCCCTCCAACACATCCGCCGCCGCCGCGATAACCGCCTCAACCAGCGGCATCTGCGCATGGACGTCGAGCAACGGTTGGCCACCCGATGCGGAGCGAGCGCTTGTCTCCAGGCCATAGAGGGTCACGGGGTAGCTCTCGTCGCCGTTGCACAAGAGAGGGAACTCGCCACGTGCCGCCGCTTCAGCGAGCCACGCATCGCGCCGCGGCAACGCGATGGGCCGCCCCTCTTTGGAAACCTTCCATTCGAGGCGTACGTTGGGAAGCGCCCGCTCCAGCCCATGGGTGACAGCGAGTGGGCGACCATCATCGCCCACGAGCGCGGGCGCGTAGACGATGAGGCCGAGGGAGTTTTCCGTCGTCGACATCTCAGCACCCCGTGAGGACGATCTCCAAAAGGGGCTCCTCGTTGAGGAGCACGGTACGGTGCGCGGCGCTGCTCACACCGACGACGAAGCCGTATCCACATGCCACCGCGATCTCTCGCTCGCGGCGCAGTTCCTCCACTTGATCGCTGATGACCCGATTCCGGAGGAAGGGCGTGTACGTGTCGAAACGATCGGTCTTGATCTCCCACAGCACGGGCGCACCGACTTGCAACGCGTCGAAGCGCTTGCCGTCAACGAGCACGTCCTTGCCAGGGTAGTAGTTCGGCGGAAACGTATCGGCGCACCAGTCATGCAGGGCATCCCCGCCTAGGTGAGACACCGGACGGGGTTCGCACTCAGGGCGGCGGCGCTCCAAAGTCAGTGGAGCAGGCGGACCTCGGTTCGATCCGGAACTCTCCGGTTTCGCCTCCGATTCCTCCTGCTTCTGCGCGTTGGGGTCCACCATGACGGTCACGGGCGGCGTCAAACCGACAGGCACTGGAAGCGCGATGGGCTTTGGCGCAGCAAGAGGAGCGCACTGTAGGTACGGAGACGCAT
This sequence comes from Melittangium boletus DSM 14713, assembly GCF_002305855.1. Taxonomy (GTDB): domain Bacteria; phylum Myxococcota; class Myxococcia; order Myxococcales; family Myxococcaceae; genus Cystobacter; species Cystobacter boletus. The sequence goes on along the minus strand of NZ_CP022163.1, from coordinate 7,661,111 downwards.
CGGCATGTCCTTACCCCCGAAAGACAGTCGAGTATCAGGGGCGGTGCTACGTCCTCGCGAGCCGCGCTCCGTCCATCACTGACCTCCGGGCCACGGCGCTTCACGGAGTGCCGCAGAAGTGGGTGATCGCCCTCGAGAGCACTTCCTCGCAGCGCACCAGGTCCTCCTCGGGCACGAACTCGCCCGTCTGGTGCGCCACGCGGATGTCTCCCGGGCCGAACACCACCGCCTCGGCGCCCAGGGCCGTGAGTTGGGGGGCCTCGGTTCCGAACGACACGGTCGCGGGGGCGTTGCCCGTCGCCTTCTCCACGAAGCGCACCACCTCCGCGTCCGCTCGCGTGGCCACTCCGGCGTCCATGCGCACCACGTGGATGCGGGCCTCGAAGCCCGGCTCCTGGCGCATCAGCTCCTGGCGGATGTGCTCCAGCGCCTCCGCCACCCGCTGCGCCGGCTGTCCGGGAATGGGCCTCCACTCCACAATGAAGCGGCATGATCCCGGGATGACGTTCTTCGCCTTGCCTCCCTGGATGAGTCCCACGTTCAGCGTCGTGAAGGGCGGCTCGAAGCCCTCGTCCCGCTCCTCGCACAAGGTGGTGAGCGACAGCTCCTCGATGAGGCGCAGGAAGCGCCCCGCGCGCAAGATGGCCGAGGCCCCCGTGGCCGGGTACGCGCTGTGCCCCTCCTTGCCCAACACCTCCACCTCCGCCAGGCAGTAGCCCTTGTTGGCCCGCACCGGTCGCAGCATCGTGGGCTCTCCCACGATGGCGTGCCGGGCCCGCCCCAATCCCGCCTCCACCAGGCGCTTGGCTCCGAGCAATCCCACCTCTTCGTCCGCGGTGAGCACCACCAGCAGCGGCGCCTTCAACCGCTCGGCGCGCGTGGCCGCGTGCAGCGCGCAGGCGATGAAGCCCTTGGTGTCACACGCTCCGCGTCCGTACAGCCGCCCGTCCCGCGCCGTCAGCCGCAACGCCTCCTTCCACTCGGGGTCATACGGCACACAGTCCGAGTGCCCCACCAACGCCAGCGCCGCGCGGCCCTCGTCGCCGCCCTTCACCGCCAGCAGGTTCACCTTCTCCACGCCCGCCGCGTCCGTGTAGCGCTGGCGCTGGGCGGAGAAACCCGCGGCCTCCAACTGGCGCTGGGCCAGCTCGATGAGGGGCAGATTGGTCCGCGACGAGGTGGTGTCCAGCGCCACGAGATCCGTCAGGGAGGCCCGCAGAAGGGGCAACGTGTCATTCACGGGTACAACCTCCGGGCGAGAGTGTGGAAGGCACGGCCGGACTCCTCGGCGCGGGGATGGTGTCCTTCGCTCACCACGCGCCGGCCCTCCACCACCACGTCGCGCACCGCCGCCTTGTCCCCGCCGAGCACGATGCCGGCCAGCAGCGAGGCCGGGCTCGCGCCCAGGAGCGAGGGGTGATTCAGATCCACGGTGAAGAAGTCCGCGGGGGCTCCGGGCTCCAGCGCTCCCGAGGTCAGGCCCAGACAGCGCGCGCCATTCACCGTGGCCATCTCGAACAGCCGCGCCGCCAGCCCATCCACCGCGCCCGTGCCTGGGTCCAGCACCGCGCGCCGCAGCCGCGCCAGCCGTAGGTGCCCCTCGAGCTGCCGCGCCTCGTCCAGCAAGTCCACCGTGGCCTGGCTGTCCGACCCCAGGCACAGCCGAGCCCCCGCCTGTCCCAGCACGTCCGCGGGGACGATGCCATCACCGAGATTGCGCTCGGTGGAGGGGCACGCGCACACGCCCGCTCCGCGCTCGCCCAGCAGCCTCGCCTCCGCGTCCGTCACGTGCACGGCATGCACCGCGGTGAAGCGCGGCTGCAAGAGGCCCAGCTCCGCGAGCAATTCCACGGGCCGCCGGCCATGCTCGGCGAGGCACGCCTCGATCTCCCGAGGCTGCTCGGCCACATGCATGTGCACGGGCAAGTCCGGGTGCGCGCCCGCGAGGGCCTCGAGCCATTCGCGCGGCACGGCGCGCACGCTGTGGGGCGCCAGTCCCACGCTCACGCCGGGCTGTCCCCGCGTGGTGCGGACCAACGTCTCCACCGAGGCGAGGAAGGTGTCGACGTCCGGATCGATGAAGCGGCGCTGCCTCGGGTTGGGAGGCACGCGGAAACCCGAGCGCGCATAGCCCACGCGCAACAGGACGATGCGCAGCCCCACGTCCCGCGCGGCGCGGATGACCGCGTGCGCCAGCTCGTTGCGATCCGCGTAGGGAGTGCCATCCGCCTGATGGTGCAGGTAGTGGAATTCGCCCACGGCGGTGATGCCCGCGAGCACCATCTCCAGGAAGGCCTGCCGCGAGGCGGTGTACACCTCCTCGGGCGTGAGGGCCTCGGCGGCGCGGTACATGGCCTCGCGCCAGCTCCAGAAGTCATCCGTGCCGCTGCCCGAGGCCACGTACTCGGTGCGCCCGCGGATGAGCCGCTGGAAGGCATGCGAGTGTCCATTGACGAGCCCCGGCAGCAGCGCGCGCCCGGGCATCCGGATGACGCGAGCCCCCTCGGGCACGGGTCCCTCGGCCAGGACGCGGCCCTCCGCGCTCACGTGCAGGGCACGTCCCTCGTGGAACCGGCCTCCGGCATAGAGGGAGTCCGGCTGGTAGACCGTGATGTCGTTCACCCGAACCAGCCTATGTCAGCCCCCCGGGGTTTGCAGGTGCGTTCCGCATCCCCGGACGAGGGCTCAGTCCGCCCAGAGGAGCGACAGCTCGAGTTCGATGGCCTCGAAGGGCTCGGCGCGGACCCGCTCTTCCTGGGAGAAGGAGTCGATGAGGAGCCAGTGACTCCCCTCCAACCGGAAGATGTCGAGCGTGCGCGCGAGCGGATCCACGTGCCACACGTGCCGCACGCCTTCCCGGGCGTAGATGCGCATCTTCGGCCCCTTGTCCATGCGCCGGGTCCGCTCCGACAGCACCTCGCACACCCAGTCCGGAGGAAGTCCGTAGTGTGCCGGGGCTCCCTCCCCTTCCAGGGCATCTGGCATGCGCTCGCGTCTCCACCCCGCGAGGTCCGGCACGAGCTTGTCCGGGCGCGGACCGAGGTGAAGTTCCGGCTCATCGAGGATGACCCATCCACCGGGACCGCCTCGTCCCAACCAGAAAGGGCCTCCGATGAGGATGCCCAGGCGCGAGGCCACGCGAGTATGGGGCCGGGCGGGACGCGGGCTGAGGTGAAGCTCACCGGCGAGAATTTCCGCAACCATCTCCGAGGGAGCTTCCTGGAAGGCCTTCTCCACGGACGAGGCGTTGCGCTCGGTGGACTCGGATGGGGGGTCTCGGGGGGCCATGCGAAGAGATTTCATCATGACCCCTGGGTGGTGCAATCCCAGGACCGCCATCCCCTCGATCAGTCCGCCCAGAGGAGCGACAGCTCGAGTTCGATGGCCTCGAAAGGCTCGGCGCGAACCCGTGCTTCCTGGGAGAAGGAGTCGACGAGCAGCCAGTGACTCCCCTCCAACCGAAAGATGTCGAGCGTGCGCGCGAGCGGATCCACGTGCCACACGTGCCGCACGCCTTCCCGGGCGTAGATGCGCATCTTCGGCCCCTTGTCCACGCGCCGAGTCCGCTCCGACAGCACCTCGCACACCCAGTCCGGAGGAAGGTCGTAGTGCGCCAGGGTCTCCTCTCCTTCCAGGGCATCCGGCATGCGCTCGCGTCTCCACCCCACGAGGTCCGGCACGAGCTTGTCCGGACGCGGGCCGAGGTGGAGTTCCGGCTCATACAGGATGACCCACCCACCGGGACCGCCTCGCCCCAGCCAGAAGGGCCCTCCGATGAGGATGCCCAGGCGTGAGGCCACGCGAGTATGGGGCCGGGCGGGACGCGGACTGAGGTGGAGCTCACCGGCGAGGATTTCCGCGACCATCTCCGAGGGAGCTTCCTGGAAGGCCTTCTCCACGGATGGGGCGTTGCGCTCGGTGGACTCGGATGGGGGGTCTCGGGGGGCCATGCGAAGAGATTTCATCATGACCCCTGGGTGGTGCAATCCCGGGACCGGTATCCCTTCGAGCTAAAAGAGGAGACCCATGCGCACCACCGCATCCACCCTGCTGCTCGTGCTGGGGCTTGGTTGTAGCCCAGCCCATCTTCCGCCCCAGACCAGACCCCCTGCCCCCACGGGCCCCCTGCTCACGGGACTCGTGCGGGGAGCCGATGGCGCACCGCTGGACGGCGCACGGGTGGGCCTCGTCCCCTTCGTGCCCTCCTGGAACCCGCGAACGGATGCCCCGGTGGGCCTCGTCCCGTCGGGGCCAGATGGCACCTTTTCATTCGGGCCCCTCGCGCCTGGCACCTACAGCCTGTCCGCTGTTACCCGCGAGGGCACTGTCCTGTTCACGAAGCCCATCGAGGTGAAGACGGGCGAACCCGAGGCGCCTGGGGAGCTGCGCGTGCCCGGTATCCGGGTCTCATGGGACGCCACCGTGGTGGACGAGGCGGGTGCGCGCATTCCCGGCGCCGAGCTGCGCGTCGTCCGACCCGGAATGCCCTACGACGACGTCGCCTTCCCCCCGGCCATGGCCCCTGGCCTCTTCCACCTGGAGACCCCCCGCGAAGGCGCGTACGTCCTCATCGCCTCGGCCCCTGGATACACGACGCGGATGCACCAGGTAGCCCGGCTGGGAGAGCCCGTCATGGTGAGCCTGGAGCGGGCCGCGGATGAGGCGATGCGGCAAGCGGCCGTGGAGTGGGTGAAGCAAAGTGGCCTGAAGCTCCAGTCCGTGGAGGCGGAACGGGGATTCGAGGACCTGGAGCGGCTCGGGCCCGTGCTCCAGGACACGCGGGTGGTGGCCCTGGGCGAGGCCACGCACGGCACCCGGGAGTTCTTCCAGCTCAAGCACCGCCTCTTCGAGTTCCTCGCCACGCGCAGGGGCTTCACCGTGCTGGCCCTCGAGAGCAACTTCGCCGAGATGCTCGACCTCGATGACTACGTCCTCACGGGACGAGGCGATCCCGCCGCCTTCTTGAAGGGGGAAACCTGGGACACGCAGGAGGTGTTGGAGCTCGTGCGGTGGATGCGCCGCTACAACGAGGACCCTTCCCACACCCAGAAGCTCCGGATCCAGGGCGTGGACATGCAGTACTCGCCCGCGGCGGTGGCCCGGGTGCTCGCCTATCTGGAGAAGGTGGACCCCGCCCAGGTCGCCACTCTCCAGGCACCGCTCGCCCCCATGACCGAGCCCAGCGCGCGAACCTTCTTCCGGCTCCCCCAGGAGCGCAAGGAGGAGATTCGAACGCGGCTCGACACCCTCTCCGAGCGCTTCGAGCGCGAGCGCGAGCCCTACACCCGCCGGTCCAGCCCCGGGGAATGGACCCTGGCGCGGCAGAACCTCCGGGTGCTGCGCCAGTACCTGGGCCACGTGCTTCACGAGAAGGACGGGGAACGAGATCGGTCCATGGCGGCGAACCTGCTCTGGCTCCTGGATCATCAGGCGCCCGGAACGCGCATCGCGGTGTGGGCGCACAACGGGCACGTGATGCGGGGACCGAGCGAGTGGAAGGACATGCCCATGGGGCGCCACCTCGCCCAGGCGCTCGGCCCGGCGCTCTATGTCCTGGGCTTCGCCTTCCATCAGGGCGCCTTCCAGGCCTTCAACATGGATCCGAACCCACCGCCGGAGCGCCAGGGCATGGTCGAGTTCTCCGTGCCGCCCTCACCCGAGGGCTCCCTGGATGACACGCTCGCCCGAGTGGGATGGCCCCTTCTGGCCGTGGATCTCCGGGCGCTGCCACGCAGCGGACCCGCATACGAGTGGTGGCGCCGCACCCACCTCACGCACGACATCGGCTTCGTCGCCTCGGACCAGGGCGCCCCGTCCCTGAGTTCGGTCCGGCCCCTGGAGTGCTACGACGGCCTGCTGTTCGTGGAGCGCACCACGCGCGCCCGGCCCAACCCCTGACCCACTCCGGGCGTGAAGGTCCTGACAGGGGCCGGGGCCCACGTGCTTCAGGGCGTGGGCCGGTAGCCCTGCGTGACGGCGGCGCTCACGGGCGTGAAGGCATCCGCGGGCGAGCCCGTCCAGTCGCTCGTGGGCGCTCGGAGCTGAACCGGGGTCCCCGCCGCGCCATCACACACGGCGTTGTTGACCAGCTCCAGGGTCGTGCCTCCCTCCTTCGAGGACACGCTGCCGCACGGCCCCGCGTCCGAGAGGATCGAGTTCGTCACCTTCACGCGCGCCGCGGGCGTGCCGTTGTTCTCGAGGACGATCTCACTGCCCGCGTTCCCGAAGAAGGTGGAGTCGTAGACCTCCACGTAGCCTTGCGACCACAGGCCCGCGGTCGAGTAGTTGTCGTGCTTCTGGGCGTACGCGCTCAGCACGTTGTTCAACGTGGTGGGCTGCGCGCTGTCGTTCCAGAGGCGGAAATTGCGCTTGTTCCTCAGCGCCACGCAGTTCTCGTAGTAGGCCGCCTGGGACTTGTCATCCCAGCCACCATCCGTGTTGTCGTACGCCGCCGAGTTCAAGAACGAGATCCGGTACGCCGTGCGCTCCAGCGAGAAGCCATCCCCGTTCTGGTAGTCACCCGCCGAAGCGCTCTGGTACGTGTTGTTCCTCGCCGTCACCCGGTTGAACACCACGTCGTGCGAGCCCTTCGTCGCATCCGCCGGGTTCTCCACGGACACGCCAAAGGGGAAGCCCTCCGTGGGCCAGGCCGCGTCCTTGAGCGTCGCGTCCGCCACGAAGTCCTGCACGAGCAGGTCCGACACGTTCTCGATCAGGCGGATGCCCCGCTTGGTGTACTGGAGCACCTGCGACTGGAGGATCCTCGACGTCGCGACGTTGCTGAACGCCAGCCCCTCGCGCACCCGGTTGAACTGGAGCCCGCTCAACTGGAGGTTGGACGCGTTGTCGGCCCGCACGCCGTAGTAGTAGGCCTCGGCCTTCAACCCCTCCACCTCCCAGTCATGCGTGCCCGAGAAGCGCAGCAGCGCGTAGCTCTTGCCGGAGCTGCCCGGGTTGGCGGGATTCCACTGGCCCTTGAAGACGGGCAGTCCCTGGCCCAGGTCCACGCCCACCACCCGCTTCTTCAGCGTCTCCGTGCCACTCGTCGTCGGGTAGAAGGAGTACGGCGTCGAGCTCTCGTAGAGGCCTCCCGCCACGTACAGCGTGTCCCCGGGCGTCAGGCTCGTGTCCAACGCGCTCTGGAGCCGGGACGCCGGGAAGGCATGGCTCCAACTGGAGCCATCCTGGGTGCCCGCCCCCGCGCGGCTCAAATAGAAGGAACGGCCCGGGAGTTGGGTCGAGGTCAGGCGCCGCAGGTAGGGCGAGCCGCTGACGAACGTGACGCGCAGGACGTGTGCGCCCGGCGTCACCTCCAGGGGCGTCGGGAGCGTGACCGACTTGAAGGTGCCGTTTCCGCCCGTGGACGGCAGGGTGACGGATACCTCGTCCGCGCCATCGCGCGAGACGCGCACCAGCGCGCCGCCACTGGCCAGGGAGTAGTTGATCGCCACGTCGAAGCGCCCGCCCTGGGCCACCTGGACCGTGTACTCCAGCCACTCGCCCGGAGCGCTCCGGACCTCGTAGTCCCCCGAGCCCCGGACGCCGATGTCCACCGCCTCGTTCAAGCGGTACTGCTGGTGCACGTTCACCGCGTCGGTGTCGTGGTAGGCGACGCCCTCGCCGCCCTGGTCGAAGTCATGGGCCTTGATGACGCCGGGAAACGCATTGGCGCCGAAGGGAGCCCGCTCCGCGGCGCTCGACACCGCGGGGACACCCACGCACAGGGCCAGGGCAACGGCCGGGGACCAACACCTCACGCTCTTCGACATGGCGGCTCCAGTTCACGAGATGGAACCGCCACCCTACTATACCGCTCTATCGGGTTTCGCGGGTTTCAATCCACCCGCGTCCCGGCCTACCGCTTCGCGGCCTTGGAGGGATCGATCTCGTCCTCGGGGCGCTCGGACACGGTGGCGCCCTCCCACTTCTCGCCCGCGCCGAGCCGCCAGTCGGAGGGCACGTCCAGCTTCCACAGGTACTTCGCCGTGGCGTCCCCGCCAGACGCCGCGCGCGAGCTCACCTGGAAGGCGATCTCCATCTTCTTCACCTCGTTGGGCATCAGGTCCATGTCGTAGTGGCCCAGGACCATCTGCGGGGGGAACTCGGCGATGAAGCGCTCGGGGAAGTCCACCTTCATGGAGGGGTCCTCCGCGTTCATCTCGCCAATGAGCTTGCCGCGCTCGTCGGTGAGCTTCCAATGGGTGTTGAACGAGGCGCTCGTCACCATCTTCTTCATCTTGCCGTCGGTGCGCTCCTCGCGCTGGGCGCCCCAGAGCACCAGTTGCAGGCGCACCTGCGGCTTGTCGAGCACCTTCACGAAGTCCGCGCTCACCACGTCCAGGCGCATGCCCTTGTCCGTGCTCGTCCACAGCGGCTTGTACTTGCCCTCGCGCATCTGATCGAACACGTGGCGCGTGTACGCGTAGAAGGCCTTGCGATCCTCGAGCCGGTCGTCCTTGTCCCCGCGCGCCGCCAGCTCGGCCAGGTACGCGTCGAAGTTCTTGCTCAGCTTGAAGCGGTCCTGATGCTCGGAGACCTGCTCGAAGTACTTCTTGAAGAAGGGCGAGAGTTCCTGCCGGTAGGAGGCCTCGTCCGGGTTGATGCGCATCCACCCCACGCGCTCCAGGTAGTCCTTCTGCACACGGGTGAGGTCCGCGTCACGCTGGGCCTCGAGAGCCCGAGCCCCCGCCGTACGGGACGTCATCACCGCGGCGAGAATGGCGCCGACGATGACGAGGGCGAGTCCGAAATAACGCTTCAAGCGAATGGCTCCTGTCGCTGGGATTGACGGCCGTAGTGATATGAGACCTGTCTCGCGTGTACCAGACCACCGGATCCTACGTGTCACCGGTTGCACTCCCCCTGGAGGAGGGCGGCCTGCTGGGCGGGGCCCAGGTCGCCTGGTGTACCTACGGCGAGCGCTCGGACGACAATGTTGTGGTGCTGCTGCACGACCTGACGCAGTCGCATCAGGCGTTGGCGCCTCCGTCGGACGGGCTCTTCCAGCCAGCGGGCTGGGGCGCGGAGCTGGTGGGCGAGGGGCGTCCGTTGGATCCCAGCACCCTGCACGTGGTGGCGCCCAACCTGCTCGGCAGCCCCTTCGGCTCCACGTCCCCGGTGTCGGTGGATCCCCACTCGAAGCGGCCCTATGGCGCGGCGCTGCCCACGGTGACGGTGCTCGACATGGCACGCGCGGTGGCGGCGCTGCTGCGGGACATGAAGGTGACGCGGGCGCGGGCCCTGGTGGGCGTGGGGCTCGGCGGCGTGGTGGCGTTGCGGCTCGCGGCGCTCTTCCCGGAGCTGACGGCGTCCGTGGTGGTGCTCGGCGCGGCGAGGACGCTGCCCGAGTCCCTGCGCGAGCGCTTCGGACTCACCCGGCACGCGCTGCGCATGGACGCGGACTCGCCCCAGCGCACCCTGCGCAAGCAGTACCTGGAGTATCTGCGGCTCGTCCAAGGGCCCGGGGTGATGGCCTCGGAGCCGCCCGACGCCGCCGGACTGGCCCAGGAAGCCGAGGCACGGGCCTTCGCGGACACATTCGACGCCAATGCCTGGGCGCTCCTGTGCACCGCCTACGCGGGCGCGGATCTCTCCGAGTATCTGGCCGAGGTGCGCGCGCCGGTGCTCCTGGCGGCCGCGGCGAATGACGCGCTGGCACCGCCCTCGCGCGTGCGGGACACCTACCATCAGCTCAGCGCGGCGGGCATCCGGGCGCACTACCACGAGCTGCCCGAGCCCTGCGCCCACCGCGACCTGCTGTCCGAGGCCCGGCGGCTGCACGGCCCGCTGCGCGACTTCCTGCGCCGGCGCGGTTGAGCGCGGCGCTCAGCGCGGCGGAAGCGGGTGGAGCAGCCGGCCCCTGAGGGCGCCCACGATCATGCCGATGGCGATGTCGTTGTTGCCTCCGTGCGGGACGATGATGTCGGCGTGGTGCTTGGAGGGCTCGACGAAGCCCATGTGCATGGGCCGCACGTGGCGCAGGTACTGGCTCACCACGTGATCGAAGTCGCGGCCGCGCTCGTGGATGTCGCGCTCGAGCCGGCGCAGGATGCGCAGGTCGTCGTCGGTGTCCACGTAGATGCGCACGTTCATCTCGTCGCGCACGGACTTCATGTGCAGCACGAGGATGCCCTCCAGGAGGATCATGTCCCCGGGGTCCACGCGCACGGTGTGCGGCTGGCGGGTGGAGGTATTGAAGTCGTAGACGGGCTTCTGGATGGGGCGGCCGGCCTTCAGCTCCCGAATGTGCTCGACGAGCAGGTCCGTGTCGAAGGCGTCCGGATGGTCGAAGTTGACCTCGCGCCGCTCGGCGAGCGTGAGGTCCGCCAGATCCCGGTAGTACGAGTCCTGATCGATGAAGGCCACGCGGCAGTCGGCGAGCGCATCGCGGACCTTCCGGGCGACCGTCGTCTTGCCGGAAGCGGTACCACCGGCGATGCCAACGACAAGGGGTGACGACATGGGGCGCGAACTACCGCAGTGAGCGAGCGTGCGCAAGGCTCCGTCCAGAAGCCCACAGTCAGAAGCCTCGCGGAAGCGCTTCAGCACCCCGCGGGACACGTCTCCTGTCCAGCGACCGACGCCCGCCGAGGAAGCCCGCTCCCCCACATTTCAAGTCTGTCCTGTTAAGCCTAGAGTTCATATCCGCATGTACCCCGGCCGTGGTCAGTGGCCGGGTCCTGTCTCGGCAGCTGGGGGAAAGACATGGAAATCGTACCGACCGGGAGCGCTCGCCGTCTGTCGTCCGTCCTCACCACCCTGTCCCGCGCCGGCCTCCTGCTGGGCGTGTCGCTGAGCCTGGTCGCATGCGGTCCCCTGGAGGACATGCCCGAGCACGAGGCGCTGGCGACCCACGCCCAGGAGTTGGAATCCATCAATGGGCTCTCGCTCAACGGCCTGTCCCTCAATGGGCTCTCGCTCAACGGCCTGTCCCTCAACGGGCTCTCGCTCAACGGCCTGTCCCTCAACGGGTTGTCGTCGTCCCAGTTCGGCGCCTGGTTCCAGACGAACACCCCCCTCAACGATCTGGTGATGAAGTACATCGTGCGCTGCGCCGTACCGGCCGGCGAGACGCGCTCCTACAAGTCCACGACGGGCCCCACCTGGACGTGGGCGGGAGGCCTCGGGCTCGCACCGGACTGGAGCGGAGGCAAGGAAGCCTCGCTGACCGAGCAACGCATCGTCTCCGCGTGCCTGGCGGCCCACGCCAACAAGTTCGGCGTGCAGATCTCCATGTCCATCCAGGGCCTGAACGCCAAGGGCGTGGCCATCCCCACGAGCCCCCGGGAACTCCGGCTCTACCCCGAGCGCGAGGGCTGCTTCTTCGGCAACCTCTTCAACAACGAGGGCATCTACGCGGGCAACGATCACTATCCGCTCAACCACCGCAAGAGCACCGCGCGCGCCTGCGCCCTGTCCATCAAGCAATCCGGACCGCCGGAATGCGCGCCCATGATCCGGGTCGATCCGGACTGCGAGGACATCTGCACCCCGGACGCCTCGGGGAACTTCTACACGTCATGCACCTACAACGGCATCACCTACCCGGCCATCACCACGCGGCTCCTCACGGAGGACATCTACACGTGTGGAGATGGAACCTGTCAGCTCAGCGAGTCGTGTGGCACCGGCAACGACTACGACGATTGCAAGCGGGACTGTGGGCTGTGCCCGTGAGCCTCGCGACTCACCCCCGGCGCAACAGCCCGAGCGCGGCGCCCTCGGCGAGCACCTGAGCGGGCACCTGCGCCTCGGAGGCGGGCGCTCGCGCGAGCACCCGCAGGCCCTCGAGCAGCGAGGGAGGCACCGTCACCACCTCCAGTCCCCTGCCCTTGCGCCGCAGCACGAAGGTCCAGGGACCCGGAGCCGGACGCCGCGCCACCTGCGCGAGCGATTCCAGACCACTGACCTCCAGCACCTCGCCCGCCCAGGCCCGGCCCGCCAGATGGCGGCGCAACGCCCGGGCGGCGAACACCGCTTCCGTGAGGTCCACCGGGAAGGTGCCCAGGCGCACGCCCTCGGCGAGCCCCACCTGTCCCGGCCCCGGCGCCGCGGGCGCCTTCATGCGCCAGGCGGTGGGCAGGAACGTCTCGAAGGACACCACCGCCGCGAGCCCTTCGTCCGGCTGCTCGCGCAACTGACGCCGCGTCCAGGCCGCGAAGGCGTGCCCCGGCGAGCGGTGGGGCTCCTCGAAGAGCTCGCGAAACTCCAGGGACGCGGTGAAGGCGCGCAGGCGCTCGCGCGTGCCCGCGAGCAACAGCCGAGACAGGGGCCAGTCCCGATCCAACGCCTCGGCCACCACCGCGAGCCGGAAGTCCGTCTCCGCGCGAGCCCCGTCCGCGTCTCCACCGCGCTCCGGCGCCGCGCCATACCCCGCCTCGAAGAGCTCCCACGGCGCGCTCTCCCGCGTGAGGGCGGGCGTGGGCGGAGCCTCCAGGGAGAGCGAAAGCGGAGGCCTCGGCCCCGCGGGCACCACCCGGCGCAGGCGGCGCAGCGTGAGCAGGGCCACCTCGAGCGGGTGTCCGTCGCCCTCGAAGGTGACGGCGCGCAGCGCGGGACAGCGCGGCACGAGCGACTCCAGCAGCTCGAGCAGTTCCTCGCGCACGGGTTGGGTGTGGTCATCCACGTAGAAGCCCCGCGCCCCGCTCCGGGTGACGACGCCCCCGGCGAGGTGCAGCTCGATGACCCGCTCCAGCGGGAAGTCCGCGAGCCCCGCGTCCAGGGGCAGTCCCGCCGCGAGCTGGTAGCTGAGCAGGTGCCCCAGGTCGAGCAGCAGCGGCAGGCCGGTGCGCGCGTGCAGGCGGGCCATGAAGTCGAGCACGTGCAGCTCGCCGCGACGCGCGAAGACGGCGGGGTTTTCCAGCGCGAGCGGCACGCTCAAGTGAGACTGCACATGGAGCGCATGGGCGGCGCAGTCGCGCAGGCCGGCCTCGGTGAAAGGGGGTGTGAAGTAGAGGTAGCCCGGAAAGGGCTGGCCCCCGGCGTGCCACCAGCCCACATCGTTGCCCACCCAGTCACTGCCCACCTCCCGCGCGTGCGCGTCCAGGGCCGCGAGCGCCGCGGAGGGCTCCAGCTCCGGGCCATAGAGGTTGAGGTGCACCGGGTGGAAGAGCACGGGGATGTCACCGCGGCGCGCCCACAACTCCGGGAAGAGCGAGGCCTGGGCCCGCGTCTCCTCGAGCGACAGGGGCGCGCTGTACTCCACGAAATCGAAGAGGCCCGGGGCCTCGGCGAGCAACCGATAGGGCTGCGGCGACTCCGCCGCATCGAGGTTGCTGCTCAGGCCCAGGCCTCGCCAGGGAAGCCGCCAGGACCGCACGGAGGTGTCGCTCATGTAAGATTCACACTACCTTGGATGGACCTGTCCCGCCTGCCCGGCAGGCGACTCTTGCTTCCCGCCGCTGAGTGCCGTAACTCGGCCGCCATGCGCGTTCCTCCAGTCATGCACGGGGCCAAGACGTGGACGACCTTGAATGGGGAGTTGCAGCTGTGGAGGCCTGCTCAGCACGTCATCGTGACGCGATTCCAGGGTTCCATGTATGACGCTCACCTGGCGCACCTGGCCATGTCGGCCATCGAGGAGATCGTCGCCTCCGAGCCCCTGGTGGACATCTTCCACGACTGGGAGGAGATGGAGCTGTACGCCACGCAAGCCCGCACGCTGATGACGGAGCGGGCCGTGCCGATCGCGGCGAACATCAACACCCTGAGCGTGCTGTTCGGCTCGAAGGTGGTGCTCATGGGCGTGTCGCTCGCCAGCATCAAGCTGGGCGGCATTCCCACGTTCACCCACCGCAAGGAGTTCGAGCAGGCCATCCGGCAGGCCGTGGAGTCCAAGCCCGGCGAGTTCAAGCTCAAGCTGCCCCTGTCCGAGTAGGGCGTTTGTCGCGTTCCAGCCACCCGGGCATGGGCGCTCCTGCCCGCCCGAGGGGGAGTGCGTTCCAATGGGGGGCTGGAGCCCTTCCATGCGCCATGCTGGCCGATCGTCCCCCGAGCAGCACCTGCCCCCGCCCCGGGCGCGGATTCGCGCGGCCGGAGAACCGCACGCCGTGGTCGTGGGGGGAGGCTTGGCGGGGATGGCGGCCGCCACCGTCCTCGCGGAGCGTGGCGTCCGCGTCACCATCGTCGAGCGCGAGACGTACCTGGGCGGACGGGTGGGCAGTTGGCGCGAGCGCCTGGCGGATGGCGAGCCGTTCGAGATGGAGCGCGGCTTCCACGCCTTCTTCCGCCAGTACTACAACCTGCGCGCGCTGCTGAAGCGGGTGGATCCCGGACTGGAGCGGCTGCGCCGTCTGGAGGACTACCCCCTGCTCGGGCCGGAAGGGCGCGCGGAATCCTTCTCCGGCCTGCCCACGCGGCCTCCCTTCAACCTCGTGGGGCTCGTGGCGCGCACGCCGTCGCTGCGGCTCGCGGATCTCCTCCACCTCGACCGGAGCACCGGCCTCGCGATGCTCACGTTCGACATGGAGCGCACGTACGCCCGGTTCGATCACCTCGACGCGCGCACGTTCCTGGACTCGCTGCGCTTTCCGCCCCACGCCCGGAACATGCTGTTCAATGTCTTCGCGCACTCCTTCTTCAACCCGGAGGAGTCCCTGTCGGCGGCCGAGCTGCTGATGATGTTCCACTTCTATTTCATGGGGAATCCGGAAGGGCTCGTCTTCGACGTGATGGATCAACCGTTCGCCCTGGCCGTGTGGCACCCGCTGCGCCGCTACCTGGAAGCGCGGCGGGCCGGGTTCCGGCTCGGCCAGTCCGTCCTCTCCGTGGAGCCCCAGGCGGACGGGACGTTCCAGTTGCCGCTGGACTCCGGAGCCACCCTCGCCGCGGAGGCCGTGGTGCTCGCCACGCCCGTGCCCGCGCTCCAGCGGCTCGTGGCGAACTCCCCGCGCCTGCTCCCGGGCGAATGGCGCGCCCGCGTCCAGGGACTCGGGCTGACCTCGCCCTTCGCCGTCTGGCGGCTCTGGATGGATCGCCCCGCCCGGCCGGACCGGGCTCCCTTCGCGGGCACCACGGGGGTGGGAGTGCTCGACAACATCTCGCTCTACCACCTGTTCGAGAGCGAGAGCCGGAACTGGGCCGCGCGCTCGGGAGGCGCGGTGGTGGAACTCCACGCCTACGGCCTGCCCCCGGACATGGGCGAGGCGGACATCCAGCGCGAGCTGCTGGCCGGCCTGCACCAGCTCTACCCGGAGCTGCGCGGCGCCCGGGTCCTCGAGCAGCGCTTCCTGCTGCGTCAGGACTGCCCCGCCTTCACGCCGGGTTCCTTCGCCTCGCGCCCCGGAGTGGACACCCCTTCCCCCCGCGTGGCGATCGCGGGTGACTTCGCCCGGCTGCCCTTCCCCACCGCGTTGATGGAACGAGCCACCAGCGCGGGCTTCCTCGCGGCCAATCATCTGCTCGCGGGCTGGGACATCCAGGGCGAAGCGCTCTGGTCCGTTCCCAGCAGGGGACTGCTGGCCGGGCTCCCCTTCCTGGACGGAAGCGTCCACTAACAGACGTTTCCGGCACCTGGGGTTAGGATGCGCCGCCCCCATGCAGAGCACCGCTCCGTCCCCGCGTCCCCCGCCGTCCTGGCTGAAGGCCTTCCGCGACCTGCCTCACGCACACGGCTTCGAACCCTTGAAGGTGGAAGGGAGCTTGCCCCGGGACTTGAAGGGCATGCTGGTGCGCGTGGGTCCGGTGTCCTTCGGCGTGGGGGGACAGCGCTACGGCCATTGGTTCGACGGGGATGGCGGCGTGCTGGCGGTGCGCATGGCGGACGGCGGGGCCCAGGCCGCGGCCCGGCCCATCGACACGCCGAGCATCCGGGCCGAGCGCGAGGCGGGCAAGGTGCTCTACAGCAACTACGGCACGCGCGCGCCCACGCTGTGGCGCCGGCTCTTCGGCGGGGTGAAGAACGCGGCGAACACCTCGGCGATGACGTGGAACGGCCGGCTGTTCGCGCTGGTGGAGGCCGCGCGCCCCACGGAGCTGCTGCTGGAGGATCTGCGCACCCTGGGGGAGACGGACCTCGACGGCGTGGTGGGACCGGCCTTCTCGGCGCATCCGCATGCCGTGGTGCCGCGGCGGGCGTCCTACAACTTCGGCGTGCGCTATGGCCCGGTCACCTGGCTGGATCTCTACGAGCTGCCCGACAAGCCCTGCGTGCGCCACCTGGGGGGTCTGCCCCTGCCCGGACCGGTGCTGGTGCACGACTTCATCGCCACCGCGAACCACCTGGTCTTCCTGGTGGCACCGGTGCGCATGCGGCTCTTCCGGATGATGCTCGGCAAGGGCAGTCTGTCGGACAATTTCGACTGGCGGCCGGAGCTGGGGACCGAGGTGATCGTCGTCCCCATCGATCGGCCCTCGAAGGCGGTGCGCTTCCAGGCGGAGCCCTTCCACGCGTGGCACTTCGGCAATGGCTTCGAGCATGGCGGGCGCATCTACGTGGACTACGTGCGCTATCCGGACTTCGGCTCCAACCAGTGGCTGTCCGAGCAGACGAAGGGCTGGGCCAGCACGGACGCGCAGGGGCGGCTGCACCGGGCGACGTTGGACGTGAAGGCGGGCACGCTGCGCAGCGAGCAGGTGTCGGACCGGCGCTGCGAGTTTCCCAGCGTCTCCCCTCTTCGGGCGGGGATCCGCCACCGGTACATGTACCTGGCCGGGCACGCGGGGCCCGCCACCTGGCGAGGCCCCCAGGACGCGGTGGTGAAGGTGGACATGGACACGGGCGCGGAGACGGTGGTGACGCTGGGCGCCGAGCACTACCCCTCCGAGCCCGTCTTCATCCCCCGGCCGGGAGGCTCGGCCGAGGACGACGGCTGGCTGCTGACGCAGACCTATGACGCCGCCCAAGACCAGACGTATGTCGCGGTGCTGGATGCCAGGACACCCGGGGCGGGTCCCGTGGCCCGGGTGCTGCTCAACCACCACTTCCCCTTCACCTTCCACGGCACCTGGGTCCCCAAGCGCTGACGATGACCCATTCCTCGGAGGATCCAGGCGGTGGCAACCACCTACCGTCCTCTACCGAGGAAAGCGATTGCGGTAGCTCACGGTGAAGGCACCATCGACGGCGGTGTTGCCGCAGTAGCCACCACCGGTGATGTCGACGACCTGGTCATTGGACGACTTGGTGGACCCGCCGGCCGCGTAGTAGCCGTCGGTGCGCCAGTTGGCGGTGACCACGAAGGGCAGGCCCGTCAGGTCCACGTTCGCGTGACCCGCGGAGGAGTTGAAACCGGAGCAGTCACCCGCCATGCCATAGACCACGGTGTACGTGTCCCACTGGGGGATGCCACCCGTCGAGGTGGCGAAACGGAAGTCTTCGATATCCAGGGTCTGGGTCGCCGGATCGAACCGGACCCGGTTCCACGTGGTGGAGACGGACTTCCCCGCCACGTTGATGTACTGGGAGAAGTTGCGCCCAGCCCCCGTGGGCAGCGTCAGGTAGGTGCCGCCACCCGTCGCGCAGTAGGCCTCGTAGGGCTTGTTGCTGTCCTGGCCCAGGTACAGCGTGTAGTCCTGGTCCTGCGTTCCGCCCGCGGCGGCGACGGCGTCGCACGAGCCATAACCCACGTAGCTCAAGGTGAAGGCACCATCGACGGCGGTGTTGCCGCAGTAGCCACCGCCGGAGATGTCGACGACCTGGTCATTGGACGACTTGGTGGACCCGCCGGCCGCGTAGTAGCCGTCGGTGCGCCAGTTGGCGGTGACCGCGAAAGGCAGACCCGTCAGGTCCACGTTCGCGCGACCCGCGGAGGAGTTGAAATGGGAGCAGTCACCCGCCATGCCATAGACCACGGTGTACGTATCCCACTGGGGGATGCCACCCGTCGAGGTGGCGAAGCGGAAGTCTTCGATATCCAGGGTCTGGGTCGCCGGATCGAACCGCACCCGGTTCCACGTAGTGGAAACGGACTTCCCCGCCACGTTGATGTACTGGGAGAAGTTGCGTCCCTCGCCCGTGGGCAGCGTCAGGTAGGTGCCACCCTCGGCATCGCAGAAGGCGATGTAGGGCTTGCTGAACTCCGCGTTCAGGTAGAGCACGTGATTGCGATCCATCGGGAGTCCGGCGGCCTTCACCTCCGCGCAGGACACGGCCAGCGGGCCGGGGACGAGGGACTGGACGGCCGCGCTGTCCTTCACCTCGGAAGCCGGCTCCTCGGCCTTGGGCCCACACGCGACAAGGCTCATGCTTCCCACGAGCGCACCACACAGCAGACGACCATTGATTCGATTCGACACGTCTTCAACTCCGGGTTGGGGGGTTTAAGAAAATGTCCTGCGAGATGTCTATTCAGCAATGGACATGCCAGGCGCGGCAGCCAAGGCCTTCCCTCTGGAGGCGCTTCTCGAACACGCACTGGAACGGGAAAAAACTATTTCGCCGCGTTCCCATTCGACGCGGGCGCGTCTGGCATCAACGCATCCGCCCGCGTGAGCGCTATTGCTCCCATGTCAGCATTTGAGAAAACGAGGAATCCTCCTCGCCCAGGGCCGTCAACAGCGCGTTCACTCGCTCCACCTCGCGCTTGAGGACCTTGTGGTGATTGCGATTGCGGAGCAGGCCCTCGCGGCCGAGCACGCGGAAGGCCTCGTCCCGGCCCAGTTCCTGGACCGCCGCGCCCAGCACGAAGCCCCGAAAGGCATCCGCCAGGTCCAGATCCAAGGGAATTTCGCGCCGGCGGGCTTCCTCCACGAAGGAGCGAGCCGTGCGCCGCAATGCCTCGGAGAGCGGCTTCGGTCCGGGCATCGCCTCGCAGGCCAACGCCCGGGCCATGCTTCCCTCCTCGATCACCACCTCGCCCGAGCCACCTGCCTCCACCAACGCCAGCGAGAAGGCCCTCCGGACGATGTTGTCGAGCTGGCGCAGGTTTCCCGGCCAAGACCGGCTCGACAGGAGTTGTTCCGCCCCAGCCGTCAGCCGCACCCGGTCAGAGGGCCCGTGCTCGCGCTTGCAGCGCTCCACCATGAACCGGGCCCATGGACGAATCTCGTCCCGGCGCTCATCCAGGGGAGGAAGGCGGAAGGGCAGGACGTTGATGCGGTAGTAGAGGTCCTCCCGGAAGTGCCCGGCGCGCACGGCCCCCAATAGATCCGCGTTGGTGCCAATGATGAAGCGCACGTTGGCGCGCTTCTTCCCCGAGTCTTCGCCCAGGGCCCGGTAGCCGCGCTCTTCCAGCAGGTGGAGCAGACCCGCCTGGGCCCTGAGCGACAGCTTGTCGATCTCATCGATGAACAGCGTGCCGCCCTCCGCGCGCGCCACGCTGCCCACGTTGCTGCCCACCGCTCCGGTGAAGGCGCCCCTCTTCCAGCCCACGAGCTCCGCCATCTGCAACTCTTCTGGAACCGATAACAGATCCAGAACCTCGAAGGCCTCGTCGCGGCGGCGGGAGTGGGCATGAAACCAGCGGGCCAGCCGGGACTTACCCGTTCCCGTCGCTCCACAGATGAGCAGGGTCTCCTCCTGCTGAGCGAAGACGCGCAACATGGGCAGCCACTCGCCCATCGCCGCGCCCACGACCGGGAGGAACTCATCCGTCTCGGACAGGCTTCTCCGCGGGGACGGTGCGAACGAGGATGCTGCACAACCATCTCCACACGGGTTTATCGACATTCGAAGTCCATCTTTCGTTGAGCATCGCGGTGTGGCCCTCCAGACGTTGGACTTCAAAAAATATTCAAGTGACATCGTAAAATAATCGCGGAGCGGTACTTTTGAGGTGGGTGGGATTCAACCCCACCCGCAATGATTTGGGGACTGAGTGACCCGGTCTTCGGGTTCTGACGACAAACCCTTGGCCAGCCCTCCGAGAGCGGCCCCCTCTCACTCTGTGAGAAAAATGGAGCAATCGCATGCGATCCAGATGGATCGAATCATTTGTCGCCGGTGTCGCGTTGGGAGCCGTGCTTCTCGCCGTGCCCGGAGGCGCCGCGGAGCCCACGCCGAAGCGCGCGCTGCTGGCGCTCTCGAAAACCAATCACACCCTCGCGATCGTGGACCCATCGAGCCTGAAGGTCATCGAGCGGGTTCCCGTGGGACCGGATCCTCATGAGGTGGTCGCGTCGTCGGATGGAAAGACAGCCTACGTCGCCAACACTGGTTACGGCCGTTTCCATGAGATCAATGTCATAGACCTCGTCGCGAGGAAAGCGCTGCCCAACATTGATACCGCCCCCCTGATCGGCATACACGGAATGGCATTCGTTGGCGGAAAGGTGTGGTTCACGGCTCAAGGAGCCAAGGCCCTTGGCCGCTATGATCCGAAGACGGCCCGGATCGACTGGAGCATGGGCACCGGGCAAGACCGGACGCACATGCTCCACGTCACCGCGGATGAGAAGAAGATCTACACCACGAACGTTGATTCCGGGACGGTCAGCGTTCTGGAGAACGTCCTCCTCCAACCGACGGTCCCCCCGACGGGAGTCCTGCCAGCCGGGGCAAAACCCCAGATGGACTGGATTCAGACCGTGATTCCAGTGGCCAAGGGCTCCGAAGGTTTCGATGTCTCTCCGGATGGAAAGGAATTGTGGACAGCGGAGCCGATGGGCTCTTTCTCGATCATCGATCTCAAGACCAAGAAGGTGACGGCGACCATCGACGCGAAACTCCCCGGTGCCCACCGACTGGGGTTCACCCCGGATGGCAAGCGTGTGCTGATCGTGAGTGTGCGCACCGGCGAGCTGGTCGTCTACGA
This sequence comes from Melittangium boletus DSM 14713, assembly GCF_002305855.1. Lineage (GTDB taxonomy): Bacteria > Myxococcota > Myxococcia > Myxococcales > Myxococcaceae > Cystobacter > Cystobacter boletus. The sequence goes on along the minus strand of NZ_CP022163.1, from coordinate 7,640,421 downwards.
CGCCGGCTCGCGGAAGGAAGTGAAGCGGCTGAACGTCGGCCATGGCGCGGCCATGTTGATGGATGCCGAGGGCGCACGCGCGTTCGTGTCCTGCACGCCTGATAACGACATCGCCGTGATCGATCTCAAGACCTTGGAAGTGACCGGCCATCTCGACGTCGGAGGAAGGCCGGATGGTCTGGCCTGGGCGGTCCGCCGTTAAAAGAAGACGCCCGGGGCCATGGGGCACCCGGGCGTCAGGACTTCAAGGACTCAGCGCGTGCGTCAGTAGGCGCCCTTGAGCGTCACGTTGGTGAAGGCGCTGTAGGCGTACGAGCACACGTGCCAGGTGCCCGCGGACGGGCTGCTGATGGTGCAGCTCTCGGCGTTGCCGCTCTTGTACGGACGGCAGTTGTAGGTGCTGGTGGTGGGCTTCGAGCCGAACCGCACGTACAGGTCCGCGTCACCCGTGTTGCCCGTCTTGCCCGCCTGGGTGAAGACCACCGAGGACTTCCCGCTCGGCACGGAGAGCGTGTAGCAGGACCACGTGCCCGTGGAGCCCGAGAACGGAGCCGTCTCCACACCGTTGGTCAGCACGTCACCGCCACCGGGGCTCCCCCCGGTGAACGAGCCCTTAAGGCTCACACCCGAGGCGGCCGAGTAGCCCTTGATCTTCACGTAGTACGTCCCGGCGGAGGCGGTGGTGATGGGGCAGCTCTCGGCGTTGCCACCCTTGTACGGACGGCAGTCATAGGACGAGTCGGTCGGCGCGGAGCCGAACTTCACGTACATGTCCGCGTCACCCGTGCCGCCGCTCATGTCGAACGTGAGGCCCGTGGCGCCCGCGGGCACGGCCAGCGTGTAGACGCAGCTCCAGGCCCCCGCGTCCACGGAGATGCCCGTGATGGCGGTGCCGTTGGTCAGGGTGATGTTGGAGGTGCAGCTCGGGGGAGGCGTCGTGGTGCCGCCCACGCCCACCGCCGTCCAGGCATCCGCCACGGACGCGATGTCCGCCGCGCTGTAGCCGAGCGCTTCCACGGCCTGGCCGGTGTACGCCTTGGCCTGGGCGAAGGTGGTGGAGGCCGTGAAGTAGTCCGTGTTGGCCTTGTAGAAGACGGCGCCGGCCTTCTGCACGCCGATGCCCGCCACGTTCGTGGTCGTCTTGGCGCGCGGGTGCGTGCCACCCGTGGACAGGAGCTTGAACGCCAGGTTGGCGATGCCCGAGTTCCAGTGCACGCCGCCGTTGTCCGAGGCGCCCGTGTAGCGCTCCGGGTAGTAGTCCTTCGACGAGCCGTCCTGCGTGGGGTTGCCCATGTAGCGCAGGGCGTCGTTCGGCACGCCGGGCGTCCAGATGTCGTCGCCGATCATCCAGATGGGCGCGTCCATGGACCAGCCCTTCGTCCAGCTCTCGCAGTAGGCGGCGAAGATGTCGCTGATGCCCTCGTTGAGCGCGCCGGACTCGTAGGAGTAGGTGAGGTCGGACTCATACTCCGTCACGGCGTGCGTCAGCTCGTGCACCGTCACGTCCAGCGACTTGCCCAGCGGACCGGCATCCACGCCGTCGCTGTCGCCGTACACCATCTGCGAGCCGTTCCAGAAGGCGTTGGTGTAGCTGGTGCTGTAGTGCACCGTGCTCTTGAGCTGCGCGCCCGCGTTGTTGAACGAGTCGCGGCCGAAGTTCTCCTTGTAGCAGTTGTAGGTGGTGCCCAGGTGGCCGTAGTTGTCGTCGACGTGCGTGTCACCCGTGGCCGCGCCGCCCTCGGAGCGCTTGAGCGTGCCGGGCAGGCTGGAGCCATTGTTGGCGCTGTACACCGCGCGGTTGAGCGCCGTGTGGATGTCCGTGGTGCGGCCCAACACGGAGCCGTCCTGCGCGCTCACGAAGACGTGGTCGCGGATGGGCAGCCCGGCGCCCTCGCCCGTCACCACCACCTCGTGGGCCAGCTTCAGGAGGCCGTCCGCCTCGGAGCGGTAGTAGACGAGCCGGGAGCTCTCGGCGGCGAGCTCGCGGCCCTCGGTGGCCGCGAGCGCGGACTTCGTGGCCGCGGCCTCGGCGAGCATCGCCTTGTTGGAGACCATCTCCCCGTCACGCGCGGAGCCGTTGGCCGCGTAGACGAGACCGGACTCGTTCACGTGCACGACGAGTTCGTGGCCCACCACGGGCAGCCCGTTCTTCATCTGCGCATAGCGCACGTGGGTATGGCCACGCTCGTCCACGTGGGAGCGGGACACCACCAGGTCCGCCGCGTTCAGGCGGAAGATGGGGGCGATGCGCTGGAGCGACTCACCCAGACGGGTGTGCGCGTCACGCGCCGCCAGGCCGCGCAGCGACTGGCCCGTGGAGCCAAACTCGCCGCGCACCATGAAGGGCACGCCGTCCGCGTGCGCGCCCACGACCTGCGCGCCGGGAATGACGCTCAGCGCGGCCTTCACGTCGGCCGTGGACGACGTGCCCACGCCCTCCGCGCTCTCTGACGGAGTCTTGTCCGAGTCTTCCACCGCGCACGCCGCGAGCGGCAGGGCGAGGAGTGCGGCCAGAATGCGTTGACGAACCAAGGGGGACCTCCAGCTTAGGCGGTGACGGGGGTGCCACCGCGCTCGGGCGGGCCAATGAGCAGGATGCGTGCCGATCCCCTAAATCATTGGAAGTCCAATCAGACCCCACTCTCCGGACAGCCTGGATGGAGCGGGGATGCCGCAGGGCACGAGCGCGCTTCTGTATAGACCCTTGACATCCACTGTGGGACATCCAGCGAAAACAAGGCCTTGGGTTCGTCCGCACTCCCTGTCCTGAACGGAAACACTCCCAAGGAATCGAGGTCTCGTTCGACCCCCAACGGCTTTTTCCAGTCTAACAGTCTTCGCCCTTTATCCCGTTCCTGGTTCAGGGGCGCTCCTGACCCCCCCGCCAGGCCTCGCGGAGCTGATCCTGGCGCTGCTTGCGCGCGAGCGCGTCGTCGACCTCCCGGGGCATCTCCTCCAAGCGGGTGTTGTGCATGCGAATGCTCAGCTCATACAGCCCGCGCTCCTGCTCCGACAGCCGGGGCCCATACTCCTCGAGCACCCGGCTGGCGAATTGGATGAAATCCTCGGACACCTCGCGGCGGTGCTCGTAGTACTGGTGGATCTCCTCCTCGGTGGCCGTGTTGGAGAGCACCTTGCCATGCAGGGCGTTCCATCGCCGGGTCTCCTCCTCGCGCTGCTGGAGGACTTTCGGATCCTTCGTGGGGGCGCCCAGCTTCCAGTAGAGGTTGTCCGGCAATTCCTCGCGCAGCTTCACCAGGTCCACCGGGTGCTGAGGGGGGTCCTCGGCGGCCAGAGTGTTGTCAGGTGAACCTGGTGCGGGTTGCTCCGTGGGTGTCTGGGCAGGAGGCCGCGAGGGGGGCGCGGACGGAGCGGTGGGCGTGGGCGGAGGGAGCTGGGACGCCACGGGAGGAGCCGTCCGAGCCTCACGTCCAGATGCGTCATCCGGCGCGTCTGGCTCGCGCCAGAAGAGGCCCAGCGCGACGGCCAGCAACATGACAAGGATTGACGCGGCGAGCCATCGCAGAGACGTCGACCGGGGAGTGGCGCCCATGCCGCCGAGATACCTCGCGCGGAGCATGCTCCGCAACCGAAGACCTCGACGCTTTCCCGACTCTCCGTTCTTCCCGGGAAGGATGTAGAATCCGCGGCCTTTACCCCCGGAGCAACAAGAGAGGTCAAAGCATGAGCAAGCAATGGATGTTGGGTCTTCTGGTGGCGGCGGCCCCGGTCGCCGCGAGCGCGGAAGTCCTCGTGGGCGGCATCGTCGACGTCCTGGTGGATGGCGGCAATACCTATAACTGGGACAAGGTCGCGCTGGCGGGCACGAAGTGTGGCAATGGCTCGCAATACAAGTTCTTCGTCCACCGCAGCACCACGGGCTCGCAGAACCTGCTGTTCTTCTTCGAGGGCGGTGGCGCGTGTTGGGACTACGACACGTGCAGTGGGCGCGCGGGCGTCATCGGGGCGGCCAACCCCAATGGCATCGCGGATGACTACATGCAGCAGTTCACCGCGAAGTATGTCTCGCCCATCGTGAACGGAGCCGATCCCGGCCTGCCCTTCCGCAGCCGCACGGACATCGCGACGAAGGACTGGAACATCGTCTACCTGCCCTACTGCACGGGCGACGTGCACGTGGGCAACAACGTGGCCACCTACCCGGATCAGACGGGGCAGCAGCCTCCGCTGAGCTGGCACCACTCCGGCTACACCAACACGACGGCGGCCATCAACTACGCCAAGACGCAGTTCCCCAACGTCCAGAAGCTGCTGGTCACCGGCTACAGCGCGGGCGGTACCGCCACCTCGGCCTCGTATTACTTCGTGCGCCGCGGCATCAACCCGGCGCGGGGCTATTTCCTGAATGACTCGGGCCCCATCTTCCCGGCGGCCAGCACCCAGGATCTCTCGCGCTCCCTGCACCTCAAGATCCGCCAGTCGTGGAACCTGGACTCGGTGTTCAACCAGTTCCCGGCGTCCTTCGATCGCAACAACATGGGCACCATCAACCGCATGGTCGCCATGGAGTTCCCGAACGATCAGCTCGCCTACACGGGCTATTCACGCGACTACAACTACTCGCGCTTCTCCTATGAGCGCTTCCTGACGCCCAATGACAAGGAGTCGGTGCTGACGTACTGGAAGGCGGATCAGGACAAGCTGGTCGCCGAGATGAACCAGTTCAACAACTACAGCTATTTCATCCCGCACGAGCGGCAGATCAACGCCAGCCACTGCAGCACGATCATCACCTTCGTGGGCGCGCACGCCTGCCAGAAGATGGAAAAGAAGAAGTGGTACGAGTACGCCTCCGAGCCGTGGCAGAGCTACAAGTGCAACAGCGAGATGATCTCGATGAGCACCTTCCTCCAGCGCTTCATCAATGAGAACCAGCGCGTCCGCGTCTACGAGCCTGTGAACGGCTACAACGCCGAGGATCCGGGCATGCAGGTGCTCGCGCCGCTCATCAACGGCGCCATCGGCGGCTGAGTCGAGCGGAGTTGAACCGAAGGACCCGGGGTGTCTTCACGGGGAGCCGTAGGCGTCTTCCAACAGGCGCTCCTGACTCCAGCCCCGGGCCTTCGCCGCCTCCACGTCGAGGCCTTCTCCATGTCCCTGGCCCTGGCCCTGGAACGACACGCGCGCGTCCTCGAGGACCGCCGTCCGGGGGCACGCGGGAAGCTTCAACGCCGAGCGCAACACCTCGCACGGCAGGGATTCCGGCGCGTCGTACACGGCGCCGCCCTCGTGCTTCGTGCGCAGGTAGTGCACGCGCCCCTCCGAGAAGCGCAGCGACGTCACGCCCCGGCCCAGGAGCGCTTCCACCTGGGCGCGCGGACGCGCCTGCCTCCAGGGCGCGTCTCCCCCCTGGGAGAAGGGCAGCCATCGGCGCCAGCGCAGGGCGGGCGCCCGGAGTGCCCGCTCGTCCTCGGGTGACACGCGCACGGTGCCCCGGAAGGCCTGGCAGTGCGTCGTGTCGCAGACGGGACGGCCCGGGTGGCGGCTGTCGGCGTGCCGCTCGTTGTGCGCCACCACCCGCGCCAGCGCCACCCTCGCCTCCCCCTTCAACCCCGCGTCTTCCGCCGTCACCCCTCCGGCCGTGTATTGCAGGCGCGTGGTGCGGAAGAGGAAGTCCGAGCCCCGTCTGGCCTTGAGCGCCGTGGGACTCGTGGGGACGCCCGGAGGCGGCGCATAGGGCGGCGGCGGGGACTTCGTGAAGACGCCCGCGTAGTCGCGGCCCTCGGGTACCTCGGGGAAGCGCACCCGCCAGGGGCTTCCCAGACAGACCGCCGCCCCCTTCTCCACGAGGGGTTCCAGCTTCGTGAAGTCTCCGGGAAGAACATGGGGCGTGCCTCCCTCCAGGAAGAAGCCCGCGCCCCGGCAACGCGCCTCGATGGCGCCCGGCGACAGCAGACCCAGCACCTGCACGCGCGCGGCGTCCAATCCCCCGCGCTTGCTCCGCACCCGGGCCAACACCTCGGGCACTTCGTGGGCGAAGGCGCGCGGCGTCTTCCCCGGCCGCGCCAGCACCGCCACCACATCCGCGTCCACCGCGACGATCCACCCGAGCACCGGCCGGCTCTCCGCGTCCCGCACCGTGCCTGTCTTCGCCGCCACGCCCGCGTAGTCCTTCGACGCGGGCAGTTCGGACAGCGTCCCCCGCGAGGCGTTGTCCGCGAGCACCGCGAGCAGGTCCGGCCGCGCCTCCGCCAGCAACCGGTACGCCTGCGCCAGGCCCCAGGCGGAGAGGCGGAGGTTCGCGCGCAGACCGATGGCATCCGCCATGTCCAGGGGCGCGCTCGACAAGCCCACCGCCGAGAGCACCGCGCCCCAGGCCCCGAAGCCCCTCGGCGCGCTCCCCTGCCCCTCCCAGTCCAGGAAGTAGCCATTGCACGAGCGCAGGAGCGCCGCCTTCACGTCCATGCGCTCGGGGAAGCCCTCACCACAGGCCCATTCCACCGGGCCCTTCCTCGCGGAGAGCACGGGCGGCGGCGCGGTGCTCCCCGCCACCACGAAGGGCTTGAGCGTCGAGCCATAAGGCATCGCCGTGCGCACCTCTCCCTCGGAGAGCAACACCTCGCCCGAGTGGCGGCTGAGCACCACCGTGGCGGACGCGGCGGCCCGCGCGCCCACTCCGGCCAGTTCCTCCACGGACATCGGCACCGTCCAGCGCGTGCCCTGCTGGCACTGGCGCAACCGCCGCGTCAGGGCGCTCGGGAAGCCCGCGTCCTCGTTCAGCACCCGCGCCAGGGCGCGTCTCGCCCGGGGCGTGTCCACGTTGGGAGCACGCGCCAGCTCCACCGCGGCGTTCGTCAACGACAGGTAGGGCGCCTCCCGCCACTCGGCCAGCTCGCCGCTCACCGCCAGCGCGAAGGACTCGTGGAAGAGCCGATCCTCCGAGGAGGCCGGACACGCCCACCACAGCAACTGGTGCGCCAACTCGTGCCGCAGCGCCACGCGCAGCCGCGCATCCAGCACCCCGGGCGAGCCCTGCCGCAGCTCCACCACGCCCGGCTGTCCCTGCCCGTTGCGCGAGGGCAACAGCCCCTCGCCCCGCCGCAGGGAGATGGTGGCCGGGGCCCGGGCGGGGGCACCTCCCGCCTCGGCCACGTAGCGGGACTCCAGGGCCCGCCAGGCGGCTTCGGCCTCGGCGCGCAGCCCCGCCTCGGGCGTCACGTCGCCCCGGGTGAGGAAGACGGGGGTGGCCGCGAACAGCACGGCCGTCACGGCGGCCCACCCCATCACCACCCGCTCACCAACCGCCCTGGCCGACGCCGCTCGCGTCCTTCTGCGACGCCACCACCTTCAACACGTCCGCCCCCGTGCGCCCGCGAATGCTCGGGACGTACATGTCCTCGATGACGGCGGGAGGCGCGGAGAACGACCCGGCGAACTGCGCCCGCATCACGTAGCCCACCGTGCGCGCGCTGTCGCTCCACCAGGTCGGCTCCTCGAAGAAGAACGTGGCGCGCTCGGGACTCAGCGAGCGGCGCTTGAGGGCCTCGGGCGCGAGCGGCAGGGCGTGCGGTGGGCCGCGGAACTCCTTGTCCTCGATCAGGGGCACGAAGCCCGCCGGCACCGCGTCCTCCACCACGTAGTAGGCCGAGCGGTTGCGGTTGTCGCCCCGCGCGTCCAACGTCAGCTCCACGTACACGTGCTCGCCCTGGCTCAGGCTGGTGCCCGTCTCGAGCGGCACCTTGCCGCCCTCGCGCAGCACCCAGTAGCGCCGCGCGAGGCTCATGCCCTCGGCCATGGGCTTCACGTCCGCGAGCGGCGTGGCGGACGTGCCCCGGAGGCTCGCCACGCCCTGGAAGTCGGCCACCTGGACCTCGCGCGTGCCCGGCGCCAGCACCGCCACCAGGCCCATGCCCCGCGGGACGAAGCGCACCTGCCCCTTGGCCCCCGTCACCTCTGGCGGCGCGAGCTTCTTGAACTCCTTCGCGTCGCGCTCGATGAGCCACTGCGAGTGCAGGAGCGCCGTGCTCCGATCGAAGGTGGACAAGCCGGGCTCGCTGAGCGCCTCCAGGAGCCGCCGGCGCGCCTTGTCCACGTCCATCTTCCCGAAGGACGCCGCGTGGCCGAGGATGGCGGTGAGGCCCACCCGGCGCAGCGGATAGCGCCACAGGGCCTCGCTCGGCGCGGGCAGGTTCGCCAGCGTGACGAAGCCCTCGTTGCTCCGGGCCACCAGCTCGTCGATGCGGCCCTTGAGCGCGGGCTCCTTCATCACGTCCGCCTTCTCCGCCGCGAGCACCGCCAGCGCCAGCGGATAGAGGTCTCCCGGCGGCGCCGACTGCACCAGCGCGCGCACCCGGGCCGCCTGCCGTCCGCCGTCCAGGCGCGCGAGCACCCACGCCCGCGTGGCGTCCCACTCGAAGGGCAGCCCCTCCTGGGCCTCCAGCCAGCGCAGGCCCTCGGTGATGCGCGTGTCGTTGCGATCCACGAGCCCCGCCTCCACCGCGTACGCGAGCCCGTCCAGGGCGATGAGCGTCATGGGCACGTCGGCGGTGCTGTAGCCACCGAACCAGGTGAAGCCGCCGCCCTTGACGGACAGGTCCAGGATGCGCGCCATGCCCTGCACCGCGCGGCTGCGCGCCTCGGCGAGCAGCGCCTGGCTGTCGGGATCCAACGCCTCCAGCGAGCCGGACTTCTTGAGCGTCTGGTACAGCGCCACGTTGGGCACCGTGGTGGACACGAGCTGCTCCAGGCACCCGTACGGGTAGGAGAGCAGCTCGCGCACGTTGGAGAGCGCCGCGTCCACCAGCGACGGCTGGAGCACCAGCTCCACGCCGGACACGCTCGCGCTCGCCGCCACGGGCAGGGACAGCGCCCCCCCTCCCCAGTGCGACACCTTCACCGGCTCCTCCAGCACGCCGGGCCGCACCTCCACCGAGCGCCGGTCACGCAGCGGCTCCTTGCCGCCCGTCACCTCCACCGCCAGGGAAGCCACGCCCGACCCCTTCGCCTTCAAGGTGAGGGGCAACACCTGCTCGCCGCCCTGGGCGAGCGTCACCTCGCGCTTGTCCTCGGCCGGCTCGAGCACGCCCGCCGCCGCGAGCCGCACGTTCAGGCGCTGCTCGGCCGTGGACGCCTCGCCCGCCGACAAGCGCACCGACGCGAGCGCTTCATCCCCCTGGCGGAGGAATCGCGGCAGCGCCGCGTACAGGTTGAGCCCGCCCCGGGTGGCGAACTCCGCGGTGCCCTCGCCGAAGCGGCCCGAGGTGTCCGCCGCCACGCCCGTCACCACCCAGAGCGTCTGGTTGGAGGGCAGCTTGAAGCGCACCGTGGCCCGGCCGTCTCGGTCCGTGACGACGGTGGGACTCCAGAAGGCCGTGTCCCGATCCAAGTCCCTCGCCTGGCGCGTGGGGGGCTTGATGGAGGCGAAGGCATGGTCGGGCAGCCCCGCCATCTTGCGCGCCAGGGCCTCGCCATAGCCGTAGCCCTGGAACTCGGCGGAGAAGAAGGTGGCCACGTTGTCGCGGCCCGGCGGGTAGAAGAAGTCGAGCACCGTCGGGCGGAACTCGTTCTGGATGGCGTAGACGGCCTTGTCCACCACGCCCACGGAGAGCTGGGACACCAGACCCCGGCCCTCGTGGTCCGTCACCCGGATGTCGATGACCTGCTCGGTGAGGGGCGTGGCCTCGGCGCGGCGAGGCTGCAGTGACACGGTGAGCGTGCGCTCGGTGGGGACGATGCGGAAGCCCACGGTGCGCTCCTCCCAGCGGCCCGAGGCCGTGGGGTACGCCACCGAGGCGTACACCGCGCTGCCAAAGCGCTTCTCCACCTCGAAGTCGTGCACGAGCGTGCGGCCCTTGAGCTCGAGCAGCTTCGTGCCGTACACGCCCGCGCCCGAGAACGTCAGCCACACCGGGCCCGCGTCCTTGCCACCCGGGCCCCAGCCCTGGGGCAGCAGGCCCACGAGCTGCGCGGTGTCTCCCGGAGACAGCGTGCCCGCGAGCGCGGCCAGCGTCAGGTTGGGCACCTGGGCCACGGGCTCGTCCTCGCCGCCGATGACGAGCACCTGCTCCTCGCCCGTCCACGCCTCGCCGCCCTTGTCCTTCACCGTGACGCGCGCCACCACCGTGCCCACGTCCGAGGTGGGCACCTTCTCGCGCGCCACGCCGTCCGCCGCCGTGGTGAAGCTCCGCTTGCCCAGGCTCTTCTCGCCGCCATCCGCCCGGCGCAGGACGAACTCCACCTCGCCCTTCGTGGCGCCGTAGGCCTTGCCGGACAGGGTGCTGGCGCGAATGCTCAGCGTGGCCTCCGCGCCCTTCTTCACCACCGCCGCCGAGAAGCGCGCCGTGCCCAGCACCTCCACCTTGGACAGGAAGAAGGCGGCGCTCGCGTTGGCGAACGTCTTCTGATCATCCCGCGCGCGCACCGTGAGCGTGTAGCGGTAGGGCAGGCGCTCCTCGCCTTCCTTGAGCGCGGGGACCGGGATGTCGATCACCGCGTTGCCCTCCTCGTCGAACACCGGAGCGCTCGCCCAGGGGTCCTCGGACGCCTCGCGCTCGGCCACCGTGGAGAACAGGCGCTCGGGCACGCTCAGCGCGCCCTCCGTGGTGGAGGCGCTGCCGTACGTCACCGCGCTGCCCTGCCCGCCCATGCCCGCGTCATCCACCCAGGCCGGTGAATCCAGGAGCGAGCGGTAGAGGAACACCTCGTAGCGCGTGCCCACCGGCACACCGCCCGCGTAGCGCCGCGCCCGCACCGTGGCGTGCAGCGTCTCGCCCGGCACCACCGTCTCCTTCTCCGGCCGCAGCTCCAGGTAGAACGTGGGCTTCACGTAGTCCTGCACGCGCGCCTCGCCCTGGTGCGGCTGGGTGTCCAGCTCCGCCAGCACGCGCAGCACGCCCGTGCCCAGGTCCTCGGGCACCTTCATGCCGCCGTTGAAGGCGCCGAACTCGTCCACCTTCGCCTGGGTGCGCACCTCGCGGCCCTCGGCCGACACGAGCTTCACCGACACCTCGCGCCGCCGGGGGGTGAACAGGCGCGCCAGGTAGCTGTCCGGCTGACGCACGAGCCCGCGGAACTTCACCTCGTCCCCCGGCTTGTACACGGGCCTATCGCTGTAGATGAACACGTCCGGCGCCACCGCGAGCGACGAGTAGAAGTCCGTGTCCACGAGCGCGGTGTCCTCGCCGACGGAGGCCGTGGCGATGAGGCGCGGCTCCTGGACGGCGAGCGTCACCTCGCCCTGGGCGTCCGTGGTGCCCGTGGGGCCCTTGCCCGTGGGCAGGTACACCCGCACCTCGGCGCCCGCGCGGGGCTTCTGATCCCGTCCCGCCACGCGCACCAGCACCTGCCCATCCGTCTGCTTGAGCTGCACGGTGAGGTCCGTGACGACCAGCACCACCTGCCCCTCCACCTGGCCCTGGACGATCTGCAGGATGTAGGTACCGGCCGGCAGGGGGGCGAGCTCGAGGTGCCGCTCCTGGTAGCCACTGTCGTAGCCGAAGGTGTCGAAGCCCGGGACGTTGAACTCGCGATCCGAGCCGCCCAGGTCCAGGTTCAACCACTGGCTGCGCACCACGGAGAAACCCGTGGGCACGCCCACCAGCTTCGCCATGCCCTCGGACACGCGGGCCAGCGCCCGGCCCGGAGGAGGCGGCGGCCGCTGGGGCAACCCCGGAGCCACCGCGTCGCGGAACTGAGTGCCCAGGGCGTAGAGCAGGAAGGAGCCCGGAGGACGCACGGCGTTGAGGCCCCGGCTGAGCGCGTTGCCGGGGTTGGCCAACACGGGCGGCGTCTCGTACGCGCGGCGGATGTCCCCCTGGGCGCGGATGAAGGCATCGGTGTTGGCGGGCTTGAGCACCCGCAGCTCCACGGGCCCCTTGCTCTCGAAGGCCACGTCCACGCCCACCGGCTCGGAGCTGCCGTAGGCACGGGGGACGGTGATGTAGAGCGGCTTGGCCGAGGCCACCCCGGCGAAGACGAGCGCGGCCAGCGCCGCGATGCGAGTGGAGAACCTCATGAACCAAACCCTCCCGGAACCAGCCGGTTTCCATCCACGGTGCCACGCAGGCCGATGTACGGCAGCGCTTCCAAGTCACGTCTCGCGGCTTCGATTTCCGGCGGAGCCACCGGCGGGGGCTTCGGCTTGCCATCCGCATCCGGAGTCACTCTCGACGCGTAGCCATCCGCCACCAGTCCGCCCAGCAGCCGGCCCATGTGCAGACCGAAGGCGATGGAGCCCTGGGCGCGCAGGCCCTGCACCACGGGCCCCGCGGCGTTGAGCAGGTTGGGCGACTGGCCCTCGCACGCCTTGCGCAGCCGCGCGAGCACGGCGGGGGTGGAGGCCAGCACGTGGTGGCCACACACCGTCGCGGTCTCCATCTTGTTGGGGCCGGAGAAGATCTGACCGAGCGCCGCCGCGTCCTCGGGACGGCCCCACAGCAGGGCCACCTCGGTGGGCAGCGAGGGGTCTCCCCGGGGCGTCCAGGCCAGCGCCACCTGGCGCGTGCGCACGTTGCCCTGAAAGCCATTGCCCGACCAGTACGCCTGGAGGGTGCTCGTATCGAGTTGCTCCGGCAGCTTGAGCTGGAGCGTGAGCAGCACGGGCGTCTCCTCGGGCACGAGCTTGAGCAGGTCGTCCGACAGGGGCGCGCTGTCCAGCCGGGGCTCGTCCACCACGGGCCCGGTGATGCCCCGCGCCACCAGCCGGTTGCCCTCGGCGGCGAACTGCAGGCGGGTGCCCTGGGCCACTCCCATCACGTGCGTGAGCAACTGCGCCTCGCGGCCGAGCGCTTCCGGCGCGAAGCCCAGCTCCACGTCGACGCCCTGGGGCGGCTCCAGCTCCAGGCGGGGCTCGCACAACCCCTGGAGCACCACCGCCGAGGTCCGGCCGAACACCATCCGCTCATCGGTGCGCGCCGCCCACAGCGACTGCTCGGCCACGAGCCAGCGCTGCAACGTGAAGCCCTCGGAGGGCACCTCGCCCTGCCCGCCCGGACACGACGAGGCCTCCAAGACGTTGCGGCGCACGACGCCATTCAATGAGTCGAAGGAGGCCATGGCGGTGTTGCCCGGCTGGGGAATGATGATGGCGGGCGTGCCCGTGCGCGGGTTTCCGGAGAACCACACCATCCGGAAGGGCGCGGACAGCAGCTGCCCACTCATCACGTCGAACATCGCGCCCTTGAAGCTTCCGCCCAGGTCCTCGCCCCGGGTGCCGAGCATCGCGGCCCATCCACCCACGAAGCCCTTGCCCAGGGGTTTCCGCAGCTGCTCCTTCACCCAGGCGTTGCCCGCGAGCGCGTCACGCACCTTGCCGGGCGTGTACACGTCCAACCAGAACGCCGGACGCACCGCCTCGCCGGGCACGTCCATCGCCTGGGGCGTGGAGGAGACGGGAGGCAGGGCCTGGAGGGGCGGCGCCTGGGTGGAGGAGGCGGAAGCCCCGGAGGCCGGACCCTGGGACGTCCCCGTTCCGGGGGACGGCGGCGAGGAGGAGCCCCGGCCGAGGAAGAAGGCGGCGGCGGCCACCCCGACGAGGACGGCGGCGCCTCCGCCCACGAGCAGGGCCCGGGAGGGACCCTTTCCGGGAGGAGGCGGCGCCGGGGGCGGTGTGCCCGGCGGAGAAGAGGGAGGGTTCATCGTGTCCACTCCTTGAAGCGGAAGAAGCCGAGGAAGGCGGTGTTCTGGGGCACCGGGCGCCACTCCAGGGGCGCCTCGGTGAGGAGCGAGGGCAGGAGGCCGGTGCGCACCGCGGCCCCCTTCTCGCCCGGGTGGTAGACGACGCGCGCGGGCGCATGCGCCTTGTCCTCCGGGCGCACCACGAGCATCAGATGGAACAGGGGCCCCGCGTCGCGCTCCTGGCGGAAGGCCACCAGGTCACCGGTGCGCAGGGACTCGCGCGCGGCCTCGTCGCGGCCGAGCGGCGCGAAGCTGTGGGCGAGCAGCGTCTCCGCGTCCGCGAAGTGACTGGGCTCGCCCCGCGTCCCCCGCCACAGGGGCGTGGCCAGCCGCTCGGGCCGCCACACGCGGTAGGCCCCCCGGAAGACGAAGCGCACGAGGCCCGCGCAGTCCCGCTGCTCGGGCTGCCAGTCGGGATCCATCTGGCGCACCTGGGCGAGCGCCAGCCGCGCCACTTCCCGCCGCAGCGGCGACTCGGGCGGCGGGCTCGCGGGAGCGGCCTGGAGCAGGAGAACGAGCAGAAGCGAATGCATGGCGCGCCGGGGGGCTCAGTAGTCCGAGCCGCTGCCAAGCCCCTTGACGGCGGCGTCCAGGTTGCCGGGCCAGGAGGCCCCCTTGGGGGTGGGATCCTGCGCGGGCACGTACACCTCGGCCTTGCCGTCGCCGAGCACGTTCACCCAGGCGAGCACCCGCGTGGTACCAGGCGTGGCGAGCGGGATGCGCACCATGCGGCGCGTTTCCTGGGGCGTGCCCTCGTAGAGCACCACGTTGAGCGTGGCCACGGTGTGGGCCTTGTCGCCGCTGGGCCAGTAGTTGGTGGCGATGAGGTACAGGCCCCGGGGCGGCGCGCGATGGATGTAGAGGTAGGGCCCGTAGGCCGGATCATCGAAGGACGTCTCGCCCTGCGCGTTCAGAAAGAAGGTGCCGCCGCTGGGGCTCTCGGTGTTGGCCCAATAGACATGGGCCATCTTCTGCACGTCGAGCGTGGAGGGCGCCCCGCCCTCGCCCGGGGTGACGCTGTCCTTCGTGGGCTCGTAGATGTGCAGGTCCGTGTAGACCCCCTCGGTGTCGCTGGTGAGGATGGCCTTGAGCGGCACGGTGGGAATCCGCGCGTAGCTGGTGGCCTGGGCGCGTGTGGTGCCGCCCTGGTTGGTGGCCATGACGGTGACGACGTTCTTGCCGCTCGCGGCGGGGAACTTGCGCTGGAAGCGCCCGTTGAAGGTGCGCATCAGGTAGCGGTCGCCGTTGATGGAGAGCACCACGGGATCAATGGTGGTGTCGCTGACCGTGCCCTCCACGAGCAACATCCGGTCCACCGTCCAACCGCCCGAGGGCGCGGACAGGCGCACCGTGGGCGGCGTCTTGCCCTTGCCAATGGGCACGCCTTGCTGGCGGGGATGGGCGGCGGGAGTCGGAGCCTGGGAGAGCAGCGCGGCCAGCAGTACAGGCAGCATCGGAAGGCGCGTCCTGGTGGAGGGAAGCGCACAGCCTGCGGCAGGTCGCCGCCACGTTTCAAGAAGCTTGAGCCCTCCCCGTGAGGGCCCGCCTCATTTAGCTTCCCTCGTCGTCCTCGGCCGTCTCGCCCTTTCGGCCTTCAAGAATCTGATCGATCTCCGCATGCGCGGCCCGGGCCTGCTCCGCGCTCAACCGCCGCACCGCCTGCATCTGATCGATGATCCAATGCGCCCGCTTCTTGAGCGCCCGGGAGCCCGAGCTCACCGAGCGCTTGCGGGGCGCGGGCAGCATCGACGCGAGGATGGCCCCTTGCGCCGCCGAGAGCTGTGAAGCGGGAATCCCGAAGTGCTCGCGCGCGCCCGCCTCGATTCCGTACACGCCGTTGCCCCACTCCACGACGTTCAGATACAGCGAAAGAATGCGGTTCTTCGGCAAGGACTCTTCCAGGCGGCGCGTGAGCACCAGCTCCTTGGCCTTGCGCAACAGACTGCGGTCCGTCGACAGCCACAGGTTCTTGGCGAGCTGCTGGGTGAGCGTGGACGCGCCCCGGCCCAGCTTCCCCTGGCGAATCGCCTCTTGCAGCGCGTTCTCCAGCTCCTTCGTGTCCACGCCCTCGTGGAGGTAGAAGCTCGCGTCCTCGGAGAGGAGCACCGCGTCGATGGCGGGCTTGGACACGTTGGACAGGCCCACCCAGGACTGCCTGCGCCGGGGCTTGTGCCCTTCCTCGCGCGCCTCCTCGGCCCGTTGCTCGATGAGCGCCGTCGTCTTGGGGTTCTCCTTGAGCAACGGCGCCGCGTCCGGCAGGCGTGTGTACTCGTAGGACACGAACACCACGAGCAGCAGGAAGAGCCCCATCAGGACGCGGCGCACCCACCCGCTGCCCCCCGAGGACACCTTTCCCTTCGTCGCCGTCTTGCCTGATTTGGCCGACGGTTGCTTCGTCTTGCCCGTGTTCCCCTGCTTCAACTTGATCGTCCGGGTGCCCATAGCGAACGTTCCCTCTACCCCGAAGCCCGGAGGTGGCCAAATGAACCGTCCCTCCGGGCCCTTGCCTACCCGTCCGCCCTCTTCCATGAAGCAGCCGGGAGGCCGAACTTCCCGAGCCAACCCAGGAGGGGTTCATGTCCATGCATTCGATGTTTCGCGCGGTGGTGATCGTGGGAATGGCGTTGGGAGCGGGCGCCTGTGCGACCCGGAGCGCGGAGGCCCAGTCCGCCTCGGGCGCCCAGAGGGAGAACGTCCAGAAGCACCAGCAGTGCGGCGGTTTCGCGGGCCTGCCCTGCCCCGAGCCCCTGGTCTGCGTGGATGACCCCTCGGACGATTGCGATCCCAAGCAGGGCGGACGCGACTGCATGGGCATCTGTCAGGAAGACACCCAGGGCTCGCGCTGCGAGGATCCCCGCCGCTACTACGTGTCCAAGGATCCCGAGCGGTGCGCGCTCGTGCGCTTCGTCTGCCCGCCGCCCACTGACGAGCAGCACGCGGACAAGACGAACTTCTTCAGCGACGACTGTGGCTGTGGCTGCGAATCGGCGCCCTGAGTCCGCCCGGGTCTACTGAAGCAGGCGCCACACGGCCAGGGCGGCCAGACCCAGGCCCCCGAGCAGGAGCCAGGGATTCAGAGAGGGAGACGAGGCCCGCCTGCGTTTCCCACGCCGGGGCGTCCCACGCGGAGCCTCGGCCGCCTTCACATCCAGCCGCCGCTGGACCGACTCGGGCAGGGCCCGATTCAGATCCTCGGGACGTACGGGCTCCCCGTTGATGAGGAGCCGGGGACGCTCATCGGGGACCGGCTCGGGGGACTCGGGGGCGGGGGCCGTCATCGGGACACCAGTCTAGCGCAGGCGGCCGTCCCGCGTTGCTCCCGCGACAACGTCCCCCCCGAAAAAAGAAGAGGCGCGCGTCCCAACCTGACAGGTAGGAAGGGCCCCCCGCCTGGGCTGGAAGCGAGCACATTCCCGGCGCGCGCCCGGGGGCCGCGTTAGATTCCGCCCCATGTGGCGGATCCTCAATCCCAATAAGCAGAAGCTGCCGACGCCGGAGGAGGCCCTGCCGGGCCGTTCCACCCGGATGGCGGTCCCCCCGAAGCACTACGTCAACGGCGCCCACCTGGAGGCCCCCTTCCCCGAGGGCCTGGAGCAGGCGGAGTTTGGCCTGGGCTGTTTCTGGGGCGCCGAGCGCAAGTTCTGGCAGGTGCCCGGCGTGTACTCCACGTCCGTGGGCTACGCGGGCGGCTCCACGCCCAACCCCACCTACGAGGAGGTGTGCTCCGGCCGCACCGGGCACACCGAGGTCGTCCGCGTGGTGTACGACCCCCGGAAGGTCTCCTTCGAGACGCTCCTGAAGGTCTTCTGGGAGAACCACGATCCGACGCAGGGCATGCGCCAGGGCAACGACGTGGGCACCCAGTACCGCTCGGCCATCTACTGGACCACCGAGGCGCAGCGTCAGCAGGCGGAGGCCTCGCGCGACGCCTTCCAGAAGGGGCTCACCGCGGCGGGCTACGGGGCCATCACCACGGAAGTGCGCCAGGCGCCCGAGTACTACTACGCCGAGGACTACCACCAGCAGTACCTGGCCAAGAACCCGAACGGGTACTGCGGCCTCGGGGGCACCGGCGTGAGCTGCCCCGTGGGCCTCACCACCGCGTCGTGACGCACGGGGGCGGTGCCCTCGCCGCCCCCTACTCCGTGCGCATGGCCTCCACCGGATCCAACCTCGCGGCGCGTGCCGCGGGGTAGATGCCGAAGACGAGGCCCACGCCGGAGCTCATGCCCAACGACAGGGCCACCGCCCAGGGGGGCACCACGGTGTTGAAGCCCAGCATCCACCGCGCGAGGAAGGCCAGCCCGTAGCCGAGCACCACCCCGAGCGCGCCCCCCAGCAGCGCCATGAGCACCGCCTCGGTGGCGAACTGGCCGAGGATGCGCCCCTTGCGCGCGCCCAGGGCCTTGCGGATGCCGATCTCCTTGGTGCGCTCCGTCACCGACACCAACATGATGTTGAGGATGCCGATGCCGCCCACCACGAGCGACAGCAGGCACACGCCGAAGCTGGCGATGGTGATGACCTGGGAGAGGCTGTTGAAGGTCTCGGTCATCGACTCGTTGGTGGACACCTCGAAGTCATTGGGCTCGAGCGGCGCCACGTCGCGCCGGCGGCGCAACAGGAAGGAGACCTCTTCCTGCGCCTTGCTCAGCAGCTCGGGCGAGGTGGCCTGCACCGCCAGTTGCAACGAGCCTCCCGTGCCGAAGAGCACCCCGTAGGCGCGCAGCGGGATGATGACCTCGTTGTCCATGCTCACCATGCCCAGGAAGCTGCCACGCCGCTGCAGCAACCCCACCACGGTGAAGGGCCGGCCCTTGATGCGAATCTCCTGGCCGATGGGATTGGAGCCGGGAAAGAGCGCGTCCACCACGTCCATGCCCAGCACCGCGACCTGACGCCCATCCTCCTGGTCCATCTCCCCGAAGAAGCGTCCCGCGGCGACGGTGCCGCCACTCGTGTCGATGTACTGGGCGGTGGCGCCGGTGACGCTCACCGTCGGGCGCGTCTCCAGGGTCGCGGTGGAGATCCGCTGCCCCCCGACGTCATCCGCCCCGGACACCTGGCCCACCGAGGGACAGGTCTCCAGGATGGCGCGCGCGTCCTCGAGCGTGAGCTTCTGGCGCCGGGCGTACTTGCGCCAGTCGAACCGGCCGAAGCCCGAGGGCCACTTGCTCACCTGGAAGGTGTTGGCGCCCAGGTAGGACAGGTCCTTGTTCACCTTGATGCGCAGCCCCTCGATGAGGGCCATCATGGCGATGACCGTCGTCACCCCGATGACGATGCCCAGCAGCGTGAGCAGGGTGCGCAGGGGGTTGCCCAGGAAGGTCCCCATCGCGAGCCGGAGGTTGTCCAGCGCCGCGAGCAGGTTGGATTGAAAGCGTCGGATCATGGGCGGGTGCTCACTCGTAGCGAAGGGCTTCCACGGGATCCAGGTTCGCGGCACGCGCCGCCGGCCAGATGCCGAACAGCAGGCCCACCACCGCGGCGAACCCCACGCCACCCGCCACCGTGGTCCATTGCACGTCCGCGGCCAGGGGCGTGATGAGCGAGAGCACCTTGGCCGTGCCCAGGCCCACGATCGTCCCCATCAGGCCGCCCAGCGCGGACACGGAGGAGGCCTCCATGAGGAACTGCAACACGATGGTGCGCTTGCGCGCCCCGAGCGCGCGCCGGATGCCGATCTCCCGGGTGCGCTCGCGCACCGACACCAACATGATGTTCATGATGCCGATGCCGCCCACCAGCAAGGTGATGAAGCCCACGCCCACCGCCACGCCATAGAGCGCGCCCGTGAGCTGCTGGTACGTCTGGGCGAGCATCTCCGGACGGTTGATGGAGAAGTCGTCCGGGGCGCCCGGCGGAGTGCCCCGCACGCGCCGCAGGATGCCCACCAGTTGATCCTCCGCCTTGCGCAGGTCCTCGGTGCGCGTGATGGAGATGGCCATGCTGAAGCCCCGGCTCTTGCCGAAGGACGAATAGAACGTCTTGAAGGGCACGAACACGACCAGGTCCTGATCCCGGCCCATCAGCTTGCCCTTGGGCGCGACCGTGCCCACCACCTGGAAGGGCTTGCCGTCGATGCGGAGGGTGCGGCCCACGGGATTGAGCCCCGGGAAGAGACTGGACGCCACGGAGGCCCCGAGCACCGCCACCGGACGGGTCACGGCGTCATCCGCCTCGGTGAGGGGCCGGCCCGCGGTCACCTGGAACGAGGCGATGGAGAAGTACTCGTGCGTGGTGCCGGTGATGTCCACGGCGGACAGCTGCTCGCCGTTGAAGGCCACGTCCCCGGTGCGGCCCACCGTGGGCGCGATTCCGGACAGGTACGTGGACTGCGCGCGGATCTGCTCCACCTGGTTCAGGGTGAAGTTCTTGCGATTGCGGTACAGCCACCAGTCGCCCATCATCACCCAGGGGAACTTGGAGACGTAGAGGGTGTTGGTGCCCATCGAGGCGAGCTGCTTCTCGAAGGAGACGTTGAGCCCCTGGATGATGCCGACGATGGCCAGCAGCGTGGCCACGCCAATGCCGATGCCCACCGTGGTGAGCACCGTGCGCATGCGGTTGGCCCCCAACGAGAAGAGCGCGATGCGCGCCCCCTCCAGCACATCCACGCGAACCGCCCGGCTCATGTGCCCCCCGCGGCCAGGCCATGGGCGCCATCGCCCAGGGCCACTTCACGCCCGGGCCCGTCCGCGACGATCTCCCCGTCACTGATGCGGATGGCGCGAGGACAGCGCGCCGCCAGCTTCGGCTCGTGCGTGACGAGCACCAGCGTGTTGCCCGCGCGGTGCAGCTCCTCGAACAAGCGGACGATCTCCTCGCCCGTGGCCGAGTCCAGGTTGCCCGTGGGCTCGTCGGCCAGGAGCATGGAGGGCTGGGCCACGAGCGCCCGGGCGATGGCCACGCGCTGGCGCTGACCGCCGGACAGCTCGTTGGGCTTGTGGTGCATGCGGTGCTCCAGGTGCACCTTGGCCAGGGCCGCCCGCGCGCGCTCGCGCCGCTCCTTGAGGCCCAGGCCCCGGTACACCAGGGGCAGCTCCACGTTGGCCAGCGCCGTCTCCCGCGGCAGCAACTGGAACGTCTGGAAGATGAAGCCGATCTCCTCGTTGCGCACCACGGCCAGCTCGTCGTCCACCATGTGGGACACGTCCTTGCCGTTGAGCAGGTAGCTGCCACTCGAGGGCGTATCCAGGCAGCCCAGCACGTTCATGAGCGTGCTCTTGCCCGAGCCGGACTGGCCGATGATGGCCACCCACTCGCCCCGGCCAATGCCGAAGGACACGCCGCGCAGCGCGCGCACTTCCTCGCCGCCCACGTGGAAGACGCGCGTGACGTCCCGCACGTCGATGAGCCGGGAATCACTCACGACTTGGTCCCGCCCGGGGCATCCTGCTGCGGCTCACGCACGAGGTCTCCCGACTTGAGCTCCTTGGACAGCGTGCGGTAGGGCCCCTCCACCACGCGATCCCCCTCCTGGATGCCCTCGAGGATCTCCAGGTCCGCGTCCGAGGCGATGCCCGTGCGCACCCGGCGCGCCTGCGCCTTGTTGTCCGCGTCCACCACGAAGACCACCTTGGCCAGCGACTCCGCGCGACGGGGCGCCGACAAGCCCCCGCCCTCCACCGGCGGCTTGTAGTCCGGCAGCGTCTTCTCCGGCCGCACCGTCACCGCCTGGATGGGCACGAGCACCGTGTCGTTGTGCGTCTCCGCGGAGATGCGCGCCTCGGCGCTCATGCCCGGCAGCACCCGGGCGGGCCGCGTGCTCAGCGCCACCGTCACCGGGAAGCTCGTCACCTCCGCCTCCGTGCCCGGATTCTTGATGAGCGCCTGCTGGGCGATCTCCACCACCTCGCCCACGTACGTCTCACCCTCGAGCGCATCCACGGAGATCTCCGCCGGCTGGCCGGGCTTGAGGTGCACCACCTCGTGCTCGCCCACCTCGAACTTCACCTGCATGACGTTGAGCGCCGCGATGGTCATCACCACGTCCTCGGAGAGGTCCGAGCCGCGCACGCGCTCACCCACCTCGTGCGCCACCTCGATGACGGTGCCGTCGATGGGCGACAGGAACGTCGTCTTCTCGAGGTTGCTCTGCTGCTCCTCGTACACGGCGGAGGCCTGGGCCAGGCGCTGCTGGGCCGCGGCCAGCCGGCCCGCCGCCGAGTCCCGGGCCGCCTTGGCCTGGTCCACCTCGGCCGCGGACGCCAGCTCCTTGCGTCCCAGCTCCATCACGCGCGCCAGGTCCGCCTCCGCGCGAGCCGCCTCCACCTGGGTCACCTGCGCGTCCGAGCGCGCCGCGTTCTGGGCCGCCAGGGCCTGCTTCACGCCGGCCTCGTACCGGCGCCGGTCGATGCGGCCGAGCACCTGCCCCTTCTTCACCGGCATGCCCTCCTTGACCGACAGCTCCATCAAATCCCCGGAGAGGTTGGAGGAGATCTTCACCGTCGTGGCCGACTGCACCTTGCCCGCGCCGGTGATGGTGCGGGTGATGGTGCCCTTGCGCGCCTTCGTCATCTGCACCTCCACCGTGGGCGGCGGCCGGTCCTTCAACCCCCCCACGGTGATGGCCGCCGCACCGACGAACAGACCGCCTGCGATGACCGTCTTCCACCACTTCATTGGGTCTCTCCCGAGTCCAGCGTTCCCATGGCCCGCATCAGCGCGAAGCGGGCGAGTTCCACGTCAATCCGATTCTCCAGCAGCGTGAGCTCCGACTGCGTGAGCTTGAGCTGCGCGTCGCGCACCTCCAGCGTCGAGCTGACCCCCGCGTTGAAGCGCTCCGTGGCGAGCGACAGGGCATCGGCCGCGGCCTTGCGGTTGGCCTCCGCGAGTTGCGTGGCGAGGATCTGTGCCTCCACGGTCGCGTGCGCCTGGCGCACCGCGCCCTCGAGATCCCGCTCCGCCTGCCGCAGGTTCAGCTCGGCCACCTTGCTCTGGAACTCCGCCTTGCGCGTGGCCGCCTGCGTGGACAGGCCGTTGAAGAGATCCCACGAGAGCGAGAGGGCACCATTCACCGAGTTCTGCAACTGGGGCTGGAGGTAGACGACGTCCGCGTTGGGACCGAAGCGCTGGTACTGGGCCTGGAAGGACAGCCGGGGCAGATAGCCCGCGTGGGCGATGCGCTCCTGCAGCTCGGCCGCGCGCAACTGCTGCCGCAGCGCCACCAGGAGGGGCCGGTGGGTGCGCGCCTGCTCGAGCGCCTCCGTCAGGACGGGCGCGGACTCGGGCTCCCGCCGCAGCACGCCGGGGTCCACCGCCGACACCACCTCGGCGCCCGGCATCGCCAGCCACGTGGCGAGCTGGACCTGGTTGGCCGCGAGCTGGGACTGCCGCGTCACCACGGCGATGCGATCGTTGCCGAGGTTCACCTGCGCGGACAATTCCTCCGCCTTGCCCACCCGTCCCGCCTGGAAGAGCGCCCGGGCCCGCTCCAGCTGCTGCTCACTGCGTTGGACGTTGGCCTCCAGCACCTGGATGGTGGCCTGGGTGCGGTAGAGCGCGAAGAAGCGCTGGATGCCCTCCAGCTCCGAGGCATCCCGCTGCTCGGTCGCCTGGCCCCGCTGCACCTCGAACTGGGCACCGCTCTGCTCCAGCCGCGCCCAGACGGAGCGGTCATAGATGAGCTGCGTGAGCGTCAGGCCCAGGCTGAAGTTGGCGTTCGAGGACGAGGGGACGTCGATCACCTGCCGCTGGAAGGTGCCATCCGGCAGGGGAACCACCGTGAAGTAGCGCTGGGGGCCGTTGTACTCGCCCGCCGCGCTCGCGGAGAAGCGCAGCTGGGGCAGCAGGGACGAGCGCGCGGTGCGCACGTCCTGCCCGGCGCTGGACGCCTCGAGCAGGGCCACCAGGGACTGGGTGTTCTCCCGGCTGAGGGCCCGTGCCTGCTCCAGGTCGATGGGCGTGGCGGCGAGCACCGCCGCGAACACGAACGCGTTCATGCCCCACCTCCCGCCTTGGCGGCCGCGATGCCCGGCAGGCCCACGAAGAACACTCCGGCGAAGGCGATATAGAGGACCGTGAACAGCAGCACCGCCCGGCCCCGGCTCATCCCCGTGGCCGCGGAGAACCCCAGGCCGAGCAACCCCACGCTCCAGAGGTTGAAGAAGTCCACCGCCCGGAACACCCGCTCCAGCTTGGGCGACAACCCCTGCACCACCGCCAGACTCGAGGGCACCAGGTCCTGCACCCGCGCCTCGGACAGGGAAGGCTGGGCGAAGGCGCAGACAGCGAAGATGAGGTGGTAGAGCGCGATGGGCAGCATCGCCAGCGCCGCCGCCGACCAGAGCTGGCCGAACGAGGCCGAGCGGTCGAACAGCCACGCACACAGCCACAGCGCCGCCGCCAGGGCCAGCGTCATCAGCGGCATCAACAACACGCCCTTGGCGATTCCCGCCACCAGCGCCTTGCGCGAGGCGTTCTGGATCTCCTCCGAGAGCTCGCTCTCGGTCATCCGCTCCAGGCCTCCCGCTGACTGCAACTGCCGCACCACCGCGGGAGCCGCGTTCCAACGGAGGGAAAAGGCCGTTCCGGACGCGGACACACAGACGACGAGGAGCAGCAGGGGCCAGAGCCAACGGCGGGCCTCGACCGCGGTGCGCGTCGCCTCGATCGGGTCGAGGAGCACTCGGGTGGGTTGAACGAAGGAGATCATAGGGAGGTGGGCCACCAGGGCGGCACGCGGATGTACGCCTGGAGAGGCCCTTCATTGCAACCAGGGAGGAAATCGGGCCCGTCAACCCGGAACCCGTTCGAATGTTCCCCCCGAATCATCTCCCACCGCGAAGTCAAGGTGTAGCAACCTGTCGCGGAAATTTTGCCGCGCGGATCCGAAGGGTGTATGTGCTCGCCTGCTCGCCTTCCGGAGACCGAATGGTCGACAGCACGGATCTCGCACAGGTACTCCACGAAGCCTCGGACATCGCCCAGAGCGTTGCACAGAAACTCACCTCGGCCCACGTGCTCCTCGCCCTCTTCACGGTGGAGAACCGGGCCCAGCTCCTGCTCAAGGAGAAGGGCATCGACGAGGACAGCCTCCTCGAGCAGATGACCGCCCAGGTGATGGAGCAGGACGGCCTCGTGCGCACGCTGTGCATGAGGGCCCGGGAAAACGCCCAGAGCATCGGCTCGCGCGAGGCGGATTGCCTCCACCTGCTCGTGGCCTTCACCCGCGTGCCCTGCGCCGCCCGGGAGATGCTCACCAAGGCGGGGCTGCACCTCATCAGCCTGGCGAACATCGCCCTGTCCTACTGTGTCAGTGGGAACACGCCCCGGCGGCTCCAGCCCGGCCGGACGGCCCTGCCGCTGGTCATGCCCCGGCCGAGCCGTCCTCCTGGCTCGCCCCCCTCGGCCCTGCCCGTGTCGGCCTTCGCGCCGAGCATCTCGCGCACGCCCCCTCCCCCCCGCGCGCCGTCCCGGCCCGCGCTCTCTCCGCGCGACCTCATCGACGAGGTGAACGAGGACATCCGCGCCGCCACCCCCGCGCCCCTTCCCCCGGCGCCCACCCGCACGCCTCCGCCCGTTCCCACCTCGGGAGGGTCGAGCGCGCCCGTGGCGGCTCCGCCCGCGGCCCCTCCCGCTCCCGCCGTGGCCGTGCCTCCTCCGGCGCCTCCCCGGCAGACCCCGCCGCCCGTCGCCGCGCCGTCACGTCCGGCGCCGCCCCGCACGGCGGCTCCGCTGGTCCTCGACGAGAAGCGCTTCCCCCTGCTCACCTCGCACGGCCGCAACCTGAGCCGGCTCGCCCAGGAGGGCAAGCTGGATCCCGTGGTGGGCCGCGCCAAGGAGATCGAGGAAGTCATCGACGTCCTCGGCAAGCGGCGCACCAACAACCCCTGCCTCCTAGGCGAGGCGGGCGTGGGCAAGACGGCCGTGGTGGAGGGCGTGGCGCAGCGGCTGACGGAGCTGCGTGGAGGCCTCGCCGAGAAGATCCTCGTCGAGCTGGACATGGCCACGCTGGTGGCGGGCACGCAGTTGCGCGGCGCCTTCTCCGAGAAGCTCAACGCCCTCAAGGACGAGGTGCGGCGCGCGGACGGCCGCGTGGTCGTCTTCATCGATGAAATCCACACGCTGGTGGGCGCGGGCTCCACGGGCGAGGGCCCCCAGGACGCCGCCAACGAGCTGAAGACGGCCATGGCGCGCGGGGAGTTCCCCTGCATCGGCGCCACCACGCACGACGAGTACCGCAAGTTCATCTCGCAGGATCCGGCGCTCGAGCGGCGCTTCACGCCGGTCGTCGTCCACGAGCCCTCGGTGCCCGAGACGGTGGAGATCCTCCAGGGCATCATCGGCCGGTACGAGGATCACCACGGCCTGCGCTACGCCCCCGATGCGCTGGAAGCCGCCGCGTCGCTCGCGTCGCGCTACGTGACGGACCGATTCATGCCGGACAAGGCCATCTCCGTGGTGGACCTGGCGGGCTCGCGCTGCCGCCGCGAGGGCAAGGAGCTGGTGGAGGCCGGGGACGTGGCGCGCATCGTGGCGAAGATCGCCGGCATCCCCGAGGAGCGCCTGCTGATGACGGACTCGGCGCGGCTGCTCCGGCTGGAGGCGGACCTGGGCGAGCGCGTCATCGGCCACGAGGAGGCCATCTCCCGCATCGCCCGCGTCATCCGCCGCAACTACGCGGGCTTCGCCTCGCGCCGACCCATGGGCTCCTTCCTCTTCCTGGGCCCCACGGGCGTGGGCAAGACGGAGATGGCGCGCGCGCTCGCCGAGGTGCTCTTCGGCAGCAAGGATCTGCTCGTGCGTCTGGACATGAGCGAGATGTCCGAGAGCCACGGTGTGTCACGGCTCATCGGCTCGCCCGCGGGGTACGTGGGCTATGGCGATGGAGGCCAGTTGACCGAGCCCGTGCGCCGCCGCCCCTCGTGCGTGGTGGTGCTGGACGAGATCGAGAAGGCCCACCGCGAGGTGCAGCTCCTCCTGCTCCAGGTGCTGGAGGAGGGCCGGTTGACGGACGGCAAGGGCCGGCACATCGACTTCTCCAACACGGTCATCGTCCTGACGACGAACCTGGGCGCGGAGGCCTTCCACCGCACGAGCCGGAGCCTCGGCTTCGGCACCCCGGCGGCCCAGGGCACCCAGACGAACGACATGGACGCCGCGAGCAACGCCGCGCGCCAGGCGATGCCGCCCGAGTTGTGGAACCGCATCGACGAGCGGATGCCCTTCCGCCCCCTGAGCGAGACGGACGTGGCGCGCATCGCCACCCTGCTGCTGGACGAGAGCCGCAAGCGGCTCGCCACGGAGAAGAGCATCGAGTACGTGGCCGGAGCGGACGTGGTGGAGTTGCTGATGAAGTCGGGCGGATTCGACCCGAAGCTGGGTGCGCGGCCCATGCGCCAGGTGGTGCAGCGGCTGGTGGAAGCGCCCCTCGCCGAGCGGATCCTCGCGGGCGAGTTCATGGCGGGCGATCGGGTCCAGGTGAGCGTGCAGGACGGGGAATTGCAGTTCCAGCGCGAGGAGCGGTGAGCCGATGAGTCCCGCGCGCCCCAGTCGCCCCTCGGTGGTGGTGGTGGGCGCGGGCCGGTTGGGCGGCGCGCTCGCCCTGGCGCTCGCCGCGAAGCGCTGGCCCGTCCGGGTGCTCGCGCGCTCCGAGGAGAGTCAGCGCCGGGCCCGTGGGTTGAGGCTCCAGCTCGCGACGGAGAAGGACGTGGGCCAGGCGCGGGTGTGTCTGCTGTGCGTGCCGGACAAGGCCGTGTCCCCCGTGGCCGAGGAGATGAAGCCCCGGCTCGCGCGAGGCGCGGCCCTGGTGCACTGCGCGGGGGCACTGTCCCTCGATGCATTGGGCACGCCCCAGGGACGGGTGCTGGGTTCCTTCCACCCGCTCGTGGCGGTATCGGACGCGAGGGACTCGCTGGCGGGCAATTCGGTGGCGGTCAGCACCCGCTCGAAATGGCTGCGAGAGGTGCTGGAGCGGATGGCGGAAGACGTGGGGATGCGCGTCCTCCGGGTGAAGGAGCAACACCGGGCCGCCTACCATGCGGGAGCCGTGTTGAGCGCCGGAGGCGTGGTCGCGGCCCTCTCCGCGGCGGTGGAGGCGCTGCGCGTGGCGGGCATCTCCGAGGAGGACGCGCTCGCCGCGCTGCTGCCGCTGACCCGCTCGGCGTTGCGGGGCGTGGAGGCGCGAGGACTGGCGGCTGGGTACACCGGCCCCATCGCGCGAGGAGACGCGGGCGTGGTCGCGGCCCACCTCACGGCCCTGCCCTCGGAAGTGGCCGCCGTCTACCGGCCGCTGTCGCTGCGTGGATTGGAATTGGTCCAACACCGGCTCACACCCGAGACACGCGCCGCGCTGAAGCAATCCCTTTCAAACACCTGAAACACAGAAGGGGCCCACGGTCCGTCCGTGTGGCCCCTTCGTGCATCGCGTGAGTCAATTCCGCGCTAGCTCAGGATGATGCGCGGCCCCTGCAGGGCGTTGCGCACCGCGGCCAGGTCCCGCTCGGACATGGCGTCGCCTTCCGTCATCTGGCGCAGGCAGACGTCGCCCTTGCCCTCGAGCACCAGCTTCTTGAGGTCCGTGAGGAGCACCGAGGCCGCCTTGAGCATCTCCTCGTTCTGGGGGTTGGGCGGCGCGCCCTTGCCCGACTTCTCCTCCATGTACTTGGTGAAGCGACGCACCGCGTCCACCATCTGGTTCGCGTCGAACTTCGCGAGCAGCGGCTTGAGCCGCTCCACGTTCAGCTTGAGCAGGTGCAGGGGCGCCCGCGCCCGCTCGAAGCTCGAATTGATCGGGCTCACCTCGGTGCGATCGAACGCGCCCAGGAGCCCCTCGTCCGGCGCCTGCACCGAGTGCGGCACCACGTCCACGAACAGCTCCATCGGCGCCACGCCCTGGGTGAAGGCCTGGATCTCCTCGTCGTCCACCGGAGGGAAGCTCGTCGGCGCGCCGATGAAGAGCATGGGGAGGATCAGGTGGCCCCAGAACTCGTTCTGCGCCGCGCCCGTGCTCGCCTGCGTGCCGAACAGGTGCGCCATCAGCTCCACGATGCGCGGCGCCAGCTCCACCTGCTCCACCAGCTTCTTGCCCGGCTCCATCTGCTGCAGCGCCGAGAGCACCTGCCCCTCGAACTGCGCGCGCACCTCCTTGGGCATCTGCGCACGGCCCAGCGCGTCACGGATCTCCCGCGACAGCGCCTCGGGCGTCGAGTCGAAGGCCTTGTTCGTCTTGGCCGGATCCATCACCAGGAACTGCATGAAGCCCGGATCGATCAGCCGCTGGTAGTCCGCGGCGCTCAGCTTCTGGCCGCCGCCCTGGGCGCCAAAGCGCGCCTTGCCCAGCATGCCGCGGATGTTCGTGCTCACCTCGTCCAGGCGCGACAGCTTGCCGCTCACCAGCGAGTTCATCACCTCGCCGAACGGCGACAGCACGATGAGCGCGTCGGGGAAGCCCAGCGAGGCCCCCTCGGGAGACTCGCGGTTGAGGAACCAGAAGGCGCCATGGTCTTCCGCCAGACGCTCGGCGAGCGCGCCCGCCAGGCCCAGGGCGAACATCTGGTGGTTCTGGTTGTTCGGCTGGAAGGTGCCGCCGATCAGACCCGGGACGGCGGCTTCCACCTCAGACCAGGGGGACTTGAGGAGATCCACCGGCTTGCCCCCGAGCTGCTGGAAGGCGGCCGCGACCTGGGCCTGGGCTTGTTGGACATGCGGAGGGGCGGGATGAGCCATTGAAGGTTCCTCTACTGATGAAGGACTCGACCGTAACGAAACGGACGCACCCCTTATCGCGAAAACCAAGTTCATCGCCATGAATACTCACCCGCTCCTAGGATGGGTGTTCATGCCGCGCCGCTTCCTCTCCGTCCTGCTGCTCCTGCTGTCCCTCTCGGGGTGTGCCTTCGTCACACCCCGCTTCGAGCAGAACGTCCAGACGGAGTTCGCCCGGGAGGACATGCGCAAGCTGTCCACGCGCACGATGGAGCTGTACTACCCGGCCCGTCTGCGGCCCAGCGCCCTGCGCATCGCGGCCCGGGTGGAGGACTGCGTCGAGCGGCTGCGCCTGCTCCCCCGCAATCCCAAGGGGCGTGAGCGGGTGCTCGTCTACCTGACGGGTGAGGACTTCAACAACGCGTACGTGGTGCCCGACTACTCCAGTCTCCCCCAGCAGATGGTGCTGCCGTCGCACATGTCCCTGGAGCTGTTCAACCTGTTGGGTTTCGGCCCGGCGGAGCTGGGCGCGGTGGGCTGTCACGAGGCCGTGCACTACGTGCAGTTGCAGCAGACGGACGGCCTGTGGGGCGTGCTCAACACCTTCACGGGGGGCCTGTTCCAGTCCAACTCCCTCACGGAGTCCTGGTTCCTCGAGGGACTGGCCACCTTCTACGAGGGCCGGCTGGGCACGGAGCAGGGCCGGCCGCACAGCCCCGTGTGGCGGGGCTTCTTCGAGGCGGCCTCCCAGCGGCTCGGCGGCGACTTCCACCCCGGCTACCTGAACCCCGGCCACCGGCGCATGGATCCCTTCGGCGGCAACTACCTCATGGGGAGTCACTTCGTGGCGTGGCTCGCCCAGAAGTACGGCGAGGAGAAGCTGTGGCAACTGGTGGGCGATCAGGGGGATTCGCTCCTGCCGCCCGTGGGCGTGACGCTGCGCTTTCGCGCCGTGTACAACCGCACCATCGGCACGCTCTTCGATGAGTTCAGCGCGGAGCTCGCCCGCACGCTCCAACCCCGCGCGCGACCCGCCACCCAGCGCGTCCTCGCCGCCCAGGTGGGCTACTTCGCCCGGCTCGCCGCCTCGCCCGCCGACGGCGCCACCGCCACCGTGGACGTGGGCCGCGACGAAGTGCCCCGCCTCACCGTGCGCGAGCGCGATGGCTCAACGCGCTTCAGCCGCTCGCTCACCCAGTTCCTCCCTGGGCGACGGTGGCTCTCCACCCACCCCATCAACATGAGCGGCCTGTCCTTCACGGGGGATGGCCAGTTCCTGTACCTCGTGGCCGCGGATGTCGATGCGCTGGGCGGCTACCTGTCGCGCGTGTGGCGGGTGGACGCGCGCACCGGCGAGGTGGTGAAGACGTGGGACGGCATCCAGGGCATGGGCGGCGGCGTCTCGCCGGATGGCCGCGCGTATGTCTTCGTCCACGTCAGCGAGGACACCGCCAACCTGGTCCGGTTGGACCTCCTCACGGGCGAGCGCACGCCGCTCACTCGCTTCGAGGGACAGGTGTCGCTCGGCCCCCCGGCGGTGGCGGCCGACGGGCGCATCGTCTTCTCCCGGATGACGGAGCGGGGATGGAACCTCGCGCTGCGCGAGACGGATGGCACCGTGCGCGCCCTCACCGAGGACGGGCGCTTCAACTACGCGCCCCGCTGGCTGGACGCGGGGCGGCTCGTCTTCGTGCGCGAGCACGAGGGCCGCTGGCAGGCGCACGTGCTCGACCTGGTGGCCGGAGGAGCACCCGAGTGCATCACCGACGCGCCACACCTCGTCATGGACGTGGCGCCGCATGGCGACTCCGAGGTGGTCTTCCTCAACCGCGAGGGCTTCGACTTCTCGCTCGACACCGCGCCCCTCGAGTCCCGCCCTTCCCCCGCCGCCCCGGTGGCCGTCCGCGCCTCCTCCTTTCCGGGCCCCGTGGAGGCCACCCCCGCCTCCGCGCCCTACCTGGGCCACGCCCTGGACAT
Source organism: Melittangium boletus DSM 14713 (assembly GCF_002305855.1). Classification (GTDB taxonomy): domain Bacteria; phylum Myxococcota; class Myxococcia; order Myxococcales; family Myxococcaceae; genus Cystobacter; species Cystobacter boletus. The sequence continues at coordinate 7,609,158 of NZ_CP022163.1, read as the reverse complement.
CCTCTCCGACGAGCCCTACTCGACGCTGGAGCGCTTCTTCCTGCCGGAGTTGCGCGCGCCCTACATCTACGCGCTGCCCGACGTGGCGGATCCCGAGCGCAGCATCATCCACGGCGGCCTGGCGCTCGCGGGGCAGGATCGGCTGGGCATGCACCAGTATTCGCTCCTCGTGGAGGCCGATACCGCGCTGCGCGACCCCAGCGTCTCCTTCACCTATGGCACCGCCCTGGCCGCGCCCTGGACCGTGCAGCTGTCCGGCGCGCGCCTGCGCGAGGTGGGCCGAAGGGATCTCCAGGTGAGTCTGACCGTGTCCCGCGCCTTCTGGACCACGCCCGTGAGCGCGCGGCTGCTGGCCCTGCGCCGCGACTGGTTCACCACGTCCTCGCGCCCCGGCGTGCGCACCTCCCTGCTCGGCCCCGAGGCCAGCGTGTCCTTCACCTCGGGGGAGAGCACCTCCTATGGCGGCACGCAGCGGGGGCTCGGCCTGACCCTGAGCGCGGGCGTCTACCCCCTGGCGTTCGACAACGCCCGCCCCTTCGCGGAGGTGCGCGGAGAGTTGACGGCCGTGGTGCCCGGCCTGCCCGGCGTGAAGCGCGACAACCTGACCCTGTCCCTCGTCGGCCACGCCCTGCCCCACGCGCCCGAGGGGCTGTTCCAGGTGGGCGGCGTCCCGCTCGGAGCCTTCACCTACCAACGGCGCCAGGGCCCCGAGGCCTCCCGCTCCATTCCCCTGGGCCTGCAACCCGGTGTCAGCTTCGTGGAGCCCCTGCGCGGCTACGAGGACTTCGCCCTCGAGGCGCGCAACGTCCTCATCGCCTCCGCGCGCTACCGCTACCGCGTCATTTTCGACTACGGCTGGACGTCCTTCTTCTGGCTCGGGCCATCCTTCTTCATCAGCCAGTTGGAGCTGGAGGCCTTCGGAGGGTGGGCCCGGACGAATCTGCGCGACAACCACCGGGCCGCGGGCGGCGCGCTCTTCCTGCGCACGAACTTCGGACAGGCCGTCTCCGTGTCCCTCTTCTATCAATACGCCCGGCGCTTCGATGACGGGCTCGGCCATCTGCACCTGGTGGGTATCGCGCTCTAGGCTCGTGCCAAAGGGCAAGGCCCCTTCGGGCAGCCAACGCTTCGGGCAAGGACTGGATTGCCTCGGAGGCCCGAGGACGTCCGATCCCTTGCCTCCCACCCGCTACATCCGCAGCTTCCCCTACCTTCTGGATGCGTCGCCGGGGCACGGGGTCGGATTTCCTCTCGCCGGCTGAGAATCGGCACATCCGGAGACCCTGCACCGGAGGTCGCGCGGATGAGAACGGCTGCCAGTCCTGCTCCTGAGTCCGTGTTGGTGGTGGACGATGAACCCGCCCTGCGCGCCCTGCTGGCCTTCGTGGTGCAACGCACCGGCGCCGTGCCCGTGGTGGCCGCGGACGCCGCGAGCGCCCGGCAGCTCGCCGCCCGGCACACCTTCGCCTGCGCGCTCATCGACAAGAACATGCCGGGCGAGAGCGGCCTGGAATTCCTCAAGTGGCTGCGCACCGAGCAGCCCGGGTGCAACGCCGTCATCGTCACGGCGTACGGCAACGTGGACAGCGCCGTGGAGGCCTTGCGCCTGGGGGCCTTCGACTACCTGCTCAAACCCTTCGAGGTGGACGCGCTCGAGCACCGCCTCAAGCTGGCCCTGGAGCAGTACCGGATGCGCCAGGAGCGCGAGCACATGCAGGCCATGCTGGTGCAGTCCGACCGTCTGGCGTCGCTCGGGTTGCTCGCCGCCGGCGTGGTGCACGAGGTGAACACGCCCCTGGCCTACATCCTGTCCAACCTGGACTGGCTCGACGAGGAGCTGCCGTCGCTGCGCCGGAGCGTGGCGCCGCAGGAAGCGCTGACGCTCGGCAAGCGGCTGGAGGCGGTGGAGACGACGCTGCGCGACATCCGCGAGGGCGCCGAGCGCGTGCGCGACATCGCCCGGGACGTGAAGGCCTTCGCGCGGGACTCGGACGACGGGAGCATCCTGGTGGACTTGAGGGAGGTGCTCGACGCGGCGTTGAAGATGGCGCTCGTGCACATCCGCTACCGGGCCCGCGTGGTGCGCGACTACCAGGAGGTGCCCCTGGTGCTCGCCAACGAGCCCCGGCTCGCGCAGGTGTTCCTCAACCTGGTGGTCAACGCCGCCCAGGCCATTCCCGAGGACGGGGGCGAGCATGAAATCCGCGTGCGGCTGTGGACGGGCCCGAAGGGAGAGGCCTGCGCCGAGGTGTCGGACACGGGCATGGGCATCGCGCCCGAGCACATGGCGCACCTCTTCGAGCCCTTCTTCACCACGAAGCCCCGGGGCGAGGGCACGGGCCTGGGCCTCTTCATCTGCAAGTCCATCGTCGAGGCGTTCGACGGCGCCATCACCGTGTCGAGCCTGCGGGGCGAGGGCACCTCGTTCCGGTTGACGCTGCCGCCGCACGTGCGCGAGTCCGCCGCCCCGGCGGCTGCTTCACTGGAGGCGGTGGCCATCGCGGCGTCGTGAGACGAGCCCGCTAAGGGACACGTCCCTTCATCGCCGCGCTGGCCTTGCCCGCGAGGACGCGGTAGCCCAACCGGCCCGCCTCCGCCTCGATCTTCTTCAGCTCGGCGATGGCCTCGGCCTCTCCGTCCATCCGCTCCAGCGAGGCCCGGACGAGCCGCGCTTCCAGTTGCAGGCTCCCCATGTGCCCACGTGCCGCCTGTTCGAGCAGTGCCTGAACCGTGCCGAGGGCCGCCCGCCGCTCCTCGGGCGTGCCCACGCGCAACGCCACCCGGGCCTCGGTCAAGCTCACCTCCGAGGTGACGAGCACGTGCTCGCTGTGCCGCGTCAGCGCCTGGGCCCGGGCGAGCGCTTCGCGGGCCCGCTTCGGCTCCTTACCGGCCAACAGCACCTGGGCCCGCACCGCCTGAGCCAATCCCTCCAGGGTCTGCTGCCGCTGCTCCGCGTACGCCGCGCAGACCCGCTCCACCAGGGACAAGGCCTCCTCGAAGCGTCCCGCCTCCAGCGCCACCCGCGCCAGCGCCAGCTCCGTCTCGGCGATGAAGGGCTTGAGATCCCGCGCCCGGCGCAACTCCAGGGTGCGCTCCAACCACCCCCGCGCCGTCGCCAGCTCTCCCCGATCCAGGAAGAGCAGACCCAGCTCGTAGCTCGCCCACCCCTCCGAGTATTCATCCCCGAAGACGATGTTGAGCGCCTGCCTCGACTGCTCCAGCAGGCGCTGGGCCTCGTCCAGGTCTCCCCGCCGCCGAAGCACCATCCCCGTCTGGACGACGAAGGTCGCTTCCTCGGCGCGCATCTCCAGTTGGCGGTAGAGCGCCGTCGTCCGGCGTGAGCGCTTCAGGGCCAGCTCCATGTCGCCCAGGTGGCAGCTCAACCAACCGGCGTTGCCCAGCGCCTCGGCCTCGAGCGCCTGGTTCTGGAGTTCCCGGGCCACGCGCACCACCGTCGCCAGGGAGCCCTCGGCGTCCCGCATCCGCCCCAGGTCGATGAGCACGATGGAGCGCGCGGTGATCGCCCGTGCCGCCCCACCCCGCTCCCCCCGGGAGAGGAACAGCCGCACCGCTTCCTCCAGGGACGGGAGGACCCGCGCGGACTCGCCGAGGTTGCGCATCGCGAAGGCCCACGCGACGAGCGCCGAGGCGACGATGAGCGCATGCCCCAGGCGCTGGGCCCGTGCCACCGCCCACTCGGCATGCCGCCGCGAGGCCGGGAAATCCCCCGCCATCATCGTGGCCGTGGCCGCCGCCAGGTCGATGCGCGCGTCCCCGTCCTCCAGTTCTGGAAATCGCCGCAAAGCCTCGAGCGATACCAATGCCTCGCGCACCAGGCCCGCGGACACCTGCGCGGACACCAGCGCCGTGCCGTACTCCACGTTGCCGGGGAAGAACTCGGAGAGCGTCCGGTAGGCCTCGATGGCCTGAGCCCACTCGGCATGCGCGTCGTGGTAGCGCGCCACCACCCACAAGCGCTCCTCGCGCGGCAGGCCCTCGGACAGCTCGAGCGCACGCCGCGCGGAGGCCCGGGCACGCGATTCGAGGAAGGAGAGCTTGCACGCGGCGGCGAGTGCCGAATGGCCTTGCGCGAATCCGGGCTCCAGTTCCACCACCCGCTCGAGCCGTTCGATGGCCAGCGGCGACTCATGGCCACGCAGCGCGAGCAACCCTTCCGCGTAGAGGTGCGCCGCCTCGGGATGGGTGGGCAGGGCCCCCCGCACCTCGTGCCGAGCCGTCCCCCGCGAGGACTTCCTCGATGCCGACGGAGGAGGCGAGGACATCATGTCCGCGAAGGGCGTGGAGGACGGAGTTTCGGGCGGAGACGCCCTCGGGGTGGGGATGGCACCGCGCAAGGCCTCGACGGCTCGCGACGCCGAGGGGAAGCGTTCCTCGGGCTGGCGCGCCAGGCATCGGCGCAGGGCCGCGTCCCAGGAGGCCGGCAGCCCGGGGACCCGGCTCCCGGGCGAGGGAGGCGGCTCGAAGAGGCGCTTGATGGCCATGACCATGGGCGTGTCCCCGAGGAAGGGAAGCTGGCCCGTCACCATCTCGAAGAGCACTACGCCGAAGGAGTACAGGTCCGAGGCGGGTGACAGCGTCCGGCATTCCACCTGCTCGGGTGACATGTAGCCGAGGGTTCCCAGCAGGGCGCCCTCCTGGGTGCTCACGTCGTCCTCGACTCCCTCGCCTCGCGCCAGCCCGAAGTCGGTCACCACCGCGCGCAAGGCCCCGGAGCCGGAGGGCACCAGCATCACGTTGCCGCTCTTGAAGTCCCGGTGGATGATCCGCGCGGCATGCGCCGCGTCGAGCGCGGCCGCCATCTGCTCGGCCAGGGGAAGAATGCGCTCCGGAGTCATCCGCCCCTGGCGCCGCAGGTGCGCCTCGAGGGTTTCCCCCTCCAGGAACTCCATGGTGAGGAACGCGAACGAGGCGTCCTCGCCTGCCGCCGCCGCCGGGGTGTGCTCGCCCAGGTCGAACACCCGGCACACGTTGGGGTGCGTCACCCTGCGGGCCAGACGCAGCTCGCGCTTGAAACGCTTGACCATTCGCGGCGCGGAGACGCCCTGAACGTGGAGCGTCTTGAGAGCGACCCGCTCACGCAGCGATTGATCCTCCACCGCGTAGACCGCGCCCATGGCCCCCTCGTCCACGAATGACAGGACGCGGTAGCGGCCCGCGATCAATTCCCCCTCGGCGAGCCTCCGCGCGACGGCCTCATGCCTCGCCTTCGGGGGAATGAAGGTATCGGAACTCTTTCCAGCGCTTCGCGGGCGACGGCTCATGGGGCGGTGGCCCCCAACATAACCCACCCCCGGGATTCCGTGGATGGGGCCCCTCATCAAGCGACGGCACGCACCTGTGGAGGCGGGGCGGATGGAGCCTTCTGTCGCTCTTCCTCGATGAGGGCGAGGGACTTGCGGTACTCGGCCGCCTCGGCCACCCGCGTCAACTCGAACTCACCATGGTGATTGCGCACGGCCTCCGCGATCTCATCCAGGGTCACCCGGAAGAACTCCTTGCGCTCGTTGATACGGTCCTGCGGAACGAGGCGCCGCGTCATGCCCAATTTGAAGACGTCTTCTCCGAAGGAGCCGATGAGCTTTCAGCACCACACCAGACCCGACGGCTTGCTCGCTGTCAGCCGTTTTCAGTAATCGACGGGTCTAGGCTTCCAGTTCGGGCGGTTCGCCCTGAGAGGTGCGACAATGTCTAGGCGTTCTGTCGATATTCGTCCCGTGAGCCCACGGCGGTTCCTGCGCGCGGGCGCGCTGGCGCTGGCTGCTTTGATGCTGTTTACAGCGTGCGCCACAAGGGCCCCCACGGATGGAGGGTTGACGGCTTCCCGTTCCCGTCCACCCGTGCTGCACGACTCATCCGAAACGTGGGCGTTGGAGTTGGAAGCCGAGACCGGGGAGCGGGGAGAGGCTTTCTTCACCAAGCTGCCCACGAACTTCGCGCCTGTGCAGGTGAGTGATGCCGAGTTTTCGGCGGCCATGACAACGCTGTGGCTCAACACGCCGCTTCGGGTGGCCGCGTCCCGCTCCCCGCTGTATGTCGGGCGTAGGCTCGCGCTGGCTTCCGCGCCCTTGAGCGGCAACGCCTGGCAATCCGGTCTGGCCCTGTCCTATGGGCAGTTTTGCGAGCGGCGCGGCACTCCAGGGGATTGTCTGACGCTTTTTGAAGACGGGCCTCACTTCCAGGATGACGACAGGCGAAGCCTCGCGCTCGCTCTGGCGGTTGGGCCAGCCCTGGATGGCGTAAGCGCGGAAGTGCGGGCCATGCTCGACCCCACACGGATCCTCGCGATGATCAGCATGAGTATCACGGTTTATATGGCGCTGCTGCTGGCGCCAGTGCCCGAGCCGGTGACAAAGGGCGCGGCCCTGGTGTTTAGCGCCGCCTTGTGGGGTTATCTCGGTTATGAATTCTTCGATCTGCTGCGGGCCTATGCGCAGCTCTACGAGGATGCACCCCGGGCCTCTACCTTCGCGGAGCTGCGCGAGATTGGCGAGCGTTTTGGGCGTGTCATCGGCCCCAACAGTGTGCGGATTCTCGTAGTCGTGGGGACGGCGGCGATAGGTGAAACGGCGGCGCTCGCGTCCAGGGCCCCAAAGCTTCCCGGATTCGCACAAGCGTCGGAAAGAGTCGCGGCTAGTACTGGCTTGGGCCTGCTGGAGACGGCAACCGGAGCCGAGCGTGTCATTGTCTCCGTGCCAGAGGAGACGATCCGCATGGTGTTGGCGCCTCATGTCGTGGCCATGGCGGCCCGAGGCGTTACCGCTGGGAGCCCTGCCCCGAGCCGAGGTAAGCTCCTCCCCAACGGACACAGGGCGTGGGGATCATTTAGTGGCTTCAAGTCGGCGATGGGAGCAGCGGGCCCCGGAAAGGAGTGGCATCACATCGTGGAGCAGACTCCTGGCAACGTGAAGCGGTTCGGAGGCGAGGCCCTGCACAATACAGAGAATGTCGCCGCATTAGACAAGGCGTTGCACACCGAAGTCAGTCGCCTTTATTCCTCGATCAAGTACAACATCACCGGATCGTTCAGACTGACTATTCGACAGTGGTTGAGCGGCCAATCCTACGAGGCGCAGCGCACGTTCGGCCTGCGGGCAATTGATAATGTAAGGACCGGGGTATGGTGAAAAGTTTCGAGAAGCTCGTGGAGGAGTTCGCTTATCACGTACAGGCGCAAACGGAGCAGATTGTCGCGGGGGACGCGAAGGTCGGAAACAAACACGCAAAGAAATCCATTGCCGCATTCATGCAACTGCGCGCTGGTGGTGATGCGGGGCGGGATGCGCTCGCCGTGCTCTTCACGCATCCGCGAATGGACGTGCGGGTGTCGGCGGCTACGCTGCTGTTGCGCCATCGCACGGCGGAAGCCAAAGCGGTTTTGGAAGAAGCAGCCAAGGGCAAAGGGCTGGTCCCGTTTGAAGCATCCGAGGCGTTGAAACGCTGGGAGGACGGAACATGGGCCCTAGACCCTGCCGAGGATGAAGCGGGGCCCAGCAAGTGCAGCCGCCCACGCACGGAACGTGCCGCGTCTGACAGACCGAGGGCGAGCAAGCGGGACAAGCCCACTTGAAGCAGCCCTCAAGCGCTTCAAGCCGACGACCTCGACTCTACTTTCACCGGGTGATGTTCACCAGCGGGGAGTCAATGGAGGGGGACGACACTCTCTCGCCATCCGTCTGGTCCACGCCGCGAGCCCCCACGCGGAAGACACACGTGCCGCGCTGCCGGGCCACCAATCGCGCGCGGAATACCACCCTCCCCTTGCCAGGAATGTCCACGCTCGTGGGCTCGGGCCCCGACACGAGCGTCACCCCTCCCGAGCCAGAGGCGCTCGCCCTGTCCAGCGTCACTCCGAACACCGGGGAGTCACCCAGATTGACCACTTCCAGGTCCACGAGGAAGAACTCCCCCGCATTCACGTTCACCGGCACGTGGGTGAAGGCCGCCACCAGACGTCCTGGGGTTTGCACGAAGAGGGGCGGCGCTCGCATTTCCTCCGAGCGCACTCCGCCGCCCGTGAAGTCATCGAAGCCTCCCGCCCCCACCCGGACATTCACCGCGCCCGTCCGAGAGGCGACATAGGTCCACTCGAAGTCGCGCCCCTCCCCCGGTGGCACGTCCACACTCTCCGGCGCGGACGTCGACGAGCCCCCCTCGATACCTCCGGACCCCTCGATGACGGGCACCTCGGGCCTCACGTCCCGCACCAGGCTCGGTCCCGCGTTGTCCACGTGCAACGTGACTCGGACTTTCTGGCCCACGTTCGCCACCTCGGGCCGCACCTGAAGCGAGGCGGTCAGCTCCGGGCGCTCGCGCACCTCGAGTCCCGTCTCCATGGAGAGCACCGGGAGACGTTCCCCACTCGCCTCGTCCTCGCCCTGGACGTTCAGCCGCCAGAGGGAAGCCCCCGGCGTGCGCGCCTCCACCTTCCATGCGAAGGACACGCTCGCCCCCGGTTCCACCTCCGAGGGCGAGGACTCAGGGCGGAGCTTCACCTCGCGCCCAGGCCCCTCGACACGCAGCTCCGGGTGGACGGCGCGCGCGCGGGTGCCTCCCGTGTTCTCCACCGTCAGCAACAGCCGCGTCTCCTCGCCCACCCACAACCGCTCGCGCGTCCACGTGGCGCTGGCCTTCAGCGAGGACGGCGGCCGCTCCGAGACGTAGTAGGCGCGGGGAAGTTCCACGCGCTCGCCCAGGGGCGTCTCCACCTCGAGGGGATACCATCCCGGGGCAAGCCCCTCGGGAATCTGGAGCCGCAACGTGTGCGCGTCCTCCCAGGTCACGTCCGGGAGCCGCCGCTCGCCGAGGTAGACGTCGAAGCGCGACTCCATCGTCACCGGCTCCGGCCCGCCCAGGTGTTGGGTGGCGACCGGCAGGAAGTTCTCGCCCTCGAGCACCGCGGACACCGGCTGGGTATTCACGCCCCAGCCAGGCACCACGCGGTGGAGCCGGGGCGCATACCCGTCACCGGGACCCATCGAGCAGGAAGCCCCGAGCAGGCACGACAGGGAGAGCGCGGCCCGGCGGAGATCAGAAGAGCTCAAGGCGATACCCCAGGTGGAGTGCCACCCCACCGAGCGCGCCCCGCAGCACGTGCAGGGCCGGATCATCGAACCAACAAACTCGGGCCTCGAGGAAGGGCTGGCCGGGCCCCAGGGCCACGCCCGCGCCCACCAGGGCCTGGGCCCCGGGCACCCACGTTCCCTCCGCCAGGGACAGGCCCTGGGCCCACTCCGAGCGGCCATGGACCCGCGCCAGGGAGAGCCCCACGGCGGTCCACCCCTGGAGCCCATGCTCGCGGGGCGTGCGCAGTCCCACCGCCACGGTGGTGTCGAACAGGAGCATGCGCCCCGAGAAGCCGGGCACCACCGTCCCTCCCCCGCGCGAGAAGCCCAGCATGCCCATGTCGAGCATCAATCCCAGGGCCGGCCACGCACGCACCGGCCACACCTCCAACCGCACGCCCGCCGACGGCGCCCGCACATCCGCGAAGTTCGTCACCCCACCCAGGCGCGGCGCCAGCGACACCACGGAGCGGCGCGGATTGCCCGCCGCGTCCCAGGCGGAGACCTCCACGCCGATCCGGGCCGCCTCGGAAGCCACGACTTCCTCGCGGTCCACCTTCAACTCGAAGCGCTGGGCCGGGCCGGACACCGCCTCCAGCCGAACCTCGAACGACCAGCGCGGGTCGTGGCCCACGCCTCCCTGGAGTGACACCTCGCCCGTGGGGCCCGGAGGCAGCGTCCAGCGCACGAGCAACACGCCGGGCTCCAGTTCGAGGGGAAGACTCACGCCGCCACGCGACGGGGTGAAGGTGAAGGGCCCTGGAGGCGCGGGCGTGCCCTTCAATCGAGAGAGGAAGAGCCGGACATCCACCGTCTCCGCTTGATCGGCCCGCACCTGGCGGCGCTCGGCGACGGCATGGACACAGGGCCATGGGGGCACGCCCAGGTCGATGCGCCGGGCGCCGAAGAAGGCCTCCCGGTGTCCGGGAGGAACGGTGAGGGGAACCCGCGCGAGGCCCTTCGCGTCCGCCTGGACCGGCCCGAAGGACCGCTCACCCACCTGGAGCGAGACGGGAGCACCCGGCCGGGTGCGCACCTCCGCCTGGCCCCGGCCCCAGAGCGGCAGGAGTGACCATCCCTCCAGAGGCCCCCAAGGCCCCCGCGCCCGCGCGGTGAGGATGACTTCCCGGGGCAGCCGCTGCCGGGGGGGCACGTAGGGCGCGCGGAAGACGCCCGGCGCCATGGGCGTGAGCGGCCCCACCTCGCCCTCGCTCGCGAACAACTCCAGGTCCGTGGCCTCGGGTGGCAGTTCGACGCGCACCTCCAGCTCGCGCTCGTCGCCGAGCACCCCATATTCCGGAACGAACACGACGCGAATTCCGTCCTGGGAAGGCGTGGAGGCGGCCTCCGCATGGACCGCGCGCACGGAAGCGCCAAAGGCCCACAGCCCCACGAGCAGCAGCACGCCTGGCACCGGACGCGGGCACATGACGTCAGGGCTCCTCGTTCCAGCGGAACTTCACCGACTCCACCCGGGACGCCCCCGCGCCCGCCCGGACTCCGGATCGACAGGGCAAGGACAGCTCCCGGGACGCGCCGCCCGGCTCCCTCGCCACCACCGACACCTGGAGGCGGCCCCGGGCGCGCGGCACGTCCACGCGGAAGGTCCCCTCGCGAGACACCTCCGTGGGCGCGCCCTCCACCCACACCTCGGTGCCCGCGCGCACCTCGCCCCGGAGGGACAGACACAGGGCCTCGCCACTCGCGGGGGCGTTCGCCGCCACGCGCAGCAGCACCTCCAGGGGAATGGGCTCCGGGCCGAGTGGCCGGGCGCCCTCGAAGACGAGCCCCTGTTGCCCCGCGCCAATCTGGATGGTGGCGCCCTCGGCCGACAGGTCCACCGTCCCCCCCCGGGTCACCACCGCCACCATGGCTCCCCGGCGCAACAGGGTGAAGTGCGCGGCGCGCGTCTCGGCCACCACCCCGCCCTGGGCGTGCACGCGCAGCACACGCGCCTCCCGCTCGCGGTAGTCCACGTCGATGCGGCCGCGCTCCAACCGGATGGTGTGGACGGCGCGCGTCACCGCCTCCATCCTCACCTCGGAGCGCTCGGGAATGGACAGCCGCGACGCCTCGTCACCCACCCGGAGCTCCACCCGAGCGCCGGGCCCCGTGCGCACGGCGTCCTCCGGATCGAGCACTTCACCCACCACCAGTGCCACCCACCGCTCGCCCTGGCCTCGTTGCACCACTCCCACCACCCCGAGCACCCGCGCGCGCGGAGCCTCCTCGACCCCAGGCGCCGCCGGAGGTGGCTCGGCCAGGACGAGCGGCGCGGGCGCATCGGCCTCGTGCCGCGACAGCAGCCACGCGCCGGCCGCGGCCAACAGCAGCGCCGCGCCCAACCCGAGCGCCATCGCCCGGCTCAGGGGATCCATCCTCGGACTCATGCCCGGTTTCCTCCTCGATGTCCCTCCGGGGCTCACATCAGGTGGGCCTCGGCCCCCGCCGCGGGAAAGATGACGGTGATGGTGGTGCCCAGCCCCTCGGCGCTCTCCACCCGGATGCGACCGTGGTGCGCCTCGACGATTCCGTGCGCCACGGACAGGCCCAGCCCCACCCGGCCGGGCTCGTCCTTGGTGGTGAAGAAGGGATCGAAGATGCGCTCGCGCATCGACTCGGGGATGCCCTTGCCGGTGTCCTTCACCGACAGGCACACCGCGTCGCCCTCCACCGTCCCGAGCCCCACCGAGAGCGTGCCGCCCCGGGGCATCGCGGTGAGCGCGTTGCGCAGCAGGTTCGTCACCACGCTCTGCAGTTGCTCCGCGTGGCCCAGGACGAGGGGCACCGGCTCGCTCAGCGCGCAGGACAGCGTGACGCCCCGGGACACCAACTCGTCCCGCATCTCCTCGAGCGCCGCGCGCACGGGCCGCGCCGGATCCAGGGGCAGGCCCGTTCCCGCGCGCTCCTGCTCCGTCATCTCGCGCAACTGCCGGATGATGCGCGCCATGCGCCGCGCCTGCTCGAGCACCATGTCCAGGTTCTCGCGCAGGGGCGAGGGGCTTGGCACCTCCTCGCACGCGAGCGACAGCAGGCCGAGGATGCCCGTGAGCGGGTTGTTCAATTCGTGGGCGAGCCCCGCGCTGAACGAGCCGAGCGCCGCCAGCCGCCGCGTGCGGGCGATCTGATCCTGCGCCTCGCGCAGTTGCCGGGTGCGCTCGTCCACGCGCTGCCGCAGCTCCTCGCTCCAGCGCCGCAGCTCGGCCTCGCGCCGCCGCAGCTCCAGGGCCATGTGGTTGAAGGAGCGGGCGAGCCGCGCCAGCTCATCACGGCCCTCCTCGGGGAGGCGCGGCCCCTCGTGCCCCGCGGCGAGCGCGGCCACGCCCTCGGACAGCCGGGCGACGGGCTGGCTCACGCCCCGGGCGAGCACGAGGCCGAGCAGCGCCGTGGCGCCCAGCGCCACCAGCGCCCCGAGCAGCGTCGAATGCCGGACGCGCTCGGCGGGCGCCAGGGCCATGCTCGCCTCCCGGCCCACCACCACGCCCCAGCCGAGCTCCGGAACAGGAGCGAAGGCGGCGAGGTATTCGGTCCCATCCGCGCCGCGCACGGTGCGCACCACCGGGGCGCCCCGGGACAGCCCCTCGGCCACCAGGGCCCGCTCCGCCTCGCTCAAACCCTCCGGACCGGAGGCGCCCGTCACGGGCACCCCCTGGGCATCCACGAGGAAGGCGCGCCCCGCGTCGTGGGCCAGCTCCGCCACGCGCTCCGACAGCTCGGCGAGGGAGAGCTCCGCCAGGAGCAGGCGCGAGGCCTTCTCGCCCACGCGCACCGCGAGCGCCACGCGGCCTCCCGAGGTGCCCGGCGGCTGATACGGCGGACCGATGGCGGCGCCGGTGGCCAGGGCGGCCTCAACGGGAGCGTGGCGCGAGAAGAGGGCCAGCGAGGCCTCGGAGACAGGCTGCCGCTCGTCGTCCTCCGGGGACAAGTAGACGGCCGGTGCGAGCGCGCGCCCGTCCCCGTCCACCAGCACGAGCAGATTGAGGGCCCCGAGCTGGCGCAGGGGAATGGCCAGCACCTGAGCGGCGTCCCCGGCGCCCAGCTGCTCCAGGGGAAGGGAATCGGCCACCAGGCGCAGGTGCTCCACGCCGGAGAAGACGAGCTGGCGGCAGGCCCGCGCGAAGTCCGTGGCGGCCTCGGTCTGCAACTCCCCCACGAGCCGCAGCAGGGCCACGCGGTGGGAGTGGAAGGACAGTCCGCCGAGCAGCAGCACGGGCACCACCCCCACCAGGGCGAGCACGAGCATCAACCGAGAAGCGAAACGCACCGGCATGTCGGTCCCCCCCAGCGTGAACCTGGGAGGGATTGCACCACAGACACGGCCTCGTGGCGCGACCCGGGTGCGGGGGGGCGTCTCGCCGTGAACGCGATCAGCGACTCCGCGTTGGACGGCCGACAGGCCCCGCTTCCGCGCCCGTCAGTAGACGACGAGGGGATGGGGCGGGAAGTAGCTCACGATGGAGAGCACCGGCAGCCGGGGCGCGTCCTCGTCCCCCTCGTCACCGCCGGACGTGGTGCGCAAGCCATCGAAGCGCGCGAGCACGACGAAGTCCTTTCCAGGCGCGAAGAAGGGATCCACCCTGGGCAGACGGCCCAGGGCCTCGCGGCCCGTCTCATCGGAGATGTTGTCGTAGCGCGGCAGCGTCACGGAGTGGGACTCGCTGTCGCGGGTGGCCATCTGCCCCCCCACGTTGGACAGCCCGAACGAGCCCACCGCTCCATCCAGGTTCCCGGAGCGCACGGACACCGAGTCCCGGCGCGTCGTGTACCCGGCGGACTGCTCGCGCTCCACCGAGCCCAGCGACTGCTCGACGAGCCACACCGTGGGACGATCCTCGTCGCTGCGCACATCGGCCACCTGGGCGCGCAGCAGCAGGTAGCGGCCCTTGTAGATGTCCGGCTGGGCGATGGCGTCGGCCAGACCGAAGATGGGCACCCGGCGCGCGTGCAGGAGCGCGAGCTCTCCCGACACGCTGCCCCCGCGCAGGGCCACCACGTGGGCGATGACCTGCGCGGCGTCCGGACGCACCCGCAGCTCCTCGGCCCAGGCATCCGAGAGCAGGGCGTTGAGCTGCGTGAAGTGGGTGCGATCCACGCAGGACTTCAGCGCCGCCCACCCCTGATCCCGCGACCGGGCCAGCAGCCCACGCGCGGCCGCCTCGCACTGGGCCGGCGTCGCGTAGCGCGCGCCGAAGGCCTTCTCGTCCGGCCGGGAGGGCTCGGGCGTGGACGAGGCCTTGGGCGCGGGCGGCTCCTCCACCAGCGGAGGCAGCTCGGAGCGGGGATCCACCGCATGGGAATGCCTCGCCGCGCCACACCCCCACAGGCCCATCGCGCACAACAGGGCCAGGCCCGAACGCCCCGCCCCCTTCGTCTTCGTCAACAAGGTGGACATGGTTGCTTGCTTCCTCGCACCGGAGACCATCACAGCGACTCCACGGCCCGGGTGGGCCTCCGCGCCTGCGTCGTGGACCGGATGGCGCCCATCGACGGGGTGTCCTCCGGCATCATCAAGGAGCACGCCGCGCCACACAGGTGGGACAGGCACACGAGGGCGTTGGTGCCCAGCTCCTGGTGAGACACGTTCTCGTGGCAGCTATCGCCCGCGCCAGGGCAGCGCTGCTTCTCCGCGCACTGGCAGCACGCCGAGGCCACCGTCGCCATCGTGGCGATGTCCTGCAACACCTTCTCCAGCTTGAGGTAGCAGACGCGGGCCTCCGGGGCGAAACGGCCCTTGGCGTCGATGACGGGCACCTTGCCCCCCAGGCCACACGCGTCCTCGGCGGCCTCGGTGTATTTGCGCTCGCACTGCCCCACGAGGTTCTTGTCCGCCGCGAGCCCCGAGGAGGGCCTGGCGGCATGCAGGCACAGGGCGTGGGCGATGTCCTTCAGGGTGCGCACGTTGCTCGCGGCCTGATCCTTCACGGCGGTGGACGCCGCCACCTCGGCCTCGAAGACACATTGGCGGCCCGATTGAAGGGTCTCCACGGTGCACGCCCAGGCGGTGGGCTGCTCATTGGCTTGGGGGGGCGCGCCCAGGGCCTCGGGCGGAAGGGCCTCGTCCGGCGCGTCCGGAGCGGAAGACAGCAGGAGGAGGAGGATGGCGGTGAACATGGGGCCCCCAAGCAAGGAAACAGCCTCCCACATCCTCGGATGAGCCGGGGGGCTTGGGCAACCGGACATGGTCGCGCTGCTCGCTGGTCATCATTGGTGGGCCTGGGGACGACCCGGGAATGAGCCCGCCTGAACGCTGGCCCGCCGGGCCCGGGGACGCCCGAGCAGCGGCCTGGATATTCCGGTTTTGAACGGTTAGAGTCCGGCCCCCGTGGCAACTCCAGAGCCGCAGTCCTGGGGCCAGCGTCTATGGCCCGCGGCGACCTTCCAATTCGCCCTCATCGCGGGTGTGACGCAGCTGAAGACCGCTGCCAACGCCCTCGTCTTGTCGCGCTTCGAATCGCACGTGCTGCCCTACCTGTACCTGGTGGGTGCCCTGCTCGTGGCGGCGATGGCGCTGCTGCCCCGCCGGGGGCCGGGTGAGCCGGGCCCCTCGCTGCGCCTGCTCATGACGGGAGGCGCGGCGGTGGTGGGGCTGCTCACCCTGGGTGTGTCCCTGGGCCAACGCTTGCCGGCCCTGGCGCTCTACCTCTTCGTGGACGTCTTCACGACGTTCATCTCCCTGCACTTCTGGGGACGCATGGCGTCGGCCTTCGACGCGCGCGAGGCCCGGCGGGCCTTCACCGCGCTCAACGGCGTGGGCATGGCGGGAGGAATGCTCGGCGGCCTGCTGGTGCAGACACTGGCCGTGCGGCTCGGCACCGTCGCCATCCTCGCGGGCGGCGCGCTGTCGCTGGGCGCCGCGGGCCTGGCCTTCCACTTCCACCACGTCACCGACACGCCCCGGCCCGCGCGCTCGCGCCACCTCACCCCGCCCGCGGCGGCGTGGGAGTACCTGGCCACCAGCAGCTACGCCCGGGTGCTCGCGGCGCTGGGCGTGAGCTTCGCGGTGCTGTCCGCCTTCGTCGACTACCTCTTCCGCCTGCGCGTGGAGCGCACCCTGAGCGAGGACGGACTGGCGGCGCTCTTCGGCTCGCTGCAGCTGTGGATTGGCCTCTTGTGCGTCGTCTTCCAGCTCTTCGTGGCCGAGCGCCTGCTCAAGCGCATGGGGTTGATGGCCTACCTGGCGCTGCTGCCCGGGGCCATGGCGCCCCTGGCCGTGGCCTCGCTGGTGACGCCCGACCTGTGGCCGGTGCACCTCTTGCGGCTGCTGGAGAACGCGGTGAACTACTCGCTGCTCCCGGTGGGCGTGCAACTGCTCTACGCGGCGGTGCCGGACGAGGAGCGCGAGGCCCTGCGCGGCGCGGTGGAGGGACTGCTGCGCAAGGGCGGGACGGTGCTCGCGGGCGTGCTGCTCATCGGCGTGGGCCGGGCGGCCGACGGCGTCTCCATGGCCCTGGCGGTGGTGGGCCTGTGCGGCCTGCTCGGCGTGTTGCTGCTGCGCCTGCGGCCCGCGTACGTGGAGGCCCTGGGCGAGCAGGTGGGCGCGACGTCCGAGGAGGACGAGGCGCTGGGACGCGAGGATCGCCGGCTGCTGGTGGAGGCCCTGGGCTCGAGCGCTCCGGAGCGCGTGGTGTCCGCCATGGAGCTGATGGAGCAGGAAGGGCTGCCCTTGCGGCCCCACCTGTCCGTGCTCCTGCGCCACACGCACGAGCGCGTCCAGGAGCGCGCCGTGGCGCTGGCGCTGGCGCTGGAGGCCACCGAGACCGCGCCCCTCCTGGAGCAGCTGGTGACGCAGGGCGCGCGCCGGCCGCGGGACGGCGCGGTGTGGGCGCTCGCGAAGCTGGCCCCGGAGCGGGCCGAGCTGCTGCTGCCCTCGCTGTTGCGGAGCCCGGACGTGGGGCTGCGCTGCGCGTCCATTGGCGCGCTGCTGCCCAACCCCCGGTGGAACGCGGCGGCGCGCATGTCGCTGGGGGCGATGGCGGCGCGCGGGGCCCAGGCGCCCGTGGCGGAGCGCCGCGAGGTGGCGGGCCTCTTCGGACGGTTGAAGGACCCCACGTACCTGCCCATGCTGGCGACCTTCCTGTCGGACCCGGACAGCAGCGTGCGGCGCGTGGCGGTGCGCTCCGTGGGCGAGGGCGGCTACGTGAAGCTGGCGCCGCGGCTGCTGCCCTTCCTCACCTGGCGCGAGGAGCGGCGCGAGTCGCGTGAGGCGCTCGCCGCGCTGGGCGACGAGGTGACGCCCCTGCTGGAGACGACGCTCAACGACTTCTCCGCGCCCCTGGCCATGCGGCTCCAGGTGCCGCGCGTGCTGCGCCTCATCGGCACGCCGTCCGCGCTGCACGCCCTGCTCTTCTCCAACGTGCGCGACGATGCCCGGCTGCACTTCCGCATTGGCGCGGAGCTGTCGCGTCTGCGCGACGAGCACCCCGAGCACCCGGTGGACGAGGAGCGGGTGCGCGAGGCCCTGGGCCGGCGCCGCGAGGTGTACCGCGCGCTCGTGGGGCCCTATCGCGACCTGCGCGCGGAGCTGGGGGACGCCTCCCTGCTCACGCGGGTGGTGGGCGACCGGTTGGATCAAGCCCTGGAGCTGAGCTTCTTCCTGCTCGGCCTGCTGCATCCCCCGCAGGTGATGCGGCGCGTGCATCAGCACGTGGCCGGCCAGGACTCGCGGCGGCGGGCCTACGCGCTGGAGCTGTTGGAGACGCTGACGAACGAGGAGGACCGGGCGCTGGTGCGCGAGCAGGTGGAGTCGCACCACCGGGATCTGCCTCCGGGCGAAACGGGAAGTCTGGAAGACCACCTCGCGTGGCTGTGTCGAAGCGAGGACGTGGTGCTGCGCGCGTGCGCGCGACAGGTGGCGGGCCGCATCGGCTTGGACGTGCCGGGGGTCCAGGAGTCGGACATGAGTCAGGCAACGGTGCAGAAGCTCTTCCTGCTGGAAGAGGTGCATGTCTTCTCGCAGAACGACGTGGATGACGTGGCGGCGGTGGCGGCCATCGCCCGCGAGGCCCGCTTCCGCGCCGGCGAGCGCGTCTACAGCGAGGGAGACCCCGGAGACGCGCTCTACGTCATCATCGAGGGCGTGGTGGACGCCATCAACAACGGCGAGCAGATGTTGCGCATGAAGGCCAAGGACACCTTCGGCGACATCAGCCTGCTGGATGGAGCCCCGCGCCCCACGGACGCCATCGCGGTGGAGGACACGCGGGTGCTGGTCATCGACCGCCGCGACTTCCTCGATCTGCTGGCGGACCGGCCGGAGCTGCTCACGGGCTTCTTCCGCGCGGTGAGCCAGCAGTTCCGCGCCGTCATCCAGCTGGCCGAATCCCTCCAGGCGAGCGCCGAGGCGCTTCTCCCCCACCAGGTGGTGGCGCTGGAGCGGCCCGTGGCGGAGGAGGCACCCGTGCCGCCTCCTCCGGAGCACAAGCGCGCGGGCTGAGCGGGCTACTGCCGGCTCAGCGCGAGGTCATCCACCTGGATGAACGAGTCGGCGCCGGGAGACCAGTAACCGGCGTACACGCTCACGGTGGTGTTGGACCCCGAGTTGAAGGCCACGGACTTGAGCGTGTAGTGGGGCAGCGAGCCGTAGTTGACCTCGCTGATGACGACACCCGGGAGCGTGCAGACGCCGAAGAAGCCACCGACGACATTGTTGGAGCCGCGGAGCCACCCCGTCAGGACGTAGTTCGTGTTCGGAGTGACCTGCACGTCCTGCTTGAGGGCGTTCCAGTCGCGCGAGGCGGTGTGGATCCACCCGTTGTTGGCGCCACCGTGTGCGAGCCCCAGCCCCCGGTCGATGCCCTTGTTATCGGGGCCCTGCACGTACCAGGGGGCGGACACCGCGGTGCCCGTCTGCTTCTCGAAGCCCGAATCCTGGAGGACGCCGGTCGCGTAGTGGACGGCCAGCTCGCCAATGGACGTGAAGGCGGCGCTTCCTCCCGGCGTGCCGATGATGCGCACGCCATCCCCCCAGGTGTCGTCGAACATGAACGTGTACGTCTTGTTCGTGCCGGCGGCGGAGGTGAACGGATAGCTGGGGGTGATTTGCGGGTTGGAGACATCGACCCATTGACCGTTCTGCCGCACCTGGGCCCGGAGGTTTCCGCTGAACCAGCCTCCATCCGAGAACATGTGACCGGTCGTGTAGCTGACCTTGTTCAGGTTGTAGTTGCGCGGCCACGTATAGCCCCACCAATCCACGGTCTTGTTCTCCTGATCCCAGCTGTCCTCGTTGTCGTTGAGGAAGCCATTGTTCAAGAAGGCCGTGTTGCCAAAGTGCGCCGACTTCTCGATGGGCCGCGTCCCATTGGCGGCGATGGCCAGGTTGGCCGCGTCGCTCTTGCCATTGGACGGCGTCGTGGCCACCCGGGGCTCCAGCACCAACTTGCGCAGGGAGAAGTTGTAGTTGGTGGCGCTGCCCATGAAGGTATTGGACTGCACGTACATCGTCTTGCCGTCCGCGCTGATGAACTTGGAGGGAATCGTCGTGGCGTAGCCGCCATTCTTCGTGTCCGACCAGGGATAGCCGCCGTAGTCCTTGGTCATGAACTTCTTCCAGGGACCCCAGGGATTGGGCGCCTCGTAGAACTCGAACGTGTACTCGGTCCAGGACGTGTAGAGATAGCGGTTGAGCGCCTTGTTGTAGACGACCCCGCCCTGTGACAGCACGGTCGTGTTGCGCGGACGGTTGACATCCGGATCCCGGATGCTGGCGTAGATGCGCCGGTCATCCTGCAAGACGGGCTTGCGCTGGGCGATGTCCGGAGTCCAGGACGCGTTCCCGTTCAGATCGCCCTTGTAGAACTCCCAGGTGGCCCGGTTCAGGATGCTCGTCTTGGGCACCCGCGCCAGATACAGCTTCGTGGGATCCGATACCGAGTTGTCGAACGAGTCACGCCAGTTGAAATCGAGCCCATACGCATACACATAGTTGTCGAACGTGTTCCAGGCGTTGTTCTTGCCGTAGTCCAGGAACATGATCGTCGTGAACACGTAATCGCCGAACATCGGCGCGGACGTGTTCCAGGTCCACGTCGCGCCATGGTCCGTGGATTTGGCGATCGTCGCGTTGGGCGCGTCGTTGAAGTCCCACTCCAGATCCTGCACGGCCATGTACAGCGCGCCGTCCACACACACCATGCCCGTCGGCTTGCGGTTGTACCGGCCCGCCTTCCACGTCTGGCTGATCCGGGTCGTCAGCGTCGTTCCCGTCAGGCCGCCAGGCATTCCCTGGATGCGGCTGACCGCGATGTCGTAGACGGGATCCGGGCGGGGCTCCACCATCGTGAACCCCCGGCCATCTCCGTTCGCCGAGTACAGATGTCCGTCGTCCGCCCAGCACGAGGGCCAGAGATCTCCATCCGATACGGTGTTCAAGGAGTCCGCCGACTCGATGTGAACGGTGGAGAAGAACGTGCTGTCCGGAGGAACGACCGCCCCCGCCATTCCCGGTGGCAGCACCAGGAGCCATCCCGCCGCGGCCAGGCCACCACGGCCCCATCCCTTCTTCGTTTTCATGTTCACGTGCGCCCACCTCTCCCAGAGGTCTCTCTCGACGATCGCGCCGCCGGTTCTCCTGGTTAAACTGTTTATTCCGCTTGGAACCAAGGGAAGCCGGTCGGCTTCCCCCCCGATTTCAAGGAGACGGGACTTTTCTAGCGTCAGGCCGCCGGACGAGAATGCGTCCGCTCCGGGCCCGCGCCTTGGGCTCGCTCTTCGGGGGTCCCCATGTCCACCCATCGTCTTCTGTTCACGGTGCTGCCCGCCGTGTGCCTGCTGCTGTCCTGTGGTGCACCACCGCTCGAGGACCCCTCCGCTCCGGCGTCTCTCCAGGAGGGCGCGCCGCTCCAGGACGTCTCACCCCCGGGTCCTCCCGCTCCGCCCCAGGACGGTCCCATCCTCACGGCGGTGGACAGCGCGCCTCCGACCACGGCGATCACGGCGCCCGAGCCGGGCGGCACCCACTACGGACATGTGCTCATCCAGGCCACCGCGAGCGATGACGTCGGCGTGACGCGCGTGGAGTTCTACGCGGGCACCTCGCTGGTGGGCACCGACACCGACGCGCCCTACTACTTCCTCTGGAACACGCGCACGTCCCCCACGGGAAGCCTCACCCTCACCTCCAAGGCCTTCGACGCCGCGGGCAACAGCACCACC
Organism: Melittangium boletus DSM 14713; assembly: GCF_002305855.1. Classification (GTDB taxonomy): domain Bacteria; phylum Myxococcota; class Myxococcia; order Myxococcales; family Myxococcaceae; genus Cystobacter; species Cystobacter boletus. Next base: position 7,587,922 of record NZ_CP022163.1, on the reverse strand, counting down.
TCCGCTGGAGTCCCGGTGACGGTGGCCCGTGACACCGTCGCGCCGACCGTCACCTGCACCGCGCCCGCTCCGGGCGCCACCGTGGGAGGACTCGTGAGAGTCGAGGCCTCCGCGAGCGATGACATCGGCGTGCAGCGGGTGGACTTCTACGTGGGGGAGACCACGCTCATCGGCCGCGCCACCACGCCGCCCTACAGCATCCTCTGGGATTCCTCGACGCTCGGCGATGGGCCCAAGACGCTCAAGTGCTACGCGTGGGACCACGCGCAGAACAGCCAGACCGCCACGGTCAGCGTCACCACGGCCAATCCCCAGTCGGTCACCTATGACGGCCTGGGCGCTCCGCGCTGCCGGTTGGGCGTCTCGCTCTGCGATACTCGGGATCTGACGCGAGGCCAGGGGCCGCAGGCCTCGGAGCCCAACCAGCCCAACACCTTGCGCTCCAGCAACTGCCCGGACGGTGGCTATGGCACCTTCCATTACAGCCATTCCGTCGATCGGATCGCCGTCTTCCCCCGCGCGGGCTCCAATACGCCCCTCTCCGAGGGGCAGCTCGTCCGCGCCGAGATCACGGTCTGGGCGTCCACCAACTCCCCGACGGGGTATGCCGAGGACAGGCTCGATCTGTACCTCGCCGCCGACTACCGCGCTCCCGTCTGGAAACACCTGACCACACTGACCCCCGCGGCGAGCGGCGAGCAGAAGCTCGGCTTCACCTTCAACCTGCCCTCGGGCGACACGCAGGTCCTCCGGGCCACCATGCGGAAGTACTATGACGCGCTCGCGCCCTGCGGGACGGAATCCTTCGTCGACCATGACGACCTGATCCTGGACGTGCTCCCCGCCATCCCGGACGCCGAGCCGCCCCAGGTGTCCTGGACGGCGCCGATCGCCAACGCCACGGTGAGCGAGACCATCCCCCTCGCCATCAACCCGACTGACAACACGCGTGTGTCCCGCGTGGAGCTCTACAACTCCACCTATTCCTATCCCATCATCACCCTGGACAGGCCCCCCTATACGTCGACCTGGAACACGCGCACCGTCGGCAACGGGCCCCAGACGCTCACCGCCAAGGTCTATGATTCCTCGGGCAACGTCGGCACTGCCACGATGAACGTGGTGGTGGACAATGACTATCAGGCGCCCACCGTGACCCTGACCACCCCCACCTATCGGGGAACGGTGAGCGGCCTCTACACCTTCAAGGCCAACGCGAGCGACAACAAGGGCGTCGTGCGCGTGGAGTACTACGCGGACTCCCTGTTGATGGGCTCGAGCACCACGGCGCCCTTCGACTTCACGTACGACACACTCAAGCTGGATGTCAGCCCCGTGTACTTCAAGGCGCGGGCGTATGACGCCGCGGGCAACTATGGCACCAGCCAGGAGGTCTTCGCCTACATCGGCAATCCAGGCAACGTGGTGTGGGATCCCGGGTTGAAGGTGCCGACCTGCGGTTACGAGCACAGCACGTGTTCGAGCGACCTTCTCTTGTATTACATGGGCAGTTACGAGTCCCATACACCCAACACCCTGGATGGTTGCCCGGACAGGGCCTGGGATCCGGCTCAGTCGCCCTCCGTGGAGTCCATCGCCGTCGTCTCCAAGGACGGAGGCCTGCTGACGCGCGGCAAGCAGGCGCAGTTGCAGGTGACGTATTACATGCCGGATTACGCTTATTCCTATTACATCGTGGATGTCTATTCCACGACCACCGTGAGCGGGAGTCCCTACTGGTCAAGGGTCCTGTCCTGGACGCCCTTCAGGTCGGGCTACACCTCCCCCGTCTACGACTTCACCCTGCCCTCCACCACGTACATGGCCTTCCGCGTGATCACCCGGCCCACGTCGAGCTCGGTGGCCGCCTGCAACAGCGGCACTCCGGTCGACCACGACGATCTGGTCTTCCGCGTGAAGTAGTCCCCCTTGGATTCAAAGACTGTCATGATCGCCCTTCTTCGCGTATCGGCCCACTTCCGCCTCGGGGTGGGAGTCCTCGCGGCCTGTCTGTTCTCGGCATGCTCATGCGGAACGGAGGTCACTCCTCCCGCTGGACCCACGCCGGGATTCACCGTGGGTCCTGTCCAGGGCACGCCCTCCGAGGCGGGCGCCCAGGCGAGCTTCACCGTGGCCCTGAGCGGCCCTCCCAGCGCCTCCGTGTCGGTGGCCTTGACGTCGGATGACCCCGGCGAAGGCCAGGTGTCTCCCGCGCAACTGACCTTCACTCCGGAGAACTGGAACGCCCCCCAGCGGGTCCTCGTCACGGGCGTGGATGATGACCTGGCGGATGGCCCCCAGGACTTCTCCATCTCCTTCGAGCCCGCCCAGAGCGACGACAGCCGCTATGCCGGGGTGACCGCCCCCCCGGTGCGGATGACCAACGTGGACGATGACACCGCGGGCTTCGCCCTCACGGAGGCCAGCCGCGCGACGAACGAGGAGGGCGCTCAGGCGAGCTTCACCGTGGCGCTCCACAGCCAACCCCTCGCGAACGTGACGCTGCGCTTCGACTCGTCGGACCCCGGCGAGGGCATCGTCGAGCACCGGGAACTCACCTTCACCCCCGTCAACTGGCGGGCGCCCCAGACGGTGACCGTGACGGGCATGGACGATGACGAGGCGGATGGCGACCAGCCCTACGCCATCGTCTTCCAGCGGGCCCAGAGCGAGGACCCCGGCTATGCCCCACTGACGCCTTCGAGCGTGGCGTTCCTCAACACGGACAACGACACCGCCGGCTTCACCCTGACGCCCCTCTCCGGCGATACGACCGAGGCGGGAGGAGAGGCCTCGCTGACCCTCGTCCTCAACAGCCAGCCCTCGGCGGATGTCACGGTCCGGGTCCACTCGAGTGATCCGGGTGAGGGAAAGGTCTCGACCGGGACGCTGACGTTCACCCCGGCCAACTGGAAGGCGCCCCAGACGGTGCGCGTCACCGGCGTGGACGACGAGGGGGCGGATGGCGACCAGCCCTACTCCCTCGTGTTCTCCACGACGAGTGGAGACCTCGCCTACGCCGCGCTCAAGCTCCCCTCCGTGCCACTGGCCAACCTCGACGATGACTCCGTGGGCATCCGGGTCAGCGCCGCCAGCGGCCCCACCAGCGAGGCGGGGGGACAGGCCTCCTTCACGGTCGCGCTCGCCTCCAAGCCCCTGAGCCCGGTCACGCTCCCCTTCCAGTCCAGCGACGAGACCGAAGGCACCCTCGCCGTCACGCGCCTCACGTTCACCCCGGTCAACTGGAAGGCGCCCCAGACGGTGCGCGTCACCGGTGTCGACGACGAGCTCGTGGACGGCGACCAGCCCTACGCCATCACCTTCGGCGCCACCACCAGCGACGATCCGGCGTACGCCGCCCTCACGCCCGCCGCGGTGGCCATGAGCAACCTCGACGATGACTCCGCGGGCATTCTCGTCGGCGCTCCCACGGGCCCCACGAGCGAGGCGGGGGGCCAGGCCTCCTTCTCCGTGGTGCTCACCGCGGCGCCCTCGAGTCCGGTCACGCTGCCCTTCCACTCCAGCGACGTGACCGAGGGCACGCTCGCCATCACCAGCCTCACATTCACCCCTGTCAACTGGAACGCGCCCCAGGCCGTGCTCGTCTCGGGCGTGAACGACGAGGTGGCGGACGGCGACCAGCCCTACACCATCATCTTCGGCGCCACCACCAGCGCCGACCCGGCATATGCCACCCTCACGCCCGCCGCGGTGGCCATGAGCAACCTCGACGATGACTCCGCGGGCATTCTCGTCAGCGCTCCCACGGGCCCCACGAGCGAGGCGGGAGGACAGGTCTCCTTCTCCGTGGTGCTCTCCTCGGAGCCTCGCGCGTCCGTCACCGTCCGGTTCCAATCCAGCGATTCGACGGAGGGAACCCTCTCGCGCACGAGCCTGACCTTCACACCCACCAACTGGAAGGCGCCACAGACGGTGCTCGTCACCGGCGTGAACGACGACCTGGAGGACGGCAACCAGCCCTATGCCATCACCTTCGGCACCACGACGAGCGCCGACCCCACCTACGCCGCGATCACGCCCGCCGCGTTGAGCCTCACCAACGTGGATGACGACACCGCCGGCTTCGTCGTGGTGGCCTCCGGGTCCACGACCGAGTCCGGGGGGCAGGCCACCCTCACCCTCTCCCTGACGTCCGAACCGTACGCCCCCGTCGTCCTCCTCCTCGCGTCGAGTGACACCACCGAGGCCACGCTGAGCGCGTCGCGCCTGACCTTCACGTCCACCAACTGGAAGGCGCCCCAGGTCGTGAGGGTCACGGGAATCGATGACGACGTGGCGGACGGCGATCAGCCCGTCACCGTCCTGTTCACGGAGGTGCAGAGCACGGACGCCGCCTATGTCGCCGCGAAGCCCGCGAACGTCGGCTTCGTCAACCTGGACAACGACTCGGCGGGAATCCTCGTCAGCGCGGTGAGTGGCGCCACCACCGAGGCCGGAGGCACGGCGTCCTTCACCGTCGTCCTGTCCTCGCAACCCCTCGCGGACGTGACGCTTCCGCTCTCCAGCACGAACCCCTCGGAGGGCGTCCTCTCCACGGGCTCGCTCGTCTTCACCCCCGTCAACTGGAAGGCGCCCCAGCGTGTCGAGGTGACGGGCCTGGACGACGAGCTCGCGGATGGAGACCAGCCCTACGCCATCGTCTTCTCGGCCAGCACGAGCGCGGATCCCACCTACGCGGGACGCACCCCCGCGAACGTGCCGCTCGTGAACGGAGATGACGATACGGCGGGCGTCGTCGTGAGCGCCGCGAGCGGTCCCACCTCGGAAGCGGGAGGCTCGGCCACCTTCACCGTGGTGCTCACGTCACGTCCCTTCGCGTCCGTCACCTACGTCTTCGACTCCACGGACCTCTCCGAGGGCACGGTGGAGCCCCGGAGCCTCACGTTCACCCCCTCGACCTGGAACGTCCCCCGGACGGTGACCGTCACGGGCGTGAACGACTCCATCGCCGACGGCGATCAGCCCTATGCGGTCGCCTTCGAGCCCCCGATCAGCGACGACGCCACCTACGCGGCGCTCGTCCCGGCGAGCGTGGCCCTCCTCAACCAGGACGACGGGGACTCGGGAGGCATCTCCCTCACCCCGAAGTCGGGCACCACCACCGAGGCTGGAGGCGGAGTCACCTTCTCCGCCGTGCTGCTGTCCGCCCCCACCGCCTCCGTCACCCTGCACTTCCAGTCGAACGATCTCTCCGAGGGCACGCTGGACAAGACGAGCGTGACCTTCACTCCGGGCGACTGGAACGTGCCGAGGACCTTCACCGTGACGGGCGTGAGCGACCTGCTCGTGGATGGCGACCAGCCGTACGCCATCGTCTTCTCGGAGACGACGAGCGCGGACCCCACCTATGACACCCTGATTCCGCCTCCGCTGACGCTCGTGAACCTCGACACGCCAGGCGCCGCGACCTCCAGGACCTGGACGTTCGACTCCGGACTCGAGGGCTGGAGCGTCACGGGCACCAGCGCCACGGTGGGCTGGAACGCGGACAACACCCCCACCTCCGTCCCGGGCGGTGCCGTGCACGCGGGGGCACGGAGCCTGAACTACAACAATGGCGTCAACTACGACGACGGCGCCGATCACTCCGGCACCGCCACCAGTCCCTTCGTCCACATGGGCTCGGGAGCGCGGCCGCAGCTCACCTTCTGGTGCAACCACCAGACGGAGGAGACGGGCACGAGCTATGACCAGCGCTTCGTGCGCATCCACCGGCGGAGCAACGCGGGCACCGTGCTCGCCGTGGAAGCCCAGTTGTCCGCCCTCGCGTCCCCGGCGGGAGCGTGCGCCGCGATGGGCGCGTGGCACCTCCACACCCTCGACCTCGACCCCGCCTGGGGCACCGTCCAGGTGAGCTTCACGTTCATGACCGTCGACGGCCAGTACAACAACTACGCCGGGTGGTTCATCGACGACGTCACCCTGCGCTTCGCTCCGTGACCGGCTCGGGCGGGACGGCGGCGTCGGACACAGGGTCCCCGCCCCGTTCCGCCCGCAGCAGGTGTCCGGCGGCCACGGGGATGACGGGGCGCACGAAGCATTTCACCAGCGGGAGCGCCGACAGGGCGCGCGCCACCGCGAGCCCGCTCAATCCCCACGGATCGCGCTCCACCTGGGTGGCCGGGGAGAACACCGACTCGGTCCTGCGCGTCCACCACTCCCCGTAGGCCCGGAAGGGAGGAATGCGCGAGAACAGCCCCGTCCAGCCGCGCAGGAACCAGGGCGGCCGGGCGGTGGGATCGTCCCAGGCCCGGGCGCTCTTGCCCGCGGTGAAGACCACGAACCACCAGGCGCCCCACAGGGACACCATCACCGGGAAGAGCCACTTCGCCTCCGAGGGAAGGAACAGCTTCATCCCCCAGAGCACGGGCATGCCCATGGCGAAGAGCAGCAGGGCCCGCCAGCGCTGCCTGGCCTTCTTGATCATCCAGCTCACGTTGAGCCGGACACGAGGCGTGAACGCTTCGTCCTCCGGAGGCAGCCCCGTGAGCAGACTCGCCTCCCGGGACAGGTGCGTGTGGTGGTCGCGAGACAGGGCGATGACGATCCACTGACAGACATAGAGCGAACTCAGGAGCCCCGCCCAATCCACGAGCGTCCAGGCGAACCGGGTTTGGGGAGACTCGCCCTCGCGCTGGGGCTTCTTCCGCGCACTCGTCAGCTTCTCGAGTTCCTTCCGAAGTTCCTTCACCTCGTTGGGATCCGCGTCCTTTCTCTGGACGAGCGCCACCAGTTGCTCCGAGAGCTCCTCGATGGCCTCGCGCTCCACATCGGCCTGGGCCTCGTCGACCAGCGCCTCCATCCGCTCCGAGGCGCCCGTCAACCGGACGACCGTCTTGCCGAAGTCCGAGAACGTCACGAAGAGCGCGAGGATGACGACCGCCTGGGTGCAGCACACCCGCAGGTAGGCGCGTCGGGACGTCGGCTCCTCCAGGAGAACCCGGAGGAGTTGGAAAGGCAGGATGAACCCCTGGATGAAGCGGGCCCACCGGCTCGTGGGAGGCGCAACGGTCCGCCAGGGCAGGTGCTCGGCACCGCGTCGCACGTCGCCCCACACACGCCAGAGGGGGGAATCGTCGGAGGAGGCGGACGCGGTCTCATGGTCCCGTCCCTCCTGCTCGCGGGGACGGACATCCGGGGAGTGGCTGCGCACGGCCCCAGGCTAGCATTCTGGAGCACCCCACGGGGAGGTGTGGTATTCGCGCGGACGTATCGCCAACACATTCGGAGCCTTCTCATGCCTCCTGAGTCTGAGTCCAAGCCGGTGTCGCTCGGAACCAACCCGTGGCGCCGCGCTTCCGGTGTCCTCGCCCTGTCCCTCATGGGCGCGCTCACCGGCTGCGAGAAGAGTCCCCCTCCGCAGAACGCCCCCCAGGTGCCCGCCCAACCCACGACGCCGCCGGCCACACCCAAGACGGTGACGCTGCTCATCACCGGCAGCGCCAACGGCCAGTTGCTGCCCACCCTCACCGAGGGTGACAAGCAGACGACGGGCGCCGCGGAGCTGCTCGGCTGGTGGGAGGCCAAGGAGAAGCACTGTCCCGGCCCGGTGAAGGACGGCAAGGCACCGTGTCCGGACGCCACCACCCTGGCGCTCACCATCGGGGATGCGTGGAATGGCCCGGCCATCTCCTCGTTCCTCTACGGCGAGTCCACCGCCACGGTGATGGGGCGCATGGGCTTCGCGGCCTCCGCCCTGGGCAACCACGAGCTGGACTTCGGGCGGGAGCAGTTCCAGAAGAACCAGCAGTTGGGCGGCTTCCCCTTCATCGCGGCCAACCTCAAGGTCAAGGACGCGGCGCTGGCGAAGGGCTGGGAGTTGCCGGGCTTCAAGGTGTTCGAGCGCCAGGGCCTGAGGGTGGGCGTGGTGGGCCTGACGCCGCCGAAGACGGTGTTCACGGCCATGGCCGGCCGCGCGGAGGGGCTGGAGATCCTCCCCAACGAGCAGGCGCTGAGCGAAGCGGTGACCGCGGCCCAGAAGGCCGGAGCGGACACCGTGGTGGTGCTGGCGGATGAGTGCCCGAGCGCGCTGCAACCGCTCGTGTCCCAGCATCCGGAGTGGAAGGTGTCGCTGGTGGCCGGAGGCCGCTGCTCGCAGCCGATGGAGCCGACCAAGGAAGGCGCCACCACCTACGTGTCGCTGGGCAAGGGCTTCGGCAAGTACCTGCGCGCGCCCTACACCTTCGATTCCTCCAAGCCCAGCGGCGAGCGGGTGAAGGCCGAGGACGTGTCGATCGTGGACGTGACGGGAGGCGAGGTCGCCGCGGCGGCCAACGCGGACATCACCCAGCAGCTCACCGAGTTCAAGGAGCGCCTGGACAAGGTGCTGGGCGAGGAGATCGGCTTCACGAAGAAGGGCCTGCCGCAGGGCTCCAAGCAGCTGTCCGACTGGGTGGCGGGCGCCATCCAGCAGCAGCTGGGCACGGACGCGGTGGTGCTCAACCGCAAGGGCTTCCGCGAGGGACTGCCGGCGGGCAAGGTGACCAAGGGCAGCGTGTACTCGGTGCTGCCGTTCGAGAACTCGCTGATGGTGGTGCAGCTCAAGGGCGCGGACCTGGCGGCGCAGCTGGCCAACCCCGAGGCCGTGTACGCGGGCGTCACCGCCGCGGGCAAGGGCAAGTTCAAGGACGCCAAGGGCAAGCCGTTGGATCCGAAGAAGGTCTACAAGGTCGCCACGGTGGAGTACCTGTACTTCGGCGGTGACGGCTTCGAGTTCGAGAAGCTGGACTCCGAGCCGGGCGAGACGGGCATGTCCTGGCAGACGCCGGTCATCGACTGGACCAAGGCCCAGGCCACCACCGAGGCCAAGCCGCTGGACAAGGTCGTCAAGTAGGCCACGGGTTCAAGTCCCGTACTCCTCGCCAAAGAAAGCCCAGCAATCCTTCCGGGGTTGCTGGGCTTTTTCTTCGTCCCCGTCCCCTCATGTGCCCCTAGCGTGGAACGTCACATTCCCCGACTCTGCCTCCGGAGAGGCCTCTCCCTCAGAAGGGTGCTACCCACCCATGAGCAACGAAGCACCTATGGGACGCTACTTGGCGCGCTGGTGAATAGTGCATGGAAGAGAGTGGTCGTTGGAGGCTCTAGTAGTCCAGCGAAGAGAGGCACAGGCATCTCCACGATTTCACGAGGAACGGCAGCAAGCCCAAACGATGATTCAATCGTTCTGGCGACGATCTGGGTCGGCAAGACCATGTTGGGAGGCGGCGGCTCGAAGCTGGCTTTGTCATTTCGAAAATGACCTTCGAAATATTCGCACTCCACTCCATACACGAAATAAACAGGCGCCAGCAAACTCACACACCCCACCACAATCCAATTAGAGGAAGGTGTTCTCGACTCCTTCGGCGGATAAATCATACAGCGGGGCCCCCCATCCGCGGTTGAATACGTTGCCCCGGTCTCATAATTTGGAAGTTCGCTTTTTAGCTTGGCCCTAAACGCTTTCCAGGGCTCCATGTTCTCAGTCCACTTCAACCACAACGCCTGACGTCGGCTTTCTTCTGGGCTCGGCTCCAATGCGAAAAGAAATCCGTCATTTGAACTATAGTAACCCTGAACGATCCTGATGAGATCTTCAGTTGATGGGGAGAGGGGCATAAGGGAAAACCAAGCAGTCAGCGTTTAGGCAAGGGAATACCAAAAACAACAGGCTTTGCTCTGGGATCGCAGGTCGCTCTGATTCGCGAGCCACGGATAGCGGCATTGAGCCTCACTTCGTATGCGCTTCTGACTGCAATGCACAGTTTAATGAGCGGCGGCGTGGGAGGTTCAGTGAGCGTCGAGAGCACCGCGTATGCGGCATCATTGGCGCAGTCCGCCGAGATCCGTTGGGCAAGGGCGGTAGATATAGGGCCGGCGTTGGTCTCTATTGGCATCTCGACTCCGACCTGGCAGATGTATGCATCTCCTGTTTCGCCGTTGTTGATTTGTGCGTGAACACATGCCACGCGCCATCCGTCCGCACCGGGCTCTGTCTGCGGCACGGTCGTGGTGAATTGGAAATGTGCTGGTTGAATTCGTCCCGTCACGAGGGCTGACGACGCGCAACTCGAAGACAGGAGCACCAGCGGTAGCAATGCGGCCAGGTAAGCAAGCCGTTGAGGCGTAATAACGGCACTTCTGAGTCGCAGCCACACGGCAACGGGAGCAATGCAATGGTTGGATTTGAATGCAATTAAAGTATCAGTGACGACCTCTTTTGCCAGGAGAAACACATGCATTACGCGTGAACTATGCTTGACCACTTACCTCCAAGTCAAACGTGCTGGATACGTTTGTGCGAACATCTTGCACCCATGGCGGGCATGGTGCCGGACGCATCAGGTCATGTTTTGGACCGGGCGGCACAGAAGGGCTGCGATGCACCGCTCTCGATTAAACGCCCGATATTACAGGTCGTTTCATGTTTCCCCGGGCGCAGTGGGCTCTATCGACAGTACGATGGTGGGTCGCTGAGGTGCAGCACCCAACCTACCGCGTGGGGAGGTTGGATTTCCCTACCTGGCGCTTCGGGCCCTTGGAGGGTAGGAGGCAGCGCGCGTGACGGGGGGCGGCGATAAGGTGCGGCGCGAACCCGGGCACACAGGAGCAACACAGGCAGTGCCGCATGGCCTCCAGACAGGCAGTATGTTGAAACGTTGGGATGAAGGTGCCTGGGGCCTCGGAGCGAAGTAGGAAGGATCCATGACAACCCTGGTGCTCGACACCAACGTGGTGCTGGATCTGCTCGTCTTCGATGACCCCGCCGTGCGGCCCCTCTCGGGCGCCCTGGAGTCCGGCTCCGTCATCGCCTGGGCCGATGCCTCCACTCTCGGGGAGTTGAAGTACGTGCTCGCCTACCCCTCCTTCGCCTTGGACCCGGAGGCCCAAGCCACGGCCTTCGAGCGCTACCAGCGGCTCGTGCGCGTGGCCGAGGACACTCCGGCACGGCCCCTGCCCGCCCTGCCCCGCTGCCGCGACCGGGCGGATCAGAAGTTCCTCGAACTCGCCGCGCGCGTGGGCGCCACCTGGCTCGTGAGCAAGGACAAGCGGGTGTTGTCCATGGCCGGCCGGGCGGGACTGCCCTTCGGCATCCTCGCCTCCCGGCACCTGGCGCGCGTCCTGCCCCGGTAGACCCGGGCGCCGGTCAGGCCGAGGCCAGCACCACGCCCTCGACGACGTGCGCCGCTTCCCGGCATTTGTCCGTGGCGGTCTCGATGAGCTCGTAGACCTCCTTCCACTTGAGCACGGTGAGGTGATCCATCCCGCTCTTGAAGAGCCGCCCCATCCCCGCCCCCAGGGTGTCATCCGCCTGCGCCACCAGCCGCTTGATGGCCTTGCAGCCCGCGAGGATGGGCTCCGGCTGATGGATGCGCCGCAACGTCCCCACCACCTCGCGCACCTTGTCCGTCGTCATCACGAGCAGGCGGGTCAGTTCGGTGGCCTCGGGCAGGCTCGTGGGGAGCTCGAAGTAGTGCAGCCGCGTCGCCGCCGCCTGGGAGAAGTCCAGCACGTCGTCGATCCGCGACAGCAACGAGTGGATGAGCGTCCGATCAAAGGGGGTGATGAACTCCGCGTGCAGCCGCTCGATGGCCCCATGGGCCACCGAATCCCCCTGATGGCCCACCTTCTGGAGCGCCTGCACCTTGGCGGGCACGTCCCGGTAATCGCTCATCAGATCATGGAGCAGTCTCACCCCCTCCAGGGTGATGGCGCATTGGGCATCGAAGGCATTGAAGACACCGTCCGACCTGGGCATCAGTTTCTCGAACATCCACCCTCCTGCTCGCCACGCTGGGCGCATGTGCCGCGAGTCCGGCGACTCGCATGCAACCGCCGCCTTCTTTCACGGTCGTTACGCGTTTGTGACGAAAGATTGCGGCCCCAAGGGGCCGTCGAAAACATCTCGTCACGAATTCGTAAAGTTCAAGTCACGTGAAGGCTCCAGGGTGCCCACTCGCGGCACCACACTCCTGACGAAAGCCTCCATGACACGACATTTCTGGCCTGGCGCCCTCGCCACCCTCGCCCTCACCCTCACCTCCGCGTGTGGCACCTCGGTGGAGCGGCCCGAGGGCTGGTCCGAGGCATCCCACGGGAAGGACGCGACCCCCGCCTACGACGTCGTCTTCCCCCAGAACCAGGTCCTGCGCTTCGACCTCTCCCTCACCCCGGCCGACTGGCAGACGATGCAGGACGACATGACCGCCATGCTGGGCGAGTTCGGCGCGGGGGGTGGAATCGGTGGAGGCCCGGGAGGAGGTGGAGGGGGCGGGCCCGGCGGAGGGGGAATCCCCACGGAGCTCACGCAGCCCTGCGAGGGCAAGGCGGCCGGTGACGCCTGCACCGCCACCTTCATGGGCGGCACCTTCACCAGCACCTGCGGCGCCTTCATGAATGGCGCGCAGCTCGTGTGTCAGCCGCAGGGAGGACCGGGCGGCGGCGGTGGCGCACCAGGTGGGGGCGGCGGGGGAGATCTGTTGCCCAATACGCCCGTGTATGTCCCCGGCACGCTCGCGTTCGGAGGCAAGACGTGGCCCTACATCGGCGTGCGCATGAAGGGAAACTCCTCACTGTCGCAGACGTGGAGCTCGGGCGTGGGCAAGCTGCCGCTGCGCCTGCACTTCGACAAGTTCGAGGATGACCACCCGGAGACGCTGGATCAGCGCTTCTATGGCTTCAAGAAGCTGTCGCTCGGCAATGGCGCGGCCGACGCGTCCCTCATGCGCGACAAGGTCGCCTCGGACATCTTCCGCGAGTCCGGCGTGCCCGCCCCGCGCACCGCCTTCGTCGCCCTGTACGTGGACCACGGCGACGGCCCTCAATACTGGGGCCTCTACACGCTCGACGAGGATCCGGACAACGACTCGCTGCTCGACAGCCACTTCGGCAACCACAAGGGCGCGCTCTACGAGGCGGACGGCACGGGCGCGCGCTGGCAGGCCTTCGACGAGGAGTCCTTCGAGTTGCAGGCGAACGAGGAGCAGGGCTGGGCACCCGTGCAGGAGGCCATCGCCGCGCTCAACGCGGATCGCACCGACGCGGCGGCGTGGCGCGCGGGCCTCGAGGCGAAGCTGGACGTGCGGGGCTTCCTCCAGTGGCTCGCGGTGAACACCGTGTTGCAGAACTGGGACGCGTACGGCGCCATGGCGCACAACTACTTCCTCTACGCCGACCCCGACGACGGCAACCGCCTGCACTGGATCACCTGGGACCATGACCGCTCCATGGGAGAAGGCATGGGACAGGCCGCGTCCCTCAACCAGCAGAGCGCGGACGCGAGCTGGCCGCTCATCCGCTTCCTGATGGACGATCCCACCTACGCCGCCATCTACAGGCAGTACGCCCTGGACGCGGCCAATGGACTGGTGGCGCCCGCCGCGCTCCAGGCCCGGCTCCAGGCGGCGCATGATCTCATCGCGCCGTACGTGGTGGGCGAGACGCCCGAGCAGGCCGGCTACACCTTCCTGAGCACGCCCCAGGCCTTCGAGGACGCGTTCAGTGGCGCCAACGGCCTCATGAGCTTCGCGGCGAAGCGCCAGTCCGAGGTCCAGGCCGCCCTGAGCACCCCGTAGTCAGAGCGAGCAGTCCGTTCCCCGGAGTTCCTCCTCGGGCGACTCGGCGAGGGGACGCCACGCCCACTCCGGGGAGCGTTCGAGTTCCCGGGCGAAGAACAAGTCCTCGCCCAGGTCCTCGACGCGCACCTGGATGAGGGGATCTCCGGGGTACTGGGTGCTCGGCTCGTCGTACACGAGCCCCACCACCACGCCCCGGTGGCCCACGAAACGCGGATCCAGGGAGCCATCCAACGGCGAGCCGGAGATGCGCACCGGCTCGCCCATGCGCACGGGCGCGCCCTTCACGTCCTCGAGGAAGACCAGGCCAGTGTCGTGGTTCATGGGGCGAAGGACCGGGGTGGGAGGAAGCGGGAAGCCACGAGCGTCGCGACGGCGGCGAACGCCCAGGCTGGCAGGTGGTAGTGAAGGACGTGGGTGGGCCCCAGGGAACACGCGAGCTCGCCCAGGAAGGCGCCCACGGTCCCCACGGACACTCCGGCCAGCAGGGCCCTCGCGGGTTGGAAGGCGGCGCTCCGCAAGGCGGCGAGTGCCACCACCCCAGGCAGCAGCGCCACGCCCACATGACTGGCCGTGCAGACCCACTCCGGGAGCGTGGTGACGCCGTGGGCCGGGCCCCGGGTGAACACGAGCGCCGTGGCCCCCACCAGCGCCATGCCCAATGCTCCTTGCTGGAGCCCTCGCCCCCGGGGAGCGAGCGCGCCCCAGGCACAGACGGCGCTCGTGGTCCAGAGCAGCAGCAGCAGGGGCGCTCGGTCGAGCAGGACGGAGACGGACGTACGGTCCAGGGCGAGCAGCACCCCGGTCACCAGCAATGTCAGGAGCACCGGCGCGGCGACGACCCGCAGGGCCTCGGTGCGCCAGTTCCGTGCTTGGGGCATCCGCGCCAGTTCCGCGCGCGCCGCGGCCAGGGCCCTCGCCCGGGCGGTGTCTCCAGCCGGAACCTCCCGCGTGAGCAACGTATCGAGCGACGAGCCCATCAGACCTCCCCCACCCCTTCCAACAGGTGCCGCAGCTTCTCGTATCCCCGGTGGGCCCGGACGCGGGCCGCGCTCACACTGATGCCGCGCAACGCGGCGATCTCCTCGAAGGACCAGCCCTCGAGCTTGTGCAGGAGGATGGCCTCGCGCTGATCCGCGGACAGTTGCCGCAAGGCATCCTCCAGGCGCTTGCGCATGCCGGGGTCTCCCAGGGAGGGGTCCTCCGGAGGCAGCGGCACGGAGGCCTCGCGCGCGAACGCCTCGCGGTGCTGGCGGCGGCGCAGGGCGTCCCGGGCGGCATTGGCGGCGATCGTCATCAGCCAGGGAGAGAACCGCGTCCCCCGCTCGTACCGGCCCCGAGAGCGGACGACCGACAAGAACGTCGTCTGCAGCAAATCCTCCGCGAGCGGCCCGTCGTGCACCATCCGCGACAGGAAGCCCTGTACCCCCCCGGAGTGCCGGGTGAAGAGGGCCTCGAATGCCGTGTGGTCACCGTCGCAGAAGCGTTCCATGAGCTCTTCGTCCGTCGCGATCCCCATCCCCTGGCTCACGTACGGCCCAGCCCGAAAAACGTTTCCGCCCCCCGCCCGTCCGCCCAGCGAGCGGGCTTAGAGCCCGTAGAGATGATGCTCCCGGGCATGGACGAGGACCTTGCTGGGAACCAGGTCCGTGGGGGGATCGCCCCGGGCCAACCGCTCGCGGATGTCCGTGGAGGATACCTCGGCCAGGGGCGGCCCCACGGTGCCCTCGGCGGGGTAGCCCGCGCGGTAGAGCACCACCACCCGCACGAGCTTCTGGATGCGGTCGAAGTCCTTCCAGTGCGGCAAATCCTTGAGGATGTCCGAGCCGATGACGAGCGAGAAGCGGTGCTCCGGGTGCCGCGCCTGGAGGAATTCCAGCGTGTCCACCGTGCGCCCGTCCTTGCCCACCTCGCTCTCCACCCGGGACGTCTTCATCCAGCCCGAGGCGTCCTCGCACATCCGATCACACATCCGCACGCGGTGCTCGAAGGGAACGCTCGCCTTGCCAAAGGGGTGCCGGAAGGTGGGCATGAACCACACCTCGTCCACGTCCTGGGTGGCGCGCACGTAGTGGGCCGCCATCAGGTGCCCCACATGGGGAGGATTGAAGGAGCCGCCCAGGAGCGCGACCTTCACGAAGGCGCTCATTTCGCGGACACCTTCGTCTTCCGCTCCAGGGGCAACACCTGGGGCTCCAGCACGGCCTTCCCATCCAACCGCCAGGCGGAGAAGCGCAAGTCCCGGTCCACGCGCTCGAGCAACGCACACGTCTGCTCCGCGGCCCCCGCCAGCCGTCCCGGCGACAGGAAGAAGCGCGGGCCAATCTGCACCCGCTTCGGCTCGGACTCGCGGCCGTGGAAGAAGATCAACGCGTTGACCAGGTCATCGCGCTCCAGGTCGTTCTTGTCGTGCACGGCGCAGCACAGGGTGTCCCCCACCATGTCCAGTATCTTCCGGGGGATGGCGGGGTCGCGGTACTGGAGGCAGTCCCGCTCGGGGGCGCGCAGGAAGCTCTCGCGCACGAGCAACGGATCCTCCTCGGGCGTCTTGACGGCGGGAAAGCCGCCGGACAGCGCGCGGGGACGCGGCTTCTGGTCGGCCACGGACAGCCAGCGCGACACGTCCTGGATGAAGTCCGCGCCCGAGTACTCGCGCCCTCCCCGGCTGCGCTCGCGCCGATCGAGAATCCACTCGTCCAGATCGGAGTAGCGGCCTCCCAGGAAGAGGAAGCGATGGGCGCCCTTGGCGCGCAGCAGTTCATAGGCCGCATCGAAGGCGGCCAGGTCCCCATGGCTGTCGGAGAGAATCCCGATGACGTCTTGGCTCACGGGCCGTGAGCGTACAGCAGGTGGCGCTCCCGGCGCCGGGTGAAGTCCCGGGACTGCTCCTCGAAGCCTTCCAGCAAACGATCCAGGGGCCAGCCCGCCTCGATTCCCCGGCGGACCTGGTCCGTACCGCACAGCAGATCGAAGGCGGGCACGTCGTCCACGAACTCGTAGGCGTCCTCGCGCCAGGAGAAGCCCCGGCCCTGCCCCAGCTCGTACAGGGCCTGGAAGATGGCGATCCCCGTGCGCAGCGGCAGGAAGGCGCTCCGGTCCGTGACGTGGATGAAGGCGCCACTGCACGACTCGCCCCGGTACTTGTCGAAGGTAGGGGTGAATCCCACCGCCCGGAAGCGCACCCCGGGCAGGGCCTCGCGCTCCAGGCGGGCGATGAGCGCGTCCGAGTCCACCCACGGCGCGCCGAACTGCTCGAAGGGGCGGCAGGTGCCCCGGCCCTCGGAGACGTTGGTGCCCTCGCCCTGGCACATGCCCGGGTAGACGAGCGCCGTGTCCGCGGTGGGCATGTTGGGCGAGGGTGGCAGGAAGGGCAGCCCCGTGTCGCTCCAGAAGTGCTCGCGCCGCCAGCCCTCCATGGGCACCACCGTCAGCTCGCAGCCAAAGCCCTGCTCGTCATTGAAGAGCCGGGCCAGCTCCCCCGCCGTCATGCCGTGGCGGTTGGGAAGGGGGTACAGGCCCACGAAGGAGCGGTAGCGCTCGCCCACGAGGTTGCCCTCGACGGTGACGCCGTTGAGGGGGTTGGGCCGGTCCAGCACGTAGAAGGGCACCTTCGCCTTCGCCGCGGCCTTCATGGCCAGGGCCATGGTGTAGACGTAGGTGTAGTAGCGGCTGCCCACGTCTTGAATGTCGAAGACGAGCGCGTCCAGGCCCTCGAGCCACTCGGGACGCGGCGAGAGCGATTCGAAGGTGGAGCCGTAGAGGCTGAACACGGGCACGCCCGTGCGCCGGTCGCGCGCGTCGTCCACGGCGACCATGTACTGGGCCTCGCCGCGAATGCCGTGCTCGGGGCCGAAGAGCGCCGCCAGTTCCACCCCGGGCGCGCGCACCAGCAGGTCCGCCAGGTGGCGGAAGCCCGAGTCCACGCTCGTCGGGTTGACGATGGCGCCCACCCGCTTGCCCCGGAGAGGCGCGAAGCCCTGCTCCACCCACACATCCAATCCCGTCTTCACCCGTGTCATCGCGTGTCCTCTCACCGGCCGAGCCGCTTCAACGCCTTGTCCGCCGCATCGCGCGAGTCGCATCCAAAGAGACCCCGGCGCTCGCCCGGACCGCCCTCCTTCGCGAGCGACTCCAAGGCACCCCGCGCCGAGCTCACCTTGAGCGCCCCCAGCGCCTCCGCGGCGTCGACGCGCACGGAGCAGTCCTTGTGCGCGAGCAGCCCGGTGAGCCGTTCCGAGGCATCCTCCTGGCCGGCCTTCACCGCGGCGGAGTAGTGCCGCACCGCGTCCCGGGGTTTGTCCAGGGCCTCGTCGAGCCGGCCGAGCAACCCCTCGCGCTCGCCCGGCGACGCCTCGCCCTCCGCGATGAGCTTGCGAGCCTTCTCCGCCAGCGCGGCCTTCTCCTTGGGAGAGGGGGCCTCGGCCACCTCGGAGATGGCGGCCTCCGCGGGCGAGCGGCCCAGGGCGACGATTCCCACCCCCACCAGCAACAACGCCAGCGCGCCCCCCACGAGGGCCAGGGTCCTGGGCGACAAATCGAGCCGCCGCCGGGACTTCACCGCGAGGATCGCCGTGCGGGTGCCACGCGCCAGGCGCTCGCCCACCGGGGTCACCGGCGCCAGGGCCGACTCGGGCACGCGCGAGAGGGCGAGGTTGCCGAAGGGCGGCTGTTCGAGGGAGAGCGCGGGCTCGGGAGGCGGCTCCTCCGGGGCGGGCGTCCCCACCCGGTAGGGCGCCCGGGGCACGCGGAAGACGCGGATCTTCCCGGGGATGCCCTTGAGCTCGAAGGCGCCCACCTCGCGCGAGGGCACCTCCGCCTTGTTCATGGCGAGGTAGACGGCCTCGGTGAAGAAGACCTCACCCGCATCGGTGATGGACTCCACGCGGGCGGCGATGTTGACGGGCTCGCCGAAGACGTCCTGGGCCTCCAGCCGCACCTCGCCCACGTTGATGGCCACGCGCACATCGAGCCGCTCGGCCTCGGGGGCGCTCCGGTTGTAGCTCCAGAGCCTGTCCTGGATGGCCATGCCACTGAGCACGGCCTGGGTGGGCGATTCGAAGGTGACGAGGAACGCGTCCCCAATGGATTTGACGATGCGCCCGCCGAAGGCCTTGAAGACGGGCACCAGCAGATCGCTGTGGGTCCGCAGCAGACGCTGGTTCTCCTCCAGGGTCTGCCGGCTGGTGCGCTCGGAGAAACCCTGGATGTCGGTGAACACGATGGCGAGGTTGGCGGTCTTCAAGGCGGGCGCAGTGTATGCAGTGACACGATCCACGCAATGAGCCAGAAGCCCGCCGCCCTCCTAGCGGCGGGACGGCTGCAAGGGGCGCATCTTCTTGGGGGGATCAGGTGGCCTGGATTGGGCGCGCACCTGGGCCGCCAGCCGGGAGCGGCCCGTGCGCTCGTACAGCCCGGCCAGTTGGTTGAGCACCAGGAGGTTGCCCGGTTGTTCGTTCTTGAGCAGGAGCAATTCCCGCTCGGCATCCACCACCCGCCCCTGCTCCTCGATGACGCGGGCGAGTTGCAGGCGCACCTGGACCCACTCGGGGCGGGCCCTGGCGAGCAACCGGTAGTGCATCTCCGCCTTGAGCATAGGTAAGGATGGAAGGCATATTGGGGGCTGGAGCGCAGGGGCCGAAGAGGGCCGCTGACGGGGCCTCCCGAGCAATGCGCCCGGCCGGTCGACAGGCCACGCAGCCTCCCTTGGGATACACGCCTGCCCAGGCCGCGCTCCCGTCAGGTGCGTAGTAGGGGCCAGGGCCCCCCTAGGTCATCTGGAGCCTCAATACCACGCGGCCTTATGTGGCGCTCGCGCCGGGACCATGCGCGCACATGCAATGGGCAAGCCCAGGTGCTCCACAATCGCCCACTCCCCTCGTGCGCCCCCCACCACCGCGAGCAACTATGAGACTGTCGGTCACCTTGCCCAGCGCGATGGTCAGACTGGCCGCCGCGAGCAGTCCCCAGATGAAGGGGTTGTTCACCTGGCGCCACAGCAGCTTAAGCGGGC
Source organism: Melittangium boletus DSM 14713 (assembly GCF_002305855.1). Lineage (GTDB taxonomy): Bacteria > Myxococcota > Myxococcia > Myxococcales > Myxococcaceae > Cystobacter > Cystobacter boletus. The sequence continues at coordinate 7,568,338 of NZ_CP022163.1, read as the reverse complement.
CCTCATCGGAGACGCGCTGGAGCACATTGGGGCCATGGCGTTCGAGCCGGACGCGGGCCTCGCTCTCGGAGAGACCGTCGTGCAAGCTGCCCACGGAGTCGAATACCGCATCGGGCGGCAGCGCATGCCAGGACCGATGCTCAGGCGGAGAAACCGTCGGAGAATCAACCGAAGGATTCAGGGGGACACCAGGCGCACCACCGAGGACACATGAGGGAAGGTTCCGACCCGTCGGGCGGATCGGTCATCATGTCCGAAGGTCTCGCCTGCCCGTCCTCCTGGAGCCCAGAAAGGGCATCGAGCAAGGGCCCTCCCCAGATCCTGTCAGAAGTCCTCATCCAACGACGTCCTGAGGCTGTTCGCCCCCTCCATCCTGGAGCCTCTACACAATGTCGAAAGACGCCGCGAAGAAGCAGCCAGGCCAATACACGGCCCTGGCCCAGTTGCTCACCGACATGTTTGAGCCCGAGCCCCTCCCCAAGTTCACGCTGCTTGAGACGGGTCGGGTTCTGGATGCATGCGAGCGGGGAGAGGATCCTGTTCCGGACTTCATCGTTCGGACCCTCCAGTTCGCCCTGGAACAGTCGCAGCAGCCAACCAGAAAGCGTCTGGGCGCGGGGTAGGCCCCACGCCAGACAGGTTGATGCGCACCACGCACCGAGCAGGCAAGCGAGAATCCTTGGCCGAAGCCAGCCGTCCTGATTCGCGCAGCTGTCAGACCCATGGGGTGGCCCACGTACTCCCCTACCGTTTGGAGCAAGACTCCAGGTTCGCTGATAGTGTGCTTGCAGAACAACTTGGACGGCTGAATGAGTGAGACGAAACAGGAATTGGAAGCAAACCCGAGGATACCTCCGTCACCCGCCAGCGCATCAGCGGTTCCTGGTGCCGGAAACCTGCTGTTCTCGGACCACGCCCCGCTGAAGGCAGATGGACCTCTGCCTCCCGCCGTGGGCATCAACCTGATCCGACACGTCTACGAGAAGTTCGACCTCTCCAAGCTGCTTGAACTCCAAGAAGCTCCGGAAGGAAAGCCCTCCGCCTCTCACGCGCCGTTGTTGACATTGCGGTCGCAACTCGATCATCCCGGGTTCCGCAAGAAGCTGAGCGAGACAACACTCCTGGGTGACCATGGCCGCAAGCAAGTATGCGGCTTCGAGTTGTGCCTCTACTTCCACCTGAGTCAGGAGGCACGCGGCGTCCACACCCACACCATCAAACCGGCTGAGAGCATCAGGAACTACGTCCCCGTGCTGGACCCGGCCACGTTCGAGAAGAACGTCAGGAAGCGATGGAAGAAGCTCGCCCCCGCGAGCATCCTCCCCGCCCAGTCCCCCGAGATGCAGTTGGCGCTGTTCGTGCTGGCCTTCGGACTTCTGCAGCCAAACGACGCGCCCGCGCTGATCCGTCCTCTGCTGTCACTCGGACCCCAGTTCAACGAGTTCTTCAAAGTCCGGACCTCGCCGCACAGCACCACGCCCGCCGCTCCAGCGCCTGGGCAGCGCGCTCCCCTGCTCGTGCACTTCCCCCCGCTGGCCGAAATGGCGAAGCCCGCAGCGCAGGAGAAGAAGGTCCCCCCTCCGTCCCTCACGAGCCAGCCACCTCCTCGATCGGGGCCACAACAGGGCGCCACCGCTCACGCCGAACCGACTCTGCCCAGGGCCCAGGCCACCGCGCCCACCACCCTGAGCCCCATTGATGTCGGGGTGCTCGCCCTGCCCACCAAGACGCTCGAGGAACGGGTCACCGCCTTCGAGCACAAGCGCAAGGAGTTGCAGCATCGCATCAAGGATGCCGCCATCCCGTGCACGCCCGAGGCCGCGACCATGCTGTCCCGCCTTCAGGACAGCCTCACGTCCTGCGGCAATGCACTCGCCCAGGTGCAGCCGTCGCTGGATGCGGCGGTGGCCGGTTGGAGGGGGCTGCGCAAACACCTCGCCCAACTGGACCCCACGCTCCCCTCGGAGCCGGTGCTTCCGACGGACTTCCTCGGCCTCCGGGACCTTCTTGCCTCGGAGGTGCCCTCGCTCCAGACCCGCATCGAGGAGCACTGGCGCTGCCATGACCAGCTTGGGCAGAGGCTCCAGCAGGCCACCATGAAGCTGGACGGCTCTATGCTGGGAAGTGATGGAGCCCTGGTTTCCGAGGCCCTCCAGGTCGCCCGAGAAGCACTGGCGACCCACCGGCTTGAGGAGGCAGCCCACGGCATGGACCTCTTCTCCACGCGCCTCGACGAGGCCGTCAAGCGCCTCACGGCGGCACGCCAGCGGCTGACGGAGGCTCGCGGACGGGCGGAGCAGGCCAGGAAAGACGCGGCGGACGCCGGGCTCCTCGACATCGCTCCTCTTGATGCGATTGAGGTGACCACTGCGGCGGAACACGAAGACCAAGCCCAGCGCCTGGAGCGCTGGTCGGTGGATCTCGAGGGCCGACTCAAGGCGAAGCGCCGCGAGGAGACAGCCCCCAAGACCGAGAGTACTGCCCTTGGCGAGGAGCCCACGCTCATCCGCCCGACCCTGGAGGAAGACGAGATCCTCCGGAAGGCTTCGCGGGGACAGAAGACCGACGTGTGGGAGGCACTCGGCACCCCGGACGCGGTGCCTCCGCTGCACTACCTTGAGCGCCTGTACCTCTTCGCCACGAGCGTGGCCGAAGCCGACAAGATCTTCGACGTCATTCCCATGGAAGGAGGGGATGCAAACGCCCGGTCGGGCCGTGCCGCCGTCGCCGGATGGCTTTGGACGCACACCCGGAAGGGCGTCGAGCTGAGCGGGCTTCAGCTCGCCGCCGCTGCTCGCCTGTGCCAGGCCCTGGTCGAGGAGCGGGAAGTCCCCGCGGCCTTCGTCCTCGCCAACTGCCTCGGCGTCACCTCCGTCATGGGCTCCATTCTGGATGCGCTTTACCTGGAAGCGGCCAGCCGGGGCGCCGCGGCTCGCGCCCGGTTGCTGGCGTTCGTCCCTCGCTGGGAGCCGTCCGGACAGCCCCTGCCCACGACGCCCCGCGCATGGCTGGCGGCGCTCGCGATGGTCGAGGCGGCGCTCGCGGCGCCTGGCGACCTGGAACTCACGAGCCGGGCGACGGCGCTCATCCACGCGCTGCCCGGAAACCCTCCGGATCTCGCGGCGCTGCTGACCGAGGCACTTACGCACAAGCAGCTCCCCGGCGCAGTCCCCAAGCGCCACTCCGGGGATCTCGCCGAGAAGCTGCGTGCCGAGTTCACCGAGACGCAGAGGCTCCAGGATCGCTGGAGCAACCACTTCCTGCGCGAACATGAGGACACGGTCATCGAGCAGGTGCGCTCGCTCCTGGAGGCCATCTCCCAGGCGCGGACACCCGCGGCGCTGGAGGTGTTGGAGTTCCCGGACATGCGGGAGAAGAAGCTGCGGGCCGCGGTCAGACGGGAACAGGCACGAGGCAAGGAAGATCCCACGGCGGATGGGAGCCGGTTCAAGAAGTTCACCGACCAGCTCACCCATTACGTGCAGAAGCTACAGGAGGTGAAGACGGCGAAACTGGCGGAGCTCACAGCTCCCTCCCGGGACAACGGCGCGCGCGAGCGACTGCTGCAGCACCTGCCGATGCTGTTGCCCCACACGACGTTGGTGGCTCGCTGCCTCCTGGCCGGACTGGCGGCAGCACCTGGACCGGATAACCCGGTCCCCGGGAAGATGGACGGCGATCCGCAGTGGGAGCCTGAGTGGTTCACCCGGCCCGGACTGCTGCGAGGACTCGAGGTCCCACGGGCCCAGACGCGAGCCCAGCGGCTGCTCCTCGCCCGCCACCTGCTGGAGCGAATCGTCGAGGCCTGCGTGGACGAGAAGGAGCAACGCATCATCGAGGCCTACTTCGCGGCGCGCCGGGGGGACCTGCGAGCGTGCACGCAGCCGCTGAACGGCATGGAGCAGCCCTTCGTCCGCGCGCTGGCGGTGTTCAATCAGCAGCGGCGGCTGAATGAGCTGGGGACCCTCGTCACGCTCGCCAACGAACTGCTGGAGCAGGCCACCGCCGAGGAGTACGACGCCGCACCGGTCGCCCAGCTCGTGGACGACTTGAGGCGACGCCTCCACGAGAAGGAGCCAGGAGACATCGACCTCGAGGAGGCGATGCGCCTGCTGTCCGAGGCGAAGGTCGGCGTGAACAACCGGGCCGAGCAGAACCTCAACGCCGCGCACAAGCTCCATACCCAGATCGTGGCGCTAGAGGGCGAAGGACGGCTGCAATCCCCGCAGGCGCGGCGGTGCCTCATGGTGGGCAAGGCCGCCCTGGCGGACAAACGCTTCGTCGTGGCGCTCGAGGCCTTCCGGCTGGTGATCGATCACGACGCGGCGCCAGAGGACGCTCAGGGCAAGAGCGCCATCAAGTCGTTCCTGGACAAGGCGGGCCACTTCGCGGAGGTCGGAGAAGAAGGCCCCACGGAACGCAGCTCCACGCTCCAGCAGCTGCTCACTCGGCTGGAGCAGGACATGCTCCAGCGGCGCCAGGACTGCTTCGATGTCACCGCCGTCGAGCCCCTGCTCGCCGAGGCGCGATTGCTCGAGGCCACGGAGTTGGAGGCCCTGGCCTCTACCCTGGAACAAGCGAAGGAGCGACTCGCCCAGGCGCCGCTCAGCGACGAACCCCCCGGGCTCGCGGCGCTGCTCCAGCCCCCCGAGACCCCTCGCATCCAGGAGCCCGGGCGCTTCGCGGCGCTCCAGCGGGAGTACACGAGCTGTGGCGCGGATCGCACGGGGGTGGCACGCCGCCTCGAGATTCTCGCGGAGATTTCTGTCCCCCGTGGCCTCCAGCGCACCGCCTTCCTGGCGGAGCTCGCACGGGTCCGCGCCCTCGCCTACGCCTACGCGGGTGACGGCGACGCGGCCCGACAGTGCTGCGAGGTGCTCTTCTTCCTCCAGCGTCGCTGGGGGAGTGAGTGGGCGCAAAAGAAGGTGGGGGCTCTGCGACCGCCAGAGGACCCGTTGAACGCGGTGGTGCTGCTGGTGAGCACCCACCTCATCGTCCGTATCCCGGAGGAGCACCGCGGAGTCGCCGCCGAGTGGCTGGCCAAGACCCTGGGCAGCGGCCCCACGACACCGGAGCACATGAAGGCGGCCCTGGCGGCTGACACCGCGCGAGATCACTTGGCTCGCCTCCTGAACGTCTGCTGGATGCTCCCGGCAGACGACAGCGAGCCCCTGATGGTGGCCAGCTTGCGCCGCATGACCCTGTGGGAGGAGAACGCCGGGTGGCTCGCGGAGAGCCTGGCGGGGTTGCTACGCACCGAGGCCGACGTCAACGCCCGCCGGCAGCTCGGCTACCTGCTCACGAACCACATCGCGAAGGACCACGAGTGGACACTGAATGTGCTGGATCACTTGGCACGCTCGGGGCGCAGCGACGAGGTGATGCCACTCGGCGAGCAACAGACCTGGAATCTCATCCGGCGCAACCTAGCCACGTTCGGTCGCTCCATCGGAGCGCAGCGCGCCGCCCAGCGCGATCAGCTCCTGCGGCTGCTCCTGGTCGCCCAGCGGAACAACCACGGCAAGTCCTTCGTGGCCACCCTCCATGGCATCCAGCAGGCGCTCGTGGAGATGAATGTCCCCAGCGATCCTCCCGAGCTCCACGTCTACCTGGAGGAGACGCACGCGACCGTGGACGGCACGGCGGTGGACTTCGTGCTGGCCCTGGAGAACCGCGGCAGCGACATCATCCATGAGATGCGGATCGTCTCGCAGTCGCAGAGCCAGATCATCGTGGGAGAGGACGAGCCGTTGGTGCTCGACGAGCTGCTCAACCCGCGGCAGATCAACATCAGCCAGATCAAGGGGCGGCTCCGCTCGGCGGACGAGAACAGCACCACGGCCCTGGGCCTGCGGATCACCTACCGCGGCCATGATGACCGGGCCTACGAGAAGCTGCTGAACGTCATCATCCCGAAGCGCTCCAAGGCAGCCATTCCGGTCCTCGAGCGCCGGACCCTCAAGCAGCTCTTCAGCGAGTCCGGAAACGAGGTCAGCAAGGTCGGCCGGAACTTCTTCGGCCGCGAGCGCGAGCTGGACGAACTCCAGTTCCGCCTGCTGGATCAGGAACTGCCCGAGGGGCTGGTGCTTCGGGGGATGCGCCGCATCGGCAAGACCTCGCTGGCCCGCGTCTTCCTGGAGCAGGCCAGAGCTCAGGGGGCCGTCACCGCCTTCGTCGACTTCAAGCAGTACAGCGGTCAGGGTGACAACCAGCAGCTCTCCCTGGCTCCCTGGCGGATGTGTTCCTTCCTCGCCACCCGAATCCTGGAGGGTAGCGTGGAGGACAAGCCGCTGTACATGCTCCTCGGGTACAAGGGCTTTCAGTGGAAGGAGCAGATCCACAAGGAGTTCAGTGACTCCCGGTTCCCGTCAGACCTGCTCCGGGGAATGCTTGAGGAGGTCGCCCGACAGATCGACCCTAATCCGATGATCGTGGTGGTGGACGAACTCGACTACCTCGTCAACTACTGGGAGAAGGCGGAGTCGCGGCAGTACGTCTACGACTTTTTCAACATGATGCGCTCGCTGCTGTCTCCGGGAGGCGGACCACTGCGCTCCTTCCGGTGGCTGCTGTCCGGCTCCGACCGCTGCGCCTCCATGTTCGGGGACTACCAGAACCCGCTCCTCGGCAGCATCACCCAGCTCTCGGTGCACAGCATGACTCGCGAGGAGTGCACCAAGCTCCTCACCGCCCCCTTCTGGACGCTGGCCGGCCGGCCCATCACCATCACCCAGGCCGCGCTGCGCGAGGTGTATGAGGTCACCGGCGGCTTCCCCTTCTTCGTGCAGCTGCTGGGGAGCCGGCTGTGCAACGTACTGCTGGAGCGCCCCTCCGACCTCGTCAGCCGCTGGCACGTGCGCGAGGCCGTACGGCGCAGCCTGCCCTCGGACGGGGTCGCCGAGGCGGCCGCGCCCTACGACAAGGTACTCGAGCCCATCAAGGACCACCCGGACCACCCGCTGCTGGAGTACCTCCTCTCGCTCATCGCGCGGCGCACCACCGACGAGGAGCCTCGCGTCCGCTTCGAGGACGTGCTGCAGCTCTCGGAGGAGCAGGTGGGCACCCGGCTGTCCCGCTCACGGGTGATGGGTCTGTGCAAGCTGCTCGACACGTACAAAATGATCGTCATCGAGGACGAGAACGGGCGGCTGTACTACCGCATCCGCTTCCCGCTCGTGCGGCGACTGGTCCAGACGAAGTACGACTATTCCCCGGCCGTGACGAAGGAACTCGCCCTGCGGCACCTGAACCATGTCTCCTGAGAAACTGCCCCAGCTCCTCTCCCAGGAGAACCGGACAGCGGCTTCGGACCTGGGCATCAAAGTCGCCGCCGAGGAGGCCGGCGGCGCGGTGCTCTACGGGTGTCCCCTGAGCGGCCGCTTCGAACTCGCCCAGCACGCCGCCGCGGAACTCCAGGTGGAGCGGGAGCACTGGGTCATGATCGACGTGTCCACGTCGCCACGCCAACCGGAGGACTTCTTCCACTTCCTGGGCAACCGCATCCTTGAGCGCGTGAAGAAGGTGGCGCCATTGGAGGTGGTGGAGCGGCTGCAGGGCATCGCCCGCCAGTCGGCGCTCTTCCTCCGCCAGGAGGCCCTGCGCGACGCGCTCCGGGAGCTGCGTCCCCTGGCCCAGTTGGTGCTGTTCTTCAAGAACCTGGATGCGGTCGAGACCACGCACAAGGAACTCGACATCTGCTTCGAGGCGCTGCGGGACATCCTGCTGGAGGCAGGGGTGTACTGCTTCGTCACCAGCTACAAGGATCTCCGCAAGTCGCTCGTCGGCGTTTCGCACTTCGCGAACAATTTCACTACGCTCCAGCCCCATCCCGTCACCCTCGACGACGTCGCGTCCGCATGGCGCGACACCTCGGTGCTTGCGTCGGACGAGGCCGCCAACCTCGTGGTCCGGGAGTACGGCTTCGCCGAATACCGGGTCCAGAAGGGCCTTCGGCTGCTGGAGACGCTGGTCAATCGCCAGCGGGATGACCTAGCGAATCAGCTGAAGCACAGCGCCTGCGCCGACCTCGCGCGGGAGGCGCAGAAGTTCTGGGAGCGGTTGGACACGCACAGCCAGCAGGTGCTGCAGCGGTCCTTGATGGGCCTGGACAACCCGCCAGAGCACGTGAGCCTCATCCTGCGTCATGACTGGGCCCGCTACAGCCTCCGTCCGTACTCCAACTCCAAGGAGCGGGTCGAAATCTTCGACTCGCCCCTGCGAGTCTATGTGGAAGGTGAACTCATCAGGCAGATGGCGATCAAAGCCGCCAATTCCTCCGAGCTGCGGTTCGACCGTGTGGTGAGGCTCATCCGGGAAGGAAACCCAGCGGTCGCCCTGGAGCTCCTGCGGGCCGTGGAGGGGGGGGATGTCCTGGGAGAGCGAAAGCGCCAGTCCGTGAACCGCCTCAAGGGGGTGGCGCAGGCGCTCGAAGGGGCCATCAACGCGGACTACGCACAGGCCATCGCCGGGCTCGAGTCGCTCGGTGACGGGCTGGACGACGAGGCGCGTGCCCTCGTGGAGTTCTGGAAGAGGGTGGTGCGGATCGAGGATCTTCCGAAGTTCTATGACAGGGAGAGCAAGGGACTCATCCTGGACCGACTCGCGCTCGAGTTCGCGCGCGCACGGCGGCGTGAACGCCTCCAGCGGTGGGCGGATGCATTCAAGGACTTCATGGTGGTGATCGAGTCGGCCACGCAGGCCCAGCTCACGAAGCGGGGCTGGCGGAAGGGTCAGCCTCTTCCCCAGGACGCTCGACCCGCCGATGCACTCTCCCAGTATCAGGAGGACGCCCGCCGCTGTGGGCGGGACCGAGACAAGCTCCCCACCGCCCTGCCCGACGAGCTGCATGGAGGACTGGAGATGATCTTCGCCTGCCGTGCCCTGGATCTGTCGGGAATGCGCACCCTGCGCATGGGCGACCTGAACAACGTCTTCACCCTCCGCACACGCGTCAACCATGCTCCCGCGATCGTGGACCAGCAGAACGTGGTTCACGCGCGGGAGCTGGCCGCGCAGGTGCTGGAACTCACTGCCAGAGGCTGGGGACTCTCCGTGAAGGATGGGGACCGGTTCCTCTGGCCGGACCGGTTGGTCGCCGCGCAGTTGCTGCCGTGAACCCTGGATATTCGAAGCCCGGGTGTGCGATGCAGTGACAGGTCGTATCCCCCGAGTGAGGAGGTCGGAACGCTTGGCCGCTCAGGTGAAGTGGGTGTTGTGCATCGACGAGTCCGGCGACTTCGACACCCCGACGGCTCGCGTCTGCGTGGGAGGCCTTCTCCTCCAGGAGTCGGACTCTTCCCGTCTGGCCCAGGTGCTCCGCGCGAAGCTGGAGGATGCGTTTCCGCACCTGCCCTACCCGCCTCACGCCACCGAACTCCACCGGCTCTCCTCCCACCTGGTGGGCTGGCGGAGCCTGTCTCCGGCTCGTCGAGCAGCGGTCCCGAGCGAGCTCGCAGATCCGTTGACCCGGGCGGAGCAACGGGTGCTCACGGAGGCCGATCTGCCCCCCGAGCTGGCGGCAGGGTCGGGGCGGGTGCTGCCACGACCAAAGGTCCCCGCCCTGGACCGCTGCGACGCCTGGCTCCCCAGGCGGGCACCCGAGGCCCGCGACGAGCTCAAGGCTGTGCGCTGGAAGGCCGACAACAGGTTGAAGCAACTGCTGGATGAACTCAGTCGCCTCTACCCGGGAGGGTGCCTGACCGTAGCGGCCGCCGAGCCCATGGGGACCATGCCTGGACGGGGTAACGATCGGTACCTGAACCTTCTCGTGGTGCTCTTCCAGCGGACCATCGCGCTGCTCCGCTCCTTCCAGAAGCCCGTGCACCTGAGCATCAGGACTGCGAAACGGCATGTGCTCCGACCGACGGGTGTGCATACCGACCTCACCCAGGCGGATGTCCATCTGGCGTTCAACGAGGCATTGCGCATCTCGGGTATCGGCACGCCCATCCACAGGGTAGTCGTGCCTCCCGAGGACTACGGTGCGTCCGTGCATCCCGGCCTCGTCCTGGCCGACCACCTCATGAACCAGCTCCGCATCCAGCTCACGCCCCGATCCTGGGCGCTGCTGGCGCAGGGGTTCTGGCGAACGACCGGGGTTGCCGTGGAGATGCTTGACCCCCTGAGCGGTCAGCCCCTCCCCACGGTCTCCGCCAATGGGCCCCCCCGCGCGTTTGTCGAGGCGGTGCTCACCGGTCAGCCGCCCCCCGATTTGGCGGGCGTGCAGCCGGCCTGGGCCGTGGAGGAGGCCAGGCTCTGGCTGTCAGCGTTGGATACCCAGAAGCGTACAGGGGGAAAGACATGAGCCTAGTCCAGCTGCTGCTCGACATATCCCCGGGATCCCCTCGGCGCCAGGAGGTCTGGGGGCAGCTCTACGCCCAGCTCCAAAAGTTCGCGAGCGAGGACTTCATTGTCCAGAGCACCGGAAAGAGTCTGAGCATCCCCAAGCAGGACCGGGACGATGTCGTCAACGCGGTCGCTCTGAAAATCCTTGAGAAGAGCCCCCTGCCCGTCGTCACGAGGAGCGAGGGGGAGTGCAGGCGCTACCTGAGGGTCATGTTGCGCAACCGCTGGATCGACGATCAGCGCAGGCGCAACCGACACGAGCAACTCGCCCTGGACGAACAAGCCGACAGCGCCAGTCAGGCGTCCACGCCCCCATCATCCGACGCGGCCTTGTCGCTCGCGGACAACCGGAAGCTCCTGGAGCGAGTCTACCAGGAGCTGTATTCTCGGCGTGCACCGCGCTTCCATCCGGAACTGGCCCACACTTGGGTCCAGGTCCAGGGCTTGGCATTTGAAGATACCACCATGGAAGAGTTCCTGAGGAATGACGAAGGCGTTACCGCATCTACCTCCCCGAGCGAGCGCAAGGCAGCACAACAGCGCATCCATCAAAATCATAGCCGGCTCCGCAAAAGCCTGCTGCTGACCGTGGACGTCATGAACCAAGAAGGGCTGTTGTCACCGGACGATGCAATGCTGGCCCGCCAACTCATTACGAGCTTGAACAGATGTCAGTCGGGTTCTGCGGCGGGCGTTGCACAGGGCAAATCCACATAATGGGTCTTGGATGGTTCGCGGAGGAGTCCTCATGAAGCAGCTCACCTCGAAAGTCATCGCGGAGCTCGGCCTCGAACTCGATACAGAGTTGACCTCGGTCGCCTATGCTCCCGCCCCTAATGATCCCGTGGCGCAAGGGCGCGCCACCGCGTCCGAAATGTCGCGGTCGGGGAAACTGGCGGAGCTCCTGCGCGCCGCACCTGTCTTCAATCAAATCCAGCTGGAGGGTCTGGCCGAGCGGCTCCCAGGCCTTCAACTCCGTCGCTGGCTGTCCGACCCATGTATTGTCCTCGTCGAAGCCGGACCTGTCCGTGGTTCCAAATCATTTGGAGCGCACGAGTGGCTGGATGAGGGAGCATCGCTCGTGCTGGACTCCCGCCAGGAGCCCACCTTCGTGCGCCTGGAAGGCAGCACCCGTGTCTGCATCCTGAGTTGCCAGCAGGGGAACGTCGAGCTGCTGGAGGCCGCCACGCCCACAAGCTCCGCCGCACTCGACGCGCTTGAGAAGTGGCACCCAACCCCAGTCCCCGACGTTCCCAAGCCAGACATCCGTGCGCTCACCGTGGGCTGTCAGGTCCAGAACTGGTTGTTAGCGGAAGCCGAGCAGATGGCATCCGCCGCATGGCCTCTCCGCCGGCTCTGTGCCGCGGGCCTCGTCGCCCGCCTCTGGTCGCCGAAAGACTCGCGGAAACTCCAGGAGTCACTCACTCACGCGCTCAACCCATCGTGGGGTCCCAAGAAGGCGACGGTCGACTGGTTCCGTGCACTCGACCAGGGCGTGCGCCATCAAGCCGAGTCCTCCGCCATGGAGGAAGCGGATGAGCTGGGCCAGCAATTCCCCGCCCTCCAAGCTCACGTCCTGCTCAACCCCGAGTCCGCGACGAGCCATTGCCTCCAATGGCTGCTGAATCGGGACGACCTAGAATGCGCCCTGTTCCTCCTGCGATGCACCGAGACGGGAGAGTCCCTGGAAGGGAAACTGGCGGAGCTGGATCGCCACGCCTCGGAGTTTGAATCGCTCTGGGCGATGCTGGATGTGAGCGAAAACGAGCGCCTGCGGGCAGTGGCCTGGCAGGAGCCCGAGGCATGGTGGGGTCAGCTTGCCCTTGCCTGACCAGAACGAGGAGTGGCTCCGGACCCAGCTGCCGGGAGCCAGTCACGCCCCCTTCAGCGTCCGAGAGTCGGTTCGGCAGGCCCTGCGGCACCCCTGGTGCTGGCCTCACGAACGCCCCCTGCTGACGAGCGCCCTGGAGATCATGAAGGCGCCTCCGGCGCTCCTGCGGCCTGGAGAAGCACTCCTTGTCTCCGCAGCCCCAGAGTCCCGCCGGGCGGCACTCTGGAAGCTGCGACGGAAGCCACTGCATGCCCGATTGTCCCTGCTCGATCGCGACTTCCGGCCCGAAGCCATGCGGACACTTCGGATTTCCGAGCAGATCGTGACGCGGGGACTCCCGTTCATCCTGTCGTTGGAGCCCCTGCTGCGGCAGGAGGAGTGGTGCGCGGAGCTCATCACGAAAATCGGCCGCAGTGAGTATGACTCCCTGGATGGCCCGTCCTATGGACTGTCGATGCTGCTGGCCGTGGCCTCGCTGCTCCTGGATGAGCCCCTGCCCGTCGACATCGTGGCCTCCGCCACAGTCGATGCCACGGGCGGACTGGGGCCGGTCGAGGGAATCGAAGACAAGCTCTTCATCCTGGCAGGCTCGGGGCTGGGACTGAAGCGGCTCCTCGTGGCTCAGTCCCAGGTCGCGAAGGCCAAGGAGCTGCTCGCGGAGCTCGGGAGCTCGTTGGAGGTTCAGGGAGCGCGCTCAGCGAGTGAGGTCTTCCAGGAACTCTTCGGCGCGTCCTATCAGAGCCTCTCCGAGCGCCTGAACCAACCGGAACAGACCCAACAGGCGGCACGAAAGCTCTTCCACCTCGCCCTTGAGGCGCGCTCACCCATTCTGGACTGGGAAGCCGTTGAACGGGGAGCGACCAAGGTCCTCGACAAGCTCACGCCGGACACGCCTGCCTTCATGGAGGCGCAGACCGCACGGCAGGTGGCCCGGCGCCACAACCACAAGTCCGCGCCATTGGACTGGCCCGCCGACATGATCCTGAGCCAACTGCCCCGGCCGATCCGGGACAAACTCATCGCCCAGGTGGTTCAAGCCGCCAATGACGAGGGGGAGCAACGCATCGAGGAGATCGTCGAGCGGGCGCGCGCCTCCCTGCCGCCCTCGGTCGTGGACTGCTACGAGCCCCAGCTCATCATGCGCGGGGCCATTGGCCGTGCCCTGGTGTCGCTCAGGCGCCACGAGGAGGCTCGGGTGTTCCTGCTCGAGACGGTGGAGGCTTGGCGGGAACTCGGGCAATTCGAAGAGGCCTCCCATGCCATCTGCGAGCTCCTCCGTGTGATTGGGATTCTCGGGGAACCCGCGGGACAGGAAGCAGTCCTGCCGCTGGTGGAGCAGTTCCGGGCCAGCCCCCGGTTGGATGCCGGCTCCCGCGCATTCCTCCACCTCGCCCTCGGGCGAGCCTACGTCCTCGTCGGCCGCCCCGAACACGCACTCACCTTTCTTGAGGACGGAGAGGTCTTCTGGAGCGCCACGCGGGACCACGTCCAGGACTGCCGACATCGGTGGCAGGCCACAGCCCTCGCGGCGCGCGGTCGCGCACACGAGGCCCGGGAGCTGCGCCAGAGCCTGTATCGGACGGCACGGTACCCCGGCGCACTCTTGGCACAGCTCGACGAGCTTCTGGAGACGGGAGGCAATCCCACTCCGGTGCTGGAGCGGATTCTCGAGCACGAGCAGGCGCCGATTCTGCGACTGCTCACTGATCTGGATGAACCCCTCGAGCGAGCAGAGAGGATCTCGCGCGAGTACCCTTACTGATTCCCAGAACTAATTCCCAGATTCTTGACCCTCTCGGCTAACAAACGCCACCGCGCCCGAGGGCTTACAGCCCGTAGAGGTGGTGCTCGTGAGCGTAGCGAACCCACGCCCGAGAGCGCGTAGGAACCGGAGGGCATCCACAGTGCCTGCAGATGGGGAACACGAACCGTGCCGATGGGGACACATGAAGGCAGGTTCCGACCTGTGGAGGGATTGGTCATCCTGCTGGAGAACGGGCCTGCCCGTCTTCCTGCAGTCCGGAGGGGGAATCAAGCGAGGGTCCTCCCTCATCTCCTGTCAGAGCCCATCCTCCAGCGGCGTCTCCCGGCTGTTCGCCCCCTCCACATGCCGAAAGACGCCTTGAAGAAGCTCCCAGCCAAAACACGGCCCTGGCCCAGTTGCTCTCCAACATACTTGAGCCCGAGCCCATTCCCAGGTTCATGCTGCTCGAAAAGGGTCGGATCCTGGATGCCTGCGAGTGGGGGAGGCTCCCGTTCTGGACCTCATCGTCCGGACTCTCCAGTTCACCTTAGAGCAGTCGCAGGAGCCAGCCAGGAAGCGCCTGAACCCAGGGTAGGTCCCCCGATTTCCAGGTGGTGTGCTGTTCACGGTGAATGGGCTTCCCCGTTCAACTGTTCCACGGACTCTAGCGAGTTTCAGAAGGTGGCATGGTCTCCAGACAGGTCATCAAGTGTGAAGTCTGCGGCGCCCTGACTTTGGTGCGCATCCAGGTTGGTTGGCAGGAGGAGTTCCCCATCCGCGTCGCCTGCGGACGCTGTGGAATCCTCATCACCGGCATGGCCAGGCTCGACTTCGAGAACGTGACGGGCCCCCATGTGCGTTATGAGAACGCGGAGCTACTCCCGGGTAATCAGGGTAGCTCGTTTCATTTGGAGACCTCGTCCGAGTTCCTCACAATGAAGCCAGGCCTAGCGAATGGAAAAATGATGGAAGGCGTGCTGACCCCCTTCATGCGGGCGTTCCAGACAATGGGGGCTGATGGGTACTTGGAGTTCAGCCAGCGGACCAAGCAGTTCCTCCACATGGCCAAGAATGACTGGCCCCGTGTTCGGAGAATCAACGAGCTGTGGCTCAACAGAAAGCTGGACTTACTGGCCAAG
The DNA here is from genome assembly GCF_002305855.1 of Melittangium boletus DSM 14713. Classification (GTDB taxonomy): domain Bacteria; phylum Myxococcota; class Myxococcia; order Myxococcales; family Myxococcaceae; genus Cystobacter; species Cystobacter boletus. Next base: position 7,553,280 of record NZ_CP022163.1, on the reverse strand, counting down.
GACATCCGCGATTTCCTCCCAGCAGATGGCTTCCCCATGCGCGACGAATTCGATTGCTTGCGAGGCGTGCGTGCTCTGACGGTGCGCTTTCTCTCGCCCACTCTGGACGAGGAGCAGTTCGAACGCTGCGGCACGTTGCGCGGTGAGGTGCTGTCAAAGGCGACGCCGGACCAGCGCAAGGCCGTGAAGGAGTTCGCGAATCACCTGGCGGAGCGCAAACTCCTGAGGCGTTTCGAAGAAAGAATCCTGGCGCTCACGGCCGCATTCGTGGACCGCTTCAAGTATTTGGTTCCCGCGTTTGGGCTTCGCTTCTACGCGGGTCGATCCGACGACATGTTCGAGCAATCTTGCATCACCACCGCCTCCTTCGATGACCTGAAGCAGTTCTTCGTCGATGGATTCGAGTTGGCCACCGACCTACTGGTCATCATCATCGGCAGAAACAATGTCTTCCACCGCTCCGACTGGAACGTGATGACAGACAAGCGGCGTGACGTCAAAACGCTCGCGGACTTCGAATCGAAGACGAAGGGTGAGCGCGTCCAATTCCTGGAACAAGGAGAGGTGTTCAACTGGATTCTCGAGCCGGCACTGGACTCGAAGATCCGCAACGCAATCGCACATAACGCCTATCGGTACGACAACGCCACGCAGGCGATCACGTACTACCCGCATGGAAATGAGGTCGAATCCAACCGCCACACCCTCCATATGGCAGAGTTCGCCGAGAAGTGCCTGCGCCTCTTTGGCGCGGTGCAGCTGGCGGCCGAGGTGCTATTCGAGACGCACCGGATCTTTTTCTTCAGCCAGCGCCAGGGCTCCCCAGCCTAGTCAAAGGGTCTCTCCCCCACTTACCTGCTCTACGCTCGTCCCGGCTGATAATGCCTCCGAGCCTTCGGCTTACAGTCCGTAGAGGTGATGCTCGCGGGCGTAGGCGAGCACCTTGCTCGGCACTAGGCCCGAGGGCATTTCCCCTCGTGGGATTGCCCCAGTTACATGGCTCTCCCGCACTTTATGTGCTCCATGCGGTGGGACGCATATTACTCCGTCGCATGCGACTCACCACCCGAATGGTGAGCACACAATGTGCGGGAGAGCCACACAAAACCGGGGCAGGCTAAGCAGTGACACGATCCACGCAATGAGCCAGAAGCCCGCCCCCCGCCTAGCGGTGGGACGGCCGCAAGGGGCGCATCTTCTTGGGGGGATCAGGTGGCCTGGATTGGGCGCGCACCTGGGCCGCCAGCCGGGAGCGGCCCGTGCGCTCGTACAGCCCGGCCAGTTGGTTGAGCACCAGGAGGTTGCCCGGTTGCTCGTTCTTGAGCAGGAGCAATTCCCGCTCGGCATCCACCACCCGCCCCTGCTCCTCGATGACGCGGGCGAGCTGGAGGCGCACCTGGACCCACTCGGGGCGGGCCTTGGCGAGCAGCCGGTAGTGCATCTCCGCCTTGAGCCAGTCCTCCAGGGACGCCCAGACCCCGGCGAGCCGGAAGCGGGCTTCCTCGTAGGTGGAGCGCAGGAGGACGGCCCGCTCATAGGCCTTGGCCGCTTGGGACATCTGCCCCCGCTCCTCCCAGAGCAGGCCCCACAGGTAGTGCATCCGGGGGTTGTCGGGCGCCGCGGCGGCGGCTACCTGCAGGTGGGCTTCGACCTGGTCCAGGTCCCCTCCGAGCTTGAGCAGCAGGCGGGCGGCCTCCAAGCGGGGCAGCGCCTGGGTGGGCCAGGCGCGCAGAACCTCCAGGACGCCCGCGAGGGCCCCCTCACTGTCACCCTCCGCCTCGAGGGCGAGCGCCGGTGTCAGGTCTCCCGAGACAGGCACGTCCATGGACGCCGCGAGCGTGCCCGCGACCACGAGCCAGAGCAGCATGGCTGGCTGATAGCAGAGCGGCATTGGCCCCGCCAACCCTACTTCCTCTTGACGGCCGACCGGCCGCGCATGAAACCCATGACCGTGCAGATCGCCCAGAGAACGCTCGAAGACCTTGGCTACGCGGAAGTGCTCCGCGCGCTGGCTCACCGCTGTCGGACCGAACCTGGGAGGGAGCGCGCGCTCGCCCGGCCCTTCCTGGGTACCGAGGAGGCGGTGGCCGAAGCGCTCGCGCTCGTCACCGAGTCGCGGCGGCTCGCCCAGGAACAATTCTCCCTGCCGCTCGGCGGAGTGACGGACCTGCGGGGCGCGCTGGAGCTCGCCTCCAAGAATGGCCTGCTGGAGCCCCGGCAGCTCATCGCCGCGGCGCAGCTCCTGTTCGCCTTCGTGCGCACGCGCGAGGCCCTGGAGGAGCGCCAGCACGCGGTGCCCCGGCTCGCGGCCATCTCCCGGCGGCTGCCCCAGCTCGAACCGCTCGCGGTGCGCCTGGACCGGAGCTTCGAGGCGGACGGGGAAATCTCCGACCGGGCGAGCCCCGAGCTGCGCGAGGCCCGAGACAGGGTGCGGGGCCTGCACCGGCGCATCAAGGGCCAGCTGGACGAGATGCTCCATGACGAGGGCTTCACGCCGAAGCTGCGGGAGAACTACTACACCATCCGCAATGGCCGGTACGTGGTGCCCGTCGTCTCCAACTACCGCGGCGAGGTGCCCGGCATCGTCCACAACGCGAGCCAGACGGGGCAGACGCTGTTCGTGGAGCCCGAGCGCCTGGTGAGCATGGGCAACGATCTGGCGATCGCCCAGTCCCTGGTGACCGAGGAGGAGCGGAGAATCCTCCAGGAGCTGACGAACCTGCTCGGGCGCGAGTCGGCCAAGACGCTCGAGGGCATCGAGGCGGTGGCGGAGCTGGACGAGGCGGAGGCGGCGGCGGTGCTCGCGGGAGACCTGCGCGCCTACACGCCCGAGTTCTCCGGCGTGGAGGACCTGGCGCTCGTGCGTCTGCGCCACCCCCGGCTGGTGCTGCGGGACACCGAGGTGGTGCCCAACGACGTGGAGATGAAGGGCCAGGCGCGGGCGCTGGTGGTGTCCGGCCCCAACGCGGGCGGCAAGACGGTGACGCTCACGGCGGTGGGCCTGTGCGCGCTGATGCTGCGCGCGGGCCTGCCCATCCCCGCGGGCGAGGGCTCGCGCATGCCGCTCTACCACACGGTGCACTCCACGGTGGGCGACGCGCAGGACCTGTCCCAGGGCCTGTCCACGTTCAGCGCCCACGTGGCGCGCCTGCGCGACATCACCCTGTCGGTGGCGAAGAACTCGCTCGTCCTCATCGACGAGATCGCCGCGGACACGGATCCCCGCGAGGGCGCGGCCATCGCCATCGCCGTGCTGGAGGAGCTGCTCGGCAAGGGCGCCGTGGTGCTGGTGACCACGCACTTGGAAGAACTCAAGGCGCTCGCGCACCTGGACCCGCGCTTCCTCAACGCGCGCGTGGGCTTCGATGCCAAGCGCATGGCGCCCACATACAAGCTGCAACTGGGCGCGGCGGGCGCGTCGTCGGCCATCGAGGTGGCCTCGCGCATGGGCCTGCCCGCGCACATCTGCGAGCGCGCACGGGACTTGTCGATGAACGCGGGCGGCGCGCTGGCCAAGGCGCTGACGGCGGCCGAGGAGGAGCGGCGCAAGCTCCAGGACGAGTTGGAGCGGGCGAAGGTGGCCGCCGCGGAGGCCGAGCGGTTGCGCAAGGAGCTGGAGGAGCAGAAGGTCCAGTTCGAGCGCGAGCGCAAGGCACGGCTGATGCGCTTCAACGAGGAGGTGGCGGCGGCGAGCGAGCAGGCCGCGGCCGAGGTGCAGGAGCTGCTCAAGGTGCTCCGGGCCCAATCCAACGAGAAGGCGGCGTCCGAGGCGCGCTCGCAGTTGCTCCAGCGCATGGAGGAAGCCAACCAGCGGGCCAAGGCGGCGCGCGCGGAGCTCTTCCAGGTGGAGGCGCCCTCCCCCGCGGAACTCCGGGTGGGCGCGTGGGTGCGGCACTCGGGGTTGAACAAGGACGTGGAGATCCTGGAGCTGCACGGAGACCAGGCGCTGGTGGCCGCGGGCATCATGAAGATGCGCGTGCCCGTCACCGAGCTGTCGGGGACGCGCACGGCCAAGCCCCGGGACTCGAAGTTCCCCGAGCGCAACAAGCAGGCGCAGCAGCTCCAGCGGGCGAAGGCGGCGGCCCCCGAGGCGGTGCCGTCGACGAACTACCGCTGCGACGTGCGCGGCATGCGGGCCGAGGACGCGCTGAGCGAGCTGGAGTCCTTCCTGGACCGGGGCATGCGCAGCGGCGAGGAAGCCGCGCTCATCATCCACGGACACGGCACGGGCGCGCTGCGGCAGGCCATCCGGGACTACCTCGCGGCCTCGCCCTACATCCGCATGTTCCGTCCGGGAGAGAACCACGAGGGCGGTGACGGCGTGACCGTGGTGGCCCTCCGGGCGTGAGTCACGGTCCCCGAAACGGGGATTGATGGTAAAATCGGAAGCTCCTCTTCAATGCAGCAGGAGCTTCCGATGTCGTTCTCTGTTCGGAGTGGGTGGTTCGCGGTCGGCGCGGTGGGGCTCTTCCTGGGATGTGGTCCTCAGGACGCCCCGGACGAGTCGAAACCGGTGGGGGCCGTGGGCCAGGAGCTCGCCAACACCTGCCAGAACACCTCGGCGAGCTACACGTTCGAGTGCGCCACCGTCCACGTCTACAAGACGGCCACCTCGACCACCCCCATCGACACGATTCACTGTGGCGGCGCCTACTGGGTCGCCACCCTGCTGCAAGCGTGTCCCTCGAATGGGCGCTTCAAGGTGGAATACGGCAAGGACTTCGACCCCACGCCGGCCACCGGCTGGATTGATCGCACACACCTCGTGGCAACGCGCTAGTCCTACTTGGTGAGCGAGGGTCCCGCCTCGGGCAACTCCAGCACCAACTGGGTCCCCGGGGCGTCGACCCGCGTCACGTAGGCGAGGCCCCCATGGCGCCTGGCCACCTCCTGCACCACGGCCAGTCCCAAGCCCGTCCCCGCCCCCTTCGCATCCCCCCGGAAGAACGGTTGGAAGACGGACTCCCAGTGCTCGGCGGCAATGCCCGGCCCCCGGTCCCTCACCGAGAGCCGCCATCGCGCTTCCTCCTGTTCGAGCCGTACGGAAATCTCCGTGCCCGGCGGCGCGTAGCGCAGCGCGTTCGCCAGCAGGTTGTCCATCGCCTGGCGCACCGAGGCCGCGTGGAAGGCGCACGGCGCGGGCTCGGGCCCCTCCACGGTGATCCACACGCCCCGCCCCTCCGCCTCGGCCCGCGCCGCCGTGGCCGCGTCCTCCACCACCTCGCGCAGGTCTCCCGCCCTCACCTCCCAGCCCCCCCGGCCGAACGACGCCAGGTCCAGCAGGTTGCCCGCGAGCGCGCTCAGCCGCACCACCTCGCGCCGCGTCTCCTCCAGGGCCTCGCGCAGGGAGCGCGCATCCCGCTCCTTCCACAACGCCAGATCCAGGCTCGTGCGCATCAAGGCCAGTGGCGTCCTCAACTCGTGCGCCGCCCGGGCGATGAGTTGTTCCGTAAATGCTCGCCGAGCCCCGTAGCCGAGGAGCTTGACGGCGAGCGCGGGGCATGAGGAGACGTTCTCCGCGGTGCGACAGCCCTCGCGGAGTCTGGCCAGGCCGAGACAGACAGGAGCAGGTGCGGCGCGTCAGCCCTCGGCGGACGGTGCGAGCTGGTGCGGCAGGGGAATGGAGTCTCCGCGCAGGGCCGCCAGCGCTGCCTCACGCAGGTAGCGCTTGGGGTCCACCCCGCACAGCTTCGCCGTCTCCAGCAGGCTGTAGAAGAGGGCGGTCACCTCGGTGCCGCGCCGACTCCGGCTGCCGTAGTGGTTTTTACGGCCCACGGCGAGCCCGCGCATGGCGCGCTCGGTGGCCCCATTGTCCAGCGGCACGCGCGCGTCCGTCACGAACCGTGTCAGCCCCGTCCACCGCTGGCTCATGTATTTGATTGCCTGGCCCAGGCCCGACTGGGGCAGTGCGCGCTGGGCGCATGCCCACTGGTGCAGGCGCTCGAGGAGGGGGCGACTCTTGTGCTGTCGCAGCTCCAGCAGGCGCTCCAGGTTCTCCGGCCCCTCTTTGTACTCACGCTCCACCGCGTACAGCGCGGCAATCATCTCCAGGGCCTCTTCCGCCTGGGGGAAGGCCTCCGCGCATTCCACGTACTTGCGCCGCGCGTGCATCCAACAGTGCACCAGCGTCAGCTTCCCACCCGAGCCCGCGGCGACGCTCTCGTAGGTGCTCAGCCCGTCCACCATGAAGATTCCGTCGAAGTCCTGGAGCAGGTGGCGCGCGGCCTGGGCGTCTCGCCCCTCCTGTATCCGGTACACCACGGCGTCCGGCGCGCACAGCGCCCAGGCGTGCCAGCGCGTCTGGCTCTTACTACCCAGCAGCGGCCAGCGCGTCTCGTCTCCTCCCAGAATCTCCCGCGTGAGCAGCGCGGCGTGCAGCGCCTCGTGCGCGGGCGCCAGCCGCCGCGCCAGCGCGTCCACCTGGTCCCAGAGTGTCTGGCTGTCCACCGTGAGACCCTCGCGCTGCATGACTCGCACCTGCCGCTCCAGGGGCAAGTGGTCGAGGTACTTGGCCGCAGCCACTTCCACGGCGAAGTCCAGCGAGTAGCGCCCGCCGGGCTGAAGCTTGGGCGGGCCCAGGGCCGTCTCCACGCACCCGCCGCAGCCGCAGCGGTACTTTTGCCGCTTGTGGCGCTGGAGGACGAAGCGCCGTTGCACCACGTCCACCTCCTCGGCCTCCTCCCAGCAGCCCTCCATTTCCGCCAGCGCCCCTCCGCACTGGGGGCACTGCTTGTCCGCCTCCTCCAGCGTGTGCACCACCTCCAGCAAGGGCAGCGTGGGCTGGGCGCGCGGGCCGTGGCCGGGCGCGGCCTCCTTGTCCTTGTCCTCCTCGCCTTGCTCGCGGCGGGGACGCTTCTCGCTGGAGCGGCCGAACAGCTCGGCGGTGCGCTGTGCCAGCTGCCGCTCCACCTCCCGCAGGCGCAGCTGCAACTCCTCGGCGTCCTGCCCCTGGGCGCTCATCAGCTTGCGCGTGAGCTCCACCACGCGCGCCACCAGGCGTCTGTTTTCCGCCTCCAGCAGCAAGGCCGCCTGGCGCAGCCTCTCCACGTCCTTCTCCGTCTCCAGCTGCAAGCCCATGGGCCCGTAGTGTCATGGCTCCACCCTCCCGCGCAAGTAGTCCACGCCCCATGACTCACGACGTCACCCCGCCCTCGGCCCCTGGCTGGAAGAGCGGGGCCAGTGTGTACGGCGCGGGCGACAGCGGCGTCCGCCCCACCAGCTCGCTGCCCTCCAGAAACAGCGCCAGCTCCGACACCGTCAACTCCAATGGCCGCGCGCCCCTCTCTCGCCGCCACAGCGGCGCGAAGCGTCCTTTCTCCAGCCTCTTGGCGTACAGGCACAGCCCCGTGCCGTCCCAGAAGAGTGCCTTGGCCCTCTTCCTGTCCCGGCCCACGAAGAGGAAGACGTCCCCCGAGAGGAAGTCGCGGCCCAACTCCCGCGTCACCAGCCCGCTCAGCGCGTCGTAACTCTTGCGCATGTCGCACGGCTGCCCGTACGCGTACACGCTCAGCCGGCGCGTGGAGCCAATCACCTCAGCCCTCGCAGCAGCGCCACCGCGTCCTCCACGCTCAAACCCTCCACCCGTACACCTCCGGGCCCGTGCACCACCAGCCCTCCCCTCCGCGCCACGGCCCGCTCCGCTTTCACCTCCACCGGCACCAGTCCCGCTCCCTCCGGCTCCTGCCTCTCCCTCCGCGCCGCGCTGCTCCAGCGGCTGAGCGTCCAGCTACTCATCCCCAGTTGCCTGGCCACTTCCTCCACGCTCTCGCCCTGCTGCTGCCTCTCTCGCACATACTCCACCGCTTGCTGTTTCTGCTCCGGCGTGTAGCGCGCTCTCGGCCCCACGCCTCCTCGCGCCAGCACCTGCTGTCTGAACTGCTCCGCCCACTCTCTCTTGTCCATCTTGTCCGCCTCCTTGCCTCGGGCGGACATGCTCACCTCTCGGCCCTCTCGTCACGACGGGCTCCGGCGAGGACTTACGTTGTTCCTGCGCCTCGCGCGCCTCCCCGAGCCGCACCGACGCCTCGTGCAACGCGCCCTCCACCTCGGCCACCTCGTCGACCCGGCGCCCATCCTCCTCCCGCCCCGGCAACGCGCCCTCGCGCATCCGGCCAATCAGTCCTCGGAGCTGCGTGAGCCGTCCCGCCAGCCACCGCGCCTGCCAGGTCTGCAAGGCGAACAGCACCACGCCCAGCAGCGCCGCCACCGCCAGCGTCACGGAGCCAAAGGCCCGCACCGCCGAGTCCTGTTGCGCCAGCGACGCGGACAACCGAAGCGTGTACACGCCTCCCGAGGGCGAGAGCACCCCCAGCGTAAGTCGGCGGTAGCGCACGCCATCCGCGCCTCGCACCGTCTCGAACAGGGGCGGCTCTCCTGGAGGAGGCGCCTGGGGAGCCATCCCGGCACCGCTCTCCTGCGAGGCGGGATAGGCCGCCAGCCGGCGTCCCTCGGGCGCGAACAACTCGTAACAGCTCGCCGGAGCCCGTCGTGACGAGAGAGGCGGGAGCGTGAGACGTCCAGGGAAGAAACCTGGAGGTGCACGTGGAGAAGGAGTTGGAGCAGTTCCGGCAAGAGGTGCAGAGACTGAGAGCGGGACGAGCCAAGGGCTCGGGCCCCTTCCCCGAGCCGATGAGAGCGTTCGCGGTGCGCTACCTGGCGCAGGCGTTGGAGAAGGGAGAGACGCTCAAGTCGGTGGTGGAGAGGCTGGGGGTGTCGGAGCCGACGCTGCAGGCGTGGAGGCGGGGGCAGACGCCTGGGAGCAAGGCGAGAGGGAGTGAGCCGAGGCGCGCGGGGCTGGTGCCAGTGGTGGTGCACGAGGCGAAGGTGCCCGCGCGGCCGCGAGAGGGCACGACCTTGGCGGTGGTGTCGCCCCAAGGCTGGAGGGTGGAAGGGCTGGGGGTGGAGGAGGCGGTGGAGGTGCTGCGGAGGGTGGCGTGCTGACACTCACGCGGGCGGTGCGGGTGTACGCCAGTGCGGTGCCGGTGGACATGCGCAAGGGGTTTGATGGATTGAGCGCGCTGGTGGAGCAGCAGCTGGGAGGACAGCTGCTCAAGGGCGACGTCTTCCTCTTCGTGGGGCGGTGTCGCCAGCGGGCCAAGGTGCTCTACTTCGACGGCACGGGGCTGGTGCTGCTCACCAAGCGTCTCTTCAAGGGACGCTTCGCGCGGCCGTGGGCCCAGGCCGGAGCGGTGAGCGTGGAGCTGACGGTGGCCGAGCTGTCCTTGTTTCTGGAGGGGTGCGAGCTGGCGGGCAGGTGGAAGCTGTCGCCGCCAGCCTTCGAGGAGAAAGAACTTGCGGTGGAGGCGGCCGTGTAGCACTACCGCGAAGGTATGGTTCCCCTCGGGCAGGTGAAGGACCTGGAGACGGCGAAGCAGATGGCGGCGCTGCTCGAGGCGGAGAACGCGCGGCTGCACCAGCGGCTGGAGGCGCTGGTGCAAGAGAATGCGCGGCTCAAGGGGGAGGACGCCCAGGCGCGGCTGCAACTGGAGCTCACCCAGCTCCAGGAGCAACTGGCGCGCATGCAGCAGCGCCTCTTCGGAGCCTCCAGCGAGAAGCGCCCGAGCGCGCAGCAGGAGGAGCCCGCCGCGCGCGAGTGCCAGCAGCGGGGACATGGGCCGCGAGCCCAGCCGGAGCTGCCCGTGCAAGAGGTGCTGCTGCCGTTGGACGAGGCGGACAAGGTATGCGGCCTGTGCGGCGGAGCCCTCGCGGAGTGGCGGGGGCAGACGGAGGACAGCGAGGAGGTGAGCGTGGTGGAGCGCCACTTCGTCCTCAAGCGCTACCGCCGACAGAAGTACCGCTGCCCGGAGGGGTGCGCACCCGTCACCGCACCCACCGCGCCGCGCCTCATTCCGGGCGGCCGCTACGCGGTGGATTTCGCCGTGCACGTGGCGCTGCAGAAGTATGCCTTCCACCTGCCGCTGGCGCGCCAGGAGCGCATGTACCGGCGCGAGGGCCTGGTAGTGGATACCCAGACACTCTGGGACCAGTTGTCCGCCCTGGCCCGCCACCTCCAGCCCAGCTACGAGGCACTGCTCGCCGTCGTCTTCGCTTCCCCCCTCATCCACGCGGATGAGACGCACTGGCACCTGCTGGACAAGGGCCCGGGGAAGAAGTGGTACGCATGGACGGTGGCCAGTCCCCGTGCGGTGCACCACCGCATTCTCCCCAGCCGCTCCGGGGCCACGGCCCGGCAGGTGCTGGGCAACTACCAGGGCGTCGCCATGGTGGACGGCTACGCCGCCTACCAGACGGCGACGAAACCGGGGGCCGACGGGCCGGCCTCCTGTAGCCTGGTGTTTTGTTGGGCCCACGTGCGGCGCAAATTCGTGGAGGCCGAGCAGGTGGCCCCCGCGTGCGCCCAGGTGCTGTCTCTCATTGGCCAGTTGTATGCCATTGAGGCCGGCCTGCCTGACCCACATGCGCTGGAGGGAGCACAACAGACCGCGGCGCTCGCGTACCGTCTGCTGGTGCGGCGGGAGCAGTCCGTCCCGCTGGTGGCGGCCATCCGCGAGTGGGCACTGGCTCAGCGCGCGCTGCCAGGCAGCGGCCTGCGCAAGGCCCTCGAGTACATGCTGGCGCTGTGGAGCGGGCTCACCGTCTTCCTCTCCAACCCCTGGGTGCCCTTGGACAACAACCTGGTGGAGCGCCAGCTGCGCGACCTGGTGCTGGGCCGCAAGAATCACTACGGCTCCAAGTCGCTGCGCGGCACCGAGGTGGCGGCCCTCTTCTACTCGCTGATTGAGACGGCCCGCCTGGGCGGTGAGGACCCGGGGCGCTACCTGCTGCGCGCCGCGCTCGCCGCCATCGACAACCCCGGCACCTTCACGCTCCCCTCCAGCCTCGACTGACGCCGCCGCGCTTTGTTTCGTGGCCCGGCTGGCTCTCCTCGCCTCGTCCAGACGGGGCTCGGCGAGCTATTACAACAACTCCGCCATGGGCGCGAAGGGGCGCACCGCCTTCTCCAACGGCGAGCTCAACAGGTGGAGGTGGGGGCCTTGAGGACCCACAGGGCCGATAGAGGACCCGGGTCTCTCCGTCTAGAATGGAGACGCACATGCCCAAGGCGTACAGCTACCTACGGTTCAGCACCCCCGACCAAAGCCAGGGAGACAGCTTTCGACGACAGAGCACGGCGGCCCAGTCGTATGCGTCCCGGAAGGGCCTGGACCTGGACGACAAGTTGACCTTCCAGGACCTGGGGGTGAGCGCCTTCCGGGGGAAGAACCTGGAGGACGGGCAGCTTGGCGCCTTCCTCACCGCCGTTCAGGTTGGGAAGGTGGAACCGGGCTCCTACCTGCTGGTCGAGAGCTTGGACCGGTTGAGCCGTCAGGCGGCCTGGATCGCCCTGGGCTCCCTCACCAGCATCCTCGCCCATGGCATCACGCTCGTGACCCTCAACGATGAAAAGGTCTATTCCCAGGCGACGATGACGGCTCAACCCATGGACCTGATGTACGCCATCATGGGGTTCATCCGGGCCAATGACGAGAGCGCCCACAAGTCGTTCCGGCTCAAGGATGTGTGGTCCCAGAAGAGGCTGAAGGCTGCGGCGAGGAAGCCCATGACCGCCATCGTCCCGAACTGGATCTGGCTCGACAAGGCCACCGGGACGTTCCAGGAGATTCCCGAGAAGGTGGAGGTCATCCGGCGCATCTTCCGGGACTACCTCTCGGGCATGGGCGTGGCGGGAATCGTCAAGGCCCTCAATCGCGACGGCGTTCCCGTGTTCTCCCGCACGAGTCGTAACGGCATCCAGGCCAAGCAATGGCATGTGAGTTACATCCGCCGGACCCTGGAGAACCCGGCGGTCATCGGCACGTACACCGTCCACACCACCGAGCACGAAGGGAAGAAAAAGGTTCGGCGCAAGGCGGGAGACCCCATCCCCAACTACTTCCCGGCCATCATCGACGAGGACACCTTCCAGCGAGCCCAGGCCATCCGACTGGACACCCCTTCCGCGTTGCGCGGCAGGAACGCCAACCGGGAGGACGTCAAGAACCTCTTCGGAGGAGTGGTCCGGTGCGGCCTGTGCTCCAGCACGATGAACTACATCAGCAAGGGACGGAACAAGAAGCGCCGGTACTCGTACCTTGTTTGCGCCAAGGCCCGACATGGAGCGGGCTGCAAGTACAGGATGATTCCTTACGAGGACGTAGAGGGCGCGTTCCTCCAGCACGGCCCAGCCTACTTGGCGAATGCGCCCACAGGCGAGGAGCACGACGGGCTTGATGCCGAGATCCAGCAGGTAAACACCAGCCTGGAGGTATTCGACGACGAACTGTCGGCACTGGCGGAAGCCTACGCTCGAACCAAGCTACAAACCCTCCTGGAGCAGATCCGCAAGATGGAGGAGAGCAAGAGGGAAGTCGAGGCGAAGAGGGATGACCTCTACAGACGAGCGGGCGCCCTTGCCGACCCCTTCATCATGAAGCGCATCGACGAACTGAGCGACGTGATCCAAGCCGAACCACTCGACCGGCGCAGGGCAAACGTCCTGATGCGCATGGTGTTCAGCACGATTACCGTCCACCCACTGGGTGGGAACATGGTCCTCACCTACAAGCACGGTGGAGTCGGCCCTCTGGGTGACTCGCTGCTGTGGGGGTGGCCCCGAACGGAGGAAGAGGCAGCAGGCTAAGCCTCAACCCATTTCCGCCCCCAGGATGCCCCTCCAAGGCCCCTGGCTGCCCCGTAGAGCCGCGTTCGGGGGCCGGGGGACCCCAGGGGCCTCCCAGGGCTCACAGGGCCTCTGGAGGGCCTTCCGATGGAGCATCCCCGCGCCCCATCGGTCGAGCCTCGGATTACCTCGGGGTTCCTAGTGAGTCTCCGGAGGGGAACCCTTCGAGCCCTTGCCGGGGATACCCGGGGCCTCGGGAACCGCTTCCTTCCCCTCGGGTTGTCCCGCCTGAATGCCCGGGGCCTCGGGAGCCGCTTCCTTCCCCTTCGGGTCCTTCGGTGCCTTCCTCCCCTTGGGTTCCTTCCCCTTGGGCTCCCGTGCCCTCTCCTCTGGCGCCGGTCCCCCCATGGAAGGACGGGCGAGCACCATCGGCTTCCCATAGGCGCTCCAAGGGAACAGAACGATGTCCCCTTCCGTGTCGGCCAGCGACTCAGGGAAGGCGACCGCATTGTGAGGGGCCCAGATATGTGCCGGGTCCTCTTCACCACGAATCACCCGGCGCAGTTGGTCGAGACGGCCCCCCACGAGGGAAAGGATGGAGAAGACTGCCACCGGGGCATCTTGCTCCGCTTCATCGTCCATGAACCCTTGCCGGGTCTGGTAGTCCGCGAGGATCTCCGCGCCTCGCGTCGCGTTCGCCAGGGCCAGTAGTTCCAGGTCCAAGCTGACCACTAGCGGGTTGGGTGTCCTAGTTACGGTCTCTTCGGGCATGTACCGGGCCGTCCTTTCGTCGGTTGGGGCCGACCCGCAAGGTAAACTATAGTTTGTGGTAATGTAAAGGTAACCCGGGTCACATTGCCCGCGTGTCCCCATCCGGCAAGTCGCACCGTCCCAAACCGCCCATCGAGCCGACCCCGGAAAACTTGGCCCCTCTTGTCAAGCGGGAGCTAAAGCGCCTCGGGAGTCGGCTCCGGGAGGCTCGCCAAGCAAGTGGGCTCACACAGGAACAAGCCGCCGAGATGATGGGTCTACATCCCAAGTACATGCCCCGCTTGGAGGGAGGCACCGCCAACCCCACGGTGGCCACCCTCGTGGCCGCATCCGTGGCCTACAAGGTTCCCCTCCGTGACCTGTTCTCCGAAGACGATAAGGGTACATGAGCCAGCGGGACACCTTGAGGAACCCCGAGGCTCCTCGGAGGGACATCAAGGCATGCCCCCGGCTGCCGGGACGCGGGACACATTCCAGGTAGATAGGTTCGGGCAGGAGAGCAGTTCCCCCGACAAGTTTCCGGCTCCGGTAGAAGGAGCCCCCAAAGGTTCCTATCTATATGGGTCCCTAAAGGAGCCCGCGTGGGGCATTCAGAGCGCCCGGGGTTGGGAGTAGTGAGTGGGTTAACTCCCGGCTGATACGAATCAATACCCTATGTCAAGGGAATTAACTCACCACCCCTAAACAGACCCTGGGTAATCCTTGAAGGACTATACCTAGGTGGACGCACCACAAGCGAAGCAGTGAATGGGGCCCTGCCAGTCCTCACGAACCTTGAGCAGCGCCGTTGGATGGCATGACGGTGTTACCAACCGCGCAGCGTCAGCGTGGGCAGGCAACTTCGGCATCGGTGCAGGACTTCCCGCCTTGAACTTGAATGTCCCGCGACTGCGACGCTCAAGGTCCGCGAAGCTTTTGCGGAGTGGGTCCAACAGGTGCGTCTCCACAACCTTTCTGCCAACTTCCGTTTGGAACCGGATCTGATCCGCTGTCCACCACTCGCTACCCGCCGCAGAGTGCGAGCAATACGGGCATATGTAAGCGTCCTGACTGGGAGCGCCTTCGTTATGGACTCTGAACTGCCGCAAGCAATCAGGAACTGGACACTCCCGACTAACAAACCCCTCGGAGTCAAGCAGATTCTCAATCGGAATGTTAATGCGGATTTGCTCATCAGGCATGTCGTACACCTCGGGGGCATGGCCGTTTCGACAACAGGCCGTGACCAACGCTAACGGTGGGGTCTGACATGCCGCACTTCGCTGGTTGACCGCTTGAGCGATCCTCAGGATTGAGGGGTGCTTGCACCAAGGTGAGCAATCCTCATGGGCAAGAGAACCCATCGCACGTATGGAGTATCCATCCCCGAGCGGCGCCCAGCAGAACCCTTAAAAGCCATAAAGGGCACCGCTGGGCTCCATTGTCAAAACGTCGGAAGGTTGTCCAGGTTGTCCTTCGCCGTGTCATCACGGCGCGTTCTCAGGGACAGTTCGACAGAGGCTCCTTTATCCAGCTTGCCGTTACTGTTCTTTGTGGCGGTGACGAAGGTGCTGCCGTTGAGAATCGCTTGAGCCACCTGCTCGAAACTCCACACCGCGCTTTCTCCCAAGCTTGAGCCTTCATCAGGGTAGACTCTCAATGAGATGATCCGCCTGCTCCCCGTAGTGTCGAACCGTACTGCGGTGATGATGTAGTCAGCCCATTTACTAGCCATGGTTTTCTCCTGAAAGTCGAGGGTTGTTCACGACGTGGGCGAAATACGGACGCTCACGTCCCCCCGTATCTGACGCGAAGGAGCAGCGGATGAAGGCCCCACGACAAAGGCCCACTAACGCTCCCTCACGTCCTGTCGAGCGGACCTCAAGCGCTCTATTTCAACCCGGGAAAATTCCGCTCCGCACTCGTCGCACCGATAGTCCCCTGTTTGTGCACCCATGATTCTCTCCTTGGAGAAGCTAGGGTGCTCACAGGTCCCTTTGGGATCTTGTTGCTTTTTTTCGTCGGTCATGCAGGGTGCCTCCTGGACAGGGCGGGACTGCCACCACAGCAAGAGGCGAAGTCACAGCCAATACCCCCAAGGAGGTATGCGGCTCGGCATCCAGAGGCACAGGAGGCGCACGACAACGCCTCGGGCCTCTTAGCTCCATCAAGGTTCCGCAGGGTGCCCTCTCCGCCCGCTAGAACTTCCCCGCCGGTTCCCGACGCCTGTCAGCGCCTATAGACTCACCTCCCAGAATTTGGATGGAGATTTTCCTGGGGGCACACGAGCCTGTGACGGCCGGAGATTTCCCCCCGTGCCCCGGGGGTCATGGAGAGCACGAATCGGAACTCGCCCACCCATCAGTGGGGAGGCCCTTGGGAGCCGCTAGGAGCTACGCGACCCGAGGACCGGGAGACCAGCGGGAGAACTGGAAGAGGGAGCCGGTTTTAGTCCCCGTGGCTCAACGTTCAAAACCTCGGGAGGTTGGACAAGTTGTCCTTCGCCGTCGCATCGCGGCGCGTCCGAAGGCTCAGTTCCACAGGAGCGCCTTTGACCCACCCAGTGGCGCTCCAGGTAACCGTGATGAATGTCGTGCCCAAAAGAATTCTCAGAACGACATCGTTGAAACTCAACGTCTCCTCCTGACCCGCTTCATCGCCCTTATCGCTGCGGACCCGCAGAGCGACGATGTGTGAACCAGTAGGAGCGTAGCTCACCTTAGTAACAAGATAATCGGCCCACTTCTTCATTTCAGTTCCTCTAATCCACTAGGGGAAAGTAGTCCCAATGGAGGGGGAAGTGGACGGCCCTCACATCGGATCCTGACAAAGGCCCAGCTAGGAACTGTGCCCTCTGACTAGGAGCCGCCCCGTGCACGCACAGCCCCCCAGAATTTGGATTGAGATTTTCCCGGGGGCACACGTGCCTGTGACGGCCGGAGATTTCCCCCGTGCCCCCATGGTCCCCGTGAGTACAACCACCCGCCCACCCATTCACGGGCAGGCCCTGGCAGGCCCCAGGAACGACGCGAGCCGGGGCCCCGAGGGAAAAGCGGGAGGACGGGACACGAGCCCAGCGGGGCGCCTGGAGGGCCTGGAGGGCATCCGTCAGAGGGGCAGGAGGAACGGGCAGGAGATGGGGGTTTGCGGGCCCTGATTTTTTTGGTATGTGGGTCCCCACGGCTCGCACTTGTGCAGGTGTGGCTCGCCCCGGGGCCCGTCGAAGAGGCTCACCGACTCCACGGCCGCCTGCGTGAGCAGCGCGCGATCCACCTCGCGCGCGAGCAGGGCCTCGAAGAAGGCGCCCGCGAGCAGCAGGGCCACGAGGATGCCCACCATGGGCACGCCCGCGCCCAGGAGCCACAACCGCGCCGCCAGCTTCACTCGCGCCCCTCCACCACCAGCCGGAAGCCCACCCCGCGCACCACCTGGATGGACACCGCCTCCACCTGGAGCTTCTTCAACTTGCCGCGCAAATAACCCACGTACACGTCCACGATGTTCGGCGGCCCGTCGAAGGACTCGCCCCACACGTGGCCGAGCAACGTGGAGCGCGCGAGCACCTCGCCCGCGTGGCTCGCCAGCTCGGAGAAGAGCGCGAATTCCCGTCCGGTGAGGACCTGCTCGTGCTCGCCATGGCGAATCACCCGCCGCCGGGCGTCCAGCACCAGCGGCCCCACCTTGCTCGCGAGCCCCTGGGCGTCGTCGCGGCGATGCAGGGCCTCCAGGCGCGCCAGCAACTCCTCGAAGGCGAAGGGTTTGACGAGGTAGTCGTCCGCGCCCGCGCGCAGGCCCATTACCTTCTCGCCCACCGTGCCCCGCGCGGTGAGCATCAGCACCGGGGTGCGCAGGCCCCGCTCCCGCCAGCGCCGGAGCACCGCCAGCCCATCGAGGTCCGGCAGGTTCCAATCCAGCAGGACGACGTCGTAGGCGATGTTCAGCGCCTGCTCCAGCGCGTCCTCGCCCCGCCCGCACACGTCCACCAGGTGCCCCGCCTCCGTCAGGCCCCGCTGGAGCAGCCGGGCCATCTTCTCCTCGTCCTCGATGAGCAGGAGCTTCACGCGGCCGCCTCCGCCGGGCGGGGAACCTCCCGCGCGCGCCGGGCCGAGAACCACGGGTAGAGCGAGGGCAGGATGACGAGCGTGAGCAGCGTGGAGGTGACGAGTCCGCCCACCACCACGGTGGCCAGGGGGCGCTGCACCTCGGCGCCCACGCCGGTGGCCAGCATCATCGGCACGAAGCCCAGCGCCGCCACCAACGCCGTCATGAGCACCGGCCGCGAGCGCTCCTGGGCCGCGAGCCGCACCGCCTCGCCCACCGGCACGCCCTCCGCCTCGTGGTGCAGCAGCCGCGCCATCAACACCACGCCGTTGAGCACCGCGATGCCCGACAGGGCGATGAAGCCGATGGCCGCCGAGATGGACACCGGCATGCCGCGCGCGAGCAGGGCCACCACGCCGCCCACGCACGCGAAGGGCACGTTGGTGAAGATGATGAGCGCGGGACGCAGGCGCCGGAAGGTGAGCCAGAGCACGAGCACGATGAGCACCAGCACCGCGGGGATGACGAGGGACAGCCGCCGGGTGGCTTCCGTCAGCGTCTCGTATTGGCCTCCCCATTCCAAGCGGTACCCCACGGGCAGGCGAAGCGCCGAGCCCACCCTCGCGCGGGCCCGCTCCACCACCGAGCCCAGGTCCGCGCCCCGCACGTTGAAGCCCACTACCAGGCGGCGCTGCCCGTCGTCCCGGTTGACCAGGCCCGGCGTGGAGACGAGCTTCACGTCGGCCACCCGGGACAGGGGCACCACCCCCCCGGAGGCCACGGGCAGGGGCAGCTCCGCGAGCGAGAAAGCGCCCTCGGTGCCCGCCAGCCTCAGGACGATGGGCACGCGTACCGCGCCGTCATAGGTGGCGCCCACCTCCAGGCCCGTGCGCACCGCCTGCACCGCCTCCAGCACCTCGCGCACGCTCAGCCCCAGGCGCGCCGCGTCCAGGGGCCGGGGCACCACCTCCAACATCGACACCTCGGGCGGCGCGAGCACCCGCACGTCCTCCGCGCCCGGCTCCTGGGCCACCTGCGAGGCCAGTTGCTCCGCCAGCCGTCGCAGCTCCCCTAACTCCTCGCCGTACACGCTCACCGCCACGTCCGTCACCGAGCCGCCCAGCAGCTCGTTGAAGCGCATCTGGATGGGCTGGGTGAAGGAGGGCTCACTGCCGGGGGCATCCCGCGCCAGGAGCCCCTCCATCTCTTGGATGAGGGAATCGCGGGTGAGCCCGGGCCGCCAGGCCTCTCGCGGCTTGAGCCGGATGAAGACGTCCGCCTGCTCCAGGCCCATGATGTCGGTGGCGACGGCGGGACTCCCCACGCGGGACACCACCTGGGTCACCTCGGGCACGTGCTCGAGCAACACCGATTCCAGGAGCTGGGCCTCGCGCGTGGCCGCCTCCAGGCTGATGTCCCCGGCGCGCGTCGTCTGCACCACCATGTCCCCCTCGTCGAGCTGGGGGGCGAACTCGCTGCCCGCGCGCAGGAAGAGGCCCGTCCCCAGCGCGAGCAACAGCACCGCCGCGAGCGCCACCCATTGGGGATGGCGCACCATGCGCTCGAGCAGCGGCCGGTACACGCGATCGAAGAAGCGCACGAGCAGCGGCGGATGTTCCGGGACGTCCTCGGGCCGCAGCACCAGGCTGACGGCGGCGGGAATGAAGGTGAGCGAGAGCACCAGCGACGTGGCCAGGGCCATCATCACCGTGAGCGCCATGGGGCGGAACATCTTGCCGTCCACGCCGCTGAGCGCCAGCACCGGCACGTAGACGAGCAGGATGATGAGCACCGAGAAGAACACCGGGCGTGCCACCGAGCCCGTCACCTGGGACACCTTCTCGCGCCATGTGCCCCGCGCCGGACGCTCGTGGCCCAGGGCGTGGAAGACGGCCTCCACCATCACCACCGCGCCATCCACCAGGAGCCCGAAGTCGATGGCGCCCAGGCTCATCAGGTTGCCGGGAATCCCGAGCAGCACCATGCCCACGCCCGCGCCCAGCATGGACAGGGGAATCGCCGAGGCCACCACCAGGCCCGCCCGGAAGCTGCCCAGCAGGAGGAAGAGCACCGACACCACCAGCAGGCCGCCCTCCAGCAGATTCTTCGCCACCGTGCGCAACGTGCCCCGCACCAGCACGCTCCGGTCATACACCTCGTCCAGGCGCACGTCCGAAGGCAGCGCGTCGTGGACCCGGTCCATCCGCGCGTGCAGCGCCTCCATCACGTCCAGCGCGTTGGCGCCGCGCAACATCTGCACCATCACGTACACCGTCTCGCCCCGGCCATTGGCGGTGGCGGTGCCGATGCGTGGCAGGGCGCCGGGCACGACCTCGGCCACGTCCGCCAGCCGCACCGCCCGCCCGTCCTCGCCCAGCACCACCGCGCCACTCAGCTCGCTCGGGCCCGGAGGCCGCGCCACCGCGCGCACCAGCACCTGCCGGTCTCCCGCCGCGAGGCTCGCCCCGGGCACGCTGCCCGAGGTGTCCTCCAGGGCGCCCCGCAGCCGCTCCAGCGTCAGCCCACGCTGGGCCAGCTTCACCGCGTCCGCGCGCACCTCCAGCGTGCGCTGCTGTCCGCCCCAGCTGTTCACCTCCACTACGCCGGGCACCCCGCGCAGCAGCGGAGCCACCCGCCGCTCCGCCAGTTCCAGGAGTTCCGCCGACGTGCGCTCCGGCGAGTTGAGCGTGAAGTGGAAGATCTCCCCCAGTCCGCCCGTGAGGGGGCCGAGTTGCGGCGCCTCCACGCCCGGAGGCAGCTCGCCCGAGAGCGCCGCCAGCCGCTCCTGCACCCACTGGCGCGCGCGCAGGGGGTCCACGTCGTCCCCGAAGACGGCCGTCACCGAGGAGATGCCGTAGCGCGACAGGCTGCGGTGCCGCTCCAAACCGGGGATGCCGCCCAGGCTCGTCTCCACGGGCCGCGTCACCAGGCGCTCCACCTCCTCGGGCGTCATGCCCGGGGCGAGCGTGAGCACCAGCACCTGGTTCGTGGTGATGTCCGGCAGCGCGTCCAGCTCCATGCGCGCCATGAGGATCGCCGCCAGCACCGCGAAGAGGCCCGTGAGCCCCAACGTCAAACCCCGGTGCTTCACCGAGGCGCGCACCAACTCGGTGATCATGAGCCCCCTCCCGTTCCGGCGAGGACCCGCGAGGCATCGGCCGCCACTTGATCCGTCTCCGTGAGCGGCCCGTCCACCAGGGCATCCGCGCCGGACTGCCCCACCACCTTCACGGGCTGGCGGCGGTGGCCCTCGCCGTCACGCACCAGCACGGAGATCGCCTCGCCCTCCAGCACGAGCGCCCGGGCGGGCACCACCTTCACCCGGGGGAGTCCATTCGCGCCCACCCGGACCGTGCCCTGAAGCCCCGAGGGCAATGCCCGCGCGGGCTCGGGCTCGAACCACGCGGCCGTGGTGCCATCGCGCCCATCCATCGAGGGAGCGCGCGCCACCAGCCGCACTGGCAGCGGCGCGTGGCCGGGAGCGACGAACTCGAAGGCGGCCTCGGGGGGAAACGCGCGGGACAGCCGGGCCTCGATGCGCGCGGGCCCCTCGCCGGAGACGCGCACGAGCGGCGCCGAGCCCGTCTCCCGCGACTCACCCAGCACCGCGTCCACGGCCGTGACAACCCCCTCCACGGGACTGCGCAACGGCACCATGCCCCGCTGAGCCACGCCCGCGGCCTCCGCCGCCTCCACCCCCGCGGCCTTCAACAGGGCCCGAGCGCTCTGCTGCTGCGCCCGCGCCTCGGCCAGGTTCGCCTGGGCCTCGGTCAACTCGAAGACGCGCGCCATGCCCTGCGCCTGGAGCGCTTCCAACTGGGTCGCCCGGCGCTGCCAGGCCTCGCGGCGCAACGTGGCGGCCTCGTAGTCTCCGGCGGCCCGCACCACCTCGGGCATGAGCAATTCGATGAGCACCTCGCCCCGCTGGACGCGCTGTCCTGGCCGCACGGCGATGCGGGCGACGTTGCCCCGGAACGGCAGGCCGAGCGCCGCCGCTCCCTCGGGATGGGGCAGCACATGGGCGGGCGCCTCGGTGAGCGGCACGCCATGCGGGGCACGGGGATGGACCCAGGCGGTGTGCGCGCTGGAGCGGGCCACGGGAGGCGGCGCGGCGGGGGGAGGCGGCGAGGAGCAACCCGGGGCCACGCCCAGCAGGAGGAAGGAAGCGAGGAGCGCGGGGCGTCTCATGGGGCGGAAACTCCGGAGAGGGCGTCGATGAAGAAGCGGGCCCGGACGCGGGCCAGGGACTCACGGGCCCGGGCATGACCCAGGCGGATGCGGGCGGAGGCCAGCGCGCGGCGCGCCAGCACCACCTCGGGGACGGTGGACTCCCCGGACTGGAAGAGGAATTCGCGCAGCCGGGCGGCCTCCTCGGTGGCGGGCAACAACTGGCCCTGGAGCGCATCCAGCACCTCGTGCGCGTGCACCACCTCGTGGAAGGCGAGCGCCAGCGCGGCGCTGGACGCCTGGCCCGCCTCGCGCGCCTCGCCCTCCTGACGCTCGGCGCTGGCCAGCAGGGCCGCGCGCTCCCGGCCCCCGCGATCGAACAGGGGCGGCGTCCACGTGAGCGTGAGGGCGCCGCCCGAGGCCCCGTCGTACTCACGCTGGCCCGCGAGGCCCACCTGGAGCCAGTTGCCCCGGGAGGCATGCAGCTCGGCGGCCCGCGCCCGCTCCGCCTCGGCCCCGAACGTCCGCGCGGCCACCTCCGGCAGCCGGGAGGCCTCGACCACCAGGGACTCCCACGTGGAGTCCGGCGGAAGCGTCACTTCGGGCAGGGGCCCCTCGGCCTGGAGCCGGCTCGCGGGGGAATGGCCGAGCACCCGGGTCAGCGCCACGCGCCGTTCGGCGGCCAGCCCCTCGGCATCCAGCGCCGTGAGCCGGGCCTCGGCGAGATAGGCGGATGCCTCGGCCAGCTCCAGCTTCGTGGCCGCGCCCAGCGCCGAGGCCCCCTCCACCGCCTTCTGGAAGGAGCCGGCCAGCGTCACCTCCAGCTCGCTCTGCGTCTGGGCCCGCTCGGCGGCCCACAGGAGCAACCACGCCTCGGCGATGGCGAGCTGGCGCTCGAGCAGGACAGCCCGCGCCTCGGCCTGGAGCACGGACTGCTCGGCGCGCAGGGCCTGATCGCGCGCGGAGACCTGTCCGGAGAGGTTGAAGCCCTGGCTGAGGCCCAGGCGAAGGTCAGCACCCCGCTCCTCCTGGCGCTGGCGGTAGCCGGGCTCGACGACGACTTGCGGATTGAGGACGAAGGCGGACAGGCGCGCCTGCTCGGCGCGTTGGACGTCCGCGGCCCGGGCGGCGCTCTGGGGGCCAGGAGCCCTCCCGGCGAGCGACACCGCCTGGGCGAAGGTCACCGGAGTGACCTCCCCGGGCGCGGCGGCCAGGAGGAGGACGGCGAGGGAAACAAACATGCCGCGCACCCTAGGGACGGTGCGTCATGCATGCTTGAGAGGACTCTGAGAAGACCCTCAGAGTCCCCGCGTCATGCCGCCGCGGCGGCGCGCTCCCGGGGCTCGACCCTCAGCTTGACGCCATCGAGCGGCCGCATGGTGATGACCAGACGCACGCCCACCTCCTTCTGCTCGGCCAGCCGGAGCCGGAAGCGCTGCAGGCCCATGGAGAGCACGAGCAGGATCTCCATCATCGAGAAGTGGTAGCCGATGCACTGGCGCGGCCCACCGCCGAAGGGGAAGTAGGCGAAGCGGGTGCGGCCCTCGCTGTTCTCCGGCAGGAAGCGATCCGGATCGAAGCGCTCGGGCTCCGGCCAGTGCTCGGGGTGGCGGTGCACCATGTAGGGCGAGAAGTAGACGAGGCTGCCAGCGGGGATGCGGTAGCCGGAGATGACATCCTCCTGGAGCGCCCGGCGGGCGAGCATCCACGCGGCGGGGTAGAGCCGCAGCACCTCCTCCAGCACGCGGTTGAGGTACTTCAACCGGGGTAGGTCCTCCATCGTCGGCGTCCGGCCGCCAAGTTCCCGCTCCAGCTCCTCGTACACGCGCTGTTGCACGTCCTGGTGGAGCGCGAGCCGGTACCAGGCCCAGGCGAGCGTGTTGGCGCTCGTCTCGTGCCCGCCGATCATCATGGTCATCACCGAGTCGTGCAGGAGCGAATCGCTCATGCCCTCGCCGGTGTCCTGATCCCGCACCTGCATCAGCATGCTGAGCAGATCGTTTTCCTTGTCGGGACCGACGCGATGCTTGCGCGCGATGACCTCGTCCACCACCGTGTCGAGCGCCTTCTTGGCGCCCAGGAAGCGGCGGTTGCCCGGAGTGGGGATGGACAGGGGCATGGGCAGGACCGAGTTCACGCGCCGCTCGAGCACCTCGAACATGGCGGAGGCCGCCTGGCCGATGTACTCGGCCTTCTCGCTCAAATGCGCGCTGAAGAGCGTGGCGCCCACGATGGCGAGCGTGAGCTCCACCATCTCCTTCTCGGCGTCGATGGTGCCGCTGCGCCGGGCCGCGTCCTCCCAGCGGGAGAAGGTGGTGGTGGCGAAGTGGACCATGGTGTCCATGAAGCCACGCAGGTTGTTGCGGTGAAAGGGAGGCTGGGTGAGCCGGCGCAGCCGCAACCAGTTGTCGCCCTCGCTCAGCAACAACCCCTCGCCGACGATGGGCTTCATGGCGAGGTAGGCGGGACCCTTGATGTAGTTGCGGTAGTTGTCCTGCAGCAGGTGCTTGACGCCCTCGGGGTGGTAGACGACGTGCACCACGTCATGGGGCATGGGCCAGCGCACCACGTCGCCGTGCTGCCGGTACATCTTGTGGAGGGTCGCGATGCTGTCGTTGGCGAACTCCGAGAAGAGGTGGAACATCCGCCAGTTGCTCGGGCCGGGCGCGCGCTTGCCGGGCGCCGCGGTGGGCAGGCTGTCCGTGCTCATCGTGCCTCCTCGGCCACGCGCAGCTCTCCGGCGTAGGAGTAGCGCTCATCCCGCACCGTCCACTTGCTCAGGTAGTCCTGGAACACCCCGAACAGGGCCGGATACAGGAACGCGAAGCCCAGATCGTAGAAGGGCATCAGCCCCGGGAGGGACACCTCACCGCACGTGAGCAGGGGTTTCATGTTGGTGGCCACCGGGAGCCAGTAGTCATTGTTGATGCAGGTGTGCAGCACATCGTAGAAGGGCGCGACGGCGAAGCCCATGAACACCATCCAGATGAGCATGGCGGGAGTACCCACCAGCTTGCGGAAGGACTTGCTGAGCAGCAGCCCCAACCATCCGAGGCCATAGCTCATCGACGTCATCGCCCACATCCAGTCCAACTGGCCCGTCGGCGAGGGCGAGAGGATGGGCAGCATCAGGAACAGGGCGGTGAAGGCGGTGAACAGCACATAGAAGAGGATCTGGCTCGTGCGGTGGGCCCGCTTGAAGCGTGCTGGCAGCGCGTGCATGAGCATGATGAAGGACACGCAATACATGTAGCTGACGGCCAGGTGGTTCACCGAGCCGTCCAGCGAGGGCTGCTCCTCGCCCGTGTAGAGGAAGCGCGTCCATTTGAAGGGGCCATCGCCCTCGGCGGTGACCCGCCCGAGCAGGTAGTGCGCATCGGGCCGCCAGGTGATCTGCCCCGCCGCGATGAAGTTGTTCTGCAACACATTGGCCGGCGGGATGATGATCAGCAGGATCAGGAAGTAGGCCAATCCCTTGTAGGCCCGCGTGTAGTAGGCGCGCGAGAAGATGAGGATCAGCACCAGGTAGACGAGCATGCCGCCATCGAAGGTGTAGCCCTGGCTGTAGCAGAGCAGCCCCAGGATGAAGCTGATCCCCATGAACATCAGGGTCCGGGGCGAGGTGAGTTCCAGACTCGACTGGGGCCAGAGGGGCGTACTCAGGAGGCCCTTGCCGGCCGGGGGAGCCGCGGAGGACGTCAGGGGAGCATCGGGAGTCGTCGACATGGGGGTTCGGAGAACGAGGACCATCACCCGCGTGGCGCGAGCGGAAACGTGGCGGCCGTCTCGGGAAGGGGGGCCTTCATCATCTCCCAGGAGTCGAGACGGAGGGAAGAGCCCCCCGGGTTCAGGGACGCACCAGGAGTGAGCCCGGGAAGCGCACGCCGAGCCAGGCCAGACCGGCCCCACTAGAAGAGGTGGGTGCCGGTCCGCCCCACCTGGGGCCGGGGTCGGGACGAGGGGCCTCGCGGTGATAGAGTCCCCGCGCCGTCACCAACCCCCCGAAGAAGAAGGACCCCATTCATGCGAAGCAGACTCTCCCTCCTCGTCACCACGACGCTGCTCGGCACGGCCTGTCTGACCGCTTGCGGCGGCGATGAGCCCATCGGCGAGGATCTCTCCAAGGTCACCTTCCCCGCGCGGACCGACTTCCCCGTGGGCTCGAGCAGCCTCAAGACCCTCCCCTCCGGCACGCGCACCTACAACCTCGAGCCGGCGCTGGAGACGAGCCACCTCTACGTGCAGATCTTCGCGGGCGGCACCGTGGGCGACAACCACATCGTCCGGGCCACGGACTGGTCGGGCACGGCCCAGTTCGATCCCTCGAGTCTGGATGGCTGCTCCATCTCGGTGACGGTGCAAGTGGAGGGGTTGGATCCGGAGCGTGACGAGATGCGGGACCTCGCCGGCTTCGATCGCATCGATGTCGACAGCCGCAACACGATCCGCGAGCACCTGCGGACCCCGGAGCAGCTCGACTTCGACAATCACAAGACGATCCAATTCACCTCGAAGTCCTGCACGCTCTCCGAGGATCGGGGCGATGGCGGCCATCCCAAGGTCGACGTGAAGGGCGACCTGACCGTGCGTGGCGCCACCCACGAGGTGGTGCTGCCCCTGGAAGTGTCCGTGGATGACGAGAACATCGCGGGCCGGGGAATCATGATCGCGCGGCACTCGGACTTCAAGTTCGAGCCCTACTCGTCGTTCGGCGGACTGGCCAGGAACAAGCAGGACATCTACTTCGTCCTGGATGTGCGCGGGAAGCGCGCGCCGTAGCCCGCTGCACCGCCCATGGCGGAGGAGAAGCGCTCCACCAGGGAGTGCTTCTCCTCGACACGGCGGCCGTGAGAGGGACTACCGCTTCTTCTTCGCCCCTCCGGTCTTGGCCGAGCTCGCGCCCTTCGAGGGCGCCGCCCGCTTCTTCGTAGCGGTGGTCTTCCTCACCGGAGCCTTCTTCACAGCGGCCTTCTTCGCCACGGAAGCCTTCTTCACCGGAGCCTTCTTCACCGGAGCCTTCTTCACCGGAGCCTTCTTCGCGGCGGCCTTCTTCACCGGAGCCTTCTTCGCGGCGGCCTTCTTCACCGCCGGAGCCTTCTTCGCCACGGTGGCCTTCTTCGCCGCGGCGGCCTTCTTCACCGCCGGAGCCTTCTTCGCCGCGGCGGCCTTCTTCACCGCCGGAGTCCGCTGGGCGGCCGGAGCCTGCTCGCGAGTCCTCGCCGCGGCGCGCTTCTTCGCACGCGGGGGCTTCTGCTCGGTCGCGGCGGTGGGCTTTTCACGCAGCTGGGGAGGCACGGCTTCGGGCGGCTGAGGCGCGCCGGAGGGCTCGGCATGGGCCGCGAGGGCCCGGATGCGCTCGAAGGCCGAGGGAGCCGCGGAGGGGAGTTGCTCCAGGGGGAGCGCGTCCTCGGCGAGTTGGGCCAGGGCCTCCTCCGGCATCTCCACCGTGGGCGCCTCGTCCGTGAATTGAGCGAGGATCTCCGCGGGCATCTCCACCGTCGGGGGCGCATCGGCGGCCAACTGGCGATGAGCCGCCTCGGCCTCGGCCAGGGAGCGCTCGGCGCCCGTGTCCACCTGGGGCTTGCCCCACTTCTCCTGCCGCTCACGCTCGCGCGCGATGCGGGCGGCCTTCTTGCGCTCCTCCTTGGACTCGCGGCGGCGCTGTTCGTGCTCGCGCCGCTCCACGGCCTGCATGGCCTTCACGGCGTGGCCGGCGACTTCCAGGGCCTCGAAGTCGATCCGCCGCAAGGTCACGTTCACGCTGGCGAGCCGCACCCGCGCCTTCTGTCCCACGCGGACGCGGAAGCCGCCCGGCAGCAGCAGGGCGAGCAGGGCCTTGTCGAAGCGGGCCCCGAAGCCGAGCGAGTCCGCGCGCACCAGGCCCTCGACGTGCACCTCATCCAGCTCCACGAAGAAGCCGAACTCGGCGATGCCGGCGACGGTGGCCGCGAACTCCTCGCCCACGCGATCCTTCATCATCAGGGCGGCGTAGTAGGAGACGACCTCGCGCTCGGCCTGCATGGCGGCGCGCTCGCGGTCCGAGCTCTGGGCGGCCATGTCCTCGAGCCGCCGCTCCTCGCGCTCCACCACGGCCTCCTGGCGCCGCTGGCCCTGGCGGGCCCAGTGGGCCTTGAGCAGCCGGTGCACGAGCAGGTCCGGGTAGCGGCGGATGGGCGAGGTGAAGTGCAGGTAGTACTCGGCGGCGAGGCCGTAGTGGCCCATGTCGCCGGACGTGTAGACGGCCTGCATCATGGAGCGCAGCAGCAGTTGGTTGAGGGCGCGCTCCTCGGGGTGGCCCTGCAACTGGCCCATGAAGTCGTTGAGCGCCTTGGGGGTGATGTCCTCGGCGTTGAGCTTGAAGCCATACGCCTGGGCCATCTGGGCGAAGAGGGCGAGTTTTTCCTCGTCGGGCTCGCCGTGGTAGCGGTAGACGCTGGGCAGGCCCAGGTCGGCGAAGAACTTCGCCACCGCCTCGTTGGCGGCGAGCATGCACTCCTCGATGAGTCGGTGGCTGTCCTTGCGCTCGCGCTTCTCCATGCGCAGGGGCTGGCCATCCTCCCCCATGAGCACCTTGTGCTCGGGCAGGTTGAAATCGATGGCGCCGCGCTCCTTGCGCATCCGGGTGAGCACGCGCGCGAGCGCCTGGAGCCGCTCGAAGTGGGGCTTGAAGGCGTTGCGGTGCGGCACGTCCTTGCCGTCGAGGACGTCCTGCACCTCGTTGTAGGTGCAGCGGGCCTGGCTGCGCATGACGGCCGGGTAGAGCTGGCTGGAGACGAGCCGGCCCTGCCGGTCGAGCACCATGTCGGCCACCATGCACAGCCGGTCCTCGTCGGGACGCAGCGAGCAGATGCCGTTGCTCAGGCGCTCGGGGAGCATGGGCAGCACGCGATCGGGCAGGTAGACGGAGGTGGCGCGGCGAAGGGCCTCGGCGTCGAGCGCGCTGCCCTCGCGCACGTAGTGCGTCACGTCGGCGATGGCCACCACGAGCCGCCAGCCCTCCCCCACCTCCTCGGCGTAGACGGCGTCGTCGAAGTCACGCGCGTCCTCGCCGTCGATGGTGACGAGCGGCAGGGCGCGCAGGTCGCGCCGCTCCTCGCCCCGGGCCTCGGCCTCGGAGACGGTGGTGTGGATGTGGTCCGCCTCGTCCATGACGTCCGAGGGGAACTCATCGGAGAAGCCCTGCGAGTAGGCGATGGAGAGCACCTCGGCGCTCGGGTCCCCGGGCTTGCCGATGGAGCCGGCGACCTCGCCATAGAGGCCTTCACCGGGCTCGAGCAGGTCCGCGCCGATGCCCAGGCGCACCTTCACCACGTCCCCATCCCGCGCCATCTGGGTGGGGGGCACGCGGATGGGCCCCTGGGCCTGGAGGTTCTTGTCGTAGGCGATGACGCGCGTGTCGCGCTTTCCGCCCGCCACGTACGTGCCCACGACGAGCTGACGCAGCCGGCCCACCACGCGAACGATCCGCCCCTCCATGCGTCCGGGACGGCCCCACGTCTCCACCTCCACGCGGTCATTGTCGAGCGCGCGCGCGGCCTCGTGGGGCGGCAGGAAGATGTTGTCGCCCACTCCCGAGCTGGGGTGCACGAAGCCGTAGCCATCCCGGTGCGCGTGGAAGATGCCCTCCACGGTGGTGAGCGACAGGCCTCCGCCACGGCCCTTCGGAGCGAAACGCTCCTCGCGGCGGTCCTTCTCGAAGCGGTTTTCTGGCCGCGGTCCAGGGCGGCGCTCATCCCGCGCGAAACGGCTTGGCGGCGCGGCGCCGCGCTCCTCGAAACGGCTCCGGGGCTGTTCCACGCGGCCCTCTCGCACGAAGCGGCCCCGAGGCGCGGCGCGCTCCTCGCGAGAGAATCGGCCTCGCACGGCGAAGCGCGAGTCGGTCTGCCCGGAGCTGGCGTCCCGGGGCGGCCCCTGGGCGGCGCGCTCCTCCCGGGGCCGCTCCTTCCCAGGAGAGGAGGCGGGCTGTCCGTCCCGCTCCCGCCGGAAGGGCGGTTGGGCACCCGTGGGGCCCTTGGGCGCGGAAGGTTGAGCGCTCCGGAGTCGGAAGCGCTTGCCCTCCTTGAGGAGGTCGCCCGCGCGAACCATGTCCCGGAGCGTCCGCTTGAGCTGGGTCTGCTGTCCGGGGTGCAGCTGGGTGAGTTTGAGCAGTTCCTTGACGCCAAGTGGCTGCTTGGACTCGGCGAGGAGACGCTTCACGTCTTGAGGAATATCAGTCACGAAAGTTCCCACGGCAGGGAGCCGAACGGGCCCTGAAGAAAATAAGCCCGGCAGATCCCACTGGGGACCCCCGGGCTCGACAGGATGAAGAAAAGGCGGCTCGGGTCGACCAGAGAGGCCCTCAGGGTCTGACGGTCACGTTGAGCTTGAACGAGCGCTCCACCTGACCGGGATTGAGCGCCTTGGCGAGGAAGAACTCGACGTCGGAGGCGCCGGGATTGCGCGGGGTGAAGAAGAACTCGCGCGTGGCGGCGCCCTCGGCACCGGGCTCGAAGTTGGACTCGCGCAGGCCCAGCCGCTTGGCCGCCGTGGGCTCGATGGCCCAGGACAAACCCGGCTGCTCCTGCAGGCGCACGGTGAAGGCGTGGTTGAGCCGCACGTCGATGTTGGCGGACAACTCGCCCTCCACATGGACGATTTCCAGGCCCTCGCGGGAGATGGGTCGGGCCTCGGCGGGGCGCACCTCGACATTTTCCACGTCGATGCGTCCACCCCAGCCAGAGGACTTGTCCGCCACGCCGGTGACGGAGATGGTCTGGCCGAGGAAGCGGCGCAGCCCCTTGGAGCCCTTGCCCTCGAGGATGAAGGACACCTGCTGACGGGTTCCCGCGTTGGAGACCACCAGCACGAACTCCTCGCCGGTCATCTCCAGGTTGCCGCGCAGCGAGGCGAAGCCCTTCATGCCCGCGCCCATACCGGCGGAGATGACCTGGGACACCTCGCCCGGAGACAGGTAGCGCAGCCGGGTTTCCGACTCCACCGGCGCGGGAGCGGGCTCCTCGGCCTCGGGCTTCTTGGCGGAGAACTTCCGCACGTCCACCGTACCGCCGTAGTTGGTGGTCTTCTTGATGAGCCCGCTGACGGACACCTTGTGGTCCACGTAGGCCGGAAGCACTTCCTGGTCCGGCCCCTGGAGGATGAAGACCAGCTCGCGCTTGTCCCGGCCCACCACGACCAGGCCCGGCAGGCCCTCGACGAGCGTCAACCGCCCCTTGAGGCTGCCCTCCCCCACGACGCCCCGGCCCTGGCCGGCGGTGAGCAACTGCTCCATGTCGCGCTTGTTGAGCGGATCTCCCGGCGGAGGCAGCTTGGTGGCGCGAGGACGAGGCTTCTCGGCCGCGGGCGTCTCCACCCGGGCGGGGGAAGCCACCTTGGTCTTGCCAGCCGCCTTCTCCACGGCCTTGGCGGCGGGCTCCTTGGCCTTGGCGGCCTCCTTCACCTTGGTGGCCGCCTTCTCCACGGCCTTCTTGGCCACCACGGCCACCTGCTTCACCTTGGCGGCGGCCTTCTCGGCGGTTTTCTTCGCGGCGGAGGCGGGCTTCTTCACACTGGAGGCCTTCTTCCCCTCCGCTGGGGCTTTCTTGCCCGCCTTCGCGCCCCCGGCGGCCTTCGTCACCAACTTCGCGGCGGCCTTCGCAACGCGCTTGGACGCGCTTTTGAGGACACCCGGTTTCGATTTGGCCTTCTTCGCCGCGGGAGTCGCCTTCTTGGCCCCGGACTTGGGCTTGGCCATCGACGCTGTCTCCTTGAATTCCCGTGTCATCTCAACGGGTTGGCGCACCTGCCCTCGACCCGTACCAGGGCCTGGCGATCATCACGGCTTGTAACGGTGATCAGCTGGCCTGTCAAACAAAGTCTTGAATTTCCTGGGGACTTTGATCCAACAAGACACGCATCGCTACACCCCTGTCGCGCCTGGGAGGGCCCCGCCATGAAGGAAGACACCGAGCTGTTGCCCGCGGAAGAGGCACGTGCCCGCACGCTCGCCCTGGTCCGCCCGCTCCCCACCGAGTGGGTGCGCTGGGAGGACGCGCTCGGGCGCGCGCTCGCCGAGGACGTGCTCGCTCAGCGCACCCTGCCCCCCTGGGACAACTCCGCCATGGACGGCTTCGCCGTGCGCAGCGCGGACCTGGCGGCCCCCCCACCCATCCGCCTGCGGGTGGGCGAGACGATCTTCGCCGGCCAGACGCCCCGCCAGGAGGTCCATCCAGGCACCTGCGCGCGCATCATGACGGGCGCCCCGCTGCCCCCGGGAGCGGACGCGGTGGTGATGCGAGAGCGGACCCGGCCGGGCCCCGACTCGGGGACGGTGGACATCCTCGAGGCGGTGGGAGCGGGCCACTTCGTGCGACCCCGAGGTGAGGACGCGCGCGAGGGCGAGGTGCTGCTGCCCCGGGGCACGCCGCTGGGCATCCCCGAGCTGAGCCTGCTGCTGGGCCAAGGCCGGGGGCTCGTCCCCGTCTCCCGCCGGCCCCGGGTGGCCATCCTCTCCACCGGAGACGAGCTGTGCCGGGTGGATGACCCCGCCGCGGGCCGCATCGTGGACGCCAACGCCCCGGCGCTCGCCCTGGCGGTCCAGCGGGCGGGCGGCGTGCCCACGGTACTCGGCATCGCCCGCGACAGCCTGGAGGACGTGTACCGCCACCTCGAGGCCTCCGAGGGCCATGATCTGGTCCTCACGAGCGCCGGAATGTCCGTGGGCGAGCACGACTTCGTGCGCGAGGCCCTGGAGAAGTGGGGAGTGACCCAGGACTTCTGGCGCGTGGCCATCAAACCGGGCAAGCCGCTCGCGGTGGGTCGCAAGGGAAAGACCGTCTACTGCGGATTGCCCGGCAACCCCACCTCGTCGCTCGTCACCTTCGAGCTCTTCGTCCGCCCCGCCCTGCGGCGCATGCTCGGCCACGTGGACGTGGAACCGCCCCGCGTGCCGGGCCGGCTGTCCGGCGAGCTGAAGAAGGCCCCGGGGCTGGCGCACTACCTCCGAGTGACGGCCGAATGGCGGGAGGGCGACCTGTGGGCCAGCCCCCTGTCCACCCAGACCTCGGGAGTCCTGCGCTCCGCGGCCTCGGCCACCCATCTGCTTCATTTCCCCCGCGAGGCCAGTAGGCTGACTACTGGTGACAAGGTGGAGTTGTTTCCTCTGTCCTGGGGGGCATGAAGAACGCGGCCGAGCGGTTCGCATCCAACCTTGTGTACCCCGTTGTTTATGAGGGAGAACGAGCCACCCATGTCCGACCCGCGCACGCCTCAGATGCTCCCGAACCGCAAGAGCCCCCACCTCCTGGAGATGTTCTCCGAGGCGGATGTGCCCACCGGCCGGGGAGTGCTCCGAACGGTCGTCTTCCGCGAGAAGCGCAACGGACGCGAGCACGTGGCGCTCGTGGTGGGCAACGTCCACGACCTGGAGGGAGTGCCCGTCCGGGTTCACTCCGAGTGTTTGACCAGCGAGGTCTTCGGCAGCCTCAAGTGCGACTGCCGCGAGCAGTTGGATCGGGCGCTGGACTTCGTCACCCAGAATGGCCTGGGCGTGGTGCTCTACCTGCGCCAGGAGGGCCGGGGCATCGGCCTGGGCAACAAGATCAAGGCCTACGCGCTCCAGGCCCAGGGGCTGGACACGTACGAGGCCAACCGCAAGCTGGGCTTCGCGGACGACCTGCGCAGCTACGACATCGCGGCGGAGATGTTGCGACTCCTCGGAGTGCGCTCGGTGGATCTCATCACCAACAACCCCCTGAAAATTGCAGGACTGGTGGACGAGGGAATTCCGGTGCGTCGACGCATTCCCTCGCGTACGGAGCACAATCCGCATAACGTCGACTACCTGAGGACGAAGCGCGAGCGGACGGGACATTTGATTGAGCTCTTCGCCGAGGACGACGACACCGAAGCCAAGGCAGGCTGAGGACACCCAGGGCCAGGTCCACGCCGAGTCGCGTGTGCCCTTCCACGTCCGTTTCTGGGGTGTGCGCGGCTCGGTGCCCACCCCGGGACCGACGACCCAGCGGTATGGCGGCAATACCCCCTGCCTGGAAATGCGCTGCGGAGAGGAGCTGCTCATCTTCGACCTGGGCACGGGCGTGCGCGAGCTGGGCGAGGCCCTGAGTGCCGCGGGAAGTCCGCCGCGGGCCTCCATCTTCCTGTCCCACTACCACTACGATCATCTCCAGGGACTGCCGTTCTTCACCCCCCTCTTCCAGGCGAGGTTCGCCTTCACGGTGTACGGCGCGTCGCGTGAGGGGCGCTCGGTGAAGGACGTGCTGGCCGGACAGATGGAGCAGCCCTATTTCCCGGTGACGTTGCAGCAGGTCGCCCGGGCCCAGCTCACGTACCGGGAACTGGCCTCGGGGCAACGGCTGGAGGTGGGGCCGGCCATCGTGCGCACCCTGGACCTGAACCACCCGGGAGGCAACCTCGGCTACCGCGTGGAGTGCGGCGGCAAGGTGGTGGTGTACGCGACGGACGTGGAGCCCGGCTGCGAGCGGGACCTGGAGCTGGTGGAGTTCGCCCGGGACGCGGACATGCTCATCATCGACGCGATGTACACCGAGGACGAGTACCACGGCCGCAAGGGCGCGGCGAAGCTGGGCTGGGGCCACTCGACGTGGGAGTCCGCGGTGCACACCGCCAACGCCGCCCGGGTGAAGCAACTGGTGCTCTTCCACCACGAGCCCACGCGCGACGACGCGGCGATGGATGCGTTCGTCGCCGAGGTACGCAAGCACCGCCCCGAGGCGATCGCCGCCATCGAGGCGCAGACCCTCACCCCCTGAGCCGCACCGCGCGCCCCACCGCCTCGCGCAGCCCCTTGAAGGGCAGCCGCTCGAGCGCCGTCGGGACGTCCACCCACTCGTAGGCGTCGTGCTCGTCGCCCAGGCGCACCTCGAACAAGTCCGGACACCGCGCGGCGAAAGCATTCTCCTCGACGAGCCGGGGCGGCACCGTGTTGCCCACGGCGAAGGCGTGGCGGTAGTCCAGATCCAACACCTCGGCGCGCAGGCCTGTCTCCTCGAACAGCTCGCGGGCGGCGGCCTCGCGCGGCGCCTCCCCTGGCTCCATCCGGCCGGTGACGATCTGCCAGAAGCCTCCGCGCGTGGGCCGCCGACGCAACAGCAGCACCCGGGCGTCGGGGCCCTGACCGCGCATCAGCGTGACGCTCACCGTGCGCGTGGGAGGCGCGGGCTCCACGAGTTGGAGCTCGAAGACGTCGGCGAAATGCCGGGCCACCTTCTCCTCCACCTCGGAGAGGGGCACCTCACGGCCGAGCTCGCGCCGCAGCGAGGTGACGCCCGCCTCCCGGATGCCGCAAGGGACGATGAAGTTGAAGTGGGGCAGGTGCGTGTTGACGTTGATCGCGAAGCCGTGGCTGGTGAGCCACTTGGACAGGTGCAGACCGATGGCGGCGATCTTCCGGGCCTCGGGCGAGTCCGCCGGGCCGAGCCACACGCCGGGCCACTTGGGAATGGTGATGGAGGACAGGCCGTATTCGGCGAGCGTGCGGTGCATGCACTGCTCGACGTCGCGCACGTAGCGGCGCACATCCTGGCGGTGCGCGGGCAGTAGGAAGATGGGGTAGCCCACGAGCTGTCCGGGCCCATGGTAGGTGACGTCACCGCCGCGATCCGTCGAGAAGAGTTCGACACCCTCGGCGGCCAGGCTCTCGTCACTGGCGAGCACATTGCCCCGGACCGCGGCGCGGCCCAGGGTGAGCACGGGTGGATGCTCGAGCAGCAGCAACACATCCCCACAGAGGCCCTGTCGGCGAGCCTCGCCGAAGAGCTTCATGAGTTGCAGGCCGTCTTCGTATTCGACCCGGCCAAGCCGGTACACCGTCAGCGTGTTCACGGAGTTCCCTTCCCCACGCGCCAGGAGCCAGGAGGAAGACGCGCCAGGAGTGCCCTCAACTCATGCCCGAGACGCGGGGAACGAGCGGCCTCCTGGGCCAGGGCGGTGAGTGCCTCGTCGGACAAATGGCAATCCTCGCGCGCCTCCAGCTCACGCCGGGCGATCTCCCGCAGCAGCTCCACGCCGGGCATCTCGAGGGGAACGAGCAACTGCACCCGCTCCAGCAGCGCGAGCGGCAACGCGCCCCGGGTCGCCTCGACGAGCGCGGCCGTGGTGGGGACGATCAGGCGGCCCGTGTCCGAGAACAGCTCGGGGCCCCGCGCCACCAGCCCTCCCCGGCTGGACATCAACACCGTGCGCCGCGGATGGCGCTCCAGGAAGGCGCCCAGCGAGGACTGCTCGGCGGGCGGCAGCCGATCCACGTCCTCCAGCAACAACACGGACTCCACGGAGGCGCGCTCGAGGGAATCGAAGGTGACGAGTTCTCCCCTGCCCTGCCGCGCCAATTCCCGCAGCCAGGTGCTCTTTCCGGAGCCCTCGGGCCCGAGCAACAGCACCCGGTGAACCCCACTCGCGAGGCCCCGCGCCAGCTCCTCCCGGGCCGCCAACTGGCCCAACAGTTCGGCGGCATCGGACCGGCGGGCCGACCCCCGAGGCCGGGTGGAGGAAGGAGGCCGCGGTGCCACGCCGCCCAGCAGGCCGCCGGACTCGCCAATGCAGGCCGCGCAGATGAAGGCACCGGCGGGCCCCGCTACCAGCGGCCCCACCTCGGTACGAGGACGGCAGCAGAAGGAACACCAGGCATCGAGGGAGGGATCCGCCCGGGTGGGGCCGCGTTCGATGAACCGGCCTTCTCCCTCGGGAGGGGCGCGCGAGGGGGGCTCCTCGCTCTTCGCACCCGGAGCGCCCAGCACGGCCGAGCGCATGGCCTTCACGGCCAGCTCCACGGGGTTGCTCCGGCGATCCACGGCCAGCTCCGCTTCCCGCAGGGCATCCAGGAGCGAGGAACCATCCTCCTCGACCTCCCAGGTGCCCTCGGGACCCAGCTCGTCGTCCTCCTCCGGGGGGACGGCCGGGGAGGGAGCCGCCCGGGCCTCGCTCTCCTCCAGCCGGTCCAGCGCCTCTCGCAGGTCCGCGCGAGAGGGCTCCAACCGCAGCGCATACCGCAGAAGCTGTCCGGCCCGAGCCGTGTTGCCAGCGCGCCGGCACAGCTCCGCGGCCCGCTGGAACAACTCGATGGCCCGGCGCTTGTCGCCTCCGATTTCCGCCTGCTGGGCGGCCCGGATGACGTCACGAACGTTGTCGGCCATGGGCGGTACTCCTCGGGCCATCCAGCCGTCAGGCCATGGCCAGGAACAGCATGTCCGGATGCTCCAGGTACTTGATGACCTCGTAGACGAAGTCGGCGGCGACCTGGCCATCGATGACGCGGTGATCCGCGGAGATGGAGATGTTCATCATCTCGCGAACGACGATCTGATCGTTCTTGTCCACCACGGGCCGCTTGCGCATGCGGTGGATGCCCAGGATGGCCACCTCGGGGTGGTTGATGATGGGCGTGGCGAAGATGCCGCCCGTCTGCCCGAGCGAGGTGATGGTGAACGAGCCGCCCGTCAGCTCATCCATCTTCAACTTGCGCTCACGCGCCGCGGTGCTCAGGCGCACCACCTCGTCGGCCAGCTCGCGCAGCGTCAGCCGGTCCGCGTTCTTGAGGACCGGAACGGTGAGCCCTTCCGGCGTGGCCACCGCGATACCGATGTTGAACTCGCCCCGGACCACCAGTTCCTGGGCCGCCTCGTCCATGTGGGCATTGAGGTGCGGGTACTTCTTCATCGCGGCGATGACGGCCTTCACGATGAAGGGCAGGAAGGACAGCTTCGTCTTGTCCCCCGTGGCGGCCAGGCTCTCGTTGAGCCGCTTGCGCAGGGCGACAAGCTCCGTTGCGTCCGTCTCCTCCACGAAGCCGAAGTGGGGCGCGGTGAACTTCGAGCGCACCATCTTCTCCGCGATCTTCTTGCGCAGGCCCCGCAGCGGGATGCGCTCGTCGGCGCGGCCCGCGGCCACCGGGGGCGCGGCCGGACGGGACGGCGCGGCGGCCGGGGGCGGCGTCACCTCGTTGCGCGTGGCGGAAGCACCCTCGAGCGCCGCCGTCACGTCCGCCTTCATCACCCGGCCCTGGGGACCGGAACCGGCGATCTGGGACAGATCCAACCCGTGCTCGCGCGCCATGCGGCGGGTGAGCGGCGTGGCGAGCACCTTGGAGGAAGAGGACGAGGAGGACGAAGCGGCCGAGGCTTCCGCGGCGGCGGAAACCGGAGCGGCGGCCGGAGCCCCGTGGCCAGCGGCCTGCGCGGGCGCCGCGCCCTCGATCTCCAGGGTGACGAGGAGCTGGTGCACCTTCGCCATCTCGCCTTCCTTGCCGTGCGTCTGCACGACCCGGCCGGCCTTGGGGCTGGGAACGGTCACCGTGGCCTTGTCCGTCATCACCTCGGCGAGCGTCTGGTCCTCCTGCACCTGGTCACCAGGCTTGACGTGCCACTTGACCAGCTCGCCCTCCTGCACGCCTTCGCCAAGGTCGGGCAGCTTCAATTCGAAGATCGCCATTCGGGGTCCGTTTCGGGGGGGTGGGGTAAGGCGTCAGGTGTTGCTGGCGAGCCCCAGGCGCTCACGCTCCATGAGGCCCTTCATGAAGAACTCGGCGGCGCGGTAGCTGGAGCGCACGAGCGGTCCGGCGGCCACGTACAGGAAGCCATAGGACTCGGCGAGCTGCTTGTAGGCCTCGAACTGGGGAGGGCTCACGAAGCGCTCGACGCGCAGGTGGTACTGCGAGGGCTGCAGGTACTGCCCCAGCGTCAGCACGTCCACGCCCACATCGCGCAGGTCGCGGAAGGACTGCTCCAGCTCGGCGTCCGTCTCGCCCAGGCCCACCATGATGGACGTCTTGGTGTAGAGCCGCTCGGGACGCTTCTTGAGGTACTCGAGCACCTTGAGCGACTGGCGGTAGGTGGCGCGGCGATCGCGCACGGTGGGCGTCAGACGCTCCACGGTCTCCACGTTGTGGGCCACCACGTGCGGACGGGCCTCGGACACGGTGTCCAGGTCGCGCTCCACGCCCTTGAAGTCGGGGATGAGCACCTCGACGATCGTCCGGGGCGAGTGCTGGCGCAGCTCGCGGATGGCCGAGGCGAAGTGGCTCGCGCCCCCATCCGGCCGGTCATCCCGGTTCACCGAGGTGACCACGATGTACTCCAGGTCCATCTCCTTGACGGCCTGGGCCAGGTGGATGGGCTCCATGGGATCCAACGGCGGCGGAGCACCCACCTTCACGTGGCAGAAGCGGCACGCGCGCGTGCACACCTCGCCCATGAGCATCACCGTGGCCGTGCCACCGCCCCAGCACTCGGCGATGTTCGGGCAGCGGGCCTCCTCGCACACCGTGGCCAGCTTCGTGCGGCGCACGATGGCCTTCACCCGCTCGTACCCTTCCCCATGGGGCAGACGCACCTTCAACCACTCGGGCTTCCGGGTGGACTCGGAGACTTGGGGCAGCGGGAAACGATCGGGAGTTGCCATGGGTCGCGGCCTTCTACGGTTGGGGCGAAAGCAGGGTCAAGCGGGAAGCCGTGACGCGTGATGTCGTCACGACTCCCAGGGATTCGAGCACGCCCCCTGTTCTAACGTGTCCGTCCCTCGCTGGCAGCCTTCTGTCCCATTCCCGACGGATCCAGCCCGTTCCTGGAGCAGGCGGGCGGCCCCAGACATGCGACGGCCGCCCGGGACACGAAGTCTCCCGGACGGCCTGGGGTGAAACGGGACCGACGGGTCCGTTCTAGATGTGGATGGGGTGACCGAGGGTGGCCTCGGCGCCCTCCTTCACGATCTCGGAGAGCGTCGGGTGCGCGTGCATGGTGTGCGCGAGCTCCTCGGTGGTGATCTCCAGGCGCAGCGCGACGCAGGCCTCGGCGAGCAGCTCCGTGGCGTGCGGGCCCACCATGTGGACACCCAGCACCTCGTCGTACTTCTTGTCGGACACCACCTTCACGAGGCCGATGCCCTCGTTGGAGATGGAGGCCTTGGTGACGGCGGAGAACGGGAAGATGCCCGTCTTCACGTCGTAGCCCCGCTCCTTGGCCTTCTTCTCGGTGAGACCCACCGAGGCGACCTCGGGGTAGCAGTAGGTGGCCGACGGCGTCAGATCGTAGTTGATGGGCGCGGGGTTCTTGCCGGCGATGTGCTCCACCGCGAGCACCGCCTCGGCGCTGGCCACGTGGGCGAGCATCGCCGTGGGGATGACGTCGCCGATGGCGTACACGCCCGGCTCGGTCGTGCGCATCATCGTGTCCGTCTTGATGAAGCCGCGATCGGCCTTGATGGACGTGTGCTGCAGGCCGATGTCCTCGCTCACGGGCGCGCGGCCCACCGCCGACAGGACGATCTCCGCCTCGATGGTGCGCGTCTCGCTGCCCACCGTCATGGTCAGCTTCACGCCGCTGCCCGTGTTCTCCACCGACTCCACCTTGGCGCCGGTGTGCAGGTCGATCTTCCGCTTCTTGAACTGCTTCTCCATCTCCTTGGAGATGTCCGCGTCCTCGATGGGCAGGATGTTGGGCAGGTACTCCACGATGGAGACCTGGCTGCCCATGTGGTTGAACACGGAGGCGAACTCGCAGCCCACCGCGCCCGCGCCGATGACGATCAGGCTCTTGGGAATGCGGTCGATGCCGAGGATGGAGTCGCTGTTGAGCACGCGCTCATGGTCCACCTTCACGTTGGGCAGCGACTTGGGCACCGAGCCCGTGGCGATGATGATGTTCTTCGTGTCCAGCTGCTGCTTGGACCCGTCGTCGCCCGTGACCTCGACCTTGCCCTTGCCGGCGATGCGGCCGTGGCCCTTGATGACGGTGATCTTGTTCTTCTTCATCAGGTAGTCGATGCCGTTGGCACCCTTGGTGACCACCTTCTGCTTGTGCTCCTGGACCTTGGCCCAGTTCACCACCGGCTTGGGCACCTCGATGCCGAAGTCCGCCGCCTCCTGGATGTGGTGCAGCAGCGCGGCACTCCAGAGCAGCGACTTGGTGGGAATGCAGCCCCGGTGAAGGCAGGTACCGCCCAGGCGCTTGTCCTTCTCGATGAGCGCCGTCTTCAAACCGAGCTGCGCGGCACGGATCGCACCGACATAACCACCGGGGCCCGAACCGATGATCACCACGTCGAAAGTCTCAGCCAAAGAATGCCTCCGGAGTGGATGGAACCACGCGGCGCTGATAACCACCCATCCCGGCTGGAATCAAGGAGTTTGCACGTGCGCCCCTACCCCCGCCGGACCCTCCTGCTCATGGCGCTCGCCCTCCTGGCCTTCTTGCGCCTGTACTACGTCACCCATTCGCGACCCGAGCCCGCCCCTCGGCCCCCGCCGGTACGAGCCACGACCGCTCCGGACAGAGGACAGGCCTGCCTCACCCTGGACCGGGCCCTGGAAGGCGCCCTGAAGGACCCCAACAGCGCTACTACCTGGGCCACCGTCCGGCGGGAACTCGACGCCTGCCCCACCCTTCCCTCTCGCGCATGCGAGCTGGGCGCCGCCCTGGACGCCCGTGCACCCCTCGACGATGCGGGACCCCAGGCCCTGCGCGAGCTGCTGGACACGCTGTGTCAACGCTGCCCCGCCGGACTCAATCCCTGCTCACGCGCCGTCATCCGCTCCGTGATGGCCGTGGACGTTGGCGGACAGACGTCACTCACGAGCCCTCGCTGGCATCTGGAGCACGCCGGTCCAGGCACCGCGGAAGCCTGTTCCGAGGTGGTCCGTAACCTCCTGGCTCCCGCCGCGCTCGACGAAGGACCGCCGCCGGAACCCCGCCAGGCCCTGCTCGCGCAACTCGCCCCAATCTGTATCCGCGCGGGACAGGTGCCCGCTCCCATCCTCCGGGCCGCCGCCGTGCAGGGTGATGTGCCCGCGAGGTCCTGGATTCCTCCCACCGAGACGTCCATCCAGGAGCGCGCCAGGCTGACGCCCGATCGCGTCGTGGGCGCACCAGGCGGCCACCCCGCCTTCGACGGAAAGGAATCCACGAGCGTGGACCTCCAACGAACGGAACAGGATCCGAGCTGGCGCAAGACCGGCGCGGTGAGCGGGGTATTCGAGCCGCCCGTGCACGAGGCGTCATCCCTGCGCGTGAAGGCGCGAGGAGCGGGAACCCTCCGAGCGGCCATCCGTGTCGAGAGCGGCCTGGGCCTGCATGATCCAGACACCCAGCACAGCTTCCTGCTGCCCCTCGTCTGCCGCTTCAAGGGCACGGGCCAATGGGAGGACTGCGCCCTGCCGGTCTCGCTCCTGGACGTGGAGGCGATCAGCGTCTTTCCGGACAAACGTCCCCTGATGTTGAGCGAGGTGGAAATCCTCGGAACTCGCTGAGCACCCGGACATTCTGAGCACCCGCTAGGATGGATGGGTCCATGGACTCGTCCCTTTCGCCTCGCACCGTCACCGGCCACGTCGACGTCCACCCCCGCGGTTTCGGATTCCTCCTCGT
The DNA here is from genome assembly GCF_002305855.1 of Melittangium boletus DSM 14713. Taxonomy (GTDB): domain Bacteria; phylum Myxococcota; class Myxococcia; order Myxococcales; family Myxococcaceae; genus Cystobacter; species Cystobacter boletus. The sequence continues at coordinate 7,511,331 of NZ_CP022163.1, read as the reverse complement.
GCGCTCCTCGGGTGCCGACCCGGGACTGTCCGCCTTCATTCCTCCGGCCGAACTCGCGCCCTACCTGACCGACGACGTCGTCTCCGCGACCGTGAGCCGCGCGGAGGATGGCCGGTGGAGCGCGAGCGGCCTGTCCCTCGTGAAGCGGCCTCGCCAGGAGGTCTTCGGCGAGGTGGTCCTGCGCGACTCCCGGGTTTTCCTCCAACCCGACCGGGAGGTGGGCCGGGGTGACTGGCCCCTGGAAACACAGGGCACCGAGCTCCGCGCCGGGGACGCGGTGGTGGCCCAGGTCGACACGGGCACGCTCCGGCTGCTGCGCCGGTTCGAGCCGGGGGTGGACCTCTCCCTGGAGCGGCTGCTCGTGCGCCACGGCCTGCGCCGCGACTTCGGCCCGGAAGCACGCGCCGAGGTGCCCGCCCTTCTCGCCAGGCCCCATGCACTGGGGAGCCGGCGCGACCTGCGCGGCGTGCCCACCGTGACCGTGGATTCATCCTCGACGCGCGTCATCGACGATGCGCTCTCCATATTGCCCGCCGGGGGCGATGGCGCCCTGCGCGTGTTCGTCTCCATCGCGGACGCCGCCGAGTTCGTCCCCGAGGGCTCGGCGCTGGAGCGCGAGGCCCGTGAGCGCGCCACCAACGCGTACCTCGCCGATGCCATGCTGCCCATGCTCCCCGAGGAGCTGTCCGCGGACTGGATCAGCCTCAAGCCCGGCGAGGACCGGTCGTGCCTCACCGTGGAGCTGCGCCTCGATCCCGAGGGTCGCATCACCTCGGTGGACGTCTACGAAAGCCTCCTGCGCTCGTGGGCGCGGCTGAGCTACACCGAGGTCGCCGCCTGGTTGGACACGGGCGAGTTCTCCGCGCCCATGGCCCCGGTGCGCGAGGCGATGCCCTGGTTGCGCGCGGCGGCCGCCCGGCTCGCGGTGGCGCGGGCCGGACGTGGCGGAATCGAGATGACGCGCGACGAGGCCTTCTTCACCTTCGACGACGTCACCGGCGAGGTGTCCGGCATCGAGACCGTGCGGCCCACGTCCGCGCACGCCCTCGTCGAGCGCTTCATGGTGGCCGCCAACGAGGCCATCGCGGGCTGGCTCGTCGAGCGCGGCGTGCCCGCCCTCTTCCGCGTCCAGGAGGGACCGGATCCCCGGCGCGTGGCGGACCTGGAGGTCTTCGCGCGGCAGTCGGGCTTCGCCCCGGCCATGGGACGCGCGCCCACGCCCCTCGCCCTCGCCGCGTTCGACCGGCAGATCTCCGGAACCCCCGAGGAGCCCGCGCTGCGCGCGGTGCTGCGACGCGCGCTCGGATCCTCGCGCTACACCGTCGTGCCCGCGCCCCACTTCGGCCTCGCGGCACCCGCCTACGTGCACTTCACCTCGCCCATCCGGCGCTATGCCGACCTCGCCGTCCACCGCGCCCTCAAGCACTACCTGCGTGGACGGCGCGACTTCCTCCATGAGGATCCGGACGTCGAACGGCTCGCGGTGCACCTCAATGAGCGCACCCGGGCCACCCAACGCGCGGAGAAGGAGCGGCAACGGCTCCTGGAGGCCCGGGTCATGGCCGCCCACGTGGGCCGGGAGTTCACCGGACGCGTCACGCGAGTGCGCGGCTCCGGCCTGCTCGTGCAGCTGGACAGTCCGCTCGTGGAGGGCCTGCTTCCCACGGACTCGCTTCCCGGCGGTCCCTACACGCCGGATGAACGGGAGACGGCCCTCGTGGGCTCCGCGCGGACATTCCCGCTCGGCATGCCGCTGCGCGTGCGCGTGGCCTCCACGGATGAAGGCCTCGGCCGCGTGGAGCTGGCACTCGCCGGGTAGCGCTCGGCTCGCCTCCCAGCTCCCCCGGGTGGGAACGAACGAGGGGCGTGGCCAAATTGCGCGAGGGAGGAGTCTCGCGATGAACGATCAGCCCCTTGGACGCACCCCGACGTCCCCATGGCATGCCCTACCCCCGGACAAGGTCCTGGAGTCGCTCGAGAGCCGGGAGGAGGGCCTGACGAACGAGCAGGCGCGTGAGCGGCTGGAGCGCTATGGGCCCAACGTGCTGCGGCGCCAGAAGAGCGATGGTCCGCTCGTCTTGCTGTGGCGGCAGATCAACAGCCCCTTCATCTGGGTGCTCATCGCCTCGGCGGTGCTGGCCATCCTCCTGGGGAAGGTAACGGACGGGCTGGTGGTGGCGGCGGTGGTGGTGCTCAACACGATCATCGGCTTCATCCAGGAGTACCGCGCGGGCAAGGCCATCGAGGCGCTCAACCAGATGGTGCCGGAGAACACCACCGTGGTGCGCGAAGGCCGCAAGCTGTCGGTGCCCGCGGAGCAACTGGTGCCCGGCGACGTGGTGCAGGTGGCATCGGGAGACAAGGTGCCCGCGGACATGCGGCTGCTCTCCGCGCGCAACCTCTCCGTGGAGGAGGCCGCGCTCACCGGCGAGTCCGTGCCCGCGCGCAAGGACGTGACGCCCGTGGCCGAAGACACCGAATTGGGGGACCGCGCGAGCCTCGTCTTCGGCGGCACGCTGGTGACGTCCGGCGCGGCCAGCGCGGCGGTGGTGGCCACCGGCCAGCACACCGAGCTGGGCCGCATCTCCACGCTGCTCCACGAGGCCACGGACCTCCAGACGCCCCTGACGAAGGCGCTGGCCGTCATCGGCAAGTACATCACCCTCGCGATCCTGGTGGTTTCCGCGGTGCTGCTCGGTGTCGGCCTGTGGCGGGGCTACGAGGTGAGCGAGGCCGTCGTCGTGGCGCTGACGCTGGCGGTGGCGGCGATTCCCGAGGGGCTTCCCGCCATCGTCACCATCGCCCTGGCCATTGGCGTGCAGCGCATGGCGGCCCGGCGCGCCGTCATCCGCAAGCTGCCCGCGGTGGAGACGCTGGGCAGCACCACCGTCATCTGCTCGGACAAGACGGGCACCCTCACGCGCAACGAGATGACGGTGAAGGCGCTGTGGACGTCCGAGGGGCGCTATACCCTCACGGGCGTGGGTTACGCGCCCCAGGGCGAGCTGCGGCGGGACGACCAGCCCCTGGAGGGGCCTCCCACCGACGACGTGTGCGAGTTGCTGCGGGCCGGCGCGCTCTGCAACGACGCGGCGCTCCAGCAACGGGACGGCAGGTGGGAGCTGACGGGAGACCCCACCGAGGGCGCGCTGCTGGTGGCGGCGAGGAAGGCGGGCGTCAACGAGGAGGAGAAGCGCTCCCGGCACAGCCGCCTGGATGCCATCCCCTTCGAGTCGGAGAACCAGTTCATGGCCACCCTGCACGAGAACGGCGGCGACGGCCGGCGCATCCTCGTCAAGGGCGCGCCCGAGGTCGTCCTCCGCCGCTGCGACCTGGGCGACGGCCTCTCCCCCGAGGCCGTGCTCGCGGAGGTGGAGCACATGGCGGCACGGGGAATGCGGGTGCTGGCCATGGCGGCCCGGAACGTGCCCGCCTCGCACGATGGCCTGCGTCTGGAGGACGTCTCCGGGGGGCTGCGGCTCCTGGGCCTGGAGGGGATGATCGATCCGCCTCGCGAGGAGGCCATCGCCGCGGTGAAGGCGTGCCACGACGCCGGCATCACCGTGAAGATGATCACCGGCGACCACCTCGCGACGGCGGAGGCCATTGGCATGCAACTGGGATTGCAGAAGCCAGACACCCGGGGCATCACCGGATCGCAGCTCGCGGCCATGGATGACGCGCGGTTGGAAGAGGCGGCCGTGCGCACGAACGTCTTCGCGCGGGTGGCGCCCGAGCACAAGCTGCGGCTGGTGCGAGCGCTCCAGGGCAAGCAGCACGTGGTGGCCATGACGGGGGACGGGGTGAATGACGCACCCGCCCTCAAGCAGGCCAACATCGGCGTGGCCATGGGCATCACCGGCACGGCGGTGTCCAAGGAAGCGGCGGACATCGTGCTGGCGGACGACAACTTCGCCTCCATCGCCGCGGCGGTGGAGGAGGGACGGCGCGTCTACGACAACCTCATCAAGTCACTGGCCTTCGTGCTGCCCACCAACCTGGGCCTGGCGCTCATCCTGCTGGTCGGCGTGGCCCTCTTCCCCATCCAGCAGATCGACGGAGCACTGGTTCCGCTGATGGCCATGCGCCCCACGCAGTTGCTCTGGATCAACCTGGTGGCCACGGTGTCGCTCGCGCTGCCCCTGGCCTTCGAGGCGCGGGAGGTGGACGTGATGCGCAGAGCCCCCCGGAATCCAGATGAGCCGGTGCTCAGCCATTTCGTGGTGATGCGCACGGGCCTGGTGGCGCTGTTGATGACCGCGGGCGCCATCGGCCTCTTCCTGTGGGAATACACCCATGAACGGCCACGGGCGGGTCACGAGCTGGCATTGGTCGAGGCGCAGACGATGGCCGTCAACACCGTCATCAGCTTCCAGATCTTCTATATGCTGATGTGCCGCACGCTCACCGGATCGCTGAGGAAGGTGGGCCTGTTCAGCAACCCCACGGTGTTCGTGGGTATTGGCGTGTTGGTGCTGTTGCAGGCGGCCTTCATGTACGTGCCCTTCATGCAGCGGGTGTTCGGCACCGCGCCGCTGAGCCCGGGGGCCATGGGCCTGTCCATCCTCGTGGGGGCGGTGGTGCTGCCGGTGGTGGGGCTGGAGAAGTGGCTGCGCCAGCGAGGCGGCCACCCTCCGGAGACCCCGGAGCGGCGCGAGGAGAAAGAACCCCACCCCTGGAACCGCGAGCGCCTTCGGGTGTGACGCGGGACGTGCCCTCCGGACGTTCACCGACGCAAGGTGATCGTCCCCACGTCCTGGTCCACCTCCTGCCGCACGGACAGGGTTCGCCGCACGGGAGCGGCGCCGGGAATCAACTCTCCGTCGACGGAGAGCTCCAGGGCGAGGGGCCCCGTCCGCAGGATGGGCCATTCAAAGCGCCCCTCCTCGTCATCCATCTCCTCGCCATTCACGGTGAAGCGGGGAATGGGCGAGCCATCCGCGCGGACGAACCGGGCACGAAGCCTCGCCGTTCGTGCGAGGACGACGCGCACTTCCCGCGCTGACGGATCCAGGCGCATCTGCTCCGGCGCGTCCTCTCGCCAGGGCTCGGCCATCTGGTAGCCCTCCTTGCGCACCGACAGCGCGCCCGCCTCTCCCGAGACATAGGAGAAGGCGAAGCGCCCATCGGGCCCGGTCGTGGCCTCCGCGTGGGTGTCTTCCAGGTGCACGATCGACCACAGTTGGGAGTGGAACGCGACGGTGGCCCCTTCAACGGGAGCCCCTGTCCTGTCCACCACGATGCCGCCGAGGGGATGCCCCGCCTCGAAGCGCAGCCGCGCCTGGGCTCCCGCCGCATCGAGCTCCACTTCCTGGGTGGCGAGTTGCGAATAGGAGGCGTGCTGCAGTGCCGCGGAGAGCCGGTAGCGACCCGGGTGGGGCGCCACGAGCGAGAACCGTCCCCGTGAGTCCGTTCGACCGCTCGCGAATTCCACCTCACGCCCCGGAGCATCCACGGACCAGAGGCCCACATCCGCCCGGGGCACGGGTTGGCCCGTCTCGTCCACCACCTCGCCCTCCACGGTGGGCGGACGCGCGACCCGTAGACGCAGCTCCGACGAAGGAACCCTCACCTGCTCGGAATGGTCCCGCTCCCGATGGCCCTCGCTCCAGCCCGAGCCCACCACGAGCAGGTAGGAACCCGGTGGGCGTTCCTCCTGGGGAACGCACACGGTTGGATCGATACAGGGCTCGAGCCGCCGACTCGCGTCCAGGGAAAAGCGCCCATCTGGTCCAGACGTCTCGGTGGTGATCCACTGCTCGTTCGAGGTCTCGAAGAGCGACACGCTTTCACCCGCGACCGGAAGGCCCCGCTCGTCCACCAGGGTACCCTCGGCGAGGAGGCGGCGCTGGAGGGTGAAGTCCACGGTGTTTCGTCCCTCGGAGAGTTCTCGCGACGACGAGTGGGCCAGGCGGCCCTCCGGAGAGGAGACGCGGAAGGAGTACTTCCGCGAAGGCAACGGCCCGAGGTGATACTGGCCCCGAGCGTCCGCATTCACTTGAAAGTGCTTCGACACACACCCGCGCCCAGAATGAAGCGAGACGACGGCGTTCGCGACCGGCTGCCCCTGTTCGTCACGGACCCAACCCGCCACCTCGGCGAAGGGCTCCCCCAACCACAGCTCGATCCCCGTCACGTCGGGCGGCACCGTGGCCAGGTCCTGTCCCGACATGGCGAAGGAGATCTCCTCGCGAGCCATGAACCCCTCCTGGGTCGCGGTGAGAGCATAGGTCTGGTGGACGGACAGCCCGTCGAAGGAGAAGCGGCCCCGCTCATCCGTGCGCACCGTGCGCTCGGGCTTGTCGAGCCGGACTTCCGTCCCGACGACGGGCTCGCCCGTCTTGGACATCACATGGCCCGAGACCCGCATCGGCGAGTACAGGGAGAACGCCTGCTCCACATCGGGAAGATGGAGCCGGAGGGTCGTGGACTCGGGCATCAGGCCCTGATGGGAGGCGGCCACGAAGTAGTCGCCTCGGGGCAGTGGTCCCAGGTCGTAGCGGCCCCGCGCGTCCGTGAGGGCCTCGAAGAAGCGGCTGTGACCGGTGAAGACGGCGGTGACGAGCACTCCGGCCAAGGGCTCCCGACGCGCGTCGGTGACGCGTCCCGACAACCGGGAACCTCCGCCGAGCATCAAGTCCACCCCATCCTGCCCCGCGACCACATCCCGCCGCAGTCCCACGCCTTCGGGGCTCTCCACCCAGAGCGTGTAGGCCCCCTCCGACAATCCCTCCAAGGAGAAGGAACCGTCCGCCAAGGACGTGCCCCGGGCGAGAACGGGAACCTCTCCCTCCCGCTGAGTCACGAGTTCGAGCATCCGCTCCGAGGAGGAACACTCGATGAGGGAACCGTCGGGAACATGCATCAAGTCATCCGCGCAGACCCGCTCCGACAAGGGCTCGCCCGCCATGGCCTGGGAAGCGAGCACCACCGCGCCCGAGACAGGTCCCCGAGCGTTCCGCACCGTGCCTCGAATGGACCGAGACTCCGCCGGAGGCGAGGGCACGGTGGGGCGCACGGCGGCGGGACCGGAAGACGACACCGGGCGCGGCGGGGGAGCGTTGGCTTGGGAATCATGGGGAAACCCCGTGAAGAGCCAGGCGACGACACCCGCCATCAAGAGTCCCCCCACGAGCACCGCGCCGACCCATCCTCGGTGCCGCATCGACATCCTCCTTGGCCCGTATGCGTCCCAGTACCAGGAGCCAAGTCTAGCGCGAACGCCCTACCTCGCGCTGGAGGTGGTCCATGCCCCGTAGAGGGTAGATGCGGCTGGACTCTGGAGTGTCATCGCCCCTGAGATGACGTTCCTACCGCTCCGTCATCCCCGGGCCGCGACCGCTGTTGGCATCCGGAGCGGCCTCGGGGTCACCTGTCGACTCGCGAGCAACCCTCTACAGTTTGTCGATGACGCCGGAATCACAGCCCGCGGAGGGTGTAGGCGCTGGCACACCGGACTTGAGGTAGCACCGGGCCGGGTAGCCATTGAACCCCGGTTTCACATATGTGAAGGCCTTGCAGAGCGGAGCCTCGGCGATGCACGCCTCACGGCAGCTTTCAGGGCGTGCCTCCTGCAGCTCGAAGTTCCGGTAGTCCTGGCCACCGCGGTCGACGTTAGTCTCGATCCACCCGGAGACGAGCCCGGTGTCGCGGTTCGACAAGGTCGTTCCCGAGATAGTGTTGGAATTGATGGTGGGACTGGGGATGCCAGACTTCAAGTAGCACCGGGCCTGGGTGCCCAGGTAGCCAGGCTTGACGTACGTGAAGGACTTGCAGCGGTTCGACTCGTTGAAGCAGGCCTCGCGGCACACCTCGGGCCGGGCATCCTGCATCTCGAAGGCCCGGTAGTCCTGGCCACCGCGGTCGATGTCGAGCTCGAGGGACGTGCCCACTGCCGTGTACTTCCGGGTAGTGCTGGGATTGACGCCGGAATCACACTCGGGATCGGGAACAGGGGCGGGGACGCCGCTCTTGAGCACGCACATGGGCTCAGCGCTCTTGCTGCCGGGTCGCACATAGGTGAAGGACTTGCAGAGGTTCGACTCGTTGCGACAGGCCTCGCGGCACAGCTCAGGCCGGGCTTCCTTCATCACGAAGTACCGGTAATCCATCCCGGGACGGTTCACGTTGGTCTCCACCAGTCCACTGAAGAGCCCCCTCTTCGGCTGAGACATCGGGGTGCCCGCGACGGTGTGTGCGTTGAACTGGGGCGCGGGAATGCCGGACTTCAGGTAGCACATGGCCTGGAGAACTTGGATGCCGGGCGCGACATAGGTGAAGGCCTTGCACCGGGGCGCATCGGCGAAACAGGCGCTGCGGCACAGCTCGGGTCGTGATTCCCGCAGGGCGAACACCATGTAGTCCTGCCCCGGGCGGTCGATGCCGTACTCAAGCGTCGTGCCGCTCTGGTACTGGCCGTTCTCACTCCGCAGGGAGGGGATACCACCCTGCGCATTGAGAGGGATGATGGCATCCGGCAACCATTGCTGGGGAAAATCCGCCATAAGGAGCCCGGTGCGTTGGCCGTCGCCATCCACCAGATAGTTGTGGGCTTCCGCGTTGAGCCGTGTGGCAATGCAGCGCGGCGTGCCATACATCGGGAAGGGGTCAGCGCAGTTGCCATTCATGACATTGGAGGCGGACATGAAGTTGACGTACATCCGGTCACGAGGCCCCTCATCGGCGGCATTGAGATGATTGCGCACCAGATTCCATTTCGCGTCGGTGTTGGATTCTTCCCAGGCGTCTTGAATGTCGAGCGACCACCAGTTGATTCCATGAGCGCCAGAGCTGAATCCATCGAGGATGACGATCTTGCCTCGCACCGCGCCGAGAGTGGGGATGGTCGTGCCGCGCCAGATGAATGGGCTGTAGGCGGGCTGATCGCGGTACCACCGGAAGGTATCGATGAAGGAGCGGGTGCAGAACTCCTCGGTATGTTCTTGCTGCACCCGCATCAGGATGGTTTCCCCGGGGTGGTCCTTCAGGAACTGCACCGTCGTGCTCAAGACGTCATCGAAGTTAGCCTGGAGGTAGTACGCGCCATGATGAATGGTGAAGCGATCACCGATATGGCGCGCGCGGATGTCCAGTGCGCGGATTCCCGAATCCAACTGGGGACGGAGTTCCTCGGTCTGGGTGAGCACCCAAGGCAGCTCGAAGGCGCTCGCCGAGTCCGCTTGGTTGGCCATGGTGTCGTGGGTACCAGGAATGGAGAGTGAGGCCAAGCTGGTGGAGTCCGGCAGCCAGCGCATCCAATCCGCGTTGGCCGCCAGGGCGGTGTGGACTGGAGCCAGGAGGGTGAGGACGAGCAGCTTGAGTAAGAGAGAGTGTTTGGAAAACACCATGATGAGCTTTGATGAGCCTTTCAGCCGAGGAAGTAGATCGGCGTGGCAGGGAACGCGCTACGTGCCGAAAACATTCGCACCGCCTGTGCGTAGGCTCACTCGCTGGTCGTGAAGGGCGTTACACCGCATCACGGGAGCCGGGTGGAAAAGGCCGCCCGGACTGGGAAATGTGCGAGGCGTTTCACGGCATCAGCACGCATTCTGCTTCATACCGATGCGGCCGCTGCCCTTCTCTCCGGCCAGATGCAGGCACAACCCTGAGCTGTCCCCTCTTTTAGCAGGGGAGCAAGGGAGGGCTCTATAGGCTAAATGGTGCGGGAAGTAGGGACCGCGTGGTTACTTCTGCGGTCATGCACAAGCCTTGCTTCGATCTCCCATGTCGTTCTGAGCGTCGTCCACTCGGCCCGCCTGGGGGTCCATATCATCGGAAAAGTCCTGGCCTGGGCCCAAGGCACGTACGCAAGCACGGGGTGAAGCAGGTGGATCGGCTGCTATCCAACCAGGACATTGATACCTGGGAATCCTTCGCTTTCTGGGTCGTAACGGCTCGCCGTGCCCCGTCTGGACGGGGTGAGAATGAGCACGCCCGGGTCTCAAGACGATCGGCGCCACGAGGATGAACTTCAAGGAAGTATAGAGGCTCAACGCCTACTCAGTCGCGCAAGGTGATGACGCCCAGATCCTGGTCCACCTCCTGCCGCACGAACACGGTCCGCTTCACGGTGGCGGACCTCTCGCCCTCGTCGATGGAGATCTCCAGGGTCAGGGAGCCCGTCCGCACGATGGGCCATTCCAGGAGCCCCTGCTCGTCGCTCATCTCCTCGCCATTCACCGTGAAGTCCGTGACGGCCGAGCCATCCGCGCGGACGAGCCGGGCGCGCAGCATCGCCTTGCGCGCGAGGACGACCCGCACCTCGCGCGCCGAGGGCTCCAGCCGCATCCACCCCGGCACGTCCTCCCGCGAGGGCTCGGCCAGCAGGAAGTCCTCCGTCTCCACCAACAGCACGACCGAGTCCCCCGACACGGAAGCGAAGGTGAAACGTCCATCGGGACCGGTCGTCGCGTGCACCTCGGGCTCTTGATGGGGGTGCCTCCCCGAGCGGTGCTCGGACTGGAAGCCGACGACGGCCCCCGGAACGGGCCTTCCTTGGAGATCCACCACGATGCCCGAGAGGGAGTGCCCAGCCTCGAAGCGCAGCCGCACCTGGGCTCCCTCGGGCCCGACTTCCACCGCTCGCGCGGTGGCGTGGGCGAAGGAGTTGTCTTCCAGCTCCGCGGAGACCCGGTAGCGGCCCGGACGCGGCGCCACGAGCGAGAACCGGCCCCGGGCGTCCGTGGTGCCCGACTCGAGTTCCTGGTCCGAGGACGCCTCGGACGACCAGAGGCTCACCAGGGCCTGGGCCACGGGCTGGCCCGACTCGTCCACCAACTCGCCCTCCACGGTGGGCCGACGCGCGATGACCACCCGCAGGTCCGCCGCGGGGACCGGCACTTCCTGGGACCAGACGCCCTGGTTGGACGAGTCATCGTCCGAATCCGGACCCACCCGGAGCAGCAAGGGCCCGGAACGAAACGCCCGGAGGGAGAAGCGTCCCCCCGGCCCGGACTTGTCCGAGAGGCTCCACTCGGGCTCTCCCGGACGCGTGAGGAGCGACAGGTGCTCGCCCTCGACCGGCTGGCCTCGCGCATCCACCAGGATGCCCTCGACGCGGGGAACGAACTCCAGGGTGAGATCCAGGGTGCGCTTTCCCTCGGAAAGGGTTTCCTCGTGCGAGGCGAACAGGCGGCCATCCGGAGAAGACACCGACAAGGACACCTGGTTCGGGGGCATGGGTCCGAGGTGATAGGCCCCTTGGACGTCCGTTTTCGCCAGGTACCTGCTGACCACGCACCCGCTGCGCACGTAGAGCTTGATGACGGCCTCCGCGACCGGCTGCCCCCGCTCGTCCCGGACCACGCCCTCCAGTTCGGCGAGGGCCGTCCCCAGCTCCACGGTGATCTCCTTGGAGAGGGGCGAGGGGGTGTCGTTCTCGTGTGACGGGCGGAAGGAGACCCCCTCGGTGCCCATGAAGCCGCCGTGGTGCGCGGTGACCACATAGGAAAAGGTGGTCAAGCCCTCGAAGGAGAAGTGGCCCCGCTCGTCGGTGAGTACCCGGCGATCATCCTTCCGTCCGAGCGAGACCTCCGCCCCGGCGGCGGGCTCCCCCTCCGGGGTCAGCACCCGGCCGACGAGCGTCCTCGGAGCAATCAGGGTGAGGGACTGCCGCACGTCGGGCGGATGGAGCCGCAGGGGACTGGCCCGGGACATCGTGCCCTGGTGGGAAGCGACGAGGACATACTCTCCCCGGGGCAAGGGTCCCAGGAGGTAGCGGCCTTGCGCGTCCGTGAGGGTCTCGAAGAAGCGGCTGTGCGCGGTGAAGACGGCGGTGACGCGCGCTCCCTCCACCGGCACCTGCTGCTCGTCGGTGACACTTCCCGATAGCCGGGAGCCCGCGCCCAGCACCACTTCCACGCCCTCCCGCCCCACGGCCACGTCTCGCAAAAGACCCACGCCCTCGGGACTCTCCACCCAGAGCGCGTAGGAGCCCGCCTCCAATCCGTCCAGGAAGAAGGCACCGTCCTGGGTGGACAGGGCCTGGGCGAGGACCGGCGCCTCGCCCTGCCGCTGGGCCACGAGCACCTCGGCCCGCTGCGAGGTGACACAATCGCGCGTGGACTCGTCTCGCATCCGTCCGAGTCCCTCCACACAGGGTAGGCCCGTCAGGGATTCGCCCTCCACGGTCCTGGACGCGAGCACCGTCGCGCCCGCCACGGGACCCCGCGCGCCCCGGACGGTGCCGCGAATGGAGAGCGCTGCCCGCGGAGGGGCGGTCAAGGCCGGAAGCAGCGCAACAGACCTGGCGGAAGAGACCGGCGGCGGAGTGGGCACCTTGACCTGGACGTCATGAGGCATCGCGGAGTGGTGCCAGCCGGCGAACGCCGCGACCAGCAGTCCCCCCACGAGCGCCGCGCCGAACCATCCTCGGTGCCGCATCGACATCCTCCTTGGCCCGTACATCCCGAAGCCAGGAGCCTAGTCTAGCGCGAACGCCCTACCTCAAGGTGAAGGTGCGCCATGCACCGTAGAGGGTAAGCGAGAGAGCGTCATCTTCATCTGACAGGATGCGGCTGGATTCTAGACTGTCATCGTCCTTGGGATGACGTTCTCGTAGACTTGTCCCCTCCTCGAGCTGGGGGGGTATTTCATCGAACCCTATCGTCTGATTGGCGTGCTCCTGTCCTTGGCCTTGACCACCGCGTGCGGAACCACGCGCGTGGTACGGCTCGACATGGGCCAAGGCAAGCCCCTTGTCCACATCCCCCAGGCGAATGAAGCCAGCCTGGTGGAGTTGGGAAAGGCGGAGTTCACAGAAGCCATAACAAAGGAGATCCAGCAGAGCAGCCCTCCGGCCAACCCCGAGAAGGCCGCACGTAAGTTGTTCGATATTTCACCGCACAGTGGCTGGTATGGGTACACCCGGCATCGAGGTGTCGTGCCCCTGGATGGGCCGCCTCCGGCTTCACTCGGGACCGAAATGGATGTGCGAGTGACCCAGGAGTATCTGCGGTTCTGCGCGGCCATGGGTCAGCCGGGAGATTGCCGGAGGGTGCTGATGAACAGCCCGGTCCTCACCGGGGATGGCCGCTACGCCCTCGCCATGTCCTTCGCCCTCGATGCAGTCATCCCCGAGAGGATGGAGTCCTTCAAGGACATGGCCGACCCTGAACTGCTCAAGGCCTCCATTCTCTGGACGATGACGCTCTACGCCGCGATGTGGATGGCACCCGAACCGGTGTTCTCCAAGGGGCTGGCGACCGTCGTGACGGCCACTTTCATCTGCTACGTCGGAGTGGACACGTTCTGGACACTCATCCAGGGCTGGCGGCGACTGGTGAAAACAGCGGACCTCGCCACGTCCTTCTCGGAGTTTCGCGAAGCAGGGACGAAGTACGGCAAGGTGATGGGAAAGAACGCGGCGCGAGCGTTCACCCTGCTGCTCACCGCGGCCATCGGCCAGACGGCCTCCAGTTTCTCGGCCAAGGTATCCACCCTTCCTGGCTCGGCGCAGGCATCAGCCGTGGGGGCTGCGCGGGTGGGAATCCTAGTGTCGGAGGTTGCACAGGTGGAAGCAGTGGCTGTCACCGCCGATGCGGTCACCATCATCCTCGCCCCCAACGCGGTCGCCGCAACGGCCCAGAGCATGCGAGGGGCTGCATCCAGCCCAGTCGAGGCCGAGGGACCCGAGCACCACATCGCCACGAACAAGTGGACCGAGGCCACCCACAGTGGCGGTCCATGGACGCCCCGCTTCCAGGAAATCTTCGATCGCGCGGGGATGTCGTTGAACGATCCAGCCAACAAAGTGCGCGTCAAGGGCCACCATGGGCCCCACCCACAGGAGTACCACGAGGAAGTCCACGACCGGTTGAACGCGGCGACGCTGGAATGCCGGAGCATTCAGCAGTGTCAGGAAGCATTGGTGGCGGAACTTCGCGCATTGGCCGAGGAGATCACCACGGAGAACACGACACTCAACAAGCTCGTCACCAAGCGAGCGAGGTAAGAGGAACGCTCATGACCAGCCGGTATTACAGACTGTCCGATGACGTTGCTCTCGCTGGCCGATGGGAGTTGGGCAAGCTCGGCGATGAGCGGGGAGAAGAGGTATGGCCTGCCCTGCTCATGCGGGGAGTTCCCGCTCATGTGGATGGGCGTATCAAGGTGCCAGTGAAGATCCCGGGTCAACCGCTCGACTTCTCTCACGCGGCCTTTGGCATTCCCGTCGTCCACGTCAGGGCCGCATCCGTCTTCATGGAACTAGCCTCGAATGATGTGCAGTTCTTTCCAGTGGATATCGAGGGGCAGACCGAGAAGTACCTCGTCCTCAACACCACTCGCGTAGTGAATTGCATCGACGATCAAGCATCCGAGGAGGTGCGTTACTGGAAACCGGAAGACGGGCGGCCAGAGAAGACCGGGCAGTACCGCGCCGTGTACGGCATGCGTATCGACCGGGCGAAAGCAGGAGATGCCAGGGTCTTCCGTACTTGGGGATGGACAGTGGCCCTGATTGTCTCCGAGGAGATCAAGAAAGCCCTGGAGCACATCGGGGCCACGGGGGCGAAGTTCAAAGAGGTGTAATCGACTACTTCGCGGCGGGGGGAGCGGCCCGGCGCGCGAGCACCGCCTTCACGTCCTCGAGCGTCACGCCCAACGGGCGCACCGCCACGAGCAGGTGGTAGAGCACGTCCGCCGCCTCCTCCATCGCGCGCTCCTTGTCCCCATCCGCGCATGCCGTCACCAGTTCCGCCGCCTCCTCGCCAATCTTCTTGAGGCGCAGGTTGCGGTCGTCCAGCAGCCGCCGCGTGTAGCTCGGCTTCTCTCCGGGCTCGGGCGCCTTCGACGCGCGCTCGGCGATGGTCCGGTCCAACTCCACGAGCGCGTCCACCGGGCCGATGCCGAAGCACGTCTCCGCGCCGGTGTGACATGCCGGACCCGCCTTCTCCACCCGGGCGAGCACCGCATCCGCGTCACAGTCCGCCGTCAGCGACACCACGCGCTGCACGTTGCCGCTCGTGCCGCCCTTGTGCCACAGCCCCCGCGTACGCGAGCGGTAGTGCATCTCGCCCGTCTCGAGCGTCTTCTCCAGCGCCTCGCGGTCCGCATGCGCCACCATGAGCAGGTCGCCCGTGCGCGCGTCCTGCGTCACCACCGTGACGAGCCCATTCCCCTTGGTGAAATCCAGCTTCGACAGGTCCAACATCAGGGCCCCTTCTTCACGCCAAGCAGCGCGCGCACCGGCTCCGCCAGCACCGCGTTCGTGGCGATGGAGTTGCCGCCGAACGCCGTCCGCTTCCCCGTCCAGTCCGTGAACACCCCACCCGCCTCCTCGATGATGGGCAGCAGGGCCGCCGCGTCCCAGGGGGACATCAGCTCGTCCACCATCGCCTCCGCGCGGCCCGTGGCCACCAGCAGGTAGCCGTAGCAGTCGCCCCACGTCCGGGCCACGGACGCCTTGGCCGAAAGGGCCCGCCATCCGATTCCCCGCTCGGGGTAGGCCTGGAAGCGCTCATCGGTGGAGAGCACGAGCGAGCGCGACAGTTCCGCCTCGGTGGACACCCACGTGCGCTTGCCGTTCCACCAGCACCCCTGCCCCGGCGCCGCCACCAACATGTCGCCCACGGGAGGGAAGTACGCCGCGCCCGCGAGGATGGTGTCTCCCTCGACCAACGCCACCAGCGTTCCCCACAACGGCACGCCCCGGATGAACGTCTTGGTCCCATCGATGGGATCGAGGATCCACCGGCGCCGGGCTCCGGGCCGCGTCTCGCCGAACTCCTCGCCGAGGATGCCGTCCTCGGGGAAGTGGGACTCGAGCCACTCGCGCGCCGTCCGCTCGGCCGTCTGGTCCGCGATCGTCACCGGGGAGCCATCCCCCTTGGTCTGCACCTGAATCCCCTGGCGGAAGAAACCGAGCGCCACATCTCCCGACCGGCGAGCCACGTCCTCCGCCGCCTGCATCAATGACCGCGCATCCATGCCTAGAGGCTCCTGACTTCGAGGCCGCTGCCACGCAGCAGCGTCTTGATTGAATCCACCGTGGTCACCCCATCGTGGAGGATGCCCGCGACGAGCGCCGCCTCCGCCCCGCCCTCGCTCAGCGCGGCCCGGACATGTTCCGCGTTGCCCGCTCCCCCCGAGGCGATGACGGGAACATCCACCGCCTCGGCCACGGCCCGGGTCAATTCCAGGTCATATCCCGAACGGGCGCCATCCCGATCGATGCTCGTGAGCAGGATTTCCCCGGCGCCCCGCTTCACGCACTCGCGAGCCCAGGCGATGGCCTCCAGATCCGTGGCCCGCTTGCCGCCATGGGTGAACACGCGCCAGGAGCCCCCGTCGCGCTTGGCGTCGATGCTCGCCACGACACACTGGGCCCCGAAACGCTCGGCGCATTCGGTGAGGACCTCGGGCCGGGCCACCGCCGCCGAGTTGAGGCTCACCTTGTCGGCCCCCGCGCGCAGGGCGAGCCCCACGTCGTCCGCCGTGCGCACGCCACCGCCCACGGTCAGCGGGATGAACAGCCGCTCGGAGGTGCGCCGCACCAGGTCCCAGAGCGTGCCGCGCTCCTCCTGGGTGGCGGAGATGTCGAGGAACGTCACCTCGTCGGCGCCCGCGGCCTCGTAGCGCAGCGCCAGCTCCACGGGGTCGCCCACGTCGCGCAGGCCCTCGAACTGGACGCCCTTGACCACGCGTCCGCCCTTCACGTCCAGACAGACAATCAGCCGTCGTGTGAGCATGTCACTTCACCTCCAGGGCGACGGCGCCCTTGGTGCTGAACACCACGCCCGAGTCCACCAGGGCATCGCGCAGCGCGAAGCCGAGCGCCTTGAAGGCGGCCTCCGTCACGTGGTGGCTGTCCTTGCCCCGGAGGATGCGCAGGTGCAGCGTCACCTTGGCGTGTTCGCAGAACGAGCGCATCACGTGCTCGTAGAGTTTGTTCTTGAGGGGCCCCCGGTAATAGAAGCGCCCGCCCACGTCGAGGCACGCCTGCACGAGCGCGTCATCCATGGGCAGGGTGCGCTCGCCGTAGCGGGCGGCGGTGGCGGGGATGATCCGCTGCACGGCGGTGCCCAGGGTGATGGCCACGTCCTCCATGAGGTGGTGGCGCAGGTCTCCCCGGGCGTGCAGCGTCAGGTCCAGGCCCGCGTAGCGCGCGAAGGTGCCGAGCATGTGATCGAAGAAGGGCTGGCCCGTGTCCACCTGGGCCACGCCCTTGCCGATGGCGAGCTGCACCGTGACCTTGGTCTCCTTGGTTTCCCGAACAATGGTGGTCATGCGAACTCCTGGGCGACGAGGCCCGCGTCCAATCTGCCCGTGTACAACGCCATGCCGATGACGGCGCCCGCGGCCCCGGCGCGTCCGAGCGCCCGCAGGTCCTCCACCGTCGTCACGCCTCCCGAGGCGAACAGGGGATGGCGGCTCGCGCGGCGCACCGCTTCCATGAGGGGCAGATCCACCCCCTCCATCTGCCCTTCCTTGTGGACGGCCGTCACCAGCAGGCCCCTCAAGGGAAGGGGCTCCAGGGACTCCAGCACGGTGACGATGTCGCGCGCGCTGCCCTCGGTCCAGCCGCGCGTCACCACCTCGCGACCCTTCACGTCCGCGGCCACCACCACCTTGCCCGGAAAGCGCTCGGCGACCTCGCGCAACCAGGAGAAGTCCTCGATGGCGCGCGTCCCCACCACCACGGAGGAGGCGCCCAGGGCGAGCACCGACTCCACCTTGGCCGTGCTCCGGATTCCGCCCCCCACGGAGAAAGTCAAACCCGGCTCGTGGGCCAGCAGCGCGCGGATGGCGTCCTCGTTGGAACCCTTGCCCAGCGCCGCGTCCAGGTCCACCACATGGAAGGAGGAGAAGCCGTGCGCGCGCCAGCGCTTGAGCGCGTCCACGGGATCCTTCACCCGCACCCGCTCGTCCGCATAGGAGCCACCCACGAGCTGCACGCAGGCGCCCTCGCGCAAGTCGATGGCCGGAATGGCCTTCATGAGCGCACCTCGTCGAGGAAGGCGTGCACGAAGCGCACCCCGGCCGCCGAGCTCTTCTCCGGATGGAATTGCACGCCGAGCACCTTGCCGCGTCGCACCGCCGCGGGGAACCGGTCTCCCTCGTGGGCCGTCCAGCCCACCACCGCGCCCGGGTTCTCGGTGCGGCAGGCGAAGCTGTGCGCGTAGTAGACGGAGCCGAGCTTCGCCTCGCGCAGGGCGGTGTCCTCCTCCACCGAGTTCCAACCAATGTGAGGCACGCGCCGGGAGGACAGCCGCGTCACCCGGCCCGGGAAGAAGCCCAGGCCCAGGCCCTCGCCCTCGTCGCTCCCGTCGAACAGGAGCTGCATGCCCAGGCAGATGCCCAGGCAGGGCAGCCCGTCATCCAGGGCGCGCCGCATCCGCTCGCGTCCGGGGGCCAGCCGGGCCGCCGCCGCGCCGAATGCGCCCACGCCCGGCAGCACCAGCAGTCCGGTGTCCAGGGCGCGCACGGGGTCCTCCTCCACGCGCACCTCGACGCCTGGCGCCAGGGCGAGCGCCTTGGCCAGGGAGTGGATGTTGCCGGCTCCATAGTCGAACAGCGTCACTCTCATCGCAGCGCCTCCCGCAGCGCGTCGAGCGCCGCCTCCATCAGGTTCCAGGGGCCGCAGCCGATGCGCAGCGCGTCCCCGATGCCCGGCAGGCCCGCGAAGGCCCGGACGTTCACGTCCCTCGCGCGCATCTTCTCCGCCACCGCGAGCGCTCCCCGCAGAGGCGCCATCACGAAGTTGGCCTCGGTCGGCAGGGTCGACAGGCCCAGGCCCTTGAGCTCCCCCACCAGCCGCTCCCGGATGGCGAGCGATTCGTCCACCCTCGCCCGCATCCACGGCACGTCCTCGGACAGGGCCGCGACGGCCATGCGCTCGGACAAGCCCGTCACTTTGTAGGGGCCACGGGCCTTCTCCACCTCGGCCACGAGGCCGGGCGCGCCCACCGCGTAGCCCACGCGCATGGACGCGAGTCCGAAGGCCTTGGACATCGTGCGCGTCACGAGCACGTTGGGCCGGCTCGCCAGGTCCAGGTGGCTCTCCCGGGCGAACTCGGCATAGGCCTCGTCGAGCAGGACGAGTCCAGGCGCCTGCTCCACCAGCCGCTCCAGCGCGGCACGCGAGGCCACCGTGCCCGTGGGGTTGTTGGGCGAGCACACGTAGAGGAGCTTCGCCCCGGTGGCGAGCAGCCCGTCCACGTCGATGTCGAAGTCCGGCCGGAGCTTCACGGGGGCGTAGCGCAGGCCATTCACCTTGGCGAAGTAGGACATCATCACGAAGGTGGGCGAGGGAAAGGCGATGAGCTCGCCCGGCTCCAGGAAGGCCCGGAGGGTGCTGTCGATGACGTCATCCGAGCCGCACCCGGTGGTGACCCGGGAGGCGTCCACGCCCGTGTAGCGGGCCACGGCTTCCCTCAGGTCGGGCGAGTAGCCCACGGGGTAGCGGCCCACCTGGGAGGAGGCCGTCTCGCGCAGGACGCGCTCGGCGGCGGGCGGCATGCCGAAGAGGTTGGTGTTGTCGCTCAGGTCGACGCGGCAGCGCGCCTTCGAGGGCGAGTACAGCGGGATGTCCCGGTAGGACGCGCGCGAGGGCAGGCTCATGACGGCCTCCAGGCGCGGGCGGCCTCGGCGTGAGCGAAGAGCCCCTCGCTGTCGGCCAGCACGCCCACGTCGTCGGAGAGCCGGGCCGCGGCCTCGCGGGTCACGCGCTGCCAGGTGGTCCACCGGTAGAAGTCGAGCACGCTCAGTCCCGAGTACGCCCGGGCCAGGCCCGCGGTGGGCAGCACGTGGTTGGCGCCCGTCATGTAGTCACCGTAGGCCACCGAGGCATGCTGACCCACGAACACGGTGCCCGCGTTGCGCACCCGGGGCAGCGCTTCCGAGGGGGACGCGGTGGCGATCAGCAGGTGCTCGGGAGCGAAGTCCGCCACGAAGGGCCAGGCCTCCTCCAGCGAGTCCACGCTCAGCACCGCGCCGCGCTCGCTCAGGGCCCGCGAGACAATTTCCTGGCGCCGGGCCCGGCTGGCCGCCTTCGCGACCGCCGAGGCCACCGCTTCCGCCTGGGCCTCGCCCACCGCCACGGTCACGCAGCAGGCGTCCGGGTCGTGCTCGGCCTGGGCCAGCATCTCGCGCGCCACCGCCTCGGGGTCCGCCGAGCCATCGGCCACCACGAGGATTTCACTGGGCCCCGCGGGCGCGTCGATGGCCACCGCGTCCACCACCTGGAGCTTGGCGGCGGCCACATAGGCATTGCCCGGCCCGACGATGCGATCCACCCGGGGCACGCTCTCCGTCCCGTAGGCCAGGGCCGCCACCGCGCCGGCACCGCCGAGCGCGAACACCCGGTCCGCTCCCGCGAGCGCCGCCGCCGCCAGCACCCCCGCCGCGGGCCTGCCATCCGGACCCGGCGGCGAGCAGACGATGACCTCGCCCACTCCGGCCACCTTGGCGGGCACCACGCCCATCAACACGCTGCTCGGGTAGACGGCACGGCCTCCCGGCGCGTACACGCCCACGCGACCGAGCGGGTCCGGCCGACGGCCCACCAGGATGCCGGGCTCGGTCTCCACCTCGATGGCCTGGGGCTTCTGGGCGGCGTGGGCCCGGGCGATGTTGCGCGCCGCGCGGCTCAAGGCCTCGCGGACCTCCGGAGCGAGCGACGCCAGGGCGGCCTCGCACACGCTCCGGGGCACCTCCAGCGAGTCCAGCGTGGCACCGTCGAACTCCCGCGCCATCTCGCGCAGGGCGCGGTCTCCGTCCCGGCGGACCCGGGCGAGGATGTCCGCGGTGCGCTGGGCGACCCGGGAGTCCGTGGCCCCCCCCGAGCGCTCCAACAAGCGGCGCCGGGCCTCGGGGTCGAGCTCCTTCAGGCGCCCCCGGTACTTGAGTGGAGACGCGCTCATGGCATCAGCCTCTCGATCCGGGTGACGAGGATGCCCTGGCAGCCCAGGGCTCGCAGCGCGTTGATGGTGCGATAGATGTTGCGGGCGGGCACCACGGAGTGCACGGCCACGAAGTCCCCGCCCTGCACCTCCACCACGGTGGGGCCGTTGAGTCCCGGGAGCACCTCGCGCACGCTGGGCAGCACGCCGCGCGGCACGTTGGCCATGAGGTAGCGCTTGCCCCGCGCCGCCAGCACGGACCCGAGCGCCTGGCGCAGTTCCTCCAACCGCGCCGCCGCCTCGGGCGAGTGGCCCTTGCGCGCGATGAGCCGCGCGCTCGACTGGACGATGGTGTCCACCTCGCGCAGGCCGTTCATCTTCAGCGTCGAGCCCGTGGACGTCAGGTCCACGATGATGTCCGCGATGCCCAGGTGGGGGGCGATCTCCGTGGCGCCCGACACCGGCACCACCGTCACCTTCTGGCCGCGCCGGGTGAAGAAGTCCTGGGTCAGGCGCGTGAAGGAGGACGCCACCCGCACGCCGTCCCGGATGTCCTCCAGCTTCTGGATGCCGCTCTCCTCGCGGGCGGCCACCACGAGGCGGCACTTGCCGAACTCCAGATCCATCAGCAGTTCCAGGTCGCGGCCGGACTCACACACCAGATCCCACCCGGTGACGCCCGCGTCCGCCGCGCCATCGGCGACGAACTCGGGGATGTCCTGGGCGCGCACGAAGATGGCCTCGAACTCGCCACCGAGCGACGCCGTGAGGGCCCGCTCGCCACGGACGCGGACCTCCAGGCCTGCATCGTTGAACAGCTCGCGCACCTCGTCGGAGAGGCGGCCTTTGTTGGGAAGGGCGATCTTGAGCATCGGGGAGTCCTTGAGAAGGACGGACGGGCGAAACGAAAAAAGCCCGTCCGAGGTGGGACGGGCTTTCGTTCACTGCGGCGGGTGCGTCGGGTGGCCTCTAGACATCCACCCAGGCATGCGCACGGTGAGCGGTCCCGTCGGGGCCGGTCCGATGATGATGCGCATGGTGATGGAGGGATACGAGGTGCACGCTCCCTAGCTAATGGAAACCCCCTCCGCCGTCAACCCGGGCCGCTCACGAGCCTTGCAAACCCCTCCCGGAGCGAGCACAAGCGGCGCGATGCGAGACCTCGACGTGGTGGTGGTCGGTGGAGGGGTGATGGGCTGTGGCATCGCCCTGCGGCTGAGGCAGGCGGGCGCGCGGGTGACCGTGCTCGAGCGCGCCATTCCGGGGGCCGAGGCCTCGAGCGCCGCCGGCGGAATCCTCGCGCCCCAGGAGGAGTCCGAGGGGCCGGGTCCCTTCCTCGACCTGTGCCTGCGCAGCCGGAGCCTGTACCCGGAGTTCGCCGCGGAGCTCCTGGCGCTCACGGGCATCAATGTGCAGTACCTGCCCAGTGGGGTGATGCGCCTGGCCTTCGACGAGGCGGGTCTCGCCCGGCTGGAGGCCACCGCGACGTGGCAGCGCGAGCGGGGCCTGCGCGTGGAGCTGCTCTCCCCTTCCGAGGTCCTCGCCCTGGAGCCCCAGCTGTCCCCCGAACTCAAGGGCGCGGCCCGGTTCGTGGACGACCACCAGGTGGACAACCGGCTGCTCACGCGTGCCCTGACCATGGCGGCCGCGAAGGTGGGGGCCACGTTCCGCACCGGCTACGTGCGCGGCGTGGTGGAGGAGCGGGGACGCGCGGTGGGCGTGGACCTGGAGGGCGAGACGCTGCGCGCGGATGCCGTGGTCATCGCCGCCGGCTCCTGGTCCGGGCTGGTCCAGGGCAGCGCGTTGGATCCGCGCGTGGTGCGTCCGGCGCGGGGGCAAATGGTTCAGTTGCAGACACGTCTGCCTCCCTTCTCGCACGTGCTCTTCTCCGACCAGGGCTACGTCATTCCCCGCACCGACGGCCGGGTGATCGCAGGGAGCACCCTGGAGTTCTCGGGCTTCGAGAAGAACGTCACGGCCGAGGGCCTGCACCGCATCCTCGCCCTGGCCATGCGGCTATGTCCGGCACTGGCCTCGGCGCCCGTGCAGGAAACGTGGGCGGGCCTGCGCCCCTACACCGAGGACCACCTGCCCATCCTCGGAGCGGGACCCCTTCCGGGCCTGTTCCTCGCCACGGGGCACTTCCGCAACGGCATCCTGCTGACGCCCGTCACCGCGAAGCTCCTGGCCGAGACCGTCCTGGGCGAGCGGCCCTCGGTGGACCTGGCCCCCTTCCGCTTCGATCGGTTCTCACGGCGCTGAAAGTCCCACACCTGGAACGGCGAGGCGTCTCCTTGGGGGCAGCCCGTCCAGGCGGCCGTGAGATCCGAAATTCCGCCTCGGGTTGGCCATTTGGCGCGCGATCCCCCTAGAATCTCCTCCGTGGAAGCCATCCCTCCCGTTCCTCCCCGGATCCTCATCGTCGACGACGACGACTCCGTCCGTGACGTCATCTCCGTCCTTCTCAGGGAAGAGGGATACAACTGCGTGGTGGCCAGTGGCGCCGAGATGGCCCTGGACCTCGCGGGCCAGGAAGAGACGCCCCTGGTCATCAGCGACATGAAGATGCCGGGCAAGGACGGCCTGTGGCTGCTCGAGCAGCTGCGCGAGCGCTACCCGGACACCTCCGTCATCATGCTCACCGGCTATGGGGACACCGAGTCCGCCGTGGACTGTCTGCGCCGGGGCGCGGTGGACTACCTGCTCAAGCCACCCAAGTTGACGGATCTCATCCGCGCCATCGAGCGGGCCCTCGCCAAGCGGCGCATCGAGCTGGCGCGCAAGCGCTACCAGAAGAAGCTCGAGCGCAAGGTGCGCGACCGCACCACGGAGCTGCGCAACGCGCTCAGGGACATCGCCCACACCTACCAGTCCACCCTGCTGGCGCTCGTGTCCGCCCTGGACGCGCGCGAGCACGAGACGTCGGATCACTCCCTGCGCGTGGTGCGCTACACGAGCGCCATCGCCGAGCGCATGGGCATCAAGGGCCCGGAGCTGGACGAGATCGGCCGGGGCGCGCTGCTGCACGACATCGGGAAGATTGGCGTGCCGGACGCCGTGCTGCTCAAGCCCGGCAAGCTCACGCCCGAGGAGTGGCTGGAGATGCGCAAGCATCCGGACATCGGCTTCCAGATGATCCAGAACATCCCCTTCCTCGCCACGCCCGCGCAGATCGTCCTGTCGCACCAGGAGCGCTGGGACGGCCAGGGCTACCCGCGCAACCTCCGGGGCCAGGAAATCCACATCGGCGCGCGCATCTTCGCCGTGGCGGACACCCTGGACGCGATGACCTGCGACCGCCCCTACCGCAAGGGCACGACCTTCGCCAACGCCATCGCGGAGATCTCCCGCTGCGCGGGGACCCAGTTCGACCGTGAGGTCGTCCGGGCCTTCCTCGACATCGGTGAGCAGGCGCTCATCAAGCACAAGGAGGACATGCACAGCCGGAAGCTGACGCTCGTGCAGTCGGAGATGCAGGCGCACGAGGCCGAGGCCACGCTCGCCCGGCTCTCCGAGGATCTGGACGATCTGGACCAGACCATCCCCGGGCCCACGGGTCCCGGTTCGCGCGCCACCACCCCACCCGCTCCGGGCTCGCCCGGAGGGGCACCGGGGGCCAACGGACCTGGCGTGGTGCTCTCCGTGCTGGCGGGCGGGCGGCAGGGCAATCCCCGCGACTGACGCCCCGGACGTTCATCCGGGAGCAACCCGTCTCTCAAGTCCGTGCCAGACAGGGGCCGGGCGGGTTAAGAAGAGTCGTCCATGATGCCCTTGCCCTCCCAGGCTCCCGTGATGCCGCCCTTGAAGGACGCCCAGGGCAGGACCATGACGTACCTGCGCCTGTCCGTGACGGACCGGTGCAACTTCCGCTGCACGTACTGCTCGCCGGCGAGCTGGGGTGGGAAGAAGGACCTGCTCTCGCCCGGGGAGTTCGAGCGCATCGTCTCCGTGTTCGCGCGCATGGGCATCCGCCGGGTGCGGCTGACGGGCGGAGAGCCCCTCATCCGTCCGGACATCCTCGAGGTGGCGCGGAGCATCGCCGCGGTGCCGGGCATCGGGCACGTGGCCATCACCACCAACGCGAGCCACCTGGCGCGGCTGGCCGCTCCGCTGCGCGAGGCGGGCGTGTCCCAGCTCAACATCAGCCTGGATACCCTGTCGGAGAGCACCTTCCGGCGCATCTCCAAGCAGGGAGACCTCGCCTCGGTGCTGGAGGGAATCGACACGGCGGCGGCGGCGGGCTTCGCCTCGCTCAAGCTCAACGTCGTCGTCATGCGCGGGGTGAATGACGACGAGGTGCCCCAGCTCATCGCCCACGCCCACGCGCGGGGCATGACGCCCCGGTTCATCGAGTTGATGCCCTTCGGACAAGGCACGCCGGTGCCCACGGCCGAGCTGGTGGAACGGCTCCGGACCGGGGGCCTTGCGCTCGAGGAAGATGAGGGGCCCCAGGGGGCGGCGGCGGGGCCGGCGCGCTACTGGCGGGCGCCCGGGGGGCTCGTGGGCTTCATCTCGCCCCTCACCCAGAACTTCTGCGGCGGCTGCAACCGCGTGCGCGTGGCCTCCAACGGGGACTTGCGCAGCTGCCTCGGCGGCCGTGCCCAGGCGCCCCTGCACACCCTCATCCGCGGCGGCGCCACGGACGAGGAACTCGCCCTGGCCATCCGCCAGGCCCTCGGCGACAAGCCCGAGGGGCACCGCTTCACCGAGCCCGGGGCGGGCTCGGCCCTGCTGTCCATGATGGGCATCGGCGGCTGAGCGCTCTCGAAGGCGCGCACCCAGCCCCGCCGTCCGCGCTACTTCACGAGCCGGATCGACGCCGGGTAACGGTACGTCTCCCCATTGTTGGCCTTGATGCCCGCGATGATGGTCAGCACCAGCGCGGCGAGCAGCACGGGGACCAGAAGGAAGCCCACCAGGCAGAACATGGTGATGACCGTCACCCACGAGACGATGGTGACGGAGATCTGGAAGTTGAGCGATTCCTTCGCGTGCTGTTCCACCCAGGCGGACTCCTTGCCCTTGGTGAGCATGACGATGAGCGGCCCCAGGAAGGAGAAACCAAAGATGCCCGTCACCAGGGCGCTCAGGTGGGCCAGCATTCCCCACGTCTTCTCATCCGCCGTCGGTGCCGGAGAACCGGTGATGAAGCCCTCGTGCTGCCGCGTTTCCATTCGTCAATCCTTCTGGGAACTTGATCGGGCGCGGTGAGCGCGCCCTCCTCGTTCCATCTTCCGTCAGCACCGGGACAGATGTCACGAAGTGAGCACATCTCGTGGCCCGAGGAGACTTCAAAGGTCGGCGGATATCCTTTGAGCCCCTGGCAATGGCCCTCAAGACATCAGGGGCAGGCGCAGCAGGAACCGGGCGCCTCCGGAGGGGGCATTCACCACCTCCAACGAGCCTCCATGCTGCATGACGATGGCCTGGACGATGGACAACCCCAGCCCCGAGCCCTCTTCCTTGGTGGTGAAGAAAGGCTCGAAGACCCGCTCCCGCAGCTCCAGGGGAACACCCTCGCCCGAATCCTCCACCCCGATGCACGCCAGGCCCGCTTCCCGGCTCACGGACAGCCGCACCAGCCCGCCCGAGGGCGAGGCCTCCAGCGCGTTGAGGGTCAGGTGGATGAGCACTTGGCGCAATCGCTCTTCCTCACCCCGGAGGGGCGGCAACGTGGCGCCTCCGTCTCCCTCCAGCTCCAGCCGCACCTGTCGCTCCTCGGCCTGACCGGCCAGGAAGTCCACCACGCGCCGAAGCAGGGCCTTCACCTCCACGGGCTCGGGGCGGAAGCCCCGGGGCCGCGCGAACTGGAGGAAGTCCTCGAGCGTATGGTCCAACCGGCGGATCTCATCACGCACCAACAGCAACGGCTCCAGGAGCTGAGGCTGCTGCTCCGCGGACAACCTCCGCACCCGCCGCTCCAGCATCGACAGCTGCAAGGCCGCCGCGTTGAGGGGGTTGCGAATCACATGCGACAAGCTCGCCGTCATGGAGCCCACCGCGGCGAGCTTCTCCGTCACCTGGGCCCGGCGCGCCAGCTCGCGCTTCTCCGCGTGCAGGCGCACCTGGCGCATGGCCTGCTCCAGGGTGAGCAACAGCTCGCTCGGCGCACAGGGCTTCATCAGGTAGGCACACGCGCCCGCGCGCACCGCCGCCACGGCCGTCTCCACCGTGGCGAACCCCGTGAGCAACACCACCTCGGACTCGGGCACCTTCTCCTTGAGTTCCCTCGCCAGCTCGGTCCCCTCCCCATCCGGCAACCGCAGGTCCACCAGGGCCACGTCGAAGCCCGCCTCCGCCCGCTCCAGGGCCTCGCGGCAGCTCAGCGCGCCGGTCACCCGGTAGCCCGCGTCGTCGAGCAGCTCGCGGAGGTTGTCCAGGAAGGCCGCGTTGTCCTCGACGACCAGCACGTGGGGAGCGGACAGGGAATGGGAGACGCTCATGGGGACAGCCCTTAACGCGAGTCGTGGGCGCGCTCCAGCGCGTCCAGCAAGGCGGGGGTGTCCGTTGAGGCGGAGACGACACTCGTGTCGCGCCGGGACGCGCCGGGAGCGCCCTCTTCCGGGGGCGCCGTCAACACGAACACCGGCAACCGGGGGTAGCTCGCCCGGAGCAGGCGCAGCGCCTCGCCCTCGGGACCCCCGGGGGGGCGGGGATCCACCACCGCCGCGAAGGGCCGTACCCGGGCCAGATGCTCGGCCTCCTGGGCGGAGCGCGCGGTGACGCACGAGAAGCCACGGACACGCAGCTCCTCGGAGAGGGTGTCGCCCAGGGAGGGATCGTCCTCGATGAGCAGGACCACCCCGTCACGGCGCGCGCGGGACAACAGGGACATGAGCGAGGGAATGGGCACCGGTTTGGGCAACACCGCGAGCAGCCCCTCCCTTCGGGCCGTTTCCAGCTCCTCCTCGCCGGGGTAGGCGGTGATGACCACCACGGCCAGGCCGGGGTCCACCTGGCGGATGTGGTGCACCGCCTCCGCCCCCGTCATGCCGGGCATCTTCATGTCCGTGAGCAGCGCGTCATAGCGCCGCGAGCTCGCGAGCGACAGGGCCCGTGCCCCGTCCGTCACCACCGTGGCGTCGTCTCCCCCGTCCCGGAGGATCTCCGCCAGGTTCTCCGCGAAGGCCTCGTTGTCGTCGAGCAGCAGGTAGCGCCTCATACCTTCCGCCTTACCGGCAGTCCGGGGGAATGGACAACCGAAGGATGAACCGCGCCCCGCCTCCTTCACGGGGAGCGTAGTGGATGGACCCATCGTGCCGCTCGAGGATGCGCTTGACGAGCGGCAAGCCCAGGCCGATGCCCCGGGCCTTGGTGGTCATCAGGGGCTCGAACATCCGGCGCCGGATGGGCTCGCTCACGCCCGGCCCCGAGTCCTCCAGAACCAACTCCACCGCGTCCGGGCCCGACGAGGCCGACAGCACCACCCGGCCCGTCTCTCCCACGGCTTGAATGGCGTTCTCCAACAGGTTGACGAACACCTGGCGCATCTGCCCCGGGTCGCCACGCAGCGTGGGCAGGGTGTCCAGACCCGAGGCGGACAGGGACATGCCCGGAGGCACATGCACCGACGTGAGCGCGTCCGTCCACACCGCGTCGAGCCGCAGGGACTCGCGCTTGAGCGGCTTGTCGCGGATCATGTCCAGCAGGTCCGAGATGATCCGGTTGGCCAGCGTCACCTGCTCCCCGATGCGCGTCAGGTGCTTGGCGGCGCGCTCCTCTCCCGCCAGGGGCCGGCCCTTGAGGATGAAGAGCGACGTCTCGATGACGCCCAGGGGGTTGCGCAGCTCGTGCCCGATCGTCCCCACCAACTGGCCGAAGGTGCTCAGCCGCTCGTGGCGCGCCTGCTGGGCGAGCAGATCCTCCCGGTAGGTGTGCAACATGATGGCCAGCTCGAGATCGAGGATCTTCTGCAGGGCCACGCGCGAGGCGCGCAAGTCCTCGGTCCGCCAGTCTTGATGCTCGTCGAGGAAGCGGTTGAGCTCCTGGCGAAGCACGCTCATCGCGCCGAACATGTAGTGCTGGGGCAGCGCGATGCGCACGTGCATGCGGCCGATGCGGCAGCGCAGCAGGAAGTAGTTCTCGTCCCAGGGGCCGCGGAGCAACTGCTCCATCCACGCCTGGAGGGTCACCTTGAGGTGGCCCACCTGACTCTCACCCGCCAGCGCCTGACTCGCCTGGGGATGCTCCAGGATGCGCGCGTAGAAGACGTCCGCGATGGCGGCGAATCGCGGCTGCATCACCTCATGAAGGGCCAGGAGCCGCTGTCCATCCGCCGGCTCGAAACCCACGTATCGCTTCAGCTCCTCGAACAAGGTTTCCGCCATGGCCCGATGGCCATTTTATCGCGTGCCGAGAAAAGGCACCAAGTGCCCCGCGCGTGAGGCGACCGCTCTCACGGGGCGTGTGTCTTCTGTATGACCTCGAGCGGCCTTGTTGCAAGCCCGCGCCTGGGCCGCCTGGATCTCGCGGGAAAACTCGATTTTCTCGTCCAAGGTCACACGCTGGCGAGAGGCCGGGGAGACGGATTAGACGGGGCGCGTCGGAACAACCTCCCTGGAGTGGGAAAGGACGGCCGTGGATCTCAACGAGTTGCTCATCTTCGCCAAGGTGGTGCAGGCCGGAAGCTTCACGGCGGCGGCACGGAGCCTGCGAATGCCCAAGTCCACGGTCAGCCGCAAGGTGTCCGAGCTCGAGGCGCGGGTGGGCGCCCAGTTGCTGCAAAGGACGACGCGCCAGTTGCGCCTCACGGATGTGGGCCAGGCCTATTACGAGCACTGCGCGCGCATCGTGGCCGAGGCCGAGGAGGCGGAGCTGGCCGTCACGCGCATGCAGGCCGCGCCTCATGGACTGCTGCGCGTGACGACCCCCCTGACCTTCGGAGTCCTCGGGCCGCTCATCGCGGCGTTCCTCCAACGCTACCCCGAGGTGCAACTCGAGCTGGTGTGCACGGATCGCACGGTGAACCTGGTCGAGGAAGGCTTCGACGTGGCCGTGCGCGCCGGACGGCTGGCGGACTCCTCGCTCATGGCCCGGAAGATCGGGACCATCGGGCGCATCGTGGTGGCGGCGCCGGAGTACATCCAGGCAAGGGGCATGCCCAAGACGCCCAAGGAGCTGGAAAAGCACGACTGCCTCGTCTTCGGCACCGTCCGCGAGGGCCATGTCTGGACCCTTCACTCCGGCAACCGCTCGGTCGATGTCCCCATCCAGACGCGCCTTGTCGTGAACGAACCCGACATGCTCCGCGCGCTGGCGCTGGCGGGCGCGGGAGTCGCCCTGCTGCCCCACGTGGACAACGCCGCGGACATCTCCGCCCGACGCCTGCAGCGCCTGCTTCCGGACTGGAGCTCAGCCGAGGCCCCGGTCCACGCGCTCTACTCGAGCACCCGGCACCATTCCCCCAAGGTGATGGCCTTCGTGGACTTCCTGCGCGAGCACTGGCCCCGCGCCTCCTGAGGGTGTTTGTCCTATCGCTGGAACAATGTGTCCCGTCCCCGACGGCTGGCGCGGGGCCCTCCGCGCCCACAATATGAGTGGCGAAGGAGACACGACACCATGTTGACCCTCAGGAACTCGGAAGCGCGCGGACATGCGAACCACGGGTGGTTGGACTCCCACCACACCTTCTCGTTCTCGGACTACTACGACCCCTCGTTCATGGGTTTTCGCGCCCTGCGCGTCATCAACGAGGACCGCGTGGCCGGGCGCAGCGGCTTTGGCACCCATCCCCACCGGGACATGGAGATCATCACCTACGTGCTCTCCGGACAGCTCGAGCACCGCGACAGCATGGGCTCCAAGGGCGTGCTGCGCGCGGGTGAGATGCAGCGGATGACGGCGGGCACGGGCGTGCTGCACAGCGAGATGAACAGCGCGGACGAGGAAGTCCACTTCCTGCAGATATGGGTCCTCCCCGAGCGCAAGGGGCTCACGCCGGACTATGAGCAGAAGCTCTTCACGCGCGAGGAGCGCCAGGGAGGCTTCCGGCTCGTGGTGTCCCCCGAGGGCCACAACGGCTCCCTGCGGGTGAATCAGGATCTGCGGCTGTACAGCACGATTCTGGGCCAGGGACAGAAGGCCGAGCACACGCTGGCTCCGGGGCGGCATGCCTGGTTGCAGGTAGCGCGCGGCGCGGGAACGCTCAACGGGGTGGCCGTGAAGGCCGGCGACGGCGTGGCCGTGTCCGAGGAGTCGAAGCTGGAACTCCTGGCGTCCGAGCCCATGGAAGCCCTGCTCTTCGATCTCGCGTGACGACAGCCCCCCGTGGGTGAGCAAGTCGCTCTCCCACGGGGCGCAGGGAGCGACTCAGGGAGTCGCGGCCGTGGTGAAGGTGCGCGTCTCGGAGAGGCTGGTATGGAAATCCTCCGTACCTCCCCGGGCGGGATCCCCCTTCTCCAGAAGACCGACCAGGGCGTCCACGGAGTCCACGGGGCCTACACCATGGACCTGCCAGGTGAACTCGGTATTGGCGGGCAGGGCCATGCCGAGCGCACTCAGGTCCGGAAGCGTGGTGTCGGTCCCGCGCGTGAGGATCGTCACCGTATAGGGCGTCTGATTGTCACTCTTGTCCTCCTGGAACTGGATCCGGTGAACACCGCTCGCGTACGGCGACCAGGAGAACCCGGTGGTCAGGGACACATCCTTCGCCTCGTTCGCGGGTTGGGCCGGACGCGCGGCCGGATGGAGCACCATCGCGGCGTTGGTGACGCCAGCGGTCAGACCCCGCTTGAAGAGAAGCAAACTGGCCGCGTTGTCCGGATCCGACGCGCCCTCCTCGGACGCGAAGACCTGCATCGAGAAGGTGGCCTGGGGAATCTGGGGCACTACGTAATTGAACGTGCTCGTGGGAGCGAAGCTCGAGAACAAGGAGACTTCAGTGGCTGGCGTGGGAGCGAGGGACACGGAGCTCAGGCGGAGGGCATAACCGTCTGGCACGGTGATGCTGCCCCCCAGGTTGGAGTTCGTCACGGCGCTCAAGGCGATGTCCTGCGCGGAGAGCGTGGCGTTCTCCTCCAGGGTCACGTTGTCGCGCTGCCCAAAGCCCAGGTAGCGTGTCGGAGGCGAGTAGGAGCTGCTTGACTCATATTGGAAGGCATAGAGCGTGCCCGTGACAGGGGTGGCACCGAGCCAATCCACGTCCAGCGAATAGCTCCCCCCGATGTCTCTCAGCCCATTGCCACTGCCTCTCTCCGAGACGAAACTCACCTCGGTCGTGGAAGAAGGAGACGCATCCTCTCCGGTGAGGTTCCCCTTCACGGTGGCCCTGTGCGTAACCGACTCCGTGTCCTCTTCTTCGAGGGACAGTGTGAGGGTCTTGAGCGTCAACCCCCTGTAGAGGATCGCGGACCGGCGCTCCTTCTCGGCCACGATGAGATCGTAGGGAGGGGTCACTCCCGAAACGCTGAAGGCACCAGCGCCATCCACGCTCACTTCCCGCCGACCATCGCCCGGAATGAGGATCGACACCTTCGTGGCGGCCGCGCCCGACGCGGCGAGCACCTTGCCCGTCACGGTGATCGTGGAGGGATTGGGCTCATTCCCACCGCCATCCGAGGGGAGATTGCCCCCACCATCCGGAGTTCCAGTATCTCCACCCTCTTGACCGCCGCAGGCTGAAAACAGCAGCGAGGCACAGCAACTCCAGACCAGGACCGATCGCTTCATCAAAGGTGTTCTCCCATGTGGTCGTTGGATGGATGCGGAGGATCCGCACCGCCGCGCCTGGACGGGAGCGATTCGGATTTATTCAGCCAGCCCATGCCCATCCGTCACATTCACCGGAGCCCCCCTCTTCTCATTCAGGAATACAACAAGGAGGTGGTCGGCATCGGTCTCGTGAAGAACGTGCTTCGGCGTTTCCAAACAGCACTGAACCGAGGAGTCCAAGCTCCTCACCGCATTGAGTGTCCGGCCCATACGGCCAGAGAAGTGATTCAAGAAAGGAGACAACCATGTCCCGCATCGACATCGCCCGTGCGTGGAAGGACCCGTCCTACCTGGAGAGCTTGAGCGAAGAGGAGCGTGCTCTCGTTCCCGCGAACCCCGCGGGTGAGATCGCGCTCTCGGAGGATGACCTCGCCGTCATCGTCGGCGGCCTCCGCATCCAGCCCACCACCGTCAGCACCGGCACGGGCAGCAAGAATCCGCCGTGCCAGTGCACCTGTCTTCTGTCGGATTGAACAGACGCACGGCGGGCACGCGGATCGCCCGGAATGATCCCGTTTCGAGACCCTGGCGAGACATCACGCCCCGCCGGGGCCTCCTCCGACGCCCAAGGAGTGGCCTCCATCATGTCTTCGCCTCGCTTCAGTGACGCCGCCTGGTACCGCACCCAAACCCTGACGGAACGCCTCGCGATCCCAGAGCCCTTCGTGGCTCCGACTGGCGCCGAGCGCCCCGAGTGGCTTCTCACCCTGGAGCAGGCGTTCGAGGACCATTCCCCCGCCAACCCCGCCACCCTCCAGGCCCTGACCGGGGCCCTCGCGGAGTCACAGCGCTCGCTCGCGGGATTTCTCAACCTGGTCGCGCCGTTGATCGATCAGGGCCGGCGGCGGCTCCGGCAGGGCATCCAGCGACTCCGGCGCGACCATCCCGGAGCGCCATTCACGGAGGGTGTGGAACAGCTCCTGCTCGCCTCCCTCCCCGCCCCGTTGCTGTCGATGCTCCATCGCACCCTGATCCTGGAACTCAATGTCTGTCGCATCCAGGACAGGCTGACGGGGGAAACGCCACGAGAGCGATTCCTGGATTTCGTGCACCTGCTCGCGCGGCGTGATGTCGCCCTGGAACTGCTGGAGGAGTACCCCGTCCTGGCGCGGCAGCTCGTCAATGCCATCCGCCAGTGGGGGTGCTTCAGCCTCGAATTCCTCACGCATCTCGCCCAGGACTGGATGGAGCTGGGTGCCTTCATGAGGCTTCCGCCTGGGGATGAGCTCACCGCCCTCGAGGTGGGGGCGGGAGACACGCACAACGACGGCAGGTCGGTGATCCTGCTGGGGTTCAACTCCGGAGCCAGGCTGGTCTACAAGCCGCGCTCCCTGGCCGTGGAGCTGCACTTCCAGCACCTGCTGACCTGGCTCAACGCGCGGGGAATGGAGCCCGCCTTCCGCACCTTGAAGGTCCTGACTCGGGACACGTACGGCTGGGTCGAGTTCGTCGCGGCGGAGGGCTGCCAGACGCCAGAAGAACTCGAGCGCTTCTACACACGCCAGGGGGCCTATCTCGCGCTGCTCCATGCCATCAGCGCGACCGACTTCCACTCGGAGAACCTGATCGCCGCGGGCGAGCACCCCATCCTGACCGACCTGGAAGCCCTGTTCCACCCACCGCCTCAACGCATCGCGGGCGAATTCGAGCCCCAGGTCGTCCGGCAAATGATGTCCTCCGTGATGGGCGTGGGACTGCTTCCTGGCCGCGCATGGCTCGACACGAACTCCGATGGACTGGAGATCAGTGGCCTGGCGGGAGGGCTGCCTCAGATGTGGCCCCACGCCACGCCCATCATCACGGGCTCGGGCACGGACACCATGCGGCTCGCCCGCCAGCGCGTGATGAGCGAGGGCTCGGCGAACCGCCCCACCCTCCAGGGACAACACGTCGACGTCGCCCGGTACGCCGCTCCCCTGATGGAGGGTTTCATCCGGCTCTACCGGCTCCTGCGGCGGCACGGCCAGGCCTTCTGTGCAACGGACGGGCCCCTCTCCTCCTTCGTGGATGACGAGATCCGCGTCGTCCTGCGCACCACCCACGGCTATTCGCTCATGCGCCAGGAGAGCTACCATCCCGATCTCCTCCGAGACGCACTCGACCGGGAGCGCTTCTTCGACAAGCTCCGGGTGGGCGTCGCGGACCTGGCCACCATGGACCCGGTGCTCGCCGCGGAGCGCGCGGACCTGGACAACGGCGACATTCCGATGTTCACCACGCGGCCCCGCTCGCGCGACCTCTGGAGCCACGGCCACGGGTGCATCCCGGGCTTCCTCGAGACGACGGCCCTGGAGCACGTCCAGCGGCGGCTGCGAACGTTCAACGAAGAGGATCTCTCGAGGCAACTCTGGTTCATCCAGGCCTCCTTCACCACCCTGGCCATGGGGGGTGAGCGCGCGGTCTGGACCCGCTATCCCCGGCGGGAGCCCGCCCAGGAGGCGTCCCGGGAGCGGCTTCTCGCCACGGCTCGCACGCTGGGCGACAGGCTGGAGCGGATCGCGGTGCGGGGTGAGCAGGACATCGGCTGGGTCGGACTGACGATCGTCAATGACCGCTACTGGAGCCTCGTTCCCACCTCCATCGACCTGTACTCGGGAACCGCGGGGATCGCGCTCTTTCTCGGCTACCTGGGGCACGTAACAGGAGAGGCGCGCTACACGCACCTCGCGAAGCTGTCACTGACCACGGCTCGCCAACTGGTGGAGCGAGACCGGGAACAGGTGAAGCAGCTCGGTGGGTACTTCGGATGGGGAGGCTTCCTCTACGCGATGACCCACCTCGGCGGTCTCTGGCGAGAGCCCTCCTTGTGGACGGAGGCCGAGGCGGTCCTCCCTCACCTGGAGCCGTTGATTGACGGGGATGAGTCATTCGATGTCTTGACGGGCTCGGCGGGCACCCTGCTGAGCCTGCTTGGACTGCATGGCGTCCAGGGCTCGCGCGCGGCGCTCGACGCGGCGATCCGCTGCGGCGAGCGGCTACTGGCCATGGCCCGACCCATGCGCGAGGGAACGGGCTGGTACGTCAAGGGCGTCGCCGAATGGCCGCTCTCCGGCTTCTCCCACGGCGCCGCGGGCATCGCGTTGTCACTGTTGGAGCTGGCGACCACCACCGGGGATTCGCGGTTCCGGGAGACCGCTTGCCGGGCGCTCGACTACGAGCGAAGCCTCTTTTCCACCCAGGCTCGCAACTGGGCCGACCTGCGCGTCCCCGAGAACACTCCCTCCGAGGAGCGAAACTCCCGCTTCTCGGTCGGATGGTGTCATGGCGCTCCGGGCATCGGCATGGCGCGTCTCGGCTCGATGCGGCATCTCGATGACCCCAGGCTGAAAGCGGATGCCGAGGCCGCTGTCCAAACGACGCTGGAGCATGGCTTCGGGATGAACCACTCCCTCTGTCATGGCGACCTCGGCAACCTCGAACTCATCCTCTTGGCGAGTCAGGCATTCGGAGACGGCGCGCTCAAGAGCCGCGCCTACCGGTTGGCTCACATGATCCTCGACAACATCGACGAGCGGGGCTGGCAATGCGGAGTCCCCCTGGGCGTCGAGACGCCCGGATTGATGACGGGGCTGGCGGGTATCGGCTACGGCCTCTTGCGACTGGCGAGTCCCGAGCAGGTGCCCTCCGTCCTGACACTCGCGCCACCACCGCCGCGTCAGCCACACGCGGACGCGCGAGGCGAGGGCCCCAGCGGGCTCACATCCGCTCCCAATCCACGTCTCTCCGGAGGGAGCTCCATGGGAGGCCAGGGATGCGCCGATGGGTGTGGACGATGACAGTGGGGGGGCTCCTGGCCTGCCTGGGGACTCCGGCACACGCGCGGACGCACGAGGAACCCTTCCTGGGCGTCGTCATCCCCCAGGAGGAAGTGGACGTGAGCAGCCGCGTCGACTCGAGGTTGGAGCGGCTCGAGGTCGAGGTGGGTGAGTCCGTTCACGCGGGGCAGGTGCTCGCACGACTCGACACGCGCGCGCCGCGCCAGGAACTCGCGGCCGCGGAGGCCGCCCTCGAGGGCTCGCGCGCCGAGGGACGGGCCGCCGCGCTCGCCCTCTCCGAGGCCCATGCCCGGCGAGTCCGCTACTTCACGCCCCGCTCGTTGGCGCTGGGCGTCTACTCCCAGGAGGAACTGGACACGGTGCGCTACGCGGAGAGCGACGCCCACTCTCGGCTCCGGGTTGCCCAGGCGCGGACCCTGGAGCGGCGGGCCCAGGCCTCCGAGTTGCGGCAGCACCTCGATGACGCCACGCTCGTGGCGCCCTTCTCGGGTGTGGTGGCCTCGAAGCTGAGTGGTCCAGGGGCCCGGCTCGCCGCGGGACAGCCCGTGTTGCGGCTGCTCGACACCCGAGGCTGGAAAGTGCGCTTCGCCGTCCCCGAGGACGCGGCGCGGCAACTGCGCCCGGGCTCCCCCGTGGAGGTGAAGGTCCTCCAGGGGGCGCACTCGCTCGGAGGGACCGTGGAGAGCATCGCTCCCGAGGTGGATGCCGCGGCCCGCCTGGTCTTCGCCCTCGCCGCCTTCTCCTCTCCTCCTCCGGCCGACGTGTCCGCGGGCATGGTCGTCAACGTCCGGCCCGTGCTGGAGCAGGCGTCGGCGGGGGGCGGCCCCTAGCCATGCAGGCCACGCAACGCACGCCGTTCTTCCGCGAGGAAGCCCTGCGCCATCACGAGGGCACGCACGGAGACGGAGAGGTCCTGCGCCTCTCGCCCAGGTGGACCCGGTGGACGTACTGGGTGCTGGTCTCCCTGGCCGCCTCCGCCCTCCTCTTCTGCCTGCTCGGAACCCTGCCCGAGTACGCCTCCGGGCCCGCCGTGGTGAGACTCGAGGGCCGCGACGATCTCACCTCCCAGACGCCGGGCATCGTCGCCGCCGTGGACGTGAAGGCCGGGCAGCGGGTGGAGGCCGGACAGGAGCTGGTGAGCTTCCTCACCCAGGAGGAGACGGCCACCCTGGAGCGGATCCAACGCGAGTTCGAGCTACAGCTCGTCCGGGTGCTGCAACGTCCCTCGGACGAGGCCGCGCGCCAGGCCCTCACGTCGCTGCGCGCGGAGCGGGAGCTGGCCCAGGCGCGCCAGCGGGCCCGGACGTTGAGGGCGCCACGGGCGGGGATCGTGAGCGCCCTGCGCGTGCGGCCCGGGCAGTACGTCAACCCGGGAGAGAGCGTGGTGTCGGTGCGGGGGGACCACGTCCACGTCTCCCTGGTGGCCTTGCTGCCCGGAGGCTATCGGCCAAGGCTCGTGCCAGGCCGGTCCCTGCGCGTGGAGCTGAATGGCTTCAGCCACGAGTACCTGACGCTCACCATCGACTCGGTGGGAGAGCAGATCCTCGGGCCCAACGAGGTGCGCCGCTACCTGGGTGCGGACAGCGCGGATGCCGTGGCACTCTCGGGTCCCATGGTGCTGGTGCGGGCGCGTATCGACTCGCCCACCTTCACGCTCGGGGGCAAGACGTTCGACTACTTCGACGGGATGCTGGCCCGGGCAGAGACGCGCGTGAGCACGGAGCGAATCCTCGTCACGCTCATCCCCGGCCTGAAGGGAGCCTTGAGCCATGGGAACTGAGGCCCGTCAGCCGCCAGGACTCACGGAGCGCTATCCGGCCCTCCGCGACCTCCACGACAAGGGCCGCGAGCGCCGCATTCCGCTCGTGCGGCAGCTCACGGAGATCGAATGTGGCGCGGCCTGCCTCGCCATGGTGCTCGGCTACGAGGGCAGGCAGGTGCGGCTGGAGGAGGTGCGCCAGGCGATGGGAGCGGCGCGCGACGGGGTGTCGGCGCTCGACATCCTGCGCACCGCCCGTACCTTCGGGCTCCGTGGACGCGGCGTGTCCATCGACGACGAGGCGCTGCGGTACCTTCCCGCCGGGAGCATCCTCCACTGGCGGTTCTCCCACTTCGTCGTCTTCGAGCGGCTGGGGCGCGAGGGCATCCACCTGCTCGATCCGGCGCAGGGCCGGCGCGTCGTGTCCCGGGAGCGCTTCCGCCAGTCATTCACCGGCGTGGCGCTGCTGCTGGAGCCCGGGGAGTACTTCGAGAAGGGCAAGAAGGCGCGTCCCCGCTCGACCGCGCGCCATGCGATGCAGGTGCTCCAGCAGTCGCGCGTCCTCCAACGCATCCTCGTCGTCTCGCTCCTGCTCCAGCTCTTCGCGCTGGCGATCCCCGCCCTCACGGGGCTCATCATCGACCGGGTGGTGCCGCGCGGGGACACCCACCTGCTGTGGATCGTGGGCCTGGGCTTCCTCTCCCTGGCGGGTTTCCAGCTGCTCACCTCCCTCATCCGCGGGCACCTGCTGCTGGAGCTGCGAACGCGCATGGACTCGACCATGACGCTGGGCTTCCTGGAGCATCTGATGGGCCTGTCCTATGCCTTCTTCCAGGTGCGCGCGGCGGGGGATCTCCTCCAGCGGCTCAACAGCAACGCCATGGTGCGGGAGATCCTCTCGTCCAGCGCGCTCTCCGCCCTGCTCGATGGCGCACTGGTGCTCCTCTATCTCGCGCTGCTGTTCGCGGTGAGCCCCACCGTGGGGTTCATCGTCCTGGGCCTGGGGGTGGCGCAGTTGCTCGTCCTCGTGCTCTCCACGCGGCGCCAGCGCGCGCTGATGGCGGAGAACCTGGAGGTGGAGGCGAAGCACCAGAGTTATCAGCTCGAGATGCTCACCGGCATCCAGACGCTGAAGGCCTTTGGCGTGGAACACCAGGCGGTACAGCGCTTCTCGGAGAATTTCGTCAACGTGCTCAACGTGTCGTTGAAGCGGGGCCGACTGACGGCCTGGACGGATGCGCTCGGAGCGACGCTGCGGCTGCTGGCCCCGCTGGTGCTCCTCACCTCCGGGGCGCTCCTGGTCCTGGGAGGGAGCATGACGCTGGGCACCATGATGGGGCTCAACGCGCTGGCGGGAGCGCTGCTCGTGCCCCTGGGCAACCTGGTGGTGACGGGCTCCCAGTTGCAGTTGCTCCGGGGATACATC
The DNA here is from genome assembly GCF_002305855.1 of Melittangium boletus DSM 14713. GTDB lineage: Bacteria > Myxococcota > Myxococcia > Myxococcales > Myxococcaceae > Cystobacter > Cystobacter boletus. Next base: position 7,471,821 of record NZ_CP022163.1, on the reverse strand, counting down.
GAGCGCATCGACGACGTGCTGGACACGGCTCCCGAGCGGGATCCCGCCCGGCCTGGCCGGCCCGTGCGGCTCGAGGGCCACATCGAGCTGGACCGGGTGTCCTTCCGTTACTCCGCCACGTCTCCGCTGGTAGTGCAGGACGTGTCGGTGCGCATCCAGCCTGGGCAGTCCGTGGCCATCGTGGGCCGCTCGGGCGCCGGGAAGACGACCCTGGCCCACCTGCTGCTCGGCCTGTACCTGCCCACGTCCGGCCGCGTCCTCTTCGAGGGAGAGGATCTCACGGAGCTGGACCTGCGATCGGTGCGCGCCCAGGTGGGCGTGGTCCCCCAGGATCCGTCCTTCTTCAGTTCCACGCTGCGCGCCAACATCGCCCTGGGCGATCCGTCCGCGCCCCTGGAATCCGTCATCGAGGCGGCCCGCCTCGCCCAGCTCCATGACGACATCATGGCCATGCCCATGGGCTACGACACGCCGTTGGTGGACCGGGGCGCGTCGCTCTCGGGGGGACAGCGGCAGCGGCTGGCGCTGGCCCGGGCGTTGATGCGCGAGCCCGCGGTGTTGCTGCTGGACGAGGCGACCAGCGCCCTGGATGCCCTCACCGAGGCGCGGGTGCAACGGTCGCTCGCCTCGCTCTCGAGCACGCGCATCACCATCGCCCACCGGCTGAGCACCGTGGTGGACGCGGACCTCATCCTCGTCATGGACGAGGGCCGCCTGGTGGAGTCCGGCAATCACCGCGAACTGCTCCTGGGCGGGGGCTTCTACGCGGCTCTCGTGCGCGCCCAGATGCCAGATGCCAACTAACGTTGGGACGATCGCTCCAAGCGCCTACGCCTTCCGGATCCCCGTGACCTCTCCGTAGCCACCGGGGATGAAGAAGTCGTGCGTGCTCATGCCCATGATCCGCAACGCGGTGGTCACGGCGTCCGCGGCCCTGGGCACGCGCTTCGAGGGCTGACCGTTCTCCTCGATGATGTCCACCGGAACGCCGAGCCCGCGCGAGGTGTACGAGCCCACCTGCCGATTCGCCGCCACGTTTCCGCCCGCGAAAGCAACCGAGGTGTACGGGTGGTGGTCATCCGGCAGGGCGTAGGTGCCGTCGCGTCCACGCGATGCCCAACTGCGGCCGAACTCGCTCATCACCAGCACGAGCGTGTCATCGAGCAGCGTCTTGCCCGGCTTGCCGGGAGCAGGCGCGGCTTTGAGTTCACCCATGAAGCGCGCGACACAATCCATCAGTCCGCGTCCGTGCGCGCAGCTGAAGCCGTGGCCGAAGCCGTTGTGCGTGTCGAAGTCGAGCTGCAGCGAGACGTGCACCGAGGTGCAGAGGTCCGACTTGAGCAAGCGCAGCGCGAGATCCATCCGCGGGTCGAGCCCGGTGAGATGGAAGTTCGCGAGGCCGAACGTGTACGTGAACGACTGATTCCCGAGGTAGCTCGACAGGTACGCGGGACGGTTCGCCTTCAGCAAGTCGATGCCCTTGGTGCTCTCCAGCACGGACACCACATCCGTCGCGAGCACGCGCGAGACCGACGACAGCGAGCCATGCAGGCCCTCGAGGTAGCTGTCCACCTTCGCCGTCGAGCGGTCCATCATCTGCTGGGCGCGCGAGAGCGAGAAGCGCTCCACCATGGTCGTCTTCAGGGTGCCACCCGTGGGCTGACCCTGCGCGTCCAGTTCAGGACCTGCGGTGCGCGCATCGAGCCCCGTCCACCATGGATTGTCCGTGGGCTTCGCGGAGAGCAGCGGCTTGAGCGCTTCAATCGACGGAACGCGGACGGGCGAGGCGTGTGAGGGCAGCCCCATCCCGAGTGGCGTGCCGCGCTCACCCGCGACGACCACGAATGGCAGCGGTCTGCTCTCGCGGTACTTCTCGAACAGGTGGTTCGCGATCACCGAATGAACGGCGGGCGCCCGGAAATCCGCACCGGCGACACCACACATCGAGGCGATGAACGCACTCGAATGGTCGTTGGTGCCCTGGTCGATGCCGTGCAGCACGCTCATCTGCTCGTGCAGCGCGAAGTGCGAGAAGCCGTACATGAGCGGGCTGAAGCCGCCGCGCTCGGCGGGGTTGAGGGGATTCCACGACTGCCAGGTTCGGAGCGGCTTGTAGGGTCCGTTCGCGGGCGCGAGGTTCACCAGCTTGCTCGCGTCGAAGAAGACGGGCTCTCCGCTATAGCTGGAGGGCGCTGGCACGCAGAGCGGAATGTCCGCGTCGTCCATCGGGGTGAAGTAGTAGGCCGGCCGGTAGCCACCCGGGATGTAGAGAACCGCGAGCCGTGAGGGGACGTCGATGTCCGCGGCGCGCGCGGCGCTCGAACCGAGGAGACCCGCGCGTTCGAGGAGCGCGAACTGTCCCGCGCCAAGGGCCCACTTGAGCAGCGTGCGACGAGAGGTGTTCGTCATGGTGTCCTCGGCTCAGTAGGTGATCCACAGCGGGTGACGGATGAGCGCCGCACAGACGCCGATCCAGGCGAGGCGCGTGCTCCGCGCTTCGAGCGGTACATAGACTTGTTCGTACAACTCCTTCGCTTCCGCATCCGAAGGCGGCTGTCCGAGCATGCGCAGGTAGAGCGAGCGCAGGTTCTTCTGGACCGCGTCCGGGCTGCTCGCGGAGGTGTCGGCGAGCGTCACGTAGCGCAACACCGCCGGATTGCTCTTCTTGTCCACCGCGCGCGCGCACCATGCCTGCGACATCTGAACCAGCGTCTGCGCGGCGGAGGGACCGAAGCTCACGTCCCGCTTGCGGTACACGAGCGAATTGCCGCCTCCGAGCCCATCGAACCGCTCGACGCTGCGTGAGTCGGAGACGTACTCGCCCGAGATGCCGGGCGCCCAGTCACCGGGCCACAGGAAGAACTTTCCGCCATTCACCACATACGGCCTGGAGCGCCAGTTGGGATCGCTGGTGCTGACGAAGTCCTCGAGCGTGAGCCCGAGCTGCTCCATCAAGCTCACGACCATCTCCTCGGCGGAGAGTCGGCGGACGGTGAACGCTTCCGGATCCGGAGTCTCCAGCCGCTCGGGAGGAGGAGGCAGCTCGCGAATCCAGGCCTCCACCTGCTCGGTGGTCAACGTGACGTGGCCGTTGGCGACGAGCTCGTCGTAAGGCTGACCCGGCGGCATCTGGGGGTAGCTTCCAGCCGCGGTCCCCTTGAGCAGCTGGATCAGCGGGCTGTTCTCGGGATCTCCGCGCTTCACATACCGCTCGTCGTACACGAGCCCGTTCTCGAACGCGGTGAGCGAGGCGAAGAACGGCTTGTTGCCCGTGAGGTGGCAGCCCTCGCACGCGGGCGCGAGCCCGAGCCGGATCTCATCGTTCCTGCTCGAAGGTGCGCAGCTCTCGCCACCGTCTACCTTCGTCTCGGAGCAGGCAACAGCGGTGAGCGCGAGTACGGTCAGCGTGGCGGCTCTCAGCATCGAACGCGGCGTGCTCATCACAGGCCCCTCCGCAGTTCGGGCTGTTCGAAGAGGTAGCGGATGAAGGGCCGGAGCTTGCGGTCGCGGGCGACGAACTCCTTCGCGAGCTTGTCGATGAAGTGCTTCTCGGAGGCCGGATTCAGCTCACGGCCGATGAACATCGAGTAGAGCTTGCGCGAGGCGCAGCGATCGAACTCGCCGGAGCGGACCAGGATCTTTCCAAACCCGAGCGGACCCATCGTGCCGTCGCCGTGCTCACCGAGCAGCGTGTACGTATCGGGCATCGTGTCGAGCAGCACCGCTTCCGGATTGGCCGCGATCTGCTCGGGGGTGACCGGGGTCAACACGGTGTTGGGAAGGAACGCGTTCCTCCACCGATAGCCCGGCGATGAGCCGTTGTGCGGATACTGCCCGGACAACCACTCCTTCGTGACGCGGTTGCGGCCCATGCCCGGCATGAAGGGCCACGGGACGTAGTAGCTCTGGAACGGACTGAAATCCCACCGCTTGAACGAGATCGCCGCGGGATCGAGCGTCTTGTGGCAGTGCAGGCACGTTCCACCGGTCGCGGGATCGGTCTCGTACGGAGGGAAATGCACGTCCGCGGGAGGCGGCGAGAAGTTCTGACAGGCGAAGATCTCGAGGAAGCGCGCCGCTCGGACGCGCTCGCGCGGGAACGAGGACATCGCGCCGATCATGGTGAGCACCCCGGCGGCGGGAAGGCCCTTCGGCGCTTCGAGCGTGGTGCGGGGATCGAACTGGTACGTGCGCTCGAGACCGCCGGAGCGCGCTCGGTTGCCAGTGAGAGCGAGGTGGAAGGGCTCCAGGTCCTCGACCACGAACTCACGCCACGCCTGCGGATCATTCGGCGTCGGGTGGAGCGGGTCGCGAGGTCCGTTGTCCGCGTCCGGGCGCCACCACGTCGTGTTCGCGTCCACCGCGTTGCTGCCCATCTGCCGGCCGAAGCGCACGTACAGCGCGCGCAGCCAGTTGGTTCCGACCGAGTAGTTGCCGATGACGAGATCCGAGAGTGGCCGGTCGTGCCACGCGAGGTGCGCGAACAAGCGCGCGGGCTCCTCGTACGGATGGCGTCGTTGAACGCCGAGGTCGTGGTTGCTCGCGCTCCCCAGGCCGGAGAGCGGTGCGCACCACACCAGGTTCGGTCCGCAGCCGCACCCGGCGGGCAGCATGGGATCGTAGTAGCCACCGCTCGCGATGCCACAGTCGAGCGTCTGCCCCTTGGCGTCGAGGACCTGGGTGACGTTGGAGCCAGCCTTCCCGAGCACCTCGACCCGCGTGCCCGGCGCCCACCAGGGCTCGACCGAGTTCACCGCGGGCACCGCGGGATTGCCGTCCACGTCCAGGTCCTTGCATTGCTTGACCGGATCCGCGAACTCGTTCACGTGGTAGTACGCGCCCGGGTGCAGGCTGTTCGCGGGGCACTTGAAGAGGTGGCCGGACAGGTCGCCCTGGTACGCGTCGCCGGAAGCGCCGGTGGTGTACGCGCCCACCGCGATCCACTCGTGTCCGAAGCGCAGCATCCGCTCGTAGAACTTCGGCGAGGCGAGCGCGTTATCGAGCGTCGACCGCAGGAGCGCTTCTCGCGCGTCAGGCGTGGCCGCGGCCGCCATCGCTTCGTACTGATCGAGGGTCGGCGTGGTCCCGGTGAGCCCGAGCACGATGCGCCGCAAGAGCCGTGTGTCGCTCATCCGGTCGTTGGGAGGCTCGACCGTCGGAGGAGTCTCGGGACTGCATTGCTGGGCGTGCGCGTCGACCCCGACGAGTCCGGAGGTCGCGAGCATCACGCTCAGCATGGCCGCGCTCTTCGAGTGCAAATGCCAGTGCATTCGCGGGACGCTACTGGGCGGACTGTTTCCCTGCCAAGGGCCAAGGCACGAGACGCTCGAATCACTCAATGCGTATGAGAGCCCGAGAAACACGCGGAGTTGCTGGACAAGCGCACCGCGATGAACACCCAACGCATTCGGGTGACAGTTTCCTGGTCCCGCGGTGTTCAAGCGCCCGAAGCCGGTGGCCGGGCCGGTATCGAGGGAGCCAGGACATGAACAGGAAGTCGCGTGGGCTGTGGGTGGGACTGTCGCTGCTGGTGGTGGCGTCGACCGGGTGTGGGCTCGGGCTGGACTTGAGGGGGAACGGGAACCTGGTGCAGGAGGAGCGGCAGACGGCTGACTTCGTGGCGCTCGAGGTGAACGACGGCATCGACGTCATCGTGTTGGTGGACGCGGCACGGCCAAGGGCGGTGCGCGTGGTGGGGGATGACAACCTGCTGGCGAGGCTGCTGACGGAGGTGGAGGGCGGCAAGACGCTGCACGTCTACTTCCCGAAGACGGAGCTCATGCACTGGAGCTCGGCCAACCCGCTGCGCGTGGAGGTGACGGTTCCGAGCCTGGAGGCGCTGTCACGCTCGGGGGGTGGAACGGTGGACGTGAGTGGGAGCATCACGGCGGAGTCCTTCGCGCTCGCGGCGAGCGGAGGCGGGACGGTGCGCATCGGAGGGCTCGACACGGACTCCCTGTCGATGGATGTGAGCGGAGGCGCCGACGTGACGCTGGCGGGGAGCGCATCCCGCGTGACGAGCACCCTGTCGGGGGGCAGCACGCTCCAGGCGCGCGAGCTCGCCGTCCGCGAAGCCACGCTCAACTCCAGCGGAGGTTGCTCCACGGTGATGCGGGTCTCGGACTCACTGCGCGTGACGGCCTCGGGTGGCGCGGACCTGCGCATCTCCGGGCGGCCCACGGTCCTCTCTCAGGATCTGAGCGGCGGCTCCACGCTTTCTTTCGAGTAGTCACTTTGGCCCTCAAGGGGCGCGCAGCATCACCCGCCCGAAACTACCGCCGCCCGTGCTACGCCACGGGCTTCCTTCTGGGACGCGACAGGTGCTCCTCGCCTCTTTCCACGAAGCGCCGCGCCAGCTCGGCCTGGCCCTCCGCGCCGTGCTCCAGCAGGTACGCCAACTCCGATGGTAGCAACGCCTTGACGGTAACGAGCTTCACCTTCCCATACGGGGTGGAGAAGTGACTCGGCAGCGAGCGTGACTCCACGCCCAGCAGCACGGCCACCCTGCCCTCCTCGGTGACGAGGGACTTGGGCATGCCCTTTCCGGACACCTCCATGGAGAAGAGGCCCGCCTTCACGCTCTCGCGCACGTGCTCGTGCTCGGCGACTTCATCCGCCACACGGTCCAGCAGCATCAGGGGCCACCCCTTCGAGATGTCCTTCACGGCCGCGTCCACTTCCAGGGCGAGTTCCAGACCGAAGCCCACGGAGGGCTCCAGGTGCTCGATGAAGGGGTCCGAGAGCCCGTGGGTAACGAGCAGCGTACGCCCTTCCTCGCGGCGGATGACGCGCCAGAGCTGCCGGTGACCTGGCCACGAGCCGCTCATGGCGATGGGCATGAAGACCTCCCTGTCCAGCGATCCCAAGGTGCACCAAGCCGTTTCACGAGCGGTGTCCGCCCGCTCGAACAGCTCGCGGCTCTTCCGGGTCCGCTCGCGCTCCTCCGGAGTATTGGCGGCCACGCCGGTAACCTCCGTGAACCGGGTGCCCGTGGCGCCCACGCGATCCAGTGCCTGCTTGACGTCCTCGGAGACAATGAGAGCGCCCTCATAGCCCCAGGTGCGAAACACCTGGGCATCCCCCACCTTCGTGGGATCGATCCGCATGGCATGCACGACCCGGTAGGCTCCCGTCATCTCCGGGCGCTCGTCCTCCGGCTTCCAATACCGTCGATGCACCTCACCACGCGCGTGCAAACCAGGATGTAGAACAGCTCGGCGTGCGCTTCGACATCCACCGAGATGAGCTGTACGTCGCTGGGAACCATCTCGGCGAAGATGGATGCGGCTCTGGCGCTGACAACGGGGACCGCGATGCCCGCCTCGGTGAAATCCAGAACCGTTCCGTCTCCAGCACCGATGGGGATTCTGAGTCTCCCCTCGACAGAGACTGGCTTCCCCGCCCTGAACAGCCAGTCGTTCAGCTTCCGGCCCCGAGCATCCATGGGGGTGTCCAGGTCCCAGCGTCTGGGGAGGTAGACGTCATCATTGAGCCTGAAGTACCGCTTCGACATAGTGCCAGTTCTTAACGCGGAGCGCCTTGGGTGAGGATCTTGTAAATCGTGGAGTCCTTGTCGGTGAGTTCCTGCGCCAGCCTTCGGAGTTCATCGACGAGCGCGGCCCGACATTGCTGTGTGGTGCACCTCCGGCTTCTTCTTCGGCGGGTCCGCACGAGCGGGAGCGCCCCTCGCGGCCATGCTCAAGACGTTGGCGGGCAGGACGACACTGAAGGTGCCCTCGGCCACGGCGACCTTCACCTTGTCCGCTTCCTGCACGGCCGTCAGCACGTCTCGGATGCCGGCATGAGACTTGAGCGCATCGGCGGCTTTCGCGAAGCCCGGTAGCTTCGGGGCCTTGGACACGAGCGCCGCCGTCTCCCCCACCGCCGCCGTGCCCAGCAGGAGGAGAATCCGCACGCTGTTGGGCCCGATGACCTTGCCGAAGCGGTCTCCCGCCTCGCGCAGCTCCGCGAACGTGCTGGCCTCCGCCGCCTCTTCCCAGAGTTGGAAGTAGGCTCGCACCAGGTCGAAGAGTTCCCAGCCCAGGTAGCCCCACATGAGCACGGCCAGTGCCGCGGCGACGCCTTTAGAAACGGGCTCGGGTGCCGCGACCAAGGCGAGATATCCAATGATGGTGAGGCTCAGCGCCGTCCACAGCTGCGTCGTGGAGAACATGCCGCGCAGCTCCGCGTCCCGGGCCTCCAGTGCCGCATTCACGGAGAGCGCCAGGGCGAGGTCGCGCTTGTCCTCGCCATCCAGGCCCGGCCCGTCCTTAAACAACTCGAGGCAGTCGCCCGGCGTGCCTTGCCGCTCGCAGAAGCTCCCGTAGGAGCGCGCCAGGGGCGTGCGCCACGCCTCGCCCGAGAGCGGGGCGGAGGCCAGCGCCAGCTTCCGATGGAGGTAGAGCGGGAAGTGGGAGCCAGCCACCCGCAGCGGCATGTTCAGCACCAGGGTGGCCAGGGCTTCGTTGAGTTCAAAGTCGCTCACCTGCACGGCCCCGAATCGGGTAGGCAGGGAGAGGCGGACCCGCTCGTCCGCGGCCTCTCCCTCCTCGGCCTCCGACTCAGCCGAAGAAGGCCGGGCGTCCTCATGGAAACGGAATGTGGGTGGCCGGTAGGACGCCCCCACACGCGGGCCACTCCGAGGAACGCCCGTGGCGCATGCGGCCTGGAGGAACAGGCAGATGAGAAACCAACCGCGCAGCAGGGGGTACAGCCGAGCGCGAGGGATGCGTGGGCTGGCAAGACGGGTGGACACGGCGCACCTCCGGAAGCGGCGCGACCGGGCGTTGAGACCTGACTCCCCGCCTGGACAAAAGGACAAGGGCCGGTCACTCGCGTGACCGGCCCTTGTCCTTTGGAGCCGACACCCAGAATTGAACTGGGGACCTACTGATTACGAATCATTCCCGGCCACCTCTGCCCCTGCTCCCCCAGAGGGAAGAGCTGGCCGTGGATGGCCTGAACTGGCCGTACAGGTGGATCGTAGGTGGATCATGGAGCCTGGAGCCGCACCGTGCCCTCGGGCCGCTCGACGTGCTCCCCTGCCCCCTCTCGTGCGGGGTGGCTTTTTCGGGTAGAATGGGACTCGGTTGCTCGCCGATTGACCGCGAGTCGGCCACGTCCCGAGGGGGGGATCCATCCATGTCCGTTGCTCACTGGAAAAGGGCCTTGAAGGCCCTGGCAGCCGCATTGCGGGGTTTTTTCGGCCCGTGCTTCCTCTTTCCATTCTTTCCATGTCCGGACCTCTTCAGGGTCCCAGAGCCGTCTCCGGCCGAACTGGAAGCCCGGGACAGGGAACTGCGCGAGTTCAAGGCCCAGCTTGAAGCTCGCTGGCGACGGGCGGAAGAGGCTGGCCAGGAGACAGAGGGAACGGGCGAGCCGCCCGCCTCAAGCCCCGGCCCCTTTGATGGCAGGGAGAAGCCATGACGGCGCCCACCGAAGGGACGCCCCCTGCCCCTGAGTGGTTGCCAGTCCCGGAGGCTGCTGCCGCTGCCGGGGTTCCGGTGCGCTCCCTGTATCGCTGGATCGAGAAGAAGCGCGTGCCGACCCGCCAGGAACGCGGGACGACCGTTGTAGACGTGGCTGCTGTCTGTGCGTACGCGGCACGACGTGCCGCCCTCAAGGCGTCCGGGGCTCGTGCCGGGATTGCCGACACCAGCGCCGTCACCGCGCCGACAGTCCGGCCTGTTGGGACAGGTGACGCTGGCAGTGACAGAGCCCGTGGCATCGAGAGAACCGGAGCCAGCGGCACGCCACCGACTGTCACGAGACCGGCCCTGACAACGAGCGGCAACGCCACTCCGGCTACCTCTGACGCCGAACTTGCTGCCGAGGTTTTCACCCGCTTCGAAGAGGGAGACACGCCCGTTGATGTCGTTCGGGAGATGCGGATCCCACCGGAACGTGTCCGCGCTCTGCACCGGGAGTGGACGGAGCTTCGCGCCATGGGCGGAGGTGGCGGGCCCTCCATCACGGATCGGCTGGCCGAACTGGAAAGCCGCCTGAAGGAACTGACGGAGACACTGCCCTTCGAGGTGATGAGCGTAGAGGTCAACGCGAATAACGCTATCGGGCGGTTGGAAGGCCGACTCGAAGTTCTGGAGCGCCGGGTGGCTGGTTCATCTGTTCCGCCGCCGGGATTCAACTTCGGACCCCGCCGATAAGGCACGGGTCCGAGTCAACGCAGCACCGAAGTTCAAGAGGGGGAAAAGAAGTGGCCACGAAGAAGAAGCAGAAGCCCGAGGACATCGTTCTGTTCGCGTCGCTCGAAACCGAAGACGACGTGGAGGTGGAGGTCGCGATCCACGCTCCGAATCGTGCGAGTGCTCGGCGAGTCATCGCGGAGATTACCCGAGCCGTGACGGGAGATGACCCCGAGGAGGCAAACGCCGGAGGCAGGATCGTCCTCTCTGAGGGGCGCGGACTTCCGAATCAGGCACGGCCGAAATCGGAGGAGTCCGAGGGCTGAAGTAGAGGGGCCGGGGCTTGCGTGATGATGCAGCTCCGCCGCGTCGAGGCACGCGGGCGGGGCTCTCATCAAAGCCCCGGCCCCTCAGTCAGAGCCGGGAAGGTCACGTTGCCGAGTGTGACTGTACGCGGTCCATCTGTCTCCCAGAGTTTCAGGACGAAGGGGCCAGCGGTCTGTACGTCCTCGGTCTGCACTTCGATGTAGAGAGTGAGCGGTTGACCTGGAAGAAGGGGCCTTGGCTGCCAGATGGAACCCTCCAGTTCTTCACCCTTCGGACCTACGAGCTTCGCTCCTTGGGTCATCCAGGGGGCCGCGCCATCCGGAGCCTTCAACTCCACCTGCACGAGCATTCTCCCAGGAGTCCGGCAAGTGATGACCCGTCCCGCTGACAGCGCCGCTTTGGGGCGGAGGATGAAATCGACTTTCGAGCAGGGGATGCCCTTCTCGTCCATCATGCCGGAAGCGAACAGGCCAGTGAGTCCATCCGGTCTGTCCCGCTCCGCGCGCAGCCGATCGTTCTCCGCGCGCAGTCTCGCGTTCTCCTCGTAGGACTTCTTCAAATCGGCTTGGACGGACTCCACTGGACGCGGATGACGGAAGATCCTCACGTGCCGCTCCCCTATCGCGGGATGAACGATCAGCCGGAAGGATGCGCAAGCAGGAGCCGCGTCATCCGCGAAGCACACCGTCACTTTGCTGGGCTTCTCACCGCGTATCTCTTCGGAGGGAACGAGCGTCAGGGTGCGCTTCCCAGGGTCCGCGACCTCGAAGCGCTCACGTCCTTCCAGTGTCAGCCCGTCCGCTCGTAAGTCCGAGTCGAAAATAAAGGTGGAGGGCTGTCCCGGGCTGATCTGTACCTCGGAAACTTCTTTGGTGCCGTCCGCCGTCAGCTCGATGCAGCGGTCTTCCGTCTCCCCTGGCGGAGGGCACGTCTTCGCGGTGGCCGAACTCCCCGCGACAAGCAGCAGCATCAGCAACGCAGCAGACGATGAAGCAAACACGGGACACCCACTCCAGGGCAGGAACGGTGCCCGCCTGTATCACGTCTCCGGACCCGCTTGTGTCCGGGCCCGGTCCTTCCACTTCCCGTCCGCTTCTCCGGCTCTCAGTCGAAGCTGCGGACGGCCCACACGTCCACCGTGGAGTAGATCCGCGCAGAACCCGGACCTCCACCTCCCTCTCGGATGATGGCGCCTCTGCCGCCCTTTAAGCCGTCCGACATCTCGAAGCACACCGGGAACGGCTGCCCATCCCCCAACAGGTCGCGCGCTTCGGTGAACCGACCGTATACGCGCCCCTCGCCAATAGTGAGGGTCCCGGACAGGAAGATGCGGCCTCCTGACTCACCCACTCGGCGGGGCCCCAACTGGGCGGAGGCGGAGCCTTCGTGAACAGTGATGACTTGGGCGCTGCCTTCCAGATTGAGGTAGGCGCTGACGCTTTGCCCGACGCGGACGCCCAGCTTGTCGGCCATGGCCTCGACCGAACCAGCCGGGCATGGAGCAGGCTCGGGGGTCGGGCGGACCTGCGGCGCTGGGCAGCCAGACAGCGCCGTACAGAGGGCCGCTGAACCAAGGGCCTTGCCCGCGCGTCCGAGAACCTTCGTCTTCTTCTCCTGGAGCTTCTCGCTGCTGTCGTCTTTGCGAAGCATCGTGATCATTACGGGCGCAGAGATGGAACCCATCGCGGGCTCGGCGCCTTCTCCGCTTGGAGGATCCAGCGGCTTCGCGGGTTGCGCCACTTCACGACCGGGCCCGGCTTGTTGAGTGGGAGCGGCCTCGGATGACGTGTGGAGTGGAGCCGACCCAGAACCAGTGGGCAGCGAGGTTGCGAACAGGAACGCGCCGAGCGCCACAACCGCGAACCCCACCGCTGCTGCGAAGCGAGAACGACGACGCGACACCGGACGGGTCGGAGCTGCTGCCGCTCGTGGCGCTTCGAAAGGGGCCGGGGCTTGGGATGCAGGAGGCGGAACCGGCTCCGGTGGAGCCATCTCTGAGACAGGGACAGCAGCAGCAACGGGAGCTTGCTGTTCCGGCACGACGGCGACAACTTCGGCCTCGGGCGCGGGTGCTTCTCCGGCCTTCTCCATGGCCTGGGGAGCAAGAGCCGGAACCTTCTTTGGTGGCTTCCGGCCTCTCTGATGCTCTTTCTTCAGCCAACGTCGAAGCCAGCGCTTCGAGTCGTCCACATCCACCAGCGAGGGATCTTCCTCGGTCGTCCTGGTGTGGGGCGAGTCCGGCTCGAACAGCGGGAGGTCCCAGCTTGCATCGGCCTCGGCGTTGGCCATGGCCGCATCGAGTGCCGCGCAGAACTCGACCACGCTCTCGTAACGTGCCGCCGGGTCCTTCTCCAACATCCGCATGCAGATGTCGGAGAGCGCTCGCGGCACGCGGGGATTGAGGACGTGCGGTGCAACAGGACTCTGATGGAGGATGCGCTCTGCGAGCCCGCCCTCTTCTTCGTCCTCCCGGTCTCCGAACGGAAGGATGTCCGTCAGCAGCCAATAGAACGACACTCCAAGGGCCCAAAGCTCGTCCGCTGGGCTGTAGTCGTAGCTCCCGGAATCGTTCTCCCTGCTGAAGCGCCACGCCTCCGGCGCGCGAAACTCGATGGTTCCCGGCGGAAGGCGCGAACTTGTGGGGGCTGGGAGCCCCGTGAGCGTGCTCACTCCGAAGTCGATCAGCAGCGGTCTCGCGTTCCCATCCCGAATGATGACGTTATCGGGCTTGAGATCCCTGTGCATGACGCCTTGCCGGAGGACTTCCCCGAGCGTCAGGCCGATATCCAGCACGATGCGCGCGGACCTACGAGCCGAGGGATTCTCCTCCGAGGCATACGTCTCCAGGGTCCGGCCCCCGGCGAACTCCATGACGATGTAGGGGTGACCGACGAATGGATCCGGCCAGTATCCGCATCCGAAGAAGCGGACGACGTCAGGATGATCCATGTGGTTCAGGATGCCGATCTCGCGCTTGGCCCGATCATTCAACAGGCGGCCCCGGAGGATCTTGACGGCGTAGAAGCATCCGGCCTGCTCGGCCTTGTAGACGTAGCCGTAGCTCCCGCTGCCGAGCTTCTCGACGATGCGGTAGCCCCCGACCATCTCTCCGATTTCCGGCAGCCTGTAGACCAATCCCACGGAACCACCTCCGAGAATGCCGAGCCTACCAGCCTCGTGAAGAACGAGCTGCGCTCCGAAAGCCCCGGCCCCCCGTCCATCGTGGTAGACGGCCACCATGGACGAAGAACTTCAGCGCTCCCTCGGGGAAGTAGCTCGCGCTGCACGAGAGCGCCTCGGACTTACTCAAGCTCAGGTGGCTCAGAAGGTCGGTCTCGTTCCAGGTGTCTACGGACGGATCGAACGTGGCGACATGATGCCATCCGTCCCGAGCCTGCGGCGAATCAGCATCGTCTTGGGCATCTCGTCCGACGCGCTGATGGGAGTGAGCCCTTCTCAGGTCGCGGCCACGGTGGATGAAGCACCCCCAGATGGAAGCCTCTCCCCGGAGCTGCGGCGCATCGTCCATCAGCTCCGGACATGGTCGCCGAAGCGCTTGAAGGTGCTCAGCAAGGTTCTGACCGTACTCGCATCCTCCTTCGAGGATTGAACCAGGTAGAGCCATCCGCCTACTCGGCTTGATCATCTGGGTGTTGTGCCGTGTGTCTCATCACCGCATTGGCGGTGCTGCTAACTACTGCGAGTTGTGCAGCGTCCATGCGACGAAGCGTTCTCACCAGTCGGCGCAGTTCGGGTGGATCATCGGCCTCGGTTTCAGGCACCTCCAGCAAAGGTGCCTTCACGGCGTCGAGTCCCAGGACGACGTTCGCGTCGAGGCGAAGCACGCGACACAACCTGCGAAAGGTCGTAACGCTCGGGAGTAGGTGTCCTCGCTCCAGCCGCCCGAAAACCTCGGTTACGAGCCCAACGCGATCCGCGACATCAGCCTGAGTCAGCTCAGCCTTCTTGCGAGCCTCACGCACGGCTGCGGCCAAGTGGACCACCAGTTTCTTCTTCTCGTTCTGCCTGCTCGTCATCAACCTGCTCGGTCCAGGGGTTACTGGACGCTCAGCGCCTTCGGCCACGGGAGGACTCCAATCTCGACAGGGTGCGCCGCCTTCCGCTTGAGGGCGGATGCTTTCTTGAGGATGTCGGCCAGCTCCGCCGCTGCCTCGGAGACGCCGAAAGGCTGGCGGAGACTGCGTAGATACGCGCGGAGGTCATCACGCATCTCAGCAGCCGATTGGTAACGCTCGGCAGGGTTACTCCGAAGAGCCCGGTGAGCTACCTGCTTCAGAGGGGCCGGGGCTTGCCGGGCGATGCGTTCCACGTCTTCAGGCCCGAAGCGGAGGAGACGATCCGCGAGCACTTCGATGGAAGCCCAGGCGGAGTGCTCGGCCTTCACGCCCGAGACGAGCCGGAGCGCGCGCCTGGACACATCGGAAGGCAGCGTGTCCAGAGGGTCGAGCGGATGGTTCCCTGCGATGATCTCCAGAAGCACGAGCCCGAGCGAGAAGATGTCCGCCCTGCTGTCGATGCCCTTGGGAGAGAGAAGACCGGCTCGGCCCTTTTCGGAGATGGAGCGAATGATCTCTGGAGCCGCGTAGGCGAAGTTCCCTCGGAGCACCTTCGGTGGCGTGGGCACGCGGCCCAACAGCTCGGAGAACGCGGCACCGAAGTTCGTGAGCTTCACCCGGCCGTTGCTCCCGATGCGGATGGTCATTGGGCTCACGGCCCTGTGGATGATGTGAAGCTCGCGGCCTCGGTCATCCTCGCAGTGGTGGGCGTAGTCGAGGGCGTTGGCCACCTCGGCGGTGATAAATGCGGCGAGGGCCGGGGAGAGCTTCCGCTCCAGCAACAGTGCGGAGCCGATGACCGTGGCCAGGAATGCCCCTGTTGTGTGTTCCAGCACCACATAGGGCGAGCCCTGGTACTCGGCGAGCCGGAGAACATGGCCGATCCTCGGGTGATGAAGGTGCTCGGCGAGCTGAACTTCCTCGATTGCTCGGGTCCGGCCCTCGCGCCCCTCCGGGACTTCTACTTGCTTCAGGACAACGAGCCTCCGGCGCACCTTCTCATTCAAGGGCCTACATCTCGCCAGCCACAGGGTGTCGTAGTCCACGTGTTCGAGGAGGGAGCGAAGCACCTCGTAGCGGAACCCGTCTGACTCGAAAGTGAAGGGCCCAGTGTCCGTGGGCGGGTTGTTGGCTCCGATCATGTGGTCTCCTGTGCGCTGCGGCTTGCGTGAGAGGAACGAATGTTCCCATTGGTTACCTCAAACGTGCTCCGACACGTACCATGGAAGTACGGAGGAGGGGAAGCAGTCCCACTGGGTAGGTCAGCAGGCCATGGCATCCGGCAGGAGTAGGACGGAGTCTCGGGAGGGACAACCAGGTGCGCCGCACCTGCCGGGAGGAGGACCCGCCTCCCGTTCAAGATCTCTAGAGCTTCGGTAACTCGTACCCAAGCCCCGGCCCCTCGTAGAGTGATCCCCAGTGGAACTCTCCATCGTGGACCCACCGTGCCGAAAACTCGCGGGCGCGACACGCCGTGATACCTCGCGCTACAGGCGGTGCGGGGTGCATCGCCGATCGGAAGGAGGATTTTGATGGCTGCTCCCTCGTTGTCCTCAGACATATCTACAGGGGAAATTCCTGCGGGCTACGTCTCACACTTCGAGAAGCGTGGATTCGTACTCGAAGGACGACTGGGTTCAGGTGCCTCCGGCAATGTGTTTCGCGCAACCCAACGAAGCCTGGGGCGCACAGTAGCAATAAAGATTTGCGACCATCCACACGGCAGGCAAAACACGGGCATCAGGAAAAGATTTGAGCGCGAGGCACAAATCCTCGCCAAGCTGACCCACCCATCAATTCCTTATGTGATTACAAATGGCCAACTCCCAACAACCCAAGATGCATCGATTCCATATACCGTCTTGCAGTTTATCGATGGCAGCAATCTGGAGAGTCTGCTCAAGACTCAGCACCGGCTCAAACCACGTAGCGCCGTGCAGTACATGGCGCAGGTGCTCAGCGCGCTTGATTGTGCGCATAAACAGCAGATTGTGCATCGCGATGTAAAGCCCAGCAACATTCTGGTTCTTCCATCAGGACATTGCTACCTCATTGACTTTTCAATTGGCGTAGCACTGGAGCCATCTCCGGGCCTGACAAGAATAACGGGCGATGGGCGGTCACCGGCAACGGCAGATTACGCCTCCCCAGAACAAATAGCCGGGAAAAAGGTTGACAGCAGGACGGATGTGTATTCAGCGGGTGTTGTTTTGTTTGAGATGCTGACCGGCCATTTCCGTGTCAAACCTGATCTGCTCGATGAGCAATTGCGACAGGTGCCTGCTGTGCTGAGAACGGCAATTCGTCGAGCTTGCCATCCAAAGCCTGGGGAGCGTTTTCAAAGCGCCGATGAGTTTCGACAGACACTGTTACGATTCGAAGCGAATCCTGTCGAGCAGGCCCAGGCCCGTCCTACGACCGCATTGTGCGTGAATCACCTCTGCCCTGATGCGCAATGGCTGTATGGGGAGCGCGGGACCCAATACTACAAGGGGCCTCGCATTATCGAAGAATCCGTCGCGTCTTATTGCAGTAAATGCGGCAAGGATCTGGAATATCCTTGCCAGAAGTGCGGGCATCCCTTTGAGGGAGATCAGTTCTGCGCTGTCTGTGGCAATGAGATGTATTCGATCCCTGCCTGTGGGCGCTGTGGGGCCCTGCTTGCACGCTCCGAAATCGGTACTGACACTGAAAAGAACGGCTGCTCTCAATGCGATGATGAGGGCATTCCATTTTAAGGGGGGGCAGCAATACGAAGGCCCCGGGTGCCCCACCAACTCCGGTTCGTCCCCATGAACTGCTGGCGCGTGCAGTTCGCTTCTGAGATTGCGCCGCCGGTGCTCGACATGAACCTCTGCTGCGATTCGAAGGGCAGGGGCTTTTGTCGAGGCGGGCCTGAAGCGTGATGCGCTCCAGCAGGTTGCGCGGCCCAAGCCCCTCCTGGAACTGCGCCTAGCCATGGCGACGGAACAGGCGGACCGAATGAGGGGCTTGCATCTCCAACATTGAGCGTGTCTCATGCGCTCATGGCTCGAGCTACCACAAAGCGCATACCAAACCGTTCAGTATTCATCAGTCATGCGGCTTCCGATGCGGAGTTTGTTAACTACTTCGTTGACACGCTCCTGACCGCAGGCATCGGTATTGGCCAGGAACACATTTTCAACACCTCCTCGCCTACCTCTCCGATCAGAGCAGGTAGTAACTTTAATCCAGAAATTCGCTCTGCCATTCGCATGGCGAAGGTCGTGATTGCGGTCGTCACTCCTACTTATTTTGATCGACCATTTGCGATGGCGGAGTTAGGCGCAGCATGGGCGTCGGAACGACTTGTTCCTATTCTTGTGCCGCCGCTCGATTTCAATACGCTTGAGGGTGTCCTTGATGGAATCCAATGCATTCGTGTTGGAGACGAGAAAAAGCTTCATGAATTGTACGACCGCTTTGACGCTGACGATCTGAACAAAGAGCGCTGGTTCAACCGAAACGGAAGTGGAACATTTAATGCCAAGTTAAGGGAATTTCTTTCGGGGCTTCCAGCAAGGCTGACGAAGGTTTCGCCATCCGCCACCGCAGCAACGTCAGAAGGAAAATCAAAGGCCGTATCTCCAACGACTGCTGATAGTCAGAAAAAATCAGCGGTCCCTGTCAAAGAAGAGTGGGCGACGTTTGAAAGATTCCTAGATGAGTTGCGAACCGCGTTGGAACAGCTTCCCTGGATTGTTAGTTGGGGATTCATGTACGAAGCCTGTGGCGATTGGGGCATCGCTCGTGATCAAGATACCAAGGATGCAGCTAAGGATGCGGAGTACCGGGGGCTGTTAAGAATCAGCAAAGAATTCTCGCTTGACCCTGCTGAAAATCGTTGGCTTTATCGACCAACAAAGTCGAGTCAACGCGCCCGTAATGTCTATGAGATCATGGACAAGCTGAAAAGCTTCCTCGAAAAAGCATCTCGTGACTTCCATCTTGAGTACGAGCAAAAGCATGACCATCCAGCCATTCTAAGCATTTATCCGTTTTGGGATGGTCACGACCTGGTTGGTGTTGATGGAGAGAAAACGCCCCAACAATCCTCAGAAAGCTCTTCTTCTGAGTGATTGAGCGGAATGGAGTAGCAATCAAGTGCCGCATCTAGGTCGTGAGTCCGGGGATGCATAGTTGCATCCTTTTAGCTGTCGAAATGGCGCAGAATCCCGACCTCAATCGGCGCGTACTCATGTCACCCTAACGAAGAACGCAGAGTCGAGTACGGCTTCCCTTGAAATGCACGTCTGTTCGTCTGCCGTGCGCCGTCCCACGCGATGGAGGGGCAAGAGCGAGCCGCGAAACTCGAGCCGACTATAGGCCGGAGTCCTGGGGGAAATATCTATTTCTCCCGCGCTTGGTTGTGTCCGCCCTCCACCGTGGTGACGCTGCTGCCGTCACGCTTGCCGACGCGGAGTGGGGGCAACCGAGGCCCGGGATCGCGCCGCGAGTCCCCCCCGAGGCCGGTGTCGAGCGAGTCACCCTTCCCCGGTGGCCACGACCGGCAAGTGACCCCACCGTGAACCTCGCTCCGAGCACGTGACCCCACCGTGAACCTCGCTCCCGGCAAGTGACCCCACCCTGGTCCGTGCCGAGCAAGTGACCCCACCGTGAACCTCGCTCCCGGCAAGTGACCCCACCCTGGTCCGTGCCAAGCAAGTGACCCCACCCTGGTCCATGCCGAGCAAGTAACCCCACCGTGAACCTCGCTCCGAGCACGTGACCCCACCGTGAACCTCGCTCCGAGCACGTGACCCCACCGTGAACCTCGCTCCGAGCACGTTGGCAATGGTGGAGACCGCTTTCCCACTCAAAGCTCCGGCCCCTCCGGCTAGGAACACGAGCAAGCAAGACCGAAGCAAGTGACCCCACTTTGACTCGCGTATTTCGCTCCTGTATCTGCGGGTCTGCGTTCTTTCACGACAACAGCCCCGGCTCTCAACTTCACGGGAAACGTGTGTCCCGTGTATCCAAGGAGGGAACCAAGGGATGTTGTACCCATCGACCAGGCACGAAGGAACGGAAACGGACTGCCACTGCCCACAAGCAGTCCCCATCAAGAAATTCATCGAGGAAGCCGGGGATCCACCTGAACCAGTGGTGGACGGTCTTCTCACGCCGGGCATCGCAGTTCTGATCGGCGCCCCCGGATGCGGGAAAACCCACCTGGCCAACGAGCTTGCCCGCGCGGTCGGCAGGGGCGAGTCGGCCTTCGATCGGTTCCGCACCAAGAAGGGTGCTGTCCTCATCATTGAGGAGGAGCACCATGAAGGCGATTTGTCAGAGCGATACGAACGAGCGGGCATGGAGGACGCGGAGATCTTCATTCTCCACGCCGAGAACGCACGTCTCGATGTCCCGTCGTGGGTAGACTGGATCGCTCGGGAAGTGGAGAGAACGCACTCCATCCTCTGCATCCTTGATCCGTTCGCGGACCTTCACGAGAAGGACGAGAGCAGCAACACCGAGATGAAGGAAGTGACGAACGGGCTGAAGGAGTTGAAGCAACGATGCCCTGGAACCGCTTTTCTCGTCATCCATCACCCAACCAAGGGTGCCAGCAAAGAAGGAGTCGAGCCCGAGATGTCAGATGGGCGCGGCGCTGGTCGCCTCATGGGCATGGCGGACGCGGTTTACAGCATGGCCTGTAAGGATCGAAGCCCGCAGGCCCTCAAGATCAGCTTCAGGTGTCGCAAGAGACGCGACGGGCCTGCCATTGAGCCACAGACTCTCTCATTGAAATTCACGGAGCAGGGCGCCGCATGGGCGGTTGATGCTGCTCCCAGCGAAGAGCCGGACACTAAACTTCGAGAGCGCATCGAGAAGAAACTGAGGGAGGCACGCGAACGCGGTCAACTCTTCCCCAACCGAACCGCATTGAAGAGTGCCGTGGGGGGAAACAGCACGCAGACAGGGAAAGTCATCGGGCAGATGATCGATGCGAAGCGCATAATCGAAGACAAGAAGAAGAAGGTCATCGACCTCGCGGATGATGCTCCGGCTGGGCTTGCCGCCAAGGATGGGCCCGCCGCGAACAACGATCAAGAGCAGTAGAGGACCGGACGTGCGTTCTTCGTTCCGGGAACCCACTGGAACGCGAGAATGTCGGCAGCGGACCCATCCGCAGCGTTCCTTCCGTTCCCCCCCTTATAGGGGGAACGGAGGAATGCGCGGGGGCTGCCCTCGGAACGCCTTGGTACTCCCTGCTGTGAATCGAAGGGCCGGGGCTTGAATGGTCAATGAGCGAGCCCCCGAGGTCATCTCTCGGCTCACGACACCCGAGCCCCATCACGAACTCTTTCCCATACGCCGTGGGTGAACGGCGTGGACACCGAACACGATGAAGCAACGATCTTGGGTTTGTTGGGCCTGTTACTACGATGACTTCGGAGAAAACGTCTCGCCGTATGCTGTGGGGTACTTCGATCCGCGCTCGCTGGACGAACGATGCTCGTGCTGTGGAGCTGGGCCGACCTTACAGGATCAGTTCAAGCTGCACCTGCTGGCGAGGCGTGATGCCATCGAAGAACTGCTTCGCGAGCCGGAAGATACGCCGGAAGGGATGCTGACGCTGGCGACGTTCGCCGGGATGAAAGTTGCTGGCGAACTTTCACGCGATGCAGTCCCTCCCATGAAGAGGAAGCAACAACGGAAGAGCACGTCTCATCTGCTCAGTATGCGTGAAGCAGCACGTCGCTTCGGGATCGACCGGAACACAACGCTCCGGGAGATGATCGACGCTGGCCATATTCGCGCTGTCCCCTTCCGAGGAGGGCTGCGCATACCCGCGAGCGAAGTTGACCGCGTTTGCGCGGAGGGACTCACGCCACTCCGCAGACCACAGCGTCAGCGGATAACTCCTCCCCCTATCAGGACACCTCGGGTCCGGCGAAGTGAAGGTGAATCAATAGGTGAGAAGATTCGCGGGTTGAAGATCTAGCTACAGCAGCGTCGGGACCTTCGTAGGCGTCGCGTGGACGGCGTAGAACTTCGCCGTGGTTCTCGGAGACTTGTGGTTGAGGAAGTCCGCCACTGCCGCCAACGACGCGCCCTTGTTCACCGCCCATGTCGCGACGCTGTGCCGGAATTGGCCGGGGCCGAACTCCTCGACCCCCGCCGCTCGGCATGCTGCCTTGATCGCCATGGCGAACTTCTGCGCGGAGAAGGTCCCGCGCTCGCGGAGACGTTCTGCTGCCTCCATCACCGCTGAAGACACCGGAGTCCGCAGCAACTCTCCACCCTTCGTGCGCGGGCAGATCAGGACCCCGGCGACTCCCTCCAAGGATTCAGGGAGCAGCTCGATGACGCCAGCACGGACAAAGCGGACCAGCTCGGTGACGTGCCATCCAGTTCCCGCGAGCACGTCCATCCCGTCCCGCCATGAGCCAGTGAGGTGATCGCGAACCCGGAGGAAGTCCTCGCGAGGGATGGCCTTTACCCGTGTCCACTGCTCGGGCCTTGCCTGTGGGACCATCAACTCCTGAGTGGGGTCCTCTTCAGAGGAGAGGACGTGCTTCACCTTGCGCAGGTAGCTGTAGAGCCTCTTGAGGACAGCGATGCGCGGCCCGCGAGCCGTGGCCCCTTGCAGCGCTGGCAAGATGTGGTCGCGGAGCGAAGCCCGGCGCAGATCCACTCGCGCCAGCCGGTCTCCCCACCAGCCGAGATAGAGACGCTGCTCGCCTACCCACTTCGGGGTGTTCTTCTGGACGTCCCGGCTCCAGGTGAGGAACTCCAGGGCAAGCGCCTCGTCCAGGTAGATCGGTGCCTCGTGCGGCTCTCCTGACGGCCGGTAGCCCTCCGGATCGGCCTCGAATCGCGCGAGGTGCTGTAGAGCTGCCCGGAGGGAGTGCGCCCGCGTACTGACCACGTAGCGCTTCCCGTGGAGCTGCCGCCGGATGACGTACACGTCCCGCCCCCGCTCATCCTTCCGGATGAACCCGCCATCCCAGGTGCGGTGGCCTCCGTCCTGTCCGTCTACGCCCTTCACGTGCTCCCCCCGGTGTGGATCAAGGTTGGATCACGGAAAGAACAAGGGGCCGGACGATGTTCGTCCGACCCCTCGAAGTACCTGATATTCCTACAACTTTTGGAGCCGACACCCAGAATTGAACTGGGGACCTACTGATTACGAATCAGTTGCTCTACCGCCTGAGCTATGTCGGCCCAACACCGCCGCTTCCGCACCAGCGCCGGAAGTGAGCGCGAAGTACCACGCGCTCCCCACCACCGCAAGCACTTCTTTTCTCCTGCTTCCCCGCCCCCTCCCCCAGCCCCCCTTCCATGCAGTTCAAAACGTCCTCTCCATGACACGCCGCGTCGGCTAACTACTTGAAACAATTCAGACTTTACACTTTGACGGCGAAGGTGCGGCGATTGACCCCCGAAAGCGCCTATGCGCATAAGGGCGGTGCTTCTCCCAACACGATCGCCTCAACCCCAAGGAGCGATTCTTCCCATGGCCAATGAAGAGAACTTCATGCGCGTTCCGGCCCCGACGCCCAAGCGCACCGTCTACACGGAGGCGATGGAGATCTTCCATCGCGCCGCCGACCTCATCGGGCTGGACAAGCGCGTCCGTCTGGAGCTCGAGGAGCCCGACTACGAGCACATCTTCTATGTCACCGCCAAGCTCAAGGACCGGCTCGTCCCGCTGACCCCCGAACAGGCGCGCGACTTCTCGGACCTGCAGCCCACCCAGGTGCGCAACCCCGAGGGCCTGGAGCGCCTGGCCGACGGGAAGATCATCCTCAATGGCCGCGCCCTGCTGGGCTCGGACGTCTCCATCCGCCGCGGTCACCTGCGCCTTCCCGACGGCCACGTGTACCAGCTGGTGCCCGGGGAGTCCCAGCGCTTCAAGGCCTACCGCGTCCAGCACAACCAGGCGCGCGGCCCCTACAAGGGCGGCATCCGCTACCACCGGGAGGTCTCCCTGGACCTCTTCAAGGCGCTCGCCGCGGAGATGACCTGGAAGACGGCCATCTCCGAGGTGCCCTTCGGCGGAGGCAAGGGCGGCATCCAGATCGATCCGCGCGCGTACGGCCGGGAGGAGCTGGAGAACATCACCCTGCGCTTCATGTACAAGCTCAAGAGCATGATCGGCCCCAACATCGACATCCCCGCGCCCGACGTGGGGACGAACGGGGACATCATGGCGCTCATGTACCGGCAGTACTCGGACGGTGAGCGCGACCGCCATGGCATGCGCGGCATCGTCACCGGCAAGGACGTGCGCATCGGCGGCTCCGAGGGCCGCGCGGCCGCCACCGGCCAGGGCGTCGCCTTCTGCATCGAGGACTACTACGCCGAGAAGGGCGAGAACCTCCGGGGCAAGAGCTTCATCCTCCAGGGCTTCGGCAACGTGGGCAGCCACGGCGCCGCCATCCTCCAGCGCATGGGCGCGCGCCTGCTCGCCGTCAACGACGCCGACGGCACCATCTACAACGGCGACGGCATCGACGTGACCGCCCTGCTCGCCCACGTCAACGATCCCAAGAACCTGCGCCGCAGCGTGCTCGGCTTCGCCGGGGCCCAGAAGATCGACAAGAAGGACTTCTGGGAGGTGCAGGCCGACATCTGCCTGCCCGCGGCCCTGGGCGGAGAGATCACCGCCGACGTGGCCGAGCGCCTCAAGGTGAAGCTCGTGGCCGAGGGCGCCAACGGCCCCACCACCCCCGAGGCCGACCGCGTCCTGCAGAAGCGCGGCATCGACATGATCCCCGACATCATCGCCAACGCGGGCGGTGTGACGGTGAGCTACTACGAGTGGATCCAGAACAAGCGCATGGAGCGCTGGAGCGAGCCCGAGGTCAACCAGCGCCTCGAGCACGCCATGAAGCGCAACTACCGCATCATCCGCGACATCTCGCGCAACCAGTCGCGCCGCTCGGACACCCACGACAGCCGCCCGTTCTGCATCGGCAAGGAAGTGGACCCGCGCTGCGCCGCGATGATCCTCGCGCTCAAGCGGATCGAGGCCCACTACCTGCTCGAGGGCTTCTCCCAGTAGCGTGAAACACGAAGGGCACGGTCCGCACCCGACGCGGCCGTGCCCTTTGTCTTTTGTCCTTCCGTGTCCGGACGGAGCCGCTCAGTGCATGACGCGCTCGCGTGCCACGAGCAGCAAGGGCGCGTCTTCCTGGACCTCGTAGGCCACGATGCGCAGGCCCACGCCCCGGCTGTTGCCCTCGCGCCCGTCCTTGCGGCCATACGAGAGCGCCACCTGGTAGCGCACCTCGCACAGGCACGTCATCTCCGTGCCGTCCTCGCCCGCGAACGTCACCTTCACCCGCTCGCCCAGCGACATGGACTCGCGCGTCTCCACGAACAGGCCCTGCTGGCTGATGTTGCGGCCAATCCCCCGGCTCAGCCCCCCCTGCGTGGAGAGGTAGATGGTGAAGACCTTGTCGAAACGCAGATGGGCGCGGCGCTCACGAACCTGAACCTGGGCCAACGGGGTGTCTCCGGGGTGGGTGGAAGGTGGTCGAGAAACTACATGGTGAGGACATGTAGTCAAAATCTCCACCGCCACATACCGACACGTACCGCCACGTACTGACATCCCGGATGCGGGGGGCCCGCAGGAGTGGCACCATGGCCCACCCCCACCATTCCCCAAGGAGAAACCCCTCGTGCGACGACTCATCCTGGCCGCCCTGCTGCTGCCCACGCTTGCCCTGGCGGACGTGGATTCCCGCTTCGCCCAGTTAAGGGATCAGGCCGAGGCCCTGGGGAGCCTGGGGACCTTCCTGGACAAGTACATCGGGGAGTGCTCGAGCTTCTTCTCCGGGCTGGGCTGCCGCGGCGCCGCGGAGGAGTTCCGCAAGCAGTACGAGGGCAAGAAGCTCTACATGATCGTCGGTGAGAGCGCGGCGAGCATGGTGCAGCCGGGACCGTACCAGCCAGGCAGCGGCAACTACACCATCCTCGTCACCCCGAGCTTTCCGGGGGGCTCGTACCATTTGACGCAGGGTGCGCCGAGCCAATTGGGTTCGGAGGATCAGCCGCTCGTGCCGCCCGTGCGCGTCACCGGCACCACCCCCGTGGGATGGAACGCCACCGACTTCATGCGCCTGTTCTCCAATCACCAGGTGCGGCTGCAGATCGTCTTCTCGCCCGAGGGCATCTGGGGGCTCGAGCGCAACCAGGGCCGGGGCAAGCTCTACGGGGTGTCCTGCCGGGTGGAGGGCGTGCTCCTGTCCAACGCGCGCACGGGCAAGCCATTGGGCATGTGGCTGGCGGACGAACCGGCCGACAAGGCCCCCCGGAAGTAGCCGGGAGCGCGCCGCTCAGGGCTCCAGCGCGACGTACTGCTGCACGTCCCCGCGCTGGACCCTCAAGAGGAGCGTCCTCCCCGTGCTCTTCTCCAGCGCCGCCTTGACCGCCCTCAGCTCCCTCACCCGGCTGCGGTTGACCTCGATCACCACGTCCCCCGCCCGCAAGCCCTCCCGAGCCGCGGGCGAGCGCGGCACCACGCCGGAGACGAGCACGCCCGCGTAGGGCTCCAGGCCCAGGGTGGCCCCCACCACGGGAGTGATGTCCCGGAGCACCAGCCCGAACTCCCCCAGGTTGCCAGAGGCCGAGAGCCCCTCCTGCACCGGACGCGCGGTCAGCTTCACCCGCACCTCGCGCGCCGTGCCCTCGCGCACCAGCGACAACGTCACCTGTGTCTCCGGCACCAGCATGGCCACCTTGCGCAGGAGCTGCGGGAAGGAGTCCACGGGCTTGCCATTCACGCCCACCAGGAGATCCCCCGGGAGGAGGCCCGCCTGCTCCGCCGGGCTGTGGGGGTACACGTGCGTGACCACCGCTGCGCGAGTGCCCGCCTGGGCCTGCTCGTCGACCACCACCCCCAGCCAGCCGCGCTGCAACTGCCCGTTCTTGCTCAGGTTGGGCAGCAAATCCTTCACCATGTTGCTGGGCACCGCGAACCCGATGCCCTGACCCTCGCTGATGATGGCCGTGTTCACGCCCACCACCTCGCCCCGCATGTTGAAGAGCGGCCCTCCGGAGTTGCCTGGGTTGATGAGGGCGTCCGTCTGGATGAAGTCGTCGAAGGGCCCCACGCCAATGACCCGTTCCTTGGCGGAGATCATCCCGTGGGACACCGAGTGATCCAGGCCAAAGGGGTTGCCGATGGCCACCACCCAGTCGCCCACCTCCAGTTGGTCCGAATCCCCCAGGTACACGGCGGGCAGGCCCCGCACCTCCCGCCCCAGCAGCCGCAGCAGCGCCACGTCCGTGGACGCGTCCCGTCCCACCACCTCGGCCTGGAACTCGCGCCCGTCCGACAGGCGCACCACGATCTCGCTCGCCACCTCACTGCCCCGCGCCACCACGTGGTTGTTCGTCACCACCAGCCCCTCCGGGGTGAGGAGGAAGCCCGAACCGCTCGCCGAGCGCGTCCCGCCCCGCCCCACCTCCCCGGTGACGCTGATGTTCACCACGCCCGCCTCCACCGCGCGGATGAGCGGCGCCAGCGAACTGGGGGGGACGAAGCCCGGGAGCATCGGCTCCTTCGAGGTCCACTCCCGCCACAGGCCCGGCGCTCCCCCGGATGAACGGGCCGAATCCTCGGTCCAGGCGGCGTGCTCCCGCGCTCGGGCCGTGAGCCAGGCATCGAGGGAATCCGGCTCGGCCCACACGGCCGGGGCGAGCAACCACACGAAGAGCCCGGCCAGACGAACCCACGGGCGGAAAACAGGGGAATTCAGGACAGGAGCCATGGCGAGGGGCGCAACATCCACCCTCCCCGCCGGCTTCCCGGGACGCCCGGGTCCACCTTCTCTCTCAAGGGAGGCGGGGAAGGGTCCCCACCCACCCTAGCAGGGGACTCAGGCGCTCGCGGGAGGGATGTAGCGGGCCACCTTCACCCGGGCCGGACGGATGATCCGATCCTTGAACCGGTAGCCCGCCCGGGCCTCGGCCACCACCCGCTGATCCTCCTCGGGATTCGGGGTGATCTCCATGTCCGTGGCCTCGGCCGTGTTGGGATCATACGGCTGCCCCACCAGCTGGAGCCGCTCGACGCCCGACTGCTGCAGCTTGGACAGGAGCCCGTCCCGGATGAGCTTCACGCCCTTGGCCAGGCCACTCGACTCGTCCGGGGCGCTCATGGACAGGCACAGGTCCAGCTCGTCCACCGCTTCCAGCAACTGGGTGGCCACCTTGCCTCGCTCCACGTCCAGCATGCGCTCGCGCTCGCGCGAGAGGCGCTGCTTGAACTCCTCGCGATCCTTCTCCAGCTCCTGGTAGGCGCGCGCCAGCTGGTCCACTCGGCGGCGGGCCGCTTCCAGCTCGGCCGTCAACCGCGCGACCTCGGCGGCGCTCGCGGCGGCGGGCGCCTCGGGCGAAATCACGTCGTCCTGAGGCCGCGCCTCCTGCGCCTCCTGGATCGGCTCGTCTGTTCGGGGATTGCCATTCATGCGCCGAACCTAACCAGCCCCCCACCCGAGTCAAAGCGAGGAGGGCCGGCGATCCACGTTCCGCTAATGCTCCGCGGGCACCGAGGGAGGTTCGGTCATGAAGCCGTGATCCACCTGGCCGGTGACCTCGTCGATGATCTCCACCTGGGCGGCCCGGAGCGAGTAGTACAACAGCCAACGCTCGGCCGCGGTGAGCGTCCCCGCGGGAAGGGCCTCCTCGATTTCCTGAACCGTGAGACGACCATCCCGCAGGCCCTTGGCGAAGAGCGACTTGCGAGCCGTATAGCTCTTTCCGATTCTGTTCTCCACGGACGCTCCCTCCTTCCCGTTCAACATAATTTCGCCCCTTCGACACCGCAGGCTGAGCGGCGAGGAAGGGGCGAAGGTCCGGCCAGGGGGCGGGCGGGCAAGCACCCGCCCACACTCCGTCATCGCGTCCGGCTACGCGTCCGGGAGCGTGCCCGTGGCGTGCTGCGCGCCCGGAGGAGGCGTCTCCTCGCTCACCGGGTGGGCGGAGATGACCTGCCGGGCCTCGGGGTGCAGCAAGCCGCGGCTGGAGGTGGCCTTGGGCCCGAGCAGCACCTTGAGGTCGTCCTCGTCCACCACCTCGGTGGCGAGCAGCCGCGCGGCGAGGGCTTCCACCTTGTCGCGGTGCTGGGTGAGGACCGCGCGCGCCCGGTCGAGCGCCTCGGTCACCATCTTGCGGATCTCCTCGTCCACCATGCGCGCCGTCTGCTCGGAGTAGGTCCGCGTCTCCGGCATGCCCGCGGAGCGCAGGAAGCCCGCCCCCTGGTCCGCGCCCAGGGCCACCGGGCCCAGGGTGCTCATGCCGTAGTCGCGCACCATCATCTTGGCGACGTCCGTGGCCTGCTTGAGATCATTGGAGGCACCCGTGGACACCTCGCCCACGAAGATCTCCTCGGCGGCCCGGCCGCCCATCATCGCGGCCATCTTGTCGCGCAGCTCGTCGAAGGACATCAGGTAGCGGTCCTCGAGCGGCAGGGACATGGTGTAGCCGAGCGCCGCCAGGCCGCGCGGGATGATGGACACCTTCGTCACCCGCTCCGCGTTGGGCAACATCCAGCCCACCACCGTATGGCCCGCCTCGTGGTGCGCGACGATCTCCTTCTCGCGCTCGTTCATGCGGCGGTTCTTCTTCTGCAGACCCGCCACCACGCGCTCGATGGCCTCCTCGAAGTCCGCCTTGAGCACGGCGTCGCGGTTCTTGCGCGCGGCGAGCAGGGCCGCCTCGTTCACCACGTTGGCCAGGTCCGCGCCGGCGAAGCCCGGCGTGCGCGCGGCGATGGACTTGATGTCCACGTCCGGCCCCAGCTTCACGCCCTTGGAGTGGATTTCGAGCACCCGCTCGCGGCCCCGCTTGTCCGGACGGTCCACCAGCACCTGCCGGTCGAAGCGGCCCGGACGCATGAGCGCGCTGTCGAGGATTTCCGGACGGTTGGTGGCCGCGATGATGATGAGGCCCGCGCGGCTGTCGAAGCCGTCCATCTCCGCGAGCAGCTGGTTGAGCGTCTGCTCGCGCTCGTCATGGCCGCCGGCCACGCCCGCGTTGCGGCTCTTGCCGATGGCATCCAGCTCGTCGATGAAGATGATGCACGGCGCCTTGGCGGTGGCCTGGGCGAACAGGTCGCGCACCCGGGCGGCGCCCACGCCGACGAACATCTCCACGAACTCCGAGCCGGACAGGCTGAAGAAGGGCACCCCCGCCTCGCCCGCCACCGCCCGCGCGAGCAGCGTCTTGCCCGTGCCCGGCGGACCCACCAGGAGCACGCCCTTGGGAATGCGCCCACCCAGGCGGCGGAACTTCTCCGGCGTCTTGAGGAACTCGACGATCTCGCGCAGCTCGTCCACGGCCTCGTCCACACCGGCCACGTCCTTGAAGCCCACGCCCGTGTCGGCCTCCGCCTGCACCTTGGCGCGCGTCTTGCCAAAGCTCATGACGCTCTGAGGCCCCTGGCCGATGCCCCCGGCCATGCGCCGCATCATGAAGCTCCAGAAGACGAAGGCCAGGGCGAGCGGCACCAGCCAGATCCACAGCACGTCGGAGAAGTTGGACTGAGGCACCGCCTCGTACTGCACGCCCTCCTGCTCGAGCAGCGGAACGAGGTCCGTGTCCCCCTGGACGCGGTAGGCCATCCACGGCAGGGCCCCAGGCTCGCTGCGCAGCGGCCCCGCCGCACCCGTCCCCGTGCTGGGGGGGCCGTCGGTGCCCTGCGCGGGCGCCGAGCCTTCCTTGAGGTAGCCCTTCACCCAATCGGGGGCGACCTGGACGCGGTTGAAGCGGCCCTCCGTGACCGCGTCACGGAAGCGGCTGTAGCTCACACGCTGGACGCCCGCGTCCTGGAAGACGTTGCGGAAGAGAATGAAGCCCAGCACGAGCAGAAAGATGTAGGCCAGGGGAGAACCGAACCGGAACCCCTTGGCCGGAGGTGGTGGCGTCTTGTCCTGCTTCTTCGCGCGAGGGCCTTCCCCCGACGGCGGCGTGTTCTGAGGCTTCATCGTCGGCACACTCCCCCTCCCCCTGGTCACGCACCCGGGTGGTACGTGGTAAGACTTGGTGTGGGTCAAAGATGGCCACAGCCGCCCAGTGGTCAACCCGGGATGCGAAGCACCTCCAGGTAATGAGGAGATCGCGGCCCCACCTCTTGTCCCTTCGGTCGAAAGCAATGCCCGGTGTTGGACACTGTCGGCGGCAGGACACTCCGGCTCAGCGGCAATCGACCCGGTACATCCGTTGTCCGGCGAACTCGGAGCCGAGCAGGTAGGCGCGACTCTCGTCCGGACGTCCGTCCTCGGGCAGGTAGGCGATGGCCTCGGACTGGGCCTGGCTCGGGCCGGGGACCTCGGCGAGCTGCCCCTCCAGCAACTCCTCCAGACGCGTGGCCCCCGGGCGGCGAAGCTCCCAGACGCGGGTATAGGTGCGCAGCAGCAACCGCTGCCCCGAGGGATGGAGCGCCGCCGCGGTGGTGAGGAAGTCCGCGTTGCCCGGAGCCCGCAGAGTCCCCAGACGGACGGCCTGGGCCACCGTGCCCGCCGCGAGCCCCGGCAGCGCGAAGACGTCGCCCAGCGAGTCGCGCTCCTTGGTGACGACGGCCAGCCGGCCCGAGCCCGGCTCGACGACGAGGGACTCGCAGTCGTGCGGCCGGTCCGGCCAGGCGAAGGGCAGCGTCTCCACGGGGAGCGTGGCGTCCTCCACCCGCTCCGGCTCGGGCAACCGGAGGATGCGCGCCTGCGGTTGACGCTCGAAGTTGTCGCCGGTGTCGGCGAGGAACAGACACGCGCGCGACTGCCCGGGCTCGCAGGGGCCCACGGCGATGTCCTCCAGGTCCGCCCCCGCGGTGGACGCACCGGTGAGCGTCAGCGTGGCGAGCACCTTGCCGGACGCATCGAGGGCGAACACCTCCAGGGCGTTGCCCGAGTCATTGTGCGACCACAGCACCCCGGGGTGCTGGAGGCTGGCGGCCAGGCCGGACATCTCGGCCAGCACCAGGGGCACCGCGCCCACCGCGCGCGGCTCGCCGTAGAGCCGGCAGCCCGGAACGGACTCGGCCGGGGCATAGCGCGACGAGGCTTCCGCGCGGGCCGCGTCCGGAGTGGCGGACTTCTTCGCCGGACAGGCGCAGAGCAGCGCGGCCGCCAGGACTCCGGCGAACCCCCGGAGCACGTCAGCCTTCCAGATCCAGCAGCTTGGCCAGCGTCTTGGCGTCGGCGTCCGGGAAGCGGTAATCCGCCATCTCGTCCAGCGACACCCAGCGGTGATCATGCACGCGCAGGTGATGGATGTCCGACTCGGGGCTGACGAGCCGACAGCGATACACCCGGAAGTCGATGTCATAGGAGGGGTACTCGTGCTGGGTGTGCAGGGCCTGCTCCAGCACCTCCACCTCCACGCCCATCTCCTCGCGGATCTCCCGGGCGAGCGCCTGCTCATCGCCCTCGCCCTCCTCCACGCGGCCCCCGGGAAACTCCCACAAGAGTGGCAGGGTCGCCTTGGGGGGACGCTGGGTGATGAGGTAACGGCCC
The DNA here is from genome assembly GCF_002305855.1 of Melittangium boletus DSM 14713. Lineage (GTDB taxonomy): Bacteria > Myxococcota > Myxococcia > Myxococcales > Myxococcaceae > Cystobacter > Cystobacter boletus. The sequence continues at coordinate 7,439,787 of NZ_CP022163.1, read as the reverse complement.
TCGGCGTTGTGCAACATCGCGCCGACGACGCGGATGTGACGGCGTGCCATCTTCCCGACTCCTTGAGGCTGCGCAAAGAGGAAGGCGGCGACCTAGCACGGCCCGTGCCCCCGGGCCAAGGGGCTCAGGCTCCCTTGCTCGGCCCTCCCCGGCGGCCCTTGCCCCCCCTGCCCCGCCTCGAGGGGTCCGCCGGCTCCTCCAGATCCTCCAGGACGGACTCGGTCAGGGTGGCCACCTCGGAGACCAGCGCCGCGTGCCCGTAGCGCTGGCGCGTGAGCCACAGGTGCTCGCGCAGGGCCTCGGCCAGCTCCGCGCCCGTGGCGTAGCGATCCTCCCGCCGGGGGGCGAGCAGCTTGCGCAGGATGGGCCGGAGGGGCTCGGGCGCCTCCCCCAGCCCCTCCTCCACCTGCTCCGAGGTGAGCTCCCGCATGCGCTTGAGCAACTCCGCGGTGCGCACCGCGCTCAGCTCCTCCAGCTCCGGCCGGCCCGAATCCCCCCGGACCCGGAGCTGGCGGCCGAGGAGCTCCGCCTCGTGGCGGGCGGCGGCGTCCAAGAGGTGCCGGCCGGTGAGCAGCTGCAGGAAGACGAGCCCCAGGGAGAAGAGATCCGAGCGGCCATCGAGCTGCTCGAGCTGGGCGCGCTCCGGTGAGCTGTAGGCCACGTTCCCCAGGTCGGTGTCCCCCTCGGTGGAGATGCGGCCCTCCAGCCGGGACCAGGCCGCGCCGAAGTCCATCAGCTTCACCTCGCCCCACCGGCCCACGAGAATCCCCTGGGGTGTCACGTCCCGGTGGACGATCCCCAGGTGGCGGCCCTTCTCGTCATGGAGCGCGTGGGCATAATGCAGCGCGTCAGCCACCTCGGCCGTCACATGGCAGGCCAGGGCCTCGGAGAATCCCCGCCCCGAGCGCTCCGCCCGGCGCATCACGTCTCCGAGCGGCTGCCCCTCGATGTACTCCATCAAGAGCAACGGCTCGGCCGCGTCTCCCCCCAGCATCTGCACGGAGACGATGTTGGGATGGCGCAACTGCCCCCCCAGGCGGGCCTCCTCCACCAACCGTTGGTAGTCCTCCTGCCGCACCACGCGGTTGAGCCGCTTGAGCACCGTCAGCCCCCCCACGCCGCCCTGGTAGCGCTGACGCGTGAGCAGCAACTCGCCGTGATGGCCCTGTCCCAGGGGGCGCACGAACTCGTAACTCGCCAGACCCGCCTCCAGCACCACGGTGGGGGCGCCCTTGAGGGGGGGATCCGGATTCGGCCGACTCGACATGTGAATTGCTCCTTGGGGGTATCCGAAAACAGACTCGAAAGGTAAACATGTGCGACACGAACGACCAAGATCCATGAGAAGCCGCTGGAATCGGGACGTTCAGCCCCCCACTCCGAAAGTCGGGTCATGCTCACAGATGACTCTTGAAGTCACCCCTTTTCCAGTTATCCTAGAAGTCATATAGCCCCGGATGTTCCGGGCCCCTCGTTTTTCACCGACTCACCCAGGACCGTACGGCATGGCTCTCCCACGAGGACTGGCAACGACCATCGGCACCGCGGCCCGGGCGGCCCGGGTCCGCGCCAATCTCACCCAGGAAGACGTCGCCGAGAGGGTGGGCCTGGCCACCGAGGTGTATGGGCGCCTGGAGCGCGGCGGCATGCTGCCCAGCGTCCCCACCCTTCGGCGGCTGTGCGAAATCCTCCGCATCCCCTCGGACGTGCTGCTGGGCCTGACACCCGCCCAGGAGAACTTCTGGGCCAAGGAGCCCCCGGCCCGGCCCACGGAGGAGCCCGCGGAGATCCGCCGCCTGGTGCGCACCGTGAAGCGGCTGGAGCCCGCCGAGTTCCGCCTGCTGAGCCTGATGGCCACGGGCCTGCTGCGGCTGCGGCAGCTGCGCCAGGGCCGCTCCGCCCCCACCCTGCCTCCCCCGTGAGCCAGCGGACGGGCGGCGCCCGCGCCCTCCCCGGGTTTCCACTGGGCAACACCCGGTCCGGGACGATAGGTAGACGGGTCCCCCGGACCCGCCATGACCGCCGCCCTCCTCTCGCTCACCCTCTTTCTCGCCGCGGGCCAGTACGCGCCCCAGCAGGCCGGAAGTGAACCCCTCGCGCCTCCCCTGGAGGCCCGCGTGCAAGTGCTCGGCAAGGAGCTGCGCTGCGCGGTGTGCCAGGGCCTGTCCGTCGCCGACAGCCCCTCCTCCATGGCGCGCGCCCAGCTCGACAAGATTCGCGAGCTGGTGACCGAGGGCAAGACGGACCAGGAAGTGCGCGACTACTTCGTGGCCCGCTACGGCGAGTGGGTGCTCCTGCAACCCAACGCCGATGGCTTCAACCTGCTCGTGTGGCTGGGGCCCGTGGCCCTGCTGCTCGGCGGCGCCTTCGTCATCTTCCGCCAGGTGCGTCGGCCGCCCGTGACCCCGCCCCCGCCGGCGGCGTCCACCCCCTCGGCCCCGGCCACCTCTTCCACCGAACCCGTGGACCCCTACCTCGCGGCCGTGCGCCGGGAGCTGGATCAATGAACCCTTCGACCAACTGGACGCCCGGCCTCATCGTGCTCGCCGTGGGCTTCGTCGCCGCGGCCCTCTTCCTCCTCACCCAGCGGCGCAAGGGCGCCGAGGCCACTCCCCGCTCGGGCGCGCTCGAGGACCTGGAGCGGCGCTACCAGTCGCTCATCGAGCAGCTCAAGGAACTGGCGGCGGAGAAGCACACCCTGTCCCCCGAGCGCTACGAGGCGGAGCGGAGCCGGCTGGAGCTGGAGGCCGCGACGGCGCTGCGCGCTCGGGACGAGCACCTCAAGAAGGACAAGGGCGCCCCGGCCCCGGCGCCCCAGACGGCGCCCACGGGCTTCCTGTCGCCGCAAATCAAGGGCGCGCTGTGGGGCGGCGGCATCGTGCTGTTCTTCGGCGTGCTGGGCTACACCCTGGTGTCCGAGCAGCACGAGCGCGGCGAGAACGAGGCCGCCACGGGCCGCACGCCCCCGGGCATGGCCGCGAGCGGACAGCCCCAGGCCCCCTCCGCGGATTCGGAGCTGGAGCAGACCATGCAGCGGCTGCGCGACAACCCGGGGGATCTGGAGGCCGCATCGCTCCTGAGCCACGAGCTCATCCGGCGGCAGATGTACGAGGAGGCCGAGCGCGTCACCCTCAGGGGCCTCGCGGTGGACCCCTTCCACGTGGAATTGCGCGTGCACCAGAGCGTGCTCAAGGCCGTGCGCGGCGACGAGGCCGGCGCGGAGCGGGAGCTGACCCGGCTCGCGGACACGTACCCGGACGCGCAGGAAGGGCTGCTGTTCATGGGCGCCCTGGCCATGAAGCAGGGAGACAAGGCCAAGGCGCTGGACGCCTTCGAGCGCTTCGCGGTGGAAGTGCCGAGCAACCTGCACCCGCCGCCCCTGCTCGCCGCCATCCAGCAGCTGCGCACCGAGCTGGGCCGGTAGAGCGGAACCTCACTCGCCCACGACCGCTGGGCCCCGGAGCACGGCCGGGGTGGCGCGGCGGGAGAGACTCCACCGGATCAGCCCCAGTCCCACGAGCAGCAGGGGCAGCGAGAGGAGCTGGCCCTGGGCGAGACCCAGCCACATCGGGTCCTCCGCGCGGGGCTCTCGAAAGAAGCCCACGCCGATGTGGAACACGGAGTGAAGGAAGAAGAAGAGGCCACAGAGCAGACCCTCCGGTGGCTGCCGAGCCCGGGTGCGCACGGTATAGAGGATGACGAAGAGCAGCAGCCCCTCGAGGGCGGCCGCGTAGAGCTGCGACGGGTGGCGCGGGTTGAGGATGAGCAGCAGCTCGTCCATGACCCGAGGCGTGGCATGAGCCACCTGCATGATGTCGAAGCTGCCTAGCGGCAGGCGCTCCGCGGCGAGCCGGGTGGCCTGGGCGGGTTGGAACGACGGGAGATGGATCTCCGCGGGGAAGAGCACGGCCCAAGGCACCCGCGTGACACGTCCGAACAGGTCCCCGTCCATGAAGCTGGCGAGCCGGCCGAGGCAGATGCCCAACGGCGCCACGGTCACCAGGTTGTCGCCGAGGTGCAGCCAGGAGACCTTCTTCTCCCGCGCCTGGAACGCGGTGACCACGGCCACGCCGAGCAGGCCTCCGTGGAAGAGCGCACCGCCCTGACTGAGCTGGACGAGGAGGCCCAGGTTCCCGGAGAAGCGCTCCCCATCGAATAGCACCAGATAACCCAGACGTCCCCCGAGCAGGACCCCCAGGAGGGCCACCATGCTGGTGAAGTCGAAGATCTCTCCCGGCGCGATCCGGAGGTAGCCCCACGCGGCGAAGCGCTTGAGCAGGAGGAGCGCGAGGGCGAACCCCGCCACATACGCGAGCCCATCCCAACGGGCGACGAAGACATCACTCTGCCCGTCATTGTAACGGAAGAGGAAAGGGGCAAGATCGTGGAGATAGTAGGAGGACACGGTCCAAAGTCTTCAAGAGAAAGGGGACTGAACGCTGGAGCGGCGATGAGCGCTGGCCGAAGAGAGAACACGCCAGCGCCCTGCCACGGACTACTTGAAGAAGTCCTCACCGTTGATGGTCGTGACTTCCTTGCCCACGACCTTCCTGTAGGTCAGGGTGTAGGAATTGTTGGAATTCTCGATCTTCTGATACCTGAAACCATCCAGCTTTCCTTCACTGAGAAGCTTGTTCCAGTCAGCGCCATTGACGCGGATCGTGGCGGAAGCTCCACAGCAGTTGTATTTGACATCCTTGCTGATGACGCCCGAGCTGAAGCTCAGGGTCGGGCACGACTGCTCATAGAGACCCAGAGCGACCGTGGCAGCTCCCTGGTTGAAGGTCTTGATGCAGTCCTGGCCGCTCGCGGTTCCCTGGAGCATGCACATACCGACAAAAACAATTCCCGCGTATTTCTTCATGAGGGTTCTCCTTGTGATGGGTTCAAATCCCAGGGGCACGTCTCAGAACGAATCCTTCTTCACCTCCCCCTGCGCCTTCGTATCCACTTCCTTGTTCTTCGGATCCTTCTGATCCGGCTCCTCGACCTTCAAGTCCTTCGCTTCCGCGGGCATGGTCTTCGTCTCGGCCTTGGGTTCAGCCTTCGGCGCGGTCTTCGGCGCGGGCTTGTCGGCGGCGAACGCAGTGGCGGCACCACAAAGGAGAGCAACGGTCAACAAACGCTTCATGGGGGGTCCTTTCAGGTTGAGCGGTCCAGCGCGAGGTAGAAGACGATTATCTCGACAAGCAGATCAACCGGCTTTTCCTCAACGTCTGTTTTACCTGTCTCGGCGTGAACATTCTCCACCCCCAGTAGACACCTAATTCAACTGTCTTGTTTTGACCCATGACCCCACGTGCCCTTTCGCTCTCCCTTCGTGTCCTCATCCTCGCCACCATGAACGCGGGCTGCGCGGCCGGCTCCTCCGCCCGCGAACTCCTCTCCGACTACGAGAACCCGGAGGCACCCGGGGCCAGCGCCATCGTGATTCACGAGGGGCGTGTCGTGTTCGAGCACGCCTCGGGCCTCGCGGACCTGCCCTCGCGCACGCCCGCCATGCCGGAGACGCAGTACCGGCTCGCCTCGCTCAGCAAACAGTTCACCGCCATGGCCATCCTGCTGCTGATCGAGGAAGGCCGGCTCCATGACGACGACCGCGTGGTGGACGTGCTCCCGGGCTTCCCACCCACCCTGGGCGAGGTCCGCATCCGGCATCTGCTCCAGCACACCTCGGGCATCTGGGACTACGAGGCCTTCGTCCCGGACACCCAGACCGAACAGGTGAAGGATCGGGATGTGCTCGGGCTGCTCGCGCGCGCCCAGGGCACGTACTTCCCGCCCGGGACGGCGGTGCGCTACAGCAACTCGGGCTACGCGGTGCTGTCGCTCGTGGTGGAACAGGTGAGCGGCATGCCCTTCGCCCGCTTCCTGCACGAGCGCGTCTTCGCACCGCTCGGGATGCGCGCCACGGTGGCGCACGAGGAAGGCCGCTCCACGGTGGCCCGGCGCGCCTACGGGTACGTGGCCGGAGCGGACGGCTTCCGCCCCCGCGACCAGAGCCCCACCAGCGCCGTGCTGGGAGACGGTGGCATCTACTCGTCCGTGGCCGAGCTGGTGGCCTGGGACCGAGCCCTGGACGCCCACACCCTGGTGGGCGCCGACACCCAACGCCTCGCCTGGACCGCGCCCCCCCTGCCCGATGGCACCCGCTCCCCCTATGGCTTCGGCTGGTTCGTGGACGAGGACGAGGGACGCCCTCGCCTGTCCCACCACGGCGAAACGTGTGGCTTCACCAACGCCCTCGTGAAGTACCCGGAGCAGCGGCTCACGGTCATCGTCCTGACGAACCGCGCGGGGGGCGAGCCCTGGCGGATCGCGCAACGGCTGGCGGACCGGTGGCTCGCCCCGAAGGCTCCGGCCGAACAACGGCCCTGGCCCTTCGAGACCCTGCCCAACGCCCGGTAGAGCCGTCTCCGGGGATTAACCCGAAAAAATGGGCGCGAGCCTCTCCCCGAATTCACTCCGAGGAGCATGGGCATGTTCGTCTCCCCCCGAAAAGCAGCACCCCGATCAGGGTTTTTGTTGGCCATCGCCGTCCTGCTGCTGGGGCTGATGCCCGCCCTGGCCGAGGCCGCGAATCGCGGCGCCTGGGCCCCGAATACCCAGTACGCCGTGAGCGATGTCGTGACCTACTCCAGCAAGGCGTACTCCTGCCGTCAGGCACACACGTCCCTGGTGGGCTGGGAGCCGCCCAACGTCGCCGCGCTGTGGCAGGAAGGGGGAATCGTCGAGCCGCCCCCCACGGACGTGCAGCCCCCCTCCGCGCCCACGGGCGTCAACTCCCCGAGCAAGACGAGCAACAGCGTGTCGCTCGCGTGGAACGCCTCCACGGACAACGTGGCCGTGACGGGCTACGAGGTCTTCACCAACGGCTCCTCGACGGTGGCGGCGAGCACCACCGGCGCCACGAGCGTGACGGTGTCCGGCCTGCAGGCCAACACGAACTACACGTTCACGGTGAAGGCGCGGGACGCGGCGGGCAACCGCTCCGCGGCGAGCTCCGCGTTCAGCACCACCACCAACCCGCAGAGCAACGACACGCAGGCGCCCTCGGTGCCGGCGAGTCCGCGCAGCACGGGCGTGACGAGCAGCAGCGTGTCGCTCGCGTGGAACGCCTCCTCGGACAACGTGGCCGTGGCGGGCTACGAGGTCTTCACCAACGGCTCCTCGACGGTGGCGGCGAGCACCACCGGCGCCACGAGCGTGACGGTGTCCGGCCTGGCGGCCGACACGGCGTACTCCTTCACCGTCAAGGCGAGGGATGGCGCGGGCAACCGCTCCGCGGCGAGCAGCGCCGTGAGCGCCCGGACGTCGACGGCGCCCTCCAGTGACGTGCCCAGCAAGATCCTCGTGGGCTACTGGCACAACTTCGACAACGGCTCGGGCTTCATCCGGCTGCGCAACGTGTCGACCAAGTGGGACGTCATCAACGTCTCCTTCGCCGAGCCGACCGGCGGCGCGACCGGCGGCACCATCGGCTTCACGCCCTACGGCACCTCGGTGGCGGACTTCAAGGCGGACGTGGCCTACCTGCACGGCCTGGGCAAGAAGGTGATCATCTCCATCGGTGGCGCCAACGGCCAGGTGCGGCTGGAGACCACGGCCGCCCGCGACGCCTTCGTGAGCTCGATGCGCTCCATCATCGAGACGTACGGCTTCGATGGCATGGACATCGACTTCGAGGGCCACTCGCTGTCGCTCAACGCGGGGGACTCGGACTTCAAGAACCCGAAGACGCCCGTGGTGGTCAACCTCATCTCCGCCATCCGCAGCCTGCGCAATGCCTTCGGCACGAAGTTCATGCTCACCATGGCGCCGGAGACGTTCTTCGTGCAGCTCGGCTACTCGTTCTACGGCGGCAGCTGCTCGGGCTGTGACAGCCGCGCCGGCGCGTACCTGCCCGTGCTCTACGCCACGCGCGACATCCTCAACTGGCTGCAGGTGCAGGACTACAACTCGGGCCCCATCATGGGTCTGGACGACCAGTACCACAACATGGGGACCGCGGACTTCCACGTGGCCATGACGGACATGCTGCTCACGGGCTTCCCCGTGGCGCGCAACGCGAGCAACGTCTTCCCCGCGCTCCGTCCGGATCAGGTGGTTATCGGCCTGCCCGCCAACGGCAACGCGGGCGGCGGCTACACGACGCCCGCCGAGGTGCAGAAGGCCGTCAACGCGCTGGTGAAGGGCATTCCCATCAGCAGCTACTCCGTGCGCAGCAACGTGGCCAACAACAAGAGCTTCCGCGGCCTGATGTCCTGGTCGGTGAACTGGGACGCGTTCGCGAACTTCGAGTTCACCAACAGCCACCGGCCCTACCTGGACTCGTTGAAGTAGGCGCTTCGAGCGGAAGGCGGCCCGCACGGCGCCTTCCGCTCCGACAGACAGCCATGCGCTCTGAGTGGACGCGTAGGCCTAACGCGTCCTACCGGGCCAACTCCAATCCCAGACGGATCGCCTGCTCCACCGGGGAGTAGCGCCCATCGTCGCGGTGGAGCTGGTACGGACGCGCCGGGTAGAGCGGGGGCTGGGCCAAGAAGCGGGGCGTGCGCCCGCGATGCGGCTGGGCGGCGTGAATGAGGAAGGGGTGGCAGAGATAGACCGTACCCGCCGCGCCCGTCGCGAACGCCAGCGGCCGTGCCTCCGTCGGTCCCAGGTGCGCCGCCAGTTCCAGGAACGACATGCCCTGCTCTCCGGCGGGCTCGAGCACGCGAGGCACGTCCAGGTGGGAGCCCACCCGGATGCGGGTCGGCGCATCGTCCTCGCCCACGTCGGAGAAGAGGAAGAGCATCAACAAGGCCCGCCCCTTCGACGTCACGTTCAGCCGCCAGGAACCATCCTCTCCCGCGAAGCTCGCATCGGCGTGCCAACCGGCATCCCCCGGGTCCTCCGTGCTGGGAAATCGGACGGGAAAAGTGCCCAGACCCTGTCCTGGTTTCCAGTTCCCCTCGCCCACGAGTTGATCGAAGGCGGCATGCAACAGGGGCATGTTCACCGCCCGCCGGAAGGGCTCCTGCGCGTACCCCCCGAGCCGGATGACGGGCTTCGTCCAGGTGGCGGGATCATTCGGATCACAGCCCAGGTCCCGCCACAACACCTCGCGGCCCTGCTGCGCGATCTCCCGGGGGAAGACCTGATCGAGCCGGAGGAAGCCGTCCTCCACGAAGCGCCTCACCTGCGAGTCATCGAGTGCGGTCATCCCCGGAAGACTACCCATCCTCGGGGGCCCGGATCCATCACCCGGTCCACGCGATTGATGACATCCTGGTCTCCTTTGTCCAGGCACGAGGTAGGCCCTCGTGCACGGGCCCAGGCCTCTCTCATGCACCGCGCTCGTCAACAACCTCCCCACGTTCTCACCCTCGACGCGCTGGGGACCGGGAACCTGCCCTTGCGTGTCATTCGCATGCGAGAACTCAAGCCCCAACTTCCGCCCGGGCCGCTCATCTCGACCTTCTTCATGGTCTTCGTGCTGACGATGGGAAGGGGGCGAGGCAGACACTTGGAGCAGGTCGAGCTCCAGGCGGGGGACATCCACCTCGTCCCCGCGGGCGTGGAGCACCAGCCCCTCGATGTGAGCAACCTCGATGGGTGGATCGTGTGCTTCGATCCCCTGCTGCTCCGCTCGCTTGGACCAGAGTGGTTGCCAGAACCGCCTGGAAAGACAGGAGGAGCGAAGCCCGCTCCGACGCGGAGCCTCTTTGTCCGGGGACTGCTCCGGCTGCGGCCCGAGCAGCCCCGATGGAGCCGGATCCTCCATCGGGTGGCCGAGCTGGATGCCGAGCTGGGAGCCGCCCGGTGGGGCATGGAGAACGCCGCGCACGCATGGTTCGTCTTGTTCATCACCGAGCTGCTGCGCGAGTTGCAGGAGCACGCGCCCCTGGCGCCGGCCATGATCGGCGGACTCGTGCACGATGCGCTCGCCTTCATCGAGGCGCACTGCTTGCAACCCCTGTCGCTCCAGGACGTCGCGGCGGCGGTGGGGTGCACACCCTCTCATCTGGCCAACGCGGTCCGCCGGGAGACGGGTCTGACGGTGGGTGACTGGCTGCGCGAGCATCGCATGGCCGAGGCCCGGCGGCGCCTGATGGAAACGGGAGCCAGCATCGAGAGCATCGCCAGCCAGGTGGGCTACGCCGACGTCACCCATTTCATCCGCACCTTCCGGCGCACCCACGGAATGACCCCCCGGGCCTGGCGCGAGCAACACCGCCTCGCCGGACCTGGCATCGTGGAAATCCGAGGAACCCGGTGAGGCCCTCCGCATCCGAGAGCCCACCATGCGCTCCCTCCTGCTCGCCGCCCTCCTGCTCGCCTCCCCCGCCCTCGCCGACAGTCCGCTCCAAGGCCTTCTCGCCGAATACGAAACGGGACCCGCCGCCATCTTCCAGAACGATGGCCGCTATGGCCCCACGGGGACCCCCTACTCGGCCGGGGACTTCCATCAGGACGCCACGCTGTACCGGACCTGGCGCGCATCCCTGGAGGCACGGCTGGGCGAGCGCCATGGACTCATCCTGCTGTACGCCCCCTTCGAGGTCTCCACGCGCGCCACGTTGTCCCGGGACATCGATTTTCGCGGCACGGTGTTCCCCGCGGGCTCGGTGGTGGACCACCGCTACCTCTTCGACGGCTACCGGGCCAGCTATCTCTACCGGCTCGTCGACGGGGAGCGCTTCCGCTGGGACATCGGCGCGAGCGTGCAGATCCGCAATGCCCTGGTGGGCCTGAGTGGCGTGGACGGGACGCGCCAGGCCCAGGAGAGCGACATCGGCGTGGTGGGCGCGGTGAAGACGCGGCTGCGCTACACGCTGCCCTCGCGGGTCTGGGCGGGCCTGGAGGCCGATGCCCTGTCCACCTTCGGGCTCGTGGGGAACACCACGGGCGGCATCTACGATCTCGCACTGACGCTCGGCCTTCCGCTGGACGCCCAGGGCGGCGTGACTGCCTACGCGCGCCTGCGATGGCTCGGCGGCGGAGCGGACGTGACGCGGCGAGAGCTGTCCAACTGGGCCAACTTCGGCTTCGCGCTCGTGGGCATCCAGACGGATCTGGTGTCGCTGTTCGCCCGCCGCCCGGCGGTTCCATAGGACGCGCGGGTCTCGAGTCCTTTGACTCCTCCTTGGGAACGCACTAGGAGCGCGTCCGCAACTTTCACCTCTGTACCTGGAGTGAAGAATGTTCCGGATGGGCGTGCTTGCAGCATTCATCGTCGCGATCACCACGGGCTGTGCCACCAGCGGCCGTGCCTACATGGACTCGGGCCTCTCCAACCGCTCGGAGCCCGCCTCCGTGTGGAACCGCCCGCAGGAGGTTGGCTTCGACTGGGGCTCGGAGATCACCGGAGAGGCGAGCTATGAGTGCGTGTTGCTGTTCATCTGCTGGGGCGCCGAGGATGGCGGCGCACTGGACGGCGTGGGCGCGCTCATCGGTTCCATCACGGGCAAGGGCGGCGTAGTGAGCGACCCACTCGTGCGCGCCGCGGCGGCGGACGCGGTGAAGAAAGCACCGAAGACGGACGGTATCTTCGTGGTGGCCCACGACACCGACTCGCTCAACATCGTCGTCTACAAGAAGCGCAAGGCCACGGTGCGCGGCAAGGCGATCACCGTGCGAACCATCGGCGAGGTCAGCCAGGATCGTGCCGACCGTAACCGCAACATGAACGCACTGGGCGGCAGTCTGGTGAACGTCGGAGAGGTCCTGAAGTAAGTAGGAGAAGAGAACGGACATGAAGAAGCCCAGCAACCCTCTCGGGATTGCTGGGCTTCTCGCTTTGGAAGCAGTGGGGCTGGAGTCATGGGACCGAACCCAGCCTGGGTTCCGGTCCTCGGAGTCCTCCGTCCTCGTCCATCGTTCCCGCATCCCAGGTCGGTCCCCGCGTCCTCCGGCGGGGGTTGCACCACGCCCGCGTCTCGTGGCGACGAAGGGTCCTTTTTCTTTTTCCTCGGTTCCTTCGACGGGGGGGAGTCGAGCGCGCGCAGGAGCGCGTGAGGATCATCCCCGGGCGAAGCACGGACCCACTTCGCACGGTTCCCATTGGGAAAAGGGATGTCCCCGGTGTGAGCATCCGCCATGGACGGAGGCGTGTTCACCCTTTCGCGCACCAGCCCCGCGCCCGTTTGACCGCCCTGTTACGCCACATGCCCGCCCTCCGGTGTCATTCCGGTGGAAGGTAATGCCACCTCCGACCTGCGCCCATCCGTCCGCGGGGATGCCTATACTTTGAAACTTCACGTCTCGAAGAGGAGCCAGCAAACGATGATTCGTTCGAGCCTCGTGTCGCTCTGCGCGTGCTTTCTGCTCGCTGCTTGCGGCGACAACCCTAGCGACAAACCTGGTGACAACCCCAGCGACTCCCCCGTCCCCCGGGGCGCCACCGTTCCCTGGGACGAGTACGAGGCCGAGGCGGGCGTTTCCTCCGGTGGTGCCACGCTCGAGCAGACCACCCGTGGCCCGTGGCTGGAAGGCACGCTCTCCGGCGAGGCATCGGGCCGCAAGGCAGTGACACTGCATGGCCCCACCGACGCGGTCGCGTGGACGAGCCGCGTGAAGGCCAACTCCGTCCTGGTGCGCTACAGCGTGCCGGACCAGAAAGAGGCCCATCTGGATGTCTACGTGAATGACGTGAAGGTCGCCACGCTCACCGTGAACTCGGATTTCGCCTGGCTCTACACCGGTCCGAACAACACCGAGACGCACAACGCCTTTCCGCGCCAGCAGGTGGACGAACTCCCCCAGAACCCGAGCACCAGCGACGTGAATTTTGGCCTGCGGCTGCCTTGGAACTCCGCGCACCACATCTACGACGAGGCGCACGCGCTGCTGGCGACCGACGGCAGGGAGACCATCCACCCAGGCGATGTGGTGAAGATCATCTCGCCGGATGCCTCCGCGGAGCTCCCCGTCACCATCGACTTCATGGACCTCGAGCTCGTGCCGGAGCCCCTCTCCGCTCCAGCGGGCTACGTCGTCGTGAGCGAATTCACCCAAGCGGGGGTGGTGCGGGCCCTTCAGGAAGCCGTGGACGGCGGCAAACCTGGCATCTTCCTGCCGCCTGGCGATTACGTGATGTCGCACGTGAGCCCGGCGCTCCCCAAGGTCTACGTTCCCGCCGGTCTGACCGTCCAGGGCGCTGGCATGTGGTACACGCGGTTCGTGCCTCCTCCCCCGCAGGAGGTTGGCTACAACTACGAGTTCGGGTTCCGTCTGAGCGGCGACAACATCACCTTCCAGGACTTCGCGATCTTTGGAACCTGGCGCAACCGGGCGGCTCGCTACAACAAGGACGCGGCCGATCTCGGCAACTGGCCGTGGGACAGCTACGACGGGATCGGGCGAGCCTTCGACCGCTACATGCACAACAACGCGGTCTTCAAGAGGCTGTGGATCGAGCGGATGATCGTGGGTGGCTGGGTCGAGGGCGGCAACAACCTGCTGTGGCAGGACTGCCGGTTCCGCAACACCCTGGCGGACGGCATCAACTTGTGCAACGGAACCAGCAACTCGCGGATCGTGAACTGCACGGCGCGAAACACCGGGGATGATGCCTTCGCCATGTGGTCCGCCATTACCTGGGACAAGGCGCCCATTGGAGACACGCCCTGGGTTCACCAGCCCGAGGGCCCCAACCAGGGCAACATCATTGAGCGCTGCACCGCGGGCCTGATCTGGCGAGCAGCCGGTTTCGCGGTTTACGGCGGCCACGACAACGTGATCAAGGACTCGGTGGTCTACGACACCCTGCGCTATCCGGGCATTACCGTGGATAACGAGTTCGCGCCCCAGCACGAGTTCTCCGGGCTCACCACCCTTCAGAACATGACGGTCGAGCGCTGCGGAGGCCGCATGTGGTGGGACGACGACGACGGAGCGCAGGGAGACGAAACCACGCGGCGAAAGTGGGGCGCGGTCTGGTTGTTCGCCGCCAACCCGTACTCTCCGGCCGAGCCGTCCTCCCCCATCCGCTTTCAGGGCATCCGTTTGAAGGACATCGATATCATCGACCCCGTCTATTACGGGGTCCTGGTTCAGACCACGCAGGGGCAGCGAATCGAGGACACCGAGTTCGACGGCGTCCATATTGTCATGAACCAATCAGGCGAGTTTGGCATGGTGGCCAACGACTCGCACAAGGCCCCGCCCAGCCCGTTCAGCGGGAAAATCGCCACCACGGGTTCGATCACCCTCAAGAACTCGAGCATCACCGGCCACCGGGCCAACTCCGGAAACCTGTTCTCGAAAGACCCGGTCTCCACCGAGACGTTCTTGTTCAAGGACGGCGGCGGGAACATCTGGACGGGCGATCGATAGCCGAGAAGGCCAGCCAGGCGCGGAGCCACGTGCGCGAAAGCCCGCTCCGCGCCTCGCCGTTACGTCAGGTCGTGCAGATCCTTGCCGAGGGGGGGCGTGAGACGGAACTCGGAGAATCGCACCTGGAGTCCTGCCCGCTCCGGAGTGCAGCACATCGGTCCCACGAGATAGGATTTGGCTTCCGGGAAGGGCGCCAGCCGCACGAGCGGCCATGTCTTGCCATCGGCGGACACCTGGAGACGCAACACCCCCTTGGCGACCGTCGCACGCATCCAGAAATCGCGCGGGTTCGCCTCGTAAGGCCCGGTCGCCCAGTCCGACTTGCCGTTCGTCAGCACGCTGCTGAGCATCGCCCGGCCATCAGACAATTCGATGCCGGCCTTCACCCAGCGGCGCTCATCGACCCGGATCATGATTCCGGCCTGATCGTACAACTGCTCGTAGGCGCCCTGGATGCGCACCTGCGCGGTGAAGGCCGGTTCGGTGCGCACGCCCAGGAAGTGACCGCTGTCACGAGTGAAGCCGTAATGCGTCTCCCGCCAGAAGTCGGTGCTCTTGTCCGTCGTGACGTCCAGCACGCCGTTCGCGCGGTTCCAGACCTTGGGCTCGTTGAGCCACACACCGTCGTCCATCGTCGTTCCTTTTTTCATGCCCGTGACCGGCTTCGCGGCCCGGACGCTCGCCGGCATCAGCATGGCGCTTACGCCCGCGACGATGATCGTCCGGCGTCCCATCGCATTCTCGCTCATACACCCCGCTCCTGTTCGCGGACTTGACCTTCACCCAGCCGCCCATCCTTCTTATGCTTTTCTCCAATGCCCGGGGCGTCCGGTTTCGCTCAGACCCTTGGTGAATTCCCGCCGATCCCCTCACGGCCAGTAGAACGCGATCACCCGCGGCGGCCCCGGGAAGTCCGTCGGCGCGGCGAGTAGAATGCCCTCCGGCCGAGAACGAGGCCCGGAGGTGGGTGTGGTCGCGGTGTCAGCGGGAGACGATTGGGAGGTGGACCTCGAGCGGCGTCTGGCGCGGGTGCGCCCCGAGCACACCATCCGGGGGCTGTTCCTCCAGTCCTACCTGAGGCAGCTGCGCGTGCTCGGAGGCGAGCCCCTGTGGGAGCGGGGCCTCGCCCTGTGCGGCGACGCGCCCCTGGTGGAGCTCTTCCACTACCCGGTGCGCACGCAGTTGCAGTTGCTCGGGCTGCTGATGCCGCCGCTGGTGGAGCGTCACGGAACGGCGGCGGCGGGCCTGCGCGCGCTGGGGCGCGAGTGCATCGGCGACTTCCTGTCCTCCTACACCGGCCGGTTCCTGGTGCGGCTCGCGGGGACGGACGCCCGGCGGATGCTGAACCACTCGCCCATGGGCTACCGGGTGGCCACGGGCTTCGGCGAGCATTCGCTGGAGTGGCGGGGAGCGCGGCACTGCCACTGGACCATGCGCGACGTCTTCCTGCCCTGCGCGTATCACGAGGGCCAGTTGACGGCCATCCTGGAGCGGGGCGGAGCGCGAGAGGTGCGGATGAATGGGCGGCAGACGGCTCTGCTCGACTGCGAGTACGACATCTCCTGGGAGTGAGGGCGTCCTCCCCCCCGACCACGTCATGGACTACCTCCCTCGATCTTCGTGCCGTCAATGCCGCGCGGAGTGCGCAGTCCCATCGCGAACCACGCCGCGAACAGCCGCCACATGAACGCCACCGAATGCGTGGCATAGGCAGGCACGTTTCCGTCCAGGGGCGCGCCATCGGGGCGGTCCCCGGTCATCACCCGCATCTCCACCGGCGGCGCACCGGGGATGCGGTTCCGGTACAGGCTCAGCCAATGGCCTTTGTTGAATTCGAGGAACATCGCCGAATGGCAGCAGGTCGCCACCACCCGCCGCGTCGGCGAATCGGGCTTGAGGCGATATTCCTTGAGCTGAGCCCCACCCCTCGTGCAGCGCACGCGGTCCTTGCGATGGAGCACGAAGCTGGTGCCGCCATCGGCATCGAGCACCGGTGCCGCGCCGGGAAGCGCCTCGATCCGCCGGCCCGCTTCGCGGCAGCTCGCGCAATCACATACCGTGGTCAGGATCGGCACACCCGCCGCCTCGAATACCACCTGGCCGCATGCGCACGCGACGAGGTGGGACCTACCCGAATCAACGCTCATATCGCCTCGTCCTCAAGTACCAGACCGTTCAGGAAATACACCGGTGCGCTGCTCGCTCAGCCCGCTCCGTGGAGCGCACCAGGGTCACAGCGGTGCTCAGCATGGATGACCCATCGTGCGCGGCACAGGCGCTCCACTGACTTCCCCGGGGGGAGCTGGGACCGCTCACTTCAGCAACGCGGCCAGCGCCGGCCAGACATGGTCGCTCAGTTTGGGCTGCGCGGCGGCGACGGGGTGGATGTTGTCGGGCTGGAAGGAGGCCCGATCCATGGCGATGGGTTCCAGCAGGAACGGGAGCAGGGACACCTGGTGTGTCTCGGCCACGGTCCGGAAGTTGGCCGCGAAGCCCTCCGTGTAGGCCTTGCCCAGGTTGGGCGGCATGCGCATGCCCACCAACAACACCCGGGCGCCGACGGCCCTGGCCGCGCTCACCATCTTCTCCAGATTCGCCCGGGTCTGCTTGAGCGGCAGACCCCGCAGCCCGTCGTTGCCGCCCAGCTCGATGATCACCACCTCCGGCCGGTTGCGCGTCAGCTCGCCCTCGATGCGCGCGGCTCCGCCCGCCGTGGTCTCCCCACTGACGCTGGCGTTCACCACCCGCCAGCCCGGATACTCCCTGGCCATCCGCGCGGCCGTCAGCGCCACCCACCCCTCCTCCGGCGCGAGCCCGTAGGCGGCGGACAACGAATCCCCCATCACCAGCACCGTCCGGGTGGGCCCCCCCAGCGCGGCCGATGCGCCCAGCGCGGCCAGTCCCACGGCCAGTGTCACCACGACCTGGCCGAGCACGCGGGCGGTCCAGGTGCGCTGCCTCATGTAGTCTTGATTCATCCGCTGCATCTCCTCCGGGCCGCCGTTAGAAGCTCGCTCCGCGAGCAGACGCGCCCCTGACGAAGAATCCCATATGACCCACGACCGCGCGATGCACCCCCAAGTCCAGCCCGAGCCCCAGCGGTGGGCACTCCAGGTGTCGGACCTGGGCAAACGCGTCCCCCTGCCCTCCGGCGCGCTCACCATCCTCGACGGCGTGGGCTTCTCCATCGCCCATGGCGACACCGTGGCCATCGTCGGAGCCTCCGGCTCGGGAAAGAGCACCCTGCTGTCGCTGCTGGCCGGGCTGGACACGCCCAGCTCCGGGAGCGTGTTGTTGGACGGCGCACCGCTGTCCGCCCTGGACGAGGACGGCCGCGCGCGCGTGCGCGGCGAGAAGGTGGGTTTCGTCTTCCAGAGCTTCCAGCTCTTGCCGTCGCTGACGGCGCTGGAGAACGTGATGCTGCCACTCGAGCTGCGCGGAGACGCGGATGTGGAGACGCCCGCCCGGGCCATCCTCGACAAGGTGGGGCTGGGGGAGCGGCTGGGTCACTACCCTCGCCAGCTGTCGGGCGGAGAGCAGCAACGCGTGGCCCTGGCGCGCGCCTTCGTCACCCGGCCGGCGGTGCTCTTCGCCGACGAGCCCACGGGCAACCTCGACACCCGCACCGGCCAGGCCATCGTCGAGCTGCTCTTCTCCCTCAACGCGGAGGCCGGAACCACCCTGGTGCTCGTCACCCATGACGAGCGCCTCGCGGCGCGCTGCGGACGGCGGTTGCGGCTCGATGGAGGTCGCCTGATGACCGGGGAGCGGCACGCGCCATGAGACCGCTCGTGATGGCCTGGCGCCAGCTGCGCCGCGACTTCGCCGCCGGCGAGCTGCGCATCCTCCTGGCCGCCCTGGTGCTCGCCGTGCTGGCCGTAACGGCCATCGGCTTCGTCACCGACCGCGCCGGGCGCGCGCTCGCCCTCGAGGCCAACCGGCTGCTCGGCGGTGATGCGGTGGCGCTCGGAGATACCCCCCTCGGTGAGGCGGTGCGCGAGGCGGCGCGAGCCCCCGGGCTGCGCCATACGGAGACACGGGAGCTGACCAGCATGATCCGGGTCGGCGACGCGGACGACGAGCGGCTCAAGCTCGGCGAGCTCCGGGCGCTCGGCGAGGGCTTTCCCCTGCGGGGCCGCTTCCGCATCGTGGAGACGGCGGACGGCCCCGAGCACGACGCCCCGGGCATTCCCGAACGGGGCAGCGTGTGGATGAGCCGCGCGGGCGCGGACGCACTGGAGGCCCGGCTGGGGGACATGATTGCCCTGGGCGAGTCCCGGCTGAGACTCGCCGCGCTGGTGGTCCAGGAGCCGGACGCGGCCCTCGACGCCTTCAACATCGCGCCCCGGGTGGTGCTCAACCTCGCCGACCTGCCCGCGACGGGACTGGTGCAGGAGGGGAGCCGGCTGCGCTACCGCCTGGTGGTCGCCGGAGAACCCGACGCCGTGGAGCGCTTCGTGCGCACCGCGCGGGCGGGGCTCGCCCGGGGCCAGCGCCTGGAGACGGTGAAGGACGCGCGCCCGGAGATGCGCTCGGCGCTCGAGCGGGCCGACCGCTTCTTGAGCCTGGCGGCGTTGGTGTCGGTGGTGCTGGCGGCGGTGGCCGTGGCCATGGCCGCGCGTCGGCACGGCGAGCGGCACCTGTCGAGCACCGCGGTGATGCGGTGTCTGGGCGCGAGCCAGCGCACGCTGGTGGCCATCCACGGAGGCGAGCTGCTCCTGGTCGGGCTCCTCGCGAGTACCGTGGGCGTCCTGCTCGCCTTCCTGATGCAGTGGCTGGTGGGCCGGTGGCTCGCCGGAACGCTGAAGGTGAACATCCCGGCGGCTGGCTGGGTGCCCGCGGTGCAGGGCTATGGGGTGGGCCTGTTGGTGCTGCTGACCTTCGGTGCGCCCCCCATTCTCGCGCTGCGCCGGGTGCCCGCGCTGCGCGTGTTGCGGAGGGATCTCGACCGGACCGAGCCGAGCGCCTGGCTGGTGGGGCTCGTGGGCGTGGCGGGACTGGCCGCGCTGCTCTGGTGGAAGGCGGGCTCGGCGGGACTGGCCTCCGTGATGCTGCTGGGCATCCTCGCCACGCTGGGCGTGCTAGCCACCCTGGCGTGGGGGCTCATCCACGTCGTGCGGCGACTGCGCTCGCGGTTGCGCGGGAGCCTGCGCTACGGACTGGCCAATGTGAGTCGGCGCGCGGCCACCAGCGTCGCCCAGGTGTCCGCGCTCGGCCTGGGACTAATGGCGCTGCTGCTGCTCACCTTCGTGCGCACGGACCTGCTCGACCGCTGGCAGACGGCGCTCGCCCAGGAGGCGCCCAACCGATTCATCGTCAACGTGCAGGAAGACCAGCGGGAGCCGGTCCGGGCGTTCATGGCCGAGCAGGGGCTGTCCGCGCCGGACCTCCATCCCATGGTGCGCGGCCGGCTGGTGTCACACAACGGCGAGCCGGTGAAGACGACGCCCGCGGAAACGCCTCCTGGCTCCGAGGAGGAGCGCTCCGGACAGCGTCGGAGGGACCGCGAGTACAACCTCTCCAGCACCGACACGCTGCGCGAGGACAACCGCGTCACCTCGGGCGTTTTCTGGGGACAGCGGCTCCCGGAGACGCCGGAACTCTCGGTGGAGGAGGGCTTCGCCACCACCATGGGCTGGAAGCTCGGGGACCGCGTGGCCTTCGACATCGCGGGACAGCGGCTCGAGGCCACCGTCACCAGCCTGCGCGAGGTGGAGTGGGAGAGCTTCCGGCCGAACTTCATCGTGCTGGTGTCGCCGGGCGCGCTCACGGGCTATGCGGCCAGCTACATCACGGCGGTGCGAGTGCCCCCCGAGCGCACGCGCTTCACCGCGCAACTGGTGGCCCGCTTCCCCAACCTCTCGGTGGTGGAGGTGGATGCGCTGCTCAAGCAGGTGCGCGACACCGCGGATCAGGTCTCCACCGTGGTGGAGGTGGTGTTCTACTTCTCCCTGCTCGCGGGCATGTTGGTGCTGATGGCCGCGGTCAGCGCCAGTCAGGACGAGCGACTGCTGGAGGGCGGCGTGATGCGGGTGCTGGGCGGCAGTCGTCGACAGTTGCGGCTCGCGCAGGCCTCGGAGTTCGCGGCCATTGGCCTGCTGTCGGGCCTCACCGCGGCGGTCGCCGCCTCCGTGCTGGCGGGGATCATCGCCACCCAGGTCTTCGACCTGCCGTGGACGGCGGACTGGCGGCTGGTGGGCGTGGGAGGCGGGCTGGGGGTGTTGTCGGCGGTCGGCGCGGGGATGTTCGCCACCCGGCGCGTGCTGGACACGCCGCCTTCGGTGACCCTGAGGGAACTGCAAGGATGAGGCGATTGGGGTGAAGCACGTCCTCGCGGTTCATTGGGCTTGCCCCGGTACGTGAAGCGCGCCGGGAGCGACTGCACGCGCGCGGTCATCGGTTGGGGCGGTGCCAGGCCGGGTGGTGCCTCGATTGTCTCCCATGTCATGACCGGCCTCCGTCTGGCTGTTGCGCTCCAGGGTGTGGCAGGTTGTCAAAGTACGGACAGGAAGCGATCCCGTCTAAACCGCTGGAACGAGCGCCGAATCCCGCCCGATCTCAGAACGAGGAGCCTGCCATGACCCACCTCGACAGCCGCGGCCTGCCACTCTCGACCACGTCCGACCTCGCGGCCGAACGCTACCGGGATGGGATCGACCTGCTCCTCTCGGCCTGGCCCGGCGCCGTGGAGGCCCTGGAGGAGGCAATCGCGGCCGACCCGGACTTCGCTCTCGCCCATGCGGCGCGCGCGCGCCTGCATGCCATCCGTACCGAACCGGCGAAGGCCCGGGCGCGGATCGCGACGGCGGAAGAGCTCGTCGCCCGGCGTGGGACCGAGCGGGAGCGGAGCCATGTGGAGATCCTGTCCCTCGCCATCAACGGCCAGCCGGCAAAAGCACTGGAACGGGCGCTCGCGCACTCCAACACCTGGCCGCGGGACGTCCTGATCCTCTCGCTGCCTCTCGGTGCCTTCGGTCTCTTCGCCTTCTCCGGGATGGCGGACCACGACCAGGCACGCGTGGAGCTCTGCGAGCGCCATGCCCGGCATTTCGATGCCGACGATTGGTGGTTCCTCACCTACCGGGGCTGGTCCCATGCCGAGAACGGCAACGTGACGCTCGGCCGAGCCCTCACGCAGCGCGGCTATGACCTGCGGACACACAACGCGAACGCGGCGCACGCGCTCTCGCATGCCATGTACGAGGGCGGCGCGGGCGAGGAGGCGGAGAGGCTGATCGCGGACTGGCTGCCGGGCTATGACCGCGCCGGAATCCTCCATGGCCACATCGCCTGGCACTCGGCCCTCGGCGCCTTGGAGCGGGGTGATCCGGAACGGGCCCTCGCCCTCTACGCGGAGTATATCCAGCCGTCGGTTTCGGCCGGAATGCCGGTCAATGTGGTCAGCGACACCGCCTCTTTCCTGTGGCGGCTCCAGGCCTACGGCCACACGGTGCCGCCAGGGCTATGGGCGGCGGCGGCGGCCTATGCGGGGGGAGTCTTCCAAAAGGCGGGCTTCGCCTTCGCGGATGTCCACATGGCCCTCATCGCGGCGGCGACCGGCGACAGGGCCGCGGTGGAGCAGCGCGTGGAGGCGTTGACGGGCGTGCTCGAGGCCGGGGCCCTGGCCGCCGGGCCGGTGGTGCCGGCGATCTGCCGCGCCGCCCTTGCCTTCGCGGAGGAAGACTACGTGGGCTGCGCCCGCATCCTGGAGCCGCTCGCGGCCGAGGTCGTGCGCATCGGCGGCAGCGGCGCTCAGCGCGAGGTATTCGAGGACATGCTCCTCCTCGCCCTGATGCGGGGCGGCGAGGCCGTGAAGGCGCGTGAGCTCCTCGACCGCCGCCTGCACCGCCGCCCGTCACCGCGCGACACGCGCTGGTATGGTCTGCTCGCCGCCTGAGTATCCCCATGGCACACGCAGATCCCTTGGCGATGCGCCTGTGCGGCCTGTCCTTGCCCTCACGGCCGCAAGACAATGCGGCCCCCATGCCTCCGTCCGACTCAACATGTGGCGCGACGCCGCTCGGCACGAAGTTGCTCGCCGAGCACTTCCGGGCGGCCGCCGCCGCCCGCGAAGCCCTCCGGTCCCGAACTCACCGAGTCGGAGTACACCCGGCGCCTCCGCCTGCTCGCCCGGAAGCTCTCGGTGGAAGAGCAGATATGGAGCCCCCCTCACGTGCTCGTTCGTCGCTGTCGAAGCGTGCTGACATACTCCAGGGACAGGATCCATTCGGTCCTGGCCTGACAGGAGGATCCGCAACTGCGTCTCCCAGCGTGCATCTCGCTTCTGCTCCTTGTCTCGGCCTGCGCTACGTCAGCTCCGAGCCCAAGGGAGCCAGCGGCCCGTAACCCGAGGCTCGCCAATCTCCAGCGAGCGGCGACGCTGCCCTGGACGGATGGGGGACAGTGTGCCGTCCGTGAAGCTTCCGAGCCCTGGCCCGTGCTGGCGGAGCGGTGCTTTCATGCCCTCGACCATGATCGGATCGAGTTTCACGACATCACGGCACGATGCGCGGTGGCCTCTGCCGGTGCCGCTGCCGTGGGCGTCGGACTCTGTGTCTTGGCGGCGCCGGAGATCATCATGGGAACGGTCATCGTCGCGGGCGTGGTGGTGGTGGGATTCGCCATCAACGAGGCCCTGGATGCGTATGAACTGAGTGGGCGCCGACCCGAGGCAAGGCCCGCGCCTGAAACGCGGCCCGTGCCTGAAACAGCGCCCGCCCCTCAGAAACCCTCGCCGAAAAAAAGGCCCAAGCCGGAGCCTAAAGGACCGGATTTCCCTCCTCTGGAGCCACCCGAGACCTCGGAGCGAGACCGCAGCAGGTGCGAGCCCATCCCAGTGCCGTACCACCTTGGCGGTAATAAACTGCACAACAAGTGCGCCGACAGAATTCCGAACAACAGTTTCCCCGGCGGGGATGTGTTCGTGAATGGGAAGAACTTCGACGCACTGCAATTGGCTACGCGCACGCTCTGGGAGGTGAAAACCAACGACATCGAAGAGTATAATCCTTTCGTTATTCAAGTCGAAATCAACAAGCAGCTAGAGGAAGCACGGCGTGAGCGGGCCCTCGCGGCGGCCTGCGGATTCAACTTCCGAATCGGCGTTCGCAGCGAAGCGCACAAGAAAGCACTGGAAGACGAGGCTGCGGAATTCAAGGGTCTCATTGATATCATGGGCTGGTGTTGAAATGACGGACAAGCGGAAAAAAATGACCATCATCGCCTATGCGCCCGCGCTCGTGAGCGACGACGGTCGTCCTGCATCTGCGGTCCATGGAATGGAGCGCGCACTCCCTGGATTGCGCCTGGGTTGGACCGTTTCTGATGACCATCAATTCATTTCTCTGCCACAGCGTGACAGGTGGCTCGCTCAGGCTAGGAGAAACGGGGGGTTTCCTCTCGTTTGCAACAATGACGAACATTATCCCGTGATGATCTCCGGATTGGAACTCCCAGCCATGTTTGGCCCAGGAGGCCAAGCACTGTTTGAAGTTCATGCGCAACTGCCACTGGACGCCGTAGGGAGCGCGGCGGCGGCGGATGTGCTGGAAGCCGTAGCAGAGGGAGCGCACGCCTACTGGGGTCATGCCACACCATTTAGTGCAAGCGTGGACATCGTGCGCCAAACGAAGAATCGGCCAGACGACCTGGAGCCGCCTCCCCGTGGGCTGCCAGAGATCAAGTCCCCTGGTGCCATGCACTCGCCTGAGATTCCGCATCGTCTGGGGTGGCTAAACTACTGGTCGGCCGCTGCGGCACAGGCCATTGGATTCCCGGACGCCGCCCGCGATGCGGACCTGCTCTCGCGCGCACGGCGTACCGCGACGGGCGGGTGGATTGTCAGCCTCACCGAGGCGCCACTCGACTTGGACAACCCCGAGCACCTGGGCGCGCTCAAACGGGCCTACGAGCGTTTCCCGGAGATTGGCGGGCGCTCCACTCTTTGAGCCACTTTATTCACCACGCACTCTGTGGGACATTCACGCGCTGGTGATAGTTTCACCATGCTCTGCCACGTACCGACATGGAAAAGAGAGCTTCAAACTTTCACGAGTATCCGGCCAAGCAGTGACTGATGACCAATTGCTTACTGACCTTCGACGTGTGGCCGGTGAACTCGGCAAGGCGACGGTAGGACAGAAGGAGTGCCGACGCCTGGGCACCTACGACGACTCAACCGTCAGTGCTCACTTCGGCTCCTGGAACAAGGCGCTGAAAGTGGCCGGTCTTGAAGTTGCGAACGAAGTCGATCTGAGCGACGCGCTGCTCTTCGAAAACCTCCTCCAGCTCTGGATTTATTACGGAAGACAGCCGCGTAGGCGTGAACTCAGTCTGCCCCCCTCAACGATTTCGCAGTCCCCGTATCGGCGTCGATTCGGCACATGGAGCGCCGCTCTGAGTGCATTCGAAGAGTTCGCGAATGCTCTGAACGACGATGGGGCTAGCAGCGGCCCTATCGCCACAATCCATCCGATGAGGAGGACTCGAGGGACCCTTCACTCCGTCTCCGATTTCGGAGACTCCAGCAGGACCGTTTTTCGTGTCGCTCATGCGGTGCAAGTCCGGCGACAACCCCCCAAGTCCAGCTTCATGTGGACCATATCCTCGCTTGGAGCCTCGGGGGCGAGACAACCCTGGATAATCTTCAAACGCTTTGTGCCACCTGCAACCTGGGCAAAGGCGCTCTCCCAGGATAGCTCGTGGCTCGCTCATGCGACAGCACAGCGCACGTCATCAACGAATCCGAGTGAAGCTGCGGACTGGCGCGGCTGCCCCCACACGGGAAGAAATGGTGGCGTGGTTGACCGAGCGAGTGCGCTGCTACCGGAACGCATCGACAATGAACGCCGCTGCGACAGAGCTGTCGAGGATGGCGGTTCCCGGCTTCGACTCGGGCCGCTTCCGCATTTGGTCATCGCCGAGCCGCGCCACCGCGCAGATGGGAACTTTATCACCGTCCGGTGCCTGCGCTTCGTAGTACCGGATCACCACTTGAGGACCGCTCGTCCAGACCTGCCCATACAAGCGGCTCGTCACTCCGAGCGGACCGAACTCCTCTCTCAAGACGCTCTCAATCGATCCGTCGTAGAGCGTGACGCGCCGACTCCCGACCTGGTTCGCGTCGAGATCGAGCAGCGCGCTATCCCCAACGCGCAGTTTCATGTAGCGCATCGCCTTCTTTGATTCCTCTGGGCACTCCTGCGGACCCGGACTGCCGTCGGGGCGCAGCGACACTCCGCCGGTCGTGGTGCAACCGGAGGAGGCAGTAAGCAGAGCGGTAGAGCTGAGCAAGAGAGCTTTGACGTTGGGCATGAGCGGCACTTCTACTTCCGAACGAGCGTGTGATCCATCGCCACGGCCACCTGTAGGAGACCGTCCCCACGGAAGATCTGGAGGGCCAAATCGGCGAGCTGCCCGCCTTCCATTTCGAAGGCGCTCTTGTCCACAACGACTGCGATCCTTCCCGACTGACCGGGAACGATCTCGTTCCGGTCCATGCGAAGCGCGAAGGGTCGAGCCGTGTAGCTAGTGAAGTCGCGGGTCAGGTAGGCGCCGTCGAACGCCCACGGCCCGCCATAGTAGGTGTTCGTCAGGGTAACTACGACTGCCGCTTTGCCGGGTCCTGCGAAGAGTTCGACGACCATGTCCATGTCTTCGTTTTTCGGGCGGACGACCTTCACGCGCCGAAACGGCGTCTTCTTCACCTCGCCGTTCGCGAGCAGCGTTGCGAGCGCGTGATCGACGGAGTTCTCTTCCTTCTTGAACCGCTCGTTCTCCTCGCTCAGCTTGCGCTCGCGGTTGAGCGAGTCATAGAGGGACGAGAGGATCACGTTGTAGCTGTTGGTGTCCTTGAACACGTTGACCTGATAGTCAATCCATCCCCAATCCTCACGGCTCTTGGGCTTCACACGGAACGTGAACTCCGTCCCATCAACGAGCGTCACCAGCAGGGGCAGCGCCTCGCCGCTGTCGAGGTCACGCAGCGGCTCGATAACCACCTTCTTGCGTCCCACGAGCAGGGGCTCGAACCGCCCCTCCCACGCCAAGAGCCTTGTCTTCGCCGGATCGACGTCCTGCTCGAAGCGGAGGACGCTCGCCACCTGCCAGGAAACGTAAATGGGCGACGCCTCCTGGCCTGGATGGGCCGGCACCTTGAGGGTCCGAATCGTGAGCTTTTCTGCCTCATCCCTGGCCAGTGCCGGGGAGGCCAGCAGGACGAGAAGCAGACCACACCTGAGAAGTTGGAGAATGCGCATGGAGGGGACAACGTACCAGGACGGGTAAGGGGCATCCAATCCTCGTGCGCTCGCCTGTAGGCTGCCGGTTATCACCCTGTTCGAAACGCTCAAGAAGCGCCAGAGTCAACGCGGCAAGCCCCGCGCGTAGGAGGTCGCCAGCCGACAGCCGCCCGGCACGGAGATGGCCGAAGATGGGAAGGGAGGGGGCCGCATGTGCCCCCAGTGTGACCCTCCCGCGGGGTTGGAGGCTGCGCACGGGGGAACGGCGTGGGGCGAAGCAGGATGACGAACCCGAGGGAAATCAAGGCGATAGCGGGTAACAGCGCGTCCTGCTTGGGGTGACATACTCCAGGGACAGGATCCATTCGGTCCTGGCCTGACAGGAGGATCCGCAACTGCGTCTCCCAGCGTGCATCTCGCTTCTGCTCCTTGTCTCGGCCTGCGCTACGTCAGCTCCGAGCCCAAGGGAGCCAGCGGCCCGTAACCCGAGGCTCGCCAATCTCCAGCGAGCGGCGACGCTGCCCTGGACGGATGGGGGACGGTGTGCCGTCCGTGAAGCTTCCGAGCCCTGGCCCGTGCTGGCGGAGCGGTGCTTTCATGCCCTCGACCATGATCGGATCGAGTTTCACGACATCACGGCACGATGCGCGGTGGCCTCTGCCGGTGCCGCTGCCGTGGGCGTCGGACTCTGTGTCTTGGCGGCGCCGGAGATCATCATGGGAACGGTCATCGTCGCGGGCGTGGTGGTGGTGGGATTCGCCATCAACGAGGCCCTGGATGCGTATGAACTGAGTGGGCGCCGACCCGAGGCAAGGCCCGCGCCTGAAACGCGGCCCGTGCCTGAAACAGCGCCCGCCCCTCAGAAACCCTCGCCGAAAAAAAGGCCCAAGCCGGAGCCTAAAGGACCGGATTTCCCTCCTCTGGAGCCACCCGAGACCTCGGAGCGAGACCGCAGCAGGTGCGAGCCCATCCCAGTGCCGTACCACCTTGGCGGTAATAAACTGCACAACAAGTGCGCCGACAGAATTCCGAACAACAGTTTCCCCGGCGGGGATGTGTTCGTGAATGGGAAGAACTTCGACGCACTGCAATTGGCTACGCGCACGCTCTGGGAGATCAAGACCGACAATTTCGACACGTACCCGCCCGACCTTCGAGAAATCGTGGTCGAGAGTCAGGTGGAAAAGTTGCGGCATGAGCGCGCCCTCGCTCTTGCTTGTGAATTTAACTTCGGGGTCGGCGTGCTGAGCCCCGCGCACAAACTCGCGCTGGAACTCGCGGACCCAGAACTCAAGGGACTTATCGAAGTCATGGAGTGGTGCTGAGATGCCAGCCACACAAGAAAATGAAATTGCCATTATCGTCTATGCACCTGCAATCACGAGCAACGATGGCCGCCCTTTGGCTGTTGTTCATGGAATGGAGCGCGCGCTCCCTGGCTTGCGCCTGGAGTGGACGATTTCTAGCGAGGGGAAGCGCATCCCAGTACCGCAGCGCGAGGCATTTCTCGCCCGAGGGAGGCCAAACGGGCGTGGGTTTCCGCTCCTCCGCAACGGGGATGATGACTTCCGGGTCACGGTGACTGGATTGGAACTACCGGCGGGCAGCTCGCCGGGTGGTCAAGCCCAGCTTGATATTCATGCGGTGTTGCCTCTGACCGTGGACGGCATCGCGGCAGCAGCGGCGGTGCTGGAGGCCATAGCGGAGGGTGCTCGCGCGTTCTGGGGACACGCAACACCCTTCAGAGCAGGGGTGGATATCGTCCGCCAGACGAAGAATCGGCCAGACGACCTGGAGCCGCCTCCCCGAGGGCTACCGGTGCTCAAGTCCCCTAGTGCCATGCGCTCGCCTGAGATTCCGCATCGCCTCGGGTGGCTGAACTACTGGTCCGCCGCCGCCGCACGAGCCATCGGCTTTCCGGACCCCGCCCGGGATGCGGAGTTGCTTTCGCGCGCACGGCGTACCGCGACGGACGGGTGGGTCGTGCAACTTACCGAGGCGCCGCTTGACCTCGACAACCCCGCCCACCTGGACGCGCTCAAACGGGCCTACGCGCGCTTCCCGGAGATCGGCGGGCGCTCCTCCACCCCTTGAGACTCGTCGGCTCGCTCAACGCCCCGGGAGCGCGCGCGCCATGCGGCGCACCGCCTCGGTGAGCTCGGACTCCTTCAGGGCGGCGAAGCCGAGCCGCACGGCGGGGACGGGGCGATTGTCGAAGCTGTAGACACTCCCCGGACTGAAGCCCACGCCCTCCCCGAGCCCCGCCTGGGCCCAGGCGTCCGCGTCCACCTCCGGCGCACAATGTGCCCACAGGGCCATTCCCCCGGCGGGAGGCGAAACGGAGAGCGCCCCCGCCAGGGTCTTCCCCAGCGCTTCCACCAGGGCATCGCGCCGCTCCTGGTAGATGCCACGCATCTTGCGTACGTGACGCTGCACCTCCCCTTCCTCCAGCAGCTCGGCCACCGCGGCCTCCAAGGCGCTATCCCCCTGCCGGTCCACCGCCTCGCGCACTCCCAGCGCATGCTCCAGGAAGGGGCGCGGCGCGGCCAGGAATCCCAGGCGCAGGCTCGGCGCCAGCACCTTGGACAGCGTGCCCACGTACAGCACCAGCCCGTCCCGGTCCGCGCTCGCGAGCGGCAGGACGGGGCGGCCCTCGTAGTGGAACTCGTGATCGTAGTCGTCCTCGATGAGGGCCACGCGGTGCTCGCGGGCCCAGGCCAGCAGCGCGAGTCGCCGTGCCGGGGAGAGCGTCACGGTGGTGGGGTAATGGTGATGGGGGGTGAGGTACACCGCGCGCACCGGCGTACGCCGGGAAAGGGCCTCGAGCGCATCCACTCGCAGGCCCTCCCCGTCCACCGGGAGGGGCGCGAGGCGGGCCCCGGCGAGCTGGAGCGCATGCCAGGCGGGACGGTATCCCAGTCCCTCCACCGCCACCGTCTCCCCGGGCGTCACCAGGGTGCGCGCCACCAGATCCACCGCCCCCTGGCTGCCCCGGGTGATGAGCAGATCGTCCGCGCCCACGGCGAGCCCACGCACGGAAGAGAGCATCCCGGCGAGCGCGGCGCGCAGGCGCGGGTGGCCACGGGCATCGCCGTAGTCGAGCAGCCTCCTGCCCTCCAGCTTCAGCGCCCGGCGGTAGGCCCGGGCGAGGAGGGCCGAGGGGACGAGCCGGACGTCGGGGACGCCACCCGCCAAGACGAGCGTGTGGCGTGACGGCTCGAGGCGCACGCGGCGCGAGGGCGTGGTCGGGAGCGCGAAGCCCACCTGCGTGGGCAAGGTCTCCCGGGGGACTCCGGCGCTGGGGTGGGCGGGCACGTCCGGCAGTGTGGGCGAGACGTAGGTGGCCCGTGCCGCCGAGGTGACGATCCACCCCTGCGTCTCCAACTCGCGGTAGGCGGCGAGCACCGTGTTGCGATGCACCCCCAGGGACTCCGCGAGGGTACGGCTTCCCGGCAGTGGAGCGCCGGGCGGGAGGCGACCGCGGCGGATGTCCCCCTCGAGCGCGCGGGCGATGCGGACAAAGAGGGGCGTCGGCGATGGAGCGCGGAGGTCGAGCGTCAGGTCCCAGCCCTTCATGAGAGGGAGCCTGCCTCGGGTGGCGGGGACTGGTCCATCTGATTTGTCGGAACTGGGCCTGTTGGATGGACCAGTCCGGGAGCATGAAGAGGCGCATGACCACCCCCCCTCCGAGTGAACGCAGCACCCTCCGCCGCCTCCCGCAGCGCGCCTCCTACGAGGAGGCCGTCGTCCATTCCATCCTCGACGAGGGGATCGTCGCCCATGTCGGGGTGGCGGTGGACGGCCAGCCATACGTCCTTCCCATGGTGTACGGGCGTGTCGAGCGCGACCTGTATCTCCACGGCGCCTCGGTGAGCCGGCTCGCCCGGCAGCTCGCCCTGGGCGTGCCCGTGTGCGTCACGGTGACCCTGCTGGACGGGCTCGTCCTGGCTCGCTCCGCCTTCCACCACAGTGTGAACTACCGCTCCGTGGTGGTGCTGGGCACGGCGGTGCTGGTGACGGACGAGGCGGAGAAGACCCGGGCGTTGGAGGCGATCACGGATCACCTCCTACACGGGCGCTGGGCCGAGGTACGTCCTCCGAATGCGCAGGAGATGAAGGCGACGTCCGTGCTCCGGCTGCCGTTGGTGGAGACCTCGGCGAAGGTGCGCACCGGGCCTCCTCGCGACGACACGGAAGACCTGGCGTTGGACTGCTGGGCGGGAGTGCTTCCGCTCCAGCTCGTGGCGCGTCCACCCGAGAACGCACCGGAGTTGCGCGAGGGCATCCCTCCCCCCGCCTATCTCCCGAAGACTCGTGCGGGGCAATGACTCGCTACCCGCGCAGCAACCCCCCGAAAAGCCATAGCGTCAGCGGCAACAGGATCCACCCCAGGATCCGGGCCAGGATGGGAGGCGACGCTACCACACGGGCCGCATCACACCCCACCCTCTCCCCCCAGCCTGGAGTTGGCGCCGAGTCATGTGCTCTCGGCCTGGCTCCCCTGTCCCATGGAAAAGCGATCAGGCCGGCTCGAACCGGCTGATCTCCAAGCCACTGCCCACGGGGAGCAGGATGCTGGTCATTCCGGGCTTCGCGCGCACGGCCCTGCCATAGCGTTTCACCTCTTCGCCGCCGGGCCGGAGCATGTTGTCGGCGACGATGATCGCTCCTGGATTGAGCTTGGGATAGAAGGCCTCGAGGCACGGCTCGTAGAGGTCCTTCCAGAGATCGAGGAGCACGAAGTCGATTCCAGACGGCAGCTCGGCGATCAGCTGAAGCGCGTCGCCCACCTTGAAGTCGATGCGGTCGGCCAGACCCGCCTTCTCCGCCATCTCGCGCGCATAGGCCGTTTTGTAGTCCTGTAACTCCAGGGTGGTCAGTCGACCGCCTGTCGCCTGCGCGGCTTCCGCCAGCCATATCCCGGAGTAGCCGTAGGACGTGCCGATCTCCAGCATGTTGGGTGCGCGCAAGCTCCGCGCGAGGATGTTGAGCAGCTTGCCCGTGTCCGGTCCGACGGCGAGCAGGACTTGATCGCGCCAATCCGCGGGGCCGCCCGTTCGCGGCGCCTCCTGCCGGCGTCCGTCTTCTTCGCGCATGCGCTCGTGATAGGCGTCGAGCACCGCCATGACTTTCTCATTCATCGTGGGAAGACTACCCCCGGACCGCGGACAGCCGGCGCCGCAACCGGCGCACGCGCTCCACCGCGTCCTGAGGAAGCAGGCGCTTGGCCACCTCGCGCACCTGGCGCATCCCCTCCTCCCTCCGGACGAACCACTCCCCATCCCCGCCGGGCGAGAGCACCCGCAGGGACACGGTGTGCCGCCGCTTCGTGGTCCAGTCGGACTTGTAGGACTCCGTCCCCCGCAGGAAGTCGTACTCGGTGAGCCCGGCCTCGAGCGCGTCTCGGAACGTTTCTCCCACGAGCACCAGCCCCACGCTGCGGTTGCGCCAGGCCGGGTCATAGCCGGATTGGAAGTAGATGAACGTGTCACCGTGGACGATGCCGTACACCGAGGCCACCGCCTGGCCGCCCACCTTCATCGTGTAGAAACGCAGCCGCCCCCGCTCGGCGAGCAGTTGCGTGGCATCCCGGTGGAACGCCTCGACGCCCCGGCCGCGAATGCCCTGCGAGCCCCCATCCGACTCCCACCGCGACGCGTGCAGCCGGAAGAAGTCCGTCAGGGGCGCGGCCAGCGCACCCGGCGCCTCCGTCTTCTCGATGCGGTAGCCCTCCTGCTTCTCCAGCCACTTCTTGCGGCGCAGGTAGTTGTCCCTCCGGCTCGTGCGCTTGAGGAAATCGTCGAAAGACTCGCCCTGGGCCAGCGTCTCGTAGGGGCACACGTAGCGCTCGGTCAGCCGCGTGGCCACGCGCCGCTCCTCGAAGGTCTCGCGCAGCACCCGCACCGTCACCGAGTCCTCGCGCAGGTCCGTCAGGTCCAGCACGTCCCACTGATCCCTCAACTCCCACAGAGCCCGGGCGAAGGTGCGTGCCACCTCCTCCTCGCGGCCACGCCGAGCCACCACGTCCAGGTAGTCGCTCCCCACGTGCGTCTCGCCCAGGAAGGCCAGCCGCCGGATGGTCCGGCCCAACACCCAGTGGTGCTCGAAGCCCAGGGGCAGCAGCCCCGTCAACGAGCCGCCGCGATCGCGCGCCAGCATCACGAAAGGCTGGCGGTCGGACCCGATGCGCCGGCACCACGGGTAGAGCCATTCCCACGCGTTGAAGGGCCCCGCCCGGCTGTCGTCCAACAGCGCGTTCCACTCGCCGCGCAGGCGCGCGAGTTGGGACAGTTCCCTCACGGTGCTCACCTCGAGCCAACGCGAGGGGCTGGGCGTCCGAGTCAATTCCGCTTCGCGAATCACGGTGTCGACCTCATGTCTTGAAAGGGGAAGAGGGAGCCTCAACCCGCGTGCTTCTGATTTCGCGGCTCGCGCGTCAGCGCGCCGCGCACCACGGTGGCCACCTCGGCCATGACCTCGGGCGTCAGATCCTGGTGGCACGGCACCTCCACGATGGTGCGCCGCGACCGCGCCACCTCCGGGAAGGCGGACGCGTCACACGCGGGGTGGAAGTGCTTCCAGAAGTCGATGGCCTCGATGCCCCGCGCCCGCAGCCGCTCGAGCACTTCTTCCTTGTTGTCCACCACCAAGGGGTAGAAGAGCGGGCACACGCCCGCGGGCAGCTGGTTGAAGAGCGGCGAGGACACGTCGCGCAGCCTGCCGAGCAGGAAGAAGTAGTTGCGCCGGCGCCGCTCGACCACGCCCTCCAGGTCCTGCGCCTGGGCGATGCGGTGGGCGAACGGGCTCATGCCCAGGTCCACGTGCCGCCGGTCGAAGTGCTGCGTGCCCGTGGCCACGCGCTCGATGTCCGCGGCCTTCACCGCGCCCTTGCCCAGGCCACGCACCAGGCCACGCACGCCCCGGCCGATCGAGCCCCCTCGCAGCTCCAGGTTCTGCAGGAGCGAGGACACGGTGTGGCTGAACGTGGACGAGGACGGAGGCAGGGGCGGCTCGGGCAGGCTGTACTGCCGGGGGCCGTTGACGGTGAGCGCCCCGCCGTGCGGCATGGGCAGCGTCTTGTAGAGGCAGAAGATGCCGATGTCGCCGGTGGTCCCCAGCGGGACGGGGCCGTCCGCGCTCAAGAGCGACAGGGCGCAGTCCTCGATGAGTGGCAGGCCGTGCTTGTCGGCGATGCGGCGCATCTCCTCGACGGGGCCGGGAAAGCCCGCGTAGTGGATGAGGTAGAGGGCCCGGGTCTTCGGACCGATCTTCTTCTCCACGTCCTCCAGGTCCACGTCCCAGCGGCCGCCCACGCGGTAGAAGCGCGGCGTGGCACCCGCGTCCACCACGGCCTCGACTTCCACGCCGTGGTGGTAGGCGGGCATCAGCACCTCGCCCGAGTCCAACCCCAGCATCTTCACCGTCGTCCAGATGGCGTTCCGGGCGAAGTAGAAGTAGCGCACGTTGGAGGCGCTGAACGGCATGAAGCCACTGGGCGGCCCCCGGTGCAGGAGCATTCCCGGCCACAACGTGGGCAGAGCGGGGACGAACAACTTGTCACGCATCACCGTTTCCATCGCGCCATCACCTCCCGGGCCGCCGGGGCCCAGCGGAACTTGGCCGCGCACAACGCGCGTCCGAATGTCGTGTCATTGAAGACGTAGAGCCAAGTGTGGCGGCGCACCTTGTCCGTCCAGTCGCGCTTCCACACCATGTCCGGCCCCAGGAAGTCGAACTCGCGCAGGCCGCGCCCCATGCAGTCGCGCAGCACGTCTTCCATGAGGAGCTGACCCGGGCTGCAATCCCCCAGGGACTCGTCGTAGCCGGGCTTGAGCAGGAAGTAGCGCCCGCCGTACTCGAGCGCGTACTGGAAGGCCACCGCGCGCCCGTCCAGCCGCAGGTAGTAGAGCGCCAGCCGACCCTTGTACGCCGCGTCGCGCGCCAGCTCCGAATAGAAGCCCCGCGTGCGCGCGTCCTGGGACATGGCCGTGCCCCGCTGGCCCTTCCAGCCGCTCGCCTCCAGCGCGAAGCCTTCCTCCAGCTTCGCCTCCAGCTCGAGCCCGCCCTCCACGCGCTCCACCGTCACCTGGCCCTTCTCCTCCAGCTTGCGGCGGCGGCGGCGGCAGTTGGCCTTGAACTTGGACGGCAGGCCCGCCTGGAAGGCCTCCCACGAGGCCGCCAGCGGGATGTAGGGCGACTGGAGGGATTCCCATGTCCCCACGGGAAGGCCCGCGCCCTGGGCCGCGGTGTACAGGCTCCAGCCCGCGCCGCCCTCGGGCACGTCGGTGAGCTTGAGCAGGTCCCAGCTCTTGTCCGCCCGCAGGTGCGAGAGGAACACGGCCGAGGCCTCCTCCGGCTCGCGGGCGATCAGATCGAAACGGCACGAGTGCGGGTTGGCCGTGGCGGCGAGCTGGCGCACGGGGACGCCATACAGCGAGGTCCGCTCGGCCATCAGCGGCAGCACCGCGCTCAGCCGCCCCTCCGCGTCGCGCAGCGTCAGCACGCGCAACCGGGCCTCGGGGGCGAAATCATCCACCCAGATGCGGAAGAACTCATGCCGGTAGAAGGGCTCGTCGGCCGTGGCCTCCACGAGGGCATTCCACTCCGGCTCCAAGGCCATGAAGGTGCTTCGATCCGTCACCTCGACAACACGAGGCGCGGGGGAGAGCTGTCTGGCTTCCATGGGATGTCCGACTCCTGACGCCACGGGTCCCGAGGGACCCGCACACGGCGCAAGTTGGTAACGGCCCTGGCGGCTCACAAGCCGCTCGGGTCTACAGTCCGGTGCGCGCCATCTTCAGCAGACAGCGCGTCACCTTGCGGCTGTCATGCCGGATACGCGGCCCGTCCTTGATCAGATCCGCTTCCACGGGAACGACGCCCAGGTCGATCAAGGCGCGCCGGTCCGTCTTCACCGGCACCGAGCCCTTGCGAGCGTAGCGGCGCACGGCCTCCTCGGACGGCTGGGTGCCGTTGAGCAGCACGGCGTCGAGCACCGGGCCCGCGTGCTCGATGACGGCGCGCACGTGATCCACCCCGTCCATGCCGTCCGTCTCTCCCGGCTGGGTCATGAGGTTGCCCACCATGACCTTGAGCGCCCGCGTCTCGCGCAGGGCCTGGGCCACGCCGTCCACCAGCAGGTTGGGCAGGACGCTCGAGTAGAGCGAGCCCGGCCCGATGACGACCATGTCGGCGGTGCGGATGGACTCGAGCAGCCCGTCCACGGGCGGCGGCGCACAGGGGCTGAGCATCACCCGGCGGATGCGGCCACGAGCACGGCAGATGTTGCTCTCCCCCACCACCTCGGTGGAGTCCTCCATCCGCGCCACGAGCTGCACGGGCGCCAGGGTGCTCGGCAGCACCTTGCCCTTGGCGCCCAGGAGCGTGCCCGACACGCGCACCGCCTCCATGAAGTCGCCCTTGAGCTCGGCGAGCGCGGCGATGAGCAGGTTGCCCACCGCGTGGCCCGCGAGCCCCTTCTTGCCCGCGAAACGGTACTGGAACACCTCGCTCAGCGGCCCCTTGCCCTCGGCGAGCGCCACCAGGCAGTTGCGCACATCCCCGGGAGGCAACACGCCCCGCGTGCGCCGCAACCGGCCGGACGAGCCCCCGTCATCGCTCATGGCCACCACGGCGGTGATGTCCAACCCCGGCTCGCCCACCTTCGGCGTCGCGCGCCGGGCCAGGCCCTTGAGCACCATGGGCAGTCCCGTGCCGCCCCCCAGCGCCACGATGCGCGTGGGCCGGACCTCCAGCTCCTGGCGCAGCCCGTTGTGCTCGCCCGGCTGGCGCCCCGACTCCACCCGCGTGTCCCACGTCTCGTCGAGAAACGAATCCGACTCGATCATGTCCCAACCCCCTTCAACGCCCGTCCCAACGAACACGCCGCCAGGCCCCCCGGCGGCGACCCCACCCCAACACTCCAGATTGTCCTACCGAGCACCTCTCGCCAGCAGAACGTGCCGGACGGTGTGGAAGATGATGCTCATGTCCAGGAAAAGCGAGCCGTTCTTCACGTAATACAGATCGAACTCCAGCTTGTTGCGCGCGTCCTCCACCGAGGCCCCATAGGGGTAGCGGATCTGCGCCCACCCGGTGAGGCCCGGCTTGACGGCCTCGCGCAGCGCGTAGAAGGGGATCTGCTGCTTGAGTTGCTCGATGAACACCGGGCGCTCGGGCCGCGGTCCCACGAAGCTCATGTCGCCCGTGAGGATGTTGAGCACCTGGGGAATCTCATCGATGCGCGTCTTGCGGATGAAGCGGCCCACGCGGGTGACGCGATCATCGTTGGAG
The DNA here is from genome assembly GCF_002305855.1 of Melittangium boletus DSM 14713. Taxonomy (GTDB): domain Bacteria; phylum Myxococcota; class Myxococcia; order Myxococcales; family Myxococcaceae; genus Cystobacter; species Cystobacter boletus. Next base: position 7,402,936 of record NZ_CP022163.1, on the reverse strand, counting down.
CGCGCCCACACCGCGCCGTTCTTCTCCGCGTCCGTGCGCATGCTGCGGAACTTCCACAGCCAGTAGGACTTGCCATTGAGCCCCGTGCGCTCCTGCCGGTAGAAGATGGGCCCCTTGGAGTCCAGCTTGATGGCGGCCATCACGAGGAGCAGGAAGGGCGCCGCGCACAGGAGCAGCGAGGAAGCCACGAGGATGTCGAACACGCGCTTGGCGGCCCGCCGCGCGCCCGAGACGTTCAGCTCCTCGGCGAAGGCGAAGTCGCTGGTGCGCAGGTGCGTCACGGGAATCCGGCGCAGCACGCGCTCGCAGAAGCCGGCGGCCTCGTACACGCCGCGCCCGTCCAGCCGGCAGCGCAAGAGCTCGTCCATCCAATGGGCGCCGCGCATGTCGTCCGCGGCCTGCACCACGAAGTCCGCCTTGAGCCGCGCGGCCGTCACGTTGATGGGCTCGGGCTCGGTGGCACCCGCGCGCAACCGGCGGGGATCCACCAGGGCCACCACCTGGAAGCTGTCCTCCCCGCCCTGCTCGATGGCGGTGGCGGCCGCGCGGGCCTTGAGTCCATCCCCCACGATGAGCACCCGGCTGGGCGTGCCCACCACGGCGCGCAGCGCGTAGCGCACGGCCAGGGTGCCCGCCAGCGCGCCCACCGCGCCGCCCAACAGGGCCCCGGGGGGCAGGTGGATGGGGAGCACCGCGGGTGCCACCAACATCAGCACGCCCACCAGCGCCGTCGTCACCCCGGCGGCCTTCAGCAACCGCGAGCCCCGGCCGCGATCCTCGGCCGCCACCCGCAGGTCATACAAATCCATGAGGTACAGGGAGAACTGGAACGTGGGGACGAAGGTGGCCCCCAGCAGCAGCATCCCCGTGGCCGACGAACCGGCCAGGGCCAGGTCCGCATCCACCGGCGCCAGCATCCGCGCACAGGCCATGGCCCCGAGCACGCAGGCCAGGGCGATCGCGGCGCCCTCGATGAGAAAGAGGGTCAGCTTCCTGGATGAGAAATAGTGATGGAATACCCGAAGCACGTCGCTCCTCCGTCGCCCACGCCAATGCTGTCCAAACGTCACGGCCGGCCACGCGGAGGCACAGTCCCCGCGTGGCCGGATTCCACCTGCCTTACTTCTGGTAGTAGTCCTTGAGGTACGGGGTGGCGCTCGACTCCGCCCCGTTGAGCACGCAGCCGATCACCGGTGCGCCCCCCAACTGCTCCACCGCCTGGTTGACCGTCTTGGCCTGGCTCTGGTTGGCCCGCACCACCATCAGCAGTCCGTCCGCCTGGTGGCCCAGGATGGACGCATCCGCGAAGGGCAGCGTCGGAGGCAGATCCAGGTAGACCTCGTCGAAGTGGTCGCGCACCAGCTTGAGGAACTGCTTCATGCGGGCGCTCGCCAGTGCCTGGGTGGGCTCCTCGGGCGTGGCGCCCGCGGTGATGACCGCCATGCGCGTGGCGTGGAAGCGGCGCACCAGGTCGCGCACCTCGCACTCCCCGCTGAGCAGTTCCGCCAGGCCCGGCCGGCCCCGGATGCCGAGCACCTGTGCCACCTGGCCCCGGCGCAGGTCCGCGTCGATGAGCAGGATGCGCCGCTCGGGGTTCGCCCGGGCCGCGGCCAGGGCGAGGTTCACCGTCGTCACCGTCTTGCCCTCGCCGGGCATCGCCGACGTCACGCCCACCACCTTGAGGGGGCGCAGCTCGCGCATGCGCTCCAGCCGGTAGTACAGGCTGCGGTACTGCTCCGCCGCGATGGAAGCCGGCGCCGTGAGCGACACCACCCGATTGTCCACCGCGTTGGGAGAACCCGCCGACTCATCCACCCTGGGAAGGAAATTTCCCGCCCGTTCCATGGTCTTTTCCATCTTGTTCCTCCCGGATTCCGTGTTGTTCATCGTCAGACTCCTAGTTCAGCGTCGAGTCCGACGAGGAAGGGGGAACCACACCATTGCGACCCCCCGTCGCGGGCATCAGCACCCGCTTCTCGACCTTGCTGCTCTGCATGTTCGGGACCACCGCCAGAATCGGCAGGGGCAGGCGATCACGCAGCTCCTGGGTGTCGCGGATGCTGTCATCGCGCATCTCGAGCACCACTCCGGTGAGCACGCCCAGACCCAGGGCGATGAGCAGGCAGATGAGCAAGCCGCTCACCCGGTCCGGCTTGGCCGCCAGCGCCGGGACGGAGGCCGGCGAGACGACGTGGAAGAGGTCCTCGGCACCGCGCAGCTCCAGATCCTGCGCCAGCTCGGCCTCCACCCGGCGAGACACCACGCTCTGGTACTTGGCGCGGGCGATCTCGTAGTCACGCTGCAACACCCCCAGCTCGTGGGCCCACTTCGGGGTGCGATCCAGGCGCTCCTGGTAGGACTTCGCCTGCTGGTGCAGCTCCTCGATGTCCTTCTGGATGGCGCCGATGAGGCCGGTGACACGGCCGCGCTCCTGGCGCTCGGCGAACTGGCGGCCCTCGGCGTCCTTGCGCTTGGCCGTCATGGTGGCGAGCTCCTGGTCCAGGCGCTTCACCTCGGGGTGATCCCCCGTCCAGGACGAGCGGGCGGCCACCAGGTCCTGGGTGAGCGTGGTCTCGGCGGCCTCGAGGCGGCCGGCCTCGCTGTCCGCGGCGTTGCGGGCCCGGGCCAGGTCGGAGCGGCGCGCCTCGGCGACACGCAGCTCCTCGGACTTGGTCTGCAAGAGGGCGCCCACGCGCTCCAGGCCGCGCATGTTCATCTCCAGCTGCTCGGGCAGCTCGCCGATGTGCGCCACCTTGAAGGCGGCGATCTTCTTCTCCCAGCCGGTGACGCTCTCCGAGAGGGAGGTGATCTCATCCGCGAAGAGCTTGGTGGCGCGGGCCGCCTGGGCCTGGCGCGACTTGAGCGTCTCCTCCGCGAAGAGCTGGGGCAGCCGGTTGGCCACCTTGGCCGCCAGCTCCGGATCCCGGCTCGCGTACGTCAGCTCGAAGGCCGTCTCTCCCTCCACGCGCACCGTGAGATCCTTGCGCATGGCGACCACGGCCGACTCGATGCCCTTCTCCGAGACGATGTCCGGGTAGAGGTTCATCTCCTCGATGGCCTTCTGCAGCACCGGCCGGGACATCAGCTCCTGGCGGACGGTGAGCAGGCGCTGCTCCACCAGCTCGCTCACGGTGCGCTGCACCATCTCCTCGCCGGGGCGCTGCGGCTGCACCCGCACCACCGACGTCGCCTCATACATATTGGGTTGCAACAGCACGATCGCGGCGCCAACCGCGAACACCGACAACACAATGGCCCCGACCAACACCTTGCGGCGCCACAGGGCCTTGAGCACCTGATCCGCCGTCATCCCACGCTCCATGTGCCTTCCTCCATCCATGTGTGTCACCACGCCGTCATGTGCAGGCGGACCGCCGCCACATTCCGGTTCAGGTTCACTCCCGCCGCGACGTCACCCATCCCCACCTGTGCGATGCGATCCACGGCGGCCTGCATCGACACATACCGATTGACCTCGAAGGTGAAACCCGCGCTCAGCGCGTACCCTTGCGAGACATTCTCACCCACGTTCACACTGAAAGCGTCCTCGTTGGGAGCCTTGCCATTGCGGAAGAAACTGGCGGCCCCGTACAACCGGAAACGGTTGCTGAAATGTTTGTTGAACGTCAGACCCGCGTAATCCGCCCACAACGTGTTGGAAAAGCCACTGGCGCCCACCAGGTCGTGTCCGAGCACGAGGCCCATGTCGAAGGTGCCGCGCTCATGCAGCAGCTCCAGCTTCACCCGGGGCAGCAGGCCCCGCGTGCCGTCCTGCCCCATGAAGGCCACCGGACCGCCGCGCAGCGTCGTGGTGGTATGCCTTCCCAACCGGTAGCGCAAGGCACCGAAGGCACCATGCGCCTGATCCAGGCTGTCGCCGAACAGGAACGCCTGATAGCGATACTCGACGCCCAGGGACAGACGCCGCGTGGTGCGCAGCCAGGCCTCCAGATACGGCGTGTGCACGAAGCCCGCGGGAAGACCTCCCAGCGTCCCCTGCTCGAGCACCTTCACTCCCTCGAAGCCATAGCCCGCGCCCACGTCCACCCGGCGGCTCAGCTTGTTCGTCACATACAACCGTGACATGCCATAGAGCACCGGCTGGTTGGAGCGCGCCACGCTCTCGCGAGGCAGGGAGGTGGGATCCGTCACCCGGAAGATGCTCCCGGAGACCTCCACCTTCAGGCGGCGCGACAACAGCTTGTTGACCGACAACCCGCCGCGGTGATCCAACGACACCCGGCCGCTGCCGTGGCGCACCAGCAGATCCGCCGCGTAGAAGCTCTCCAGCTTGAGCGACGGATCCTTCGCATCCAACCCGATGCGCGGCGACAGCTTGCTCATCAATTGACCCGTGGGTTGGGCCGCGGTCGGCGCTCCGCCCGCGGGCACGCCCCCCGCCAGACGGAAGTCATCGTCATAGCGCTCCTCGAACGACAACCTCGCCCGGGGCTCCACCTGCGTGGCCGCGAGGGCCGCCGGCGAGCACCCCAGCACCGTCGCCGCCGTCATCCACCTCTTCCAAGCTCCACTCACGGCATCCCTCCGTCCCCACCCCACTCCAGACTGACCACGTCCCAAGATGTCCGACCCTCCCGCGTGCTACGGCACGACGACGGTGTCTCCGGGGCGCAGGTTGAGCGGCTCGTTCTTCTCCGGCTCGCTCACCAGCTGGCTGTAGCTCACCGGAATGGTGCTGCCGTCCGTGCCCGAGCGGCGCAGCACCACGATGCCGTCGCGATCCGCGAAGTCCGTGAAGCCACCCGCCAGGGCAATGGCCTGGAGGATGGATACCTGGCCGCGCAACGGATAGGCGCCAGGATGGGCCACCTCGCCCGTGATGAAGACGCGGCTGCTGTTCACCTCGCGGACGATCACCGTCACGCGCGGCTCCTGCACATACGCGCGCAGCGAATCGCGGATCTGCTCGGACAGCTCGGTGGGCGTGCGCCCCTCGGCCCTCACCTCTCCCACCATGGGCAGGGAGATGAAACCGTCCGGACGCACCGGCAGGGTGCGCGACAAGTCCCCATCCCTCCACACCGCCACGTCCAACACGTCCTCGCGGCCAATGCGGTACGGCTGATCCGAGTTGTCCACCTTCCCCATGCTCTGGTGGGCGCAGCCCGACAGGAGGACCATCCCCATCACCACCCACGATTTCGCGCTCGTCTTGGCCATCGCTCTCGCCTCTCCCCATCCCAGGCTCCCCAACGGCGGGGGCCTTGTGTTTGCGGAGGGCCTTAAGCAGCAGCCGTGCCAAGGCGCCTGGGAAGGCAAAATGCCCGGATCATCGTGGGTTACGCGCTACCCCCATGGGGTAAGGTTCGGGCTGTCCGGGAAAAAATTCCGGCCTCGCCCTGCAGGACGTTCCAGATCCATGGAGCGCTCTCCCACATGTGGGGAAACGCTTTACCTACTGGAGGGCGGCCCTTTTCCCATTTTCGGCCCCCAACCCCTGGCACACCGCTTGAAGAAGCTCTTGTCCGTCAGCGAGACCTCAACAGGTCGAACATCAACGGGGGCGACGATGAGCAAGGCGGCGGCGGCGGTGATCGGGATGTTCTCGGTGGGCGCGGGGATGATGACGGTGCTGGGCTCGGTGATGGGCGCCTACGCGGAGCCGGTCTCCCTGGCGTTGATGGGCGTGGGCCTGTTCGCGGGCAGCTCCCTGCTCGGCGGCAGCAAGGAGACGGCTCCCGCGGGCGTCGCGAAGGAGGCCTGAAAAAGCCTGAAAGACTGGAAGAAATTCCGGTCCTGGCATTCAGGGGGGAGTGGAAAAACAGTACCCAGGTGTGGCGACAAGGTGCCCCCTGGAAGAAGAACTGTCAGTCAAAGGGGAAGGCCCTCACGCAGGGCCTTCCCCTTCACATTCCAGGCGTGGGCACGGGTTCAGTGGACCGCGGGCGACTGGTCCGAGGCGGCCTCGGGAGCGAGCGGCGACTCCAGACGAGGCGCGATGCCCTGGCTGACCTGGCGCAGGAGCGCGGCGCAGAAGGCCTTCAGGTCATCCGGCTTGCGGGAGGTGATGAGGTTGCCATCCTCCACCACCTCGCGGTCGACCCAGCGCGCACCCGCGTTGATAAGGTCCGTCTTGATGGAGGGGAAGGACGTCACGGTGCGACCCTCCGCGATATCCGCCTCCACCAGCATCCACGGTGCGTGGCAGATGGCCGCGATGGGCTTGTCCGCCTTGAAGAAGTCGCGCACGAAGCCGACCATGTGGATGTCCATGCGCAGGTGGTCCGGCGAGTAGCCGCCAGGAATCACCAGGGCATCGAAGTCCGCCGCGCGGATGTCCTGCACCCGCTTCTCGGCGGAGATGGTCTCCTTGCCCTTCTTGCCCTCGAGGGGCTTGCCTGCCTCCACGCCGACGATGACCGCCTCGTGGCCGGCCTGCTTCACCTGTTCGTAGGGAACGCGGAACTCCGAGTCCTCGAAGTCCTTGGCCACGATGAATGCGATGCGCGCCATGATGCCTCCTTGAGCATGCGTGTGCCTGTGTCAGGACAAGGTGCACACGCGCGAGCGGGAGACAAGGAAGGGCAAGGTCCGCCGGGGAGGGGCTACCCACGCGGCCCTCGCACGGAGCCCAGGACAGCGGGCGGCCCGGCGAGGCGCGAGGTTTCTACGGCTCGAGCTGGACGGCGTAGACGGTCCACCGGGCGGAATCGACCGCCACGTCCCGGCGGACCTCGAGTTCCGTGGGGGAATTGAGCACGAGCCGTCCCGTCGCGATCGCCAGCGTATCCGTGCTGGCATTGGACGTCTCCCCATTGCCTTGTCCGCTATGGATCTGATTGCTGGCCAGGAGCAGCGTCCGGGACATGTCCACGGCCGAAATCGTTGCCTTCGCGCTGGACACGCCGTTGCCAACCTCCAATGTCCTGGCTTGAACGCTCGTATTCGCCGGGAACTGGATCCGCTCCCAGGACAGTTCGGAGAGTTTGGGGGCGTTACAGTTGTTGAACCCCCTGGTGAAGCTCAGCCGAGAGGCAGAAGCGTCAATCTCGCCCCGCACCATCCGGTTGCACAGGTTGAGTTTGTCGTCGCCCGCGTTGCTCTGGAAGGTGGACATCAAGATGGATTGGTTCGCGTCGGCTTCCGTGAAGGTGTCGTTCGCAAAGAAGGGAGATTGGACTATCGCCCCAGGCACCGTGCCGCGCGTCACCGACACCCCATCGAACTCCACGACCTGCACGGAATAGACTTCTGTATTGCATGTCTGGAGCGGGTCCATCGCGATGTCGACCTTGGTGTGGTCTCCGTTGAACTTGACGGTCACGAAGTCGTTGGCGCTCGCGGATGTGCCATCCTTGCTGGAGCTATAGAGCAGGAAAGCCTTGGCGGGGTCTGCAATGGGGAGGAGGACGGGTATGGAGGTACCCGTGCCCGTCGAGGAGGAGCAGGTCCCCTCCAACTGCTGGACCTTGAGGCCTCTGGGCATTTCCACCACCTGCCATTGGATTTGAACCGCGTTTGAGCCGCCTCCGCGTTGGCGATTGCAGAGGACTTTATTGTCGTCCTTCAACTGGCAGCGGACAAACGAGGAGCGCGGCGTATCGTCCGTGGACGTGGCCTGAAAGACGAGAAAGCTTTGCCCCCTGCTATTCAGCTTGGGATCAATGGTGCATTCCTTGCTGCCCGAATTCGCGTCCATGGTGCACGTCCCCCGACGAACCGTGGGAGTGACGGTCTGCGACTGCTTCTCGGTAAGCCCACTCAAGGAGGCGCTGAGCTCGACCGGCACCCCGCCCGTCTTGATCTTGAAATAGAAGTTCGCGGTGCCAGCCGTACCGCCGAAGGACGCCGTCGTCGTGCCCGTCTTGCATTCGGAATCGCTGTAGAAACTGACGCCCATGCCTGTCTGCCCACTCAGGTCGACAGAGCCCGTGGCCGGAGACGAGGGATTGTTGAACTCATCAGAGGTCTTCACGGTCGCCACCTGGGAACATTCTCCGGCCAGCAACGTCTTTCCCGGCAGAGGCGGAGTCAATGCCAGCTCAATCTTCGAGGGAGGCGCCGGGTACACGGTCACGTTCCGCGTCACCGTGGAGCCAATACCCGAAACATTGAGGGGAAAAACATTCGCCAGCTTGCTTCGAAAGTACAAGATTAGTGACGACTGTGCGGCGAAGTCGGCGGTGGACAACTGCGTGCCCCCACAGGCGGGGTCACCGTAGAAAGCGGTCTGCGCCGAGGGGGAAGGCGTCAACGTGACGACCTTGGGCCCAGCGGACGTCTGATTTCCATATATATCCTGCCGCTCGAGAATCACGGGTCTACAGGCCCCCGCTTGGACGGAGTCCTCCACGGAGGAGAATACAACCTGGGCCGCGTCTCCGGCGCGGAGTTTGTAATTCAATTCGCCATGAGCCAGCCCCGTGGAGTTCGCGAGCAACTTCCGTTCGCCAATCTTGGTCCCCTTGGCGTAGAACCTGACGGAGGCCTGCCTCTTATCGATGGAGACAGTCGTCAAGTCCGACTGTTTGCAATCCGAGTCCTGATGGAAGGTGAGACCCTCGGAAACACTGGAGCCCAGTTGAATCTCCGTGATGTAATTGGGGGCCGTAGGCTCGTCGTTCCGGTCACGGCGCTCCACCACCACTGCCACGCATTCACCCACGCCCCGCTCCACCGAAGCGCTTGTGAACTCGAGCGAGGCGGCAACCTGCGAACAAGTCTTAGCCGAGCACGTGACGTCGTCACATCCCAACTGGCCGTTGCAGTTGAGATCCGCGCTCGCGTCGCACACATCCTGAGCCGCCTTCGGGTTGGCGTCTCCCGTGGAGTCGTCACAGTCCGGTCCATCCAACGAGGCCGCCACGAAACCGTCCCGGTCGGAGTCTTCCTCCTCCCCTGGCCGGGACAACGAGAGCTCCACCGGCACGACTTCCCCCGACTTGAAGCTCACAGAGGGGGCTTGGCTCTTCCCGTTGTAGAACAGGGGCTCATTGCACTCCCTCGTGCCCCACAGGGCACGCGCCTGGAGTCGAAGGTCCTGGGGGAAGTCGCCTCGGAAGACGGCGATGTTCGCATCGTTCTTGCCCTCGGGACGAGGAACGAGCTGCGTCTTGAGCACGGTGCCGTCGCTGGACTGCAAATCCAGGGCGATGCAGCTCGCCTCGACACCGGTGTCGAGCTTGATGAGGGCCTGAACGGCGCCGGGATCGCGGCAGCCGGAGAGCACTAGAAGGAGAACCGGGAGGACTCGGTACATGGGATCCTCGTTACCCAGGGAGGGGGTAGCGGACGTGAACGCCCGAAAGCATACCCTCCCCCGTACCGGGCTCCCAGGAAGGACGCCCTCGCTCCCCGGGACGCTCCTCCTTCCGTCAACCGCCGGGCACTGTCACCTCAGGCCGTGTGCCGGGCGATGAGTCCGCCCAGGCGCGGCACCGCGGACTCGACGTTCTTCTTGGCCGAGCCGCGCAGCTTCTCGTACGTGCCCTTCACGAGCCCGCTCTTGGAGTGACGCACCTTCGTGTCCGTGATGGTCAGCAGGGCGTCCGCGACGCGCGAGGCGTTCGCCGCGAAGTGGGGAGCCACCGGTTTTCCGGCTTGTTGGGCTTCCTGGTAGAGCGGATCGAGCGCGGCGGCGAACTCGGGCAGCAGGTCCTCGACGGCGTGCTTGATGAAGCCGGGCTTGATGCCCTTCACCGCGGCGTAGCCCGCCTTGATGGCGAGCCCCGAAATGCCGCTCTTGTCGGCGACCTCGGCATCAATGAGCGTGCAGCAGTCGTCGATGACCGCCGTCTTCCTGGTCTGGTTCGTCAGAGTCTCGGTCAGTGGCGCCATGAATGTGTGCCTTTCAGTCCCTCCGAGAGGGAGAAGCCCTGGATGACTCGGACCGCCACGCGGCCCGGGCGGGGGCGCATAGCACATCCGGATCAGCCCAGGGAGCGTGGCCGCGCCCGGCCCCCGTGAGGTGGACACCCGCGAGGGGCTTCTTGCCCAGAAGGCGACCCTCGGCGCTCTCCCGCTGTCACGGTTTCTTCCCGCTGACCCTAAAAAGTGCAAACCCCCACCTGTAAAAACGACGGGATCGGGACTTAAGCACGGCAGGGTCCAGAGGCAAGTGTCCGAACTCACTGCGAAAAGCCGTTTGGGAAACCGTGGCACCCGCGTTGCTAATGCCCTCCGGCACGACGTCTCAACACGAATCCCTTCTCGTCTTCTACCCCCGGAGAGACACCATGCAGGCTTCTTCTTCCTTCTCTTCTGCGGACACGCTGTCGACGTACCTCGCGGACATCAACCAGTACCCGCTGCTCACGGTGCAGGAGGAGCAGGCCCTGGCGCGGCGCTTCCGCGAGGGCGACATGACCGCGGGCCACCGCCTGGTGACGAGCAACCTGCGCTTCGTCGTGAAGGTGTCCTACGAGTACCGCTCCTACGGCATCAAGATGTCCGACCTCATCCAGGAGGCGAACATCGGCCTGATGAAGGCGGTGCAGAAGTTCGACGCGGACAAGGGCATCCGCCTCATCTCCTACGCGGTGTGGTGGATCCGCGCCTACATCCAGAACTACATCCTCAAGAACTGGAGCCTGGTGAAGCTGGGCACCACCCAGGCCCAGCGCCGGCTGTTCTTCTCGCTGGCCCGCACGCGCCGTGAATTGGAGAAGATGGGCTCGGGCGAGGGCAACGTGGTGGACGCGGAGGAGATCGCCCGGAAGCTGAACGTGAAGGCCACCGAGGTGCGCGAGATGGAGCAGCGCATGGGCGGGCGGGACTTGTCGCTGGACGCGCCGGTGGGCGAGGAGGGCGACGCCACGCACATGGACTTCGTGGAGTCCGAGTCCGCTTCCCAGGTGGACGAGGTGGCCGACCGCCAGCAGGCCCGGCTCACGCGGGATCGCATCCAGCAGGCGCTGATGCGGTTGGATCCGCGCGAGCGCTTCATCATCGAGCACCGGGTGATGGGCGACTCGGAGATGACGCTCAGCGAGCTGGGCGAGCACTTCGGCTTCTCGCGCGAGCGCGCCCGTCAGCTGGAGATCCGCGCCAAGGACAAGCTCAAGACGGAGCTGGCCTCGCTCATGGCCGAGGTGGGCCTGGACGAGGCGGCGGCCAGCCGCTAACACCTCGCCCCCAGAACGCACCCCTCCGGCCCGTCCTGGGCGGGAGGGGATGAGGGGACGGGGACGATGAAGCCGTGGAAGGTGATTGACCGGGCGCCCGCGCCTGGGGGCGGAGAGCTGGTGCTGCACCAGCGCGGAGAGGAGTTCGCCATCCGCGTGAACGGCCGCGAGCTCATGTCCAGCCGCCAGCACGGCTCCGAGGAGAAGATGGCCGAGGTGGCCTGTACGGGACTTGGCGGCAAGCGCGCGCAGGTGCTCGTGGGCGGCCTGGGTCTCGGCTACACGGTGCGCGCCACGCTGGAGCGGCTGGGCCCCTCGTCCCAGGTGGTGGTGGCGGAGCTGGTGCCCGCGGTCGTCGCGTGGAACCAGGGCGTGCTCGCCCCGCTGGCCGGACGGCCTCTCGAGGACGCGCGCGTGCGGGTGGAGACGCGGGACGTGGGCGACATCCTGCGCACGGCCGAGGGCCACTACGACGCGGTGCTCCTGGACGTGGACAACGGCCCCGAGGCGATCACCCAGGAGGGCAACCGCTGGCTCTATGGCGAGCGCGGCCTCGCCACCGTGCGGCGCGCGCTCAAGCCCCGGGGCGTGGTGGTGGTGTGGTCCGCCTCGGCCGACCCCGCCTTCGTCCAGCGCATGAAGCGCGCGGGCTTCGACACCGAGGTGCTGGAGACGCCCGCGCGCGGCAAGGCGGGCGGTCCCCTTCACACCCTGTTCATCGGGCGGGCGCGGCCCTCAGGCGCGTGACATCACGGCGGGCCGCCGGTCCTTCCAGGGACGGGCCCGCTCGAGCTGGGACGCCAGGCGCAAGAGCGAGGCCTCGTCTCCGAAGCGGGCGGCGAACTGCACCCCGATGGGCAGCCCGGCGCCATTCCAGAAGAGCGGCACCGACATGGCCGGTTGGCCCGTCATGTTGAAGAGCTGGGTGTTGGGCGTGCGCTCCAGGGCGTTGGCCCCCAGCTGATCGATGAGCTTCATGAAGAGGGGCTTGAGGGGCACCTTGCGCAGGGTGGCCAGGGCCATGAGCTCGGGGGCCTTGAGCGCCAGCTCCCCCACGCGCACCGGGGGATAGGCGAGCGTGGCGTCGAGGAAGAGGTCGTGCTTCTCGTGGAAGGCCGCCGTCATCCGGCCCGCCTGCTGGATGGCGTCCCGGGACGTCTGCAGGTCGGCCGCGGAGAGGATGTCCCCGAGCTGCCCGAGCGCCCAGGTGGAGGGCTCCACCTCTCCCGGTTCCACCGCCCTGCCCCGCTGCCGGCCAATCGCCTTGAGCTGCACCGCCACGTTGGCCGCGACCGTCACGAAGTAGGCGCGCACCAGCTCCTCCTTGGGGAAGCGGGGAGCGTCCTCGACCACCTCGTGGCCCAGCTCCGCGCAGAGCTTCGCCGCGTCCTGGACAGCGGCCACGCAGTCCGGGTCCACCCGCTGGCCGAAGAGCGAGGCCGTGGAGAAGGCGATGCGCAGCCGCCCCGGCTCGGCGCCCACTTCCTGGAGGAAGGGCCGGGCCACGGGGGGCGCCATGTAGGGGGCTCCGGACTCCGGCCCATGGGTCGCGTCGAGCATGGCGGCGCTGTCCCGCACGCTCCGCGTCAGGACGTGCTGTTGGACGAAGCCGCCCCACCCCTCCATCGCGTCCGGCCCCACGGGATTGCGCGCCCGGGTCAGCTTGAGCCCGAAGAGGCCACAGGCGGACGCAGGGATTCGGATGGAGCCGCCGCCGTCACCGCCATGCGCCATGGGCACCACCCGCGCGGCCACGCACACCGCCGAGCCCCCGCTGGAGCCTCCGGGCGTGTGCTCCGGATTCCAGGGGTTGCGCGTGGGCCCGCGCAGCGCCGACTCGGTGATGCCCAGGATGCCCAGCTCGGGCGTGGTCGTCTTGGCGACGATGACGACGCCCGCGCGGCGAAAGCGCTTCATCAACTCCGCGTCGTGGTCGGGGACGAAGCCCGCCAGCGCCCGGCATCCGCCCGCGTAGGGTGCTCCCGCCAGGTAGCCATCCAGGTCCTTCACCAGGAAGGGCACTCCGGCGAAGGGCCCCTCCGGCAGCGGCCCCGCGGCGGCCGCGCGCGCCTGCTCGTACAGGGGGTGCGCCACGGCGTTGAGCCGGGGGTTGATGGACTCGAGGCGGGTGATGACCTCCTCCACCAGCTCCGAGGGGTGGACCTGCCTGTCGCGCACCAGACCGGCGAGGTCCGTGGCGTCGAGTGTTTCGTATCCCTGGATGGCCATGGGCGGGGTATCTACCATGCACCCCCATGGCGAAACCCCAGTACTGGTTGATCAAGAGCGAGCCGTCCGTCTACGCCTACGCTCAGTTGGAGCAGGACGGACGCACCGCGTGGACGGGCGTGCGCAGCTTCGAGGCCCGCAACAACCTCCGGGCGATGAAGCCCGGGGACCTGTGCCTCTACTACCACTCGAACGAGGGCAAGGCCGTGGTGGCCGTGGCCCGGGTGCTCACCCCGGCGGGCGAGGATCCCACCGCTCCGGGCGAGGACTGGGCCTCGGTGGACGTGGGCCCCCTGGTGGCGCTCAAGAGCCCGGTGACGCTCTCCACCATCAAGGCCACGCCCACGCTCAAGGACTTCCCGCTCATCACGCGCAGCCGCCTGAGCGTCACCCCCATCAGCGCGGAGCACTTCCAGCACGTGCTCGCGCTCGGGGAGACGAAGCTGCCCCGAGCCCGCTGAGCCGCGGCTCAGCCGTTCGCCGGGTGCGGCTTCTTCACGTCCCGGGATCCGGCTGGACCGTGGAGGGCGCCGCGTGGACCAGGGTCACCTTGGGCCCCACGAAGGTGTGCCGTTGGAAGCCCATCCAGTAGGCGACCAGCAGGACCACCAGGCCCGCGAAGGTGTAGCCCGCCAGCTCGTTGGGCGGCAGGACGAAGAGCACCATGATGGCGGCACACCACAGGAGCGCCACCCCGTTGACGAGGGAGGAGTAGCGCCCCAGGTCCCACGGCCCCCGGTGCGCCCAGGTGCCATTGCGCCGGGCCCGCCAGCCCACCCACACCGGCACCGCGTACGAGGCGTAGAGCGCCAACGTGCTGAGCGCCACCATGGCCGCGTAGGCCCCGCTCCAGATGGCCACCACGAACGCCGCCACCACCGACACCCAGACGGCCACGTGCGGGCTGCGGAAGCGCGGCGATACGCTCGCCAGGTGCTGGGAGAACGGCAGGCCGCCATCGCGCGCGAACGCGAAGAGCATGCGCGAGTTGGACGTCACCGACGACAGCCCGCAGAACCACATGGCCCCGATGGCGATCCACACCAGCGCTCCACCGAGCGCCGGTCCCAGGGACTCGCGCAGCACGTACAGGAAGGGGTTGGGCGCGGCGGCCGTGGCCCCCAGGTCGCCGATGGCCAGCGTCACGCCCACCAGCAGGATGTAGCCCACCACCGCGCTCACCGCCACCGACAGGAAGATGCCCCAGGGCGCGTTGCGCGTCGGGTCCTTCGTCTCCTCCGACACGTGGGCGCTGGCGTCGTAGCCGGTGAACGTCCACTGCGCCTGCAACAGGCCGATGAGGAAGCCGTACGTGTAGACGTGGGGCTCGGCGGTGAAGCGCGTCATGAGGAAGCCCAGATCCTGCCGGGGCGCGAAGGCCGCCAGGGCACCAATGAGCACCGCCACCCCGGCCACGTGGTACCAGGCCGACAGGTTGTTGAGCACCGCCACCGCGCGCACCCCCACGTGGTTGAGCACCGCGTGCGACAGCAGGATGAGCGCGTAGATGGGCAGCACGTACCCGCGATCGCGCGGAAAGCCGAGCATGTCCGCCACGAACTCCGCCAGACCGAAGTCGATGCCCGCGGTGATGGCGAACTGGCCGATGGTGTTGAGCCACGCCGTGAAGAAGCCCACCCGCGCTCCGCCGAGCATGGCGGACCAGTGGTAGAGCGCACCCGCCGTGGGGAAGGACGAGGCGAGCTGGGCCAGGCTCGCCGCCACCGTCAACGTCATCACCGCCACGAGTGGCCAGCCCACCGCCATGACGAAGGGCCCGCCAAAGCGCAGGCCATGGCCATAGAGCGTCACCGCGCCCGTGAGGATGGAGATGATGGAGAAGGAAACGGCGAAGTTGGAGAAGCCGCCCATTTCCCGCAGGAGTTGCTGCGCGTAGCCCAGCCGCTGCAACTGCGCCGCGTCCGCGTCGAGCGAGTGCTTCGAGTCGTTGTCCATGGCCCTTGAGTCTGACGACCCGGCCAGAGGCACGGGAAGGGCCGGCGTCACGGAGTGTGGACTCGTCAGCGCTCCGGCTTCTCCGCGGGAGGAGCTGGCGGCGCGGGAGGAGCCGGCGGCGCGGGAGGAGCCGGCGGCGCGGGAGGAGCCGGCGGCGCGGGAGGCGGGGGCCGGCGTCCGAAGCCACCGCCGGGGCCCATTTCCGCCTCCAGCTTCCGCCAGGTGTCGGGCCCCAGGACCTTCTTGATGGCCACCATCAGGGCCACCCGGTTCTGCCGCACGGCCGTCTCGGCACGGCCCACCTTCTCCACCAGTTCCTTCACGGTGGCCTCGTTGGGGGACGGCTGGCGCAACTCCCGCTCCAGCGCGAGCTGGGCGCGCTTGTGTTCCGCCTCCAGCCCAATCACCGCTTCATTGGACTCGAAGGTGAGGTCCTGCACCTTCTGCTGGGTGCCCTCGGGGATGCCGAGCTTCGACGCCAGCTCCGGGGGAATGCCATAGGACGGTGGCGCGAGGGGCGGCACGGGCGGCACGGGCGGCGGGGAGCGCGCGGCGGAGGCGGCGGGGACGCTCGTGCCCTGCGACTTGTCCTGGGCGAGGGTCGGCACGGCGGTGAGGACCACGAGGGCGCACAACAGCTTCTTCGTCATGGGTGACTCCTCTTCTCGGGGTTTGCTTGCTGCGACACCTGGAAGGCCACGAGGGCCCACTGGAAGGGCTCGGCCTCGAGCGCCGTGGACTCGGGCGGGCGCACCCAGGTGGCGAGCGCGCCGAAGGCCTCGTAGGCGTTGTCCTCGACGCTCGGGCGGGTGCGGGTGTAGCCCTCCACCTCACCGAGCAATTCGCTCAGCGAGCCCTCCCCCTCCAACGGACTTCCCATCACCCACGGGTCCTCGTTCCCCGAGAGGGCGCGCGGCTCCGGCCGCGTCGAGACGAGCACGGCCAGGAGGGCCACGGCGGCGGAGGCTCCGGCGCTGGCCGCCCACCGGCGTCGGCGCTGGCGGCGGCGGACTACCCGGCGAATGGCCTCAGGAGAGAAGACGGCGGGCGACGGGGGCTCGGGCAACTGGAGTGCCCGGGCGGAAGCGTGAAGGCGGGCGAGGCTCCGGCACTCGGCGCAGTGCTCCAGGTGGGCCCGCATTCCCGGGGGCGGAGGCAAGTGCTCGTCCACGAGCGCCGCGGCGACCTCATGGCAACTCATGACACGTCTCCTTGGAGCGCGTCCGCGGCCTTGAGCTTCTGGAGCGCCCGGTAGAGGTGGATGCGGACGGTGCCGCGGGAGATGTTCATCGCCTCGGCGATGGCGTCGAGGTCGAGCCCCTCCAGGTAGCGCAAGGAGAAGGCCGTGGCCTGCTGGGCGGGGAGCGTCCGCAGGGAGCGGCCGAAAGCCCGCCACCGCTCGGCGCCCGCGAAGTGCTCCTCGGGTGAGGGGCGCGGTGCCGGAGCGAGATCCAACGCCTCTCGCAGCACGTTCCACACCCGGCGGCGGCGCAGGTGGCTCATGGCGCGCGAGACGAGGATGCGCCGCAACCACGCCCCGCCCGCACGGGGGTCCTTCAGGGTGTGACGCTTCTCGTAGGCATCAGCGAGGGAGGACTGAACGAGGTCCCTCGCCTCCTCCGAGTCCCAGACGAGCCGGCGCGCCAGGCGCAGCAGAGCGGTCTGCTCATCCAGGACGAGCGCGTCGAAGTCGAGGGAGATGCCCCCCGCTTCCAATGGCTTGTCGTCGATGATGGCGGTGCCCTTCAAGGGGGGGTCCTCGTGTTCCGGTATCCACCCCACAGGACGCGGCGGCCGCATCAGCGGCATACCGGCCGATTTTCCGCCTGATTTTTTCCGGCCGTCAGCCCGTCACGGCGCGCATGAGGCGGCCCGCGAGCTGGGTGTACTGGTCCCGCTTCTCCGTGTCGCCGAGGTGGGCCCAGACATCCGCCAGGGCCCTCGCCGCGTCCGTCGAGCCCGGGTGCAGCTCCAGCGCCAGTTCCAACACATGGCGGGCGTGCCGGTAGCGCGCCTTGCCCGACAACCCGATGCCCCGGGTGCGCTGCTTGCCCGACTCCGTCACCAGCACCTCGCCCAGCTGGGCGATCTCCGCCGCCGTGCCTTCCCGCCAGCCCTGCTCCGGGTTGAGCAGCAGGGCCTGCTCCAGCAGCGGCCGGGCCGCGTCCGGCTCGTCCAGCTCGAGCTGGCAGAGCGCGGCGTTGCGGTAGTGCTCGGCGGTCTCGGGATCGAGATCGATGGCGCGCTCGAAACATTTGAGCGCATCGGCCGGGCGGCCCAGGCTCGCGAGCGAGGAGCCCTTGGCGCTCAGCGCCAGGACATGGAGGGGATCCTGCGACAGGACCCGATCGAAGACCCGGATGGCGGCCTCGTGCTGGCCGGAGATCGAGAGGCTGACGCCCTCATTGAACGACGCTAACAGCGTGGACATGTGACTGATCCCTTCTCGCCAGCCCGCCCAGCGCCCCCCTCACCTCCGGTGGCGATCCACCCCTCGCGTGACGGCCCCGTCACGAGAGGGTGACGTAGCCTGACAGGAGCCGCCCGGGACGAGAACCCGGAACCAGGCCTTCCCCGCGTTTTGTTGAATCTCCATCATCTGGACGCGGGCCTCCCTCTTCAGCGGACGGAAAGGCCTTCTTCTGCCTCCGCGTCCAGGAGGGCCGAGAAACCGGCGATGAAGTCCGGGTAGCGAGGCCTCCACCCCAGCGCCTTGAGCCGGGCGTTGGAGATGGCGCGGTCACCCCGGAGCGACGGGTGCAGTGACGCCAGGGGGACGGTGGGAGGCAACGGCAGGCCCAGACGCGCGCACAACCAGCTCGTCGTCTCCACCTGGGTGGCGGGCCGATCATCCGCGACACAGTACGTCTGTCCCGGCGTCCCGCGCTCGAGCACCACGCGGATGGCCTCGGCCAGGTCGTCCACGTGGACGCGGCTGATGCGGCCGCCACCGGATTCGGGAAGGCGGAGGGTCCCCGCGCGCAGACGCTCGTGCAGGCCCCGGCCGGGACCATAGATGCCCGCGATGCGCAGCGGCATCCCTCCGAGCGGCCGGTAGAGGGCCTCCGCGTCGAGCCGTCCCCGGGCATTGGGGGCATCGGGCGCCACGGGCGTGTCCTCGTCCACGGGTCCTCGCGCGCCCCCGTACACGCCCGTGGAGGACAGATAGACGAGCCGGGCGGGCCCGGTGCGCACCAACTCCCCGGCGATCAGGGGGTCGAGTCCCGCATCCGGAGGAATGGACACCACCACGTGAGCCCCCGCGCTGGAGGCCAGGGCCCGCTCCAACGCCAGCAGGTGAACACCCGCGTGGGACAGCGCCTCGCGGCGGGGGGCGTCACGGGTCACCGCCAGCACGCGGCGTCCTCGCGGGGCCTCCGCGAGCGCCAGCCGCGTCAGGGTGTCGCCACAGCCGAGCAGGACAAGCGGAGGTGGGGAATCCAGGGTCATGTGCCTCCCCTTGGGTCCTCGCTCCCCACCGGGTAAAGGGGAAGTTCGCGCTCTGTTCTAAAGGAGATGTCCGCTCCGGGGCGCACCCGGTCCGCGCGGGTCGGCATGGCAACGTCCCGAGCGCATGAGGCCCGAGCGCACCGTCTCTCCATCATCGTGGCGGGTGAAGAGGAAGCTCTTCTCCGTCTGCGCGGGAATGCTCTTCCTGGGATGGGTGGCCCACTGCCTGTGCTTCGGCGTCACCCGGCCCGTCGTGGCCCTGGCGCTGCTGTGCTGGAGCGCGAGCTTCCTGCTGCTCGGCGTGGCCGTGGGCACGAGGAGGATGCCGCCGTGGGCGTCTGGAATCCTGGCGGGGCTGGTGTCCATCAGCGCGGTGACGGCGATCATCCACGCCACGGGCGGTCCCACGAGCCCCTACTTCGTCACGCTCGCGTGCACCCCCCTCATGGTGGCCATGTTCACCCCGGACTCCCGGGCGCCGACGCTGGGGACGATCGCGGCGATGTCCGGCGCGGTGGTGGTGCTCAACCTGCTCGCCCGGGTGCCCTCCCGGGAGTTCCTTCCCCAGGCGCTCATCTTCAGCCTCATCGGGGGCCTGGGGTTGTATGGCGGGAGGACCTACCGGCGGCTGCGCGAGTCGGAGAGGCTGGCCCAGGAGGACCGGCTCCTGGCGCTCGAGCAACTGGCCGAGAGCGAACGGAAGCGCCGGCGCGCCGAGGCCGAACGCGCGGAGATGGAGCGGCGGCTGCAGCTGGGACAGCTCGCCTCGGGGGTGGCCCACGGGGTGAACAACCCCCTGGCCTTCGTGAAATCCAACCTGAACTACCTGGAGCAGGAGCTGGCGGCGGTGGACAAACCCTCCGACATCCGGGAGCTGCGCGAGTTGCTGGGCGAGACACGCCAGGGCGTGCTGCGCATCCAGCGGATCGTCGCGGACCTGCGCTACTTCTCGCGCGAGGGGGCCACCGCCGAGGAGCAGGGCTCCCCCCGGGAAGCCATGGAGGAGGCACGGCGCCGGGCGCTCGGACACATGCACAGCCTGGGCGAGGTGCTCCTGGACGTCCCCGACGAACTGCCTCCGGTGCGGCTGGGCCAGCAACATCTGATGCAGGTGCTGCTCAACCTGCTGCTCAACGCGGCGGAGGCGGTGGAGGGAACGAAGCCCCGGCGCCCGGCACTCATCCGGTTGCGGGCCAGACGCACTCCCAGTGACGTCCGGGTCGAGGTGGAAGACAACGGACCGGGCATCCCCTCGGATGTCCTGCCCCGGCTCTTCGAGCCCTTCTTCACCACCAAGGCGCCGGGAAGGGGCAGCGGGTTGGGCCTCACGCTGTGCCAGGAGTACGTCGCCCGGGTGGGAGGCTCGCTCACGGCGGAGAACCGCCCCGAGGGCGGCGCCCGCTTCGTGCTCACCCTGAATCAGGCCGCCGAGCCCGCTTCGAGGAGCTGAGAGACCTGGGACGACGGGGGTGCTACAAGCGCCCACTGTGAACACTGCTTCAGAGACCATTCCCACCTTCGAACAACTGGGCCTCGGCCCTGATCTCGTGGAGGCGCTCGGCGCGCTCGGCTACGAGGAGCCCACCCCCATCCAGCGCGCCGCCCTGCCCCCCCTCATCGCGGGCAAGGATCTGCTCGGCATCGCCGCCACCGGCACCGGCAAGACGGCGGCCTTCTCCCTGCCCCTGCTGCAGCGCCTGGGGACTCCGGGCAAGCGCGAGCCCTTCTCCACGTCCGCGCTCGTGCTCGTGCCCACGCGCGAGCTGGCCATGCAGGTGGCCGAGGCCATCCACCGCTACGGCCAGAAGATGGGCGTGAGCGTGCTGCCGCTCTACGGCGGCCAGCCCATCGGGCAGCAGCTGCGCGTGCTCAAGCGCGGCGTGGACGTCATCGTGGCCACGCCCGGCCGCGCGTTGGATCACCTCAAGCGCCAGTCGCTCCTGCTCGAGTCCCTGCGCACCGTGGTGCTCGACGAGGCGGACGAGATGCTGGACATGGGCTTCGCCGAGGACCTGGAGGCCATCCTCGACGCCACCCCCGAGGAGCGGCAGACGGCGCTCTTCTCCGCCACCCTGCCCCCGCGCATCGCCTCCATCGCCGAGCGCCACCTGCGCTCGCCCGTGCACGTGAAGATCGCCAAGGAGAAGCTGGCGGCGGGCGCCGGGCCGCGCGTCCGGCAGACGGCCTACATCGTCCCGCGCCCCTTCAAGGCCGCCACGCTCGGGCGCGTGCTGGACGTGGAGGGCCCCACCGCCGCCATCGTCTTCTGCCGCACCCGCACGGAAGTGGACGAGCTCACCGTGTCCCTCAACGGCCGGGGCTGGCGCGCCCAGGCGCTGCACGGCGGCATGGATCAGAGCCAGCGGGATCGCGTGCTCAAGCAGTTCAAGACCCACGCGGTGGAACTGCTCATCGCCACGGACGTGGCCGCGCGCGGATTGGACATCGAGAAGCTGTCCCACGTCGTCAACTACGACGTGCCCAACGCCCCCGAGGCCTACGTGCACCGCATCGGCCGCACGGGCCGCGCCGGGCGCGAGGGCGTGGCCATCACCCTGGCCGAGCCGCGCGAGCACCGGCTCTTGCGCAACATCGAGAAGCTCACCGGCCAGAAGATCGAACTGGCCACGGTGCCCACCGTGGCGGACCTGCGCGCGCGCCGTCTGGAGCTCGTGAGGGCCTCCCTGCGCGAGGCCCTGGTGGCCGGGGAGCTGGACTCCTACCGCTCCGTGGTGGAGAGCCTCGCCTCCGAGTTCGACATGGTGGACGTGGCCACCGCCGCGGTGAAGTTGCTGCACGACGCCCAGGTGGAGGGACAGGAGGAGGAGGATGAGGAGATCCCGCTCGTGCCGCCCCCCTCGGAGCGGCCCGCCCGGGGACCCCGGGGCGCCCCGCGCACCGGAGAGCGCCCGGCCCCCACGGGAGCACGGCCCGACACCCGGCCCGACACCCGGCGCTCCCCCAAGCGCCGCGCGGACCCCGACGAGAACTTCGACATGGCGCGCCTGTTCATCGGCGTGGGCCGGCAAGCCGGCGTGCGGCCCTCGGACCTGGTGGGCGCCATCGCGGGCGAGGCGGGTGTGGAGGGCAAGCGCATCGGCGCCATCCAGATTGGTGACACCTATTCGCTCGTCGAGGTGCCCGAGCCCCTCGCGGATCAGATCATCACCGCACTGCGTCAAGCCACGCTGCGCGGTCGCAAGGCGCAGGTGCGCCGCGATCGAAGCTGACACGGTCAGCACGCGAAAGAGTTCACTTGCGGCTCAACTTTCTGGCCCTCGGTGTTCGGATTTGATGGATTGGGGCGGTTGTCTGCTTGGCACCCCCCTCCCCATCGACACGGCTTGCCTCACGTGGGTGCAGCCGCCGGAGCCGCCGCATGAAGAGGATGTATCCCGTCGTCACCTCCCTCGTGGGGCTCGGCCTGCTGTTCGGGGCCGGCGCCGCCGGGGCCGCCACCACGCTGACCATCGGTACCGTCAACAACGGCGACATGGTCCGCATGCAATCCCTGGCGAAGGTGTACGAAGACAGGCATCCGGACGTGCTGCTCAACTGGCTCGTGTTGGACGAGAACACACTGCGCCAGCGGCTCACCACGGACATCACCACCGGGGGTGGCCAGTTCGACATCATCACCATCGGCGCCTACGAGGCCCCCATGTGGGGCCGCCAGAAGTGGCTGATGCCGCTGGAGAGCTTCTCGCCCACGTATGACGTGGACGACCTCATGCCCAACGTGCGCAAGCAGTTGAGCGTGGACGGTACCCTGTACGCCCTGCCCTTCTACTCCGAGGGCTCCATCACCTATTTCCGCAAGGACTTGTTCGCCGCGAAGGGGCTGAACATGCCCGCGGAGCCCACGTGGAGTGAGATCCGCGGCTTCGCCGAGAAGCTGCACGACCCCGCCCACGGCATGTATGGCATCTGCCTGCGAGGCAAGGCGGGCTGGGGCGAGAACATCGCCATCATCACCACGGTGGTGAACGCCTACGGAGGCCGCTGGTTCGACGAGAAGTGGGAGCCCCAGCTCGACACGCCCGAGTGGCACCAGGCGGTGAACTTCTACGTGGATCTGCTGTCGACCTTTGGCCCGCCGGGCCCGAGCAGCAACGGCTTCAACGAGAACCTGACGCTCTTCAACGCGGGCAAGTGCGCCATGTGGGTGGACGCGAGCGTGGCGGGCGCCTTCGTCACCGACAAGACCCAGAGCCTGGTGCCGGACAAGGTGGGGTTCGTCAAGGCACCCCGCGCGGTCACCGACAAGGGCAGCTCGTGGCTGTGGACCTGGTCCCTCGCGGTGCCCGCGAGCTCGCGCCAGAAGCAGGCCGCGTTCGAGTTCATCCAATGGGCCACGTCCAAGGAGTACGGCGACCTCGTGGCGCAGCGCTATGGCATCTCCGCCATGCCTCCGGGCACGCGGCTGTCCACGTACACGAACCCGGACTACCTCGCGAACACGCCCTTCGCCCGCGTCACCCAGGAAGCCATCCAGACGGCCAATCCCGACTCCCCCACGCTCAAGCCCGTGCCGTACACCGGCGTGCAGTTCGCCACCATCCCCGAGTTCCAGGCCATCGGCAGCATGGTGGGCCGGCAGATCTCCGGAGCGCTCGCGGGCTTTGGCCGCGTGGACGAAGTGCTGCACACCTCGCAAGGGGCGGCGCGGCGCACCATGAAGCGCGCGGGCTACTACGACACGAAGTGAGCGCGCCTCTCCGTCCTTTCTCCCTCCTTCATTCTTACCCCCCAGGAGTGCCGTGATGAGCGAAGCCCGCCATCCCAGCCGCGCCGGACGCCTCACCGCGTCTCCGGCGATCATCATGCTGTTCGCATGGATGATCGTGCCGCTGGTCATGACGCTGTATTTCTCCACCCAGTATTACAACCTGCTCTACCCGGGCAAAACGAAGTTCGTGGGTCTGGAGAACTTCACCTACTTCTTCACCTACCCGAGCTTCCTGACGAGCCTCGTCAACACGCTGCTGCTGGTGGGCAGCGTGCTCGTCATCACCGTGGTGCTGGGCGTGCTCATCAGCGTGCTGGTGGACGCGCGTTTCCCGGGCCAGGGCATCGTGCGCATGCTGCTCATCTCGCCCTTCTTCATCATGCCCACGGTGAGCGCGCTGGTCTGGAAGAACCTGTTGATGAACCCCGTGTCGGGGCTCTTCGCGTGGCTGTTCCAGCTCGTGGGCCTCACGCCCATCAACTGGTTCTCCGACTGGCCCCTCTTGTCCATCATCCTCATCGTCGCGTGGGAGTGGCTGCCCTTCGCCATCCTCATCTTCGTGACGTCCCTGCAGTCCATGGATCAGGAGCAGAAGGAAGCCGCGCAGATGGACGGCGCCACGCCCGTGGCCGTCTTCCGCCACCTGACGCTGCCGCACCTGGCGCGGCCCATCGCGGTGGTGGTGATGGTGGAGTCCATCTTCCTGCTCAACATCTTCGCGGAGATCTTCACCACCACGGGCGGCGGCCCCGGCGACGCCACCACCAACCTGCCCTTCCTCATCTTCACCCAGGCCCTGCTCGAGTTCGACGTGGGCGCGGCCAGCGCGGGCGGCCTCGTCGCCGTGGTGCTCGCCAACCTGGTCGCCGTCTTCCTGATCCGCCTGATCGGCAAATCCCTCACCGAGGCTTGAACCCCCCATGCCCGACTTGAAAAAACGCCGCCGGGTCACCGAGACGATTCGAGCGATCTGCGCCTGGCTCGTCGCCCTCATCGTCTTCTTCCCCATCTTCTGGATGGTGCTCACCAGCTTCAAGACGGAGCTGGGCGCCTTCTCCATGCCCCCCGAGTTCCTCTTCACGCCCACGCTGGAGAACTACCGGGAGATCCTCGAGCGCAACAACTACCTGCACTTCGCCTGGAACTCGCTCGTCACCAGCGGCGGCGCCACGCTCCTGGGCATGCTCGTGGCGGTGCCGGCGGCCTACTCGTTCGCCTTCCACCCCAGCCAGCGCACCCAGGGCACCCTCATGTGGATGCTGTCCACCAAGATGCTGCCCGGAGTGGGCGTGCTGGTGCCCATCTACCTGCTCGCGCGCGCCTCGGGCCTGCTCGACTCGCGCATCCTGCTCGTCATCGTGTTCGCGCTCGTCAACCTGCCCATCATGGTGTGGATGATCTACACCTACTTCCGCGACATCCCCCGGGACATCCTGGAAGCCGCGCGCATGGACGGCGCCACCACCGCCCAGGAAATCTACCGCGTGCTCCTGCCGGTGAGCCGCGGAGGCCTGGCCTCCACCGCGCTCCTGGCGCTCATCCTCAACTGGAACGAGGCCTTCTGGTCCCTCAACCTGACCACCACCAAGGCCGCGCCGCTCAGCGCCCTGGTCGCCTCGTTCGCCAGCCCCGAAGGCCTCTTCTGGGCCAAGCTCTCCGCCATTTCCACCCTCGCCTGCGCTCCGATCCTGATACTGGGCTGGGGCTCTCAGAAACAACTCGTCCGCGGCCTGACCTTCGGCGCCGTCAAGTAACGGAGCACGTCCCATGGCACGTCTCGAAATCCAATCCCTGACCAAGTCCTTCGGTGACACGCGAGTCATCAAGGGCGTGGACCTGCGCATCGAGGACCGCGAGTTCTGCGTCTTCCTGGGCCCCTCCGGCTGCGGCAAGTCCACCCTGCTGCGCCTCATCGCCGGCCTGGAGGAAGCCACCTCGGGCGAGATCCGCCTGGACGGGCAGGCCATCACGGACCTTCCCCCGGCCAAACGCAACCTGGCCATGGTGTTCCAGTCCTATGCGCTCTACCCGCATATGAGCATCCGGGAGAACATGTCCTTCTCCTTGAAGCTGGCCAAGGCGGACCAGAAGCTCATCGACGAGAAGGTGGGTCGCGCCGCGCGCATCCTGGAATTGGAGCCGCTGCTGGACCGCAAGCCGGGAGCGCTCTCCGGCGGCCAGCGCCAGCGCGTCGCCATCGGCCGCGCCATCGTCCGCGAGCCGCGCATCTTCCTGTTCGACGAGCCCCTGTCCAACCTGGACGCCTCCCTGCGCGTGCAGATGCGCCTGGAGATCGCCCGGCTGCACCAGGAGCTCAAGGCGACGATGATCTACGTCACCCACGATCAGGTCGAGGCGATGACCCTGGCCGACAAGGTGGTCATCTTCAACGCGGGCAACATCGAGCAGGCCGGCGCCCCGCAGGAGCTCTACCGCCGCCCCGCCAACCGCTTCGTCGCGGGCTTCCTCGGCATGCCGCAGATGGCCTTCCTGGACGCCACCCGGACGGGCTCGACCCTGACCCTGGCCAACGGCAGCGGCATCACCCAGCCTCCGGGCCTGACCGCCGTCGCCGAGGGCAGCCGCGTGACGGTGGGCGTCCGTCCGGAACAGCTCGCGCTGGGCCAGGCGGGACAGGGAACGCTGGACGGCCGCGTGGAGATGATCGAACGGCTGGGCAGTGAGGCCTATGCCTACCTCTCCGTGCCACAGCTGGGGCGCGTCACCGTGCGCTGCGACGGAGATGTGGGCTCGATCGAGGGCACGACGGCCTCCGTCGTCCTCAATCCCGAGCGCGTCCACGTCTTCGACGCCAACGGCGTCGCCATCCACCATCCCACCTTCAGCTGAGCTACACCCCCGCCCCCATGCACACTCTCGATCAGGCCCACCTCTCCAGCCTGCCCTCCACCGTCGTCCGCCCCGGCTATGACCGGAGCAAGGTCCGCGCGGGCATCGCCCACATCGGCGTGGGCGGCTTCCACCGCGCGCACGAGGCCATCTACACCGACCGCGCCCTCGCCCGGCCCGGCCAGGAGGGCTGGGGCCTCTGTGGCATCAACCTGCTGCCCCATGACGCCGCCATGGCCGCGGCCATGAAGAAGCAGGACGGCCTCTACACCGTGAGCGAGATGGCGCCGGACGGCTCCCACGTCTCGCGCGTCGTCGAGTGCATGGTGGAATACCTCTACGCTCCGGACAGCCCGGAGGCGGTGCTCGCGAAGCTGAGCCACCCGGACATCCGCATCGTCTCGCTGACCATCACCGAGGGCGGCTACCTCATCGACGAGCACGGGACGTTCAACCTCAAGCACCCCGCCGTCGCGCATGACCTGGCCCACCCCGGCTCACCCCAGGGCGTGTTCGGCTACCTCGTGGAGGCGCTGGCGCGCCGCCGCGCCGCGGGCGTGAAGCCCTTCACCGTCATGTCCTGCGACAACCTGCGCCACAACGGCTCCCAGGCCAAACGCGCCGTGGTGGCCTTCGCCAAGGCGAGGGATCCGGAGCTCGCCGCGTGGATCGAGCGCGAGGTCGCCTTCCCCAACGGCATGGTGGACCGCATCACCCCGGCGACGGACAACGCCGCCCGGCAGAAGCTGCGCGACCTGACCCAGGTGGACGATGCCGCCCCGGTCATCTGCGAGGACTTCATCCAGTGGGTGCTGGAGGACAACTTCCCCAACGGCCGCCCCGAGTGGGACGCCGTGGGCGTGATGTTCACCCAGGACGTGTCGCCCTACGAGGACGCGAAGATCCGCCTGCTCAACGCGACCCACACCATGCTGTCCTACCCAGCCTATCTGTCGGGCCTGCGCAAGGTGGACGACGCGCTGCACGATCCGCTCTTCTTCGGCTACCTGCGCGGCTTCCTGGATCATGACGCGGGCGTGTGGCTCAAGTCCCTGCCGGGGCTCGACATCCCCTCCTACAAGGACAAGCTGCTCGAGCGCTTCGGCAACCGCGCCGTGGGCGATCAACTCGCGCGGCTGTGCATGGATGGCGGCTCGAAGATCTCCGGCTTCGTCCTGCCCACCCTGCACCCCATCCTCGCCAACAACCGCCCGTACCACCGCATCGCGTTCTTCCTCGCCGCCTACGACCGCTACCTCAAGGGCACGGACGAGAAGGGCGAGCCCCACACGCTCAACGAGCCCAACGCGCGCCACCTGCTCGAGCCAGTCATCAAGAGCGATTCGCCCATGACGCTCATCCAGCTCAAGGAGGTCGTCGGCACGCAGATTCCAGCGCACCCGGGCTTCGTGGAGCTGTACCTCAAGCTGCGCAAGCAGATCGACGAGCAGGGCGTGGTCGCCACGCTCAAGTCGCTCGACGCATCGCGCGAGTCCCCTCCCTCCGCCCAGGCCTGAGGAAACGAGCGAGCCATGACGCGCCTCATCGCCTTCGGCGAAGCCCTGGTCGACATGCTGTCCAGCCGACTGGGCACCTCCAGCGCGCAGGAAACCTTCACGCCCTATGCGGGGGGGGCTCCGGCCAACGTGGCCGTGGCCTGCGCGCGGCTGGGCGTACCGAGCCTCTTCGTCGGCATGCTGGGGCGCGACCGCTTCGGGGACTTCATCCTCGATGAATTGTCCTCGCACGGCGTGGACGTGAGCCACGTGGCGCGCACCGGCGAGGCGAAGACCGCCCTGGCCTTCGTCTCCCGGGACGCGTCCGGGGAGCGCCGCTTCGACTTCTACCGGCCTCCCTCGGCGGACCTGCTGTACCGGCCCGAACACCTGCCCGCGAACCTGTTCGACTCCGAGTCCATCCTCCACCTGTGCTCGAACACGCTGACGGAGGAGGCCATCACTGCCACCACCTTCGCGGTGGCGGAGCGCGCGGCGGCGGCCGGGGCGCTCATCAGCGTGGACGCCAACATCCGCGCCAACCTGTGGCCGGGCCATCGCGTGGATACGGCCCGCGTCACCGCGCTGCTCGACCAGGCCCAGCTCATCAAGCTGGCGCGCGAGGAGTTGGACCTGCTGCGCGGAGCGGCCTCCGAGGAGAGCTATCTCCAGGCCCGTCTGGCGTCCGGGGCGGCGTTGATCGTCATCACCGACGGAGGCGAGCCCGTGACCGCGGTGACGGCGCACGGTCAGCTCCGGGTGACACCGCCGAAGGTCCAGGTCGTCGACACCACGGCGGCGGGAGATGCCTTCATCGGCGGCCTGCTCTCGCGCCTGGTGGACGCGCGGCTCACCCGTGGCACCCTCTCCACCTGGACCGCCGACGAGGCCCGGATGCGCGAGTCCCTGGAGTTCGCCACGCGCTGCGGAGCCTTCACGGTGACCCGGCCAGGCTCCTACGCGGCGCTGCCCCGGCGCGACGACCTGGCGGCACTCCGCTCCTGAGAGACCGCGCTCACCTCCCGGTGAGTGGAGCACCCTGTGAATGCACAGTCCCCTGGGGACCCTCGCCGGGGTCCTTATGTGCCCCGCCCTCTATCGGACTGGCGGGTGCAGATTCCGGCGTACCCGGCTCCGACGACGCGGGCGGTGGAGAGACGGGAGCGGGCACAACCGAAGGCGGTGCCTCGGGAGCTGGCGGAGAAACCAAGGTTGGCGGCGTCGGCGCGGGCGTATTGGCAGGTGGGGAGGTTGGCTCAAGTGGAGAAGAACCCGGATGGGAAGGAATGGCCTCGGCGTCCTCCCCCACCATGGGCGGGACTTCACCCACTATCTCTCCCTGAGGGGTCACCGCATATTCATACCATCCATCGAGCACACGCACTCGCGGGCCGCCGCACCGGTTGAAGTGCTGGCTTACCACCACGTAATACAATCCCGACGTCGAGTCCTTGAAGACGGCGACATCCAAGCCCTGCTCGGGGCTCGAGCACCCCCAGAACAAATCTGGATACGGATTGGTCCGCACCATCTCGCGGATGGCGGCCGCCGCGGCGAGTGCGGCTCCCGCCTCGACGGAGGGGACGAGGAGTTGGGTCGAGGATTCGTCTGGCCACTCGACCGGACCCTTCCTAGCGGCCGCGGGCACGGCACATCCCGAGAGCACCACCGCGAGCAATGCGAGCGCAAATACCTTGTTCATTTCGTTTTCCCGGCCCACATACGGCTGACGCCTACTCGCGCAACAATCGCAGAGGACCATGACTGCATTGGGGTACGCGACCGCGACTGTGATTGTCTGGTTCCCGCGGAACGCAGGTGCCAAGGGTGACCCAATGATCCCGCCCATCACTCCACTGCTGTATTTCCCCTGTGGGGAAATAGCGCAGGAAGATGCGCGTACCGTCCTGACGCTCCGCCACCAGTGCCGAAGCCATCTCGATGCTCGTACTCTTGTAAATGGCAGGACTCGGGTTGCCCGGAATCAGGCGGACTTCCGCCATGGACACATATGGATCGAGGCTATCCGTAGGCCATGCACCGAGATCGAGCGAGGAGGGAGTCGAAGCACACGGGTGATTGTGGATGTACCCCACAACCCAGACTTGAGAGTCAGGGTAGTCGTCATCCTTCACCTTGAAGAACGGTTTGCATGAACTGTGGTTTCCCTGACTGGGCTCGGTCACTCGCCAGGAGAGGGATTCACGACCGCCAGCAACATAGACCGTCGAGCAATACTCCGTGGACAAACCCACCAGGGGCCGATTCTCCGCGGGGTCACACACCTTGGCACCAGGAAGCATGAGAAGCGCGTCCGCCGCGTCCCGGAGCAAAGTGATGGGGATGGAGGCATCTCCCGCGGGCATTTCAACGGCGGGAACCTGCGACCAAGGCCCCTTGGCGACGACCATCCCCCGCGCCAGGGTGTTCGTTTCAGGTGGAGTGGCGCACCCCACTCCGAGCAGAAGAATCGGCAACGAACCCTTCATGGACGTCATCTTTCCCCAGCGGCTTGCCAGGAAGCCGCACGGCAGCACACGGACTTCATCATGCCACGTGCGGGGTGACTGGCGCCGCGACATAGGCTCGAAACCGAGCGATGCGGTTCGCCAAGCGGGGGGGGGCTGTAAGGCACGCCCCCGGTGAAAAAATCCGCATAGCCACTCACATTGTCACACCAGCGAGTGGTCGCCGCCACGCGGTAGGTGCCCAGGCAATGAGGAACCTTCACGGTGACCCGGACAGGCGCCTACGCGGGCGAAAAAAGTCGGGCCCGTGTCGATCCGTCCAGCGCCCATTCGTCGCTGGACTGAACGGCCACGGCCGATCTCAACCCCGGAAGGGAAAGGACTCCCCCATGCCCAACGTCGACATCCAGCACCCCGCGAACCTCACCCTCTCACTGACGCGTCTCATCGATGCGCCGCGCGAAGTGGTCTTCAAGGCCTGGCTCGAGCACCTGACCGAGTGGTGGGCCCCTTCGGCATGACCACGCCCGAATGCGAAATGGAGCTCAAGCCCGGCGGCATCTTCCGCACCCTGATGCGCGACGACAAGGGCAACACGTACCCCAGCGCCGGTGTCTTCCTCGAGGTCAACGCCCCGGAACGAATCGTCTTCACCGATGCCTTCAAGCCCGGCTGGGTACCGGCGGAAAAGGCGTTCATGACCGGCGTTTTCACCTTCGAGGAAGAAGGAGGCAAGACCCGCTACACCGCTCGCGCGCTGCACTGGAACGCGGACGATTGCGCCTCTCACGCCCAGATGGGCTTCCACGAGGGCTGGGGCAGCGCCGCCGACCAGTTCGTCGCGGTCGTCACCCGCCTCAAGGCCTGACACGAAAACCCCAGCACCCATCCGAGAGCACTGCTCTCACGTCACCACGATCTTCCGCCGAAACGGCTGCTGTCGGCTCTTGGTGACGTACGTCGCTGGTGGGTTCGAATAGCTGTCCTGGCAGATCTTCTGCGGCTGCGAGTACAACCACCAGGAGTTGTCATCGTCGTGGTAGTGCAAGAAGTTGAAGCCGTTGACCTCGTCGTTGAAAACCTCCGTCCGCGCCTTGTTGAACTGCCTGCCTGGCACGAATTCGTACTCCTCGTGGGTCAGCCAGTCATAGACCTTCCGCGGAAACTTCCCCGTCCCGAGCTGCTTGGGGAGGTAGACGGGATTGGAGCTGGCCGATTGGTAGTGCCAGGCGCGCAGGAACTTCTCCCCCAGGGGTGAGTCGGTCACCACCAGATGACAGCCATTCATGCCTCCGGTGAAGACGAACTTGTGGGGCGGGTTCTGTCGCGGGAAGTCGACGAAGCCCATGTGCTCGGGCTTCTTGATGCCGCCCGTCTTGTACGGGAAGTAGTAGGCCTTGATCGCACTGGGCCAGGCGGCCGACCATTTCCAGAGCATGGGAACCTGGCTGTTGTACCGCTGGTGGATCTTCGCCAGGTTCACCTTCCTCTGGGTCTGGTTGATCTCGATCTCCACTTCCGCGTCCAGCCGGTTGTTCGAGATGCTGAAGAAGTTCTCGATGTTGGGCCGGAGCATGACGTTGGTTGTCCCCTTGTAGACGACGGGAACGAACTGGAATTCCATCATGTTCACCAGGCCGCTATCGAGCACGGAAAGGAACTCGGTCGCGTTGGCGGACTTCTTGGCGTCGGGCCCCGCCAAGGTGCACCAGATGGCCTGTACCGGGCGCGAGTTGTTGACCAGCTTGTTGCGGATATAACTCCAGGGGTCCTTGACGAATTCGGCTGTCTCGTCTGCCATGAGAATCCTCCGAGGACTCGGTTTCCAGGTCCCCTCAAAAGCAAGATACAGGTCCCGGACCACGCTCGGAAAGTCCGAGCGGTGAACAGACTCCGTCACGTCCGTGGCTACTGGAGTTCGACGTAGGCACGGAGCCGGGTCGTCCGGGTCTCCTCGTACGGACTGGAAGCCGCGCTTCCGGTGAAGAAGTCCGCGTAGCCACTCACGTTGGCACGCCATGTGGTGGTCGCCGCCACGCGGTAGGAACCCGCGGGAATGGTGGTGACCGGGGCGATGTCCGCGGGAAGCGCGAAGGGCGTGAATGAAGTGATGAAGGTGGGAGCCATCACGCTCCAATCCAGGGGACCCGGCCCGATCGTGGCCGCGAGTTCCACCTCCGTCAGGTGCGCGGAGCCATCGGGGCTCCAGCCCAGGACGAGGCCAGAGCGCGAGGCCCTGGCCGGGGCCTCCAGGGTCCCCACCCCCGGCGAGGTGATGCGCAGGGGGTTCAGGAACGAGACCGCGGCGGACGAGGTCCCGCTCACGGGTACCGCCGTCTGAACCATTCCTCCCGGGAGCGTCGCCGCGTCACCCACGGAGACGCGAAGCATCGGGGTGAGGGTATCGAACGGAGCCGTCCGGGCGACCGCCGGGATCGAGAGGGGCAGTTGCCCCGAGGCATTCGTGCTGAAGAGGAGCTGGCCACCCAGGATGTACTGGAGCGTGGCGCTCGCCTCGCCCTCCGGGTCGAATCCGCCCGCCACCGTCACTCCGAGCGACTGATCCACGGGGTGGTCGAGCGCGACCTCCAGCCCCGAGACACTCGCGCCGGAGCCGACGGCGATGTCCCGCTTGAGCCCGACCCGGAGGACCTTTCCCCCGGGGCCCTCGGTCTCCCGGGCGAAGAGATCCACCTCGCCAGGTGCGTCACCCCGAACGTCGATGCTGAAGGAGCCATCCCCGGCCAGCGTCGTGAGCCCATAGAGGCCCGTGCCGACCGCGACGACGGACAGAGCGCTGGGATTGGCCGCGCCGGTCACCTTCCCGGACAGAGTGCCCTGCTTCGTCCAGGGAATGGCCGATTGCGGGTACATGAAGCTCGGCAGCCAGACCTCCGCCCCGTCGAGCGCGAGCCAGGTCTTCACCTGCACCGTTCCGGTGGAGCCCACCATCACCAGACTCACGTCCCGCGTCCCCGAGACGATCGGCTCATGGAACCGCACGACGCCGCTGTCGTCGAGGCGTTCACGGAACCCGCGGCCATCGCCGAGCAGCACGTGGACGCTCCTGTACAGCGGGAGAGTGGAGACGATCTCGGCCGGTGCGTGGACCGTGAACGTGGGCGGAGTGCCGGGAGTGGGTTCCTGCCCCGTGCCCCCGTCGGGAACCGGCTCGACGGTCCCGGGGGGCCGGCAGGCAACGAGGAGCAGGAGGAGGAGCGGTATCAGCCGACTCTGGCTCATCGAGCCGCGCTTCACGCAAATCGTCATCGGTGTTGTCACCCTCGAGGAGCAGCCTGGACTCGCATCATGCCCGAAGACATGTCGAGGACTCGGATGGGGAGCGGAGCCTGGACGTCCGGGAGGCAGCCCCGGAGGGCGAGTGAAAGCGCCGTGGCGGAAGGCTACAGTGCGGCCCGCGGCATTCGCGCCCGTGCGCGGCACCGCGACTCTTTCTCCATCCACTCCGGGGAGTACTCCGGATCAGGTCTCAGGACATGGTGATTTCCCGCCTCGCGGAAACCCCCGAACTCAACAACGCGCTCCTCGTCGGTTCCGCCGTACTGCTCTTGCTGCTCGTCAGCTGGTCCGTGCTCGTCATCTCCAGCTTCCTGCTCCACCAGGGCATCCGCGCGAGCGGAATCCAATCCCTGGCCGCCTTGGGCGAGGGCGTCTACAAGCGGGGCAGGCTGCTCGCCTCCTTCGTGTCCATTCCCGTCATCGTCGCCGGCACCGCCCTGCTCGGCTACGCGCTCTGGAGCGGCACGGATCTCCAGCCCTGGTTCGACCAGGCCCTGTTGGAGGTCACCCCCGACATCCTCAAGGCCCTGGGACGCGGCGCGGGCCTCGTGGTGCTGATGCTCATCGGCTTCTACACCTTGCAGCGCGGCGGCCGGCGATTGGTGGTCCGGGTCGAGCAGACGCTGCGCGAGCGCCAGCTGCACGAGGCGCAGCGCATCCACGTGGAGAAGCTGCTGGCGATTCTGCCGTCCGTCGTCAACCTCGCCCTGGCCAACACCGTGGTGAACCTGGCGCTCCCCGCCGTGGACCTCCCGGTCGCCATCGACTGGCTGATCTCCACCACCCTCTACATCCTGCTGCTCGTCACCGGTGGGCGGGCGCTCGTGTTCCTGCTCTACTTCCTGTCCGAGCGGCTGGTGGCCTCCTGGGAGGCCAAGAGCCAGGGCACCCCGCTCGAGGAGTATTACGCGGTCCTGCGCAGGCTGCTGCCCGTGGGCCAGAAGAGCCTCGAGGCCATCACCTATATCTCGGTGGCGACCCTGATCGTCCGCAAGTTCCAGACGCTGGAGCCCGTCGCGCCCTACGGGCCCATCCTGATCCGCGTCGTCTCGATGTTCTTCGCCGCCAGCGTGCTGGTTGAATTCGGCCGCGTCATGGTCACGCGGCTGCTGTCGGCCAGCACCTCCGTCGCCGATGACGTGCAGCGCCGGCGCCAGACGTTCATCAGCCTGATGCAGAGCATCATCAAATACGCCGTCTACTTCTGCATCTGCATGATGGTCCTCAGCGATCTCGGCGTGGATCCGACCCCCGTCCTGGCGGGCGCCGGCATCGTGGGCCTCACCGTCGGACTGGGAGCCCAGACCATCGTGCAGGATCTAATCAATGGCATCTTCCTCCTGTTCGAGGATCAGATTCTCAATGGCGACTATGTCCGCATCGGCGACACCGAGGGCATGGTGGATGAGATCACCCCCCGGGTCACACGCATCCGGGATCGCTATGGACGCCTGCACATCATGCGCAATGGTGAGATCAAGAACGTCATCAACTACAGCCGGGGATGGACGCTGGCCGTGGTGGAGATGAGCGTCGCGTATGAATCGGACCTGAGGCAAGCGCTCCGGGTCATCAACGAGGCCAGCGCCCAGTTGCCCAATCTGCTCCCGGGCAAGGCCATCGAGACGCCCAAGGTCATGGGAATCGAGACCATCGACGAGAGCTGCCTCCGGGTTCGCATCGAGACGAAGGTGGCGCCCGGGTGCCACTACGAGGTGAAGCGGGTGCTGCACATGTTGCTGGTGGAGAGCTTCAACGCCAACAAGCTGGAGATTCCCTACCCCAAGTCCGTCGAGCTCTCGCCTCCCGAGCCACTCGCTCCTCCCGGGGAGAAGGAGGCGGCCTGATCTTCCCGGAGTGGGACCGCCGCCAGGAAGGGGCGGTTCCCCTGGGCACTCGCGACAGGACAGGCAGGGGTCCTCAAGGTTCTGAGGCGTGGCGGGTCTCGCGCGCCTCGGGCCTCCCGAGCGAGGGTTGTCATGGCCCGGCGTTTGCTCAGCGCGTCCCCCATGAAAGCTCTCCTCTTCGGAATCCTCGTCGTCATCGCAGTGGGCTGTGGAGCACCCCAGAACGTGGTGCAGGAGCAACTGGAGTCCTTCGCCGCGGAACAGGAGGGCAAGGAGCGTCTCCTGGACCTGCGCGAAACGGAGCCCGCCAAGGGGCTCATCATCCGCTGCCCTCTTGGCGTGCTCTGTGATGAGCACTCCGACTACCGCAGGTATGCGTACGACACCCAGGGCATCTATCTGGCGTTCAGCTTCGACGCGGCCGTCGTCACCGACATGACGCTCGAGTCACTGCGCGAGAAGAGCCGGTTCGTCAGCTACGAACTGAAGGAAGTCGAGGGCCTGCGGGCCGCTGGCTGGCGGATCGGCACTCGCAGCGTGGTGCACCGCGCGGGCGATGCGGACTATCAGGTCCAGTTCACGGAGCTGCGGGATGGGCGGCTGAGGGGAGAAATCCACACGGCGATCGTGGCACTCACCGGACTGCGGACAGGGGATTCCGCCTGTACCCACCCACTGCAAGACGCCTCGCTCCCCGAGGATTGCGCCGCCAGCGCGTCGGCGAACATCCCCCTGCGAATCCTGTTCGACCTCCCCATCCAAACGGGCGTGCTCGACTGCCGTGGGGAGAGAAAGCCCGGGTGCGGCTGA
The DNA here is from genome assembly GCF_002305855.1 of Melittangium boletus DSM 14713. Classification (GTDB taxonomy): domain Bacteria; phylum Myxococcota; class Myxococcia; order Myxococcales; family Myxococcaceae; genus Cystobacter; species Cystobacter boletus. The sequence goes on along the minus strand of NZ_CP022163.1, from coordinate 7,366,717 downwards.
CAAGCGCTCAGGGGCCGACGCCCGGACCATTGGGGACGTTGTGGTCCGGGTTCGGGTCCAGGCCCGCGCCGCCCATGGCCGGGGGTGGAGGCGGCGTCGTCTGATCCGTACCGGTGTCCTTGGTCGCCATCGTCTTGCACCCGGCGCCAAACACCACCATTCCCGAGATCAACCCCACCAGCAGAGTCCTCGCCATGTCCTTTGCCCCTTCCATGGGTATGGGTCGAAGGAGAAGGTGGGGATCGACCCCTCGGTCCGCAGTGAGCGCCTGCCTGGCGGGCCGCTGTCACTGGAGCGGGGCCAGCCAGGGTTCGAGCTCTCGTGCGAATTCCCTGTATGCGGGCAGAACGTCGCCAATGAAGAACCCGCCAAGCTCTGGCCACTCACCCAACGAAACCACCGCGCGCCTTCCACCCAACTCTTGAACCGAGGTCTGGCTGGAGCGTAGGCGAGCGCGGAGGGAATGAACCCCCCCCAGCTCGTCCAGTACGGGGGGCCCGAGAAAGTTGAGCCAGTGGACGCCATCGAGGCGAGTACCGCGCCACTGCTCATCGGACTCCGAGGGACAGACAGACCAACCAGGGTAGCGGGCGCGACGAGCATCATCACACAGAGGCCAGTAGAGGCGTAACGCGAGCCCGGCGTGACCCGACGCGAATCGGAGCATCGACCCCATCTCCATGGCCAGTTCACGCACCCTGCGCTCCCCATGCTCTTCGATGTATTCCGTGGGGAGTGTCGCACACAGGAGACTCACGGAGGCTCGCGAGGACGCTCTCCTAGGAATTCGGGCCCGGTAAGAGAGTTCATACCCATTTCGGCTGGATGCACCTCCATTGAGCAACAACCGCGTCGCGTAACCCCGCTTCTCCATGCCACCCGCGACTCCCTCGGGAAGCTCTTCGATGAACCGAAATGACCGCTCGGGGCGAAGGAGACGGTGGATGGTTCGCCATCTCTCCACCGTCAATGCGTCACCCTCATCGTCATTCGTGAAAGCATGATGAATGGCCCTTGGTCCCTGGCCTACCCCGCGCAGGTATGAATCGACCGCGTGAGCAATTCCCTCCGCGATTTCTGGATGATCATGAGGCAGATAAAACGCGAGGCAAATGACGTCTCTCGCGAGTAATTCTCTTTTCAATCGCGGAGGCTTTCCGGACCATAGACGATACCTCACAGGAGGACGTCCCCGGTGCCGGATTCGTGGGTAGCGTACGGTCATGGACGAAGTTCGAAAAGCCCTTGCGGAGAGACAATCGCCACGGGGCAACGGTACGAGAGTTTCTGATATGCCGTGAGCTGGGCTTCCGCGCCAAAGATCGTACGCGGATCAAGCTTGTTCTTGGACAAGCAAGGAAACTTGAACTCGTAGACACATTGAACGTCGGTCGCATTACGAGTCCCATGCACGACGAAGTCGGGTCGGAGCGTGTCATGTCCCCTTTTCGTCAAGATGAACCCATTCGACTTCGGGTCTGGCTTGTAACGGGGCTCGACGGTGAAATGCTCTCGGACAGAAGACGGGAGACGAGCGCTGACACAAGCGAAAGCCGCGATATGCTTGAGATTTCCAAGCATCCTGGCAAGGGTGATGTCCTCACCCGCTTCATCGGTGCCAACGACCTGCCTACATTCTGAGTCATTTGGGAATTTTCCATTCTTGAAGGGTCGGCCGCCCTCCTGCCTCTGGTAGGCATCGTTGACATCGGCATGAGCTTGGGCAACACAATCCCTCAACACCTGCTCGACCTGATCCAGCTCGGCACCGGTGAGTGCCCTGTCCAGCAAGGAAAAGCCTTGGACGGCCTCGGCCGCATCCCTGACCTTTTGTACAACCTGACCCGTCCGCGACACCGACGGAGCGAGAAGCTCGCCTGTGCTGGGATTGATGGGAACAGCGCAGGCCGTTCCACATGACTGCTTGAAAGAAGCACGGGAGTCTATTCGCGGTCCCCCCCAGGAAGACCGGTGGCCGGAACTCACCGGTCTGGTTTGGGATCTTTGAGCGGGAACACAGGCATGAACGAAGAGCGTGGCAATCCACACCCCGATCAGCGGGACGAATGCGTGAGCCCGAATTCGGATGATTTCCATCTCCCTCTCAAGATACCTGCTTGAGCGCGGGGTAGAGGCGGCGCCAACGGGCGTACTCCTCGGCGTAACGAGGCACGAGCGCCGCATCGGGTTCCACCACCCGGGCCACGGGCGGTGGCACCGCGAGCACGAAGGGGTCCTCCCCCGTCGCCGCGAGCCGCCCCAACCGCGCCGCGCCGAACGCCCCACCGAAGTCCCCCTCGGCATGCACATCAAGCGGCCGATCGAGCACGCTCGCGAGGATCCTCAACCACAGCGGCGAGCGCGATCCGCCCCCCACCGCCGAGGCCCGCGCCACCTGAGTCCCCGCATCGGCGAGCACGCGCAGACAGTCCGCGACGGCGTACGCCACGCCCTCGAGCACCGCCTGGGTGAGTGCCGCGCGTCCATGGCCGTGCGCCAACCCCACGAAGGCCCCTCGCGCCGAGGCGTCATTGTGCGGCGTGCGCTCCCCGGACAGGTAGGGCAGGAACTTCACCGGAGACGGCGCCTCGACACGCTCGCCCAGCGCGGCGATGAGCGCGGGCGCGGGCTCGCCCAGCAAGGAGGACAGCCACTCCAGGCTCGCCGCGGCGGACAGGATGACGCCCATCTGGTGCCACGTGCCGGGCACGGCATGGCAGAACGCGTGCACCGCGCCCTCCGTGTTCGGCGAGAAGCGCGCGTTGGACACGAACAACACGCCCGAGGTGCCGAGCGACACGAAGGCCGAGCCCGGCTTCACGGCGCCAATGCCCACCGCGCTCGCCGCGTTGTCCCCACCTCCGCCGGCGACCACCGGCGCCCGGGTCATGCCCCAGCGCCGGGCCAGCTCGGGTCGCAGCCGGCCGGAGGACTGGGAGCCCTCCACGAGCCGGGGCATGTGCTCGCGCGTCAGGCCCGTGGCCTGGAGGAGTTCGTCGGACCAGTCCCGCTTCGCCACGTCCAGCCACAGCGTCCCGGCGGCATCGGACATCTCGGAGACATGGTCACCCACGAGGAACAAGCGCACGTAGTCCTTGGGCAACAGCACCTTTCGCGTCCGGGCGAAGAGCTCGGGCTCGTGCCGGGCGACCCAGAGCAGCTTGGGCGCGGTGAAACCCGGCATGGCCAGGTTGCCTGAAATCTCCCGCGAGCGCGGGCAGCGCTCCTCCAACAGGCGGCACTCGGCCTCCGAACGTCCGTCGTTCCAGAGGATGGCCGGACGCAGCGGCTGGTCATCCGCCCCCAGGAGCGTGGCGCCGTGCATGTGGCCGGACAGGCCAATGCCCTCGACCGCCGACAGGGCCTCGCGGTGCGAGGCGGCGAGCGTGTCCAGCACGTGCTCGCAGCCGCGGATCCACGCGTCCGGATCCTGCTCCGACCAGCCAGGGTGTGGCCGGTCCACCTCCAGCGGCGCGCTGACGCTCGTGAGGATGCGCTCCTGGCCGTCCACGAGCACGGCCTTGACGGATGACGTTCCCACGTCGATGCCGAGGTACATGTGTTCTTCCTCTCCCACGCGCGCCGTCTTCCCGAGAACGCTTCGAGCCCCACCACCGAGGGAAGCGCCGGTGGCGTGCGCGTCCGGGAGAGTGCCCCCACCCGGGACGCGCTACAACCCTGGACCATGAAAGCCTATGAGATCCGCGGTGGATTCGGTCTGGACAAGCTGGTGGCGTGCGAGCGACCGGACCCGGAGCCTGGGCCCTTCCAGGTCCGCATCCGGGTGAAGGCCACGAGCCTCAATTATCGAGATCTGATGATGGTGCGCGGGCAGTACAACCCCCGGCAGAAGCTGCCCCTCGTGCCCAATTCGGATGGAGCGGGCGTGGTGGATGCCGTGGGGCCGGGCGTCACCCGCGTGAAGCCCGGGGATCGGGTGATGGGCCTGTTCTCCCAGAACTGGCTCGCGGGCGAGCTCTCGCGTGGCACCCAGACCCAGACGCTCGGCGGCCCCCTGGACGGGGCGCTCGCGGACACGATGATCGTCCACGAGGACGGCGCGGTGCCCACGCCCGCGTACCTGTCCGACGAAGAGGCCTCCACCCTGCCCTGCGCGGCCGTCACGGCGTGGAGCGCGCTCGTCACCCAGGGAGCGCTCCAGGCCGGAGACACCGTGCTCCTGCAGGGCACGGGCGGCGTCTCCCTCTTCGCGTTGCAGATCGCCCGGATGATGGGCGCGCGGATCCTCATCACCTCGAGCAAGGACGACAAGCTCGCGCGGGCGAAGGAGCTGGGCGCCCACGAGGGCATCAACTACGTGAGCACGAAGGACTGGGACAAGGCGGCCCGCGCGTTGACGGGCGGCGTCGGCGTGGACCACGTGGTGGAGGTGGGCGGCGCTGGAACGCTGGAGCGCTCACTGCGCGCCGTGCGCACGGGAGGCACGGTGTCCGTCATCGGCGTGCTCGACAGCGCGGCGAGCTCCGTCAACGTGCTCCCCATCCTCATGAACAACCTGCGGGTGCAGGGCACGTTCGTGGGGCACCGCCAGTCCTTCGAGGCCCTGACCCGGGCGTTCACCCAGCATGGCATCCGCCCGGTGGTGGACCGCGTCTTCCCCTTCGCCGAGGCCGTCGCCGCCTTCGAATACCTCCAGAGCGGCGCGCACTTCGGCAAGGTCGTCATCCGGGTGGACTGAGCTCCGGGACGACGACCCTCGATCGGCGGCATCGCGCGATCGAGGGCCACCGTGGTGTGGCTACTGCAACTGCTTCTTGATGCGGATGTTGCGCAGCTGGAAGTGGATGTTGCCGCCCTGATCACCCCAGGCCGGCAGCAGCTCCAGGACGGAGCTGACCCGCGTGGTGTCCCAGTTGGTCTGGTAGGTGGCGTCGGTGAAGGGCATGCGCACCGTCTTCCAGGTACCCACCTCCGGGTGACCGATGAGGGTCGTCAGGTCGCCCGTCGCGCACGAGTCGGGCTTGCGCTTGCACACGCTCTTCACCCAGAAGTCCTGGGTGGTGGAGCCGTAGTCGAGCACGCGCACGTCGAACTCGACGCCGCCCGTCGTGGCGATGGAGGAGACGTCCATCAGGTTCGGCGACTTGAGCCCGAAGCCCATGCCGCCGTTGCCGCCCCCCTCCTTGAGGTTCTTCATCTGCACGTCGATGACCTTCTCACCGCCGCCGATGTCGAACGCGGGGTTCACCGTCACGGTGCCCGAGGTGCCGGCCGTCCACCCATTGGGCGCATCGAAGAACGAGGTGTCGGACAAGCCGTTGACGAAGGCGTCCTTGTCGTCCGTGATGGCGGTGACCACGTCGGTGGAGCCCGCGCCCGTGCAGCTCACGTTGCCCGCCCGGTTCGGCTCCCAGCGGATGCGCGCGAGCGACAGGTCCATCGGGCCCGAGGTGTAGAGGAGGAACGGGCTGTTCACGATGGTGAAGTCCAGGCCCGTGTCCGCGAAGCACTGCAGCGGGACGGCGAGCTCGGTCCAGTCCTTGCCCTCCAGCGCCTGGAGGGTCTGGCCAAGCTGGATCTCACCCAGGCACGGATGGATGCAGTGCATGGAGAGGTTCACCTGCGCGGTCGGGGCGGTGTTGACCTTCACCGAGAAGACCAGGGCGCCCTTGGAGTTCAGGTAGGGCTGGAGGTTGCGGCCCTCGTTCCCCGACTGGTTCTGCGTGTAGATCTGTCCCGTGCCACTCCACACGGCCCGGACGGCGTCCCACTGGCCGAGGTAGTCGACCGGGGTGACGGAGAGTTCATTGGCATCCGTGTAGGTGCTGACGCTGGTGCCCAGGAGCACGTCCTTGCCGCCCCAGTTGGACGGCGCGCCCACGCGCATCACCCAGTTGTCCTGGTTGCCCCGCTCGAAGATGACCAGGGGCTCGGTGGCGGTGGTGCCATCGCTCGGAGGCGCGCTGCAGCCGTGGGTCTGCGTGGGCTCGTCGAGCACGTTCAGCGGCTGGGGCTGGGCGTACGTCAGGCCATGGCCATAGGCGAAGAGCGGCTCGTAGCTCGCATCCCCCTTGTTGAGGGAGACCTGGCAGGGCGACTTGGGCCACGAGTAGGACAGCTTGCCGTGGAAGTCGTGGTCGACCGAGCCGTCCTCCTTGCGGAAGAGCACGTCCGTCATGCCCTCGCCCTCGGTGCCGGGCAACCAGGCCGCGACGAAGGCGTCCGACTGGTTGAGCTCCTTGTTGGCGTAGAGCGGACGGCCCGAGTAGAGCACCGTCACGATCTTCTTCGCTCCCTTGGCACGCAGGCTCGCGAGGAGCGTCTGGTCCTCGGGACGCAGCCGGGCGAGCTCCAGGGTCTTGTTCTTGCCGATGTCGCCATTGCCCTCGGCGTAGGGCGTCTCGCCGATGACCGCGAAGACGACGTCGTAGGACGCATCCGCCATGGAGCCATCCGCGCTGATGTCCAGCGTGGCCTGGGGCGCGACCTTCTGCACGGCCTTCCAGAAAGTGGTGCCGCCGCCGAAGTCGGCCTCGGTGGTGTCGGTGCCCTGCCAGGTGATGCTCCAGCCACCCGACTGGTTCGACAGGTTGTTGGCGCTCTTGCCCGTCACGAGGATCTTGGCCGAGCGCGCCACGGGCAGCACGCTGTCGTTGTTCTTGAGGAGCACCAGCGACTTGCGGACGGCCTCGCGGGCCACGGCCCGGTTCTCCGCCGTGCCAATCTCGTGCGAGGCGTTGCGCGCGGAGGGCTTGGGCCGGTCGAAGAGGCCCATGCGGAACTTCACGCGCAGGATGCGGCGAACGGCGTCATCCAGGCGGCTCTGCGGAATCTCGCCGTTCTTCACCGACGCGAGGGTGTTGTCGATGAACGCCGTCCAATCCGCGCGGTAGGGCACCATCACCATGTCGACGCCGGCGTTGATGGCCTGCGGGCAGTCGCTGTTCTTGCAAATCCGGGGAGAGTCGCTGTTCTCCGGGGTGATCTGGCCCAGGCCGTTCCAGTCCGAGATGACGAAGCCGTCGAAGCCCATCTTGGTCTTCAACACGTCCGTCAGCAGGTACTTGTTGCCGTGCATCTTGTGGGCCTTGGCGTTGTTGCCCTGGTCCTTGTTCTTCCAGCTGCTGAACGAGGCCATGACCGTCTGGGCACCGGCCCGGAGCGCCGTGACGTAGCCGCGGCTGTGCAGGTCGCGCAGCTCCTTCTCCGTCAGCTCGGTGATGCCCTGGTCCTTGCCCTCGTTGGTGGCGCCATCGCCCAGGAAGTGCTTGGCCGAGGCGATCACGCGCTCGTTGGCCTTGGCGTCCTTGGCGAGCTGGCCCTGGAGACCCTCGACGATCTTTCCGCCGTAGGCCTCGACGATGGCGGGATCCTCGGAATAGCCCTCGTAGGTGCGGCCCCAGCGGTCATCGCGGACCACCGCGAGCGTGGGTCCGAAGGCCCAGTCCAGACCCGTGTAGGCCACTTCGCGCGCCGTCACCTCGCCGATGCGCCGCATCAGCTCCGGATCGTTCGCCGCGCCCAGGCCGATGTTGTGCGGGAAGAAGGTGGCGCCCTTCACGTTGTTGTGCCCGTGGACCGCGTCCACGCCCCAGATGATGGGAATGCGGTGGGGATTGGCCGCGTCCATCGAGGCCTCCCACAGCTGGTCGGCCAGCGTGTACCACTCCTCCACGGTGGCGTTCTTCTTGCCGCCGGGCCAGGAGCCGCCGCCATTGAGCACCGAACCGAGGTGGTACTTCTTGATGTCGTCGGGGGTGACGTTGGCGATCTCCACCTGGGTGATCTGCCCGACCTTCTCCTCGAGCGACATGCTGGCCACCAGGGCGTCGACCTTGGCCTCGATCTCGGGATCCTTGGCGATGACGCTCTCGACCAGGGTCCAGTCATCGGGCTCGGGCTTTGGATCCACGGGCGTCGGATCCACGGGCGTCGGATCCACCGGCGTGGGCTCGGGAGCCGGATCCTTGCATGCCGCCAGCGTCAACAGCAGGAGCGCCGTGCGCGAGGCACTCTTGCTGCGTGAGAACAACCGTTCCATGTCCATCTCCAGGGGTGTCAGGGTCGCGTTGACGGGCCACGGCGAGCAGGTCCTGGCTCGGGAGACAGGGACGTGGGGAGAGCTCACCCCGGCATGCCAAAGCCCGAGCACCGTAGAAGTAAGAGGCGGCGCATGCAAGGCGGTCCCCTCACGTCGACGCGGTGCGGCAGGCGTTCTCCCGAAACGACGAAGGCTCCCCATGCCCAAGGGCACGAGGAGCCTCGTCTCAGCGGTTTTCCCGGAGAAGGAATGGGCGACGCGTCAGAACTCGGCCGCCGCGCGTGGATCGATGATGCCGCACTCCTTGATCTTGTAGAGCAGGGCCTTGTAGCTGATGCGCAGCTTGCCCGCCGCGCGGCGCTTGTTCCACGCCGTGCGCTGCAACATCGCCAGGATGGCCTCCCGTTCGGCGAGCATCGCCGCCCGCTTGCCAATCTCCTTCAGGGACATCTCCGCTTCCGGAACGCTGGGCGGCGGGGGCGGAGGCTGGGGCGCGTCGAAGGGATTGGCGTAGCGGATGGGCGCGGGCGCCGGAGGAGGCGTCAGTTCCACCGCGGGAGTGCTTCCCCGGGAGGGCATCTCCAACACCTGCACCGACGAGCCGGCGATGGGCGCCGGCGTCGAGGCACGCGGCGTGGGCGCCGGGGGCTCCACGTCTCCGTCCCCCGCGTACGACGTGGGCAAGGACGGGGCGCTCGCAGGCGCGCGGCCTCCCTCGCGCAACTCCTCCAGCACGAGCGAGGGATCCTTGAGCACGCACAACCGGCGCACCATGTTCTCCAGCTCGCGCACGTTGCCCGGCCACTCGTACTCGGTGAAGGCGCGCAGCACCTCGGCAGGCAGCTCCGCCACGCCGCTGATGAAACCGCGCCCGTACTTCTTGAGGAAGTGGTCCGTCAGGGGCACCACGTCCTCGGGACGCTCGCGCAGGGATGGCAGCCGGATGGCCACCACGTTGAGGCGGTAGAAGAGATCCTCGCGGAAGTTGCCCAGGGCGATCTCCCGCTCCAGGTCCCGATTGGTGGCCACCACCACGCGGCTGTCCACGCGGACGCTCTTCTTGCCGCCCACGCGGAAGAACTCCTCGTCCTGCAACACCTGCAGCAGCTTGGCCTGGAGCCGGATGGCCATCTCGCCAATCTCGTCCAGGAAGATGGTGCCCTGGTCCGCCAGCTCGAACTTGCCCGGCTTCTCCGCCGTGGCGCCGGTGAAGGCGCCACGCTCGTGGCCGAACAGCTCGCTCTCCAGCAGCTCGCCCGGCAGCGCCGCGCAGTTGACCTTGATGAAGGGCTTGTTGCGCCGGTTGCTGCGCGCGTGGATTTCCCGGGCGATGACTTCCTTGCCCGTGCCGGACTCGCCGAGCAGCAGCACCGGCACGTCCGTGTCCGCGATGCGCTCCACCAGCGCGCGGGCCCGGCGCATGGTCGGTGAGTGCGAGATGACGATGCGCTCCCCGCCCGCGTCCTCCTTCGCCAGCGAGGGCACCGCCGGCGCGCTCACCACGGCCTGGCGCGAGGGCAGCAGATTGCCCAGGGCACGCGAGAGCGCGTCCTCCAATTCGTCGGCCCCGAAGGGCTTGGACAGGTAGTCACTGGCCCCCAGCTTCATGGCGCGCATGGCGTCATCCGCCCCCGACAGCGCCGAGAGGACGATGACGGGCGCGCCACCGCCAGACGCCCGGTAGCGCCGGAGCACGTCCAGTCCGCTCATCTCCGGCATCATGACGTCCAGCAGCACCACGTCGAACGAGCCACCCGACAGCATCTCCAGGGCCTGGGAGCCACTCGACGCGCAGCGCACCTGATAGCCCGAGCTGCCCAACAGCTCCGAGAGGAAGGTGCGCACCTGCTCTTCGTCGTCCACCACCAACACAGCGATCCGATCCATCCCCTCGCCTCCCCTCACCCTATCCATCGCGAATGCACCCCGTGAGACGGCCCTCGTGGGCCCCGTCTCCGCGTCAAACCGTCAGTTCCATACCCGTCGCCGAGATCCGGCGCTGCTCGCGGTTCCTGCGCAGATCCCTCAGCGCCTCATTCAACAACTGATCGGGCGAGCCCACCCTGTCCGGATAGCTCACCGCCCCCATCGCCAGGGAAGGGCGCAACACCCGTCCCCCCACCTGCAGGCGCGCCAGGGCGAAGCGCTCGCTCACCCGGGCCATCACGTCCGGCACGTTCTCCGCGGGCGTCGAGGGCAGGAGCACGGCGAACTCCTCGTCGCCCACGCGCGCCACCACGTCCGCCTCGCGCACCGTCTGGTTCACCACCACCGAGCTGTAGACGAGCAGCCGCTCGGCCATGGCCGGACCGGACTCCTTGCGCAGGGCGCGGAAATCCTCGAGCGAGCCCACCAGGAGCGAGAAGCCGCCGCCGAAGCGCTCGCAGCGCGTCATTTCCAGGGCCAGCAACTCCATGAGGAAGGCCCGGTTGTAGAGGCCCGTGAGGGGATCATGGTGCGCCACCGAGGAGCCCACGCCCTCGGGCAGCATCGCCCGGCGCACCGAGGACTTGAGGCGCAGTTGGGCGCGCAGCCGCAGCACCAGCTCCTCGCCCGAGCCCGCGCGCGACGCCACGTCCACGCCCATGCCCTTGGTCATGCAGTGCCGGTGGGCCTCGCTGTCCGTGGACTCCACCAGATACATCAGGGGCACCGTGCCCCGGCTCATCTGCCGCAGCCGACGCGCCACGGCCACGGCCACGTAGTCCGGGCCCTGGGCCGCGAGCACCACCGCGTCCGGATGGATGGCCTCGAACAAGGGGGCCGCCGCGTCGAAGCGAGTCACCGGCACCACCCGGAAGCCCGCCGTCGCCAACGCCACCCGGGTGCGCTCCAGATCCTCGGCGCGAGGCTCCACCACCAGGACCGTGAGTTGCTCCGTCTTCGCGTCGTGTCTCAGTACCACCGCTGCCCCCGTCCGCCAGCCAGAACCTTTTTCCGCATCGTTCCTCCGGCGCTGTCCCCAGGATTTACAGTCCCACCCATCCCCACCCCGCCGCCTCCCATTCCATCCCCCTGTTTTTCCTAGGGGTGGGAAGAAACTTGCTTCCCGTGTCCCTAGGAGTCAGCAACAGACGTGCCAGCAAGTACCCGCCGGAGGTAACGCTCCACCTCGGCTTCCTCCAGATGGTGCTTGAAGGCAACGAGGCCGCCGATGATGACCACGGGGATGTCGTAGCGGTAGGCGGCGAAGACCGCGGGGTCGGCCCGGATGTCCTCTTCCAGCAACTCGAAGGGGAGGCGGGCGCGGACGCGCTCGAGGACGGCCTTTGCCTCGTCGCACAGGCCACAGTTCGGTTTCGAGTAGAGTCGGACAATCATTCTGGGACGTGAGGATGGGACGCGATGCGCGGTCTGTCAGGTGACTTCTCGACGATGCCCCTCGAGGATCTCGTCGCGTACCTGGGCAACCGGAGGGTGACGGGAACCCTGAGGGTGATGCGGGCGGGTGTGCGCAAGCTGATGCTCCTGCGCGAGGGGAGGGTGCTCAGCGCCAGCTCCAACCAGCCGCGCGAGTACCTGGGCCAGTTCCTCATCCACATGGGGCACTTGAGCGAGGCGCTCTTCGAGCGGGCCCATGCCCAGCAGCGGGAGACCCAGGTGCCACTCGGGCAGATCCTGGTGGCCACGGGGGCGGTGTCCGAGCAGACGGTGCGCGGCACACTCCAGCTCAAGTTCCGCGAGAGCCTGCTGGAGATGTTCCGCTGGGAGGAAGGTGAGTTCTCCTTCGACGCGGGAGCGGTCCCGCGGGTGGAGGGCGTGGAGGCGGAGGTGGAGCTGCTGGACATCCACCGCGAGGGGGAGTTCCGCGAGACGGCGTGGCAGGCGATCAAGGCGGCGTTTCCCTCGGGCTCCGCCTACCTGGAGGTGGACGAGGGACGGCTGTCCGAGCCGCCCCGGGCAGGCACACTGGACGCGGCGCTGGTGGCGCGCATCCGCGAGGGGTTGAGCATCGACGAGCTCGTCCGGGCCCTGCATGCCTCGGACTTCCTGGTGTACCAACGCCTGTACGCGCTGTACCGGCAAGAGGCCCTGCGGGTGGTGAGCATCCCCCCACCGGGGCGGGCCCCTCCCGCCGACCTGGCCATGCCCGTGCCCGTGCCGTCGATGGAAGTGGAGCTGACGAGCGAGGAGCCCGCTCCGGACGAGCTCATCCAGGCGGCGCAGTCGGCCCTGGAGAACGGGGACTTCCGGCAGGGCGAGGCGCTCGCGCGCCGGGCGCACGAGCTGTCCCCCACCCCCGAGACGGAGGCCCTGCTGCACTCGGCGGAGGCGGTGCTGCTCGGCGTCTTGCGCCGCAAGATGCTGGACACGCCCCAGGTGCCCTCGTTGCGCGTGACGGCGGCGCAGTTGAAGACGACGCCGCTCACCTCGCCCGAGCGCTACCTGCTCTCGCGCATCGACGGCAAACGCAACGTGAGGGACATCCTGCGCGTGTCGCCCCTGCACGAGCTGGATGCGCTGCGCTACTTCCAGGCCTTCGTGGACACGGGCCTGGTGCTGCTCACGCCGGGCGCTCAGGGCTGAGACATCGCGGAGCGCACCTCCGCGGGCGCGGCCGGTGTTTCGGCGACCGGGAGCGCGGCGGGGGCCGCGGGCACCGCGGGGGCCTCGGGCACGTCCTCCTCGTCGGCGCCCTCTTCCTGGGGCGCGGCGGGCTCGGCCTTGTCCGCGGGAGGCTCCTCCTTCGCGGGAGTGAGCGCGCCCGGAGGCAGACGCGCCAGTCCCAGCCGCATGGCCTCGCGGCCGAGCCACGCGGCCCGGATGCGCCAGAGCGGCTCGTTGACGAGCACCGCCGCCACCGCCACCTTGGGGTTGTCCTTGGGCGCGAAGCCCACGAACCACGAGTAGTCCCGGAAGGGCTTGTTGTCCGCCAGCGTGCCCGTCTTGCCCACCGCGCCCGGCACGCGCATGCCCCGCTCGCGGAAGACGCGGCGGGCGGTGCCGTGGGTCACCGTGGCCTCCAACATCGTCGTCAGGCCCCGGGCCACCTCGGGCGAGAGCACCTGCTCCCCGGCGGAGGTCCGGGCGTCCTCGCCCGGCTCGAAGAGGATGGGATCCCGCCACACGCCGCCATTGGCCGCCACGGACGCGAGCAGCGCGCCGTGCAGGGGCGACAGGTACACGTCCCCGAAGCCCGCGCCCGTCTGGGCGAAGCGCAGCTCATCCCCCTCGGGCACGGCGGCGAGCGACACGTCCGTGGGCACCGGGAAGTCGATCTGCCGGTTGAAGTGGAAGCGGGCCGCCGCGCGCCGCAGCGTGTCGGGCGACAGGTGGCGCTGGGTGAGCTTGGCGAAGATGACGTTGGCGCTCTTGCCCATCGCCTCCGCCAACGAGTGGCACTGGCCATCGCTCGCGCTGTCCGCCAGGAGCTTCGAGGAGAGGCGGCGCTTGCCTCCATGGAAGCACGTCTCCGCCTGGGGCGTCAGTCCCGCCTCCAGGAGCGCGGCGCCGGTGACGATCTTGAAGATGCTCGCCGCGGGGTACACGGCACGCGTGGCCAGCCCGTGCATGTCCGGCCGGACCTGGGAGTGCTCGGCCATGGCCAGCACGCGGCCCGTGGCGGGCTCGAGCACCACCACCGCGCCGAAGGGCACCTGGTACTGCGCGAGGATGCTGGTGAGCTGTCCCTGGAGGACGGGATCGATGGTCAGCGGTACCTCGCCCTCCTTGCCCGGCAACACCCACCGCCCCTGGGCGTTGCGCTTCGCCCGGGAAAGCACGTCCTGCTTCGCGGGCAGGGAGCGCAGGTGGGCGAAGGGAGGATCCGACTCCCGCGAGGGCACGGGCACGGGAGGCAGCAGTCCCAGGAGCACGCCCGCGTCGGACGCGTCCGCGGCCTCGGCCACGCCGGCATCCAGCGTCCCCGCGTCCTGGAGCGAGGCCTCGGCCACCGGGGGAGCCTCGGGGACGGGGGTCCCGCCCTCGTCCGCGCCGACGAGCAGGAGGAATAGGGGCAGCAGCAGCGTGGCGGGAACGACTCGGGAAACCGTCATGCGCGGGCGTCTCGCGGGGGCGAGGGGGGAGCGGGCATGGTACCCGTCCCGTCCCCGCCGTCCATTCCCTCCCAGGACAAATGTCGACCCCCTGGCTGCCCGGCGAGAATCCTGGCGAGCCCTCCCTCGGGCCGATAGGGTCCCCCCGCCTTGAATGGACTGAACGAAATCGTGGTGATCTGGAGCGCCGAGTGTCGTCGGACCTTGCGCAGCTCGCGCGTGGTCGCGCTGCTCGGGCTCTACAGCCTCTTTTCCCTGCTGATCTTCCTGGCGGCGGTCTTCCTGCGCTCGCTCGTGCAGCAGTTGGCGGAAGCCGGCATGGTGCCTCCGAGCGAGGATCTGCCCCTGTCCGTGCGAGGCGTCTACTACCTGAGCCTCTTCTTCCTGCCGCTCTACATCGCGCTGATGGGTTTCGATCAGGTGAGCGGCGAGGTGGGTCCGCGCTCCATCCGCTACCTCACGGTGCGCTCGCGCCGCTCCTCGGTGTTGCTGGGCAAGCTGTTCGCCCAGACCACGGTGCTCCTGGGGCTGGTGTTCGTGCTCGACCTGGGGTTGTGCGTCTACGCCGCGGTCACCACGCCGGGCTTCGGCCTGGCCTCCTTCATGCGCTACCTCGTGCACTTCTGGGTGGCCTCCACGCTCTTCTCCTTCGCCTTCCTGAGCCTCACCTCGCTGTGCTCGAGCCTCACGACCAGTCCCGCGGTGAGCCTCATCCTCAACCTGACGGTGTTGCTCTCCTCGCTCATCCTCTGGATGACGGCACTGGCCGAGAAGACCCATCCCCTGCGCAGCGCGCGCTACCTGTCACCCCTGCGCTACTCGCTCGGGCTCCTGTCCCCGGAGACCGCGCAGGTGGCCACCAGCGCCGCGGCGTATGTCGTCTTCTCGGTGATCTTCCTCGGTGGCGCCCTCGCCGCCCTGCGCACGAGGGACCTGTGAGCGACATCGCGATCGAACTCGTCGGAGTCAGCCGCCGCTTCGGCCCCAAGGTGGCGGTGGATGGGGTGAGTCTGCGCGTCCAGCGAGGACAAGTGTACGGGCTCATCGGCCCCAATGGCGCCGGAAAGACGACCACCTTCTCCATGATGTGCGGCTACCTGCGCCCGAGCGCGGGAAGCCTGCGGGTGATGGACGTGGAGCCGTGGGCGGACGGCGCGCTCAAGGGCAAGCTCGGCGTGCTCCCCCAGGACGCCATCCTTCCTGGTGGGTGGAAGGTCGGCACCCTGCTCACCTACTGGGCGCGGCTCAGTGGCCTGAATGCCCCCGAGCGCGAGGCGCGGGAGTCCCTGGAGAAGGTGGGGCTCGTCGAGGCCTGGAACGTGGAGACCCCCGCGCTGTCACACGGCATGGCCAAGCGCGTGGCCCTGGCCCAGGCGCTCATGGGCCGGCCGCCGCTGGTGCTGCTCGACGAGCCCACGGCGGGAATGGACCCCAAGATCGCCCACCAGGTGCGACAGGTCATCCAGGACATGCGCGGCCAGCAGACGGTGGTGGTCTCCAGTCACAACCTCCAGGAGTTGGAGCAGTTGTGCGACGCGGCGGCCATCCTGGATCGGGGCCGGCTGGTGCAGGCGGGCAGCCTCGCGGACCTCACGCGCCAGGCCGCCGAGTTCCGCGTCCAGGTGGCCCGAGGCACCGTGCTCGTGCCCGAGGTGGAGGCGCTCGCGGGCGTGCTCTCCGCGCGCCTGGAGGCGGAGGGCGTGTTGCACGTGCGCTTCGACGGCCAGGCCCATCCCCCCGAGGAAGTCATCAGCCGCGTCGTGGGTCATCTCATCCAGACCGGGGTGCTCATCCTGGGGGTGTCGCGGGGCCAACGGTTGGAGGAGCGGGTCCTGCAGCTCACCTGAGCTCCAGGGGCCCTCTCGCGGGAAAAAATCCCCGGAAGAATTCCCGGCTGAAACTCCGGGGCGGCTCGGCGCACTCCTCGCGGATGGCCCCGCCCCGCCCCTCAACCCCCCGCGCACGCCTTGCGGACCCACGCCACCCAGAGCGCGTCGCGCCGCTCCAGGCTCAGGAGTTGGTGGCCGGTGGCCTCGCACCACGCGGGCAGATCCCGCGCCACGCCGGGATCCGTGGCCACCAGCTCCACGAGGGCTCCCGGCGCGAGACGACGCACCGCCTTGGCGATCTCCAGGATGGGAACCGGGCACCAGGTGCCCGAGGCGTCCACGCGCACGTCCGGCTGCATGGTCTCAGTGTAAGGCCCGGCGAGTGGGCGGACACCGGGGAATTTCCCTCGAAAATCGTTGTGTTTTCGGGAACCTGGGTGGAGTCAATGCCCGGGAGAGGTGCGTCTGACCGCGCCTTGCGTGCCCAGAACGGGCTCTGTTATCACCCCGCGCCCTGCTGAATTGAATCGCACGAGCCCGGGACCGCAGTTGGACCGACGACGTACCTAGGAGCAGAACAAACTCATGAAACCCAATGTGATCGTGGCCCTCCTCGTGGGCCTGTTGCTGGGATTCGCAACCGGCTACTCCATGAAGGGCTCCTCGACGAGCCCGGCCGCCGGCGGCCGCGCCGTGGCCGCCGCGCCCAGCGCCCCCGGCAATGGCAAGCCCGCGGACACCACCCTCTTCAAGGTGCCCATCGACGGCTCGCCCACCAAGGGCAGCGCGGACGCGCTCGTCACGATCGTCGAGTTCTCCGACTACCAGTGCCCGTTCTGCTCGCGCGCCAACACCACCGTGGAGCAGCTGCAGAAGGACTACGGCGCCAAGCTGCGCGTGGTCATGAAGCAGAACCCGCTGTCCTTCCACCCGCGCGCCAAGCCGGCCGCGCTCGGCGCCCTGGCCGCCGGAGAGCAGGGCAAGTACTGGGAGTACCACTCCAAGCTGTTCACCAACAGCCGCGCCCTCGAGGACAAGGATCTGGAGCAGTACGCCCAGGACGTGGGCCTGGACATCTCCAAGTGGAAGACGGACCTCACCAGCCAGAAGCTGTCGGCCATCATCGACCGTGATCAGGCCCTGGCCGGCAAGCTCGGCGCCAACGGCACCCCGGCCTTCTTCATCAACGGCCGCTTCCTGTCGGGCGCCCAGCCCCTGGAGAAGTTCAAGACGATCATCGACGAGGAGCTGGGCAAGGCCGAGTCCCTGGTGAAGTCGGGCACGAAGCCGAGCGAGGTGTACGCCGCCATCATCGCCAAGGGCGTGGACGCGGCCCCGCGCAACAACCCCCAGCAGCCCGAGGCCCCCGCCCAGGCCTACCGCAAGGTGGAGTTCCCCGCGGATGCCCCGTCCTTCGGCCCGAAGGACGCCAAGGTGACGATCGTCGAGTGGTCCGACTTCGAGTGCCCCTTCTGCAGCCGCGTGGGCCCCTCGCTCAAGCAGATCAAGGCCGCGTACCCCAATGACGTGCGCGTGGTGTTCCGCCACCAGCCTCTGCCCTTCCACCCGAGCGCCAAGCCGGCCGCCGAGGCCTCGCTGGCCGCGCACGAGCAGGGCAAGTTCTGGGAGTACCACGACAAGCTCTTCGCCAATCAGAAGGCCCTGGATCGCGCCTCGCTCGAGCGCTACGCCCAGGAAGTGGGCCTGAACGTGGGCCAGTTCAAGTCCGCGCTCGACTCGGGCAAGTTCCGCGCGAAGGTGGAGGCCGACTCCGCTGCGGGCAACGCGGTGGGCGCCAATGGCACCCCCACCTTCTTCATCAACGGCCGTGAGTTCGTGGGCGCGCAGCCCTTCGAGAGCTTCAAGCGCGTCATCGACGAGGAGAAGGCCCGCGCCGAGAAGCTGCTGGCCGCTGGCACCAAGCCGGGCGACCTGTACGCCAAGCTCATCGAGGAGGGCGTGAAGTCCAACGGCACCGCGCCCGCCGCCCAGGCCGCCGCCGAGCCCGCGGTGCAGAACATCGAGCTGGGCAACGCCCCGGTGAAGGGCCCGAAGAACGCCCCCATCACCATCGTGGCCTTCTCCGACTTCGAGTGCCCCTTCTGCAGCCGCGTGGTGCCCACGCTCGCGCAGCTCGAGCAGGACTACAAGGGCAAGATCCGCGTGGCCTTCAAGAACCAGCCCCTGCCCTTCCACGCCAACGCCAAGCCCGCGGCGCTCGCGGCCCTGGCCGCCAACGAGCAGGGCAAGTTCTGGGAGTTCCACGACAAGCTCTTCGCCAACCAGCGCTCCCTGGATCGCGCCTCGTTCGAGCGCTACGCCCAGGAGCTGGGGCTGAACGTGGCCCAGTTCAAGTCCGCGCTCGACTCGAACAAGTTCGAGGCGCAGCTCAACGCCGACATGGCCGAGGCCACCCGCGTGGGCGTCAGCGGCACCCCCAGCTTCTTCATCAATGGCCGCTCGCTCGTGGGCGCGCAGCCCGTGGACGCCTTCAAGCGCGTCATCGACGAGGAGCTCAAGAAGAAGGGCACGGTCGCCGCGGATCAGAAGTAACCGCCTCGCCCGACGCTTGACCTGAAGAAGGCCGCCAGGACCCTCCGGTCCGGCGGCCTTCGTCTTTTGGAAAGCCAGGCGGTTCAGGACACGGCGATGGCGTCGATCTCCACCTTGGAGCCACGAGGCAGCGCGGACACCTGCACCGTGACACGGGCCGGAGGCGCGCCGGTGAAGGAGCGGCCGTAGACCTCGTTCACCCGGGCGAAGTCACCCAGGTCGGTGAGGAAAATGGTGCTGCGCACCACGTGGGAGAAGTCCAGACCGGCCGCGTGCAGCACCGCGCCCAGGTTCTTCATCACCTGCTCGGTCTGGGCGACGACGTCTCCCGTCACCAGTTCCATCGTCTTGGGGTCCAGGGGAATCTGGCCGGACAGGAAGGTCATCTTCCCGGAGTCCACCTGCACCGCCTGGGAGTAGGGCCCAATCGCCTTGGGCGCGTCGTCGGAGTGCACCGTCTTGCGAGCCATGCGTTCACCTCGGGGAGCGAGGCGGCCTGGAGTGGCCGCGCCTCCGGGGCGGCTCTAGCACCCCGCCCCCCTCGGCGGCCAGCCCCTCTCAGATGCGCTCGACGGAGTAGACGCCGGGTAGACGCTCGATGGTGCGCATGAGGTCGGTGAGCTGCTTGAGGTCGGTGATGGTGACCTCGAAGGTGTTCACCGCGCGCTCGTCTCCGGTGGCCCGGCAGTTGGCCTGGGAGATGTTGACGCCCTTCTTCGAGAAGGTGTTGGAGATGTCCGCCAGCATGCCGGTGCGCTCGGTGGTGAGCACCCGCAGGGTGACGGGGCGCTTGAAGTCGCCGCGCACGTCCCAGGACACATCCACGCGCCGCTCGGGGTCCGTGGCCAGGGCCTTGTCACAACCCACCGTGTGAACCGTGACCCCTCGCCCACGGGTGATGAAACCAGCGATGGGGTCCCCCGGAACGGGGTTGCAACAGCGCCCGAAGCGCACGAGCACATCGTCGACGCCGCCAATCTGCACGCCGCTGCTGTTCTGCTTGCCCACCAGCTTCTTGGCGAAGTCGGTGACCTTGGACAGCCCGGGCAGCATGCCGCTGGGGACGTGGCCCGTATGCGCGTCCGGAGCAGGTGCCGTCCGGCTCTCGGCCGAGGTGGCGGCCAGCTTCTCCGGAGGCACCACGCGAGCGAGCACCTGGTTGGGCACCACCTTGCCGTAGCCAATGGCCACCAGCAGATCGTCCTCCACCCGGAAGCCGAGCTCCTCGCACACCTTCTTGAGCTCGCCGTTCTTGAGCAGGCGGTTGAAGTTGAGCTGGTAGCGCTTGAGCTCGCGCTCGAGCAGTTCGCGGCCCAGCTGCAGGCTCTTCTCGCGCTGCTGCTGCTTGATGAAGGCGCGGATGCGCTGCTGGGCACGGCTCGTCTTGACGAAGGTGAGCCAGTCCTTGGACGGGTGCGCCTGGGGGCTGGTGAGCACCTCCACCGTGTCCCCGTTCTTGAGCTTGTAGCGCAGGGGGACGATCTTCCCGTTCACCTTGGAGCCCACGCACCGGCCGCCCACGTCCGAGTGGATGGCGTAGGCGAAGTCCACGGGCGTCGCGCCCCGCGGCAGGCTCTTCACATCTCCCCGGGGCGTGAAGACGAAGACCTCGTCGGTGAAAAGGTCCACCTTCACCGTCTCGAGGAATTCCTTGGGATCCTTGAGGTCCTGCTGCCACTCCATGAGCTGGCGCAGCCAGGCGAACTTCTCGTCGTCCTTGCTGACGGAGAGCGCCTTGCCCTCCTTGTAGGCCCAGTGCGCGGCGATGCCCTCCTCGGCCACCTTGTGCATGTCCGGCGTGCGGATCTGCACCTCGATGCGCTCGCCCAGCGGCCCCACCACCGTGGTGTGCAGGGACTGGTACATGTTGGGCTTGGGGATGGCGATGAAGTCCTTGAAGCGCCCCGGCACGGGCTTCCACAGCTGGTGCACCAGTCCCAGCGCCTCGTAGCAGGCGGGCATGGAGTTGGTGATGATGCGGAAGGCGATGATGTCGTGGATCTGCTCGAACTCGATCCCCTGCGACTTCATCTTCTTGTAGATGCTGTAGACGTGCTTGAAGCGGCCGCTCACGTCCCCCTTGAGCCCGCGCTCGGCGAGCTTGGTGGTGATGAGGGTGCTCACGTCCTCGATGTACTTCTCGCGCTCCTTCTTGCGCTTGCCCAGCTTGTCCTGGAGCGTGAAGAAGTCCTGGGGCTTGACGTAGCGGAAGGACAGGTCCTCCAGCTCGGTCTTCACCCAGCTGATGCCCAGGCGGTTGGCGAGCGGGGCATAGATGTCCAGCGTCTCCTGGGCGATCCGCCGCTGCTTCTCCTCGGACATGTGGTCCAGGGTCCGCATGTTGTGGGTGCGGTCGGCGAGCTTCACCAGGATGACGCGGATGTCCTGCGCCATCGCGATGATCATCTTGCGGAAGTTCTCCGCCTGCTTCTCCTCCTGGGAGAGCGTGGCCGAGGCGGAGAACTTGGAGAGCTTCGTCACGCCGTCCACGAGCTGGGCGACCTCGGGGCCGAACAGCTCGGTCAGCTCCTCGGACGTGGCGAGGGTGTCCTCGATGGTGTCGTGGAGCAGGCCGGTGACGATGGAGGCCTCGTCGAGCTTGAGCTCGGCGAGCAGGCCAGCGACCTCCAGGGGATGTATGAGGTAGGGCTCACCGGACTTGCGCAATTGGCCCTGGTGCACCTTGGCCGAATAGACGTAAGCCTTCTTGATGATGTCCAGGTCGGGGTCCGGGTGATAGGAGGCCACCCGTTGGAGAATGTCGTTCAGGCGGATCATCGAGGGGTCAGCAATGCTAACTGCCGCACCCAGCACGGGCAACGTCGCTGGCTCGGGATTCGCTCCAAGCGTGCTTTCGTTGACCCGGCCTCGCGCCCACTTCTAGAGTCGACCTGACCATGTCACAGCTCCTGCTGTCCGTTCTCGCCGTGGTCTGCCCGAACTGTGACGGCCACAACCCCCCTCGCGCCGAGGTGTGCGCCAGCTGCGCCACCGCGCTCCAGGCAGCCCCCAGGCAGGCCGCCCGTCCGGTGGGCAAACCGGGAGCCGAGGCCTCCCGCCCCGCCTCGGGACCGCCGGGGATGCGCCCCTCGAGCCGGACGCCGCCCCCGGTGGCCACCGCGGGGGGCGTCCCCGTCGCCCGCCCCGCCGCTCCTGTCCGGACGCCCATGTCCACACCGCCCGTGCGTCCCCCGGTCGCGCCACCGCCACCCGGGGTGGCCAGGCCCGGCGCGGCGGCCCGTCCCGCCGCGGTCGCCTCGCGCTTCGGACTCATGGTCGTTTCGGGCACCTCCCGGGGCCAGCGCTTCAAGCTGCCCGTCACCGGCTGCACGGTGGGCCGCTCGCGAGGCGCCATCCTCTTCGCGGACGACATCTACGTCTCCGCCCAGCACGCTTCCTTCATCATCCGGGACAACGTGCTGCACGTGCGCGACGAGGCCAGTGCCTCGGGCATCTACGTCACCATCTCCGGCTCCGAGGCCCTGACGCCCTACTCCTTCTTCAGCGTGGGCCAGCGCCTCTTCCGCTTCCTCGGCAAGCTCGACGCGCCTCCGCCCCTCGCCGGACGGCCCATCGTCTATGGAGCACCCGTACCACCAGGCCAGGGCGTCTATGGCGTGGAAGAAGTGCTCGTCGGCGGCCGCAGCGGGCGCACGGTCGTCACATCGGCCCCGCTGTTCACCATCGGGCAGGCCAACTGCGACTTCTGCTACGCGCAGGAGGAAGGGCTCTCGGGCCGGCACTGTGAGTTGAGCTTCACGCCCACGGGCGCCCAGCTCCGGGACTTGTCGGGCGGGCTCGGCACGTACGTGCGCATCGCGTCCGGCGTGGACAAGCCGCTGCGCCCGGGAGACCGGGTGCGGTTGGGCCAGCACGTCCTCCAAGTGGAGTTGATGGGCTGAGCGCGCGGGCTTCGCGCCGGGCGGCTACTTCCCGGCGCTGGAGAGCAGCTCCGGATCCTTGCGCACCAGCGCCGGACGGGCCTTGGAGTCCGGCAGGTCGCGCAGGTGCCTGCGCCACCAGCCGCGCGCCTCGGCGGGCTGATCTCCCCGGGCCCAGTACACCTCGCCCAGCATCAGCGACAGCTCCGGGGTCGGATTGAGGGTGAAGGCGTTGAGGTACTGGGTGGTGGCCATCCGCAGGTCGCCCCGCTTGTAGGCCTCGTAACCCGCCTGCTGACGCCGCTGGGACTCGGCCGCGTCGCGCTTGCGCGCGGGAATGGTCTGCTCGTACAGGGGCACCCCGGGCTCGGGCACGTAGATGCCGGACTCCTGGCCCGGAATGGGCGCGTTCTTCGGCGGCACGAAGGGTTTCTCGCGCGATTGCTCGTGCCAGCTCATGTACAGCCAGTAGCCCACCAGGGCGAGCGTGGCCAGGGCCAGCGAGAGCACGAAGGCCTTGAAGAAGCCGAAGCCTCCGCCAGCATCCGCCTCGGGCTCGGACACCGGGAGGATGATGGCCTCGGTCTTGTCCGACAGCTGCGGTGACGTCAGCAGCGTGGGCAGGCGCTCGTCGTTCGAGGGGCGCTCGGGCGTGGCGCGCAGCGCGGTCATGGACACCGAGGGCCGCTCGCGCTGGGGGACGGGAGCCAGCTGGGTGCGATCCGCCACCCGGGTCGCGTTGGTGCTCGTCTGCAACCGCTCGGGCATGGCGCGCACGGTGGGCTCGGACACACCCGACCAGGCCTCGGTCTTGTCCTCGGGCGGCAGGGTGCTCTTGCGCGGCAGGGGCGCGAGACCCTGGCGGCGGCCCTGGGGAGGCACCGCGCGGCGCTCGCGCTCCTTCTCTCGCTCCTTGTCCACCACGGCGAGCAGCTCGGCCTTGAAGGCCTCCGCGTCCTGGGGGCGATCATCCGGGCTCTTGGAGAGCGCGCGCATGATGAGCCGGTCCATCGCGGGCGACACGCGCACCTCCGGGCGGCGGCGCGAGGGTGGCACCGGCTCCTCGGTGAGGTGCTTGGTGGCGAACCCCACCGCCGAGTCGGACTCGAAGGGCAGCCGGCCGGTGATGAGCTGGTAGAGGATGACGCCCACGGCGTACAGGTCCGAGCGGTGATCCAACGTCGAGCCGCGCGCCTGCTCCGGGGACATGTACTCCGGGGTGCCGCAGACGAAGCCGTTGCGCGTGAGCGCGGGCCCGTCGTCGTTGCCGCCGTCCTGGATCTTCGCGATGCCGAAGTCGAGCACCTTGACGAAGTCCGGCTCGTTGCGGCGCTGCTCCACCATGATGTTCTCGGGCTTCAGGTCCCGGTGGATGACGCCGGCGCTGTGCGCGTCGTAGAGGGCGGAGAGCACCTGGCTGACGATGCGCGCGATGCGCGGCTCGGGCAGCGGGCCTTCCTTGCTGAGCACGGTGTGCAGATCCTGCCCCGGCACGAACTCCATCGCGATGAAGAGCGCCCCGTCCTCGGCCTGGCCGAAGTCGAGGATGCTGATGGAGTTGGGGTGGTTGAGGCGGCTGGCCGCCTTGGCCTCGCGCTTGAAGCGCGCCACGGTGCGGTCGTCGTTGAGCAGCGACTGGCGCAGCACCTTGAGCACCACCAGCTTGTCCAGGGCTTCCTGGCGGGCACGGTACACCTTGCCCATGCCGCCCTCGCCAATGAGGGCCTCGACCTTGTACTTCTGGGCGAGCGTGCGCCCGATGTAATCGTCCTGCTCCCCGCGCGCGAGCGTCGCGCCGCACGAGGGGCAGAACTTGGAGGCATCACCGGTGTCGGCGCCGCAGCTGGTGCAAGACAAGAGGGACTTCCCGGATCCAGGAGGGTCAAGTGGAGGGTCCCCGAACTTCCCACGAGCGTTGGGTCGCCCGCAAGATGGACGCACCTCGGTTCGAGGTCCGAGCAACCCCCCGCCGGGCTTGATATGACCACGCGCCCCGCCATGGCCTACTGTCCCCGCTGCGACGCCGAGAACCCCGACTCCGCCTCCACCTGCCACGCCTGTGGCTCGCCCCTGCGCTCGGGCACCATGGTGATGGCCGCGCCCAAGCAGGCGCCCCGCCCCCAGGTCGCCCTGCGCGTGGTCCGGGCCGACGGGGGGCCGGAGTCCGTGGTGCGGATGACCCGGGACACCCTCACCTGCGGCCCCCAGGGGGACCTGCCGTTGATGGATGACCCCTTCATCATGCCCGTGCAGGCCCGCTTCTTCTTTTCCGGAGGCCGCCTCGCCATGGAGGACGTGGGCGGCGCCAACGGCGTCTTCGCCCGCCTGCGCCAAGAGAAGGAGCTGCCCGTGGGAGGCGAGCTGCGCCTGGGCCGGCAACGGCTGGTGCTCGAGCCCATCCCCGCCTCGGCGGTGGGACCGGGCGGCGCCCACATCTGGGGCTCGGCGGACCCGGGCTACCGGCTGAGGCTGGTGCAGATTCTGGAAGGGGGCGTGCGCGGGGCCGCGTTCCCCCTCAAGGAGGGCGACAACCTCCTGGGACGCGAACAGGGCGACATCACCTTCCCCACCGACGGCTTCGTCTCCGGCCGCCACGCGCTCCTGCACGTCAAACAGGACCGGCTGCGCGTCAAGGACGTGGGCTCGTCCAACGGCACCTTCGTGCGGCTGACCGGTCCCGTTTTCGTGGAAAACGGGGACCACTTCCTCATCGGCCGTCAGTTGCTCCGGGTGGAGATCCAACTGTCCGTCTGACGAGGGACGAGCGGGGAGGCCTCACGCGGGCCCGTGCGTGGCGGGCCCCCCACTCCACCCCCCTCACGGCATCAGCCGTAGGACTTCTCCTTCTTCTCCTGCTCTTCCTTGCACCGGATGCACAGCGTGGTCACCGGCCGCGCATCCAGACGCTTGGGGGAGATCTCCTCCTCGCACCGCTCGCACACGCCGAACGTGCCGTTGTCGATGCGCTCCAGCGCCTTGTCGATCTTCTGCAGCAGGAACTTCTCCCGATCGCGCAGGCGGAACACCATCGACTGGGTGTACTCGGACGAAGCCTGGTCGATCTCATCGGGGAGGTCGTCGGTGTCGAAGCTGGACTCCTCCACCAGGGTCTTCTTCGCGCTCTCCAGCAGGCTCGTCTTGCTGTCCTCGAGCATCTTCTTGTAACGCTTGAGATCTTTCTGGTTCACAGCCGTAGGCTCCCGTGCGGCGGGGACATGGGCCCAACATCCCCGAAAAAAAGGCCGGAAAGCTTTATTCAGACGCGGTCTGGTGTCAAGGAGGCCCAGTCTCCCTTCAACACGCGGCGGAGTCCCATCCCATGAGCGATACCTCGAAATTCGACCGGGAGTTCCTGCGCGCCGCCCTCTCGCTTGCTGGCAAGGGGGAGGTAGACCATTTCCTCTACATCAGCGACGTGCTCATCCCCGCCGAGGACCTGCGCCGCCAGCAGGCCAAGCGCAAGCTCGTCTATGCCGTCACCACCCCGCGGTTGGCCCAGGAACTGCTTGCGGCCAAGCAACGCGCCCTGGTGATTCCCGCCTACGACTACTCGCGCACCGAGCGGGTGAAGGTGGCGCTCGTGTCCGCCCTGTCCCAGGGCGCCTTCTCCGAGGGCAACCTCGTGCTGTGCATGACGGGCAAGCTCGGCCGCCCGCCGGACACCCTGATGCAGATGCGCATCGGCGGCTCGCTCGACGACCGGCTCGCCATCGAGGGCGTGAAGCTCGGCGACGAGTTCAACTCCCAGGTGGTGGACGCCCTCATCCAACTGGCGCTGCAAATCGGCCAGGAGGGCTTCGAGGGCCATCCCATCGGCACCATCCTCACCATCGGCGATCACACGAGCGTGATGGAGAAGAGCCGCCAGATGACCATCAACCCGTTCCAGGGCCTGTCCGAGTCCGAGCGCAACGTGCTGGATCCGAAGATCCGCGAGGCCATCAAGAACTTCTCCGTGCTCGACGGCTCGTTCGTCATCCGCGAGGACGGCGTGGTGCTCGCGGCGGGCCGCTACCTGTCGGCGTCGGACGAGGCGGTGAAGATTCCCCTCGGCCTGGGCGCGCGGCACGCCGCCGCGGCGAGCATCACCTCCACGACGAAGAGCATCGCGCTGGTGGTGAGCCAGACCTCGGGCGCGGTGCGCCTCTTCAAGGGCGGCAACATCGTGCTGGAGCTGCACCAGACCGCGCGCCGGACCTGAGTTTCCCCCTCCCCGGCCTACCCGGCGCGTCCAGGCCTTCCACGCACCTCCCTGGTAGTTTGCTCGCCTCCGGGAGGCACGTGGGATGCGCGATGGACGTGGAGATGCAGGGGAGGAGTGGCTCGGGTTGAACCTCGCCCCGGGGACCCAGGTGGCCGGCTTCCTCATCGAGGGACGGCTGGCCACCGGGAGCTTCGGCGCCCTCTACCAGGCCCGGCGCGGCGAGCGGCGCTACGCCATCAAGCTCGTGCCCAAGGATGAACGCGGTGAGCGCGAGGTGGATGCGCTGCGGCGGGTGCAGGCCCTGCCCGTGGTGGGCTTCCATGGCTATGGCCTGTGGCCCGACGAGTCCCCGCGCTTCATCGTGCTCGCCCTGGAGCTCGTGGACGGCCAGGAGCTGGACGTGTGGGCGCGGGACTTCAACCCGGACTCGCACGAGCTGCTCGTCCAGGTGATGCGGCCGCTCGTGGACAGGCTCGGCCAGGTGCATGCCGCGGGCGTGGTGCACCGGGACGTGAAGGAGTCCAACATCGTCATCCGCCACCAGGATGGACACCCGGTGCTGGTGGACTTCGGAGCGGCCGGCTACGAGGGCGCGCCACGGCTGACCCAGCGGCTGCCCCCGGGCACGCCGGAGTACCGCAGCCCGGAGCTCCTGCGCTTCGCCCGCGAATGGGCGGGAGAGCCACCCCCGGACCGCCCCGGAGATGACCTGTGGGCGCTGGGCGTCACCTTCTACGCGCTGCTCACCAGGACGCTGCCCTTCGGAGACCGCCACGGACCCCTGGTGCGCAACATCCTCGAGCAGGCGCCCGAACCGCCCCACGTGCGCAACCCACGCGTGCCCCGCGCGGTGAGCGACATCTGCCTGCGCATGCTGGAGAAGGCGCCCGAGGCGCGCTACCCCGACGCCCTCGCGCTCGCGCGAGCCCTGGAGGATGCCCTCGCCCTGGCCGATGACGCATGGGGCGTGCGGCTGTTCCCCGGAGAGCGGAGGGAGAGGACTTCCGAGCCGGAGCCCCCGGCGCCCTCCGCCCCCGCGCGCGGGCGGAAAGGCTTCGTGGCCCTGGCGATCTCCGGGGCACTGGCGCTGGGACTGGCGCTCTCCTTTCGAGGGATGACCCCGGAAGTCGCCCCGGAAACCCCACGTATGACGTTGGCTGCCCGATCACCAACGCCACGGGCCGATTCTCGCCAGGAAATGGCACCCGACCGCATGACGGGAGAAGTTGGGTTCAACGCGGGACTTCGGAAGTCACCCACCCCCGCGCCCGTCGCCACCGCGACGCTCCCAATGGAAGAACCCATGCGTCCCTCCTCCAAGAGCCGTTCGATGCTCCCCGTTGTCGCCGCCGCCACATGCGTGGCCTCCGCCTGCGTGAGTGGGCCAAGGTCTGGCCCTCCTCCCGAAGCCCCCTGCCCCGAAGGCAGCCTGGAGGCGCATAAGCGCTACCGACTCCCAGACTGGGATGGCCTCGATGTGCAATTGGGCAAACACCGCAATGCCGCTGGAGAAATCATCCCCAATTCTTTTCCCGTGCCGGCTAGAAATGGGCCTATCGACGGCTGGCTTATCAAGCCTCGTGGCGGACTGCCGTTTGACACGACCTTCACGGGGGAACTCATTGTCCGGAAGGAGTATGTGTATGGACGCTTCACTCGGGCGCGCCTCCCCGATGGAACGGAGTTCCCCGTGTGCCTGGAGTTCAGGGAGAACGTAGCTGAAACCATCGCGGCGATTGGCGGTACTCCTGACAACTTCAAGGTCGCCGCGAGCATCGTCGCCATGATCCGGACGTCGTTCAGTCACCGCAACAAATTTTATCCGTAGCTGCCCCATGTAACGAAATGGCCCCCCCATGAGCCTGCCAGCGTTCCCCTTGATGCTCGTGTTCTCCGTCTTTCAAGGATTGCTCCCGCTCGGGACAATGGATTGCACGGAGATGCAGCACATCGAACTGTCACGCATGTCCGACAAACCGACCGAGGTTTGCGTTAGCCCTCACCTCCTGACCGGATTCTCCTTCGATGCACCGGTGTCGGTGGAGGTGCAGGACGAAATACGGTTCGAAGAGGTTGCTCGCGGCCGGACGAGCATTCATGTCCTGCCCCCCAAGGATCTGACCGCGGGCGAACGCCTTCGCTTGTCCGTGACCTATCTGGAGGGAAAATCCCAGGAGACATTCTTCTTGGTGCTGGTGGGCTCATCGGGCCGATCCACCCGACAGGTGGAAGTGTTCCGCGACCAGCGGACCCGCGAATCCCTTGAGATCGAAATCAAGCTGGAGCGAACGAAAAACCAAAAGCTCCAAGATGAACTGGTTCAACTGCGACGAGAGTTCAAACAGCTTCAGACGAGCACCCAGGATCCTCGGCGGCTTACTAGACTGATCTCCAGCAACTCGATGTTTATCGAGGGAATCAGAACGCAGAGAGTCAAGCTGACCGGCCTGAAAACACAACCCGGTGAGATTTCGTCACAGCGAGTCGCCAGTTACCGCTCACGACATCGGTTCGCTATCGAGGTCGCATTGGAGAGTCTCCATCCCCAACCCTGGTTGGTCGTAACGGTCGAGGCCTGGGATGAAAACGGTCAGCGCGCGGAGTTCGCGTCCATATGGCAGGCAGCCCCCCTCCAGATGAAAGAGACCCAAGTGATCGTTGTCGAAGCCGAAATGGAAGAGACCTCCACATGGCCCAAGGGGACGATCACGTTGCGTCTGCGAGAAGAGGGCCCTCGTGACATCATCGTCTCGAACATTCCGTGCCCTTGACCCCTCCGCTCGAGAAGCGGGTACGCCCGGGGGGAGCACGCGGCCATCGGATCATGCCCCGTGAATGGGCCGCGGCTCGACGACCCTCTTGAGCAGACCGCGCTCCTCCAGCAATGACTGGACGCGGCGACCCAGAGCGAGGTGCTCGGAGTTCCTTCCACTGAGGCGCTCAGGGGTGAGAATAACGAGCGTCCCCTTATCCGCTACCGGCTCCACGCGCACGGGCTCCGGGAGAGCTGGCACCAAGCCCCATTGGCGCGAGAAGTACGTCACCCACCCCATGAAAGTCCCGGCCGAGCCTTGTTCTGAAAGGGCGTCCCGGAAGTCTCCAGAGACGATGACGCCCCAGTCCGGTTCCCACGCGAGCGCCATGGCCCGCATCACCCCGGCGAGCACAGATGTTGTGAGCATTCGCTCACTGCCCGGCTCCTCTACCGGAAAATAGAGAAGCACGTGGTTCGAGGAGCCGTCACCGTGTGAGCCACAGAAGAGGGTGACGGCTCCCCCCTGGTCCTCTTCCTCGTGTCCCGTCCAGGCGCCGAAGTAAAAGCCGTCCGCGCCGCTCTGATACTTTTTTTTGCCGAAGAAGCGCACGAAGGTCTCGTGCGTGGGCTCGAACCCGAGTTGGAGTCCCCTCTTCTTCGAATTCGTCTTCTCGTACCACTGGGTATAGCTCGGGTGACATTCCGCCAGCAGATGGAAGAAGGTCTCTGCCCGCCGGGCGCACTCCTCGGCCGACTCCTGACGACGCCCCCAATAGGTGCCTGCGTAGTAGGCCTCTCTCATAAGTGACGGCCCTCGGGAAGCAGCGGCGTATGCACGATCTCGATGCCCTCGATGTTGTTTTCCTTGAACAGCTTCTTGAGGACGGCAACCATTCGAGGCTCCGCGACGTGCCAGCGAACCCGGAACACTCCGGCCAATCCAGTATGCCGACGTGCTTGTTTTATCATGCTATCCGCGCCCTCGTATTTGAATCGGGTCTTGAGTTCCTGGTCGAACCACTTGTCGTATCCAAGAGCCTTGGCTTCGAGCAGCGAACCCGTTTTGGGGTCGAATCCATCGTAGTCCACACAATCGGTTCCTCGACAGACTCTGTAGGCCCACCGCTTGGGTGCACCCGTCACCTGAGCCTGGTAGGCGCGGGCCTGCTCGGACATGCTGGAGGTATCCTCCACCCACTGTCCCGGACCGCCCACCGGAGGCCACCCACCACCACCGGAGCCCTGGGCCCCTACGTTGGCCATGTGAAGCACGTAGGTGGCGATCAGCGCGCTACCAGCCACAGCGACGGCACCACCCACCGGTACGGCCACCAACCGCACCGCCAGGAGGCCATCACCCGAGAGCGACAGCAAGGGCACGGACATGCGTCCCAACCTCCCGCCCCAGGACGCCGCCTTCGCGGCCCCCGCCCCCGAGGAGCCGACCATCAGCACCGCGCCCGTGGCGAGCCGCGAGACGGTGCGAACCCGCTCCGCGTAGGGCTTCTGGCGAAACTCTTCCCAGAGACGCGGCGCGTTCTCGTACATCGCCCGCACGGCGCCCGGAAGCTGAGCCAGCCCCTCCAGCGTCTCCCCCGTGTGGAAGACGAGCCGGTAGAGTCCCTCCACCATGTCCACCACCGCCAGCACGGCCCCCTCCGCCACCGGCAGCACCACTCCGTCATCCGGCTCGTAGATGCCAGACGGACGCGCCTCGTGCGGAACATTGAGCGTGTCATCGACAGGGAAGAGACGCCCACCGACAACCGCGTAGAAGGGCCCCACCTCGAAGCGACCGGCTCGTAGGGTGCCGTCATCCGCCAGCGCCACCTCACCCGCCTTCTGGACAGCTGCGCCCGTGGTGGGCTTCACGAGGTAGCCGTCCGGACGCACCACCAGCAAGCGTGAGAAACGCCGCATGCGAGCATGCAGTTCGTCCCGTGACACCGGAACTCCGCCCGTGGCCACCTCCAAGAGCAGGTGCGCCGCCATGCGCCTTGGACCGAAGTTGCTCAGCGTCACCGGCGTGGACAACAGGTGCGGCAGCAATTCCAGTGCCCGCCGAGGAGACAGCGTGCGCCCATCCCCTGGCATTGCAGTAGAGGGCACTCCGGCCTGCACGAGGAAGCCCTGGAAGTAGTCCACACTGAAGGGCACCTGGTAGGGACGGCCGTCGCCCACCCCATCCGGTCCGCCGGCCCCCTCCCCGTCCCAATCCTCCGCTTCGTCCACATCACCCACACGCTGCGCATGGCGCCGTGAACGCGAGCGGGTGCCCTCGCTCCCAACCGAGCGCTCCTCCACGCATCCTTCGGTGACCCATTCCTCAGTGGTGGCGCCGGTGTGTTCCGAAACCGCGGTGAGGGTTTTGACTTTGGCCTCCGCGCCAGCCTCCGGTGATCGCTCCGCAGCGGCCAAGCGCACGGATGGCGGCAGCCGCCGGAAACGGGTGCTACTCCCCGTCAAGCGACCGTCCATGGGCGAACCCGTGGCACACGCGGTCTGTAGCGCGAGGAGGAACAGAACCAGGGCACCGGCATCCCAGCGCGGCGGGCATCGCGAGTTCACCCATCGAGAGACCATCAATAAAAGATGCCCTCGCAGGTTTCGAGGACAGCCTTGATGGCTTCCGGTGTCGTTCTACACTCCTTGGCCAGAACCGAGGCCGACCAGGTCACCGCCACAGTGGAGGGAGGCTCAGTGGCATGCATCGAAATGGTGACGGGTCCCACGGTCCCTGGCCATGGCTTGCCCATCAGTTCCTGACTTCGGCGGATGGGATCCAGGATGGTGAAACAGGGCCACCGGGGAAGCTTGATGGTCCGCATGTCGCAACCATGGAAGCGGCAACCATCCAGTTGAGCCTCGCTGAAGTCGCAATCCTCGATGGAGCCAGTGCCCGAATCGCTGGCGTAGTCAGGCCAATGGCCGAACTCACAGCCCGACAAGCGCCCTTTGAACCGGCACCCCTTGAGCTGGGCATATATCCACTCTTGATGGTTCACCAACTCCTGTTTCACGTCGAAGGTACAGTTGATGAATTGGGCTTGCTTGATGATCAAATTCTTCGCGGACACCTTCAGGACGACGGTACAATTCCGCAACGTCAGATTGGTACTCAGGAAATAGAGCGAGCCTTTGTCCGTCAGTTCCAACCGCTCGTTTCGAATTTCCTTATCCCTGAAAACGACGTTCTTGAGCCGCGCCATGACCAATCCCTTCAAAACGTCAGCATCCGGAAGAAGACGTCCGACATGCGCCTGCCATGCAAGGACAAATTGGACTCTGATGCGGAAAGAATTTCGTACTGATAACCAGTTGTCGGGTCAATCACGTCGACGCCCCTGTGATTCCATTCAAAGAACTCCTCGAACCGACCCTTGACCCGTCCATGAACGAAGCGGCCTCGGGCCTCGCGTTCCAACAAGCGCGCCAGCCAATACTCCCCCTCGGCCAGGGCTTTGGCGATGGCCCGCCGCTCGCGAGGTGAAAGGTGTTGGGGTCCCCATTCCTCGGCCGCCTGCGTGACGGCCGCCTGGAGCTGGTCTCCCACCGGATCCTTCGCGGGAATGTCCTGGTTCCCCTTGCCTCGAGGTACGTGCCACCGCTGCCCATTGCCCAGCACCACCTGCCGGTTGCCTCCCCGATGCCGCAGGACGGTCATGGGGGCGCCTCCCGACGGAGCCGCACCTCCGCCGCCTCCCGAGCCCTTCGCCTTCATCACCACCACCCACACGCCCGGTTGCGCCGCGACCACGCTCTCCACCGCCGCAACCGCCTCGGCCAGTGCCTCCTCCCTCACCACCCACTCCACTCCCTCCAGCACCGCCGCCCCACCCGACTCGACCCACGTCGCCTCCGCCTTCGAGTAGCCCGGCAGCGAGCGCACCCGTCCCGCGATCTCTCCCACCGCCCTCCCCGCCAACACCGCCACTCCCAGAATCAGAACCTTCGCCGCGTCCCGCCCCAACACCTTCGCGTACGCATCTCCTGCCGCTCGCACCTGGGCGAATGTCGTGGCCTCGTGAGCCTGGGCCGACAGCCTGGCCCACCCGTCCATCAATCCCCACACCGTGTCCACGCCCAGCCACGCCACCAGCAGCACACTCAGGCTCGCCGCCACTCCTTTAGACGCTGGCTCGGGCAGCAACCACAAGCCCAGATACATCCCCACGGACCACACGCACAGCGCCACCAACGCTCGTGGCTCCACCTCATGCCCCAACGCCTCGCGCGTCTCGTCCAATACCGAGCCCAAGGCCACTGCCAACGCCAGCGTCCGCCGATCCGCCGCTCGCAGCACCCGCCCGTCGTCCAACAAGCCCAGGCAGTCACCCCCGCCTCTCTTCTCGCACCAGCGCAGGTAGTCCTTCCGCAGTGCCTCCTGGGCCTCGACGGTCAGCGGCCCCGTATCAGGCGCCAGGGTGAGCACCTGGCCCCGCGACACTTCCGCCAACCACTCCCCCTCCGCCTCGTACACCTCCATCCATTCCCGGGGGACCTGCTGCGGCGTCCCTTTCACGCGCACGTCTCGAGCAAGCCTCTGGAGCGCATGCTGAAAGTCCGCCGAGGACACGGGCACGCCCTCGGAGACTCCCGAGTCCACCTCAAGCACGTCTACCCGGTACTCATGAGCTTCGGACTTGTACGCCACGTCTCGGCCCGGCCGCACCGGCGTCGCGCTCGTACACGCCATCACCAGCGCCAGCAGTACCGCTCCCGCTTCTCTTCGTGCCACCTTCTACCTCCTCGCGAAACCTCACCTCGCCATGCGTCCTCGCCCCCCGTCCACAGGACACACCGAGGCCCGTGCTTGACGCGGCTCTCGCCCCGCGTCCACCTT
Organism: Melittangium boletus DSM 14713; assembly: GCF_002305855.1. Classification (GTDB taxonomy): domain Bacteria; phylum Myxococcota; class Myxococcia; order Myxococcales; family Myxococcaceae; genus Cystobacter; species Cystobacter boletus. The sequence goes on along the minus strand of NZ_CP022163.1, from coordinate 7,332,654 downwards.
CTGCCTTCCGTGTCAGAGCAAGGAGACGCACGTGAAGAAGCTCGTCAATGATCCCCGCGCGGTCGTGGGAGAGATGCTCGAAGGACTCATCGCGCTGCACCCCGGACAGGCCCTGCTGGAGGGGGAGAACGTCATCCTCCGCTCCGACATCCCCGAGGAGCCCGCCCAGCGCCAGGTCGCCATCATCTCCGGAGGAGGCAGCGGGCACGAGCCGGCACACGCGGGCTACGTGGGCGCCGGCATGTTGCACGCCGCCGTCGCCGGGGATGTCTTCACCTCGCCCAGCACCGATGCCGTGCTCGCCGCGATCCGCACCGTCTCCGGGCCCGCGGGTGCGCTGCTCGTGGTGAAGAACTACACCGGGGATCGGCTCAACTTCGGCCTCGCCGCCGAGTTGGCCCGGGCCGAGGGCATTCCCGTCGAAACGGTCGTCGTGGCCGATGACGTGGCCCTGCGCGACACCGTGGAGACCTCGCGGCGCCGGGGCATCGCGGGCACCGTCTGGATTCACAAGGTGGCGGGCGCCGCTTCCGCCGCCGGAGCCCCGCTCGCCCAGGTGACCCGGGAGGCCGCCGAGGCCGCCCTCCTGCTCGGCACCATGGGGGTGGGACTTGGCGCCTGTACCGTCCCCGCCGCGGGCCGTCCGGGCTTCACCCTGGGCGAGGGCGAGATGGAGCTGGGGCTCGGCATCCACGGAGAACAGGGCGTGCGGCGCGTGCCCGTCCAGTCCGCCGATGAGGTCGTGAACACCCTGCTCTCGGCCATCCTCGAGGACCAGCGGCTGGGCGCGGGCGACCGCGTGGCCCTGCTCGTCAATGGCCTGGGAGGCACCCCCACCCAGGAGCTGGCGATCATCGCCCGCCGGGCCCTGGCCCTGTTGCGCGAGCGGGGACTCCACGTGGAGCGGGCCTGGAGCGGCGCGTTCCTGACGGCCCTGGAGATGCCGGGCTGCTCCTTGTCCCTGTTGAAGGTGGACGACGCGCGGCTGCAACGGCTCGACGCACCGGCCTCCGCCCCCGCCTGGCCCGGCAGCGGACGGCTCGCGCCAGCACGTCGGATTTCCTCCGCGCCCACCACCGCGCCAGGGCCTTCCGCCACGGAGACTCGAACCCAGGGCATGGAGCGTTTCCCCGAAGCCGTTCTCGCGGTCGCCCAGGCGCTCGAGGCCGCCGAGGCCCGTCTGACGGAGCTCGATGCGGCGGCGGGCGATGGAGACCTCGGCATCAGCCTGGCGCGAGGCGCGGCGGCGATGCGGGCCCTGCCCGAGACGTCCTGGGCGAGTCCCGCGCGGGCCCTGACGGCGCTCGGAGAGGCCCTGCGCCGGAGTATCGGTGGCAGTTCGGGACCGTTCTACGCCACCGCCCTGCTGCGCGCCGCCCGCCGCCTGGGCGACACCTCACCGGACGCCCGCGCCTGGGCCGAGGCCTTTCGCGCGGGAGTCGACGCGGTGGCGGAGCTCGGCGGGGCCCGTCCGGGAGATCGCACCATGCTCGATGCCCTGCACCCGGCCGCGGAGGCCTTCTCGCGAGCCCTCCAGGACGGCAAGCCGCTCACCGAGGCGTGGGCGGAGACGGTCCAGGCGGCCCGGGAAGGCACCGAGGCCACGAGCCGGATGACGCCGCGGCTGGGACGCGCCAGCTACCTCGGAGCGCGTGCCGTGGGCCTGCCCGATGCTGGGGCGGAGGCGGTCACCGTCTGGCTCGGGGCGCTCACGCCGTTCATCCGGTAGCCCGCTCGGTTTCCAAGAAACTTATTCCGCTCGGGTACGACAATGTCGGTACCAAATCACCTCCATCGCACAGGAGCCGCCATGACGCAGCGAATCACGGCCCGAACCGCCCCGACGACCACCTCCGCCGCCCGTAGCACCTCGGAGGCGGCCCAGGTGGAGGTGAGCAAGGCGTCGCGCTTCTCCTCGGACTTCAAGAGCTGGCTGCAGGAGAACGGCTACGGCCACTTCGACTTCGCCAAGGGGGACGTGCCCTCCTTTGGTGGCCGTGCCCAGCCCGGAGAGAAGCTCGCGCGCGAGCCCGTCATCTTCATCCACGGCAACGCCGACAGCGCCGCCGGGTGGGAGAAGTCCATCGAGCACTTCGCCACCCAGGGCTACCAGCCCTCGGAGATGTACGCGATGACGTGGGGACCGCAGAACCCGCTGCTCGCCAGCCAGCAGCACCACTCGCGCAAGTACGAGGAGGAGGTGCGCGGCTTCATCCAGGCGGTGAAGGAGTACACCGGCGCGGAGAAGGTGGATGTCATCGGCCACTCCATGGGCGTCACGCTGGCACGCAAGGCCATCCAGGGTGGTGACGGCTTCGATCCCTATCCGGGCGGTGGCCACTACGACCTGGGCGCGCCGCTGACGGGCAGCGTGGACACCTTCGTGGGCATCGCCGGCGCCAATCAGGGACTCGCCTCCTGCGCCTTCACGGGAGACCTGCTGCCCACGTCCAACCGGCAGACGGGCCTGCACCCCCAGTCCAAGTTCCTCGAGGAGCTCAACGAGGAGACGGGCTTCGAGGGAGACAACGTCTACAGCATCTGGTCGAACTCGGATCAGGTGGTGGGCGTGGGGCTCGCGCAGTACACCTCGCCCATCCCCGGGCAGGACGGCCAGAAGGTCTACAACACCTACGGCCACATGGGCTCGCGCGACCTGAGCGTGGAGACCCAGCTCTCCATGATCGAGGAGCACAAGGTCCGCTGACGCGGCGCCAGGGCCGTGAGGCTCAATCGGGCTTCGCGGCCTCCGCGCGCTCCTCCCGGTAGATGTCCGCGAGCGCGTGCGCGCGTTCGATCTCATCCCGGGCGGCATCCACGGCGAGCACCTTCTCGAAGCGCTCCACTTGCTCGCGCAAGGCGGAGGACATGAGGCCTCCCACGGCGAGCCGGGCGGAAGCACTCTCGCGCTCGGCGCGCAGCTCCGCCACCCGCTGCCCCAGCTCCGAGGCGGCCTCCAACAGGAGCTGGCCATCCTGCTTCGCCCGGGTGAGCGATTCCCGGGTGGTGTGCAGCAGGGACTCGGTCTGGACGCGATCCCGATCGAGCGCCGAGGCGACCTTCGCGTCCCCGTGCGCCTGGACCCGCCTCCGGTCGATCTCCTCCAACCGCCGGACGTAGCGCTCCTCGGAGCGGGACAGGTCGCCCTTGAGCGCGAGCAGCGTGGCGGCGGACTTGCGGATCTCCGCCCCCTGGCGCTCCAGGTCCTCGATGAGTTGATCGAACGCGGCGAGTGGATCCTTCACCGGAGCGGGCCGCCGCTGCGTCTTCTTGCGCAACCAGTCGAAGAACATGACGGAGCGGAAGCCTACCCGAAGGGACGGCACAGCAGACGCACCCGCGTGAGGCGCCCGTGCAGATCTGGACCTCGGGTGGCGAGCGTGGCGAGGTAGCGCGCGGGGGGAATCTGGTACACCTCGAGCAGGTGGCGCAGGAGCATCAGGCTCTCGGTGGCACGGCGGTCCGCGGGAGCGAGCGCGGCGGCCTCCACGAGGGCATCGAGGATGTCCGCCACGCGCTCGCCCACCTCGGGCCCGGAAACCTCGCGTGCCTCCTCGCTGGAAAGCCGCTCGGGTTCGGGGAAGAGCGCGTCGAACGAGGCCTCCGAGGCCAGGGCCGCCGCGGGCAGCGCGCGTCCGGCGGCGAGGGCCTCGAGCGCGGCCAGATGGGGCGCGAGCGCGTCGATCGCCTCCGGAGTGACGGGCACGTCGCGTGGCAACAAGGTCCGCCAGGGGCTGTCGAACTCGGTGCGCGCCCACTGGATCTCCCGGTCGGACAGGTGGTGGTAGAAGGCACGGCCCCCGCGCGCGCGCTGCTCCTCGACGAGCGATTTGAGATCCGGGTTCTCCTCGCCGAGCGACACGAAGCTCAGCGCGATGTCGAGCGAGTCCATGGGCGCGCGGGTGCGGCGGATGAGCTCCATGTCGACGCGATCCTCGCCATCGGTGATGAGCACCACGGTGGCGCGCGCCAGGTAGGGATCCCGTCCCCGGGCGGTGCGAATGGAGTCGAAGGCGGACATGAGCGCGAGGGAGATGTCCGTCTGGCCCTCCGCGGGCGAGTGGTGGAAGAGCTTCTCGATCTGCCGGGTGGCTTGCAAGACGGTGTCCACGCGGGACAGCTCGGTCGGGGTGTCGTTGAAGAAGGAGAAGTAGAGCGGATCGAAGGGCTTGCCCTGACGGACCTTGACGCGCAGGTTGTTGAGTTCGGCGATGATGAGGGCGTCGCGGAATCGCGCGCGGGGGCCATGCATGGAGCCCGAGGCATCGCAGACATAGACGCGCACGGCGGTGCGCTTCTTCTTCTGGGTCTCGGGAGGCGGCTCGTCCTCGAGGTAGGCCCGCACCATCTGGCGGTGGGCGGCCAGGTCGTAGACGAGCATGCGCGGATCGGAGATGACGAAGTTGTGCACGTCGTGCAGGCCGCCCGTGCGCTCGAACGTCATGTTCTGGGTCGGATACGGCACCTGCCTGGGGACCGGGCGCACCTTGCGGGTGTTCACCTCGACGATCTCGTCCGAGAGCACGTCCTCCACGTCGAAGTAGCGGGCGCAACCAGCCGCCAGCTCGAAGGCGGCGCGCTGTTCGGGCCGCAGGGAGAAGGCCAGGTCCGCGAGCAGTTCATCCGGAGACGAGCCCTGCTGCCGCGCGCGCTCTGGATCCTCGGCGGAGGGAGGAACGGACTCGCCAAACCAGTGCCTCAACTCCTCGCGCTCGGAGGACTCCAGGAGGGCGCGCAGGGAATCCCGGGAGGGCAGCAAGGGGGTCAGCGCCGCGCGGGCCGCCGCGGCGATTTCGGGCTCGCGGGCCTCCAAGGCGCGGTCATAGAGCCCCTTGAGCGAGCGCCAGGCCAGGTGGGGCTCCCGCGTGGCGGACAGCCGGACCTGCTCGACCAGCGCCTCCATGGAGCGCGTCGCGGGCACCTCGCGAACACGCTCGCGGGCTTGAGCCACCTCATGGCGCAGCACCACGCCGCGCTCACGGTCATGTTCCATGCCGATGCGCAGGAGCAACTCGTGAGCGATATCCAGATCCCTGCGTTTCTGGACGACGTCGTCCACGGTCTCGCGCGCCCGCCGGGCGAGGAATTCGGCCACGGCCATGCGGGCCTTGCTCGGAGCGCCCTGGTCATGCCCCGACGAGGTGGGCCGGGCGAAGATCTCCAGGGCCTCCGAGGGAGTGGCGGGCGAGGGAGACAGGAACAGGTCCGCCACGCGCAGCACCCGGGCGAGCTGGACGAAACCCCGCTCCAGCGCCGTCCGCGCACCGGGCGGCGTCCGTCCCGCCTGGTGCATCTTCTCCACCGCGTCGAGCGTCCGCTCGAACTCCTCCAGGGACTCGTTCGCCCGCGCACCCAGGCCCGTGGCCAACTCCCCGACCCGCCCCTTCTTCACTCCCAATTCGAGCAGCAGACGCGCATCCGCCAGGGTGTGCACCCCCACCCGCTCCAGGGCCCGGTCGAGTGCCGTCACGGTCGGCAGGGAGAGCTCCACCTGCGCGGGAGAGGTGACGCCCTTCCACCAGCCCCGGAGGCCCTCCGGCTGGAACACACGCCCCTGGAGCGCGTCCAACCGGAGCCTCAAGCGAGCGAGCCGCGAGCCGAGCACGCGTCAGCCCCTCCTCACAGCGAAGCCCGGAGGTCCAGCAACTGCTTGCTGAAACGGGTGAAGTCGTCGTCGATACCGCGCAGCACCCCTTCCAGCTTGCGCGCGCTCTCGCCGAGCTCGCCGGGAATGGCGATGAGGACACCGAGCACGCCCTTGATGCGCACCAGTTCGCCCTCCTTGAGGGTGAGCAGCGGGAAGCGGCTGCGCACCAATCGGTCGAAGATATGGTCCGCGGACGCGCGGTTCTGCGCGGTCTGGGGCGCCGGCAGGGCGGTGAGCAACTGGGTGAGCCAGCTGCGCAGGAATTTGAGGCGCGTCTGCACGAAGGCGAGATCCACCCGGGCCACGGTCTCGCGCACGGCATCGGACAGGAAGAACGTGGCGGAGGCAGGCCGAGCGAAGGCGAGCTGGCCATCCAATCCGAGCAGGGCGGAGAACTCGCCGTCGCGCACCTGCGTGGAGAAGTCTCCTCGGTAGAAGTGGTAGGCCTCGCCGTTGATGGCGGTCTGGGGCGCGGGCGGAGGACTGGCCACTTCCCGGCCGAGGCTCCGCACGTATTCGCGCAGACGGTTCTCCAGGACTTCCCGGCACTCGACGAACACGGGCGCTGGAGCCAGACCCTCGCGCCGCAGGTTCTCCGCCACCGACTGCACCGTGCGCGACAGCTGATCGATGCGCTCGAAAGGCACGGTGGACAGCACGTCCCGGGCATAGTCGAAGCCGAGCGGCTGCAGCAGTTGCTGCTTGAGGCCCCGTTGGGAGGGATCCAACCGGCACAGGGACTGCTCGAGTTGCCCGAGCCGACGCGAATCCGCCGCGAGCGCGTCGAGAGGATCCCTCCGGGCCCGGGTGCCCGGAAAAGCGCTCGTCACCCGCTGACGCAAGGCCACCACGGCCCGCCGCCGCGCCACGGACTCGGCGGCGCGCAGGTGCATCCCCGTGGCGGAATGGCTCTCCGACAACAGGGCCACCAACTCCCCCACCCGGCTCAGCTCCTCGACGAGCGTGTCCGAGATCCCGAGCAACCCGTCCGCGGACACCGCCTCGTCGAAGGACAGACTCTCGGTGTTGAGCGCCATCAACTCGAGCGACTGCATGAGGAACCGGGTCACCGCCTCGCCCAGGGAGGGAAGCTGGGAGGTCAATTCGGGAACCTGGCGGCACAACGCCACCGCCTCCACGAGCGCGATGAACACGGGCAGTCCGGCGCGCGACTCGGTGCCCTCGATGGGCCCGCGCGCCAGACGTTGCATCACACTCACGAGCAGTCCTCGCGCGGCGCCCAGCAGGACCTCCCGGTTCTCGGGATGACGGGGCCCCGGCACGAGCTTGCCGCGCAGTTGCTGGGCGGTGGAGGACACGATTCCGGGCTGGAAGGTACGGGCGAGCGCTTCCACCTTCTTGAGCTCCTCGGCCGCGCCCAGGGAGGCCGCCTCGCGCTCCGGGCCCGAGCCCAGCTCCGCGCGCACCTTGGCCAGGGCGGCGTCGAAGGCCTTCTGCTCGATGCGGACGATCTCCAACTGGGCGCGCTCACGGGGATCCACCGCCACCTTGAGCAGGGCCTCGGACTCCTCGGCGGGTGGTCCTCCGAGCAGGAAGAACCAGCGCAGGGCGTCCAGGTCCTCCACGGTGGCCTCGAGGGGCCGCTCCGGACGCCGATAGAGCTGGTCGCGCACCACCGCGGCCTTGAGGGCCCAGAGCGCCTTCACCACGGAGCGCTGGGAGAAGTACTTGGTGGGCACGTAGTCGGGCAGCTTGGACACCTGGGCCGTGAGCGCGCGCTCGAGCTCGTCGGTGAGCATCTCGATGGCCTCGAGCAAGGTGCTGGACACCCCCACCCGTTCCACGGCGGCCTGGAGCACGTCGAGCTGCTGCAGGGAGAGTTGCGCGCGCAGGTCCGGCCTCAGCCCATGAGCGGAGCGTTGCAACATGGCGGCGCGGCTGGCGGAGCGCGCGAAGGCCTTGGGCACGAAGGAGATGAAACTGAGGCGATCGGCGAAGGCCAGCAACAGCTCGGGCGAGCGCGCGAGCACCTCGGAGAGGTAGCGGTTGCTCGTCATGATGGCGCATTCGATCCGCCCGCTCGTCACACGGCGTCCGTGCTTGAGCTCGCGCTCGTGCAGCACGTTGAGGATGGAGCGCAGGAGCATGTCGCGTCCATCGAAGACCTCGTCGAGGAAGGCGTGGGTGGCGCCCAGCATGCCGTCCTCGGTGAGGTATTCGGTGCGGCCCGTCTCGGTGAGCACCTTGAAATCCACCGGACCGATGAGATCCGTCTGCACGGTGGACTCGGCGATCTGCTTGGCGAAGAGCGAGGGCTGTCCGGTCTTCTCGTCCAGGATGCGGCCGAGCACCGCGGAGGCGATGGCGCTCTTGGCGGTTCCAGGGGGCCCGACCACGAGCACGTGCTCCCGGCAGAGGAGCGCCAGCTCGATCTGCGTGAGCAGCGTCTCACGCTCCAGGTAGACCTCTCGCAGCTCTTGGAAGAAGTGGCGGAAGGCCAGGGCTGCCTGGGAGTGGGTGTTCACGGGGGGATGGATCACGGTGGTTTCCGCCGGAGACAAGGCGGCCCATCGTACCCGTCCCAGGAGGCCCTGTTGAAGCACCCCGGACCCGGGCGCTGAAGAACGGAAGGGCCGGAGGCTCCTCGAGGAAGCCTCCGGCCCTTCTGGAACATCACCGTCGGGTCACCCACCACCTCACACGAGGTGTGTGAGGCGGGAGATCGTCACGACTGGCGGAACTCGGCGTCCACCACGTCGTCCTTGGGCTTGGCGGAGCTGCCCGGAGCGGCGCCCTCCGCGCCCGGAGGAGGCGTGGCGCCCTCGGCGCCCGGCGCGCCGCCGGTGGCCTTGTACATCTCCTCGGCGATCTTGTAGCTGGCCTGCTGCAGCTTCTCCAGGGCGGCCTTGATGGCCTCCTTGTCCTCGCCCTCGCGCACGTCGTTGACGCCCTTGATGGCCGCCTCGAGCGTGGACACGGCCTCGGCGGGGAGCTTCTCGCGGTTCTCCTTCACCATCTTCTCGGCGGCATACACCTGGGACTCGGCCTGGTTCTTCACCTCGACCAGCTCGCGGCGGGACTTGTCGGCCGCCTCGTTCTCCTTGGCGGCGCGCACCATCTTCTCCACCTCGTCCTTGGCCAGACCCGAGGAGTGGCTGATGGTGACCTTCTGCTCCTTGCCCGTCGCCTTGTCCTTGGCGTTGACGTTGAGGATGCCGTTGGCGTCGATGTCGAACGTCACCTCGATCTGCGGCACGCCCCGGGGCGCGGGAGGCATACCCGTCAGGTGGAAGCGGCCGAGGCTGCGGTTGTCACCCGCCATCTCGCGCTCGCCCTGCAGCACGTGGATCTCCACCTGGGTCTGACCATCGGCCGCGGTGGAGAAGGTCTCCGACTTGCGGGTGGGGATGGTGGTGTTGCGCTCGATGAGCTTGGTCATCACGCCGCCCAGAGTCTCCACGCCCAGCGACAGCGGGGTGACGTCCAGGAGGAGGATGTCCTTGACCTCGCCGGAGAGCACGCCGGCCTGCACCGCCGCGCCCACGGCCACCACCTCGTCCGGGTTCACGGAGCGGTTGGGCTCCTTGCCGAACAGGCGCTTGACGGCCTCCTGGACCATGGGGATGCGCGTGGAGCCGCCCACGAGGACGACCTCGTGCAGATCCTTCACATCCAGGCCGGAGTCCTTGAGGCACTTGCGGCACGGCTCGAGCGAGCGCTCGACGAGGTCGCCGATCATCGCCTCGAACTTGGCGCGCGACAGGCGCACGTTGAGGTGCTTGGGGCCGGAGGCGTCGGCCGTGAGGAACGGCAGGTTGATCTCGGTGTCCATGGTGCTGGACAGCTCGATCTTCGCCTTCTCGGCGGCCTCCTTGAGGCGCTGGAGGACCATCTTGTCCTTGGCGACGTCGATGCCGGTGTCCTTCTTGAACTCGGCGATGAGCCAGTTCATGAGGGTCAGGTCGATGTTGTCGCCGCCCAGGTGCGTATCGCCGTTGGTGGCGAGCACCTCGACCACGTTCTCACCCACCTCGAGGATGGACACGTCGAAGGTGCCGCCGCCGAAGTCGTAGACGGCGATCTTCTCGTCCTTCTTCTTGTCCATGCCGTAGGCGAGCGCCGCGGCGGTGGGCTCGTTCACGATACGGCGCACGGTGAGGCCAGCGATCTCTCCCGCGTCCTTGGTGGCCTGACGCTGGGCATCATTGAAGTAGGCCGGCACGGTGATGACCGCCTCGGTCACCTTCTCACCCAGGTAGTTCTCGGCGGCGCGCTTGAGCTTGAGCAGCACCTGCGCGGAGATCTCCGGGGCGCTGTACTGCTTGCCATCGAGTTCCACGCGCGAATCGCCATGGGGGCCGCGCACCACCTTATAGGGGACGAGCTTCGCCTCCTCGGTGGTCTCCTCGAAGCGGCGGCCCATGAAGCGCTTGATGGAATAGATGGTGCGCTCGGGGTTGGTGATGGCCTGACGCTTGGCCACCTGCCCCACGAGCCGCTCGCCGTCCTTCGCGAACGCGACGACGGAGGGGGTGGTCCGAGCCCCCTCTTCGTTGGTGAGGACCTTGGGCTCGCGACCTTCCATGATCGCGACCACGCTGTTGGTGGTGCCCAGGTCGATTCCAATGATCTTGCCCACGGTGTGTAACCTCCCGAAATAGTTGCGGAAAAGAACGCGAGGACGTCGCGTAGCTCCGATGTATGACCAACGTAACCACCGCCCGGGGGGTGTCAAACCGCGAGTTGATGGTCACGTCCGGGTCACAACGGCGAGGCAGGTGCGTAAACCCTTCGCCACCGCCGCCACCGGGCGGTAGCAACCGGCCAGCCAGGGGGCAAAGCCCGTCCCCTTTCAACCGGTTGAAATCCTTAGGAAGATGGAGGGGTAACGCCGCGCGTCAGCCGTTGGCTGGAAAAGTGCACGGCGAGACAAACGCCTCGCCGCGGAGACCGTGGGGAGGCGCCGACACTTTCTATTGGAGGCAGTCCCCCATGTTGGTCCAGCCCCTGCGATCCTTGGATACGCGCCCGAGTCCGTCCCAGTTGAGGGCGCCAGGGCACAAGGTCGCGGTGTTGCTGAACGCCAATGCCCGCCGGGTGGATGCGCAGGTGGTGAAGTCCCTGTCGCACGTGGTTCCGGAGCAGGACCTGTTCCTGTCCCGCTCGGAACTGGACTGCCGGCGCATCGTGAACACGGTGCTCGAGAGGAACTACCCGGTGGTGTTCACGGGAGGAGGAGACGGCACCTTCCTGGGCTTCGTGAACGAGGTGTACCGCCAGTTGGAAACCCGCCGGTTCGCGGGCAAGAGGGCCCCTCGCTTCGGGGTGCTGAAGCTGGGGACGGGGAACGGCCTGGCCACGTACGTGAACTCCGGCCAGGGCATGTCGGGCCATGTACGAGACGTGATGTGGGCGCGCGAGGGAAAGGTGCCGGGCCACCGGCGGATGGATCTGCTGCTGGTGGATGGCAAGCGCACGCCCTTCGCGGGTCTCGGCGTGGATGGGAAGCTGCTCAACGACTACGTCTGGGTGAAGAGCAATCTGGGCCGGGGCGTCTTCAAGCAGATGCTGTCGGGCCCGGGCGGGTATTTCTCGGCGGTGGCCTTCAAGACGGTGCCGCACTACCTGGCGAACTCGACCTGGGTGGAGTGCGAGGTCACCAATGGGTCGGCGAGTGAGGCTTGGCGCGTGGGCCCTGACGGCATGCCCGTGGGCGAGCCCATCGCTCCTGGGAAGACGCTCTTCAAGGGTTCCTTGATGATGGCGGCGGCGGCGACGATGCCCTTTTATGGGTACGGCTTCCGGATGTTCCCATTCGCGGGCGAGCGCCGGGGAATGATGCAGTTGCGCCTGGGCCAGCTGCGGGCCCCGAGCATCCTGGCGAACCTTCCCAAGCTGTGGGCGGGCCGCTGGTTCCCCGAGGGCCTGCGTGACTTCTACGCGCGAGAGGTCCACATCCGCTTCGCCACGCCGATGCCGTTCCAGGTGGGCGGAGACGCGGCCGGCTACCGTGAAGAGGTGACGCTGAGCGTGGCGCCCGAACCGGTGGAACTGCTGGATTTCCAAGCACCCAGGCAGTGAACTCCCTGGCTCGAGGGAGTGGCCTGGAGGCCGCTCCCCGGCGGGGAATCCAGAACAGGGAAACGGCGTGACGAGCTACCCGCGGTTACGAGCGGCCGGAGGCTTCTCGCCCGGCTCCCGTCGGCGGCCCACGGCGAACGCGTAGCTGGCGGTGGCCTTGCCACTCTCCCGGTGAAGGGCCATCTCCTCGCGCAACCAGGTGGCGAGCTCGGGAGGAGCTTGAAGGAGGTGGGGCTCGAGTTCCCGGTAGAGGGTATCCAGTTCGGCGTCTTGCAGGGACTCGACGGATTCGGGTTCGAAGCCCGCCTGGGACAGGTGAAGGAGCAGCTCTCTCGGGAGCAGCAGGGGGGCACCCAGCCGACGTTCCCAGAACTCGAGCACCGCGCGAGGCGTCACCCGGCCCACCCGAACCGGATAGGTCAAGCCTAGGCGGCCTTCACGCGCCAGCAAGGGGCGAAAGGTGCTCAGGGCATCGGGGAGGGCCACCAAGACGCGGCCCTGGCACAGAATGGCGTCGAACTCGCCTTCACGAAAAGCGGGTCGGCTCAGGTCCACGCGTCGGACCTCGACCCGGCCGTCCAGGGCGAGCGCATGAACCCGCTCGCGCAGGAGGGAGAGTACCGTCTCGTCCGAGTCCGCGACCACGACCGAGCAGCCGAACTCCTGGGCGAGCACGACTCCGCCAAGACCAGCGGAGCCGCATCCGAGTTCCAGGACGCGCCCCCCCTCTTCCAGCTGAGCGACTCGAGCGAAGCGCCGGGTCGCGGCTTCGGAGCCAAAAGGACGCCGAGCGTCACCAGGGAAGTAGAGCGGAAAGGGCTCGGCCGGGCTCATGACACGCCCCTTGTACACCGGTAGCCCGCAATCGCCAATTCCCCGACTCTCCGAGCGCAGCGCCAGGCGGCCACCCTCCTCAGAGGTAGTAGACGATCCGCGACTCTTGTCGGAGCCGTTCGTAGATGGAACGCCGATGCTCCTCGGACAGCAGGTAGACGGAGACGCTTAGAGACACATAGGTCCCCTTGCTACTGGGTTGCTCCTGAATGGAGTCCGGCGAGATCTCGGTGCCCATCAGGACCCGGAACAGACCTCGGACGTAGTCGACGAAATCAGGGGCCTGCCGACCCATCACCTTGAAGGTGTAGACGGTCGGGTATTCGATGAGCGGCTTTTTTTCCTGCCCGCCCTCTTTCTCCGGGGAGGGATCCCCTACGTGACCGTTTCCCGTCATGATGACATCCTCGTACGACGCAGCGCGCTAGAGGAGATTGGCGGCGAGTTCGGCCAGGGCGCTGCGCTCGCCCTTGGCCATGGTGATATGGCCCGCGATCTTCTCGTTCTTGAACCGGTTCACCACATGGACGAGCCCGTTGCTGGTGGCATCCACGTAGGGGTTGTCTATCTGGAACGGGTCCCCCGTGAGAATGATTTTCGTGTTGTCGCCCACGCGGGTGATGATGGTCTTGACCTCATGGGGGGTGAGGTTCTGGGCCTCGTCGATGATGATGTACTGGTTGGGGATACTGCGGCCACGGATGTAGGTCAGCGCCTCGATCTCCATCAACCCCAGGTCGATGAGTTCATGGTAGCCGCGGCCCGCCTTCTTGTCGGCGCGGCTGAGGTTCATCAAGAACTCGACGTTGTCGAAGATGGGCTGCATCCAGGGGTTCATCTTCTCTTCCAGGGTACCTGGCAGGTAGCCGATGTCGCGCCCCAGGGGGAAGACGGGCCGACTGACCAGGAGCTTCTGGTAGACGGACTCCTCGGTCACCTTGTGGAGTCCCGCCGCGATGGCCAACAGGGTTTTGCCGGTACCTGCCTTGCCCACGATGGTGACGAGCTTGATCTCGTCGTTCACGAGCAGGTCCAGAGCGAAGCTCTGCTCCATGTTCCGAGGGCGGATACCCCAGGTCCCCTCCTTGACGCCCCGCAGGAGGGGGACCACCCGACCGCGGGTGGCGTTGAAGCGGCCCATGGCGGCGTGGGACGGGTTCGTCTCGTCCTTGAGCAAGATGAATTGGTGTGGCGCGAGTGACTCCTGGCCGGAGATTTCCACCTCGGCGCCGGACTTGTACATCTGATCCACCATCTCCCGGGGAACCAAACGCTCGGTGAAGCCGGTATAGAGCTCGGTGATCTCGACGCGCTCGGCGTCATAGTCCTCGGCGATAAGGCCCAGGGCGTCCGCGCGAATGCGCAGATTGGTGTCCTTGGTGATGAAGACGGCGGGCGACTGGGGCTCACGCTCCATCAAGTCGATGGCCACCGATAGGATTCGATTGTCCATCAGGTTGCTGTCCGCCATGGACAGTGGAGGCGAACGCTCCGTGAAACACACACGCAACATGCCACCATGAGGCAAGCGCACCCCCTCCTTCAACGAACCTTCTTCCCGGAAGGAGTCCAGGTAGCGCGCCACCAAGCGCGCGTTGCGGCCCAGTTCGGAGAGGTCACGCTTGAACTGATCGATTTCCTCGATGACGTAAATGGGGATGATGACGTTGTGTTCTCTGAACCCGTAGATGGAGCGCGGGTCATGGAGAAGGACGTTGGTGTCGAGGATGAAGTTCTTTCGCATCGTGTGGAGCGCGACCTCAAGGCGGGTGCGACCGCATGAACCGACCGTGCGACGGGACTCCGGCTGACAAAATGCACCTGAGCGTGGCTACTGCTCCGAATATAGGGCAGGCCCCTCTCACAGGAAGCCCACGGGCACCATTTCGAGTCCTTCCGGGTGCGCAGCACACGCCTGTGCTGGAGGAGTCCCCAAACGCCTCGACCCGAGGAACACTGGACAAGAACAAGGGGGACACCAACAGGCACAGTGCTGTTCCGAAGACAACAACGGCCGGAACTCGTGGGACTGGCTAGAGATATCGAATCCGCACGACGGTGTATTCAACTTCCCCACGTGGACGGACGACTTCGACGGAGTCTCCGACCCGCTTGCGCAGAAGCGCCCGAGCAAGGGGCGATTCGATGCTGATCCTTCCCCCCGAGGCATCGATCTCATCCGAGCCGACGATCTGGTAGGTCGCGAGGCTCCCCTCCTCATCCTCAAGGGTGACGGTCGCTCCAAAATAAATGCGCTCGGGATCGCTCTGCTCCGTGGGCGAGACGATGGTTGCGGTATCCAGGCGTTTCTGAAGAAAACGCAGACGCCGATCGATCTCTCTCAAGCGCTTCTTGCCGTAGATGTACTCGGCGTTCTCCGAACGATCTCCCTGTGCTGCGGCGGCAGATACCTCGGCCGTCACCTTGGGCCGCTCCTCATTGAGGAGACGCAGCAGTTCCTTGTGCATGCGCTCGGCCCCAACGCGAGTGAGATAGCGGCGAGGACTTGATGGCTGCGAGTCCTCCGCTTCGCTGTCCTCACTATCAGAACTCTCGTCGGCGGAGCGGGTGTCGCGGCGCATGTTCCCCGTATAGCTCCTTCCAGAAAAGACCGAAGCCGGAGACACCTGATTCAGGTGTCTCCGGCTTTGGCCTTCATGTCCCCGACGGGATTCGAACCCGTGTTACCGGCTTGAAAGGCCAGCGTCCTGGGCCTCTAGACGACGGGGACCTCTGTGAGTCGCGGGGGGATCGAACCCCCGACCCTCGGCTTAAAAGGCCGGTGCTCTACCAGCTGAGCTAGCGACTCGCACTATTATTTTTGAGAGAGATGTCTGAAATCCACATCTCCTCAGCTCGGCGAAAGCGCTCTCTACCAGTACTTACCATGGACTTCTACTGTCCATCATACCATCGAGGACTGACGAGCCCTATACGGGATCAACAGAAAAAGAGAAAGCCCCGAGCGACCACCGTGGGGTGGAGGCTCGGGGCCTTCAAGAGAAAAAAATCCGGCAGCGACCTACTCTCCCGCGCGGTTTCCCGCGGAGTACCATCGGCTCTGGAGGGCTTAACTTCCGTGTTCGGGATGGGAACGGGTGGGACCCCTCCGACATTGCCACCGGAAAACTGGTGTCCGTCTCAAGTCCATACGAAGGGTAGGGAAATCAACTCCGGCTGCGAAGCTCGCAAGTGCCGTCTTCCGGGCCCGGCGCCTTGTCTCCCTCTGAGAGGGGACGCGCACGGGGCCTCGAACCTGGCCTCGACTCCTCGGATACCTCCCAACCTGGCGAGAGCTCCTAAGAGATTGAGGTAAAGTAAGCCTCTCGACCTATTAGTACCGGTTAGCTCAACGTGTTACCACGCTTACACACCCGGCCTATCAACGTCGTCGTCTTCGACGGGTCTTCTGGGGCTTGCGCCCGGGATACCTATTCTCGAGGTCGGTTTCCCGCTTAGATGCTTTCAGCGGTTATCCAATCGACACATGGCTACCCAGCGATGCCTCTGGCGAGACAACTGGTACACCAGCGGTGTCTCCAACCCGGTCCTCTCGTACTAAGGTCAGAGCCTCTCAAGTATCCTACGCCCACAGCAGATAGGGACCAAACTGTCTCACGACGTTTTGAACCCAGCTCGCGTACCGCTTTAATTGGCGAACAGCCAAACCCTTGGGACCTGCTCCAGCCCCAGGATGCGATGAGCCGACATCGAGGTGCCAAACCTCCCCGTCGATGTGAACTCTTGGGGGAGATAAGCCTGTTATCCCCGGAGTACCTTTTATCCGTTGAGCGATGGCCCTTCCATTCAGGACCACCGGATCACTATGACCTGCTTTCGCACCTGCTCGACGTGTCCGTCTCGCAGTCAAGCTCCCTTATGCCATTGCACTCGCCGCCCGGTTTCCAATCGGGCTGAGGGAACCATCGCGCGCCTCCGTTACGTTTTGGGAGGCGACCGCCCCAGTCAAACTACCCACCAGACAGTGTTCCAACTCCCGGTAAGGGAGCATGGTTAGACACCAGAATCCGACAGGGTGGTATTTCACCGTTGCCTCCACCGAACCTAGCGGCCCGGCTTCAAAGGCTCCCACCTATCCTACACAGTCGAACCCTAGTGTCACTGTCAAGTTGTAGTAAAGGTTCACGGGGTCTTTCCGTCTTGCTGCGGGTAAACTGCATCGGCACAGCTATTTCAATTTCGCTGAGTCCCTCTCCGAGACAGCGCGGAAGTCGTTACTCCATTCGTGCAGGTCGGAACTTACCCGACAAGGAATTTCGCTACCTTAGGACCGTTATAGTTACGGCCGCCGTTTACTGGGGCTTCGGATCATCGCTTCACCTTGCGGCTGACGAATCCCCTTAACCTTCCAGCACCGGGCAGGAGTCAGACCCTATACGTCGGCTTCTTGCCTTCGCAGAGTCCTGTGTTTTTGGTAAACAGTCGCTACCGCCATTTCTCTGCAACCCCTCTGGGCTTCGGCTGTACGCCTACACCTACCAGGGGCCCACCTTCTTCCGAAGTTACGGTGGAAATTTGCCTAGTTCCTTGGAGGAGAGTTCTCTCAAGCGCCTTAGGATTTTCTCCTCACCCACCTGTGTCGGTTTGCGGTACGGACACCCTGTAGACTCCCCGCGGAACTTTTCTTGGAAGCCGAGCATCAGCGACTTGCCCCGTGAGGGGGGCCATGGGGTCTCGGGGATAGCTGCCGCGCCTTTATTCGTACGCGACACCCCTACGCCTTTGGACTGACACAACCACCGGTCAGCTCGCCTAGCTTTCTCCGTCCTTCCTCGGTTCAACGTCTACAAGATGGCGCAGGAATATTAACCTGCTTGCCATCACCTACGCCTTTCGGCCTCGGCTTAGGTCCCGGCTAACCCTGGGAAGATTAACTTGACCCAGGAAACCTTGGGTTTACGGCGAGGGGGTTTCCCACCCCCTTTATCGCTACTCATTTCGGCATCAGCACTCGCAACCGCTCCACCAGCCCTTGCGGTCTAGCTTCTCAGCTGTTGCAACGCTCCCCTACCACTGCATGCGCCTGACGCATGCAATCCGAAGCTTCGGCGCTAGTCTTGAGCCCCGTTACATTTTCGGCGCGGCCTGTCTCGACCAGTGAGCTATTACGCTTTCTTTAAAGGATGGCTGCTTCTAAGCCAACCTCCTGGTTGTCAATGACCTGCCACATCCTTTCTAGTGTTCACTTAGACTAGACTTGGGGGCCTTAGCTGTCGGTCTGGGTTATTCCCCTCTTGCCAATGGACGTTATCACCCACTGACTGCTTCCCGAGATAACAAGTACTGGCATTCGGAGTTTGGTACGGTTTGGTAATCTGGTGAGACCCCTAGCCGTTCCAGTGCTCTACCTCCAGTATTGAATTCCTCGAGACGATACCTAAATATCTTTCGGGGAGAACCAGCTATCACGGAGTTTGATTGGCCTTTCACCCCTACACACAGCTCATCCCAGAAATTTTCAACTTTCATGAGTTCGGTCCTCCATGAGGTGTTACCCTCACTTCAACCTGGCCATGTGTAGATCACCCCGCTTCGGGTTATAATGCACGCAACTCATTCGCCCGTTTCGGACTCGCTTTCGCTCCGGCTCCACCTATCGGCTTAGCCTCGCTACGTACATTAAGTCGCCGAATCATGATGCAAAAGGTACGCCCTCGCACTGGGTTGCCCCGTAGTGCTCGGACTGCTTGTAGACATGCGGTTTCAGGTTCTTTTGACTCCCCTCACTGGGGTTCTTTTCACCTTTCCCTCGCGGTACTAGTTCACTATCGGTCGCCAAGGAGTATTTAGCCTTACCGGATGGTCCCGGCGGATTCAGGCAGGATTGCACGTGTCCCGCCCTACTTGGGTACCCCACTCGGCCTCCGTCCGTTTTCGCGTACGCGACTATCACGCTCTCTGGTCCACCTTTCCAGGTGGTTCCGCTAACAGACAAAGGTCCTACCGTGGACCCGCAACCCCGATGCCATTTTCATGACACCGGTTTAGGCTCCTCCCATTTCGCTCGCCGCTACTCTGGGAATCACTCGTTGTTTTCTTCTCCTCAGGGTACTGAGATGTTTCACTTCCCCTGGTTCGCTCCTTCGGCCCTATTTATTCAGGCCGAGGTAACGAGGCTTTCACCTCGCTGGGTTTCCCCATTCGGACATCTCCGGCTCAACGTTCGGTTGGCAACTCCCCGGAGCTTTTCGCAGCCACCCACGTCCTTCTTCGCCTCTTGGCACCTAGGCATCCACCGCACGCCCTTAGTAGCTTACTTACCTGAATCTCTCAGAAGCCCGCCTCCCGGCGGTTTCCTTGGTTTCGAGACCAGGCTCCAGGCCCCGACTCTTCGTCGCGGACCCGAAAAACTTCACTTGCTTGAGTGCGTGAGCTTCGTGCCGCCGGGCCGCTCTCGCAGCCTGACTGCCTCCCGCTTCACGCAAGAACTTCTCAGCAGAAATTGATTTCTACCCTTCGTATGCACTTGTCAAAGAACGCTTCCGACGTGTTTCCATGTCGGACAACCTGTGGAGCTGGACGGGATCGAACCGACGACATCTAGCTTGCAAAGCTAGCGCTCTCCCAACTGAGCTACAGCCCCAGTAATGTGTCGTAGGCACCCACTTTGCCGGCCGTCTTCGCGTCACCCCTCCTCCCCTCTTGGGAGACTGGTGGGCCTAGGTGGACTTGAACCACCGACCTCGCGCTTATCAGGCGCGCGCTCTAGCCAGCTGAGCTATAGGCCCAGTGGATTTCCCTCACAGCGTCCAATTCTTTCAAAGAACCGAGCCCCTTCGGCTCAGCCTCTCAAAACCAGACAGCAAGCCCTCGACAGTATTGCAGAAACGTTGACCTGGTCGACCTCGGCCACCGAAGTGGCTGGTACACCCTGTGGCGCCGAAGCGCTCACCGTGTACCCGGTCTCCTTAGAAAGGAGGTGATCCAGCCGCAGGTTCCCCTACGGCTACCTTGTTACGACTTCACCCCAGTTACCGACCACTCCTTGGGCACCTCTTGGTGAGATGACTTCTGGAGCAATCGACTCCCATGGTGTGACGGGCGGTGTGTACAAGGCCCGGGAACGTATTCACCGCAGCGTGCTGATCTGCGATTACTAGCGATTCCGCCTTCATGGAGTCGAGTTGCAGACTCCAATCTGAACTGAGACCGGTTTTATGCGATTAGCTCCCTCTCGCGAGTTGGCAACGCTTTGTACCGGCCATTGTAGCACGTGTGTAGCCCTGGTCATAAAGGCCATGAGGACTTGACGTCATCCCCACCTTCCTCCGGTTTAACACCGGCAGTCCCTCTAGAGATCCACTTGCGTGGCAACTAAAGGCGAGGGTTGCGCTCGTTGCGGGACTTAACCCAACATCTCACGACACGAGCTGACGACAGCCATGCAGCACCTGTCTCTCGGTTCCCTTGCGGGCACCCCCTCATCTCTGAGAGGTTCCGAGGATGTCAAGACCAGGTAAGGTTCTGCGCGTTGCGTCGAATTAAACCACATGCTCCACCGCTTGTGCGGGCCCCCGTCAATTCCTTTGAGTTTTAGTCTTGCGACCGTACTTCCCAGGCGGAGAACTTAATGCGTTAGCTACGGCACCGCGGGGGTCAACACCCACGACACCTAGTTCTCATCGTTTACGGCGTGGACTACCAGGGTATCTAATCCTGTTTGCTACCCACGCTTTCGCGTCTCAGCGTCAGTCACCGTCCAGGTGGCCGCCTTCGCCACCGGTGTTCCTCCCCATATCTACGAATTTCACCTCTACTTGGGGAATTCCGCCACCCTCTCCGGCACTCAAGCTCTGCAGTTTCGAACGCACTTCCTCGGTTGAGCCGAGGGCTTTCACATCCGACTTGCAAAGCCGCCTACACGCGCTTTACGCCCAATAATTCCGAACAACGCTTGCACCCTCTGTATTACCGCGGCTGCTGGCACAGAGTTAGCCGGTGCTTCTTCTCCCGGTACCGTCAAGCCCCTGAGTATTAGCCAGGGGGTTTTCGTCCCGGTCGAAAGTGCTTTACAATCCAAAGACCTTCATCACACACGCGGCGTTGCTGCGTCAGGCTTTCGCCCATTGCGCAAAATTCCCCACTGCTGCCTCCCGTAGGAGTCTGGACCGTGTCTCAGTTCCAGTGTGGCTGATCGTCCTCTCAGACCAGCTACCCGTCGTCGCCTTGGTGGGCCATTACCCCGCCAACTAGCTGATGGGCCGCGGGCTCATCTGGGTGTGATAGCTTGTATACAGAGGCCACCTTTTCCCTCAAGAGCCGAAGCTCCCGGGGGCTCATCCGGTATTAGCCAATCTTTCGACTGGTTATCCCAGACACCCAGGCAGATTACCCACGTGTTACGCACCCGTGCGCCGCTCTACTAGGATTGCTCCATTCGCGCTCGACTTGCATGTGTTAGGCACGCCGCCAGCGTTCGTTCTGAGCCAGGATCAAACTCTCCAATTGAATTTTTGAAGGATTGAACCGGCTTGGCCAGGTCCCGGCTAAGGGGTTGCCTGACTTCGCTGTTCATCGGAGTCCTGCCAATCGACTCTCGCCGACTCGCCTTCGGACTCCGTTACTGCCAAGAATTGACTGCGGTTTCCGCAATCTGTCTTCTTTGGGCTTGCTATCTGGTTTTCAAAGACCGAACCGCTTGTCGCGGGCCTGCTGCTGTGCTACCGTCGGCTTCGCCTTTCGGCGCCGTCCCGCCTTGCTGCGCGGGCTGCCTTCTCTACTTCCGAACCGGCTCGACTGTCAAGTCACCGTTGTGACTTCGTCTTCCCCGCTTCGCTTCGTCTCGAAGTCCGCTTTCGCTTTCTTCTTCCGAAGGGGCGCGGAACCTACTGCCTTTCCGCCGCCGCTGTCAACTCGCTTCGTCGACTCGTTTTTCCTGCTGCCCGTCCAGCGTCGCTTGCGCGGCCTTTTCGGTTCAGCGGGAGGCGGCTTCTATCACCGCCGCCATTCGAGTCAACTTCGTTTCGTTGACGTCTTATTTCCTCTGTCCCTGCTGCGTCCGGAGGTGCCCACCGCCAGTGCGGTTTCGCCTTCCCGTCCGTGGGGGCGCGCCTTCTAGCCCCGCGCCCTCCTCCGTGTCAACTCCCTTCGTTGACTCCGGTGCTCAACAGGCCGCTCACCTTTCGGTGTTTAGCCCCGCCTCATCCGCGAAATGTCGATTACGCGACACTCCGTGTGGAGGAGGCGCCCCTTATCCACCAAGCGCTCAAGCGGCGCAAGCTCTTTTCCCCGCGCCTGCCAGTGCTGTCACCGACCCCCACCGTTTCGGTTCCAAACTCTCTTCCGAGCAGAAGAGCTTGGACCTTCAAACTCCAGTCTTCTCCAGGCCGAGCCGAGAGAGATCCACCCGCCCCTGTCTGCAGCGTTCCGCGACCACCACAGACCGCAAATCCCGGTAGGCCCGATCGAAATCGTCATTCACGATGATGTAGTCGTACGAAGCCACGCCTCGCTCGATCTCCGAGCGAGCCGCCAGCATCCGTCGGCGAATGGTGTCCTCCGCGTCGGTCCCTCGCTCGCGCAGGCGACGCTCAAGCTCCTCTAAAGAAGGCGGAACCACGAAGACGCGCACCGCGTCGGGGTTCTTGCGCTTGATCGCGAGCCCGCCCTGCACGTCGATGTCGAAGATCGCGACCCCGCGCTTGGCTCGGGCTTCATCCACCACGGCCTGGGAGCTGCCATAGAAATGGCCGTAGACCTCGGCCCATTCCACGAACTCCCCCCGCTCGATCCGCTCCTGGAAAGAAGCGACGTCCACGAAGTGGTAATCCACGCCATCCTTCTCTCGACCTCGGGGCTGCCGCGTCGTCACGCTGATGGAGAAGATGGCGTCCGGCAGTTCGGTCAGTAGTTGCCGCGCCAAGGTCGTCTTCCCCGTTCCCGAAGGAGCGGAGAGGACAAGCAGGAGACCGGGTTGGAGAGGAGTGGGCTCGTTCATTCGACGTTCTGGACCTGTTCGCGGATTCGCTCGACTTCGGCCTTCATCGACACCACACGCGCGGAGATCTCCGCGTGCTGGCTCTTCGAGCCCGTGGTGTTCACCTCCCGATGCATCTCCTGCACCAGGAAGTCCATGCGGCGGCCCGCGGGCTCACCGCCCGTCATGAGTTGACGGAACTGCTCCAAATGGCTCGCCAACCGCGTCATTTCCTCGGCAATGTCGGTCCGCTCGGCGAACACCGCCACTTCCTGGGCCAGGCGCTGCTCGTCCACCGAGATGCCTTGGGCCAATTCCGCGACCCGCTCGGCCAGACGCTGGCGGTACTCGTCCACCGACCGGGGCGCCAGTTGCGCGACTTCCCGGCTCCATTTCTCGATGAGACCCAGTCGTGCGTCCAGGTCCGCCCGAATCGCCTCGCCCTCGACCTGACGCATCTGCTCCAAGGCCCCTAGCGCCTGTTCCAATGCGGCGGGAACGGCTCGCGACGCGGACTCCACATCCATCCCGCGCTCCTCGAGCCGCATCACCCCCGGCTGGCTGGCCACCTGGGCCCACGACACCTCGGCCATCACGCCCAGGGCCTCACCCACCTCGCGCATAGCCCGGGCGTACTCGCGCGCCAGCCCCACATCCACGACAGGGACCGTCCCGGCCGCCGTTGCCGTCTGCCGCTTGATGAAGACCTCCACCGAGCCTCGGGCGAGCCGTTCCTTCACCTGCTTGAGCAACGCCGCTTCCAGCCCCGCCAACTCCCGCGGCAGCCGCGCCTTCACCTCACAGAACTTATGGTTGAGCGAGCGCACTTCGACGGAGAACTCCTCGTCCCCGACTCGCGCACGTCCCGATCCAAATCCGGTCATGCTCTTCAACATTGGCGGCTAGCTAGGCCCTTCCGGCCAGCAGGTCAAGCCACCCGTGCGGTGCCTTTCTGCTATGGTCCGCCCCCCGATGGTCTGGCACAAGCGGCTCGAATACTGGGCGAAACTGGCACTCGCTCTCGTGGCATCCGCCCTTCTCTGGCGCCCCGGACGGCGACGGACGGCGGAAACACCCCTCCCCTTCCCCCGGCGCATCCTCCTGGTCCGGATCGACAACCGGGTGGGAGAAGCCCTCCTCACCACTCCCCTGCTGTCCGCCCTCAAGGCCTCCTCACGCCCTCCCGAGGTGCATGTCCTCGCCCACGCCAAGGTCGCCCGCGTACTCGCCGGACACCCCGAGGCCGATCGGATCATCCCCTTCAACCGGCGCCTGCTGTGGCTCGGGGCTCTCGCCCCCGGCATCCGTGCCTTGCGGCGCGAGCGCTATGACGTCGTCGTCGACTGCGCCAACTGGTCCACTCCCTCCGTGACCTCCGCCATCGTCTCGCGACTCGTGGGGCCCAAGGCACTCGTCGTCGGTCCACGAATGTGGCCCGTCCAGAAACTGCACTCGCTGTCCGTGCCTGCTCGCGCTGACACAACCCAGGAGTCGCTCCAGCGCCTCCATCTGCTCTCCCCCTTCGTGGATGACTCCCGCCCCGCGCGGATGTCCTTCCGCCGCCCCCTCATCAGCGAGAAGTTCCATACCTGGCTCGAGGCCGGTGCGGGCTCACCCCGCGCCGTGGTCAACCCCGGCGGACGGCTCGGTTGGCGTCGCATCCCGCCCCAGGCCTTCGCCGCCGCCGCCCGGGCCCTCATCGCCTCGGGACGTACGCCCATCGTCACCTGGGGTCCCGGAGAAGAGGAGCTCGCCAAAACCGTGGTCGCCGCCGCTCCAGGCGCACAGCTCGCTCCCCCCACCAATATCGACGAGCTGGCCGCCCTCATGCGCGATGCCGGACTCACCCTCTGTAACAACACCGGCCCCATGCACCTGTCCGTGGCCGTCGGCGCTCCCACGCTCGGACTCTTCCTCCGCATGGACATGGCCCGCTGGGGTCATCCCTACCCACCCCACCGCATGGTCGACCTCACTCCCGTGGTCGACTCGGGAGGAGATATCGAGGCGCGCGTCTTCGAGGAGGTCCGTTCCTTCGCCGACAGCCTCCAGGTCCGCGCCTCAACGTCCTGACGGCCGACGCGCCTCCTCGGACAACAGTTGCGGCACTCCGTCCCGAACGGGATACGCGAGGCCGCAGCCCCTACAGCGCAGTTCCTCTCCGGCGGGGCGCTCCTCCAGGGAGCCCGGTTCGGTGAGCGGCCCGTTGCACTCAGGACACGCGAGCGTTTTCAACACCCACTCGGGAAGACGCATCCGCGGAGCCTATCCGGGCTCGCCTCGTTCCGCCCGCAGCCGCCGCGCGAGCTCCGTCGTGCTGTGGTTCTTCGGATCTCCCGCGACCGCCACCCGCCCTCCGTACGCCCGTACCTCGTCCGCCTCGGGGATGCTCTCCGGCGTGTAGTCCGTCCCCTTCACGTGCACGTCCGGCTTGAGCGCCCGGATGATCCCGCGCACGTTCGGCTCGTCGAACACCACCACCTGATCCGTACACGCCAGCGCCGCCACCATCTCCGCCCGTTCTCCCTCGGGGATGTGCGGGCGCCCTGGACCCTTGTACGCCCTCGTCGAGGCGTCCGAATTCACCGCCACCACCAGATGGTCCGCCAGTTCCCGAGCCCCCTCCAGGTAGCGCACGTGCCCCACGTGCAGCAGATCGAAAATGCCGTTGGCCAGCGCCACCGTCTTGCCCTCCGCCCTCCAACGCTCGCGCTGCGCCACCACGTCCTCCAGCCGCCGCACCTTGTCCAACGTGCTCACCGCAGGCTCCTCAGCTCGCCCAGCAATTCGTCTCGCGCCACCGTCGCCGTCCCCATCTTCTGCACCGCCAGCGCCCCCGCCACGTTCGCCAACCGCGCCGCGTCGCCATACCCGCCTCCAGCCGCCAACCCCAACGCGAACGCCGCGATCACCGTGTCTCCCGCCCCCGTGACGTCCACCGCCTCCTTCGCACCATGCACCGGCACCCGCTCCACGCCCCCCTTCTCGTCGAAGAGCACCATGCCGTGCCGGCCTCGCGTCACCAGCAGCGCCCGACACCGCAGCCGACGCACCACTTCATGCCCCGCCTCCATCACCTCCGCGTCCGTTCGCAGCGCCCGGCCCACCAACGACTGCAGCTCCGGCTCGTTCGGCTTGCACACCGTCATCCCCGTGAAGGACGCCAAGCTGTAGCGGCTGTCCACGCACACCGGCAACCCGTCCGCCGCCAGGCCGCGCAAGGCCTCGCGCATCTCATCCCCCACCACCCCCGCGCCGTAGTCCGACACCACCACCGCGTCCACGTCCCGCGCCGCCTCCTCCACCTTCTTCACCAGGGCACGCCGAAGTTTCGGCGGCAGCGGGCCTCGCTGACCCCGGTCCAGTCGCAGCATCTGCTGCCGGGTCGTGCTCATCCCTCCCGCCAGGATGCGCGTCTTCGTCTCCGTCTCCACACCCCGGGCGCTCACCGCGTTCAACCGCACGCCCGCCTCGTCGAACAGCCCGCGCAGCGCCCGGCCCATTTCATCCGCGCCCAACACCCCCACCACCGTCACCTGCCCCGAGAGCGCTCGCACGTTCGCCGCCACGTTCGCCCCTCCTCCCAGCTTCACCTCGGAGGACTCGTGGCGGACGATCAGCACCGGTGCCTCCCGGCTCACCCGGTCCGTCTGGCCGTAGATGTAATGGTCCGCGACCAGGTCCCCCACCAGCAGCACCCTGCGGCGCGCGAATGCCAGGGGAAGCTGGGCCAGGGACGGAATCACTCGGGAGGGCAACGCGGCAGCCATGGCGGCGCGTTGTCCCACGGCGGCCCCTCGCCGACAAGCTGACCTTGTCCTACCCAAGTCCCAATGCCCGGCGCAGGTGCTCCTCACCCTCGAGCACCTCCACCCCCAGTCGCACCGTCCAGGCCTCGAAGCCCTCGGGCAGCCGCACCAGGTCCTTCTCCGTCGTCACCACCCGCGCCCCCAAGCTCGCCGCCCGGGTGCGGACCTCGTGAAGTTCCCTCGCATGGAATGGATGATGGTCCGCGAACAACGCCGTGCCCCGGATGTCCGCGCCCAACTCGCCCAGCGTCCGCAGGAAACCTCCGGGCCGCGCGAGTCCCGCCAACGCCAGCACCGGTTGCCCCACCAGTGCGTCCGGCGGATGCAGCGCGCCCCCTGGATCCATCCAGGCCGTGGGCCGATAACGCGTCCGCACCCGCGGCGCCCTCGCGGGAATCCGCTTCCCCTCCCCCGTCCCCGCCGCCGTGCGCACCCAGAGGAGCGTGGCCCGGTTCAATCCCGACAAGGGCTCGCGCAACGGGCCCCTCGGCAACATCCGGCCATTGCCGAACCCCACCGCCTCGTCCACCACCACCACGTCCTCGTCCCTCGCCAGGCGCCGATGCTGGAAGCCATCGTCCAACAGCACCACCTCCAGCCCGAACTCGTCCCGCGCCCGGCGCGCCAACGCCCGACGGTCCGCCCCCACCAACACCCGCACGCCCGGACACCGGCGCGCCAGTAACAAGGGCTCGTCGCCCGCCTCCTCCACCGACGGCAGGCGCTCGCCTCCCACGAAGGTCACCGGCTCCTTCGTCCCCCGGCCATACCCGCGCGTCAGGATGCCTACCCGCCGACCCTCTCGAACCAGCAGTTCCGCCAGGTACAGCACCGCGGGCGTCTTCCCCGTCCCACCCACGTTCAGATTGCCCACCGAGATGACCCGCAGGCCCTCCACCCGCTCGCCGCGCAACATCCCCCTGTCGTAGAGCGCGCCTCTCAGCCGGACGCCCGCGCAGTAGGCCCAGGACGCCACCTCGAGCGGTGCGAGCATCGCCCTGCGGCCCCAGGACTCCGGCGCGCCTGGATAGAAGACCCGCTCGATCGCCGTGGGCCCACTCACCGCGACCCCCTCGCCTGCTCATACAGCACGAGGACCTCCGCGGCGATCCGCGCGTTGTCCGAAGGCGGCACCAGGACCCGCGCCCCGGAGTCCGACGCCGCCACCACCGCCTCGGGCGACAACTCCGTCACCCAGGCGTCCGCCAGCGCCGGCAAGTTGCCTTCCTCCACCGCCACGACCCGCACGCCACACGCACGCGCCTGCGCCGCCGCCCTCGCGCTCCAGTCATTGCCCAGGCCCAACACCCACACCTCGTCCAACGCCCTCAACCAGCGCGCGAACGCCTCCTCGCGTTGGTACCCCGCGAACGTCACGCCCTGCTCCAACCCCAGGGCACGCACCTGCGCACGCACCGGCTCCACCAATTCGCCATCGCCCACCAGCACCAGCCTCGCTCCGGGCTTCTCCCGCCGGAGCCTCGCGAAGGCCTCCACTCCGAGCCCGTGACGCCGGGACGCCTGGAACGTGGACACCATGCCAATCAACGGCGAGCCCGTGAGCCCCAGCTCCCGCCGCAACGCCTCGCGATCCTCCGCGGGCCGGAACCGCGCATCCACCAGAGGGGGCAACACCCGCACCCGCTGCCCCACCAGCCGGGCGATGACCGACGAGGAAGGCACCGTGTACGCATCCGCGGCCGGTAGCGAAGCGCGCAGCGACCGGGGCGCATGCACCGAGCGGATCAACACCGCGCCCCGAGGCCTTCCCCAGCGCGCCACCAGATGATCATGGGTGAAGTGCGCGTGAACCACGTCAACACCCCGCGCCTTCAACCGCCACACGTCCCTCACCACCCGCCACGGCGGAGACTTCACCGACAACTCCAGCCCGCCCTCGTCCAGGAGCCCCAACGCCTCGAGCCGCGGCACCACGGGCTCCTCCGACGACACCTTCGTGCGCCGCCGATCCACCGCGACCCACACCTCGTGCCCCGCCTCGCGCTGAGCCAGCGCCAGAAGCGCCACGTTCTCCGCCGGACCACTCCAGAAGGGACTGGCGAGCAGGTGCAGGATCCTCACGGGCCAAGCACCCGCGCCATGTGATCCACGTTGCGTTGGCTCGCTCCGGACACCTGGCGCACCGTCGCCCTCGCCAGCTCGCCCAACGACGCCACCGTCTCCGGCTTCGACAACAACTCCGACACCACCCGGTACAGATGTTCCGCGTCGTTCACCTGAATGCCGCCCCGGCCCACCAGCACCTGCACGCTGTCCTGGAAGTTCTCCATGTGCGGACCGAACAGCACCGGCTTTCCCTGCCCGGCGGGCTCCAGGATGTTCTGTCCTCCGCGCGTCGTGAACGAGCCGCCCACGAACACCAACGACGCCAGCCCGTACGCCCTCGACAGCTCTCCCATGGAATCCAACACCACCACCTGCCCCTTCTCCTCGTTCCCCTTCGAGCGCAGTCCCACGCTCAGGCCCGCCTCCTTCGCCAGCGCGGCGATACGGCCCGCGCGATCGATGTACCTCGGAGCGATCACCAGCCGCAGATCCGGGTGCGCTTCCAACAGCCGCCGGTAGACCGCGAGCAGGTGCTCCTCCTCACCCTCGTGCGTGCTGCCGGCGATCCACACCCGCTCGCCTTCCTTCAGCCCCAGCGCCGAGCGCAGCGCCTCGTCCTCCCGCCCCGAGCCAACCGCCGCCAGCGCGTCGAACTTCGTGTTCCCCGTCACGAACACCCGCTCGCGTGGCGCGCCCAGTCCCAGCACCCGCTCCGCCTCTTCGTCGCCCCGCATCAGGAACAGCGACAGGTCCTTCAGGGGATTGCCGATGAGCGAGAACAAACGCCGATACTGTCCCTGGTTCGCGGGAGAGAACCGGCCATTCGTCAGCGCCACGCGCCCCCCGGCCCGCTTCGCCGCGCGGATGAGGTTGGGCCAGATCTCCGTGTACTCGAGCACCAACAGGTCCGGCTGGATGGCTCGCACCGCCCGCCGCGTCGCGCCCCACAGGTCGTAAGGCGAGTACACCACCGCGTCCACCTGCTTCGCCAAGCGCTCGCGGCCCATCATGTAGCCCGAGTTCGTCATCGTGGAGAGCACGATGCGGCAGCCGGGAAAGCGTGCCCGCAGCGGGGCGAACATCGGAGAGAGCGCCAGCAGGTCTCCCGCGCTCGCCCCGTGCAGCCAGAAGGTCGGACCGGGGCCTCGGGGCGGCAGCTCCCCGGACGCGTAGAAGCCGAGTCGCTGCTTCAGCCCGTGCCGCGTCTTGCGGTGCAGCGACAGCACGGGGAAGAGCACGGCGAAGAGCAGGTAGCTGGCGAGGACGTAGAGCAAGCGCATGGGGACCCGGGCCGCGTCCCTCTAGCAGATCTCAGCGCGCCCCGCTCCGGGGCAACACCTGGATGGGGCTCGGGACGATCCACGGCCGCCACCGCGCGCCGAAGAAGCCTCCCGGCGCGAGCACCCACGCCTCCACCTGCACCGCCCCCTCCGCCATCAGTTCCACCGAGACCCCATCCGGCCGCAACCGCCCCGCGCCCCAGACCTCGATCCGCACGCCCTTCCCGCTCCCAGGCGGCAAGCGCACCGTGAGCACGTCACCCACGTGAGCCTCGCGAGCGCCCGGCGTCAGGCCCTCCAGCGCGAAGCCGGCCGGCTCGCCCAACGCCCGGAACGCACACACGGCGTGTCCACTCGCGAGCCCCCGCACCACCCGCTCCGCGGCCTCCTTCGCGTCCCCGGACAGGGCCTCGGAGGACCCATCGGCCGAGGGCGGCAAATACATCGCCATCGACCTGAAGACGTCCTCGTAGCGAGGCAGGCCGTGCGCATCGTGCGCGCACAACGCCAGCCGGGGTTTCTCCCGCTCCAATTCCAGCAGGCGCGCCATCGGCTCCGGACCGGGCTCCACGAGCATCATCACCCCGTGCACCGGATTGCCCAGCAACGCCCCCAACGCGGGCAACAGCCGGCTGAAAGGTCTGTGCGTCGCGTCGCGGAAGAAGGTATCCGCGGAGTACAGCTCGTAGCCGTCGGCCCGCCGCGCGGCCTCTTCATGGCGCCACGGATTGCGCGTCTGGACGGGATGGGCCAGCACACTCACGCCCCCCGCGTCGCGCACCGCCTTCTCCGCCTCGCCTCCGTCCATCCACCGCCGGACGCCCTCCAGGGGACGCTTCAAGCCAAACCCCACGAGGTGCCCATGGGCCGTGGAGAACTCCACTCCCGGCACCATCAACACCCCGTCGATGAAAGCGGGCTCACGCGGCGCGAAGTCGTTGTGATCCGTGAGCACCACGAAATCCAGGCCCGCCGCCTTCGCCGCCGCGGCGACCTCCCCCTCCGAGCCTCGCCCATCCGAACGCGTGGTGTGAACGTGGAAGGCGCCCCGAGGCCCCAAGGCCCCGCCCGGTGGCGGCGAGACAGGAACCACCGGGTAATCCGCGTAGACGGCCGCCAGGGTGAAGAATCCGGCCCATCCGACGACGAGCAGTACCAGTCCCAACAGCGCCCGGAGTCCCTTGCCCACCACGCCCGGCAAGGTCACGCCGCGCCCCGCTCGGCCCCCGACTGCAGCGACCACAGCGCCGAGTACCGCCCGCCGCGCGCCAGCAACTCCTCGTGGCGGCCCTGCTCCACGATCTTCCCCGCCTCCACCACGCAGATGCGATCCGCGTCCACCACCGTCGACAGGCGATGGGCGATCACCACCGCGGTGCGTCCCGGAAGCACCTGCGCGAGCGCCGCCTGCACCTCGCGCTCGCTCTCCGGATCCAAGCTGCTCGTCGCCTCGTCCAACACCAGCACCGGAGCGCGCGACAACACCGCGCGAGCGATGCACAACCGCTGCCGTTGGCCTCCGCTCAGCTTCGCCCCTCGCTCACCCACGCGCGTGTCGTAGCCCTCGGGCAGCGCCCGGATGAAACCGTCCGCGTGGGCCACTCGCGCCGCCGCCTCCACGTCCTCGCGCGAGGCGTCCGGCCTGGCCATGCGCAGGTTCTCCAGGACGCTGCCCGAGAACAGCAGGGGCTCCTGAGTCACCAGCGCGAACTTCGCCCGCACACTCGCCGCCGTGTAGCGATCCGCGTCCACGCCATCGAGCAGGAAGCGGCCCGAGCCCGGACGCTCGAAGCGCAGGAGCAACTGGGTGAGCGTGCTCTTGCCTCCGCCACTCGGACCCACCAGCGCCACCACCTGTCCCACCGGCAGCGACAGCGTCAACCCGTCCAAGGCCCGCCGCTCACCGTAGGAAAAGACCACGTCCTCCAGCCGCAGCTCCCGCTCGAGCGCGGGAGCGGATGCGGCGCCCGGCGCGTCCTCCACGGGGTGCCTCTGGTCCAGCAGCGAGAACAGCCGCTCACCCGCGGCGCCCGCCTGCATCGCGAACTGCGTCACCCGGCCCAGGTCCTTCACGGGCTGGTACACGAGCACCACCGCGGTGAGGAAGGACAGCAGGGACTCGGGCTCCATCGCATGCGTGGCCGCCGCGTAGGCCAACGCGCCCGCGAGCGCCGCCGCCGCCAGCACCTCCATCACCCCGGGAACGCCCCCTCGCGCCCACGCGGCCCGGACCAACGCCTCCTCGTGCTCGCGCGCGTGCGAGGAGAAGCGCTCCAGCTCCGCCGCCTGTCCGTTGAAGGCCTGGATGGTGCGCATGCCTCCGAGGCCTTCCTGCAACTGCCCGGCGATGTGACCGAGCTGCACCTGACCCTCGCGCGTGCCCTTGAGTGCCTTGCGCGTGAGCCGCGAGGCCGGCAGGGCCGCCAGGGGCAGCACGCACAACATGAGGCCGCCCAGGAGTGGACTGAGGGACAACGCCACCCCGGCGAGCACCACGATCTGCAGCGAGTCGCGCAGGTAGGAGCCCACGGTGTACATGGCCGCCGCCTCCACCGCCTGCACGTCCGAGGTGAATCGGCTGAGCAGGTCTCCCGTCCGCTCGCGCCCGAGCTGGGCGGGCGACAACGACGTGAGGCGAATGAAGAGCGCACGGCGCAGGTCCGCCACCGTCTTCTGGGCGAAGAGGCCCATGAAGTAGAACTGGCCCAGATAGCCCACGCCCTTGATCGCCCCGACGATCAACATCACCACGGGGAAGCCCCAGAGAGCGGTCTCGCGCGACACGCTCGACAACCAGGGCACGGGCTGCGCGCCCCCGAAGCCGTTCTCGCCTCCGGACAGGAGAAAGCGCAGCGCGGGCCCCATCAGGTAGGCGTACGCCCCCGTCCCCAGACCCAACAGCGCCATGCACAGGAAGGCCGCCACCAGCACGCCCACGTGCGGCCGGGCATACCCGAGCAACCGTCTCAGCACCTGGAACATCACCGGCCCACTTTGCGCAGCGCGGCCTTGGCGAGCTGGGAATGAGGGTTGAGTTCGAGCACCTTGAGCAGCTTCTTGCGCGCGCTGGACTCGTCACTCATCTCGCTGTCGATGATGGCCGAGATGATGAGCGCCCGCTCCAGGTAGGGGTTGAGCGCGAGCGCCTTGCGCAACACCTTCTGCGCCGCCCGGGCCCGATCCTCCTGGGGCCCCACGCCCGCGAGGAAGGTGACCCACGCCAGGTACGAGTAGTACTCGGGCTCCTGGGGGTTGAGCGTCACCGCCTCCTCGAAGTGGATGATGGCCGAGCGGTATTGCTTGCGCTTGAGCGCCGCCTCTCCGCGCCGCAGCATCAACTCCGCGTCCACGTTCACCGTGGTGGCGCGCCCCACGTCCACGCGGGACACGAGGTATTGCAGGTACGCCTTGCGCTTCTCCTCCACCGCCAGCACCCGGTACGCCGCCGACAGCTTCTCCTGCACCGAGTCGAGCAGATCCTTCATCTCCGAGGTATCGAACTCGGCGTAGCTGTCCGGGTGGAAGCGCGTGGCCAGTTCCTGGTAGGCGCGCTCCACCGCCTCGGCCTCGGCGGTGATGTCCAGGCCCAGGCAGCGGAAGTAGCTGCCCGTGATGATGCGCACCGACTCCTCACGCAGGCTCGCGGCCGTCTCCGCGGGCAGTGCCTTGCGCTTGCGCGGAGCGATGATGTCCGGCACCACCGCCACCTCGCCGGGCCCCTGGGCCACGGGGGTCTGCGAGAAGCCCAAATCCCCCACCAGGCGCAAGAACCACATGAGCGAGTAGCCGCGCCGCAGATCCCCTCGTCCGTGCGCGAGCAGATCCCGCAGCGCGATGCGCCCGTTGATCTGCATGGCGATCTTCAAATCCTCCGTGTTCAGCCCCAGCGCGCCCAGGTCCTTGCCAAAGTCGGACGTGCGCACCGGAAACTCGCCCTGGTGCGTGCGCAGCGGAGCCGCGAGCGTCTTGAGCGGCATGGCCCGGCGTGCCCCATCGAGGATGGGCGCGAGCGCTGGCGTTTCCACCGTGGCCACCTCGCTCTGGAACTCGTCACCGGGGTAGAAGGCATAACGGCCCTCCCGCATGCCGATGACCTGGGCGAGCCGATCCATCGTGTAGTCGCGCAGCAGGTGGAGCAGTTCCTCTCCCGCGGCCTCCACGCCCGCCTCGTTCAGCGCCGCGCCGATGCGCAGCCCCGTGCCGAGCGCCTGCACCACCCGCTCGGCCTGTGCCTCGGTCAGCACCTGGCGCTGCAAGAGGTAGTTGGGCAGCGCGTCCTGGCGCGCGCTCGAGTCGTAGTTCACCGCGCTTCCCTGGGCGAAGAAGACCCGGCGCGTCAGATCCCGATGGGCCACCACCAACACGCCATCGCGGCGCAACCGGTAGAGCGACACCAGCAGGGCGGGCAAGGGAAAGCCCTTGAGGTCTCCGCTGAGCACCGCCGGGCGCACGAGCATCGCCAGCAGGCCCTTGAGTGGCGCCGCGTTCTGCTCGCTGGCCGCCGCGAGCGACTGGATCTTCCCCACGAGCTCACCGGGCTTGAGCGGATCGGCCACATAGGCGTTGACCTTGAGGTCCACCAACGCCGCGACCCCACGTGCCCGTCCCAGGTGCCCCTTGTCGATGGCCACGATGGGCACCCGCGCGCCCAGGCTGTAGTTGCGGATGAGGTGGCCCACGTGCGCGCCATCCAGCCGGGGCATGTCCACGGACATCACCACCACGCCCGGGTTGTCGGCGACGAAGTGCTCCATCGCCGAACCAGGCTCGCCCACCGCACGGACGGTGTAGCCGGCTTGGGACAGCACGCCCGTGAGGTGTTCGCGGGTGGGGGGATGACTCTCGACCAGGAGGAGCGTCTTCACGGAGCCGCGAGTGTACACACTCATCCCTCGTGCATCAGGCCTTCCTCCGAAGCCTTCCCTCCTCGTTCCGCCATCAACGGAAAGAGCGCCTGACCGCCCGGCCTCTTCTTCCCGAGTTTCATGGCTCACCCGTGCCTCGCGGATAGGATGCGGCGCCGCATGTCCTCCGCTCCCCAAATACTCGTCGTGGCCGGTGAAGCGTCCGGTGACGCCCACGCCGCCGAACTCGTCGCGGCCCTCAAGGCCCGCCGCCCGGATCTCACCTTCTTCGGAATGGGAGGCGCGCGACTGGCCGCCCAGGGCGTGGAGTTGATCTACGGCGCCCACGAGGTCAACGTCATGGGCATCACCGAGGTGCTGCCCAAGATTCCGCGCATCCTCCAGGTGATGGGCGGATTGTCCCGAGCCGCCGCGGCTCGCCGTCCCGCCTGCGCCATCCTCGTGGACATCCCCGACTTCAACCTGCGGCTCGCCGCGCGTCTCAAGAAGCTGGGCGTTCCCATCGCCTACTACGTCTCGCCGATGATCTGGGCCTGGCGCCGGGGCCGGGTGAAGACGATCGCCAGGCTGGTGGACCGCATGCTCTGCATCCTCCCCTTCGAGGAGGCCTTCTACCGGGAGGCGGGTGTCGCCGCGCGCTACGTGGGCAGCCCCGTGGTGGAGCAGGTGCCCGCGCCCGCGAGCGCCGCCTCCTTCCGCCAGAAACTGGGATTGTCCCCGGACACGCCCACCCTGGCCCTTCTGCCCGGCAGCCGCATGAGCGAAATCCGCCGCATCCTGCCCACCATGGTCGGCGCGGCGAAGCGATTGGTAGGCGAGCGCCCCGGACTCCAGGTGGTGGTCCCCGTGGCGCCCACCATCGACCGGGAGGAGATCCTCTCGCGCTTCGAGGGCAGCGGCGTGCGACCCGTCCTCGTGGAGGGCCGTGCGCCCGAGGTGGTGGGCGCCAGTGACGCGGCGATCGTCGCCTCGGGAACGGCGGCGCTGGAGGCGGGGCTGATGCAACGGCCCCTGGTGGTGGTCTACCGCGTCTCGCTGCTCACGTACCTCGTGGGCCGCATGCTGTTGAAGGTCGCGCACGTGGCGCTCGTCAACCTGCTGGCCGGACGCCGGGTGGTGCCCGAGCTGCTCCAGGGCGACATGACACCCGAGCGCATCGCCGAGGAGATCCGCCGCCTGTGGGTCCCCGGAGCGCCCCGCGAGGAGATGCTCCAGGGACTGGAGGAAGTGCGCTCGCGGCTCGGGGAGGCCGGGGCCGCCGAGCGCGCGGCCGAGACGGTGCTGGAGTTGCTACCTCCCGCGGAGCCCCTGCGCGCCTCGGTGGGATGACCCGTGGCGCGCGGCCCACCGCGGCCTCAGGCCGAGGCGACGTGGGCCTGGGGTCGCTCCACCGGCGCGCGGCGGCTCACGCGCAGCTTGTAGCTGCTCATGCGCAGGCTCACGCCGGGATGAGCCACCACCTTCTGGTTGGGGAGCGCCTCGAGGTTCACCCGCTGCACCATGACGCTCAAGAGGAGCTGGGCCTCCATCAGCGCGAAGAAGTTGCCCAGGCAGGTGTGCGGGCCCGCGCTGAACGGGATGTAGCTGTAGCGAGGCCGGGCCTTCTCCGCTTCCGGCGCGAAGCGCTCGGGCAGGAACTTCTCGGGCTCGGGGTAGAGCTCCGGGTTGCGGTGCAACGTGTAGGGCGAGATGAGGAGGGTGTCGCTCGTCTTCATCTCATAGCCGTTCACGCGGGTGTCGTGCAGCGGCGCGCGGCTGATGATGTAGCCCGGCGGGTACAGCCGCATGGCCTCCTTGACGACCTGGAGGGTGTAGCTGAGCTTGGGCAGATCCTCGGCGGTCGGCAGACGGCCCCCGAGCACGGAGTCCACCTCCTGCCGCAGCTTCGCGTAGACCTCCGGATTGTGCTGGAGCAGGTACCAGGTCCAGCTCATCCCGATGGCCACCGTTTCGTGGCCCGCGACGAAGATGGTGGAGGCATGGTCCCGGAGCTGCTCGTCCGTCAGACCCTGCCCGTTCTCGTCCCGGAAGCCGATGAGCGAGGAGAGCATGTCCTTGCCCGGATTGCGGCGCCGCTCCTCGATGATCGCCGTCTGTTGGTTGCGGATCGTGGCCAGGGCACGGCGCGTGCGCGCATTGCGCGGAGTGGGCCAGGACAGCGGAAGCGGCACGAGGCTGCTCGACAGGTAGTCGAGGTAGTCCACGCTGACCGTCATCGCGTCGTTGAGCTCGCGCGCCTCGTGCTTGAAGTCCACGTCGAACAAGGTCTTCCCCACGACGCGCATCGTCACCAGGGGCATCTGCTCGGTGATGTCGATGACCTCGCCCTCCGCCCAACCCGCGACCATCTGGGCCGCGTAGTCCGCCATGACGGCCGCGAAATCGGACAGGCGGCGGGGCTGGAAGGCGGGTGCGAGCAGCTTGCGCTGCTGCCGGTGCTCATCCCCGTGGATGATGATGAGGTTGCGCGCGCCCATCAGTGGCACGAGCGCCTGCAGGAGCTTGCCCGAGAAGAACTCATCCGCCTGGTTGATCAACACGGACTGTGCGAGTTGACCCGAGGTGATGAGCAGCATGCGCATGGGACCGACCTGGAACGCGCCAATCTCGGGGCACTCCTGGCTGATGCGCATGAACAACCCCAGGCGGTCTCCGGTGAAGTCACGGAAACTTCCAAGCAGGGGGAGCTCACGGATGTGGGGGATCTGTTTGGAGGGCGACACGTCGGTGGACATGGCTTGCCATCTTAATACAAAATTCCCCCTGGTGACGATCGCCCACCGGGGCAGGCCCGCCCACCGCGGGGAGACGACCTCGGCGCGTCAGAGCACGACGCAGGCACTCACCAGCACCATGCAGTACCAGGCCGTGAAGTACATGTACGTCTGATGATCCGCACGCGGCGTGCGCCACATCACCACGCGCAAGGCGATGGTCCCGCACAGCAGGAACAGCAGGGCGTCACAGACCCGAACGGACCAGCGCTCCCAGGCGGAGTCCATCAGCAGGTAGTGCGTGGTGAAGGCGAGCACCACGAATCCCACGCTCAAGAAGATGCGCGTGGCGCGCTCCCCCAACGCGATGGGCAGGGTGCGCCTGCGGCTGAGCTTGTCCCCCTCGATGTCGCGGAGGTCCTGCGTCGGCGCCAGCACGAACACCGAGATGGCCAGCGTCAACACCCAGGTCCATGCGGTGGGCGTCATGGGCGTCACCAGCTCCCAGGCGGGAACCAGGCCGGCGACGATGCCCACGCCCATGCACAGGTCCTTGCCGAACCAATGCCGGGCCATGCCGACCACGTTGTGCAGGTACGTCACCGTGATCCACACCAAGGCCCAGCCGAGAGCACCCGAGGCCAAGCCCACCACGCAGAACAACAGCGAGTAGCCCCAGAGACGCGCCTGGGCACCCGCCACGGACACGTCCCCGCGCACCAGGGGACGATCCGGCTTGTTGATCCGATCCTCCTCGATGCCGTTGAGCTGGTTGGACAGGCAGAACGTCAACACGTACAGCAGAAAATACGCCGCGCCTCGCGACAGCGCGGAGGCCAGTTGCAACACCGAGCTGTCGACGCTCTGCCACGCCGCCAACAAGAACAGCAGGTTGGGGACGAGTGTCGTCGACAGATCGTAGCGGATGAAGTTCCAGATCAACCGCGGTTCGAACAGCAGCAACCCAAGGCCGGAGCGCCTGGCTTCGGCCTGCGGGAGCCCGGCGGCTCCCACCAGTGAATTGGAGTCCACGGATACCCCTCGAATCGTCTCCGAGGCGGGAGGTGAACTCCCGCGAGCCCCTGCTTTCAAACCCGCCAAGTGTCAGCGCCTGTGATCCGACTTCAAGTTGTGCTCGCCGGCCTGAGCACCCGTCTTGGCACCCTGGACCTGGTTCCAGCCGTAGGCGTCCACGTAACCGGAGACGTTGTGGGCCACGCCGCGCACCAGCTCCATCGCCTCGTCCGAGGCGCGAAGGCGCGTCATCGTCTCCGCCATCAGCTCGGACAGGTCGTTGATGGCCTGGAAGATCTGCCCGATGCCCGCGTTCTGCTGGGTGACGGCCATGGAGATGTGGCGCACCGACTGGGCGTTCTCGCGCACGATGACGGACAGCTGGCGGATGTTCTCGCCCGAGGCGCGCACCTGCTTGAGGCTCTCCTCCACGCGCAGCGTGCCCTGCTCGGTGATGCTCACCGTGGTGCGAATGGCGGAGCTGATGTCCAAGAGGATGTCGCGAACGCTGTTGGTCGCCTTGATGGACTGGTCCGCCAGGATGCGGATTTCACGGGCCACCACGGCGAAGCCCTTGCCGTGTTCACCCGAGCGCACCGCCTCGATGGCGGCGTTGAGCGCCAGCATGTTGGACTGGTCCGCCAGGTCCTTCACCGTGGTGGTGATCTTGCCGATCTGCTTGGCGCGATCATCCAGGGCGCGGATGTGGTTCTCCATCGCCTTGACCTGATCGCGGATGGCCTGCAGGCCCGTGAGGCTCTGCTCGACGGCCGTCTCACCCGAGCGGCTGATCTCGTCGGCCTTCTCCGTCTGACGCAGCACCGCCTCGGCCTTCTGCGACGCCACGAGCGAGGTCTGCTTGATCTCCTGGCTGGTGACCTGGGTCTCCTGGATGGCGGCGGCCTGACGGGTCAGGATCTCGTTCTGCTTGAGGTTGGAGGAGCCCAGTTCCTCGGCGGACTGGCCAAGCTGACGGGCGGAGTCCGCCAGCGACAGCGACAGGTTGCCCAGGCGGTTGAAGACGTTGGCCGTCGCGCGGGACAGGTCGCCGATCTCGTCGGTCGACACCCAGGCGGGCAGCTCGGCCTTGCCCGAGGCCAGCGCCTGGATGGAATCACCCACGGCGCTCGAGCCCTCGGTCTGGTGCCGGGCCAGGCGCAAGGCGGAGATACTGGCGTTGAGGATCAAATAGGCGCCGAGCGCCAGCATCGGGATCAGGGTGCGCTCACGCACCAGCGCGGCGCCCCGGGCCAGCACCTCACCGAACTCGGCCCCGCCGAGCTGCGCGTGCTGAGCGGACAGGAACACGAACACATCGACGATCTGGGTGCCGAGAATGGTCCCCGTCAGCGCCAGCGAGGCGAAGACGAACAGACCGAAGGCGTAGGGCAGGAACCAGCTCTGGCGAATCCAGAAGATGCCCGAGCCCACGAGCGGCTGCGTCGGGTTGGCCTGATAGATGGCGAGCGCGTGGGGGCGAAGCAGCTTCTCGATGCTCAAGCGCACCTGGATCATCACCAGGGCAACCACCGCCAGGGTGACCATCGCGCCCCAGGGCACCGTCCACATGTTCAGCTGGAAGACCGCGCACACGATCCCCATGAGCAGGGCGTTGCTGCCCGTCACCAGCAGCAGCATGAAGATTTCAACGCGCCGGGGCGCCTTCAGGATGCGCACCAGCCGATCCACTTCGGGCTCGCCCCGGACCGGCGTCAGCGCGTGGCGCAGCACCAGGTAGCCGACGAAGAAGGGCCCCAAGACGCCGGACAGCAGCATGATCGGCGGCTGCACGTACGTCTGCATGAACTTCGCCTGCTCGGCGTTGAGACCCATGACCAGGTTGACCAGGTAGGTCAACGGGATGGCCGCGGTCAGCGAGTAGAGCTGATAGGTCCAGAAGACGCGCCAGGAAAGGCGTCGGATCTCGGTTTGGATCGGTTGGGGGCTCGCGCCTGAATCGGACATGGATGACGTTCTTGGGACTGGACTGCAGGTTGATTGCCAAGCTGGAGGTTCATCTCGCGCCGCGGCACCATGAACCGCTCCAGGCCACTACTCTTGTCTCCGCTCCACACGGCAGCACACCCACACCGCAGCCCGCCGCGAGCAAGCCCGGCCATTCTATACAGAGGCCGAAAGACACTTCCAGTCCAGCCCCGGGGCGTGCCTGCTCCCCCCCCACCCAGGCACGCTACCACTTCACGGGCAGCTGTTCGAAACCACGAAACACGAGGCTGTGGTACTTCAATCGCGGCGCATTCTCCTCGTCCAGCCGCAATCCGGGCAGACGGCGCAGGATGACCTCGACGGCGATCTCCAGCTCGCGCCGGGCCAGACCCGCGCCCAGGCAGTGGTGGGGACCATGGCCGAACGTCATGTGCCGCGAGTGCAGGTGGCCGCGCGTGATGTCGAAGCGATCCGGATGAGGGAAGACCGCGGGATCGCGGTTGGCGGCCGCCATGCCCAGGAACACCAGATCTCCCTTGCGCAGCGACTTGCCGCGCAGTTCGAGATCCTCCGCCACGATGCGGTGGAAGAACGGCACCGCCGGGCTGAAACGCATCATCTCGTCCACGGCCGACTGCAACAGCCCTGGATCATCGCGCAGCAGCTGGAGTTGATCCGGATGCGTCAGCAGATCGTAGATGCCGTTGCTCAGCTGGTCCGTGGTGGTGAGGTGTCCGGCCGTGAGCAACAGCGTGGAGGTGACCGCGAGGTCTCCCTCGTCCATCGGCCCGATGTTGCCCTTGTGGCTGGTGAGGATCTGGCTGAGCGCGTCCTGGCCCGGGTGCTCACGAAGCTTCGCGATGTGGCGCACCAGGTAGTCGAACAGCTCCTTCGTGGCCTTGTTCGCCTGACGCGCGATCTCCACCATGTCCACCCCGAGACCGGGGCCGGTGAACTCGGCGAGGGGCTCGGACCAGGCCCGGAACCGCTCGAGGTCCTCCGAGGGAATGCCGAGCACCTCGGCGATCACCAGCGGGGGGAAGCGGTAGGAGATGTCCTTGACCAGGTCCATGCGTCCCTGGTCCTGCACCTGCCCCACCAGCGTCTCGATGGTGCGGTAGATGGTGGGGCGCCAGGACGAGAGCGCCTCGGGGGTGAAGGCCGCCATGGTCTGGCGGCGCATGCGGATGTGATCCGCCCCGTCCTTCATGAGCATCTGGCGCCTGGCGACCGCCAGATAATCCGCGAGCAGATCGGGACCCAGCGCTCCGCCCTGCATCTCGAACATCTTGACCCGGTTCGCGCTGAAGCGCGAATCACGGAAGCAGGCGGACACGTCATCATGCCGTGTGAGGACCCACGCGTGGAGATCCTCCGACCAATACACCGGGTCCGATTGCCGCAACTCCTCGTACAGAGGAAGGGGGTTGAGCAGATTCTCCGGGCTCACCGGATTACGGCTGGGCAGCGGGGCCGAACTCATCAGAATCCTCGTCGCAAGACGCTCTCTACCAAGCCTTCTTAATCTCCAAGATACCTTGCTCGCAGGCGTGACGAGAGTCGACGGAAATCGACGCCGGATTCCGGACAACCGCCTTCCCACGTCCTGTGGGTGCCATACGTACCGGGAGGTGAAAAGTCTAGGAGAGGACTTCGGGCTGCTCTGCTATGTCCCGCCCCTCCATGAATCCAGCGCTGGTCTGCATCCCCACCTACAACGAGCGGGACAACCTCGAGCCCATCACCCGAGCGGTGCTGGCGGCCGATCCACGCGTGGACATCCTCGTCGTCGATGACAACTCGCCGGACGGCACGGGACAGTTGGCGGACGCCCTGGCGGCCCGGGAGCCGCGCATCCGCGTCCTCCACCGGGAGAAGAAGCAGGGACTGGGACGCGCCTACCTCCATGCCTTCCGGCAGGCGCTCGACTGGGGCTACACCTATATCCTCGAGATGGACGCGGACTTCAGCCACGACCCGCGCCACCTGCCCACCCTGCTGGACACCGCCCAGAGCGGAGCGGAGCTCGTGCTGGGCTCGCGCTACGTACCGGGCGGAGGAACCGTCAACTGGGGCGTGGGCCGTCAACTCATCAGCCAGGGCGGCTCGCTCTACGCGCGGAGCATCCTCGGCGTGGGCATCCGCGACCTGACCGGCGGCTTCAAGTGCTTCCACCGCCGGGTGCTCGAGGCCATCGATCTGAACGCGGTGCAGAGCACCGGCTACGCCTTCCAGATCGAACTCACCTACCGCGCCCTCAAGAAGGGCTTCACGGTGCGGGAGGTGCCCATCGTGTTCGAGGATCGCCGCGTGGGTCAGTCCAAGATGAGCCGGCGCATCTTCCTCGAGGCCCTGACGATGGTGTGGAAGTTGCGCCTCACGGTGTAGAGAGGGCGCATGTCCGAGCAGGTCTCACTGTTCCTCGTGTCGCTGCCCGCGGTGCTCTTCGTGGTGGATCCGGTGGGAGTGGTGCCCATCTTCCTCGCGATGACGTCGGGATACTCCGCGGAGAGGATTCGCAGTACCGCCCGGCGCGCGTGCCTGGTGGCGTGCTCGCTGCTGCTCTTCTTCGCGCTCTTCGGCGGCATCATCTTCAAGGTGTTCGGCGTGTCGCTGGGCGCCTTCCGGGTGGCCGGCGGCATCCTCCTGCTCATCACCTCGTTGGACATGCTGCGGGCACGGCCCTCGGAGACACGCACCACGCCCTCGGAAACCGAGGAGGGTGTGGGCAAGGAGGACGTGGCGCTCGTCCCCCTGGCGATGCCCCTGCTCGCGGGCCCGGGCGCGATCGCCACCGCCAT
Organism: Melittangium boletus DSM 14713; assembly: GCF_002305855.1. Lineage (GTDB taxonomy): Bacteria > Myxococcota > Myxococcia > Myxococcales > Myxococcaceae > Cystobacter > Cystobacter boletus. The sequence goes on along the minus strand of NZ_CP022163.1, from coordinate 7,289,697 downwards.
GGTGCTCATGGCCCGCGGCGGGGACGATCTGCTGTCCGCCGTGCCCGTGCTCGTGGCCATCGTGCTCACCTTCGTGACGAGCTACCTGGTGCTGCGCGCCGCTGGCTTCGTGCAGCGGGTGCTCAAGCAGTCCGGCGTGGCCATCCTCGAGCGCGTGATGGGACTCATCCTCGCGGCCATCGCGGTGCAGTTCATCGCGGATGGCTGCAAGGATCTCCTGCGCGAGAAGTCCCCGTCGGCCGTGTCTCAGATGCTGGACGCGGCCCAGACGCCCTCGCGCTTGCGAACCGCCCCCTTGGCCTCACCGCCCAGGGACATCCGCTCCGGGCTGGCGCGCTGCGCGTCGTAGACGTAGCCGTCGCCCTGGGGCTGGAGGAAGAGCACCAGCGACTCGCCGGTGATTTCCCGCACCACCTTGAAGGCGGGACCCTCACAGGACGGATCGCCCGCGAAGAGCCGTTCCAGGACGGCGTCGTCCGGCTTGCGCACGAAGACGAGGACCTGGGTGGGACTGGAGTGCCCGTCCTCCACGAGCCCCTGGAGCAAGCGCTGCGGCAGTTGCTCACGCATGAGCGTCTGGATGAGTTCACACTTGCCCGCCTCGTCCGGCTCGGGGACGAGGGGTGCTTGCGCGTGCATGCAGCCAGTGGAGGCAAGGGCGAGCAGGGCGGGTAGCACGAGTCGCTTCATCCGTCGGATCTCCTGGGAGTGCACTACAGATTCCGCCACCGCGGCGGAACCACTTCGGGTCGAAACCCACCCTGGGGAGGGTGCGAGACCCGCGCAACGTGAACCCGGGCCCATCCCGGTCAGGCCGTTGAGAACAGGTCTGTAGCCCGTCAGCATTCCACACCGAGCGCCGATGAACCATCGGCCCTCCAACCTTTTCCAAAAGGCCGGAAGGCAGCCAAGCCTTCAGGGAATACCCACCACGGTGATGCCCGCCTTGTCGGCGTTCCGGAAAAGTTCAGGTGCGTCCAACAGAACCGTCCGCCCTACTTCCAACGCCAAGACCCGGGCACCGACTTCCTGCATGACCGCCAGGGTGCGCGGGCCCACGGCGGGAAGATCGAAGCGGAGGTCCTGCCCCGGCTTGCAGCGCTTCACCACCACGGCGCCCGCGCCGCCGTATTTGCCACCCCGACGAATGGCCTCGTCCGTGCCCTCCACCGCTTCCAGCGCCAGCACGTTGCCGTTGCGCACGATCACCGTCTGGCCCACGTCGGCTTGACCCAGCAACGTGGCGACCTCGCGCCCCAGCGCCACGTCTTTTTCCTGCGCCGGGTGCAACCGGGGACCCGCGAGATGGCCCTCGGGGCACAACGCCTGGGCGAGCCAGTCCGTGGGCGCCACGATGGTGACGCCATGGGACTCGAAATAGTCGGCCACCGCGCGCAGGAGGGCATCATCCCGGACGCTGCGCAGCCGCGAGAGAATGCGCACCGCGCCCAGATCCGGCCGGGCCTCCGTCAACGCGCGCACCCGGCCAATCCCCCCGGCCATCGCCGCCCGCGTGACTCCCGCCTCGCGGAAGATCTTCAGGATGCGGTCCACCTGCCCCAACCGGACCCACGTCAGGGAGGACACCTCGGCGGCCAAGGCCGGATCCACCTCGCCCCGGTGGGCCACGACCACCACGTCCAGCCCCTGTGCCCGGGCCGCGCTGGCGAAGAGGAAGGGCAGGCGGCCGTTGCCCGCGATGAGGCCAATGCGTTCCACGGCGTCGTCAGCGCGTCAGGCCGCGCTTGCTCTGGGCGATGAAGTTCAACAGGTAGTCGATCTCCGACTGGCCACCCAGCTCCGCCTGGAGCCGAGCCACCGCCTCCGCCAACCCCAACTTGGAGCGGAAGAGAATCTTGTAGGCCTCCTTGATGCGGCCCACCTGCTCCTCGCTGAACCCATGGCGCTGCAAGCCCACGACGTTGAGCCCGGACAGCTCCGCCCGGTCCCCTTGCGCCGTGCAGTAGGGCAGCACGTCCATGGTCACCATGGAGCCCCCGGCGATGAACGAGTGCTTGCCCAGGCGGGTGAACTGATGCACCGCGGACAGGCCACCGAGGATGACGAAGTCCTCCACGGTCACGTGGCCAGCCAGCGCCACGCTGTTGGCGACGATGCAGCCGTTGCCCACCACGCAGTCATGGGCCACGTGGCTGTAGGCCATGAACATGTTGTTGTGACCGACCCGTGTCACCCCTCCGCCCCCCACCGTGCCGATGTGCAGGGTGGCGGACTCACGGATGGTGTTGCCATCGCCAATGATGAGCTCGGTGTCCTCGCCCGCGTACTTGAGATCCTGCGGGACACCGCCCACCGCGGCGAACGGGAAGACGCGGTTGCGCTCACCCATCGTGGTGCGGCCATCGATGACGACGTGGGGTCCCACGTGAGAACCCGCGCCAATCGTCACCTTGGCGCCGATGATGGAATAGGGACCAACCTCCACGGTGTCATGGAGACGGGCACCGGGATGGACCACCGCCGTGGGATGAACCTGCGCCATGGTGTCTCCCTTATCCTCTCAGGACGCCTCGGCGGTGGAGCCGCCGTTGTCTTTGCCCTTGTCCTTGTCCACGACCGTGGCCAGGAACTCGCCCTCCGCCACCTTCACGCCCTCGACCGTGGCCGTGCCCTTCGTCTTCCAGATGCCGCCCTTGTGACGGATCACCTCGATGTTGAGCTGGAGCCTGTCACCCGGCACCACGGGCTTGCGGAAGCGCGCCCCGTCCACGCCCATCAGGTAGGACAGGCTCCGGGCCGGATCGAGTTGCGACGTCTTGTAGGCGAGGATCGCCGACGCCTGGGCCAGTGCCTCCAGAATGAGCACCCCCGGCATCACCGGATGGCCTGGGAAATGGCCATTGAAGAAGGGCTCGTTCATGGTGACGTTCTTGTAGGCCGTGATCTTCTGGCCCGGAACGATCTCCACCACCCGATCCACCAGCAGGAACGGATAGCGGTGGGGCAGCAACTGCTGGATCTCCTGGATGTCCATCATCCGCCCTTCTCTTTCTCGAGCATCTCCACCCTGCGCCGCAGGGTGCGCACTTCCTTGAGCAGATCCCCCAACTGCCCGAGCGCCGCCGACGCGCGCAACCACTCCTTGTGAGGCATGGCCGGCGTACCGCTCACCGTCTGGCCATCCTCCACGTCCTGCGCCACACCGGACTGGGCGCCCACCTTGGCCATGTCGCCCACGCGGATGTGCCCCACCACCCCCACCTGCCCCGCCAACACCACGCCCGTGCCCAGCTCCGAGGAACCGGAGACGCCCGCCTGCGCGCACAGGAGCGACAACGGGCCCACCTTCACGTTGTGGGCGATCTGCACCAGGTTGTCGATCTTCGTTCCACGGCCAATGACCGTCTCGCCGAGCGTTGCGCGATCGATGGTGGTGCAGGCGCCCACCTCGACGTCATCCTCGATGCGCACGATGCCCGCCTGGGGAACCTTGTAGTGCTCCGGGCCCCGGGCGCCCTCGGGATTGAAGGCGAAGCCAAAGCCGTCCGCGCCCACCACGCACGAGGCATGGAGCATCACGCGCGCGCCCACCACGCAGTGCTCGCGCACGGTGACGTTGGGATAGAGCAGACAGTCCTCGCCAATGACCGCCGCCTCGCCCACATAGACACCGGGGAAGAGCACCGTGCGCGCCCCCACCCGTGCCCCCTTGTCCACCGTGGCGCCCGCCATCACCGTGGCGTCCGGATGCACGCTCGCCTCGGGATGCACGTGCGCCCCCGGGCTCACGCCCGCCGCGTACGTCGGCAACGGATGGAAGAGCCGAGAGATCTGGGCGAAGGCCAAGTGCGGATTGGCCACGCGCACCAGGGACACGCCCTCCCGGGGCGTGGCATCCCGCCCCACCAGCACGGCCGACGCCCGGGTGGCGTCGTACTGCTTGCGGTAGCGCGTGTTGCCGTAGAAGGACAACTCACCCGAGCCCGCCTCGACGAGCCCGTTGAGTCCACTGATCAGAAGGCCAGCATCGCCGAGGAGTTCCCCACCCACGTGGGTGGCGAGCTCCCCGAGCCGGCGAGGAGTCTGTGCGTGCACGCGAGCGCCTTACTTCTTCGGGGCGACCGGAGCGTCCTTCGCCTTGCCCTTGCCGCCGTTGTACGAGCGGATGACCTCGTTCGTCAGGTCATACTGGCTCAGCGCGAACACGAGGCCGGAGTCCCGCTTCTCGAAGACCATGCCCAGACCGTCGCGGTCGGCGATCGTCTTGATGACATCGTCGATCCTCGCGATGATCGGCTCCATCTCCTTGCGCTCGCGCTCGGCGGCCTCGGAGCGGCTCTTCTCCCACTTCTGGGCCAGGTCGTAGATCTTCTTCTGAAGATCCGTCGCCTTCTGGATGCGCGTCTCCTCGCTCATCGCGCTCGCCTGCTTGTCCAGCGTCTCCTTCTCCTTGCGCAGGACCTCCTGCTCGGCGTCGATCTCCTTCTGCCGCGACTCGAGCCACTTCTGCAGGCGGGCCTTGGCCGCCTTGCCGTCATCCACCTCGAGCATGACGCGCTGGTAATCCACGTATCCCAGCTTCAGGTCGGCGGCGGCCGCCAGGGTGGGCACCGCGAGCGACAGGGTGATGGCCAGGACCGACAGTTTGCTTCGAAGCGACATGTGCGACAGCTCCTCGGGGAAGTTTCAGGGAATCGACGTCCCGACCGGTGGCTCTGTTCAATGGCGGCCCAGAAGGGCCACCGAACAGGCCGGACGAGCGACCTATCAGAAGAAATTGCCGATCGTAAACTCGAAGAGGATGGGCTGATCATCCGCCCGCCTCGTGAGCGGGATTCCCCACTCGAAGCGCAAGGGACCGACCGGCGAGAACCACCGGAAACCGAACCCCACCGACTGAAAGAGGCCCAGGGGAATCTTGTCCTGCTTGTCCTGGAAGAAGCGCTCGTTCGACGCGTAGGCGTTACCCGCGTCGTAGAAGACCACGCCCCGGATACCGGCCTTCTCGAAGACGGGGAATTCCAGCTCCAGGTTGAGGATCAGCTGCTTGTTGCCGCCCACGTCGATGCGGGAGATGACTGCATCGGGCGAACTCGAGCTGGGCGCGGACAGGTTGGGGCTGATGCTGCGCAGGAAGTAGCCGCGCAGCGAGTTGATGCCACCCAGGTAGTAGAGCTCGGAGATGGGCAGCGGCCGGTTGGTGTCCAGTGGCTGGATGTAGCCGATGGTGGCGTTCGTCTTGAAGACGGCGCCCAGGGGCAGCGGGAAGTACAGGCGCGAGTAGGCCGTATAGCGAGCGAAGAGGAACGAGCCGCCCAGGAAGCTGGGCGCGTACTCCACCGAGCCGTAGTGGATGAAGCCCTTGGACGGAAAGAGCCGGTTGTTGCGCTTGTCGTAGGTGACGGACAGGCGCGCGGAACTCGTCACGCCACTGAGGAAGCGGTTGGCCAGCAGCACTCCGCCCAGGCTGGGTGAGGCCGCGACGCTCACGTGCTCCTGCGAGTAACCCACGTTGACGAGCAGGTCCTCGAGCACCTGATAGCCCAGGGAGAGGTTTCCACCCGTGGACTGACGGATGAAGCTGTTGTTGCCGTAGTCCGCCTCCACCCGGAAGAAGTCCGCGGACAGCAGGTAGCGGGTGTCCAGGAAGTACGGATCGAAGTACGACAACTGCACGAGCGAGCGCAGGCTGGAGATCTGCGCCGAGGCCGACACGCTCTGGCCCCAGCCGAGGAAGTTGTTCTGCGACACCTGGGCCGTGAAGATGAAGTTCTCCACGTTGGAGAAGCCAAGGCCCACCTGGAAGGTGCCCGTGGCCTTTTCCTTCACCTCCACCTGGATGGCGATGGTGTCGTCCCGCGAGCCCGGCTTCTGGGTGACTTCCACCGACTCGAAGAAGCCCAACGCCGTCACGCGCTCCTTGCTGCGGCGCATGCCCGTGCCATTGAAGAGCTCGCCCTCGTAGACGCGCAGCTCACGGCGGATCACCTTGTCGCGCGTCTTCGAGTTGCCCACGACCTCGATGCGCTCGATGGTGACCTGAGGCCCCTTCTGCACTTCGAAGGTCAGGTCGACCGTGCGCGCGTCCGCGTTGATGTTGGTGATGGGGTTGATGTTCGCGTAGGCGTAGCCACGGTCGTAATAGACGTCCGTGACGGACTGGATGTCCTGGCCGAGCTGCGTGCGGCTGAAGTGCTGTCCCGTGCTGGACGTCATCAGGCGGGACAGTTCCGCCTCGGGGACCACCAGGTCGCCGGAGAAGCCGATCTTCCCGATGTCGTAGCGCTCCCCTTCCGTCACCTTGAGGGTGATGTAGATGTAGCGCTTGTCGGGAGAGAGCGAGACGCTGGGCTTGTCCACGCGGACGTTGATGAAGCCCTCGTCGTAGTAGGTCGCCTGGATGACCGCCAGGTCACGCTGGAACACCTCCTCGCGGTAGGTGCCCTCGCCCGTGATGAAGGAGAGGTAGCCGCCCTCCTTGGTGAGCATCACTTCCTTGAGCCGCGAGGCGGGGACCTTCTCCGCCCCCAGGAAGATGATGTCCTTCACCATCACCTTGGAGTTCTCGTCGATGTTGAACACCACATCGACCTGGCCCCCCTCCACGGGCACGATCTTGTGGCCCACCTCGGCGAGGAAGTAGCCCTTGTCGATGTACTTCTCCTGGATCTTCTTCTGGGTGCGGCGCACCGCGTCCAGATCCAGGATGGTGAGCGCCTTGACCTCGATGGACTCCTTGAGATCGTCCTGGCTCAGTTCGTCGTTACCGGCGAGCTTCACCGCGCGGATGGAGGGGCGCTCCTGCACCCTCACCACATAGGTGACGCCTCCCGACGGCAGGCGCTGCACCAGCAACTGCACGTCGCTGAAATAGCCGAGCGCCCACACCGCCCGGAGATCCTCGGGCGTCCGGGCCGGATCGAAGACGGTGCCCACCTGAGTGCGCAATACCCGACGGATGGCCTCGGACTCGACGCGCCGGTTGCCCTCGATGCGGATGTCGGTGACTTCCCCCTCGCGCACCTCCCGGTCGGCATCCACCGGGGCGTCGGAAGGAGGGGGCGCGGGAGCCGGAGCGGCCGGAGGCGATTCCCCGCCCTCCTGCGCGAGCACATGGCCGGGCATCACCGTCCATGCGGCGGCGAGGAGCGGGAAAAGAAACCTGAGCGAGAGAACGGGGAGCCTCAAGAGCAATCGGCCGGTAAAGGGCGGGGCAATCTACGGGAGGACTTCGGCGGGGCTCAATGAGAAATCGCGGGAAGGTGGGCCCCCCGCCCTCACGCCTCGGTCACCTGGCCGGCGTTCAACCTCAGCCGACGGGGCATGGACTCGGCCAGGGTGGCGTTGTGGGTCACCACCACGCAGGTGATTCCCAGGTCCCGGTTCACCTCCCGTAACAATTGGTGGATGCCCTCGCCGGTGACTGGGTCCAGGTTGCCCGTGGGCTCGTCGGCCAGGAGAACCGGGGGTTTGAGCACCAGGGCCCGAGCCAGGGCCACGCGCTGAGCCTCGCCACCAGACAGTTCCCCCGGACGGTGGTCCACCCGGGCCCCCAGCCCCACTCGCTCCAGGAGTTCGCGCGCGTAGGCGTAGGACGGGGCCCGCTCCCGGCGCTGGACGAGCGCCGGCATGGCCACGTTCTCCAGCGCGGTGAACTCGGGCAGCAGATAGTGGCTCTGGAAGACGAAGCCGATGGTGCGGTTGCGGAAGTCGGCGATCTCCGCGTCGTTCATCGCGAAGACATTCCGATCCTCGAAGAACAGTTCGCCCGCGGCCGGCATGTCCAGCGTGCCGAGCACGTGCAGGAAGGTGCTCTTGCCCGCGCCGGACGCGCCGATCATGCTCACCATCTCCCCCTTCTCGATGTCCAGGGAGACGCCGCGCAGCACGTCGATGCGCTTGCCGTGCAGGAAGTAGCTCTTGAAGACGTTGCGGATGGAGAGCAGTGCCATCGTCCTCACTCCGCCTTCAGGCCTTCCACCGGCTCCACGCTGCTCGCCTTGAGCGCGGGATAGATGGACGCCAGGTAGGTGACCAGCACCGCGATGACCACCGCGAGCGCCGTCTGCACCGGCTCGATCTTCACCGGCAGGTTCGGGATGTAATAGACGGACGGGTCCAGTTTGATGCCCACCTTCAGGATGAAGTAGCACCACGAGAGCCCCGAGAAGAGCCCCAGCAGACCTCCCGCCACGCCAATCTGCAGGCCCTCGGCGAGGAAGATCTTCACGATGCCGCCGTCGGAGACGCCCAAGGCCTTGAGCACGGCGATCTCCTTGCGCTTCTCCAGCACCAACATGATGACCGTGGCCACGATGAGACCCGCGGCCACGATGATGATGATGGACAGGATGATGCCCATCACCAGCTTCTCCAGCCGCAGCGCGGAGAAGATGTTGCGGTGGATTTCTCCCCAGTCCCGCGAACGGTAGGGATAGCCGCCCAGCTCTCGCGACACCTGCGTGGAGATGCGCCGCGCGTCATCCACGTCCGCCACCTTCAACTCGATGCCCGTGGGCCCATCCGAGTTGAAGAGCTTCTGCGCCTCGCCCAACAGGATGTAGGCGAACTTGGCGTCGTACTCGTACATGCCCGAGTAGAAGATACCCGCCACGCGATAGGCGCGGCTCTTGGGAATGAGGCCCGCGGGGCCCAGCTCCGCGCCCTGCGGAGAGATGACGTTCACCCGGTCCCCCACCACCACGCGCAGGATGGTGGCCAGCTCGCGGCCGAGCACGATGCCGGGCAGCACCTTCTGCTCGGCGCTCTGCGTGGGCTTGCCGATGATGGGATCGAACTCCTCGTCCGGCTCTTCCTCCGTCTGGGGCTTGGAGCCCAGGCCGAGCGAGCGCCGGGGCGCGATCTTCTCGGGGGTCTCCAGGTTGTCCAGACTGCCTCCGGGCAGCATGTTCATGCGCAGATCCAGCACCGAGCCCACCGTCTCCGGGTCGATGCCCTTGAGCACGATGCCCTGCACCTCGTCGTCGGCGAGCACCATCACCGGGTTGTCGATGGACGGCGTCTGCCCCACCACGCCCGGCACCTTGGCGATCTGCTGCATCACCCGCTTGTAGTCGGTCAGGCGGCCCGCGTACTTCGACACCACCACGTGCGAGTGCGCGCCGAGGATCTTGTTCTGCAGATCCTCCTCGAAGCCGCTCATCACCGACAGGACGATGATGAGCGCCATCACGCCCACGCCCACGCCGCCCACCGACAGCGCCGTCATCATCATGGTGGGCGATTGTTCGCGCAGCTTGAGCCGGTTGAGCGCCGCGGCGGCGGCGAGCGGATCCTGCAAGCCCAGCGCGCGGATGCGCGTGCGCTCCACGGCCGCCTCCACCGCGCGGATGATGCCGTAGACGATGAGCGGCGGGACGATGCCGAACAGGAGCACCGCCAGCGTGCCCAGCAGCAGCGAGGGCCGGAACACCCCCACGTGGCGCCGGGCGACGAACAGCTCGAAGCCCAGCTTCATGTCCACGCGGCCACTGCCCGCGGCGATGAACCCCGTGTTGATGCCCAGCACCAGCATGAGCACCAGCAGCGAGAACACCAGCCAGTAGCCCACCACCGGGCGGCCGAGCATGTCCGCCACGTACGTCACTTCCCGCAGCCGGTAGCCCAGGGACACCTGGAGGTCCGGCAACTGCTCCATCAGCGTCAGGCCCACCGGCACCGGCAGGCCCAGGTAGATGACACCGATGGTGGCCTCGGGCATGGCCAGCCGCCGCGCGCGCGAGGCGCCCACGAAGCCACAGGCGAAGGCCACGAACGAGGCCACCACGAGCGAGACGGCGAAGGCGATCGTCGGCGCCAGGCCGCCCCGCTCCGCTCCCGCGGAGCCCCCACCACTGGACAGGAACGTCTGCAGCAGGATGAGCACCAGCTCCGACAGCAGCATGCCTCCGCCGTAGGCGCCCAGGGTGCTCCAATAGAAGTCCCGGTACTGCGCCAGCCGCGGGTAGAGCACCGCGCCCGCCGCCGCGCTCGGACCCTCGCTCGGAGCGGGAGCCCGCCGGATGCCGCTGGCCAGGATGACCCAGCCCACCAGCCAGGCCGCCGCGCCCAACCAGAGATACTCGGTTCCCGGTACCCTCACCGAGGAGGGCACCGCGGACTGGACCGAGGCCAGCCCCACCGCGTTGAGCGTCTGCACGAGCCCGCCCCACCCCAGCGTGGACAGCCCGAACACCGAGGCCACGCGCACCCACGCGTCCGCCTGGGTGACGGCCACGCCGAGCAGGATGGCACCCACCAGCGCCACCAGGGCGCCGCTCCAGATGAGACTCCAGCGGTAGACAGTCTGCCGTTCGGCGTTCACGCGGGGTTCCTGCCTACTTCGCAAGCGGCTTGAGGAGGGGGAAGAGGATGACGTCGCGAATCGACGGCGCATCCGTGAACAACATGGTCACGCGATCAATCCCGATGCCCTCACCCGCCGTGGGCGGCATGCCATGCTCCAGGGCGCGGATGTAGTCCTCGTCGTAGTCCATCGTCTCCTGCTGGCCGCGCTTCTTCGCGTCCAGCTGGCCGAGGAACCGCTCCTTCTGATCGAGCGGATCATTCAGCTCGGAGAAGGCGTTGCCGATCTCCCGTCCGGCGACGAACAGCTCGAAGCGATCCGTGAAGTCCGGATTTTGATCATTGCGGCGCGCCAGCGGACTCACCGCCGTGGGGTACTGGGTGATGAACGTGGGGTGAACCAGGGTGCTCTCCACGTGCTGCTCGAAGAGCGCGCCCACCAGCTCGCCATGGTGCATGGTCTCGATGGCCTTGCGCTCGGCCTGGCCGTGGGTCTTGCCGAGCAGCTCGTGCCGCAGCCGGTCCGCGTCCGCCATGTCCTTGTCGCTCAGGGACGGCACCGCCTCGCGGATGGCCTCCGTCATGGGGATGCGCTTCCACCCCTTGCCGAAGTCCAGCACCTGGCCCTGGTAGGCCACCTTCGTGTCCCCCGTCACCGCCTTCGCCGCCCCCGAGAGCATCTCCTCGGTCAGGTCCATCAGGTCCTCGAACGTGGCGTAGGCCTGGTAGAACTCGAGCATCGTGAACTCGGGGTTGTGCCGGGTGCTGAACCCCTCGTTGCGGAAGTTGCGGTTGATCTCGTACACGCGCTCGATGCCGCCCACCACCAGCCGCTTGAGGTAGAGTTCGGGCGCGATCCGCATGTACAGATCGATGTCCAGCGTGTTGTGGTGCGTGATGAACGGCCGCGCCGCCGCGCCCGACACCAGCGGGTGCATCATCGGGGTCTCCACCTCGACGAAGTCACGCGTGTCGAGGAAGTCCCGGATGTAGCGGATGAGCTTGTTGCGCTTGAGGAAGGTCTGCTTGACCTCCGGATTGGACACCAGGTCCAGGTAGCGCTGGCGGTAGCGGATCTCCACGTCCGTCAGGCCGTGCCACTTCTCCGGCAGGGGCCGCAGGGACTTGGTGAGCGGCAGGAACCTGCTCGCCGCGAGGGTCAATTCCCCCGTCTTCGAGCGGAAGATCGTGCCCTCCACGGCCACGAAGTCGCCCAGGTCACACAACTTGAAGAGCTCGTAGGCGTCGCCGAGCACGTCCTTCTTGACGTGCGCCTGGATCTCCCCGGAGCGATCGCGCAGCTTCACGAAGGCGGCCTTGCCGAAGCTGCGCACGGCGACGATGCGGCCCGCGACGCTGTAGGAGACCGGTCCGGCCTTCTCGAGTTCCTCCGCCGTCTGGTTCGCGTGCCGGTCGAGGATGACCTGCGCCAGGTGCTCGGGCCGGTGACCGTTCCCGTACGGATTGACGCCGGAGTCGCGCCACTTCTGCGCCTTGTCGAGGCGCTGCGCGTAGATTTCCTGCTCTTTGGACCCGAGGTCCGCTTCGGCGTTCTTGTTCTCTGGAGTATCGGCCATGGGGCTTCCCGTGAGGGCGCGGCACGCTAGCCAAGCCCACCCCGGGACGCAACGAATGGACGCCGGGCCCCGCTTCTTTCAGGAAGCGGACATGAGGAGGTAGGCCGCCACCGCCGCCGCGAGCAGCACGGGAATGATGATCTCCACCGGGAGACGGTAGTGCGCGTGCATCTGGGTGAGCCTGCGCAGACTGGAGCGCCGCTGCCGCTTCACCCGCGCCATCACCTGGGAGGCCAGTGCCGGAGGCGCCTTGTGACGCTCCACGCCCTTGAGCCGCTGGACGGTGGTCGAATAGTGCTGCCAGCCCCGCTGGCACTCGCCACACCCGTCCAGGTGCGAGCGCACCTCCCGCGCCTTGTCGGCGGGCAGGTCCTCGTCGGCGAAGGCGATGAACAGGGCCCGGGTCTCGCGGTGGCTGAGCTGCGCTGACATGTCCCCGAGTCTCCGCTGAAAACCCTTCATTCCTCAACCCGTCCCAGCAAATCCGCCAGCTTCTCCCGGGCCCGGTGGAGCCGGCTTTTCACGGTTCCCAACGGTAGCTCGGTGATGTCGACGATTTCCTCGTACGCCAGTCCCTCGATGTCCCTGAGCGCCACCAGCATGCGCGCGTCCGGCTCCAACTGGGAGATGGCCCACTGCACCCTCGCCTGCTCGCGCGCGGACTCCAGCGCCGCGTCCGGCCCCGGCGGCGAGCCCAACGCATCGGCCAGCGCGCCCTCGCTCCGCTCGCCGTACTCCTCCGAGCGGCCCCGGCCCCGGCGCTTGAGGTACTTGAGCCGGTTGATGCAGTGGTTCTTGCCGATGCGGTACAGCCACGTGGACAGCTTCGCGTCCTCGCGGAAGCGCGCGAGGTTCTGGTGGGCGCTGACGAAGACGTCCTGCACCAGGTCGTACGCCTCTTCGCGGTCTCCCAGCATCCGCACGCAGAAGTCGTAGAGCCGGTCCTGGTGCGCGAGCACCAGCTCCTCGAAGGCGTCCGGCTCTCCGCGCCGCAGCCGCGCCAGCAGCACGCGCTCCGGCGTCTCTTCCGCTTCCCTCCCGAGCCCTTCGCCCGCAGACACCGGTGACCTCCCCCGCGGCATGCCCCGCGCGCAGCCCTGTCCTCCCGCTCCTCGCCGAGACCCTCTCCCGCGGCCTTGGACAACGAGGCCGCGGAAAGGTTCCCACACTTCGTCCCGGGGCTACTCGGGAGCGCTGCGATTGGGGTTCTTCACCCCCATGAGCTGCGCGGTGACGAACGACTCCAGCTCACCGTCCAGCACCGCGTCCACGTTGCCCGTCTCCACCCCCGTGCGCAGGTCCTTCACCATGCGGTAGGGCGCCAGCACGTAGGAGCGGATCTGCGAGCCGAAGGAGATGTCCTTCTTCTGCGCCTCGGCGGCGTCACGCTCCGCCTCGCGCCGCTTCATCTCCAGCTCGTAGAGACGGCCCCGGAGGATCTTGAACGCCATGTCCTTGTTGGCCGACTGCGAGCGCTCCGTCTGGCAGGTGATGATGATGCCGGTGGGCAGGTGGCGCAGCTGCGCCGTGGACGAGGTCTTGTTGACCTTCTGACCGCCCGCGCCGCCACCCCGGATGAACTTGAGCTCGATGTCCTTCTCCGGAATGTCGATCTGGATGGAGTCGTCCACTTCCGGGTAGACGTCCACCGAGGCGAAGGCCGTCTGCCGGCGCGCGTTGGCGTCGAAGGGGCTGATGCGCACGAGCCGGTGCACCCCCACCTCCGCCTTGAGGTAGCCGTAGGCGAACTCGCCCTCGATGCGCAGCGAGACGTTCTTGAAGCCCGCCTCTTCACCCTCCTGCGCGTCGTTGATCTCCACCTTCCACCCGCGCTGCTCGCAATAGCGCGTGTACATGCGCATGAGCATCGCGGCCCAGTCCATGGAGTCCGTGCCACCCGCGCCCGCGTTGATGTCCATGAAGCAGTAGGAGCGGTCCTGCTCTCCCGAGAGCATCCGCGCCAGTTCCAGCTTGGCCACCTCCCCGTCGAGGGCGCCGAGTGAGTCCTCGGCCTCCCTCGCGCTGGCCTCGTCGTTCATCTCGGCGGCCAGTTCCAGGAGCGTCTGGGCGTCGTCCAGGCCCCTCGCGGCCCTCTCGTAGGCGCCCACGCTCGACTCGAGCGTGGACTTCTCCTTGAGCATGGCCTGCGCCTTGGTGTTGTCGTCCCAGAACGTGGGCAGCGTGGATTCGCGCTCGATCAGCGCGATGCGCGACCTCTTGCGGTCGAGGTCAAAGATGCCCCCTGAGCGCCGTCAGACGCTCGCGAAGCCCGCCGATCTTCTCCATCGAGTCGTTCGCCATGTTGTGTCCTCCCTCTTCTCAGCTTCCAGAAACCTTCAGCTCCGACGTCACGGACGGCGCCGGGACGCGCCCGGCCGCCGGGGCCCTCATGAGCCACATGGCCCCCGCCATCCCCACGGAGATAGGCAGGAGCAGCGCGATGAGGCGCCAGTTGTCCTGATCGAACATGGGCAGCACCTTGAGCACGAGCCCCAGCACCCCCAGCGCCGCCAAGGCCCGCCACAGATGCCACATCCTCGCCCGGGCCCGCGGCGAGCCGCGCATCAGTTGGATGCCCAGGGGCAGCGCGAGCACGGTGAGCGGATTGGCCAGGAACAGGTTCTCGTTGCGGTACGTCACCGTGTGATCCGTGCCCAGCCACATGATGAACAACGCCAGGCCCGGAATCCCGAACACCAGGCCCACCAGCACGTTCTGCAGGCCCAGCAAGACGCGGGGCAGCCGCGCCCCCTTGCGCCGCTCCCACCCCGCCAGCCCCGCCGCGCTTCCACCCAGCACGAGCCCCATCAACAACATCACCGGCGCGTACCGGGGCGGCTGCTCGGGCGTGACGGGACGGCCCTGGGCCTTGAAGAGGGTCACCGTCTTCTCCACCAGGGGGCGCTCCTGCCCGTCTTCTCCCACCACCTGCAGTTCCGCCACCTGGCGCTCCAGCTCGTCCGGCAGGAAGGCCTCCTGCAACCGGGTGACGGGCTTGTCGATCTCATCGTTCATCAGGAAGTCGAGCAGGACGCTCATGGGCGGGCCCACGTCCGTGTAGCGGCGGGTGTGATCCCGCAGGGTCATCCGCCCGGGAACGCTCTCCGCCTGATGGAGTTGTCCGCCCACCACCTTGTCGATCGCATCGCGCAGCCGCGTCACGCAGTTGTCGTTGTAGTGGTGGTACAGGTACTCGCGGTTCTCGGGCAGTACGTTCACCGCCAGCAACCGGCCCAGCTCCACCTTCTGCGCGGGCGACAGGTTCAGCACCTGCAACCGCACGTCCCGGTTGAGGGCGCGGTAGAACCGGAACGTCGGCCCGGGGCGCGTGTCGTCCACCCAGAACTCGAGCCGGCCCATCGCGTAGCGCATCAGCATGCGCTCGTCGAAGGAGAACATCCCGTAATTGTAGAGGCGCGACGTCCTGAGCCGCGCGTCCTCCACCACCAGCGCGCCATGCCCGAACCAGGACGGGACGTCGTCGCCCGGCCCGAAGGTGACCAGGGAAATGGTCAGGTCCTCGCCCTTGCTCTCCCCGGTCCCCCAAGGGGGCGTGTCCTGGGCATACCCGGGAGAGGCAACCAGCAGCAGGCCAAGCAGGCAGAGCATCAACGGGGTCAGGCGAGGCATGGTCCGTTCCAACACGCGGGGGCGGACCTACCTATCACGCGCGCCGCCCGACTCAACCCCACGGATGCCCTCCAGGTGAGCGGATGTCCGCCGGAGAGGGCCCCGACGGCACGCGGACCCCTCAAGTCATGAGCTTGCGGGCCCGGGGGGCCACCGCGTCGCCCACCATGCCGCTGGCCCCCAGCAACCGCTCCTCGGCGCGCGCCATCTTCTGCGCGTCCTTGGGGCGCTCGTGATCATGCCCCAGCAGGTGCAGCAGCCCATGCGCCAGGTAGCGCGCGACCTCCGACTCCAACGTGCGCTCGTACTCCCTGGCCTGCAGCTTCGCCGTATCCAGGGAGATGACCACGTCGCCGAGCTGGCGCGGACCCGGCGTGCCCTTGGGCGCGTCCCCCGCGGGGAAGCTCAGCACGTCCGTCGCCTTGTCCTTCTTGCGCCACGTGCGGTTGAGCCGGCGGATGGCATGGTCGCCCACGAGCGAGATGGACAGCTCGCACCCCGTGAGGTCCAGCTTCTCCAGGAACGACTCGGCCAGGTCCGTCACCTGCCGGGCGAAGCGCTTGCCCTGCGGATGCGCCACCTGCACCGTCACCCGGTTCTCCTGGGGCGCCTCCTCCTCGTCCTCGACGTGAGCCCGCTCCACCCGGAAGGCGGGCGCGCAGACCGAGTAGTAGTCGCACGCGCCCTGGCCGTCATTGCGGTACACCACCCGCCGGCCCCGGGGCACCAGCCCCATCTCGCCTTCCTCGATGAGCTGGCGCCGGCCGTCCACCACCAGGGTCAGCTGCCCCTTGAGGACGATGACCACCTCGTCGAACTCGGGCGTCTGCGCCGGCTCCCTCCAGCCCGGGGGCGCCAGCATGCGAGCCACCGAGACGCCATCCGTGCCCGTCGACGCCGCGCCCACGAACTCCTCGATGCGCTTCCCATCGTCGCGAGGAATCACCTTCCCCTTGCGCAGCCTCACGTTCGCCATCCTCCCGCCTCGTGCCTCAGGTCCCCGTCCCCACCGGACGCGGCTTGCTGTCCTGCTTCGCGGCCGGGGCCACCATCAGCGCGCCCTTGGGGCCCGCCTGCAGCGCCCCGGCCGGATAGGCGGGACGCGCATGATAGATGCCCTCGAGCGTGTGCAGGAAGGACTGCGCGATGAGATTCAAATCCCGCAGCGTCAGATCGCACTCGTCCAGCTGCCCCTCGGAGAAGATGAGGTTGATCATCTTCTGCACCTGGGCCTGCAACCGGGGCGAGGTGGGATCCGGCAGCGAGCGCGTGGAGGCCTCGACCGCGTCGGCGATCATCACCAGCGCCGCCTCGCGGAACTGCGGCTTGGGCCCCGGGTAGCGGTAGATGCTCTCGTCGATGGGGGGCGCGCCTTCCTTGCCCTCCTGCTCCTTGACGGCCTTGTGGAAGAAGTAGCCCACCAGCCGGGTCCCGTGGTGCTGGGGAATCGCGTCCGCCACCAGCTTGGGCAGCCGGTACTGACGCGCCATCTCCAGGCCCTCGGTGACGTGGCGCTTGATGATGACGGCGCTCATCGCCGGCACGAGCGTGTCGTGACGGTTCTCGCCCTTCTGGTTCTCGCTGAAGTAGAGCGGATTCCGGCCCTTGCCGATGTCGTGGTAGTACGCGCACGAGCGCGCGAGCAGCGGGTTGGCGCCGATGGCCTCCGCCGCGTTCTCCACGAGCGTGCCGATGATGATGGAGTGGTGGTAGGTGCCCGGCGCCTGGACGATGAGTTCCTTGAGCGCGGGGTGGTTGAGGTTGGCCAGCTCCAGCAACTTGAGGTCCGAGGCGTAGCCGAACACGGACTCGATGAGTGGCGTGAGCGCGAGCACCAGCACCGGCACCGACAGCGCCGTGCCCACGAAGGCGAACACCGCCGTCATGAGCGTGTCCACGGTGAGCCCCTTGCCCTCGGCCAGGAAGAGGCAGAGCACGGCCACCAGGTTGGCCACGCCGGTGATGAGACCCGCCCGGAAGATGCCCACGCGATCCTTGGCGCGGGTGATGCGATCGGCGGCCACCAGCGCTCCCACCAGGGCGTAGATGCCAAAGGACAGTGAATTGCCCAGCATCACTCCGGACAGGCACGCCAGGACGATGGCGAAGAAGAGCGCCAGCTCCTCGGAGAGCACGAAGCGCACCAGCATCGCGCCGGCCGCCACGGGGAACGCGTAATAGAAGGCCTCCAGGGGCAGCGCCGTGTACCGGTCCTGCACCGCGTCCGCGATGGACACCCACACCTGGGCCATGCCGAGCATGCCCACCAACAGCAGGCCCAGGAGCAGCGCGTCCTTGCGCGTGGGGCGGAAGCGCCGGAAGGCCGCCCGGCAGAAAACGTAGGTCGCCGTGATGAGCAGCGCCACCAGACCCGTGCCGCCCACCTGCAACTGCACCAGGTCCAGGCGGTCCGTCTGCGCGCGCATGCCCCGCACCGCCACCAGGTGCGTCTCGTTGACCAGCTCGCCATCGCCGATGACGCGCTGGCCCTTCTTGATGGAGATGAGGGCGTCCTTGACCGCGGCCGCGGCGTGCGCCCGCCGCGCGTTCGTCTCCGCCTTGTTGATGGTCAGGTTGGGCCGCACCAGCCGCTTGGCCAGCCGCAGCACCGCCCGCCGCTGGACGACGGGCGCGTCGGGCAGGAGGTTGCCTGGAACGGAGGCGAAGCGCTCGAGCTCCGTGTGGGCCTCGCGCACATCCACCACCGTGGGCGCCGTGCCCGGCAGCGTCTGCTCGCCGTTGTGCCGCAAGTCCCGCACGGTGATGCCCTGGGCTCCCTCGCGCGACAGCTCCTCCCGCGAGTTCGCGATGTACACGGGCAGGGGATCCGAGAAGCCGTACGCCCGCTCCACCAACGCCAGCGTGGCGGCCTCCATGCTCTCGGAGAACTTCCCGGCATCCAACGCCTGGAAGTCCTCGACGTCGATCGGCGAGTCCCTGCGCCCGAAGAGCAGCGCCTGGAAGCTCTCGCGCATCGACTCCAGCTCCCGGCGCTGCCGCTCCCGGTCCTCCGCCGTCGGCGCCGGCTTGCGCACGGGCTTGCGTGGCTCGGGCGTCTCGGCCTCCGCGGCTTCCTCGGCCCGGGCCTTTTCCTCCAGGCGCACGCGCATGGCGGAGAAGGCCCCGTTGATCGCCGTGCGCAGCTCCGCCACCACCCCCGGACTCAGGTCGAACACGGGGCGGACCGCGGAGCGCGCGTCCTGGCGCCGCTTCTCCGTCATCGTCTCGTGGAGGATGTCGTAGTCGCGTCCAGCCTTGAAACCCGCGGGCGAGCTCGTGCGGAAGGGCTTGCCGAGGTTCTCATCCGAGAGCGCGGGAATCTGCTGGCTGTAGAGGCCCGGGGAGATGACGAAGCCGGCCGCCACCGACACGCCAAGGAGCAACAACGCGCTCGCCAGGCGCCGGCCCCAGTGGGGGCCGAGCCGGAAGCGCCGTGAAAGCGCGTCCAACTGACTGGGTCCGGGGTGCGAGGATTCCGGTTCGGCCATGAGATTCTTGAACCTATGAGAGGCAGGAGGAAGACTTCAAGCAAAGCGGCGGGTGGCGAGATCATTCCCGCCGCCACCCCCGCTCCACCGTCCACCAGACTGCCTCAGTCAGCGATCGGGCTCTCCTCGGAGGCCTCGGGCGGATGAGAAGCCTCGGCGTCCCTGAGGGCCTTGGCGGCCTGCTGGGCGGCATCGAAGCGGTCGTAGGCCCGGATCACTTCCTGGACGAGCGGGTGGCGGACCACGTCGACGTCCGAGAACTCGGAGATGTTGATGCCCTCGATGTTGCGCAGGATGGAGCGCGCGTGGTGCAGACCACTCGTCTTGCCCGTGGGCAGATCCACCTGCGTCACGTCACCGGTGATGACCGCCTTGCTGTTGTAGCCCAGGCGGGTGAGGAACATCTTCATCTGCTCCACGGTGGTGTTCTGCGCCTCGTCGAGGATGACGAAGGAGTCGTTGAGCGTGCGGCCGCGCATGAAGGCCAGCGGGGCCACCTCCACCACGCCCTGCTCGATGAAGTGATTGGCGCGCTCGACGGGCATCATGTCGTGGAGCGCGTCATAGAGCGGGCGCAGGTAGGGGTTGACCTTCTCGGCCAGGTCACCCGGAAGGAAGCCGAGCTTCTCGCCAGCCTCCACCGCGGGACGCGCCAGGACGATGCGCTTGACCTTGCGATCCTGCAAGAAGGACACCGCCATGGCCATGGCCAGGTACGTCTTGCCCGTTCCGGCGGGACCGATACCGAAGACGATGTCGTTGGCGCGGATGGCGTCCACGTAGCGCTTCTGCGCGATGCTCTTGGGAGCGATCTGCTTGTTGGTGGAGCTCTTGAGCACGGGCCCGAGCATCACGTCCTGGAGGGACTCGACACCGCCCCGGCCCAGGACCTTGATGGCCTGCTCCACGTCCTCGCGGTAGACAGGACGGCCCGCCCGGATGATGCCCTCCAGGTTCTCCACCAGTTTCACGGTGAAGGCCACGGCATCGGCCGGCCCCGACAGGTGCAGTTCCGTCCCTCGTTGTCCCACACGGACACCGAGGCGGCGCTCCATGAGCTTGAGGTTCTCGTTCTGGTTGCCACACAGCGCCAGGGTCGTCGCGTTGTCACGGACGTCCACCTTGGCGGAGGTGGGGCTGACGGCTTGGGCCTCTACAGTGGCGGGGTTTCGCAATGCGTCCCATCCCTCGGTGCGGGTGTCGCTGAATTCGACCTCACCTCTACGTAACGTCCTCCTGCTTCCCATGTCGCCAGGAAGCGAGCGGCCGACCTAGCGCAAGGGAGGCAGGAGGATGAACTGCCGATCCGACGTCCGACGGTAATAATAGTCATCTCGCCACGGGTAGCGCAGGTCCTCGTGATGCAGGAGACCCACTTCGACCAGGGAATCCAGTCGTTCAGGTAGGTTGCCCTTTTCAAGGCGGAACACCTCCAGCGCCGCCTGGATTCGCGCCTGTTGGGCACGAGACACCAGGCGCTGCGCCGCCGGGTCCGAGTAGGAGGAGGCGGACGTTCCCTGCAAGTCCCAGGAACCCGGCCGTAGCCGCGAGGCGACGAAACCCAGTGCCGCGATCACCACGAAGGTGACGGCGGCCCGCGCCACCATGCCGCCCACCCGGAAGATCAGGCCCGCGCCACCTCCCGACGCCGCCGACAGGGACAGGCCAGAGGGCGGGATGGCCCGGATGTATTCCAGGTTGAGCAGGTTGACGAGCGCCTTCCAGGTCTCGAACTCCCCCAGGCAGCTGATGTCCACGAGCTTGTTCACATCGCGGCCCGGCGCGATCAGCGCGTGCACGCGGCGCTCGGAGGAGCCAATGGACTGGAACTCGCCCTTGTTCTCGTCCTTCTTCTCCTCGGAGAAGGCGTCATCGAAGGCGGCGTCGAAGTCATCCTCCTTCGGCTGGGCCTTGGGCGGAGGCAGCTCCTTCACCTTCTCGAAGGTGGTGGCCTCGTTGGAGAGCTTCTTGCGCAGGTGGGGCCACTCGTCCACCATCCGGAAGCCTTCCATCAGGACGCTCTCGGCGCGCAGCGGCGTGAGGTCGTCCGCGTCCACCTGGACGCTCTCCTCCTGCTTGAACTCGTAGTTGCCCGCCTTCCAGGAGAAGAGCCCGTAGAGGCTCTCCGTCACCTGCAGCCGCATCATCTGCCGCAGCTTCTCCTGGGTGATGACACCCGTGGCGATGAGCACGTCCCCCAGCCGCTTGAGGGTGCGCTTCTGGATCTCCAGCGCGCTGTCCAGTTGCTGCTGGGTGATGAGCTCGGCGCTCACCAGCATGTTGCCAAGCAACTGCTTCTTCTGGCGCGTGACACTCTCGGCCCGGACGATGTTGCCGTCCCGGATGAAGACCTGGACGTCCTGATCCTTGTTCTTGAGATAGAGCACCCCGGTCTTCTGCTGCTGCCCGATGAGCTGCAGGATGTCCGCGATGCCGAAGTCCTTGAGGGTTCCTGTCAGGGCCATCGTCGTTCCTGCCTACTCGTTCTGGCGGCGGTACAGGCCGCGCAATGTCAGGAGATGAAGGGGGATGAGGAAGAGCAACACGGGGGCGAGCTTGAGGTAGAGCGGTGCCTCGCCATAGGGCGAGCGCAACACGCCGGAGCGCAACAACACCCCGGCCACCGCGAGCAGGAAGAAGAAGGCATAGAGCGCGCCGCGCACCGCCAGCCCGTGGAAGACGTGGCCCGCGCCGGACACCAGCACGCCCAGGATGTAGGACAAGCCACTGCTCCAGCGGCGGTTGCGTTCGATCTCGATGTGCTTGCGGGCCCGCACACGCGCCTCCACCACCACCCTGCGCGAGAAGACGTTGACGCACTGGGCGCACGTCTTGCTGGCCACGCCCAGCTCCTTGTCACAGCGCCGGCACACCGGGCGGCCGCACTTCTCGCACTCGCGCGAGGCCTTCAGCGTCTGGCCCGCGAAACCAAAACCGAAGGCGAACAGCGCGCCCAGCAGGCTCAGGCTCCAGGCGGCGAACCCCGAACTCCCGAGCAACCGGCGCGACAGCTGCGCCTGCACCCGCTCGGCCAGCACTGGATCCTGGGGCACGGGCAGGTCCGCCCTCGGAAGGGAGGGCGCGAGCAACAGGCGGTTCATCAACAGGCGCTCATCCGGAGGCCGCCTCCAGTCCCGCAGCAGGACGGGATCCAAGCGCGCCGCGGCCGCGAGCGCGTCGCTGGCCTTCTGATTGTGCGAGCCAATCTCCGAGTCTGGCGCCACCGCCGCACGGCGGCGGTAGACCTCGGCCAGGTTGAAGGGAGGCGCGACCAGTCCGGGGTCCGCCGACAGGGCCTCGGTGTAGAGCCGCGCCGCGCCGTCCGAGTCCCCCGTGGCCAGCAGCGCGTTGCCCAGGTTGGTCATCAGCGCGGCGTGGCCGGGGCGCAGGGCGGCGGCCGCCTTGTAGTGCACCAGGGCCTCCGTCATCTGGCCCCGGCGGGCCTCGAAGCGCCCCAGCGCGAAGAGCTCGGCGAAGTCCGCCTGCTTCTTGTCGTGGCGCGCCCTCACCCGCTCCGCCACCAGCTCCGCGTCGAGCCCGCCATGCTCCAGCACATAGACGTCCTCGGCCACCGTCTCCGCGAACATCGCGGACTGGGCGAGCTTGCCGGCCGCGAGCGGCACGAGCGCCGTCAGGACGATGAGCCCCGCCGCCACCGCCCGCTCCACCCGCGTCAGGTAGAACGCCACCGACGACAGCAGGATGATCAACACGGGCACCAGGCCCCAGCGCAGGGCCAGGGGCGTGCCCAGCAGCAGCACCACCGCGAGCGCCGTGGACTGCCAGCGGGCGGCGGCGCGGGGAAACAGGTGGTGGAAGTCATGCAGCATGTAGCGCACCCGCCGCACGAAGAGCACGCCCACGATCACCACCGCCGTGGCCATCAACGCCACCAGCACCACCGCGCCCAGGTCCGCCAGCACCGGACGCTGGTAGCGGGGATCCCTCAACATCACCCCGAGCGCGGCCTTGAGTTCACGCGAGTAGGCGCCAACGGCCTCGGGCGAGCGCTCGGCATAGGCCTGGGCGAGCGCCAGACGCGCATAGGGGAGATTGGGAGAGAGCGCCGCCGCGTTCTCCACGAGTTGCAGCGCGCCCGCCTCATCATGCGCCTTGCGCCGCCCCTCGGCCGCGCGGATGAGGCCCATGCTGAAGGCCTCGATGTCCAGCGCCGCCACGTCGTCCTTGAGGGACACCAACTCCTGCAGGGCCTTGCGCGCCGCCTCGTTGTCCAGCGCCGCCACGGCGCTCTGCCACCTGCCCCAGGCCGCATGCAGATCCGCGTCGGTCACGCGAGGCGTGAGGATGGGCGCGGGGGGCGGCCGGACCACGGGGGCGGGCTCGGGAGGCGCCGCGGGGAGCTCGCCCTCGCCCTCGCCCTCGGACTCGCCCTTGGTCTTGGTTCCCTTGCCCGCGCCACGGGGGTCCTCGCCCTTCGACTTCTGGCCCTTGGCGTTCTTGCCCTTGTGCCCCGCGGAGCTGGCTTCCGGGTCCTCGTCTCCAGAGTCGTCGGACTCCGGCTCGTCGGGCATGGCCATCTCCTCCGGGTCCAGCATGGAGGGATCTTGGAATTGCTGCGCATGGGCCTGCCTCGCGGGAAACCCCGAAAGGAGGCACAGCAGCAGCGGAAGGCAGCGCAAGAGGGAGGGGCGCAACATTCGGAGACCCGAGCATAGGCGACGGGTCCGTCACACGGAAGTTGTCGTCCCCCACCCGCGAAGTTCTCGTGCTAACTGCAACCCGCTCGCTCGGAGAGGGGAAGCAACCATGGGTTCAGCAGGACAGCAATTGGACAGGCTGGCGGAAATCATGGCTCGCTTGCGCGCCCCCGATGGCTGCCCGTGGGACAAGAAGCAGGATCTGCGCTCGATGCGCCCCTACCTCACCGAGGAGGCCTTCGAGGTCCTCGAGGAGATGGACCGGGTGGCCGAGGGGAGTCCCTGGCACCCGCTGTGCGAGGAGCTGGGGGATCTGCTCTTCCAGATCGTCTTCCACGCCCGGCTCGCGGAGGAGCTGGGGGAGTTCACCCTGGCGGACGTCTGCGCCTCCATCGGCGACAAGCTCACCCACCGCCACCCCCATGTGTTCGGGGAACGGCGCGAGGACGGAATGCCCCAGCCCCTGGCCAACTGGGCGAAACTCAAGGCCGAGGAGCGCAAGAAGAAGACGGGCCGGGAGGGCTCGGTGCTCGACGGGATGCCCATGGGTGCGCCCTCCCTGCTGCGCGCCGAGCGGCTCCTGGAGAAGGCGAGCCGCATCGGCTTCGACTGGCCCGCGCTGGAGCAGGTCCGCGCCAAGCTGTCCGAGGAGCTGGGCGAGCTGGACGAGGCCATCACCTCCCAGGATCGCGATGCCCTGGAACATGAGCTGGGAGACGTGCTCCTGGCCCTGGCCAACCTCTCGCGCTTCCTGCGGACCCCCGCCGAGGACGCGCTGCGCATGGCCCTGCGCCGCTTCACCACGCGCTTCCAGCACATCGAATCCGCCCTGCGCTCCGAGGGCGTCTCCATTGGGGATGCTACCCTGGACCACATGCAACGACACTGGCAGGCCGCCAAGGCCGCGGAGAAGGCCCTGCCTCCCCCTACCCGCGTTCCCCGTGCCGCCCTGGCCTCCCTGCGGCTGACGGTGGGAGACCTCGCCGCGCAGCGCGCTTTCTGGGACCGGGTGGCCCCCCTGCTCGGCTGGCAAGCGGAGCGAAGCACGGCCCAGGAGGCGGTGTACGGGGATGGGCTGTACCGGCTCGTCTTCGTCGCCGGCCCCACTACGGCCTCCCCCACCCTCCTCACCTTCGAGGCGCCCTCCGAGGCGGCCGTGCGCCGGCTGCATACCCTCCTGGAGGACGTCTCCCCGGGGTGTGTGCGAGAAGGCGACCTGGAGCCAGGCCGGATCACGTTTCGTGATCCTTCCGGGGTTCAATGGGAGTATGCCGTCACTGAACGATGAGGGGAGGGCCTGCGGGCATCCGGATCATTCTGGGATCACGCAAGTCTTGACGCTCCGGTAGGCGCCGAAGTAGGTACGCCCCCTCTTTCCACAGAAGTACGCTGGAGATCACCTTGGCCAACACCAAGTCTGCAGAGAAGCGTAACCGTCAGGCGCAGAAGCGCCGCGCCCGCAACATCAACGTGCGCACCACGGTGAAGGACGCCGTGAAGAACCTGCGCGACACCCTCACCTCCGACGCGGGCAAGGCCCCGGACGCGTTCAAGGCCGCCGCCAGCCGCATCAACAAGGCCGCGTCCAAGGGCGTCATCCACAAGCGCGCCGCCTCCCGCCGCATCTCGCGCCTGGCCAAGGCCGTCAACCGCGCCAAGGCCGCCGCGAAGTAGTCGTCGCGGGCTTCACCAGTTGTTGGCCAACCGATCGTACCCTTCGCGCATCAACGTCTCGGCGAGACGGTGTAGCGCGGCCTGACGGTTGGCCTCGGCTTCCAGGACGTCGCCGGACACGCTCGCCGTGCCCGGCAGGAAGTCCTCGTTGCCAGAGACCACCGTCTCCGACACCACCGCTCCATCCTTCATCAGCCGCAACCCCACCGTCACCGAAGCGCGGTAGCTGGCGAGCTGAGACCCGGCCACCAGGGTATTGCCCTCGTACACGGGCTCCGTGACGATGGTCGGCGCGCTGCTCACCCCCGCCACCACCCCCTCGATCGTCGCATCACACGAGCCCTGGGCACCCAGGACGCCCGCGCGCACCAGTTCCAGGCGGAGCGTGCGCGTGAAGAGCGCCTCCAGGCCCGGCTCGGGCGTGTCATTGCGGAAGACGGGCGCGCACACCGAGCTCACCCCCTCGGGCAGGCCCGCGCTCCGAGGCGTGAAGCGGTAGCCGCACCCGGCACCCCACAACAAGAGAAGCCAACCCACCGCGCGCATCCGGGACATGCGGCCCACACTAGCGGCGGACGCTCCCCGGTCAAGCGCGACCAGGAAGCCCGGGGCAAGGGGGCGCCCTCGGCTGGCGCCCACCCCGCTCCGCTCAGCCGACGACGAAGTTCACCAACCGCTTGGGCACGAAGACGAACTTGCGCAGCGTCTTGCCCGCCATCGCGGCCTTCACCCGCTCGTCCGCCTCGGCCGCGGCGCGCACGTCCGCCTCGCCCGCGTCCGCCGCCACCTTCACCTCCGCGCGCAGCTTGCCGTTGACCTGCACCGCGTAGGGGATGACGTCGTCCACCACCAGGGCCGGATCGAACGCGGGCCAGCCCTGGGTGACGACGAAGTCCTTGGCCCCATAGGCCTCGGCGATCTCATCGGACAGGTGCGGGGCGAAGGGCGTGAGCACCACCGTCAGCACCTTCACGGCCTCGGCCATGGCGGCCTTCTCCGCGCTCGTCTCCGGCGTGCCCAGCGCGTAGAGCGCGTTCACGTACTCCATGCACCCGGCGATGGCGGTGTTGAAGGACAGCCGCTCGATGGCCTCCCCCACCCGCTTGAGGCACTTGTGCGCCGCGCGGCGGATCTCCAGGGCCTTGCCCTCGAAAGCCCCCTCGTGCGTCGTCCCGGCCGTCCCCTGGTGCTGGTACGCGAGCACCCAGACGCGCTTGAGGAAGCGGAAGGCGCCCTCCACCTGGTCATCCGACCAGTCGAAGTCGCGCTCCGGAGGACCCGCGAACATCACGTAGGCGCGCGCCGTGTCCGCGCCGTACTTCTCCACGATGGACGAGGGCGCCACCACGTTGCCCCAGCGCTTGGACATCTTGCGCCCATCCGGGCCGTTGACGATGCCCTGGGTGACCAGACGCGTGACGGGCTCGTCCACCGGAGACAGGCCCAGCAGCTTCATCACCCGCGTCCAGAAGCGGAAGTAGAGCAGGTGCATCACCGCGTGCTCGGGGCCGCCCACGTACACGTCCACCGGCAACCAGCGCTGGGCCTCCTTCGGATCGAAGGGCGCCTCGGCGTAGCGCGGCGACAGGTAGCGCGCGAAGTACCAGCAGGAGTCGACGAAGGTGTCCATCGTCTCCGTCTCGCGACGGGCCGGGCCCGCGCACGTGGGGCACGTGGTGTTGACGAAGGAGGGCACCTTGGCCAGCGGCGGCTCTCCCTTGCCCGTGAGCACCGCCTGGGTGTCGATCTCCGGCAGGCGCACCGGCAACTGCTCGAGCGGCACGGGCTGGCCCTTGCGCTCGGGGTCGCACTTCTCGCAGTAGACGATGGGGATGGGCGTGCCCCAGTAGCGCTGGCGGCTGAAGCCCCAGTCCTTCTGGCGGTACGTCACCTTGGGCTCGCCCCGGCCCTCCGCCTGGAGCTTCGCGCCCATCTTCTGGCGCGCCTCGGCCGAGGACAGGCCCGTGTACTCGCCCGAGTCCACCAGCACGCCGTCCTCGGTGAAGGCCGCCTCCAGCGCGCTGCCCTCGGGCAGCGTGTCCCCCTTCTCGGGCTGGACCACCACGCGGATGGGCAGCGCGTACTTGCGCGCGAAGTCGAAGTCGCGCGCGTCGTGCGCCGGCACGCTCATCACCGCGCCCGTGCCGTAGTCGGACAGCACGAAGTTGGCGATCCAGATGGGTACCGGCTGCCCCGTGAAGGGGTTGAGGGCATGGGCGCCCGTGAAGACGCCCTCCTTCGTGGCGCCCTCGTCCGTGCGGTCCGTCTTGGAGATGGCCGCCATCTTCTTCACGAAGGCGTCCACCTCGGCGCGCTGGGCGGGCGTGGTGATGCGCGAGACGAGCTTGTGGTCCGGCGCCAGCACCACGTAGGTGCAGCCGAAGAGGGTGTCCACGCGCGTGGTGAAGACGCGCAGGCGCTCCTCCGTGCCCTGGATGGAGAAGTCCGCTTCCACGCCCTCGGAGCGGCCAATCCAGTTGCGCTGCATGGAGGTGATGCGCTCGGGCCACTCCTTGAGCTCGTCCAGGCCGTCCAACAGCGCCTGCGAGTAGCGGGTGATGCGGAAGGCCCACTCGGGCATCTCCTTGTCGAGCACCTGCGACTCACAGCGCTCGCACACGCCGTCCTTCACCTGCTCGTTGGCGATGACCGTGAGGCAGCCCGTGCACCAGTTCACCTTGCTGAAGCGGCGATAGACGAGCCCCTTCTCCAGCATCTGGATGAAGAACCACTGGTTCCAGCGGTAGTACTCGGGCTCGCTGGTGTTCACCTCGCGCGACCAGTCGTAGCTGTAGCCCAGCGAGCGGATCTCCTTCTTGAAGGAGTCGATGTTCTCGCGGGTGCGCACCGCCGGGTGCACGCCGTCCTTGATGGCCGCGTTCTCCGCCGGCAGGCCGAAGGCGTCCCACCCCATGGGGTGCAGCACGTCGTAGCCGCGCATCTGGAAGTAGCGCGCGTAGACGTCTCCGATGAGGTAGTTGCGCACGTGCCCCATGTGCATCTTCCCGCTGGGGTACGGCAGCATCTCGAGGATGTACTTCTTGGGCGCTCCGGGGCGGCTGCCCGCGCGGAACACGCCCGCCTCGCTCCAACGGTTCTGCCACTTCGACTCGATTGCCTGCGGCTCGTAACGCTCGTTCATGGCCATGACGGGATGCGTCTTTACGTGGGGGATCCGCCCCCAGGCAACAACAGACGCGCCCTCCCTCGCCCCCTGGACGAGCGACGGCTGCATCCCAGGCCTACTCGAGCCGCAGCAGGCCCTTCACCGTGTCCTGGACCACCTTGGACTGCACGGGCTTGACCAGGTAGGCGCTCGCCCCCAGGGCCATGGCGCGCGCCCGATCCTCCGTGGCCGACTCGGTGGTGATGACCACGATGGGCACGCTCCGGTACGCCTCCGTCTGGCGGATGTGGCGGATGAGCTTGAGCCCGTCCATGAGCGGCATGTTGATGTCGGTGAGGACCAGGTCGTACCGGCCCAGGGTGAGCTTCTTGAGGCCCTCGGCCCCATCCTGGGCCTCGTCGGTGTGGAGCCACGTGCCCAGCCGCTGCAGCGCGTACATCAGGCTGCGCCGCATGGCCTGCGAGTCGTCCACCACCAGGGCCCTGATTTGCCGCGTCATGACGCGGGAGGATAACACCGCCCTCCGTTGGAGCAGGCAGCGGACTGAGCGCCCCACGAGGCCCTGGCGGACCGCCCGGCCCGGCGGCGGCGAGGTGCCATCTACTCGACGGGTCGGCCCCCGGACGTTACCTCCCGAGAATGCCCGAGGGAAACATCATCCACCGCCTCGCCCGCGTCCACCGCCGCTGGCTCATCGGACGCCCCTTCACCGCGGACTCCCCCCAGGGACGCTTCACCGCCGAGGCCCGGCGCCTGTCGGGGCGCGTGCTCCAGGGCGTGGACGCGCATGGCAAGCACCTCTTCCACCACTTCGAGGGCGGCATCCGGTTGCACGTGCACCTGGGCCTGGTCGGCAACATCCGGCACTTTCGCGCCAGCGCCCCCCTGCCCTCGCCCGCCTGCCGTCTGCGGCTCGCCTCGCCCCACGCGACGCTCCACCTGTCCGGACCCCAGGCCTGTGAGTTGCTCACGCCCGACGCCGAAACCGCCCTCCGGGCCCGGCTGGGAGAGGATCCGCTGCGGCCCGAGGCATCCCCCGCCCGAGCCTTCGAGGCCCTTCGCCGCGCACGCGCGCCCCTCGCCACCGTGTTGCTCGATCAAGCGCGCATCTCCGGCGTGGGCAACATCCTGCGCGCCGAGGCCCTGTTCCTCGCGCGTCTGCCGCCCCAACGGCCCGCGTGCGAGCTGCGCTCCGCGGACTTCGAGCGCCTGTGGGACGCCCTGCGCCAGTTGATGGAGGACGCCGCCCGGGATGGCCGCATCGTCACGCCCCAGGCCCCGCCCACCGCCCTGTGTATCCCCGGCAAGCGACGGGAGGATCGCTTCTGCGTCTACGACCGCGAGGGACTTCCCTGCCCCCGCTGCGCCACACCCATCACCCGCGTGACGCTGGCCGGACGGGGGCTGTTCTTCTGCCCGCGCTGTCAGGCCCCGCGCTGAAGCCAGGCGTCAGCCTGGATGGGCGAGCTGGCGCAACAGCGCGGCGTGCTCGGGGTGACGGACCGCCAGATCCTCGCCACGGGGCATCTCCCAGTCCGCGAAGTCGAAGCCGGGGCTCACCGTGCAGCCGCACAGCGTGTAGTCCCCCTCGGGCCGTGCCGCCTGCAAGATGCCCGCGGGAATCAGCACCTGGGGCCGCTCGCCGCGCGTGACATCGCGGCCCAGGCGCACCGTCTCCAGCTGGCGCGTGCTCTCGTCGAGCAGGTACAGCGTCAGGGCCTGCCCGTCGTAGAAGTGCCAGAGTTCGTTCGACGTCACCCGATGCCAGGCCGCGAAGGAGCCTCGGGGCAACAGGTAGTAGATGGCGGTGTCCAACGCACGCGTCCCGCGGGGTGTCTCCACGCGCGACGAGGAGCGCCATGTCTCCCGGTAGAACCCCCCCTCCGGGTGCGGCAACAGGCCCAACGTCCTCACCAGTTCGTCGATCATGACGTCAGTGTAAGTCTTACCCGATTCTTTTCTACCGCTTGTGGAGCAGCACCGAGGCCGCGGACACCGGGGGCGGCTCGATGGCGGTGTTGCGGCGACGCTGCTCGGGCGCGTCCAGGAAGGTGCCCAGGAGCACCCACCGCCGCGCGTCCGCTTCCGCGCCCGGCTTCGCCATGAGCGGCGTGGTGTAGTGCCAGAAGGGCAGCCGGTACAGGGTGATGCCCCCCAGCGTGTTCACGCTCCGCATCTGCGAGAAGTGGCCCTGCTTGGAGTAGATGAGCCACTGGTGTGCCACGGCGCGCGTGGCGAACGTGAGGTGCATGTCCACGTAGCCGTTGGCGGCCTCGGCGTCCTCGGGGTGGTGATCGTTGTGAGGGCCCGCGTAGTCCCCCGGGCCGTAGCACAGCACCTGGATGCCCCACTTGCGCCGCAGGGGCCGGCCGCTCACCGCCGCCGCGAAGGCCGCGAAGCTGTCCGAGCGCATCATCTCCACCAGGCCCACCCGCTCGGCCGCGGCCCACGAGCGCGAGCGCCGGCTCTCCAGCAGGGCCGTGCGCACCCGCACCGTCTTGGGCAGCAGCTCCTCGTAGTTCTCCGTCATCCCGAAGATGCTCTCCGGGGGGATGGGGTCCTCCATGAGCGTGAGGGTGCTCTCCAGGGCCCTGTCCAGCTCGTCCCGGCACGCCGCCGCCTTGCGCGCGTCCAGCACCCCGCTGAGCGCCACGAAGCGGTGGCCCGGCTTGAGCAGCTTGCCGCACGCGTCGTTGTCTCTGCCCTCGAGGATGCGCCGCCCCTTGGGCGTCAGCAGGTCCGCGAACTCGGAAGGAAAAGTCTTCATGTCACCGTCTCTTGCGCGCCAGTTCCACCAGCGCGGGGCCAATCTCGCCCAGGGGCAGCACGCGGCTCACCGCGCCCGTGGCCACCGCTTCCTGGGGCATTCCGTAGACGACCGCCGTGCGCTCCGACTCCGCCCACACCTCACCGCCCGCCTTGTGGATGCTCCGCGCGCCCTGGGCTCCATCCGAGCCCATGCCCGTCAGTACCACACCCACCGAGCGCGCGCCGAACACCTCGGCCAGGCTCATGAAGAGCCGATCCACGGAGGGCGCGTGCTTGTCCTGCATCGTCGGAGGGGGCGTGCCCAGCGTGTACTGCCCGCCCTGGCGGTACACCACCAGCTGCCGGCCACCGGGCGCGATGAAGACGTGGCCCGGCTGGAGCACATCCCCCTCCTGCGCCTCGCGCACGGTGAAGGGGCCCAGGCGATCCAAGCGCTCGGCGAAGGCCCGGGTGAACTGCCGGGGCATGTGCTGGCACACCAGCATGCTCACCGACGGCTCGGCCGAGAGCGCTTCCATGAGCCGCTGCACCGCGGGGGGACCCCCCGTGGAGGCGCCCACCCCCACCACGAACGAGGGCTCCAGCGGGAGTCCCCGGGGACGGCGCGGGGGCGGCGGAGCCCGATCCGGGCGGAGCTGCCGGGCCGCGCGCACCTTGTCCTGGAGCTCCCGGCGCAGCTTCTCCACCGCCTCGGGCGTGGGGCGCGACGGCTTGGCGATGAAGTCGATGGCGCCCAGCTCCAGCGCCTTGAAGACGTCCGCCTGGTGCGCGTAGCTGGAGATGACGATGACGGGCGTGGGCGCGGTGCTCTTGAGCAGGCGCAGGAAGGAGTAGCCCCCCAGGCGCGGCATCTCCAGATCCAACGTCACCACGTCCGGGTGCAGGGCCATCACCTGGCGCAGACCCTCGTTGCCATCCGCCGCGGTGCTCACCACCCGCAGGTCCGGCGCGGACTCCAGCAGCTCCGTCAACAACCTCCGGTTGGACTCCGAGTCGTCCACCACCAGCACCTTCACGGGCGCCAGGATGCTCATGGGCTCCACCCACCCAGCTCCGGCCGGCGGTAGACGAGATCTCCGCGCAGATGCACCAGCTCGAAATCCGCGCTCAGGTTGATGAGGTTCTCCGAGTGCCCCAGCATCAAATAGCCACCCGGCGTCAGCTTCTCGTAGATGAGACGCAGCACGCGCTGGCGCGCGGGCGTGTCGAAGTAGATGAGCACGTTGCGGCAGAAGACGGCGTCCATCCGGGAGCTGCACGAGCCCTGCTCCGGCTCCTGCAGGTTGTGGTGCCCGAAGGACACCAGGGCGCGGATGTCGTCGCGCACGCGCACCCGGTTGGGCCCCAGCTGGACGAAATAGCGCGAGAGCTGATCCGCGGACGTGGCCCGGAGCGCGCTCGGCCCGTACTCGCCCTGCCGAGCCACCGCCAGCACCCGGCGCGAGATGTCCGAGCCGTGCACCTCGACATCCCACCCCTCGAAGCGCCCGCTCTCCTTGAGGAGCATGGCCAGCGTGTAGGCCTCCTCGCCGGAGGAGCAGCCCGCGGACCACACCCGCAGCCGGCGCGTGCGCGCGTTGCGCCGCTCCAACACGGGGAGGACTTCGTCGGAGAAGGCCTTGAGCTGACGGGGCTCGCGGAAGAAGTACGTCTCGTGCGTGGTGAGGGCCTCGATGGCCGTCTCCAGCTCGGGGCGGCGCTGGGCATCGAAGCGCAGGTAGCGGTAGTAGGAGCCGAAGTCCGTGAGGCCCAGCGCCTCCAACCGGGGCCACAACCGCCGCTGCATGACGTACTTCATGTCGTCGCGCACCAGGATGCCGCAATAGGCGTACACGAAGTCGCGCAGCAGGCGGAACTCCTCCACGTTCATCTCCGGCCGGCCTGTATCGAAAGGCATCACCCCCGCGATCCTCCCCGACTCAGCGTCCCGACAGCCGTTCCACCGCGTCCACCAGCGCTCGACGGGCCAGCGTATCCGTCTCCAAGGACAGCGCGGCCAGCATCGTCGGCAGGCTGCTCGTCCCGCCGGAGTCCGCCAGCACCCGAGCCGCCGCCGCCCTCACGTCCCAGCGCGCATGGCCCAACAGCTCCAGCGCCAGGGCCTCGCCTCCGCCTCGATCCGCGCCCGCCTGGAGCGCCGCCTTCACCACCTCGTGATCCTCATGAGACACCGCGCGCGCGAGCACCTCGTCCCGAAGCAGCCCCAGCCGCGCCAGCGAGCGCACCGCGCGGAAGGCGATGGCGCCGTCCGGGTGGCGCACCAGGGACTCCAGATCCCCCGCCCGCTCCAGGGCCCCGCACTCCCCCACGGCCTCCAGGGCGGAGAGCTGGACCTCCAGGGCGCTATCGGCCAGGGCCCGCGCGAGCAGTTCCGCCATGGAGGCATCCCCGAGCTGGCCGATCACCCGCACCGCGGCGGCGCGCACCGAGGAGGACTCGTCCACCAAGGCGGACCGGGCCAGCTCCAGCCCTCCGACGGGATCCACCGCGGCCACCACCTCCACGGCGGTGGCGCGCAACGACACGGACGCCTGGCTCGCGATCCGCCGGACCAGGGGCAGCTTGGCGGTGCCACCCACCCGCACCAGCGCGTTGAGCACCGCGGGCTCCGCGCCGCCTTCCAGGGCCGACTCCAGCACCTGGAGCACCAGGTCGCGGTGGCTCGTCGCCAGGGACACCAGGGCTCGCGCCGCCAGCGCGGCCATCTCCGGATCGGACAACAGCTGGGCGAGCGGCGCCACGGCATCCCGGGAGCCCGTACGCCCGAGCGCCCGCACCGCCACGCTCTTCACGTCCAGCTCTCCCCAGTCGAGCATCTGCACGAGCTCGGGAACGAACGAGGCGTCCACCATCTCCACCAGGACCTGCCCCGCGGCCTCGCGCGCCGGGAAGGACAGCCGGCCCATGCTCGCCAGCAGCTCGCGCCCGGTTTCCGGACCGAAGCACGCGAGCGTGCGCATGACCTCGGGCACCAACCGCTCCTCCTGCGCCACCTCCGCCACCAGGGGCGCCAGCTTGGGCGAGCGAAGGACCGCCGCCACCACGAGCGCTCCGGCCCGCAGCTCCAGGTCCTCCGACTCCAACGCGCTCGCCACCCACCCCGAGGCCTCGGGCAGGCGCTGGAGCACCTGGGACACCGCCACGTCCATGGCCGACCGGAGGGAGGGCGCCGTCAGCGCCGCCTGCTGCCCCAACGCCACGAGCGCCGCCTCGCGGGTGGAGCGCGACTCCGCCCCCAGTCCGCGGCACACGAGTTCCGTCGCCTCCAGGCGGGGAATGAGCCCGAGCACCCGGTAGGCGCTGCGCTTGAGCAGGGGGTTGTTCAACAGGGGGAGCACGTCGGACAGCGGGGGAGGCTGCCGCAGCGCCGCGAGCGATTCCAGGGCGCTCAGGCGCAACAGGGGCTCGACGTCGTTGAGGGTCCGCTCCAACGCGCGCGCGCCACTGCGTCCCGCCATGCGGCCCAGCGCCTCGGCCGCGGCCACCCGCACGTTGAGGTCGCCATCCTCCAGCAACACGGACACCAGGGCATCCTCCGCCTCCGGCCGGGCGAGCTGGCCGAGAATGTCCGCGGCGAACTTGCGCTGATCCGGATCCACGTGCCCGAGCAGCCGCACCAACGGCCCCACGGACGCGGAGCCCAGGCTCACCAGCGCCTCGGCCGCGGCGTTGCGCGCCCCCGTCTCGTCGCGCTCCCCGAGCACGGAGATGAGCCGTTCCACCGAGGCCGCGCGTCCAGGAACCCGGGCGAAGCCGCCCGCCGCGGCGCGCCGCACGCGCCAGCTCTCGTCGTGCAACCCCTCCACGAGGCGCTCGCGAGCATCCGTCCGGAAGACGTCCAACGCCAGCAGGGCCCGGTATCGCAGTTCCTCTGCGTTGCGCCCCTCCTCGCTCATCCGTTCACCCTCCGGCCGGAGTCGCGCACCATCTCCGCCAGCAGCAGTGCCTTCACATCCAACAACAACTTGAGCCGCTCCGCATCGGTGCCGTGCGACTCACGGGTCTCCGGATCTCCGTACACCCCCACCACGAAGGGGCCCGGGCCCACCGCCCCGAGCGCCGGCGCGGGTTTGATCTCACTGCGCCGCAGCCGCACCACCTCGGAGACGCGGTCCACGGTGAAGGCCACCCGCCGGCGGCCCACCCAGCACACCAGCAGCCGCGTCTTGGGCGTGTCCACCGGAGCCTCCACGCCGAGCAGCCGCTTGCGCAGGTCCACGACGGGGAGGATGGCGCCGCGCAACCGGATGACGCCCTCGAGGAAGGCGGGCGCGCCGCGCACGGGCGTCAGGCGCTGGGGCTGGAGGATTTCCTCCACCCGCATGATGTCCACCGCGTACTCCTCGGCCCCCACGAAGAAGGCGCACAGTTGCACGAGGGGATCCCGCTCCGCTTCGGTCCGTTCTTCCACGCGCGAGGAGGTCAGACGGCTCAGGGTGAGCGCACGTTGTCTCATGAAAGGGCCTGCCAGATGTCGAGCAGGATGAAGAGTTCCTGTTTCCGCCGCCCGAGCCCCACCACGCAGTCGCGCTCCCCTCCTCCGACCCCCGGAGGGGCCAACTCCAGCATGGACGGCCGCAGCCGCACCACCTCGGAAACGGCATCCACCCAGATGCCCGCCAACCCGTCCGCCGTCTGCACGACGATGATGCGCGCACCGCGAGGAGGAGGTGGCGCCTCGGGGCCGGCCACCAGGGGCGCCTTGTCCGCCAGGCGCAGCTTCACCTTGATGTCATAGACGGGCAACACCTCGCCCCGCAGGTACATGACGCCCAGCAGGTTGGAGGCGGCCCGGGGCACCTCCGTCAGCGGCGGCACCTTCACGATCTCCCGTACGCCGTGGATGGGGACCGCGTAGATTTCGCCCTCCAGCCGGAAGGCCAGATACTCCTCGGGCACCTCTTCCGCCGCGGGCTCGATGGACTCATCGGTACCGGCCACCACCTCCTGGATGGGGCCGACGTCCTCATCCGGGCGGTAGAAGAAATCGTCGAGCAGTGCGGACAGGGAAGGCACGGCGCCGAAGATAGCAGGCCCGCGTCCGGGGGATCACGCCCGGCGGCGCTCCGTGCTCATCCCCTCTTCGAGCAAGGCGCCCACGTCCAACACCAGCACCGTGCGGCGATTGGCCAGGTCCGCCGCCCCCGAAATCCCTCGCACGCCCTGCAACCGGCCCCCCAGGGACTTGACGACGATGTCCTGCTGGCCCTGGAGTTCATCCACCGCGATGCCCAAGCGCTCCTGGGCGAGCCCCGCCACCACCACGAAGTGGCGCTCGGGATGGCTCTCCGGATGGCCGAACACCCGCGCCAGCCGCATGAGGGGCAGCGTGGTGCCACGCACGTCCAGCACCTCGCGCCGCTCCACGGTGCGGATTTCCGAGGGTTTGACGGACAGGATCTCCAGCACGCTGTTGAGCGGCACCGCGTAGGTGCGGCCACTCACGCCCACCACCAGGGCACGGATGATGGCCAGGGTGACGGGCAGCGTGAGGTGGAAGGCGGTGCCCTGTCCCCGCTCGCTCCACACGTCGATGATGCCGGACAGGTTGCCGATGTTGTTCTTCACCACGTCCAGGCCCACGCCCCGGCCCGACAGCTCGCTCACGCTGCTCGCCGTGGAGAAGCCCGGCAGGAAGATGAGGTTGAGCAGCTCGCGCCGACTCATCTCGCGCGCCTGCGCATCGGTGATGAGGCCCTTGCGCAGCGCCAGCTCGCGCACCCCCAGCTCGTCGATGCCCGCCCCGTCGTCGCTCACCTCGATGACGACGTGGTTGCCCTTCTGCTCGGCGTGCAGGGAGATCCGTGCCCGCCGGGGCTTGCCCACCGCCTGCCGCGCCTCGGGGGACTCGGCCCCATGGTCGATGGCGTTGCGGATGATGTGCATGAGGGGATCGCTCAGCTCCTCGACGATGAGCTTGTCCAGCTCCACGTCGCCGCCGCCGATGATGAAGTCGATCTCCTTGCCCACCTCCCGCGCGATGCGGCGCACCAGCCGCGCGAGCCGGTCGAACACCTGGCCCACCGGCACCATGCGCGCCTCGAGCAGCCCCTCCTGGAGCGCGTCCAGCTTGCGCTCGAGCTGCCGCGTCTCGCGCGACAGCTCCTGGCCCCACACCTTGGAGAGCGACACCCCGGCGTCCAGCCGCACGTTCTCCACCATGCGCTGCAGGTTGGCCTTGATGAGCAACAACTCGCCCACGGTGTTCATCAAGGCGTCCAGCCGGCGGATGTCCACGCGCACCGTCTGGGTCAGGCTCCGCGCGGACTCGCCCTCCGAGCGAGTCCCCCGGGGAGTGGGCGACTCCTGCACCAGCGTGCGCACCGGAGACGAGGACGAGGCCTCCCCGGAGGAGACGGCTTCGAGCGCGCGCAGCGTGGGCATCGTGCTCGAGGCGGCGGCGAGCGGCTCGTCTGGAGGCGTCTGCGGAGCGGGTGCCTTGGGCGTCCGGGGCTTGCGTTTGGCCGTCTTCCGAACCGGGGTGGACCCCGCTTCGGCCGGCGGCACGGGCGGAGCCGCCGGGGCCCGCGGGGTGACGGGGGCGGCGGCCGGACGGGTGACGAGCGCGAAGAGCTGAGCGGGCGTCCCCTCGAGCTTCTGCGTCAGCTCCTCGGTCGATACCCGGGCGCCGAAGATGAGATCGAACGCGATGCCCGACAGGCCTCCCGGCTCCGAGGAAGGCAGTGTGCTGACGACCTCGCCCAGGGGCTTGAGGCGCGCGTTGAGCTCGGTGAGGCCCGTGTCGAAGTCGGACAGGTCGAACGCGGCCCGCACGCGGTAGAGGGCCACGCCCCGGCGCACGTTCTCGCGCAGCCGGTGCTCCTCGTATTCGGTGAAGACGGCCCGCACCTGCTCGGACAGCTCCAACCGATCCAATGGATCCTCGTCGGACGCGGCCGAGACCGTGCCCAGGTCCGCCAGCCGGGTGCCCAGCGTCGACACCCGCTCGCCCAGGGCGTCCGACGCCTCCTCCCGCGAGGCCTCGGCCAGCAGGGACTGGAGCGCATCCAGCGACTCGATGAGGGTGTCGAGCACCTGATCATCCAGCGACAGCTTGCCCAGGCGCAGCCGGTCCAGCAGATCCTCGGACTGGTGGGCCAGCTTCGCGATGCGCTCCTGTCCGAAGAGCGCCGCCAGCCCCTTGAGCGAGTGCGCCGCCCGGAAGATGCCGTTGATGAGCTCCGGATCCGGCTCCAGGCCGCGCTGTTGATCCAGCACGAGCAGATCCTTGCTCAGCGACTCGACGATTTCCGTCCCCTCGGCGATGAACTCCGCCAGGGCCTTGCCAGCGGTGTTCACGCGAGTTGGAGGTAGCGCCGCACGAGCCCTTCCAGGCTGCGTGGGGAGAAGGGCTTCACGAGGTACTCCACCGCGCCCAGGGCCAGCCCCCGGTCGCGATCCGTCTCGCGTCCCTCGGTGGTGACGATGAACAGCGGCGTGTCGCGCAGGGCCGGGTTGTTCTTGATGAAGCGGATGAGTTCCAGCCCGTTGATGTCGGGCATGTTGATGTCGGTGATGATGAGCGAGAAGACGTGTCGGGGCAGCAACTTGAGCGCCTCCAGGCCGCTGCTGGAGGTAACGGCTTCAAGACCTGGGATGGACTCCACCGTCGCGGCAATCAATTCCCGCGAGGCCCTCGAATCCTCCACGATCAGAATCTTGAACGTCATGTGTCAGGAACCGGTCCGGACATCCTACCAGAAGGATGAGAAGCGGTGCGCCTCAGCCCTTGCGGGAGGGAAGACGGCGGGCGAACTCCTTGTCCGCCAGGACGGCCACCTTCTTGCCCTTGAAGGCGGGCAGGAAGCGCTCCTGGAAGGCGGAGAGACGCGCGGAGTCGTCCAGAGCGCCCTGACCTGGGATTTCCAGTGCCACCGCATCCACCTTGGCCCGGGCGAGCACCTGACCGGCGGAGGCGAGCGCCTCGCCCAACGCGGCGGCATCCATGCCGCCACGGCGGCCCAGCCCCAGGACGAAGACGCGGGGGACGGTAAAGCCTCCATCGGAGGGCAACAGCAGGGAGTCAT
The DNA here is from genome assembly GCF_002305855.1 of Melittangium boletus DSM 14713. Taxonomy (GTDB): domain Bacteria; phylum Myxococcota; class Myxococcia; order Myxococcales; family Myxococcaceae; genus Cystobacter; species Cystobacter boletus. The sequence continues at coordinate 7,250,481 of NZ_CP022163.1, read as the reverse complement.
CCCGGGAACCCACGAAGAAGCCGGATTGGAGCACGCGCGACAACGCGCCGCACAGCCGCCAGTCCACATAACCCGCGATGCCCGGCAGGGGACGATCGTCCTCGGCCACGAAGAGGCAGAGGGCATCCACCTCCCGCAGCGAGTCCAGGCCCCCCAGGCCGAGTTCGTGGGTGGAGACGTTCACAGCTTCCCCAGGGCGACGGCCACGCGATCCAACAACCCGTTGACGAAGGCGCTGGACTCCTCGGTGCCGAAGTTCTTGCCCAGCTCCACGGCCTCGTTGAGCGACACCTTCTTGGGGATGTCCGGGCGGTATTTCAGCTCGAAGACGCCCAGGCGCAGCACGTTGCGGTCGATGCGCGACATGCGGTCCAGGCGCCAGTTGTGGCTGTGCGCCTCGATGAGCTGATCGATCTCCTTGCGGTGGGCCATGACGCCCTCGGCGAGCTCACGGGCGAACTTCACCGCCTCGGCCTCCTTGTTGGCCACCTCGGCCGCGGCCCACGCGTCCTCGAGGGCGGCCAGGATGGGGCCCGGCGTCATCTCCACCTGATAGAGCGCCTGGAGCGCCCGCTCGCGAGCCGTTCTGCGCGCGCCCATGGTCAGCTCTTTCCTTGCGGCAGGGCGGCGAGCCGCGCGTGGAGGTTGACCATCTCGATGCAGGCGAGGGCCGCCTCCGAGCCCTTGTTGCCCGCCTTCACGCCGGCCCGGTCGATGGCCTGCTCCACCGTGTCGCACGTGAGCACGCCGAAGGTGACGGCCGCCTGCGAGGTGAAGGCCACCTGGCCGATGCCCTTGGTGCACTCCCCCGACACGTAGTCGAAGTGGGGCGTGCCCCCGCGGATGACGGCCCCCAGGGTGACGATGCCCACGTACGCGCGGGTTTCCGACACGCGCCGGGTGAGCGCCGGCAGCTCGTAGGTACCGGGACAACGGAACACGTCGATGTCCCCATCGGCGACGCCGTGGCGCACCAACGTGTCCACCGCGCCCTTCACCAGCTCCTCGGTGATGAACGCGTTGAAGCGGGCCACGCAGATGGCGAAGCGGCCCTTGGGGGGAAGAAAGTCACCTTCGATGTAACGAGGCATGTGGCGCCCTCTCTACACCAGCCACCCGGCTGGCGTCCCCCCCGAGTTTTCCCCGGCCCCGCTCAAGGCACCTGCCGGGGGCGAGGGGGCCGGCGAGCGGCCACCTTCCGGGTGGGCGCGGAAGCCTCGGCCAGGGGGACCTGCTCCACCACTTCCAGCGAATAGCTCTCCAACCCCACGATTTTCTTGGGGTTGTTGGTGAGCAGGCGCAACCGGGTGAGCCTCAGATCCTTGAGGATCTGCGCGCCCACCCCGAACTCGCGCAGGCGCGTCTGATCCTTGTGCCCGGGGACCATCTCCTCGTTGGGCACGTGGGTGCAGCGCAGCTGGTTCTTCGCGGAGGCGTCGCGCTGGAGGATGACGACCACTCCGCGCCCCGCCTCGTGGATGCGCTGGAAGGCCCGCTCCAGCTGGATGCCGCACTCGCACCCGGCGCTGCCCAGCACGTCCCCCATCAGGCAGGAGCGGTGGACGCGGGTGAGCACGGGCTCCCGGCCGGACAGGTCCCCCTTCACCAGGGCCACGTGCACGGCGTTGTCCACGTCGCTGCCGTAGGTGTAGGCCTGGAAGGAGCCCTGGCCCCGGCGCTCCAGCTTCACCTCGCCGAGCCGCTTGACCAGCCGCTCGCGCTCCAGCCGGTAGCGGATGATGTCGGCCACGGACAGGAGCACCATCTGGTGCTTGCGGGCGAACTTCACCAGGTCCGGCCGGCGCGCCATGCTGCCATCCGCGTTCATGATCTCGCAGATGACGCCCGCGGGCCGCAGTCCCGCCATCCGCGCCAGGTCCACGCTGCCCTCCGTCTGACCGGTGCGCACCAGCACCCCGCCCTCCCGGGCCCGGAGGGGGAAGATGTGCCCGGGACGCGAGAGATCCGCCGGTTTGGCGTTCGGCGCCACGGCCACCTGGATGGTGTGGGCACGGTCCGCGGCGGAGATGCCGGTGGACACGCCCTGCGCGGCCTCGATGGAGACGGTGAAGGCCGTCTGGAAGGAGGAGGTGTTGTCCTGCACCATGAGGGGCAGGTTGAGCCGGCGGATGCGCTCCTCGTTGAGCGCCAGGCAGATGAGCCCGCGCCCGTGGGTGGCCATGAAGTTGATGTCCTGGGGCGTCACCTTCTCCGCCGCCATGACGAGGTCCCCCTCGTTCTCCCGGTCCTCGTCATCCGTGAGGATGACCATCCGACCCTTGCGGATCTCCGCGAGCGCCCGCTCCACCAGGGCGATGCTGTCCGTTTCCCGCTGCTTGCCGTGCGCCATGAGAATTCCTGGTCCTTCCTTGAGCTCAACCCCCGAAGCCGGCCGCCTTGAGCGCCGCCTCGGTGAGCCCGCCACCCGGGCCCTGGCGCAGCGACACGAGCCGCGCCACGTACTTGCCAATCATGTCCGCCTCCAGGTTCACCCGCTCGCCCACCGCGCGCGAGCGCAGCGTGGTGCGCGCCTGCGTCTCGGGGATGAGCTGCACGCCGAAGCGGTCCACCCCCACCGAGTTGACGGTGAGGCTGACGCCGTCGATGGCCACCGAGCCCTTCTCGATGAAGAAGGGGGCGATGTCCGCGGAGAGCCGGAAGTGCATCACCCACGAGCCTCCCTCGGGCCGCGCCTCCAGCACCTCGCTCACGGCATCCACGTGGCCACTGACGAGGTGGCCTCCCAGCCGATCCCCCAGCGCGAGCGCCCGCTCGAGGTTGACGCGGGTGCCGGGCGTGCGCGAGCCGAGCGTGGTGCGCCGCAGGGTTTCCGGCGCGGCCTGGACCCGGAAGGACTCCCCCGCGCACTCCACCACGGTGAGACAGGCCCCATCGACCGCGATGGACTCGCCCAGCTCGAAGTCCTTGGCGCCCAGCGCCGTACGAATCCATACATCCGTCATCCCGCCGGGGATGACCCGCTCCACCACGCCAATGTCCTGGATGAGTCCGGTGAACATGTCGCGCGGACTTATAACGGATTCCCGCCTGGGGATCCGCCCCCACACGAGGCCAGGGCCGGGGGCCCTTTATCGGGTCGGCGAAATCCAATAAATACAACCCAGGCAAATCCATGCATGGGGGGAGCGCGCCTCACGAGGCCGCTTGCTTGGAGGCCCATCCTGACCCGGGCTATCCTCATAAACTCTGGATTCGAGAGGTCACCCAATGAGCGCTGCGCCCGCCGTTTCCACCTCGAATTACGATCTGTTCGCTCCTTCGGTCCTCGAGGATCCCACCGAGCTCCTGACCCGGCTGCGGGCGGAGAACCCGGTGTATTACAGCCCTCAGCTCCAGGGGTACGTGCTGACGCGCTACGACGACATCGTCATGGTGCTCAAGGATCCGGACATGGGCTCCGCGATGCTCACGGGGTGGATCGACCAGATGCCCCAGGAGGCCCAGGAGCAACTCCAACCGTTGCGCGCGTCGCTGGATTTGTGGATGGGCCACAAGAACAACGACGATCACCAGCGCATCCAGCGCGTCCTGCGGCGCTACCTCACGTCGGCCACCATCGAGAGTCTGCGCCCCCGCGTCGAGAGCCTCGTCAAGTCGCTGTTCGACGCCGTGGAGGGCAAGACCGAGGTCGACATCATCCAGGAGATCGCCAATCCCCTGCCCTGCAACATCATCGGGGAGCTGCTCGGGGTGCCCCAGGAGGATCGCGATCAGCTCCAGCAGTGGTCCCAGCAAGCGCTCAACCTGTTCCGCATCGCCGACCTGCCCACGCTGCTGGAAACCCAGAAGGCCATCCTGGCCATCCAGGACTACATGAAGCCCATCGTCGAGGCGCGCCGTCACGCGCCCCTGGACGATCTGCCCAGCGTGCTCGCCACGGCCCAGGCCGAGGGCCAGATGAAGAGCGACGCGGAAATCCTGGGCAACTGCGTGGCCCTGATGTTCGGAGGCCACGAGACCACGGTGTACCTCATCGCCAACGCCCTGCTGGCGCTGATGCAGAATCCCGAGCAGTTCCAGATGATCAAGGATCGGCCCGAGCTCATCCCCGCCGCCGTCGAGGAAACGCTGCGTTATGACGGCCCGGTGGACCTGATCACCCGCGTGACGCCCAAGCCCCTGGAGCTGGTGGGAGGACACGTGCCGGCCAACAGCATGATGATCCTCATGCTGCGCGCGGGCAGCCGCGATCCGGCCCTGTACCCCAATCCCGACCGGTTCGACATCACCCGGCCCACCACGGTGCGCAGCCTGGCGTTCGGCCTGGGCTCGTTCTACTGCCTGGGCACGGCGCTGGCGCGCATGGAGACGCAGATCTGCCTCCGGGAGATCATCCACCGCATGCCCAACATCCGGCCGCTCTTCGACGTGAACAAGCCCGACTACCGGCCGCTGCCTCCCATCCGGCGCCGCCTGGAGACGCTGCGCGTGGCCCTCTAGGCCCCGCCTGTCCAGACGCCCGGGGAACTCAACGTGACCCGGGCAGCCTGGCCCGGAGCAGCAGATCCTCTCCGACCTGCTCGTAGGAGAGCGCGCTCACGGTGAGGGCCCGCGCCATCTGCTTGACCCCCAGGGAACCCGACCAGGACAGGCCCTCGCCGCCAATCAGCTTGGGGGCGACGAACAGCAGCAACTCATCCGCCAGCTCCTCGCGCAGGAAGGAGCCGTACATCTCCGCTCCGCCCTCCACCAGGACGTGGTTCAGGCCCTCCTTGGCCAGCCGGCGCATGAGCGCTTCCAGGTCCACCTGATCCTTCTTCTCGGGCAGTTGCCAGACGTCGACCCCGGCCGCGAGGAAGCGCTTCGCCTTGCGGCCCGCGGGGTCCTCCAACGTGGCCACCACGGTGCGCGCGGGCGAGCGCTGGGTGAAGACGGTCAGCGTGGCGGGCAGGCGCAGGCGTGAATCCACCACCACCCGCACGGGATCCTTCCCCTCGCCGCCCGGCAGCCGGGTGGTGAGCTGGGGATTGTCCCTGCGAGCGGTGTTGGCGCCCACGAGGATGACATCCACCTGATCGCGCAGCCGGTGCACCCACGCCCGGGCCTGCTCGCCCGTCACCCAGCGGGAATCTCCCGTGGCGGTGGCCAGCTTGCCATCCAGGGTCACCGCCGCCTTGAGCGAGACGTAGGGGAGCCCCGTGGTCATCGCCTTGAAGAACGGACGATTGAGGCGATCCGCCTCCTCCACGAGGACGCCGGTGAGCACCTCCACTCCAGCGCGCCGCAGCCGGGAGATGCCCTTGCCATTCACCTTGGGGTTGGGATCCGACGAGGCGCTGATGACGCGGCGCACGCCCGCGTCCAGGATGGCCTGGCTGCACGGAGGCGTGCGCCCGTAGTGATCACACGGCTCCAGCGTCGTGTAGAGGTCCGCGCCCCGTGCCTTGGAGCCGGCGGACTCGAGCGCCACCACCTCGGCGTGAGCGGTTCCGGCCCGGCGATGGTAGCCCCGCGCGATGATGCGGCCGCTCTTCACCAGCACCACGCCCACCGCCGGGTTGGGACTGGTCCGCCCGAGCCCCTTGGCGGCTTCCTCCAGCGCCAGGCGCATGAAGAACTCCGCCACGGCCTGATCGAAGTCCGCCGTGCGCTTCGCCCGGGGCGCACGCCCCGCCTGCAACCGCGCTCGCGTCAAGAGCCGCATCGCCCGTCAACCTTCCTTGTCCGGAGGACGCGGCGGCTTGCGCTCCCGTGCCCGTTCCGACAGCAAGTCCTTGAGCTCCTCCATGAACTCGGTGATGTCGTGGAAGCTGCGGTACACCGAGGCGAAGCGGACGTAGGCCACTTCATCCAGCGCCTGCAACCGACGCATCACCTCCTCGCCGATGACCGACGAGGGAACTTCCTTCTCCCCCATCCCCTGCAGCAGCCGCTCGACGGCGGCCACCGTCTCCTCCAGGCGATCCGAGGACACCGGGCGCTTCTCACAGGCCTTCTGCAGGCCCGCGAGCAGCTTGTCCCGATCGAACGTCTCGCGCCGCCCATCCTTCTTCACGATGAGCGGAGCGAGCTCCTCCACCCGCTCGTACGTCGTGAAGCGCCGCTTGCAGCTCAGACACTCGCGGCGCCGTCGGATGACGGACCCCTCCTGAGACTCGCGCGAGTCGATGACCTTGTTCTCGGCGTCCTGGCAGAAGGGGCAGCGCATGGGCGGGGGGGGGCCTCCCGCTACTTCAGGCGCGAGGCGTAGAGCGGAAAGCCCTGGGTGAACTCCTGGATGCGGGCGCGGATGTGGCCCAGACGCGGCTCGTCCGAGGCGTGGTCCAACGCCTCCACCACCAGCGCGCCCACGGTGGCCATCTCCGCTTCCTTCATGCCGCGCGAGGTGAGGGCCGGGGTGCCGATGCGCACGCCGGACGTCACCGTGGGCTTCTCCGGATCGAACGGAATCATGTTCTTGTTCACCGTGATGCCGGCCTTGCCCAGCACCTCCTCGGCCACCTTGCCCACGAGCTTCTTGGGGCGCAGGTCCACGAGCATCAGGTGGTTGTCCGTGCCGCCGGAGCACAGGCGCAGGCCGCCCTTCTGCAGGGCCTCGGCGAGCGCCTGGGCATTGGCGACGATCTGCTTCTGGTAGGCCTTGAACTCGGGCGACAGCGCCTCGCGGAAGGCCACGGCCTTGCCGGCGATGACGTGCATGAGCGGGCCGCCCTGGATGCCCGGGAAGATCTGGCTGTTGAGCGTCTTGCCGTAGGGCTCCTTGGCGAGCACGAGGCCTCCGCGCGGGCCGCGCAGCGTCTTGTGCGTGGTGCTGGTGACGATGTCGGCCAGGGGCACGGGCGAGGGGTGGATGCCCGCGGCCACGAGACCGGCGATGTGGGCCATGTCCACCATGAGCGCGGCGCCCACGCTGTCGGCGATCTCGCGGAACTTGGCGAAGTCGATGACGCGCGGATAGGCCGAGGCGCCCACCACCACCACGCGGGGCTTGTGCTCCTTGGCCAGGGCGGCGGCCTGCGCGTAGTCGATCGTCTCCGTGTCACGGGTGAGCCCGTAGTGCACGGCCTTGTAGAGCTTGCCGGAGAAGTTGAACGCGGAGCCGTGGGTGAGGTGGCCACCCGAATTCAAGTCCAGGGCGAGCAGCGTGTCGCCCGGCTTCATCAGCGCCATGTAGGCGCCCATGTTGGCCTGGCTGCCCGAGTGGGCCTGCACGTTGACGTACTCGGCGCCGAAGAGCTCCTTGGCGCGGGAGATGGCCAGGGACTCGGCCACGTCCACCACCTCGCAGCCGCCGTAGTAGCGCTTGCCGGGGTAGCCCTCCGCGTACTTGTTGGTGAGGACCGAGCCCACGGCCTCCATCACGGCGGGACTGACGAAGTTCTCCGAGGCGATGAGCTCCAGGCCTTCTTCCTGGCGCCGCGTCTCCTCCACGAGGACCTTGGCGATCTCCGGGTCGACCTCGGCCAGCTTGCGGGTGTTCTCCATGGATTGTGTCTCCTCGGTTGGAATGATGGCCGTCAGCGCCCGTTGCCGGACTCGGCCTCGCGAATCTTGTCCAGGCGCCGCTGATGGCGTCCGCCCTCGAAGGGGGTGGCCAGGAAGGCGTCCAGGATGCTCCGGGCGAGTCCCGGGCCCACCACCCGCTGGCCCAGACACAGCACGTTGGCGTCGTTGTGGGCGCGGGACATGCGGGCCACGAACTCGTCCGTGCACAGCGCGGCGCGGATGCCCGGGAACTTGTTGGCGGTGATCGCCATGCCCATGCCGGTGCCACACACGAGCACGCCATAGGTGGCGCGGCCCTCGGCCACCGCGAGCGCCACCTGGCGGGCGAAGTCCGGGTAGTCCACGGACTCGGCCGTGGCCGGGCCCAGGTCATCCACCTCGGCGCGCGACTCCTGGAGTGCCTTCACGAGTTCGCGGCGCAACTCCAGGCCCGCGTGATCCGACGCGATGATGACCTTCATGGGAGCCCTCGCCACACACGACGGGCCCCCGAAAGGGAGGCCCGGGCAGTGTTACTGGAAGCGTTTGAACAGCAGCACCGCGTTGGTGCCACCAAAACCAAACGAATTGCTCATCACCGCGTTCACGCGCTGCTCCCGCGCCTGGTTGGGCACGTAGTCGAGATCGCAGTCCGGATCCGGCGTGGCGTAGTTGATGGTCGGCGGGATGATGCCGTGCAGGAGCGTCATCACGCTCACCACGGCCTCTGCGCCACCGGCCGCGCCCAGCATGTGGCCCGTCATGGACTTGGTGGACGACACGGGAAGCTTCTTCGCGTGCGCGCCGAACACCGTCTTGATGGCCTTGGTCTCGTTGGCGTCGTTGAAGGGCGTGGAGGTGCCGTGCGCGTTGATGTAGCCCACGTCCTCGGGGTTCATCCCCGCGGACGCGAGCGCCAGGCGCATGCAGCGCGCCGCGCCCTCGCCTTCCGGAGCGGGCTGCGTCACGTGGTGAGCGTCCGAATTGGCCCCGTAGCCCACCAGCTCCGCCAGGATGCGGGCACCGCGCTTCTTCGCGTGCTCCAGCTCCTCGAGCACGATGATGCCCGCGCCCTCGCCCATCACGAAGCCATCCCGGTCCTTGTCGAACGGACGGCTCGCGCGAGACGGATCCTCGTTGTAGTTGGACAGGGCCTTCATCACGGAGAAGCCGCCCATGCCCAGCGGGGTGATGGCCGCCTCGGCGCCGCCGGCGATGACCGCGTCGCACTCGCCCAGGCGGATGGACTTCCACGCCTCGCCAATGGCGTGCGCGCTGGTGGCGCAGGCGGACACGGGCGACCAGTTGGGGCCCTTGCACCCATAGCGCATGGAGATGAGGCCAGGCGCCATGTTGATGATCATCTGGATGATGAAGAAGGGCGAGAGCCGATCGAACCCCTTCTCGGCCCCCTTGCGGTACTGCTCCTCGAGCGAGGAGATGCCACCAATGCCCGAGCCGACGATGACGCCCACCTTCTCGGGCGTGTAGCCGTGGGGAGCGTCCGGCCCGATGGGCAGACCGCTCTCCTTGACGGCCATCTCGGCCGCCGCGAGCGCGAACTGGGCGAACAAGTCCATCCGGCGCACTTCGCGCTTCTCGATGAACTGCTCGGGCTGGAAGTCCTTCACCTCACCGGCGAAGCGGGTGTCGATCTTGCCCACATCGAAGCGGGTGATGTTCGCGATACCGGACTGCCCGGCGAGCATCGCCTTCCAGTTCTTCTCGGTACCGGTGCCCAGTGCCGTGAGGATGCCGGTACCGGTGATGACGACTCGACGGTTTGACACGTGACTCTCCACTCCCTACCGCGCTGCTACGATGGAACGCTGGGCGCAACCCACGCGCCCCGGCCCTACGATTGATGCCTACTTCTTGTGGGTGTTGACGTAGTTGATGGCGTCGCCCACCGTCTTGATGTTCTCGGCCTCCTCGTCGGGGATCTCGACCTCGAACTCCTCCTCCATCGCCATCACCAGCTCCACGATGTCGAGGCTGTCGGCGCCCAGGTCCTCGATGAAGGAGGCCTCTGGCTTGATCTCTTCCTCCCCCACGCCCAGCTGGTCGGCGATGATGCTCTTGATCTTGCCTTCGATTGTAGACGTCGTCATGGGTATTGAATCCTCCGGAAACCACGTGGCGGCCCAGCATACTCCCCGGACCCTGTAAAGGCGGGCGCGGTATACTCCAGCCCCCGCGCCGATCCAACCCTTGGCTACATGTACATGCCGCCGTTCACCTTGAGGACCTCTCCGGTGATGTAGGCGGCGGAGTCACCGGCCAGGAACAACACGGCGTTGGCCACGTCCTCGGCCGAGCCCAGGCGGCCCAGCGGGATGGCGCCCTCCATCTTCTCGCGCGTCGCGCCCTCGAGGTAGGACGTCATGTCCGTGGCGATGAAGCCCGGCGAGACGGCGTTCACCCGGATGTTGCGGCTGGCGAGCTCCCGGGCGACGGACTTGGTCAGACCGATGAGGCCAGCTTTGGAGGCCGAGTAGGCCGCCTGCCCCCCGTTGCCCATCTCCCCCACCACGGAGGTGAGGTTGATGATGGCGCCGCCCTTCTGCTTCATCATCGGGCGGCTGGCCGCGCGGATGAGGGCGAAGGCACCCCGGAGGTTGGTGTCCAACTGTTTGTCCCAGTCCTCGTCCTTCACGCGCATGACGAGTCCGTCCACGGAGATGCCCGCGTTGTTGACGAGCACGTCCAGCCGGCCGTGCGTCTTGACGCAGGCGTCCACGGCGCTGGCGCACGCGGAGGTGTCCGCCACGTCGAAGCGCACCACCTCGCCCTGGGCGCCCACGGCCCGCACGAGCTCCAGCGCTTCCTGAGCCGCCGCGTCATTGCCCGCGTAGCCGATGACCACCGTGGCCCCCTGCTTCGCGAACGCCACGGAGATGGCCCGGCCAATGCCCCGCGAGCCGCCCGTCACCATCACCACCTTGTCCTTGAACGCGCTCATCTCAAGCTCCCAGGGCCGCGAGGACCTTCTCCAGGCTCGCGGAATCTTCCACGTTGAACGACTCGATGTCCTTGGTGATGCGCTTGGTGAGCCCGCTGAGCACCTTGCCCGGTCCCAGCTCGACGATGCGCGTGACGCCCTCGGCCTTGAGCGCCTCCACGCACTCGATCCACCGCACCACGGAGCTGACCTGCTCGAGGAGCAGCGGCACCACGCGCGCCGCGTCACCGTTGGGGCGAGCCTCCACGTTCGTCACCACCGGCACGCTGGGAGCGTTCACCTTCACCTGGGCGAGCACCTCGCCCAGGCGCGGCTTGACGGGATCCATCAGCGAGCAATGGAAGGGAGCGGACACGGGCAGGGGCATGACGCGCTTGGCGCCCAGCTCCTTGCACCGGGCCCCGGCCCGCTCCACCGCCTGGGCATGGCCCGCGATGACCGTCTGCTCGGGCGAGTTGTAGTTGGCGGGGGACACCACCTGATCCTGGGCCGCCTCGTCACACGCCTGCTTCACCTTGTCCGGAGTCAGGCCGAGGATGGCGGACATGGCGCCCACGCCCTCGGGCACCGCCTCCTGCATGAAGGTGCCGCGCGCGCGCACCGCCCGGACGGCATCCGGCAGCGACAGCGCGCCCGCCACCACCAGCGCCGAGTACTCGCCGAGCGAGTGGCCCGCCACGAACGCGGGCGTGAGTCCCAGCTTCGAGGCGAACACGGCGTGCGCCGCCACCGACACGGTGAGGATGGCCGGCTGCGTGTTGGCCGTCAGCTTGAGCGAGGCCTCGGGGCCCTCGAACAGGATCTGGGTGAACTTCTCGCCCAACGCCTCATCGGCCGCCTCGAAGACGGCCCGGGCCTCGGGAAACTTCTCGTACAGGTCCTTCCCCATGCCAACGGCTTGGCTGCCCTGGCCGGGGAAGACGAATGCGATCTTCGACATGTCGCGTGCTCCCTCCCTCGTGAATCGACTACCAGCGCATCACCGCGCTGCCCCACGTCATCCCCGCGCCAATCGCCATCATCGCCACCACGTCTCCCGACTCGAGCCGGCCAGAGCGGTGGGCCTCATCGAGCGTCATGGGCAGGGAGGCGGAGGACGTATTGCCGTATTCGCCCAGGTTCAGCCAGCACTTCTCGATGGGCATTTCCAACCGCTGCATCACGGACTCGATGATGCGGACGTTGGCCTGATGGGCGATGACGTGCGCCACGTCCCGCGGGTGCAGTCCATTGGCCTTGAGCGCCGTGTGGGTGGACTCCGCCAGGGCACGCACCGCGAACTTGAATACCTCGCGGCCATTCATGTGCACCGTGTGCAGCCGCTCCTCGAGCACCCGCTCGCTCGGAGGATGGAGGCTGCCTCCCCCCGGGATGGCGAGGATGTCCGCGAAGGTGCCATCCGTGTACAGGTGGGTGGACAACAGGCCCCGCTCCGGGTCCTCGGTGGGCGCGATCACCAGGGCCCCCGCGCCATCCCCGAAGAGCACGCACGTGTTGCGATCCTCCCAGTTGAGCGCGCGGCTGAGCAGCTCGGCGCCAATCACCAGCGCGCGCTTGACCTGGCCGGTGCGGATGAACTGGTCGGCCACCGACAGGGCATAGAGCGCTCCGGCGCAGGCCGCCGCCACGTCGAAGGCGAAGGCCCGCCGCGCCCCCAGCTTCGCCTGCACGAGCGCCGCGCAGGAGGGCATGGGCATGTCCGCCGTGACGGTCCCCACCACGATGAGGTCCAGCTCCTCGGGCCGCACACCGGCCTGCTCCAGCGCCCGTTGGGCGGCTCGCACGGCCATGTCGCTGGTGGCCTCACCGGGCGCCGCCAACCGGCGCTCCCGGATGCCCGTACGCTCGGTGATCCAGGCGTCCGACGTGTCGACGATCTTCTCCAGATCGGCGTTGGTCAGGACCTTCTCCGGTGCGTAGGAACCCGTTCCGATGATCTGCGTGCGCGCCACGTATCCCCCAGTTGGTATCTCGGAACACGAACGTCTCGCGCGCGCTCTCTAATCGGAAAGAGTCTCCCCTGTCGCTCTCTTTCCCCTCTGGCGGACGGGAAGCCAGGCGGCGGCTTGGGCGATGCACCGCGTCAACTCGGCGTGTCCGCCCACCTGGGCCGTCTGGAGGGCCGCTTCCAGGGCCTGTTGCAGCGCCCGGGGCGAGCTGCGGCCGTGGGCCACGATTCCAACGCCCTGGATTCCGAGCAACGGCGCCCCGCCATGCTCCGCGTAGTCCACCATCTTCTTGAGGCCCGCGAACGTGGGCCGCAAGAGCAGGGCCCCCAGTTTCTCCGACAGGCCCCCGCGCCGCTCGATGGCCGAGCGGAGAATGCCCGTCATCCCCGCGGCCACGCCCTCGGAGGCCTTGAGCACCACGTTGCCCGTGAAGCCGTCGGTGACAACCACCTCCACGTCCCCGGAGAAGAGATCCCTCCCCTCCGCGTAGCCCACGAAGTTCAGATCCGAGGCGCGCAGCAGCTCGGCGGCCTTCCGGGTCAGGACGGTCCCCTTGGAGGGCTCCTCCCCGTTGGAGAGCACGGCCACCCGGGGACGTGGCAGGCCCAGACGGGCTCGCACATAGGCACTGCCGAGCACCGCCCACTGGGCGAGGTGTTCGGGCCGGCACTCCACGTTGGCGCCCGAGTCCAACAGCAGACAGCGCCCGCTCCCCTTGAGGGCCGGCAGGAGGGTGGCGATCGCCGGACGATCCACCCCCGGCAGGCGGCCGAGCACGAGCAGCGCCCCCGCCATCACCGCGCCCGAGTGCCCCGCCGACACGAGCGCCGCGGCCTCGCCCCGGCGCACGAGTTCGAAGCCCACCCGGAGGGAGGAATCCCGCTTGCGGCGGATGGCGGAGAAGGCCTGATCGCCCATGTCCACCACCTGGGAGGCGGGATGCAGGTGCACATTGCCCGGGACGCCTCCCCCTCGGGACAGGGAGTCGCGCAGGCGCGCCGGATCTCCCACCAGCACCACCTCGTGCTCCGGGCGCTCCCGGGCGAACAGGACGGCGCCTCGCACGGGGGCCTCGGGGGCGTGATCACCCCCCATCGCATCCAGGACGAGCCTCATCGCGGGCGCATCCTTCCATGGACGCCCCGGAGCCGGGGGGGTTAAGAACAGGCGGGTGAGCGATGATCCCGATTGGCGCGTTGACTCACACGTCCCGAGCGGCTAGGGTCCGCCGCCTTCCAAGCTTTTGCCGGTCGGGTCTGGTGAGAACATCTCCGGAAACCTCGGCCGTGACGATATAGAGGTGAGCCGTGGGTGTTCCCAAGAAGCGTACGTCCAAGATGCGTCGTGACCGCCGCCGGGCGGCCAACAACAACCTGCGGAGCGCGGTGCAGGTGATCAAGTGCGGCAAGTGCAGCGAGCCCGTGCTTCCCCACCGCGCCTGCGGCGCCTGCGGCTACTACAAGGGCCGCGAGACGATCCCCGCCGCCCAGGGATAGTCCCGGGCTCCAGCTTCGCTGGAAGGTCAAAAGGCCGCTCCCTCTCGATGAGGGGCGGCCTTTCCATTTTCCGCACCGGGCGCCAGGCCCCCGTCCCGAGGACGGGGGCGGAGGGCGCCTCAGCTCTTGAGCTTGAAGTTCTTGAGCACCTCGAGGCGAGGGTCCACGAACTTCACCTCGCAGCCGCACTGCTTCTCATTGAGGTTCTGGCCGCACTGGGCGCACAGGCCCTGGCAGTCCTCCCGGCACACGGCGTTCATCGGCAGGGCCAGCAGCACCTGCTCGCGCACGATGGGCTCCAGGTCGATGACCTTGCCATCGAAGAGCTCCTCGTCCGTGTCATCCATGGTGAAGGAGCCCCCCGACTCACCCTGGCCGCGGTCCTTCTCCTCCACTTCCTTCTCGTCCAGCACGTCCTCGGCCCGGGCCAGGGACTCGGGCACGAGGTTGAGGGTGAAGGACACCGGCAGCGCCAGCGTCGCGTCGGCGAGGCAGCGCTTGCACTGCGTCATCACGCGCTCGGTGAACTTGCCGTTGAGCAGCACGCCCCCGCTCACCTTGCGCAGGTCCGCCGAGAACGCCAGGGGCTCGGTGGCCCGGAAGCCCGACCCCTCGAGCGCGGTGCCGAGCTGTTCCAGGCTCAGCGACTCGTTGAGCTGGAGCCCTTGGTCCCGAATCTCTTCAATCTTTACGCGCATCGCCACGGCGTCTCTTCCTGTCCAAAAAGGGGCGCGCATCATGGGGAGCCGTTCCCCCGCAGTCAACGCACCTGAACTCCCATGGATGCGCCAGACGCCGCGCCGTTGCATGAGCACTACACCCAAAGTGGAGGAGGGCCCGTTCGTCTGCTAGGGTAGCGGCCAATGGACGTGCAGCGGTATCGCGTGGTGGCGAGCATCTTGATGGCGAGCCTGCTGATCCCTGGCGCCTCGCTGGCTAAACCCCTTTTCCCTCGGCCGCTCTTGTTCCAGACGGCCCCGGCGCGCCCGGAGATCGCGCGCGCGCAGGAGCAGATCGAGGACGGCGAATTCGAGGAGGCGGTCCGAACCCTGGAGGCCGGACTCGACGCCCCGGACGTCACGGACGACCAGCTCGTGGAGCTCTACCGGCTGCTCGGGGTCACGTCCCTGTACCTGGGAGACGAGGCCCGGGCGCGCGAGGCCTACGAAATGCTCCTGCAGGCGCGGCCGGACTACGAGCTGCCGCGCACCGCGCCGCCGAAGATCCGCGCCCTCTACGCGCGCATCAAGGAGGACATCAAGAACCGGCGCGTGCGGCCCGTCACCCTCCAGGTGGACCCCATTCCGGACTCCGAGGGGCGCGAGCCCGTGGTGGCGGAGGCGCGCATCACGGACATGGCGCTCGGGGCGCGGGCACGCCTCTTCTACCGGCGCGCGGGCGCGCAAGCCTACAGCTCGGTGGACTTCACGAGGGATCGGGCGAACAAGGAGCACTTCGTCGCCACCCTGCCCGCCTATGAGCTGCCCCCCAGCTCCGCCGCCTATGAGGTGGAGTACTACTTCGAGGTGGCGGACGCGGCCCAGCGGCGGCTCGCGGGCCGGGGTGACGCCTTCAATCCGCTCATCTTCCAGGTCCTGCCCGAGGCCGGCGCGGTCGCCACGGTGAGCGAGCGCCCCTGGTACAAGAGCCCCTGGCTCTGGGTCGCGGTGGGCGCGGTCGCCGTGGCGGGCACCGCGGGCGCCGTCGTGTACGCCACCTCCGACAACCGGGCCCTCGTCCCCATCACCGTCCGCGTCAACCCATGAGCCCACATCCCTTCCGACTCGTCCTGCTGGCCGCCGCCCTCGCCGCCTCGGGTTGTGGTGCCCCGCCCGAGTCCGTGGGCGAGCACCTGGGCCTGGAGCTGGTCATGGAGCAAGCCGTCGCCGATGAGCTGGGCTCCTTCCAGGTGGTGGTGCTGCCGGACGGGCGCTCGCGCCGGTGCGTCGACCTGCAGCGCTCGTGCGTGCAGCAGCAGGTGAAGGCGAACGAGCCGCTCGTCATCCAGGACACCGCGGGCAAGACGGGGCGCGCGCTGCTCTTTCCCACCAAGCTCTCGGAGGGCGTCCAGGAGCTGGGCGTGAACATCCCCGTGGGCCGCGACTACGTCGTCATCATCGAGGCGCTCTCGCGCACCAGCCCGCCGCGCTTCCTCGGCAGCTCCTGCAACTACCTGGGCGCCGTCAGCCCTCGCAACGATCCCCTCATCGCCGCCCCCATCACCCTCGCGGCCGTCGATTGCGATCCCACCTTCCCCCCTTGAGGGTTTTGTCACGAAGGCGTCACATCCCCTTCATTCAGCCGACACGGCGTCTCTGCTAGTCCAGGCGGGGTGAAAGCTGGAAGCCGGGAGGAATGATGGCACGCATCCTGATCATCGAGGACGAGCAGGATCTGGCCGGACTGGTGGAGTACAACCTGCGGGCCGCGGGGTTCGAGGCGGAAGCGGTGGGCTCGGGCGCGAGCGGCCTGGCCCGGGCGCGCGCGAACCTGCCGGACCTGTTGCTGCTGGATTTGATGTTGCCGGACCTCGCGGGCAGCGAGGTGCTGCGCCTGTTCAAGAGCGACACCGAGCTGCGCAAGGTGCCGGTCATCATCGTCAGCGCCAAGGGCCAGGAGTCCGATCGCATCCAGGGCCTGGAGCTGGGCGCGGATGACTACGTGGTGAAGCCCTTCTCCGTGCGCGAGCTGCTCCTGCGGGTCAAGGCCGTGCTGCGGCGCTCGGACCTGGAGGAGGGAGAGCCCGCGCAGCTGTCCGCCGGGGACATCCAGCTCGACACCACGCGGCACCAGGTGCGCGCCAGGGGCCAGGAGGTGGCCCTGACCGCGCTGGAGTTCCGGCTGCTGCGCACGTTGATGGAGCGCACCGAGCGCGTGCAGACGCGCGAGGTGCTGCTCTCGGACGTGTGGGGCATCCAGGCGGAGATCCACACGCGCACGGTGGACACGCACATCAAGCGCCTGCGCGAGAAGCTCGGCCCCGCGGGCGACATCATCGAGACGGTGCGCGGCGTGGGCTACAAACTCACCCCTCCCTGAAATGCCTCCGCGCCCCTACCTGCTCGCGCTGCTGGCTCCGGCCCTGGTGGCGCTCGTGCTGTTCCTGCTGCTGGGCTGGAACATGGACGCCGTCTATGTCTCGCTCTCCACCCTGCTCGGCTCCGGGCTGACGCTGGTGGCGGCGCGCGGCCTGCTCCAGCGGCGCCTCTCCGAACTCGCCCAGCGGGCGCTCACCCGCCCCGAGGAAGTCCCCGCCCCCGCCACCACGCCCTCGCCCCCTCCCGACGAGGAGGAGCTCGAGGAGGTGGCGCTCCTCCAGCGCACCCTCGACGCACTGCACCAGCGGCACGCCACGCTCAACGCCGGCCACCTCCAGGAAGCACGCACCCTCACCGCCGTGCTGGACGGCATGGCCGAGGGCATCTGGGTGACGGACGTCGAGGGCACCGTGGTGCGCCACAACGACGCGCTGCGCGGCATGCTCCTGTCCACCGGGGACATCATCGGCCAGCGTCCGCTGACGCTGCTGCGCCATGGCTCGCTCAACGAGGCCGTGCACCGGGCCTGCCACGAGGGCGCCTCCACCCGCCTGGAGCTGACGCTGGATGACGTGCTGTCGCGCACGCTCGCCATCCGGGTGACGCCGCTGGGCGGAGACCTGCCCGGCAGCGCCGCCGTCTTCCACGACGTCACCGAGCTGCGCCACCTGGAGAAGGTGCGCAAGGACTTCGTCGCCAACGTCTCCCACGAGCTGCGCACCCCCATCACCGCCATCCGCGGCTACGCGGAAACCCTCCAGTCCGGGGCCCTGGCCAACCCCCAGGTCGCGACGAAGATGGTGGACATCATCCACCGTCAATCCGAGCGGCTGTCGGAGCTCGTCGAGGATCTGCTCGAGCTGTCCCGGTTGGAGTCACGCGAAGTGAAGCTCAGGCTCCAGGACGTGCCGCTCGCGGTGGCGGCCTCCCGGGCGGCCGAGGCGGTCCGGCACAAGGCCCAGGGCAAACGCATTTCCCTGGAATTGAATGTTCCCCCGGATCTCCAGGCCCGGGGCGACGAGCGAGGGCTGGAGCAGGTGCTGCTCAACCTCCTGGACAACGCGGTGAAGTACACGCCCGAGGGAGGCCGGGTGACGGTGACGGGCGGGCAGGAGGACGGGCGCTGCGTGGTGCACGTGAGCGACAGCGGGGTCGGCATCGAGGCGAGGCACCTGGCGCGCATCTTCGAGCGCTTCTACCGGGTGGACAAGGGCCGCAGCCGGGACATGGGGGGCACGGGCCTGGGCCTGTCCATCGTCAAGCACCTGCTCGGCGCCATGGGGGGCGAGGTCCGGGTCGAAAGCCAACCGAACGAGGGCTCTACCTTTACGATTTTACTTCCAGCGGCGGTGCCCTCGGATGCATCCGCGGGTTAGGATGCGGCATCCATGCGGGTCGCAATCCTCGCCGACATACACGGCAACCTCCCTGCCTGCGAGGCGGTCCTCGAGGACATCGCCCGTGTCGCGCCCGACTACATCGTGGCCGCCGGCGATCTCGCCCTGCGCGGCGCGCACCCGCGCGAAACGGTGGAGCTGCTCTTCGATCGCTGTCACGCCCTCATCATGGGCAACACCGACTGCTACCTCGCCGGTAACTACCTGGGGGGCGCCTACCGCGAGCGCGACCACTGGAAGACGGAGCTGTTGCAGTGGTCCCGGGATCAACTCGGGGAGGCGTGGCTCAAGCGCCTGGGCTCCATGCCCTTCTCCACGCGCTACTCGCCTCGCCGCGGGCAGGACCTCTTCGTCTGCCACGCCAACCCGCGCAACCTCGAGGACTCGCTGGACCCCACGCTGGACGAGAACACCGTGCGCCGCTACTTCCAGAACCTGGACGCGGCCGCGGTGGCGTTCGGCCACCTGCACTTCCCCTACCGCCGCCGCGTGGGCCGGCTGCTGATCGCCGACGTGGCCAGCGCCGGCATCCCCCGGGACGGAGACCTGCGCCCCGCCTACGGCGTCTTCACCTTCACGCCCCGGGGCTGGCGCGTGCAGATCCGCCGGGTGCGCTATCCGGTGCGCAAGGCCACCCAGGCGCTCACCGCGCGCCGCGTGCCCGGGGGTCCGCTCCTCATCCACAAGCTCGTGGAGGCGCGCTACCGCCACCACAAGGCGTTGATGGAGGCCGCGCGCCGCCACTCGGGGCTGCCGCCGCCCGGTCCGGTGCTGCGCCCGCCCCCCGGCTCCAACCTCCCCCACCGGCCCACGCCGATCGAATTGCCCGCGGTGGACCCCGCGGCCCTGCGCTCGGCCGACTCCGAGGAGGGAGCGCCCCTGCCCATCGACGAGGAGCCGCTTCCCCTGGCCGTGGCACAGGATCTCGACGGCTAGCCGGGTCGATGTCACGAACTTGTCGCACGGGTGCCACGGCACCGCGAACGGTGCGGCCCAGAGTGGGCCACCGTCATGCCCCACATCCTCATCGTCGATGATGAGCAGGACCTCGCCGAGCTCATCGACTTCAATCTGCGCGCCGCCGGCTTCTCCACCCGGGTCGCGTCCACGGGAGAGGCCGCGCTGTCGGCCGCCCGCGAGCAGCCCACGGATGTCGTCCTCCTGGACGTGATGTTGCCGGACATGTCCGGCGTGGACGTGTGCCGCCAACTGCGCACCACCCCGCCCACGCGGGATGTGCTCGTCGTCATGCTCACCGCCAAGGGCGAGGAGACGGACCGGGTGCGGGGCTTCGAGGTGGGGGCCGACGACTACGTCACCAAGCCCTTCAGCGTCCGGGAGCTCGTCCTGCGGCTCAAGGCCATCCTGCGCCGGGGAGGCTCGAGCCGGGAGGAGTCCGTCGCGCTCCGGCTCGGCCCCCTGCTGCTCGACACCTCCTCCCACCGCTTCTTCGTGGACGGCAAGGAGGTGGTGCTCACCGCGCTCGAGTTCAAGCTCCTCGAGCACCTGTTATCGCGCATGGGCCGGGTGCAGTCGCGAGAGCTGTTGCTCGAGGAGGTGTGGGGGCTGTCCAGCCACCTGGAGACGCGCACCATCGACACGCACATCATGCGCCTGCGCGACAAGCTCGGCTCCGCCCGGGCCTATCTGGAGACGGTACGAGGGGTCGGCTACCGCCTCGTCGAGCCAGGAGAGGCCTGAGCCCCGTGACGCATTTGTCACACCGTGGCCCTCGAATGGCCATGTGAGTCCCGTAGAGCCACACCGTCTCTCCTTCCCCAGGACACCTTCCATGAAGACGTTCATCGCCTCGCTCACCGCGGTGCTGCTGCTCCTCCTGCCGGGCGCCGCTCGCGCGGGCACGGTCACCGTGAAGGGCTCGGACACCCTCGTCATCCTCGGCCAGCGCTGGGCCGAGGCGTTCATGAAGAAGAACCCCTCCATCAAGCTCCAGGTGACGGGCGGAGGCTCGGGCGTGGGCCTGGCGGCGCTCGTCAACGGCACCACCGACATCGCCATGTCCAGCCGGCCCATCAAGGACGCCGAGAACGAGAAGCTGCGCGCCCGCTCCAAGTCCCCCGCCACGCAGATCGCCGTGGCCAAGGACGGCGTCACCTTCTACGTCCACGAGTCCAACAAGCTCGACGCGCTCACCGCGGAGCAGCTGCGCGACATCTACCTGGGCGACGTGACGAGCTGGAAGGACGTGGGCGGCGCGGACGCGCCCCTGGTCGTCTACTCGCGCGAGAACTCCTCGGGTACCTACGTGTTCGTGAAGGATCACCTGCTCAAGGGCGAGGACTATACCGCCAGCGCCCAGACGCTGCCGGGCACCGCCGCGGTGGTGAACGCGGTGGCCAAGGAGAAGAACGGCATCGGCTACGGCGGCGCCGCCTACGCCAAGGGCGTCAAGGAGCTCAAGGTCCTCCAGGGCAAGGAGGCCATCTCCCCGAGCGCGGAGAACATCCAGAGCGGCAAGTACCCCCTCTCGCGCGAGCTGTACTTCTACCTGCGCACCCAGCCCACCGGGGACGCCAAGGCCTTCATCGACTTCATCCTCTCGCCCGAGGGCCAGGCGCTCGCCACCCAGGTGGGCTACTTCCCGGTGAAGTAGTCCGCCCAGGCGTCACGCGATTGTCACACGGGCCCCGAGGCAAAGATGGATAGACAGGTCAGCATGCAGGGTCAGGGACTCGTGGGAACGGCGGCGGTGGCGCCGCGGCTCTCCTCCGCGGCCCGGCGCAGACAACTGCGCGAGAAGGTCATCGCCGGCATCATCACGGCCATGGCCTTCACGGGCATCGCGGCGCTGGTGCTCATCCTCGTCTTCGTGGCCAAGGAGGCGCTGGGGCTCTTCCTCGACGCCGAGGCCCGCCACGAGGCGAGCCCGTCGAAGATGTTCCTGCCGCAGGTGGTGCGCGCGGGCAAGCCCCCGGCCTTCGTCTGGCAGCCGGTGTCGTCGGTGCCCAAGGTGAGCATGATTCCGCTCTTCATCGGCACGCTGAAGACGACGCTCGTGTCCATGCTGGTGGCGGTGCCGGTGGGCGTGGCGGCCGCGCTGTTCGTGGCCGAGTTCGCGTCCCGGCGGCTGCGCGAGCTGCTCAAGCCCACCATCGAGATGCTCGCGGGCATTCCCTCGGTGGTGCTGGGCTTCGTGGCGCTGATGGTGTTCGCCAGCTTCATGCAGGACACGTTCGGGCTGGGCTCGCGGCTCAACGCGCTGGTGGCGGGGCTGGGCCTGTCGCTCGCGATCGTCCCCGTCATCTTCACCGTGGCGGAGGACGCGCTCACGGCGGTGCCGCGCAGCTACCGCGAGGCGTCGCTGGCGCTCGGCGCGACGCCCTGGGAGACGGCCTGGAAGGTGGTGCTGCCCGCGGCCGCCCCGGGCATCCTCGCCGCGTGCGTGCTGGGCTTCGGCCGGGCCATCGGCGAGACGATGATCGTCCTGATGGCCTCGGGCAACGCGGCCATCGTCTCGGCCTCCCTGTCGGACTCGGTGCGCACGCTGTCGGCCACCATCGCCGCGGAGATGGGCGAGGTGGTGGTGGGCAGCCCCCACTATTCGCTGCTCTTCTTCATCGGGGTGGAGCTCTTCGTCTTCACCTTCCTCCTCAACATGCTGGCGAACACCTGGACCCGCCGGGTCCTCAAGCGTTTGTCGGGAGCGGGCGCATGAAGCTCTCCTGGCGCCGAGGCGTGGGCGGAGCGCTCACGTCCCTCACGGGCCTCGCCGCGCTCCTCATCGTGGCGCTGCTGGCCGTCATCTTCCTGGACGTGGTGCGCGGGGGCATCGGCACGGTGTCCTGGCGCTTCCTCACCGAGCCGCCCTCGGACGGCATGATGGGCGGAGGCATCTTCCCGGCGCTCTACGGCACGGCGGCGCTCACCCTGCTGATGACGCTCGCGGTGATGCCGGTGGGCGTGCTCACGGCGGTGTACCTGCACGAGTACGCGCCGCCGGGCTCGCTCCTGGCCCGGGCGGTGCGCGTGGCCGTCGTCAACCTGGCGGGCGTGCCCTCCATCGTCTTCGGCCTGTTCGGCGTGGGCTTCTTCATCCACTTCGTGGGAGGCAGCCTCGATCGGCTGCTCGGCTACCAGGAGCTGCATTGGGCCCAGCCAGGCATCCTCTGGGCCTCGCTCACGCTGGCGGTGCTCACCCTGCCGGTGGTCATCGTGTCCACGGAGGAAGCGCTGCGCGCGGTGCCCCTGGAGCACCGCACGGCGAGCCTCGCCCTCGGGGCCACGCAGAGCCAGACGCTCATGCGGGTGGTGCTGCCGGGCGCGCTGCCGGGCATCCTCACGGGCGCGGTGCTCGCCGTGTCTCGCGGCGCGGGCGAGGTGGCGCCCATCCTCTTCACCGGCGCGGCCTACTTCCTGCCGGACCTGCCCCACGCGCTCAACTCCCAGTTCATGCACCTGGGCTATCACTCGTACGTGCTCGCCACCCAGTCGCCGGACGTGGAGGCCACCCGGCCGCTGCTGTACGCCACCGTGCTGGTGCTGCTCGCGCTCACCTTCGCCCTCAACCTCGTCGCGGTGCTCATCCGCGCCCGCACCCGCCGGCGCGCCGCCGCGGCCCACTGAGCGTCTCCGCCATGCCCCAGTCCTCCCCCACCGCGCGCATCAAGATGGAATCCCGCGCGCTCACCCTGCGCTATGGCGCCAAGGTGGCCGTGAAGTCGGTGAGCCTCACCCTGCCCGAGCACCAGGTGACGGCGCTCATCGGCCCCTCGGGCTGCGGCAAGTCCACCTTCCTGCGCTCGCTCAACCGGATGAACGATCTCATCTCCGGCGCCAGCCACGAGGGCACCGTGCTCCTGGACGGCACGAGCATCCACGACCGGAACGTGGACGTGGTGGACCTGCGCCGCCGCGTGGGCATGGTCTTCCAGAAGTCCAACCCCTTCCCCAAGAGCATCTTCGAGAACGTGGCCTACGGTCTGCGCGTGGGGGGGATGAAGGACAAGGCGGCGCTCGCCGCCCGGGTGGAGAAGTCGCTTCAAGGCGCGGCGCTCTGGGACGAGGTGAAGGACCGTCTCGACGACAGTGCCCTGGGCCTGTCCGGCGGCCAGCAGCAGCGCCTGTGCATCGCGCGCGCCCTGGCGATCGAACCCGAGGTGCTCCTCATGGACGAGCCCGCGAGCGCCCTGGATCCCATCGCCACGGCGAAGATCGAGGAGCTCATCTACGAGCTCAAGGCCCGCTACACCATCGCCATCGTCACCCACAACATGCAGCAGGCCGCGCGGGTGAGCGAGCGCACCGCTTTCTTCTACATGGGGGAGCTGGTGGAGTGCGGGCCAACCGAGAACATCTTCACCAATCCGCGCGAGAAGCGCACCGAAGACTACGTCACCGGGAAGTTCGGCTGACCCGGGGGGAGAGCGGCACATGCCGTCAGTGCATACGGACAAGGCGTTCGAGGCGGATCTCAGGGACTTGCGCGAGAAGCTGCTGGCCATGGGCGCCAAGGTGGAAGCGCTCATCGCCGACAGCATGCGCGCGCTCATGGAGCGGGACACGCCGCTCGCCGAGGAGGTCGCCCAGGGAGACAAGGAGGTCAACCTCCTGGAGGTGGAGATCGACGAGGCGTGCCGCCGCATCCTCGCGCTGCGCCAGCCGGCCGCGAGCGATCTGCGCCTCATCACCACCGCCCTGAAGATCGTGACCGACCTGGAGCGCATCGGCGACCTGGCGGTGAACATCGCCGAGCGGGCCAAGGATCTCAATCAGACCCCACCCCTCAAGGCCTATGTGGACACGCCCCGGCTCGCGGAGCTGGCCCAGCACCAGGTGAAGAAGGCCCTGGACTCCTTCGTCTCCTCGGACACGGCCAAGGCCGAGGAAGTGCTCAAGGAAGATGATCACCTGGATGCCCTCTACCTGAAGATCTTCAACGAGCTGCTCGGCTACATGATGGAGGACTCGAAGAACATCCGCCGCGCCACGGCGTTGATGTTCATCGCCAAGCATCTGGAGCGCATCGGAGATCACGCCACCAACGTGGCGGAGATGGTCATCTACATGGTGCGCGGCACGGACATCCGCCACCCGCGCAGCCGCAATCTCCCGCCCGGCTCGTCCCGTCGCTGAACGGCCTGACACCCGAGGGACGAAGGTGTCCCCGCGACGTCACGGCGGCTTCATGAAGTCTTCATATGTGGTCCGTAGCGTCCCTGGACAGGACGCGCGCTCCCCGCGCCCGTCAGTCCAGGAGAACATCCGTGTTCACCGCTCACGCGCTCAGCCTCGCCCTCCTCTCGGCGGCCGCCCTCGGAACCCTCGCCCTCTGCGTCCAGCTCTTCTGCGTGTTGCGCCACCGCTGGGACACCTCGGAGCCCGTCACCGGCACCGGGCCCACGGAGCGGCTGTCGGGCATCTCCATCCTCAAGCCCCTGTGCGGCGTGGACGATGACCTGGAGGCCAACCTCGAGTGCTTCGCCACGCTCGGCCATCCCGCCTATGAGGTGATCCTCGGGGTGAAGGACACGCGCGATCCCGCCTACCCCGTGGCCCTGGCGGCCGTGGCGCGCTGGCCCGATGTGATGAAGCTGGAGATGCAGCACGGCGAGCCCGGCCTCAACCCCAAGGTGAACCAGCTCATCACCCTGGCGGCCGCGGCGCGCTACGACCTCCTGCTCATCAGCGACTCCAACACCCGCGTGGGGCCCGGCTACCTGGAGGAGATCTCCCGCGCCTTCGAGGATCCCTCCGTGGGCTGTGTGTCCCACCCGGTGAGCGGCGTGGGCGAGCAGTCGCTCGGCTCGCTGATGGACAACCTGTACCTGTGCTCCACGGCGGCCGCGGGACAGATCGCCGCCAAGCGGGCCGCGGGCCAGGACATCGTGGTGGGCAAGTCCATGGCGCTGCGCCGCGAGGCGGTGGAAGCGCTGGACGGCTTCTACTCGGTCCGCAACGTGCTCGCGGAGGACTTCGTCATCGGCCAGTGGATGAGGCGCTACAGCGGCCAGCGGGCCGTGGTGGCCCGCTCGCCCGTCTACAACGTGTCCCAGAAGAAGAGCGTCCGGACCTTCTTCCAGCGCTACGTGCGCTGGAGCATCATCCACCACTCCTGCATCCCCACGCCGCTGTACCTGGCGCAGTCCATCCTCAACCCGCTGCCGTGGGCCCTGCTGAGCGCGGCCCTGTCGCCCTCGACGCCGACCCTCGCGATGGCGGGCGGGGTGGCCGTGGTGAAGGGACTCCATGATGTGATCGTCTTCCGCATCATGCGGCCCGGGCAGAAGACGCCGTGGATGACGCTGCCCGCGGTGCTGCTCAAGGACGCGCTGCTCTTCGTGGCCTGGGCCCACGGGCTGGTGGTCCGCTCGGTGAACTGGCGCGGCCATTCGCTGCGCGTGATGGCGGGCTCGCGGCTCGTGACGCCCTCTCCGGAGCGGCCCCTGTCCCCGGCGCTCCCCGAGCCCCAGCGCGCGGCGGAACTGCTCGCGGGCTGAGCGCTTCACCGCGAAGTCACCGGCTCCTCCCGGAAGCTTCACCCGAGGGCCACGGGGGTGTTTCAGCCCCGGGGTACTCGAGCACCATGCACCTGAGAACCCTGGCGCACCTGTCGGACCTGCACCTGGACCTGACCCCCGGCAGTGACACCACCGCCCGCGCGCTCGTCGAGAGCCTGCTCTCCGGCCGCGTGGACCACGTGGTGGTGACGGGCGACCTGACCCACCAAGGCAGCCAGCGCGAGTACCGGCGCTTCCGGGAAATCTTCGCGCCGCTGCTCGACACCGGACGGCTCACCTTCGTCCCCGGCAACCACGATCGCACGGGCGAGGACGCGGGCGGCCGGTGGATGAACGGCCAGAAGGTCCGGGTGGAGCACCACGAGGGCCTGTACCTGGTGTGCGTGGACTCCACGGGTCCCCACAACCGCAACTACTTCGCCTGCCACGGCGTGCTGACCCCCGCCGTCCTGGACGCCGTGGACAGCGCCCTGAGCGCCGCGCCCCTGGGCGCGCTCACCGCGATCCTCCTGCACCACCACGTGCTGCCCCTCCCCGAGGAGAGCTTCCCCGAGCGGCTGGCGACGCGAATGGGCTGGCCCCACGCCTCGGAGCTCGCCCTGGGCGCCGAGCTGGTCCAGCGCATCCAGGGCCGGTGCGATCTCATCCTGCACGGGCACCGGCACGTGCCGCGCGAGTTCGACCTGGGCCACCCCCGGGGACGCTCACTGCGCATCTACAACTCGGGCAGCTCCGTCGAGCTGGGCCGATTCCGCGTCTTCTCGCACGCCGCCGGCCGCCTCACGGGCGAGCCCGTCTGGCGCCAGGCCCACCTGCCGCCCACGCGCCAGCGCTCGGCGCCCAACGTCATGCCCGCGCTGCAGTACCTGGCCTCGCAGTTGTCCGCCGCCCTGCTCTAGCGGCCCGCTCACTCCCCTGGAAACCGGCCAGTCGAGCAGGCGCCGGAGAATGTTCGGCCATGCTCGATGAGTTTTCCCACTGGTACGGGGAGGACGATTGGAATCAATGGCTTCCGCGGATGACGCGCGCAAAGTACTGGTCGTCGACGACGACGCAGATTGGCGGGAGTTCCTTCGCTTGTGCCTGGAAGAGCTCGGTTACGAAGCCATCGAAGCGGCCAATGGTCAGGAGGCCCTCGACTCGCTGGCGCGGCAGCGCTACGGCGTGATGCTCCTGGATCTGAACATGCCCGGGATGAACGGCCTCGAGGTCCTGGAGCGGATGCCGCGAGGAGATCCGCCCCGCGTGGTGCTGTTGACGGCCGCGGCGGTGCAGGACGTGGGCGGCGCGCTCCGCTCCGGGCCGCACTACTACCTGCCCAAGGGCGCCAGCCGGGATCAGCTCTCGCTGCTGCTCCAGTCCCTCAACGTCTGAGGTCCTCGTCGGGAGGAATCCGCCGCCTGCTATGCTGGCCTCCGCGCGCGCTGGGGGAACGGTGGCTCGACTCGGATGGCTGCACCTGTCGGATCTTCACCTGGGCATCCATGGCTCACGGCTGCTGCAACCCGAGTACAGGGAAGCCCTCCATCAGGACCTGCGCGGGCTCCATGCGCGCGCGGGTCCGTGGAGTCTGGTCCTCATCTCGGGCGACCTCACGCTGACGGGCAGTCCCCGTGAATTCGAGCTGCTGAACTCCGCGCTGGACTCCCTGTGGACGCTCCTGCGCGAGCTGGGCTCGGAGCCATGCCTGCTCGTGGTGCCCGGCGACCATGACATCCGGCGGGACCCGAACCCCCGGCTCCCGGATCTGGGAAGCCGCTACCGGGCCCTGGAAGCACGAAAGGCCTTCCGGGCGGAGAGCCCGGGCCAGGTGGAGCGGACCGTCTGGAAGGGGTTCGCGGCCTTCAACGACTGGTTCAGCACCTGGCGGCACATGCACCCGTCCTCCCAGCTCACCTCCTTCCGCCCGGGGCTGCTTCCCGGAGACTTCGCCGCCACCGTGGCCTCCGAGGGCGTGACGGTGGGCGTCATCGGGCTCAACTCCAGCTTCCGGAGCTCGGCCCGGGACGGCTTGGAGGGCATGAACGAGATCGACGTGGAGCAGGTGGAAGCGGCCACGGGGCAGGACCTCCGGGCCTGGGCGCGCCCCCATGACGCGCTCCTGCTGCTGACGCACCATCCCCCGTCGAAGCTGCGCGACGCGCTCCTCACCGAGCTGGGAGAACGGCTCGCCTTCCCGGGACGCCCGCTCCTGCATCTGTGTGGCGACCGGCTCACCGAGGGCGGTTCGCTCCTCGGTGTTCCGCCGCGTCCCTGGTCCCGCTCGCTGCACGCGAGTGACCTCTTCAGCGAGCTGCCCAGGTCGTCGCACGCGCCGGGCTCGGGCTATCTCGCCGGACAGCTCCAGCTCACCGGCATGGGAGGACGGCTCGAGCTCTTTCCGCGAAGCACGTTCATGACGGAGGACGGGACGCTCGTGTTGGAGCCGGACACCCGAACGCTGTCCGGCGACCGCGAGTCCATCGAAATCCCCTGGTCCGAGCTGCTCCAGGAGCGACCGTCCTCCGTGTCCCCGAGCGCTCCCGAGGCACCGGCCCCCCGCCCCACCCGTCCCGAGCCGCCCAGTCCGGACTCTCCCATCCGGATCCTCCATCTGAGCGACCTGCACGTCGAGGCCGGACAGGATCCCCACAACCTGCTCCAGCCGCTCGCCGCGGACCTGCGAGGCAAGCCACCCCGGGGGCTGGGCGTCGAGCGATTGGACCATCTGGTCATCTCGGGAGATCTCACCCAGAAGGCCTCGCCCCAGGAGTTCGAGAAGGCCCGCGCGTTCGTCTCGGAACTCCTCGAGGAATTCGGGCTGACGCCCCGGCAATGCATCATCGTCCCGGGCAACCATGACCTGGACTGGAGCGCCCAGGTCTACGCGGAGCGGTTCAAGAACTTCTCCGACTTCTTCTATCAGCCGCTCTTCCAGCGAGCCTATCCACTCCCGCCCGAGGAGCAGTGTCTCTCGTTCTTCTTCCGCGAGTCGCGCATTCAATTCCTGGCCCTGAACTCCGCGTGGGAGATCGACAAGCACTTCACGGAACGCTCCAGCATCCACGAGGGTGCCCTGTCCCGGGGACTCCGAGCCGCGGACAGGGAACTCGGCCGGGAGTCGAACGTCCTCCGGATGGCGGTCTGGCATCACCCCATCACCGGCAACGAGAAGATCAAGGATGACGCCTTCACGAGCCGCTTGAGCCAGGCGGACGTCCGCGTCTGCCTCCACGGCCACGTCCACGAGATTCGGGCGGACCTCCTCGACCCCACCCACCCGTGGCGGAGCATGCATGTCATCGGAGCGGGGAGCTTCGGGGCTCCCTACCGGGATCGGCCCGAGTCGGTGCCTCGCCTGTACAACCTGTTGGAGGTGGAGAGGGAACTCCACCGGCTCCGGGTCCATGTCCGAAGCCGTCCCAAGCAGGGCGGAGCCTGGGGTCCCGAGCCACAGTGGCCCAACGCGCGAACGGGCGAGATACGTCCGTACTATGACGTGACGCTGTCCTGAGCCGAGAACTCGATGTCCTTGCCCGGTCCGTCCCCCGCGGTGTCCCAAGCGCTGGCGAAGTACAAACAAGCGTGGGCGAAGGAGCCGAGCCTCCGCCGCCTCGACCTCAGCCGTCTCGCGGGCATTGAGCGAGGCCGCCACGAGACGGAGCTCGATCTGCTCGACTTCGCGGTGGCCTCCTCGCTGCACGATGAGTCCAAGCAGCGGGTGCCCAGCGCCGAGACCTTGATGGACCGGTTGAACGACCGGCGCCTCTCCCAGGACGAGCGGCGAAAACTCGAGGAGGAATTCCGGCGGCTCCAGGACGGCCGGTGGGAACACGCGGGTGAGCCCATCTCCTTCGCCAAGGCGCTCCACAAGTACTCCCGGCTCACCGTCATCGGCGACCCGGGGACGGGCAAGACCGTGCTCACCCGGCTGGCGTTCCTGGCCTGTACCGAGGGAGCCGCGGCGGTGCGTGCCCGTCAACTGCTGTGCGATGACGATGCGTTCGATGCGCAAGCGGTGGGGGCGGTCCAGTCCCTGAGTGAGCTGCTTCCCGTGCGCCTGTCACTCGGCAGACTTGGAGGCGCGCTGTCCACCGGGGGGCTGTCCATGGACCAGCTCATCCGTGACCAGCTCCACGCCCAGAAGGCGCCCGAGCTCGCCGCCGGGCTCGGCGAGTTGCTGGAGGCCGGAAGGCTCTTCCTGCTCTGCGATGGGCTCGACGAGGTTGCGGAGGAGCAGCGCAGGCCCGTCGTGGAGGCGTTGACGGCGTTCTTCGAGCGGTATGAGACGGTGCGGCTGCTGGTGACCTCGCGGCCCAACGGCTACCGCCCGCGCATCCCCCGCCTCGCGCAAACCCAGCTGGCGCCCCTCCATCCCCGGCAGCGGCGCAACCTGGTCACCCGCCTGCACCGGCTCCTCGAGAGACGCGAGGACGAGGACGCCGGGAGCGAGGCCCGCGCCCGCCACCGCACGAACGCCCTGTTGAGGGAACTCCAGCCCGGAAAGCGGCTGCAACGGCTGGGAGGCAACCCGCTCCTGCTCACGCTGTTGGCGCTCTCGCCCACGAACGAAGAGGGAATCCCCCGGCACGAGATCTTCGTCTTCGAGAACTTCATCCGCACGCTCCTCTGGGAGTGGCGTTCCGCGCTGGGGCTGACCCGCGCGGAGGCGGACGGGCTCATGGACGTCTGGTCCGCTGTCGCGCTCGCGCTGGTCCGTCAGGAGCAACGCGGCGGCGGCGTGCGGGCGCTCTTCATCCGCCTGCTCGGCGCGGTGACCCGGGAGTCTGCGGACAAGGCACTCCACCTCGCGCTCGAAACAGGACTCATCCAGGAAGAAGGCGGGGTCTTCGTCTTCTGGCACTCGACCTTCGCCGAGTTCCTCGCCGCCCGCGCGCTCGTCCGCCATGGAGAGCGCGGTGCCGCGGAGCGCATCCTCGCGGAGCCAAGGTTTCCCCCGTGGGTCTTGAAGTTCGCCGCCGCGCACCTCGACCATGTGTGTGGCGCCACGGGCGAGGTCACCGCGCTCGTCCAGGGGTTGCTCGATCGGGACAAGCGTGGCGCGGGCCAGTTCCTTCGTCCCGGTCTGAGGGACCTGTCCGACTGCCTCGAGTACGACCTGCGCCTCGACCCCGAACTCACCGAGCGGGTGTGGTCCACCTGGGCCGACCTGCTCGAGCGGACCCCGCCCAATCCCCTCTGGGAGGTCTTTGGCCGCCTCGCCACGAAGGGGCCGACGTCACGGCTGTCCCCGGAGCTCCTGGAGCGCTTCGCCCGCATCGAGCCCCATGGCGTGAGCGACGTGCGGGATGGAATCGCCTCCCTCATCGCCCCCGAGGCCGCGGACGTTCCCACCGCGCGGAAACTCTGCGAAGGCTGGCTGGAGCGCCGCCTGGATACGAAGTTGCGCGTCCTCGGCGCATTCGGCCTCGCCTCGGCGGGGGAGTGGAGTCACGAGGTCATCGAGGTCCTGGGCCATTTTGGCAGGGCCTACGGGAGACCCCACCCGGAGGCCGTGGGCGAGCGGGTACGCCGCGGGGGAGAGGCCCTGCGAAAGGAATTACAAGAACTCGTCCGCACGCCCATTCCCGAGCCGGAGGCCCAGCGGGAGCTCCGACTGTCATCGGCGCTGCTGCTCGCGGTGGCCGGCATGTGGGACGGCGACGTGGCCGAGGTGCTGAAGCAGACGCTCTCCAAGGGCACGCACCGCGAGCAGGATGCCAAGGCCGTGTTGAAGCTGCGCGCCGACTCGAAACCCGTGCGTGACGCCCTCCTCGACTGGATGGTCGATGACTCGACGCTGGGGGCCCACGCGCGAGGAATCGTCCAGGAAGTGGTCCCCCTGGTCGAGGGGATGCTCGAGGAAGTCCTGAAGCGAACCGCCGAGACCGACTCCAGGGTCCGTCAGGAGTTGGAACGGTTGCTGGAGCAAGCGGGAGAGGAGCGGCGCGGCCTCCTCGACACCCTCCGCCGATGGCTGGAGGACCGGCAGCCCGAACGGCGGATGTGCGCCGCGCGCCTGCTCCGCCGTTTCACCCCGGATGACACGCATCTCCACGCGGCGCTGCGGCGAGGCATGCGCTCCCCGGACGACGCCACCCGGGCACATTGGGCCTGGCTCGCGGCTGGCCGCCAGCCCGAGCTCACCCAGGAGGCACTGGCGACGCTGCGCTCCTGCGCGCGCTCGGGAAATCCAGACGTGCTCGGCATCGTGTACGAGCACATGCACGGGCTCATGTCCCATCTGGAATGGAAGCCGCTCGAGGGGTGGCTCGAATGCGCGAGGGCCCGGGAGCTCCCCGTCGAGACCCGGCTCGCCGCGGCGAAGCTCGTGTCCGCGGCGCCCACGAAGGACAAGGACCTCGTGGTGCCTGTCCTGTATGAATTGCTGGAGGACCCGGTGTCCACCATCCGGCGGGAGGCGGCGTCCGAGCTGATCTGGCGGCACCACCGGGTGGATGCACGGATCGTGGCCGTGGACGCGGAGGAAGCCGCGCGCGCCACGGACACGCACGTGAAGGATTACATGTATTGGCCCGTGAGCCGCATGAAGGCCTTCGCCTCGACGGCCGTGCAAGCCATCCTGCGAGGACTTCCCGTGGAGTCCGTCAGGGAGCCGAAAGAGAGGGACGGATTCACCCGGATCAGTTGGTCGTCCACGCTCGCGAGGCTCGTGACCGCGGAGCCTTCGTCCCTGGAGCACGTGCTGGAGGCACTGGGCCGGCCAGGCCTGGTGGGAGAGGTGGCAACGGACGCGCTCTTCCGCCTGATGCGAGAGCAGTCCTTCGCCCGGGAGGCGGTCCGCCAGCGCCTCGCGCTCCATTCGAGAGAGGGAGCGAGCCTGCGGGAGGTGTACGGACTGCTCCTGTGGGGAAGCTTCGACAACGAGGAGACGGTCCCCGCCGCCATCGAGGCCTGCCGGGTGATGTCGCCTCATGAGCTGACCCAGGGCCAGATGGAATGGCTCGCCGGACGCCTCCATCACGCGGGCGCGGAGAGCGACGCGGCCCGCCTGTGGCGGCTCGCGCTCGACGGAAGCTCCGTGGAACGCGTCCTGGAGGCCGCCGAAGCACTCGCCGTTCATTTTCCCCAGGAGACCCGGGAATGGATCCAACCCTCGATCGCACGCGTGCTCGAGGCCACGGACCCCTCGCTCCGGGTGGACGCGGCACGCGTCGCGCTGCGGTGTGGCTTCCTGGAGGAGAAAGCCCATGCGGTATTGATGGAAGCGCTCGAACGGGCGGGCCACCCGTACAAGAGAACGCAGCGTCACCTCCTACTCGGGGCGTCCTATGAATCACGGGTCATCGCCCAGGGACCGGAGTGGAACGAGGCACTGCATGATTTCCGCCATGAATGGGAGGAACCACGGGTCGATGCCGAGGCGATGCACGCGCTGTGTGTCTATCGGCCCGGCATGGGCATTGCCCGGCTCACCGCGTGGCTCGATGACGTGGAGGAGGCACGCTTCCGCCGCGCCGCGAGGTTCCTCGCGAAGCGCGAGGACACGCGTGACGCGGTCCAAGCGGCACTCACGGCCCGTCTTCGGACGATCGACAGGAGCCAGCTGGACGCCCTGCTCCATCTCGCGGAGGGGTGCGGCCTCCAGATTCCATGCCTGTCGGAGCAGGTGATCGCGCGTTTGAATCCAGCTCGAACGAGGTTCGATGACGACGAGCTGTTTCTCTATCAATGGCTCCAGCGCTTCCCGGATGCATGGGCCATCATCCGGAGGCAGAACCCCGAGAGGCGCTCGGCGTTCACGTTTCTCTTTCAGTACCGCGTCCCTATCACCCGCGACGCCATCCTGTTCGCCGTCGAGCTCGCCTTCGAGCACGTTGAGGACGGGATCGGGCAAGACGCGCTCTCCTTCATCGAGGGCTGGTGCAAGTCCCGGAAGGAGCCGTCCACCCCTCCGCCAAGGACCGTGCGCCGCTGGCTCCGGACCGCACTCCGCCACCGGACGCCTCCCGAGGGACTTCACGCCATCCTCCGATTCGACAGGCTGGCGAAAGCGGGAAGACGGCTCACCGGCAAGCGCATCGAGGTTCTTCGTCGAGCGCTGAGCATCGATGTCACCACCGCCACGAGCGACCCGGACCACCGGCAGCAGCTGTTCGACCTGCAAGTGGAGGCGGCGTGCCTGCTTCATGAGTTGGGAGGCCGCGACGAACGGCTCATTCCCGTGGTCGAGGCGGCCGTGTACGCGTTCGCCCATGTCTATCCTTCCGAATCCCTCCGGAGAGCGCGAACCCTGCTGTCCTTGAGGCCACCCAACGATTCGATTCGAAGCGTCCTCCAGCACGCGGTGCTCTGGCTCCCCAGCCACGTCGATATCAAGGAGGCACTCGAGGTCCTCGAACAGGCGGACATGAGCGCCCCACGTCGCATCGACATCCTCATCGAGCGACTGCACTCGTTTCACCACGACAGCTGGCTGAACGAGGCCCCTCACCATCTCGAGGCCATGGCGGCGCTTGGCCATACACCGGAAAACATCACGGACCTCGTGATCCGGCTCGTGTCCGATCATGGCGCGGAACTCTCTCCCTGGACCCTCCGGGCCTTGTCCGAATACCCCGGGCTGCCGAAATCCACCTCCACCCAACTCATGCTGCGGGCGCTCGCCCGGGATGGACGGACCCTCGGCGAGCAGTGGTTGGCGCGTTTCACCTCACAAGGCGCCAAGCTCGGCTACCGGGATCGATGGCCAGGTCCGAACGGAGAGGCCTTCCTGTCACTCCGGCTGCGAGGGTTGGCGAAGCTGTCGCGGGTCGATGATCCCTCTCTCGTGGAGCCGGTGCTCGCGGAGTTGGCGGATGCCTCCGCCGCGGACCGTCTTCTCGCCCTGCACCGCCGTGCGCTCTCCAGCCAATCCCTCTCCGAGTGCGAATGGGATGAACTCGCAGGCCGACTGAGCATCCAGCCAGGCGACGACAGCGCCGCCCTGCTCGCGAAGGAATGGCTGAGCCTGGGTCTATGGAGAGCCCTTGAACTCGAAACGATCGACCGGCTGATCCAGTCCTGAATCCCTGGGTGTTCACATTCTTACAGCTTTCCCGTATAAACCCGGTGTGGACCTTGCCCCCCGACGGATCTCCCCCGGGAGACCTCGGCGACGGCAGGGCCCCGAACACACGCACACGGGAAGGGCACGATGGAGCCTATTGCCATCATTGGAATGGGGTGCCGCTTTCCAGGCGGCGTGAACACGGCGAGCCAGCTCTGGCAACTGGTCCGCGACGGAGTGGACGCCATCGGCGACGCCCCGTTGGAGCGGTTCAACGCCGAGCGGTTGCAAGAGCGGATCGCCAGCCGCAAGGGCGGCTTCCTGGAGCAGGTGGACCGCTTCGACGCGCGCTTCTTCCAGCTCTCCCCGCGTGAAACGAACCTGATGGATCCCCAGCAGCGGCTGCTGCTGGAAGTGGCCTGGGAGGCGTTGGAGGACGGCGGGCAGGTACCGGAGAAGTTGCCGCGCCACGCCACCGGGGTGTTCGTCGGCATGTGGACGAACGACTACGAGCTGCGCATGTACGAGGCGCTGCCCGAGCTCGACGTCCATGCGACGACGGGCGGCGGGCGGTACGCGGCGTCGGGCCGGTTGTCCTACTTCCTGGACGTGCGAGGCCCCAGCCTGACGGTGGATACGGCCTGTTCCTCGTCCCTGGTGGCGGTGCACCTGGCCTGTCAAAGCCTGCGGCAGGGCGAGTGCCAGGTGGCGCTGGTCGGCGCCAGCAATCTGATCCTCGAGCCGTACGTCACCCTGGCCTACTCGCGCTCGACGATGCTGTCGCCGGACGGGCGCAGCAAGTTCGGCGACGCGCGCGCCAATGGCTACGTGCGCAGCGAGGGCGTGGCGGTGCTGGTGCTCAAGCCGCTCTCCCAGGCGCTCCGGGAGGGAGATCCCATCCGCGCCGTCATCCGTGGCAGCGCGGTCAACAACGACGGGCAGAGCAGCGGGCACCTCGTCACGCCAGGCCGCGAGGGTCAGCAAGCGCTGCTGCGCGAGGCCTATCGCGCCGCGGGCGTGGAGCCCTCGCGCGTGGGCTACGTGGAGGCGCACGGCACCGGCACGCGCGCGGGAGATCCGATCGAACTCGGGGCGCTCGCGTCGGTGCTGGGCGAGAACAGGGAGCGGGAGCGGCCCTGTTTCGTGGGCTCGGTGAAGACGAACATCGGGCACACCGAGGGAGCGGCGGGGCTCGCCGGGATGATGAAGGTGGTGATGGCGCTCCAGCACCGCGCCATTCCGCCCAGCCTCCACTTCCAGACGCCCAACCCCCAGATTCCCTGGGACGAGCTGCCCGTCGTCATTCCCCAGGCGCTGACGCCCTGGCCCGGAGCGGAGCCCGCGCTGGCCGGCGTGAGCGCGTTCGGCATCACCGGGACCAACGCCCACGTGGTGCTGGAGGAGGCCCCTCGCCCCGCCGCGCCCCCGCGTCCCGTCCGCGAGGACGAGGCGTTCCTGCTGCCCCTGTCCGCGCACGCCCCCGAGGCCCTGGAGGCCCTGGCCGGCGCCTGGCGCTCCCTGCTGAGCGAGCCTCGGGCGGAGCGCGTGGAGGAGCTGTGCTTCACCGCGAGCGTGCGCCGCGGGCACCATGCCCACCGGCTCGCGGTGGTGGGGCGCTCGCGGGAGGAGCTGGCCGAGCGCCTGGACGCGCATCTGCGGGGCGAGGCCCGGCCGGGCACGTCCACGGGCATGCGCGCGGAGCTGCCGCTCAAGCCGGTGTTCGTGTTCCCCGGACAGGGCTCGCAGTGGCCCGGCATGGGCCGCCGCCTGCTGGAGCAGGAGCCCGTCTTCCGGGAAGCGCTCGAGGCCTGTGAGGCCGCCTTCGCGCACCACGTCTCCTGGCGTCTGCTCGAGGTGCTGCGCGCCTGGCCCGCCTCGCCCCTGCTCGAGCGCATCGACGTCATCCAACCCGTCCTCTTCGCCCTCCAGGTGGCGCTGGCCGCCCTCTGGCGCTCGTGGGGCGTGCGGCCTCACGCCGTCGTCGGCCACAGCATGGGCGAGGTGGCCGCCGCCCATGTCGCCGGCATCCTCTCGCTCCAGGACGCCGCCCTCATCATCTGCCAGCGCAGCCTCCTGCTGCGCCGCACCAGCGGCCAGGGCGCCATGGCGCTCGTCGAGCTGTCCCTCGACGAGGCCCGCCTCGCCCTGCGGGGCTTCGAGGACGCGCTCTCCGTGGCCGTCTCCAACGGGCCCCGCTCCACCGTGCTCTCCGGAGACCCCGCCGCCCTCCAGCGGGTGCTCGACTCGCTCCAGCGGCGCGACGTCTTCTGCCGCCTCGTCAAGGTGGACGTCGCCAGCCACAGCCCCCAGATGGATCCCCTGCGCGAGGAGCTGCTCCAGGTCCTCCAGGGCCTCACCCCCCGCGCCGGCGAGTTGCCCTTCTACTCGACCGTCCGGGCCCAGGTGCTGGACGGCGCCACGCTCGGCCCCGCCTACTGGGTGGACAACCTGCGCCAGCCCGTCCTCTTCTTCCAGGCCGTGGAGCAGTTGCTGACCTCCGGCCACGACGTCTTCCTGGAGCTCAGCCCCCACCCCATCCTCCTGCCCTCCATCGAGCAGGCCGTCCGCGCCGGCGCGTACCCGGCCCGCGTGCTGCCCTCCCTGGTGCGCCAGGAAGACGAGCGCCCATGTCTTCTGGGCAGCCTGGGGGCGCTCTACTCCCTGGGACTGCCCGTCGACTGGACCCGCCTCCACCCCGAGACATCCACCCGCCAGGATCTCCCCCCCTACCCCTGGCAACGCGAGCGCTTCTGGTTCCAGGAGCGAGCGTCCGCCGCCCCCCGCTCCCGTCCCGGCGTCCGGGGCGAGCACCCACTGCTCGGTGCCCACCTCCAGTCCTCCCTCTCTCCGGGCACCCACTTCTTCGAGGCGGAGCTGTCCTGCCTCGGCCTCCCCGCCCTCTCCGATCACCGAGTCCATGGCCAGGGGGTGCTGCCCGCCGCCGCCTACCTCGAGGCCGCCCTGGCCGCCGCGCGCACCGCCCTCGGTCCCGGCCCCTTGACGCTCTCGGAGGTGCGCTTCACCCAGGCCCTCGTGCTGCCCGAGTCCGATGCCCTCCAGGTGCAGTGGGTGCTCGACGGCTCCGCCTTCCACGCCTCCAGCCGCGCCACCGCGACCTCCGCCTGGGTGCGCCACGCCAGCGCCACCCTCGTGCCCGCCGCGTCCGTCCCGCGCCGGCCCGACACCAAGGCCCTCGCTTCCCTCCAGTCGCGCATCGCCCCACTGACGCCCTCCACCGCCCTCTACGCGGCGCTGGCCCAGCGCGGCCTCCAGTACGGGCCCGCCTTCCAGCGCCTCGCGCGCCTGGGGTGCCTCGGCGCCGAGGCCCTGGCCGAGCTCCATCCCGCCGAGGCCGACTCCACCGCGTGGCTGCTGCACCCCACGCTCCTCGACGCCTGCTTCCAGCTCGTGCTCGCCTCGCTGTCGCCCGAGGCCGGCTACTCCCGCGACGCCACCTTCCTGCCCGTGTCCCTGGAGCGGCTGAGCCTGTACGAGACGCCCCGTCCTGGCGCGTCCCTCTGGGCCCACTCCCGCCTGCGCCCGGCCGAGCCCGGCGCCGAGATCATCGCGGGCGATCTCCTCGTCCTCGATGACCAGGGCCGCCTCCTGGCCGAGGCCGTGGGCCTGCACTTCCAGCGGGTGGCGGCCGACGTGCTCCGCACGCTGGCGTCGCGCGCCGGACGCGACGGGAGGTACGAGCTCCAGTGGAGGCCCGTACGGCGTCCGTCCCCGCCCGCGGAATGGACGCCGGGCGCGTGGCTCGTCTTCGCCGATGCGCGAGGCGTGGGGACGTCGCTCGTGGAGAAGCTGGCGGCCCGGGGCGAGCGCTGCGTCGTCGTCACCCCCGGCCCCGACTGGCGGCGCCTCTCCGAGGACGGGTACGCCCTGGACCCGGCCCGGCCCGAGCACTTCCAGCAACTGCTGCGCGAGGCCTTCGACTCGGCGCCGCGCGGCGTGGTGCACCTGTGGAGCCTCGATGCGGCGGGGCCCGAGTCCACCTCGCTCGAGTCCCTGGAGCGCGCCCTCCTCCTGGGCAGCGGTGGCGTGTTGCACCTGGTCCAAGCCTTTTCGCGGGCCGGCTGGAACGAGTCACCCCGCCTCTGGCTGGTGACGCGCGGCACCCAGGCCGTGAGCGGAGAGGAGAAGTCCTTCGCCCTCGCCCAGGCCCCGCTGTGGGGGGTGGGCAAGGCGCTCGCGCACGAGCACCCCGAGCTGCGCTGTACCTGCGTGGATCTGGACGCCTCGGGGGACGAGGCCTTCCCCCTGGAGGAGCTGGACGCGGACGACACCGAGGATCAGGTGGCACTGCGCGGCGGCACCCGCTACTCGGCCCGGCTGGCGCGGAGCACGCCGCCGGACTCCGCGCGGGCGCTCGCGGGCCGCATCCGCCCGGACGCCACCTACCTCCTCACGGGAGGCCTCGGGGGCCTGGGGCTCGAGGTGGCGCGGTGGCTCGTCGAGCAGGGCGCTCGCCACCTGGTGCTGGTGGGCCGCGGCGAGCCCTCGGGGGAAGCCGCGCGCGCACTGGAGGCGCTGCGGAGCGCGGGAGCCCGGGTGCATCTGGCCCGCGCGGACGTGTCGCGCCTCGAAGCGCTCACCCAGGCGCTCCAGGCGCTGGGGCGGGAGCTGCCGCCGGTGCGCGGCATCGTCCACGCGGCGGGCATCCTCGACGACGGCACCCTGGCCAACCTCAACCTGGAGCGGCTGCGGCGCGCCATGTCGCCCAAGGTCGAGGGCGCGTGGAACCTCCACACGCTGCACGCCGGGCAGCCGCTGGACTTCTTCGTCCTCTTCTCCTCGGTGGTGTCGGTGCTGGGCTCTCCCGGCCAGGGCAACTACGCCGCGGGCAACGCCTTCCTGGACGCGCTGGCCCACCACCTGCGGGCCCACGGCGTGCCCGCGCTCAGCATCAACTGGGGCCCCTGGTCCGAGGTGGGCCTCGCCGCCCGGCCGGATCGCGGCACGCGCCTGGAGGGACACGGGCTGGGCCCCCTCTCGCCCCCCGGGGGCGTGGAGTCCCTGGCCCAGGTGCTCTTCGGCGCCCGGGCCCAGGTGGCGGTGATGCGCTTCGACGCCGGAGCCTGGCGCCAGCACTACCCCACCGCCGCGCGCACCCACCTGCTGGACGAGCTGGCCAGCCCCCAGGACGCCGCCACGCCCCCGCCGCGCCCCACCGAGGCCCTTCGCCAGACGCTGCTGGCCGCCGAGCCCGGCTGGCGCCGCCGCGCGCAGCTCGAATCGCACCTCAAGGCGCAGATCGCCCAGGTGCTCAAGCTGTCGCCCTCGCGCATCGACGCGCGCACCCCGCTGCGCGTGCTGGGCTTCGACTCGTTGATGACGCTCGAGCTGCGCAACCGGCTGGAGGCCAGCCTCGAGCTCAAGCTGTCCGCCACCGTGCTGTGGAACTACCCCACGCTGGAGGGGCTGGTGCCGTACCTGGCCGAGCGCATGCAACTCTCGCCCGAGCCGGAGTCCGCCCCGTCCGCCGCGCCCACCCCCGCGTCCGAGCCCCCTCCCCCGGCCGTGGAGGCCTCCGCGGTCAACTTGAACGCCATGCTCGGTGAGCTCGATGGGCTCTCCGACGAAGACGTCATGAACCTCCTGTCCGGGAGCACCCACCAGTCATGAGCAGTGAAGCCACCCGCCGTCTGGGCGACCTGTCCCCCGAGAAGCGCGCCCTGCTGGCCATGCGCCTGCGCGCCAACCCCGACACCCTGCGCATGCTGGAGGCCGATCCCATCGCCATCATCGGCGTGGGCTGCCGCTTCCCCGGCGGCGTCGACTCGCCCGAGTCCTACTGGGAGCTGCTGAAGAACGGGCGCCAGGGCATCACCCCCGTCCCCGCGGATCGCTGGGACACGGACGCCTGGTACGACGCGAACCCGGACGTCCCCGGCAAGCTCACCACGCGCTGGGGCGGCTTCGTGGGCCGCGTCGACGGCTTCGACGCGAACTTCTTCGCCATCTCCCCCCGCGAGGCGATGCGGATGGATCCCCAGCACCGGCTGCTCCTGGAGGTGGCCTGGGAGGCGCTGGAGGGGGCGGGCCAGACCGTGGAGCGGCTCGAGGGCAGCCAGACGGGCGTCTTCATGGGCATCTGCCTGTCGGACTACACCGGCATGCAGCTCGCGGACACGCGGCAGTTGGACGCGTACATCGGCGCGGGGCTCGTGCACTGCATGGCGGCCAACCGGCTGTCCTACGCGTTCGACCTGCGCGGCCCGAGCATCGCCCTGGACACGGCCTGTTCGTCCTCGCTGGTGTCGGTGCACATGGCCTGTCAGAGCCTGCGCCTGGGCACGTGCAACCTGGCGCTGGCCGGCGGGGTGAACCTCATCCTCGCCCCGGACTTCACCGTCAGCTTCTCCAAGGCGCGCATGCTGTCGCCGGACGGGCGGTGCAAGACGTTCGACGCGCGCGCGGACGGCTACGTGCGCTCCGAGGGCTGCGGCGTGGTGGTGCTCAAGCGGCTGTCGGACGCGCTCAAGGACAAGGACGACATCCTCGCGCTGGTGCTGGGGACCGCCGTCAACCAGGACGGGCACACCAACGGCATCACCGCGCCCAGCGGGCTCGCCCAGCAGTCCGTCATCCGCCGCGCGCTGGAGGCCTCGGGCATCTCCCCCACCCAGGTGGGCTACGTGGAGGCGCATGGCTCGGGCACCTCGCTGGGAGACCCCATCGAGATGGAAGCGCTGGTGAACGTGCTCGGCGAGCCGCGCCCCCATGGGCAGGTGTGCCACGTGGGCTCGGTGAAGACGAACCTGGGCCACACCGAGTCCGCCGCCGGCATGGCCGGGCTCATCAAGGCCGCGCTCGCGCTCAAGCACGAGACCATTCCCCCCCACCTCCACTTCGAGCGGCTCAACCCGCACATCTCCCTCGGGGAGGCGCCGCTGGCCATCCCCACCACGCCGAAGCCCTGGCCGTCGGGCGCGGAGCGGCGCTTCGCGGGGGTGAGCGCCTTCAGCTTCGGCGGCACCAACGCGCACGTGGTGCTGGAGGAGGCCCCCCGGCTGGCGCCGCCCCAGGCCCCGCGCGAGCCACCGGAGCGTACGTGGCTGCTGCCGCTCTCGGCGCGCAGCCCCGAGGCCCTGCGGGCCATGGCTGGCACGTGGCGGGACTTCCTCGGGCAGACGCCCGCGGCGTGGACGCTGGGGGAGGTGGCGCACACCGCCAGCGTGCGGCGAACGCACCATGACTTCCGCCTGGCGGTGGTGGGGCGCTCGCGCGAGGAGCTGGCCGGGAAGCTGGCCGCCTTCGCCCAGGAGCAGGCGCAGGCGGACGTGGCCAGCGGGCGCCGGCAGCCCCGGCAGGGCGTGGTGTTCGTCTTCTGTGGACAGGGCCCGCAGTGGATCGGCATGGGCCTCGAGCTGATGGAGACGGAGCCCGTCTTCCGCGCCCTCGTGGAGCGGTGTGACGCGCTGCTGCGCCCGTACACCGGCTGGTCCCTGCTCGAGGAGCTGCGCGCCCAGGGAAGCGCCTCGCGGCTGGGACAGACGGAGGTGACCCAGCCCGCGCTGTTCGCCGTGCAGGTGGCCCTGGCGGCGCTGTGGCGCGAGTGGGGCATCGTCCCGGACGCCGTGCTGGGACACAGCGTGGGCGAGCTGGCCGCCGCCCACGTGGCCGGGGCGCTCTCGCTGGAGGACGCGCTCCTCGCCGTGTACCACCGCGCCCGCCTCACGCAGCGGGCCATGGGGCACGGGAAGATGCTGGCGGTGGGACTGTCCGAGGACGAGGTGACGCCGCTGCTCGCGGACTGGCGGGGCCGGGTGTCCGTCGCCGTCATCAACGCCCCGCGCGCCCTCGTGCTCTCCGGAGAGCCGGAGGCCGTCGACGCCGTCGAGAAGCAGCTCCAGGCACAGGGGGCCTTCTGCCGCCCGCTGGGCGTGGACTACGCCTCCCATTGCGAGCAGATGGAGCCCCTGCGTGTCGAGCTGGTGGAGGCGCTGCGCGGCCTGCGTCCCCAGCCGGCCCAGCTCCCCCTCTTCTCCACCGTCACCGGCCGGGAGAGCCAGGGAGAACACCTCGGCGCCGAGTACTGGGGCCGCAACGTGCGCGAGCCCGTGCGCTTCGCGGACGCCGTGCGCACCTGCCTCGACGCCGGGCACCGGATGTTCCTGGAAGTGGGCCCCCACCCCACGCTCTCCGTCTCGCTGAGCGAGTGCCTGCGGGAGCGCGGCGAGTCCGGCACGGTGCTCGCGTCCCTGCGCCGGGGCCAGCCGGAGCGCGCCTCGATGCTGGGCTCGCTCGGAAGCCTCTACACCCTGGGCCTGCCCGTGGAGTGGAGCCGGCTCTACGCGCAGCCCGGCCGCCTCGCGCGGCTGCCCTCGTACCCCTGGCAGCGCGAGCGCTTCTGGTTCTCTCCCTCCCCCCAGAAGGAGGCTCGGCCCGCGCGTCGGGAGGCCTCGGGTCTGGCGCCCCAGCCGCTGCTGGGCCAGCGCCTGCGCTCGCCCCGGCTCAAGGACATCGTCTTCGAGTCGCGGCTGTCGCTGGAGTCGCACCCCTTCGTGGGAGATCACCGCCTCTTCGGCTCGCCGGTGATGCCGGGAGCGGGCTACGTCTGCATGGCGCTGGCCGCGGCGGCGGAGTCCCTGGGCGGAGAGGCCCGCACGCTGGAGGGCCTGTCCTTCATCGAGCCGCTGCACCTGCCCGAGGGCGAGACGTGTGACCTCCAGGTCGTGCTGATTCCGGAGGCCTCGGGAGGCGCGGCGCTCCAGGTGTACAGCCTCGCGTCCGGGGAGAAGGGAGCCCCGGAGGAGTGGACCACGCACGCCACCGGCCAGGTGCTCGCCACGAGCACGCCCCCGCCCGCATATAATGATGCGGGCACGCCGTCGGCCCTCCGCGCC
This sequence comes from Melittangium boletus DSM 14713, assembly GCF_002305855.1. Classification (GTDB taxonomy): domain Bacteria; phylum Myxococcota; class Myxococcia; order Myxococcales; family Myxococcaceae; genus Cystobacter; species Cystobacter boletus. The sequence continues at coordinate 7,206,874 of NZ_CP022163.1, read as the reverse complement.
CGCTGCACCCAGGAGCAGTCCGGCGAGGCCTTCTACGCGCTCCACGAGTCGCTGGGCATCCAGATGGCGCCTCCCAGCCGGTGGGTGGAGCGGATCTGGCGGCGCGAGGGAGAGGCGCTGGCCCGGTTGAGGCAGCCCGCCGGCGCCAGGCAGAGCGAGACGGAGCTCCTGGCCCCCGCGCTGCTGGATGCGTGCTTCCAGACGGTGGGCGCCACCTTCGTCGAGCGGGCCTACACCACCACGGTGCCCCTCGGCATCGAGCGCTTCCACTTCCACCGCCGTCCCGGCGCGGAGCTGTGGTGCCACGTCACCCGCCGGCCCGGCGCGGGCCGCGAGGCGTTCTCCTGCGACGTACGGGTGATGGACGCCGACGGGCAGCTGGTGGCGGAGGTGGTGGAGTTGCAGTGCCGGCACGTCAGCCGCGACATGCTCCTGCCCAAGGGGCGCGAGCGGGCCGACGACTGGCAGTACGAGGTGAAGTGGAAAGAGGGGGCGGCGCTGGAGGCTCCCCGCACCGCCACGGGAACCTGGGTGGTGCTGGAGGATGAACACGGCGTGGGAGAGGCCCTGGCGCGACAGCTCCGCCAGCTCGGCGCCCGAGCCCTGCGCGTGCGGCCCGGGACCTCCTTCAGCCGCGAGGAGGAGGATCGGGTCACCGTCGATCCCCAGGACCCCGAGCACCTGCGCCAACTGCTGCGCGAGCTGCCCGAGTCCTGCCAGGGCGTGCTGCACCTCGGGGCCCTCGACACCCCCGCCCCGGCGGACCTCACCGCCGCGACCCTCTCCGAGGCCCAGCGCCGCACGTGTGGCGGTGTCCTCCCGCTGGTGCGGGCCCTGGCCGAGCGCGGCCTGCCTCACGCCCGCCTCTGGCTGGTGACCCAGGGCGCCCAGCGCGCCTCCGACGCCGACTCCGCCGTCTCCTTCTCCCAGGCCAGCCTCTGGGGCCTCGGCCGCGTCATCTCCCGCGAGCACCCCGAGCTGTGGGGCGGCCTCGTGGACCTCGACACCGCCCAGCCCGCCCAGGAGCAGGCCTCGCCGCTGCTGCGCGAAGTGCTGGGAGCCACCCCCCATGAGGATCAGCTCGCCCTGCGCGGCGGTCGCGCGCTCGTGGCCCGCCTGTCGCGCGCCACACCGGCCGCCCCGGGCACCTCGCTTCCGGTGCGCGCCGACGCCGCCTACCTCATCACCGGAGGCCTCGGCGGCCTGGGCTTGGAGATGGCCCGCTGGCTGGTGGAGCGCGGCGCTCGCTCGCTGGTGTTGGTGGGCCGCCGCGAGCCTGGCGCCCCGGCGCGGGAAGTCCTCGCCTCGCTGGAGCGGGCCGGTGCCCGCGTCCACGTCGCCCAGGCCGACATCGGCGACGAGGCCCAGGTGGCCCGGCTGCTCTCGTCCCTGCCCCCGGAGCTCGGCCCCCTGCGCGGCATCATCCACTCGGCCGGAGTGGTCGCCGACGGCGTGCTGCTGCAACAGGACTGGGAGGGCTTCGCCCGCGTCCTCGCCCCCAAGGTGGACGGCGCCTGGCACCTGCACCACCAGACCCGCGAGCTGCCCCTCGACTTCTTCGTCCTCTTCTCCTCGATGGCGGCGCTGTTGGGCTCGGCGGGCCAGGGCAACCACGCCGCGGCCAACGCCTTCCTCGACGCACTGGCGCACCACCGCCGGGCCCGGGGACTGCCCGCGCTGAGCATCAACTGGGGCGCCTGGGCCGAGGTGGGCGAGGCGGCCCGTGCGGACCTGGATGAACGCCTCGGGCGGCAGGGCATCGGCGCCATCGCTCCCGCGCAGGGGGTGGAGCGCTTCGAACGGCTGATGCGGGAGGCGCCCACCCAGCGCGCCGTCGTCGCCATCGACTGGGCACGCTGGGGCCGCTACCACCGGGGAGAGAACGAACCCGCCTTCCTCTCCGGGCTCATCCGCGAGGCCACTCCCGCCCAGGCGGCTCCGGCGGCGCCCTCGGAGGGCACGGACACGCTCACGCGGGACACGTTGAGCACCGCGACGCCCGAAGAGCGCACCTCCCTGGTGCGGGACTGGCTGCGGCGGAGCGTGGCCCGGGTGCTCCGCCTGTCCGCGGCGTCGCGGGTGGACGTGGAGCGGCCGTTGAACCAGATGGGCCTGGACTCCCTGATGGCGGTCGAGCTGCGGGCCCGGATCCAGAACGGGCTCCAGGTCTCCATCCCCATCGTGGACATCCTCCAAGGCCCCACCGTCGCGCAGCTCACCGGCCTGGTGCTCGAGCAGTTCGCGGCGCAGGGCCTCTTCACGCCGGACAACGAGGAATGGGAGAGCGTCACCCTATGAACGTGTCGGAATTCATCGCGGACCTTGCCCGGCGCGACATCCATCTCAAGACGGACGGCGAACAGCTCAACATCCGCGCGCCCAAGGGAGCGCTGACGCCCGAGATTCGCGCTCAGCTCTCCCAGCACAAGGCCGAGGTGCTGGCCTTCCTGCGCCGGCGCGACCTGGGCGGGCCCGTGGAGGCCCAGCAGCCGGTGATCGTCCCGGACGTCGAGGGCCGCCACGAGCCCTTCCCCCTCACGGACATGCAGCAGGCCTACTGGCTGGGCCGCAGCGGCGCGTTCGACCTGGGACAGGTGACGTGCCAGAGCTACATGGAGTTCGAGGGCGAGGGCCTGGACTTGCCGAGGCTGGAGCGGGCGTGGCAGCGGCTCGTGCAACGCCACGACATGATGCGCGCGGTGGTGCTCCCGGAGGGAAGCCAGCGGATCCTCGCGGAAGTGCCGCCCTACCGGGTCGAGGTGGAGGACGCGCGGCACCTGGCGCCCGAGCCGCGCGAGGAGCGCCTGCTGGCACTGCGCCAGGAGCTGTCGCACCGGGTGACGCCAACGCACCAGTGGCCGCTCTTCGAGCTGCGCGCCACCCGCGTCACCGACTCCCTCACCCGGATGCACCTGCGCATCGAGCTGATGATCGCCGACGCCTGGAGCATTTCCCTGCTGCTCAGGGACTGGGCGAAGCTGTACCAGGCACCCGAGCAGGAGCTGGAGCCCCTGACGGTGTCCTTCCGGGACTACGTGCGGGCGGAGACGGCCTTCCGGGAGACGGAGTCCTTCTGTCACTCCCAGGCGTACTGGCGCGACCGGCTGGCCACGCTGCCCCCCGCGCCGGACCTGCCGCTCGCGCGCAGCCCGTCAGCGCTGCGGAAGATGGAGTTCTCCCGCCGGACCGCGATGCTGGACGCGGAGCGCTGGGGACGGCTGAAGGCTCGGGCCACGCCCGCGGGCGTGACGGCCTCGGGAGCGCTGTGCGCGGCCTTCGCCGAGGTGCTCGCGGCGTGGAGCAAGTCGCCGCGCATGAGCCTCAACGTCACGTCCTTCAACCGGCCGCCGCTGCACCCGGGGCTCGACGCATTGGTGGGGGACTTCGCCTCCACCCTGCTGTTGGAGGTGGGCGGCACCCGGGGGACCTTCACCGACCGCGCGCGGCGGCTCCAGGAGCAGCTCGGCAAGGATCTGGAGCACGGCCAGTACGGCGGCGTGCGCGTGCTCCGGGATCTCGGCCGCCACCACGGCGGCGCGGTGACGATGCCCATCGTCTTCACCAGCACGATCACCTCGCGCACCAACACCCTGTTCGAGATCGACTGGCTGGGCCGGCTCGTCTACGCCATCAGCCAGACGCCGCAGGTGTGGTTGGACCATCAGATCACCGAGGAGAAGGGCGCGCTGAGCTTCAGCTGGGACACGCTGGACGAGCTCTTTCCCCCGGGGCTGCTGGACGATCTGTTCAGCGCCTATACGCGGCTGCTGGAACGGCTCGCCGATGACGAGGCCGCCTGGAAGGAGGAGTACCCCCGGCTCCTGCCCGAGTCGCAGCTCGCGCAACGCGCCGCGGTCAACGCCACCGAGGCCCCCGTGCCGCCGGGGCTGCTGCACTCGCCCTTCCTGGAGCAGGTGGCGCGCCAGCCCGAGCACCCCGCCGTCATCGCCTCGGGCCGGACGCTCACCTACGCGGAGCTGCACCGCCGCGCGCTCGCGCTGGGCCACTGGCTGCGTGCCCGGGGAGCGAAGCCCCACACGCTGGTGGCGGTGGTGATGGAGAAGGGCTGGGAGCAGGTGGTGGGCGTGCTCGGCGTGCTGTACGCGGGGGCGGCCTACCTGCCGTTGGATCCGGAACTGCCCGCCGAGCGCCTGCGCTACCTGCTGGAGAATGGGCAGGCCTCCCTGGCGCTCACCCAATCCTGGCTGGAGCCGCGGGTGCAGTGGCCGGAGGGCGTGCGCCGCTACGCGCTGGACACGGCCCCGGAGGAGCCCGCACTGGCGCCGCTCGAGCCGGTGCCAGGCGCGGAGGAGCTCGCCTACGTCATCTATACGTCGGGCTCCACGGGCCACCCCAAGGGGGTGATGATCGATCACCGCGGCGCGCTCAACACGGTGGTGGACATCAACCAGCGCTTCGGCGTGACGGCGGAGGATCGGGTGCTGGGCGTGAGCGCGCTCACCTTCGACCTGTCCGTCTACGACATCTTCGGAACGCTGGCCGCGGGGGCCACGCTGGTGCTGCCGGACGCGGAGCGCGCGAGGGATCCCGAGCACTGGTCCCAGCGGATGCGCGAGCACCGGGTGACGGTGTGGAACTCGGCGCCGCCGCTGATGGAGATGCTGTTGGAGTACGCCGGAGGCAGTGGCGATCGCCTCGCGCCCACGCTGCGGCTGGCGCTGCTGAGCGGAGACTGGATTCCAGTGACGCTCCCCGGCCAGCTCCGCGCGCGGGTGCCGGGCGTGCGGCTCATCAGCCTGGGCGGCGCCACCGAGGCCTCCATCTGGTCCATCCTCTACCCGATCGAGGACGTGGATCCGGAGTGGAAGAGCATCCCGTACGGCAAGCCCATGCGGAACCAGAGCTTCCACGTGCTCAACGAGGCGCTGGAGCCCTGTCCGGTGTGGGTCCCGGGGCAGCTCTACATCGGAGGCATCGGCCTGGCGAAGGGCTACTGGCGGGACGAGGTGAAGACGGCGGCGAGCTTCATCACCCACCCGCGCACGGGCCAGCGCCTGTACCGCACGGGAGACCTGGGCCGGTACCTGCCGGACGGCGACCTCGAGTTCCTGGGCCGGGAGGACTTCCAGGTGAAGGTGCGCGGCTACCGCATCGAGCTGGGGGAGATCGAGACGGCGTTGAGCGAGCACCCCGCGGTGCGCGCGTCGGTGGTGGTGGCGCTGGGCGAGCGCCGGGGCCACAAGCGCCTGGTGGCCTACGTGGTGCCCCGGGACGGTGAATCGCCCACGGTGGACGCGCTGCGCGACTTCCTGGGCCAGAAGCTGCCGGACTACATGGTGCCGAGCACCCTCATGCTGCTGGAGCGGCTGCCGCTGTCGTCCAACGGCAAGGTGGATCGCCGCGCGCTGCCCGCCCCCGAGGCCCAGGCGGCCGAGGCGCGCGCCCACTACGAAGCCCCGCGCTCGGACACCGAGCGTGTCATCGCCCAGGCGTGGCAGGCGGTGCTGGGCGTGGCGCAGGTGGGCATCCACGACAACTTCTTCGACCTGGGCGGCGACTCGGTGCTGATGGTGCAGGTACTCGGCCGGCTGCGCGAGTCGATGGGCGCCGAGCTGTCGGTGGTGGAGCTGTTCCGCTACCCCACGGTCAGCGCGTTGGCGAAGGCCCGCGCGGACATGCCCGCCCGGCAGGCCTCGGAACAGCGGCAACAGCAGCAGAGCCAGGCGCGAGCGGATGCGCGCCGGGACTTCCTCCGTCAGCGGTCCCAGCGCGGCCGCTGACCCCCCATATCTTCGAGAGATCCAACATCAATGTCCGACATCGACACAGGAGAACGCCTCTACGACATCGCCATCGTGGGCATGGCGGGCCGTTTTCCCGGAGCACGGGACGTAGAGGCATTCTGGCGCAACCTGCGTGACGGCGTGGAGCCGCTGACGCCCCTGACGGACGAGGAACTGCTGGCCTCGGGCATCGAGCCGGACGCGCTAAAGGAGCCCGGCTACGTGAAGGCGGGCTTCCTGCTGGACGGCATCGACGAGTTCGACGCCGACTTCTTCGGCTTCACCCCGAGGGAAGCGGAGACGATGGACCCGCAGCACCGCCTCTTCCTGGAGACGGCGTGGCAGGCGATGGAGCGGGCGGGGTACGACTCGGAGCGGAGCGAGGGGAAGATCGGGGTGTACGCGGGCTCGTCGTTGAGCGTGTACCTGTACAACTCCTTCACCTTCTTCCGGCCGTTCGCGACCAGCAGCTTCCTGGAGCTGACGAGCAACGATCGGGACTACGTGGCCACGCGGGTGGCCTACAAGCTGAACCTGCGCGGCCCGGCGCTGTCGGTGCAGACGGCATGTTCCACGTCGCTCGTGGCGGTGCACCTGGCCTGTCAGAGCCTGCTCAACCGCGAGTGTGACATGGCGCTGGCGGGAGGCATCTCCGTCAACATGCCGCACAAGGCCGGCTATCTCCACGAGCCGGGAGGCATCTTCTCTCCGGACGGGCACTGCCGGGCCTTCGACGCGAATGCGCAGGGCCTGGGTGTGGGCAACGGCGTGGGCGTGGTGGTGCTCAAGAGGCTGGAGGACGCGCTGCGGGATGGGGACACCATCGAGGCGGTCATCCGGGGCTCGGCCATCAACAACGACGGCTCGCAGAAGGTGGGCTTCACCGCGCCGAGCGTGGACGGGCAGCTCACCGCCATCCTGGACGCGCAGTCCATGGCCGACGTCGAGCCGGACTCCATCAGCTACGTGGAGACGCACGGCACGGGCACGGCGCTGGGAGATCCCATCGAGGTGAGCGCGCTCACCCAGGCCTTCCGCACGCGAGGGGCCCAAGGGCGACAGTTCTGTGCATTGGGCTCGGTGAAGACGAACATCGGCCACCTGAACACGGCGGCGGGCATCGCCAGCCTCATCAAGACGGTGCAGGCGCTCAGGCACCAGCAGTTGCCCCCGAGCCTGCACTACCGCGTGCCCAATCCCAGCATCGACTTCGCCAGCAGCCCCTTCTTCGTCAACGACACGCTGCGCGAGTGGAAGGCCGGCCCCACCCCGCGCCGCGCCGGGGTGAGCTCCTTCGGCATCGGCGGCACCAACGCCCACGTGGTGCTCGAGGAGGCCCCGGCGCTTCCTCCCGCCAGTGCCTCGCGCCCCTGGCAGTTGTTGTTGTTGTCCGCCCGGACCCCCACGGCCCTGGAGAGCGTCACCCAGCGGTTCGCCACCCACCTGCGCCAGCACCCGGAGCAGCCCCTGGCCGACGTCGCCTTCACCCTCCAGCAGGGCCGCAAGGGCTTCTCCCACCGCCGCGTCCTCGTCTGCCGCGATCGCGAGGATGCCCTCTCCGTGCTCGAGGCGGGGGAACCGACGCGCATCCTCTCGCGGACGAAGGAAGCCGATGAGCGGGCCGTGGCCTTCATGTTCCCGGGAGGAGGCGCGCAGTACCCGGACATGGCCCGGGAGCTCCACGACTCCGAGCCCGTCTTCCGCCAGGAGGTGGAGCGCTGCGCCCGCTTCCTCCAGCCCCACCTCGGCCTGGACTTGCGCTCCCTGCTCTACCCCGCCCCCGACAAGGCCGAGGAAGCCTCCCGCCTCCTGCAGCGCGGCCTCTACGGCCTGCCCGCCCTCTTCACCACCGAATACGCCCTGGCCCGCCTCTGGCTCTCCTTCGGCATCCGGCCCCAGGCCCTCATCGGCCACTCCCTGGGTGAGTACGCCGCCGCCTGCCTCGCCGGCGTCTTCTCCCTCGAGGACGCCCTCACCCTCGTCCTCACCCGCGCCCGCCTCTTCGAGTCCCTTCCCTCGGGCGCCATGCTCTCCGTCTCCCTCCCCGAGGCCCACGTCCGCTCCCGCCTCGCTCCGGGCCTCTCCCTCGCCGCCATCAACGCCCCCTCCCTCTGCGTTGTCTCCGGCCCTTCCGACTCCATCGACTCCCTCCAGCGTCAACTCTCCTCCGAGGGCACCGAGTGTCACCGCGTGCGCATCTCCGTCTCCAGCCACTCGGAGATGGTCGAGCCCATCCTCCCCGAATTCTCCCGCGTCCTCTCCTCCCTCCGCTTCCACTCCCCCTCCCTCCCCTTCGTCTCCAACGTCACTGGCACCTGGGCCACCGACGAAGTCGCCACCCCCGCCTACTGGGCCCGACACCTGCGCCACACCGTGCGCTTCTCCGAGGGCCTGCGCACCCTCCTCTCCGACTCTTCGCGCGTGCTGCTGGAGGTGGGCCCCGGCCAGGTCCTCTCCTCCCTGGCCAAGCAGCACTCCCGCTCCACCCCTGTCTTCTCCTCCACTCGCCACCCCCAGGAGAAACAGTCCGACTCCGCCTTCCTCCTGTCCACCCTCGGCCGTCTGTGGATGGAGGGCGTCCCCGTCGACTGGATGGGCTTCTACTCCCACGAGCGCCGCCGCCGCGTCCCCCTTCCCTCCTACCCCTTCGAGCACAAGAAGTTCTGGAAGAAATCCATGAGCAACGCCCATGACAAGAGCCCGGTGAAGCCAGAGGAGTCCAAGGGGAAGAAGCAGGACCTCGCGGACTGGTTCTACGTGCCCACCTGGAAGCAATCGCCGCTGCTCGAGTCCACCTCCTCGGGAGGCCAACCCGGAAGGTGGCTGTTCTTCCAGGACGAGCAGGGAGTGGGCGAGGCGCTGGCGCTCGAGCTGGAGAAGGCGGGCCACCAGGTGCTCACGGTGAAGCCGGGCGAGGGCTTCACCCACCCGAGCCCCACGGCCTTCACCGTCGACCCGGAGAGCCCCGCGGACCACGAGGCCCTGCTGCGCCACCTGCGCGAGCACGACCAGCGGCCCACGGCCATCGCCCACCTGTGGAATGTCACGGGGGAGGACAGCGCCACCACGCCGCGCGAGCGCTACGAGACGGCCTGGCGCCGGGGCTTCCAGAGCCTGTTGCACCTCGTCCAGGCGCTCGGCCCGAGGCCGGCGAGCGCCAACGAGGTGCTGCCCGTGCACGTGCTCACCAGCCACCTGCAAGCGGTGACGGGCGAGGAGTCCCTGCACCCCGAGAAGGCCCTCGTGCTGGGCGTGGGCAAGGTGATGGTGAAAGAGTACCCATACCTCAAGGCCCGCCCCATCGACGTGGTGACACCGGCGAGGGGCACGCCCCAGGCGGCGCGTCTGGCGCGGCAACTCCTCGCGGAAGTCACCTCCGGGCACGAGGCGAACCCGGTGGCGCTGCGCGGTCCGCACCGCTGGGAGCAGACGTACGAGCCGATCCGGCTGGAAGCCGCCACCCCGGAGCCGCGCCTGCGCGAGCGCGGTGTCTACCTGCTCACGGGAGGCCTCGGGGCGCTCTCGCTCGTGGTGGCCGAGCACCTGGCGGGCACCGTCCGGGCGCGGCTGGCGCTGGTGGGCCGCACGGGGTTGCCGCCGCGGGACACGTGGACGAAGTGGTTGGCCGAGCTCATGCCCGGAGATCAGACGCGCCAGCGCATCGAGGCCGTGCTGTCGCTGGAGGCCCGGGGCGCGGAGGTGATGGTGCTCCAGGCCGATGTGGCGGACCTCGAGCGGATGAAGGAGGTGACGCGGGAGGTGAAGGAGCGCTTCGGAGCGATCCATGGCGTCATCCACACGGCGGGCCTGCTCCATGACGGCCTGATGCAGGTGAAGGCGGCCGACTCGGCGAGGAACGTGCTGGCGCCCAAGGTGCTCGGGACGATGGTGCTCGAGGAGGTGCTGGCCCACGAGCCACTGGACTTCTTGGTGCTCTACTCCTCCATCAGCTCCGTGTTGGGGCTGACGGGGCAGGTGGATTACGGAGCGGCCAACTCCTTCATGGACGCCTACGCCCAGGCGCGCAACGCGCGGGGAGGCCCCTTCACCGTCTCCATCAACTGGGACGGGTGGCCCATGGGCCTCGCGATGGGCGTCATCAACAAGCTGGCGGCGCAGGCCCCCGTCTCCGCGCCCGAGCTGCACCCCATGCTGGGCCGCTGCGTCTCCCGGCAGGAGGATCAGGTCGTCTACGCCATGCACTTCAGCACCGCCCGGCACTGGGTGGTGGAGGAGCACCGGGTGGGGGGCCAGGCGGTGCTTCCGGGCACGGGCTACATCGAGATGGTGCGCGCGGCGCTGGAGGACTTCGCCGGGCTGAGCGGCGTGGACATCCAGGAGATGAACATCCAGGCGCCGTTGTGGGTGAAGGAGGGCGAGGAGAAGGAAGTCCGCACCGTGATCACCCGCCAGGGAGAGGCCTACCGCTTCAAGGTGGTGAGCGCGGCGTCGGCGTGGGGCGAGTGGAGGGATCACGTCACGGGGACCGCGGTCGCGTTGAGCGGGAGCCAGCCGGAGCGCCACGACGTGGAGGAACTGGCGCGGCGCTGCGGCGGAGAGGAGCGCGATGGGCGGGAGGTGCCGGTGCTCTCGCCCCTCATCTCCCACGGTGCGCACTGGAAGAGCCTGAGCCGGCTGCGGATCGGACCCCGCGAGGCCATGGCGACGCTGGAGCTGGCGGATCACCACCTCGACGATCTGCCCCGCCTCAAGGCGCACCCGGCGCTGATGGACCTGGCGCTGGGCTTTGGCCTGTTCAGCCTGGGCGGAGGGGCGTGGCTGCCCTTCGCCTACAAGGGCTTGAAGATTCACGGGCCGATGCCGCGCAAGCTGTACTGCCACACGCGCTATGGGCCGAGTGGCCAGAACGAGGTGGCGTCCTTCCAGGTCACGGTGATGGACGAGCGGGGCCAGGTGCTGGTGGAGGTCGACGACTACTCGCTGCGGCAGGTGGGCGAGGAGACGGTGAAGGCGCTGGGCGAGGGGCCCGGATCCGCGGTGGCGGCCTCCGGCGCGAAGCCTGGCGGGCCGCAAGTGGACGTCATCCAGGCCGAGGAGGGCGTGGAGGCCTTCCGGCGAATCCTCCGGCAGAAGCTGCCGCAGGTGGTGGTGTCCACGAGGGATCTGCGCTCGCGCTTCCAGGACGGCACGTTGGACCTGCTGGCGGAGTTCGAGAAGACATCGGTGAAGCCCTCGCAGCCGCGCCCGACGCTGGGGACGGCCTACGTGGCGCCGCGCGACGAGACCGAGCGGATGCTGGTGGACATCTGGCAGAAGGCGCTGGGCCTCGAGCAGGTGGGCGTGCACGACAACTTCTTCGAGCTGGGAGGCACCTCGCTCACGGCGGTGCAGGTCCTCTCGAAGATGAGGGCGGCGCTGAAGGTGGAGCTGTCGGCGGCGAGCCTCTTCGGCAACCCCACCATTGGCGACCTGTCGGCGAGCTTGCGGCAGGGCGGGCAGGAGAGCCCGAGCCATGAAGAAAGCCAGAATCGCGGAAAGCAGCGGCGAGAGGCCCGGAGGACGAGGAAGTCATGAGCAACGCCCAGGAAGAGAGCCAGGTGAGCGAGTTCGACATCGCGGTGGTGGGGATGTCGGGCCGCTTCCCGGGGGCCCGGGACATCGACGAGTTCTGGACGAACCTGCGCGACGGCGTGGAGTCCATCACCCGCTTCAGCGAACAGGAACTGCTGGCCCAGGGAGTGGAGCCCGAGGTGTTGAAGGATCCGCACTTCCGCGGGGCGGGGGCCTACCTGGAGGACATCGACCAGTTCGATGCCGCCTTCTTCGGCTACACGCCGCGCGAGGCGGAGATCGCGGCGCCGCAACTGCGCTTCCTGCTGGAGACGGGCTGGTCGGCGCTGGAGCACGCCGGGTACGATCCCGAGCGGTACAAGGGCCGGGTGGGCGTCTACGCGGGAGTGGGCACGGACTTCTACCTGCTGCTCAACGTCTTCCCCAACCGGGTGGCGCTGGAGAAGATGGGCCTCGGCCATTTCCAGTTGGGAGCGGGTAACGCCAAGGACTTCATGGCGAACCGGCTCTGCTTCGAGTTCAACCTGAAGGGGCCGGGGGTGTCGGTGCAGACGGGGTGCTCCACCTCGCTGGTGGCGACCCACATGGCGTGCCAGAGCCTGCTGAGCCGCGAGTGCGACATGATGCTGGTGGGAGCGGCGACGCTGCAGCCCAACCAGAAGACGGGCTACTTCTGGTACGAGGGAGGCGTGCTCTCACCCGACGGCCGGTGTCAGGCCTTCGACGCGGAGGCCAAGGGCACGGTCTTCGGAAGCGGCGTGGCGGTGGTGGTGCTCAAGAGGCTGACGGACGCCATCGCCGACGGCGATCAGGTGTACGCGGTCATCCGGGGCTCGGCCATCAACAACGATGGCTCGCGCAAGGCGGACTTCATGGCGCCAGGCGTGGCGGGCCAGACGGAAGTCATCATCGAGGCACTCAACGCCGCGGACGTGTCGCCCGAGACGATCAGCTACGTGGAGGCGCACGGCACGGGCACGGCGATGGGAGACACCATCGAGGTGAGCGCGCTCACCCAGGCCTTCCGGACCGACACGCAGGCGAAGCGGTTCTGCGCCCTGGGCTCGGTGAAGCCGAACATCGGCCACCTGGACGTGGTGGCGGGGATGTCCAGCCTCATCAAGACGGTGCAGGCGCTGCGGCACCGGCAGATGCCCCCGAGCCTGCATTACCGCGTGCCCAATCCCAGCATCGACTTCGCCAACAGCCCCTTCTTCGTCAACGACACGCTGCGCGAGTGGAAGGCCGGCCCCACCCCGCGCCGCGCCGGCGTGAGTTCCTTCGGCATCGGCGGCACCAACGCCCACGTGGTGCTCGAGGAGGCCCCCGCGCTCCCTCCCACCAGCGCCTCGCGACCCTGGCAGTTGCTGCTCCTGTCCGCCCGGACCCCCACGGCCCTGGAGAGCGTCACCCAGCGGTTCGCCACCCACCTGCGCCAGCACCCGGAGCAGCCCCTGGCCGACGTCGCCTTCACCCTCCAGCAGGGCCGCAGGGGCTTCTCCCACCGCCGCATTCTGGTCTGCCGCGGTCGCGAGGACGCCCTCTCCGTGCTCGACGCTCAGGATCTGTCGCGCATGCCGTCGAACCTGATGGAGGCCAGCGAGCGCCCCGTGGCCTTCATGTTTCCGGGAGGAGGAGCGCAGTACCCGGACATGGCTCGCGAGCTCCACGACTCCGAGCCCGTCTTCCGCCAGGAGGTGGAGCGCTGCGCCCGCTTCCTCCAGCCCCACCTCGGCCTGGACTTGCGCTCCCTGCTCTACCCCTTCCCCGACAAGGCCGAGGAAGCCTCCCGCCTCCTGCAGCGCGGCCTCTACGGCCTGCCCGCCCTCTTCACCACCGAATACGCCCTGGCCCGCCTCTGGCTCTCCTTCGGCATTCGGCCCCAGGCCCTCATCGGCCACTCCCTGGGTGAGTACGCCGCCGCCTGTCTCGCCGGCGTCTTCTCCCTCGAGGACGCCCTCACCCTCGTCCTCACCCGCGCCCGCCTCTTCGAGTCCCTCCCCTCGGGCGCCATGCTCTCCGTCTCCCTCCCCGAGGCCCACGTCCGCTCCCGCCTCGCTCCGGGCCTCTCCCTCGCCGCCATCAACGCCCCCTCCCTCTGCGTTGTCTCCGGCCCTTCCGACGCCATCGACTCCCTCCAGCGCCAACTCTCCTCCGAGGGCACCGAGTGTCACCGCGTGCGCATCTCCGTCTCCAGCCACTCGGAGATGGTGGAGCCCATCCTCCCCGAATTCTCCCGCGTCCTCTCCTCCCTCCGCTTCCACTCCCCCTCCCTCCCCTTCGTCTCCAACGTCACTGGCACCTGGGCCACCGACGAAGTCGCCACCCCCGCCTACTGGGCCCGACACCTGCGCCACACCGTGCGCTTCTCCGAGGGCCTGCGCACGCTCCTCTCCGACTCTTCGCGCGTGCTGCTGGAGGTGGGCCCCGGCCAGGTCCTCTCTTCCCTGGCCAAGCAGCACTCGCGCTCCACTCCCGTCTTCTCCTCCACTCGCCACCCCCAGGAGAAACAGTCCGACTCCGCCTTCCTCCTGTCCACCCTCGGCCGTCTGTGGATGGAGGGCGTCCCCGTCGACTGGATGGGCTTTTACGCCCACGAGCGCCGCCGCCGCGTTCCCCTTCCCTCCTACCCCTTCGAGCGGCAGCGCTACTGGATGGATCCGCCGGACGCGAAGGAAGCGACGCAGGGGAAACGGGAGCGCATGGCGAACCGGGAAACGGACCTCGCGGACTGGTTCCACGCGCCGAGCTGGAAACAGTCGAACACGAGCACTCCCGTCCGAGGAGACGAACGAGTCCAGGAGAGCGCATCCCCTGGACGATGGCTGTTCTTCCAGGACGAGCAGGGAGTGGGCGAGGCGCTGGCGCTCGAGTTGGAGAAGGCGGGCCACCAGGTGCTCACGGTGAAGCCAGGCGAGGGCTTCACCCACCCGAGCCCCACGACCTTCACCATCGACCCGGTGAGCCCCACGGACCACGAGGCCCTGCTGCGCCATCTGCACGAGCGCGACCAGCGGCCCACGGCCATCGTCCACCTGTGGAATGTCACGGGGGAGGACAACGCCTCCACGCCGCGCAAGCGCTACGAGACGGCCTGGCGCCAGGGCTTTCAAAGCCTGCGACACCTCGCCCAGGCGCTCGGAGCGCGGCCGGCCAACGCCGGAGAAGTGCTGCCCGTTCACGTGCTCACCAGCCATCTGCAAGCGGTGACGGGCGAGGAGTCCCTGCACCCCGAGAAGGCCCTGGTGCTGGGAGCCTGCGAGGCACTGAGCCGGGAGTACCCACACCTGAGGGCCCACCCCATCGACGTGGTGACACCGGCGAAAGGCACGCCCCAGGCGGCGCGCCTGGTGCGACAGCTCTTCGCGGAAGTCACCTCCGGGCACGAGACGAACCCGGTGGCGCTGCGTGGTCCACGCCGTTGGGTGCGGTCGCAAGAGCCCCTGAAGCTCGCGCCCGCCACCTCGGAGCCGCGATTGAGGCAGCGAGGCACCTACCTGCTCACGGGAGGCGCGAGTGGACTGACGCGCGCACTGGCCGAGCACCTGGCGCGTACCGTCCAGGCCCGATTGGTGGTGGTGGGCCGCACGGAGCTGCCCATGAGCGAGGTGCAGGCGCTCCAGACCCAGGGAGCCGAGGTGCTGACGCTACGGGCCGAGCCAGGAAACCTGGAGCAGTACCAATCGGTGCTGGAGCAGACGAAGACCCGCTTCGGAGCGCTGCATGGCGTCCTGCACGCGCCAGAGGAGGGAGAGGAGGCGGGAGGATGGGAGCTGCTGGTGCTGGCGGGAGCGCTGGAAGGACAAGCGCTGGACTTCTGTGTGTTGCAGTCTTCGCCCACGGCGCCCGCGCGAGGAATGGAGGGCGCGTCCGGCCTCGCCTCCCGTGAATTGATCGCGGCACTGGTGCAACAGCGGGCGCAGGAGAGCACCTGGGCGTGGATCGGCATCGACTGGAGGGGGCCGCTGGAGGGAGGAGCCCAGGCGGTGCAGGCCCGGAAGGGTTCGGTGCTGGAAGCGCTCACCCTCACCCCGGACGAGGCCGTGCGAGCCATCTCGAGGGTACTGGGCACGGAGGCACCGGGCTGCGTCCAGGTCTCTCCGGTGACACTGCGGCTGGCGGACCGGCGAGCCCTCACCGAGACGCTGTCGGGACGGCACGAACCCGAGGCCTCCGCGCCGCGGCGGCTCCACGCCCGACCGAGCCTTCCGAGTGGCTACGAGGCACCTCGAGACGAGACGGAGCGAACCATCGCGGCGCTCTGGCAGCAGACCTTTGGCATCGAGCAGGTGGGCATCCGCGACAACTTCTTCGAGTTGGGCGGCAACTCGATGATCGCCAGTCAGCTGCGCCCGCGGCTGGTCTCCGCGCTCGGGATGGAGCTGCCCATCCGAGTGCTCTTCGAGGCGCCGACCATCGCGGAACTGGCCCGGTTGGTGGGAGACCTGCGCCGCGCGGAGACCTCCAAACCAGAGCCCTGAACCAGCGCTGGAGAGGAGCCTCCCCTGCATCCCTGGGGGAGGCTGCGAAGAACTCGCCGCCATAGTCCCAACACGGCACTTGCAAGGGGCTGACAGGGGGTTGGGATCGGGCTGTCCAACCGGTCCATCCGGTCGCGGGGTTTCACGATAACGCCATCCGCGTCCGGCTCGCTGCCTTGGAGGCGTTCCTCACCAGGTAGACCCCGAGTAGCTTGGGGCTCGTGCTCCTCTACTTCCTAGCCTTGATGCTCGCGCATGCGCCCTGCTCACCGACGGATGGAACTGCGGTGTGCGGGTGCAAGCAGGGATCTCCAACAGCCTGCGAGGCCCTCCGCGTGGCCGACCCGGAGAAGGCAGCGGAGATTGAGCAGGCCGTTGCGAAGGCCAAGCCCTCGCCGACCCAGCCTCAAGCGCGGCAAGGCCAGGCGGCGCAACCAGGAGCCCCTTCCCCACCCCAGGTCATCGAGGACTTGCTGCGACCCGGAGGGCGGCTCATCGGCTCCGAGGGCTCCAGCCCCAAGATCAGAGTCATCAAGGGTGGCCTCCGCGATGCAGAGAAGCTGTTCGCGCAACTCTCAGGCAGCGGGACGCGCGTAACGGGTACCTCCTATCCGGGCCAGTTGGTGCGCCTCCCGAATGGAGGCACGGTCGGCCTGCGTCCCTCTTCGACGTCGGGCCCACCGACCATCGACGTCACCGTTCAAGGGCTCGGTATTCGAGAGATCAAGTTTCTTCCATGAGCGATCAGCAGACGGTGGAGGACATCCAGCGAGGCTGGGCCCGAGACGCGATGAGCAGCGACTTGGGCCTGTGGTGGCTGGCGGCGGACATCCGCGAATGGCGGCCCGGCGCAACAGAGGACGAGGTGCGCCTGGAAACACTGAGCGCCCTACGTCCCTTGCTGACCAGCGGGGCGCTCCGGGCCGTCCACCTCTTGCCGGGCGGGGCTTTTGCGCCTTGGGAGGGAACAGCGGAGGAGCAACTCGCGCGAATGGACGCGGAGTGGGCCGCACTCGGGCGCCGCCCTGACCTGGGTGACATCGTGTGGTTTATCGGAGCACGATAGCGCGCCAACTGTCCCCCAGACGCTCAACCCCCCCTGCGGGGATTCGTCAGCCGCGCATTCAACGAGGCGCGAGCCGTCGGACGATACAGCGGCCCCAACCCCGGACTACCTCCGCGCGGAGGTGGACAGCCTCCAGTTCGGGCTACGCCCCCAGTTGCCTAGCCCGCCCAGCGTCCAGGAGGAGGAGGCAGCCTGAACGGTCGCGGTGGGGCAGGCCCCACGCTGAGGCATGGCCGGGAACGGCCTTGCCGCATCCTTGCGGCAAGGTGGAGCCGGGAAAAGCGAAGGGCCCGGAACCAGTGGGGGAGCTCCCCAACGATTCCGGGCCCTTGCCTCAGTGCGCGATGCAGGAGTCGAACCTGCGGCCTTTGGCTTCGGAGGCCAACGCTCTATCCAGCTGAGCTAATCGCGCGACTTCCTCCGACGTGGGCGGGTAAGTAACCGACTTCCTCTACAGACGCAAGCACGCATTCGGGCAACGAAGCCTGGAACGAGCCTCCCTGGGTAGAAAACGGGTGGCACTGTCCGATGGTGACCGGAATGGCCCCTGTCGAGGGGGACCGGCCCCTCTTCACCCCCGCGTCGATGGCAGGTTGGGAAATGCACGAGCCGGGGCTCGAACCCTGGGCAGGGCGGTAGAAAACCCCAAGCAGGACGCGCAGTTACCCGCTATCGCCTTGATTTTACTAGGGACATCATCCCGTCTCGTGCTGTGTCGTCCCCCCTGGTCCCCCCTGAATCCGCGCTGGAGGGGGACATACGCGGCACATGGAGAGGCCCCATGGCACAGAGGCCACTGCTCCTCGGCTCGCCCCCGCGCACAAGCCAGCGCCCCCTGATTACGAATCAGGGCTGGGCAGGGGCAAACTCTGGCTTTTCCCTCTGAAGATGGCCTGTCCTGGCAGGCTCTGGCGTGTCCCCCGTGGGGAAAAGGTGGGGAAGAAATACCCGCGGCTCCCCCACTCCACCACGCCTTCGAACAGGCAGATGGTGCATGCGCGAACTCATGCACGCCCTCTGCGCCATCACCAACAGCGACAAGCCCTTCACCTTCGTTCATCCCCCGCTCCCCCTCCCTGCGGGAGGCGCAGGCGTTTAACGACCTCATGACTGGACATCACGGCATCTCATCCCATCTATGCGTTTCGGCCGTGAGCTGGCGAGCTAATAGATGCGGAAGGCTGCTTGGAACCGGTTCTCGCAACGCTCCGGAGTCCGCGCATCGAGCGCTTCGAATAGGCGGTTGCGGCTGGACACCGCGTGCTGAAGGAATTTGACGCGGCGCTGTTCCTCCAGCCCCGCCACGAGGTTGCTTCCCGTGCCAGCGACATCGAGGACCGTGGGAGTCCACGCCCAGCGGCTCAGCTTGATACCGAAGTCACTCCTCCAGTTCTGCCGGGCTTCTCCCGCAAACTGGGCCAGAAAGTCGAAGAACAGGAGCGCACCTTCCGTAAACGAGCTGAAACCAACCTCGGAGAAGAGCCGCACCGCAGTCGTCTCAATGGTGAAGGACTTCAAACACGCGGTGGAGGGGAGGCGCTTGTTCCAGAACTTCAGCACCTTGACCAGGGGGACAAAGCGTCCCTCCCGCTGTTTATTGACGCGTGTCGTGTGCTCAGCATGAACCCTCGGAGCGGAAAGAATCCACTCTTCCGTCTCTGAGTCCAAGACATAGATTCGGCCGCTCTCGGAGGACTCGAGAATGGCGGGCACCACATCGATATGCATCTTGTGGAGCGCCAGCCCCACCGAGCGGCGCTGCCTCTGGACTACGCTGTCGGGATACCGGTAGCGAATGGCGCGCTCGAACGTGGTGAGGACTACGCTGGGGGAGGGCTTATCCGCAAGAAAGCCGCGCGGCCACTTGGACGGATCGATGAGGAAGATAATGTCGACGTCATCGAGCGGAGCAATCGCTGTATGCCGCACGTAGCTGCCGCTCAGATACGAGTCGATGATGCGAAGCCCGATGTTCCCGGAGTCCAACCGGTACCGCAGGGTGTGGTGTGTCCGCTGGGCATCCTCTTTCTGGCTGGGGGTGGGTTCGACATCCTGAATCAGGTCCAGGAACAGCTCTTCCAAGAACTCCGCGATCCTCATTAGCACCTCCGTCTCATCCGCCTTTCGCACTCAAAAGGGAAGACGCCCCAAGCGGGTGAAAGCCATCGCAAGCCAGTGCTTTTTTGAAGCGGCTGCACGGCCTCTCCACCGGCCCAGCGACCAGCCTGCGTGTGTCACCCGGCCGCAGCCTGCCTCGGCCGTCAGCGCCTTGGGGGATTCGAGGGGTGGGGCGCCATCTATCTATGCGCCGACCAAAGAAAATGATCCGCGCTCTCCCGTCCATTCTGACTGCTCAAGACCTCTTCAAACGGTCCACTTGCAGGGCAGCCAATTCTTTCTCCTCTTCCAAGGATAGCGGGAGTTCATTCCCAATCCCACATACGGGGCATGCGCGATCTCGTGGGATGAGTTCCACCCTCGTCTGAAGCGGACCATCGACTGCCCATCCTCCGTGATTGGACCAGATCAGGTGATCCCCGTGAGCCTTCGGGTAATCGAGCTCACCCTCGCTCCGCTCTCCGAGAGTCTGCAACGTCATCCGCGCGGTGATCAGCGCGACTTGCTCAACGTCCATCCCGAGCCCGGGGAGTCCTTGTTGCTGATAGGCAGGGACGCCCATGTCAACGCGGTCGAAGCGCGGAAATCGACCGGGCTCCGCGTATTGAGCGTTCAGCACACACTGATAGCAAGGTGTTACCCCCGGCAGGACCCTGAATACCCGCCCGTGCTCCGCGCGTCCTAATACGGCGGTGAAGATCCCGGGGCATGCGTGGATCACACACAGATGGTTGACCACGCTCTCCGCCTCGGTCGTGGCGGTGGCACAGACGATGATGCCCAGCGGATGACGTGTCACCTCGATGAGGTGCTGCGTCGGATCCTTTCCCCAGCCAACCGGATCCAACGAGAGCGCAGCTTGCACCTGGACCACTTCCGCAGCGGGATTGATCCGATGGATCGCCCTGCTCACAACCTCCACCTTGGGCAAACAGATCTCGTCCACGCCACCCACGTGCCGCGCCACGTTCTCTGGGTCGAGCAATTCCGGGTCGAGGAGCACGAACTTACTCACGCCGGCCTTCGCAAGCACGACCGCGACACTGCTGCCAAGGCTGCCTACCCCGACGATCGCGACCTGCGCGCGCTGGAGCCCCCCGACGCCCCCGAGTCGATCGTCAACGCGCCGGAAGATGCGCTCCTCGAGGTTTTCTTCGAAGGGCTCTACGTAGATCAACCTCTCTTCGGGGTTCGTGTCCGGAGTGGTTCCGGCCTTTATGAGGACGAATCTCAACCCGTCGTTCAACACCAGCAGGATCAACGCCTGCGCCATGAACAACTGCCGTGCATGCTCGTTCGGGAGCTGCTGTCTAATCCAACCTTCGAGCCTGTGCCGCGACGAAGGGACCTGCTCCACAGTCTTATTGATCCTGCACCACAAGCCCTGCCGCGGATGGTCCAACCCCAGCGCGGCGACCCACGGCGCTTCCAGGTCGGCCTCAAGAGGCCTGGTGATGATCGGCGAGGGCGAGGTTCCATCCACGCTCATCACGCGTAGGAGTCTCCCGTCCTTCCGACCACGCACCGTCAATATTCCCCATCCGCCCCCCTGACGCAGCGCCGCCGCGATGCTCAGCGGCACGGAGACCCTGATGAAGTCCGTCGTCAGGGGGATGTCCTCGATTCGAGGGAACTCGCCGTGAGCCTCCTGCTCCAGATACGCCACGAGCCGATCGAGTGCCTCTCCCGCCGTGTACTCTGGTCGCCATCCCTGTCGAGGGTCATGCGCGAACAAGCACAGACTCAGATCCCGGAACGTGTACCCATGGGCGCGATGGTCGATGACGTCTGCGCCATCGGCCGACAACTCCCAGGTAACGGGCGGGCGCAAGGGAAACTCCGGCGGCCATACCAGCCGGTATCGCCGGGATCCAACCGCAGTATCGACCGTGCCTTCGGCGAAGGTCACCGGACGCTCCTCAATTCGCAGGATGTTGGGGTGTCGTTGGTGGAGGACACGCAGTTCCTCCAACCACCGCCGTCGGTCACTGTCAGGGAATGGCACGGATGTCTACCCGAACCTGGAGCCGTGACCATCCGGAGCGGACGGCAGGGATGCCGAAACGCCGGTGACGACCGAGCGCCCCTCCTTTCCCTTCTCGGGATAGGGATCCCCAAAAATCCCGTACAGGAGGTAATGGGCCCGCTCCGTATAGCCAGTTTGCGCGAGTTCCCTCGCCTCCTTCAGCGTCGCGGCCGCTTGTTGCAACTGTGTCTTCGCGGCGGTTTTCTCCGCGTCGCTCATTCCCTGGTTGATGGGTGGCCCCAGCGCCGCCGGATCCAACGTGTCGAGGTACACGCGAGAAGCCAGACCCTCGAAGATCTGGATGAGGCCATCGAGCCGGTTCTCCGGCTTCGCCACGAGCACGTCCCAGATCATCACCTCGATGTGGAACGACCTCAGTCGCTTCCCGTCCATCTGTCGCCGGTTCCAGTGCTTCACCGCCTTGGTGAGGGGCTTGAGTTCCTTGCCCGCGGCCTCGTTCGCGTCCACTGACATGCGTTCGTGGATACGTGGGTTGGAACGGATCCAGGTCTTCGCTTGAAGGTCCGGGATCCAGAAGATCTCGTTGTCGCCCTCGTCGAGGAACGCGGGGACGACATCGTAGGCGATTCCCGTGGTGGAGAATGAGATGTTCACCGAGCGGTTCTGGGGATCGGCGGTCTTGCCCGGGTACTGATCCTCGAGCGCGCGTCGCACCGTCTTCAGTGCGTCCATCGGGCTGCTAATATGCGGGGCGAGCGAGGGCGTGCGCTTCAACACGCAAAACAGATCGATGTCCTTGAGCGGACGGATGGCCGTGCTCCGCGCGTAGGAGCCGGTGAGGAATGGGTAATGGTCGGGCTCGATCTCCAGCCGGCTGGCGAGTCCATCGCGTAGGAACTTGTGCTGGTCGCTGGCGGTCGTCCTCTCGGCGGTGGTG
This sequence comes from Melittangium boletus DSM 14713, assembly GCF_002305855.1. Taxonomy (GTDB): domain Bacteria; phylum Myxococcota; class Myxococcia; order Myxococcales; family Myxococcaceae; genus Cystobacter; species Cystobacter boletus. Next base: position 7,185,009 of record NZ_CP022163.1, on the reverse strand, counting down.
AGTTCGAGTGCGGAAATGAAGTCATGAACTGCTTGTCGAACCTGCATGGTGTCCTCCTGAGAGAGTAGATGCCGTTGGCGCGAAGATCGCGCGCATGAGAGTGCCCCGTGGGTCACCAATCCAGCTCTCGCAGATGGCTTCCAAACGCCTTCTCGATCTTGCTCTCGGCGCTATTCCACGTTCTGGCCCGTTCCGCTTGCAGGATCCAGTCCCGGCTGGTCGCGGCCCGGCGCATGAAACACTCGCGACCTTGCCTCGTGACGCTGGCCGCCACGTTCATGCCCTCGGCCGTATCTGGCACCACGCAATTCCCGAGGCGGAGTGACATACCGCGATCATCATTCCATGGGAATTCACATGGGTCACCACCGATGTAGCAGACGAAATCGAAGAACTGAACGAGGCCGGTCTGAAGGGAGTTCAGCTTGGCTGACGCGAATAGCCTCGTGGCAATCGTCTCGACACAAAACGACTTGAAGCGTAGCGCCTCGGGCACGCCCAGATTCCAGGTCTTGAGCAGCTTCACCAATGGCTTGAATAATTCTCCGTGCCTCTGGTTGATCTCCGTCGCCAACGCACCGTGTATTTTGGGCGCGGAGCGGATCCACGTATCATTTTCCGCGTCTGGGATGAGGAGCCGCTCGCTGCCTTCTCCGTCCGCGCTGACCGCAGGGACCACGTCCACATTCAGGTGCTGCATCTGGAGCCGAATGGATCGACGTTGAACCCGAAGCTTTGTCTCCAGGTACCGCCGCGCCAATGCCCGTTCGAAGGTCTGGAGCACAGCGCTTGGAGCTGGGAGATCGCTGAAGTTCGGAGTCTTCCAATGGCTGGGATCCACGACGAAAATGATATCTACATCATCAAGCGGACGAATGGCGGTTGCCCGTGGGTAGCTACCGCTCAGGAAATGGTACCGGATGATGGACTCCATCTTTCCGGTCAGCAAGATCTCTCGGAGGTAGTGATGGCTGCGCTGCGCGCCCTCCTTCTCCTCCGCCGAGGGCTCGACGCTGCGAAGTATCCTGTTCAGTAAATCGGTCAGATCCCGCATGTGGGTTTCACCATTCCGCACGATCCTCGCCTCTCCGTCAAACCCACGGGGTCAGCACCGCGTGCTCCTTCTCCGCCACGTATTCCATCATCTTGAGAAGCAAGCTCTGATCGAACGTCCGCACGATGTCCACGAGGGCCGCAGGCTCGAACCCGGGTCGTCGGTGCAGTCTCATCAGGCGTCTCCCCCAGACGACAAACAGCTCGGTATCGGGAAGCGCCTCGATGATGACCTTGTCGTGGACGGTGTCGAACCTTCCGCGGAGAGGGGCCAGTTCGACAATCAACCGCTCGCCAAGCACCTTCCAGATGCCCGTATCGTGGCGAAGCGTCTTGGCACGTGCATGATGGAGCGCCCAGATGAGGTAGCGCCGCAAACGCCGCTCCAACAAATCCCCAATGCGCTCGCCGTGCTCCATGCGATCGAAGGTCTCGATGCCCCGAAGGCTCACGTCGAGCTCTTCGGCGAGAACCCTTCCAGGCTCGCGCTGGAGTTGTGGGCCACCCTCTCTCATCCGCCAGCTCGTCAGCGTGCCAATAGCCAGGATGTCCGCCCAGTAATCCACCTCCTCCAAGGCGAAGCCCCCACGTCCGACGCCACGGTAGTTCTGGGAGGTCAGCTCCTGATCGAAGTGGAAGAGCTCATGCAGCAGATACTGCAGGGCCAAGGGCTCCCGGTAGCGCTCGTCCAGCTGGCGCATGCCTTCGAGCAGCCCGCGCCCGAAAGTCAGCCGCCGCTGCCCGACGCTCAGGCGCGTCTCATCCCCCTCCGGTTCATCGGCGATCGTCAACTGGTGGAGACGTGTCAGGAGCATTTCCCCCGCGGACGGCGCGAGGAACGGCGGGAGATCCCCGAGTTGGAGGGTGTCCTTCAATTTCCGGGCGCCTGCCAACACCGCCAGCAGGACCTTCTGACGCGCCTGCTCCTGCTTCGGTCCACGGCGCAACTCCACCACCCGCAAAGCGGGCTTCCATGGCAAGGTGAACGCCAGCTCGTATCCGGGCGGTGCATAGCTGGCCACCCACGCGCTTCCCATCGCCCTTGGGTTGAAGGCCCGACCCGCCATGAACGCGAGCGACGCCGGTCCCGAGACGAAGAGCGCCAGGCCCGAATGATTGGGATACGCACGCCGGGTGGCGGCCAGCACCCGCACCAACTCCTCCGCGATCGCGGGTGCATGAGCGGCGTCCACGGGCGTGCTGGTGCTGTTCCGGCATTCGACCACGCCGGCGATCCCATTTCCCTGCGCCCTCAAGAAATCACGTACGGCGTCGCGCGGCAGCATGGCTTGAGTTGAGATGAAGATCCCCACCAGGCCATTCGCCTCCGAAGGCACATCACTCAGCCCGCTCACCGTGTCAAAGTAGCGAACCCCATCCGGGAGCTTGTCATCCAACCTCAGGACATCCCACGTGGTATCCTTTCGAACGTTGAGGAACGTCTGAGGTTTCGCCCACGCAGAGAGCTCGGCCCCCAGGAGAACGAAGAGCGGCAACGGAGCCAAGCCCACGATGAAGAACTCCACGGGCGAGGAGGAGGAGTCCCTGAGTGAGCGCGCCTCGCTCGCCAGCTGAGAGACGGCGTTCGCGAGCGCGATCCAGTCCACAGGGCTGGACGTTGGTCGCTTTCCTTTCGGCCCCTGGGTAGTGAAGGTGCTCAGGCGCAGGAATTTCAGCTCCCTCCGTGCCGGAGGAAGAAGGGGCAGGATGTCGTCGTCCGCGACAGAAGCATCCACATCGAGGCAAAGCACGGCATGTATCGTGTTCATGTCATCCAGGCTGAAGTGTGGAGACCCGAGGAGTCCGGGCTACATGAGAGGTGTGTCCGCCAGCTGCCGAGCGACCTCGCGCATCGCCGGTCGCTCCAGCGGTTTCTTGTGCAGCATTCCTGCAATCAGGTCGCGGGTAGCCTGTGGAGCCAAGCCCTCCAGCAGCTCGAGTGGGGGCTTCTCCAGGAGGTGCAGATACATCAGATCCTTCTGCTGCTCGGCGACGAATGGCAGCCTGCCCGCCAACATCTGGAACAGGAGAATGCCGAGCGCGTACACATCCGCGGGTCCACCCGCGGTCTTGGATTGCACCCACTGCTCCGGGGCCATGTAGTCCCAAGTTCCCAGGAGGGCGCGCTTGGCCGTCGAGATGGCAGAGGCAGCGAGCCCCTCCCCCCCTTCATGCCCCTCCTCTCGCGGGATCTTGGCCAGTCCGAGATCCGCGAGCTTGATCTCGATGATCGCAAGGTTATCGGTGGCCACCAAGACGTTGGCAGGCTTCAGGTCGCGGTGAAAGATCCGGGAGCCATGCAGGAACGCGAGCGCGGCGCCGAGCTGCGCGGCGACACGGGTGGCGGCCTGAACCGGGAGCTGACCTCCGGCGCGCTTGAGCAGTCGATGCAGATCTCCGGGAAGCCATTCCAAGACGAGGAAGGGCTGTCCCGTAGGTAGAACTCCCGAGGTGACGGCCTGGACCAAGTGCTCATGACGCAGCTGCTGGAGCGCCTGCGCTTCATTGAGGAAGCGCCCTCCCACCTCCTCGTCCGAGCAGAGGCTGGGGGAGAGCATCTTCACCGCCACGGCTTGCCCGGTGACCGCGTGGTACCCCTGATACACATCGCACGTGGCTCCGGACGCCACCCGGCGGGCAAGGACATATTCTCCGACACGCATCGCCGCGCTCCCCATCATGTCTTTTTCGTCCGTTGACCCGCCCGCGCCCCCGGGGGCGGCTTCGGACGCAGATCGCGGATGCGACCCAGCAACGCCAACTTCGCCCTCAACTCGTCGGCGCAGTCTGGGTAGGCTGCAATGAAGGCCTCCGGGTCCACCTTCTCCCCGGCATCGCGCTTCTGCAGGTACGTCAGCAGCGCGGCTCGCGTCGCGTCCGAGCTGGTGCCGGCAGCACCCTCCTGCATTCGAGCCCTCAAGGACCGCAGGCCCCGCAGGAGCAACCCCGCCACCGATGCTTGCGTCTTCCCCATCCGGCGCGCCACCTCTACGACCGGGAGCTCGTCCAGGTGACAGAGCTTGATGGCCTCCTGCTGCTCCTCGGGGAGCTCATAGAGGTAGATGAGGAGCTGGTGCCACGCTTCCCGCTCGAAAACAACCTGACTTGGACTCTTCCCGCGGGAAGGGGTTGCCTCGGCCTCGGCGCTGTCCAGCGGCACGGTGCTCTCAGCGGAGCGCTTCTTCCGCCGCGCTCCCCGGGCCAACTGCACGGCTTGGTTTGCGAGGATGCGCTTGAGCCACGTCAGCAGCTCGGCCTCCGTCGTCCCACTAAACGTGGAGAACTTGTCGAACGCGCGCAGCGCCGTGTCCTGCGCGATGTCCGAGGCGCGCGCCCCACCCGGTGGCGGCTGAGGAGCGCTCCGCGAGGCCCAATTCACCAACTTGCGTTGGTAGCGCCGGAAGAGTTCCTCCAGCGCGGCCTTGTCCCCCCCACGGGCCCGGCGGATCAACTCCTCTACAGCAACCTTCGACCACACATTGCGGCTCATCCCCAGGCGACCCTTCCACAGCGCCCTTCGCGCGGGCAACCGCCGTGCACGCGGTGTCTCCTCGCGAGCAATCAGGTAGGCGTCGATCATGTCCGTGTTCATCCGTTGGGATTCCGGCTCCATTCCCTAGGACGCCATTCGCGGACGGATCGCGCGCGGGGTCAGACTTTTTTTCGCGAGCGCCAGCTCAACGACACGCCAGGGGCTTGTACGGGGTATCCCCAGGGTTCCAGCGCACAAAGCCCCCCATGGACTCACATCACTGTCCGGTTTCTTGGGGGAGAGGGGGCCCAGGGCAGACGAACCGGTCAAACCGGTGGTCCTCGCCATCCATCCCCACGAATGCGCTGACCAACCCACAGCGTTCGTCGTGCAGTGAACGGGCCTGAGCGGCCGCTCCCCGACCACTCAGCAACGCCTCGTGCTCCAACAGACTCTGGGTCAGGACGAGGCCATAGCGCTTGTTGGTTCGCTCGCCGCGGACAAGACCCCGCCCCAGCTCCTCCGCCGCACGATATCGGTCGTCCGCCTGAGGCCCACCACGGGCCGCCTCCACCGAGGCCGACCCGAGGTAAGCTCGAGCGAGGATCCACCGGATGAACTCGTTTCCCGCCTCCACTTCATTCAGCCTGCGAGCAAGACCGAGCGCACGCTCGAGATCAGCCGCGGCCTCCGGGAGTCTTCCCGCATGATGGAGTGCCTCCGCGCGCCAGCACAGCGCATCGGCGAGGAGTGCTTGCTCGTACGCATTACCACTCCGGGCATTTTCTTCGAACAGAGCGACGGCTCGGTCGTACCGCTCGACAGCTTCGGCAGCTCCGGACGCCAGGTCGAGCTCGCCTTGCTCCGAATAGCTCGTCGCCAGGGTCCGCCGATAGTCATCATCGACGTGGTCCGGCGACCGATTCAGGAATGCGAGCGCATCAGCGAAATGGCCGCGAGCCTTGTCGAGCTTGCCCCGGGCCAGCACGATCTTCCCGAGCTTGGAGTGGTTCAGCGCCCGGAGCAGCTTGAGTTCCTCATCCTCCGGTCGAGCGTCCAGCCCCTTCTGGATCTCCACGGCTGCGGCATCCAGGAAGCCTTCGGCCCGAGCGAGCGATTCGTTCTGAAAGGCAAAATCCCCGAGTCGATGCTTCGTTGCGATGATTGCCTCGCGAACCTCGGGGAGTTGACGGTCCGCGTGCGGGAGAGACGCCAGATTCTCGTCTATCTTGTGCAGCATGGCCCGCCGCACCTCGAGCGTATGAGCGACCCTGCCAAGCTTCCAGTCGGCGTCGGAGACGAACTGGTGCGTGGCGAGAACGATGCGCTGGAGATTTTCTTGAGCTCGCCGCCACTCGCGGTAGGCGCTGAGCGCGCTGAAGGAGATGGCCAGCACCGCGGCCATCGCCGCGAGCGCCAGTCCCCGCTTGAGCCGGACACGACGGTGCTCAAGTCCTCGCGCGGCGGTGAGGAAGCAGGAGGCACGCTCGCTCACCCCGCGGCATGGGGGAGGACCGCGTCGGGAGGATGGACCGGCCGCATCCCCGTAGTGCGCGAGCAACGAGCCGGAAGGCAACCCTTCCGTCGGGCACCCGGCGTGCTCCCACGATTGCGCGGCGATCTCCAGATCCGCCTGCCGCTCAAGCAAGACGCGCTCGCTCCCGATCCAATCCGCGAGTGACGGAACCTGCTGCAGGAGCGACTCGTGTATCAAGTCCACACGCTGCTCCGCGGGCCCATCTCCGGCAGAGAGCACGATGAGCCGGAGCCCCTCCTCCGCGTCGTCCCGAGTCCCTGTCCGCATGCCGGAGAGCCGCATCAAGACCTCTAACGACAACGCGTCTCCCCCGCCGGCCTTGAGCACCTCTCGCCGGGTGCGGGGCCGCCGCGTGTCTGGGACACCGCGGCCAACCTGCACGAGGTCCAGGAGAATCCACTTCGCGCGTTCACGTCCCTGGGAGCCGAGCCCGTCGAGCAACCGTTCCGCCTGCTGTGCCAGGGCTCCGCCGACTCCACCGATCTGCTCGTATCGCTCATGGGTCAGCTGGGCGCCGCTACGCAGGGACCACAACGCGCGGAGAGATTGGCCAAGCAGCAGGAGCTGGCTTCCTTCGCTCCTTGCGTCACGAACCATCCGCACCGACAGCCCCTCGGAGAGCCGCAGCCCGACGCGCTGGGCCATTCCCTCGATGACCTGCGTCAGCGCCGCCTCTTCCATCGGTCGGAGGAGATAGCGCGCAGCCTGGTTGAGCCGCGCCGCCATCCGCGGCATCTGCTCCAGCCGGTGGATGAAGTCGCTCCGAATCGTCGTGAGCAACCGCAGGGGTGCATCAGGCGCGGCGAGTGCTGTCTCCACCCACCCGTCAATCCCCAAACAATCCGCGCCCCCCAGCGTGACGAGTTCCTCCATTTGCTCGATCACCAGCAGGAAACGACCCTGCGGAGGCGTGTACGCGCTCACTATCTCCGAAAGCGCGCGAACATCGGCGCGCAGCGCACGCTCCAACTCCAGAGCCGAGTAGGTGAAGTTGCTTCCGGCGAGCGCATCACACACGGCCACGGCAAGTTGATGCACCGGATCGTACGACGGGCGAAGGACCGCGACCCTCCAGGAGGGAGCGAGCTGCGAGGAGCTCTCCTTCAAGCGCGGAAGGACGCCAGCCTGTACCAACGACGATTTCCCTACCCCGCTCGATCCCTCGACTTGCACCCATCGGCGTTCGCCGGACCGCACCTCATCCAGAAGACGCAGGACGGTGGAAATCTCCGTCTTACGACCGAAGAACAGCTCGGCATACGCTTCGGTGAAGGACGCGAGCCCTGGCACTGGACACTCATCCCGTTCGCTCTGCCAGGGTCGCCGTCCGAGCATATCCTGGCAGCGGCGCATTGTCGGACGGGACGCCGATTCCTTGGCCAGCATGGAGGCGACCAATGAGGACAGCGCACCCGGAACGGCCGGAGCCAGTTCGCGCAACGGCGGCGGCTCAGCGCGTATGTGCATCGAAATCAAATCGACTACGTCGTCTGAGACGAACGGCGGCCGACCGGCGAGGAGTTCGAAGAGCAGTACCCCCAGGGCGTAGACGTCCGCGCCGCCATCCACCTCCGCCGCGTTCCGGCACTGCTCAGGAGCCATGTACATAGCCGTGCCCAGGAAAACGGGCGCCGCAGTGTGCACCTGCGTATCGCCCCAGGCATTCGCCTCCGGTGGAACCTTCGCGATGCCGAAATCCAGCAGTTTGACGCGGTACCCCGGTGTGACCTCGGCATCGGGGCACAGGAACACGTTCTCCGGCTTCAGGTCCCGGTGAACAATGCCCTTGGCGTGGATGTCGGCCATCACCGCGGCGATCTGTTGGCACAGAGAAAGCGCGGCTTCACTCGGCGCTGGACCCTGCTGGTGCCGCATCCACTCGCGTAGCGACAGCCCCTCAAGGTGCTCCATTGCCAGGAAGGCCGTGCCATCCTCCGTGCGGTCGCAATGGAGGATGCGAACCACGCCCGGGTGCTGAAATTGCGCGAGGGCCCGCGCCTCCTGGACGAATCGAGCCACGAGTTGCGGATCAACGGCCGCAGTCGGAGACAGGAGCTTGAGGGCAACCACCTGGTTCATGCGCTCGTGGAGCGCGGTGAAGACCTCGCCCATGCCGCCTCTGCCCAGCGGCCGCACCAACCTGTATGGACCGACGTGATCGCCTGTTTGCCTCATGTGCGCACGCCGATCATGACCCGAAATGCAGGTCGACGTCTCATGTTCCCCGGAGTCACACCGAGGAGGGTCCGTGTCCCCCAATAGAGAGCGGAGGAGGCGAGTGTGGCACCTGATGCAACGGCGAGGCAGGAGTCGAAGAAGAAGCGCACACCTCGGCTGGATTGAACCGAGCGCCTGCGCAGGAGCTTCGCGCTGGACGCGTTCGCCTGCCCCGAGTGTAGAGGCAGCAAGCGGGTGCTGGCGTATCTGATGGTGCCATAATCGGCCGCCCCCTGCCCTCCCACAATCCGGCCCTCCGTTCCGGGTATAAGCCCTTGGTGGGTTTCCTGAAGGCGCATGCGGAGCGCATCAGCTACGGCACAGGCCTCAGCGGGTCCTCCAATCCGCGGCTGAAGGGCTTCGGCGAACACTCCGTCGTCACACTCGGGACAGATAGTGTCCTGACCATCAATTACGGCTGGCGCATCGATAACCCGGAGGTGCTCGCACGCCGCACACCATGATGCGAGCAATGGGCCCTGTACTTGAGGACTCGCCACAGCCCGGCACCTGGCCGCGCTACGAGCCTCAAACATGGACGCCTTTATTGGACGAACTCCTGAGCACGATTGATGCGATGCTAGCAAGCTGACTCGTCCCCATCCCCCGCCGTAGTTGCTTGTCCCATTCCCAAAATGGAGGGCTTCGGCCCGCCATGAGATGCTTCACCCACCTCGTGGCGCGCGGGGTCCCACTCAAGAGCGTCCAGGAACTGTTCGAGCACACTGCTTCCAATCACATAGGAATGCACGAGCCGGGGATCGAACCCGGACGGCCCCTTCGGGCCAGCGGATTTTAAGTCCGCTGCGTCTGCCAGTTTCGCCACTCGTGCGGCAGCCAGAGCATGCCCAGTTGGACACGCCACTGGGCCAATGCTCGATCTTACTCGACCCACGATCAACCCACAGTATGGGTGATCCGGAAAATAGTTCCTCCGACCGCTCGATCCGCGCTGGACCCAGGCCACCAGGACCCGTTCACCGCGGACGACTCCGAGTCGGAGGCATGGCCGCGGCGAACTGGCTACAGCGTGGCGGCGGCCCGTCCCAGGCCCTCGGCCACGGAGGTGAAGGCATCGCGGGTGCGCACCCGGTGCTCGCCGAAGCGCTCGACGTAGAGTCGGCGCACGGCGGGAATCTGCGAGGAGCCGCCCGTGAGGAACACCGCGTCCACCTCTCCGGCGCCCGCGCAGCGCTCCAGCAGTCCCTCGGTCACCTGGCGCAGCTCCTGGAGGAGCGGCTCGCTGGCGGCCTCGAAGCTGGCGCGGGTGATGCGCTCGCGCAGGTGGATGCGCGCCTCGTCGAACTCCAGCACCGTCTCATCCTCGGAGGACAGCCGCACCTTGGCCGCCTCGATGGCACGGAAGAGCCGGTAGCCCAGGTTGTCCATGACGAGGTCATACAGGGCCTCGGCCTCGGCGGGCTTGTCGCTGGAGGTGAGCATCAGCTCCAGCACCTCCTGGGAGGCCTTCTTGCGGATGAAGGACATCTCGTGCCAGGACAGCAGCTTGGCCATCAGGTGCTGGGGCACGGGCAGCCGCTTGTCGCTCAGGCCCCGCACCCGGTAGGTGGAGCCCGCGCCAAAGCGGGGCAGCAGCGCGTGGCGCATGATCTCCGCGTCGAAGCGGTCACCGCCGATGCGCACGCCGGTGGAGCCCACCACGTCCGGCTTGCGGTCCGGATTGCCCCGACGCGAGGGCCCCAGCCGCATGAGGGTGAGGTCCGTGGTGCCGGCGCCGAAGTCGGCCACCAGCACCAGCTCGTCCCGGGTGAGCTGGGCCTCGTAGGAGAGCGCGGCGGCGATGGGCTCGATGAGGAACTGGATGTGGGTGAAGCCGGCGAGTTCCGCGGCCCGGCGCAGGCGCTGCTCGGCGAGCGCGTCCGCCTCGGGGTCCGGGGTGAAGAGGGCGGGGCGGCCGAGCACCACGCGATCGGGGGCTCCGCCCATGTGGGGCGCGGCGGCCTCGCGCACCCGGCGCAGCAGCAGCGCCACCAGCTCCTCGATGAGCCAGGTGCGCTCGCGAATCTGCGTGGCGCGGAAGGAAGCGCTGTGGAGGAAGGACTTCACGGACTGGACGAAACGGCCCGAGGGGTCCTCCAGGTAGCGGGAGATGGCGGGGGCGCCCGTGTACGCTTCGCGCTCGTCCTCGGGGAAGAAGATGACGGAGCGATAGAGACGCGGGTCACTGTAGCCGGGGGAGACGGGGAGCACCGTCCCGTCCGGCAGGGCGAGGGCCGTGTTGCTGGTTCCGAAGTCAAGTCCGCAGTCAGGCATGGGGCGCTTCCTCTACGTGCAAATGGCGGAGATGGGTAGCGCCGAGTGCCGGTCCTTCAGAGGACCGCGAGAATCTCGATCTTGACATCGGCGTCGGAGCAGCTGTCGCCCGGCACCACCATGGGGGTGCCCGCCTTGCGTCCGATGAGCATGGCCCCCGAGCCCAGCCCGCCCCGGTTGAAGACAATCTCGGTGCCCTCGTAGGAGAAAGGCTTGTCCGTTTCCGTGGGGGCCGTGACCCACCGCCACTCCACGTCATCCTTTCCCGCGTCGATGAAACGCACCTGGACCAATGCGCCCACATCGATGGGCTCATCCGGCTGGAAGTTGCGCAGGCTGGAGTTCTTCAAGGCCTCCAGGCCCTGGAGGAATGTCTTGCGCCGAGCCTCGAAGCCCTTCTCCAGGAAGGGACGGTTGTTCTCACTCATCTGGGGCAACAGGCTGGTCCGCTCCGCCTCGAGCCGCTCGAGGTAAAGCTGGAACTGTTCGCTCCGCATGCCGTGGATTCGGGCCTTGTCTTCATGGGTCAAGCTCATCCGCGCATTATTAAGCGCTCAAACTTGATATGTCGACGCCAGGCTGCGGGCCCCAGGGTCGCGGCCGCGCCCCGGAGCGGAAGAGGGCCGCTCCGGGGTGTCTTGCCCGCCCTAACGCGACGCGCGCACGGCCTCTGTGAGCGGCAAATTCCAACCGGGGATGAAGCTGGACGGGCTCGTGGTGTCGAGGTGGCTGGTGATCTGGTAGAGGCGCTGGGCATCAGGCAGGGGAACGCTGAAGCGGTCGCGCAGGTAATACGGAGGGATGGCCTGGTAGTGGAGCCGTGCGCGCAGCCGCGCGTGGCTGGTGATGACGGAGAGCGGCACCTTGTAGGTCACGACGTCACAACCGCACGCGGCGGAACCATCGTCGGGGTACTCGGAATCGCCGTCGACGCCGTGCGGCGCGAGGCCATCGGGCAGCTTGCCGCCCTCCAGGAGGGGCGCGAAGTTGGACTTCCAGCCGGTGGGCAGCAGGCGGTTGTCTTTGACCGGCTGGTAGAGGCCGAGGAAGCTCGTGGTCAGCTTGCCGTCGGAATCGGCGATGCGCTCCTCGTAGATCTGCACCTCGTTCTCACGGGTGATGACCTGGTGGTGGGGCTCGGGCGTGAGGAGGTCCATCTCGCTCGCGAGCACCTGGCCATCGCCGCCGACGATGGCACCCGCGCCATTGGTGCGGCCCGAGGCCCACAGCGTCTTGCCGGCGGCATCCTCGACGGAGACCTCGAGGAAGGCGCGGCGGAAGGCGACACCCGAGGGCAGCTTGTGGCCGGCCTTGTTGGTGACCTTCACGGTGAACTCGAGATGGTCGCCGATCACCGTCGGCTCGCCGAGTTCGACGGCGGCCGAGGCGTCGGCGAGGGCACGTCCGCCGAGGAGCGCGGTCATCATCTGCAGGCGAGTCGGCTCGCCGTGCTGGTTGGAAATGTAGTCATAGTCGGCGAGGCCGAACACGCGCGGGGCCTGCGCGAACATGCTGAGCCCGAACAGGTTGATGCCATTGAGCTGGTGCCGCGAGAAGGGCTCGCGCTCGACGAGGTCCACGTTGGCGTGCACGTCGGGGACGCCCTCGATGCTCGCCGTCGGGTAGTCGGCATCCTCGATGCTCGCGATCTTCTTCTTGAGCGGGCTGCCGGCGAAGCTCCGCGGCATGTGGCAGTCCTGGCAACTCTGGGGCGTCGCGCCGTCGTGCCCTTCATCCGAGATGAACGCGTCGTTCTTCCGGTAGCTGCTGTTGCGCCACTCGAGGAAGGTCGCCTGCTCGTAGACGAAGCGCTCGTTGATGCACGAGCCGACCTTGCGCACGGGCAGCCGCACCACATGGCAGGAGCCACAGAGCGCGGAGCTCTTCACGACCTGGTCTCGGCCGCCCTCGCCCGAGGGCGTCTTGCCGAGCGCGCGCTTCATCGGATCGGCACGCACGTCGGTGGAGAACGGCCCGATCACGTCGTCGGCCGCCGTCGGAATCCAGTTGCCGGTATAGCTGGCGGGCGTCCCCAGATTCTCGCCGCTCATCTGGTGGCAGACCGAGCAGGTGATTCCATCGCGCGCGAGCTCGCCGTACTTCGCGTCGGGAGAGTCGGAGAGCGCGGAGATCATGGCATGATCGAACTTGCGTGACGGCGCGTCCATGTGGAGTTGCCGTTGACCGGCGGCGCCGTGGCAGCTGTAACAGAGGTCGGTGGTTTCATCGGCGCAGGCGCTACGGTGATCGGCCTCCCACTCGCGCTGGGCGCGGAAGATCGGATCGCGCCCAGCCAGGCCCATCATCGAGACCGACCACTCACCATAGGGCGAGACGTCCGCGTAGCGCGGCTTGCCGGGGGCCAACTCGCCATCGCGCGCGAGCATCGAGCCGGCACCGTCGAGACCCTGCGCGACGTGGGCGACTCCCGAGTGGCAACCCCAGCACTGGTCCGAGGTGAGGAAGGTGTCGGGCTTGCCATGACCGGCCTTGGGGTAGACATGGTCGAAGAAGCGCGGGATGTCCTCGAAGGGCGCGCTCTCGTCGGCGGGCAGGCCGTACTGCGCGACGAAGTCCGGATTGGCACTGCCGAGCGCGGGGTGGATCGCGTCGCGGTCGGGGTGCGGTGCGATGTACGTGCTGGCGGGCGCGTTCTTGTAATCGTCGTAGTGGTTGTCGGGGTTCTGGGCGTCGGCGTCGCGCCAGACGCGGCGATAGTCATAGATGGTTTGGGTGAGCGCGCGCCCGCCGCCGGTGCTCGCGGGCAGGTGCGTGGTCTGCGCGAACGTGAAGTCGCGCTGAGAGGCGTGGCAACGCAGGCATACCTGGTAGCCGAAGCCGTTGAACGGGCGGCAATTGTCGAGGCGCAGCGTGTCCGCCGAGTTCCACGCCAGCGGGGGCCTGCTGCACGAGACCACCCCGTGGCGCACCTCGTCCTGGGCGATATCGCTCCAGAACCAGCCGTCGCGCGAATCCAGGGGACGGCGAATCATCGGCTGCCAGGCCACCAGCTTGAAGACGCCGCCTTCCTCCTTGGCCTCGCCGATCGGCCTGAAGGTCTCCTTGATGATGATCGCCTGCGCGGGGACCTCGCCCTCGGGGCGGCCGCGCTGGAGCCAGGCGCTCACCTCGGGTGAGTACCAGACACGCACCCAGCCGTGCGTGGCGCCCTGGGTGGGCGTGCCCGTGAGGTGGATACCATCCTCGCCGCTCCAACCCGGCAGCTTGTAACATTGGCGATCCAGGAAGACCCTGAGGCGGTTGTTGAGCCCGGCCTCGAGCGGCAGGCGTGGGTCCGCGAAGGTGGCAGGGGGTTGCGACGCGATGATGGTGGCGGAGTCCTCGAACAGCGCGGCGCGCAGACTGGCGCACTCCTCGACGGTACCGGGGGTGTAGCCAGGCTCGTAGTCAGAGGGCTTGTATTCGGCGGGCTCGGGCTCGGGAGATTTGCTCGAACCGCGGCAGGCGATGAGGAGCAAGGCCAGGGGAACGAACGTCCGGAAGCTGATCATCATTGCGCCACGTTAACCTAACTTCCCAACGAACAAGCAGGCGACGAAAGCGGCACATTCCTCCAATAAAACGGAGTGACGTCCGCAATACTGGCTAAGGATGACTGCGCGGCGCGGCGTGACCCTCCCGCCCAGGCTGTCTTTTGAATGGCGGCACCATTCCGTTTCACCATGGCAGGAAATAAGCACAGAGCACGGAATCACCAGACTGACACGATCCACCAAGAATGCGTGGGTATTCAGCAGGAGCCGAGACATGAGTTATTGACACGCCTCTCAGCTCATGTTCAAAAGGCGACGCATCCGCAAACTATGAAAGAATGGAAGAGCTAGGGAGAATTGGTGAGTCCAAACGGCCACTCCTTCGAACACACGCTCAAGGCCTTGGTGCGGGAGCGGAAGATCTCGCCGGAGGTTTTGCGTGCCCTTCTCGGTGGGTTACGCAGCGGGCGAGAGCGGGCTCAGCAGCTCCCCATTCCCCATGGAATCGCGGTAGCGGGGATTGGCTGTCGGCTGCCAGCCGATATTGATACACCCGCTCGGCTTTGGGAGGCGCTGCGCACGGGTCACAGTGGGATTCGCGAGACGCCTCGAACCCGCTGGGACGTGGATGCCTATTATGATCCCCGTCCTGAAATGCCGGCCAAGACGTATACGAAGCACGGCGGATACCTCAACAGCATCGACGAGTTCGACCCTGCCTTCTTCAGCATTTCGGCCCGTGAGGCGGCCGACATGGACCCGCAGCATCGGCTGCTGCTGGAGGTCGTCTGGGAGGCAATCGAGGATGCGGGCCTTCCCATTGAACGGCTGAGGCAGCTCAAGACCGGTGTTTTCATCGGGATGAGCACGGACGACTACCACCAACTCACCGTGGACGACAGGCGGCTCGAGTTGCTGACCGCCTACACGAGCCTGGGGACCAGCCGCAGCGTCAGCGCCGGTAGGATTTCCTATCTCCTGGGCTTCAATGGTCCGGCGCTACAAGTGGATACATCCTGTTCGTCCTCCCTGGTGGCGCTCCATCTGGCCGCGCAGAGTCTGAGGACGGGAGAGTGTGATGCCGCCATCGTGGCGGGCGTCAATCTCATCCTCTCCCCCCTCAACCCCATCCTCCGCAGCCGCATCAGCGCGTTGTCGCCCACCGGTGTATGCCGAGCCTTCGATGACTCCGCCGATGGCTTCGTCCAAGGGGAAGGCGTCACCGCGGTCGTGCTCCGCCGGCTGCCGGATGCCACGGCCGAGCATGGCCGCATCCGCGCCGTGCTGCGCGCCTCGGCGAGCAATCACAACGGTGGCGGCAATGGCCTCACGGCCCCCAACGGCAAGGCCCAGCGCCATCTCCTCTCCCACACCCTGAAGGCAGCGCTGCTCGGCCCGGACGATATCGATTACCTGGAGGCACACGGCACCGGCACGCGCCTGGGTGATCCGATCGAGGTCGAGGCCATCGCCGCCGCCTATGCCGGCCGCACCACCCCGCTGTTCGTCGGCTCGGTGAAGACCAATTTTGGCCACCTGGAGGCAGCCGCGGGCCTCCTCGCCTTCATCAAGGCGGCACTGGCCGTGGAGCATGGCGAGATAGCCCCTCAGCTCAACTTCGCCACGCCGAACCGGGAAATCGACTGGGACAACATTCCCGTACAAGTCGCGGCGCGTCTCGCGTCCTGGCCGAGCACGGGACGGCCACGGCGTGCCGCGGTGAGCTCTTTCGGTATCAGCGGCAGCAACGCCCACTGCATCCTCGAGGAGGCACCCGCACCGGCGGGGAAGAACGAGGCCATCGCGGGAGACGAGATGCCCGCCGTGTGCATTCCGCTGTCCGCCAAGGACGAGACGGCGCTGCGGGAGTTGGCACGGCGGTATTCCACGGCGCTGGCGACAAGTCCTCACCCTCCCCGCGACTGGGCCTTCAGCGCCGCCACCGGCCGCTCCCCCTTCCGCGAGCGCGGCGCCGTGGTGGGCCGCACCCACGAGGAGCTGGCCCGCGGCCTGGAAGCCCTCGCCGCCGGCCGCGTCTCGGCCACCGTGGTGCGTGGGACGGCCCCGCAGAATGGCCGCGTCCAGTTGGGCTTCGCCTTCAGCGGCCAGGGCGCCCAGTACGCCGGCATGGGCGCCTCCCTCTACAAGCGCTTCTCCTCCTTCCGCTCCGCCTTCGACGAGGTGGCCGCCCTTCACCTCGACGCCTCCGGCGGCCAGTCCCTCTCCTCCCTCGTCTTCTCCTCCTCCGACGCCGCCCTCTCCGACACCGGCCTCGCCCAGCCCGCCCTCTTCGCCTTCGAGTACGCCCTCTGCTCCCTCTGGCGCAGCCTCGGCGTCACCCCCTCCGCCCTCATCGGCCACTCCATCGGCGAGTACGTCGCCGCCCACTTCGCCGGCGTCCTCTCCCTCCACGACTCCTACTCCCTCGTCCTCGCCCGCTCCCGCGCCATGGCCGCCCTCCCTCCCGGCGGCTCCATGCTCTCCGTCCTCTCCTGCGCCTCGGACCTCTCTCCCCTCCTCTCCTCCTTCCCCTCCCTCGAGCTGGCCGCCGACAACTCCTCCCAGTCCTGCGTCCTCTCCGGCCCCTCCTCCGACATCGACAGGCTCTCCCTCTCCCTCGAGTCCTCCGGCCACAACACCCGCCGCCTCCACGTCTCCCACGCCTTCCACTCCGCCGCCATGCAACCCGCCATGGCCGCCCTCTCCTCCGCCGCCTCCCTCCTCCCTCACCTCCCTCCCTCCCTTCCCCTCGCCTCCAACCTCACCGGCTCCCTCGCCTCCGAGGGCCTGCTCGGCCCCGACTACTGGGCCCAGCACCTGCGCCACACCGTGCGCTTCCGCGAGGGCGTCGACGCCCTCGTCTCCAAGAAAGTCACCCACTTCCTGGAGATTGGCCCCCGCCCCGTTTTGTCCGGCCTCATCCGCTCCTCCCGCTCCGGCGTCTCCGCCCTCTCCTCCCTGGATTCCTCCGACCCCGAGCGCGCCTTCTCCTCCGCCGCCGCCAGCCTTCACGCTCTCGGCGTCGAGCTCGATTGGAAGGGCCTGTTTCCTGGAAAGACGCCGAGTTGGGTAAGCCTGCCCACCTACCCGTTCAGACGCACTCGCTTCTGGGCCAGTAAGACAACCGTAGAGAGCAAGAAAGAAGCCATGCAAGTCGACGCTCCGACCCATCAAGCTTCACCTGGCGGCAACACAGCCGTTGCCGCAACCGCCCGAGCTGTCCGCGCGCTGTTCGCCGAGCAGCTGTCCACGGATGCCGATCGCCTCGATCAGGATACGCCGCTCCTTGAGCTGGGCGCCGACTCGTTCGTCATGGTGTCGGCGATCAAGAAGCTGGCCGAAATCTGGCAGGTCCGGATGTCCGTCCGTGACTTGTTTGAAGTCTATCTCACGGTGAACCAGATCGCGGCCCACCTGGTCGAGGCCTCGCCCGTGGCGTCCAGTGTCGCCGCCAAACACGGCGATACGGCCAGCCCCGCGGGGAACACGGCCCGCGCTCCGGCCCCCGTGGCCCCGGTGGTGGCACCACCAACGCCCAGCGCGCCCCGGCGCGCCCCCGTGCCCGAAACGCCAAGGCCCACCGCGACGTTCGCACCGGCACCGGCACCCGCCCCCGCACCGGCGCGTGTGCCCGCGCCGGCCGCGACCACCTCTTATCAGCCGCCTCGCTTTGGCGGGACGAAGCCCGCGGCCAGTCCGGCAGCGGCTCCGCGCGGGCCGGCGAACCGCCTCACGCCCCAGCAGGAGGAGTACCTGGCGCGCTTCACCGCGCGCTACACGCAGAAGACCGGACGCTCGAAGGAGATGGCGGCCGAGACTCGCGACAAGCTGGTCAATACCCGAAGGTCCTCGTCGGGATTCCGGCTGCAGACCAAGGAGCTCACGTACCCCATCGTCGCCACGGCCTCCAAGGGCTCGAGGATCTGGGACCTGGACGGTAACGAGTACGTGGACATCGCCATGGGTTTTGGCGCCACCTTGTTCGGCCACAACCCTGATTTCGTGCGCGAGGCCCTCGCCGGGCAAATCGACAAGGGCTACCAGATCGGCCCCGCGAGCGAGCTCGCGGGGGAGTGCGCCCGCTTGATCTCGACCGCGACGGGCATGGACCGGGTGCTGTTCCTGAACTCTGGCACCGAAGCGGTGATGACCGCGATGCGCATCGCGCGAGCCGCCACGGGCCGGTCCAAGGTGGTGCTCTTCCAGAACTCCTATCACGGCCACTTCGACGGGACGATGGTGACCCCCGACGTCGAGGGCGGAGGCGTCACGGCGCGTCCGATGGCGATCGGCACCCCCCAGCGGATGATCGATGACATCATCGTGCTGCCCTACGCGAACATGCGGTCGATCGACACCATCCGCGCCCACGGCCATGAGCTCGCCGCGGTCATTGTCGAGCCGGTACAGAACCGCCGTCCCGACCTGCATCCGACCGAGTTCTTGCAGGCGCTGCGCGAGGTCACCCGCGAGACCGGCAGCATCCTCGTGTTCGACGAGATCCTGGTCGGCTTCCGCATCGCCCTCGGCGGCTCGCAGGAGTGGTTCGGCGTGCAGGCCGACATGGTGACCTACGGAAAGATCATCGGAGGTGGTCTGCCACTCGGCGTCATCGCGGGCCGACGCGACATCATGGACCGGGTCGACGGGGGGATGTGGAACTACGGGGATGACAGCACCCCCAACGAGAACACCACGTACACCGCGGGCACGTTCAGCAAACACCCGTTGGCCATGACGGCCTGCCACGCCACGTTGACGGAGATGCTGAACAGGGGCGGCGAGCTGCAACGCGACCTCAACCAGCGCGCCGACCGGTTGATGGAGATCCTGAACGAGGTCTTCACGAACAACCAGGTGCCGCTCATGGCGGTCAACTTCGGTTCATTCTTCCGCTTCGCTCAATCGGGCAACCTGAGCTTCGTCTACCAGCCGATCGAGATTGACCTGTTCTTCTACCACCTCATCGAGAAGGGCGTGTACGTGTGGGAGGGACGTACCTGCTTCATCTCGACGGCTCATGATGACACCGACATGGATGTCATCATCCGGGCCGTGCATGAGAGCGTGGCCGAGATGAAGGCCGGCGGGTTCTGGCCCGGCCGGGAAGGCCCCGGAGGTGGAGCGTCGGGGGGTCCGGGCTCCGGCGCGACGGGGCGTCCCTCCCCTGGCGCGAAGCCCGCGGCGGCCAGCCCCGTGACCTCGGCACCGCGAGCCGTGGCCGAGTCCAAGGCCTCGGCGCCCATGACGAGCGGCCACCGCGGAGTCGATGCGGGCCGTAGCTCGCTCCTCGGCCGTGCCATGCGCCAGGACGCGGACAGCCCGGGAGCACGGGCGCCCGAACCGGCGCGGTCGAAGCCCCCGACGCGCGCGATGCCTCCGCCCATCGTCGACGACAGCTTCATCGCTCGCCGCTCCGGCGAGTCCACCATCGACTTCTCCCTCTATTATTTCGGCGACCTCGCCGAGGACGCCCAGGCGGACAAGTACAGCCTCCTCCTCGATGGGGCCCGGTTCGCCGATGAGAATGGCTTCCAGGCGGTATGGCTGCCCGAGCGGCATTTCCACTCGTTCGGTGGCTTCTCGCCCAATCCCTCCGTGGTCACGGCGGCGCTCGCGCAAGAGACGCAACGGGTGGATCTCCGCGCGAGTGTGCTCATCCCCCTCCAGCATCCGATCCGCGTCGCCGAGGAGTGGGCGGTTCTCGACAACCTCAGCCATGGCCGCGTGGGCCTCGCCCTGGCCTCGGGCTGGCACGCCAATGACTTCGTCCTCGATCCGGAAAGCTGGGAGCGCAAGCGCGAGGTGATGATCGAGCGCCTCGGTGCGCTCCAACACCTCTGGCGCGCCAACACGGTGCCGTTTTCCGGACCCAATGGGCAGGACGTCGATGTCCGCATCTTCCCCCGTCCCACCCGCGCCTCGCTGCCCGTGTGGCTCACCACGCTCGGCAACCGCGAGACGTGGGCCCTGGCCGGCCGCCTCGGCCTGGGTGTCCTCACCAACCTGATTGGCCAGAAGATCTCCGACATCGCGGACAACATCCGGGTCTACCGCCAGGCCCGCCAGGAGGCCGGCCTCGACCCCGACCGGGGCCACGTCACCGTGCTGCTGCATACGCTGGTGGGCACGGACCTGAACGAGGTGCGCGAGAAGGCCCGCGGGCCGTTTGGCCGCTACCTCGCCTCGTCCCTGGGCCTGTTCCAGCAGATGGTCCGGGACCAGGGTCTCACCGCCGACTTCGACACCCTGACTCCCGAGGATCGCGCGTTCCTGCTGAACGCGGCCTACAACCGCTATGTCGGGGGCAGCGCCCTCATCGGCACCGTGGAGAGCACGGCCGCGGTGGTCGATCAGCTCGTCGCCGCGGGTGTCGACGAACTCGCCTGCTTCATCGACTTCGGTGTCGAGCACGACTACGTGCGCCACCACCTGCGCTCTCTCGTGGAGCTCAAGGAGCGCTATCGCAAGTCCGCCAAGAAGACGCAGGGGACCGCCCTCACGTACACGTCGACGGCGCCCATCGTCATGCCCAGCGTCGGCAACTCCGCGGCCCGCCCGCGCGCGACCTCGACCAAGGCGACGCCCGCCCTCGCGAGCAGCGCGGACGACGATGACAGTGAACGGGTCGCGCTTCGCCTGCCCCTCACCGGGGACCAGCGCATGCTCTGGTTCCTCGCGCGCATGGGCGCCGATGGTCAGATGGCCTATGCGCAGACCATCGTGCTGCGCCTGACCGGTCCGTTCGATATCGCGGCGATGCAACGTGCCTACACGGCCGTCATCGCCCGCCACGAGGCGCTGCGCACCGTGTTCGCCGCCGATGGCGAGAGCCAGTCCGTGCTCGTCAAGGGTTTGAGCGAAGTGCCGGTGATCGACTTGTCGGCCCTGGACCCGGAGCCGCGAGCACGGCAATTGGAGGGACTCCTGGCCGACGAGGCCGAGCGGCCCTTCGAGCTCACCGAGGCGCTCGTCCGGCTGGCGGTGGTCAAGCATACCGAGACCGAGCATGTGCTCATCCTCACCAGCCATCACCTCATCTGCGACGGAGTCTCGGTCGGCATCCTCCTGACGGAGCTCGCCGCGCTCTACGCGGATGCGCGCAAGGCCGCCGAGCTGCCTCCGGCCCCGAGCTTCCCCGAGCACGTCCGCTGGAGGCTCGCCCAGCATCAGGAGGCTGAATATGCCCGCGAGGAGGCATATTGGCTCCGAGTGATAGGCGCGGGACTTCCCGCGCTGGAACTCCCCACGGACCGCTGTCGACCGCCGGCCAAGACATATGACGGCGATCGGGTGACGCTCACGCTGGATGCCGCGTTCTTCACCCGCCTGAAGGGCTTCTCGCAGGAGATTCGCAGCACCTATTTCATGGTTGTCCTCGGCGCGTTCGCCGCGCTCTTTCATCGCGTCGCCCGGCAGGACCAGGTGGTGGTGGGTGTGCCGTTTGGTGGCCGTGGCCGCGAGGGGAGCGAGACCATGGTCGGATACCTGTCCAACGTCTATCCGATCGTGAGCCGGCTCGAGCTCGGTGACAGCGTGGCCACGTATCTCGATCGCCTGCGCGCCACGCTCCTGGATGCCTACGATCACCAGAGCTACCCCTTCAGCGATCTCGTGGTCAAGGCGATGTCGAGCGCCGATCCCAGCCGCGCGCCCTTCTTCTCGGTGGCCTTCAACTGGGACCGGGTCGATCTTCCGCGGCTCAACGGGCTCACCGTCGAGCAGCTCGAGTTCCGCCCGCGCTATGTCGACTACGATTTGATGCCGAACATCATGGAGGTGAACGGCGAGGTCGTCATCTCCTGGGACTACAACAGCCAGCTGTTCGACCGGAACACGATCGAGACGTTGGCGAACCAGTTCGTGATCATGATCCGCGCGCTCGTGCGCGACGCCAAGGCCAAGGTCTACGACCTGCCGCTGCGCGACGAGGCCGCGGATGCGGCCTTCCTCGAGGCCCATGCCACCCCCCGCCTCGCCCCTCCGGGCACCGGCGACACCCTCTCCGCGCTCCTGAACAACGCGGCGGCCGCCCACGGCGAGCGGATCGCGGCGATCGCGGGCGATGCACGGCTCACCTACGCCGAGCTTGGCCGCCGCGCGCACGCCATCGCCCGTTCCCTGACCCGGCAGGGCATCCAGCGCGGCGACCGGGTCGCGCTCCTCCTCGAGCCCTCGCTCGAGCTCCTGACCGCCATCCACGGGGTGCTGGCGGCCGGAGCGGCGTATGTCCCACTCGATACGCGGTCCCCTGCCCCGCGACTGCGCGAGCTCATCGCGGAGGCCGGTGCCGTCGCGGTCATCCGGGTAGCCCAGAACAACGAGGACGTGGTCGCGAGCGGCTCGGTGCGCGACCTTCCCCTCGACTCTCTCACCGGTGACGACAACCCGGACACGGCCCTGGCGAATCTCCCGGCACCGGACGACATCGCGTACGTGATGTATGGCTCGGACACGACCGGCAAGCCCCAGGGCGTACCGGTGCGCCATCGCAACGTCACCCGCTTCCTCGCCGCGGCGAGCGAGCGGCTGGCCATGGACGGCTCGGAGACCCTTCTCAACGTCTCGCCGGCCTCCGTCGACACGTCGGTTCCCGACTTCCTCCTGCCGCTCCTCGGGGGAGGCAAGGTGCTCCTGGCGAGCACCGAGGAGCGGCTCACCCCGGCGCGGCTCATCTCGCTCATCGAGCGCCATCCCATCGATTTCATGCAGGCCACCCCCTCCCTGTGGAGGACGCTGGTCGACGCGGGCTGGGGCGGCAAGCCGGGCATGCGGCTCTGCGCC
Organism: Melittangium boletus DSM 14713; assembly: GCF_002305855.1. Taxonomy (GTDB): domain Bacteria; phylum Myxococcota; class Myxococcia; order Myxococcales; family Myxococcaceae; genus Cystobacter; species Cystobacter boletus. The sequence goes on along the minus strand of NZ_CP022163.1, from coordinate 7,162,178 downwards.
AGTGGCGAGATGTTCCCGAGCTCGCTCGCGACCGAGCTGCTCGAGCGCGGCCACTCGGTGTGGAGCGGCTACGGTTCAACCGAGACCACGGTCTGGTCCAACCTGCAACGCGTGGACAGGACGCACCTCGCCCGTCTCACCGTTCCCGTGGGCCCCGCGCTGAGCAACGCCGCGGTCTATGTCGTCGATGCCCGCGGTCGTCTGGCGCCCGAAGGGCACGTGGGTGAGATCCTCGTTGGCGGGGAGGGCGTGGCGGTGGGCTCGCGATTCCAGCCCAACCCCTTCGGGCCGGGTGTCGTCTATCGCACTGGCGCTCTCGGCCGGTATCGCGCTGGCGGAGCGCTTGAGCTCGTGGAGCGCACCGAGCTTCAGGTGGGCAACCACAAGACCTCGGGCCCCGCGGCCAACGCCCAGGAGCCTGGGCGTACCAGCGCGCCCACCTCGGGCCAGACGACGGCCCAGGGGCCGACGGCGACCCTGATCGACATCTGGCGGGAGTTCCTGGGCGTGCCCAACATCGGCCTCGATCAGGACTTCTTCTCGCTGGGGGGTCACTCGCTCTCGGCGGTTCGGATGGTCGCTCGCATCCGCGAACACTTTGGCGTGGAGCTGACCCTGGGCGTGCTCTTCGAGGCCCCGACCATCAGGCAGCTGGCGCGGGTGATCGCCGACAAGCAGGCCAGGAGCACATCGGCCTCGGCGCCAAGCGAGGCGGGTGCGATCATCGTCAAGTCCGAGCCCACCCATCGCCACGAGCCCTTCGAGCTCACCGACCTGCAACAGGCCTACTGGCTGGGTCAGTCCGATTCGCTGTCCGGTGGCGGCCTGCCGGGCGTGGCCTATCTCGAGCATGAGATCCTGGATCTCGACGTCGAGCGGTTCGAGCGCGCCTTTCAGAAGGTCATCGAGCGGCACCCCATGTTGCGCGCGGTCATCCGCAAGGACGGCCTCCAGCAAGTCCTGCCCCAGACGCCGCGCTTCCGCGTCGACCTCGTGGACCTGAGCGGCCTCACGGAGGAGGAGCGCTCGGCCACGTTGCTGCGGACCGAGCTCGAGCACGCATCCCGGGGTCTGTCGGCCGATACCTGGCCCACGCTGGCCTTGCGCGTGCATCGACTTGACGCCCGGCGCTACCGCATCCACCTGGGCTTTCCGCTCTTGCTCGGCGATCTCCAGAGCGGCCGGATCTTCATCCGCGATCTCGACCTGCTATACCGCGATGCGAACGCCGAACTCCCGGCTGTCACCGTCGACTACCGCGACTACGTCAACACGTTGCGCGCTGCCCGCGTGACGCCGGCGTTCGAGCGTGCCGAGACCTACTGGCGCAATCGCCTGGCCACGCTGCCGCTGGCGCCGAACCTGCCCCGGGCCAGCAACGCCCAGGGCAAGGGTTCGAGTGACGGAGGCTCGGCCTTCGAGCGACATGAGGGCCTGCTGCCCCGGGCCTCATGGGATGCCCTCAAGCGGCGGGCCCGCGCCGCGGGCTTGACCCCGGCCGCGCTGGTCGCGGCGGTCTATGCCGAGGCCATCGCGGAGTTCAGCGAGAGCCCTCACTTCACCTTGAATCTGCTCTATCAGAACCGCCCCTCCTGGCATCCACAGATCCAGGAAGTGGTCGGCAACTTCAGCACCACCATCCTCCTCGAGGTCGACAATCGCGAGCCCATCGCGTTCGAGAAGCGGGTGCGCGCGCTGCAAACCCAGCTGTGGAACGACATGGAGCACGCGCAGGTGAGCGGCATCCAGGTCGTGCGCGAGCTGGCGCGGCAGCGGGGCTCGAGCGTGGCCTCGTCCATGCCCGTGGTCCTGGCCAGCAGCCTGCACATGTCCGCCGAGGAGGTCGAGTCGGATGCACTCTTCTTCACGGTGGTCAGCAACCGGCTGCAGACCCCCCATGTGTGGATTGACCATCAGGTGATGGAGTCCCGCGCGGGCCTGCGCTTCCACTGGGATGTGCGCAAGGGCATCTTCCCGCCTGGCCTGACCGCGTCCATGTTCGCGATCTTCAATGATCTCCTGGCCAAGCTCGCCAAGGGCCGCGGCTGGGACGAGACCAGGCCCGTCGAGCTTCGTCCCGCCGAACTCGGCGCTCGCGCCCAGGCCAACGCCTCGGACAAGCCCATCCCCGGCGAGATGCTTCACGAGCTCTTCGCCGCGCAGGTGGCCCAGCGCCCCGAGCACCCGGCGATCATCGCGGGCGATCGCGTGATCTCCTATGGAGAACTCAGGGATCGCGCCAACCGGCTGGCGCACCGCATCCGCGCCCTGGGCATTGGCCCGAACCAGCTCGTGGCCATCAGCATGGAAAAGGGCTGGGAGCAGCTCGTGGCGGCGCTGGGTATTCTCAACGCGGGTGCCGCGTACCTGCCCATCGACCCGTCCCTGCCGCGAGAGCGCTTGCACGCGCTCATGCACCATGGCCGCGCGGCCCTGGTCCTCACGCAGCAAGCGCTCGACAACACGGTCGATTGGCCCGAGGCCCTGCCACGCCTCGTGGTCGGTCACGAATCCGAGACGGGCGACGCCACGCCGCTGCCCTTCATCCAGACCGCGACCGATCTCGCCTACGTCATCTTCACCTCGGGCTCGACCGGTCTGCCCAAGGGGGTGATGATCGACCATCGCGGCGCGGTCAACACGGTCCTCGCCATCAATCGGCGTTTCGCCGTCGGGCCCGAGGATCGGGTGCTGGCGGTGTCGTCGCTGAGCTTCGATCTCTCGGTCTACGATGTCTTCGGTCTACTGGCCGCTGGCGGCACCGTGGTGATCCCGGATGCCGAGCATGCTCGCGATCCCGCCCACTGGGCAAAGCTCGTCCGCGAGCACCGGGTGACGCTGTGGAACTCGGTTCCCCAGCTCATGCAACTCCTGGTGGATCGGGAGGAGCAGGATCATGCCGCCCCCATCGAGAGCCTGCGAGTCGCCATGCTCAGTGGCGACTGGATTCCCGTGGCGCTGCCCGAGCGCATCCAGTCCCGCGCGGTTCAATGCCAGGTGGTCAGCCTGGGCGGCGCGACCGAGGCGTCGATCTGGTCGATCATCCATCCGATCGATCGCGTGGATCCCACCTGGCAGAGCATTCCCTATGGCCGTCCGCTGGACAATCAGCGCTTCCACGTGCTCGACGAGTCCTTGAGGCCGCGGCCCACGTGGGTCCAGGGCGAGCTCTACATCGCGGGGATCGGTCTGGCCAAAGGCTACTTGTCCGACCCGGACAAGACCCGCGAGCGTTTCATCACCCACCCCGTGACCGGAGAGCGGCTGTATCGCACCGGAGATCTCGGCCGTTATTTGCCTGACGGCAACATCGAATTCCTCGGCCGCGCGGACCACCAGGTCAAGATTCAGGGGTATCGCATCGAGCTGGGCGAGATCGAAGCCACCCTGGAAAAGCACCCGCGGGTGAAAGCCTGTGTGGTCACCGCCCACGGCCCCAGCCGCGGTGAGCGGCGCCTGGTCGCCTATGTCGTGGGTCAGGAGCCGGGGCCCGGAGACGCGCCCGCGCCCGTGGACATCGAGGCACTGCGCAAACACCTCTCGGCCAGCTTGCCCGCCTACATGGTACCCGGTCAGTTCGTCCTCCTGTCCGAGCTGCCCCTGACGTCCAATGGCAAGGTCGATCGCAAATCCCTGCCCGCGCCCGACGCCGTGCTCGCCGGCGCTCGACGCGCCAAGCGGGTAGCGCCACAGACCCCCCTCCAGAACACCCTCGCGGAGATCTGGCGCGAGGTCCTCGCCCTCGACGAGGTCGGCATTCACGATGACTTCTTCGCCGAGCTGGGAGGCCACTCCTTCGCGGCCGTCCGCCTGCTGGCGCGGGTGCATGCGCAACTGGGCCGTGAGCTGCCCTTGTCCAGCATGCTCGAAGGGCCGACCATCGCCCACCAGGCGGACCGGGTCGAGCAAGCGGCCCAGGAGGCCACGCGAGCAACGCACGCGTCCCTGGACTGGTCGCCCGTGGTGCCGTTGCGCAAGAGCGGCTCCGAAACCCCGCTCTTCCTGGTCCACCCCGTGGGTGGTAATGTCTTCTGCTACCGTGCGCTGGTCGCGTCCATCGCCCCGGAGCGTCCGGTGTACGGGCTGCAAGCACGCGGCTTCGTCGGCGACCAGAAGCCACTGAATACCTTGCAGGAGATGGCCAACATCTATGTCGACGCGGTGCGCGAGATTCAGCCCCAGGGGCCCTATCTCCTGGGCGGCTGGTCCATGGGTGGATTGGTCGCTCTCGAGATGGCGCGCGTGCTCGAGGCGCGGGGTGACGAGGTCAATCTGCTCGCGCTCATCGACAGCGCTGTGCCCGGACGTAAATCCATGCTAAGCGACCTCGCGCTTCTGGCCTGGTTCATGAGGGATCTCCTGGCGACGAGTGGCCGTCCATGCAACCTCGACATGAGTGGGCTCGAAACCCTGGACGATGGCGCCCGGCTGGCCGCGGTGCTGGCACAGGCCAAGGCCGCTGGCGCCATTGCCCAGGACGTCACCACGGAACAGCTCGAGCGCCTGTATCGCGTGTTCCTGCACCACAGCGCGGCCATGGATGGCTACGCCCCGACGCCGGTGCGCGCGCCCGTGGTCCTGCTCGATGCGGCCGAGTCCGACGAGCGCGAGCGGGTCGCCCCGTGGCGGCGTCTGGCCTCCAGCATCAAGCATCATCACATCGCCGGTGATCATTACTCGATGATGACCGAGCCCCATGTCGCCACGTTGGCCGAGCGGCTCGGCATGGCTCTCAACGACCGGGCAGTTCCTAAAAACCACTAACCCCTGGCAGATAGAAACACCGAGATGACTTCCACTACCCAAGCACATTCCACGCATCGCTCCAATGTCCTGATCATCGGCGGAGGCCAGAGCGGCCTGGCCCTGGGCTATTACCTGGCGCGGCGTGGCCAGCAATTCACCATCCTCGACGGTGGCTCGGAAATCGGCCACATGTGGCGCAATCGCTGGGAGTCTCTGCAGCTCATCACCCCGTGCCCGTACAACAATCTGCCCGGTATGGACTTCGAAGGGCCCGCGTGGTCCTTCCCCCACAAGGACCAGGTGGCCGACTACCTGGTCCGGTACGCGAAAAAGTTCTCCATTCCCGTCCAGACCAACCACAAGGTGAGCAGCCTGCGCCGGGTGGGCGAGAACTACCAGGCCGAGACCAACCAGGGTGTTTTCGAAGCCCCCGTGGTCGTGCTCGCCACCGGTCCGTACCACGAGCCCCGTATTCCCGACGCGGCGCGCGGCGCGGACGAGCGGGTGGTGCAGATGCACAGCAAGGACTACCGGAGCTCCAAGCAGATGCCCGCTGGCGAGGACGTCCTGGTGGTCGGCTGCGGTAACTCCGGAGCGGGCATCGCCCAGGATCTGGCGCGCACCCACAAGGTCCATCTGGCCCTGGGTCGCACGGCGTGGCTCCGGCGCCGCATCCTGGGACGGGATCTCTTCTGGTGGGCCCACCTCCTCGGCCTTCCTCGCGTCACCGCCGACTCGCGCCTGGGCAGCCGCATGAAGCATCAGCCGGACGAGGTCATCGGGACCACGCCGGAGCGGCTCGCCGCCGAGCACGGCATCAAGCTGCAATCGCGGGTGGTGGCCGTCGATGGCAACGAGGTCCGCTTCGCCGACGGCACCCAGCACCGCTTCGGTGCGATCGTGTGGGCCACGGGCTACCGGCCCAGCTACCCCTGGGTCCATGTGCCGGTCTTCACCGAGGAAGGCGCGCCCCAGCACCAGCGGGGCGTGACGTCTTCTCCCGGACTCTATTTCCTCGGCCTCAAGTGGCTGTACTACTTCGACTCCTCCCTGCTCGGAGGTGTCGGCCGTGATGCTGCCTTCATCGACCAAGAGATTGCGTCGTACTTGTCCACGCGCGCCCCCAACAAGGTCGCGCATTCAGCGGCCATCCCATGAACACTGCTCCTGACACCCTGCTGACCCCCGAGGAAATCACCCGCTTCAAGCAAGACGGTGTGATTGGTCCGTTCAAGCTCTACGAGCCCGAGGTGGCGCGAGAGCTTCTACAAACCATTCGCATGCGCAACGCCGACCGGAGCCACGCGCTGCACAAGAACGACGTCAACTACGACCGGCACTTCGACATCCCCGAGTTGTCGCAGCACGTTGGCCACCCGGGCATCGTTCGTCGCGTGCGCGGCATCCTGGGCATGGATCTCCTGGGCTGGCGCACCGAGTTCTTCCCGAAGTTTCCCGGCGCCGCCGGGACCGAGTGGCACCAGGTCGCGAACTACCGCTACGCGACCGGTGTGCCCATGCTGGAGCCGGTGGACGGCCGCAACAGCGACCACCTCGATATCACCGTCTGGACGGTGTTCACCGAGGCCACCCGCGAGAACGGGTGCATGAAGTTCCTGCCCGGCAGCCACAAGAAGGTTTACTACGACGAGTCCAAGGCCGTGACCCAAGGGCGCTCCGACGCGTACCGCTCGATCGAGGCGAAGAGCGATTTCTTCGGCTACGACTTCCAGGAGTTCAAGGTCGACCCCAAGTGGATGCCCGACGAGAGCCAGGCGCTCGCCATGGAGATGCAACCGGGTGAGTGCGTCATCTTCACGGCCAAGTGCGTGCATGCGTCGTATCCCAACACGACCCAGCGCAAGACCCGCTTCGCCATCACCAGCCGGTACACGTCCACGGACGTGCGCGTCTACCCGTACGAGCGCAAGTTCCGCGCCCATGGTGGGGACTTCGATCTGGACGCGGCGAACTACGGCTGCGTGCTGGTGAGCGGAGAGGATCGCTACGGGCACAATCGCATCCGCCGCGAGAACAACCTGGGACAACCCTTTCCGCATCTGGCCTGAGGCGGACCGCCTCATCCGCGCACAGAAGGTCCGCCATGGTCGAAGTGCCCCAGAGTCCCTGGTTGCGCCCCATTCGCATGCCGGCGCATCCGAATCTCACGCTGGTCGCCATTCCCTCGGCCGGCAGTGGGGCGTCGCTGTACGCGCCCTGGCGGACACACCTGCCGGATGACGTGGCCTTGATCGCCATCCAGCTTCCTGGCCGCGAGAACCGCATCGGCGAGCCGTTGCTGACCAGTTTCGACGCGGCCGTCGAGGGCATCACGGCCGCGCTGGCCACGCTCAAGGTCCCCATCGACGGGCTGTTTGGCCATAGCTTCGGCGCCATCCTCTCATTCGAGGTGATGCGCCGGATGCGCCGCCTGGGGCGACCCCTGCCCCGCCACTTCTTCGCCTCGGGCCACATCGGCCCGGAGCTCGCCAGCAACATCGGCCCCGTTCACGAGCTGCCCCGAGAGGAATTCATCGCCGAGCTCAGGCGCTTCAATGGCCTGGTCGAAGAGATCCTCGCGCATCGCCAGTTGCTCGACATCGTTCTGCCCATCGTTCGCGCCGATCTCGCGCTCGACCACTCCTATTGCATGGCCGAGGAGCCACCGCTCCCAGTGCCCATGACCGGCCTGGCCGGAGTGGATGACTATGTCGCCCCTCCTGCCCAGGTGGGCGCCTGGTCGCGTCAGAGCAGCATCAGCTTTGATCTGAAGACATTTCCAGGAAGTCATTTCTTCATACGAGACAACATCGAAGCCAAGGTAGCGGCCATCCTCGATGTCTTGAAATCGCCAGCGGCCATGTCCGTTGCGTCTCGTTGAATCAGGAGACTGCTGCCAATGAATCAGCCTGTCGTTGCGAACAAGCATTCCATGGGTGGTGAGGAACTCGCCGCCAGGTTGTCCGCGGCGCTGCTCGCGGCCCCCCAGGTGCGCGATTGTGCCGTCCTGTCTCGCCAGGGAAGTGATGGCGGACAACGCCTCGTCGCGTACGTGGCCGCGTCCGAGCCGGTGACGCTGGAGGGCGCACGCGCCCTCGCGGCCGAACAGGGCGTGCCCCCCCAGGAACTCGCGGCCGTCGTCGCGCTCACCAGCCTGCCGCGTGATGGCGGCGGCCAGCTCGATCGCGCTCAACTCCAGCTCCTTCCGGTGCTCGACGAGAACGCGCTCGCGAGCCTGGGCGAGCGGTTGCGCGCCCTGGATCCAGCGGCTTCGCTGGCGGTCGAGTCAGCTCCGCTCGAGTCGCCGACGACCCTCGCCGACAGCCCGAAGCACGCCAGCCCCCGGCCGGCCTATCTCCAGGGGCCCGAGCTGCCCGCCTCGCCCGACACGCCCGCGAACCTGGCCGAGGTGCTGGAGCGGGCGGCACGCATCTCTCCTGAATATGGAGTCCGCTTCCTCACCGCGGCGGGCGAGCGCTTCTCCTCCTATCCCGAGCTCCTCGCCGAGGCCCGGCGGATCGCGGGCGGGCTGGTGAGCGCGAACCTCGCCCCCGGGAGCGAGCTCATCATGCAACTGGCCGATCCCGGTGACTTCGTGCCCGCGTTCTGGGGCGCGGTGCTGGCCGGGCTGGTGCCAGTGCCGCTCGCCGTGCCCGTGCTGCTGGCCGCGGGGGAGCCGGCAAGCGAGAAGGTGCGCTCGACCATGGCGCGGCTCCCGTCCGCGGCGCTCATCACCCGGGCGGACCGCGCCGAGCAGAGCGCCGAGCTGCTGCGCGCCGGTGGGCTTACCGGACGGAGCGTGGTCTCGCTGGAGAATCTCCGCGGTGCCGCGCCCCTCGCCGCGCCAGTGGCCCGCTCCTCGGATGCTCCGGCGCTGCTGCTGCTCACCTCCGGCAGCACGGCCGAGCCCAAGATCGTGCCCCAGACGCATCGCCGGCTGATCAGCCGCTCGCGCGCCACGATCCTCACCAATGGCTTCCGCCGCGAGGAGGTGTCCCTCAACTGGCTGCCGCTGGATCACGTGGGCGGCCTGGTCATGTTCCATCTGCGCGACGTGGTGTGCGGCTGCTCGCAGATCCAGGCGGAAACCAACCTGGTGCTCAAGTACCCGCTCACCTGGATTGACTGGTGCAGTCAGTACCGGGTCACCGTGACGTGGGCACCGAACTTCGGGTACAGCCTGGTCAACACGCGCGCCAAGGAGGTGCGGGCGAAGCGTTGGGACCTGTCACCGCTCTGGTTCATCCTCAACGGCGGCGAGGCGATCGTCGCCGAGCAGGCGCTGCAGTTCATGGAACTCCTGGCCCCGCACGGCCTTCGCGCGGATGCCATGCGTCCAGCCTGGGGCATGTCCGAGACGTGCTCGGGAGTGACCTTCGAGCGGGACTTCAGGAGGGCCTCGGCCAAGACCGCGTCGGTGTCGGTCGGCCAGCCCATCCACGGTATCACCATCCGCATCGCCGACGACGACGGCCGTGTGATGAACGAGGGCGAGCGCGGCCGGCTGCAGATCCGCGGCGTCAGCATCTTCGACGGCTACTTGAACAACCCGGAGGCCAACCGGGAGTCCTTCCCCGTCGAGGGATGGTTCGACACGGGCGACCTCGGCGTCGTCATCGACCAGGGCCTCCACATCGTGGGCCGGCGCAAGGACGTCCTCATCGTCAACGGGCTCAACATCGCCCCCACCGAGATCGAGCGCATGGTGGAGACGATCCCCGGCGTCGTGCCCGCCCACACGGCGGCGATGGCCGTGCGCGAGGCGGGAGATGTCACCGACCAGCTCGCCCTGTTCCTCCACACGGAGAAGACGGGTGAGGCGCGCGAGGCATTGCTCGCGGACCTGCGCATCCAGCTCACCCGCACCTTCGGCATCTCCCCCTCGGTGATGGTGGTGGTGGCGCCCGAGGAAATGCCGCGCACCTCCATCGGCAAGATCCAGAAAGAGGTGCTCAAGGCCAGGCTCGAGAAGGGCCTCCTGGCGCCCGCTTGGCGGCGGCCCCGCAAGAACGCGGCGGCGGCCAACAACCCGATCGCCGTCAGCCGGAACGACGGGCTGAGGGGTAGCGTGTATCGCCGCCGCTGGGTACCGCACGGGCTCACCCCCGTACGCCCCCTGCCGGACACGGTGGTGTTGTTCGCACCCGCGGGCGAGCCAGGCAAGCAGCTGATCGCGGCGCTGGCCACGGGGAAGCGCCGTGTCCTCGTGGTCGAGCCAGGTGCTGGCTTCGCGTTGAACGGCGACGATCGGATCACCCTCGCGCCTGGCAGCACCGAGGATGCCGCGCGGCTGGTCGAGCACCTTGCCCATACGGCGGCCACCGCGCCGCTCATCTACGCCTGGCCCCTCGCCGACAAGCCCGGGGCCGAGGCGCCCTTCGACGCCACCGACGCCCTCCTCGCCCTGCTGCCGCCGCTGGCCCGGCGCTTCGGCAAGAATCATCCGCGCTTCCTGGCCGTGACCCAGGGGGCCGTGCGCGTCGGCACGGGCGAACTCCTCGCCGATCCCAAGGCCGCGATGATCGGTGCGCTCATGCGCGTCTTGCGCGAGGAGACACGGGCCCAAGCCCGCGGCGTCGACATCGACTCGCTCGAGGCGTTCGCCGAGGTGGTCACCGGTGAGCTCAGCGACCCGGGCAGCGAGGTTGAGAGCGCGTACCGCCGTGGGCGCCGGCTGGTGAGCCGGTTGGCGCCGGCCAGCCTCCAGGGCCAGAGCAGCGTGCTTCGCCGCGATGGACGGTATGTCGTGATCGGCGGGCTTGGTGGCATTGGCCGTGCGCTGGTGCGCTACCTCGTGACGGCGTTCGGAGCCCGCGTCGCCATCCTCGGCCGCCGCGCCGAGAGCGCACTGGACGCGGCCAGCGCGGCCGCTCTGGCCGGGCTGCGCCAGCTCGGTGAGGTCGGTTACGTCGCCGGAGATGTCACCGACAGCCAGGGGCTGCGCGGAGCACTCGTGCGCGCCGGTGAGTCGCTGGGCGGCAAGCCCGATGGCATCATCCACCTCGCGGGCAGCTTCATCGAGCAGCCCCTCGCGCAGCTCGACCGGAACAAGGCCCTGGGAGGACTGGTCGCCAAGGTCGCCGGCAGCCACACGGTCGTCGAGACGGCCCAGGCGCTGGGCATCTCCTGGGTTGCCCTGTTCTCGTCGGTCAACGGGTATTTCGGCGGACCGGGACTCGCCACCTACGCGGCGGCCAATCGCTTCCAGGAAGCGCTCGCCGGATCTTGGAATGGCAAGGGCACGCGGGTGTGTACGCTCGCCTGGTCCATGTGGGACGAGACCGGCCTCAGCCGCGGCTACGCGCTCAAGGAGCTCACCCGCGAGCGCGGCTTCATGGTGTTCAATCCCGACGCCGCGCTCGAATTGTTGGACAGCGCCCTGGCCCAGGCCGAGGACACCTTGTTCATCGGCCTCGATGCCACCCGGCCGCGCATGCGGGTGGAACTCGACATGTCGCCGGAACCACTCACCAGCCTGACCGCGCACACCAGCGCGGAGCCGCACGCAATCCAGACGCTGGGTGACGCCTTCGGCATCAAACTCACCGTGCGCCAGCGCGCCCACACCACGGCCGCGACCACGGCCAAGGCGGCCGAGCCCGCGCCGCCCGCCGCACGTGCCGCCCTGGACCAGACGGCCATCGCCGACCAGCTCGCCGCGCTCTGGTGCGACGTGCTCAAGCTGGACGAGGACGAGCTGGCGCACGACGCCAACGTCTTCGACCTGGGTGCCCACTCCCTGCTGCTGCCCAACATGCAGGGGCGCATCCTCGACGCCTTCGGCATCGAGCCGACCATGGTGGACCTCTTCCAGTACCCGACCGTGACCAAGCTGACGGCTTTCCTGGCCAGTCAGCTTCCCGTCGCCGCGACCACGGCCAAGGCGGCCGAGCCCGCGCCGCCCGCCGCACGTGCCGCCCTGGACCAGACGGCCATCGCCGACCAGCTCGCCGCGCTCTGGTGCGATGTGCTCAAGCTGGACGAGGACGAGCTGGCGCACGACGCCAACGTCTTCGACCTGGGTGCCCACTCCCTGCTGCTGCCCAACATGCAGGGGCGCATCCTCGACGCCTTCGGCATCGAGCCGACCATGGTGGACCTCTTCCAGTACCCGACCGTGACCAAGCTGACGGCTTTCCTGGCCAGTCAGCTTCCCGTCGCCGCGACCACGGCCAAGGCGGCCGAGCCCGCGCCGCCCGCCGCACGTGCCGCCCTGGACCAGACGGCCATCGCCGACCAGCTCGCCGCGCTCTGGTGCGACGTGCTCAAGCTGGACGAGGACGAGCTGGCGCACGACGCCAATGTCTTCGACCTGGGTGCCCACTCCCTGCTGCTGCCCAACATGCAGGGGCGCATCCTCGACGCCTTCGGCATCGAGCCGACCATGGTGGACCTCTTCCAGTACCCGACCGTGACCAAGCTGACGGCTCACCTGGCGAGCCGGCTCACCGCGACCGAGAGCTGAGACATGGCTGGGAAGTGGCTCCTGCATCATTACAGAGCCCCGATGGGGGGCCCCAGGCTATTGGTGTTGTTTCACTACGCGGGCGGCGCGGCGTCCGCGTTTCGCGACTGGCCCACGCACGTCGGTGCGCGGGCCGAGACCATGGCCGTGCAGTTGCCCGGCCGCGAGAGTCGGCGCGGCGAGACGCCCCTCGAGGATCTCGCCGCGGTGACGTCCCCCCTCGTGACAGCCATCGCCGAGGCCGCGCGCGGACGCCCAGTGCTCCTCTTCGGCCACAGCATGGGCGCCGCGCTCGCCCATCACATCGCCCGGGAGGGAGTCGAACGCCGTGCCTTCACCCTCGCCGCGCTCGCGGTCTCGGCGCGGCGCGCGCCCCATGTCCCGCCCTATGAGCGGGATCTCCGCACCCTGGATGACGCGGGTGTCCTGAACGAACTCCGCGTCTTTGGCGAGCTGCCCGCCGATGTCCTGGCCGAGCCCCATCTGGCCGACGCCCTCGTTCAGCGAACCCGGGCTGACTTCTGCATCGCCCAGGGCTGCCGCTGGCCAGTTCCTCCCGTGGTCCGACAACGGCTCGCCGTGCCCGTACTGGCGCTTGGAGGCGTCGACGATCCGACGGTCATGGCCGCCCACCTCAAGTCCTGGCAGGCCTTTACTCGTGGGCCATTTCGGCTGCAGATGCTGCCCGGCCACCATTTCTTCATCCGGGATCCCCTCAACGTGAAACGCGCCGTGGATGCCCTGTTCGCGCATGCGGCGTCGTTGACGGGGGAAGCCCTGGCCAGCGTGAGCAACCCCACGCTCTGATCAACCTCCACGCGAGGCGAGACATGACCTTCGATAGCACGCGCGACATCGCCATCATCGGACTGGCCACCCGCCTGCCCGGCGGACCCGATCACCATACGTTCTGGCGGAACCTGATGGCTGGAAGCCATGCGATCAGGGACTTCGCCCGCGACGAACTCCTCGCCGACGGTGTTCCCGAGGAATTGGCCTCCCGCGATGACTACGTGCCCCGTTCCGCGTTTGTCGAAGGCACGGATCTCTTCGATGCGTCCTTCTTCGGCTTCAGCAGGCGCGAAGCCGAGGTCATGGATCCGCAGTTCCGGCTGTTCTTCGAGTGTGCCTGGGAGGCGCTGGAGGATGCGGGCCACGCGGGGCGGGCCGCGGGAACGCGGGTCGGCGTGTTCGCCACGTCGGGCATGAGTCTGTATTCCGGCAAGACGATGAACACCTACTTCCGGACCAACGTTCAGCACCATGCCGAGGCGCTGGAACACCTGGACCAGATCCAGATCAAGGTGCTCAACGAACGCGACTACCTGCCGACCCAGCTATCCTATCGCCTGAACCTCACCGGACCCAGCCTCACCGTCCACACCGCTTGCTCCTCGGCGCTGGTCGCCCTCCACTTCGCGGTCGAGAGTCTGCGCAAGCGCGAATGCGATGCCGCCCTGGTCGGCGCCGCCGCACTGCACGCGCCGCGCAAGGCCGGCTACGTGCACACCACCGGCAGCATCTTCGCCGCCGATGGCATCTGCCGGCCCTTTGATCACCAGGCCTCTGGAATCGTCGGCGGCAACGGCGTCGGGGTCCTGATGCTGCGTCGGTTGGGCGATGCACAAGCCGATCGCGATCGCATCCTCGCGGTCATCCGCGGCACGGCGATCAACAACGACGGTGCGCGCAAGGTGAGCTACACGGCTCCCAGCATCGACGGCCAAAAGGAGACCATTCGCGCCGCGCTCTCCGATGCGGGCATCTCCGCCCGGGAGATCGGCTTCGTCGAGGCTCACGGCACCGGCACCGCCATGGGAGATCCGATCGAAGTGGCGGCGCTCACCCAGGCGTTCTCGGTGGATCAAGCGATCGCGCCGGGAAGCGTTGCCATCGGCTCGGTCAAATCGAACATCGGGCACCTCGACACCGCGGCCGGCATGGCCTCGCTGATCAAGACCGTGATGGCACTGGGACATGGACAGGTGCCCCCCACCGCGGGATACGAGCGGCCCAATTCGCACATCGCATTCGACCGCACTCCATTCTTTGTCAACACCCAGCCCCTCAGCTGGGAGCCGCGAAATGGCCGCCGCCATGCGCTGATCGGCTCGTTGGGGGCGGGCGGAACCAACGCACACGTGGTGCTCGCCGACTGGCCCGCCGAGACCCAAGAGCCAGAAGTGAGCACGGACGAGCCCGTGTGCATTCCGCTGTCCGCCAAGGACGAGACGGCATTGCAGGAGTTGGCACGGCGGTATTCCACGGCGCTGGCGACAAGTCCTCACCCTCCCCGCGACTGGGCCTTCAGCGCCGCCACTGGCCGCTCCCCCTTCCGCGAGCGTGGCGCCGTGGTGGGCCGCACCCACGAGGAGCTGGCCCGCGGCCTGGAAGCCCTCGCCGCCGGCCGCGTCTCGGCCACCGTGGTGCGTGGGACGGCCCCGCGAAGTGGTCGCATCCGGCTGGGCTTCGCCTTCAGCGGACAGGGCGCCCAGTACGCCGGCATGGGCGCCTCCCTCTACAAGCGCTTCTCCTCCTTCCGCTCCGCCTTCGACGAGGTGGCCGCCCTTCACCTCGACGCCTCCGGCGGCCAGTCCCTCTCCTCCCTCGTCTTCTCCTCCTCCGACGCCGCCCTCTCCGACACCGGCCTCGCCCAGCCCGCCCTCTTCGCCTTCGAGTACGCCCTCTGCTCCCTCTGGCGCAGCCTCGGCGTCACCCCCTCCGCCCTCATCGGCCACTCCATCGGCGAGTACGTCGCCGCCCACTTCGCCGGCGTCCTCTCCCTCCACGACTCCTACTCCCTCGTCCTCGCTCGCTCCCGCGCCATGGCCGCCCTCCCTCCCGGCGGCTCCATGCTCTCCGTCCTCTCCTGCGCCGCGGACCTCTCTCCCCTCCTCTCCTCCTTCCCCTCCCTCGAGCTGGCCGCCGACAACTCCTCCCAGTCCTGCGTCCTCTCCGGCCCCTCCTCCGACATCGACAGGCTCTCCCTCTCCCTCGAGTCCTCCGGCCACAACACCCGCCGCCTCCACGTCTCCCACGCCTTCCACTCCGCCGCCATGCAACCCGCCATGGCCGCCCTCTCCTCCGCCGCCTCCCTCCTCCCTCACCTCCCTCCCTCCCTTCCCCTCGCCTCCAACCTCACCGGCTCCCTCGCCTCCGAGGGCCTGCTCGGCCCCGACTACTGGGCCCAGCACCTGCGCCACACCGTGCGCTTCCGCGAGGGCGTCGATGCCCTCGTCTCCAAGAAAGTCACCCACTTCCTGGAGATTGGCCCCCGCCCCGTTTTGTCCGGCCTCATCCGCTCCTCCCGCTCCGGCGTCTCCGCCCTCTCCTCCCTGGATTCCTCCGACCCCGAGCGCGCCTTCTCCTCCGCCGCCGCCAGCCTTCACTCCCTCGGCGTCGAGCTCGACTGGAAGGGCCTGTTCGGGGACCCATCGCCTCGGCGCATCAGCATTCCCACCTATGCGTTCCAACGCCAGGCTTACTGGCTTCCCGCGCGACCCCGGCGGACCGAGACCGACAGCCTCGCCCCTCCCCCCGCGGTCGTCGCGAACCAGGTCTCGCTCGAGGGGCTCTCCTATGCCCCGCTCTGGGTGCGAGTGGAGGGTAGCGAAGCGCCTCCACGGCGCTGGGCCCTGGCGGCCCTGGGCGCCGCGGGCCCTCGCCTCACCGATCTCCGCGCGACGCTGTCGCGGAACGGAGCCGCCGCGCCCGAGTTGATCACCACTCCAGAAGGCGCGGCGCAGCTGCCCGCGGATGTGGCGGGCCTCGTCCTGGTCCAGGAAGAGCTGCCCGTGGTCACCGCGTTGAGCGAGCTCCGCCGTTGGATCCTCGGGCTCGAGGAGATGATGACGGCCGGGCGGCCGATCGTGCTGGTGACCCGGGGTGCGTATGGCACCGGTGCGGGCGTGGAGCCCGCCTCGGCGCTCACGGCTCGCGCGCTGTGGGGAGCCGCCCGCGCCGCCCGCCTCGAGTTCGCCCAAGGCGCCACGCTGGGTCTTCTCGATATCGGCACGGCCGCATACCAGGGCGGGCTTCCAGCGGCGCTGGCCGCCGCGGCGACGGGCGATGAGCTGCGCCTCGGCGCGGAAGGATTGATGCGACAGCGTCTCGCACCGCTCCCCCTCCCTCCCGTGCGTGCGGAGACTCCAGAGGAGCCCGGCCACGCCGCGGTCATCACCGGTGGCTTCGGCGGCATTGGCTGGCAACTCGCTGTCCATCTGGTTCAGCGCGGCGTGCGTGAGCTGGTGCTGGTCGGCAGGACCTCGCCCGGCGCGGCCACGGAAGCGACGCTTGCCGCGTGGCGGCGTACCGGTATCTCGGTCACGGTGCTCACCGGCGATACCGCCGAGCCCGCGACATGGGAAGCCATCCAGCGAGGGGTCGCGGCGCGGGGGCACCGTCTTGGCACCCTCTATCACCTCGCCGGTGTGCTCAAGGATGCCACGGTGGCGAACGTCACCGAGGCCGATCTCCTGCGCGTGCTGCGCCCCAAGGTCGACGCCGCGAATGCACTGCTGGGCGCGGTCGCCGCGCTCGCGCCACGGCGAATCGTGCTCTTCGGGTCGCTCGCGGGTGCGCTCGGAGCGCCCGGACAGTTCGCGTATGCGGCCGCCAATGCGGCGCTCGCGGTGGCCGCGGACCATTTCGTGGCGGCGGGAATTCCCACGCTCGCCATCTCCTGGGCAGCACTCGACGCGGGGATGGCGGCAGTCACGCGGCGCGGCGGAAATGTCGAGCGCATGCCCATGATGGCGCTGGCCACGGCCTGGGAGCTCATGGCCCGCGCCATGGCCACCGGGCTCACGGAGCTGGCGGCCGGAGCGCTCGACCAGGCCGGGATCACGGCGCGCGACCTCGAGACCCTCGCACCCGGGGACCTCGGCCGGCAGATCTTCCTCGGGAAGCCCGCGCCATCCCCCGAGGCCCATGCAGTCGCGCAGTCCACGGCCGCGCGGGGCGAGCGCCGCACCGTGGAGAGTGAGCCCTCGGGCACTGGCGCCCTCGTCCGGGTCCAGCAAGCCGTGGCCGAGCTCCTGGGAGAACGCGCGGCCGACGCCATCGATCCCGCCACCACGTTCGAGGACCTCGGCCTCGATAGCCTCATGCTCATCCGCCTTCGCGAACAGCTCAACACCCGGCTGGGAGCGAGGCTCACCACGGCGACCCTCTACAGCTATCCGACATCCCGAATGCTGGCCGAGCACATCACCGAGCAATCCCTCGCGAAGGCGGCTCCGGTCGCGGCCGTCGGTGGTGAGGAACCGAGGCCCATCGACAAACCGGCGTTGGCCACCGCCGTCCCCGTGCCGCCCAAGGAGCTGGCTGGCACCATGGAGATGGATGACCTCGCTCAAGCCGAACAGCTCGCGGAGGAACTCCTCCGCGAACTCGGGCTGTCCTGACGGTCACGACGGGCCCCCCCGCGCTTCGTCAGCCCGCCGCCGAGGTACCGCATGAAGGGCGGGAGGGTCTCTCCACCGAGACCCCGCCCTGGAGGGGAGCGGCTCGCCCCCCTGTCCCCAGGACCTCCCCCAGGTGGACTCACCTGGACTCGGGTGGGCTCCCGCGGGGCCTCCGCGGAGGGAAGCCGCTAAACCCCTGGGACCTTTGAGGATTTCAAATCCGCTGCGTCTACCGACGAAGGCCCGCCCCGTGGATTCCACCAGTGGACGACCCGGGCGCACATGGGCATCCCGTCCCGAGCGCCGCTGTTATATAGCGACCGCCATGCTTGAAACCGTCACCAAGGGCTTCCGAGCCGCGAAGAATCGCCTCGCGGGCAAGAGTGAAATCACCCCCGAGATGGTGGACGAGTCGCTTCGCGACATCCGCGTCTCCCTGCTCGAGGCCGACGTGGCCTTCGACGTGGTGAAGAAGTTCGTCGCGCGGGTGCGCGAGAAGGCCGTGGGCGAGGTGGTTCAGACGACCATCACGGACAAGGCGGGCAACAAGCGCCGGGTCTCGGCGGGCGACCACTTCGTCAAGATCTGCCACGACGAACTCGAGGCGCTGATGGGCCCGGTGGACACGAGCCTGCAGCTCAAGCCGAGGGATCAGCTCAGCGGCATCATGATGGTGGGCTTGCAGGGCTCGGGCAAGACGACGACCACGGGAAAGCTCGCCAGCAAGCTGCTCAAGGAGGGCCGCAAGCCCCTCCTGGTGGCGGCGGACATCTACCGGCCTGCGGCGGTGGATCAGCTCAAGGTGCTGGGCGAACGGTTGAAGGTCCCGGTCTACTTCGAGCCCAACGTGGCACCGCCGGAACTGGCGAAGCGCGGGTACGCGGCGGCGCGCGAGCAGAAGTGCGACGTGGTGCTCATCGACACCGCGGGCCGGCTGGCCATCGACGAGGCGTTGATGACGGAGTTGGAGTCCATCAAGAGCAACGTCCGGCCGGACAACATCTTGCTGGTCTGCGACGCGATGATTGGCCAGGACGCGGTGCGCACGGCGGCCGAGTTCGACCGGCGCCTGAGCCTGGACGGCTTCATCCTCACGAAGCTGGACGGTGATGCGCGAGGCGGCGCGGCGCTGTCGATCAAGGAAGTGACGGGCAAGCCCATCAAGTTCCTGGGCATGGGCGAGTCGATGGACAAGCTCGAGGAGTTCCGTCCGGACGGCCTGGCGAGCCGGATTCTCGGCTTTGGCGACATCGTCGGCCTGATGAAGGACTTCGAGCAGGTCGTCGACGAGAAGAAGGCGGCGGAGGACGCGCAGAAGCTGCTGTCGGGCAACTTCACGATGAAGGACTTCGTGGAGCAGATCCGGATGGTGCGGCGCATGGGCCCGCTGAAGGATCTGCTGGAGAAGTTCCCGCTCTTCGGGGAGATGACGGAGCAGCTCAATCCGGACGAGCAGGAGCTGACGAAGATCGAGTCCATGTACGACTCGATGACGGAGCAGGAGCGGCTGCGGCCGCAGCTCATCAACGACAGCCGGGTGAAGCGCATCGCGAGGGGAAGTGGCCGCAAGCCCGAGGAGGTGCGGGAGCTGCTGCAGAAGTTCGGGATGATGCAGCAGGTGATGGGGACGATCGGGCAGAACCCTGGCCTGCTGGGACGGATTCCGGGCTTCAAGCAGATGGGACAGCTCGCGCAGCTGAAGAACATGGACCTGTCGAGTGTCTTCGGAAAGGACCCGAAGATGATGGAGAGGGCCATGGCGGGGATGGGAGGCATGGGAGGCATGCCCATGCAGTTGCCGCAGATCGCGCCGGGCTACACCCCCCCCATGGGGCAGGCGGCCATGGCGAAGGCGCGCATGATGGGCTACGCCCCGCCCTCGGCCGCGAAGCCGGAGAACAAGGACGCCATCAAGGAGCGCCGCAAGCGCGAGAAGGAAAACAAGAAGAAGAACCGGAAGAAGAAGTAGCCGGCTCGCGCGCGCATCAGGGCAGCACACCGCGCCGCTCGGAAGCCCCATGAGGGGCTTCTTGGAGCGGCGCGAGTCGTTTCGAGGGAAGATCCGGTGAACGAGACGGGATATCTGGACCGAGACGATGCGGGAGCCATTCGTGGCGGGCCTGGAGACATGGGAGGCCCACTCCGCGAGTCGTCACGGGCACTTGCGAGCGTAAGTTCTCGGAACCCAGCGTGGGGCACCTGGAATGGGCCCTGCATTCACGGAGACGCATGCCAACCATGAAACGCATCATTCCCCTGCTCTTCACGGGGTGGGTATTCGCCTGCATCAATGTCCCGGAGATCGAGCCCCGACCCGTGCCCACACCGCCGGAGGAAAGCGACTCACCGGACTCGGGGACGCCGCTGGGTGACTTGACCATCAGCATCACGGACCCAGTGGAGAAGGCCTACACGAGCACGTCGATCACGCTCACGGTGGAGGTGCGTGGGGGAGTCGCGGACACGGTGCAACTGCACAAGGAGGGGGAGCTGCTGGCGACGCTCTCCTCGCCCTTCCGGTACACATGGGACACGACGCGCGAGGAGGAACGTGATTATGCCCTCACGGCGAGGGCGATCCGATCGGGCAAGGTTTTCACGAGTGCGCCGGTGACGGTGGTCGTGGATCGAACCAACCTCCAGGTGGCATCGCGCTCGCCCGCCAACGACGCGACCAATGTGGATTACAGCCAGCCCATCCAGGTGGTCTTCACGAAGCCCGTGAAGGAGACCACGGTGAGTGACACCACGGTGAGCTTCGCCGTGGCGGGAGTATTGACGGACAAAACGCTCACCTTGTCGAGTGACGGAAAGACCCTCACGATCAAGCCCAAGGAAAGGCCCGCACTGCCCGCGAAGTTCTCGATTGGGCTGAGCCGAGGTATTACCGACATAGCCGGTAACGCACTCGTTGTCCCAAGCACATCATGGGCTTTCGAAGTTCCAGACTGGTATTCCTTCGGAGGAGCCATCCAGGCCACTGGTGGGGACAATTCCTGGTTGAAGGATCCTAGCATGGTCATCGACGCTCAGGACAACCCCATCGTGGCTTGGACCGAAGCAATGACATATGGAGGGAGAGCCTCCATCTTCGTCTACAAATGGGATGGAAAAGCATTCGCCCCGATAGGTCCAGCCCTTAACGGGACCGCTACGGGCTCAGCATATCACCCGTCAATAGCCCTTGCGAATGATGGGAACCCTGTCGTGGCATGGCACGAATCAGACGGATTCAACGAGAATATCTACGTAAAGCGCTGGACGGGTGCCAACTGGCAAACGGTGGGAACCGGCCCCCTATCCGCTGAAAACGACATTCGCCCAAGTCCCCTCCCAACACCAGCACGCAATCCTTCGATAGCAACAAACGACAGAAACATCTACGTTGCATGGGAGGAACAAACTATCGAGGGGCACTCCACAATATACGTCTGGAAATCCTTCAACGGAGAAAATTTCTCCAGCGTAGGTCCTTCAAATGGGTCGGTCAACGCAGTGCCCGGAAGAACCAGCGGAACAAACCCATCACTCGTACTGAACCGAGACGGACAACCAATCGTCGCATTCCAAGAAGAAACCAAAGAACAGGACCCATCACAAAAAATATACGTACTGAACTACAAAAATGGCACTTGGCACTATGCAGTACCACCGTTTCAAGACAGTTCCACTCCCAACAACTCGGGAGGACTCAGCTCATCCACAGACTTCCCGGCAGCAAAGAACTGCTCACTCACCATCGACCTCCAGAACAACCTACACCTAGCATGGGAAGAAACTTCGCAACACGATGCGCCCTCCGATATACATGTTTTCCGATCATCAGGCGCACAAACCTGGACTCGAACAGGCCACCCCTTGAGTTCATTTTCAGGGCTAGCGACATTCGCGAGATTCCCAAGCATACATGCAACAGAATCGGGAAGAATCTTCACCACTTGGCGAGAATTTTCCTGGTACAAAGATGGCTTTGAACACCTACTCTCCAGTTCCTGGGATGGGAGCAATTGGACAAGCCTCACCGCTACCGATGGATTAAACAAGACACAAGACACCGTCTTGATCTCAAGAATCAAAACCAACTCCCACGAGCAACCTATCGTCATCTGGCTCGAAGATAACAGTAGCAGAGACCCATACTCGGGCAGACGACTATACGTGCGCAAGCACAACGAATAAGACAAATATAAGAGGGTGTTGAACTGGAGCGATCAGGCAAGCCTCCGCAGCATGAGGTCAATCATGCTGATGTGAATAAACGCTTCGGATGAAGACTCCTTACGCTCGTAGTCCTTGGACAAGCGCCGTTGACGATTCAACCACCCGAAAGTCCTCTCGACTATCCATCGCTTGGGCAATAGAACAAAGCCCTTCGCCTGGTCTGAGCGCTTCACCACTTCGACGTTGATACCTGTCTTCGTGGCCACGGCCTGCACACGCTCCCCAGAATATCCGCCATCCATCCAAGTCTTCTTGAGCGTGGGATACTGCTGTGCAGCCACTGGTAACACCTTCCGCGCGCCATCCCTGTCCTGAACATCCGCCGTGCTTACCCATGAGACGAGCAACAGCCCCAGGACATCCACCAGCAGGTGCCTCTTCCTGCCTTTGATTTTCTTTCCCGCGTCATATCCCTTCGTCTCCGCCTCTTGCATCGTCTTGACGCTCTGGCTGTCCAAGATTCCCGCCGTTGGCTCCTCCTCGTGTCCCTCCCTCGTGCGCACCTCTCGCCTCAACTCATCGTTGAGTTTCTTCCACGTCCCATCCTTCTTCCAGCGCGCGAAGTAGTGATAGACAATCCGCCAGTCCGGCAAGTCGTGCGGCATGTAGCGCCACTGCGCTCCCGTGCGCTTGATGTACAGGATGGCGTTGACCACTTCTCGCCGTGGATGTAGCACCTCTTGAGGCCCACAGTGGCTGGCCCGGACGAAGGGTTCTACCAGCGCCCATTGTTTGTCCGTCAGGTCCGTGGGATAGCGCTGCCTATCGGGCATGGGTAGATCGCTCATGACCTTGGGAGATAAGGACTCTCGTGCCATGCGCAACTTGCGCGGTCACTTGGTCGCCACTACCTTCGCGGTCATCCATTGGCAGGAGGACAAAACGGACGAAGGCAACGGCCGCAGCGGCTACGGAGTCACAAGAATTCCACGAACACACCGCCACAAGGGGCAGGAACGCACTGCTTTGGCCTTGAGCGCCCATCTTGGAGCGAGGGAATCCCTCTGCTCCAGTTCAACACCCTCTAAGACAAATGTAGAGCGGCAACAAAATCGCCCCTTTATGACGCCCCCCTCCCGAAGCCCCTGGACCAAGAATGTCAGTGGACTTGCCCCAATGCCGATCAGTTTAGCTCGTCCGAATAGTGCATAGTGGCACGATCGTCCTTGGAAAGGAGACAGTCGTGGCCAGGAGGATGGGGCTGTTGCCCTCGGCGGATGAGGGAGCCTTTGAAAGGTTGTGCGAGCAACTGGAGCCCGCGGGGGTGGAGGCGGCGCTGGAGGCGACGGGGACGGCCACGGTGCGTCGACGCCGACTGCCAGCCGAGCAGGTGGTGTGGCTGGTGCTGGGCATGGCGCTCTATCGACATCGCTCCATCGCGGAGTGGGTGGAGAGGTTGGACCTGGTGCTGCCTGGGGCAGGTCCCGTCGCACCAAGCGCCGTCGCCCAGGCCCGCTGCCGACTGGGCAGTCAGCCCATGCAGTGGCTGTTCGAGAAGACAGCGCGCAAATGGGGCCAGGAGAGTGCGCGTCGTCACATGTGGCGTGGGTTGGCCGTGTACGGGGTAGATGGCACGACGGTACGTGTTGTCAGGCGACAGGAATTTTTGACCCCCTTACGTCACTAAAACTGACCCCCTCCCGGGCTCGTTGTTCTACGTCGAGATGCTCCGTCGTTCTACTGCGGATGTCCGCCGGAGCGCGCCCTCGCTGCTTCTCGAGCGAGGGCGCGCGGAGGCGGCTTCCGAGGCTCAGCGCCCGGGTTCTGCTCCGGCGTCAGGGGTCTGCGGCGAGCCACGGCCCAGCAGCCCGGCCTTGCGCTTCTGCCGCAGCCGGTAGCTGTCGCCATGAATCAGCAGCGTGTGGCTGTGGTGCAACAGTCGGTCGAGGATGGCCGCGGCCAGCACGTCATCGCCGAAGACGCCGCCCCACTGGCCCACCATCTGGTTGGTGGTGAGCAGCAGGCTGCCCTTCTCGTAGCGACGCGCCACCAGCTGGAAAAAGAGGTGGGCACTGCGCTTCTCGAAGGGCAGGTAGCCCAGCTCGTCCACCACCAGCAGCTTGGGCTTGGCGAAGTAGTTGAGCTTGTCCTTGAGCACGCCCTCGCTCTCGGCCTTGGCCAGCGCCGCCAGCAGTGCCGTGGCGCTGGTGAAGAGCACCGAGTGTCCGCTCTCCACCGCCGCACGGCCCAGTCCAATCGCCAGGTGCGTCTTGCCCACGCCCGGTGGGCCGAAGAGCAGCACATTCTGCGCCTGGGCGATGAAGCGTCCCGTGGCCAACTCCCGCACCAGCTTCGCGTCCACCGAGGGCTGCGCCTTGAAGTCGAAGTCCTCCAGCGTTTTCACCGCGGGGAAGTGCGCGATTGTTATCCCCATGCTCACGCGCTTGCGCTGCTTGGCCTCCATCTCCTCGCTCAGCAGCGCGTCGAGGAAGTCCAGGTACGTGGGCTCGCCGCGTGCCGCCTCCGCCAGCAGCGCGTCCAGCCTCTCGGCCAGGTGTCCCAGCCTCAGCCGCTCCAGGTGCTCGCGCACGCGCGCGTGGACCAGCTCGTGGCTCATGCCGCACCTCGCCGCGCGCCCTGCTCCACCACCGCCGCGTAGTCCTCCAGCGAGCGCCCGAGCGCGCTCAGCTTGCCGCCGCTGCCCTCCACGGGCTGCACGGCGCGCGCTCGCCACAGGCCCTCCCAGTGCGCCTCGTCGACGACTCTGCCATGCGGCTCCTTGCCCCGCGCGTGGGTGGCCACCAGCACTCCGGCGTAGAAGATGCGCACCTCGCTGTCTCCCACCTGCACCTCGACGCTCTCGCGCACCAGCCGGTGCGGCACGCTGTAGCGCACCGTGTCCACGTCCACCAGCGCGTCGTTGGCCACCTTGCGCTTGAGCCGCTGCTGACGACGCGGCAGCGCACGCGCGGGCAGCGCTCGCAGCGCCGCCTTCTCCTCTCGCTCGAACCTGTCCAGGGGCCGCTCGTGCGTGGTGCCGTGCACGCGCATGTCCGCTTGCGCCATCCACTCGGCCAGGTGCCTCTCCAGCTCGCCGAAGGAGTCGAACTCCCGGCCCGCCAGCGCGTTGCGCTTGACGTACTTGACGCCCGACTCCGTCTTGCCCTTGGTGCGCGCGCGGTACGGCCCGCACGCCTTGGGCGTCACGTCCCAGTCCCGGCAGAACTCCACCCAGCCCGGGTGGAAGCGCACCGTGCCGGCCCGTCTGTCGTGCTCCTCCACCAGGGGCCGCGCGTTGTCCCCCAGCACCTCCAGCACCACGCCTCCGAAGTGCACGAACGCCGCCGCCACTCCCTCTCTCCAGTCGTCTCCGCGCTGATTGAGGAAGGCGCGCACGAACAGCCGCCGCGAGAAGCTCAGCACCGCCACCAGCAGGAACACCTTCACCCACTGCCCTCCCAGCCGCACCTTCTTCTCGCCGAAGTCCACCTGCATCTGCTGCCCTGGCTTCGTCTCGAAGCGCACCGTGGCCACCTGTGCCGCGTGCTCCTGTCGTCGCTTCTCCTCCACCGCTCGCTGCACGGTGCGCACGCCTGCCTCCACGCCCTCCTGCGCCAGCAGCGCCTTGACCACCACGGCGTTGCCCTCCGCCGCTCCCGTCCACAACTCCACCGCTCGCTGCTGCTCGGCCTCGGTGAGCCGCCTCGCCTTGGGCCTCACCTGCTTCTCGGCCGCTCGGCCCGCGCGCACGTAGCGCCGCACCGTGTTGCGCGCCACTCCCACCTCTCGCGCTATCCGCTTGTGGCCCCAGCCCGCCTCCGCCAGCACGCGGATGCGCCGCACCACTTCCTGCTCCACCATCGGCACCTCCGCCGCGCGGGGTGCCACAACTTCCGCCGTCTCTTCCATCGCACTGACCTCCCAAGTCCAGGGGCTCTGGAAGGGGGTCAGTTTTAGTGTCGCGCGGGGGTCAATTTTGCTGTCGCTCTACACGTGTCCCGGACTCAAAGGAAAACCGGAAGCATTTCTCGGGGGCTGCACGAGCCGGGGTGGTGGGCAAAGTGGCTATCCACAGTTGCGGATGGTGACGCTGACAGCCCTGCGCAGTCACCTGCTATGCGCAGCGCGCATGGGGCCCTATACCACCGCCACCGAGCACCTGCTGGCGCTACAGCTGTGGCCGATGGTTCCCGACGACGCGCTTGTGCATCACCGACCGCAATTTCCTCAACGCGGGCATCCTCGTGCCTTTCGCCCGGGACGGGCGCAACAGGCACTCGTTGGTGAGAACCAAGAAGAACACGGTGTGGAAAGTGTTGGCACAGTTGAAACCCGGGGAGGAACTCGTCGAGCTGGAAGTCAGCTGGTATGCGCGACAGAAAGACGACACGCTGCCCATGCGCTACCAGGCGCGAGTTATCCGCTACCAACGCAGGGGCATTCGCCCACAAGTGCTGCTCACCTCGCTGTTGGATGCGAAGACATATCCCGCAGACGAAATTGTCGCCCTCTACCATGAGCGCTGGGAAATGGAGCTTGGATACGACGAGGTGAAGACGGACATGCTGCAGAGGCAAGAGGCCATCCGTAGCCAGCGACCCGAAGGCGTGGCCCAGGAAATGTGGGGCGTGGGGCTGGCCTACAACCTGGTACGGCTGGAGATGGAGCGAATCGCGGAGGAGGAGGGTGTCCCACCCAACCGCATCAGCTTTGTCATGGCGCTACGTCTCATCCGCGATGAGTGGATATGGCTGGCGGGCGCGAGCCCCGGCGCCATTCCAGCGCACCTTCGGCGCCTGCGCGAAGAGGTGAAACATTTCGTCCTTCCGCCCAGGCGCAGCGAGCGAAACTACCCGCGTGCCGTAAAGCTCAAAATGAGTCCCTACCCGAGAAAAAGACCTCGGCCGGCATCCCCCACCCCTTCTTAACTGAACGGCATTGCGCCTAGCCCGGCTCCCAGGCTTGATCCAAAGTCCGAGAGGGAAGATTTGAAGAGGGGTGAAGGGAGAACAATCTGTTTCAGGCAAAAGGGGAGCGTTCTTCCAGAGGGCGCTCGCGCGAGGAGCGCCCCGGGGAGGGGAACTGACTGATGACGGACCCACGAAGCCGAGGAGGTGGAGGCAGAGGAGGCCGGAGCCGGGCGCTGGCGGGCGCTCAGGCAAGTACGGCCAGACTCTCCGGCAGCACCGCCAGGCCCAGCAAGCCCTGGTAGAGCACTTCCTGGGTGCGAGCATAAGAAACGAGCCTGCCGTCTTTTGGGGGCAGGTGCGTGCGCACCAGCGCCAGCAGATTGTAGGCCAGCAGCCTCAGCCAACTGAGCACCACGGGCGCCTGCCCACGCAAGCTGGCCGAGCCCGTGTCTTCCTCCAGCACGACGTCCGCCGTCCAGTTGGGCCCATTCTCTATTCCCCAATGCCCTCTCACCAGCGTGAGCATCTGCTCTCCCGACAACTCCCCGCCAGGTACGGACGTTATAAACAGCCGTGTCTCCACCTCGGGCAACTTCCCCTCCCGCTCCCGCGTGCTGCGCACCCACACCCATTGCCTCGCTTCTGGAAACTCTTCTGTCTCGGGCACTCGTGTCGCTCTCAGCTGCCGCTCCACCCACTCGCCCCGCGCCCGCTCTCTCACCGTCACCTGTACGGGTGCTGTCCCCAGCGCCACCCACATCACGTCATGCAAGCGCTGGAAGTTCTCCTTCACGGCGAACACATAATGTTTGCCTGCCTCTCTCACCGCTCTCGCGTTCGCCGCGCTCGTCAGCCCCGCGTCCCCCGTCACGTACTTGAAGTGCTCTCCATACTTCTCCACCACCCGCTTCAGCAGCTTGGGGAAGGCCGTCGCCTCTCCTTGCTTGCCCTCCAGCATCATCTGGTCGAGCACCGGGCACGCTCCGCTGCTGGTGAGCGCCGCTCGCAGCGCGAAGGGGTACCAATACTCTTGCCCCTGCTCGTCTCTCAGTGTGTGACATGGCTCACAGGGCGCTTGTCCTCGCGTGCTCTCCCCCGCCTTGCCGTCAATCGACACCACTCCCGCCGCCATCCTGTCCTGACGCAGCACTCCCCGCTCGAGCGCCGTCCGCACCAACTGCCGCAGCACCTTGTCCAACCCCTCGGGCTTGAGCTCACTGAGCAGTCTATCCAAGGTCGTGTCCGACACCGGTCCGCGCAATCCCACTGGCCCTGTCCCCTCGCGCACCAGGTCCGCACCCAACGCCTCTACCTGTCTCAGCACTCTTCTCCCGGTCGCCAGCCCTTGCACCAGCAGCGACAGCATCGCCCCCAACTCGTGCCTCTTGCCGCGGCTGGCCCTTGGGTCCACTATCTGCTTGAACGTTACTCCCAACCGCGTCAACATCTCCTGCACGGGCGAGGCGTCTTCTCTCTTGTGTCTCCTCGCTTCTCCTTGCTTCTCAGGGGGTGTGGAGGGCCCGCCAGCTCTCCCGCCCCGGTTTTTCTCCCTACCCACTTTCACTCTCCACCGGCCTCAACTGGCCCGCGTCCTGCCTGTTTCGGGCTCGTGCCACGCGATCAGCCCCGCGCTGCTCGCGCCACCTTGTCCCGTCCGCGAGCACCTTACCTCGTCCGTAGGTCCAGGTGGGATAACTTCTCCCGTGGGACTTTGAATCAAGCCTGGCCCGGCTCCTCTTCAACCAAGCCAATGCGGCGAACGGTTACAATTCAAATTTGGTGGACCATGGCCACAATCAACCTTGTCGCCTGGGAACCACGAGTCCTCTCGAAAGACGACGCAGCACACGCCTTCTCTGTCGATGTTTATACAACCTGTGAGCATTCGCACCCTGCTCATTCTGCCGAGCAGTTTCCTCATCCATAATCTGGAACTCTACGAGAGTAAAAACTATCCGATTCTTTCGCTCACGCAAATCTTGCTCTGGACAAGGCAGGTAAGAATCCATCCGCAATGGTAAGTCCACAATAAAATTTAGAGCACGATAAGTGTTCCCAGAATACAAGTTGCGTGCACGCTCCTCACGATCCTCGTAATCAAGATCCAACTGCAACTGCTGTACATACTGCTGCAACTGCGGATTGCCATCCAGAACAGTCCTAAACTGAATCAGCGTATTCTCGGTCTGCCCAGGAACAACAAAATTAAAAGGGAAAAGATGCTGCGTCAAAAAATACAAAACAGGAAGAACATCATCCTGCTTACGCGTAATAATACGAAAGCGAGTTCGATCATAAATCTGAGCCGCAACAGTTTCTTTTTTCGCAAGGAGCTTTGTAATAAGCGAGTCTTGCGTCTTGATAGAGTGAGCAAACTCACTCACAGGCAGACCTTTGGCTTGGAGTTTTTGCGCGACGCCAAGCACCTTATCCAAAACCAACTTGGATAGTTCCATCTCCGAAAAGGCTAATCGATGAAGTAGGTCTCGCCCTTCAATATGCTGAATAACGTGCATCACCTTCAGCACAATACAAGCAATACGTCGATGCCTTGGGAGTCCTTTCACTCCAGATGCAAACAGGAACAGATCGTGGATCTCATCTGGATTTGCCACAACGTCCGCTACACGGTAATTGAATGTTTTCCTTAAATATTCAACCGCATCCGCGAGCACTTTACGTACCCACGCATCATCCTCAGTCCGTTTGGTATCGATTTGGCATAAATGAAGAAAACGGTCTACCTCATCGCGCACCTGAAAGTGCATCCGTCTCCAGTCGATGACTGAGCCCCCGCGGAGAATGAGCCGGATACGCTCAAGTTCGCGAAGACCCATGTCCGCTACAGTGCACACTGATATATCGGGCAATTGTCGGGTACCTAGTTCGGACTTCACATCCGAGTTTCTAGCTGAGCCTTCGCACATAAGGAAGGGGTGCCTCAAAAAGCGGAGGGTCGCCACCGAGAGATCGGTGACGACCCACTGAGTCAACGGACAAGCGAGTAGAACACTACTCGGCGACAACTTGCCGATTATTACGGTACTCGCTCTGCTTCACCAAACGACCATCAGAAGAGAACTCCTTGACCAGTCCGTCGAGCTTTCCGTGCACATACGACTCAACGGTACGCAGCCTCCCGTTAGGGAAATACTCCTCGCGCCTGCCATGATAATTCCCCACCGAGAACTCGATTCGGCTTCTGACTTGGCCATCCTGAGTATAAAAAGTCCATGAGCCAGAGCGGAAGCCATCAACGAACTGGCCTTCCGCGCTCTTCTGTCCGTTAGCATAAAAGGAAACATACGGACCATGCGCGACACCTCGCCCGTTCGAGGTATCAGGCTTGCGGCAGCTGATCCCCTCTTGTGGCTCACCCGTCTGTCGCGTGCCCACTGGGCAATCAAGTTTGTAAGCGTCATCAGCTGCAAGCGAATCAGTCGCGCCCAGAATCAACCCAACCACCAATGCACGACCCATCATCGAGATAGACATATTCTCTTCCTTGATCGACGAGCAACCGCATCATTGCTCAACGCCAAATGACGGCATTGCTCACAGGAAATTCATCACAACCAAGAGCACAGTCATTGAAAATGTTTCAATCAACAAAAGAACCCCAACCAGCTCAATGCCGATTGGGGTTCAAAACTCAGCAATCCATCAACACTAATTAGCGTGAGACCGGAGCCAATCAGTAATCAGCTTGGTAGCAGAAGAAATTGCCACCCGTGAAATACACCCCCAAAGACAGGGTATCGCTAGACGGCGCCACACAAAAGCTCATGACGAAATCAGCGCGCTCTCGGTTGGAACCAGTCACGGTGTAGTTCCCAGCTGAAGAGCTGATGGTGTCGGCCCCATCCAACCTAGTTCCAGCAACCTGAACATAGAACAGGCCGTTCAGTTCATTCTTCGTCTGAGGAAAGGGAGTGCTGGAATAAGCGGAGACATTGACCTTCACGCGCTTTGTGTTTGTGCCGCTGCCACAGAACGAATCAGTTGCTGCGCTCACTACAGACGCATTGAAAATGATGGGACCAGTCGTTCCCAATTCACTGCGCCTAGTGAAATTCGTATAGTTCTGACAGGTAGGAGCAGGCACGGCCGCACACTTGCTGCTGCTGCAGAACTGACCGTAGGCGCAAGTCGTCTGCCCCTGACCAGAGCAGGCGGCGCCCTCAGCGGGACGATCCTCGCAAGCACCCGTCGTCGTGTTGCAGGTCTGGTTCGCGGCGCACTGCGCATTCGACGTGCACTTCGTGGCCGTCTGATCCGTGCACACGCTGTACGTCGTCGAGCACGACAGGCCCGAGGCGTCAGACAAACGCGTGTCACCCTGGCACAGCTCATCCGTCTTGCACTTGCAGATAGAGTTGCTCGTGCCGCTCAAGGGATCGCACGTCTTCGCGGAGTCGGGACAATCCGCCGCGCTCGAACAGGTCTGCACACAGACGCCAGCCTGCGGGTGGCAGATCTCGGACTCAAGGCAGTCCGTATCCGACGCACACGCCAAGGTGTCACGACCACCACCATCACACGCCATCATCAGGCTCACCGCGCTCAGCGCGGCGAACATCAACGTCATCTTCCGAAGCTGCATTCTCGGCTTCCTCCTGAAGGGATACATCGCGTGAGGCGGGCCGCCGGCCTCTCAAGGCCCCCTCGTCCTGCAGCGCGGGGCTTAGTCCCGCCACTCCAGGCGTGTCAACGATTGTCGACACGCGATTCCGACGCTCCGTCCAGAGGGACATTCACTCCCCTCAAGAGGAACAGCCGTACGAGATATCTGTGTCGTACGTGACTGTTCCCCTTGAATGGGTTGTTAGAACGTAAACGGGAAATCGATGGGATCCCCCTCGACCTTGTGCTTCGGGAAGTTCCATCCCTTGATCAACCCGGAGATGCAGGAAGCCATGTAAGTCGAGCGGAACTCACCTGTCTGGCAGGACACGTTCTTCGTCTTGCCGTTGGTCTGGATCGTCCAGCGCATCACCAGCTTGCCGCTCAGGCCCGGGTCCTTCTTCTTCTGCTCACCCACACACTTCACGATGGCGGGCTTGTTGCTCAGCACCACCTGCATGATGTCCGACTGCCCGAGGCGTTCGACCGTGGCGCCACCTCCGCCAGGCTCGGGCGGAATGTAGGCCGTACGGCCATTCGCTGACCCGCCACTCTTGGCACTGGCCTTCTTCGTGCCAAACAGCTCATCGAATTCGTCATCCGCGTTCCCTCCCCCGCTGCTCTTCGCCGCGGGCTTGGAGCGCGCCGAGATCTCCTCGGCGTCGTCGTCGCTCGAACCCCGCGAAGACGAAGAACGGCTCGGCGAAGAACCTCGCTTGGAGCCACTTCGATCCGGGAGCTCCGCGCGAGCCACCTGCTGCGGCGGAGCCTTGGGCTCCTCGGCGGGCTTCACCGGCTCGCTGGCGGGCGGAGGCGTCGCCGGAGGAGGCGTCGCCACGGCCGCCACCGCCGGGGGCGTGGAGGGTGCCGTCGCGGGCGCGGTGGCCGCGGGCGTTGGTGGCGTTCCCGCCGGAGCTGGGGCAGGAGTCGGCGCGGTGGCCACCGCAGTGGGCGGAGGGGTCGCGGGCACCTCCGCGGGCTTCACCGGAGCGGGCGCTGGAGCCTGGGCCACGGGCTGGGGCGTGGGAGGCGGGTCCGAAGGACGAGACGCCAGGAAGAAGCCAACGCCGCCAATCATCAACAGCGCGCCCGCCGCGATGCCAATCACCATCCCCGTCTTCCCCCCCTGCTTGGGCGCCGCCTGGGGCGGATAGCCGGGATAGGCCGGAGGCGGAGCGTAGCCCTGGGGCGGCGCGTACTGCTGAGGCATGGGCTGCTGCGGATAGCCCTGGGGCGCGGGTGGCGCGTAGCCTGGCGCCGGAGCCGGCTGCATGTACGGCGCGGGAGCCGGCGTCTCCGCCAACAACGGGCTCTTGGCCGCACCCGCGTCAGGCGGCGGCACATCGAGCAACCCCGAGGAGGCGGGCTTCGCCTTTTCCTCGGACACGGAAGACTTGGCCGCGGGCTTCGACAGCGCCTCGTTCTCCTCCTTCACCAACGAGGCCAGCACGCTCGCCGCCGAGGGCTTCCAGCCCGAGTCCTGTGCGGACGGAGCCACGGGCGCGGGTGTTTCGGCCCGGCCGGACTTCGACGAGCCACCCGCGCTGAACGCGGACTCCACCGGGCCCGAAGACGCCGACGAAGACGACGCCACGGGCGTGGGCTCCACGATGACCGGCCGAGTCGGACGCGGCGCCAGCACCGACGCCAGCTCCGTGGCCTCGGAAAGCGGAATCCAATCGCTGAAGCCCGCGCGCCAGCACAGGCTGTCCGGACCGACCTCGCCCTTCTCCCAGTGCTCCTTCACCTTCTCCATGGTGAGCGGACCCACCTGCTTCTCGTCGATGGCGACGAACCACTCGTGCGAGGTCGCCGGCTTGGTGCTGCTCGCCTCGGCCTCCGCGAGCTTGCGCACCGCGTCGCTCGCATCCGACACCGCCGACGCATCCAGTTGCGCGGGGCCATCCCCCGCTTCGCCCGGAGGTACCTTGTGCGAACCCGAGTTGAGCACCTGGTCGAACACGGCGCCGATCTCATCATCCTCGACACCGCCGAAGATGCCTCCCTCGGGAGGCGTGCCCAAGGTCGCCGGCAAGCCGAAGCCCTCGTTCGACGAACCCTGGGACGACGCCGAACCACTGGCGGCCTCACCGGCCGTCCCTTCATCCTTCGCCGGTGCCGAACCGGCGGAGCGCACCACGATGTTGTGGCCACACTTCTTGCAACGCACCTTGACGCCCTTGGCGCCAACCTTGTCGTCGCTAATCGAATACTGCGCGCGGCAGCTGTCGCAGACGAAACGCATCGTTCCCCGCAAGTCTCAGGAATAACGGGAGAAAACCCGTTGGAATCGTAGAGGTGGCGTCCGGGGGGGTCAAGGATGCCGCTCTTGCCCGCCCGGTCGCTGGTTCAACGCGCGAACTCCGGATTGGATCTCACGCTCACTCCTCATCGCACAGCTACTTTCTCACCTGAACCTCCACGTCCGTACCTATCGCGACACGCAGCTCGCGCAGCTCCTCGGACGTGGCGAACAGGAGCAACTCCCTCAGCTTCGCCTTCGGCGTCACCCGAAAGGCCGAGCCGGTCTCCTCCAACACCATGCGCTTGACGGGCTCGCACTCACCCGCGGCGAAGAGGCCCGCGCGCGCCGCCGTCAGTTCCACGTACTCGAAATACTGGCGGACATCCGCGGGCGTGGCCACCGGCACGTAGACTCGAGCCACCTTCGCCAGCGCCGCGCGGCCCTGCTCGCTGAAGCCCTTCTCCAGGCCCCGGCGCTCGGCGTCCACCGCGCGGGGGTCCACCGTGAGGCGCAGGTTCGGCACCACCAGGCTGAGCGCGGCTTGAATCACCACCTCGAGCCGCTCCGGCGCCAGCCGCTGACTCCAGGCCAGTTCCGGCCGCACCAGCGCGAACGCCCGGCCCAGCATGTAGTACGCCTCCTTCTGCCCCTGCTCGGCGAAGAAGCGCCCACCCGCGCGGATGCACGCGGGGTGCGTCTGCAGCACCTCCAGGTTGAGGCGAGGATCCGGCGTCGGCTCGTTGGAGCGTTTGGCCATGTTCTCGCGCCGGGCCACCAGGTGCGGCGAGTACAACTCCACCGCGTCCATGCCGAAGAGACGCGCCACGTACCGGTAGTGCTGGACGAGGAACTCCTGCGAGCTCGGCAGGTCGATGCGGTGCTTCTTGGGCACGAGCTGATAGTTCGTGAAGGGCACCGCGTACAGATGCCCGATCTGCTCGAACAGCAGGCCCATCATCTCGGTGAAGGGCCCGCGAAGCCGGGGATGCAGCAGATGCGACTGCCACATGCGATCGGGTAGCGGCCGCTGAGCCACCTCCTTGAGCTTCGCGTAGGGCCCCAGCTTGGAGAGGATCTCCTTCTCGTCATCCCCCGCCTCGCCGAGCAGCCCGGCCACGGCCTGCGCGGCCATCCACGCACCATCGTAGTCCCTGCGCAGCGCGGACAGACGCACCAGTTGCGAGCACACCTTTTGCGCATCCGAGGTGTGCGGGAGGGCACGGCGCAACGCCGCGATGGCCTCGTCCTCCTTGCCCGGAGAAGCCGCGGCCAGCTCGGCGTAGATCTCCTGCACGGAGGCATCGTCCGGCAGGCCCTTGGCGACGAGCCCGTAGGCCGCCACCGCGTTCTCCTGGTTCTTGAGCACCTGACGATAGAGATCGCCCAGCGCCCGCCACAGGCCCATGCGCGCCCCGTGCGTGTCGGGCGTCTTCGGCATGCGCCCGATCATCTTCACGTAGTTCTCCTCCAGCGCCCTCCACTGGCCCGCGCCACCCAGCATCGCCTCGAGCGCGCTGAAGGCCTCGATGAAGCGGTGATCCAGGTCCAGCGCCGTGTTGAAGGCCTCGGCCGCGCCGTCCACGTCGCGCAGTTCATCCCGGCGCAACTCTCCGAGCGCGAACCACACCCGCCGGGCCTTGCTTGGCTCGGACGCCAGCGCCGGCAACCGCAACATGCGCGACAGCATGTCCGCGGCCTTCTGGCCCTGGCGCGTCTCGCGCAGCAGCACGTACAGCGCGTCCAGCACCTCGAGCGATTCCGGCAGCAGCTTGAGCGCCCCGTTGTACGCGTCGATGGCCTGATACGGATCCTTCAACTTCTCGCGCGAGAGCTGACCCAGCTCGAGGAAGACCCGCGCCTTGGCCTCTCCTTCCAGCACCTGGGCGAGCTGCTGGCGGAGATCGCCCGCGCGCTCCCACCGCCCCGACGCATCCATGAGCGCCACCAGCGCGCGCAAGGAGGCCTCATGGTTGGAGTCCACCGCGAGCGCCTTCTCGAAGTGGTTCTGCGCCCGGTCCGTCTGGTTCAGCTTCGCGTGGATGTCTCCCAGCTGCCAGTAGACCTCCACCACCTCCATGTCGGTGAGATCCTCCCGGTGGTGGATGAGGATGGTCTGGAAGATGCGCAGCGCGTCCTCGTAGCGCTTCGCGTGCTGCACGAGCAGATGGCCGTAGCCCTCGAGCACCGGCAGATACGTGGCATCGAGATCGTAGGCCTTCTTGTACGAGTCGAGCGCCTTGTCCCGGTTGCCCATCTTGTCCGCGACGTAGCCCAACCGGTAGAGCTGACGGCACAGCTCCGCGGCCAGTCCGGTGTCCTTCTCCGCGATGGCCCGCTCGGCCAGGCGGCGCACCACGATGTCGAGCATCCGCTCGCAAGCCACCCAGTCCTCGCGGGCGCTGTAGACCTCCGACAAGGGCTGAGCCGCCTCCAGGCTGTCCGGGGCGTAGCGCAGCGTCTCCTCGTAGTACTGCGTGGCCGTCTCCGGATCGCCCTTCGTCTCGGCGTTGTAGCGCGCCACCTCGAGCAGCGCGCGCGCCTTGGCCTCGGCGTCCTCGGTCTGATGTGCCTCCTGCAACAGGGACTGCTCGTAGCCGCCCCAGTCCTTCTCCTGCTCCTGGATGCCCTTGAGGGCTCGGATGCTGGCCAGGTGACCCGGGTCGATGGCGATGGCCTGCTGATAGCTCGCACGCGCACTGCCCGTGTCCATCAGCATGTCCTCGTGCATCCGTCCCATGCGGTAGTACAGCTCCACCGCCTCGGGCGTGTGCCCCGCGAGCTGCGCCTCCTGCTGCAGCACATCCAGCGCGTAGGGCCAGTTGCCGCTGCGCTCGTAGAGGTTGCCGAGCGCATGCAGCGCGGGCCGGCAGCCTGGATCCATGCCCAGCGCGTAGTGGTACGTGTTCACCGCCCGGTCCACCTGCTTGAGCTGCTGGTGGTAGACGTTGCCGATCTCCACATAGAGCTCGGCCTGCTCCTGCGTCGACGTGGCCAGTTGCAGCTGCCGCTCGTAGGCGACCACCAGCTCCTCCCACCGCCCCTGCACGCGGCGCAGGCGGATGAGGGTCTTGATGGCTTGCAGGTTCTGCGGATCGATGGCGAGCACGCCCTCGATGAAGGCGTCCGCGTTGGCCGGGTTCTGGTACGTGTCCTCCCAGATGCTCGCCGAGCGGAACAGCACCCGCACCCGCTCGCGGTAGTCGGAGATGACCTCCAACATGCGCTCGTAGATGGCCAGCAGTTCCGCCGGCTGATCCAACCGCGTGTGCAGCCGCTCCAACGACTCCAGGGCCTGGAGGTTGTAGGGCTCGAACTCGAGCGCCTGCCGGTAGGCGACCACCGCGGGTTCGTCATCACCGATGTCCCGCTCGTAGACGCTCGCGATCTCGATCTGGATGCGGGCCCGCTCCTCGACGGTGGCCGCCAGGTCGCGCGCCCGCAACAGCGTGGCCGCCACGTCCTTCCAGGCCTTCTGGCGACGATAGAGCGCGGTGAGCACGCCCAGCGTCTCGGCGTCCGGCTCCAGCTCCAACGCCCGCAGGAGCGCGCTCGCGGCCTCGTCCGGCTCGCCCTGCTCGTCCTGGACCCGGGCGATCTCCCGGAGG
This sequence comes from Melittangium boletus DSM 14713, assembly GCF_002305855.1. Classification (GTDB taxonomy): domain Bacteria; phylum Myxococcota; class Myxococcia; order Myxococcales; family Myxococcaceae; genus Cystobacter; species Cystobacter boletus. Next base: position 7,125,018 of record NZ_CP022163.1, on the reverse strand, counting down.
ATGGACTTGCGCGTCTCGATGGAGTCCGCGGCCTCGATCTTCTGCTCGAGCGCCACCACGTACTCGCGCTCGCGGCCACGGCGCTGGAACATCCCGGCCAGTCCGTCGAGCGCCGTGACGTTCGTCGGATCGAACTCCAGGATCTTCCGCAGCGCCGCTTCCGCCGCCTGCGCGTCATCCAGCTTCAGGTCCTGGACGCGCGCCAGCGTGGCGTACATGCGCTCGGCGAGAGGGCCTCGCGGCAGGGCATCCGCCACCTCCTCGTAGACGGCGGCGAGTTCCTCGTGAGAACCCGTCTCGTCGGCGAGCCGCTCCACCTCCTCGCGCAGCGTGTCGTCCGCGGCGTCGATCTGCAGCGCGCGGCAGAGCGCCAGGAAGGCCACGTCCTTCTGGCCCAGGCGCTCCTCCTGCACCCTCGCCAGCTCCTTGAGGGTGGCCAGCTTCTCCTCTTCCGTGACGAGGTGCGGCAGGTAGCGATCCACCACCTGCGCGTAGGCCCGCCAGTCGTTGTTCGCGCGGTAGAGGCCGCACGCGCGCTCATAGGCGGTGCGGTGGGCCGGATCCAGCTCCAGCACCTTCTCCAACGCGCCCGCCGCCAGCTCGGGCTTGTTGCCCGCGCCCGCCCAGAGGTCCGCCACCGCGAACCACGTGGCCACCGCCTGGTCGCGCTCCTCGGTTTGCAGGTGCACCTGCACCTTCAACTCGAGCGCGCGCACCGCGTCGTTGTAGGCCCGCAGGGAGACAAAGAGCGTGTGGACCCGCTCCAGGTCCACGACCGCGTGGGGCTCCACTTCCAGCGCGCGGCGGGCCGCGTCCAAGGCCTCCTCGCGGCGACCCACGCCCGAGAGCACCTCGGCCAGCCGCAGGCGCAAGACCTTCACGCCCTCGGCCGACTCCTGCAACGGCACGAGCCGCCGCAGGATGCCCACCAGCTCCTCCGCCGGTCCCGTCTCCTCGTACAGCTCACGCAGCGTGTCCAGCACGCCCCGGTGCCGGGGGTCTCGCTCCAGCGCGGCCTTGAGGTAGCTCACCGCCGCCTCGGGCTGCTTGAGCAGGCGGTACAACACCTGGCCCAGCCGCTCGTTGAGCCGCACCACCTCGCGCGGATCCAGCGTCTGCGCCAGACGGTCCGCCAACAGCGCGCGCAGCTCCTCGTGACGGCCCGCCCGCTCGTACAACGCCTCCAGCGAGGAGAACGCCTGCTCGTTGCGCGCGTTCTTCGCCAGCAGCTCGCGGTACAGGTTGATGGCGCCGCCCAGGTCCTCCAGCCCCTCGGCCGACACCTGCGCCATGCGCGTGAGGACCCGCTCGCGCTCGGGACCCGTGACCCGCTCGGACTGCAGCTTCAGGATGTTGTACAGCTTGTCGTGCGCCCCGGCCGAGTCGTAGAGGCTCTCGAGCAGCCGCGCCGACGCGAGGTGCGCGCCATCCAGCGCCAGCACCTGCTCGAACGCGGACGCCGCGCGATCCATGCTGTGCAGCTTCTCCTGGGTGAGCTGACCCAGGCGGAAGAGGAAGCCCACCTTGTCCGCCGTCTGCTCCGCCGTGGAGGCGAGGGCCTCCAGCACGGGAGCCAGCTCCTCCCAGGCCTCCAGCGTGATGTACAGCCGATCCAACGCGGCCAGCGCCTTGTGCTGCGACGAGGAGTCCAGCTTGCGAGCGCGCTCGTAGTAGACGACGGCGCGCTCGGGCTCGCGCAGCCGCGACTCGAAGAGCTGGCCCAGCTTGATGCACATCTCCGCCGCGTCCCGCACCTCGGCCACGCGCGGCAGCGCTTCCTCGTAGGCCACCACCAGCTCGTCGTACGAGCCCGCCGCGTCCGTGGCGTTCTCCAGCCGCACGCGCAGCTCGCGGTCGTTCGGGTCCCCCTTGAAGGAGCGGAAGAGCGCCAGGAAGGCGAGTTCCGGCTCGCCCTGGCTCTCGCGCAGCGTGGCCAACTCACCGAGCAGCGTCTTGCGCTCGTGCGCGTCCGGAGACACGCCCACGCGCGTTTCGATGAGCGAGGCGAGCCGCGTCGCGTCCCCGCTCTCGCGGAAGGCGCGCAGCAGCGTCTCCACCGCGAGCAGGTTCTGCGGCTCGCGGGTCACCATCGCGTCCAGGCGGCCCACCGTGCCCGCGTGATTCGGCTGCACGGAGAGCACTTCGCCGTAGAGCGCCAGCGCGCCCGCCTTGTCCAGCAGCTTCGTCTCGCGGACCACGGCGAGGCGGAACTTCAGCTCCAGTCCCTCCTCGGGCGACACGAGCGCGATGCGCCGGGCGAGCACGTCCGCCAGCTCCGGCCAGCGCTCCAGCTTCTGGCACAGGCCGTCCATCCGCGTGAGCGCCGCGGCGTCGTCCGGCTTCACGTCCAGCAAGCGCCGCAAGGTGGCCAGCGCGCCCAGGCCATCCTGGAGCTCCGCCTCCTGCAGCACGGCGATCTGCAACAGCACCGACGCCCGGCGGGCGGGCTCCTCGGCGCTCGCGAGCTGGCGCCGCAGCACCTCCAGCAACTCCTGGGGCGTGCCCTGCTCGGACACCAGCCGCACCACGCTGTCGAGCGCCTCCGTGTCCGTGGGGCTGATCGTCAGCACCTTGCGCCACGAGGCCAGGGCCTCGTCGTCCTCGCCCAGGCGCGCCTGCAACCGGGCCAGGGCGCGGTACAACTCGGAGCGAGCCGCGTCGCCAGCCCGGGGAGCGATCTCGGACAGAATCGCCGCGAACTCCTCCGCGGCCCCGGCCTTGTCCACCAGCGAGAGGCAGAGTTCGAGCGTGCGCGAATCATCCGGCATCTCGCGCAGCGCGCGGGTGGCCGACAAGAAGGCCATCTCCACGTTCTCCAGCGGTCCCGCGTACGTCTCCGCGATGCGGCGCAGCAGCACCGAACGCTCCTGGGGAACGGGCTCGGCGGAGACGCGCGACTCCAGCATCTGCACCTGCTTGAGGTGGTCTCCCACCGCCGCGAACACTGGCTCGAGCGCCAGGGCCGCCTGGCCACGCAACGGGCTGTCCGAGCGCGCCATCTCCTCCAGGGCACCCACCGCTCCGGCATGGCCCGCCCGGCGGCGCAGCACCTCCTGGTACAGCTCCAGCGCGCCACGCGGATCATCCAGGCGGCTGAACTTGAGACGGCCCAGGCGCACGCGCAGATCACTGCCCTCTTCCAGGGCATTGCGCGCGTCGGCCAGTTGGCTCTCCCGCTCGATGTGCTGCGCCAGCTCCGGCCAGCGCTCCATCTGCGTGAGCACACGGCCCAGCAGCTTGAAGGCGTTGGCGTCCTCCGGACGGCGCTCCAACACGTCGCGGTACGTCTGCGCCGCGAGCGCCTTGTCGGAAAGCGTCTCCTCGGCCAGGTGCGCCAGCTCGAAGAGCAGGTTCACCTGGGCGGGCACGGACGGCTCGGCGGCGACCTGCCGGCGCATCACCAGCGCCAGCTCCCGATGCGCGCCCGTGCGGCGGTGCACGCGGGCGATCGACTCCAGCACCTGCTTGTCCTTGGGATCGCGCCGGCTGACTTCCTCCAACGCGCGCACCGCCAGATCGTAGCGCTTGAGGCGCCCGTCGTAGATGGCCGCGAGCCGCCGCCAGAGATCGCCCGCCAGGGGCTCGGTGCTCCCACGATCGAGCTGATCCTCGTAGGCCGCCGCCACATCCTCGAAGGAGCCTGAGTCGGCCGCGAGCCGTTCCAGGTCATCGCACACACCCTCGGCCTGCGGAGCCTCATTGAAGGCACGCAGCCGCGCGGCGAAGGCGAGGGACGTCTGTCCCAGCGCCTCACGCAAGGTGGCGATCTCCTGCACCCGCTCCAACCGCAGCGCGGGCTGCGTGCCAGGCAGGAGGATCTCGAGCACCTCCACCAGCTTGCGCGTGTCGTTGAGGCCACGGTGGACGGGCTCCAACAACCGAGCCGCCTCCACCCGCTGCGCCTCGAGCTGAAGCATGCGCTCCAGACCGGCGACGGCCTGCGGATCCCCGGGCGCCAGGCCCATCAGGGCGCGGTAGGCGCTCAACGCCTCGGCGTGGCTGCCTTCCTTCTCCAACAGCTGCGCGCGGCGGAGGACGAATCCCCGGCGCGACTCGTTGTCCGTGGCCAGCTCCGCGAGCTGATCCAACACGTCCGCCTGCTCCAGCGGGCGCCGCGTCTTGGCGAACAGCTTGTCCAGCGCGAGCAACCCGTCGTCCGCCTTGCGGATGGCCAGCGCCGAGCGCCACGTCTCGATGGCCTTGGCGTCGTCGCCCGCGGCGGCATAGGCCTCGCCCGCCTTCACCAACAGGGCGCGCCGCGCCTCCGGCTCCGTGGCCAGCGCCGACTGGGCGGCGTAGACCTCGGACAGGCTCTTGGCGTTCTGGCCCCGCTCATACAGGCGCGACAGCATCTCGAGTGCCTGGCGATCCTGGGGCGCGTCCTCGAGGACCCGCTTCCAGACTCCCGTGGCCTCCTCCGTCTGGCCCATCTGCTCGCGCAGTTCCGCGGAGCGCCGCAACATGCCGAGCGCCGCCGGGTCTCCCCGAGGCAGATCCAGCGCGGCTTCCTCGTACAGCTCGGCCAGCATCTCGTGAGAGCCCGTCTCCCGCGCGAGCCGTTCCAGCTCGGGTCGAAGCGCCTCGCGCTCCACGCCCTGGGAGAAGGCCTTCACCGCCGCCATGAAGGCGAGCGACGGCTGATGCATGTCCTGCTCGTAGATGCGGCGGATGTCCGCGGTGAGCTGGACCTTCTCCGCGCTGAGCGCGGACTCCAGACGCGTCTCGCGCAGCGCCACGCGCCGGGCATGATCTCCGAGCCGCGCCAGCACGGGATCCAACACCTCCAGCGCGCCCGCGCTCATGGGCACGGCGGCCTTCACCCACTCCTCGAGCGCCGAACGGGCACCGGGATGGCCGGGATCCTCCGAGAGGATGCCCTGGTAGAGCTGGAGCGCGGCGTGGGGATCTCCCAACGCGGTGCGCAGCAGCTCCGCGAGCCGGAACGAGACCTCGCGGCCCTGGGGGCTCTGCCCTTCCTGCGTGCGCCGCAGGCCGAGCGCCCATGCGAGATCCTTCGGGCGGCTCAGCTCCGTGTAGAGCCGATCCAGGGAAGCGGCTGCCTCGCGCTGGAGCGGATCCTTCTCGGCGATGACACGCCACGCATTGGCGGCGCTCTCCGAGTCGGAGAGCTTCGACTCATGCAGCAGGGCGGCCTCTCGCAGGTGCGCGAGCTGCTCGGACGGCTCGGACGCGGCGGCGGCGAGCTTCTCCAACACCTCGGCGAGCGCGGCCCACTCCTCGCCCGCGCGGTGCAGGCGCTGCAGCGCGCGCAGGCAGTCGAGGCTGCCCGGCTCGAGCACCAACAGGGCCCGCAGGGACTTCAAGGCCGCGGCGCGATCGTCGAGCTTCTTCTCCTGGACCTCGGCCAGCTCGCGCAGCAGACCCACGCGAACGGAGTCCGAGCTCCCTTCCTCGGTGAGCTCGATGAGGATTTCCGCGTAGGCATCCAGCGAGTCCGCGTCCTCGGCGGCCTGACGCGCGGCGGCGCGCAGCGCGGCATCCCCCGGCGCCAGTCGCAGGGCCCGGGCGAGCGAGGCGAAAGCCAGCTCCGGCTGACGCAACTGGCTCAAGTACACCTGCGCGGTCTGGCGCAGCGCCAGCACGCGCGCGGAGTCCTCACGCGCCACCTCGGCGAGCACCTCCAGCGCGGCGACCAGCTTGCGGTGATCCTTCGTGGACTCGTAAGCGGGGATGAGCGCCCGCGCCGCCTCCTCGCGAGACGCCCCCTCTCCCAGCATTCCCTCGAGTTCGGCGCGGGCCTCCGCGTCGGAGGGGCGCTGACGGAGGATGTCCGAGAAGCGGCGCACCACGTCCGTGAGATCTCCCTGGGAGTCCTGCAGGACCTGCGAGCGCTTGAGCGTCAGGCGCGCCACCCGGTCCAGGTCCCCCGCGTCCTCCGCGAGCGCGATCTGCCGGGCGAGCACCTCACCCCACTCGGGCTTGCGGTCCGCCTTCTCGTACAGCTCGGCCAGCAGCGGCAGGTGGCGCACCTCGTCCGCGCCGGACTGGATGGCGGACTGCAGCGCCTCGGCGGCCTGCAGCGGACGACCCAGGCCCGCGTTGAGGTCCACGAGCTGCATCAACAGCTCGACCTTCTCCGCGCGAGTGGCCGTCAGGATGCGCTTGCGCAGGAGGGCGTCCGCCTCCGCCGCCCGACCCGCCTTGGTGTACAGGGCGATGAGCCGGCCCAGGACATCGGACGATTCGGGCACCCGCTGCAGCGCCGCCTCCAGCGCGCCAATGGCTTCCGGAAGGGCGTTGGACTCCTCGGCCAGCTTCGAGGTCTCGGAGAGCAGTTGAACGGCGAGCGCCGGAGTCTCCGTCTCGCCCGCCAGGGCGCGCAACACGCGCACCAGCTCGGCGTGGGCGGACAGCTCCCGCGCCAGACGCGCCAGCTCGGCGCGGTTCACCTCGTCCGTGGGCGTCTCGCGCAACGCCTTCACGCGCAGGTCGAACGCCGAGCGTCCATCCGCGAGTTGCGTCTCCTGGAGGTTGGCGATCTGGGCGAACAGCCGCTGCCGCACCGCCCCGTCCGTCGTGACCTCGAGCTGCTGCAGGAGCGCGGAGGCCTGCCGCTGGGGGTCTCCCTGACGGCCATAGTGACGGGCGAGCGCCTCGGCGATCTCCGCCGTGCGCACCTTGGCCGCCATGAGCCGCTCGAGCCCACCCAGCACCACGCCCGTGGACACGTTCTCCGAGAGGAGCTGGAGGAAGAGGGCCGCGGCCTCCTGCGGGCGGTTGAGCCGCTCGGCGAAGAGGCGCGCCTGACGCGAGGACCAGTCGCTGCGCTCCACCTGGGTCTCGGCCAGCTTCGCGAGCCGTCCGGCCAGCTCCGCGGCCTCCTCGACCTTCGACACCGCCGCGCACACCATCTGCAGACGCCGCAGACCGGCCAGGTCGTCCGGAGCGAGCTTCACCAGCTCGCGAACCGTCGGCTCCAGCTCGGCGGGCGTCGCGCCCTCGGCCTCGCGCCGGACCAGCTCGGCCTCCAGGCGCAGCTTGGGATCCGCCGAGATCGCCGCGGCGGCACGCAGCGCGCGCACCGCCTCCTGCGCGGCACTGTCACCCGGAGCGCGCGCGAGCACTTCCTTCCAGGCGGCCTCGGCCCCCGCGGGGTCCGCCAGCGGCCCCTGCAGCAACTGGGCGAGGTGGCGCCAGAGCGGAATGGCCGCCTCGGGAGGCAGCGCGACCAGGGCCGCCCGCCGCAGCGCCGTCGCGAGCGCGGGCTCCGCGTGCGCCTTGTTCGCGTTCTCCACCACCGACTCGAGCAGCAGGGGACGGGCGGGCTCCAGCGCGAGGGCGCGCGCCAGCACCTCGAAGGCGCCCCGCGCGTCATCCGCCTCCTCGTAGAGGGCCGCCAGCGTCTCGCAAAGCGCCACGCGCTCGGAGCGCGAGCGAGGCGCGAGCATCGCCAGGTCCAGCAAGGGCTCCAGTGCCGCGAGTTCCTCCTGGTCCGCCAGGAGCCGGGCGAGAAGGAAGGCCGCCTGGGCGTTGAAGGGCTCCAACTTGAGCACCGTCTCCAGGTGGGCGCGCATCGCGGGCCCATTCCTCAGCTGCAGGCAGAGTTCCGCCAACCGCAGGCGCAAGGACACCTGCGTCGCCCGATCCTTCACCGAGCCCAGGGAGCGCTCCAACATGGCGAGCGCGTCCTCGGCGCGCTCCTGCTCCAGCAGCAACTCCGCGCCGAGGCTCGCCACGTCCGCGCGAGAGGGGTCCACGGACGTGGCCTTCTCGAAGGCGGCGAGCGCTCCGGCCGAGTCGTTGAGCCGCGTGAGGCGCAGGGTCCCCAGCCGCAGCCACAACTCCGCCTGGACACTCCGCTCGCGAGCATCCGTGGCCAGTCCCTCCAGCCACTCCTGGGCCGGACCGAAGTCCCCCTTGCGCTCGGCGAGACGCTCGATGAGGTTGAGGGCATCGGGCATCCCCGGCCACAGCAGGAAGCAGCGCTCGAGCGCCTCCTCCACCTTCTCCGCCACGTCCGGCTCGAACCACGCGTGCAGCTTGGCCACCAGCAGTGACAGCCGCGCCGCGCTCTTGCGATCCCGCTCCTCGAGCGACATGCCGCGCAGCGTGCGGGCGCGATCGCGCCACGTCTGCTCGAAGCGCTGCATCGTCTGCGAGACCTTCTCCGCGCGGGGGTTCTCCGGCTCGAGTTGCCGCAGCACGGCCAGGGCCCGCTGAGCGAGCGCGTGCTCGGTGGGATCTTCCACCAACCGCTCGCAGAACGCGGCGTACTCCTCCGCCATCCCGTCGCCGCCCAACGTGGTCCGCTCACGCTCGAGCAATTCGAAGATGGGCTGGAAGCGCTCCTCGACGAGGAGCAACTGACGCGCGCGCTTGAAGATGGCCCGGTCCGGCATCGCGCGCACCGCGCGCTGCAGACACAGCACGGCGCGATCCCGCCGGAAGAGCTTCTGCTCGTGCAACGTCGCCGCTTGCTGGAAGAAGGCCGAGGCCTCCTCCCCCTGGCTCAGCGCGCCCAGGCGCTCCAACACGTCGACGAGCGCGCTCGTGTCCTGGCGGGACTCGTGAACGGCCTTCAATCCGAGCAGCGCGGGGCGCGGGTCCTCGGCGAGCAACAACGCGTGGCGCAGGAGTTCCTCGGAGCGAGCCGGATTGCGCAAGCGCTCCTGGGCGAGCTGCCCCGCGCGAACCAACACACGCGCCGCCTCGGCGCCGGACGTCTCACGCGCGTGACCCTCGTAGAGACGGATGAGATCCTCGACGCGCCCCGCTTTTTCGAGAGAGGCCTCTACCTCGGCGAAAGGCCGGTCGGAGACACCACGCTCGGCGGGTCGGCGGAGGTTCGACAGATCCATGAAAAGAAAGCCTCGCGAAAAAGAAAGGGGCGGGAGAGCGGCACTCTATCGCCCGCCACCCGCCCCTCGCAATCGCGTAAATCCCGCCAACTGTCGAGATTTATTGGCTTTCTTGCCCGTCAGTAGCAGGAGCGGACGAGCTCTGTCCGGCGACCGGCGTTTCGGCCCCCCCAGTCTCTTCGGCCTCTTCGGCGGCCGCCGCGGCATCCGCCGGCCGCTTGGCGGGAGGCGTGGCGGGCAGGGACTGGGAACGCTCCACGCCCGCGTTGTCGCCGAGCTTCGTGTACAGGGCGATGGCGCGATCCCGGAGCTGCAATTCCTCCGCGAGGGCCGCGGCCTTGGGCAGGTGGCCGATCAGCTCGAACAGGCCGAGGGCCTTCTCCTTGCGGCCGATCTCCTCGTAGAGCGCCGCCGCGGTGGCGGACTCGCCGAGCAGTTCCAACCACCGGGCACGGCCAGCGGGCTTGTTCTCCGCCTCGGCACGCGCCAGCTCCTTCTGGGCGAGGGCCTTGGCCTCCTCGTCCAACTTGAGCCGCTGCAGGAAGTGGAAGGCCTTGGGCGGAGGCAGCGACCCCAGCACCTCCACGGCGTCCTGACGACGTCCAGCGGTCACCAGCAGGGTGGCCGCTCCGAGCCGATCTCCCCGCTCCACCAGGGCCTTCACCTCGAGGTCCCGGATGCGGTTGGCCGCGGCGAAGTCCCGCGAGCGCTCGTACGCCTTGCGCGCCAGGGACAGCTTCCCCGCGCGCTCGTAGGCGAGCGCCGCCTGATCGAACTGACGGGCCCGCTCGTACAACCGGGCGACGTTCTCGAAGTCACCCTTGCCGATGTAGATCTCCATCAGCAGTTCGTAGGCGCCCGCCTTCTCGAGCACCTGGGCGAGCTGCTCGGGGGGAACCGTGGCGGTGAGGCGCCGGGCGGCGTCGTTGTCCTTGCCCGCCAGCGCCGTGCGCAGCGCGCTCTTCAGATCTCCGCCCGCCTCGAAGAGGCGCGTGGCCTCGGCGAAGGAGTTGTTGCGCTCGTGCATGCGCGCCGCGTCGCGGGTACGGCCCATGCCCTCGAGCTGCTTGACCTGCTCCTGCCAATCACCCGTCAGCTCGGGCTGAGGACGGCGCTCCCCCTCGGGACGCTCACGCCGCTCGCGACGCTCGCCCTCGGGACGCTCACGCCGCTCGCGCCGCTCGCCCTCGGGACGCTCACGCCGCTCGCGCCGCTCGCCCTCGGGACGCTCACGCCGCTCGCGACGCTCCCCCTCGGGACGCTCACTCGCGGGACGCGCGGCGGCGGGCTCCTCACGCTCGGGCTCGACGGAACGGCCACTCAGCGCGAACGCCGCGGAGGAACGCTCCGCGTCACCGGCGGCACGCCAGGCGCGGCCCACCAGGTAGAGCACGTCGCCATAGGCCTGGAACTTCTCCTTCGCGGGGTCCACCGCCGGGGCCGCCGGCGCCGGCGCCTCGCTCGCGGCGGGAGCCTCCGCGCCCTCGGCGGCGGCCGGCGGGGCCTCCTGTGCCGCGGGAGCTTCCGCGCCCTCGGCGGCGGCCGACGGAGCCGCTTCCGACGGAGCCTCCGGCTGGGCCGGCTTCGTCTGACGCTGCACCCGCAGCAGCGTGGTCATGAGCCGACCCTTGACGTTGAGCTCCAGCTCGTCGAGCGACTTCACCCGCAGGGAGCGCAGCGAGCGCACGATGGCCTCGAGCGGCTGCTTCTCGCCGACGAGATCACCCTTGCCCAGGGCCTTCTCCAGGCCGCTCAGCTCGGCGATGATGCGCTGACCCGGACCCACGGGCCCTTCCGCCCGATCCCGGCCCCGGCCGCCGCGGCCTTCACCCCGGCCCCGGCCACCGTCACGACCCCCGAACCCCCCACCCGGACCATCCCGGCGAGGACCCTGGCCGGGTCCACCGCCCGGGCCCCGACCACCGCGTGGTCCACCGCTTCCATTCTCCTGAGGCACGTGATTCTCCCGCTAGAACGCGTAGCGAAGGTTCGGCGTCAGCGCGAACCCGAAAGACTGAGACTTGACCAGAAAGCTGCCCGTCACTTCGACACCAATCGAGAAGTGGCGCAGGCGCGTGTAGTACTCCACTCCCGGACCCAGGAACACCAGAATGTCGGAGTCGGGCAGGAGTTGCTTGGGCGCGAACATGGCGTAACCCGCCCCACCCCGCACGTAGAACCAGGTGCGCTTGACCTCCTGCGCGTCGGCGAGTCCCACCAGATGCACGCGCGCCACGGCGCCCGGCACCAGGGTGGAGAAGTCGCCGGAGGCCGCGCCATCCGAGTTGCCCGTGTACTCCGAGCCCGCGCGGTTGGTGGCTCCCATCACGAACAGACCGAGCGACAAGCGCTCGCCGAAATCCACGCCAACCTCCACCGAGGCCATCTGCCCGGCGGCGAAAGGACGCGGACCCGAGGTCGCGGGAGGATTGACGACAAAGGACGGACCACCGAGCACCGAGAAATAGAGGCCACGCTCGATTTCTTCATAGTTGTCGGCGGGCCTGTCACCGGCGGCCTGCGCATGAGCCAGCGCGGGAACAGCCAGGGCGGCGCAAATGACGACGGGGCGAAGGGCTTTCATTCGGGAACCGAAGTTAGCCCATGGGCCCCCAGACGCCAGCGCCAAAAAGCAAGTGGGCGGCTCCGGATGAACGGAACCGCCCACTTGGATGTTTCCACTCAGAGGAGGGCTACTCGCCCGCCGCCTTGAAGATGAACGGGTAGGTGACGACCACGGAGCCGCCGCCCTTGGGCTTGGGGAACGTCCAGGTGCGCACACGGCCGGCCACGCACTGCTCCAGCTCGGAGTTGCCCGCCGTGGACTGGGCCACGGACGAGGTCACCACGTTGCCCTCGGTCGCGATGGTGAAGCGGATGGCCACCTTGCCGCCCAGCTTCGGGAAGCGGTTGAGGAGGCTCTCGTAGCAGAAGCGGATCTGCCCGCGGTTGCGCTGGATGACCTGGCGGATGAGTTCCTTGTCGAGCGAACCGCTCACCGTGGCCTCCTCGGCCGCGATGCCCACCTCCACGCTCTGCTTGGTGCCGCCCAGGCTGCCCATGCCCGTGCCGTAGCCGCTCACGCCACCCGCGCGGCCCTTGGTGCCCACGCTGCCGATGCCGACCACGTCACCGCCGCCACCGCCACCGCCACCGCCGCGCAGACCCATGCCCACCAGGCCGTTGCTCACGCCGCCCGTCTTGGCGCCGAACATGTTGCCCATGGCGCCCTTGAGGTCTCCACCCAGGCCGCCACCGGCGAACAGGCTCGCGGCGCCACCCTTGCCGCCGAAGATCTTGGCCGCCATGTTCTTCGCCTCGGCCTTCTTGTCCGCCTTGGTGGCGTTGGCGGGCGTGGGCTTGACGACCTCCTTCTTGGCCTGCTGGGTGTCTTCCTTCTTGGCCTTGGCCTTCTCGGCCTGCTTCTCGGCCTTCTGCTGGTTGAGCTTCTCGAGGAACTTGTTCTTCTGCGTCTCGGGCGGCTTGACGATGAGCTTGGCGAGGCGCGCGTTGTTGCCCGCCAGCTCGTCCGTGAACTGCTCGCCCGCCGCGGCCAGGTTGCTGGCGCTGATGACGAACATCGACGCGAGGAAGAAGAGCACCAGGAAGACGTTGATGACGGAGAAGTCCACCGACTCGCCCACCGGCGCCCAGGCCTTCTTGGGCACGGACTCGAAGCAGGCCTCCAGCGTCACGCCGCCCAGGTCCACCGCGAGGAAGTCGTCGTCCTTGAGCGTGATGGCGTAGGCATCACCCTCGGCGCTCGCCTTGTCCTTGAGGTCGTGCGTCTCGCCCTTGCGCACGAGCTCGCCCTTCATCTTGGAGGTGAAGAGCACGGTGAAGGACTGGCCGTCCGTGCGCACCACCTCGAAGCGCTCCGAGCCCAGCTTGGAGTCGCCCATGATGAAGTCCACGCCCTTGGCGCTGCCCACGGAGAAGGCACGCTTCTGGCCCGGCGCGAGGAAGAAATCCCCCACGCGCTGATCACCCCACATGAAGTGCACGCCCAGGCCGAGCGGACCGTTGCGCTTGCTCGCCACGCGGCGCACGCGCGGCGCGGGCGCCTCGGCCGACGTCTCCACGGCGGCGGCCACCGGCTGGGCGGCGGCCTTGGGCGCGGCGACGGGCGCGGGAGTCGCGGCGACGGGCGCTGCAGCGGCCTGCGTCACCACCGGAGCGGGCGTCGCGGCCTTGGCCGGCGAGATGGCGGCCTGAGCGAGATTCGCCCCCAGCTCGGGCGTCGGCGTCTGGGCCGGAGCGGGCGTGGGCGTGGGCGAGGTGCTCGCGGCGGCCACGGAGAGGTTCGCCGCGGCGATGGCCGTGGTGTCCTCCAGGCGGATGGTGGTTCCACCCACCTTGATCTCATCGCCGAACGACAGCTGGCCCTTGTTGACCCGCTTGCCGTTGACGTAGGTGCCCTCGACGCTGCCCATGTCGATGATCGACAGGCTGCCGTCGGAGGCCACCTCGATGACGGAGTGGATGCGGCTCACCTTGTCGTCTTCCAGGCACAGGTGCGCCGAGGCGAGACGGCCGATCTTGATGATGTCGCGCTCGAAGTCCTTCGAGGTGACGAGGGTGTCACCCTTGAAGACCTTGAGTGTCAGAGGCACGGGCATTTCAGTTCCCCAAATTGGCTGCTGATGACGAGGGCTAGGACAACGCGGACGGCGATGGGTTCCCGGCGAGTTGAATCAAAGCTCGCCCACGGACTGCATCACCTTGTCCTCGAAGTCCTCGCGGATGCGGATGAGGTTGGAGTGCTGGACCTTCTTGCGCGCCTCGACGTACTCGCCGTCCGGCTTGGTGAGGTCGCCCTCGATGGTGTCGTCCTCGAAATCGATGGTCTGGGGGCCGCCCTTGCCGGCCTTGCCCCCCGCCTGCTTGCCGCCCGCGGCCCCTTCCTCCTGGGCCAGGGCCGGCATCACGGTCAACATTCCACACAGCATCAGGAGCTTGCGCATCACTGTCTCCGGGCGGCCCGCCTCACCGGCGGGCCGAGTACGTCATGAAGGTTCGCATCAATCCCCCCCTACCCGCCACTGGCACCACGAAACCCCTCGCTAGAAGAGGTCGTCGGAGGGCTCGTTCGGATCCGCCTTGGGCGGATTTGTCTGCGGAGAGCCCGCCGGAGCTGGCGCCGGGGCGGGGGCGGGGGCAGGGGCGGCGGCACCCGCGGGCTGCACGGCCGCCGCGGGCTGCGTGGGCGCCGGGGCGTCGGTGCCCGCGGCGTTGGTGACCGTGCCCTGCTTGGCCTCCTCGGCCTTCATGAGTTCCTGCTGCTGCTTCTGCAGCTCCTCGAGCTTCTTGGCCTGCTCCTCCTGGAGGACGGCGTCGCGCTGGGCCTGGACGATGGACTCCGCCTCGCGCATCAGCGCGAACAGGGGGTGCTCGGCGGGCAGCGCCACCTCGCCTCCGGACAGGGCCACGTACTTGCGGTACAGCTCCACGGCCCGCTCGGGCACGCCCTTGTTGCGGTGCAGGAGCACGGCGCGGTTGAAGTAGATGGCGGCCATGTTCGGGTCGAGCTTCTCCGCCTCGTCATACTCCTGCATGGCCTTGTCGAACTGGCCCTGGCCCTTGAGGGCGACGCCCAGGTTCAGGTGCGCGGCGGCGTTCTTGCTGTTGGACTGGAGGATGCGGCGCAGGTGCGCCTCGGCGCCGGGGTAGTTCTCCACGTCCAGCTCCAGCTGGGCGAGCGCCACGTGCGAGGGAACGTAGTCGGCGCGCACCTCCACGGCCCGCTTGAACTCCAGGCGCGCATCGTCCTTCTTCTCCTCCTGCAGGAGCACGAGGCCGATGGTGTGGTGCAGCTCGGGATCGTTCTGGTCGATCTTGAGCGCGCGCAGGGCCACGAGCTTGGCCATGGCGAGCTGCCTGCGCTCGAGGTAGCTGCGCATCATCACCTTGTAGGCGGTGACGGACTGGGGCTCGCGCATGAGGGCCGCGCGCGCGAACTCCATGGCCTTGTCGTGGTCACCCGTCTGCCGGTAGATCTCCGCGAGCCGCGCGCGGCTGTTGGCGTCGTCCGGGTAGATTTTCAGGATGCCCTGGTAGAGGGACACCGCTCCGGTCACGTCCCCGGCGTTCTGCGCCATCACCGCCAGGTTCTCCGAGGCCTGACGCAGCGACGGCTTGGTCTTGAGGGCCGCCTGGTAGTGACCAATGGCCTCCTGGGTCTTGCCCTGCCGCTCGGCGAGCACACCCAGGTTGTACTGCGCCTCGGCCAGACCCGAGTCCGCGCTCAGCGCGGCGTTGAACTTGCGCTCCAGCGACGGGTAGTCGATGGCGCCGGCCTTCTTCTGGGCCTCGTAGGCACCGAGCGCGTCCTCGAAGAGGAGCTTGGCGCGGTTGGAGATGGACTGCGGCTCGTTCGGCTTGAGCGACTTGGTGGCGTCCGTGGTGGGACCGGCGGCCTTGGTGCCCGCGCAGCCCGCGGCGAAGAGCGCCGCGGCGGCGGCCAGGAGGAGGGGGCGCATCATGAAAGAGGGGCGATTCATTAGAGGAAGTCCTCGGGTTCCTGCTCGTCCGTGCCGGCCTTGCTCTTGGGCGTGCCCTCCTTGGTGGGCGCGGCCGGGCCGTCAACCTGGGTAGCCGTCTGCTGCTGGAGGCGCTTGGCGAGGTCCGACACGTCCTCGGCCGCCTCCTGGGTCTGGTTCTGTTCCTTCGCGGAGTCATCCACCACCGGCGGAGGCACGTCCTGGATGGCGGCGAGCATGTCCCCGCCGATGGCCAGGTCGAGTCCCTTGGTGAGGGGCATCTTCTCCTCCACCATCGTCGGGAACTGCTCCGGGCGGTAGGTGGTGCGCAGCATCTTGAGGCTCTCGGCCGCGCAGTCGTTGTAGACGCCCAGCTCCTGGCTCTTGGCCACGGCGGTGGCGAACGTGTTGGCGGCGGTGTCCTTGATGGGAAGGGCCTGGTTGCCGAACTCCTCGCGCAGCGCGCCTTCCGTCTCCTCGTCGATGCCCGGGGGCATGGGGACGTTGATCATCTTGTCGGCGAAGTTGTCGTAGATGAGGCCGATGCGGTGCAGGGCGCAGATGCCCGTCTCGGCGGCGCCGAGCGACACCGTCTGCACGTACTTCTTCTCCACGACCTCGCGCGAGGCGTTCTTCTCCGAGATGGAGGCCTTGAGCTTGTCGGGGCTGGCGGGCCGGCCCCAGGACAGCTTGAGGCGGGAGTAGTGCTGGAAGTCCGGCTCCACGCTGCGGTACTGCGCGCGCGCCACCGGGGCCAGCGCCGACTTGTCCAGGCCCTGCTGCAGGCGCTTGGGCAGCTTCTCGTAGTAGTCGAGGATGCGCGCGTAGAGGCGGTTGGTGTCGCCCTGGCGCTTCATCTTGTTCTCGTAGATGTCGACGATGCGGCCCTCGGCCATGAGCATCTTGCTCGGGCTGCGCATGTTCTGGCGCTCGTACTCCTCCAGGAGGCTCAGGGCCTTGCCGTAGTTGCCCGTCGTCACGTGCAGGTCGACGATGGACAGGGAGATCTCCTCGGCGTCCTTCGCCTTGGGCCACAGGTTCAGGTAGCGCTCGCGCAACGCCAGCGCCGCCTTGTAGTCACCCAGACCCTCGCGGTAGGTGGCCGCGTTGAAGAGCGCCACCTGGGCCTTGGACTCCTCCCACTTCTGCGGAGCACCGGGCTTGTCCGAGACGACCGCGCCCTTGCCCTTCTTGGCGGAGGCACGCGCCACCGGCGCGCCGCCCTTGCTCGCCTCGTAGCCGCGCACGTACTGCTCGTACACGTCGCCGGACTCGCGGAAGTCACCAATGGCCTCCAGCGCCTCCGCGTTGTTGTAGATGCACTCGGGCACGAAGCGCGAGTTCGGGTAGTTCTCGATGATGCCCTGGCGCACCTGGATGGCCTTATCCAGCATCTTGGCCTTGTAGTAGTCCACCGACGCGTTGAAGAGCGCCACGTCGGCGATCTCCGTCTGCGGGAAGTCCGCCACGAAGGACAGGTAGGCATCGGCCGCCTTGGCGAACTGGCCCTTGGCCTCCAACTGGCTCACGAGCTTGAACGCCGACTGCTCGATGACCTTGGACAGTTCCTCGCGGAACTTGGGCGTGGCGAGCTTCTCCGTGTTGTAGAAGCGGCGCGCCCACTCGTTCACCTTCGACCAGTCCTCGAGCAGGTTGTACGAGTCGAGCACCAGGTTGGCGGCCACCTCGCCCGCGCGCTCACCGGTGTCGAACTTGTAGTCGGGCGAGCCCAGCGCGATCTCGCTGAAGCGCAGCACCGCCTCGTCGAAGTGGTTGTGGCGGTAGTAGATGTTGGCCGCCTTGAAGGCGATCTCCACCCGCTTGTCACCCTTGGTCACGTACTTGAGGTAGCGCTCGCACGCCTCCAGCAGGTCCTTCTTGCCCTCGGGGATGGTGGCCTTCTTGCGGATGTCCTTGCTGACCTCGTCCTTGTACTGGCCCTTGCTCTCGGCGTCCTTCACCATCTCGTCGTAGGCGAGCACGGCGTTGTACGCGGCGTTGTTGAGCCACTTGCCGGGCTTGCCCGGCTTGGGGTTGCCCTCCTCGTCCTTGGCCTCCAGCAGCTTCACGTCCTGCAACACCACGAGGGTGTAGTTGGCCGCGGCCTTGTCGTACTTCTGCAGGTTGTCGTTGAGCAGTTCCGCCCAGAAGAAGCGCAGGTCGTACGCCTTGGGGCTGTCCGGGAAGAGCGTGAGGTAGTCCGAGTAGATCATGTCGGCGTAGCCGAACGTGGCCTCCTCGCGCGTCTTCTTCGCCTCGTTGTGCCAGGTGACGGCGAGGTTGGACAGGGTGCGCTCGGCCAGGTCCTTGGCCTCCGCGAGCGCCTTCTGATCCTTCTCGTCCTTGATCATTCCGGAGCCTTCGACCTCCTTCATGATCTTCACGAGCCGGCGCACCTGGGTGACGGTGCGGTCCTTGTTGCCCATGCGCAGAACGATGTCGACGATGCGGCCCTGGAAGCCCGGAGCCTCGGGCGACAGGGGCTTCTCCTTGATGAGGGAGTTGTAGGTGATGGCCGCCTCGCGGTCCTTGCCATCCGCGTAGTAGAGGTTGGCCAGACCCTTGAGCATCGTGAAGCGGTCTTCCGGATTGGTCGCGACCTTGGAGAAGTCCTCGCGCGCGAGCATCACGTCACCCTCGCGGGCGTAGGCGCGCACGTAGTCCTGCCGGGCCTCGCGCACCAGCGAGTTGCCCTTCTTGTTGGCCGGCGCGTTGGGATCCTTCGCCACCGCCTGGGAGCCGGCCAGCTCGCCGTAGAGCACCACCGCCTTCCACTTGTCCTTGGCGGACATGTAGTCGGTGAGGTTGAAGTGGCACCAGCCCTGCTTGTACAGGGCGAACGCGTACACTTGGCTCTCGGGGAACTCGGCGGCCTTCTTGTAGGCCGCGAGCGCCTTCTCCAGGTCCGCGGGCTTGCCCTTGGAGTTGTTGAAGAAGTACTCGCCGAAGGCGAAGTACGTGTCCGGGATGTACTTGGACTTGGGGAACTTCTCGATGAGGCGCTTGAAGGCCACCAGCGCCTTGCGGTCCTGGCCGTCCTCCATGAGGTTGGTGCCCAGGAAGAAGAGCACCTCGTCCGAGCGCTCGAAGTCCGGATAGCTCTGGACGATCTTCGTGTACTGCTCGAGCGCGAGCTTGCCGTACTGCTTGGAGCGCTGGAGCAGCTCCGCCTTGGCCGCCTTGGCGCGCGTCTGCCCCGCGGCGTCTCCGGCGTTCATCGCGGCGATGAGATCGTCATCCTTCCGGTTGGCGTCGAAGAAGTAGTACTTCGACTCCTCCCAGTAGAGCTCGCCCAGGCGGAAGAGCAGCGAGGGCTGCTCCTTCGGGTCCGCGGACAGGGAGATGATCTTCTTGAGCGACTCGATCTGCTCGCGGCGCTTGGACGCCACCTGCCCTTCCACGCCCAGTTGGAACTGGTCGTATTGGAGCGCGGGCGCGTTGTCCTGCTTCTCCTTCTTGCGGCTGATGTCACCCGCGAGCGACTTGTCCACGGTGGCCGTGGAGCTCTTCTTCACGAGCTTGGATTCGCGCGGGGTTTTCTTTTCCTGGGCCTCGACCGAGGCAGCCAGGAGCAGGAGGCTGAGGAGAAGCTTACGGCGCATGTGTTTCCTCTGCGGGGGTTCCCGGCGGGCTGGCTTGCCTGCTTGGCAAGTGTCCGGGACTCTTCGGGAATTTCGGTCTGCGAAGCCCGGCACTATGCGCGGTGCGTTGGGGCGGGTCAACAGGCCCCTCAGGGCACGTCGGCTTGCCTGGTTCTCCACGGAAAGTTTCCAGAAGGACTGTGCGGAAGATGACGTGCGCCTTGCCATGTCAGGGCGCCCTGGTAAGGGAGGAGCTTGCTTCTGGCCGTCCGTTCGCCCACCAAGGAAGATGTAGCAGCCCATGAGCCTCCTGCCCGAGAGCGCCAGCTTCGAAGAACTGGTGCATGACTACTTCCTGGCCCTGCGCGGGAGCGGCTTGATGCTGTCCGCGCTGGACACGGAGTTGGTGACGGCGTGGGCCG
The DNA here is from genome assembly GCF_002305855.1 of Melittangium boletus DSM 14713. GTDB lineage: Bacteria > Myxococcota > Myxococcia > Myxococcales > Myxococcaceae > Cystobacter > Cystobacter boletus. The sequence goes on along the minus strand of NZ_CP022163.1, from coordinate 7,105,717 downwards.
CACTGGGAGTGCCTTTCGAGGTGGTGGCGCGGGGGATCGCCCGCTCGGCGGAGAAGGCGCTGTGGGACGCGCGGCCCGGCGAGCCCGTGCTGCGCAGCCTGCGGGCCTGCCGCCGGCAGGTGGAGGCGGAGATCAAGCGCTACCGCGAGCGCGCGGCGGGGGCGGGCGAGGGAGTCCGGCGCCCGGCCCGGCGGACCTTCGAGGAGCTGCGGCACGCGCAGTGGACGGCCGCGCTCACCCAACTGGCCGAGACGGAGCCCGCGCTCGCGCCCCGGATTCAAGGGCTGCTCGCGATGCTGGCGCGCGAGGTGCCCCAGGACTTCGAGCGCATGCAGGCCCAGGAGACGTTGGTGAGCCTGGTGCTGCTGCGCGCCCTGCCCTTCCCCGAGCGGCGCGCCTTGTGGCGGACGGCGAGCGGAGCCGACTCGGACGCGGGGTTCATGTCCGCCCATGCCCGGCGGCTGTCGCGCCGCTTCCGGCTGCTCATGGCGGTGCGGCGGCGGCTGGGGCTCGGGGACGCGTAGGGGGGCTGACGCGCGTCGGGCGGCTCTGCTATGGCGCAAGGCCATGGTCACCAAGTCGAGCGGCGCGGTGTGTGGCGTGTGTGAGGGGCGGACCTACGTCATCGAGCGGCGGGGAGACCGGGCCCATGCGCGGGTGTGTACGTGCTCGGAGCACTGCACCCTGTGTGAGGGGCGCGGCTACACGTACGAGGTGCGCGAGCAGACCTTCAGCGCCAAGGTGGGGCCCAAGCGCTACGAGGTGCTGGTGCCGTGCGTGTGCCAGCACCGCATGAAGCGCGTGGCCCACTTCAACGAGATTGGCCTGCCCGGCGTCACCTCGCACGCGAGCTTCGAGAACTACCGCGCCGCCAACGAGGCCCAGGATCGGGCGCGCAACCTCGCCATGCACTTCGCCCACCACTACGACAAGGCGGGGGTGAACAAGGGCTTCATGCTCAGCGGCCCCGTGGGCACCGGCAAGACGCACCTGCTGGCCGCCACGCTCAAGCACCTGGTGCTCGAGGTGGGACTGGAGGCGCGCTACGTGGAGATCTCCCTGCTCTACGCCACCATCCGGCGCGGCTTCCAGGAGGGCAAGAGCGGAGGGGAGATCATCGGCCCGCTGTCGGACGTGACGGTGCTGGCCATCGACGAGATGGGCAAGGGGCGCGGCAGCCAGTTCGAGATGGAGACGCTCGATGAGCTCATCGCCCGGCGCTACAACGCGGGCCGCACCACGCTCTTCGCGACGAACTACTCGCTGGAGCCCGAGCGCCGCGCGCCCCGCTCCTCGGCCCCCTCGGGCTACCGCTCCACGGAGGACGCCAAGAGCGCGGCGCGAGACACGGAGCTTCTGCGCGAGCGCGTGGGGGAGCGCATCTACAGCCGGTTGTGCGAGATGTGCGCCTTCGTGGAGATGCCCAAGGACACGCCCGATCGGCGCCGGCTCATCCAGGAGGCGGACATGAGGCCGGGTCCCCCGCCAGGAGGCCCTCGCGGCATGGGCCGCTGAAACGGCGAAGCCCCCGCCCCCCGCGCGCGGCGGAAGACGAGGGCTTCGGCGGGACGGCGCCCGCTCAGCGGGTGATGGCGCGCAGGGTCGCGTTGCCCGAGTCCGCCACGTACAGCGTGCCGTCCGGACCCACCGCGAGCCCTCCGGGCACCACCAGGTCCGCCTGCTCCCCCTGGCCATCGCGCGCGCCAAAGCGTCCCGAGCCCGCGAGCGTCGTCACGTTCCCATCCGGGGTGATGCGCCGCACGCGGTAGTTGCCTGGGTCCGAGAAGGCCACGCTGCCGTCCGGCAGCACCGCGAGCCCGATGTACGGAAGCATCCGCGCGTCCTCGCCGTTCGCGTCCGCGAAGCCACCGGGAGGAGCGCCGGCCAGCACCCGCACCGTGCCGTTGGTCAGGGCCAGCACGCGCATCATGCCCGTCTCCACCACGTACACCGTGCCGTCCGGGCCCTGCGCCACCGCCGAGGGCCGGTACATCCACGCGTTGGAGGGCAGCGTCGTCACCGGGTTGCCCGGCGTGAGCAGATCGATGCGCCGGATGACGCCATTGCCCAGGTCCGCCACGAGCAACTCGCTCTGCGGCGTGACGAAGAGGCCCGCGGGCTGGTTGAAGCGCGCCAGCGCGGCGTTGCCATCCGTCAAGCCCGCCTCCATCTCCGCCCCGGCGAACACCGTCGTGGTGCCGTCCGGAGTGATGCGGCGGATGCAGTAGTTGTCCGAATCGGCCACGTAGACGTTGCCCTGCGCGTCCGCGGCGATTCCCAGCGGGCCGTTGAGCCGCACCTGGGAGAGCGTGGAGATGGTGCCGTCCGGAGCCACGCGCTTGACCTTGTTGGCCATCGCGTCCACCACCGCCCAGCCCCCATCGGGCAGCATCGCCACCGCCACGGGCGCCGCCAGCAGGCCCTTGCCCGGGCCTCCATCCTGATCTCCCCGCTTGCCGGCCTGGCCCGCCACGGTGCGCACGTTCGAGGCGAAGGGCCCCTTGGCCGGGGGCAGCGACGGCGAGTTCATCCGTACCAGATCATCGGGCACGGGGCGGCCCAGGGCCTTGTAGAGCACGTTGGCCACGATGCGCGCCGCGCGATCATCCCCCGCCTCGGTGATGCCCAGCGTGTGCACGAAGTCGATACCGCCCGCCGAGAACACCCACGCGTTGCCCTTGCGGAACACCACCATCTGTCCGAAGCCGAAGGCCCCCTGCAGTGACAGCGCGGGCGACTCGGCCAGCACGTCCAGGCCCGCGGGCGACTTGCCGTTCTGCACCACTTGATCCTGCTCGTAGCCGTTGGCGCGCCAGAGCGTGTCCCCGTTCTTGAGGCCCGTGCCCTCGAGCGCCCAGTGGTCCTCCTTGGTGATGACCACGGGGTGGGCGAACTGGTGCCAGCGGGCGGAGAACATCACGCCCAGCAGCTCGTTCTCCGGACGCTTCGTGGGCAGATCCCGGAACTTCGTCGACACGTCCTGGCTCTTGAGTCCCACCGGATCGCGCTTGTCGCCCTTGTAGCAGGTGATGATGCGGTCCGTCCGTCCATCCGGCGCGGGCTCGAGCCGCACCTGCCAGTAGGCCTGATTGGCGCCGAGGTTGATGATCGACCGGCCCTCGGCCTGGGCCTTGTCCGCCCGGTCGCGCTGCGTGCGCGTCCAGTACTCGTCATGGCCCGACATCACCATCACCTTGGCGTGGCTCAGCGCCTCTCCGCTGCGATCCATCTCCTCGTCCGTCACGTACGTCACGTCCAGCCCCTGCGCCTCCAGCCACAGGATGAGCCCATGCTCGTCGTCCATCAGGTGGCCCGCGCCGAAGTTGCGGTAGTAGGGCCGATCGAACGAGGCCTGGAAGGCGCGTCCCGTTCCGGTGATGCCGGGCTTGTCGTCGTAGAGGCTCGTGCCGCCCCACACGTTGTACGCCTGCCAGGTGAAGGTCGGGATGATGGCCATCACCTCCGAGGCCGGATGCGGATCCCTCACGAAGAAGGGCACGTAGCGCTGGAAGTTGTCCTCGCGCACGAGCTTCATCACGTACACCCCGGGCACCCACTTGGCGTCCGTCTCGATCTCCACCGTGGGCTTCCAGGTGCAGCTCACCAGGCCCGTGGGACGCTGGGGCGCACAGGGCGTCTGGGGCACCGCCTGCAACGGGCCTCCGCGCAGCACCTCGCGGCCCCCCGTGCCCCCGTAGTAGCCCAGGCGGTAGACCTCATAGGAGAACTTGCGCGGCCCATCCTTCACCGACACCGCGATGGAGACCCCCTCCCCCGGAGAGACCGTGGAGACGAGCGCGTAGCCCTCGATCTCGTTGTTGTTGGCGCCCTTGGTCACCTTCCAGGCCCGGGTGCCCGGCTTCGCGTTCTCCTTGCGGATGAGCTCGGCATCGTGCGGGGGCCGCGAGGGCGGCGTGCTCCCGTCACCGGGCCCCGGCAGATGCGGCGCGCCGCCATCCGTGATGTCCGGCACGCCCCCATCCGGAATCTGCAGTGGAGGCGCGTCCTGAGCGGGCTCGTTCCGCGGCGCGATGTTCTCCTTGCAACCGCCCCCGAGACCCAGGAGCAATCCCAGGGCCACCCACCTGCCGATGATGTTCCGACCGTCTCCCATGCCTGTCTCCCGTTCCCCTTGGGGGTCCCACGGTAAGCACGAGCCCTGGCCTGGGAAGTGATGTGCCCCAGGTTGAGTAGCGGCCTGGACAGAAAAGGCCGATCACGTTCCGAGGAAGTCGCGATGCAAGCCCAACGTGAGCGCCTTCAAGTGTTGCTTGTCCACCAACAGCGTGAGTTGCAGGGGGGAAGTGTGAACCGCATGCACACGGGCTCCCAGGTGCTCGGCCACGCCCAACGCCCGGCGCAGGTAGCTCCAGTCCGCGTTGAGCCCCGCGCCCACCGCCGTCACCGCGCCCACGTCCTCGCACCACGTCACCGCCCCCCCGAAGTGCTCGCCCAGCTCGCGCTGGAGCACTTCCGGGCCGTGCACGTCCTGCAAGGGGACCGCGATGAACACCCGCCCCTCGCGCCCGAGCAACCCATCGAACGCCAGCGCCCGGCCCCTCACCCCCCGAGCGTCCAGGAAGCCGAGCAACGACGCCACCCGCCCGGACTCCACCGTCGCCGCGAGCACCGCCATCTCCGTCTCGGCCGTCACCCCCCGCACCCGCGGATCCGTGGGCGCGCCCTGCTCGCGCACCGCCGTCCCGCTGCCCTGGGCATGCGCCGTGCGCGCCTGGATGACGATGCCGCGCGCCTTGGCGAACTCCACCGCCTGCGCGTTGAGCACCTTCGCCCCCGCGCTCGCCAGCTCCTGCATCTCATCGTACGAGAGGGAGTCCAGCTTCCTCGCCTCGGGAACCACCCGCGGGTCCGCGCTGAAGACGCCGTCCACGTCCGAGTAGATTTCACAGGCCTCCGCGTCCAGCGCCGCCGCCAGCGCCACCGCCGTGGTGTCCGAGCCCCCGCGCCCGAGGGTCGTCACCTCGCGCTGGGAGGACACCCCCTGGTAGCCCGCGACGATCACCACCCGCTCCTTCGCCAGCGCCTCCTCGATGCGGTAGGGCCGCACCTCCACGATGCGCGCCTGCGAGTGCGCGTCCGTGGTGATGATGCCGCTCTGGCTGCCGGTGAAGCTGATGGCGCCCACGCCCAGCTCCTGCAACGCCATGGACAGCAGCGCCATGGAGATGCGCTCGCCACACGTGAGCAGCATGTCCAGCTCGCGCCGCGGCGGGTCCGCCGACACCTTCTTGGCCAGCGCCAGCAGTTCGTCCGTGGTGTCACCCATGGCCGACACCACCACCACCACCTGGTAGCCGCGCTCGCGCGTTTGCTTCACCCGGTGTGCGACCCGGCGGATCTTCTCCACATCGGCGACCGAGGAGCCGCCGTATTTCTGCACCACGATTGGCATGAACCACCCGCTGCTTTGTTCCTAGGGCCCCGCGACGCTCACGGGTAACCTCTGGGTGTGTCCGGCAAGACACACTGGAAGCCCTTCATGCACAAGGCCTGCCGCCCTTCCCTTCCCTCCACCCCCCGGAGCCGCTCATGCCTCCCATGATCGAGGTCCGCCAGCTCACCAAGCGCTACCGGGAGCGCGTCGCCGTGGAGCGCCTGGACTTCTCGGTCGCCGAGGGGGAAATCCTGGGATTCCTGGGCCCCAACGGAGCGGGCAAGTCCACCACCATGCGCATCCTCACGGGCGTGTTGCCCCCGTCCGAGGGGAGCGCCCGGGTGGCGGGCTTCGACGTCTTCGAGCAGCCCTTGGAGGTCAAACGGCGCATCGGCTACCTGCCGGAGACGCCGCCGCTGTACCCGGAGATGACGGTGGTGGGCTACCTGCGCTTCGTGGCGCGGCTCAAGCAGTTGCCCGGCCGGGGCCTGAACGCCGAGGTGGAGCGGGTGGGCGGCCTCACCGGCCTGGGCGACGTCATGGGCCGGGTCATCCAGAACCTGTCCAAGGGCTACCAGCAACGCGTGGGCATCGCCCAGGCCCTGCTCGGCTCGCCCCCGGTGCTCATCCTCGACGAGCCCACCGAGGGCCTGGATCCCACCCAGCGCGCCGACATCCGCGGCCTCATCAAGGGGCTCGCGGGCAAGCACACCGTCATCCTCTCCACCCACATCCTCCCGGAGGTGATGATGACGTGCGAGAAGGTCCTCATCCTCCACCAGGGCCACGTGGTGGCCCACGACACGCCTGGCAAGCTCGTGCGCGCGCATGGCGGCAAGGCGGAGAACGTGTCCCTGGAGCAGATCTTCATCAAGCTGACCGCGGCCTGAACTTCCCTCATCCCCCGGAGGCCCCCATTGCGCACCGCCCTGGCGATCGCCCGCAAGGAGCTGTCCATCTACTTCACCACGCCGTGGGCCTACGCCGTCTTCACGGCGATGCAGGCCATCGCGTCCTTCTTCTTCGTCTCGGGCCTGTCCGACTTCCAGCGAGCCCAGGCCCACGCGCGGCAGGCGGGCTGGGAGCAGGTGCCCCCCATGTTCCGCAACCTCACCGACGGGGTGATGGTGCCCTTCTGGAACAGCGTGATGATCATCACCATCTTCGTGGTGCCCTTCCTGTCCATGCGGCTGTTCGCCGAGGAGCGGCGCAACAAGACGTTCGAGTTGTTGATGGCCTCGCCCATCCGGCCCGTGGAGATCGTCCTCGGCAAGTACCTGGGGGGGCTGGGCATCGTCACCGCCACGCTCGGACTCACGCTCATCTTCCCCCTGCTGCTCACGTGGCTGGGCGCGGGTGAGTCCGGCACCGCGATCGAGTGGGGCACGGTGCTGCTCGGCTACGCGGGGCTGCTGCTGTGGGGCGCCACCTGCATGGCCCTGGGCCTGTTCATCTCCGCGCTCACGCAGAGCCAGATGGTGGCCGCGCTGGTGACCTTCGCCGTGCTCCTGCCGTGGATGCTGCTGCGCGGACTCGCCCAGAACACCGAGGAGCCCGTGCGCTCCGTGCTCAACTACATCTCCTTCTCCTCGCAGCTGTCGGGGATGCTCAGCGGCGTGCTGGACTCCCAGACGCCCGTCTTCTTCGTGTCCGTCATCGTGCTCGCGCTGCTGCTCTGCCACCGCGCGGTGGAGTCACGGCGGTGGGCGTGAAAACGGCCAACATCGGAAGGATCCTGGGTGTCTTCGGGCTGTTGCTGCTGCTCTCCAGCCCCTTCACCCTCTTCATCACCTCGGGCTCGCTCACGGTCTTCGCCATCAAGGCGCTGGTGGGCGCGGTGCTCGTGGGCGTGTACTTCGCCACGAACTTCAAGCAGTTCGGCCAGTTCGCCTCGCGGCGCTCCAGCTTCTTCTTCGCCAACTCCGCGCTGACGGTGCTCGCGGTGCTGGGCGCGCTGGTGGCCCTCAACTACCTCGCCCACCAGAAGAACCGGCGCTGGGATCTGACGGAGCGCCAGGTCTTCACCCTGTCGGCCCAGACGCTCGGCACGCTCGCGGGTCTGAGCGAGCCCATCCAGGCCGTGGCCTTCATCCCCCCGGAGCACCCCGCCTACGAGGGGCTGCGCACCACCTTCGAGCGCTACCACCTGGAGGCGCCCGAGCGCTTCGACTACGCCTTCAAGGATCCGCGCCGCCACCCGGACCTGGCGTCGAAGTACCAGCTGCGCGACGGCCAGACCCAGGTGGTGCTCACGCGCGGCGAGGGCGAGCAGCAGGCGCACGTCCTGCTCAACGTCGTCAGCGAGGAGGAGCTCACCAACGCCATCGCCCGGCTCATGAGCGGCCGCGAGCGGCGCGTGTACTTCACGATCGGCCACGGCGAGTGGCCCCTCGACCAGGACGTTTCCCGCCCCGGGCAGAAGGGGCGGACGGTGAGCCTGTCGGAGATGAAGCGGCAGCTCATCCGGGAGGGTTACGCCCCCCGGGAGCTGAACCTCGGGGGAGGCACGAGCGTGCCACCCAACACCTCGCTGGTGGTGATCGCGGGGCCCAAGGCGCCCTTCAGCGCGCCCGAGGTGGAGTCCCTGCGCATCTATCTCGCCGCGGGAGGCAGGCTCATCTACTTCGCCGAGGCCTATGGCGAGTCCGGTCCGGAGATGGCGGGCCTGCTCGCGGCGTATGGCGTGGCGATCGACCCGGGCGTGGTCGCCGACGCGCAGTTCAACGGCGGCAACCCCTATGTCGTGCTGTCGCTCTTCTATAATGATCACGAGCTCGTCAAACCCCTGCGCCAGCGGCAGCTCAACACCGAGTTCCCCACGGCGCGGGGCCTCACCCTGCGGACCGACGTCCTGGCCGCGAACGTGAAACCCCAGGCGGTGGTGCTCACCTCGCCCTTCGGCTGGGTGGAGACGACCCCGGACGACAAGCCCGTCCCCAACGAGAACGAGCGCAAGGGGCAGATTCCCCTGGTCATCGCCAGCACGCGCGACACCCGGGCCGGGCCACTCCGGCGCTCGGACGAAACGCGCTTCGTCGTGGTGGGCGACTCGGAGCTCCTGTTCAACAGCAACTGGGGCCACGAGGGCAACCGCAACCTGGTGATGAACGTGTTCGGCTGGGCGACCCACCAGGACGACAAGATCACCATCCGTCCCCCGGACCGGGCCACCTCCTCCTTCCCCCTGGACGCGGCACTGCTCGGCCGCATCCGCTTCATCTCCACCGATGTGCTGCCCCTGTCGCTGCTCGGCGTGGGCCTGGCCATCTGGCTCGCGAGGCGCAATCAGTGAACTCCCGACAGAAGAACGTCGTCTCCATGCTGGCCGCCGTGGGAGTGGCCGTGGCACTCGGCCTCTACGCGTACCTCGAGGGAAAGGACTCCGCGCGGAGGGAGCCCAAGCCCGAGGCGCCCACCGCGCTCCTCGACGTCCAGTCCCCCGACGCGGGCACCGGGAGCACCCCCCGGGTGCCGCCCGTCATCACCTGGATCTCCCTGGACGTGCCCCAGGGCAAGACGGTGATGGAGCGGCAAGCGGCGGGCTGGCGCATCACCTCGCCGCGACCCGGCCCGGCGGACCGGCTCCTGGTGGACACGCTGGCGCGGGATCTCGCCGAGGCGAAGTTCAAGGAGGCCCTGGAGCAGAACCCCACCGACGAGGACCTGGTGCGCTACGGCTTGAAACCGCCCCGCGCCACCGTGATGGCCCGGGCCTATGTGCCGGACGCCCAGGGCGGCGGCGCCGAGGATCCCTCGCGCCAGCACACGTTCACCTTCCACGTGGGCGCGAGCAACAACTTCGATGGCTCCCTCTACGTCCAGCGCGAGGGCGACCCGCGCGTGTACCAGGCCCATGGCGCGCTGCGCCTGGCGCTCTTCAAGAACACCGACGGGTGGAGGGATCCGCGGGTGTTCCCCGTGGAGGAGCGCTCGCTGATCCGCATCGAGGTGAAGGCGCGCAAGAACCACTACACCCTGGAGCGGCTCACCACCGACAGACCCTGGGAATTGGTGCGGCCGGTGGAGATGCCGGCGGCCCTCAAGCGGGTGGAGCAGCTGGTGTCGGACATCCACGACCGCGTGGCCCTCGGCTTCCCGGATGAGCAACTGGAGCCCCAGGTGCGCAAGGCGTTGGAGAAGCCCCAGGTGGAGCTGAGCTTCGTGCCCACCATGGGAGAGGCCATCCGCGCGCGCATCGCGGAGGTCGAGGTGAAGGGCCACCGGCTGGTGTTCGCGCTGAGGGAGGCGCCCGGAGAGCCCGTGCTGGCCCAGGTGGACTCCTCCTTGTTCAACGCCGTCGATCTGTCGCCGCTGGAGTTCAAGAGCCGTCAGGCGCTCTCGGTCCCACTCGGCGCGGTGGCCCGCATCGCCGTCCACCCCCCGGGCGGTGGCGAGCCCATCGTCCTGGAGACGTCGATGGATTCGAACCGCTGGGAAGTGGTGTCCCCCATGCCGGGCCGGGCGAGGCAGTTCACGGTGGCCTCCCTGTTGGGCTCCCTCCAGAAGCTGGAGGCGGAGACCCGGGTGGACTCCAACCCCAGGAACTGGTCGCGCTATGGCATCACCAACACGTCCGCGGGTGTGTCGCTGATGGACACCTCGGGCACGGTGATCGCCCGTCTATGGGTGGGCGCGCCGGTGCCGGGCAAGCCCCAGCGCGTCTGGGGCCGGGGCTCGTCCGAGGACGTGCTGGAGCTGAACAAGCAGACGATCGACAGCCTGCCCCTGACCCTCGAGGCGCTGCTGGAGCGCGCGCCCGCCGCCACCGGCACGCCCTGAAAGGGCTACACCTCGAGCAGCAGGAAGCGCTGGTCGGGGTGCAGCCGGGTCATGAGGGGCATCGCCACGTTGTAGACGGGGATGCCGCCCTTCGTCTTCGCCACGGGCGAGCCATGGTGGGCGTGGCCATGGAAGACGGCCTCCGCGCCATAGTGGTCCACGGGCATCGCCAGGCGGCTGGTGCCCAGGAAGGGGCGGATCTCCAGGTTCTCGCCCTCCAGCGTCTCCGGCACGGGGGCGTAGTGCATGATCACCACCTTCTTCGGGGTGTCCAGGTGGCTGAGCGCCGCCTCGAGCTTGAGGGACTCGTGCACCGCCTCCTGCACGAAGGCCTTCGTCTGGCCCTCGCCGAAGGACTGCAACGTGGCGTTGCCAAACCCGCCCGAGAAGCCCTTCACGCCCGCCACGCCCAGCACCTTCTCGAAGATGAAGTGATCGCCGTCCAGCATGTGCACGCCCGCGCGCGACAGCTCTCCGCAGATCTCCTTGGCCAGGTTGTGCTCGTAGTCGTGATTGCCGAGCACCGCCACCGCCGGCACCCGCAGGGCCGACAGCTCCTCGGCGAGCACCTTGCCCTCCTCCACCATGCCGCGATCCGTCAGGTCGCCACAGAGCACCAGCATGTCCGACTCCGCGTTCACCTGCTTGACGAGCTGCCGGAAGCGGCCGTGCTGATCCTCGCGGCAGTGCAGATCACCGACCGCCGCCAAACGGATTTTCGAGCTCGCATCCCGTGCCACGTGCCGCTCCCTTCTCTCGCTGCTGCTCGTCCCAGGACTTGCCGTCCCCGTAGCCCCAGTGGTTGATGTCCACCATGTAGTTGACCTTGGAGATGAGCGTGCCGCGGCACAGTCGCTCGCCCCAGTTGCCCTCCTTGAGCGTGTCGAGCGTGCGCGACATGAGCTCCGTCATCAGCCACGTGGGCACCAGGTCCCGCTCACAGGGGTAGGCGAAGCGGAACATCATCAGGTGGCTGAGCAGCACTTCCCAGTACCGGTCGAAGCGGCGCAGCAGGCGCACCCAGTCCATCCCATGCCCCATCTTGAGGATGAGGTGGTTGATGTCCGCGCCGTCATAGCGCTCGCGCTCGGTGACGAAGGCCTTGGACCAGATGGTCTCCTCGGCCGGGGACACCAGACACTCGTGGCCGAACACCGGCGCCTTGCGCGCGTGCTCGAACCACTCGTCGTCCACCGTGGCCACGCCATTGCCCGAGGAGAAGATGAAGTCCACGAAGTAGTCGCCCCGCCAGGCCTTGTAGAGCCACGCCTCGTCGGTGCGCTCGGTGCGCCAGCCGTCCTTCTCCAAGACCTTGAGCGCCAACTGGGCGTCGTGCTTGCGGGGGAACAGGTCCAGGTCCTTCGTGTCCCGGTAGATGCCTGTATAGGTGGAGTAGGCGTAGGCGCCTCCGACCAGGAAGGGCACGCCGGCGTCCAATAGGACCTCGACGGCACGGCCTCGGGCGTTGATTTCCTCGGGGTGGCGCTGTCGCTCGGCGAGCGAGGCGTCGATTCCCATCTCACCTGGATGATTGGAGTCTCGCTTTTCCATTTCCATGTGGGGAAAGTAGGAACGGGACTTATTGGCGCCCCAACCCCGGCCAAGTCCGCTCGGAGAGCAGTCAGGCCAGCCTCCAAGGACTTGAAATTCCTGCGCTTTTACTTATCCGCACGGTCCTTTTTCTGTTTTCGAGCCCTGCCGTGTCCTTCCAGCGAACGACCCGCGCGGCCATGACGGCCGGCGGGCCATCCGAGGGGAAGAGACACATGACGACGCGCAAGAACCTGCTGTTGGCCGCACTGGTGCTCACGGGTTGTGGCCGCATGGACGCCGAGACCCAGTTCCGCTCCGCCCTGCCCACGCAGGAGATGGTGGAGGTGGGAGAGCCCCAGCGGAAGGGCCAGGCCCTCGTGTCCGATGAGGGCGTCCAGCCCCTCGAGAAGGACAAGACGAGCGAGCTCTACCAGCTCACCCGCGGCACCACGGCGTTCATCAACGGCTCCACGCTGTCCACCCTCGCGCTGCTGAACCGGGTGACGAAGCACACCCCCACCACCCTCACCGACGACACCGCGGTGTGGGGTCCCTACACCGAGGCGCTGGCGCGCAACGCCTGGCGGCTCACGGTGAAGAAGACGGGCGAGAACACCTACAGCTTCGCGCTCGCGGGCAAGAACAAGCAGGCGGCGGACGCGGCCTTCACGGACGTGCTCACCGGCACGCATACCCCCGTGTTGGACGAGGCGGGTGAGGTGATGCAGGGCTTCGGCCGGGGCGAGATGGTGATCGACTCGGATCGGCTCAAGAACCTGCAGGAGATCGACTCCGGCGAGGGTGCCCTGAACGTCCAGTACGCCCGCCCGGACAGCACCAGCCCCGTCACGGTGGACGCGCGGTTCCGCCTGGGCAACGGCGACAAGAGCCGGGAGGCCGACTACCACTTCAGCGCCGTGCGCGGCCAGGGCGGCGAGTTCGACTTCAAGATGCAGCAGGACCTGTACAAGCCGGCCGGCGCCTCCTCCCTGATGGAGAACATCACCATCAAGAGCCGCTGGACGGAGACGGGGGCGGGCCGCTCGGACGTCAAGCTGTCGGGCGGAGACCTGGCGGGTGAGGCCACCCTCAACGAGTGCTGGAACAGCGACTTCGCCAGCGTCTACCTGAGCGCCAGCTACGATCCCCGGGTGGGCTACGGCACCGAGGCCACCGACTGCGTCTTCACCCCGGCCGTCTACTCGTCGTTGTAAGCTCGGCCCCCCCACCCCCACGGAGAGACGAGGAGTTCGTGGCAGGAACGACCCAACCCGCCCTGAAGGTCATTGCTGGAGGCCAGAAGGACCGGCGCGTCTTCCTGCGCGAGCTGTACACGGCGTACGGCGGCAGCGTGTACGGACGCTGCCGCTACCTGCTCAAGGACGCCACCAAGGCCGAGGACGCGGCCCAGGAAGTCTTCGCCCGTGTCCTGCAGCAGCCGGACTCCTTGCGCGTGGAGGGCTCGCCCCTCGCGTGGTTGATGAAGATCACCACGAACCACTGCCTCAACCAGTTGCGCGCGGAGCGGGCACCCTGGCGGCGCTGGTTCGAGCGGGACGCACGGGCCCGGCCCGAGGGAGACCGGGGCGAGCAGGTGCTGGAGACCCGGGAGTTGGTGCGCTCGCTGCTGTCGCGCGTGGACGTGGAGACCCAGGCGGCGGTGGTGCACTACTGGGTGGATGGAATGACGTTGGAAGAGGTGGCGGCGTTGCTGGGGCGCTCGGTGCCCACGGTGCGCAAACGGCTGGAGAGCTTCGCCGCCCTGACGAACGAGGAGCTGAAGGTCCCATGAGCGCGCATCTGACGGAATGGACGGTGAGGCGGTTGCGCGCCGGGGAGTTGACCGGCGCGGACGAGCAGCAAGCCCGGGCCCACGTGGCCACCTGCACCCCGTGCGCGCAAGTGCTCCAGGAACTCGAGGCGGAACAGGCGCGCTTCGAGGCGCAGGTGCCCTTCGAGCGCTTCGTGGCCGGAGTCCAGGGCGCCGTGGCCGACGCCAAGAAGAGACCCGATCAGCCGCGCGTCAACGGCTTCCTGGTGGCGGTGGCGGCCACGGTGCTGCTCGCGGTGACGGTGCGTCCCCTACTCGCGACGGAGCCCATCAACCGGCTCAAGGGAGGAGGCGCCTCGGCGGATCTGCGCATCGGCGGTGGGGGTCCCCAGCGCTCCGTGCAGCCGGGAGACATCGAGGTGCTCCTGCCAGGAGAGCGGGCGCGCCTGGGGTACGTGGCGGGGCCCTACCACTTCGTCCTGGCGGTCTCGGTGGATGACGCGGGCGAGTTCTCCACCCTCTACGCGCAGGAGGACCGAAGCCTGCCGGTGGAGCCAAGCGCCGAGCGGCGCTGGCTGCCCGAGAGCCTGGAGTTCACCGGCAAGGGCCAGGAGCGGGTGATGGTGTTGCTCTCCGACGAGCCCCTGCGGGTGGACGCGGTGCGGGAAGCGGTGTTGGGGGCGTGGGAGCGCGCGGGAGGCAAGCTCCCCGCGATGACGACGCTGGGAATACAGGGCGAGGAGATCCACTGGCTCCTGCGCAAGCCATGAGGCGGGCGTGGGCCCTCGGGTGGTGGCTCCTCCTGTGCCTGGGGTGGGCGGGAACCACCGAGGCCGGGCCCCTGCGCCGCTTCGCCCTGGTGGCCGGCAACGACGAGGGGGGCGCGGACACCCGGCCCCTGCGCTTCGCGACGGAGGACGCACGCAAGCTGCACACCCTCCTGCTGCGGCTCGGCGGCGTGGCCTCCGGAGACGCGCGGCTGTTGCTGGACGCGGCGCCGGACGACTTCCTGCGAACGCTCGCCCTGTTGGAGCAGGAGTCCGCGGCGGCACGCGCCCGGGGCGAGCGCACCGAACTGCTCGTCTACTACTCGGGACACGCGAAGGATGGCGCGCTGCGCATGGGTGGAGAGACGTTGGACCTGGACACGCTCAAGCACCGGCTGGCGGCGGCGCCCGCGGACGTGCGCATCGCCATCCTGGATGCCTGCCGCTCCGGGCGGCTCACGCGCACCAAGGGCGTGCGGCGGGCCCCGGCCTTCGCCATCGACGCGGGCACGGGCCGCGAGGCACGAGGGCTCGTGCTGCTCACCTCCAGCGCGGCGGACGAGGACTCCCAGGAGTCGGACCTGCTGGGAGGCAGCTATTTCACCCACCACCTGCTCAGCGGGCTGATGGGAGACGCGGACCGCTCGGGCGATGGGCAGGTGACGCTCTTCGAGGCCTACTCCCATGCCTACGCGCGCACGGTGGCGGACACCGCGGACAGCGGCGCCGGGCCCCAGCACCCCACGTTCAGCTACGACCTGGCCGGCAACGGAGACGTGGTGCTCACGGATCTGCGAGGCCTCGACGAGGGCCTGCTCGTGCCTCGCTCCGCGCCGCCGGGGGCCTACTACTTCGTGAATGGCGCGGGGCTCGTGGTGGCGGAGATGGACAAGGCCGCGGACGCCGAGCGCCGCCTCGCCCTCGCCCCGGGCTTCTACTCGGTGAAGCGGCGGATGCCGGACCGGCTGCGCATCGGCCAGGCCGAGGTGCGGCGCGGAAGCACCACCGTGCTCGACGAGTCCCGGTTCCGCGACGCGCCCTTCTCGGATGATCCAGTCAAGGGCGTGGCGCCCCTGCCCCGCCCCCGGCGCACGTACTGGACGCTCGGCCTCAACGGCGGCTACCACTCCTTCCTCGACGCGCCCACCCGCGAGAGCCTCTTCCTGTCCACGCCCCTGGTGGGCCTGGAAGGAGGCCTGTTCCACTACTTCCGCGAGGACTGGCGCTGGGACGTGGATGTGTCCCTGGGCACGCGCCAGGCCACGCTGGAGCTGCCCACGCTCTCGGGACCGCGCTACCGCTACACCTTGTTGACCGTGGGCACCTCGCTGGTGGCCGAGTGGCCCCAGGGCCGGTGGAGCCCCTTCCTGGGCGCGCGTCTGGCCTACCTCGTCGCGCGCCGGAACTTCGAGGACACGAGCCTGCCGGATCAGTTCTACGCGGTGTTCACGCCCGGACTGGTGGCGGGTCTGCGCGTGCGGCTGGCGGACCGCGTCGAACTCACCGGACGCGCCCGCGTCCATTACCTCCTCTACAACGTCGATGAGCGGCGCTCCCTGGGCTATTGGGAGCTCGGGGCGCTCGTGACCTACCGACTCTGACGGGAGCACGTGATGCGAACCTGCTGGCTGTCCCTGCTGGGCCTGCTCGCCACCGCGTGCGGCGGCAACTTCTCCAACGACGACCTCGAATTCCTCAACGCCCTGCCCGTGCGCGCGGAGCTGACCGCCAAGCTCCCGAAGCGGGAGGGCGCCGCGGGGATCGGAAGCGCGCTCCCCTTGGAGGTCCGCCCGTTCGCGGACACGCCCGTCGCCGAGGGAGACCCATCCACCCTCTACGAGGACACCCATCAGGCCTCGGAGCGGTTCAACACGGCGCTCGATGGGCTCCTGTCGACGTTGGAGAAGATCCGCGCCCAGAACCCCACGACGCGCGCGCCGGACATGCGCGAGTGGGGCCCCGTGGAGGATTCGGAGCATCCCGGTCACCTGGTGCGCTTCGTGATGACGCGGCAGGACGGGCGCTTCGCGTACCAGCTCCAGTTCCGCCCCCGCGGCCGGGACGAATGGTGGTCCTTCGTGGAGGGCACCTTCGAGGCGAACGGCGGCCTGCGGCGGGGAACGGGGACGGTGAGCATCCAGCTCGCCGCGGCGCGCGCACACGGCTTCGACATGGGGAGCTTCGCGGGCTACAAGCGGTTGGACGTCGCCTATCAGACGCGGGCCCCTCCCATGAGCGTGGAGGTGGAGTTCATCCCGGTCGCGGCGCGAGCGTCGTTGCGCTACACGTACCGGGAGGCGCACGGTGGTCTCGGGGAGATGACCTTCCTCCTCGAGGACACCGCCATCCTCCCGGGCAACAAGCGGGCGGACCTGTTCATCGTCAGCCGGTGGACGAGCGACCGGGACGGCATGGCGCGCGCGATGGCGACGGGCGGCAACGTCCCGGCGGATCTCGACGCCACCCAGGTGGAGTGCTGGGACGCCCGCTTCCGGGTCACCTACTTCAAGCGCGGCTGGGAGACGGCCGAGGTGGGCAACGCCGCCGCCTGTCCGGACGTGTCGGCGCTCGATCCATGAGGGCGGCCGCTCACATGTCCTCCAGCTCGCGGCCCCGGGTCTCCCGGATGAAGAAGATCACGAAGAAGAGCGAGCCCAGCGCGGAGGCGGTGTACAGCCCGTAGGCGAGCCCGAGGCTCAGCGTGCGCAACGCGGGGAAGGTGGCGGAGACGAGGAAGTTGGCCACCCACTGCGCGGACCCCGCGAGCGCCAGGGCATGGGCACGGATGCGGTTGTTGAACATCTCCCCGAGCAGCACCCACACCACCGGGCCCCACGACATGCCGAAGCAGAAGACGTAGAGGTTCGCGGCGAACAGGGCGACCGTGCCCGCCGCGCCTTGCAGCACGGGATTTCCCGAGGCATCGAGCGGGGCCGAGCCGAACACGAAGGACAGCACCCCGAGCGTGAGCGCCATGCCCACCGAGCCCACGATGAGCAGGGGCTTGCGTCCAAAGCGGTCCACCGTGGCGATGGCGATGAAGGTGGTGACGATGTTGGTGACGCTGGTGATGACGGTGATGGCCAGCGAGTCCTTCTCGGAGAACCCCACCGCCTGCCAGAGGATGCTCGAGTAATAGAAGATGACGTTGATGCCCACGAACTGCTGGAACACCGACAGCGCGATGCCGATCCACACGATGGGCAGCAGCCCGAAGCGCCCGCGCAGATCCTTGAACCGGCCCGACGCCTCGGTGGAGATCGTCCGGCGGATCTCCCCCATCTTCGCCTCCGCGCCGCGGCCCAGGATGGTGCGCAGCACGGTGAGCGCCTTGGCGTCGTGCTTCTTGGCGACGAGGTAGCGCGGGGACTCGGGAATCATGAGCGCGCCCACGCCATAGAAGATGGCGATGGGCAGCTCGGACAGGAGCATCCAGCGCCACGCGGGCAGACCGAACCAGTAGGGGCTCTCCGCGGAACCGGCCTGGGTGGCGATGAAGTAGTCCACGAGCAGCGCCGAGAAGATGCCCGTCACGATCGCCAGTTGTTGCAGCGACCCGAGCCGTCCCCGGAGGTGGGCCGGAGCGATCTCCGCGATGTAGGCCGGAGCGATGACGCTGGCGATGCCCACCGCGATGCCGCCCACCAGGCGCCACAGGCTCAAGTCCACGAGCCCGAAGGCGAGGCCCGAGCCCACGGTGCTCACGGCGAAGAGCACCGCGGCCACCACCATCACCCGGACGCGGCCCAGGCGGTCCGCGAGCTCTCCGCCGACGAACGCCCCCACGGCCGAGCCGATGAGCGCCGCGGACACCGCCAGTCCAATGGCCGTGTCTCCCGCCTGGAACACGGACGCCAGGGCCCCCACGGCGCCATTGATGACGGACGTATCGAACCCAAACAAGAAGCCGCCCAGGGCGGCCACCGACGAGATGAGAACGACCTTCGAGACCGAGCCTTCATCGGCCATCGCGCCTTCGCGCACCCGCGCCATCCACTCCTCCCAGTTGACGGGGCTCATCATCCGCACGCCGGACAACCCGTCATCTCCATCCGTACCCAGGTGTTGTCCGGTGGAAACAACTCCCGTCAGGCCGTTCCCAGGACATGTGCCCGCGCGGACAGGAGCTCGGAGGGAATGGGGAGGCTGATGCGCAGGCGCGCCCCGCCCTCGGCGCGGTTGCTGGCCGTGAGCGTTCCGCCGAACTGAACCACCAGCTCGCGCGACAGGTTCAGGCCCAGGCCCGTGCCCTTGTCGGGGCCCTTGGTCGTGAAGAAGGCCTCGAAGAGCCGGGGCAGCACGTGGGGAGCGAAGCCCGGACCATTGTCCTCGACGAGCAGCACCACGCAGGCGTCCTCGGCCCGGCCCGTCACCCGCACCTCGGCGCCCTGCACGCCATGCGCGTCCAGGACGTCCGCGGCATTGACCAGCAGGTTGAGCACCACCTGCACCAGCCGCTGCCTCACCGCGATGACGGGTGGCAGAGTCGCGGGCACGTCCACCCGCAGCCACGCCACGTGCTTGAGCTTCAACGAGGCGAGCTTCATCGCGTCGGCCACCACGTCCGCCAGGCAGCACTCGACGCTCTCGTGGGTGTCCATGCGGGAGAACCCCTTGAGGTCCGAGACGATCTGCTGGATGTGCTGCACGCCCACGCGGGTCTCCGAAAGCACCTCGGCCAGCGCCTCGCGATCCACCTCCACCGACGCCAGGAGCTCCTCGCGCACGAAGTCCACGTTGGAGCCCACGTAGGCCAGGGGGTTGTTGATTTCATGCGCCACGCCCGACGCCAGCCGACCCACGATGGCCAGCTTCTCCGACTGGGCCCGGCGGTGCTCGCTCAAGGCCAGCGCCTCCAGGGCCTCGCGCCGGGAGCGCTCGATGCGCACCTGCTGCTCGGCCTGATGCACGTAGAGCGCCTGACGGCAGAGCACATCCGCCAAGGCCCCGACGCCCACCATGATCATCAACCAGGTGGCGCCCTCGATGAAGGGCCGGTGGGAGAGCAGCACGAGCACCCACGTGCCCAGACTTCCCATCACGCCACTCACGAAGGTGGCCCTCCGGTTCTGCCCGAACAACAGGGCGATGCTCAGCGGCATGATGGGCAGCACGAGGACAAAGGGGCTGTCGAGTCCGCCCATCTCATGCACCAGCCCGATGATGCAGCCGCTGCTGACGACGAGCGACACATACTGCACCCCACGTCCCACCCGGGTGGAAGGGCGCGCGTGCAGCTCGCGCATGATCAACAGGCTGGCCAGCACCAGGAGCCGGTAGACCAGCGCCATGGGACGGATGTGGCCGAGGTAGAGCCAGTCCAACCCCACCGAGCCGAACAGGAGCGCCGAGATGCCCCAGACCGACTGATTGCTCCAAAAAGCATGGGGCTTGCGAGACCCGGGGGATGTGGGGTGATTTCCAGAAGGACGAAGCGGGGAAGTGATCATGCGCGCGGGGATCAGCCGTTTCTGGGAAGTCTCTGGAATCTAAGAAAACACTAGCACACGGCGGACAGGCGCCGCGTCTCCCGCCCGATGGGCGGGCACGTCCTTCCTTGACTCGGTGGAGGGCGCTCTCTAGGTTGGGTTTCTTTCCCCGCGTTCTTCCGCGATAGGATTTCTGAACCATGGCTCGCGTCACAGTCGAAGACTGCCTCCCCCTGGTCGACAACCGCTTCGCGCTCGTGCTGCTGGCGGCCAAGCGCGCCCGTCAGCTCATGGCCGGCGCCCGCCCCATCATCGACATCTCCAAGAACAAGCCGCCCGTGCTCTCGCTGCGGGAGGTGGCCACGGGCCGGGTGAAGTTCGACCGGGACGTGCGCGAGGCGCTCACCGGCAAGTACTCCGCCAAGGACGCCAAGGAGCTCTAGTCTCCGGTGCCCTCTGGCTTCTGTCCGGAGGGGACGAGGACGGTCCCCGCGCGCAGCAGCATCCTGGCCGCGCGCGCGGCGATGGCCTTCTCACCCTTGTAGCCCAGCAGCGCCGATGCCCGCACGAGCGGCACCCAGCGGGCCTCGTCCACCTCGATCCGCTGTCCCTCGTGCTGGATGTCACCCAGCACCCCTGACTGGTAGCGGAAGAGGAAGAAGTGGACGCGCTTGAAGATGCGCTGGCCACGGAACTGGTAGACGTAGCGGATCTCCCCCAGGGGCGCGACGAGCGTGGCCCGCAGGCCCGTCTCCTCCCACACCTCGCGCGTGGCGGTTTGCTCGGGCGACTCACCCGGATCCACATGCCCCTTGGGCAATGCCCACAGGGAGCGGCCGTGAGGCCGGATCACGGCCACCTCCAGCTCACCTCCCTGCTCTCGGATGACGATTCCTCCAGCGGAGGCCTCTCGGGGCATGCGCCCACCGTACCCGATGCGCGCGCCCCGCGGTCAGGAGACTTGCGCGAAGTGGCGCAGCTTGGCTTGCGCACCCAATCGGTAGGCGTAGCGCAGCTCCGACAGCAGCCGTTCGAGCCGCCGCCCGGCGACATGGCCCATCAGCCGGGTGCAGAAGTTGCGCGACAGGCGGTTGGCCTCCTGGTAGCGCCAGCGCTCCGCCTCGGTCAGCCGGGCCCGGTAGGACACCCGCTCGAAGAGCTTCCCGATCAGCTCCCGCGCCCACCCCTCCACCCCCGTCCCCCAGCGCTGCAACAGGCACAGGGCGAACTTGTCCACCTCCGCCTGCGCCTCCAGCTCCAACAAGGACACGGTGCGCTCTTGTAAGGCCGTCTGCGCCATATAGACGAAGTGGGAGACGCCCTCGGCGAGCTGGCAGAAGCCGTCCAGCTCCCCATCCAGCAGGGCGTGCACCGGGGCGCTCTCGTAGGGCCGCAGCCGGGAGAGCAACGCGGGGGCCAGATAGAGGGCGAGTTCCACCTCCCCTTCTCCCTCGCGAACGAGCAGTTCCTCCTCGAGTCCTCCGGAGGAGCCCAGGAGCACGGCCGCCTCGGTGTCCACCAGGAAGCCCTCCGCCCGGGCCTCGCAGGTGAAACCGTAGATGGCCTCCAGGTGGGCCTGAACGCGGGCGATCATGCGTCGCGCTCCCGGTTCAGTTCGCCAACCCCTTGGGCACCACCAGCCCCGCGTCCACGAGCACCCGCTGCAGCTTGTCATTGCCCGTGCGGACCCAGGTTTCGTACACCTTGAGCGCGCCCGAGGGGCCATTGCGCACGAGCCCCCGCGCGGCGATCTCCTCGAGCACGTCCACCAGGGCGCGGAAGCGCGCGCTCAGCTCCCGGTAGACGGAGGCGAAGCCCGCGCCGGGCGCCAGCTCCGCCACCTGGCCATAGGCCGCCCCACCCATCTGGATGTAGTAGTCCTGTCCCACGGGCCCCTCGCGCAGCGACCCGGAGAAGAAGCCCGCCTTGTAGAGCGACACGTCGCCCAGGCGCCGCAGGGTGCGGATGCGCTCGTCCCGCTGCTGCTGGAGCGAGCGGTGGTAGAGCATGGCCAGCGGCTCCTGCTCGGCGCGCCCGTCGTCTCCCTTGCTGAACAGCTTGTCGGACGAGGCGAATTCGGCCAGCAGGTTCACCAGGTAGAACTCGGTGCTCTGCCCGACGGCGACCTGCTGCCGGCGGATGGCCTCCTCCAGGAGGGTCTTGAAGAACTCCTTCAACGAAGGGGACGTCACCAGTTGACTCATGGACGAAGCTCCTCCCGGCTCCCCTCCAGGAATCCACCACGGAGGAGCCACCCCCAAAGATATCAATGGCCCCCCTTGTGCCGCAAAGCGGCATCCAGTCATTCCGGGCACTTACGCTGGCACTCGCGCCCCGGGACTGCCAGAAATGGAACGGACCGCCGCGCGCCCGCGCCAGGATGTGCATTCCTGGACAAAACCTAAAACCTGAATGGTGGCGGGGGGTTGCATCGTTTCGAGCCCCCACGACGGGCTCGCTTGACGGGTCGACTTCGCTGGTTATTATCCCGCGCGCTTGGCTGTTGGCACTCACGTGGTGCGAGTGCCAATCGCCTGGGCCCAGCAGCCCTTTTCCCAAACCCCCGGGTGCACCGAGCAACCAGGGCACCCCCTCTCGAGGAGACCGACCATGAAGATTCGTCCCCTGCAGGATCGTCTGATCATCAAGCGCGTGGCCGAGGAGAACAAGACCAAGGGCGGTCTGTTCATCCCCGACACCGCCAAGGAGAAGCCGCTCGAGGGCAAGGTCATCGCCGTCGGCAACGGCAAGGTGCTCGAGGACGGCAAGGTGCGCGCCATGGACATCAAGGCCGGCGACAGCATCCTCTTCAGCAAGTACGCGGGCACGGAGATCAAGATCGACGGCGAGGAGCACCTCATCCTGCGTGAGGAGGATGTGCTCGGCGTGATCGAGCAGTAACTCCCGCCTCACACCTCTCCGTTATTCCCCTACCCCCCTTTTCAAGGACACACAGAACATGGCGAAGGACATTCTTTTCGACGTCCGCGCGCGCGAATCCATCCTGCGCGGCGTGAACATCCTGGCCGACGCGGTCAAGGTCACCCTCGGGCCCAAGGGCCGCAACGTGGTGATCGAGAAGTCGTTCGGCTCCCCCACCATCACCAAGGACGGTGTGACGGTGGCCAAGGAGATCGAGCTGGAGAACAAGTTCGAGAACATGGGCGCCCAGATGGTCAAGGAGGTCGCCTCCAAGACCTCCGACGTGGCCGGTGACGGCACCACGACGGCCACCGTGCTGGCGCAGGCCATCTTCCGCGAGGGCGCGAAGCTGGTGGCCGCCGGTCACAACCCCATGGACATCAAGCGCGGCATCGACAAGGCCGTGGCCGCCATCACCGCCGAGCTGAAGAACCTGGCCAAGCCCACCAAGGACAAGAAGGAAATCGCCCAGGTGGGCACCATCTCCGCCAACGGAGACACCACCATCGGGCAGATCATCGCCGACGCGATGGAGAAGGTGGGCAAGGAGGGCGTCATCACGGTGGAGGAGGCCAAGGGTCTCGACACCAACCTGGACGTGGTCGAGGGCATGCAGTTCGACCGCGGCTACCTGTCGCCCTACTTCGTGACGGATCCGGAGCGCATGGAGGTCGTCCTCAACGACGTCCTCATCCTCATCAACGAGAAGAAGATCTCCTCGATGAAGGACCTGCTGCCCATCCTCGAGCAGGTCGCCCGCTCGGGTAAGCCCCTGCTCATCATCGCCGAGGACATCGAGGGCGAGGCCCTGGCCACGCTCGTGGTGAACAAGATCCGCGGCGTGCTCAACGTGGCGGCCGTGAAGGCCCCTGGCTTCGGCGACCGCCGCAAGGCCATGCTCGAGGACATCGCCACCCTGACGGGCGGCAAGATGATCGCCGAGGACCTGGGCATCAAGCTGGACACGCTCCAGCTGACGGACCTGGGCCGCGCCAAGCGCATCACCATCGACAAGGACAACACCACCATCGTCGACGGTGCCGGTCAGCAGAACGAGATCGAGGCGCGCGTGAAGCAGATCCGCGCCCAGATCGAGGAGACCTCGAGCGACTACGATCGCGAGAAGCTCCAGGAGCGGCTGGCCAAGCTGGTGGGCGGCGTGGCCGTCATCAACGTGGGCGCCGCCACCGAGACCGAGATGAAGGAGAAGAAGGCTCGCGTGGAGGACGCCCTCAACGCGACCCGCGCGGCCGTCGAGGAGGGTGTGGTCCCCGGCGGTGGCGTGGCCCTGCTGCGCTGCTCCAAGGTGCTCGACGGCGTCAAGGTCGAGGCCGGTGAGAAGTTCGGCGTGGACATCATCCGCCGCGCCGTGGAGGAGCCGCTGCGCCAGATCGTCGCCAACGGCGGCCTCGAGGGCAGCGTCATCGTCAACAAGGTCAAGGAGGGCACGGGCGCCTACGGCTTCAACGCCGCCACGAGCACCTACGAGGACCTGCTGGCCGCGGGCGTGATCGACCCGGCCAAGGTGAGCCGCACCGCGCTGCAGAACGCGGCGTCGGTCGCCTCCCTGATGCTCACCACCGAGGCGATGGTGGCCGAGCGTCCCAAGGAGGAGAAGGACCTGCCCGCCGGCGGTGGCGGCGGCATGGGTGGCATGGGCGGCATGGGTGGCATGGGCGGCATGGGGATGTAGTCGTCCCCGGGCACCGTTCGCCCCACGGCCCCTGGTTCCCTCGTGGAGCCAGGGGCCGTTCGCGTTTCGGGCCTCTCCGCTCACTCACCCATGGCGGAGTCCACGCGCCCCCATTACCCTTCGCGGACATACCCGAGGAGGACCGCGTGAAACCCGTGAAGATCTACACCACCACCTACTGTGGCTACTGCGTCCGGGCCAAGGATCTGCTCAAGCGCAAGGGCGTGTCCTACGAGGAAGTGGACGTGACTGGTGACGACACCGCACGCGCGAAACTGGTGGAGATGAGCGGCGGACAGCGCACCGTGCCGCAGATCTTCATCGGCGACACCCACGTCGGCGGCTACACGGACCTGGCTCAGCTGGATCGGGACAAGAAGCTCGACTCCATGCTCCAGGCCTGACGGCCAGGTCAGCAGGCGGCCGTCCTCCCCGGGCGGGCGGCCATCCTCTCCCATGCACAGCTTTCCAGGAAGAGAAGGCACTCTCATGGAGGTGGATGATGGCAGAGCAGGAACGAAAGGCCCCGGGCAGCACCGAGGAGAAGCAGACCCCGAGCCGTGAGGCGGGCGCGAAGACGGAGAAACACTCCTCACCTGGCGCTCCCACCAATGCCCAGGTGAAGTCGGGAGGTAACGAGGAGGATGACCTCGTGGACGAGCAGTCCAAGGAGTCCTTCCCGTCCAGCGACGCGCCCAGCAACTACTGACCGCGGCGCCTCGAGCCACCGGATCACCCGTCCCACACCGACGCTCTGGTGACGACGGGCATCACAAAGGCTTGCTCCCTTGGGAGCGCCCCCGTAAACAGGGGAACTCCGGAGACACGGGCGGAGTGACCCGCCCATGCTCCGGGCGGGAGGCTCCAAGCCGATGATCAACGACAAGTCCGAGGCCACGTTGACCGTGCAGGTCGGAGAAGGCCTTCCGACCCGCATCCAGGTGCGTGAGTGGACGGTGGAAGTGGTGGGCGGCCCGGACAAGGGCAAGAAGGTCACCACCCAGGACGCGCTGCTGCGCGTGGGCTCGGACTCGGCGAGCGACCTGGTGCTGACGGATCCCACGGTGAGCCGCCGGCACGTGGAGCTGGAGCGCACCTCGCAAGGCATCCTCCTCAAGGACCTGGGCAGCCGCAATGGCACCTTCCTGGATGGACACCAGGTGATGCAGGTGCTGCTGCAGTCCGGCGACAAGGTGCTGCTGGGCAAGACGAAGCTCGTCATCAAGCAGGCCGCGCGCGCCACCGAGGTGGAGGTGTCGGGCGGAGCGGATGCCTTCGGCTCGCTGGTGGGCACCGCGGAGAAGACGCGAATCGTCTTCGCGCAGCTGCGCGGTATCGCCCGCGAGGACATGAACCTGCTCATCGAGGGCGAGACGGGTACCGGCAAGGAGCTCGCCGCGCGCGCCGTGCACCAGCACTCGATGCGCCGTCACGGCCCCTTCAAGGTCGTGGACTGCAACCTCATCACCGAGGAGAAGGCCGAGCGCGAGCTGTTCGGCGGCCTGCGCGCGGAGCAGGACGGGGACAAGAGCGCCAAGGGCGTCTTCGAGGCCGCCCAGGGCGGCACCCTCTTCCTCGACGAGGTGGGCGAGCTCCCGCTGTCCCTGCAGCCCAAGCTGCTGCGGGTGCTGGAGTCGCGCGAGGTGCCCTCGCTGACGGGCGCGCCCATCTCCGTGGACGTGCGCGTCATCGCCTCCACGCACCGCAACCTGGAAGAGGACGTGCGCCAGGGCCGCTTCCGGGCGGACCTCTACTTCCGGCTGGCCGTGGCGCGTGTGCGCCTGCCGCCCCTGCGCACCCGGCGCGAGGACATCCCCGTGCTGGCCCAGTCCCTGCTGCGCGGCATCAAGTCCTCCTTCGAGCTCACCCCCCAGACGCTCGCCCTCTTCGAGGGCTATGACTGGCCGGGCAACGTGCGCGAGCTGCGCAACGTGCTCGAGCGGGGCGCGCTCATGCAGGAAACGGGCAATGCGAGCTGGCTGGACTTCATGGCCCAGAACAAGAGCCGCCCCGAGGGCCAGCAGCCCACCACCAGCGTGGCCGCGCTCGTGACGAACATGCCCTACCACGAGGCCAAGGATCGCGTGGTGGCCGACTTCGAGCGGCTCTACTTCGCCGAGGTCATGCGCGTGTCCAACTTCGACATGGCGACGGCCGAGCAGCACACGGGCCTGTCCATGCAAAGCCTCTACCGTTTGTTGAAGAAAAACGGCCTGCGCTTGAAGGATCTCAAGAACGCCGAGGGACTTGATAAATGAGGCCTCCGTTGTCCTTCCCCAACGGAAACGGAGAACCCCTTCCATGATGAGCCGTCTCGCCATCACTTCCCTCCTCGCCGCCGCGGCCGCTGGCTGCGCCGGTCAGCAGCAAGCCCAAACTGGAGGCGCCCCCATCTCCAAGGAGGAGCGGCTGCGCATCACCAACCA
The DNA here is from genome assembly GCF_002305855.1 of Melittangium boletus DSM 14713. Lineage (GTDB taxonomy): Bacteria > Myxococcota > Myxococcia > Myxococcales > Myxococcaceae > Cystobacter > Cystobacter boletus. The sequence goes on along the minus strand of NZ_CP022163.1, from coordinate 7,079,002 downwards.
GTCCCCCTTCGACGTGGCGGTGTGCAAGACCCAGGCACCCGCCCTGTCGCAGCCCGCCAACCAGGGCATCCTCGTGGGCGCGCTGCTCGCCTCCCGTCCCCAGGTGATGGAGTGCCTGGTGGACCCGAAGAGCCGTGGCACCGCCGAGACCACGCGGCTGGTCGTGAAGACCACCGTGAACGAGCAGGGGGGCTCGCACGTCATCTCCGGTGAGAACCTCACGCCCGAGGGCATCGCGTGCGTGCAGAAGCTGGTGGACACGCGCGTGCCGCTCACCCCCCTGGCCAAGGGCGCCGCGCCGGTGGAGTCCGAGAGCACCTTCGTCCACGAGGCGGGCAACAGCCCCAGCGTGCGCTTCGGCCTCAACCCGGGCTCGGACTTCTCGGGCAACGTGCGGCTCGCGCAGGCCCAGTGGTGTGACTGCTACGCGGGCTATGAGACCAAGGCGCCCCCCACGCTGCGCGCCAACGTGGACCTGAAGAAGGCGTCGGCCACCGCGGCCGACATCACCTTCGATTCCGTCGGAACGCCCGAGGGAGACCAGCTCGCCGCGTGCCTCAAGGGCAAGATGATGGCGGTGCCGGTGAAGCTGGAGGTGGACGAGCTCAAGTTCCCCTACCGCTTCGTCCACTTCAACTCGCACGCCACCGAGCCCGCCGCGGACCTGACGCCCGAGCTGCGGCTGCTGCAGCTGGACCTGGTGCGCAACCAGCGCTCCGCCGACGCCGCCATCGCCTTCGGCAACCGCGCCAACGCCGCCGAGGCCTATGACGCCATCGTGGCGAAGTACCAGAAGACCAAGGACTGGAAGCTCATCGACGAGCTCAAGAGCAAGTGCAGGACGCTCGTCGACTCCGCCCAGGCGTGGGTGAACTCCATCGAGTCCCAGCGCCAGGTGGACCAGAGCACCGTGGACCTCGCCCGCGAGCTCAAGGCCAAGGACGCGGCCTGGGGTGACCTCGAGGCGAAGACCCAGGAGATCATCGCCGTCACCCAGCAGGACCTGGACACCGCCAAGCAGCGTCTCGCCGCGGACCAGGGCGCCTGCCCCAAGGAGACCACGGAAGCGGCTCCCAAGAAGAAGAAGTAGGCCCGAGCGGCCGAGGGCCCTGAAGCACCGAAGGCGCGGCACCTGGAACCCAGGAGCCGCGCCTTCTTCACATCCAGCTCCCGGGCGCCGCGCGCCTACGCGACGCTGGTGTTGTCGTTGGCCGCCGTGGCCTCGCGCAGCCGCACGCTCACCAGCTTGGAGATGCCGGGCTCCTCCATCGTCACGCCGTAGAGGGTGTCCGCCACTTCCATGGTGCGCTTGTTGTGGGTGATGAGGATGAACTGCGACTGCTTGCTCATCTCCTTCACCATGTCGTTGTAGCGGCCCACGTTGCCCTCATCCAGCGGGGCGTCGACCTCGTCCAGGAGGCAGAAGGGCGTGGGTTTGATGAGGAAGATGGCGAAGATGAGCGCCACGGCCGTGAGCGCCTTCTCGCCGCCGGACAGCAGGTTCATGCTCTGCAGCTTCTTGCCGGGCGGCTGGGCGACGATCTCCACGCCCGGCTCCGCGCCCGGCCCTTCCTGGGTGAGCACGAGGCTCGCCCGGCCACCGCCGAACAGGCGCGGGAAGATGGCCTGGAACTTCTCGTTGACGACGTCGAACGTCTGCTTGAAGCGGTCCCGGCTCGACGCGTCGATGCGCCGGATGGCCTCGTGCAGCTTCTCGATGGACTCCGTCAGGTCCTTCTTCTGCGCCAGCAGGAACGCCGAGCGCTGGGTGAGGTCCGCGTGCTCGTCGATGGCGGTGAGGTTGATCTCCCCCATCTTCTCCACCTGCGCGCGCAGCTCCTTGAGCTCCTGCTCCGCCTCCTCGCTGAGCGACGGCAGCAGGTGGTAGTGGTGCACCTCGTCGGCCAGCTCCAGGCCGTGGCGCTCGCGCACGCCCGCCACCAGGTGCTCCAGCTCCAGGACGATTTCCCGCTCGCGCAGCGTCATCTGGGAGAGGCCCTGGGTGAGCCCGTCCAGCGTCGTGCGCAGCTCGCGCAGCCCGTTCTCCTGCTCGCGCACCTCGCCCGTGGCCGTGGCGTGGGCCGAGCGCCGGCCCTCCAGTCCCTGGGAGGCGCCGTACAGCTCCTCGGCCTTCTGCGCGCGCGCGGCCTCCGTCTCGCCGATGCGGCGGTTGAACTCCGCCACCCGCGAGGCCCCGTCGCGCACCGTGGACTCCAGCTTGCGCACCCGGCTGGCCATCTCTTCCTTCTGGGCCAGCAGGCTCTCCAGCTCCTTGCGCGCCGACTCTCCGCGCTCGCCCCCGGCGGCCACCTTCACCTTGAGGCTGGTGAGATTGGCCGAGGCCGTCTCCGCCCGCTGCTTGAGCGACTCCAGCTCGCCGAGCAGTTGTTTGACGCGCTCCTCCCGCGCCTCGCGGTCCGCCTGGCCATGGGCCACCTCGCCCCGGCTGTTCTCCTCCTCGTGCGCCAGCCCCTCGTGCATGTGCACGAGCTGGGACTCGTCCGCGTCCAGGGCCCGGAGCCGATCGCGCACGCGCGCCAGGTCCTCGCTCGCCTTGTGAAGGTCCTTCTCCTGGTGGGCGAGGCTCAGCTCCTCGGCGTGCTGGTTCTTCGCCAGCCCGCGCAGCACGTCCTCGGTGTCCCCCATCTGCTTCTGCAGGGTGTAGTGCCGGGTGAGAATCTCGTTGTAGCGCTCCTCCACCCGGGCCACCTCGATGGCCAGCTCGGCGATCTCCCGCTTCTTCTGCAGGGCGCCCACGGCGGCGCCCTCGCGCTCACCGCCGGTGAGGGTGCCGTCGGGGCGGAACACCTCGCCATCCAGGGTGACGAGCGTCCACGTGGCGCCCTCGGCCTCGGCGCAGGCCCGGGCACTCGCCAGGTCCTCCACGATGACCACGTCCCCGAGCAGCAGCCGCACCACGGGCCGGAGCGCGTCCTCGCACGTCACCTCGTCGAGGGCGCGCGCGAGCATTCCGGGGCGGGACATGTCCGGCTGGACCTCGGCCGGCACGCGCTCGGGGGCGGGCACGGGCAGGAAGCTGCCCCGGCCCTCGGCGGCGTCCTTGAGGTACTCCACCAGCTCCACGCCCTTGGCGCGGCTCTCCACGACGACGTGCTGCAACCGCTCGCCCAGCACGGCCTCCACGGCGCGCTCGTAGCGCGGCGTGGTGGAGAGCACGTCCGCCACGAGGCCGAAGATGCCCTGGGTGCGCGCGTCCTCGCCCGCGCGCACCATCACCGCGCGCACGCCCCGGTCAAAGCCCTCGTAGTCCTTCTGCAGCGCCTCCAGCGAGGCGAGCCGGCTGCGCTTGTCGCTCAGCTCCTCGCGCAGGCCGATGACCTGGACCTCGTTCTCCGTGAAGGCCTGGCGGGTGAGCCGCAGGGCCTCCTCTTCCTGGCCCCGGCGCTCGGCGATCTCCAGGGACAGATGGCGGCTGCCCTCCAGCCGGCGGGCCACCGTCTGGCGCGCGTCCTCGAGCTGCGTCTCCTGGGCGCGAAGGGCGTCCGCCTCGGTGCGGTTGCGGGCGCGCCGGGCCTCCAGGTCCGTCTTCTGACGGGCGAGGTTGACGAGGTTGCTCTCGTGGTTGGCGAGGCGGCTGGCCACGGTGACGAGCGCGGCGCGCTCCTGCTCGAGCCGCAGGGAGATCTCCCCCTGCAGCTGGCTCACCCGGCGCAGCTCCTCCTGCGCCACCTTCATGGAGACCTCGTCCTCCTTCCACGAGCCGGCGATGGAGCTGAGCTCCGCCTCGCGGGAGGCCATGGTCTCGGCCACCTCGGCCTGACGGGCCTTGAGGGCGTGGAGCTCCACCTCGGACTGGCCCACCCGCGCGCTCGTCTCCTCCAGATCCTTGCGCCAGTAGGCCAGGTCCTGGTCCGCGCGCTGCACGGCGCTCTCCAGGGTGTGCACGTCGGCGGAGAGCTTCTGCAGTGTCTGGGCCTCGGTCTCCAGCTCCGCGCGGCGCTGGGCGATGGCCTCTTCCAGGGCGCGCATCTTGTCCAGGCCCTCGCGCTCCTCGCCCCCGAGGCTGCCCAGGCGCTCCTGGAGCTGCTTGGCCTCGGCGTGCAGGCCCAGGTAGCGGTGCGAGGCGGAGTGCAGCTCGATCTCGCGCATGCGCGTCTTGAGCTTCTTGTACTTCTCGGCCTTCTTGGCCTGGCGCGACAGGCTCTCCAGACGGCGCTCCAGCTCCCCGGTGACGTCCGTGACGCGCAGGAGGTTGGCCTGGGTGGCCTCCAGCTTGCGCTCGGCGGCCTTGCGGCGCGACTTGTACTTGGTGACGCCCGCGGCCTCCTCGATGAGGTGGCGCCGGTCCTCCGGCTTGCTGGAGACGATGAGGCCCACACGGCCCTGCTCGATGATGGAGTAGGCCTTGGTGCCCACGCCCGTGCCGAGGAACAGCTCGGTGATGTCCAGCAGGCGGCACGTCGTCTTGTTGATGAGGTACTCGGACTCGCCGTTGCGGAAGAGCCGGCGGGTGACGGTCACCTCGGGGATGCCGCCGAGGTGCGCGGGCATCGTGTCCGTCTCATCCACGTGGAAGGTGAGCGACACCTCGGCCATGGACAGCGGCGGCTTGGACTCCGAGCCGTTGAAGATGACGTCCTCCATGCCGCGGCCGCGCAGGTTCTTGGCGCTCTGCTCGCCCATCACCCAGCGGATGGAGTCCACCACGTTCGATTTGCCACAGCCATTGGGGCCGACGATGCCCGTGACGCCTTCATCGAAGGTGAAGACGCTGCGATCCATGAACGACTTGAATCCGGTGATGTCCAGGCGCTTGATTCGCATGGGAAAACGGGCTCCCGAAAGGTGTACCGGCAGGGCGGGAAAGCGGCTCCGAGGCCGAAAAATCGGCTCCGGAGCGATTGGGGACGAGTAACACGCCCGATTTCAACCGATCAAGCACGACCCCCCGACAACCTCGGCGGGCAGGCAAGAAATCGTCCTCCGGCCGTGTGCGCGACCGGGCTGGTGCGAGCTGTAGCAGAGGGGTCTGACATGCGGGCGGGTTCCCCCGAGGCGTCGGGCCTGCGAGGGGGAACACGGGCGCCCGGAGGGCGGCCAGGAACTCAGGCCTCCGAGGCAGCCGTCACGGGGGGCTTGGGGCCCGCCTGCGGCTCCACCGTCACGCGCACCACCCGGGGACCTTCCACCTCCTCCACCTGGATGCGCCACATGTCCAGCTTGATGAGGTCGCCCTTCTCCGGAATGCGGCCCAGCTTCGCCATGATGTAGCCGGCGATGGTGGTCACCTCGATGTCCTCGTCGTCGATCTCGAAGGACACGTCCAGGCGGTCCTCCAGGTCATCCAGCTGGGCGGTGCCGGGCAGCTCGAAGCGGCCTCCGGGCAGCGAGCGCACCTCGTCCACGCGCCGGCCCAGCTCGGCCACGTCGCCCACGATCTCCGCCACCACGTCGGCGATCGTCACCAGTCCGGACGTGCCTCCGTGCTCGTCCACCACGAGCGCCGTCTGACGGCGCCGCCGGCGGAACTCGTTGAGCAGCTGCTCGAGCGTCACGTGCTCGGGCACGTAGAGCACGGGCCGCTGCACCTGGGACAGGCTGCGCAGCTCGCCACGGGAGAGCAGGAAGAAGAGGTCCTTGACGTTCACCACCCCCTCCACCTCGTCCATGTTGCCCCGGCACACCGGCAGCCACGTGTGGCCCGCCGCGCGCGCGTCGGCGACGCACTTGTCCAGGGGCTCCTCCATGTCGAGGAATTTCACCTGGTTGCGCGGCACCATGACCTGGCGCGCCGTCTTCTGGGCCATCTCCAGCGAGCGCTCGAGCAATTCCGCGCGCGCCGTGGTGATGGCGCCCGCCTCGGCCGAGGAGTGGAGGATGACGCGCAGCTCGTCCTCGTTGTGCGCGTCCTGGGACTCGTGCGCGGTGTGCATCCCGAAGGCCTTGAGCACCCAGCCCGCCAGGGCGTTGAGCACCCAGATGGCCGGGTAGAAGACCACGTAGAAGACGCGCATGGGCAGCGCCACGGCCAGCGTGGTCGCCTCGGCGCGCTGGATGGCGAGGCTCTTGGGCGCGAGCTCCCCGAGCACGATGTGCAGGAAGGTGATGATGGCGAAGGCGATGGCCACCGCCACCGAGTGCGCCACCGCGGGGCCGGCCGCCTCGGGCACCACGCGCGCGAGCACGGGCTCCAGCAGGTGGGCGAAGGCGGGCTCGCCCAGCCAGCCCAGGCCCAGCGAGGCGAGCGTGATGCCGAACTGGGTGGCGGACAGGTAGGCGTCGAGCTTGTCCACCATCTTCATGGCGTTGCCGGCCCCCGGACGCCCGTCGTCCACCATCGCCTGCAGGCGCGTGGGACGGATCTTCACGATGGCGAACTCGGTCGCCACGAAGAAACCGTTCGCCAGGACCAGCAGGAGCGCCAGTCCAAGAAAAACCCATTCCATAGGGAGGCTCAGGGGCTCAGAAGAGCGCCTCGAACCCGGGGTCGCTCTTCAACGAGTCGAACATCGTATCCGTGGCGAGCCAACCCTGGACCTTCTGGCGATCCGCCGTCACGGCCTTCTGCAGGAAGTTCAACGCATCGGCCCGGCGGCCCCACAGCGCGTAGAGGGCGGCCAGGTTGTAGTTGAGCAGCAGATCCTCGGCGTTGAGCGCGCTCGCCTTCTCGTAGGAGCGCTCGGCCTCGGCGTAGAAGCCCTTCTGGGCGTAGCAGATGCCCAGGTCCAGGTGGGCCTCGAAATTGTCCGCCTCCAGCCGCACCACTTCCTTGAGCTGGGTGATGGCCGAGCGGTAGTCCCCCTCGTCCATCAGCAGCGCGGCGAGCTCGTGCCGGGGGAAGGCGTCCTGGGGCTGCAGCTCGATGGCCGTCTGCAGCTCGCGCATGGCGTCCTCGATGCGGCCCTGGTCCGCGTAGGTGAGACCCAGGTTGAGGTGCGCGTCCGGGTACTCCGGATCCAGCTCAATGGCCTCGCGGTACTCCGACACCGCCATCTCGGCGGCATGCGTGGAGAGGAAGCAGGCGAGGTTGTAGTGAGCGGTGGGACTGTCCGGCTCCAGCTTGAGCGCGGTGAGGTACTCGCCCAGGGCCTCGCGGAAGAGCTTCTTCTCGGCGTAGACGGTGGCGAGGTTGTCGTGGGCGTGCGCGGAGTCGGGATCGAGATCGATCGCCTTCTTGAACTCCTTGATGGCCTCGTCGAGCCATCCACGATCGGCCAACTCGATGCCACGTGAGTTGTGCTCGTCGGAGAGAGCGATGTTGTCCTTTTCCCGGGCCATGAACTCGCGAAGCCAATGTACGCGCCGCCCACGGCGCAAGAAAGAGCCATCCCACCCGGCGGGCGCCAGGCGGTTTCCATCCAGGGGTTGCTAACGGGTCCGCCCCCGGCGAGCCAGCGCGAAAGGCAGGGGTGCTCGCCCCCTCCCCCTCGGCACAGAGGAGGAGGCGCATGGCGAACTACTTGCGGCGCTCACGAGCGCGGCGGCGCTTGAGGGCCGCCTTCTTCGAACCAGCGCGGTTGGACAGCTTCTTCTTGCTGCGGTTTCCCTTCTGAGCAGGCATCTTCTGGTACTCCGTTGAGGCGGAAATGGGCCGCACTGGCGGCAGCGAACCGCCCTTTTTTCACGCTCCCCCCCCGGAAGTCCACGGAATTTCTCGACCCCGTCCGGCCTTGCCAGGGGCTGGACAACGGGGCACAACGCCGAGCCCACACAGATGATCGATAAACTTGAAGACGTGGAGCGCCGGTTCGAGCGCCTGACCGCCGATCTGGCCAACCCGGACGTCATCGCCGATTCGGCGAAGCTGCAGAAGGTCTCCAAGGAGCGGGCGGGCCTGGAGAAGCTGGTGGAGACCTTCCGGGCGTACCGCAAGGTGCTCGACGACCTCAAGGAAGTCGAGGCCTGGCTGTCCAGCCCGGACCCGGACGAGAAGGCCTACGCGCGCGAGGCCCTGCCCGGGCTCAAGACGCAGCGCGAGGAGCAGGAGCAGGCGCTCAAGGTGCTCCTGCTGCCCAAGGATCCCAATGACGAGAAGGACGTCATCCTGGAGATCCGCGCGGGCGCGGGCGGCGACGAGGCCGGCCTGTTCGCCGAGGAAGTGATGCAGATGTACCTGCGCTACGCGGACCGCAAGGGCTGGAAGGCGGACATCCTGGACATGAGCCCCGGCGGCGCGGGCGGGGTCAAGGACGTCACCATCACCCTGTCGGGCGACGGCATCTACAGCGCCATGAAGTACGAGTCCGGGGTGCACCGGGTGCAGCGCGTGCCGGCCACCGAGGCCCAGGGGCGCATCCACACCTCCACCATCACCGTGTCGGTGATGCCCGAGGCCGAGGACGTGGACATCAAGCTCAACCCGGCCGACATCGAGATGCAGGTGATGCGCTCGACGGGCTCGGGCGGCCAGAGCGTGAACACCACGGACTCCGCGGTGCGCCTCATCCACAAGCCCTCGGGCATCGTGGTGAAGTGCCAGCAGGAGAAGAGCCAGGGGAAGAACCGCGCCATGGCCGAGCGCATGCTGCGCGCCAAGCTCTATGAAATCGAGCAGGAGCGCATCCGCAACGAGCGCGACTCCATGCGCCGGGGCCAGGTGGGCACGGGCGATCGCTCGGAGAAGATCCGCACCTACAACTTCCCGCAGGACCGGCTGACGGATCACCGCATCGGCCTCACGGTGCACAACCTGCCGGGCATCATGGCCGGCGGGGTCGAGGACGTCATCACCGCCTGCCGCACCCACTACCAGGCCGAGGCGCTCAAGCAGCAGACGGGCGAGGGCAGGAGCCCACCAGGCGCATGAGCGAGGAGATCTGGACCATCCGCAAGGTCCTCACCTGGACGACCCAGCACTTCGACAAGAAGGGCGTGGACGCGCCGCGGCTCACCACCGAGGTGCTGCTCGCCCATGTGTTGAAGACGACGCGGGTGCGGCTGTACGTGGACCTGGACCGGCCGCTGGAGAAGGAGGAGCTGGCCGCCTTGCGTGCCCTCATCGCGCGGCGCATGGCGGGCGAGCCCACCCAGTACCTCACCGGTGTGCGCGAGTTCTACAACCGCCCCTTCAAGGTGGACGCGCGGGTGCTCATCCCCCGCCCGGAGACGGAGCTGCTGGTGGAGGCCGCCCTGCACGCCCTGCCCAAGGACGCCCCGGGCGCCGCGCTGGACGTGTGCACTGGCTCGGGCTGCATCGCCATCAGCCTCGCGGCCGAGCGGCCCCAGGCCCAGGTGACGGCCACGGACCTGTCCCCGGACGCCTGCGCGCTCGCGCGGGAGAACGCCCAGACCCTGGGCGTGGCCGAGCGGGTGCGGATCCTGGAGGGCAGCCTCTACGCTCCCCTGCCCCCGGACGCCCTCTTCCAGGTGGTGGTGTCCAATCCCCCGTACATCGCCTCGGGGGAGATCGCCGGGCTGTCCGCGGAGGTGCGCCGCGAGCCCCGGATGGCGCTGGACGGAGGCCCCGATGGCCTCGTGCTCCTGCGGCAGGTCATCACCGGAGCCAGGCGGGTGCTCGCCCCTGGCGGGCTGCTTGCATTGGAGATTGGCGAAACACAGGGCGCGGCCGTCCAGGCGCTCCTCCAGGCCGCGGGGTACGAGAACGCGCGGGTGGAGAAGGATCTGGAGCGGCGGGATCGCCTCGCTTTCGGGACACAGCCCGTGGCCACCCGGCCACAGGGGTGAGACAGGACTGATGGACAAGATCATCGTGAAGGGTGGCCACCGGCTCGTGGGCGAGGTGTCCGTGTCGGGGGCGAAGAACGCCGCGCTCCCCATCCTCGCCTCGGCGCTGCTGGCGGATGGCAAGAGCGTCTACCGCAACGTGCCGGACCTGGCCGACGTGAAGACCATGCTCAAGGTGCTCGGCACCATGGGCTGTGGGACGGGTCGGCTCGACGGCGCCCGCTCAGACGTGTGCGAGGTCGAGGTCCACGGGCCCATCACCCCCGAGGCCCCGTACGATCTGGTGAAGACGATGCGCGCGTCGGTGCTGGTGCTCGGCCCGCTGGTGGCGCGCTTCGGCCGGGCCCGCGTGTCCATGCCGGGCGGCTGCGCCATCGGCGCGCGGCCCATCGATCAGCACCTCAAGGGACTCAAGGCCCTGGGGGCCGACATCCACCTGACCGAGGGCTACGTGGAGGCCACGGCGAAGCACCTCACGGGGGGCACCGTCAACTTCGACGTCATCACCGTGACGGGCACGGAGAACGTGATGATGGCCGCGGTGCTGGCGCGCGGCCGCAGCGTGCTGGAGAACTGCGCGCGCGAGCCCGAGGTGGAGGAGCTCGCCCGGGTGCTCAACAAGATGGGCGCGCGCATCGAGGGCGCGGGCACCTCCGTCATCACCATCGAGGGCGTGGAGGCCCTCAAGCCGGTGGAGCACGCCATCCTCCCGGACCGCATCGAGGCGGGGACCCTGATGGTGGCCGCCGCCATCACCGGGGGTGAGGTGCTGGTCAAGCGCGTGGTGCCCGAGCACCTGGAAGCCGTCATCCTCAAGCTGCGCGAGACGGGTTGCACCCTCACCACGGAGGACGGAGGCATCCGGGTGAAGGCGCCCCAGGTTCCGCACTCGGTGGACGTGAAGACGACCGAGCACCCGGGATTCCCCACGGACATGCAGGCCCAGCTCATGGGGCTGATGACGGTGGCGGACGGCACCTCGGTCATCTCCGAGCGCATCTTCGAGAACCGCTTCATGCACGTGCCGGAGCTGCACCGGATGGGGGCGGACATCACCATCCAGGGCCACACGGCGGTGGTGAAGGGCGTCCGCACGCTGTCCGGGGCGCCCGTCATGGCCACCGACCTGCGGGCCAGCGCCTCACTGGTGCTGGCGGGCCTGCGCGCCGAGGGCAAGACGGACATCCAGCGCATCTACCACCTGGACCGGGGCTACGAGCGGCTCGAGCAGAAGTTGCGTGCCCTCGGGGCCGATATCCAGCGGGTCAAGGCCTGAACGGGGGGGCCCCGGGGGTTGCTCGCGTGAACACAATGCGGCGGTTGGGTTGCATCTGAAAAATCATGCGACCTATCATTCCCTGAACGTCCGGGGGGCACGCCGCCCTCCAGCCGTCACCCCACGGGAGCTCGACTCCCCCCAACAGGAGAATGATACACCCCATGAATTGCCCCGGTTGCAGCGTCGAGATGGCCGATCTCGAAGGGGACCACGGCGAAAATTTCCGAGAATGTGGAGATTGCGGCGGGCTCTGGATTGATGTCGCGGACCTCAACCGGATCCTCCTCCACAACAACCTCACCGGACTCGAGGGGCAAGGAGGCAAGGTCGACGCGGACGCGCTGACCGGCCAGTGCCCTGAATGCCAGGTGGATCTCGTCCGGGTCGATGGTGGAGACCGTCAACACCCGTTGAGCTACGACACCTGCGAGTCGTGCGGCGGCATCTTCCTCGAATCCGAATTCGCCGACGCCACCGACGCCAAGAAAGCCGAGCAGCAGATCATCCACTTCTTCCGCAACTTCAGCAGGAACAAGAAGTCAGCGGCGGGCTGATCTCCCTCTCGCAAGGCGGCCTCTCTCTCGCCCGCCCCCGGTCCCCTTCTCGAAGAGGGGCCGGTCATACCCGCGCTCCGCCCTCTCGCCGCTCCTCCTCCTGGGATGAAAGCGTCAGGCCGCCTGTTGGCGATCCTTGACACCCGGGTGCCAGGGGATTGAGTAGGCACCCGAATGCCAAGAGGGAACGGAATGCGACGTCTGGGTGGGGTATGGCTGTGCCTGCTTCTCGCGGGCTGCCCGAGTGGCTGCTCGAAGGAGCAGGAGACCGAGACCCCCGATGCGGGTCCCGTGGAAACCGGACCCGAGCAGCTCAGCGAGAAGGAGCCCAACGAGCGGCCCGAACAGGCCCTCGTCGTCGCGAAGGACGCGACGGTGAGCGCCAGTCTGGGCGCGGATCCCTCCAAGCCCGATGAGGATTGGTACCGGCTCGCCCCGGCCAACCCCCGGGTGGCGGACGTGAGCGTCTCCGGCATCCCCGGCGGAGACGTGTTGCTCGAGGTGTACGACGCCCCTGGCGTGCGCAGCGCCAGCATCAACAGCGCGGGCGTGGGCAAGCCCGAGCGCTTCCCCAACCTCTTCGTCGAGCACGAGCGCTGGGTGCGGGTGGCCTCGGCGCGCAAGGGCACCGGCGGTGCCTACACGCTCGAGGTGCGCTACCACGCGCCCGAGGACGGCGTGGAGCGCGAGCCCAATGACCGGGCCGTGGACGCCACTCCGCTGCAGCTCGGGCAGGCCGTGGCGGGATTCATCGGCCACGCGGGAGATGAGGACTGGTACCGGCTGGAGCTTCCCGAGCCCGCCCTCCCCACGCCTCCTCCGGACGCGGCGGGGGCCACCCAGCCGCCTCCCGCGACGCCTCCGCCCGCCGCCGAGCCCCCGCCCTCCGAAGGCGGTGTGTCCCCGGAGCCGGGCACCCCCTCGGAAGAGTCCGCCACCGGCACACCGCCCCCGGCGGAGAACATGCCGCCGCTCGAGGTTCCCATCCCCGTGCCCCCACAGGCACCGTCTCCGGCCACGCCCGCCCCCGCTCCCCTGCCCGTGGAGCCCCCCATGGTGGCGCTGAAGATCGACCTGGGCGGCATCGAGGGCGTCCGCCCGGAGTTGTCCGTGCTCACGGCCGCCGAGGCGCCCCTCTTCACCACGAAGGGCAACGAGGGCGAGGCGCTGTCCCTGCGCAACGTCGGCGTCCGGGCGAGCGATCGCGTGGTGTACCTGGTGGTCAAGAGCGGGTGGTCCGGCACCGGCAAGGACGCGAAGCGGGGCTTCAACCCGGAAAAGGCCTACACGCTCACGGTGACGCAGGAAGAGGCCGGAGCCAACGCGGAGCTCGAACCCAACGAGGAGCTGTACAAGGCCACGCCGCTGCCGCTGGCCGGCTACAAGGAAGGCTTCCTGTCCCCCAAGGGCGACGTGGACCACTTCGTGCTGAAGACCTCGGAGCCCGTGCTCGCCCGGGTGGAGCTGTCCGGCGTGGAGCGCATGGATCTGGAACTGTCCGTGATTCAACCCCCCGAGGGCGAGAACCAGAAGGAGACGGTGCTCCAGCGCGCCAACGATGGCGCCATCAAGGAGCCCGAGCGCCTCAACAACGTGGCGTGCAGCGGCGCGTGCTACTTCCGCGTCCAGAGCGCGTCGCGCAAGGTGGAGGGCAAGTGGGTGCGCGACTACGAGAACGCCGAGCAGCCCTACCGCCTGTCCATCACCACCGTGCCCGACGACGGTAGCCAGGAGCGCGAGCCCAACAACTCCGCGGATCGCGCCACGGAGCTGACCCTGGGCCGGGCGGTGCGCGGCACCGTCTACCCCCTCAAGGACGTGGACTACTACCGGTTGGATCTATCGGACCGGCCCGTGCGCACGGCGCTCAAGGCCACCCTGCTGGGCATCCTCAAGGTGGACGTGGGGCTGTACCTGCACCGCCTGGGCGAGGACGGCAAGCTGTCGCTCGTGCAGACGTCGGACCGCGCCAAGGGCGACCAGCCCGAGGTCATCCGCTACAGCGCCGAGCCCGACGTCTACATCCTGGAGGTACGGGACGCCCGCAACCGGGAGGCCAACTTCCAGGACTCCTACCAACTGACCGTCGAGGAAGGCGATTAGACGTCTCCCTCGCGACTTGCTCGTTGACAAGCAGGGTCCATCCCCCTACTTTCCCCCTGCTTGCCGCGCGGTGGTAGCTCAGCTGGTAGAGCACGAGCTTCCCAAGCTCGGGGTCGCCGGTTCGAACCCGGTCCGCCGCTCTGAATGAAGGGCCTGGAACTCCTGGAGACATCCTCCAGGAGTTCCAGGCCCTTCGCTTTTTCCGACTCGAGTCTCAGCGGGCCAGGAGCGCTCGCGGCGGTGGTAGGGTGCGCCATGCAGATGCGAAAAAACCGGTGCGCCAATTGCAATGCGCCCCTGGCCGCGGGCACCTCGTTCTGTCACTACTGCGAACCGGACCGCCTGGGTGAATCCCGCTCCGCGTCCGAGAAAGAGGCCCCCCGCCGTTTCTCAGGCCGCACCCTCCTCAAGAGCGCTCTGGGCCTCGTGAGCCTCATGTGCTGCGCTCCACTGGGCGTCTTCGGGACGCTCCACGAGACGAGGTACGCCATCAGAATGGACGCGCCGAAATACAGCGCGCGACCGCCCCCCGTCGCGCAACGCCCAGCGGAAGACATCGCGGCGATGCAGGTGTTCATGGACATGCGCGATGCCGGGGACCGCTCCCTCGCGCAGCGCAAGCAGGAATGGCGCGAGAAGTACGAGGGGCACTGGGTGTCCTGGAAGGGGCGCGTGGAGGAGGTCCATGCAAACGAGGGGATCGCCAGTCAACTCGTGCTCCGGCCCGAGGAGGGCCAGACGTTGAAGGTGCAGGTGAACTTCGATCCCCTCTACAACGCCCAGCTCGAGCAACTGCGCGAGGGACAGGGAGTCCACGTGAGCGGCAGACTGTGGGGTTACTACTTCCTGGGCGATACCGTGCGGCTGTCCGAGGGAATGCTGTTGGAGCCAGCAGCGCCGCGCCAGGTGCAGACGAGCCCCTTGTAGACCCGGCCCCTCCGGTACGGAACCCCGCTTGACTGAACGTTCTTTCAGGCACACCCTGAGCGTGTGAAACCCCGGCCCGTCTCCAACCCGCCCAACCCCTGGGACACCACCGCAGTGGAGTACCTGGAGGAGATTCCCCCCGCGAAGCTGGAGGTCCTGGAGGATCACAGCCGCGAGGTGCTCGGGCGCAACGACAGTCCGGACGTGGGCTTCTCCTGGAGCGTCAACCCGTACCGCGGTTGCCTGCACGCCTGCGCGTACTGCTACGCCCGGCCCTATCACGAGTACCTCGGCTTCGGCGCGGGTACGGACTTCGAGACCAAACTCGTCGTCAAGCCGCGCGCCGCGGAGCTGCTGCGCGAGGCCTTCGAGCGCAGGAGCTGGAAGGGCGAGTCCGTCGCCTTCAGCGGCATCACCGACTGCTACCAGCCCCTGGAGGCCTCGCTGCGGCTCACCCGCGCCTGCCTGGAGGTCTGCGCCGAGTACCGCAACCCCGTGGGCATCATCACCAAGGGGCTCCTCATCGAGCGCGACCTCGACGTGCTCCAGACGCTCGCCGAGCACGCACGGCTCTCCGTATGCATCACCCTCCCCTTCCACGACGAGCACGTGGCCCGGGCCATGGAGCCCTACGTGGCCTCGCCCCGCCGGCGCCTGCTCACCATCGAGCGGCTGGCCGCCGCGGGCATCGACGTGGGCGTGGCGGTGGCTCCCATCATCCCCGGCCTCAATGACGAGGACATGGTGCGCGTGCTCACCGCGGCGCGCGAGGCGGGGGCCACCCGGGCCTTCTCCACCCTGCTGCGGCTGCCCGGCCCCGTGCAGGCCGTCTTCGAGCAGCGTCTGCGCGACAAGCTGCCCCTGCGCGCCGAGCGCGTCCTCCACCGCATCCGCGAGACGCGGGGCGGAGAACTCAACGACTCACGCTTCAAGGTGCGCATGCGCGGCGAGGGCCTGTACGCGGACACCCTCCACCAGCTCTTCGCGACCACCGCCCGCCGCCTGGGGCTGAAAACCACCATGTCCCTGGACAGCGGCGACAAGGAGAGTCCCTTCCGTCGGCCCATGAAGTCGGGCACCCAGCTCAGCTTCTTCTGAGCGCCCGTCCTACGGCACCCCGTCGGGGAAGGTGTGCTGCCCGTCGCCGCCCAGCGGCAGCGGAACCGCCGACAACACGGCCGACACCGGCAGCGGGCCGTACAGGTGCGGGAACAGCCCCGGACGACGCCCGCCCGATGCCGGCTCCCATCGCAGCGCCGCGCCCAACGCCTCCGGATCGACGGCCACCAGCCACAGGTCTCGCTCCCCCGCGCGGTGCTTGCGCGCGCTGTCGCGCACCTGCTCGGCCGTGGAAAAGTGCAGGAAGCCGTCGCGCGTGTCGTCGGCCGAGCCGCGGTAGGCACCCACCGTCTTGGCTGCCCGCCAGTCGTCGCCTCGGACGAGCGACGGGCACACCCTCTTATGCCAAAACACTGGCGCTTTTGATGATCCCGGAGGACGCCGCCGAGAGTATCGAGCGCCGAGAGTTGTCAGCCGCATCGGGTATCCCCTCGAATTGGCTACCCAGCAAGGGGTGGCCATCATCACGGGGGATTCTCATGAAGCTGGACTGGACGGCGGTACTGCTGATGCTCCTCGCCGCGTGCGGCTCCATCAACGAGTCGAGCGGTTCCCTCGGGACTAAACCCACGCCATCACCCGGGGCCAAGCCCGCTGTGAAGAAGGAACTGCCGTGGCTGATGGTTCCGGGTGGACGGATGAAGACAACCCTCTTCTACGGTCCCTGGCAGTGCCGCCGTCAATTCATGAACCAGTGCCAGATGCAGTGCGCCAGTGAAGGTTCCCCGCTCATGGGTTGCGTTTGGCTGGCCGATCTCAAGTTCGATTGGGAGGGCCGCCTCATCCTCTTACCCGTGGACGTTGATTCCGGGAGCCGCTACGGCATCTGGCACTGCTGCTGCAACTACCCCAAGCTGCCGACAGACAAGAAGGAAGTGGAGCGCAAGAGGTGGGACAGATTTCGAGAGTCCTTCCGGGAGGACTGGAGCAAGAAATTTGGAGAGTGGCCTGGCGATGGCACCAAGTCGTGGCCCGGCCATCACATCCGGGACCTCCAGCACGGAGGCAATCCAGTGGACCCCAACAATATTTTCCCCGCGAAGCCCAGCGTCCACGACCTGTACAACAGGGCGTATCCCGCGTGCTACGGCGGCCAGCCACCCTGGAATACAGTGGGCCCCGATCTGCCCTACACAGACAATTGACGATGCCCACGCCCATGAGCCGCCTGCTGGAGGAAGTCTCCCGCGATCACTTCCCCTATCCACCTGCTACGCCGGAGGAGATCGATGCGTTCGAGCAGAGGGTGGGCTGGAAGCTGGACTCGGACCTTCGTGCCTTCTATCTGCACTGCAACGGGGCGGAGTTGATCAAGAGGCTGCCGAACTCGCCGTATCAGATGCTTCCCCTGTCCGAGATCGTCCGAGCACGGGTAGCCATCTACGGTGAGGATAACGATACGTGGGGTCCTGCCTCGGTGTTCGCCTTCTGCGACGTACAGGACGGTAACTACGTGCTGGTAGATGTGCGTCGCCAGGAGAATGGTCTCTACCCCCTCTTCGACGGCGACCACGAGGCGTGGCCGGATCCGGCCTACTGCAAGCAGGTCGCCAGTTCCCTCTCGGAGTTCCTGGAGCAGGTGCTGCGAACCCGGCGCGGTCTCTATTGGCTGGGTGAATGAAATATCCTTCAATGGATTCTGAACCGATTTTGTGGCTCTCCTCCGTCGCAGGCGGTTCGCCATCTGCGTGGCGTTCGGGTTTGAGCCGGTTACGTGCCTCTCCTCACTTTGTATGTTCACCGCTCATGTGGCGAGCAACGCTTGTTGGAGCAGAAAGCATTCCAGTTCGCGGAGCACATAAAGTGCGGGAGAGCCACTAAAACGGATCAGGCCCACGACTGCCTCGTCGGCGGAGTGGGATTGAACGCTCCCTACGGCACCCCGTCGGGGAAGGTGTGCTGCCCGTCGCCGCCCAGCGGCAGTGGAACCGCCGACACCACGGCCGACACCGGCAGCGGGCCGTACAAGTGCGGGAACAACCCCGGGCGACGGCCACCCGAGGCTGGCTCCCACCGCAGCGCCGCGCCCAACGCCTCCGGATCGACGGCCACCAGCCACAGGTCTCGCTCCCCCGCGCGGTGCTTGCGCGCGCTGTCGCGCACCTGCTCGGCCGTGGAAAAGTGCAGGAAGCCGTCGCGCGTGTCGTCGGCCGAGCCGCAGTAGGCACCCACCGTCTTGGCTGCCCGCCAGTCGGCGCCTCGGACGAGCGTGTAGATTGGAGCGTTCATGCCCCTTCCCTACCGCACTTCGTGACGCTGGAGGGGGCGGGCACCCCGCTTGGCTTCATCCGGGCGCCCGCCCTGGCCACTACCAGACCTCGCAGCGTTCGGCCGGAGGACGCACCATCTTCGCGTCCGCCCTGCACGAGAAGGCCCGCTGGAACTCCGGCAGGTTGCCCACCGGGCCGTTCACCCGCCAGTACGGCGGCGAGTGCGGATCCACCAGCACCAACTGCCGGGCGAACGCGTCCCGGGTCTTCGAGCACCAGGACTGCGCGTAGCCCAGGAAGAGCTGCTGGCTCGGCGTGAAGCGCGAACCGCTCGCGCGCTTCGCCTCCTCCGGATTCTTGCGCAGCCACTCCTCCATGGCCGAGTGCGCCAGCTTCAGGCCCCCCAGGTCCGCCACGTTCTCCCCGAGCGTCAGGGCCCCGTTGACCTTGAGGTCATCCACCGCCGTGTAGCCGTCGTATTGCGTCTTCACGCACGCGACGCGCTCGCGGAAGGCGCTGTCCGAGGCGGGCGTCCACCAGTCGCGCAGGTTGCCCTCCGCGTCATACTGCCGGCCCTCGTCGTCGAAGCCGTGGGTGACTTCATGTCCCACCACCATGCCCATGGCGCCGAAGTTCACCGGCGCCGTCGCCTCGCGATCGAAGAAGGGCGGCTGCAGGATGCCCGCCGGGAAGACGATCTCGTTGAAGGGCGGGTTGTAGTAGGCGTTCACCGTGGGCGGAGACATCAACCACTCGTTCTTGTCCACCGGCTTGCCGATCTTCGCCAACTGCCGCGCCTGCTCGAACGCGTTGACGCCCGTCCACGAGGCGAGGAACGAGCCGCGATCCACCTTCACCGCGTCGTAGTTGCGCCACTGGTCCGGGTAGCCAATCTTGTTGACGATCTTGCGCGCCTTCACCAGCGCCTGCTCCTTGGTGGGCGCGTCCATCCAGGTGAGCGTGTCCAGATCGCGCTCGAAGGCCTTCTCCAGCTCCACCACCATCTGCTGCGTGGTCGCCTTGCCGTCCGCGCCGAACGTCTGCGCGATGAAGGGCCGCGCGAGCGCCTCGCCCAGACCCGCGTTGGTGTAGCGCACGCACTTCTTCCAACGGACCGTGTCCTCCTTCGCGCCCGTCAGGTTCTGCGAGAAGCGGAAGCGCTCGTCCTGGAAGGCCTTGGGCAGGGCGGGAATGCTGCTCGAGACGTAGTGCCACGTCAGGTAGGTCTTCCACTCCGCGGGAGGCGTGGTCCGCACCAGACGCTCCAGCTCCTTGAAGAAGGGAGGATGAGTGACGTTGAGCGCCTGCACGTCCTTGGCGCCCACGGCCGTGAAGTACACATCCCACGGGAAGGCCGGAGTCTCCGCCTTGAGGCCCTTGCGATCCAGGCGGTGGTAGAGGTTCTTGGGCTCGCGGCGCTCCACGCGCGACTGGGACACCTTGGCCAGCGCCGTCTCCACCTCCATCACCGTCGCGGCGCTCTTGGCCGCCACGTCGGGCGTCTCGCCGAGCAGCACGAAGACGTTCTTCGCGTGCTCCACGAACGCGCCCCGCAGCGCCTTCGACTTCTCGTCGTCGCGCAGGTAGTAGTCCTTGTCCGGCAGGCTCAAGCCGCCCTGGTCCACCTCGCCGATCATCTGGCTGGCGTCCTTGAGGTCGTTGTTGGAGCTGAAGCGGAAGAAGGGGAAGACGGCGCGGGCATGCAGGGTGCCCACCTGCTGGGCCAGTGCCTTCGCGTCCTTGGCCACCGTCAGCTTCGCCAGGTCCGCCTTGAGCGCGGGCAGCGAGGCCTCGAGCTTCGCCTCGTCCATGCAGGAGCCGTAGAAGTCACCCAGCTTCTGGGCGTAGGGCGTGCCCTCGGGGGCCTTGCCCGTGGACGCCGCCTCCAGGATGTTCCGGAGGATCTCCTCGTTGCGCGCCGTGATGGAGTCGAAGCCGCGCGACCAGCGGGGGCGGTCCGCGGGGATCTCCGTCGTCTTCATCCAGTTGCCACACGCGTACTCGTAGAAGTCGTCGCAGGGGTTCGCCTGCTCGTTCATCGCCGAGGCATCCAGACCGGCGGGCATCGGCAACGGCTGGGCGGGCGGGGGCGGCGCGGGAGGCGCCTGAGGCTCGGTCTGCGAGGGCGCGGGCGTGGCCGTCTTGCAGGCGGAAGCCATGAGGCAGCAAGCGGCGAGCAATGCCTTTCTCATCCAGTGTTTCTCCATGTGGGGGTAAGAGACGTGCGGGCCGCCACGAACAGGGCGGCCAGCGCACGGGTGACGAAACAGCGGGGAACGCGGGGACTTACTCCTCCCCGAGCATTCCCTTCTTCAGACTGCCATCCACGGGGCTGGCGCCCAGCCACACCGAGAAGAGCGCGTCCGCGAAGTCCTTGCCCTCCACGGACAGCTTCTGCCCCGAGCTGCTCTCGATGGAGGTGCCCTTGCCCGGCGCGTAGGTGAGCACCAGTTCCTGCCCTTCCTTCAAGTCGGGAATGCCCGCCGCGAACGTGTCCAGCCGCGCCTGGAGCGCGGACAGATTGCTCCCCGCGTTCTTCTTGAAGCCCTCGACGATGGCGTCGGTGATCTGCTTCTTCTCCAGGTCACGCAGCATGGACATGCGCACGCGCTTGATCTGCTCCGAGGAGATCACCTTCGAGGCATCCTTGGACGGGGTCTGCAGGTACAGGCCGACCGCGTACACCTTGAAGACGACCTTCTTGCGCAGGCCCACACCGTTGAGCTTGAGCTCCTGGCCGTCCACGGACGCCGTGTCGGGGAACTTCACCCCGGCGATCTCCTTGGCGTTGGCGGGCAGCGCGGACAGGGCGAGCAGCAGGACAGCGCACAGCGTGGCGTTCTTCATGAACTCCTCCTGGAGACGGGAAAGAGGCGGGCACCCTAGCCGTTCTTCCGGGCGAACTCCTCCATGAAGGACACGAGTGTCCGGACGTCATCCGGAGACACCGCGTTATAGAGCGAGGCCCGGATGCCCCCCGCGCTGCGGTAGCCCTTGAGACCCACCATGCCGGAGCGCGTCGCGGCGGCCACGAACGCGTCGTCCAGCTCCGGCGTGGGCAGGTAGAAGACCGCGTTCATGTAGGAACGCGAGTCCTTCTCCACCGGCGCCCGGTAGAACCCCGAGAGCTTGTCCAGGGTGCCATACAGCAACTCCCCCTTCTCCCGGTTGCGCTTCTCCAGTTGCGTGAGCCCGCCCAGCTCCTTGGCCCAGGAGAGCACGTTGCGGCACAGGTAGATGGCCAGGGTGGGCGGCGTGTTGTAGAGCGAGTTGCTGTCCGCGTGGGTGGAGTAGCGGAAGATCTTCGGGATGTCCTGGCGGCCCCGGGCGATGAAGTCCTTGCGCACCACGGCGATGAGCACGCCAGAGGGACCCAGGTTCTTCTGGGCTCCGGCGTAGATGAACGCGAAGCGGCTCACGTCCACGGGCTTCCACATGAAGTCCGAGCTCATGTCCGCGACGAGCGGCACGTCCCCCACCTCGGGCCAGGTGTGCCACTGGGTGCCGTAGATGGTGTTGTTGCTCGTCAGGTGGACGTAGACCGCCTTCGGGTCGAGCTGGAACTCGTCCTGCCGGGGCACGCGCACGTACTTCTTGTCCGGCTGCACCGCGGTGGCGGCGATGCGCGCCTGGCCCACGAGCTTCGCCTCGTCGTAGGCCTTCTCGCTCCACACGCCCGTCATCAGGTAGTCCGCGCTCTCGCCGGGGCGCAGGAAGTTCATCGGGAGCTGGGCGAACTGCTGCGAGGCGCCTCCCGTGAGGAAGAGCACCTGATGCGTGTCGGGGATGCCCAGCAGCTCGGTGAGCAACGAGATCGTCTCTTCATGGACGGCGTCGTACTGCTTGCCCCGGTGGCTGTGCTCCATGATGGACATGCCGGAGCCCTTGAAATCGAGCAGCTCCTCCTTCGCCCGCTCGAGCGCGGGCAGAGGCAGCCCCGCGGGGCCGGCATTGAAGTTGATGACGCGCATGACAAGGCCTCTCTTCGGGAAGAACGACCGAGCGGGAGATTGCGCCGAACGCCTCCTCCGGGGAAGCACGAAGCACCACCGATGCGTCCGCCCCGGCAAAACCGCGCCCCCCCGGCCAACCCCCGGGCGAGGGCCAGGAAATGGCGCTACGCTACGGGCCATGTGGAAGAAGACCTGGTTACTTGGACTCCTGATGGCAGTGGCCACGCTGTCCGGTTGTACTTGCGGCGGCGCCGACCCCACCCCGGGGACGCTCGATAGCGGCACGGGTGGCGGAAACGGAAACGACGCGGGGAGTGGCACGGGAGACGGCCGTGACGGCGGAGACACGAGCCCGGACGGAGGCATCACGCTCGACTCGCTGTCCATCTCGCCTCCCAACCCCATCCTCAAGGCCTCGGGCAGTACGGCGGCCACGCAGAAGTTCTCCGTGCTCGGCATCTACTCCGACGGGCACTCCGAGGATCTGACGTCCCAGGCCTTCTTCAGCATCGAGGACACACGGCTGGGCACCTTCTCCGGACCCACCTTCACCTCCAGCACCACCGTGGGCGGCAAGAGCGCCGTGCATGCCCGCGTGGACACCCTGTCCATCTCCACCGAGCTCCTGCTCCAGCTCTCCCAGAAGACGGCGGATCCAGCCCCGGGCTCCGCGGACGTGCCGGCCAACGCGGACTCGAAGTTCGGTGGAACGGTGGATCCCGCCCGCAAGCCGTCGCTCGTCTACCCCGCCGACAAGGTCATGGTGCCGCCGAACCTCGGGCAGTTGGAGATCCACTTCACGCCCGGCCCCACCACCAACACCCTGTTCGAGCTGCGCTTCACCAACGACATCACCGACGTGCGCGTCTACCTGCGCTGCTACCTGCCCTCGGGAGTCACCCTGCCCACGGGCATCACCCGGGGCTGCATCTACACGCCGGACGAGACCGTGTGGAAGTTCCTCGCGGAGAGCAACCGCGGTGGCCAGCTGGTGACGCTCGCGCTGCGCGCCACGGATGACGCGGGCACGTCGGTGGGTGTGTCCGATCCCATCTCCCTCCAGTTCGCCCGCGCGGAGATCAAGGGCGCGCTCTACTACTGGACCACCAAGCCGGATCAGGTCGGCGTGACGCGCTACGACTTCGCGGGCACCGGGCCCCAGACCGCCACGTCGATGCTCACGAAGAACAACATCAACACCAGCGGCGTGGGCTGCGTGGGCTGCCACTCGCTGAGCCGCAACGGCAAGAAGCTGGTGGCCGCGGTGGAGGGAGATCCGACCCTGGGCCGCAACGAGGGCCAGCTCGCGCTCATCAAGGATCTCTCCACCTACACCCCCGACGGGGATGGCGGCACGCCGTCCGACGCGGGCATCGCCCTGACGTCGAAGTACCAGAGCGCCTTCGAGTCCTGGAATCCGGATGGCAGCAAGTTCGTCGGCGTCTACAGCGCCGAGCAGGCCACGAAGTTCGGCCTGCTGCTCTTCAACGGCGACACGGGCGCCTTCGAGAGCCAGATCGCCAACACGGGCACGAGCCAGAACCCCGCCACCCATCCGGACTGGAGCGCCGACGGCAAGACGATCGCCTACACGTCCGTGGGCTATACCGGCTATCCCCCGCAGAACCGGCGGACGTTCACGGGCTCCATCCAGATGGTGCGGGAGACCGCGGGCAGCTGGAGCGCGCCCCTCACGGTGGTGCCTCCCGTGCCGCTCACGGGCAGCAACCCCTACGCCAAGCACCGCTACTACCCCGCCATCGCCCCGGACAACGCGTTCCTCGTGTTCAACGAGTCCACCTGCCCCATCAACAGCGACACCAGCCAGGACTGCAACGGGGACACGGATCCCACCGCCACGCTCTGGGCCGCGAAGCTGGAGGCCAACGCCGCCCTCGTGGAGCTCAAGAACGCCAACAAACCCGGCATCACGGATGACAAGGACGGCGCGGGCGCCTACCTCCAGACGCTCACCAACAGCTACCCGAAGTGGAGCCCCTTCGTGACCCAGGGCAACACCGGGGACACCAGCCGGCTGATGTGGTTGACGTTCTCGTCCTCGCGCAACTACGGCTTGCGCAAGACGGCCGACGCCAGCAACGCGTCCGAGGCCCGCAAGAGCACTCTCCTGTGGATGGCGGCGGTGGATCCCGACAAGGTGCTCGCGGGCGAGGACGGCTCGTACGTGGCCTTCGCCCTGCCCTTCCAGGACATCACCACGTCCAACCACATCGCCCAGTGGGCGCAGTACCTGGTGAGCAACGGCTGCTCCACGGTGGACGAGGGCTGCGACTCGGCCGGCGCCACCTGCTGCAACGGCCTCAAGTGCGTGCAGCTCAACCGGGATCCGCCCCTGCCTTGCGACATCGAGGGCGCGTGCGCGTGCAAGCCCATTCCCCAGTGCGCGCCCGCCTTCCAGAAGTGCTCGACCGTGGCGCCCTGCTGCGATGGTCTGCGCTGCCTGGATGACACCACGGGCGGGGATTGCTCGGGCGACAACTGCTCGTGCCGTCCGCCGTGCTCCGGCAAGGATCAGCCCTGCGGCGGCGGCTCCGCGTGCTGCAATGGCCTGACCTGCACCACCACGTCCAGCGGCAATGTCTGCCGGGTGAAGCTGAACTGAGTCCCACCGGGGCGGCTCCGGGTCCTCCCGGGACCGCCCTGGCCCGTGGGCTCAAGGCGCCAGCACGAGGCCTTCCTCCACACGGGCCGCCACGGCGTCGTGGATGGCGCGCGCGTCCACGCCCGTGGCCGCCGCCACCTGCTCCGGCGTGAGTCCTTCCACCGCCATCTTGAGCACCAGCAGCGCGCGGTCGTCCGCCGCGAGGAACATCGTCACCAGCCGCTCCGGGTGCCTCCAGAGCAGCGCCAGCTCCTGTCCCGGGGCCGGCCGCTCCGGGGTGCCCCCCCGCAGCCAGGCGCAGAGCTGGAAGGGATGCTCCAGCATCGCCAGCGTGGGGTTCACCGTCAGCCGCTCCACCCGCGCCGGCACCTCCTCCCTGGACATGTACACCGCGAAGTCCGTCCACTCGAAGCGCGCCAGCGCGGGCAGGAAGTCCGGCAGGCCCCGCGCGTGGGCCTCGTCCGCGAGAAATCCGGCGAACCCCTCGCCCACCTGGTTCATCTCGAAGGGCCGGGCGGGACGGGACGCCGCGTAGGCCCGGAGCAGCGCCGTCCAGGTCTCCGCGTCCACGCACCCGCGGACCCGGGGGTAGAGCTTGTCGAGCGTGGCATCGCCGTGGTGACGCACCATCTGGCCATAGAGCGCCACCCGCGAACGGGGGGCGTCCCAGCCTGGATGCGCCGCGTACAGGCGCTCCAGGGCCTCCGGCGCCGGGTCCGTGAAGTAGCTCTCCATCGAGTCGAAGAAGCCGCGCAGTCCGGGTTTCATCGCGCCTCCACCCGCGCCATCAGCGCGCGTGCCCGATCCGCCTCGTCCAGCACCGCGTCCAGCGAGGGGATGTGCTGATCCCATTCGATCAACGTGGACACCGGCCCCGTGCGCTCGAGCACATAGCGGTAGAGCGACCACACCTCGTCGCAGACGGGCCCGCCATGCGTGTCGATGAGCACGTCCGGCTGGCGCTCGTGCCCCGCCAGGTGGAGCTGCCCCACCCGCTCCAACGGCAGCGCGTCCACGAAGGCGCGCGGGTCATAGCCATGGTTGCACGCGTTCACGTACACGTTGTTCACGTCCAGCAACAGGCCACAGTCGGCCTGCTCGACCACGTGCCGCAGGAAGTCCGCTTCCGCCAGGGTGCCGCCGGGCATGTGCGCGTAGTAGCTCGGATTCTCCAGCAGGAAGGGCCGGCCCACCCGCGCCTGCGCCTCGCGCACCCGGGGCACCACGTGCTCCACGGCCTCCTCGGAGAAGGGCAACGGCAGCAGATCGTAGAGGTACGCCCCGCCCAGCCGCGCGTAGCACAGGTGATCCGAGAAGAAGGGCGCATCCACGCGCTCCACCAGCGCCCGGAGCCCGGCGAGGTAGGCCTCGTCCAGGGGATCCGGCCCGCCCACGTTGAGCGCCACGCCATGGGGCAGGAGCGTCCAGCGCTCTCCACACGCGTCCAGCGCGCGCTGGGGACGGCCCCCCAGGGTGAGGAAGTTCTCGGGGATGATCTCCACCCAGTCGAGCGCCCGGGAGGTCTCCGGCAGGAGCGTGTAGAACTCGCGCCGCAGCCCGATCCCCACTCCCAGCGGCTTCCACTTCCGTCCGTACGCATCACCCACCGGCATGCCGTCTCCCTCGGGGAAAAAGACACGGGCGGCGGGACAAGACTTCCCCACCGCCCGGATGAAACGACCCCCGGCGTCGCCGAGGGCCTGGAGGTTGACTACTTCTTGCCGCCGCAGCCGCTGGCGCCGCAGCCGCCCGCGCCACAGCCGTGCTCGGCGGCCTTCTCGGTGGTGGGCGAGGCCTTGCCGGAGCAGGTGCCCTCGGCGGCCTTCTCGGGGGTGGCGGCCGCGCTGTTCACGGTGGCCGAGCCCTGCTCGGAGGGGGCGGCCGCGGGCTTCGCGGTCGCACAGCCGGTGGCGAGAGCACCGAGGGAGAGGGTTCCAACGAGAGCGGTCAGGGTCTTGACGTTCATGGGTGTGGCCTTTCGGGTCATGGCGGGAAATCCCCCGCGGAAGGCGGGGGGTTCGCTCGTGAACCCGTACGCCATGCGGGAATTTCAGGTTACAGGGTCCGCGCGAGCGCACGCGTCGCGGGACCGCGCCGTGCCGCGGGGCGTCAACGCTCCCCGCTGGTAAACCGCGCTGGTAAAATTTGACAGCCGCCCTCCACGGGGGCCACGGCTCGTCCTCTTTCCAACAACCCTTGGTGAATCAACGGCTTAGACGCGGCCCAAGAGGAAGTCCGCGCAGGCCCGGCGTGCACCGTCGGTTCGAGGACAAGGGGGGTTTCGGCTGAAAACGTTTATTGCAAATCGGTAAATGCGTCCGCACAGTGGATGGAACGGAGGTGCCCCGGAAGGACACGTGGGCCCCCGCTCCAGGACGCGGCGATGAACGAGAACGCACTGAACGCGAACGTGGGCCTCAAACTCCGGGGCTTGCGGCTCGCTCGCAACATCAAGCAGACGGATGCGGCCAAGGACCTGGGGGTGTCCCCCGCCTACTTGAACCTCATCGAGAAGGGCAAGCGCGTCATGCCCTTCCCGCTGCTGTGGAAGGCGCTGCGCTACTTCGATCAGGATCCCGAGCAGTTCATGTCCACCCTGGGCGAGGGCCGCGTGGACGAGGCGCTCGCGAAGCTGCTGGACGAGCCCCTGCTCAAGAGCCTGGATATCGACTCGGAGTCCCTGCAGAGCCTGTCCGCGGAGCCGAAGCTCGCCGGCACGGTGGCCGCGCTCTTCAACCTCTACAAGAACACGCGCACACAGTTGGAGAACGTGCTCGCGCAGCTCAACGTGGAGGAGAGCGCGCGGATGAACGCGACGCCGGGCAGCTCGGCGGGCCCCCGCTTCGACTACTCCCCCTTCGACGAGGTGAGCGACTTCCTCGAGTCCCACCACAACTACTTCCCCGAGCTGGAGGAACAGGCCGAGTCGATGCGGCGCGACTTCAAGCTCGGGCGGTTGTTGTCGAGCCCCCAGCTCGTGCCCCTGCTGGAGGAGCGCTTCGGCTACCGGGTGCGCCTGGAGGCCGCCTCCAGCGGCTCCTCGGTGGTGCGCCGCCTGGACGCGGAGAACCAGGAGCTCACCCTCTCGCCGGACCTGACCGAGCAGCCGCTCAAGTTCCAGCTCGCCGCCTCCATCGGCATCCTGATGCTGGACAAGGAGAAGCTGGTGGAGCGGATCGTCGGCGCGGCGCGCACGCGGCACGCCGAGACGCTGCGGCTCATCAAGGTGCACCTGGCCAACTACTTCGCGGGCGCGCTGATGCTGCCCTACGGGGAGTTCTTCAAGGATGTGGAGCGCACGCGCTACGACGTGGAGCTCCTGTCCAACCTCTTCGGCACCACGTACGAGACGGTGGCCCACCGCCTGTGCAACCTGTCGGATCCCAAGCGCCGCGGCCTGCCCTTCCACTTCCTGCGCTCGGACATCGCGGGCAACATCTCCAAGCGCTACAGCGGCACGGGCATCAAGTTCGCCTCGGGCGGCGGCTCGTGCGGCAAGTGGGCCGTGCACCTGGCCTTCCTCAATCCCTCGCAGCTCACCCGGCAGTACTCGATGATGCCGGATGGCACGTCGTACTTCTGCTTCGCCAAGGTGCAGCTGCAACCCATCGAGGGCTCCATCGTGCGCGGCACGGCCTACTCCATCGGTCTGGGCACCCACGCGGAGAACGCCAAGTACCTGGCCTATGGGCTGCCCACCACGGACCTGCGCAAGGACGCGGTCCCCAGTGGCATCTCCTGCCGCTTCTGCGAGCGCACCGACTGCAACCAGCGCGCGGCCGCCAGCTACCGCTTCGCCTTCTCCTTCGACGAGTACACCAAGAAGGACTGCTTCTTCTCGCCCCTGCTGGTGCACGAGGCCGGCCGGGCGGAATCGCTGGACAAGGCGCCCCGGCGCCGTAACAAGGGCGAGGAGAACTGAGCCGCCCCGCCATGAGTCCCAACGACACCGAACGCGCCCACATCCTCGAAGCCATCCAGCAACAGCGCAACGCGCTCGCCGTCACGCGCATCACCAGCGACCCGGGGGAGATTGGCAAGGGGCTGCTGCAGCTCGCCGAGCTGCACGGCATGCTGGAGGATCACGCCGAGAGCCGCCGCCACTACGAGGAGGCCCTGGGCTTCTTCCAGTCCGCCGCGGACAAGGACGGCCAGGCCCAGGTGCTCTTCGGGCTGGGCGTGGCCCGCGCCCACTTCGAGGATCACCGGGGCGCCATCGAGCACATCGCCCGGGCCGCGTTCCTCTTCAACGAGCTGAAGGATCAGGAGAACGAGGCCTTGTGCCGGGCGGCCATCGGCGAGTCGCTGCGCTCGCTCGGGCAGCCCAAGGGCGCCGAGGAGAAGTACCAGGAGGCGCTGCTGCTCTACCGGCAGGCGAAGAACGGGCCGCGCGTGGCCCGGCTGCTCTTGGACATCGGCGACATCCGCATGGAGACGGGCGACTACGAGGCGGCCCGCAAGCGCTTCGCCGAGGCGCTGCTCGTGCTGGAGAAGGAAGAGGACCTCGAGCCGCTCGCGCTCTGCCGGTTGCTCCTGGGCGAGGCCGAGGGACTGCTCGGCAACCACGAGGCGGCGCGGCCCCACCTGCGCACGGCGGCGGAGCTGTACTCGAAGCTGCACGACCATGCCTACGAGTCGCGGGCCCGGTGGGATCTGAGCATCGCGTGCACCTTCGTGCAGGACTGGAAGATGGCGCGCGCGGAGCTCGAGACGGTCATCCCCCTCTTCGAGCACCAGGGCCGGGCGGACGACGTGGCCCGGGCGCGCAAGGTGCTCGCCCACTTCGACGCGCGCGGGGTGTGACGGCTCAGGCGTGGAGGCCCGTGCCCACCGCCACCGCGAGCAGGCCCAGGACTCCCGCGGCGTAGAGCGCATAGCGCCACTCGCCGCGCAGCCCCAGGGTGGTGCCCGCGACCATCAGGCGCACCACGGGCGTCACCAGCAGGGCGGACGCCGCGCCCTTGCGCAGGATGTCGATGAGCACGTGCACGGACTCGGAGTCCGGCAGGGACTCCAGCGCGAGCGACACCAGGAAGAGCGCACCGCTGCACAGGGCGCCCCCGCGCAGCAGCCGGGCGATCCACTGCTCTCCGGCCTCGGCCCGCTCGACGTGCGTGGCCGAGGGCCGGGCCCGGGACTCGGAAGGTGTGGGATCCATGGACACGGGAACGGCCACCGGTCTGGGCTCCCGTGAGGTCATTTCGGCTATTTCGGCCATAGTCCTTCCGCTCCCTTCCACAACATCTGCGCCGCCACCATCAGCAGCACACCCGCGAACAGCCGGCGCAACACCCCCGTGGGCACCCGCGGCATCAACCGGCTGCCCACCGAGGCCCCCGCCAGCACCCCCACCACCAGGGGCGCCACCAGCGCGAGCTTCACGTGGCCACGCCACGCATAGGCGGCCACGCTCGCCGCGCCCGTCACGCCGATCATCAGATTGCTCGTGGCGCTGGCCACCTTGAAGGGCACCCGCATGCCGTAGGTCATCAACGGCACCTTGAGGGGGCCACCGCCCACGCCCAGCAGCGCCGACAGGCTGCCCGCCACGAAGGAGCCGGAGATGCCCAGGGGGTAATTGGTGGGTGTGTAGTCCTCGAGCCGCTGCTCCCGGCCTCCCCGTGCGAGCAGCATCTGCGCCGACACGTAGAGGGCGAAGAGCCCGAAGACGAGCGCGACCCAGGCCGGCGCCACCAGGGTCGCCACCAGTCCGCCCACGATGGCGCCCGTCACCGTGGCCAGCTCCAGGGTCAGACCCAGGCGCACATCACTCAGCCGCCGCTCCAGATAGCTGGCCGACGCGCCGCAGGAGCTCGCCACCACGCACATGAGGCTCGCGGGGACGGCGTCCTCCAATGGCACCTGGAAGCCAAGCACCAGGGTAGGCACCAGGATGACCCCTCCCCCCACCCCGAGGAGGGCACCCAACGTCCCCGAGAGGACACCCGCGGCGATCAAGAAGAGAAGCGTCATACCCAAGAGGAGGATAGGGGCCCCCTTGACGATCGGATAGGCGCATTCCCTGACACTTCCCGGCTCGATCGGCCGTCTGCCCTTCCCCCTGGGGGGCGTGTCCCGAAGGGTGTTGGCGTCCAGGCCTAGGCGGCGTTCACCCCGATGGTGCCCTCGGGAAACTCCGTGAGGAAGCGCGCCCGCGCACGCGGCGTGAAAATACCGCGGGCCATATACGCGAGCAGCCGCCGCAACACGCCGCGCGTCTGCTCCACCGCGAGCTCCACCTCGCGCGCGAAGTCGAACGTGTCGTTGCGGTACAACTCCTGGAAGCTCAGCTGCGACCAGGCCGGCAGCGCCTTCATGCGCCCCACGGGGCTGGAGAGGTAGAGCCCCGCGCGGTACAGGCCCCGCACCCACGCGTCCACCTCGGACTTGCTGGGCGCCTGCTGAAACGTCTCCTGCGAGGCCAGCCGCACCAACTCATAGATGCCGCGGCCAATGCCCTTGAGGGGAAGGCCCGTGCTCTTGGTCACCTGGAAGCGCGAGCGCAGGCGGGGACTGCCCATCAGGTCCACTCCATGCAACTCGCGCAGGTAGAAGAGCGTCTGCGTCCATTCGATCTGCCGGTGCGCGACGAGCGCGTGCTCGCCCCGGCGCCGGTGGCGCAACACCAGTTTGTCCACTTGAGGATGGAGCGCCCGGTCCAGGGACAGGTGGGTGAAATAGCCGGCCAGCAGCGCGAGCCCGGCCTCGGTGCCCACCAGGGCGCCGGCCGCCACCAACTCCGCCATCTTGAGGCCCAGGGTCACCGGAGCACGCTCGTGGAAGAGCTTCGCGTAGAGGGGCCAATCCCGCCCGGACACGCTCGAGGCGAGCCCGCCGAACAGCCCCTCGCACAGGGGGAGATCCGGCAGGGCCGCGCCAAAACGTGCGTAGGCCAGGTCCTCGGACAAAGCGCGCACGAAGTCCTCGGGGAGCGCTCCCGGGTTGGCGGCCAGCCTCTCGATGGCCGTGAGGTGCAACAGCAACGAAGGCATGGCGGGGACCTAGTCAGCGTGGAGTGTCAATGCAACGCGGGAACTCTCGACCGTTCTTGCCTGAAACATTCGCGGCGCTACAGTCCCACGCCCCTCTCCCCTCTATCAGGAGTTGCCTTCCCCCATGAACTTCAGCTTCGTCTCCGGCGAACTGGCCCGCGCGAGCGGTGAGTTGCTCGTGATCCCCCTTTTCGAAGGCGAGACCGGAGACACCCCTCCCGGCATCCTGGCCGGAGTGCACGCGGCGCTGGACTCGCGGCTGCTCGCCGCCGCCGCCCAGGAGGGCTTCAAGGGGAAGGGCGATCAGTCCTTCGTCATCCACACCCTGGGTAAACTCGCCGCGGATCGCGTGTTGCTGCTCGGCCTGGGCACGCGCGCGCGCTTCACCCCGGAGGTGTTGCGGCTCACCGCGGGCCGCGCCGCGAAGACGGCCCAGCGCCTCAAGACGCGCACGCTGGTGTTCGCGGTGCCCGGGGGCCTGGAGGTGACGGGTGCCGTGCGCGCCGTGGTCGAGGGCCTGGAGCTGGGCGCCTACCGCTTCGATCGCTACAAGTCCTCGGCCCGCGAGGAGAAGAACGCGCCGAAGCTGACGGCCGTGAAGCTGCACGTCGACGGGGAGAAGACGAAGGAGCAGGAGCAGGCCGTGGCGCTCGCGCAGCGCGTGGCCGAGGCCACCAACTGGGCGAGGGATCTCACCCACGAGCCGCCCAACGTGGTCAACCCGGCGCGCCTGGCCCAGGCCGCGCAGGAGATGGGCCGCGAAGTGGGGCTCAAGGTGAGCGTGAGCGGGCGCAAGGAGATCGAGAAGTTGAGGATGGGCATGTTCCTCGCGGTGGCCCAGGGCAGCGCGAACGAGCCGCAGCTCATCCACGTGGAATACACGCCGAAGAACGCGAAGCAGGCGAAGCAGCCGCCCCTGGCACTCGTGGGCAAGGCCATCACCTTCGACTCGGGTGGCCTGTCGCTCAAGCCCACCGACTCCATGGTGGACATGAAGACGGACATGGCGGGCTCGGCCGCGGTGCTCGGCGCCATGAAGGTCATCGCCGCGCTCAAGCCGCCCTTCCCCGTGCACGCCTTCATTGGCGCGTGCGAGAACATGCCCTCGGGCACGTCCTACCGGCCCAGCGACGTCCTCGTGTCGCGCCTGGGCAAGACGGTGGAGGTGACGAACACGGACGCCGAGGGGCGCCTGGTGCTCGGCGACGTGCTCACCTGGGCGAACGAGCACAAGCCGTCGGCGCTCATCGACCTGGCCACGCTCACCGGCGCGTGCATCGTCGCCCTGGGCAACTACATCGTGGGTGCCTTTGGCGAGCATGACGCCACGGTGAACGAGGTGATGGAGTCGGCGCGCGCCGCGGGCGAGGAGATGTGGCGCCTGCCCGTGACGGAGCTGCAGAAGGACGCGCTGCGCTCGGAGATCGCCGACATGAAGAACTCGGGCGAGCGCTGGGCGGGCGCCACCAACGCCGCGCTCTTCCTCAAGGAGTTCGTCGGCGAGACGCCGTGGGTGCACCTGGACATCGCGGGTCCGTCCATCAGCCCCAAGGAGCGCGGCTACAACGCCAAGGGCCCCACGGGCGTGGGCGTGCGCACGCTGGTGGAGTACGTGCGGCGGCGCACCACCCAGCTCGAGGCGGACGCGGCCACCGAGGCCCCCACGCCCAAGCCCCCGGCGGCCGCCAAGAGCCCGCGGGGCGGCCGCGCGAAGGGCTAGCGCTCAGGTCTGCTCGGGCGCCAGGGGCAGCGGGTGGACGCTCTCGAAGAGGGCGTCCACCGTCTCGGGCACCTCCTCCGGAGCGGCCGTCGGCCAGGTGGCGAGCATCATGAAGACGTGGCCGGCGCTGCCGTCACGCACCACCACCCGCCCGCGCACGTTGTCGCCCACGGCGAAGTGGAAGCCCACGGCGCTATCGGACAGGGGCAGCGGCTCGGGATCGCTGGTGACGAAGCCGGGCTGGCTGCGCAGGCCCATCGTCAGCCGCTCGGCGAACTGAATGGGCGAGGCCACCGCGGGCGCCACCTGCAACACCATCTGGGCCCCGCTGGTGCGGTGGTGCAGCACGACGGGAATGGCGAGCCCCTCGGGCGTCTGCTCACCCGTCTCATCCAACAACCAGTCCCCCCCCGGCTGGGTGAGCTCGAAGCCCAGGGTCTGGTCCACGTAGCGTCTGGAATCGGACGCACCCGGGGATTGAGCCACGAGGCCAGAACCCCCTGTCGCCTGCTCGGACGGCTCCCGCACCGCCTGCTTCGCTCCGCTGCACGCCGTGCAGAGCGCGACCAGGCCCCAACCCAACAACCGCCTT
Source organism: Melittangium boletus DSM 14713 (assembly GCF_002305855.1). GTDB lineage: Bacteria > Myxococcota > Myxococcia > Myxococcales > Myxococcaceae > Cystobacter > Cystobacter boletus. The sequence goes on along the minus strand of NZ_CP022163.1, from coordinate 7,045,285 downwards.
GCGTCCATGTGAGTCTCCCCAGGCCCGATGGCCTCGGGACACAAGCTGGGGACGAGCGGGGGATGCGGCCAGGGGCCGTGGCAAGCCCTCAACCGCGTGTTGTCAAGCGGATGAAACTTCCAGGGCGATGGCGCGTGCGGCGTCCACCGGCTGGGCGGCGGTGTGGATGGGGCGGCCCACCACCAGGAGGTCCGCTCCAGCGCGCACCGCGAAGGCCGGCGTCTCCGCGCGGCTCTGGTCCCCCAGGGCCGCGCCCGCCGGGCGGATGCCCGGCGTGCACAGGAAGGGCGCGGTGCCGAGCTCGCGGCGGAAGGACTCCGCCTCGCGGGGTGAGCACACCAGGCCCTCCACGCCCGCGCGCATGGCCAGCCGCGCGAGCCGCAGGGCGGCCTGCTCGGGAGCACCGGACAGGCCCACGTCGGCCACGTCCTCGGCGGACATGGAGGTGAGGACCGTCACCGCGAGGATTCGCGGCGGCGCATGACCCTGGGCCTGGGCTCCCGCGCGCGCGCCCTTCACCGCGGCGCGCAGCATGGGCTCGCCTCCGGCGGCATGCACGGTGAGCAGGGACACGCCCAGCGCCCCGGCGCGCGCGGCGGCCAGCTCCACGGTGTTGGGGATGTCGTGCAGCTTGAGGTCGAGGAAGATCCGCGCCCCCAGCTTCTGGAAGGCGGCCACGGCCGCGGGGCCATGCTCCACGAAGAGCGACAGGCCCACCTTGGCGTAGCCCACATGGGGCGCCACCTGCGCGTAGAGCCGCAGGCCCTCGTCCAGGGGGAGATCCGCGGCGAGCGCGAGCCGCTCCCGCGCGGGGGAAGCATCCGTCACGACAAGCCCTCCTGGAGATCGCGGTAGCCGCGATAGAGCCGCTCGGACATCTCGCCCGGCAGCACGTTGCGCGCGGAGAACAGCGCGTAGGACACGAAGGCGTCCAGCGCCTCGAGCGTCATGGCGCGCGCGAGCGCCTCGCCCCCACTGGAGACGTTCTGGCGGATGCGCTCCACGTCCAGCCGGCCATCCGGCCCGAGCTTCACGCCCTCGTAGGCGGTCTCCAGCCCGGGCTGGGGAGACTCGAGGAAGCCCTGGAGCAGGTTCGGATTGGCGCCCGCCAGGCGGATGGCGGTGTGGATCTGCGCGAGCAGCGCGTTGAAGCGCTCCTCGGGGCCCAGGGGCGCCACGACCGGAGGGGGCACCACGGCGAAGGAGCCCGAGGGCCGCCGGGGAACGAGGGGCACGGGCGCCACGGGAGGCACGGCGGACTTCTGCTGGATGACGAGCGAGCCGTCGCGCAGGCGCTCATCCACCCAGGTGAGGAAGGAGAAGAGGCTGCCCTCCCAAAAGGAGCGCAGCACGCCCAGCACGCTGCCCGCGGAGGCCTGGGCGAACAGGGCCTCCTCGCCGGGAGGAGGTGACTCGGAGCCGGCCACCACCGTCAGATCGTCCGGGAAGCGCCGGCGCAGCCGCGCCACGGCCTCTCCACGCTTGAGGCCCTGGAGGATGAGATCCCGGGTGCGCTCCTGGAGCTTCACCGAGTCGCCCGGTGGCGGACGGCCCTCGATGAAGAGGAAGCTGCCCTCGGACATCTCGAAGAGGTTGAGCATCACCTCGCGCACCAGGTACGTCATGGCGCTGTAGAGGTTGGCCTCGGACAGGAAGCCCTCGCGGGTGAGCACCGCGCCAATGCGCAACGAGGGCGACACCTTGCCCAGCGCGTGGTGCAGCTGCTCGGGAGTGACGAGGCCCAACTGCACCACCACGGAGCCCAGGCGCTCATGGTGCACGCTGGACACGGCGAAGGTGGGCTGGCCGTCCCGGAAGGTGACGGTGCGCTGCACCGGGCCGTTCTGGAGGATGAGCTGGCCGCTGCGGATGCCGGAGTGCACATGGCCGAGCACCTCCTCCACCGACAGCGAGCGGAGACTGCCGGCGAAGAAGCCGCCCAGGGCGGCGGGCTCGCGCAACAGCACCACTCCCTCGGGCGAGTGGAAATGCGCCACGAGGGGTTGGCCAGGGGAGAGACTGGCGGCGAGCGGGCGCTCCAACTCGAGCACGCCCGGCTCACCATCCCGTCCCAGACGAAGCGTCGCCTTGGGGCGCACCGCCACGTGAAGCCGCCTTCCTTACTTCTTGGCCAGCTCGGCGTCGATGACGCTCTTGAACTCGTCGAAGGGCTGGGCGCCCGACAGGAGGATGCCGTTGATGAAGAAGGCCGGCGTGCCGTTGACGCCCACCTTCTGGCCGTCGTCCTGATCGGCCTTCACCGTGGCGGCCTTCTCACCGCTGTCCAGGCACTTGTCGAACTTCGCCGTGTCCAGGCCCAGCGTCTTGGCGTGCTCCTTGAGCTTGTCGACCTGCAGCGCGGACTGATTGGCGAAGAGCGTGTCGTGGTACTCCCAGAACTTGCCCTGGTCGCTGGCGCACAGCGAGGCCTCGGCGGCCTTGGGCGCCTCCTTGTGGAACTCCAGCGGGAACTGGCGGAACACCAGCTTCACCTTGTCCGGGTACGCCTTGATCACCTCGTCCACCGTCTTGATGGCGCGGCTGCAGAAGGGGCACTGGAAGTCGCTGAACTCCACGATGGTGATGGGCGCGCTGTCCGGGCCCTTCGCGGGACCGATGGCGGCCACCTGCTTGCGCTCGACGGGCGGGCGCGGCGGCTCGGGCAGGGTGATCTGCACGTTCGCGTTCTTCTTCAGCTCGGCGAAGTAGTCCCGCGCGCGCTCCTGCTTCTTGGAGCCGGTGAGGAAGTCGACGATCTGCGGCTTGACCTGCTCATAGGTGGTGCCCGGGGGCAGCCGCTCCTTGGCCTCGTCGTACAGCTTCTTGATCTCCTCCTCGGGCGGCTGGGGAATCTTGTCGTCGACCTCGGCCTTGACCAGCGCTTCCTCGGAGAGGTTGCGCTTGGTGGCCTCGGCCTTCACCAGCTTCTCCACCACGAAGCCATCCAGACCCTGCTTGCGCGTCTGGTACTTCTGCTTCTCCAGGTTGGCCAGCGGATCCTTGAGGCGGTCGTTCAGCTCACCGAAGGTGATCTTCTGACCGTCGCCGAAGGTGGCCACGACCGTGTCCGCGGAGGGCTCCGTCGAGGAGGGGGTGGTCGCGGTGGCGGCGGCCGCCGGGGCCTTCTCCTTGTTACAACCGGAGACGAAAGAAGCCGCGAGGAACGCGGCCAGGAGGGTGGAAGAGGTGCGCATGGGCATGGGTACGGGTCCTTAGTCGAGAAAACCCGGGACTCGCAAAGAAATTTCTCAGGCCACCAGCGGCTCGAGCCCGAGCTCCGGCAGGCGCAACTCGGGCAAATCCACGGACTTGCGCATGGGGACGATCTCGTAGGAGCTCGGATCCGCCAGCACCGCCTTGACCAGCTTCTGGTTGAGCGCGTGGCCCGTCTTGAAGGCCTTGAGGTGACCCACCACCGGACGGCCGAAGAGGGAGATGTCCCCGATGGCGTCCAGGATCTTGTGACGCACGAACTCGTCGGCGAAGCGCAGGCCATCCGGGTTGAGGATGGAGAACTCGTCCACCACGATGGCGTTGTCCAGCGAGCCGCCCCGCGCCAGGCCCATCTTCTGCAGCATCTCCACGTCCCGGCGGAAGCAGAAGGTGCGCGCGCGGGAGATCTCCCGGGCGAAGCACCGGTCGGAGAACTCCAGCTCGAAGGACTGCTCGGTGATGAGCGGGTGCTTGAAATCCACGGTGCAGGAGATGCGGAAGTTCTTCGCGGGCGACAGGCTCGCTTCCTTGTCCCCGTCCACCACCGCCACCGTCTTCTTCATCACCAGGACGCGGCGCGGCTCCTCCTGCTCGCGCAGCCCCGCCTCGGAGATCAGCGCGGCGAAGGGCGCGGCGCTGCCGTCCATGATGGGCACCTCGGGCCCGTCCAGCTCCACGCGCACGTTGTCCAGCCCCATGCCAGCCAGCGCCGACATCAGGTGCTCCACCGTGCTCACCTTCACCCCGTCACGCCCCAGCGTCGTGGCCAGCGACGTGTCCACCACGTACTCCGACAGCGCCGGGAGGACCACCGGCCGCGGCGTGTCCGTGCGCACGAAGCAGATGCCGTGGTTCACCGGCGCGGGCAGCAGGGACAGGTTCACCGGAGCCCCGGAATGGAGGCCCACCCCCTGGCAGTGGACGGGCTGGAGGAGCGTGCGCTGGTTGAATGAACTGGAAGGCATGGTTCGGTGTCGCCTCTTCGATGCGGGTGCTGCTCTGTTCACTGCCCATCTGACGCGCCGCGCATCATTGCAAGCGATACGCCAGTGAGTCCCCTCCGTTCCCAGCGGATCCCCGAGCTTCGGGAATGAGCCAAGTCGTTGGTTTCACTGGGGTTTTTCATCCGCTCGCCAGGACTTCCGCGACATCCGGAGTCCCGTCCCCCCTCGATCCGCTGTGCATCTGTCTCGACACCGTGACAAAGGTGTCAGGACTTTCCCTCACCCAGACGCCCGTCGGGGCGCGTCATGAGGGCCCCCGCATAGCGCAAGCGGATGCCTGGAATCAAACGGAGGCCGATCACGAACGAGGAGTCTGGGGCGATTGCAATGCCCACTTCCGGACAAACGCGTTTACTGCGCGGTGGAGAGGAACCGGTCGCGCAGGGCCTCGGCCTCGATCCGATCGAAATGGAAGCCCCGGAGCTGGGCGCGCCGGCTCACGGCGGCGAAGGTGTTCTCCAGCACCTGGGAGAAGGCCTTCAGGTCCACGATGAGCCGGGTGCGGACGGCGGGGCCCTCGGGAGGCCACGGCAGCTCGGTGAGCAGCGCCGAGAAGCGGTCGAACGCCTCGTAATCCACGTAACGCAGCAGCTGGTAGCTGCCGTCCTGGAAATAGCCGAGGAAGGCCACGATGCTGGAAATGACGGACTCGGACGCGGGCACGTCGTCGTTGCGCAGGTGGCCTTCCGCCGCACGGCACAGCTGGGAGAAGACCCACAAGTCCATGCGCAACCGGCTCGCGCACTCGGTGGCGGAGGTGAGCTGCTCGAAGGGGGCCTCTCCGGACGTGGAGCCCGGGGAAAGCGCTTCCGTGAGCGCCACCACCTGCGTCTGCAGCAGCTGGGTGAAGGCGTAGGAGGCCCGGGCGGCGGCGGCCCGATCGCGATCCAGCTCCACGAGGATGTCGCGGGCGATGCGCTCGGTCTCGCGGGCGATGTCCCGCGCGGCGCGCAGACACGCGGCCTGGAGCGGCTTGGGGCCCGCCCGGGGCGCCAGTTCGTTCTTCAGGTAGCCCACCAGGCTGAGCGCCTCGCTGCGCACCAGCGCGAGCAGCACGCGCACGCGCCGGGGAATGGGGCCCTGGGCGTCCTGGCTCACGTAGGCCAGGCAATGCAGCAGGCGGAACAGGCCCAGGTAGGCGGTGGTGAAGAGCGGCCGGGTCTCCGCGGGCACCGTGGCCAGGAGCGCCAGCAGCCGCGCCGAGCGCAGCCGATCATACTCCAGGCGGAACTCGGTCAGACGGCAGGGCCGGAAGTAGCGGTTGAGGACGATCTCCCGCAGCACCAGGTTGCCCACGTCGGTGAAGAGGCTCAGCCCGCACACTGGCAACTGCAGGAGGTGGTCGATGAGGTTGCGCAGCGACTCGAAGGACTGGCGCAGGACGAAGAGGCTCTCCTGGGGCGTCTCCTGCTGCCGCTCGCCCTCGATGCGCGAGCGCAGGCCCCGGTCATCCGCGAGCTGCGTCTCCACGTAGCGGCGGAACTGGAGCTTCTGGTCCGAGTCCGGATCCAACAGGTGGCGCGCCAGGCGGATGCTCTGGCTGAGCGTGGCGCGGATGTCCTTGAGTTCCTCGCGGAAGTCCCGCGTGACGAGCGGCTGCTCGTGGGACTCCGCGGTGACGCCATTGTCCTGCTGGTGGACGTAGCGCTCCATGCCGCGCAGGAGCATCTCGAACTCGAAGAGCAGCTCCTCGCGGGCATCCACGGTCAGGGCGCGCAACCAGCGCTCGCGCTCGGAGAGGAAGCCGGCCTGGCTGCCTTGTGAGGCGCGCACCAGCTCCTCGTAGAAGTCACGAGGAACGCGCGAGGCTCGGGTCGGAGGAACTGCGGGCGCGGAACTCACCAGAGGGACCCCTGCGCCGATTCGGGCGCCTTCTTGTTGAAGTAGGTGTACGCGCGATGCGTGGCCGTGCGGCCCCGCGGCGTGCGCTGGAGGAAGCCTTCTTGCAGCAGGTAGGGCTCGTACACGTCCTCGATGGTATCGCGCTGCTCGCCCACGCTGGCGGCGATCGTCTCCACCCCCACCGGGCCCCCACCGAATTTCTCCAGGATGGCCAGGAGGATCTTCCGGTCCATGGCATCCAGGCCCGAGGCATCCACGCCCAGCCGGGTGAGCGCCTGGGACGCCAGCTCCCGGGTGATGGTGCCATCCCCCTCCACCTGGGCGAAGTCCCGCAGGCGGCGCAACAGCCGGTTGGCGATGCGGGGCGTGCCCCGGGCGCGGGTGGAGATCTCCCGGGCCCCGTCCCGCTCCAGCTTCACGCCGAGGATGCGCGCCGAGCGGTTGAGGATCATCTCCAGGTGCTTGGGCTCGTAGTACTCGAGCCGCTCCTGAATTTGGAAGCGGTCGCGCAAGGGCGAGGTGAGCAGGCCCGTGCGGGTGGTGGCGCCAATGAGGGTGAAGGGCGGCAGGTCGATCTTCATCGCCCGGGCGGCGGGGCCCGTGTCGATGGTGATGTCCAGCCGGAAGTCCTCCATGGCCGGGTAGAGGTACTCCTCGATGGCGGCGTTGAGGCGGTGCACCTCGTCGATGAAGAGGATGTCGCGCTCGTTGAGGTTGGTGAGCAGGCCCGCCAGGTCCCCCTTGCGCTCGAGCGCGGGGCCGCTCGTCACGTGGATGCCCACGCCCAGTTCCGTGGCCATGAGGTAGGCGAGCGACGTCTTGCCCAGACCCGGAGGCCCGGAGAAGAGGCAATGGTCGAGCGCTTCCCCGCGGCTGCGCGCCGCCTGGACATACACCCTGAGCTTGTCGACGACGGCGCTCTGGCCCACGTACTCGTCGAAGGAGCGTGGCCGGAGCGAGGCCTCGACCCGGCCCTCGTCATTGAGCGCCTCTCCCGAGAGCGCGTCGTCCGTTTTCCGCTTCGCCATGTCCCGTGAATCCTCTTTCCCCACCCTACCAGAACGGCCCTGGCATGGCGGCCTCTCTCATCGCCCCTCGGGCCCGCCGCCCGCCGCCGGCCAGCCCGCCCGGAAACCCCGTCTACCAGTGAACCCGCCGCCGCCGCGCCGCTCGCGGAGCGTCCAGCCACCGTGCGTAATGGGCGACACATCCGCCCGCGCTCACGCGTTACCTCCCGGTGATCCCATGACCGCTCCCTTTCGACCTCTCCCCTTCCTCCCCGAGGCGCGCACCGAGCAGGCGGCCGGGCGTCGGCTGCGGAAGCTGCGCCGGGCCGCCCAGGAGGCGCGCGAGGCCTTCACCGCCGAGGGCCCCGTCACCGCGCTGGCCACGTGCGACCTCGTCACCTTCCCCTACCCCACCCTGTTCGCCTTCAGTGGCGCGGCGCGCACCCTCGCCCCGTACGTGATGATGCTGAACCGGATGCAGGTGGTGCAGTACCAGGAGGACGGGACGCAGCGCACCCTGCTCTTCAATCCGAGCGATTATGAGCGCGGCCATGAGGCGCCCTTCTATAAATCGCTGCGCGAGAAGTATGGCGACTTCGTCACCACCAAGGTGATGACGCGGCGGCACGGCACGGTACAGGAACACCTCCAGGCGCTCGGGTTGCGGCCCGAGGACGTGGACTACCTCGCGTTCGATCACCTGCACGCACAGGACTTGCGGCGCTGGCTCGGCGGAGATGGTCAGCCGGCCTACTTCCCCCGCGCGAAGCTGCTGGTGCAGCGGGCCGAGTGGGCCGCGGTGAAGAACCTGCACCCCCTGGAGCGCGTCTGGTACGTCGAGGACGGAACGACCGGCGTGCCCGAGGAGCGCGTGGTGCTCCTGGAGGGCGATACGTGGCTGGGCCGGGGCGTGGCGCTCCTGTCCACGCCGGGCCACACGCTGGGCAACATGTCGCTCGCGGTGGCCACCGGGCAGGAGGTGTTCGTGGTGAGCGAGAACGCCGTGGCGACGGAGAGCTACACCCCGCTCCAATCCCTCATCCCCGGGGTGCGCGCCTTCGCCGAACAGATGGGCTGGGAGGTGGTGCTCAATGGCAACACCCGCGAGAGCTCCCTGGAGCAGTACTCGTCGATGATCCTGGAGAAGGTGTTCGCGGGCCCCTCCCAGGTGGAGGGGGGCTTCGTGAACGTCCACCCCTCCTCCCTCCTGACGAGCGCGCTGGTGTCGCCGGGCCTCCACCCCACGCTCACCCTCCCCCCTCCGGGTCACGGCGCCATCCAGCCGCCCTCCGCCGCCCGCCACGCGGCGTGACGGAGGACGCTAATTGCCGCCGCCGCCGCCGCCCGTACCGGGACGCGCCGCGCCCGCCCCACCCGGCCCGAGCAGCCCCTGCATGGAGTCGAAGAGGTTGAGGTTGGAGCCGCTGGGCAGGAACACGACCTTGTCCAGCCCGCCCACCACGGCCGCCTGCGCCTGGGCGGCCACGGCCTTGACGAAGTTCTCCCCACCCCCGAGCGCCTCCACCCGCTGACGGAACTGCCCGGCCTCCACCTCGGAGAGCCGCGCCTGGCGCTCCACCTCCAGGTCGTTGAGCCGCTTCTGCCGCTCCATCGTCATCTCCGTCATCTTGCGCTCGCGCTCCAGCTCCGCCTCGGTGCGGATGCGCGAGGCCCGGGCCTCGGCCTCCGCGCGCGCCAGCGCCTCCTCGCTCTCCACCCGCGCCTTCTCGAGCTGCGCCTCGGCCTCCACCTTCGCCCGGCTCAACGTGGCCAATTGGTTGTTGCGGTTCTGCAGCTCGATGAGGGACTGGCGCTCGGCCTCCGCCTTGCGGTGACTGGAAATGTCCGCGAGCTGCTTCTCCTCCTCGCTGCGGATGCGCTTGAGTTCGGCGGCGGCCTGCGCCTCCTGACGCGATGCGTCCAGCTGAATCTGGATGTTGGTGTCGATGGCCTCGCGCAGCTTGAGGGCCGTCTTGTCGTCCACCGGCGCGATGTCCTTGATGTCGATGTCGATGATGCGCAGCTGGTTCTCGGAGAAGAGCCGGTCCTTGCGCGGCTTGCCCCCCTCGTCCACCCCGAAGATGGCGCGGCGGATGAGCACGCTGGCCGTCTTGTGGAAGGTCTCGAAGTCGTTCTCCGCGGCGACCTGGCGGATGCGCGAGGCCAGGTTCTCGCAGACGTAGCCGATGAAGTCGTTCACCCGGAAGATGGCCTTGTCCTTCTCCGAGTCCCCCTCCACGTCGAACTGCCACTTGTAGGAGAGCTTGATGCGCAGCCGGGCATGGTCGCGCGTGGCCACCTCGAACAGATCCGTGGCGAAGTCCGGCCCCAACCGGAGCATCAACACCTTGAGCTGCCTCGCCTTCTTGGGCGTGCCTCCCGACAGGTCCAGCACCGTCACGTCCTCGTACGGACGCAGCATCACCTTCGACGGTCCGAACTCCACCCGCGCGTGGTTCGTCTCGAAGTCATTGATGAGCACCGCCGTGTTGTCCTCGATGCGCAGGACGATGGCGCGCGTGCGGTCCACCTTCTCCGGCATCGGACGCGGCACCTTGCCCTCGCCCTGAACGGCCGGCGGCGGCGGAACGAGCCCCAGCAGCGCCTCGGCCTCGGGGGACAGGCGCTTCTCGTGCAGTTCCTGGTGCGCCTCGGGCATGAACTGACAGGGCCCCTGCACGAGCGACACCTTGCCCGAGCGCAAGTCCCTCACGTACAGGCCCTCGCTCTGCCCGAGCGACAGCGCGGAGATCTCCTTGAGGATGAGCACCTTCTCGCTGGGCACGTACGTGCGTGGCCCCCGGACGATCCACGTGTCGCCCGCCCTGCGCGCCCGGGGAGCACCGCCCTCCTCCGGCTCGGAGAGCTCATCCAGGGCCTGGAGCTTGAGCCCCTGCATCTCCGACAGGACGTGCTTGCGGCGCACGTCGCCCTCGAGTTCCTCGCCGGGCTCGAGGAAGAACACGTCCGGCCCCGAGATGACCTTGCGGCGGCCCTCCTGGATGCGCCCCGTGGCGCGGTCCACCGGGTTGAGCACGACGCAATACTCCGTCTCCTTGAGCACCCGCGCCTTCTCGTCCGAGACGACCACCACCGCCGCGTTGGGCACGTAGCGGCCCGGCCCCCGCATCAACCACTCGTCACCCGCCTCGCGGCGGCGCGGGGCGCTCCCCGAGGACGGCTCCTCCGTGAAGGCCGTGAGCGCGCGCAGGCGCAGCGCCTCGTTGACCCCCAGCACGTACTCGGCGGCGATCTCCCCCTCCAGCTCCTCGCCCGGGTAGAGGGGGAAGACCTGGGGGCCCACGCGCACCTCCCGGTCTCCCACCGCGATGCGCGCCTGCCCGAAGTCATCCAGCGCCACCCGGCCCTCGGCGCGCACCACGGGGTTGCGCACCACGCACCAACTCCCCGTGCCCAGTTCCACCATCCGGCTCTTCATCACCAGGGTGAGGTGGGCCTCCAGCGTGAGCACCTTGGGGCCGATCTCCACCAGCACCACGCCCCGGTTGGCGTCCTCGATGTAGGCGTACTCGCGGTTCTTCAGGGAGATGCGCTGGATGGCTTCGCTGCCGGAATTCGAGGGGGGCACGCCAACACCTATGTGGGATGGAGGTTCACCCCCGGGCATTGCGAGCCCCGTGCCGGGCCCGTCTCCCTCCGAGGCCCCGTCCCGAAAGGGCTCGGGCGCGGCCAGAATGGAGCATCCGGCCGCTCCGAACCGACGCGGGCGTGAGCCATCCTGGTGCGACCCATGAGCAACCAAGAGAGCGGGCCCCTCCAGCCAAGGGTCCGTGTGTCTTCCGGCACCCTTGTGGTTATATGGCCCCAGGCATGACGACCGGTTCTCCAGAAGGCCCTTCGCCGCAGTGGAAGGACATCCACCAGTCCGTCCTCTCGTCGCTCGACGCGCTGAATTCCGCCACCACGTGGATTTCCACCGCCGCCACCGCGGGCATCGAGCCCATCTTCGAGCGCGTCCTGCAGCAGATCTGCGAACCCCGGGGCGTCACCCCGGAGGCCTACATCGACGTCATCACCCGGGACGCGGGGATGCGGCGGGACGTGCAGAAGCGCCTGTCGCGGATGATGGAGAACCCGAAGCTGCAGGCCCTGCGCCGCGACGCCCAGCGCCGCGAGGCCGAGCACCAGCTGCATGTCCTCCACTACATCCTCACGGCCCAGCCACCGCCGGAATGGGTCTGGTCGGCGATCGACGAAGAGCAGCGCGAGCAGCTCCAGGACGCGGCGGAGTCCGGCGAGGAGCGCAACGATGTGCTCCTGCCCCGCGTGCGCGCCGCCCTGAACAAGCTCGGCACGAATCCCTCCGCCTATGGCCGGTGTGAGGACTGCCAGGGCGCCATTCCCCTGGAGCGCCTGCAGCTCGTGCCCTGGGCGGAGTGCTGCGCGGCCTGCCAGCGCAAGCGCGAGGGCGTTCCGGACGACGCGCCGGAGCCCGAGGTGCGCGTCACCCACTTCTGAATTCAGGGCGTGGCGCGCAACATCTTGAGGGCCTCGCGGAAGAGCGCCTGGAAGGCGGCCTCCTCCCCCAGCCGCTCGCTGGCGGATGCCGCGGCCTTCTCCGCCTGGGGCACCTTGTAGCCCAGGTTGACGAGCGCGGAGATGAGGTCGGCCAGGTTCTTCGAGGCGGGCGCCTCGGGCTGCATCTGCGTGGCCACCTGCTCCAGGTGCAGCGTCTTCACCTTCTCCTTGAGCTCCAGCACCAGCCGCTCGGCGGTCTTCTTGCCGACACCGTGAATCTTGGTGAGGCGAGCCACCTCGCCCCGGCCGAGCGCCGCCACCAGCTCCGGCGCCTCCATGCCCGAGAGCACCGCCAGCGCGAGCCTCGGCCCCACGTGGGACACCGAGTTGAGCAACAGGAAGAGCTCTTCCTCCGTGCGGGTGAGGAAGCCGAACAGCTCGAAGGCGTCCTCGCGCACCACGGTGCGGATGCGCACCTGGACGGCCTCGCCCTCGGCGGGCAGGCGCCCCAGCGTCAGCGTGGAAAAGAAGACGCGGTAGCCCACGCCCCCCACGTCGAGAATGGCCTCGTCGAGGCCCTTTTCCTGAACGGTGCCGCGCAGTGAAGCGATCATCGTGCCTCCGGCCGACGGTAGGACGGCGTCAGCTTGTCCGCGAGCCGCGCCCGCGCCGACTTGCCCCGGGCCTTCGAGCCGCCCGCGGCCGGGACTCCCGCGCGGCCATGGTTGAGGTGGCAGAGCGCCACCGCGAGCGCATCGCTCACGTCCGAGCGCTCCAACTCCTCCAGCCCCAGGAAGGTGCACACCATGCGCGCCACCGCGTCCTTGTCCGCCGAGCCGCCCGCGCCCACCGAGCGCTTCACCTTGGCGGGGGCGTACTCGTACACGGTCAACCCCGCCTGGGCCGCCGCCAGGAGCGCCACCCCGCGGGCATGCCCGAGGATGAGCGCGCTGCGGGCATTGCGGAAGGTGAACACGCCTTCCACCGCCACCGCGTCCGGCCGGTGGAGCTTGAGCGCGGTGAGCAGCGCGTCATGCAGTTCCTTCAGGCGCCACTCCAGCGCGGCCTCGGGGTCCACCTTGATGACGCCATGGCCCACGTGCACGAGCTTCCCGCGCCGATCCTCCACCACGCCATAGCCCATGAAGCGGCTGCCAGGATCGATGCCGAGGACGCGCAAATGCCTCTCCAGGAACAACGGAACAGGGGTTCAGCGAGCCCTATAACGCGCGGGCCCCCCTCGTGTCGACGGGCCCGTTCCCGCCCCCTCACCCCGAGAGCGACTCCAACAGCGCGTCATCCATCTCGAAGTTGGCGTAGACGTTCTGCACGTCGTCGTTGTCCTCGAGCAGTTCCATCAGCTTGAGCATCTTCTTCGCATTGTCTCCCTCCAGGCGCACCGTGTTCTGGGGGATGTACGTCCACTTCTGCTCGCCGAGCACGAGGCCCGCGCCCTCCAAGGCCGACGCCACCGCGTGCAGGTCCGCCGGAGCGGTGCGCACCTCGAAGCCCTCGGCGCCCTGGTCGAGGATGTCCTCGGCGCCCGCGTCCAGGGCCACCGTCATCACCCGCTCCTCGGTGGGGCCGGACTTCACGGTGATGACGCCCTTCTTGTGGAACATCCAGTTCACCGAGCCTTCCGCGCCCATGTTGCCGCCCTCCTTGCCGAGCATGGAGCGCACGTCCGCCGCCGAGCGGTTGCGGTTGTCGGTGAGGCATTCCACGAGCACCGCCACGCCGCCCGGGCCATAGCCCTCGTAGACGATTTCCTCGTAGCTCTCGCCCTCCAACTCCCCCGTGCCCTTCTTGATGGCTCGTTGGATGTTGTCGTTGGGCATGTTGGCCTCGCGCGCCGCGGCGATGGCCACGCGCAGACGGGCATTGCCGTCCGGGTTGCCTCCGCCCAGGCGCGCCGCGACCGTCATCTCCTTGATGAGCTTGGAGTAGAGCTTGCCCTTGGTCTTGCCCATGATGGCGTTGGCCCGCTTGAGCTTCGACCATCGATTGTGACCGGACATGGCAGTAGCGCTCCTGGAGGCGAGTGCTCGCGCCTTCTCTCCCAGTGGCCCGGCGGAGTCAAACCCGCAGAACGGCCCGTGCCGCTCAGGAACCCGTGGCCGCGAACGCGTCGGCGAAGGGCTCCTCGGACTCCTCGAGCACCGGCTCGAAGAAGCGCGGCACGTGCTGGGGCGTCGGCTCGCGCTCGGCGATGAAGTTGGCCGGCACCAGCACCCCCTGCGCGTACAGGCACGTCAGCACCTCCAGGGTGGTGACCTCGGGCAGGGCACACTCCAGGAGAGCCGTGTGCACGCTGCGGTGCCCGTCGCACAGCCGGATGACCTGGCCCACGTCATCGGGCAGCGAGCGCAGCGCGTCCGCCAGCCGCTTGAAGTCCACCGTCAGGCGGGCGGACAGGGGGATGCCCAGCGCGCACAGCGCCAGGAAGCGCTCGGCGGCCGGCAGCAGCAGCGAGTCGTAGATGCGCGAGTTGAGCAACAGCTTGCCGTCCGCCAGTTCCTCCCCGAAGGACACCGCGTAGGCACCCGAGCCGAAGAAGAGCAGCCGACGGATGGCGACGAGCCCCCGCTCCCCCTCGAAGGACGCGTCCACCACGTGCCCCTGGCGGAAGGTGAGCCAGCCGGCATTGTCGCGCAGTTCCACACGACCCGCGCGCGAGCCGTGCAACAGCGCGTGAACGACCTGGGCCAGGGGCATGCGGACGGTATGCGCCTCGTAGGCGGACGCGAAGGCTCCCCGGCCCGCCTTGAGGCGCGCGAGCGACACCACCACGCGCGGCGAAACGGGCTGCACGAGCAGGTCATCCGCACGCACCGCGTCAACCCGCTCCCGCAGCGCGGGCGAGTCCTGGGACGCGAGCAGGTACACCGGCAGATGCGCCGTCCGGGCATCGGCGCGCAGCCGCTCGCACAGGGCCGCGCCGTCCATCCCTCCCTGGGAGGACTCAGCGGGGGCGAACACCAGGTGCGGCAGCGCGCAGTTCTCGCCCAGCGCCTCGAGCACGGCCTCGATCGCCGAGGCGGCGAGCACTTCGAACCCCGCCCCCACCAGCGCCTGAGCAAGTGCGTCACGCACCTCGGGCTGGGACTCGACGAGCAGCACGCGCGGGCGGGTCCGGCAGGAACGCCGCCGGGGACTGACATCCGCGGAGGCACACGACGGAGCCGGCTCGAGGACGGTGGCGAAGGTCGTGCTGGAAACCATGAAACACTCCTGTATCAGGAAAGATCGCGACCGCGTCGAGCACTGAACCGTGTTCCTAGAAAGCTAGACTAGCAGGAAACAGAAGCAGGCCACGCAAGAGCCGGGAAATATGTGCCCCCTGGGAGCCAACTCCCTGAATTTGTTGGCTACCTGGCAGAACGGCGAGGAAGAAGCGCTCGACGGACGCGGAGGCCCGAGCCAGAGTGCAGGGCCCTATGAAGCGATCGATGCGGACGTGGGTGGTGGTGCCGTGGGTGGCGCTGGCGCGGGTGGCGGCGGCCCAGGAGACGAAGAGCGCGCCGGTGACGGAGCAGGTGGCGGCGGTGGACCGGCACGAGGACATCGGGGCGATGGTGGCCCCCGCGACCCTGCCGGAGGGGGGCTCGGCGATCTCCGGGTGGGTGGGCGTTCCGGAGCTGGGCGTGGCGTACCGGCAGGGACTTTTGCCCGGCTGGGAGATCGGCGCCCGGGCGCGGTTCGACTATCTGCGGCTGGCGACGACGGCCGAGGTGACGACGCGACTGCGGGTCTGGACGGACGGGGCGTGGACGTTGGCGCCGGAGCTGGGCGTGGGCGTGACGGCCAACCCGGGCAGCCGGTACTTCGACACCCAGAACGTGCGCGGATGGTTCCTGCGCATCAACCCCGCGCTGGTGGGGACGTACCAGGTGACGGAGACGGTGACGGCGCTGGGGCAGGTGGAGGTCGCCTACGACCAGGGCCTGAGCACGAGCAGCCACTGGCGGGTGAAGCCCCTGGCGGGAGCTGGCGCGGAAATCTACATCGGGGAAGACCTCACGCTGTCCCTGCTGGGCCAATTGGGTGTGGACGTGTTCCAGGGCGCGAGCCGGCTGACCCAGACTCAATTGGGCTACGGGCTGCGGCTGGGCCTGGGCATGCGCCTCTTCTGAAGGGCCCCACCGTTCGGCGCCGGACGCCTGGGCACCTCGATTGTCATGACAGTCATCAGATGCCGTTCGCGTGATGGTTCGTGCCGCGGCGGCGTGTGAGATGCACCGGCTGTGATGCGGATGAAGTGCTTGGGAGACATCCAAAGATATGTATTCACTGACGCGGTGCGTCCTGCTCTCGGGTCTATTGACCCTCTCGAGCCTCTCGTGTGCCAAGAAACCCGAGCCGGTGGCGCCACCGGAGGGTGAATCCTCCACGCAACCGGCTCCTTCACCCCACCCGTTGGATGCGTTCACGGTGGCGGAGTACGCCCAGGCGATCCAGCTCCTGCGCGAGCAGGGGCACGTGAATGAGAACAGTGTGTTTCCCCTGGTCTCGCCGTGGGAGCCCTCCAAGGAGGAATTGGATGCCTTCGCGGCGGGGACTCCCGTTGCGCGCCGCGCCTTCGTGGTGGTCTATGACTTCGCGCGCAACCTGACCTTCGAGGCGCGCGTCCGGCTGACGCCTCCCACGGCCGTGGAAAGCTGGAATCAGGTTCCCGGTGTGCAGCCGTCCCTGGGCACTCGGGACAAGGAATTGGGTAAGGAGCTGGTGTGGCAGGATGAGCGCTGGCGAGCCGCCATGCAGCGGCGGGGCGTGACCCACCCCGAGCACATCCATCTGGACACCTGGGCGCCGGGACCCTCCCTGGATCCTCAGCGCGCGGATCACCGCCTGATGAGGATCTTTCCCTTCTTCAAGGGAGACAGTGGCAATGCCTACGCTCGGCCCGTGGAGGGCGTGCTCGCGCTCCTGGATCTCACGAAGCGCGAGGTAGTGGAGGTCATCGACCGGGGGGACATTCCGATTCCCCAGGACGCGGGGGCTTATGACGAGGCGTCCGTGGGGGTGCTTCGCCCCCGTCCACACCCCGTTGTCGTGACCCACCCGGAGGGCGTGAACTACACCCTGACAGGAAATGAAGTGCGCTGGCAGAATTGGCGCTTCCGCGTGGAAGCCCACCCGCGAGAGGGCGCGGTGCTCCACCAGGTCACCTATACGGACCAGGGCCGGGAGCGGAAGATCCTCCACCGGCTCTCCCTCTCCGAGATGGTGGTTCCCTATGGAGATCCCGAGGACACCTGGTCCTGGAGGAGCGCCTTCGACGTGGGAGAGTATGGCTTTGGGAACTATCTCAGCCCGCTCGAGCCCGGCGTGGACGTCCCCGCCAGCGCCACCTTCCTCCCGGCGGCCCAGGCCAAGAACTCCGGCGAGGTCTCCGAAATCCCTCGTGCGCTCGCCCTCTATGAGCGCGACGGCGGCATCCTGTGGAAGCATTACGACTACGAGACGAAGCGCAACGAGTCCCGGCGGGGGAGTGAGCTGGTGGTGGCGTACGGGGTCGCGGTCGCCAACTATGACTACGTCCTCTATTACATCTTCAAACAAGATGGCTCGATCGATGTCGACGTCCAACTGACGGGCATCATGCTGGCCAAGGGCATGACTCCCCAGTCCGAGCACGCCGAGCATGAGCTGTACGGTCACCTGGTGCAGAAGGACGTGATCGCGGTCCATCACCAGCATTTCTTCAACTTCCGGCTCGACTTCGACGTGGATGGGCCTCGCAACTCCATCCTGGAGATGAACACCCATCCCCTGCCACGAGGAGCGGCCAACCCCGCGGGAAATGCCTTCACCATGCGCATGGAACCGCTCGCGAGCGAGGCCCAGTCCCAGCGGGACATGAGCCTGGTGAATGCCCGGCGGTGGGTGATCCAGAACCCCCAGGAGCGCAACGCGTTGGGCGGTCCCACGGGCTATGTGCTCGTGCCAGGAGAGAACACCGTGCCCTTCGCCGCGCCCGAGAACGTGTCGCGCAAGCGCGCGGGCTTCATCGATCACCACTTCTGGGCCACGCGCCATGTCCCCGGGGAGCTGTATGCCGCCGGTGCCTATCCCAATCAGAGCGAGGGGGGCGACGGGCTGCCCACCTGGGTGCGAGACAACCAGCCCTTGGTCAACGAGGACGTGGTGGTCTGGTATACGCTCGGGGTAACCCACACACCGCGCCCCGAGGAGTGGCCGGTCATGCCCGTGGCGCACGCGGGCTTCAAGCTGCTGCCCATGGGCTTCTTCTCACGCAATCCCGCACTGGATCTGCCCAAGGTGTCCACCGCTCCCGCCTCCCCGTAGTCCTTCACCCCTCCGGCAGGGGGGCCACGCGGGGCGTGCCCAGGAGTTCCAGCGTTCTCAGCGCCACCTGGATGAGCCTCTGGGCACAGGGATCACACCCCCCGCCGCAGCAGCGGGGCCAATGGCCCTCGGGGTCACGCACGAGGGGCCGGACACACGCCTCATAATAGGAGGGAAAGCCCAGCTCCTCGCTCGCGCGACGCAGCGCGGCGTTCAACTGCTCCTCGGTGAAGCCCGCCATCAACCGCGCACCACGATTTCCCTCACCCGGGGGGCGATGGGGGTCTCGGTGACCCGCACATCGGTGAAGTGCGCGAACGTCTCCATCTGGGTGAGCGCATGTCCCTCGAGGGGCAGCGTCCGGAACGAGCCTCCCCGGGCCAGGGCCAGCAGGAGCAACAGCTGATCACACAGGTGCGGGCCCACGGGCACCTCGGCCTCCAGGTAGACCCGGGCCTCCTCCGCCACCGCCTCGGCGACCGCCTCCGCCCGCACACCCCGCTCCCCGAAGCCCGTGAACACCTCGGTGACGTGCTCGCTCTCCACCTCCAGCGACAATACGTTTCCCGGTCCCGCCGAGCGCTTCACCTCCTCCACCCGGCGCTCCTCCGCGCTCCACCCGAGCGTGCGCCCCACCGTCGTCAGCTCCCGCTGAGCCACGTCGAACGGCACCTGCGCCACCATCGCCGTGGCCAGCCGGCGCACCACCTTCCCCCGCTCCAACAGGTGCAGGGGCTCGAGCGGCGCGGGCCGCACACTCACGCGGAACTTCCCTCCCCCCGCGGGAAAGAACCCGGGCCGCTCCAGCGACGCCTCCACCACCGGCCCCATCTTCCGCACCAGCGGCAGGTACGCCTTCGTCAGGAAGTCGAACGGCGGCGCCGCCGGGTTGTGCGTCCCGCCCTCCAGCACCAGCGTGGACGGCCCGCTCGCGCTCAGGAGCGCCGGCAGCACCGTCTGCAACACCAGCGTGGCGCTCCCCGCCGTGCCCACCGCGAAGTGGTAGTCCCCCGGCTTCACGCTCCGGGGCCGGAACGTCAGCGTCCGGGAATGCAGCTCCGCGCCCTCCACCTCCGCCCCGCCCACGGCCGCCGCCGCCTTCACCGACGTCAGGTGCTGGCGCAACAGTCCCGGCTTGGAGCGCCCCGCGCGGATGTTCTCCATCTGGAACGGCGTCCCCGTCACCAGCGACAGCGCCAGCGACGTGCGCAGGACCTGCCCGCCCCCCTCTCCCTTCGAACCATCGATGCGAACCATGTCGTCTCCCTCCCTGTGAATCCCCTTGCCCGCACGTAGCGACGCCCGCTCCCCCATCCTACTGACCGAAGTCTCGGAGGGAGCGGGCGTCTCGATGTCTTTATCCCCTCATGGCGTCCTCCCGGGTCAGGGTTCCAGGCACACTCCGCTCACCCCTTCACGCACACCACCTGGCGCAGGGTATGAACGATGTCGACCAGCCCCGCCTGCGCCGCCATCACCGCATCGATGGGCTTGTAGGCCCCGGGCGTCTCGTCGATGACGTCCGCGTCCTTGCGGCACTCGATGCCCGCCGTCGCCCGGGCGTGGTCCTCCAGCGAGAAGTGCCGCTTGGCGGCCTCGCGCGACATCACCCGGCCCGCGCCGTGGCTGCACGAATGGAAGGACTCCGGGTTTCCCTTTCCGCGCACGATGTACGAGCGCGCCCCCATGCTGCCGGGGATGATTCCCAGGTCCCCTTCCCGCGCCCGCACCGCCCCCTTGCGCGTCACGAGCACGTTCTTTCCGTAGTGGTGCTCGCGCGACACGTAGTTGTGGTGGCAGTTCACCGCCGCGTCGGTGAGCGAGAACTCCGGCAGCTCCCCGCTCGCCTTCAACGCCTCCACCGCCGAGCGCATCATCAGCTCGCGATTGGTGGCCGCGTAGTCCTGCGCCCAGCTCACCGCGTGCAGGTAGTCCTGGAAGTGCACCGTCCCCTCGGGCAGGTACGCCAGATCCCGCTCCGGCAGGTGGATGAAGAAGCGGCTCATCTCCTCCTTCGCCAGCTCGATGAAGTGGCTTCCGATGCGGTTGCCCACACCGCGCGAACCACTGTGCAACATCACCCACACGTGGCCGGCCTCATCCAGGCACACCTCGATGAAGTGGTTTCCCGTCCCGAGCGTCCCGAGGTGACCCAGGTCCGGGCCACGGCCCAGGCGCGGGTGCTTCTCGAGGATGGCGTCATAGCCGGGCTTCAGCCGGGCCCAGGCCTCCTGGTGGGCAGCGGGGGCCTCGCGCCAGGCGCCCTTGTCGTTGCGGCCGCCGTTATCCGTCCGGCCATGAGGCACCGTGCGCTCGATGGCCGAGCGCACCCCGGCGAGCGAGTCCGGCAACTGCTCCGCGCGCAGCGTGGTGCGCACGGCGATCATCCCGCAGCCGATGTCCACGCCCACCGCGGCGGGAATCACCGCGCCCGCGGTCGCCACCACGCTCCCCACCGTCGCACCGAAGCCCCGGTGCACGTCCGGCATCGCCGCCACCCACTTGTGGACGAAGGGCAGGGTCGCCATGGCCCGGAGCTGCTTCTTGGCCTCGTCCTCGAACGGCACCCCCACCGTCCACGCCTTGATGGGCACCCCACCCGCCTCGTTCGTCAGGACTTCGTAATCGCGCTGGGTCTTCATGGCCTGCTCCCTCGGAAGTGTCCGCCCGGTCCCGCCGGGCACGGGGAGGGGTAGAGCAGGGCGCGTGCCAACGCTTCTCCCCAGGGGGAGCGTCTTTCCGCGCCCGATTTCCTATCCTCTGGGATAAATTCCTATCCGTATGGCGAAGACACGGGCGCGCGAGACGGTGGTGATCGGGATGCTGGGCACCACCCTGGACACGGGGAGGACTCCGAAGCGGTGGGAGCGGTGGCGGCCCACCGTGGGACTGTGCCAGCAGGAGGATCTGGTGGTGCACCGCCTGGAACTGCTCCACCCCCCGGCGCAGGCGGACCTGGCCCAGACGGTGACGGCGGACATCGCCCAGGTGTCCCCGGAAACGCGCGTGCGCCCCACCCCCGTGGACATCCGCAACCCGTGGGACCTGGAGGAGGTCTACGGCGCGCTGCTCGACTACGCGAAGGCCTACCCCTTCCAGCCCGAGCAGGAGGACTACCTCGTCCACATCACCACCGGGACGCACATCACGCAGATCTGCCTCTTCCTCCTGGTGGAGAGCCGCCACATCCCCGCCCGGCTCGTGCAGACGTCGCCCTCGCATGGGGGAAGGGATCAGGGAGGCCCCGGCGTGCATGCCCTCATCGACCTGGACCTGTCCCAGTACGACACGCTGGCGAGCCGCTTCCAGCAGGAGCAGCGCGAGGGCCTGTCCTTCCTCAAGGCGGGCATCGACACGAGGAACGCGGCCTTCAACCGGCTCATCGAGCGGATCGAACAGGTGGCCACGAGCTCCCGCGCGCCCCTCCTCCTGATGGGGCCCACGGGGGCGGGCAAGTCCCAGCTCGCCAAGCGCATCTACCAGCTCAAGAAGACCCGGCGGCACGTGAGCGGCCCGTTCGTGGACGTCAACTGCGCCACCCTGCGTGGGGACGGGGCGATGTCCGCCCTCTTCGGCCACGTGAAGGGCGCGTTCACCGGTGCGGTGGCGGACCGGCCGGGGCTGCTGCGGCAGGCACACGGTGGATTGTTGTTCCTCGATGAGATCGGCGAGCTCGGCGCGGACGAGCAGGCCATGCTCCTCCGGGCGCTCGAGGACAAACGCTTCCTGCCCGTGGGCTCGGACAAGGAGGTGGAGAGCGACTTCCAGCTCCTCGCGGGCACCAACCGCGACCTGCTGGCCGAGGTGGAGGGCGGACGCTTCCGGGAGGATCTGCTCGCGCGCATCAACCTGTGGACCTTCCGCCTGCCGCCCCTGCGCGAGCGGCCCGAGGACATCCTCCCCAACCTGCTCTACGAGCTGGATCAGGCCTCGCAGGCACTGGACACGCGGGTGACGATGAACAAGGAGGCCCAGGAGCACTTCCTGCGCTTCGCCACCTCGCCCGAGGCGCGCTGGAGCGGCAACTTCCGGGACCTCAACGCGGCGGTGCTGCGCATGGCCACGCTCGCGCCGGGAGGACGCATCACCCGCGAGGGCGTGGACGAGGAGTGGGAGCGGCTGCTCGCCGCGTGGACGCCCGGCACGCGGCGCCACCCGGCGGAGGACGTGGTGACGGAGGTGCTGGGAGCCGAGCGGGCGGAAGCGCTCGATCGGTTCGACCGGGCGCAGCTCGCGGAAGTCCTCACCGTGTGCCGTCAGGCCCGCTCGCTCTCCGACGCGGGACGACTCCTGTTCGCCCAATCCCGGGCCCAGAAGAAGAGCGTCAATGACGCGGATCGGCTGCGCAAGTACCTCGCCCGGTTCGACTTGAATTGGGCCGACCTGATGAGGGGATGACGTCCTGCTCGCATGCGTGCTGAGCGGCCGCGCATGGTTCCGGGGCCATGCCCCTCGTTATACTTCCCCATCGACATGAGAAATCCGCCCCTCCCCTCCATCGCCGAGTCCGACACCGGATCGGAGCAAGCCCCGGTGCATGAGGAGGTTCTGCGAACCTTGTTGAGCCATCGGGCGCGATTCGCCTCCTTCCTGGCGAGCCGGGTGGACAGCGAGAGGGTGGTGGAGGATTTGCTCCAGGCCGCGTACGTCAAGGCGATCGAGAAAGGCGCATCGCTGCGGGACACGGAACGCGCGGTGGCGTGGTTCTACCGTCTGCTGCGCAACGCCGTGACCGACCATTATCGGCACCGGAACGCGGAATCCCGGGTGCTCGAGCGTGAGGCCCGGGAGCCCGTCGCGGTACAGCCCGAGCCGGGAGCCGAACCGAAGGTTTGTGCGTGCCTGCACGGCGTGTTGCCCTCGCTCAAGCCCGAGTACGCACGGATGGTGCGGCGGGTGGACCTGGAGGAGCACCCGGTCTCCGAGGTGGCGCGAGAGGCGGGAGTCACCCCCAACAACGCCATGGTCCGCCTGCACCGGGCCCGTCAGGCACTCAAGACGCGGCTCCAGCACACGTGCGGCGCGTGTGCCGCACGCGGGTGTCTGGACTGCTCGTGCCAGAGCGCCCGATCTTGAAGGCGGAGGCTACAGCCGCAGCTTCCGCAGTCTCAGCGCGTTGCCGATGACCGACACCGACGACAGACTCATCGCCGCCGCGGCGAGCATCGGGCTCAGCAACAGCCCGAGGAACAGGTACAGCACGCCCGCGGCCACCGGCACGCCCAGCGCGTTGTAGATGAAGGCGAAGAAGAGGTTCTGGCGGATGTTGCGCAACGTGGCCCGACTCAGCGTGCGCGCCCGGGAAATCCCTCGCAGGTCCCCCTTCACCAGGGTGACCGACGCGCTCTCCATGGCGATGTCCGTCCCCGTCCCCATGGCGATGCCCACATCCGCCAGCGCCAACGCCGGAGCGTCGTTCACCCCATCTCCCGCCATCGCCACCGTGTGGCCCTCGGCCCGCAGCCGTCTCACCACGTCGCCCTTGCCCTCGGGCAGCACCTCCGCCACCACCGCGTCGAGGCCCAACCGCCGCGCCACCGCCTCGGCCGTGGTGCGGCTGTCCCCCGTGAGCATCACCACGCGCACGCCCTCGTGACGCAGCGAGGCCAGCGCCTCGGCCGTGGAGGCCTTGATGGGATCCTCCACCCCGAGCAACCCCGCGGGTCTGCCATCCACCGCCACATACATCACCGTCTGCCCCTCGCGCCGCAGCGCTTCCGCGCGAGGCCGCAGCCCGCCCACGTCCATGCCCAGCGACTCCAGCAGCGCCACGTTGCCCAGCGCCACCTCCGAGCCTCCAATCCGCCCCGTCACGCCCTTGCCCGTCACCGAGCGGAAATCCCTCGCCGCCGTCGGCACCACCCCGCGCGCCTCCGCCCCCGAGACCACCGCCGCCGCCAGGGGGTGCTCGCTGCCCCGCTCCAGGCTCGCCGCCAGGAGCAGCAGCCGCGCCTCGTCCATGCCCTCGGCCACCACCGATACCAACCGGGGCTTGCCCTCGGTGAGCGTGCCCGTCTTGTCCACCACCAGCGTGTCCACCTTCTCCAGCAACTCCAGCGCCTCGGCGTCGCGGATGAGCACCCCCAGCCCGGCGCCCTTTCCCATGCCCACCACCACGGACATGGGCGTGGCCAACCCCAACGCGCATGGACAGGCGATGATCAGCACCGCCACCGCGTTCACCAGCGCGTACGCCAGCCGGGGCTCGGGGCCCACGAAGGCCCAGACCAGGAACGTCACCACCGACGCCGCGATGACCGTCGGAACGAACACCGCGGCCACCTGGTCCACCTGCTTCTGGATGGGGGCGCGCGAACGCTGGGCCTCGGCCACCCGCTGGACGATGCGCGCGAGCAGCGTGTCCCGCCCCACCCGCTCGGCCCTCATCACCAGGCTTCCCGTGCCGTTGAGGGTGCCGCCCGTCACCCCCGCTCCCGGCGCCTTCTCCACCGGCATGGACTCGCCCGTCACCATGGACTCGTCCACCGCGCCCTCTCCCTCCACCACCACGCCATCCACCGGGACCTTCTCGCCGGGACGCACGCGCAGCGAGTCCCCCACCTCCACCTGCTCGAGCGGCACGTCCTCCTCGCGGCCGTCCTCGCGGATGCGCCGGGCCACGGCGGGCGCGAGGCTCAGCAGGGCGCGCAGGGCCCCCGAGGTGGCTCGGCGGGCCCGCAGCTCCAACACCTGCCCGAGCAGCACGAGCGTGATGAGGGTCGCCGCCGCCTCGTAATACACGGGCGCCGCGCCACCATGGCCGATGAACGCATGCGGCAGCAGCTCCGGCGCCACCGTGGCGAAGAGACTGAAGAGGTATGCCGCCCCCGTGCCCAGCGCGATGAGGGTGAACATGTTCAGGTGCCGGTTCCTCACCGATGCCCAGCCACGCGCGAAGAAGGGCGCTCCGCCCCAGAGCACCACCGGCGTCGCCAGCACGAACTGCATCCACGCCAGCACCCGGGGCTCGACCGCTCGCTGCACGGGCTGGCCGGGAATCAGGTCCGACATGCCCAGGAAGAGCAGCGGCAGCGTGAGCACGACCCCCGCCCAGAATCGCCGCGTCATGCTCAGCTGTTCGGGGTCCGGCTGCTCCTCGGGCAGCACCGTGAGGGGTTCGAGCGCCATGCCGCACCGGGGGCATGCCCCCGGATGGTCCTGGAGCACCTCCGGGTCCATCGGGCAGCTCCACCTCGTGCCCGGGGGAGACGGCACCCGCTCCTGCTCCGCCTTGGGTTCGAGATACTTCCGGGGCTCGGCGGCGAAACGCTCCCGGCACTTCGGGTTGCAGAAGAAGTACGTCTTCCCGTCGTGGAGGTGGGTCCCTCCCTTCGGCGCGTTCGGGTTGACCGACATCCCGCAGACAGGGTCCAACGCCGTCCCTTCGCTATCCGGAGGAAGGCCGTGCCCAAGGTCAGCCAGGGGCGCATACGACCGCATGTGCTCGTGAGCCATGTGAAAATCGCTCCTTTCACCTGGGCTGACGAAGCACTCGCCGGACCCTTACAGGGGTCGCGCCGCACGCGACAACGGACTCAACCCGCGACGCGCTGGGCCTCGCGCTCCTGGTTGAACTTCACGAGCGCCTGGATGATCTCCTCCTGGGAGTCCGTGAGCAGCAGATAGCGTGAGTAGTCGTGCCCCTGGGCGAGGTGTTCCAGCAACGGGTACACGGGCCTCGTTTTCGTCCAGAACTCGCGGCCCAGGAAGATCATCGGACTGATGACGCCCACCGTGTTGTAGTGGTTCTGGCACGCGTCCTGGAACACCTCCTGAACGGTGCCGGCGCTGCCCGGCGAGTAGACGACCCCGCCCTGGGCGATGGTGAGCAGGCCCTCCTCGCGCACGCTGTTGGCGAAGTACTTGGCGATGCGCGTGGCGAAGGGGTTGGGCGGCTCGTGGCCGTAGAGCCAGGTCGGAATGCCCAGGCTGTCGCTGATGGCTCGATCCTCGTCCCGTAGCGGCCAGGTGGCGCGCACCTCGAAGGCCCGGGACAGCCACTCGCGGTGCTTGTAGCCCGGCGCCAGCGCCAACACCTCGAGCGCCGCGTCCAGCTCGCCGTCGCTCCGTCCGGCGAACCACGCGCCCAGGTGCGTGGCCTCCATGGCGCCGGGGCCTCCGCCGCTCACCAGGAAGAAGCCCAGACGCGCCAGGGCGCGGGCCAGCTCCGCCACCGCGCGGTAGTCCGCCTGTCCTCGGAGCATGGAGTGGCCGCCCATGATGGCCACCACCCGGCGTGGCTGGCCCTGGTCGATGAGGGCTTCCTCCAGGGCGTCGCTGATGGCGTGGTCATGGAGCCGCTGCGCCAGGGTCTCGAGGATCGACGGCGGATTGGGCCCTCCTCGCGAGTTCCAGTGCGCGTAGATGCGGGCGTCCGGGGTGTCCGCGTAGCTCTCGGGATGCGCGGGGTCGAAGCCCGCGTATAGCTCCTCGGGCGTGTAGAGGCCCCCCCGGTAGGGCGAGTAGGGCAGCCCCGAGAACGGCGGGAACACCATGGCGCCCCGCCCGATCACCTCCTGCAAGATCCTGGCGTCCAGCAGGCAGCCCAGGAAGACGGAGCCCGAGAGGTCCGCGCGCAGCAACACCTCCCCCTGCTCCATCAGGTCCAACCCCTGGAGGATGACGTTGGAGAGGCTTTTGCCACCCGTCAGGTGTTGTTCGAACGCCGCCAGGCTCTCTATCTCCGTCACGTGAACTCCCAGGGAGGAAGGGGGGCCGCGAGGGTATCAGGCCCAGGCGTGGCTTGACGCCCCGAGGCGATTCGATTGAAAGAGCCACCATGACCACCCCCTCGTCCCTGCCCAAGCTCGTGCTGTGCGAGCTCGGAGAAACCGACATCCCTGGCCTGGAAAGCTACTCGCCGTTCTGCGTGAAGGTGCACCGCGCGCTGAAGTACCTGGGCCTGCCCTATGAGCGCCGCCACGGCATGCCCGGCAGCTTCAAGAAGTACTACTCCACCGGACAGGCGCCCGTGCTCCTCATCGGGGACAACGAAGCCGTGGGAGACTCCACCGACATCCTCTTGAGGCTCCAGTCCCTCACGGGGCGCACCTTCCACGGGACCCAGGACGCGAAGCTCGCCGCCGAGGCCGTCCTGTGGGAGGAATTCGCGGACACGTCGCTGGTGGGCTTCTTCATCTCCTCGCGCTGGGCCGACGATCGCAACTGGGCCGGGTTCCGCGACCGGATCTTCAAGCCCATTCCCGCGCCCCTGCGGGGCCTCATCTCCGGTCGGATGCGCAAGAAAATCGTGAGCGCCGTCGTGGCACGGGATGTCTGGCGCGCGGGCCCGGAGGCGTGTTGGCGGCGCTTCCAGGCCCAGCTCGACGCGCTGGAGGCCCGCGCCCCCGAGGAGGGCTTCTGGCTGGGCGCTTTCTCCATCGCCGACCTGGGCCTGTTCGCCCAGCTCTTCAGCCTGCGCCAGGACATCACGCCCTGGCAGCGCGATCAGATCTCCGCGCGCTCCCGGCTTTCCCGGTACCTGGACCGCGTGGACGCGGCCACCCGCGGCGCCTGAGCAACGCACCGCACCACGAAAACGAAACGGTGCGGGGGCCCGCGCCCGTCCTAGGATGTCCTCCAGATGCGAACGCGCAGGCCCCTGGTCATCGTCGATGCACTCGCCTCGCTGGCCAATGCCTTCAAGGACATCTTCCCGGGCAGCACCACGTCCTCGCTGTCGGCGGCGGACCTCGCCGCGCAGATCGAGGCGCTGGGCCCTCGCGCGGCGCTCAAGCCCAAGGTGGTGCCGCTCGACGAGACACGGCTCGCCGCCCTGCTCTACTTCGATCAACCCACGCCCCAGGCGGGGCTCCTCATCGACCTGTGGCGCCCGGTGCGCACGAGCGACAGCCACTTCGCGCGAGCCTTCTGCCGCGTCTTCAACGACGACCTGACCCACGTCTCCGCCGCCCTGCCGCTCAACGAGCACTGGGCCTCGCTCGAGCAGACGCGCCTGCGCCGCGCCGTGGCGCGCTTCCTCAACTACCGGCCGCACCAGATGTCCAACTGGATCCGCGCCGTGGAGGACTCCATGGCCCTCACCTACGAGGGCCGCGCCGTGCGCCACTGCCTCATCGTCGCGCGCAAGGCGCCCAAGCTCGTGCAGAAGCTGCAGAACAAGTTCATCCCCCTGCCGGGCGGCATCTCCATCGAGAACGCGCTCCTGCGCGAGAAGTGGATCCGCACCGTGGTGGATGGCCGCCGCGTGGCGCTGCTCGGCAGCATGCACTCCGGCAACATCATCGGCTTCATCTCGCTCGCCGAGGTGGACCGCAACGACGCCGCCCTGCGCTACGCCCCGCACGAAACGCTCGTCCCCGTGCAGGCCGTGCTCGGCCACTCCGCGCATGACGTGGCGCTCGTGGCCTCGCCGCAGGGAGACCTGTTCATCCTCAGTGGCAAGGGCTCCGTCTTCCAGAAGACCCACGGCCACTGGCGCGTGCTCGACTACGAGGCCCTGCACGAGCGGCTGTCCCTGCGCTTCCGCGAGGACGTGGTCATCGGCGTGCTCCGGGCCGCCATCGACCTGTCCTTCGAGCGCACGGGGGCCCTCTTCTGCCTGCTCGACTCGCGCGAGGATCTGACGGACTTCATCCCCGACCATGGACACGCGCTCGCGGCCAACTCCCACCTGCGCCGCAGCCTGAGGGGCCAGAACATCTCCGTCTGGGCGCAGCGCCAGGTCATCACCGCGGCGGCCGCCACGGACGGCGCCGTGGTGCTCGACAAGGACGGCAGCGTGCTGGACATCGCCTGCATGATTTCGAGCCCCAGGGAGATCGCCCGGCTGGGGCTGCGCGAGCCCAGCATGCCCGGAGCCCGGGCGCTCGCGGCGTGGCGGGCGAGCTTCCGGGGCGTGGCCATCAACGTCTCCGAGGATGGCCCCATCACCGTCTACGAGCGGGGCGCCACCATCGGCC
This sequence comes from Melittangium boletus DSM 14713, assembly GCF_002305855.1. Lineage (GTDB taxonomy): Bacteria > Myxococcota > Myxococcia > Myxococcales > Myxococcaceae > Cystobacter > Cystobacter boletus. The sequence goes on along the minus strand of NZ_CP022163.1, from coordinate 7,016,509 downwards.
GCATCGGCTAGTCACGACACTCCGGTTCCCACGGCAGCGGTTCCGGAATGCCCGGAGACTCGGAGAGGCCGAGCGCGGCGGGTTCGATTCCCGCCGCTTCCACGCAGAACAACCCGCCGCTTTGAGCCGCGTCCGCTCCTATGCGCGTGCCTATTTCAGGCGCACCTTCACGCGCTCCACGTCATCGTTGGGCCGCCCCATGAAGGAGTCGAGCAGGCGTTGCTCGACTCCCACCTCTTCCCAGACAGCCGAGCGCTCAAGTCCCACACACTCCTGGGGCTCCGCGCGCCTCGAATTGCCGACGGTGTCGAAGATCGTGCAGTCGCGGAGGTTCCCAATGTCCTGCATGAACTGGACGACCGGTTGAGAAAACTGCTCCTCCAGCTTTTTCCACCCAATGAACTCCCATGCCCTCTCCTCCATATGGCGAACCATGATCTTGAAAAGGATAGGCTTGGAGGCAATCCGCTCCAGATCGGAATCTGGAGTGTCGGTCCTGTAATCGTAATAGGCATCATGCGGCAGTTTGAGCACCCTGCCGTAACCGAAGGAGCCGTCGGCAAGGGGGATTCTCAAGAACGAGCCCGGTTTGTAGATTCGCGGCATCCCTAGTATCCCGTGTAAGGGTGAAGTTGGCCCCACAACTCCGTCGCGGCGGAGTGGAACCTTCTGCCTTGTGGATTTTCTTTCGCCACGCCGCGTACGGCGTTCTCGGTGCGATAAGGCGCTCCGGTGTCAGCGTGGGCTCCTCCAAGGGAATCAATCAACTGCTGCTCTCTCCCGCGAATCCGCCAGTAAGCGACGTCGTCGTATCGACGGCTATAGTCAACCCCGGTGCCGACATCAAATCGATCAGTCTGCGCCAAGCCGAACATGGCGCCACCCGGTTCAGCATTCTCGTCCAGGTGGTGGTTTCTGTCTCGGAGGAAAACCGCCAGTGCGGCCTGAAATTCGAGGGACACAGCAAGATCGACGACCATGCTGGTCCGCCCCGCGTAGTAGCGGTGGGTCATCTTATTGAGCTTTGTGTAGGTGACATAGATGCGCCCCAGCCTCTTGCCGGTGCTCTCGTCGGGTTTCGACCTGGGCGCTGCGCCAGGAGGAGGAACCTGGGCCGGGTATTGACCTTGAACCCACCCCATCACGTCTCCGAAGTGTGTGCCGTAATACTCGTCCGCAATCTCGATGGGGGTCTTCTCCCCATCCAGGGCCGCACGAGCCGTCAGGCAGACCAGCAGCCCACTGCCAACGGCTGCGACGAACGCTCCCCCCACCACCACCGTCTCCCCTGCGGCTCCGCCAGCCCCTACCTCCGCGCCCGCGCCTCCTTCAGGCACCAACCGGAGCACGCCCCGGGGAATGCCGTTCCCCAACCCCTCACCCGACAGCCATTCCAGGGCAGGAGCCGGACTTGGGGCAGGGGGAGCCACGGGCGAAGCCCCCGCCGTCGCCGCGACAAGCACCACGTTCACACCCGCGTGAGCGGAGGGCACCGTCTCATTCCAGGCTCCGGCCGCCTCGTCACGGGACGGGACATATACACAGCGCCTCTGCTCATCCGGCGTATGACGGACGCTTGGAGCAGCGCCGCCACACCCCATCAGGGCCAAGCAGAGCAGCACCAGTGAACAACGCATCACGTAGCACCTCGGGGTGAGCCTGCCCCGCTTTAGTGGCTCTCCCGCACTTTGTGTGTTCGCTGCTCGGCTGGCGAGTCGCGTGCGACGGAGCAGCAGGAGTCCCGCTCTTGGACGGCTCATGGAGCACATGAAGTGCGGGAGAGGCGTTTTAGTGGACATACCGCATAAGTCGGCTACACGAGAGGTAGTGTCCATGGAGAGAAGGAAGAGGCGGAGCTTCAGTGTGCGAGGGAGGCAAGAGCGTCTCCCAGGTGGCCGAGGACGTGGACACCAGCGTCTTCGGCCGGAAGAACGACTTCTCCATCAACGCGCCGGTCAACTCCCGCGTCGTCATCAACATCCGGGGCGCGTACGCCCGGTTCGCCACCTCGGCCAGTCATTCAGCGGTGGCATCAATCAGAAGAGCGTCCTCTTCAACTTCGTCGACACCACGAAGATCGAGGCCACCAGCTACGGCTTCTGGGGCACCATCCTCGCGCCTCACGCGGACATCACCTTCAGGTGGAGGGGTTGACGTGCTTGAAGTGGTCTCGAACTTCGCCGAGGAGCGCATTGAGCTCCTTGAGCCTCCGGGGGCCGAACTTCGACAGGAACCCCTCGTGCATCAAGTTCCATTTTCGCGCAGCAGCGGACGTGACGTCTGTCCCGCGAGCGGTCAGCCGCACCACCTTCGCGACGCCTTCGCCGTTCGATTCAGAGGCCACGAGGCCCTTCTTTTCGAGGATGTCGAGCGCACGGTACAAAGTCGTCCGTTCCATCTCGAGATGTTCGGCGAGCCGCATCTGGGAGATGGGCTGGTAGCGCGAGACGTTGATCAAGATCGAGTACTGGATGACGTTCACGCCGCTCTCCTCGAGCGCCAGGTCATACGCACGGCCCACAACGCGTGAAGCCATCTTCAAGTTCGTGCACACGCACTGAATGGGCTTCAAATCTGGCTGCGAAGCCTCGGGACTCTTCTTCTTTGGTTTCAAGCCGGAGCTCCATTTCGGGCAAGAAAGACGCCGAGCAAGATGACCGCGGTTCCCAGACACTGGGAGAGAGAAAGCCCCTCCTTGCCAACAAGCGCGCCGACGGCGAGGGCGACCACTGGCGGGATATAGAAGACCGACGACGCGGTGATCGCGCCCAGGCGCTCGATGATGCGGTAGTAGAGGATGAACGCGATCCCCGTGCCGAGCAGTCCGAGCCCCAATGCGAGCGCGGCGAGGGATGCAGGCACGCTCGCCACCGCCTCGACGCCCTTCATGGGGGTGATGAACGCGAGCAACAAGGCCGCACCGGCGGTTTGATACCCGGCAAGCGCGATGGGGCTGAGCTTCAAGGGCGTGATGAACTTGTAGGCGTAGACCATCCCTGACGCGTATCCCGCCGAACCCAAGAGCATGCAGAGGGTGCCGTGCAGGGCATTGCTCGATGAGGCCTCGAAGAGCCGGGTCACGTCGGCGACCCAGGCAACGCCGACGAGCCCGAGAAGCAATCCGAGTCCTTTTCTCGCGCTCAATCGATCCTTCGGAAGAAAGAGCGCGGCGGCCACCGCTGTCATCAAGGGGATGATGCCGCTGATCGCGCCGGCCGCTCCCGACTGCAGATACTGCGTGCCCTTCACGAAGCTCACGTACGGGACAACGATGGAGAGAATCGACATTGCCGCGAAGTGGTGCGCGTTGCGGAGGTCGGCCTTCGCCAGGCTCCTGCGCGAGAACGCGAAGAGCAGGATGGGGACTGCCCCGAACGAGGCGCGCAGCCAGGCCACCTGCAGCGGCGAGATGACCTGAACGGCCTCCTTCATGAAGAGGAAGTTCGTTCCCCAGATCACGCCCAGGACCAAGAAGAGGATGGAGTCGACATTCATGCAGGCACCGATGATGTATATACATCACGTCCATCCTGCCCTCAAGTTCGCGAAACGCATGGGACGGAACAGGCGCTCTGTTGAGGGGTCGGTCGCCGGGAGCACCAGGGTGTCCTCCGTCCCCCGCGGGACGAGGGCGGCTGGGTGACTGGATCGCGGATGCTGGTATCAGGAACGAACGACAGCGGCCTGCTGTGGACCGCGCCCATCTGTCTGGCGGAGGGGAGCGCCCCTGTCTCGGTGACCGCCACCAATGACCTTGGGCTGTCCGCCACGATGGGGTTCGGCTTCAGCGTGACGCAGAACCTGAGCCTCAATCACCAGACGTCCTTCCTCCCCGCGGACTTCGAGACGCTCCAGAACGTGACGCTCACGCCGAACTCGAAAATCCAGACCACCCCACCGGCGCCCCCTCTGTCCGTGGAACGCATCGTCTTCACCCACGACCAGCCGCTGAGCATCTCGCTCGTCGGAGGAACCACGACCGGGAGCAACACACTCGGCTGGCTGTATTACGACGATCTCGTCGCCCGCGGCTACATCGACACCCAGGGCACACCGGCGGACTCATCGGACGACACGCTGCGAGACGCCAATGGCAATGGCATCGCGGACCTGCACGAGGACCTCTACAACCTGGCGCCCCCCACCGGCACCGCTCCGCTCGGACAGGAAGCCGCCTTCCTGCCCGTGTCGGGCACGGGCACCATGCCACACGCCCTGTTGAGCGCCCCGAGCACCACGCCGGACCGGTGGTTCCTCGGCTTCGAGGACTTGAGTGGGGGCGAAGACCGGGACTTCAATGATGCCGTCTTCATGCTGCGCGCCCCCGCCCAGCCGGGGTGGGTGCGCTCGCGGACCCTGACGTCCCCCGACCCGCGTTGCGCGCTGTCGCGCGTGCGTCCGCCACGGCCTTCCCCATCGACTCCGCGGTGGCCACCGACTGCGGCACCAACCCCACGCCCACCTGGCGGAAGCTGACCCTGGCCCGCGGCGCTGGAGGACCCAGAGCAAGTCGCAGGAAACCGCGAGCTGCTGCGACACCTGGAGGGCGAGTTCCGGAAGCTCCCCGACGCGTGGCGGGCGGCGGTGGTGCTCTGCGATGTCGAAGGTCTCGCGCCCCAGGACGCCGCCGCGGTGCTGAATGTGGAGGACGGAAACCTCCGGGTCCTCTTAATCGCGGGCGAGCCCGACCGCGGCAGAGCATCGTCACGCTTTTGTAGAATCAGGTGTAACGCTTCTCCGCCTCGCCACTCCAACCGCCAAACGTGGGCCTTATCTGGAGACGGACTGGAGCAGTGAGGAGGCGTGGGTTCCGCTCTATCAGCGATCCAAGACCCTGTCGGAGCGCGCCGCCTGGGATTTCCTCGCGCGTGAAGGCAGAGCACTGGAACTGAGCGCGGTGAATCCCGTTGGCGTGCTGGGACCGGTGCTTGGGCCTGACACGTCGCACTCGATCGGAATCATCAAGCAGCTCCTGAGCGGCGCGATGTCGGGCTGCCCGAAGGTCTATTCGCCGTACGTCGATGTCCGCGACGTGGCGAAGCTGCACCTACGCGCGATGACTCACCCGGCGGCGAAGGGCGAGCGCTTCATCGCCGCGGCACCGGGCACCCACTCCATCGCGGACGTGGCGCGGGTACTGAAGCGGAAGCTGGGCGCGCACGTCTCTACGCGCGAGCTCCCCAATTGGCGCGTGAGGCTTGCGGCACTGCACAACCCGGCCGCGAAGGTGGTCCTGCCGCACCTGGGGTCGGTGCGCGAGACGAGCAGCGCAAAGGCAGAGAAGCTTCTGGGCTGGTCGCCTCGGCCCTTCGAGGACGCCGTCGTCGCCACTTCGGACAGCCTTTTGAAGCTCGGGCTGGTCAGGCCAGCTGCATGAGGCCTTCGGTCATTCCATCCTCGTGAACCTGGTTCCCGCCGATTGGTCCTCTAAGCCGATCCGCGCCTCCTCGTTAGCGGAGAACTGTGCCCTGGAGGTTGCGTGGAGGCCGTACGCCATCCCACGGCGTGCATGTGTGCGCGCTCACGGCAACGCCGAGTGCCTTAGAATCGCCCGGCGCGTTGTGAAGTGTGGAGACGGGAGGTTTGGATCACCTCACCTGTGCAGCGCGGGCGCGGGCTTCACCACCGGCATCGCCCTGCGTCTGAGCGACGCCGGACGGGGCGCACTCATAGGTGAAGTCGCGCAGCACGGGCCCGTCATCCAGTCCCGGCGTGCCCGAGTACACCTCGTGCACCAGCCGGCCCGCGTCATCGCGCTCGTGCGTACGCGTGGCATCCACCACGCCGTCCTCGTCGCCGTCCCACTCGTCGAGCGCGACAATCTCCGTGCCACAGAAAAAGGTGGTCCGGCGGGTGACGTGCACGGAGCTCCGCTCCGGCTCGCAATCCGGCAAACGGGCCCCACATTCGCCATAGTCCGCCAGTTCCTCCGCGAACCGCTCGCGCCGCCCCGCGGGATCGTAGACGGTGCGCGTGACGGAGGTGGCGTCCCAGACGTACCAGGAGTGCAAGCGCCACTCCCGGCGCAAACGCCCCGCCTCGTCGTAGCCCAGCTGGCGGCGCCTCAGGTGGTCCGGGTCTTGCGCGAGCGACCCGACGAGCCGGCCCGCCGCATCGAACTCCTCCTCGAAGTTCATCTTCCCGGTCTCCCACTCGTGGCGCTTGAGCACACCATTGGGCCAATAGGACAGGCTCGCGCATCGGCTGTCCCCCGAGCCGCACAGCCAATCGCTCTGCTCGTCGGCGATGCGCACCAGGCGCCCTTGCACGTCGTAGGTGTAGAGACTCGTGACCGACTCCCCGGACCACTGGCGCACGACGCGCGTGATACGGCCCTGGGCGTCGTAGACGTAGTCATACGTCTTCGGGGGGTCGTGCGAGAACGAGTCCACGCGCCGCAGCAGCCGCCGGCCGTCATAAGTCCACTCCGATTGGGTGGACAAGCCGAACGCGAGCTCCTCCCGGCGGTACAGCCGCTCGAGTCCCTCGCTCCAGACACGCGTCTCCACCGTGTGGAGCGTGCCGTCGCTCGAGAACTCGCGCACCTCGAGGGGACGGCTGTCGGCGTCATACCGGGCGCGCACGGAGGAGCCATCCGCGAACACGGAGAAGGACGCGCACGCCGTGGCTCGCACCGGGGGCGTCGGGCGCGTCCAGGGGATGCACGCACGCGGCGGCAGGGACGGCTCACCCTCCAGTCCGGACACCGTGCCACCGCCAGCCGGGTCGTCGCCCGGACCCAGCCCCGTCCGCTCCCCCGACTCGGTGGGCTCGGCGGGAGATGGTGACGTGCTTCCACATGCGCTCACCACCAGACACATGGCCAGCATCCATGCGCTCCGCCCCCGTCCCATGCTCCCTCCCCTGTTGTCGCGGGAAGGTGTTCATGGACCCATCGCCCTACAAGACTTCACCCGGAGTCAACGCATCGGGCGAATGGGAGGCGTGTAGAGTGGAGTCCGCGCCTCATGTCGTTTCCGTCGCCAAGCGTTCGGCATGTACCCAAGCGAGCGACCGGGGGCTATGGGCGCCCACACTCCACGTGCACACCTTGCCGGCCAACCAACCGGAGGGGAGATGGGAATGCGCAAGCACTGGAGGCTGATGGGATGGAGCGTGTGCGCGATGCTCGTGGGGTGTGGTGCGACGCGCGAGGAGCCCGCGCCAGGGCCCACACCCGAAGCCCCGGCGCCCCTCCCGGACACGCCCGTGCCCGCCCAGCCGCCCGCGTCCACGCCCCCCACGGGTGAGGCGCCTCCTCCGGGTGAGCCCTCGACGCAGCCCGAGACGCCCACCCAGGAGCCCACGGTGCCCGTGGTGCAGCCCCCGCCGTCGCCGGGCGAGGTTCCCCCCGTGAGCGCGGGCCTCGAGGGTTCCCCCACCCTCAAGCCCGTGGCCTGTGTGCCCTGGAAGGGGAAGGTGGCGCCCGTGCGCGCCACGGCGTGCGAGGGCACCTCGGTCTTCGCCAACGGCGACCGCGAGGTGGCCCGCTACGACGCCGACAGCCGCCTGCTGGAGCGGCGCCGCTACGGGCCGGATGGCACGCTGCAAGAGACCGAGTTCCACACCTGGAAGAACGGCCACGAAACGCTCCGCCGCCTCGAGTTCCCCGAGGGCTCCTGGGACCAAATCGAGTGGGCGTATGACGACGCGGGCCGGCTCGCGCGGCGGACCGAGACGTTCGACGCGCCCACCCTTCCCCGCTCCTACCAGTACATCCGCGACGCGAAGGGCCGTCTCGAACGCATCGAGCGCCAGACCTCGAACGGACAGGACGGCCCGATCGTCTACCACTACAACGCGGTGGGTCAGTTGGTGGAGATCGACAGTCGGCCGGACTGCGACCTGAGAGTCGCCCGCTGCGAGACGTTTACCTACTGGCCCAATGGCCACGTGAAACAGAACGCGTGGACCGACGACCACCACATGAGCTTCACGAACCTGTACGACGACCGGGGCAACCTCGTGGACGAACAGGAGGAGGGCTTCGAGCATGTCCGACACACCGTCACCTCCCACGACGCGGCCCGCCGGGTGTTCCGAAGCTGGGAAAAATACGGCGGCTATTACCGCAGCCACGAGTTCGTGCGGACCCTCTATTACGACGCCTCGGGCCTGCTGCTGCTCGAGCGGCTTGGCAAGGTCTACACCCAGCTCTCGGGCCCCGGCATCGAATACCCTTTGGTGACCACGTACCTGACCACCACCCGCCGGCTCACATACCTGTGTGGCACGAAGATCGTCTGGCTCGACGAGTGGGACAGCGACCAGGACGGCGTCGTGGATGCCCGGCGCACCCACGAGCGCGATGACAAGGGACGGCTCGTGCACGAGGAGTACTCGGGCACGCCGGGCCTGGACGACGGTCCGGTGCGCCGCGACTTCAAGTACGAGTGTGACTAGCAGCCCTGAACGACTGGAACCCTCACCCAGGTGGGGAGGTGGATCGCGCTCTGCTCCGGAAGATCGAGAGCCTCGCTGCCGGCTCTTCTCGAAGGCTCGCGCAACTTCCGCTCTCGGGATCGCCCTCTCCAAGGACCCCGGACAGTTCCACCAGGCGGTAGCACCTGACAAGCGAGTGTCGGTGGAAGACAGCGAAATGCGTCACGGCCGCAAGAGCCAGAGCAAGCGCTTCAATGGGTTCAAGCAGCACATCGCCGCGGAGGTGGAGATGGGCCCGTTAGTCGCCTGCACCGTCACTCCAGCCAACCGGCCCGAGGCGGAGGCCACTCCGGAGCTCCAGAAAGACATAAGGCGACAAGGCATTGGAATGGACGAGCTGTACATCGACCGGGGGTATATCAACAGCCCGGTGGTGGGAGCTGTCCAGGAGCAGAGGCAGGGTCCCCAAGGCAGGTGGCCTCATCCAATGGCTTGCTCTCCTTCTCACGGAGACCCCGCTTGTCCAGCGGGCTGGCCCGACGCCCTCCTCCAATAGTGCGCTAAAACGGGAAAACTCGAACTTTGCTTTTTGCCAAAACATTCCGTGCTAGAAGAGCGCCCCGCTGACCCACACAAGCTGGTGAGGACACCTCCCACGTGGTCGACCAGAGCGCTAGACTCGAACTGTCCGATGCCCAGACCGGTGTGTGGCTCGCCGAGCGCGCCGGGTACAGCCGTCCCGGCTCCTACCAGTGGGCTGAGTATCTGGACCTGTGCGGGACCGTCCGGACCGACCTGCTGACCGCAGCGCTCACGCGGGCCGCCGCGGAGTGCGAGGCGGTCCGGGTGGTCTTCGAGGAGACGGCCGATTCCCTTCCCCGGCAACGGGTCCTGGACTCCGCCGAACCCCGGGTCACCACCGTGGACTTCCGGGAGGCCCCCGATCCCATCGCCTCGGCGCGGGCGTGGATGGCGGAGCGCCTCGCGGCGGCGGGCGAGGAGCTGTTCCTCGGTGCCGTGCTGCGGCTGGCCGAGGAGCGGCAGTGGGTGTTCCTGCGGGTGCACCACATCGCCCTCGACGGCGCGGGCATGGCGCTGCTCGTGCGGCGCGTGGCCGAGATCTACGAGTGCCTCCGGGAAGGGCGCGTCGTGCCCGGAACCGGGTGGGCCGCCCTGGCCGAGGTGACCTCGGCCGAGCAGGCGTACCGCGACTCGGCCGCACTGGCCGAGGACCGCGAGTGGTGGCTCGCACGGCTGGCCGACCGGCCCGAGCCGGTGGTGGTCGGGTCGCGCGCCGCGCCCGCCGCCGAGGCCTCGGTGCGGTGGACCCGAGTGCTGGAGGAAGGGGAGTTCGCCCGGCTGCGGCAGGGCGCCGAGCGGTTGGGGACGCGGTGGTCCCGCGTGGTCACCGCGGCCACCGCCGTGCACGTGCATGCCGTCACCGGGCAGCCGGACCTGCTGCTCAGCCTGCCCGTCTCCGGCCGCGCGGCGGAGGTGGCCGTGCCCGCCATGACGGCCAACGTGGTGCCCCTGCGCATCCGCGTCAACCTGGTGGGCACCGTGGGCGGCCTGCTCCAGGAGGTGTCCGCGCAGCTGAGCGCCATCCGGTCGCGGCAGCGCTACCGGGGCGAACGCCTGCGGCGCGAGCTGGGGCTGCCAGAGGACGGGCGGAAGTTCTTCGGACCGGTGCTCAACATCCAGCGGTTCGACCACGTGCTGCGCTTCGGCTCGGCGACGGTGACCGTGCACAACCTCCAGGCCCCGCCGTCGGAGGACCTGTCCGTGGTGGCCTACGACCGGGGTGACGGCAGGCTGCGCCTGGACTTCGACGCCAACCCCACCACGTGCTCCCCCAAGCGGCTGCGGGAGCTGGGCGAGCGGTTCGAGCACGTGCTGTGGCAGTTGGTCGAGGCCACCCCGGACACGCCCCTGGTCGACGTCCAACCCACCACGGCCGCCGAGCGCGCGCACCTGACCGACCTGGGAGCCGGGGCCGCACAGGCGGCGCGAGCCAGCACGGTGACCTCGGCCTTCGCCGCGCGGGTCCGCCAACAACCGGAGGCCGGTGCGGTGCACTGCCCGGCGACCGGGCGGAGGCTGACCTACCGCGAGCTGGACGCGCGGGCCACCGCCCTGGCCGCCCGGCTCGCCGGGGCGGGTGCCGGGCCCGGCAACAACGTCGCGATGCTGCTGCAGCGCTCGGTGGACCTGGTGGTCGCCGTGCTCGCCGTGCTCAAGTCCGGCGCGGCCTACGTGCCCCTGAACGCCGAGGACCCGCCGCCCCGGCGTGCGGTCGTGCTCGCCGACTCCGGGGCCCGGCTGCTGCTCACCGACCAGGCGGACGCGACGGCCCCCGGTCTGCGCGTGCTGACCGTCAACGGCACCGGCCCGGGCGCCGCGTGCCCGGAGGTCGGCGGGGACGACCTGGCCTGCGTCATGTTCACCTCGGGCTCCACCGGCACGCCCAAGGGCGTCGGTGTCACGCACGCCAACCTGGTCGACCTCGCCGCCGACCGCTGGTGGACCGAGGGCGGCGCCGAGCGGGTGCTGCTGCACTCTCCGCAGGCCTTCGACGCGATCAACCTGGAGCTGTGGGTCCCGCTGCTCACCGGCGGCGAGATCGTGCTCGCCCCGCCCGGCAGGCTCGACCCCGGCGAGCTGGCCCGCACCATCGCCACCGCCGGGGTCACCGGCATGTGGCTCACCGCCGGGCTGTTCAACGCGATCGCCACCCAGGACCCGCGCTGCCTTACCGGGCTGCGCCAGGTGTGGACCGGCGGTGACGTAGTCTCCCCCGCCGCCGTGCGCGCCGTGCGGGAAGCACTGCCCGGGCTCACCGTCGTCAACGGCTACGGCCCGACCGAGACCACCGTCTTCGCCACCCGCTACCCCGCGGGCCCGGTCACCGACGTGGTCCCCATCGGCCGTCCCCTGGACGGCATGCGGGTGCTCCTGCTCGACGCGGCCCTGCGCCCCGTGCCGCTCGGCACCATCGGCGAGGTGTACATCGGTGGCGCGGGCGTGGCCCTGGGCTACCTGAACCGGCCGGCGGCCACCGCCGAGCGCTTCCTGCCCGACCCGTCCGGTCCGCCCGGTGCCCGCGTCTACCGCACCGGCGACCTGGCCCGCTGGAACGCCGACGGGCAGCTGGAGTTCGCCGGGCGCGCCGACGGCCAGGTCAAGCTGCGCGGCTTTCGGGTGGAGCTGGGTGAGGTGGACGCCGCGCTGCTGGCCCAGCCGGGGGTGCGGCAGGCCGCGACCGTGCTGCGCGAGGGCCGCCTGGTCTCCTACGTCGTCGGCGAGGTCCCGGACGGGCTGCTGGAGCGGCTCGGTGAGCGGCTGCCGCCGTTCCTGGTGCCCTCGGCCGTGGTCGGGTTGGCCGCGCTGCCGTTGACCCGCAACGGGAAACTCGACCGCGCCGCCCTGCCCGACCCCGCTGCCCCCGCGCCCGAGCCGGTGCGCGCCACCGGCTCGGCCGCCGAGCGGACCCTCGCGAAGCTGTTCGCGCAGGTGCTCGGCCGGGCCGAGGTGCCCGTGGACGGGGACTTCTTCAAGCTCGGTGGCGACAGCATCCGGGCCATTCAGCTCGCCGCCGCCGCGCAGCGCGCCGGGCTGGCCGTCAGCACCTCCGACGTCTTCCGCGCCCCGACCGTCACCGCCCTGGCCAAGGGCCTCGCGCTGCCCGCCGCGCGCGGCCGGAGCCTGGCTCTCGGCGACCCCGACGACCCGACCGTGCCGCTCACCCCGGTCATGCACTGGCTGCGCGGCCGGGGCGCGCCGGACAACCGGTTCGTCCAGTCGATGACCGTGCGCACCCCGGCCGGGTGCACGGCCGAGCAGGTGCGCGCCGTGGTCCAGGCGCTGGTCGACCACCACGGCATGCTGCGCCTCGCACTGTCCGAAGTGAAGGGTGTGTGGGCGCTGCGGGTGCTGGAGCACGTCACCGTTGAGCTGGACCGGCCCATCAACCTGGCCCTCGGCCGCGTCCTGCACGCCACCTGGTGCGAGGATCGGCTCAAGCTGACCGCGCACCACCTGTGCGTGGACGGCGTGTCCTGGCGCATCCTGCTCGACGACCTGCACACGGCCTGGGCGGCGGTCCGCGACGGCCGCGCCCCGGTGCTGCCCGCCACCGGCACGCCGTTCCCGCAGTGGGCGCGGGCCCTGCTTCAGCACGCCCATCACCCCGACGTGCTGGCGGACCTGCCCCGCTGGCTCGCCCCGGTCGCGGACCCGCCAGTCGGCGACCGCGCGCTAGACCCCTCACGGGACACCGAGGACACCCGGCAGTGGCTCTCGATCAGCCTGGCCGCGGACTTCCTCACCCCGGCCGCGGCCGCCTTCGACTGCTCGGTGTACGACCTGCTGCTGACCGCGTTCGCGCTGGCCACCGGCCCGGTGCGGGTGGAGCTGGAGGGCCACGGGCGCGAGGAGTTCGCCGACGGCATCGACCTCTCGCGGACGGTCGGCTGGTTCACCACGCTCTACCCCGTCCAGCTCGCCGCGGGCTGTCCCTGGCCCACCGACCCTGTCGACCTGGACGGCGCGGTCGCCCGGGTACGCGAGACCCTGAACGGCCTGGCGCGCACCGGTTTCGGCCACGGCCTGCTGCGCCACCTCAACCCGCAGACCGCGCCGCTCCTGGCCGGGGTCCCGGCCCCTCGGTACGCGTTCAACTACCTGGGCCACTTCGACGTCGACGGCGACGGGGACTGGGCGGTGCTGCCCGAGGACACCGTGGTCGGTGCGACCACCGGCGGACGGCTCGCGCTGGCCCACGCGGTGGAGCTGGACGCGGTGCTCGCCAACCACCCCGACGGACCCCGGCTGGTGGCGAACTGGTCCTGGCCGGGCGAGCTGCTGCCCCGCGAGGAGATCAGCGCGCTGGCCGAACGCTGGTTCGAGGTGCTGACCGCGCTCGGCACCCGGGCCCGGGCCCGGGCCACCGGCGCGCTGCCGCTGCCGCCGCTGGCCCAGGGGCTGCTGTTCCACTCCCTCTATGACCACGACGGCGCCGACCCGTACCTGGTCCAGTTCGTCTTCGAGCTGGAAGGCGCACTGGACGCGGCCGGGCTGCGCACCGCCCTGCACCGGCTGCTGCTGCGCCACCCGCAGCTGTCCGCCGGGGTGCGGCAAAGCCCGGCGGGCAGGCCGGTGCAGGTGATCGACCCGGAGTTCACCGTGCCCTGGCACGACCTGCCCGCGCATGAGGACCTGGAGGCCTTCCTGGCGCAGGACCGGCAGCGGCGCTTCAACCTGGCCCGCCCGCCGCTGTTCCGCGCCGCCCTGCAACGGCGTGCCGACGACCGGCACGTGTTCGTGCTGACCACCCACCACCTCCTGCTGGACGGCTGGTCCATGCCGATCCTGGTGAAGGAGCTGTTCGGCCTGTACGCCGGGAATCCGCTGCCCCCGGCCCCCGCCTACCGCGACTTCCTGGACTGGCTCGCCACCCGCGACCCACACGCCGCCGAGGCGGCCTGGCGCGACATCCTGTCCACCGTGGACGGACCGACGCTGGTCGGCGGGCCGGGCAGGCGGGGATCGGCCTCGGCCCGGCTGCGGTGCGAGGCGGACCTGCCCGCCGGGCTCGCCGAGGTCGCCCGTCGGCAGGGAGTGACCCCGAACGTCGTGGTGCAGCTGGCCTGGGCCGTGCTGGTGGGCGCGCTGACCGGCCGACAGGACGTCGTCTTCGGCGCGACGGTGTCCGGCAGGCCGCCGGAGCTGCCCGGCGCGGAGGGCATCGTCGGCCTGCTGATCAACACCATCCCGGTCCGGGTCGGACTGGCTCCGGCCCGCACGGTCGCGGACGCACTGGCCGCACTGCGCGAACAGCAATTGGCAGTGCTGGAGCACCAGCATGTGGACCTGACGCGGCTCCAGGCCCTGGCCGGGCAGTCGGAGCTGTTCGACACGGTGGTGGTGTTCGAGAACTACCCCCTGGAAGAGGAGGCGCTGCCCGGGCTGGTGCTGCGCAGCGCGCGGGGTCTGGACGGTACGCACTACCCGCTGACCCTCGTCGTGATGCCCGGAGAGCACGGGCGGCTGCGACTGGACCACAGCGCCGACGTCCTCGACGCCGAGGGCGCGCGCCGGCTGCTCGCCCGGCTCGCCTCGATCCTCGCGCAGTTCGCCGACCGGCCGGGCGCATCCCTGGGGGGTCTCGACCTGCTGCTGCCCGACGAGCACGAGCCGGTCCCCGCCCCGGAGACCGCGCGGCGCTGCACCCTGCCCGAGCTGTTCGAGGCCCAGGTGCGGGCGCGCCCGGACGCCGTGGCCGTCACCTACGAGGGCGAGCACCTGACCTACCGCGAGCTCAACGCCCGCGCGAACCGCCTGGCCCACCACCTCGTGGCACGGGGTGCGGGCCTGGAACGCCTGGTGGCCCTGGTGCTGCCGCGTTCGCTGGACCTGGTGGTCGCGGTGCTGGCGGTGCTCAAGTCCGGCGCGGGGTACGTGCCCATGGACCCCGACCAGCCCGAGGAACGCCTGCGGCAGGTGCTCGCCGCGGTGAACCCGGTGCTGGTGCTCGACCAGGTCGACCCGTCGGAGGAATACCCCGAGCACGACCTCGGACCGCGCGCGGATCCGGACGGCGTCGCCTACGTCATCCACACCTCCGGCTCGACCGGTGTGCCCAAGGGCGTGGTGGTGTCGCATCAGAACGTCGTGCGGCTGCTGGACACCACCGACCCCTGGTTCGGGTTCGGCCCCGACGACGTGCACACGCTGTTCCACTCCTACGCCTTCGACGTGTCGGTGTTCGAGCTGTGGACCATGCTGGCCAAGGGTGGGCGGCTCGTGGTGGTGCCCAAGCACGTCACCCGGTCACCGCAGGAGTTCCTTGCCCTGCTGGCGCGGGAGCGCGTGACCGTGCTGAGCCAGACCCCGTCGGCCTTCTACCAGCTGCCCCCGGCCGACCTGGCGCTGCGCGTGGTGGTCTTCGCCGGAGAGGCCCTGGAGCTGAGCCGCATCCGCGCCTGGCGGCGGCCCGGCGGGCCGAAGCTGGTCAACATGTACGGGATCACCGAGACCACGGTGCACTCCAGCTACATCGAGCTCGATGACCCGGACGAGACCGCCAGCGTGATCGGGGTCGCGCTGCCCGACCTGCGACTGCACCTGCTCGACCACGCCCTGCGACCGGTGCCGCCCGGCTGTCCCGGCGAGCTCTACGTGGCCGGGCCCGGCGTGACGCGCGGCTACCTGAACCGGCCCGAGCTCACCGCGGCCCGGTTCGTCCCCGACCCGTTCGGTGCCCCCGGCGACCGCATGTACCGCTCCGGGGACCTCGCCCGGCGGCGCCCGGACGGCGGCCTGGTGTACCTGGGCCGTGCCGACCAGCAGGTGAAGATCCGGGGCTTCCGCATCGAGCCCGGCGAGGTCGAACGCGTCCTGGAACGGCATCCCTCGGTGGTCCAGGCCGTGGTGCTGCCCGATGGAGACCGGCTGCTCTGCTACGCCGTGCTGGCCGGCGACCTGGACGCGGCCGGGCTGCGTGAGCACGCGCGGACCGTGCTGCCCGAGTACATGGTACCCGCGTTCGTGGTGCCGGTGCCGCGGATCCCGTTGACCGTCAATGGCAAGCTCGACCGCAGGGCCCTGCCCAGGCCGCAGTCCACGTTGCCGGTGAGCAGGGCGCCCCGTACGCCGATGGAGAAGCTGCTGTGCGCGCTGTACGCCGAGGTGCTCGACGTGCCCGAGGTCGGCGCGGAGGACAGCTTCTTCGACCTGGGCGGGCACTCGCTGCTGGCCACCCGGCTGATCAACCGGGTGCGCGCGGAGACCGGTGCGGTGCTGGGCATCCGTACCCTCTTCGACGCCCCCGTGGTGGCCGACCTGGCCCGCCGTCTGCCGGAGGCGCCCACCGCGCCGGACACCGCGTTCACCCCCGAGGCCCGGCCCGCGCACATCCCGCTGTCCCCCGCCCAGCGCAGGCTGTGGTTCTTCAGCCAGTTCGCCGGGCCCAACTCCGTGTACAACATGGCCTTCGCCACCCGGCTGCGCGGTGACCTGCACGAGGACTCCCTGCGGGCGGCCCTGCACGACGTGCTCGAGCGGCACGAGAGCCTGCGCACCAAGGTGGTCGAGGGCGGCGGCGAACCCGGCCAGCGGATCTGCTCGGCCGATGAGCTGCCCGTGCACGCGCTCGCGGTGCCCGAGTCGGCGCTGGCCGACCGGCTCGCCGAGGCCGCCGGGCACGTCTTCGACCTCACCGCCGAACTGCCCGTGCGCGCGCTGCTCTGCCGCACCGGGCCGCGAGAACACGTGCTGCTGCTCGTCCTGCACCACATCGCCGCCGACGGCTGGTCCCTGTCCCCGCTGGCCCGCGACCTGTCCACCGCCTACCGCGCCCGACTCGCCGGGAAGAGTCCCCAGTGGACGAACAGGCCGGTGCAGTACGCCGACTACGCGCTCCAGCAACGCCAAACCCATCCGGCCCACTGGGTCGAGGTGCTGCGGGGCAGCCCGGACGTGCTGCCACTGCCCACCGACCACCCCCGGCCACCGGTGTCCGCGCACCGCGGTGAGACCGTCGGCTTCCGGCTGGACGCCGCCCTGCACGGCCGGATCACCGAACTGGCCCGCGTGCACCGGGCGAGCGTGTTCATGGTGCTGCACGCCGCGATCGCCGGCCTGCTGTACCGTCTCGGCGCGGGCGCGGACATCCCCATCGGCACCCCGGTCGCCGGGCGGCACGACGCCGCGCTGCACGACACCGTCGGCTGCTTCATCAACACCGTGGTGCTGCGCACCGACCTGTCCGGCGCGCCCACCTTCGCCGAGCTGCTGGCGCGGGTGCGCGCGGTGGACCTGGACGCGTTCGCCCACCAGGACGTGCCGTTCGAGCAAGTGGTGGAGGCGCTCAACCCGCCGCGCTCGCTGTCCCGGCACCCGCTGTTCCAAGTGATGCTGGCCATCCAGGACACCCCGGCCGCCGAGTTCACCCTGCCCGGGGTGCGCGCCGAACCCGTGGCCGTGCACGGCGGGGCCTCGCGGCTGGACCTGCTATGGAGCCTGCGCCAGGAATCCGACGGGATCGACGGGCTGCTCGAGTACAACACCGAGCTCTTCACCCCCGCCACGGCGCGACTGCTGCTGGCCCGCCTCGAGCTGCTGCTGCGCGCCGCCGTCGCCGACCCGGACCGCCCGGTCACCGACCTGCCGGTGCTCGTGCCCGGTGAGCGGGAACGGCTGCTCACCCGGTGGAACGACACCGCGAGGACCGTGCCGGACACCTCGGTGCACGCCCTGTTCGCCGAACGGGCGCGCACCACGCCCGATGCGCTGGCGGTGGACGACCTCACCTACCGGCAGCTGGCGGAGCGGGTCGAGCAGCTCGCCGAGCGGTTCCGCGCACTCGGAGCCGGTCCGGGCAGTCTGATCGCCCTGGTGCTGCACCGCACCGCCGACCTGCCCACCGCGATGCTGGCCGCCGACCTCGTCGGCGCGGCCCACCTGCCCCTGGAACCCGGGCTGCCACCGGAACGCCTCACCGCGCTGCTCGCCGACGCGCGACCGGCGCTGGTGGTGGACAACGAGAACGGCCTGCGCGTCACGGCCCGCCCAGGGACACCGGTGCCCGAGGACACCGCCTACGTCCGGTACACCTCCGGGTCCACCGGGCGACCCAAGGGCGTGGTGGTGTCCAGGTCCGCACGGCTCAACCTGCTACACGCCATGCGCGAGCGGCTGGACCTCACCTCGGCGGACCGGGTGCTGGCCTCCGCACCGGTCGGATTCGACATCTCCGAACTGGAGCTGTTGCTGCCCCTGATGACCGGGGCCGCGCAGGTGCTCGCGGACCGCGACACCGTGCGCGAGCCGGACGAGTTGCTGACCCTGCTGGAGCGCCGCCAGGTCACCGTGGTGCAGGCGACGCCCTCGCTGTGGCACGCCCTGGCCGCCCGCCGCCCGGAGTGCCTGCGCCGGGTGCGCGCGCTGGTCGGCGGTGAGGCCGTGCCCGGTGGGCTGGCCGAGGAACTGCGCGGCCAGGTGTCCTCGCTGGTGGCCTGCTACGGGCCGACCGAGACCACCGTGTGGTCCACCACGTACCCGGTCACCGGAGCCACCGGCGCGACCGTCCCCATTGGACGTCCCCTGTGGAACACCCGCTGCCACGTGCTGGACGAGCGGTTGAACCTGGTGCCTCCCGGTGTGATCGGCGAACTCTACCTGGCCGGGGACGGGGTGGCCACCGGCTACCTGCGCCAGCCAGGACTCACCGCCTCGCGCTTCCTGCCCGACCCGTACGGGCCGCCCGGGAGCCGCATGTACCGCACCGGCGACCTCGTCTCCCGGAGCGCGGACGGGGTGCTGGCCTTCCACGGGCGCACCGACGACCAGGTCAAGGTGCGCGGCCACCGCGTGGAACTGGGCGAGGTGGAGGCGGTGCTCGCCCAGCACGCCGACGTGCACGCGGCCGCGGTGACCGTGCACCGCAAGGGGGTGCTGGTCGGCTACCTGGTGCCAGCCGTCGCCGAGCCGGACCTGTCCGCGATCAGCGCGCACATGGCGCGGCACCTGCCCGACCACATGGTGCCCGCCCGGCTGGTCTCGGTGCGCGAGTTCCCGTTGAGCGCCAATGGGAAGGTGCGGCGCGACCAGCTGCCCGAACCGGACTGGTCCGTGGCCGCCGAGGTCACGGCCACCCCGGAGGAGCAGCTGCTGTGCGGGCTGTTCGCCGACGTGCTCGACCTGCCCTCGGTCCGCCCCGGCGAGAACTTCTTCGAGCTGGGCGGGCATTCGCTGGTGGCGGCCAGGCTGATCGCGCGGGTGCGCGCGGTGTTCGGCGTGGCCCTGGGCGTGCGGGACGTGTTCACCGCCCCCACCCCGGCGGCGCTCACCGCGCGCCTCGCCGGAGCGGCCGAGGCCGGTCCGCTGGTGCCCCTGCGCACCGGTGGGTCCGCCGCACCGCTGTGCTGCGTTCCGGCGTTGAGCGGCCTCAGCGGCGTGTACGCGGGCCTGCTGCCCCACCTCGACGGCGAGCACCCGGTGTACGGCCTGCACACCGACAACCTGCCGGACTCGATCGAGGCCCTGGCCGAGCAGCACGTCACGGCACTGCGCGCCGCCCACCCCGAGGGGCCCTACCACCTGCTCGGCTGGTCCTTCGGCGGCCTGGTGGCACATGCGATGGCCGTGCGGCTGCGGGAACTCGGCGCACCCGTCGGCCTGCTGGTCGTGGTCGACTCGGTCCCGGGCGAGGTGGCCGAGGCGGGGCCGGTCGAGGAGCGGATCACCCGGCTGATGGGCCGGGACAGCGCGCCGCTGGCCGCGGTGGCGCGCAACAACGAACGGCTGCTGCGGGCCTACCGACCGCCGGTCTACCCGGGTGACGTCGTGTACTTCAACGCGGCGGGCGGCTCGAACCACGAGCGGTGGCGGCCGCACGTCGGCGGGCGGCTCACCGTGCACCAGTTGGCCGCGGCGCACCACGAAGTGTTCCAGCCCGAGCACGTGGCCGAGGCCGGCGCGCTGCTCCGGGACGAACTGAGGAGGACCCGATGATCGACCACCTGCCTGCAGGTGCCCGGGTGGTGGTGCGGCTGCCCAACGGACCCGGCCTGGCCAAGGCCCTGCTCGACTGCTTCGACCGCGAACTCGTCGCGGTGCCCCTGCACCCGCGCAGCACGGACACCGCGGTGCGCGGCATCGTCGACCGGGTCGCCGCCTCCGCCGTGCTGGACGAGCGCGGGCTGCACGACACTGGCCACCCCGCCGCGCACCCGGATGCCGAGGGCCTGGCGTTCCTGATGTTCACCTCGGGCTCCACCGGCCCGCAGAAGGGCGTCATGCTCGGCCGCAAGGCGGTGCTGGGCAACGCGGCCAAGACCGCCGCGCTCCACGGGCTCACCCCCGACCGGCCGCACGGCACCTGCCTGCCGCTGTACCACTGCAACGCGCTGGTCATGTCGTTGCTGGGCACGCACCTCACCGGCACCCCGCTGGTGCTGCACAACGGCGCGGACCCGGCCGGGTACTTCGCCGCGCTGCGTGCCGCCGGGGCCCGGACCGCCTCCATCGTGCCCGCGCTGCTGGCCGACCTGCTGGAGGTCGCACCGGAGTGGCCGGAGGGCCTGGAGTACCTGATCACCGCGGCCGCGCCGCTGACTCCGGACCTGGCCCGCCGCTTTCACGCCCGCTACGGCCCGAGGCTGCGCCAGGGCTACGGCCTGACCGAGGCGGTGAACTTCAGCTTCACCACTCCCCTGCTCGACGAGCCCGCGTTCACCCGCCAGTACCTGGACCAGCACCCGCCGGTCGGCGTGGCACTGCCGGAGACCGAGCTGCGGCTGGTCGACGGCGAGGTGTGGGTGCGCACCCCGGACATGATGCGCGGCTACTGGCGGGACCCGGCGGCCACGGCGGCGGCGCTGACCGAGGACGGCTGGCTGCGCACCGGGGATCTCGGTGAGCTGCGCGAGGGCCTGCTGGTGCTGCGAGGCCGGGCCGGGGAGCGCATCAACCGGGGCGGGGAGAAGCACTACCCCCTGGAAGTCGAGCGGACCTGGCGCGAGGCCGGGCTCGGCGGGCGGTTCGCGGCGGTGGCCGTCGCCGAACCCACGCTCGGCCACGAGATCGGGCTCGTCGCCACCGACCAGCCGGTGGAGGCCGTGCGCGCGGTGTGCGAGAACAGCCCGCTGCGGCCCGCCTCGGTGCAGTTCGGCGGATTCCAGGCCACCTCGACCGGCAAACCCCAGCGCAAGGCCATGGGCCGCTCGCTGGTCGCGCTGCGGTACGCGCCCGCCCGGTACGAGCGGCTGCTGCGGTACGCCTCGGCCACCGCGCACGACCTGCTCCGCTCCGGTGTGGACGATGCCGGGCTGCGTGCACTGGCCGGGCGCGTGGACGAGCCCGCGCGGGAGGGCGAGGAGGCGGTGTTCGAGGCACTGGAGTTCATGCGCGCCCACTGGCACCGGCGTGCCGACCCCGAGCTGGCGGAGGCGAAAGCCCGCTGGCGCGAGCAGTTGAGCACCGAATGGCCACTGGCCGGGTACGCCGAACTCGCCGAGCGCCTGCGCGAGGCCCACCCGGGCGCGGTGGTGTCCAGCCACCTGCCCACGCTCACGACCCCCGACGGATGCCCGTGGGCACTCGGCCCACTGCTGTCCTTCATGGACTACCCCACCCAGGAACCGGGCGACCGGTGGCACGGACTCGCCGGACTGCGCGAGGCGGGCTTCGCCGTCGTCGGCTGCGCACTGCTGCGCGCGGGCCGCCACGACCTCGGCGGCGTGCTGTGGGCCCACACCCCGACCAGCGAAAACAGAGGCAACGCATGAGCAGGATGAAGCAGGTCCCCGACCACGAGGACGAGGTGTTGGACCTGGAACGCCACCAGGACCCCGGCCGCAATTGCATCACCCCGGTGGTGCAGCTGCCCCCGGAAGTCGCCCTGACCGTCGTGACCGCACTCGCCGGGCTGGTCCGCCACGCCCACCAGCGGGAACACCAGTCCCCCACCCCCCCCCGCGCGCTGAAGGAGGCGCAGGCGTTCGAGGAGGGCGACGTGTTCATGCTGGCCCCCCCCTTCGAGGGCTACTTCGCCGACCGCTACCTGATGGACTTCTACGACACCCGGGAACGCGGCATCTGCTCCCGCATGCACCTGCACACCGGCCTGCGCTTCGTGCGCATGATGACCGGCCCGGACACCACCATCCGCGTCTCCAGCCTGTCCCCCCTGACCGTCCGCTACCGCCCGGACTGGACGACCCCGCTGCGCGCCTTCGTCGACCCCCTGCCGGACACCCCGGCCGGCGTGCACCGGGACCGGTACAACGTCGTCGTGCCACCGAACTGCTGGGTGGACATGCAGATCCCCCGGGGCGTCTCGCACCAGTTCAACGCGGTCGGGCCCCATGCCGTGATCGACTCGGTGCACCCGGAGGAGTCCATCGAAACCCTTCGCGAAGGCATGTCCGGGTACCGCATGATGGCGCAGACCATCTTCCTGGCGGAGCACCGCAGCTCAGACGCCACCTGCGCCGACACCGGCGACGGAGGCTGAGGGCATAAGCTCGTCCGCGTGCAACTTGCCGCGGGGGGAGGGGCGCGTCTCAGTAGGCCACGAGGGAGGGCTCCGTGGTGCTGGTGAAGAAGTCCGGGTAGGTGACGATGTAGTTCTCCGAGGCCATGTACGCCCATGCGGCGAAGGCCTGAGCATGTGCATCCGCGAGGTTACCGGCTCACCCGCCACACGATGTTGCCGGCATCGTCCGCGACCAAGAGGGAGCCATCCGGCAGGAAGGCCACACCCACGGGACGGCCGTGGACCTCGCGCGCGTCCGCGTCCTTGATGAAGCCCGTGAGGAAGGGCTCGGCGGGTGCGGTGGGCTGGCCCTCGGGGGAGAACGGCACGAAGACCACCTGGTAGCCGGAGAGGCTCGAGCGGTTCCATGAGCCATGCTGGCCAATGAATGCCCCGTGGCGGAAACGCTCGGGGAACATCGCCCCCTCGTTGAAGGCGAGTCCCAGGCTGGCGGTGTGCGCGCCCAGCGGCACGTCCGGCACTCGCGCCCGCTGCACGAGCTCGGGCTTCTGCTCCTTCACGCGAGGGTCCACGTGGGCGCCGAAATAGCTGTAGGGCCAGCCGTAGAAGGCCCCGTCCTCCACGTGGGTGAGGTAGTCGGGCACCAGCTCGTCTCCCAGCTCGTCCCGCTCGTTCACCGCCGTCCACAGCGCGCGCGAGCCCGGCGCGAAGGCCAGGCCCACGGGGTTGCGCAGGCCGCTGGCGAAGATGCGCTCGCCCGAGCCATCCGGGTTGATCTCCAGCACGTTGGCGCGGCGGACCTCGTTGTCCAGGCCATGCTCCCCCACGTTGCTGCCCGAGCCCACCGACACATAGATCTTCGTGCCGTCCGGGTGGGCCAGCAGGTTGCGCGTCCAGTGGTTGTTGTAGCCGCCCGCGGGCAGGTCGAGAAGCTTCTCGCCCTTGCCGGTGATGGAGGTGGCCCCGGGCGAGTAGGGGTAGCGCCAGATCGCATCGGTGTTGGCCACGTAGAAGAAGTCGCCGAGCACCAGCATGCCGAAGGGCTGGTTCAGTCCCTCCAGGAACACCGTGCGCGTCTCGGGCACGCCATCATGGTCCGCGTCGCGGAGCAGGGTGATGCGGTTGGCGCTGGTCTCGGTGCGCGCGGAGGCGGCATAGCCCACCAGCTTCGCGCCGAGCTTCATCATGCCTCTCAGCTCGGTGTTGGCCTCGGCCACCAGCACGTCCCCCTGGGGCGTGACATAGAGGTTGCGAGGGCTCACCAATCCGGTGGCGTAGCGCTTCACCGTGAAGCCCTCGGCCACCGGCGCCTTGTCCTCGGGCCAGCCCTGGACCTTGCTGAACCTGCGCACCGAGTCCGTGGCGTACGGCCCCGGCAGTTCCACCGTCTCCGTGCGCGTCACCACCCGGTCCGGCGGCGTCTTCTCCGCGTGGGAGCAGCTCCACAGCGCACTCCCCAGCAGTCCCGCGATTCCCACTCCCAGCATCCTGTTCATGGGCGCGGAGCATTCTTCAATTCGTGGCTCGCAGCGAGGTGGAACGTGCACCCGAGCGTCGTATGATCGATGGGATGGCCCGCTACCGCACCCCATTGTTGATGGTGGGCTCCCTTGTCCATGTGGATGAGGACGAGCTGTTTGAGGATTCGGTCAAGACGGATTGGCTCACACGAGATGCGGGGGCCATCCCCGCGCGGCGCCTGAAGCACCAGCGGACACCACCATGTGCTCCTCCTCCGAGCAAACAAGTGGAGCTCAACGGCGCCTGCTGGTCCAAAGTCGTCGAAGCCGTCCCGTGCGACCAGTTCTACGAGTACGGCGGGAAGTGCTACGTTCCGGGCCGAGAGACACCCCGAAGACCGACCAGTGTAAACCCGTAATTGAGACCCAGCCGACATGAGAGGAAATTTGTCTGCGGATACATATCAAATTCGATTGGACGTGGAACTCGAGCGAGGTCAATTTCACCGGCTAAGTTGGGCGAACAAATCCGGTCAGTGGGCGCAACTAGACAGACGGGCCCGGAATGAGACAGTCGTATGGACTCCATTGGACCACTTTTCGCTCTCCACGAAGGTCATGGATGTTACGGCCGGCTCGTTTGACCCGAGCACTGGAACATTGAGCGACGTTTCGGATCCGAAATGCATCCAGTCCAGAAGTTTAATTTTCATTCTAGAGTCGCCTCACGCGGACGAGTACGATGAGGTCGACGGTGTATGGACGCCCAAAGAACCATTGTGGGGCTCGCGAGATGAATTCAGATGCAAGCTCAAAGATGTTCTGGTGCCGCTGAAGCTTCAATCTCCCATTCGGATTGTGCTTTGCAACCCGGTTCAGTGGCAGACGTCACTCCATCGTTTCTACAGCATTAATCCCAAGATTGGCAAGAAGTGGAAAATTCAGGGCCTTATCCGAAAGCAAATATGGTGTCGGCTGTGGAATTACGAACCGAGTGAAGAAATGTCTATTCGTTCAGAGTTCAAGGCGCGATTGAATGCATACAAACCACAATTCATCATCAACGCCTGCACGAGAGATTTCCGCAAAGCCGTTGGCCTGCTGCTAGAGCAATCTCAACAATCCCTTCAGGTTCAACCCTACAGAGTCAATCACCCGTGCCTCTGGAAATATACTGCCAACCGGTTGCTCACCAGGGAGTGGTACTTGCCTGGAGACACGAACATGTGTGAGCAATCTTGATTGGCGCAACCAAATAGGCTCGTCGAGCCGCGGCCAGCAGCGGCTCCAGTGCCTCCAGGAGGCCCGCCTCGTCGATGTTCTCGCGGTAGAGCCGGTTGAGGCGTTGGCCCTTCACATCGCCGCCGAGGAACAGGTTGTAGCGGCCCGGGGCCTTGCCCACGAGCACCATCTCCGCCAAGTAGGGCCGGGCGCACCCGTTGGGGCAGCCGGTGATGCGCAGGTGCAGCGTGTCCCGCTCCAGCCCATGGGCCGCCAGACAGGCCTCCAGCAGGCTCACGCAGTCCGGCAGGTAGCGCTCGGCCTCGGCCATGGCCAGGGCACACGTGGGCAGCGCCACGCACGCGAGCGCGTCCCGGCGCAGCGGGCTCGCCTTCTGGAAGCCCCCGAGCCCATGCGCCTCCACCAGGGCCTTGATGGCTGCCGGGAAGGTGTCCGGGAAGGCCCGGGAAGGTGTCAAAGGACTCGAAACGCGGGGCCCAAGCCGTGGACGGTGGAACCCACCCTCTTCAAATGCTTCCGCGGACTTGCGAGTTGGCGCGCGCGGTGCATCCGGCCTCGATGTGCTCACGAGGGGGGACGGGGATGGGTTGGCCGCTGAGGATGTTCCAGGAGGGCTACTACTTCGTCACGTCCAGGTGCTTCCAGGGGCGACTCCTACTACGCCCCAGCGCGGAGATGAACGAAGTGGTAGGAGGGGTGCTGGCACGAGCCGTCCAGCAGAGCGCGGGCACCATCCGGCTGTAGGCCTTTACCTTCGCCTCCAATCACTTCCACTTGTTGGTGTGGGCACGAGGTGCCGCGCTTGCCGGCTTCATGCAGTATCTGCGCACCAACCTGTCCAAGAAGGTGGGCAAGCTGGTGGACTGGAGTGGAGGTTTCTGGGAGCGGCGCTACTCAGCGGAACCGGTGCTGGACGACACGGCACTGGTGGGACGGCTGCGCTACGTGCTGGCCCATGGGGTGAAGGAGGGTCTGGTGGATAGGAGCGCGGAGTGAAGAGGAGCAGAGGCAGCGTGCGGTACGGGGGATGAGGGAGCAAGTGGAAGCCAAGGCTCGAACCCAGGGCACGCCTGTGCTGGGGGCGCGAGCCGTGAAGGCGCAGCACCCGCCTACCCGGCCCGAGCACCTCGAGAAGAGCCCGAGGCCGTTGGGCCATGCCTCCACGCGGCAGGCATTGAAGGCGCTACGCGAGCAATATCGGGCCTTCGTCGCGGCATTTCGAGAGGCGGCGGCGCGGTGGAGTCGGGGGGATTTCCTGGCCTGCTTTCCTCCCTTCGCCTTCCCGCCGCGTGTCGCGCCTGCCCAAGTTCTTTGACACCTCTCCGGACACCTCTCGGACACCTCTCCGGGTCCAAGTTCTTTGACACCTCTCCGGCGCGAAGGCAGCACTTCTTCTTCACCCTGCCTGTGGCCGGCTGAGGCCCGGCGCGACGGCGCTCAATGCCGCCCCAGAGCCAGGTCCCACGCGAATAGCTGCCCATTCACCGCGAAGCGGTAGGCGCTGGAGAGACTCTCGAAGTCGTCCGGGCGGAGCGCGGCGAGGCGCTCGCGCAGGAAGTCCGGGTCGTTGAGTTCCTCGCGGTGCTGGAGGTCGGTGTTCATCCGCACCACGCTGGGAATCACCCGGAGCACGGCCTCCATGCACTCCTCCCGAGTTGCACGAGCCATGCGCTCCACCGTCAGCACCAGGTGCTCGCGCACCGAGGTGGCGCCTCCGGGGCACCACGCATCCAATGTCATGCCGTAGATGTACGCAATGATCTCATCGAGTGTGTGGTGGGTATCGGGCACCCTGTACGCGTAGAGCGGGCCCTGGAGCACGTCCCAGAAGCTCAGCAGAGCGGCGAGCCGCCTGGCCATGCGCTGCGCGCTCCGCGGTGGGGGCGGAGACACGGCATGGTAGAGCGCGCCCCATGGAGTGCTCAGGCAGAAGGACTCGAAGGACTCCCGCACGCGCGGGTACTCCTCTTCCGGCACGCCCTCATTCAGGTTCATGAAGACGTCGATGAACATGTGAATCCGCCAACTCGAGCGGCCCATGACTTCAAACTCGGCCGCCGAGTGCATCACCAGAAGCTCGCCGGGCGGCACTTGGCGCATCCGCCGGGGCAGGCTGAAGCCACCCGTCTTGAGGTACTCCCGGGCCCAGCCTTCGCTCCTGGCCCTCACCTCGCGGCGGATGGAGCCAATAGAACCGTGGAGCATCGCGGGGAACTCAAGCACCATTGACTGCGGCGAGGTCATGGCCCTGGCCCTACCATGGAGGTCAGGTGGGCCTCAAGCGCCAGGACCCACGTTCGCTCCGAGGGTGCCGGACACCGACGCTTCCCGCCCACTCAGTGGCAGTCCACGGGCAGGTAGACCTGGCCCTGGAAACCACTGGGCCATTCGCCCCTTTCATAAGCAGCCCGAAGCACCTGCTCGGCCATTGCACCGCGCTGCTCTGCTTCTTCCCTGGGCAACGCTTCTTCCCTCTGGGCTGCCCGCTCCTTCCAGGCTGCATGGGGCTTCTCGCGCCGGTAGCTCCAGCGGTAGAGCGTCACGCCGGGCTCGGGCGTGCGCCAGGACAACTGCCAGAGTGCTCTTCCATTCTCGAATTCGAGGAAGAGAGACCCTTCAAAACCAGTGCCTCCCTTGAGTTTCTTGTCAGGCTCGATGGCTCCATTCAGAGCCGCCAAGTAGCGCCCCGCCTGTTCTCTGGCTTCCTTGCGCCCTTCCTCATTGTCCGGCTTGATCTCGAAGAGTACGAGGGCATCCGTATCGGTGATGTCCGGGCGCAGGCGTCTGACGAACTCCGAGAGACGCTTGGAATTGCCCAACTCTCCGTCCTCCACAATGGTGGATAGATTCTCCGTGCCGAGAAAGACGGTTCTAGAGGGGTACTGCACGATGTATTGCCTGCCAATGGCGAAGTGTGCGGCCTTGCCAAGAAAAGCGCCCCAGGGCTCCTTCGAGTCCGGCTTGCGACCCGGTAGCTTGTAGGAGGGAGGCTCCGCCTGGGCGCCGAGGGCCGCCACGAACACCAGGAGAAAACCCGCCAGCCTCCAAGTGAACCATCTCTTGCATCCAGGCCCCTTCTTGTCCACCCCGCATCTCCTGTCTTGGTGTCCGCTTTCCGAGCAAAACAGAAAGGGCTGACATGCCGAGGACAGTGAAGCCGCGCACGGCAGCGCTCAATACTCGAAGTCCTCTGGGCGGAGTGCATCGAGGCGCTCGCGCAGGAAGTCCAGGTCGTTGAGCTCCTCGCGATGCTTGAGATCGGTGTTCATCCGCACCACGATGGGAATCACTCGGAGCACGGCATCCATGCAGTCCTGCCAGCACCCGCCGCCTGGCTCCACACCTGACGCAGGCGAAGCCCGTCCACCGCGAAGGTCCTGCGCGGCAGCCCTGCCTGGTCTCCTGGCGGCGTCCTGTCCTTGCTCGCCCCTGCCTCAGGCGCCACGCTCGCCTCCTCTGCTGCTACCTGGGGGCGCGTCACGCGCCTTTCCTCCCCACCTGCTTGGGGGAACCTTCGGGGGACTTGAGGTGGACCTGCGCTGACCTGGATGAGAGGGGAGGAGAAGGAAGGGTCCAGGCGCGCCGCTCCCCGGGTTGTCAGCGCCCGAGCTTGAGGTCGTAGATCCACTCCCGCACGGACTTACCGGCGACGATGTCGTCGTAACGGTAGGGGAAGAGGTAGATGTCCCACGCGGCGTTGTACGCGCCGCCGAGCGCGAATCGGCCGAGCGGGGTGATGTACGGTCCTCCCTGGGCGAACGTCTTCACTCCGGGCGCGAAGCTCGCGACGGTGAGGCATTGGAACTCTTCCCGGTCGCAGACGGTCATCCACTCCTCGGTCGCATCGTGGTAGGTGCTGGGGGGAGGCTGCGGGAGCGGCGCGGTGCGCGCGGGTAGCCGGAGTTCGGTCCCGAAGTCGGAGCGCAGCCGGGTAACGGTCCCTCGGGCGTCCGCGTAGGGGGCGTTGCCCTCGTAATAGTAATACCAGTGGCCGAGGGTCTCGTCCGTGATGAGGGCGGGAATCTCCTGGTTGTGCTCTCCCACCATGCGCGTACTGGAGTAGCTCATCTGGTAGGTGAGCTGAAGATAGGGCCGATTGCTCGGCACCTTCCCGGTGACCCGCCAGGTCATCCCATCGAAGGCTGTCGTCTTGGTGAAGTGGTAGGGGTTGCTCTTCACGAAGGTCAGGGCCCCGTTCGACTCGATCACCTGGCTGACGTCGTTCGTCGGACCATTCCAGCCACAGTTGGCGGCCTGGGCCTGGATGGGGTTCCAGGGCGCGGCGGCCGACCAGCCTCCGCAGCTCTGCTCGGTGGTGCAGTTGCTGATCTGTGCACCAGTGGCGACAGCTGCGCACGGAGTCCCCCCATTGGCCTCCTGGCAGGTGGCGGCGCTGTCATGGGCAGTCGGGCTGCAGACGGTGGTGGTGAAGTACGCGGTCCCCGAGGCCTGTGGGTCATACCCCCAGATGGAGAGCTGGACGGCCGATCCGCCATGCTCCTCGATGCGATTGCGCTTGTCGCTCCCGTAGAGTTCGAAGAGCGTTCCCCCGAAGGAGCGGTTGATTCCCGCCCGAAGGTAGTCGTTGTAGAGATAGAGCGTGGAGGTTCGCCGGGTCGTCATGTACTCGGTGTAGGAGCAGAACTCCCGCTCGGCCCCATTCAGCGATGGGTCCGTGCAGGACGGAGGCGCGAAGGGGGACTCGTCCACCGGGGTGTACCGACCGCAGGTGACGGTGGCGCTAGGAGGCGCGTCGGCCATGCAGTTCCCGCCCGTGACGGCGAGGCAGTCCCAGTTGCCGCCGAGATTGCCGCCGAAGTGGACGTCGCACCACCACTGTCCGGTGCGGCCAGGGGCGGCACTGCCGCCGACGCTGACGGATTGCACGTTCCCGTACTGGGAACAGCTCACGAGTTCGCCATTGGGCACCGTCGCACCGCAGGAGCCCCCGCCCGAGACGTCCAGGCACCGCCAGGAGCCTCCGAGGTTGTTACCGAAGTGGTTGTCGCACCACCACTTGCCGTTCCGCTCCGCCGCGGACTGAGTCACGAGGATGCGCTCGACCCTCCCATAGCCGAGGGGCTGGATCGCGCGAGAGGCACCGGAGTAAGGCGTCGACCCGTCGCTCCCCAGGCGCCCACACCGTACGTTCCCGGAGTTCGGTACCTGTGAGGAGCAGGCGCTTCCTGTCCCCTCGACGCACTCCCACGAGCCCCGGAGGTTGAGGCCAAAGTGGTGGTCGCACCACCACTGCCCGGTGCGGCCAGGCGCGGAACTCGCGCCGATGTTGATGGTCTGAAGGTCGGCCCAGCAGGGGCCCGCGCCGCCACAGAGCAACGACTGTTCATCGCCGCTCACATCCCCCGGCGCGTCGTCCACGGTCACACGACAGGCCGAGAGAGAGAACAGGGTCAGGATCGCGAAGGGGAGACTGTATGACCAAGACATGATGTTTCTCCAAATCCCCCAGGGAGGAGGAATGCAACAGGGAAGTCCACGCTGGGCGGGTCGGTCCAGAAGATTCGTCGGGAGAACACCTGATCTGAATGAAGACAAACACTGGTGCGAGTCCCATGAAATCAAACCGGCTGGAGTGGAGGTTTCTGGGAGCGGCGCTACTCAGCGGAACCGGTGCTGGACGACACGGCACTGGTGGGACGGCTGCGCTACGTGCTGGCCCATGGGGTGAAGGAGGGGCTGGTGGATAGGAGCGCGGAGTGAAGAGGAGCAGAGGCAGCGTGCGGTACGGGGGATGAGGGAGCAAGTGGAAGCCAAGGCTCGAACCCAGGGCACGCCTGTGCTGGGGGCGCGAGCCGTGAAGGCGCAGCACCCGCCTACCCGGCCCGAGCACCTCGAGAAGAGCCCGAGGCCGTTGGGCCATGCCTCCACGCGGCAGGCATTGAAGGCGCTACGCGAGCAATATCGGGCCTTCGTCGCGGCATTTCGAGAGGCGGCGGCACAACTGGTGCGCAAGGGCAGCAAGAGCCTGCCCCAGGTGGCCAAGGACTTAGATGAGCAGGGGCCTCATGCGCTCCTCTCCGGCGGGGATGAGCGAGCCCTGAAAGCACACCTCTCGTGGCCTGGCATACCTGCCAGCGGCGAGTCAGGCCTTCGGTCGAGGTGGATGAGGACCATGTTCGCCTCAATGGGAGAGCGGCCAAGCCTCCGCTTTGAACCACTCGGGATGATGAAGGGTGACATCCCCGCGGGAGCCAGGCGCGCCTTGGAGCTCGTGCCCAGGGAGCAGGGTGACGTCAGGCCGAGCCACCAGCAGTGCACGAACTTGATTGCGCACGTCAGCCGCGCGCTGGGAGTCCACCGCGACACGCTCCACGTTGTCAGAATGCAGCCATTCTCGGTGAACAACGGCATCGCCGGAGAGGAGCACCGGCCCCCCCGGTAGGGCGAGGAGAGCCATGACGTCCTCCCGCGCATGGCCACCGCCACGCAGCAGCACGACGCTGCCATCTCCGAACAAGTCGAGCGAGGCATCGAAAGGCGGGAGGGCGCGCGTGTCGTGGAAGTCCACTTCGCGCCAACGAGGCGCCGACAGGCCCAGCACCTTGCCGGCCGTTCCCAGCCCACCGATGAAGGTCGCGCCCTCGAAGGACGCGGCGGCGCCAATGTGATCGTCGTGCAGGTGCGAGATGATGACCCATCGGGCGCGGGCTGGCTCCAGTCCGGCCTCTCGCATCTGTGCGTCGAGCGTCCTTCCCTCGCGTCCGCGGCTCTCGAAGAGCCAGCGCATCGGCACAGGCAGAGCGGACTCGCCCTCTCGGGCGACGGACGTGGAGAGCCCGCAGTCGAACACAATGAGCCCTTCTCGCGGATGTTCGATCACGAAGGCAGGAGCCGGCCGCCATGGGCGGTGCTCACCGACCAGGAGCGCCGACATGCGGTTCATTCCCGTGTTGAAGACGTGGAGCCGAAGACCGGCCACCGCCGCGGGCATCGGATAGGGACCGGGAGGCGGCTGGGCCCCACTCACGATAACGGGACGGTAAGGGAGCAGGACGGCGCCGAGCGTGACGAGCGCACCCGCACTCAGCAGGCCCAGCGCCACGAGACGGCGACGTCGAAGACTCAAGGGCATGGCCTCACAGTGCGGGAGATTGACATGGAAGTGCTCCGGGTGAAACGGGCCAGCTGGGCGTGCGCTCCTTCTGAGGTATATCCCTGCTCCCAGAACAGGACCACTCCGTGGTTACGCCTGGGAGACGGGCCGCAGTTGCTTCAGTGTGAGCAGGTGCCGGTGGCTCCCCCGCTCCCCCGAGGAAGGGTGTCAGACGATTCGTCAGATCTTCCCAGAAGAAAAACACTGGAATCGGCGGATTGGATGATCATCCCTACGTCACCTCACTCAAGGCAGAGCGCGCCGATGTGGCCCGCGTCCAGCTTGCCTGGATGCTCACCGCGAGCCCCAGCGCTCACCGCGAGGCGCCCGTCGATGTGTCCGGCCTGAACACTCGTCACGAGCCCCCGCGCTCGCCACGAGGCCCGCATCGAGGTGTCCGACGTGTCCGGCTGGATACCCGCGTTCGTGGCGCTGGACCTTGAGCTTGGCCACCTCGGCGCAGAGGGCCTCCCACGGGAATTAGGCCCGCTACCCGTGGCGGCGGCGACGGCGCAGCGCAAAGAGGACGCCCCCGGCCACCCACATGCTGACAGCCTGGCCAGGGCCGGCTCCGCAGTTGCGTCCTGTGGGAGCGCCCGCGTCGACGCCCTCACCGGGCAGCGGCGGTGGTGGTGGTGGCGGTAGCGGTGGTGTTCCGCTCGCCACGGGCAAGGTGACCGTGCTTGGGTGCGCCGGGTCCGTGTAGATGGAGAGCGTCGTCATCATGGGGGGCGGCGACGAGGACAACGGCTCGGCGACGTTTGGATTCACTTCGTAGTGCGGCGAGTTCGTCCCGCTGATCGCCACGCGGAGGCTGTGGCCCGCCTTCACCCGCACGGCCACCGGACCCAGGTCGAGTTCGAACGGGACGGGTACTCCCGGCGTGAGCGGCGTGAGCACGGACGGAGCGGCGACGAAGCGCCCGCGGCGCACGCCGTCGGTGAGCAGGAGCGACTTGCCATTCGGCGCGACCTGCGTCAGGCGCACGACGACGTCGACATCCGTCGTGGCGCTCGCCGCGTAGATCCGGGCCTTGGGGTTGCCGATGAGCTCGTAGTCAGAAGTCCCCGGCGCGGTGGTGATCGTCAGCACGTCGCCGCGCGCATCAAGCGCTGACTGATCGCGAGGACCGTCCGCCACGGAGAGGTTCGCCCCGCCCACGGTCGGAACCGGGTTTGAAGGATCGACGGTCAACGTCGTGACGTCTTGCGCGGCGGTGAGATACCAAGGCGTCAGGATGCTCTCCGGAGGCGGCCAGAGCGTGCCCTGTCGCCACTCTCCGGTCGCAGCCGCACCGTCGTCGCCAATCTGCGTGACGAAGTAGCGCAGCGACGGCCAGTTGGGAGTTCCCTGCCCTTTGAGGCAATGGTTGAAGAATGCGAGGTTGTCGTCCGTGGGTGCGGCCACGTTCGCGTAGGCGAGCTCACCGATGGGAGTCTGCGCGTCGCCGTGCGTCCAGGGGCCGAGCACCAACGTGTGACCGGAGCCCGGCGCCGAGTCCGTCACGTAGTGCGAGAATGCCGCTGTTTGCTGCAGCGCGAAGATGTCGAAGAAACCCGAGGTCATGTACACGCGAGCGCGAATCCGGCTGCGCTCGGCCGCATCGACGATCACCGGGTCCCAGTAGGTGCTCTTTGCTTCGTGGGCGCGCCAGGCGGCGAGCGTCGTCGGCGTCGGAAAGCCGTTGAGCCAAGACGTCGTCAGCTCGGCGCGCCAGGCGCCGCCTGGCATGAGCGAGTCGTACAGGTTGTCGGAGGCGTTCTGTACGTGGGCACAGCGCAGCGAGTCCGGCGCATCTGGGAGCGCCAGGAGCTGCACGATGCCCTCGGCGGAGGCGCCGAAGGAGCCGATGTTGCCGTCGCACCAGTCTTGTTGCTCGATCCAGCGCATCGTCGCCGGACCATCCACGGCATCGGTGAAGAAGGGCAGGAACGTCCCCTCGGATCCTCCCCGCCCGCGCACGTCTTGGGAGACGACGATGTAGCCGTTCAGATCCGCCAGGTTCCACACCAGGAGGGACTGGGGGAACGGAAACCCGCGGCCGTAGGGCGTGCGACGCAGGATGACCGGGCGCGGCCCTGGAAATTGCGCCGGATTCGGACGCCAGACATCCGTCATCAGTCTCGTGCCATCGGGCATCGGGACCATCACTTCGGTCTTCGTTGCAGCGCGCGCGGTCTGCGCACACATGACAAAGAGGAGGCCAAGCACGATGGTGCGCATGGCACACCCTACCATGCCAGCGTGGTTGGCAGCAGCGCGGCAGCCGAGGTGGAGCACGGCCAGCGCGAGCCGTTTCAAGCCTCAAGGGGCTGCGCGCCCGCCGATCTCCGGGAAGCGCTCGTCGGCCCGTTTGAGCGCGTCCAGGTGCGCGGGGTTGTCGTAATCGAGCGATGCATCCGTGAGCTGCACGACCCACCCACCTCGAGGGCCTGATAGCACCGCTCCGCCCAGGGCAGCGTCGCCGCTCGCTGGAGGTTGACGAGCCTCGGGTCTCGGGCCGCTGGCTCTCTTGGGCTCGGTACCTAACGAGTCCTGGTGAGGCTGTTCGGAGTATGGGCCTTGGTCACGCGGAGGCCGACATCGTGAACTTTACTCAGCAGAACGGATTGCGCCTCCTTGAGGTCGGCGCGACTCGACCGATCTGTCCCTCCTGCGCGGTTGCCATCGAGGAAGCCGGAGCGGTCCCCGTGACGCCGTTGAAGGTACCGTGAGCATGTTCCGCTTGGATTCGATCTCTCCCGACCTGGCCGAGAGCTTCAGGCACGCGACACCCACGCGCCGACGCAAGGCCGCGCTGGTTGCCTGCACGCTTGTAGCCTCTCGGGTTGGTCTTGAAGGTGAAGAGGTTGTCGCCGCACTTGAGCACCTCCGCCATGGTGGGGAGGTGGAGCACGAACTGCTCCGGAAGATCCAGAGCCTCGCTGCCTGGCTCGATGACGAGTACCTCCGCCTGGATGAGGAAGGCGATGAAACGAAGAAGCCAGAGGTGCTCCGGCTCTTCTCGAAGGCTCGCGCAGCTTCCGCTCTCGGGTTCGCCCTCTCCGAGGCGCCTGGACAGCTCCACGAGGCGCTCTACGAGGCGCTTGCGGCAGTAGACGATGCCACCGAAGTCATCCGACTGGTGGCGGATGCGCTCCGGAGCTGACTGAAGCCTGCGACTCTCGCAGTGCACCCACGCCAACCCGTGCATCAGCACTCCCTACGGCAACCGCGCGCAACCGAATAGGAGCGCTCTTGCCGGAGACTCCGAACGGCGGCTTCGATTCCCGCCGCCTCCACACTCAGAAGCTCAGCAATCCCAAGGGGTTGCTGGGCTTTTTCTTTGCCCTCGTTTCCGCATGTGCCCTTGTTGAGGGGCGTAGGCGTCGACGTTTTGGCGCAGCGAGTTGACCTGGGCACCGAGCATCTGGACCGCGCGCCTCGCCTCGAGGGAGGGCAAAGCCGCCAGGCGCTGGCGGCGGGGACATCTGCGAGTTCGTCATCCTGCGGTCCTCGCCTCGGTCCCTGTTTGTGGACCAAACGAGAGCATCTTGACAAGCAGAGCACTGGTTGTCACAATGTTTTCATGCCAGCGACGATGACAGATGACGAGGCCGCTGCCCGCCGCGCAAAGGTCCTAGCCGCCGCGCGGTGGTGCTTTCTCAACTTCGGCTTCGCAAAGACCGCTTTCGAGGACATCGCCAGGCGCGCCGGCCTCTCGCGCACGCTGCTCTATCGGCTCTTCAAGGACAAAGAAGACGTCTACCGAGCTGTCTTCGTGGACTGGTTGGTCTCTCGTCACCCCGCCGCGATGGAGGCGGCGAACGGCCCGGGCAGCCCCTACGATCGCCTGCTCAGCGTCTGTCGTCTGATGGCACTCGAGCCGTGGGCCGAGATGGTCGGGGCGCCGATGGGGAGCGAGTTCCTTGCGGTGTGCGAGCGAATCGATCCCGAGAGCGAAGCGCTGCATCGCAAGGTCGCGCTCGATTGCGTCGCCACCATCCTCGGCGACCAGTCGAGCGCCGAGGTCTTCCTCCTCGCGCTCGACGGACTGCTTGCAGATGAACCATCGATCGAGGTGCTCGAGCAGCGCACAACGGTGCTCGCCGCGCGCTTCGCTCCACAGACACGGAAGAAGGCGGTGCGCTGATGACCACGAAGTGGAACCCCACACAGATTCCCTCGCAGAAAGGTCGGCGGACCATCATTACCGGCGGCAACAGCGGCATCGGCTGGGAAGCTGCCGTGGTGCTCGCTCGGGCGGGCGCCGAGGTCGTCATCGCTGCGCGCAATGATGGCAAGGCGAAGGAGTCAGTCGAGCGGCTGCGCGCGCTCGTGCCCAACGCCGACGCGAGCACTGCGCGGCTCGACCTGTCTGACCCTGCGTCGATTCGCGCGTTCGCCGACGCGCAACTCGCTCTTGCCAAGCCGATCGACGTGCTCGTTCACAACGCTGGCGTCATGGCTTTGCCGAAGCGTGAAGTGAGCATCGACGGCCATGAGCTGCAGTTCGCCACCAACGTTCTCGGACCGTATCGGCTCACAACTCTACTTCTACCGGCGCTGCTCCGCTCGACGGCTCCGCGCGTGGTCACGGTGGCGTCGGGAACACACAAGGCAAGCCCGGTCCCGCTGACGGACCTCGACTCGGTCAAGGACTACCGGCCCATTCGTGCATACGCGAAAACCAAACTCGCCAACATTCTCTTCGCGAAGGAACTGCAGCGACGAGCCGGTCAGCGGCTACTGTCGCTCTGCTGCCATCCAGGCGCCGCGAACACCAACCTCGCCGGCGTGACGTCCCTCCTGATGAAGCTCGCGATCTTCGCGATCTACCCGCTGATTCAGTCTGCTGCGCGAGGCGCTGAACCGACGTTGATGGCAGCGACGCTCGAGGCACCGATGCCGGGCGGCTACTTCGGGCCCACGGGCTTCATGGAACTGCGAGGTGACCCCGCGGAGGTGAAGCCAGCACCGTTTGCCGAGGACCCGGCCGCGGGCCGAGCGCTCTTCGCCGAACTCGAGCGCATCTCGGGCATGACCATCGACTTCGAGGGAGCGACGCGATGAAGATCGTGTTCCTCGGCGCGAGCGGTATGGTCGGCGCAGGTGCGCTCCGCGAAGCGCTCGCCGCGCCTGACGTCGAAGCAGTACTCAGCGTCGTTCGCGCGCCGACCGGCGTAACGCACCCGAAGCTCCGCGAGTTGGTGATGCTCGACATCTTCGACGTGGCTTCCGTCGAAG
Organism: Melittangium boletus DSM 14713; assembly: GCF_002305855.1. Classification (GTDB taxonomy): domain Bacteria; phylum Myxococcota; class Myxococcia; order Myxococcales; family Myxococcaceae; genus Cystobacter; species Cystobacter boletus. The sequence goes on along the minus strand of NZ_CP022163.1, from coordinate 6,979,089 downwards.
ACCAGCTCGTCGGTTACGACGCGTGCATCTGGGCCATCGGCATCAGCTCCAGCGGGCTCGATGAGAACGCCTACGCGCGTGTCACCGAGGAGCTCACGTTGACGTGGGCTCGCACGCTGCTGCGCCTCAATCCGAAGATGTCGTTCTGCTACTGCTCCGCGGGCGGTGCCGGTGGTCCGGGCATGTGGGCTCGCGTCAGGCGTCGCGTCGAAGACACCCTGAAGTCGATGCCGTTCACGCATTCGGGCGCTGTTCGCCCCGGCTTCATCCGCCCCGGCCCAGGCATCCGAAGCAAGACACGCGCCTACCAGCTAGGCGTCGTGCTGCTGAAGCCGCTCTTCCTGCTCACGCCGTTGCTTGTTCGCTTCATGCCGTTCCTCTTCACCACTTCTGAGATTCTCGGCCGAGCGATGCTGCGTGTCGTTCAGGGGCACGCAGACCGGTTCATCCTCGAGTCAGCCGACATCAACCGGGTGGGCGCGTGAGCACAATGACTCGCTCACTACGGAACGTGAAGCTCGGTGTCGTCGGGCTGGTGCTCATCATGCTCGCCGCCGCCTGGTATTTCGGCGTCTTCGCGCGCCTTGGTGAGCCGAGGGCCCTGGCGCAGGTGCTCGTCGAGATGGGCGCGTGGGGCTACCTCGCATTCATCATCACGTACACAGTGCTGCAGCCGTTCGGTGTTCCCGGTAGCATCTTCATCGTCGCCGCGCCGCTCATCTGGCCGTGGCAGACCGCGTTCGCGCTCTCGATGGTCGGGACGATGTCGGCGAGCGTCGTCGGCTTCTCGTTCGCGCGCTTCGTCGCGAGGGACTGGATCTCGGCGCGCATCCCTACGCGGCTGCGCAAATACGACGAGGCGCTTGAGCGGAGCGCCTTCCAGACCGTAGTGGTCCTGCGGCTGATCCTCTGGATGCCGCAAGTGCTGCACTCCTTCTTCGGCGTGTCGAAGGTGGGCTTCTGGACTCACTTCTGGGGCTCGCTCGTTGGCTACGTGCCGCCGCTGCTCCTCGTGAGTTACCTCGGTGCCGAGATGTTCGACGCGTCGGGAAAGATGCAACCAGCCGCGTGGCCGATCATGACAGGGCTCCTGGTCGCGTCGCTCGTCATCGCGGCGTTCGCCAGAGCCTACGAACGCCGCCGTCTCTCATCGTCCCCAAGGGAGCTTCGCGTTGTTCAGCGCGGCTAATGGAGCAAGTCATGACTCAAGACCTCGTAGGCAAAGTGATCCTAATTACCGGAGCGACAGACGGTATCGGCAAGGCCGCCGCCATCGAGTTCGCGAAGCGTGGAGCGACGCTGACGATCGTCGGCCGCAACAGGGAGAAGACCGCGCAGGTGCTCGCCGAGTTGAAGGCGGCCAGCGGGAACCAGGACATCGACCTCCTCCTCTGCGACCTGTCACGAGTTGCGAGCGTGAGGCGCGCCGCCGAGGAGTTCAAGGCGAAGCACGACCGGCTCGACGTCCTCGTCAACAACGCTGGCGCGACCTTCAAGAAACCAACGATGGGTCCGGACGGCTACGAGCTCACATTCGCGCTCAACCACCTCGCGTACTTCCAGCTCACGACCTCGCTGCTCGACCTGCTGCGGAAGACTCCGGGCGCACGGGTCATCTCGACCTCGAGCGGCATGCAGGCACGTGGGAAGCTCGACCTCGCGAAGACGCCGACGTCTCTCGAAGGCTCGGGACCGAGCGCGTACGCGACGTCGAAGCTCGCCAACGTGCTCTTCACGAAGGAGCTCCAGCGGAAACTGGAGGGGACGACAGCGATCGCCAACTGCTTCGAGCCAGGCACGGTGCGGACTCAGTTCGGCGGCTTCGGGTCCGACCAGGGTCTTCTGCTGAACCTCGTCTATACCCTGGCGAAGCCGTTCTCGAGCACGCCCGAGCAAGGCGCCGACTCGCTCATCTGGCTTGCGACTTCGCCGGAAGCTGCGTCGTTCAGGGGCGAATACGTGTCGAAGCGCAAGCCAGTGAACCCCAACAAGCAAGCGCTCGACACGAAGCTCGCAGCCGAACTCTGGGCGCTCAGCGAGAAGTTGTGCGCGGGAGCCGTTGGGATTGCCGCCTAATACTACAGTTGTACTTTCCAGGCCGACAGAGGAGTGCCGTTGACCCGGTCGCTGCGACCACCTCCCTTGAGCCGTCTTCCGTGGGCCCCGCGCACGTACCTTATCCACTGAGATAGCGCAGCCCTGGGTCCGCGCAACTGCGGAGGTGGGATAGCGGGCCCCACTTGTCTGGTGGGGAGCCAGGAGAGAAAGCGAAACGCAGGAGAAGGTGACGCCGGAGGTGGCGTGGTTACAACCCATGGGAGAAGTCACCTTTACCTGGGGGCGGTCATGTCCAGCAGCGCCATCGTCTCGGACAACAACGAAGCGGTGCTCGTCCAGAAATGGGAGCAGGAGTGGCGCCGCGTGCGGGAGTGGGTGGAGCCCCACTTCGCACGTCCGGAGACACGAGCCTCGGCGGAGGCTCTGTTGCAAGGGTTGCTGGCCCGAGTCGAGCGCAAGAACTCCTGGGGCTTGAGCGAGGAGGTGGGCAGGGCGACGCCCTACGCCTTTCAACATCTGCTCAACGGGGCGCACTGGGACGAGGACGCGCTGCGGGATGACGTGTTGACGTATGCCCGCGAGCGACTGGGCGAGGGGGGAGTCTTGTCCATGGATGAGACAGGCTTCTTGAAGAAGGGGGACAAGTCCGCGGGAGTGGCCCGGCAGTACAGTGGCACGGCGGGCCGCATTGAGAATTGCCAGATAGGCGTCTTCCTGGCCTACGTCACCGAGAAGGGCCACTGCCTGGTGGACCGCGAACTGTACCTGCCCGAGCACTGGCTGGAGGACCCGGACCGATGTCGTCAGGCGGGAATTCCACGGCGGGTGCGATTCCAGACGAAACCCGAGCTGGCGCGAGCCATGCTCCAGCGGGCCTTCGACGCGGGACTCCGTCCCGAGTGGGTGGTGGGAGATGAGGTGTATGGCCGGGATGGAGAGTTGCGACGGTTTTTGGAGAGCCAGTCGCAACGGTATGTCCTGGCGGTGGCCTCCAATACCTACGCCTGGCGCGGGGTGGAGCAGGTGACGGCGGGAGAAGTCTTGAAAGAGGTGAAGAGGCGAGAATGGACGAGGCTGTCGGCGGGGGCGGGAGCCAAGGGACCGCGCAGGTATGACTGGGCGCGAGTCCGAGTCAATTCGCATGAGGGGACCCAGGCGCGGTGGTTTCTCTTCCGTCGAAGCGTGTCGGAGGAGAGCGAGGTGAGCTTTTATCTGGTGCATGCACCGGCCACGACGTCGCTGGCCGCCATGGTGGAAGCGGCCGGCAAGCGCTGGCCGGTGGAGGAATGTTTCGAGTCGGCCAAGGGGGAGGTGGGACTGGACGACTATGAGGTGAGGAAATGGCGAGGGTGGTACCGCCACATGACGTTGTGCCTGGTAGCACATGCATTCCTGGCGGCCGCGCGAGTCATGGCCAACGCGTCCGAGAAGGAGCACCCAGTCCCAAAACGCCTGGGCCCGCCGCATCGAAGCAGTCGCATGGGAGCGTTTCGACGGCGGCGAGGCCTGTCCTTATCCGCTTCAGTGTTCAGGAAGTGAGACGTCTGATGTGGAAACTCGCGCGTTGGGTGGTGCGGCCCGCGCTGGACTTCATCCTGCGATGGAGCCGCTGGCGGCGCCATCATCAGGCCGTCGCCAAACTCTGCCACTACCGCCGCAGAGCGCCCAATATCCACGTCCAACTGTAGTACTAAAGAGCAAGGAGATCGTGCGCATGCGCATAAGAGGGATGGGGGGCCTGTTGAGGGGGAGAGAGGGTGCAGAGGGGCCACCCGAGCGATGCGCCCAACGGGGTGGGACGGGGCGGGATGACGAACCCCAGGAGAATCAAGGCGATAGCGGGTAACAGCGCGTCCTGCTTAGGGTTTTCCATCGCCTTGTTCACGGGTTCGATTCCCGCCGCTTCCACTAGAAGTTGCCCGCCGCCTTGAGTCGATGCGAGAACTGCCGGCGTGGCGCAACAGCGAAGCGGTCTGGTGAGCGCCATCGCAGCGAAAATTTCCTTCGCGCACTTGTCGATTCCATGCGTCACCATTCGTCGTCCGGATGCAGGATCCGTTATTCAACTCACCTTTCGACATGGGGACGTCATGAACAAGCAGATCATCTTCAACCTGCCGGTCAAGGACCTGGACAAATCCAAGGCCTTCTTTTCCGCCCTCGGCTTCAGCTTCAATCCACAAGTCAGCAACGAGAACGCGGCGTTCATGGTCATCGCGGATGACAGCATTCATGCCATGCTGACGACCGAAGCGTTCTTCAAGACCCTCATCGACAAGCCCGTCGTGCAGGCGAAGGAGGCCAACGAGGTCGTCATCTGCCTGAGCTGCGAGAGCCGGGAAGAAGTGGACAGTCTGATCGCCAAGGCCGTCGCCGCCGGCGGCCGTACTCCGCATCCGCCCGAGGACCACGGCTTCATGTATGACCAGGGCTTCGAGGACCTCGACGGCCACCTGTGGAACCTGGTCTGGACGGCGCCGCAGGCCTGATGCGGCCGGCCGGGCTGGCCGGTGGAGACGCTGCTGCTAGTCACCCAGGGCCAGCTCGCGCACCTGCTGCCGGTTGAAGGGCTTGCGCAGCTGGCGCAGGAGCCGGGACTCGCCGAACTCCGCCTGCAGCTCCGCCCAGGAGTAGTCCGAGTAGGCCGAGCAGAGCACCACCGGCAGCGTGGGGGCCACCCGCCGCAGGTGCCGCAGCGTCTCGGCGCCGTTCCAGCCCGGGGGCATCCGGTAGTCGAGGAAGACCAGGGCATAGGGCCGGCCCGCGGCCAGCGCCTCGCGCACCCGGGCCACGCCCTCCTCGCCCTGGTAGGCGGAATCCACCTCCACCACCGTCTTGTCCACGCTGGAGCCCGCGGCCTCGGGACCGAAGAGCGCGTCGGCCATCAGGTCCAGCTCGCCCCGGCTCTTGAGCGGCTCGTCGGTGAGGATGCGGCGGAAGTCGGTGTGGATGGCCTCCGAGTCGTCGATGACGAGGAGGCGCCTGGGGTTCGGGTGCGTGCTCATGTCTCCGCCTGGGCAGGGGGTGGGGGAATCACCAGCGTGAAGGTGGCGCCCCGGCCGGGGCCCTCGCTCTCCGCCTTGAGGACGCCGCCCAGTTCCTGGGCCGCCAGAGCGCTCGAGTGCAGGCCAAAGCCATGCCCCTCCTCGCGCGTGGTGAAGCCATACTGGAAGATGCGCGTGAGCAGCTCGGGCGCGATGCCCATGCCGTTGTCGCGCAGGGCGATGTGGATGGAGCCCTCGGCTGAGCGCTGCAGCAGCACGACGAGGCGCCGCGAGTCCTCGGGCACTGGATCCAGCGCGTACTTGGCGTTGCTCACCAGGTTGACGAGGATCATCAACATTTTGTGCTTGTCCGTGACGATGGGCGGCACGGGCTCCAGCCGCCGCTCCACCGTCACGTGGTGGCGCGTGAGGCCCGCGGCGTTGATGCGCAGCGCGTCCTCCACCAGCTCCGAGAGCACCACCGGCTCGTACAGGCGCGGCGTGCGGGCGTAGTCCTGCTGCACCTTGACGATCTCCCCGATGTGCTCGGTGTAGCGGCTGACGTCCTCCAACAGGGAGATGACCTCCTGGCGCTCGTCCAGCAGGTTCTGGCCGAGCTTGTCGAGAAAGGGCGTGAGCAGCTTGCCCCGCTCGTCCTCGGTGAGGAAGACGGCGAGATTGGCCTGCCGCGCCTGGAGCATCTGGGCCACCCGGCTCACATGGTCCAGGCGCATGCCCAGCACGCGCTCCTTGGCGACCTGGGAGGATGTGTAGACGCTCGTCAGCACGTTGCCCACGTTGTGCAGCACGTTGGTGGCGATCTCCGCCATGCCCGTGCGCCGCGCCGTCTGCACCAGCTGCTGGTGGACCGACTTGAGCTCGCGCGTGCGCTCCTCCACGCGCTGCTCGAGCCCCTCGTTGGCCGCGCGCAGGTCCTCCTCGCGGCGGCGCAGCCGGGTGGCCATGGCCTCGAAGGCCTTGCCCAGCTGGCCCAGCTCGTCCTCGCGCGCGGTGTTCAGGTTCACCTGGAAGTCGCCCGAGGAGATGCGCGCGGTGGCCTGGGTGAAGTCCAGCAGAGGCCGGCTGATCTGCTTGCGCAGCACCCAGGACATGATGACCAGCTCCAGGAGCAGCGACAGCACGCCGAGCAGCAGCACGATGCGCGCTGCCTGGATGGCGGGCTGGGACACCACGTGCTCGGGCAGCACGGTGACGAAGTTCCAGTCCGTGCCGTGCAGCCGCGCCACGGCGAGCCACACCCCTTGAGAGGGCAGCTCCACCACGGGCTCGCCCTGGCGGTTTCTCACGCGCTCCATGAGCTCGCGCAGCTGCTCCTGCTCCTCTTCGGGCATGAGCTGCCCGCCGGACGCCTTCATCCGCGGATGGGCGATGAGCTCGCCGTCGTCGCGGAAGAGGATGTTGTACGACTTGGGCAGGTGGTCATTGAGGGTGCGGCTGATCAGCTCCTCGAGCATGACGTCATGGCTGAGGGCCGCCACGTAACGGCCGTCCACGTCCAGGGGCGTGGTGACCGTGACCATCCACTTCGCGGCAACCTCCTCCTTGGAGACCCGGGTCCAAACCGGCCGCCGCGTGGGGTTGTTGCCGGGCAGGCTTGTCTGGAAGTACTCCAGGGAGAGCGGATTGAAGCTGGAGTCGACCTCCAGGTTGATGTTGGGGCGCTCGGGCCAGTAGGTGAGCATCGGCCCCTCGGGCAGGGTGATGAAGGTGTCGACGAAGCGGACGCGGAAGGCGGGGCCGTACTGGGCGAGCACGTCATACGCGACCAGGACGCGGTGGCGCAGCCCGGCATCCAGCGCGACGCCCGGGGGAATGAAGGCGCCCACCCACGGCGTGCCCTCGGAGCCCGCGGGCCGGGTGCGCACGGTGCCGTCGGGCAGCCGCGTGAACAGGCGGTGGAAGCGCGCGTCCTCGTCAGGAGCCGGGGCGGCGCGCACCCGCGCCTCCATGTCTCGGGCGAGCAGCGCCTGGGTGTCCTCGGCCAGCAGGAAGATGGACTCCTCCTGGGTGCCGCGCTGCTCCACGTACTGGGAGAGCTGCGCCAGGGCCTCGGCCCGCAGCGTGTGCCGCATGTGCAGGAAGCTGAAGAACGTCGACAGCGCGATGACCACCGCGATGCGTACCCCCATCTTGATGAGCGTCGAGCGAGCCAGGGGCGAATGCGGAGGAGGCAGGTGTGGCATGGTGAGCACGTGAAAAGGACTTCGGTATTCCCCTTAGCCCGCCCGGCGCGAGAGCTCCACGCACCCCAAGCGACTGAAGCCCTCATGGGCCCGGGTGAAGGCCGCCTCGCGCTCGGAGCCCTCGGCAGCTCCCACCCCCACAGCGCTTCCTCGTAGGGCATGCCCAGGGCTTGCGCCAGTTTCACGCCGCGCTGGAACGCCTGACGCGCCCGCCACGGGTGGCCCGACAGCCACGGCAGCCGGCCCCGGAAGCGCAGTGCCATGGGCCGCGCCAGGGCGAACTGTCCTCAGCACAGGCCAGACGCACGGAGGCCCATCTCCCTCCTGTGGAATGCCGGTGTCCGCGGGCGTGGACCGTGGACGTCGGCGCGCACGACGCGCTAAGAGCCTCTTTCGGTAGGAGCTTGGACGCTGAGGAGACGGCCGTGGAGGGAAAGAGCCCGGCATGGCCGTCTGACCGCATAAGTAGGAAGAAGGACATGACCTTGGCGGTTGACCTCATGGAGGCGAGGCCAGGAGCCATGGGAGTGGTGCATCAGGATGACGGGTGGCGGTTGCCGGACGAACTGTGGGCGAAGATGCAGCCCCTGTTGCCGCCGCGACCGCCGCATCCACTGGGGTGCCATAACCCACGAGTGCCCGACCGTCAGGCCATGGATGCCATCCTCCTGGTCCTGCGCACTGCCCTGCCGTGGGACGCGCTCAAGGCCACGGACATCTGCCATCCCTCCTCGGCCTACCGGCGCTTCCGCGAGTGGCTGGCGGCTGGCGTGTTCCGAGAATTCTGGCGTCAAGGGCTCCATGCCTATGCGGCCCTGGTCGGCATCGACTTGGAATGGCTGGCCCTGGATGGGGCCATGGCGAAGGCCCCGCTGGGAGGGGAGAAGACAGGGCCCAACCCCACCGACAGGGGGAAGAAGGGCAGCAAGAAGAGTCTGCTGACCGATGGGCGCGGCGCCCCTCTGGGCCTGAGGGTTGCTGGCGCCAACGTCAATGACCACAAGCTGATGCACTCCACCCTCCAGTCCCTCCCCGTGGAGCGCCCCTCACCCACAGAGCATGCCCCTCAAGGGTTGTGCTTGGACAAAGGCTACGACTACGACAGGGTGCGTGCCCTGGCCGTGCAGTACGGTTTTACCCTGCACCTGCGTCGGCGTGGCGAACCGGACCAGCCGCTGGAGAGCGGCAAGAAGGCCCGGCGGTGGGTAGTGGAGCGCACCCACGGGTGGCTTCAACAAGTTTCGCCGTCTGCTGGTGCGCTGGGAGAAGCGTGAGGACACCCACAGAGCGCTCCGTCCTCGGGCTCCAGGCGGGTGTCGAGGATGAGGCTGCCCGCGAACTCCTGATAGCGCTGAGCCCTGGCGATGGAGTCCAGCTCCACGCGGGAGCCCGCCACGCGCACGGGGACGGACATCATCAGCGCCGTCCTGGGACCCAGCCGGCGGGCCAGTCCGGGCAAATCCTGCTCGTCGATGCCCTGGCCGATGTGCTCCGCCGCGACGAGCAGGAAGTCCGGTTCCACCTCGAGCGCGACCCGCTCGAGGGCGTCGATCCGGGGCTCGCCCACCAGCACCACGGTCCCGATGCGCTCCTTGCGCGCCTGGGCGACGATGCGGCGGGAGAGCTCCAGCTCCGGTGCGGCGGAGGGCTCCACCCCCCAGGCGACATGCGTGGCGCCCAGGGCAAACAGCTGCTCCATTTCAGACAGCGTCGGCTTGCGGCAGTAGATCTGCTTTTGGATGGTCATTGGCTTTCCCGTGAGGAATTCGGCGGGGTTACCCGCGCGTGGCGATGAAGGGCAACTCGCGGAAGCGCTGCTTGTAATCCATTCCATACCCAAACACGAAGTCGTCGGTATCCAGGGTGAAGCCGACGTAATCGAGCGGGCGTTGGATGGAGGCGTGCCGGCTCCGATGCAGCAGCGCGCAGACCTTGATGTCCACGGGCTGGCGCAGCGCCAGGTTCTCGCGCAGATAGCTGAGGGTCATTCCCGTATCCACGATGTCCTCGATGAGCAGCACGTGCTTGCCACTGACCGGGAACGCCAGATCGGCCGTGGTCCGCAGGACGCCCGTGGAGCGCTCCCCGTCTCCGTAGCTCTGCAAACCCATGAAGCCGCAGTGCAACGTGATGGGCGCCACGCCGAGTTCCGCCTGGGCGAGCTGGAGCTGACGCAGCAGGTCCCCGAAGAACATGAAGCCGCCGCTGAGTACCCCCACGGCGACGAGTTCCTTGCCCGCGAAGTCCCGCGCGATCTCCCGCGCCAGCCCCGCCACCCGCTCGCCGACCTGCTCGGCGGTGAAGGTGATGCGCGAGGGGCCCCCGACCTGGGCGTCCAGCCATGAGCGGATGTCATGGCCCATCTGCGCGTTCTTCGTCTCGAGGTAGCTGGCGTTGTGGGGATTGGTCGTCGCGGGCATGGGCCGACGGCTCACGACGCGGATGCCGCTCGCCTCCAGGCCGGAGATCTTCAGCGGATTGTTGGTAAGCAGCGAGACGGAGCGCACTCCCAGGTACGCGAGCATCTCCCCGGCGATGGAGAAGTCGCGCAGATCGTCGGCGAAGCCCAGCGCGCGGTTGGCCGCGAAGGTGTCGAGCCCCTGATTCTGCAGCGCGTACGCGCGGATCTTGTTGCCCAGTCCGATGCCGCGTCCCTCCTGGCGCAGGTAGAGCACCACCCCGCGGCGTGCCTTGGCGATCGTGGTCAGCGCCGCGTCGAGCTGCTCGCGGCAGTCACACTTGAGCGAATGCAGGGCTTCGCCAGTCCAGCACTCCGAATGGATGCGCACCAGGACGTCCTCCCCCTCGCGGACGTCGCCAAAGACCAAGGCCATGTGCTCGTGGGATGGGGCGCCCCGCCCGACCACCCGCTCATCCACGAAGACGGTGACCTGCACATTCCCATACTCCGTGGGAACATGGGCCTGGGAGAAGAACGACAGCAGTCCAGCGGGAGTCCGCTCTTGAGAAGGATTGGGATTGGCTTGCATGGGAAGGATGTTTCTGGCGCTCACTGGCGTACTGGGGCGTCTTCGCGTTGAAGCCTTTCTATCCAATGGGCGGGAGAAACTGGAATGGGTCAGCATGGGCCAGACTGTCCCACCCATGGGCCACCTGGACCCAGGAGGGCCAATCAGGAGCTCCAGCCCGGGTCGCGGGTCCGCGTCCGGGCATGACTGGGTGGGGCTCGCCACCTCCGTGGAAACGCCCGACAATAGGAGAAACACCTACGGGAGCTTCCGCACAATCAACGTCCCGGCACCAAGGTTCGGCGTCAAGAGCAGGCCATTGTCGGCGTCGACGAAGATATCGGCCACACCGCGGAAGCCAAGGCCATCGACGATCACGGTCGGGTCTCCGCCGTTGGCGTCGATCCTGTAGACGCGGCCCTCTTCGAACACGCCAAGGTAGAGATTTCCGCTCGCGTCCTCACCGATGCCGTCGACGCCGCGAGGCACGGCGATCGTCCGCTGCCGGTTGTTCGCAATCTCGGTCAAATCGCCACCGAAGTAATCGGCGATGAGGATCTTGCCGCTCTTGCTCGCGAAGACGCCGTTGAAGATGCGGTTGTCTGTCGAGGCATCGAGCACCGTGGTCACGGTGCCGTCGGCGACATTGACGCGAAACACCCGTGCGGTCCGTGGCAGCGCCTGCGCCTCGGCGCTGTTGACCGGGAGCAAGGTGTTGGTGCTTCCCGCCGGGCGCATCTGGCTCGAAGGTCCCATCTCGGTGACGAGCAATGTTTTGCCGCCGGGCTCGACCGAGAGATCGTTGAGGTTGCTCACCGTGACGGGAAATCGGGTACTGTCAGCGACGACGCGCTTGTTTCCGTCTTTGTCCACTGCCCAGATGCGGTCCAGGTCGGTCACGACGAGCTCGGTACCGGTGAAGTCGAGGCCGCGCGGTTCTTTCATGCCGCTGGCGAAGACGCTGACCTCGCCATTTTCATTGATGAGCTTGATGGTACCGTCTTCGGCCGAGGCCACGTTCGTTTCTTGGATCGAGACGAAGTAGCGTCCATCGAAGCCACGGACCACGCTTTCAACGCGTGGTCCGACGATGTACGTACCTTCTGGTGGAGCGCGCGAGGGTTCCTCTTCCGTTGCCTGATCGCACGCGGCGAATCCCAATGCTGTCACTGCGAACACCGTGATGAGCGGTTGGCTTTTCTTCATGCCGCGAAAGCATAGGCTGGATGGAGTCCCTCTTGCTCGGTGGCGAAGGATGCATGGCGCCCAGGGTTGGCTGGGGCACATGCGCGGTGTTCACTTCCGCTGAGCAGGTACTCGGGCCGCCCGACCGGACGCCACACGTCGGGCCCGTGGCGGGTGAGGCCCGCATTGGTGGCGATGAGCAGGCATTGGAGGTGTGGCGCGCGGTGGGAGGGGCTGCACCTCCTGGCAGGGGGACCATGCGGACAAGCGCACCTGGGTTTCGCCACCACTTGGTACGAGCCCTGGCGCGCCCTAACCTGTCCACCAGGCGTCACGCGGGGGGGGAACATGGCGGGATGGGAGGCCAGGCTGGGCGTGGTTCTGGTGACATGCGGGATGCTGGAGGGGTGCGAAGCGCCTCTTGAGGCGGCGGACACGGAGGTGTCCTCTGGAGAACTCACCTCCAAGAGCTGGGAGGAGACCGAGTCGCTGGAGGCCTTCTGTCCCCCGGACGCGGCGAGCACCCAGCGGATGAAGTCCTCGCTCCCGCCTGCCGATGGCGCCCCGCCCCGTTCGATTCCGGCGCCGTACTCTTTCGTGAACTTCCAGGGCCGACTCTACTTCGTCGCGCTTGGCAACGACCCCGGGCTGACCTTGTGGCGAAGCGACGGCACACCGGCGGGGACGGTCGCGGTGAAGACCTTTCCGGGGCTGAAATCGCTGACGCCCTCCTCCTCCCGGCTCTTCTTCCGGGCGGTGGATGCCGCCCACGGCGAGGAGCCATGGGTGAGCGATGGCACCACCGCCGGCACACGGCTCCTGAAGGACTTGACGCCCGGAGTAGAGGGCTCCTCCCTGGTGGACATGACCGCCCTGGGCGAGCGGCTCGTCTTCTTTCGCCAGGTGAAGGATCCAAACACCTCGACCACGAGCTCCGAGCTGTGGACGTCGGATGGCACGACCCCGGGCACTGTGCGGCTGCGGGCCGCCCTGCCCGAGGTAATCCCCTCCTCCGGTGGGGGGTTCGGCGGCCCGGTCCCCTCCGAGGTGTTGAAGCTCGGCGGCGCGCTCCTGTTCATCACCCGGGACGCAAACGGCCTGGCGTTGTGGAGGACAGATGGCACGAAGGCCGGCACGGCGCGCCTCAAGGACGTCGGCGCCGCGGGCACGGGCGTGTACTCCACGCGCATGTCGGGCGGGTGGGCCTTCTTCTACGTGAAGGGGACCGACGGGACGACGGCGGTGTGGAAGAGCGACGGCACGAAGGCCGGCACGCAGCGGCTGCACACGTATGACTCCACGCTCTCGCCCCTCATGCTCGGAGCGCTGGGCTCCTCGCTGTACGTGACGACCACGTCCCCCACCACGCAGCGCATCGTCGTGAGACGCATTCCGCTGGCGGGGGGCTCCGAGACCCCTGTCGTCACGCTCCCGAACGAGTATGCGGACCAGGGCTCGGCGTATCCGTACGTGACCGGTGTCAGCGCGGTGGAGGGGGGCAAGAAGTTGTACTTCGCCCTGACCATCAGCGGCGAAAGACAAGCGCCACGGGACGCCCAGCTGTGGGTGACCGATGGGACGGCCGCGGGGACGTTGATGCTGCACCGGCCGCTGAGCCGGTCGGACGAGTACACCTCACCGCTCTACGCCGCGGCGGACGACCTCGTCTTTTTCAGTGCCGACGGGGAGAACACCACGGGCATCGAGCCCTGGGTGACGGACGGCACCCCAGCAGGCGCGCGGCTGCTCAAGGACCTGGTTCCAGGCGGTGAGTCCTCCTACCCGTACGGATTCCTGCGCGTGGGCCCACGCGTCTTCATCAGCACCGCCGACATCATTGATGGCGGCCAGGTGTGGGCCACGCACCTGCGCACCACGTGCTCGACCTCGGCCTCGCCGTAGCGGCCAGCGGGCGAGCAGGGGGTAACGGCAGTCAGCGAGGAATGACGGGTACAACCCGCGATGAACGCGTTGTACCCCCTTCCCGACTGCCGGTTGGAGCGAGCAGCGCCTCGCTACTGAATGCTCACGGGAATCGAGGACTGCCGCACGCCCTGCGCGTCATACACGCTGAGGGTGGCGTTGGAGTAATACCCAATCTCCATGTCCTCGGTGATCTCCTTGGTGGTGGGCTGACCCGCGTTGGACAGCAGGCTCGTGACGTTGTAGCAGTAGAAGTGATGCCCGTTGTGCTTCGGGTCGTAATTGGTCGCGCTGCAGCCCGACAACCGGGCCCGGTACTTGACCCGGATCCGCATCGTGCCCTTGGTGGCCGACAGCGTCGCACGCCGCATCTGGTAGGCGGGCACCGTCACGCTGATGGTATCCGCCGTTCCCACCGTGGTCGATACCGACTTGCTGCCGCCCTCGCCCCAGTTCCGGGCGTAGCTGAAGCTCGTCGTTGCCTCGATACCCGACCCGAAGATGGTGAAGCCATACTTGACGCTCTGGCCCACGGTGACGGTGTTGGAGCTCGACCAGGTGCTCGTCGAGGTGGTGTTGACCTGCGTGGACAGCTGGGTGGTGTAGGTCGCGGGGGTGCTGTTGTTCCTGTTGTCGAAGTCCCGATTGACCAGGGCGACGGGCTGGGTGGTGGTTCCCAGGACCTGGACGGAATAGGCCCCCACGGTCGTCTGGACCTCGGGCCAACCATAGACGGTATAGAGGTCGTTCCAGGGCGTGGGACTCCGGAGGAACGCATCCTCGGGCACGCGCCCGGAGTATTTCCCGACCCACGTCTTGATCGCCCCGAGGTTGAAAGTCCCTATCTCGAGGTTGTTGATGACGTGTGTCTCGGTCCCCGAGAACGACGGCGTCAGCTTTCCATTCGAATCAATGACGAAGTTCAGGTTGATGCTGCCAGCGAGGCTGGGAGAGAAAGCCGCATCGCTCGCGGCTTGCACGGGCTGACTGGGATCGGCTTGCTCCACCAGGATCTCCGGGGACTGCGCCTCGGTCACCGTCGGCGCGCTCTCCGCGACTGCCTGCTCCGAGCCACAACCCGTTGCGAGCGCGACGCTCAAGAGAAGCGCCCCCGTCGCGTACGACGACGCACGGGCCGAAGCGAGAGCAGGAGCGTGGCGAGAGTCATTGAGGCTGGGCATGCGTGATCCTTTTTGAATGGGTCGTTCTCAAGGGATGCTGCGGTTCGTTGCGCCAACAGAACTGTATAGACACTAAAACCGCATTCCAGGTCTACTGGTTTTTTCAGGCCCAAGCCGATTTTCATGAAGAACCGGAGGAACGCTCTTGGAAAGGCAGACTGTCCGACAGGTCACACACAGCGCCGCCTGAATCGAGTCCGCTGAGACTCATTGTTTGAGAAAAGCGTGGGTGACCCGGTTCGTCGGGGTAGATGCGAGCCGCTTGGCGGCGTGGGCTCGAGGAGGACACACGGACCCGGCCGGTGGGATGCAGGGGGATAAGTCAGCGCTTGCGCGGAGCGAGGGAGGGGGGGCGGCTCCGCTCGGGCGCCGGCGGCTGGGCGGTGAGGGAGACGGCCGCCGTCGCGCGCTTGGGCGCGGGCTTCGGGTCGGACGCGTGGCTCGCCGCCCACACCGTCTTCATCGACTCCTGAAACTCCCCACGCACCACGGCGCGGACGTCTTCCCTCACCACCGCGCGCACCTCCCGCCGGAGGATCTCCTGGAACGCCTCGCCCTGGAGCGCGGCCCTCAGCTCGCCGCGCACCAAGTCCCGGAGGTCCGCTTGCAACTCGTCGCGCAGACCCCTCCTGAAATCCGTCTTGAGCGACGCATCCAGCCCCTTCATGTCCGCATGGAGCGGATCCAACGCCTTGGTGATGCCATCGAGCGTCGCGCCGGTGACGGCCACGATGAGCTGCTGGGTGCTCTCGCTCTGGCTTCGCAGCTCCGTCTTGACGTTGCCCAGGGCATCCCGCACAGCTCCCAGTGAGGCGATCTCCCGTTTGAGCTCGTCCAACTCCCGGGCCCGCGAATCCAGCTCGCCCTTCTTCTGCTCGAGCAAGGCCTGGGTGTCGCGCAGCAGCGTCGTCTGCTGGGAGCAGCGCGCGTCGACGGAGAGCAGGTTGGCGTAGGTTCCGCCCGTCATCTGGCACATCGACAGCGTCTCCTGCTCGTCGAGCAGCACGAGCGACGCGCTCAGCGCGAGCAGGACGATGGAGAGCATGAGCAGCGCGGGACCGCGGGTGATGCGCAGGCGCGGATTCAGGCCCTGGCGATGGAGCCAGCCCCGCCGCTGAAGGCCCAGGACGCCCGCCAGGGAGATGACCACCAGCGACACCAGGGACAGCATCTTGCCCGGGGAGATCTCCAGCACGAGCCGGGAGAGCAGTTGGAGCGCTTCCCACGTCGAGCCCGTCTCGATGTCGAGGTTCGTCGTGCGGGGGACGCCGTTCTCCACACGGCCCCAGGTGGGCTGGTGGGCCTGACAGTGTCCTTTCATGGTGCGCGCCCACTCGGGCGTGGCCTCCACGAGCGAGGTGCTCGGGCACAAGCCGAAGATGTACTGCGTCGTGCCGGTGGTGAACGCGTGGTGCATCCGGTGGCGCTCGGACGACTTCGCGAGGGCCCACTTCCACGTGTATCCGATGGAGGCCATCGCCAGGGCGAGCACCAGCCAGGGCAAGGCGTGCTTCACGAGGTGTCGCGGGTTCATGGAAGAGGGCTCCGGGTGTGGACACGCGGGCGGTCAACGCGCCCAGGCGAAGATGTGTCAGCCAAGTCCGGGGAACAACGCACGGTCTCGCCGACTGTCGGGCAGCGGAGAGACTCGCGCCACGTCTCTGGGTAGGCTCCAGGGCCGTGCGTCTCCCCCTCCTCGGTGATCACAGCTGTCTGCTGGTGACAGCCGAGGGGAAGACGCCGCGCGTGCTGGGAACACCCCTCGATCTTCGCTTCCGCCTTCGCTGACCTCGCGTGGAGTCGCGCCCTGTATCGTTTCCGTCGCCGAGCGTCCGGCATGTACCCAGGCGAGCGGCCGGGCGCTTTTGGCGCTCACACTCCGCGTGCACACCTTGCCGGCCAACCAACCGGAGGGGAGATGGGCATGCGCAAGCACTGGGGGCTGATGAAGTGGGGCGTGTGCGCGGTACTCGTGGGGTGTGGTGCGACGCGCGAGGAGCCCACGTCAGAGCCCACGCCCGAGGCCCCGGCGCCCTTCCCGGACACGCCCGTGCCCGCCCAGCCGCCCGCGTCCACGCCCCCCACGGGTGAGGTGCCTCCTCCGGGTGAGCCCTCGACGCAACCCGAGACGCCCACTCAGGAGCCCACGGTGCCCGTGGTGCAGCCCCCGCCGTCGCCGGGCGAGGTCCCCCCCGTGAGCGCGGGCCTGGAGGGTTCCCCTACCCTCGAGCCCGTGGCCTGTGTGCCCTGGAAGGGAAAGGTGCCGCCCGTGCGCGCCACGGCGTGCGAGGGCACCTCGCTCTTCGCCAACGGCGACCGCGAGGTGGCCCGCTACGACGCCGACAGCCGCCTGCTGGAGCGGCGCCGCTACGGGCCGGATGGCACGCTGCAAGAGACCGAGCTCCACACCTGGAAGAACGGCCACGAAACGCTCCGCCGCTTCGAGTTCCCCGAGGGCTCCTGGGACCAAATCGAGTGGGCGTATGACGACGCGGGCCGGCTCGCGCGGCGGACCGAGACGTTCAGCGGTTCCGAGCCGCCCCGCGACGACCGCTACATCCGCGATGCGAATGGCCGTCTCGAGCGCATCGAGCGCCAGACCTCGAACGGGCAGGAGGGCCCGATCGTCTACCACTACAACGCGGTGGGCCAGCTGGTGGAGATCGACAGTCGGCCGGACTGCGACCTGAGAGTCGCCCGCTGCGAGACGTTCACCTACTGGCCCAATGGCCACGTGAAACAGAACGCGTGGACCGACGACCACCACATGAGCTTCACGAACCTGTACGACGACCGGGGCAACCTCGTGGACGAGCAGGAGCATGGCTTCGAGCATGGCCGATACACCGTCACTTCCCACGACGCGGCCCGCCGGGTGTTCCGAAGCTGGGAAAAATACGGCGGCTATTACCGCAGCCACGAGTTCGTGCGGACCTTCTATTACGACGCCTCGGGCCCGCTGCTGCTCGAGCGGCTCGGCAAGGTCTACACCCAGCTCTCGGGCCCCGGCATCGAATACCCGTTGGTGACCACGTACCTGACCACCACCCGCCGGCTCACGTACCTGTGCGGCACGAAGATCGTCTGGCTCGACGAGTGGGACAGCGACCAGAACGGCGTCGTGGATGCCCGGCGCACCCACGAGCGCGATGAAAAGGGGCGGCTCGTGCACGAGGAGTACTCGGGCACGCCGGGCCTGGACGAGGGCCCGGTGCGCCGCGACTTCAAGTACGAGTGTGACTAGCCAAGCAGCGCCTCGTGGATGGACATGCGGGTGCTGAGGACCGGGGCGCTCCGCCGCGATCCCTCGAGCCCTGAGCTCCTGGGGCCCACCACTTTCAAGGTCATGCGGAGGGTGCTACCATAGCGGTAGGTGGGAACGTGAAGGCCCATCCAGGTAGAGGTGGGTCCAGGCTCTCGGATGGTCAAGCTCAGTGCGCCCTCGCCCTTTCGAGGAGGAAAGAGCATGGCCTTGGATGCAATCGTGGAGCGTAGTCCTGTGACGGTCGTAAGCGTTCACCGAATCAGGCGGCGAGTGCCGCTTGAGCGGTGGTCATGCCCGGGAGCAGGGAGGGAGTGGGAAGTCCGCGTCGATGTGCTCGCATGCATTCGGTGAGGAACTCCAGGACGTTGCGCCCCTGTAAGTCGAGCGTTGTTACCGCCGTCAATATCCGCTCCACGAAACGGCTCCCTTCAGGTGACTGTGTCCCAAAGCTCGTCTTCCGATAGAGCACCGCATGACGGAGGAGCCGCTCCCCGTAGTTGTTGGTCGGCTCCACGCCTTCCACCTCGACGAATGTCCACAGGGCCTGCCTCAACTTGGGAATCTCCCTGGCCATGCCGGCCGTCTTCTTCTCGGCATGCTCCGCGGCGTCCCGGAGCAGCCGCTCCACCTCGGGCTCCACCCTCCTCATCTTCCGCTCGAAGTCCGCACGAGTCAGCGTCCCGTCCCTCACCCGGTGCCACCACTTGAACATCCGGTCGCGCTCTTCCATGAGCTCCCGGCCTATTCGTGCGCCCTCTCCGCCTCTGTCAATGAATCCCTGGAAGTCTCGCGTCAGGTGGCTCCAGCACAGTTGCCGAAGTGCCTGCTCATACCAGTTGTACGCGCTCCACCGGTCCGAGCCGAGAATCCCGGCGAAATCCTCTCCCAGCAATCCCTTGGCCACCTCACTGCCTCGGCTGGTGGCAATCCGGAACACGGCCAACAGTGCGCAGGCCACCAGCCACAGCCACGCACGCCGTCCGCGCCCCTCCACCCAGGCTTGATCCAAAGTCCGAGAGGGAAGATTTGAAGAGGGGTGAAGGGAGAACAATCTGTTTCAGGCAAAAGGGGAGCGTTCTTCCAGAGGGCGCTCGCGCGAGGAGCGCCCCGGGGAGGGGAACTGACTGATGACGGACCCACGAAGCCGAGGAGGTGGAGGCAGAGGAGGCCGGAGCCGGGCGCTGGCGGGCGCTCAGGCAAGTACGGCCAGACTCTCCGGCAGCACCGCCAGGCCCAGCAAGCCCTGGTAGAGCACTTCCTGGGTGCGAGCGTAAGAAACGAGCCTGCCGTCTTTTGGGGGCAGGTGCGTGCGCACCAGCGCCAGCAGATTGTAGGCCAGCAGCCTCAGCCAACTGAGCACCACGGGCGCCTGCCCACGCAAGCTGGCCGAGCCCGTGTCTTCCTCCAGCACGACGTCCGCCGTCCAGTTGGGCCCATTCTCTATTCCCCAATGCCCTCTCACCAGCGTGAGCAGCTGCTCTCCCGACAACTCCCCGCCAGGTACGGACGTTATAAACAGCCGTGTCTCCACCTCGGGCAACTTCCCCTCCCGCTCCCGCGTGCGGCGCACCCACACCCATTGCCTCGCTTCTGGAAACTCTTCTGTCTCGGGCACTCGTGTCGCTCTCAGCTGCCGCTCCACCCACTCGCCCCGCGCCCGCTCTCTCACCGTCACCTGTACGGGCAGGCTTGATTCAAAGTCCCACGGGAGAAGTTATCCCACCTGGACCTACGGGCGAGGTAAGGTGCCCGCCCACGGGCTGAGGAGAAGCGAGCGGCGCAGGGCTGATCGCGTGGCACGAGCCCGACACAGGTAGGACGCGGGCCAGTTGGGGCCATTTGGAGAGTGGAAATGGGCAGGGAGAAAAACCGGGGCGGGAGAGCTGGCGGGCCCTCCACACCCCCTGAGCGGCAAGGAGAAGCGAGGAGTCGCAAGAGAGAAGACACCTCGCCCGTGCAGGGGATGATGACGCGGTTGGCAATCACGTTCAAGCAGATAGTGGACCCCCGGGCAAGCCGCGGCAAGAGGCATGGTTTGGGGTCGATACTGTCGCTGTTGGTGCAAGGGATGGCGACGGGAAGAAGAGTGCTGCGACAGGTAGAGGCGTTGAGTGCGGACCTGGTGCGCGAAGGGACCGAGCCAGAGGGATTGCGCGGACCTGTGTCGGACACGACCTTGGATAGACTGCTCAGTCAGCTCGAGCCCGAGGGGTTGGACAAGGTGTTGCAGCAATCGGTGCGGACGGCGCTCAGGCAGGGAGTCCTGCGGCAGGACAGGATGGCAGCGGGAGTGGTGTCGATTGACGGCAAGGCGGGGGAGAGCACGCGAGGACAAGCGCCGTGCGAGCCGAACCACACGCTACGGGACGAGCAGGGGCAGGAGTATTGGTACCCCTTCGCGCTCAGGGCAGCGCTCACCAGCAGCAGGGCATGCCCGGTGCTCGACCAGATGATGCTGGAGGGCAAGCAAGGGGAGGCGACGGCCTTCCCCACGCTGCTGGGCAGGGTGGTGGAGAAGTATGGAGAGCATTTCAAATACGTGACGGGAGACGCGGGGCTGACGAGTGCGGCGAACGCGAAGGCGGTGAGAGAGGCGGGCAAGCATTACCTGTTCGCGGTGAAAGAGAACTTCCAGCGGCTCTACCCAATGATGTGGGTGGCGTTGGGGACAGCGCCCGTGCAGGTGTCGGTGCGAGAGCGAGCACGAGGCGAGTGGGTGGAGCGAGAGGTGAGAGCGGTGCGAGTGCCCGAGACGGAAGAGTTTCCCGAAGCGAAGCAATGGGTGTGGGTGCGCAGCAGGCGGGAGCGGGAGGGGAGCTTGTCCGAGGTGGAAACGAGATTGTTTGTCACCTCCATCCCCAGCGGGGAGTTGTCCGGACAGCAGCTGCTGACGGTGGTGAGAGGGCATTGGGGAATAGAGAACGGGCCGAATTGGACGGCGGACGTGGTGTTGGAGGAAGACACGGGCTCGGCGAGCTTGAGAGGACAAGCACCGGTGGTGCTCAGTTGGCTGCGCTTGCTGGCCTACAACCTGTTGGCGCTGGTGCGTACGCACCTGCCGCCAAAGGATGGACGGCCCGTGTCGTATGCCCGCTGCCAGGAAGTGCTCTACCAAGGCTTGCTGGGCCTGGCGGTGCTCCCGGAGAGTCTGGCCACGCTTGCCTGAGCGCCCGCCAGCGCCCGGCTCCGGCCTCCTCTGCCTCCACCTCCTCGGCTTCGCGGGTCCGTCCTCAGAGGCACCACTTTCAAGGTCATGTGGAGGGTGCTACCCTAGCGGTCAGGTGGGAGGGTGAAAGCCCACCTGGGCGGAAGTGGGTCCGGGGAGCCGGACGGTCGAGGCAAATTCCTCGCGCCCCATCGCGGAGGAACAAACGTGGCCTTGAAGGCAATCATGGAGCGTTTCACGCAGCGCAGTCCCGTCACGGTGATGGTGCGCCGCACGCTTGAGCATGCCCTGAGTTCGCAATGGATTGATGAGGTATTCGAAGCGAACCGAGAGCAGCAGTACACGCGCGAGTTGCTCTTCTCCTCGGTAGTGGATTTGATGGGAGTGGTGGCGCTGGGACTGCGACCGTCGCTGCACGCCGCGGCGCAGTCCGACCCGGACTTGACCGTCTCGCTGGCGGCGCTCTACGACAAAGTCAATCACACCGAGCCCCAGGTGGTGCGAGCCCTGGTGCAAGGGAGCGCGGAGAGGTTGTTGCCCGTGGTGCGGCCCATGAAGAAGCAGGGGCCGTGGGCGGCGGGTTACCAGGTGCGAGTCTTGGATGGCAATCACCTCCCCGCCAGTGAGAAGCGGCTCAAACCGTTGAGAGAATTCCGAGGAGCTGCGCTGCCCGGACAGTCGTTGGTGGTGTATGCGCCGGAGTTGAGCCTGGTGGTGGATGTGCTGCCGGCTGAAGACGCGCATGCACAAGAGCGGGCGTTGATGGGGCCGGTGTTGGAGCGAGTGCGGGAGGGAGAATTGTGGCTGGCGGACAGGAACTTCTCCACGAGCCGGATTCTGCGCGCGGTGCATGAAAAGAGAGCGGCCTTCATCATCCGAGAGCACGGCGTGTCGCCCAATCCGACCGCGCTGGGGGAGCGGAGGGAAGTAGGCCGAGGGCCAGCGGGACGTGTGTACGAGCAGGCAGTGCGAGTGGAGGGGGAAGAGCCGTTGGAGTTGAGACGGATTGAAGTGGAGTTGGAGGAGCCAACAGAAGACGGGGAAACAGCCATTCGGCTGCTCACGAACGTGCCCGAGGAGAAACTGAGCGCCGTGGAGGTAGCGCAGCTGTACAGGAAGCGCTGGACGATTGAAGGGATGTTTGGAGAGTTGGAGGCCGTGCTCGAGAGCGAGGTGCGGAGTTTGGGGAGACCACGAGCGGCGCTGCTGGCCTTTGGGGTGGCGGTACTGGCCTACAATGTGTTATCGGTGGTGAAAACCGCGGTGGAAGCCAGCCATGACCTGGAGGCTGCCAATATGCAGGTGTCCACCTATTACATTGCCGCCGAAGTGAAGTTCGCTTACGGAGGAATGATGATGGTGGTGGAGCCGGAGGACTGGAGCGGACAGGAGGTACGGAGCGCGGAGCAGTTGAGTGAGCTCCTGCTGGAGCTAGCGAAGAAGGTGAAGCCTTCCACATTGCGCAAACATCCCCGCGCCGCCAAGAAGAAGGTGAAGAAAGGCTATGTACCGGGAGAGGTGGCGCGCAAGCATGTGGCAACAGCACGTGTGCTCAAGGGCGAGAAAATCTCCTGAACAGCAGACGGAGGCCAACCAAGGCAGGCAAGAGACCAGTAGCACCGCAGCGCCGGGCGCTTCATGGCATGGCTATGTCTGATGGTCTGCCCAGCTTCACTGATGCGCCCTCATCCGCCCTGTCTAAACCATAAAGGTGGCGAGCCACTATTCGACCTTGAAAGGGGTGGTCCTCAGAGGGTGTTGAACTGGAGCGCTCAGGCAAGCCTCCGCAACATGAGGTCGATCATACTGATGTGAATAAACGCTTCGGATGAAGACTCCTTACGCTCGTAGTCCTTGGACAAGCGCCGCTGGCGATTCAACCACCCGAAAGTCCTCTCAACTATCCATCGCTTGGGCAATAGAACAAAGCCCTTCGCTTGGTCTGAGCGCTTCACCACTTCGACGTTGATGCCTGTCTTCGTGGCCACGGCCTGCACACGCTCCCCAGAATATCCGCCATCCACCCAAGTCTTCTTGAGCGTGGGATACTGCTGTGCAGCCACTGGTAACACCTTCCGCGCGCCATCCCTGTCCTGAACATCCGCCGTGCTTATCCATGAGACGAGCAACAGCCCCAGGGCATCAACCAGCAGGTGCCTCTTCCTGCCTTTGATTTTCTTTCCCGCGTCATATCCCTTCGTCTCCGCCTCTTGCACCGTCTTGACGCTCTGGCTGTCCAGGACTCCCGCCGTTGGCTCCTCCTCATGTCCCTCCTTCGTGCGCACCTCTCGCCTCAACTCATCGTTGAGATTCTTCCACGTCCCATCCTTCTTCCAGCGCGCGAAGTAGTGATAGACAATCCGCCAGTCCGGCAAGTCGTGCGGCATGTATCGCCACTGCGCTCCCGTGCGCTTGATGTACAGGATGGCGTTGACCACTTCTCGCCGTGGATGTAGCACCTCTTGGGGCCCACAGTGGCTGGCCCGGACGAAGGGTTCTACCAGCGCCCATTGTTTGTCCGTCAGGTCCGTGGGATAGCGCTGCCTATCGGGCATGGGAAGATCGCTCATGACCTTGGGAGATAAGGACTCTCGTGCCAAGCGCAACTTGCGCGGTCACCTGGTCGCCACTACCTTCGCGGTCATCCATCGGCAGGAGGACAAAACGGACGAAGGCAGCGGCTGCAGCGACTACGGAGTCACAAAAATTCCACGAACACATCGCCACAAGGGGCAGGAACGCACTGTTTTGGCCTTGAGCGCCCTACCTTGGAGCTAGGGAATCCCTCTGCTCCAGTTCAACACCCTCTCAGCCAGTTGCCCTCCCCGAGGCGCTCCTCTCGCGAGCGCCTGCTGGGAGCACGCCACGCTCTTGCCTGAAACGGCTTGCCCCCGGGCCCGCCCCCTTCAAAACCTCCCTCTCGGACTTTGGATCAGGCCTGACCTGTACGGGTGCTGTCCCCAGCGCCACCCACATCACGTCATGCAAGCGCTGGAAGTTCTCCTTCACGGCGAACACATAATGTTTGCCTGCCTCTCTCACCGCTCTCGCGTTCGCCGCGCTCGTCAGCCCCGCGTCCCCCGTCACGTATTTGAAGTGCTCTCCATACTTCTCCACCACCCGCTTGAGCAGCTTGGGGAAGGCCGTCGCCTCTCCTTGCTTGCCCTCCAGCATCATCTGGTCGAGCACCGGGCACGCTCCGCTGCTGGTGAGCGCCGCTCGCAGCGCGAAAGGGTACCAATACTCTTGCCCCTGCTCGTCTCTCAGTGTGTGACATGGCTCGCAGGGCGCTTGTCCTCGCGTGCTCTCCCCCGCCTTGCCGTCAATCGACACCACTCCCGCCGCCATCCTGTCCTGACGCAGCACTCCCCGCTCGAGCGCCGTCCGCACCAACTGCCGCAGCACCTTGTCCAACCCCTCGGGCTTGAGCTGACTGAGCAGTCTGTCCAAGGTCGTGTCTGATACCGGTCCGCGCAATCCCGCTGGCCCTGTCCCCTCGCGCACCAAGTCCGCACCCAACGCCTCTACCTGTCTCAGCACTCTTCTTCCGGTCGCCAGCCCTTGCACCAGCAGCGACAGCATCGCCCCCAACTCGTGTCTCTTGCCGCGGCTGGCCCTTGGGTCCACTATCTGCTTGAACGTTACTCCCAACCGCGTCAACATCTCCTGCACGGGCGAGGCGTCTTCTCTCTTGTGTCTCCTCGCTTCTCCTTGCTTCTCAGGGGGTGTGGAGGGCCCGCCAGCTCTCCCGCCCCGGTTTTTCTCCCTACCCACTTTCACTCTCCACCGGCCTCAACTGGCCCGCGTCCTGCCTGTTTCGGGCTCGTGCCACGCGATCAGCCCCGCGCTGCTCGCGCCACCTTGTCCCGTCCGCGGGCACCTTACCTCCTCCGTAGGTCCAGGTGGGATAACTTCTCCCGTGGGACTTTGAATCAAGCCTGGCCCCTCCACCCAGCTCGTCTCATCCATGGCCCGCTCCTGGTCGCGGATGAAACGCTCCGCCTGCTCCATGGGCGCCGCCAGGGCCTGGCTCATCTCCCGCTCCCGGTTGCTGACGGCACCCAGCGACAGGCGCACTCCCAGCAAGTCCGACAGCGCCTCCTGTACCAGCCGTTTGGAAAGCCGGTACTTGCCTACCCGCAGGCACACCAGCGCCGACAGGCGAGCGCCAAACACATGGCCAGCCACTTCTGGTGGAAGCAGGGCCCGATTCAACGTGCCACAGTGTGCACACGTCAGCCCATGGCAACGGTACTCCGTGACGACAGGCTTGAGCGGTGGCACTTCCACCACCTGGTGCCGCAGCGCCTGCTGCCGCGTGCCCTCCAGCTCGTGCTCGCAGCGCTCGCACTGCTTGGGCGGTGGCAAGTCGACGACACGGTCGACTTGCTCTTCTGGTAGCAACTCCCGCTTGTGGGGCTCGTGGCCGGGCTGCCCGCCTGGGCGGCGGCGCTTTTCGGGCCGCCTTGGCTTTCGCTTCGTTCCAAGCGGGTCCGACGACGGCGGTCTCGAGGAGTTGGTGGAGTTCTGCCCCAGGCGGGCCTCCAACTCCGCTACTCGGCGAGTGAGCGCCTCGACCAGGGCCGTCAGTTCCGCGATGCGCGCGTCTCTGGCGGCCACCTGCTCTTCCAACTCCGCGATGCGCGCGTCTCGAGGGTCTCCTTCCATCATGTGGCGATGAATAACGTCGGGAGTCACTCCGCGCGGCTTGACGTGCGCGGTCATACTCCCCCCTGCTCGCTCTCCACTCGGGCCAGCAGCGTCCTCATGCATCCGCAGCAACCCCCAGGCACAAGGTTCTCCGCCGACGCCACTCCCGCGCCAATCTCAAGCTCCGACTCGGTGAACGGTTAGTGCGCCGGGATAAACCGGCATGGAGTAGCGAATGAAAGAGTCGTACATCGAAGGGCTAGCCCCCCACGATGGCCCCGAGTCATGCGTCGACATCCGTGAGGGTGCAGGCGAAGCGTTGACAGGGGGATGTGCAGGCAGGGTATAGAGCCGCGAAATCAACCACTCCAGGATGCCGACGCTGTTAACACTACTGCGTCAGGGGCCCGAAAGATGAATGGGGATGCCAGCCAGGGGCCGTGAGGGGAACTGGGGGCTGGAGCGGTGGCAGCAAGGACAGCGAGGCAGCCAGGTGGCAATCACCCGGGCCATGGCAAGCCGTGCGGTGATGAAGCTGTCGTGAAAGTGGCGTTCAGGCCTGGAGCGGCTGCGCGTGGGCTTCACCCGCCCCTCGGGCCGAGGGGGGAAAATGCCGCGCGCGTTCGGCGATGATGAACGCGTAGCAGCACAGGGCGACGGAGACGTGGTGGTGCCAACCTGGAAAGCGCCGACCCTCGTAGTGGTCGAGCCCGAGCTCTCCCTTCAAGTCCTCGTAGACGCGCTCGGTTCGCCAGCGCTGCATGACAAGACGGATGAGCTGTTTCTTACTCATGCGCTCTGGCACTGAAACAAGGAAATAGTTAGCCGGCTCGGACTCACCTTCGCGCCATTCAATGAGCAGCCAGAGCGGTTCTTGTTGGCTTTTGGGAACTCCCGCGGCAATCACACGACGCAAGGCGAAACGCGCCCAGAGCGGCTCACGGGTGCCGCAGCGCCAGGTGCAGCGTCGAAAGCCTCCGCGCTCGTGCAGGTGCGAAGCCATGTCCTTGACGCTCATCGCCTCGCCCTGGGGGCGTCCCTCGTCGTCGAGGAGGCAAACGGCCGTTTGGGGGTCTACACCCACTGCATAATGCAGCCCCAAGGAGCGCACCTGTGCGCGGAACTCACTGGAGGAGCCATACGCGGAGTCCGCCAGGGCGACTCCTTTGGGAACGCCGTCCGCTATCGCTCGACGAATCATCTGCACAGCCAACTGGGGTTTTGTCTTGAAAGTCACCTCCTCGGGGATTCGGGCCTCCTGACGACGAGCGGAGTCATTGACCCAGGACTCGGGCAGGTACAGCTCGAAGTCGATGGGGAGGTGCTCGGTGCGGGTGGCGAGGCTGAGGCTGACGCCAATCTGGCAGTTGGTGATTTTGCCCGCCGAGCCGGTGTATTGCCGCTGCACGCCCACCGAATGCTTGCCTTGCTTGAGAAAGCCGGTGTCGTCGACAATCCATGCCTCGATGGGCTCGCGCTGCGTCATGGCGCCAAGGGCATAGCCAGTGGCCTCTCGGCGAACCTCCCGATCGCTCCAGCGGGAGTTGACAGCGAAGTGAAGCAGGCGCTGGTGCATGGCCTCGGTCTTGTCGGGGTCGGGGCAGGCCCGCGCGGCAATGGGCTCGACGCTCTTGCGCTCGCCCTCCCCCAGGAGGCCCAGGGCATAAAGGGCAAAGGAACCTCGGCGACTGTCCCCGCCCAAGACGTCGCCAATCTTTTGGAAATACGCCTCGAGTCGTTCAACTCCCTGGGCGTCCATGAAGGTGCGCATCATCTGGCTCACTGAATGGGCTTCACGACACAATCAATACGCACCGGCCGACTTTCGCGGTAGGGGTCCACACCTGACTTCCAAGACCAGGCGAGCAGACAGGCCCCTCCTTCACCTCCTGCTCAGTCATGACGCAGTAGTGTTAACCGAGGCGGAAGGCCACATGTCCACGAACGACAAGGCGAGTTCAGGGACGGTCCTGCGCGGTCGTAGACCCCTCGCATGCACGGACACTCCATGCGCGAGAACCGGGAGATCCGCTGTCCGCCCGCCGGAAGTAGGGCGGGACGTATCGGGAAGGCCAGTGGCCGTACGCCGATGATGAACGGGCAGAGGAAGTCAGACAGACTCGTAGTACCGACGAAGCCGCCGAACAAAGCCAGTAGTAGGGCCGCGGAGGTGGTGGAGGGAAGGAGTCTGGCCAGGGAGAAGGAGGGAGGGCAAAACACGCCCCGGACACAGCGCCGGACAATGCGTGTCCAGTGCGCCCTGCCGCCTACGTCGAGGAGCAGTACGGCCTTGACGTCAACATCCGAGGCAAGAGCCCAGTGCGCTAGCAGCGCCCGCTGGGATCTGTGCGGGGGGCGGCCCGAGTCCTGGGGCGAAGGGCCGTCCCTACCGCGATCACTCAATCTTCTTTATTCTGTAGCTTGGCGGATGACACCTAGCGAGAAGATGGATGCCTTGCTTTATGGCTGTGGATATCAACTTTGCGAAACGTTAGTGAGACTCGCCGACCCCGAGGGCCCCAAGGCTCGTTCAGGCGTTTAGGGATCTCGTGTTTCCATTTTTCCCGTGCGTCCCCTCCAATAATTGTCGCACTACGCCTATCTAGTGTAAGGACAGTTTTTCGACCTTCAGGGCTCCAAAAGAACATTTCCCATGATTCACTCAAGCTAATGGTCACAATAGCGCCGCGAAAGCAGGAGGGGCAATCCACATGTTTTGAAATGCCTTGACCTACGACATACTCGTTAACAATAACTTGATCAGGCAACTCTTCGACAAATCCTTTTTCTACTAATCGCGCACCAATTTGCTCGGCCCACTCAGGAAGAGGACCTAGGCGGTCTTTGGGCTCCACTTTCTTTGCTTTGTAGTTATAAGCCCATCCATAGTGCTGAACTCGGCGCTTCATGTCGTCACGCCATGGAGCAGCATCGATTGTGGCCAGAATTTCCCTTTCTTCTATTGCCGATATGAAGTCTGGAACAAACACAAGGCCTGGGACTGTATCACGATGCCCTGCATCTAATTTACGAGTGGAACCCACAAGAGGAGGTTCTGGCAAGCGCTCAACGATGCCCTCATGAATAAGCCACTGGCGAAAAGAATCATCATCGATTTCGGTGGTAATTGATGCTTCTACTGGAAGATTCAGTTCAATTGCCCCATTTATGACGAGAAGCGGCGCCCCTTTTGTTTCTACCTGAACCACACCTGCTCCCAGAATAGCTAGTTGCTGGTCCTTGAGGCGCAGTCTTTGACGCAGGCAAGTTGGTGAAAAATGCTGAGCCACATCAATCGCAGCTCGTCTGATGTCGGGCTGTTCGAGGTTTGCCGCAAACCACCGGCCACGGCTGTTCTCGGATCTTTCGGCCCAGTTTTTGTCGTCCCAATAGAGCCGTACTTTTCCTGCTTCACGGCTCCACTTTGGCTTTGCGGTTGACGCTCCCGGCCAACCAATGCGCGCAGTTTCTATGTTCGAAAGTTGCAATGTACGAATTGCCAAAAGCGAACGACCCTCTGTCATTCCGCGAAAGCGTGGTTCAAGGTCTCGGTATCCTTGAACAAGACCAGACAGCATTGCGCCGGTCCACCAAATAACTGGGGGAAGTGCACGAAGTTCGTGTGTCCATGTAATAAAGCGTTCCGGAGTTGGACGCAAAAGTACTAACTGAAGTGCTGCCCCAAGAGCACCGAAGTGCCGCTGATCGAGACGTACTGTGCGCTCATCATTAAGAAGCTCCCGCGTCTCGGATACCAATTCCTCCAATGACGAACGGGTGATGCCATTTGACAGCGCGCGTTCCCGAATTTCATCAAGAACTTGAAGAGGACGCCATGCTTCGCGCATGCGAACTGCCCTTAGAACATCGACAGTAGCGCGCCAAAAAGTGATGTTATGCGCATCCACGTCGCGACCATTGCTAGGCCTTGAGCGCCATGGTGGCTCGCTCCACCATGCAGCTCCCAGTCGATTCGCCGTGAATCCTTCTGTGGATAGATCAAGTGATTCGCAAAGTACATCAAGCCAGGGCGCGACCGCAGGCACAGCCCAAACAGCCATTGCTGCTGCGCCACGATCTGAATTCCAGTCTTGGCTTGGTGTAAAAGCGGTCTGGTCTTTTTGGTCTGGCGGCTGCTGTGCGGTCGATACTTTCAGACTGTATCGCTCAACATGAATAGGCTGAGTGGGCGCGGAGATATTCGAAAATCCTCTCGACATTGCAAGTAACCTAGCCTTGTCGAGTTGATTCACCACAGAAAAAGATGATACCGCAAATAATGGCAGCGGCCCTGGCCAGACAACTTCTTCGTCGATTTCGCCCACATCTGCGAGCGACACGCGG
Source organism: Melittangium boletus DSM 14713 (assembly GCF_002305855.1). Classification (GTDB taxonomy): domain Bacteria; phylum Myxococcota; class Myxococcia; order Myxococcales; family Myxococcaceae; genus Cystobacter; species Cystobacter boletus. The sequence continues at coordinate 6,949,160 of NZ_CP022163.1, read as the reverse complement.
AGCCATTGATTGGCTCGCCAAGACAACACCTCTACTTGCGGTAGCCGAGCTGAATCAATCCAGGCAACCACGGTAATTTTATCCTCGGACACCGCAATATCTCTGGGCGTACCAACGCCCAGCCGGCTGGATTTGTCAGGGGAATTCAGCGGCCACCACTCGTCCGCTAGAAAACCGAGCCACTCTCGGTGGTCTAGCGTCAAGGCGAGCTTAACTTGGTGATTGTGCGTTGTTGTGTTTGTGCCCATGCCGTTCTGAGGAATCGTGATAGCCAGGTCGATTTGTTTGTTCGAATTAGGCATTAGCGAATCAACACCGGGGGAGAAGGTAGTGCCGCGAGCTGCTCATGGCCTAGGTATGCTGGATAGTCTATCAAAAAAAGTGCATCGCGTGCGCGTGCGCAGAGCATGTACAGTCTACGTTGGTCGCCAGTACTCCGGCAAGGAAGCGATCTACGCAGGTCAAGAAGATAAACAACACCAAACTCAAGACCGATAACAGCTTCACCAGTAAGAATGGTTACACCTTGTTCCAACAGACGTATTGAACTTTCAACGCCCTTGTTAGCTTCGCTTGTATATACGTCTACGCGCTCAGTTGGCAATAGCTTATTTAGGCGCGAATGCATCTGGTGTGCATCCTGTTTCCGAAATACAATTACTCCGATTGACTCGCCTCGATTGGCGTAACGCGTCGCAACGCGCTTGGGTAAATCGTCAATCGAATTTATCCTGATTAATCTAGGCGTTTCACCACCCGCTGGCCGCTGCACTACTGCGGGAGGGAGGATTTGAGACACGTGAAAATGCTCTGCAACGGCTGCGATTTCGGGTGTGTTTCGGTGATTGTCGGTAAGTCTGACCGGATCGGATAGGCCCGTCGCGTTGGCAATGTCGCTCAAAGACGACCGCTCGGGATGCGTGGCTTGATCCTCGTCAGCAAAAACAGTCAACACCCTAGCTCCATATTTGCTCGCCCAGGAGTAAAAACCTATTGGCAGGTTTTGGCCTTCGTCAATCACCATATGGTCAAACAGCGGTTCGACATTTAGGCTGGCGTAGTCGTCCAGTATGGCTTCCCACTCATATAAAAATGAGCTGAACCCTGGCACATTCTCGTTAAATCGCCTTCTGTAGTCGCCAGCAACAAGGCTATTCATGGTGACAGTGTCGAATTGGGCACTCCCGAGTTCCTTTGCTAACGCCGCAAGCATCCGATTTTTAGTGACGAGTACGACCGTTTGATTGAATTCGGGACCAGACAAAAACTGCGCCCGAAGTACTGCAAGACTTGTTTTACCTGAGCCAGGCGGGCCTGCGACAAACAACGGCTTGTCGGGTGCGGAATCATAGACGGTCCATTGCTTCCCAATCAAATCGTCCACTGCCGGTAGTTTCATTGAATTTTACTCTTAGAACTTAAGTACAGTGGTTGCCGGTCGAAAAAAAAGGGCGTATCGCAAATCGGCGGGATTTTTAGTCTTTTGGAAGAGTTCAACGTGGTCGCGCTTGAGCTCAAAACCGCTTTCGCGAAGTGCCTTGCTAAAACTAGGATACTTCTTATTGGGACCCGGTTTGGCGCTGTTCGTGTAGAGAACAGCTGCTGGTCCAGGTCCTATACGATTAACTGCGTTGACTACTGAGCCTACCAGAGATTCCACATCCACTGTGGGGCTTGCGAGTAGATATGAGGCAACCACAAGGGTTAGATCTCCGCGAATCCTACCAAAATCATGTATGTCGAGGTTTTGTCCAAACGACCATGTCGCATTTGGGTGGAATGCGCCAAGTCGTTTTGCAGTTTCAGCGAATCGTGCGCCGAGTCCGCGCATTGAATCTGCGCGGTCGAACCCATGATAACGAAACGCGCGCGCTTTATTGAGAGTTGCAGCAAGTGCTAGGCCTGCGGTGAATGGACCACAACCTAAGTCTATTAGTGTGGGCTGCCCTGCACGGCTCGTAATAGAGAAAAGCTGATCGAATGCTTCACCTAGTTCATCTAAATGCCGTGATTGGTTGTACTTTGCATAGAGCAAAGCGCGGTCTTCTCCTGTGAGTTTGCCTATGGGTGCATCGAAATCTGCTTGTCCCCCACCAAGCACCTCTTGGAATATCCGGTCTTTCGGATAGCCAAGAAATGTATTCGGTGCTGCCATCGTTCGAGCATCATTTCTAATACGAATATCAACCTCGGTATTGATTAAAGCTACGAGCCAATCTGGCCGACCGGGCATGTGTCCTCCCTTTTGGTCTGCCAGCGTAACCTACAGCCAAGTCCAGTTTACATGACCTCCAAAGTCATGTTTATCAGGGGGCCAAGCGAAGAACAAGCCACCTGAGAAGTAATGCGGCAAGTGCTTATTTGAATCTTTCATAACGACGGCTTCACGTACGCGCGCAGTACCATCCCAGGGCAATGCCCCGACACCGTCAGCCGGGTCAGTCGGCTGCATGGGGCCAGACACCATCGCACCAAGCTTCGCGGTGGCCTGAACTATTGGTCGAATGCGTCCACATGAAGCATATCTTATGCGCCTTGTTAGAGGCAGTCGGCGTTTCCCTTCTACATTGGTGGCGCAAAGCGGCCGGCCGGTGGAGGCCTGGGACATGCGCACCGCACGGTCCATGAGCTCCGTCTGGGCTCAGCGCTTGTCGCCCTCGCGGGAACGGCGCAACCACTCGCCCTCCGCGTTGAGCGTCCATGCGTGGGTGTTCTCCGCCAGGCAGCGCTCGCAGTTGTCGCCCACCTGGGCGATAAGCGGCGGATCCTCCACGGGCGTAAGCGCCTCCACGCGGTGGTCGAGGTTGCGCGGCATGAGGTCCGCCGAGCCGATTAGCAGCACGTCTCGCCACCGCGTTCGATGAGGTAGACGCGCGAGTGCTCCAGGAAGCGGCCCAGCGAGGAGACGACCCGGATGATCTCCGACGCGCAGCACCTGCGGCCGCAGGCAGCAGATGCCCCAGATGTTGAGTTCCACCTTCACGCCCGCGCGAGAGGCGTCGTAGAGCGCGCGGATGAGCACCGGATCCACCAGCGCGTTCATCTTGAGCTGGATGCGCGAGGGATTGTCCGCCGAGTGCGCGGCGATGGTGCGGCGGCTCTCCTCATGCAGGCCCTCGCGAATGTTGATGGGCGCCACCAGGAGCTTGCGGAAGGACTTGGGCCGCGCGATGCCGGTGAGGAAGTTGAGCAGGTCCGCCACGTCCACACCGATGTCCGGGTCTGTGGTGAACAGGCCCAGGTCCGTGTAGAGCCGCGCCGTCTTGACGCATAGGACGAATGGGAGGCCCGTAGCGAGGGTGAGGGCTGGAGCAGAGGGGCCCAGGAGAGCCGCGGACGGGTGCCGCCGAGCTGTGCGCTAGGCCGGTGGACGGCCGTGCATCCCTCTTCGGGCACACGCCCGCTCACCGCGCTTCTCTCTCGGGCGAGGCAGGGGGCTTAGGCATGTGGGCCATTGCGGCTTGGCTCTCAACACCACGCCCTCCGTGCAGCCCCTGCACAGGGGCGAGCTTCGCAGGCCGCGTGGGTAGGCTCCAGGTGCTCCACAATGGCGCGCACCCCACCGGGTGCCGTCAGGTACTCCAGCACCCAACACCTGCCTCCACACCGGACACAGGCGAACACGTCCAGCGCGAACCGCCTGCGCAGCAGCCCTGCCTCATCCACTCGCGGCGTCCGATCCTTCTTCTCTTCCGCCTTCGCCGCTGCCTCAGGCTCGGGGCCCGCCCCTTGCAGCTTCGGCGCGACCCCCCGCTTGGGGGAGCGAAAATGGCTGGAGTTGCGCGCCCGGAGCGAAGGCGCCGTGGAATCTCGTGAGGTTTGCTTGAGGTGGAGCAACCAGGGACGCTACACGCCGTAAAAGCTCCAGCTCGGTGAAACGCAGGTGCGTGGTGCCATCTGGCAGTGGGCGCATCATTCACTAGCGGGAGAGCTGGCGGGCCCTCCCCCCCCTTGAGAAGCAAGGAGTCACAAGAGAGGAGTCGCATGGGAGGGGTAGCGCAACTCCCGGACGACTGGAGGGCAGGCGGCTCCCCACACACGCTCCCGCATTCCCACGGGCACTCGGTTAGGCTGCCCCGGCGCCGCGCCCGGACCGCGTCATGACGGGCCGCGTCAGGAGTCCACGTGAAGTCCTTTTTCATGGTCGCGGCGGGAGCCGCGCTCTGGGGGTGCTGGTCCCTCTTCCTGCGTCCCGCCGGCCTCAGCGGCCCGCAGAGCGCCCTGCTCTCCATGCTCTTCATGGCCCTGCCCGCGCCCTTCGTGCTGCGCCGCGAGGCCTTCCGCGACCGGCGCGCCACGATCGCGCTCGCCGTCCTGGCCGTGTGCGACGCCGCCAACGCCGCCCTCTTCTTCGCCGCCATCCAGCGCGGGCCCGTCGCCGTCGCAGTCCTCACCCACTACCTGGCCCCGCTGTTCATCGCGCTCGCGGCCCCCGTTTTGATTGGCGAGCGCCGCTCGGCCCGGGCCCTGATGGGGGCGCCCCTGACACTCGCCGGGCTCGCGCTGCTGCTGGGCGTGCACCAGGGCGGTTTCGCCAGTCCCCAGACTGCCCTGCTCGGAGGAGGCAGCGCCCTCTTCTTCATGGCCAACGTGCTCGCCATCAAGGAAGCGGGGCGCGCTTTCTCGCCCCTGGCCATCAGCGCCCTGCATGCCCCCCTGTCCGCCGTGGCACTGATGTTGGTGTTCGGACAGGACGCGCTGCCCCCCGCGCTCGACTCGCGCGTGCTGTGGGTGGGTGGGGGCGCCCTGCTGTGTGGTCTCGTGGGGAACTCGGTGTTCACCGTTGGACTGCGCCGGGTGCCGGCCGCCTCCGCCTCCGCCCTCACCTACCTGGAGCCCCTGACCGCCGCGGTGCTGGGGTGGATCGCCTTCGGCGAGCGGCTGGGCGTGGCGGGCCTGCTCGGAGGGGCCATCGTCCTCGCGGCCGGGGTCTGGGTGGCCAGCGAGTCCCGCGCGCCCCAGGGCCCCCCTCCCCTGGCCGTGGAACGGGGTTGAGCCACAAATGGACGCCTTCCCTCAAATCCCCGCTTGCGCTCGGGGCCGGGGGAATGGTCCTCTTTTCCTTTCCACCCCTCGTGTTCGCGCCACGGAAACGCAGTACCCGTATGGAACCCTCCGTCGACAGCCGTGAGTACCGCGTCGTCTTCTTCTGCCCGACCTCGAGCGCCCAGCTCGAGCACATCGAGGCACCCGTGCGCCGCGTGCTCACGCGCATCTCCGCTCCGCCCGCCGAGCTCGCTCCGCTCGAGGCGGCCGGAACGCTCGGCGAGGCGGGCTGGCGCGTCTACCTGGTGCGCTCCATGACCGAGCGCTCCGCCGCGCACGCGCTCGCCGCCCACGTCACCGAGGCCGCGGCGGCCATCTCCACCGAGCTGGACACCGAGGTGCTCGGGCTCTACGTGGACGTGGCGAGCGACACCGCGCGCGTCTGCCGCTGCATGCCCGAGGAGAACCCCGAGACGTTCTCCGGCCAGCGCCGCAATGTGTTGGACCGCACGGCGGAGTGGCTGGACATCAACCCCGCCCACCTCTCGGCGCTCTTCCAGCTCGCCCTGGACACGGACGAGGAGATGGACGCGGAGGATCGCTTCGTGGAGACGAAGCTGCGCGAGGCGCGCGAGTTCATGCAGCGCTATCGTCAGCGCCGATGAGATCCAGTACCCCGGCGGACCTCGCCGGCCGCTGCCGGGGCTGCTACCTGCCCCTCGCGTTGTGCCTGTGCGCCGAGGCGCCCCGGGTGGACACGCGCACCGACGTGCTCGTCATCCGCCACCATAAGGAAACCCACAAATCCACCAACACGGCGCGGATCGCGGGGCTGGCGCTCAAGCGCTGCCGCATCGTGCCCTATGGCGCTCCGGGCGTGGCCTTCGAGCCGTCGGTGCTCGCCGAGCCGAACACGTGGATCGTCTTCCCCGAGGCCCCCGCCCCGGCCCCGGATGCACCGCCCCCCGAGCGCCTGGTCATCCTCGATGGAAGCTGGGCCCAGGCCCGGCGCATGTACCAGCGCATTCCCGGGCTCCTGCGCCTGCCGGGAATCGCCCTGCCGCCGCCCGCGCCCGACACGCGGCGTCTGCGCCAGCCTCCCCACCCCTACGGCATGTCCACGGTGGAGGCCATCGCCGGGGCGCTCGCCCTGCTCGAGGGGGAAGAGGTGGCGCGCCCGCTCTACGCGCTGCACGAGCTGATGATCGACCGCGTGCTGTCCTGCCGCGGCCTGGGCCCCTCCCACGACGAAGGGGATGACGCATGAGCGACGAGCACCGGGAGAAGCTCGTCTACGACTACACAATGGAGTCGTTGCTGCGGGTGCTCGGCCAGCCCCTGCTCCCCGAGCACATCGCCGGGCTCGCGGCGTTGGGCGTCCATCCGCGCCAGCTCGAGCCCGCCTACCCGGTGGCCGTGTACTCCCGGGTGCTCGAGTTCATCACCGGGCAGCTCTGGCCGGAATTGCCTCGGGAGGAGGCCTCCTTCGCGCTGGGCCGGGCCTTCATGGCCGCCTACCGGCAGACGCTGATGGGCAAGGCGGTGTTCGCCATGACGCGCGTCATCGGGCCGCACCGATCGCTGGAGCGCATGAGCCGCAACTTCCGCAGCGCGAACAACTACACCGAGACGCGGCTGCACCCGGTGGGGCCGAGCCGCTACGAGCTGTGGTTCAACCACGCACCGAATACCGGCTTCTTCCGGGGCCTGCTCACCGAGGCGCTGGAGAAGACGGGGGGTACCCAGGAGCTGAGCGTGACGCTGATGTCCCGGGAAGAGGGCGGTGAGGCCACCTTCCTCGTCACCTGGAGCGCGGACTGAACCCGCCGCGAAAAAGCGAAGCCCACCTCCCAGCACCTGTCGGCACTGGGAAGTGGGCTCCGTAGAATCCCGCGTGCCCCCCGGCGCCGCGGGAACCGGGAGACGCGATCGCGATGCGGTCGACAGCTCCCGGGAGTGTGGCCGCCACCGGACAAGCCCCCTCGCCCGGCGCAACCCTCCCTTGTTCTGAGACGCACCTTCCCATGCCCCGGGCGCGCCGTCTGTGAAGCCGCTCACACCCTCCGCCCTCCACCCCCACCCGACACGTCACACGGGAACGCACTCCGCCCTTCGGGGAAGAGGGGAGACTGGGCTAGCCTGCCTTTCCCGGATGATGTCCATCCGCCAGGAAGGCCCATGTCGCGCACCCTGCTTCCCCGTTTCCTCCTGACCCTGGGCCTCGTGGCCTGGACGGCCTCGGCGGCGCCGCCCACCGCCGCTCCCGCACTGCCTTCCTCCGAGGAACGTCTGGCCCACCTGGCCCGGCTGTGGGGTCAGGTGAAGTACCGGCACCCCGCGCTGGCCTATAAGGACATCGACTGGGACGCCGCGCTCGTGGCCGCCATCCCCCAGGTCGAGGCCGCTGGAGATGCCGCCGCCTATGCCCAGGCCGTGCAGGAGATGCTGGAGGCGCTAAAGGATCCCGCCACGCGCGTGCTCCGCCCCGACGAGACACCGGAAGGCACGGCCTCGTCGGCTCAGAGCCCGGCGCGAGCGTCCGACCGGTGGCCCGCCAAGGAGGTGCTGCTGCTGGACCTGAGCGCGCCCCAGCCCGAGACGCTTCGCGCGGACCTGGCCAAGGCCAAGGCCATCCTCCTGGATCTGCGGGCCCGGGGCCTGGACGCCCAAGCGCCCGAGGTCATGTGGCGGGCGCTCGGTGACGTGCTGCCGCTGCTGCTGACCCAGTCCCTCCAGGTCCCTGGCGAGCGCACGGTGTTCCACTCGGGCTACCGCGCGCACACCCTGCCTCCGAATGGACGCTTCAACAGCTCGCTGCTCACCACGTCGGGCGAGGTGATCGCCCCGAGGGGCCAGGGCAAGCCACGCCCCGTCATCTTCCTGCTGGATGACCAGTCCCCCGTGGACGCCCGCGTGCTGACGATGAAGGCCCAGGGCCTGGCGCAGATCATCACCGAGGGACGGCTGGACGACGGCGCGAGCGCGGAGAAGACGCGGGTGGAGCTGGGCGCGGGGCTGGTGGCCACGGTGCGCCTGAGCGAGCTGGGCGTCCCCCTGCGCGCGGACGCCGTGCTGCCCCGGCGCGCCCGCTCGGAGGGCAAGGACGAGACGCTGCAGAAGGCGCTGGAGTTGGCGCGCAAGCCCGTGCGCAAGGTGAAGTCGCGCGAGGTGGAGCTGCCCCCGGGCCGCTGGCGGGCGGACGCCGCGTACCCGGAGATGACGTACCCGGGCCGCGAATACCGCCTGCTCGCGCTCTTCCGGCTGTGGAACGTCGTGGAGCTGTTCTACCCCTACAAGCACCTGATGGACAGCGACTGGGACGGCGCGCTGCGCACCTTCCTGCCCCGCTTCGCCCAGGCGAAGGACGCCGCGCAGTACGCGCTGGCGGTGGCGGAGATGAGCGCGCTGCTGCGCGACGGCCACGTCACCTTGCACGGCCACCCCGAGCTGGAGAAGCGGGGCATCGCGGGAGGCTTCGCGCCCTTCGAGGTGATGGAGCTCGACGGCAAGCCGGTGGTGGTGCGCGTGGGAGACGCCGCGGCGGCCCCGGGCATCAAGAAGGGCCAGGTCCTCGAGACGCTCGACGGACAGCCCCTCGCGCAGCGGATGGAGGCGCTCAAGCCCTACGTCACGGCCTCGCACGCCGCGGCCCTGCGCTACCGCCTGTGGGCCCGCGCGCTGTCGGGCCCCGATGGCTCCCAGGCCACGGTGGGCGTGCGCGACACCGACGGCCAGCTCAAGCAGGTGCGCTTCACCCGGAGCCTGCGGCCAGCTCCGCCCTCGGGCGACCCCTGGCGCCTGTCCCAGGACAACGTGGGCTACGTGGACCTGACGCGCCTGATGCCAGCCGAGGTGGCGCCCCTCTTCGAGAAGATGAAGAGCACCCGCGCCCTGGTGCTCGACATGCGCGGCTACCCGAACGGCACGCTCTGGGCCCTCACCCCGTACCTGACCACGCGCAAGGTGCGCTATGGGGCGGTGTTCGAGCGCAACGTCGTCTCGGCGGGCGAGTCCACCGGCCGCTACAAGTTCCACGAGGAGCTTCCCCAGGCCAACGTGCCCCTGTACCGCGGCCGTACGGTGATGCTCATCGACGAGCGCACCATCAGCCAGGCGGAGCTCACGGGCCTGTTCCTCGAGGCCGCCAACGGCACCACCTTCATCGGCACGCCCAGCGCGGGGGCCAACGGCGACGTCACCAACCTGGTGCTGCCCGGCGGCATCGCCCTGCTCTTCTCCGGCGAGGACGTGCGGCACGCGGACGGCCGGCAGTTGCAGCGCGTGGGGCTCAAGCCCCAGGTGTACGCGCGGCCCACGCTCGCGGGCATCCGGAGCGGCAAGGACGAGGTGCTGGAGCAAGCCCTCGAATTCCTCCGGGGCCAGGGCAACTCCGCTGTCGGCCCCCCCCGCTGAACCCTCACCCCCAGGAGCCCATCCATGCCCCGTCTCATCCCCCACCCCACCCGCGTCGAAGCCGCGGGCAACAAGCCCAAGCTCATCGACGAGTACATCGGCCGGGTGAACTCGAAGGAAGCCGGCCTGAGCGTCGCGCACATGCGCAGCCCCGGCGGCTGGGTGGAGCCCGGCCAGACGCCCGAGTTCCAGGAGATGACGGTGGTGCTCAAGGGCGTGCTACGCGTGGAGAGCCGGGAAGGCGTCCTCGACGTCCACGCGGGCCAGGCCGTGGTGACCCAGCCCGGCGAGTGGGTGCGCTACAGCACCCCCGGGGAGGAAGGCGCCGAGTACATCTCCGTCTGCCTGCCCGCGTTCTCGCCCGACACCGTGCACCGCGACAGCTAATCCACCTTCTTCATCTCCTCGACGAAGGGACGCGGCTCCAGGAAGCCCGTCACCCGGGGCGCGCGGAGGATCTCGCCCCGGGACGACACGAACGCCACCGTGGGCAGTCCCTCCACCTCGAAGCGCTCCATCAGCGCGTCCAGCGCGTCATCCGCGCGCGTGGCGTCCACCTTCACGTTGAGGAAGCGCTCGGACTCGGAGATGACCTCGACGGACGGGTACGTCTCCCGGTCCAGCTCCTTGCAGGCCGCGCACCAGTCCGCGAAGAAGTCGATCATCACCGGCTTGCCCTCGCTCCGGGCCCGGGCCAGCACCTGCTCGAAGGACTCGGGGGAGAAGGTGGCGCCATGCGCGGGCAGCACCGCGCTCCACGCGAAAGCAGGCGCCTGGGGCGGCTCGGCCCAGCCGAGCGACACCCACCACGTCCCCACTCCCCGCTCGTCCAGCGCGCCGCCGCGCAGCACCAGCGCCAGCACCACGAGCGTCACCCCGAAGGTCTTGAAGGCGAAGTCCCGGGGCCCCTCCTTGAAGGACAGGTGAATGGCGCCCAGGAGCACGCCCACGCCCGCCATCACCGCGGCGATGGCCGTCCCCGGCGCCTGGCCCAGCCGCGCGAGCACGCCCTTCACCGCGCCGCCCACCGCCGGGAACGCGTCCTTGAGATAGGAGAAGGCGAGCGCCACCAGGACGATGCCCAGCACGCTCTTCACCCACTCCATCCACACCCCGCTCCGGGGCAGGCGCACGGTGAAGACACCAATGAGGAAGAAGGGCACGCCGATGCCCAGCGCGTAGACGAAGAGCAGCGCCGCGCCGAGCACCGTGCTCTGGGACTTGGCCACGAAGGCGAGCAATCCCGTGAGCACGGGCCCCGTGCACGGCGCCGCGAGGAATCCGGACACGCTGCCCATGAGGAAGGCGCCCGTCACGCCAGAGCCACCCACCGAGTTGAGCCGCTGCTGGAGGGCGCTCGGCAGGGCCAGCTCGAAGGCGCCAAACATGGAGGTGGCCAGCGCCAGGAGGAACACGGCGAGCCCCGTCACCACCACGGGACTGCCGAGCATGGAGCCAAAGGCCTGTCCCGTCTTCGCCGCCAGCACGCCCAGGGCGCTGAACACCCCGCCCATGCCGACGATGTAGGAGCTGGTCAGCAGGAGCGCCTTGCCCCGGCCCTCGGCCTGGCGCGCGCCGAAGACGGACACGGTGATGGGGATGAGCGGATAGACGCAGGGGGTCATCGCGGTGAGCAGACCCCCGGCGAACACCACCGCCGCGCCCAGGGCGAGGCTGCCCGATTCCAGGAAGCGCGCCGCGTCCAGCCCCGTGCTCAGCCCCGTCGGCAGCAGCCAGGGAATGACCGCCACGGCCAGACCCATCACCGCCGCGATGACGCCCACCTTCTTCTTCATATCCATGACGCTCCTTCGACCACCGGGGCCCCTATATACGCGCGAGCCCCGGTTGGGTGCACCCTATGCCGGAGGCGGCAGGGCCCTCGGGGCGGGCGCCGAGCGGCGCAGCGGCCAGAGCAACGCCACGAAGACCACCGACAGCACCGTGCCCAGGAGGAACACGTCCGCGTAGCTCCACCCCAGCGTGGAGGCGAGCAGCCCCGCCAGCGGCCCACCGGGCGACTTGCCAATCACCTCCACGCTCGCCAGCAGGGTGTAGTGCGTGGCCCCGATGCGCCGGTCCACCCGCGACATCATGAAGGCGAAGAGCACCGTCGTGAGCACGCCGCCGAAGAAGTGCTCCGCCACGGTGGTGACGATGACGCCGGTGGGCGTGGGGGTATGGAGCGCCAGCCACCACTCGCCCCCGAGCGGAAAGACGCGCAGGCACGAGGCGAGCGCCAGCGCCCCCAGCAACGGCATGCGGCTGGCCAGCAAACCGCCCGCCGCGGAGCCGAGCAACGACGCGATGATGCCCCACGTCCCCACCCACTGGCCGATCAACTCGGGAGCGAAGCCCGCGTCGACGAGGAAGGGCTTGAAGAGCACGTCCACCATCGTCTCGCCCAGCTTGTAGGTGCCGATGAAGAGCAGCACCCACCCCGTGCCCGGCAAGCGCCACAGGGCGACGAGCCGCTCACGCACCTCGCGCCAGGACATCCGCTCCCCGCCCTCGCCCGTCTCCGCGTCCGAGCGCCGGGGCTCTCGCGCCAGGGCCGCCACCGCGAAGACCCCCAGGGACAGCGCGGACATCGCCAGGAAGAGCCCGCGCCAGCCGAGCGAATCGCTCATCCACAGGAGCAGCCCTCCCCCCGTGAGCATCCCCAGCTTGTAGCCCACCACCTGGGCCGAGTTGCCCCACCCCAGCTCGCGCGGCTCCAGCAGGTCCACCGCGAAGCCATCCACGGCGATGTCCTGGGTCGCGGCGAAGAGGTTCATCAAGAAGACGAGCCCGAGCAACACGGGCAGCGCGCCGGGCACCGGGACGAAGGCGGCCACCGCGCAGGTGGCCGCGAGCCCCGCCTGCATGGGGAGGATCCACGACTTGCGCCGGCCGATGCGCTCCGAGCCATAACGGTCCACCAGGGGCGCCCACAGCGCCTTGCCCATCCACGGCAGCGCCAGGAGCCCGAGGCTGCCGATGACCAGGAGCGACACGCCCTGCTTGCGCAGGTACACGGGCAGCGCGGTGGTCTGGAAGCCGTAGGGCAGGCCCTGCACGAAGTACAGCGCGCTGAGCAGCCCCAATTTGCGGAACGAATGTCGCGTCACGCCCCGGACGCTACCCGGGAACTCAGCTCGCGCCGAACGTCTTCACCATCTTCGTGTAGACGCCCATGATGAGCAGCGGCCCCACCCACATGCCCGTGAAGCGGGCGGCGCGCTCGTGGCCGAGCAGCTCCGCGCCCAGGGAGAAGGCCATGGAGCACAGGCTCGCGAAGAGGAAGACGTCCGAGGGCACCTTGGCCGCCTGCTGCTCCAACAACCGGGTGAGGGAACTTTCCGTGTGCTCCGCCCGCATCACCGTCGCCGCCCGATAGTCCCGCGTCGACCGTTCACTCGCTGGATTGATGTCCTTGTGCATGCCGCCCTCCCGTCAGGTCCCATATTTAAGTCCTCCCTGGCGAACGGAGAGGTGGAGGGGTGGGCATGCAAGCGAGCGAGCGGATACACGAAGGGCTGCTGTGCGCGTCGGATGGAGCCGGCCCGCTGCTGCAGCGTGACTACTGGGCGCTCATCCAGAACTGCACGTTCTCGCCCTCGGAACTGATGGAACTGGTGGCCACGCGCTTCGGCGAGTTCGCCCCCGAGGAGCTGGTCGTCTTCGAGCGCACGGGAGGCCCGGACACGCCCCTGGAAGTGGGCGAGGAGATGGAGGTGAACATCCGCGGCGCGGGCGAGTGCCACGTACGCATCATCCACCGGGATCGCCAGAGCTTCACCCTGGCCACCCTTCCCGGCCACCCCGAGGCGGGGCGCATCACATTTGGTGCCTACCGGAATGAGCGGGGCGACGTCATCTTCCACATCCGAAGCCGGGCGCGCTCCGGCTCGCGCATCATCTACCTGGGGTTCTACAGCGGCGGCGAGGCCATGCAGACCAACACCTGGACCGACTTCGTCAACAACGTCGCGCTCACCTGCGGCGAGGGCGTCATCGGCTTCATCCACGCGGAGACCACCGTGATGGAGAAGGCGCACGAGGACGCGGATGACATCCGGGGCCCCACCTATCTCGCGCGGGGAGACGAGGCATGACGAACGTCGAGTGGCGTTGGAAGTCGGGCTGGTCGGATCCGGAGTTGCTGGCGCGGCTCGGGAAGGCGGCCACCCTCCCCCTCAACTTCGAGGGGCAGGAGAAGGACATGACGCCCGACAACGGCTGGAGCCTGGTGGAGTCGCAGGCCATCATCGGCTGTGACCGGCCGGGAGCGCCCTCGGGGGATGACGCCTTCGCGCGGCTCAAGCACGCGGTGACGGAGCTGGGCTTCTCCGACCCGCGCATCGTGCGAGGCCACTTCGACAGCGCCATGCCGCTCCTGGGCCGGCCAATGCTGCTCGAGCTGCGCCCGTTGCGCGTGTTGCGCTACCTGTGCCCGGTGCGCATCCGGGCCGTGCGCTCGGAGCAGGACGAGCACCGCACCGCCTACGGCTTCAGCATCGACACGCTGGTGGGGCACGTGGAGTCGGGCCGCGAGTGGTTCCTCCTGAGCAAGGATCACCGCACGGGCGAGCTGCGCTTCCACATCAAGGCGGCCTGGCGCGAGGGCGAGTTCCCCAACTGGTGGAGCGCGGTGGGCTTCGAGCTGATGGGGCGGCGCTACCAGCGCGCGTGGCACCACCTGGCCCACATGCGCCTGCGCGAACTGTTGAGCCAGGGCCACCTGGTGCAACACCCGGGAGGCGAGGAGATGCAGCACACGCACCTGCGGGTGAGCCGGCTGCCGGTGCAATTCTTCTCGCAGCGAGGCCTGAGCCGCCGTCTGGTGCACGTGGAGCGCGAGGTGGAGAGCGAGCGCGGGCGGGACTGGCTGACCACGGTGGGCTTCGGCGTGCTGGCTGGAATGCGCAGCATGAGCGCCCCGGCCCTGCTGAGCTACCACTTCTCCATCGCGCCCAGGACGGCGCCCGAGGGATGGGGCGCGCGGCTGCCGTGGAGCAAGACATCGGGCGTGCTCGGCCTGCTGGCCGCGGGCGAGTGGGTGGCGGACAAGACGCCCTGGATTCCCGCGCGCGTCTCGCCGCCCGCCCTGCTGGGACGAGTGCTCACGGGGGCGCTGACGGGAGCCGCGGTGGCGGCGCCGGGCCAGAGGCTGTCCCCGGTCCGGGCGGTGGTGGGAGCCACGGCGGCGGTGGTGTCCGCCTTCGGCCTCTACACGCTGCGCAGGTTCGCCACGCGTCGGCTGGGTGTGCCCAACGCGGTCGCGGGCCTGTTGGAGGACGCCGCGGCCGCCGCCATCGGAGGCAAGCTCTTCGCCTCCCTGCGGTGAGCAAGGCGGCGCTCAGCGCATCCCCAACCGGCGCAGCAACCGCGCCAGATTCGCCCGGTCCACTCCCAGCTCGGCCGCGGCGGCGGCGAGCTTGCCGCCGTGGCGCCGCAGGGTACGGTCCAGCAGTTGCCGCTGGAAGGCATCGGTCGCCTCGCGCAGCGTGATCGCGGTGGTCACTTCCGGGGCCGGCGTGGCCGTCGCGATGCCCAGGTCCGCGCCCGGGGTCGCCAGATCCAGGTCCTCGTCGCCGATGGACACGATGCGCTGGCCGGCGGCCGTCGCCGTGGCCTGGCGCTGCATCGCCTTGAGCGTGGCGCGACTGAGCTGGTGCTCCAGTTCGCGCACATTGCCCGGCCAGGCGTGGCGGCCCAGTGCCGCCCGCGCCCCGGCGGTCAGGCGCAACCCGCGCAGGCCCATGCGGCGCCGGTTCTCCTCCAGGAAACCGCCGGCCAACAGCAGGATGTCCTGATCGCGCTCGCGCAGCGGCGGCACGCGCAGCGGGTAGACGCTGAGGCGGTGGTACAGATCGGCCCGGAAGCGTCCGGCGCGGACCTCGGCGGGCAGGTCCCGGTTGGTCGCGGTGAGCAGGCGCACATCGACGCGGTGCTCTCGGTCCGAGCCCACGCGCTGCAACTGGCCGCCCTGCAGCACGCGCAGCAGCTTGGCCTGAATGCCCAGCGGCAGCTCGCCGATCTCGTCCAGGAACAGCGTGCCGCCGTCGGCCATCTCGAACTTGCCGCGGCGATCGCCGACCGCGCCGGAAAACGCCCCGCGCACGTGGCCGAACAGCTCGCTCTCCACCAACGTCTCCGGCAGCGCGGCGCAGTTGACCGTGACCAGCGGCCGCGCGGCCCGGGGTGAGGCCGCGTGCACGCTCTGGGCCACCAACTCCTTGCCGACGCCGGTCTCGCCGGTGATCAGCACGGTCAAGTCGCTTGCCGCCACCAGCGCGATCTCCTCGCGCAGGGCCTGCATCACCCCGCTCTGCCCGAGCAGGGTGCGCGGTACGCCGCTGGCCAGCAAGGCGTCGGCACGGGTCCGCTCCTGCTGCACCGACCGCGTCAGCGCCTCGATCCGCGCGGCCGCGGTCACGGTGGCGGCGGCCAGTTGTGCGAACGCCTCCAACACCTCCAGGTGCTCGGCGGCGAACCGCCCGGCGTCCAGCGCGTCCACGGTCAGCAGGCCCCAGGTCGTCCGCTCCAGGCGGAGCGCACAGCCCATGCAGTCGTGCACATCCAGGTGCGGCGCGGGGTGGTCGACCAGCCCATCGTAGGGATCGGGCAAGGGGCTGTCGGGGGGAAAGCGCATCGCTCCCGGTGCGGCCAGCAGCACCCGCAGGCGCGGATGGGCCTCCACCACGAAACGCCGGCCCAGCGTGTCGGCGCTCAGGCCGAGCGTGGCCTGCGGCACCAGCGCGTCGCCCTCCAGGCGCAGCAGGGCGATCGCGTCGGCCGGCAGCAGTTGCTGGAGGGCCTGTAGCAGCCGTGCGTAGCGCTCCTGCTCTGGGAGCGCGCGGGTCAGGTCGGCGACCAGGGGAAACAAGGCATCGAGCAACTGCCGGTGACGAGTCATCATGACCGCCGGGTGAGGGGGTGCGGTCATTATGACGCGTCAGAATGACCCTCGCGCGCACCTCTCTCGTCGATCCACGAGGGGCGTGGCATGGCATCGGGATTGCTCTGCATGGGGTGACATCACAGGGAGGTCCCCCACCATGTTGAGCGAAGCCCAGCGCGCCCAGATCCGCGCCACCGTCCCGCTGCTGGAAACCGGCGGCGAAGCCCTCACCACCCACTTCTACCAGCTGATGCTGCGCGAGTACCCCCAGGTGCGGCCGCTGTTCAACCAGGCCCACCAGGCCAGCGGGGCGCAGCCGCGCGCGCTGGCCGACGGCGTGTTGACCTACGCCCGCCACATCGACCGGCTCGAAGCCCTGGGCCCGCTGGCCTCGCGCATCGTCAACAAGCACGTCGCCCTGCAGATCCAGCCCGAGCATTATCCCATCGTCGGTACCTGCCTGCTGCGCGCGATCCGCGAGGTCCTGGGCCCACAGGTGGCCACCGACGAGGTGATCGATGCCTGGAGCGCCGCCTATGCACAGCTGGCGCAACTGCTGATCCAGGCCGAGTCGGCCGCCTACGACGCCAAGGCGGCCTCCCCGGGTGGATGGCGCGGCGGACGCGCCTTCCGCGTAGCGAACAAGGTGCGCGAGAGCGCGGAGATCACCTCGTTCCACCTCGCGCCGGTGGACGGGGGCGCGGTCGCCGACTTCCAGCCGGGCCAGTACATCGGCCTGCGATTGTGGGTGGACGGTGAGGAGATCCGCCGCACCTATTCGCTGTCGGCCGCGCCCAACGGCCGCAGCTACCGCATCAGCGTCAAGCGCGAGCCCGGCGGCAAGGCGTCCAACTACCTGCATGACGCGGTGGCACCGGGCCACGAGCTGACGGTCTTTCCGCCCTCGGGCGAGTTCGTGCTGCGGCCCAGCGACAAGCCGCTGGTGTTGATCAGCGCCGGCGTCGGCATCACCCCGACCCTGGCGATGCTGGAGAGCTCGCTGCCGAAAGCTCGCCCGATCACGTTCATCCACTACGCGCGCAACGCACAGGTGCATGCCTTCGCCGACACGCTGCGGACCTGGACGACGCAGCGCCCGAACCTCCAGGTGCGTACCGTCTACGAGCACGTCGATCCGACCGAAGCGCGCCAGCCCGACGCGGTAGGCCGACCGACGCTGGAGCATCTGCGCCAGTGGTTGCCCGCCCATGGCGATGCGGAGGTCCACTTCCTGGGACCCAAGCCGTTCATGGCCTGCATCAAGCGCATGCTGCACGAACTGGGCGTGCCGCCGGCACAGTGCCACTACGAATTCTTCGGCCCAGCCGAGGCGCTGCAATAAGCCAGGAGGGTTCGCTGGCGTGCGGCCAGCGTGCCGCCCGCCGTGGGTCACCCGCCGAGTGCCACCGTGACGCGCTCCTCCTGGGGCGCGACGAGCGATTGCCTTTCCCACGCCCGGCTCTTCCACCGGTACCAGAAGACGAGGCCGCGCATCCACTCGTCCGCCGCGATCGCGAGCCAGATGCCGGGCAGTCCCCATTCCAGGCGGAAGACGAGCAGGTAGCCCAGGGGCAGGCTCATGCAGACCATGGAGGTGAAGGCCATGTAGACGGTGAACCGCGCATCCCCGGCGGCGCGCAGGGCGTTGACCAGGACAAGATTGAAGGAGCGTCCGGACTCCAGCAGCAGGCTCAGCAGGATGACCCGCGAGGTGAGCTGGAGGATGTCCGCATTGGCCGTGAACAGGCCCACCAGTGGCAGGCGCAGCAGGATGACGAGCAGGTCCACCAGCACGGTGATGGCCACCGCCCACTTCAAGCTCTCCAGGGCCCGCCGGTAGGCGTCATCCGGCCGGAGCGCCCCCACCATCCGCCCCACCACGATGGCCGTCCCCATTCCAATCGCCAGACTGAACAGGAAGACATACTGGGAAATGGCCATGGCGTACTGCCGGGACGCCAGGGCCGTGGGCCCGAGGAACGTGACGTAGTACAGGAACACCGTCTGGCAAGAGTGATAGGTGAGCTGCTCGACGGCGGCGGGAACACCCACCCTCAGGATTTTTCGGATGTACTCCCGCGAGAACGTCACGTAGTCGCGCGCCACCATCCGCACGTCCATCACCCGGTAGAGCATCCACACGAAGACGACGAGCGCGGTGGCCCGGCTCACCCCCGTGGACACCGCCGCTCCCGTCACGCCCAGCCGGGGCAGGCCGAAGTGGCCGAAGATGAGCGCGTAATTGCACGCCACGTGGAGCACGTTCATGCCCAGGGACACGTACATGGATTGCCGCGTGAAGCCGTAGGTGCGGATGAGCGCGGAGATGACGTTGATGAGGGCCTGCAGGAAGATGAACCCGCCCGCGATGCGAATGTACGCCCGCGCGTGCCCCAGCAGGGCGCCCCGCAGGTTCATGTGGCTCAAGATGAGGTCGCCGAGCGACAACAGCACCGCGCTCACCACGAGCCCGAGCAGCAGGTTCATCGTGATGGCCAGGGCCGAGATCCGGGCGGCCTCGGGGCTCCTGCCCGCTCCGAGGTACTGCGCCACGACGACGGAGGAGCCGTGGCTGACGACGTTCATGATGAGGATGCACAGCGAGATGTACTGATTGACCACGCCCACCGCGGAGACGGCCTCGTCCGAGACGCCGCTGAGCATGAGCGTGTCCGACGTGCCCATCAGCATGAACAGCAGCAGTTCCAGGAAGATGGGCCAGGTCAGGCGGAACAGCCCCAGGGAGGGCGGAGCCGGGGCTGCCGTTCGAGGCAGTGCGTCCATGGTCTGGCATGTCGCATGCCGCGAGCGCGCTGTCGAGCGCTGGCCAGACTCACACCACCCCAACGGTCGCCATGGACACCGTTGGTGCCACAACCTTGTGCCCTCCCCTCGCGTCGACACGTCCAGGTCAAGCGTCGCGCAGCGACTTGTGCATGAACAGGGAGGGCTCCAGCGCCCCATGAATGGAGCAGGCGTACTCCGGCACCATGCCGGTGACCTGGAATCCCAGCGAGCGGTAGAGCCGCTCCGACGCGTTTCCCGGCACGGTGTCGAGCACCAGCAGACTCCGTCCGGCGCGGCGCGCTTCGTCTTCCGCGCGCAGCATCAGGGCCCGAGCGATGCCGCGCCGGCGCGCCGCCGGATGCACGAGCATCTTCGCGATCTCCGCGCGGTGCCTGCCATTGGGAGGAGTGTCGAGGACCAACTGCACGGTGCCGACCACGCGGCCTTCCCACCGGGCGACGAACAGGCGCCGGGCCCCCGTCTGGAGCGCGGGCCGCACCCGGCACCAGAAGTCGCTCGCCGCATCCACGGAGAAGGGCAGGACGAAGCCCACGCTGGCTCCATCCTGGACACTCGCATGGAGCACATCGGCCAGCGCGAGAAGTTCCAGGTCCAGGGCCTCCGCGCTCACTTCCTCGATCCGTGGCTCCGTGCTCATGGGGGCATCGGATTCAATCCAATGGCCGGGATGGGAGCAAGCGCCCATCCAGTTCTGGATGGCGCTCCGACACGGCGCGAGGGCATCCTTCCTGGAGAATGAACGATGAAGAGTTGCTGAAGAAGGCGCTGCACGTGGCCAAGGAGGCGGGCCTGCTCCTGCTGCGCAAGCAGGGCTCCGTGCTCCCGTTCGGGCTGACCCTTGATCCGGCGGGCGACCATCCACGAACCTATTTTCCCAGGGACGCCCTGCCACGCGCCTCCTGGGACGAACTGCTCGAGGCCACCCTCACGCACCTCGAGCGCTGCATCGCCTCGGGCGGCATCGGGGCGATCGCGCTCGTCACCACGCTCGAATCCGGAAGTGAGTCCGGCATGGGCATCCAGGTCGAGACACGCGCCTCCTCGCTGTTCCTGGTGTACCCCTACGAAGGAGGCGGACAGAGCCGGAGTCTCGGGGAGCCCCAGACGTCGGAGGAGTTGCTCGTCGGACCGCTCCTGGCGAGCGATTGAGCCCCTCCCCTCCCCGACCCACGTGGCGCTACGGCGTGCCCAGCAATTCCAGGGCCGCCGTGGTCAGCGCGGTGACGCCCGTGCGCACCGTGCGCTCCGCGTCGGGCGCGAAGAGGCCGGAGTGCAGGGATGGCAGGGACTCACCCGCGGCTGTCGCCCGCGCATGGCGCTTGGGCTCCACCGCGCCCAACCACAGCATTGAGGAGGGGACTCCCGCGAGGCCATAGGCGGAGAAGTCCTCGCCGCCCATGAGGGGCTGGCTCTCGCGCACGTTCGCGGCCCCGAGCACCCGGGTGACCGCCCCCACCAGCCGCTTCGTCAGCTCCGGATCGTTGTAGGTGGCGGACATGCCTCCGGTGACGACCACTTCGGGCTCGCGCGGCGCCCCGGATACCTGGGCCTCGGCCTTCACCACGCGCTCGATGGACGCGAGCAGTTGCTTGCGCACCTCGGGCTTGAAGCTGCGCACCGTGAGCTGCAACTTCACCTGATCCGGAATGATGTTGTGCTGGGTGCCGCCGTGAATGGACCCCACCGAGATGACCGCGGGCTCGAGGGGTGACTTCTCCCGGCTCACGATCGCCTGCAGCGCGAGGACGGTGCGGGCCGCGAGCACGATGGGATCCACCGTGGCGTTCGGGAAGGCACCATGCCCGCCCTTGCCGTGGAGCGTGATGTCCACCGAGTCCACGTTCGCCAAGGCATAGCCCGGCACGTACTCGACCGTGCCCGAGGGCGCGGTGGCCAGGTCATGCAGGGCGAGGGCGAAGTCGGGCCGGGGAAAGCGCTGGAAGAGGCCGTCCTCGAGCATCCGCTTCGCCCCACTGCCAGGCTCCTCGGCGGGCTGGCCCACCATCACGAGCGTGCCGCGCCAGCGCTCCTTCGCGCGCGAGAGCAGCGTGGCGGTCCCCAGCCAGGCCGTCATGTGCACGTCGTGTCCACAGGCGTGCATGACGGGCACGCTCTGGCCGCCCGCGTCCGTCATCTTCACCCGGCTGGCATAAGGCAGCCCCGTCTTCTCCTCCACCGGCAGGGCGTCCATGTCGGTGCGCAGCAGCACCGTGGGGCCCTTGCCATTGCGCAGCACGGCCACCACGCCGTGCCCGCCAACCTTCTGGGTCACCTCGAAGCCGAGCTTGCGCATGCGCTCGGCGAGCTTTCCCGCCGTCTTCTCCTCGTGCAGGGACAGCTCGGGGTTCTGGTGCAGGTCCCGGTAGAAGGCCGTCAGTTCGGGAGAGAGCGGGTCGAGGCCCGCGAGCACCGGGGCGGGATCGTTCGCGGCCCGCGCGGCGCCGGGCATCCACAGCAGCGCGGCGAGGCCGAGCGGAAGGAGGGAAGGCGATTTCATGGTGCCCCCTTCGTAATCCGATGCGCGGGTCGGCGCACGGACCCTCGCCATTCTCGGAGACTTCACCGCTGCATTGCACGAGCGCCGGCCGGTGCGCTGCGGGCCGCGAGTGAATCCCCACCGTGAGGCTGCTCACGGCGAAGGAAGCCCGGGCGTTCGAGGCGGACGACATCGAACTCTGGCGTTGCCCGAGACGCCGACCCGCTCCCGGTGACACCGCCAGGGAGAGACGCCTGTGATAGGTTGCGGGCTGCATCGTCCAGGAGCGTGCGCGGCGGGTCCGCGCCCCGGCCGATGGGAGTCATGACGTCCATCATGAATGACAACAAGCGGCAGGAGGACGTCGAGACGACGCCTTCCGCTCCTTCCCTGGGGGGATTGTCCCCTGGGACGCTCGTCGACGAGCGCTTCGCGGTCGAGGCCCTTGCGGGACGCGGGGGCATGGGGCAGGTCTACCGGGCGAGGGACGAGCAGACGGGCCAGCGCGTGGCGCTCAAGCTGCTGCACGGCACGCCCGCGCAGGACGCGCTCTACCGCTTCCACCGGGAAGCCACGCTCCTGTCGTCGCTGCGCCATCCGGGCCTGGTGGCGCACGTGGCCCACGGAGCCACGGAGCAGGGACAGTCCTACCTGGTCATGGAGTGGCTGGAGGGCGAGGAGTTGGCGCGGCGGCTGGCGCGCCAGCCCTTGAGTATCGCCGAGAGCCTGGCGCTGGTGCGGCGCGTGGCCGAGGCGTTGGCGCATGCGCACCAGCGAGGCATCGTCCACCGCGACCTCAAACCCTCCAACCTCTTCCTGCGCGGTGGGAGAGCCGAGGACGTGGTCATCCTGGACTTCGGACTGGCCCGGCACGCCCACTCCACGCGCATGGGAGTGACGCGCAGTCACACCGTGGTGGGCACACCGGGCTACATGGCACCCGAACAGGCCTCGAGCCAGCCGGAGATACCGCCCGCCGCGGACATCTTCTCATTGGGGTGCGTGCTGTACGAGTGCCTCACGGGGCGGCCCCCGTTCGAGGCGCCGCACTTCGCCGCCTCCCTGGCCAAGATTCTCTTCGCCGAGCCCGTCCCTCTCCGCGCGTTACGCCCGGAGTTGTCCGGAGCGTGGGAGACGCTCGTGACGCGGATGCTGGCCAAGGTGCCTGGACAGCGACCCGCCGATGCCACGGAGCTGCTCGCGGCCCTGGAGTCCCTGGCGTTGGAGCAGCCGCCGTCCGGTGTGCCGGAGAGGCCCCGGATGCCGAGCTTCACGGGCGCGGAGCGGCAACTCGTCAGTGTCCTGCTCATGTCGCCGCGGGTGGACTCATCGCGCCCGGAATCCTCGGGCGAGGCAAGCCCCCACGAGATTCTGCGCGCCCTGCTCGTGCCCCGGGGAGGACGGGTGGAACGGCTGGCGGATGGCTCGTGGGTGGCCACGCTCGTGCCCGGACGGGGCACGGCCACGGACCAGGCGGCACTGGCGGCCCGATGTGCCCTGGGCGTCAAGGAGCGCTGGCCCAGGGCGTCGGTGGCGCTGGTGACAGGGCTCGGCGTGCTCGACGCGCACCTGCCGGTGGGCGATGCCATGGACAAGGCGGGCCAGCTCTTGCGGCGGATGGAGCGGGAGCCTTCGTCCTCCGTCGTCATGGACGAGGTGACGGCGGGACTGCTCGGTCCGGGATTCGGGCTGACGCCCTCGGGCTCGGGGTCCTTCCTGCTGCGCGACGAGCACGGAGGCGCCGACACGTCACGGCCGCTGCTCGGCAAGCCCACCCCGTGCGTGGGCCGGGAGCAGGAATTGGCGCTGCTCGAGTCCTGCTTCGCCACGTGCCGTGAGGAGTCCAGTGCGCGGGCGCTGTTGGTGACGGCGGCGGCGGGCGTGGGCAAATCTCGGCTGCGGCACGAGTTCCTGCGCCGGGTGGAGCACGCGTTCCATCCGCCCCGGGTCCTGCTGGCCCGGGGGGACGCGATGCACAAGGGGGCCTCGTACGGACTGCTGGGACAGGCGCTGCGCGAGTGGTGCGGCGTGGTCGAGGGCGAATCCCTGGAATCGCGGCGGGCCCGGCTGAGCCAGCACGTGGCCCGGCACGTGCCGGAGGCCCAGGCGCGCGAGGTGGCCGAGTTCCTGGGCGAGCTGTGCGCGGTTCCCTTCCCGGACGAGGATCGCCCCCGTTTGAGGGCCGCGCGCCAGGAGCCCCAGCTCATGAGTGTCCAGCTGGGCCGCGCGCTGGTGACGCTGCTGGACGCCGAGTGCGCGCGGACGCCCGTGCTGCTGGTGCTCGAGGATCTGCACTGGAGCGACGCGCTGACGGTGACGCTGGTGGATCGGCTCCTGCGCGAGCTGAGCGAGCGGCCCTTCCTGGTGCTGGCCCTGGCGCGGCCCGAGGTGAAGCACCTCTATCCGAGCCTCTGGGGACGCATGCTGCAGGAACTGTCGCTCAACGGCCTGAGCCGCAAGGCGTGCGCGCGGCTGGTGCGAGAGGTGCTGGGCGCCGACGTGCCCGAATCCGAGGTGCGGCGGACGGTGGAGCACTCGGACGGCAACGCCCTGTTCCTGGAGGAACTCATCCGCATGGTGGCGGAGGGCCGGGGAGACAAGGCCCCCGAGACGGTGCTGGCGGTGCTCCAGGCGCGCCTGTTGCGCATGGAGCCCGGGGTCCGGCACACCCTGCTGGTGGCGAGCCTCTTCGGGCGGGCGTTCTGGCCAGGTGGGGTGTGCGAACTGTTGGGGCGCGCGCCCGGCGACGCGGAGGTGAAGACGCACCTGCGGCTGCTCGTGGAGGAGGAAGTCATCGAGTCCGTCCCCGACAGCCGTTTCTCCTCCGAGCCCGAGTACCGCTTCCGGCATGCCCTGGTGCGGGACGCGGCCTACGGGCTGCTCGCCGAGACGCACCGCACACCGGGCCACCAATTGGCGGGGGCGTGGCTGGAGCGCATGGGCGAGCCGGACGCGGAGGAGATCGCGACGCATTACCAGCTCGGGCAGCGCGCCGAGCGAGCCGCCTCCTTCTACATCCAGGCCGTCGAGCGGCTCTTCGAGCGTGGCGACCGGCAGGGCACGATGCGCTGCGTGGAGGCGGCCGTGGCGTGTGGGGTGAGCGGCGAGGCCCTTCCGCGGTTGCGTGCGCTCGAGGCACTGGCGGCGTTCTGGATGGATCACGCGCCCCGGGGGATGGAGCTCGGCGGCCCGGTGTTGGACGCGCTGGTGCCGGGGGAGCGGATCTGGTGCTGGCTCCTGAGTGGCTTGGCGTTGGGCCTGGCCATGGAGGGCCACGCCGAGGCGTCCTGGCGGCTGACGTCGCGTCTGCTGAGCACCGAGCCGGAAGCCGACGCGGTGAATGCCTATCTGGAGGCCCTGGCCCAATTGGGCGCCACTTTCTACTGGGCGGGCGAGCGCGAGCAATTGGCGCGGCTGGTGGAGAGGGCGCGCGAGGTGAGTGAACCCTTCATGGATCGGCCGACCTCGGCCCGTGCCAGCCTGGGAATGCTGGAGAGCCAGCGCATCATCCTCGAGGAGAAGCCCTGGAGCTCGCTGCTGAAGGCGGAGGCGGCCCAGAGGGACTTCGAGGAGCTCGGAGTGGAGCGCTGGGCCGCGCTGTTTCGCGCCTCGGTGGGATTGCATTGGTTGGAGCTGGGCGAGTCCCTCACGGCGGTGCGGCTCCTGCGCGAGTCATGGGCATGGGGCCAGCGCACGGGGCACCCGTTCGTGTCCATGATGGCGCACTTCTATTTGATGCAGGCACTGACGTTCAGCCCACTGCCCGAGCATCGGCGAGAGGCCCAGGAGAGGGCACGGGCGGTGGATGCGGGGGGGACGTTCTTCTCGGTGAACCACGGACTGCTCGCCATGCTGGCGGCGCGGGCGCTCAACGTCCTGGGCGATGCGCGGGAGGCGGAAGCGCTCGCGCGCGGGGCGTGTGGAGTGCTGAAGCCCTTTCCCTCGGTGCTGGGCTTCGCTTGTGCGCTCCTGTCCACGTCACTGCTCACCCAGGGCCGCATGGACGAGGCGCGGCGGGAGGCGGAGGCCGGCGTACGCTGGATGGAGTCGCGCGGAATGAGTGTCTATTCGGTGCCAACCTATCTGGCGTTGGTGGAGGTGTGCCTGGCCCAGGGAGACGCGGAGGCCACGGAGGCCGTGTTGCGTAAGGCGATGGCGCGCGTGCGCGAGCGGGCAAGTGACATTCCCGACGCGGTCCGCCGCGAGCATTTCCTCACCCACGTGCCCGAGAACGCCCGGCTGCTGGCGATCGCTCAGGAGCGCTGGGGCGACCTATACGAGTGAAACGCTGGCGTCTGCGCGTCGTGTACTCGCCATTCGGGTGGCGAGCCGCATGCGACGGAGCTAAAGGGCGGGAGAGCCACTAAAACGGGCAGGATCCCCCGAACCAGCACCTGGAGCGAGGCGGTGTCGAGGGCACCGTTCTCGTACCGCAGGCGCACGATGCGGTTGTCGGTCGGGGAGGTGTGCATCACGTACAGCCAGCGGTCGCTGGAGAAGGTGGGAGAGAGGGCCAGCCCCATTAGCCCGCCCTCGCCGTCGGTGCTCTGCACATTGGGGACGGTGCCCACTGCCCGTCACGGCCGAACTCTGGGCCGACGCATTGTCCTGGGCGTCGCGGGCGAGCACGGCGTAAGCGTAGGCCGTGTTCGGGGAGAGGCCGCTGTCGACGAAAGACGTCCCGGGCGGCAAGCCGGACACCGTCCCGATCTTCAACACGTCGTACGCGCTCACGCCCAGGGTGTCCACCTGTCGTGGTAAACGTCGTAGAAGTCGAGTGCGAGGCGGGTTGCAAGCCCGGTGGGGCGCGGCTAGACAGGCCGCCCCTCCATGCCCAAACCACCAAAAAGACAGGCGCGAGGCGGTCCTGGCTCGCACAAGCCTGCGGAGCCGGCTCCCGTGGATCCGCGTGTCCACCGCAGCCGCGCCATGCTCCGCGACGCGCTCCTCGGGTTGATTCGCGAGCGGGGCTTCGACACCATCAGCGTGCAGGACATCTCCGAGCGCGCCCAGCTCAACCGCAGCACCTTCTACCTGCACTACCGCGACAAGGACGAGTTGCTCACGCAGATCATGCGGGACATGCTCCTCGAGCTCTCGCGGAGGAGTCATCAGCTGGGTGACTCACCCGATCGCCTCCATCGAACCCTGCTGGAGTGGTTCCAGCACGCGGTCGAGCACCCCGAGTTGTATCACCTCATGCTCGGCCGGAGCGGTATGCGCGCCTTCTCGGTCCAGTTGCGCAACATCCTTGAACAGCTCATGAATCTCGACCTGGAGAGAGCCAACAGCCCTCTCCTGATCGAGGGTGTGCCCGTCCCCGTCTTGAACCGCTTCCTGACCTCGGCCTACATGGGGGTGCTCGAGTGGTGGTTGGATCGCCGCTCGCTCCATTCACCCGAGGACATGGCGCGGTGGCTGGGGGCCCTCACCTCCATGATGGGGAGCCACCCACCGGCCACCTCGCCTCAATCGCCCCGGGGCAAGTAGCCCTCCCTCCACTCAGCAGGTGCGCTACGTCTCCGTAGGCGGACTTCTTCGACATTTGCGAGCGCATGTCGAGTAAGCGGCGCTCCGCCTGGGGTTGTTGGTTGTTCCCGTCTTTCCTCGATGACAAAGCATTGGGGTCGCCAACGCGGCGGCCTGGGCCGGGGAAATGGATCCGATGAAGAGTGGCGGCGGGACGGATACTCCAAGAAACAAAGCGACACGGACCGAAGTACGAAAAGACAACTTGGCACGACTCCTCCACCCGGTGGCTCCGGGTGTACTCGTGCTGCGAGGACTCATTCTCGGGG
Source organism: Melittangium boletus DSM 14713 (assembly GCF_002305855.1). Classification (GTDB taxonomy): domain Bacteria; phylum Myxococcota; class Myxococcia; order Myxococcales; family Myxococcaceae; genus Cystobacter; species Cystobacter boletus. The sequence continues at coordinate 6,921,793 of NZ_CP022163.1, read as the reverse complement.
CCGCCGTGTTCCTGTCGGGGGTGGCATTGGCCAAACCTCCCGCGGGCGGGGCGTTCTGCTCTACTTATCCCTCGGCACCCGTGTGCACGGGGCAACAGCCGTCCTGCACGTACTGTCACGTCGCGCCGCCACAGCGCAACGCTTTCGGTGCCAGACTGGAACCCCACTTGGCGCCCGGCGCGGCGCGCCCCCTATCCGACGGGGACTTCGCGTCCGCGCTTCCCTGGGCGCTCGAGGCCGTCGAGGCCGAGGACGCCGACGGTGACGGCGTGCCGAACCTCGTGGAGATCCAGCGGGGCACCTTCCCGGCGGAGCCCAACAGCATACCCGTGGACACCGGCCACTGCCAGGCGGGCGAGAATCCCCAGTACGACGTGTGCCGTTACGACGCGCGCTTCGCGTACAAGCGCCTCCTGCTCGACTTGTGCGGCGTGTCGCCCACCTATGCGCAATTCAAGGAGTTCAGCGCGCTGAGCGCCGACGAGCAACGCGCCCGGATGGATGCCGAACTGGAGCGGTGCACCACCAGCGAGTTCTGGCGGGGCAAGAACGGGCAGTTGTGGAAACTGGCGCACCCGAAGATCCGCCCCGTGGGCTCGCTCAAGGCCGGTGAGGACCCCGGTACCATTGCCCTCGCCGACTACTATGACGACTACGCGCTCTACGCCTACGCACAGCTGGACGATCACGACGCGCGTGAGGTGATGACGGCGAAGTACTACGTGCGCCGGGAGAGCAACCCCACCCGCTACTCGGTGGTGCCGACGCTGCCGACGCAATCCATGGATGAGTTGCACCGCGCGGGCAACATCACCTCCCGGTGGAGCCTCCTCTATTTCGTGATGTTCAGCGCGTTGCCGCGCAACGCCGCGTCGCAGGCCTACCGGGCGTACCTGGGCCTCGACATCGCCAAGCAGGAGGGCCTCTTCAGCGTGCCCGGCGAGCCCCGCGACTACGACGCCAAGGGAGTGACCGCGCCCGCCTGCGCCGCCTGCCACGCGACACTCGATCCGCTGAGCTACCCCTTCCGCAACTACGAGGGCCTGTCCTTCCCCATCAACCCCGATGCGCCCTGGGGGACCTACGTCCCCAACCGCATCGAGAAGCGCTTCCCCAACGACTCGCCGATCATCACCCAGATGCCGGAGGTGGGCTACCTCTTCGGCCAGCCGGTGAGAGACCTCGTCGAGTGGGCGGAGGTCGGGGCCAACAGCGATGCCTTCGCCATCGCCGCCGTCACCGATTACTGGAAGCTGCTCGTGGGCCACGCCCCGACGGCCGAGGAGAACGCCGAGTTCGTCGCCACCTGGAAACGCTTCAAGGGCACGCACCAGTACCGCGTGCAGCGCATGCTTCACGACCTGATCCGCACGGAGGCCTACGGTGCGCCCTGATTTCCTTCGCGTGTTCCTGCTGTCCTCCGCCTGTGTCCTCTCCGCGTGCCCATCTCCCTCGCCCTCGAGGCCGGATGCCGGCACACCTCCGCCCGCTGATTCCGGCACGGGTTCCACTGGTGAGGTGGCGCCTTCCTCGCGCAACCACCTGCGCTTCAAGAATCCGGAGCAGCTGACCGCCCACTTCTCCGCGGCGCTGTCCCTGCCACCGGAGCAGGTGTGCAACGAGCTGGGCCAGTACCCCTGCACCACATCCGTGCACAACGTGGCCCTGGGCGGTGTCGAGCCCTATGCCGTGGGCCTCTACGAGCCCTTGACGTCCACGGGCGTGACGGCCCCTAACGTCATCGACCGCCTGGCGTTGGCGGCCTGTTCCCGGCGTGTCTCGCTCGACGCCACCGCCCCCTCGGAGGCACTCCTCTTCAAGGGCCTCGAGTTCGACGCGCGGGGGCGCCTGGCGAACCGGGACGGCGAGCCGGTCCGCGACGCCATCACCTCGCTCTACCAGCGCGCCCTGCTGCGAGAGCCCACCGAGGTCGAGGTGGGCACGTTGTCGCAACTGGCCACCCAGATCGAGTCCACGGGCAGCCAGATGCCAGGCCGCGACTGGATGGTCGCGTCCTGCTTCACCGTCCTCTCTTCCGCCGAATCCGTCTTCTTCTAAGGGAACGTCATGTCACTCCGCAATAATGGACGGCTCTCTCGCCGGGAGTTGTTGAAGGCATTGTCGATGTGCGCGGCGGGCTCCGCGACCCTGGGACCCCTGCTGACGGGGTGCCGGGACGGGCTCAATACCCCGGCGGCACTCGAGCAACTCGGGGGCGTGCGCCAGGCACGCCTGGATGGCAAGCCCCGCTTCCTCATCGTGGTGGGCGCCGTGGGAGGCGCTTCCATCATCGACAGCATGCTGGCGGTGCGGGCTTCGGAGGCGGGCGCCAACGCCGCGAAGCTCAACACCTTCGCGGACTCGCAGGTGCAGCACGTGGACGGCTCTCCGTTCCGCGCCGTGAAGGTGGACAGCCCCCAGCTGGGCAGCATCCCCGTGCCAGTGAAGACGGACCAGCTGCCCTTCCTGCGCAAGTACAAGGACTGCATGCTAGTGGCCACCTCGGTGGGCACGTCGGTGAACCACGTCATCGCGCAGAAGCGGAGCCTGACCGGTAACGCCGCATGGCGCGGACGCACGTTGCAGGAGTGTGTGGCCCTCCAGTACGGGGCGGGCTTCCCCATTCCCAACGTGAACATGGGCAACGCGGGCTTCTCCGAGCGCGGCACCGACAACACCCTGCCCGCGCACTGCTACGGGGAGGTGGTGGCCAACCCCTCGCTCTGGCCCCTGGGCCTCGACGGGATGAAGGGCATCAAGGACCTGCCTTCCCGCGATGTGGTGGCCCTGGCCCGCGGCACACGCAACACGCTCGATGCCCAGTCAGTCTTCGGACAGACCTTCGACGACGCGGCGGCGCTCAAGCTCTGGAACGAGCAGCGCACCGTGGGGCAGTCCGCACTGGAGGTCCAGGATTTGATCAACCGCCTCAACGTGCTGCCCGATCAGCCGCCGAAGACACCGCTCTCGGAGTACGGCCTGTCAAACTCCCCTGATGGGGAGCGGCTGCGCACGGTCTTCCCGAACTACATGACCGATCCCGTGGAGGGGCAGGCGGCGCTGGCCTTCCTGCTGCTCAAGAACCGGGTGTCGGTGACGGTGACGTTGGGCCCGTCGTTCAACATGGCGGTGACGCCCTCGTACCAGGTCACCAACCCGCCGCTGGCCTTCGACTTCAGCCACAATGATCACCGCTCCATCCAGGCCTTCATGTGGTCGCGCCTGATGGACACGATCGACAAGCTCATCGTGCTGCTCAAGTCGGAGCCCTTCGACTCGAGCGGAGAGAGCCTGTGGGACCGCTCGTTGATCTACATGGCGACCGAGTTCGGGCGTACGCGCAACAGGACGGATGGCGCCACGGAGATGTTTGGCACCGGGCATGATCTCAACAACGGCTTCATGCTGCTGTCGCCGATGCTCCGGGGCAACACGGTGCTCGGAGGCGTCGATCCGCTCACCACGCTGACCTATGGCTTCGACCCGCGTACCGGTGCGCCCGAGCGCGGCAAGCTGACGTCGAACGAGACGGACATCTTCTCGGGCATCCTCACCGCGCTGGGCGTCGACACCTCCGGCAGCGGAATGTCCGACGCGAGCGCCTTCCTCCGCACCTGATCCGCCCGGCACTGGGGGGGAGCCGTCCCCCCAGTGCCGAGACGAACATTCCAAGGAACAAGATAATGCTGACCGAAGCACGAAAAGACGACCTGGCGCGGATCCTCCGCCCAGTGGCTCCGCCGCGCGAACTGCACAACGTCTATTCGCGGGACCAGTTGCAGCGTTTGCTGGGGGTGGTGCGGAACAGCGGGCCGCATAAGCTGATCATCGCGCAGCATTTTGCCTCTGTCGAGGAGCTGATCGCGACCTCCGCGGGTGGGGTTCCGGAGGGTGTGACCCCGACGCTCGATATGTTCCTGTCGCCCACGTTCCGAAACTTCTACGGGAACCATGCGACCTGCCTCTTTCCTGAAATCAATGACTGTTTCTACAATGACAAGTTCCTGGAGCTGGCGAAGAACTACTGGGGTGCCAGATATGCCAAGCCCCAGATGATGCTCTTCAATGTGAACGGCCCGTGCGGCAATACGGACCCCGGGCACCTGGACTCTCCAAGCTTCCGCGGCATCCGCTATGAGAATTCGCCGACCTGGCTGTGCAGCGTCATGGGGAAGTCGGGGCTGTTCCGCGACTATCTCATCAAGATGGCCCAGGTCATCACCTGGTTCTCGCATGACCCTCATAGCGGATTCACCTATTGGCCCGAGGGTCCGCGCACGGCCCCCAAGCGCGTGAAGCCGCCGATCTACAATCGTGGCGTTCTCGTCCAGAATGAAATGATGGTCCATCGCGGTGAGGCGAATGGGCCTGTCGAACAGCAGTTTCCGGCGGGGCTCGACTTCACCAGCGTGTTCGCCGGAGACCCCAACAGCCGCGAGCATTGGATTGTAAAGACCGGTGACGCGGTGATCGCGCGTTACCCTACAGACGAGTTGCGCTTCCTGGTTCACTGGTCAGCCGAGGTGTTCGAGGACTTCGCGGAGTTGAAGAAAAACATGGACCATACCGAGGATCTCACCTTCGAACAGGTCTTCGACACCCTGATCAAGGACGTACGCTCCAAGGGCATCCCTGTCGAGACACCTACGGATCCGCTGCACGATCCGGTGTTCATTCGCACCATCAACGCCGCCTACGACATCGGTCGTCCGACGTTCTATCCGCCAGAGGCGCCGGTGACGCGATTTCGTACCGCGACCTGAGTTCCACTGGAGAATGTCTTGAAAAGTACGTCGAACACGAAGTTCGGATTCACGAAACTCCTCGTCGACAACCTCGAGGCTTCGGCTGCCTTCTATAAATCAGTGTGTGGTCTGGTCGAGACCAGGCGTGTGGATGCCACCATCGCGGGCCGGAACATTCGTGAGATCCTGTTCGCGCCAGGTCACGAGGGGGGAGCTACTTTCGTCCTGCTCAAGTTCCTCGACGCTCCAAAGCCGACGACCGACGAAGTCATCCTCGGGTTCATGACCGACGACATCGATGCCTTCGTCGAGCGTGCGAAAGCCGCCGGCGGCGCAGTGGCTCAATCCTCCTCTACCACCGTTGAGCACGGATTGAAGGTCGCCTTCGTTACCGACGTTGAAGGCCACTTGATCGAAGTCGTCCAGTTGCTCTGACGGAGTCTGACTCCGCTCCCGAGCTCCCTCTCCGATTCCCCAAGCCCCACGAGAGACAGCACCATGCCCGACCTTACCTCCTCCCTCCCCTCACTCCCCGAGAATCCCTCGCTGTTCACCCGCCTGCACGTGGGCCTTCGGGCGCTCAAGGTCCTTCAGACCGATCCCACGAATCCCGCCTACGGCGCCCTGTTCTACGACAGTGTGGAGATTGGCCTGTGCGCGGCACTCGCCCAGGACTTCTCCCGCCATGAGGAGGGCCGCCGCCTGCTGGCCGAGAAGCCCTCGTTGCGTGCGTCGGCCCTGGACCTGGATACGCTGGAGAAGCTTCCCTCGGGGTCGCTCGGCAACACGTTCGCGCGCTACTTCCGGGAGCAGGGGCTGACGCCGATCGAAACCCTCTCTCCGCCGAAAAACGATGCCCAGTACGTCGCCACGCGCCTGCGGGAGACGCATGACTTGCACCACTTGGTGACCGGCTACGCCACCGATGTCATGGGCGAGATGGAACTGCAGGCGTTCACCCTGGGCAACCTCCACCTGCGCACCTCGCTCCTCATCCTGCTTCAGTCGGCGAAGGCAACCAGGAGGGTGCCCGGAGTGGATGCGGCTCAGTACGCCCGGCTGTTGTGGGCCGCGTTCCGGCGCGGCAGCCAATCCCGGCAGCTCGCCAGCTTCCGGTGGGAGGACACCTGGGCGACGCCGCTGGCCATGCTGAGTGAGCAACTCGTCGCGCCCGCGCGGCAGTGGAACTGACGCGCGGCGCCGCTTCCTTTATTCCCCAGGGAGCCTGGTGTCCGCGGCGGTGAAGAACCGCCCACCAGCACCTCGCGGCCCTCGAGCGTCCAGTCGATGACCCCGAGCACCTCGTCGAGCCGGGAGCGGTGCTGCTCGAACACCCTCGCGCGCTCGCTCTCGGGCAGCTGGGCGCCACGACGGAGCTCCAGCGCCACCGGTTCGAGCGTCCGCTCCGCGAAGAGGAGCCACTGGGAGCAGGCGCCGCGCTCTGGAGTGCCGGACGCCGCCTCCGGTTACAAGCCGGTTACACCCCGCGCGGTCCTTCATTCGTACTGTTCTCCGCGTGCTCGATCGGGCACCGACGTACGAAAGGACGCACGATGAAATCGTCACTCCAGCTTCCCGTCATCCTTGGCTCGGCCGCGGTGCTCGCGGTGTCCGCGCTCCTGCTGGGCCAGCCCGCTCCGGGCACGCCCACGCCGCCGCCCGTGGAGCCAACCCCCGTGCGCACCTCGCCCAGGACTCCGGGAAAGCCGGACGTGGTCCCCATCGCCCAGGCGGACGCCAAGCAGCCCATCATCCAGATTGCCCTGCTGCTGGACACCAGCGGCAGCATGGACGGCCTGCTTGACCAGGCCCGCTCGCAGCTGTGGAACATCGTCAACCGCTTCTCCCACGCGAAGCGCGACGGCGTGGGGCCGCAGCTCCAGATCGCCCTGTACGCGTACGGCAACGCCGACCCGGGCGCCAACTCCAGTGAGATCCGCCAGGTGCTGCCCTTCACCACGGACCTGGACCTGCTCTCCGAGCATCTCTTCGCCCTGAGGACGTCCGGCGGCGACGAGCACTGCGGAGAGGTCATCCGCGACGCCTCCGCGCAGCTCGCCTGGAGCAAGGACCCGGACACCATGCGGCTCATCTTCATCGCCGGCAACGAGCCCTTCACCCAGGGCCCCGTCGACTTCGATGACGCGGTGAAGAGCGCCCGCGAGCGCGGCATCACCGTCAACACCATCCACTGTGGCGACTACGAGGAGGGCGTCGCCGGGAAGTGGAAGGACGCGGCGGCGCTCGCCGACGGCAGCTACATGAACATCGACCAGAATCAGCGCGTGGTGGAGATCGCCGCGCCGCAGGACGCGGAGATTGCCCAACTGGGCGCGGAGCTGAACAAGACGTACGTCGCCTACGGCACCGCCGGCAGGCGGAGCCAGTTGCGCCAGGAGGCACAGGACAGCAACTCGCGCGGCGTCTCCATCTCCAGCATGGTGTCCCGCTCCGTGGCCAAGTCCTCCGGCAACTACTCGAACGAGAGCTGGGACCTGGTGGACGCGGTGAAGAAGAACCAGGTGGACGTGGCGTCCGTCCGGGCCGAGGACCTGCCGGAGCCGATGCGCGGGCTGGACGCCGCCGGCCGCAAGGCGTGGCTGGAGGCGCGCGAGCAGGAGCGGACGCGGCTCCAGCAGCGCATCCAGACGCTCAACGCCGAGCGCCAGCGGTTCCTCGTCCAGGCGCGCGAGCAGCAGGCCGCTCCGGGGGTGGACACGCTGGAAGGGGCCATCGGCCAGGTCGTGGAGCGCGAGGCCAAGAAGCGTCACCTCGTGCTGGAGTAGGATGCCGTCATGGCCGCGCGCCGAGTGCTTGTCGTGGAGGATGACCCCGCCATCCGGCGCGGAATCGTGGATGCCCTGCGCTTCGAGGGCTATGAGATCCTCGAAGCCGGGACCCGCGTGGAGGGACAGCGGCTGGCCGAGCGCATTCCCTGCGACCTGGTGTTGCTGGATCTGGTCCTTCCCGACGGGGACGGGCTGGAACTGCTCCGGGCGGTGCGCAAGAACCGCCCCACGCTCCCCGTCATCATCCTCACCGCCCGGGGCCAGGAAGAGGACCGCGTCAACGGCCTGAAGCTCGGCGCCGACGACTACGTGGTGAAGCCCTTCTCGGTGCGGGAGCTGCTGGCCCGGGCGGGCGCGGTGCTCCGCCGCTCGGCCGAGCGGCCCACGGGGACGAGCCGCATCGACTTCCCGGGAGGGCACTTCGAGGTGGAGCGGCGCGAGCTGAGCTTCGACGACGGCTCGCGGGTGGACCTGTCCGAGCGAGAGGCGGACACGCTGCGCTACCTGGGTGACAACGCGGGGCGCGCCATCTCCCGCGAGGAGTTGCTGGAGCGGGTGTGGCACCTGCCCGCCCGGGGCGTGCAGACGCGCACGGTGGACATGACCATGGCGCGCCTGAGGGAGAAGCTCCGGGACGACTCCGAGGAGCCCCGCGTCATCCTCACCGTCCGGGGCAAGGGCTACATGTTCGCCACGCGAGGCGCCGCCTCGTGATTCGCTCCTGGCGCATCTGGATCGCCGTGAGCGCGTGCCTGTGCCTGGCGCTGGCGGGCGTGGTGGCGCTGTCCGCCTTCGCCCTCCGGCTGGACCGCGCGGACCGTCAGGCCCGGGAGAGCGCGGCGAGGGAGGAGAACGCGCGGCTGGCGCTGTGGCGACTGGACTCGGACCTGCTGCCGCTGGTGGCCCGCGAGAGCGCGGTGGCCCCGGAGGCCTACCGCCCCGTGTCCGCGGCGCGCGGGGTGCTCGACTCGAAGCTGCGTCCCATGCCGGAGGGCGAGGCGCTGCTGGCCTCACCGCTGCTGGCCCCACTCCCGGAGCATGTGCTGCTCCACTTCCAGGTGGCCCCGGACGGAACGGTGTCCTCACCCCAAGTGGTGGAGCCCGGGCTGCGCGAGTCGGTGGGCGCCACGCTGCCCGCGTCCGAGCAGGCCGCGTTGGAGGCCCGGCTGGGGAAGCTGCGCGGCCTCCTGGGCGGTACGGATCTCCGACGGGCCCTGAGCGAACCGCCCCCGCGGGTCCGGCGTCACGAGCCCAAGGTTCGCTACGAGAGCACGCTCGCCGAGATCTCCCAGGTGGCGAAGAACGTGAGCGAGTTCAGCGCCCGCTCCCGGAGCGCGAGCCAGGCCCTCCGGGGCGTGAGCAGTTCCAACTCGAACTCCTACGAGGACAACCTCCAGCGCGCCCCCGTGCGGCGCCAGCGGGAGGATGAAACCGCGATGAAGGCCCTCTGGGTGGGGGACACGCTGCTCCTGGGGCGGCGCGTCTGGCTGGACGGGCGGGAGTACATCCAGGGCTGCTGGCTGGACTGGCCCGCGCTGCGCACGTGGCTGGTGGGCCAGATTGTCGACCTGCTGCCCTCCGCGATGCTGGAGCCCGTCGCGGGCAGGCCGACGCACGGAGATGGCCGGATGCTGGCGGCGCTGCCGGTGCGGCTGGTGCTGGGGCAGGTGCCGGAGGGCGGGTATGGCGCGGCGTCCATCTCCTCGCTGCCGGTGGTGCTGACGGTGGCATGGAGCGGCGTGCTGCTGGCGGGCGCGGCGGTGGTGGCGCTCCTCGTGGGCGTGGTGGCGCTGAGCGAGAGGCGGGGCGCGTTCGTCTCCGCGGTGACGCACGAGCTGCGCACGCCGCTGACGACGTTCCGGATGTACACGGAGATGCTGGCGGCGGGCATGGTGCCGGACGAGGCCCGGCGCCAGGAGTACTTCGACATCCTCCACCGCGAGGCGGAGCGGCTGAGCCACCTGGTGGAGAACGTGCTGGCCTACGCCCGCATCGAGCGCGGGCGGGCGCCGGCCCGGCTGGAGCCGGTGGACGTGCGCTCCATGGTGGGCCGGATGGAGGAGCGGCTGGCACAGCGGGCGGCGCAGGCGGACATGGAGCTGTGCGTGGACGTGCCGGCGGGCGTCGCGGTGCTGACGGACCCTTCCGCCGTGGAGCAGGTGCTTTTCAACCTGGTGGACAACGCGTCCAAGTACGCGGCCCCGGCGGTGGACCGGCGCATCCACGTGGAGGTGGAGCGGCGCCGGGGCCGGGTAGGCCTGGCGGTGAGGGACCACGGGCCCGGCGTGGACGCGGTGACGGCACGGCGCCTCTTCGAGCCCTTCTCCAAGTCCGTGCAGACAGCGGCGAAGACGGCGCCGGGCGTGGGGCTGGGACTCGCCCTCTGCCGGAGGCTGGCGCGGAGCATGAAGGCGGACCTCCGCCACGAGCGCGTGGCGGAGGGTGGAGCGCGGTTCGTGCTGTGGCTCCCTCCCCGCGCAAAGTCAACCTTGAGGGGCTTCTGACGCTCGACTTCCGTCTCGACCCCAGGTGGGCTTGTTGCTCACGTTCAGGCGCACCGGATTGTACGTCGAGGGCAGCCAGACCCACGGAAATCCAATCTCCGGGTATTGGGCGATCATCTCCCGGAGGTAGCGGAACAGGTTGATGACCATCGTCAGCACCATCACCACCAAGAGCCCCCGGCGACCCACGGGTTCGAGCGATGAGGGCAATGCCGACAGGGGAAGCACCAGGAGGAACAACGCGCCCTCGACCGTCAACCAGGCGGGAGACTTGTTGACGAGCTGGCGCGCGTGGACGCCCACCGCGAGACTGCTCATCGCGACAGCCACCAGGGCCCGGGCGGAGAAGACATCGCTCCAGTGCCGCATCCAGACCCCATAGATGCCGAGGATGAGGGCTGGCGCCGCGAGAATCCGCACGTAGAAGCGGACAGATGACAGCCGCGAGCGGAACATGAGCACCAGGTCCTGGAGCAGGCACCAGAAGCCGCACCCGAAGACCACGAGGCTCAAGAGGGTGTAGGCGAGTTGGAAGTCGCGATCCGAGAGAATCGCCACGTCGTGAATACAGACGGCCAGCCCCAGGAACAGACAGAAGACATAGTTCCACAGGTGGTTGATGTAGGGGTCCCGCATGATGCCCGTCGCGAAGTAGCGGCACAGCCCCAGGTAGAAGAACAACTGGCCCGTGGCGGTCAACAAGACGTAGGGCACGAAGTAGAGGCTCTGCCGCGGACCGAGTTGAGCCACGATCATCACCGCCATCGCCGAGTTCGCCACGTCGACCCAGTGATCCCAGAAGTGGCGTGCGGTCGATTGTGTCCCATTGCGCCGGGCCAGGGTGCCATCCATGGAATCCAGACAGAAGTGGAGCACCCGGCAGATCACCCAAAGCCCATACATCCACCGTGCGCGCTCGAAGGTATGGACGGCGGCGAGCAGGAACACGTGGAGGACCAACCCGGGAAGACCCAGGACGACCGGTGAGAGCCGATAGGGAAGACAATGGATGGCGAAGTGACGGCATCCCTCCCGGAGCATGCGGATGAGGGCATCTTCCTCCGGGCGCTTGTAGCTCTGCTGCTTGTCAAGGACCAATACGTGCGGTTCCAACGTTCGCGCCTGCGGCTCACTCATCGACATTAATTTCAGGATGATACACCGTTCACTGACGAACGGAAGCCAGGTGGCCGATGCTTGGAGTTCAACGCGACCAGGAGCCGGTGCTGCTGAGCTGCGGAGCGGGCCGTGGCGCGGACCAGCGGAGCGGCACGCCGTTCTCGATCCACGTCCCTTCGGTGACACGGAAGCGCAGGAGCCGCTCCGCCCCCGTGAAGGCCTCGACCTCGGGCCCCTCCCAGACAATCTCCGTCTCACCCGTCAGAGAGAGGATCCCACCCGAGGTGAAATCAACGAACAGCAGGCCGGCTCGCGGGTTGAGGAGCAGATTGCCCAGCGTGTTGAACTGAAGGTTGCCGCTGAAGTCCGGAGCCGTCAGGACGGTGCGGCCGGCCTCTTCCGTCACACGCACGAAGCCGGGTTTGCCTCCGCGATGCGAGACGTCGACGCCCTCGACTGGATCTCCCCCGCGTGCCACCGGGGACGCCGTCGCGATGAAGAACGTATCCGCGCGCTCGATGAGCCCGGCGCTGACACCCGACAGCAACGGGCCTTCCGTCCACACCGGCCGCGGCTCGGTGACACAAGAGGGCTCGGCCACGAAGACTGGCTCCCGTGCCTGGATGTACCGCGGGCAGTTGCCGAAGCTCTGCTCGACCTGGACGGCGAACCGGCCCTCTCCGAGCTCCACCACCGTTCCGTTCATCCGGACGCGGCGGCGTGTCTCGAGCTGAATGCCCAGAAGGCCCAGGGGCGCGCCCAGCGTGAGGTTGCGGCCCAAAGCATCTCCGAAACCAGGGCGCGCGGAGATCACGAGCGTCCTCGAGTCCGGCGAGGTCACGAAGCCGGGTGCTCCCACGAGGAGGGAGGCCCAGGGACGCCGCTCGCCATCCAGACCGCCGACCAGCAGGAAGGGCAGCTCGCGGAACAGCTCACGGTGAGGGTCCGGCATGAACGAGCGGATGAACTTACGCCCCGTCTGCTCGAGACGGTCGCGCATCCCGACCCGTTCCTGCACGGCCTGCTCGCCGGCGTGGAACGGCGATCGCTCGAGAGGCCACCCCGGCGGCGGAGCACCGGGGACATTCGATGGAGCATTCGGCGGCATGACAGGACCTCCCGCGACGGATCAGGCCGCGTATTGGGTCGGCGTCCGCGGCATCGGTATGAAGCCGGGCAACGCCTGGATGCGAGCGAGCCACGCCCGGACGTTGCCGTAGGGCTCGAGCGACACGCCTCCCTCGGGAGCGTGGGCGGTATAGGAATAGAGCGCCACGTCGGCGAGGGTCGGCGCGTCCCCGGCGACAAAGCTCCGGGTGGCCAGATGCGAGTCGAGCACCGTGTAGAGCTGGGAGGCGATCTCCTTCGCACGCTCGGCGTCGAGCTTCATGCCGAACACGGTGACCAGGCGCGCCGTCGCGGGACCCGACGCGAGCGGTCCGGCCGCGACCGAGAGCCACTGCTGCACTCGCGCCGCCGCGACCGGCTCGCGCGGGAGCCAACGCCCCGATGGGTCATACCGCGTCGCGAGATAGACGAGGATGGCGTTGCTGTCGGCCAGCGTCACCTCTCCGTCTTCGATCACTGGCACCTGGCCGAACAGGTTCTTGGCCAGGAATCCGGGGGACTTCTGCTCTCCTTTCAGGAGATCGACGTCGACGAGCTCGAACGGGAGCTTCAACAGAGACAGGAACAGCTCGACCCTGTGAGAATGACCGGACAGGGCGTGACGATAGAGACGGATGGGGCGAAGGGGCTGGGTCATGAACGGCAAGATGCTCGTTGCCACCCGGAAGCGGAATGAGCGTTCTTGACAATGCACCGTTCCACGCCGCGGAATGATCGCGTGGATCGTCTCGAGACCTTGCGTGTATTCGTCACGGTGGCGGAGGAAGCGGGCTTCGCGTCCGCGGCCCGGCGTCTGGCGATGTCGCCGCCAGCGGTGACCCGGGCCATCGCGGCGCTTGAGGAGCGCATCGGCACGAGGCTCCTTCATCGCACAACGCGCATCGTGCGCCTGACGGAGACGGGCACCCGTTTCCTCGCCGACTGCAAGCGCATCCTCGGGGAGCTCGAAGAGGCCGAGGCTTCGGCCGCGGGCTCCCATACCGAGCCTCGAGGTCAGCTCGGGGTCACGGCATCCCTGATGTTCGGGCGGATGTTCATCGCCCCCCTCCTGCTCGACTTCCTGGCCCGGCATCCGCGCGTCATGGCGCGAACGCTGCTCGTGGATCGCGTTGTCGACCTGGTGGACGAGGGGCTCGACGTCGCCATCCGGATCGCCCACCTGGAGGACTCGACGTTGACCGCTGTCCGGGTGGGTTCAGTGCGGCGGGTCGTCTGCGCGTCCCCTCGGTACCTGGCCGAGCATGGCATCCCGCGGACCCCGGCCGAGCTGTCGCGCTTCGAGGCGTTCACGCTCTCGTCCACCGTGGCCCCGCAACCCTGGGCATTCGCATCGGGGACGAGGAACCAGACGGTCAGCCCACCCACGCGGCTGATCGTCAACACCACGGAGGTCGCCATCGCCGCGGCGGTGGCCGGGCGGGGGCTGACCCGAGTGCTCTCCTATCAAATCGCCCCGGAGCTGCGCGCGGGGCAGCTGCGAATCGTGCTCGAGGACTTCGAGCCCCCGCCCCTTCCGATTCACGTCGTATACCCCGAGGGGCGGCGAGCCAATGCCCGGGTGCGTGCCTTCGTCGACTTCGCGGTGGAGCGGCTCCGGGCCGAGAAGTCGCTGAACCCCTGACTCATGCCGTCCCAACTCCCTGTCCCACGCACACCACGGTCCGTTCACCGCATAGCGGTAGGCGTATGAAGCGCCGCTTGGAGGTCATTCCCCATCCAAGCGGCGTTACCCGTCTCCGGGGATTACTGCCACTGATAGACGCGAACCCAGTCGACTTCCATCGTCTGGGGCGTCTTGCGGATGAGGTCCGCCGTGGACTGCGGCACACCCGGGTACGGAGAGGACGCGCCGTTCACGCCCTGCGGATAGGTGCCACCCACCGCCAGGTTGAGGATGATGAAGAACTGCTTGTCATACACCCAGTTGCCGTACCGGGTGACCTCCGACTTCTGCGTGGTCTTCACCAGATTGCCGTCGATGTACCACTTGATGTCCGTGGGGGAGAACTCCGTGCGGTACACGTGGAAGTTGCTCACCGAGGAATTGGGGTAGAAACGGGCGTTGATGGGGGTGTTGCCCGAGTAGCCCGGGCCATGCAGCGCGCCCGAAACCCAGTCGCCGTAGCCAACGTTCTCCATGATGTCGAGCTCGCCGCACGCGGGCCAGCCCACCGAGTTGATGTCACTGCCGAGCAGCCAGAAGGCCGGCCACAGGCCCGGGCCCACCGGCATCTTGATGCGCGCCTCGATGCGGGTGTGGCCAAACTGGCGCTTGCCCGCGCTCTCCAGGCGGCCCGAGGTGAAAGGATAGCCGTTGCTGGACTGCAGGCGGGCGGTCAGCTTGAGCGTGCCGTTGCTCACCGACACGTTCTGCGACGAGGTGGTGTACTGCTGCTGCTCGTTGTTGACGTGGATGTTGGTGATGTACGACCAGTTGGACTGATCCACGCTGGTGCCGTTGAACTCATCGCTCCAGATCTGCACCCAGCCCGCCAGGGGCTGCTCCTGCTGCGCGGTCGGCTCCTGGACGGGCTGCTCCATCTCGCCGCCACATCCCGCGGTGAGCAGCATCGTGCCGCTCAGACCCAACGCGAAAAGCTGCTTGAAACCGCTCGGACGCTTCGAATGGGTAATCATGGTCATGAGCACGTATTAACATGATTCCAAGGAAAACGCCGAATAATTGTTTTCCCGGCAATTGACGCAACCAGTCACCCTTGCGCCCTCAAGGAAAAAATTTCAGCGAAACATGAATCTCATGCTCAGGATGGATGGGCTGCGCTCGACAGAACAAGCGGGTACTGCCATTCCAATACATCGCGATGACTCCCTCCGTGCTTCCGGTCTGGCCCGGCCGGCGGCCGACGGTGTCAGTGGAGGTAGCCACGGGTCGAGGCGACGCGTGACCGCAAGGCATTCAGATCGCGGCTCGAATAATAGAAGCCCGCCCGCACGACCCCCGCGATGCGGTGAAGGTTCTCCACCCGCTCCAGCGGGTCGGCGTCGAGCAGCACCATGTCCGCGTCGCGCCCGCGCTCGATCGTGCCCATCGTGTCGCGGCGGCCGAGATACTCGGCGGGGTTGATCGTCGCCATTTGGAGGATCTTGAGTGGCGAGAACCCCGCCTCGGCCAGTTCGGCGAACTCCTGCCGCAGCGTCAGCCCGGGGCCCATCAGCGCCCCGCCGTCGGTCCCGACCATCATGCGGACCCCGGAGTCGGCGAAGCGCTTGGCCAGCGCACGCTGACGCGGATAGGCCTTACGGAACGTGCCCAGCATGTCCCGCGGCAGCTTCTTGAACCGCTCCGTCACCTGGCGCCACTTCTTGACGTTCTCTCGCGGCATGTATTGCAGCAGCTCGTCGCGCTCGTAGTTCGGCTCGTCCGCGAGTTCCTGCGTGCGCAAGCGCACCAGCGTCGGGACGTGCCAGATGCCGTCCGTCACGAAGTGTTCGGCCACCGAGTCGCACCTGGCCTCGCTGAAGGTGTCGATCGCGAGTCCGAGCCGGGCCGCGTCACCCGGATGAGCGAACGCCACCGGGTTGATGAGCAGGGTGCGGAAGCGGCGCATGATGAGGCGCTCGAGAAACGGAATCTTTATCGGCGGCGCCTTGATGAAGGGGCGCTTATAACTGTCGGCGCGGAGCATCTCCTCCTGAGAGGAGCAACTGACCCAGATCGTGCTGCCGGGCCCCAGATGCTCGATCGAGCGGAAGCCGGCGCGTGACGCCTCGAGCGCGTCGGTCCCCTCCTGGAGATGCCCAAGAATCGGGATCCCCACCCGCTTGCCCTCGGCGATCGCCGCGAAGAATACCTCCGGGCTCGTCAGGCCCAACTTGACGAAGTCGGCGCCCTGGTCCTTCTGCCGCCGGATCTCCGCGACGACCTCCTCGACCGAGCCCGCGTTGAAGGGCGTGAGGATCGAGCCTGGCGTCTCCAGCAGCGCGGGTGATTCCTTCCCGATCGGCAGGTCGCCGTTGCGCCGCAGCTCCAGCAGCCCGGGCGAGCCTGACATCTGCCGAAAGCCGGTCACCCCCTCCACCAGCATCAGGGCGAGCCCGCCCGATGGATCCTCCAGCTCGAGCACGTGGGAGTGCATGTCGTTGTAGCCCGGGACGATGAACTTGCCGGTCGCGTCGACAACCTGGACCGAAGGACGTGGCCGCATCGAGCCAACGGGCACGACGTCGACGATCCGTCCCCCCTGGGTGATGACGGTCATCCCTGCCGTCTTGCCGCCGTCGCGAGGATCGACAATGGTCGCGCCGTCGATGTGGAGCTCCTCGGAGAGCATCGGCTCGGCACGCGAACGCGACTCGCTCGCGCCGCGGACCAAGGGCCGACGCACCGATTGGAACGGCCAGAAGGGCAGCAACGACGCCGCCCGCGAGTAGGCGCAACAAGGGCAGGGACCGCTTCCCATCAGCAGAGACATCAACATGGCCGAGCTTCCTCCCGCCTTCCCATCTTACCCGGGTCACTCCTTCTTCGCGGGCACCTGCAAGCCCGCCGAGCGAGCCAGGCCCATGACGCCCTCCACCGCCGCGGCGATGTATCCAAAGGGATTGGCTCCATCCACCGCCGTCACGTGCACTTCACCCATGTTCTGCTGGAAGGCCGCCGCCAGTTGCGGCAACTGCTGCGCCAACACCAGTTGAATCGACTCGGGCGACAGCGTGTTTTCGATTTCCCGCAACGCCTTGGCCCTCGCCAACTCTGGATCCTGCGCCATGCGCGCCTTGCGGGCATCCAGCTCCGCCAGGGTCAGCTCCGCTTCGGCGATGGCACACCGGGCCTCGGCCGCCCTCGCCTGAGAGCGCGCCCGCTCCTCCTCCTGGTGCAACTCCGCCATCCGCGCCTCATGCCGAGCCGCCAGCGTCTGCTGCTCGTACAACAGCGCCGCCACCTCCGCCTCCGCCTGAAGCCCCTTCATCCGACGCTCGTGCGCCAAGCGCGCCACGTCCGACTCCTGCTCGAGCTTCATCCGCTCCAGGGCCGCTCGCGCCTGGGCTCCCGCCAGCGCCCGCTCGTTCTCCTGCTGCGCCTCCGCCATCCGCCGCTCCGCCTCCAGCCGCGTCAGCGCCTGCGCCTCGTCCGTCCGGGCCTTCTGCTCGCGCACCTCGCGCTCGGCGTTCAGCTTCGCCAGCGCCGTCTCGCGCTCCAGCGCCACCTGCGCCTGCCGCGTCCCCCGCTCCTTGGCCACTCGCGCTTCCTCCACGCGCGACTCGACCGCCAGCGACTCCAGCTTCGCCTGCTCCTCGGCCTCCTGGCGCTTGTGGCGGACCTCCTCCTCCGTCGCCAGCCGCGTCAGGGCGATCTGCCGCTCCACCTCCGCTTCCTCGCGGCGGATGAAGCGCTCCTTGGCCAGTTCCGCCTCGCGCGCCACCCGCTCCTGCTCCTGGCGGTAGCGCGCCTGCATGTTCGCGAACACCGTGTCCGACAGCACCCGCACGTCCTGGATTTCAATCGTGTCCAGGACCACGCCCCACCCCGTGTCCGTGCTGTCCTCCAGCCGCCCCCGGCCCGACACCACCGGGGCGATCTCCCGCATCAGCTCCGTGGCCAGCCCCTCCTTGCGCCGGGTCAGGCACTCCTCCACGGTGAGGTTCGCCACCAGCCGCCGCACGGCGCCCACGAACATCTCCCCGAGCAGCTCGCGCAGCTTCTCCTGGGCCCGCTCGGGGAAGGAGAAGTTGAGCATCCGGAAGGCCACCAGGGGGTCGACGATCCGGTAGACCGCCAGCCCCGTCACCTGCACGCCCACCTTCTCGCTCGTCACCTGATCCGCGGTGAAGCGCAGGCGCTGCACGCTCGTGGGGACAATGGCCACCGCGTCGCCCGGCAGCTTGAAGCACGAGGCGCCCTGCCCACTCACGTCCCGCACCCGGCCCCGGCGCATGTGGATGAGGAACTCGCTCGGCCGGGCGGTGATGAGACCCCACTTCTTCATCTTCTCGGGGTCCTCGGCCGGCTTGCCCGCCCGCCAACCCCCCTGGTAGCGCGCTTCCGACTCCACCCGGGCCAGGTCGTTGCGCACCTCGTTCCGGGGCGGCGGCGGGGGCTCCCCTACCGACACCGCCAGGGAACCCACCGCGTTCAGATTCACCGCCCGCTTGTCCTTCGTGCTCATCCGCGTCCCTCCAGAAGTCCTGGACTTCGCGGATTGCAGGCCCGTGGCCAATGCTGGAGCGCCCTGAAATCGACCACTTGGGGGCAAGGGGTGCTCCAGCCTGGAACGGGGTGTCCCCTCCTGGATCGCTCCAATCTGGACCGGCGGTGAAAGAGGACTAAATCCCTCCGATTCGCCGGTTACGACGGCGCAGGACCCTCGTCCCTCATGTCGCCTTGACCGAGGGGGGGTCGATTTTATAATTGACCAGTCCAGTCCACATTAGGTGTGCCAATGTAGGCACGCCCAAGGACGTCGCGGGGTTATCCCACCCGTCGAGGTCCGAGACCGACGGCTGCCCGGAAGGTTCACCGAGATGCTGAAGCTGCCCATCTACATGGACAACCACGCCACCACGCCGCTGGATCCGCGTGTGTTGGAGGCCATGCTGCCCTATCTGCGCGAGGACTTCGGCAATGCCGCGTCGCGCAATCACGCGTTCGGTTGGAAGGCCGAGGCGGCGGTGGAGCAGGCGCGCAAGCAGGTGGCGGCGCTCATCGGCGCGTCGGACAAGGAGATTGTCTTCACCTCGGGCGCCACCGAGTCGGACAACCTGGCCATCAAGGGCGTGGTCGAGTTCTACAAGGACAAGGGCGACCACATCATCACCCTGAAGACGGAGCACAAGGCGGTGCTCGACACGTGCAAGCGCCTGGAGCGCGTGCGTCAGGAGCGGCTGGACGAGCTCAAGACGCTGCGCCTCATGCAGCTCACGGGAGGCCCGGTGTCCCGCGAGGACCTGGCCACGCTCGCCATCAAGCACGACCTGGACAACGACGCGGCCTACCAGCAGTGGGCGGCGCTGCCCACGGGTGGCGCGCGCGTGACGTACCTGGACGTGGAGAAGGATGGCCGGGTCGACCTCAAGAAGCTCGAGGCGGCCATGACGGACAAGACCCTCCTGGTGTCCATCATGCTCGCCAACAACGAGATCGGCACCGTGCAGCCCATCGCGGAGATTGGCCGCCTGTGCCGCCAGCGCGGCATCCTGCTGCACTGCGACGCGGTGCAGGGCATTGGCAAGGTGCCCTTCCACGTCGAGGAGATGAACGTGGACCTGGCGTCCATCTCCGCGCACAAGATGTATGGCCCCAAGGGCGTGGGCGCGCTGTACGTGCGCCGCAAGCCGCGCGTGCGCATCGCGCCGCTCATCGATGGCGGCGGCCATGAGCGCGGCATGCGCTCGGGCACGCTCAACGTGGCGTCCATCGTGGGCTTCGGCGAGGCGGCGAGGATCGCCCGCGAGGAGATGGCGGAGGAGGCCGTGCGCCTGTCGCGCCTGCGCGAGCGGCTGCGCAAGGGCATCGCCGAGAAGCTGGATCTCATCACGGTGAACGGCTCGCAGGAGCACCGGCTGCCGGGCAACCTGAACATCTCCTTCGCCTATGTGGAGGGCGAGGCGCTGATGATGGCCATCAAGGACGTCGCGGTGTCCTCGGGTTCGGCGTGCACGTCCGCCTCGCTCGAGCCCTCCTATGTGCTGCGCGCCTGTGGTGTGGACGAGGAGATGGCGCACAGCTCCATCCGCTTCGGCCTGGGCCGCTTCAACACCGAGGAAGAGGTCGACTTCGTCATCCAGCTCATGGTGGACAAGGTGAACCGTCTGCGCGAGATGAGCCCGCTGTACGAGATGGCCAAGGAAGGCATCGACCTCAAGAGCATCGAGTGGACGGCGCACTAGTCCTCCCCACCCCCTTCACACCCTTACGGAGTCCCCCATGGCCTATAGCGACAAAGTCATCGACCACTACGAGAACCCCCGCAACGTCGGCTCGCTCGACAAGTCGGACCCCAACGTGGGCACCGGCCTGGTGGGCGCGCCCGCGTGCGGCGACGTGATGCGCCTGCAGCTGAAGATCACCGACGAGGGCATCATCGAGGACGCGCGCTTCAAGACGTTCGGGTGCGGCTCGGCCATCGCGTCCAGCTCCCTGGTGAGCGAGTGGGTGAAGGGCAAGACGGTGGACGAGGCGCTGACCATCTCCAACAAGGATGTGGCGCGCGAGCTGGCGCTGCCGCCGGTGAAGATCCACTGTTCCGTGTTGGCCGAGGACGCCATCAAGGCGGCCATCGACGACTTCAAGAAGAAGCGCCAGGCGCGCCGCGAGGCGGTCTGACGTCCGTCCAGGGCGACGCGAGGAGGCACGTGATGAACGAGCAGGCGACAGAGCAGACGGTCCAGAAGACGGCGCCTGCCACCCCGGCCGCCAAGCCGGCGAGGGGCATCACGCTGCATGACAGCGCGGTGGCGCAGCTGCACAAGCTGCTGGCCGAGCGGCAGACGCCCGACGCGGGCCTGCGCATCGCGGTGCGGGGCGGCGGGTGTTCGGGGCTCGCGTACGTGATGGAGTGGGCGGAGAAGCCGCGCGAGAAGGACAAGATCTTCGAGCGCGAGGGCGTGCGGGTCTTCGTGGATCCAAAGAGCTACCTGTACCTGCTCGGCACGGAGATCGTGTACGAGTCCACGCTGATGGCCAGCGGGTTCAAGCTGAACAATCCCAACGTGAAGGGCGCGTGCGGCTGCGGCGAGAGCTTCTCCGTCTGAGCGCTGGCGCTACGGCGCATTCCCATTCCGGGGCCCGGCCGCGACACGCCGGGCCCTTGTTGTTTCGTCCGTCGAGAGGGACGCATCCGTGAAGTGCTGGAACTGTGACAAGGAGTCGGAGGGCCGCCCCTTCTGTGGGGCCTGCGGGAAGATCGCGGGCCGGCTCGCGGGCACCACCCACTTCGCCGTCTTCGGCCTGCCCCCGAGCCATGACGTGCAGCTGGACGCCCTGGAGCGGCAATACCGGGAGCTGTCGTTGAAGCTGCACCCGGACCGCTTCGCCCAGGCGGAGGCACGCGAGCGCCGGCTGTCGCTCGAGCAGACCACGGCGCTCAACGAGGCCTACAAGACGCTCAAGGACGCCACCCGGCGCGCCTTCTACCTGCTGTCGCTGCACGGCGTGGACCTGGACCGCGAGGACTCGGGCGCCCAGAAGAACATGCCCCTCGAGTTCCTCGAGGAGGTGATGGAGCTGCGCGAGGCGCTCGACGAGGCCATGGAGGCCCGGGACACCGGACGCATCCAGAAGATGGCCCAGGACGTGGGGGCGCGGCGCTCGGGAGCGCTCCAGGAGGCGGTGGAGGCCCTGCGCACCCTGGAGAAGGGGCCTTTGGACGAGTCCCTGGTGAAAAAGGCGTCGCACGCCCTGGGTCGGGTGCGCTACTTCACGCGCTTCCTCGAGCAGGTGGACGCGTTCGAGGAGGAGATGCTGGCGTGAGCAAGAACGGCTACCTGCAGATTCATGATCCGCTCAAGCCCAAGGGGCACGCGGTGGGGATCGACCTGGGCACCACGAACTCGCTGGTGGCGAGCGTCGTCCAGGGCAAACCCCGCTGCTTCGCGGCGGACGAGGGGGACAGCCTGCTGCTGCCCTCGGTGGTGCACTACGGCAAGGACGGAGGCGTGGTGGTGGGCGCGCGCGCCCGGAGCCTCGTGGCCGAGCACCCCACGGACACCATCGTCTCCGTGAAGCGCTTCATGGGCCGGGGTCCGGATGATCCGGAGACGCGCAAGCTGGGCGCCTACCAGTTCGCGAGCGGCGGCAAGGTGGTGCGCTTCCAGGTGGCCGGGGGCCAGCCGGTGACGCCCATCGAGGTGTCCGGGGAAATCCTGCGCGCCCTCAAGCGCCGCGCGGAGACGCACTTCTCCGGCCGGGTGGAGCAGGCCGTCATCACCGTGCCCGCCTACTTCGACGACGCCCAGCGCCAGGCCACCAAGGACGCGGGCCGGCTCGCGGGCCTGGACGTGCTGCGCTTGCTCAACGAGCCCACCGCGGCGGCGCTCGCCTACGGGCTGGACAAGGGCAGCCAGGGCACCTTCGCGGTGTACGACCTGGGCGGCGGCACCTTCGACATCTCCATCCTCAAGCTGGTGGACGGCGTCTTCGAGGTGAAGAGCACCGGCGGTGACTCGGCGCTCGGCGGAGACGACTTCGACCGGGCCATCGCCCAGCGCGTGCTCCAGGCCCTCGGGGAGGCCTCCCCTTCCGCGGCCCTCGTGGCCGAGGTGCTCGCCACCTCGCGCAAGGCCAAGGAAGCCCTCACCGACGGCCCCGAGACGGAGCTGGCCGTGGGCTCGCACCGGCAGACGATCCGGCGCTCGGACGTGGAGGAGTGGATCCGCCCGCTCCTCCAGAAGACGGGCGCGGTGTGCCGGCGGGCCCTCAAGGACGCGGGCGTGACGGCCTCGGAGCTGGACGGCGTCATCCTCGTGGGCGGCTCCACCCGGGTGCCCGCCGTGCGAGCGTTCGTGGCCGAGCTGTTCGGCCGCGAGCCCCTGGGCGACATCGACCCGGATCAAGTGGTGGCGCTCGGCGCCGCCGTCCAGGCGGACCTGCTCACCAATGATGCCCGCCAGGACGAGGTGCTGCTGCTCGACGTCATCCCCCTGTCGCTGGGGCTCGAGACGATGGGCGGGCTCGTGGAGAAGCTGATTCCCCGCAACTCCACCATCCCCACCGCCGCCGCCCAGGTCTTCACCACCTTCAAGGACGGACAGACGGGCCTGGACATCCACGTGCTCCAGGGCGAGCGCGAGCTCGTGGAGGACTGCCGCAGCCTGTCGCGCTTCACCCTGGGTGGGATTCCACCCATGACGGCGGGCATGGCCCGGGTGGAGGTGCGCTTCCAGGTGGACGCGGACGGCATCCTCTCCGTGAGCGCCAAGGAGCAGAGCACCGGCGCCACCCAGTCCATCACCGTCAAGCCCAGCCACGGCCTCACCGACGAGGAGATCGAGACCATGTTGCTCGACTCCATCGACCACGCGGAGGAGGACATCCAGGTGCGCCAGGTACGCGAGCAGCGGGTGGAGGCCGAGCGCGTCCTCACCGAGGCCGAGCGGCAGTTGGGGCAGCACGCCTCGCTCCTCGTCGAGGGCGAGCGCGCCACCATCGAGGCCGCCATGGCCCGGGTGCGCGAGCAGGCCCAGGGGAAGGACTCCCAGGCCATCAAGGACGCCATCCACGCCCTGGACGAGGGGTGCAAGCCCTTCGTCGAGCGCATCATGAACCAGGCCCTGACGAAGGTCGTCGCGGGCCACTCGGTCGAGGAGTTCTGACGTGCCCAAGGTCCACTTCAAGAGCCCCCTGGAGGACGTCTCGGTGGAGGTGTCCCCGGGCACCACCCTCCTGGACGCCGCCGAGAAGGCCGGCGCCAAGGTCGGCCATTCCTGTGGAGGGGTCTGCGGCTGCTCCACCTGTCACATCTGGATCCGCAAGGGCCTCCAGTCGCTCTCCGAGCAACGGGACGACGAGGTGGACCGGCTGGACATGGGCTTCGACGTCCGCCCCTACTCCCGCCTGTCCTGCCAGACGGAGGTCGGCACGGAGGAGGTGCTCGCGGAGATCACCGAGGAGTCCCTCACGGCTTGGCTGGACGAGAATCCCGCCGTGCGCCGGCAGCTCATGTCCGAGGGAAAATGGCCCGTGAAGAAGTAGGTTGAAACAACTGCTTGACGGGGACGGTTCAGGCATCTATACACCGCCCCCGTCGACGCAACGCACCGCCGAGACGCCGCAGCAAGAAGGCAGCGCCACCCGCCCAGGTGGTGGAATTGGTAGACACACTAGATTCAGGGTCTAGCGCCTGCAAGGGCATGGAGGTTCGAGTCCTCTCCTGGGCACTGAGAAAGGCCCCCGCTGAAAAGCGGGGGCCTTTTTCTTTTCCGGCTCCTCCGGTCACGCCGGGCTGTGGTGAGGGCTCACCGACTCGTGGGCCATGTGCCCCGCCGCGTCGCGGGCCAGGCTGCCGCCCTTGCGCAAGTCGCGGATCCGGATGCCCCGCAGGCGGACGGACAAGGCGCCCAGGGACACCTGACTGAGCATCGTCGCCAGGTGGGTGAGCGTCGCGAACGCCGCCGCGTCCTCGGCCGAGGCCCCCAGCGAGCGCGCCGCCCAGCTGGTGACGAAGTAGTAGATGCCCATACCCGCGGGGACTCCGGGCAAGGCCTGCCCGAGCGCGATGGCCCCCAGGACGACGGCACCCGCGAACAGGCCTCCCGGGACGCCAATGCCGTGCAGCGCCAGTCCATAGCCCAGCGCGGGCGCCAGGACGGGCCCCACGGAGAAGAGCAGCGCCCGGGCCATGCCCTTGAAGCTGCGCGCCGTCCCCAGGCCCTCGGACACATGGCCCAGCAGGTGACGCACGCGCGGCAGCCGGTGCTTGCGCTCCAGCCAGCGGGCGAGCGGCAGCGCGTAGTGCGCCAGCAACACCACCAGCACCATCAGGCCCACGCAGACGCCCAGGGCGATGCGCAGCGGCCCGGCGAAGCTGGCCATCGTCTTCCCGAAGGGCCCCAGGAAGGACACGAACACCAGGCCCATGAGCGCCGCGAACTCCAGCAGCTTGCACACCGCCACCGAGCCCAGGGCCTGCAGGAAGGGAATGCGCTGGGTGCGCGACAGCAGGAAGCAGCGGATGAAATCCCCCAGCTTGCCGGGCAGCGCGTTGTGGGTGAAGGCGCCAATGGCCACCAGGTGGTAGCGCTCCCGCAGGGGAACGGGCTTGCTCAGCGTCGTCTGCCACTGCACCGCCCTCAGGGGGAGGATGGCCGCGGACAGCAGCAGGAACGGGATGAGCCAGCGCAGGTGCGCGGGCAGATCCTCGAAGAAGCGCGCCCAGGAGAAGCGCGGCAGGAGCAGGGGCCCAGGCCCTCCCGGGTTCCAGGTGAAGAAGGCGCTCGCGACGAGGATGACCGTCAGCACCACCCCCACCAGGACCATCAACACCTTGAGGTATGTACGTCCACCCACCCGCTTCATAGGGAAGCCTCCCTCCAGCCGGTGGGGGCCACCTCCACCCGAGGCCGTGCCCCATCCCGGTAGATGCTCGACAGCCGCTCGTACAGCTGGGTGCAGTGGCCCAGGGCGGACAGGTCCACCGGGAGCGACTGGGGCCAGCACACGAGGCTGGCCGTCTCCGTGCGCGTGAGTCCCCCGTGCGAGCCGAACTCCCAGGCGAAGCCCACCGTGCCGCCCTGGGGTACCGCCTGGCCGAAGAGCACCAGGTCGCCCGCGGTGGGCATGTGCGGCAATTCACGCAGGTAGTCCGCCACCGCGCGGCGGGAGAACTCCACGGGCAGGGGCGCGCTGATGATGTCCTCCGACCCGTACACCTGCCCCCCGATGATGGCCACCGCCGAGTCCCGCTGACGCACCACCACGATGCCAATGTCCGGGTGGCGCGTGGCCCGGGCGAGCACTTCCGGGAAGCGCTCCACCAGCTGCGCGGCCTCGAGCGGCTGGCGCTCGCGCGTCAGGTAGACGTGGGAGAAATTGCCGGACTCCACCACCACGGGATTCAACGGCACATGCGGCTCCCTCCCCCGCTCCGGGAGGACGCGTCCATCGAGCAGCCCGCGCCGCACATCCTCGGACAAAGGCGGGGACTCGCCCTCCAAGAGAAGCTTCTCCAGCCGCTGGCCGGTGCGCTTCTCGATGGCGTCACTGTCCACGTGGCCATGATCCGACAGGAAGATGACGTCGTAGCCAGGCTGGACCGCGTGGGCCACCGCATGGAGCTCGGCCAGATAGGCATCCACGCGCCGCAACTCCGCGAGCGCCTGCTCCGAGCGAGGCCCCCGGCGGTGGGCCACCTCGTCGTAATTGCCGTAGACGAGGTAGACGATGGGCACGCCACGCACCATGTCCACCAGGGCCTTGGTGTGGGCGAAGCTCCAACCGAGCCGCTGGAGGAAGACACGGCTCATCAAATAGGCGTGCTCGTGGCGCCAGTCCCGCTGAATCCGGGCCCAGCGATGGACCTCGGTGAAGGCATTCCAGGCATCCCGGCCAAGTGAGCGCAGATACGAGAGCGGCCCCCGCGTCCGGCCCGCGACCACGCCCTCCATCTCGTACCTGAAGCCGCGCACCATCGTCTTGAAGCTGGCCACGGTGCTCATGCACAGGCGGTTGTTGGCCTGGGCCTGGAAGAGCGAGAAGTAGGTGTGCCCTCCCTCGGACAGCAGGCTCGTGCCGGGGCGGTGTCCCAGCCGCGTCTCGATGGCGAGCGCGTCCGCCGGGGTGTTCATCTGCACCTTGCGGCCCAGTTCCCGATCGAACCAGCTATAGGCGGGCAGATTGGGATGGCGGTGGCCATAGAGAAACCCGCCCTGAAAGGCGGGAGTGGAGGCGGGCGAGCCCCAGAAGGCCTCATCCAGGGCATAGGCACCCGAGCCCACCAGTCCCCCGAGAAAGGGCATCTGCCCGGAGCGCAGCCCCTCTTCCAACGCGGCCTTGGGAACGCCGTCCAGATGAACGAGGAGCAGCTTGCGCCGTCGGGAAGCCGACAGCGGACGCACCTGGGACTCCACCTGGCGCACGTAGCGCCGGGCCCATGTCTGCAGCTGCGGGTTGATCACCTCGTTCACCATGTCTCCTCCCCTTGGCCCCCGGAGAAGATGCACATGGAGGAAGGCACCAGCCGGGCAGTCGAGGAAATGACGATGGCTCCGTCGGAGAGTAGCCAGGGAGGCGGAGCCCGCCACGGGCCGATAGTGCAGGGCGCATGGGGCATGGCACCTTGTCGCCCGATGCTCACGACCGCGCTGCTGCTCACGACGCTGGCCACGGCCCCCGCTCCTTCGCTGGAAATGCCCGCCCCGCTCGCCGCACCAGTGGCGCCCGCGCCCAAGGCCAAGGAGCACGGGGTCGACGCCATCGTGCTGCCCCTCGTGAGCTACAACTCGGACCTGGGCTTCACCTATGGCGGCGTGGCGGGCGCCTATTTGTACGCCCCCGGCCACGCGCCCTACCGGCACGCCATCGCCATCCAGACGCTGTTCACCAGCCGGGGCCAGCAGAACCACTACCTGCGCTACGACGGACCGCGGCTCATCGGACCGCTTCGCCTGGAGATGCGCCTGGAGTACCGGCGCGAGCTGCGCAGTCCCTTCTACGGAGCGGGCAACGTGTCCGCGCAGGACTTCCACGGCAACGAGAACCAGGAGCGCTTCAACTACACCAAGGGCTCACCCGGTGCCTGGTTCCGCCTCCGGGGACGGCCCTGGGGTGACAACCACCCCTTCCAATCCTACGTGGGCTACGGGTGGCGCTACACGCAGGTGTCTCCGTTCGACGCCTCGGTGCTGCAGGATCTCAAGCCCGTGGGCTACGAGGGCGGGGCCACGGGACAGCTCACCGCGGGCGTGCTCTGGGACACACGCGACAACGAGTCGGACCCCGTGCGCGGCGGCGTGGAGGAGTTGAGCCTGCGCGTGTCGGGGAGCGCCACGGGCAGCCGCTACCAGTACGGAGGCGTGACGTTGAGCGAGCGGCGCTTCTGGCAGTTGGGCTCCCGCGTGGTGCTCGCCCAGCGGCTGACGCTGGACGCGCTGTTTGGCGAGGTGCCCTTCTTCGAGTGGGTGAACACCGGCGGCGTCACGTTCACCGAGGGCATCGGTGGCATGAGCAGTGTGCGCGGCATCGAGCGCAACCGCTTCGCGGGCAACATCAAGGCGTTCTCCAACACGGAGGTGCGCGTGCGGGCGTTCAGCTTCAACCTGTTCGGCGCGCCGGTGTACGCGGGCGGAGTGGGCTTCGTGGACGTGGGGCGCGTGTGGCACCCGGACACGGTGGACGGCCCGTGGTGGAAGTGGCACCCCGGCGTGGGCGCGGGCCTGCGGGTGGCCCGGCGCGCGGCCGTGGTGCGCTTCGACTGGGCCATGTCCCCCGAGACGCTGCGCCACCGCGTCTACCTCAACTTCGGCCACATGTTCTGAACGGCGGATGGCCGACGAGGCGCGTCCACGTCACGGACGCGCGTAGGCCACCATGCCGCGCAGCACCGCGGCGCCGCCCTCGCAGCGCTGACGGAACGACGCGGACAGCTTGCGCAGGCCCACCGAGTCCCAGACGATTTCATGAATCTGGAACTCCCCCTCGATGGTGTTGCAACCCCGCCCGTCCCCGCCCACATCCAGACCCGGATGGCCGGAGGAGGCGAACGCGGCACGCTGCGCGTTGGTGTAGGTCCCCACCGTCAACGGCCGGCCGAGGGCCCGGCTCGAGAACTCCACGTCCCACCAGAGCCCCTGACTCGAGTTCGTGGGCGTCAGATCGAGCCGCACGTAGTCACGGCTCGTGCTGGAGTACACGTAGGCATTCCACGTGCCATTGGTGATGACATCCGCGCCGGGGTGGATGTAATCGCGGGGCTGGCCGAGCACGGGGTTGCCCGCGTCACCGTCCAGGAACAACGTCCCGGTCGGCGCGGTGCAACTCAGGGTCGTGGCCAGCGCCTCGGACTGCTCAACGAACTCCAAGGACTGGGCGTTCGCGGAGGAAGAAGCCAGAACACCCAGACACAGGGAGACAACCGCGGACGAAACGCTGCGCATGAAAGTCCTCCAAGGGGAGAAGAGACTTTCATGAGTCTATGAGCGTGTCTGACACGCCCGAGGGACCGGCCAATCCCAGACGCGAGTCCGCCCTGGAGGCTCAGTAGATGGAGAGCCAGGGCCGCTGCACCGGACCGAAGAAGTCAGGATAGACGGCGGTGAAGAAGGAACCTGGCCCGAACACGTAGGTGCCGGAGGGGTAGGCGGTCACCAACTCCCCGTACCGCGAGCCCGACACCTCGACCGCGGCCGGGTGGAGGATGAGCGAGGTCACGTAGGCCGTCCCCGGTCCCCCGGCCGTCCCCGGCCCCCCGGAGCGGTTCGCCGCCAACCGCTCCAGTCTCAACGAGCCCAACGTGCCCGGGTCCAGCCGGTACAGATAGGTCAAGAGTACCGAGGATTCGCATGATGAAACCTCCTGACGTCTGGAAAAAGCGGAACCACTCTACCAGCGGCGCAGCGAGGACCAGGCGAAAGGCTTCCAGAAAGGCGTGGCCACCGTGTCTCCGTCGAGAGGAAACCAGGGGCCCTCCCCACCGGGTGAGAGGACATGGAAGTCCTGCGCGGGGATGAAGCCCTGGCCAAGCAGCGCCACCCGTTTGCCCTCCTCGTTTCGCGCCACGTCCAGCACCAGCACCGCATGGCCCGGACTACCACCCGACACGAAGAAGTCTCCCGGACGCACGTCCTCACGCGAGGGCTTCTGCTTCACCGTCTCCAGCGACAGGGTGCCCGCGTAGGTGAAGACCAGATCCAGATAGCGCTGGAACGCGGCGCGTGAGGCGTCCACCGGCCCGCTCTTCGTCCACGTCACCTTGGAGCCAGACACCCGCGCGCGTTCCCCCGCCGCGTACCGGGACCACGAGGCCACGTCCCCGCTGGTGAAGCGGTAGGAGATGCGCTCCTGCTGGCCCCGGGACCACAACCACTCGGCATGCAGGCGGATGATGGAGTCCGCGCACTGCTGGAGGTTGACGGGGCCCACGTCCAGCTCGGCCACCGCGCCCAGGAACGCATCCCGGGCCGAGAGGATTTCCTGGCCCCGGAAGTCGCGCACCGGCGTGCCCGCGGGACGCAGCGGCAAGCCCCGCAGCCAGTCCCCGAAGGAACCCGGCTCGACCGCGACCCGCGTGTAGCCCTCGGGTACCGGCAGGGCCTCGACGAGCGGACGAATGGTGCGCGTCGAGGACAGCCAGGGGTAACGGACCCGCTCCTCGCGCGTGGGCGCGCGGGGCTCGGAGGAAGCCGCCACTCCCGGCACGCAGCCCAGGAGCCCGGCGAGCAGCAACACCCGCCCCAGGCGCGGCATCATCGGACGGCGTCGAGCCACGAGCGCAAGGTCGGCTCCGCCTGGGCCTCACCCCGTACGCCCGGCTCCACCTCGAGTTCCAGCGTGTGGAAGCCTCGCGCGCGGATACCTTCCAGGAGCGCCGCGCGCTGCCCGGCGTCCGGGGCGAACAGGATGCACCCGTCTCCGCCACCGGCTCCGGACTGCTTGCCCACGCAGCCATACGCCGAGGCCAGGCTCAGCACCCGCTGCATGGGCTCGGTCTCCAGCGGACCCAGCTCCTGCAACAGCGCCTGCTGCTCGCGCACGGCCTCGGAGAAGGCGCGGAAGTCCCCTCCGCCCAGGCCCTGCTCGATCTCCTGGCCCAGCGCGTCCGAGCGCCGCACGAAGTCCTGGCGGCCCTGCTCGCCCCACTTCGCCTCCACCTGGGAGATGAGCACGCGCGTCGAGGCGCTTTCCCCGGTGAAGGCATAGCCCATGGACACGCGGGGCGTGGGCAGGCGCCACACGTCCACCGGCGCGGAGCCATCCAACGC
The DNA here is from genome assembly GCF_002305855.1 of Melittangium boletus DSM 14713. GTDB lineage: Bacteria > Myxococcota > Myxococcia > Myxococcales > Myxococcaceae > Cystobacter > Cystobacter boletus. The sequence goes on along the minus strand of NZ_CP022163.1, from coordinate 6,891,136 downwards.
CGCGCGATAGCCGCCGGTGCTCGACGCCTCGATGAGTCCGGACAGCGCATAGCGCCGGTAGCGCACCACGCCGCCCGCGTGGCTGGTGGCCACGTCGCCGCCACTGCCCTTGCCGTTCTGCTGCGCGGTGTGCGCCACGAGCGCCACCTTGAGCGCGTCGAAGCGCTCCTCCAGCACGTAGCGCACCGCGTCCGCCGCCAGCACCGTGGCGCACGCGCTGCCGCCCATGCCCAGCTTGCGTCCGTTGGGCCCCACCGCCGAGGGCGCCAGCGCCAGATCGAAGCCCACGCACTCGCGCCCATGCAGCCGCAACGCCTCGTCCAACGTGCGCGCCACGAAGGAGAAGCCCGGGGGCACCTCGCGCTCCCACTTCACGCCCAGGGGCGTCGTGCGGCCCGCGAGCGTCCCCTCTTCCAGGCACACGTGCACCCGGTTGTCCGAGCGCCGACGCACCAGCGCCGCCGTCCGCGGGCCAATCGCCGCCACGCGCGACACGCCGCCCCACAGCACGGCGTACTCGCCCGACACGAACAGCTTCCCCGGAGCCGAGAGCGCGCGCTCCATCAGAACAGGTGCTCCGCGAGCAGCCGCGCGTCACCGCCCGGCACGCACCGCACCACCTCCGTGGCGCCACAGGCCCGGGCGACGGCCTCGGCCGCCACCTCGTGCGCCGCGTCCGTGAGGATGCAGGGGTTGGGTCCAGCGTCCAGGGTGAACCACACCGGCACGCCCTTCTTGCGCTGCTCGCGCAACGAGTGGATGAGCGCCAGGGTGGCCGGCATCAGGTAGCAGAGGGGAGGATCCGCCGCGAGCGACGTGGCGTGCATCCGCCAGGCGTTGCGCTCACACATCTCGCCCAGCGCCTGCAGATCCCTCCGGGCGATGTAGTCCCGGGCGCGCACCACCTCGGCCTCGGCGTCCTTCGTCCACGCCGCGTAGTAGGGGCTCGTCTCCACGGCGTTCTTCATGCCGTCGCGCGACTTCACTTCCTTCTCGTCGCGGCTGACGATGGCCACCACCATGCGCAGCTCCGGCCAGTGCTTCTCGTCGAAGCGCTGCACCGCGTAGCTGTCCGTGCCATCCGGACGCTCGCCGCGCATCCACTCGCACAGGCCGCCCTGCACGCTGCGGCACGCCGAGCCACTGCCCAGGCGCGCCAGGAGGCTCGCCGCCCGGGGATCCGCCGGCAGTCCCGCCGCCGCGCGCGCCGCCACCGCCAGGGCCGCGAAGCCCGCCGCGCTGCTCGCCAGGCCCGCCGACGCCGGGAAGTCCCCGCGCGACACCATCCGCGCAGGACCGAGCGTCTGGCCCTTGGCCTCGGCGCGCACCGCGTCCAGCACGCGAATCACGCGCTCGCGCTCGCTGCCCTTGGCCACGTAGCCATTGAGCTCCACGGCATCGGACTCGCCCACGCCGAAGGCCACCGACGTGCGCACGGACAGGGGCGAGAGCGTCAGGGACAGGCTCGACTGATGGGGCAGGATGAGCGCGTCATCCCGCTTGCCCCAGTACTTCACCAACGCGAGATTTGGATGGGCCAGGGCGGTCGCCTTCATGCCGCCCCCCTCGCGCCCTCGCTCCGGGGCCCCGCGAGCTGGCTGTCGAAGCAGCGGTAGCCCAGGCGCGTGAGCTCGTGCACCGCCGGCTCCGTGTCGTGGAACAGGCCGATCACCGCGCCGCCATCACCCCCGGCGCCCGTGAGCTTGGCGCCCAGCGCGCCCATGCTGCGCAGCCGGTGCACCATGTCGTCGAGCCCCGGCGAGGACAGGCCCAGCGCCGCGAGCAGGCCGTGGTTGACGTTCATCACGTCGCCCAGCCCCTCCAGGTCCCCCTCCTCCACCGCCTCGGCGCCCTCGGACGCGAGCAGGCCGATCTCCCGGAAGATGCGCTGGTAGCGCTCGGCCCAGCGCTTCTGGCGCTCGCGCAGCGCGCCCACCGTCATCTTCGTGGGGCTGCGCGCGCCGGCCATCACCACCACCAGCCGCACCGGCTTGGGGCTCTCCACCACCTTGGCGCGCCCGGTCTCGGCGCCCGGCTTGCGGCGGTAGAGGATGAGCTGCTCCATGGTGCTCGTCGTGTGATCCACCCCCGACGGCGTGCCGTGGAACTCCTGCTCCATCTCCCAGGCCACGCTGGCCACCTCGGACGGCGAGCCCTTGCGCCCGGCCGCCTGCAGGAGCACGCGCGCGCACGCCACCGACAGGGCGCCCGAGCTGCCCAGGCCCATGGACAGGGGCAGATCCGTGTTGAACGTCACCTTGACGCCCGGCTCGTCGCACGCCGCCATGGCCCGGCTGAACGCGGCCTTGAGCACCTTGCGCTGCTCGGGCATCAACGCGTCCGGGATGACGAGCTGGCACTTGTTGGACGGCTCCCCGCGCGCGGTCACCCCGCGCGACAGCGGTCCCGCCAGCGCCGGGTAGCCATACACCACGCTGTGCTCCCCCAACAGGATGACCTTGCCGGCACCAAAACCCACGAAACCACTGTTCGTATCCATCTTCATCAACCCTCGGTGCCCGTGGCCGCGCGGAAGTCCTCTTCCGACAGGGAGGCGATGAGCTCGCGGGCCTTCTCCACCTTCACATGACCCGCCGTCACCAGCAGCTCGGCGATCTTCTCCACCCAGTCACCCCGGGCGCCCGCCGTCACCGCCACGCACCGCGCGTGCAGCGCCATGTGGCCCTTCTGGATGCCGATGGAGCCCAGGGCGCGCACCGCCGCGAAGTTCTGCGCCAGACCCACCGCGGCGAAGATCATGGACAGCTCGCGCGCCGAGGTGATGTTCAGGATCTTCATGTTCACCTGGACGCCCGGGTGCACCTTGATGGGGCCGCCCACCGTGCCCAGCGCCATGGGCAGCTCGATGCGGCCCACCAGGAAGCCCTCATCCACGTGCCACGTGGACAGCGGCCGGTACTGGCCGTCCCGGCATGCGAAGGCATGGGCGCCCGCCTCGATGGCGCGCCAGTCCTGACCCGCGGCGATCGCCGCCGAGTCGATGCCGTTCATGATGCCCTTGTTGTGCGTGGCCGCCCGGTACGGGTCCGCCAGCGCGAAGCGGCTCGCCTGATAGATGCCCTCGGCGATGACCGAGCCCGGCATGTCGAAGTCCGCCAGCGCCTCGAGCGGGATGCGGCACGTGGCGCGCGCGAGCCGCCGGTCCGCCAGGTTGGAGAGGATGCGCAGGAAGACCCTGCCGCCGGTGAGCTGCTCGATGAGCGGCGCCACGCCCTCGGCCATGGTGTTGATGAGGTTGGCCCCCATGGCGTCCTGCGTGTCGATGATCAGGTGGACCACGAGCAGCGGCTCACCCCGCGGCCCCTCGGGGGCCGGCAGCACGCGCACCTCGATGTCCCGGCACCCGCCGCCGCGCTTCACCATGGACGGGTGGAAGCTGTTGGCCAGCGCCAGCAGCGCCTCGCGCGCGGCGTAGATCTTCCGGGTCGCCTCGGTGGGATCGCCATAGCCGGTGAGCTGCACCTGGCCCACCATGATGGGCTCATCGGTCTCCGCGGTGAAACCGCCCGCCTCGCGGACGATCTTCGACGCGAACGACACCGCCGCCACCACCGAGGGCTCCTCCACGGCCATCGGCACCAGGTAGTCCTTGCCGTTGACCTGGAGGTTGAGGCCCAGGCCCAGCGGGAGCGAGAACGTGCCCACGGCGTTCTCGATCATCTGGTTGGCCAGACCGGGCTGGAGGGCGCCGATGCCTTGGAGCTGCGCCAGATCCGCGTCGTCCAGGTTCAGCATCTGGGCAAGCTTCTCGTGCCGGGCCACCATGGACAGCTTGTGGAACCCAGCCAACCGGGACGTCACCGTTTCGGACATGCTCTCTCTTCTCCACTCAGGTACTTCGCGAAACTCGCGAATACTCCTACAGCGTCGTGAGCCAGTCCTTCAACTGGCCCACGATGATTCGGGGCTGACGCTGGAGGTCCGCGCAGTTCGCACTGCCCGTGAGGACGAGCGCCTGCCGCAGCCCGGCGAGGATGGCGCTCAAGGCCCGCTCGGCGCCCTCCAAGCCCCCCGCCTGCTGCGCGCGGAAGAGCGGCAGGGCCATGCCCGCGACGTTGGCGCCCAGGGCGATCACCTTCGCCGCGTCCAGGCCCGTGCGCAGGCCCCCCGAGGCCACCAGACGGGGCTCGGGACCCACGGCACGCCGCACCGAGGCGATGGCCGCCGCGGTGGGAATGCCCCAACTGGAGAACTCGGCGCCCACCTGGGCCTGCACGCCCGAGGCGCGCAGTTGCTCCACGCGCACCCACGAGGTGCCACCCAGCCCCGAGACATCCACGTTGCGCACGCCCAGGTCCACCAGGCGGCGCGCCACGTCGGGGCCGATGCCGCAGCCCGTCTCCTTCACGAGCAGACGCGCGCCGAAGGCCTTCACCAGCGCCTCCACGATCTTGTAGCCGCCGCGGAAGTCGCGATCACCCTCCGGCTGGGTGAGCTCCTGGCCCGCGTTGAGGTGCAGGGCCATGCCGTCGGCGCCAATGGCGTCCGCCAGCCGCCGCACGCCGTCCACGCCCAGGTGCACCGCCTGGTACAGACCGATGTTGCCGAGCAGTGGCACCGTGGGCGCCACATCCCGCACCTGGAAGGTCTCGCCCAGTTGCGGCCTCTCCGCCATGGCGCGCTGACTGCCCACGCCAAAGGCCAACCCGTGGCGCTCCGCCAGCAGCGCCAGATCCCGGTTCACCACCCCCGCGCGTGGCGTGCCACCCGTCATGCCCGTGATGAGCAGCGGATGGCGCAGCGTCTTGCCCAGGAACTCCGTGGACAGGTCCACATCCTCCACGGCCAGCTCTGGCATCGCGCAGTGAACCAGGCGCACGTCCTCCAGCAACGTGCTGTTGCCCGCCGGCTCGACGTCGCCAGTCGCGCAGAGGTCAAGATGGGCGTCCTTCCGTTTCGCCGTCGCCTCTTCCATCTCGTCCCGCCTGCCCTCTATCCGAGCCATGTGTCTGGAAAAAAATACAAGAACGCCGAGATTATCTGACCTCGCTGTTCCCTAGCAAGGAGGGCTGACAGGCGCAAGAGGCCACGGTAAGAGGGCGCCGTGAATCCTCCCGCGTCCAAGGTGGCTGTCTTTCTCCACAGCGGAGACTATGACCGTGTCCACCAGGGATTGGCCATCGCCGCCTCGGCGGTGGCCTCCGGACGCCGCGTGGAAGTGTATCTCTTCTGGTGGGCTTTGGAACGCTTCCTCCAAGGTCGGCTGGATGCTCCCGACTTCCACCCACCGCGCGAGGACGTGGCGGACCGCTTCGAGACCCGCCGCATCCCCACCCTGCGCGAGCTGCTGGAGCACCTGGCGGAGTCGGGGTTGTGCTCCATCCAGGGGTGCACGGGCTCGCTCGGTGCGCTGGGGGCCGAGCAATCGACCGAGGGCGCGCCCATCGACGGCTGGGTTGGCTGGAGCGCCATCCTGCAGAGGACCGCGGGCGTGGTGGACCGCTTCTACCTGTAGCGCCGCGCCATTTGACGCGTCCTTCCGCCTGCTTAGGTTCATTCCAGGACCCGGACAGGAAAGGAAAGTCGAGGCGAGCCCATGAGCGCGGGTGAGATGCGTACGAGTGGTGGAAATTGGGGGCACCGGCTGAGCAACGCGTTGAAGACGACCGTGCTGCTGGCGGGACTCACGGCGCTCCTGCTGTGGGTGGGCGCGCGGCTGGGCGGAGCGCAGGGACTCGTCATCGCCGGCTTCTTCGTCGTCGTGATGAACTTCGCCTCGTACTGGTTCAGCGATCGCATCGCCCTGGCCATGCACGGGGCGCGGCCGGTGGAGTACGCCGAGGCCCCCTGGCTGCACGCCATGGTGGAGCGGATCGCCGCGCGCGCGGGCATTCCCAAGCCGAAGGTCTACGTGCTGCCCACCCGGGCGCCCAACGCGTTCGCCACGGGCCGCAACCCCGAGCACGCCGCGGTGGCCGTGACGGCGGGCATCGTGGAGTTGTTGGACCGGCGCGAGCTGGAGGGCGTGCTCGCGCACGAGATCGGCCACGTGAAGAACCGCGACACGCTCATCGGCACCGTGGCGGCCACGATCGCGGGCGTCATCAGCTACGCGGCGCAGTCCCTCTTCTGGTTCGGCGGCTCGCTCCTGAGCCGCGATGACGACGAGAACGGCCTGGCCCACGCGCTCGGCAACCTGGGCGTGCTGCTGGTGGCGCCCATCGCCGCCACCCTGCTGCAGCTCGCGGTGAGCCGCTCGCGCGAGTACGGGGCGGATGCCACCGGCGCCGAGCTGTGTGGAGACCCGGATGCCCTGGCGGACGCGTTGATGAAGCTGGAGCACGGCGCGGAGCTGATGCCCTACGATCGGGCGCCGGCCACCTCGCACCTCTTCATCGTCAACCCGCTGTCCGGCGGCGCCATCATGGGCCTGTTCTCCACGCACCCGCCCATGGCCGAGCGGGTGCGCCGCCTGCGCGAGATGCGCGTTCACACGGGCGGACGCACCTGGCGCAACGCCTGGGCCTGAGCCCGGGCGCCTACCCCGCGATCGCCCGAGGCGCGGCAGTCCCCGTCTCGGCGGGGACGTCCTCCAGCGAGTCGAAGTGCGTGAAGGGATCCTCCATCATCTCGCGCAGCGTCTTGGCCAGGACGCTCGCGTGCATGCCGTCGATGAAGCGGTGATCGAACGTGGCGTTGACGTTCATCACCTTGCCCGCCACCACCTGGCCATTTTCCACCACGGGCGCGTCCTTCACCGCGCCCGGCGCGATGAGGATGGGCACTCGCGAGTAGGGCACGAGCGGCACATACGCCGTATCCAGCCCCAGCGAGCCCACGTTGGTGAGGATGAGCGAGCCGAACGCGTCATAGGGCATGCCCGCCCACCGCATGTCCCAGTTCAGCGTGTACATGAAGAAGGACATGAGCCAGGTGAAGAGATTGAGCAGCATATAGGGCACCTTCTGCACCGAGCCCTTGCCCTTCTCCATCACCGCGTCCTGGCGCTGGCGCACCCGCTGGAAGGCCCTCTCCATCTCGGTGGCGATGTCCCGCAGGCTCTTGCGCTCCGCGTCGTCGATCTTCGCCGAGCTCAGGTCCACCTTGCCGCCATCCGTCTGCACCACCAGCATGGAGATGGTGATGCGCTTGCGCAGGTAGATCTTGTTGAAGCGCAGGATGGCATTGGCCTCGGGGCAGCGGCGCAGCGCCTCGGCCATGGCCTTGGCCATCAGGTGCGTGACGGTGAGGCGGATGCCCGTCTTCTGACGGAAGGCCTCGATGTAGGCCAGGGCCTTCTCCATCCGCAGTGTCAGCGTCCCGTACACGGTCGGGTCGTACGCGGTCTTCCAGCTTCCGATGGCGAGTTTGCGGAAGCTGGAGATGTTGTCCTTGGGAATGAGCTCCAGGTGCGCCATGAGGCGGGGGTTCCTCCGAGACGAGAGCGGTCTCACAGCATCGCGTGTTCCGCTCCCCGGAGATAGCCCCCCGGCCGCCTTCCCCCCGAGGCGCACCGCGTCATTTCCGGGCCAGTGAACGGAAGGGAAGCTGGCCGTCCCCTGGGTGGGCGGGCGACGACGCCTATTGACGTCCCGCCTTCCGACGTTAGGCTGCGCCGCTTTTTGCATCGTCCCTGGAGATCCCCCTCGTGCTGGAATTACTCCTCATCGCCGTCTCGATCGGCTTCCTCACCACGCTTGGCATATTGCTCTTCCGCAAGGCCCCGAGCGCCGCGCCCGCCCTCCCCTCTTCCTCTTCCGCCGCGCGCGGTGAGGCGGCGGAGTCCGAGGCCAAGGCGCGTGCCCGGCTGGAGTCGGAGATTGAGCGCAAGAACAAGGAGCTGAACGAGCAGCGCACGCAGCTGCAAGAGGTCAAGGAGCAGCTCAAGCAGGCCAAGCGCAAGAATTACGAGCAGAAGGAGGCCGAGAAGGGCGAGAAGGATCTGGCCCGCGCCCGCGTCGAGGTGGAACGCAGCGCGTCCCTGCAGCTCGAGGCGGTCCGGGGTGAGCTGGCCCAGGCCGAGACGGAGCTGGCGCGTCTGCGCTCCGAGCTGGAGCTGGGCCGCGGCAACCGCCGCAATGCCCCCGCCCCCACCCCCGCCGCCGTGACGCCCGCCGCGCCCGCCGCGCAGCCCTCGGCGGTGCAGACCCAGCAACTGTCCGCTCCGCCGCAGTCCGGTGAGACGGTGGTGTCCGCCTCCACGACCGTGGTGCCCGCCGCCGTGGCCGAGGCGCCTCCCGCCGAGAAGGCCCCCCGCCGCTACCGCGAGCTGAACGACGCGGACCGCGAGAAGATGGAGCGCCTGGAGGCCACGGCCAACAAGGAGCGCGGCCGCGCCGCCGAGCTGGAGCGCGAGCTCAAGCGCGTCAAGGGCCGCGCCGACTCGCAGCAGCGCATCTTCTCCGCCGGCTCGCGCGAGCTGGATCTGGTGAAGGACAAGTACAAGGCGCTGGAGAAGCGGCTCAACCGCACCCTGCTGGAGCGGGATCTGCTGCGCCGCGCCATCAAGGATCTGGAGAAGAAGACGGGCATGCTGGCCGAGCGCACGGAGCTGACGCCGGACGAGATGGCCGCCAGCGACCGCAAGGTGGAGGAGGCCACGCAGGCCCGCGCCGCCGCCGAGGCCGCGCAGCAGCAGGCCGCCGCCACCCCGGCTCCCGAGGCCCCCAGCGCGTCCTCCGAGCAGCCCGCGGCGACCGAGGCCACTCCGGAAGACAAGCCCGCGACCCCGTAGGCCGTCCCGGCTCCTTCTCGCCCCTCCGGGAAGAAGGAGCCGTCAGTCCAGCGGAGGAGGCGTGTAGACGAAGAGGTCGCCCAGCGTCGCGCGCTCGCCTCCGTCGTCCTCCACGCCCCCCGCGACGAGCACCGCGCCATCCTCCAGCACCGTGCACGTGTGCTCGTAGCGAGGCCGCTCCAGGTTCTTCATCCCGAGGACGCCCGCCCCGCTTCCGTCCTTCCCCGGGAAGAGCAGTTCCGCGTGTGGATCGCTCACGAGTCCGCCGGAGCCGAAGCCCCGCCCGCCCAGCGTCATCACCCGCCCATCCGGCAGTGCCACCGCGCAGGGACCGCTCCGGGCGAACACCTGGGGCGCGGCTCCCGCGTTCAACGCTCCCTCCGAGAGAACCATCTCCGACGAGGCCAGCAGCGTGTCCGTCAACGCCTCACCGGGCGAGGCATGTCCGCCCACGTACAGCAGCCGCTCCCCCGAGCCAAACGGAACCAGCGCCGCGTCCCGCCGGGGCTCGCGCAGCACGCCGCCGCCCGACACCGGCACGAAGCTGTCTTCCTGGTACGCGAAGACCAGCACGTCCGGTTGGAGCGTCACCCCATCCGAGCCGCCCACCACCGCGATGCGCTGACCGTCCCCGAGGGCTTGCGCTCCCATGCCCACCCGGGCCACCGGGGTCGCCACGGAGAACACCCGGCCCGTGGTGGAGTCATACCCCTCGGCCTCGGTCACCACGCGTCCGCCCTCGCCCACGCCGCCCACCACGAGCACCCGCCCGCTCGCGTCCACCGCCGCCGCGTGACGGCCGCGCGCATGCGCCCACTCCACGCTCGTGGACCGCGCCGCCGCCACGTCCAGGACCTGGGCCACCTTCAAGGGCACGGCCTCCCCCGCCGTCCACACCTCGCCGCCCACCAGCATCACCTGGCCATCCGGCAGCCGTGTCGCCGTGTGGAAGGCGCGCGCGGCGCTCAAGTCTGGCAGGCGCTCCAGGGAGCCTCGCGACGGATGGAACACCTCCACCGAGGCCAGCGAGGAGGGCCTGCCCTCGGAATCCAGTTGGAAACCCCCGGCGAGCAACACCCGCCCATCCTCCAGCAGGGTCGCCGTGTGCCCCGCCCGGGCCTCCGCCAGCTCCAGGCACGCGTCCCCATCGAGCGACGGCCGTGTGTACTCGCCCACCCGGCGCAGGGCGACGTCCACGGTGGAGCCCTCCGGCGTGGCGCTCCAGTCGGAGGCATGCGAACGCCCCACGGCCACCACCCGGCCTCCCGACACGGGCAGATCCGTGTACCCCCGCACCTCCAGCACCCGGCCCTTGCCGGACGCCACGGCGGGAGCCCCCCGCACGCCTTCCTCCACCGGGGTGAAGCGCTCCACGGGCTCCAGGCCCACGCCCGTGACGCGCCAGCGCAGATAGCGCACCCCCTCCAGCACCGGCGTCCCGGAGCACACCCGCGTGCTCAGCCGCACACTGGGGCTCACCTGCTCGCCACACCCCCCCAGGAGCCACCCTCCCATCGTGACGGCGAGCGCCTTCCAGCCCGGCCGCCCACCGCGCCCCATGCCTGTCCCGCGCCTCATGTCGCTCCCTTTCGAGCCCCGCCCATTCCGGCACAGACGAAAGAGGGCTTGCGCTCGGACCGGCGCGAGCGTAGCGATGCCTTCTGGCCCTGGTCAACGCGGCCTTCCGTCCCCCGAATGAAGCTCTCGCTCGCCACCCGCATCTTCCTGGGCTACGCGGTGGTGCTCGTCACCTTTGGCGCGGTGTCGCTCTTCAGCGTGGCGGAGCTGCACCGCAACCAACTGGAAATCCGCCTGGTCAGCCAGGGCTACCTACAGTTGTCCCAGGACGCCGCCGCGCTCGAGTCCTTCCACACCAACCAGGAGAAGGACACCGAGCGCATCCTCGAGGAGCCCAGCGCGGAGACCCGGCGGGGCTTCATCCGGCTGGCCCGGCTCTACGTCCCCTCCCTCATGACGGAGCGCCTGCGCGAGGCCCAGGACCGGGCCCGGGAAGTCCGGGGGCTGGCTCCCGCGGGCGAGGTGCGCTTCGTGATGGACCTGGAGTCGCGCCTGGCGGAGCTGTCCCTGCGCGCCCAGTCCTACGGGCGAGCGGCGGAGGCCGTCTTCACCGTGCTCGCCCGCGAGGCCCCCGCCCCGGACGAGGTGGCGCGCGTCGGCGCCGAGCTGCGCCAGCAGGAGACCGCCATCGGCCGCGACATCCGCTTCCTGCGCGCCGTGCTCAACAACCGCATCCGCGAGCGCGTGGACGGGGCCGAGGAGCGGGAGCGCAGGACGGGTCTGGCCATCATCACCCTGTCCGTGCTGGCCATCATCGTGGGCCTCGTCGCCACCGCCTGGTCGGCGCGCACGCTGCGCCCGGTGCGCACCCTCATCGAGGCCGTGTCCCGCATCGGCCGCGGCGACTACAGCGCCCAGCTCGGCGTGGCGGGCGAGGACGAGGTGGCGGTGCTCGCCCGGGAATTCGACGCCATGGCCCGCTCGCTCCAGGCGCGCGAGGCCCAGCTCAAGGCCCAGGCCGAGGCCCTCATGCGCGCCGAGCAGCTGGCCGCCGTGGGCCGCATCTCCGCCCAGGTGGCCCACGAGGTGCGCAACCCCCTGTCCTCCATCGGACTCAACGTGGAGCTCATGCAGGACGCCTTCGCGCATGCCACCTTCGACTCGCCCGCCGAGGCGCACGAGGCCCGCGAAATCCTCGGCGCCGTCACCCGCGAGGTGGACCGGCTCACCGAGGTCACCGAGCAATACCTGCGCATGGCCCGCCCCCCGCGCCCCAGCCTCGAGCCCACGGACGTCACCGAGGTGCTCGCCAGCGTGCTGGACTTCTCGCGCGAGGAGCTGGAGCGCGCCGGCGTGGAGGTCGTCCGCGAGCTGTCCCCGGCCAACCCCCGCGCCCTCGCCGACGAGGGACAGCTGCGCCAGGTCTTCCTCAACCTCCTGCGCAACGCGCGCGAGGCCATGCTCGACGGCGGCCGGCTCACCATCACCACCCAGGCCCACGCGCGCGAGGTGGAAGTCTCCCTGCGCGACACCGGCCACGGCATGAGCGAGGCCGTGCGCGCCCACCTCTTCGAGCCCTTCTTCTCCACCAAGGAGGACGGCACGGGCCTCGGCCTCGCCGTCTGCCAGCAGATCCTCAAGGCCCACGGCGGCGAGCTCTCGTGCCAGAGCGCACCCGGCCAGGGCACCACCTTCTTCGTCAGGCTTCCCCGCGCATGAGCTTCACCTACCACCGCGACGTGCTGTCCAACGGCCTGCGTGTCGTCACCGTCGAGACTCCTCACCTGCACACCGCCCTGCTCGCGGTGTACGTGCGCACCGGCAGCCGCCATGAGACGCACCTCACCAACGGCGTCAGCCACTTCCTCGAGCACCTCTTCTTCCGGGGCTCCGAGGGCTGGCCCGACACCGTGCGGATGAACTCCGCCGTGGAGGAGGTGGGCGGCAACCTCAATGGCGTCACCACGCGCGATCACGGCTACTACTACACCCCCCTGCACCCCGCGCACCTGGACGTGGGCATGGCCATCCTCGGCGACATGCTCACCCGCCCCCGGCTCACCGACATGGAGGTGGAGCGCAACATCATCCTCGAGGAGATGCTCGACGAGGTGGACGAGAAGGGCCGGGACATCGACATCGACAACCTGTCCAAGCGCGCGCTCTTCCCGGACCACCCCCTGGCCTTCAAGATCGCCGGCACGCGCGAGTCCGTCTCCCAGCTCACCCACCCGCAGGTGCTCGAGCACTTCGCGCGCCACTATGTCACCGGCAACCTGGTGGTGACGGCCGCGGGCCGGGTCCAGCGCGAGCAGGTGCTCGAGCTCGTGGAGCGGCACTTCGCCCGGCTGCCCCACGGCCCCCAGAGCCAGGACATTCCCCCGCCCCCCACGCCCCGGGGCCCGCGCCTGCACGTCGTCACCCACGACGAAGCCCAGACGGAGTTCCGCCTGAGCTTCCGCACCGTGCCCGAGCACCACCCAGACTGGCCCGCCCTGCAACTGCTCCGTCGATTTCTCGACGATGGCCTGTCGTCCCGGCTGCCCTTCGAAATCGTCGAGAAGCGGGGGCTCGCCTACTCCGTCCATGCCTCGCTGGAGGCCTTCCACGACGCGGGCATCTTCGAGATCGAGGCGGCGAGCGCACCGGAGCGGGCCTCGCTCGTCGTGGCGGAGACCTTCCGGGTGCTGGGGGAGTTGGCCAGTCAGACCGTGGCCGAGGAAGAGCTGACACGTGCCAAACGGCGCCACCGGATGCTGCTGGAATTTTCCCAGGACGCCCCCGGGGAGCTGTCCGGATGGTTTGGCGGCACGGAACTCTTCCGCCTTCCTGAATCCTTCGGCCGGCGCGCGGACCTGGTGGACGAAACCAGCGCCGAGCGGGTGCGCGACGTGGCCCGGCGCTACTTCGCCCGGGACAACCTCACCGTGGTGGCGGTGGGACAGCGCAAGGGAATCAGGGCCTTGGAGAAGGTAGTGGACGCCTCGGAAGGCCTGCCATCCGCCATCTGACGATGTCCGCGGCTTCCCGCAGTCAGAAGTAGTCGACACCCCCCGAGGGGACTACCCTGCCGCGCACCGCGTCGCGGATGGCCCGCGAGCCGCCAGGGCCGAAGCGGGGGATTTGGCGAATGATGAGTGCTGTCTTGAGCCAGAAAGAGCCCGTGGTCTTCAGCCAGGTGGTCGAGTCCCTCTTCAAGCTCGTCGAGAAGGAACGGTTCGACTCGGACAAGCGCAAGCGGCTCAAGGCCATTGGCATCGATCTGGACCAGCCCTTCCTCGTCGCCTACTCCGTCCCCACGTGGTTTGGCGCCGTGGGGGTGTGCGCGGAAATCCTCTACCCCGACCTGCCCATCGAGCAGGCGCGCTACCGCATTGGCCGCGAGCTCGTGGATACCTTTGGCCGGACGGGAATGGGCCGGGCCGTGTTCGTGATGTTCCGGATGCTCGGCTGGGCCAGCTCCCTCTCGCGCATCACCCGGGGGCTCCAGTCCGGAACCAACTTCCTGTCGGCCCAGACGCGCTTCCTGCCGAATGGCTCGCTCGAGGTGAGCTTCGAGGTGCAGCCCGAGTTCCACGCCGCGCTCGGGGCCCAGTCGGGCATCGACCCGTACTTCATGAACGGCAACATGGATGGGATGATGGCCCTGGTCGGTGCCCCCTTCCATCCCGGGGTGTTGCAGCCCCGGGAGCCCAGCTCCCAGCGGGCCGTCTATGTGCTGCGCCGCAAGTAACGAGCCTCCACCCCCATGAACTCCTCCCTCCTGGATTGGCGTGCGCGACTGGAAGCGTGTGGCGTCGACGAGGCCCGGGACGTGCCCCCCAGCCTGGGCGCCCAGCTCCTGCGCTCGTGGCGCGAGCCCCTGGCCGCCGAGGCCGCGCTGCGCGAGCACCTGGAGCAGCAACCCGAGGACAAGGACGCCCTCAAGACGCTCATCGCCGTGCTGCGGGAGCTGGGCCGGGGCGACGAGGAAGTCCCCTTGCGCCGCCAGCTCCAGGAGCGTCGCTGCCGTGACCTGGGCGTGCCCGAGGCCGAGCGCGACGCGGTGATCGCCTACCTGGAGGCGGCCGAGACCGGGAGCACGCCACCGGAACGCTCGGCCAGTGCGTACGTGGCCGCGCTGTTCGACCTCTACGCGCCGAGCTTCGACGACAGCCTGCGCGGCCTGCTCGCCTACCGCGCCCCCGAGCGCCTCATGGAGGCCGTCCAGTCCGCGCTCGGACCCCGGAGCGCGCTGGACGTGCTGGACCTGGGCTGCGGCACGGGGCTCGCCGGCCCCCTGCTCCGGCCCCTGGCCCGCCGCCTGGAGGGAATCGACCTGTCCCCGCGCATGCTCGACAAGGCGCGGGAACGACACCTGTACGACTCGCTCCGGGCGGGGGAAATCACCGCGGAGCTGGGCATCTCCTCCTCCCGGTACGATCTCATCGTCGCCGTGGACGTGCTCGTCTACTTCGGCGCGCTGGAGAGGGTCTTCGCCCTCGGGGCCCGGCGGCTCGCTCCCGGCGGCCTGTTCGCGTTCACCGTGGAGAAGAGCCGCGAGCCCGGCTACCAGCTCCAACCGAGCGCGCGCTATGCCCACCACCTCGACTACGTGAGGCGGTGCGCCCACGCGACGGGCCTGCACCCGGTGGTGGAGCGCGAGGAGACGCTGCGCCGCCAGGCGGGCCAACCCGTCACGGGCCATGTGATAGTGCTGGCCGGACCCTGATTCGCACGACAAGGCAGGCGGAACATGCTCCTCCGAGAAGAAGCACCCGCGGACGTCGAGGCCATCCGCCGGATCGTCGAGCACGCCTTTGGCCGCCCCGAGGAAGCGGCGCTGGTGGACGCCCTGCGCGACAGCGGCGATACCGTGCTCTCGCTCGTGGCGGAGGAGGCGGGCGCGCTCGTCGGCCATGTCCTGTTCTCCCGGATGGAGGCGCCCATGCGGGCCCTGGGACTGGCGCCGGTCGCGGTGATGCCAGGCGCGCAACGCCGGGGCGTGGGCGGCGCGCTCATCCGGGAAGGGCTCGCCCGCGCGCGCCAGGGCGGCTGGGAGGCGGTGTTCGTCCTGGGCGAGCCTCCTTATTACGAGCGGTTCGGCTTCACCGCGGCGGCGGCCTCGGGCTTCCGCTCCCCCTACGCGGGCCCCTACTTCATGGCGCTCGCCCTGCGAGGCCCGGAGCTGTCTCCCCGCGAGGGCGCCGTCGCCTACGCGCGGCCCTTCGCCGCGCTCGGCTGAGCACGGCACCCGAGTCCTCTCTCAGCGCCGTCCGCCCCGCATGATGACCGGCCCCGAGGGCTTCTTCGAGGGCAGCGCCTTCTTCAAGTCCCGCTGGATGGCCAGGTAGTGCGCGTTCTTGGAGTCCTGCTTGAGCGCCTCGGCGATGAGCTTGAGGCCCTGGTCCGTGCGCGTGCGGCTCTGCGCGTACATCTCCGCGAGCGTCACCTTGTCCTCCAGGGAGCCCTCGCCCAGAAGCACGAGCTTTTCCAGGGACTCGCGCGCCAGGTTCAGCTCGCCCGCCTGCCGGTGGATGCGCCAGAGCTTGTTGAGCGCGGGGATGAAGCGGCCGTTCTCGTCGAGCGCCATGCCGAAGTCCCGCTTCGCGCGCGGGAGATCGCCCCCGGCCTCCGCGATGAGGCCCCGGACATACAGGGCCCGGGCGGAGCCGGGTTGGGCCCGGAGCGCCTGCTCCACTCGCGCCAGGGCCTCGGTCGGGTTGCCCAGCTCCAACTGCGTCTGGGCGAGCCGGGCGAGGAGGTCCGCGTTCTGCGGGTACTGGCCCACCGCCTGGACGAGCAACTTCTCCGCGTCCGGACGGCGATCCAACGCCGAGAGCACTTCCACCCGCAGGGTGACGATCTCCGGGCGCAAGGAGACCTCGGGCGCGAGCTGCTCCAGGTCCTGCTGGGCGTACTCCGCGTAACCACTGCGCAGGAAGTAGCGCGCGCGCAGCACCCGCGCCGCCGTCAGCCCCGGCTGCTCCTGCAGGAGCCTGTCCATCAGCTTGGCGGCCAGCACCTCCTCGCCCTTGGCCAGGAGGATCTCCGCCTCCACCACCTTGGCGTCCACGTCGTCCGGACGGTTCTTCTGGATGCGCTCCAGCGTCTTGAAGGCGGCGTCATGCTGGCCGTCCCGCGTCTGCAGGTGCGCCAGCCGCAACAGGTCCAGGTCCCCGAGCTGCTCCGCCTCGCGCATCTCCAGCAGGACGGCGATGGCCTGGCGCGGAAGGCCGTCCCGCTCGTAGCGATCGGCCAGCTTGCGCTTGATGTCGGGCGTCTCCGCGGGGTTGACGGACATGGCCTGCTTGAGCGCCAGGATGGCCGCGCCCGAGTTGCCCGCGCGGTGGTGGGCCTCGGACAGCTGGAGCAGGGGCTCGGTGCGGTCCGGCGCCATCCCCGAGGCCTGCATGAAGGACTTCGCGGCCAGCGCGGGCTGATCGCTGGCCATCAGGGCGCGCCCCTCGTCCATCTTCGCTTGGAACTTCTGCTCCTGGGAGCTGGCGGAGCGGGTGTCGGCGTCCTTGCAGGCGAGCGACAGCAACAGTGGTAGGGCCCAGAACGGGCGAAGGAGTCTCAAATGCATCGCTGAGATACAGGGTAGCGGATGTTATCCTGCCTCGTCGATGGACCCATTCGTGCGGCGCCTCGTGGAGAGGCTCCATGACCCAGCGCGTCCCCTGTCGCGCAACCGCCACTTCCACACGTTCGACACGCCCGAGGGCCGCCTGGCGCTCAAGGTGTCGAGACGCTTGAAGAGCCTCCACCAGGACATCCTCGCGTGCGTGCGCGAGGGGCGGCGGGCCCGGCTCTTCCGTCACGTCGACCCCGCGGGCGAGCACCGCATCGAGCTGCACTTCGAGCGCATCGCGGGCCGCCGCGTGTCCCATCTCAAGAAGGCGGAGCTGGAACTGCTCGCCCAGCTCCCCGGCGTGAGCGAGGCCCTGAAGGGCGACCTCTGAGAGGACCCCGCCCTGGCGCCCCTACGGCGCCGTGGACGCGGAGCGCGCGGACGGCGGCAGCGGAATGCCGGGCGACAGGGGCGTGGGGTTGAGCGCCAGGACGAGCAGGCTGCGCAGGGCGTCCTTGAGATCCTCCCCCACGCTGACGGAGCCCGCGGGCGCGTCCTGGAGTTCCTGGGGCACCTCGTGGCCCAGCACCACCACGGGCAGGCGGATGTCCCACGCCAGGAAGTGGGCCAGCTTCACCGCCGCCTCCGTGGTGTCGAACAAGAGCGCCCCCACCGCCCCGGCGCTGAACGGCCGCCACAAGGGCCGGGCCGCCTCCGCCGGGGGCAGCACGCAGAAGTCCAGGTGCAGCAGCTCGTTGAGCTCCATGCGGCCCAGCGTGCCGAAACCACTGCGCACCGCGGGCGGCTCGGCGGCCACCGCGGCGAGCTCCGCCAACTGGGAGAGCACCCGCCGGGCCACCGCCGGACCACTGCCACACACGAAGAGCTTCGCCGTGGCATCGCGCGACACGCCCCGGCCCCGGAGGATGCGGCCGCGCAGCGCGTGCAGCTCGGCGGGCGCGAGCAGGGGCGCGCTGACCCCCGCGTCGGCATCGCCCTCGGCCATGCGGGCCACGCCCTTCTGCAGGAGCGTGTGCAGCACCCCCACCACTTCCAGATCCGTGGCGGGCGCCAGGTCCAACACCTCGCTCACGGCGCGGGGCTGGCGCAGCAGCTCCACCACCTGCGCCGTCACCGGGTGCTGGTCCTGTTGCAGATCCGCGTCCGGCGCGAGCACCAGCCGGGTGTTGCGCGGCGGCAGTCCGGGCAGCAGCCGGTTCACCTCGTCCGCCTGCCGCATCGCCTCCAGCAGGGCGCTGTCCATGGGGCGCTGGATGCGGGGCTTGCCGGACGTGTTGCCGGGCGCGAAGGTGAACGTGCCCTCGGTCCACACCAGGAGCCGGAAGAGGGCCTTCTCGCCCTCGGCGCGGCCGGCCCGGGCGTTGAACGGGCGGCCCTCCACCACGACGATCTCCCCGCGATCGTTGCCCTTCTCCAGCGTCAGCTTCCCGCTGCGCTTGTTCATCCCGAGGATCTGCATCAGGTCCGGGATGCTCAGCTGACTGAGCGAGCCTTCGATCTCCTGGACCTCGCTCTTGAGATCCTTGGCCGCCTCGCTGCGCCGGAAGACGTGCTCGATGCGCGAGAGCACTTCATCCAGGTTGAAGGGCTTGCGCAGGAAGCCATCGCGCAGGCCGCGCATCTTGTCGGCCTCGAGCTGGCTGGTGGAGACCACGACGGGGATGTCATCCGTGCGCGGGTTGGTGTGCAGGATGTTGATGAAGGTGCGCGCGTCCAGCATCCGGCACGCCTCATCGAAGAGGATGAGATCCGGGTGGCGCAGCACGGCGACCTCCAGGGCCCGCGAGCCATCCGGCGCGTAGTGCACCTGGTAGCCCCGGGTGCGCAGGGCGCGCGACAGGGGGCGGACGGACTCGAGGTCGGGGTCGGCGATGAGGATTTTTCGGACCTGGGCCAAGGAAGCTCCGCGAGTCAGTACGGCTGCAGGTCGTATTCGGCCTGCAGGCGGGTGATGAGCCCATCCACCACGGCGGTGTCGGACGAGTGGAAGCCCCAGGTGGCGCCGAGTCCGCGGCGCTGGATGAGCGCGTAGGCGGCGTTCTCCGACAGCCAGAGGATGAACTCATGGCGGCCCATGCGCTCGTCCCCCTCCAGGAACACGGGCGTGAGGGCGCGGTGCGACTCCAGGTCCACGCGCCGCCCCAGCAGGTAGATGCGCGAGGCCATGTCGGGCGAGGCCGACTCCAGCCCCTGCGCGATGGGCAGATCCGAGCGGATCTCCGGCCCGCCCACGTAGAGCAGTCCGCGAGAACTCGGGTCGCGCATCAGCTCGCGGGCGATCTCCGCCTGCAGCTCGTCGAAGAGCACGTCGGACACCTTGCCCCGGCGCGAGGGCTCGGCGTGCTCCTCCACCGGCAGCTTGGGACTGGAGGCATTGCCCAACAGCAGCTCCACCTCGTCCCAGAAGGGCAGCGTGTCGAGCATCAGCTTGCGCTGCAGGGACGCCCGGCGCTCGTCCATGCGCCGGCGGCAGCGGTACATCAACTCGTCGAAGTCCTCGCCATCCTTGGGGAAGGTGCTCGCCCCACCCACCAGCGCGAGCGGCAGCCGCGCCTCCACTTCCTGGGCCTCGGGCTCCTCGCGCACGGCGGCCAGCGCGCGGCGCACGAACATCATGGCCCCGAAGAAGTCCGTCTCCGGCAGGAGCAGGTAGAACTCCTGTTCGCTCGCCTTGGCGATGACGTCCGAGTCCCGGACGATGCGCGAGAGCGCCTTGATGATGCCGCGCACCGCGAGCTTGGCCTCCGTGGGCCCCAGGCGCAGACGCACGAGCGGCAGGTTGTCCACGGAGAACGTCAAGAGCGAGAACATGCGCCCGTAGCGGCGCGCCTTGTAGATTTCCTTGGAGGCGTAGTCGGTGAAGTAGCTGAGGTTGTACGCGGCGGTGTCGCGATCGCGCAGGCCCAGCCGCTGCAACGCCAGCATCCGCCGGCCGTTCTTCACGCCCACCGCGGCGGAGTCCCCGAGGATCTTCGCGTAGCGCAGGTGCTCGATGCGGAAGTCCCCGGCGAGCGGATCCGACAGCTGCGCCAGGCCCATCAGCTCGCCATTGCTGATGAAGGGCACATAGAGGATGGGGGACTTGCCGTCGCGGGCGACCCAGGGCAGGGCCTCGCGCATGCGGTTGCCGAGCGGACCTTCCGTGCTGAGCCGCTCCGCGAGGAAGTGGCGATCCAACAGGCCCCGGTAGGCGCGCAGCATCAGGTTGCCCCGATCGTCGGCGATCCACAGGGCGGCGCTCTGGGCGTCGCACACGGAGGCCAGCTCGGCGGCCACGCGCTCCTGCAACCACTCGAGGTCCGGCTGGGACAGGAACTCCAGGCAGCGCTGGTGCAGGTCCTGGTAGCGGGTGAACTCCAGGTTCTCGTTCTGGAGCTGGGCGCGCTCGCGGCGCAGCTGGGCGCGCTCCGTGCAGCGCTCGGCGGCCAGGAGGAGATCCGCCTCGTCCACGGGCTTGGTGAGCACGACGGACACGCCCACGCTCAAGGCCATGGCGGAGCCCTTCACGTCCGTGCGCGTGCTGACGAGCACCACCTCCTGTTCAGGATCGCGCTCGCGCAGCTTCTCGGTGAGCGCGATGCCGTCCATGCCCGGCATCACCACATCGGTGATGACGAGATCGAAGGGCGTACGGCCCACCTCCTCCAGTGCCTGGGCGGCGCTCTCCGCGGTGACGACGCGGTAGCCCCGCTTGGTGAGCATGTCGGAGGCGAGCTGCCGGAAGAAGTTGTCGTCGTCGACGACGAGGATGGGACCGGCCACGGAGGGGGACTCGGCGATCAGGAGTGGAAGACCCGCAGGTTACCGGCCCGGGGCATCCGGGACAACGCCAGTGAAGACGAAGGCCACGGGCCCCCGCATGCGGATGTCGGAAAGGTCCGAGGGGACACGAATGAGCAGGTCACCTCCTGGCAGGCTGACACGTGACCAGGCATCCGCCGGGCGGCGCTGGGCCAGCACCGCCGCCACGGCCGCCGCGCAGGCGCCGGTGCCACAGGCCTGTGTGAGCCCACAGCCGCGCTCCCACACCACCACCGTCAGTCCGTCCTCGTCCACCCGGACGAATTCCACGTTGGTGCGGTCCACGAAACCGGGGTGGCGCTCGAGCACGGGGCCCAGGCGGCTCGCGTCCTCGAGCGGCTGGTCGAGCAGCACGAGGTGCGGGTTGCCCATGCTGATGGCGTGGCCGGTGAGGCCCGGGTGGCCGGGGATGGGCGCCGCGAGGAAGGGCGTCTGGGTGGCACCGGAGGGCAGGTTGGGCGCGACGAGCCGCGCGGGCCCCATGGAGATCTCCACCTGGGCGACGCCATCCGAGCCAAACCCGGGCGCACACGAGAGCACGCCGGCGCCCGTCTCCACGAGGATGCTCTCGGGCTTCTCTCCCGAGTTGTCCACCAGGTACTTCACCGCGCAGCGCAGGCCGTTGCCGCACATCTCGGCGATGCTTCCATCGGCGTTGTGCACCACCATCCGCGCCACGCCCGCCTCCGAGGGCAACAGGGCCAGCACGCCATCCGCGCCAACGCCCAGCCGCCGATCGCACAACCACCGCGAGGTGGCCGCGTCGATGTCCTCACCATTCTGACGGCGGTCCAGCAGGATGAAGTCGTTGCCGAGGCCGTGGTACTTGAAGAAGAACTCTGTCGTGCTCATGGGCGGAGACCCGCGTCAGCCTGGTTCCTCGGGTTTCGAGGAGGCGGCGGTAGTGGGCGGTGTGCCCCCCTTGGGGCGGCGAAGCAACTCATTCTTCACCGCGTTGATCTCGGCGTGGGCCCGCGCGTAGATGTCCTGGACGGAATCCGCCTCCCGCGCCGGCCTCACCGTGTCCTGTTCCGCCCGGGCCCGGGCCTCCTCGGCCGCCGCGAGCTCGGAGACGAGCCGGGCGTTCTCCACCTCGAGCCCCGCGAGCAGTTCCCGCGTGGAACCGAGCGCCGCGCGCTCCTCCTCCAGCGCGGTCTCCAGCGAGGTGGCCTTGCCCGCGATGCGGCGCGCGGCCTCGAGCTTCACCGAGAGCAGGTCCAGGTGCTCGGTCTCCGAGGACAGCCGGGCCTGGGTCTCGGACAGCTCCTTCTGGAGGTTCTGGACGAGCAGATCCCGCTCGCGCAGGCCCATGTGGGCCTGCTGGAGCGCCATCGAGGCCTGGTGGGCCTGGAACCGGAAGGCATCGAGTTCGGCCAGTTGGGGGCGCAGCGCCGCGACCTCCGCGTCCTTCTTGGCCAGGTCCTCCCGCAGTCCCTCCAGATCCATCCGGTACTCCACCGCTTCGCGCTTGCGGGCCTCGCGCTCGGCGGCGGTGGCGGCTTCGCGCGCCTGGGTGGCGGCGAGGGTCTCCTGCTCCGACGCCAGACGGGCCTGGAGCGATTCGACGAGCTGCTTCCGCTCCGCCAACGACGCCTCCAGCACGGGCCGCTCGCTCCGGGCGGACTCCAGTTCGGCGCGAACCGAGGACAGGAGCGTGTCGGCCTCCTCCCGCTCCGCCGCGAACAGCCCCTCCATTTCGGCGCGCTGCCGCCGCTCGGTCTCCAACTCCGCCTGGACGAGCTCCAGCGACTCCCGCGCCCGGGCCGCCGAGGCCGCGAGCGCGGCCTCCAGGTCCGCCTTGGCGACGCCCAACGACTCCTCGGCCCGCGCCCTCGCCTCGCGCTCCACGTCCCACGCGGCGCTCATGGAGGCGAGCGATTCCTCGAGCTCGGCCCGCTGCTTCCGCTCGGCCCCCAGCTCCGCCTGGACCTTGGCCCGGGACGCTTCGACGCGCGCCTTGCCCGCCCGCTCCGAATCGAGCTGTGCGCCGAGGGTCGCTCGCTCCGCGTCCAGTTCGCCCTGGACGGCCGCCAGGGCCTGCTCGGCACGGGCCCGGGCCTCGCGCTCCCGCGCCAGCCCCATCTCCAGCGTCGCCAGGGAATCTCCCGCGTCCGAGCGCTGACGCCGCTCGTCGCTCAGCTCCGTCTGGAGGAGCGACAGCGACTCCTCGGCGCGGGCGCGCTGTTCACGCTCGGATTCCAGCTCCGCGTCCTTCTCCGCCAGCGACGCCTCGGACTCGACGCGCCGCCGCTGCTCGGCGCCGAGCTCTTCCTGGAGGAAGGCCAGGGACCGGGCGATTCCGGCCCGCTGCTCGCGCTCGGACTCCGCCTCCGCGCGGGCTCCCGTCAGGGACTCTTCCGCGAAGGCCCGCAGCTCGCGCTCGGATTCCACCTCCGCGTCCTTCTCGGCCAAGGCCACCTCGACCTCGGCGAGCCGCCTCTGGCCGGCCTCCACCTCCGCGTCCTTCTCGGCCAGCGACGCCTCGACCTCGGCGAACCGTTGCTGCCCGACCTCCACCTCCGCGTCCTTCTCCGCCAGGGACGCCTCGACTTCGACGAGCCGCTTCTGCCCGGCCTCCACCTCCGCGTCCTTCTCCGCCAGCGACGCCTCGACCTCGGCGAGCCGTTGCTGCCCGGCCTCCACCTCCGCTCGGACATGCGCCAGCGCCTGCTCGGACCGGGACCGCTGCTCGCGCTCGGACTCCAGCTCCGCGCGAACCCCCGCCAGGGACTCTTCCGCGAAGGTCCGGCGCTCGCGCTCGGCCTCGAGTTCACCTTCCGTGCCCGCCAGGGACACCTCGGTCCCCGAGCGCTGTTGCTGCTCGGCCTCGAGTTCGTCCTGGATACGCTCCAGTTCGCGCGCGATCCGCTCCCGGTGCTCGCGCGCGGCCTCGGCTTCCTCCCGCGCCTGGAGGAGGGCTCCCTCGGAAGCGCTCCGGGCCCCCTGCTCCGCCTCCAGCGCGATCCGCGTCTCGGCCAGGGTCTCGTCCACCTGGGTGCGCTGTTGACGCTCCGCTTCGAGCGCCGCCAGACTGTTCGCCCCCGCCTCCTCCGCCTGCACGCGCCGCTGATGCTCGGCCTTCAACTCGGCACGGGCGCTAGACACCGTCGCCTGGAGTTCGAACAACCGCTGACGCTCGACGGCGAGCTCGGACTGGCCCTGGGCGAGCGAATCTTCCAGACGAGCCCGGGCCTCCTGCTCCTGGGTGAGCTCCAGTTGAGCCTGGTCCCGCTCTACCTCGGCCCCCACCCGGGCCTCCTGTTCGGCGGTGATACGGCCCTGGGTCGCCTGGAGCTCCGTATCGAGCCGGGAGATGGACTCCATGTCCACGGCGCGCGCCCGCTCCAGCTCCGCGAGCGTCGCCTCGGCCTCCGCCACGCGCCGCCGCAGCTTGCCGTGCTCGTCGAGCCAGCCCTGCCGCTGCGCCTTCAGGGTGGAAACGGCGCGCAGGGTCTCCTCGCGCGAGGCCTCCGCGACTCGCAACCGCTGCTCGAGCTCCGCCTCCCGCTGTTCCAGAGCCTCGCGGGCGGCCCGCTCCCGAGACGCCTCGGCCGAGGCCTCCTCCGTCCGCGCCCGCTCCTCGGTGAGCGCCCGCGCCAGCCGCTCCTCCGCTTGTTGGCGCTCCTCCTCGAGGGTCTCCTCCAGCTCCACCGCGGCGCGCACCCGCGCCTCCTCCTGGGAGGAGAGCTGGGCCCGGGCCTCGTGCAGCTCCTGTTCGAGCCGCGCCGCCATCGCGCGCGCATGCGCCTGGGTGCGAGCGCCGTCCTGGACCTCGGCCGACAACCGCTCGCGCTCGGCGCGCGCCGACGTGAGCTCCGTCGTGAGTCCGCGCAGCTCGGCCTCGCGCGCCGTGAGGCTCACCTCCGCCTCGCCCCGGGCCGCCTCCGCGGCGGAGGCCCGCCGGGCCAGCGAATCCACCTCTCGCGTCAGCCGGGACACATCCGCGTCCTGCAGACGCAGCGACTTCTCCGACTCCTCGCGCGCCTGCTCGGCCCGGGCCACGTCCGACTTGAGCAGTTCCACCGCGGCGAGCGCCGCCGAGTGCTGCTCGGCGAGGCGCACCTCGCGCTCCCGAGCCGACTCCATGTCCCGCCGCAGCGCCTCGGCCTGCTCGCGCGCGCGCTCCGCCGCCAGTCGATCCTTCTCCCGATCCACGCGGAGCCCCGCCAGCTCGTCGCGCAGCTCGCGCTGCTCGGCATAGGCCTGGGTGAGCCGTTCGCGGACTTCCTCCAGCGAGGCGTTCAACTCCTCGCGGCGCGCGCGCTCCAGACGCACGCCCTCCTGGGCGGCCAGGGCCTGGACCTCGGACTCCTTGCGGGCGCGCTCGGCGGACTCCACCTCCAGCCGCTGCTGGGCGAGGCGCCGGTCCGCGTCCGCCAGGCGCTCCTGGGCCACCTGCAGCTCCAGGCCCGTGCGGCGCAGGCGCGAGGACAGCTCGTCCCGCTCGCGCGCGGACTCGGGCGAGCCCCGCGCCAGTTCGAGCTGGGCGGAGAGCCGGGCCACGTCCTCCCGGGCGACCTCCAGGGCGGGCTTGAGCTCGACGACCTCGGCCTCGCGCTCGGTCAGCTCCGCGCGCACCCGGGTGAGGGATTCCTTGAGCCGTCCGGCGCGCTCCTCCCACCCCTTGCCGCGCTGGGCCACTTCATCGAGCTTGCCGCGCGTGAAGGCCAGGGGCTCGGGGGGCAGCTGCACCCAGGTGGGGTCCACGACCCGGGCCGGGTCTTGCCCCGCCACCACGACGAAATAGGCCGCCTCGCCGCCACGGATGAGGGTGCCATCCACCTGCAGGCCGTCCCCCTTCTCGAAGGCGAGCTGGTAGCCCAGCACCGGGGACTGGGTGGCCACTTCCACGTGGGGGAAGTGCGGCGAGAGCGCGTCGAGCAGTTGCCCGTACGTGGGCGGCGCGCCCTCCTCCACCTCCATCAACTGCCAGAGGGCCAGGCCCGCCACGTTGCGCAGGCCGCCGATCAGATGACCCTGCCGGCCCACCAGGCGCGTCAGCTCGGCGAGCAGCAGGGGCGCGCGCACGTAAGGCGCCAGGTCCGCCACGAGCACCAGATCGAAGCTGCCGGGCTCGAGGTCGTCGTAGACATTGGCGCGGTAGCGCAGCGTGGGGCCACCATGGGCCTTGTGAGCGGCCTCCACGGCCTGGAGGTTGGCATCGCAGGCCACCACGGAGCGGGCGCCCCGCTCGAGGAGGAAGCGCGCGCTCTCACCCCCCGTGGTGGCGACCGCGTCCACTTCCAGGACACGGCGGCGGGCGAAGAGGCTCTCCGCGAAGATGTACCGGGGCAACAGCTCACTGGTCCCCAGGCGGCGGAATGTAGGATGCATGAGGTAGAGCGGCCGAGTATAGCCCCGGGGAGGGTTGTCCCTAAGGAATGCACCAGCGCCGGGAAATCGCCTCACCGCCCGGACGAGGGGAGAGCAAGCACATGAATTCCATGACGAATCCCCCGGGCTTCGGCCGCCGGGCCGCGAGCGCCTTCACCCGGCTGCTCGTCTTCCTCCTCGTGCTCGGCCTGGGCGGGGCGGTGGCCTTCCTCCTGTCGCAGCTCAACGCGCGCACCTTTTCCCTGGCCCAGGAAAACGGCCAGCTCGTGGTGATGAAGGGCCGGATGCTGCCGATGGGGGCCCTGCCCTACCGCCCCGGGGACGCACGCCAGGCGGACGCCTATGCCCCCCTGTCCGTGGAGGGCCAGGACGTCTCCGGACTGCTCACCCAGAAGTTCACCGAGCGGGACGAATTGGACCGGGCGCTCTTCCCCCTCCTGGAACGGCTCGCCGGCTCCAAGGTGCTGTCCGACGACCCGGCCCTGCTGGACAAGGGGCTCTACTACCTGCGGCGGGCCGAGCTCCTCTCCGGCTTGACGGACGAGCAGCGCCGCTCCCTGGCGGCGATGAAGGCGGACGTGGCCTTCTTCCAGGCGAAGCAGAAGCTGGAGGAGGCGCGCCGGGGGGTGAGCGAGGCGATGAACCAGCTCAAGCTCGCGGCGGAGAGCCGCAACCGCAACACCCATCTGGCCAACCAGTTCCTCTCCACGGTGGGCCCGGCAGCCCAGGCCCTGGAGCAGGCCCTGCGCGCCGCCGAGGCCAGCCTGGGTGAGCCCGGAGCCGGAACTCCCGCGAACACGCGCCAGGAGCCAGCACCCACGCGGACTCCAGGTACGACTCCCGAAGGCCAGACGACACCGGGAGCCACGGACACCGGCCCCACGGAAACGGGGCGCTGAGGGGAAGCCCTCGCGCGGTATGGTCGCCGGGCGCCGCGAGGAGATGTGCCCGATGACGATGACGCCGGTTCCCCCCGAGATGAAGAGGCTCGAGCCCTTCGTGCAGGCCCTGCGAGAGGCGGCCCGCGCCTACCCCGAGACCACGGAGGACTTTCCCTGGGGTCACCCCACGGTGAAGGTCAAGGGCAAGGCCTTCGTGTTCTTCTCACTCAGCGGAGAGGGCCTGTCCCTGTCCGTCAAGCTGCCCCACTCGAATGGAGCGGCGCTGATGCTGCCGTTCGCCCAGCCCACGGGGTACGGCCTGGGCAAGAGCGGCTGGGTGTCCGCGAGCTTCGGTGCCAAGGACACGCCCCCCATGGAGCTGCTGCGCCGGTGGCTGGACGAGAGCTACCGCGCGGTGGCGCCCAAGAAGCTCGTGGCACAACTGGGAGCCGCGGGAGCTCCGCCCGGCGCCCCCGGCCGCGCGCCGAGCAAGAAGACCCCGGCGGCCAAGAAGACCCCGGCCACCAAGAAGACTCCCGCCGCCAAGAAGGCTCCGGCCACCAAGAAGGTGGCCAGGAAATCATGACTCACATCCGGCCCGTGGTGCTCATGGGCGCTCGCGATGATGCCCACGTGTCACAGCTCGCCCAACGGCTTGGGCAGGAGGGAGTGGTGGCCCACGTCGTGGACACCCTCACCTTCCCCGAGGAAACGCACCTGGCGCTGACGGAGCAACTCGACGGCATCCACGTGAATGGCGGTCCGCTCAAGACCCCTGGGGCCGTCTACCTGCGCGGCTACCATGCCCACCCCCTCGCCTTCGGGGTGGATGTCCGCGACGAGATGGACGCCGACTGGCGCACCACGCTGGTGGCGTTCCGGGAGAAGTCCACGCTGCTGCGCGGCCTGCTGGGCCGCTGGGAGGCGATGGGCGTCCCCATCTACAACCCCGAGTCCACGAGCTGGCGCATGCCCAAACCGGTCCAGCTCGCGCTGCTCGAACAGGCGGGGCTGCCCGTCCCCGAAACGCTCTGGACGAACGATCCCTCGGCGGTGCGCCGGTTCGCCGCCGGCAGGCGCGTGGCCTACAAACCCGTGGAGGGAGGCGGGGCCACGCTGGAACTCGGCCCAGGAGATCTGACCGATGCCCGCCTCGCCGCGCTGGAGGCCGCGCCGGTGACCTTCCAGACGCTGCTCCCCGGCGAGGACATCCGCGTCTACGTGCTCGACGGGGAAATCATCGCCAGCGTGCGCATCCTCTCGCACGCGCTCGACTTCCGGCGCAACGAGGAGCGCGTGGAACCCTTCGAGCTGCCTCCCAAAGTGGCACGCCAATGCCTCCAGGCCACGCGGGTGCTGGGCCTGCGCTGGACGGGAATGGATCTCAAGCGCGACGCGGAGGGCACCTTGCGGTTCCTGGAGCTCAACGACTCGCCCATGTTCCTCGGCTTCGATGCCCGGGCGGGCACGGACATCCTGGGACACCTCGCCCGGGGTCTGGCCCGGGCCGCCCGCTCGCCTACTTGCCCTTCATCAACCCGATGAAGGGCAGGTTGCGGTAGCGCTCGGCGTAGTCGAGCCCGTAGCCCACCACGAAGACGTCGTCGATGACGAAGCCCTTGTAGTCGATGGGCACCTGGGTGCGGGCCCGCGAGGGCTTCTCCAGGAGGGAGCACACCTTGAGCGACGCCGGGTGGCGGGCGCGCAGGTTCTCCAGGAGGAAGCTCATGGTGAGCCCCGTATCGATGATGTCCTCGATGACGAGCAGGTGCTTGCCCGCCATGGGCTTGCTCACGTCGGTGGTGATGCGCACCTCACCGGTCGTCTCGGTGCCGCCCTGGTAGGACGACACCCCGAGGAATTCGATCGTCAGGGGCAGGTCCACGTACCGCGCCAGGTCCATGGCGAAGAACGCGGAGCCCTTGAGCACACAGATGAGCGTGAGCTCCTTGCCCTGGTAGTCGCGGGTGATCTGCGCACCCAGTTCGCGCACGCGCGCCTGGAGCTTCTGCTCATCGATGTGGATGCCGACGTCCTGCTCGTAGAAAGCCACGGGTTGACCCCTACACGTACGCGTTGTTCATGATCGCCCCGGGGCCGCCGCCCTCGGGGACGAGGATCCTTGCTCAGTTGTCGAACAGCTCGAGCGTCTGGGGAGGCGTGGCCTCGGTGGGCTCGGCGCTGTGGCACTTGCGGCAGCGCGCCTCGTAGGCCCCGGCGGCGCCCACCACCACGCGCTCGCCCCGGTCCACGAGCCGCTGCGAGCGGTTGGCCGGATTGCCGCACACGACGCAGATGGCCAGTTGCTTCGTCACATACTCGGCGATCGCCAGCAGTTGCGGCATCGGCTCGAAGGGGCGGCCCTGGTAGTCCTGATCCAACCCCGCGAGGATGACCCGCAGGCCCCGGTGAGCGAGCGCCTCACATACGGCCACCACCTCGCTGCCAAAGAACTGGACCTCGTCGATCCCCACCACCTGCGTGTGGGGAGACAGGTGACGGAAAATTTCTTCAGCCCGTTCAATGGGAATGGAGGTCAATTTCAACTGGGAGTGGCTGACCACCTGGGTCTCGTCGTAGCGGTTGTCGATCCTCGGCTTGAAGACCTGGACCGCTTGCTTGCCGTAGACCGCGCGCTTGACGCGACGGATGAGTTCTTCCGTTTTTCCGGAGAACATCGACCCGCAGATGACCTCTATCCACCCGATGTCTTTGGGGAATTGATGCACGCGAGGGACTCGATCGGAGCGGGGATTGAAGCGCGGGTCACCTCTGTCACGCCCCTCCTGGGACGTCAACTTTCCGCGGCCGGACCACGCCGCGCGCCGGGCCCGAGGCCCGTGGCAAGCATCTTGAAAGACTCCCCTCGGACTCGAACCGGGGAGGTCGCGGGTGGCGGCGACGACGACGCAGGTGGCGGACTGGGGTATCGAAGGCGCATCGTTCCACATCACACCGGCGGCCGTGCTGCTCCTCGTGCTCAACCTATTGGATGGGCTCTTCACCCTCACCTTTTTACAGCTGAACGTCGCCGAGGAGCTCAACCCGCTGATGCGGGTGGCCTACGCCCACTCGCCCCTCTCCTTCATGGCCGTCAAGCTCGCCATCGTGAGCCTGGGGCTGGTGCTGCTGTGCCTGCACCGCTCCATGAACATGAGCCAGCGGGCGATCCAGGCGGGGGCGGCGCTCTACACCGTCATTGATATCTACCACTTGGCCTTCATGAGCCACCTGGTGCACTTGAGCGTCGCCTGACGCACATCCAAGCCCCGACAGGCTTGCTTTTCCAGCCCCGTCTGTCTCAGGCTTCCCCCAGTGCTTGGACCTGGAAGGTCCTTGGGGGGACCATGAACATCACCGACGTGAAGGTGTACCCGGTTGAAGAAGATAAGCTGAAAGCCTACGTGACCATCACCCTGGACCATTGCTTCGTCATTCGGGACCTGAAGGTGATCCACGGCGCCTCGGGTCTGTTCATCGCGATGCCAGCCAAGCGTCGCAAGGACGGGACCTACAAGGACATCGCCCATCCGCTCAACGCCGACACACGCACCCAGATGGAGCGTGCCATCCTCCAAGAGTATGAGCGGCACCAGCAGACGGGGATGGGAGCGATGGGCTCCTTCCTGAGCGCGGCCGAAGCGGATTGAGGGAAGGCACTTCCCTTCCGCCACGGGGCGCGCTAGGAGCGCGCCTCATGGACGCTCGCGACTTCAAGGTGTTCGCCGGAAGCTCCAACCCGGCCCTGGCCCAGCGTATCTGCGATTATCTCAAACGCCCGTTGGGCAAGGCCCATGTGGGCCGCTTCTCGGATGGAGAAATCCACATCGAGATCGGCGAGAACGTGCGCGGACTGGACATCTTCATCGTCCAGTCCACGTGTCCACCCGCCAATGATCACCTGATGGAGCTGCTCATCATGTGCGACGCGCTCAAGCGCGCGAGCGCGGCCTCCATCAACGCGGTCATCCCCTACTACGGCTACGCACGACAGGACCGGAAGGTGGCGCCGCGCACGCCCATCACCGCCAAGCTGATCGCCGATCTGCTCGAGGGAGCGGGTGCCACGCGCGTGGTGTCCATGGACATGCACGCCGGGCAGATCCAGGGCTTCTTCAACATCCCCACGGATCACCTCTACGCCTCGCCCGTGTTCCTCGAGGACGTGCGCAAGCAGTTCCCGGACACGCAGGAGCTCGTCATCGTGTCGCCGGACGCGGGCGGCGTGGAGCGGGCGCGCGCCTACTCCAAACGGCTCAA
This sequence comes from Melittangium boletus DSM 14713, assembly GCF_002305855.1. GTDB lineage: Bacteria > Myxococcota > Myxococcia > Myxococcales > Myxococcaceae > Cystobacter > Cystobacter boletus. The sequence goes on along the minus strand of NZ_CP022163.1, from coordinate 6,860,073 downwards.
CTGCGGCCTGGCCATCATCGACAAGCGCCGGCCGCGGCCCAACTCCTCCGAGGTGATGAACCTCATTGGCGACGTGACGGGCAAGGACGCGCTGCTGGTCGACGACATGGTGGACACCGCGGGCACCCTCACCCAGGCGGCCATCGCCCTCAAGGAGCGGGGCGCGCGCCGGGTGCTCGCCTACGCCGTGCACCCCGTGCTCTCCGGACCCGCCATCCAGCGCATCCAGGACTCGCCCCTGGAGGAGGTCGTCTTCACCGACACCGTGCCCCTGTCGCCCGCCGCCCAGGCCAGCGGCAAGCTGCGCGTCATCAACACGGACCGGCTCTTTGGCGAGGCCATCGCGCGCATCCACCGGGCCGACTCGCTCAGCTCGCTCTTCGTGTAGCCAGGCGAGGGCGGCCTTGACTCCAGCCGCCCGCGCTGGCATGTGGCGTCCACACCCCGCCGGTCCTGTTCACGAGGAACGAGGCGCTGCTCTTGGGGCCCGCCACGGGGGCGGGATGCCAGAGGCGCCGGGACGCCGGTGGGGTCCACACGCAGTCCACACCGAGGAAATTCCATGTCCACTGACAACCGCACGCTCGAGGTGAAGTCGCGCGAGGGCCACGGCAAGGGCGCCGCCCGCCGTCTGCGCGCCCAGGGCCTGGTGCCCGCCGTCATCTACGGCAAGCACCTGGAGAAGCCCCTGTCCATCGCCGTCGATCCCAAGGCGGTCCGCCAGGCCATCAACACCCCCCACAAGTTCAACACCCTGCTCACGCTGCAGGGCGTGGGCGCGGCCCAGCAGGTGCTCTTCAAGGACTACCAGCAGGATCCCGTCACCCGGCAGATCCTCCACGTGGACTTCATCGCCGTGCGCGAGGGCGAGCTGGTGAAGGTGAACGTGCCGCTCGTGCTCACCGGCAAGGCCGAGGGCGTGGCGGACGGTGGTCTGCTCACCCAGGCCCGCCGTGAGATCGAGGTCTTCGCCAAGCCGAACGCCATCCCCGAGAAGATCGAGGTGGACGTGACGTCGATGAAGATCAACCAGGCGCTGCACATCAACGACGTGAAGACGCCCGAGGGCGTGGTGGTGAAGTCGAACGTCAACTTCACCATCGCGGTCCTCAGCCCGCCCGAGGGTGCGGCGGAGGCGGCTCCCGCGGCGGCGGCGGCGGCTCCCGCGGCGGCGGCCAAGCCCGCGGCGGGTGCGGCCAAGCCCGCGGCCGGTGCGGCGGCCAAGCCCGCGGCCGGCGGAAAGAAGTAGTCTTCCTCCTTCCTGCGGTATGCGCGGGGCCGGCCCAAGGGGGCTGGCCCCGTCTGCTTTTTGGGAGCATCGGGCATGAAGCTCATCTGTGGACTGGGCAATCCCGGGCGCGAGTACGAGCGCCACCGGCACAACATCGGCTTCATGGCGGTGGAGGCCCTGCTGCCCCGCGCGCGCGCCGAGCTGCATCAGGAGAAGTTCCAGGCCCGCGTGGGCCAGGGCACCCTGGGCGGCGAGAAGGTCATCTTCCTCGAGCCGCAGACCTACATGAACCTGTCGGGCCGCTCGGTGGCCGAGGCGGCGCGCTTCTATAAAGTGGCGGTGGAGGACGTGCTCGTCATCCATGACGAACTGGATCTGGGCTTCGGCCGGCTCCAGCTCAAGGCGGGCGGCGGCAGCGGCGGCCACAACGGCCTCAAGAGCACGGTGTCCAGCCTGGGGTCGGACGGCTTCATCCGGCTGCGCCTGGGCATCGGCAAGCCCCAGGGTCCCAACGCCAAGGAGCGGGTGGCCGGCTACGTGCTGTCCAACTTCGACGACGCCGAGCGCCGCCAGCTCGACGAGCTGCTCGCCCAGGCGGCGGACGCGGCGGAAACCTGGGTCCGCGACGGCTTGTCCACGGCGATGAACCGGTTCAACAAGCGAGCACCTTGACTTCGGGGCGGGCCCCCCCTTAGAAGGCCCGTTCCCCGCCCCCCCGGGAAGCCTGGGAGGGAGGGGAGCTGTTCTTTTTCATCGCGCGAGGGTGACGGGCGCGCGGTTTCCCGTCCCCGGCGGAAGGTCCCCCTTGGACCGTCCGACCGTTTCCCCGCTCCCCGGTTTCCCCGGGGGGCTCCAAACCCCAAGGGGAGAGAAACATGGCTGAGACGCAGGCCGCCAAGCGGCTTCGTGAGTACGAGACCATTTTCCTGGTCAAGCCGGACCTCACCGACGACAACGTGGACAAGCTCAAGGAGCGCGTCCGTGGCATCGTTGGCCGTGAGGGTGGCAAGGTCATCCGCTTCACGGTGTGGGGCAAGAAGAAGACGCTCTACCCCATCGCCAAGCAGCCCCGCGCCATCTACATCCACGCGCACTACCTGGGCGGCACCAAGCTGGTGGCGGAGATCGAGCGCAACCTGCGCAACCTGGACGAGGTGACGCGCTACCTGTCCACGAAGATCGCCGAAGAGGTGGATCCCGAGACCCGTCCGGTGCTCGAGGACGTGAAGCTGGCCGGTGACGTCGAGGAGACCCGTCCGGGGATCGCGGCGCCCGAGCGCGCGGGCTCCGTCGAGGAGTCCGCCGAGGCTGAGGAGGAGAGCACCGAGGAGGCCTAGCGCCACCCGGTCCTCCACGGATCCACTCTCCAGAGAAAAACGAGAACGCTCATGATTGGCAACAACGACAGGAATTCCTCCCGCGGTGGTGATCGGGACCGGGGTGACCGTGACGGCGGCCGGGGTGGCGCTGGCGGTGATGACGAGAAGCGTGGCGGAGGCCGCGGCTTTGGCCGCAAGAAGGTCTGCCGCTTCTGCGCCGAGAAGAACGCCAAGGTGGACTTCAAGGATCAGGCGACCCTGAAGTACTTCGTCACCGAGCGCGGCAAGATCATCCCCCGCCGCATCTCCGGCAACTGCGCCAAGCACCAGCGCGAGGTGGCGGTCGCCATCAAGCGCGCCCGCGGTCTGGCCCTGCTCCCCTACAACGCGATGGTCGGCTAGTCACCCGGCCCAACCAACGGAGACATCACTATGAAGGTCATTCTTCGTGAGGACGTCGCGAACCTGGGCAAGTCCGGGGAGCTCGTGACGGTGAAGGACGGCTTCGGCCGCAACTACCTGCTGCCGCGCAAGCTGGCCGTGGCGGCCACCGAGCAGAACGTGCGTCAGCTCGAGCACGAGCGCGCGGTCATCACCGCTCGCAACGCCAAGCTCAAGGGCGCCGCCGAGGAGCAGGCCAAGAAGCTCGGCGCCGTGAAGGTCACCATCCGCCGCAAGGTGGGTGAGCAGGACAAGCTCTACGGCTCCGTCACCGTGCTGGACATCGCCGAGGCGCTCGCCGCCCAGGGCCAGACGGTGGACCGCCGCCAGCTGCACCTGGCCGAGCCCATCAAGGCCACCGGTCAGTACGAGGTGGAGCTGCGTCTGCACCGCGACGTGACGGCCAAGATCAAGGTCGAGGTCGCCGCCGAGGCGTAGGACTTCTTCCGCTTCGCGTGAAGTTCCAGGGCCGCCCGGGAGCACTCCCGGGCGGCCCTTCGCTTTGGTGCGACCAGGCGTCCGGGCGGGTGTCAGGGCCGGATGCCAGGGTTGCACCCCACGTCTGTAGCGCGGAGACTGGCCGGGACACATGGACAACATCCTCGACATTCGGACGGGAGGGCGGCGGAATCATGAGGATCTCGCCGCCGAGCGCGCGGTGCTGGGTGCCGTGCTCGCGGACAACAGCATCTTCGCCAGCCTCGCGGAGGTGGTGAGTACCGACGACTTCGCGAGCCCCGCGCACGCGCAGATCTTCGCCGCGATGATCAAACTGGACGGCTCCTCCCGCCAGGTGGATCACCTCACCCTGGCCGAGGAGCTCAAGGTCCTCGGCCATCTCGCCGCGGTGGGCGGCCCCGCCTACCTGATGAGCCTGGATCAGGTGGTGCCCGTACCGGGCAACGCCGTCCAGTACGCGAAGATCGTCAAGGATCAAGCCCTGCGCCGCAGGCTCGCGGGCGTGGGCCGGGAGATCCAGGACCTGGCCAGCCAGGACACGGGCGAGCTGGAGGTGCTGCTCGACGAGGCCGAGCGCAAGGTCTTCCTGCTCGCGGAGAAGAAGCGCGAGGGAGACCTGCGGCCCGTCAGCGAGCTGATGGAGCACACGCTCGATCTGCTCGACAAGATGAAGACCGCCACGACGGGCATCACCGGCCTGTCCACGGGCTACGTCGATCTGGACAACCAGCTCACGGGTCTGCACCCCGGAGAGCTCATCATCCTCGCGGCGCGTCCCGGCGTGGGCAAGACGTCCTTCGCGATGAACATCGCCACCCACGTGGCGCTCCAGGAAGAGGCCAAGGCGGCCGCCATCTTCAGCCTGGAAATGCCCGCGGATCAGCTCCTCATGCGTCTGCTCGCCTCGTGCGCGCGCGTGGACATGAAGAAGCTGCGCGGTGGCCGGCTCACCCCCCATGACGAGGAGAAGTTCCAGGAGATGGCGGGCAGGCTCTACAACGCCCCGCTCTACATCGACGACTCGGGCGGCCTGTCTCCCTTCGACCTGCGCGCCAAGGCGCGGCGGCTCAAGCAGCGGGATCCCCGGCTGTCCCTCATCATCATCGACTACCTCCAGCTCATGCATCAGAAGGGCAAGGTGGAGAGCCGTCAGCTGGAAATCTCGGAGATCTCCCGCTCGCTCAAGCAACTGTCCAAGGAGCTGGAGGTGCCCATCGTCGCGCTCTCGCAGCTCAGCCGTAAGGTGGAGGAGCGCAAGGGCGGCAAGCCCATGCTCTCGGACCTTCGTGAGTCGGGCGCCATCGAGCAGGACGCCGACGTGGTGATGTTCATCCACCGCGAGGACCAGGGCGAGGGCGAGGGCGGCGCCGGAGGCGGTGGTGGCGGCGGTGGTGGTGGAGGCGGCGGAGGGACCACGGCCATCCCCGTGCAGCTCGTCATCGCCAAACAGCGCAACGGCCCCATCGGCGACATCGACCTGGTCTTCCTGGCCGAGTACACGCGCTTCGAGAGCCGGGCGCGCTTGGAATAGCTACACCACGAGCGAGACCTGGACGCGCCGCCGGCCCTTCTCGAGCTGGCGCGCCAGGGACTCGGGCGTGTCGCCGGACTCACTCCAGGCGTCGATCGCCTCCAACTCCCAGGGCTCGTGGATGCCCTCCCCCTCGAAGCCCGGGATGAAGCCCTCGCGGATGGCCTGCTGCACGCCGCGCAGCGGCCCCACGACGACCACGTCCCCCAGGCCGAAGAACCGCAAGGGCGTCCCGCTCGTCTCCAGGGCCGCGTTCAACAGCGCGAGCACCGCGTTGACGTTGTAGTACTCCGAGATGTCGCGGAACGTGACGCCGTAGCGATGGCCCGCCAGGGTGAGGCGCAACGTGTAGCGGTTGCCAGGTCCTCCCTCCTCCTCGTCGGCCTCGCGGAAGTCCCCCGCCGCGTCGTTCTCGCCGGGCAGCACCTGGGTGAACCGGGCCCCGTCCAGCCAGGGCGACACGAAGGGCAGGAGCGCGTTCAGCAGTTCCGAGTGATCCACGGGGTACTCACCCGCCTCCGGCTCGAAGCCATACCCCCGTCCGAGACGGATGAAGGTCTCGTCCCAGTACTCGGGCCGGGCCACGTTGGCGGGAGGGACGGACTCGGTGAGTTGAAGCAACTCGCGCAGGCGTTGTTCGTTCGGAATGGCCATGGCTCCTCATCAGCGCGGCCCTTCCTCTCTGCCATGTCGGTCTGACAGCGCCGGCGCTCACCGCCGATGTTCTCGCGCCTTCTGCACCAGCAGCCGGTACACCCCCACACTCACGGGAACGGTGTGCAGCATCAGCTCCGGATGCCACTGCACGCCCAGCGCGAAGATGTACTGGGTGGACTCGATCGCCTCCACCACGCCATCCGGCGCCACCGCGCTCACCATCACCTGTTCACCCGTCTTGTTCACCGACTGGTGGTGGGTGGAGTTCACCATCAGCTGACCCCGGCCGAGCGCCTCCGCCAGCAGCGAGCCATCGCGGATCTCCACCGGGTGCTGGGGCTGGGTGCGATCATGCGCCTGTTCGTGGCCGTGCGCGCCCGGGATCTCGCGGCCGATGTCCTGGAACAGCGTGCCGCCCAGCACCACGTTGAGCAGTTGCATGCCCCCACAGATGCCCAGCACCGGCATGTTGCGCTTGAGGGCCCCCCGCATCAGCGCGGACTCGAACGCCGTGCGCGACAGCTTCGTCGGCCCCATGCCCTCGCGCGCCGTGTCGCCATAGGCCTCGGGAGGAATGTCGAAGGCACCGCCGGTGACGAGCAGACCGGAGATGCGGTCCAGGTAGGCCTCCACGCACGACAGGTCCTCCGAGTACGGCAGCACCAGCGGCAGTCCCCCCGCGCGCAGCACCGCCTCCGCGTAGGCCGCCTTCAACTCATAGGCGGGAAACGGAGCATCCGGCCGGCTGGCGCTGAAGTCCGGGGTGATGCCGATGTTGGGCCGGCGGGGGGCCTGGCCATGGGGTTTGTGCGTCATACGCCTCCATCGGCGAGGCTAGTCCCTTGGACGCCCCTGTCAAAAGCAACGGCCAGGAGCCGGACCCGTTCGGCGACGTCCGCGGCGAGCAGCGCATCCGAGGCCACCGCGCCCCCATGCGCCCCCGCGGCCGCGACCCGCGCGATGTTCTCCAGCGTCACCCCACCAATGCCCACCACGGGCAGGGGGCTGTCGCGCACCACCGCGGCGAATCCCTCGAGCCCCAGCACCGGGGCATTCACCTGCTTGGTCGTGGTGCCAAAGAGCGGCCCCAGGCCCACGTAGTCCGCCCCGGCGTCCCGGGCCGCGCGCGCCCCCGCCACGTCCCGCACCGTCACCCCCACCACCCCTTGGGGCCCCAGCAGGCGCCTCGCCGCCTCCGGAGGAAGGTCCTCCTCCCCCACATGCACGCCATGCGCCCCCGTCAGCAGCGCCAAGTCCACCCGATCATTGATGAGGCACACCGCCCCCGCCCGCCGGCAGGCCGCCACCACCTCCCGCGCCACGGCGAGCGCCTCGCGCAAGGGGGTGCGCTTCATGCGCAGTTGCATCACCCTCGCCCCGCCCGCGAGCAGGAGCTCCGCCTTGCGCGCCAGGGGCACGTCGGGACGGAGCGTGTCATCACACAGGACGTACAGTCCGCGGGGAAGAGGCGACGAAACGGGGGCGTTCATCAGATCCTGGAGAGGCAGGGGGTTGAGCGGCGTTGACAGGGGGGAGCCCTGCTATAAGGTGGCGCGCCCTTTTCCAAGAGATTCCGAGGAGTTGAGCATGGCAGACCCGGTGAACCCCAAGTACCTCGACAAGCGAACCACCGAGCGCTACCAGCGCAGCGGCCATGTGTCCGAGGAGGACTACAAGCGCCACATCGCTGGCCTGGAGGACGTCTCCGAGAAGTCCGTCCCGGTGGAAACGCTGATGCAGGACGAGGATTTCGAGGACGACGAGGACGAGGACTTCGAGGACGAGGGCGACGAGGACGAGGGCGACGAGGACGAGGACACCGGGTCGGCCGAGTGATGCCATGAGCGAGGAGAAGCGCGGAGAGACCTTCGTGATGCGGGGCGAGCCCACGACGAGCGCGCCCGAGGCCCCCATCACCTTCAGCACCTTCCTCGTCGGCCTGGCCTCCAGTGCCCTCATCCACCTGGGGGTGGCGCCCAACCCGGAGACGGGCAAGGCCGAGCGCGATCTGGTGCTCGCCCGCCAGAGCCTGGATCTGTTGGGGATGTTGCAGGACAAGACGCGCGGCAACCTCACGGCCGAGGAGAAGCAACTCTTCGACAACCTGCTGGCCGACCTCCGCCTGCGCTTCGTGGAGGCGAACAAGCGGTGACGCGTCCCGTGTCTCCCGCTCCGAGTCTGCCGCGAGGCCTGCGTCTGGCGGCCATCGTGAGCCTCTTGTTCTCCGCCCCCACGGGCTTTCTCGCCCTGAGTGAGTCCCTGGGGCTCGGCCAGCTCGCGGAGCACCGGGAGGCCATGAGCTCCTCGCCCTTCTCCATCGTGGGCGATCCCTCCATCGACGCGCGCATCACCCAGGCGCAGTACAACGCCCTCGAGCCCCAGCGCGAATCACGCGCCCTCGTGCTCGGAGCGCTCTCGGTGGCCTGTGCCTTCGTCTTCGTGTCCGCCGGCCGGATCCTCCGGCCCGATGGGCTTCCCCTGGAGCGCATGCGCCGGATGCTCTCGGGCTCCGCGCTCGTCGTGGCCGTGCTGCGCACCGTCGACGGCGCTCAATGGGCCGTGGTCGCCAAGCGCATGGCCCCCGTCATCGTCGACGCCATGAAGACCCTGCCCTCCTTCCAGGGCGTGGCCTCCGAGGAGCTGCAAGTGATGATCTGGCTCATGCCCGCCATCTCCATGGCGTTCACGGCCTTCGTCGCCGGCACCTTCGTCGTCCTGGGCCAATACTTCCAGAGCGACTCCGTCCGTCACGCCATCCACGCGCAGGACGGCGCCCTCGCCGAGGAAGAGGAATAGGCTCAGGCGGCGATGCCGCGCAGCAGGCTCTCCAGGGGAATCTCCGCCGCCGCGCCATCGAGCCGCAGCCGCGTCGTCGGCAACTGGCGCAACCCCAGCAACTGCTCCCGTTCCACACCGAACACCCACGCCAGGTGGCCCAGGGGCCAGCGCGACTGCATCCGCGCGAACGCCCGATCGTCGAACTCGCCGTCCAGCGACTCCGGCAGCTCCACCTCTTTGTAGATCAAGCGCTCGCCCCCGACGTGCTGCCCCCGGCCGAACGCCTGCACTTCCTCGTACTCCTGGGGATCGTACACGTAGGCGTGAACGGTGACCCCGGTCGAGCGGGACAGGTTGCGCGCGAGTGACTGATGCGCGCTGTACCAGCGGGCCCCCTGGGGGCCCTCCGTCAGGGGGCACTCCAGCGCCAGCCGGACGATCTTCCGCCGGTCATGGATGGACAGGGCCAGAATGGTGTCCGGAGGGGCGCCATCCTCGACGAGCGCTTGCCGGGCAAGCGCCGCGAGGTTCAAGCGGCCCAGGGACTCGACTCGAATGAGGTAACCGCCGTGCGCGTCCAGTTGGGTGCCCCCCGGGTTGGAGGGGCCGCATATACCCGGACTCGGCCAGGGAGGCAACTCAGGAGAAACCGGAAGTCCGCGAAGAGTGAAACGGGGTGGGCCCGCGCGTCCTTGCCAAGGGGTCTTCGACCCTTACGTTGGCTCCATGCGACTCGACAAGTACACGGTGAAGGCCCAGGAGGCCATTCAGGAAGGCCAGTCTCTGGCCCGGCGTGCCGACAACCCGAACTATGAGCCCGAGCACCTCGCCGCGGCGCTGCTCGGGCAGAAGGACGGCATCGTCGAGCCGTTGCTGCGCAAGATTGGCGTGGACGTGAAGCTGTTCGCGTCCCGGCTGGGTGAAGCGCTGCAGAAACTGCCCCGGATGCAGGGCGGCGAGAGCGCGGTGCTCAGCCAGCGCCTGATGAAGGTTTTCGACAAGGCGGAGGACGAGGCCAAGGGCCTCAAGGACGACTTCGTCTCCAGCGAACACGTGCTGCTCGCGCTCGCCCAGGACAAGGGCACCGTGGGCGAGGTGATGAAGTCCTCGGGCGTGACGCGCGAGCGCGTCCTGTCCAGCCTCAAGGAGGTCCGGGGTTCCGGCCGGGTGACGAGCCAGGACGCCGAGTCCACCTACAAGGCACTGGAGAAATACGGGCGGGATCTGACGGAGGCCGCCCGCGCGGGCAAGTTGGACCCCGTCATCGGCCGCGACGAGGAGATCCGCCGCTGCATCCAGGTGCTCAGCCGCCGCACGAAGAACAACCCGGTGCTCATCGGCGAGCCGGGCGTGGGCAAGACGGCCATCGCCGAGGGCCTCGCGCGCCGCATCGTGGATGGGGACGTGCCCGAGGGCCTCAAGAACAAGCGCCTCGTGACGCTGGACCTGGGCGGCATGGTGGCCGGCGCCAAGTTCCGCGGAGAGTTCGAGGAGCGCCTCAAGGCGGTCCTCAAGGAAGTGGCGGACTCGCAGGGGGAGATCATCCTCTTCATCGACGAGCTGCACACCCTGGTCGGCGCGGGCAAGGCCGAGGGCTCCATGGACGCGAGCAACATGCTCAAGCCGGCGCTCGCGCGCGGCGAACTGCATTGCCTGGGCGCGACCACGCTGGACGAATACCGCAAACACATCGAGAAGGACGCGGCGCTCGAGCGGCGCTTCCAGCCCGTCATGGTGGGCGAGCCGAGCGTGCATGACACCATCAGCATCCTGCGCGGCCTCAAGGAGCGCTACGAGGTGCACCACGGCGTGCACATCCAGGACTCCGCGCTGGTGGCGGCGGCGAACCTGTCCAATCGCTACATCTCCGACCGCTTCCTGCCGGACAAGGCCATCGACCTCGTCGACGAGGCGTGCAGCCGCCTGCGCATCGAGATCGACTCCATGCCCACGGAGATCGACGACATCCGGCGCAAGATGAACCAGCTGGAAATCGAGCGCCAGGGCCTGCGCAAGGAGACGGATTCCCACTCCCTGGAGCGGCTGTCGACGATCGACAAGGAGCTGGCCAACCTCACGGAGCAGTTCACCGCGCTCAAGGCCCACTGGGATACGGAGAAGAAGGCCATTTCCGGCATCCGCGCCCTGAAGGAGAAGCTCGAGAAGGCCAAGAACGACGAGGCCAGCGCCGAGCGCCAGGGCGACTTCAACAAGGCCGCCGAGGTGAAGTACGGCATCATCCCTGGGCTCCAGAAGGAGATCGACCAGCAGAACGCCCAGCTGGCCGAGCTGCAGAAGAGCCACAGGTTCCTCAAGGAGGAGGTGGACGCGGAGGACATCGCGCAGGTGGTGGCCAAGTGGACCCACATCCCCGTCTCCAAGCTCATGGAGGGCGAGGTCCAGAAGCTCGTGCACATGGAGGATCGGCTCGCCCAACGCGTCATCGGCCAGCGCAGCGCCATCGAGGCGGTGAGCAACGCCGTGCGCCGGGCGCGCTCGGGGTTGCAGGACCCGAACCGGCCCATCGGCTCGTTCATCTTCCTGGGCCCCACGGGCGTGGGAAAGACGGAGACGGCCAAGGCGCTCGCGGAGTTCCTCTTCGACGACGACACCGCCATGGTGCGCATCGACATGTCCGAGTACATGGAGAAGCACGCCGTGGCCCGGCTCGTGGGCGCGCCTCCGGGCTACGTCGGCTATGACGAGGGCGGCCAGCTCACCGAGGCCGTGCGGCGCCGTCCATACACGGTCGTCCTCTTCGATGAGATCGAGAAGGCCCACCCGGACGTCTTCAACATCCTCCTGCAGATCCTCGACGAGGGCCGCCTCACCGACAGCCAGGGCCGGACCGTGGACTTCAAGAACACGGTGCTCATCCTCACGAGCAACATCGGCTCCCAGGCGCTCCAGGAAGGCATGGCGGGCAAGGAGGAACTGGACGAGGCCACGCGCGAGGACGTGCTGGGCATCCTCCGCCAGCACTTCCGGCCGGAGTTCCTCAACCGCGTGGACGAGATCATCCTCTTCGAGCCGCTGCGCAAGAAGGACATCCAGCGCATCGTGGACATCCAGGTGGCGCGCCTGCAGAAGCTGCTCTCGGACAAGCGCCTGACGCTGGAGCTCACCGAGGCGGCCGAATCGCTCCTGGCCGAGCGCGGCTACGATCCCGTCTACGGGGCGCGTCCGCTCAAGCGCGCCATCCAGAAGCACCTGATGGATCCGCTCGCGCTCAAGGTGCTCAGCGGGGACTACGCGCCCGGCGACCACATCCGGGTGGACGCGGGCAAGGACGGGCTCACCTTCGGCAAGGGCCAGCTCGCCCAGGCCTAGCCTTCCAGCCCCGCACGGTCCGGCGACGCGACCGTGCGGGGCTTCGTGTTCCTAGCCCTTCACCGCTCCCGCCGTGAGGCCGGAGACGATGCTGCGCTGGAAGATGAGCACCAGCGCGATGAGGGGCACCGTCACGATGACGGAGGCCGCCATGATGAGGCCCCAGGGCAGCTCGTGCTGGCTCGCCCCGCTCATCAGCGCGATGGCCACCGGCACCGTGCGCGCCTCCTGCGACAGCGTGAACGTGAGCGCGAAGAGGAACTCGTTCCACGCCGCGATGAACGCCAGCAGCCCCGTCGTCACCAGCGCCGGCTTGAGCAGCGGCAGGAAGACGTTGAAGCAGATCATCCACGGCGTGGCCCCATCCACCACCGCCGCCTCCTCCAGCTCCTTGGGCAGCTCCCGCATGAAGGTCGTCATCACCCACACGGTGAACGGCAGCGTGAAGAGCATGTAGGAGAGCGTCAGGGCCGGCAGCGTGTTGTACAGGCCCAGCGCGCGCACGAGCTCGTACATGCCCGAGAGCACCGCGATCTGCGGGAACATGGACACGGCGAGGATCATCAGCATCAGCAGCGTGCGGCCCCGGAACTGGATGCGCGCCAGGGCGAAGGACGCGGTGACCGCCAGGAAGAGCGACACCAGCACCACCGACGTGGCCACGATCACCGAGTTGAGCAGGTTCCTGCCGAACGGCTGCTCGGTGAACACCGCCACGTAGTTGTGCCACGCCGGATTCCGGGGCCACGCATCCACCACGAAGAGCGCGGTGCCCTGCTTGAGCGAGGACACCACCGCCCAATAGAACGGGAAGAGCGTGTAGACGATGATGACCGTCACCAGGAGCCCGAAGCCAAGCTTCTTCAACCAGGAGAGCACCTGCCTCATGCGGCCTCCTGCGCCACCGAGTCCCGCCCCAACACCAGGTAGACCACGGTGAACAGCGCGATGAGCCCGAAGAGCAACGACGCCGCCGCGGCACCGAGCCCCAGATCCTGGAACTCGAACATCTGCTGCCGGGCGTAGACGGCCATGGACATGGACTCGCTGCTGTTGCTCGTGAGGATGTAGAAGAGGTCGAACACGCGCAGCGCGTCCAGCACGCGGAAGATGATGGCCACCATCATCGGCCCACGGATGAGCGGCAGGGTGATCCGGAAGAAGACCATCACGGGATGGGCCCCATCCAGCTTCGCCGCCTCGTACAACTCCTCCGGAAGCATCTGCAGCGCGGCCAGCAGCAGCAGCGTCATGAAGGGCGTCGTCTTCCACACGTCCACGGCGATGATCGCCACCATGGACAGCTTCGGATCCACCGTCCAGGCGATGGGCCCGGAGATCCACCCGACATGCAACAGCATCTCGTTGATGACGCCGTAGACGTCATGGAACATCCATCCCCACATCTTCGCGGACACCACGGTGGGAATGGCCCACGGCACGAGCACCGCCGCCCGGAGCACGCCCCGGCCCCTGAAGCGCGTGTTGAGCGTGAGCGCGATGACCATCCCCAACACCGTCTCCAGCGTCACGGACACCCCCGTGAAGAGAAAGGTGTTGCGCACCGATTGCCACCAATCGGGGTCGTCCCAGATGGTGGCGAAGTTCTCCATCCCCACGTACTCGGGCGGTCCGGGATCCGCCAGGCTCGCGTTGGTGAAGGCGAACCAGAAGGTCCGGAACAGCGGCCACCCCGCCACCCCCGCCAAGACGACCAGCGTGGGCAGCAGGAACAACCACGCCGAGCGCACCCGCTGCCGGGCAAGCATGGAGCCCGGCGCGGGAGTGGGTGAAGCGCTCTCCTCCATGCTCACCACTTCCCCTTCTTGGACATGGCCGTCAGCTTCTTCTGCAGGTCCTTGAGCTTTTCCTCGGGCTTGCCCGAGCCGGAGAGCACCGAGTGCACCGCATTGCGGAAGTCCGAACTCACGCGGCTGTACTTGGCGCCCGTGACCTTCGCCGGACGCGCCACCGCGTTGGTGAAGGTGTCCAGCAGCGTGCCGAAGAACGGGTTGGCCTTGAGCACCTCCGGATCCTTATAGAGGCTCGTGATGGTGGGGTTGAAGGAGCCCTGGATGGCGCGGCGCTTCTGCTCCTCGGAGCTCGTGAGGTACTTCACCAGGTCCGCCGCCGCCTTCTGGTGCTTGGAGTACTTGGACACCGCCAGATTCCAGCCGCCCAGCGTGCCCGAGGACTTGCCGTCCGCGCCGCCCTTGGGCAGCGCCACCACGCCGACCTTGCCCTTCACCGGGCTGTCCGGCGCCTGGGACAGCGCCCACGCGTAGGGCCAGTTGCGCATGAACACCGCGTTGCCCGACTGGAAGACACCCCGCGCGCCCTCCTCCTCATAGTTGAGCACGCCCTGGGGCGAAATCGTCCCGATCCACGAGGCCGCCGTCTGAATCGCCTTGATCGCCTTGGGGTTGTCGATGGTCACCTTGCCGTCGTCCGCGACGATGGAGCCACCTCCAAAGGAGTCGATCCACTCCAACGCGTTGCACGTCAGCGTCTCGGCCGCCTTCGCCTCGAAGACGAAGCCCACCATCTTGTCATTGCCCGCCTTGCGCTCGGCGTCCTGCACCAGCTTGGCCGTCGCGGCCAATTCCTCCCACGTGGCAGGGGGCTTCTGGCCGTGCTTCTCCAGGAGATCCGAGCGGTAATAGAGGACCCCCGCGTCGGTGAACCAGGGCATCGCCACCAGCTTTCCGTCCACCGTGTTGTTCTTCACGATGGCGGGAAAGTGTTGCTGCACCACGTCATCGGAGATGTATGGCTTCAAATCGATGAAGTGGGCGCCGAGGATGCCCGGCCAGATGATGTCCACGCGGAAGACGTCGATGTCCGAGGAACCCGCCGACAGCTGCTGCTGGAACACGGTGAGCTGCTCGCTCGCGTCAGTAGGGCCACTCACCAGCTTCACTTCGTTGCCGGTCTTCTTGGCCCAGGCCTCCGAGCCCTGCTTGCACAGCTCGAACTCCTTGCCCACGGTGCCACATGCGATGGCGACCGTCTCCGCGGCGGACGCAACGGTGGGGACTACCAGGGTGGTGGCGACGCTCATCGCGAACAGCACATGACGCATGTCGGTTCTGCCTCCAGTGGGGGGGTAAGGACGGCGTGCAGCAGCATCTCTAATTTTCTCGACAAACCCAACAAATTCGGTGTCAGAGTATGTGCAGCAGAGTGCGAACTGCCCTGCGGACCCATTGTGAGATTGAATCCATGACAGTTGCCCCCCCCTCCACCTTGCCCCGTGCCTCCTGGCGTGTCTGTTTGATGCTGTGCGTCATCGCGTTGGCGTCCGTTTCGACGACGGCCCACGCGAGTCTCCTGGCGGATCGCCTGGAAGTGTCGATGTATGGCCGTGTTGGAACGGCCTGGGATTTGACCTCGGGCCGGTACGTGAACGGCAACCGCATGAACCTGACCGGCAGCGCCGTCGGCGGCCGTCTGGAGGAAGGCGACTATCTCGAGCCGACCATCAAGCTCCACCTGCTAGAGCGCACCACGGATCCCACGCAGCCCTACGTGGACTTCGTGCTCACGCCGGCCATGTACATGAAGGCCGGCCTGTTCCTCGGCGTCATCAGCGATCGCTCCACGGATGCGCTCGATATCGAGGTGTTCCAGGCCTACATGGAGTCGGGCAACATCGGCATCCAGGGTCTGCGTGTGTGGGGCGGCGCCCGCTTCTACCGCGGCACGGACGTGCACATCGCGGATACGTTCTACTTCAACAACCTGGCCGGACAGGGCGGTGGTCTGGCGTATGGCGACTGGGATCTCGCCATCATCATGAACACCACCACCAACACCGCCCAGTACAACTACGACACCGACGGTGACGGCGTGCTGGACCTGCGCCGTCAGCGCACGGTGTTCGTCGCGCAGTACGCGCACAAGTTCGAGGCCGGCCACTCGCTGCACGGACTGGCCGAGCTCCACCTGCTGCCGCAGACGAAGCGCACCCTGACGGATGGCTCGCAGGTGGGTCTCAATGATGACTACGGCTGGGTGGTGGGCGTGAAGGGCCACCTGGACCTGGGCAACGGCAGCTTCAACGACATGTCCATCCGCTATGGCACCCGCGCCTCCAGCGGCAGCCGCGCCGGTGCGCAGACGTTCGACCCGTTCGGCGCGCCGAACGCCCAGGGCCGGTATGACGAGGCCGCGGGCCTCCAGTTCGTGGAGCACTTCCTCTACAACTTCGGCACCCAGTTCAGCCTCAACGCCTACGGCATGGTGCACTACAACAAGGGCGAGGGCCGGAACATCGGGGCGGGCACGTGGTTTGACGACAGCTCCCTGGACTTCGGCGTGGGCGCGCGTGGTGCCTACTACCTGCACCAGAACTTCCACCTGCTCGCCGAGGCGCACTACTCGGGTCTCAAGCCCCACGTGGGAGACCTGGCCACGGTCACGAAGTTGTCCATCATCCCCACCTTCATCCCCATCGCGGGCAACAGCCTCTGGAACCGCCCCCACTTCCGCGTGTTCTATACGGCGGCCTTCTACAACGATGCCGCCGCCCTGGGCCTCTACTCGCCCTACCAGCAGCTCTACAAGGACGTGAACAAGAAGGTCGGCCACTACGCGGGTGCCCGCGTCGAGTGGTGGTTCTAACCACCGCCCGAGCCCTGGCTCCCAAGGCCCGCTTCCCGGTGGCTCACCACCGTCCGGAAGCGGGCCTTTTCTTCTTCAGGTGGCGCGGCCCACGCCCGCCACCCGCCGCGTCAGCACCTTCTGCAGGAGCACGAACGCGAGCAGCAGCGCGCCGATGGCCACCCGGGTCATCCCCGAGCTCATCATCCCCTCGTAGGTGGTGATGGACGTGAGGATGAGCCCCAGCATCAGCACGCCAATGAGCGTGCCGAACACCGAGCCCACCCCACCCGCGAGCAGCGTGCCGCCAATCACCACGGTGGCGATGGCATCCAGCTCCATGCCCACGCCCTCCAGGTGGCTGCCGCTCGACAAGTAGAAGGACAGCGCCGCTCCGGCGAAGGACGCGCAGAAGCCGCTCACCGCGTAGACGGCGATCCGCGTGCGCCGCACGGGCAGGCCCATGAGCAGTGCCGCATCCTCCCCTCCCCCCAGCGCGTACACGTTGCGGCCAAAGGGCGTGAGCACCGCCACGTACCAGCCCACGGCGACGAACCCCAGGAACAGGACGGCGATGAGCGGCAGGGGACCCACCCGGGCGATGGCGAGCGCCGTATGCCGCGCATCCGAGATGGCGATGGACTCCAGGTGGATGAGGAACGCGAGGCCCCGCACGAAGAACATGCCCGCGAGCGTGACGATGAAGGGCTTGATGCCCGTCGAGTGGATGATGGCGCCCATCAACGTCCCCAACGTGGCGCCACACACGAGCGACGCGGCGATGGCGGCGTACACGTTCCAGCCATGCTTCATGATGAGCACGCCGATGAGCACGCTGGAGAACGACATGACGGCGCCCACGGACAAGTCGATTCCGCCCGAGAGGATGACGAACGTCATGCCCACCGCGACGATGCCGAGCACCGCGTTGTTGGACAGGAAGTTGATGAAGACCGGCAGCGAGAAGAAGCCGTCGTACCGCATGGCCGCGATCGCGTAGAGCAGGAGGTAGACGAGCCCTCCCGCCAGGACGGTGACGTGCTTGCGCAGGAAGTTCACGCGGCCTCCGCGGACCGGACCCGCCGGGTCAACCGCTCGAAGGCGGGGGTCTGCATGAAACACACGCCGAGCGCCACGGCGGCCTTGATGATGAGCGTGTGCTCGGTGATGACTCCGCGCATCTGGAGCATGGTGGTGAGGGTCTGGATGAAGGTGGCGCCAATGAGCGAGCCCACCAGGTTGGCGCGGCCCCCCGTCAGGCTGGTGCCGCCCAGGACGACGGCGAGGATGGCGTCCAATTCCAGGTAGAGTCCGGCATTGGCCACATCCGCTTCCTTGATGTCCGCCGCGGCGATGAGCCCCGCGAGGCCCGCGCACAGCGACGACGCCATGAAGGCCAGCATCTGGATGACATGCACCCGCAGGCCACAGAGCCGGGCCGCTCGCGGATTGCTCCCCATGGCCTCCAGGTAGAGACCCGTCGCCGTGTTGCGCAGCAGCAGCCCCACGAGCAGGGCCACCGCCGCCACCAGGAGCACGGGGAACGGCAGGCCCAAGACCGTCCCGTTGCCGATGAACTCGAAGGCCGGCACCTCGAAGCGGACCTTCTGATCCTGGGTGAGCGTCTGCGCCACACCCCGCCCCATCACCAACAACACCAGCGTCACGATGATGGGTTGGACGCCCCCATAGGTGACGAGCGCGCCATTGAGGGCTCCGATTCCGAGCGCCACCGCCAGCGCGAGCGCCACCGCCACGGGCACCGGCTGCGCGTGCTCCGTCATCAGCAGCGCCGCGACCGCGCCCGACAGCGCCATCACCGAGCCCACGGACAGATCGATTCCACCCAGGGCGATGACGAGCGTCATGCCCACCGCCAGGAGCATGACGGGCGCGCCGTTCTGGAAGATGTCCACGAGCGTGCCAAAGAGCCTGCCGTCGCGGAACTCGAGCCGCGCGAAGCCCTGGGTGAAGAAGAGGTTGAAGATCAACAACGATCCCAACGCCACCCACGGCCAGAAGTTCCTAGGGCGCATGGGAATCCTCACTGGCAATCACCTTCATGACCTCCGGAAGCGTCGTCTGGGACAACTCGCCCACCTTCTTGCGATCCCGGAAGACGGCGATGCGATGAGACAGGCGCAGCACTTCCTCCAACGCCGCCGAGATGAAGAGCACCGCGAGTCCCCTGGCGGAGAGTTGGTGGATGAGCCGTTCGATCTCCCCCTTGGCCCCCACGTCGATGCCTCGCGTGGGCTCATCGAGGATGAGCAGGCGGGGCTCGTAGGCGAGCCACCGGGCGAGGATGACCTTCTGCTGGTTGCCTCCACTGAGCAGGCGGATGGGCTGCTCGACCGAAGGCGTCTTGATGCCCAGCTTCGTCACGAACTCCTGGGCGAGCGCTTCCTGGCGCGCGCGGGACACGAAGAAGCCCCACTTGCGCTGAACCACCACGGCGATGTTCTCGCGCACGGACAGTTCCGGGAAGATGCCTTCCGCCTTCCGATCCTCGGGGCAGAAGGCCATTCCCATGGCGATCGCGTGGCGGGGGCTCTTGGGGGACTCCCCGTTGAGGGTGCCGCTCCGGGCGTGATCCGCGCCAAAGAGCAGCCGCGCGGCCTCCGTCCGGCCCGAGCCGAGCAGGCCCGCGAAGCCGACGACCTCGCCCGCGTGCAGGGTCAGATCGAACGATGGCACCCCCCGGCGCGCCAGCCCCTGAGCGGACACGACCACGGGCCTGGGCACCTCCACGTGCTCGCGAAGCATGGGCTCCACTTCATCGGGAACCTTGCCCAGCATGTGGGAGACCAGCTCCAGCCGCGACAGCTGGGAGGCCTCGTACGTGCCCACGTGCGCGCCGTTGCGCAGGACGGTGATCCGGTCACTGACGCGGTACACCTGATCCAGGAAGTGGGTGACGAAGACGATCCCCAGTCCCCGCTCCTTGAGCCGCACGATGGTGTCGAGCAACACCTCCGTCTCGTGACTGTCGAGGCTCGAGGTCGGCTCGTCCATGATGAGGACACGGGCCTGGGTGTGCACCGCGCGGGCGATCGCCACGAGCTGTTGCACGGCGGCCGACAGGGAACCCAGGGGCTGGGTCACGTCGACGCGCAGATCGAAGGTCGCGAGGAGTTCTTCCGCCTGACGCCGCATGGAGCGCCAGTCGATCCCGAACCAACGGCGGGGCGCGCGGCCCAGGAACAGGTTCTCCGCCACCGTCAGGGTCGGGATGAGGCTGAGTTCCTGGTAGATGGTGCTGATGCCCTTCTTCTGGGCATCGCCGGGCGAGCTGGGGTGGAAGTCGCGACCCTCGAGGGTCAGCGTCCCACCGTCCCTCGAGTAGACACCCGTCAGGATCTTGATGAGCGTCGACTTCCCGGCGCCGTTCTGCCCCATCAAGGCATGCACTTCACCGGGCCGAACCTCGAGGTCCACGCCCGCCAGCGCGTGGACCCCGGGAAACCGCTTCTGCACCCCGCGCGCGACGAGGACGGGCTCAGTACTCACGCGAACCAATGACCTGCGCCGCGCTCGTCTTCTCGAAGAGCTGGTCCTTGCTCTGGATGAACTTCTCGACCTTCTCTCCAGCGCGCAGCTTGTTGATCGTGTCGAAGACGAGCGGACCCATGAGCGGGTTGCACTCGACGGTGGCGTTGAGCTTGCCGGCGACCATCGCCTCGAAGGCTCCCTTCACCGCGTCCACCGAGATGACGGTGACCTGCTCGCCCGGCTTCATTCCGGCCTCGTCCAGGGCCTGGATGGCACCCAGGGCCATGTCGTCGTTGTGGGCGTAGACGGCCTGGATCTGATCGCGATCCGACTTGATGAACGCCTCCATGACTTCCTTGCCCTTGGCGCGGGTGAAGTCGGCGCTCTGGCTCTTGACGATCTTCATCTCGGGGTACTGCTGGATGCCCTCCTCGAAGCCCTTCTTCCGGTCAATCGCCGGAGCGGCGCCCGTGGAGCCCTGCAGCTCGTAGATGTTGGCCTTGCCGTTGGTCTGCTTCGCCAGCCACTCGGCCGCCATGCGCCCCTCGGCCACGAAATCACTGGCGATGAGCGTGGTGTAGAGGCTGTCGTCGCTCACCTTGATGCCCCGGTCCACCAGGATGACCGGGATGTTGGCCTCCTTGGCCTGGCGCAGGACGACTTCCCAGCCCGTCTCGACGACCGGCGCGAGCACGATGAAGTCCACCTTCTGCGCGATGAAGGACGTGAGGGCCTGGATCTGCTGGGCCTGCTTGCCCTGGGCATCCGCGAACTTGAGATCCACGCCGCGCTTCTCGGCCTCGCCCCGGATGGACTTGGTCTCCGCCGTGCGCCAGGCACTCTCGGCACCCACCTGGGAAAAGCCCACCGAGAGCTTCTTCTCCGCGGAGGGAGCGGCGGCCGTGCCTCCCTCGGCCGCCGGGGCCTTGTTCTCGGACTTACAGCCCATCAGCGCGATCAGCGCGACCATCCACATCCATCTCATGGGTTTCTCCAGACGACGAACAGCGTTTCAAGCCAAGACAGACCTGCTTACGGCCTCAACTCATGAACACGCACGTAATCGAAGGTGGCGGTGAAGCCCGCGCCCCCCATCGACACCAGACCCAGACGGGCGCTCGCGCCCAGCGAGTGGGTCCAGGTCGCGGTCCGGCTCCACGTGGCGCCATCCCGGCTCGAATACGCCGTGTACAGCTCCTCGGCGCCCTGAACGCGCCGGGCGATCCGCAGCCAGACGGTCTCGTCCGCGGGGCCGCCGAACGTCTCGCCAAAGCGCGGATGGCCCGCGGGCACCACGGGGCCCTGCTCCTTGGAGAAGGCGATCTGCCGCGTCTCCCAGCTCGACACGTGGGTCAGCCGCACGTAGTTGTCATCGTCCGTGTGGACGAGGAGCCCGGCCTGTACGTAGTTGTGACAGCAGCTCACGGGCGGCAGGTTCAGGGACATCTTCGTCTCGACGAGGAAGTTGCCCACGGGCGCGGGCCTCCAGAGGATGGAGGCACTGTTGTCGTTCTCGTGCAGATCCGCGGCCTGGGTGTCGAAGCGCAAGACCCCCTCACCCACGCCATGGACAGCCTTCGACTCCCGCGTCCAGGACCAGGGAGAGCCCAGCGAGGTGCCCTCGAACTCGTCCGATTCCAGGAGCGCACCCGGAGCGTCGTGCTCCACGTAGGTGGGCAGGTAGCGGCTCTTCTCGTTGGCGCGAGCCGCGGGAGCCGGCTGTGGGCTGTCCGAGGGGCCCTGGCCTCCGCGCACCACGGGCCAGCCCTCCACCCAGTCCAGCGCGTCCATCAGCGCCTGCCGCTTGGGAGGCAATTCGCCATTGGGGGCGGGCGCGAGGTAGGGCTCGGATCGATCGATGGCGTGATAGACAATCCAGTCCTGGCCACCCGGGTCGGTGAACACGGAATTGTGACCCGTTCCCACCCACCGGTTGCCATTGGCGCCCAGCACGGGCGTGCCGCCCACGCGGTTGAGGGTGAGACGCACGCCCTCGCGATCCACGAAGGGTCCGTAAGGACTCTTGGAACGGCCGGCGAAGACGCCATAGCCCGTCAGGGGGCCGTTGCAGCAGTTCGCCGAGGACACCAGCAGGTAATAGTACCCGTCGTGCTGGACGATGCTGGGCGCCTCGTAACGATTGGCGACGGTGACCTCCACCTGGGTGTACGGATCCGAGGTGAGTCCATCCTCCGAGAGCGCGCGCACCGACACGCCACCGTAATAGCTGCCGTAATAGATATACTTGTCACCGTTGGCGGTGATGAGGACTTCCGGATCATACGTCCACCGCTTGGAGTTTCCACAGCAGGGCGCTTCGTGGGGCTCCACGGCGGGCCGCTCCGCGATGACCCAGGGCCCGGCCGGGCTGTCGCTGGTGGCGACGCCAATGGCGCTGCCGCCCGCCTTCGTCTCCACGACCGTGAAATAGAGATGATATTTGTCGTTGAAGTAGGCGATCTCGGGAGCCCAGATATCGGAGTCAGCCTTTGCCCACGAGGGCCGTGTGCTCAGCGCATCCCCGATGTAATTCCATTCGACGAGATCCTCGGACTTGAGGATGGGAATCAAGCGCTGCTTGTACTCGCGCGAGACATCCCGGTCCTCGTCGTTCAGCGGGTCCGCCGTGCACAATAAATACCAGGCGGTGTCGCGCCCCTGCCCCTGGATGATCGTTGGATCCGGGCAGTTCTCCACGAGGCTCCCGCCAGGAATGGAGATCTTCATGGGGTTGGTGAAGGTCCCCTCCACGGGAGTCGGCGCGGGAGTCGGCGGCTCGGGCTCCGTCACGGGAGGAAGGGTCTCGGAGGGCTTGCCCTGACAGGCCGAGAGGGACAGCAATCCAAGCAGGGGGAACAGCGCACGCAGGGGACGCCAACCCCAAGACGAAGACGGACCTCTCCGCATCAGCACTGCTCCCTTTCCGACAAATTGAACAAATTGAAGATCTAACTCATGACTCTCGGGCGGCGTTACCACGGGCGCCAAACAAGGAGCAGCGCATCTGATACACGCGACTGCGAGGTGTCAAGCACAGCCTTGACAGCCTTGCATGTGTTCCCAAGGGCCATTCAGGGCCGTTGCACGTTCTCCTCGAATTCCATGACAATGCATTGCGTCAATGATTGCACGGGTTGGCGTCCTGACTCCAGGTGAAGTGTGAAGAGGCTGACACGTTCCAGCAACTCCCACTGCGAGTGGTTGCGTGAAGGCATCCTTCGTTGACCAGCCAATTCGCGCCGCCCTAGGCTGCCGCTCCCCTTCAAGGACATCTTCATGCGCTCACGCGGTGTACTCCGTTCCGCGGCATTGCTTTCATGGGTCACGCTCGCGGCGCTCTGCGCGCCGGGCTGTACCCAGAACAACCCGCCTCCCACGCCGGTGGAACCCACCCCGGAGCCAGTACCTCCCGAACCGCCCCCTTCCGTGCCCCCGCTGGAGGTGATCAACCCGGTGCTCTCCGGGGACTTCGCCGACCCGTCCGTCATCAAGGTGGGCACGGAGTACTGGGCCTCGACGACCTCCTCCGAGTGGGCGCCGCACTACCCGCTGCTGCGCTCGCCGGATCTGCTCCACTGGGAGCAGGTGGGCTCCGTCTTCCAGGAGCCGCCCGCCTGGTCCGAGGCCAATTACTGGGCGCCGGAGCTGGCGGTCGACCGGGGCCGCTACTTCGTCCTCTACACGGCCAAGAAGAAGGGGGGCCCGCTCTGCGTGGCCGTGGCCACCGCCGCCCAGGTCCAGGGGCCGTACACCGACCATGGGCCGCTGGTCTGCGAGGAGCTCGGCTCCATCGACGGCGCGCTCATCCGCGACGAGAACGACAAGCTCTTCCTCTTATGGAAGATGGACGGCAACAGCCGGGGGCTGCCCACTCCCATCTGGGCTCAACCCCTGTCCGAGGACGGCACCGGGTACAAGCTCACCGGGGAGAAGACCCAGCTCATCATCAACGACGTGCCCTGGGAGGGACAGCTCGTCGAGGGGCCCTACGTCCTCAAGCGCAACGGCTGGTTCTATCTGTTCTACGCGGGCAGCGGGTGCTGCGGCCGCGATTGCAACTACGGGATGGGCGTGGCCCGCTCGCGCACGCTGCTCGGGGGCTGGGAGAAGAACCCGCTCAACCCCATCATGAGGAACAACGAGTCCTTCAAGTGCCCCGGCCACGGCAGCGTGGTGACGGATGCCCAGGGACGGGACTACCTGCTCTATCACGCCTACCGCGCCACGGACTCCGTGTACGTCGGGCGCCAGGGCATGCTGGACGTCATCACCTGGGGCGAGGACGGCTGGCCCACCCTCAACTCCCGCCGGGGTCCAGGCGGCAAGGTGCTGACCAGGCCCGCCGCCTTCGCGGATGAGTTCACCACCCCCACGCTCGCGGTCGGCTGGCAGTGGCCTCATGGCCAGAAGCCCACCGTCACCCTCGCCGAGGAGCAGTTGACGCTGGCGCCCAACGAGGCCCGGGCGGACAACCCCGTGGGGGCGATCCTCGCCCGCTCCACCCAGAGCGGCGCCTATCGGGCCGAGACCCGCGTGGATGTCTCCGGACTCACCGGGGGAGCCCAGACGGGACTCGCGGCGGTGGGAGACCCGGAGAACGCCATCGGCGTGGGGCTGCGCGAGGGCCGGGTGGAGGTCTGGCGCCGCCAGGGTGGCAAGCAGGAGACGGTCGCCACCGCCGACGCGCCCACGGCACCGGGCAACACGTACCACCTGCGCATGACCGCGAGGGACGGCCACCTGTTCCACTTCGCGGTGAGCGCGGATGGCACCACCTGGACGGACGTGGGAGAAGAGCAGAACGGTGACTTCCTGCCTCTATGGGATCGCGGCGTGCGCGTGGGGCTCACCGTGGGTGGGGCCCTGGGTGCCTCCGCCCGGTTCGATTCGCTGCGCATCACCCCTGAATGAGATCGATGAGCCCTGACGTGAATCCATCCTTCCAAGAGTTGTTCGGTCACCCCGCCCAAGTCGCCGTGCATGCCCCCGGGCGGGTGAACCTCATTGGCGAGCACACCGACTACAACGGCGGCTTCGTGCTGCCCATGGCCATTCCCCAGCAGACCCACGTCGAGTTGCGGCGGCGGGACGACCGGCGCGTGCGGGCCTTCAGCGCCAACAAGAGCCAGGCCGGCGAAATCCTCGAGTTCGAGCTGGGCGCCGAAGCCGCCGGCAAGGGCTGGCTCGACTACGTGCAGGGTGTCACCCACGTGCTCCAGCGCGAGGGTCACACGCTGTCGGGGGTGGAGCTGCGCATCTCCTCCGAGGTGCCGCTCGGCAGCGGGCTGTCCTCGAGTGCGTCCCTGGACGTGGGCCTGCTGCGCGCGCTGCGTGCCGCGTTCTCCCTTCCCCTGGACGACGTTCAGCTCGCGCTGCTCGGCCAGCGCGTGGAGGTGGACTTCGTGGGCGCTCCCGTGGGCGTGATGGACCCCATGGCCGCCAGCATCGCGGGGCTCGGCGTCGCGCTCTTCCTGGACACGCGACACATGAACTTCGAGCGCGTTCCCCTCCCCCCAGGCGTGGACGTCGTCATCATCAACTCGGGCGTCGCGCACAACCACTCGGCGGGTGATTACCGGGTGCGCCGCGCGGAGTGTGAGCGCGCAGCGGCCCTCCTCGGCGTTCCCCAGTTGCGCGACCTGCCCGAGGCGGAGCTTGCCCGGACCGAGCGTCTGCCCGATCCCCTGGGCCGGCGCACGCGGCACGTCGTGACGGAGAACGCGCGCGTGCTCGCCACGGTGGAGGCCCTGCGCGCGGGCGACTTGAAACGGCTCGGCCAGCTCTTCTACGCCTCGCATGACTCGCAGCGCCTCGACTACGAGGTGTCCGTCCCCGAGATCGATCTGCTCGTGGACCTGGCCCGCGAGGACTCGGACGTCTATGGCGCGCGCCTCACGGGCGGAGGCTTCGGTGGCTCCGTCGTGATGCTGGCGCGTGACGGCACCGGCACCGCCGTGGCCCAGAGGATCTCCGAGCGCTACGCGGCCCGTTCCGGCCAGCGCCCGGCGATCCTCCTGCCACAACCCACCGGCGCCTAGCGCACCAGGAGGTCGGGCCGCGCGCGGCCCTCGATGCTCACGGTGGGCCAGCGCGGATCCACCGTGAGGATCTCCACGCCCTGCTCTCCCACGATGACGGTGTCCTCGATCTTCGCACCCGGCAGGGACGGGTTCCATGCCACGGCGTTGTGCGGCTGGAGCACCTCGGAGGAGTCCGGGCCCGCGACGACGTCGCGGGACAGGTAGCCACACGAGCCGCCCTGGTGATGGTAGGCCTCGGCGCCCTTGTGGCCCAGCGCCGCGTAGGCCTTCACGATGGCCGCGTACACGGCCCCCAGCGTCTCGCCCGGACGCGAGGCGTCGAAGGCCGCGGCCTCGACACGGGCCACGTCCGCCACCAGGTGCCGCTCGGTGGGGGTGGGTTGGCGGAAGTAGACGAAGCGGGTGAGGTTGGCGAACAGCCCATGCCGGCGGCCGCAGAAGACGAGCATGGCGCGCTCGCCCAGCTTCTCGTGGCTCGCGGTGGCGTGGCGGTGCAAGGGCAGACGCCGCTCTTCCCCCACCAGCGTCAGCGCGGGGTGGATGCCCCGGGCCCACAACGCCTCGGCGCCAGCGCCCGCCAGTTCCCAGCCCGTCCACTCCGGCCGGGCCGCGAGCAACACCTCCGTCATCGCCTCGGCCGCGTCCCGTCCGAGCACCCGGTAGCGCTCCAACTCCTGGGGCAGCGGGGACCAGCGGGCATGGATCAGTTCGACGGGCAGGGGGAGTTCACCCAGGACGGGCCGATCGGACGCCACCCGGGCCCCGTTCCGGTGCGTCTCCACGAAGGACTCGCGCTGGGCCTTGTCCGCCCAGGGGCCGGACCAGATCTTCAACCCCGGAGGCACTTCCTCCTCCTCCAGCCGGGCCGCCTCGATGGCGTCCGTGAGCACCCAGGCATCCTCCCGGGTGATGAGCACCTCGGCCACGCCCACATCGGTCGTGAGCAGGACGACGTTCGAGCCGCCGCAGGTGGCCCAGCCGAACCAGTCCACGCCGCGCAAGCGAACCGCGCCCAGACCGTGCTTCACCAGGGCCTCGCGCACGCGCGCCAGCTTCGTTTCCAGCTCGTTCACTTGGAGCCCTTTCCTTCCTGGGCGGCCGCCTGCAGCCGCTGCCTCAACCGGGGAACGACGTAGGACAGATCCTCGGGCGCCTTCACGGGCTCGAAGCGCGAGGTGACGGGGTTGTCCCGAGGCACCTCGATGAAAGCCACCGACAGCAGGGCGCGGCCGTCGGGACCCACGAGCGCGCTGGCCTCGCTCGTGATCTGCTCGAGCTGGATGACCTCCTGCCCGTCCACCTTCTTCTTCGCCACCTGGAAGGGCAGCTGGATGTCCTTGTCGAGCAGGGCCGCCAGCGTGAAGGCGAGGTTGTTGGTGTTGATGAGCCGGTGCTGCTTGGAGTCCACGTGCTCGACGAGCTGGGGATGGTCGCCGATGCGCACCGGCGCCGCGCCCGTGTCGAGCGTGCCATTCTGGTTCGCGCGCGGCGTCACCTCGATCGTCATCTCCCGGCCGAGCTTGAGATGAAGGCCGATGATGATGGGGTCCAGCGTCGCGCCCATGTTGTCCACGTTGGAGAAGAACACGTGGCGCACACCGCGCTGGCGCAGGAGCGCTCCCGTGCCGCTCTCGCGCAGGGCGCGGATGAAGTCTCCGTGTCCGGAGGGTGCGAAGGACAACTCCCCGTCAGCGTCGCGGAACAGCTCCCAGTTCGGCGTGAGCCTCGGCAGCATGCGCTGCTGGAACAGCAAGATGTCCTGGCCCAGACCCCGAGGCTTCACGTAGGCCTCGATGCCCTCGTGCGTGAGCGGGGAGGTCATCAGCACCACGGGGACCGAGGCCCCATGACGCTGGGCGACTCCTCGGATGTTCTCCAACCGCAGTTCCAGGAAGGTGCGATCGTCGAGCAGGGGCGCCAGCGCCTTGACCGCGCCACCGAAGCGCGTCCCCGCGCCCCCCACCAGGATGAGCATGGAGACCTCTCCGCGCCGCAGGGCCTCCGAACCCAACCGGTAACACTCTTCGTAGAGGGGCGTGCCCGCCTGGGGCACGGCCTCGATGTCGGAGGGATCCAAGGGGCGGAGTTCCACCGCGGGCTTGGAGGGTCCGGCGCGCTGCGCCTCCTGTCGGACCTGAGCCACCAGTGCTTCAAACTTCTTCGGGTCGAAACCTTGGGACGTATCGGTCATGGCCGCTCCGTACTTAAGCCGAGGGACTGGAAGCGGCAATGGTCTCCTCGCGGCCCGGGTTCCAAACTCCGTTCCATTGACGGTCCGCGGCATCCCGGGCAGAGATGGCCCCGTGATCCTCCCCCTGGTGGCCGCGTTCCTGACAAGCCAGTCCCCTCCCGCCCCAGCTCCGGGACCGAACGAACCCGAGGAGCCCAACCGCCGCCAGCAGACGGTCGTCACGGCCTCGCGCGCGGAGCGCAAGCTGGAGGACGTGGTGGTGGCCACCGAGGTCATCACCCGGGAACAGATCGACGCACTCGGCGTGAGGGACCTGGGACAGTTGCTCCAGCAGCAACCGGGCGTGGAGCTCGTCTACACCTTCCGGGGCGTGGGGCTGCGCCTGCAGGGATTGGACCCCGAGTACGTGCTCGTGCTCGTCGACGGCGAGCGGGTGAGTGGCCGGGTGGGCACGACCCTCGACCTGGGACGCTTCAGCCTGCGGGAAGTGGAGCGGGTGGAGATCGTCAAGGGTCCCGCCGCGGCGCTCTACGGCGCGGATGCGATGGGCGGCGTGGTGAACCTCATCACGCGGCGCGTCCAACGTCCCCTGGAACTGGGAGGCCGGGGCATGTTCGGAACCCTGCTGGAGGGGGACGCGCGCGCGAACGCCGGCACGAAGCAGGGCCCGTTCGAGCTGAGGGTGGGCGGTGGCTTCCGCCGGCGCGATGCCTATGACTGGCAACCCGAGGACGCGGCCACGAGCGGCGCGGCACTCCAGCGGTTCGATGGAGACCTGTCACTCGCCTACGCGCCGGATGAACGGACGCGCGTCTGGCTGCGCGGGGGATACGCCCGGCGCGACGAGAACGCCGTGGATCTCAACCCCTCGGGCGCCGTGCTGGACCGGCGCCAGCGGCAGGAGCAGTTCGACGTCTCGCTGGGGAGCCGGCATCAGCTCGCGGATGGCCCCTCCCTGCTCGTCCGGGGACACTTCGGGCTGTTCCGGGAACAACTCCTGCAGGATCAGCGCGGCTCCCGGGCGCTCGATGACTACTCCCAGAACTTCACCCGCCTCTACGAGGGCCTGGTGCAAGGAGACCATCGCCTCGGCGCCCATGCGCTCACCGGAGGCGTGGAAGTGCTCGGCGAACGGCTCAACTCCGCGCGGTTGGAGCGCAGCCCCGTGTCCCGGATTCGCGGCGGCGTGTTCCTCCAGGACGAGTGGGACGTGCTCCCGGGCACGGACGGCGAAGGCCTCCGCTTGAAGGTGGCGCCGGGCCTGCGCTTCGACCTGGATTCCCAATTTGGTGGCGCGCCCTCGCCCCGGCTCGCGATCAAGCTGGACCCGAGCCCGGCCCTCACGGTGCGCGCGTCCGCGGGGCTGGGCTTCCGTCCGCCGTCCTTCCAGGAGCTGTACCTGCGCTTCACCAACACGGGCATCGGCTACGTGGTGTCGGGCAACCCCGACCTCACGGCCGAGCACTCCGCGGCGGTGAACGTCGGCGTGGACTGGCGGCCACCCCTCTCCGGCTGGCTCTTCTCCGCGAGCGCCTTCCATACCCGGCTGCGCGACCTCATCAACGTCACCGCCGGCGGGGTGCCGAATCCCGACGATCCGGTGACCTTCAATTACGAGAACGTGGCGCGCGCCTACACCCAGGGCATCGAGCTCAATGGCCGCGTCAAGCTGCCCGTGCGCTCGACGTACCTGGATCTGGCGTACACGTTCCTGGACGCGAGGGATCTCACCCGCGACCGCCCGCTGGAGGGCCGCTCCCGGCATCGCGTCAACGCGCAGCTCACCACGCGCTACCGCCCGCTGAACCTCGAGGCCGTGGTGCGTGGCTCCTGGGTGAGCTGCCGGACGTACTTCCTGGGCGTGGGGGGTGGCATGGCCAATGTGATTGGCTATGGGGAGGACACCCCGACCGGGGCGCCCGCGTACGTGGACCTCGAGGCGCAGGTGACCTACCGGTTCCGCTCATCGGGAATCGAGCTCTTCGTCAACGGGTACAACCTGCTCAACGCGGGCGATCAACAGTTCAACCCCCGCCCGCCGCGAGGCGTCCTGGGCGGCATCCAATGGGACTACTGATGCGGCGACACGACATGGTGCCCTGGCTGGCGCTCCTGATGGCGGGCTGCGCGCCGGACCTGCGCGAGGACTACCCCTTCGATGGGCAGATCTCCGCCGGGCCGCTCGTCGAGGTGACGCCCCGAGAGGATGGCAGCGCCATCGTCCTCGTCGACGCGACGAGCAAGTCGGGCACGGTCTACTTCGACCTCGACGAGGGCCGGGAGATGAAGACCGACGAGGCCCTGGACAGCAATGGGTGGGATCTCGCGTTCCAACGCTTCACCGTCACGTCGAATGGAGGCGGCGGCAACCCCACGGGCGAGGTGCGCGTGGCGGTGCTCCAGAACAATGATTGGGATGCCCTCACGACCGCTCCCGCCGAGGGCTATCAACAGGACGCCTCGGAGACGGTCTTCAACGGCGTCCAGGGCGGCTGGTACGGCTACGATCTCGTGAAGCACCAGCTCCTGCCGCGCGAGTCCCTGCTGTACGTGGTCCGCAGCAGCCAGGCGCGCTACTTCAAGCTGCGGATGCTCTCGTATTACGACAGCGCGGGCACCCCGGCGCGGCTCTCGTTCCAATACCAGCAGGTGGAGACCCCCACCGAAACACCCTGATCGCGAGCCGGACCAAAGGCAGCCATGGAAAAAAGGCCAGACGGGATAGAGCGGTCCGTCTGTTCTGGGAATACGGCTTCTCCTGTAAAAATGAAGCCAGACTGTCACAGAACCTCCGTGCACGACCCCCGGCGGGCACGGTAGACGGGCAAGGACTCCCATGCCGGGAGCACGTGCTGATGGCGGCCTCGCCTTCGGGGGCCGTCCGCCGGTGCGCCACACCCAGGGCCTGCCCATGCGATTGTCATTCCGACTGGTGTTGACGCTTCTTCTGCCACTGGCGCTCGCGCGCTGCTCCGACCCAGAACCGGCTCCGCAGGAGTACACGGTGGGCGGCACCGTGACGGGCCTCGAGGGCAGCGGACTGGTGTTGGAGTATGGCGGCGAGACCCTGGCGATCTCCAGTGACGGCGCCTTCACCTTCGAGCGCAAGGCATCCACGGGCAGCACCTACGTGGTCAAGGTAGCGACCCACCCCGCCGAACCCACCCAGGAATGTATCGTGACCCATGGCGTGGGCTTCATCTACACCGCCAATGTCACGGACGTCACCGTGACGTGTGGTGTTCCGGCCTTCAAGGTGGGCGGCACCGTGACGGGGCTCGTGGGCACGGGCCTGAAGCTCAGGAACGGGGCGGAGACGCTGAACGTGACGGCCAATGGCGCCTTCCAGTTCGCCACCCCCGTGGAGAGCGGCGCGGCATATGCCGTCACCGTGGCCACCCAGCCCACCGGCCCCGCGCAGCGCTGCACCGTGTCCGGCGGCGAGGGCACCGTGGGCAGTGCCGACGTGACCAGCATCACCGTCAACTGCGACACCTCGAAGTTCACGGTGGGCGGATTCGTCAGCGGACTCAACGGCACCCTGGTGCTGAGCACTGGCAGTGGGGCCCAGGAGCAGACGGTGACCCTCACGGGCACGGGCTCGGCTGGCAACACCTCGTTCGCCTTCCCGACGGGAGTCGAGGCGGGCACCCCCTATGACGTGAAGGTGAAGACGCCTCCGGAGAGCCAGAACTGCACCATCTCCCGGGGCACGGGCACGGTGGGCAGCGCGAACATCACCAACATCGCCGTGACGTGCACGACCCGCGCGTACCTCGTGAACGTGACGGTGAGCGGTCTGGTGGGCTCGGTGGTCGTCAAGAACAACGACTCGGATTCGCTCACCTTCACGACGAACGAGACCAAGGCCTTCAACAACCGCGTGACCGAGGGCGGAAGCTACTTCGTCACCGTGGGCACCCAGCCCGAGACCCAGACGTGCACCTCGGAGCAGACCGCGTCCGCGCCCATCGGCACCTCGGATGTGACGGTGAAGGTCACCTGTGTGACCAATCAGTTCTTCGTGGGCGGCACGGCGAGCGGCCTCGGCACGGGTGAGACCGTGACGCTGACCAACGGCGCGGAAGAACTGCCCGTCAGCGCGAATGGCGCCTTCCAGTTCACCCAGAAGGTGGATCAGGGCGCGGCCTATGACGTGGCGGTGAAGACGGCCCCCGCGGGCAAGCAGTGCAGCGTGGCCAACGGCTCGGGCACCGTGGGCGGCGCCGACGTGACGAACGTGATCGTGGCGTGCTCGGCCACCACGTACACCGTGGGCGGCAACCTGAGCGGACTCGCCACCGGCGGCACCGTGAAGCTGCGCAACAACGGCGGCGACGAGTTGACCCTGACGGCGGACGGCGGGTTCACCTTCGCCACCCCCGTGGCCGAGGGCGGTGGCTACACCGTCACCGTCTCCGCGCAGCCCACGGGCCAGCACTGCACGGTGGCCAATGGCAGTGGGACCAACCTGAGCGCGAATGTCACCAACGTGGCCGTGACCTGCGCCAACCTGTACACGGTGGGCGGCACCGTGACGGGCCTGTCGAGCGGCAAGACGCTGGTGCTCACCAACAACGGCGGGAATGACCTGTCCGTCGCGGGCGGCAGCACGACCTTCACCTTCACCACGGGCCTGTTGAGCGGCGCGGCCTACGCCGTGGCCGTGAAGACGCAGCCCGTGGGGCTCAACTGCACGGTGGCCAATGGCAGCGGGACGGTGGCGTCCGCCAACGTGACGACCGTGTCGGTCACCTGCGTCGTATCACCCACCCGGGTGTCCGTGCTGCGCGTCGGTGATGGCGCCGCCGCGCTCAGCGGCGCCGCCGCCGCCGTGACCATCGATACCTACGACGTGGTCTCCGGCACGCGCACCGCCACGACGCCCGTCACGGGTCTGACCATCGCCGGTTCCTCTGGCTCCGAGGGATTCCTGAGCCGGTCGGCGGACAGCCGTTACGTGGTGTTCGCGGGCTACAGCGCCCCCGCCGGTACGGCCAGCGTGGCGGGCACTACCTCGAGCGCGACGCCCCGCGTGGTGGGTCGCATCGATAGCGCGGGCAGCGCCTCCGTCGTCGCGACGTTGGACGCCGCCTTCAACACCAGCAACGTGCGTTCGGCCACCACGGTGGATGGATCCGCCTACTGGGTCGCGGGCAACGGCGCCTCTGCCAGTGGAGGCGTCCACTACGTCACCGCGGGCTCCACGGGCGTGTCCACGCAGGTCCTCAAGGATCCCAACAACTCGCGCGTGGTCAGCGTCTTCGGCGGACAGCTCTACTTGAGCACGGGCAGCGGTGACTACCGGGCCGTCTCCGCGGTGGGCACGGGCCTGCCCACGGCCTCGGGTCAGACCGCGACGGTGCTGTCCGGTCTTCCGGTCGGCACGACGCTCACGTCGCCCTACCAGTTCTTCTTCGTGGGCGATGCCACGCTGTACATCGCGGACGATGGCAACAGCGGCGGCGTGTTCAAGTTCACCAAGGACGGCTCGGGCAACTGGAGCCAGGCGACCTTGACCAACCCCGGTCCCGCCGTGGGCGTGGCCGCCGTCGTGGACGGCACGACCGTGCACGTCGTGGCAACCCTGAAGGGGAACGAGAACAAGCTCGTCACCTTCGTGGATGATGGAACGAGCACCGCGGCCGTGACCACCGTGGCCACGGCGCCGGCCAACTCCGCCTTCCGCGGCGTGGCTCCGGCTCCGAACCCGTAGTCCCATCTTCCGCGCCTCGCGGAAGTGCCAACGGCCCGGGTGTGCACCTGCTCCATAGCAGGGCCACTCGGGCCGTCGTCTTTCCAGGCCCCGCCCCGCTCAGGACGCGCGGGCTTCCGGAGGGGCCCCACCCGGTGTCAGCGAGGGCTCGCCTCCGTATCAAGCGCGGGCGCCGAAGTACCCGGCACCGGAGC
This sequence comes from Melittangium boletus DSM 14713, assembly GCF_002305855.1. Classification (GTDB taxonomy): domain Bacteria; phylum Myxococcota; class Myxococcia; order Myxococcales; family Myxococcaceae; genus Cystobacter; species Cystobacter boletus. Next base: position 6,826,091 of record NZ_CP022163.1, on the reverse strand, counting down.
ACTCGCGGGCGGTGGTCCAGCGGAGGTCGAGTCCTCGGACGTAGACGACGGAGTGGAGCTAGCCGGGAGTTGTTCGTCCGGAGCAAGGGGCGACGAGGGCTCATCCCAAGCCGAGGGCGGTGCCTCGCCCACCACCTCACCTTGAGCCGTCACCGCGTACTCATACGACCAGTCGAGTACACGCCCGACAGGGCCGCCGCACCGGTCGAAGCGTTGATGCAAGACCACGAAGTACAGGCCCGATTTGGGATCCTTGAAAACGGCGACATCCAACCCCTGCTCGGGACTGGAGCACCCCTCGAACAACCGCGCGTCGTCGTTCTGGCGCACCATCTCACGAACGGCGGCCGCAGCGGCGATCGCGGCGCCCGCCTCCATGGGCGCACCGACAAGGGGAGTCGAAGCCGGGTCCGGCCACTCGATGTGCCTCTTGGGGGTCAGCCCCAGCCAGGCGCAGCCTCCGTTCCCCAAGGAGAGGGCCACCAGCATCCACCACAGGCAACGGCGCCCTCCGAATGGGTTCATGTTGTCCACTTCGTGTCTCCGCGCCGGGAATCCATGGCTACTCACTCAGCAATCGTAGGGGTTCATTTTCACAACGAGGCGTTTTGAATCGGCTGCCGCGCTCTCGGGGAGAGCATTGCCCCAGAGCGACCCACCGAGCCCTCGCATCGCTCCACTGTTGAATCTCACCCGTGGGGAAATAGCGCAGGAAGATTCGTGTGCCGTCAGGGCGCTCGGCAACCACCGCCGAGGCAATCTCGACGGCGACGTTCCCGTGAACCGCGGGAATCGGATTGCCGGGAATCAGGCGCACTTCCGCCATGGCCACATAAGGGTTGAATGCATCCGTGGGCCATGTCCCGAGGTCCCCCGATGATGGAGGGCTCCCACAAGGATGATTGTGGATATAGCCCACGACCCATACTTGGGATGCGGGGTAGTCATCGTCTTCCACGCGCGAGAAGGGCTTACACGACCCATGGCTCCCCATCACGGGCTCAGTCACCCGCCAGGAAAGGGAATCCTGGGAGCCAGCGACGTAGACCGTCGAGCAGTACTCCGTTGAGAGACCTACGATGGGAAGGTGCGTCACCGGGTCACAGACCCTGGCACCGGGACGCTTGAGCAATGCGTCGGCCATGTCCCGGATCAATCCGATGGGAATGGAGGTGTCGTCAGTGCTCGATTCGACAGCGGGTACTTCCGCCCAGGGACCCTTGGGAATCTCGACAACGCGTGCACGAGATGACGAAGAGGGGCCCGCGCAACCCAAGCAGAAGACGAGCAACAGCTCCCAACGTTTCACGGGTCATTGGCCTTTCGCGAGTCCTCGCCACCCTATCAGACGAGCACAAGCAAGGGCGACAACCTCCCCGCTCAGGACGCGCGGGCTTCCGGAGGGGCCCCACCCGGTGCGAGCGGCAGGAATCTGCGGCGGCACGTGGGCCCGATGAGCGTGAGCGCGCCCTGGGCCGCGAGCGCCAGCAACGGCCGCAGCAGCTCGGTGCCTCCGCTCAACGCGGGGTTGAGCGGTACGTTGAAGCACAGCGCCTCGCCTTCCCTCTCGGGCTCGCACGGAGCCAGCGCCTGCACCAGCCGGTACATCGCCTCGTTGCCCGCCAGCACCCGAACCTCGAAGCGTTCCACGCCCCGCTCCCGTGCCGCCGCCACCAGGATGTCCATCAGCACGCGGCCCAGGCCCTTGCCCTGGGCGTCGTCCACCACGGTGATGGCCATCTCGGCCACCTCGGGTGTCTCCTCCAGACGGATGAAGCGGGCCACGCCCAGCCCCACCTCCTCGCCCGTGTCGTCCCAGGTCACCGCGCCAATGGCCACGTGCCGCTCCCCATCCACCGCCGTGAGGTAGCGCAATTCCTCCTCGCTCAACCGGGACTTGGCGGACAAGAAGCGCTGGAAGCGCGAGCGCGCGGACAGCCGCGCGAACCCCTCGCTCAGCAGCGGCGCGTCCTCGGGGCACACCATCCGCACCTCCGCCCACGTCCCATCCAGGAGCATCAGCCGCTCCCGGTAGTGCGCATGAAAACGGCGGTGGGTGGCCATCGTGAACCTCCGGGTTCCCCCACAAGGTGCGTCTGATGCCGCATCGCGTCAAGTCGCCCTGGGAAAGAAGGACGCGCCCGGTGTGGACCGGTGGACAGGGGGGTGGATGGAAGTCGGGAACTGTTTGGGGCTGAATAGAGGGGCGGCGCCCACGTCCTGAGTGCCATTCCCGCTTGCCTGCTCCACCCCCTTATGCGTTCCCCTCTTCCATCCCTTCCTCGTTTCGCCTCGGTCCTCACGCTCCTGCTGTTGAACAGCGGTTGCAACACCGCCTACCGAGAAGCCTTCGCCCGCGCCAAGGAAGCGGCGCTCAAGGGTGACTTCCTGACCGCGGCCCGGGGTTACCGCGACGCCTGTCGCGCCGCGCCCGATGACGAGGACGCCTGTAGCCGCGTTCCCCTCTTCTCCGTCAAGGCGACGGATCAGGCCATCCTGAGTGCCCGGCCGGCATGTAACGCTGGCGACCTCGACCGGTGCCTGCCGCCCCTGCTCGACGCCCGGGATCTGCTGCCCGCCCACACCGAGGTCAACTCGATGCTCGACTCGGCCAGCCAGGTCCACATCGAGCGCTGCGCCAACCAGTGGAAGAACAACGGCCAGGTGGGCACCGCGGTGGCGGGCTTCGCCTGCCTCCAGTCTCGAAGCCACCAACTGCCCGTGGCCGCCTATCAGGATCTCCTCTCCGCGCGCGCGAGCGAGCTCTCCTCGCGCTTCGTGACCCTGGCCACCACCGCGCGCGCGCAGGGCACGGAAGGCGCCGCCGCCGTGTTGTGGACCACGGCGCAGTGCCTGGCGCCCGCGGACACGACGAACGCCCAGGCGCAGCAGTCCCGCGAGGGCTTCCTCGCCCAGAGCGCCATTCCGGTCGTGGCGGAGCTCGGTGGCCGCATTCCGCCGCCCGTCGCCCAGGGGCTCGCCTCGCCGTGCATGAGTCTGGCCTCGGGCCTGCCCCGCTGGGCCCGGTGCGCGGAGACCGGAACGATGCCCGGCCAGCCCGAGCCCCTCCAGCTCCACGTGGACGCGCTCATCCAGCGCGTCGTGGAGACGGTGTCCGAGGACATCAACAGCGTGAACTACGTGAGCGGAACCCGCCAGGTGCACAATCGCCGCTACGACGAAGCCCGGGAGCGGGTGGGCCACGCCGAACACGCCCTGCGCGCGGCCGAGAAGGCCCTGTCGAACAAGGAGTCCGAGTGCAAGAACGCGAAGGACACGCACGACGCGAGCTGCGTCGGCTGCCCGAAGCCCGCGCCCACGAGCTCTCCCTGCGACGACGCCAAGAAGCTCGCCCAGGAGCGGGACTTGCGCGCCCGGGAGCGTCACGCGGCGGGCCGTGAGCTGGACGACACGCCCGAGACGTTGACCGAGGACGTGTACGACACCTTCACCTACCCCGTGCGGACATACCACTGGAGCTCGCCCTTCCAGTTCACGCTCGAGACGAACACCGCGGGCGCCTCGCTCCCGGTGCGGCAGGCGGGAGAGCTGCGGTTCGCGGACGCGGAGCACGTGGGGTTCCGGCCCGCGGGCCTGGAGGCGGATCCGCTGGTGATCCCTCCCCCTCATGCCTATTCGGAGGCCTTCCTCGGACAGCTCGCGCCCCACGTCTTCGCGGCGGTGCAGCATGACGCCCAGGTGCGAGGCGCGGCGCGCCGGGCCTCCTGCGCCAGCCTCCCCGCGGAGTGGGGCACCCCCTGGGTGCAGTGCTGGGCGGAGGCCACGCTCTGGGAGCGCGGCTCGGAGCCGCCGCCCGACGAGTTCCTGCGGCTGGTGGCGTCGAGCACCGGGGCCTCCGAGCAGCCCCAGTGTCGCTGACAGAACACACACACATCCGATGAGCGGAGTTGGGAATACATAGACATACCAACTCCGCTCGCTAAATGACACACTGCATCCGCCACCGGGAGCAGGGCATCCGTTTCACTGGAGGAAAACACGAGCACGTATTGTCTGTGAACAAGCTTCTCCGTACCGTGCGGCCTCGAAGTAACAACCCCTGTCGCCGCCACGAGAGGATCAGACCATGACGCCTGTTTCCCAGATGAACATGCCGATGCAGCCCGGAATGAACCCCATGATGGGAATGCACCCGATGCCGATGATGGGCATGAATCCCATGATGGGCATGAACCCCATGATGATGGGCATGAATCAGATGCCGATGATGGGTGGCATGATGGGCATGCCGATGATGGGCATGAACCCCATGATGGGTGGCATGCCGATGATGGGCATGAACCCCATGATGGGAGGTATGCCCATGATGATGCCCATGATGATGCGCATGCCCATGATGAGCCGGATGACGTGCGAGATGGGTAAGGAGGGGATGATCTGTCGGATGATGCCCATGGACGCCGGGCAGATGGAGATGATGAAGGACTGCTGCGAGGCGATGAACTCCATGATGGCCATGGGGATGCCGATGATGATGATGTGCAACGGCATGCCCATGATGATGTGTAGCGCCAAGTAGCCGCCCCGCTCCGCACCGGAGCATGAGCACGAGAGCCAGCGCGTCCCCTCACCCGGGGTCCGCTGGCTCTTCGCGTTAGCCGACCGTCTCCGCGTACGTCATCACCAGGTACATGGTGGCGTCCACGTCACCCACGTTGCGATAGACATGGGCCACGTCCGCCTCGAACAGGATGGCATCGCCCGCGGCCAGCACGTGGCGCTCCTCGCCCCGCTCGATCTCCACCGAGCCCGACGTCACCACCAGGTTCTCCATCGTTCCAGGAGGGTGGGCGTCCGCCTCCTCCACGGCCCTCGCGGCCAGCCGCAGCTCGTAGAACTCCACGCGCCGGGGCTCGTCGAAGGGAAAGAGCGCCCGCGACACGAAGCTGCCGTCGTGCGAGGCGAGCCGCTTGGACTGCTGCGAGCGCATCAACCGCGTCCCGCTCTGGGCCGTGGTGCTGATGAGCGCCGAGAAAGGAATGCCCAGCGCCCGGGCGATCTTCCAGATGACGTTGATGGTGGGCGCGCTCTGGCCCAGCTCGATCTGCCCCAGCATCGCCCGGCTCACCCCGGACGCCTTGGCGAGCCGCTCCAGGGACAGGCCTCGCTGGGTGCGCAGACGGCGCAGGTTGCGGCCCACGAGGGGCGCCAGATCGGTCGACGACTCCGCGTGCGCCACTTCATAGGCCCACGCCTCGTCGGAGGAAGGCGCCTCGGGAGCGGGTGGCTCCGACTTCCTCGGACCCTGCTCCCGCTTGCGGCCCTTGGCGGCGGGAGCCACGGGAGACTCCACGTCCTCGGAAGAACCAGGGGTGTTTTCTCGGACTGATTTCACGTGGGCCAGACCATGACCCACACCCACACCGGCGTCCAGCGATGCATGGGCACGAGTGCGCCAGTCGACACCTGCCTGGACGCGCGCCGTTTGCGGAACTCCTCGAGGTTGATGACTTCGGCGGCCTGACTCATGGGGGGGTCATCTCCAATGACCAAACCTTGTTCGTCCAAGGTGGCGGACGCAATATCCGTTTTAGCGGAGGCAGTGTCAAATCACCCCCTGGGACGAAGGGCAGGCAGGCATCACCACCTGGAATAGGCTCGTCCTCCTGGTCGAACGGCGGGTTTTCCGAGAAGGAGGGACGGACCATGGCGAAGAAGGAGGACACGGCGGAGGGGTTCCACCACCCATTCGCCCGGTTACAAGGTCTGCGCGACACCCTGCCTTCCTCCCAACCCGAGAGACGTCCGGAGGACTTTCCCGACACGCCACCCCCCCATGGACCCGAGCGCGTCACCCTCCGCAGGGAGAACACCCGCGGTGGAGAGGAAGTCACGGTGGTGGAAGGCCTGGGCCTGAGCTCCCCGGAACTCCAGGCGTGGCTCCAGGCCCTCCAGCGCGGTCTCGCGTGCACGGGCTCGGTCGACGGCGAGCGGCTCGTCCTCCGGGGAGATCACCGCTTCAAGCTGCCGGACCTGTTGCTGCGCCGGGGCGTCAAGCGCGTGGTCCACGGCTGAGCTCAGGCGGCGGGCGTCTTGGACTTCTCCCCCGTCGCGGGCTCGGACGACTCAGGGGCGGAGGCACCGGCAGTCTCCGCCACCTCCGAGGCCTTCGCCTCGTCGCGCTGGGCGATCTTCTCTCCCGCGCGCTCCGCCTCCCGGAGGAATTCCGCGTACTCGTCCGCACGCACGGAGGCACGCTCCCGCACCTGCGCTTCCCGGGTGGTCGCGGCGACACGGCCCCGCTTCACGGCGAGCTGGCCGAGCCACACGCCCAGGGCGAACACGGCCCACTCCAGGCCGATGACAATCCAGCCCCGCTCCACCCAACCATCGACGCCGTCCTGAACGAACTCCAGCGCGAGGATGAACACCTGGCCGGAGACCGCGGCGCCGAGCGCCGTGGGCAGCGCGCGCAAGTCGATGACGCGGGCGGCGCCGTAGCAGAGCCCGGGCAGCACGGCGAGCACCCACAGCTTCTGCACGCCCAGGCCGATGGCGAAGCGAAGCCAGTCGAAGGGCAGGGCCTGGACCCGGCCCGCGAGCCGCTGGGACAGGCCCACGCTCAGGATGGAGCCGAGGATCAACGCGAGGAAGCCAAGCCCCACGATGAACTGGAAACGGCGGATGCGGACGCGCAGCGGTTCGAGGAGGGGCTTCGAGGAGTTCACGGGAAGGCGAGCCTAGCGCAGACCCGAGCCGGGCAGGCACTCCCGCGTCTCACTCCTCGTCGCCACCGTCCGCCATACCGCCGGGCGTGCGAGGGGGCGGGCCATCGCCATAGAAGACCTCCTCCAGGACGAGTCCCTGGGCGGGCGCGGTGGGGCCGGCGCGTTTGCGGTCCCTCGCGGCGAGCACGTCGGCCACCCAATCCGCCGGGCGGCGCCCCTTGCCCACCTCCACCAGGGTGCCCACGAGGTTGCGCACCATGTGCTTGAGGAAGGCGGTGCCCTCCACGGCGATGGAGAGGGACCCTCCCCGCTCCCCTTGAATCTCCACCCGGCGCACCTCACGCAGGGCATGGGCGGCCTGACAATCCGAGGCCCGGAAGGAGGAGAAGTCATGCCGCCCCAGCAGGTGCGCGGCGCCGCGCCGCATGGCCTCCACGTCCAGAGGGGTGAACACCTCCCAGTGCGTCGCGCGGAGCAGGGGTGAGCGCGAGGGCCGATTGCTCAGCCGGTAGCGGTAGCGCTTGCCAAGCGACCAGCGGCGCGGATCGAACTCGGCGGGCACCTCCTCGGCGTGCACCACGGCGATGTCCTCGGGCAGCAGGCTGTTGAGCCCCATCCAGTACGCCTTGAGTGGCAAGACGCGCTCGGTGCTCAGGCACACCACCTGTCCGGTGGCGTGCACGCCCGCGTCCGTGCGGCCCGCCGCCTCCACGGGCACGCGCTCGCCGAGCAGCCGCTCCACGGCGTCCATCAACCGGGCCTGGATGGAGACGCCGTTGGGTTGCACCTGCCACCCGACATAGTGCGTCCCCTGGTACTCGACCGTCAGCTTGATGCGGGGCATGTCAGCGGTACTTGAGCCAGGCGGTGAGGAGTTCGCCCACCATGCGCCCCACGGGGACGTGGTGCTTGCGCGCGAGCGCCTCCAGCGTCTCGAGCTGGGCGGCGGTGACGGACACCGGGACGATGCGCTCGCCACCCGAGGGGGCGCTGTCGGCGTCGTCCGGAGGCAGCTCCAGATCCAACGTGGGAGGGGGCGGAGCCACGGCGGGCTCGGGCTCGGCCGGGGCCCGCATCCGCTGCTGCTCCTCCTCCAGCTCGTCGAGGAAGACCTGCTTGAGGAAGTTGGAGAGGTGGAGGTTCGTCGGGGTGAAGTCGTACGCGTTGAGGAAGCGGTCCAGGTCCTGCTGGAAGTGCCAGGCCGTCGGGTAGCGCTTGTCCCGGTCGCGCTCCAGCGCCTTCATGAGGATGGCTTCCACGGGCTCGGGGATGTCCGCGCGGAAGTAGGAGGGCGCGTACACCTTGCCGTCCACGATGCTGCGCATCACCGCCACATCCGACTCGCCCGTGAAGAGCTTGAAGCCCGTCAACCACTCGTAGAGCACCGCGCCCAGGGAGAACAAATCACTGCGGTGATCCACCGGCTTGCCCAGGCACTGCTCGGGGCTCAGGTAGCTGAGCTTGCCGCGCAGCTCCCCGGCGCGCGTCGTCTGCTCGGCGCGATTGGCCGCCTTGGCGATGCCGAAGTCGAGCACCTTCACCGTGCCGTCGAAGCACACGAAGATGTTCTCCGGCGTCACGTCCCGGTGGACGATGTTGAGCGGCGAGCCGTACAGGTCCACCTTCTGGTGCGCGTAGTACAGGCCCTCGCAGACGGACGAGGCGATCTTCAGCGCGTACACCATGGGAAAGGAGATGCCGAGCGACTCGGCCTTGGGCACCACCCGGCGCGTGTCCCGGCCGAACAGGTACTCCATGCCGATGTAGTAGCTCTCCCCCACCTTCCCCAGGTCGTGGATCTGCACGATGTTGGGGTGGTTGAGCTGGGCGGCGAGCCGCGCCTCGTTGAGGAACATGCGCACGAAGGCCGGCTGCTTGGACAGGTGGGGCCGGATGCGCTTGATGACCACGGGCTTCTCGAAGCCGTCCGGGCCGGGCTGGTTGGCGAGGAACACCTCGGCCATACCGCCCACGGCGAGGCGCTCGAGCAGCTTGTACTGGCCAAACGGCACGGGGGTGCGCGGGGTGGCGGGAGGCACGGGAGTGCCACGATAGCGCCTTCACGGGCCTGGCGGCCACGAGAGTTGAGGCACGCCTCACGCCAGCTCGAGCACCCGTACCTTGAGGGCCGCTGGGTGCTCCGCCGACGCCGGAAAGTCCACGGGCGACGGCCCCAGGCTCGGCCCGCCCCGACTCCGGCGGCCCGCCCGGGCGACGCCCTCGGCCACCATGGCCTCGAAGCGGCGCGGCGCCAGCGTGGCCAGGTTGCAGCAGGCCACCAGCCGCCCCCCCGGAACCACCACCCGCGCGCAGGCCTCGGCCAGGGAGGCATAGTCCTTCGCGGCGGAGAAGCGGCTCGTGCGCGTGGTGGCGAAGGACGGAGGATCCGCCACCACCACGTCGAAGGTCTCACCCTTGCGCGCCAGCCGCTCGAGCCAATCGAAGACATCCCCCGCCACGTAGTCGTAGCGCTCCACGAGCTGTCCGTTGAGGCGCGCGTTCTCCTCGCCCCAGTCCAGCACGCGCCGGCTCGCGTCCACGTTGAGCACCCGCCGGGCCCCCCCCGCGTGGGCCGCCACGCCAAAGCCGCACGTATAGGAGAAGAGGTTGAGCACCGTGAGGCCTCGCACCTGCCCCGCCAGCCACGCCCGCGTGTCGCGCATGTCCAGGTACAGCCCCACCGACAGGCCCTGCGCCGGGCGGATGAGGAAACGCCACCCGTTCTCCAGCGCCACCACCGATTCCACCGAGGCGCCTCGCACGGCTTCTTCCGGCGCGAGCTTGTCCCGGGCCACGTTGGCCAGGTGGCGTGCCTCCCGGGGCCTGCGCTTGAGGTACACGAGCGCAGGCGCCCACGCGCTGTCCATCGCCCCCAGCAGCGCCGCCTCCTCCTCGGAGGAGAAGTCGCGGTAGAGGCTCACCACGTGCAGGGACTCGAAGACGTCCACCGTCACATCGGGCACCCCCTCTGGCGCGCCATTGACGAGCCGGTAGGCGGTGGTCCGTGGATCCTCCCGCAGCGGGGCCCTGCGCTCCCGGGCCTGGCGCAAGCACTCCACCAGTGACGCGCTCGACAGGCTCATGACCGGCGCTCTTGCGAGAGCGAGGGGCCTTCGGGAGGCTCGGGCAGGCGGGCCTGGGCCCAGAGCCGGGACAGGACGCGCGAGGCCTCACGCGCCAGCGCCATCTCGTCCACGCCGAGCAACTGGCCCTCCCGCACGGTGACGCGGCCGTCCACGATGGTCCACGCCACGCGCGAGCGCGTCAGCTGACCGAACAGATACGGGGCCTGCCCGCTGTCCGTGTCCAGCGCCGGCACGCAGTCGAACACCACCAGGTCCGCCAACCGCCCCTCCTCCACCGAGCCGGAGGGGACACCGAAGAGGCGCGAGCACAGCTCCGCCGGACCGTCCGAGCACACCTGGGCGACCACGCCATCGGGATCCACCAGGCGAGACCCCCGGGCGGCCGCCAGGGCGGTGACGAGCGTGGAGGACATGGAGTCCCAGAGGTTGCCGTGCCCGGCGCTGCCCAGGCCGATCAGGTTCTGGCGGCCATACAGCGTCTCCAGGGCGCGGCCACTGGGCTCCACGAGCAGCGCCGTCCTCGGGCCGAGCGCCACGCAGGTGCCGGACTGCGCCAGGACGATGGACTCGGCGTCATCCACGGAGCGCGCGAACCCGGCCACCGACAAGGGCCCCAGCAGACCAAAGGACTCCAGGCGCGGCACCACGCGTCGGCCGTAGGTCGCCCACGTCATGGCCAGATCATGGTCCCCCTCGGACAGGTGGAAAATGAGCGGATCTCCCGACTTCTCACGCATCCGGCCCAGCAACCCGAGCAACGCGTCCCCGCTCGTCCACGAGGCATGGAAGCCAAGCGCCCCCCGCACCCGGGGATGGGAGTGCTGGCGCCGCACGAAATCGGCATTGGCCTCGGCCTGGGCAAGGGACGGTGCGTCTCCATCCAGGCCGTGGGTGGCATGGCTCGCCACCAGCCGCATGCCGAGCCGCTCCGCCGCGCGCGCCATGGCATCGAGCGCTCCGGACACGTTTCCCGGACACGACAGGTGGTCCACCGCCAGCGTGACGCCCGTGCGCAGCGCGCGGGCCATGGAATGACAAGCCAGCACCTCCACGTCCTCGAGGGTGAGGTGCGAGGCCAGCAGGCGCTCGTGATCGAATCGCACATGCGGCGGGTGGAGGAGCAGCTCACCCGAGGACGGCATGAGCAGATCCCCCACCAGATGGGAGTGGCAATCCACGAGCCCGGGCATCACCAGGCGTCCACGGCATGCCACCTCCCAGTCGCCGGGAAGAACAGGCACCTCCGCGTCGGGGGCGACCTGGCGGATCAACCCCTCCTCGACGACAACGGCCATTCCGGCGCGGCCGCGGCCATCCGCGCGGAAGATGGAGCAATTCTTGAGGACGAGGCGGCCTTCCATGGGGGCGGGAGTATAAACACGTACCTCCGCCCGGACGGCTCAGAACAAGCGCAGTTGTGACTTGTCCTCCTCATCCTTGGAGGTGCCACGAGCGGGCAATGGGGTGAAACCGTGCTTCGCGGCCCACTCCGCGGAGGGGCCCGCCCAGCGGAAGCGCTCCAGGAGCACCTTGCCCTTGTCGTCGAACTCGACGCCCTCGGCCCGGAGCAGCTCGCGCTGGCCCACGCCCTCCTGGGTGCTGATGCCTCCCGAGCGGTTGATGATGCGCTGCCAGGGGACCTGGGCGGCGCGCGGCCCCAGGTCGCCCATCGCGAGCCCCACGACGCGCGCGTCGCAGCCTCCTCCCACGATGATCGCGATGTCTCCATAGGTGGAGACCTGGCCGGAAGGAACCTGCTCGACAACTTGGTAGATGCGCTCGAAGAAGCGGCGCTCATGCATGGTGATGGTGACGGTCGTGGACATGTCTTCTCCAGTCGGATGCCCCGTCCTACCTCAGAGGACATGACTGGGGAAGTCAGTATGACGTCTCCCATCGGGTGGCCAACCCGACACGTGAGGTCGGCCTCCCCCGCCCCCCTCCCTCGCTCCGGAGGGGGGCGCATCGGCTCAGATGGACTTCAGGAAGCGGATCAACGCATCCCGGTCGGAGCTCGACATCTTGACGAAGGCCTGCTGGGCCGCCTGCGCCTCGCCCCCGTGCCAGAGGATGGCCTCCTGGAGGGTGCGGGCACGGCCGTCATGCAGGTAGGCCTCGCCCCCGCTGATGGCCGGCGTCAGGCCGATGCTCCACAGCGGCGGCGTGCGCCACTCCGCGCCGGTGGCGATGCCGTCGGGCAGGTTGTCGGCCAGGCCCGTGCCCATGTCGTGCAGGAGCAGGTCCGTGTAGGGGTGGATCGTCTGACCGCGCAGCTCCGCCTTCGGGTGGTACGCGCTCGTCGTCAGCGTGGCCGTGTGGCACTTGCCGCAGCCCGCGCTCTGGAAGAGCGTCTCGCCGCGCAGGGCCTGGGCATCGTTGAGATCGCGGCGCGCCGGCACGCCCAGCAGGGAGATGTAGCGCACGATCTTGTCCAGGTCCTGGTCGCTCAGCTCCGTGCTGGAGCCCGAGCAGCCGGCCTGCGCCGAGCCACAGTCCAGGGTCCTGAACAGGGACGACGTGACGCCCATGTCGCCATTGAAGGCATCGGCGACCTGGTGGCGCACGGACGAAGCGCTCGCCTTCCAGCCGAAGCGGCCCAGACGCGTCTGGCCCGTCTGGGGATCGAGCACCGTCTGCATGCGGCCGGAGACGCCATCCTTGTTCGTGTCCGACGGATCGGCCAGCGCGGCGATGGCGCTCTCGGGAATGGCCTCGAGCAGACCCATGCCGATGAGCTGCGGCGTGATGCGGGCGGAGAAGTGGGTGGGGATGACGTTGGTGAAGCCGTAGGTGGGCTTGCGCAGCTGGTAGGCCGTGCCATCCGCGTACGTGCCACTGCTATTGACCCACTGGGTGATGCGCACATCCGCCTCGGGGGTACCGCTGGTGCTGCGCGGCTGCAGCTTGGAGCCCAGGGCGGGATCCGCGGTCACGGTGCTGCCATTGACCCGGCCCACCTTGACCACGCTCCGGGTCAGCGAGGTGTTGACGGCGGGAGGCAGCGCGCGGCCGTTGTTCACGTGGCAGGCGATGCACGAGACCTCGATGTAGTTCGTCCCCAGCTTGCCCACCTGCTCGGTGAAGACAGGGTTGCCGGACTCGGAGTGGGTGCCATCCCGGAAGTTGGTGTGGTGCAGGCGGCGGCCCTCGACGAAGGGCTGCGCGTTCACCGGCGCCATGTTCAACACCATCTGCTTGAAGCGGCTGGCGGGCTCATCGGAGAACGGGTAGTTCATGGTGCCGCGGCCACCGCTCCACGCGGTCTCCGGCAGGGGGAAGGAGTCCCGGAGCGCTCCCACGCCCTCGAACGGCACGATGCCGCCACCGCCCACCATGTACAGCCACACATCCGAGTAGTAGTTCCAGCGGCCTTCCACGGGCTGCTTGAGGAAGACGCCGATCTCGATCTCCATGCGGTCGCCATTGCGGATGGCGCGGCCTTCCTTGGCGTTGTAGCTCACGCTCGACGTGAAGAGATAGTCATTCACGCGGGTGAAGCGCGCGTTATGCCAATACTCGGCCACCGTGTTGATGCCCCGGAAGAAGGCGCGGAAGTCCGGGCCATCAAAGGGGTAGATCGTGTGCAGATTGACGGTGATCTGGTTGCCGCCCTTGGCCACCTCGTCGACGATCTCGACCCAGAAGGTCCGGTTGACGAAGTACAGCGACAGGTAATGGTCATAGGCCTGGTATTGAGATTCACGGGCGTGACGGTCGCGCACGCGTCCGCCCACGCGGGTGATCAACGCCTGGGACGTGTTCTCCACCTGGGAGGGCTCGAGCGGCGTGGAGCTGTTGTACAGGGGGACGATGGCGCCCAGGACGGGCGGAGTCCCCGCGTCACCCGGAGTGCCCGCGTCGGGCGGCGTTCCCGCGTCGGTCCCCGAGTCGGGCGTTCCGGCATCCACGCCGCCATCTCCCCCCGTGGAGCTTCCATGGGTATAGCGGGTCTGGGCCGTGTCCCGGGCACAGTTGCAGGAGATGTCCCAATAGGTGAAGTTGTAATCGATGGTGTCGCCACGGACCAGGTTGCCCACCGTGTATTGATTGCGTCCGTTGGTGACCGTCATCCGGACATTGAGCTGGCCGCCATTGTTCACCTTGTAATGGATGTCAGCCCATGACGTGGTGTTGACGTAGAAGAGGGCGGAGGAGCCAGAGGGCTGCACGCCATCGACGGCGGCCTGCCCTTCTCCCGCCAGGAGGCCAGCCACCAACATCGCGGCGGCCATTCCCGTGGATCTGCTGAGCATGGTTGTTCTCGTGAGGTAAGGGGGGTTCTGCGTACTCCAATCCGAGTGTGACGGAACCCCCGGCCACAAGCCATCTCAGAAACAGAAAAATTGGGAAAACCTCCCACCCCCGAAGGCATTCCCCCCAGGTGTCGGCTGACTGACGATGCACGCGCCCGTGCCGCGATGCATCAGAAGACAGTCCTGGAGGCGTTACCGGGGAGCCGTTTGCGAGGATGCCAGCAGTTGTACGAGCAGATCGCTCTTCTGGTTCTCCGGCACGAGGGTCACCCTGGCATTGCCCTCCTGGAGCCGCTGCACCTCGAGGATCTCGAACATCGCCGCGGCGACCTCCGGGTCCTGGGCAATGCGTTGCAGCGCCGCGCCGACGATCTGGGGGCGCAAGGCGGCGGCCTTGGCGAACGCGATGGCGGCCTGGCGATCCGCGGAGCTGGTGAGGATGCTCACCTGATTGGCACCATCCTGACGGATGGCCGAGGTCACCTGCCGCAGCCGGTTGACCACCTTCTCCTCGATCTGACGGATCATCCCCTCATCGCGGAAGTGCACCTTGCGGATGTAGACGGAGCCGAGTTGATAGCCGTAGGCATGCGACATGGGAGACACCTCGGCGCGCACGGTGCGGCTCATGCCGTGACGGCTCTCCAGCATCCTCGCGAGCTTCATGTTGGACAGGCATCGCACCGTGGCGTTGCTCACGTTGGCCGCCAGCGAGCCTCGCGGGTCCGCGTTCTCGAACAGGTACTTGAGGGGATCCGAGATGGACATCTCGTACCAGATGCCAATCCCCATGGGCGCGCCCTCCTCGGAGTTCACCGCCTGGCTGCGCAGGTATTGCTGATCCAACCGCAGATCGATCACATGGCAGCGGCCCACCCAGTTCACCAACAGCGCCTTCCACCCGAGCCGGGTCCACAGCAGGTGCAAGCCCGGCTCGTCCAACACCGCCACCACCTGGCCCAGGAAGACGTAGACCCGGCAGGTGCGCTCCTCCACCACGGCGTAGAGGCCCAACATCCGGCACAGACCCAACAGCAGGGGCACGCCCAGGGCCATGGCGAAGAAGCCGAGCACCGCCCCGAGGAGCAGGCCACTCATGGCTTCACCCCCAACACCACCTGGCTCGCCTTGGAGAAGAGGCCCAGGCGGATGTTGCGCAGGTAGGCCTGGAGCGCTCCGGGTCCGCTCCCCTTGAGCAGGGTGAGCTGGGCGGACAAGGCGGTCAGCGGCTCCACCTCCGCCTCGGCCTTGAGGGTTTCGATCTCCACGGCCCGGCGCGACTGGACGATCTTCTGGTCCGCCGCCGCCTGCGCGAGGCTGATGTCCGAGGAGACATGGTTGTGCGCGGTGTTGATGGCCGCGAGCGCCGACTCCACCTCCTGGGGCGGGTCGATCCCGGTGATGAGCGAGGCATCCAGGACGATGCCGTAGCGAGACAGGCTTCCCCGGCACTCCCGGTCCATGTGCTCGTTGAGATCGCGCAGGTTCTTGCGAAGGTCATTGATGGAGACGCCCGAGACGGCCGACACCTCGACGGCCTCCAGGGTGCCCTCCGCCACGGGCGGAGGCGGCGCCTCGAAGCTGGCGATGCGCTCACGCAGGATGGAGATGAAGTAGCCCATCACGTGCGCGATGGGGTTCTTCACCCCGAACAGGTACGCATAGAGGTTCTGCTCCGACACCCGGTAGCGGAGCTGCCCCGTGAGCCCGGTGTTGAGCTGATCCTTCGTCACCGCGTCCAGCACCGTGCCGTCCTGGTTCGCGTGGGGGGACTCGGGATCGTAGGCCATGCTGAGCGTCTGGGTGGCCACCGACACCTTGACCACCCGCTCCCAGGGCCATTTGAAGTACGGACCGCCCGGGGGGATGACCTCCAGTTGGGGGTAGACGTAGCGATCCTCGTCCGCGCGGGCCAGTCCCTCGCTCACGGGGCCCACCCGGGTGGAGGGCTCTCCCGCCAGGCGCACGGCGCGGCCCAGGCGGACCTTCACCGCCCGCTCACTCTGGTCCACCGTGAAGAAGCCGGTGAGGACACAGCGCACCACGAACCACCCCATCGCCCCTACAACCACACCGGTTCCCAGACCCAGGACATCCAGCCCCAGTTCTCGAAGAATCTCCATCACCCCTCCTCGGAAAGCCGCCGGACGGAGCCGGCCCGCAAAAGCGGAGGGCGGCCCCTCCTCTCGGAGAGAACCGCCCTCGGTGCTGCTGGGACTAGGAGTAGCCCGGGTGGAAACCCGAACTACTACCCCCCCGACTCCTTGTTGTTCTTGGAGAAGTCCTTGAGGCCCTTCTCCTTGACCGTCTTGGTGGCGGTCTTCGCACCCGGGTCGACGTTCGTCTCGCCGGCGAGGGCGTCGGCCGAGGCGCCGAACAGGCGGCGGATGTTGTTGCCGAAGAGGGTGATGACGCCGATCGCCGCGATGGCGATCAGGGCCACGATGATGATGTACTCCGTCATTCCCTGACCACGGCGCTTCGCGAGCTTCTTCTGGTTCTTCAGAGCGGACATGTAACGCCTCCTGGGGGGATGGCGACCCGGGTTGGTCACCACCAACGATGCGCAAGCTACCTGGACCCCTTCCCGCCATCCATCCGTCAACGGGAGGATGATCGCACTTCCCTGGGATTTCCGGAGCCCGGGCCCCCCCTTCCGACCCGCCCCCGAAGGAGAACCCCGTCGCCAACGGGTGGGACATCCGCCCAGGTGACCCGTTATGTTCCGCACCTGCCCATGACTCTCCACCTGTTGCAAGCCGTCCAGCTCTCATGGTCCCCCCGCCTGCGGATCACTCGCGCGGAGGGCGACTGCGAGGGGGTATTGCGACGTCCCGCTTCCGAGTTCCTGGACCGGCCCCTGGAGGCAGTCCTGGGAACGAGCCCCGAGAAGGCCCGGCTGCTGGACACCCTGGCTCGCGAGGAGCGCCGGGCCGTGGAGTTCCTGTCGGGGACGTTCGGCCAGGAGGACGCGGTGCCGCTGCGGCTGGCGCTCGGAATGGACACGGGCGAGGCCACCGCGGTGGTGCTCGACCTGCGCGCCCTGCTGCGCCACGCCCCGCCCGTGCAGCTGTCCGGGCTCGCCTCGCAGCTGAGCCACGAGCTGCGCAACCCCCTGAGCTCCGTGAAGATGGCGGTGCAGACGCTCGCGCGCAACACGGGCCTGTCCGAGCGGGATCAACGCCGGCTGACCATCGCCAACCGCGAGGTGCGCACCCTGGAGCGGATGCTGTGGGTCCTGTCCGAGTACGCCCGGGACAGCACCCCCACGATGGAGCCGCACGCCCCGCGCTCCCTGGTGGAGGAGGCCGTGGCGCTGGTGGCCCCGGAGCTGGCCGAGCGCCACGTGGAGGTGCGCGTGGACGAGGCCCCGGACATCCCCCGGGTGCGGATGGATACGAACCGGCTGCGGCCGGTGCTCGCCCAGGTGCTGCTCAACGTGGCCATGGGCCAGGCGCAGGGAGGTCAGGTGGTGGTGTCCATCCGTCCCGGGCCCCCGGGCCGCGTGTCGCTCGTGCTGGAGGATCCCTCGGGAACGCTGTCCGAGAAGGAGCGCGGCTCGCTCTTCGTGCCCTTCGAGTCCAGCCTGGCGCGCGGGGCCGGACTGTCACTCGCCGCCCTGCGCCGCGTGCTGGTGCACCAGGGGGCCGAGGTCTCCGCCGAGGCGGGCCCCGAGGCGGGCACGGTGTTCACGCTCACGTTTTCCGTTTGAGGACCATGGAGACGCTTCTCATCGTCGATGACGACCTGTCGCTGCTCGAGTCCTTGAAGATGCACTTCGAGGACATCGAGCAGGACGGAGAGCCGCGCTACCACGTGGTGACCGCGACGCGTGCGTCCGAGGGGTTGCGGCTGGCGCAGGAGAGCCTGCCCAGCGTGGTCATCCTCGACATGAAGCTGCCGGACCGCACCGGCCTGGACATCATCGAGGAGATGAAGAGCCTGTGCGGCGACGCCCGCATCATCCTCGTCACGGCCTTTCACGACATGGAGACCACCATCCGGGCCATGAAGGCCGGGGCCTTCGACTACATCCACAAGCCCTTCGCGGACCTGGCGGCCCTGGACATCGTGGTGGCGCGCGCGCTGGAGTACCGCCAGCTGTCGCGCCGCGCCGCCACGGTGAACGTGGAGAGCGCCGCGGCGCGCCTGGGCGACATCGTGGGGACGAGCCCCCTCATGCAGCAGCTCGTCAAGGAGATCGGCAAGGTGGCCGGCAGCCACGCCACCGTGCTCATCCACGGCGAGAGCGGCACCGGCAAGGAGCTCATCGCCCGCGTCATCCACAACTACTCCTATGACGAGGTGAAGCCCTTCATCGGCATCAACTGCTCGGCCATCGTGGACACGCTCCTGGAGAGCGAGCTGTTCGGCCACGAGAAAGGGGCCTTCACCGGCGCCAACGCCGTCAAGCCGGGCAAGTTCGAGCTGGCCGAGGACGGCACCATCTTCCTGGATGAGATTGGCGACATGTCGCTCATGCTCCAGGCCAAGCTCTTGCGCGTGCTGCAGGAGCGCGAGTTCGAGCGCGTGGGCGGCGTCAAGCGCATCAAGCTGCGCGCGCGCGTCATCGCCGCCACCCACCGCAACCTGACGGAGGAGGTGGCCAGCGGACGCTTCCGCGAGGACCTCTGGCAGCGCCTCAAGGTCATCACCCTGCAACTGCCGCCCCTGCGCGAGCGGCGCGACGACATCCCCCCGCTCGTGCACCACCTGCTCGAGCGCATCAACGAGAAGGTGCACAAGCGCGTCACCCGGGTGCCCCCCGAGGTGCTCGAGCACCTCACGCGCCTGCCCTGGCGGGGCAACGTGCGTGAATTGGAGAACGTGCTCACGCGTGCGGTGGTGCTCGCCCCGGGAGAGGTCCTGCTCGCGGAGAACCTGCCCGCCCTGGAGCCCGCGCCCCCCGAGCACGGCGCCCACCCCACCCAGGGCCAGCCCCCGGGCTCCTTCCTGCCCTCCTTCCTCGGCTCCCCCATCGCCGACGCCAGCCACATTCCCACCCTGGAGGAGGCGGAGCGGATGCTCATCCAGCTCACCCTGAACGTCACCAAGGGGCACAAGGGCAAGACGTGTCAGATATTGGGTATCAGTCGCCCCACCCTGGAGCGCAAGCTGCAGAAGTACGGTGTGCGACAGGATCATCAGTCCTGAGTGCCAAGGCCCTCTTGTTGACACTGTTGCGACGCCAACATCGCGGCCGTCGAATTTAACGAAACGTTCAAGTTGATCAGACTGTTTGAACGTTCTGTTTCAGGTTTCGGACATTCGAAAAGAGAGGATGTCGAGCTGCATCGCTAAGTAGGCGTCATCAGACGCTTTTTCAGGAGTTGGGAACAACGTTCGGGTTGGCACAAAGCTTGGAAAGGGACTGTTCCGTTCGCAGCACAGCAACCCCACTTCCAACCGCCTGCAGGAGTGCCCGCCATGCACGGTTTCAATCGCCCCCTCGGTCCCATCGGTTCCAACGTCGTCGCCCCCATCCAGACCACCAGCTCCGGCATGCTCGTCACCGCCAACAAGCTGGTCCCCGGTCAGGAGGCCATCGACTTCAAGGGCTACTTCAAGGTCGAGTCCTTCCCGCACAACTCGGTCATCTACCGCCCGGGAGACACGACCGACCGCGTGTACCTGCTCAAGAGCGGCCGCGTGCGCCTGATGCGCCTGGGCAAGAACAGCTCGCGCTCGGTGGTGAGCATCCTGCGCCCCGGCGACCTGTTCGGCGAGCTGTTCCGCCCCGAGGGCACCCCGGTGGAGGAGATGGCGATCGCCAGCGGCGAGGCCGAGGTGTGGAGCATCGAGGGACGTGACTTCCGCGCCCAGCTGGAGGCCCGGCCGGCCCTGGCGGTGGACGTGGTGCGCGCCTACGCCGAGCGCGTGCGTGCCCTGCGCAAGCGCGTGCTGGGCCTGACCTTCAAGGAAGTGCCGGCCCGCCTGGCGGACACGCTCCTCACGCTGGCCGAGGCCCACGGCGAGCGCTGCCCGCACGGCGGCGAGACGGACCTGCGCGGCATCACCCAGCAGGACCTGGCGGACCTCGTGGGCGCCTCGCGCTCGTTCGTCTCCACGCTCATCAACGAGATGAAGCGCGACGGGGTGCTCGGCAACGTGGGCCGCATCCTCTGCATCCGCGACCAGAAGGCCCTGCGCAAGCTCGCGTCCAAGGAGAAGTAGTCCCCCTCTTCCCTCTCACGAGGGAAGTCAGGAGCCCCGGATGCCCCCGTGCCGACACGGGTTGGGCGCCGGGGTTCTTCATTTGGCTTGCCCCATCCACGCGAGCGACCCAGCATGCGCGGGCCCGTGACCACACCGTCCCCCGACGCCCTGTCCCCACATTTCACGTACACCGAGCGCCGCGCCACCGCCGAGGCCGAGCTCAAGCGGTTGGATGCGCTCAGCGCCCGCTACGCCAACCTGCGCGCCGTGGTGTTCACCGCCGGAGCCGCGGTGGCGCTCGCCGTCATGTTCGGCCGCTTGCCGAAGACGGGCTGGTGGGCGGCCGGGGCCGCGCTGGTGGGGTACATCGTGCTGGCGGTGGTGCACCACCAGGTGTTCCTGCGCGAGGAGCGGCAGCGGCAGTACGTCCAGCTCAACACCCGGGGGCTCGCGCGGCTCACGCGGGGCTGGCACGACTTCGCCGAGCGCGGCGAGCGCTTCCTGGTGGGCTCGCACCTGTACGCGGCGGACCTGGACGTCTTCGGCCAGGGCAGCGTCTTCCAGCTCATGAACGAAACGGCCACCCGGGCGGGCGAGGAACGGCTCGCGGCGTGGCTGTCCCGGCCGGCGGGGGTGGCCCAGGTCCGGGCCCGGCAGGAGGCGGCGCGCGAGCTCGTCCCTCGGATGGACCTGCGCCAGGACGTGTGCGTGGAGGCGCGCGCGGTGGCCAAGGAGAAGGCGGACCCGGGCCTCTTCATTCAATGGGCGGAGAGTGGCCCCTCGCTCACGGGCATCCGCTGGGCGCGCTCCGTCGCGGTGGTGCTGCCCCTCCTCACCCTGTCGCTCTACGTCCTGGGCCAGCTCGGCGCCGCGCCCCGCTCGCTCTGGTGGGGCGGACTGCTCGCCCAGCTCGCGGTGGTGGCGCTGACGCGCAAGCCGCTCCGGGCCATGGAGGAGCTGATGAGCGCGGGCGAGCGGGGCTTCGTGCGCTATGCCCCCGTCTTCGAGCGCGTGGAGCGCGAGCGCTTCGAGCACCCCGAGCTGCGCCGGGTGCAGTCGGGCATGCAGCCCGAGACGCGCGAGCCCGTGTCCGCCCGGTTGAAGCGCTTCAGCTTCCTGTACTCCTTCGTGGAGTTCAAACGGCACCAGTTCCACCCGGTGGTCCACCTGTTCACCTTGTGGGACGTGCACGCCCTGTTCGCGCTGGAGCGCTGGCGCGAGCAGCATGGCGCCCAGGTGCGCGGCTGGTTCGAGGCGCTCGCGGAGCTGGAGGCCCTGTCGTGCTTGGCCGGGCTCGCGCATGACCGGCCCGGCTTCATCTGGCCCGCGCTCGAGGAGGCGGGGCCCAAGGTGGAAACACTGGGCGTGGGCCACCCCCTGCTGGACGAGCCGGTGCCCAACGACGTGTCGCTGCCGGGCCCGGGCTGCGCGCTGATCCTCACGGGCTCCAACATGTCGGGGAAGACCACCCTGCTCAGGGCCCTCGGGCTCAACGCGGTGCTCGCCCTGGCGGGTGCCCCGGTGTGCGCGCGCGCCTTCACCCTGTCTCCCCTCCAGGTCCTCACCAGCATGCGCGTGAAGGACTCCCTGGAGCGGGGCGTGTCGTACTTCTACGCGGAGGTCCAGCGCATCAAGGCCGTGCTGGACGCGGCGGCCGCCGCCCAGGGCCAGGCCCTCTTCCTCCTGGATGAAATCCTGCTCGGGACGAACACCCGCGAGCGGCAGATCGCCTCGCGCGAGGTGCTCCGCCTGCTGCTGGCCACGGGCGCGAGCGGGGGCGTGACGACCCATGACTTGTCGCTCGCCAGCCTGGCCGACGAGCACGCGGGCCGGGTGATGAACATGCACTTCCGCGATCACCTGGAGGAGGGGAAGATGGTGTTCGACTACCGGCTGCGGCCGGGGGTGGTGGACACCACCAACGCCCTGCGCGTGCTCAAGATGGCGGGCGTCCCCGTGGAGGATCCAACGCCTGATGCGGTGCGCCACGAGTGACCTCCGAGAATCTCCCGGGCGCGTCCACATAACGGATGGTGCCTCGATTCACCTTTCCCCATGATGCCCCCCACTCCCCGAAAGCGGGGAAGGCGGGTTCGTCGCCTTGACCGGTGGCTTCACGGTTCAAAATGGGTGAAAGTCTACAGCCATGCTGAGGAAGAAGAGTCCCTCCACGGACGCCCAGTCCGGACAGGCGGCGGTCGAGGCGGCGCTGACGCTCCCCCTGACCCTCTTCCTCATCCTGGGAACGCTCCAGTTCTTCCTGCTGCTGCAGGCGCGCACGCTGACCGAGTACGCGGTGTTCCGCGCCGTGCGCACGGGCAGCGTGAAGCATGGGGATTGCGTGGCCATGACCCACGCGGCCATCGCCGCGCTGCTGCCCACCTTCGCCCGGACCGACTCCCCCGAGGCGCTCGGCAAGGCCTTCGGCCGCCACAACGACAACCAGTACCACGGCTCGGAGCACACCGGCCCCATCGTGTGGCTCACCCGCGAGCGGCCCCTGCGCGCGGAGATCCCCACGGACGAGGAGGAGTCGTTCGATGATCCCGCGCGCTACGGCAGCCTGCGGGACGTGATGCGCCTGGAGTCGCGCATCATCTTCTGGTTTCCCATGCGCATCCCCTTCGCCAACTGGGTGCTCAACCGCATGTTCCTGGCCCGCTGGGGGCTGAGAAACTACACCGCCCACAACCCCCTGCTGCTCACCGAGACGGCCCACTGGGACGAGCGCTCGAGCGCCGGGTTCGACGCGGCCATCGCGCGCGAGCTCGTCGACCGCTCCAACCGCCGCGAGTACGTCTTCCCGCTCCAGGCCAGCTACAGCATGCGCATGATGACGCCCGCGCGCCGCACCTTCTTCCGCACGCAGAACTGCGCGCCCACTCCAGAGGGACTATGAACCGCCGTCCCCGTGGACAAGCCCTCGTCCTGCTCGCGCTGACGATGCTGCTGCTCGTCCTGATGGTGTGCGTCACGCTCTCCTTCTCCATGCGGGTGCGCGAGAAGATGGAGGCCCAGAGCCTGGCGGACCTGGCCGCCTACAGCAGCGCGGTGGCCACGGCGCGCACCTTCAACAGCATCGCCCTGCTGCGCCGCGCCGAGACGGGCCACATGGTGGCCATGACCGCGACCATGAGCCTGGTGAGCTGGACCAGCATGATGCGCGCCAACCTCAACGCCGCGCGCGTGGCCACCCAGGGCTGCCCCGAGGCCACCGCCGCCCTCGAGGCCCTGGAGAGCCAGGAAGAGGAAATCTCCAGCAAGTGGGACGAGCTGGACGCGAGCGCCGGGGTGCAGTCCCTCAACATCCAGTTGCTGGCCTTCCACCTGGCGATGATGCAGTCGGAGATGCTCGGCCGGCTCAAGGACTCCGTGAGCGGCGGGGACAAGTCCTTCGCCACCCAGATGACGAAGCTCGCCAGCGAGGGCAGCCGCTTCCCCCGGGAGCTGCACGCGGGGCCCACCCCCATCTCCGTGCGCGAGTTGGATCAGGCGCTCGGGGGCAATGACTTCGCCCTGGACATGGCCATGGCCTCGCGCGGGTACGGCTTCATCACCAAGCGCCAGGGCGTGGGGCCCCTGGGAGCCGCCGGAGGCATCCTCGGGGCCCTGGCCTCCGTGGGGGGCGTGCTCAACGTGAGCCGGGGCGGAGGCAGCGCCTACTGGAGCAGGAGCTCCTATGGGCTGTTCAACGCGGGACACGGCGGCCGGGCGGACGGCACCTACTTCTCCTACGCCGAGGACCACGCCACCGTGCGGGTCACCTTCCCCGCCCTCCCGATGTGCGCGCCCATGACGTTCTTCGCCCGGGCCTTCGTGCGCGCCACCGACTTGAACGACACGAGCGACGACCACGCCTGGAGCCCCGTCATCCCCGGCAAGGGCCACGCGGATCCGGGCATGGAGAAGCAGTACCGGCACACCCTCCTGCCTTGCGACGACCCCCGCTACTGCCCCAACACCTTCGTCGGCGGCCTCGCCTACAACACCGGCGACCACTCGGACGACAACAACTGGGCCCAGCCCAAGCTCTTCTCGCTCGTGCAACGCGACTACGTGGTGCGCGGCCCGAACAGCGATCCGTGGAACCTGAGCTTCCGCTTCCACCTGGGCAAGCAGGGCTACGGCGCGTTCGACAACAACGGCTTCACCACCGGCCAGGGCATCCCCGTGGGCACGCAGTCCGCGCTCGCCACGGGCATGGCCTACTACCACCGGCGCGGCCACTGGAACGAGCCCCCCAACCTCTGGAATCCCTTCTGGCGCGCCACGCTCGTGTCCGCGGACATCGACCGCCAGGGAGACCTGCGCTACGGCGGCGGCGATGTGCCCGCCACCGTGGGCGCCACCGCGGCCGAGGCCTTCCAGCACCTCATCCGCAACGGCTACCGGGGAGTGCACTGATGCCACCCATCCAACGGACCCCCCGGGGCCAGTCCCTGGTGGAGCTGACCCTGGGCATCATCATCTTCATCACGGTGCTGATGTTCGGCATCCACTTCGCCGAGGTGGGCTACCTGTCCATCAAGGTGCACGAGGCGGCGGTCTCGCCCTTGTGGGACAGCACCGCCCTGCGGGTGCACCGCATGGTGGGCAACCCGTCGAAGATTGGCAACTTCGACACCTTTCCCGGCATCCCGCTCCAGCTCGAGATCAACGCCAACGCGCGCTACGTCGACTTCGACGGGCGCAGCTCCACCCCTCGGGGCAACCCGTCCATCTCCCACCTCTTCACCCGCATCGATGGCATGAAGGTGCGCTGCGTGCGCGAGGACCGCATCGCCTTCGATCTGCCCCGGGGCAGCCCGCCCTCCATGCTCTCCGCCGTGAAGGGGGACTTCGGCAAGGTCCCTCCCGGCACCATCCCGGGCAGCTCCAACGAGAGCGTCCTCACGGGCGTCTACGAGAACATGGGAGGCGTCACCTGCGCCGCCGAGGCCCGCCTCGAGTCGCTGCCCGCCCTGCCCCTGAGCTTCCTCGAGGGCGAGGGGGGCTTTTTCAGCGAGAAGCACGCCAAGAAGCTGCGCATGAAGGTGTGCTCGGTGGGCCGCGCGGCTCCGGGCGAGGAGTGCAAGGGCCGCTTTGGCATCCTCCTCGGGGACTTCGCGTTCGCCGACACCGACGTGAGCGGCCACTGCCCCCTCCAGCCCGAGCGGCCGGATCAGCCATGCGCGCAGAACACCGCCTTCTATTACGCGGCGAAGAAGGTGTTCGACAACAACCGGCGCGCCGCCGGCCGCGACTCCTCGCGCCTCGCCGAGTACTTCGTGGGCTACAGCCCCATCGACGAGGGCGGCTTCTTCATGAGCTACCGGGGCGAGGAGGACAACTACATCGAGCGCGACACCCCCGCCGGCGAGGCCAAGGACATGATGGATCGGCCCCGGAACACGGGCGGCGTGGAGCACAAACCCACCGCGCTGCGCCGTGCCTCCAACCGGTGCTTCCTGGGACTCAACAAATGCTGAGCTGGCTACTCCTGCTGCCCTTGCTGGGCGCCACGCCGGACAAGCCCGCCCCGGCCCCGGCCGCCTTCCACTGGCGCGTGCCGGGCCTGGTGGCCCAGGTGGAGGTGCCCGGTGAGATGAAGGTGGATGGCATCCCCATCCGCCTCGAGGTCTACACCTCGCGCGAGAGCATCGAGAACCTGCTGCAATCCTTCGCTACCGCCTTCGACGAGGCCGGCTACTACATCCAGCCCCGTCCGCCCCGCGTCCTGCGCCAGCCGCACCTCACCGCGTTGGATACGCGCACCCTCACCGCCTACACCGTCATCCTCGAGCCCGCCGGGAGCGGTCTCACCACGGTGGTGCTCGGCCAGGCGAAGATGGGGGACGTCCAGCGCCCGCCACCGGGAGAGTCCCCGCTTCCCCTCTACCCGGGAGCCACGAACGTCCTCCAGGGAGATTTCGAGGGGGCGCGAACGCTCACCTACCGGGCCCCCACCCCGGAGGCCTCCCTGCGGGCCTGGTACCGCGAGCAGCTCGGCAAGGCCGGGTACAAGGAAGAGGAGCCCCAGCTCTTCCGCCGCGACACGCGACAGGTCCGCCTGTCCCTCCGGCCCGACGGTGGCGGCACCTCCGTCCTGCTCTTCCTCGAAACCGCCTCGCCGTCGAGCGCCCAGACTCCCGGCCCCTGAGCCGCGCGCGTGGGCTCACGCCCCCGGGTGGGCCGCGGGCGCCGAGGGCCGCTCCAGCGGCGTCTGGGCGGCGCGGCGGGAGACGGCGCCATGCAGCACGAGGATCCGCCGCGCCACCCGCTCCAACTGGAGCCGGAGCAGCGGCTCGAGTTCCGCCTCCGTCTGGCCATTCCACCGCAGCCACCCGAGGAGGTCCGGCGGGGGCGAGGGCACGCGGCCCCGGTGCACCGCTTCCGCCAGATCCTCCAGCGCCAGCGCCGCCGAGTCCACGAAGCGCTCCACCTGGGCGCGGATCCGCTGGGAGACCTCGTCCCGCGGGGAGACGGACACGGAAACCACCGAGGCGGCGAACCGCCGCAGGTAGGCCAGCAGCGTCATCAACGGCTCGATGGGCTCCGTGCGCCGCCGGGGCTCGGACAACAGCCGCTGGAAGGACGCCTCGGCATTGAGCGTCGCCAGGCCAATCTTGCGCCGGGCCTCGGAGAAGAGCTCGTCAGGACGCCGGGGCGCGGAACCCAGCCGATCCGAGAGCACCAGGAGGAAATGCTCCCGGTTGGCGCGCAGGGCCGCGGCGAGCTGTTCGGGCAGGAGCTCCCGCTCCGAGCGCTCCCACAACAACCACGTCCCCGCCAACGCGAGCGCGCCACCCATCAGCGTGTTGAGCACCCGCACCTGGGGCAGCGTCATATCTCCCGTCTCCCACTCCGCCAGCAGCACGAAGGTGAGCGTGAGGAAGACGGTGTAGAGCCCGTAATTGAGCGGGATGATCGCGATGCTGATCGCCACGGTGACGAACACGAACGGGAGGATCACGTACGGGGAATGGAGGCTCGAGGCGATCGCCGCGGCGAGCAGGCCGCCCACCACCGTGCCCGTCACCCGCTGGAGCCCCTTGAGGAAGGTCGCGCCGGTGTACGGCTGCATGATGGTGAGCACGGTGATGGTCACCCAGTAGCCGTGGCTCGGGATGAACGCGAGTGCGGTCCCCACCGCGACCGTCGTCGTCAGGCCCACGCGCAGCGCGTGCCGCAACACCATGGAGTCCAACGAGAGGTTGTCCCGCAGGGGCCCGAGCACCCGCTGCTTCCACGTCGGAGGCGGGCCCTGGGGCGCCGTCCGCTCGCCCGCCAGACGCGTCTCCGTCTTCGCCGCGGCCTCCACGAAGTCCCGCAACTGGGCGAGCAACCGGAACGCATACCCGAGCGCCGCCCGCTCCCCTTCCTCCAGCGACCGCGCCGCCTCTCCGGGTGCGCGCGCCCACTCCACGGAGGGCAACTCCCGGACCCGGCCCTCGGTCTCCACGCCCCGCGCGAGCCGCAGGAGTTCCTGGCGGAAGGTGGCGAGCGTGCGCTCCACGTGCGTCCACGCGGGCTCGTCCCGCGCCTCCCGGCACAGGCTCTCCAGCACGTCGCCCAGGGCGATCACCGTCCCGAACATCACCTCCGCGATCTGCAACAGCACCAGCAACTGCTCGCCCCGCTCGCTCTCACCCCGGCCCCGGCGCGTGGCCGCGAGCGTGCTGCCCGCCACCTCCAGCGTCTCGCGGATGCTCGCGTGATGACGCTGGATGACCGCCTGCCAGGCCTCCCCCTCCGCCCCCGAGAGGAAGAGCCGGTTCACCTCGCCCGCGTACTCCTCCACCGCCCGGAAGCACTGAGCCACGGCGAGCCGCGACGGCCCGTACGGACGGATGGGCCAGAGCACGAGCGAGAGGAACATCGCCCAGAGCGCCCCGAGCGCCAGGAAGCCGCCACGCTGCAGGGCCTCGGACAGCTCCTGGTGCGGCAGGCCCAGGGAGACGACGAAGGCGCTCGCCGCGGTGTTGCCCACCACGTTCGCCGCGGCCCCGTACGCCCCTCCGAAGGAGCAGGCCGTCACCCAGAGCAGGGCCACGGCGATGGAGAGCACCGGATGCGCCCCCGCCACCACGCCCAGGCCGACAGCCAGCGCTCCGGCGATCAGCCCCGCGCCCATGCTCGTGGCGCGGGCCCGGTACGAGCCCCCCTTGTCCGCGAAGGAGGCGTTGAAGCCCCCCAGACACATCCACAGACCTCCGGGAAGATGAAGGACATGGGCCAGAGCCAGGGGAAGAACGCTCGCGATCGCCGCCCGGATCCCAGCCATCACCGCCGGTTTCACCGGGGCGAAGCGGACCACCTCCCTCGCATGCTCCACCAGACGCCGAATCATCGCGCCCTCCCGTGGGAGGACACACTACCCGAGAGCACCGCGGGCGCGAGGCCCTCCTCGGGCCTCAGGCGCTCCTGCGCTCGTCCCGCTCGGAGACGGACACTTCGCGAGACCCGGCGTGCTTGAGGGGCCCCTCACCGCCGCTAATAGGCGAGCCCACGCGCAAGCGGAGCAGCAGCTTCGTGCTCGGCAGGAAGAACAGCAGGGCGCCCAGCCCGGAGAAGCCGAGCGGCGCGAGCAGGGGAGGCGCCACCGAGAAGGCCCCCTCGAGGCTCGCGGCCGAGTACTCACCCCCCAGTTCCTCCCACCACTGGAGGACGTGGAAGACCGTTCCCGCCAGACCGATGAGCACGCCCGCGACTCCCACCAGGCGTGCGGTCCAGGCGAACACCGCGCGTGAACGGGGAACGCACACCGCCATCATCAACAGACAGCCCACCCCACCATAGACGACGGGAATCGCCTGGAGCCGGTTGTCGAAGTCCTTCCCGGCCCAGTGGGCGACGGCGGCATCGAAGGCGAGCGCGACGAGGCCAGGGGCCAGGAGAAGGGCGAGCGCCCGGCGCGAGTTGCGCCGCGCCCACAACAGCAGTCTGCCAAACATGGGGGGAGGTCTCCGGGGGAGCGAGGGGATTCTGCCCGCTCCGAAGCCTCGGACGGAAGGGGGGCCGGGCCGCCTCGCCCTCCAACGCACTCCGCAGAAGGAACTCCGCGACCCAGCGTTGCGCCCGCTCGGCATACGCGCCCCGCGTGAGCAACCGCCCCCGCACCGCGAGCGCGAAGGCGTAGCTGCCCGTGTCCAGGAAGGGCGGAAGGGGGGCCGCGAAGTGGATGTCTTCTGGCGGGAAACACCGGGGCACCGCATCCCGTGCCCAGGTGTCCGCGGGGGCGAGGCAGTCCTCGGGCACGAAGCCGCGCGCCGCCTCCAGCAGGTGTCTGGCGCGCTCGAGACGACGCGCCGAGGCCGCCCTCCCCGCCCCCCTTCGAAGCCGCTCGGGCAGCACGCCCTCACAGGCCGTGGAGAGCCCCGCGAGCAGCGCCTGCGCCCGCCGGTGGTTCGCCCCGAAGCGCACCGCCTCGGCGATGACGCGATCCAGGTCCGCGTGGCAGCGGGCCTTCAACGCCTCGGAGGCGGGCCCGGGCTCGGCGGGGAGGTCCGCGTGGACGGCCCGTGCCAGGAACAGGAACACCCCCACGGCGAGTCCGCGAGAGAAGCGCGCGCTCATAGCCACTGTTCCGGAATGTGGGCGCGATTCAGTTCCCGCAAGCCCTCGGAGAGCAGGGGCCACAGCCGCACGGCGTCCCTCGGAGGAGGCTGGCGGCGGGACAACTCGGCGCCAAACGACTGGATGCGCGACAGCGCCTCGGCGCGGCTCAGTTGGGAAAAGTCCGGTGCCCTCCGCCCCAGCGCCTCGAATCCCCGCTGGAGGCTGGCGTCATGCGTCCGCTGAAACCGGGTGGCCACGTTGCCGTAGAAGAGGAGGCGCAGGGTCTGATCCCGCGCCCGCTCCAGCGACACCCGCTCCGCGAGGGACACCTCGGGCCGGCCCAGCAGCGACTGGAGGGTGTTGTAGTGCTCGCGCAGCGGGCCCCGTTGCGTGTCACGCACCCGCTCCTGGCCCTCGAAGTAGCGCGCGAAGACCGCCTGCCCCTCGGCGTACCGGGCCCGCAGGCCCGAGGTGCTCTCGCGCACCGTGGCGGTCTGGTAGCCATCGCGGCGCGACCACACCGCGACGTTCTCGCCCTTGCGCGTCCCCCGGGCCCGGTCCGCCTGGAGCACGTCCACCGCTCCGCGCGTCGCCTTCTCCCACCGGGCCAGATGGACCGTGGCGCCGGAGAAGGTCCCCGGAGCGCTTCCGTTGTAGGCCCACACCGTGCGCACCTGGGGAAACAGCGCGCGCCATGCCTCCACCGAGGTCTCTCCCCCGTTGTAACAGGCCGCGATGCACAGGTCCTCCACCTGGGACGCCGCTCGGGGAAGGGCCGCCGCGAGCCGCGCGATGCTGTCGCGGGTGAGCGCGCCATTCGTGAAGCCCTTGTCCTCGCCCCAGAGACTCCACCCGCCGCTGTGTCCGGAGAGCACGAGGCGCGAGGGGATGACGCCCCCCTTCTCCGCCCGGGCCCACACCTGGGCGAGCTGCGCGAGCTCATCCCGCGCGTCCGCCCCGGCGCTGGAGAGGGCCGCCGCCACCCGCTGTCCCTGGGCCCACGTCAGCCCCAATCCCCCCACGAAGCACTGGATGCCCGCCTCCGTCCGCAAGTCATGCAGCCCCTGCCCTCCCCCCGCCCGCGCGCCTCGGACCTGATCATTCCGGGCACTGTCCCGGATCGTGAGGACCCGCGCTCCGGGATGGGACTTCTGGATCGCATCGGCCTCGGCCTGGACATGCGGGTTCATCCCCAGCACGAGGACATCATCGTTACGGCTCGCCCCCACACGGCTCACGTTCTCCGCCCCTCGCCGCGGCGCGCCTCCGACACCGTGCACGGACGGCGGCACGCGGCGCTCGACCCCAGGGCAAACCCCGGGCCAGTCAGGAGCGCGCATCCTCCCGAGTGTTCATCGCCAGGGTCGCGCTTCGCGGACGTCCCGGGAAGCGCGCGTCATCCCCGGCACGGGACTCAGCGGCCCGCCGGGGGGAGCCGTCCGTACTTGCGAAGGGCCTCGACGAGCCGATCTCCCGGCAGGGCGAAGACACGGACTCCGTCGACCCCCGTCATGGTCTCGGCGGCGAGCAAGGCATTGAGGATGGCCTCCTGCGTGGCCTGCACCGTCGCCTCGAAGAGCGGGTTGAGGTCCGCGTTGTTCAGCGACTCGACCCGGGCCACCTTGCTCCCGCTGGGAGGCAGCGTGGGCTGGGTGGAGAACGCCAGGAAGATGTCGCCCGAGGAGTCCCCGCCCACGCTCCCCATCTTCCCGAGGGCCAGCGGCACCCGCCTCGCGATGCGGGCCAGTTGGTGGGGCAGCAGCGGCGCGTCGGTGGCCACCAGGACGATGATGGAGCCCAGATCGTGGGTCAGGCGCTGGGGAACGAGCTGCGCGCGCTCGGAGCACGGGCGCATGTCCGAGGAGAAGGCCGGGGGCGCCTTTCCCGTGTAGCAGGCCTGGAGGTCGGGAATCTCCTGCCCCACGGGAACGCCCTCCACCGTGAAGAGCCGGCGGATGCCGTAGTTGGCCTGGACCAGCACGCCGAGGGTGTAGCCGCCCAGCTTCGCGTCCAGCCGGCGCGACGCGGTCCCGATGCCCCCCTTGAAGCCGTGGCAGAGCATCCCCGTTCCCCCGCCCACGTTCCCCTCGGCCACCGCCCCGCCCCGCGCTCCGTCGATGGCGCTCAGGGCATGCTCCGTCTTGATGTGGAAGCCATTCACGTCGTTGAGGAAGCCGTCGTAGGTCTCCGCGGTCACCGGCAGGCCCAGCTCCCACGCGAGGCCACGCTTCGCCCCCCAGACCACCACGCCGTCGCGCACCACGCCCACGCTGTTGGTGGTGGTCAACATGACGGGACCGGCGAGCAGTCCGGATTCATTCACCCAGTGCGCGCCGGTCATCTCCCCGTTGCCGTTGAGCGCATAGGTGGCGGCGAAGACGGGATCCGCGATGCGCCCGCGCCCCCGAGGCAGGATGGCGGAGACGCCCGTGCGCACCGCGTGCTTGCCCTCGCCGGAGATGAGCGTGGTGTGACCCACCTCCACGCCGGGCACGTCCGTGATGGCGTCGAGGGGGCCCGCCTGACCGCCGAAGGTGATGCCGAGCTCGCGGGCGCGGGGCTTCGGGGCGGAGGGCCGCGCCGGGGCGGGAGACACCGGGGCGGGTTGGGCATCGACCCCGAGGGGGAGGCCCAGCAACAACACGGAGAGAAAGCGCGGGACGAGAGGGTTCATCCCCCAACGGTACGAACACAACGGCCCCTCCTGACAAGGCAGGAAGGGCCGAGGGTGGCGCGAATTACTCGGCGCGCTCGATGAGCGCCGCGGCGCCCATTCCACCACCGATGCACATGGACACCACGCCGTAGCGGCCCTTGCGGCGCGCCAGCTCGCTCAGGATGGTGGCCACCATGCGCGCACCGGACACGCCCAGCGGGTGGCCCAGCGCGATGGCGCCGCCGTTCGGGTTGGCCTTCTCCAGGGGCACGCCCAGCTCGCGGATGCAGTGGAGCACCTGCGCGGCGAAGGCCTCGTTGAGCTCGAAGACATCGATGTCCTCGACCTTGAGGTTGTTCTTCGCCAGCAGCTTCTTCACCGCGGGCACCGGGCCAATGCCCATGATCTCCGGGGGCACGCCCGCCACCTGGAAGTCCACGAAGTAGCCCAGCGGCTTGATGCCGAGCTCCTTCGCCTTCTCCTCGCTCATGACCACCGCCGCGGCGGCGCCATCCGTCAGCGGCGAGGCGTTACCGGCCGTCACCACGCCCTTCTGGTTGAAGGCGGGCTTGAGCTTCGCCAGGCCCTCGAGCGTGGTCTCGGGGCGCAGGATGGTGTCCACGGACACCGTCACCTGCTTCGCCGTGCCCTCCTCGTCGTAGACGGTGGTGGTGACGGGGAAGATCTCGTCCTTGAACTTGCCCTGCTCGCGCGCGGTGGCCGCCCGGCGCTGGCTCTCGTAGGCGAACTTGTCCGCGTCCTCGCGCGACACGCTGTAGCGCGACGCGATGTTCTCCGCGGTGACGCCCATGGAGGAGTACACCTCGGGGTGCTTCTCCATGATCTCCGGGTTGGCGCTCACCTTGTTGCCGCCCATGGGCACCATGCTCATGGACTCGGTGCCCCCGGCGATGGCCACGTCGATCATCCCCGACTTGATGGCCTGCGCCGCCTGGGCGATGGACTGCACGCCCGAGGAGCAGAAGCGGTTGATGGTCATCCCCGGAACGGTGTCCGGCAGGCCCGCGAGCAGCGCCGCGTTGCGCGCGACGTTCATGCCCTGCTCGGCCTCGGGCATGGCACAGCCGAGGATGACGTCCTCGACCTGTTCGGCCTTGAGACCGGGCACGCGCGCCACGGCCTCCTTGATGGCGAGGGCCGCGAGCGTATCGGGCCGGGTATCCTTGAATTCTCCCTTGTTCGCGCGGGTGAACGGGGTGCGCACCGCGCTGGCAATCACGACTCGACCGGGCATTTGTCTGTCTCCTCGCCCGGGGGCGACCCCGGGCTCGCAAAGTCTTGAATCACTGGATGACGTGGGACTTCCCGTAACGCCGCCGCCTCAGTTGCGCAGCGGCTTGCCCTTCTCGAGCATGAACTGCAGCCGGTCCTGCGTCTTCTCCTCGCCGCACAGGCTCAGGAAGGCCTCCAGCTCCAGCTCCAGCAGCTTCTCCTCGGTGAGCAACACGGAGGGGCTGGTGTCTCCGCCGGTGAGCACCCGGGCGAGCTTGCGGGCGATCTTCCGGTCGTGCGCGGACACCTGACCGTTGAGCTCCATGTCGTAGAGCATCATGTCGATGGTGGCGAAGCCGCTGGGGCCGGGCAGGCGGAAGCGCGAGGGGCGCGGCGCGCGGAAGCCCGCGTTGGCCATGCCCAGCACCCGCTGCTTGGCGTCCGACAGGAGGAAGTCGCGGTTGGCGCTGATGCCATCGCTCGCGGTGAGGAAGCCCATCTCGCGGGCCTCCTCGGCGCTCGTGGCCACCTTGGCGGTGCCGATGTTGAGGAACGTCTTCTTGATGAAGGGGAAGGGATCGAAGTCCTTGTCCGCCGAGTAGTTCCCCATGATGTTGCGCAGGAGCATCATGGTGCCGCCGCCGCCGGGGATGAGGCCCACGCCCACCTCGACCAGGCCCATGTACGTCTCGGCCGAGGCCTGCATGGCGTTGCCGCCCAGGGACACCTCGGCGCCGCCACCGAGCGCCAGGTTGAAGGGCGCCGTCACCACCGGCACCGGGCTGTAGCGCATGCGCTGGTTGGCCGCCTGGAGCGCGCCCGCCATCTTGCGCAGGGTGTCGAACTCGCCGCTCTTGGCCGCCCACAGCATGGCGAGGATGTTGGCGCCGGCGGAGAAGTTCGCCCCGTCGTTGCCCACCACCAGGCCCCGGAAGTTCTTCTCCGTCTCATCGAGCGCGGTGTTCATCATCTCGATGATGCCGTCGTCGATGGAGTTCATCTTCGTGTGGAACTCGAGCAGCGTGACGCCGTCGTTCATGTCCCAGAGCGTGGCGCTGTCGTTGCCGGCGATCTTCTTGTTGCCGCGCCTGAGGTACTCCACGCGCGCGGTGCGGGCGTTCTCCGGCACGAGCTTCACGGACTTCGTGGGGATGTCCCAGTACGTGTCCTTGCCGCCCTCCACGCCGTAGAAGGACGCGCGGCCCGCGGCCAGCATCTCCTCCACCCAGGCGGCGGGCTTGAGGCCCAGCTCCTTCATGCGCTCCACGCCCTGCTTCACGCCGAACGCGTCCCAGGTCTCGAACGGTCCCAGGTCCCAGCCGAAACCCCAGCGCATGGCGCGGTCCACGTTGACCACGTCGTCGGCGATCTCCGGAATGCGGCGGCTCGCGTAGGCGAGCGAGTCGAGCGTGGCGCGCTCGGCGAACTTCGCCGCCTTGTCCTGGCCGCGCATCACCGTGGCCACGCGCTCGCGCACGTTCTCCACGTCCTTGGCGGCGCCCAGCGACTCGTAGCGGACCTTGGCCTGCTGCCGGTACTCGAGCGTCTTCAGGTCCAGCGCCAGGATGTCCTTGCCGCCCGAGGCGCGGTCCTTCTTGTAGAAGCCACCGCCGCTCTTGTCGCCCAGGAGCCCCTTCTCCACCATCTTCTTGAGGAAGTCGGGGGCGGCGAACACGTCGCGCTCCTCGTCATGGGAGAGCGTGTCGTAACAGTTCTTGGCCACGTGGCTGAACGTGTCCAGGCCCACGATGTCCGCGGTGCGGAACACGGCGGACTTGGGGCGGCCCATGGCGGGGCCGAAGATCTTGTCCACCTCCTCGATGGACAGCTCCGCCTTCTGCATGTCCTGGAGGATGCGCATCATCCCGTAGGTGCCGATGCGGTTGGCGATGAAGTTGGTGGTGTCCTTGCCGTGGACGATTCCCTTGCCGAGCACTTCCTCGCCAAAGCGGGCGATCGTCTGGACCACCTCGGGCGCCGTCTCCGGACCGGCCACAAGCTCCAGCAGGCGCATGTAGCGCACGGGGTTGAAAAAGTGGGTCACCAGGAAGCGCTGGCGGAACGCGGCGCCGCGGCCCTCCAGCATGCCCTGGATGGACAGACCCGAGGTGTTGGAGCTGACGATGGCGTCCGCGCGCAGGTGCGGCTCCACCTTGGCGAACAGGGCCTGCTTGACGGCCAGGTCCTCCTTCACCACCTCGACGACCCAGTCACACTCGCCAATGCGGGCGATGTCGTCCTCGAGGTTGCCAATCTCGATGGCGCCCAGGGACGCCTCGGAGGTGATGGGGCTGGGCTTCTGCTTGCGCAGGTTGGCCAGGGCGCCGAGCACGAACTTGTTGCGAAAGGCCTTGCTGGCCGTGTCCTCACCGGGCGCCGCCTTGGGCGGCACGATGTCCAGGAGGAGCGCACGAACGCCCGAGTTGGCCAGGTGCGCGGCGATGCCACTGCCCATCACGCCCGCGCCCAACACTGCCACTTTGCGGATCCGCGTCGTCATCGAATGAGGCTCCCGATTGAAAAGGGTGGCGGGAGACATCGCGCCGGTTGATTCAAAAGTCAATCCGCGCGTGACGCCCCAGTTGTGCCCCGATGGAGGGTAAGGTGCGCGCCATGGCCCGACGCGATCCGCACTCGTACAGTGATGACACCCAACCCGAGACCGAGCGCCTCACCTGGAAGGCGCGCGTGGACTTCACCGAGCGCCGGCTGCACGCCCAGGCCACGCTCACGTTGAAGGAAGCGTCCGCGGGACCCTTGGATCTCGACACGAGGGATCTGGAGGTGGACGCGGTGGTGGATGGCGAGGGCCAGCCCCTGCGCTTCCTGCTGTCGCCGCCCGAGCCCATCCTCGGCAGCCGCCTGCGGGTGGAGCTGCGTCCGGGAGTGAAACAACTCACGGTGCACTACCGGACATCGCCCCAGGCGAGCGCCCTGCAATGGCTCACGCCCGCGCAGACGGCCGGTGGCAAGGCGCCCTATCTCTTCAGCCAGTGCCAGGCCATCCACGCGCGCGCCGTGGTGCCGCTCCAGGACACGCCCCGCCTGCGCATCCGCTACGAGGCGGAGCTCACCGTACCCCGGGAGCTCCGGGGGGTGATGGCCGCGGGTTTCCTCGGCCGCGACGAGCGGGGGGACGTGGCCGTGGAGCGCTACGAGATGCCCCAGCCCATTCCGCCCTACCTGCTGGCCTTCGCCGTGGGCAACCTGGCGTCGAAGGAGCTGGGGCCGCGCTCGCGCGTGTGGGCCGAGCCGGAGGTGTTGGAGCGGGCCGCCGCGGAGTTCTCCGACGTGGACGCCATGCTGCGCGCGGCCGAGTCGCTCTTCGGACCCTATGACTGGGAGCGCTTCGATCTGCTCACCATGCCGCCCTCGTTCCCCTACGGCGGCATGGAGAACCCGCGCCTCACCTTCCTCACGCCCACGCTGCTGGCCGGGGACAAGAGCCTGGTGAGCGTGGTGGCGCACGAGCTGGCGCACTCGTGGACGGGCAACCTCGTCACCAACGCCACGGCCGAGCACTTCTGGCTCAACGAGGGCTTCACCGTCTTCGCCGAGCGCCGCATCATCGAGGCCCTGTATGGCGCGGACGTGGCCGCGCTGCACGCCACCCTGGGCCGGCGCGCGCTCGAGGCCGCCGTGCAGCACTTCAAGGCCCATCCCCAGCTCACCGCCCTGCGCACCCACCTGACGGGCGTGGATCCGGACGAGGCCTTCTCCCAGGTGCCCTACGAGAAGGGCTACCTGCTCCTGCGCGCCCTGGAGGACGCGGTGGGCCGGAGCGCCTTCGACACCTTCCTGCGCGCCTACCTGGACGCCCACCGCTTCCAGGCGCTCACCACCGAGGAGTTCACCGACTTCGTGGAGAAGCACCTGCCCGGCGCGCTCCAGAAGGTGGACGCCGACGCCTACCTGCACCAGCCGGGCATTCCCGGCGGCGCGCCCGGGGCCCACTCCGAGCGGCTCGAGCGCATGACGCGGCTCAAGGGCCAGGTGCCCTCGGCCGAGGACGTGAAGGACTGGACCCCCGCGGAGTGGCAGCTCTTCATCGAGTGGCTGCCGCACACCACCTCGCGCGAGGTGCTGCGCCAGTTCGACGAGCGCTTCCACCTGACGGACAGCCGCAACACGGAGGTGCTGGCCTCCTGGCTGACGGTGGCCATCAAGGCGGGCTGGGAGCCGGCGCTCGGACGCACCGACACCTTCCTGGGCGAGGTGGGCCGCATGAAGTACCTCAAGCCGCTCTATGGGGCGCTGGTGTCGTCCGCCGAGGGCAAGGCCCGCGCGAAGCAGCTCTTCCAGCGCTACGCCGAGCGCTACCACCCCATCGCCCAGGCGGCCGTCGAGGGCATCCTCCAGCGCGCCTGAGCCTTCGGAAATGGCATGGGGGTAGCGAGGCCACCTCGCTTCCCCTGACCAACCAGCTCGCCCAGTGCTCCTGCCCGCCACCGGGCCGCATCGTCAGAGCCTTCCCTATCAGCTGTCCTCTTTGAGCAGGCGACCTTGACGCCTGAGCTCGGACGCCACGAACGGAGCCCGCCGCTCAAGATAGGAGAGCTTAATGTTCCCCCGCTCGTAACACGTGACGTACTCCTCACGCGCCTTGAGGCACTCGGGCATGTTGAGCACGCGGAGGGTCTCCTCGATCTCCTTCGCCTTGCCCGGGGGAGCCTTGGGACCGCGAACGACCTGGAATGCCACGAGTTCCAAGGCGAACCAACCCTCGGCCACTTCAAATGGGTCCACCAAAGAGGTCAGGTCGTTCTTCTTCGTGTTGATTAGCGCGGCACAGAGCCGGTAGTTCGACCACTCATAGACCTGATCCCACACGCGTGACTTCGGAAGAACGTGGTCGATGGTCGGGCTGCCCGTTGCATGCTCGAAATAGAGCGCCAAGTAGGCACAGCGGCGCTCATAAGCTTCCAGCATGTCTGGAAGGACATCACGCCAGAACGGGGGGAAGGCGTCGGCAGGAATGTCGGCCTCGCGGGCCGCGATCTTCTTGCGGCGACGGCCCGGGCGCTTGAGACGCGGCTTTCGGCCGACCAGCTCATCAATCGCGGACAGCCCCTTCTTACGAACCCTCTTGTCGAAGTGGGGCGGCTCCTTCGCAGGCGCGACCGGTATCACCGCTTGCCTCGCTTCGCCGGCTTGCGCTCCTCGACAAACTGACCCCACCGGACCCAGAACGGATCAATATCCGGAAGCCCCGCGGCGTGCAGTCTCTGATCCGCGGACTCCACGTCCTGCCATCGCGGATCCTTCTGACGAAGCAGCGCCAGCGCGGTCTCGATGGCGGACTCGGCTTCAAGCGACCGGGCCTTCCTCAGATCGAAGGCCTCGCTGGTGAGCCAGTTGGAGACCTCTCCCCGGCGCACGAACTCGCGCTTCCGTAGGACGACCCGGGCCTCTTCAAGGTCCAGGTCGAACCATGCGTCCTTCTTGACGTCGAAGAGTGGCTCCACGGAGGCCAGCACCAGGGGGGAGTGCGTCGCCGTGATGAGCTGGACGCGGGAACCATGATTCCCAGTGAGAGCGTCCATCACGTTGAGCACGGCCGGTACGATGCGGCGCTGCCACTGAGGATGGAGGTGCGCTTCGATCTCATCGATGAGGAAGATGATCTCGCGGGCCGGATCGTCGCCACGAACCTCGGCCGCCGCGATGTGTTCCTGCCAAGCCCAAATCAGGAGATAGGTCAGGGCGATGATGCGCCGCATGCCCGCCGACGCGTGGGTCACGGCGACATCCTGGCCGTAGGGCATCCGCAGTGTCGGGTAGCGCTTCGGATCTTCCACCGTGAGCTTCCGCAGCTCCCCTGGGAGCAGCGGCTCTCCCCCGAGCGGTGATAGCACCTGGAGAACCTTGGTCAGCATGTTGAAGGACTCACCGTTTTCGCGCTGCCACGACGCCCAGTCGCGAATCAGCCCTTCACAGTGCGCGTTCCCCTCCCACACTTCGTGAGGCGCGAAGAGATAGGAGCTGGGACGGTCCGGCGCATCGGTCCTCCAGTAGTTGCGTGCCGGATCCCACACGGAGAAGCCTCCGTCGACCTGCGCGTAAAGCACGAGCCCCGGAATCGCGGGCCGGCCATTGTTGACGGACCAGCGCTCGGACTTGCGGTCATACGTACTCTCGTACGAGTAGCTACGAGGCGTGGACTTCGTGTAGCTGTACGCGATCCTGGGCTTGCCCTGCGAGGGCACGGGAAGGACCAGATAGCGAGCCCAGGTCCTGGTCAGGGCCCACCAAGCGATGTCCAGCAGGAAGCTCTTGCCCAGCCCGTTGTCGCCAGTGATGAGGTTGAGCCGTTGCGCAAGCCGCAGCTCCATCTCAGGCGTGGGTCCAACGTTCTTCAGGTGCAGCGACTCAAGCATCGACTTTGCCTCTCCGGGCAAGGGCTCTGGAGGAAGCTATGCCAATTCGGTCTGGCCAGAGCCAAAAACAGCAGGAGGGTCGGCACCGACAGCCGTGGTCGTAGCCCTTGTGGATGCGCAAGCACCAGGTGAGCCTCCGGAAAACAAAAGGGGCGGGCCCCCGTGAAGGAGGCCCGCCCGAGGACTTCACCCGCTCAGCGGCGGCCTAGCGCCACTGGAAGGCGCGCACGTAGTCGATCTCCATCACCTGCGGCGTGCGGGTGATGAGGTCCGCGGTGGACTGCGGCACGCCGGGGTACGGCCAGGTGGCGCCGTTGACGCCCTGCGGGTAGCCGCCACCGACCGCCAGGTTGAGGATGATGAAGAACGGGTGGTCGTACACGTAGGCGCCGTAGCGGGTCACCTCGGACTTGAGCACCGTCTTCACGAGCTGGCCGTCGATGAACCACTTGATGTCCGCGCTGGAGTACTCGGTGCGGTAGGTGTGCCAGTTGCTGACGGGGTTGTTGACGAACTGGGCGCGGAACTGGGCGTTGATGGGCGTGTTGCCCGAATAGCCCGGGCCATGCAGCGCGCCCGAGGTCCAGTCCGCGTAGCCCACGTTCTCCAGGATGTCGAGCTCGCCGCACTGCGGCCAGCCCACCGAGTTGATGTCATTGCCGAGCATCCAGAACGCCGGCCACAGGCCCGGGCCCACCGGCATCTTGATGCGCGCCTCGACGGCGCCGTGGCCGAACTCGCGCTTGCCCGCGCTCTCCAGACGGCCCGAGGTGAAGGGATAGCCATTGGTGGGCTTGTAGCGCGCGATGAGCTTGAGCGTGCCGTTGCTCACCTGGATGTTCTCGGACGAGTTCGTGTACTGCTGCTGCTCGTTGTTCACGTGCACCGTGGTGTTGGGCGTCCAGTTGGACGTGTTGACGCTGGTGCCGTCGAACTCGTCGCCCCAGACCTGCACCCAGCCACCGCCCGAGGGAGGAGGCGTGGTGCCGCCGCCATCGGCGGCCCAGGTGAAGGACTCCCACTGGCCCGCGGTGGCGCGGTCGGCGAACAGCGGCGCGTGGGCGCCCCGGTTGGTGTCGGTCACCACGAACTTGCCGGTGCTCTTGGCCTTGAGGCCGATGGAGCCGTTGCCGAAGTCCACCCAGAGGAACTGCTCCCACTCGCCCACCGCGGTGCGGAAGCCGGTGACCTCGCCCGCGTTGTTCGGGTCCGCCGACAGGTACGCGCCCGTCTCCTGCACGCGCAGCGTGATGTAGTCCCCGCCCGCGCTGCCCACCACGAACTTCTCCCAGCCCGCGGCGGCGTCCCGGTTGGCGACCAGCGGCGCGTTGGCGTTGATGTTGCGGTCCGCCGACACGATCTTCCCGTTCGTCCCGGCGCGCAGCCAGATGGTCTTGCCAATCGGCGCCACCGTGGCCCGCTGCTGCACCTCGGCCGTCTCCACCGCCGCCGGCGTGGAGGTCTCGGGCGACTGCCCACACGCGGAAGCCACCAGCAGCACGCCCCCCAAGCCCCACTTCACCAGCCAGTTCATTCCCGTCGTCTTCCCAAGCTTCGCGTTCATGTGACTCCCTCGTGGTGTCCCGGGACCGATCGGGTCGATGCCGCTCCGGGCGCGAGCAAGGTGACTTAACAGAAATACGAGAAAAACAGAGGAAAACGGGAATGTTCTCAAGTAAACAAAAGGTCTTATATCCCCTCGCAAAATGATTTTTTGACCCGTTCGCCCCCCGTCCGGTCTCTGCGGTCACTTGGGCTCGCGCTCGACAGCCCGTCCGCCCTGGGGTCACACGAAAAGCGCCTGGGACGAGGGGCGGAACACAGCGGGGTTGAGAGGGTGTGCGAACCGTCCCGGGCGCTCCTATCCGCCTCCCTTTTCAGCGCAAGCTGTTGCTCGCCTTCGCCGCGGTACTGCTGCCCGTCCTGGTGTTGCTCGGCGCGGACATCGTCTCGGACGCGCGCTCCACCCAGGAGGCGTTCCTCGAGGCCCAGAGCCTGACGGCCCACGCCGTCGCCGTGCAGGTCTCCGAGTCCTTCGACGCGGCGATCGATCTCGGCTGGGCCGTGGCCAATGATCCACTCGTGCGGACGCTGGACCCGCTCCACCTGGACACGCACCTGCGGCGGCTCACCGGACACCCCTCGCGCTTCAACTCGATTGGCGTCTACGACGCGCACGGCCTCAACCGGGGGTGGGGAGATCCGGACGCGCCCGCCGAGCCCCGGCTGCGGATTGGCGACCGGCCCTACTTCCAGCGGGCCATGGCCACCAACGCGCCGGTCGTCTCCGAGGTCATCGAGCTGCGGCGGCCCCTGCGCACGGCGTTGCTCATCTCCGTGCCCATCCGGGACGCCCTGGAGCAGCCCATCGGGGTGGTCAACGTGGTGATGGGCACCGAACTCCTGGCCCAGCGCTCGCTGCCCGCCCGGATGCATACCCGGCAGGAAATCCTCCTCGTGGACCCCCGGGGACGGCTCGCCTTCCACACGGGCTTTCCCTCCCTGCCCTTCACGCGCGGGGATGCCTTCGCGGCCTTCCCCCCGCTGAGGGCGGCGCTCGGAGGACTGCCCTCCCAGGTGGACCGGGCCACCAGCCCCCTGGATCAAGATGTCTTCCTCGGCGCCTTCGTCCCCACCCCGCGCTACCACTGGGCGGTGGGCGTGGTGGCCTCGCGGGAACTCGCCCTCGCGCCGCTCTCCGCCCGGCTGTACACGAAGCTGGCCGCCTTTGGCGGCATCCTGCTGTTCAGCGGGCTCATGGCCGCGGCGCTGGCGCGCATCCAGGCACGCCCCGTGCGTCAGCTCCAGGCACTCGCCCAGGCCCTGGGCCGGGGCGACATGGGGCAGCGGGCGCGCATCCGCACCGGAGACGAGATGGAGGAGTTGGGCGAGGCCCTGGATCAGATGGCAGCGCACATCGCCCAGCGGCAGCGGGAGGTGGACGCGCTACGCGCCGAGGCCGAGCGCCATGCCCGTCAGCTCGGCGCCATCATCGCCAGCGTGCCGGATGCCATCTTCCTGGCCAGTCCCGATGAACGGCTGAGCGATGCCAACCCCGCGGGGCTGCGGCTGCTCGGGCTCACGGAGCGCACGCAACTGGGCCTGACGTTGAACGAATTCATCCAGCGCTACGCCCTGCGCCATGCCGATGGCCGGCCCATGTCCATGGCGGAACTGCCGCTGCTGCGCGCCCTCAAGGGGGAGACCTTCACCGACGTGGAGATGCGCCTGAGGGATCCCTCGGGCGAGGAGCGTCTGGTCAGCGTCAACGGCGCCCCCGTGAAGAACGCCAGCGGCCGCATCATCCTCGGAGAGACCGTCGTCCACGACATCACCGAGCGCAAGCGCACGGAAGGGGAACGGGTGCGGATGCTGGAGCGGGAGCGCGCCTTCGCCCGCCTGGGACAAGCGCTGGTCCGGGAGGTGGAACTCGAGCGCATCACCCAGGTGGCGAGCGAGCAGTGCATCCAT
The DNA here is from genome assembly GCF_002305855.1 of Melittangium boletus DSM 14713. Lineage (GTDB taxonomy): Bacteria > Myxococcota > Myxococcia > Myxococcales > Myxococcaceae > Cystobacter > Cystobacter boletus. The sequence goes on along the minus strand of NZ_CP022163.1, from coordinate 6,782,633 downwards.
GCACTGGGCTCGGACGCCGTGGGGCTGTGGATGATGGATGCCGAGGCGGTGGGCCTCCACCTGAAGGCCTCTCACGGTTTCACCAAGGCGATCCGGGAAGGCCTCGGTGGAATCCCACTCTCGGCGTCGGCGCTCGCCGCGCGCGCCGCCCGGGAAGAAACCCCGCAGGTCATCGAGGATCTCCAGTCCGAGAAGGATGCCTCCCCCGGCCATGTGCTCGCGGCACGCGAGGGCTTCCACGCGATGGTGGCCATTCCCCTGCACTCGCGCGGACGGATGGTGGGCGTCCTCACGAGCCTGAGCCGGACACCGCGTGTGTTCTCGACGCGCGACCTGGAGTTCCACATGACCGTGGGACAACTCGTCGCGGTGGCGCTCGAGAAGGCGAGGCTGTTCCAGGAAGTGCGCGAGGCCCTGCGGCTGCGCGAGGAATTCATGTCGGCGGCGGCCCACGAGCTCAAGACGCCGGTGACCACCCTGCAGACGTGGGCGGACATCCTCACCTGGAAGGAAGAGGGCTCCGAGCGCCAGCGCAAGGGGCTGGCCGCCATCGCCCGGGGGGCGCGGCGCCTGGGGCGGCTGGTGGAGCACCTGTTCACGGCCACCCGGCTCGCCCCGGGCATCGCGAAGCTGGAGCGGGGCCAGGTCGACCTGCGGGCGCTCGTGTCCGAGCGCGTCACCAGCCTGGCGCGCAGCACGGAACATCCCATCCACCTGGTGGCCGACGAGGTGCCCCCCGTGGACGCCGACCGGCAACGCATGAGCGAGGTGATGATCCACCTGCTGGAGAACGCCATCCGCTACTCGCCGCCCGCCCGCCCCATCGAGGTGCGGCTGGAGTGCGCGGAGAGTGAAGCCGTGGTGTCGGTCCACGACCAGGGTCCCGGCATCCCTCCCGAGCGCCAGCCCCACGTCTTCGAGCCCCTGTATGAACCCCTCCCCTCGGGAGCCCCGGGCTATGTGGGCATGGTGGGGCTCGGGTTGCACCTGAGCTCGCGCATCATCGAGGCACATGGGGGCCGCATCTGGCTGGAGAGCACTCCCGGTCAGGGCACCACGTTCTGCTTCAGCCTCCCCTTCCACCGAATGGAGGGCTCACGCCACGCCAACGCCTGAGCTAGACACGTGACGTCATGTCCAGCCGAACCCTGATCCAGGGCTACTTCCCCCTGCTCGCGGCCCTCGTCGCCACCGTCATCCAGTGGCCCACGGTGGCCTGGCTCCGGGAGGCCACCCACTCGCCCCTGCCCTTGCTGGCCGCGGTGCTGGTATCGGTGCCCTACCTCGTCCAGCTCAAGAACCCGTGGCACACCACCCGGCCCCGCTTCGTGTCCTACCTGGCCCTGGGTTGGTGGATCGCGTGTCTGATGTTCGACCTGCTCCTGATTCCCTCGGAACTCGCCATCCACGCGGGAGTGCCCGCGACCGGGGTGTGGACCTTCGCGGGGGCGTTCGCGGTGGCCACGGGCGTGAGGTCGGTCCTCGGCCGACCGAGGCTCCGCCAGCTGGAGGTCCGCGTGGACGGACTCCCTCCGGCCCTGGATGGATACCGCATCGGGCAGATCTCCGACGTGCACTGCGGGCCGAATATCTCCGAGCGCCGGGTCTCCTCCTGGGTCGCGCGCCTCAACGCGCTCGAATTGGATCTGGTGACCGTCACCGGGGATTTGATCACCCATGGGTCCACCCACGTGGAGGCGGTGGCGCGAGCCCTGGGGGGGCTGCGCGCGAAGGATGGCGTCTTCGCCTGCATGGGCAACCACGACTACTTCACGGATGGCGAGCACCTCGTGCGGGAGTTGGAGCGGTGGGGACTCCAGGTCCTGCGCAACCGGGGCGTGGTGGTGGAGCGGGACGGCGCGCGGCTGTACGTCGCGGGCGTGGATGACACCTGGACCTCGCGCCATGATCTCACGCGGGCCCTGGCGGACCGGCCCGAGGGCGTCCCCACGGTGTTGCTCGCGCATGATCCCGATCTCTTCCCCATGGCGCACGCACGCGGGGTCGAATTGACGCTCTCGGGGCATACGCACGGTGGACAGCTCGCGATTCCCGGCGTGCGCCGGCTGTCCCTCGCGCGGGTCCTGACCCGATGGACCGCGGGCATGTACCGCCGGGATCGCTCGTGGCTGTACGTGAACCTCGGCGCGGGGACGACGGGACCGCCGGTGCGGTGGGGTGCTCCGGCGGAATTGGCGGTCCTCACGCTGCGCCGGGCGTGAACGCGGAACCTGTGCCAAGGTGAGCGCCGACACCTGGAGGGAGCCGCGTCACGCGGCCTCGGGAGAACACCACATGGCGGAGACGAAGAAGTACACGGGCGGATGTCACTGCGGCAGGTTCACGTTCGAGGTCGACACGGACCTGGGCACCGCCATCTCCTGTAACTGTTCCATCTGCACCAAGCGCGGACTGCTCCTCACCTTCGCGACGCCGGAGCAGTTCGCCCTCAAGAAGGGCCAGCAGGATGAACTGAAGAAGTATCAGTTCAACAAGAAGGTCATCGACCACCTCTTCTGCCCGGACTGCGGCGTGGAGGCGTTCGGCACGGGCAAGACGCCGGATGGCAAGACGATGTTCGCCATCAACGTGCGCTGCCTGGAGGGCGTGGACCTCGCCGCCCTCCAGCCCAGGCCCGTCGACGGGCGCAGCTTCTAGGTCCACGCCCCCTGGATTCCGGTCTGAGCGCCCCGGCTCAGGCTGGAATGAGATCCTTGTCGTGGCGGCTCCAGTGCCGGTGCTGCGCGATGGCCTCGATGAACTTCTCGGGGAAGTCCTGGCCACCCGCCGCGCCCACGACGACGCCCGGCGACGAGGCGGACAGGCCTCCCGCCTGCAACAGCTCGGCGGCCTCCTTCGTCACCCCGATGGCCTTGCAGTGACGGTAGGCCTCCTGGATGAAGTGCAGGGAGTCCCCGTCCTTCTTCAGCACCGCCACGCTCGGGGCGCCACCGGGCACGAAGACGGCGTCGTACTCGAACGAGCCCGTGGTGACCGCGCTCTTGTCGACCTTGACCGACTGCCCGTCCGAGCCCTTCACCGTCCCCAAGCGCCTGGAGATGAGCACCAGCTCGCCGCCCGCCTTCTCGATGGCCGCCTTCGTGGCCTGGAGGTCCGCGGCGTCGAAGCCGTCCCCGATCAGCACGCCGATGCGTCGCGTCTTGATGGAGTCCTTCTTCTGGTTCTCCATGCTCAGCGCGGGCGACTTGTCGAGCCTGGGCACGCCCAGGCTCTCGGCCACCTTCTCGATCTTCCCCTTCACCGCGGTCATCACGGGCACGGGCAGCCCCAGGCCCTCGGCCACCTCCGTGGCGAGCTCCGAGTCGATGTTCACGAGGATCTGATCGACGACGCGCTTGCGCACTTCCTCCCGCTCGACCTTTCCCAGCTCGAACTGGAGGGCCAGGATGATGTGCTCGCGCTCGGGCTTGGACATGCTGCGGAAGAACAGACCCGCTTGGCTGAAGTGATCCTGGAAGCTCTCCGCGCGCTTGCGGATCTTCTCGCCGGTCACCTTCTCCGGGAAGTGCCGGTAGGCGCCCTGCTCCGCGGAGGCGAGGAACGGGCAGCCGCCCCCCAGCGAGTTGGGGAAGTAGTTGGCCCGCCCCACGTCGATGGTGTGCCGCTGGAAGCCGTCCTGCTGGAAGTTGTGGACCGGCGCGAGCGGGCGATTGATGGGCAGCTGATTGAAGTTCGGTCCGCCCAGACGCGTGAGCTGGGTGTCCAGGTACGAGAAATTGCGCGCCTGCAGGAGCGGATCGTCCGTGAAGTCGATGCCCGGCACGACGTTCGCGGTGCAGAACGCCACCTGCTCCGTCTCCGCGAAGAAGTTCGTCGGATTGCGGTTGAGCACCAGCTTGCCCACGCGGCGCACGGGGACGAGCTCCTCGGGGATGATCTTCGTCGCGTCCAGCAGCTCGATGCCCAGCTTGTCCGCGTCCGCCTCCTCGATGATCTGCAGGCCGAGTTCCCACTCGGGGAAGTGGCCCTTCTCGATGGATTCCCAGAGGTCGCGGCGGTGGAAGTCGGGGTCCTTGCCCCCGAGCTTCTGGCTCTCGTCCCACACGAGGGAATGCACGCCGAGCACCGGCTTCCAGTGGAACTTCACGAAGCGCGACACGCCCTGGGCGTTGACCAGGCGGAAGGTGTGGACGCCAAAGCCCTCCATCATGCGGAAGCTGCGGGGAATCGCCCGGTCGGACATGATCCACATGATCATGTGCGCCGTCTCCGGCACGAGCGACACGAAGTCCCAGAAGGAGTTATGGGCGGTGGCGGCCTGGGGGATTTCGTGGTGCGGCTCGGGCTTGGCCGCGTGGACGACGTCCGGGAACTTGATGCCGTCCTGGATGAAGAAGACGGGGATGTTGTTGCCCACCAAGTCCCAGTTCCCCTCCTCCGTATAGAACTTCACCGCGAAGCCGCGCACGTCGCGCGCCGTGTCCGCCGAACCGCGTGAGCCCGCCACGGTGGAGAAGCGCACGAAGACGGGCGTCTTCTTGGATGGATCCTGGAAGACCTTGGCCTTGGTGTACTCGGCCAGGGACTCGTAGACCTGGAAGTAGCCGTGCGCGGCCGAGCCTCGCGCGTGCACCACGCGCTCCGGGATGCGCTCGTGGTCGAAGCGCATGATCTTCTCGCGGAGGTGGAAGTCCTCGAGCAGCGTGGGACCCCGAGCGCCCACACGCAGGGAATTGTCCGTGTCCTCGACGGGAACGCCCAGATCCGTTGTCAGCCGCTGTCCCGTGGGATCCGAGCGGTCCTTCTCCAGCGCCGCGTCCTTGCTGCGCTCATTGATGCTCACTGTTTCCGGGGTCTTCTTGGCCAAAGCGCTTCCTCCTGGGGTCCTCGGGAATAGGCACTGGGGCCTGGCGTGGGGAGCGCTTCACCCCTCGCTCGCCGTGACTCTGCCCATTGGAGGACGGACTCCCCCCGGAGCTGTCGTCTGGAAGGCATGACGGTCGCCAGGCGGGCAACCCGCGCACCCGGATGGCGGGAATAACCCACCGTGACACCCGCTAGAATCGCGCCTCGCATGCCCTTGCTCCCCGCCCGCCTGCTGCTCCTCGCCACGCTCTGTCTGCCCCTGGCGGCGAGGGCCTTCTCCGTGACGAACCACGAGTCCCTGACCCGGGCCGCCGTCGACGAAGCGCTCGCCGCGGAAGGCACCTCCCCGCTCGCGGAGTACCGCGAGGCGATGGTGTCGGGCACCCGCAAGGAGGACCTGAACCTGCACGTGAAGTGGACCGGGTGGACCCACTTCTTCCGCCCGGGGACGTCGCTCGACACGACCTTTCGCAAGGACTCCTCGGCGCGCATCCAGGCGCTGTGGCAGGAGGTCGAGGAGGCCGCGAGCCACGGCGACCTGGAGCGGGCGTATGACCGGGTGGGCCACCTCGTGCACCACATCCAGGACATGGCCGTGCCCATGCACGTGGTGCCGGTGATGCACACCCTGTCGGACCGCTTCGAGCAGCACCCCATCGGACAGAAGGCCCTGGCCCAGCCCTCGGCGCGCGTCCTGGAACCGATGTCCGGCGAGGAGGCGCAGGTGTCACTCGCCCTGGAGACCCTGGTGGTGGTGCGCTCGGACGTGCTGGCCGTGGAGGGCGGCACCATCCCCTGGAGCGCGTTCTGGGCCGAGCCCACCCAGGAGGGCCCCGGCGAATTCGGAGCGTACGGCACGGTGGGCAACGCCTTCGACACGCCCCAGGTGACCTGGCGGGGGCGCACCTGGGCGGTGGACCCCGCCGCGTACGAGGCATTCGTGACGGCGCGGGCCCGGGCCGCCGTGGACTACTCGCGCGCGTTCCTCATCTGGGCGACGCGGCGGGTCACCGCCCTGGATCAGGCGCGAGCCCAACTGGCGCGGCCTCGCTGGATCCCCCCTCCCGCGCTCGCGCTGGAGCTGATGGGAGGCGCCGTCACCTCGTTCCAGGGCCTGTCCCCCGTGGCGGGAGCCAGAGCCCTGATCCCCCTGCCGTGGACGTTCGGCCTGTCCGCCAGCTATGCCCGGACCCTGGGCGGTCCGCTCGCCGCGGGCGTGGGCGGCTCGTGGACCCTGGCGCTGCGCTCGCCCCCCTTGTTGACGGCCCGGCTGGGCTACGCGAAGGGCCTGGATCTGCGCGCCACGGCGGGCGCGGGCCTGTCCTCGGTTGGCGGCGCGCTGCACCCGGAGCTTCCCGTGGGGTTGCGGCTCCACACCCAGTGGGGGCAGCGGCTGTCGCTCAGCATGGAAGCCCAATACCGGGCCTTCGCGCCCTCCGCCGCGCCCTGGGCCCAGGGCGTCACCTTCACGGTGGGCACGGGCTTCACCTGGGGCGATAACTAGGCCCTCCCCCTGGAGACACCCGCATGAGCCCTTCCTCCCGACGTTCCTCCCTCCGTCTTCTTTCCCCGCTCGCGCTGGCCGCGGGCCTCCTGGGTGGAGCGCTCGCCTGCGGGGGAGGCACGGGCCCCCAGGGTCCCACCGGTCCGAGCGGGCCCTCGGGTCAAGATGGCAAGTCCCCGGGGCCGGTGCGGCTGCTGGATGACAAGGTGGGGCGCTGGCTGCCGGAGAATCGCGCCCGGCTCAACGAGCTGTTGACCACGCAAGGCGTCGCCAGCGCGACCTTCGATCCGAGGAACCGGCCCGTGGCCGTGTTCGACTGGGACAACACCGTGGTGAAGAACGACATGGGTGACGCGACCCTGTTCTGGATGCTCCGGCACGACAAGGTGCGCCAGCCCGCGGACGGGGACTGGGGCCAGACCAGCACCCACCTCACGGCCGAGGCGCGCACGGCCCTGAACACCGCCTGCACCGGCATCGCCGAGCCGGGCGCGCCCCTGCCCACGAGCACCCAGCCGGCCTGCGCGGACGAGATCGTCAGCATCTACAGCCGCAACCTGACGCGCGGAGGCGAGGACGCCTGGGACAAGCCCCTCACCCAGACGATCAACACCGCCTATGCCTGGGCCGCGCAGCTCCAGGCCGGGTACACGCCGGAGGAGCTGCGCGGCTTCGCCCAGGCCGCCTACGCGGAGAATGCCTTCAACCCCCTGGGAACCACCCAGACCGTGGGCACCACCTCGGGGCTCGCCTTCCACGTGCGGGTGTACGACGAGATGGTGGACCTCATCGAGACGATGCAGGTCAACGGCTTCGACGTGTGGATCCTCACCGCCTCGCCCCAGTTCGTGGTGGACGCCATCTCCGAGGAGCTCGTGGGCGTCAAACCCCAGCGCGTGGTGGGCATCCGCACCGTCGCGGACGCGAATGGGCGCCTCACGGCGCGGCTGCGAGGCTGTGGCACCGTGGCCGATGGCGCCGACACGCTCATCACCTATGACCAGGGCAAGCGCTGCTGGATCAACAAGGCCATCTTCCACCTGCCCCCCGAGCGGCAACTGGCGCGCGCCGGGGAGGAGAGCCAGCGGCAGGTGTTCGCCGCGGGAGACTCGGATACGGACCTGTCCTTCCTGCAGGACGCCACGCGGCTCAAGCTGGCCATCAACCGCAACCGCGTGCAGCTCATGTGCAACGCGTACGCGAACGCCCAGGGCCGCTGGCTCGTGCAGCCCATGTTCGTCGAGCCCAGGGCCCAGCAGACCAGCCCCTACCCCTGCACCAGCGCCCTGGACGCGGTGGGCCAGCCCATCACCGACGAGGCCGGCAACCCCTTCACCCAGGACTTCGAGGACCGCGTCTTCGCGCTGCCCTGAGGGCGCTCGCCCCTCATGACTCGAAGATGGGGTGCTGGTTCAACCAGGACACGAAGAGCGCGTCGGCGAACGGCTTGCCGGGGACACTCAGCCCATGAGAGGCCTCGCCTGACACGTGAAGGCCGCCTCCCGGCACGTAGGTGATGATGAGCTCGCCTCCCTCGGACACGTCCTTGAGGGAGCCCAGCAACCGCTCCAGCTCGTCCTTCAGGGGCCCGCCGCGCAACGCGGCGTTGGAGGCCAGCCCGTCACGGAAGGCGTCCACGAGCTGGTCGCGACTCACCTTGCGCAGGAAGCGGAATTGCAACCGCTTGACGCAATTGGCGGAGATGGCCTCTGACTTCTCGAGAGGCTTCTGCTCCAGGTAGAGCGACCAGACGTAGACCTTGAAGAAGAACTTCTCCTCCAGGTCCATGTGGGCCAGCGACAGATGGCGTCCCTGGAACGTGAGCGCGTCCGGCATCCGGACTCCCGCCAACTCGCGCGCCTGGACCGTCCCCGCGAACAACAGGACCGCCACGAACAGCCCCCCGATTCCCGACCCCCACGCACTCCGCGCCATCGGCCCCTCCCGTCACCTCAACCGGTACCCGCCAGGGTGGGCATGCACTGGACTCCTGACCAGGGCTCGCCCGGCCCGGGACCAGTGGCTTCGTTCGATTGTGAACGGGCGCCGCGTCGGGAAAAAACACTCCCATCCACGGGCCCCCTCCGCTAGCAACCTGGAGAGGAACCCCTTGGCTTGCGGGCAGGTTGGTCGGAAACCACCGCCCATCCCGCCCCATCGTTTAGATACGAAAGAGGAGGCATCACCAGTTTCATGGAGGACACTCGACTGAGTCACCTTGCACCCATGAGCCACCCCCAGCCTGTCGGCGACAAGACCGAGCCGCCCGTGACCGAGGAGCCCGCCGCTCAGCGGCGAAGGGACCGCGAGCGGCTGGACATGCTCGTCAACCAGGCGAGCGTCGGTATTTCGCAGCGGGCCCTGGATGGAACGCTGACGCTGGCCAACCAGCGCTTCTGCGACATCGTCGGGCGACCCCTGGAGGATGTGCTCGGGCGGACCCAGTTGTCCCTCACGCACCCCGATGACCGGGAAGCGAGCGCCGCTCACTTCCAACGGCTGTTGAAGACGGGCGAGCCCTTCATCGTGGAGAAGCGCTACCTGCGGCCGGATGGTTCCTCGGTGTGGGTCAACAACCACGTCTCGCTCGCCCGGGACGAGGTGGGCCATCCCGAGTTCATCATCTGTGTCACCCAGGACATCACCGACCGCAAGCGGGCCGAGGAACGTCTCCGGGAAGGCGACGAGCGGTTGCGCCTCGCGCAGGAAGCGGGCGGCATCGGGCTGTTCACGTTCGATGTGGTTCACCGCCAGCTCACGGTGAGTCCGGAGTTCTGCCGCCTGTATGGCATCGAGCGGGTGGACACCCTGCCCGTGTCCGAGATCGAGCAGCTCATTCTTCCCGAGGATCGCCACCTCGCCTCCACCGTTCAGCTCCAGCAGCAAGGCCGCGTGAGCGCGTCCGTGGAGTACCGGATCCGCCAACCCCGGACGGGAGCGCTCAGATGGATCTCCCGGCGCTCGGAACTGTTCCGGGACGAGAATGGCAAGCCCCTCCGGCTGATCGGTGTCGCCCAGGATGTCACCGAGCGCAGGGCCGCCGAGGACGCGTTGCGTGAGGCCAACGAGCGGCTCCAGCTCACGCTGAACTCGAGCGCCGTGATTGGCACCTGGATCTGGAACATTCCCCAGGACCGGGTCACCGGAGACGAGCGCTTCGCGAAGGCCTTCGGCGTCGAACCGGCCCAGGCGGCCCGGGGCATTCCGCTGAGCATGTTCGTGGCGTCCATGCACCCGGAGGATCGCCCCCGCATCGAGGCGCTGATCACCCGGACGCTGGAGACGGGGGGCCCCTACCGGGCCGAGTACCGGGTGCGCCAGGCCCGGGGCTCGTGGCTGTGGGTGGAAGCCAACGGGTACTGCGTTTGCGATGAGCAGGGCAGGCCCGTGCGCTTTCCCGGCCTGGTGCTCGATATCGACGAGCGGAAGAACGCGGAGCTGCGCCAGGCGGCCCTCGTGGAGATCGGGGACAAGCTGCGAGATCTGACCGACACGGCGGACATCGCCGGCACCGCCATGGAGCGCGTCGGGAAGCTGTTCGGCGTGCTGCGCGCGGGCTATGGCTCCATCGATCCGCGCCAGGAGATCGTGGACATGGAGCGGGACTGGGTGGCCCGGCCCGATGTCGCCAGCGTGGCGGGCCTGCACCGCTTCGCCGACTACGGCGTCTTCATCGAGAACCTCAAGCGCGGAGAGACCGTCGCCATCCCGGACATCGAGAAGGATGAGCGCACGGCCGAGGGCGCCAGGAACCTGCTCGGCATTGGCATCCGGGCGCTGCTCAACGTCCCCCTGCTGGAGCAGGGCCACTTCGTGGCCGTCCTGTACCTCCATGACGCGGAGGTGCGCGAGTGGAACGAGGATGAAATCGAGTTCGTGCGCAACGTCGCCGATCGCATCTGGGCGGCGAGCGAGCGCGTCAAGGCGATGGAGCAACTGCGGCGGGCCAACGAGACGCTGGAGCAGCGCGTGGAGGAGCGCACGCGCGAGCGGGACCGCGTCTGGAGCGTGTCCCAGGAGTTGCTGGTGGTGGCGGACTTCGAGGGACGCTACCTCAGCGTCAACCCCGCCTGGAGCACGCTCCTCGGATGGAGTCCAGAGGAGCTGGTGGGAAAGGACTCCACCTGGCTGGAGCACCCCGAGGATCGGGCGAAGACGCTGGGCGAGCGCGAACAACTGTCCACGGGGGAGCGCACGCAACGGTTCGAGAACCGCCTGCGGCACAAGGATGGCTCCTACCGGCTCCTGTCCTGGACGGCGGTGCCCATCCCCGAGGACCGGCTCGTCTACGCCTCCGCGCGGGACATCACCGAGCAGCGGCAGATCGAGGAGCAGCTGCGCCAGTCCCAGAAGATGGAGGCGGTGGGCAAGCTCACCGGAGGGGTGGCGCACGACTTCAACAACCTGCTCCAGGTCATCGCCGGCAACCTCCAGTTGCTGCAACGGGACGTGGCCGGCAACGAGCGGGGGCTGCGCCGGGTGCGGACCGCCATCGGCTCGGTGGAACGAGGCGCCCGGCTCGCGTCCCAACTGCTGGCCTTCGCCCGGCGGCAGCCCCTCGCGCCCATGGTCATCCACCTGGGACGACTGGTGCGCGGCATGGATGAGCTGCTGCGCCGCTCCATCGGCGAGGACATCGAGATGGAGACCGTCATCAGCGGGGGCCTGTGGAACACGTCCGTGGACCCCAACCAGCTCGAGAACGTCATCCTCAACCTGGCCATCAACGCCCGCGACGCCATGCACAACACCGGCAAGCTGACGATCGAGGTCAGCAACGCCATGCTCGATGACCGCTACGCGCTGAGACACCCGGAGGTGCTCCCCGGGCAGTACGTGCTCCTGGCCGTCTCCGACACGGGCAGCGGAATGACGCCCGAGGTGATGGACCGGGCCTTCGAGCCCTTCTTCACCACGAAGCCCGAGGGCCGCGGCACGGGCCTGGGCCTGAGCATGGTGTACGGCTTCGTCAAGCAGAGCGGCGGCCACGTGAAGATCTACAGCGAGGTCGGCCATGGCACGACCTTGAAGATCTACCTGCCCAGGACGTTCGAGGCCGAGATGCCCCTGGCGGAGGAGACCATGGCCGGCCCCATCGAGGGCGGTCACGAGACCATCCTGGTGGTCGAGGACGACGCCGAGGTGCGGGCCACGGTGGTGGAGCTCCTGATGGAACTGGGCTACCGCGTGCTCAAGGCCCCGGATGGCCAGAGCGCGCTGGCCATCCTCCAGAGCGGGCTCCCGGTGGACCTCCTGTTCACCGACGTGGTGATGCCCGGTCCAGTGCGCAGTCCGGAGCTGGCGCGGCAAGCCAAGGCGCTCCTGCCGGACATCGAGGTGCTGTTCACCTCGGGCTACACGGAGAACGCCATCGTGCACGGAGGCCGGCTCGATCCGGGCGTGCACCTGTTGAGCAAGCCCCACCGTCGAGAGGACCTGGCGCGCAAGCTGCGGCAGTTGCTCGACCACCGTCAGCAGAAGAAGCAGGAGGCCCGGGCCCTCACCCCACCCCCCGCGAAGCCGGTGGAGCCCGCCCCTCCCTCGCGGCTGAGCGTGCTCCTGGTGGAGGATGACGAGGACATCCGCACCTCGGCCCTCGAGTTGATGGGGCTGTTGGGCCACGACGTGGTCGCGGTCCCGAGCGCCGAGTCGGCCCTGGCGGAGCTGCCGTCGCGGCGCTTCGACGTGTTGTTCACCGACGTGACCCTGCCGGGCATGTCAGGCGTGGCCCTGGCCCGGGAGGTCGCGCGCCTCCACCCGGAGATGAGAATCATCATCGCTTCCGGGCATGGGAACTCGATCCTCTCCGGAGAGGAGGAGCGGATGAAGAACGTCATCCTCCTGCCCAAGCCCTACGCGCTGCCGCAGATCGAGAACGCCCTGGCCCAGGTGGCCGAGGAGCGCTGAGAGAAAGGGTTGCCCCCCGGAGGCCCGGACAGCAGGATTCCCCCATGGCCGACAAACTGGTGTTGAGCGATGAGGAATGGAAGAAGCGTTTGACCCCCGAGGAGTACCAGGTGCTGCGGCACCACGGGACCGAGCGGCCCGGCAGCGGCTGCTTCCTGGGGACGAAGACGCCGGGCACCTATGTCTGCGCCGGGTGCGCCAACCCGCTGTTCAAGTCGGGCGAGAAGTTCGACTCCGGCACGGGTTGGCCCTCCTTCACCCAGCCGGTGAAGCCGGACGCGGTGACGGAGTATCGGGACGTCTCCTACGGCATGGTGCGCACCGAGGTGCGCTGTGGCCGGTGTGACGGACACCTGGGACATGTCTTCCCGGATGGCCCGCCTCCCACCGGCCTGCGCTACTGCATGAACTCCGTGGCGATGAAGCACGCGCCCGAGGGGCAGACGCTCCCGCTCGTCACGAAGTGAGGCCCGGCGAAGCGAGCCCCGGCGGTGCGGCTCAGCGCGCCGAGCGCTCGGCGTCGGCGAGGCGCTTCTTGGTCAGCGACAGGTAGTTCTCGTCCAGGTCGATGCCCACGTAGCGCCGGCCGAGCTTCATGGCCGCCACGCCGGTGGTCCCACTGCCGTTGAAGGGGTCCAGGATGACCGCGTCCTCGGAGGTGCTCGCCTCGATGACGCGCTCGAGCAGCGACACCGGCTTCTGCGTGGGGTGGCTGCCGTGCACCTTCTCCTCGCGGCGCGGCGCGGTCATCGTCCACACGCGGCCGGCCTCGTCGGTGTCGATCTCCTCCTCACCGGCGCGCGGCAGGGCCCACACGTCCCGCATCTGCTTGCCGCCGTTGTCCTGCTTCATCTTCTTGTAGTTGAAGGTGTGCTGGAGCTTGGCGGCCGGCTTGGGCGAGGCCCAGATGAGCAGCTCCGAGGAGTGCGTGAAGTAGCGGCACGCGAGGTTGGGGCTCGCGTTGGGCTTGTACCAGGTGACGGTGTTGAGCAGCTTGTAGCCGAGCTTCTGCATCGCGAAGCCCACCGAGAAGATGACGTGCTGGGTGCCGCTCACCCAGATGCTGCCCGTGGGCTTGAGCACGCGCTGGCACTCCTTGAGCCAGGCGCTGGTGAAGGCGTGGTCCTCCTCCACTCCGCGTGAAACGTCCCAGTTGCCCTTGTTCACCGCGGCGCGCTTGCCGTTCTTGCAGGTGAAGCCGCCGTTGGACAGGAAGTAGGGGGGATCGGCGAACACCATGTCGAACGTGCCGGCATCGAACTGCTTGAGCAGGGCCAGGCTGTCGCCCTGATAGAGCCGGTACGCGTCGCTCTTGGCGAAGAGGCTCTCACGCAGGGAGGGCTGGACAAGCTTCAGGGCAGGAGCTGCGGCTTCGGCGGACATCTCGCCTCCGTCAAAGGGGGGTCGTCGTGACGGGGCAGAATGTGAGGGCAACACGGTGCTACGTCTAATTTCCCGCCTGTACTTTCCTGTAGCACCTGGAAACTTGACGAGCCGCGCGAATCGCCACTTCGCCCCCGGCGATGTCACCCGAGGCGCTATGCTCCCGCGTCGCCCATGGCCTCTTCGTCCCTGACAGTGGAACAAGTGCTCGCGCTCGCGCCGGATACCTCGGTCGCGTCCGCGGGCAGGAAGCTCGGCAACGAGAGCAACTGGCAGGGCCTGGGCCGCGCCGAGCGCGCCGCCTGGGGCGAGTGCAAGGGCAGCGCCCTGTACCAGGTGCGCATCGACCTGGGCGACCTGACCTCGAAGTGCTCGTGCCCCAGCCGCAAGTTCCCCTGCAAGCACGCCGTGGGACTGCTGCTGCTCGCCGCCTCGGAACGCCTGCCCGAGGGCACGCCCCCGGAATGGGTCGAGGAGTGGCTGGCGCGCCGCTCCGCCACCGTCGAGCGCAAGGAGAAGCGCAAGGCCGCGATCGCCGAGGGCGCGCCCCCCGTCGACACCAAGGCCCAGGCGCGCCGCGCGGCGGATCGCCACGAGCGCGTGAACAAGGGCCTGGAGGCGCTGACGTTGTGGATGGAGGACCTGGTGCGCACGGGCTTCGCGGGGCTCGAGACGGGCCCGGACATGTGGAACACCCAGGCGGCGCGGCTCGTGGACGCCCAGGCCCCGGGACTCGCGTCGCGGGTGCGGCAGCTCGCGGGGATTCAGGGCAGTGGCCCCGACTGGCCCCGGCGGATGCTGGAGCGGCTGGGCCGACTCGCGCTCATCGTCGAGGCGTGGGGCCGGGTGGAGCAGCTTCCGCCTCCCCTCGCGGAGGATCTGCGCGCCCTGGTGGGCTTTTCCCTGCGCGAGGAAGAGGTCGAGGCCCGGGGAGAGCGCGTCCAGGACACCTGGGTCGTCCTCGGCCACGAGCAGGAGGACGAGGACCGCGTGCGCGTGCAACGCACCCACCTGATGGGCGCCACGGGAGGCCGCACGGCGCTCGTGCTCCAGTTCGCGGCGGGCCGGGCCCCCTTCACCGAGAGCTTCCTGCCTGGGAGCTCGTTCGACGCGGAGCTCGTGTACTGGCCGAGCGCGGCCCCGCGGCGCGCGAAGGTGCTCCAACGCCAGGGCGAGGTCCGCGCCTGGACGGGAAGTCTGCCCACGCTCTCGCTTGACGGCCTCCGCCAGCGCTTCGCCCAGGAACTGTCCCAACAGCCCTTCCAGGAGAACATGCCGGTGCTGCTCGGCCAGGTCACCCCCGTGCTGGACGCGCGCGAGCAGTGGTGGCTCCAGGACGCGACGGGCACCGCGGTGCGCCTGGGCGAGGGAAACCGCTGGTTGCTGCTCGCGCTGTCCGGAGGCCATCCGGTCGAGCTCTTCGGTGAATGGGACGGCGAGGTGCTGCGGCCCTTGAGCACCCGCGTGGGCCAGACGCTCTACCCGCTCGCGGAGACCACCCCATGACCGAACTCGACGCGCTGACCCGCCTCGCCTCGCTGGGCACCTCGCGCGCCCCCGACGCCATGCCCACGGAGGGCGTGGAGGCCATGGCCTTCCGAGCCCTCGAGGGGGCGACCCTGGAGAAACGCGTCCTGCTCGCCGCGGGCGTGCGGGCCGTGGCACGGGCCGCGGGCCAGAAACCCCTCGTCCTCGAGGCCACCTCGGGAAAAGCGTCCGAGGAAACCCTGGAGATCTGCTCCCCCCGCGTGAGCGCCCTCGTGAGGGAGCTGTTGGACGGGGGAGATCCCGATCGCGACGAGCTGCTGGCCGAGGTCTTCCAGCGCATGGCGCTCGCCCGGCGCCGGCTTCCCCCGGAGCTGCTCGTCAGCGTGTTGTCCCGAAGCGTGGATTGGCCGCGAGCGACCCTGGAGCCCGTCCTGGGAGAGCGGGGACGGTGGCTCTCCCACTTCCGTCCGGGATGGCGGCCCGCCCCCACCCGCCAGGACGCCGAGGCCGAGCGCGTCTGGACGGAAGGCACCTTCGAGGAACGGCGGACGGTGCTCGAGGACATGCGGCGCGTCGATCCGGCGCGCGCCCGCCAGTGGTTGAAGGACACCTGGAGCCAGGAAAAGGCCGAGCATCGCGCGCGGCTCCTGGCCTGCTTCGATGACGCGGCCCTGTCCCTCGACGACGAGCCCTCGCTGGAGCAGGGCCGGCAGGATCGCTCGGCCGCGGTGCGCGAGGTGGCGCGTCACCTCCTGGCCCGGCTCCCGGGCTCCGCGTTCTCGCGCCGCATGCGGGAGCGGGCCCACGCCGTGCTGCAATGGGGCGGCCCCGCGCTGCGCATTCAATGGCCCGCCAAATGGGACGCCGAGGCGGACAAGGACGGGCTCGACAAGCCTCCGGCCGGGGTCGGCCAGAGCGAGCACTGGCTCGTCCGCATCCTGGAGTGCGTGCCGCTCCCCGAATGGGAGAAACAGTTCCAGACCCCGCCGGAACGGATCGCCGCCGCCGCCGCCCGGACGGATGACTACGCCGCGATCTCCGAGGGATGGGCCCACGCCTTCCGGCTGGAGCCCTCGTCGGCCTGGGCCTCGGCGCTGTTCGACAGCTGGTCGAGCCAACGCTCCAACACGCTCTCCACCTCTCGCGCCCAGTCCCTGGCCCACACCGTGTTCGAGCAGTTGCCCACCGCCGAGCGCGCCTCGCGGACCCTGAGCGTCCTGCGCGGAACCACCTCCCTGCCCTGGCGCGAGCACGCCGTGGCCCTGACGCCCGCGCCGTGGCCGAGGGAGCTCGGCATGGCCTGGATCAACGCGCTGTACGACACCCCTCATGCCGTGGGGCCGCTCTGGCATGCCGTCCGCGCCCTGCCTGCCGAATGCCTGAGCGCCGCCGCCGAGCTCCGGCCGTTGCCGCAACGCCTGGGCGCCTACCGCTACGTCTTCGAGCGCCTCCAGCAGCTCGTCTCCTTCATCCGCATCCTCCACGAGGAGTTGAAACCGTGACCGCCTCCACCCTTCTCCGCCAGCACGCCGAACAGCAGTACGCCGAGGAACTGGCCGCGCTCGCCCGGATCGACGACAAGCCCCGGCCCCAGGGGTGGGCGCTGTCCCCCTGGGCCGTGCGCCTCTACCTGCTCGGAGGAAAGCTGCCGGATGGCTTCCAGGTGAGCGCCAAGTACATCGGCAACGCGCGGCTGGTGGAGATCGCCGTGGCGACGCTCGCCACCGACCGCGCCCTGCTGCTCTACGGCGTGCCAGGCACCGCCAAGTCCTGGTTGAGCGAGCACCTGGCCGCCGCCATCTGTGGGAACTCGACGCTGCTCGTGCAGGGCACGGCGGGCACGGACGAAGCGGCCCTGCGCTACGGCTGGAACTACGCGCGGCTGCTCGCGGAAGGCCCCTCCGAGGGCGCCATGGTGCCCAGCCCCGTGATGCGCGCCATGCGCGAGGGCAAGCTCGCGCGCATCGAGGAGCTGACGCGCATGCCCAGCGAGGTGCAGGACGCGCTCATCACCCTCTTGAGCGAGAAGACGCTGCCCGTGCCGGAGCTCTCCACCGAGGTGCAGGCCCGCGCGGGCTTCAACGTCATCGCCACGGCGAACAACCGGGACCGGGGCGTGAACGAGCTGTCGAGCGCCCTCCTGCGCCGCTTCAACACCGTCATCCTGCCCACGCCCGACTCCCTGGAGCAGGAAGTCCAGATCGTCGAGAAGCGCGTGGCCGAGCTGGGCCGCGCCCTCGCCCTGCCCGCGGAAAAGCCCGCCCTGGAGGAGATCCGCCGGGTGGTCACCCTGTTCCGCGAGCTGCGCGGCGGCGCCACGCTGGACGGGACGATGAAGCTCAAGACGCCCTCGGGCTCGCTGTCCACCGCCGAGGCCATCTCGGTGATGAACGGCGGCATGGCCATGGCGGGCTACTACGGAGACGGAGTGCTCCGGGCACCGGACCTGGCCGCGGGCCTCACGGGCGCCATCGTGAAGGATCCCGTGCAGGACCGGGTGGTGTGGCTCGAGTACCTCAAGACGGTGGTCAAGGAGCGCGAGGGGTGGAAGGACCTCTACCGCGCGTGCATGGAGGTCTTGTGAGCGCGGAGCCGGGCGCCGCCGTGCACGTGCTCGGGGTGCGGCACCACGGCCCGGGCAGCGCGCGAGGCGTGCGGGGCGCGCTCGAGAAGCTTCAACCGGATGTGGTGCTCATCGAGGGTCCTCCCGAGGCGGATGAACTCCTCGCGCTCGCGGCCCATGCGGAGATGAAGCCGCCGGTGGCCCTGCTCATCTACGCGGCCGAGGAGCCCTCGCGCGCCGTCTTCTACCCGTTCGCCGTCTTCTCGCCCGAGTGGCAGGCCATCCAGTACGCGGTGACACGCTCGCTGCCCGTGCGCTTCATCGACCTGCCCCAGACGCACCAGCTCGTTCCCCCGGAGGCGGAGGGCACGCCGCTGGCGCCCGAGCCGGAGGACTCGCCCCGGGTGGATCCGCTCGGGGCACTCGCCCGCGCCGCGGGCCACGAGGACGGGGAGCGCTGGTGGGAGCATCTGATCGAGCAGCGCCAGGACGCGGAAGGCGTCTTCGAGGCCGTGCTCGAGGCCATGAGCGCCCTGCGCGAGGACGAGAAGGAACCGCCCCCGCGAGAGGCCCTGCGCGAGGCGCACATGCGGCGCTGCATCCGCCAGGCGAAGAAGGAGGGCTTCCAGAAGATCGCCGTCGTGTGCGGTGCCTGGCACGGCCCCGCGCTCGCGAAGCCCCGGCCCGCGCGCGAGGACGATGCCCTGCTCAAGGGCCTGCCGAAGACGAAGGTGGCGGCCACGTGGGTGCCCTGGACGTATGACCGGCTCGGCTGGCGCAGCGGGTATGGCGCGGGCGTGGACTCGCCGGGGTGGTACGCGCACCTGTGGCTCACGCCCGAGCGGCCCGTGTCGACCTGGGCGGCGCGCATCGCCCACCTGCTCCGCGACGAGGGCCTGGATGCCTCCTCCGCGAGCGTCATCGAGACGGTGCGGCTCGCCGAGGCGCTCGCGGCGCTGCGCGAGCGCAACGTGGTGGGCCTGGGAGAACTCCGGGACGCCGCGCTCAGCGTGTTGTGTAGCGGAGACGCGACCCCGCTCGCCCTCATCCACCAGAAGCTGGAGGTGGGCACGGGCCTGGGCGAGGTGCCCTCGGACGCGCCCTCCGTCCCACTCGCGCGCGACCTCGCGGCCCAACAGAAGGCGCTGCGCCTGGCCCCCTCCTCGGAGATCAAGCTCCAGGAGCTGGACCTGCGCAAGGACCTGGACCGCAACCGGAGCCGGCTGCTCCATCGGCTGTCCCTGCTCGACATCCCCTGGGGCACGCTGGGGGACGACGCGCGGAAGACGACCGGAACCTTCCGCGAGACGTGGAGATTGCAGTGGCAGCCCGTGCTGGCCGTGAACGTCGTCGAGGCGAGCCTCTTCGGCAACACGGTGGAGCTGGCGGCCACGGGCCGCGTGGTGGCACGCGCGACGGACGCGGCCGAACTCAGCACGCTAACCGCCCTGCTCGAGGCGTCCCTGCTCGCGGAACTGCCCTCGGCCATCGACACGGTGCTGAGCCAGGTGCAGGCCTTCTCCACCCGCTCGGCGGATGTTC
This sequence comes from Melittangium boletus DSM 14713, assembly GCF_002305855.1. Lineage (GTDB taxonomy): Bacteria > Myxococcota > Myxococcia > Myxococcales > Myxococcaceae > Cystobacter > Cystobacter boletus. The sequence continues at coordinate 6,763,419 of NZ_CP022163.1, read as the reverse complement.
CGAAGCTGCTCGAGGCCTTCCCCGCGCTCGCCCAGGCGGTCCGCTATGGCAGCGTGCGCGAGACGCCCACCGGTCCCATCCTCGCCATCGCCGAAGGGCTCTTCGAGCGCATCGTCATCGGTCTGCCCGGCGCCTGTGTGTCGCTGGACGACGACGCCGCCCGTCAGCGCCGCGAGCAACTGCGCGCCATGCAGGCGGCGGTGGGACTGCTCGAGAACAAGGCGCAGGGAGAGGAATGGGCCGAGGCACTCGACGGGCTCGTCCACCGGGACGCGGTCCATGGGCTCATCCGGGGAGCGGCGCTGCGGTTGCGTCTGGAGCTGGGGCTCGTGCGCAACGAGGACCTGAGCACGCTCGCCCAGAAGGCCTTGTCGCCCGCGGTCCCCCCCGCCGAGGCGGCGGCCTGGTTGGAAGGACTCATCGCCGGAAACGCGCTGCTGCTGCTGCACCGGACCGAGCTGTGGGCGGCGCTCGACGGGTGGCTGTGTGGTCTGTCGCGAGAGGCGTTCGTCGAGCAACTGCCCCTGGTCCGGCGCGCCTTCTCCGACTTCAGCGCGGCCGAGCGGCGGGCCATGGCCGAGCGCATCCGCGACCTCGCGCGCGCGCCCACGGCGGAGCGAAGCGAGGCGAAGCGGGAAGAGCTGGACCAGGAACGCGTGGCGAAGGTGCTGCCGGTGCTGTCATTGCTGCTGGGAGTGAAGCTCGATGAAACCCACTGAGGAAGAGCGGCTGGAGCGCTGGCGGCTCGTGCTGGGCGCGCCCGCCCAGGACGCGTTGGGCACTCACCTGGCGGAAGCCGGGCAGCGCATGGATCGGGCACTCGAGGCGCTCTACGGATCCAAGGACCCCGAGAACTCCCACCGCAAGGCGGGCCTGGGTGCCTCCGCGCCCCGGGTCTCCCGCTGGCTCGGCGACATCCGCGAGTACTTCCCCGCCTCCGTCGTGCGCGTCATGCAGGGGGACGCGATGACCCGGCTGGGGCTCGATCAGATGCTGCTCGAGCCGGAAATGCTCGATGCGGTGGAGCCGGACGTGGAGCTGGTGTCCACGCTGCTGTCCCTGCGCAAGGTCATCCCCCAGAAGACGAAGGAAACGGCGCGCCGGGTGGTGCGCAAGGTCGTGGACGCGCTGGAGCAGCGGCTGCGTGCCCCCACCGAGCAGGCCGTGCGCGGGGCGCTGTCCCGGGCATCGCGGACGCGCCGGCCCAGGGCCGCGGAGATCGACTGGGATCGGACGCTGCGCGCCAACCTGGGCAACTATCTGCCCGAGCGCAAGTCCGTGGTGGTGGACAAGCTGGTGGGGTATGGGCGCAAGCGCTCGAGTCTGCGGGACGTGGTGCTCTGCATCGATCAGAGCGGTTCCATGGCGCCCTCGGTCGTCTATTCGAGCATCTTCGGCGCGGTGCTCGCCTCCATGCGGGCGGTGTCCACGCGCATGGTCGTCTTCGACACGGCCGTGGTGGACCTGAGCGAGCAATTGTCGGATCCGGTGGATCTGCTCTTCGGCACCCAGCTGGGAGGCGGCACGGACATCGATCAGGCGCTCGCCTACTGCCAGCAGCTCATCTCCCGGCCGGCGCAGACCATCCTCGTGCTCATCACGGACCTGTACGAGGGAGGCAATTCCCAGCGGATGCTCCAGCGTGCCGCGTCGCTCGTACAGAGTGGCGTGACGGTCATCTGCCTGCTGGCGCTCAGCGACCAGGGAACGCCCTCGCACGACACGCACCACGCCGCGCAGTTCGCGTCGATGGGCATCCCCACCTTCGCCTGCACCCCGGACCTGTTCCCGGAACTCATGGCCGCGGCCATTCAACGCCAGGACTTGAAGGCCTGGGCGGCCCGCCAGGACATCCAGGTCGCCCGTCCGGGCTGAAGAGATTGCCGCCCCATGGAGTCGAGACACGGATAAAAGGGCGGCATGAACGGTCCCGAGAACTCCGGCATCCTTCTCAGCGCGGCGGTGATGACGAAGAACAGCCTGCGCACCTTGAAGGACTGCCTCGACTCCCTGGACTTCTGCGACGAGATCGTCGTCGTCGATGACCACTCCACCGACGGCACGTGGGAGTACCTCCAGTCCCGAGGCGGCAAGGTCCGGGCCTTCCAACGCAAGCTCGACACCTTCGCCTCGCACCGGCGGGCCATGTGCTCGCGGGCACGCGGGCAATGGGTGCTCATCGTGGACGCCGATGAGAATGCCCTGCCTGGACTCGGCGAGGAGATCCGTGAACTGCTGAGCCAGAACCCTCGTCACGATGCCTATCACGTGCCGCAGAAGAACACCCTGCCCGACCACTGGCCGCGGCCCGTGCACTTCTGGACCTCGCAGAAGCGGTTGCTTCGATTGGGCAAGGTGCGCTGGGCGGACTCGGAATGGATCCACGTGCCCGCCATCCATGAGGGCAAGGCGGGCCGGCTCAAGCACGGACTGAGGCACCGCTCGTACGACTCCGTCTCCCACCTGCTGCGCAAGCAGATCAGCTATGCCCAGAGCGGTGCGAGGCACTTTCACTCGCTTGGGCGCCGCGCCTCGCTGATGAAGGCGTGCACCCACTCCACCGGCGCGTTCATCAAATTCTACCTGCTCAAGGGCCTGTTCCGTTTTGGGATGGGGGGACTCACGGTCGCCACGGCGCTCTCGTTCCACGCCTTCGCCAAGTATGCCTTCCTCTGGGAATTGGGCTCGGGCGTGGCCGAGAGTGAGCGTGAACTGGTCCCGGGGGACACCCGCGCCTGAGAAGGCGCGAGCCCCTCAGGAGCGCATGAAGACCGACCACACCATTCGGATCGGGCGTTTTCGGGAGATGAACTCCAGGCCATAGAGCGCCGCCGCGGGCTCCGTGGTCAAGGCCAGCTCGAAGGCGCCCTCGGCGACGGCCTTCGCGGCGCTGCTGGTCGAATCCATGCTGACGATCTCTCCGACCCGGTATCCGCTGGGGAGGAGCTGGGCCACCAGCGGCTTGGGTGAGGGATGACTCGCGATGGTCGGCATGGCGGACAGCCCCTCCCGGTCTTGCCTCTTCGCGATGCCGTAGAGGGGGGTGTCCATCACGAACACGTCCGACAGCACGAGCGAGTCATCCATGTAGAAGCGGTGGATTTCCTTGTAGGCATTGGCGACGACCACGTGGGTCAACGCGCCCGAGCGCAGCGCTTCATGCGCCTGCTCATACGTCTGGAACAGCTCGGTGCGGGACTCCCGCCCCAGCCTGGAGCGGAGCAGCTGGGCCGCTTGTTCGCTGCTGGTGCCGGGGGGCCCCAGTGTCCCTACCACCACGTCGGCCGTGTGCGTGTCCAACAGGCTCACCCAACCCAGATTCGTCATGGCCACTCACTCCTCGATGTCCGCGATGACCCAGGTGCTGATCTCGCGCCACCGCGCGGCCGACTCCTGGTGGAAGGGATGCTCCAGATAGCGCTGCAAGGACTCCTGGTCACGGAGCAGGCCCATCACCACGAAGTCATGCGCGATATCCCGCGGGCTGATGTTGCGACCCGCATGCCAGTGCAGCAGGTCTGGCACCCGTTCCCCGACCTGGTGCGACGACTGCTCCGCGGCGAGCGCATGGGGATCCCTCCAGGTGATTCCCGGCTTGAACTTGAACAACACGATGTGTCTGATCATGGCAGCTTGGACTCCGCGGCGATGAACCCGGCCAGCCGCTCCAATCCCTCGTCGATCAATTCCGGAGTGAGCAGGCTGAAGGACAGCCGGAGCTGTTGGGAGTGGTCCAGGTTCGCGTAGAAGTGGTGCATCGGCGTCCAGATCACGCCGTGTTCGCGTGCCGAGCGTTCCAAGGACTTGTCATCCACCGGAAAGGGCACCGTCACCACGATGAAGAACCCGCCGCCCGGCGTGTTCCAACTGACCGGTCCGCCCGCGGGGAAGCGCCTGGCGAGTCCGGAGAGCACTTGCTGGAGGTTGCGGCGATAGATCTCGATCTCGCGTTTGTTGGCGGCGAGCATGCTGTGCCCGTTGCGCAACAGCTTCCCTCCGACAATCGCCTGCGCGACCGGTGAGGTGTTGAGCGTGACATTGCTCTTGATCAACGACAGTTGATCGGCGAGCGGCCCCACCACGGCGCCCTGCCGTGTCACTGGCTGGTCGGCGACGACGAAACCCACACGCGCACCGGGCAGTCCCGTCTTGGCGAACGATCCGATGTGGAGCACGACCCGCTCGGTGTCGAGCGCCTTGAGCGTGGGCGTCCTCTCACCGGGAGCGGCGTGGAACAGGCCGTAGGCATCGTCCTCGATCAACAACAGTTCATGCTCCGCGGCGATGTCGAGCAACCGCCTCCGGGTGGTCAGATCCAGGCTGACACCGGTCGGGTTGGAGAAATCCGGAACCAGGTACAACGCTCGCGTCCGCAGGCCCCGCTTCCGCGTGGCGGTCAACTGGCGCCCCAGATCGTCGAGATCGATGCCGGTGGGGCCGCTGGCGACCGGGACCACGGGCATGTCGAGCAGCCGCGCCGCGCCAGTGAGCCCGAAGTAAGCCGGCATCACGGCCAGCACAGCGTCTCGCTCATCGGTCCGCAAGGCCCTGAGCACCAGGAACATCGCCTCCTGGGCGCCCACCGTCACCACGATGGACTCCGGATCGACCCGGATGCCCTCGTCGACCTCGAGATACTTCGCGACCAGGTGGTGCATGACGCCCTTGGTCCGTCCATACTGGAACAAGGTGCGCCGCACCTGCGCGGCGTTCTGCCCGAGATCGTTGGACAGGTAGGCGACGAAGGCGTCCAGGTATTCGTGCAACTGGTTTACCTGGAACAGCTCCTCGAAGGGTCTGCCCGCGGCGAATGAAATGGCATTCGGATGGTGGGTCGCGATGTCATTCAACAGATTCATTGACAACAGCACAGGGTCGACCAGTGCCCCGTGCAGTGTCTCCAAAGGCAATTCGAGCATGACGGCACAATCTCCAGCAGGAGTCGGGAAATGCCATCGCGCGATGTCGGGCGGAATGGATTTCGTGTGTAATGACGAGTGAGCACCTTCACCTCGTTCTTCAGGCTCGCCATCCCCGGGGCTGTTCATGCCCGTATGGACGAATCAACCCGGTGAACGGTTACGTCAGGTCCTCCGAATTCGCGGCGACGGTTCGCTATTCACCTGGTAGATGCCCACGACGCCGTCATGGCCGTACTCGTCCCGGCCGAACGCCACGAGGTACTTCCAGGGTGAAGCGCTCGAAGGTGGCCGCCCCGAGCTGCGGCAGAACAGGCCTTCTTCCCCTCCCGCCACCCAGAGATTGCCGCCCGCGTCCTCGGCTCCGGCTCTCTCATCCGCGCCTCGTCCTCGGGGGACGGCGAACTGCTTCAGCTTCTCGATTTGGAGGCGGCGGGAATCGAACCCGCGCCGGGCGGTGCGAAACTCCCAGCAGAATCGCGCCCTTACCTCGCAACCGCCCGGAATGCTTGGGACTCGTCATCCCGCCGCGTCCCCTCCTATCCCGCCTCGTTCCAGGTCATTCCGCAGGCTCCTGCGACATACGTGCAACATGGCGGACCATCATAAAAACCGGCTCGCCACCTACGGCGCGACAGGGAAAGTGCCGGGCCGATACTCGCCCGGCACATGGTGGATCCATGCACTGTCGTGCACCTAGCAAAGCCCAGGCTCGCGCGAAGAACCGCCCCGTAACCCGCCTACTGGGCGAACAGGCGCACGAAGGGACTGGATCTGGATGCAGGAGAACGCGAACAAGACCCTAAAGGTAGGTACATCAAGTCGTCTCTCCTCAAAACCTAGAGCTTGTGGTTAACTGCCCAGCAAGAAAGCACAGCTGGTAGGGCTCATTCCTGGCTGGTCGCCCCTCGGGCAAAGAGCCAAATCGGCCTCCTCCCGGAACCGGCTCTTAACAATGTGTTACGCTAGGCCCCGTTCCTGGCAGGCGCCGATCCTCTGGAAGGGCCTACCGGGAAATGTCACTAATGGAAATGAGAGCCTCGTGAGTTTCTCAGACAACCTCTATGCATTGAACGAAGCAATGAAATCTCTTTAGGAGGGAGGGCGAATCCCTGACAGGCTCAGTACTTGGCTGTGTCGCGTCTCGTATTCTGAGGGCAAGGGAATTAGAGCAACAACTGAAAAATCAGATTACGAAGTGGAGTTCTCATTTGATGAAAACAATTCGAGAGTCAGCCTCGCTGCCTTCGACGGATTGAATCGGCATGCTGACTACCCAAGCCGACTTCCTGGCGTGAACATCAAATTTGACGAGAACGATGCCGCTCTAACGATCACAGGAAAAAGCCAACGGACGTCGAAGGCTTATGAACTAAACATTTTCCTCCTAGTACTACAGTTGGACGTGGATATTGGGCGCTCTGCGGCGGTAGTGGCAGAGTTTGGCGACGGCTTGATGGTGGCGCCGCCAGCGGCTCCAGCGCAGGATGAAGTCCAGCGCGGGCCGCACCACCCAACGCGCGAGTTTCCACATCAGACGTCTCACTTCCTGAACACTGAAGCGGATGAGGACAGGCCTCGCCGCCGTCGAAACGCTCCCATGCGACTGCTTCGATGCGGCGGGCCCAGGCGTTTTGGGACGGGTTGCTCCTCCTCGGATTCGTTGGCCATGACTCGCGCGGCCGCCAGGAATGCATGTGCGACCAGGCACAACGTCATGTGGCGGTACCACCCTCGCCATTTCCTCACCTCATAGTCGTCCAGTCCCACCTCTCCCTTGGCCGACTCGAAACATTCCTCCACCGGCCAGCGCTTGCCGGCCGCTTCCACCATGGCGGCCAGTGACGTCGTGGCCGGTGCATGCACCAGATAAAAGCTCACCTCGCTCTCATCCGACACGCTTCGACGGAAGAGAAACCACCGCGCCTGGGTCCCCTCATGCGAATTGACTCGGACTCGCGCCCAATCATACCCACGCGGTCCCTTGGCTCCCGCCCCCGCCGACAGCCTCGTCCATTCTCGCCTCTTCACCTCTTTCAAGACTTGTCCCGCCGTCACCTGCTCCACCCCGCGCCAGGCGTAGGTATTGGAAGCCACCGCCAGGACATACCGTTGCGACTGGCTCTCCAAAAACCGTCGCAACTCTCCATCCCGGCCATACACCTCATCTCCCACCGTCCACTCGGGACGGAGTCCCGCGTCGAAGGCCCGCTGGAGCATGGCTCGCGCTAGCTCGGGTTTCGTCTGGAATCGCACCCGCCGTGGAATTCCCGCCTGACGACATCGGTCCGGGTCCTCCAGCCAGTGCTCGGGCAGGTACAGTTCGCGGTCCACCAGGCAGTGTCCCTTCTCGGTGACGTAGGCCAGGAAGACGCCTATCTGGCAATTCTCAATGCGGCCCGCCGTGCCACTATACTGCCGGGCCACTCCCGCGGACTTGTCCCCCTTCTTCAAGAAGCCTGTCTCATCCATGGACAAGACGCCCCCCTCGCCCAGTCGCTCGCGGGCATACGTCAACACGTCATCCCGCAGCGCGTCCTCGTCCCAGTGCGCCCCGTTGAGCAGATGTTGAAAGGCGTAGGGCGTCGCCCTGCCCACCTCCTCGCTCAAGCCCCAGGCATTCTTACGCTCGACTCGGGCCAGCAACCCCTGCAACAGGGCCTCCGCCGAGGCACGTGTCTCCGGACGTGCGAAGTGGGGCTCCACCCACTCCCGCACGCGGCGCCACTCCTGCTCCCATTTCTGGACGAGCACCGCTTCGTTGTTGTCCGAGACGATGGCGCTGCTGGACATGACCGCCCCCAGGTAAAGGTGACTTCTCCCATGGGTTGTAACCACCACCACTTTCAAGGTCATGTGGAGGGTGCTACCCTAGCGGTCAGGTGGGAGGGTGAAAGCCCACCTGGGCGGAAGTGGGTCCGGGGAGCCGGACGGTCGAGGCAAATTCCTCGCGCCCCATCGCGGAGGAACAAACGTGGCCTTGAAGGCAATCATGGAGCGTTTCACGCAGCGCAGTCCCGTCACGGTGATGGTGCGCCGCACGCTTGAGCATGCCCTGAGTTCGCAATGGATTGATGAGGTATTCGAAGCGAACCGAGAGCAGCAGTACACGCGCGAGTTGCTCTTCTCCTCGGTAGTGGATTTGATGGGAGTGGTGGCGCTGGGACTGCGACCGTCGCTGCACGCCGCGGCGCAGTCCGACCCGGACTTGACCGTCTCGCTGGCGGCGCTCTACGACAAAGTCAATCACACCGAGCCCCAGGTGGTGCGAGCCCTGGTGCAAGGGAGCGCGGAGAGGTTGTTGCCCGTGGTGCGGCCCATGAAGAAGCAGGGGCCGTGGGCGGCGGGTTACCAGGTGCGAGTCTTGGATGGCAATCACCTCCCCGCCAGTGAGAAGCGGCTCAAACCGTTGAGAGAATTCCGAGGAGCTGCGCTGCCCGGACAGTCGTTGGTGGTGTATGCGCCGGAGTTGAGCCTGGTGGTGGATGTGCTGCCGGCTGAAGACGCGCATGCACAAGAGCGGGCGTTGATGGGGCCGGTGTTGGAGCGAGTGCGGGAGGGAGAATTGTGGCTGGCGGACAGGAACTTCTCCACGAGCCGGATTCTGCGCGCGGTGCATGAAAAGAGAGCGGCCTTCATCATCCGAGAGCACGGCGTGTCGCCCAATCCGACCGCGCTGGGGGAGCGGAGGGAAGTAGGCCGAGGGCCAACGGGACGTGTGTACGAGCAGGCAGTGCGAGTGGAGGGGGAAGAGCCGTTGGAGTTGAGACGGATTGAAGTGGAGTTGGAGGAGCCAACAGAAGACGGGGAAACAGCCATTCGGCTGCTCACGAACGTGCCCGAGGAGAAACTGAGCGCCGTGGAGGTAGCGCAGCTGTACAGGAAGCGCTGGACGATTGAAGGGATGTTTGGAGAGTTGGAGGCCGTGCTCGAGAGCGAGGTGCGGAGTTTGGGGAGACCACGAGCGGCGCTGCTGGCCTTTGGGGTGGCGGTACTGGCCTACAATGTGTTGTCGGTGGTGAAAACCGCGGTGGAAGCCAGCCATGACCTGGAGGCTGCCAATATGCAGGTGTCCACCTTTTACATTGCCGCCGAAGTGAAGTTCGCTTACGGAGGAATGATGATGGTGGTGGAGCCGGAGGACTGGAGCGGACAGGAAGTACGGAGCGCGGAGCAGTTGAGTGAGCTCCTGCTGGAGCTAGCGAAGAAGGTGAAGCCTTCCACATTGCGCAAACATCCCCGCGCCGCCAAGAAGAAGGTGAAGAAAGGCTATGTACCGGGAGAGGTGGCGCGCAAGCATGTGGCAACAGCACGTGTGCTCAAGGGCGAGAAAATCTCCTGAACAGCAGACGGAGGCCAACCAAGGCAGGCAAGAGACCAGTAGCACCGCAGCGCCGGGCGCTTCATGGCATGGCTATGTCTGATGGTCTGCCCAGCTTCACTGATGCGCCCTCATCCGCCCTGTCTAAACCATAAAGGTGGCGAGCCACTATTCGACCTTGAAAGGGGTGGTTGTAACCACGCCACCTCCGGCGTCACCTTCTCCTGCGTTTCGCTTTCTCTCCTGGCTCCCCACCAGACAAGTGGAGCCCGCTATCCCACCTCCGCAGTTGCGCGGACCCGGGGCTGCGCTATCTCAGTGGAGAAGGACGAGCGCGGGGCCCACGGAAGACGGAGGAAGGGCGGTGGTCGCAGCCACAGGGGGAAACGGCACTCCTTTGACTGTCTGGGAACTACAACTGTAGTACTAGGCGCCAAGCGGGTGCGCTAGCTAGAAGGTCCGCAAGGGCTGCAGCACTCTCGCTAGCCTCGGAACTGCATACAGGAGAATAGACGCTTGATCACGATCAAGATCACAGTCGAGTTTACAAATGGTGTTGAAACTCGTTTGGCAGACTTAAGGGCAAGGGCTGCGTCCTGGAAATACGTTCAGCGTCGCAGAAAAATCAAAGTATTTGGCGCCGAGCATTTTGGTTTTGATAAGCGGGTTGACGATATGACGGTTGGCCGCTTTCATCCTGGGCAATTAATTCTGGAAGAACGCAATCAGCAGCCACCTGAATCAGAAAGTAGCGTGGTGGTTGTGGTGGAATCGCCGCACAAGGAAGAATACGAACGTCGCCAACCATTGGTGAGGTCACGAGAGAAATTGATGCGGAATGTTGCGTTGCTCTGCGGGTTTCACTTGCCCAGACAGCAGGCAGACATTGTAATATGCAATCCTATTCAATGGCAAGCGTCGCTCGCGGATTACTACGTATTCCCCCAAAATGAAGAGCCGCAAGACCTACTCAAAACCGTTCGTGACAACGTTTGGGAGCACATATGGAATCACCATGAGGACGACCCCCATGGCGAGGAAGGGCTATACCCTGCGCGCGAAGACTTCATCTCCCGAGTGCGAAAATATAATCCACTCCTGATAGTCAACGCCTGCACAGCCAATCTGCGCCATCATGTACAAACCGAGTTGACCCGACTCGATGGGGTGCCAGTAGTAGATGCCGTGCATCCATCGTGTTGGTGTATGCTCAATGAAGCTTGATATTCCCAATGCCAGTCGCCACTTCCCTCGAAGTCAGAACGGCATTCCGATCTCGAATCAGAGGGCGTTGAGCAGGAGCGAGCAGGCAGGCTACTTCCGTGGGGTCTTCGCAAGCGTCGTGTTCCTGCTCGTCCGCTGGGTAGACACTGACTCGCGTGGTTGGTCGCACTAGCTCAACACCCTCAGCTGCTGCGAGGTTTCAACTGGAGCCATGACAGGGACGCCAGTTGAGGCGCGAGCGGCCTAGATGCCACCCCTTTCAAGGTCGAATAGTGGCTCGCCACCTTTATGGTTTAGACAGGGCGGATGAGGGCGCATCAGTGAAGCTGGGCAGACCATCAGACATAGCCATGCCATGAAGCGCCCGGCGCTGCGGTGCTACTGGTCTCTTGCCTGCCTTGGTTGGCCTCCGTCTGCTGTTCAGGAGATTTTCTCGCCCTTGAGCACACGTGCTGTTGCCACATGCTTGCGCGCCACCTCTCCCGGTACATAGCCTTTCTTCACCTTCTTCTTGGCGGCGCGGGGATGTTTGCGCAATGTGGAAGGCTTCACCTTCTTCGCTAGCTCCAGCAGGAGCTCACTCAACTGCTCCGCGCTCCGTACTTCCTGTCCGCTCCAGTCCTCCGGCTCCACCACCATCATCATTCCTCCGTAAGCGAACTTCACTTCGGCGGCAATGTAAAAGGTGGACACCTGCATATTGGCAGCCTCCAGGTCATGGCTGGCTTCCACCGCGGTTTTCACCACCGACAACACATTGTAGGCCAGTACCGCCACCCCAAAGGCCAGCAGCGCCGCTCGTGGTCTCCCCAAACTCCGCACCTCGCTCTCGAGCACGGCCTCCAACTCTCCAAACATCCCTTCAATCGTCCAGCGCTTCCTGTACAGCTGCGCTACCTCCACGGCGCTCAGTTTCTCCTCGGGCACGTTCGTGAGCAGCCGAATGGCTGTTTCCCCGTCTTCTGTTGGCTCCTCCAACTCCACTTCAATCCGTCTCAACTCCAACGGCTCTTCCCCCTCCACTCGCACTGCCTGCTCGTACACACGTCCCGTTGGCCCTCGGCCTACTTCCCTCCGCTCCCCCAGCGCGGTCGGATTGGGCGACACGCCGTGCTCTCGGATGATGAAGGCCGCTCTCTTTTCATGCACCGCGCGCAGAATCCGGCTCGTGGAGAAGTTCCTGTCCGCCAGCCACAATTCTCCCTCCCGCACTCGCTCCAACACCGGCCCCATCAACGCCCGCTCTTGTGCATGCGCGTCTTCAGCCGGCAGCACATCCACCACCAGGCTCAACTCCGGCGCATACACCACCAACGACTGTCCGGGCAGCGCAGCTCCTCGGAATTCTCTCAACGGTTTGAGCCGCTTCTCACTGGCGGGGAGGTGATTGCCATCCAAGACTCGCACCTGGTAACCCGCCGCCCACGGCCCCTGCTTCTTCATGGGCCGCACCACGGGCAACAACCTCTCCGCGCTCCCTTGCACCAGGGCTCGCACCACCTGGGGCTCGGTGTGATTGACTTTGTCGTAGAGCGCCGCCAGCGAGACGGTCAAGTCCGGGTCGGACTGCGCCGCGGCGTGCAGCGACGGTCGCAGTCCCAGCGCCACCACTCCCATCAAATCCACTACCGAGGAGAAGAGCAACTCGCGCGTGTACTGCTGCTCTCGGTTCGCTTCGAATACCTCATCAATCCATTGCGAACTCAGGGCATGCTCAAGCGTGCGGCGCACCATCACCGTGACGGGACTGCGCTGCGTGAAACGCTCCATGATTGCCTTCAAGGCCACGTTTGTTCCTCCGCGATGGGGCGCGAGGAATTTGCCTCGACCGTCCGGCTCCCCGGACCCACTTCCGCCCAGGTGGGCTTTCACCCTCCCACCTGACCGCTAGGGTAGCACCCTCCACATGACCTTGAAAGTGGTGCGCCCTAGAGCCTGCACTGCCCCCGAGCATGGGCTGCCCGCTGCATTCGCGCTCGCCCTGGCCCGAGTTGCGGCTGCGGCCCCCTGGCCCCTTCCGTGCCCCCGGCGCGCTCGTCCGTAGCTGTCGGGGCGCCCTGTCATACTCCGAGCGACCCCACCAGGACCCGCTAGGTCCTAGCTCGAATGGAGGACCTTCCCATGCGTTTCCGAGCCTGCCTTGTACTTCTGCTATTGGCCGCAGCCTGCGCGAGCGCGCCCGCCCCGCAGTCGATGCCACGGCCCCATGCCTTCGCGGCGACTCCCACCTCGGGCCCGCGCATCCGGCTTGCTTCCGCGCCGATGGAGCCGACACCGGAACGGTCGTGGATTGGAAAGGCGGACTTGGACAAGGCCAGGGCACTGCTATCTCGGGCACGCCAAGACATCGAGCCGCGTCAGTGGGAACAGTTGGACCGCAAGCTCACCGCAGCGGAACGGGCCTTCGAGCGCTTCTCGCGCGCCGCGAAAGCGAGCGGGCACGCCGCCGAGGTGGTGAGGGGGGCGGAGGGTGTCGCGCAGGCGGGACGCGCCAGGACGCTGGCTGAATTCCTCCCCCGGGTGGGCCCGTTGCTCGTGGGCCTCGTCCTGCTCTACCCCTCCAGCACCGCCGGGCCGGAGATCGACCGTCGCCCGGAGTGGGTCGACGCTCAGCGGGAGTACGAGGCGCGACTGCTGGACGTAGCGGAGGAGTCACGGCGGCTCATGGAGGAATTTGAGCGTCAGGAATCAGAGGAGGTCGTGCTGGACGTTGATTCGGACCCGGTTGCGGCGGTCACAGCTCCCACCCCTTGGTGGAAAAAGACCAATCCGGCGACGGGTAAGCCCTACACCAGCAAGGAGGAGTACGACCGGGTCCCCCGCCACGCGGATCAGACCTGCAAGAACAGCCGGCTTGACGAGCTTCAGGCGGAAAAGGATGAGCTCAGCGCGTCAATTCCCCCCTTCGATCCGAAGGCGCCCGACTCGACGAACAAAAAAAGGCTGGATAAGGTGCCGTGCTCCAGGATCCGGTTGCGTCTTGAAGCGATGAAGAACGTTCTGGAGAAGCGGTGGGAGATTCAGAAAGAGTGCTTTGGAGGCAAGCCTGACCAATCACACGATAAAACAATGATCCAATTCGAACAGGGCATCGCGAATATCAAGAAACTCGAAGCAAAGAATTGTGCCCCTGGTCATCCGATGGCGGAGAAGTGAATCATGTCGAAAGAACTCTTCGCAGCGATCGAGCAGCACGATACGGCCCGGATCAAGGCGCTGCTGGCGGGGGGGGCCGATCCGAACGAGCCGCAGCCGGAGCCGCCGGGGTTGCGTCCGCTGCAAGTGGCCATCTACGAACTCTCCGATGGGGGCGAACTCGACGTGCTCCTGGCGCTCCTTGAGCACGGCGCGGACGTCAACGCATGGGACGTCGAGCGAGACAAGACCCCCTTGTTGGTGGCGGCCTGCGAAAACGAGCTGGCGGCAGTCGAAGCGCTTGTGAAGGCGGGGGCTGAGCCCAACGTGTGCAGCAGTGAAGGAGTCACGCCGCTGCGGACGTGCGCGCAGGTGGGCAATCTGAGGATGGCCTTGCTTCTCTTGGGCGCGGGGGCAACTCGGACGATCAACGACTGGGGCGGGCTGACCGGATACACCGCGCTCGGACACGCGGCACGTCGGCTGGACCTCCCCATGATCAAGCTGCTTCTCGACGCGGGCGCCGATCCGAGGGCCCCGGACGAGGACGGCCTGCCTGCCCACTACCGTCTGCCGCCGCGCGCTGAATCCGATTCTCAGACATGGGACGCCGCGTTCGAACTGCTCGGAGGAGCGAAGGACCGCATGCCGTAGAATGGCGGGCGCTCCACCCCTTGCGGCACGGCTCGCGCTGGCCGCACTCAGGGCCCCTTCGCTTTCCCCTCGGGTAAGGTGACGTTCTCAAGGGTGAAGGTGCGCGGCCCCTGTGCTTCCCCTAGTTTGAGGGTGCAGGGGCAGCCGAGCTGCGCGCGCTCCCCCTGGATGCCCACCACGACGGCACCGGCACCATTCGCGGGGATGGGCGCCAGTGGCCAACGGGCAAGCTCCACCTGTTCCCCCGCCGCGTCCACCAGCGCCGCCCCTGCCAGCGTCCAAGGCTCCGCGCCGGGGTTCGTAAGGCTCAGCCGAACAGCCACGCTTGCCGGGCGACTCTCGCCCGTGGGCATGTAGCTGTAGCTCCGGGCTTCATCCAGCCCGAGCGCGTTGGCTGGCGGCTTCCTCACCTTCAAGAGAATGTTATCAGACGACACGACCCCGGCCCCCTCCAGCCACACGGCCCCCATGAGTCCGTAACAGCTCGCCGGACCCCGTCGTGACGAGAGAGGCGGGTACGTGAGACGTCCAGGGAAGAAACCTGGAGGTGCACGTGGAGAAGGAGTTGGAGCAGTTCCGGCAGGAGGCGCAGAGACTGAGAGCGGGACGAGCCAAGGGCTCGGGCCCCTTCCCCGAGCCGATGAGGGCGTTCGCTGTGCGCTACCTGGCACAGGCGTTGGAGAAGGGAGAGACGCTCAAGTCGGTTGTGGAGAGGCTAGGGGTGTCGGAGCCGACGTTGCAGGCATGGAGGCGAGGACAGACGCCCGGGGGCAAGGCGCGCGGGGGTGAGCCGAGGCCCGCGGGGCTGGTGCCAGTGGTGGTGCACGAGGCGCAGGCGCCCGCGCGGCCGCGAGAGGGCACGACCTTGGCGGTGGTGTCGCCGCGGGGCTGGAGGGTGGAAGGGCTGGGGGTGGAGGAGGCGGTGGAAGTGCTGCGGAGGGTGGCGTGCTGACACTCACGCGGGCGGTGCGGGTGTACGCCAGTGCGGTGCCGGTGGACATGCGCAAGGGGTTTGATGGGCACCACTTTCAAGGTCATGTGGAGGGTGCTACCCTAGCGGTCAGGTGGGAGGGTGAAAGCCCACCTGGGCGGAAGTGGGTCCGGGGAGTCGGACGGTCGAGGCAAATTCCTCGCGCCCCATCGCGGAGGAACAAACGTGGCCTTGAAGGCAATCATGGAGCGTTTCACGCAGCGCAGTCCCGTCACCAGGCTTGATTCAAAGTCCCACGGGAGAAGTTATCCCACCTGGACCTACGGACGAGGTAAGGTGCTCGCGGACGGGACAAGGTGGCGCGAGCAGCGCGGGGCTGATCGCGTGGCACGAGCCCGAAACAGGCAGGACGCGGGCCAGTTGAGGCCGGTGGAGAGTGAAAGTGGGTAGGGAGAAAAACCGGGGCGGGAGAGCTGGCGGGCCCTCCACACCCCCTGAGAAGCAAGGAGAAGCGAGGAGACACAAGAGAGAAGACGCCTCGCCCGTGCAGGAGATGTTGACGCGGTTGGGAGTAACGTTCAAGCAGATAGTGGACCCAAGGGCCAGCCGCGGCAAGAGGCACGAGTTGGGGGCGATGCTGTCGCTGCTGGTGCAAGGGCTGGCGACCGGGAGAAGAGTGCTGAGACAGGTAGAGGCGTTGGGTGCGGACCTGGTGCGCGAGGGGACAGGGCCAGTGGGATTGCGCGGACCGGTGTCGGACACGACCTTGGATAGACTGCTCAGTGAGCTCAAGCCCGAGGGGTTGGACAAGGTGCTGCGGCAGTTGGTGCGGACGGCGCTCGAGCGGGGAGTGCTGCGTCAGGACAGGATGGCGGCGGGAGTGGTGTCGATTGACGGCAAGGCGGGGGAGAGCACGCGAGGACAAGCGCCCTGTGAGCCATGTCACACACTGAGAGACGAGCAGGGGCAAGAGTATTGGTACCCCTTCGCGCTGCGAGCGGCGCTCACCAGCAGCGGAGCGTGCCCGGTGCTCGACCAGATGATGCTGGAGGGCAAGCAAGGAGAGGCGACGGCCTTCCCCAAGCTGCTGAAGCGGGTGGTGGAGAAGTATGGAGAGCACTTCAAGTACGTGACGGGGGACGCGGGGCTGACGAGCGCGGCGAACGCGAGAGCGGTGAGAGAGGCAGGCAAACATTATGTGTTCGCCGTGAAGGAGAACTTCCAGCGCTTGCATGACGTGATGTGGGTGGCGCTGGGGACAGCACCCGTACAGGTGACGGTGAGAGAGCGGGCGCGGGGCGAGTGGGTGGAGCGGCAGCTGAGAGCGACACGAGTGCCCGAGACAGAAGAGTTTCCAGAAGCGAGGCAATGGGTGTGGGTGCGCAGCACGCGGGAGCGGGAGGGGAAGTTGCCCGAGGTGGAGACACGGCTGTTTATAACGTCCGTACCTGGCGGGGAGTTGTCGGGAGAGCAGATGCTCACGCTGGTGAGAGGGCATTGGGGAATAGAGAATGGGCCCAACTGGACGGCGGACGTCGTGCTGGAGGAAGACACGGGCTCGGCCAGCTTGCGTGGGCAGGCGCCCGTGGTGCTCAGTTGGCTGAGGCTGCTGGCCTACAATCTGCTGGCGCTGGTGCGCACGCACCTGCCCCCAAAAGACGGCAGGCTCGTTTCTTATGCTCGCACCCAGGAAGTGCTCTACCAGGGCTTGCTGGGCCTGGCGGTGCTGCCGGAGAGTCTGGCCGTACTTGCCTGAGCGCCCGCCAGCGCCCGGCTCCGGCCTCCTCTGCCTCCACCTCCTCGGCTTCGTGGGTCCGTCATCAGTCAGTTCCCCTCCCCGGGGCGCTCCTCGCGCGAGCGCCCT
This sequence comes from Melittangium boletus DSM 14713, assembly GCF_002305855.1. GTDB lineage: Bacteria > Myxococcota > Myxococcia > Myxococcales > Myxococcaceae > Cystobacter > Cystobacter boletus. The sequence goes on along the minus strand of NZ_CP022163.1, from coordinate 6,746,371 downwards.
CTGGAAGAACGCTCCCCTTTTGCCTGAAACAGATTGTTCTCCCTTCACCCCTCTTCAAATCTTCCCTCTCGGACTTTGGATCAAGCCTGAGTCCCGTCACGGTGATGGTGCGCCGCACGCTTGAGCATGCCCTGAGTTCGCAATGGATTGATGAGGTATTCGAAGCGAACCGAGAGCAGCAGTACACGCGCGAGTTGCTCTTCTCCTCGGTAGTGGATTTGATGGGAGTGGTGGCGCTGGGACTGCGACCGTCGCTGCACGCCGCGGCGCAGTCCGACCCGGACTTGACCGTCTCGCTGGCGGCGCTCTACGACAAAGTCAATCACACCGAGCCCCAGGTGGTGCGAGCCCTGGTGCAAGGGAGCGCGGAGAGGTTGTTGCCCGTGGTGCGGCCCATGAAGAAGCAGGGGCCGTGGGCGGCGGGTTACCAGGTGCGAGTCTTGGATGGCAATCACCTCCCCGCCAGTGAGAAGCGGCTCAAACCGTTGAGAGAATTCCGAGGAGCTGCGCTGCCCGGACAGTCGTTGGTGGTGTATGCGCCGGAGTTGAGCCTGGTGGTGGATGTGCTGCCGGCTGAAGACGCGCATGCACAAGAGCGGGCGTTGATGGGGCCGGTGTTGGAGCGAGTGCGGGAGGGAGAATTGTGGCTGGCGGACAGGAACTTCTCCACGAGCCGGATTCTGCGCGCGGTGCATGAAAAGAGAGCGGCCTTCATCATTCGAGAGCACGGCGTGTCGCCCAATCCGACTGCGCTGGGGGAGCGGAGGGAAGTAGGCCGAGGGCCAACGGGACGTGTGTACGAGCAGGCAGTGCGAGTGGAGGGGGAAGAGCCGTTGGAGTTGAGACGGATTGAAGTGGAGTTGGAGGAGCCAACAGAAGACGGGGAAACAGCCATTCGGCTGCTCACGAACGTGCCCGAGGAGAAACTGAGCGCCGTGGAGGTAGCGCAGCTGTACAGGAAGCGCTGGACGATTGAAGGGATGTTTGGAGAGTTGGAGGCCGTGCTCGAGAGCGAGGTGCGGAGTTTGGGGAGACCACGAGCGGCGCTGCTGGCCTTTGGGGTGGCGGTACTGGCCTACAATGTGTTGTCGGTGGTGAAAACCGCGGTGGAAGCCAGCCATGACCTGGAGGCTGCCAATATGCAGGTGTCCACCTATTACATTGCCGCCGAAGTGAAGTTCGCTTACGGAGGAATGATGATGGTGGTGGAGCCGGAGGACTGGAGCGGACAGGAAGTACGGAGCGCGGAGCAGTTGAGTGAGCTCCTGCTGGAGCTAGCGAAGAAGGTGAAGCCTTCCACATTGTGCAAACATCCCCGCGCCGCCAAGAAGAAGGTGAAGAAAGGCTATGTACCGGGAGAGGTGGCGCGCAAGCATGTGGCAACAGCACGTGTGCTCAAGGGCGAGAAAATCTCCTGAACAGCAGACGGAGGCCAACCAAGGCAGGCAAGAGACCAGTAGCACCGCAGCGCCGGGCGCTTCATGGCATGGCTATGTCTGATGGTCTGCCCAGCTTCACTGATGCGCCCTCATCCGCCCTGTCTAAACCATAAAGGTGGCGAGCCACTATTCGACCTTGAAAGGGGTGGGTTTGATGGGCTGAGCGCGCTGGTGGAGCAGCAGCTGGGCGGGCAGTTGCTCAAGGGCGACGTCTTCCTCTTCGTGGGGCGGTGTCGCCAGCGGGCCAAGGTGCTCTACTTCGACGGCACGGGGCTGGTGCTGCTCACCAAACGCCTCTTCAAGGGACGCTTCGCGCGGCCGTGGGCCCAGGCCGGAGCGGTGAGCGTGGAGATGACGGTGGCGGAGCTGTCGCTGTTTCTGGAGGGGTGCGAATTGGCGGGGAGGTGGAAGCTGTCACCGCCAGCCTTCGAGGAGAAAGAGCTTGCGGTGGAGGCGGCCGTGTAGCACTACCGCAGAAGTATGGTTCCCCTCGGGCAAGTGAAGGACTTGGAGACGGCGAAGCAGATGGCGGCGCTGCTCGAGGCGGAGAACGCGCGACTGCACCAACGTCTGGAGGCGCTGGTGCAAGAGAATGCGCGGCTCAAGGGGGAGGACGCCCAGGCGCGGCTGCAACTGGAGCTCACCCAGCTCAAGGAGCAGTTGGCGCGCATGCAGCAGCGCCTCTTCGGAGCCTCCAGCGAGAAGCGCCCGAGCGCGCAGCAGGAGGAGCCCGCCGCGCGCGAGCGCCAGCAGCGGGGACATGGGCCGCGTGCACAGCCGGAGCTGCCCGTGCAAGAGGTGCTGCTGCCCTTGGACGAGGCGGACAAGGTGTGCGGCCTGTGCGGCGGCACCCTCCAGGAGTGGCGAGGGCAGACGGAGGACAGCGAGGAGGTGAGCGTGGTGGAGCGCCACTTCGTCCTCAAGCGCTACCGGCGACAGAAGTACCGCTGCCCGGAGGGGTGTGCACCCGTCACGGCTCCCGCCGCGCCGCGCCTCATTCCGGGCGGCCGCTACGCGGTGGATTTCGCCGTGCACGTGGCCTTGCAGAAGTATGCCTTTCACCTGCCGCTGGCGCGCCAGGAGCGCATGTACCGGCGCGAGGGCCTGGTGGTGGACACCCAGACGCTGTTGAAACCACTGTCCGCCCTGGCCCGCCACCTCCAGCCCAGCTACGAGGCACTGCTCACCGTCGTCTTCGCTTCCCCCCTCATCCACGCGGATGAGACGCACTGGCACCTGCTGGACAAGGGCCCGGGGAAGAAATGGTACGCATGGACGGTGGCCAGTCCCCGCGCGGTGCACCACCGCATTCTCCCCAGCCGTTCCGGGGCCACGGCTCGGCAGGTACTGGGCAACTACCAGGGCGTCGCCATGGTGGATGGCTACGCGGCCTACCAGACGGCGACGAAACCGGGGGCCGATGGGCCGGCCTCCTGTAGCCTGGTGTTTTGTTGGGCCCACGTGCGGCGCAAATTCGTGGAGGCCGAGCAGGTGGCCCCCGCGTGCGCCCAGGTGCTGAGCCTCATTGGCCAGTTGTATGCCATTGAGGCGGGCCTGCCCGACCCGCATGCGCTGGAGGGAGCACAACAGACCGCGGCGCTCGCGCTCCGTCTGCTGGTGCGGCGGGAGCAGTCCGTCCCGCTGGTGGCGGCCATCCGTGAGTGGGCACTGGCTCAGCGCGCGCTGCCGGGCAGCGGCCTGCGCAAGGCCCTCGAGTACATGCTGGCGCTGTGGAGCGGGCTCACCGTCTTCCTCTCCAACCCCTGGGTGCCCCTGGACAACAACCTGGTGGAGCGCCAGCTGCGAGACCTGGTGCTGGGCCGCAAGAATCACTACGGCTCCAAGTCCCTGCGCGGTACCGAGGTGGCGGCCCTCTTCTACTCGCTGATTGAGACGGCCCGCCTGTGCGGTGAGGACCCGGGGCGCTACCTGCTGCGCGCCGCGCTCGCCGCCATCGACAACCCCGGCACCGTCACGCTCCCCTCCAGCCTCGACTGACGCCGCCGCGCTTTGTTTCGTGGCCCGGCTGGCTCTCCTCGCCTCGTCCAGACGGGGCTCGGCGAGCTATTACCCCTTCTTCGCTTCCACCTTCGCCACTGCCTCACTTGCTGGGCTCGCTTCTTGTGGCTTCGGCTCTGCCGCGCATAGGCGAACCGCCAAGGCGCTGGATGCTAGGTAACGAGTTTCTCCCCGCTCGACGACACGTTGTCTCACGTAAGGTGAGACAGGGCCATGCTACATACTCTTGAGCACTCAGCGGAAAGGAGATGGACATGACGCCCCCGAGTACCCCGCCACGTTGGAGCAAGTGGCTCAAGAACGCCCAAGATCTCTGGAGCACCGTCGTAACCCAGGAAGAGGTCAATGATCGGCGCGAGCGGAAGGACACCTACGACACCCTCGCCGCTTTCCTGGCACAGCATCTCCAACAGCCGCCTGCCTCCTGCGTGAGCGCCGTACTGGAACTGGTGGGCGAGAACGATCCGGTGCTGCGCAAGGATTGTGCCCCCGCCTCCGAGAGCCTCCTAGCTCAAGCCCGGCAGCTCTTGTTGAAGGTCTCCGTGCGCTACCTTCGTGACGAGGACCGGCGTGGTTGGCGGGAGATCGAGATCTATTTCCTCAAGGACAAGCAGCCTGCGCGGTCGATCTCACGTGAGGAGCGTGCATGGGAGGCCATGCCTTCGGATGTCCGCTCCGATATGCTGCGTGACGGCGGCTCCCTTGTCTCCTTCAAACTCTATCCCCTGAGCTGAGTGGCCATGCCTATCCCTCTTTTTATTGGTCTCTTGGCGGGTGTGCTGGCGGTTGCGGTAGGAGTGGCCATTGCTTTCTGGCCCAACGTCCTCCAATGGGCCGAGGAAGCCCTCCTCCCGTGGGTTGAACGCCGCATCCCTGTGCTCAACTCCATCGCACGCAGTGCCTTCGTGTTGCTGGACAAGGTCGCATCCTCGGCACGTCGCACCGTCAAGAATGCATGGCGGCAGCTCTGCGACTATCTCCTCAAGACAGTCGTGGAGATTCATCGCAAGAGTTCCAACCAGTACGTGCGGCGGGTGACTTCCTGGCTCATCACCCAGTTCCAAGCGCAGCAACAAGCCACCAAGGTAGTCATGGAGGAAGTCGTTGACTTCGATGACCTGCCCTCGGAGGTACGTGAAGCCCTCATCCGCAATGGAGACGCCACTGTCGACGTGAGAGATCTCCGTACACGGGAAATCAACGAACTCGTCATGACAGGGTAAACCCCATGCTACCTCTTCTATGGATCGTCGGCGCGGTCGTGGGCGTGGGACTTGTTGTTCATTTCTGGGACAAAATCCGGGACACCGTGGCGAGTTGGCTGCGGCAACTTGGACTGGACCAAAGCAGGCTTATGGACGCATGGATCCTCCTGGATCGTGTGGTCAGTGGCGTTCGCTGTCGGATCTACGCGAAGACCACCCAGGGTCAGATCAACGTCAAGGAGACCTCGCTTTCCATGGACGAAATCGATGACCAGGAGGTGCTGGATCAACTCAAGCGCCGAGCCACGGTCAAGCGCGACGTCATGGAGTACGTCGACTGAGCACTTCGCTCGGGAAGGACTTTTCAATGCCCACTGGATGGAAGAAGCAGTCGGACACGGTGGCTGCGGCCATTCACTCCCGGCCGTCACATGAATCCGAAACTCCGGCCTCCACCGCGCGGGACGCGGCGGAGGCGGCGAAACGTGAGCGCATGGAGATGTTCACTCCCATGGAGCCCCGGCGCCGGTTGGACAACCTCATCGTTTCCAAGAGCGTGCAGGAGCAGATCTCCTCAGCGCTCAGTCGGATTCATCACCACCAGACGCTGTATGAGGAGTGGGGATTGAAGGAGGTGGATCCACGGGGTTCGCGGGCAGTAATCAACCTGTTCGGACCACCTGGAACGGGAAAGACTTTCTGTGCCGAGGCGATTGCCCACCACCTTGGCCGTCGGCTCATCAGCGTCAACTATGCCGAGATAGAGTCTAAATACGTGGGCGACACCCCCAAGAACATCTCCGCAGCATTCCAACGCGCCCAGGAGACTCAATCCGTTCTCTTCTTCGATGAAGCGGACTCTGTTCTTGGCAAGCGTCTGACTCAAGTCACCCAGAGCGCGGACCATGGTGTCAACGTGAGCCGCTCAGTGATGCTGTTACAACTGGACGCTTTCGAGGGCGTCGTCATCTTCGCCACCAATCTGGCCAGGAACTATGACAGCGCTTTCGTGCGCCGCATCCTGACACACATCGAGTTTACACTCCCCGATGCGGAGTGCCGTGAACGCCTGTGGAGCACGTTGTTGCCCTCCAAGCTGCCGCGCGTACCGGACGTGACTCCCGCCTGGCTGTCCGCGCAGTCCCATGGCTTGTCGGGCGGCCTCATGGTCAACGTTTTGATTCAGGCGGCCTGCCGTGCCGTCGGGCGGTCACACGATGCGCGCCAAGTATCCCGCGATGACATCCTGAAGGAAATCGACCTTGTTCGCTGTGCCATCGAGCACGTGGGCTCGAAGCCCGAGCGCGTCATCACGACCCGTGAAGAAAAAGTCGATCTGGCCCAACTGCCTCCAGACGTCCAGCGCGAGCTTCCCGCGCAGCATGCTCCGAATCCGGTCGCCGCAGCATCGACACAGAAGCTCTGACCAGCTGAGGTCCGGAGGTCATGACGAGAAGGAACGCGGCGAAGAGACAGCTTGTGCGGCAATGGAAACTGCTCGAACTGGTGCGCGCGAGCCACCAGGGGAAGTTCATCCGGCAGCTCATGGAGGAACTGGAGATCAGCAGGCCCACCTTGTACCGGGACCTGAAGATCCTCGAGGAGGCAGGTCTTCCCCTAACGTCGCAACACACCTCGGGAGAGGTCCGGGTGAAGTATCTCGGAGAGAAAGCCCCTGCCTCCGCGCCCATGGCGCCCGTCGCGCAGGCGCCGCTCCCGCTTCCACCTCTCAGGCGAGCACCCGCGCTCCCCTCCATCCTGGAGAGGCTCCGCGAGGCCATGGACGAACGGCGCGAGGCGCGTATCTCTTATACTGCTCCGGGTCTGCCCAGTCCCGTTTCGAGCATTGTCGCTCCTCTGAAACTCCGAGAGTTCCATGGGGCGTCATACTTGTTCGCATGGGATCCCGCATTCAAGAGTTGGCGCCTCATCAAGGCCTCCAGAATCACCGAGGTCCGACTGGGCGCGTTCCAGGATGAACTCCCCCATGGCCTCGCGGATGGGCTGGTGGATGAATTGTTCAAGTCCAGGCAAGGACCCCCGGCCGCAGTCTCGGTACGGCTCGCCCCGGCTGTCGCCGCCTTCGCGCACGAGCATCCGCTGGAGAAGGATCAGGCGCTTGAGCCCCAAGTCGACGGCAGCGTCATTGTACGCAGTGAGGATTCCGATCTCGAAGAAGCTGCTCGCTGGGTTCTTGGGTGGGGCCAACACGCGGAGGTGCTCGCCCCCCAGGCATTACGCGAGAGGCTCATTCGCGAATTGACCACCACGCGGAATTCATACCTGTCTCGAAAGGTGAAGCCCACGACGTGAGCTTGCGTCGCCCGAGGCGCGGCTGCCTCCCTCTGCAGGGGCCGGGCTGAGCACAGGTGTGCCTAAAGCGCCTGCAGGTCCGGCCCGGCCAACGGCTCGGTTGGCACCCGGCAGCAGCCCTCCTACCCACTCCTACCCTGCTGGGCCCGGTGCCCCCCGCAGAAAGGCCTTCATTTTTTCCTATGCGCCGAAGCTTGCCTTAATGACCATGAGGCTCGAAGCTAATTAGCATCATGGACCTCACTCAATCCTTTCCCAACCTTGAATCAGTAGCGCAGGCGAATGGGACTTCGCTGCCCAAGTTGGCGGCGAAGCCTACTGACCCGTCCGCCTTTTTGAACCTAGCGGCGAGTTGCTGGTGGGTGGCATCCGACCTGACAAGGCAAAATGTCGTGGCGGACCCGTATGGATATCTTGCTACGCTCGAAGCCTTTCTTTCATCGTTCGCACCGTCTGAACTGCCTCGGGCCAAGTTCTGGAACAAGGTCAAGAACCCGAACGACAGTGCGTTTCTCGATACTGTCGCGGAAGCTGCTTTCTCGCTATATCTTCGTCAGAGCGGTCAGCAAATTCGCGTCGAGGAACCATTCTCCGCTGCGTCTGGCTCGAAGGACGCAGATATCCTGCTAACCAGCGACGGAAATGACTATTGGCTCGATGTTATCTGTATCGACCCACAACAACCAGTGATTGCGAATGGTTTTGTGGTTCAAACCCCAGCGACTCTCGCGCACCTCTTCAGTCGTAGCATTGAAAGCAAGTACGACCGAAAGTTCCGAGACGCTGTCGCAAATGGGCCACTACAGGGGAAGAACGTCGGCGTACTCGCATGCATCCTCAAATACGAGGCGGCATTCATTCCCCTGCTGATGACCGGTCAGCCGCTGCCCCCCCCCTCTCCCCAGCTCTTCGCCAACTGTCCGGGCTTGGTCGTTGGATGGGTTCACTCGCTTCGCAAGCTAGCTGCAGATAGCGATCTGCTCGTTCCTATCCCGTTGCTTAAGTGGTCTCGCCCTTAAGCCTGCCCGAAGAGCCAAGTGAGAGAGCAGTCCACCAGCGACTGGGGGGAGTGCATGTACCGGCGGGCGCGCAGGAAGGGCAGCCAGACGTGCTTACCAACGCGCACCTGGGACTCCTCCAACTTCTGCTGCGGTCCCGACTTCCAGCCCAGCAGCCACAAGAGGAAGCCCTCCTGGTAGCCCAGTGCTGGTGTACCCCTGAGCCATCCCCTCGTTTTATTAGCCAGAGGAGGAGGCGGCTGCCTGGCTGCTTGGTGCTAGAGGTCATGCCTTTGATACTACTGGAGAAGTGAGTTCCAAAGCCATCAACGAGCAGCAAGTGCATGCCTTCCTCTCGGGCCTGTTCGGCCCGGACGTCCACGCCATGCGGGTGCTGTCCCTGTCGCTCGCGACCCTGGGCGTCATTCATGCCGCCAGCCTCTCCGTCTACGCCATTGGACAGGCCTTGGGCATGGCGCGGGGCAAGAAGGGCAAGCATGGCGTGAAGCAAGTCGACCGGATGCTGTCCAACCCCGCCTTGAAAGTCTGGCACCTGTTCAAGTTCTGGGTGCCGTTTGTCGTGGCGGAGCGGGCCGAAGTCCTCATCGCCTTGGATTGGACGGACTACGACGAGGACGACCAGACCACCCTGGTCGCCTCGCTGGTGACGAAGCACGGTCGTCCCACGCCGCTGGTCTGGCTCACCGTGCAGAAGTCCACGCTCAAGGGGCTGCGCAATGACGCGGAAGACAGCGTGATTCTCCGGCTTCGGGAGTTGATTCCCTCGCGAGTCCAAGTCACCTTGCTGGCGGACCGGGGCTTCGCGGACCAGAAGATGTACACCCTGCTGGAGCAGGTGGGCTTCGCCTATGTCGTGCGCTTCCGCAAAATCATCGCCGTGACGAGTGACCAGGGAGAGAAGAGAAGCGCGGGGGAGTGGGTGCCCCAGGCGGGACAGATGCGACTGCTGCGCGGAGCCCGCGTCACGGCGGAGGGCAAGCAGGTGGGGGCGGTGGTGTGTGTGAAAAAGAAGGGGATGAAGGAGGCGTGGTGCCTGGCGACGAGTCTGACGGAGGCGACGGGGGCGCAAGTGGTAGGCCTGTACCAGCGCCGCTTCAGCATTGAAGAAAGCTTTCGGGACATCAAGGACCTGCGCTTCGGAATGGGCCTGTCCAGCATGAGAATCGCCGAACCCGACCGGCGGGACAGACTCTTGTTGGTGAGCGCCATGGCGTGTGCCTTGATGACCCTCTTGGGAGCAGCGGGTGAGAGCCTCGGGATGGAGCGCTACCTCAAAGCGAACACGGACAAGACGCGAACCTACTCGCTCTGGCGTCAGGGCTGTATGTACTACCAGTCGCTCCCCATGATGCCGGAGGCCCAGCTCCGTCCCCTCATGGAGCGCTTCGCCCAGCTCGTCGGCGAGCAACTCATCTTCCGTGAGGCCTTCGGCCTTATATAAAATGAGGGGATGGCTCAGGCGGCGCCCTTCTTCTGCTTCGACTGCCTGAACGCCTCCGTCAGGACATCCCACCGATGGAGCTTGTCGTACAGCGCGTAGAACCGGAACGTCGGCTCCGCCTTGGCCTTCGCGTACAGCTTCGCTCGGAGCTCTTCGAGCTTTGTAGGGGTTGTTAGGCTCACGCCAATCTCCCGCTGCGTCTGCCCCTTGCGAAGCACCCTGAACCAGGGCCCCTTCCCTCCACGGTCGTTACCCGCTTCATCGGTAGTACGGGCCCCTCCGACTCCTGGCCTTCGCCACGCCCTTACGGCGTGTTCGGGTCGCTACCCCGCTCGGACCAGGTCTCCCGTGTTGCGCACTTCACCGTGTGCTCACATGCCGCGCCCCACTACCCCGGTGGTCCACCCGGCGATGTTGCTGTCGACCTTCTCGCCGGGCGCCTGGCCTTCCCTGTATGTGCGTCAGGTCGGCTCCCACGATTGCCCTTTCGGGGCCTGCTCGGGCTTCACTCACGTTGCGGCCTGCAAGCTCGCTCGACCTCCTTTCGAGGCCTTCTGTCTCTGGGCTTCGAGTCCGTCAGTCGCCCGACGTCCCCGCCAGATAGCTACCGAGGGGGTCGACTTCCTCCTCGGGCGGGACTTCCACCCGCTGGTCAAGTGCACCTTCACGGCGCACGCACACTGAGGGCACATGCAGCCCAGCTGGGTGAAGCCACTCGCGGACGTGAGCGGCCAGAGTTCCCCGGTATCCCAGGGCTCGCGAGAAGCCCGTGGGAGGCTGACGATAGCGTGTGCCCTGGCAAGCGCGGGCAGCCGCACGCACATGGGACCGTTCTTCCCGAGTGGGCGCGGGCCCTGTTGAGCATCGGGGGCGCAGTCCCGCGCGAGCTACCAACGCGCGGGTCGGCTCGCTTCGGCGGTGCGTCTGCATCCGATCAAGGCGTCACCAGCACCTTGATCGACTTGCGTTCGTCCATGGCGCGATAGCCGTCCGGCACTTCGTCGAGGCCGATGGCGCGGTCGAACACCCCGCCCAGGCTCGATCGTTCCCTCGAGAACCTCCGGCAGGAGCTCGCGGATGTAAGCGCGCACTGGAGCTGGGCCACCACCGACGATCACGTTCTTGAAGAACATCTGCTCAGCGCGCGCGCCGGTAGTGCATGGCGACCGCGCCGCTGCGGAGCGGCTTCGCCGAGACCAGCTCGAGCCGTCGCGTGCTGGGCAGCCCGCTCTGGTACAGGGTCGGGCCGTGGCCGGCGATCCTGGGGTGGACGAGGAACTTGTACTCGTCGATCAGATCCAGCCGGTCCAGCTCGGTCGCGAGCTTGCCGCTACCGAGGAGCACGCCGGCCGGGGTCGCGTCCTTGAGCTTCTGCACGCCCGTGCGCAGGTCGCCGACGATGTGGTGGCTGTTGGTCCACGGGAAGTCCTTTCGCGTCGACGACACCACGTACTTCGGCTTGGCCTCCAGCTTGACCGCCCACTCGCGCATCGCCGGCGGCGCCTCCTCATCGCCGCGGGCGACCGCCGGCCAGTAGCTCTCCATCATCTCGTAGGTGACGCGGCCCCACAGCATCGCCCCGCCCTCGTCCATGAGGCGGGTGAATAAGGCGTGTGTCTCGTCGTCGGCGATTCCCTCCTGGTGGTCGACACAGCCGTCCAGGGTGACGTTGATGCTGAAGGTCAAGAGTCCCATGCGGCGAGTCTAAGCCATACACTCCTGGCGATGGAACGGCAGGCCGTCGCAGAACTTGTCGCTGAGGATGTGCGCCAGGAGCGAAGGTGTCGCGAGCGCGCGCGGCAGGATCTGCGGCGGCAGCGGTGCGGTCACGATCGTCGGCTCGGCAGTGTCCGCCGCGCCGGCGTCGCGTCGGCGGGACCGCGACGGAGCCTCGAGGTCGATGCCCTCGAGGAGGTCGTCGAGCGCTCGCTCCTCGATCGCGACCACGGCGGCGCCCTCCTCGGGCGCGACCGGAACCCGGAACGTGCCCATGTCCAGCCGCTTGTAGAACAGGCAGATGCCGGTGCCGTCGAAGAACAGCACCTTGATGGTGTCACGCCGCTTGCCGAAGAAGACGAACAGCGCGCCGCTGCGCGCCTCGTGTCCCAGCCGCTCGGCGACCACACCGGACAGCCGGTGGAGGCCCCACCGCAGATCGATCAGGTCGAGCGCGACGAACACCTCCACACCGTGCGGAATCACCGGCCGCCCCGCACGCCCATCAGCTCAAGCACCGCCGCCACATGGAATTCGGCCCGGCGCTCGCGGTAGGCACGCCACTGCTCCTCGCAAAACGCCGCATAGGCCTCGGCGTCTTGGCTCGCGATCCAGCGGTGCGCCGCCTGTGCGCTGAACAGGGCGAAGCTGATGCCGTGGGCTGCAATGGGCTCAAAGGCGAGGGCTGCGTCGCCGATGGCGATCCACCGCTCGCCAACGAGCGGACGACGCATCACTCCGCGGGCGTCGGTCCCCCTGGGCCTCGCCGCTCCTCGCCGTGGGTGCCTCGACGTTCCTCTGGCCTCGGCTCGGAGGACTGGCGCTACCGGTGGCGGCCTATGTCGTCGTCATCTGCACGATGATGTGGCGCGCGACGGCCATGCTGGGCAAGGCCGGACTGGCGCGGCGCGAGCAGTGGTTCGCGCTGGCCGGCTCATTGTTGTTCGCCACGAGCGATGGACTGCTCGCCCTCCAGCTCTTCGTCCACCCCATGACCGGCGCGGGCTATCCCATCATGCTGCTGTACTGGGCCGGGCAACTCGGCATTGCCCTGTCGGCGTGGGCGCCCCAGACGCTCGGGAGCCTAGCGAAGTTCCAGCCTCTCGACGCCGCCCTCCGCCCCGCGCCGAGACCAGGAGATGCATAGGTCCCTTCGCTGGGCGCCCGTGGGGTTCCGACTCAGCGCGTCGAGCCATTCCCGTGGGCACGAACGGGTCCGAGCTCGACGCGTCTAACGGTGCGTCGTCGGGTGGTTGGCGGTCAGCGGAATCTGTCCCGAGAACATCCGGTTGATGTCGCCCGCCAGCCGCAAATAGAAGTCCGACGAGACGGAGACGCCGTCCACGTCCAGGGTCAGGAAGTACTGGTTGTTGGGGATCATCGAGCTGTTCTCCGCCAGCTTGGCGATGGCCGTGCCTTCATCGTACTCGTCGAACATCGCCACGTACCCGGTGGAGATGCCCACGCTCTTGAGGTTGTAGGCCTGCCGCCACATGAAGTCGCCGTGGAGCCGGGGATTCTCATTCCTGGGCCCTCCGGTCATGTTGGACCAGGCGGAGCCCGGCCAGATGACCGGCTGATAGGCGATTCCGTACTGCTGCGTATAGGCGAAGTCCGGCTGCCACTGGTTCGTCTTGAAGTGATCCGCGCCCTCGAGCGTCCCGAAGCGGGCGACGAACCAGGGGGAGATCATGTTGAGCGACCGGTAGACATCCCCGAAGCCCGCCTTCGAGTCGTTGTTGCCCGTGCGCCAATAGGTGGGAACGCCGCCGATGACATAGGCGCCCTGGCTCTTGAACCAATTGATGAGTTCGGCGGATTCGGTGGCCGTGCCGGGCCGGTCGGTGAAGCCAATGCCCCAGATGCACACGACGAACTTGCCACCCTGCCGGGCGTAGGCGCTGGACGAGGTCAGATGCATGGCATTGACCACTTGCGCCGTCCAGTCGCGCTTGACCGCGTTCACCCAGTTGCCGGCGTTCATACCGGTGATGTCGTACATGACGTAGAACTTGCGGCCATATGCTTCCGCCGCGTTCTTCACCTTGACCGCGACGCTGTCCCGGTTGGTCTTCCATCCGTTCGGCGCATCGTTCTCGTCGGCGCCGAAGCGCTGCAAGGCGGCTCCGTCGATGTTGTAGGTCCGCATCCACTCGAAATGCTTGTCGACGGTTTCCTGATCGTACGAGGAGAACAGCCTCGCGGATTGCCCGTTGCCCAGGTTCCCCAGCTGGGTTTGATACAGCTTGGAGTACTCCCGGATGTCCGGGTAGAGCTCGAAGTTGACGTTGGAGTTGGGGGCCGGCGCGCTGCTGTTTTTCGACCAGTGGACCCAGCCGTTATTGGGCGAGCCATCGCCGGCGGCGTTGAACCACCCCTGGTACCCGGCGAACAGCTTGCCGACGACGTCTCCGCCGCTCGTCGGTGGAGGCGTCGACGACGAGAACTTGAACCACTTGAGATTGAAGAGGTTTCCCGCGCCTCCGGTGAACTTCAGATACAGGTTGTGCAGACCACTGACGTTGCTCACGGCGCAGGAGCGGGTGACCCACGTCTGCCACCCTCCCGTTGCCGGGACCGCGCAGGTCCCCGCGAGCGTTCCGGTCAGACTGTCGATCCTGATTTCGATCTGGCCGCCCGCCGTATTGCTGGCGACCCGGGCATCGAAGGCGGTGGCGCCACTTCCGAAATCGATGTTGTTGAACGCGATGAAGTCGCCATTGTCGACGAAGGCGACATTCTGGCCGCCCTCGCTGGAGGCTTCCAGTTGGATTCCGGATTGGCTGTCATGGCTTGACGCCTCCAGTTGGCTGAACGCGGAGCGGGGAGAGGTCGGGGGTGGAGTGGTGGGTCCATTCACCTCGAATTCGGAGACCTGCCCCCCCGTCGCGCCCGAATTGGCCGTGAAGTTCAGCTTCACGTATCGCGCGGGGGTCGCCGTGAAGTTCAAGGTGACCGTATTGGCGGCACTCGGGCTGAACGCATGGCTGGCGGAATCGAGGAGCGGGGTGTAGGTGACGTCATCGACGCTCTTGAGGACGGAGAACGTCTGTGTCCGGGCTCCCCAGGACACCGGAAGCCGGAGGACCACCTGATGGATGGTCGTCGAGTTGCCCAGATCGACCCGAATCCAGTGGGGATAGGCATTGGCGGCCCCTTCCCAGTAGGTGGAGGGATTGCCATCGATCGCGTTCGCCGCGACATACGTCTGCGTGTGATTGCCCGCCGTGACTCCCTGGGCGACGAGCTTCAGCGCACCGCTGCCCACCTCCGTTGGCGGCTCCGAGGGAATCGAGTTCGCGGGCTCACAGGCGGAGGAGCCCACCACCAGCAGGCCCCAGACTCCCATCATCAGGAACCGACGGCTTCCCATTGCCATGTTGAATTTCAAGGTCACGTCACTCTCCTTGTGTCCGGAACCCGGACCACGACTCGGCGGGACAGGGGACCCAACCCTGATAGGCCAGGAAAGCGCGTCTTTCAATCCATTCAGCTTGTCAGGAGATGGCGGGTTCAAGCCTACCTTTGCGCCTGGGGCTTACTTTCCAAGGAGTTGGTGGTTTACAACAACACCTCATGAGCCGACCCCCGCTTCCCCCCTTCACCGCCGAGACCGCCAGCAAGAAGGCCCGCCTCGCGGAAGACGCATGGAACAGCCGCGATCCCGCGCGTGTCGCACAGGCCTATACGCAGGACAGCCGCTGGCGCAACCGGGCGGAGTTCTTCCAGGGCCGAGCGGCCATCGAGGCCTTTCTGACGCGCAAGTGGCAACGCGAGCTCGACTACCGCCTCATCAAGGAGGTGTGGGCCTTCACGGACAACAGGATCTCGGTGCGCTTCGTCTACGAGTGCCGCGACGACAGCGGCAACTGGACCCGCGCACACGGCAACGAGCAATGGGAGTTCGACGAGCAGGGCCTCATGCGGCGGCGTGAAGCGAGCATCAATGACGTGCGCATCCAGGAAGGAGAACGGCTCTTCCACTGGCCGCTCGGACCAAGGCCGGAGGGTCATCCGGGGTTGAGCGAACTCGGTCTCTGAGCGTCAACCGGCTCCACGCGGGAGGCCGTCCTCCAGAAGACTATTCACCCTGATAGATGCCCACGGCGCCGTCATGGCCATACTCATCCCGCCCGAACGCCACGAGCAGCCGCCGCTGACTCCCAGTGCCCGCGGACTGGATGTCCCAGACGGGCAAGCCAGCGATGGCGCCCAGCTCCGGGGCCAGGCTGATCACCCGCTCGCCCTTGAGCCGGGTGATCCCTCCGCCCCAGCGGTGACCCACCCAGAGACTGTCATCGCTGGGGTCACGCGCCAGCGCGGAGACGTATCGCCAGGGAGAGGAACCCAGGGCGTACTGCCTCACCACGCCCGAGGCATCCATCCGCGCCAGGCCCCACGCGAAGGAGCCCACCCACACCGAGCCATCTGGCATCAGCGCCAGGCCCGACACGTTGTCGTCCACCCGATCCAGGGGGCCCGGAATGCCCACCTCATCCACCCGGTCCGGCCAGACGTCGATGCGGTTGGCCATGGCGGAGCGGGTCTCCGACTTCTTGCGGGCGTCCTCGAAGTCCCGGGGAGTCTTCACCGTCATGTAGCGAAAGCGCGTGGTGCGGTTGGCACCGCCAAACCAGACGTCTCCATCGGGACGCACGGCGATGCCGTAGTACGCGTCCGTGAGCCGGAACTGGTGCCCCGTCGCGTCCTTCGCGGTGATGTACGGATGCGTGTGCTCCCCCACTCCCGAGCAATGCCGCTGCCCGTTGCAGGTGGGGCTGCCCTGGAAGTCGGGGTCCCCCCAGGCGAAGGCGTGGTTGGCCCCGAACCACAGGTTGCCATGCTGGGGATCCCACACGATGCGCAGCACGGAGCAGATCTTCTCGCGGCCGCCCGCCTCATCGCTCACCACGCCCGGGCCCGAGGAGATGTCGTAGTGGACGACCCGGATGCCCGTGCTCGTCAGCGTGACCTTGTCCGCGTCCCCGCTCTTGTAGATGTTGGGATTCCGCTCGCGTGAGGACGCGTAGTAGTTGTCCTCGCAGGCCCCCTGCCCGGCGTAGCCCACGAACACGGTCCCCGAGGGGCCTCCCGCCACGGAGAGGACCTTGAGGTACTTCGGGCCCACCGGATCGCTCCCGTCTGGCAGGTAGCCATAGGGGCGCAAGCCATCCGCCAGGGTGAAGCGCTCGAAGGTGGCCGCCCCGGGCCGCAGCAGGAACAGGCCTTCTTCCCCTCCCGCCACCCAGAGATTGCCGCCCGCGTCCTCGGACACGGACAGCACTTCATGGGGAGCCCCCCGCTCGGGACCGAGGAAGGTCCACCCCGCGGCACCGGACGGCCGGGGGACATCCTCGGAGAACTCGTTTCCACACAGCAGCGCCGCGGCCAGCCCACCCACCACCACGCCCCCACCCCACCTCATCACACTCCGCATCCCCACGTGCACCCTCACCGCTCGCGATTGGACACCCCGTCCAATGTGGGATGAAGACACCGCAAGGAGGATGCCAGCCAACGGCGGCGCACAAGGCCCGGAAACACCACGAGCACGGTGGGAGGCCTCGTGGGAGGCATCCAGCACCGTGCTCGCGGAGACGACGAGACGCCAAGAAGCGAGGACTAGGCCTCGGCCTTCTTGCCGCCCTTCTTGGCGGGGGCAGCGGCGGGGGCCTCGGCGGCGCCCTCGGCGGGAGCAGCGCCCCCTCCGATGGCGGCCTTGGCGCCGTACTTCTTGCGGAACTTGTCCACGCGGCCCGCGGTGTCGAGCAGCTTGTACTTGCCGGTGAAGAAGGGGTGGCAGTTCGAGCAGACTTCCACGGCGAACGAGCCGCGCGTGGACTTGGTCTCGACCACGTTGCCACACGCACAGGTGATGCGAGAGGGGGGGTACACCGGGTGCAGATCGGCCTTCATGTTCAACTCCCTGCGCCTTGCCCCCACCCGAGGGTAGGAGGTCTGGCGTTCTAGAGGTAGGCCGACGCTTATAACGGCGCACCGGCCTGGGCACAAGACCCGAGACCGGGCCTTGGTTCCGTCTAATGAGATGCGGATCCCGGCGGCTCGATTCGCTCCACGCGCTGTTTGAGCTCGGGATCATCCGGGACATCGCTCCCCAGGGCGACATACGAGAAGCGGAGCGTGCGCTCGCTCCCCTTCCCGCTCGGGCCCTGGAACGCCGCCAGCTCCTTCTTGCGCGCCTCCAGGCCGGCGATCGTCTCCTTCCAGGTGCCGCGGACCGACTCGTCCTTGGCGGCGGCGAGGCTCTGCTTCGCCTGCTGGAGGTTCTGCTCGATGACCTTGAGGCTCTGCTGGGCGCGTTCCACCGCGGACAGGTCCGAGAAGGGACCCTTGTGGCCCGCCACGGAGAGCACCACCTGGGCCACCTGCCGGCCCCGCTCGCCCGCGGACATGACGAAGGCGTAGTCGTCGCGCTGCGCCAGGGTGGAGGCGCGGCGGTCATGGGATTGAAGGATGAACTCCATGGCCTGGCCCCCCTGGAGGGACAGCTTGGAGGCCTCCACGGCCGGAATGGCGGCGAGCACCACCACCACGTCCACCTTCTCCTTCTCGCGCAGGCGGCGCGCCTCGGCGAGGGCGGCCGGGACGGGAGGCCGGCCCACCACCCCCGGCTGCCGGAAGACCGGGCCCTCGGGGGACACGCCCACGAGGCCGAACTTCACCCCGCCCACGGACACCACGGTGGACGCGTCGAAGAGCCGCGCGCCCGAGGCGTCCACGAGGTTGGCGGACAGGAGCTTCATCTTCCCACCCTTGGGGGCTTGCTTGTGGGCTTGAAGGAGGAAGTCCGTCCCCAGGGACAAATCCCTCTCGCCCACGGCCATGGCCGAGGTCCCCAGGGCCTCCATCTGTTCGAGCAAGAGAAGGGCACGCGCCTTCTCCTGGGGATCCGTCCCCGGAGTGGCGTTCTTGAACAGAGCGTTTCCCGCGTCCAGCACCAGCACCGGCCCCTTCGCGCGCTCCCGCGACAAGACCGTCTTTCGTCTGGCCAGACCGCCAGACGGGTTGTGGCGTCAACCACAGGGGGCGATTTCGCCCCCATTGTCTCCGGTGAAGAGCAGCACCACCTGCTTGGGCGCCGCGCTCGCCACCCAGGGCGTGAGCACGAGTGCCAGCAGCGCGAGCAGCCATGGACGCAGTCTCATTTCTTCCCCTTCTTCGCCTTGTCCAGCTCCGCGAGCCGGCTCTTGGCCGTCTTGGCCGCCTCGGACTTCGGGTAGCCCTTGACGAGCTCCTCGAGCGCCAGCCGCGACTCCTCCTGCATCTTCAGCTTCTTGAAACACTCCGAGGAGCGCAAGTAGGCACCCGGCGTGGCCTCCGCCTTGGGGTACTCCTGTAGGAGCTTGCCGTACTCGAAGAGCGCCTCGCGGCACTTGTCCTCGGTGAAGTAGCTCTCCCCGAGCCCGAAGTGGGCGTCGGCGACGAGGGCGTCCTTGGGCCACTTCTTGATGAACTCGTTGTAGAGCTGCCGGGCCACGGTCATGTCCCCCGCCTTGGCCTTGGACTGGGCCAGCGCGAGGAACTCCTTCTTGTCCGTGGGGCGCTTGAGCTCCTCGGCCTTCTTGCGGGCCTCGGCCTCCTTGAGGGCTTCCTCGCCCTTGAGCGCCAGCAGCCGCTTGTCGGTGTCCTCGCTGGCGCGGGCGAGCGCCGACTCCAGCTCTCCAATCTTGTGGAGGTACGTTTCCACCTGGCCGCGCAGCTGGGCCAGGTCCTCCACCGTCTTCTGCAACTGGATGCCGATGTCCGCGCCGGAGCGGCGCGACGCGGTGTCCAGGCTCTGCAGGGCCTTGGAGACCTCGGCGATCTTCTCGTCGATGCGCGGCAGCGTGGCGTCGAGCTGCTCGCGCGTGCGCTTGATCTCCTCCTGGAGCTGGGCCTGGGTGGTGTCGATCCGCTCGAGCCGGGACTCCAGCGTCCGTCCGCGACTCGCGGGGTAGAAGCAGCCAGAGATGGCGAGCGGCAGGGCGATCAGGGCGAGCCTTCTCATAGGGGGCGCATCCTATGCCCGCCCTTCAACGAGAGGAAGCGGAGCCGGAGCGCTCCATGCGCTCGATCGCCCGGGCGCACGCCACCTGGAGCCGGGCGTTGTTGAGGAAGAAGGGCGTGGCGCGCGCCCGGCCCTCCTCCAGGGAACGCAAGGCGCGCCGGTACTCCCCGGTGGCCTCGCCCAGGGCGTTGCGCTGCTCGCACACCATGGCCAGCAGGTAGCGGGCCGCGGCGAGATCCGGGTCCAACCGGAGACAGCGCCGCAGCGTCTCCTCGGTCTGGGGAGTCGCCTGACCGCCCGAGGCGGCCCATTCCAGCACCAGGCTGAAGAGCGCGTCCGCCTCCACATGCGCCAGCGCACCGCCTCCCGGTCGCGAGGGAGAAGGGGCGAGTGACTCCGGAGGAGGAGGAGGACACACCGGGGTACTCACGGAGTAGAAACGTCCCGAGCCCGATGCGACCGAGGGAAAACGTCCCGAACTCGAGGGCGCGGCAGGAGGAGCGGCGGGCTGCGGAGGAGCCCGGCCATAGAAGAAGGCCTCATCGAAGCGCAGGGTGCGCAGCCCCGGAGGGGTGTTCAGCAGGGGCTCGGTGGAGGAGAGGACCAACAGGCCATCGGAGGCGAGCCGCTCACAGAAGGCGGACACCACCCGCGTGAAGGCCTCGGGACTGAAATAGATGAGGACATTGCGGCAGACGATGACGTCGAAGCCCTGACGCTCCACGGGCGAGGGGTAGGCCGTGTCCATGAGGTTGTGGCACAGGAAGCTGCCGCGCTCCTTGAGGGACGCCACCAGGGAGTAGCGGCCAGCGCCCACGGGAACGAACCAGCGATCGCGCGCGCTCACGGGCACCCGCTGCATCTGCTCCGCGCTGAAGCACAGCTCCCGGGCGCGCTGGATGGCCGTCTCCGAGATGTCCGTGCCCAGCACCGTGCTGGAGGGATCCGCCCCCACCTCGGCGAGCAGCACGAGCAGCGTGGCCACCTCCTCACCGGTGGCGCAGCCGGCGCTCCACAACCGCAAGGGCCGGCGCACCCGGGCCACCAGCGGCGCCAGCACGTGCGTGCGCAGCGCCTCCAGCTGGGACTCGTCGCGGAACAGCTCCGTCTTCTGCACGGTGATGACGTCGATGAGCTCGGCCAGCTCCGCGCTGCCCTGGGGTGACTGCAGGTGCAGCAACCGCTGCGCGCTCGCCCCACCCGGCCGCGCCGCCAGCTTCTCGTCGAGCCGGCGGCACTGCAGATCGCTCAAGGCCATGCCCGAGCGCCGCGCCACGAGCGCGTGGAACGGGTTGAAGCGGGACGGAGGCGAGGGCGGCACCGCGGCTCAGCGCCCCACGGCCAGGGATTCGCCACGCACCAGGCGCATCAACGTGCTCGCCACGTCATCGCCGTGGATGAGGTGATCCACCGCCTTGCGCCCCACCGCCGCGCCCGGCATGCCGAACACCACGCACGACTCCTCGTTCTGCGCGAGCGTCAGGCCCCCGCCCTGCTTGATGGCGAGCAGCCCGTCCGCGCCGTCCTCGCCCATGCCGGTGAGGATGAGCCCCAGCGCGCGCCGCCCATACGCCTTGGCGGCGCTCTCCAACAGCACCGTGCCCGAGGGCATGTGGCCATCGCGCTCCACGCCCGGCTTGAGCGCCACCCGGCCCCGGAAGGGAATGGTCATGTGCTGGCCGGGCGGAGCGATGAGCACGTTGCCGGGCAGCAGCTGCTCGCCATCCTGCGCCAGCCGCACCTTGAGCTTCGAGGAGTTGGCGAGCCAGCCCGCCAGCGACTCGGAGAAGGCGGCGTTGATGTGCTGCACGATGACGATGGGCGTGGGGAAGTCCGCGGGCAGCTCGGACAACATGCGGAAGAGCACCTGCGGGCCGCCCGTGGAGCTGGCCACCGCCAGCACGCCATACGGCATGCCCACGGGCGCGGGCGCGGTCCCGCTTCCGGGCAGCGGCGGCCGGCGCTTGCTGTGGATGTGGCGGATGACTCGCACCGAGGACAGCAGCTTCACCTCGCGCGACAGGTTCCACGCCTCCAGGCCCGCGTCGATGGATGGCTTGATCTGCAGCGCCAGCGCGCCGATCTCCAGCGCCCGGCACGTGAGCTCCGGAGCCTGCTGCCGCGGATCCGCCGTGAGCATCAGGATGGGCGTGGGCACCTCGGCCATGATGTGCTCGACGGCCGTGAGCCCGTCCATCACCGGCATCTCCACGTCCATGGTGATGACCTGAGGACGAAGCTCCCGAGCGGCCTCGAGGGCTTCCTTGCCGTTGTCGCAAGTGCCCACGACTTCCAGATCCGGATCCCGACTCAGTGCTTCGCAGATCAGCTGTCGGCAGATATGCGAGTCGTCGACGACCAGCACCGACACTTTCTTGCCCATGTGGCTTCCATACCCCGTGCGCGCCCCCCGGAATATACCCAATGTGACCGACGATGCCCCAGACGTCCGTCAACCCAGGAGCCGGCCCACCACGTCCACCAAGTCCTGACGCACCAGGTCACCCTTGGTGATGTAGCCATCCGCGCCAGCGGCCAGGCCCCGTTGCCGGTCCTCCTCGCCTCCCCGTGTGGTGAGGATGACCACCGGGAGGACCTTGTGGGTGGGGTGGGCCTTGAGCCGGCGGGTCAGTTCCAGGCCGTCCGCGCGGGGCATCTCCAGGTCCGTACACACCAGGTCCACCCGGGTGCTGGCGAGCAGATCCAGGGCCTCGATGCCATCGGTGGCCATGACGACGTCGTACCCCACGGCCTCGAGCAACGAGCCGATGAGCTCGCGCGTCAGGGGCGAGTCGTCCACCACGAGGATGCGGCGGCGGGGGGCGGGGGCCGGACGCGGGACCACGGCCGACGCCCGGCTGCCACGGAAACCCGCGAGGCCCCGGGCATTGGCGATGAGGTGCGCCGCCGACAGCACCATGGACAGTCGGCCGTCCGCGAGCGTGGTGGCCCCCGTGAGGTGGGGAAAGTGCGCGAGCAACCCCTTGAGGGGCAGGATGGCCTGGATGCTCTCCTCGAGCACCCGGTCCACCGCCAACGCGGCCATGGAGCCCTGGCTGCGCACCACGAGCACGAGCGCCCCCTCCCCCGCTTCCTGCTCCGGACTCAGGCCGAGCAGGGCCCCCAGCGAGGCGAAGGGCATGGGTTGATCATCCACCTCGAGCACGCCGCGTCCGGCGACCTCCCGGATCTGCGAGGCCTCCACCCGCACCGCCCGCGAGACGTGGGCGGCGCTCAGGCACAGGGTCTCCTCGGCCACCTTCACGAAGAGCAGCGGCGCCACGGTGAGGGACACCGGCACCCGCAGCTCGAAGCGCGTGCCCTGGTTCCCGTGGGACGCCACGAGCACGTCTCCGCCCAGGGCCCGGAGCGAGCTGCGCACCGCGTCCAGCCCCACGCCGCGCCCGGAGATGTCCGTGGCCACCTCGCGGGAGGTGAAGCCGGACAGGAAGATGAGCTCGCGCGCCGCCTGGTCCGTCAACGCCGACGCCGCGGCCTCGTCCAGGAAGCCCTTGCGCACCGCCGCGCGGCGCAGCAACGAGGGCTCCAGGCCGACCCCGTCATCCTCCACGCGCAGCACCAGCCGGTTGCCATCGCGCGCGGCGCTCAGGGTCAGCTTGCCGCGCGGGTGCTTGCCCGCGGCCACCCGATCCACGCGCGACTCCAGGCCATGGTCCAGCGCGTTGCGCACCAGGTGCAGCAGGGGATCCCTCAACGCCTCGACCACCGCCCGGTCGGCGCGCGTGTCCTCGCCGTCCACCACCAATTCCACTTCCTTGCCCAGCTCGCGCGCCAGATCCCGCACCATGCGCGGATAGGGCTCGAAGAGCACGGACAAGGGAAGCATGCGCAGGCGCTGCACCTCGTCGGCCACGTAGCCCAGGTCGCGCAGCTCCTCGTTGGCCAGCAACTTCTCCTCGCGATGGAGGGCGGCGGCCAGCTCCTTCGCGCGGCCCAGCCGCTCGGCCAACACCGCGCCCGCGGGGCCCAGGTCCTCCGCGGAGCGCGCGAGCAGGCTCAGCTCGCGCGCCAGATCCAACCGCCGGGTGGTGGCCAGCTCGCGGCGGCGCGACACCTGGGTGAGGTTGGTCACCGCGCTGGTGAGACGCTCCAGGCTCGCCACGCCAATGCGCACCGAGCCATCCGTGCGCTCCCCCGTGCGGACCGCGGCCGTCGCGGTGGACGTGCGCGCGGGTGGCTCGGGCACCGCGGGCGGCATCCGGGAAATGGAGGTGGCGACCGTGACGGAGGCCGGAGTCGGCGGAGGCGGCGGCGCGCGCGGCGGCTCCACCCCCATCGAGCGGCCCACGAGGGGCGCGCGGACCGAGGGCGCCGCCGGGGCGATGGCGGGAGGAACCGGAGGCCCCAACCGGGAGACCAGCGAAGGCGCCGTCACGTTGAGCGACGCCGAGCCCCAGGCGGGCGTGACATCATCCCCGGACTCCTCCACGGACTCGCGGCGGGGGCTCGGGGCTGCCGAGCGGGGCGGCGCCACGGGCGGGGCGGCCGGGGAAGCCCCCAGGCCCGACACCTCGGCCCGGGTGCACTCCTGCAGTCCTCGCACCAGCTTGCCCACCTCGGGAGGCGACTGCGCGGGCTCCTGCCCCGCCGCGCCGGACAGCACCAACACCGCGTCCGCGGCCCGCAGCAGCGCGTCGATGGACTCCGCGGACAGCGCATGCTCGGCGCGCTCGGTGGAGCGCACCAGTTCCTCCATCTCGTGGACGACGGTGTTGATGGTGTCGAAACCCATCATCCGCGCCTCGCCCTTGAGGCCGTGCAGCTCGCGCAACACCGTGCGGCCCGCCTCGGGGCTGGCGCCGGCCTCCAGCTCCACGATGCGGCGGTTGATGCGCTCCAGGCGCACCCCCACCAGCTCCCGGAACTGCTTGAGCAGCTTCTCCCGCCCGCTCACCCGTTGCCCCCGGTCCCCGTGGGGTCGATCTGGAAGCGCTCCACCACGCTCCGCAAATCCCTCGCCAGCGTGGACAGGTCCCCGTTGGCGCTGATGACCTGCTTGGTGGCGTTGTGGCTCTGCTGGGTGATGCGCAGGATGTCCGCCATGGCCTCGGCCAGGAGATCCGTGCCGCCCTGCTGCTGCTGGGTGGCCAGCGAGATGGCCCGCACCGCGTCCGACGTGCGTCCCGCCAGCTCGACGATCTGCCGCAGCGATTCGGACACCTGCTGCGCGAGCGTGGTGCCCATCTCGGTGGCGCGCACGCCGCCCTCGGTGGCCATCACCGCGCCGCCCGAGGCATCCCGCACCTCCTCGATGAGCCCCTCGATCTCCTTGGTGGACTCGATGACGTTCTCCGCCAGGCGGCGCATCTCCGCGGCCACCAGCGAGAAGCCATGTCCCACCTCTCCCGCCTTGGTGCCCTCCAGCTCCGCGTTGAGCGCGAGCAGGTCCGACTTGTCGGCCACGCCGTTGATGAACTCGACGATCTTCCCGATCTGCTGCACCCGCTTGTTCAACCGGACCACCGCCGCGGCGATGGCCTGGTTGTCGTGGCGCATGCGGTTCATCGTCTCCAGGAAGGACTCGGAGCTGGCCTGGCCCGCCTTGGCCGCCGCGAGCGTCTTGTGGGCGATTTCCGCCACGGAGCCCGCGTTCTCCGCGATCTGCCGCGCCGAGCGTGCCAGCTCCTCGGTGGTGGCGCTCGTCTGATCCAACGAGCTGGCCTGCTCGGCGGCACCGGCCTCATAGCGCGAGGAGGTGGAGAGGATTTCCCCGGTGGTGGTGCCGATGCGGCTGCCCGCGCGCTGGAGTTGCGCGAGCACCCCCGCCAGGTGGGTCCGCATGGTGGAGAAGGCGGCGGACACGGCCCACACCTCGTCCTCGGCGGGGATGACGCGCGGCTGGCTCAGGTCCCCCTCGGCGATGTGGTGGGCCGCCTCGCCCAGCAGCCGCATGGGACGGCCCAGGAGGGTTCCTCCCAGATAGGCGGCCGCCAGCGCCACGCCGAAGATCAGCAGGCACAGCACACTGCCGGACACGAGCGACTCATGGCGCAGCGCCTCGGCCAGGTCCACCTGCCGCGCGGAGCTCGTCTCCGCGAGCACCTGATCGAACGCCCGATCACTGAGCACCGTGGACACGTCCCAGATGAGCACCGCGGGCGTCACCACGACGATGGCGGTGAAGAGGACGAGCCGCAGGCGGATCTGCGAGCGCTTGGGCGCGATGCTGATGGCCACTTGCGGCGTCAGGCCCAGCGAGAACAGCTCCAGCACCACGCCACGCGCCTGCAGGGTGACCATGCAATAGGTGAGCAGCGCGACGAGAGGACCGAAGACGAACCCCGGCCAGCCCGTGTGCACCGCCTGCGAGAAGCTGGAGAAGGAGCCATGGAGCCAGAGGCTCGCGTTGACGAGCCCGGAGGCGAGCAACCACGCGAGGAGCGTGGCGCAGAAGGTGAAGTCCGCGAGCCGGTGCACCTCGAGCACGGCGTCCGCCAGGCTCTCCTCGGTCACGAGGCCGTCCTCCACCTCCACGGACCTGAGCACGCGCAGGTGGCGCAGGCAGAGAAACCACACCACCAGCACGGCGGCCAACGAGAAGGAGCCCATCAGATGGGGGAAGAGCGAGAACTCCTCCTCCAACCGCATGCTGACGGTGAGCTGCAGGTAGCGCGCGCCGAGCAGGGCGGCGATGAAGTTGGCGCCGAGCACGGCCCGAAGCAGCCGGCGGCTGAAGGGACGGCGGGCACGCAGGATGCGAGGGCGCTGCATCACGCCTCCTCCCGCTCCGCCACGCGGAAGCGCTGCACGGTGGCCTTGAGATCGCTGGCGAGCAGGGACAGGTTGGTGTTCGCGGCCACCATCTGCTGCGTGGCCTCGGCGTTCTCCTCGGTGACGCGCAGGATGTCACCCATGGCCGCGGCGAGCTGATCCGTCCCCGTCTGCTGCTGCTGGGTGGCCAGGGAGATGGAGCGCACGGCGTGGGACGTCTGCCGCGCCAGTTCCAGGATGAGGCCCAGGCTCGCGTCCACCTGCGCCGCGAGCGATGCGCCGCGCTCCGTCGTCTTCAAGCCCGCCTCCGTGGCCATCACCGCCGCCTGGGTGGCGTCGCGGATTTCATCGATGAGCCGCTCGATGGCCAGCGTGGACGACAGCACGTTCTCCGCCAGGCGGCGCATCTCCGCGGCCACCAGCGAGAAGCCCCGGCCCGGCTCGCCCGCCTTGGTGCCCTCCAACTCCGCGTTGAGCGCGAGCAGGTCCGACTTGTCGGCGATCTCGTTGATGAACTCCACCACCTTGCCGATCTGCTGCACCCGCTTGTTGAGCCGCACCACGGCATCCGCGATGGCCTGATTGTCCCCCTTCATGCGGTGCATGGCGGCGAGGAAGGCCGCCGCGCTGCGCTGACCACTCTGCGCCGCGCCGAAGGTGGTCTCCGCCATGGCCGACACCGACTCGGCGTTGACGGCGATCTGCTGCGCCGAGCGCGCCAGTTCCTCGGTGGTGGCGCGCGTCTCGTTGAGGGAGATGGCCTGCTCGCCCGCGCCCGATTCCTGGTCCGCCGAGGTGGCCACCAGCTGCTCGGTGGTGGAGGAGATTTGAAGCCCCGCGCGCTGCAGTTGCACGAGCGCCTGGGCGAGCTGGGCCTGCATGCGCGTGAAGGCGGCCGACACGGCCCACACCTCGTCCTCGGCGGGTATGAAGCGGGGAGTGCGCACCTCGCCCTGAGCGATGCGCGTGGCGTCCTCGGACAAGGCGCGCAGGGGCTCGGCGATCACCGTGCCCGCCAAGTACGCCGTGCCCAGCACCAGCATCACCACCAGCCCCGCGAGCATGCCCAGGGGCAGCCCCGTGGCTCGCCGCGCCCGGCGCACCACGTCCCGCTGCACCTCGCGATCCTTCGTCTCGAGGATCTGATCCAAGGTGCTCACGGTGCGGCTCACCGACACGTCGAGGATGAGGAAGGAGGGGCAGAGCACCGCCACCGCGGTGAACAACACCAGCCGCTTGCGCAGCCGCAGCCGTTCGGAGGGAAGGGCCGAGATGACCTCTTGCGGCGACAGCCCCTTGGCCGCGATGCGCTCGGCGGCGAGACGACTGCGGCGCACCACCAGCAGGTACACGAGCATGGCGGACAACGGACCGAGCGACACGCCCACCAACCCGATGCGCATCCCCAAGGTCCAGGAAGCCCCCGCCAGCGGCGTATACGTCGCCGCCAACATCAGCGCGCCGCCCAGCCATCCCTGGAGGGTGAACCAGAACGAGCGGCCGGGAATGCGGCGGACCTCCTGCAACGCACGGCGCAGGTTGTCCGGGCCGGGGGCCAGACGCCCCTCCTCCAACGCCCGCAGCACCCGCAGCGCGTGCCGCTCCTGGGCGCAGGACAGCACGCTGTTCATCACCAGCACGGCCGCCATCAATCCCAGGAAGAGCCAGATGCCATCCCTGGGCAACGAATGCGTG
The DNA here is from genome assembly GCF_002305855.1 of Melittangium boletus DSM 14713. GTDB lineage: Bacteria > Myxococcota > Myxococcia > Myxococcales > Myxococcaceae > Cystobacter > Cystobacter boletus. The sequence continues at coordinate 6,718,784 of NZ_CP022163.1, read as the reverse complement.
ACGCGCCCGTAGAGCAGCGCCAGGGACAGGCCCAGGGACCCGCCCCACCAGGACGGACGCGTGGTCCACTCCGACAGCCCCCGCAGCCCCGAGTGCTCCTTCACGCGGCCTCCCGCGAGGAAGGCGCCAGGAAGCGCCCGAAGTCGGCCAGCGACATCACCGGCCACAGAGCGCCACGCACCTGGATGAAGCCTTTCAAACTGCCCCCCGCGATTCGCGCGAGCAGACCTGGCGCGGGCAGCAGGGCATGCGGCTCGGCGTCGATCTCCAGCGCCTCCACCCCCACGCCCTCGCCCGAGACCGCCACGAGGATGCGCCCGGTGACGGACGACCCGTTGAAGGCCCGGCTGGCCGAACCCGCCAGCCCTCCGAACGTCGAGGGGGACTCGATGGTGGCGACCTCTTGCGCGGCGAACGCGACCCGATCGTCACCCGCACGGCACAGGAGCGTGCCCGACAGCCGGCTGCCCATGCGTCAGTTCCCCTGACTGAGGTGATCGAACAGCCCCTCGGGGTCGATGACCGCCACGTCGCGCTGGGCGCTGCGGGCCGGTCCACGCAGGTGCAGATGCACCCCATTGGCGCCCAGGGGCTCCAGGCGGCCATCCACCTGGGACACGCCCGCCACCCGGCTGGCCGTCAGCGCCAGGGTTCCGCGACCCAACCGCACCAACACCGCGCGGCGCGTGGGCTCGCTCTCCCCGGACACCAGCATGCTCATGTCCACCACGGGGATGACTTCTCCGCGGTGGGCGAACACGCCAAGCAGGTGCGCCGGGGCACCCGGTACCCGCGTCAGCTCGGGGAAGCTGACGACTTCCGCCGCGCACTCCGCGGGCACGGCGTACCAACTGCTTCCACAGGCGAACACCAGGTAGGACTGCCGCGTCTCGGTCTCGATGGAGGCCATCGCGCGGCAGCCTACCTCAAAGCCGGACTAGCGGTTGAATTCGACGCGACGGTTGGCCGCCCAGGCCTCTTCCGAGGCACCCTGCTCGGCCGGCCGGTTCTCCCCGTAGCCCACGGTCTTGAGCTGGCTGGCCGAGATGCCCAGGTCCACCAGGTACTTCTTCACCGAGGCGGCGCGCTTCTGGGACAGCTGGAGGTTGTACTCCTCCGTGCCACGCTCGTCCGCATGCCCGGCGAGTTCGATCCGGCCCGACCCCGCGTCCTTGATGCACTGGGCGAGCTCGCTCAGGCGGCTCTGGGCGTCAGCGGGCAGCGTCGCCTCGTTGAAGCCGAAGCGCAGCGGCTCCCAATTGCACTCGGACTTCGTGGCGGCGGCCACGCACTTGTTCTGCTGGCACTCCTGGCCCCCAGCGCAGTCGGCGCTGTCGTTGCAGGCGCCCGGCGGCAGCACGCAGCGGCCCTTCTGGCACTCCTGGGCTCCACCGCACTGGCTGTTGGAGGTGCACTGCGGCGCGGCGCACTTGCCGCCCTGGCAGATCTGCCCGCCGGTGCACTGCTCATCGCGCGAACACTCGGGGCCCTTGGGAACGCACTTGTTGCCCTGGCACGCGAAACCTTCCTTGCAGTTGGCGTCGGCGGCGCACTCCTGGCACGTCCCATTGACGCAGACCTCGCCCTTCTCCTGGCAGGTCTCGTCGCTCTTGCAGTTGGGGTAGGTCGGCGGGCAGCCGGCGAGTACCGCCACAGCGAGGGCGAGCCCCGCGACCATCGAGATCCGACGCATTGGTCCTCCAGTGAAAAATGTCATGAAGATGAGTAGCGCAGCGCGTCCGCCTCTAGCCCGCCATGCAACGCGGAGTCAAAGCCTTTTGTCCCCGTCTCACCGGGGGACTGGGCGCTACCGGGCGCGGCACTCCCCTTCTTCCCAGCGCAACCGGGGCACTCGCGTCAGTCCACAGTTGGACGGTCGTTGCTCCTCCACTTGCCATGCCTGCTCGGCCTTCTCGAGTGCCTCCAGCCGCGCACGCAGCGTCCGCTCGTCCGTCGTCCGGGAGCAATAGGCGAGATAGGTGCGTGGCCCACCACAGGACTTGTGACCCAGTCCCGTCAACTCGCACTCCTCCACTTTGTCGCACCCCCTCGGATTGGCCAGTGCCCTCGCCTCGCGCTCGAGCCGCTCCACGCGCTGCTTCCACTGAGAGCCCGCCACCGCTCCTCCCGCCAGGAGCAGCCCCAACACCACTCCGCATCCACGCACGTTCCACGACGGCATCGCGCACCTCACGTCCCTAAAATGAAGAACGCGCTGGCGGGGAAAAACCCCACCAGCGCGTTCAAGGTTGAACAGGTCGTCGGGAGGTCAACCGGGTGGAGCGCTCAGCTCCACCCGATCACCGTCCTCGTCGGACTCAGGCGGCCATGCGGCGGCGGCGGGAGACGACGTACCCGAGCACGAACAGGCCCAGGTAGAGGCTGGCGTCGGCACCCGAGGCGGCGCTGCAGCCACCCGCGGCACCGGGCTCGCCCTTCTCGCCCTTCTCACCCTGGGGACCCTGGGGACCGGTCTCGCCGGTGTCGCCCTTGTCACCCTTGTCGCCGGTATCGCCCTTGTCGCCCTTGTCACCGGTGTCGCCCTTGTCACCGGTGTCGCCCTTGTCGCCCTTGTCGCCCTTATCGCCCTTGTCACCCTTCTCGCCGCCGGAGCCGGAGCCGCCGATGGAGAAGGCCGCGGAGGTAGCGGAGGTCAGGCCGGACGCGGAAGCCTCGAGCGTGTAGCCCGAGCCAGCCGTGCCGATGGACAGACCCGTGAAGGTGGCCACGCCGTCAACCGCGGTGACCGTCGTGGTGCCCGAGAGGGTGGCGCCCGCGGCATTGCCGAGCGTCAGCGTCACGGAAGGCGTCGCGCCGGTGATGGTGTTGCCGAAGCTGTCCTGCGCGGCCACGCTCACCGAGAACGTCGCACCCACCGCCGTGCCAGCCGGGGGAGTGGTGAGGAAGACGAGCTTGGAGACCACACCGGCCGTCACGTTGAAGCCGACGCTGGTGTCCAGACGCGTACCGCTCGCGCCCGCCACCAGGGTGTAGTTGATGCCAGCACGGTTCACCGTGAGCGCGTCGAAGGTCGCCACACCGTTCACCGCGTTCACGGTGGTGGTGCCGCCCAGGATCGCGCCGCCCACGTTGTAGCTGAGCGAGACGGACACGGCATCGCTGGACTGCGTCGCCAGGTTGCCGAACTGGTCATACAGCGAGACCTCGACCGCCGGGGAGATGACGGCGCCCGCCGCGATGTTGGAGGGCTGCTTCGTGATGGCCGAGCGGTACGGAGCCGCCGCGGTCACCGCGAAGGCGTTGCTCGTGGCGCCCGTGAGGGTGCCCGAGGTCGCCGCCAGCTTGTAGTCCGCGCTCACCTTGGTGAAGGACAGGTCGGAGAACGTGGCCACGCCGTCGATCGCCGCCACCGTGAGGGTGCCCGCGAGGCTGCCCGCGGGGCCAGCGCCCTGCGCCAGCGTGACGTTCGCCTTGGAGCTCGTCTGCACGTTGCCGTAGGTGTCCAGGATGGCCACGCGCACCGCCGGGGTCAGCGCCTGGCCCGCCACGGTCGTCGCGGGAGGCTGGGCCAGGAACGCCAGCTTGTTCGCCGTCGCCGGAGCGATGGTGAAGCTGGAGCTGGTGGCCTCGTCCAGACCGGTCACGGTCGCCTTGAGCGTGTAGCCCACGCCCGTCTTGTCGACGGTCAGACCCGTGAAGGTCGCCACACCGGCGCTCGTGGTCGCCGTGGTGGTGCCCGACAGCGTGCCGCCGCCCGGGTTGTTCGCGATCGACAGCGTGACGCTGTACGAGCCCGTCGTCACCGTCTTGCCGTCCTTGTCCTGCACCGCGACGCGCACCGTGCCGAGCGTGGCGCCCGCGGTGGCGTTGCCCGGCTGGCCCGTGAAGCCCACCTTGGTCGCCGTGGTGACCGTGGTGCTGGCGGTGCCCGTGATGGCACCGTCCGTCGCCGTGATGGACTGCGTGCCCGCCGTGCCGAAGGTCACGGACAGACCGTTCGCCACACCCGCCGCGAAGGTCGCGGAGGAGGGAGCGAAGGCCGCCGCGGCATCCGTGCTGGTGAGCGCCGCGCTACCGGAGTAGCCCGAGGCGATCTGGCCCACCGCGTCGTACGCCGTGAGCGAGAAGCCGATCGGCTTGGCGATCTGCGCCGCGGCGGGCAGACCCGTCACGACGTAGGAGACCGCGGGACCCGGGGGAGGCGTGTTCGTGGTGCAGACGGCCGCGGAGTCCGACGTGATGCGCACGTCGTCCACATAGGCGCCCTCGGCGGTGGTGATCGAGTCGGAGTAGAAGCGGAACGCGAACCACACCTTCTGGCCGTTGAGCGCGCTCAGGTTGACGGTGACCGCCTTGAGCGAACCGTTTTCACCGGTGTTCGTGGAGGTCCAGATGCGCGTCGTGGAGGAGCTCGACAGCGTGTTGTCGTAGACACCCGCGGAGATGTACGGAGCGGTCGCCGTCACGGCGTCGCCGACGTTCGTCCAGGGGCCGTTGGCGCCCGTGGTGCTGTAGACGAGCCAGGCACCGTCGTAGCGGTTCTCGAAGGCGTACCAGAGGTTGAACGACATCGTCGGCGTGCCGCCGGAGCTGGAGATGTTGAAGCCGTTGATGCTCGGGGACACGGAGCCGTCACCACCCAGGGACAGGGTCAGGTTCTGGCTGTTGGCGTAGATGCCACTGCAATCCGTGTTCGTCGCACCGAAGCGGTAGGCGTTCGTGGCCGACTGGTAGTGGCAACCCGACACGATGTTCAGCGCCGTCGTGGAGCCGGCGGTCGCGGAGGGAATCCAGTACGCCGAGGCGTTGGCCGGACGGGTCCCATCGAAGTTGTCGAAGAAGTTGGTCGCACCACCCGGGGTGACGACACCCGTGGGCGTGGCCGTGCGCTGCACGGTGTTCTTCTCCTCGAGCGTGGCCGAGCTCGTCTCCGTGGCGCGCACCACGTAGTAGTAGGGCTTGCCGTTGGTCAGGTTCAGGTCATCCGAGAACGTCAGACCCGAGATGCCCGTGGCGATGCGGTTGGCCGAGGAAGGCGTGAAGCCGCTCGTGGTGGAACGGTAGACCGAGTAGGTCAGCGAGCCGCCGCAAGACGACTGGGCCGCGGGCCACGACAGGGTCGAGGAGCAGGTGCTGACGGCGCCGTTGGCGGCCGAGGCCAGACCCGCGAACGACGGAGCATCCTTGCAGACACCCGTGGCCGTGGCGGAAGCCTCGTTGGAGTTCGGGGACTCGGCGCACAGCACGCCGCGCACCGCGTAGTAGTAGGTCCCACCGCCCGACACCTCGGTGTCCGAGTACGGAGGAGCCGTCACGGTCGCGATGCGGGTGTAGGGGCCACCGGCCACGGTGGCGCGGTAGACGGCGTAGGAGGTCGACTCGTTGGTCGTCCAGTTCAGGGTGATGTTGTTGTCACCCGCCACGGCGGCCGTCAGGCCCGTGGGAGCCGAGGGGGCGGTGTTGCAGGCGTTGTACACCACCAGCGCGAAGTCCTGATCCAGGGTCGTGCTGTTGTTGGGCACACCGTCCGAGTTGATGTTGGTGGCCGTCACCGTCACGGTGAACGGACCCGACACGCCCGCGGGCAGGTAGACGCTCTCCACGTTGTTGGAGCTGTCGGCCGTGCCACCCGTGGTGGACACGTCCTTCGTGAAGACGTTGCCCTTGTAGGTGTTGCCGCCCACCGTCACGGTGAGGTCCAGGTTGTTCTTGTAGGCCGCGCCCGTGGTCGCGCCGGGAGCGTCCGTCCACGCCAGCGTCACGCGGAAGGGCTTGGTCGAGTCGCTGATCGCACCCTCGAACACGCGCGTCTGGCCCGTGGCGGTGAGGAGGCTCGCCGCGGTCTGGTCATCCAGCTTGCGCGGAACGCCGTCGAACCCCACGCCCAGGTCCATGAGACCCATGCCCTGGCTGTTGGAGTAGAGGTTGTCGTTGGCGCCCACGCCCGTGAGGTAACGGGCCGAGTTCATCAGGTACGCCTTGGTCATCGCCGGGCTCGGCGGAGCGAAGCCCTGGTTGATGAAGTACTGGCGCACGAGGGCCGCGCCACCCGCGACCGCCGGGGTGGAGTGGCTGGTACCCGAGGAGGCCGAGTACCACTCCTGGGTGGTGGGGAAGAAGTTGCTGCCGCTCGGACCACCGCACACACCCGAGCCGTCGAAGCACGAGAGGGCCTCGCCGTTGGGCTTGGCGGGGGGCTCCGCGCGCTGGCCGGCCGTCTGGGCCACGCCGCCCGTCACGTGCGTGCCCGGCGCCACGATATCCGGCTTCTTGCGGCCGTCGGCCGTCGGCCCGCGGCCGGAGAAGCTGATGATGTCGTTGAGGTTGTCGGCGCCGGTGTCCGCGATGGCGCAGTTGTCCGCGCCGCCGAAGGGATGGACGTTCTCCGAGGCACCCACGGTGATGACGTTCTTGGCCGTACCGGGGCTGCCCACGGTGTTCGCCGCCGAACCGGAGTTACCGGCCGCGAAGGCGATGACCATTTCCTGGTTGCCCTCGGCGGGCACGGCCGAGGTGGCCGGCTGCGAGTCACGCACCAGTCCGTCGTACGCCTGAGCGTCGGTGGTGTACGAGTTGGAGCTCGAACCCCAGCTGTTGCTGCTGATGCGGATGTTGTCGCGGTAGCCACGCGAGAGCATGTTCGCGTAGTTCGGCGAGGTGAAGTAGCCCGGGTCGAAGACGACCGAGGAGCCGAGCTTCACGAAGGGCGCCACGCCCAGGCCGTAGGCATAGCCCGCCGTATCGGTGAACGGCGCGCCCGTCTTGTTGACGTAGCCGCCGACGATGTGGCTGTTGAGCGTACCGTGGCCGTCGCAACCCTGGATGGTGCTGCCCGAGTTGGGCGTGCCTTCCAGGCGGTTGAACAACACGCGGCTGGTGCCGTTGATGTCACCGGCGACGTACAGACCGAAGTGGTTGGGCGTCGGGGTGCCGTTGTCCAGACCGCTGTCCGTCACGTCCACGCCGAAGCCCGACGCGCTGAACTGCTCCTGGGTGAAGCCCTTGGAGGCCAGCCACGCGAGGTAGCCCGGACCCGACGGGCCGTTGCCCGTGGTGGCGCCGGAGATGATGCGGTTCTGGCGCTCGTCCAGCTTGACCATCTCGGCGTAGGGCTGCACGGACACGACGTCCGGGCGCTGCACGAGCTGGTAGAGCGCGTCGCGGCTGATGAACGCCTTCACGTTCACGTAGCCCAGCAGGCTCTGGGACACCCCGTCCCGCGTCTGCAGCTTGCGGATGAGGTCCATCGTCCCGGCGTTCGTCTCGGCATCCTCGACCAGCTGGATGGAGTACGCGGCCGTGACGGCCTTGTTGACGGACGGGTCCAGCTTGTAGTCCGGCAGGTACTCGCCATCCCACTGGATGACCTGCGCGGCCGACATGTGGTTCTGCAGGCGGTTCATCGCCGTCACATCGCCGTAGACCAGGTAGGCGTTGTTCGGGATGTAGGTCACCACCCGGACGCCGGTGTTCTCGAGCGCCTTGTACCACTCGGGGCGCACGGGGCCGGAGAACTGCACCAGGTGCATGCTCTTGCCCACGGCCGACTTGCGGATGCCCCGCAGAGCCTGCGCCTGCGTGGACGCGGTGTCGATCGTCCCGGCGTTGAGCAGGATGTGGTTGTAGTCATCGCGCAGCTCCACGCCCGCCTCGGCGGGAAGCGTGGTCAGCACGGACTCTTCCAGGTGCATCAGCTTGAAGGAGCCGTAGTCCGCCAGGACCTTGGCGCCATGCTTCTCCAGCTCGGCGGCCTTCTGCGCGTTGACCTGCACCTTGTGCATGACCGGGCGCGACTGCTCACCCTCTCCTCCGGACCGCGCCTGCGCCGAGGTGTCCGGCGAATTGCCGCACGCCAACGCGGTCGCGAGCCACGCTACTCCAAGCACTCTCGCGGGGATGCCGCGAGCGCGCATACCGGTCGACCGGTACGCTGATTGCTCCATGATCTTCTTGCCCCTTGCGACGGACGAGCCCCTTTTCATTCGTGGCTTCGCCCGGATGAACTCCAGCGGTGCTTGCGCCTGCTCCGGTGCTCCCGGGAAATCAAGAACCCGTAACCTGCAATCCTCCGCCGGAGCGTGCCAGATATCACGGAGTAGCAAAGACTGACAAGCACTGGACAGAATTTAGGGTTTCTTCTTCCACCGGACCTGTCTTGGTTTTCAAGAATTTCTGGCCGCTTGCCCTGGAATGGTGCAGTCAGTCCCCGCCAGAGCTGACAGTTCTTTCAAGGAAGGCAGGCATTGACTGTCTTTAGACTGGGAGTTCTGGATTCCCGGGCTTACACTCTCCTTTCAATTCCAAGGGGGCGAAATGCCCCGGAATCCTTGAACATCCCATGGGTTTCCGGAACGGTTGAAGTCCAGGCGTCGCGCCCCCCTTGCGCGTCACGAGGTGCTCCATACATGCCAGCGTCCGTGCTCATCGTCGATGATGAGAAGAACATCCTGTTGACGCTTCAGACCTCGCTTCAACTGGCGGGCTATCACGTGGAACTCGCGGCCAATGGACAAGTGGCCCTGGACGTGGTCTCCGCGCGTCCCGTGGACGCGGTGCTCATGGACGTGAAGATGCCGGACATGGATGGGCTCACCGTCCTGGCGCGCGTGATGGAACTCAAGCCCGAGCTGCCCGTCATCATGATGTCCGGCCATGGCACCATCGACACGGCGGTGAAGGCCACCCAGCTGGGGGCCCGCGACTTCCTGGAGAAGCCCATCGCGAGGGATCGGCTGCTCGTGGCGCTGCGCAACGCGCTCAAGCACCAGGCGGCCATGGAGGAGCTCCGGGCGCTGCGCGCGGAGCTCGGCCGCTACGACATGGTGGGCAGCGGCCCGGCCATGCAGCGCATCTTCTCCCTCATCCAGCGCACGGCGCCCTCCGAGGGGCGCGTGCTCATCACCGGCGAGAACGGCACGGGCAAGGAGCTCATCGCCCGGGCCCTGCACCAGCACTCGCGGCGCAAGAGCGCGCCCTTCGTGAAACTCAACTGCGCGGCGGTGCCGCATGAGCTCATCGAGAGCGAGCTGTTTGGCCACGAGAAAGGGGCGTTCACCGGAGCGGTGAGCGTGCGCCGGGGCAAGTTCGAACTCGCGCACGAGGGCACGCTCTTCCTCGACGAGATTGGTGACATGCCCCAGGCCATGCAGACCAAGCTGCTGCGCGTGCTGCAGGAGGGCGAGCTGGAGCGGGTGGGTGGCACGGAAACCCTCAAGGTCGACGTGCGCGTCATCGCCGCCACGAACAAGAACCTGGAGAAGGAGATCGAGGCGGGCCGGTTCCGGGAGGACCTCTACTACCGGGTCAACGTGGTGCAGATCCACTCGCCGCCCTTGCGCGAGCGGCGGGAGGATCTTCCCGCGCTCATCGACACATTCCTCCAGGAGGCCTGCACCCGAAACGGGCGCCGGCCCCTATCCCTGTCACCCGAAGCCCTGTCTGTCATGGCTTCCTATTCCTATCCAGGCAATGTGCGTGAGCTGCGCAATCTCGTGGAACGTCTGGCCATTCTTTGCGAGGGCCCCGTGGTCACGGGCGCGGAGGCACAGGAACTCCTGCCGCGCGCCAAGGGCACCCCACCCGCCGCCTCCTCCGAGGCGGTGGGCGCCTCCGCGATGCCTTCCGCCAGGCCGCCCCCCCTCCCGGCTCCCCTGATTCCCTCCGGCGCCGGGGCCGCCGGCGGCTTCCGCCCCCGGGTGGATCGGACCTTCCGCGAGCAGGTGGAGGACGCCGAAAGGGAGATCCTCCAACACACGCTCGCGTATACGCAGGACAACGTCACCGAGGCCGCGCGGCTGCTCGATCTGGAGCGCGGTCACTTCTATAAAAAACTCAAGGCACTCGGCATCAAGCGGGGCGAGAAGGATCAACCGCCCGCGGGAGGAGAAGGATGATGAATACACGTGGCGCCGCGCTGGGATGGACGCTCGTGCGCGTGGTGTTTGGACTCACGCTGGCCCTGGCCCATGGGCTGCCCAAGGTAATGGGAGACATGAGCCGCTTCGCCGCGGGCGTGGAGCAACTGGGCTTCCCCTACCCCCTCTTCTTCGCCTGGTGCGCGGCACTGGCGGAGTTCCTGGGGGGACTGCTCGTGGCGCTGGGACTGCTCACGCGCCCGGCGGCGCTCTTCGCGGCCTTCACCATGGGCGTGGCGCTCTACCGCCACCGGGCGGATCCCTTCGGCAACATGGAGATGTCCATCCTCTATCTCTCGGTGATGCTCTCGGCCCTGTTCACCGGCGGAGGCCCCTACAGCGTCGACGCGAAGCTGCGCCGCCGTCCCTGAAAACACGACGGCGCGGGAGACTCGAGCCTCCCGCGCCGCCAGACTCCAGGTACGCCAGGGACAACGACTACCGGGTGATGCTCAGCGCCGTGTCATCGAGGAAGAAGCTCGTCTTGAGTGAGCTGTCCTCGGTCCCCTTGAAGTACACGCGGATCGTCTGGCCCTTGTAGGCGCTCAGATCGAAGGACTTCTGCACGTAGTCCGTGGACTTGTTCAGGTTGCTGTAGGTGGCCGGCGTCGCCAGGACCGTCCCCGCGCTGTTGAGCACCTGGACGCTCAGCTTGTCGTAGGCCGTGGTGGTCGTGGTCTCCGACGTGGTGATCTTCACCCAGAAGGAGAACGTCGCGGCGCAGGCCGTGGAGGGGATGGTCACCTGCTGGTAGAGGGTGTCCGTGCTGGTGGAGCCCACGCCGTTGAGCCAGGCCTTGTAGCTGCCCGTGCGCGCCGCGCTCCCCGAGGTGGTGCCATCGACGACGCCCGAGGTCGCCGTCCAGCTCGCGGAGCCGCTCTCGAAGCCCGCGTTGAGCAGGAGCTGCTCGGTGGTGGAGCAGCTGCCCCCCGTGCCGTTGTTCACGGTGACGGACACCGAGGACGAGGTGCCCACGTTGCCCGCGGCGTCATGGGCCTTGGTGGTGAGCGAGTAGGTTCCGTTGGCCACGCCCGTGGTGTTCCAGGCGAAGCTGTAGGGCGCCGTGGTGGAGGTGCCCACCAGGCTCGTGCCCACGTAGAAGTCCACCTTCGTCACCCCCACATTGTCCGTGGCGGAGGCGGTGAGGGTGGTGGTGCCGCTCACCGTGGCGCCGCTCGCCGGCGAGGTGAGGGAGGTGGAGGGCGCCGTGGTGTCGCCGCCACCGCCGGTGCTGAACAGCGAGTAGAGCAGCAGGTTGGGCGAGCCCGTGCCCGGGCTGTTCACCTTGCTCGGCGTGGCGTTGGTGAGCAGCGCCGCCGTCACCTGGGCCGGGGTGGCCGTGGGGTTGGCCTCCAGGTAGAGCGCCGCCACGCCCGCCACGTGCGGCGAGGCCATGGACGTGCCGCTCATGGACGTGGTGGCCGTGTTGCTGGAGTACGAGGCGGAGGTGATGCTCGAGCCCGGAGCGAAGATGTCCAGACAGGTGCCGTAGTTGGAGTACGAGGCCCGCGAGTCGCTGCTGGTGGTGGCGCCCACGGTGATGGCGTTGGGCGTGCGCGCCGGCGAGTAGTTGCACGCGTTGGAGCTGTCGTTGCCCGCGGCGACGGCGACCACCACGCCCGCGGCGATGGTGCGCTCCAGGGCGTCATCCAGCGCCTGCGAGGCGTCACCGCCCAGGCTCATGTTGGCCACGGCCGGCTTGACGTGGTTGGCCGTCACCCAGTCCAGGCCCGCGATGACCTGCTCGTCCGAGCCGTAGCCCGAGCAGTCCAGCACGCGCACCGGGTGCAGCGTCACGTTCTTCGCGATGCCGTGGGTGGTGCCACCCACGGTGCCCGCCACGTGCGTGCCGTGCCCGTGGCAGTCCGCCCCGGTCCCGCCCGCGGTGATGGAGTCGAAGCCCACGCCCACGCGACCCGTGAACTGGGAGTGCGTGAGCCGCATGCCCGTGTCGATGATGTACGCGTGCACCCCGGTCCCATCGACGTTGTAGGTGTACGTGGAGTTGAGCGGCAGGGCGCGCTGATCCGTGCGATCGATGCCCCAGGTGGCACCCGTCTGGCTGCCCGAGCCCGACACCGACTTCACGCCGTTCTCCTCGATGTACGCCACGCGGGGATCCGCCAGCAGCTCGCGCACCCGCTCCTCGCTCATGCGCGCCGAGAAGCCCTTGAGCACGTGCTCATACGCGTGCAGCACCTCGCCGCCACGCGAGCGCACCATCTCCTGCGCGACGAGCGCGGGGCTGACCCGGGCCACTCCCTTCACGTCCTCCCGGAGGACGACGATGTACTCGCCCCGCACCGCGTTGGGCTTGCGCAGCAGTTGGGCCAGCTGGCCCACTTCCTTCGAGGCGATGACCTGCTCCTGCTCCTCGGGCAGGGGGCCACCGCAGGCGGACAGACCCATCACGGAGCAGGCGAACAGCATCCGATTCAGCTTCATGAACACAACCTCCAGGGACGGAGGACAGCGAGTGGGAAAAAGGGGGAAGCACGGATTTAGGCTCCTTCAGCTCAAAGCCGTCAACACCGTGACTTCCGATTTTCCACTCCCGCCGCTGGAGGCCGTGATCGCTACATGCCGGGTGCCACGTTGGACCCGATGCCCACGGCCAGTGTGGGCAGCACCCGCCACTGGCTCCATTCCGGACGCGCCCAGGTGGCCTGGGTCGACAGGCTCGCTCCCGCTCCCACGCGCAGCGGACCGGCCCGCCAGGCCACTCCCACGTGGGCGCCATAGGGCATGAGCAGCCGCGTGTGCAGGCTCCCCGTCCATACGAGGCCCCTCCCCTCCTGGGAACGCCACAACATTCCCTCGTAGGACAGGGATTGCGAGGAGATGGACGCCCCGGCGTACAACCCCACCGGCAGGGAGAACACCACCTTCACCTGCTCCAGGAAACGCAGGGCCACCATCGGCGCGTAGGCCCCGGCCAGCGGCATGTCGTAGTGGAGGAAGGTGCCGCCATCCTCACTCAGCAGATCCACCCGATCGAAACGCACGGGCGCGGCCAGGGTCAGGCTCGCGGCCACCAGCGAAAGGGTCAACGGCACGGCGCACGCTCCACGTAATCGGTGATGAGGTAGTCCAGGGGCCAGCGGCAGAACACGGACAGCTGGGACTCGGTGTTGGGTGTCCAGATGGCGGTCCTCAGCCCCGCGTCCCGCACGGACTCCAACGCGGCGCGGTCCGCCACCTGGTAGGCCACGGCGATGCCATCCGCCCCCGCGTCACGCGCGAGCTGGATGAGTTCCTGAACCCCCACCTTGCGCCGCAATTCGTTGCCGACGGCCGTCAGCGTGGAGTTGCGGTCCTTGTCGAACTCCGGCCAGATGAGGAGCGCTTCCATCGGCTGGCGGGCCTTGAAGGTCTTGAGCAAGTCCCCCCGCGTGGAGGTGATGTAGAAGCGGTTGGGCAGCGCCGCCGCGTTCCACCGGCCCAGGATCTCGTCCGCGAAGACATCCGGGCCCTCCGTGTACGCCGGGTTCTCCTTGATATCGAGGTGGAGGACCGAGTCTGGATGGCCCTTCACCCGCTCGAGCAGCTCGTCGAAGGTGAGGTACGTGTCCGCCACGCGCACCGCGTCGGGATTCGCGGGGTCTCCCAGTCCTCCACACCGGAAGTCGCGCTGCAACTCCTCCAGCGTGAAGTCCCGGATGGGCATGCGCGAGTCCAGGGGCAAGCGGCGCGGCTCGGCTTCATCCGGCCCTTGCGCGTAGGAGCACAGCACCGGATCGATCCAGGGATCGTGCGAGAGGATGGGGATGCGGTCGCGCGTGAGCACCACATCCACCTCGATGGTGGGGTAGCCCGCGCGCAGGGCGGCGGCGATGGCCGAACGGGAGTTCTCCGGGTAGTTGCCCGAACCCGAGCGGTGCGCCACGAGGCGCGGCGTGCCCGGCGCATCCAGGAAGCCACAACCCGAGGCCAGCAACACACACGCGAGAAGGCCCGCTCTTCGTGTCCACGGAAGGAGTGTCATGGGGTGCCGCGATTCGTAGCACGGGCCCTCGGCGGACACCCCTCGCTTCGGGTGAAACTCAGAGGCGGGAGGGCGTCCCTCCCATGGCGGCCCGCGTCATCTCCTCGCCCGCCGACACCTGCTTCCTGGCGGGAATGAAGGACATGGCGCGCTCGGCGAGCGCGGTGATGGTGAGCGAGGGATTGACGCCAGGATTGGCGGAGATGGCGGAACCGTCGACGACGTAGAGCCCCGGATAGCCAAAGAGGCGGTGTTGGGTGTCGATGACGCCGGTCTCGGGCGAGTTCCCCATGCAGCAGCCGCCCAGGATGTGCGCCGTGGTGGGGATGCCCAGCACCGTCTCGGAAGCCAGGGTCATGGGCAGGCCATCGAGCTTCCGGGCCACACGCCGAGCCAGGTCCGTGGCCTCGGGCATGTGCGCGGTGGGCGCGGGCCCTTCCTGGAGCCCCGTCATCAAGCCCAGGCGCCCTCCGGTGAGCACGCTCCTTCCCCGCCGCATGCGCAGGTGTCCATCCAGCGTGCGCATATAAAGGAGGATCATCGACTGCCGGGCGAAGTCCCGCTTGAACCAGGGGCGCAGGAACTTGAGGGGGTGGCGCACGAAGAGGCCCAGGACGCGCGCCAATCGGGAAAAGACCGTGGCGCCGCTCACATGCGGGGCCATCAGCATCCGGAAGAAGTTCGAGCCATCCGCGTAGCGCACCGGCTCCAGATGGGAGTGCGCATCGGTGTGGAGGATGGAGCCGATGGCGATCCCCTTGGACAAGTCCTTGTCACGAAGGCCCTTGCCCGCCACGACGCCAATCAGCGCCTCGGAGTTGGTGCGCACGCCATCGCCCAGCCGCTCCGAGAGACGGGGTAATCCTTCCGGGGAGGCCTTGAGCTTGAGCAGCAGCTCCACCGAGCCCAACACGCCTCCCGCGAAGACGACCTGGCGCGCGGTGAAGCGGCGCTCACGGCGCGAGACGCGAGACGTGCCCTCGAGCGCTGCCACCTCATAACCCCCCTCGGGAAGGGGCCGTACCCAGGTGACCTCGGTGTCCGCGTGCAGCGAGAGGCCACGCTTCTCGGCCAGGTAGAGGTAGTTCTTGTCGAGCGAGTTCTTCGCGTTGAACCGGCAGCCCGTCATGCAGCCGCCGCAGGCATTGCACCCGGTGCGCTCGGGGCCCTCGCCCTGGAAGTACGGGTCCGGCACCGTCACGCCGGGCTGGCCGAAATAGACGGCGACCGTGGAGGGCTGGAAGTTCTCGCGGCCCAGCTCCTTGCCCACCTGCTGGATGATGTCGTCCGGCAGCGTCCGCAGCGGATTCACCGTGGCCCCGAGCATCCGGCGCGCGGTGTCGTAGTGTGGCGCCAGTTCCTTCTTCCAGTCCGCCAGCGCCGTCCAGGAGGGCGCCTGGAAGAAGTCATCCGTGGGCTGGGGCAACGTGTTGGCGTACACCAGCGAGCCGCCCCCTACCCCCACGCCCGAGAGCACCGTGATGTGGCGGAAGAGGGTCATCTTGAAGAAGCCCCGCCAGCCGAGCCACGGCATCCACAGCCACTTCTTCAGGCCCCAGTTCGTCTTGGGAAAGTCCTTGCCCTCCAGCCGCCGGCCCTTCTCCAGCAACACCACCCGGTAGCCCTTCTCCGTCAAGCGCAGGGCGCTCACGCTTCCGCCAAAACCCGAGCCGATGATGAGCCAGTCGCAATCGAAATCCACGGAGACCTCCGCCAATGAAGGGCTCCTCTCAGCGTATCGGGTCCGACCTCATGGCGCTTTCCTTCGTTCCGCCCCGAAGGGTGGACAGTTTTTCACGGGCGGTCTCCCGGCGCTTCGCCCGGACCTTGCCCGCGATCTGGAGCAGCAACCGATCCCGCACCCACCGCTCGCGCGTCGGGGCGTCCGTGCTCGCCCAGAGCGGCGCCAGGGCCTCGATGCGGCCACGCACCAGCTCGATCGCCCCGCCCAGGGCCAGGTGCGTCTCCGGTGCCGCCGCATCCGCCTGGGCGAGCCCTCGCAGCATCACTCCCAGGGCGAGCAACCCCTCCCGCGCGTCGTCCGGCCAGGGAGAACGCCTCGCCACCTGGAGCAACCAGCCCAGCACCGCCGCGAACACGTGGCAGTCCTCCACCGTGCGGAACGGTTTGACGAAGCGCTCGTAGCCGTCTCCGGAAAGGACCTCGCCAGGCTCCACCGCCACGGCATCCATGTGCAGTTCGGCGTGGGGCAGCTCCGGAACGAAGGGCGGTGGCGGCAAATCCCGCAGCGTGACGCCCGCGCGTCGTGAATCCAGCCGCACCAGCCGCAGCCGGTTGCGGCCCCGCTCGTCCTGCCCCTCGGTGGCCACCACCAGCAGCTCATCCGCCGCTCGGCCCAGGGTGACGAAGGTCTTCGTCCCATCCAGGCGCCAGGGACCGCCACTCGGACCCGTGAGCCGCGTGTTCATCGCGGAGGGATGGCCTCCCTCGGCCTCGGTGGCGCACAGGGCGTAGCGGTGCTCTCGCGGCAGGCTCGGCAACAGGGCCCTCAACGCCGAGTGGTAGCCCGAGGCGAACGCATAGGCCATCCGATCCGCGGCGAACCCGCCGGCGAACGCCACGTCCACCGGCGAGGAAAAGCGCACGGCCAGCGCCAGGTGTTGCTTCCACCAGTCCTCGACGGAGTCGAGCACGGCCGGTTGAGGAGATTGCGTGAGCAGGAAGCGCAGGAGCTCGTCCATGGCGGGCGACTCTACCCGATGCCAAAGCGCCACCCAGGCGTCACCCATCCGCCACATGACATTCCTACCCTCCACGGGACCATGATTTCGTTCCGCATCCCAGGGATGGCCCTGACGGGCCTGCTGTTCTCACTCGCCGCGCCCAGCGCCGACGCCGCCCAGAGCCGGACTTCGCTCGTGGTGGATGAACTCACCGCGTTCAATGCGTCCATCCCCCCCGCCCTCCGCTCCGAGAAGTACACGCGGATGAAGGAGTCGGCCTTCGCCTTCTTCCGGGGCAGCAACCACCTGTACTGGAAGGATCTCGGCGCCTCACCGTTGCTGGCCTCCTACGGAGGCACCCGCTCCACGCGCACCTGGCTCGGCGGCGACATGCACGTCGACAACACCGGCGCGTTCGATGACGACGAGGGAGACATCGTCTTCGGACTCAATGACTTCGACGAAGCGGTGATCGGCGACTACCAGCTCGATGTGTGGCGCATGGCCACCAGTCTGCTGCTCGCGGCGCGCGAGCAGGGCTCGTTCGGCACCGCCGACCAGGAGGTCCTCCTGGACGCCTTCTCCGAGGCCTACCTCGACACGATGGACGGCTACGCCGGCAACAGCGGAGAAACCTCGAGGAAGTTCCGCGCGAGCAACACCTACGGCCTGCTCAATGACTTCCTCGATGACGTGAGCGCGGACAACAACCGCGTGAAGCTGCTCGACAAGTGGACGGTCAAACTCCAGGGCGTCCGCCAGTTCAGCTTCGCGTCCTCGGAGGCCGCCCCCGTGCCGGAGTCGGTGAACGCGGACATCCGCGCGCGGATGAGTGCCTATCGGGCCACGCTCAGCGGCGGGGCCTCGTGGCCGTCCGGCTATTTCACGGTGAAGGGCGTGATGCAGCGGCTGGGCGCGGGCCTGGGCTCGACCGGGGCGACCCGGTACTACGTGCTCATCGAGGGCGCCTCCTCGTCCCAGGAGGATGATCGCATCCTCGAGTGGAAGGCCCAGCGCGCACCGAGTGCATGGCCCTACGTCGGCGCCGAGCAGGTGGCCCAGACGAACGCCACCTGCGGCGGCGACATGGCCGCCCGCGTCGTGACGGCGCACAAGGCGCTCGGCTACCGCGTGGATGATCACCTGGGCTGGGTGACGCTGGCGGAAGGTCTGCCCTACAGCGTGCGCGAGCTGTCCCCCTGGAAGGACTCCTTTCCCAGGGAGGACCTCACCACGCTGACGCGCTTCACGAACCTGGCCGAGCAATGGGGACAGGTGCTCGCCACCCATCACGCCCGTGCCGACAAGGACTGGAACCCGACGGTCTTCCCGGGCTCGCTCGACAGTGAGATCCACGCGCGCACGGACAAGGATCACGCGGGCTTCCGGGCCCGGGTGCGCGCCATCGCCACCGACTACGCCCAGCAGGTGAAGCTCGACTACGACAGCTTCCGCTCGCGTTTTTGAAGTCCTCGTCCTGCCCGACGCGGAGGTCTTCGAAGCCGTCAGGCCTTGAATTCGGCCCACACCGGCGCGTGGTCCGACGGCTGCTTGCCCTTGCGCGCCTCGCGATCCACGTCCGCCGCCACCAACCGTTGGGTGAGCGGCGCCGACGTCAGCACGTGATCGATGCGCACGCCCTGGTTCTTCTGGAACTGCAGCATCCGGTAGTCCCACCAACTGAACTTCTTCACGTCCGGGTGCATGGCGCGGAACGTGTCCGTCAGCCCGAAGTCGCACAGGGTCTTCCAGGCCGCCCGCTCCTTCAAGGTGAAGAGCGTCTGCCCTTCCCAGACGGCGACGTCCCAGACGTCGATGGGCTCGGGCGCCACGTTCCAGTCTCCGCAGAGCGCCAGCGGCTCGCCCGGCTTGTGCCGCGCGTCCAGGTAGCGCCGCAGTCGGGCATAGAACTCCAGCTTGTACTTGTACGCGTCCGACTCCACCTCCTGCCCGTTGGGCGCGTACACGCTGATCACCCGAACTCCGTCCACCGTCGCGGAAATCACCCGCGCGTGCGTGTCATCCACCCCGTCCGACAAGCCCACGACCACGTCGGTGGGCTCCGTCTTCGCCAGGATGGCCACGCCGTTGTACGTCTTCTGCCCATGCACCGCGGCGTGGTAGCCCGCCGCCAGGATGGCCTCCCGGGGAAAATCGGCATCCACGCACTTGAGTTCCTGCAGGCACACCACGTCGGGTTGAGCGCTCTTCAACCAGTCCACGAGCCTGTCCAGGCGGGCGCGGACCGAGTTCACGTTCCAGGCGGCGATCTTCATCCCGCCCAACGTCGCACGTCACCTGTGGGCCCCGCCAGGATTTTTCCCCACAAGAGCAGCCGCGTTTCGCGGTGTGGCTCCCACGCCACACTCCCAGGGGCCCGGAAGCGGGCGGGCGTCCTCTCCCATCCGCACGCACCCGACTGTTCTAGAGGAGGAGCCGTGCTGGCACGGCCATCGCAATGAAGGGTTCCCGACAAGGAGCCACACCCCATGAGGACGTCCGTTCTGTTCGCCAGCATCATGACGCTCTGCCTCGTCGCCTGTGAGGCGGGTTCGCTGCGACGAAGCCAGGCCCGGCCGGAGCCCTCTTCCCACCGCCTCAGCACCCCGGTTCCCAACGCCGAGGAGGCCCCCAGGCTCGCCCTCCAGGAGGATGGGCTTCCCGCCCCGGCGCGGGACGCGTTCTCGCTCGCCGAGGACCTGGCGCCCGCCGAGCCCTCGGATGCCCTCTCGCTCACCCACGAGCCGCATCTGTCGCCGGTGGACCACCTGGGCCGTGCCCGCGCCCTGCGCGCGGAAGGTGACCTCTCAGGTGCCCTCACCGAGGCCCGGCGCGCCGTGCACGACGCGGGCGAGGATCTGGACGCGCGCGAGACGGCGCTCGATCACCTCATCCCCCTGGCGCTCCAGAGCGGCCAGAAGTGGCTCGCCGCGGATGCCTACACGGAGCTCGCGAACCTCTTCCCGGATGGCGCCGAGCCCCTGGTGCAAAAGGCCCGCATCCTCCTGGAGGTGGGTGACACCGAGGGCTCCCTGCGGGCCGCCGAGGCCGCGCTCCTGCTCGACCCCGAATACCCCGAGGTGTACCAGGTGCTCGGCCGGGGACACCTCGCCGCCGGGGAGCTCACCGAGGCCATCATCCGCTTCAAGCAGGCGGTCCACCTGGACCCGTACCACGGGTATGCCCTCAACAACCTGGGCCTGGCCTTGTTGCTCTCGGGGAAGAACGAGTCGGCGGCGGAAGCGCTCGCCCAGGCCGCCTACCTGCTGCCCCATGAGGGCTTCATCCACAACAACCTGGGGCTCGCCTACGAGCGCCTGGGGCGCTACGAGGAGGCCACCATGGCCTTCGACACCGCCACGCGCCTGTCCCCGAAAAACGCCCGGGCCCGCCTCAACAAGGCACGGCTCGCCCGCCAACTCCACGCCTCCGCCGACGTCCAGGCGCTCCTGGGTGCCGAGGCGCCGCTCGACGCCGCCCGTTAGGCCCATTCCGGATCCCGCTCCGGCGGTCTAACGTCGGCTCCTCCTCGCCACACCCCTCGCACCATGACGACTCCCTCTTCCCCCTCCTCGATTCCCTCGGCGCCCGCGCCCCGTCCCGGTACGGGAAGCCGGCTGTGGCGCTGGACGAAGCGGCTCCTCCTCGTGGCCGCCGTGGGAGTCGTGCTGGTCGTGCTCGGCTGCGTGGGCGCCTACTTCCATTTCAGCAAGGATCTGCCCTCGGTGGAGGCCCTGCGCACCTACCAGCTCTCCCAGGTGACCAAGGTGCGGTGCGCGGACGGCTCGGTGTGCGCCGAGTACTTCATGCCCCAGGGACGGCGCACCGTGGTGCGGATGGAGGATCTGCCGCCCCATGTCCGCAACGCCTTCCTCGCCGCCGAGGACGCCGACTTCTACAAGCACGAGGGCCTGGACTTCTTCGGCATCGTGCGCGCGGGCGTGAAGAACCTCATCCCGGGCAGCCGCAAGTCGGGCGCGTCCACGCTCACGCAGCAGGTGGTGAAGAACATGCTGCTCACGCCCGAGCGCAGCCTGAACCGCAAGATTCGCGAGTGGATCCTCACCCCGCGCGTGGAGCAGGCGCTCACCAAGGATGAGATCCTCAGCCTCTACATCAATCAGGTCTATTACGGGCAGGGGCGCAGCGGCATCGAGGAGGCGGCGCTCTACTACTTCGGCAAGCACGCGGCGGACCTGAGCCTGGGCGAGGCGGCGGTGCTGGCGGGCACGGTGCAGTCGCCCAACCGCATCAACCCGGAGAAGAACATCGTCAAGGCCAAGCAGCGCCAGCGCTACGTGCTGGGGCAGATGGCGGGCCAGGGCTTCGCGCCCAAGGCGGAGGTGGACAAGGAGCTGGAGAAGCCCATCGTGCTCGCCCCCCGGCCGCCCGCAGAGCCGGGCGCCTACTACGCCGAGGAGATTCGCCGCACGCTCGTGGCCCGCTATGGCGAGGAGGCCGTGCTCACCGGCGGTCTGCGCGTGGACATCGCCATGGATCCCAAGCTCCAGGCCCTGGCGGATGATTCGGTGCGCAAGGGACTGGAGGCGGTGGACCGGCGCCAGGGGTACCGGGGGCCCGTGGGCACGATGGAGCCCGCGCGCTTCGAACGGCTCAAGCCGCTGATCGCCCGGCAGATCGAGGAGGCCGGCCGGCGGCAGAAGGAAGGCAGCTCCGTGGCGGATCTCGCCTCGCTCGCGGTCAACGAGGAGCCGCCCAAGAAGGACGAGGGCGCCCCCGTGGAGACCCCCGTGGCCGAGCAGGAGGAGGACGCCACGCTGTCACCCGACGAGAAGCTCGCGCACGAGGTGGTGCTCGCGCCGCTCAAGGACGACCTGCGCGTGACGGGCTACGTCACCCAGGTGGATGACGCCGGGAAGAAGGCGCGCGTGGACCTGGTGAGCCGCACGGCGGAGATTCCCTTCGCCTCCGTCACCTGGGCCCGCCTCAAGGGCAAGGGCGCGCCCACGAAGATGTCGGACGTGATGAAGGTGGGCGACCTGGTGCGCGTGCGCATCCAGCACGTGATGCCCGCCCCCGCGTTGCTCGACGCCACGTTGGATCAGGTGCCGCTCGTGCAGGGAGGCCTCGTCGTCATCGACCCGAAGGACCGCCATGTCGTGGCGCTCGTGGGCGGCTATGACTTCGAGCGCTCGCCCTACAACCGCGCCACCCAGGCCCGGCGCCAGCCCGGCTCGTCCTTCAAGCCCTTCATCTATGGGGCCGCGCTCGGCAGCGGGCGCTTCACCCCCATCAGCACGGTGAATGACGCCCCCGAGGCCATCCGCGACCCCTACACCGGCAAGACGTGGAAGCCGCAGAACTTCGATCGCTCCTTCGAGGGCCCCATGACGATGCGCACCGCGCTCACCAAGTCCAAGAACACGGTGTCCGTGCGCCTCATCGAGGCCATCACCCCCGCCACCGCCATCGACTTCGCGCGCCGCGCGGGCATCCGCTCGCCCCTGCCGGAGAACCTCACGCTGGCGCTGGGCACGGGCGAGGTGAGCATCCTGGAGGCCGCCAACGCCTACGCCACGCTCCAGGCCAACGGCCGCTACGCCGAGCCCCTGATGCTGCTCAAGGTGACGGACACGAGCGGCAAGGTGGTGGAGGAGCACCAGCCCGCCTTCGAGGAGACCCTGCCCCCGGCGGTGGCGTATCTCACCACGTCGCTCATGCGCAGCGTGGTGGAGGAGGGCACGGCCCGCGCGGTGACCACCCTCAACCGCCCCGCCGCCGGCAAGACGGGCACCGCCAACGAGAGCCGCGACACGTGGTTCTCCGGCTACACGGCGGACTGGGTCGCCAGCGCCTGGGTGGGTTTCGATGACCACTCGCCCCTGGGCAGCTCCGAGACGGGCGGCCGGGCCCCCCTGCCCGTGTGGCTGGAGTTCATGCGCGCCGCCCACCAGGGCCTGCCCGCGCGCGACTTCGACATGCCCCCGGGCGTGGTGCAGGTGCGCATCGATCCCGCCACCGGCCTGCTCGCGGGCAACTCCGTCCCCGGCCGGCTCGAGGCCTTCCTCGAGGGCACCCAGCCCACCGCCGAGGCGCCGCCTCCCGGCCATGTCAGCGAGAGCGACTTCTTCCTCCAGGAAGGAAGCCGGGGGCTGTGAGCCGCGCCCTCGCCGCCTCGCTGCTCCTCCTCGCGCTCTCCGCCCCGGCCGCTCCCGACACCGCGCTCGAGCGGCTCGCCGACGCCGTGGCCACGGACGTGAGGGCGGCCCGACCCGAGGCCCCCGTCGCCCTGTTCCTCTCCGGGAGCGCCCCCGAGCTGCGGCGGGCCTTCGAGACCCTGCTCGCCTCGCGTCTGGCGTCCGCCGGACTCGCCCCCGTCGTGCTGGAAGCCCCGTCGGCCGAGGCCTCCGAAGCACTCGCCCGGGAGAAAGGCGCGCGCGCCTTGGTGCGGCTCACGCTCGGGGTGGACGCCGGAAAGGTGAATGCGCGGGGAGATGTCGTGGGGACCTGGGTCAACTTCTGGTCCGGCCGCACGCCCACGCGCCCCCCCGCCCCCGCCGCCGCGCTCGCCCGGAGCGTGGAGGCGGATGCCGCGAGCCTCGCGCTCGCCGCGGTGACCCCGCCGCCCCCACCCTTGCCTCCGTCCTCCGCCGAGCCGAGGCCCTTGCGGCTGGTGGGCGCCCCGCTCACGCACCTGCCCACGCCGCCCGCCGCGCTCGCCACGGGAGATCTCACGGGGGATGGTCTGGATGAGGTGGTGGTGCTCACCGAGCACGCCGTGCATGTCTTCGCCGCGAACGGGCACCTGCTCGCCGAGCGCTCCCTGGACGTGCTCCCGCCGAACACCACCCCCACCCGGGAGCCCTTCGGCGCGGTGGCCGTCCTCGCCGGACCGCCCCGCATCGCCGCGTTCTCCACCCGCTTCGCGCATGGCGAGGTGCTCGTGCTGGAGAATGGCGCCCTGCGCTTCGCAACCCGCATGGAGGCCGTGCCCTTGGACGCGGAGGCGCGCGGTGCCTTCGTCCCGGGACAGACGGCCTTCGCGCCCGAGGTGCGGCTCGGCCCCGGAGAGCAGCGGCTCGCGGGCACGCCCGCCCGCTTCACCACCTTCAGCGCCGCCCTCTCGCGCGTCCTCCTCGTCCAGCCAGACGGAATGGGCGCCTTCTACCCCCGGCCCTCGGCGGCGCCCATCGCCCTGTCCGGCCTCGGCGCGGGCAGCGCGCTCGGAGACCTGGACGGGGATGGGTCGCCAGAACTGATCACCACCTCACCCGAGCTCCAGCCCTCCCCGGACATGCTCCGCGTCTTCAAGACGGGAGAAAGTGCCTCCACCACCCAGGAGCCCTTGTGGCAGGGAGCCCTGCCTCCGGGCCGCGCGCTGCAAGTGGTCACGGCCCGGCTGGACAACAGTCCCTACCGGGCGGTGGTGGTGGGCCTCACGAAGCCCGACGGCACCGGCGAACTCTTCCTCCTGCGCCAGGGTGCGCCATGACGCTTCGCCCCTCCCTCCTCGCCAGCCTCGTGATGCTCACGGCCCTCGGAGCCCAGGCCGCTGGACGGATTCCCTATGGCGGTGAGCTGCGCGTCGCCCACTCCGGCCCCACGGAACTCCCCGAACCGTCCCTCGCCGATTCGCCCCTGGAAGCCACCCTGCACGGACTCGTGTCGCAACCCCTCTGCCAGGGGATGCCCCAGGGGCATGCCGGGCCCGCGCTCGCCCACGGGCCTTCACGACCCTCGCCCCAGGTGGTGCGCTGGAGCCTGCCCGCGCCCGCGCAAGCCCAGGCCCTCGTGCGCGCCTGGGCCCGGCTCACCGGCTCCGAAGCGCCCTCGCCCTACCGCGCCCTGCTCTTTCCCTTGATGGGTGAAGGCCGGCAACTCTCCGCCTCCGGGGACACCCTGGAGCTGACGCTCGCCTTCCCGTGGCCGGACCTCGAACGCGCCCTGTGCCACCCCGCCCTCGCGCCCCCCCGCTCGGCGCCCGCCGCGCTCGGACCTTTCTCTCCCTCGGGGACCCATACCGTGGACGCGCGGCTCGCCTGGCCACCCGGGCGGCCCTACGTGGACCGCCTGCGGCTCCAACCCACCGATGAGCGGGGCCTGTCGCGGCTGTGGTCCACGCAAGGAACCCAGGTGGCGCTCGGCGTGGCTCCGGATCCAGGCAGCGGCACCGGCGCGGCGCTCTACGCCACCTACCTGGCCTGGTCACCCCGGAAGGTGCCCGCGGACTTCCGCCAGGCGGTGGAACGCGCCCTCGACCGGGAAGACCTGACGCGCCTCTTCGTTCGAGGGCCCGCCGTCCCCATGCCGCACCTGTTGCCGCCCGAGCTCATGCCCCAGGCGCCGAGTCCTCGCCCTCCGCCGCCACCCGAGTCACGGGCGGGCCGCAAGGTGACGCTCCTCTACGACACGGAGAACGAGGACCAGCACGCGGTAGCCGAGCGCATCCAGGTGAAGCTGCACGACCTGGGCTACACCGTGGCCCTGACGCCCCTGCCCCGCGCCGGACTGCGCGCGCGCTGGGCGAGCGGGGACTATGAAGTGATGCTCCACTCGCTGCTCCTACCCCCGGTGCCGGGACCCGCCCTGGCGGTGGTGCTGGACGCAGCGGGACGCAAGGATCTGCTCGGCGTGGAGCTGCCCCGCATCGGTGCTCTCCCGGAGCCCACGGCGAGGGATGCACGCGTGCGCGAACGGGCCCTGGCGCTCGGCCCGACCCTGCCGCTGCTGCCGCTCTACGCCCAGGGACTGGCGCTGCGCGCGGCGCCAGAGGTCGGTGGACTGAGCTTCGATGCCCAGGGATTGCCGCGGCTGGACGGCGTGTGGCTGCAACCCGGAGCGGTGGGCGGCTCGGGGGCCCGGAGATGAGACTGAGGACGAGGCTCGCCCTCGCCTTCGCCCTGCTCGCGCTGGTGCCGCTGGCGGTGATGGTGCCCTTCACCCTGACGCGGCTGCGCGCCACGCTCTCGCGCGGACTGGACGCCCGCATGGAGAGCGCCACCGCCTCGGGGCAGGAAGCGATTGATCGCACCGCGGCCACGGCGCGCCGGGCGGTGGAGGAGTTGGTGGAGAGCCCCGCCCTGGAGGATCTGGCGCGCGAGTCCCGCGAGTCTCCCTCCCGAGCCATCCGCGCGGACACGGCGAGGCCGTTGATGAAGAGCCGGGGCCTCACGGTGCTGGCGCTCTTCGATCGCAAGGGGACGACGCTGTCCTCGGGGCACCTGCCCGCGCGCCGGGGAGATCCGGATCCGGTGCTCTTCGCGGTGACGAAGGAGAAGTCCCCCCAACCCGTGCCAGTGAAGGTGTCGGTGCGCGACAACCAGGGACTGCGCGAGGTGCCCGCGCTCGTGACGGCGCGACCGGTGGACTACGGAGACTCGCGGCTGTGGGTGGTGGGAGGCGTGTTGCTGGATCAAGGACTCGCGGCGCACCTGGCGAGGCTGACCCAGGCCGAGGTGGCGATCCTCTCCGGCAAGACGGAAGTGGCGAGGGCGGGGGCGGTGCTGGCGCCCACGGTGGCGAGGGTGCTGCCACTGGGCGAGGGCGTCACGGTGCGGCTCGTGTTCAGCCGCGCGGCCGAGCGCGAGGCGACGCTCGGAGTGCTGCGCTCCTTCCTGCTGCTCGCGGGACTGGGACTGGGATTCGCGGTGCTGCTCGGGCTGCTGATGGCCCGCCGCATCACCCAGCCGGTGGAGGCCCTGACGGAGGGCGTGCGGCGCGTGGGCCAGGGGGAGATGGACGAGCAGGTGCGGGTGGACACCACGGGCGAGGTGGGCGAGCTCGTGAAGACGTTCAACCGGATGACGACGGAGCTGCGCTCGACGACGGAGCGGCTGGTGGCGAGCGAGCGCGTGGCGGCGTGGCAGGAAGTGGCGAGGCGGCTGGCGCATGAAATCAAGAACCCGCTGACGCCCATCCGCATGTCGATCGAGACACTGGTGGCGGTGCAGGACGCGGGGGACGCGCGCTTCCCCGCCATTTTCAAGCAGAGCGCGGGAGTCATCCTGGAAGAGGTGGACCGGCTGCGGAGAATCGTGGACGAGTTCAGCCAGTTCGCGCGCCTGCCCAAGCCACAGTTGGAGCCGGTGGACCTGGGGGAGTTGGCGAAGAGCGTGCTGTCGCTCTACGCGACGCCGCCCGAGGGAATTGAGGTGCGCTCGGACGTGCAGGCGGGCGTGGTGGCGAAGGCGGACCGGGACCAGTTGACGCAGGTGCTGGTGAACCTGGTGAAGAACGCCGAGGAGGCGATGGCCCAGGGAGGCGGCACCGTGCACGTGCGCGTGCGAGGCACGGAGCGGGAGGCCCAGGTGGAGGTCCAGGACAGCGGCCCGGGGATTCCGCCCGAGCACCGCGCCCGCATCTTCGAGCCCTACTTCACGACGAAGGAAGGCGGCACGGGCCTGGGACTGGCCATCGCGGCGCGCATCCTCCAGGAGCATGGAGGCAAGCTGGACGTCGGCAGCGAACCGGGCCAGGGCGCGTGCTTCACGCTGTCACTGCCCCGCGCGCATTGAGCTCTCCTGACCATCGCGGCATAACTTCGTATGGCTCAGCAACCAGTGCGACTGCGGGCTCGAACTCGCCAGAAATGCACCTTGAGGCTCCGTAGATTACGCTTCGAACATGTCTCGCAAGCTGGTTCCTGGCATCTACGAGCAACTCATCACGGTTCCGCTCGAGCAGCAGCTACACAACATACCCTCCGAACTTGTCCATCGGGAAGAGCTTGATGGCGAGGACGCGGAAGTCCTACTCGCCCGACACGTACATGGAGAGGTGCGCCGAGCACTCCGCATGGTCAAGGGCGGCGACGAGAAAGCAGGGATTGCCCGACAAGTCGCACTGGTTAACAGGCTCCTCGCTCAACTCCACCGAGACGCAGGGCTGGAGTTTGAGGCGGAAATCGCCGGTACACACGAGGTGCTACTCGCATTGATGCAGCGTCCCGAGGTCCCGGCACCTCCCACACCTCCAAAACGGCCCGAGATTCCACTCAGCGCAAGTGCACTCCTGGTCAACGGTTCAACCCAGCCCCGTATCGGTACGGAATTGCTGCACGAGTTAGACTCTGCGGATGCCGTGGACCTACTCTGCGCATTCGTGAAATGGCAGGGGTTTCGTGTGCTGGAGCCCGGTTTGCGAACTCTTCGCGAGAAGGGCTGTCGCTTGCGTGTGCTGACGACCACGTATATGGGAGCCACTGACCGGCGTGCATTAGATGCGTTGGTTTCATTGGGCGCGGAGGTTCGTGTGTCCTACGAGACACGAACTACGCGACTCCATGCCAAGGCATGGCTCTTCCACCGGCCAACAGGCTTCTCCACAGCATATATTGGCTCATCCAATTTGTCGCGCTCCGCCTTATTGGATGGATTGGAGTGGAATGTTCGTGTGGCGGCAGCGGAGCAACCCCACATAGTGGAGACCTTTCGCGCTACGTTCGACGCCTATTGGGAGGATGCCTCCTTTGAAGCTTATGAGCCCGCGAGAGATGCGCCGCGCTTCGATCGAGCGAT
The DNA here is from genome assembly GCF_002305855.1 of Melittangium boletus DSM 14713. Classification (GTDB taxonomy): domain Bacteria; phylum Myxococcota; class Myxococcia; order Myxococcales; family Myxococcaceae; genus Cystobacter; species Cystobacter boletus. Next base: position 6,690,763 of record NZ_CP022163.1, on the reverse strand, counting down.
CGCTGTTGAACGGGGTCAGGAGGGAGAAGTCGAGATTGTGGGTCTGGAAGTGCGACCGTTTGAGCATCAGCGCGCCATGCTGGAGCGACTTGATGCAGAACGAACACTTCATGGTCGATGGAAAAACCTAGTGGTTGCAGCAACCGGGACGGGGAAAACAGTCCTCGCGGCCCTGGACTTCGGACGGCTGCATAAACAAGGGCGAGTGAAATCGCTGCTTTTCGTCGCCCACCGCGACACAATCCTGAAGCAAAGCCTTCATACATTCCGTAGCGTTCTGCGAGACGGGTCTTTCGGCGAGCTTTACGTCGGTGGAGATCGTCCAACAGCCTGGCGGCATGTATTCGCCTCTGTGCAGTCGCTAGCGCATATGGATTTATCCCAATTGTCGTCAGATCGCTTCGACATGGTAGTGGTCGACGAGTTTCACCACGCCATGGCAGACACCTATGTTCGCCTCCTCTCTCACTTATCGCCCAAGGTCTTGGTAGGACTAACGGCCACGCCGGAGCGAATGGATGGGCAGGATGTAAAGCAGTGGTTTGACGGGCGCATCGCAGTGGAACTGCGGTTATGGGAGGCGCTCGATCGAGGTCTGCTGTGCCCCTTCCAATACTTCGGCGTGCATGACGACGTAGACGTGTCTCATGTAGCCTGGAAACGAGGTGGGTACGATCTTGGCGAACTGAGTCAAGTGTACACAGGCAATCAATTGCGCGCCCAAAAGGTGCTCGAAGAGGTGCGCCAGCGCATCGCGGATGTGGGGCAAATGCGTGCCTTGGGTTTTTGCGTCAGCATTGCACACGCCGAATTCATGGCTCGCCAGTTTTGTGAGCATGGCATCCCGGCCGCTGCGATTTCTGCGCGCACCCAGGCGGAAGGGCGGAACAAAGCGTTGCGTGCACTCCGGCAAGGGTGTGTCAACGCACTCTTTGCTGTGGATCTGTTCAACGAGGGCCTTGACATTCCCGAGGTGAACACGGTGCTCTTTTTGCGACCAACCGAGAGCGCCACGATTTTCCTGCAACAACTCGGTCGTGGCCTGCGCCATAGCGACGACAAGCCCTGCCTGACCGTGCTGGACTTTATCGGACAGCAGCACTCTCGCTTTCGCTTCGACACCCGTTTTCGGGCCCTGACTGGGGCCTCCCGTCGTGAACTGGAGCGACAGGTGGAACAAGGCTTTCCGTACTTGCCCTCAGGTTGCCATATTGCGCTGGACCGTGTAGCCACGAAGCTCGTCCTAAACAACGTGCGCCAAGCACTGAACGTTGGGTGGCGAGGTCTGGTAGCGGAGTTGCGTGGGCTGGGAAACATTGGGCTTGCCAGTTTTCTCCGTGAGACAGGCATTGAACTGGAGGATTTGTACCGCGGAAACAAGCGGGGATGGGCGGGACTGAAGCGGGACGCGGGCTTGGCAGACTCTGAAGCAGGCCCGCACGATGCAAAGCTGGCAAGTGCCATTGGACGACTGTTACACATGGACGACGCGGAGCGGTTACCATTCTACCAGTCCATGCTAAACCACCCCACCCCGCCACGAATCAAGAGTCTGTCTCCACGCGAGCATCGGCTCCTCTGCATGTTTCATTTCGCCCTCTGGGGAGCAAATGAGCCATTGGCTCGCTTGGAACTCTGCCTTGGGCAACTGTGGTCCGAGCCCGGACGACGAAAGGAATTGCAAGAGATTCTGCCGTTGCTGTCCGAGCGACGAGAACGCGTCACTCTGCCATTAGACTCAGCCAGGGTCCCTCTACAAATTCATGGCCACTACAGTCGTGATGAGGCATTGGCTGCCTTCGGGGTGGACAAACCCGCGTCCGTGCGGCAAGGCGTGAAGTGGGTTGAGGCAGAGCAGGCAGATCTTTTATTTGTGACACTCCGAAAGACAGAGCGACATTACTCGCCGACGACGCGCTACCGGGACTACGCGATTTCGTCGAGGCTCTTTCATTGGGAGTCGCAGAATGCGACAAGAGAGACATCTAAGACAGGTCAGCGCTATATTCACCACACTGAGAGAAGCAGTTCTGTGCATCTCTTCATTCGCGAGGCGAAAGAGGGGCTTTTGGGTGCATCACCTTATCTGTATGCGGGGACTGCTCGGTATGTGCAGCATGAGGGGGAGCAACCAATGGCCATCATCTGGAGGCTAGATCACGAATTGCCTCCAGACATGCTCGATCGCGCCCGGGTGGTGGCTGCTTGAGGGATGAGCCTCCCCCTTGTACTACTTGGTCGTTTTGCACTCACTCCGAAGGAAATTCCCCTCGATTACCGGCCTCACGAGGAAAGAGCCCGGGTAGTACGAGCAGGCTGCCGAACAAGTCAGGATAGAGCCGCCTCTGGCAGGGGCCACATGGTTCTCGCAGAATGGGGCAAGCGCAGGTAGAGCAACCCCATCTCGGAGAACATCCTCACGCCTTGGGCTGCTTCTTGGCGCCAGCGCCCTTCTTGTGCGTCTGCGCATGCCGCCCAGTCGCCTGGGCCTTCTTCACGCCGTGGTCCTTCTGGGGAGGTCCAGGATCCTTCTGGGCCGCGTCGCGCCGCGCCATCTCCGCCTGGAAGATGGGGTCCTCGCGCGGCACCTCTCCCCGAGGAATGTTCGAGCGCATCACCCGCTCGATCTTCTCCGTCATCTGCCGATCCTTCGACGTCACGAAGGTGGACGCCCGCCCGCTCGCCGAGGCCCGTGCCGTCCGGCCAATCCGATGCACGTAGTCCTCCGGCGCGTGCGGCAGGTCGTAGTTGATGACGTGGCCCACGTCCTCCACGTCCAACCCTCGCGCCGCGATGTCCGTGGCCACCAGGCAGCGGTAGGTGCCGTCCCGGAACGCCTGGAGCGCCTGGTTGCGCTGGTTCTGCGTCCGGTCCGCGTGCAGCACCCCGCACCGGAGCCCCGCCCGCTGCAACGCCTTGTGCACCTTGTCCGCCCGCTCCTTCGTCCCCGCGAACACCAGCGCCGTTTCCTCGTCCCGCGCCAGCAAGGTGAGCAGGAGCGCCCCCTTCTCCTCGGGCTTCACCACGTACAGCCGTTGCTCGGCGCGCTCGGCGGGCGTGCCACTGCGCGTCACCTCCACCCGCACCGGTTTGTGAAGCTCCTCCCGGGCGAAGGCGCTCACCTCCGGGCCCAACGTCGCGGAGAACAGGAGCGTCTGCCGTTTCCGGGGCAGCGCCGAGAGGATCCGCTCGAGCTGTTCCTGGAAGCCCATGTCGAGCATCCGATCCGCCTCGTCGAGCACCAGCGCCCGCAGCTGAGTGAACTCCACGAGGTGCGAGCGCAGCAGGTCCACCAGCCGCCCGGGCGTGGCCAGCACCAACGTGGGCCGGGCCTCGAGCACCCGGGCCTGCGCCGCCATGTCCTCGCCGCCAATGACCACCGCGTGCGACACGCCGCGTGAGTCGCCGAAGAAGCGCACCGTCTCGGAAATCTGCTGCACCAGCTCCCGCGTGGGCGCCAGCACCAAGCCGAGCGTCCCCTCCTGACCCGCGAAGCGCTCCACCAGCGGGAGCACGTACGCGGCCGTCTTCCCTGTCCCCGTGGCGGCGCAGCCGATGACGTCCTGGCCCTCCAGCGCCGGGGGAATCGCCTTCGCCTGGATGGGCGTGGGCGCGGAAAAGCGCGCGCGACGCACCGCGTCGAGGGCTTCTGGGGACAGGCCGAGCTGGGCGAAGGTCGTGCTCACGGGGCCGGGGTACCACGCCCCCATCGCCGGAACCATCGGACCGTTCATTCCGTCTCCTGGGAACACGCACCCGTTCCATCCCGGCGAGCCGCCAGACAAGCCACCGCCCGTCTCCGGCTCTCCGGAAGGAACACCGAGCGACACCCTCCTCTCCACTCCCCGTCCTGATGGCCCCTCTGGACTGACGTCCCCACACCCCGAAGTTAAATCCATCCTCACAAAATGAATCGGGATTCATCGAAATGGCTCGTCACGCTGTCGGTGACGTTCGGCACCCTCATGGGCGCCATCGACTCGTCCATCGTCAACGTGGCCATGCCCCAGCTGCGCAGCGCCGTGGGGGCCACGGTGCAGGAAATCACCTGGACCACCACGGGCTTCGCGCTCGCCACGGTGATGGTGATGCCGCTCACGGCCTTCCTCGGCCGGCTCTTCGGCCAGAAGCGCGTGTACCTGGCGTGCCTGGGACTCTTCGTGGTGGGCTCGTTCCTCTGCGGGCTCGCGTGGAACCTGCCCTCGCTGGTGCTCTTCCGGGCGCTGCAGGGGTTTGGGGCCGGAGCGCTCCAGCCCACCGAGCAGGCCATCCTCCGGCAGACGTTCCCGCCCAAGGAGCAGGGCATGGCCATGGCGCTCTTCTCCATGGCGGTGATGGTGGGGCCGGCCATCGGACCCACGCTCGGGGGCTACATCGTCGACAACTTCCACTGGTCGTGGATCTTCTTCATCAACGTGCCCGTGGGCATCCTCGGCTTCTTCATGGTGGCGCGCTTCGTGCGCGAGCCGGAGGACGTGCTCATCGCCAACCGCCTCGAGGGCGAGAAGCAGCGCGAGAACCTGGACTGGCAGGGCATCCTCCTGCTGTGCGTGGGGCTGGCGGCGCTGCAGTACCTGCTGGAGGAGGGCCAGACGAACGACTGGTTCGAGTCCGCGGAGATCGTCGTGTGCGCGCTGGTGGCGGGCATCTGCCTCGTCGCCTTCGTCATCCGCGAGCTCACCGCCGTGGCGCCCGTGGTCAACCTGCGCCTGTTCAAGGATCCCATCTTCGCCTCGGGCACGGTGCTCAGCGCGCTGATGTTCTCCATCCTCATGGCGAGCATGTTCCTGCTGCCCATGTTCATGCAGGAGCTGCTGGGCTTCACCGCCACGCAGTCGGGGCTCGCGCTGATGCCACGCACGCTGCTGATGCTCGCGATCATGCCCATCATCGGGCGCGTCTATACGCGCTTTCCGCCGCAGCTCTTCATCTCGGTGGGGCTGGCCATCACGGGCCTGGGCGTCTACCAGATGAGCCACTTCAACCTGGACACCGGTACCCATAACATCATCGCCGCCATCCTGATGCAGGGCCTGGGCTTCTCGATGATGCTCGTGCCCCTGTCCACGGTGGCGCTCTCGCGAATTCCCCGCCACCGGCTGCCGGATGCCACGGGGCTCAACTCGCTCTTGCGCCAGATTGGCGGCTCCATCGGGCTGGCCATGTTCGCGACGCTGCTGTCGCGCTACGGCACCCAGGCCACGGCGGCGCTCTCCGTCCACCTGACGCCCACCCGCCCCGAGGTGATGGAGCGGCTGGCCCAGTTGCGCGGCGGCTTCATGGCGCGGGGCATGGATTTCACCGCCGCCCAGGAGACCGCGCTGCGGATGCTCTCGGGCCTCACCGCGCGCCAGGGCCTGGTGCTCGCCTTCGACAAGCTCTTCCTGCTCGCGGCCCTGCTCTTCCTGCTGGTGCTGCCGCTCGTGCTCTTCCTCAAGGCGCCGCCGCGAAGCGACGGGCCGCATGAAACCCCTCATATCGACGTGGAGATCTGAACCATGGCCTCGACCGTGACGCAGTTGGTGCAGGAAGAGCCGGGAGCGGCCGCCGAGGCCGCCCAGGCGAGCAAGAAGGGACGCCGGGGCTTCCTCGTATTCGGCGTCCTCGTGGCGGTGTTGCTCCTGGGCATCGGCGGCTATCGGGTCGCCACGCGGGGAGAGGAGACGACGGACGCCGCGCAGGTGGAGGCGGACGTGGTGCCCCTGGCCACGCGCGTGAGCGGGCCGGTGCTGCGCGTGCGCGTGGTCGACAACGCCCTCGTGCACAAGGGCGATGTGCTGGTGGAGATCGATCCGCGCGACTACGCCGCCCGGGTCAAGCAGGCGGAAGCGGAGGTGGAGTCGGCCCAGGCCCAGGCCCAGGTCGCCGATGCCCAGGCCACCGTGGCCGAGGCGGGCGCCAAGGGTGGATTCTCCAGTGCCCGGGCCCTCGTCACCTCATCCAGCGCGGGGGTGAGCAGCGCCGAGGCGCAGGTGTCCGTGGCCCGCGCGGCGCTCGCCCGAGCCGAGGCGGACGCCCATCGCACCACCCTGGACCTCGAGCGCACCCAGCAGCTCATGGACGCCAAGGCCGTGTCCCAGAAGAGCTTCGACGACGCGAAGAGCGCCAATGAAGCGGCCCAGGCGGCCCTGCAGGGTGCCCGCGCGCAGCTCTCCGCCGCCGAGGAAGGCCGGCGAGTGGCCCAGAGCCGGGTGGCCGAGGCCCAGGGCCAGTTGGATCAGAGCGCCCCCATCGACGCGAAGATCGCCGCGGCCCGGGCCAGCGCGGCGCTCGCCCACGCGCGGGTGAAGTCGGCCGAGGCCCAGTTGGAGCAGGCCCGCTTGCAGCTGGACTACACGCGCATCGTCGCGCCCGCAGACGGGCAGGTGTCCCGGCTGTCCATCCACGAGGGGCAACTGCTCTCGGCCGGGCAGATGCTGGGCGAGTTCGTCCCGCCGCGCACGTACGTGGTGGCCAACTTCAAGGAGACCCAGGTGGGCCACATGCACGCGGGCCAGCGGGTGACGGTGCGGCTGGACGCCTTCGAGGGCGAGGCGCTGGAAGGCACGGTGGAGAGCCTGTCGGGCGGAACGGGCTCGCGCTTCTCGCTGCTGCCTCCGGACAACGCGTCCGGCAACTTCGTGAAGGTGGTGCAGCGCATCCCCGTGCGCATCGCGTGGACCCATCCACCCCAGTCGCTCGAGCTGCGCGCCGGCCTCTCCGCCGAGGTCACCGTCCACACCCAGCCGTGAGCGCGTGTCAGGTTCTCCGCGCCCCCCGCGTCCCTCCCGCCGGGCAGGCCCCATCGGACCTCGTGGACATCCGTCCGGGAGGCGCCGGGTCACGGGCCTTCCCTTCCTGGTAGCCGACGAGGCCGGGGTTCAACTCCCCAACGGAAGCTCCGGGAGCCAGCGCCCACGGGCGCACCGCGCGACACGGCCCTGTGGGTGGAAAACCCCCGCCGCGCCGGCGGGGTTCCCGGAGCCGACGTCTCCTCGTCCACGAGGTGGCACGCGCATGGACGTTCTTCCGGGGTCTGTCTTTCCGTGGGTGCTCGGGGCCGCGGCCCTGGGCGTGGGGGTGGCGCGCTCGCTGATGCGCCAGGTGCTCGTCCCCGAGGGCTATACCGCCCTGCTCTACCGTCATGGGCGCTTCGTGCGCGTGCTGACGCCGGGGGCGTGGTGGCGGTGGCGCCGGGGGCTCAGCTACCAGCACGTGGACATGCGCCAGCGCTCCCTCCCCGTGCCCGGCCAGGAAGTCCTGAGCCAGGAGCAGGTGGGCCTCAAGGTGAGCCTGGCGGTGCGCTTCGCCGTGGTGGAACCCGCGCGGGCCCATCACTCGGTGCAGAGCTACACGGACACCCTCCATCTGGCCGCCCAGCTCGCGCTGCGCGAGGAGGTGGCCCGCCACACCGTGGAGGAATTGGTGTCCGGGCGGGTGGAGCTCGGCCAGAGGATGCGCGAGCGCGTGGCCGCGGAGGGGAGCGCCATCGGGCTGTCGGTGACGTCGGTGGAGGTGAGGGACGTGATGCTTCCGGCGGACCTGCGCCGCGCCTTCGCCGAGACGCTCAAGGCCCGGAAGGAAGCCCAGGCGCGGTTGGAGAAGGTCCGGGGCGAGTCGGCGGCCCTGCGCAACCTGTCCAACGCGGCCCGTCAGGTGGAGCGCCAGCCGGAGTTGCTGCGGCTGCGCCTCCTGCAGACCCTCGGCGACGCGAGCACCACTCCCGGCACGACGTTCGTCCTGGGAGTGGGCCCGGAGCCAGCGTCCCTCGTGCGGGGGCGCCCCGCCCGGAAGGCGAAGAAGAAGAGCGCCCCGGAGTCCGGGACGCCCTGAGCCCGTCCGTCAGTCCTTGACGGGCGTGGCCTTGAGGGCGGCCTTGCCCTCCTTCACGTACACCTGGAAGCGCACCGTCTTGCAGGCGTACTTCTGCACGAGCTGCTCCTTGTTCTTGCGCAGCTTGGCCACGAACTTGTCGTACGTGAGGCCATCCTGGGCCTCGCCGCACTGGTCACGCGTGACCACGAACTCGCGGAAGACGTCCTGGAAGTGCTGCTCCTCGGAGAGGGCCACCGCGCCCGCGCCCACGGGCGGAGGCGTGCTCGCCGGGGGCGGCACCGCCATGTTCATCACCTGCTTCGGGACGCCCATGAAGGGCGTGGGCGCGGCCATGCCCGGATGACCCGACGGCGGAGGCACCGGCAGGTTGACCTCGGCGGTCATGGGACGGGCCGAACGCGCGAGCAGCTCGCTGGGAATCGCCGCCACGCGGGTGGTCTCGGGCACCTCGTCATCACCGAAGGCCGAGGGCGGAAGCCCCGCCTGCGCCGCGGCGGCCGCGAACGGGTCCGCCGCCTGCTGCAGGGAGTAGGCCGCGGTGGGGTGATCCTCGAACTCGAACGCGTTCTTGCGAGGCGCCGCCGGAGGCACGTTCGCGCCCGGAGCCGCGGTCGGGAACGGGAAGGGCTCCGCGCCCAGGGCCGCGAAGGGATCCTTGCCCGGCACGGTGGGCGTGGCGAAGGGATCCTGCACCGGCGCCGCCGGCGAGGGGAACGGGAAGGCATCCGCGGTGGGGGGCGGCGCCGAGGCGTAGGACGGATCCACGGGAGGCGGAGCGGCCGCGTAGCTCTCCCGCACTGGAGGAGGAGGCGCCGCCGGGAACGGGAAGTCATCCACGCCCACCGAGGGAGGCTCGGCGTAGGCGGGCTCCACGGGAACCGGGGGCGGCGCGGAGGCCGCGAACACGGGAGCGGGCTGCGCGACCGGAGCCGGAGCCGGCTGCTTCGGGCCCTTCTTGCCGGAGGACGCCTCGGCCGGAGCGGGGGCCTTGCCCGAGCCCATCACCAGCGTCCACACGAGCGACAGACCCAGCACGCCCAGGAGGCCGAAGACGGCGCTCTGCTGGTAGTCCGCGAGCGAGGTCATGAAGGGCCGCACGCTGGTGACGGCCACGGCTTCCAGGCCCTCGCCCAGCAACTGGCGCGAGCCCACGGCGAGCGGCGCCTGTCCACCCAGCGAGTCCTTGCCACTGGTGAGCAGCGGCAGCCACACCTGGGGCAGCTGGGGCAGCAACAACCGCACCCCACCGCGCCGCACCACCTGGCCGGACTGGCCGACGATCAGGGCCTTGCGCCCCTCCTCCGCCAGCTCCGGCTGCGAACCGGCGACGCCCAGCACCGTGTCGCCCTTGACCACCGTGAGCGCGGCGACACCGGAGGACAGGGCCGCGGTCTCGAGCACCTGGGGATCGAACAGCGGCGCGCCCACCACCAGGGTCGCGGCCACGTCCGAGCGGCCGCCCTCGGCGTTCCACAACACCGGGACGGAGTAGAAGACATGGGGCACGCCGAACGCGTCCTGCACGTGTCCCTCGCCGCCCACCTTGAGGAGCGCGCGCGGATCGAACTGCTCATCCGACTGGGGCTCGCCCTCGGCCCGCGCGTACAGGGCGCCATCCGGGGTGAGCAACGCGAGCACGAGCGAGCCCTTGAGCGGCTCGGGCACGAGCTCGGCGGCGGCGGTGCGCAGGGCCGCGAAGCGCTCGCGCGTGGGCGGCTCGACGATGCGGATGCCCTTGCCCTTGGGCAGCGGCTCCACCCGGGGCTGCACGGCGGTGGCCACGTCGGTGCTCGCGGCGAGCGCGAGCGCGAGGCGCTGCAACACCGAGCGACGTGCTTCCAGCGCGCGAGCCACCTCGGAGATGGCCGCGGTGGCGGGCGCCGAGGCACCTTCCACGACCCGGGCACTCAGCGGACCGGACACCAGAGGCAGATGAGCCACTCCCAATCCGAGGACCAGGAGCGCGAAGACGAGAAACTTTAGGCGGACCATCACCGACCTTTAAGCCCGGGGTGGAAGCGCGGTTATAGCGTCCACGGCTTGGACCCAGCAAGAATCGGTCGGTGTCCGCCTGGGAGCCCGGACACCAGGCGAGGAGCCCGGGCTCCAGCGCCCGCGCTAGAAGCGCACGTCCTGCGGCAGCCCGTCGGTGCGGATGTCCTGGCGCTTTTCCACCGTGCGCTTGATGGTGTTCTCCAACCGGTCACGCACCGAGTCGATGGCGGCGAACATCGTCTCCGCCGCCTCCGAGACGTAGATGGCCGAGAAGCCCGGCATGCGCACCGTCACCCGGCACTCCTGGTCCACGCCTCCCTTGGGCCCATTGATGTCCACCAGGGCGATGTCGATCTCGGCCGCTTCGCTGTCGAGGTACTTGGCGATGGGGTCCACCAGATGCCGCTTGGCGTAATCCCGCAGCGAATCCGTCAGCCCCAGATGGACTCCGCGCATCAACACCTTCATGCGTTACCTCCCTTTGTCTCCCTAAAGTGCTCAGCCGGGGCGCGTTCGGTGAGGGAGCGGTGGGCGATGGGATCGCCGCCCGCCTCCTCGGCCGCTTCACGAGCGGCGAAGCGAGGTGGGGGCGTGGATGTTTTCGGAGGGATGGGGGGTTAGCCATTCGCATGGGCGAGCGAATCGGAGAGCGCATCAAGGTGCTGCTGGTGGAGGACGACGGTGACAGCCGGGAACTCCTCGCGGAGCTTCTCGAGATGGACTTCGACGTCATCACCGCGGTGGACGGCGTCGCGGGGCTCCAGGCCTTCGAGGATGATCACCCCGACGTGGTCATCACGGACGAGTCCCTGCCCCGGATGTGCGGCACCGCGCTCGCGCACGAGGTCAAGAGCCGGGAGCCCAAGACGGGAGTGGTGTTGGTCTCCGGATATACGGACGTGGACGCTGGCTGCTGTGACGTGGTGCTGCGCAAGCCCGTGGATGTCGAACGTTTGTCAGCCGTCATTGGAAGCCTGGGGGAGGCAGCCAGGCATTGAGGTAGGGCGTGCTAACTTCGCGCCTGGTTGCCAGGTTGTGTTCCTGGAGGGAGGCACGATGAAGTACTGCATGCAGTGCGGTTCCGAGTACCAGGATGGCGTGGCGGAGTGCGCGGACTGTCCCGGGAGCGCGTTGGTGGACGCGGAGACGATGAACCAGCGCCACATCCCGCTGCCAGGCGAGAGCGACACCCGGAAGTTCGTCCGGGCGGCCACCGCCGAGGATCCGTTCACGGCGGAGGACTATGTCCGCCTCCTGGAGATCCAGAACATCCCCGTCTTCATGCGGCCGCGCCGCGCGGGCGTGGTGGACGTGCTCACCACGGGCGCGTTGGAGCCCTGGTACGAAATCATGGTCGGCGAGGAGTACCTCGAGCGCGCCGTCCAGTTGCTCGCCCAGGAGAAGCGCCAACTGGATGACACCTCCGAGGACGCGGCCCTGGCCGCCGAGGAGGAGGAGCGGGAAACGGAAAGCAGTGTCCCGCCCGGCGCGCCCTGAGCGCACTCACTCCGAGTGGACGAGGGCCCCGCTGCTCGGCGCGGGCTCGAGCGCCTCGAAGAAGCTCACGCCGGTGACCTTCCACTTGTCGTACTTCGCGTTGCGCGCGAGGAAGCCCTCCAGGTCCTCGTCCACCACCCGGCCGGTGCCGTCCAGGCCCCGCCGCGCGTGCCGCAGCCACGTGCGCTTGCCCTTCTGCACCACGAAGCCCAGGTGCGTCACCCGCGTGGCCTTGTAGGGCATGTCCTCGCGCAAGACGATGAGGATGCTGCCCGAGGGCACCCGCCGGGCATGCGTCATCACCCGCTCCAGGGGAATCATGTCCAGCTCGAACATCCCCTGGACCTGACGCTCCTTGGGCAGGCCCAGCGCCATCGAGGAGGGTGACTTCCACGAGAGCGCGGTGAGCGTCTTGTTCACCCGCACCGTGTCCGCGCCGCCCACGCTCCGCGTCACGTCCAGGAGGAAGCCCTTGCGCTGATTGTTGGGCAGCCACTGCGCTTCCATCAGGTGGTTGCGCTCCTCGTACGTGGGCGCGTTCGCGTAGCGCAGGCGCTCGAGCAGGCCCGCGACCTCCTCCTCCGAGCGCGCCAGACTCATCGCCAGGGACTGCTCCACGAAGGTGAGGCAGTCCACCGCGTCCAGCCGGAAGGTCGGATCGGGGTCCACCCCGTCGCCCTCGCCCAGCGGCGAGTGCACATAGGGCGTCCCCAGGAAGCGCTCGCTCACGCGCAGCAGCCGCTCGGGGAGGGGCCGCCCCACGTCTCCGGCGATGAACTCCGCGCGCTCGCGCTCGCTGAGCGACGTCCACCCCGTGGGCACCCGGGACATGAGGTGGGGGGGCACCACGGCCGGAGCGGAGGGCGGCGGAGGGGCCGGCGTGGCCACCTGCGCGAGCAGCGCGGACAACAGGACGGCCAAGGTCACTTCGCCACTCCCGCCGCGCGGAGAAGGGCCTTGCGCTGGTCATCCGCGAGCTGGAGCGTCTCCAGCTCCTTCTCGTAGATGAGCTTGTCCGTGCCGTTCGCGTTCCACGAGGCGAGCACGAGCCACGACAACATCGTCTTGTCGCCGCCCTGCGAGAGGATGCGGGCCGCGCCCGCCGCGAGCGTGCGATCCTTGTCCTCCAGCAGCGGACGGAGCGCGGCCTCGGACTGCTTCTGGGGCACCCCCTCGTAGAGGGCCAGGCCCTGGCGGCGCACGTGCTTGTCCTCGGAGGACAGCAGCTTGCGCGCGAAGGCGAAGCCCTCGGGGGCACCCAGGAGGCACAGGCCCCGGGCGGCGGCGAAGCGCGTGGTCTCCGAGCTGTCATCGAGGAAGGCCTTGAGGACGGGCACCTGCTTCTTGTCCCCCGCGGCGCCCACCGCCTCCAGCATCAGCACGCGCGTCTGCATGTCGGACTCCGTGCGCGCCGCGTTCACGAGCGGAGCGCCCACCCGGGGGTTGTGGGTGGCGCCCAGGGCCCGCGCCGCCTCCCGGCGCACGCCGAGGGACTTGTCCTCCAGCAGCGGCAACAGCACGTCGACGCGCGGGGAGCGCACCTTGCCCAGGCCCTGGGCCGCGTACATGCGCACCGCGCCGTCGTCGTGCCCCGTCAGACGCAGCAGGGTGGGCTCGGCCGCGCGCGTCTCCAGGCCCGCCAGCACCGCCGTCACGTCCCTCAAGCGCCGCGGCTCCAGCACCGCGGGAAGGGCCCGCTCCAGCAACTGCGCCGCGTAGGCCTCCTCGCGCAGGGTCCGCAGACGGGAAATGGCGGCGGGGACGGCGATCCCCCCATCGAGGATCTCATCGACGAGCCCTTCGGTGGCCGAGCGGCGCTCCATGCGCTTCTGCACGGACGGAGGAGCGGCCTCGACGGCGGGAGCGGCCAGGGCGAGCAAGAGAAGCAGACGGACAGGCGGGAGTCTCACGGGGTGTGAGGATGGCAAGCCCCGCTCGGGGCTGTCAAAAACGTCCCCCGCGTCCGCTTCCTTCCCGCCCGGCCCCCTCCCCGCCCCGATTCTTGACCCCCTCCGAGGCGATTGATACGACCGCCTCCAGTGTCTTCCAGCCTTTACGACGAGGCCCCTTCCATGAAGCGACTCCTGGCAGTGGTGGCTGTGGCGGGCGCCTTGAGCGGCTGCGGCCCGGTGAAGTCCACCTCGCACCTGCTGGACGCCGAGGTGCAGATCCAAGCGGCCCGCACCGCCGGCGCCGAGAAGCTCGCGCCCTACGAGTGGACGGCCGCCAATCTCTACATCCACAAGGCCCGGGAAGAGGTGAGCTTCTCGGACTACCAGGCCGGCGTGGACTTCTCCGTGAAGGCCTCGCGCTTCGCCAACGAGGCGCGTGAAAAGGCCCTGGCCGTGGCCAACGAGAGCGTCGACAACGCTGAATCCATGAGCCTCCCCACCCCCAGCCCCTGACGCAGGGAGCCCCTACCGATGCGACGTCTCTTCGCCTCCTCGCTGCTGCTGTTGTGCGCATCCTTGTGCGCCTCCTGCGTGAGCGGGAACAAGGTCCGCGCGGACTCCGAGGTCATCCAGGCCAGCATCGAGCGTGCCCGCCGCAGTGGCGCCATGCGCTGCGCGCCCGTGGACCTGGCCACCGCCGAAGCCAACCTCGATTTCGCCCGTGGGGAGATCGGCCAGGGCGCCAGCTACCGCGCCTCCGAGCACCTGCGCACCGCGGAAGCCGCCATCACCCGCGCGCTCGATCTCTCCAAGAACTGCGTGCCCCCCAAGGTGGTGATTGGCAGGGAGAAGCCCGAGCCGACGCCCGGCACGCCCACCCCGCCGTCCACCCCCACGGACACCACGCCCCGGCCCACCCCGCAGCAGCAGGTGGTCGTCGTCGAGGTGAAGGACACCGACGGCGATGGCATCCCCGACAAGGATGATCCCTGCCCGGACCGCGCCGAGGACTTCGACGGCTTCGAGGACACGGACGGCTGCCCGGATCCCGACAACGACAAGGACGGTGTGTTCGACGTCCACGACAAGTGCCCGCTGACGCCCGGCCCCCAGTCCAACCAGGGCTGCCCCGAGGACGAGAGCAAGGACACGGACGGCGACGGCATCCCCGATGTCTCCGACAAGTGCCCCCTGCAGCCCGAGGACATCGACGGCTTCCAGGACACGGACGGCTGCCCGGATCCCGACAACGACGAGGACGGCCTCATCGACGGCGCGGACAAGTGCCCCAACGCCGCGGGACCCATCCAGAACCTCGGCTGCCCGGATGGGGACAAGGACGGGGACGGCATCGCGGACTCGAAGGACAAGTGCCCGGACGAGCCCGAGGACAAGGACGGCTTCCAGGACGAGGACGGCTGCCCGGATCTCGACAACGACGCGGACGGCATCCCCGATGCCATCGACCGCTGCCCGCTCGTGGCCGGTCCGCTGGAGAACGGCGGCTGCGCCGACGCCGACAAGGACGGCGATGGCATCGTGGATCGCGTCGACCTGTGCCCGGATCAGCCCGGTCCCCAGGAGATGCGCGGCTGCCCGGATCCGGACAAGGACGGCGACGGCATCGTGGACCGGCTCGACATCTGCCCCAACGAGCCCGGCCCCCACGAGACGCGCGGCTGCCCCGACGTGGACACGGACAAGGACGGCATCGTGGACCGGCTCGACATCTGCCCCAACGAGCCCGGCACCCAGGAGCTGCGCGGCTGCCCGGATCCGGACCGCGATCATGACGGCATCCCGGACCGCATCGACGTGTGCCCGGATGAGCCCGGCGTGAAGGAAGAGCGCGGGTGCGCCAAGAAGTACAAGATGGTCGTCGTCAAGAAGGACAGGATCCAGATCAAGAAGCAGATCAAGTTCGCGTCCGGCTCGGCGAAGATCATCGGCAAGGAGAGCTTCACCATCCTCGACGACGTGGCCCGGGCGCTCAACGACATGCCCTTCATCAAGAAGATCCGCATCGAGGGGCACACGGACTCGGTCGGCAAGGACGTGACCAACCTGAAGCTGTCCCAGGCGCGCGCGGACGCGGTGCTCGCGGAGCTCATCAAGCGCAAGGTGGATCCAGGCCGCATGCAGGCGGTGGGCTACGGCCCCGAGAAGCCGATCGCCTCCAACCTCACGGCCAAGGGCCGCGCGGAGAACCGCCGCACCGAGTTCAACATCGTCGAGTAGTTCGCCAAGTGGCGGCCCCCACCCCTGACCCGGGGTGGGTGGCACGAGGGGGTGCTCCGGACCGGCGAGGTCCCGAGCACCCTCTTCGCTTCAGGCCTCAGCCGTCCTTGAGCAGTTCGTGAAGGACTTCGGTGGCGTAGGAGCCCTTGGGCAGCTCGAAGGAGAGCAGCAGATCCTCCCCTTCCACCTCCAGGGAGAAGCCGCCGAGCCGCACCCGGTAGGGCCTGCGCCCGCCCTGGGTCTCGTCGCCGCCGCGCCGGAAGTCGTCCAGCGTCACCCCTTCGTCCGCGAGCAACCGGGCCTCGGTCTCCGCCACGGCCTGGGCCGACGCGGTCATCTTCGGCCCGAAGAGCGGTCCGGCCGGGCTCACCTCGAAGGCGGCCACCCGCGGCCCATCCACCTCGGGGGACTCGCACACGAAGAGGCCGCCCGAGTCCTCGCGGCGCAGCACGTCGCCCGCGAGCGCCTGGTCGAAGGTGCCCGCGCGCAACCGCTCCACCAAGGCGCGGTTGAACAGGCGCGACTGGAACGCGGACAGGTACAGCTTGCGCTGGAACTTGTCGGGACGGCGCGGCAGCCGCTGCCCCAGCACCAGCAGGCGGCCGAAGTTCGCGTTGTCGCCCTCGCGTCCGAAGCGCTGGTCCCCGAAGTAGTTGGGCACGCCTCGCGCTTCCAACCGGGCGAAGGTCTCCCGGGCCGCGCCCACGTCCTTCACGCCGCGCAGGCGCAAGCGGAAGCGGTTTCCCTTGAGGTGGCCGGTGCGCAGCTTGTTGCCATGGCGCTTCGTCCACAGCACGCTCACGCCCTCGAGCGCGAAGCCGGACAGGCGCGCCTCGGCCCGGGCGGGCACGGACAGCAGTTGCCGGGTGACGGCCTGCCGGTCCTTCATCCCCGCCACGCCCACGTCGCCCTCGTCCACCTCGAGCGCGCCGGCCAGGGCCTTGACCACCTCGCGGGTGTCCCGGCCGCGCTTCTCCACCCACAGGTACAGGTGCTCGCCCTCGCCCGAGGGCAGGTAGGCGGGGAGTTCCTCCACCTCGAAGTCCTCGGGGACGAGCTTGAAGGCGCCCCCACACCCCGGCACGTCCTCCGTCAACCGGGGCCGCTGCGAATCCGGAGCCGTCACGTGCCGCCCAACACGGCGAGCATGTCCTTCACGCGCCGGGCCAGGTCCTCGTCCGCGCGCGACTCGAGCAATTCACCCGCCTGGAAGAGAAGGAAGAACATCACGTCGCTGAGGGCCTGCCGGAAGGCCGCCATGGGCTCGGAGCCCAGGGCGCCGCGGTGCTGCGCATAGGCATCGATGAGCCTTGCGTCCGACAGGCTCCCGTCCGGCGCGAAGGCGAGCCCCGCCAGCACGGGCGAGGACGACAGCGCCTGTCCCGACAGCGCGGCATTGGCCGAGGCGATGAACTCGCGCGCCAGCCCCTGCTTGGACACCTCGGTGGCGATCTCCCGGAAGATGCGGTTGAAGACGCGCACCACCTCGCCCACCTCGGGAACATGGGGAGCGTCCTGCATCGAGGTGATGGAGCGCAGGCCGGACTGGCTCGTGCGCACCGCCTGCAGACCCGTGGAGGACGGACGCACCACGGGAATGCCCATGATGCTGCGCGGGCGCACCGCGGGAAGCCCGGACAGGGACGGGGTCGCGGCCCCCTGGGGCTTGTCGGACAGGCCCACGAAGCCACCTTCCATCAGGCCGTAGATGACCTTGAGGACGTCGAACTCGGACAGGCGGCTGGCCTGCCCCAGCTCCAGCACCGTCCGGCGGCCATCCACCAGGTTGAGCACCCGGTCCTCGTCCGGCTCCAGCTTGGCGAACGTGGGCGCCTTGCGCATCACGTGCAGGCGGCTGTGGGGGATGCGCTTGCGGAAGTGCGCCAGCTCGTCGATCTTCCGGATGCTGTCCATCAGCAGGCTCTGCGTGGACAGCTGGATGTTGTGGCCGAGCTTGTCCTCCACCGGCTGATCCACGAGGAAGAAGCTGCCCTCGCGGCACAGGACGATGGCGTGGAAGATCTCGCTCACCTGGTGGGTGACGCACCGGAAGAGATCATGCGCCTGGAGGATGCCGCGCTCCACCAGCGTGCGGCCAATCTTGGAGGGCGGCTGCTCGCGCAACACCGCCTCCAGCACGGGGCGCTCCACGTAGCCCAGGCGCACGAGCACCTCGCCGAGCCGATCCGCCGCCACGTCCGACGTGGCCCCCCGCACCTCACCCTCACGCAGCACGACCGAGCGCTCACCGCCGGGGGCCTGCACCCGGAGGACGCCGCTCCAGCGCGCCTGACTGAGGAAGGCGATGAGGTCCGCCAGCGGGAAACCGGACGCATCCCCCGAGAGCACCACGCGGGGCGTGGGCACCGAACCGCCCTCCGCGGGCGAGCGCGAGAAGACGAGCAGGTCGGGCGACGTGGCCTGGAGGACGTACGAGCCCGCCCGGCCCGCCAACGCGGGGGGCGATGACGGCTGCTGCGAGGCACCGGCGCGCTCGTCGGGAACGAGGTGGGCGCCGTCGATGCGGAAGCGCTGACTCATGAATCCGTCAGTCCGCGGCCCAGGCGTTGTTGTTCGTGCGCCACTCGATCTCATCCTCGAGCGTGTGGGCGAGCACGTCCTCGGTGATGCCCACCTGGATGTCGTAGAAGCGGCCGTTGAAGAAGAGGCTGGGCGTGCCACGGATGTTGGCGGCGTTGCCGAGCGACTTGTACTTCTCCAGCTCCTGGGCGTAGGTGCCCGCCTGGAGCGCCTTCTGCAGCTCCGCGCCCTTGAGCCCGAGCTTGTTGGCCAGCTCCACGATGGAGGGGATGGACAGCTTCTGCGCGTTCTCGAAGAGCGCGTCGTGCATCTCCCAGAACTTGCCCTGATCGCGCGCCCAGAGCACCGCCTGGCCCGCGGGCACCGCGTTGGCGTGCATGGGCAGCGGGAAGGGCACGTTGCAGAAGCGCACCCGGCTGGCGTTCTTCTTGGCGAAGGACTCGAGCACCGGGCGGGCCTTGCCGCAGTAGGGGCACTCGAAGTCGGAGAACTCCACCAGCGTCACGGGCGCGTTGGCGTCGCCCTGGCACATGCGCGGATCCACGTCCAGCTTCTGCCGGGGCGCGCGGAAGGAGGCGTAGTACTCGGACAGGGAGACGATGATGTCCGTGGCCGGAACGCCCGCGGCGGCCTGCTTCGCGGCGAGCCGCGCCATGCGCTTGGCGTGTTGACACCCCGTGTGCCCCTTGAGGCACTGCCCGAGCGTGTGGGGGCAACCGCAGTAGCAGAACTCGTCGGAGAAGACGGTGGACAGCTCACGTTGGGCGGACGGCGCGAGGGCGGAGAAGTCCATGCCCGGAATGCCCGACAGGGACGCGCCCCCTTCCTTCGCGGCGGCCGGAGCGGCCGGGGTGGCGGGCGCGGCGGCCGGAGCCGGTTTCGGCGGGGCGGGCGGCGGCGAGGCCTCGGACTTCTGGGTGCAGGCGGCGGCGGTCAGCGCCAGGGTGAGCGCCAGGAGGATTCGGGAGCGGCGGGCGAGGTGCACACCGTCGGTCTTAGCCATGCGCGCGAGGCTTGTAAAGCAACCCCGGCTCTGCCAGGGAAGGAGCCCGTCCCATGCCCAGAATCCTTCTGCTGCATACCGGCGGCACGCTGGGGATGGCCGGTGGCCGTCCGTCCGTGCTGCGCCCCGCCGCCTTCTTCAAGACGCTCAAGGCCCGCTGCCCCGAGCTCTTCCAGCTCGCCGACATCGAGCTGGAGCTCTTCTCCAACCTGGACAGCTCGGAGATGCAGCCGGAGCTGTGGAGCCGGCTGGCCGCCCACCTGCACCGCCGCCTGCCCGACTTCGACGGCGCCGTGGTGACGCACGGCACCGACACGCTCGCCTACACCGCCAGCGCCCTCTCCTTCATGCTGCCCGGGCTGCCCAAGCCGGTGGTGATGACGGGCGCCCAGCGGCCCCTGGGGGAGATCCGCTCGGACGCGCGGCTCAACCTCATCGACGCGGTGCTCTCCGCCCTCCAGGGCCCTCCCGAGGTGAGCATCTGCTTCGACTCCCATCTCTACCGGGGCAACCGCACCCGCAAGGTGAAGGTGTCCGAGTACGACGCCTTCGAGAGCCCCAACTTCCCCCTCCTGGGTACGCTCGGAGTGGACGCCACCTTCGCTCCCGGTCTGCGTCAGAAGGGACCCTTCCGTCTGCGCGAGAAGCTGGAGCCCCGGGTGTTCCTCCTCAAGGTCTTCCCGGGACTGGACCCCGCCCTGCCCCTGGCACTGCTACCCCATGTGCGGGGTCTCGTCGTGGAGGCCCACGGAGCGGGTAACTTCCCCACGGATCCCAAGCTCGGCAGATCCCTCCTCCCCCTCTTCCGCGAGGCGCGCGAGCGCGATGTCCCGGTGCTGGTGGTCAGCCAGGCGTACCGCAATGGCGTGGACCTCACCCTCTATGAGGCCGGGGCGGCGGCGCTCGCCGAGGGCGCCCTGAGCGGAGGGGACATGACGCCCTCGGCGGCGCTGGTGAAGCTCATGCATGGGATCGCCTACCATCCGGACAGGGAGTCACGAGCCCGTTACATTCAGACACCGAGTGTCGGCGAGATGACCGATCGCCCCGCGAGTGTTCAGCCGCCGCCGGCCAAAAAGTCGAAGCGCGCCCGTTAGGAGCGATCATAGGGGGGTGTCCGGCCCGAGGCCTGCTTGCGGGCACCAGAGCCCGGCCCATAAGATGGGGGCACGATGTCCGACGAGAAGACCGCCGTCCATTCGATCTCGGACCTGCTGGGGACCGCCGCTCCCCAGCAGAGCGCGTACCTCATCGTCATCAGCGCGAAGGTGGCGTCCGGCATCGGCCGGATGTTCAAGCTGGACCGCTCGGAGACGGTGCTGGGCCGCAGCGCGGATGCGCAGTTCCAGGTGGAGGATGATGGCATCTCGCGCAAGCACGCGAAGGTGGTGTCGCTCGGGGATGGCCGCTTCCAGGTCGTGGACCTGGGCAGCACCAACGGCACCTTCCTCAATGGCCTGAAGGTCAGCGCCGCGCCGCTCTATGACGGCGACAAGATCCAGATCGGCTCCAACACGGTGCTCAAGTTCTCCATCCAGGATCAACTGGAGGAGGCCTACCAGCGCAGCATCTACGAGTCGGCCACGCGCGACGGACTCACGCGCCTGTACAACAAGAAGTACTTCATGGAGACGATGCGCAAGGAGTTCGCCTACTGCCTGCGCCACCGGGTGGCCCTGTCCCTGGTGATGTTCGACGTGGACCACTTCAAGAAGATCAACGACGTGTACGGGCACCCGGCGGGAGACTACGTGCTCACGCGCATCGCGCAGCGGGTGAGCGACACGGTGCGCACCGAGGATCTGTTCGCGCGCTATGGCGGCGAGGAGTTCGCCCTCATGTTGCGCGAGTCCGCCGAGGAGCAGGCGCTCTCGTGCGCCGAGCGCTGCCGCGCGGCGGTGGACCGCACGGACTTCATCTTCAGCGGCACGCCCATCAAGGTGACCATCAGCCTGGGCGTGGCCACGCTGCACGACTCGGACTACACCCAGGCCGAGGAGATCATCGGCGCGGCGGACAAGTACCTCTACCGGGCCAAGCGCGCGGGCCGCAACCGCGTGGACGGCAAGGCCATCAGCGGCCCCTAGCCCGGCTCGTCCTCGGACGGCAGTCCCGGCGTCTCGGCGAGCATTTCCACGCGATTGCCGCCCGCCGCCCGCGCCGTCTCCAGCGAGCGCTGCGCCTGACGCACGAGATCCGAGAACGACCCCTCGCCTCCCGGGGAGAGCGCCGCCAGCCCCACGGACACGGTGGGCCGCAGCACCTGCTCATCGAAGGAGAGGCTCGAGCGGGCCACGCGCTCGCACACGCGGCGTGACACGGTGTGGGCTCCGGCCAGGTCCGTGTGCGGCAGGAGCAGCAGCACGCGATCCGCCGAGTACTGCACGGGGAAGTCCGTGTCGCGCAGCGCGCGGCGGATGGCGAGCGCCAGGCCTCCGTAGAGTTGCTCCCGCAGCTCGCGGTCCGCCTGCACGGGCAGCGCATCGAAGGCCACCAGCGCGAGCGCCAGGGGCAGGCCGTAGCGCCGTGAGCGCTTCACCTCGACGAAGACGAAGTCCTTGAAGTGCGAGAAGACATAGAACTGGGTGAAGGGATCCAACAGCCCGTCCGACGCACCCCGCACCGGCTCGGGGGAGGGAGCGATCCGGGCCTTGCGCGGGGGCGTGCCCCGGCCGAGCGACCGCAACTTCACCAACTCCGGCAGGCGCACCTGGAGATCCCTCGCGGACACGGGCAGGGGCAGGACGCCATCCGCGAACCCCGCCCGGCCGGGCGTCTGCTGAGCCGCCAACACGAGCGCCTGCGGCAGTTGCTCCCGCACACCACGAGCCACCCGCGCGGGCTGCTCCACCGAGGGTCCCAGCACCACCAGCTGCGCCCGGGCCGATGCGGGCTCCCACTCCGCCGTGGCCTGAACCGTGAGACCCGCGCGCTCCAGACCGTCCGTCAGCTTGCGACGCCCGGCTGCCTTCGGCTCGACGACGATGGCTCGTGTAATCTTCATTCGCACCTCTCCTGACCTCAAAGCCTACTGACGTACCCCTCCGCCCCGCAAGGGGAGACGTCAGGGGGAGAAGCCCAGGCGTCCCAGGTTGCGCCGCGCGACATGTTGGACGTGGGCGTCGGGATCCTTCAGGGCCTGACTGAGCGCGGACGCCGCGAAGGGTCCCCCCAGCACGCCCAGGGCTTCCGCGGCGGCCACCCGGACGGCGGCCACGGAATCCTCCTTGAGGAGGCGGGCGAGCGGCTTGACGTCCTGGGTCCGGCCGAGCCGTTCCAGGGTGCGGGCGGCGGCCTCGCGCACCTCGGACGACGGGGACTCGAGCAGGGCCACCACGGTGTCCGCCTGATCCTTCTGGCGCTGCTGTCCCACCACGGAGAGGGCCGCGACCACGACCTCGGGGGCGGCGTCATCGAGCGCGGCGGCGACGGCCTCATCCCCCAGCCGGGAGCGAGGGACGGCCAGGGCCCGCACCGCGCCGGCGCGCACCGGCGCCTGGGAATCCCGCAGGAAGGGAGACAGTGTCTCGAAACGCTTCTGGCCGCCCTCGTCACAGTCGACGAGCCAGGCCACCGCGTCGCCCCGGGAGATCGCGTCCAGGCGCTCGTCACGGGCCACCGCCAGGAGGAAGTCCTCACACCCCTTGCCCCCCGAGGCGGCCTCCATCCAGACCTTCCGGCTGGCGCGGTCCGCCGAGTCCGCGCGAATCCGCTGGCCCGCGGCCTCCGCGAGCGAGAGCCCCTCGGACTCGGCGAGCCCCCGGGCCGCCAACCGGCGCACGGAGACATCCGCGTCCGTCAGGGCGCGCTCCAGCTCGCGCCGCGCGAGCGGACCATAATGACGCAGGGACTGCACGGTGCCGCGCCGCTCGGTGACGTCCACGGAGGCCAGCCCCTTCTGCAACCCCTCGAGCTGCTGGGAGTAGATGGCGAAGAGGCGGTTGATGAGGGGCTGATCCGGGGGCTGGGCCTCCAGGAGCAGCATGCGGCCCACGGAGGGGCCTCGTTTGTCCGCGACCCACAGGAGCGCGGCGGCGGCGGCGGCATCGGCCGAATCGGGGCGCTGGGCCATGGCCGTCAGAAGGACCCGGGCCGGGGTCCGCCCGAGGAAGGTGGACAGGTGCAGCAGCGCCTCGCCCCGGAGAGAAGGGTCCTCGGAGTACACCTCCAGTTCCAGCTCCTGGCGGACGGCCTCCCGGCGGTTCCAGACGCGCGCGGCGGCCTCGGGTCCCCGGGCTCCCGCATCCTTTAGATAGGGAGCGGTGGACTTGTCCGACAGGGCCGCCGCCCGCGCCGCGGTCACACAGGCGAGCACCTCGTCCTGGGCGGGGACCTCGGCCAACCAGTCCGCCAGGACCCGGGGCTCGGTCAGACCCTGCGCCTTGGCCTGGACCCGCAGCGCCCCCCAGCGCACCCGCCAATCCTGATCCTTCAGGGCCGAGCGCAACGCGGCCTGGGCGCCCGGATCGGATTTCGCCTTGGACAACTCCTCCATCCAGGCGTCCCCCCGGCCCGCGGTGATGCAGAGGGGGCAGACCCGGGCACGCAGGGCCTGCTCGCGCACGTGGCGCTGACAGGCCGTCCAGCAACCCGCCGTCCCCTGACCGCCGCTCGGGCTGGCCGTCAGGAGGAGGAGCAACAACAGGGTGGGACTCATGGGGATGCACTTTAGCGCACGCGCCCCATCCTTTTCCGAGGGCGTCCTTGCGTTTTCACGGCCGCTGCGTCATATCGGCGCCCCCTACATTCCCACGCATACGGAAGGAGGTGACTGATATGCCCGGCATTCGAGTCAAGGACGGCGAGTCCATCGAGAGCGCTCTCAAGCGCTTCAAGAAGGCCACCGAGAAGGCAGGAATCCTCTCCGAGATCCGCAAGCGCGAGCACTACGAGAAGCCTTCCGTGAAGCGGAAGAAGAAGGCTCTCGCGGCCAAGAAGCGCGCGGTGAAGAAGGCGCGCAAGACGTACTAGCCGCCGCATCGCCGGGAGCCAGGGCCGCGTCAGTCGAGCGCCCTGGCTTTCGTCTTTTC
This sequence comes from Melittangium boletus DSM 14713, assembly GCF_002305855.1. Taxonomy (GTDB): domain Bacteria; phylum Myxococcota; class Myxococcia; order Myxococcales; family Myxococcaceae; genus Cystobacter; species Cystobacter boletus. Next base: position 6,666,752 of record NZ_CP022163.1, on the reverse strand, counting down.
AGCACCCTCGCCTCAACCCCCTACGCCTGGAGACCTGTATGGCCACCCTCAAGGAGCGAATCGACGCCGACCTCAAGGACGCGATGCGGTCGAAGCAAGAGCTCAAGCTCAGCGTCCTGCGGATGCTCAAGAGCGCCGTCAAGTACAAGGAAGTCGAGCCCGGGGCCAGCGCCCTCGACGATGCCGGCGTCCTTCAGGTGATCGGCACCCTCATCAAGCAGCGCCGCGACTCGATCGAGCAGTTCAAGGCCGGAGGCCACGCCGACCGGGCCGAGGCGGAAGAGAAGGAAATCGCCGTCCTGCAGGCCTACCTGCCCCAGCAGTTGACCGCCGACGAGCTGCGCGCCGAGGTCCAGGCCGCCATCAGCGCCGCGGGGGCCAAGAGCGCCAAGGACATGGGCGCCGTGATGAAGCTGCTCACCCCCAAGCTGCAGGGCCGGGCCGAGGGCCGCGTCATCTCCGAGGAAGTGAAGAGCCAGCTGTCCAAGCTGTCCTGAGTCCGTTCATTCCCTGGCCTCGACGCGGTGCCGGGCGGGTCTTGAACTTGCCCGGCCACTGATCGGCCATTAAGGGTATGCCGGTCGTCTTCCGACGCGCCGACATGGCCCTCCCTCCGCACATTCCCCACCCTCGCCGGGCATTCTCGGCTCCCCCTTCTCGCGCCTCCTCGCGTGTCAGGGGTTTGCCCCATACTCGTCCATGGGGGTCGGTGTGCGGACCACGGCGGGCCGCTCCTACCGCACGCCAGGGGTGGGCCACGTGATCCCCGAGCATAAAATCCAGGAGGTCCTCGATCGGGTGGACCTGGTGAACCTCGTCTCGCGCTACGTGGAGCTCAAGAAGGCCGGGCGCGAGTTCAAGGGCCGCTGTCCCTTCCACCAGGAGAAGACGCCCTCCTTCTACGTCGTCCCGGAGAAGCGCTTCTATTTCTGCCATGGCTGCCGGGCCAGCGGCGACGCGGTGTCCTTCGTCCAGCGCTACCTGGGCAAGACCTTCATCGACGCCATCCGCGACCTCGCCCGCGAGGTGGGCGTGGACCTGGAGGCCGCGCAGGACCCCAGCGCCCGCGAGCGGCAACAGCTCAAGGAAGCCACGGACCTGGCCGCCGAGCACTTCCGCTCGCTCCTGTGGGACGAGGAGGGACGCCGCGCCCGGGAGTACCTCGCCAGCCGCGGCATCTCCGAGGACACGGCCCGCGCGTTCGGCCTGGGCTGGGCTCCCTCCGCGTGGACATCGCTCGCGGACAAGTTCACCAAGGCCGGAATGATCGAATGGGGCCTGCTCGCGGGCCTCGTCTCCCGGCGGCAGAAGGGCGAGGGCTACTACGACTTCTTCCGCGGCCGCCTCATCGTCCCCATCCGCGCACCCGAGGGCCGCCCCATCGCCTTCGGCGCCCGGCTGGTGGACGCGGGGGAAGGGCCCAAGTACCTCAACTCGCGCGAGTCCCGGCTCTACAACAAGAGCGAGACGCTCTTCGGCATGGATCAGGCGCGCGATGAGATCCGCCGCCGCAAGGCCGCCGTGCTCGTCGAGGGTTACTTCGACTGCATCGCCCTGCACCAGGAAGGGGTGAAGCACACGGTGGCGCTGTGCTCCACCGCCCTCACCCCCGGCCACCTCAAGGTGCTCGGCCGCGCCGAGGCCCGGGAACTCTTCCTCCTCCTGGACGGAGACCAGGCGGGCCTCAACGCCGTGGAGCGCCTGGCCGGTCCCCTGCTCGCCGCGGGAGCGGCCGCCAAGGTGGCGCTCCTGCCCGAGGGAGATGATCCCGACGTCTTCATCCGCCGCGAGGGCGCCGCGGGCCTGGAGCGCCTGTTGAGCGAGGCCCGGCCCCTCACCAATCACGTCTTCTCCACCGTCCTCCCCCAGGGAAAGGACGCCAGCTTCGAGGAGAAGATGGCCGCGCTGGAGCGCCTCAAGCCCGTGTCCGCGCAACTGCCGGTGGGGCTCGTGCGCTCGGCCTTCTTCTCCGCGCTGAGCGCCTGGAGTGGCCTGCCCGCGGCCGAGCTGGAGTCGTCTTTACGCGCTAAAGCGCCTCCGCCCCCCCCCCCACCCCCGCCCGTCCAGGTCAGCCAGGAGGGTTCCAGCGCCCCGGAGCGCCCCAGGGCCGGGGCCAGCCCCCCCAGGCCGCCCCCCGCCCCGCGCCGCCGGTGAAGCCCCCGGATGCCCTGGAGGCCCTGTACGTGGCCGCCATCCTCCGCGAGCCCCGGCTGATCTCCCGCGACACCTTCCGCGTCCACGACGAGCTGGCCCACTCCGGCCTGCGCATGGTGCTCGCCCACGCCACCTCCGGCCACGGCGCCGAGGACGCCCTCTTCGAGGCCCACGACACCCTCAAGCGCGCCGTGGAAGCCGCCATGCGCCAGCTCGCCTCCCAGCAGGGCTCCGCCCTGGAGCACTACTTCCTGCAGCTGTGCCGCTCCATCAAGCTGCGCCGCATCAAGCAGCAGCTCGACTACATCGGCCGGGTGACCAGCCAGACAGCCGGAGCCATGGACCTCTCGGAAGAAACCAAACAGCTCTTCGTTCAACGCATGGAGCTGCTGGCCCTGGAGAAGCGGGTGAAGGAGGAGACCCCTTCCCCGCCCCTGGGAACAAAGTCACCCATGCAACCGGTTTGAGTTCGCGTTTGTAACAATCCTCCACTTTGCGATAGATCGCCCGGTTCGCTCCAGGCCAAGGCCCCGATTTTCTAAGGAGAAGTACTCGAATGCCGACGCAGAAGCCCTCCTCGAAGGTGGCCGTCAAGCCCAAGAAGAAGGTGGCCCCGGAGATCCGCAAGAAGAAGAAGTCTCCGGAGGAGGCCTCGGCGCAGGAGGCACAGGCCGCCGACACCGCGGCTCCCGCGGTCTCCGCCAAGAAGGCCGACAAGAGCGAGAAGTCCTCCGCCACCGACAAGGCCCAGGAGACGCTCAAGAAGCGCAAGGCCGTCACCCAGGTGGATGAGGGCGACCTGGATCCGGAAGAGGCCGCCGAGGAGGCCGCCGCCGCCGTCGAGGTGGACCCCGACGCCGTCGAGGACGAGGTGGACGAGGAGCCCATCGCAGACCGCAAGGAGGTCAAGGATCTCCTGGCCGCGGGTCGCGAGAAGGGCTTCCTCACCTACGACGAGGTCAATGACGCCCTGCCCGCGGACATCGTGTCGTCGGATCAGATCGACGACGTGATGAGCATGTTCGGCGACAACGACATCGAGATCGTCGACGCCCAGAAGGCCGCCCAGAACACCGAGATCAAGCCCACCGTCGCCGTCGAGGAAGAGCGCGCCGAGGGCGAAGAGGAAGAGAAGGACGAGGACGACGAGCCGGGTGGCAAGTCCAACGATCCCGTGCGCCTGTACCTGCGCAAGATGGGCAGCGTGAGCCTGCTCACCCGCGAGGGCGAGGTGGAGATCGCCAAGCGGATCGAGGACGGCGAGAAGGAAGTGCTGCGCGCCCTGCTCTCGTGCTCCGTCGCCATGGTCGAAATCCTCGACATCGGCAACAAGCTCAAGACGGGCAAGCTGCGCGTGCGCGACGTCATCAAGGACGCGCCCGAGGAGACCCAGGCCGAGGGCGAGGCCGCCGAGGAGGCTCCCGAGGAGGGCGCCGAGGGCGAGGCCCAGCCCCAGCAGCTCGCCCAGAGCGAGCTGAACAAGATCGAGCAGATCAACAAGCAGATCGAGCGCATCCGCAAGTTCGCCAAGGACTGCGAGGTGCTCGACGCGGAGCTCTCCAGCAAGAAGAAGCACACGGACGTCAAACGCAAGGAGCTCAAGCAGGAGGTGAAGGATCTCCGGACCAAGATGATGGAGGTCCTGGAGGAGATGCGGCTCAACAAGAAGCAGGTGGACCGCATCGTCGCCAACCTCAAGGGGCTCATCGAGCGCGTGGAGAAGGCCGAGGGCGAGCTGCGCGAGCACGAGCGCCGCTACGGCATCTCCATCGAGCCCATGCGCGAGCTCTTGCGCGAGGCCAAGGAAGACCCCGAGGCGCTCAAGAAGGCGCTGCGCAAGCTCAACGTCACCAGCGAGCAGCTCGACGCGCTCGAGCGCGACGTGCGCACCGCCACGCGCAACATCAAGCGCGTGGAGGAAGAGGCCAACCTGGAAGTCAGCGAGCTGCGCCGCAACTACGAGGCCATCCGCCTGGGTGAGCGCCGCGCCGAGCGCGCCAAGACGGAGCTGGTCGAGGCCAACCTGCGCCTCGTGGTGTCCATCGCCAAGAAGTACACCAACCGCGGCCTGCAGTTCCTGGACCTCATCCAGGAGGGCAACATCGGCCTGATGAAGGCCGTGGACAAGTTCGAGTACAAGCGCGGCTACAAGTTCTCGACCTACGCCACCTGGTGGATCCGTCAGGCCATCACCCGCGCCATCGCGGATCAGGCCCGCACCATCCGCATCCCGGTGCACATGATCGAGACCATCAACAAGCTCATCCGCACCAGCCGCTACCTCGTGCAGGAGATCGGCCGCGAGCCGACGCCCGAGGAGATCGCGGAGAAGATGGAGCTGCCGCTCGACAAGGTGCGCAAGGTCCTCAAGATCGCCAAGGAGCCCATCTCCCTGGAGACGCCCATCGGCGAGGAGGAGGACAGCCACCTGGGCGACTTCATCGAGGACAAGAGCCTCGTGTCGCCGTCCGACGCGGTCATCAACATGAACCTGGCCGAGCAGACCCGCAAGGTGCTCGCCACGCTCACGCCGCGCGAGGAGAAGGTGCTGCGCATGCGCTTCGGCATCGGCGAGAAGAGCGACCACACGCTGGAAGAGGTGGGCCAGGACTTCGAGGTGACGCGCGAGCGCATCCGTCAGATCGAGGCCAAGGCGCTGCGCAAGCTGCGCCACCCGAGCCGCTCCAAGCGCCTGCGCTCCTTCGTGGAGAGCTGAGGCGTCCCGAGCTGGATGAGCTTCAAGCCCCCGCTCCCTTCCAGGGACCGGGGGCTTCTGTTTTCGTGGAGTGCCCCATGCCCCGTCCCTCCCCGCCCCCGAACTTCACCGAGGCCGTGCGCCGGGCCGTGCGCGCGATTCCGCGGGGCGAGGTGCGCTCCTATGCCCAGGTGGCCCTGTACGCGGGACGGCCGGGCGCGGCCCGGGGCGTGGGCAGGGAGCTCAAGACGCTCGAGAACGTGCCCTGGTGGCGCGTCCTGCGCTCGAACGGGACGCTCGCGCCCGCGGTGGCGGTGGAGCAGGCCCGGCGGCTGAGGGCCGAGGGCGTGAAGGTGGAGGGGGAAGGCACCCGCTGGCGGGTGAAGCGCTGAGGAACGTCCGGAGAGCGCTCCCCCTTGCGCCCGCGCGAGGCGCGCGCTAATTCCCGGAGTGACACGGAGAGTCATCCCCGTGCCGCGAGGACTCGAGGGCCCTTAGCTCAGCGGTTAGAGCTGTCGGCTCATAACCGATTGGTCCCTGGTTCGAATCCAGGAGGGCCCATTCCCCTCAACCTCGCGGAATGGCTCAGGACTCTTGTTGGGTGACGAGCCCGGGACACCCGCCCCGGACGAGTTCCGCACCACCGGCGCACCACGCCGCGCGCTCGAGGCCAGCGAGAACACCTGGGACACCGGCTCCTCCACCGGCTGGAATCGCAGCTGCTCTACGTCCTGCGAGTGCATCGAGCCAACCGGGCGCGAAACCTGGGCCTGATCCGTTTTTATCAATCCACCTCAGACACCATCCGGTACCCGCGAGTGGAAGAGCGTCACGTGCAAGCCGCTGGACACGGCGGTCTGCGGCTCAGTTGAGCTTGGAGCAGCGGCCTTGCACACCATCGACGAGTTCGCCCGTTCGCAGATTGAGCCCGGTGAGCATGAATCCCTGATTGCACCTGTCGAAGAAAAAACCGCCTCCGGTTCCTCCAACGGCAGCAGGATACGATTCCGCACTGAAAGTATTGAGCCAGCCCATGGGGGTCGCACAGGCGATCCCCAGCCGATCCACGTACCACCCGTTTGCGCCATAGACTTGTACGATCGCTTGTCCCAGTGGGCAGTCCATCCGGAAGTCCGCGCCGCCAGCGCCACCCTGCCAAGCGGTGGTGTGCCAATCGGAGCCGATGCCGCCATCCGGCAACAGTTTGTGGCAGGTAAGGACAATCCTGTCGATGTGCTGCCCAGCGCGGCCCTTGATGCTCACCGCCACGTACCCGGGATCGCAGTAAGCGGTGTTGAAGCTGCCCCCACTGCCTCCATGGTATTCCATGAACTGATTGTCGTTCCCGTCCACGACGAGTCCGTTGCTCGTCTGGGCAAGGTTCTCGGTCGACGGTTCGGCCATGTCCGCTTGCGACTGGCTCAGGTCCTCGCCGCCGCAGGCGGACAGCATAGACAGACCCACAATCACCACAGTCGGCCAGGAGTTCATCTTCAAGGGCTTTCTCCAATTTCATGCGCTTCGCCGTGGCGTTCATCGCCCCAGCGCGGAGAAAGTTGTCCGAAATGCCGCACGCAAGCCGTGATCCGCTTCACTCGTATCGAGTGAACACCGTCACAGGGCCGATCGGAAAGCGCTCCTGACGCACCCGCGATGACCCCGCCTGACAGCACGGCGGCCTCGAGCCCCTTGGCTAGCGTTCACCCGCGACGCCCGGCAGCGAGGAGAATCCCGCGCGCAATGCCAGCGAGTCCCCATGGTAGACGCCTGTCCAGAGTTTCCGCGTCTTCACGAGATCGTAGAGGACGAGGCCGTCCCAGGTCGCGGCCAGCTGGGCTTGCCCCGGTTACATGGCTCTCCCGCACATTGTGTGCTCGCTAGTCCTTTCGTGCGGGCCCCCCTCGCACTGCGGAGATGCCACTCGCGACCAACATTCGAGTCGTGACCCCATGAACAACGTGCACTGGCCGCGCGCGAAAAACGAGACCCTCCGGCTCGCATCCGGTGACTTCGTTTTTGAACGAGATGACGTGTCTCTCACAGGAGCCGCCTCCGCGAGCGAACTGAACAAGTTCTTCGAGCGCTGGATGCCGGGGTGTTGCAGAACCACTTCCACCGTTTCAGCGCCATCCCCGGCGAGGAATGCATCCGGCCCCAAGGATACTGTGTCTTGACTTGGGCTGGCGCGGGGGACCGGGCGCGTCCGAGAAAAGGTGGCCTCGAGGATTTGCTCAAGAATTGGTTGAGCCGCGCATCGAAATCCACGACGCGCGCCGGCAGCTCATCCACCCTCGCCATCAGCTTGGCAAAGCTGAGCAACTGCGTCATTTCTCACTCTCTCAAAACGACACAGCACGGAAAAACACGATCAACATTTGACCTGAAAACAAGAGCGTGACATACACCCCGCGCTGTTCGCTGGGTTCCATACGTGTCTTGCATTTCAAGCCTTCACTGAGGTGTTGCGTATGAAGAAACTGCTTAGAGCGATTCACTCCTCCGCGACCGTCTTCTCCGCCACTTCGGCCGTCCTCCTCGCCACGGCCAGCATGGCGGAGGGAAGCAATAACGCCCCCACCCGCGCGGGATGCGCACCTCTGTGCGGGGGCGGAGTCTGCTCGCCCGTCCTGATCGCGGATTTCTGGCCCACGGAGTCCATCGCATTGACTGACAATGACGTGTACTTCGCTGGCGGCGCCTACCCGTATATCGCGAACGGCTTCGTGGGCCGGGTCCCCAAGTCAGGCGGCTCCGCCTCACGCTTCCTCACGAATCTCGCGACCATCCCGGCCGTCGAAGAGGCCGGCGGGGAGATCTATGTCCTGGGCGCCGCGAATCCCCTGCCGGGCCGGGTGAACCGCCTGAACGCCAACGGCTCCTTCACGGCCATTCCGACCTCGCCCTCGACCCAGAAGCCGAGATTCCTCACGGGGGACGCCACCCACCTCTACTGGGTCGACAACGACAATGGGCACTTCTACACGGTGCCCCGCGCGGGGGGCTCGCCCACCGTGGTCGCGCAGAGCGGCCTCCCGAGCAAGCCGCTTCAGGCCCTCGTGGACGGGGACAGCCTCTACTGGGTGAACCGGCCAGCGAATGGCAAGGGATGGAACCTCTGGAAGGCGCCGAAGAATGGTGGAGCCGCCCCCACCCTGCTTCTCTTCCTCCAGGCGGGCAAGTTCCACAAGTTCGCCATGGACGCGGACACCCTCTACTTCCTCGACTACTACACCGGTCTCAACAAGATCTCCAAGAGCGGCGGCGCCGTGACGAACATCGCCTATGCGGACAGTCCGGGAAATATCCTGGCCGTCGATGGCGAGCGGCTCTACTGGATCAAGGACGAAGTCCTCACCGCCACCTGCAAGGATGGGAGCGGCGATCAGGTCCTGACCACGGAGACCTACTCCACGAGCGATATCGCCGTGGATGACACGGGCATCTACTGGGCTCAGTTCTACAAGGTCTTCAAGCTCACGAAGTAGCCCGGCACGGGACGCGGCCAAGGCAGTCGGCGACCTCCCGTGTCGCCGGCTCACGAGGTCAAGGGGACGGCGTCTCGGGCAGGGGGGCTCGGCGAGGGGGGACGACGATGCGGTAGGATGTTCCGCATGATGACAAGACGGATATGGCTCGTGGTGATCGCGGCTTTATTCGCGTGGCCAACGGCTGCCCATGCCTGCAGTTGCGCGAAGGAGTCCACGAATCTCCCCACCGCACTGAGAACGGCGCGCTCCGGAGCGACCGCCATCTACCGAGCGCGTCTCATATCCGTGGACTCACGCGCATTCGGAGGCCTGGCGTCCGCGGAAGTCCTGGAGGTCTTCAAGGGCCAGCTCAAGCCAGGAGATAGACTCGAGTTGCCCTCCGGGGGAGGAGGCGACTGCACCATCGCATTCGAGGCCGGGAGGGAATACCTCATGTACGCCCACCGTGAAAATCCGGCCGAGGTCTATTTCTGTTCACGCACACGGTTGGTGACCGAGGGAGACTCCGAACTCGTCTGGCTCCGCACGGGGAAGCTTCCGCCCGTGCCCGTGGCACTCCAACGCGAGTCCGTGTCGTGTGAGCCTTGTGATCACTTCAGCATCGGGGGCCGCCTGATTGCCGCCCCTGGAGCAGCACCGGGCCTGTGGGAATGGCAGCCTCAAGCAGCAGCGGCGATGAAAGCTGGCAAACCGTTCTACACACGCTCGGACCCCGCATCGACCCCGACGAGTTTCGTGATGGTGGGCAGATCGTGGGACGGTAAGCCCTTCGAGCTGACTCAGACGCCGCACCACTCCGTCGATGCCGCGTGCATGCAAAAGGTTCAGCTTCGCTGGTGCAAGAGCCTGGACGTGTCGACTCCGGCCCCGAACATGTACCCTCGCTTCCAATGTGTCGAACCGGGTGAGGCGTTACCGCAGTGCGACGAGTCCAAGAGCCGCAAGGCCGCATGGATGCCACTGGAGGTGCTCTCACCGGAGCAGTGCGACTGGCACTCGCCTGACGAACCCACGTGCTACCTGAGTGCCACCGCGCGGCCTTTTGGGCAGAGAGCGCCCCCATCGGCGATCCTGTTGTGCCATCCCGGACCTGATGGTGGCCGCAGGTACTCCTGCCGCGTCGCGCGGACGCCCATGCCCACGTCCCCAAATCCGTGAGCCCCGCGCCATGACGGAGCGGGGCTCGCCCGAAGAGTGCTTCACCGTGCCACGCGGAGCGCGCTATGCCTTGGCCGGCGCGCCACTCTTCTCGTCGCGCCCGTGCGCGGAGGCCGGCGGGCTCGTGGCCTCCACCGCCGTGAAGGTCTCCAGGATCTTGTACGTGTGGCTGGCGCCTCGGGGCACGAGCCAGGAATCCCCGGGGTTGAGCACCAGCACCTGCCCCTCCAGGTGGAGTTCCGCGCGGCCCTTGATGACGTAGCCCACCGTCTCGTAGTCGCGAGTGGAGGCGGGCTTGGCCTCGCCCGGCTGCTCGTTCTCCCACAGGCGCATGGCCACCCGCACGCCCCCGGCCAGGTACTTCTGCCCCATCTGCCCCGTGGGCGAGTGATGGGAGTCGACCTTCTTCACACTCGTGTCACCCATTGCCGTCCCCTTCGCTGGCGGTTGACTTCTCCGCACAAGGTAGGGCGTGAGGGGCGAGGCGAAGCCCGCAAATGCCACGCCCGCTCCCCCCTCGAAGGGAAGAGCGGGCGCGAGGAACACCGGCCCCTGGGGCTGGCATTCATGGAATCACGCGGCGCGGACGTTCTGCGCCTGCAGGCCCTTGGGGCCACGCGTCACTTCGAACTCCACCTTCTGGCCTTCCTGGAGGGAGCGAAAGCCATCCATGTTGATGGCGGTGTGGTGGCAGAAGACATCGTCTCCCCCACCGTCCGGCGCGATGAAGCCGAACCCCTTCGCGTCGTTGAACCACTTCACGGTACCTGTTGCCATGGACTTCCCTGCTTTCCACTGACTGCGTCTACGAACCACACGACCACCACCTCATCCCAGGGTGGCGTAGGAGATGTAACGCACTCGTCCCACTCCTCATTCCGCGAGGGCCCTTCACACTTCTTCACCCCCACCCGGCGCGCGCTTCACATCCCCCGCGTACCTTCCGTTCACAACCGATGGAGGCCCGGCCCTCGACGGCTTGGCTCCTCACGGAAGGAGCAGTCCCATGTTTGGATTCGTCTTTGGAACCGCCTGCCTGGCGGGTCTCTTCTACAACCTGCGCCGGGGCCGCTGGCACTCTCGCCACGGCGGTCCGGGCCGCTGGAGCTGGCGCGGCCGGATGCGCTGGCTCTTCGAGCGCCTGGACACCTCGCCCGGCCAGGAAAAGGTCCTCGTCCAGGCCGCGGATGAGCTGACCGAGGCCGTGGAGAAGATGCGCGACGAGCTGAGCGCCACGCGCGCCGCCATCGCCCGCTCGTTGCGCGGCGAGGCGTTCGACGCGGCCGCCCTGCGCGAGCTGGACGCGAAGCATGACGAGCTCATCGACAACCTGCGCAAGGCCTTGCGGGGCTCGACGGCGAAGATCCACGAAGCGTTGGATCCCAAGCAGCGCCGGGAGCTGGCGGATCTGATCGAGCACGGCTGGAGCCATGGCCACCGCCGTCATGGCCACGGCGGCCGGTGCGGAGGCTGGCGGAGCGCTCGGGCCTGCTGAATCCCATCTCCCCAGACACCGAAAGGACAGCCTCCATGCGCCGCCGTCTCCTCTCCTTCATCCTCGCCGTGGGCGCCGTCGCCGGGTACGCCTCCGGCTTCGCCCACCTCTCCCGCTCGCACCACGAGGGCCACCGCTGGGAGTGCCACCGCGGCGCCCATTCGCCCTCCCCGTCTGGAGCGCCAGCCGCCCCCGGCCCGGGCTAGAGTCGCTTCCCGTCCATGTCCACCCGCGTCCTGCTCATCGACGATGACTCCCGGATGTACGAGCTGCTCGCGCAGTACCTCGGGCAGCACGGCATCCACGTCACCCATGCACCCGATGGCGGACGGGGCCTGGCCGCGCTGGAGGCGAGCGCCTATGACGCCGTGCTCCTGGACGTGATGATGCCGGGCATGGACGGGCTCGAGGTGTGCCGCCGCATCCGCGCCAAGAGCGTCGTCCCCATCCTCATGCTCACCGCGCGCGGGGACGAGACGGACCGAGTGGTGGGACTCGAACTGGGCGCGGATGACTACCTCGCCAAGCCCTTCGGTCCCCGGGAACTGCTCGCGCGCCTGCGCGCCGTGCTGCGGCGCGTCCAGCCCACCGCCATGGCCGAGAAGCTGGAAGCCCATGGCGTGTCGCTCGATGTGCCCGCCCGCGAGGCGCGCGTGAACGGCCGGCGCGTGGAACTCACGGGGCTCGAGTTCGATCTGCTGGTGGCACTCGTGCGGCGGGCCGGCCGCGTCATCCCCCGCGACGCGCTGCTCGGCGAAGCGGGCCGGGGCGACACCGTGGTGGGCGAGCGCACCGTGGACGTGCACATCTCCCACCTGCGGCAGAAGCTGGGCGAGGAGGGCGGACGCCTCATCAAGACCGTCCGGGGCCTGGGCTACGTCTTCGCCCGGGAGGGGCCTTGAGACAGCACCACCGGGGAGGACACCACCGGGGAGGCCATCCCCATGGGCACCCTGGGCACATGCGCCGCTTCGGCTTCAGCTCGTTCGTCCGGGCCCGCCTGCGCCGACGGCTCTTCGCCTGGTTCACCATCTCCATGCTCGCCACCGGCGTCGTGGTGGGCACGGGCATGTATGCGACGGGCGGCACCTGGCGCCAGGACGCCGGGCGCATGCGCGTCTTCGCGGCCAACCGCCTCGCCGAGGTCTGGGACGCTCCCGGGGAACGCAGCGCGCTCATGCACGCGGTGGCCACGGATCTGCTCACGGACGTCGAGTTGCACGATGCCTCGGGCACCGTGCTCGAACGCACGGGCGCGCCGTGTGAGCCACCGGACGCGACGTTCACCCTGCCCGTGCTCCGGAAGGGCCAGCGGCTCGGCACGGCGTACGCCTGCGCCGGCGCCGGACGCACCCGGCCACCCTGGCGCGCGCCGCTCGGATGGGCGCTGGCCATGGCCACGCTGTGGATGGCCTCGGGATGGCTCGCCCGGCGGCTGGCCCACCCCATGGATCTGCTGGCACTGGCCGCGAAGGAGCTGGGCGAGGGCCGGCTGGACACGCGCGTGCACCTGGGACGTCACGCCACGGGGGAGATGGCCGTGCTGGCCTCGGCCTTCAACGAGATGGCCGCGCGCATCGAGCGGCAGATGGGGGAACAACGCGAGCTGCTCGCCACCGTGTCCCACGAGCTGCGCACGCCCCTGGCGCACCTGCGCGTCCTCGTGGAGCTGATGCGGGACGCCGGAGGCCCGGAGCGCATGGCCGAGCAGATGGAGCGCGAGGTGGTGGAGCTGGACTCGCTCGTGGGCGAGCTGCTGGCGAGCTCACGGCTGGACTTCGGCCAGCTCACCCGGCGCGCGCTGGACGCCACGGAGCTGGCGTCGCGGGCCCTGGAGCGCACGGGACTACCGCCGGAGACGCTGGCGGTGGAGACGACCGACACGCGGCTGGTGGGGGACGCCACGCTGCTCGGGCGCGCCCTGGCCAACCTGCTGGACAACGCGCGCGGGCATGGCCAGGGGGTGGAGGCGCTGCGCCTGGTGGAGCGTGACGGACGGCTCGCCTTCTGCGTGGAGGACCGCGGCCCGGGGCTGCCTCCGGGCGAGGAGGCCCGCCTCTTCGAGCCCTTCTACCGGGGGCGTCCGGGCCGGGAGTCCCGCGAGGCGGGCTCGCTGGGACTGGGGCTCGCCCTGGTGCGGAGAATCGCCCAGGCCCATGGCGGAGACACCTTCGCGGAGAATCGCGCCGAGGGCGGTGCCCGGGTGGGCTTCACCCTGGGCCCGAGCGACCCCTCGCCCGGGTGAGGCCCGCGCCCTACTTCACCGCGCCCGAGGCGGTGCCCTTGGCGTCCTCGGCGGAGAACTCGAAGGACACGGGGCTCGACTGCCCCTCCTTCACGGTCACCTCGGCCGTCTTGGTGCCCAACGTCTCGTGCCAGGCCTCGAGCGAGTAGGTGCCCGCGGGCAGGTGCTCGATGGAGAAGGCGCCCTTGGCGTCGGAGGTGGCGAAGAAGGGATTGGGGTTCACCAACACCCAGGAGACCATCCACGGGTGGATGTCACACTTGAGGCGCAGCACCTCGACGTCCGAGGGCAGGGAGCGCTGCACGGGCTTGCCGTTGGGCGGCTGGGCCACGTTGAAGATGGACTTGGTGCCGGACAGGGCCCGCGCGTTGTGCAGCGTCCCATCGCTGTTCTTGATGAGCACGGGCTGACCCAACACGGCGCCCTGCACGCGGGGCGAGTAGGTGCAGCCCTGCTGATCGATGACGATGGGCTGGGTGCGGCGCGAGTTGGGCATCAACCCGCGCACGCGCACGAGGACGTTGCCCAGCTTGCCTCCCACCACCTGGAGGGACTGGTCCGTCGACGGCATGGACTGGCAGGCGGGATCCTGGCTCGGAGTGATGGCGGCGGCCGGAGGCGGCGTACCCTTGAAGGTGACCGAGCCCTGGACGGTGCCTCCGCCCGTGAGCGGCGGGGCGTCGGGCTCGACCGCGGCGGGGGCGGGAGCCGTCGTGTTCGAGGTGCTCGAGGGAGCCGACGTCACGGGCGTGCGGTCGGAGGACGAGGACTCCTGCTTGCAGGCGGACAGGGCCACGAGCCCCACCGTCCCCAGCACCGAAATCCCCAACGTACGCCACATCATGTGAACTCTCCCGGGTGTCACGCGCCTGCCTTCCGACGAGGCGGAATCAAACATGCCCACCGCTGTCGAGCATCATCGCGGCGAAGAGGCCGGTCAGGTACAGCAGGCTGAACAGGAACGTCTGGCGAGCCCAGGCCCGTCCCAGGCTCTGGAAGAGCCCCCGGGCCCCGAGCGCCAGGAAGGACAGCCCCAGCACCACGGCCACGCCCAGGTACCACCCCCCCGCGATGCGCAGTTGGAAGGGCAGCAGGCTCATGGGCACCAGCGCCACCAGGTAGAGGACGATCTGCAGGCGGCTGGAGTCGTCCCCGCGCTCGATGGGCACGGACTTGAGGCCGGCCGCCGCGTACTCGTCCTTGCGGAACAGGGCGATGGCGATGAAGTGGGGGATCTGCCACAGGAAGAGGATGGAGAAGAGGACGTAGCCGCCCGCGTCGATCTGCCCGGTGACGGCCGTCCAGCCCATGAGCGGGGGCAGCGCGCCGGGGATGGCGCCCACCAGCATGGCCGCGGAGGTGCGCGCCTTGAGCGGCGTGTACGCGAGCACGTAGCTGAGCAGGGCCACCAGGCCGAGCACGGCCGTGAGCACGTTGGCGCCCAGCGCGAGCGCCGGCAGGCTCACGGCGGCCAGCCCCAGGCCGAAGAAGAGCGCCACGAGCGGGTCCATGCGGCCCGAGGGCAGCGGACGGTTCTGGGTGCGCGCCATGAAGCGGTCGCTGTGGCGCTCCCAGTAGCAGTTGAGCGCGTTGGCCGAGCCCACCAGACCGGAGGTGGCCAGCAGGGTCACCAGGATGCGCGACACCGTCAGCTCTCCGGGTGCCAGCCACATTCCACCCGCGGTGGTGGCGAGCACGAGGCCCGACAGCCGGGGCTTGGTGAGGGACAGAAGATCCGAACTCAGGCTCGGCACACTCACGGCGGCTTGCGCGCTCACGCGGGAACTCCCCAATTCGCGGCAGGCTCGAGACTGACGCGGGTTGGGGGCGGAGGGAAAACTCCGCCCGGGGTCAAAGGCCCCCTCCCCTTACACAGGGGACGAAGTGACTTCAAGCAAACGGGCGCGGGATTCATGCCATCCCCGCGCCCGCCGCCATCATCTTCGCTTGTCGCTCGGGGCAGCCCGGCTCACAACGCCTGGGCGCGCGCCACGAACTCGCCCTTGGGCTCGCGCTTGACGTACTCCTGCGCCAGCGCCTTCGCCTTGGTGGCCTGCTTCTTGTCCTTCGAGAGGAACGCCGCGTAGAAGTAGTACGCCGGGGCGTAGTTCTCGTCCGCGTTGAGCGCCTTCTGGTACGTCTCGTCGGCCTTGGCGCTGTCGCCCTTGCCCTCGAAGACGCGCGCCAGCTCCAGCAGGGCCGTGGCGGCCTTGTCCGGCTGACCGATGTACTCGGTGCTCGCCTTCTCCAGCGACTCCTGGGCCAGGTCCCACGAGCCCCGCTCGCGGTAGATGGCGCCGATGGCCAGACGGGCCTCGGGGTTCTTCGCGTTCGCGTCCTTCACCGACAGCTGGTACTTGGCCAGCGCGTCATCCAGCTTGCCCTGGCGGCGGTAGGCGTTGCCCAGCATGGTGAGCAGCTTGGGGCTGTTGCCCATGGTCTTGATGGCGGTGTCGAGCGCCTCGGAGGCTTCCTTCTCGCCGCCGGGCTTGCCCATGAGGGCCTTGGCCAGCTCCACGTAGAACTGGGCGCGCGTGCCGTCCATCTTCACGGCCTTGCGGATCTCCGTGGCGGCCTGATCGTACTGGTTCTCCGAGATGAGCCGGCGGCCCTTGATGAGGAAGAGCTCGGGGCTGTTGCGGTCCAGCGTGAAGCCGGTGTCCTCGGCCTTGGTCAGCTCCTGGCGCGCCTTCTCCTTGTCGGTGGGCACGCCGGTGGCCTCCGCCAGCTTGGCCTGCTCGTCCGGCTTCATCTTCTCCATGGCCGTGGACACGCGCGAGATGAGCAACGCGCGCGCGACGTTGGCCGCCGCGAGCTGGCGCGGAGACGGAGGAGGCGACACCTCCAGGAGCTTCTTGAGCATCACCGCGGCCAGGCCGAAGTTGGCCTCGTCCTGCTCGAGCATCAGCAGGGACTTGCCGAGCAGGGACTCGGGGTGATCCTTCTCGTAGCGCAGGGCGAAGTCGTAGTTCTTCCACGCGGTGCCGTCCTGGCCGAGCCGACGGTACACGGCGCCGAGCGCGGCGTAGATGCGCGGATCATCCGGCGACAGGCCCTGGGCCTTCTCCAGGTTGTCCTTGGCGCGATCCATGTCACCCGCGTTCATCTGGATGAGGCCGAGCGTCAGGTAGAGCAGTGAGCTGCGCTTGCCCTCCTTGTCGAAGTCCTGCACGCGCTTCTCGAGATCCACGAGCGCGTCCTTGCCCTTGCCTCCGTACGTCTTGACGAGCGCCTCGGCGGCGTAGAGGTGGGAGCTGATCTCCCCGCTCTTCTGGGCGGCCGCCAGGTGATCCTCGGCCTTCTTGCGCGCATCGTCGCCGCCGCCGTGCTCGCCCCAGCGGATGGCGTAGGCGTAGGCCAGGTAGCCATGCGCCGCGGTGGAGTCGGGATCCGCGTTGAGCGCCGCGTCCGCCGCCTTGCAGGCCTCCTGATAGGAAGCGTACGAGTCGTGCTTGAGCTCCTGGGTCGCGATGTCGAGCTGCCGCTTGATTTCGCGGTTGCGCGTCGCGGCCATGCGGCCCTGGACGAAGTAGCCGCCCAGGATGATGGGCACCGCGACGAGCAAGCCCAGGGTGATGAACTTGTTCTTGTCCGCGCCCTTCTTGCGCGGCTTGCGCGGGGCGTCGTCGTCGTCGTCGTCGACGTCATCGTCCTCGTCGACGACCACGGCGGCACGACGGGCCGGAGCGCGCGCGGCCGGCTCGTCGGCGGCGGGCTTGGCGCGGGCCGCGGGGGCCTCGGCCTCCACGCTCGGCGCGGGAGCGGCCGGAGCGGCGGCCGCCGGGGCGGGCGTCGGCGTGGGAGCAACCGGCGCGGCGGCCACGGGAGCCGGAGCGGGCGCGGCGGCCACGGGAGCCGGAGCGGGCGCGGCGGCCGCCGGCGGCTGCACCTTGTACTGCTGCATCAAGGCGAGCGTGTCGGGGTCGGCGGGATCCGCTTCGTACGCCTTGAGCAGATTGGCGCGGCCCGCGTCGGCCTCGCCCGTCTTGAGCTGCAGGGCGCCGGCCATGCGCAGCGAGGCGCGGTCGGACGGATGGGCCTGGAGGGCGCCGAGCACCTCCTCCAGGGCCTTCTTGTCCTTGCCCTGGTCTTGGTAGACGCGGGCAAGCAGGAGACGAGGGTCGGCTCGATTGGGGTGAGCCTTCACCCCTTTCTTGCAGACGACCATCGCCTCCATGAATCGCCCCGAGGCCAGGTACGCCTCGGCGAGGGGTTTATAGGCTTCAGAAGAAGGGTCGGACGCGAAGGCATGCTCCAGCTTCGCGAGCTCGGCCGGGCTCAACGTCTTCGAGGGGGAGTTGGACATTAAAGGAGGTGCCTTGGAGGGGGTCTTATGACACCCCGAGTTGCCGCGCGTCAATCGCCCAGGAGGGCCTGAACATTCCCGGCTTGACACCCGGAATGGGGTCCTGTAATTGCCCGTTCGTCTTCTCGACGGCGGGAAACCGCAGCCGCCCAACGGTGTCGGGAGACGGAAGTGTCATGGGGGTGTAGCTCAGTTGGGAGAGCGTCGCGTTCGCAATGCGAAGGTCGTCGGTTCGATCCCGTCCACCTCCACCATGAAGTGATTGGGGCTCCACTGGAAACGGTGGGGCCCTTTTCATTTGCGCCATCCGTGAATTGAAAAGCGCCCCGGGTCTGTTATCCGGGGCCGATGACCGACCAGCCCTCGCTCTCGTTCTTCGCCCGTCTGTGGCTCGCCCTGGTGTGCTTCTGGCGGATCTGGCTCGATCGCTCGTTCGCCCAGGCCGTCCTGCCCGTGCGCCAGGCGGACGTGGCGGGCCGACTGCCCACCGGCGCGCCTGTCGCCGAGCCGACACCCGCGGCCCCCCCCGCCCCGCCGCCCGTCGTCGCCGTGCCTCCGGAGCGCGAGCATGCCTCGGCGCTCCAGTTGCTCGCCATGTTGCAGCGCGAGGGCCGCCTCATCGACTTCCTCCAGGAGGATGTGGCCGCCTTCCCGGATGAGGACGTGGGGGCCGCCGCGCGCATCGTCCACGAGGGGTGCCGCAAGCTGGTGCGTCAATACCTCACCCTGGAACCGGTGCTCCCCCAGAGCGAGGGAGACCGGGTGCAGGTGCCCGCGGGGTTCGACGCCCAGCGCATCCGCCTCACCGGCAACGTGGCCGGCCAGCCTCCTTATAACGGTGCCCTCAAGCACCACGGCTGGGTGACCACGGCCGTGACGTTGCCGTCCACCAGCCCGGCGATGGATCCCCGGGTGCTCGCGCCCGCCGAAGTCGAGCTGTCCTGACACCCCCTCACGGAGCTTCCATGGCCCGCTACGCGATTGGAATCGATCTCGGCACCACGCACTCCGCGGTCTCCTACCTCAACCTCGAGGAGGGCAAACCCCGGGGTCCCGCGCAGTCCATGCTGCCCATCCCCCAGCTCACCGCGCCGGGGACGGTGGAGGCGCGCCCGCTCTTGCCCTCCTTCCTCTATCTGCCGAGCGCCCAGGAGTTCCCCGCGGGCAGCCTCGCGCTGCCGTGGAACCCGAACGCCTCCCAGATTTCCGGAGAGTTCGCCCGCTCGCATGGCGCCAAGGTGCCCACGCGGCTCGTGTCCTCGGCCAAGAGCTGGTTGAGCCACCCCGGCGTGGATCGCCGCGCCGCGCTGCTGCCCTGGCAGGCCCCCGAGGAGGTGCAGCGCATCTCCCCCGTGGAGGCCTCCACCCGCTACCTGCGCCACCTGCGCGAGGCGTGGGACCACACCTTCGCCCGGGCCCGCGAGGAAGCCGGCAACGCCATGGCCTCCCAGGACGTCATCATCACCGTGCCGGCCTCGTTCGACGCCGCCGCGCGGGACTTGACGCTGGAGGCCGCCAAGGCCGCGGGCCTGGAGAACCTGTTGCTCCTGGAGGAGCCCCAGGCGGCGCTCTACGCGTGGCTCGAGGCCCAGGGCGAGTCCTTCCGCAAGAACATGAAGGTGGGCGAGGTCATCCTCGTGGTGGACGTGGGCGGCGGCACCACGGACTTCTCGCTCATCACCGTGCGCGACCGCGCGGGCGAGGTGGAACTCACGCGCGTGGCGGTGGGAGACCACATCCTCCTGGGCGGCGACAACATGGACCTGGCGCTCGCGCACACGCTCCAGCAGCGCCTCAACGCCGAGGGCAAGAAGCTGGATGCGTGGCAGTTCAACGCCCTCACCCACGGCTGCCGCATGGCCAAGGAAACCCTCTACGGGAACGCGTCCTTCACGCACGCGCCCCTGGCCATCGCCAGCCGGGGCTCCTCGCTGCTGGGCGGTACCATCCGCACGGAGCTGACCCGGGAGGAGCTCGACCGCGTCCTCACCGAGGGCTTCTTCCCCGCCTCCCCCCTCACCGAGATGCCACGCGTGGCCCGGCGCACCGGTCTCGCGCAGATGGCCCTGCCCTACGCGCAGGACGCCGCCGTGACGCGCCACCTCGCCGCCTTCCTCACCCGGCAGGCCCAGGCCCTGGCCAATTCACCGGACTCGCCCGTGGACGTGGGCGGCAAGGCCTTCATCCACCCCACCGCCGTGCTCTTCAATGGAGGCGTCTTCAAGGCCGGGCCCCTCAAGGCCCGCGTCATGGACGTGCTCAACGCCTGGCTCGCCGCCGACGGAGGCCAGCCCGCCCGGGAGCTCGAGGGCGCGGACCTGGACCTGGCCGTGGCGCGCGGCGCCGCCTATTACGGTTGGGTCCGCCAGGGCCACGGCCTGCGCATCCGCGGCGGCACCGCGCGCGCCTACTTCGTGGGCGTGGAGACGGCCATGCCCGCCGTGCCCGGCATGGAGCCGCCCGTGAAGGGACTGTGCGTGGCCCCCTTCGGCATGGAGGAAGGCACCCAGGCGGACGTGCCGCCGCAGGAGTTCGGCCTCGTCACCGGCGAGCCCACGCGCTTCCGCTTCTTCGCCTCGTCCGTGCGGCGCGACGACAAGGTGGGCACCTTCGTGGACGACGTGGAGGGCAACCCCGAGTTCGAGGAGCTGGCTCCCCTGGAGACGACGCTCCCGGGCACCCCCGCCCCCTTCGGAGACCTCACCCCGGTCAACCTCCAGGCCGCCGTCACCGAGGTGGGCACGCTCGAGCTGCGCTGCCTGGAGAAGAACGGCCCCGGCCGCTGGAAGCTGGAGCTCAACGTCCGCATGAAGGAGTAGAAGCACCCCACGCTTATGCACATCGTCGGCATCGACCTCGGAACCACTCACTGCGCCGTCGCCTCGGTGGACCCCGCCCAGGGGCCTGGCGCCCCCCTCCGGGACTTCCCCGTCCCCCAGCTGGTGCGGCAGGGCGAAGTGAGCGCGAGGCCCCTGCTGCCCTCCTGCATCTACGTGCCCGCCGGGCATGAACTCGCCGCCGGGACGCTGCGCCTGCCCTGGGGCGAGAGCCCCCAGGTGGTGGGTGAGTTCGCCCGCTGGCAGGGCGCCCGCGTGCCCGGCCGCGTGGTGACGAGCGCGAAGAGCTGGCTGTGCCACCCGGGCGTGGACCGCTCGGCCCCCATCCTCCCGTGGGGCGCTCCCGCGGACGTGGCGAAGCTGTCCCCCGTGGAGGCCAGCGCCCTCCTGCTCGGGCACATCGCCCAGGCGTGGAACCACGCCCACCCGGACAAGCCCCTGTCCCAGCAGGAAGTGGTCATCACCGTGCCCGCCTCCTTCGACGAGGCGGCGCGCGCCCTCACCGTGAGCGCCGCGCGCCGGGCGGGCCTGGAGAAGTTCACCCTCCTGGAGGAGCCCCAGGCCGCCTTCTACGACTACACCGCGCGCCACCGCGGCACGCTGGCCAAGTCCCTGGAGACGGTGCGGCTCGTGCTCGTGGTGGACGTGGGCGGCGGCACCACGGACTTCACCCTCGTGCACGCGGGCGTGACGCCCGAGGGCCCCATCCTCCGCCGGCTCGCGGTGGGCGAGCACCTGATGCTCGGCGGCGACAACATGGACGCCGCGCTCGCCCGGCGCGTGGAGGAAAAGCTCTTCCCGGAGGCCAATCGCCGGCTGTCCGCCACCCAGTGGACCCAGGCGCTCCAGGCCGCCCGCACCGCCAAGGAAGCCCTGCTCGGCGCCGAGCCTCCCGAGCGCTACGGCGTGTCGCTCGTGGCCGAGGGCAGCCGGCTCCTCGGCGGCGCGCTGTCCACGGAGCTCACGCGCGAGGAAGCCGAGTCCCTCGTGCTGGAAGGCTTCTTTCCCCAGGTGGGCGTCCAGGAGCGGCCCCGGCGTGCCTCGCGCATGGCCCTGCAGGAGCTGGGACTGCCCTACGCCCAGGACGCGGCCATCACCCGGCACCTGGCGGCCTTCCTCTCGCAACACGCGGCGGCGGGCTTCGCGGCCCTGGGCGAGCCGGCCCCCACCGACGGCGCCCTGCCCCGTCCGGACGCCATCCTGCTCAACGGGGGCGTCTTCAACTCGCCCCGGCTCGCCGAGCGGTTGGTGGACGCGGTGAGCGCCTGGTGGCCCCACGCGCCGCGCATCCCACTGCTGCGGCACGAGTCCCTGGAGCTCGCCGTGGCCCGGGGAGCGGCCTACTACGGCCTGGTGCGGCGCGGGCACGGCCTGCGCATCGGCGGAGGCGCGGCGCGCGCGTACTACGTGGCCCTGCAGCGCGCGGCGGACAGCGCCGAGCAGCCCGTGCTGTGCCTCGTGCCGCGCGGCTTCGAGGAAGGCAACCACGCGGACATCGGCGAGCGTCCGTTCTCGCTCACGCTCGGGCGGCCCGTGCAGTTCACCCTGTACTCCACCACGAGCGATCGCATCGACAAGCCGGGCGACGTGGTGCCGCTCACGGACGAGCTCAAGCCCCTGCCCCCCATCCACACGGTGCTCAAGGGCGCCACGGCGAAGACGGCCGAGGTGCCCGTGCACCTGCGCGCGGGGCTCACGGAGATTGGCACCCTGGAGCTCTTCGCCGTGTCCAACGTGGCGGACGAGCGCTGGCGCCTGGAGTTCGAGCTGCGGGGCACGGGCGGCGAGCGCGAGCTCACCGTCACCGAGTCCATGCCCGCGCGCTTCGCCGAGGCGAAGGACAACGTCGAGCGGCTGTACGGCAACAAGCCGTTGCCCATCGGCCCCAAGGACGTGAAGCAGCTCACGCGCACGCTGGAGAAGGTGCTGGGCCCCCGCGAGACGTGGCGGGTGCCGGTGCTGCGCGAGCTGTGGAGCTCCCTGTTCGCGGGGGCCTCCAAGCGCCGCCGGACGGCGGACCACGAGCGCGTCTTCTACAGCCTCGCGGGCTACACGCTGCGGCCGGGCTTCGGCTACCCGTTGGACCACTGGCGCGCCGAGCAGACCTTCTCCCTCTTCGAGCCCCTGGTGCAGCACCACACCGAGAAGTCCGTGTGGGTGGAGTTCTGGGTGATGTGGCGGCGCGTCTCCGGCGGCCTGAACGAGTCGCAGCAGCGCAAGCTGTACGACTACCTCAAGCCGCACCTGGCCCGGCGCGTACCGCTCAACCCGCCCGCCGCGCAGACGAAGCTCAAGGGGATTCAGCCCGAGGGCCTGGACGAGATGGTGCGCACGGCGGCGTCGCTCGAGCACCTGGAGGCCGCGGACAAGGCGGAGCTGGGCGGGTGGATGGCGGCGCGGCTCCAGGAAGAGAACAAGAGCGGCGGACCGTGGCCGTGGGCACTGGGACGGCTCGGGGCGCGCGTGCCCCTGTATGGCAGCGGCCACAAGGTGGTGGACGTGGCGGTGGCCGAGTCCTGGCTCACGCTGCTCTTGGAGCTGGGCCTGTCGCGCATCGACGGGGCCCCCTTCGCGGCGGCCCAGCTCGCGCGGCTCACGGGAGACCGCATGCGCGACCTGAGCCCCGAGCTGCGCACGCGCACGGCCCAGGCCCTGCGCGCGGCGAAGGCCTCGGACACGTGGGTGCGGATGGTGACGGAAGTCGTGGCGCTCGAGGCCGCGGATGAAGCGCGCGCCCTCGGCGACACCCTGCCCGCGGGCCTGCGGCTGTAGCCGCCCGCGACTCGCTCAGCCCTGTGAGGCCAGGGCGACGGGCGCCTCGTCCTCTTCCGCGGCAACGGCGGGCGCCGGAACCACCTGGAGGTTGGCGACCGCGGCGACCACGTTCTCCTCGACCTTCTCCTTGGGCTTGCCCGCGCCCGAGCGGCACGTGCGGCACCAAGGCTGGTTGCGGATGGCTCCGTCCGCCATCTTCCGCAGGCCGAACTGCGCCAACGGCTTGAGCGTGCGGCACTTGAGGCACATCAGCGAGATGAGGACTTCGTGGCCCTCGGCGTCGAAGATGGCCGACTTGCGACGCTTGCGCGGCTGCCCCGCCTCGCGCGCCTTGGGTTCCTTGGTGGCCGGCGGCGGCATCATCGGGGTCACTTTGTAGAGCATGTCTTTTCCTCCAGCCCGGCGCGCCCCGAGCGCTGCCTTCAAGAGGCAGTCGGGCTCATGGCGCGCCTTCACTAGACTAAGGAGGAAAAGGGTAGTTGAAAACTGATCCCAAGCCGATTTTTCGGCCCGCGCGGCGATCCGTCGGGATCTCGGCCACTTGCATGGACTCGTGCGTTCCGCCCCCCCACACGGGCGCGCATGATGCGGCCCATGCGGGGGGCGCGCCACTTCCTCACGGCCGTTCGTTGCGCTCGCGAGGAGCGCAAGGCGCTCCGTCATCCACGTAGCTGATGCGGCCTGTAGCGGGGGCCACCACGGGCTTGCCCTGGCGCTGCCACCAGGTGGAGACCGCGTCCCGGAGCAGCAACTCGCGCCCGAGCCCCAGATCGATGCGCTCGGCGGGTACCTGGGACAGCACCGCGCCCAGGCCTCCCGCGCCCCGGGCGAGGAAGTCGGGCAGCACCACCCGGTACAGGCGCTTGGAGTCGATCGGCCGGCCATTGGCCAGCGACGCGTCCTTGAAGCGCTGAGGACCCGTGCACCGCGCGAGCGTCACCTTCAAGCCGGACTCCTGGAAGAGGCTGTTGCCCGCGCCATAGGCGGCCCCCAACAGGCGCCGCAGCTCGTCTCCGGTGAGCGTGACGATGGCCACGGTGTTGTCGAACGGCAACACCTCATAGACATCTCCGTAGGTCAGCGGCCCCGCCTTGAGGTTGGCGCGCAGGCCTCCCGCGTTGAGCAGGGCCACGTCCGCCTTCTCCATCTCCCGGAGCGCGTCCGTGAGGACATTTCCAAGAGCGCTCTCCCCCTCGTAATCGCGACCCAGGGGGGTGGTGACGGTGACGCCCAGGGGCCGGCGCTGCTCGGCCTCCACGCGCGCGAGCACGGGATGGATGATCGCCTCCACCGCCGGATCCGCCACCACCGGCCCCCCGAGGAAGGTGGGCGGCACGAGCTTCACCTCCGCGCCCAGGGCCTTGAGCTTGCGCGCGTCACAGGAGCCACTCGTCTCCTCCACCCGGGCGCACACGGGCACGGCGGCCTGGAGCCGGGTGCGCTCGGGCAGGAGCTTGCGCGCCACCGGGTCCACGAAGAGCTCCAGCACCCCGAAGGAGCGGCCCTGCCCCGAGGTGGACAACACGGGCACCTCCCCGAAGAAGTGGCCCATGGCCTGGTGGGTGTGCCCCGCGAAGACGGCCTCCAGGGTGCCCGGAGGCAAGGCCTCGACCAGGGCTTGGATTTCCCCATCGGCGCGATCGCAACTCGAGGTGTCCCGCGGATTGGACAGGTCCGAGCACTTGCCTCCGGCGTGCGCGAGGCCCACCACCACCTCGGCGCCCTGGGCGCGCAGGTGCTTCACCGCCTCCAGCGTGGCGGGCAGCAGGTCCACGAAGCGCAGCGACGCCACATGGGCGGGATTGCCGATACGCGCGGTGGACGGCGTGGTGAGCCCCACGAGCCCCACCTTCACGCCCTTCACCGTCACCAGCAGGGTGCCGTCATTGCCAAGCCACGCGGGCACCCGGCCCGAGGAGGCCTCGCGCACGTTCGCGCTCAGCAGCGGGAAGCGCGCCTGATGGATGCGGGCGGTGAGCGCCCCGAACGCGTCCTCGCCCGGCCCGGGCACCGACCTGGGTCCCACCGGGCCGTAGTCGAACTCGTGATTGCCGAGCGCCGCGGCGGTGTAGCCCAGGTGGTTGTAGACCTCGACGACGGCCGCCCCCTCGGTGAGGTTGGAGGCGAGCGTCCCCTGGAAGAGGTCTCCCGCGTCCAGCAGCAGCACGCCGCCCGGGTTGTCCGCGCGCAGCCGGGCCATGTAGCCCGCGAAGCTGGCCGCCCCGCCCTCCTCCACCGTGGCGCCGCCGGGCAACACGGTGGTGTGGGGCATCAACCACCCATGGAAGTCATTCGTCCCCACCAGGGTGAGCCGCACGGGCTCGGTGGAGGCGGGAGGCGCGACGGCGGCCGCGACGGGACGCGGCTCCGGGGAACGAGGCGTGCTGCTGGCACAACCGGAGGCCGCGAGGGCCACACAGGCGAGGAAGAGGCGGGAGAGGGACATGAGGGCGCGGAGTTGAGCCCAGCCCCCCCACCCTGGCAACCCGCATCAGACGTCGGAGCGGCGGCGCGAGAGCAACAGCGCGCCCGCCAGCACGAACAGCACGGTGCCGGGCAGGGACGCCGAGGAGCACCCACAACCGTCACTGTTCGGAATGCCGCCGCCGCCGCCCCCTCCTCCGCCCGGCCCCCCTCCGATTCCGGTGCCGGGACCCCCATCGGCCACGCCCCCATCGGTCCCCCCATCCGTCGGCTGCGGAGGGCCACCGGTGTCCACCTCGAGGGGAGTCGGGAAGCTCCGGGCGAGCGTGGACCAGTCCACGAGCTTGAAGTTCTCGCTGCCCCCGGTGTCGAGGCCATCGTGCACGGCCACCACACCCAGGGGGAAGAACGAGCCCAGGGAGCGGTTGGACACCGCGACGAAACGGGGGCTGTCCACCCCGTCGATGCCGCCGTCCTGCACGACGTCGAAGCGGCCCCGGTAGGTATGCGCGTCGATCGCCCGGTCGTAGATGCGCACCGGCCCCGTGCCACTATTGACCGCCAGCAGATAACCCCGGTTGTTGGACGCCGTGTACAGGGCCACACCGCCCAGGGGCTGCACGAGCCCCGTGGCGGAGACGGAGTCCACCGACACGCGCTTCTCCGTGGAGGTGGGCTCGGCGCGGTACTGCCAGATGCCCACGCCCTGCTGGACGACATAGAGCACGCCCAGCTCGTCATCGACGGCCAGCCCCGCCACGGGGCCACCCACTTCGATGGTCCGCACCGCGCCGGAGGCGGTCCCACCATCCGTCTGGGAGGTCAGCTCGAACTGCGCCACCGTGCCCGCCTCGCTGCCCGCGAAGGCGTAGTAGCGCCCGCTCTCACTGGCATACACGGCCACGGAGGTCGGGGTGAATCCCGTGGGGATGGTCGCCCCGATCTTCTGGGCCGTGAGCGTCGTGAGGTCCAGCACGTAGGCCTCGAGGCCCACGGTCACATTGGCCACCACGATGAGCGGCTGGGAGACGCCATCCAAGACGAAGCCATCCTGCACGTCCACGCCCGCGAGCGACCCCACCACGAGCACCGGCCGCGCGGCCCCGTTGAGCTCGTAGGACAGGAGCCCCGCCTGCCTGTCCGCCACGAGCAACTGGCTCGAGGCGGGAGTCTTCGGGTGCACCCACAGGGCCGCGCCCTGGATCGTCGAGCCCGAGCCGAGCACCGGCTGCGTCTCCACGATGGGCACGACCCGCACGGGGGTCTGGGTCTGGGCGAGCACGGGCACGCCGGAGAGAAGAACAGCCAGCGCCAGCAACGAAGGGGAGCGCACGCACGCCTCCAGGAAAGAGAGGTGAATGGTGATGGTGCAGATTCCACGCCCGCGCAAGTGTTCCGCGCTCCACTTTTCGAGTGGTGACCACCGCGGCCCGAGGGCGGGCCACGGCCGTGTCAGAAGATTGAAACACAGTGGAAAATCAGCGGCGCAGGACGTGCTCGTAGGCCGCGAGCGTGTCCGCCGCGCAGCGGGCCCAGGTGAAACGGGCCGCGTGCCGCTGTCCCTTCTCCGCCCAGTGCCGGCGCTCGGCGTCCGAGTGCATCAGCCGCTCCATGGCCACCGACAGCCCCTCGGCATCCTCCGGCCGCACCGCCCAGGCCCCCTCGCCGCACACCTCCGGCGAGGCCCCCGTCGTGGACACGATGGCGGGCGTGCCCAACCGCATCGCCTCCAGCGGTGGCAGCCCGAAGCCCTCGTACCGGGATGGGAAGGCGAACACCGTGGCCCGCCGCATCAGCTCGTAGAAGACGGACTCCGGCTGGTAGCCCAGGGAGCGGATGTCGTGCCCCCGCGCGCGCAGGCGCTCCACCCGGGTCTCCACCTCCCCCGAGCCGAACCAGCGCTGGCCCACCAACACCAGGGGCACCTTCCGTCCCCGCGCCGCGAGCCGTTCGAGCGCGTCCAGCACCAGACGCACGTTCTTGCGCACGTCCAGCGAGCCCGCGTACAGCACGAACCGCTCGGGCAGGCCCCACGCGTCGAGGAGCGCCCGCGTGGCGTCCTCCGCCCCATGGCGATCCACGTGGTCCACGCCGTTGTAGACCACCGCCACCTTGTCCGCGGCCTCCGGGTGGCGCGCGAGCAGGTCATCCCGGGTGCACGCGCTCACGCACAGGACGCGGTCGGCCACCTGGACGCTCCGGGCGAGCCACAGCTGGAACTGCCAGCGGTAGGCGCGCGACACCGTGTCCGGCATGAGCAGCGGAATCACGTCATGGACGGTGACGACGAAGGGCTTGCCGGGGGTACGCACGAGCGGCAGGTTGAAGTTGCCCAGCGCGTGGTAGAGCCGCGCCTCCGAGCCGCGCAGCGCCTGGGGCAGCCGGCCCAATACGTAGGCGGTGCGGCCCAGGGTGCCCCGGGGATCTTCCCCCGAGACCCGGGCACCGTAGCGCTCCAGGCGCACCCCCAGCGAGCCCAGCGCCTCGGCCAGGCAGTGCGTGTACAGACCGATGCCCGTGATGGGCTCGTCCCACAGACTCGCGTCGAAAGCGACAGGACCGATGGACACGGGGCGCCTCATAACACGGCCCTGTGATAGGCAACGTGCCCCTATGGCGGTCCATCAGCTGATTCCAAGCTTCGTGGCGGGAGACGCCACCGGACAGGCGGCGCTGCACCTGCAACTGCTCCTGCGTCGGCTGGGCCACTCGGGCGAGCTCTACGCCGCCGAGGTGGGCACCGGTCTGGACTCCCTCGCCCATCCGGTGTCCGCGCTGCGTCCGGCGCCGGAGGATCTCGTCCTCTACCACCATGGCATCGCCTCGCCGCTGAGCAGCCGGCTCATGCACCTGCCCTGCCGCCGCGGCGTCGTCTTCCACAACATCAGCCCCGCGAGCGCCTACGCGGGCACGCCCCTGGCCGAGGCGCTCGTGGCCGGACGGGCCCAGCTCGCCGCCATGGCGCCCTTCGTGGACGTGGCCATCGGGGTGTCGGACTACAACAGCGCGGAGTTGCGCGAGGCCGGCTACCGTCACGTGCACACCGTGCCCCTCTTCGTGGAGCCCTCGCGCTTCGCCCGGCAGGCGGCGGACCCGGCGATGCTCGCGCGGCTCGCGGGTCCGGGCCCCGTGATGCTCTCCGTGAGCCGGGTGGCGCCACACAAGCGCTTCGAGGACCTGCTCGCGCTCCACGCGGAACTCCTGAAGCCGCGGCCCACGGCGCGTCTGTTGATGGTGGGGGGCTACGAGCCCGGCAGCCGCTACTTCAAGTCCCTCCAGCGCACGGCCAAGGGGCTCTCTGGCGTGCACTTCCTCGGGCGGCTCGACCATGCCCAGCTCGTGGCGGCGTACCGCTCCGCGCAGGTGTTCGTCTCCATGAGCGAGCACGAGGGCTTCGGGGTCCCCCTCATCGAGGCCATGGCCGCCGAGCTGCCGGTGCTGGCCTATGGCGCGGCGGCCGTGCCCGAAACCCTCGGGGGAGCGGGCATCGCCTTCGACGAGAAGCGCTTCTCCCTGCTCGCCGAGCTGGTGGTGGAGGTCTGCGACAACCGCGCGTTGCGCGAGGGACTGCTCGCGGGTCAGGCGCGCCGCCTCGAGGACTTCTCCGCCCCCGCGAGCCAGGCGGCGCTCGCCAAGGCCCTGG
Organism: Melittangium boletus DSM 14713; assembly: GCF_002305855.1. Classification (GTDB taxonomy): domain Bacteria; phylum Myxococcota; class Myxococcia; order Myxococcales; family Myxococcaceae; genus Cystobacter; species Cystobacter boletus. The sequence continues at coordinate 6,637,532 of NZ_CP022163.1, read as the reverse complement.
AGGCGTTCGCGCGGCCCACGCGCCGGACAGCGGGCGCGAGGAAGAAGCCCCGGGTGGGCTTCGTGGTGCAGCGCTACGGGGAAGTGACGGGCGGCGCCGAGCGCCACGCGCAACAAGTGGTGGAACAGCTCGCGCCGCACTGGGACGTCACGGTGCTGACCACGTGCGCGAAGAACCACCTGTCCTGGGAGAACGTCTTCCCCCCGGGCGAGCAGCGGGACGCGGCCGGAGCGCGGGTGCTGCGCTTCCCGGTGACGCGCGTGCGCCACATCCGGCCCTTCAACGCCCTGTCCAAGCAGGTCTTCGACCGGAGCAACGAGCGGCTGCGCGAGGAGCACTGGGTGGCCGAGCAGGGACCGGTGGTGCCCGGCCTGCTCACGCACCTGGACACCCACGGCGCGGACTACGACGGCTTCGTCTTCTTCACGTACCTGTACGCGCCCACGGTGTGGGGCCTGCCGCTGGTGGCGGACCGGTCACTGCTCGTGCCCACGGCGCATGACGAGCCCCCCATCCGCTTCGGGGTGTACGCGGACGTCTTCGATCGCCCGGCGGCCCTGCTGTGCAACACACCCGAGGAAGTGGCGCTCATCGACCGCTACTTCCCGGACCATGCCCCGGCGCGGGTGGTGGGCGTGGGCGTGGACGTGCCGGGAACGCCGGAGCCCCAGCGGTTCCGTGACCGCCATGGCATCCGCAACCCGTACCTGCTCTACGTAGGGCGTCTGGAGGCGGGCAAGGGCATCCCCGAGCTGCTCGCGCACTACCGGGAGCTGCGCGCGCGCTTCCACGACGCGCCGGACCTGGTGCTCGCGGGCGAGGCGCACATGGACCTGCGCGGCGAGGGCGTGCACCCCGTGGGCCGCATCGGCGAGCAGGACAAGTACGACGCGCTCGCGGGCGCGCTGATGGTGACGGTGCCCTCGCGCTTCGAGAGCCTGTCGCTGCTCACGCTGGAGGCCTTCGCCGCGGGCACGCCGGTGCTGGTCAACGGACACTCGGACGTGCTCGTGGGCCAGGTGGAGCGCAGCGGCGCGGGACGCAGCTACACGGACCTCGAGTCGTTCATCTCCGGCCTGCGCGAGGTGGGTGAGCAGCGCGCCCGCCTGAGCCGCAACGCGAAGACCTTCGCCGCGCGCTACACGTGGCCCAGGGTCGTGGACGTCTACCGCGAAGAAATGGATCGCATCATCCGGGAGAAGAGCCGATGAAGCTGTTGGGACGCGACATTCCCGCGCGCGAGCTGCTCGCGCGCCTCGAGGAGCGGCTGCGCACGCGAGGTCTTTCCTCGTCGGAGCCGGTGGACGTGCCGGAGTCGGGCGTGGAGCCCCGGGTGGATCCCCTGGCCTTCAACCTCCAGGCCCTGGAGGAGCACGCGGACGCCACCCGCCCCCTGCCCTTGCACACCCACCGGGGTGGCGCGGGCCAGCTCGTGCTGGTGGCCAAGTGGGCCTTCCGCCAGACGTGCCAGGTGTTCATCAACGAGACCCTGGGCCGCCAGCGGACCTTCAACGGCCACGTGCGCGACTCGTACGCGCAGCTCTCCGCCGAGGTCATCCGCCTGCGCGCCGAGGTGGAGTCCCTGCGCGCCGCGGGGTCGACTCCAGCTCCAGCACCCCCGGCCCCGGCCGAGACGCCGTCCCGTCCCCCGCCGCGCAAGGCCCGGAAGAAGCCGTCATGAGGGAGCCGTGACGGCTCCCGGTGGATGTCCACGCGCCGGGGGCAGCCGCGCCACGGCCACCGCCACGCACAGCGCCCCCACCACGAAGTAGTAGTAGTTGCAGAAGGCCTGTTTGTTGAAGGCGAAGAAGGTGATGTAGGTCATCGCGGTGGCGGCGGCGAAGCCCGACGGAGTCCGGGGCGCGCGCCACAGGCACAGGCCCAGCACGACGCTCACGGCGGCGAAGGGAATCCAGATGGGCGGCGGTGGATGTCCCGCGGCCGCCCAGGCCGACAGGTAGCTCAAGGCATCCATGCGGAAGGGCTGGTGCACATGGAGCATGAGCACGCTGTGGAGGAAGGCCTTCACGTCCACCAGGACGAGCGGCAGGCTCACCCCCAGGGCGGTGACACCGGCGCGCCAGAGGAAGCCCCAGGCCTGACGCCTCGGCTCGGGGAGCAGGAGGAAGGCCAGCGGCACGAGGAAGACGGTGTACTGCTTGACCGCGAGCATCAAGCCAAAGACGTAGGGCAGCGCGCGGGGGAACCGGCAGGCGCAGAAGACGCTCGCCGACAGCAGCGCCACGAGGAACGGCTCCGTCCAGGATTGATCCAGCACGAAGAAGCCGCGCGGCGTGAGCAGGTAGAGCGCGGCGGCCCCGGCCCCCAGCCGCCCGCCCCGCGTCCAGGCCATGAAGCCCGCCGCGAGGGTCATCGCCACCAGCTGCGCGTAGCGGGGATCTCCCATCACCGCGCGGGAGAGGGTGGAGAAGAGCAGGCTCAACGGAGGATACGGAAAGCCGAACAGGAGGCGGCCGTTCTTCACCAGTCCCTCGCCGTACCAGAGCGAGTGACCGTAGATGTTGGGGAAGGTCATCGCGTACGGATTGCCTCCCCGCAGGAGCATGTCCGAGCCCTGGACCTGGAAGACGAAGACATCGATGTTCGGCGAGGTGGAGCGCTGGAGAATCCACACACCGAGCAGCAGATACAACCCCAGGAGCACGGGAACACCCACACGCCGGAACCGCTCCGAGCCCGCCAGCAGCGCCCCCGAGACGAGCGCCGCGACGGCCAGGCGCTCGTAGAACTGTGCGTAGGGCCAGGCGCCACTCAGCCGCAGGTAGACCGTGGGGTGGTCCAGGAAGAGCGCGCGCAACTGCAGCACCAGGGCAATGCCGAGCAGGAGCGCGAGCAAGGGCTCGCCCCAGGCCCAGGGCCGGAGGAAGCGGGGAGCGAACACGCCCACGAGCCCCAACCCCAGCGCCCAGGTGAGCCCCCGTAAGGAGTCATCCCGGAGCGTGCCATTGGTGAGCTGGAGGGTCAGGGCGAGCACCGTGGCGGCGGCCAGACAGAAGACGGGCAGGCCCCATCCCTCCGGTTCCGTGGGCCGGGGCTCGGCGAGAGTCTGCGTCACGTCCATGGCGCGCCTTATATCCCAGGAGGAGTTGAACCCCCCGGGTCGGGTCGCTCAAGTCCGCTTGCTTTCCAGTCGGCAAGTCGCGAAATAGGGCGCCTGAGACAGTCGTTTTTTCCCGGTTGCCTTCACAAAGGCCCCAGAGACATGCGCTCCTTGAACGCCCTTCCTTCCAACGACGGCCCCACGCTGACCCTCGGTCTCCCTGGCTTCGGCTTCGAGGATTTGTACCGCCCTCGCGGACTGCGCCGGCTGTCCGAACACTTCGACACCCAGCTCGCCGCGGACGAGCCCGACCTCTTCCAGCTCTTCGATGCCTACCGGAAGTCCGGCGGCCAGAGCCTCAAGGGCGCCGCCGAGTCCGAGCTGCTCATCCGCGTGGCGCGCCACGTGTCGACCTTCATCGCGCGGCTCTTCGGCCTGGAAGCCGACTCGGACCGGCTCGCCCGAGCGCTCAAGAGCGAGCTGCCGCTCTTCGACTTCAAGCGCGAGTTCATCACCCGCCGCGTCTTCAAGAAGGGCGCGCAGGATCGCCCCACCCTGGCGGAGTACCCCTCGCTGGACGCGCGGATGCGGCTGATGCTGTCGCTCGCCTTCCCGGAAGCGCTCGCCAGCGACGACGTGGAGCGGGCCCTGGCCGAGTCACTCCTCACGTTGATGGACCTGGAGCGGCTCTTCTCCGGCACCACCGGCAACCTGGCGCCGCTCACCCCCGAGCAGTCCGAGACCCTGCGCGTCAAGTGGACGGGCGTGCGCGCCGCGCTCCTGTCCTCGCCCGAGGGCAAGGACGCCTTCGGCTCCAGCCTGGTGACGCAAGGCGACGACGCGGCGGAGCTGGTGTCGGTGCGCAACCTGCTGTCGCTCGCGGACCGCTGGACGTACGCGCGCGCGCTGCACCCGGAGATGAAGGAGCTGTTCCACAAGTGGCCCACGCACCGGGTGCCCAAGCCGCTGGTGTTCGACCAGCTCGTGGCGCTCGAGCGCCCGGACGCGAACATGCCCGAGGCCACGCAGGGCTCCGAGCACCACCTGCGCTACCGCGATGGCTTCAAGCTGACGGATCCGCGCGGCACCCAGCGCGAGGTGATGGGCGAGGTGGACTACTGCGTCATCTGCCACGAGCGGCAGAAGGACTCGTGCTCCACGGGCTTCACCGCGAAGGATCCCGTGGCCGAGGGTCACACCTTCAAGAAGAACCCGCTGGGCATTCCGCTCACCGGCTGCCCGCTGGACGAGCGCATCTCGGAAGCGCACGTCCTCAAGCGCGAGGGCAATCCGCTCGCGTCGCTGGCCATGGTGATGGTGGACAACCCCATGTGCCCGGGCACCGGCCACCGCATCTGCAACGACTGCATGAAGGCCTGCATCTTCCAGAAGCAGGAGCCGGTCAACATCCCCATGGTGGAGACGGCGGCGCTGACGGACGTGCTCGGCCTGCCCTGGGGCTTTGAAATCTACGGCCTGCTCACGCGCTGGAACCCGCTCAACGTGCGCCGCCCGTACGCGCTGCCGTACGTGGGCCGCAACATGCTCGTGGTGGGCATGGGCCCGGCGGGCTACACGCTCTCGCACTACCTGCTCAACGAGGGCTTCGGCGTGGTGGGCATCGATGGCCTGAAGATCGAGCCCTTCCCGGACGAGCTCGTGGGCCGCCACGGCAAGGCGCTCACGCCCATCCACGACTGGAGCGCGCTCACCCGCGAGCTGGACGAGCGCATTCAAGAGGGCTTCGGCGGCGTGTCCGAGTACGGCATCACCGTGCGCTGGGACAAGAACTTCCTCACCCTGCTCCACCTGACGCTCGAGCGGCGGGAGAACCTGCGCATCTACGGCGGCGTGCGCTTCGGTGGCACGCTCACCATCGACGACGCGTGGAGGATGGGCTTCGACCACATCGCGATCGCGGCGGGCGCGGGCAAGCCCACCATCATCGGGATGAAGAACAACCTCATCCGGGGCATCCGCAAGGCGAGCGACTTCCTCATGGCGCTGCAGCTCACGGGCGCCTTCAAGCGCGACTCGCTCACCAACCTCCAGGTGCGCCTGCCGGCCATCGTCATCGGCGGCGGCCTGACGGGCATCGACACCGCCACGGAGCTGATGGCGTACTACCCGGTGCAGGTGGAGAAGACGCTGGACCGGCACGACAAGCTGGTGGCGGAGCTGGGCGAGGAGGCCGTGCTGGCGCGCCTGGACGCCGAGGAGAAGTCCACCTACCTCACCTTCCTGGAGCATGGCCGGGCGGTGCGCAGCGAGCGCGAGGCCGCCAAGGCCGAGGGCCGGGCCCCGGACTTCATCCGGCTGGTGCGCGCGTGGGGGGGCGTGAGCCTCGTGTACCGCCGGGGACTGACCGAGTCGCCCGCCTACCGGCTCAACCACGAGGAAGTGGCCAAGGCGCTGGAGGAAGGCATCCGCTTCATCGAGCGCATGAGCCCGGTGGAGGCGCTGCCGGACGAGAAGGGCGCGGTGAAGGCCATCCGCTTCGAGCGCATGGTGACGAAGGACGGCAAGCTGCGCGGCAGCGGCGAGTTCTTCGAGCTGCCCGCGCGCACCGTGTGCGTGGCGGCCGGCACGGCGCCCAACGTCACCTACGAGAAGGAATACCCGGGCACGTTCGAGCTCGACGAGAACCGCGAGTACTTCAAGAGCTACGAGCTGGCGGAGGGCCCCGAGGGCTTCACGCTCTCGCACGTGGAGCCGGTGGAGGACATCGCGGCGAAGGTGGGCTTCTTCACCTCGTACCGCCAGGGCGGGCACTTCATCTCGTACTTCGGCGACAACCACCCCACCTACGCGGGCAACGTGGTGAAGGCCATGGCGAGCGCGAAGGATGGCTACCCGGAGGTGGCGCGCCTGTACGCGAAGGAAGTGGCGGCGCTGGACTTCCAGGACGAGCTGGCCCAGGCGCGGCGGGACGAGAAGCTGGCGGCGCACTTCGCGACACTGGACGAGGCGCTGCTCGCGCACGTGGTGACGGTCAACCGGCTCACGCCCACCATCGTGGAGGTGGTGGTGAAGGCGCCCTTCGCCGCGCAGCACTTCGAGCCCGGCCAGTTCTACCGCCTGCAGAACTTCGAGCGGCTGGCGCCCGTGGTGGATGGCGTGCCCCTCACCATGGAGGGCCTGGCGCTCACGGGCGCGTGGGTGGACAAGGAGAAGGGGCTCATGGGCACCATCGTGCTGGAGATGGGCTCCTCCTCCCGGTTGTGCGCGGCACTCAAGCCGGGCGAGCCCGTGGCGTTGATGGGTCCCACGGGCGCCCCCACGGAGATCGCCCACAACGAGACGGTGCTGCTCGTGGGCGGTGGCCTCGGCAACGCGGTGCTCTTCTCCATCGCCCGTTCGCTCAAGACGGCCGGCTGCAAGGTCGTCTACTTCGCCGGCTTCCGTCACCGCACGGACGTCTTCAAGCACGAGGAGATCGAGGCCGCCACGGATCAGGTGGTGTGGTCGGTGGACGCGGGCGACCTCATCGAGACGCGGCGCCCCCAGGACTCGGCCTTCCGCGGCAACGTGGTGCAGGCGATGCTCGCCTACGCCAAGGGAGAGCTGAGCGCGCCCCCCGTGGCCTCGTTCAGCCAGGTGGATCGCATCATCGCCATCGGCTCGGACCGGATGATGCGGGCGGTGCAGGAGGCCCGGCACAACGTGCTGCAGCCCTACCTCAAGCCCGACCATGAGGCGATCGGCTCCATCAACTCGCCCATGCAGTGCATGATGAAGGAGATCTGCGCGCAGTGCCTGCAGCGGCACGTGGATCCGAAGACGGGCAAGGAGACGTGGGTGTTCTCCTGCTTCAACCAGGATCAGCGCTTGGACGAGGTGGACTTCGCGAACCTGAACCAGCGTCTGCGCGGCAACACGGTCCTGGAGAAGATGTCGGACCTGTACCTGGCGCAGCTCCTCAAGAAGGTGCCCGGCCTGCGCCGCGTGTAGAACCCGCCGCCCCTCGGAGCGAGGCCCTTCCTACTGGGCCTTGCCTCCGAAGGAGCGGAGCATGTCCTGGTAGTTGGTCATCAGGTCCTTCTCGCGGGTGAGGACCAGGTCCACGTTCGCATCACCATGTGTCTTGCGCACGGAGACGAGCTCCTCGGTCTCCCGCACCCGCTGGCGCAGGATGTCGATCTGCGGCGCCAGCTCCGCGGCCTGCTCGGGCTTGAGCTTCGCCTGCATCTCCTGCAGCTTCCGCAGCTCCGCGGCCAGGTCCAGCATGGCCGCCATGTGCCGCTGGGTGATGACGTCCGTGACGAGCACCCCGATGCGGTTGACGTCCACCTCGTTCAGGCCAGCGGCCCGGCGCGCCTGGATCTCCAGCTCCGCCTTGCTCTCGATGGCCTTCATGGACTCGCCCACCCCCGGCGCCTTGTTCTCCGGCCCCGCCGTCCCCTGGAGCCGGGCCCGCGCGGCCTGGAGCTCCTTCGCCATGGCGGCATAGGAGGCCTGCACCGCGCGCTGGTAGCCCACGTAGGCATCCAGCTTCGCCTGGGTGAGGACATAGGGCGCGGTGTCATCGAAGGATTCGGCCGTCGCGGCCTCGGGGGGGGCCCCCTCGTCCGCCGTCACCCGCTCCGGTCCGGCCGGCATGGCGGGCTCCTCCTTCTTGCATCCCGCCAGCACACCGGCGGTCACCACCACCCACAGCCACTTGCGCATCCACGGACCTCCCGGGGGCCTCCGGGCCCCCACCGTGCAAAAGGGGCGGACTATAGGCCGGGAGCGACCCGAGGGGGGTGACTTCCTCCCCAGGAGGAGGTGGAAGGCCCCTGGCTGCCTGGTCTCCGGCGGGCGGGACCCCCACCAACCAACAATCGCCGCATTACCTTTGACCAACCCATTCGCGGTCGTGTACGAACCGCGGTTCGTTCCGGTAGCAGTGGAGGCACCTTGAGGATCTTCCTGGTAAGGCACGGCGAGGCGGACGCGGAGGCCCCCGAGGGACTCGGCGACGAAGCGCGCGCGCTCACTGCCAAGGCTCGCACCAACACGGCCGTGCACTTCGCGTCTCTCGCGGAGCGGATCGGTAAGGTCGCGCTCGTGTTCACGAGCCCGCTGGTGCGCACGGTCCAAACGGCCCAGTTGCTCTCCACCAAGCTCGAGCACGAGGGCCCCCTGCGCGTGCACCGGTGCCTCCTGCCGGACATGCCGGTGGGCTCCGTGATGTCCATGCTCGACGAGCATGTCGGAGAGGACATCGTGCTCGTGGGGCACCAGCCGTCCATGGGCGCCCTGGCCACGCACCTGCTGGGCATGCAGTCCTTCCCCAAGCAGGTCAGCCCCGGCACCGTCATCGCCATCGAGCGCCCGGACGGCATCGAACCCGGAGCCGCCCCCGCCCAGGCGAAGCTGCTCTTCTTCGCGTCCCCGGGCCAGCAGGTGCTCGAGGTCCTGCAGTAGGCGTCCTCTCGATGATGGATGAAGCCACGTACAGTGGACTCGTCGCCGCGGCGTTCAAGCGCATCCTCGCCGCCGCGGATGGGTTCGATCCGGACGTGCTGGAGGCCGACAGCACGGGTGACATGCTCACCCTGACCTCGGCCTCGCGCGAGAAGTGCATCGTCAACACCCAGCGCGCCGTGAGGCAGATCTGGGTCGCCGGCGGTGGCCAGGGCATCCACTTCTCCTATGAGCCCGGCCAGGGACTCTGGCTGGACGACAAGGGCAAGGGGCTGGAGCTGTTCCGCTTCGTGTCGGACGTGGTGCGCTCCATGTCCGGTGAAGCGCTCACCTACTGAGTCCGGAGGCACCGCCCTCTCCCTCCCCAGGGGAAGGGAGAGGGTCTCCCGCTACTCCGCGGGAGTCAGGCGTCCACCCTCGACGCGATCTCCCCCCGCCGCTTGCGCGCGCCGCAGGGCCTCTCCCGCCTCCTTCATGAGGCTGCCGAAGCTCACCTGCGCCTGGCCCTTGGCGGCCGAGGGCTCGAACACCGACAACCCCATGGACGCCGTCAGCCCCGGCACGGACTCCACTTCCTTCACCCGCTGGCGCAACCGCTCGGCCACCACCAGCGCGCCCTCATAGGGGGTGTAGGGCAGGAAGACGATGAAGCGCCCCTCGGCGAAGGGCACGGCCACGTCGATGTCCCGCAGCGCCTCGGTGAGCCGCCGGAGGATCTCCGCCAGCGCGGACGTGCGCTGCGAGGCCGGCAGCGGCGCGAGGAGCTCCGCGTAACGGTCCGGCTCCAACAGCAGGTAGGAGATGGGGTAGCGGTAGCGGCGGCTGCGCTTGACTTCCATGAACAGCAGCCGCTTGAGGAACTCGAGGTCCGCCGCGGACGAGGCCGCCACCGGGCGGGGCCCCTGGTTCTGGTGCTGCATGAGCTGCATCTCGGTGCGCACCACGGACACGGCTTCACGGGCCTTGGACAGCTGCATGAGCAGGCTCACGCACGACACCACGGTGGCGCGCTTGAGGGGCCCCACCAGGCAGGCCTCGGCCCCGGCCGCGGCCGCGCGCGACTCGGGATTCTCCTCCTCGGGCAGATAGAGCAGGAGCACCGGAATGGCCGGAGCCTCCTCCTTCACGTGACGGCAGAGGGCTTCTCCATCGAAGCCCTCCGTGATGGAGGCCAGGACGAGGGCGGGCGCCAGTTCGCGCACCCGCTCCAGGCCCTCCTGGACCGTACTCGCCACCGTCACCTCGTGGCCAGCGTTCTCCAGGAAGCGGCGCAGGGCCCCGGCGACCGAGGCGGATGGCTCCGCGACGAGAGTGAAGGCCATCTCAGACCGCCATCACTTCCTTCTCCTTCTTGGAGATGATCTCGTCGATCTTCTTCACGCCCTCATCCGTCTCCTTCTGGACCTTCTCCGTCAGACGCTTGTGGTCGTCCTCGGTGATCTTCTTGTCCTTGAGCTGCGCCTTGAGTGCCTCGTTGGCGTCGCGGCGGATGTTGCGGATGGCGACCTTGTGATCCTCGCCCTTGGTCTTCACCTGCTTGGCGATTTCCTTGCGCCGCTCCTCGGTGAGCGGCGGGAAGGGCAGGCGGATGACCTCGCCGTCGTTCATCGGGTTGATGCCGAGGTTGGCCTCGCGGATGGCCTTCTCGATGTCCTTGAGGACGCTCTTGTCCCAGGGCTTGATGATGATGAGCCGGGGCTCGGGCGTGGTGATGTTGGCCACGCCGTTGAGCGGAACAGGCGTGCCGTACTGGCTGACCCGGATGCCCTCCAGCAGGTTGGCGCTGGCGCGGCCGGTGCGCACCTTCGTGAGCTCCCTATTGAGATCCTCGAGCGACTTGTCGATACGGCCCTTCAGATCGGTCACGACGTCTGCCATGTGCGGGTCTCCTTCAATGAAGTGAATGAAGTGTGCGTGAGGCCGCTCAGGCCCACGCGGTCTCGCCCACTCCCACCAGGGTCCCAATCTCGCCCAGGTCGCCCAGGATGGCCTTGCCGATGTTCCCGCGCTGGGTGAGGTCGAAGACGATGATGGGCAGCTTGTTGTCCATGCACAGCGAGATGGCGGTGGAGTCCATCACGTTCAGGTTCTGCTTGAGGACGTCCATGTAGGTGAGCGTCCGGTAGCGGCGCGCCGCGGGATCCTTCTTCGGATCCGCGTTGTAGACCCCGTCCACCTTGGTCGCCTTGAGGATGACCTCGGCGTTGATCTCCATGGCGCGCAGGGAAGCGGCCGTGTCGGTGGTGAAGTAGGGGTTGCCGGTGCCCGCGGCGAAGATGACGATGCGGCCCTTCTCCAGGTGGCGCACCGCGCGCCGGCGGATGTAGGGCTCGGCGATCTGCTCCATCTTGATGGCCGAGAGCACCCGGGTGTGGCAGCCCTGCTTCTCCAGGGCGTCCTGCAGGGCCATGGAGTTGATGCAGGTGGCGAGCATGCCCATGTAGTCGGCGCTCGCACGATCCATCCCCTCGGTGGAACCGGCCACGCCGCGGAAGATGTTGCCGCCGCCGATGACCACGGCGAGTTCCACGCCGGCCTGGGCGATTTCCTTCAACTCCTCGGCGATGCGCGTGAGCGTGGGGGGGTGGATGCCGTACTTTCCATCGCCCATCAGGGCTTCGCCCGACAGCTTGAGGAGGATGCGCTTGTAACGGGACGGGGAGGCGGGAGCGGACATTGGCTCCGCTTCTATCCCCTCGCCCCGTCGGCTCGCAACGCCGGAGTGCCACGGGCGTCCGCCAGATATCCCTTCGCCGGAGACCGGACACACCAAGGGCCGCGCCCCCTGCCCATGACTTCGGGGAAGTGCGCGGCCCTCGATGAACCCCTCAACGGACTTCCGCGGGAGCGGCGGCTTTACGCCTGGCCCAGCGTCTTGGCGACCTCGGCGGCCAGGTCATCCTTCTTCTTCTCGATGCCCGCGCCCACCTCGTAGCGGACGAAGCGGCGCACGGAGACCTTCTCGCCAATCTTACCCGCGCGGTCGGAGATCATCTCGCTGATCTTCTTCTTGTCGTCCTTCACCCAGAGCTGGTCCACGAGGCACACGCCCTCGTAGTACTTCTCCACCTTGCCCACGAGGATCTTGTCCCACATGGCCTCGGGCTTGCCCTGCTGCTTGAGCTGCTCGCGGAGGATCTCCTTCTCCTTCTCCAGCACCTCGGAGGGAACTTCCTCGCGGGTGACGTACTGGGGATTGGCGGCGGCGATGTGCATGGCCACCTCCTTCACCAGGTCCTGGAAGTCCGCGTTGCGGGCGACGAAGTCCGTCTCGCAGTTGACCTCCACGAGCACGCCGATACGGCCACCGTGCACGTAGGTGCCCACCAGACCCTCGGCGGCCACGCGGCCAGACTTGCCCGCCAGCTTGGAGCCGAGCTTCTTGCGCAGCCACTCCTCGGCCTTGACGAAGTCACCAGCGGACTCGGCGAGCGCCTTCTTGCAATCCATCAAACCCGCGCCGGTCTTCTCGCGGAGTTCCTTCACCATCGTGGCGCTGACCTCGGCCATGTTCGTCTCCTAGGGGCCCGCTCCGTGCGCCAGGCGCCGGGAGGGGCAATTGAGGTTGAATGGGGTACTGCGACGGCTGGAAAACAGAAAAGCCGGGCGGCGACCCTGCGCCGCCCGGCCGGACTTCTCGCGCCTCCCCGAGGGAAAGCGCGGCGGCACTACTCGGCGGCGGAACCCTCGCCACCCTCGGCGGACGCCTCACCCGACGCGGCGGCCGGAGCGGAGCCCTTCATCTCCACGAGCGGACCCCGGCGATCGCCACCGCGCTCGCCACCCCGGCGCTCACCGCCGCGGTCGCCACGATCACCGCGGCGCGGACCCCGGCGGTCGCCGCGGTCGTCGCGATCACGACGGTCGTCACGGGCCTCCTCCTCGTCACGCTCCGCCGCGCCGCTGGCGCGGTAGCGGGCGCCGCCCTCGATGCAGGACTCGGCCACCTTGGAGGTGAAGAGCTTGATGGAGCGGATGGCGTCGTCGTTGCCCGGGATGACGAAGTCGATGCCATCCGGATCGCAGTTGGTGTCCACCACGCCGATGACCGGGATGCCGAGGCGGTTGGCCTCGTGCACGGCGATCTGCTCCTTCTTCGGATCGATCACGAAGATGCACTTGGGCAGCTTGGTCATCTCCTTCATGCCGCCCAGGTTCTTCTCCAGCTTCTCGCGCTCACGCTCGAGCGTGGCCACTTCCTTCTTGGGCAGGCGCTCGAAGGTGCCGTCCTCGGCCATCTTCTCCAGCGCCTTGAGGCGATCGATGCCCTGCTTGATCGTCTTGAAGTTGGTCAGCGTGCCACCGAGCCAGCGGCTGGTGACGAAGAACTGACCGGCGCGGCGCGCCTCTTCCTGGATGACGTCCTGGGCCTGCTTCTTGGTGCCCACGAAGAGCACCGAGCCACCGCGCGCCGTCAGATCCGCCACGAAGCGGAAGGCCGAGCGGGCCAGGTTGACCGTCTTCTGGAGGTCGATGATGTAGATGCCGTTGCGGGCGCCGAAGATGTAGGGCTTCATCTTCGGGTTCCAGCGCTTCGTCTGGTGGCCGAAGTGAACACCGGCCTCCAGGAGCTGCCGCATCGTGATGCCGCCGGCGGCGGCCATGGCCTGCTGCTGCGTGTCTTGCGTTTCCATCTCGGTTCTTCCTCCACGTGCGAGGAAAGTCCGGCCGTTGTCTCCCAGACGGGAGCACCGAGGGCCGGCACGCGCGTGTGTGTAGTGGGTTGACTGAATCAACAACCCCGCGATCCACCAGGGGCGGGTCGCGGGCGCGGCTTCTCTAACAAAACCCCTCCCGGCGGCGCAAGCTTCACGACGCCCGGGAACGGGGAATGCATGAGGACCCAATCCGGGGAATCCGGGGATGGGGTCCTCGCACGGGGCCTAGACGCTGGCTTCGGCCGCGCCGTGGCACTTCTTGTACTTCTTGCCGCTGCCGCAGGGGCACGGATCATTGCGGCCGACCCGGGGACCCCCGGCATCCTGGCGGGTGGCCGAGGGGGTGGCCGCCCGGGGCTCGGCCGGCTCGGCCAGCTTGCCCTCGGCGTCGGCGCGGCCTTCCTGCATCTGGCGCTGGCGCTGCGCCATCTGCCGGGCGAGCCGGGCCGTCTCCTCGGCGGCGGCGGAAGCCGCGCGCGCCTGCACCCGCATCATCTGGCTGACGAACTGCGAGCTGATGGCGCCGAGCATCTGCATGAAGCCCGCGTAGCCCTCCTTCTTGTACTCCTGCTTGGGATCCTTCTGACCGTAGCCGCGCAGGCCGATGCCCTGACGCAGGTGATCCATGGCCAGGAGGTGATCCTTCCACAGGGTGTCGATGGAGACCAGGTAGCGCACCTGGAGGAAGCGCAGGAAGTCGTCGCCGAACTCCTCCTCGCGCGCCTGGATGACCTTCTCCGCCGCCTTGTAGATGTCGTTCTGGAGATCCTCGCGGCTGCCCGTGGGAGCGAACGTCAGCTCCAGGTTGAGCGTCTCCTTCACGCCGCGCGCGAGCGCCTCCAGGTCCCAGGTGTTGGGGTTGTTGGTGGCGCAGTAGGTGTCCGTGAGCGACACGATGACGTCCTCGACGGCGTCGAGGATCATCTCCTTGTAGTCCGCCCACGACACGGTCTGCTCGGTGCGCAGCTTGACGCGCGTCTTCTTGTCCTCGTCGTACTCCACGAGCGGGATGCCGGCACCGGCGGCCAGCACCTTGCGGCGCAGCTTGTAGATGGTGCGCCGCTGCTGGTTCATCACGTCGTCGTACTCGAGCAGGTTCTTGCGGATGTCGAAGTTGTGTCCCTCGACGCGCCGCTGGGCGCCCTCGATGGCGCGGCTGAGCCACGCGTGCTCGATGACCTCGCCCTCCTCCATGCCCAGGCGCTCCATCAACCCCGAGATGCGCTCGGAGCCGAAGATGCGCATCAGGTCGTCCTCGAGCGACAGGTAGAAGCGGCTCGTGCCCGGATCACCCTGGCGGCCCGCGCGGCCACGCAGCTGGTTGTCGATGCGGCGCGACTCGTGACGCTCGGTGCCAACGATGCACAGACCGCCGGCGGCCACCACTTCCTCGCGCTCCTTGGCCGTCTGCGCCTTGTACTTGGCGAGCACCTCCGTGTAGCGCTCCTTGTGCGCGGCCAGCTCCGCCTGGAAGGCCGTCAGATCCAACGGCTGACCGTCCTCGGGGGGCGGAGGCGGCTGGGGCTCGGGGCCCACCTCGTTCTTGGCCATCACCTCGGGGTTGCCACCCAGGAGGATGTCCGTGCCGCGGCCCGCCATGTTGGTGGAGATGGTGATGGCGCCCTTGCGCCCCGCCTGCGCGATGATGTCCGCCTCGCGCTCGTGCTGCTTGGCGTTGAGCACGTTGTGGGGGATGCCCCGCTTCTTGAGGAAGCTGGCCACCACCTCGCTCTTGGCGATGGACACCGTGCCCACGAGCACCGGCTGGCCCTTCTTGTGGAAATCCTCGAGGTCCTTGCACACCGCCTCGAACTTCTCGCGCTCGGTCTTGTAGACCACGTCCTCCAGGTCCTCGCGGATCATGGGCCGGTTGGTCGGCACCACGCGGACCTCGAGGTTGTAGATCTTCGCGAACTCCTCGGCCTCGGTGTCGGCGGTGCCGGTCATGCCCGAGAGCTTGGAGTACATGCGGAAGTAGTTCTGGAACGAGATGGTCGCCAGCGTCTGGTTCTCGTTCTCGATGTTCACGCCCTCCTTGGCCTCGACGGCCTGGTGGAGGCCATCCGACCAGCGGCGGCCGGGCATGAGGCGGCCGGTGAACTCGTCGACGATCATCACCTCGCCGTCGCGCACCACGTAGTCGCGGTCGCGGCGGTAGAGGGTGTGGGCGCGCAGCGCCTGGTCCACGTGGTGCAGCGTCTCGATCTCCGCGGGATCGTAGAGGTTGCCGATGCTCAGCCGCTTCTGGACCTTCTCGATGCCCGCGTCCGTGAGCGACACCGACTTGTGCTTCTCATCCAGGATGTAGTCCTGGTCCGGCACGAGCCCGGGGATGACCTTGTCGACGTTGTAGTACTTGTCGGTGGTGTCGTCCGTGGGACCGGAGATGATGAGCGGGGTGCGCGCCTCGTCGATGAGGATGGAGTCCACCTCGTCCACGATGGCGAAGTTCAGCTCGCGCTGGACGTAGTCCTGCAGGCGGAACTTCATGTTGTCGCGCAGGTAGTCGAAGCCGAACTCGTTGTTCTGGCCGTAGGTGATGTCCGCCCGGTAGGACTCCTGGCGCTGACGGTCGTTGAGCTCGTGCAGGATGCAGCCCGTCGTCATGCCCAGGAAGTGGTGCACGCGGCCCATGTGCTCGGCGTCACGCCGGGCCAGGTAGTCGTTCACCGTCACCACGTGCACGCCGCGGCCAGACAGGGCGTTGAGGTAGCTGGGCAGCGTGGCGGTGAGCGTCTTGCCCTCGCCGGTGCGCATTTCCGCGATGCAGCCCTGGTGCAGGAACATGCCGCCGATCATCTGCACGTCGTAGTGCCGCTGGCCGATGACGCGGCGGGCGGCCTCTCGGACGAGCGCGAACGACTCGAACAGCAGCTCGTCCAGCGGACGGCCGTTCTGCACCTCCTGCTTCATGCGGGCGGTCGCGGCGGGGAAGTCCTCGTCCTTGAGCTCCCGCATCTTGCTTTCCAGCTCGTTGATGCGACCTACCTTCGGGATCGCCTTCTTGAGCTCGCGCTCATTCTTCGTCCCGATGATCTTCTTCAGCGTCCATTCGATCATGCGATTGTGGCTCTCTCGCCGGAGGATCCACGAAGGGACGTGGCGAGTGGAAAGGAAATCCCTGGAGTGTAGGTGGGATGCAGGAAGGAAACCATGCGTTTCTCCCGCGTCATTCCATCTGATTGGCCGCCGCGCGAGCGGCACGACACAGTAAAGCGGAACCGAGACCACGCAATGCCCTCCCGCCGAAAAGACGCCCGCCGCCCTCCCCGACGCCCCTCCCCCCGCCCCCAGAAGGGTCCCCCCTCGTCCCGGGGCGGCAAACCGGCCGCGAAACAGGCCGCCACCGCCGCCCCCCCCTCCCTCCCCGCGTCAAGGCCCCGGCCCCCCCACCCCAGCTGCTCCCGGCCCAGCCCGGCCGCTGGCTGTGGACATGCCGGGCGGGCTTCGAGGCCCACCTGTTCGAGGAACTGGCCTGGGCGGGCGCCTCCCCCCGGATGCTCGGCGAGGTCCTGGTGGAGAGCGCTGAGCGCCCCATGGAGCCTCCAGTCTTCGCCCGCACCGGCATCCGCGTGCTCGCCTCCCTGCCCACGGCCCAGACCCTCGACCTGACGGCGGAGGCGGTGGCCTCCCGGATCATCTCGGCCCTGCCCGAGGCAGCCCTCGTGCTCCAGGCCTTCACGCCCGACAGCCCCGCGGGCAACCGGCTCGCGGATGACGCGGACGCGCTGCTCGAGGCGGTGCGGACCCGGCTGCCCGCGGACCGGCTGCTGGAGGAGACGTGGCGCGCGCGCGAGGCCGGGGCGACGCTCGTGGAGCTGTGCGTGGCCCCCGGTGGCGTCATCGTGGGCGAAGTGCCCGCCCGGGAGGCCCTGTCCCTCTCCCCGGGTGGCCGGCAACGGATGCGGCGTCCGACGGACTCGCCCTCCCGCGCGGCCATGAAGCTGGAGGAAGCCCTCGTCAACCTCCCCTACGAGCCCGGCCGGGGCGAGGTGTGCGTGGACCTGGGCGCGGCGCCCGGAGGCTGGACGCAGCGGCTGGTGGCGCGCGGCGCCCGCGTCATCGCCGTGGACCCCGCGAAGCTGATGCCCGAGCTGACCCAGCAACCCCGCGTGGAGCACGTGCAGGAGAGCGCCTTCGCCTACACCCCGGAGGAGCCCGTGGACTGGCTGTGCTGCGACATGGCCTGGCGGCCGCTCGAGGTGGCGCAGTTGCTCGCCAAGTGGGGCCGGCGCGGCTGGGCCACCCACCTGGTGGCCAACATCAAGCTGCCCATGAAGGACAAGAATCCCCTGCTCCTGCGCGTGCGCCACATCCTCACCGAGGAAGGCGGCTGGCAGGGGCTCACCATGCGCCAGCTCTACCATGACCGGGACGAGGTCACCGTCACCGCGCACCGGAGCCTGTGAGCGCCCTCCCCCACGAGAAAGCGACCATGCCCTACGCCATCGATGATGCCCTCGCCACCGCGCTGGTGACGCTCCACCCTCACGCCGCGCGCCACGCGGCGGATCCCGTCCGGGACGCGCTCCAGCGTCTGCTCGACGAGGAACACGCACGCCGGGGCGTGCCCGATGCCACGGGCGCCCTGTCCTTTCGCGCGCTCACCCAGGGCACGCTCCTCAAGGAGGAATTCGACCTCTCCACCCATGCCCACCACGCGGGCTGGACGGTGGGCGCGCTCATCGTGGACGTGAAGGGGATGATCCACGTCAACGTCCAGCACGGCTTCGCCGTGGGCGACGCGCTGCTCAAGAGCGTGGTGTCCGCGCTCCGGGCCCAGTGGCCGGACGCCCGGGTGGTGCGCCTGCAGGGCGACAACTTCGCCGTGCTCCTGGTCCCCTCCTCCGGGCTCTCGGTGTCGGAAGAGATGCGCGAGTCCGCCCGGGCCCGGCTCGCGCACGAGGTCCGCGCGGCGCTGCCCGAGGGCGCCGACGTTCCCGGCTTCACCCTCGCGCTGCTGGAACTCACCATCGAGGAGCCCACCCACTGGCAGGTGCTGGGACCGCTCGTGTGGGGCGAGCTCATGCGGGCCTACACCCTCCAAGAGCGGGGACTGGCCGGAGGACTCCAGCACCGGCGGCTGCGGCTCGGGGGCTTCATCCCCGAGAAGGCCGACCCTTGAAACGCGAAAGGGGCGAGGGCCATCGGCCCCCACCCCTTGCTCCTTCCCCGGCGAGCGTGGGCTCGCGGCGGACTATTCCTCGAGGATGAACTTGCGCGGATTCTGCGGGATGCCGTTGACGCGCACTTCGTAGTGCAGGTGCGGACCCGTGGAGCGGCCGGTGTTGCCCACGTTGGCGATCAACATGCCGCGCTTCACCTTGTCTCCCGCCTTCACCAGCAGCTTGGACAGGTGGCCGAAGCGCGTCTTGATGCCGTAGCCGTGGTCGATGACGATCACGTTGCCGTAGCCGCCCTCGAGCCCCGAGAACACCACCGTGCCATCCGAGGGCGCGCTGACTTCCTTGCCGTGCGGGGCCGCGATGTCCATGCCGGAGTGCCCCACCCGCTCCGCGGTGTAGGGGTCGAGCCGCTGACCGAAGTCACTCGTCACCCAGCCGCGCGTGGGCCACACGGACGGCGTGGAGGCCAGCAGCGACTTCTGGTCCTGGAAGTAGGCCTGCAGCTCCTGCAGGCTCTGCTCCTGGCGGGTGGCCTCGGCGCTCAGCCGATCCAGCTTGCCCGGCAGCGCCTTGGGCGACTCGAGGGTCGTCAACTCCGTGAACTGCGTCTCCGCCACGGGCGCGCCCACCCCGGGCTCGCGCTCCACCGGACCCATGGCCAGGTTGCGCTGGGGATCCGACAGCAAGGTGATGGCGCGCAGCTTCTGATCGAAACGCTCCACCCGGTCCAGGGTGGACCCGATGTGCTCGATGCGCTCGCGCACCGACTTGAGCTGCGTGCGCAGCGTCAGGTTCTCCTCGCGAAGGATGCGGTTCTCCGCCGCGTCCCGGGCCACCTGGAAGTAATGCAACGAGGCACCCAGCGCGAGGCCCACCAGCAAGAACACCCCCGCGCCCACCTGCAGCATGAGCATCTTCGAGATGTTGAAACGCCGGACCGGTGCGTTGTGGTCCGCGATCACCATCAGGGTGTAGGACTTTTTCGCCTTCGCCAATGCCAACTCCTCTGTGCGCTCCGCCACTTCGGCGGGCGAACCGGGGGGGCCATCCCCACCTGCGTTTCCACCACCCCAGCCCCACCACCCGGTCCATCATCGTCCGTGCCCCGAGAGGCACGTGAATCCTTTGGGCAGCTAGCACCCGCTTTCTTGGGGTGTCAAGCCGGGAGACGCCCAGGCGCCGCTCCACTTACAGCCTCGTGGAACGATTCCAGGTGTCCGCTCGGCGCGGCCGTCGCTCAGGTCGACATCTGCACGACGATGGCGGTGATGTTGTCATCACCCCCGCGCTCGTTCGCCAGGTCGATGAGGCGCTTGGGCACCTCCGCCAGGACAGCGGTGCCCTGCACCACCTCGTGCAGTTCGCGGTCCTCCACCATGTTGGCGAGACCGTCCGAGCACAGCAGGAAGACGTCTCCTGGCTCGGCCACGACCCCCATCACATCCACCTGGACTTCCTCCTCGAAGCCCACGGAGCGCGTGATGATGTTCTTGTAGCGCGAGTGCTTGGCTTCCTCGGGGGTGATCATCCCGGCCTTGATCTGCTCGTTGACCAGGGAGTGGTCCTCGGAGACCTGCTGGATGAGGGGGCCCCGGACGAGGTAGGCCCGGCTGTCACCCACGTGCGCGAAGAACGCGTGGTTGTCCCGCACGACGAGCGAGATGACCGTGGTGCCCATGCCCGACAGGCGCGGATCCTCCTGCGCGGTGGTGAAGATGGCGAGACACGCCCTCTCCACCGCCGTGCGCAAGGCATCCGGCAGGAGCGAGTCCTGCAGGTTGGGGCTGGTGACGAACGGGTTGTCCCGACCCTCCCGGGCCCGTCTTAGCTCCTTGTCGATGGTCTCGACGGCGATGCGCGAGGCGGTACCGCCTCCAGCATGGCCACCCATACCATCCGCCACGACGTAGAGCTGGAGCTCGTCGTCGATCAGGAAGCTGTCCTCATTATGATTGCGCTTACGCCCCACATCCGTGAGGCCGGCCGAGACGACCTTCATGCGGGGAGCCGCGGTCTGCCCTGCGGTTCTGGACACGAACGGGATGCTATGTGAGCGCTCGTGGCAGAAGCAAGGAGCCGTTGCACACTCTCTGCTACGCGCTGCGGCGGAGCCGTCCACGGGCCCCCCCTTCCGGGGCCGGCTCGCGCCTTGTCCGGGGGGGTCCGGAGGCCCGCGAGGCCGAGCGGACCAGGGCCTCGGCCGCTCCCAGCGCCTCGCGCGTCACCTCCACGCCGGACATCATCCGCGCCAGCTCCTGGGTGCGCTCGGCCCCCGCGTCCAGGGCGACCACCTCCGACACCGTGCGCTCCCCCTTGAGCCCCTTGCGGATGAGCAGGTGGGCATCCGAGTAGGCCGCCACCTGCGGCAGGTGGGTGATGCACAGCACCTGACGGTGGCCGCTCACGTCCTTGATCATCCGGCCCACCACGTCCGCGATGGCCCCACTCACCCCCGCGTCCGCCTCGTCCAGGATGTAGCAGCCACAGCCGTCACTGTCCGCGAGCGCGCGCTTGAGGGCCAAGAGCAGGCGCGACGCCTCACCGCCCGAGGCCACCTTCGCCAGCGAGCGGGAAGGCTCGCCCGGGTTGGCGCTGAAGAAGAACTCCACCTCGTCCAGGCCCTCGGCCTTGAGCTGGAGGCCCGGCGTCACCCGCACCTCGAAGGCCGCCTTGCCCAGGGCCAGCATCCCCAGCCCCTCGCGCACCTGGGTGCCAAACGTCCCCGCGCACGCGATGCGCGCCCGCGACAGGGCCTCGCCACTGCGGCGCGCCCGGTCCTCGGCGCTCTTGCGCTCGCGCGCCAGCTCCTCCAGCACCTCCTGGCGGTTGTCCAGCGTGGACAGCTCCGTCTCCAGCGCGTCGCGCTTCTGCAGCACGCCGTCCAGGGTGGTGGCGTGCTTGCGGCACAGACGCTTGAGCGCGTCCAACCGGTCCTCCACCTCGCCCAGCCGCGCGGGGTCCGACTCCAGGCCCTCCACGTACCGGTTGAGCCGCCGCTGCGCCTCCTCCAGCTCCGACAGGGCCGCGCCCAGCGACTGGGCCACCGGCGCCAGCGTGGCGTCCGTCCGGGCCGCCTCGTTCACCAGCCCCAACGCCCGGCCCACCGTCTCCACGGCGCTCGACTCCTCGCCCCCGAGCAACAGCTCCGCCTCGGCGCCCTGCCGCTTGAGCTTCTCCGAGCCCGCCAGCCGCTTGCGCTCGGCATCCAGCCGCACGTCCTCGCCCGGCTCCGGCTCCAGCTTCGTGATTTCGTCCAACTGGAAGCGCAGGAACTCGGCACGCTCGCGCAGCCGGTTCTCGTCCCCCCCCAGCGCTTCCATGCGCTCGACCACGTCGGCCACGGCCGCGTAGTCACACATATAGGTGGCGAGCTGCTGCTCCAACTGGCCGTACCGGTCGAGCAGCACCCGGTGCAGTCCCGCGTCGAAGAGGCTCACGTGCTCGTGCTGGCCGGCGATGTCCACCGCGCCGCGCATGAAGCGCGCCAGCACGCCCACCGTCACCAGGGAACCATTGATGTAGGCCTTCGCCCGGCCGCTGCGCCCCACCACCCGGCGCACCAGCACCTCGTCGCCCAGGTCCGGCAGGCCCAGCTCCTCCAGCCGCGCGCCCAGCACGGGAGTGCGCTCGAAGACGCCCTCCACCGAGGCTTCCTCACAGCCCGCGCGGATGGCGTCCGCGTCCGCCCGACCCCCCAGGAGCAGCCCGAGCGAATCCACCAGGATGGATTTACCCGCCCCCGTCTCGCCCGTGAGCACGGTCAGCCCGGCCCCGAACGCCACCTCCACCTCCTCGATCACCGCCACATTCGAAATGCGCAGACCCAGCAGCACGGTGCTCTCCCTCGCCGATCCAGCTACAGCCCTGTAGCTGAACAACCTAGCAGTGGCCTCTGACACTGCACAAGCGTTCCGTCCCGGAGCCCGAGCGCTCGCTCGCACCCACGAGCCGTGAGGGAGGACCCCGACCGTTGGGGGTCCATCCGTTCGCGCTATTCCGGCTGGAAGAGATCGACCAGGTCCTGCTCGGTGAGCATCTTGCCGAAGTCGCTGTCGGCGCCCAGCACGCCCGCGGCCAGCTCCTTCTTGCGCTTCTGGAGGCTGAGGATCTTCTCCTCCACCGTGCCGCGGGTGATCAGTTTGTAACTGATGACGGCGCGCGTCTGGCCGATGCGGTGCGTACGGTCCGTGGCCTGGTCCTCCACGGCCGGATTCCACCACGGATCATAATGGATGACGTAGTCGGCCGCGGTGAGGTTGAGACCGGTGCCGCCCGCCTTGAGGCTGATGAAGAAGAGCGGAGGCCCGTCGGGGCGGTTGAACTCGTCCACCTTGCCCATGCGGTCCTTCGTCCGGCCATCCAGGTAGAGGTAGCCCATGCCCCGCCGATCCGCCTCGCCCTTGAGCAGCTCCAGCATCTCCGTGAACTGGCTGAACACGAGCGCGCGGTGGCCCTCGGCGACCAGGTCCTCCACGAGCTGGCCGAAGCGCTCGAGCTTGGCGCTGGGCGGCAGGAGCGTGCCGGGAGGCATCTTGAGCAGGCGAGGGTCGCAGCACACCTGCCGCAGGCGCATCAGCGCGGCGAGGATGGAGACGCGGCTCCGCTTGAAGCCCATCTTCTCGATGGACTCGTTCACCTTGCGGCGGCTCTCCTCCAACACCTCGCGGTAGAGCGCCGCCTGGCCGGGCTCCATCTCGCACCACGCCACGCTCTCCGTCTTGGGCGGAAGGTCCTTGGCGACCTCCGTCTTGAGCCGGCGCAGGATGAAGGGCTGGATGCGGCGGCGCAGCCGGTCACGCACGGCCGTGTCGTTGGCCACCTGGATGGGCTGCTCGAAGCGGTCGCTGAAGCCCTCCGCGCTGCCTAGGAAGCCCGGCATGAGGAAGTCGAAGAGGCTCCACAACTCGCTGAGCCGGTTCTCCAGCGGCGTACCCGTGAGCGCGAGCCGCGTGTCGCTCGGCAGCGACTTGCAGGCCTGCGCCGTGGCGCTGTCCGCGTTCTTGATGTTCTGCGCCTCGTCCAGAATGATGTAGCGGAAGCCCACCTGGCTGAGCGCCTCCAGGTCGCGCCGCACGAGCGCGTAGGAGGTGAGCACCAGGTCCGCGCCCTTCAGGTCCTCCACCCGCTCCTTGCGATCCTGGCCGTGCCACACGACGACCTTGAGGTCCGGCGTGAAGCGCTCGGCCTCGCGCTCCCAGTTGGCGAGCACGCTGGTGGGCGCCACCACGAGCGACGGCTTGCGGCCCTCCTCGTTGGCCACCTTGCGCAACAGGCTCAACGACTGGATCGTCTTTCCCAGACCCATGTCGTCCGCGAGGATGCCGGACAGGCCGTGGCGGTGCAGGAACCACAACCACGCGAGGCCCGACTCCTGGTAGTGGCGCAGGGTGGCGTTGAGGCCCTCGGGCAGGGCCACCTTGGGCACGCCGTTGGTGTCGCGCAGCTCCGACATGGCCTTGCGCGCCTTGGTCTCCACCTCGGTGTAGTCACCCAGCTCCACGAGCAGGTCCAACGCGACGGCCTGGTGCAGCGGCAGGCGCGTCCGGGTGCGGCCCGGCAGCGCGCCGGCCTCCTCCAGCAGGTCCGCGGCGCGCTTGAGTTCCGCCAGGTCCGCCTCGGCGTAGGTGCCGTCCTTGAGCGGCACGAAGCGCCGGCCCGAGTCGAGCCACATGCGCACCGCGCCCAGGTCCACCGCCTGGTCATCGGTGATGAACTCGGCGTCCAGCTCGAACCAGCTCACCCCGCTCATGCCCACGCGGATGCGCGGCCGGAGCTTGGGACGCAGGCGCACCTTGGGGGCCTGCACGCCGAAGCGCTCCCACTCCTCCGGCAGCGACGCGAGCCCGCGCGCCCAGAACTCGATGGCCCCATCCCCGCTCGCGTCGTAGGCATGGGTGTGCGGATCGTAGCGCAGTCCCAGGTCCTGCAGGCGCTTGCCCGCGGCGCGCTCCTCCTCCTCGCGGCGCCGGTACAGCTTGCGCCCCTCGCTGCCCACGCCGCTCGCGTAGCCCAGGTGCGAGGCCGTGGGGGACACCGCCACGGTCGTCTGTCCGTAGCGCGCGGCGAGCTGCACCTTCACGCGCTCGGAGGCCCCCTCCAACGTGAGCAGGAAGCGCGGCTCGACGGACTCGTCCACGTCG
Source organism: Melittangium boletus DSM 14713 (assembly GCF_002305855.1). Taxonomy (GTDB): domain Bacteria; phylum Myxococcota; class Myxococcia; order Myxococcales; family Myxococcaceae; genus Cystobacter; species Cystobacter boletus. Next base: position 6,613,138 of record NZ_CP022163.1, on the reverse strand, counting down.
ATGTCGTCCGCCTTGAGCTGCATCTGGAAGCGCGGCAGGTGGGCGGCGAAGAAGGTGAGCACCCGGTCCAGCTGCCCCGCCGGAAAGGACATGGTGGGCTCGAGCAGCCACTTGCGCACCAGCCGCGGCGGCAGATCCGGCTCCACCGGCAGCAGGTTCTGTCCGGAGATGACGTAGGTGCGCATGCCCGCGAGCAGGATCGCGTCCTTGAGCGACAGGCTCGTGCCATCCGGCATGAGCAGCTCCAGACGCGCCGTGGCGCCGTCCTGGCGCGACTCGAGGTGGATCTGCGGACGGACCGGGTCGCTGGAGAAGAGGAGCGCGGTGCCGCGGTAGATGACGCGGCGCGGACGCAGGAACTCGAGCACCTCGCACAGGTCCTCGTCGGACAGGACGATGCGCGAGTCATAGCGCTGCTCGTGCTTGGCCAGCAGGATGAAGATGCGCTCATCGGCCGGGGCGATGCGCAGGCCCGCCTGGAGCATGCGCTTGATGTGCACCGGCCCCTTCATCTGCGCGTCCTGGCGGCGCACGTCCACCAGCCAGTGCCGGCCGCCAGGGCCCGTGTTGGACGGGGTGAGCCGGTAGAGGAATTCGTAGTCCGGCAGGGCGGACAGGCCGAGCCAGCTCTCCACCTTCGCGAGCGCGGGCAGGCTCACCGCGTCCCCGGGAGGAACCTCCTCCATGGGCATGGACTCATCGGCGTGCGCGTCCACCTCGTCCTCCGGGAAGGTCGGCGCGGGCGCGGGCGTGGACACGGCGGTGACCGGAGCCGGAGGCGCGGCGGACGCGGCGGCGGCGTTCATCGAGGCGCGCAACCGGGCGGCGAAGATGAGCGCCGCGGCCACCACGTGCTCGCAATGCGGCCCCTGGACGTTCCACGCGCGACAGGTGCATTTGGAGATGGGCTTGCCGTCTCCCACGTCGAGGGTGACCTCGTAGCGCACCTCGGGCGAGGCGCCGCTGGCCACCTGGGCGCGGATGCGATCTCCGTCCCGGTTCAGGCCGAAGACGCGGCGGGATTCCGCGACCTCGCGGCCTTTCTTGAAGGTGACGGGCTGGACCTCCGTCTTGAGGGCGCGCAGCCACTGGCCATCAATCGGGGGGGAAGCGTCTCGTGTATCGGCGATGGAAGGCACGTTCAGTAAGTCCCTTCCCCCCGGGGGCGAGGGGAATCCATTCGATTACCACAGTCGGGGCCGCTTGCGTCGCGGGAAATGCGCGGGGCGATGGCCAGAGGATGTTTCCCGGCCTTCCCCGCCCCCGCGCGGCGTGTGCGAGCATGGGGGGTCGAGATGGAACGCTTCCGCCCCCCCCGCGTCTTCGTCACGCGACGACTCCCCGGAGATGCCCTCGATCGCCTGGCCGCCAGGGCCGCACTGCGTGTATGGCCCGACGCCCTGCCTCCTCCCCGGGACACGCTCCTGGCCGAGGCCCGGGAGGCCGATGGACTCATCACCCTGCTGACCGACCGGGTAGATGAGGACCTGCTCGCCCAGGCGCCCCACCTGCGAGCCGTCAGCAACGTGGCGGTGGGCCACGACAACATCGACGTGGCGGCCTGCACCGCCCGGCGCATTCCGGTGGGCAACACGCCCGGGGTGCTCACGGAGACGACGGCGGACTTCGCCTTCGCCCTGCTCATGGGGCTGGCGCGGCGGGTGGCCGAGGCAGACGCGTACGTGCGGGCCGGCCACTGGCGCACCTGGGATCCGAGCCTGCTGCTGGGCACGGACCTGCACGGGGCCACGCTGGGACTGGTGGGCCTGGGCGCCATTGGCGTGGCGGTGGCCCGGCGCGCGCGCGGCTTCGGCATGCGAGTGCTGTACGTCAGCCGCCGGGCCCGGCCGGACCTGGAGGCGGCGCTGGGCCTCGTGCGCGTGGACAAGGGGCGGCTGCTGACCGAGTCGGATTTCATCTCGCTGCACGTGCCGCTCAACGAGGGCACCCGGCATTGGCTGGGCCGGGCGGAGTTCGCCGCCATGAAGCCCGGCGCCCTGCTGGTGAACACCTCCCGGGGTCAGGTGGTGGACCAGGCGGCGCTCGTGGACGCGTTGGCGAGCGGGCACCTGGGGGGCGCCGCGCTGGACGTGACGGACCCCGAGCCCCTGCCCCTGGACAGCCCCCTCTTGCGCCTGCCCCGCGTGCTGCTCGCCCCCCACATCGCGAGCGCCAGCCACACCACCCGGGGCCGCATGGCCTCCATGGCGGTGGACAACCTCCTCGCCGCGCTGGAGGGTCGCCGCCCTCCCCACTGCGTCAACCCGGAGCTCTTCGCATGAGCCACACCCCCACTCCCTTCATCGCCGGTCAGGACGCCTCGCTGCGCGAGGACGTGAAGGCGCGTCTTCGGGACGTGCCGGACTTCCCCAAGCCCGGCATCCTCTTCAAGGACGTGACGCCCGTGCTCGCGGACCCCCACCTGTTCCGGCGGGTGGTGGACGCGATGGCGGCGCCCTTCCAGGGCCAGCGCATCCACCGCGTGGTGGGCGTGGAGGCTCGCGGCTTCCTGCTCGGCGCGCCCATCGCCATGGCACTCCACGCGGGCTTCGTCCCGGCACGCAAGCCCGGGAAACTGCCCTGGCGCACGCGCACCGAACGCTACGCCCTCGAGTACGGCGAGGACGGATTGCAGATTCACGAGGACGCCATGGGTCCGGAAGACCGGGTGCTCATCGTGGATGACCTGCTGGCCACGGGCGGCACGGCGCAGGCGGCCTCGCGGCTGGTGACCCAGTTGGGCGCCCAGGTCGTGGGCTTCAGCTTCCTCATCTCGCTCGACTTCCTGCCGGGACGCCAACGGCTCGGCGCCGACAAGGTCTGCGCCCTGCTGTCCTACTGACGCGCATGAACACCCTCTCCCCTCGACCCCCCGCGCGCCCTCTGCTATCTGCCCGGCGCACGACATGGCGCACCGTGTCATTTCCACGAGAGGATGCTTCACGATGTCCGAGCCCGTTCAAGAAGCCGTTCATGTCATGGAGGCCTACACCGGCACGGAGAAGGGCTACCGCCGGGCCCACCCCCGGGGGCTCGTGTTCCACGCCACGTTCACCCCCTCGGCCGAGGCGCGCGCCCTGACGACGGCCGAGCACTTCCAAGGCGGCCCCCTCCACACGCTCGTGCGGCTGTCGAACGCCTCGGGCAGCCCTCACGCCCCGGACCGGGTGAACGACCGGGTGGGCAAGGTGCTGGGGCTCGCGGTGCGCTTCGAGCTGCCCTCGGGCGGACACGCGACGTGGGCCGCCGCCAACATCCCCGTGTTCCTCGCCCGCACGCCCGAGGAATTCATCCAGCTCACCACCGCGCAGCGTCCCGAGGGCCCCCAGCGCAAACCCAAGCTGCTGCGCGTGCTGGGCCACCTGGTGAAGCACCTGGGGGCGATCCGCGGCCTCAAGGGCGTCTTCGCCCTCAAGCCCACGCCCAGCTTCGCCCATGAGCGCTTCAACGGCATCCATGCCTACCACCTGCGCGACGCCGCCGGGCAGCGCCGGACGATCCGCTACCGTTGGACTCCCCGGGCGGGCGCCCACCCCCTGAGCGAGGCCCAGGCCGCGTCGATGCCCAGCCAGTACCTGCTCGATGAAATCCACGCGCGTGTCGCTCGCGAGCGCGTGGAATGGACGCTCCAGTTCCAGATGGCCCAGCCGGGAGACCCGACCGATGACGCCACCCGGGCCTGGCCCGAGGACCGGCCCCTGGTGACGGCGGGCACGCTGGTGCTCGAGCGCCCGTACGAGGATCAGCGCGAGTCGGAGCTGTTCGTCTTCGACCCCGCGGGCGTCGTGCCCGGCATCGAGCTGTCCGACGACCCCATCCTCCACTTCCGCGCGAAGGTGTACCGCGAGTCCCACCTGCGCCGCTCCCACGAGACGAAGCCCGAGCCCAAGCCGGCCGACCTGCGCCAGTAGCCCCCGGGGTGCCGGTTGACGGCGCCCTTCCCCGGGTTTATAAGTTGTTCAACCAACTTACGAAGGAGCCCGGGTGGCCCGTCCATCGAACACGGAGGAGCGGCGTCAGCAGATCGTCCAGGGGCTGCTGAGCGTCATGGCCGAGCGGGGCTATGAGCGGGCATCCATCGCGGAGATCGCCAAGGCGGCGGGGCTCAGCCCGGGGCTGGTGCACTACCACTTCACGCAGAAGCAGGAGGTGCTGCTGGCGCTGGTGGAGCAACTGGCGGCGCGCAGCGGGGAGCGGGTGCGCGCGAGGCTGGAGCGAAGCAAGGGGGGAGCGCGGGCCCAGGTGGATGCCTTCCTCGATGCCTTCCTCGCCACGGGAGAGGACGCGGACCCGGACGCGGTGGCGGCCTGGGTGACCATCAGCGCGGAGGCGGTGCGCCAGCCCGAGGTCCGCGCGGCCTACGAGAAGGTGGTGCGCGCGGATCTGGCCCAGTTGGAGGAGCTGGTCGGCGCGGTCATCGGGCGGCGGCGGGCACGGGCGGTGGCGGCGGGCCTCTTCGCCGCGGTGCAGGGCTACTTCGTGCTCGCGGCGGCGTCGCCGGAGCTGATTCCGGCGGGCAGCGCCTCGAGCACGGTGAAACGCATGGCCGCGGGCCTGCTCGACGCGGAGCCCGCCTCGGAGGGGACGTCATGACCATCGCCGTCTACGCGGGCAGCTTCGATCCGGTGACCGCCGGGCACCTGTCTATCCTCCGCCAGGCGGCGCGCCTCTTCGGCCATGTCGTGGTGGTGGTGGCCGTCAATCCCGACAAGCACACGCTGCTCACGGTGGCCGAGCGCGTGGAGCTGCTGCGCGAGGTGGTGGCGCACCACCCCAACGTCACCGTGGCCAGCACCGACGGACTCATCGTGGAGTACGCGCGCCGCATCGGCGCGAGCGTGCTCCTGCGCGGGGTGCGCGGCGCCACGGATGCCCAGTTCGAGACGACGCTCGCTCAGGCCAACCGCGCGCTCGCCCCCGAGCTGTCCACGCTCTTCCTGCCCGCCGAGTCCCACCTCGCCGAGGTGAGCAGCAGCCGGCTCAAGGAAAAGCTGGCGCGCGGCGAGGACGTGTCGGACTTCTGCCCTCCCGCCGTGGTGGCGCGACTGCGCCAACGCCTCCCGCCGTCTCCCTCCCCCTGGAGCTCCCGATGAGCCTGTCCTTCGTCACCCTCGGCGTGGGCGATGCCTTCTCCGCCCTGTACTACTCCTCGTGCCTGGCGCTCGAAGCGGAGGGGCAGGTGCTGCTCGTGGACTGCCCGCACCCCATCCGCAAGATGATGCGCGAGGCCAGCCTCTCCTCCGGAGTGCCGCTCGACGCGGACCGGGTGTCGGGACTCGTGCTCACCCACCTGCACGCCGACCACAGCTCGGGCGTGGAAGGGCTCGGCTACTTCTCCTTCTTCGTCCTCAAGCGCAAGCTGCGGCTGCTCGCCCATCCGCGAGTGACGGAGCGGTTGTGGGAGGGCCACCTCGCGGCGGGCATGGAGGACCTCATCCGCACCCCGGGCGGAGAGCCCCAGCGCCATGGCCTGGACGATTACTTCGAGCCCCTCGCCCTCTCCACCGAGACGGCCGTGCGCTTCGGCCCGTTCTCCATCGAGTGCCGCCGCACCTACCACCACGTGCCCACCACCGCCCTGCGCATCCGCGCCGGAGGCCGATGCCTGGGCTACAGCGCGGACACCGCCTACGACGAGGGCCTCATCGCCTGGCTGTCCGAGGCGGATCTCGTGGTGCACGAGACGAACCACGGGGTGCACACGCCCTACGAGAAGCTCGCCGCCCTGCCCTCGGCCACGCGGGCGAAGATGCGGCTCATCCACTACCCGGATGCGTTCGACGTCGGGGCGAGCCACATCGAACCGCTCGTCCAGGGCCGCCGTTACGAAGTGTGAACGAGCCGCCCGCTCTTCCGGGCCTTCCCGCTTCCCCCAGCGCACACCGCCAGGACTTCGGGTGTGGGAACGCCCCATGCCCCGCGAGCGCGCCGCCACCTCGGGGAGCGAGAGGGGAAGCCCCGGCGGCACGCCGCGTCAGCCAAAGAACGCGAGCGAGGATGCACGGGCGCGCGGGACATGAAAGATTCGCCACCTCGACGAACCGCTCATGTCCTCTCCGTTCCGCTCCCTCAGTCACCTCGCCCCGTTCCTGGCCGCCCTGTTCCTGGGGGGCTGCGCCGTCCTGACGGGAAGCACGTCCACGTCCACCGCATCGGCCTCGGCGAACGCGGACTCCGAATCCGCGGAGGATGACGAGCCCACCGTCACCCTCACGCTGCTGCACGTCAACGACGTGTACCAGTTCACGCCGGTGGACTTCGGGGCCCGGGGCGGCCTGGCGCGGCTGTCCACGCTGCGCAAGAAGATCCTGGCCGAGTCGCCCAACACGCTGTTCCTCATGGCCGGTGACACGCTGGGGCCCTCGGTGGAGTCCACCGTCCACAAGGGCAAGCAGATGATCGATGCGTGGAACGCGCTGGGCGTGGACTTCGCGGTGCTCGGCAACCACGAGTTCGACTTCGGGCCGGACGTGCTGCGCCAGCGCATCAAGGAGTCGCGCTTCACGTGGCTGGGCGCCAACGTCATGGACAAGGAGACGCGCCGGCCCTTCGGGGACACGCCGCCCTTCGTCATCCGCGAGGTGGGCGGCGTGAAGGTGGGCATCTTCGGCGTGCTGCTGGGCAAGACGAAGTACAGCTCCAAGCCCGGCCCCAACGTGTACTTCACCGACACGTGCCAGAAGGCGCGCGAGCTGGTGCCGCAGATGAAGGCCCAGGGCGCCCAGGTCATCATCGGGCTCACGCACCTGTTCGTCGCCGAGGACAAGGTGCTCGCCCGCTGCGCGCCCATCGATCTCATCATCGGTGGCCACGAGCACATCCTGATGCAGGCGGTGTCCAACGGCACCCCCATCGTGAAGATGTCCTCCGAGGCGCGGGAGCTCGGCCGGGTCACCCTGCACGTGGGCACCCGGAGCGGCAAGCTCAAGAGCATGGACTTCGACGTGACGCCCGTGACGCCCGACGTCCCCGAGGACGCGGCCTTCGCCTCCGCCATGCGGCCCTACGACGCGATGATGGCCGAGCTGTCCGAGCCCGTGGGCCGCACCCACGTGCCGCTGGACGCCATCGAGGACAACAACCGCACCCAGGAGACGAACCTGGGCTCCTTCATCGCGGACGCCTACCGCCAGGCGGCCGGGGCGGAGGTGGCCCTCATCAATGGAGGCGCCATCCGCTCGGACTCGGTGATGAGGCCCGGTCCCCTCACCCGCCGGGACGTGCTGGCCATCCACCCCTTCCCCGACTCGGTGGTGAGCATCGAGGTGACGGGCGCGGTGCTCCAGCAGGCGCTCGAGAACGGCGTCAGCCGCAGCGCCGAGGAGGCGGGTCCCGGCCGCTTCCCCCAGGTCTCCGGCATCTCCTACGCCTTCGACGTGTGCCGTCCCTCGGGGGAGCGGATCCTCCGCGTGCGCGTGAATGGCGAGCCGTTGGATTTCCATCGCACGTACACGCTCGCCACCAACTCGTTCCTGTCCGGCGGCGGCGACGGGTACACCATGTTCAAGGGCGCGAAGTACCGCCTGCGGCCCAAGCAGGGGCCCACCACGCAGGACGTGCTGCGCTCGGCCTTCGCGGCCCGTCCCATCGACGTGACCACGGACGGCCGCATCGAGCGGCTGCACGCGGGCACGCCCGACCTGACGACGAACAACGACGGGATCCTCGACTGCCCCACGATGCCCGCCCAGGCCTCGCACTGAGCTACGCCCACCCCCGCAGCTGGTAGACGAAGCGGCCGAACAGCTCGCGCAGCGCGTCCGAGCTGGCCGACAGGTTGGAGGCCCGGGGCTGCCACCAGCCCGTATGCGGGTACCAGCCGTGCGCGCGCACATCCACCACGAGCGTGTCCGGGTGCAGACCCACCGCCTCGAAGGTCCCCAGGGCCCGGGGCATGTGCGCCGCGCTCGTCACCAGGAGCAGCCGCTTCCAGCCCCGCTCGCGGATGAGCCGTTCGGACTCCAGGGCGTTCTCCCGGGTATTGCGGCTGCGCGCCTCGCGGACGATGCGCTCGGGTTCCACCCCCCACAACTCCAACTGGCGTCCCAGGATGTCCGCCTCCACCAACGCCCCGGCGCGCGTGTCCAGCGTGCCGCCCGAGATCAGCACCCGCCGCGCGCGCCCGGCCCGCAGCAGCTCGTAGCCCCGGAGGATGCGCTCCACGGCGGGCGTGTACTCGGGAAGCCCCGAGCGCTCCGAGGCATCCGCGTCCACCATGCCGCCCAGCACGATGACGGCGTCATAGACGGTGTCCGCCTGGTAGCTGGACTCCGCGCCCGCCTCCACCCAGCGTTGCAACAGGTTGGCCATGGGCTCCGTGGAGGGCACGTAGAGCACCAGCCAGCCGAGCACTTGCAGTCCCGTGGACAGCCGCGCCCGCCTCCGGCGCAGGATGCCGCCCGCCGCCACCAGCAGGAGTCCCCAGGTGAGCGGCGCGAGCAACAGGTCCAACACTTTCGACAGGAAGACGAACATGGGCGCCCGGGCCTACCGCTCGCCCCAGTGCAGCTTCTTGCGGAGGATGGAGAAGTAGCCCACGCCGGGGTCCCTCACGAGCTGCACGCGGTGGGGTGAGCGCACCACCTCGATGCTGTCGCCACACTGCAGGCTGTGGCCCGTCTGCCCATCCAGGGTGAGGAAGGTATCCGCCGTCTCGCTGCACAGGGTGACGCGGATGGTGCGGTCCGCCGGGACGATGGTGGAGCGGTGCGTGAGCGCGTGCGAGCAGATGGGCGTGAGCACCGTGCAGTCCACCGAGGGGTGGACGATGGGCCCGCCCGCGGACAGCGAGTAGGCCGTGGAGCCCGTGGGCGTGGCGAGGATGACGCCATCCGCCTTGTACTTGGCGACGGGGATGCCCTCGATGGACACCTCGTGGTCCGCCACGCGCGCGAGCGCCCCCTTGTTGATGACGATGTCGTTGAGCACTTCGTCGTGCACCAGCACCTTGCCGTCGCGCACCAGGCGGCACGTCAGCTTCATGCGCGACTCCATCTTGAAGCGCCCGGCGAGCACTTCTTCCAGGGCGGGGAAGAGCCCGTCGGCGGGGATCTCCGTCAGGAAGCCCAGCGTGCCCAGGTTCACCCCGAGGATGGGCACGGCGCGCCCCTCGAGCAGCCGCGCCGCGTGGATGAGCGTGCCATCCCCGCCGAGCACCACCACCAGCTCCGCCCGGTGCGCCAGCTCCCGGTCCTCCACACGCGGCCAGCCGAGCGTATGGGCCAGCAGCCGATCGCCCAGCACCTCCAAGGAGGGGTAGCGTTCACGGATCCGCGCGGCCAACTCCGCCGCCTCGGGCTTGTCCTTCTTCGCGACGAGAACCAGGGTCTGCACGATAAGTTCGGGTTCTAGATCAGCCTGAGCGGGCGGCGCTGGAGGAAATGGCCGCTTCGATGACCCGACGACACGTGTTACCCGGTGCGCAGGAGCCCCCATGGACCTCTTCGACCACGCCAGCCGCAAGGACGAGGCCACCCTGGCCCCCCTCGCCGAGCGCATGCGCCCCTCCAGGCTGGAGGAATTCGTCGGCCAGGAGCACCTGACGGGGGAGGGACGCTTCCTGCGCCGGGCCATCCAGCAGGACCTGGTCCCCTCGCTCATCCTCTGGGGCCCTCCGGGCACGGGCAAGACGACGCTCGCCCACCTCATCGCCCACTCCACGGGCGCCGCCTTCGAGTCCCTGTCCGCGGTGCTCTCCGGCGTGAAGGAGATCCGCGAGACGGTGGCGCGGGCCCAGGAGCGCTGGAAGATGCGCCGCCAGCGCACCCTGCTCTTCGTGGATGAGATCCACCGCTTCAACAAGGGCCAGCAGGACGCGCTCCTGCCCCACGTGGAGAAGGGCACCGTCACCCTCATCGGGGCCACCACGGAGAACCCGTCCTTCGAGCTGAACGCCGCGCTCCTGTCGCGCGCGCGCGTCGTCACCCTGCGCGGGCTGGAGGAAGAGGAACTGGTGGCGCTCTTGCGCCGGGCGGTGGCGGACCCCAAGGGCCTCGGGGGCAAGGTCCAGGTGGACGACGAGGCCCTCGCCTTCATCGTCCAGGCCTGCGGGGGGGATGCGCGCAAGGCGCTCACGGCGCTGGAGGCGGCGGCGGCGCACGGCGGCACCCGGGTGGACAAAGCCACGGCCGAGGAGGCCCTGCAGCACAAGGCGCTGCTCTACGACAAGGGAGGCGAGGAGCACTACGCCGTCGTCAGCGCCTTCATCAAGTCCATGCGGGGCTCGGACGTGGACGCGGCGCTCTACTGGATGACGCGCATGCTGGAGGCGGGGGAAGATCCCGTCTTCATCTTCCGGCGCATGGTCATCTTCGCGTCGGAGGACGTGGGCAACGCGGACCCGAGGGCCCTGGGCGTGGCGGTGGACGCGCTCCGGGCCTTCGAGCTGATGGGCCTGCCCGAGGGCACCCTGCCCCTCACCCAGGCGGTGACGTACCTGGCGCTCGCCCCCAAATCCAACGCGGTCCTCACCGCGTACGCCGCGGCGCGCGCCGCCGTCACCGAGCGGGGCGCGCTGCCCGTGCCGCCCCACCTGCGCAACGCCCACACGAAGCTGACGAAGTCGCTCGGCTACGGCGCGGGCTACAAGTACCCGCACAACTTCGAGGGCAACTACGTCCCCGAGGAATACCTGCCCCAGGTGCTCCAGGGGCAGCGCTTCTACACACCCACGCGCAACGGCTTCGAGCGGGAGCTGGCCGAGCGCTACGAGGAGATCCGCCGCCAGGTGGAGGGCCGCTCACGCGAGCCCGGCGAAGAGGGCTAGGAGTCGGCTAGGAGTCGGCTAGGAGGCCGCGTCCAGGGCGTCGTCGTCGTCGCCGTCCTTGGAGCGCTTCATGGAGCGGCCGGCCACCTCGTACTGCTTGAGCAGGCGGCGGAAGTTGGAGCGGTCCACCCCGGCGGCGCGCGCGGCGCTGGAGACGTTGTGGTTGTGCTTCTCGAGCAGCGCGGTGAGGTAGCGCCGCTCGAAGGCCCGCATGGCCAGGCGCTTGGCCTGGGCGTAGGGCAGGTGCGCGAGGCTGAACACCTCCACCTGGGCCCCGGCCTGGGGCGCCTCCTGGAAGCCGGGTGGCAGGTCATCCGTGTCCAGCACCTCCTTGGAGGTGAGCACCACGGCGCGCTCGATGACGTTCTCCAGCTCGCGCACGTTGCCCGTCCACCGGTTGCAGGTGAGCGCCTCCAGGGCGCGCGGGGTGAAGCCCGTCACGCGCTTGCCCGCCTTGGCCGTGTAGAGCTTGAGGAAGTGGTGCGTGAGCAGCGGCACGTCCTCGGGGCGCTCGCGCAGGGGCGGCAGGTCGATGGTGATGACGTTGAGCCGGTAGAAGAGATCCTCGCGGAACTTGCCCTCTTCCTTGGCGCGGCTCAGGTCCACGTGCGTGGCGGCGATGACGCGCACGTCCACCTTCACCGGCTCGTTGGCGCCCACGCGCTTGACCTCGCCCTCCTGCAGCACGCGCAAGAGGCGCACCTGGGTGGCGGGCGGCACGTCGCCAATCTCGTCGAGGAAGATGGTGCCGCCGTCGGCCGCCTCGAAGAAGCCCTTCTTGTTGTACGTGGCGCCGGTGAAGCTGCCCTTCACGTGGCCAAACAGCTCCGCGTCCAGCAGCGTGTCCGTCAGGGCCGAGCAATTCACCGCGATGAAGGGCTTGTCCTTGCGCGCGCTGCGGTAGTGGATGGCGCGCGCGACGAGCTCCTTGCCCGTGCCGCTCTCGCCCTGGATGAGGACGGTGGCCGTGGAGTGGCTCACCGTCTCCACCAGCTTGAACACGGCGCGCATCTGCGAGGACTGGCCCACTAGGTCCTCGAACTGGTTGCGCGCGCTGAGCGCTTCCTCCAGCGCGCGGGCCCGGTCGCGCAGGGCCTTGCGCTCGGCGGCCTTGGCCACCGTCATGCTCACTTCGTCGATGTTCTCGAAGGGCTTGGTGAGGTAGTCGTACGCGCCGGCCTTCACCGCCTCCACCGCCGTCTCCACGGTGGCGAAGGCGGTCATCATGATGACCTCCACGTCCGAGCGCGCCGCCTTGATGCCGCGCAAGAGGTCCATGCCCGACAGGTTCGGCATCTTGATGTCGAGCACGGCCACGTCGATGGACGGATCCTTCGCGGCGGTCAGCCCCTCCACGGCGTCGTCGATGGAGACGACCTGGTAGCCCTCGCGGGTGAGGATGGTGCTCACGGCCTTGAGGACGATCTGATCGTCATCCACGACCAGGACCTTGGCGCGCTTGGGAGCGGGGGTGGTGGGTGACGAACTCACGGCAACCTCTCGAGCTGCAGGGGAATGGGGATGTAGACGGTGAAGCGGGAACCCTCACCCATCTGGGTGTCCACCTTGAAGATGCCGCCGTGGTCCTCGACGATGCGGTAGGCGATCGCCAGACCCAGGCCCGTGCCCTGGCCCGGAGGCTTGGTGGTGAACGAGGGTTCGAAGATGCGCGTGAGGTAGCGCTCCTCGATGCCACTGCCCGTATCGGCGACGCGGAAGAAGCATCGGTCCTCTTCCCTCCCCGTCTCCAAGGTCAGCATTCCTCCCGCGGGCGGAAGGGCATGCAGACCGTTCTGCAAGAGGTTGAGCATCACTTGCGACAATTGTCCCGGATCCCCGAACAGCTCCGGCAGCTGGGGCTCCAGGCGCAGCTCCATGCGCACCTTGGAGTACGACTTGAGCTGCGCTCCGAAGAGCACCGCCGAGTCCTCCGCGCACTTGTTGAGTTGGAAGGGACGGCGATCCTCGGTGCGGCTGTGGCGGCTGAACTTCAGGAGGCTCTCCACGATGCGCTTGCAGCGCAGCGCGCTCTCCTCGATGAGGCCCAGCGACTCCAGGTCCGCGGCGTCCCGGCCGTCGTCGCGCTTCATCAACTGCGCGAAGGCGAGGATGCCGCCCAGCGGGTTGTTGATTTCATGCGCCACGCCGCCGGCGAGCTGTCCCACCGCCGCCATCTTCTCCGTCTCGATGAAGCGGCGGGTCATCTCGCGCTCGTCGGTGATGTCCCGGTAGGAACACACCGCGCGGCCCTCACCCGTGAGCGGGTAGGCGGACATGGCGTAGACGCGGCCCCGCCCGTGGATCTCCGAGCGTCCACCCCGGGCGCTCTCGAGCGCGCCGGGCAGCGGACAGTTGGGGCAGGGGCTGTCGCGGTCGAACAGCAGCTTGTGACACAGCTGCTCGGCGCCCTCCTCGCTCAGGGGCTCCTTGAGCCGCTCGCCCGCCAGCTCCAGGTAGGCCCGGTTGGCGCGGCGCACCCCGTAGTCCTGGCGCACCACCGCCAGCGGCGTGTCCATGGAGTCGAACGACAGCTCCCACTCGCGCTTGGCCTGGCTGAGCAGGTGCGTGCGCAGCGCCACGCGCGTCTCCAGCTCCGCGTTGAGCCGGCGCAGCTCGTCGTTCTGCTGCTGGGTCACCCGCAGCAGCCGCTCGTTCTCCGCCTGCAGCGCGTACTGCTCGAAGGCGCTCTTGACCGTGAGCACCAGGTGGCTGTCGTTCCACGGCTTGGAGATGAAACGGAAGATCTCCGAGCGATTGATGGCCTCCTCGATGGCCTGCTGATCCGCCTGTCCCGTGAGCATGATGCGCTGGGCCCGAGGCACCTGCGCCTTCACGCGGCTGAGGAACTCCACGCCGTTCATGCCCGGCATGCGGAAGTCCGAGATGACGACTTCCGGCGTGAAGCGCTCCAATGCCTTGAGGCCCTCCTCGGCGTCGGAGGCCGTCTCTATTTGCCAATCACCACGACGGAGCACCCGCCGGATCGACTTCAGGATGTACTCCTCGTCGTCCACCAGCAGCAGTCGACCGCGTGGTACCGCTCCCTGTGTCTGCGCCAGTTCCAGTGGAAACCTCGTCCTGGGTACGAAGCCACGAGCGTTTGCAATGAGGCTGCCAACATCCAGCTACTCGCAAACTGCCCTGATACCGGGTGCTTCCGTACCCGGGGCTCGGGCCCACCCTGGGTCTATCTATACCCCGACCTATGAATCGGGTCAATGCTGACCCACCGTTGTCCACCGAACAACCTAGCGAGAGACGGGCCGCTCGGTGGGCGAGAGGACGGTGTGGACACACACCCGATTACGTCCCTCGTGCTTGGCGCGGTAGAGCGATTCGTCCGCGGAGCGCACGAGCTGGTCGGCGCTGCCCACGGCGTGGTGCGGAAAGGAAGCGACGCCGACCGAGGCGGTGACGCGCAGGGTGCGCTCGGGTCCGGTGCGCAGCGTCCCCAGCTCGCGCCAGACGCGCTCGGCCACGGTGAGGGCGCCCGCCAGGGGAGTGCGCGGCAGGAGGATGGCGAACTCCTCGCCTCCATAGCGGGCGAGCAGATCCGTCTCGCGCACGCCGCGCTGGAGCGACGCCGCCACGTCGCGCAGCACGATGTCCCCCACCTGGTGGCCGTGCGTGTCGTTGAAGCTCTTGAAGTGGTCCAGGTCGATGAGGATGAGCGACAGCGGATCGTCGTAGCGCTGGGCGCGCCGGAACTCCTCGCGCAGCCGATCCTGGAAGTAGCGGTGGTTGTGCACCTGCGTGAGCCCATCCGTGATGGACAAACGCTCCAGGGAGTTCACCCGGGTGATGAGCGCGTCCAGACGGGCGCGCTCCTGGATGCAGCGGACCATCCGCGCCATGAGCTCCTCGGGATCCACGGGCGTGCGCACCACCTCGGCGCCCAGGCGCAGCGCGGCGAGCATCGCGGCGCGCTCCTCCGCGGACACCAGGGCGATGACCGAGGGGCCACTGCCCTCGTCATCCCGGGCCATCAAGTGCTGCAAGAGCGCGCGGGAAGGGCTGCCCGGCGGGCCCAGGACGAGCAGGACGAGGTGCGCCTCGGGAAGGAGTCGTTGGGCCTCCGCGCCCGCGGACACCAACCGGATGGCGAAGCCGTCCTGCTCCAACATGCCCACGAGTTCCGCCTGCCGTGCGGGCAACTCGTCCACCAGCAGAATGAGGCGCCTGTCTCCCACATCCACCCTCGGAACGAACCGTAAGCCCCTGACGCTACCACGCCGAGGCAACGCTCGGCGACCGTTGGATTGCACTCGCCCTGGGTTGTTTGATACCTGCCGCCTACCCGCGCCTCCCGAACGAGGGCGAACCGTCGAGGTCTCAATCGTGGGCAATCCTCCCAGTATCAGCCTTTTCTTCCCCGCCTGGAACGAGGAGGACTACGTGGAGCGCTCGGTCATGCGCGCCCTGGACGTACTTCCCCGGTTGACCAACGATTTCGAAATCATCGTCGTCAACGACGCCTCCACGGACCGCACGCAGGAGATCTGCGAGCGGCTCGCGGCGCGCATCCCCCAGTTCCGCTTCATCACCCACCCGGTGAACCTCAAGCTGGGCGGGGCCATGCGCACCGGCCTGTCCGCGTCCACCAAGGACGTGGTGGTGTACTCGGACATCGACCTGCCCTTCGACCTCAAGGAGCTGGAGCGGGCGCTGCACCTGATGAACTACCTGGAAGCGGACATGATCTGCGCCTTCCGCTTCGACCGCACGAGCGAGGGGCCCAAGCGCATCGCCTATTCGTTCGCCTACAACCTGCTCATCCGCACGCTATTTGGTGTCCATATGAAGGACATCAACTTCAGCTTCAAGGTGATGCACCGCCGGGTGCTGGAGGCGGTGGAGCTCAACAGCCAGGGCTCCTTCATCGACGCGGAGCTGGTGGTGAAGGCCATCCACCAGGGCTTCAAGGTGTTCCAGATGGGCGTGGACTACTTCCCGCGCACGCGCGGCATCTCCACGCTGTCCTCGCCCACCGTCATCCTCAAGATGGTGCGCGAGCTGACCCGGCTCTATCCGGAGACGCGCTGGCCCCAGGCGGCGAAGCGTCCGGTGCGGCTGCCCCCCTCGGTGGCGCCGCTGCACGGAGGAGCGCGCGATCGCGAGAAGACGCGAGGCCACGGGTAGGCCGGTGACGCGCACGCGCCTCATCGTCAACGCGGACGACCTCGGACTGCACCCCTCGCTGGACGCGGGCATCCTCCGGGCCCACCGCGAGGGCATCGTCACCAGCGCCACCGTGCTCGTCATGGGGCCGAGCGCCCCCGAGGCGGTGAGCCAGGCCCGGGCCCAGGGGCTCGCGCTGGGAGTGCACCTGGCCCTGTCCACCCGTCTGGCCCCCGCGGCGGACCCCTCGCGCGTGCCCACGGTGGCGCCGGGCGGGCGGCTGCGCGCGAGTTGGGCGGACTTCGCCCGGGCATGGCTGACCGGCCAGGTGCGTGGCGAGGAGTTGGAGCTGGAACTGGCCGCGCAGCTCGCCCGCGCGCGGGCCCTGGGCGCGCCGGTGGACCACCTGGACGCCCATCAACACCTGCACCTGCTCCCGGGAGTGCGACCCCGGGTGGAGGCCCTGGCGCGGCGAGAGGGACTGCCCGTGCGCTGGCCGGACCGGCTTCCCCGCGTCTCCTGGTGGCACACGCCTGGCCCCGCGGTGAAGACGACCCTGCTGACGCTGCTGGCTCGGAGCGCGCCCCGGCCCCGCCCCGGCGTGCGGCGGGTGAGCGCGGGCGGGGTGTTCGAAGCGGGCCAGCTCACCGAGTCCGCCCTGCTCGCCCTGCTGGAGACCCTGCCTCCCGGGGACTTCGAGCTGGGGTGTCACCCGGGCGAGGGCCGGCCTCACGTGCCCGAGGATCCGGCGTGGACCTACGGCTGGCAGTCGGAGCTGGACGCGCTCACCAGCTCCCGGGTCCGCGCCCGGCTCCAGAGCGCCGGGGTGGAGCTGACCACCTACGGCGCGCTGTCCGCCACATAGAGGATGTGGGGCGTGGAGTAGCCCGCGCCCAGGGCCACCGTCTCGCGTGGGAGGAAGCCGGTGTCACGCAGCACCCCGAGCACCGTCTCGCGGGATTGGAGCACCAGGTCGCCCCCCGCCTTCGTGCGGCCGAGCAACGTCACCATCACCCACTCCTGGGCGAGGCACTTGCGGTGCTTCCAGGAGCCATCGCCCTCGGCCTCCTTCAAGAGCAGCCGTCCACCGGGACGCAGCAGGCGCCGCGCCGCGCGCAGGAAGTCCGCCCAACGCTCCACGGGCAGCAGGTACAGGACATCGCACACCGCCACCGCGTCGAAGTGACCGGGGAGCCGCTGGGCGAGCGAGTCCACCCCGCCTTCCTCCACCTTCACATGGGGAAGGAGTCCCGGGCCCTTCCTCGCCCACTCCACCTTGCGGGGGTCAGGATCGACCCCATGTACCATCCGCCGAGAATCCCCCAGGGCGAGCAGGGCGGTGAGCAGGCCATGGCCACACCCCACGTCGGCCACGGCCCCTCCCGGAGGGACCCGGGCGGCGACGGCCTCCAGGGGCGCGGAGAAGGCACGGGCGTGGACGTGGAAGCGCTCCGCGGGAGGCAGGTGGGAGAAGAGCGCCAGGGCGGGAGCGAGGGGGGCGTTCACGAGAGGTAGTAATCCAGGCCGAAGGCGGCGGAGAGGAGGACGAGCGATACCGTACTCACGGCGAGGATGCCCTGGCGCACCCGAGGACGCTCGCGCAGGAGCCAGGCGAGGGTGAGGAAGAGTGGAAAGGCGGACAGGAGGTAGCGCCCCATGCCCATGAAGTCCTTGGTGGACACGGTGGGGATGCCGACCATGACGGCGCAGAACGCCCCGTAGCCCCAGCCCAGCTTCTTGAAGGTGGGCCACACCAGGGCGAGCGCTCCCAGGCTCAACGCCGCGTGGAGGCAGATCCACAGGACGAAGTCGGGGGTGGACTCGGGGGAGAAGACGCTCTTGAACCAGGACAGCTTGAGCCAGGAGCGCCAGCCAGGCACCTGGCCCCACGCCGCCTGCACCTTCACGAAGGCGAGCGGCTCCTGGAAGCGCCACTGCAGGTAGAGCATGTAGGAGACGAAGCCGAGCGCGGACAGCACGGGCAAGAGGTCCACGAGCGTCCAGCGCTCGTTGCGTTCGCGCTTCCACTCGAGCCGGCGCACCAGCAGGCCCACCACCACCGCGGGCGCCACGGGCCGGGCCGCCGTGGCCAGCGCGCCCAGCAGCACCGCCGGCCCCAGACGCCCCTTCTCCAGCAGGAGGAACGCGCCCACCACCATCAGGATGAAGAGCGCGTCGGAGTACATCACGCCATAGAGGAAGAAGGTGAAGGGGTAGAGCGCGAACAACAGGGAGGCCTGGAAGGCGGTGTCCTCATCCACCCGGGTGCGCGCCCAGCGCCGGAAGAGCAACACGGCGAGCGGCCCGCACAGCAGCGTCACCAGCACTCCGGCCCAGTGCACGTCGGGAACGAGCGTCCGCACGGCGCGGACGGCGAGGGGATAGAGCGGGAAGAAGGCCACGGAGCTCTGCTGTCCGGGCTTGTAGTGGTAGCCGTGCTCGACGATGTCCGCGTACCACCCGGAGTCATAGGCGAACCAGCCCCCGAGCACGTAGCCGCCGGGCCCCATCTCGGGACCCGGAGGCGTCTTGTGGTGCTGGAAGTACCACTCCCCGGCGCCCACGGCCGCGGCACAGACAATCAACGCGGACAGGATGACGAGAGCGAGGACGCGTTCGGGAGTACGGGGCATGGCGGCGCAGGCATCATCCAGAAACACGCGGGGGTCAAGGCGGGGTGCGTCTGGATGACGTGACGCTTTCCGCCCCGCCACCGTTCACCCAGAATGCCGCCCGTTCCAGTCACAGGAGAGAGCATGCTCCCCACGTTCCGCCACCTCATGGTGCTCGGGCTCGTCGCACTCGCCGGGCCCGTGAGGGCCCAGGCCGCGAAGCCCCCGGCGCCGCACCTCGACGAGCGCGCCCAATACCTTCGCGCGAACTACACCAAGTACGAGTACCGCATCCCCATGCGCGATGGCGTGAAGCTGTTCACGAGCGTCTACGTCCCCAACGACGCGAGCCCCGGCAAGCGCTATCCCATGATGCTCATGCGCACGCCCTACTCGGTCGCGCCCTACGGTCCCGACCGCTACCCCACCCGGATGGCGACCGAGGCCTTCGAGAAGGAAGGCTTCATCTTCGTCAGCCAGGACGTGCGCGGCCGCAACATGTCCGAGGGCGAGTTCATCAACGTGCGCCCCCACCTGGCCACGAAGAAGGGCCCCCAGGACATCGACGAGAGCAGCGACACCTACGACACCATCGCGTGGTTGGTGAAGAACGTCGCGGGCAACAACGGCCGCGTGGGCCAGTGGGGCATCTCCTATCCAGGCTTCTACACGTCCGCGGGCGCCATCGACTCGCACCCGGCGCTCAAGGCGGTGTCTCCCCAGGCCCCCATCGCCGACTGGTTCTGGGACGACATGCACCGGCACGGCGCCTTCAACCTGGTGCTCGCCTTCGACTTCTTCGCGGGCTTCGGCAGGCCCCGGCCCAAGCCCATCGATCCACAGGAATGGAAGTCCTTCGAGCACGGCACGCCGGATGGCTACCAGTTCTTCATGGACCTGGGGCCGCTGGGCAACGCGGACGCGCGCCACTTCAAGGGCGACGTGTCGTTCTGGAAGGACCTCGTCGCGCACCCGAACTACGACGCCTTCTGGCAGGCGCGCAACCTCCTGCCCCACCTCAAGAACATCAAGGCCGCCGTCCTGACGGTGGGCGGCTGGTACGACACCGAGGACCTGTACGGCCCGCTGCGCACCTACTCCGCCATCGAGAAGCAGAACCCCGGCACCCCCAACACCCTCGTCATGGGCCCCTGGTCGCATGGCGGATGGATCCGGGACGAGGGCTCCTCCCTGGGAGACGCCGACTTCGGCTTCCCCACGAGCCAGACCTTCCAGGCGCTGCTCTTCGCCTTCTTCAAGCACCACCTCAAAGGCGGCGACAAACCCGACCTGCCCGAGGCCTTCATGTTCGAGACGGGCGCCAACCGCTGGCGCCGCTTCGACACCTGGCCGCCCAAGCAGACACGCGAGCAACGGCTCTACTTCCAGCCCAAGGGAGGCCTGTCCTTCAAGGCCCCCACGGAGGGCGCGCCGTCCTTCGACGAGTACGTGAGCGATCCGGACAAGCCCGTGCCCTACACGATGGAACTCACCCCGTACTGGGCGAAGAACTACATGACCGAGGATCAGCGCTTCGCCGCGCGCCGTCCGGACGTGCTCGTCTACCAGACGGAGCCACTGGAGCGGGATCTCACGCTCGCGGGCCCGCTGGAGGCGGAGCTGTGGGTGTCCACCACGGGCAGTGACGCGGACTGGGTGGTGAAGCTCATCGACGCCAACCCCGGCAAGCTGCCCGGCTACACGCGCAAGGACGAGGAGGAGGGCGTGGTCAACCGGGGCCACCAGCAGACGCTGGTACGCGGCGAGCCCTTCCGGGGCCGCTTCCGGGACAGCTACAGCGAGCCCAAGCCCTTCAAGCCGGGAGAAGTGACGAAGGTGCGCTTCGTCATCAACGACGTGCTGCACACCTTCAAGCGCGGGCACCGGGTGATGATCCAGGTGCAGTCGAGCTGGTTCCCCTTCATCGACCGCAACCCGCAGACCTTCGTGCCCAACATCTTCGAGGCGAAGGAAGAGGACTTCGTGCGCGCCACCCACCGCGTGCACCATGCGGCCCAGCACCCGAGCGCCCTCAAGGTGAACGTCCTGCCGGCGCTGGACGACTGAGCCGGAAGGGAAGAAGGGAAGGCACCACCCGGGCGCCTTCCCTTCCCCGCCGTCACGAGGCTCAGCGCGGGTAGAACGTCTCGCGCGCCTTCACCTTCTCCACGAGCAGGGGCGCGGGAGCGAAGCGCTCGCCATACTTGTCGTGGTAGTGCTCCAGGCGCCGCAAGAGCTCCGCGGGCCCGAGGCTGTCCGCGTAGCGGAAGGGCCCTCCGAGGAAGGGCGGGAAGCCGAGGCCGAAGATGGCCCCCACGTCGCCGTCCCGCGCGCTGCGCAGGATCCCCTCCCCCAGGCAGCGCACCGCCTCGTTCACCATCTGCAGGGCGCAGCGCTCGGCCATCTCGCGCGCGTCCAGGCTCTTGCGGTTCTTGCCGTGCGGCAGCAGCTCGTAGACGGAGGGGTCCACCTCCTTCTTCTTCTTGCCGTCGTAGGCGTAGAAGCCCTTCTGGTTCTTGCGGCCAAGCCGCCCATCGGCCACCACCTTCTCGAGCGCCTTGGGCGCGGCCATGCGCTTGCCGAAGGCGGCCTCCATGATGGGACCCACCTTCTGGGCCACGTCGATGCCCACTTCGTCCAGCAGGGTGATGGGGCCCACGGGGAAGCCGAAGTCCACGAGCGCCTTGTCCAGCTCGGCGATGTCGGCGCCCTCGGCCAACAGGTACGCGGCCTCGTTCATGTACGGCGCGAGGATGCGCGAGGTGTAGAAGCCCGGCCCGTCGTTGACGACGATGACCGTCTTGCCCTGCTTCTTGCCGATCTCCACGCACGTGGCCGTCACCCAGTCGGCGGTGCCCTTGTGGGTGATGATCTCCAGCAGGGGCATCTTGTGCACCGGGCTGAAGTAATGCATGCCAATCACCTGCGCGGGCCGGCGAGCGCCCTCGGCCAGCTGGGTGATGGGGATGCTGGAGGTGTTGGAGGCGAAGATGGCGTCGTCCCGCGTGACGGCCTCCACCTCGGCGAGGATGCGGCGCTTGAGGGCCAGGTCCTCGAACACGGCCTCGATGACCACGTCCACGCTCTTGAAGCCCGCGTAGTCGGTGCCACCGGTGACGAGCGCCATCTTCGCGGCGGACTCGCGCCACGTGAGCGAGCGGCGCTTCACGCGCTCATCGAGGATGCCCTGCACCTGCTTGAGCGCGCGGCCCACGCCCGCGTCATCCTTGTCCTTCACGCGCACCGGCACGCCCTGGATCGCGGAGCTGACATAGGCGATGCCACCGCCCATCAACCCCCCCCCGAGCACGCCCACCTTCTTCACCGCGCGCGGCTTCACGTCCGCCGCCGAGGTGCCGTTCTCCTTCTTGAGCGCGGTGGTGGCGAAGAAGATCTCCACCAGGCGCTTGGAGACATCGGACACCA
Source organism: Melittangium boletus DSM 14713 (assembly GCF_002305855.1). Lineage (GTDB taxonomy): Bacteria > Myxococcota > Myxococcia > Myxococcales > Myxococcaceae > Cystobacter > Cystobacter boletus. The sequence continues at coordinate 6,591,217 of NZ_CP022163.1, read as the reverse complement.
CCAGCTCCCCGAAGAACCGGGCCTCCGCCTCCAGACCCGCCGCGCGGCCGGACTCCAGACCGATGCGGATGGCCTCGAGCGCCTTCTCGGGCGCGGGGAACTTGCCGCGCGTCTTCTTGCGCAGCTGCTTGCGCGCCTGATCGAAGAGGATCTTCCGGCCGAGCGGGTTGTCCTCGAGCGCCACCTCGGCCCACATCTCCCGGTTGGCGAGCCCCTGGAGCAGTCCGCCCAGGCCCTTCTTGCTCTGCTGTGCCACCGCCTTGAGCCCCTGGCCGTGGGAGCGCTCCACCTTGAGCGTGCCCGCCGCCAGTTCCTTGGCCCGCCGCAGCGCCACCGAGCGCAGGAGCGGCACGGGGACCACCTCGTCCACGATGCCGAGCTTCTTGGCCTTGGAGGGCTTCACGTTCTTGCCCGCGAGGATGAGATCCAACGCGGCCTGCGCGCCGATGAGGGCGGGCAGACGCTGGGTGCCGCCCGCGCCGGGAAGGAGTCCCAGCTGCACCTCGGGAAGCCCGAGCGACGTCTTCGGGCTGTCGGTGGCGATGCGGTAGGAGCACGCGAGCGCCCACTCCAGACCGCCGCCCAGGCACGCGCCGTGGATGGCCGCCACCACGGGCTTGGAGAACGCCTCCAGCCGATCGAACTCCTTCTGCCCGGCGCGAGACGCGGCCGTGGCCTCCTCGGCCGTGCGCATCGTCTGCAGGAAATCGATCTTCGCGCCCGCGATGAAGCTGTCCTTCTTGCCCGAGGTGAAGACCACGGCCTTGACGGACGGATCCCGCTCCGCGCGCTCGAGCAGCGCGATGAAGGCCTCACCCGTCTTGGGCGAGAGCGTGTTCACCGGCTCGCCCTCCAGATCGATGACGATGAGCGCGACCCCCTCGTCCACCTGGTAGCCAAACCCGTTCTTCACCTCGACCTCTCGCGCAACCGTGGCAGCCATCACTCACGCTCCAGGACCACCGCGGCTCCGAGGCCACCGGCGGCGCAGACAGTGCACAGCACCGTGTTCTTGTTCTGACGCTTCAACTCGTGCAGGGCCTGGGTGACGATGCGCGCCCCCGTGGCCCCGAAGGGATGTCCGAGCGACAGCGAGCCACCGGACAGGTTCAACCGCGTCCGGTCCACCTCGCCCACCGGCGCGCTCCAGCCGGCCTTCTTGGCGAACTCCTTGGAGCCCAGGGCCTGGAGGTTGCTCGCCACCTGGGCGGCGAACGCCTCGTGCATCTCCACGAGATCGATGTCCCCGAGCGTCATGCCCGCGCGCTGCAGGGCGATGGGCGCCGCGTAGGCGGGACCCTGCAGCAACTGGTCCCCCGGATCCGTGGCGGCGAAGGCGTGCGAGCGCAGGTAGCCGAGCGGCGTGAGACCGAGCGCCTTGGCCTTCTCCTCGCTCATCATCAGGAGCACGCCGGCGCCATCGGTGAGGGGCGAGGAGTTGCCGGCGGTGATGGTGCCGTACTTGCGGTCGAACACGGGCTTGAGCTGGGACAGCGACTCCAGGCTCGTGTCCTCGCGCACGATGTTGTCCTTCCGCGCCACCTTCTCGTACTGGGGCGGCACCACCACGTGCATCACCTGCGAGTCGAAGAAGCCGTCCCGCCAGGCGCGCGCGGCGTTCTGGTGCGAGGCGAGCGCGATCTCATCCTGCTCCTTGCGCGAGATGCCATTCTCCTTGGCCATCTTCTCGGCGCTCTCGCCCATGGTCTGGCCGGTGGAGTACTCGGCGATGGCCGGGGGCACGGGCGCGAGGTCGCGCGGCTTGAGCGTCTGGAAGGCCTTGAGCTTGTCGCCGAGGTTGCGCGCCTTGGAGGCGGCCACGAGCGACTGGGCCAGGGGCCGGCTGGTGAAGATGGGCGCGTCCGACATGGACTCGGTGCCCCCGGCGAGCACCACATCCGCCTGGCCCAGGGCGATGGCGTTGGCCGCCGCCGTCATGGCCTGGATGGACGTGGCACAGGCGCGCGCCACGGTGAAGGCGTCGATCTTCCGGGGCAGCCCGGCGGCCAGCACCACCTCGCGCGCGATGGACGGCGCGGTGAGCGTGGGGATGACCTGGCCGAACACCACCTGGTCGATCTCGTTCGGATCGATCTCCGAGCGCTGCACGATCTCCTGGACCACCATGCGGCCCAGGTCCAACGCGGTGAGCTTCGCGAAGTCCGTGCCCGCCTTCGCGAAGGGCGTCCGCAATCCACGGACGATGGCCACCCTGCGGTGACCGTTGCGTTGCTGCTCGCGTGCCATGTGTGCCTCACCTTGTCCTGCGGGGTGAGGCGCTTCTAATGACGGGTGGTGCGGCGCGTCAACGGAAGATTGATTCTGGAATCAACGCCCTCCCCTGCCCTGTTCACTCGCTTGGAGGGGAGGCCCGCGGAGGGCTGTCGGCCACCGCACACTCCCAGCGGCTCAGGAGCCCTGACGCAGCGCGAAGCCGTGCTTGTGGACGGCGTCGACGAAGAACTTCGCGGCCTCCGGGTCCGTGGGCGGAAGGATGCCGTGGCCCAGGTTGCAGATGTGACCCACGGGGCCCGCGCGCTGGAGGATGTCCACCACGCGCGCCTCCAACTCCTCGCGAGGCAGGAAGAGGTGGAGCGGATCCAGGTTGCCCTGCACGGCCACGTCGGGGCCGAGCACGCGCCGGGCCTCGTCGATGGGGGTGCGCCAGTCCTGGCCGATGACGTCCGCGCCGGTGCGCTTGAGCAGGGGCAGGTGGTTGGACATGCCGGTGCCGAAGACGATGACGGGCACACCGCGCGCCTGCACCTCCTTCACCATGCGAGTGAGGTACGGCAGGCAGAAGCGCTCGTAGTCCCAGGGAGAGAGCTCCCCGCCCCACGAGTCGAAGATCTGAACGATGCTCGCGCCGGCCTCCACCTGCATGAGCAGGTAGGGAACGAGCGTGCGCGTGAGCTTCTCGAAGAGCGTGTGCACGAGCTGGGGCTGCTCGAAGAGCATCCGCTTGATGTGGATGTAGCTCTTGGAGCCGCCGCCCTCGACCATGTACGCGGCGAGGGTGAAGGGGGCGCCACAGAAGCCGATGACGGGCACCGAGTCATTGAGGGCGCGGCGGGTGCGGCGGATCGCCTCGGCGACGAAGCCGGTGCCCTCGACGGGGTCGGGGATGCCCAGCTTGTCGATGTCCGCGGCGGAGCGCAGGGGGTTGGGAAAATGAGGCCCCTTGTCGCCCAGCTCCAGCTCGATGCCCATGGCCTCCACGGGAATGAGGATGTCCGAGAAGATGATGGCGGCATCCACGCCCAGACGGGTGATGGGCTGGACGGTGACCTCGGCGGCCAGGTCCGGGTGCTTGCACAGGTCGAGGAAGGCGATGTTGCCGCGGATGGCCCGGTACTCGGGCAGGTAGCGGCCGGCCTGGCGCATGAGCCACACGGGGGTGGTGTCGGTGGGCTGGCGGCGCGCGGCGCGGAGGAGACGGTCGTTCAAGGCGGGGGCTCCGTGTCAGCCCGCCCTCCTCATCGGGGAGCGGGCGGGACCGAGGGTTGGCAGGAGGAATGGCCCCGGTCAACGCCCGAGTCGGGGAGCGCTGGAATGATTCGTCGCTGAAAAGCGTAGGCTTGACAGGGACGGATGCGGCCGATAAAAGCCGCCCCGTCGCAACGCGGTGACGCCCAGAAGGGCGGATAGCTCAGCGGTAGAGCGTCGCCCTTACAAGGCGAGGGTCACAGGTTCAATCCCTGTTCCGCCCAAGCAGTCGTACGGTTGTGGGGAGTTAGTTCAGTTGGTTAGAACGCCGGCCTGTCACGCCGGAGGCCACGGGTTCAAGTCCCGTACTCCTCGCCAAAGAGAAGCCCAGCAATCCGAAAGGGTTGCTGGGCTTTTTCTTTGTCCCGTGCCCTCTTTCCTGGCCACCATTGGGGAGTCCCGTCACCCCCTGCCAGAGGGTGCGCCGGACCTTGAGCTTGCCGCCGCGGCGCACCAACAAGCGCATCGCGACCTCCCATGATGGACACACATTCTTTCGATCCCTTTCCAGTTTTACATACACCGCGGCTCATCCTGCGCCGGCCCTGCGATGCGGATGCCGCCGCGCTGCTGCCCATGCGGTCCGATCCGGAAGTGATGCGCTACATCCCGCGGCCCATCGCGAAAAGCGAGGACGACGTGCGCGCCCTGCTGCACATGATGGGGGAAGCCCTACAAAAGGGCGAGCGCATCAACTGGGCGATGGAGTGGCGGGAAAGCGGCGAGGCCATCGGGCTGATCGGCTATGTAGACATCCTGCCGGAGCATCGCCGCGCCGAGGTGGGCTATTCCCTGCGGCGCGATTATCACCGCCGGGGCATCATGCGCGAAGCGCTGGCGGCTGTAGTGGACTACGGCTTTGAGCGCATGCACCTGCACACGATCCTGGCCATTACTGACGCCGACAACAACGCCTCCGGAAAGCTGCTGGAATCGGCCGGCTTCCGGGAAGAAGGCCGCTTCCGCGAAGATTGTTATTACAACGGCGCTTTCCGCAACTCGGTCTACTATGGACTGATGCGCACGGATAACCGGCGGACTGGAAACGGCTCATCTGTGACAAATGAGCCGGCATGATCCGCGCCGCGCCCGGCAGTACATTTTGCCGCTTGAGGCGTCGCGGCATTGCACGCGTGCTCAGCCTGGGGATGTCGCAGCTCACGGCCTTCTCGTGAGCTGCGCTTGACCGGGGAACGCGTGCCCCTCCAGCGGGCAATGGGCTACTTGAAGTCCCACTTCTGGTTCGACGTGCCGGTGCAGGTATAGATGCTCAGCTTGGCGTCGTCGTTGGCGTTGAACCCCTCGATGTCCACGCACTTGTTGGCGAGGTAGCTGACCAGGTCGCCCGCGGCGCTCAGCACGAAGTCCTGGGCGCGATTGCCGTTGCAGTTGGCGAGCTGGATACGGGTGCCGTTGGCCGTCGAGGCACCCGACACGTCCAGGCACTTGCCGCCAATCGTCAACCGCTCACCCGACCAGGTGAACAGCTGGGCGTTGGAGCCATTGCAGCCCCACATCCGCACCTGGACGCCATCGGCGAAGTTACCGTTGGGCACGTCGATGCACTTGCCGTTCATGCGCGAAACCAACCCCTTGGTGGCGCCGCTACCGCCACCGCTCGTGATGAGCGTGAGGCCGTACGCCCTGAGGATGGGATTGACGGGCTGGTAGAACGTCTGGGGGCTGGCGCTTTCGCAGCCGCCCGCGATGCCCGAGGTCACGCCCTGCGCCTGGTTGCCGGAGAGGACCGAGCCACCGGAATCTCCGGGGTTGGCGCACGCGTTGGTGCGCGCCAGGCCATAGACGGGGCCGTTGGAGTAGTTGACGGTGACGTTGGTGGCCTGAAGCGTGCCGCAGCGCCACTGGGTCGTCTGGCCGGAGCGGCAGATGGACGCGCCGATTCCCGCCTCGGTGGAGCCGGACACGAGCACGTTCGCGTTGCTGTAGTTATACACCCAGGGCCGTGGCGTCCACGAGCTGTTGGTCGCCACCCACGCCCAGTCATTGGTGGGGAAGGTCGAGGCCCGGAAGGTCCCCTGCGCCGTGCCATTGCCCGACTTGGTGGGGGCGCCCGCCGAACCACAGTGTCCCGCGGTGACGAAGCCGCCCTGCACGGAGAAACCCACCGAGCAGACGCCGTAGGAGCCATTGGCGCCATCACCGATGAGGTAGACCTCACCGCCGCGCAAGTCATACGCCGGGCGGGGGGCCTGGGTGGAGGCCTCCACGCGGACCATTCCGTCCTTGGCGCCGCTGCTCAGGGAGGCGAAGGCCTGGGCGCGCGAAGCCATCAGGCTCGTGCCACTCTCGGCCTGCACGACGACGCTGTTGGTGGCGACGTCCACGTACCAGGAGTGCACGGAGGAGGGGGCGCTCGCGGCGTTGCGGTCCAGATCCGCCATGGCGCGGTCCAGCTGCGCCTTGCTGTACTTGACGAGCCGCGGCTCGGCGCCAGCGCGACGAACGCGCGCGGCGCTGGCCTCGTCCGTGACAGCGACGATGAGCTGGGTGCCCTCCTCGTTCAGCCAGGACCCGCCAAAGCTCTCGCCCAGCTGCGCTCGCAGATCCTTCTCCATGGCCGGTGCGATCGCCTCGAACGCCAGCCGGCGCCGCAGCTGCTCCTCTCCGACATTCAGGTCACGACGCATCGCGGAGAACATCTCCCGCGCCGCCTCCGACTCGCTCACGCTCTCCTCGGAGGGAGCCGCATGGGCGGTGACCGGCAATCCATTCACGGCGGTGATGCTGGCGAACAACGCCGTCACGGTGGACAGCGCACTGCGCTTCAAGATCTTCATGTCTGTCTTCTCAAGGGGCAAAGGGCTATTTCCTCCGCGCCGAGTGACAGGGGGACGGGACGCGGAGAACGCGACGGACTATGGATCACCATCATCCAGCAAATCAAGAAAAACAAGTATACCCCAAAGGCAAAATATCGATGCGGATGGAAATGTTCAGTGGCGGAACATTTCGCCTCACGTGAGGGATTGGGGAGGTGCATCATCCGCGGCGGGAGCAACTGGGACGCATGGCGTCATCAGCTCAGGGCAAGGCAACCTCATCGCGCTTGTCGTCTTCACGGTTTATTGAAACGGGTTCAAGTCCCGTACTCCTCGCCAAGGAAAGCCCAGCAATCCGAAAGGGTTGCTGGACTTTTTCCTTTCTCTGGCCGAACGCGCGGCGTGGGACTACGTGAGGGGCAGTTCGAGGGTGGCCGTGGCTCCCCTACCCGGCCCCTCGCTCTCCAGGGAGAGACTGCCTCCGAGCATCTTCGCCGTGAGCGCGCTGGAGTGCAGGCCCAAGCCATGTCCACCCTCCCGGGTCGTGAAGCCCTGAGAGAAGAGCCGCTCGCGGATCTCCGGAGCGATGCCCATGCCATTGTCCACGATCTGGATCCGGGCCCTGTTGCCCTCCGCGTCGAGCTGAACGTGCAGGAGGCGCTGCCGCGAAGGGAGGGCGAGCATGGCGTTCTTGGCGTTGCTGATGAGATTGACGAGGATCTGCACCACCTTGTGCTTATCGAGCCTCACCCTGAGCAGGGGCGGGAGCTCCCGGGTGAGGGTGATGCCGTGGCGTTGGAGGGAGGGCAGCTGGATGCTCAGGGCCTCGTCGATGAGCCGCGGGAGATCGCACTCCTCGAGGACGAGCGTGTTGCGCGCGTAGATTTGCTGGACCTGGACGATCGCGCGGATGTGCTCGATGTGCTTGCCCATGGCGCCCATGCTCTCCTGGAGCGTCTTCTGCTCACGGAGCAGCTCGTCGCCGAGCGCGGAGAGATAGGAAGGCAGCTGGGTTCCGCGCGGATCGCGGGTGAGGAAGTCCACCAGCCCACCGGAGTGCTCCTCGAGGAGGATGCTGGCCTGCTTGACCCGGCCCACGCGTGAGGCATTCACCGTCTCGACCATGGTCTGGAGGTTGATGACGGCGCTGGTGAGGACGTTGCCGACGTTGTGCAGCACGTTGGCGGCGACCTCGGCCATGCCGGCCCCGCGCGCGGAATCCACCAGGCGAGCCTGGGCCTGCTTGAGCTCGCGCGTGCGCTCCTCCACGCGCTTCTCCAGCTCTTCATTGGCACCGCGCAGCGCGGCCTCCGCGCGCTGGACCTCGGCGTAGAGCTGGGCGTTCTCGAGGGAAATGACGGCCTGGGAGGCGAGGTGTTCGAGCAGCGTGAGGCGGGAGGGGGTGAAGGCGTTGGTGGCCAGTCCGTTCTCCAGGTACAGCACGCCGCGGAAGTCCTCCTGGCGCAGCAGGGGCAGGCAGAGCACGGAGCGGGCGCCGCCGTGCTCGAGCCAGCGATCGGACGAGAAGGGATGGGGCTGGGAGGCATCGCCGAGGAGCACGTGCTCGCGGGTCCTCCTGACGTAGGAAAGGAGGGTCCAGGGCAGCCGGGAGTCGTCCGGCGGGGAGGCGGAGTCCTCCGGCGAAGTGCCCACGAGGGCGACCACGGAGAGCGTGTCGCCGCGAGGCAGCAAAAGGGCGCCACGCTGGGCCCCGGCGTTCTCGAGGGCGGCGCGCAGCAGCGTGGCCGCCAGCCGCTCGAGGACGATCTCGCGGGAGATGGCCTGCTGGGCCTTGACGAGGGTGAGTGCGTCGATCTGCGTGGAGTCCGTATCGGTGGCGGTCTCCGCGGGTGACAGGGAGGCGGCCAGGTGTGGCCACTCGGAGTCCAGGTGCTTCACCCTGCCCCTGGCGCCCCAGCGCAGCCATGCCTCCCGGGCCCTGCGGGCGCAGGTGTCGGCGAGGGTCGGCACCTTCCGCTCGTACAAGAAGCGGGCGGTGAGTTCGCTGGCCAGGGCGACGTTCTGGATGAAGCCGTGCTCCTGGGCGGACTGGTGTGCTTCCTCGTAGGCGCGCAGGGCATCGCCTTCCCGGTCCGCGATGCGGGCCAGCTCCCCGGACACCATCCGCTCGGGGGCGCGGAAGGTCGCGGGCTGGTGGCTGGCCCATTCGGCGAGCTGTTGCTGGTGCTCGTGGAGGGCCGCCAGGGCCTGGGGCCGTTCATCGGGAGCCATCTTCCCGTAGCAGGCCGCCAGGGTCAGGGCGCGGAAGAGGTGGAAGTCCAGGAGCTGGATCTGGCCGAGCGAGGACCAGGCCAGCTCGGCGGCCCGGGCCCCCGCCTCGCGCGCCTCGGCGTAGGCGCCACTCAGGAAGCGCGCCTGCATCTTGAAGAGCCAGTACCAGCACCGCATGGTGCTCATCCGGGCGGGGGTCAGCCCGGCCTCGAAGGACTTCTCGTCGAAGTCCTCCCCGTTCAGCGAGCCGAACGACGGGGAGAGGCCGCGCAGCTGCTGCACGTAGCGCTGGATGTGGATGAGGACGAACTGCATGTCTGGAAAGCCCGTCTTGCGCAGGAAGGCCAGACGCGCGACCGACTCCTGGTAGACGTCCTCCAGGTCGTGCCCCAGCGTGAGCCGGAGCGAGACGATGTGGCTGCAGCAGAAGCTCGCGATCTGGTGCTCACTGGCCTGGAGCGAGTGGTGGAAGCCCCGGCGGACGAGCTCCAGGCTGTCTGGAAGGGGCTGGGTCCAGTTGTTGATGACCTCCTGGATGTAGAGGATCCTGCCGCGGATGGCGGACAAGTCGTGGCGTTCGACGAGGGCCCAGGCGAGCTGACCGAAGGCGTAGGCGTCCCGGTACCGTTTGAAGATGGGGCCCAGCACCACGCCGTACCAGGCATACGCGTGCGCGGACGAGGCGTTGTTGCCATGCCGGATGCTCAGGGAGACCATCCGGCACAGGATGACGATGAGCAGGTGGTGGTTGGTGAAGTACGCTGGCGCGCTCAGGGAGCCGAGCACGCTCATCACCGCCTCCATGTCCGGATCCGTCATGAGCGGCATGTCGACGAGCCTCTCGATGGGACGCTCCCCCAGCAGGGCCCACACCTCCTCGTTGGCCGCCACGACCTCCTCCCAGGCCGGGCGCGGGGAGAGGGGCAGACCCATCTGGGCCAGGCACTCCACGAGGCAGGCCATGGCCTGAGGGATCTCGCTGGCGGCGACGTGGAGGTGGCTCCTCAAGCGGTAGACGGCCGCCGTGTCCGCGCGGGTGCTGGCCCGGGGCCGGAGCTCCTCCACCAGCCGGCGTGCCTCGGCGGCGTTCCCAGTCATGAACTCGCAGGTGGCCCGGTCGAGCTGGATCTTGAAGGCCCACTGGGGCTCGGTTTCCCAGGGGTCTCCCGGGAACAGTTGGAAGGCCGTGGTGAGATAGGCGACGGCGGAGCGGAACGCGGTGGAGTCCTTGGCCTTGCGTCCAGCCTCGGCGTTCAGGATCGCCACGCGCAGCCGCTCCTCGGCGGTCTCGATCAGCTCCGCTCCGGCGCTGAGATGGCTCACGACGTCGAAGAGCTTCTCCCGCACCGATTCCGGCGGCAGGCTCTCCAACAGCCACCGGCCAATGCGCAGGTGGACAGCCTTGCGCTCCTGCTCGGGGACGAGGGCGTGGGCCGCCTGCTGGATGCGGTCGTGGAGGAAGCGGTACTGATCCGGACTGGCACGCACCAGCATGCCTTCCCGGAGCGCGGGCTCCAGGCCCTGTTCCACCGCGGAGGGCTCCGGCAGGTGGGAGAGGAGGCCGAGCATCTGGAGCGGGAACGAGTTGCCGGCACAGGCCGCGAGCCGCAGCAGGTGCTGGGTGCCCATGGGCAGCTGGCGCAGCTTGTCGGCCATGAAGTCGACGACGTTGTCGGAGTAGCCCCTGGCCCGGGTGGCCTCCGCGTTCCAGGACCAGGGGCCTTCGGGGGTGCGGACCAGGAGCCCGTCCTGGTGGAGCGTCCGCAGGAACTGCAAGAGGAAGAAGGGGTTGCCTCCGGTCTTCTCGCGAGCCAAGGCCGAGAGCGGCTCGATGACCTCCGCCCCCGCTCCGGGGAGCGTGTCGGCGACAAGCTGCCGCACCTCATCGAGGCTCAGCGGCTCGAGCTGGAGGGCGGTCACCCGCGCACCGGTCTTGCGCAACGCCTCCAGGGTATTCGTCAACGGGTGGGTGGGGCCGACCTCGTTGTCGCGGAAGGCCCCAATGAGCAGGACCGGAGGTGTCTCCGGATGGAAGAGCAGGTGATGAAGGAACTGGAGGCTGGCCAGGTCCGCCCACTGCAAGTCATCCATGAAGAGGACGAGGGGGTGCTCGGAAGTGGCGAAGACACCGAGGAACTCGCGGAAGACGCGGTGGAAACGGTGCTGAGCCTCGGAGGGAGGCAGCTCCTGGACCGGGGGCTGCTTGCCGACGACGAGTCCGAGCTGGGGCATCACGTCCACGAGGACCTGGCCCTGTCCCTCCCAGGCCTCGTTCAGTTGCGAGCACCAACGGGCCAGCTCCTCGTTGGTGCTCGCCAGCAGCTGTTGCGTCAGGCCGCGGATGGCCTGGGCCAGGGTGGCGTAGGGGATGTCCTGCTGGAACTGCTCGAACTTGCCGCTGAGGAAGAAGCCGCGCTGGCGCACCACGGGCTTGTGCAGCTCGTTGACCAGGGAGGATTTGCCAATGCCAGAGTACCCGTGGACCAGGATGAGCTCGGGCCGCCCGTTGCGCGCCACGCGCTCGAAGCCCTGGCGCAAGGCCGCGACCTCGGCACCCCGCCCATAGAGGCCTTGGGGGAGCTGGAAGTGGATGGGGTCGTCGTGCACGCCGAGGGGAAAGTCCTCGTGCACGCCCCGGCGCAGGTTGTCCCGGCACCGCTCGAGGTCCGCGATGAGTCCGTCGGCGCTCTGGTAGCGCTCCTCGGCGACCTTGGCCAGCAGCTTGAGGACGATGGCGGAGAGGACGGAAGGCAGACCCGGCACCCGCTCCAGCGGGGGTTGGGGGGCTTGTGCCATGTGCGCATGGAACCACTCGAGTGCGTCGCGCCCGTGAAAGGGGCGGCTGCCCGTCAGCAGCTCGTAGAGGGTGACACCCAGCGAGTAGAGGTCGGTGCGGTAGTCCACCGGGCGGTTCATGCGCCCGGTCTGCTCGGGGGACATGTAGGCCAGGGTGCCCTCGATGAGAGCACCGGGGGCCGCATCCACGTGCTCGACGAGCTGAAGGGTGGCGGTGCCGAAATCGATGAGCCGGGTGTCGCCCGAGGGAGTGACGATGATGTTGGAGGGCTTGAGATCCTTGTGGATGACACCGCGGCGGTGGATCTCGGCCAGGGTGGCGGTCAGGGAGAGGGCCAGCTCCAGGGCGCGGACCACCTCGAAGGGACGGCCGGTGAGCTCCGACAGGGGAGTCCCCTCCACCACCTCCAGCAGAAGCACTGGGCGCTCATGGAACCGTTCGCAAGCATGGACGCGGGTGACCCCGCGCACGTCCCGGAGCCGCTGGAGGATGCTGAACTCACGGCGGTAGCGCTCGAGCTCTCGCGGGCCCAGGAAGGTGGCCAAGGGCGTCTTGAGGATGAGGGGGAGGCCATCGGCATCGCGCACCGCGTGGAAGAGCAGGTTGGTGCGGGTGGCCTTGATGGCCCCTCGAAGGGTGTAGCCAGGAAGATGCAACATGCCTTGATGGAACAACGCGGGCCCGGGAGAGGAGGGAACGACATGGAGGCGGCCGACTGTCTGATCCATCCATCCAACTGGACTCCATCGGGCTTTTCAGCCTGAGCGGTGCGCTAGGGACAGAGCCGCTCGACCGACTTGATCCGCACCGCTCCGTCGACGTTCGGGTCGTTGGTCTGGTCGCCGATGGCGATGGTACCATTCGCCGCGAAGTTGTTCCGCGTGAGCTTCGGGACGCCGTCGATGCTCACCGTCGCCACCTTCGCCGCGTCCACTGAGAGTTCGTAGACATGATACGCGTTGTCGGTCACCGGGAACGCCGCGGACTGCGTGTCGTCCGCCCAGCCGATCGCCCCGCTGTCGAGGTAGATCATCTGCGAACGATCCACGGCCTGGCCGGCGGGCGGCGTGAAGCTCCCGAGGATGGCCGCGCCGCTGTCCAACTGGTTGTGGTTTTTCACCGACTCGACCAGCATGGTCACGCGGAGCGCGAACGGCTTCGTCCCATCGAGCGAGTTCGCCCGCATGATGAGCAACTGCCCGCTCGTTCGCCCGCCGCTGTTCGTCGATGTCGCGAGGCGAACGTAGTCCGCGCCGTACGTGAGCGTGTTGGGCGCCTGCGCGGCTGTCGTCCAGCCTTGCGCCGTGATGTCGTCGCCACCGACCAGCAGCGGAACGCTCGCGCGCGCCGTCCACTGCGTCGTCGACGTCTCTGGCACGCACGCTTCGCAGGCGTTCGCCGGGTTCGGAGCACCCTCGGCATGGACCACGCCGTCGATGAAGCACTTCGGGGTGCACACGCCTGCCGAGCAGACCTGACCCGGACTGCATGGCGTCCCGTCAGTGCGTTGCGTCCACGCGGTCGCGGACGTCTCCGGCGTGCACTGCTCGCACGCATTCGCCGCGTTCACCGCCCCGGCGGTGACCTGCTCGCCGTCGATCTGACAGAGCGCCACACAGACGCCACCCTCACACGCCTCGCCAGTCGCGCACGCCTTATCGCAACCACCGCAGTGCATTGGGTCGCTCACGGTGCTCACGCAGGCGCCGCCGCACAGCTCGACGCCGACGCTGTTGCACATCACCGGCACAGAGGCGTCGGGTGTGTCGACGGGGGGAGAGGTGGAAGTGTCGTCGCAAGCCGTGACGAAGCCGAGCACGACGATGGAGGAGAGAGCGATGGAGCGAATGGATGGCATTGAGCCCGCCATTCTACTTGACCCCATGCCCCCGCGACGTGTGATGCGGCCACGGGCAGGACCGCATGTGTCTCCAGCGCATTTTTCCAGAGGGGAACACTTCAACTCCCGCTCGATCGCGAGGACTACCCAGCGGAGATTGCCGTGCGGCACCTGCTGACCTGAGCCGACGACGCTCCTCCACACCTCACACAGGCGAACCGTCCAGCGCGACCTTGGAGGTGCTGCCGGGCTGATAGGCTCCGGTGAATGCCTCGTTACGCCACCATCGACGTAGGGACCAACGCGGTCCTCCTGCTCGTCGCCGACCGACAGCCCGATGGCCGCTTCCAGGCCGTCCGCGAGCGCGCTGACATCACCCGCCTGGGGCGGGGCGTGGACAAGAGCCGCCGCCTCTCGCCCGAGGGCATGGAGGAGACCCTTCAGGTGCTCTCCGATTTCGCCTTCGAGGCCCGGAGCCTCGGCGCGGAGGCCCTCGCCGTGTCCGCCACCAGCGCCGCGCGCGACGCGGAGAACGGTGCCGAGTTCCTCTCCGCCGCCCAACAACGCGCCGGCGTCACCGTGGACATCATCTCCGGCCAAATGGAGGCGCAGCTGTGCTTCACCTCGGCCTACGCGGACTTCGGGCGTGACGCCTCGGGTCCCCTCGTGGTGATGGATACCGGCGGCGGCTCCACCGAGTTCATCTACGGCGACACCCAGGGCCGCGTGACCTTCTGCCACAGCTTCGATGTGGGCTCGGTGCGCATGACCGAGCGCTACGTGACGTCGGATCCGCTGACCGCCGAGGACCGGACCCGCGTGGAGGCCCACCTGCGTGAGACGTTCTCCGCCTTGCCCCCCTTCCCTCCGGGCGCCCAGCTCGTGGGCATGTCCGGCACGGTGACGACGCTCTTCGCCGTGCAGCACGCCATCGATCCGTACGACTCCAAGCGCGTGCACGGCGGCACCCTCCTGCGCGTCCAATTGGAGGCACTGGCGGACAAGCTGTGCGGGTTGCCGCTCGCCGAGCGCCAGAAACTGCCCGGCATCCAGCCCAAGCGCGAGGACGTGATTCCCGCTGGCTGCCTCATCCTGCTCGAGGGCCTTCGGGCACTCGGGCTCGACCGCTGCCTCGTGAGCGACCGGGGCCTGTGTTGGGGCCTGCTCGCGCACCATTTCGGAGCCACCTGAGACAAAGAGGGTGTCCCGTACTCCTCGCCAAGAGAAGGGTCCAGAATCGAAAGATTCCGGGCCCTTCTTCTTGTCTCACCATGCCCTTTCCCCGCTGCGTCCGACAGAACGTGCGGCCCCCACAGCGCGCGGCGGCGAATCCTCTGGTACTCCAGTGCTCACGGCCCGCACACTCCGCGCGGCGTCCCACTCGAGGAAGAAACCCATGGCGGCGAATGAAATCGACTGGCTTCTGGATGGCTTCCGCGTCTTCAAGCGGCACCACTACTCCCACTCCCCCGAGTTGCTCCGTCGGCTGACCACCGAAGGGCAATCGCCCAAGGTGGCGGTGGTGGCCTGCTGCGACTCGCGCGTGGATCCAGCCATCATCCTGGACGCCGCTCCGGGAGATCTCTTCGTCATCCGCAACGTGGCCAACCTGGTGCCTCCGTGCGAGTCGGGCGGCAAGTACCATGGCACCAGCGCCGCGCTGGAGTTCGCCGTGCGGGGGCTCGAGGTCTCCCAGATCATCGTGCTGGGGCACTTCGGGTGCGGTGGCATCCGGGCGCTCATCGAGGGCTCGCCCTGGGTGCACAAGGAAGCGCACTTCCTCGCGCCGTGGATCACCATGGCCTCCGAGGCGCGGGACCGGGCGCTCGCCGAGGTGGGGAACGTGGACGGCGAGGCACGGCAGCGGGCCTGCGAGAAGCGCGGGGTGGTCGCCTCGCTCGACAACCTGATGACCTTCCCCTGGATCCAGCGCCGCGTGCAGGCGGACAAGCTGACCCTCCACGGGTGGTACTTCGATCTCGAGGCGATGGCGCTCATGCGCTACGACCCCGCCGCGGACGGCTTTGCCCCGCTCGCCTGAGAGGGTGTTGAACCAGGGCGAGCATGCACGGCCCGCGCGAGGTCGGTCCCTCCGGTCCGGCGCCACCGGCCCGTGACGTCAAGCCAGCCCACCGTCATTGCATCCGGTGACTTGCCCGGCGGATGCTCTGGACCATGACCAAGCGCGTACTGCTGCTCGGCGTCCTGATGCTCACCGGATGCAAAGAGGACGGAGGGGGAACGACGGATGGCGGGGTGCCAGCCTCCGCCTCCGCGTGCGAGGTCCAGGAACTGCTGGCCACGCGCTGCACAAGCTGCCACGGGGCGGTGCCCAGCGCGGGGGCGCCCATGTCGCTCGCCACGTTGCAGGCGATGCGGACCCCCGCGGCCAGTGACAGCACCCAGACGAACGCCGAGCGGGCCCTGCTCCGCATGCGGGATGCCGTGAAGCCCATGCCCCCCTCGCCCGAGACCCCGGCCACACAACGGGAGGTGGCCGTCCTCGCGGCCTGGGTCGCCGAGGGCATGCCTTCCTGCGGGGAGACCTCCTCCGACGGTGGGACGACCCCCCTCCCCTCCCCCAACCTCATCCCTCAGGACGAACTCTTCGCCTGCACCCCCGGCGTCGTGTCGGACGCGCCCACGCGGCTGCGCCGACTCAACCGCTGGGAGTGGACACGCAACGTGGGTGGGGCCGTCACGCGGAGCTGGACCGGCTTCAGCTTCTACGACAACCCCTTCGACCCCAGCGCCGGCGAGCAGTACAGCACCTGGGCCACCGACGAGACCTTGGACGAGGCCACGGTGGAGCTCTTCCTTCCCATCGTCGCCGAGGCAGGTTCCCCGTGGGCCGGGCCGTACACCGGGAGCAACCGCCTCGAGTGGGTGCGCGAGGACGTTTCCCTGCGCTGCATGTTCCACGACAACCGGCCCTCGGCCGCGTGCGTCCGGAACTTCGTCTCCGTCTTCCTCGAGCGCGGGGTGCTCCACCGCCCGCCGCGCACCGACGAGGTGGATCGCCTGCGGGCCTTCGCCACCACCGTGCTCTCGCAGGAGTCGGGCACCGGGGAGGCCATCCGCACGGCATCCATCGTCCGCGTCTCCAATGCCGCGTGGTTGACGACGGGTGCGCTCTTCCGCGAGGAACTCGGGACACAGGAGGCCGGTCGCGCGGAGCTCGGCCCGTGGGAGCTCGCGCAGCAGCTCTCCTATGCCGTGGGCAGCCGCGCGCCCGGCGCGACACCGCTCTGGACCTGGCCCTACTACTCCGCCGGTCCCGACGGACACCTGGCGGACATCACCGCGGCCGCGCGCGATGGCAGCATCCGCGACGACACCACGGTCGAGCGCCTCTTCCGCCGCAACGCGGGAGGCACGGATCCGACGCGCTTCGACCTGGTGCAGGACTACAACAGCGAGCTGTGGCGCACGCGCCGTGGCCAGTACTGGCTCGCGGACGGCCTGTCCGGCTTCTTCCGTGAGTGGCTGGGCTACGCCCACGTCGCCAGCGTCTTCAAGGAGCGTCCCTCGGCGACCTCGGCCTGGGATGACAATGGAGGTCCCATCAGCGGCACCAGCGAGATGTCGTTCGGGAACCTGATGTCCGGCTACTACGGATACGAGTCGACGATGGTGCAGCAACTGGACGACCTCGTCGCGCGGGTCGTGGTGGCCGACGTGGACGTGCTCGAGACCCTGCTCACCACGCGGACGTTCTTCCTGGCCTCGACGGTCAACGTCGCGAACTACGAGAACACGGTGCGCTACACCGGTCATCCCTATGGCACCGAGCAGACCATCGCCGACACCCAGGCCGCTCGCTGGGTGACGCTGCCCGCCAAGGAGCGCGCTGGCGTGCTGACCCACCCGGCCTGGCTGGGCGCGCATGGAGGCAACTTCGAGGACGACCCCTCCGCCGTCCACCGCGGCAAGTGGATCCGCGAGAACCTGCTCTGCGATTGGGTGCCGCCGCTCAGCTCGGTCAAGGTCGTGGCCCAGGTTGGTCCGCACGCCCCGGACAAGAACGCGCGCCGCCGCCTCGAGGAGGCCACGGCGAGCACGGCCTGCCAGGGCTGCCACGTGCTGATGAACCCGCTCGGCCTCCCCTTCGAGACCTACAACCACGCCGGCTACCTCCGGCGGCGGGATCACGCGCCGGACGGCGGCTGGAGCCCGCCGGATGGGACCTCGGTCCTCACCGGGATGCCCGACCCGGCGCTCAACGGACCGGTGCGCGATGCCGTGGAGCTGAGCGAGAAGCTGGCCGGCTCGCGGCACGTGAAGCGCTGCTTCGTGCGCCAGGCCTTCCGCTACTACGTGGGCCGCCCCGAGAACCAGACCGATGCCTGCACGCTCACGCAGATGGAGCAGGCGTATGACGCGAACAACGGATCCTTCCTGTCCATGGTGGGTGCGTTGATGAAGAGCGAGACGTGGAAGACGCGGCGCGTGCCCGGAGAGGCGGAGTGACCATGATGAAACGACGTACGCTGCTGCGGGGCCTGGGCGCGGGCCTCTTCGCCCCCTTCATGAAGGAGGCCTTCGCGCGGGCGGTGACACCCTCGCGCCTGGTCCTCGTCCTCGAGTGCAACGGCATCTATCCGCAGGCGTTCCTGACGACCCGGGCCCGGAACGCGCTCGGCGCGGCGGCCATCGGCTCGCGCCACCTCTTCTCGCACGTCTACCCAGCCAAACCGCTCGTCCTCCAGGGAGACGCACTCTCGTCGGCGCTCTGCCTGGGTCCGCTCGCGGCCTCCGCGGGCAACAGCTCGCTCGAGCAGCGCTCCGCGGTGGTACTGGGCCTGTCGAGCACGATAGCCGGCGGCGGGCACTCCAGCGGCACGGGCGCGCTCTCCTGCGCGGTCCACGGGGCGGGGGCCACCCTCGACGCGGTGCTCGCTCCGCGGCTCAAGCGCAACGCCCCCTTCGATGCCCTGCGCCTGGGAACCAGCTCGGCGCGCGTCTCCATCGTGTACGAGACGTGCAGCCATGGCCCGCGCAAGCCGGCCGGGATCCTGGTCAACCCCGCGCTGGCGTATGACAGCACCTTCGGCTCGCTGATCGGCGGTGCGGCGACGGGCCGGGATCGCGGCCAGCTCTTCGACTTCGCCCGCGACGATGTCAAAGCCGCCCTGGCCACCTTCCGCGGCAACTCCAACGAGCGCCTGAAGCTCGAGCGCTATCTCACCTCGCTCGAGTCCCTGCGCTCGCGCGAGGACGTGCTGCGCTCCATGGCCGATCAGGTGCGGCCGCTGCTGCCGCCGCCGCCCGCGGAGAACCCGCTCCTGCGCGACCCCTCGAACCCTCCGGACTCGCTCGCCTGGATCGAGGCACAGTTCCAGATCGCCACCGCGAGCCTGCTGGGAGGACTCACCCACCTCGTGGTCCTCGCCTCGGGAACCTCGGGCTTCGACGTGAGCTATCCCTCCAGCATCGCCGGGGAGGCGCGGCACAACCTGCAGCACGGCATCGACGCGGGCGGGAACTGGAACGCCATCGCCGCGGTGACCCGCAGGCACGTCGAGCTCGTCGCCAGGCTCGCGCGGACCCTGGAGGCCACGCCGGAGGTCGGCGCCAGCGGGTCCATGCTGGACCACACGGCCATCGTCTTCATGTCCGACAACGGCGAGCAGCACCACTCCACGGCGCGGGAGTGGCCGATGCTGCTCGTCGGCGGCAATGCGCTCGGGCTCAAGACCGACGGCCGGACGGTCGTCTTTCCCGAGGAGGGCAAGGCCAGCAACCGGCAGGTGTCCAACCTCTTCAACTCCCTGGGCCACGCCTTCGGGGACTCGAGCTTCGACACCTTCGGGCAGGAGGGGACCGCGCGCATCACTCCCGGACCCCTGAGCGAGCTGTACGGCTGACGCGAGCACCTGAGAGGGGCCCCGATTCAGACGAGATGGAGCAAGCCCGCCGTGGCGCCACCGAGGACAAGCCAGGCGGAGTTGACGCGGTAGCGGGCTGGGTGTGGGTGTCCAGTACCGGGGGCATCAGAGCAGTTCGGGAGGAGGCCCGCTCATCACTTGCCGCACCTCGATCGCCATGTTGAGGGGCACGCCGCCGGGGCCAGGAGCAGCGGAGGCCTGCGCGGCGATCTCGTAGGCGCGCTCGGGGCTCTCGACGTCCACG
Source organism: Melittangium boletus DSM 14713 (assembly GCF_002305855.1). Classification (GTDB taxonomy): domain Bacteria; phylum Myxococcota; class Myxococcia; order Myxococcales; family Myxococcaceae; genus Cystobacter; species Cystobacter boletus. The sequence goes on along the minus strand of NZ_CP022163.1, from coordinate 6,571,950 downwards.
ATCCAGTACCCGGCGAGGAACTCCTTCGACTCGGGAAACACGCCGTCCGTGATCGGCTTGCCATCTTTACTTTCGGCCTTTTTTCCCCCGGAGCCCAGGCGGAATCGCCATGTGATTTCAGGCATTTGGGGAGAAGTGAAGGCTCAGTCCGAACCACCGACGGAGAGGAGCGCGCGCACGGCCAGTATGGCGAGCACCATCGCCAGAGAGAACAACGCCAGGAGCACCACCACGACCCCGACGACCCACGCACGGCTGGCGCGGCGGGTGGAGCTGGGAGCGGCCAGGTGCGCCTCGAGAAGATGCACATTGCGCACGTTGGCCTTGAAAGCCGCGTCGAAGACGTCACCGAGCACGGGCATCGCGCCCACCAGTGCCTCGAGCGCCACGTTGCCCACCATGCGCGTCAGGACCTCGCGCGAGGCGCCCAGGCGCACCGCCTGCAGGACGATATAGGCGGACAGCAGAGCACCCGCCCCGTCACCCACGCCAGGAACGAGGCCAAGCACGGCGTCCCACCCGATGCGGAAGCCTCCTGGCAGCCGGATGGACGTGTCCAACAACCGCGCCAGGCCGCGCACCCGTACAAGGACTTCCTGATCGGAAGAAGAGCTCATGGGGCCCCAGTCCACCACACCTCGAAGGTGTTACGCGCGATAGAGTCCGGCCGCTCTCCTCCTCTCTGGAGGGAAAGGACGACGTGAGGACGATGAAGAAGTTTCTGGGGTGTACAGTCGCCGTGCTCGTGGCCCTCACCACTTCACCCGCCTTGGCGCAGCTCGAGCTGCCCGCGCCGAGCCCGGCGGCGAAGGTGATGCAGGTGGTCGGGTTGACCGAGATCTCGGTCGACTATTCGAGCCCCGCGGTCAAGGGACGGAAGATCTGGGGAGGCCTGGTGCCCTGGGAACAGGTGTGGCGGACCGGCGCCAACCAGGCCACGAGGATCACCTTCAAGCGGGACGTGACCTTCGGTGGCAAGCCGGTCCCGGCGGGCACCTATTCGATTGTCTCCGTCCCCTCGGACAAGGGCTGGACGGTCGCGCTGAACAAGGATCTCGGCCTGTTCAGTGGCGGCAAGCCCTATGACGCCAAGGAAGATGTCGTGCGCGTCTCCGCGACGACCTCCGAGATTCCCCACCGCGAGCGCCTGACGTTCCTCTTCTCCAACACGACCGATGATCAGACGTCGTTGGATCTGGAGTGGGAGAAGCTGCGCGTCTCGGTGCCCATCCAGGCCCACACGGCCGCGCAGGCGCAGGAGAACATCAAGGCCGCGGTGAACGGCTCATGGCGCTCGCTGGCCAACGCCGGGCGCTACGTGGCCGATACGTCGAAGGACTACCCCACGGCGCTGAAGTACCTGGACAACTCGCTCGCCATCCAGTCGCACTGGTACAACAACTGGATCAAGGCCGACATCCTGGCCCGCGCGGGCAAGTACGCCGAGGCCCGCAAGTTCGCGCAGACGGCGTGGGACCTGGGTCAGAAGGACGAGAACTTCTTCTTCAAGGACGCGGTCGCCAAGGCGCTCGTGGACTGGAAGGGCAAGAAGTAGTCCCGTCCCGGACCAGCGGGCCTCCCCTCCTTCAGCGTGGGGAGGTTCCCGCGAGGAGGCGGCGGTAGATGGCCTCGTAGCGGTCGATGGCCGGCGCGAGCTGGAAGCGCTCGAGGACGTGCTGACGGGCGTTGCGCGAGAAGAGGCGCCAGCGCTCGGGGTCACGGACGAGCGAGAGGACATGACGGGCCATGGCCTCCACATCCCCCACCGGTGCCAGGTAGCCCCACACCCCATGTTCGATCTGCTCGGGGATGCCTCCGACGTCGCTCGCGACCACCGGAATGCCACAGCTCAGCGCCTCGAGCGCCGCGAGGCCGAAGCTCTCCTGTTCACTCGGCAGGAGGAAGACATCGGCCGCGGCGAGCAGCTCGACGAAGCGCTCCTGCTTGCCCAGGAAGGCCACGCGATCCTCGAGGCCGAGCTCCCGCACCCTGCGCTCGGCGGGTGAGCGCTCGGGGCCATCTCCGATCATCACCAGCCGGCACGGGCGCTCCCGGTGGACTCCGGCGAAGACGGACACCACGTCGCCGATGCGCTTGACCGGCCGGAAGTTCGAGACGTGGAGGAGTACGGGCTCGTCGTCTCCCAGGTCGGAGAAGAGCTGGCGCAGGTGGGCCCGGTCGCGGATGGGCGCGTAGCAATCCGTGTCGACGAAGTTGGGGATGACGTCGATGGGGAAGGTCTCCGGGGGGATGCCGAACCCCTCCCAGGTGGCGCGCCGGAGGAACGCCGAGGGGGTGGTGACCGCGTCACTGCGCAGGATGGAGAAGCGCGTGATGGGCAGGTAGGTCGGGTCGATACCGACGAGCGTGGTGTCGGTGCCGTGGAGCGTCGTCACGATGCGCGGCGCCTTGTCCCCCAGCACCTCCCGAGCCATCCAGGCGGCCGTGGCATGAGGCACGGCGTAGTGGACGTGCAGGATGTCCAGGGGCTCGTAGCTGGCGACCTCGATCATCTTGGAAGCGAGCGCGAGCGGGTACGTCCCCGAGTGGGCCAGCGCCGGGTAGTCGCTCTCGGCGACCTCGTGGAAGACGACCTTCCGGGTCATCCCGTGAAGACGTACCGGAAGGTCTCGCGCGATGAAGTGGACGCGGTGGCCCCTGTCCGCCATCGCCAGACCAATCTCGGTCGCGACCATGCCGCTGCCTCCAAAGGTGGGAAAGCAGGTGATGGCCAGGTTGAGACGGTCGCTCATCGGGGTTCGGGAAAGAACAGGGGCCGCGCGAAGGAATTCCGGCGAAAATGCTCCACCGGATCGATCAGCCCCAAGGTCTCGCGCAGGACGTAGGGCTCGCCGTGGGAGACACCGATGCGGGCGCCGTAGAAGCGGTCACGGGCCTCGAGCGAGGTGAGCGACAGGGGCGAGCCGACCAGCGTCTGGGGACCGTCCACCCGGGCCTCCACCTGACTCGCGTAACAGCGGATGGCCGCCATCTTCCGCTCGTGGGCCGCCGTCACGTCGACGACGAAGCTCGGCTCGGCCAGGTGGCGCATGGGGTAGTAGAGGACCTGCCTCGGCGTGAAGGAGGCGCTGGGAGGCTCGGTCTCGAACTTGCGAACCGAGGCGAAGAACAGCGCGCGTGTCACCAGCGCGCTGGTGGCCTCGTGGTCCGGGTGGCGCTCGTGTTGCCACGGGACGAGGACGAGCTCGGGACGCAGGCGGCGCAGCACCTCGACCACTCGCGCGACGGGAGCGCTCCGCGTGCGTTCGGTCTCGGGCGCCTCGAAGCCGGCCCAGGGGTCGAGCCATCCATCGGGCAGTCCCAGGTTCTCACGAAGGGTGAGCCCCAGCACACGGGAGGCCGCGTCGGTCTCGGCGGCGCGTGTCTCGGGAGTGCCACGTGAACTCTTCTCCCCGCGCGTCAGGTCCACGATGCCGGTGCGGTGACCCAGACCCGCCATGCGGGCCAGGAGTCCACCGCAGAAGAGCTCGACATCGTCGGGGTGGGGCCCGAAGGCGAGGACCTCCAGGCCGTAGGCGGATTCGCTCGTGCTCATGGTTTCAAGTCCTTCAAGTCGCCGAGGAAGGGCACGCAGGCATCGAGGACACGGCGCGTGAAGGCCTGGCTCCCGAAGCGGCACGCGTAGTAGGGCAGTCCGTGGATGCGCTCCTGCGGCGCCCCATCCGGAGAGAGATAGGCCCGGAGGCGGTCCACTCGCTCGAGAGTCACTTGATCGCGCTGGGCGATGGCGCGGCCGTACCGGGCCACGAGGCGGGAGATGCCTCCGCGAACGGTCTTGTCGGTGCGGGAGAGGGCCCGGGCGAAACCCGGTTCGAAGGAAGCCGTGCGCTCGCCGAGGCGGGCGAGTTCCGAGGCGAAGGCGCTCACGAGGCGGGCCTCGATGGCCTCGGGCGGCTCGAAGTCCTGCCCGGTGTCACGGGCGGCGATGCGGGCCAGCAGCGCGTCCCGCGGGGCGGCCGCGTCCTCCGGAGCAAGGCCGAGTCTGTCGAGCAGGCGGCGCACGCGATCGTCGATGACGCGGAACCGGGCGCGAGGAACAACGAGCGGCATGGGCAGCCCGAGGTGCGCGTAGAGAGGCGCGAGCTGCGCGAAATAAGCGATCTCTCCCGGCCCGCCGACGTAGGCCGCCGTGGGCAGCCAGGTGTCCTGGAGGAGCGGGCGCAGGAGGGCCGAGGTCGTGAAGCGCAGCGGCTCGCGCTCGAGCCAGGAGAGGAGTTGGGGCGTCGTCACGGAGGCGCCCTCCGGGTGGCCCACGAGGCTCCAGGTACCCGGGGTGGAGGCGGGATCGAGGCGGTAGCGGGCGCCCTCCAGACCGTCGGGCGAGAAGAAGCCGAGGGGCGAGCCTGGGCGGATGTGGACCTGCTCGGAGAAACCCGCCGCGCCAAGCGCACCACCCCGCTCGGCGAGCCCGCTGGCGATGGCCGTGGCCTCCTCGATGGCTCGGCGGTGGAGCGGCGCGGAGAGAGGGGCGAGGCGCGGGTCGCGCGGGTCGAGGAACACGAGCCCCTCGTCCGCGAAGAGGGTGGAGAGAACCTCGGCGAAGGCGTCCGCCATCGCCGCCTCGGGGTGATAGGCGCGCTCGAGCAGCGCCAGGTGCTCGTCCGCGTGGGACTGACCGCCCAGCTCGGCGCGCAGCGTGGCGAGCGCGCCGGTGACGCTCGCTCCGAGACGGCGATGGGCGACCGGGGTGCGCGACTGGGCCGCATCGGGCACGTCGAGCGCCACGCGCAGGAGCGCTCCAGCGGCGCTGGGAATGAAGGTGTGATCGATCTCCGGCAGGTCGTGGTCCTCGGTCTGCAACCAGAAGACGGGAACGCAGGGCCGGCCCGTCTCCTCGGCGAGCGCGCGGGCCGCGACGATCGCGGAGGCGGCCTTGTAGATCGTGAAGAGCGGCCCGAGGAACAACCCGACCTGCTGCCCGGTCACCACGACCGTCGTGCCAGGACGAGCGAGCAGCTCCAGATTCCGCTCACGGGAGGGACTTGGCGCGAGGCGCGATTGACGGGCCACCAGTGCCGCGTGGAGCGCGGGGGCGACGGTGCGCGAAGCCGCGGCGCTCACGGCCTCGGCGCGGGCGGCCCGGTGCCGGAAATGGTCGGGGAGGAACTCGAGTGCGCGCGGATCACCGCGCAGCCAGGATGCGGAGAACGAAGAGGCCACGAGCACGGTGATAGCAACTCTGGCGCACGGGAGCGACCTCGGGAGTCTTCGCACCCGAGCGGATCCGATCCTGTTAGGGTCCGCGCCGATGCGGACCCTGGTCGTCTTCGGAATGGCAGTGGCCATGAGCCTTGGATTCTCTTCGGTGGCACTCGGGCAGACTCCCCGGCAACCCCATGCGGGTGAGCTCGCCCTCGGCATCCGGCGCCTCGGGATGACCGGCAGCGTGCTCTACGTGGCGGCCCATCCCGACGACGAGAACACGCGGCTGCTCGCGTGGCTGGCCGGTGGACGGGGCCTGCGCGCGGGTTACCTCTCGATGACGCGCGGAGACGGTGGGCAGAACCTCATCGGAACCGAGCAGGACGAGCTGCTCGGGCTCATCCGCACGCACGAGCTTCTCGCGGCGCGCCGCGTCGATGGCGCCGAGCAGATGTTCACCCGGGCGAGGGACTTTGGCTTCTCGAAGAGCGCCGACGAGACGTTGCGCATCTGGGGACATGACGCGGTGCTGGCCGACGTCGTGCTCGCCATCCGCCGCTTCCAGCCGGATGTGATCGTGACACGCTTCACCACGAAGCCTCCGAATCACGGGCACCACACCGCCTCGGCGATCCTGGCCGAGGAGGCCTTCGCCGCCGCGGCGGATCCCTCGCGCTTCCCCGAACAGCTCGGGGCGCTGAAGCCGTGGAAGGCCGATCGGTTGCTGAACAACGTCTCGACCTGGAACCTGAAGCCGGATGCCGACATGTCCGCCTACCTCAAGGCCGATGTCGGCGGTTACGAGCCGCTCCTGGGGCGCTCGTGGGGTGAAGTCGCGGCGGAGAGTCGCAGTCAGCACAAGAGCCAGGGCTTCGGCGTGGCGTCCGAGCGCGGAACGCTGCTGGAGTACTTCACGCCCCTCGCCGGGACGCGCCCGAAATCCGAGCTCTTCGAGGGACTCGAGCTCACGTGGCGGCGGTGGGGTGGCACGGAGAAGGTCATCCAGGCCATCGACGCGGCGGAGAGCGGGTTCGATCCGCGCGCGCCCCACCTGAGCGTCCCGGCGCTCCTGCGCGTGCACGAGGCCATCTCGGCCCTGCCCGACGACAACCCATGGAAGGCCCTCAAGCTGCGAGAGACCGAGGCACTCGTGGCCGCGTGCGCGGGCCTGTTCCTCGAGGCGCGTGCGGCGGAGGCGGCGGCCGTTCCGGGCGCACAGGTGACACTGAGCCTGGTGGCGTTGAACCGCTCCCCCGCCGCGCTCCGGCTGGTGGGTGTGACGCTCCCGGGTGGAGAATCCGTGGCGGTGGGCTCGGAGTTGACCGGTGACAGGCCCTTCACGCTCTCCAGGCCGGTGACGCTCCCGGCGGACGCGCGGATCTCGACGCCGTACTGGCTCCGCGAGCCCGTATCGGGCGGCCTCTACACCCTGGCGGAGCAGGACCGCGCACTGACCGGCCGGCCCGAAGGCGAGCCCGCCCTGGCGGTGACCTTCGTCTACGAGCTCGGGGGCAAGCGCTTCACCGGAGTCCGCCCGGTGGTCTACGTCTGGACGGATCCGGTGCGCGGCGAACTCTCCCGGGCCTTCGAGATCGCTCCGGCCATCACGGCGACACTCGAGCGGGACGTGCTCATGTTTCCCAACGGCGCGCCTCGGTCCGTCGCGGTGGTGCTGGCCGCGGGCCAGGCCAATGCGTCGGGCAAGGTCCGGCTCGAGGTGCCGCGAGGCTGGCGTGCCGAGCCCGCCGAGGTGCCTTTCCAGCTCGCCGCGCGCGGTGACGAGCACACGGTTCGCTTCCAGCTCACGCCGCCCAAGGGCGCGAGCGAGCGGGCGCGGCTGCGCGTCGTCGTCGACAACGGCGGCCGTTCCGAATCGTGGCGCGTGCGCACCGTGACGCATGAGCACATTCCGCCGCTGTCGGTGCGCCAGCCCTCCGAGGCGGCCCTGGTTCCGGTGTCCCTCACCACGAAGGTGCGGCGGGTGGGCTACATCCCCGGACCGGGGGATCGGGTAGCCGAGAGCCTCGCGGCCGTCGGGTACGAGGTGACATTGCTGCCCGAGGAGCGTCTGGCCTCCGAGAAGCTCGAGCGCTTCGAGGCCATCCTGGTCGGAGTGCGCGCCTTCAACGCCAACCCGCGGCTGTCCCTCCATCGCGAGCGGCTCCTGCGGTACGTGGAGGGAGGGGGACGGCTGGTCGTCCAGTACAACACCAACAGCCGCGTGGGACCGCTCACCGCGTTCGTCGGTCCCTACCCGCTGGAGATCGGGCGTGAGCGCGTGACGGATGAAACCGCGGCGATGACGCCCGTCAACCCCAGGGAGCCGCTCCTGAGCGCGCCCAACCGCCTCGGGCCCGCCGACTTCGAGGGCTGGGTCCAGGAGCGCGGGCTCTACTTCGCCTCCAAGTGGGACGAGCACTATCAACCCGTGTTCTCCATGCGGGACCCAGGCGAAGAACCGCTCCAGGGTGGGCTGCTCGTGACCCGCCATGGCAAGGGAACCTTCATCTACACGGGCATCTCGTTCTTCCGTCAGCTTCCCGCGGGCGTACCCGGTGCCTACCGCCTGCTCGCGAACCTCCTCGCCCGATGACAACCCCCTCGACACCTCCTGAACCGGCCGGAACTCCAACGCCCCGGCCCGAACTCGACGACGCGCCCCCCCTGCTGGGCTCCTGGCGCAACATCTACCTCTTCGTGCTGGGCACCCTCGCCCTGCTCATCGCCCTGTTCTGGGCGCTCACCCGGGCCTATTCGTGACACTGCTCGACTGGTTGGTCGTCATCGGGACGACGGCATTCATCGTGGGATGGGGACTCTGGCGGTCGCGGGGCGAGAACAACACCACGGAGCGCTATCTGCGCGGCGGCCAGGAGCTGCGCTGGCCCACCATTGGCCTGTCCGTCATGGCCACGCAGGCGAGCGCCATCACCTTCCTCTCCGTCCCAGGCCAGGCCTACGAGGACGGGATGCGCTTCGTGCAGTTCTACTTCGGCATGCCGATCGCGATGGTGATCGTCAGCGCCGTCTTCGTTCCCATCTACTACCGGCTGAACGTCTACACCGCCTACGAGTACCTGGAGTCGCGCTTCGACTTGAAGACCCGCCTGCTCGGCGCGCTCCTCTTCCTCATCCAGCGCGGCCTGGCCTCCGGCATCACCCTCTACGCGCCCGCCATCATCCTCTCGGCCATCCTCGGCTGGCCGCTCGAGCCCACCATCATGGCCATGGGCGCGCTGGCCATCCTCTACACGGTGACGGGCGGCTCCAAGGCCGTCAGTCAGACGCAGAAGCAACAGATGGTGGTGATGCTCGGAGGCATGGCCGTGGCGGCCATCGTCATCGTGTGGCGGCTGCCCGAGCACGTGTCCTTCGGGCGGGCCGTCGATGTCGCGGGAGCCCTGGGCCGGATGAACGTGGTCAGCTTCGACCTCGACTTCCAGGATCGCTACAACTTCTGGTCCGGCCTCACCGGTGGGCTCTTCCTGTCTCTGTCATACTTTGGAACGGATCAGTCCCAGGTGGGCCGCTACCTGACGGGCCGCTCGGTCACGGAGAGCCGCCTCGGGTTGCTGTTCAACGGCGTCCTGAAGATCCCGATGCAGTTCCTCATCCTCTTCGTCGGGCTCCTGGTCTTCGTGTTCTATCAGTTCACCGCGCCGCCGCTGCTCTTCAACCAGCCCCTGCGGGCCCGGGTGCAGGCGACCGCCCAGGCGGGAGAGTTCGCCACGCTCGAGGAGAAATGGGCCCGGGTGCAGGCGGACAAGCGCGCCGAGGCCGAGCGCTACATCGCGGCGAGAGAGGCCGGTGACGGTTCCGCGGAGGAGAGCGCGCGCGAACGGCTCCAGGCCGCCGCCCGCACGGCCGAGACGGTTCGAGAGGAGGCCAAGGCCATGGTTTCCCGCGCCCTGCCGGGAGTCGAGACGAAGGACTCGGACTACATCTTCATCTCGTTCGTGAAGGACTGGATGCCCAGCGGCCTCGTCGGGCTGCTCATCACCGTCATCCTGGCGGCGGCCATGAGTTCGATCGCGAGCGAACTCAACGCCCTGGGCGCGACGACCACGATCGACTTCTACCGGCGGGTCCTCCGCCGCGATGCGACCGATCGCCAGCTCCTCATGGCCTCCAAGCTGTGCACCGTGTTCTGGGGTCTCGTCGCGGTCGCCTTCGCGAATTTCGCCTCGCTGCTCGACAACCTCATCCAGGCGGTCAACATCCTGGGGTCCCTCTTCTATGGGACCGTGCTGGGCATGTTCCTCGTGGCCTTCTTCATCCAGCACGTGCGGGGGAATGCCGTCTTCCTCGCCGCGGTCATCTCGCAGGTGGTGGTGCTCGTCCTCTTCACGTTCTCCGGAATCGGCTATCTCTGGTTCAACGTGATTGGCTGTGTGCTGGTCGTCGTCCTGGGCCTGCTCCTCCAGGCCCTTCCGAGAATGAGCGCACGAGCCTGATCCGTCACAAAATACAACCTACCGGGGGAAAACATGGCATGTACCATTTGTGGCAACAAAACATATCCTGGTTTGTTTTCCTGGCATACCCAGTGCGGCTCCTGCGGATATGAGGCGGCGGCGTTGTCCGTTGCGATCAATCAGCAACAGCTCCACGAAACCGTGAATGAAGTGGAGCGCGAGGTATCGCTGAAAGCATTGCGCCAGGACAACTTCAGGACAATCCTGGGTCATGCACGGCGGCATGCGGCGCCCACGGCCCGTACACTGCTCGAGGTCGGCAGTGCCCACGGCTGGTTCCTGGAAACAGCGGCTCCCCACTTCGACGTGCTGGGCATCGAACCCGATGAGACGGTGGGCGGCAAGACGCTGGCGAGGGGCCTACCAGTGCGACTGGGCTACTTCCCGGAGGCGCTGCGGCCCGACGAACGCTTCGACATCATCATCTTCAACGACGTTATCGAGCATATTCCAGACATTCGCAGCGCGGTGAAGGCCTGCCATGAGCGGCTCAACCCCAACGGTACGCTGATCTTGAATCTGCCCAGCAGCCGGGGGTTTTTCTACCGCCTGTCCAAGATCCTCGCCCAAGCCGGCCTGCACGGGCCCTTTGACCGGATGTGGCAAAAGGATCTGCCCTCCCCCCACATCCATTACTTCAACACGGACAATCTCAAGGCCCTGCTCGAGAGCGAGGGCTTCGACTTGACGTTCAGCACCGAGCTGGAAGCCGTCAAGGCCGCCGGATTGAGGGAACGGCTCAGCCACGTGGGCCACGTGAACCCGCTGAAGCTGTATTTCCAGTACGTGGGGATCCTCGGCACGCTGCCGTTCCTGCGCCTGCTGCCCAGCGACATCATCGTCTGCATCTTCCGCAAACGCCCGGCGTGAGCGGCCCGTGCCGCCCGGGAGGCAACGGAGAACGGCGCGGCCAGGGCGGCGGCCAGGGACACGAACGGTTGCTTCAACTTCTTCGGGGCAAAAGTTCGATTCGTCCGGAACTCAACGGCCCCAAGAGCCACAACGCGGCGCGTCACCCCACCCCACCCCATCCAAGCAGGCAAGGAAGGGGGATGTCGGTCCGTTTGACGGATGGGAAACCCCCTGCTGGAGTGACACAACACGCACCATGGGTAAGTATCAGAAGAACCAGCCAGGACGGCAATCGGGACAGGCGGCCGTGGAGGCCGCGCTGACGCTGCCGCTCACCATCTTCCTCATCCTGGGGACGCTGCAGCTCTTCATGATGCTGCAGGGGCGCATCATGGCCGAGTACGCCGCCTTCGCGGCGGTGCGCGCCGGCAGCCGCCAGCATGGGGACTGCAAACCCATGGTCCACGCCGCCCTCGCCGGGCTGCTGCCCAGCGTCATTTCCTTCACCGGAGGCAGCGGAGGAGGCTCCGCCGCCCAGAAGATGGCCGAGGCGTGGAAGAAGCGCATCGGAAGCCCCAGCAACCCGGATCCCAAGTACCAGGACGGCAAGCACAATGGGCCCGTCTTCTGGCTCGTGCGCGAGTCCCCCAAGCCTGGCGACTTCCAGGGCAAGGAGGATCTCACGTTCGACACGCCCGAGGGAGACGGCTCGGACGCCATGCGCCTGGAGGTGCGGCTCGTGTACTGGTACCGGCTGCGCATCCCCTTCGCCGACTGGGTCATGAGCCGGATGTTCCTCGCCCACCTGGGCTTGAAGAACTACAACGCCGCCAACCCGCTCATCCTCACGCAGACCCAGGCCGGGTGGACCAAGAGCGAGAAGCGCACCGTCGACCTGGAGTCGAGCATCCGCCAGGAGCTGTCCTCCCGGGTGAACTCGGGCCAGTACGTCTTCCCCATTCACGCGACGTACGGCATGCGGATGATGACGCCGGCGCGCAGGACCTACTTCCAGCAACAGAACTGCGCGTCCGCGCCGGAGGGCTTGTGATGAAACGACGTGGTCAAACGATGGTGCTCTTCGCGCTCACGCTGCTGCTGCTCGTGTTGATGGTGACGATGACCCTCTCCATTGGCGCGAAGGCCAAGGAGAAGATGGAGCTGCAGACCCTGGCGGACGCCGCCGCCTACTCCAACGCGGTGGCCACCGCGCGGACCTTCAACTCCGTGTCGTTGATGAACCGCGCCCTCATGGGCCACATGGTCGCCATGACCGGGGTGGAGAGCCTCATCTCCTGGAGCAGCTACTACCGGGGCTCCATCCACGGCCTGCGCAAGGCCTACAACAACGAGCCCAAGGCGCTCTACACCGCCATCCAGATTCCCAGCTGCGCGTGCGCGTGGAGCAACGCCATGTGCGCCAAGCTCTGCAAGTGCTCCACCCAGGCGCTCAAGGACATCAGCAACGCGGACAAGGATCTGAATCAGCAGGACAAGAAGCTCGAGAACAACTTCAAGAACCTCGACGCCAAGGCGGGCCGCGAGGCGCGGGGGCTGCAGCTGTCCACCATCTCCGACGAGCAGAAGAAGTTCTTCGAGACGCTTGAGAAGGACTTCAGCAAGGCCACGCTCGCCCAGAAGCTCGTCGACGAGGCCAAGAAGGGCGTGGCGACCGCGGATGAACTCGAGGCGGTGAAGGCCTCCTCCAAGGTGAACGATCGGGAGATCTCCGGTGACGCCTCGTGCTCGGGCGAGGGCGCCGCGTGCACGCGCCGCGCGGCGGACCACAAGCTGCACTTCGTCGACGCCGCCATGGGCAGCCGCGGCTACTCCTTCGTGACCGGCCGCGGCGCCGGCAACCTCATCCTCGCCAAGCTGATGACCATCATCCCGAGGCGGGATCTGGTCATGCAGGTCACCAACGAGGGCAGTGGCTACTTCCCCGCCGAGGGCCAGCTGACGCACTCCGGCCAGGAGATCGACGCCACCGAGGTGTGGGGAGACGATCACGGCTCGCTGCGCATGATGTACACCCGCGGCCAGGCTCCCTGCCCGCCGATGATGATCGGCACCTTTGGCGACATCAAGGCCCACGTGCGCAGCAATCACATGGGCGACTCCTCCGACGAGCACACCTGGACGGGCGGCTCGGACTCGGACGCCCAACCCCACACCATGGGCACCTGCCAGGCCTGCCCCGGCATGTGGCCGTCGCACATGGACTACAACTTCAAGCTGGTGACGAAGGACAAGGACAACTGGGGCCAGCCCAAGAACTACGCCGTCATCCAGCGCGACTACGCCAAGCGCATGAAGGGCCAGGCGGACCCGTGGAACCTCCTCTTCCGCTTCCGCATTGGGAGCAAGAGCGAGACCTTCGACAACCAGGGCATCAAGCTGACCACGGACGGCACGGACATCTCCAAGGCCACCGCGCTGTCGACGGGCATCGCCTACTACAAGCGCGAGGGTAACTTCTGGAAGGAGCCGCCCAACTTCCTCAATCCCTTCTGGCGCGCCACGCTGGTGTCGGCCCACGTGGACGACCAGGGCAAGCAACAGGACGTGGCCGACGTGCTGGGCGCGTCGAAGGCGGGTTTCACCAAAGAGGCCTACGAGGCCCTCAAGCAGGCGGGGTACGAGGGATGGTGAGCATGAACAGGCAACCGCGTGGTCAAGGCACCGTCGAGCTCGTGCTCGGCCTGCTCGTCTTCGTCACCGTGCTCATCTTCGGCATCCACTTCGCCGAGATCGGCTACCTGACGCTCAAGGTCCACGAGTCGGCCACCAGCGCCCTGTGGGACACCACGAGCGCGAAGATGCATACCCTGCCCGGCAAGTTCAACGCGCTGGAGCAGCTCATCAGCTCCAACAAGCCGGGCCAGCTCGCCACGGATCGATACAAGGACTTCGACGGGCGCACCTCGAAGCAGGGCGGCAAGGCCCCCGAGCAGGTCTTCACCTCCGCGGATGGACTGACCGTCACCTGCGAGCGTGCCCAGGACATCGTCTTCAAGCCCCAGAGCCCGAGCAAGAACGCCATCTACACCCGCGTCTACAAGCAGGACGTGGGCGGCATGACGTGCAACGCCACGGCGGAGCTGTCCCCGTCCAAGCGGTTGATCCGCACCTTCCTGGACCAGGGCCCCGGGGCCTTCTTCTCCGTGCCCCATTACGCGGTGGGCGCCATCCCCGTGTGCGCCATGGGCCGCTCGCGCAACGGCCAGTGCGCCGGTGGCTTCGGCATCCTCCTGGACGACTGGGGCCTCGCCGGCAGGGAGGAGTCGCGCAACTGCGTCCTGCTGCAGAACTGCGCCAACAAGGCGTATTTCGACTCCACGAAGATCGTCTACGACGACCACAACACGGTGAATGGCGCCTCGAGCAACCTGGCGCGGACCATCGTGGGCGTGGCGCCCATCGACCCGGGCAAGTTCTTCATGAGCTTCCGGGGCATGGACGACAGCTTCACCGACAAGGTGAACAAGGGCGACAAGGACCAGGGCAGCTGGGTCACCACGCCGGGCGCGAAGAGCCGGACCACCGAGTACGACAAGTCCTACAACGGCCGGAAGGATTGCTTCCTGGGGGCCGAGTGTCCATGAAGGCGTGGGCGAAGCTGCTGGCGCTGGGAATGGGGCTCGGGGCGGCGAGTGCGCTCGCCCAACGGCCCACCTTCACCTGGGACGTGCCCCGGGTGCTCGAAACGGTGGACGTGCCGGACATCATCCGCGCGGATGGCATTCCGGTGAAGCTGCGCTCGGTGAAGAGCGCCGAGAAGCCCCAGGTCATCCTCCAGCATCTGGTGGATCGCTTCGAGGCCGCGGGGTTCTATATCCCCCCCGACGAGCACCGCACCCAACGCCTCAAGGAGCCCCAGCTCACCGCGTTGGATACGGACCGGCTCATCTCCTACACCTTCTTCCTCCAGCCCAACCCGGATGGCACCACCTCGGTGCTGCTGGGCGAGGCCAACCTGGCCCAGGCCCGCCGCGAGCAGACGACCTTCGCGCCGGTGTATGCCGGGGCGCAGGAGTTGATGCAGAGCGAGATGGAAGGCGCGCGCGCGCTGTCCTACACGGTGGAGGCCGAGCCCGCGAAGGTCTCGGAGTTCTACGTGGAGGAGTTGCGCACGGCGGGCTTCTCCGAAACCGAGGAGGGCCTGTGGCGCCGCGGAACCGAGGAGCTCCAGATCGGCGTGCGTCCCGCCGCGCCCGGCAAGGTGGTGGTCGTCATCCTGCGGCGGCTGCGTCCCGAGGAGACACAGGTCCCCCGGGAGAAGGCCCCCCCTCCGCCCGAGCCGAAGCCCGCCCCCGCCACGCCCCCCTGAGCGCTTGGCGCCACCCAGGAGACGATGCGAACGATGAAACGAGTGGGTATTTCCCTGCTGGGAGCCTGGCTGCTGCTGGCCCTGCCCGCCGTGGCCCAGCAGGACGTGACGACGCTCTGTGAAGAGGACTGCACGACCAACAACGGCGTGGAACTGCGCGCGTGCATGGAGGCATGCCCCGTCACCACCAACCCCAAGGATCGTGTCTTCCTCAAGTGCGCGAACAAATGCGCGGACACGTTCAACACGAAGGAGAACGCCTGCAAGGCGCGCTGCAACAAGGGCAAGGCCGACCCGGCCGCCACCAAGCCCTCCAAGTCCAAGCCCATCCGCAAACACTCGAGCGAGGAGTCAGAGGACTGAACGCCCGGCGGGCTTGGCGCGGGAACAGGGCGCCCTACCGGAATGGGCCGCCGTGAGGCACGGCCTCCACCCCATCGACGTGGCCGAGCAGTTCGCGTGCCGCTTGGAGGTCCACGAGCTCGACGTCCGGCTCGAACCGGCCCAGGAGCCACGCCAACCGCCGATGCACTCCCGACCGGCGGCCCAGGTCCCGGAGCAGGCGGCCCAGGCGCACCATGGCCCTCAACTCGAGAAGGAGGGCGCGCTGACAGCGGGCCACTGCCATGGCCTGGAGGAAGCAATGCCTCGCGCGCTCCACCTCCCCGATTCGCCATGAGACCTCGCCTTGGAGGACATGCAGTTCGGCATCATAAAAACGGGCGCCTGTCTCACTGAGCCGTAACGCATCCTCCACGGCCCTCTGTCCTTCCTCCAACTGCCCCATACTCAGACAGATCTCCCCATGCAGGCCGAGGAAGTAGGGCAGGTAGCACTTGGCGCCCAGGCTCCGAAGCAGCTCGGTACCGCTCCGCAAGTCCTCGCACCCCTTCGCGAGCCGCCCCGTCTTGGCCAGCGCCCAACCGTGAAGACCTCGCGTGGTCGCACTCAATATCGGGATCATGGAGCCGACGGCAACGTGGCTCGCCTGCTCGGACCATTTGAGCGTGCCCTGGACATCGCGGCGCAGCTGGCAACCCACGGCCAGATAAATCAGCCCGGCGCCGGCCGTGGCCGCATGGGGATTGTCGTGGATCAATCCCTGAATCTCATGGCCACACCGATCCGCGCGTCGGAACTGGCCCTGCAGCGTGAACAGGACATGGCGGATCACCAGGTCATCCACCTGCTCATGGGTCCAGCTCTTCTCGGTGACCCCCCATCGGGGTCGGTATGGATGGTCCGCCAAGCGTTCCGATTGCCCAAGATCCTCCCAGCATCGCTCGGCGTCTCCCTCGTAGAATGAGACGAACGCCCGCATCCGGTAGCCATCACTGCTCAATCCCTGCTTCCGCCGACGCTGCCCCAAGGCAATCACTTGCGTGGCCAGCATCCGCGCCTCTTCGAACTTCGCGCCGATGGAGAGATAAGAGCCCAGTCCCAACCACAATTGATCGAGCTGAGGAAGTGCACCCCCCTGCTGGCGGAACAACTCCAGCGCACGGGCGTACGTCTGCTCCGCCTTGGGCGAGCCGTACCCCTCCAGCGCCATCAGCAGGATGCCGAGCGCGTTGAGCAACCGCATCTCCTCCTCGCAGCGGGCGGAAGCGTCCGGCAGGCTCCGCAGCAGCACCAAGGCCTGATTCAACTGCGCCACCGCCTCCCTGCTGGTCGAATGCAAGACCGCGCGTTCCGCGGCCCGCTGACAGTAGTGGAGGGCCAGTTCCGTCTCACCAGCCTCCATGAAGTGGTGGGCGAGCACCTCCGGCTGCTGCTCCACCAGCTCCGGGAAGTGTTCCACCAGGGTCTGGGCCACTCGTCGGTGGAGCTGTCTCCGTGAACTCCGGGGCAGCGACTGGTAGGCCGCCTCCTGGATGAGGACATGCCGGAACTGGTAGTTGTCACCCTCTTCCTCGTGTTCACACCGCAGCAGCCCAGCGGAGAGGAGCCCCGCGATGTCTTCTCTCAGCGAGGAATCTTCTCGAGCAACGAGCCGCGAGAGCAGCTCGTAGCGGAAGGCTCTCCCCACCACGGAACAGAGCTGAGCCAGCGCCTTGCGCCGTGGCGGCAGCGCATCCAGCCGGGCCAGCAGCAACTCTTGAAGGGTGACGGGAATGACGGGCAGGCCATCCCGTCCACGCTCGAGGACCAGCCGCGTCAGCTCCTCCACGAAGAGTGGCACCCCCTCCGTTCGCGCCACGAGCCGAGCCACGGTTTCCTCTGACAGGCTTCTGCCCTGGGCAACCGCCTTCACCAGGGCCGCCGTGAACCCCGTCGGCAGCCGCTCGAGCACGAGCCGTTGCAAACCAGGGTCTTCCCCCCAGTCAAGCCGCGGCTCGGGGCGGACGCTGAGGAGGACGAGCAGCTTCATCGTGCGCACGCGAGCGAGCAGGAAGCCCAGGAACTCCAGCGTGGAGGGATCGGCCCAGTGCACATCCTCGATGATCAGGAGCACCGGCCGCTCCTCCGCCATCCGCAGCAACAGCCTCCACAGCGAGTCGAGCACCCGCTGCTTGCGCTCCGCCTGCTGATCCATGACGGCGAGCAGCGGCTCCATTTCAGCGCGGGAGGGCGAGGCCAGATAATCCGCCACCCAGCGTGCATGCTCCGGCTCCAGGGAACGCCGTAACATCTGGAGGATGGGATGAAAGGCGGTGCCACTGAATGACGCGCCACACTGGCCTCGCAGCAGGGTGCCCTCTTCCCGGGGAACCCGCTCGCACAGCTCCTGGATGAGACGGGATTTGCCAATCCCCGCCTCGCCACTGAGAAGGAGGACGGAGCCCGCCCCCGCCCTCGCCCGCCCCCAGGCCTCCTGGAGCTGGTTCAGCTCCCGCACCCGGTCCACCATGGGGGTGAGGCCACCCGCCGCCTGGGCCACCCGCTCGAACCGGGACATCGCCCACCGTTCTCCGACAACCCGGCGGACCTCCATCCGCTGTTCCCCCGGCAGCCCCTCGAAGACACGAGGTCCAAGACACTCCACCTCGAAGGCACCCCGCACCAGCATCCAGGTGGTCCCACTGAACACCACCTGACCCGGCCCGGCCTGCCGCGCCAATCCCGAGGCCACACGGGTAGCCACCCCCTGGAGCGAGGTGGCATCGAACACCACGACGTCCGTGTGGATGCCCACCTGAACGGCCAGCCCGAGACGGGCCAGATGGGGCAGCGCCGCGGCGAACCCCTCGACCAACTGGAGCCCCGAGCGCACGGCGCGCACCGAGTCCTCCTCTCGCACCGTGGGATGGCCAAAGCAGCCGAGCACCTCGTCTCCCATGGACAGCATGAGAGAGCCCTGGTGTCGCTGGAGCACCTCCGAGCAGAAACGCTGGAACTCGGCCTGTAGCTCACTGGCGTCTTCCGGATCCATGGAGGCGAGCGGAGTCCCGGGCCCCGCGAGCCTGCACGACACCAACGTCACCTGCCGGCGCTGAGAGGCCACGGGCACGGAAGGCTCCCGCCAAGGCCCGAGCGCCTCCTCCAGCCGGGACAGCCGCGCCCGCAGCTCGGCCGCCGAGGCCAGGCGCCGCGCGGGCTCCTTGCTCAGCAGCTCGGCCACGATCCGCGCCAGCTCCTCGGGCAGCTCCGGGCAAAGCTCGCGCACCGAGGGCACCTGCTCGGGGGCCAACACCTGCGCGCGCAATTGCTCGAGGGACTCGGCCTGATAGGGCAACTCCCCGGTGAGCAGTTCGTAGAGCATGACCCCCACGGCCCAGAGGTCGGTCCGCGCGTCCTGCTCCTCTCCCCGCCACTGCTCCGGCGCCATGTAGGGGGGCGTCCCGGCCGTGGGCAGCAGCGGAATGGGCGGCGCCGTGGACGCCATGGAGTGAGCGATGCCGAAGTCGAGCAGCTTCACCTCCCCCTTGAAGGTGAGGAGCACGTTGGTGGGCTTGAGGTCGCGATGGATGATGTGGTGCGCATGCGCGTGCGCCAGCCCAGCGGCCACCCCACCGATGATGGACAAGGTGCGCCGCGGGCCCGGCTTCCCCCGCCGCAGCAGGTCCGCGAGGGACTCTCCTTCCAGGTACTCCATGACGAGGAAGGGAATGCGCGGCTCCCAGGAGGCACCACTCCACTCGGCCACATCGAAGAGGCGGACGATGTTCTCATGGCCCAGCCGCGCCACGGCTCGGGCCTCCCGCATCAACAGCGAGCCGGTCAGTCCATCCGCGCCCCGCCCCTGCCACAGCAGGAACTTGAGCGCCACCACCCGCTGCAACTCCACGTCCCAGGCACGGAAGACATGCCCCATCGATCCGGAGCCCAGTGCTTCCAGCACCTCGAACCGGCGGCCCTCCGCGCCCCCCATCCGCTCTCCGGGCCGGGGCATTCGCGGCAACAGCTCCGTCCGCGCCACCTCCTGGAGGAACGAGTCCTCGAAATCGTTCTGGCTCTCCATACCCCACCCCCACGGACCTCACACCGAATTGGAGGAAGAACCTCCCCCCAAGGAATAGTGCGTCTCCTGGTGCGGAGATGAGCTTGCCGCCAGGAGAGCCATTGGCTGTCCCTCCCGTGTGTCCGCCTCGGGCGGGAGGACCTGGCCTCGCCCCGTCGCCTCTTCAAGAACGGCGCGTGGGAATCGAGACCACGCTGACGAGCCCGAGTCCGTCGAGAATTCGCTCGAAGTGCTCTCCCCCATCCCGCGTCAGCCAGACCGAGCCATCCGTCAGGCCCACGCAGAACGTCTCTGGATCGCTCGCATCACCACAGGCCGTCCAGCTGCCCCCTTGGAGGAACGGCGTTTGTCCCACGCGCCGCCAACTGCCGCCCTGGTCATCGCTGCGATAAAAGGCCCCATCCGCGCCAACCTCTGGGTTGAACCAGGACGGGGGGGGTGTCCGGGCGGCGTAGACGTAGAGTGTCTTCGGGCGCGCCGGGTGCATGACGAGGGGGGACAGGTAGTCCCGATCGAGCCCTTCCTGGAACGAGCGGAAATGGACGCCGTCGTCACTGCGGAAGAAGCCATGTCCGCTCGTCGAGAGCAGGACCTCGGGTTGTCCAGGCGAGAAGAGGACGGAGTGCGAGTCGAACTCCGAACCCTCCGTCAGATTCTCCCACGTCTCGCCTCCGTCGCGGCTGAGGACGATCCAGCCCACCTCGATCGCGGCGGCGATGACGTGAGGCCGCTCGGGATCGAGTCCGATTCCTCTCACGCGCGGCTCATGATGCGGTGGATGAGGGGACGTCCACTCGCGGTACCGGGGCAAGGCCGACAAGGGCGAGCAGGGCTCCCACGAGGTGGCGCCCGGACGCTTGCGGTAGAGGTTGGCGGGCTCGGTGCCGGCGTACAGCACTCCCGACACGGGATGCTGGACCAGGGACCAGATGCGCGAAGAGCCCAGACCGAGGCTGTCGGGAATCCACGTCGCTCCCCCGTCCTCGCTGCGGAACACCCCCGCGCCCTCCGTTCCCACATGGAGTCGGCCAGGAGTCGTCGGGTCGGCGACAATGCCGCCCTTGGGCATATCCGCCTCGACTCCCACCCCACGCGCACGAAGCGCTGAGCGCAAGGCGGACTCCGTCTGTCTGGCCGAGGACTCCAGCGGCAAGCGGCCAAGGGGTCTGGCCACGTACCGGCCCCGCTCTTCCCGGGCGAGGAAAACACCGCGGATCGAACCTACGTAGATGTCAGGAGAAGGTCTCATGACCTTGCTCTAAAAGCAGACGTCCAGTCCCTGCCGGGAATCGCCAATGGATTGGAATCAATCCCATGGGCTGGCACGTCAGCTCGAGCCCTGTCACGGCCGGATGGCCACCGAGGCACGGCATCGGTAGGATGCCATCGCATGGGCGACGAAGAGCTCGGGGGCTGGCTGGCGCGCAACATCCAGGCGATGCGCGAGGCGCGGGGTGCCACGCAGGCCCAGCTCGCGAAGCTGGCGGGGGTACCTCGGGCGACCTGGGCCAACCTGGAATCCGGGACGAGCAACCCCACGCTGGCCGTGCTGCACCGGGTAGCGGAGGCACTGCAGGTGTCGCTGGAGGAGCTGGTGGCGAAGCCCCGGGCGAGCGCCCGTCACTACCCGAAGGACAGCCTGCCCATGAGGCTTCGGGGACCGGGCTTCGTGCGCAAGCTGCTGCCGGATCCACTGCCGGGCATCGACTTCGAACGGATGGAGCTACCGCCTCAAGCGCGGCTCTCGGGAGTTCCGCACACACCCGGCACGCGCGAGTACCTGGTGTGCGAGTCGGGAACCCTGGCGCTGGTGGCGAGCGGCGAGCGCTTCGTGCTGGAGCCGGGAGACGTGGTGGTGTTCCGAGGCGACCAGAAGCACTCCTACGAGAACCTGGGAACGAAGTCCGCGGTGGGCTACTCCGTGGTGATCCTGGCGCCCACGGTGCGATGAAGCCCCGGTCACACGCCCCTCCTCGTGCATCCAGGTCGCGAATCGACCCTCGGGTGACGATGCGGAGCGAGGCCCGAAGGGCCATTGTCTCCGGGGAGAGAGGGAACATCCACTCGGAGTCCTGGCCGCCCGGCCGCCCCCGACCGGAGGCGGGCTTCCGTGCTGTGGCCCCCATCCCACGGGCGCTACACTCGCCGCCATGCAGAGCAAAGCCACCACCGTCGACCAGTACCTCGCTTCGCTTCCAGAAGACCGCCGCGCGGCGATCTCCGCCGTGCGCGACGTCATCCTCGAGAACCTCGATGCGAACTACGCGGAGGGCATGCAGTACGGGATGATCGGCTACTACGTCCCGCACAAGGTGTTCCCCGCCGGCTACCACTGCGCTCCGAAGCAGCCGCTGCCGTTCGCGTCGCTGGCCTCCCAGAAGAGCCACATGGCCGTCTACCTGATGTGCGTCTACGGCCAGCCGGAGCAGGAGAAGTGGTTCCGCGAGGCATGGGCGAAGACGGGCAAGAAGCTCGACATGGGCAAGTCGTGCGTGCGCTTCAAGAAGCTCGAGGACGTCGCGCTCGATGTGATCGGCGAGGCCATCCGCCGAGTGCCCGCGAAGGCGTACATCGAGCATTACGAGTCCGTGATCCGCCCACCCGCGAAGAAAAAGGCGCCGGGCGCGGCGAAGAAGGCACCCGCGGCGAAGAAGGCACCGGCGGCGAAGAAGAAACCGGCGGCGAAGAAGCGCGCGTAGCCGGCGAGCTACGCGGCCCCTTTTTGCCTCGTCCGCAGCGACTCCACGAACGCGAGCAGGTCGTCGATGTTCAGGGGCTTCACGAAATGCTGGAGAAAACCCGCCGCGTGGCTGCGGGCGCGATCTTCCGCCTGACCAAAGCCCGTGAGCGCGGCGAAGACAGGGCTCGCATCCCCCAGCCTCCGCCGGATGCGCTCGGCGACTCCGTATCCATCCACGCCGGGCAGTCCGATGTCGAGCAGCACCAACTGAGGGAGGAACACCTCGAGCCGGTTCAGCGCCTCCTCGCAATCGTGCGCCATGCGCACCTCGTACCCATTCATCTCCAGCAGATCGGTCAACAACTCAGCGGCGTCCACGTTGTCATCGACGACGAGCACGCCGAAGCGATTCCCTGCCATGAACTCCCGCGCGGGGGACGCTTCCCGTGGCGCCTCACCTGGGATGGAAGAAGGCCTCTCCACCCGGAGGTGTCCCGGCAGCCAGACCGTGAAGGTGCAGCCCTGGCCGGGTCCCTTGTCATGGGCCTCGACCTGTCCTCCATGCGCTTCGACGAGGCTGCGCACGAGCGCCAGACCGAGGCCCAGACCGCCTTCGCTCCGATCGACCGTGCGCGGCCCTTGAACGAATGGCTCGAAGATCCGGGGCAGGATGTCCGGAGGCAAACCGGGCCCATCGTCCTCGACCACGAGCGAGAAGCCGCCCTCCACGTCCCGGGCTCGAACCAGGAGGTGTCCGCCCGGGGGCGTGTACTTCGCGGCGTTCGTGAGCAGATTGGCGACCACCTGAGTCAGGCGATCGGGATCCGCCAGGAGCCACGCACCCGGAGACACATCGGCCTCGAGCACGTGCCGCCGCTGCTGGATGAGCGGGGCCACCGCCTCCAGGGCCCGGGTCACCACCGAGGACAGCTCGACGGGTTCACGGCGGAGCTCCAGATGCCCGCGTGTGATGCGGGACACGTCGAGCAGATCATCCACGAGGCGCACGACGTGCTGGAGCTGCCGGGTGATGACCTCGTGCTCGGGAGTCCGCGCGAGACCCCGTGCCCGGAGCAAGTCCATGGAGGTCACGATGGGCGCGAGCGGATTGCGCAGCTCATGGCCGAGCATGGCGAGAAACGCGTCCTTGGCCCGTGTGGCCGCGACCGCCTCGGCCCGAGCGGCCTCGGACACGGCGAGGTGCGCGTCCCGCTCGGCTTCGCGCTCCCGGAGCAGCCGCCCGGAGTGCTCCAGCGCCTCACCAAGCCGCGCCAGCTCGCGCACGCTGGAGGGCGCCTTTTGGGGAAGCTCTCCCCGGGAGAGCGCCGCGGCGGCGGCCGACGCGTGCGCGATGGACCGCTCGATTCTCCTCGAGAAGACCCAGGCCCCGCTCGCGCTCACGAGCAACAGCGCGAGCCCCAGTCCCCCCACGGCGAGCATCGAGTCCGCCAGGGGCGCGTCCAGGAGCCGCCGGGGATTGACGACCGACGCCGTCCATCCCCACGCCGGCGATCGGCTGAAGGCCACGTAGACCTCCGTGCCGTCCAACGACACATCCGCGTACACGTCCTCGTTGGACAGACGCGTCTTCTCGAGAAAAGAGCGTGGCGCTGGCTTCCCGACGAATCGCGCGGGATCCCGGGTGCGTGCGGCCATGAGTCCCCCCTGGTCCACCAGCGAGCGCGTCCATTCCTCGCCGCTGGACCCCTGACTGGCGACCACCTGGACAAGGGACTCCGGAGTGATGACGGCCGTGAGCACGTAGCGCAGCGAGCCGTCGCGCATCACCGGTACCCGGATGGGAAAGGCGAGCGCCCCGGCGGAGCCCTTCCCCGTCGCGATGCGTCCCACCGTGGGCTCATGCGTCTGGATGACGCGCATGAAGCTCTCCCGCTCGGCGAGGGGCGGCGGCCGAGCACCCCACGGGACACCCGTGTTCAGCAGCGACTGTCCGTCTGGAGCGATCAGCAGCACGACCTTCCATGACGGCTGCGTGCCGCGCACGCGCACACACTCCGCGAGGAAGGCTTCCAGATCCCCACGCGCGAGCGCATCGGACTCGGCCAGCGCCTGGAGGGTACGGATGGAACCGGCCATCTCCTGCTCGAAGGACGCCGCGAGCATTCGCGCCGAATGAGCCACACGGCGCTCGGCGGCCTGACGTTCCGAGCCCGCCAGTTGGAAGACCAGCACCGCGGCGAAGACGACCACGGGAAGAAGTGTCCCGATCGCGAGCCGGACGAGGTGCCAACGCAGGGGAAGGGAGGGCGTGGAATGAGAAGGCAAGGGGGACTCGGACGCACCCTATTGAAGTCCCCCGGGACGAGCAAACGTCCCCGGTACTTGGAACCCCATCCTCTCCCCTGGCCGCCCATGAAGCGGTCGACCCGGGCCGCGTCACGGGCGGCGGCTGGGGGAGAGACTATGATGCGCCTTCCATGAAAACCCACACCCTGGCCCTGACGGGCCTGATGCTGTTGACCCAGGGCTGCGCGGAGATTCGCGCGAGCAGTCACACCCGGCTCTCGGAGAAGCAATCCCAGGTCGCCCTCCGGGGCACGCCGGAGGACGCGGCGCGACGGCTCTCGGAGTTGTTCTCCCGGCGCGGCTACTCGGTCACGGAACGCAAGAGCCTCAAGGGGGGCTCGTCTCTCTATGTCTTCAAGGGCCGGCGCTCGGAGGTGACGACCGTGATGGGTGACCGCAACTTCGTCCATGGCACCACCAACACGGTGGGCTCCGTGTTCTACGCCCAGCTCATCCCCCAGGAAGACGTCGTCTGGGTGAACCTGTTCGGCAAGCCCACCTACGACGGTTACGAGGTGTGCAGCGACGAGGATCCCTCCTGGATTCCCCCCTGCGAGGAAACCGTCACGAGCGCCATGTGGTCGGGTTGGGATCAGGTGACGGGCCGCGAGGAGGCGGAGGTCATTCGAGGAATGCTGATCGACATGGAACTGACGCCCGAGAGCACCCCCGGCGCACAGATGGTGCGGCTCACGGAGCCGGCGTCCACCGAGCCGCCGAAGCCCACCTGCGTCGCCTCGGAGCTTCCCGCGTGGAAGACGGCGAGCGCCTTGGAGAAGAAGAAGCTCCTGGCGGCGTGCCGCGTACCAGCGCCAGTGAATGCCGCGCAGGCGGCCGATTCCCAGTAACGAAAAAGGCCCGGCGGTCTCTCCGCTGCTTGAGCGCGCCTTGCTCTAGACTCGAGATGAGCGCCGCCCTCTTCCGCGCGGCCCCCCAAGGAAGGCCTATGTCCTCTCACGCCCAAACCGCTCCCGACGAGAAGGGTCTCGAAAGACTCCTTCATGGGCTCTTCATCGCGGCGGCTGTCGTCAATCTGGGAGCCAACTTCATCGCCGGCATCGGAGCGCCCGTGGGTCCGAATATACCGGCCCCGCCCGAGCCCACGGGCTTGTTGTTCTGGCTGCTCAGTGTGTCCAAGTCGCTGCTCGTGCCCACGCTGGCGGGGTACTTCGCCCTGTCCGCGCGCGGCCATGTCTTGAACATCCGCCGAGGTGCGCTCTATGGGGCACTCCTCTTCTGCTGGATCGGAGACGTCGCCCTGCTGTTCAACGACTTCTTCCTCTACGGCATGGCCGCCTTCGCCATCGCGCACCTCTGCTTCATCGCCGCCTATTCAAAAGGGCTCCAGCTGGACGCCGCGCTCAAGGGC
This sequence comes from Melittangium boletus DSM 14713, assembly GCF_002305855.1. Classification (GTDB taxonomy): domain Bacteria; phylum Myxococcota; class Myxococcia; order Myxococcales; family Myxococcaceae; genus Cystobacter; species Cystobacter boletus. The sequence continues at coordinate 6,546,372 of NZ_CP022163.1, read as the reverse complement.
CGCATCCTGATCTTCGCGATGCCCGTCGTGACCTATGGGTACATGATCTACATGACGCTGTATCTCAATCTCCCCTCGGGTCAGGAATCCATGGCGCTCCCGCTCGCGGGTTACATGCTCGTGCTGCTCTCCAATGGCATGACCTGTCTTCTCCGGGCGCTCCAGGTGAAGCTCGCCTCTTCGCCTTACATCCTGCTGGGCGTCGTGCTGTTCATCCAGTCGGACAGCCTCATCGCGATGACACGGTTCGTGGATGCCCTCGCCTTCGAGAACTTCGCCATCATGCTGACGTACATCATTGGCCTGTTCTTGATGGTTCGCGGATGCCTTCTCGACCAGGCCGTGCCCCGACAGCGGCCCGGACTCGAGTCCGTGCGCCTCTCCGCCTGAGCCGCCCATGAGACCCGCCCTCCCCCGCGGGTCGCGGTCTCAGTGCGGCATGGAACCAGAACCGGGCGTCCGCGCTTCCAGCCCGAGCGCCGCCCGGCACATCTTCGTGTAGAGATCGCGGAAGATGTTGTCCGGGTCCGTGAGCTGTTTCACGGTCTGGTAGGTCTCCTTGTTCCAGAGGCGCCAGAAGGTTTCCTCATCGTAATAGTTGTAAGAGATGAGCGTCTTGGTGCCATTGACCCGCAGCAGTTCGTCCTCGAACTCCTTGTAGAGGTTGCGGCCCTCGGGCTGCTTGAGCCCGTAGACCGCGAAATCGAGGAACAGCGGGTCGTGCACGCCGGACCACCACTGGGGCGAAAGCCACTCATAATCCCGCGTCCGCCGGAAGGGCACGCACCACACCGGGTAGAAGTGCATCTCGCGGTGGTACCAATCCATGAAGGAGGCCGTGCTCGAGAAGGGAACGAACACATCCACGATGACCGACGGGTTCTTGGTCGGCAGGAAGCGGTGGAAGCGATCCGCCGCCCTCAGCATGCTGTCCGAGTGCACCAGCTTGCCGAACAGCGCCCGGCCGAGGAGGCTCTTCGGCGAGACATGAGTGACCCCCCGGTCGTAACGGAAGAGATAGTCGTAGGTCCCGAGGTAGTCCTCGGCGCGGCGCGGGATGCTCTCGCAATACGCCTTGAGCCAGTCGTAGCGGCTCACGTAGGGCGCATGCTCCGTGAAGCGGCCCACGCACAGCACGTGTTTCGACGGTGAGAAGATCTGCCCGTCGAGGTAGTCCACGTCCCGGGTGGAGAAGTGACGCCAGATGGCTTGCTGAAAGGCCTCGAGCGTGGCGTGGGTCTCATACGTCACGTGCACGTAGGGCGCGGCGCGTACGAGCTTGAACCGCAGCTTCGAGAGGATGCCGAGCGTCCCGAACGAGCCGTGGATCATCTGGAACACGAGCGGATTCTGGTGCGGGGAGCAGCGCAGCACGTCCCCCTTCGCGGTGATGAGCTCGTATTCGAGACAGGTGTCGTGGAAACCACCGTGCCGGAAGGACATGGACTCGATGGAGCACCCCGCGACGGCCCCCCCGAGGGAGATGGTCTTGTGCTCGGGGACGATGATGGGCACGAGCCCGTGGCGCAGCGTCGCGCGGACCAGCTCGTCGAAGGTGACCGCGGGCTCGGCCGTACAGGTCATCGCCACGGGATCGATCTCAAGGATCTGGTCGAGGTCACTCAAGTCGATCTTCTCGTCGCCGCGCCGCTGGTCGTAGCGCTTGGGGACCTGGTGCGGCGGCGTCTTCTTCTTGAAGGACGCGGGCCGCGTGCTCGTCCTTTGCCGTAACTGCCGCGCGATTCTCTCGACCTTGGCCGCGTGGCGCGCATCGAGTCGCGTGGATTCCTCGGACCACCGCACACCAGGAGCCGACTCAGTTCGCATTTCATTCCTCCACAACCAGAAAGTGGGGAAGTTCCAGGCGCTTGGGGAGCTACCGGCCGCTAGACCGGGGCTCGCCCTCCTGACTGCCTGGCGGGCAATCCACCTTCGGATGAGGAGCGGCCCGTGTCCACGAGGCCACGGGCCGGTCCACCCCTCAGTTCCGCACGAGGGGGTTCACTCGCACCAGGGAGCGGGCGGGCACGGAGGCCGTTCCCGTGATTCCGGACGCGTTCTTGAAGGTCACCGAGAGGGTGCTGGAAGTGGGGTTCCACACCAGGGCCGAGTACGTGCTCCCCTTCTTGTACACCGTCGCGCTCGCGCCGCCCGTGGTCCAGATGTCCGCGGAGCGCTGGCCGAGGCTGGTCATGTTGTGGACGAACCAGTAGGTGTTGAAGAGTTCGTTCTTCTGCACCGGGGTGGCGTCCCACTTGTTGAGCACCGCCTGGGCGTTGCTCAAGGACTGGATGGGCCACACCACATGCTGCCACGAGGTCTCCGGCCCACCGTTGTCCGTCACGAAGCCGTTGTAGAGGTTGGCCACCTGGGTGGGCTTGAAGCCGTAGCTGGTCAGGTACTCGGAGGTGGGCAGCCAGTGGATACCGTAGATGTGGACGGGCGCGGCGCTGAAGAAGGTGCCGTAGAAGTTCGACGAGCCGTAGACCTGGCCCACCGTCTTGTGCGTCCACTGGGGCACCCAGTTGTCCCCATCATAGTTGAACCAGTACTGCTCCACCGCCTTGAGTTCCGTGGTGAAGCCGTAGATGCCCGCGTCCCGGAACGAGGTGTTTCCGGTGAGGACGCCCCACAGGTATTGCCCGACCCAGCCAAAAAGCGACTCCCCAGCGGCTTCCTGGTTGTTGCCATTGTTGTTGTCCGCGTAGCCCCCGGCCCAGGAGTGGCCTTCATAGGGATCGAAGCTGCGGAAGAACGGGTAGAGGGAATCCGTCCGGGACGGGTTCGCGTAATCCCGGATGAGGTGCTCCACCATCGCGCCGTACTGAGTGCGGAAGTTCGGGTCATACGTGGCGAGCACGGCCGAGGCGAAGACGAAGTAGCCGTAGGTGAAGTGGTGATCCGTGATGCCGGTGTTGGCCCCGAACTCACTGACGCGGTAGTACAACGTTCCCCAGTCCGGATTGTAATAGAAGAAGTGATCCGGCTCTCCCGACGTGTACGTGTACCAGTTCGTCAGGATCGTCCGGATCCGAGACAAGAACAGGTCGCGGTAGACGACATCGCCGATCTCATCCGCGGCCAGCGCGCCCATCGCCAGCGGATGCAACGCCTTGCCCTGCCAGTAGGCATCGGCCGCCAGCAGGTTGCCCGAGGTCTCCCGCTCCAGCGTCAGCAGGTATTGGCTCAGCAGTTGCCGTGAGTACTCCGGATTGGCTGGCTCGGTGAACTGGGGGACGATTCCCTGGAACCGGTTCGTGGTCACGAACGTGTTGCCCTCGCGGACCTTCAACGTCCCCCGGACGGACGGATAGGTGAGCGCGGTGAGCGGAGAGATGGAGCTCTTCCACTGGTGGGGAAACAGGGCCGTCAGGGTCTGATCCGAGAACCCGGTGCGCTTCAGTTGCGTGGTGAGGTTGAAGGTCGTGGTGAGCTGCGCGGACGCCTCATCGAAGAGATAGCTGACCCGGGTGCCCGTCACGAACGCATAGGCATGCTGGTGGAAGTAGTTCAGGTCGGTCGCCGAGGGCAGCGCCGCCACCGACAGGTAACCCTGGCCGCTTCCGAGCTGGACCTTGATCTTCGGTCCGACCTTCTTGAAGACAGTGCCCGGCGGCGCGAAGAATCCATAGTAGCGCGTCTGGAGGTTGCCGCCGCCATCGGGGTTGGACACCCTCACGCCAATCCGGTCGGTCGTCACCGACGCGCCATCCGCCGTGAGAATCGCGGCGTTGCGCTCATCGAAGATCTGCGTGATGCGCGAGGAATAGATTTCCACCGAGCTGGGATCGCTGAACTGGGTGAACAGGTAGGGCGAGCCCTTGACGAACGTCACCTTGAACTTGTCCGTGGCGTTGTCACTCAGCACCGAGTCCACGGACCAGTCCCCGTAGCCCGTCACCCGGTTGGCCATCTTGGACGTGTCGATGGCGTTGGACATCAAGAACACGTCCGGGTTGCCATCCGCGTTCACCGCGGATTTGTCGCCGTTGATCCACCCCGCGCCCGGGGACAGGATGCCGAGTCCCTGGCTGGAGAACCGCGACTTGAGGGGCAAGGTGACGATCGAGTCCCCGAGCGGCTTGATCAGCAGCGACTGCCACCAATCGTTGGAGGGAAGAGGCGTCTTCACGGACTCGGCCCGATAGGCCGGGTAGCGTGGCTGCGGCATCTTGAAGTCGCCCGTCAGGTAACTCCCCTGCCCGGCCTGAACGGTGCTGGGGGTGGGCAGGGACGGAATCGTATAGGTGGGCCGCGGATGGCCCGAGACGTAGTCATAGACTTCGAACTCGAACAGGGAATACCCATAACCCGTGGCCCTGCCATACCCCTTCATCCGGATGTGACGGCCGGAGGCGTACAGGGGAATGTCCTGCTTTCCACCCGCTCCGCGAAGCTCGCGGTAGACGGTCGTCCACTGAGCGCCATCGGAGGAGACCTGCACATCGAAGACGCGCCCCGCGGCCGCTTCCCAGTTCAGGAGAACCCGGCCAATCGTCCGCACACTGCCCAGATCGATGGAAATCCATTCATCGTCCGCCGCCCTCGAGGACCAGCGCGTCGACGCGTTGCCATCCACCGCGTTGGCCGCCGTCAGGGTTTGCTCGACGGAGGAAGCGCTGGCGGGCCGGTTCAGGGCCACGTTGGGGCCATACTGGAGCGGAGGCGCATTCACCCCGCCCGTTCCATACACCTCGAGTTCCAGGATGGAATAGCCATAGCCGCTCAAGGCCCGCTGCGTGCCAAGCACGCGCACGTACCGGCCGCTGCCGGAGACCGTCAGGTCATCGACGCCACCGTCTCCGGTGGCCGTGGAGTAGAGATCCGTCCAGTCGAGTTCGTTGCTGGAGACCTGGACCTTGTAGGCCTTGGCGTATGCGCCCTCCCACTGAATCTTGACCCGATCGATCTGCGCCGTGGCGCCCAGGTCCACGTAGATCCACTGGGGATCCACGCCCCATTCACTGGCCCAACGGGCTCCCGTACCGCCATCAACCGCCAGCTCCGCGGAGTTGTTGCCTTCCACCGAGGAGGCATAGGCGGGGCGCCTCAAGGACAACAGGTTCGAGGCCGCGTGAGCGCTCCAGCCACCAAGAGAAGACAGAAGCGGCAGCAGAACCGCCGCTGTGTGGAGCCGTCCGTAGAGTGGGTGCATCCTCATTCTCCGAGTTGAATCGGTGTCGACTCAAACTAGAGAACAAGGAATTTAAATCAAGATTATTCAGATATTCGAGAAATTAACTGAATCACGGTCTCGCCCCGGGGAAACAGCACACATTTCAGGACTTGGTCTCAAGCGATGAGGTGGAAGGCAATGGCGCCCAGACTCAGGCTGGCCATGCACCCCCACAGCCCCAGGCCCTGCGCCAGAGGCCGCACGCCGACCGCACGGACGGCGCTCCGGGTGAGGTTGGCGCCAATGAGGAACAGCGTCAGCACCAGCGCTCGCTGGGACAGGGCGGCCAGCAGGTGCCCCGCGGGCTGGAGCACCGGCATCCAGGTGACGAGCGCCGCCGCCACGATGAAGCCCAGGATGAACCAGGGCCTGCTCGCCTTGCCCCGCGGTACCGCCCCGCCCGTCCGGCGCCGCCACATCCCCACCGCCACCGTCAGGGGGACGATCCACAAGGCCCTCGCCAGCTTCACCGAGGTGGCCACCTCCAGCGCCTTCGGGCCGTACTGCATGGACGCGCCCACCACGGAGCTGGTGTCGTGGATGGCCAGCGCGCTCCACAGCCCGAACTGATGGGCATCCAGCCCCACCGCGTGCCCCACCGCGGGGAAGACGAAGAGCGCCACCGCGTTGAGCAGGAACACCGTCCCCAGCGCGACGGTCACTTCCTGCTCCTTGGGACGCAGCACGGGCACCACCGCGGCGATGGCGCTCCCCCCACAAATGGCCGTGCCGATGCTGATGAGCAGGCCCGCCTCCCGAGAGACCCCCAGCATCCGCGCCAGCAAGGCCCCCAACAGCAGGCACACGGCGATGCCCGTCACCGTATAGAGGACCCCGTGGGCCCCCACGGCCACCACCACGCGCAGGTCCATGCCAGCCCCCAGACCCACCACCGCGAGCGCCAGCAGGGTGTGCGTGGCACGGCGGGTGAGTTCCCCATACGGATTGCCCACCCCCAAGGCCACCAGCACTCCCGACAACAACGCGACCCCCGTGGACATGAAGGGCATGAGGCTGAGCGCCGCCCCCAGGGGAATGAGCACGTGCCCAGCACTCCACCGCGTTCGCCCGGACGAGAGCGGCGGCCCAGGGTGCTCGTCGCCAGGGATGGGAGGCAGCGCATGCGCGTTCATGGATCCCAGGATGCGCGCCGCGCCATCAGGCCACCAGTCGCGAGAAGCGATGGGCCATCAGCTTTTTGGATACGAGCGCGAGACCCGGTGGACAGGGGATCCACCGCTGAGCCGGGTGCCGCTTCCTCCTCCGGCGGGAAGACCCACCCTTGAGGGAAGAGCGCGCGAGGAGAGCGACGATGACACGTGATGAAATCCTGTCCCGGGTGGCCGAGCGCATGGGGCTGTCTCGCCAGGAGGACGCGGAGCCCGTCGTCCGCACGGTCCTCGAAAGCATCGGCGAGCGATTGAGCGGACCCATGCGCCAGGCGCTGGCGGAGGACCTTCCTTCCCTCCAGGCCGAGAACCCTCCAAGCGAAGAGCCGTCCGTCGACTTTCCCCTGGCGGACCTTCATGAGCGGGTGTCCCTCCGCGCCGACGTCCGGATCGGACAGGCCGTGGAGTTCACCGCCGTCGTCTGTCAGGTCCTCGCGGAGGCGCTGACTCCGGGAACACTCCACCGGCTGCGCGAGGCCTTGCCCGCCCCGGTGAGCGCCCTCTTCACACCCAGACAGCGGAGCGAACGGTTCGAGCACGTCCACCATGACCCGGGCCGCCATACCCTCGCCGAGGGAAGGCCAGGAAGCCGGCATCCCTTGTCCGAGGCCCGTCCCGAGAGAGCCCATTCCGACTCCGTGGCGCGCTCGGACAATCCGCACGAGGAGACGAAGCTCTCCAGCGCCACCGGCCTCACCCAGGAGCGGCAACACGAAACGCTCGCGACGGGACGTCCAGCGGCCGTCCACGACCCCCATGACGAGCGTTGAAGAACCGCCTGGGCTGGAAGTACCTTGCCGGCCATGATGGCCATGGGCGGTCCGCACCGGATTCGACACGCGGCGGGGCCCTGGCTGGGGCTCGCCCTGTTCGTCCTGGCCTGGGAGCTCGCGCTGGAGGTCTCCCATGTGCGATGGCTGCCGCGGCCCTGGGAGGTGCTGCTCGGCATCCTGGAGCTCCTGCGCCGGGGGGTGCTGTTCAAGCACGTCGTCGCCTCCTTGTTCCGGGTGACCTGGGGTTTCCTGCTCGCGGTGGGAGTCGCCCTGCCCCTGGGCTTCGTCCTGGGCTGGAACCGCCCCGCGAGCCGTGCCCTGAGCCCCTTCGTCCAGATGCTCCGGCCCATCAGCCCCCTGGCATGGATCCCCCTGTCCATTCTCTGGTGGGGCGTGGGAGACCTGTCGGCGATCTTCATCATCTTCATCGCCTCCGCGCCGCCGCTGACGCTGGCCGCCATGAACGCGGTCCGCAACGTGCCCGCGGTCTATGTGAACGCCGGACGCAACTTCGGATTGAGCCCCCCGAGGCTCTTCCAGCGCATCCTCTTGCCCGCCGCCCTGCCCGAGCTTCTCTCCGGAATGCGCCTGACGTTGGGCATCTCCTGGCTCGTGGTGGTGGCGGCGGAGATGCTCGCCGTGAACTCTGGCCTGGGGTACCTCATCGTGGACTCACGCAACGCGGGCAATCGGTATGACCTGGTGGTCGCGGGCATGGTGTTCATCGGCCTCATCGGCCTGGCGCTCGACCAGGCGATGGCGCACGTGGCCCGCCGGGCCATGCACCGTCGGGATCTGATCGGCGAGGAGGGCGCATGACGAGCCCGGTCAAGCTGCGGGTGCGGGGGGTCTCGGTCTCCTACCCCGTGGACGGGCAGCCGCGCGAGGTGCTCACCCCCGTGGACTTCGAGTGCCGCGAAGGCGAGTTCGTCTGTCTGCTCGGCCCCTCCGGATGTGGCAAGTCCACGCTGCTCAACGTCATCGGCGGGTTCTTGGCGCCCACCCGAGGACAGGTGCTCATCGATGGACAACCGGTCACCCGGCCCGATCCGCGACGCATCTTCGTGTCCCAGGAGCGCGGCGTGTTCCCCTGGCTCACGGTGGAGGAGAACATCGGTTTTGGTTTGAGTGACTGGCCCGCGGCCCAGCGCGAGCAGCGGGTCGAGCACTACATGACGATGGTGGGACTCGCGGGCTCCGCGCGGGCCTACCCCTCGGAGCTGTCCGGCGGCATGAAGCAGCGGCTCGAGCTCGCGCGAGCCCTCGCGGTCAACCCGGACATGCTCCTGCTGGACGAGTCCTTCAACGCGCTCGATGCCATCACCCGTCACACCTTGCGTCAGGAATTGCTGCGGCTGTGGACCGCCGAGCGCAAGACCATCCTCTTCGTGACCCATGACCTCGACGAAGCCGTGCAGCTCGCGGACCGCGTGCTGGTCATGTCGGCCCGGCCAGGGCGCATCCAGCGGGTGATCGCCATCGACCTGCCCCACCCCCGCGACATCGCCTCCCTGGAATACCTCCAGTACCGGCGCCAACTGCTCGATGAGCTCGGCCTGGCCCATCGGATATGAAGACCTCGCGCGGAGTCCCTGGCCTCTTGTTGCCCGCCGCCGTGGGGGCCTTGCTGTTGCTGCTCTGGCACGAGGGGGTGAAGCTCTCCGGGACGATCGTCATCCCCACCCCCCTCCAGGTCCTGCGCGGACTGGAGGAGCTCGCCCGGCAGGGCCGCCTGATGACGTACGCCGGGGATTCGCTCGTGCGCGTGTTGTCGGGCTACACCCTCGCGGTGCTCCTGGGCATTCCGGCCGGGTTGATGATGGGGCTGCACACGCCCAGCGCCCGCGTGGCCGGGCCGCTCGTCCAGGTGCTGCGGCCCATCAGCCCCCTGGCCTGGAGCCCCGTGGCCATCCTCCTCTTCGGCGTGGCCGATTCGGCGACCCGCTTCCTCATCTTCCTGTCCGCCCTGTTCCCCATCGTGGCGTACACACGGGAGGCCGTGCAGCGCGTTCCCGGCATCTATCTCCGGGCGGGCCGGAATCTCGGCCTGGGCCGGGTGGCGATGCTTCGTCGCGTCATCTTCCCCGCGATCCTGCCCTCCGTGCTCACCGGGCTGCGAATCACCCTGGGCATCGCCTGGCTGGTGGTGGTCGCCGCCGAGATGCTGGGGACCGACTCGGGCCTGGGCTACCTCATCATCGACGCGCGCAACGCGGGCAAGCGCTATGATCTCGTCATCGGCGGCATGCTGCTCATCGGCGGCATCGGGCTCGGGCTGGACCTGGCCATGCGCCAAATCGAACGGGCTCGCGCGGTGCGCTGGGCCTTCCATCGGGAGGATTGATGTCTCCATCGCGCCTCAAGCGAATGCTGTCCACGCGGCCCCTCGTCGGGGGAGTGCTCCTGTGGACCCTCGTCCTCTCCGTGCTCCACGCCTCGCTCAACGTGCGCTGGGATGGCGTGGTCAACGAGCTGCGTCCCGAGAGTGAGCGCAAGCTCGACGTCGCCTACATCCCCGTCACATGACACCTCGCGTGTCCGGTGACCGACTACATCGCCCGCCGTTCGCTCGATAAGTACCTGTTCATCCCCCATCTGTTTCAGGGGTTCCCGGAGATCAAGGAGGCGTTGATCTCCAATCGGGTGCAGGCGGGTTTCCTGGTCGCTCCCCTGGCCGTGGCCCTGCGGTCGCAGGGCGTCCCCATCAAGATCGTCTACCTCGGACACCGCTACGGCAGCGCGGCGGTGGTCAAGAAGGACGGCCCCGTGAAGACGGTGGCCGACCTGAAGGGGAAGACCGTGGCCATTCCCAGCCGGTTCTCGGACGAGCGGCTGCTGCTCTCGCGCGCGCTCGACCAGAACGGGCTGAAGCCGGGAGACGTGCGCGTCGTGGAGATGACGCCTCCCGACGTGGCGGGGGCGCTGGCGTCCAACGCCATTGACGGGTTCGTCATGGGCGAGCCCTTCCCCTCGCAGGCGGAGCTGGGGGGCCATGGCCGCGTCCTCTTCCAGGCCCGTGAGTACTGGCCGGACTACATGTCCTGTGTGCTGGTGGTGCGCGACGAGGTCATCCAGCGGCGGCCCGAGGCGGTCCAGGTCCTGGTGGATGGAATCGCCCGATCGGGGCTGTGGCTGGACGCGGGTCAACCCGAGCGCGAGTACGCCGCCGAGTTCGTCGGGCGCTACTACTACAACCAACCGCCCTCCCTGCTGAAATGGGCGCTGACGAAGCCGTTGGATCGGGTGACGTTCAATCCGCTGATGCCCCGCAGGGACGACTTCGATCTCGTGGTGCGCCTGATGCTGGAGCACCAGCTCATCGACAAGCCGCTCGCCTTCGAGGAGTACGTGGACCCGCGCTTCGCGGAGGGCGCCGCCCATGAGACGGCGTGGGATTACCCGGTGGGGGCTGGCAGATTGGACCCGGAGGCGGCGGACGACTGAGGCTCACCGTGGGAGGAGCTGCTTGACCTCCCCGCCGTTGGTCACCGTGACCGACACGGGCTGACCTTTCTTCCAGGCGAGGAATTCCTTCTCCGTCTTGAGTTCGAGGGGCGCCTGCTGCCTTCCACCCTTCTCGTATTCGACGAGGAGCTTGTAGGACTCCTCTCGCTTGAGGCGATCCTCCCCCTTCATGGACAGCTCCGGCCAACGCGGGGGCTCGCCGTCCCGTCCAGAGGCCTCGCGGCGCGCCACTTCCTTCCATTGATACGCGTCGTAGCTGCACTTGAGCGCGTAGATGGGCTCGTCGCGGTAGCGCGTCTCGTCGTGGCAGTCCTCATAGGACTCGTCGCAATACCGGGTGACGTCCTTGCAGACTTCCTCCCGGAAGCCGTTGCCCTTGTCCCGGGTCTGGCACTTCTCCTCCGTGCCGCACGCCTTCTTGCGCGTCTTCGTCCGGCAGACCTGGCGCGTGCCATCCGCCACCTGCCGGGTGCCGCGACGGCTCGACACGCAGGAGCGGATGTTCTGCACCCCCGCGAACTCTCCCGAGCCATCGATGGGCATGCGCGGCGGCTGGAGACGCAGCTCGTCCTTCCACCCCTCCAGCGTCACGGGGGAGAAGCGCTCCTGGATGACGGCGCGCTTCCACTCGGCGCCCACGAGCTGGCCCGGGTAGTCACTCGTCCGGGTCATCCACACGCCGTAGATCATGGTCCCGAAGCAGCAGAAGAACAGGCCGCCCAACACCACCAGACCCACCTTGGTGAAGGTCCCCTTCTTCGAGGCGCCCCGCTGGGGCACGGGACGGGGGGCGGGACCCGGAAGCTCCTTCTCCCCCAGGGCCTTGGCGTCCTGGGTGCGCTCGGCCTTGCACTGCTTGCAGCTCGGCTGGTCGCCCCGGTTGGAGGCGCCGCAATAGGCGCAGAACCAGTCCACGCCCGCTCGCGCCAGCTCCAGGGCCTTCTCGTCGGTCACGCCCTCGCGCAGGGATTTGCCCGTCGCCGCGTCCGTGTCCCCGAAGTCGAACTCGGACTCATCGTCCGTGAGTTCCCGGGGGTTGTTGCAGTTCGGGCACCGCTTGTGTCGGGCGAGGATGCCCTTCGTGTCGCACGAAGAGCAGTTCCACGTCCCCTCGATGATCCGGATGCGCTTCGACATGAGCGCATCCTAGACCCGGCGGCGCCAGGAGTGAGCGCGCATTACCAGAGCGGGTTGACGTCCACTTCCCAGCCGAAGACGTTGATCTCGCCGTTGGTGGCGTTCTTCACGGCATCGACGGCATCGCCCGCCAGCTCGCCAATCTGCCCACCGAGCTGCGCGAGACCGTCGAGCGCGCCCTTGGCCGCGTCGATGCCCATCTGAGCCAGGTCGCCCAGGTAGCCCACCGCCGTCTCCGCCAACTGACCGCCCACGCTGGCCAGGTCCTTGAGCGCATCCACGCCCGCGCCGCCCAGGTCCTTGAGCGCGGCGAGGATCTCCTTGCCTCCCTCGGTGAGGTTCTCTCCCCACGCCTTGGCGACTTCCTTGAAGGCACTCACGCCGTCCTTCAGGAGATCCGTGGCGAAGCCCTTGGCCCACTCCACGCGACGGTCGACGAAGTCCTTGATGGCCGTAGCGGCCTCCTGGGCCATCTCGCCGCCCGCGCGGACCATGTTGGAGAGCGTCTGACCCGCCCAGTCGCGCACCTTCGCGGCGGCCTCGCCCGGGTTCTCGGCGATGTACTTGAGCGTCTCCACCGCCTTCTCCCCCGCGGCCTGCAGCCCCTTGATGGTGCTCTCCGCGAGTTCGAGACCCTGGGCGCCCAGGCTCTTGATGCCCTCCCACGCCTTCTGGGCCAGCTCGCCGCCCTTGGCGAGCACGTCCGTGAGGGCCTTCTTGGCCAGGTCGGCCACCTCGCCCGGGTGCGAGGCCGCCCAGACCAGCGTCTCCAGGCCCTTCTCGCCCAGCTCCACGGCCTTGTTGACCACCGACTCGAGCCCCTTCTGGGCGCTCTCGATGAGCTCGGCGGCCTTCTCACGGGCCACGCCCGTCAGGGTCTCCCAGCCCTTCTGGAGCCCCTCGAGCGTCTCGCCCGCCTTCTTGAGCAGCGCCTCGCCCCCCTGCTTCAGGAGCTCGCCGCCGGCCTCGATCATCCCCTTGATGCCATCGACCGCCATCTGCGCGGCCTTGCCCGGGTTCTGGGCGATGAACTCCAAGGTCTCCAGGCCCTTCTCGCCCAGCTTCTTCGCCTCGTCGATGACATTGCCGAGGACCTTCTGGGCCTCCGCGGCGATCTCTCCGCCCTTCTCCAGGGCGGCGTTGAACGCGTCACGGGCCTGGTTGGCGATCGCCTCCCCGTACTTGGACGGGTTGCGGATGACATCGGCGAGCCCGTGGATGAAGCCCGCGGTCGCATGGAGCCCGTCCCCCGCCAGCTCGGCGGTCCCGACCCCGGCGAACTCCGCCAGCGCCACCGCGCCCTTGGCGCTCTTCTCCACGCCCCACTGGGCCAGCTCGGCGGCACCCTCCGGCCCGTAGTAGGCCGCGAGCGAGGCCATGCCCGTGGGCCCCATCGCGGCGGCACCCGCCAGGTTGACGGCCTTCACCCAGTCCGGCGCCTCGTAGTTCTGGGGATCCGCGTTGAACTTCTCCATCTCCGCGTCGAAGCCGATGTCCAGCGCCAGCTCGGCGATGGCGAAACCCGCGCCCACGCCCAGGTCCACCGCCGCGCCCACGCCGGTGAAGTCCAGCACCGTGCCGACCACCGCGTCCGCGCCGTTGAGACCCGCGCCCACCATCGCCAGGAAGCCAAGGTCCTTGTTCTTGTCATGGAGCTCCGCGGCCTTCTGCCCGTAGGCCGCCGCGTCGATGATGCCGGGCACGGCACCCGCCAGCGGGATGGCCTTCGCCAGGTTCTTGAAGACCTTGCCTGCGACCTCGGCGGTGACCTCCACGCCCAGCTTGCCGAGCACGTCGTCCATCACCTTCAGGGTCTTGCCGACCAGCTTGCCGCCGCCCTCCTCCAGCGCGGGACCCAGGGCCTTGAGCCCCGTCTTGAGCACGTCCGCGTCGACGCCGTCGGTGAACTTCAACAGCATCTTCAGGCCATCGGCGTCCATGTCCTTGGCCAGCTTGCCAATGAGCTCGGCGCCCTCGTCATCGAGCTTGGTGGCCAGCGTGCCGAGCTGATCGAGCATGCCCGGATCGGAGAGCGCCTTGGCCAGCGCGCCATGCTCCATGCCGCCCAGCGACTTGAGCAGCCGCTTGCCGGCGTCGCCATCCAGCTCGCCCAGCTTGCCCACGAGGCCCTCGAGGGCCTTGGGATCCTTGATGCCCTGGAGCACGCTCTCGAGTTCGTCGGGGCCCACCTTCTGGGCGATGTCCTCCAGCCCCTTGAGCTGCGCGGGGGTCAGCTCGCTGGCCAGCGCCGGATCCAACCCCTTCACCGCGACCTCGGCCAGGCGCGCGCCCTCGTCGACGGCCTGGTCGGCGCCCTTCACCTTGAACTGCTTGAGCGCGTCCTTGAAACCCACGAGGTCCGACTTGAGGTCGGGGATCTCCGCGGCGAGCTGGGCGGCGGCCACGGCCTTGTCCTTGGCGGAGGCCTTGGGGTCCAGCAGCGTGATGCCCGCGCTGACGGCACGCAGGGGACCGTCCAGCTTGCGCAGATCATTGGCGAGCTCGGGGAAGGTGTTGCCCGCGAACTCCTTGAGGGACTCGGCGAGCCCCAGCACCGCCTTGGCCTTGTCCGTGCCCGTCTTCGAGGGATCCGTGAAGGCCCCGATGGCCTCGGCCAGCTTCGCGCCCGCGGGAAGTCCGTCGAGCGCCGTCTTGAGCACGCCCTGGAGATCCTCGGGCTTGAAGATCGTCCCGACGCTGTTGGCCAGCTCCAGCGCGGCCTTGGCCTTGTCGGCCACGGACGCGTCCTTGTTGGTCAGCGTCCCCAGCGACTTGAGCGCGGTGGAGTCGGTGGCCAGCTTGACGAGCTTCTCGTCCTTGACGCCGAGCTTGTCGAGGAGGGCCTTCTTCGCCTCGGGGAATTGCGCGGAGAGCTCGCCCAGAGCGGTGGCCTGCTCCGAGAAGTCGCCCTCCACGAGCTTCTTCATCGACGCGTGGGCCTTCTCCAGCTCCTCCTTGGGCTTGTTCTTCAGCTCGGGGAAGAGCGAGGGAAGATCCTCGGCCTTCTCCGGCAAGGGAGAGGCGTTGGCTCCCGGGGTATTGGCATTGGCGGGCGCGGGGGGAGCGCCATCCAGACGAACCTGGTTGCCCGGGGTGGAGCGGGCGGAGAACCCATCGCGGGGCGTCTGGACGGTGGGGCCCTGGGTCCGGGTGGACGCGGCGTTCTGGCTCCGGGCGGCCTGTTCCGCGGCGGCCCTCTGGGCGGCGGCTTCCGCGGCCCGGCGAGCTGCTTCCGCCGCCTGACGGGCTGCTTCCGCCGCGGCACGACGGGCGGCATCACCAGCGGAGGAATCAACGGGACGGGACATGGGGACTTCTCCTGGCGGAAAATGGGTAAATAAGGAGCCGCCGGAGATTGTCCGCGCCCCCTCGGATCAGTTGCGGAAGCTTACGCAATCTCCGTCTTTTCCCGCCAAACGAGGGCCCTATGAGGTGGTCTTGAGTAGCCCTGTGTCGGTGGCCAGGAATGCCACGACGACACAGGCCTACAATTCCCCCTACCCCAAGCGCTGCACGGCCGCGGAGATCTGCTTCTGGAGTTCCGGGTGCCGCTCCGCCTGGGCCATCTCGGAGAGCAGCCCCTTCAAGCCCCGCCGGAGCGCGAGGTGCGCCACGAGTTGACGCACGCTCCCCTCGGGATGGGACATGAACTCGCGCAGTTGCCGCTCGGCCGACGCCTGGTCGGGCGCGAGGCCATCCAGACACAGGATCGTGAAGGAGAGCTGGGCGGGCTGGAGCGGCTGGGAGAGAGCGGCACGCAAGGTGTCCGACGTGTCGAAGGGCAGACCCGTGAGCGCGCCGGCCAGATCGACGGGGAGGTCCTCTGGATACTTCGTGCCAAGCCGCTGATTGATCTCGCGAATCATCGGGGCCTGCTTCGCGGGGCGATAGCGAAGCCGGGCGATGAAGAGGTTGATGCCCTCCACCCCCCCCACATGGGCCTCCGCGGTGAGGATCGATCTCGAGTACAGCGAGCGGAAGCTGAACGTGGGCATCCCCGTGGGAGCCTGCTCGCGGTAGCGCCGGGCCTGGGCCTGACCCGCGGCCCCCTTGGGCAACATGTCCAGCACGGGCTCGCGCGGATAGGCGCTGCCCCAGGCCACGCCGTCCATGAAGGCGGAGGCCTTGTAGCGATCATGGAGTTGAATCAAATCCAGGTGATCGCGCGCATTCGTTCCGAGGAAGCCTCGCACGGTGCGCTCCAGCTTGTCCTCGGAGGGAGCGAAGGCGGGGAAATAGGTCGCCAGGACGTCCTTGAGCGTGGCGACGGTCTGTCCCGCGGAAAGCCAGAACAAGGGCGGGTGGAGCGGAGACAGGGCGACCTTCAGCTCGACGGCGGACTGCTTCTCCACCAGGAGCCAGGAGCGGGTCTTGTTGCCCAGGCGATCCGTGGCCGTGGGGCCCAGGCCCACCGGGAGGAAACGCTCCACCAGGGCCCTGGCGGCCGTGAAGGCCTCGTCCGGAAGGTGCTGGCGCGCGCGCCCCAGCGCCGGCTCGTACTCCCGAAGGAGTTCAAGACGTTTCGCTTCCGACTCCTCGGGGGTGAACCAATGAATCCCCGCGTCGAGGGCCTTGGGATCCTTTTTCAGGGCGTCGAACCACTTGGGTGTTGGAGGCACCCCCCGTTTCTAACCGAGAAGCCTTCCCTTGGGCGCGCAATGGAAAACTCAAAACACCCAGCCGTGAACAAGGAAATCAAGCAAGAAACAACTTATCGGACTATTAAGTTCTTGCCGCTAAACAGGTATTCTGATTTAGGGCGGCCTCGCTGAAATCCCCCCACCGAAAAGGAAGACATCATGCGCCGCGTCAAACCGGATGAGTCGCGCCCCGTCATTCCATCCCGCAGGACGCGAGTCCTGGGGCTCGCCACCGTGACGCTCCTCGCCACCAGCGCGGGTTGCGCCGCGCCCCCGGAGCCAGAGCAGGCCGAGCCCACCAGCAGCACGGAGAAGGCGCTCGCGGCGAGCCAGCTGACGGTCACCCTGCAGACCTGGTCGAACCACTACCTCGTCGCCGACAAGGGCGGTGGGGCCGACCTGATGGCCTACAGCACGGTTCCCCAGGAGTGGGAGACGTTCACGCTCACGGACGTCAACGGCGGCGCGCTCGCCAGCGGCGACGTGGTGACGCTGCAGAGCATCAGCGGCCAGTGGGGCTCGGCGATCAACGGCGGCGGCGGCGCCATCCGGTTCACGGCGACGGCGCCGCAGTCCTGGGAGCAGTTCACCGTCGTGAAGCTCAACGGCTCCGGCAACATCGTCAACGGCGACAAGATCGCGCTGAAGACGGTGGTCACCGGCCAGTTCGTCTCCGCCGCCAACGCGGGCGGCAGCACCGTCTCCGCCGCGGGAGCCACGGCGCGTGAATGGGAGACGCTCACGCTGGGCGTCGTCGGCAGCCTCCCCCCCGACAATGGAAATGGCCCGGACTTCGGACCCAACGTCCTCATCTTCGACCCCTCCATGTCGATGGCGGCCATCCAGAGCCGGATCAACAGCGTCTTCTACCAGCAGGAGAAGAACCACTTCGGCAACGAGCGGTACGCGTACTTCTTCAAGCCGGGTCAGTACAACCTGGACGTCCAGATCGGCTTCTACATGAACGTGTTCGGGCTGGGACAATCGCCCGACAACGTGACGATCACCGGCTCGGTGCGCACCAACGCGAACTGGTTCCAGGGCAACGCCACGCAGAACTTCTGGCGCGGAACCGAGAACCTCTCGGTCGTCCCGACGCTGGACTCCAACAAGATGGTGTGGGCCGTCTCCCAGGCGACCACGATGCGCCGCATCCACGTGAAGGGCTCCATCAACCTCTGGGACAGCGCCTGGAACAACGCCTGGTCGAGCGGCGGGTTCATCGCGGACTCGAAGATCGACAACGTCATCAACTCCGGAACCCAGCAGCAATTCCTCACCCGGAACACCAGCCTGAACAACTGGCAGGGCCAGAACTGGAACATGGTGTTCGTGGGCGATGAGCAGGCGCCGTCGGGCACCTGGCCGAACCAGGTCTACACGGTCGTCGACACCACGCCGGTCATCCGCGAGAAGCCCTACCTCTTCATCGACGACGCCGGAAACTACGCCGTCAAGGTTCCCTCCCTCCGGACGAACAGCAAGGGCACCACGTGGGTCAACGGAACGACTCCCGGCGCCGTGCTGTCCATCGACAAGTTCCACATCGCCCGCGCGGACCGGGACACGTCCGCCACGCTCAACGCCGCGCTCAGCGCCGGCAAGCACCTCATCCTGACCCCTGGCATCTACCACCTCTCGAGCGCCCTCCAGGTCTCCAACCCGAACACCATCGTCCTGGGGCTCGGCCTCGCGACGCTCATCCCGGACCAGGGCACCAGCGCGATGAACGTCGCGGACGTGGACGGTGTGACGGTCGCCGGCATTCTCTTCGACGCCGGCATCCAGAATTCCCCCGTGCTGCTCACGCTGGGTGGCTCGAAGACCGCGGTCCGGCACTCGAGCAACCCCACGGCGCTCTTCGACGTCTCCTGCCGCGTGGGCGGAGCGCAGGTCGGCAACGCGACGAGCTGCCTCACGGTCAACAGCAATGACGTGCTGCTCGACAACATCTGGCTGTGGCGCGCCGATCACGGCAACGGCGTGGGCTGGGACGTGAACAAGGGCATCAACGGCGTCACCGTCAACGGCGACTACGTGTCCGCCTACGGCCTCTTCGTCGAGCACTTCGAGGGCTACCAGACCCTCTGGAATGGCAACAACGGCCGCGTCTACTTCTACCAGTCCGAGATTCCCTACGACGTGCCGAACCAGAGCCGGTGGACGCATGACGGCGTGAAGGGCTACGCGTCGTACAAGGTCGCCAACTCGGTGACGAACCATGACGCCCGCGGCCTCGGCATCTACTCCGTGTTCTGGTACCCGGTCATCCTGGAGAACGCCATCGAGACGCCGTCCACCTCCGGGGTGAAGTTCCAGCACATGATCACGGTCTTCCTCGGCAGCACCGCGGGCGCCGCGATCAATCACATCATCAACGGCACGGGCAACGCGGTCACCAACCAGAACATGGTGGCGAAGTCGTCCTACTAGCCGTCCCCGCCCTCGGGCGGAATGCGTCGTCGCCGGGGCACGTCTCGCCCCGGCGACGACTCTGAATCAGGCGGGTGTTGGTTCAGGGGGTGCTGAGGGGATTGGCGGGATCGCTTCCCGCGCTCCGCTCATCACCGTCGAGGAAGCCATCGAGGTCGCGATCGATCCCGATGCGCTGACCCGAGCCCGGAGGCACGCAGGTGAAGGTCAGCGCCCCGGGATTCACGCAGGGCAGCTGGCAGAGGCCCTCCTCCGTGAGGAGGGCCTGCGCCTTCCGGTCGCTCTTGAACATCCCCTTGCCCACATACAGGAAGCCCACGTCGATCTGCGCGATCCGGCCCTTCACCACCAGGTCGCACTCGCCCACGTCGGCGCGTGCCATCAGGAGCTTGATGCGGGGGGTGGCCACGGCCAGGTTCTGGACGGTGAGCGACACCTGCTGGCCGACAATCGGAGCCAGGTTGCTGTCGAAGGCCAGCAAGAACTGACCCATGTCCAGCTTGGCCTGGTACCCCGCGGGCGTGTCCGGGATGCCCACCGAGTTGAAGATGGGATGGAAGTCGAAGCCGCTGTTGAAGCGCAGCAGCGTGTCCAGGGAGCCATCGCTGTTGAACCCGAAGCCGCGTACCTGATCTCCCATGAAGGGATCCGGGGGGAGGAAGCCGAAGGGGTAGTTCACGCCGAACATGCCGACCTTCTGGTAGACGTTCCGCAGGTGCGGCGTCTTCGGGAAGATCGCCGTGGCGACGAACGCCGAGCGGCCATCCGTTCCGAAGAAGCCCTTGAAGGCACCCGCACCGGGGTTCGCGTTGGGGTCCAGGCGGTGGCAGGACTCGCACGAGCCATGGAAGAAGCTCGTGGTGTTGACGAAGAAGTCCTTGCCCGCCCGCTGCGACGGCGTGAGCGAGTTGTCCAGGTTGCGGACGGGATTGGGCGGATAGACGACCTGGAGGATGAAGTCCGAGAACTGCTGCATTTCCGCGGCGGAAAGCTGCGCGTGCCGCCCGAGCAGATCCATGAACGCCGGGTTGAACTGCTTGAACGCCGCGACCTCGTCGAAGGCGCCGCTGTCCGGCTGGGCGCTCGACGCAGCGCTCCCGCCAGAACGGTCGCCGCGCCAATGCATGGGGCCATGGTTCGCCATGCCGCGCAGGCTCTGGGTCGTCAAGGGACCCTTCACCGGGTGGAAGTTGGGATCCTGACCGAAGGTGGGATCATCGCCGAACTCGGGAGGCGTCGTGGCGATGGGGTTCTTGTTGAGCGTGTAGGCGGCATCCGGGTTGCCGAGGTTCCACGCCAGGCTGTCGAAGTCGCCGAAGATGTGGCAGCTCGCGCAGGACGAGTCGCCGTGGCTCGAGCTCTTGCGCGCGTCGTAGAGAAACGGACGCCCCGCCACCACGTTCGCCGGCTCGGGGTTGTACATCTTCAGGTGGGCGATCTCCTGGCGCGTGGTGGTGTTGACGATGGAGAGCGCGTTGTCGAAGCGCGTCAGCACGTACATGCGTCCGCGCGCCTCATCCAGCACCATGCCCGTGGGGCCTCCACCGCTCAGGAGGATCTGATTGGCCGTGCTCGGCACGAACGTATCGGCCTCGAGCGCGGCGGTGGGGAACACGCCGATCTTCGAGGAGCCGAACGCGGCCACGTACAGGGTGGAGCCGTTGGAGGTCACCGCCATGCCGAGCGGCTGCGCGAGGCTCTTCTCGTTCTCGTCATTGGGAATGGCGGCACAGCAGACATTGTAGTTGATGTGCTTGTTGAGATGACGTGGCGCGACGCCCGAGGAGCTCAACACGCTGATGCGGCTCTCGTGCAGGTGCCCGCGCGAACTGCTCCCCGCGAAGGTGCCCGGGCCCTCGAACCGCAGATCGTTCCGGGCCTCGGTGTTGCTCACGTACACCTTCCCGCTCACCGGGTTGACGGCCATGTTGAACAGGATGGTGCCCACACCGGAATAGAAGCCAGCCGACCCCGAGACCTGGACCGGAGGATTGGCGGTGGCGTTGATGACGAAGACGTCCTTGTCGGGCAGGGAGAACTTCACGTCGTTCGTCCAGGAGCGGCCCAGCGAGTCGAGCCAGTTCTGGCCGTTGAACTTGACGAGGACGCCTGTCTCCGGCGCCGGGATGCCCTGGAAGTTGACGTTGGGACCCGGCATGCCTCCCGCCGCCTCGCCGCCGTTGGGCACGAGGGTCTCGTGGATGATGGTGGTGCGATTGCCCGAGTGGAACGCGGCGGCATAGACGCGCGAGCCATCGGGCGTCGCCGCGAGCGCGCGCGGGGTATCGCTGAAGAGGGTGATGATGGAAAGGGGTTTACCCTCGAGCGAGGTGCCCAGGTTGTTGGCATCGAAGACCCAGACGTCGGCACGGCCAATGCCCGGCGTGGTGAACTGGGGATCGAAGGGCACGTTCTGACCGCGGTGGGCGGCGGTGATGAAGGCACGGCTCTTCCCCGTCCCGGCGAAGACGATGTCGCGCGGTTCGTCGCCGACGAGCAGGGTCCGCACCACGGTGCCGCCATACCCGCCCGGGGCGACCTCCACGACACTCACGCTGTCGGACAGGTGATTGACGACCCAGACCTCGGTGTCACTCCGCGCCGCGACCGCGACGGGCTCCAGTCCCACGGGGATCGAGCCACGGTGGACGAGACCGCTGGAGGAGACCTGGAAGACCTCGAGGTGGTTGTCCGGCGTGTTGACGGCGAAGAGGTACCCGCCACTCGGAGAGAGGGCGAGGGGCCTGACCTGACCGCTTTCGAAGAGGGTGAACGAAGCCGCGGACGCGTCGTGGCCCACCAGCAGCACCACGAACAACCCCACGGCGAGGAGCGAGCTCCACACATCACGGCGAAACGCCGCGCACTTGGCTTTCATGAAACCTCCACGTCAAGCACGACCCCCCGGCTCGCGTTCACAACAAAACGGTGTGAACCCGAATCGTGCGCTCGCGGCGTGCTCCCTGTAAAGGCCACGGCTTCAGTCGAGCAACTGCAGGAGATCCGCCCGCGTAATGGCGGCGGCTCCGGCGGCACCACCGAGCGCGGCCTCGAAGAGCGCGCGCTTCTTGTCCTGCAGGTGGAGGATCTTCTCCTCCACGGTCCCCTGGGACACCAGCCGGTACACCATCACCGGCCGCTGCTGGCCGATGCGGTGCGCCCGGTCGGCCGCCTGCGCTTCCACGGACGGGTTCCACCAGGGGTCCACGAGGAAGACATGGTCCGCCGCCGTGAGGTTGAGCCCCGTCGCGCCCGCCTTGAGTGAAATCAACATCACGGGTGGGCCGCCCGGCTCCTGGAACGACGCGGCCACGGCGCCCCGGTTGGCCGTGGCGCCGTCCAGCCGGATGAAGCCGATGCCCGCCTCCCGCAGCGCCGGCTCGATGAGATCCAGCATGGACGTCCACTGCGAGAAGACGAGCGCCTTGTGTCCATCCTCCACCGCGGTGCCGAGCGCCTCGACCAACGCCTCCACCTTGGAAGACGTCTTCGCCTGCTGTCCCGGCACGAGCGCCGGGTGGCAGGCCGCCTGACGCAGCCGCAGCAACGCCTCCAGCGCCTTCAGCACACTGCCGCCGGCCTCCAGCTGGGACACCACCTCCTCGCGCGTGGCGGCATACACCGCGTCATAGACGGCGCGCTCGCGCTCACTGAGAGTGACATGGCGCACGGACTCGGTCCGCGGCGGCAGCTCGGGCGCCACGTCCCGCTTGAGCCTGCGCAGGACAAAGGGGCGGATGCGCGCGCGCAGTTGCTCGGCCGCCCCCTTCTGGTTGTCCGACACCGGCCGCGCCCACCGCGCCTCGAACTCCTTGCGCCCACCGAGCAGCCCCCGGTTGGTGAAGTGCATCAGGCTCCAGAGCTCCTCGAGCCGGTTCTCGATGGGCGTGCCGCTCAGGGCCAACCGGAAGGAGGCCTGGAGCCCGTACGCCGCGCGCGCCACCTGGCTCTCCGGATTCTTGATGGCTTGAGCCTCGTCCAGCACCACCGCGTCCCAGACCCTGGCCCCGAGGATTTCCGCGTCCAGGCGAAGCAGCGCATAGGTGGTGAGGGTCACATCGGCGGTCTCGTCCAGGACGCGGCCGGGCCCGTGATAGACGGAGACCTTGAGCGAGGGACGGAAGCGCTTCACCTCCGCCTCCCAGTTGGGCAACACGCTCGTGGGGGCCACCACCAGCGAGCCTGGCCCCAGCGCGCAGAGGGTCTGCAGCGTCTTGCCAAGACCCATGTCGTCCGCGAGCACGCCGCCGAGGCCCGCCTGCCGCAGGAAGGTGAGCCAGCTGATCCCCTGCAACTGATAGGGGCGAGGCGTCGCGGTGAGATCCGCCGGCAACCGCGCGTCCGGCAGCTTCTCGAAGCCCTGGACCAGGGGCGCCAGCCGCTCGAGGCCAGGCGGAGGCGGATGCTCCAGCGCGTCGCACAGTCCGGTGAGCTGCGGGATGGCGTGGTTGGCGAGCCGTCCGTCCGTCTCGCGCGCGGCCAGCAAGTCCGCCACACGCTGGCCGTGCGACTTCAGCCATGCGGTGGGTAACGGCGCCCATCCACCCCCCTCCAGTGGCACCAGGCCCAACCCTTCTTCCCAGGCGCGCAGCACCGCGCCCGCGTCCACGGAGCGTGGCGCGCCTGGACCCGCCCCCTCCACCTGGAAGTCGAACGAGAAGCCCACGCGGGGAACCCCCTCCTCGGAGACCCCGGCGTCCACCGACAGCATGGGGCGCAACTGCACGTGGGGGCTCACCACACGCGCGGCGTCCCCGGTGAGGCCGCCGCGCCAACGCCGCAGCTTGTCCGCGAGCTGCACCGCCTCCTTGCCCTGCACCGTCACGCGCCGGCCGGGAACCATGTTCAGCTCGTCCCGCAGCTCGTGGATGAGCTTCTGCTCGGCGGCCTCGTCGCGCACGGGCACCGCGCCCTTGAGGAACACCATGCGCCCGTTGTCGATGCGCACCGAGGGCGGTGAGCCGTACACCAGCGTGGGCAACACCGAGAGGCCGGAGTCCAGCTGATTGAGCTCCACGGAGATGCGCGGCTGGAGCGAGCGGTCGATGGGCGGCAACCGGGAGCTCCGCACATCCACCGGCATGCGCCGCGCGAGGTCTGGCAGCACCTTCCCGGTGAGGTCCCCCATCTGCGAAGGCGAGAAGACGCGCTCCTGAGGCAGGCTCTCCAGCCGCGCGCCCGTGAGGGACTGCTCACCCAGCTGGCAGATCATTCCCCCACAGAGCACCACTCCGGGGCACAGCACCTCGGTGATGCGGGGATCCTTCTGGATCCGGAGCACCGTCTGCTCGCCGCGATCCTCCACGGTGACCCGCGGAAGAAGGGGCTCGCTCGACACGGACACCAGCACGCCGTCGAAGAGCACGGTGCGCGCGGGCTCCAACACGCGCAGGAGCGCGCTCAACCGCTCGGGTGGAAGCGCGCCCCGGGTGGGCTTCGCGAGCAACTTGTCCGCGAGCCGATCACACGGATCCACCTGGATCCGGGCCGCCTCCCCGGGATTCGTCAGCAGCGACACCAGGCTGCGCGCCAGGAGCCGCGCGGTGTTGTCCGGACGCACCAGCAGGCGCTCGAGTTGCAGTCCTCCGTCGACGCGCTTGAAGCGGTACACCATGCGTTCCGGCTTCGGCGCGGCCGTCGGAGCCACCGGAGGCCGGGCCGGCGGAGGCCGCGAGGGGGCTCGCTGCGCGGGAGGGCGCTGGGTCACCGAGTGGTGGAGGACGAGGGCCGCCGCCACCACGTGCTCGCAGGGGTCCACCCGGCCCCGGCAGTCACACTCCCAGACCTCGTCCTCCGGGTAGAGCACGGTGGTCAAGGGGGCCGGGCGGCCGGTGGCACGCACCCGGAGAACGGCCTCTTCCTCACCGATGGATTGCACCGAGACGGCGCCCGCACGAGCCAGGCTCATGCCGGCGGACCAGGTATCCGGGCGCGCTTCGCCCCGGACGGCTTCGAGCAACTCCGCGGTCACAGACATACGAGGCCCTCATCCCTATCCCCCCGGAGGGCCTCGCGCAAAAAAGCATCTGACCCGGGCTAGAAGAGGAAGTCGGTGGTGAGGAAGTCCGACTCGCGGCGGGTGAGGATGGATTGCACCAGCGTGGTGTTCTCGGTCGTCGTCTTCGCCGCGACGAGCGTGCGAATCGAGAACACCCGCAGCGCGTCCGCCACCGACAACGTGCCCTCCGCGGAGTCCTTGCGCCCATTGAAGGGGAACGTGTCCGGCCCCCGCTGGCACTGGCAGTTGAGGTTGATGCGGCCCACCTGATTGGCGAACGCGTCGATGAACCGTCCGATGCGCGCCGAGTCCCGGCCGAAGAGGCTCAACTGCTGGCCGAAGTGGGAATCCACGACGAAGCGGATGACCTCCTCGTCATGGTCGAACACCATCACCGGTATCACCGGACCGAACTGCTCCTCGCTGGCCAGCCGCATCTCGCCCGTCACCGGGTACACCACCGCGGGTGAGTAGAACGAGTGGTTCGTCCGCCCTCCCTCCCGGTTGACCACGCGGGCCCCCTTCGCCACGGCGTCATCGACCAGTCCCTGCAGGTACGCGGCCTTGCCGGGCTCGGGCAGTGGCGTCAGCGCGACGCCGGGCTCCCAGGGCATCCCGGGCTTCAGGCGCTCCACGGCGGCGGTGAAGCGCTCGAGGAAGGGCCCGACGATGCTCCGGTGCACCATGAGCAGCTTGAGCGCCGTGCAGCGCTGCCCGTTGAAGGACAACGTGCCGGTGATGCACTCCTTCACGGTGTTCTCGAGGTCGGCGTCCTCGAGGATGATGGCCGGATTCTTCGCGTCGAGCCCGAGCACGGCCTTGAGCCGGTGCGGCCGCGGGTGCATGCGCTTGAGTTCGCTGGCGCCCCGGTTCGTGCCGATGAAGGCGAAGATGTCCACCAGCCCGCTCTCCATGAGCGCGCCGACCGTCTCACGGCCCCGGCCGTAGATGATGTTGATGACGCCCGGCGGGAAGCAGTCGCGGAACGCCTCCAGCAGGGGACGGATGAGCAGCACACCGAACTTCGCCGGCTTGAAGACCACGGCGTTGCCCATGAGCAGAGCGGGAAACAGGGTGCTGAAGGTCTCGTTGAGGGGGTAGTTGTACGGGCCCATGCACAGCGCCACGCCGATGGGGGCCCGGCGGATCTGCGCCATGACGCCCTGCTCCTGCACGAAGCGGGACGAGGTGCGATCCAGCTCCTTGAGCGCGCGAATCGTCTCGACGATGAGGTCGATCGTGCGGTCGAACTCCTTCTCGGAGTCGGGCTGCGTCTTGCCGATCTCCCACATGAGCAGGTTCACCACGGCGGTGCGCTGAGCCCGCATCGCGACGAGGAAGCGCTCGACGTGCTCGATGCGCTCGGCGACGCGCATCGTCGGCCAGACGCCCCGGCCATGATCATAGGCCTTCACCGCGGCGTGCAGCGCCTCCAGGGACTCCCGGGAGGTGAGCAGCGGCGTGGCGCCAATCACCTTCGGCTCCGGGCCCCGGGGCGTCTTCATGAAGACCGGGCTCTGCACCGGGTTGAGTTCGCCCGCCCAGGTCCGCAATTCGCCCCCCACGAGGTACTCGCGCTGCTCGAGATACCCGGGGAGCCGCACGTTGGCGGGAAGCTGTTCGTCCGAGGGAAAGAGGTCGTCGATGGGCGTCATGAAATCCTTTCTGCGCCTCAATCTACGACCCAGGGCCCACGCGCGCAGAAGAAAGGGGCTCCGGGCGCGGCGAGCATCCGCCATCCCGGAACCCCTTGGCTCATCCCCTGGCGCTCAGCGAGCGCCAGCGGCGTTCATCACTCCAGGCCGAACACCTCGGAGGAGGCCTGATCGGTGTTGCTGACACCCGCGGTCGCCAGGACCCGGCCGTCATTGAGCAACGTGGCCGTGTGGCCGTACCGGTCCACGTTCAGGCTGCCCGCCGGGCACCAGGTGCCCGTGGCCGGGTTGTACAACTCCGCGCCCCAGAGGATGCCGGTGGCCTGGTGGTAACCACCCGCCGCCAGCACCTTGCCATTGGGCAACAGCGTGGCCGAGTGGAAGCGGCGCGGCGTGCTCATGTTGCCCGTGGCCGTCCAGGTCTTGGTGGCCGGGTCATACAGCTCCGCCGCGATGCTGTTGGCCACCTGGTAGCTGTCCCCGCCACCCGCCACGAGCACCTTGCCGTTGGGCAGCAACGTGGCCGAGTGGAAGCGGCGTGCCTTGTCCAGGTCGCCCACGGGCGTCGAGGTCCCCGTGGCCGGGTCATACACCTCCGCCGAGCCCAGCGTCTCACGCGTGTCATCGCCACCACCGGCCAGGAGCACCTTGCCGTTGGGCAGCAACGTGGCCGAGTGATCGCGGCGGGCCGCGCTCAGGTTCCCCGCGAGCGACCAGGTCCCCGTGGCCGGGTCATACAGCTCCACCGAGGACAGCGCGACCCCCTCGGTGTCCTCGCCACCCGTCACCAGCACCTTGCCATTGGGCAGCAGCGTGGCGGTGTGGTGGGTGCGGAACACCACCAGGTTGCCCGTCGCCTTCCAACGGCCCGCGTCCGGGTAGTACAGCTCGGAGGTGGCGAGCGTCGTCGGGCACCACCCACCGCCGGCGATCAACACCCGCCCATCCAGCAGGCGCGTCATCGTGTGGTAGCGGTGGGAGCCCAGGGTGTCACCCGTACGGGTCCAGGTGCCCGTGTCCGCGTTGTACAGCTCGGCGGTGGTGTTGAAGCCGCCCGCCGTCAGCACGCGGCCGTCCTGCAGGAGCACCGACGTGTGGTGCAACCGGGGCAGGGCCAGGCTGCCCGTGGGTGACCAGGTGCCCTGCACCCGGCACACGGCGGCCCGGGAGCCCGGAGCCTGGGAGCGGAAGGTGTTGAGACCCGGCGTGAGCCAGTTGGCCACCGGCTGGGCGGGGATGGTGCCGTCGTCGTTGACGTTGGTGATGGAGTAGGCGTGCTGGTTCCAGATGCCTCGCGTGCCCACCCACTCGTTCTGGGAGTCACGGAACACGCGGATGCCGTTGAAGCCCGGGTACGCATGGTTGTTGGCGGCGACGATGATCTCCGCGCTGCCGTCCGCGTCCACGTCCACGATGATGGGGTTCTCGTGCGTGGTGCCCGAGCTGTTGCGCGTCTCCCAGCGCAGCGCACCGGTCCGTC
Organism: Melittangium boletus DSM 14713; assembly: GCF_002305855.1. GTDB lineage: Bacteria > Myxococcota > Myxococcia > Myxococcales > Myxococcaceae > Cystobacter > Cystobacter boletus. Next base: position 6,518,446 of record NZ_CP022163.1, on the reverse strand, counting down.
CGTCGAAGATGCGCACGTGGGTTTCATCCGAGAGGACGACCTCGAGCCGGCCATCACCCTCGAAATCGAAGGTGGTGGAGGTCGTCTTGCCGGAGCTGTAGTCCTGGATGGCGTAGGACCACTTCACGGAACCGTCGGAGCCATAGACCGTGTAGTTCCAGTCTCCGGACAGACCGACATCCAGCTGGCCGTCACCATCGAAGTCCGCGATGTTGGGAGGACCGCCATGGCCCGCCTCGGACTGCTCGTGGCCCGTGACATGGACATCCCGCGTCCAGAGCAGCGTGCAGTCGTCATCGAGCAGGCTCACCTTGCCGTGACCCGCGACCACGATCTCCGCGGCGGGATCCTCGTCGAAGTTGCCCACGCCCGCGAAGCCGTGAGGAATCTCCGTGTTGGCGCACTTGAGCGAGCCGTCATGCCGGTAGACGGAGCGGCCGTTGATCACTTCCTGCGTGCCGTCCTGGTCGATGTCCGCGCCGAAGGAGATGGGGCCGGTGTACAGGGCGCCGCCCATGCCATCGGAGCCCACCCACTTGAGCGCACCGGTGTTGCTGTAGACGCGGTTGCCGTCGAGGATTTCGACGGTGCCATCGCCGTCCAGGTCCGCCAGCGAGGGGCCACCCCACTCGTTGTAGTCATACGCGGCCTCGGCCGAGCGGAACTTGAAGGTGCCGTCGTTCTCGATGCAGAGGATGCCGCGGCCATTCTCGGGGATGGCGCAGATCTCCACCTTGCCATCACCATCGATGTCACCGGCGGCGATGCTGGCCGCCGCCTTCACCCGGGCCGCCGGGTCCGTCGCCGCCCACAACTCGCGGCCGTCATCGCCGCTGATGGCCCGGATGACCCCGTCGGAGCTGTAGTTGGAGCCCGCGAAGGTGCTGAAGACGATGTCCGGGACGCCATCCTTGTTCACGTCCACGACCACGGGCGACATCATCACCTGCTTGTGATCGGGCAGCACGGAACTGCCCGTCCACGCCCACTGCTGCTCCGCCTGGAGCCCGGAGGACTCCAGCGCGGGGGATGATGCGCTCCCGGGCTCCACCGAGGGTCCGGAGGACAGGCCCTCCTGGGCGCTGGGGGACTCCAGCACGGGAGAGGAGGTATCGTTGGAGATGGCCTTGGCCCCTTGGGTCGGCCCCGCGCCTCCATCGTTGTGTACCTCGCTGCAAGCCGTCAGCGCCGTGAGCGCCAACACCACCGGGCTCTTCAGGCCACGGAATCCAGCGCGCTTCCAACTCCAGCTTCCCGCTCTCATCTTCATGCGTGCCCTTGTCTTGCCGCGATGCATCTCCCCATCGACGATCCGAACAAAGCCAGACACAGCACCCAGGACAGGATGCCATGACTGTCGCTCAAGACCCGGGAAACGGCGGTACACCGCATGATGCCCGCTCGTATTAAAAAATCTATTCAAAAATTGTTTTTCACCCGACGTCCCCCATCGCCGCCGAAACCAGAGCCTGGAAGAACAACGGCTACCTTTGCCCCGATGTATGGCTCACGTCTCCCACGCGTTCGTCCATTCTGAGAAACTGTGCTCTTGGTGAAACGAATCTCGGAGAGAGCCGATTCACCCGCATCCACACCGCGAAAAAGGACAGGGGGTGGGCCACTCGCGTCGCGGCGAGTCACCCACCCCCTGGCCCGGCGCGTCACGAGCGACTACGGCTCAATCGGACCGCGAAGGGGTCCAAAGCCGATGTCGTAGGCCGCATCCGGCAAGGGTCCATCCGGCAGGTTCACCCTGTGGCCGTTGCGCTTGATGGCGGCGCCCGCGGCCCCGCCCCGGGAGGCGATGACCTGACCCTTCGGAGACCCGCCGGGCTGGCCATAGCCGCCACCGTTTCCGGCGACCAGGGCGAAGGAGTCCGTCTTCTCGAGGTCACCCACCTTCCCCCCCTCGCCTCCCGCGAGGTTGCTCCCCGCACCACCGGGGGCGCTCTCGCGAAGCAGCTTGCGATTGTCCGCGCCGCAGTACGCGATCTCCTCCCGCTCGCTGAGAGGACTGACCTTCACGCCCCCCGCGCCGCCAGCAAAGCCCGCTCCACCGCCTCCGCCCACGGAAAAGCCTTCTCCAGAACCGCCACCGCCGCCACCGCCGCCGCCCCAGATGTTGCCCTTGTTGTCGAGGGTGGTCGGCGCCGTCAGATGGATCGCCGCTCCGCCCGGAAACCCATTTCGGCTGCAGGTATGCTCATAAGAACCCTTGGCGCCATTGCCACCCGAGCCGCCCGCCCCTCCCGCTCCCACGATGGAAGCGTAGTTGTTGATCCGAACCGTGGACCCCTCGGCGAGATTGCCCGTGGTGAGCGCGGGAATTCCGGGAGCGGACGATCCCACCGTGGCGTTCACGTCCACGACGATATCGACCGCGCCCGCGGGCGAACCCAGCGCGGCCGCCACGTCGAACCGCTCGGCATCCCGGACGAGCACCAGGTTCATCCGGGCCTTGGACAGCTCGATAGACCCAGAAAACTCGCTTTCCTTGCTCACGTGGGACAGGACCTGGACTTCGCCAAACTTCGACAGGAAGTACTCCTCCACCTGGGTCGTGGAGTTGCATCCATTTCGAGACAACAGGACACGGTCGCCGGTGGTGCAAACCAACGTGGGCGGCGTATAGGGCTGCGTGACCGTGACCGACTCCGAGGGAACACGCTGGATCCTGGACGCGGTCACGCCCTCCACGGTCGACTCCTGGAACGCCTCGCTCACCAACCGCACGGCACTGACGTTGCCCACGTAGGCGCCGGCCAACTTCACACGGGTCGGCCTGCGCGACAGGATACCGATCTGGATGTTCGGCAGATCCTGGTCCACCACCAGGGTGTAGTCGCCGCCCGCGTCGTTGCTGAACAGGAAGATGTGAGTCGGAGGCACCTCCACCGAGAACGACTTGCTTCCGACCTCTTTCGCGACATTCCCGGAACCGGTGATGTAGCGCAGTGCGTACTTTCCACTCCGCGAGGGCGCGGAGAACGTCAGGGTTCCACTGGAGCCCGCGGGAACGTTCTGCCGGGTCAGATGCGAGGACTCCAGGTTGTCCTCGGGGAAGAGTCCCACCCAATCGCTCTCAGGATGATCCTCGGGCGCACTCCAGGAGACCTTGATGTCGCCCCCCGCCTTGTACGTCGCCATCTCGCCATCGAGAGACAGTTTGTACTTGGCATCTGGAGGTGGAGGCTTCGAGCACTCCTCACTATCGGGCGCCGTCTCACAATCCGGCTTCTCCGTAGGCTCCGGCGTACACGCCATCAGCAGTCCCGAGAGAGCCAGGGCCACCCAGCCACAGCCACGCTTCACCACGGTCATCGTCGGCAGAACTTGCACGTTGCCTCCAAAACAATTCCTCGTAGAGGAGCCGAGCAGCCGACGATCTATGCAGCCGTTTTTCTCTTTTTCGGACAGGTGTTCCCCGAGGAGAACCGGGAGGCCATACAAACAAGAAAAACGGAGTGAAAGAAGAAGGGATAAGCCATTCAGACAAGGAATTCGTGGCGGTGAAGGACTCTCGCCACGCGGCCGAATGAACACGGTGTTACATCCCGCCTCAGGCCATGCGCCTGATGGCACCGCTGAATCTCTACAGGCACAGCACACAGGCCACGAACCCATCCCAGGGGTCAGTCGCGCCGCGGCGTAGCCATCCACCCCATCACGTCGGCTGTCATCTCGGTTCACGGGCCGGGAACATCCGCTCCGGACCCAAACCCATACATTCCGTGCCGCCAGGGTTCACCCATCCCATTCCGAGTAACCCGGAAGAGCGCCGCCCGTATATCCCGTATATGGTGCGGGGACGATGAGCGACACGAACAGCGAGCCGGCACGCAAGCTGGCCATCGAGGTCCGGGACCTCCACAAGTCCTTTGGCGGCCACCCGGCCCTGCGGGGCGTGGACCTCGTGGTCCCCGAGGGCACCACCTGCGTGCTGCTGGGAATCTCCGGTTCGGGCAAGTCCGTGCTGATGAAGCACATCATGGGCTTGCTGCGGCCGGACCAGGGCACCGTGCTCGTGGAAGGGCAGGACGTGGCGAGCATGGACGAGTCCGCGCTGAACCAGATGCGCCGCAAGCAGGGCATCCTCTTCCAGGCCAACGCCCTCTTCGACTCGCTCAACGTCTTCGACAACGTGGCGTTCCCCCTGCGCGAACGCACGCGGATGTCCGAGGCGGAAATCCAGGAGACGGTGAACGCGACGCTCGCCAAGGTGGGGCTCTCGCACGCCACCACCCGCTTTCCGGGCGAGCTGTCCGGCGGCATGCAGAAGCGCGTGGGCTTCGCGCGCGCCACCATCCTCCAGCCCCGGATCCTCCTCTATGACGACCCCACGGCCGGACTGGATCCGCTCACCACCGCCGCCGTCAACGAGATCATCGCCACCAGCAAGCAGCAGCTCGGAGCGACCTCGGTCGTGATCACCCCGGACGTGGCGTCCGCTTTCGGCATGGCCGACAACCTCGTCCTGATGGACGAGGGGCGCATCGTCGAGTCAGGCCCACCGGGGGTGTTCCGCGAGTCCCAGCACCCCGCCGTGAAGGCCTTCCTCCGCAACTGGCTGGCGCGGAAGAAGGGACCTCAGGGCTCCGGCCCCAACCCCACCGGCGAGAGGTCGTGAAGAGCCACGGGCCCTGAGTGCTCCCGCAGGTAGGCGTTCACGGAGTCCGGAACCCTGGCGCCCGAGAGCATGAGGGCCCGCTGGATGAGGCGCACGCGGGCCAGCTCGAAGGCCTCGCCCTCATCGGGCACGAGCCAGGGCTCGGGGATGAGCTCCCGCGCCACTTCCTGGGCGAACGCCGAGTCTCCCAGGTCGCTCACCCGCTTCAACCACTCGTAGTCCTGGATGCCCATGCGGATGAGCTTGAGACGCATGGAAGGCAGCGGCACGTCCTGGGTTCCACCGATGCTCGCGGCCTTCCCTGGGTAGAAGAGCGTTCCATCCCCGTTCCCGCTGAAGATGTACTGGTCCGTCCATGCCGTGGAGAGCATCTGCGCCACCTGGTAGTAGTGCTCCCCCGTCGCGCCCCGCTGGAAGGACACCCACTCCAGGGCCCGCGCCTTCGTCGCCGGAACGTCCACCATGTACGAGGGCCAGCCCTGCCCTGGAAGGTTCTCGGGCGCGCCCGAGCCACAGCCATGGGACATGCAGCACTGGTAGAGCCACAACTCCCGGCCCGGCAAGCGGAGGAACGCCTCGGAGCGAGAGGACGGCCCACTCTCGGCCGCCGTTTGTGACGGTTCGAGCCGGTTGACCATCACCACGGCGATGTCGATGAGGTCATTCAGCCGCTCCACCTCCAGTGCGTGGAGCGAGGAGATGGTGAGCAACGTGTGCAGCGACGGAGCCCGTTGCCGCAAGAGCGAGGAGCGGGCACGCGCCTCGTCGAACGAGATGAAGATGGGGGGCTCATCGCCCACGGTGTAGAAGGTCAAGGGCGCCCAGCCGCTCGCCGAGGCCCGGGCGGAGAAGTCCATGAGGTGCTCGGGCGTGGAGGGCCCCGCGTACTCCACGCTCGTCATCCGCGCTCCCGGCAAACGCAGCGGCGTCGTCCCCGAGAGGAAGGGAGACCACCAGGTGTCGAAGGTGGCCGGCTCGGGAACGTCCTCGGGATCGAAGCGGCTGGTGAGCGTGACGCGGTGCTCGAGCCCCATCTTCTGGAAGGACGACAACAACCGGAACTGAACCTCCGGGGGACAGTCCCGCTCGCCGGTGAACGCCTGACACACGCTGGGCGCCCACAGCAGGAAGCTTGTCCGGAGCGAGGGGGTGCTCGGCATCACCCAGTCCACCACCGTGAGGGACACGAAGACGGTCGATCGGACTCCCTCCCCTTCCACTTCGACCGCGCCCCGGTACTCCCCTGGGGGCGCGTCCATCGGAACATGCACATCCACCCAGACGGCGCGGGACTCACCCGCGGGAATGTTGAAGGGAAAGGCCCGACGCTTCTCCCCGAAGGTCTCGTCCACGTCCGGCACCAGGCCGTCCGGCCACTGCCCCGGCTCGGAATACGGCAAGGTGGGCTTGGTGATGGACAGCAACTCCTCGCGGTAGAGGAGGATGTCCGCCCCCTGAATGGAGACGGGGCCATTCAACGCGAGAAGGCGCGCACTCACCCCGTTCCATCCCGCGTCCCCTCCGTGCAAACCCACCTGGAAGGAGACCGTTTCGTTGCGCGCGGCGAACAACCGCACGATCGAGCCCTTGCCCAAGGGCGTCTGAGGCCGGACCTTCTCCATCGCGCCAAGCCCCCAGACGGAGGGAGCACAGCCGACACGGCCGGGCAGTCCAACAATCAACGACAGCATGCCCAAAACACACGCGAGGATTTTCATGGTGTGTTCAGCATGGGAATGAAATCCCGGCCCGTCGTCTGCCCCTGGGTCCAGTTCACGAAGCATGGGGCGGCGGACCCAGCAGGCGACTGGTGGCCTTGACAGCTCACGACGCGCCAGCGAGGAAGGAGCGCATGATCACACTCCCCGAAGGCGCGACGATGAAGGACTACCAACGCTACATCCATGAGCTCGAGGCGATGCATGGATGGTTGAAGGTGGATCTGGTCCACAACTGCTTCCTCATGGGTGAGGAAGTGGGTGAACTGTTCAAGGCGGTGCGCCGCTACAACAAGTTCTTCGACGAGGGTCAGGCCACTCCGACCGAGGAAGCACGCACCCACCTCGCCGAGGAGCTGGTGGACGTCTTCAACTACCTGGTGGCCATCTCCAACCGGGTGGGTGTGGATCTGGAGCAGGCGTTCCGGGACAAGAACGCCCGCAACCAGCAACGCACGTGGAGCTGATCACAAGGCGGCGGCGAACTTCGCGGCGATGGGCACGGCGACACGGCCGCCCACGCCACCGCCCTCCACCAGGACGGCGAAGCCAATGCCGTCGCGAAAACCGATGAACCAGGCGTGCGTGGGCAGCGGAGTGCCGGTCCCGAATTCGGCGGTGCCCGTCTTGCCCGCGAGTCCCGCCACGCCCGACGCGGCCCGGCCAGAGCCCTCGGTGACGACGGCGCGCATCAGCGCCTGCAAGGATCCCCGCGTCCCCGCCGCGAGCGAAGCGCTCGGACCGTCATAGAGATCGGCCAGGAGGTAGGGCGCGTGCCACTTGCCCGAGCTGGCCGCCGCGGCGACGGAGGCCATATGCAACGGCGTGGCCAGGACGCGCCCCTGTCCGATGGCGGCCGCCGCCCGCTCGGCGTCATCCCGGGGGCCAGGAAACGAGGCACCGGGGGACGGAAGCCCCACCCCATACTCCACACCGAAGCCGAAGCGATGCGCCGCGGCCCCGAGCGCATCCGCCGCGAGCCCCGCCGCGCCCATCACGAAGGCGGTGTTGCACGAGTGGGCGAAGACCACGCGAAGGCGGGTCGTCCCGAATGCCTCCCCCTCGAAGTTGCGGAACAACTTGCCGCCCACGGTCGCGCCCGCCGGGCACGATACGGCGGTCTCCACGCCCATTCCTCCGGCGAGCAGCGCCTCCGCCGTGACGACCTTGAAGGTCGAGCCGGGCGGATAGCGGCCGGTGAGGGCCCGATTCAAGGGCTCCTCGAGTGGACGGCTCGCCACCGCCAGGATGGCACCCGTGCGGGTGTCCACCGCGACGAGCGCCGCCGGTTGCGTCACACCCTCGAGCGCCAGGTCCGCGGCGGACTGCACCCGCGGAAGCAGCGTGGTGCGCAGCGGCATGCCCGGCGCTCCCTCGAAGCGGCCGAGCACGCGCACCTCGCCAGACGGGCGCGTGAGTCGCACCTCGCCGGAGGGACGTCCCGCGAGTTGCCGCTCATAGGCCCGCTCCAACCCGGACAGACCCACGATGTCGCCCCGCTGATAGGTCGGACCCAGCTGCGCGAGCAGTTCGGCCGTCACCTCGCCCACCCGCCCCAGGGTGTGCGCCGCGAAACCGTCCGCCGGCACGAGCCGGGCGCTCTTGCGGCGGAAGAAGATGCCGGGCACGGGCGCGAGTGCCGGACGCACCTGCTGGTAGCGCTCGGGCCGCACGTCGATGATGGGAACGAAATGCCCGGGCGCCACACCCGGCGCGTTCAGCACCTTCTCCAGCCGAGCCGGGTCCACCCCCAAGCGCGTCTGGAGCGCCGAGGCGACGGTGGCGCGCTTCTGGATGCGCCGGAGCTCGACGCCAATGGTGATGACCTCGCCTTCCTCGGTGAGGGGTCGTCCCTGTCCGTCGAGGAGGGCGGCCCGCCGGGGGCGCGTCCTCGTGAGGGAGAAGTGATCCCCCTCGCGTGCCGAGGGGTGCAGCACCGCCGGACTCCAACGCACCCACCAACGCCCCTCGCGAAGCACGAGCCGCAGCGCGCCATCCACCTGCCATTCGCCCAGCCCGCGCAACACGTGGAGGGCTCGGAAGGTGACCACGGCGCTCTCCCCTTCGCGCTCGACACGGCCAGGCTCGAAGCGGGAAGAGAGGATGCGCAGTTCATCGCGGAAGCGCTGATGCCGCGCCTCGAAATTCGCCGGTGGCGCGTCCACCGAGCGCCGCAGCACCGCGAAGTCGCCCTCGGCCCACGCGCGCAGGTAGGCCTGGGCTTCATCGAGCGGGTCCGCCTCGGGACGCGCCTTCACGGTCACACACGAGGCCAGCAGCAAGGCAGCCGCGGCACAGACTCCAACCCTCCACTCTCGCCAGGACACACACCTACTGTGCGCGAGGACTCCAGCCCGTCAAGAAACGCGGCGGAGCCCTCCCTGGAGTGTGGCTATTTGCCTGGATCGATTCCCAGGGTGCCAGGCGTCTCGTTGCGCAGCAGCACGCCCAGCGAGGGCGAGCCCAGGTCCAGGCCACACAGCAGATCCTGCCGGGCACTGAAGCAGGGCAACTCGGAATGCGTGCGGTTGAGCGCGTAGAAGCAGCGGGCGCCGTTCGCGTCCCACGCCGCCTCGAACAACCACGCCTCGGAGTCCTGCTGGATGCCGAGCGGGTCATAGAAGTTGATGCGGTTGCCGGCGACCGTATGCGCCTTGCCCGTGCCGCAGTAGTCGGCACGCACCAGGCGCGTGCACGCCTGGTGGTAGGACTCGAGGTTCGTGCCGTTGTAGCTGGCCCAGGGCCGGTAGCCCCAGAGCGTGCACTTGGCGATGGCGCCGCCCAGGCAGGCGAAGGTGAAGCGCTCCGGATCGCTGTACTTGGAGCCGCCGCCCGGCACGTCCTGCTGGTAGTTCCACACGCCCGGTACGGGAATGGCCTGCACGACGTTGCCCGCGGCATCGCGGCAGGCCGGCTTCCAGAGATAGTTCTCGTCGCGGTACTCGACGCTGTAGAGCTTGAGATCCGAATTGGGCGCGGGGGCCGCGTTCATCCCGGTGATGCGCAGGCGCACGCTTCCGCCACCGCCGAGATTGCCCTGGAACTCCACGCCGATGAACTCCCGGTCCCGGATGATCTCGTAGTCATCGTGGTCGTAACGCAGGTAGCCATAGAAGGTGGTGCCCTGGAGCGACACGAGCTCCACGTCCGAGTTGCCCTTGCGCGCCGGATTGAAGTTCACGCTGGTGATGAAGTTGGACAGGTCCCCGCTGTTGAGGTCGCCCCCGTTCAGGTCGCCTCCGTTGAGATCGCCGCCGTTCTCCGCCGCGAGGGGATTCGCGGCGATGGCCAGCTGGGCGTCCTCCTCGGTCTGGGTGGGACCGGCGCACGCGGAGAACAGCAGGGCGCCAACAAGCAGGGGCGAGGTCGAATGAAAGCGCATGGATGTCCTGGGGGGAGTGAGGCCGAACTGTTCAGTGGCCCGGCGGCAAGAAATGCATGGGTGAACTCACCGACAAGTGCCGCGTTGTCGATTCGACGCGGCCGATGTCCACTCCCCATCACTTCACCGGGAGTGGTGCCTCCGCACACAAACGCATGCCCACGCTGAGATCCCTGAAGTTGGGCTCGGGGGTTTCCCGGTTGGGGATCCGGGCGGTGCTGGAGGCGTAGTAGTAGCTGCCACTGCGTGCCACCGGGCGTCCGGGTTCCAAGGCGGAGTCGACCCACTCGAAGACATTTCCGGAGATATCGTCCAAGCCAAAGGGACTGCGCGATCCGGGATGTCGGCCCACCTCGTCCGGGCCGAAATTGGCGCCCACCTTTCCGTAGGTCTCATCGAAGTTGGCCTGCGAGGGCAACAGCACGTCTCCCTGGGGAAACTCCCGCTCATCGGCCCCGCGGGCGGCGCGCTCCCATTCCAGCTCGGTGCACAACCGAGCCCCGGGGACACGGCCCGTGCTCGCCACCCAGGCGGCGTAGGCCCGGGCATCCGCGTAGTCGATGGCGCCCACCGGCATGCGCCGCCAGTCCTGCGCCACCTCCCGGGGGCGTTGGGTGTAGCGGATGGGCTCGCCCTCGCGCGCTTCGTACGCCACCACGTTGGGCATGATGCGCAGGTTCCAACGCCCCTCCGGCAGCCGCGTCAGCTTCACCTCCGCGTTCACCGAGGTGGCCGAGGCACCATGCGGCGCACGGCGCGCCCGTTCCTCCGCGGGCAGCGTCTCCAACCACTGGAGGTAATCCCCATACGTCACCTCGGTGCGCGCGATGAGGTAGGGCCCCGTGTGCATCTCATGCAGGGGGGTCGTGTTGAAGAACTGGCGGAGGTTCTCCTCGGCCGCGGTCCCGAAGAGGAAGGAGCCGCCGGGCACGTAGACGAAGCCCTCGGGGACCCGCTCCACCTCGGGCAGGAAGAGCTCCAGGGTGCGCTCGGCTCCGGGTTCGGCGCGCAACGGATAGCGCACCGTGACGCGCCCGGGCGCGCTCACCACCACCATCCAGGAGCCGCGCTCCAGCGACAGCCCCTCCAGCGGCGTGAGACCCCGGGGGCTCGCCGGGGAGAGGACCCGCTGGTCGTCCACGAGTTCATACCGGGCCAGGGACACGCTGGCGCCCTCGGGCTGGGTGCGCACGCGCAGGCGCATGGGCGCGGTCCAGCGCGCCAGCCAGGTGCCCTGGGTGTCATAGAGCCCCAGGCGCTGCAGCAGCTCGTCCCGATCCCCGGCACGGAAGGCGCGCTCGGCGAGTTCCGCGCGCTCGGACAGGACCGCGGAGAAGGCCTCGCGCACCTCGTCACGGCCGGGGGCCAGCACCAGGGCCTTCTCCAAGGTGTCGCTCGCACGGCCATAGGCCCGCTCCGTGTCGCCCTGGAGCCGCAGCGCCTCGGTCCAGCGCGGCGAGGCGTCCGCGAACCGGCCGGCATCGAAGAGGGACAACGCCTCCGCCCGGGCCTGCTCCAGCACCTGACGCCGGTCGCGCGCGTGCGTCAGTTGCGCCCGTGCTTCCTCCATCCGCGCGCGCATCTCCCGCTCCAGGGAGTACCAGGCGTTCACCCGCAGGCCCGCGTACACCAGCGCGAGCGAGGCCACGAACCCCACCCCCAACGCCCGCGTGAGGAACCGGCCCCGGCGCAGGGCCTGACGCGAGGCCTCCAGGAAGAGCGTCTCACGCGCGGAGAGCGCCTCCTGGGGATGGGCCTGGAGTTCGGCCAGCTGCCGGGCCCCCCACAGGGCCTCGCGCGAGCGGCCCAACCGCTCCCACTCGGAGGCCGCATGCTCGAGCCGGGCATGGAGCTGGCGTGCATCATGGGCCTCCGCCAACCATTGGGCGAGCGTGGGCCAGCCGGTGAGCAACGCCTCGTGGGCGATGTCGAAGGAGGCGCCTTCCTCGGAGCGCCGGGCCACCACCAGGCGCGCGCGGATGAGCGCCTCCAGGGCCGCGGGCGCGGCGGGGTCCTGGCCCAGCAATTCGGCCTCGGCGCGGCGGGCGCGGGTGTTGTTCACCGTGACGAGCCGCATGAGCAGCCGCCGGGCCGCCTCCCGCTGGTCCGGCAACAGCTGGGCGATGATGCCGTCGGCATAGCGCGCGAGCGCGCCATTCACCCCGCCGAGCGTCTCCAGGGCCGCCGCGGAGATGAGGCCGCGCTCCGTGTCCCGCGCCTCCCACAGCTCCGCCAGGGTGAATTGGAGCAACGGCAGGCTGCCCTCGGCGCTCAGGGTCGAGTTCACCAGCGAGGTGATGAGGGCCTCGGACTCGAAGCGGGCGCCCTTGAGCCGGGCGGGGCCGGTGATCACCTCCCGGACTTCTTCCCGGCCCAGGGGCCGCAGCAGGTAGAGGGCACGCGAGAGCGCCTCGCCCAGTCCGGGAAGCACCCCCAACCGGGTGAGGAAGTCACTGCGAACCGTGGCCAACAGCCGCACCCCCGCCAGCCCCGAGGCCATCTGCGCGAGCAGCTCCGCCATGAGCAGGGACTCCCCCGGCTCGCTCAGGGTGACGAGTTCCTCCAACTGGTCCACGTGGAGCAGGAGCCCCTGGTGGGTGTGCTCGCCCAGGGAAGCGCGCAGGGCGCGGACCAGCGCGGTGGGCTCCTCGCGGGCGAGCCGTTCGATGGCCGCTTCCTCGAGCGGGAAATGAGGGGCGAGCACGGAAGCCAGGGTGGCCACGGGGCGGCGTCCAGGCACCATCCGCGCCGGGCGCCAGGTGTAGCCGTCCTCCAATGCACCCTCGACCACGAGGGGAACCACCCCCGCCAGACATAGGGAGGACTTGCCCACGCCGGAGTCGCCCGTGACGAGCACGAAGGCATTGGCGCGCAACCGCTCCACGACGGCGCGCACCTCCCGCTGACGGCCGAAGAAGAGCGCCCGGTGTTCCTCCTGGAAGGCATTCAGGCCGCGGTAGGGATTGCCCTCGGGCACGCGCAGGACGCTGTCGCCCGCGCGCACGTCCTCCAGCGCCTCCAATAGCGCGTCGGCGGAAGCGAAACGCTCGAGCGGATCGCGGCGCAGGCAGCGGTCCACCACCGCGGCCAGACGCGCGTCCACGTCCGGACAGACCTCTCCCAGGGGACGTGCGTCCTGCTCCTGGACGGTCCGGGCCAGCTCCCGTGGAGGAACATGGCGGAAGGGCCCCCGTCCGGCGGCGAGCTCATAGAGCACCGCCCCCAGGGAGAAGAGGTCCGAGCGCACCGTGGAGGGCTCCGCCGCCCAGGCCTCGGGGGACATGAAATAGGGCGTGCCCACGAGCGTGCCCGGGGTGAGCGAGGGCAGCTCCAGTGACGCCGGGGACAGCGCCTCTTCAGGAAGCACCCCATCCCGCGAATCATCGGACGCGGCGGGAAGCGCCTCGGGCGCGTCGAGGATCTTCGCCAGACCGAAATCCAGCAGCTTCACCGTGCCGGATTCCTCGAGGATGGCGTTGCCGGGTTTGATGTCCCGGTGCAGGACGTTGCGGCGATGGGCGGCGGCGAGCCCCCGCGCCAGGCCCACGCCAATCTCCAGGACGCGCTGCCACGGCTGGGGGCGAGGCAGCCTGTCCAGGCTCGTGCCACGGATGAACTCGGAGACGAGGTAGGGGTGCCCCTCGAACTGACCCGCGCGGTAGAGGGTGGCGACGTTGGGGTGCTGGATGCGGGCGGCGGCTCGCGCCTCGATGAGGAAGCGCGGCAGGGCCGCCGCGTCGAGCGCGGGGATGAACTTCACCGCGACCGTGCGATCCAGCAGCGTGTCGTGGGCGAGGTAGACGCGCCCGGTCCGGCCCCTGCCCAGGGGGCGCAGGAGCCGGTACTCATCGACCTCGGAAGGCGGGTGCCACTCGTCCCGGGCACCAGGGCCCGGAGGATGAAGCGGAGACTCGCTCACCGGGAGGGCGGCTTGCTTCCCGTCTTCCGCAGGAGGGCCTGGATCTGATCGGCGACCGTATCGGGAAGGGCCGGCTTGGTGACGAAGGCATCACAGCCGACCTCCCGGGCCTTGTCCGACGAGGAGGCGAAGACGTGGCCGGTGAGCGCCATCACGGGGATGTCGCGGGTCGTCTCGTCGGTCTTGAGCAATTGCGTGGCGTCCCAGCCACTGAGCACGGGCAGGGAGAGATCCATCAGGATGACGTCCGGGTGGGACTCCCGGGCACGCTCGACCGCTTCCTGTCCGTTGCGGGCGGTCTGGACCTCGTAGCCCAGGAATTCGAGGTACTCGGCGTACATCTCCCGGGCATCATCGTAGTCGTCCACCACGAGGACCTTGCGGCCTTCCGAAGGGGAAGCTCCCGTCTTGGATTCCGCCTCATCGGACGGGGGCGATTTGTGACCGGTGTCCATCATACCTGGGGGAAGGAGAACGCTCCCATCCTGTCAGAAACGCCGAACCTTGGACAGAGCCCCCAGCGAACGGACGAACCGTGAAATCAGGGCTCGCTCACCGCGTTGGCCTTGATGACGTCGCGGTACCAGAGCGCGCTGTCCTTGGGGATGCGCTGCTGGGTCTCATAATTGACCCAGACCATGCCGAAGCGCTGGGAGTAGCCGCGATCCCACTCGAAGTTGTCCAGGAGTGACCACACGAAGTACCCGGCCAGCGGCGCGCCCGCGTCCATGGCCTTGCGCGCGGCCAGGAAGTGGTCCCGCAGGTAGGCGAGCCGCCTGTCATCCCGCACCCGCCCCTGGGCATCCGGGCCGGTCGAGAAGCTCGCCCCGTTCTCCGTCACGTACAGCTTGCCCGGCGCGTAGTCGAGGTGCAGCCGGGTGAGGAGCCGCCGGAGGCTGTCCGCGTGGACCTCCCAGCCCATCTCGGTCCACTCGGACTCGGGAGCGAGGAACACCGTGCGCGGATGGTTCTCGGCCTCGGGCACCTTGTCACTGCGCAGCACGGCGCGGTTGTAGTAGTTGATGCCGAGGAAGTCGCACGGCACCGCGATGGCCTGGAGGTCTCCCGGCTTCACCACGGTGAGCCCCTCGGCCGGCAGGTGGCCCGCCTTGATGTAGTCCGCGACCATGTCCGCCGGGTAGTGACGCCCGTAGAGTGGATCCAGGAACCAGCGGTTGAAGTAGCCGTCGTGGTTCCGGAAGGCGTCGTAGTCGGCGGCGCTCGGCGAGGCGGCCTCGGCGGGGGACAGGTTGAGCGTGATGCCCACCTGGGAGCCCGGACTCGCGGCGCGGATCACCGGCACGGCCCACCCGTGCGAGAGCAGCACGTGATGGCTCGCGGCGAGCGCCGAGCGGAAGTCCTTGATGCCGGGAGCGTGGATGCCCTTCTCGTACCCGAGCATGCTCGTGCACCACGGCTCGTTGTGGGTGATCCACTTCTTCACCCGGTCGCCCAGCGAGCGAGCGACGACGCCCGAGTACTCGACGAAGGCCTCCGCGGTCGAGCGCTGGGTCCACCCGCCCTCGTCCTGCAACGCCTGGGGGAGATCCCAGTGGTAGAGCGTCACGAAGGGCTCGATGCCCGCCTCGAGCAGCGCATCCACCAGGCGGTTGTAGAAGTCGAGCCCCGCCGGGTTGACCTTCCCCCGCCCCGAGGGAAGGACGCGCGGCCACGCGATGGAGAAGCGGTAGGCCTGCATCCCCAGGCTCTTCATCAGCGCGATGTCGTCACGGAAGCGGTGGTAGTGGTCACAGGCGACATCGCCATTCGTCCCGTCCCCCACCTTTCCAGGCGTCTTGGAGAAACGGTCCCAGATCGACTCGCCGCGCCCGTCCTCCTTCGCTGCCCCCTCGATCTGATACGAGGAGGTAGCCGTACCCCAGATGAACCCCTTCGGGAAACCGATGTTTGCCATTCGTGTGTGGGACCTCTGTGATTGGGGATGGAAAGAGCCGAGTGGATGACTCAGGCCTCGGCCTTCTCCGGAACAGCCGGGGCGCCCTCTCCGAAGAGATGGCAGCGCACCCAACGGGTAGCGTCGAGCTGGGTCCGGCCCGGCATCCGCTCTCGGCACGCGGGCAGGACGTTCGGGCAGCGCGCGGCGAACGGACAGCCCGGAGGAGGATCGATCAAGACGGGTGCCCCGGGCCTGGCCTTCAGCTCGCTCGTGATGGAGCCCGTCGGATCCGGAACCGCGGAGAGCAGCAGTTGCGTATAGGGATGCGCGGGACGCTGCATCAACTCCTCGCTCGGCGCGCTCTCCACCAACTGCCCCGCGTAGAGGACCATCGTCCTGTCCGCGAAGTAGCGCGCGCTCGCGAGGTCATGCGTGATGTACAGGTAGGAGATGCCTCGCTCCTCCTTGAGGCGCTCCATCAGGTTGAGCACGCCCACGCGGATGGACACATCGAGCATGGAGATGGGCTCGTCCGCCAGGATGATGGAGGGCTCGGGCGCGAGGGCGCGGGCGATCGCCACGCGCTGCCGCTGTCCGCCCGAGAGCTGGTGCGGATACTTGGCCGCGACTTCCGCCGCAGGATTCAGGTCCACCGTGGAGAGCAGCGCGTGCACGCGATCGCGCAGCTCCGCGTCGGTCCGGGCCTTGCCATGGAGCAGGAGCGGCCGCTCGAGGTGGTAGCCGAGCGTGTGGACCGGGTTCAACGAGCCGAACGGATCCTGGAAGATCATCTGCACGTGGGAGCGGTAGTCGCGAGACGCCTCGCGCGGCTCCGCGTCGAGGATGTCCCGGCCCTGGAAGAAGATCTTCCCTCCCGACACGGGCATCAGCCGCGCGATCAACCGCGCGATGGTGCTCTTGCCACTGCCAGACTCCCCCACGAGCGCGATGACCTCCCGCTCACCGAGGGTGAAGGAGATGTCCTGGAGGGCTCGCAACTGCTTCGGCTTGAAGCCCTGGCCCACGTGGAAATACTTGCTGAGACCCCTGACCTCGAGGAGTGCCGGGCGCTGCGGATCGCGGATCGTCATCGGGAGTGCAGGTGACAGACGCTGAGGTGATCGGGACCGAACGTGCGCACATCGGGCACGTCACTGCGGCAGTGGGCCATCGCCTCGGGACACCGGGGATGGAACCGGCAGCCCGGGGGAAGCGCGCGCAGGTCCGGCGGCGAACCCGGAATGCCCACGAGCTTGCCGCGCGGTCCCCGGAGCGAGGGCGCGGAGTTCAACAACCCCCGCGTGTACGGGTGCTTGGGTGAATGGAACAGCTCCTTCGCGGAGGCCACCTCCACGAGCCGTCCCGCGTAGAGGATGGCGATGCGCGTGGAGAACTCCATCAGGAGCGAGAGATCATGCGTGATGAACAAGATGGAGAAGCCGATCTTGTTCTTGAGCTCGGTGATCTGCTGCAGGATTTCCTTCTGCACGACGACATCGAGCGCCGTCGTCGGCTCGTCCATGATCATCAGCGGCGGATCGAGCGCGAGCGCGATGGCGATCACCACGCGCTGCCGCATGCCGCCGGACAACTGGTGCGGGAAGCTGGACAGCCGCGAGCTGTCGATGCCCACGAGCTTGAGGAGCGAGGCGGCCCGGTCGAACGCTTCCGCCTTCTTCACCGGACGGTGGGCCTGAATGGCATCGGCGATCTGCTCGCCAATGGTGAGCACCGGGTTGAGCGCGTTCATCGCGCTCTGGAAGACGAACGAGATCTTCCGCCAGCGGAAGGCACGCAACTGCGCGTCGTTCATCGAGAGCACGTCCTCGCCCTCGAAGAGCACCTGGCCGCCGGTGATGACCGCGGGCGGGCGCAACAGCCGGAGCAGGGCCTGGGCCGCGGTCGACTTGCCACTGCCCGACTCGCCCGCGAGCCCCAACACCTCGCCCCGGCCGATGTCGAACGACACTCCGTCCACGGCGCACACCGAGCCGCCGGGCGTCATGTACTCCACGCGGAGATCGCGGACCGAGAGCAGCGGTTGCGCGGAAGTCTTATTGTCCAAGGCGTCTCACCACCGGGGTCGTGAGCCCCTCTTTGAGTTTGTGGCTCTTGAGCATCCGCGTCCACGAGCGATCCGAGCGCAGGCGCGGGTTGGTGATCTCGTCGATTCCGAAGTTGACGAGCACGAGCGCGAACCCGACGAGCGCCACGCACAAGCCCGTGGGCACCACCGTCCACCACGCCCCCGTCAAGAGCGCCGCGTTGTTGCTCGCCCAGTACAGGTTGGTGCCCCAGGTGACGACGCCCACGTCGCCAATGCCCAGGAACTCGAGCCCCACCTGGGCGCCAATCGCGTAGACGGTGGCGGAGATGAAGCCGCTCATCAGCAACGACGTCATGTTGGGGAGGATCTCCCGGAAGATGATGCGCATGCGGCCCTCACCGCTCACGATCGCGGCGGACACGAAGTCCTTCTCGCGCAGGGAGAGCACCTGGGAGCGCAGCACGCGCGCGTTCCAGGCCCAGCCAGTGATGACCAGCACGATGCCGATCGTGACCGGACCGGGCCGCAGGTAGGCGGCGATCACCACGGCCATGGGCAGGCCGGGGATGATGAGGAACACGTTGGTGAACAGCGACAGGACGCTGTCGACCCACCCTCCGAGGAAACCCGATGCCATCCCGATGATCGCGCCGATCACCATGACGGCCAGTCCCGCCAGGAAGCCCACCGTGAGGGAGGTGCGCGCACCCGCGATCGTCTGCGCGAGCACGTCCTGTCCCTGCCCCGTCGTCCCGAGCAGATACTCGGACGACGGCGGCTGGTGCGGGGCGCTCACGAACGCGGACGGATCCTCCGTGAGGAACGGACCGAAGATCGCGAGCAGCAGGAAGAAGGTCACGAGCCCCACGCCCACGGCCGCCTTGCGGTTGCTGATCAACTGCCAGAAGAATCCCGAGCGCGGACGGCGCGCCGCCTTCACGGCGACGGCCCCCTCCCCCGGCTGAACACTCACACCTTGATTCGCGGCTTGCATTCCAGGTTCCCGCCTTTGTTCCCCGTCAGCGCGCGCGCGTCCTGGGATCGAGCCAGATGTAGAGGATGTCCACGAGCAGGTTCGCCGCCAGCACGGCCAGGGTGATGGTCAGGAAGATGCCCTGCATGAGGGGATAGTCCTGATTGCGCACCGCCTGGATGAGCAGGTAGCCCTGGCCAGGGTAGGAGAACACGATCTCGGTCAACAACGAGCCGGAGAGCACGAACCCGAGCGCCATACCGAAGCTGGTGATGTTCGGCAGCAGGGCATTGCGCGCGGCGTAGTGGAACATGATGCGCAGCTGAGACAGACCCTTGGCGTTCGCCAGGCTGATGTAGTCCTCGGACAGGACGCCCACCATGGTGCTGCGCATCCCGAGCATCCAGCCGCCCAACGAGGCGATCACGATCGACGTCACGGGCAGCACCATGTGCTCGGCGACGCTCAAGAGGAACTCACCACTCAGCGAGGGCTCCAGCATGTCGCTGTAGGCGTGGCGCAGGGGAAACGCCCCGAGCGAGAAGCCAAGCCCGTAGAGGAGCATCATCGCGAGCCAGAAGTACGGGAAGGCACCGAGGAAGCTCAACATCGGGGGGAGCGAGGAGTCCAGCCAGCCGCCGCGCCGCCAGGTGGCGATCACCCCGAGCAGCGTGCCCAACAAGAAGCTGATGATCACTCCCACGCCCGACAGCAGGAGCGTCCAACCCAGACCCGTGCCGATCACCTCCGTCACCGTCGCGGGGAAGTAGGCCACGGACAGGCCCAGGTTGCCCTGCAGGATGTTGGCGCCATACGTGAGGTATTGGTTCCACAGCGGCTCGTTCGTGAAACCAAATGCCTCGCGCAATGCCGCGATGGCCTCCGGCTGGAGCTGACCGGCGAAGCGCGCGAACATCGCCGAGGCGGGATCTCCCGGCATCATCCGGGGGATGAGGAAATTGAGCGTGAGCGAGGCCCAGGCGGCGAGCGCATAGAGGCCCAGGTTCTTCAGGAGATGACGCACGGACGCTGGCTCCCAGGGCCGGGACCACGTGAGTCCGGACCCGGTTCATGACGTGGAGGATCTCTGTGAGGAAGGTGGGGCCTGCACATCACGAGCCCCGGCGTGTCACGGATTGCCTCCCCATCGGGCCGGATCCTTATCATGTTCGATCGCGCGCGAAACCCACCAATCTCCGGGCCCGTCCGCCTCCCTGGCGCTATCGCGGTGCGTCAAAACACCGGCTCCCGCTAGAGGTGCGCGACAACGCCAAGCGGCCTGCGTAGCGTCTCGCCTCCATGAGGAGGGACATGACATGGATTCATTCGAGCGCGGCATCGGGTGCCCATGCGCCCCTCCCCAGGAGAAGCCATGAAAAATGCCCGTCTCGCCGTAATTCTCGTCTCAGCGGGGCTCTGCTCCGCGCCCCGTGCACAGGCCCAGGTCCCCAGCACGGGTGAATCCGCCGCGCCCGCGGACGCCACCCGGCCGCCCCCCACTCCCCCCACCGTCCAGGACGAGGAGAACCTCTTCCGCTTCTACGGCACCTTCAATCCGCGGCTCGTGGTGTCCTCCGGCGCGGTGGAGTCCTTCAGCCAACCCAATGCCGTGGCCATCTCCGCCGCGGGCAACCCCATCTTCTCCGTCGCGCCCGACAATGCCCGCTACACCCTCCAGGTGGCGCAATCCCGCGTGGGCTTCTGGCTCAATGAGAAGGGACAGGCACGCGCGCAGCTCGAAATCGACTTCGTGGATTTCGCCAAGGCCACCCCCACCGTCGCCAGCCTGCCGCGCGTGCGCATCGCACGCGTGGATTATGTCTTCCATCCCGGCCACATCCTGTCCCTGGGTCAGGATTGGGATCTGCACGCGCCCATCAATCCGCATGGAATCAACATGGTGGGCTCGCTCTTCCTGGCGGGAAATACCTCCTTCATGCGCCAGCAGATCAAATACATCCATGGTACCGAGCATCTGGAGCTGGGCGCGGCGCTGGGATTCCCCGCCCCCAACGTCACCGCCAAGGACGCCGCCTTCGAGATTGGTTTCATGCCCACCCTCGCGGTGCGCGGTGCCTACAAGTCCGGCAAGAGCCGGGTCGGCGCATCGGCCATCGCCACACGGCTGCCCTTCAACCTGGGGACGCCCGACGAGCGCTTCCGCAACGCCTACTCCGCCGCGCTCTTCTCCGAACTCGCGCCCTCCGCGGACACCAACATCCGCGTGGAGCTCAACTACGGACAGAACGCCGCCAACCTGGGCCTGTTGACCCTGAGCCAGGGCCGCGCGAACGAGGACCTGCGGGAATTGGGAGGATTCATCTCCGCGCGCCAGCTCCTCGCGGCCCGGCACGCCGTCTATGGAATGGCGGGCTATCAGAAGGTGCTCGAACCCGCGAAGGTGGTGCCCAGCTACGGCTACCCCACCGCGGCGACTCCCGACGCTCCGCCCGCCTTCAGCACCGCGACCCTCTCGGGGACGGGACCCGGAATCCTGCACAACGGCACGGTGCGCCTGGGGTATGAGTTCAGGCCGCACCGCAAACTGGCCTTCGTGCTGGAGGGGTTCCTCTTCCAGTCCCGCTTCCGGCTGCAGGACGTGGACGTGGCTCGCGCCGAGTCGAAGCGAACCACGCTGGGAATCGAAACGGGCGCGCTGCTGACCTTCTGACGCGGACCTCGACCCCTGGCTCAGGCCCCACGGACCCGAGCCGGGCGGCCGAGCCCACCAAGGCCTCTCCTGGCTGGCCGGATGGACAGCGGCGACCGCTTCGAGCGGGGCCTGGGACTGATACGTTGCCCCGAACATGTCCAAATCCATCGCCGCCATCGTTCTCACCGCCGTCATCATGGGTTGCCAGGGGCCAGCGGGTCCCGTTGGACCTCAAGGCCCCACGGGGCCTCAAGGCCCCACGGGGGCACAAGGCCCCACGGGGGCCACGGGCCCCGCCGGCGCCGCCCCCAAGACCAATTACGTCTGTGAGGGCTCGACCTCCTCGGCGCGCGGAAACCTCACCTTCAGTCACTCCGTGTACGAGATGACGGACGGAAGCATGACGGCGACCTGTACGGTGATCACCGCGGCCCAGGAAATCACGTCCTTCGTGGTGTACCGCCCCACCCAGACAGGCGCCGCCGATGGCTCCTGCTTCGTCGTGGCCGATACGGATGGAACCTCCAACTACGGCGTCTGGAACATGCGCGCCAACCTGGCCGCGCTCACCGGCGTCGCCTCGTATCGGAACGAGGGCAGCACCGACCATGGGCGGACCGTCAGCCTGACCTGCGTGAAGTACTAGGCCCAAGCGTCCGAGGACCTCCGCTCCCGCCCGGGGAAGTGGCGTGAGCCTTGCTCATCCCGTGCGGAAAAGCCGCGCAGGAGAGGGCAGCATGGTGGGAGTGAGAAGGAATTGGGGCTGGTTGGGTCTCGCGACGGTCCTGCTGTGGGGAGGTTGTTCCCCCGAAGTGGGACCCGACCCGGAGCAGGCGTCACGGGAGGGCCCCGACCTGACGGGGTCATCCGCCATGGAGGAAGCGGCCTTGCCGCCGCTCCCCACGCAATTCACCTACCCACCGCTCCAGACCACGGTGGGGCAGTACACCGTCGAGATCGACCCCAAGCTGCTGGCGCTCTTCGACAAGAACAAGGACACCCCCCCGCAGCCCGCGACCGTCATCACCCCGGATGGCCAGCACCGAAGCGCGAAGATCCGACTGCGCGGCAACAGCTCCCGGAGCTGGCCCAAGAAGAGCTGGCGCGTCGAGCTGCCCAAGGGCACGAAGTTCGACGGACGCCGGAAGATCAACCTCATCTCCGAGTGGCGCGACTCCACGATGATGCTGGAGAAGCTGGGCTACGACATGCTCGCCGCCATGGGCGTGCCCGCGCCCAAGGCGACGTACGTGCGGCTGGTCATCAACGGCCAATTCCAGGGCGTCTATGTGGACCTGGAGCGCGTGGACAAACCCTTCCTCGCCAACCGCGGCTTCGCCGATACCGAAGGCAGCATCTACCGCTGCGGAGCGAAGAACTGCGAGATGAAGATGGCCTTCGACGCCACCTACCAGCACGATTGGGAGGTGGAGTCACCCGACAACGGCTCGAGGGGCCCGCTCAATGACTTCCTCGACGTGGTCAATCACGCGCCGGAACCCCAGTTCGTCCAGGCGCTGAGCGAGCGGTTCGAGCTGGAGCGCCACCTGCGCGAGCTCGCCGTGGACGCGCTCATCGACAACGCAACCGTGGAGGACTCTCGCAGCTACCTCATCCACGATGCCGTGACGGGGCGCATCTCCTACGTCCCGTGGGACTTCAACAACACGGACGCCAAGTACATCCCCTTCGGCAATCGGACCGACGCCGACTACGAGCACCCGCTCTTCAACTTCAGCCTCTTCGATGGCCGGGTGGAGAACGAGTACCTCGCCCGCGAGGAGAAGGAGCCCAAGCGCTGGAAGCCCATCTTCTCCAACCTCAACACCCGCATCTTCCTCAACCCCGAGCTGCGTGAACGGGAGCTGGTGCTCGTCGAGCGGGCCCTGGATGAACTGCTCGACCCGCGGGTCATCCATGCGCGGATCGATGCCATCCATGCGCTGATCGCGCCCTACATGGGGAACGCCCCCCACACGGACGTGACGCGATTCCTGGATGGTCCTCGCTACATGAAGAAGTACGTCCAGGAGCGCACCCGCTTCCTCCGCGGACAGGTGGCGGCCTGGCGCGGCTGGAAACCGGAACTCGTGCTCCAGGCCGTGAATGCCCAGCAGGGTTGGATCGAGCTGCGCAACCTCGGCACGAAGAAGGTGAGCACCTCCGGGCTCGTGATCACCACCGACCTGCGCAACGCCAAGAAGCGCAACGTGCCGTCACACACGATCCAACCGGGCGAGACATTGCGGCTGACCCAGGGCCAGCTCGGCTTGAAACTCGCGCCCCAGGGCGAGGTGGGCCTCTTCAACGGCAAGAGCGTGGTGGGCGTGTTGGACGCGCTCTACTACGGCGCGCTCCCGGCCGGGAAGCTCTACGCGAGAGAGCCGACGGCGCCCATGCGCTGGCAGGTGCGCTGACGGGCCGCCTCGGGGTGCTTTTCGCGGGGAAGTGGAGGATGATCGGCCGGTTCAACTTCCCCGCCACCAAGGGACCCCCCATGAAGAAGTTGCTCGCGCTGCTCGCCCTGACGGCCTCGGCCTGCACCGGTACCGTTGAACCCCCAGCACCCACGCCCACGGATCCCCTCGCGCTGGAACCCGTTCCCCAGGGCCAGGGCTTCCAGTTCATCACCCAGGAGACCGAGGTCCCCCAGGGTGTCGAGCGGCAGGACTGCTACTTCTTCAAGGTAGGGGAGATCGCGGCCGCCAACGGCCTGCCGTCCGACGAGCCCATCAACCTGCACCGCGTGCAGATCTCCCAGCGCGAGGGCTCGCACCACATGAACATCTACCGGGTGCGCACGCTCCTGGAGCTGGACCCGGCCAATGGTCTCTTCCAGCCGAACTCCAACGGCGTGGGGCCCTGCTTCAACAGCGCCAACTGGGCGGATTGGCCCCTGCTGGCCAACACGCAGCAGAAGGGCACGCTCGACTGGACCTACCCCGAGGGAGTCGCCAATGTGATTCAACCGGACGAGTGGCTGATGGTGCAGACCCACTACGTCAACGCGACCACCCAGAAGACACCCCAGGACTTTGGCAAGGTGTGGGTGAACTTCTGGGTCATGCCCAAGGAGCAGGTGAAGCACGAGCTGGGAACCATCTTCGCCACCAAGCAGTCCATCCGGATCTGCACGAAGAATCCCAAGCCCACCTTCGAGGGCATCTGCCAGATCAGCAGCAAGGTCCCCGTCCAGGTCATCGGCGCCAACGGCCACTTCCACAGCCGCGGCAAGGAGTTCAGGATCTACGCATGGGATGGGATGAGCTACCAACGGCCCGCGGAGACCGAGCGCTTCTACACCTCCCTCACGTGGGATGATCCGCCCATGGAGCGCTCGCCCGAGCTGAACCGCACGCTGCAGCCCGGCGCGGGCATCTGGTACACGTGCTCCTACGAGTGGTTGCCGCCTCCCGTGGGCTGCCAGGCGCTCGATGCCTTCGATCAGAAGAAGAATGAGACCGCCGAGAATAAACTCGACTGCTGCTACACCTTCGGACCCCAGGTGGATCAGAACGAGCACTGCAATGCCTTCGTCTACTATTACCCGAAACAGGACGACGTGAACTGCTACTGACCGGGAACCGGAATGCGAGCGCCTCCCATGAGGATTGTTCCCGTCGCGCTGCTGTCGCTGTGTCTCTCCCTGGGCTGTGGCGCCCAGCAGGAACCGCACCCCGGGGACGCGGGCTCGACCCAGGACGGGGGCTCGAAGACTCCTGACTCGGGGACGGAGCCAAAGGATGCGGGCACGAGTCCCAAGGACGCGGGCTCGGAGCCCCAGGACGCGGGTCCCGAGGACGCGGGGACGGAGCCGAACGATGCCGGCACGAGTCCCGAGGACGCCGGCACGAATCCGGATGATGAAGACTATCCACCCTGCGGAGTTCCCTACCTGGGAGACCGCAATGGGAAGCCGGACTTCACGCCCACGGCGCTGGGGCCCGGCATGACGTCGGCGCCCATCCAGGCGGGCAGCATCGTCTCGATCATCGAACCGTTCCAAGGCGGGCGTGTCTCGTTCATCGGGGTCCGGGATGTGATCAACATGGACCCCTGCGGGACCACCCTGCTGGGCGGCTTCCGAGACCCCATCACCCACAAGGTCGTGCTGGACCAGCGCACCGTCACCCTGGAGCGGAGTCCAGATGGCCGGGGAGCGAGTACCGACTCGGACACCGCCTCGTTCTCCAACGTGACCCTCTGTCCCAATAATTGGTCCGGCGCGGATATCTACGACCAGACCTACGAGCTGATGCTCGTGCTCACGGATCGCCGGGGCCGCTCCGTCTACAAGTCCTTCAACATCCGTCCCGCCTGCAATGTGCCAGGCGAGGACGTGATCTGCCGGTGTATGTGCAAGAAGGGCTACCGGCTGGGCGAGCCCTGCCCTTGAACCGAGCGCGCCAGGGGCTCGGTGGCCCTTGGCGCGCGGCTCCTCCCAACTCGCCCGCTCCACGCGAAATCCAAACGCGGCTGGCGTGCGCATTGCTCCTCTCCGGGACGCAACACGAAACAGGAGGAGCATCATGATTGAAGTGAGAAAGGGTTGGGGCTGGTTGGGCCTCTTCACTGTCTTGATGTGGGGAGGTTGTACTCCCGGGGAGAGTCTGAACACGGAGCAGGCGTCGCCCGAGAGGCTCGAGTCGACGGAGCCATCCGACAGGGTGGGAGAGGCCCTGCCAGCGCTTCCCACGCATTTCACCTATCCGCCGCTCCAAACCAAGGTGGAGCAGTACACCGTCGAGATCGACCCCGCGCTGCTGGCGCTCTTCGAGAAGGACGAGGACACACCCGAGCAACCCGCCGCCCTCACCACGCCGGACGGTGCGCATTGGGAGGTGATGGTGCGGCTGCGCGGCAACAGCTCCCGAGGCTGGCCCAAGAAGAGCTGGCGCATCGAGCTGCCCAAGGGAGCGCGGTTCGATGGCCGCCGGAAATTCAATCTCATCTCCGAGTGGCGCGACTCCACGATGATGTTCGAGAAGCTGGGCTACGACATGCTCGCCGCCATGGGGGTACCCACCCCCAAGGCGACGTACGTGCGGCTGGTCATCAACGGCAAATTCCAGGGCGTCTATCTGGACCTGGAGCGCGTGGACAACAACTTCCTCGACAACCACGGCTTCGCCGATACCGAGGGCACCATCTATCGCTGCGGAGGGAAGAATTGCGAGATGAAGATGACCTTCGACAAGGTCTACCAGCGCGATTGGGAGGTCTCCTCGCCCGACAACGGCACGAAGGGACCGCTCAATGACTTCCTCAACGTGGTCAACTACACGCCGGAACCCGACTTCGTCCGGATCCTGAGCCAGCGGTTCGAACTGGAGCACCACCTGCGAGAACTCGCCATGGACGCGCTCATCGACAACGCGACCGTGGAGGACTCGGGCAGCTACCTCATCCATGATGCCGTGACGGGACGCGTCTCCTATGTTCCCTGGGATCTGAACAACACGGATGCCACATACGTCCCCTCCAATCCTCCAACCGGCAAGATCAAGAACGCCGATTACGAGCATCCGCTCTTCAACTTCAGCCTGTTCGACGGCCGGGTGGAAGACGAGTACCTCGCCCGCGAGGAGAAGGAACCCAAGCGCTTCAAGCCCATCTTCTCCAACCTCAACACCCGCATCTTCCTCAACCCCGAGCTGAGAGAGCGGGAATTGGCGCTCGTCGAGCAGGCCGTGGATGAACTGCTCGACCCAGGGCTCATCCATGCGCGGATCGACGCCATCCACGCGCTGATCGCGCCCTACATGCGCAATGCGCCCTATACGGACACCAAACAGTTCGACGACGCGCCTCGCTACATGAAGAAGTACGTGAAGGAGCGGACGGACTTCCTGCGTGAACAGGTGGAGGACTGGCGCGCATGGAAGCCGGAGCTGGTGATCCAGGCCGTGAATGCCCAGAAGGGATGGATCGAGCTGCGCAACCTCGGCACGAAGAAGGTGAGCACCTCCGGGCTCGTGATCACCACCGACCTGCGCAACGCCAAGAAGCGCAACGTGCCGTCACACAAGCTCCAGCCAGGCGAGACGTTGCGGCTGACCCAGAGCCAGCTCGGCTTGAAACTCGCACCCAAGGGCGAGGTGGGCCTCTTCAACGGCAAGAGCGTGGTGGGCGTGTTGGACGCGTTCTATTACGGTGAACTCCCGAGCGGGAAGTTCTACGAACGCTCCAAGGAGGCCCCCACGCGCTGGGAAGTGCACTAAGGCTCGAGGACCCACGGCGGAGGCGCGAAGCTCTCACCAGACGCGCCTCCGCCGTCGTCCCCAACGGTGTATGAAGCCCCAGGAACACGTGCCCGCCCCCCTTCATGAAACGAGGTTTTCCATGGCGATCTATGCGTTGGACGAACTCAGGCCCTCTCTTCCGGAGGAAGGACAATTCTGGGTCGCGCCAGGCGCCCAGGTGATTGGGCACGTCCGGCTGGGGCGGGATGTCGGCATCTGGTTTGGCGCGGTCGTGCGGGGGGACAACGAGTTGATCGATATCGGCGACGCCACGAACATCCAGGACGGCGCCGTGCTGCACGCGGATCCAGGGTTTCCGCTGAAGCTCGGCGCCGGCTGCACCGTCGGACATCACGCCATCCTCCATGGCTGCACCATTGGAGAGAACTCGTTGGTGGGAATGGGCGCCACGGTGCTCAATGGCGCGAAGATCGGCGCGAACTGCCTCATCGGCGCCAACGCCCTGGTCACCGAGGGAAAGGAATTCCCCGACGGGTCACTGATCGTCGGGGTCCCGGCCAAGGCGGTGCGCACGCTCGACGCGGCCGCCATCGAGAGCCTCCGGCAATCGGCGCGTGGGTACACGGAGCGATGGAGGCGCTACGCGTCCGGCTTGAAGCGGGTGGACGACGACTCCTCGCGCTGAGGTGGGGAACTGTGCGGAGCTTCCCCCCCATGTCATGGGGAGCCAATCGCGTGTGCGGCCTCGCTTTCGCGATGCGGAACATCGGGTCACGCGCCATGAATAGGCGCGTCGCAACACGCGCATGAAGCGCGAGCGTCGTTGACCCGGAGATCTGTCCCTTGGCCGCAGAAGCATTGTTCCGTCCCTTCTCCTGCAAGTCGCTGCACCTGAAGAACCGCATCGTCATGGCGCCCATGACGCGCTCCTTCTCCCCCGGAGGCGTGCCCACGCCCGACGTGGCCGGCTATTACCGTCGGCGCGCGGAAGCGGAGGTGGGCCTCATCCTCTCCGAGGGAACGGGCGTTGCCCGGCCCGCCTCCCTGAATGATCCCAACGTGCCGAACTTCCATGGCGAGCAGTCCCTCGCCGGCTGGAAGCAGGTCATCGACGCGGTGCACGCGGGCGGCGGGCAGATGGCCCCCCAGCTCTGGCACGTGGGCTCGGTGCGCAACCCCATGACGACCTGGGTCGCACCGCCCCCCGTGGACAGCCCCTCCGGGATGTCCTCGCCGGGCAAGCGCTTCACCGAGCCGATGACCGACGAGGCCATCGCCGATACCCTCGCCGCCTTCGGGCGGGCCGCCGCGGACGCGAAGCGGCTCGGCTTCGACGCGGTGGAGATCCACGGGGCCCACGGCTATCTGATCGATCAGTTCTTCTGGGGAGGCGTGAACCAGCGGAGCGACCGCTATGGCGGTGCCACCATCGCCGAGCGCGCCCGCTTTGGCGCCGAGGTGGTGAAGTCCATCCGCTCCGCCGTGGGCGAGGACTTCGCCATCCTCCTGCGCCTGTCCCAGTGGAAGCAGCAGGACTTCAGCGTCAAGCTCGCCCACACGCCCCAGGAAATGGAGGCATGGCTCACGCCGCTCGTCGAGGCCGGGACGGACATCCTGCACTGCTCACAGCGCCGCTTCTGGGAGCCGGAATTCGAGGGCTCGGAGCTCAACTTCGCGGGCTGGGCGCGCAAGCTCACCGGCAAACCCACGATCACCGTCGGCTCGGTGGGACTGACGGGGGAGTTCACCGAGTCCCTGAGCAAGGGCACCAGCTCGAAGCCCGCCTCGCTCGACAACCTGCTGCACCGGCTGGAGCGTGAGGAGTTCGACCTGGTGGCGGTTGGCCGCGCGCTCCTGGCCGATCCGCAATGGGCCCGGAAGATTCACGAGGGCCGCAACCACGAGTTGTCCGACTTCAGCAAGGAAGCCCTCGCCAGTCTCTCTTGAGACATGGCGCGCCCCGAGCGCTCGTCACTCGCGTGATGGAGCGCCCGAGGGTCATGGCGCGGAGGGCGAAGCCTCCGCGCCGGGTGAATTACCGCACCACTTCGTACTGCACGTTGATGATGCCGAGATCCGGGTTGGCGATCTTCGTGAAGGCGCCGTAGGTGAGATCCAGGCAGCGCGGGGCGCCGAAGCCGCCACGATCGTTGATGTCCACCGTGACCGACTTGCCCTGGTAGGTCACCTTGACCTTGGTGCCGAAGGGGAAGGAGTTGTGGGCGGCCTTGAGCGCCAGACGGTGGAAGGGCTCGCCACTGGCGGTCGGCCATCCCTCGGGAATCTCACCCACCGCGCCGTACCAGCTGGCGACGCAGGTGGCCATGGTGCCCATCTGCGAGGCCTCGGCGGGAGGCGCCTGCACGGCGGCCACCACGCCACCCAGGGCGGCCAGGCAAGAAGCGACAACGGCGGTACGACGCAGGTTCTTTCCGTTCATGGACAGTCTCCAGGATGCAGGGGGGGTTGTCTGGATTGAAGACACAGCGGTGCAACCGCTGACGGCGCGTGACCGCGCGCGATGTTGAAAGCACCGTGGGAATAAGACTTCCAGGACCAAAAGTAAATGGCCAACCAAGCAGACAGAGCCGATTTATTCGAATTACATGTGTATTGTTATAAATTCCGTATGAGCGCACGGGAGAGGTGCCAGGAGCCGTTCGTGCCCGTACGATGACGGGATGCTGACACGCACGATCCCCAAAACCGGAGAGAAGCTGCCCGTCATCGGGCTCGGCACCTGGCAGACCTTCGACGTGGGCGCGTCCCGGGAGGAGCGGGCCGCCCAGAAGGAAGTCTTGCGGCGCTTCCTCGAGGCCGGGGCCCGGGTCATCGATTCCTCCCCCATGTATGGCCGCGCCGAGGCGGTGACGGGGGACCTGCTGCGCGAGCTGGGACAAGAACAGACCCCGTTCATCGCCACCAAGGTATGGACCACTGGCCGGGAAGCGGGTCTGGAACAGATGCGTGACTCCCTGCGCAAAATGGGTCACGGGAAGATTGATTTGATGCAGGTGCACAACCTGGTGGACTGGCGCACCCACCTGCCCATCCTGCGCGAGTGGAAGAAGGAAGGGCGCATCCGCTACCTCGGCGTGACGCACTACCAGCGCGGCGCCTTCGATGAGCTGGAGAAGCTGTTGAGAGAGGAGGCGCTGGACTTCATCCAGTTGCCCTACTCCATCGCCCTGCGTGACGCGGAGCGGCGGTTGTTGCCCGCGGCCGCCGAGACCGGCACCGCGGTGCTGGTGATGCGCCCCTTCGAGGGCGGAGAGCTCTTCCAGCGCGTGAAGGGCAAGCCCCTGCCCTCCTGGGCGGCGGATTTCGACTGCCAGGGTTGGGCGGAGTTCTTCCTCAAATACATCCTGGGGCACCCCGCGGTGACCTGCCCCATTCCCGCCACGAGCAAGCCCCGCCACCTGGAGGACAACCTGCGCGCGGGCTCGGGACGTCTGCCCGATGCGAAGACCCGGACGCGGATGGTGGAACACCTCGGGCTGTAAACATCACAGGAGCAAGCCATGCAACCCCAGACACGCAAGCTCAGGTATCACGTGGCCATGTCACTCGATGGATTCATCGCTCGCGAGGACGAATCCACCGATTGTTTTCCGGGAGACCTCCAGGCGGAGAACGTCACGGACTACCTCTTCTCGCTGGCCTCCGAGTACGACACGGTCTTGATGGGCCGAAGCACCTATGACATCGGATTGAAGGCCGGGGTGAGCGATCCCTACCCGGGGATGGAAACCTATGTCTTCTCCCGGACCTTGAAGGACAGCCCGAATCCCCGCGTGCAGCTGGTGCGCGAGAACGCCGCCGACGTCGTCCGCGGCCTCAAGGAGCGGGCCGGCGAGGACATCGCTTGGGGCCGCGTCATCCGGGGAGCCCAGGCCCACGCCCACAAGGACATCTATCTTTGCGGTGGCGGGAACCTGGCCCGGACGCTCTTCGCCGAGGGGCTCATCGACGAGGTGCAGATCAAACTCAATCCCGTCCTGCTCGGGTCGGGCAAGCCCGTCGTCTCGCGGCTGCCCCAGGACATTCCCCTGGAACTGCTCTCCACCAAGACGTACCGCACCGGTATCGTGCTCCTGAGGTACAGCGTCAAACGCTGATTCCCGCGCCTCCAGGGGAGGGGCACGGGTCACCCTCGCGTCCTTCCCCAGGAGAACCAAGACATGTCCAGGCTGCTGAGCTGTGTGATCGTGGGAGTGTGCGTCCTGAGCGCGACGCGCGGGGGCGCCGAGGAGCCGAAGAAGACCGAGCCCGTCAAGGTCAAGAGCTTCCGGGAGCTCCAGAAGGCCAAACCGGGCCGTGTCTTCCAATTGCATGTGGCGCCCTCGGGCGTCCTCGCGGACTCGCCCGGCCTCATCTACGCCGAGCCGTGTGATCCCAAGGACGCCGCCATCCAGAAGCGCACGGGCCTGGTGGGCACGGTCGAGGTCGAGGACGTCCCGAAACAGACGGCCGAGTCGATGAACGCCCAGAACAACGCGGAGTTCGCGAAGCGGACCGCCATCACCTGCTACAGCGTCGTCGCCCGGCTCAAGTCCAACCAGAAGGGGTGGACGAAGCTCGCCTTCGTGTCGGCGGAGCCGTCGGGCTCCCGGCCGTACGACGAACGGCTCAATCCCGCCCGGGGGGACTGAGCCGACCGGCGCCGAAGCCTCCTGCCACTACCAGGGGGTCTCGCTGCTGTTCTTCCAGGCCTTGGAGCCCGTGCCCGGGCCCTTACCGAGCGCTTCGCTCTTGCCCGAGCCCGCGTTGAGCAGGTCCTGCTCGCCCGCGCGCGCGTTCTCCACGAAGAGCATGCCGCCGCCGTTGTGCTGCGAGCGAGCGGTGTCCATGGCCGACGCCAGCTGCTCGGGCTTCACGTAGTAGGTGGAGCCATCGCTCGGGTCGCGGACCTGGTAGTCGCCCTCGCTGTTCATGCCGTCCACGACGACCCAGTGCGCGGAACCGGGCTCGTTGCCGCCTCCGGGGCGGATGATGTTGGAGTCCACCATGGCGGCCGTCTTGCCGCCCATGGACAGCGTGCCCGCCAGGGCGTTCTGGTCCAGGGTGGCGTCGCCGCGGCGGACTTCCACGCCCACGTGCGCCAGCATCTGGGTCATCTGCTCCGGCGTGGTGCCCTCCGCGGAGCCGAACTGGGATTGCAGCTGGTCCATCAGCTGCCGCTGTCCCTCGGCGCCCATGGGGTTCTTCGCGCCGCTGAGCATGGTGGCCACCGCCGCGCCGCAGTCGATGTCGTTGTTCTGCCGCGTGGGGACGGTGTCGTTGGCCCAGCCGCCCTTCTCGAGCTGCTCCTGGGCGAAGACGTTGTCCGTGCCGGACACGCCCCCCGCCGCGTACTTCTCCGACCACTGCTCGGCGCCCACCTCGGCGACCTCGAAGGAGTCGACAGGCAGCGCCGGGGCCGCCGGCGCCGTCGGCAAGGCGGGAGCGGCCGTATCCACGGCGGCGGGGGACTGAACCGCGGGGGTCGCGTTCGGCTGCGCCCAGGGGATGGGGTTGCCCACCTTCGAAGACACGTTCATGCTCATGATTCGCTCCCGGTTTACTGCTTTATCGCGCTGAATCGATTCCGAGTTTCGTCGGAATTTCCTTGAGAATACCTTTTTCCACAACTTGGCAAAATGGGGGCAGGGGTGGAATCCTCGAGGTCTCCCTGAGAAAACGGGTTTGGCCGACATGACGACGAGAGATCTGAGGTCCGGAAGTGGTGGGAAGGACTCGCGTCCATCGGTCCTCGACACCGGCCGCTCCGAGCGGGGCACGTCGCGGCAGGAGGAGCTGCCGGTCACCCAGGTGGGGCGCTACCTCCTGCTCAAGAAGCTGGGGGAAGGCGGCATGGGGGTGGTGTACTCCGCCTATGATCCGGACCTGGATCGCAAGGTGGCCCTCAAGCTGCTGCACTCGGATGGGCGGACGGATCCGGAGCTGGCGCGGGCCCGGCTGCAGCGCGAAGCCCAGGCCATGGCGCGCATCTCCCACCCCAACGTCATCCCCATCTTCGACGTGGGGGTGTGGGGCGCCCAGGTCTTCCTCGCCATGGAGTTGGTGGACGGCGGCACCCTGGGTTCCTGGATGAAGGAGGGGAGCCACCCCTGGCGCCTGGTGCTGGAGAAGTTCCTGGACGCCGGACGGGGCTTGCAGGCCGCGCACGCCGCGGGACTGGTGCACCGCGACTTCAAGCCCGCCAACGTCCTGATGAGCCGCGAGGGCCGCGTCTACGTCACCGACTTCGGACTGGCCCGCCAGGTGGGCGACTCTGGCCGCGAGGAGGACTTCCTGCCCGAGGACGCCCAGGAGCTCGTCTCCTTGGATCGCCGCATGCTGGAGACCCAGCTCACCCAGAGCGGCCTGGTCATGGGCACGCCCAACTACATGTCGCCGGAGCAGTTCCAGGGCGCGGATCTCGACTCGCGCTCGGACCAGTTCAGCTTCTGCGTGGCGCTGTACTGGGCCCTCTACGGCAAGCGCGCCTTCGAGCCCGCGCGCATGCGGGCCTACTCGAACTCGAGCCGGCAGCAGAAGGAGAAGAACGACAGGCTGCTTTCGTCCCAGTCCTCGTCCCAGTCCGAGCCCACCTCGCCCATGCGGGTGCGGCAGACCGCGCCCATGACGCCCCCCGCCCGGGCCCGGGAGATCGTCCAGGCCGCGCCCGTGGAGCGCATCATCCAGGAGCCCCCGCGCGAGGTGAAGGTGCCCGCCTGGGTGCGCAACGCGCTGATGCGCGGACTGGAGCTGGAGCCCGGGGCCCGCTTCCCGTCGATGGCCACCCTGTTGGACGCGCTGTCGCAGGAGCAGCGGCTGGTCAAACGGCGCAAGTGGGTGACGGGCATGGCCACGGCGGCGGTGGGCCTCTCGGTGGTGGGCGGCGTGGCGTACCAGCGGACCCAGGTGTGCGCGGGCGCGGGGACGCCCATGGACACGACCTGGAGCCCGGAAGCACGGCAGAAGCTCCAGGCCTCCTTCCTCGCCACGAACCAGCCCTTCGCCCAGGAGATGGCCACGCGCGTGACCCAGGCCCTGGGCCACTATGCCGAGGCCTGGCGGGCCCAGAGCATCGAGGCGTGTGAGGCCACGCGCATGCACGGCTCCCAACCCGAGGAGTTGTTCACCCGCCGGGTGGGCTGTCTGGAGCGGCGGCGCCAGGACTTCCGGGCCCTGGTGGGGTTGATGGGCGAGGCGGATCCCAAGCTCGTGGAGCGCTCGCTGGACGCGGCGCACTCGCTGCCCACCCTGCAGGAGTGCTCGAACGTGGAGGCGCTCTCCGAGCAGCAGCGGCTGCCCTCGGACCCCGGCAAGCGCGAGGAGATCGCCCGGCTGGATGAGCAACTGTCCGAGGTGACGGCGCTGCTGGCCGCCGGCCGCATCAAGGGCGCGGCGGAGAAGGTCCAACCCCTGGAGGCGCGGATCCAAGCCACGGGCCACCTCCCGCTGTTGGCGGAGATGCGCTTCCACCAGGGCGCCATCCAGGCGCAGATGGGCCGCGCGCCCGAGGCCTCGCGCTTGTTGTCCCAGGCCGTCTACGACGCCGAGGCGGGCCGGGCGGACCGGATGGTGGCCTATACCCTCATCCGGCTGCTCTTCGTGGAGGGCAAGCTCAAGCACTTCGATCAGGCGGAGAACTGGGCGGGACTGGCCGAGGCCTCGCTGCGGCGCATGGGGGGTGATCCCGAGATGCTGGGCGACCTGCTGGCCAACCGCAGCACGTTGGCGGAGGAGCAGCAGCGCTTCCCCGAGGCTCGCAAGCTGTTGGAGGAGGCACGGGCCCTGCGCGAGCGCGCGCTCGCCACGGATGACCCGAAGCGCGCCCACACCACCTTCAACCTGGGCCGCCTGCTCGTGGACATGGGCGAGCTGGAGCAGGGAGTGGAGCTGCTGGAGAACGCGCTCGTCCAGACCCGGGCGTCGCTGGGCCCCCGGCATCCGAACATGGAGCGGCGCCACAGCGCCCTGTCCGCGGCCCTGCGCAAGATGGGCCGTCCCACCCAGGCCCTGGAGCATGCGCGCGCCGCGGCGGACATCGCCGAGTTCCTGTTCGGCAAGGACACGCCCCAGCTCGCGCTCCGCCTGGACGAGATCGCCATGTGCCTGTCCGACCTCAAGCGCCACGAAGAGGCCTTGAAGGTGTACGAGCAGGCGCTCGACATGAAGCGCAAGTCCCTGCCGTCGGATGACTCGGATCTGTCGTACTCGTACGACGGCGTGGGTCAGGAGTTGCTGAAACTGGGCCGTCCCCGGGAGGCCATCGCCCCCCTGCGGCAGTCCGTGGCCTTCGAGGACCTGGACCCCGACACGCTGGCGGAGTCGAACTTCGCGCTCGCTCGGGCGCTCTGGGAGACGGGGCAGAAGACGGAGGCGCGCGCGGAAGCGGCCCGGGCCCGGGAGCAGTTCCAGGCGGCGGGTCTGGAGCCCCGCGTGGCCGACGTGGACACCTGGCTGAAGTCGCTGCCCGTCACCCCCGAGGTCCGCCCCGCGCGGCACATGCGCCGCACGTCGTCCCGGTAGGCCGCGTCACCCTCTCTCTAATGGATGTGCCGCAGCTGGAGCTCCGGCTGCTCCGCCGCGAGCCGGTCCAGGCGGGCCGCGAATTCCGCGCCCGCCCGCATCGCGGACGCCTCGTCCGTGTGGGTCGACAGCGGCATGAACTTCCCGGCGGCCCGCTCGCACAGGCCGATGCAGAACTCCCCCGTCTCCCGATTCTGGGCCCTCACCAGGGTCACATCACCGGACAGCCGCGCGATGCGCGCGAGCAACTCCTCGTCGGTGAGATGAAGGTACGTCGAGCTCATGCACTCCTCCCGCGCGAAACCGGGGGGCCGAGGGCCCATTTCGGCGTTTTCGCCCTTCATTCATGCGCCCCTCCCAGCCGGTTCGCCCGACGGAATCACTCCTCCCCCCGGGCGACCGTCCGCTTTCGCGGAAATAAATCCGCGCAACTGGCGGACGCCTCCTTCCGACAATGAAGCAGAGACTTCTTCCATCGAAAGGGTGCCCGCCATGAAGCCGGCTTCCGACGTCATCCACCTCGACGAGTTCCGCAAGCGCCGCGCGTCCAAGCCGGCCCCCACCCCCACCGCGCCCGCCCTCCCCGTCTGGTCGCCCGTGTGGGTGTGGGTCATGGTGTGGCCCGCCTGAGGGGTACGCCCTGGCCAGAGCCGGGGCGTGGGCATCTCCCCCGCGGCTACGGCGCGGGCTTGGGCGGCGGGGCCGGCATGAACACCTTGTTCACGCCCTCCATGAGCTGCTCCCTGGACAGCGCGTCACCCGTTGGGCTCCACCCGTCGAACCACTTGCCGAAGCCCTGGATGAACTCGTCCTGGGAGATGTCCCCATCCTTGTCCGAGTCCAGCGTGGCCTGGAAGACGGGCGCCAGGAACTGGGTCGGATTGGCGCCCCCCGGTCCCGGACGGTCCAGCGAGGTCCCCTTCGACTTCCCCGCGAGCTGATCGGCCACCGAGCGCGCGCGCACGCCCGCGAACACCTTGATGGGCCGCACCTTGTCGAGCATCGGCGCGGGAGGGCCACCCGGCGCGGCTCCCGGGGCACTCGGAGGAGGCTTCGCCATCTTGATGGGAAGCGGCTCGATGAGTTCTCCCGCCACCACCTTGTCGAACCGGGCGAGCTTGTCCGCCGACTCCGCCTCGATGAAGGGGCGCAGGACCTTGGCGGTCTCGTCCACCTGCTGGGAGAAGCGCTCGGGCTTGAACAGGCCCTGGTTGAGCTCCTTGAGCCGCGCCACGTAGAGCTTCTTGAACTTCTCCACCTGGAAGACCCGGGCCAGGAAGCGCTTGTCACCCTGCCAGGGCTTGTCGATGTTCAGGTCCTCCTGGACCTTGTTGTTCAGCATGGGGAACTGACCGAACGAGTGATCCAGATCCCAGGGGATGATGGAGAACTTCTGCGTCTTCGGGTGCAGGTAGACGTGGAAGTTCTGGCCCATCACCAGGAGGCTGTCGAGCGTGGACAGGTGGACCGTGGCCGCCAGGTAGCGGGCGAACGCCTCGACATCCAGGAACTGGTCCAGCTTCGCGGCGAACTCCGCGTCCGAGGCGTGGCTCACGAACTTGCAGAACTGGATGAGCCGGGCCGACTGCTTCGGCGTGAGCGTCCCCTTGGGCTCGTAGGTGCGCTCGTAGTCCGCCCAGTCATCCCCCAGGTCGGTGAACAGGGCGGGCGTGGACGGCTTGAAGATGGCGCCCTGCTCCGAGCCGAAATTCGTCCGCGCGAAGGACGCATCCACGTCCTCGACGATGGAATACAGGCCCAGGTACTCGTGGTCGTACTTGCCGGGCACCGAGATCGACACCCGGGCGTAGGTGGTGCGCGAGGCGGGGACGCCCGCGTCCCGGTAGAAGCGGTAGGACAACACCTCGTTCATCCAGCTCGCGTCGGTGACGTTGCTGTGGAAGTTGAGCGTGGACAGGCCCAGCCACGCCCGCTTCGGCTCGAAGCGGTCCAGGTCCACCTTCAGGGAGCGCTTGAGCTGATCCCTCGACTGCATGTACGAGAAATTGCCCTTGTAGCGCACCCCGACGTCCGAGAGCCCCTTGCCCTCGAAGTCCAGGTTCGCGTGCACGTAGGGGAACTCGATGCCCATCAGCGCGGCGAGTCCTCCCCGCTTCTCCTCGCCCCGTCGGCCCTTGTGACCGCCCGCCAGAAGGGTGGCCATGTCGCTCATGGCGCTCAGCCCCCCGCGCAACTGCTCGGCGTCGAGCTTGCCGCGCTTGCCCTCGTCCCACTCCGAGAACCAGCGCGTGGCCAGCGCCCGCATCTCCTCCTTCGAGAGCGTTCCCGATTGGTCGAGGTCCCCATCCCGCATCATCCCCGGCACGAGCAGGTTCGCGGGTCCCATGCCCCGAGGGGGACCCCCCGGCCCTCCCGCAGGTCCCCGCGCGGGCGGGGCGGGCTCGATGGCGGCCCACTGCTCGGGGGTGAACGACAGGTGCACGTCCCAGACGGTGTTCGTCTGGAACAACTTCGCCGCCGAGTCCGGAGCCGGACGCGCGGCCGGTGCCGCGACGGCGCCTCCCGCGAGTCCGAGAACCCCGAACAGCCCCACGAGCACCCCAGACACAGTCTTCATCTCCATCATCTCCGTCTTGCCCCTCGCGGGGCGCGATGTCCTGTCCCGCTTAACCGCTTTTCCACCCGGAAATTCAAGGCGTTCCGCGAGGCTCCCGCCCGGCGGCGAGCGCCCTCGCCTCGTCCAGGCTCGCCGCGCAGCGGAAACCGAAGTGGTGGAAGATGGGGCGGTTGGCCGGCACGTGGGGCCGCCGGTACACCGACGTCGCGTACTCGGCGGGCCAGAACCAGGAGCCCCCACGCACCACCTTCTGGGTATGGCCGGGGCAGGTGTCCTGGCCCGCGCAGGGCCCCTTCGGATCCACGCCCTGACAGGCCGCGCCACACGCCTTCCACGAGGGCGTGTACCAGTCCGCCACCCACTCCCAGGCATTGCCCGCCATGTCGTACAGCCCGAGGGCATTGGGAGGCCGGGAGCCCACCGGCTCGGGACGTCCCACGTCCGCGTGCTTCCGCGAGCGCTGTTTCACCCCACAGCTCCTGCCCCGAGCGTCCATGATGATGGCGCGCGCGCACGTGGCGGGCGCGTTCCCCCAGGGATAGAGCCCCCCCTCAGGCCCCCGTGCCGCCTTCTCCCACTCGGCCTCCGTGGGCAGGCGCTTGCCGTGAGCCTCGCAGAACGCCTTCGCGTCGTACCAGCTCACCCCGTTGATGGGCTGGCGGGGATGATCGAAGTCCCGGTAGTGGGGACCCGCCTTCGCGCACCGACCCGCCTTCTCGCAGTCCTTGTAGGCGCCGTAGGTGACTTCGTGCGTGTCCATGTAGAAGGTCTGCACCCAGACCTGGGAACGAGGCCGCGCCGGAGGGTGCCGCCCTCCATCCACGCCGCGCTCGAAGGGGCCACCGGGCACGCACGCGAGCCCCGGGACGGGCACCTCCAGGCAGGGAAGCACCTCGGGGGCTCCGGGGAAGGACGTCTGGGCCCCGGCGAGGCCCACCCGCCCCAGTCCCCAGACGAGCGCCACCCACCTCGCGGTGTTCACCGCTCCGCCTCGCCCCGCATCGCCCGGGACGTGCGCTTCGCCTTCTTCTTCTTCAACGAGGCCTTCGCGACGAGCTGTTGCTTCTTCGCCTCACGCGCCTCGTCGGGCCCGAGGTCGAGCCGCGACAGCCCCACGGCCTCGCCACTGTCCGGCGCGTAGCGGAGCATCCCCCGCACGTTGCGCGTCTTCTTGTCCGCCAACCACGCCAGGAAGCTCGTCCCCGATTGGGTGTTGTAATGGTAGTAGCTGGCCTTCACGTGCGAGATGCCCCGCTGGCCACTCGTGCGCACCACCACGCTGCGCTCGTCCAGGGGAAGCCCGCGGATGTTGGCCCGGAAGCGCGCCCCATAATCGAAGTACTGCTCGGCGTTGGACAGGTAGAGCACGCCCACCGTCCGCTGTTCCTCCATCGCCGCGCGGCCCACCGCGCTCATGCTGCGCTCCGCGGACAAATCCCCTCGCACCAGGTGGACCTTGTCCTCCAGGTAGAGACGGCGGATGTGCCCATAATCGGCCGCGTCCACGAGGAAGCACGGCAGGGACACCTTCGCCATCCGCGCCACCACGCGATGCAGCCGCCGCTCCACCGTGGCGCGCGAGGTGCCATACGCCAGGAGCGCACCCAGCCGCTCCTTGCGGTCCGGGTAGCCCTGCTCGATGAGCTGGCGCACCTCGGACCGGCTCTCCGCCCGCCACAGCCGCAGGAAGTCCCCGGGAGACTCCGCCGCCCGGAAGAGGACCCGATAGACGCGGTGGAGATCCACGATGGATTGATCGAAGTCCAGCAGGACCAGCGGCTCCGCGCGCGCCCAGGCCGCCAGCAGGTAGTTCTGGTCCGAGCCCACGCCCAGGTACAGACCCTTCCGGTCCTTCACCGCGCCGTGGAAGAGCTCCAGATGGTCCTCGTTGGAGACCCAGTAGTGCAGACCCCGGACGATCTGCTTGGGGGCGGGGTCCGGCGGCAACCGGGAGAAGGCGGACCCGGACGGAACACTGGCGGAGGCAAGGGCCGAGACCAGGACAGCGGCGAGAGTCACAAGACGCATCGCCCGGGATGATAGCGCCTCACGCCCCTTTCAAGACCGCTCATCCGGAGAGGGAGCGAGGGAGATGAGGACCGCGAGCAGCTCGGAGCGCTCGATGGGCTTGGGCACGTGGGCCTTGAAGCCGGCGAGCAGGGCCCGGGTGCGATCCTCGGCACGGGCATAGGCGGTGAGCGCCACGGCGGGGATGCGGCCGCCCTGGGACGCCGGGAGGGAGCGCACCTTGCGGATGAAGGAGTAGCCGTCCTCGCCCGGCATGCCGATATCGGAGACGAGCAGGTGGGGCCGCGTGCGCAGGAGCGTTTCCAGCCCCTCCGCGGCCGAGGCGGCGGTGTCCACCCGCGCGCGGCAGCCCTCCAGGAGCGTGCGCAGATACTCCCGGGTGTCCGCCTCGTCGTCCACGAGCAGCAACCGCAAGCCTTCCAGCTCCGGAGGACACGTCAACCCCGCGTGCACCTCCGGGGCGCGCAAGGGCAGGGAGGGCGGTGGCTCCATGCGTCGCGCCACGGCCTTGGGCAACCGGAGCGTGAAGGTGGCTCCTTGATCCGCCCCCTCGCTGAACACGTCGATCGATCCGCCGTGCAGCTCCACCAGGTGCTTGACGATGGACAGACCCAGGCCCAGGCCTCCGTACTTGCGCGCGACGCTGCCTTCCGCCTGACGGAAGCGCTCGAAGACGTGCGGCAGGAAGTCCGCCGGAATGCCCTTGCCGTTGTCCGTCACCACCACCTCGACCGAGGCGTCGCTCCGCGCCACCAGGACCTGGACGTGGCCTCCCTTGGGCGTGAACTTCACCGCGTTGGACAGCAGGTTCCAGACGATCTGCTGCAACCGCGTGGAATCGCCCATGACGTTCGCCAGGGAGTCGATGGCGGGCTGCAGGCGGATGTCCTTGGCCACGGCCGCGGGACGGATGGACTCGAGCGCGGCCTCCACCACCGAGCCCAGATCGACGCGCTCCAGCTCCAGCGTCAACTTGCCGGACATGATGCGGCTGATGTCCAGCAGATCCTCGACGAGCT
This sequence comes from Melittangium boletus DSM 14713, assembly GCF_002305855.1. Classification (GTDB taxonomy): domain Bacteria; phylum Myxococcota; class Myxococcia; order Myxococcales; family Myxococcaceae; genus Cystobacter; species Cystobacter boletus. The sequence continues at coordinate 6,476,882 of NZ_CP022163.1, read as the reverse complement.
GCGACTGGGCATAGGCGTTGCGCTCCACCGTCTCCAACGCGCGCAGGCGCCGCTCCTCGGGAAGCTGTCCGGAGCGGAGGATCTGCACCCAGCCGAGGATGGCGGTGAGCGGCGTGCGCAGCTCGTGGGACACCGTGGCGAGGAAGTCGTCCTTGAGGCGGTTGGCGTTCTCCGCCTCGGAGCGGGCGGCCTGCTCGCGCTCCAGCAGGGCCACGCGCTCGGCCTCCATCCGCTTGCGCTCGGTGATGTCCAGCACGGTGCCCGCGAAGCGCACGGCCCGTCCGGTGTCGTCGAAGAAGGCCTTGCCCCGCGCGTCCAGCCATCGCTCGCGGTCCGTCCCGTCACCGAGGGTGCGGTACTCGAAGCGGAACTCCCCGTCCCCGCCGCCCTCCAACGCCCGCCGGATGGCCGCGTCCGTGGGCTCGCGATCCTCGGGGTGCAGCCGCTCGAGGAAGCGCCGGTAGTCCACGGGCTCCTCGGGTCCCACGCCGAAGAGCACCCTGCTCCGGGCATCCCAGATGAGCGCTCCGGACTGGGGGTCGTGGTCCCAGGTGCCCAACTGCGTGGCCTCCACCGCGATGCGCGCGCGCTCCTCGGCCGCCTGGGTCTCCGAGGCCAGGCGCAGGTTCTCCAAGGCGGCGCTGGCATACCGCGCCAGTTGCACGAGCATGGACTCGTCCTCGGCCGTGAAGTCGTCGCCGTCCAGCTTGTCCGACAGGTGGAGCAACCCCAGGTTCTGGGCCTCCCGTCCCACCAGGGGCACGGCGAGCCAACCGCGCAGTGGAGGATGTCCGCGAGGAGGAGCGCTCCCCGCGAACCAGCGCGGATCGGACTCCAACTGCGTCTGCGTCAGGCGCAACGGGCGCTGGGTCCGGGACACCCAGGCGTAGATTTCGCTGTCATCCGGCCTGTCCGCCCGCGAGCGCCAGGCCGCGTACTTGTCCGAGAAGGACGCCTGGGTGACGGCCCGGGAGCCGTCCGTCGTCACGGACGTGACCGCCTGGTGCGCCCCGATGAGCGTGCGGGCATGCTCGGTGATGGCGAGCAGCACCTCGTCCCGCGAGGACGCCCCATGGATGGCCGCGGCGGCCTTGGCCAGTTCCAGGAGCTGGACTTCCCGGAGCCGCTCGAGCTTGTGCGCGCGTGCGATCTCCGCCTCGGCCTCGCGCTGGGCGGTCATGTCCCGCATGGCCCCCACCATGCGCAGGGCCCGGCCGTCCTCTCCGCGGGCCAGGTAGCCGCGATCCACGATCTGCGCGTAACGGCCGTCCGCGCACACGAAGCGGTACTCGCATTGCCAGCGCTGGGAGCCCGCCTTGTCGATGAAGGCGTGGATGTCGTGCGACACGCGCTCGCGATCCTCGGGATGGATGTGGTCGATCCACCACTCGCCCCTGGGACCGATCTGCTCGAGCGAGTAGCCGAACAAGGTCCTCACCCCTTCGTTCCAGGAGACGGTGTTGGCCACCAGATCCCAGTCCCAGATGGCTTCCTGGGTGGCCTGGGAGGCCATCTGGTAGCGCTCCTCGGACAGGCGCAGCGCCGTCTCCAGCCGCTTCTTCACGGTCGTGTCCCGGAAGAAGACGATGATTCCCCCCGCTTGCTCGGGGTAGGCCGTCACCTCCGTCCAGAGATCCAGGGGCGCGTAGAACTCCTCGAACGCCACCGGAACGCGCTCGTTCATCACCCGATGGTATTGGCTCCAGTACTGCAACGAGGGACTCACGGTCAGGGGAAAGACGTCCCAGAAGGAGCGGCCCAGGGTCTGCTCGCGATGCGTCCGGCTGATGCGCTCCTGGCCCCGGTTGACGCGCACCATGCGCCAGTCCCTGTCCAGCAGGAAGAACGCATCGCCATCCTCCAGGGCATCGAGCGCCGCCCGTCCTTCCTGGAGGCGTACCCGCTGATGGGCGGTGAAGGCGGCGACCGCCTCGGCCACCCCCATGCCCAGACCCTGGCTGAGCACGCGCCCCTCGCGCAGGGAAGGCTGGAAGCCCACCTCCTGCATCAAGTCGTCGATGACTTCCCTCAGCTCGCCGTACTCCCGCACCATGGCCTCGAGGTCGAAGCCGATGCGGAAGCGCTGCACGCCATGCTGAGCGCCCTGCTGCTTCACCTCGGTGTGCGAGTCGTAGTCCCGAGGCCGTTCCTCGCGCCCCTCGCGCAGGTTGCGGCCGAGGCTCTCGAGGAACTGCGGAATGTGGTCCACCAGCTCCGTCCGGCTCTCGGGCCCCGGAGCATGGAAACGCGCGACGCGGTCGATCCAGGAGCGGACGATCTCCTCGCGCCGGACGTCCAACAAGTCAGCGAGGCTCACCAGGAAGTCCTCCCTATAAAGGAGACGAGAAGCGGTCCGCCCGGACTCAGGTCACGCTGACGCCCGGGTAGCGGCCAGGCGAGGGGACGGGCTTGATGACATGGGTCTTGCCACCCAGCCCGGGCGTCCCTCCGGGGCCCGTGTCCGGGTTCATCACGGGGGCCTCGTGTCCGGGATGTTCGTCCTCCTCGGAGCCGGCCTCCCGCTGGGGAGGAGTCGGAGTCAAGGGAATGTGCAACACGTCTTTCTTGCTCATGGCGATCTCCCTGATGTCACGGATCAACATGAGGGCGGCCTGCCCGGAAGGCACCTGGCGCCAGGATGCCCGCCCGTATGATCGCCTGGGCTTCATGGAGGCTATGGTGCCGCCATGAATTCCCAAGTCCTCCTCACCCGGCTCCAGAACGCCTCGCCCGGGGGCCCCCTGGACCGCCTGGCCGCGCTCGTCGTGGAGCATGAGCTGTCCCAGTCCCTCGAAACCCTCCTGCCCCCGGCCCTGCTCGCGCGAGCCTTGAAGAGCGCCCTGGAGGGGTGGCTCGCCTCGCCCACCGCCGAGGGAGAACTGGCGTCGCTCGTCGATGACCTCCAGGAGCGGCTCGCCCGCGACCCCCGCCCCCTGCGCGAGGCCCTGCCCCGAGAGCTCCCCCGCGCCCTGACGGAGCTGGCCTCGCACCCGTATTCGCCCAACCGGGAGCTGGTGCTCGCGGTCATGGACCGCCCACCCGTGCGCGAGCTGGCGCGGGGACTACTGCTCAACGTCCTCATCGAGTTCAGCCGCAAGGTGAGCGCGCCGGTGACGGAGAACCGCATCGCCAAGGGCTTCACGGGCCTGGCGCGCTTCGCCGCCGAGCAGGCCCGCACGTCCGGAGGGGCCCTGGGCGGCATCGCGGGCGCGCTGTCCGACGAGATCGAGCGGCAGGTGGAGAAGCGCGCCAAGGACTTCGTCGACACGGCGCTGTCCGGCCTCTTCCAGCAGACCGCCGACGCGCTCAGCGATCCCTCCCGGGCCTCGGAGCACGCGGACATGCGCGTGGCCTTCCTCGACGGAGTGTTCGGCCTGCCCCTGGCGAAGCTCGGGCGTGAATTGTCCCAACTGGAGGTGCCCCGCGGCGTGGCGGTGGTGCGCAAGAGCCTCACCCAGTGGCTCGCGTCGGCGGACGCCCTGACGCGGTTGGAGGAGGGGTTACGCCGCGTCCAGGAACGCGATGGCAAGCGCCCGGTGCGCGAGGTGCTCCAGACGCTCGGCCTGCTCGACACCTTCCAGCGCATGGGCCAGGAGGCGCTGCGCGAGCGGCTGGCGCCCATCGTGGCCTCGGCGCCCTTCGCCCTCTGGTTGGAGGAACTGATGCGCGAGCAGGAGGGCTGAGAGCCCTCTCCCCCGGGGCGGCCGCTGGTCTATGCTGGCCGCCGACTTCACCTCCCCCTCCGACCCGGAAGGACCGCATGGGAATCTTCGACAAGATGAAGGACGTGGCCAACATGGTGACGGGCGGCGCGGCCCGCGTCTCCATCGAGTACGAGCCCCAGCAGGCATTCCCCGGCGAGGAGCTGTCCGTGCGCGTCATCGCCACGTCCACCGGCGGGCAGGTGAAGTCCAAGGGCGTCTTCGTGGACCTCCAGTCCGTCGAGCGGGTGAACATGCCCCGAGGCACGATGGCGGGTCAGGAGAACGCCGTGAACACCTCGTACACGTCCTTCTCGAAGGAGGTCCAGATCTCCCCCGCCTTCACCCTCGAGCCCAATGAGACGCGGGAGTTCGAGGGCCGGGTGCGCCTGCCTCCCGACGCCCAACCCACCTTCACCGGGCGCTACGCCCGCCACGAGTGGTCCATCCGGGGCCGCGTCGAGGCGACGGGAAACGATCCGGACTCGGGCTACCAGTCACTGCGGGTCGGGTCGAACGGTTAAAGCGCGCCAGTGGCCAGAGGCGCTAAGGTCCGCCCCGAATGAACACGCGCACCGCCCCCCTGCCATCGCTGCGGCCCGAGGAGCTGTGGTCCCGGACGCTCGAAACGACCCGGCACGGACTGGCCACCGGAGCCTTGCAGCCCATCGCCACCGAGTGCCGCACCCTGGAGCACCAGGGCGTCTCTTTCCAGGTGCGCGTCCTCGGCCGGGCGCATCTGAAGGATGACCGGGCGAAGCGGGAGCCGCCCCGCGCCCAGCCCTTCAACCCCTTCGAGCATCCGGATCCCGACCTCGTGGTGGGCCCCCTGACGCCCACGCACGTGTGCATGCTCAACAAGTTCAACGTCGTCGAGCACCACCTGCTCATCGTGACGCGCGTGTTCGAGGAGCAGGAGTCCTGGCTCACGGCCGCCGACTTCGAGGCGCTCGCGCTGTGCATGAGCGGCCTGGATGGGCTGGCCTTCTACAATTCCGGTGAAGCGGCCGGCGCGAGCCAGCGCCACAAGCACCTGCAACTCATTCCCCCCCTCGGCCCCGAGGGCCTGCGCGTCCCCATGGAGGCGTTGATGTCCCCGCCCCCCGCGCGCGGCCGGGTCGCCGTGCTGCCCGCCCTGGGCTTCGGTCACGCGGTGACGGGACTCGGGCCCTGGGAAGACAACGCCCCGAGGGATGGCGCGCGGATGCTGGAGGCCTACCAGTTGCTGCTCGCCACGGCCGGCATGGGCGCCACGCCCCCGCCGCCCTACAACCTGCTGGCCACGCGCGACTGGATGCTGCTGGCGCCCCGCGCGCGCGCCGAGTCCCACGGCATCAACGTCAACGCCATGGGCTTTTGCGGCTCGCTGCTCGTCAAGACGCAGGAGCAGTGCCTGCAACTGCAGGCGCTGGGTCCCATGGAGCTGCTGCGGCGGGTGACCCTGCCGATCACCCCGCCGTGAGTCCCCGGACGAGGGCTCAGGCCGCCATCAGGATGCGGTGCCGGTAGAGCTCCAACAGGATGTCCTCGTGCAGATCCGCATGCTTCTCGTCGCGCAGGCGCTGGCGCACCGCCTCGACGGGCTCCAGGCCGGTGAACTCCACGAGCAGCGAGTAGGCCACGCCGGGAAGCGCCACGGCGTCGAACTCGCTGTAGGAGCCGAGCGCCACGCTCCCATCCGGCAACCACTTCACCGTGGCCTCCGGGTTGAGCTTGAGCACCTTGGGCAGCTCGGACGAGAGGGCGTCCCGGTGGCTCTTGTCCAGCACCTTGAGCTCGATGAGCCCATCCAGGCCAAGAATCGACTCCACCTGGGCGGGCGTGAGCGCGCGGACGATGTCGTAGCAGGCCCGGTAGAAGTCCGCCTCGCGGCCCTCCCACTCGCGCCACAGCGCGGCGTAGTCCTTGGCGGCCATGGGCCTGTCGTCCAGCTCCTCGACGGTCGGCGTGTCCGTCATCTCCGGCTTGTCCTTGCGGGCCAGGATGTAGTCGGGCATCAGCTGGAGCACGGCGTAGCGCGAGAGCTGGATCTCCGTGAGCGTCAGGTACGTCTTGAGCGTCATCCAGAACTTCTGCCCATCCGCGCCCGCCACGTACTTGCAGAAGAACGTGGAGCACACCGCCTCGCGGTAGGGCCAGATGGTGCAGCCGCCCTGCTGCTCCTCGTAGTAGGGGCAGCGCATGGACAGGGCCCGGCCGAAGAACTGGCGCGAGTTGCGGTAGAGCAGGTTGTAGCGCGCGGAGGCCTTGACCCACTGGGGCGTGATGCCCACGCGGCCGCTCAGCTTCGCCTCCATGCGGCGGCGGCCCTCGGCCAGCTCCGGACGGGCGTCGGAGAACAGCGCCCCCACCAGGAAGTTGGGCAGGCGGGGGTAATAGGTGCAGCACTTGGTGTCCGTCCGGAACAACCGGCTCACCCCGTCCACGGACTCCACCGCGCCCGAGGCCGAGCTGGGGCACATGGCGCAGGCGTCACACGTGGCCTTCGTCTCGACGGGAACGCCCTTCTGGAAGAACTCCGGAAGCAAATCCCGGTAGAGGAGCGGCAGGCTGTCGAGCATCGGGCGCATGGGCGGGAAGTTCCTTTCGGGTCAGGAGAAGAGGATCCGCAGGAGGATCATCACCATCAACGCCAGCATGGACAGCAGGCCCACGCCGAAGCTCACCGAGCGCCAGGGCTGCAAGGAGCGCAGGTAGGCGATGGAGAACGCCACCCGCGCGGCGGTGAAGGCGATGAGGGCCACCTTGAGCGGAATGGCCGGCGCGCCGACGAGCACCGCCGCGAGTCCGAGCGCGAAGAAGTTGGGGATGTTCTCCAGATCGTTGCGGTGGGCGCGGAGCACCCGGGCCACCTCGGGGGGCTCGACGTCCGTCACTTGAGCACCCATGCGGGCCGCGTCCTCGGGGTTCGTGGAGACCTTGAGCCTGCCACGCACCCGCACGGTGTACACGCCCACCGCGATCATCTTGATGACCAGCACGATGACGCACAACGCATAGAGCCGCAGCCCCGGCAGGGCCAGGAGCAGGGTGGGAGTGACATCGATGGGCAGACCGTTCATGGAACCGGGCCCTCTAGCAGCCGCGCCCCCTTTTGGACAGGCCCGAGCGACACACGCGCGGTGTCTTGACGGCGGAGTCCGGCTTGTCCAAGGTGCCGCCCCTCATGCCAGTCCTGAGCGGAGCAGTGACCTTCTCGCGCTTCCGGTCCGAGCCGACCGGAGACGCCCCTTCCGACACCAAACGCTGGCTCTCCAAGGGCCTCAAGTCCGGCCTCTTCGAGCCCATCGATCTCAAGAAGACCGAGGACGAGCGCGCGGCGGGCTTCGTGGAGCTGGAGAACTCCGACTCCACGGACTTCACCACGGGCAGCGTGCTCTATGGCGAGTACGCCCTGTTCGGCTACCGCGTGGACACCGTGAAGGTGCCCCCGGCGCTGCTCAAGGCGGAGCTGGCCAAGTGGCAGAAGGAGTTCGAGAAGCGCGAGGGCCGGCAGCCCACGCGGGGCGAGAAGTCGGAGAACCGCGCCTCCCTCAAGCACATGCTGCGCCAGCGCGCCGTGCCCATGACCAAGGTGCACGACGTGAGCTGGAACCTGAAGACGAACCAGGTGCAGCTCTGGGCCGCCTCGCGCAAGACGGTGGACGAAATCCTCCTGGCCATCGAGGAGTGCTTCCAGGTGAAGCTCCAGCCGCTCGTGCCCGCCTCCCTGGCGGCCCAGGCCGGCATTTCCGACGAGAACCTGGTGCCCACGCCGGAGCTCATCGGCATGGAGATTTCCAGCAGTGAGATCGCGAGCAGCGAGGTGAGCCATGGCGACGCGTGAGCAGGCACGGATCGAGGCGGCCTTCGCCCGGGGCGACACGGGCGTGGACGGCGGCGCCACCGAGGAGGAGACGCGGGACGAGGCCGAAGTCGAACGCGACAAGGCGCGCGAACAACTGCTGCGCGGCCGGGCGTACCTGGGCCGCGAGTTCCTCACGTGGCTCCTGTGGCGCTCGGAGTCGGGCGACGCGCTCGTGGACTTCGCGGGCGAGGGGCTGGTGGTGCTCTACATGGGCCGCTGCACGCTCAAGGGCGTCAACGGCGACGTCACGGAGATGAACGTCCGGGGCACGCTCTCGCCCTACTCCGAGCAGGTGAAGCATGCCCTGGACCGGGGCCTGCTCGTGCACCAGGCCCGCCTGCGCCTCACCCACGGCGAGCGCGACTACGAGCTGACGCTCGACGCGGAGTTCCTCGACATCCGCGCGGCGAAGCTGCCGGAGCTGATGACCGAGGAGGAGGATGACCGGCTCCAGGAGCGGTTGGATCTCACCGAGCAGCTGTCCGGCATGGTGGACACGCTGGTGAAGGCCTTCCTCGAGGTGCGCGCGAGCCGCAACTGGAGCAAGAAGGTCGTCCCGGAGATGAAGCGCTGGATGAAGGGCGAGGACGAGGCCCCCAAGGCCACCAAGATGCAGCTCGCGCGCGCCGCCCGCGGCTGATGACGCCCCCCGCCCGCCTCACCTTCTTCTGCGAGCTCGGGCCAGGGCCGCTCCTGGCCCTCTTCGCGGACGCGGCCGTCCTCGGGCACCTCCAGGCCCTGCGCGCGAGCGTCAGCCTCGGGGTGCTCGACCTGGGCCCCGAGCGCGCGGACGTGGTGCGGCGCCTCAACGCGGCCGGAGTGCCCGTCATCGCGTGGCAACTGCTGCCCAAGGACCAGGGCTACTGGTTCCACCAGGGCAACGCGGCCCAGGCCTCGGCGCGCTACACGGACTTCCGCGCCTGGACGGCCACGCACGCCCTGCGCTGGGACGGCGTGGGCCTGGACATCGAACCGGACATCCAGGAGCTGACGCGGGCACTCCAGAGCCGCTGGCGCCTGCTGCCCGCGCTGCTGCCGCGGCTGGCGCGAGGCGGACGGCTGCGCGAGGCCCGGGCCGCCTACACCACCCTGGTGGAGCGCGTGCGCGCGGACGGCTTCCGGGTGGACAGCTACCAGTTGCCCTTCATCCTGGACGAGCGTCAGGCGGGCTCCACCCTGCTGCAACGGCTCACGGGGGTGCTGGACGTGCGCGTGGACCGGGAGGTGTGGATGCTCTACACGAGCCTCGTGCGCCCCCATGGCCCGGGCGTCCTGGCGAGCTACGGGCCCCGGGCGGGCGGCGGCGTGGGCGTGGGCATCACCGGCGGGGGCGTGGACGTGCCCGGGCTCATCGAGGTGCCGCCCCTGAGCTGGGAGGAATTCGCGAGGGACCTGCGCCTGGCGCGGCGGTGGACCGAGGACGTGCACGTCTTCAGCCTGGAGGGCTGCGTGCGCCAGGGCTTCCTCCCCCGGCTGCGGGACTTCGACTGGACGGAGCGGGAGCCCGCCTCGCCCGGACGGGTGGACGCGCTGCGCTGGACGGTGGGCCGGCTATTGCGCGCCAGCGCCTGGTTCCCGGGCTGAGCCGGAGAACGCGCCGAGCACCACCGTCGCGCGGCCCTCCATGGGCAGGACGTGCTCCTCCACGAGGGGGAACCCGAGCCCGCGCGCCAGCTCCGCCAGGTGCCGCCGCCAGGGGTTGTAGGGCATGCCATTGTCCGAGCAGCACGGCACCACCGCGAAGGGCAGGCGGTGCTTCGCCGCGTACTCGATGATGACGCGCGTGGCCCCGTCCGGATGCATGCCCACGAGCAGGTCGCACTCACAGGGCTCGTCGAGCGTGAACAGGCGCTCGGCATAGCGCACCGGCAGCCGCTTGTGCCGCAGGTCGAAGGTGGTGACCGTGCAGCCCCGCTGGGAGAGGGCCTGGTTGAGCCGCCCCTGTCCACCGGCGATGTCGAAGACGCGCGAGGCGGCGAAACGCTCGACGAGGAACTGGGCGAAGAGATCGAAGCGGCGCTTGTCGGCCATGGCCCCTGTCTACACCCAGGACACCTCGTAGTCGGTGTCGAACTCACCCAGCGGGTGCGCCACCACCTTCACGTCCTTGGCCCCCACCGCCTCGAGCGATGCCTTGAGCGCTCCCTCGTTGTACGGACGGGGCACCAGATCGCGCATGTAGGTGAGCACCCCGCTCGTCTTGCCCGTGCGCTTCATCTGGGTGATGCCCGTGTTGTCGCCCAGTACCGCGTTGGTGGTGGTGGGCATGTTGTTGAGCAGGCGCAGGGGCTCGTTGCGCGCCAGCAGCAGCAACACCTTCCCGGCGCTCGAGCCATAGAAGGCCTTGGAGGCCTGGTAGCCCATTTCATGAAGCGCCCCGTCGAAGCCACCGTAGGTGTCGCTCATGCGCCAGGCGGCCGGGTAGGCCATCCGCAGCCAGGTGCTCAACGGGTAGTTGAAGAACTCGAGGAAGCGCTGCTCCCCACTCACTTCCAGGCAGTGGCGCAGCAGGGCCTGGTCGCCGAACTGCCGCAGCATGTCCAGCAGGCTGTTCAGGAAGATGCCGCGCGCGACGTCTCCGGGCCCCGTGAGGGAGATCCGGTGGTGCAACTCCGCCTCGGAGCCGAAGGGATGAACTCCCGCGGTTTCGGACTCATCAGCCATATGCACTTCCCTTCTTCGTCCGGAGAGTCCGCATCTCCCCCATCCCTGGAGGCCCCACGGGCAAGGGTTGGAGGTGGGTCGGTGAAAGCCTACCGACTCCCAAGTACGTAAATCATCCGGCGCGAAGACGAAAGCCCATGGCCCCACGAGGTGAATGGCCCCGCACTCCGAGGACGCCATCCGCCTGCTGGCGGACAGATGTCAGCCCCCGGTGACGGTGGAGCTGAACACCCCCCGGCCAATGGCCAGGATGCCCAGGGAGATCAACACCAGGGCGCCCCCCACGCCGAGCAGCGGCAGCAGGAAGCCGGGTTGGGCACGACGTCGGTTGACCACCAACAACACGTGGGCCACCACGGCCGCCAGCACCATCAGGGACAGGTGGCCCCAGAGCATGGGCTGGAAGGGCCAACCCGAGCCCAGGAGCACGATGCCCAGGAGGACCTGGGTGTCGAGCAGGCCGGCGAAGCTGGAGCCCAGGATGCGCACCTTCTTGTCCACGGGCCGCTTGGTGACGAGCCCGAAGACGAAGTACGCAAGGGCGATGAGCCCCACCAGCAGTACGAGGTAGCGCAACCCGGAGTGGGCTTTGAAGAGGAAGATCATGGCGGCGCCTTCCTAATGCCCCTGGCTCCGGGAGGCGAGTCTTTACGTCGGATCCGGCTTGGGGGTGGTGCGCGTGCTCGGGGGCAGCGTGGGCGGGGTGAGCACGTCGGCGCCGGGCAGCTCGCCCGTGAGACTCTTGAGGAAGGCGACGATGTCCTCCACCTCGGGCTCGGTGAAGCTCATGCCCAGCTGGTGCTTGGCCATGAGGCGCACCGCCTCGGGCAGCTCCGTGACGGAGCCGTCGTGGAACCAGGGGCCCGTCTTCTCCACGTTGCGCAGGGTGGGCACGCGGAACTTGTGCATGTCCTCCTCGTTCTTCGTCACGCCGAAGCGGCCCTTGTCCTCGGTGGGGTACTCCTCGATGAGGCCCAGCTTCTGGAAGGAGGTGCCGCCCACGGAGGGGCCGTTGTGGCACGTGGTGCAGCCCGAGGCGGCGAAGAGGTCGAGGCCGCGCCGCTCCTGCTCGCTCAGGGCCTGCTCGTCGCCCGCCAGGAACTTGTCGAAGCGCGACGTGGTGATCAGCCCGCGCTCGAACGAGGCGATGGAGCGCGCCGCGTTGGTGACGCTCACGGGCTTCTTGTCCTTCGGATAGGCCGCCTTGAAGGCCCGCACGTACTCGGGGATGGAGTTGAGCGTGGCCAGCAGGCGCTTCTCGTCCGGCATGGCCATCTCCATCGGGTTCATCATCGGACCGGCGGCCTGCTCCTCCAGGGTGGCGGCGCGGCCGTCCCAGAACTGGGCGACGTGGCCCGCGGCATGGAAGACGGTAGGCGAGTTGCGGCTGCCCTTCTGACCCTTGTGCCCCAGGGACGTGGCCTTGCCGTCCACGCCGAAGGAGGCCAGGTCATGGCAGCTGTTGCAGGAGATGTCGTGGTTCTTCGAGAGGCGGTTCTCGAAGAAGAGCATGCGTCCGAGCGCGATGCGCTCCGGGGAGTCCGTCTTGGCCGCCTCCGCCAGGGCGGCGGCCGCGGCCGCCTGGGACGCCGCGGGGCGGAAGAAGGCGACGAGCTTCGCGTGGCTCATCTGGGGCCGGGCCGGCTCGGGGGGGGGCGTGGGCGCCGGAGCCGCCGCGGTGGGCGCCGGCGCGGCCGCGGGGGCGGGCGCGGGAGACTCCTTGCTGCACGACACCGCCATGGAACCCAGGGACACCAGGCCCACGCCCAACCAGAGCCGACTGCGCATCATCTACCAACCTCCCAGCAAGAACAGCATGACGGGTCTATTCCTATCATTCCCCGACACGGCTTGGGGATGGGCCCCCACCTGGGGAGACGCGGCCAGGGTAAGGCGCATGCTTGCCGGAAGCGCTGCCTCGTCCCGCTGGGGGGCTGGCGCCCGGGAAGCCAGGCGCTGGAACACGAGCCGATCGACGGCCCAGGACAGGGCGAGCCCGCTGGCCGTGCCCAACACGTCCCAGGTGATGTCCTTCCAGGAGAAGAAGCCGCCGCGGCCCTCGTCATAGAACTCCTTGGCCACGCCCGCGCCGAGCGCCACCCCCGCGCCCGTGAGCCACCGGGCCTCGGGCGCGTCGAAGAGCAGCGCGCCCCCCACATATCCGGCCCCGGCCAGTCCCGCGCTGACGCTGTAGTGCAGCGCCTTGTCGCGCGCGAACCAGTCGTCTCGCGGGGGTGTCTGGCTCGCCTGGCTCCAAGCGGACAGTGGGACGAGCGACAGGCTGCAACACAGCGGGAGGAGCGGGCGCGCACGGAAGGTCATGGTCCGCACATGACATCACCGCGGAGGTACCTCGTCAGCCAGGGAAACGGGCCGCGCCGCGGTTTTCGAGACGAGCCGGGCACTTGCCCCTATGATCGGGTGCCGTGACCCGACCCGGTACCTCGCTCTTCGACCTGCGCCAGCCCTCGACCCGGCATCCCGGACTCGACGCGGCACGAGGTCTGGCCGTCGTGGCCATGGTGTTGGGACACACCCTGGATGCCCTGCTCGCGCCGCAGGTGCGCGACCACCCCTGGGTGCAGTCGTACTGGACGCTGCGGGGCATCACCGCGCCCCTCTTCCTGCTGGTGGCGGGCTTCGCGGTGGTGGCCGCGCTCGGCACGTCGCCGGAGAGCGCGAAGGCGTCCTTCTTCCGACGGTGGCAACGCGCGCTGCTGCTGCTCTTCCTCGGCTACCTGATGCACTGGCCAGGCTGGGACACCGTCCATGCCCTGGGCTGGAGCGAGGAGTTGCGCGCGCGCCTCTTCGCCTTCGATGCCCTGCAGAGCATTGGCGTGAGCCTGGGCGTGGGCGCGACGGTGCTCGTCCTGGCGCGAGGCACCTGGACACGGGCCGCGGCCCTCGCCGTGCTCGCCGTGGGCATTCCCCTGGCGAGCGGCTGGGCGTGGACGGCCGTCACGAACGCGCCCGTGGAGCTGCGGCAGGCGGTGGGCATGCCCGGCTCGCGCTTCCCCCTCTTTCCCTGGGCCGGCTTCTTCTTCGCCGGAGCGCTCGTGGCCCACCTGCTGCGCGCCATGCGCCCGGGATGGCCCCAGGGACTCGCCCTGATGGTGCTCGGCGGAGGGCTGATGCTGGCGACGTCGCGGCTGCCCTCGGATTGGAGTCCGCAGAGCGCATGGCTCGTGGCCTTCCGCGTGGGCCAGGGGCTCCTGGTACTGGGCGCCGTCAACCTCGTGCCGCAAGTGATCACCCGTCCGCTCGCGCCCCTGGGCCGCACCACGTTGTGGCTCTACGTGCTGCACCTGCCCGTGGTGTACGGCTGGGCGGGCATCGCGGGACTGGCGGGCCGCGTGGGCCCGGTGCTCGAACTGGGAGCGGCGCTGCTCGTGGGGCTCACGCTGCTCGCGGTGTGCTACGGCATCGCCCTGCTGGCACGCCGGATCCGCCGATCGGGCCGCTCGATGGATGGCCAATCCCGGCGAACCCGGATTCTCCCGGTAAACGGGGCGCTGAGACCCGGCCAACGCACATAGAAAATTTGCGGCGGCCCTGGGTACGAGTTAGATGCGCGGCGCGTTCTTCACCCGACGCCTAGAGAGGAAAACATGCTCCTGCCGCGCAAGTCCGCCACCACCGCCATGCTGTCCCTGTCGCTGTTGTCTCTGACGGGCTGCGCGGGAATCGCGTTCACGGGCCGCCCCATCATCGGCGCCACCTCGCTCTACGCCGACACGTCCGCCTCCGAGTTCATCAACGAGCAGACGAAGCTGGGCAGCAAGAGCGGCGAGGGCTGCGCGACGTCCATCCTGGGACTCATCGCCACGGGCGACGCCAGCGCCGCCGCGGCCGCGCGCAAGGCCAGCATCAGCCGCATCACTCACATCGACCATAAGTTCGAGAACATCATCGGCATCTACGCCAAGTACTGCGTCGTCGTGTACGGCGACTAGGCGCCCCGCCGTCCCGCTCCGGGCGTGCGTTTCCCTCCCCCGGTGGAGACTGCTAATTTCCTGTCCGCGTCCGGCTCCCCCCTTGGCTCCCACCGGAGTCACCGGCCGCGAGGCACAGAGCAGACTCCATGAAATTCAAGACCCTCGTTCGACCCCTCCTCGTCGCCACCGCCGCCGTGGGTGCCACCGCCGTCGCGCAGCCCGCGGCCAAGCCCTCTCCCGAAGGTGTCGCGACCGCCGCGCAGAACGTCATCATCGACCGGGCCCTGCTCACCGCCTTCAAGGCGCTGCCCAGCCGATTCGAGGACGCGAAGAACCCCATCACCGCGGAGAAGGTGGAGCTGGGGCGGATGCTGTACTTCGACACCCGCCTGTCGAAGAACCAGGACCTGTCCTGCAACAGCTGCCATGACCTGAACACGTTCGGCGTGGACAACAAGCCCACCTCCACGGGTCACAAGAAGCAGCTCGGCGGCCGCAACTCGCCCACCGTGTACAACGCCGGTGGCCACACCACCCAGTTCTGGGACGGCCGCGCCGCCAACCTGGAGGAGCAGGCCAAGGGCCCCATCCTCAACCCCGTCGAGATGGCGATGCCCAGCGCCGACCACGTCGTCGCGACGATCAAGTCCATCCCCGGCTACGTCACCGCCTTCCAGAAGTCCTTCCCGGGCGAGGCCGATCCCGTCACCTACGACAACCTGGCCAAGGCCATTGGCGCCTTCGAGCGCCAGCTCGTCACGCCCTCGCGCTTCGACAAGTTCCTCGGCGGTGACGACAAGGCGCTGACCCAGGTGGAGAAGGCCGGCCTCAAGACGTTCCTGGATCAGGGCTGCCAGACCTGCCACTACGGCCCCGCCCTGGGCGGCTCGCTGCAGAAGCTGGGCCTCGTGGTGCCCTACCAGGCCAAGGATCAGGGCCGCTTCGATCTGACGAAGAAGGAGTCGGACCGGATGGTCTTCCGCGTGCCCACCCTGCGCAACGTGGCGAAGACGGGCCCCTGGTTCCACGACGGCTCCATCACCGAGCTGCAGACGGCCGTGAAGCTCATGGCCCAGCACCAGCTCGGCAAGCAGCTCACGGACACGGACGCGAAGCAGATCCTCGCCTTCCTCGACTCGCTCACCGGCGAGCTGCCCAAGGGCTACATCGCCAAGCCCAAGCTGCCCCCCAGCGGCCCCAAGACGCCCAAGCCGGACCCCACGTGATGCGCTGACCCTCCGGGCCTCCGCGCCAGGGAGCCGTGGCTAGGACGCCACGGCCCGCCGGGGTGGAGGCTCGGTGGCCCGCCCGCGCTCGGCGAGGGCCCGGACCGCGGCCTCCAGGGCCGCGATGCGCCGGCCGGCCCGCCCCCGGGTCCAGGGCTCGCCCGGAGCGCCCCCGAGCTGCTCCGCCCCCTGCTCCACCCCCCCCGTCTTTTGCTTGAGCGCCCGCGCGCACGCGAGCCGCACGTTCACCGCCTCGGGTACCGGGAAGCCATCCCGCCGCAGCAGCTCCAGCGCGAACGTCGTCCACACCGCGAGCTTGTCTTCCGGACGCAGGAAGGCCTGGAAGCGCGCGAGGCCGGACTCCAGGGACTCCCCCGCCCTGAGCTCCTCCTCGGACAGCTCCACGTGCAGGGGCGTGCTGCGCGCCAGCGGCTGACGCGGGGAGACAATGGCCTCGAAGCGCTCGCCCGTGGAGGGCCGCGCCGCCACCAGGTGCACCAGCTCCGAGGGCAGTCCGGCCTCCAGGGGGTGCGCGTTGGCCTCGGCGTAGAGAAGCACCAGGCGCTCGAAGTCCTCGGCGATGGAGCGCAGCTCCAACGGCGGCTGCCACGCGGACTTGTAGAGCCGCTTGCGCGCGGGGCCCAGGCGCGTCGACTGGCGCTCGAGCTGCGTGTCCACCATGAAGTCGAAGGCGCCGAGCAGCGCGTCGAAGCGCTCCTGCCCGCCCTCCAGCGTGCCCAGCACCTCCACCACCGCCTCGATGGTGGAGACGCAGTGGTCGGCCGGCTCCGCGCGGATGCGGTAGTTGCTCGGCCGGCGCGGGACGAAGCCGATGCGCGGCAGGCCCGCGAGCAACGGGTTCGTCTTCACCAGCTTGCGCGCGAGCGGCCAGGTGCCATCCACCACGATGAGCGTCTCGGGGGGATTCTCGCGCGCCTCCTCCAGGGAAATGGCCTCCTCGCCCGGAAAGAGCACGGCGACGCGCTCGGGGCGGGCCGCGAGCTGGGTGAGCCGCGCGTGGCCGGTGAAGTCCACGCCAATGTGGAGCTCGGAGTTGGGCAGCGACAGGTGCGCCATGCGGGCCGTGCCGATGGCCACCCGCCGCTCTCGGGGGTGCTGGAGGAAGACGACGTGGGTGCGCGAGTCCACCCGGGGCACACGCGCGCAGTAGCACGTGGCCTGGGGGCGGAGGCAGCGCAGGCAGAGGTTACGCACCCCGCCGCTTTATCAGCCCCCGGGACGAGCGGCGAGGGGAGGCATGCGCGCGCGCCCCTCGCCTCCCCTCCGAGGTGTCAGGCCGCCTTCGCGCCCCGGCGGCGCCCGGACAGGGTGCGCGCGAGGGCGAACAGGCCCAGGAACAGGCCCGCGTCACTCCCGGACGTGGCCCCACACCCGCAACCCCCGCCCCGCGTGGTGATGTTCACCGGCGCGGAGGTCGTCGTGTTGCCCGCCGCATCGGTGATGACCGCCGTGAGGGTGTGCGCCCCCTCCTCGACCTGGGTGCTGTCCCAGACGGTGCTCAGCGTGGAGTCCGTCCCCTGGGCGACTTCCTTTCCGTCCACGAGGATGGAGAGCCGGGCCACCGTGGTACCCGAGGCCACGGAGCCCCGGGCGATGAGGGTCACGTCACCGGAGACGGTGCTGCCGCCCACCGGCTCGGTCAACGCCACCGTCGGCGGGGCGAAGGTGTCGACGCGGATGTCGGTCGAGCCCGTGAGGCCCGCGTCTCCCACGTCCGTCAGGGTGAGGGTCGTCTGGCCTCCGGACTTGAACGTCACCTGGAGACCCCCGAGCAACCCCTCCACGAAGGTCGCGGTGGCGGGGAAGACGGCCTTTGGATCCGAGCTCGTTACCTTGACCTGGCCCGAATAGGACGGAGCCGGGTTGCCATGGGCGTCGAAGGCCGTGGCGGACAGCGTCGTCTCCTGGCCCGCGGTCACGCTCGCGGGAAGCTCCATCGCGAACCGGGCCGCCGGGCCCGCCACCACCGCGAACACCGCGCTCGTCCCCACGGTGGCACCGGGAGCGCTCGCCACCAGCGTGTAGCCCCCACCGGCCTTGCGCAGGCTCAGGGTGTCGAACGTCGCCACCCCGTTGACCAGGGGTTCCGAGGTGGTACCCCACAGCGTGTCGCCCCTCGGGTTCTCACCCAGGCCCACCATCACGCTCCGCGAACTGTCGTTGATGATCGCGCCACTGGCGCTTCGCAGTTCCACCTGGATGACGCCCAGGGAGGCGCCCGCCACCGCCCCCGTCGGACTGGACTTGAACACCAGCCGGGCCGCCCCCTCCGAGGTGAGGACATTGAAGGCCGGACTCGTCACGGAGGAGGCGTCCGCCGTGGCGACCAGCGTGTAGCCTGTCCCCGGGCGGTCGATGCCCAGGTTGCCGAAGCTGGCCACGCCTTCCACCGCCGTCACCGAGGAAACCCCCGTGAGCGCCCCCCCGCCCGGGTTGTTGCCCAGGGCCAGGGAGATGCGCGGAGTCGCCGAGGGGACGGTGTTGCCGAGCGCGTCCATGACGGCCACCTTCACCGCCGGGAAGAAGACGGAGCCGGCCACCACCTCGCTGGGAGGCACGGTGAAGGCCAGCGCCTCGGCCGGCCCCGCGACGATCTCGAAGGCACCACTCGTGGCGTCCGACGCCCCCGTCACCCGGGCGATCAGCGAGTAGCCCGCGGCCGCCCGGTTGAGCGAAATCTCCGGGAAGGTGGCCACGCCGTTCACGGTGGTCATCGTCGTCGTGCCCGAGAGCACTCCCCCTCTCGGGTTGTTCCCCAGCGAGAGCGTGACGGCCTGGGCCGGACTGGTGACCCGGTTGCCATGCGCGTCCTGGAGGGCCACCTGGATCGCCGGGCTGATGACCGAGCCCGCCACCGTCCTGCTCGGGGGGACGGTGAAGGCCAGCGCCGCCACCGTGCCAGGAGCGATATCGAACGGAGCGCTGAGGAGATCCGGCAGGCCATCCGCGTGCGCCAGGAGCCGGTAGCCCACCGCCGCCCGGGTGATCGACAGATCATGGAAGGTCGCCAGGCCACTGTTCGCGTTCACCGTGGAGGTTCCCGTCAGGGTCCCCCCCGAGCCGCCCTGGAGCGACAGGGTGATGGCACGCGCCTCCGCCACGCGCCTGCCGTCGGCGTCCTGGAGCTCCACCGCGACGGCGCCCAGCGGCCCCGCCTGCGTGCTGGTGGGGCCCGGCTTGAACACGAGCCGCGTCGCGCCGCTCAGGGCGAGGACATCGAAGGCCGAGCTCGTCACGGACGAGAAGCCGCCCGAGGTGGCCACCAGCGTGTAGCCCACGCCCTGGCGGTCGACGGACAGGTTGCCGAAGGTGGCCACGCCATTGACGGTCGCCGCCGACAACGTGCCGCCCAGCGCTCCACCCGAGGGATTGTTGCCCAGGGCCAGGGTGACCGTCCCGGACGCGGAGGAAACGGTGTTCCCCAACGCATCCACGAAGCCCACCTTCACCGCCGGAGTGATGGAAGCGCCCACGCCCACGCCGCCAGGCTGGACCCCGAACGCCAGCGCCGAGGCCGCCCCCGGCGTGATGGAGAAGGAGGCGCTGGTGGCCTCCGTCAGGCCCGGGGAACGCGCGGTGAGCGTGTAGCCCGCCGCCGCCTTGTCGATGGAGAGGGTCGAGAACGTCACCACGCCGCTGACAGCCGACACCGTGAGGGTGCCCGCGAGCGTGCCTCCGGACGGACCGCCCAGGCTCAGCGTCACCGGCGCCGTGGAGCCCGTCGCGCGGTTGCCCAGCGCATCCTGGAGTTCCACCTCGACGGCGGAGAGCACCGACCCCGCCACGCCGTTGGCTGGCGCCGTACGGAAGACGAGCCGCACCGCCGAGCCCTCCGTCACGTCGAAGCCCGCGCTGGTGGCGGAGAGCGCACCGGACGTGGCCCGCAGCGTGTACCCCGCGCCCACCTTGTCCACGGAGAGGTCCGTGAAGGAGGCCACGCCGTTGACGGCCGTCACCGTCTTCGTGCCCCCCAGGGTGGCGCTCGAGGGATTGTTGCCCAGGGCCAGCGTGATGCTCCCACTGGTGGACGACACGGTGTTGCCCCGCGCGTCCTGGAACGCCACGCGGACCGGGGGAGCGAGGGTCGCGCCCGCGGCGGTGTTGCCCGGCTGCGCGAGGAAGCCCAGGGCCGCGACCGCGCCCGGGTTGACGCCGAAGGAGGACGACGTCTTGGACGGCAGGCCCGAGACGGACGCCTGGAGCGCGTACCCCGTGCCCGCCTTGTCCACGGTGAGGTTGGAGAAGGTGGCCACCCCGCCCGTGGTGCTCGCCGTCGTCGTGCCGCCCAGCGTGGCGCCCGCGGCGTTGACGAGCGACAGCATCACCTGCGCCGACGAGCCGGAGACGGGATTGCCCGCGCTGTCACGCACCTCCACCCTCGCCGTGAAGGGGGCACCGGCGGTCACGGTGCTCGGAGGCGAGGTGGTGAAGACGAGCTGCGTGGCGGACGTCGCGCCGATGTTGAAGCCGGTGCTGACGGCCGAGGTCAGGCCACTGGAGGTCGCGGACAAGGTGTAGCCGCTGCCCGCGCGATCCAACGACAGCGCGCTGAACGTGGCCACGCCCGCCACCGCGTTCACGGTGGTGGAGCCTCCCAACGTGGCGCCGCTCGGGTTGTTGGCGAGCGACAACGAGATCGCGTTGGTCGCCTCCGTCGCCGGATTGCCGTACGCGTCCTGCAAGGCGACCTTCACGGCCGGAGTGATGCCGGCGCCCACCGTGGTCGAGGTCGGCTGCTGGGTGAAGACGAGCCGGGACGGCGCCGCCGCGGCGAGGTTGAACGCGCCACTCGTCACGGAGGGGAGCGCACCCGAGGTCGCCACCAGCGTGTAGCCCGTCCCCACCTTGTCGAGGGTCAGGGAGGAGAAGGTCGCCACGCCCCCCACGGCGCTCACCGTGCGGGTGCCCGACAACGTGCCGCCGCCCGGGTTGGCGCCCAACGCGACCGTGACGCTGGCGGTGGAGGCCGTGGGGTTGTCGAACTTGTCCACCAGCGCGACCCGCACCGACGGCGTGAAGGCCTCACCCGCGACGCCATGAGCGGGCGGAGTCACGAAGACGAGCTTCGACGGCGCATCCGCGGTGATCTGGAAGGTGGAGCTGGTGGCGCCCGTGAGGCCCGTGGCGCTGGCGGACAACGTGTACCCCGCGCCCACCTTGTCGATGGACAGGTCGCTGAACGTGGCCACCCCCGCCACCGCGTTCACGGTGGTGGTCCCGGACAAGGTTCCACCACTCGGGTTGCTGGCCACCGCGAGGGTGATGCTCTGGCTGCCCGTCGTGGGATTGCCCGACGCATCCAGGAGCCCCACCTTCACGGCGGGCGTCATGGACTTGCCCGCCGCGGTCGTCCCAGGCTGCACGGTGAAGACGAGCCGGGTGGCGGGAGGAATGGTGACGAGGGTGCTGGCGCCCCCCGAGAGCGCGGGCCGCACCGTGTCCGACACGGAGATGGACTGGGTGCCCCCGGTCTTGAAGGTGACGGACACGTTGGCCACGCCCGAGCTGAAGGCCGTGGTGGACGGGAGGACCGCCTGGGGATCGCTGCTGGTGAACGCCGCGCTGCCGTTGTAGCTCGTCGCCGGATTGCCCGAGGAGTCCAACGCGGTCACGGTGAGGGAGACAGGCGTGTTGACCACGGTGGAAGCGCCCAGTCCGCTCACCCGGTAGGTCACGGCCGAGCCCGCGGGCACCGTGCGGGTGGAGCAAGCAACGATGGCGCCCGCCGTGATGCGAACGTTGTCCACATAGACGCCCTCGGCCACTTCGGTGTCGTCGCTGTAGAAGCGAAAACCGAACCACACCGTCCGACCCGCCAAGGCCCCCAGCTTGACGGTGACGGCGTTCAGCCCGCCAGTCCCACCGCCGCTCTGGCTGCTCCAGGTACGAAGCGTGTTGTCGGACCTGAGCACTCCGTTATACCCCCCCGCCGAGATGTACGGCGCCGTCGAGGAAACCACGTCGGAAATGGGGGTCCAAGGACCGGACGCACTCGTGGTGCTGTACATGAGCCAGGCGCCGTCGTAGCCAGACTCCATCGAGTGCCAGAGATTGAACGTCATCTCGGCTCCGGACACGCCAGCCGGCAGGGAGAAGCCATTGAGACCACTCACCGAGCCGTTGCCACCCAGCGCGAGCACGACATCCGTATTCGAGGGATAGAAACCACCGCAGGCTGGATCGGTCGATCCGAAGCGGTACGCCTTCGTGGCTGACTGGTAGTAGCAGCCGCTGATGATCTTGAGGGCGGCCGTGTTCCCATTCATCGCCGAGGACGTCCAGTACGCGTCCGCGTTCGCGGGACGGTTGCCATCGAAGTCATCGAAGTAATTCACCGCGGAAGCATTCGCCCCCGTGGACGTGACCGACCTCTGGACCGTGTTGGTGTCCTCGAGCGTCGTGGTGGACGTTTCGGTGGCGCGCACCACGTAGTGGTACGCCGTGCCGTTCGTCAGGTTCGCGTCATCCGAGAACGAGGTCGCGCTCACGCCCGTGGCGATGCGATTGGCCAAGGAAGGCGTGAAGCCCGACGTGGTGCTCCGGTACACCGAGTAGCTCAGCGACCCTCCGCAGTGGGGCGTCGCCGCGGACCAGGTCAGCGTATTGGTGCAGGTGGACGAGGCTCCGCTCGTGGCGCCGAGGAGACCCACGAACGAGGGCCGCTGACCACACGTGCCGTTGGGCACCGCCGAGACCTCGGCGGACCGGGCGGACTCCGTGCACGCGGTGGAGGTCACCACGTAGTAATGCCGGACACCGCCCGGCAGGCCGGTGTCGGAATAGGACGTCGTCCCCAGGTTGGCCACCTGCGTGTAGGGCCCGCCCGCCGTCGTGGAGCGATAGAGGGTGTACGACGAGGCGCCGCTGGCGGCGTTCCAGCTCACGTCGACGCGGTTGTTGCCGATGGCGGTCGCCATCACCCCCGTGGGAGCCGCACCCGCGGAACACGCGGAGGACGTCACGTTGTAGACGACGAGCGCGAAGTCCTGATCCAACGCGGTGCCATTGCCGGGAACGCCATCCGAGTTGATGTTGGACGCTGTCACCGTCACGGAGACAGGGCCCGAGATTCCCGCCGGCAGGAAGACGCTCTCCACGTTGTTGACGGCGTCCGCGCTCCCCCCGCTGGTGGAGGTGGCACCGGAGAAGACGTTGCCCTTGTAGGTGACGCCGTTGTGCGTCACGGAGAGGTCCAGGTTGTTGTTCCAGGCGGAACCGGTGGTGGAGCCCGGCGCGTCCGTCCAGGCCAGCGTGACGCGGACCGGCTTGCTCGTGTCGGTCACCGTTCCGGAGAAGGAGCGCGACTGGCCCGAGCCGGTGAACAGATTCGCCGGCTTCTGGTCCTCCAGCATGCGCACGCCCCCATCGAACGCCCTGCCCAGATCCACCAGGCCCATGCCCTGGCTGTTGGAATAGAGGCTGTCACCCGCGCCCGTCCCGGTGAGGTAGCGGGCGGAATTCATCAGGACGGCCTTCGTCATCGCCGGACTCGGCGGCGCATGGCCCTGGTTGATGAAGTATTGGCGCACGAGCGCCGCCCCTCCGGCGATCACCGGAGACGCGTGACTGGAACCCGAGGAGGCGATGAACCACTGCTGCCCGGTCGGGTAGAAGCTCGAGGTGGTGCCACCACAAATCCCGTTCCCGGTGAGGCACGAGTTCGCCAGCCCGTAGGGGTACGGAGGTGTCGGGCTGCGCTGCACATCGCTCTGGGGTGCGCCGCCCACCACGTGCGTGCCAGGAGCCACCAGGTCTGGCTTCTTGCGTCCATCCGCGGTGGGCCCCCGGCTGGAGAAGGCCGCCATGTCGAGGAGGTTGTCGGCCGCGTTGTCGTCAACGCCGCACCCGTCCGAGTTGCCAAAGAGCCGCACGTTCTCGGAGGCGCCCACGGTGATGACGTTCTTGCCCGAGCCGGGGCTGCTCAGGGAGCCGCTCGCGCTGCCCGAATTGCCCGCCGAGAAGACGAGCACCATCTCCTGATTGCCCGCGACAGGCACCGCCGAGCCCGTGGGCTGCGCGTCCCGCACCAGGGCGTCGAAGCGCTGCGCATCCGCGGTATAGGCGTTGCTGGCGGAGCCCCAGCTATTGCTGCCGATGCGCATGCCATCGCGATAGGCGCGCGACTGGAGGTCCTCGTAGTCGGGATAGGTGAAGTAATCCGGGTCGAAGACGACCGAGGCGCCCATCCGCACGAAGGGCGCCACACCCAGTCCGTGGTAGTAGCCCCCGCCATCCTTGAATTGAGTCCCATCGCGGATGCCGTACCCGCCGATGATGTGCGCGTTCACGGCGCCATGGCCATCACAGCCCTGGAGCGTGCTTCCCGTGTTGGGGGTTCCTTCCAACCGGCTGTAGACCAAGCGGCTCGTGCTGGAGACGTCGCCGCTCGTGTACAGGCCGAAGTGGTTGGGCGGCAGCGTCCCATTGTCCAGACCGCTGTCCGACAGGTCCACGCCAAAGCCCGAGGCGTTGAACTGCGCCTGGGTGAACCCCCTGGACGCCAGCCAGGTCAGATAGCTCGCCGCGGCGGGCCCCGTCCCCGAGGCCGAGAGCTGTCCGGCGGAAATCAGCGCCTGCCGCTCGTCCAACTTCCGGGGCGTGAAGTGCGGCTGGATGGACACGACATCCGGACGGGTCGCGAGCTCGAAGAGCCGCCGCCGCTCCAGGGCCACCACCACGTTGACGTAGCCCAGGGCCTCCTGGGTGACGCCCTCCCGCTTCTGGAGCCGGTGCACCAGGTCCAGGGTCTCGCGGTTCGCCTCGTCGTCCTTGATGAGCTGGACGGCGTAGGTCTCCGTCCGAGCCTCGAGGATGGAGGGAGCCAGCTTGTAGTCATCCAGGTAATCCCCGTTCCACTGGATGACGGGCGCTCCGCTCACGTGCATCCGCAGGCGCTCCAGCGTGGCCCCGTCGCCATACACGAGGTAGGCGTTGTGGGGGATGTACGCCACCACCTGGACCCCCGTGGCAACGAGCGCCGCGTACCACTCGGGCTGGATGGGGCCCACGAACTGCACCAGGTGCATGCCCTTGCCCGCCGCCCGCGCCTTCATGCCCCGCAGCGACCGTCCATGCGCCGACGCCGTGTCGATGACTCCCGCGTTGAGCAGGAGATCGTTGGAGTCGTCCCGCGGCTCCACGCCCTCGCCCTCGGGCAGCGCCGCGAGGGCCGCGTCCTCCACCTGCACCAGCGTGAAGGCACCGTAGTCCGCGAGGGTCCGCAGCGGCACCCCACCCCGCGCCAGCTGCCCGGCGCGCTCGGCGCTGAGCTGGACCTTGTGGAGCGAGAGCCCCGCCCGGAATCCCTCACGCACTGGGAGCGTGGGCTCGCTGGCGGGACTTCCACACGCCAGCACAGCCAACAGCCCCACGGCCCAGAGCAGTCGCACGCTGCTCATCGCGGATGTCGTCATGATTGGAAGAGCCCCCTCTATCGCCCATCGGGTTGGGCGCGAATCGTCTAGCACGGCTGGAATCAAAACTTCAAATAGCCAACACTCCCGAAAAGACAGGATTCTCTCTGGAGAGGCCCTGGAGCCCATGGCGGCCCGTCTGAAAGTCGACTAAGCACCCCGCCCTTCATCGTTTTTCCAAGGGGGTTCCTCATGAATGGGTTGACTCGGAAGTTCCTGACGCTCTCGCTGCTGTCCCTGGCGGGCTGCGACTGGGAAGCCAACCATGGCCGGCTCGTGGGCTTCGTCGTGGATGGGCAGAGCGGTCAGCGCCTGAACTTCTTCAAGGCCGACGGCAAGAACAACATCGATGACGACGCGGACAGCAAGAGCCAGGTGTACGCGCTCATCAATGGTGAGTTCCGCCGGGCCGTCCCCTGTGGCAAGGGCGACTTGAACGATGACAACGCCATCGAGGCGGATGGGTGCTTCCAGATCGAGGACATCCCCGAGGGAATGCCCATCCCCCTCTTCGCCCAGGCGCCGGGCTACGAGCGCTTCGTCGGGGAGTTCACCTACCCGCTGCTCTCCGAGGACGTGGAGCACTCGCAGTACGTGGGCAACATCCGGATGTTCCCCAAGGGCTTCTCGGTGGACTACCGGTTCAACGTGACGCTCGACAATCAACCGGTGCCGAAGGTGCAGCTGCTCTGCCAGTACCTGCCGGCGAGCGCCCTGGGCAATTCGTTGCAGACGTCGGGGGAGTTCCTGACCCCGAAGAACACCGGCTCCACCACGGTGAGCGCCACCACGGGGGAGGATGGCGTGGCGGTCATCCCGGGCGCCCAGCTCGTCAACGGCGCCGAGTACCACTGCGAGGCGGTGCTCAACGAGCCGCTGGACTCGCGGGTGCTGGCGGGACAGGGCAACTTCGTGGCCGGCGTGAGCCAGGCCGACCAGCGCATCGCGCTCGCGACCGATGCCGCGTCCACGGACACCTTCCTCTACGCCGTGCGCTCCAACGTGGATGACCCGAGCGTGCTCCTGGGCGCGGGCGGCAAGCTCGTCGTCACCTTCAACCGTCCGGTGGAGATCGTGTCGCGCACCGAGGACTGCCAGCTCGCCACCGCGAACGCGCCCGATACGAATGGCAACGGCCTGACGGGCAGCCTCCCGGCGAACGTGGCCAACAACGGCGCGTCGGAGACGACCACCACGGAGCTGTCCGGCGACGGGTTCACGCTGTCCATCGGGTACAAGGTCGCCACGGCGTTCGACTCGGGCGATCGCGGCACGAGCATCGACTTCAACGGCATCGTGCTGCGTCCGCGCAATGCCTCGAACCTCGCGCAGATGCGCTCCATCGGCTCCGCGGCGGGCTGCGCGGCGGTCGCGGGCTACACCGTGACGCCCTTGAAGAACCTGCGCGCGGGCAATGTGAACCAGAACACCACCCTGCGTCTGTTCTAGGCCTCCGAAAAGACGCGCCGCGACAAAGGCGGCACGTGGCAGGCTCCGGGGCTCGACCCCCTACCCCGGAGAGGCTTCGTGCCCCCTCGTTCGAAACCGGTGCTCGCCGCCCTGTCGTTGCTGCTCCCCCTCTCACCGCTGGCCGCCCCCAAGAACGCCGTGCCTCCGCCTCCCGTCGCGGCGAAGGAGCCCGTGGAGGACACCTACCACGGCGTCAAGGTGGCGGACCCCTACCAGTGGCTCGAGAAGAGCGGGGACCCCCAGGTTCGCGACTGGGTCGCCGGACAGACGGCCTACACGCGCGCCGTGCTGGATGCCCTGCCCTCGCGTGACGCCATCCGCGAGCGCATCACCGGGCTCCTCTCCCATCAGTCCCCCGCCCACTTCGGAATGCAGCAGAAGGGCGGCGTCCTCTTCTCCATGAGGTTCCAGCCCCCCCGGCAGCAGGCCGCGCTCGTGGTGTTGCCCTCCGTGGACGACCCCTCCACGGCGCGCGTGCTGGTGGACCCGATGGAGCTGGACCCGAGTGGCCACACCACGATCGACTTCTTCGCCCCTTCGCGGGATGGCAAGAAGGTCGCCGTGTCCCTGTCCAAGGACGGCACCGAGAGTGGCGATGTCACCATTTATGACGTGGCCACGGGCAAGCCCCTGCCGGGCGAGACCATTCCCCGCGTGTCGGGAGGCACCGCCGGAGGAGACCTCGCGTGGAACGCGGAGGGCACGGGCTTCTTCTACACCCGCTACCCCGGCGAGGAGCGCCCCGCCGAGGACCGCGACTTCTTCCAGCAGGTGTACTTCCACAAGCTCGGCACGCCCACGGCGCAGGACACCCACGAGCTGGGCAAGGACGCGCCGCGCATCGCCTTCTTCACGCTCCAGAGCTCCGACGATGGAGCCTTCACCCTGGCCCGCCTCGGCAATGGTGACGGCGGCGAGTACGCCTTCTATCTGCGCGGCGCGAAGGGCGCCTGGACCCAGGTCTCCCGCTTCGAGGACAAGCTCGTGCACGCGGACTTCGGGCCGGACGGGGCCCTCTACGCCCTGTCGCACCAGGACGCGCCCCGAGGCAAGCTGCTGCGCATCCCGCTCGCCACGCCGTCGTTGGACAAGGCCACCGTCCTGGTGCCCCAGGGCGAGTCCTCGCTCGCGGGACTGCGCGCGGGCGCCACCCGCGTCTACCTGCTCGAACAGCTCGGAGGCCCCACGCGGATCCGCATGGTGGGCCTGGACGGCAAGGCGCTCGGCGAGGTGCCCACGCCGCCGGTGTCCTCCATGGGGGCGATTCCCTTGGAGGGGGATGATCTCCTCGTGCCGCTGAGCAGCTACACCCAGCCGCTGACCGTGTACCGCTACGCGGCGAAGGAGGGCACGCTCACGAAGACGGCGCTCGGCCGCACCTCGCCCGTGGACACCCGGGACGTGGTGGTGGAAACGCTCCAGTGCAAGTCCAAGGATGGCACCCAGGTACCGCTCGACGTGCTGCGCTCGGCCAAGGCGAAGCGCAACGGAAACAACCCCACGCTGCTCACCGGCTACGGCGGCTTCAGCATCTCCCTCACCCCGGGCCTCAACCCGCTCCACCACGCCTTCATCGAGCAGGGCGGCATCGTGGCCATCTCCCACCTGCGCGGCGGCGCCGAGTTTGGCGAGGCGTGGCACACCCAGGGCTATCTCACGAAGAAGCAGAACGTCTTCGATGACTTCTACGCCTGCGCGAAGCTGCTGGTGGACACGAAGTGGACGAAGCCCGCGCGTCTGGCCATCCAGGGCGGCAGCAACGGCGGCCTCCTGATGGGCGCGGCGCTCACCCAGCACCCGGAGATGTACCGCGCGGTCGTGGCGCGCGTGGGCATCTACGACATGCTGCGCGTGGAGCTCACGCCCAATGGGCAGTTCAACACCACCGAGTACGGCACGGTGAAGGACGCCGCCCAATTCCAGGCGCTGTATGGCTACTCGCCCTACCACCACGTGAAGGACAAGACGCAGTACCCCTCGGTCCTGTTCACCTCGGGAGACAACGATCCGCGCGTGGATCCGTTCCACTCGCGCAAGATGGTGGCGCGGCTCCAGGAGGCCACGGGTACCAAACGGCCGGTGCTGCTGCGCACCAACGCCCTGGGCCACGGCGGCGGCAGCCCCCTGTCCGAGACCATCGCGGAGAACGTGGACGTCTACGCCTTCCTCTTCAATGAGCTGGGCGTGAAGTACCGGCCCGTGAAGGCTCCGGCGACCCAATCCCCCGCGAAGTAGGCTAGACACGGGAGGGCGTGAACCTCCTGCTCCTCCAAGACGCGGACTTCCTGCCGGATGGCACCGTCCAGATGACTGGCCGCCGCGCGCAGCACGCCCGCGAGGTGCTGCGCGCCGAGCCCGGGGAAACCCTCCGGGTCGGCCAGGTGGGCGGGCTCGTGGGCACGGGCGAGGTGCTGGAGAACACCCCGGGCCTCCTGCGCCTGCGCGTCACCCTCTCCGACCCGCCCCCGCCCCGCCCGGGCGTCGACCTGTTGCTCGCCATCCCCCGCCCCAAGGCCCTCAAGCGCGTGCTGCCCGCCGCCGCCCAGCTCGGCGTGGACCGGGTGGTGCTCGTCAACGCCGCCCGCGTGGAGAAGAGCTACTTCGACTCCAAGGTGCTCGACGCCGCCTTCATCGAGGAATTGCTCCTCCAGGGGCTCGAGCAGGCCCGCGACACCCGGCTCCCCGAGGTGCTCATCCGCGAGCGCTTCCGGCCCTTCGTGGAGGACGAGCTCGACTCCCTGTTCGGCGCCCAGGCGCTCCGGTTGCTGCCCCACCCGCCCGCTCCCCGGCCCCTCACCCGGGTGGGCGTCCAGGAGGCGCCGCGCGTGGTGCTCGCGGTGGGTCCGGACGGCGGCTGGGTGCCCTTCGAGGCGAACCTCTTGGAGGCCCACGGGTTCCGCCCGTTTTCCCTGGGCCCGCGCATCCTCCGGGTGGAAACCGCCGTCCCCGTCCTCCTGGGGCAGTTGTCCTTGTTGAGGGAGGACACCCGCGCGGACAACCTGGTGCATCGGGCTTGAAGCGGCGGGATGGGTTGTTGAAGAGTCACCCACCATGGCGAAGAGCAAATCCAGAGCCCAAGCCGCCGCAGCCGCAGTGAACGCGCAGGAGCAGGCGCCCGAGCAGCAGTCGCTCGTCAGCCCCGAGGCCGAGGTGAAGGCGAAGCCCGCCAGCCACGACACGGTGCCGCCGCCCGCCCTGCTCGACTTCATGATGAAGGGGTGGAAGCCCCAGACGGGCAAGCCGCCGCCCAAGCTCAAGCACGCGGACGCCTTCGCCGCCCGCCGCCGCGAGCTCTCCAAGCTCTTCCCCGGCGAAACGCTCGTCGTGCCCACCGGCCACGAGAAGGTGCGCGCCAACGACACCACCTACCGCTTCCGCCCGGGCACCGACTTCTATTACCTGACGGGCAACATGGAGCCGGACTGCGTGCTGGTGCTCCAGCCCAAGGAGGGCGGCGGCCACACCGACATCCTCTTCGTGGAGCCCAACCCGGGGCGCAGTGACTCCACCTTCTTCACGGACCGGGTGAAGGGCGAGCTGTGGGTGGGCCCCCGCCTGGGCGTGAAGGAGAGCCAGGTGCGCTTCGGCGTGCACGAGGCCCGCGGCCTGCCCGAGCTGCCCGCGCTGCTCGAGGGGCTCAAGGCCAAGGCGGCCCTGCCAGCGCGCGTGCTGCGCGGCCACTCGTCGAAGGTGGACGGCGGGGTGCCCGAGCACGCCGAGCGCGACAAGCAGCTCGCCACGGCGCTGTCGGAGATGCGCCTGCTCAAGGACAAGCAGGAGGTGCGCGAGCTGGAGGCGGCCATCGACTCCACGCACCGGGGCTTCGAGGACGTCATCCGCCGGCTCAAGGCGGCCCGGAGCGAGCGCGAGGTGGAGGGCGTCTTCAACCTGCGCGCGCGCGTCGAGGGCAACGACGTGGGCTACGGCACCATCGCCGCCGCGGGCCACCATGCGTGCGTGTTGCACTGGACGCGCAACGATGGCGAGCTCAAGAAGGGCGAGCTGTTGCTGCTGGACGCGGGCGTGGAGGGCAACAGCCTCTACACGGCGGACATCACGCGCACGCTCCCCATCTCCGGGCGCTTCTCCCGCGAGCAGCGGGACATCTACGAGCTGGTGCTCGAGGCGCAGGATCGGGCCATCGACGCGGTGAAGCCGGGCAACGACTTCATGGAGCCCAACCGCGTGGCCATGCGGGTGCTCGCCGAGGGCCTGCACGCGCTCGGCATCCTCGAGATGTCGCCCGAGGAAGCGCTCAAGGAGGAGCACCAGTTCTACAAGCGCTACTCGCTGCACAACGTCAGCCACATGCTGGGCCTGGACGTGCACGACTGCGCGCAGGCGCGTCAGGAGGCCTACAAGTACGGCAAGCTCAAGGCGGGCATGGTGCTCACCGTGGAGCCGGGCCTGTACTTCCAGAAGGATGACCTGACGGTGCCCGCGAAGTACCGGGGCATTGGCGTGCGCATCGAGGACGACGTGCTCGTGACGCCCAAGGGCTGCCGCGTGCTGTCCGAGGACATCCCCCGTCTGCCGGACGACGTCGAGGCCTGGATGAAGCAGCTCTGGAGCGAGAAGGCGCGCTGAGCCTCAACCCGCGTCGAGAAGGACAGCCGGGCTCCGCCTCCCGGCCGTCCTCCGTCTCCATGAACACGCGCCAGTCTCCGGGCCGAGGGCTCGTCACGTACGCGAACAGGCGGTAGCCCCGCTCGCGGCCGCCCTGCCCCAGGTACAGGTCGTCATAGGCGAGGAACTCCGTCCACCCCTTCACCGGATCATCGTGCAGCCAACGGATGATGAGCTGGGTGCCCCGGTCTCCCGGGTGCTGGGGCTTGAAGCCCGCGGGCACGAAGACGCTGGCGAAGAAGTACACCCGGTCCCTGGGACGCGAGTGGAACGCCTGATCTCCCCGCCGCCAGGGCCTCCAACCGGAGTCCTCGTGCAGGAGCCGGTAGTCCTTGCCCCTCGCGCTCCGCGCTACCTCTACGCCGTGGTAGATGCCGCTGGACAGCACGGAAAGGGGCACCTGGGAATCGCCCGGAGCTGGTACAGGCCGAGCAGCAGGACCTGGACGCCGAGCGCCGACAAGAACATGCGCCCCAGGGTGAGCCTGCCCCGGTTTCACGGCACCCCCACCCTTGCGGCACGCTCACAGTCGCAGTCTCATCTTGCTCTCGGGGAGAATTCTTCTCGTCTTCTGGTTCTTGCCCACAAGAGGCTGAACGGGTTGGGTTTCTACCTTTTCCTCCCTTCCGAAAACATCCCTCGTCCGCCTACCCTCCAGGCGGTTCGAGAATCACGAACCGTGGTTTAGAAAACCAGACCGGTTGCAGCGCTCTTCCCTTACTTATGCCCTCTCGCGCCTATACTCGCGTCGCCGTCGCCCAGATCGCCTGCCTGCCTGCCATCGCGATCCCAGGGCGGGCGCCCTTCGAAGATCCGCTCTTCGAGCTGGCTTTCTCGGACGCCCTGCGCCCAGACGGCGAGCCCCCAGCCGAGCTGAACACTCGTTTCAGCGAGTTGCGCGCTCGTATTGCCCACGTCCATCGCGAACAGCTCCTGCTCAAGATCCAGGCGATCCTCAGCCAGTGCCAGCAGTGGGGCGTCCGACTCATTGTCTTCCCTGAGTACAGCCTGCCCTGGCAGATACTTGAGCAGGTGGCTCGCGCCGGTGGGGACCTTATCATCGTAGCGGGGACCCACTCCGTCACCCGGCCCGCGCGGCAGTCCGGTGTCTACGAGCGGCTCGGCGGACAGCCCCCAGCGCTCGGCCAAGCCGTCTGCCCGGTGCTCCACCGCGGGCTCCTGCTCGGGCTCCAACCCAAGCTCTCCCTCACCGATTTGGAGCAGGAGCTGAGGCCAGGCAAAGCGTGGCGCCCCATCCCGATCGAGGGGCTCCCCGGATCCATGGGCGTCCTCATCTGCCTCGATTTCCTCCACCGTGAAGGAGAGGCCCACCGCAAGCTCGTGGCCACAGCCTTGGAGCAGAGCCACTTCCTGGCAGTGCCGAGCTACACGCCCTTCCACACCATCCCAGAGTTCCATGCCAAGGCGCAGGAAGAGGCTCAGCGCTACGGGCGGCCAGTGCTCTGGGCGGACGTGGCCACCTTCTCGGGGAAGAAGGCCGCGGGCGGCAGCTCCATCTTCGTGGACGAGGGCCACGTCGGAGATCTGCGCCGCTTCCCCGAGCACGCCGGCTACCTGGAGCCAGGCGACGAGGGCGTCATCGTCGCGGACGTGGATCTCGGCTTCGCGCGCGTGGGGCCGTCCACTCGATACGACCAGAAACGCCCCATTATCCCCTTCGCAGCAGCGGGGCTCGTCTACCCGGTGCAGCCAGCGGGTGAGCGCCACGCGCGGTGGCTCGCACAGGTGAAACCTCTGCTGGAGCGCGAGGATGACGAGGCGGTGGATGCCATAGCGAAGCAAGTCGCCGAGGCACAAGCCCTGCTCCTGGATGCGGGCGCCAGCAACAAGACTCGCGAGGCGCGCCTCCGCCGGCTCGTGAGGGAGCTAGACAGTCTCGTCTCGATGGAGCAGTTCCGCCGCTATACCCGCGAGATCGTCCTGCCGATTCAGGCGCTGCCACTACCCGCCCTACGGGCCGTGCTGGCCGGCGGCGCGGCGGACGCGCTCTTCGAGTGGCAGAAGGACTGGCGCGGCTTCGGACTAGGCCCGCTAGTGCAGCGGCTCCACGAGGCGGCGCCCTCGGTGAGCCCGCCAGATCCTGGCGAGTGGACGAAGGCGGGGAGTACGGCACTGGAGTCCGTGCGTCAGGCGGTGCGCTACTCTCCCTCGACCCCCGCGCTCTCCGAGCCAGTGCTCAAGGAGGAAGTGCGCTGGGCTATCCCAGCCGGGATCGATCCAGCGGCGCTGGGTGAGTTGCGGCGCGGAGGTTTCGTCTTCCGCTTCCGGCCACGACCCGAGGACTTCCGTGCCGTGAAGAAGGAAGAGCGTACGCGCCACTCAGCGTCAGAGCCCTCCCATATTGATGATGGGGATGGGGTCAGTGGGGGCGCACTCCTTGCCGCGCAAGAACTCTTCCTGCTGACCGTGGCAGAAGCGCCTAGCCCCACTGCGGCCATGGCCGTGGCGGTGAAGGGGCAGGCCGTGGGCGCGATCCTCCCCATCACCCACGAGGGGGAGCACTGGGCGATCCGGTTCTGGGAGGCTGACGGTTGGTGGAGAGGGCACGGCCCGCAGGTCCAGTCCGCGCTGGAAGAGGAATTCCGGCAGGTGGAGATACAGCGCGTCTCCACCGAGTCCAGCAGGAAGCGGCTTGAGGCCCTGCGCTCCCGCTTTGAGAAGGGGCGAGAGCGGGTGGAGGCGCTCCGAGCCGAGCGACTGTCCTCTGTGAATGGCTCCTTCGTCCAGCCCACTGTGCGAGTGGGTGAGGCGCTACTGCCCGCGCTGGAGGCACTGGACCAGTGGCTTGACTCAAAGGACCAGACGGCACTGGTCCTGGGTGAATACGGCGCCGGCAAGTCCACAACCCTGGCGGTGTGGTGCTCACGATTGTGGAGCCGGGACGAGGGACCGCGCCCCCTGCTGTGCAACCTCGCCTCCGTTGCCACCGGCAGCGACGCTCACGGCATACTGCTAGACGCTGCGGGCGTTGAGGATACCTCCGCAAATCGCGCAGCCCTGCGCCTGCTCATCAGGACCCGGCAGGTGCTGCCCGTCTTTGATGGCTTCGATGAGATGGCCACGCGGCTCGACTCGGGCGGGCTGGCCGGGCGGCTCTCAGAGCTACTCGGCGTCGCGGAGGACACCGGCCGCGTGGTGGTGTCCTCGCGCGAGCACTATTTCGAGTCCGAGACCACGCTCCACTCCACTGCGGCCGAGGCGCTGCGGCAAGCGCTGGGCACCTCCTCGGGCCTCACCCGCCTCACCTTCCTGCCCTTTGATCTCGGCCAGATCCGAGAGCTGATGGAGAAGAGTCTGCCCTCGCAGCAGAAGGTGAACGAGGCGCTCAGGCGGATCCAAGACACCTATGATCTGATGGACTTGGTGACACGGCCCCTGCTGCTCGGCATGGTGCTGGCATCCATAGAGCGCATCGCGCCCACGGCACGCGTGGCACCGGCGGACATTTACGAGGCCTACCTGCGGCACTGGCTCTCGCAAACCTCGGAGGACGGCGAATCCCTCACCCATGCCCAGAAGCAAGAGTTCGCTGAGGCGCTAGCGGAGGAGCTGTGGCGCTCGGGCAGAACGTCTTGCTCGTGGCGGGAGCTGCGGAAAACCGTGCGCGAGCGCATGGGCCAGCAGCTCCCCGATCACCTGACACCCGTCGCCGTCTTCCGGGACATCGAGGGAGGTGCCTTCTTCGTGCGCGAGGGCGAGGAGCGCTATCGGTTCGCGCACAAGTCCTTCCTCGAGTACTTCCTCGCTCGGGCGCTAGTGGAAACCCTGGAGGCCCAGCCAGAGCAGGCGCTGGACACACGCCCGTTTACTCGCGAGGTGGCAGCGTTTCTCGGAGAGGTGCTACAGCGCCGGACGGGAGAGGCCCTACAGTCCCGTGCTGTGCTCGCCCTGCAGGCACTGCTGCGAGCGAGGGGGGCGGCGGGAGGAACAGCGGGCCCGGCGACGGCCAATGCATTCCGGCTCCTTCACGGATTGGCGGTCTGGGCTCAGGACGGGAGGCAGTGGATCCCCGAGCGGGCCGACCTGCGCGGGGTGGATTTAACGAGCGAGGACCTGCGCGGCGCCCGCCTGGGAGCGGCCCTGCTGGAGGGAGCCCAGCTTGCGGGAACGGATCTGTCTGGCGCGGACCTCGCGGGGGCGGATCTCTCCCGTGCGGTATTGGTGGGAGTGCGCCTGGAGGGGACCGCACTGCGTGGCGCCAATGCGACGGGGACAGACTTCACCCAGGCAGAGGCGACGCGGTGCGATGCGGTGGGCGCGAACTTCTCCCGAGCGACGCTGACCCAGTCCGTGTGGTTGGAGAGTCGCTGGGAGGGCGCCGAATTGGGTGGCGCGGAGGTGACTGCGGCGCTCATAGGACCCGCCCCCCCTCTCGCGACACGGTGGATTGCGCCCCTGTCGTTTCAAGCGCGATTGGCTACCGGCCACTCCTGGGGAGGAGTGCGCTCTGTGTCTTGGTCAGCGGACGGAAAGCGGCTGGCCTCCGCAGGCGAGGACGGTACCGTGCGCCTATGGGATGCCGAAACTGGCCGCGAGTTACGCTCCCTGGCTGGACACGAAGGATGGGTTAGGTCTGTATCCTGGTCAATGGACGGGCAGTGGTTGGCCTCCGCAGGTGCTGACGGCACCGTGCGCCTATGGGATGCCGAAACTGGCCGCGAGTTACGCTCCCTGGCTGGACACAAACGCAAGGCCTTCTCCGTGTCCTGGTCAACGGACGGACGGCGGCTGGCCTCTACAGGGGCGGGTGGCACCGTGATCCTGTGGGACACCAAATCTGGCCTCAATCTGCGCTCGCTGTCAGGACACAAAGGCCGAGTCTTCTCCGTGTCCTGGTCCGCAGACGGGCGAAGGCTGGCCTCCGCAGGGGACGACGGCAGCGTGCGCCTATGGGACACCGAATCCGGTCGAGAGCTGTGTTCCCTATCTGGAAACAACGGCAGTGTCTGGTCCGTGTCCTGGTCAGCGGACGGGCGACAACTGGCGTCCGCAGGTGAAGACGGCCATATACACCTGTGGGACACTGAGTCAGGCCAGGAGTTGCGCTCTCTGTCGGGACACAGAGGCTCTATTTGGTCCGTTTCCTGGTCGGCGGACGGAAGGCGGTTGGCCTCGGCGGGAGAGGACGGTGCTGTGCGCCTATGGGATGCCGAATCTGGCTACGCGATGCACGCCCTGTCAGAACAGAAAGGCTTTGTCTGGTCTGTAGCTTGGTCTGCGGATGGACAACGACTGGCTTCAGCGAAGTCAGACGGCACCGTGCACTTGTGGGACGCCGAATCCGGTCGCGAGCTACGCGCCCTATCGGGATACAAAGGCTGGGCTTCGTCCGCGTCTTGGTCTGTGGATGGACGACGTCTAGCTTTGGGGGGATCGGACGGAACCGTGCGCCTATGGGACGCCGAGTCCGGTTGTGAGCAGTGCTCCCTGTCGGGACACAAAGGCAGGATCTATTCCGTGGAATGGTGCAAGGATGGACGGCGACTGGCCTCGGCGGGGGACGACGGCACCGTGCGCCTATGGGACACCGAATCCGGCCGCGAGCTGCGCTCGCTATCGGGAGACAACCGCAGTGTAAGGTCCGTCGCATGGTCTGCGGATGGACGGCGTCTGGCGTTCGCGGGGGCGAGCGGTATCGTACAACTGCGTGACGCTGAGTCTGGCCAAGAGTTGCTCTCCCTATCGGGACACAAAGGCGGTGTCTGGTCACTATTCTGGTCTCCGGACGGAAGGCGAGTGGCCTCAGCAGGGGAGGATGGTACCGTGCGACTCTGGGACGCTAAGTCCGGTCGCGACCTCCTCTCCCTGTCGGGACACAAAGGCAGTGTCTGGTCCATATTCTGGTCCGGAGACGGACAGCGACTGGCCTCGGCGGGAGATGACGGAACGGTGCGACTGTGGGATGTCAAGTCCGGTCGCGAACTGCGCGCCCTATCGGGACATATCGATAGAATCTTCTCCGTGGCATGGTCTGCGGATGGACAGCGATTAGCCTCGGCGGGGGCAGACGGCACTGTGCGCTTGTGGGACGCTGAGTCTGGCGTTGAGCTGAGTTCCATGTCGGGACACAAGGGCAGTGTTAGATCCGTGGCATGGTCCGCAGATGGAAGGCGGCTGGCTTCTGCGGGAAAGGACGGATTGTGCATCTGGAGCGCGGCGGAACATCAGTTGCTGGTGAAGTGGGAGGTGGCGGGCTCAAGCAGTCTGACGTCTACACCGAGCGGCTATTGCCTATTCAACGGGGATCCCTCGCGTCACTGGTTGTCCGTGTCTCGCCCCGAGCGGCCCGCGACGCTTCTCTACCTCCCTCTCCCGCAGGCACTGCGCGCCATATTCCACCAACCTGACAAGGTGAGGACGGCGCTGGAAGGCAGGCCAGGAGACAACAGCGAGCTGACAGAAGAGCTGGCCGCCCAAGGCTGGCCAAGCGGCGAGCCATGGGATGGAGAGCGATATCGTGTCCCCGAAACAGCACCCAAGGCCCTGTCCCCGCCCTCTTTTGCCGAAACGATCCCCGCCTCCCCTTTCCGGCCCGGATCAGCGCTCAAAGAAGACGGGAACCTCGTGGGCCGAGAGGTGACTGTCCGCGAGTTGCTCGCGCTAGTGACAGGGCGCAGCCCGGCCATCCTCCTGGGCCCCCGCAGGGCCGGAAAGACATGGCTACTGGAGTACATGTCTCAACGCCTTTCCGAGGCAGGGTACACAGTCCACTACGAGTCGCTTCAGGGGCGCCCGCCCCGCTCCGCCGACGAGCTGGCGCTGCTGCTGGAGCCAGAGCTAGCAACCTCCACCCCACGCGGCTCGTCACCTAGCGCCGAGCTGCTCCGGAAGCTGGGCAAACGTTCCCAGAGCAAGCCCGGCAAGAGAACCCACGCCCAGGCCAATGCCCCCCACCATGTCTACCTCCTGGACGAGGTAGGCGCCCTTGAGCGGGGCGACGAAACGCTCTACCCCTGGCTGCGCGAGCTGGGCCAGCGCCATGCATCCCTCGTGCTCGCGGGCTCGCACTGGGACTGGGTACGGGTCATTCGCCGATCCACTGAGGTCTGCCCCGGCTCCTCCTTCGGCAACGACTTCACCTCGGTCATGCTCGATCCCGTCTCCCAAGAGGAGGCGCGCCGCTTTCTCACGGAGGCGGTCCCAGGCCTCATCCAGGAGCACGTGGCGGACTGGATCTTGGAGCTGTGCGGCGAGTGGCCCTTCTATCTGCAGGCAATGGGCCACGCGCTGTACTTTGCGCGCGAAGCTGGTAACCGCAAGCCCTTCAACGACAAAGCCGCGCTCGCCGAGCTGTACGATCAGCGCCTGCTAGTCGAGCGCTCCGCAGTGTTTGCGGATCGCCTTCGAGAACTCCCCGAGTCCGTGAGGAATCTGCTCTTCATCCACCGCGAGCGTCGGCCGGAGTTCCACGCGCTGCCGCCCGAGGAGCGGACGCTGCTGGTGGACACCGGACTATGCACCGAGGCGGGCCGCTGGTTGGCGGACCGGCCGTTCTTTGACTGGCTCCGCCGCCGCGCGGAAGCCCTGGACCCGTGAGGAGCTGACATGGCCATCTATGACGCCCGCCGCGGCTACGATGAAAACCTGACGGCCCGCGATTACACGGAGCTGTTGCAGAAGGTGCGGACGCCGCCCCCAGAGGGGGCGCTCTGGCTCGTGCTCGCGCCTCGCCGCTACGGGAAGACGTGGACGCTCCGGGAGTTGGAGCATCGACTGGGCGTCTCCTCGTGCTACCTAGAGCTGCGCCTCCCCAGCGACAAGAAGACTTGGTCCTCCAACAAGAAGGTGCAGTCCGGGGGATTCTGGCTCCTGGACGAGATCTCAGGCCTGATCGAGAGCAGCGACGAGGCCACGGCGCTCAAGGCGGCCCAGGGCTTCCTCTCCCGGTGCGAGAAGCTGCGAGGCGCGAAGACGAACGTGATTCTCGCGCTGACGCCGCGGGAGTTGCACCAACTCCAGCGCGCGGACGGAGGCAGCGGGCGAATCTCCTTCAAGTCCATCCTGAAGCTCGACCCCCTCGCGCCCGTAGAGGCCACGAAGCTGGCTCGGACTCCCGAAGCTCTTGAGGTTCTGGCGCAAGCGCCACCCGACTGGAGGCGGACCCCGTTCCTTCTCGAGCTACTCTTCGAGGTGGACGAGCGGGCTCGGAAGCAAGGGCCAGCCCTGGAGCGCAAGCTCCTCAAGGTGGCACTGGATGTCTCCGAGACCACATGGCACCGATACTTCCACCATGTGTTCTGGGATGCTCTCGCAGAGGGACAGCAGAAACTGCTTCGCGCCATCGTGAGGAACGAGCCGGTAGATCCTCGCGCCTGCGAGCCGCTGGTGGACGCAGGGCTCGTGGAGGAGGATGCCACCACGGGGCGTCGCTGGATCGCCGACCCCGTGCTCGCCGCGCGCCTCTCCCCGTTACGCATCCACCATCTCTCGGACATCCATGTCGGCCCGAAATCCGCGCAGAGCATCGACGCCAAGGAGGCAGGACTGCTAGCTGAAGCGCTCGATCCCGGC
This sequence comes from Melittangium boletus DSM 14713, assembly GCF_002305855.1. GTDB lineage: Bacteria > Myxococcota > Myxococcia > Myxococcales > Myxococcaceae > Cystobacter > Cystobacter boletus. The sequence continues at coordinate 6,437,447 of NZ_CP022163.1, read as the reverse complement.
CTCGTCCGCGAGAGCTACCTGTCCCACCTGGAAGGGCTGCGCAAGAGCGGCAAAGCGCCGCACGTGATCATCATCTCGGGAGATCTGACAGAGTGGGCGACGAAGGAACAATGCCAGGAGGCACGGAGCTGGTTGGACCGGATTCCGCCTCTGCTGGAGCCGCATGTCCTGCTCGGTGAGGATGCCCAGCGAATACTCTTGGTGGGCGGCAACCATGATGTCGACTGGAGCCAGACCCGCGAGGGGCACGCGCCCTCGCGGCACCAGAACTTCGCCGACTTCTTCCAAGGCTACGCGCACCCTCACCTGGAGGTACCGCCCGCCGACCGAAAGCTTGAGCCGATCGAGTGGCCGGATCTCGGCGTCACAGTTCTGCTTCTAGGCACTAGTGAACTCGGAGGGCAAATCGAGAAGGAGCGGGAGAACTACAAGTTCCTCCAGGATCTAGCGACGCTCCCGAAGGCGCATACAACAGAGGAGCGGGAGAAGGTAGAGAAACGCGCGATGGAAGCGGCCCGCATCGACCCCGGGCTGGTCGAGGCAAGGGACTTGCGCCGCGTCAGCACGCATCCTTGGAAGGAGAGCCTTCCAGTGCGAATCGCCGTCCTGCACCACCCGCCCTCTTCACTGCCCTCCACGGAGGTGGCGCGCTACTCGGGGCTGCTCAACGCGGGAGCCGTCAAGCAGGTTCTGATGGAGAAGGGCTTCTGCCTAGTGCTCTGCGGACATGTCCACATCGGCTGGTTCGCCGAGGAGCGATGGCTCAATCACTCCGGGGGAAGTACGCTCCGCATCGCTGCGGCGCCTTCGCTGGGCAGCCGTGAGATTCCGGCGAACAACGGCTTCAATCTCGTGGAGGTGTTCCGTGATCGGGACCGGAATGGACGCCCCGAGTACCAAGTCCGGGTCCGGCGCTATGTCCGCCAAGGAGACCTCGGATGGGAAGAGCACGCGGACCAATTGGGTCCCTTCCCTCCAGATACGTGAGCCGCCTGCTTTGCCATTCCATCCAAACGAAAGGGGCGTCATCCAAGGGTCCTTCGACCTCGAACGAAACGCCCCAGACAAGCCCACTCATCCGGCCGTCCACCACGAATCAGGCCGGCGTCTTCCCCGCCACCAGGTCCGCCAGCTCGCCGCGATCCTCCAGCTCCATGAGGATGTCCGAGCCGCCCACGAACTTCCCGTGGATGAACACCTGGGGAATGGTGGGCCAGTTGGAGTACTCCTTGATGCCCTGGCGCACCTCCGGGTCGGCCAGCACGTCCACCGTGTGCACCTTGCCGTGCTGCTGGAGGATCTGCAGCGCCCGCGCGGAGAAGCCGCACTGGGGGAAGAGCGCGTTGCCCTTCATGAAGAGCACGATCGGGTGGTTGGTCACTTCACTGTCGAAACGAGCCTTGAGATCGGGAGTCATCGTCGTTGTTCCTGTCGTCAGCGCGACCCGAGCTTCTTCCACTGCTCGGGCGAATAGGTCTTGAGCGCGAGCGCGTGCAGCTCGCCGGACTTGAGCCAGTCCTGCAGCGGCGCGTACACCAGCTGGTGCTGCTGCACCATGGACTTGCCCGCGAAGTCGGGGCTCACCACGCGCGCCTCGAAGTGGTCTCCCGTCCCGGTGGTGTCGCTCACGACGACGTCCGAGCCGGGCAGCGTGCCGAGAATCCGCTCGCGGATGGCGTTGGGGTCAATCATCAGTTCAGTCCCTTCCCCTTCATGAGCATGGCGGGATCCACCCCCATGCTCTTCAAGGTGGTGTCCCATAGCAGACCCGGGTCGCTTTCGAGCACCGGACGGGCGGAGGCCTCGGCGTAGAGCCAGGTGCCCGCGGCCAGCTCACTCTCCAACTGCTGGGGCCCCCAGTTGGCATACCCCAGGCAGAAGCGCAGGTGGGCGGACGGGTCCTTGAGCAGGGGGCCGAGCGTGTCCAGCGTGAGACTCAGGTACAGGCCGGGCACCACCTCGTGCTTCTCCGTCACGTTCTCGTTGTTGTGCAGCACGAAGCCCCGGTGGCTCTCCACCGGGCCGCCCATGAAGACGGGCTGGCTCGTGCGCTCGGGAGCGATGGACAGGGACTGGTTCTTGGCGAGGTCGCCCAGGGTCAGCGAGGCACCCCGGTTGATGACGAGCCCCATCGAGCCGGACTCGCCGTGCTCGAGCATGAGGATCACCGCGCGCCGGAAGTTCGAGTCCGTCAGTTGTGGCGTCGCCACGAGGAGGCCGGGAACGAGTGTCTGCACGAGGGAAGTGTCGGCGCTTCCCTCCCCCGGCGCAACCGAATCGTACCCGGCGCCAGGACGGCGTGGCCGCCTAGTGCCAGCTCTTGTGCTGGGACTGGAGCGCCTGGGCCAGCTTCTCCGGCGCCAGGGGCTTGCCGATGAACAGATCCGCCCCCAGGCCCTTGCACTTGCGGGCCATGGACGCGTCACTCATGGCGCTCACCCCGATGAGCACGGACTGGGGGAAGCGCTCGCGCAGGCGCGTCATGAGGGTGGTGCCGCTGCGTCCGGGCAGGAAGACGTCCACGATGGCCGCGTCCATGCGCTTGTTGCGCACCGCGAACTCGGCCTCCTCGGCGCTGCCCACCGGCAGGGCCTCGTACCCCCACTGGGTGACGAGCTCCACCAGCAGCTCGCGGTGCACCGGGTCATCCTCGACGATGAGCACCGAGCCCTTGACCTGCTCGAGTTTCAGGTTGTCGTCCTCGCGGGTCCGGGCATGGCCGGTGGCGATGGGAAGCTCCTCGTTGGCGGTGGACATGGCAACCTTCGCTGGGTGAGTAGATGGGTTCGTTCCCAGGGAACGGATGAATCCGTGCCCGGGATTCCACAGTAGGCACTCCCCCTCGAAGCTGCCGACCCCCCCCTCAGGCACGACGTGTTCCAGCACCCAACGCTTGGGAAGCAAGCGAGGCGCCAAGCACGAGCAGTACCAGCAAACCCCATGCCGGTAACACCACGCGTGAACCCCCTTCATAGATGAGGGCCGCGTAGCTGGTGCCGAGGTAGCGGCCGAGCGACATGGGCTCCATCCGGGCGATGCCGAAGAAGCTCACGGTGGACTCGGTGAGGATCGCCGTGGGCAGGCGGCTCAGGAAGACGGCCAGCACGAAGGGGCGCAGCGCGGGCCACAGGTGCAGGCGCAAGAGGTGCCACCGCCCCGCCCCCAGCGCCCGGGAGGCGGCGACGAACTCCTGCCCCTCCAAGGTGGCCAGCCGGTTGCGGAACATGCGCGCCGGTCCCGCCCACCCCACCAGCGCCAGGGACACCACCATCAACCCGAAGGGGCCCAGCCCGCCTGCCTGCCCAGCATCCAACAGGGACTGGCCGGCCAGTTGCAGCACCATGACCACCAGGACATCGGGCAGGGCGAAGAAGGCGTCCACCGCGCGGAGGATTTGGTGCTCCACGAAGCCGCCCGCCGCCCGGGCCGCCATCGCCACCCCCAGCCCCACGGCGGTCGACACGCCGCCGGCCGCCAGGCCGATCACCAGGGAGACCCACAAGCCCCCGAATGCCAGCTCGCACACGGTGCGGTCCGGGTGGGTGGGATCCCTTCCCAGGGGGCAGGTGTGGGCCAGGGCCTCGGGGAAGACGCGGCCGGCGAGCCAGCTCGCGAGGCCCAGCCCCACCAGCAACCCGAGCCCCACCCACGCCCGCTTGGGAATCCGCGCGGCCCTCATGACGCGGCCTCCCGGGCGCGGGGATCCACGAGGAAGCGCACGGATTCCACCACGAGCCCCACCCCGACGAGCAACGAGGCGAAGACGGTGGTGGCCACCACGACGACGGCCACCTGCTTCTGCAGCACGGCGAGCACGTAGAGCTGGCCGAAGTACGGCAGGCCGAAGACGCGCTCGGCGGCGAAGGAGCCCGCGAGCAGCGCGGTGGCCACGGGGCCCACGGCGTCCAGCAGCGCGGGCAGCACGTTGGGCAGCACATGGCGCCACAGGACGGCGCGCGGCGACAGGCCCTTGCCCAGCGCGGTGCGCACGTAGTCCCGCGCCAGCTCCGTGTCCAGGGCGTCCGCCACCAGCGTGCCCAGGAAGATGCCCGGCCACACGGAGATGACGAGCGCGGCGCACGCCTCGGGCAACAGGTGTCCGCGCTCCACCACCTCGGGCGCGAACAACAGCGCGGGGATGAACACGGGCGTGCCGAACGCCGCGGCGGGCAGCATGTCCGTGACGAGCGAGAGCCGGCTGCGGCGCCAGCGCGCCCGCAGCAGCGCGAAGCCCAGCGCCCACCCGAGCGCGAGTCCCAGCGCCACCAGCCCCACGCCCACGCTCCCCGACAACTTCCACGCCAGCTCGTCGCCGGTGACGCCCTGGGCGCTCGTGCCCAGGCGCTCGCCCCGCCAGAGCTTCTGCCACGGCCGCAGGAAGCCCAGGGGCTCGCCCAGGCCCAGATCCCTCCGGTAGGAGGCGAGCACTTCCGGAGACACCTGCCGCTTGGCCTCGTCATCCGAGGTGAGGGGCAGCGCCGCCATGAGGAAGTAGGACGCGAGCGCCACGAGGGGCACGAGCACCACCTGGCGGCCCAGACGCACGAGCACGGAGGACATGGCTCAGCGGCCCTCCGGGGCGGACGCGTCCAGGCGCAGCTCGCGCAGGGACAGGAAGTTGAAGGGATCCACGTCCACTCCGTGCAGGAAGGTCCGGGCCCGGAAATAGCGGTCCGGGTGGTAGAGCGGCGCGATGACGGCCATCTCGTCGAGCAGCAGCGCCTGAGCCTGGGCATAGAGCGTCCGGGCCCGCTCCGCGTCGGGCTCGGCGTCCGCCCGCTCCAACAGGGACTCGAAGCGCGCCATGGGCTCGCCACCCCGCTGCGTCTCCCAGCCCGTCTGGTGCAGACCGCTCTTCTCGAAGAGGGTGAAGAAGGTGTTGGGGTGCGCGTAGTCCGCGCCCAGGCGGCGCAGGTAGAGATCGTAGGCGCGGGGGCCCGAGGGCGTGCGGCGGGCCACCTCGGCGGAGAAGTCCGAGCGCGCGTCCAACGTCACCTGGACGCCCACCCGGGCGAGCTGCGCGGCCAGACGCTCGGCGATGGCCACCTCCGGCACGAACGAGTCCCCCGACCGGTAGACGAGCCGCAACGGCCGGTCCAGGCCCGCCACGGACGCCAGCGTCTCGCGCGCCCGCTCGGGCTCGAAGTGGGGCAGCCGCGCCGCCTCCTCGGGGGTTGCGGCTCCGGGCAGCTCCGGCGGCAGGAGCACCTGGCTCGGACGCACCTCGGGCAACAGGCCCTTCATCAGCGCCTCGCGATCGATGGCCTGGGAGAGGGCCCTCCGCACCTCGGGACGATTCAACGGCGCCTTCTCGGTGTTGAAGCCGAGGAAGTAGGTGGACAACAGGGGCTCGCGCTGGAGGTCCTCGGGCGCGCGGCCCCGGAGCGCGACGGCGCTGTCCACGAAGACGAACGCCACCCGCCCCCGCTCGTACAAGGCCGGGCCCACCTCGGACTTGAGCAGGGTGAGCACGGGCGCGAAGCGCTCGCCGGGGCCGAGCGGCGGAAGGAAGGCCGAGTGCGGGTTGTGCACCAGCCGCACCCGCTCTCCCGCGCGATCCCACTCCTCGACCCGGTAGGGGCCGAGCGCGAGCGGATGGCCGTCCCGGGGACGATCGAAGTAGTCGCGCACGGCCTCCTCGCTCCTGCCCTGGAGCACCGCCGAGGGCGTGGGGAAGAACAGGTAGACGTTGGCGAGGCGCGCGAGGAAGTAGCCCCGGGGCTGGCTCAGCGTGACGCGCAGGGTGTGCGCGTCCACCGCCTCCACGCCCACGCGCGCGAGCGCCGCCTGGAGGGCCTCGGGCGAAGCGCCCCGCTCCTGGAGCGCGAGCACGTCCTCGGCGCCCGCCAGATCCATCATCTCGCCGCGCTCGCGGCCCTGGAGCGCGCGGTGCCAGCCCAACACGAAGTCCTGGGCGGTGAGCGGCGTGGTGCCGTCGGACCAGCGCACGTCCTCGCGCAGGTGGAAGGTGAACACCTCCTGTCCCCGCTCGGTGAGCACGCGCTCCCAACTCCTGGCGAGCCCAGGCTGGACGGAATTGTCCGGCGCGAGCGTGGTGAGCCCGCGCTGGGTGGCGAGCATGACGGGGTAGTTGGACCAGCTGGTGGGATCCGAATGGCTCCAGTCGAGCGTGGTGGGCATCGCCGGGACGACGATCTTGACGCCTGGCTCGGCCTGGAAGCCGCACCGGCCACACCCCGTGGCCACGAGGACCAGGGCGAGCATCGAGACGAGCTGCGAGAAGCGCACGCGGGGAAGCACGGGGGCGGGGTTCTACCTCGCCCCCCCAGGGCGAACCTCAGACAAAAAATTCACCTGTTCGTGACACAAAATCCACGGCGAATTAACAGACGAGCGGCCCGAGGGTACCCGGAGCCGACGACACCCACTCGGGCGGAAGGAGACACACGTGGAGAACCGCAGCCCATCCCAGGTGAGCTTCGAGGCCCCTGGACCCGGAAGCTGGGAGCTGGAGACGGCCCATATGAAGGGGCCCATCACCCCCATCTGCGCGAATGCGATCACCCAGGGCCTGCGCCGGGGTTTCTCCGAGGCCACGGCCCGCTATGGCCTGGTGATGGATCACCTCCGGATGATCCCCGTCGAGGGCTTCATGTACGCCCAGACCGTCTACTTCGGAGACGCCGAGGGACCCTTGTCCCCCACGCACCCCGACATGCTCCGCCGGGTGAACACCGCGGAGCGGGCCCTGGAGGGCAAGTGGTGGCGCGAGGACTTGCGGCGCTGGGACGAGGAGGTCAAACCGGCCGCCATCCGCACCCACCACGCCTTGCAGGCCGTGGAGCCCGCGTCGCTGTCCACCGAGGAGCTGGCGGAGTACCTGCGGGCCATCGGCGAGCATCTGCGGGACATGACCCGCGTCCACCATGCCTTCAACATCGCGCACATCTTCCCCGTGGGAGACTTCCTCGTGCACGCCACGCAGTGGACGGGCAAGAGCCCGGGAGAGCTCGCCCGCCTCCTCAAGGGCGCCTCGGCCGTCTCGGCGCAACTGGCGACCCGCGAGCCCCCGGCGCTCGTCCAGGCCCTGCGCGAGGACGCGGCGGCCCGGGAGCTGCTGCTCTCGCGAACCCCGGCGAGGCGGATCCTCGACGAGCTGGTGGCGATGCCCGGCGCGGTGGGCGAGCAGATGAAGGCCCATCTCCAGCACGTCGGCTACCGGAGCCTGGGCTATGATCTCTCGGACCCCTACGTCCTGGAAGTGCCCGAGGCGCTGGTGCGCGGCATCCGGGGCGCGGTGGCGGGACGGGCTCCAGAGGATGATTCGGCCGAGGCGCGGCACCTGGAGCAGGTGCGCGAGGCCGTGCCGGCCGTCCACCGGGCCCTGTTCGACGAACTGCTCGCCGAGGCGCGGCTCGTCTATCGCCTGCGGGACGAGCGCAACACCTACAGCGACGGTTGGGCCATGGGGCTGACCCGGCGCGCGGTCCTGGCCGTGGGCACGCGGCTCCAGGAGCTGGGCCGGCTCACCGACGCGACGCTGGCCATCGAGGCGGAGCTGGAAGAACTCCAGGGGCTGCTGGCGGGGGCGAGTGCACCGACGAGCGAGGAGCTGCGGCGGCGCTTCCAGTGGAGGACGACGAAGAGCCACGTGGATGTCCCCGCCCGGCTCGGAGCGCCCCCCTCGCCCTCGCCCTCGCTGGACTGGCTGCCTCCGGCGGCGCGGCGGGTGAACACGGCGGTGACGTTCTACCTGGGCCGCATGATGGAGGAGCCCCCCGCCCAGACGACGAGGACGTCCGTGAGGGGCCTGCCGGTGAGCCCGGGCATCCACGAGGGCACGGCGCGCATCATCCGGGAGCAGACGGACCTCGGGCGCATCGAGGCGGGTGACGTGCTGGTGGCGGCCACGACGTCTCCGTACTTCAATGTGGTACTGCCCCTGCTCGGAGCCATCGTGACGGACCGGGGTGGGCAGCTCTGCCACGCGGCCATTGTCACGAGGGAGTACGGCATCCCGGGTATTGTCGGGACCCGCGACGCCACGAAGCTGGTACGCGATGGGGCGCGTGTGCGCGTCAATGGAACGACGGGAGAGCTGCAGGTGCTGGCATGAGCGTGGTGTCCCTACAGGAAGCGCTGTCCGAGGAGGATTTCGGTGGCAAGGCGGTCCAGCTCGGCGCGGCGCTGCGTGCCCGCCTGACGGTGCCCCCGGGGTTCGCCCTGTCGGTGCGGCAGGTGAACCAGATCGCCGAGGGCGAGCCGGAGGCCATGGCCCAGGTGCGGGAGCTGCTCGCCCAGGTAGGCCCCTCGGTGGCGGTGCGCTCGTCCGCAGTGGGTGAGGACTCGGCCAACGCGAGCTTCGCGGGTCAGCACCTCACCGCGCTCGCGGTGCGCACGCAGGACGCCCTGGTGGACGCGGTGAAGCAGGTGTGGGCCTCGGGCCGCTCCGACGCGGCCCTGGGCTACCGCCGCAAGATGGGCTGGGAGGGCGAGCCACGCGTGGCGGTGGTCGTCCAGCACCTCGTGGCGGCCGAGTGCGCCGGGGTGCTCTTCACGTGCGACCCCATGACGGGCGCGGACGAGCGGGTCATCGAGGCGACCTGGGGCCTGGGCGAGGCGGTGGTGGCCGGGCTCGTCACCCCGGACCGCTACCGCATCAGCCGGGACGGCCGCATCCTCGAGCGCACCGCGGGAGAGAAGGACCTGGCCATCCTCCCCCTTCCGGAGGGAGGAACACACGAGGTGGCGGTCGAGCCGGAGCGGGTGAACGCGTTGTGTCTCGACGACGAACGCCTGCACGCGCTCAACGCGCTCGCCGCCCGGTGCGAGGCCCACTTCGGAGGCCAGCAGGACCTGGAGTTCGCCTTCGTCGGTCCGAACCTCTACCTCCTCCAGCGCCGGGCGGTCACCCGTGTCGGGTGAGGCCCTTCCCGCCGAGGCGCATGTCGAGGAGCACGGCCTCTCGACGCGGACTCTGCTGGCGCTGGGGTTCACGGCCCTGCTGGTGCCCCTCAACTCGACGATGATCGCCGTGGCGCTGCCGACGATCGGCCACGAGTTCGGCGCGGGGCTCGGGACGCTGAGCCAGTGGCTGGTGACGAGCTACCTGCTGGTGAACATCGTCCTGCAGAGCCCGGGCGGCAAGCTGGGCGACGTGTGGGGCCACCGGCGGGTGCTGACCCTGGGCCAGGTGATGTTCACGCTGGGTGCCCTCGCGGGATTCTTCGCCCAGCACGTCGCCATGCTCGCGCTGGCGCGGATGCTCATGGCGGCGGGGGGCGCCGTCATCTCGCCCAGCTCCATGGCGATCCTCCGCAATGGGCTGCCACTGGACCGCCGGGCGCGGGCCTTCGGGATGTTCGGCGCGCTCATCACGCTGGCCGCGGCCCTGGGCCCGATGATCGGCGGCGAGCTGGTGTCCCGCCTGGGCTGGCCCTCCATCTTCCTGGTGAACGTCCCCATCCTCCTCCTCTCCGCGCTGGCGACTCGGGTAGGGGCGCCTCCGGAACCCATCCCCACCCAGCGCCCCGCCTTCGACATCATGGGCAGCGTGTTGCTCGGCCTGGGCCTGGGGCTCATCATCGTGGGCACCAAGAGCCACGGCGCCTGGAGCGTGGGGCTTCCGGCCGTGGGCCTGGTGCTGCTCGGGGTGATGTACCGCTGGGAGCGCAAGCAGCGCCACCCGGTCATCGACTTCCAGCTCTTCCGTTCACGGGCCTTCACGGCGGGCAGTGCCGTCATCGCGCTGCAGAACCTGGCCATGTACGGAATGCTGTTCCAGTTGCCCTATCTCTTCACGCAGCGCTTTGGCGAGGACACGGGGCGCACGGGCCGCACCATGCTCGCCATGATGATCATGATGACGATTGGCACGCCACTCGGAGGCCGGCTCTCCGAGAAACTGGGCGCGCGAGCCACGGCGGTGACGGGCGCGCTGCTGGGGCTCGCGGGCATGACGATCCTGGGCGTACGAACGGTGGACTCGCCCAACGAGGCCATCCTGCCGCTCATGCTGCTGGGGTTCGGCCTGTCCCTGGGCAACGCCCCCTCACAAGCCTCGGCGCTGAGCAGCGTGGACCGGACGCGCACTGGAATGGCCGCCGGAGTGATGTCCACCACGCGCTACCTGGGCGGAGTCGTGGGCATCGCGATCCTCGGTGGACTGCTGACGCAGGGCGCGGCGGCCGCGACCGAGCGGCAGCACCACGGTGCGATCGCCGTCTTCGGAGTCTCCCTGGCGCTCTCCGCCGTCGCGGCGCTCGCCCTGCCCCGCCGGGAAACCGCGCGCTGATCCAGGGCCCTTTTCATCATTTCTCCCAGAATTAATTCCGAGTGTTCGCGTCCTGACGTTCACCGAGCACGGACGAGCGGTGAACGCCGCCGCGGCCTCGAATCAACAACAGGGAGAAGGATCATGCAGTCATTTCGGAGTGGCTCCGCGAGTGGACGTATGGGGGTGAAGGGGTTGGCGGCGCTGGCGCTGCTCTTCCTGCCGCTGACGGCCGCCGCGGGCCCGGGTCCCCACTACCGGTGGGACGAGTCGAAGAACCGTCCCGCGCCCAACCGCTGCCGCAACGACTCGCAGTGCGATGGCGCGCGGACGTGCAGCCCCGCGGGCTGGTGCCAGGGCGAGGCCCGCCCCCTGCCGCCTCCGCCGCCGCCTCCTCCTCCGCCCGGCCGGGACCGCGGGCCGGACAGGCACCCCGACCGTGGAGACGCCAGGCCCCAGCGCTCCACCTTCATCCGAAGCCGGCTCAACGGGCTCGTGCTCGACATCCAGGGCGGCAATCGCCAGATGGGCGCGGGCATCATCGCCCACCGTGCCAAGGGCAACCGGGAAGGCAATGACAACCAGCAATGGGAGCTTGTCCCCACCCGGGGTGGCTATCTCATCCGGAGCCGGCTCAACGGGCTCGTGCTCGACATCGAGGGCGCCAGCAAGGCCATCAGCGCGCGGGTCATCACCTGGGAGGCCCATGGGAGCCCCAATCAGGTCTGGCAGCTCGTGCCCTCCCCCATCCGGGGCTACTACTACATCCAGAGCCAGCTCAACGGCTACGTGCTCGACATCGAGGGCGCCAGGACGGATGGCACGGGGCGGCTCATCACCCATCCCATGAAGCGCGGCGAGCGCGGCGGGGCGGACAACCAGCTCTGGCAGCTGGACGTCTGAACCCCCGTCGCGGAAACACCACGGGCCCCAGGGGAGAAACCCCCGGGGCCCGTGGTGCTTCAGGCATTCAGCGAGAAGGGGCTCAGGCCGGAGCGCCCGCGCCCGGATCCACGACGGTCGTCTTGGGCTGCTCGTTCTTGCGGCCGAACTCCTCGGGCTTCTCCAGGACGAGCGCCTCGCGCAGCACGTCGTCCACGAACTCCACGGGGATGATCCGCAGCTGGGCGCGGATCTTCTTGGGGATGTCCTTGAGATCCTTCTTGTTCGCCTTGGGGATGAGGACGGTCTTGATGCCAGCGCGGTGCGCGGCGAGCGTCTTCTCCTTCAAGCCACCGATGGGCAGCACGCGGCCGCGCAGGGTGATTTCACCCGTCATGGCCACGTCCTTGCGCACCTGGACGCGGGTGAGCGCGGACACGAGCGCCGTGCACATGGTGACACCGGCGGACGGGCCGTCCTTGGGAATGGCGCCCTCGGGCAGGTGGACGTGGATGTCGTAGTTCTCGAACATCTTGCGGTCGATGCCGAACTTGTCCGCCCGCGTGCGCACGTAGGACATGGCCGCCTGGGCCGACTCCTGCATCACCTCGCCCAGCTTGCCGGTGATGATGAGCTTGCCCTTGCCGGGCATCACCGTGGCCTCGGTGGTGAGGATCTCTCCGCCCATCTCCGTCCAGGCCAGGCCCGTCACGATGCCCACCTGGTCCTCGCGCTCGGCCATGCCGTAGCGGAAGCGCGGCGTGCCCAGGTACTTCATGGCCAGCTTGCGGTCGACCGCGATGTCGCGCTTGCCGTTCTTGAGCACGTCCCGGGCGATCTTCCGGTACACGCCGCCCACTTCCCGCTCGAGCGAACGCACGCCGGACTCGCGGGTGTAGCGGTGGATGATGGTGCGCAGGGCCTCGTTGGAGAAGTCGATCTTCAAGTCGCTCAGGCCGTTGGCCTCCTGCTCCTTGGGCAAGAGGTAGCGCCGCGCGATGTTGAGCTTCTCCGGCTCGGTGTAGCCCGCGATGCGGATGACCTCCATGCGGTCCTGGAGGGGACCGGGGATGTTGTGCATCGTGTTCGCGGTGCAGATGAACATCACCTTCGACAGGTCGTAGTCCAGGTCGAGGTAGTGGTCATTGAAGTTGTGGTTCTGCTCGGGGTCCAGCACCTCCAGCAGCGCCGCGCTGGGGTCGCCCCGGAAGTCGGTGGACATCTTGTCGATCTCATCGAGCAGGAAGACGGGGTTGTTGCTGCCCGCCTTCTTGAGCGACTGGATGAGCTTGCCCGGCATGGCACCGATGTACGTGCGCCGGTGGCCGCGGATCTCCGCCTCGTCGCGCACGCCGCCCAGGGACAGACGCACGAACTTGCGGCCGGTGGCACGGGCGATGGAGCGCGCGAGCGACGTCTTGCCCACGCCCGGAGGCCCCACGAAGCAGAGCACGGGGCCCTTGAGCTTCTTCACCAGCTGCTGCACGGCCAGGTACTCGAGGATGCGCTCCTTGGGGCGCTTGAGGCCGTAGTGGTCCTCGTTGAGCACGCGCTCGGCCTCGACGACGTCCAGGCGATCCTGCGTCTCCTCGTACCAGGGCAGGCTGATGATCCAGTCGATGTAGTTGCGCACGACGGTGGCCTCGGCGCTCATCGGGCTCATCATCCGGAGCTTCTTGAGCTCCTTCTTGACCTTGAGCGTGGCCTCCTTGCTCATGCGCTTGTTCTTGAGCTTCTCCTCGATCTCCTGGATCTCGTTCTTGAACTCGTCGCGCTCACCCAGCTCCTTCTGAATGGCCTGCATCTGCTCATTCAGGTAGTACTCCTTCTGGGTCTTCTCCATCTGCTTCTTGACGCGGGTGCGGATCTTCTTCTCGACCTGGAGGATCTCGATCTCACCCTGCATGAGCTCGTAGAGCTTCTCGAGCCGCTTGGCGGGGCTCTCCGTCTCGAGCAGCGCCTGCTTGTCATTCAGCTTGAGCGACAGGTGGGCGACGATGGTATCGGCCAGGCGCGCGGGGTCGTCGATGCTCGCCACCTGCATGAGCATCTCGGGCGGAATGCGCTTGTTGAGCTTCACGAAGGCCTCGAAGACCGAGTGCACGCTGCGCACGAGCGCCTCGAGTTCCACGGACTTCTCGCTGACCTCCTCGACGTCCTCCACCTCGACCATGAAGAAGGCGTCGTTGGGCTGGAACTTCTTCACGCGGGCCCGGCGCACGCCCTCCACGAGCACCTTCACCGTGCCGTCGGGCAGGGGCAGCAGCTGGATGACGTGGCCAATGGTGCCGAAATGAAAGATGTCATCCGACGTGGGATCGTTCGTCTTGGCCTTCTTCTGCGCGGCCAGGAGGATGACGGCCTTGTCGTCGGGGCCCTTGTGGGCCATCGCGTCCTTCAGCGCCGCGATGGACTTCTCCCGGCCGACGAACAACGGGACCACCATGTGCGGAAACACGATGATGTCGCGCAGCGGGAGGAGCGGAACGGTGCTTCCACGCTTCTGGGCATCCCTCTTGTCGTCTCGTCCGAAGAACATGTATTCGCCACCTGCCTGCTTGCCACCGAGGGCAGCAAGCCCCTGGAAAGTTGACCGCCCGGACACCCAGAGTCCGAGGGGATGAAGACGGCTTCTATAACACGGCGACTTTGTCGACCGTTCCCCAGGTGAAAGATGGGGGACATCGGCCTGCAAGCAAGGGAACACCTCCAGAAACAAGGGTGTTCGGCCGCTTCGTTAGCGGCCCGAGAACTCCCCGCCATCCAAGGGCCGGGGTTGCAAGTCCACCTGCAACACGCTCGCCAGGAAGCTGTAGGAGTCCACATTGGACTCGATGGCCTTGGCGACTTGATCGGCGCCTCCGTGACCCGCGTTGGCCTCGATTCTTAATAGGGCGGGGGCCTCGGGGCCCGCCTTCCGGAGGGCGGCCACGAACTTGCGAGCGTGCAGCGGGTCCACGCGGTCATCGTGGTCCGCGGCCATCATCAGGAGGGCGGGGTACGCGGTGCCCTGCTTCACCTGGTGGTAGGGCGAGTAGGCGTGCAGGACGGGGAAGTCGGCGGGGTCATCGGCGGTGCCGTACTCCGGAATCCACGTCTTGCCGCTGCCGAACAGATGGTAGCGCACCATGTCCAACAAGGGGACCTGACACACCACCGCGCCGTAGAGCTCCGGGCGCTGGGTCATCGCGGCCCCCACGAGCAGGCCGCCGTTGCTCCCCCCGGAGATCGCCAGGCGGGAAGGCCGGGTGTACCCCTCGCGGACGAGGTACTCGGCCGCGGCGTGGAAGTCGTCGAAGACGTTCTGCTTCTGGTGGAGGCGGCCGGCCTCGTGCCAGTCCTTGCCGTACTCCCCGCCCCCGCGCAGGTTGGCCACCACGTACACCCCTCCCGCGTCCAGCCAGGGATAGATGCTGGAGCGGAACGAGGGCAGCAGGCTCACATTGAAGCCGCCATACCCGTAGAGCAGCACCGGCCGCTCGCCGTCGCGCTTCAGGTCCTCGCGGTGCACGAGGAAGAGCGGCACCCGGGTGCCATCCTTGGAGTCGCAGAAGACCTGCCGGACCGTGTAGCGCTCGGGGTGGATGGGCAGCTGCACCCGCGCCCACACGTCCACGCGGCCGGTGGACACGGACGTCTTGTAGACCTGGGGGGGCGTGACGAACGAGCTGAAGACGAACCAGGCGTCGTCCCGATCCTCCAGACCGTAGAGGTTGCTCGCCGCGCCCACGCCCGGCAGCGCCACGTCGCGCACGGGCTGGCCCTCCAGCGTCACCAGACGAATCCGGGTGGTGGCGTCGCGCAGGTACTCCAGCGCCAGGTGCCCCCCCACGATGTTGACGCCCTGCAGCGAGGCCTCCGCGTCCTCGGCGACGAGCTCCGTCCAGGCCGCGCGCTCGGGCTTCCGGGGGTCCACCTTGAAGACCCGTTGCCGGGGAGCGCCCTCATCGGTGAGGACGTAGAAGGTGTCGCGCCACACGTCGACGGAGTACTTCGCGCCCCGCCCCTTCACCAGGAGGCGGAAGTCCGTCTCCCCCACCCGCTTCCACCAGATGTCGTTCTCGCTCCAGCCCCGGGTGACGTAGACGAAGAGGTAGGTGCCCTCCCGGCTGACGCCCCCGTTGAGGAACGTCCTCGGGTCTCCCGTGCGCGGGTGCACCACCGCGTCCTCGCTCGGAGGCGTGCCCAGCCGGTGCAGGCGCAGCTCGGTGTAGCCGGGCCGCTCGGCCACGGGGATGGAGGGCTCCGAGGGCAGCCACGCGTAATAGAAGGACTGGCTGTCCGGCATCCAACTGGGAGAGGCGTACTTGGCGCCCTCGATGACGTCCAGCTCGCTCCAGACGCCGGTGTCCACGTCCAGCACGTGGAGGATGGCCTCGTCCGCCGCGTTGGGCCTGCGGGAGAAGGCCAGCTTGCGCCCATCCCACGAGGGCGACCACACCCCGAGCGACACCGTGCCGTCCGCGCTCCAGGTGTTGGGGTCGAGCAGCACGCGCTCCTCGCCCGCCTCGCCCTCGCGCCAGTAGAGGACGGCCTTCTCCTTGTCCTTGTGGGTGCGGACGTAGAAGTAGCGCTCGCCCCGGACGGCGGGCGCGGACTGGGACTCCACGTAGAAGAGCTCCGTGAAGCGCCGGCGCAGCGCCTCGCGGCCGGGCAGCCGCTCCAGATGCTCCCGGGTGAAGGCATCCTGGGCCTTCATCCAGGCCTGGACCTCCGGCGAGCGCTCATCCTCGAGCCACCGGTAGGGGTCGGCCACCTCCACGCCGTGCAACGTGTCCACCACCGCCTCGGACCTCGTGGGCGGGTAGTTCATCCGGTCGTCCCTTTCGGCAAAGAAGACGCCCCCGGCGTCCCCACCACGTGGGACAGACGGGGGCGGCACACCTCACGGCGACCCGGGACGAGCCCGGGTGGCCGTGACGAGGGTCAGGCGCTTTCCTTCTTCTGCTCGGGCTCCTTCTCCTTGTTGTCCTGGGAGTGGAGCACCACCGGCTCGCTCTTCTTGAGGATGACTTCCTCGGAGATGACGACCTCGCGGGCCGTCTTGCGCGAGGGCAGCTCGTACATGATGTCCAGCATGGCGCTCTCCAGGATGGAGCGCAGACCGCGCGCGCCCGCCTTGCGGCGGATGGCCTCGGTGGACACGGCCTTGAGCGCCCCGTCCGTGAACTTGAGCGAGATGCCGTCCAGGTCGAAGAGCTTCTTGTACTGCTTGGTGAGCGCGTTCTTCGGCTGGCTGAGGATGTTCACCAGCGCCGGCTCGTCCAGTTCCTCGAGCGCCGTCACGATGGGCAGGCGGCCGATGAACTCCGGAATCATGCCGAACTTGAGCAGGTCCTCCGGCTCCACGTGCTTGAGCAGCTCGGTGAGGTTGCGCTGCTTCTTGGACTGGATGTCCGCGCCGAAGCCCAGGCTGCGTCCGCCCAGGCGCCGCTCGATCACCTGCTCGAGGCCACCGAAGGCGCCGCCGCAGATGAAGAGGATGTTCGTCGTGTCCACCTGCAGGAACTCCTGCTGCGGGTGCTTGCGGCCCCCCTTGGGCGGCACGTTGGCGATGGTGCCCTCGATGATCTTGAGCAGCGCCTGCTGCACGCCCTCGCCCGACACGTCGCGGGTGATGGAGGGGTTCTCCGACTTGCGGGCGATCTTGTCGATCTCGTCGATGTAGACGATGCCGCGCTGGGCGCGCTCGATGTCGTGGTCGGCCGCCTGCAGCAGGTTGACGATGATGTTCTCGACATCCTCGCCCACGTAGCCGGCCTCGGTGAGGCAGGTGGCGTCCGCGATGGTGAAGGGCACGTTGAGGATGCGCGCGAGCGTCTGGGCGAGCAGCGTCTTGCCGCTGCCGGTGGGGCCGAGCAGGAGGATGTTGCTCTTCTGCAGCTCCACATCGTCCATGGCGACCTTGGACTCGATGCGCTTGTAGTGGTTGTGCACCGCCACGGAGAGCGTCTTCTTCGCGCGCTCCTGGCCCACCACGTACTCGTCCAGGATGGCCTTGATCTCACTGGGCCGCGGGATGCGCAGCTTGGTGTCCTTGGTCTCCTCGCGGTCGATCTCCTCCGCGATGATGTCGTTGCAGAGGCCGATGCACTCGTCGCAGATGTAGACCGTCGGTCCGGCGATGAGCTTCTTCACCTCTTTCTGCGACTTGCCGCAGAAGGAACAGCAGAGGGACTGGTTGTCTCGCTTCTCCACGTTCTTGCCCGCCATGTTAGCCCTCGCCGCAACTGCCTGGAGGTGCGCTTCCCACCGGCCCGCTCCCCCTGCCCACGGCCAATCTAGTCAGTCCCCCGCGGGACCGTCCACGCACCTGCTGGCTACTTAACACCCCAAAACATCTGGCGCAGAAATCAGAAGCCGGAGACGCGGTCCGTCATTCCCGCGTCCCCGGCCCGGATGCCCCATGAGGAGGCGTGCTACTTGCGCTCGCCCGGAGGCAGCAGGACCTTCCGGGGATTCTGCACCTCATCGAGGATGCCGTACGCCTTGGCCTCGGCGGCGCCCATGAAGTAGTCGCGGTCCGTGTCCTTCTCGACACGCTCGATGGGCTGGCCGGTGTGCTTCACGATGAGCTCGTTGAGCTTGGCCCGCATCCGCAGGATTTCCTTGGCCTGGATCTCGATGTCCGTGGCCTGGCCCCGCACCCCGCCCAGGGGCTGGTGGATCATGATGCGCGCGCTGGGCAGCGCGTAGCGCTTGCCCTTCGCCCCGGCCAGCAGGAGCACCGCGCCCATGGACGCCGCCTGACCCACACAGATGGTGGAGACGTTCGGCTTCACGTACTGCATGGTGTCGTAGATGGCCAGGCCCGCCGTCACCGAGCCGCCCGGCGAGTTGATGTAGAGGTTGATGTCCTTGTCCGGGTCCTCGGACTCGAGGAACAGGAGCTGGGCGACGATGACGTTGGCCACGTCATCGTCGATCTCCGTTCCCAACATGACAATCCGGTCCTTCAGGAGCCGGCTGTAGATGTCGTACGAGCGCTCTCCACGGTGGGTCTGCTCGATGACGTAGGGAACGGGCATGAAGGGCATGGCAACCTCAGAGGGTCAGTGAAGAAGGAACGCCTAGGAATACTTCGCCTGACCCTTCAGGAATTCAATCGTCTTTTCTTCGCGGAGTCGCAGGCTCAACCCCTGGCGCTCGTCAGGGCCCTTGAAGTACTTGCGCACCACGTCGATGGACTGGTTGGCCTCCTGCGCCAGCTCGGAGATCTTCTTCTCCAGGTCCTCGTCGCTGGTCTGGATGCCCTCCTTGAGGGCGATGGCCTCGAAGAGCAGCGCGCCGCGCACCTCCTGGAGGGCCTCCTCGCGCAGGTCCTCGCGCAGCCGGGCGAAGTCCAGGTTGAGGCGGCGCGGATCCATGCCCATGCGGGCCATGGCGCGCAGACGCGTCTCGAGCATCTGGTCGATGGTGCGCTCCACCATGGCCTTGGGAACCTCGAAGGGGTTCTTCTCGATGAGGGCCTTGATGAGGGCCTCGCGCTCCTCGTTGAGCGCCTTGGTCTTCTTGCCCTGCTCCAGGTCCGCGCGGATCTTCGTGCGCAGCTCGTCGAGCGACTGGGCCTGACCGGCCTCCTTGGCGAAGTCGTCGTTGAGCTCGGGGATGATCTTCTTCTTGAGCCCCTTCACGTGGAACTTGAAGTGGGCGGCCTTGCCCTTGACGTCCTCCACGCGGTAGTCGGCCGGGAAGGTGTAGTCCAGCTCCCGGGTCTCACCGACCTTGGCGCCCTCGAGCGCGGCCACGTTGGACTCGACCAGCTCACCCGGGGCCAGCTCCACCGTCACGCCCTCGGCCTTGCTGCCGGCGAACTCCTTGCCCTCGACGGTCGCCTCGTAGTCGACCGTGGCGAAGTCGCCCGCCTGGGCCACGTCCCGATCCTCGATGGGATCCAACCGGGCCAGGTTCTGGCGCAGCTGCTCCAGGCGCTCGTTCACGTCCGAGTCGGCCACCTGGGTGTCCGCGCGCGTGAGCGCCAGACCCTGGTAGTCCTTGGCCTCCACGCGGGGCTTCACCTCGACGCGCGCCTCGAAGGAGAAGGGCGCGTTGGGCTTGAGGCCCGAGTTCTGCGTCACCTGGGGCGGCGCCACGGCCTCCACCTTGTGATCGCGCACGGCCTGCAGCCAGGCGCTCTGCACCACGCGCTGGATGACGTCGTCCTCGACCCGATCGCGGAAGCGCTGCTCGAGGATGCGGCGCGGCACCTTGCCCTGCCGGAAGCCGGGCAGCTTCACCTGCTGGCCCAGCGCGGTATACGCACGGGTGAGCTCCTCGGCCACGCGGGCGGTGTCGACCTCGATGGAGAGCTTCTTCTCGATGGGAGAAAGCTCCTCGACCTGGACCTTCATGTGATGCCTCGCTCGCGCCGGGCCCGCTGCCGGGACACCGACGTGTCGGATGGGTGAAGACGTGACGAAAACAGGGAGGTGCGCGTTTAGGGGATAGGGACGGGCCCGGTCAACGCGAAAGGGCCGGAATGGGCGAGGAGGGACTCGAACCCTCACACCTTGCGGTACCAGATCCTAAGTCTGGCGCGTCTACCAGTTTCGCCACCCGCCCGGATGCGCACCGTGCCTTGTACCCCGAAAACGGGAGCCCGGCGGACACGGAGCCAAGGACCCCCAAAAAGAAACAGGGCCCTCTCATCACTGAGAGGACCCCGTTTGAGTTGAGAGCGGAGGGAATCGAACCCACAACCTATGGATTAAGAGTCCATTGCTCTACCAATTGAGCTACGCTCCCGACCTTCTACCGTGCTGCGCCGCCGAGCGGCTCGTCACCGCGCGTCGACGGGGACGGCTTGTACGGTGACGCGTCGGCCACGTCAAACTCTTTTTTTCGCCCTCCCTTCACCCCCCTTTTCCGGCTCCGCGACACCGCTCGCCCGCCCTCCGGGCAGGCCTGAACACGTGTTCAGCAAGGCGTCGGCCCCGGGGGATAGAATGTCACCGCTACAGGGTTGAATCAGTCCCCCGAAGGCGCGGGCGGACGGAGGTCGTCCGCCCTTTTCGAAGGCGAGGAGCACAGCAGCGGCATGGAAGCGCACAACAAGACGGAAACGGCGTCGGGCCAGTGGAGCCCCGAGCGCGTGGAGCTCATCCGGCGGACCATCTGCCCCCGAGGCATCGGGGAAGACGAGTTCGCCCTCTTCATCGAACAGTGCAAGCGCTCCGGGTTGGACCCGTTGCTCAAGGAGGCTTTCTGCGTGGCCCGGAGACAGAACGCGGGAAGCCGGGAGAAGCCCAACTGGGTGTCCCGGCACGAATTCCAGCCCTCGGAAGCGGGGATGCTGGCGCGCGCGGAGCGCTTCCCGGACTGCAAGGGCATCCAGGCGAGCGCGGTGTACGCCGAGGATGAAATCATCGTGGACCAGGGCAAGGGCGAGGTGGTGCACCGCTTCAACCCGGCCAAGCGCAAGGGCAGCCTCGTCGGGGCCTGGGCGCGCGTGGTGCGCGAGGGCAAGCTGCCCGTGGTGGTGTGGTTGGACTTCGCGGGCTACGTCCAGCAGACGCCCCTGTGGGCGAAGATCCCCACCACGATGATCGAGAAGTGCGCGCGCGTGGCGGCCCTGCGCAAGGCGTACCCCGAGGCGTTCGGCGGCCTGTACGTGCGCGAGGAGATGCCGGCCGAGGAGTTCGACTCCCCGTCCGAGCCCATCTCCACGCAGGGTCTGGGCTCCGTGAAGGCCTCCTTCCCCACCTCGCCCCGTGAGGTGCGCGAGGCCCGTGAGGAGGCGAAGGCGCCCGAGCACGCGCCGGAGCCGGTCAAGGAGACCGCGCGGGAGCCCGAGGCCCCCGCCATGGAGAGCGTGAAGGCCGAGAGCGTGAAGGCCCGGCCGGCGCCCGTCCCCCCGCCCGCTCCCGAGCCGGCTCCGGCGGCGGCCGAGCCCGCCCCGAAGCTCAAGGGCTCGTCGGTGGTGGTGGCGTTCGGCGCGAACAAGGGCCGGACGGCCTCCGAGCTCAGCGACGAGGAGCTGGCGGAGACCATCGACCTGGCGCACGAGAAGCTGATGGAGCAGCCCAAGGCCAAGTGGGCCCGGGCGATGCGCGAGAACCTCGCGGCGCTCGAGCTCGAGGCCGAGCTGCGCTGCCGCGTCCCCGCGGCGAACGAAGCCAAGCTCTGAGCGCTCCACGACGTCCGCTTCACTTCACACGGCGGCACTCCCTCCCGGGAGTGCCGCCGTTGTCGTTCCAGGCCGCACGAAAAAAGAGCGCCCCACCGGCGGCCTCCTGGGGGAAGGCCACGGGTGGGGCGCGGAGAGGAAGGGAAGGCTACTGCACGTCCTGCAGGCTGCGGCCCTGGACCCACCCGTCGTGGTAGACGACGCCCACCGGCGCGATGGTGCTGTTCCGGTACAGGCCGACCTTCAAGTAGTTCGTCTGGCCCGAGTACATGGTGGCGCCATAGAGCTTGGGCAGCACCAGGTTGCCCCGGTAGTACAGCTCCACGAAGCCCACGTTGGACTTGGCCGACCACTTCACGTGGAAGACGAAGTCGAGCCACTGACCGCGCACCAGCGGGGTCTGCCACACCACGGTGGAGCCGCGCATGCGCAGGTAGATGGTCTCACCGTTGACGTAGAACTCCACCGGGGGCGAGCCGTTGCTGCCGCTGTGGTGCCACTGGGTGAAGAGCTGCCACGTCTTCGCGCTCGGGAAGTCGGAGGCGAACATGGTGCTCCACTTGTAGTAGTACTCGTCGCCTTCCTTCTCGTTCGTCATCCGCACCAGCTCGTTGCGATTGCCGCTGGCGCTGATGGGGTTGTCACCCTGACGCACCGTCACCTTGATGGCGTAGCTGCCCTGCCGGGTGGGCGAGGACACCACCTGGAGCCGGTCCGCGTTGACCATCTGCGTGCTGCTCCACTGGGAGCGGCTACCGGTCTCGAAGTCACCCCGCCACACCACGCCCGAACCCGAGCCCGCCTCCGCGGCCACGCCACACGCGCGGGCCTCGGCGATGCTCGCCCAGTCATTCTGCGAGTTGCCCTGGAAGGTGATGCGCAGCCGGCGGGCCGTCCTCGCGGCGAAGGAGACCGTCTCCGCCACCGTGGTGGTGCCACTGCTCGTCCCCGTGTAGACGGGCGTATAGACCATCCCATCCGTGGAGACGGACACAGCGAAGTTGTTGGTGCGCTGGTTGCCCTGATGCCAGGCGATGGCGGCACCCGACACCGTGCGCGCCGAACCCAGGTCGTAATCAATCCACGACCCCTTGCCCAGGTTGCTCCAGCGCGTGCCGAGCTGGTCATCCAGGGTGTTCTGGGGGCCATTTCCATCGTTGCCGGAAGCGATCACCGAGGTCGCGGAAAGCGGGGAGCAATTCTGCGTGCTCAGTGCATCGGCCGTGACACCCAGCGTTTGGGTTGACTCGTCGGCGTCCAGCTGCTCGGGACCTCCGCAAGCAACAACACCAGCCAGGGCGAACACGGTTTCAACCAGCAGGAGGGTCTTCTTCAATGAGGCTCTCCGGGGGGAAAGACAGACAGGGAGTGGAACGGATCGCACGGGGGCACGATCCGGTGAAACGGCTTGATGGGTTATCCAGTACGCGAGGCTCTCGTGGTTCCAATCGAGACCAGGCCCGAGCTGCCCGAGTGTACCCGCGTGTGAGACATTGACTCCTTATCCAGACACCCGCGAAACACGGCCGCGCTGGATGGGTCAGCACCATCCCCTATCTTTGTAGACCAATCAACATGCACCGCAGATGCCCGCGCGGAGAGCGAGGAGACAGGCATCGGGGGTATTTCACTAGCAGCGGCGGCAAAGCCTCATCACGCCCTCGGTGGCGTGGGGCATCTGGCCGCAAAGACACACACGCCGGGTCATCCTCGAGGGACGGCCCATGTACGGCACGAGGCGCCGCCCCCGTACATAAGGGAGCGGCGCCTCGTGGAGGGCAACGGACTCAGGCCACGGAACGCAGCGGCGAGAACAGGTCCTCCACGGTGTGCAGGCAGTCTCCCAGGAAGCGGATGTACAGGGTCATCGCCAGGGCCCCCGTCTCCGCGTAGATGCGGGCGTTCCCGGGCGAGAGGCTGATCGCCTCCTCGAGCATCCTCTCATTGAGCAGGGTATGGCCCACGTCCACGGCCACGTGCTCGGTCAGGAAGGTGAGCATGCCAGCCACCTCCGGGCCAAGCAACCGCTCCACCTGCTGCATCAGCTTGGGACCGAAGTACACCGCCAGGAAGCCGACCTCCCGCTCGATGGCGATCTGCCCCACCGGGAAGGCGCCCCCGATGGTCTCGTCATGCAGCCGACGGTAGGCGGCCATGCTCTCGAACGGTGGCTGAGCGCACAACTCCCGCACCGACAGCGTGGGCAGGTAGCGGGTGTTCCAGTGGCCCACCAGGCTGCGCGCGTCCTCGAGCGTCATCAGGTGGTGGCCCGTCTCGCTCTTGGCGTGGGTGATGAGGGCCCGGCCCATCTTCTCCATCCCCTGTTCGATGCAGCGCTGGCCGGTGCCGCGAATCCACCCATCCACCGGCTCGGTCATGTACGCCGCGCGCGCCATCCACTCGATGAGGAAGCGGGCGAGGACCTTGGGATTGAGAGAGGGATCCAACAGCCGCCGCAACGCGGGATCCGTGTCCAGCAGAGCGCGGGCCGGCAGAGCATGGGGCTCGTACAGATTCTTCAGCAGTTCCATGGTGTGTGCTCCTTCACGATGACAACGCTCACGATGACAATACTGAGGGGGTGTGCGACGGCTGACGTCCGACGGACTGCTCTTGGATGTGCTCCAGGAATTCGGGCGCCAGGGAAGCGGAGATGATCCACAGGAAGGGCTGGGTGGAGGGGTCGTCATGCAGACGGGCCCGCCGCGCGTAACCGCCTTCGTCCTCGCACAGGTAGACGAAGGCCGTGCGCCCATGAAACGCGAACCAGCGCCGCGCCTCGTCCAGCAACGCCACGTAGGCGTCCTTGCCTTCGGGTAACAGGGGAAACAAACGCGCGCAATCCATCAGACGAAAGAGATTGGTGGCGGGCGGTCCCAGTTCGAGCACCAACGCCGCCACGGCGACGCCTTCCCGCCGGGCCACCAGGATGCGCCGCTCGCGCCGCAACCCCTCCTCCTTCCAGAACCGGGACGCGCCACGCAACTCCAGACGCTCGCGGGTGAGGTCCAGGGAATCGGCATAGCTGGCGGGCCGCGTGCGGGCGATCTCCCGCGCCAGCAGCAGCTTCTCCCCCATGGACGCGGGGCCGATCTCCACGTCTCCCACGGGCTCGCCGCTCATCTCGGAGCACTCGGCGTCCATGAGCCGCAGGTACATCACCAGGGACTCGCCCCCCTCGTGCGCGCGCTCGGCGAACGCCAAGTGCGTGCGGCGCACCCACGGCACGGTCGACTCGGCATAGCTGATCAACCAGCGGAAGTCGGGATCGACCTGGGCGTGCTCCAGCGTGCGTTGGTAGATGTCCCGGAGGATCTGCCCGGGCACGGGAGGCGCGTTCACCGGTTTGCCGGGCCTGCGCCCCAGATGATGGAGCATCCAGGTGTTCTGGTAGGGCTTGACCGCGGACAGGGACGCCTCCACCCCTCGCTCCGAGGGCCACACGGTCTGGCAGAAGACATGGGGCAGCTTCGCCGCGCGGCCGCTCAGGTCGATGAAATCACGGCGCAACGCATCGAAGTGATGCGAGGATTTCCCCGCCAGGTTGAAATAACCCGACGCGGCATACAAATCCCAGAGGGGCTCGAGCCACGCCTCGCCCGAGCGGGTGGAGGGACTGAGTGTCTGGGAAACGAAGCGCATCCACAGCACCGAGTCCCGGGGCGTGAGCGGCCGGGCCTCCAGACCACACAGCCGGCGCCCATCCGCCTGGGAAAACGAGACGTGCCGCACCTCGCAGCGCAGGGAGATGCGCTCGCCGTGCGCCGTCTCCACCTCGAGCGGCAGGAAGAGCCCCGGGAAGAGCAAGTCCCCGGTGCCGGAGCGCAGGCTCAAGCCGGAATACGAGACATCCACCACGTCCCGCGAGTGCCAGCCCAGCTCCGACCAGAGGGGGTGCTCGAAGCGGGCCCGGGTCCCCTCGGGCGCGAGCACCCGGCGGTGCCAACGGTGGCGCACCCGCCACAGCCGCTCGGGCAGGGACGTCACCCAGAGGCCCCCCTCGCTGGCGCGCGTCTCCAGGTGCATCCGGTAGGCGGAGTTGTAGCCCACCACCTCGAGCTCCGCGGAGGCACCGCCCCAGCCGGCGCCGGGCTCGGCACAGCGCCAGTACAAGCGCCCCCCCTCCTCGTCCAGCCGCTCCAGCGTCATCCGCACCGCCTGGCCCGGCCGCCGCACCACCGCCTGGTTGCCCAGGGCGGCGATCTTCCGCAGGACGGCGCGCAGGCGCTCGCCGCCGGTGATTTCCTCCTGCACGGGCAGCGGAGAGGCCTCGGGCACCGCCAGGCCCCGGCGGACCTCCGCGTCCAGCAACGTGAGGATGCGCTCGCCCTGGTGGGGAGACACCCCGAGGAGTTGGATGCCCAGGGCCTCGCCCGTGGCGCCGTTCCAGTGGATTTCCCCCTTCAACGGGCCGATGTCCCCCGCCTCCGTCTCCAGACACACGCGCAGCGTCCGCTCCCGGGCCAGCGAGCCTCCCTGGCGCCCGGGCCGGGCCCACACCGCCGCGGGGCTCAACAGCGTCGCCGGGCCCAGCACCCCACCCCACTCGGGGAGGTTCACCTGGATGGCTCCGGCCCCCTGGAGCGAGTAACCCGAGAAAGGACTGGCGAAGCCTCCTTCCCATGCCGCCGAGGAGCGGGCCGGTTTGTTCGAGATTGAGTCCATGGAGAGTCCCCCGTGCAGTCGCTCAATGCCTTGCACTCGCCATGAACCACAAGCGAGACACCCTCGTCAAGCAGCCCCCTGAAAGTCATTACCGACCCACGCTGAATACCCTTGTCATGGAAAAGCTTCACCGCCGCCGCGTCGGATCTCCAGGCCAGCTCTCCCTCACGGCATATCCGGGGGGACCTCAGCCCATTGGAATTCCGTGAAGTAACCCTCTCATTCATGACAGGATTTGACAGGAATGACCCCACTCCAGCGGATGCCCCTGTGAGAGGGTTCCGCGAAGTGTTCCGGAAACCCAGGTCTTGAGCGGGGACCCGGGCCCTGGGTCCGGCCGCCATGACGCACCGCACCAAAGCTCGGCCGCCCGCTCTCCAGCGCGGCAAGCCCCAGGGGGAGGCGCCGAAAATCGTCACCCCCCACGCAACCCGGGCCGGGCGGACGCGATAATCTCCTCAACGTTACCTACACCCTCGATTTCCCGGAAAAGGTGATCCCATGTCGTTCTCCGTGAACAACCGCTCCGCCGCCGCGACGACCACCACCCAGCAGACGGCGTCCACGGCCGACACCTCGAAGATGGAGTCGGTCAAGGATCTGCTCTCCGGTGGCAGCTTCAAGATGGGCGTGGATGGCACGTCCGACTTCAACGCCGTCTCGGACGCGTTCAAGCGCTTTTCCGACGGGAACAGCGCCGATGGCTACGCGCTGATGGCCGAGGGCCTGGGCAAGGACTTCAAGGGCAAGATGCTCGCCTCGGTGGAGAAGAAGATGGACGCGTGGCTCAAGGAGAACCCGAACGCCACCCCCGCGAAGGTCGCCGAGAAGGCCAAGAGCCTGCTCATGAACGAGACGGTGATGTTCCAGACCATGAAGAACACCATCACGCAGATGGCCAACGACGCCATCAGCCGCATGCGGGACACCTTCGAGGGCTGAGCCCTCGCACGGACCCCGGAGTCACCCGTCCCGGGTGGCTCCGGCCCCCGTCCCCCCCGCCCTACCAGAACAGATGGAGGACGAAGCTGCTGGCGTCCTCGTCCGTCACGTTGACGTGGAATTTCAGCGCGTCCGGGGCCAACGCGAGGCCCGCGCTAACGCTGGCCGTCACCAGCCCGATGTTCCAGGCCGTTCCGATCAGGTCTTGATTGAAGGCGAGATCGCCCGAGCTGTGTGTGAGCCGGCGATAGGAGCGCTCGCCGAAGTTGACCGACAGCAGGGCGGCGCTCGGAATCCCCTCCAGCGCGCGATGCAGACCCGATGCCGAGGCCACCAGGACCCGCATCCGGCCCACCGCGCTGCGGACGTAGGCGAACCCCGCGTCCCGGCCACTCTCGAAAAGGGCCTCTCCGTAGGAAAGGCCCCGGGACTCCGCGGCCTGGCCGATGATGTCGAGCATCTCCAACATGCAGCCCACGGGGTAGCGATAGCTCTCCACCAACGGCCCCCCCTCCCCCACCCGCGACCGGGCCCGCGCCACCACGTCCATTCCATGGACTTCGGCCGACGCGAGCACCGCCTGCAGGAACATGCCGGAAATCGTCTGCTCCCGCGTGCTCCTGGCCAGCCGAGACAACAGCTGAGGACGCGATTCACTCATTGCATCCACTCTCGCACGAAGAGTCAAATCCTGACATCCCGATTCAACACCCAGCAGGCAATGCGTCCACATGACCGATGTGGCCCTAACACCCCGCCAGCAAAGGCGAGCGAACCCCCGAGGACACGAGCCAGAGCTGGTGAGAAGCCCGGGTAATGGCGATATGCAACCGGCGTCGTGCCTCGTCATTCACGGGGTAGGCCCGGGCGGTCGCGTCTGGGATGACGACATAGTCGAATTCAAGTCCTTTCACGTTGTCCACGTCTGTCACATCCACGCCAGGTTCGAAGGAAAAGTCGCCTTCGAGAACGAGGCGGGCCCAGGACGTGTCCGCGAGCATCCGGTGGAAGGCCCGCGCCTGCTCGGGGCCCTGGGCGATGACGGCCACGGAGGCATGGGGCTCGCGCTCCAGGAGCTCCCGCAGGGCCTCGCCAATGAACAGGTGGGCCTGGGCCTCGTCCGGAAAGTGGTGAAGGCCCACGGGTGCGCCCTCCCGGCCCGCCTGGGGGGCGGTGGAGGGGGCCTGAGTCCCCAGGACGTGACGCGCCAGCGCCGTGATGGGCGCCGGACAACGGTAGGACACCTGGAGCCGGCAGGTGGCCGCGTCCTGAATGCCCAGCTCCGCGAGGACGGCGGGCCACCCCGCGAAGCTCGTCGACGTCTGTTGCATTTCATCCCCCGCGAGCGTGCAGCTCCGGGCATCGCCCAGCAGCCGTCCCACCACGAACAATTCCACGAGCGAGAAGTCCTCGGTCTCGTCCAGCACCACGTGCACGAGCCGCCCCACCGCGCCCAGGTTTCCCCCCTGGGCACGCAGGAACAACAACAACGGCAAATCCTCCAGATCCAGGGTGCCCGCCAGCTCGTCCGGGGTGTCACTCTGCAAGGATTTGCCATCCAATGTCTGGAGTCGGTCCGGATCCACCCCCTCCAGTTCCCGCTCCAACGGCGTGGCGATCTGCAACATCGTGTGCCGCACCAGCTCGTCGATGGCCGTGAGCGGCAGGTCTCCCTTGGAGTGGGAGACGACCCCCTCCAGGAAGCGCCGATCCGTGAAGAGCTCGGCGAGCCGTTTGCGCAGCCTGGGCAGCGTGGTGGCCGAGGACTTGAGTACACCCAACCTGGCCGCCAACGCACGGCGCAGGGCCGGGTGGCGTTTGAATTTCGACACGAGTGGTGGCGTGTCTTCCCACACCTTGAGGGCCTTGGCGCCAAACGCGATGCGCGCCGTCAGCGCCGCCCAGGAATCCAGGGTCTCGACGGAGACCTTCTCCAGGCCCAGGGGCGCGAGCAGCCGCCGCGACAGCCTCGCCAGGCCCTCCTCGGGGACGATGACCTTCATCCGGGACTCGGGGTAGCGCGCCCGCTCGTCGAAGGCGATCTTCGCGAGCCGGTGCAGGGCGACCGTCGTCTTCCCGCTGCCCGCGCTGCCCAGCACGAGCAGCGGCTCGTCCGCCGCCACGTTCACCGCCTCGAACTGCTCGGCGTCGAGCAGGGCCGTCACGTCGAGCGCGCCCTCGCGCCGGGACGCCCCCTGCCCCACGCCCAGCCGCCCCGGACGAACCGCCGTCCCCATGCCCCCCGCCAGTGGGGACATGGCCCCGGCGCCCACCCGGCGCCAGGCGCCCTCGGGCGAGCGCACGAGCACGAGAGGACCCACCTGGATGCGCGTCAGCCGGCCCCGCTCGATGACCACCAGGCGCCGCACCAGCACGGTGCCCTCGGACAGCCGCTCGCCGAACCACTCCTCGTAGGAGTCCCCTTCCCCATAGCGGTAGAAGACCCGGGCCACCGGCGCGAAACGCCAGTCGATGATGCGCACGTCGGCGGACGCGTCCGCGTAGCTGGTCCGGCCCAACAGGTAGTCCCGATCACCCACCGGCCCGTTCACCTTGAGGTGCGCGAAGTAGGGGGCACTGAACTCGGGCAGCCGCGTGACCTTCTGCCGATCCAACAGGGCGCGCGTCTGATCCATCTGGTGGAACAGGTGGGGCAGGTCCGCCACGGGCGCGCTGACCGCGTCGTCGCGCAACACCTCGAGCTGGGCGATGAGGCGCTCGGTCTCCTGGGTGCGCTCCCCACCGCGCAGCCGCGCGGCCTCCAGCGAGCCGAGCACGCGACGGAGAAAGGCTTCTTCCTCCGAGATGATGGCCTGTTCTTCCGGGGACAGTTCTCCGTCGGGCGTGCTCATGGGGGTGACCGGAAGCGCCTAACGGATGAGGCCGCCCAACAATCCGCCGAGACCGCCGCCCCCCGCGGAGCCGCCTCCCTCGGGCGGCTTGCCTCCGGCGGCGTTGGCCAGCATCGGCACCACCAGGAGGATGCCGCTCACCAGTTGAGGGTCCAACCGCGACTTGAGGAAGTTGAGCAGCAGGGGCGCCACCAGCGAGGCCTTGCCCGCGTCGATGTCGAAGCGTTGCAGCAGCGACACCACGCCCGCCACCTCCCCCGCCTGGGCCGCCGCGCTTCCGAGCGCCCCCATCAGTCCGCCCCCGGACGCGCCCTGGCCCTGGCCTCCGAGCAGGCCCCCGAGTCCGCCCAGCGCCCCCATCAGTCCGCCACCGGACTCGGCCTGCTGTTGCCAATCCCGCATCTCGGGAATGGCCGAGTCCATCTGGTCCGCCGCCTCCGGCCCCATCTTCTCCTTCACCGCGCCCTGCACCAGCTTGAGCAAGGAGCCCGCGAGACCCTGTGCCTGGTGGGAGTCCACGCCCATTTGCTGTGAGAGCTGTCCGATGAAATCCATTGCCCCTCTCCTTGCCGCGAACCACGTTTTGCCGCGAACCACGTTCCCCGGCGGCCCGGATTTGTACCGGACCCGCCGGGCCACCCCAATCCCAAAACCACCCCGCGTGTGACGCCGTCCGCTCCCCGACGGATGGAGTGGCGGGGGCAACGTGTATCCTCCGACCCCATATGAGATGGCCTCGCCGCTCCCATCTGTTTCCGCTCGTGTTGCTCGTCCTCGTGTCGGGATGCCGACGTCCGCCCAAGGGCTCGGGCGAGGACGCGGGCACGCCCCCCCGGGGTCCCGAGGTCATGCTGACGGTGAAGGGCTCGGACACCCTCGTCATCCTCGCCCAGCGCTGGGCCGAGCACTTCATGAAGGCCCACCCGGGCGCCCGCATCCAGGTGACGGGCGGGGGCTCGGGCACGGGCATCGCGGCGCTCATCAACGGCACCACGGACATCGCCATGGCCAGCCGGCCCCTGGAGGACGCCGAGCGGCGACAGGTGCGCCAGAAACACCCCCAGGGGCCGGTGGAGCTCGCCGTGGCCCTGGATGGCATCTCCTTCTACGTCCACGAGAGCAACCCCGTGAGCGGCCTCACCCTCGCGCAGCTCAAGGCCATCTACCTGGGGGACACCACCCGGTGGAAGGACGTGGGCGGCGAGGACAAGCCCATCGTCGTGTACTCGCGCGAGAGTTCCTCGGGCACCTACGCCTATGTGAAGGAGCGGGTGCTCGGCGGACAGGACTTCACCGAGCGCGCCCAGACGCTGCCGGGCACCGCCGCGGTGGTCAACGCCGTGTCCCTGGAGCGCCATGGCATCGGCTTCGGGGGCGCCGCCTACCTCCGGGGCGTCAAGGCGCTCAAGGTCGGCCGCGATGCCCAGCGGGCCGTCTTCCTCTCGGCGGAGACCCTTCGCGATGGCACCTATCCCCTCGCGCGCGAGCTGTATTTCGATCTGGTCCGCCCCCCCTCCGGGCTCGCGCGGGAGTTCATCGACCATGCCCTGTCCCCCGAGGGGCAGAGGACCGTCATCGACGCGGGCTTCTTCCCGGTGAAGTAGTGCTTCGGCGCTGGCCTCGGCGCCTGGGGATTTCGTAGGCTCGCGCGCATGATTCAGGGCTCTGGCCGCTGCCACTCCCATCCGGATCGCACCGGCCTGGGCATCTGCGTGGAATGCCGCCGCGTCATCTGCCGCGAGTGCACCACGCAATTCGAGGGCATCAACCGGTGCGCCACCTGCCTCGCGCAGCGCTTGAAGGCGTTGGAGGTGACGGCGGAGCGGCGGGAGTGGTCCGTGGGCAACGTGCTGCTGGCCCTGGTGGGCGCCGCCCTGCTGTATGGCGGCGTCTGGGTGGCCGCCCACCTGGCCTCGGGGCTTTGACCATGGCCGTGTCCGCGCTCGAATTGCGTCCCCGGGGCGCGGTGGCCATCCTGGACGCGGCCCTGCGCGTGTGCGTGCGCAGCGCCGGCGTCTGGGCCCTCACCCTGCCCGGGGGCGCGCTCGTCACCGCCGCGCTCCTGCACCTGACGGACGCGGTGATGCACCACCGCGCACTCGAGCTGCCCGCGCTGGGCTTCACCCTCGCCTGGCTCGCCCGGGGCCTCTTCCAGGGCGCCGCGTGCCACCATGTGCAGGAGCTGCTGCTCGGCACGGGCGCCCAGCCCCCCACCGCCTGGGCCTCCCTGCGGGCGGCGCTGGCCCGGACGCCCAGCCTCCTGTGCGCCGTGGCCTATCTGTTCCTCTTCAACCTGCTGTCGCTCTCCCTCACGCTGGGCTGCGCCTTCTTCTTCCTGTCCTCGCACCTGGTGGGCTACGCCGCCGCCCTGCGGGGCCGCGGCAGTCCCCTCGGTTTGTATGGCCAATGCGGCAAGCTGCTCGGCCCGGCGCGCGGCAACGCGGTGGGCGTGCGCGTGCTGCTGCTCGTGCAGGGGCTCGTCTTCATCAACCTGCACATCGCGGCCAATGCCTTGCTGTACGTGGGCCGCAAGCTGCTCGGCATCGATCTCACCTTCGTCGAGCGCTTCGCCTCGCTGGACAACACCGCCTGGACCGTCTTCCTCGTGGCCGCGACCTTCACCCTCTTCGAGCCCCTGCGCGCCGCCACCGCCACCCTGCTCCTGGTGGACGGGCGCGTGCGCCAGGAAGGGTTGGATTTGATCGCCGCGGTGCAACAGCTCCCCGTGCGCAAGGCGGCGCTCGTGCTCGCCGCGCTCCTGGGGACGGGCCTGTTCGCGCCTCCCGCCCGGGCCGAGGAGCCTCCGCTGCGCGAGCGCGTGGAAGGGGTGATGGGCGTGTGCGAGGAAGTGCCCGAGGAGGACTGGGCCCACACGCTCGACTCGCTCGGTCCGGAGGAAGCCCTCAAGTTCGAACGGCTCGTGCGCTCGGTGGAAAAGGACGTGTACGACGGCGAGGAGTGCGAGGCCCTGGGGAGGCTCGAGCAGGGCATCGTGCTCGCCGCCCAGACCGTCGCGCTGGAGCGGCAACAAAAGGAGAGCGCCCAGGCGCGCGCCCGGGACATCCTCGCGCGGCCCGAGTTCCAGGTGCCCGAGCCCCAGTCCCCCCAGGACTCGTCGAAGGAGCTCGTTCCCCCGGAGCCCCCTGGCCTCTGGCAGCGCTTCCTCGATTGGCTGGGCGAGCGCCTCAAGGAGTTCTTCAATCGCAAGGAGACGGCCCCACGGCCGCCCCGCACGAACGTCTCGGGCGGGCAGAGCGTGGCCAATGCCCTGGTGGCGATCCTCATCGCCGGAGCGCTGGGCGTGCTCGCGTGGGTGCTGTGGCGCTCGTTGGCCGAGCGGCGGCGGGCGGACGGAGACGCCGGGCTCGAGGTGAGCACGCAGGACGCGGCGACGCTCGCGGCGGATCCGATGAACGCCCTCTCGCGTCCGCCCGAGGGCTGGGCCCACCTCGCCGACACGCTGGCCGCCCGGGGCGAGTACCGCGAGGCGGTGCGCGGGCTGTACCTGGCCCTGCTCTCGCGCCTGCACCGCGAGGGCGTCATCCACTACGACAGCCACGCGAGCAACTGGGACTACCTGCTCCAGTTCCGCGGGCGCACCGAGTGGAAGCCGCCCTTCCGCGAGCTGACGCTGCGCTTCGACTTCGCCTGGTACGGCAACCTGCCCGTGGGCCCGGACGGCTACCGCGAGTTCCGCGAGCTGTGCGCCCCCATGCTGGCCCCTCCCGCCCCCACGGAGCCCGCCCGTGCGTGACCGATTCCCACTGCTCGTGGCGGGGAGCCTGCTCGTCATCGCCATCCTCGGCGCGTGGCTCGTGCGCGGCGCGGCGCGGGGAGGTTTCGCCGACACGCTCTCCACCTGGCGGGCCCAGCCGGATGGCTCGCGCGGCCTCTACCTGCTGGCCGAGGAGAGCGGGCTGGAAGTCTCTCGCCGCACCGCGGATCTGCTCATCCTCCACGAGCCGGGCACGCTCGTGCTGCTCGCGGTGGAGGTGGAGGGCGCCCAGGAGGCGGATCCGGACCAGACGGCGCTGGCCACCGAGCGCGACGAGGGGCTGCGGGACGAGGACGTGCCCCGCCATGGGCTCAACCGGCTACACGTGCCCGAGCTGAGCGAGGACGAGACGACGAAGCTGCTCGACCATGTATGGGCCGGCCACACGCTCGTGCTCGTGCCCTGGGGCTCGCGCGAGAATCCGCTCCTGGAAAAACTCGGGGTGACGCTCACCAAGGCGGACACCACCCTGCCCATGCGCACGCTCGTGCCGCCGCTCTCCAGCCCCTACACGCTCGACGTGCAACGCGTGGAGGCCCGGGTGCAGGCCTACCTGGAGCTCAGCGGGGCGGACGCCATCCCCGTGCTCGAGGACGAGCCCCTGGGGCTCACCGTGGCCGCGGTGGTGACGCATGGCGCGGGCCAGGTGCTGATCGTGGGCGCGCCGGAGCTGGCCATGAATCAGGCGCTCGGGCGCGCGGACAACGCCCAGTTCTGGTTGAGCGCCCTGCGCGCCCTGGGCCCCGGCCCCTACGTCTTCGACGAGCACCACCACGGCTTCACCAACGAGCGCTCGGTGGTGGACTTCGCCCGCCGCTACGGCCTGCACTTCGCGGTGGCGCAGCTCCTCTTGGGCCTGGGGCTGTGGGCGCTCGCCCTCAAGCGCTTCGGCCGCCCCCGCCCCCCGCCCGAGTCCACGCGGGTGGGCGCCACGGATGCCCTCTTCGCCATGAGCCGCCTGTACCGCGAGGGCCACCACCATGCCTTCGCCGCCGGTCTGCTCACCCGGGGCCTCACCCAGGAGCTGGCCCAGCACGCGGGCCTGCCCGCCCACGCCCCCGCGGACGCCGTCGCCGAGAGCCTCGCCGCCAACGGACGCACGGACCTGTCCCAGGGCCTGCGCGCGCTCGTGCGCCGCGCCCAGGACGTGGCCAGCGAGAGTGACTTGATGAAACTGGCCACGCGCTCCGCGGCGCTGCGCCAGCGCCTCCACCCTTCCGGGCCGCCCTCGGGCGCGCCCCTCGCCCCCCTCCCCGAGGAGCCATGACTTCGCCTCCCTTCGCCACCGCCCCCCTTCCCGCCAGCAACGCCGTGGCCGCCGCCCACTCCATCCGCGAGGGGGTGCTCACCGAGGTGCGCAAGGCCGTCGTCGGACAGGACGAGCCCCTCGAGTTGATGCTCGTGGGCCTCGTCGCCGGAGGCCACGTGCTGCTCGAGGGCGTGCCCGGCGTGGCCAAGACGCTCATGGCCAAGGCGCTCGCGCGCTCGGTGAGCGCGGACTTCAAGCGCATCCAGTTCACCCCGGACCTGATGCCCGCGGACATCCTGGGCACCAGCATCTTCGACCTGAAGAGCCAGTCCTTCGTGCTCGTGCGCGGCCCCATCTTCACGGACCTGCTGCTGGCGGATGAAATCAACCGCGCCCCCGCCAAGACGCAGTCCGCGCTGCTCGAGGCCATGCAGGAGCGCGCCGTGTCCCTGGAGGGCCGCAACCTCACCCTCTCGCCGCTCTTCTCCGTGTTCGCCACGCAGAACCCGGTGGAGTCCGAGGGCACCTACCCCCTGCCCGAGGCGCAGCTCGACCGCTTCCTGTTGAAGATCGAGGTGGGCTACCCCGCCCCCGAGGAGGAGGACGCCATCCTCGCCTCGGTGCACCGGGGCTTCGACGCGGGAGACCTGACGCGCGCGGGCGTGGGCGCCGCGGTGACGAAGGAGGGCGTGCTGGAGGCGCGCGCGGCGCTCAACGAGGTGACGGTGGAGCCGCCGGTGCTCTCGTACGTGCGCCAGCTCGTGGCGGCCACGCGCACCTCCAGCCGCATCCGCCTGGGCGCGGGGCCTCGCGCGGGCGTGCACCTGCTGCTCGCCTCCAAGGCGCTGGCGGCGCTGCGCGGCCGGGGCTTCGTCACCCCCGAGGACGTGCGCTTCCTCGCCGGGCCCGTGCTCAAGCACCGCCTGCTGCTGTCGCCGGACGCGGAGCTGGATGGGGCCACGCCCTCGGACGTGCTGCGCGAGGTGGTGCGCTCCATCGAGGTCCCCCGGTGATTCCCACCGGGCGCCTGTGGGTGCTGCTGTGCCTGCTGGCCGTGCCGATGATGGCCGCGGGGTTCTTCCCGGGCTTCGGCGGCGTGGTGCTGGTGCTGGACGTGCTCGCCCTGGCGCTCGCGGCGGTGGACGTGGGCCTGGCGCGCCAGGTGCGCCTGGAGGTGCACCGCACGCTGCCGCCCCGCCTGTCCGTGGGCGTGGCGAACAAGGTGGAGTTGCTGCTGGTGCACCGGGGACGCCGCGCGGTGGACGTCCAGGTGCGCGACGACGTGCCCGCCGCCTTCACCGCCACCCCCGAGGAGGCGCCGCTGCGCCTGAGCGCGGACAGCCAGACGCGCTGGGTGTACCGGGTGACGCCCGCCCACCGCGGCCGGTTCGACTTCGGAGACGTGCACGTGCGGGTGCGCGGGCCCCTGGGCCTCGTGCTCCACGAGCGGCGCTTCCCCGCGGCCCAAAGCGTGCCCGTGTTCCCGGACATGCGCGGCGCCAGCCGGCTGCTCTTGTCCGGCGCGGCCCTGGATCTCGTGAACCTGGGCCTGCGGCAGCTTCGCCGGGACGGCCGGGGCAGCGAGTTCGCCCGTCTGCGCGACTACGCCCAGGGCGACTCGGTGCGCGAGGTGGACTGGAAGGCCACGGCCCGGCGCTCTCGGCCGGTGACGCGGGTGATGGAGTCCGAGCGCTCG
Source organism: Melittangium boletus DSM 14713 (assembly GCF_002305855.1). GTDB lineage: Bacteria > Myxococcota > Myxococcia > Myxococcales > Myxococcaceae > Cystobacter > Cystobacter boletus. The sequence continues at coordinate 6,401,026 of NZ_CP022163.1, read as the reverse complement.
CAATCCCTCCTCATCTGCGTGGACGCGGGCCGCTCCATGGCCGCGCGGGTGGATGGGCTCACCAAGCTGGACCATGCCGTCAACGCGGCGCTCTTCCTGGCCTTCGTGGCGGTGCGCAACGGAGACCGGGTGGGGCTCGCCGTGTTCGCCGATGGCGTGAAGACGTACCTGCCCCCGGCGGCGGGCCGGTTGCAGTACCGCAAGATATTGGACGCGCTCTACACCACCACGCCGAGCCTCACCTACGTGGACTACCTGGCGCTCTTCAAGGAGCTGAACGTGCGCCTCACCCGGCGCAGCCTGTTGTGCGTCTTCACGGACTTCCTCGACGAGGAGCAGGCCTCCACCATGGTGGCGCCCCTGCACCGCCTGGCGCGGCGGCACGTGCCCCTGTGCCTGTCCGTCCGGGACACCGCCCTGGCGAAGCTCTTGCGCACGACGCCCTCGGGGCCCGAGCAGGCCTACCAGCAGGCCGTGGCGAGCGAACTGCTCACGGACCGCGAATCCCTCAAGGCCCAGGTGAGCGCCGGGGGCGTGCACATGCTCGACGTGCAGCCGGACGAGCTGAGCCTCGCCGCCGTCAACCGCTACCTCGACATCAAGGCGCGCGGCGTCCTGTAGCGCCTACACGCGGACGTCCCCCCACCGGGCCCGGGCGAGCGCCAGGACCCGGGCATTGACGGGCACCTGGGTGAGGAAGCGCTCGCGGGCGGCGGCGTCCGTGATGTCGTGAGCCCAGGTGCGCACGCGCTCGAGGGCCTTGCGCAAGGCGGCCTCTCCCTCCGCGTCATCTCCCTGGGCGAGGCAGGCCTCCACCAGCGACAGGTGGATGAACACCATGTAGATCCCGGTGCCGCACAGCTCCAGGGAGCGCACGCCGGAGCGCGCCAGGCTCCGGGCCTGATCGAGGTGCCCCTGGCGTCTCAGGATTTCCGACAAGACCGCCTGGGCGAAGCCCCGCACGGACGGAAGGGACTCCAACAGCTCACACGCCCGGCGGGCACGCGTCTCGGCCTCGCCCCATTCGCCGTGGACGCCAAGCGTCTGCGCGGCGAAGGAGTCCCGCAGGCCCTGGAACACGGCCATCGACAGCTCGATATCCCGACCCTCGCGTGCCATCTCCAATGCTTCCCGTCGATGCTCCGGCTCGGGGCTGAAGGCCAGGGCCTGCATCAGGTAGTAGCCCGCCTGGGAGGACAGCAGGTACTGCGCCTGACGCCACGCCCCATCCCTCGCTTCACGCAAACACCGCAGCGCGCCAGGCACGTCCCCCAGTTCGAGACACAGCAGCCCCATGACGTTGCGCAACAAGCAGACGTTGCGCTCCGAGCCAATCTCCTCGAAGTCGCGCAGGGCGACTTCCACCTGCCGCAAGGAGCGCCAGGGACTGCTCTCGACGAGGTAGAGGTATTGGCTCTCCATCATCCGGAGGTAGCCACGAACCAGGACCTGCCGCTCCATGCTGGAGACCCCGACCTCCCGGGCCCGGTTGCGCAGGACCGGCATCAGCTGGTGCTCATCCGACCACATGAGCGTGCTGCTCATGCTCACCAGGGCCTCGATGTAGCGCACCACCGCATCGGGCTCGGGGTCCGTGCGCAGCAGCAGCTCGCACAGCCGCTGGGTCTCCTCGGCCTGTCCCCCCAGGATGTTGCCCAGGATGAGTCCCCCACACAGCCAGCACCAGAACCGCCCTCCCCTGGGGAGGGTGTCCAGGATGGGCACTCCAAGCTCCAGGGTGCGAGGCACGTCATCGCTCCAGAACGACACCAGGGCCTCGAGCGCTCGGAGTTTCGAGAGGACCTCGTCACCCACTCCACATGCCAGGGCGGCGTTCACGCAGCGCAGCGTGCCCTGCAAGTCATTGTGCTCGAAGCGCTGTTCCGCGGACCGCGTATAGAGAGGAGCGGCCCGCTCGGGTTGCTGTCCGAGCTGGTAGTGGGTGGCGATCTCCTCGACGTCCGGCTCTCCCATGCGCTCCAGCCACGCGCCCGCCAGCCGGTGGGCCAGGGTGCGGTGCGCTTCGGCCAGCAACCCATAGGCGGCGTCCCGCACCAGCGCATGGCGGAAGCGGTACTCGGGCGCGGTGGGGAATCGGCTATCGGGAACGGGCTCGATGACCTCCTGCTCCACCAACAGCCGCAGATGCGTCCGCACCAACCCATCCCCCGCCGGACGTCCGAGCAGTTCCTCCACGCCCCCTGGCCAGAAGGCCCGCCCGAAGATGCTCGCCACCAACAGCGTCTGACGGGCCCCGGCCTCCATGCGCATCAAACGCGACTGGAGCACCGCCAGGACCGTCTCGGGCGCCGCGTCTCCGCGCCCCTCGGCCACCATGCGGATGAGCTCCTCCAGGAACAGCGCGTTGCCGTCCGACTGCTCCACCGTCTGCCGCACCACGGCGTCGGGCACCCCGGCCCCCAGCACCTCGCGCACCAGCCGCGCGCAGGCCTTGCGGCTCAGGCCGTTGAGCGACAACTCCTGCACCGCCCGCCCCCACAGGGCCGGGAAGAGCTGCTTCACCTCGGGCCGCGCCAGCGCCAGCACCATGAAGGGCCGCTCACTCAAATCCCGCAGCAGCCGGTCCACCAGCGTCACCGTCAGCACGTCGCCCCAGTGCAGGTCCTCCAGCACCAGGAGCACGGGGGTGTGCGCGCACTCGGCGTCGAGGAAGGCCACCAGCGCCCGGCCCATCTGCGCCCCCATCAATTGGGGCTCCTGGCGCGCGGCCCGCAGGCGGGGGTTGTCCTCGTCCGGGAAGGGGATGGCGCACAGCTCGCCCAGGAAGGGGGTCACCTCGCGGGCCTGCGCCTCGGACAGATACCGGGACACGCGCTGGAACAGGCGGGAGCGCTTGGACTCCAGGGGCTCGCCTTCCACCACGCCACCCAGCTCCCGCAGCACCTGTCCCAACAGGCCGTACGAGACCCCCTTGTGCATCGGGTCGCCCCGGCCGAGCAGCACCCGGGGCGGCTCCTCCTTGTGCTCCAGGCGGCGCAGGAACTCGTGCCGCAGCCGGGACTTGCCCACGCCCGGCGCGGCCGTCACCAGCAGCGCCCGCGCGTTGGACTCCTCGCGGCACGTGGCGAAGCAGGACTCGAGCAGGGCCAGTTCCTGCTCCCGGCCCACGCACGGGGTGGGCTTGCCCAACAGCGGCCGCGACGTGTCCACGCCCAGCCGCTCGCTGCGCAACAGGAAGGAGCCCGAGCCGGAAGGCGTCAGCTGGAAACCCGCGCCCAGCAGCCCCGCCGTCACCTCGTCCATGAGCACGGAGGACGAGGGCGCCTGTTCGATCCGCCGCAGCAGCCGGCCCGCCTTGTCCATGGCCTCGCCCACCGGCAGGTGCGCCTCGAGCACCCCGAGCCCCGTCACCAGCGCCACCGACGCCTCCGGCCAGCGCTCCTTGAGGGCGAGGGCACATCGGGCCGCGAGCGCGGCCTGGTCCGTGGCCGTGCCGCGCACGGGCAGCAACGTGGCCACCAGCGATCCATCCGCCAGCCCCTCGACGCGGCCCCCCTGGGGCACGAGCATGGTGCGCAGGGTCTCCCGCATCTCCCGTCCCCAGGAAGGGGAAGCCCCTGCAAGGGAAGACACCAGGAGGACGCTGACGAGCTGTTGCTCACCCTCCGCGAGGCTGGGCAGCCACGGCGCGTCCAGCGAGCCCGACGGCGGACGCTCCGGCCCCAGGTCCAGCAGGGACAAGGCCTCGAGCAGCGCGGTGGCATGGGGAAGCCTGCGCGAGGGCTCCTTGGCCAGCATCCGCTCCACCAACCCCTGCAACGCCTCGGGCAGACCGGGGCGCAGTGCGCGCGGGGGCACGGGCTCGGCGAAGAGAATCTTGGCCAACGCGGCGGCGAAGTGCGGCGCCTCGAAGGGCGGCCGCCCCGTGAGGCATTCATACAGCACGCACCCCAGCGAGAAGATGTCCGCGGCGGGCGGAATCTCCGGGTGGCAGGAGGCCTGCTCCGGCGCCATGTAGCCCGGCGTGCCCACCACGGTGTGACTGCGCGTCACCCCCATGAGCGTGGGCTCGGCGTGCCGCGCCAGACCGAAGTCCAGGATGACCCCGTCCTCGGGACGGCCCGCGCGCAGGAAGAGGTTGGTGGGTTTGAGATCGCGATGGACGATGCCCCGCTCATGCGCATGCGCCAGGGCCTCGGCCACGCGGCGCAGCAGTGACAGGCTCTCGGCCACGCTCAAGGGCTGGCGAGACAGACGCCGCGCCAGTTCCTCTCCCTCCAGCCACTCCATGACCAGGTAGGCCTGCCCCTGCTCGGTGGCGCCATGGGCCACATGCGCGACCAGTCCTGGGTGGCGCAGCGAGGACAGCAACGTGGCCTCCCGGTGGAAGCGGTAGAGCGCGTCCGGAGCGGGAGTGCCATGCAGCAGCTTGAGCGCCACGCGCTGGCCCGTCTCCTGATCCCGGGCCCGGTAGACGTGCCCCATGCCCCCGCGTCCCGCCAGGGCCTCGATGACGAAGCGCTCGTCGACGAGCGTCCCCGGGGACAGCACTCCCGAGGAGGGAGCGGAGGGAACCGTCTCCGCGTCCTCCGGCGTCTTGGTGTCATTCATGATGTGCGCCACGCCTCGGGACTACCGTGCGGCGGCCCGCCGTCCCGCGCGAATCCAATCCGAGCCCAGGTAGGCATAAACGCCCGCGCCCACGACCAGGGCGAAGGACACCTTGAAGGCCACCGACAGCTTGGGCGGATGGATTTGGGAGATGGTGCCCTCGATGAAGCCCGCGAGCACGAAGAGCGCGAGCGTTCCGAAGAGCAGCCGCACCGCCCCCACCGCCTCCTGACGCAGCGCCATGCCCCGAGGCAGGCCCTTGGGCGCCACCTGTCCCCGGGCGATGACGAAGCCCGCCGCGCCCGCGATGCAGATGGCGGTGATCTCCGGAATGCCGTGCGGGAGGATCCACGCCCAGAACCAGCCCGCCATGCCCTTGGCCGTGTACACCTGCGCGAGCGCGCCCAGCATCAGCCCGTTGCTGAAGAGCATGATCGCGGTGCCCACGCCCGCGGTGATGCCCAGCGCGAAGGCGAGGAAGGCCACCTGGATGTTGTGGGTGAAGAGGAAGGTGGTGAACTGCGCCTGCTGCTCCACGCTGGCGCCCTCGCCCGCGGCCTCGTCGGCGGCGCGGCGGAGGGGATCCAACGACAGGTGCTCGGTGGGCACCAGGTAGGGCGCCGCGTCGGGGTCCGCCCACATGCCCAGGTAGCCGAAGCCCAGCCCCGCGAGGAACAGGAGCAGCGACGCCGCGTACATGCGCCACTCCTGGCGCAGGAGCGCGGGAAAGCCCCGGGCGACGAAGCCCCACATGTCCGCGAGCCTCGGCCGCTCTCCCGGATAGGTGAGCGCGTAGGCCCGGCCCACCAGATCATTCAGGTACTCGCTCACGTCCGCCGAGCCACTGCGCGCGCGCACCCACAGGAGATCGCTGGAGACGGCGCGGTAGAGCCGGCCCAGGGAGCGCGCCTCCTCCAGCTCCAGGGCGCGCAGACCCCGGCCCTCGGCCTTGTCGAGCAGCGTCTCCAGCGTCTGCCAGCGCGGCCTCCGCGCCTCGATGAACTCGGGCATCTCCATGCGAGGCCACTCTATCCCAGACCCGAGGCGCTACTGCGGCCGCGACGCGAGCAGACCCGACCAGCCAAGCGTCAACTGTCCACTCCAGGTGCCCCACACCGTGGCCCCCTGAGGACCGAGCCCCCGGCGCACGGACGCGCCCAGCTCGAAGCCTCCCCGCTTCCAGCGGGCCCCCACGCCGGCCGCGTAGGAATGAGGGCCCTTCTCCCGAGGCGTGGCGCCAATCTGGGCGCCCAGCTCCGCGCCGAGCGCCAGGGTCGGCCGGGGCAGGAACCAGCCCTGGTAGGAGCTGTCCCAGGTGGCGCGGGCCTCGCCGGGGCGCAGGGCATAGCCCTGGCTGGTGGACAAGGCCCACCGGTCCCAACGTCCACCCAGGAGCAACGCCGGACGCAGCCACAGGCCCCGGGAGGCCTCGTCGGACTCGGCGCCCGCCCACATGCCCTCGAAGGAGAGGAGCGCGCGGAAGGTGGGCGACTCCGACAGCCACACCCGTCCCGAGACGGAAGCGGACAGCGCCGAGGCCGTCCCGGGGCTCGTGCGCAGCGCCGTGCCCAACGCCACGCGCTCCGCGACGCGGCCCTCCACGAAGAGCGTGGCGCGGCTCCCCGCCACGTCCACGCCCCGCCCCGGTCCAGGCTGGGCGCGCAGCTCGACGAGCAGGGCCTGCGGCAGGAAGCTCGTGGGCAGGGGCGCCGCGTCCAGGCGGCCTCCGGAAGGCGCGCCCAACACGGACACCCGCGCCGCTTCCGGAGTCACCCCCGGGGCAGGCGGAGGCACCGGCGCCGGAGCACGGGCACTGAGCCGCTGAAGGGACGTGTTGCCCCAGAGCGCTTCCAGCGAGGCCACGCGCTCCCCGTCCCGCACGACGGGCACCGCGCGCGCCAGCCAGGAGCCATCCGTCTGCTTCGTCAGGGGCTCCACCTGGGTGCCCTCGACCCCGCGCAACGTCACCGCGTGGGGAGGAACCTCCAGGGGCGCGCCATGCGCGTCGAGCACGCGGACCCGCGCCAGGAAGGACTCAGCCCCGGGCTCGAGCGTCACGTCCACGCGAGGCGGCGACACGGTGAGCGACAGGGTCTCCGCGCGTGCGCCGGGCATGCCGCGAGGCCGCAGCTCCAGGGTATGCGTGCCCACCGCCTCCACGCGCACCGGCAGCGAGGTGACGACTCCGTCCAGCCGCGCCTCCAGCGCCTCGGCGCCGTCCACCGTGAACTCCAACGGGTACGTGCCCTGGAGCCCCTGGGGACCGAGCGAGCCCCGATCGGTCTTCACCCGCAGCACCTCGACCTGGCGCACCTCCGAGACCCGGCCCAGCAAGCCCGCCGCGTCCACGGCGCGCACCCGGGCGAAGTACTGGCCGGGGAGCAGCGCGCGCGCCACGGACTCGAGCACCGCCGGACCCGCCGGAACGGACGCCTCGTGCACCCGATCATTGAAACGCTCGTCCCGGGCCAGCTCCACGCGGTACGTCTCCGCCCGGACCACGGGCGTCCACGTCAACGCCTCGTCCACGCCCTGCCCGTCCAGCAGCAGCCGCACCGAGCGCACTCCCCCCACCCACTCCGGAGGCTCGGGCAGGAGGCGGGGCTGCTCGGGCACCTTGCCCTTCTCCACCCGCGTCCCGTGATCCCGGGGCACCCGCACCCGCTGACCCTGGGCATTCACCTCGGCCTGTCCATCGAAGACGGACAGGCGCGTCATCTGCTGGGAGTCCACCCCGACGACGAGCTCCTTCGAGCGCGAGGACACGGTGGCCGCCGGCATCTTCACACCCAGGGAGTCGCCGCGCAGCTCCGCCAGCGACAGGCTCAGCTCGCCCTGGAGCAACTCCACCGCGCCGGACTTCTTCACCTGATCCGTCGCCGGGGTGTCCTCGCCGTAGAGGACGACGAGCGCGTTCTCGTTCATCTGCAAGCGCGTCAGGTCCCGGAACGTCATCTCCGCGCCGGCCTGGCGCAGCGTGTTGACGGAGTCCAGCCGCCACAGACCCTGGCCCGTGCTGGCCTGGAACCAGTCCGGCTTGCCCGCGCGCTTGGAGTTGACCTCGGGCTTGATGAAGGTGAGGCGGGCATCCGGATCGCCCCGGACGCGCAGCACCGTGCCCGGCTTCAAGTCGTGCGGCGGAGGCCCCATCTTGTTGAGCGCGTGCAGCGTCGCCGAGCCCTTCGCGGGATCGCCGAACACCTTGCGCCCGATGCTGCCGCACGTATCCCCGGGCTGGACGACATACACGTCGTCATCGGCCGCGTGCTGCTGGGCCCGGGAAATGGCTGGCGGACACAGCACCAGGGCGAACACCAGGGCGAGACCGCTAACGTTTGGATTTCCGCGCACGCGATACCTTCCGGGTCAGATCCATCGGGTCGGGCGGAAGGGGGACGAAGTCGAACAGCCCCCCCTCCAGCGCCCCCGTCACCAGGTCCCAGTCCTCCGCGGGACCACATAGAAGGAGGGGCGGAACGCCCGGACGCGAGACCCACTGCCTCGCCTGGGCGAGCGCATCGCGTCCCTCCGCGACGACGAGCACCACTCCCAGCTCCGTCCAGGACTCCTCGGCGCCCACCCGCCGCGCCTGGAAGCCGCACGCGGCGAGCGCCACCACCAGGGGCTCGGCGAGGTCCGCCCGCGAGGCGAGGACCCCCACGGACACATCGCCCGGCGCGGGCCTGGGCGCGGCCATCAGCGGCGCGGTCACACGCTCCTGCTTCTTGCCCTCGCCCCTCCGTCTGGGCACCTGCTCCGCTCCGGGTTCGGCGAGCACGGCGAGCAGTTCCTCGCGCATGGCCGCCGCGTCCGCCGGGCGCGCGGTGGGCAGCTTCTCCAGCGCCTTCATCACCACGGCCGACAGACGCTCGGACACGAGGAGATCCGGCCGGGCCTCGCGCGGAGGAGTCACGGGCCTGTACAGGTGCGAGGTGGCCATCTCCACGGTGGGCATGGCGGCAAAGGGCACCAGGCCGGTGAGCATTTCGTAGAGCACGCACCCGAGCGAGTAGAGATCGCTCCGGCCATCCAGGGGAAAGCCGCGCAGTTGCTCCGGCGACATGAAGCCCGGCGTGCCCACCGTCATGCCCTCCTGGGTCAATCGCGCCTGGGCGGGCATCCCGAGCGTGGCGAGCCCGAAGTCGAGCACCTTCACGCGCTCGCCCCCCGGGTGCGCCTCCAGGAACAGGTTGGAGGGCTTGAGGTCGCGGTGGAAGATGCCGAGCGCGTGCGCGGCCTCCAACACCTCCAGGGTCCGCATGGCGATGCCCACGGCGCGGCGCGGGGCCAGCGCGCCTTCCCGCTGGAGCACGGCCTCGAGCGTCTCCCCCGTCACCCGCTCCATGGCGAGGAAGAGGAAGCCCGCGTCGAGCCCATAGTCATACACCTCCACCGAGCCCTCGTGGCGAAGCCGGGCCAGCACCCGCGCCTCGCGATGGAAGCGCTCGACGAAACCCGGCGCCTGGGCGACATGCGGGTGCATCACCTTGAGGGCCACGAGGCGGCCCAGGCCCTGCTGCTCCGCCTCGTAGACGGCGCCCATGCCGCCCTCGCCCAGCGCGCGCAGGACGCGAAAGCGCCCTCCGATGAGCTGACCCGTCTGGAGCTTCACACCGGCACCTCGTAGGTCCGGGTGACGGCGGTGCGGCCCGACAACTGGCGCTCGCCCGCGGGCACCAGGTCGCTCGCGTTGTCGCCCAGCCGCGCGTGCGTCGCCTCGCTCACGAGGATCTGCCCGGGCTGGGCCATGGACTCGAGCCGCGCGGCCACGTTCACCGTGTCTCCGATGACGGTGTACTCCATGCGCTTGTCACTGCCGACATTGCCCGCCACCGCGGGGCCGGTGTGCACGCCGATGGCGAGCTGGATCTCGATGCCCCAGCGCTCGCGCCAGCGGCGGTTGCCCACGTCGAGCCAGCGGCGCAGATCCTCGGCGGCCTGCACGGCGCGCAGCGCGTCGTCCTCGTGCGCGTTGGGCGTGCCCCAGACGGCCATGATGCAGTCCCCGATGAACTTGTCGATGATGCCCCCGCGCCGCTGGATGATCTCCGTGGCGAAGGTGAACAGCTCGTTGAGCAGCGCGACGATGACTTCCGGGGGCTGGGACTCGGACAGGCGGGTGAAGCCCACCACGTCGGCGAAGAAGAGGGTGACCTCGCGGCGCTCGCCCCCGAGCCGCAGCTTGCCGGGATTGGACACCACCAGCTCCACCACCTCCGGGGACAGGTAGCGGCTGAGGGCGGCGCGCGCCTCGGTCTGGGCGATGACCTCGCGCTCCTTCGTCTCCAACGTCCGGGCCATGCCGTCGAAGGCGCGCCCCAGGGTGCCCAGCTCATCCGAGCGCCGGGTGACGCGCTCGCCCACGCCCTGGAAGGTCCGCTCGGACAGGGCCCGCGTCGCCGCCACGAGGGCGCGCAGGGGCCAGGTGAGCTGCCGCGCGCCGAGCAGTCCCGCCAGCAGGGCCACCAGCGCGGCCACGCCGAGCGCGGCGAGGATGGACTGGCGCATCTCCGACAGCGAGGCGTACGCCACGGCCCGGGGCTGCTGGACCGCCACGGCCCACCCCAGCTCGGACAGGGCCTCCAGCGAGCCCATCATCTCCTGGCCCTCCAGGTGGAAGTCGGAGACGGCGGCCATGTCCGTATTGAAGGACGAGTCGCCGCTGAGCGCCTGGAAGAGGCCATGCCGGGAGAAGTCCTCGCGCGCGGCCACCCGGGAGGGGTCGGCGTGCAGCACGAGCCGCCGCTGGCGGTCCACGACGAACACGTTCTCACGCGCGCCGAGGAAGCGCTCGCCGAGCGTCCCCATGAGCGCGCACAACGGTCCGAGCTTCACCTGGGTGCCGAGGATGGCGCGCGGTCCGCCGTCGCGAAGGAGAGGGAAGAAGACCTCGAGCACGGGACCGCCCTCGGCCCCGGCGCGCACGTCCTGGACCACCAGGTGGCCCTTGGAGGCCTCGAGCGCCGCGAGCACCCGCGCGTCCAACCGGGAGGGCACCTGGGGAGGGGGCACCTCATCGGCCTTCACCGTCTTCACGCTCTGCCCGTTGGGCGCGTAGAGCGTGACGAAGTCGATGGTGCCCAGGGCGGCGACCCGCGAGCCCACGAGCGCATAGCGCGTGGCGTCCTCGCCCAGTCCCGGGGCGAAGAGGAGCTGACCGAGTCCCTCCAATTCCTGCTCGACGCGCGCCAGCTCCCCGCGCACGGAGCGCTGCACGTCTCCCACGAGCGAGCGATGCAGGTGGCGCACGAGCTCCTGGAGCGCGGCCACGTTGGTGTCCATCATCTTCCAGCCCAGCCCCACCAGCGGCGGCAGGGCGCAGACGAGGACGAGGAGGAACAAGCGCGTGAAGAGCGAGACGCCGCGCGGGGTGATGCCACGGCTCACCTGAGGGGGGACGGAGTTCGCATCCATGCGGTGGGCCCCAGGCTTATCACCCCCGGAGAGTACCCGCGACGCCGGTCAGGAGAGCGGACAGACAAGCACCACATGGGGAACGTTCCGCCGTAGACTCGCCGCTCTCTCGCATCACAAAGGAATTTCCATCATGCGCATCGAGAGGCTCATTCCTGGACGTTGGCTCGCGGTGGTCCTGCTTCCCCTGCTGGCGGCCTGTGGCGATTCCTCGGACGGCTCCGGAGGTGGGAACAAGATAGAGGGCATGCTGCCCCTGGGCGAGTACCAGGACGGACTCATCACGTTCTACGACGCGACCGGCGCGGGCAATTGCAGCTACGATCCGAGCCCCGGGAATCTGGACGTGGCCGCGATGAACATCGGCCAGTACCTGAACAGCGCGGTGTGTGGCTCGTGCGTGGAGATCGAGGGGCCCAAGGGGAACCTGCGCGTGCGCATCGTGGACTCCTGCCCGGATTGTCCCGACAAGGGGCACCTGGATCTCAGCCGCTCGGCCTTCGCGAAGATCGCCGACCCCGTCGACGGGCGCGTGCGGGTGCGCTGGCGCCCCGTGGCGTGTGACGTCTCGGGACCCGTGAGCTACCACATCAAGGACGGCAGCTCGCAGTGGTGGACGGCCGTCCAGGTGCGCAACCACCGCCTGCCGGTGACGAAGCTCGAGTACCGCAAGAATGGCGCCTGGGTGGACGTCAAGCGCGAGAGCTACAACTACTTCGTCGAGCCCAAGGGCATGGGCGAGGGTGCCATCCAGATCCGGGTGACGGCGCAGGATGGGCAGACGCTGGAGGACACCCTGCCGGGCGCGACGTCCAACAAGCTCTTCTCGGGCGGGAGCCAGTTCCGCGCGCCCACGGGAGGCAACTAGCCCCGGGCATCCGCCGCGGCGCTGGCCTAGACTGGCGCCGTGACGGACGCGCCCGACCTGCTGCTCGATGGCACCCACGCGGTGCTCACGCCCGAATACGTGGAGTTCCGCTTCACGCTGGCGGGCCTCTACTCGCGTTTCCTCGCCTGGCTGCTGGACGCGGTGCTCGTCCTGACGCTCACCCTGGCGCTCCTCTCGGGCTTGAACCTGGTGATGGTGGCCTTCCCCGGCTTCGCCAGCGCGCTGGGCATCGTCCTCTACTTCCTGATGGACTGGGGCTACGGCATCGCCCTGGAGACGGCCTGGAGCGGGCAGACGGTGGGCAAGAAGGTGATGGGGCTGCGCGTCATCCAGCGCAGCGGGGTGCGCATCGGCTTCTACCATGCCGCGTTGCGCAACCTGGCGCGGCCCGTGGACCGGCTGCCCCTCCTTTATATGGTGGGAGGGCTGTCCGCCCTGCTGTCCGGCTCGCAGCAGCGGCTGGGGGACATGCTCGCGGGCACCCTGGTGGTGCGCGAGCGCCGCCTCAAGGCGCCCTCGGCCATCGGCGTCCCCGCGGGCGAGGGTCTGCTGGCGGATCCCCTCTTCGTCTCCCGGGTGAAGCGGCTGGGCACGGAGGCCCGCGAGCTGGTGCTCTCGGCCGTCCTGCGGCGCGAGGAGCTGCGGATGGAGGCCCGCCTGCGCCTCTTCTCCGCGCTCGGCGCGAAGCTGCAGGAGCTGCTGGCCATGGAGAAGCCGGCCCACCTCTCGGACGAGAAGTGGACGCTGCTGGTCGCCGCGGCCCTGCTCCCCGACGCGGGAGCCCGGGCGGCGGCCAGGCCTCCTCGCGCGGCCTAGAAGTAGACGGCCGCGGTGCCGGAGAAGATGAGCGACGTCTGGACGCGCTCGTTGAGCGACAGGTAGGCGTTGAACTGCGCCCGGGCACCCAGGCTGACGGAGTCGGTGACGAAGATCTCCAGCCCCGCGTTGGGTCCAATCCCCACGAAGTTCGACTCCCCGCTCTCCTTGAAGACGTGCAGGTAGCTCAGGTCCGCGCCGATGTAGGGCCGGATGCTCTCCTCCAGCAGCAGGTAGCGCACGCCCAGGGAAGGCGCGAGGCCCACCACCCGCCGGCCCGTGATGGGATCCTTCGGAAAGGACAGCTTCGTGAGGGACACCACCTCGAAGCCGCCCTCGATGTAGAGGCTCGCGTCGAAGCCGATGAACACGGTGCTGCTGAGGCTCGCCGTGTTGTTGAAGTTCATGTAGCCGGCCGACAACCCGAGGCTGTGGTTGGCGAACTGGGCATGGGCGGGAGTCACGGCGAGCAGGGCGGCCGTGAGGGCGAGGGCAGGCAGGAACGAGCGCATGGCGGCGCACTGTAGCGTCCCCGGGAGGGGCACTGAACCCTGGAAACCCCACGTCGAGGGTCGTTGCCCGGAATGGGGGCGGTCTCCTACACTCCCGCCGACATGCGTCTCCTCCGTTCCGCGCTCGCCCTCCCCCTGCTGCTGGCCACCGGCTGTCTCAAGACCCCGCCGCCCTCGGATCGCGCCCTCGTGAACAACGAGCTGTGCACGCAGGAGATCGCCAAGGGCAACTGCCAGCAGGCCGAGGTCTACTGCGACCTGGGCCTCGAGTTCTCGCCCCACTACGCGGACCTGTGGTCGAACAAGGGCCTCATCGCCATGTGCGTGAGGGACAAGAAGAAGGCCAAGGAGCACTTCATCAAGGCCATCCGCCTCAACCCCGACCAGGCCTCGGCCCATATGAACCTGGGCAAGCTGTACCTGGACGAGGGCTCCTACGGAAAGGCGCACGACAGCTTCGAGCACGCGCTCAAGGTGAACCCGGACTACCTCGAGGCCCGCTACAACCTGGGGCTCACCTTCATCAACCTCAAGCAGCTGGACAAGGCGGAGAAGGTCTTCCTCACCCTGCTCGCGGTGGACCCCAACGTGGCCCAGGCGCACCATGACCTGGGCATCGTCCACTACCAGCAGGAGAACAAGGACGGAGCCGCGGAGGACTTCACCAAGGCCGTGCAGCTCGCGCCCAACCTGAACGCGGACTGGTGGAACGACCTGGGCGCGGTGCTGATGGAGCTCAGCCGCTTCGAGGAGGCGCGCCAGGCCTTCGGCAGCTGTGTGGCCATCGACGCCCAGCACTCCCAGTGTCTCAACAACCTGAGCATCGCCCAGCGCAAGGCGGCCCTGACGGACTCGGCGCTCAAGGAGTTCCGCGACACGCAGAAGGCGGAGAACACCGCGCCCTCCCTCTTCGCCCTGGCGCGCAAGTACAAGGAGCAGGGCCTCTTGTCCGAGGAGGAGCGCGCCTACAAGGACTGCCTCAAGCTGGACGGCAAGTACGCGGCCTGCCACTTCGGCCTGTTCCAGCTGTACTCCGAAGGGCAGAAGCGCCAGTCGGCCGAGATCGCCTGCAAGAACTTCCTCAAATATGGCGCGGTGGACGAGTTCCCCTCCGAGATGGAGACGTGCGAGAAGTTCCTCAGCGCGCAGTCCTACTGACGTCCCGTTTCCCTTCTCCTCGGATCCCCCTCCGCCGCGATGAGCGTCAGGCTTACGGTCAAGCAGAGCAGTGAAGCCGGTGGCAAATCCACCGAGCACGTCCTGGATGACGCCATCATCACCCTCGGCCGGGACAAGGCCTGTCAGGTGGTGCTGGCGCAACAGGCGGTGTCGCGCAATCACGCCCGCATCACCCAGGAGGGCAACCTCTTCTTCCTGGAGGACCTGGGCAGCGCGTATGGCACCCAGGTCAACGGCAAGCCCTTGCCCAAGGGAGAGAAGCGGCTCTTGCGCAATGGCGACATCATCGCCATCGCCCAGTTCGACGTCCGCTTCGACCGGGTGACGGAGCTGCCCCACGACGTGGAGTCCCAGAAGACGTCCTTCGTCGCCCGCAACATGGTGAAGGACGTGATGCGGGGGCTGTCCGGAGGCGAGGAGCGCTACCTGCGCGTGATGAACGGCCCTCGCGAGGGCGAGCGCCTGGAGATCAACGACGCGAGCGAGTTCATCATCGGCCGGGACAACTCCGCGGACATCGTCTTCCAGGACGATCTCATCTCCCGGCAGCACGTGAAGGTGCGGCGGGACTGGTCCGGCACGCACGTGGAGGACCTGGGCAGCCGCAACGGCATCAAGATCAACCACAAGCGCGCGTCGCGGAAGCTGTTGCGCGATGGCGACGAGCTGGAGGTGGGCGGCGTCCGTTTCGTCTACGTCTGCCCGTCCGAGGCGCCCGAGGAGCCCTCCGAGCCGCTGCCCTCGAACATGCTGTCGCCGTCGAGCCGGGGCGATTCGACCAATTCGATTCCAGTCCCCTCGGTGCGCGAGCGCGCCCGGAAGCCCGCGCCCAAGCCCGCGGAGCCCGAGCCGGAGGCGCCGCCGAAGCTGGAGCCGCTCGAGGTGAAGGAGCCGGAGAAGGAAGAGCCCGCGGCCGTCGAGGAACCGGAGCCCGAGCCCGAACCGGAACCCGAGCCTCCCCCACCGCCGCCTCCACCCGTCCGCCGGCAGGCACCGCCCGAGGAAGAGCTGGCCCCCGAGCGGGACTTCCGGCGCTTCATCCCGGTGGTGGTGCTGGGCATCATCGGCGTGGTCGCGCTGGGCGTGTTCATCTCCCTGTTCGTCGCCACCTGAGGCGCCCGCCCGAGCGGGCCCGCCCCGGCGGGGACCCACGCCCGGGCGCGGGTCCCCTCACCCACTACCGGGTGGAGATACGGGCCACCGGCTGGATGTTGAGGTCCGGAGACAGCTCCTGGAAGCTGACGACGGAGAACGGCGGGTTGAACTCGTACTCGAGCAGCTTGCGCACGTAGCGGCGGATGTCCATCGCCGTGAGGATGACGGGGCGCTGGGCGCTCGGCGGCAGGTGGCCACACTCGGACTTGACCGCCTGGACGATCTCCTGGGCGATGTCGGGTTCGAGCGCCAGGTGGGTACCGGCGGAGGTGCGCTTGATGGAGCCGCGGATGGCCTCCTCGATCTGCGGATCCAGCAGGTAGACCACCAGGGTGCCGGTGCCACGCGCGTACTTGTGGGACACGTAGCGCCGCAGGCTCGAGCGCACGTGCTCGGTGAGCATCACGTTGTCGGCCTCGATCTGGCCGTACTCGGCGAGCGACTGGAGGATGCCGCGCAGGTCGCGCACGGAGATCTCCTCCTCCACGAGCCGTCCGAGGATGTCGGTGAGCTTGAGCACGTTGATGACCTTGGGCACCACCTCCTTGACGATGGCGGGGAAGGCCTTCTCCAGCTGATCGAGCATCGACTGCGTCTCCTGGACGCCGACGAACTCACGCGACTGGCGGCGCAGCACGGCCGCCAGGTGCAGGATGATGTAGCCGGGCACGTCCCAGGTGGTGAGGCCCGCGGCCTCCAGCGTCCCCTTGTGCTGCTCGGGCACCCACGCCGCCGGCTGACGGGTGGCGGGGTTGACGGCCTCGAAGCCCTGGATGCTCATCAACTTGAGGCGCTCCACCGTGTCGTTGACGAGCACGTGGCCGATCGTCGCCTGCCCCGTCACCACGGGGACCTCGTTGATTTGAATCTGGTAGGAGCCGGGAGGCAGGTTGCCGTTGCCGCGGGCACGCACGCCGGGGAAGCGCACGCCCAGTTCCACGAAGAGACCATCGCGCATGAACGGGATGAGCTCGAAGAGGAACTTGCCGCCGTCCTGACGCGAGTCCACGAAGGGAACCAGCGCGTCGGACACCTCCAGGACGATGGGCGTCACCACGGGGATGAACAGCTCGGAGTCCGGGTTGATGGGCTCCTTGGGCTGGGGCTCGACGGCCGCCGGCGTCTCGCCCGCCGGCGTCTCGCCCCCGAGCGCCATGCCGCCACCGTCCTCGGCCCCCGCCGCCACGGCGCTCTCCTTCTTGAGCATGGTCCAGGCGCCCCAACCCGCCAGGCCCGCGAGCATGAAGAAGGGAATCTTGGGCAGGCCGGGAATGAGGCCGAGCACCAGGAGCATGCCCGCGGCGATCGCGATGGCCTTGGGGTAGGCGGTCAGCTGGCTGCCCACGTCATGGCCGAGGTGGTTGCCTTCCTCGTCGCCGCCCACGCGCGTCACGATGATACCGGCGCAGGTGGAGATGAGGATGGCGGGGATCATGCCCACCAGACCGTCACCGATGGTGAGCAGCGTGTACTTCTCCGCCGCGCTCGCCACGTCCATGCCCTTCTGCATCACGCCGATGACCAGGCCGCCCACGATGTTGATGACGGTGATGATGATGCTCGCGATGGCGTCGCCCTTGACGAACTTCATGGCGCCGTCCATGGCGCCGAACAACTGGCTCTCACGCTCCAGGTCCCGGCGCTTGCGCTTGCCGTCCTCCTGGTCGATGGAGCCCGCGCGCATGTCCGCGTCGATCGACATCTGCTTGCCGGGCATGGCGTCGAGGGTGAAGCGCGCGGCCACTTCCGCCACACGCTCCGAGCCCTTCGAGATGACGATGAAGTTCACGATGACGAGGATGACGAAGATGACCAGACCCACCACGAAGTTGCCCTGAACCACGAAGTGTCCGAAGGCCTCGACCACCTCGCCCGGATCACCCGTGAGCAGGATGAGGCGCGTCGTGGAGATGGTGAGCGCCAGCCGGTACATCGTGGTGATGAGCAGCAGCGTCGGGAAGACCGACAGCCTCAGCGCCTGCGGGACGTACAGGGAAATGAGCAGCAGCACCACGGAGATGCTGATGTTCAGGGTGAGCAGCACGTCCAGCAGCAGTGTGGGCAGCGGGACGATCATCATCCCGATGATGGCCACCACGACACAGGCGAGGACGATGTCGGAGTATTTGGACAGGAAGCTGTTGCTCTGGGCGGACATGCGGCTCGCAATCCTAGCGAGACCGCGCCTCTTTCCCAAGCCTCCCCCCTGCCGAGCGTGAACCGCCGCCCGACACGTCCCGAAGCAGACGAGCGACTAGCCCTTGTGGGCCTCGCTCCCGGCGTCGCGCTGGGCCTCCTCGGCGCTCTGGAGGGCCGCCTGGGCCAGCACCCTCGCCCGCTCGGTCAGCGGATCCTTGTTCTCGGGGTCCAGATCCACGACGCGCGCGAAGTCGTGGGCCGCCTCCAGGATGTTGCCCAGGCGCAGGTGCACCTCGCCCCGGTTGATCAGCGCGGCCGTGTCCTCGGCATTCAGGTGGAGGGCCTGATTGAAGTAGTCCAATGCCTTGTCGAACCCATCCATGGCCAGCGAGATGGCTCCGAGCGCCGTGTGGTAGTAGCCCTCGGAAGGATCCTTCTCCGCCAGGTCCTCGAAGATGACGCGGGCGTCGTCATACCGCCCCTGCTCGTACATCTGGAAACCCTGCATCGCCCGCTCGAGCAGGTCGGGTTTCGATGCATCGGAGTCGGAGTTCGCCATGGTGGGTTGGATTCCGGAGAAGAAGGCGGTGGCGATGATACTACTCCCCCACGATCGGGCGAAAGCAACCCCTCCGCGGCCGCTTGCCCTTAAGATGCGTCCGCATGGAACTCGCGCACGCCCAGGAAATCTTCGAGCAGCTCTACTCTGGCTTCTCCGGGTACGACATCGCCCGGAATGAAAAGGAACGCACGGGCCTCAAGGACGCGGGGACCACCTACGGAGAAGTGGTGCCCGGTGCCTTCATCGAGGTGCTGCGCGAGGCCGATCCCAAGCCCGGCGAGGTGTTCTTCGATCTCGGCTCGGGCACGGGCAAGGCGACCATCCTCGCGGCGCTCGCCTATCCGTTCAGCCGCGTGGTGGGGATTGAGCTGCTGCCGGGGCTGGGAGACGCGGCCCGCCAGGTGCTCGCCCGCTATGACACGGAGGTGCGCCCGCGCCTGACGCCCGAGCATCAACAGCAGCGCATCGAGTTCATCGACGGAAACTTCCTGGAGCAGGATCTCTCGAGCGCCGACGTGCTGTTCGCCCACGGCACGTGCTACGGCCCGGAAACGATGGCGCAGCTCACCCAGAAGCTCACGGAGATGCACCCGGGCTCGCGGGTCGTCATGGCGGGCCAGACCCTCCAGTCAACGGCCTTCGCCTTCGTGAAGATGAAGGTGATGCGCACGGACTGGGGCACGGCGCTCGCCGCGGTGTACCAGCGCCGGTAGCTCCCACTTCCGAAGGGAGGCGCTTGACGCCCTCCCCCCGGGGGGACCCCTACTTCTTGGAAGCGGAATCCAGCGTCTTCTGCATCAGCGCCAGGGAGACGCTGGCGCGCTTGGTGGTGTCGCGCTCCATCTTCGGATCGTACTTGAGCGCGGTCTGGATGTCCTTGAGCGCCGCGGGCACGTTCTCCTCGCGGAGGAACAGCTCGCTGCGGCCCACCAGGGCATCCACGTTGCCGATGTTGAGCTCGAGCGCCCGCGTGTACTCGGCCTTGGACTCGTCGAACCGGCCCAGGTGGGCGTAGGTCGACGCCAGGTTGCAATGGAAGACGCTGTCGTAGGGGGACGCCGCGACAAGCCCCTCGAAGATCACCAGGGCGTCCTTGAGCTTGCCCGTCTTGAGCATCTCGTGGCCGCGCTTGGCGATGTCGTACAGCTGTTCTCGGGGGATCCCGAGAAACTCCGCCGGGGAGATCTCACCCAGGACGAGTCGTTCACCCGCTTCCGCCGGAATGGCGAGCGTGGAGGAAGAGGGCTTCTGTTGGGATTCACTCACGGGAGCACCTGTGGGGAGTGGAGAAAAAGAAAAAGGCGGAAGGAGCCCGAAGGGCCCTCCCGCCTGGTGAGTCTATCCGAGGAATCAGAACGTCCGGAAGCGCTGCTGGTTCACGCTGCGGTTGAGGTCCTGGATGGACGCGAACTTGTCCATCATGCGGCCGATCGCCTCGAAGTTGGTGCGCAGCTGGTTCTGGCGGTTCTGCACCCAGCAGCCACGGCCCTGGGCCGGACGGTTCGGCTCGAAGGGGTTGTTCTGCTCGAGCTGCTTGGTGAACTTGGTCAGGGACTCGAAGATCTTCGACAGCTGGCCGAAGAGGTTGGTGAGCTTGTCGAAGAAGGACGAGTTGGCCTTGCCCTGGTTCTGCGTGGTGCCGGCCGCCAGCTCCTTGCCGAGCTTGAAGGACTCGCCGCCGTTGTTGCTGCCGACGATCTCCTTGCCCGTGAAGGACCAGTCATCCGTCTCCTTGCCCATGACGAAGACGTCCTTGCCGCCGAAGCTGTTGGCGTGGGCGTAGCCGTCCTGGGTGACGGCGCCCGTCTTGCCCTTGCCCTTGTCGATGTCGGTGATCTGCACGCGGTCGTTGCCCGAGATGATCTCCAGGCCCTTGGTGACCGTCATGCCATTGCCGTAATCGGTGGTGGAGCAGTTGATGCGCGTGCCGTCACCGAGCACGAAGGTGCTGTCGCGCTTGAAGTCCCACTTGCCGCCGTCGCCCTCGTCCACGTGCGGGTCGCCCCACACGCGCGTGCTCTTGCCATCCGGACCGGTGACCTTCCACTCGAACTGGCTCAGCGCCTGGATCTGGTAGCCGCCCGGCGTGGTGATGATGCCGTCCTTGCCCGTCTGCAGGCTGCCGCCCGGGTGCGAGGAGTCGCCCGTCGAGGGCGTGGAGGGAGTGGCGGGGCCACCGCCCACGAGCGCGTCGAAGATGCCCTTGATGGAGCGGGGGGGATACATCTCATCCAGCGACTGGTTGGCGGTGGTGCCCGTGGCGGCGTTGGTCGCCGTGGTGCCCGTGGCGGTGTTGGTCGCCGTGGTGCCCTTGGTCGCCGTGGCGACCTGCGCGGTCAGGTCCTTGAGCAGGTCCTGCGCCTTCTGCAGCTGGTCCGTCATGGACAGCATGGTGTTCTGCGTAGCGGCCAGAGTGCTGGTACCACGATTCGCGCTGTTGATTTCCATGGTCATTTCCTCCAACCCTCGTACGGGTTGTGAACTCAGGGGGGGTGCGAAGCAGCGACCCTACAAACAGATTATCCGTCCCCCCGCTTCGAAGTTTCCTGCGGATTTCAGTGTTTTTTGCTGATTTTTCAGCCGGCCGGGCCTCCCCCCGAGCAGCCGTACTGGGAGAGGAATACGGGGGAGGAGACCCCAGGAAATACAATAGAATCGGCCCCGCGAGGAGCCCCCTTCCGGAGGACCGCGCGAGGCCGATTCGAACCACCTGAGACGAGAGCGACTATCAGCCGCCGATGTTGCGGATGACGCCCATCGCCATCTCGTGCATCTGCTTCATCATCTGGGTGATGAGCTGGTTGAGCTCCTGCTCCTTCTGCATCTTCATCTGCGCCTCGAGGAAGGGCTTCATCTCGGCGGGCGCCTTGGACAGCATGTCCGTCTGCGTCGCGGACAGCTGGCCCATACCGCTCATCGCACCGTTCGCAATTCCAGTAAGAGACGACATGGTGATTCTCCTCAATCCCACGTGTGTGGGGGGGGTTGAACTCGGGTTGGCGACCTGCAGCCTACAAATGGATTATCGGACCGCGCCCTCCGGAGTTTCCTGCTGATTTTCAGGATCATTTCCCGGCGCCCGCCACCGCCTCCGAGCACGCGCGTCGCCGGACCCCGAAACGGAACCGGCCCCGCGAGGAGCCCCCTTCCGGAGGACCGCGCGAGGCCGATTCGAACCACCTGGGACTGGAGCGACTATCAGCCGCCGATGTTGCGGATGACGCCCATCGCCATCTCGTGCATCTGCTTCATCATCTGGGTGATGAGCTGGTTGAGCTCCTGCTCCTTCTGCATCTTCATCTGCGCCTCGAGGAAGGGCTTCATCTCGGCGGGCGCCTTGGACAGCATGTCCGTCTGCGTCGCGGACAGCTGGCCCATACCGCTCATCGCACCGTTCGCAATTCCAGTAAGAGACGACATGGTGATTCTCCTCAATCCCACGTGCGTGGGGGGGGGTTGAACTCGGGTTGGCGACCTGCAGCCTACAAATGGATTATCGGACCGCGCCCTCCGGAGTTTCCTGCTGATTTTCAGGATCATTTCCCGGCGTCCGCCACCGCCTCCGAGCACGCGCGTCGCCGGACCCCGAAATGGAACCGGCCCCGCCGGGAGCCCCCTTTCGGAGGACCAGGCGAGGCCGGTTCGAACCACCAAGTGGAGCAGCTGGGATCAGCCGCCGATGTTGCGGATGACGCCCATCGCCATCTCGTGCATCTGCTTCATCATCTGGGTGATGAGCTGGTTGAGCTCCTGCTCCTTCTGCATCTTCATCTGCGCCTCGAGGAAGGGCTTCATCTCGGCGGGCGCCTTGGACAGCATGTCCGTCTGCGTCGCGGACAGCTGGCCCATACCGCTCATCGCACCGTTCGCAATTCCAGTAAGAGACGACATGGTGATTCTCCTCGAACCCACTTGGGGGTTGAACTGGGGGGGAACAAACAACCTACAACCTGATTATCGGCCCATGCGCTCCGGAGTTTCGTGCTGATTTTCCGGCCTTTTCCCGGGGCCGCCGGGAAAGAGTGGGTGGACTAGCCCTTCACCTTGCCGAAGCCCGGGTTCTTCATCCACGCCTTGAAGGAGTCCAGCTGCTGCTGCTCGGACTTGGGATCGGAGGGGGGCGGAGCGGCGGTCTCGGGGTTGAGCGTCAACCGGCGCTGGGAGCCGCCTCCCTCGAAGCCATCCTTGGCGGCGGCCGCGCGGGGAGCGGGGGCCGGAGCCGCGGGAGCCGGCGCGGCGGGCACGCCCTCGGCGGTCATCGGCTTGTGGAACTCCGGCGGCAGCGGCGGCGCGCCCTCCGGCCACTCCATCTGGCCGGTGAAGCCCACCGCCACCAGACGCTCCTGCATGAACTCCACACACTCCATGATGATCGCGGGCGGCGGACCGGTCACCGGCTCCTTCATGAAGCGCACGAAGGCGTTCTTCACGTCCGTATAGAGGCCCAGGTTGAGCGGCGCGTTGACCCGGGTGTTCGACAGCAGGTCGAACATCTTGCGCAGCACCTGCTGGGCGGCGCCCGTGGCCGTCTTGGATTCCTTCTCCAGTGCCGACAGCAACCGATCCCGCTTGGCCACCAGCTCGGGCGACTCGACGGGGACCGGGTACTCGGACTTCGACTTCTCTTTCGACATGGATGGGCCTCTCTAGGGGGACGGGAACTTTCGGAACGAATCAGGAAACATGTTAGGGAGGATCGGACATCCCGATCAAGCGTGTGACCGGGGAAATCCAGTGTGAAACAAAGAGCAACAACCTCCCCTGGGGCTCAGCGCTGGAGCAGGGCGGAGAGCATGGCCGCGGCTTTCTGCGCCAGGGGCTCCTTCTCCGGGACCAACGACGCGACGCGACGCAGGTCCTCCACGGCCTGGGGCTTGTGCCCGAGCGACAACCGCACCTCGGCCCGTCCCACGTAGGCCTGCGCGTCCCGGGCATCCAACTTGAGGGCGACGTCATAGGCGGCCAGGGCCCCCTGGGAGTTGCCCGAGGCCATCTCCACCACGCCGAGCGCCTTGGCGAAATAGGGGTCCGCCGGATTGATGGCGTAGAGCCCCTGGAAGAGCGTGCGCGCCTCGGAGACGCGGCCTTGGTAGAAGAAGACGTAGGCCGTCCGGGCGATGGCGTAGAGTTCCTCGTCGGTATAGCCGCGCACGTCGCGCAACGTCGCCTTGCCCTCCGCCCAGCGCTGCAGTTGGGCGGCGAGCTTCGCCTCGTCATTCGAGCCCGATGGACCGGCCATGCCCTAGTACCCCTCCTCCTGCTGCTCCTCGCGCATCCGGCGCTGGATGTCCTGGATGTCGGCGTGCACCTGGCCCACGAGCGACAGCATCTGCGCCTCGCGCTGCAACAGGCCCTTGAGCCGCTCCATGCGCTCGGGGGACGCGTTGATGAGGGTCAGACCGCGCTCGAGCATCTGGCGCTGCTCCGCGTCCGCCCGCCCGGCCACGCTGCCCAGGAAGGGCCGGTCCGAGAATCCCTCGAGGTCCGCGTCGTGGCCCTTGGGGTACGGGGGCGAGGGCAGCCGCAGCTCCTCGGAGGAGTGGGCCGGGCCGATGAAGTCCAGCAGCGCCGCCGAGGCGAGCGCCGGGCTCTTCGGATTGCCCGCCTTGCGCTTCTTGCGGTCGAACTGGGAGGGATCGACCAGCTTCTCGCGTACCGCCCGGGGTCCACCCCAGGGCCACAACGGTGTTCTCGGGGGCTGATTATTGATTTTGGCCATGGTCGGGTCCGAATCTCACTCCAGGTGGGACGTCGCCGTCCAGCCCGCTCCTAGCGTTTGACGCCTGCCTGCTCGCGCTGCAACTCGTAGATGAAGTTGAGGATTTCCGCGACCGCGTCGTACAGCTCCTCGGGAACCTCCTGGCCCACGTCCACGCGATAGAGGGCGTTGGCCAGCGGCACGTTCTTCATCAGGGGGATGTTGTACTGCTTGGCGATCTCCCGGATCTTCTCCGCCTTGAGGCGCAGCCCCTTGGCCACGATGCGCGGCGCGACGTCCTTTTCCTTGTCGTACTTGAGCGCGATCGCCATCTCGACATCGTCATTCATGGGAAGCCTCAGGCCCGCGCATCGGGAAGGTTGTTCTTCAAGCCGTAGACGAAGTTGAGCACCTCGGCCACCGCATCGTACAGCTCCTCGGGGACTTCCTCACCCACCTCCACGCGCAAGAGCGCGTGCGCCAGGGGCACGTTGCGCAGCGTGGGCACGTCCCGCTCCCGCGCGAGCGCCTTGATGCGCTCGGCCTTGGAGTCCAGACCCTTGACGAGCACCCGGGGCGCCACGTCCTTGTCCTTGTCGTACTTGAGCGCGACGGCCACGTGGTCCGGGTTGGTGACGATGACGTCCGCGTCCTTCACGGCCTCCATCTGCGCGCCCTCCAGCAGCTCGTGCGCCATCTCCTTGCGCTTGGCCTTCTGGTGCGGGTCACCCTCGCTCTCCTTGTATTCCTTCTTCACGTCCTCCTTCGACATCATCTGATCCTTCATGTACGCCTTGCGCTGCCACCAGACGTCGAAGATCGCGAAGAGGAAGAAGACCAGGCCCACGCGCACGGCGAGCCGGTAGACCATCTCGCCCATCACCGCCAGGGTGACGGTCGTGTCGCGGCGGACCGTCTCCACCACCAGGGGCAGGGTGTCACGCACCACGCCGTAGGCCACGTAGGCCGCGATGGAGATCTTCGCCAGGTTCTTGATGAGCTCGACGAGCTGCTTCTTGGAGATGAGGTTCTTGATGCCGTCGATGGGGTTGAGCTTCTCCAGCTTGGGCATCAGCGGATCCATCGTGAACAGCGAGCCCACCTGGAGGAAGTCCAGGAGGCCTCCCATGATGGCCACGCTCGCCACGATGGGCAGCGACAGCAGGATGACGGTGTTGAGCCCCATGACCATCAACTGGAAGGTGGCCGTCTGGATGCCGTCCGGATGGGCGATGTGATCGAAGCTGAAGTGGAACAGCTCGGTGATCTGCGTCTCCACCCGGGGCCACGTGGCCTTGACCACGCCCAGGCCCACGAGGAAGCCGAACACGCCCGTCAGATCCTTGCTCTTCCAGACCTGGCCCTTCTTGCGGGCGTCGTCGAGTTTCTTTTGACTCGGTTCTTCTGTCTTCTCGCCGGACATGCGGAACCTCCCGGCTCAGCCGAGCAGACGGATGGCGTTACGAAGCAGGGCCACCATGGCGGAGAACTCCACCTGCATGCGTCCCATGATGAGGCTCAGGGACATGAAGACGATGACGACGCCCACCAGCGGCTTGATGGCCATGGAGATGAAGAACACCTGGACCTGGGGCGCCACGCGGTTGATGGCGCCCAGGGCCATGTCCGTGAGGAAGGCGGCCAGCATGGTGGGCGCGGCGAGCGCGAGGGAGATCTTCAAGAGGTTGGCGAAGGAGCGGATGAACAGCTCGAAGAAGGCCCACTCCCCCTCGGAGTAGCGCGGGAACTTGTCCAGCGGCACGACGATGAAGCTCTCGGCGAGCGCCTGGATGACCAGGTGGTGGCCATTGAGCGTGAGGAACAGCACCACCGCCAGCTGCACCTTGAGGTTGGAGAAGAGCGTCACCTGCTGGCCCAGCTGCGGCACGTAGAGCTGGGCGTTGTTGCTGCCCGACATGGTGTCGGTGATGTTGCCCGCCACGCGCGCGGCCTCGAAGACCGTGCTCACGAGGGTGGCCAGGCACACGCCGATGAAGATCTCCTTGAGCATCAACCCGATGTAGGGGAACGCGCTCGTGGGAATGGCGCCCATGCGCGGACTGACCGCGGGAAACAGCACCGCGGAGAGCATGACGCCCACGCCCATCTTGATTTCCGTGGGCACCACCTCGCCGCCCAGGAAGGGCGAGAGCACCAGGACCGGCATGATCCGGCACAGCAAGAGGCCCATGGTGAAGATGACGAGCGAGAGGTTGGCCTGCTCCGTCAGCCGGGCAATGACCTCTTGGACGTTCATCGGATGATGGCCGGGAACTGGTCGAACACGTGGAAGGTGAAGCGCACGAGCTGACTGCCGATCCACGGACCCACGAGCGCCAGCACGCCGAACACGGCGATGACCTTGGGCGCGAACGAGAGCGTCTGCTCCTGGATCTGCGTGGTGGCCTGGAACACGGAGATGAGGAAGCCCACGAGCAAGCTCATCAGCACCGGCGGCGCGGAGACGATGAGCACGAGGAAGAGGGCCTGCTGCAGGATGGAGTTGAGCTGGTGCATGCGCGTCTCACAGGTAGCCGACGACCAGGCCCTTGGCGATGAGGTACCAGCCATCGACGAGGACGAAGAGCAGCAGCTTGAAGGGCATGGAGATGGTGGTGGGCGACAACATGTGCATGCCCAGCGCCAGCAGGATGTTGGCCACCACCATGTCGATGACGATGAAGGGCACGAAGAGCAGGAAGCCTATCTGGAAGGCTTCCTTGAGCTCGGACACCACGAAGGCCGGGACGATCACCATGAAGTCCTGCTCGGTGAGCTCCTTGCGGTCCTCCTCCGTGGTCCGCATCTTCTTGGCCAGGTTGAAGAAGAGCGCGCGATCCTTGGGCGTGATCTTCTTGATGAGGAAGGTGCGCAGGGGCTCCTTGGCCTTGCTGGCCGCGCTGAGCAGGGTGCCCACGGACTCCGAGGACAGCAGGCCCGGCCCCTTGGAGAGGATGTCCACCTCCGAGGCCCGGTACATGGACTGGCCCACCGGGGCCATGATGTAGACGGTGAGGATGATGGCCAGGCCGGTGATGACCTGGGTGGGCGGAATCTGCTGGGTGCCCAGCGCCGAGCGCACGATGGAGAGCACCACCGAGATCTTCACGAAGCTCGTCACCATCATCAGCACGAAGGGGACGAGCGACAGCGCGGCCAGCGCCAACATGAGGACCAGCGGCCGCGAGGCGAAGGAGTCGGGACTGACCGACTCGACGGACATGGGCGCGTCCGGAGATCCGCCGGCGCGCTTGGCCGCCAGGGCGATGAACGGATTCAACGCGACCGCCCCGGCGAACAGCCAGGGCATGAGGCGGAGGACGGGGAGGCGAGTGTTGGGCGTGAATCTCATCGTCTCAATCAGGCGCCCGGCGGCCGGGTGCCGCTCGGTTGGGTAGCCGCCTGCTGCGTGGCGTCGCGGCGGGCGAGAAGCTTCTGGAGGAAAGGCGTCAGGGGGACCACGTTGGCCGGGGGCCGCTCGGAGCGGATGCGCTCCACCGCCTCGGTGTCCAGCTTCGACAGCAGTTGCAGACCGTTGTCGCCACTGCCCACCAACAGGTACTCGTCCGCCGCCTTGAGCACGAAGAGGGTGCGGCGCGGCTCCAGGGCCACCCGCTCCACCACCGACACCACCGCGGGCCGCCCCAGGGGCACGCCCTGCAACCCCATCAGCTTGCGCAGGCCCACGTTGAGCGTGAGGTAGATGCAGCCCACCACCGCGCCGAACATCAGCAGCGTGCGCGTGAGCATCCACCCGAGGCTCTCGGGCGCCTCTTCTCCGCCCGTCCCCAGCAGGGACGGCTCCAGGGCGTCCGGGGGAGCGTGCGCCGGGGAGGGCTCCAGGGGGAGCGCGGTGGAGGGAGCACTCACGGTGGGCGCGGGCTCGACGGGGGCCTCGGCCCGGGCCAGCGGCGCCAACAGGACGCACGCGCAGAGCCACAAGGCCCTGCGGGACAGGAAAGCGGAAGACGCGGCCATGGTGGGGCGCGAGGCTAGTGCATCGGAGAGGAGACCGCCACGGGGCCTCCCCCCCGCCCTCCTCGCTCGCCTGCCTGGAGCCACGGTGGGTTCAGCCCGCGAGCGAGAGGATGCGGACGCCCAACTGGCCCTCCAGCTCCACCAGCTCGCCTCGAGCCACCACCTTGCCATTCACCGACAGGTCCACGGGCTCGCCCGGCCCGCGGCGCAGCTCGATGACCTGGCCGGTCCGCAGCCCCACCACCTGCTCCGCCGTCACCGGCAGCCGGGCGAGTTCCACGGAAATCTGTAGCGGGATGTCACCCAGCAGGTCTCCTGCATCCATTCTGTCGTCGCTCTCCGCCAAGGGGTTGTCTCTCTCGGGGTTGGTGTACTCCTCCCCCGCCGCGGCCGCCGCGTCCTCCGCATCGGGGGGCGAGCCCTGGTGGCCTTCCTCGGCCTGGACCACGCCGGTGATGCGCGCCTGGTACCCACCGTTCTGGACGAAGACGTCCGCGGTCAGGTGGCCCAGGCGGCCCAGCCCCAAGAACAGCCGCGCGGTACCCGCGCTCCCCTGATCCGGCCGGGCCAGGAAGTCGTCCACCAGCACCACGTCCTTCACCCGGAGGCTCGCCAGGTCGCGGCCGGTGATCTCCGCGACACCAATCTCCGCGCGCAACCAGGTGCGCACCGCCGACAAGCGGTGGACGTGGGCTTCCAGCTCCGCCTTCTCCGTGGCGCGGCGCTGCTCGGCCGCGGGCGCGGACGTCATCACGTCCATCACCCCCGCGGGGACGAAGAGGCGCACCATTCCATCCTGCGAGCCGAGCCGCGTGCGGAGTTGGATGCCCACCACCGGGCCCTCCTCGCTCAGCCGGGACACCGCCTCGTCCACGCCCCGCGACACGCCTTCCAGGCGCAGCTTGGGCTGCTGGGAATCCATTCCCGGCACCAGCGCCTTGATGGCCTCGAGGACGACGAAGCTCGCCACGCCCTCCTCGATGTCCGTCAGGGGCCGCAGGCCGACCGCCTCCCCCGCGCCGCCCAGCAGCATGTCCACCGCGGCGTGCGCCAGGGACAACTCCACCTCCAGCACCGCGCGGCCCCGATGCGCACCGGGCACCAGGAAACACAGGAAGGTGGGCTCCACCAGCACCCGGCGCAGCTCTCCCGCGCCGAGCACCCGCGCCGACTCCAGGGAGAAGCCCACCTGGGTGTCGAAGAGCGCCTTGAGCCGCGCCCCCAGGGCCTCGGTCGCCTCGGACTTGGGCTTGAGCCACTGCACCTGCTCGAGCAGCCGGGTATCGGCGAGCGACACCTTCTCCAGCTTGAAGACGTGGGGCTTCCACGTCTTGCCCGCCGGGCGCTTGAGCTGGCGGGTGTCGACGACCATGGTGCGCTCTTGCTCGCCCGGTCCGTCGTCCGCGTCGAGGCTCATGTCTTCGCCTCTACCCGCATCGTCTCGAGGGTCAGACCCTTGCCCGCCAGCGCGGTCTTGAGCCCATCGCGCTGCTGCTCGAGCATCTTGAGGACCTCACGGTCCTTGCCACTGAACACGGCCTGGATCTTCCCGTTCTTGGCGCTGAGCTTGATGCTCAGGCCACTGAGCACATCGCCCCGCAGTTCGATCTGGAACTCGGCGTGGCCCGCGGCGTTGGTGCCCACGCGGATGCGCTCGACGATCTTCTGGGCGATCTCATTGGCCAGGGCGCGCATGCGCTCCGAGCCCGCGGTCTGCGTGGGCTTGGCCACGGGCACGGGAGCCATCAGCGCCGGGTTGAAACGGAAGCCCGCGGCCAGCTCCGCGCCGTCCTTCTTGTCCTTGCCGTCCCCACCGCCCTGCTTGCCGCCGCCATCCGCGTCCGTCTTGAGGGCGCCCTTGCCCCGGCTCGCCTGGGCGCCAGCGGCGGCGTTGTCGCTGCTCTGGGTCATGTCCTCGCCGCGCTCGTCGAGGGTCTTCTCGGTGACGCGGGCGTCCGTGGAGCGCGACTCGGCGCGCGAGTGCACCACGGCCTGATCGTTCTGACGGCCCCGGGTGAGCTGGCCCGTGGGGGAGGAATCCGTCTGCTGACCCTCGGTGCGAGCCTCGCCCTCGGCCTTGCCGGTGTGGCGCTGCTGGGTGCGCACCTCACCCGACTTGCCCTCCTGCTGGAGTCGGGCGAGCACGGACTTGCCCAGGGACTGCTGTTGAGGCTGCGCGGCCTTCTGCTGGGGGGCCTGCGCGGCCTTCTGCTCCTGGACCATCTTGGAGAAGGCGGACTCGCCCTCCTGGCGCTGCTTGGACTTCGTCTCCTGGAGACGCCTGTCCTGGACCGCCCGCTCCGCGGCCCGCTGCGCCTGACGATCGTCTTCAACTCGGCTCATCGCTTCACCACCTGGGAGGACGCGAGGTTACTTGCGCTGGCGCATCAGGAACAAGGTGTTGCCAATTTCCTCCTGGTTCAGATCCTCCTTCGCCTGGCGCTCAGCGCGGATCTGCTTCTGCCAGTTCTCCTTATGCTTCTCGATGGCCTTGAGCTCCTTGGCGGCCTCGGCCATCTCACGGCGGCGCTGCTCGACGAGCTTCTCCGCCTGCCGGACGGTTTCCTTCTGGCGCTCGATCTCCAGGGCCAGCTGCGCCTCCTCGTCCTTGAGGCGCTCCTCGTAGCGGTTCATCTGGTTGAAGCCGTTGACGCCCGCGTTGCCCTTGGCCATCACCTGTTGCAGGTAGGCCATGACCTTCTGCTTGCGCTCGGCCTTGCGCGTCACGAGCTCCTGCTCCATGCGCTGCAGTTCCGCCTTCTGCTTTTCCAGGGCCTTGACGGCGTCGGAGAAGGCCTGTTCGGCCTCTTCCTTGGCGCGCTCGCGCATCTCGAGCAGGGTCTGCAAACGGTAGGGGGGCATGGTGCCCACATCCTAGCCGGAAACGGCCCGAGCCCGTTACTCCTCGAAAAGCTGGATGAGCTGCTCCACGGTCTCCTCGTAGGGGCTGTTGGAGTGGGTGTCCTGCTTGAGGAAGTCGATGATCGCGTCGTACTTGTCGATGGCGTAGTCCGTCCGGGGGTCCGTGCCGTACTGGTAGGCGCCCAGGAGGATGAGGTCGCGCTGCTTCTCGTAGGTGGCCAGCGTCTCGCGCAGCTTGCCCGCCGCCTTCTTGTGATCCTTGGAGACGATGCCGCTCATCACACGCGAGAGGCTGGCGAGCACGTCCATGGCGGGCCACTGGTTGCGCTCGCCCAGGGCGCGGTTGAGGATGAAGTGGCCGTCGAGAATACCGCGGACCTCGTCGGCGATGGGCTCTTCCATGTCACCGCCGGCCACCAGGCACGTGTAGATGGCGGTGCACTTGCCCTTGTCCGAGTTGCCCGTGCGCTCGAGGATGCGCGGCAGCATGGAGAACACGCTCGGCGGATAGCCCTGGCGCGCCGGGGGTTCACCAATGGCGAGGCCGATTTCACGTTGGGCTCGCGCCAGACGCGTCACCGTGTCGAGCATGAAGAGCACGTTGCCGCCGCGCTCTCGGAAGTACTCGGCGATGGCCGTGGCCACGTAGGCGGCGCGCAGACGCACGAGGCTCGGCTGATCCGAGGTGGCGCACACCAGCACGGAGCGCTTCATGCCCTCCTCGCCCATGGCGTCCTCGATGAACTCGCGCACTTCGCGGCCACGCTCGCCGATCAGCGCCACCACGCAGAGGTCCGCCTGGGTGTTGCGGGCGATCTGCCCCATCAACGTGGACTTGCCCACGCCCGAACCGGCGAAGAGGCCCACGCGCTGGCCCTCGCCCACCGTGAGCAGGCCATCGATGCAGCGCACGCCCAGGGGCAGCGGCCGCTCGATGCGCTGGCGCTTGAAGGGGTCCGGACAATCCCGGTCCACCGACCAGTCCATCATGCCGTCCGGCAGGGGCATGCCGTCCATGGGCTCGCCGATGCCATTGAGCACGCGGCCCAGCAGCTCCTCGCCGCACTTGATGGAGAGCGGCCGGCCCGTGGGGATGACCTCGCTGTCCGGACCGATGCCGAGCAGCTCGCCCAGGGGCATGAGCATGACCTCATCGCCCTGGAAGCCCACCACCTCGGCCTTCACCGAGGCGCGGCCCCCGTGGCCCTTGATGTAGACGAGCTCACCCACGCGCACGCCCGGCACGCTCGCCTTGATGACCAGGCCCGTGAGCTCGGTGACGCGGCCGCGCACCCGGTACAGCGGCGCCTCGCGGATGAGGTTGTAGTAGCGCGAGAGATCGATGGCCATGGCTTACGCGGGCCCTTCCTTCTTGGCCGTGTCGGGGAACAGCACGTTCTGGAGCATCTCGAACTGGGTGGGCAGCTGCGCGTCCACGGTGCCGAACTCCGTGCGCACGATGCACCCCACGGGCGCCACCTCGGGGTCCTCCTTGATGGACACGTCCACCGCCCGGCCGATCATCTCCATCAACTCCGCCTTGCGCGCGCGCAGCACGGCGGCCGACTTGGGATTCACCCGGAGCACCACCGCCCGGGCGTTGCGCAGCTCCTCGACGGCCTTGGCGCAGATGTCCGCCAGGATGGAGGGGTCGCGCTCCACGTCCCGGCCGATGATCTTCTCCGCCATCTTGCACGCCAGCGACACGACGTCGTGCTCCTGCTGGGCGAGGATTTCCCCGGCCTGCATCTTCGCGCGCAGCAGCGTCTCGGTGACCTGCGCCAGACCCTCCTGACGGCCCTGCTCGCGGGCCCTGGCCAGCACGTCCTCGCGCTCGCGCTGCGCCTCCGCGAGGATGCGCTCCTTCTCGCGGTTGGCCTCCTCGATGATGCCCTGGGCGGACTGCCGGGCCTCGAAGACCTCGGCGTTCATCACGCCCGGACGCGGCGGACGGAGCGCGGGCCTGTCCCCTCCGGGCAATGGCTCCGTCCCCGAATCGCCCTTGATCACCTTGCCGATCGCCATGGAAAGCTCCTTGTCAGCGGGATGCTAGCGCGTTCCGCCCCTCGGGCCACGCCCACTCGCACCCGGCGGCCGAGGCCGCTCGTTCCGCTGGGATTGTGTCTCGTCCCGCCGGAGGGCCTCCCGGGAGGGACTGGTGCCCATCACCCGGGGCGGACGCTCGGACGCGTCACCCCGGGGCTCTGAATTGCCCACGGCACCCCGGCCGTGCGCCCGGGCCGCCGGCGAACGGAAGATGCGCGAGCTCTCCGTTTCCGGAGGTGGCTCGCTCGAACGCGGGCGGGTGCCCGTCCGGGACGGAGGCGCGCCCTGGGGCACGGAGCGTTCCCGCTCCGGAGGCGCCACCACCCGGCTCACCCGTGAGGGAGAAGACTCCGGAGGCGCCACCACCCGGCTCACCCGTGAGGGAGAAGACTCCGGAGGCGCCACCACCCGGCTCACCCGTGAGGGAGAAGACTCCGGAGGTGCCGCCACCCGGCTCACCCGTGACGGCAGGGCATCCAAGGGCGCCACCCGGCTCACCCGCGACGGCGAGGACTCGGGGGGGGCCTCCCCCCGAGGACGCTCCCTCTGGCCCGCCCCCGTGGCGCCAGCCCGGCGCGCCTCGCGTTCGGCGATGGGATCCCGGCGCAACACCTGGGAAGAAGCGGAGGAAGACGCGGACCGGCGAACCACGGAGCTCTCCGGCGCCGATTCCGCTCGCCCCTCGCGTGGCTGGGAAGAGGGACGGTTCGCGGAGGAAGCGGGGGACCTGCCACCCGGGGGAGGACCCAGCGTCGGCGGGCGCGGAGCGGTGGTGAGTCGTACCGGACGCTCGATGAGGCCCCGGGCCGCGAGCCGTTCGAGGTCGGTGACGATGTCCGTCCGGCCGCCATCTCCCCGGCTCGTCGGCTTGGCACGCTCCTCGCGCACCCACTTCGCCACGACCTGCCCGAACTCTCCGCGGTGCTTCTCCAGCAGGCGGGCGGCGAACTCGGCGGACTGGGTCACGCTCGCGCGCGCGAGGCGGTGCACGCCCGCGCCCCGGATGGCGGCGGCCAGGTCATCCAGGCCTCCGTACTGTCCGAGCTGCGCCGAGGCCTCGTCCTCGGGGAGCTTGCGCGGGGCATTGGCCGTCACGGCCCGCGTGGCGAGCTGACGCATGTGCGGCGGCAACGTCGCGATGGCCGGCTCGCGCGCCGTGTCCGGAATGCCCGCCAGCGCGGGGCCCAGCACCCGGGCGCCCAGGCGATCACACACGGTGAGCAGCTCACGCGCCTCCAACAGGAGCACGTCGGTGAACTTGAAGGGAACGTGCGCGGAGGCCTCGCGCGCGAGCCGCTCCTCCAGCTTCCAGCGCACGATGTCCAGGATCTGCGGCCGCACCTCGCGCGTGAGCTTCACCCGGCCCGTGGACGGCAGGTGGGAGCGCACCGCGTCCGCGAGCGGTCCCGGCAGCGCGCGGAGCACCACCTCCACCAGGGCGGCGCGCTCGTTCTTGAGCAGTCCCGCCAGTCGCTCCGGCTCCGCGCTCCAGAGCTGGCCGCGGCGATCCTTCATCAGCCGCTTGATCTCCTGGACCAGCAGCGGAATGCGCTTGTCGCGGGGAATCTGCAGGATGCCCTGGGCGCGGTGCTGCAACAGCTCCGCCTCTTCCTCGGGCAGATGCTCCAGCGCGGAGACCCCCTCCTGGCCCCCGAAGGTGATGGCGGTCAGGAGCATCATCGTCTGTCGCTTGCTCAGCGAGGTGAAGAACTGGTCCAACGGTCACCCCGCACGGGAGAGGCGTTCCAGGAAGACAACGGACGATGCTCGCATCGCTCCTACTTCGACCGGGCGCGCGCCGCGGAGGCGCCTCCGCCCCGGAGGAACGGCCACGCCGCCAGGCCGAGCGAGGCCAGCACGAGCAGCACCGCCACCGCCGCCATCATCCGGAACTGGCCCAGGCTGGAAGCCGTCATGCGGATGCCCATCAGCTCCTTGAGCTGATCGTCCCGGATGCCCTCGGTATCGGGCGTCGTCGCCGGCGTGAGCAGCACCGTCACCGCCGAGGGCTTGAGCTCCGGCACCGCGGTGGAGACGAACTGCTGGATGTCCTCGCGCTTGATGGGCGGCTCGTTCTTCGCGCCCGGCCGATACTTGATGAACACGGAGGACGAGGGCATCGGCTTGTTCTCCGGCTGGGTGAGGTCGTTGTTCTCCGGGATCATCACGATGACCCGGGCCTCGAGCACGCCGTCGATCTGATTGAGCGCGTTGGACACCTCGCCGCCCAGCGCCTTGAGCAGCATGGCGCGCTCCTCGGTGGCCGTGGGCACCATGCCGCCCTTGGCGAAGTGGCTCAGGCCCTTCTCCTTGGGCCGGGGCAGCGAGTAGTCGCGCAGCAGCTCGGCGGCCTGGGCCGCGTCCGCCTTGGGCACCTGCATCCGGAAGCGCAGCTCGTTGCCACCCTCCTCCTTCAGCTTCGTGGCGTTGATGCCGTGCTTGCTGAGCAGGACGTAGATTTCATTGGCGTCCTGCTCGGAGAGGTCATGTTGCAGGTCGATGGTGCAGCCGGTCCCCAGCGCGAGAGCGAGGAGGGCCGCGAGCGCGTACGGTCGGAGCGTCATGGGCGCGCCTAGCTTAGATGGGCCGCCATGTTTCCAACAAGACCCGAGCCGGAAACACCCCGGGAAACGCGAAAGGGCGTCCCCTCGGAGAGGAGACGCCCTCGCGTGAATCCAGCGCCCGTCTGACTGGCCGCTGGGCGCGGACTAGACCTGGGTCTTGAGCGTGTCCTTGAGACCGCTCGTGGCCTTCTCGACCACCTTGCTCGTCAGGTCCAGCTCCTGCGTGTACTTGTACATGCCGGCCTGGAGCGACAGCAGCTCCGCGTTGGAGAAGTTCTTCCCGGAGGCGCCCGCCTGGATGAGCTTCTCCATGTTGACCTGGCCCTTCTCCAGCTCGCCCACGACGTGCGAGAGCATGTTGCCGGCCTTGCTGGCCTCCTGCTTGCCGGTGACGGACTGGGCCCCCTTCGCGGTGGCGGGCTCCTGCCCGGCGGGGTTCACCTTGTTGAGCGCCACCTTGTCCATCTTGTTGATGGCCTCGGCGTGGCGGACCTGCTCGGTGCGCTGCGTGGCCTGAGCGGCCTGCGCCTGCTGCACCTGCTCCGGGCCCTGCGCCTTGTTAGCGAGGGCCGCGTCGAACTTCGAGGCCCCCTGCTTGTTGACCTGCTGCGCGCCCTGGTCCTGCGACTTCTGCTGGGCGATCTGCGCTGCCGAGACGCCGGCCATTGGACCCGCCATGTGACTGCCTCCTTGAGTCATCCGGGGAGGAAGAGTCCTCCTCGTTCAACAATTCCTTGAGCCGCTCGATGGCGCGCGCGTGCAACCGCGACGCCCAGCTCTTCGACTGACCGATCTCCGCGCCCGCCTCTTCCAGCGTCTTGCCCTGGAAGTAATACCCCTGCAGCAGCCTGCGCTCCTTCTCCGGGAGCTTCTCGATCGCCGCCCTCACCCGCACCCGCTGCTGCTCCAGCTCCATCCGTTGATCCACCGGAAGGGACTCGTCCGAGAAGCCCAGCGACTCGGACCCCTCGAGGCTGGTGGCGAACACCATCGCCAGCCCCGCCACCGCGTTGGAAATCTCCATGACATCATCGTCAATGGACCCTCCGCGGTTGCCTCCTCCCTGCTCGCGATCCGACAAATTTCCCAAATAGGCCGTCGCGCGCTCGCCCATGTAGGACGTCCGCGCGTCATTGCCCTTGAGAACGCCCATCTTGCGCAGGCCATCGTAGATGGCGCCCTTGATGCGGTAGTGGGCGAAGGTGAGGAAATTGGCCCCCACCTTGGGATCGAAACGGTCCGCCGCCTCGAGCAGGCCTATCTGCCCGTACGCGAGGAGTTCATCCAGTTCGAGCTGGGCGGAGAACTGCTTACGGACGGTCGACGCGAGCGACCGGACGTAAGGTCCGTACTTCTCCAGCAAGACCTTCTTGTCTTCGCCGAGAGCCAAGCGCGCCGCTCACTCGGCCTTCGACCACAACCGCTCGAGGGCCTGATTCAGACGGGGGTCATCCTGCAGGGCATCCGCGATCTTGGTCGTCAGGGCCGATGACTTCATGCGCAGCTTCTCCTTGAGCACCTCGGCGACGAGCTTGCGCGTCGCCTCGTCCTTGCTCTTGAAGTTCCCGTTCTTGAGCTGTTTCGCGATGACGAGGGCCTGGGCACTCAAGGGGTCCGCGGCTTGCGGCCCCTGGACATTGTCCGAGCCCACCAGACCCGAGGGGCCTACCAGCCCCGCGGTCCGATCCACGGTGCCACCGAACGAGGCGCCACCCGCCTTGCCAGCCGGTGCCTTGCCCGAGGCACCCTTGGCGCCTCCGGCCCGTCCCTTTCCGCCCCCTCGTCCGATTCCACCGACCGACATCGGCATCTCCTTCGCGTCAACGACAGACTACTTCCTGGCGCCGGGCGGCGGCAAAGCCCCCGCGTCCTTCGCTTCGATCAACACCTGGGCCAGACGCGCCCCATCACTCTCGGGCTCCAAGTCCAGCGCCGCCTTCAATTCCTTCTGGGCCTCGGGCACCTTGCCCATGAACAGCAGGGCCTCGCCCACGTGGGCACGGGGCAGCGACGACTGGGGCGCGAGGCGCTGGGCGGCCCGGTAGGCCTGCAACGCCTTGTCATAGCGGCCCTGGGCGAACTCGAGCGAGCCCATGGCCAGCTGGGGCACTTCGCTCCGGGGCATCAGCGCCACGGCGCCGGCGAAGACCTCACGTGCCTTGTCATACTGGCCCATGTCCAGCCAGAGATAGCCCGCCTCGAGGAGGATCATCGCCTCGCGCCGCGCGAGCGGAACCAGGCTGCCCGAGATCTCCGAAGTCTCCGCCATGTGACGTCCGTGTCCTTTCCGAAGCCGGGAGGCGGGGCCTCCCGGTTACCGAACCCCCCGGAGCGGGGAGCGACCGAACTCTAGCGGATGTTGCCGATGGAGTTCTTCGCCGAGTCGTGCCGGGTCTTGAGCACGTTGGAGATGGTGCTGAACACCTGGTTCTCGCGCTGCATCGCGACCTGCAGGCCCAGCAGCTTCTTCTGCTCGGCGAACATGCTCGACATCTCGCCGTTGAACTCGGTGCCGACGCCGCTGCCGCCCGTGGGCACGGACACGTTGCCGTTGCTGCCCACGCTGATGGAGCTGGCGCCCGAGGCCACCGCGCCACCCGTGGAGGCACCCACCGTGGTGTTCAGCGGCGTCACGCCCGAGCCCATCGCCGCGCCGTAGTAGGGAGCCGAGCCGGAGCCACTGGCGCCACCGAAGGTGGTGAGCGAGGACACGGCCGCGGAGACCACCGAGCCACCGGGAACCATGTTGGCCACCACGCCCACGCCACCCGCCACGGCGTTGGCCGCGGTGCCCACACCAGACTGAACGCGAGCGGCGAAGCTCGTGTCGGGCGTCACGCGCGCCGTCGTCATGTTGGTGGACATCCGGGGCATGCTCAGGTTGCTGTCGATCTTCATGGTTCCTCTCCAGGCGATGGAACGTCCAAGAACTCGCGGAGCGTCATGGGAAACCCGCGCTCCCTTTTTCCCTATTATCGCCGATCCGATGGCCCAGTTGCGTGGGGGGCGCATCAAAACGACGGCACGGCGCGTTTTCCCAGTTATTTCCGGCCCTTGGAGCGGGACTCGGCCACCAGGCGCTCGCGCGTGTCCAGGAGGACCGCGAGCAATTCCTCGGTGCGGGAAATGGCGGCATGGACCTTCTTGGCGTGCTCGGCCTTGGGGCCCTTGAGGTTGGCCAGCTCGTTCTTCACGGGATTGAAGAGCGTCTGCACCTCTTCCGCGGTGGCTCCCTCGATGAACGCCTCGATCGCGGGAAAGGAAGGGGTCGGCAGGGGCTCGGCGACAGGCGCGGGCTGCTGCTTGGAAGTCGGGGGCATGGAGCGGGACGGTAGGAGAAAAGGCCTCCGCAATTCAAGTTGCCCGCCCTCCGGGCGGCATGACGCACCGGGATGGCACGCCCGCCGAGCACCCGGGCGCGCTCGATTCCCCCACCCACCCTGTCCTCCAACCCTGGCGCACCTAGGTTTTGGCTGGCGGCGGGGAACGTCCATGGGGGGCACGGCCGCCACTCAACCCAGGAGAACGATCATGACGAAGAGAATCGTGGGAGTGTTCGCGACCGTGGCACTGCTCAGCTCGGGTGTGGCCCTGGCGGGGGGTGAGAAACACCAGAAGACCCAGAGCGGCCAGCAGGTGGGCGGCGAGGCCACCGGTGGCTCCGGCCAGGCCCAGCACACGGGAGCCCAGACTGGCCAGATGCTGGGGGAGAAGCAGATCAGCGGCACGGTCCTCAAGAGCAGCAGCAGCGAGCTCAAGCTGCGCACCGATAGCGGCGTCATCTCGGTGAAGATCGACAAGAACACCCAGTTCCAGGACCCCAACGTCAAGCACATCAAGGACCTCAAGGAAGGCCAGCAGGTCCGCACCAGCTTCACCGTGGAGAAGGACGCCAACCTCGCCAGGAGCGTCTCGCTGGACACGGGCATGGGCGGCAGTGGCCTGGACACGGACAAGGGCATCAACCAGGACATCGGCGGCTCGGGCGTGGATCAACAGGGAAGCCACGACTTGAGCCAACCCGACATGGGTGGGGCCACCCACGAGGATGGCAAGACCTACTGACGCCGACGGATGCTCGCGGCACCTGCCCTGCCGCGGGCATTCCTCTTCCCGGCCCCCGAGCAGCCAGGGGGCCCTCGCTCCCCGCGCCAGGCCTCACCTCAGGTGCTCCGGGGTCCGGGAGTGAACAGGTTCAAGGCAATGAACAGCTTGATCGCATTCTCGCTCTCCCTGCTCATGGGCCAGACGCCCGCGGCCCCGCCTCCCACCGAGGCGGAGGCGGCGAGCGCCCTCCAGGCCGCCGAACTGGAGGAACTCCGGGCCCGGATGCAGCTGATGCAACTGCAATCCGAGGCACGGCGTCAGGAAGATCTCGCGCGCGTGCAGGCCCTGGAGCAGCAGCGCGCCACCGAGCAGGCCACGGCGCAGCGCGATGAACAACTCCGGCAACAACGCCTCGTCAGCCTGGAGCGGGGCTACCAGCGCCTGCGCGCCCTGGATCAGCTCCTCGTGGCCGGCCAGGTCGCCATCGATCCGACCGTCACCGCCGCCCAACAGGAACTCGCCGACGCGCTCGCCAGCGCCGAGGAGACCGGCGATGGGGACGCCAGCCGGCTCATCCAGAGCGCGCTCAACCGGATGTCGACCCTCACCGCGTCCGTCGAGCAGCGCAACCCCGAGGACGCGCGCTACCAGGTGCACTTCGCCAGCGACGAGCTGCGAGCGGCCTGGCGCATGAGCCTCGACCGCTCGCCTCCGGCCCTCACTCCGTGAAGTGCGGCGTGGTGGATACCGGCGGGCTCGACGGCTTCGCGATGAGATAGCCCTGGACGAAGTCCACGCCGTGGTTGCGCACCCAGCGCAGCTCCTCCGGCGTCTCGATCCCCTCGGCCACCGTGAGGATGCCCAGCTGCTGCGCCAGCTCCAGCAGCTTGCGCGTGATGGACGCCTTGTACGGGTCGTGGTGGATGCCGCGGATGAGCTCCATGTCCAGCTTCATGATGTCCGGGCGGAGCTGGTGGATGAGATTCAAGGACGAGTAGCCCGCGCCCAGGTCATCCAACGCCACCCGGAAGCCCGTGCGCCGGTAGTAGGCGATGAGCGACTTGAGGTGGTTGGCGTTGGGCGTGTGGTCCGACTCGATGATCTCGAACACCACGTCCTCGGGGGACATCCCCGCGTCCTTGACAGCGGCCACCGTGGAGCGCAGGCAGTACTCGGGATCGTAGATGGCCGTGGGGGTGAAGTTGATGAAGATGGGGACCTTGAGCCCCAGGCGCGCCGCCTCGCGCACCGCCGACAACCGCGCCGCCAGGTCCAACTGGAAGAGCAGATCCGCGTCGCGCGCCAGGGTCAGCATCTTGTACGGCGAGACCATGGAGCCATCCGGCTCGAAGCCGCGCATGAGCGCCTCGTAGGCGTACACCTTGCGCGTGTCCTCCACGTCCACGATGGGCTGGTAGTGGCTGGTGATGCGCTTCTCGGCCAGCATGTCCACCAGCCAGCCCGAGCGCGTCATGGTGAAGAGCTGGGGCAGCGAGCCCACCCGGGGAAAGTCCCGCAGGCCCGGCTCCGCGTCCCCCTGGACGAAGAGCGCTCGCGTGGCCCGGGACTCCTCGTCCGTCAACGCGCCCAGGATGTCCGCGACGAAGGCACTCAGTTGCGAGCCCTCCAGACGCACCGTCACGCACCGATCCTCCGGCAGCGCCCGGTGCTCACGGCCCGAATCGCTCAGCTGACGCACCAGTTTGCCGTAGCTGTGCCCCATGGGCAGCCACAGGAAGAGCCTTCCAGGCCCCTCCAGCTCGAACTTCTCCGGAAGGGACTGACACCGCTCACACGACTTCGACACGGTCTGGCTCATGCGCCTCACTCACTGCTCCCGGAACACGAGCAATCCTCGCGACGTCTCCGCGGCGTAGAGGTAACCGTCACCCGGTACCTTCACGCCGCTGAGCCCCTCGAGGAACGCCCGGCCCCGGCCTGGATCCGACTCCCGCCACGTATTGTAGTAGGCTTGCTGCTTCGGTGTACTGGGGTTGGACACGTCCAGGATGCGCAGGCCGTCCTGCGCATGGGCCACGTACAACTTCGTCCCCACCAGCGTCATCGCACTCACCGTGGATTCCGGGCGCAGCTGGAACTGCCCCACTTGTTCGATATGGGCGGGATCCGTCACGTTCAGGGCCCGCACCCGGGAGTTCCACCCCTCGCTCGCCTCGAAGGCGATCATCCGGCCGTCGATGAGTCCCGCGGCCACCGGACGGCTGGTCGCCTTGTCGTACCCGTAGCGGCCCAGGGTGACCGGTTTGGTCGGCTTGGACACGTCCGCCACCACCAATCCGTACCGCCAGTGTCCCAGGTAGAGCCGATCGTTCACGACCACTCCCTCGACGGGCGTCTCCCCATTGGCCATCACGCTCTTCTCCTCGTAGTAGCGCGCCTGCAGGGAGGGCTTCGTCGGCACCTGGATGTCATAGATGAGCACCTCCGCCCGCGGAGCGGGCGACATCAGGTAGAGACGGTCCTGGTCCACGAACAGGCCCCAGCCCTGCACCGTCTGCCGCCAGGACGTATCCGTGATGCGCTTGGGGGCCTTCGGGTTGCTCACGTCGTAAAGGACCACGCCCTCCCGGTAGCTCGACACGTAGAGCGTCTGGCCCTTGACCCAGGCCCGGTACCAGACATCGTTGGACGGAGTGAGTTCCGCGACCTTCTCCGGGGGCCGCTCGCCCGTCTTGCTCACGTCATAGATGAAGAGGCCTTCATTCAGCGCCGTCACGTAGGCATGGCCGCCCGCCACGAAGACGTCCGCCGCCGAGCCTCGCGGCAAGGGCGTCTCCGAGACCAGCTCCACCCCCTGCGCCTCCTGCTCCCCCGCCATCCGCTTGACGCGCACCGCCTCGAAGTCACCCGATAGATCCGCCGCGCCGTTCGAGCACCGGCGAAAGACGCCCGTCACCCGCTCGGGGCTCGACGCCTGGCAGCCGGAGATCACCAGCCGGCTGGACACCCCACCGTTCGCGTAGTCCCCCGCCAGGAAGAACGTGCCCTCCTCCACCCGCCGCTCGGTCAGCGGCGTGTCGAAGAGCAGGGACTCGGGCAGGAGGCGCACGGTGCCCGGCGTGTCCACGCTGCCCAGCACGATGTTCGCGTTCCAGATGCCCTCGGCCTTCACCGAGGCCAGCGCCGCCGCGTCGCAGGCCGAGACGTCGAAGGCCTCGGGCTCACACTCCCGCTTGGGCTCCGCGTCGTCCGTGTTCGCGCAACCCACGAAGGCGGGGAGCAGCATCCCCGCCATGACCACCAGTAAACGGTTCATGCGCCATCCATACCGGTTCACCCGGGCACGACAAAAGCACTGGTTCACCCAACAGCCTCCGTGGCGGGACGTAAGGCGCTGAGCACTCACGAAGAAGCGCTCGGCCGCCCCCTCGTCTCTTTAGGATAGCCTGCCCGACGTGCTCCGTCCCTCGTCTCCCCTCCCCGGGAGGTCGCCTCCTTGAACCGCCGTATCCTCATCGTCGCCCTGCTCACCCTCGTCTTGCCGGAGGCGGTGTTCGCACAGGTCTATGTCATCCCCCGCAAGGCGTACCGGTCGCCCATCCACACCTATGATTTCGAGTGGAAGCACCTGGACATCCTCGTGGGGCCCAACGCCGAGGGCGTCGCGCCTCCCGCGGCCCACCGCGCCCATCAGCAGCCTCCGGGCGCCCCCGGCGGGCCCTCCCCCGCCGCGCCCACGCTCGAGTCACGTACGCCCGCCACGGCGCCCCTCGGCACGGGCATCCCCCTGAGTCCGGACAACCCCGAGACAACAGGAACTCCCACGACGCCGGACGCGGGACTGGATGGAGGCGTGGCCCTGGAGGACAGCGGCACGGAGCCCGGTCCGCTCTCCGTCCCCCTGCCCTTCGAGCTGGCGGATGGCGGCATGTCCGACGCGGGGCCCTCCTATGCGAAGTCGCTCGGCGACAAGAGCGGCGGCGTGCGCTTCTATTTCTACGGCAACGAGGAGAGCGTGGCCCGCTACGCCGCGCCTCAACTCGAGGACGCCTACCGCTACCTCGTCAGCCGCTTCCAGTTCGTCCCCACCCAGACCTTCCCCTACATCCTCTACAGCTCCTACCAGGAGTTCCTGCAGACCAACGTCACCGCCGTGACCGAGGGCACCCTCGGCGTCACC
Organism: Melittangium boletus DSM 14713; assembly: GCF_002305855.1. Taxonomy (GTDB): domain Bacteria; phylum Myxococcota; class Myxococcia; order Myxococcales; family Myxococcaceae; genus Cystobacter; species Cystobacter boletus. The sequence continues at coordinate 6,357,452 of NZ_CP022163.1, read as the reverse complement.
AGCACCCAGGGCAACCTGGAGCTGACCCTGCCCTACCTCGGAGACCATCGGCAGTTCGGGGAGATCAGCTCCCACGAGATGGCCCACCAGTTCACCATCCAGAAGGTCCGCTTCCTCGCGGATCAAGCCAAGGTGGGGGGAGATCCACTCAACGGCATCCCGCTGTGGTTCATCGAGGGACTCGCCGAGTTCTACGCCAAGGGCGGGCTGGATCCCGAGGGCGAGATGATGGTGAGGGATCTGCTCGTCAATCCGGACCTGGGGCGCGGCTATGCCTTCCTCGACTTCTGGTCCCCCGGGCCCTACGGCTACCTGTGGATCTACAAGGTGGGTCAGGCGCGCTGCCAGTTCCTCGAGGACACCTACGGCGCGGGCTTCATCCAGAAGGTGCTCGACAACTCCCCCAAGCTCGTCTCCGGCACGCCCCGGGTGCAGAACCTGGAGTTCGATGGGCTCCTGGAGCTGCTCACCGGAGACGCCCCCCCGAAGATCGCCGCCAGGTTCGAGGACTGGCTCAAGCAGCGCTCCTACCGCACCTATCTCAAGTCCGAGCAGGCCACGCCCACGCTGGAGCTGCTGCGCGAGCGCAGGGGCATCATCACCGCCCTCAACAGCCGCCCCGATGGGCGCGTGCTGCTCTACCGCAGCATCGTGCCGGAGACGGGTGAGAGTCAGCTCATCCTCGTGGATCCGCGCGCGCCCGACGACACCCAGAAGGTGCAGGGCGACGGCGTGCCGGGCTACGAGTCCCTGCACCCCATCTTCGGCCGCAACTTCGCCCTCACCGAGGACCGGCTGGCGTTCGTGGCCGAGTCGCTCGCGCGCGACATCATCTACGTCCAGCGCTACACCCACTCCGCCGAGCCCGTCAGCCTGGGCAACACGCTGCCCCCGGCGGGCCGCAACCGCTACATCAACAACCCCGGCGGCCTGAACAAGGAAGCGCCCTTCCGGGTGGACTTCGACCTGGGAGAGCGCGTGGCGTACCGGCTCGCCCAGCACGGGCTCATCGCGGCCTACTCGCCGGCCTTCTCGCCGGACGGCAAGCGCCTGGCCTTCATCGGGTTGAACGAGGGCGGCACGCGCGACGTGTACGTGCTCCCCCTGGACGCGGGCCCCGACCCCCAACCCCAGCAGCTCACCCACGACGTCTACGCCGAGCGCGGCCTCACCTGGGGCGCGGCGGGCATCGTGTTCACCTCGGATGCCACCTCGCACGGCTACTACAACCTCTTCCGGGTGAAGCCCGAGTCCCCCGAGCAGGTGGAGCGCCTCACCTCCGAGCCCCGGGATCATCAGGATCCCACCGTGCTGCCCGACGGGCGGCTGTTCTTCGTGGCCTTCGAGCAGAGCCGCGCGGATCTCTACGAGTACACCGGCGGGGGCACCATCGTGCGGCGCACGGACGTGGTCACCGGCCTCTTCGAGCCGAGCCCCGCCCCGGACGGCAACCTGTGGACGCTCTTCCACCTGTCCGGAGAGCGCAAGCCGGCCCTGCTGCGCTCCCAACAGCTCAAGAGCTACGAGGTGGCCCAGGGCACCCGGGAGGTGGCGCCGCCCAGTCCCCTCCCCCAGCGCTCGCTCACCGGCGCCGAGCCCTACAACCCCTTCACCCCGAAGAACATCGACCTGGGGCCCATCCTCGGCTTCGCGGGCGCGGGCGGCGGCGGCTTCTACGGCCAGGTGTTCGCCTCGGCGACGGACCGGCTGCGCAACCACGCCCTGCTCCTCCAGTTCGCCGTGTACGGCTCCTTCTCGCTCGCCGACGGCTTCCTGCTCTACGTGAACCAGTCGCGCCGCACCACCTGGGGCGGCGGCCTCTTCCAGTCCCTGCGCTTTCGCATCGACCGGACCCTGGTGGAGGCCGCGCAGGGCCAGCTGCCCAGCGGCTCGCTCATCTCCGGCGAGCGCTTCTTCGGCGTCACGGGCCTCGCCCGCTACCCGCTGAGCACCTACACCTTCCTGGAGGCCAACCTCAACGTCGGCGGCTCCACGTACTTCCTGGACCCGTCCACGTCCTTCATCCTCAACCTCCCGGAGGTCAATGGCATCGGCGACCTCTACACCCCCTGGAAGCAGAGCCAGCCCGGCCTGCGCTTCCAGACCGAGGTGTCCGGCTCCGCCGGCTACAACACCCTGCGCTACCACTACACGGGCGTGCCCACCTCGGGCAGCTCGGTGCTCGGGGAAATCACCACCGGCGTGCAGCCCCTCCACGGAGAGGTCTTCGGCAACCTGCGCCTGGACGCCGAGCGCTACTTCCCCATCCCCCTGGGCGCCACCCACATCATGTTGCGCGGCGGCGCGGGCGCCACCTTTGGCGGCCGCTTCGCCCGCTCCTTCTACCTGTCCAGCTTCGACACCCTGCGCGGCGTGCCCTTCGGCGACACCCAGTGGCTGCTCGGCCAGCACTACCTCTATTCCACGCTCGAATTGCGCGTGCCGCTCGACGCCCTCATCCGCATCGCCTTCCTCAACTCGATCATGGGCGTCGCGGGCTTCGACGCGGGCGGCGTGGGCTCGTCCGCGCGCGGCATCTGGGACCGGCGCGTGGTGGACGCCGCCGTGGGCTTCAACGTGGGGCTCGGCCCCATCCTCCTGCGCCTGCACTTCGCCTACCCCTTCGATGTGAAGGCACCCGCGGGCAGGCCCGCCGACAAGTGGGTGACGCAGTTCTCCATCGGCCTGGCGGGACTGGAGGGCTACATGTTCAAGCAGCGCGGAGGCTCCTCCCCGAAGCGGCGCGACACCCCCGGAGCCCCCGTCTCCCTGGGCGGAATGAGCGTCAGCCCGAGGTGATCAACAGCACTGGGCGGCCACCAGCGCGGCGTTGGCTCGCGCCAGGGGGCCGCCCTCGCGGGGAATCCGCTCGAAGTCGCCCCGCAGCGCCTTGAGGGCGAACTTCTCCAGGTCGATCTCCCGCCGCGTCCGCGCGCCGAACGCCCGCGCGATCGTCGCCAGGGGGCCGAAGCCGAACAGCCCCTGTTGCAGCAGCAGCCCCGCGGCCACGCCCCCCAGCACCTTCCATCCGTTGTTGCTCCGGGGCGCCAGCGCCACTCCGAGCAACGACACCGCCGACGCGGCCACCGTCACCACCCGGTTCAGGTCCCACGCGCGCTCCAGGTGATCCAGGTACTGGCTGATGACCTGCCGATCCGTCTGCTCCGCCATGTGGCGCACGCACCGCTCCACCTGGGCGTCGATGCGCCGGTTCACTCCGTCCGGCGTATGGGCCCGCACCGAGTCGCTCGAATTCTGATTCCAGGAATCCATCGTGTCTCCAGATCGTGGGAGAACGCCCGCTCTCGCCTTCCCTCGAAGGTAAAGACGCGCGGGCGAACCGGTCATGCCCGGACACGAACGGCTCCACCGCCCGCTCGTCGCACCTGCGCCCCTGCTCATTCCCGCCCTTCGTGCCTAGCTTGGGCGATGTGAAACCATCCGCCCGCCTTCTTCTCGTCTGCCTGCTCTGCGGCACGGCGTGCATCAAACGGGACTTCCCGCAAAAACTGCGCATCCGGGAGGACCTCCCCAGCTCGGGTCCCCAGTTGTCCCTCGCCATCTATCAATCCGTGGGCGTGGGGCTGAACGCGGGCCACGGCGTGGAACTCGTCGAGGACGCGCGCATCCCCGAGGCGATCGACACGCAGATCCGCCAGGCCCGCCACTCCATCCACCTCTTGATGTCCCGATGGCGGCCCGGCGAGGCCTCGGAGCGGCTCCTGCGGGCACTCGCCGCCCGGCAGCCGGACGTGACGTGCCGCGTCCTCGTGGATCCTCTCCTCAGCCCGGGATTCTCCGAGCAGGTGGAGCCCCAGCTCGTGAAGAGCGGCTGCGAGGTGCGCGCCTATCGTCCCTTCGTCGGACAAGAGGTGGTGTTCAGCGACTCGCGGCTCGAGGCGCGCACCCACCTCCAGCTCGTCATCCGCGACGGGCGCGGCGGCCTCACCGGCGGCTCGGGCGTGGACGCGGCGAGCGCCTCGGCGCCCTCCTCGCGAGACACCTACGTCCACGTGGAAGGCCCCGCCGTGCGCCAGCTCCAGCAGTCCTTCGCCCGGGACTGGCTCGAGTCGGGCGGCGGGCTCCTGCCCGAGTCCGCCTTTCCCCCGGCCGAGCCCCGGGGAGATGCCCGCGCGGCCTTCATCCCGAGCACCGGCTCGCCCTCCCTCAGCCACTCCGAGCGCATGGTGCAGGTCCTCATGGCCTCCGCCCGGCACCGCCTGTGGCTCACCAACGCGTGCTTCGTGCCCAGCTCCGCCACCGTGGACACGCTCATCCACAAGGCCCAATCGGGCGTGGACGTGCGCATCCTCGTGCCCGGCGTCGAGTCGAACCCGGAGGGCCACGTGCTGTCCGCCCAGCGCTCCACCTATGAGCGGCTGCTGGAGAACGGCGTGCGGCTCTGGGAGTACCAGCGCGCGCCCCTGCGGGCCCGCACCGTGCTCGTGGACGAGCAACTGGTGGCCGTGGGCTCCACCAGCCTGGAGCCCAATGCCCATGCGCTGCTCGAGGAGGGGGCCTTCGTCATCGAGGACGGGAGCCTCGCCCGGTCGCTCGCCGCCAGCTTCGAGCGCGACCTGACGCACGCCGCCGAGGTGCGCAAGGACGAATGGCGCGACCGCGGCTGGCTCCAGCGGGTTTCCACGTCCCTGCCGCTCTCGGAAGCGGGCTGCCTCTGAGCGGGAAGTGGCTTGCTCAACCGTGAGAAATCTCCCGGTGCCCGGGAGATGACGCTTCCCACCTTCCCGCGTCCACCATCCACCCGCCAACAGTTCCACCCTTCGGGGCCGGGCATCCGTCTTGCTCAGGCCCCTGGGGATGAAATCCGCGCGCCTGTTCTGCATCGCGTCCGTCGTCCTGTCGCTCGCCTGCAACTCCCAGGGCGGAGTCAACCCGCCCGCGGCGGACCCTCCGGGTTCCACGCCACGGGATCCCATCGTCCAACCCACACCCTCCGAGCCCTCGTCACCCGAGCCCCAGGGGCCCGTGACGCCCACGACGCCTCCTCCCGAGGAACCCGAGCTCCCCCCACCCCCCATCCCCGACGAGGCACGCCCCTTCGTGCTCCCGCCCCTCCAGAAGAGCGTGCGGCAGTACGAACTCCTCATGCCCGAGGACGTGCTCCAGAAGTTCTACGTCGACAAGGACACCCCCGAGCAGCCCGCCACCTTCCGCTGTGACGGCGTGGACTACCCCGTCCTGGTGCGCCTGCGCGGCGCCTCCGCGCGCGACTTCCCCAAGAAGAGCTGGAACGTGAGCTTCGAGGACGAGGTGCGCTTCGAGGATCGCACCTCGCTCAACCTGGTGGCCGGCTACTCGGACGCGACGATGCTCGCGGAGAAGATCTCCTTCGATCTGCTCGCCGCCATGCGCGTGCCCGCGGCGAACGTGAACTTCGTGCGGCTGAGCATCAACGGCCGCAACGAGGGCGTCTTCCTGGACATCGAGCAGATCAACAAGGCCTTCCTGCGCGCCCATGACTTCGCGGACAAGGACGCCTCCATCTACCGCGCCGGCTGGAAGGACACCGAGCTCAAGCTCCGCTCCTGGAAGGTGCCCTACCAGGGCGACTGGAAGAAGAAGACGAACGAGAAGAAGGAGAACGATGACGCGCTCGACGCCGTGCTCGCCGTCATCAACCGCACGCCCGAGCCGCAGCTGGTCAACGCGCTCACGAAGAGCATGGACATCGAGGGCTACGTGCGCTCCATGGTCATGGATGCCCTCATGGCCAACAACTACATCGAGGACTCGGAGAGCTACTTCATCTTCGACCACGTGAAGGGCCAGTGGTTCTACGCCGCGTGGGACCTCAACAACGTGGACGCGCGCTGGTGGCACCAGATGCAGCTCGGGCCGGACCTGGTGCCCATCTACCGTCAACCGCTCTACTCCTTCACCCTGGGCAGCACGGAGATCACCAAGCGCTACAAGGAGCGCAAGGGCATCCACCCCGGCTACCTGCCCGTCTTCTCCAACCTGGGCACCCGCGTGGTGCTCAACCCGGCGCTGCGCGCCCGCCTGGAGGCCCGCCTGGACAAGGCCCTCCAGGAACTCTTCACGCTGAACGTGATGGGCCCCTACATCGACCAGATGCACGCGCTCATCGCGCCCTACATGGCCCAGGATCCTTATATGGACCCCGCCAAGTTCCAGGCGGGCCGCGCCTTCATGCGGGACTTCGTGCGCCTGCGCCGGGACTTCATCCTCAAGGAGCGCGAGCGCCTGCGCGCCCAGGAAAAGGACGTGGTGATTGAAGCGCTGGACGCGAAGGCGGGCTGGGTCGAGCTGCGCAACCGGAGCACCCAGCCTCGGGAGCTGAACGGACTGACGGTGACCACGAATCTGCGGCGCGCCATTCCCGAACTACTGCTGCCCGAGCCCACGGCGACTCCGCCCGAGCAGGTGGCCACGGGCGCTCCCGTGGGCAAGGCGCTCCCGGCCCGGATGCTGGCGCCCGGCGAGCGCGTCCGCCTCACCGCCGCCAGCCTCGGCCTCACCTTCATGCCCGAGGGAGAGATTGGCCTCTTCGACGGCCAGTCCGTGTCGGGAATGAAGGACGCCCTCTTCTACGGAAGGCTCGCGGACGGCCAGCACTACGAGCGCTCCGAAAACGGCACCTGGCGGATCCGCTGACCCCTCAGGACCGGCCAGGAGGGGCGGCGCCGCGCGGCACGGAGTCCTCGCGGCCCGCCCTCACCAGTGCCCGTCCCGCGCCCACCAGCAACGCCCCGAAGACGAGGAAGGCCACATCCCAGGCGAGCTGCCCCTCCCCGGGGTGGACGTGGTGCACGCCGAGGAACTGATGATCGATGAGTCCCTCCACGACGTTGAAGGCGCCCCAGCCGATGGCCAGCGCGCCCACGAAGGTCCGCGTCGACCAGGGCACCTCCGGGCGCTGGCCCGCGCGCCACAGGAGCGCCACGCCCAGCACCGTCATCACCCACGTGAAGGCGTGGAAGAGGCCATCCCAGAACATGTTGATCTTCATCGACACCAGGTCCGTGGGCGGCAGCCGGGACGACAGCATGCTGTGCCACTGGAGCAACTGGTGCAGCAGGATGCCGTCGACGAAGCCTCCCAGTCCCGTGCCGAGCAATACGCCCGCCGACAGGAGCGCGCCTTGATGCCGAGTCACCTTCCCCATTCGCTTCCTCCCACTCCGCTCACTCCTCGCCCTTCCGCGTCGGCAGACCCACGCGGTACAGCAGCGCGCTGAGGAAGCCGAGGCACAGGAACGGCACGGCCACCATCACCAGGGGTCCCCAGAAGCCGCCCTCGAACACGGCGACCCGCACCGCGCGGGCGCTGGGACAGTCCGGACAGGCGGACGCGCTCGTCGTCGCCAGGAGCCCCGCCCAGAGCGCGGGGGCTCGGGTCCAGCGGTGTCTCATGGGCTCGACCTCCGGAAGACATGCACGTTCCGACAGGCTAGGCACGCGAAACCGGAAGGCCACCGGACTCGCGGACAAGAGCGCCTTTCCAGGACAGGCAACGTCCGGGAGTCGCCAGTCCGAGGCCTACCGCCGCTCGCGCACCTTCAGGATCCGGCGCGCGCTGAGTCCTCGATCGTCCGACACGAGGATCTCATGGTCGCCCTCGGACGGCGCCCACCACACCCGCTCATCCGCCCGCGCCGACGCCAGGAAGGTCCCATCCACGAACCACGACAGCTCCCGATCGCCCTCCACCTCGGCCTCCAGGGGCACCTCCTGCTGCTCGGCGGCGACCCCCGGCAAGAGCAACGTCACCTGCCCGGCACCGGGCGAGACGATCTCCGGAGCCCGCCGCGCCCCGCCAGGCTCACACCCCGGAGCGAAGTCGGGAGGCTGGGGCAGCAGGCGGTGTTGATCCGTGAGCCAGCGCCGGATGCTCGCGGGCCAGGTGAGGAACACACGCGACTCCGTGCGCCGCCCGGCCCGGCACGCGGGACTCACCGCCAGACCCGTCACCGCGTCCACCTCCACCTGCTGGTGGTAGGGACAGGGCTCGGTGGGCACGTGGCTGCGCTCGGCATACGTGAAGCGCCGCTGGGAACAGGCCTCCGTGGGCAGGTGGCCCGACCACGCGCAGACCTCCACGCGGGTGAGATCCGAGGGAGGCACCGCATCCGCGTCCATGCCCCGCTCCCGGGGCGCCAGACCCTCGAGGATGTCGAAGAGGAGCGGCCCCGAGGCCTCCGCGCCCACCAGGTGCACGCTGGGGGTGTTGTCGAAATTGCCCGTCCACACCACCGCGGTGTGCCGGGGCCCCGAGCCGGCCGCCCAGGCGTCCCGGTGGCCGAAGCTCGTGCCCGTCTTCCAATGCACCTGGGACGGAAGACCCGTCAGCCGGCGCCGCTCCGGGAAGTCCGGCCGATCCTTCAAGGACAACGCGCGCCGGGTGAGCCACGCCGCTCCGGGCGAGAAGAGCACCTGGGCCTGAGCCCGGGGCTGTCCCTCCTCCAGGAGCTTGAGCGGACGCGCGTGGCCGTTCTCCGCGAGGGCCAGATAGACGCCCGCCACCTCCAGGGGGGTGAGCTCGATGCCACCCACCGCCGCGGAGAGGCCGTAGTGGCCCGGGTCTGGCACGAGGCTCGTCACGCCCGCGAGCCGCAGCGTGCCCAGGAAGCGCTCCACGCCGATGCGCTGCAACAGCTTCACGAAGGGCATGTTGAGCGACTGCGAGAGCGCGTCCTCCAGGCGCACGAGGCCCTGGAAGCGCCCGTCGAAGTTGCGCGGCGCGTAGGTGCCATACGCGGCGGGGATGTCCGCCACGCGCTGATCCGGCCCGGCCAGGCCCTGCTCGATGGCCAGCGCGTAGATGAGGGGCTTGAGCGCCGAGCCCGGCGAGCGCGTCGTCGCGAAGCCCGGGAGCTGCCCGCCATGCTCCGTGTCGAAGAAGTCGAAACTGCCCACGAGCGCGACCACCTCCGCGCGCTCCCGATCCACCACCACCGCCGAGCCATTGTGGATGCCCTGGGTGCGCAGCCCGGGCGCGGCATCGCGCATCATCCGCTCCACCATCCGCTGCGCGCCCGCGTCCAGCGTCGTGCGCAACCGGCCCTGGCCCGGACGCTGCGCCCGCAGCCACACCGCCGCATGCGGGGCCTCGCGCGCGAAGGGCACGAGCCGCGGCGGCACCGGCGTGGCACGCACCTCCGCGAGCAGGGTCTCGGGCACCACCCGGGCCCCCTCCGGCCCCAGGGGCAGCGCGCCCTCGTCCAGGAGCCGCTGGGCCACTCCATCTCGCGCCTCCTTCAGACGCGCGGTGTTCTCCGGCGAGGGATAGCGCCGGTTGGGGTTCTGCGGCACCGCGAGCAGCGTCGCCATCTCCGCCGCGCTCAAGTGCGTGGCCCGGTGGCCGAAGTACGCCAGCGCCGCCGCCTCCACGCCCTCCATGTTGCGCCCATAGGGCACGAACTGCAGGTAGGCCGCCAGGATCTCCCGCTTGCTCAACCGCAGCTCCAACTGCGCCGCCCGGAAGGACTCGATGAGCTTGGACGTGAAGGTGCGCGGCCGGGGCTCCAACACGCGCACCAGTTGCAGCGTGAGCGTGGAGGCCCCGGACACCCGCCGTCCCCGGAGCACGTTCGTCACCGCGGCGCGCCCCACCGCCAGCGGATCCACTCCGGGGTGCCACCAGAAGCGCTTGTCCTCCAGGGTCAGCAGGGCCTGGAGGTAGGCCGGGTCCACTTCCTCCAACCGCGTGGGCACCCGCCAGCGCTGGTCCGGCGCCAGGAAGACGTGCGCCGCCGTGCCATCCCGGTACTCCACCACCACCGAGTGGGCCGCGGAGAGACGTTCGGGAAGGGGCAGCCCCCACGCCGCGGCGAGCGCGCCGAGCGTGAGGGCCAGCAGCAGGAGGGCGCCTCCCAGCACCCTCTTGCGTGTGAAGCGCGGCGCCATCAGAGCAGGAAGTCCGCCCACGGGCCGGAGATGCGCACCGAGCCACCCGCCTCGCGCGCCCAGATGCGCGGGTCGTACATGGCCTCGGCCTCCACGGGAGGCAGGGTGAAGGTACCGGACGTCACCGCGCGCACCGCGTAGACGACCGAGCGCGTCTCGCCCGGCTCCAGGCTGCCGAACACCTCCACCCGGTCATCCCGCAGGTTCACGTAGTCCGCGGCCCACTGCTCCTCCCGCGAGGACCACTCCACCGAGCCACCCCGGCCCAGCCGCGCGTTCTCGATCTCCCAGCCCGCGGGCAGGCGATCCACCAGGGCGATGTTCTGGATGCGCTCCCCCGAGGTGTTCTTGATCTTCACCTCCACGTAGAGGAGGTCGGCGAGGTCCTGTCCCCCGCCCTTCACGTCGACCACATCCCCGTCGAGGCTGCGGTACTGGCGCGTGAGGCTCAGTCCCTCGCCGCCCGTGCGGTACTGGCCGCCCGTGCGCACGCCATCGCTCGCCAGCACGAGGTAGAGCTTGCCCTCGCTCTTCTCGGGGACATTCAGGCTCAGGCCCTTGCGCTCGCTCGCGCGCACCAGCGCCCAGGTGCGATCGGCCGCGCGCTGCTTCGTGCCCACCTGCGGCTTCATCTCCTTGCCATCCGCCGTGAGCACCGGCGGGGCGAACGACGAGGCCGCGCCCGCCACGCGCTTGCCCAGGCCGGTGATGCCCCAGACCAGCTCCTGCGTGGAGTAATAGGAGCTGCGCTCCTGCTGCAGGGCCTCGGCCACGCGCTGCGCGAGCGGCTCTCCCGCCGCGTCATTGCCGAACAGGTCCTGGAAGGTGCTGAGCATGAAGCCACGCCGGCGCCGGTCCGAGTAGAAGGACCAGCTGTTCCAACGCTCGTCCTTCACGGCCGAGACGTCCGGGTCGCGCAGCTCCTTCTCGTAGCGGCGATCCCCCGCCAGGTACAGCGCGGCCTGGAGCATGTAGTCCCGCTCGGCCTTCTCGCTGGCGCTGAAGTAGCGCCGGTCCGCGCCCTGCTCGAGCAGTTTCTGCACGCGCGCCTTCTGGCCCTTGCCCGCGAGCGCCAGCACGTAGTGCATGTAGGCCTCGCCATCGTCGTAATAGTAGTAGCCGTAGGACTGCGGCGAATGGCCCTCGAGGTACTTGACGCGCTCGCCCATCCATTTGATGGCGTCATCGAGCCTGTCCTGGGCCACGGCGTACTTGCGCTTCTGCGCGTCGAGCAGCATGTGCGTGGCGTAGGCGGTGCCCCACCCCACGGGCTCGGAGGCCCCCGGCCAGTAGCCGAAGCCACCCGAGGGCGTCTGCATGGAGAAGACGCGCTGGATGCCCGAGGCCACCATGTCCTCCACCTTCGTGTTGGCGGTGAGCGTCGGGTCCACGCTGTCCACCAGCTCGGAGACGTAGAGCAGCGGACGGGTGGAGGACGTCGTCTGCTCGATGCAGCCATAGGGGTAGCGCACCAGGTAGGACAGGTGCTGGAAGGACTCCGCGTAGGGATTGGCCGTCACCCAGAACGTGGAGCGCTCGCTCGTGGGCAGCCAGCCCTGGAGGTAGGGCGCCAGGTCGAGCGTGCCCGCGGCCAATTCAATCCGCTGCACCTTGCGCTCGCGGGGACCGGACGGCAGGAAGGGCACGTCGAGCTGCTCGAAGGAGGTGTGCCCCCCACCCGAGGCCGTCACCTTGAGGCGCGCGGCGCCCACCGCCTGCACCGCCTTGCCCTGGAAGACGAGCGTGGCGGCCTTGCCATTCTCCAGCCGCACCGACCCCTCGCTCTTGCCGAGCAGTTGCAGGGGCGAACTCAGGGTCGCGGGCATGGTCATGCCGGGCACGGGCAGGTTCTCCGCCGTGAGGGCCACCTTCACCTCCTGCGCCTTGCCGGACAGGTTGGTGACGAAGACGGGAATCTGGATTTCATCCCCCTGGCTGAGGAAGCGCGGCAGCGTGGTCTGCAGGACGAGCGGATCCCTCACGAGCACCTGCGCGCTGGCATGGCCGATGCGCTTGGGGCCGGCCGTCACCACCATGACGCGCACCGCGCCCCGGTACTGAGGCAGCTGGAAGGGCACGCGCAGCTTGCCGCTCGCCGGCACCGGGAGCACGCCGCTCCACAGGGCCACGGGCTTCACGGGCTGCACCCGGCCCGCCGCGCCGCCCTCGTCGCCATCACCACCCGTGGAGCGGCTGGCGCCCGCGGGAGGAATGAGCAGCGTCCACCCCAGCGTCTCGTACGTCTGCACGCCCAGGGCGCGCTTGGAGAAGAGCGTGGCGAGCGGATCCGGGCTCTGGAAACGGGTGAGCGAGAGGATGCCCTCGTCCACCACCGCCACCGTGGCGAAGGTGCCGGGCTCCATGGCGCCCAGCTCCAGGTCCACCGGCAGGTTGTCGTTGGAGCGCACCTCCTGGGGCACCTTCAAGGTGAGGGGCTGGGTGTAGTCCACCGGCTCCACCGTCACGCTGGCCACGCCGAAGGCGCGGTCCGGCATGAAGGACTGGGCGGACTCCAGGTGGGGATCCTTCACCAGGAAGGCACTGACGTAGAGGTTGGGCGCGAAGGCCGAGGGCGTGAAGCTCCACGTCACCTCTCCGGGCTCCACCGCCTTCCACTCGGCGGCCTGCACGCCATCCGTCTCGGCCGTGAAGAGCATGCGGCCGCGGTAGGGCGCCTTCACCTTCACGGACAGGGACTCACCCACCTTGGCCGAGCGCGGCAGCTCCACCGCGAGCGACGTGGGCCGCGCCGGACGGGGCGTCTGATCCACCCGCGCCGAGGCGCCGCCCCACCAGTAGTAGCGGCCATGGCCCTCGAGCTGGAGGTCCGTCTGCGCCGCGCCGGACTTCACGCGAACGATGTAGCCCGCCGAGTCCGTGGACGGCGTCACCTGGAGGGAGAACTTCCCGCCCTCGGGCTTCGCGGTGGCGCGGCCCTCGCGCACGGGGCGCAGGTGGCGCTGGTAGCGCTCCTCTCCCGACTCCTCGTCGTAGAAGTAGCCGTACTCCTCGTCCAGCCGCAGGTACTCCAGCTCGATGGCCTTGGGCTGCTTGCCATAGGGCGCGCCCTGCCAGTCCACCACCAGGCCGGTGACGGTGAAGGGCTGGCCCGCCTTCACCTTCTGCACGTTGGCCTGGAGGCCCACGTAGTACGCCTCGGGGTGCACCGGCACGCTCGTGTCGCCCACCGTGGAGCGGCCGCTGCCGGCCTCGAAGACACTCGCCTGGGCCACGAGCCGCGCCGGGCCCTTGAAGCCCCCCACGTCCTGCTGCGCCGGGCAATTCACGAGCGCCTGGCCCTTCGCGTCCAGCTCCGCCTTCACCTGTCCGAGCACCGTGGCCTTCACCTCCGAGCCCTCGGGGCGCCACACGCCATAAGCGAACTGCGCGTTCTCCTTGGGCTTGAAGACGGACGGCTCCAACCGGCACGTCACCTCCACGGGGCTGCCCTCGGCCGAGCCACCGAAGAGGTAGACGGCCTGCACGCCCACCGGCACCTCCTCGCCTTGCAGGTAGCCGGGCTTCTGGGCCTGGGCCGTCACCTTCATGCGCTCGGGAACGAACTCCTCCACGTTGAGGCCGTAGGTGGCCACCTGCTTGTCGGCCACGTTGAGCACCACGCGATAGGCGCCCGTGTCCTGGTAGGCCTCGAAGGGCACGTCCAGCGACACCAGGCCCGCCTCGTTCGTCTTCACCGTCACCTTGCGCAGGTCGCGCTCGCGCGGGTCCACCACGCGCAGCTCCACGGGCACGCCCGCGGGGGGCGCGCTGTCATCCCGGGCGCGCAGCACCGCCACCACGTGCGCGGTGTCGCCCGGGCGGTACACGCCCCGGTCCGAGTAGAGCGAGGCGCGGTAGGGCACTTCCGAGCGGTACGGCTCGCCCTGCACGTCCGAGTTGGCGATCTCCGTCTTGAGCTCGCTGTACTTGAGGTAGGTGAACTCCTCGCCCTTGCGCGCGAGCAGGGCGAAGGGCTCGGCGGTGTCCACCCCGGGGGCGGGCACGGTGAGCTTGCAGCCGGTGGCGCCCGACGTGGTGCAGCGGGCCACGGCCTGGCCGCTCTTCCTCACCAGGGACACCTCCACGCCGGACTGGGGCTCGGTGTTCTCCATGCCGAGCGCCCACACGAACACTTCCTCCTTCGCGTCCGAGCCCAGGGGCGCGGCGCCGCGCTTGGCCACGAGGCTCAGGTCCGTGAGGAGGATACGCGAGGAGGCGGACTTGGAGTCGCCCGTGGCGGTGATCTCCACGAGCCCCCGGGTGGTGGCGGGCACGAGCGAGCCCACGTCCAGCCAGGTGGTGGCCAGCGTGTCCTGGAGGCCCTGCACGGGCAGCGTCTTCTTCACGAGCACATTGGAGGTGCGCTCGTCGGCGGCCTCGCGATTGTCATCGCTCATCCAGAAGAGGAAGTTCTCCTGGGGCACGTTGCGCACGACGAGCTCCACCTGGTCCAGGTTGAGGTGGTTGAGGGGCAGGTTGCGCCAGGCGGCACGCGGCAGGTAGCGGCCCGTGGTGCCGAAGCTCAACTGGGGGCTGCGCGCGGAGACGGAGAAGGACTTCTCGTAGGTGGACAACAGCGCGCCACCCGTGGCGGAGAAGGCGCCCGCGTCGATGCGCATGGAATAGCTCCCGCGCTTGAAGTCTCCCAGGATGCGGAAGCCCCAACGCGAGGGGGACACGGAGAACTTCACCGGCGGGTTGAAGTGCACGGCGTTCGCGGCCGAGTCCTCGTCGAGGCTGCAACGCTCGCCGCGGTTGCCGTAGTAGTAGTCGTAATCCTCCTCGCCCTCCTCGGCGCTGGGGGCCGCGTCGCCTCCCAGTTCCCGGCAGCGCACCTCGATGTAGTGGCCGGTGGAGCCCTCCTGGACGTAGGCGTTGGTGATGTCCAGCCGCTTGCCCACGTGCAACGTGAAGGAGCCCTCGCCAGCGGGCGCCGCGTCGGTCTTGGCCCCCGAGGGAGCCAGACCCGCCTTGAGGGTGAAGCGCACCTCGGCGCCGGGCCGCAGGCGCGACCCACCGAGCGAGGCGGTGACGGTATGTGGAGCGCTGGGCTGGCTGCGCAGCTTCACGTCGGACACCGTCTTGCCGTCCACGGAGAAGGAGATGAAGCGGCGCACGCTGGCCACGTCCACCGGTCCGGAGAAGACGAGGTCCGCCTCCACCTTGCCCTTGGCCACATCCACCTGACGGGGTGACAGGCGCAGGAAGGAGAAAGCGGGCGTGGTGAAGGTGTGGCTCCACTCCCCCGGCTGCGAGGGCTTCACCACGGTGCCATCGCCCAGTTCCAGCGACTCCAGGGTGACGGTGTAGGGCGTCTTGAAGGCGAAGGCGCCGCGCGTCTGGAAGACGAGCGTGGAGGCGCCCCGGTAGCTCAGCGAGCCCGGCACGTTCGGAGACACCGTGAAGACGGTGCCCTTGCGGACCCGCCCATCCTCCGGCATCACCGAGCGGGGGAACTCGAGCACCACCTCACGCGGCACCATGCCCTCGGCGCCGATCTCATGGATGGACGGGGCCAGAGCATTGGCCGGAGGGGTCGGGCGCGGAGCGGGAGGGGTTCCCGCCGTGGGCGATCCAGACGACGGGGTTCCAGGCGTTGAAGCGCCCGGAGACGTCGTGGGGGAAGGGGGCTGCGAGCCCTGGGGCTCATCCTTCTTGCAGCCAGAGAGCGCGCTCACGAGCAGGGCCGCCAGCAACCAGCGCGACCTGCCCGCGCGGGGCGGCCGGGGCATCGAAACGGACTGCGGATTCATGGAGACTCCGAGGAAAGATGACTGCGTTGGTTCACGCGGCGTGCCAGTGGGCCGCGAGCCACATTCGAGAGGAGAAAGAGAGGTCAGGACACGGCCCGGGTGCGTCCTCTCGCGCGGCCGGGAGCCCACACGGTGGCCGAAGAGCCACAGTCCCCCCGTGGGTGGATGGGGCCTGACAGGGAGGGAACCTAGGGCGGCCCCCGGGTGCCGGTCAACGCGGGGACAGCCTCCAGTTGGGCGGTAGGGTGTACTTTCCGCCTTGGCGTCGCCGTCCTCGCGCTCCTAGCGTCCCTTCCATGCAACACGCGAACGACTACCCGCTCCTGGGGATGGTGACCCTCCTGGGGGCGCTCGTCTCCGGCTGCGCGTCTGGACCGGCCATGGGGAATTCAACCAACGACGCGAGCCCCCCCGGGTCCGTGGGGATGACCCGTGGCGGTGTCGCTCCATCCGTCGAGGAACTCCACCGCTACGTGCTCGTCATTCAAGAGACCCCCAGCGGTCGCATCACCCACGCCTGGCGCCCCATCGAGGAGTTCGACCTCTCGCGATTCAGGTCCCAGCCACGCGCTGAAAGCACATCCGGGCGCATCATGCTCGCGGCTGCCCGTCCGCGAGATTGCCACGAAGAACTCAACGACTGCATCGACACGTGTATGAACCGGCCTCTTTCGGAAGACTACTCTCACATCACTTCGACTGGAGCCAAGAGAGAGCATTGCAGAAGTGGATGCTGGCAGCCATATCTTGATTGCGAAGAATTGCAGCGACTTCGTCCCCAGGAGTTTTCGGCAACGACTCCGGCACTTGACTGGTTGAAGAGCAATCGCAACGAGGTCGTGGCGGGAAGCATTATCGTGATCGCGGGAGTTGCGTTCATCGTGGCATTCCCCCCTGGCGCCCTCCTCGCCTTGATTCCAGTAACGGTCCTGGCTTCATCGCAAGCGGTCTGCGAGCCCTCCATCTCGGCGGTGGCCCCGTGACGATTTTCGACCAGATCCTTGAAGCGCAGGAACTCCTCGGCAAGAACCACGAAAACGCACAGTCTCCAGAGGAGAAGAAGTTGCTTCTCCTCGCCATCGACGCGCTCTGGTTCCTCTGGAGGAATGGCCAAGCGTACGAGTTCGAGGATTACCGTGAGGACAGCGAATCCAATGCCCCCCACCGGGTCATCGCCGCCTTCAACACCCGCGATGAAGCGGACGCTTGGGTCAGGACCAAACCCAAACCGCCCGATCTAGCCCTCGTGTTGATCGCGGACAATTACCACATCGTCCTCTCTTCTCGTGATGGGCTGCGTACCTCGCTCGTCCCGGATCCCGAGTTTGAATACTACATCGAGGAAATGACGAGAGACGGCCTCCCTCCGCCGGCAGCTACGTTCAACACGCGTGAAGAGGCGAACAACTGGTTCAACAACCAGACCGCGCCACCGCCTCAGACCGTCATACAGATTGGCGGCGAACACTACCTCGCGGTGTATTACCGGAACATCAATCATCGCGCCATGTTCCCTTTCTCCATTGTCGAAAGGCTTCATGCGCGACGGAAGAGGAGAGAGCAAAACGGGCCGAGAGAATAGAAGCAACGGGCCCGGCGACAGGCGCTCTTCGGCTTCGAAGTGCCTGCGCTGGACGCTCCTCGGTGCTTCTGGTCTCCTGCGTGCTCGATTCATCCCACTGTCTCCTGTTCAGGCATCATTCAGCGTAGGCGAACTTCACTTGAGGCCCTTTAGCTGTTCCTCGGCTGCCTGACGGAATCGCGGCACGACCTCCACGGCGAGCACGTCACACATCTGCTGGCACGCACCTTCGATGTCACCCGAGTCCCGGAGACTCGTCATCCGGTACATCGAATTCAAGAATCGGCGCGCGCTCTCCCGGAAACGAGAGAGGACCATCCCCATCAGGGCCTCGGCGCCTTCCGGACTCTTCAGGGCCTCTTCCGTCTCGGCCTCGTTGATTGCCGCCGTGGGGGCGGTCCGGCGAAGGAGGGCGCGCAAGTCGTCGGTGAGTTCCAGGGCGTGACCTTAGGTGTCCCGGCGCGTGGTGCACATGAAGTGCGGGAGAGCCACTAAAACGGGGCAGGCGCACCGCGCGCGTTGGGCGCTGGTAAGGTGCGCGGCCCATGTCCCTGCCCATCCGGCTGGTGTTGATGCGCCCGCGCAACGCGGAGAACCTGGGAGCCGCCGCCCGGGCCATGAAGAACTGCGGCCTGGCCGAATGGACCTGGGTGCACCCCGAGGCCGAGGACCTCGCTCCCGCGCGCCGGCTCGCCGTGCACGCCGAGGACGTGCTCGAGGCCTCGGGCCGGGCGGACTCGCTCGACGCGGCCGTGGCGGACTGCGTCTGGGTGGTGGGCACCAGCTCGCGCAAGGTGGAGGGCAAGCGCCGTCTGTCGCCCCGGGCCGTGGCGGAGGAGCTGGTGCGGCGCGCGGTCCAGGGCCCCGTGGCGCTCGTCTTCGGGGATGAGCGCAGCGGCCTCACCAACGCCGAGGTGGAGCGCTGTCACGACCTGTCCGCCGTCCCCACCGCGCCCGAGCAGCCCTCCATCAACCTCGCCCAGGCCGTGCTGCTCTACGCCTACGAAATCCGCATGGCCTCGCTGGCCGACGCCCCTCCCCCCCCGGCGCCCCTGCCCGTGGCGGCCACGGACACCGAGCTGACCCAGGTCGAGTCCGCCCTGGAGGCGGCGCTCGTGTCCGGCGGCTTCCTCGTGGACGCGAATGCCCGGGGCCGTTCCGCCCTGAGAGAACTCTTCGCGCCCCTGCGCCGCTCGCGCCTCACTCATAAGGAGGCGCGGCTGTGGCTCGCCGCCCTGCACACCCTGGCCAAGCGGCTGCGGTAGTCCAGGCGGGCGGGCAACCGGCCGAAGGGCCTCCACGTCCCCGTCCCACCCATGCGGAAAGGGGGAAGCTCCGGCCGAGGGACTCCCCTGGAGTTCCTACCTTGGAGGGAGATTGCCTCGCGACAGGAGCGAACCATGTGGCACATGCCCTATGAGCGAATGACCGTGGGAGATGGCCCGGATGACACGCCGGAGAACCTCCCCACCCGGGACGCCCCCTCCGTGACGTACAGCGAACCGGGCCGGACGCCCCAATCGGCGGAAGGGGGCTCCGAGGCCGAGGAGCGGAAGATGCCCCAGGAGGAGCCTGGCCGGACTCCCGGCTCGGCCGAGGGCGAGGACTTCGACGAACCCTCGCGGGGATAGCGGCCCGCCGCTACAGTGGCCCCGCGCCATGTCTCGAAAGCCGCCCCCCCGCCGATCCCTCCCGCAGCTGTCCAAGCAGACCAGCCCGCAGGGGCGCTGGGAGGGCAAGGCCAAGCCGGACTGGCTCGCGCGGGCCATCGCCCGGGCCGGCGTCCTGCCCCAGGACGAGGCCCAGGCGGCCATCGAGGCCGGCCGCGTCACGGTGAATGGCCGGGTCGTCAAACAGCATCTGGCCCCGGTGCCCCCGGGCGCCACGGTGCGCGTGGACGGCGCTCCCCTGCCCACCGAGGCGCCCACCCGGGTGCTCGCCTTCCACAAGCCCGCGGAACTGTTGACGTCCACGGTGGGTCAGCACCGGGTGGGGACCGTCTATGAGGTGCTGCTCCCGCAGCTCCCGCCGGACCTGGCGCGCTTCACCTGGCACGCGGTGGGGCGGCTGGACCGGGGCACCACGGGGCTCTTGCTCTTCACCAATGACGAGAAGCTGCTCGCGCACGTGACGTCCCCGGACACGCGGCTGCCCAAGCGCTACGTGGCCACGGTGTTCAGCGAGGCGGATGAGGAGAAAGTGGAACCCCTGCGCCAGGGCATGACGCTGGAAGAAGGAGACAGGCTGCGGCCCGCCCAGGTCCAGCTGCGCGACGCCCACACGGTGGAGGTCACCGTCACCGAGGGCCGCAACCACCAGGTGAAGCGGATGCTTGGCGCGGTGGGCCTGCCCGTGAGAGCCCTCCACCGCGAGGCCGTGGGCGGTGTGCGCCTGGATGTGGCCGAAGGCACCTTCCGGCTCCTTACCGACGCCGAGGTCTCCGAGGGCCTGGGCTACCCCCCCAAGGGCTGAACGGCGAGGCGGCCAGGCCCTGGACCCCCTCCCCAGCCCCGGAGCGGCCTTTCCAGAGGGGCTGGACACCCGAAGTATTCGTCCCTCCCCGGCGTTAGAACCCTGCATCCCGATGATGTAGGCGTGGCTCCTCCAGCGGCCACGCCCCCAGGGGGGGCTTCCCCTTGAGGCGCGGAGAGAGTAGACGGCTCCCCAGCTCCAAGCCGATTTGGCTGGAAACTTCAAGCTTCGGGAAGTAAGGGCGCCCCCTGCCCTGTTCCCGCTGGACGTTCCCTCAGCACCCCACAGAAGGACCGACTCACGTGGCCACCCAAGTTCCCATCGAAAAGGTTCGCAACATCGGTATTTCCGCCCATATCGACTCGGGCAAGACGACGCTCTCCGAGCGCATCCTGTTCTACACGGGCCGAATCCACGAGATTCACGAAGTTCGTGGCAAGGACGGCGTGGGCGCGAAGATGGACTCGATGGATCTGGAGCGTGAGAAGGGCATCACGATCCAGTCCGCCGCCACGTACGCCATGTGGGGCGAGTACAACATCAACCTGATCGACACCCCCGGACACGTGGACTTCACCATCGAGGTGGAGCGCGCCCTGCGTGTGCTCGACGGCGCCATCCTGGTGCTCTGCTCGGTGTCCGGCGTTCAGTCCCAGTCCATCACGGTGGACCGGCAGATGAAGCGCTACAAGGTTCCCCGGATCGCGTTCGTCAACAAGATGGACCGCGCGGGTGGCAACTATCAGCGCGTGGCCGCCCAGCTGAAGGAGAAGCTCGGCCACCACCCGGTGCGGCTGCAGCTGCCCATCGGCGCCGAGGACAAGTTCCAGGGCCTCGTCGACCTCATCAAGATGAGGGCGTTCTACTTCGACGGTGAGTCGGGCGAGGACATCCGCGAGGAGGACATCCCCGCCGAGTTGCAGGAGCAGGCCCAGCTGGACCGCCAGGAGATGATCGAGAAGCTGGCCGAAGTGGACGACGAGCTGGGCGAGCTCTTCTTGTCCGACGCGGCCATCAGCAACGAGCAGATCGTCGCCGCGGTGCGCCGGGCGACCATCGCGCTCAAGATGACGCCGGTCATGTGCGGCTCGGCCTACAAGAACAAGGGCGTGCAGCTGCTGCTCAACGCCATCTGCGCCTATCTGCCCAACCCCTCCGAGGTCACCAACGAGGCGCTGGACCAGAAGAACAACGAGGCGAAGGTCCTCCTCGAGTCCAACGCGGACAAGCCCTTCGTGGGCCTGGCGTTCAAGCTGGAAGATGGCCGCTACGGTCAGCTGACCTACATGCGCGTCTACCAGGGCAAGGTCTCCAAGGGAGACTTCATCATCAACCAGGCCAACCAGAAGAAGGTCAAGGTTCCGCGCATCGTTCGCATGCACTCGAACGAGATGAACGACATCAACGAGGGCTACGCCGGCGACATCATCGCGCTGTTCGGCGTGGAGTGCGCCTCGGGTGACACGTTCACCGACGGCACCGTGCAGTACACGATGACGTCCATGTTCGTGCCGGACGCGGTCATCTCGCTCGCGGTGGCCCCCAAGAGCCGCGACGCCCAGGCCAACTTCTCCAAGGCCCTCAACCGCTTCACCAAGGAAGACCCCACCTTCCGCGTGAACCGCGACGAGGAGTCCGGTCAGACCATCATCCGCGGCATGGGTGAGCTGCACCTGGAGATCTACATCGAGCGCATGAAGCGCGAGTACAACTGCGAGGTGGTGGCCGGTAAGCCCCAGGTGGCCTACCGCGAGACCATCTCCCAGAAGGGCGAGTTCGCCTACACGCACAAGAAGCAGACCGGTGGTTCGGGTCAGTTCGCGCGCGTGTGCGGCTACGTCGAGCCGCTGCCCTCGGACGCCGTGCAGCAGTACGAGTTCGTGGACGACATCGTGGGCGGTTCCATCCCCCGCGAGTTCATCCCGGCGTGTGACAAGGGCTTCACCGAGGCGGTGAAGAAGGGCTCGCTCATCGGCTTCCCCGTCGTGGGCATCCGCGTCGTCATCAACGACGGCGCGTTCCACGCGGTGGACTCGTCCGAAATGGCGTTCAAGACCGCCGCCATCATGGGCTTCCGCGAGGGCTACGCGGCCGCCAAGCCGATCATCCTCGAGCCGATGATGAAGGTGGAAGTGCAGGCGCCCGAGGACTTCCAGGGCTCGGTGGTGGGTCAGATCAACCAGCGCCGTGGCACCATCCTCGAGTCCGGTACGGCCGAGGGTTACGTGACGGTGGTGGCCGAGGTGCCGCTGAACAACATGTTCGGCTACTCCACGGACCTGCGCTCCGCCACCCAGGGCAAGGGCGAGTACACCATGGAGTTCGCCAAGTACTCCCCGGTGCCGAAGAACGAGGCCGAGGCCCTGATGGCCACGTACAAGGAGAAGCTGGCCGCCGAGCAGGCCGCCCGCAAGTAGTCCCAAGGCACTTCGAAGCCTGATTCAACCTGGCTGTTGAAGGAAGGCGCCTCCCCCGGGGGCGCCTTCTTTTTTTCCGGGTCCAGCACGGAGCGCCGCTCCGCCACGCCGGACCCTCCGGGGACCCATTTTCCCCCTGAGATTCCATGACTTTTGAAGATCTGAAGCTCGCCGAACCCCTGCTGCGCGCCGTGAAGGCCGAGGGGTACACCTCGCCCACGCCCATCCAGCAGCAGGCCATTCCCCACGTGCTCGAGGGCAAGGACGTCCTGGGCTGCGCGCAGACGGGCACCGGCAAGACGGCGGCGTTCACCCTGCCCATCCTCCAGCGGCTGTCCGTGGGCCGTCCCTCGCCGCCCGCGCGCGGCCGTCCCATCCGCGCGCTCGTGCTCAGCCCCACGCGCGAGCTCGCCGCGCAGATTGGCGACAGCGTCAAGGCCTACGGGCGCCACACCGGCCTCACCTCCGCCGTCATCTTCGGCGGCGTGGGCCAGAGCGCCCAGGAGCAGGCGCTCAAGAGCGGCGTGGACATCCTCGTGGCCACTCCGGGCCGCCTGTTGGATCTGATGAGCCAGGGCTTCGTGTCCTACAAGTCGCTCGAGGTGTTCGTCCTCGACGAGGCGGACCGGATGCTGGACATGGGCTTCATCCATGACGTCAAGCGCGTCATCGCCGCCCTGCCCCGCCAGAAGCAGACGCTGTTCTTCTCGGCCACCATGCCGCCGGAGATCCAGGGCCTGGCCAACAGCATCCTGGTCAAGCCCGTGCGCGTGGAAGTGGCCCCGGTGGCCACCACGGCGGAGACCATCGATCAGCGCCTGTACTTCGTGGAGAAGGAGCAGAAGCGCGGGCTGCTCGTGCACCTGCTCCAGAGCGACACGGGCATCCAGCGCGCGCTCGTGTTCACGCGCACCAAGCACGGCGCCAACCGCGTGGCCCGGCACCTGGAGGCCGCGGGCATCGGCGCCGAGCCCATCCACGGCAACAAGAGCCAGAACGCGCGCGAGCGGGCCCTGGCGGCCTTCAAGTCCGGCGCCTGCCGGGTGCTGGTGGCCACGGACATCGCCGCGCGGGGCATCGACATCGACGGCATCTCGCACGTCATCAACTTCGATCTGCCCAACGTGCCCGAGACGTACGTGCACCGCATCGGCCGCACGGGCCGCGCGGGCGCCGCGGGCATCGCCCTGTCCTTCTGCGACGGCGAGGAGCGCGCGTATTTGAAGGACATCGAGCGCACCATCCGCCGGCGCGTGCCGGTGGTGGAGGCCGGTCCCTACCGCGTCGCGCCCGCTCCCGCCTCCGAGCGGGACGAGCGCCCCGAGCGCCGTCCCCAGAACGAGGGCCGGCATGCCCCGCGGCAGGCCCGTCCCCAGTCCTCGGGAGGCAACCCGCGTGGCGGCAACCCGCCCCGGGGCGAGTCGCGCGGAGGCGGACGGGGCGGTGAGGGCAACGGCGGCCGCCGCCGCCAGGGAGGCCGGGACGGCCGGTCCGCCGCCCCCCGGGGGCAGGACTCGCGCCCCTCCCGCAACGACCGGCCCTCGGGAAGCCAGGCCCCGGCGTCCGCTCCGGCGGCTCCGGCCGCCGCTTCTCAGCGGCCTCGCGCCCCCAAGTGGTTGTAAAGAAGCACCCGCCGCGAGAACCCTCCTTCCCCCTCCGAGATCTCCGTGACCCTGCTCCGCGCCGCCGATGTCCAACTCTCCTTCGGCAGCCGTACCGTCTTCCAGGGCCTGACGCTCACGATTGAAGAGGGTGAGCGCGTGGGCCTCATCGGCGTCAACGGCTCCGGCAAGTCCTCGCTGATGAAGATCCTGGCGGGGGCCGCGCGCGCGGACTCGGGCGAGCTGCAGTTGCGCCGGGGCTCGCGCATCACCTACCTGCCGCAGGAGCCCGAGTTCGCGCCGGGCGCCACGGTGGCCTCGGAGCTGAGCGTGGCCCAGGGTCCCCTCAAGGAGGCCCTGGCCGCGCAGGCGGAGCTCACCCGGCGCCTGGAGACCACGCCCCCCGAGGCCCATGAGAAGCTCATGGAGCAGCTCGCCGCGGTGTCCGACCGCATCGAGCAGCTCGGCGGCTATGACACGGAGCACCACGCCAAGACGTTGTTGGATCGGCTGGGCGTGAAGGACTGGGACCGGCCCGTGGCGGAGCTGTCCGGAGGCCTGCGCAAGCGCGTCGCCATCGCCCGCGCGCTGCTCACCCGGCCGGATCTGCTGCTGCTGGACGAGCCCACCAACCACCTGGACGCGGACACGGTGGACTGGCTCGAGGACGAGCTGGACAAGCTGCCCGGCGCGCTCCTGCTGGTGACGCACGATCGCTACTTCCTCGACGGACTGGTGGATCGCATCGTGGAGATCCAACCCGGCGCGGGCGTCACCTCGTACCCCGGCAACTACGAAGCCTACGTGGAGCAGAAGCTGGTGGCGCAGGAGCAGGCGAGCCTCGCCCAGCACAAGCGCGAGCGGTGGATCGCCCAGGAAGTGGCGTGGTTGCGCAAGGGCCCGGAGGCGCGCCGCACCAAGAGCAAGGCGCGCATCGATCGGGCGCGCAAGCTCATGGAGGAGAAGGGCTTCCAGCGCCCCAAGGTGGCGGGCCTGCAGGTGATGCAGGCGCCCCGGCTCGGCCACACCGTCATCGAGGCCGAGGGCGTGAGGAAGTCCTACGGCGAGCGCAACGTGCTCCAGGGCGTGAACCTGCTGTTGCAGCGCGGCGAGCGCGTGGGGCTCGTGGGCCCCAACGGCGTGGGCAAGACCACGTTCCTGCGCGTGCTGCTCGGCGAGTTGCCCCCGGACGCGGGCAAGGTGGTCATCGGCAAGAACACGAAGGTCGCCTACTACGATCAGACGCGTGCCTCGTTGGACCCGGAGCAGACGGTGTACGAGGCGGCCTCGCCGCGCGGGGACGACTGGGTGGAGTTGGGCGATCAGCGCGTGGCCCTGCGCGACTACCTGGACGATCTGCTCTTCCCCGTGCCCATGCAGCGCATGAAGGTGAAGGCCCTGTCGGGTGGCGAGCGCAACCGGCTCCTGCTCGCGCGGCTCTTCCTGGAAGGCGCCAACGTGCTCGTGCTGGACGAGCCCACGAACGACCTGGACATCGTCACCCTCAACATCCTCGAGGGGCTGCTGCTCAACTTCACCGGCAGCGTGCTCCTGGTGACGCACGACCGGTACTTCCTCGACAAGGTGGCCACCTCCATCCTCGCCTTCGAGGGCGCGGGCAAGGTGACGCGCTACGAGGGCAACTTCGAGATGTACAAGCGGCTCAAGGAGCAGCAGCAGGCGAAGCTCGCCGCGACCGCCCCCGCCGCTCCGAAGAAGTCCGAGCCCACCACCGCCGAGCCGTCCAAGCCCACGCGCAAGCCGGGCAAGCTCTCCTATAAGGATCAGCGCGAGCTGGATGGCATGGAGGCCGCCATCGAGGCCGCCGAGGGACGCAAGTCCGAGCTGGAGGCCCAGCTCCAGGATCCGGCCGTCTATACGAGCGGGACGAAGGCGGCCGGAGTGCAGAAGGAGCTGGACGCGGCGGTGGCGGAAGTGGACCGCCTCTACACGCGCTGGCAGGAGCTGCAGGACCTGGCCGCCGGCGCCTGAGAATCAGGCGAAGAGGTCGGAGGTCCAGCCGCCCTGCAGGTAGTGCGTGGCGAGCTGCTCCGGGCTCAGCTCTTGCGTCTGGCCCAGGTGGGTGCGCTCGGTGGTGAGCCCCACCTCGCCACCGCCCGCGCCCGCGTTCACGCCGACGCCCACGTTGTTGCCCTCGGTCGTCTTCTCCTGGAGCGTCGCCTTGGTCTTGAGGGTGCTGCCCGCCTGCGTCATCGCCTTGCCGATGTCCCCCTCCAGGAGGCTGTCCACGGCGCCGCTCCGGGCGATGTCCTCGGGCTTCGCGGTCAGCTCGACCTTGACCTCCTGACCCGCGCTGCCGTTGAAGCCCAATCCCTTGAGCGAGCCCTGACGCGAGTCGGTGACGGTGAGCTTCACCTCCTGGGTCTCCTGGGCGGTGGCGTTGATCTGACGCGCGGCACCCGCGGGATCATTCACGAGCGACGCCGGATCGAAGTCCTTGGGCAGGTTGAAGCTCTGCTCCAGCTCCACCTTCACACCCGCCTTGCCATCGACGGACGCGCCTCCGGGCAGGCTGGTCGAGCCCCCGTTGCTCCCCGGCACGCTGAGGCCCGCCGAGGCCGAGGCCTGCGCGTTCACATCCACGCTCTGCTTGAGGGACAGCTTGGAGGGATGGCCGTCCTTGAACTCGACGCGCGCCGTCGTCTCCTGCTTGCCATTCAGGCTGGCCTTGGCGCCCGCGCCCAACACGTCGCCCAGGCCCTTGGCGCCGATGCTGCCCGAGAGGTTGCCCTCCGCGCCGACCTTGAACTCCAGGGCGCTCACGTTGTCCTTCAAATCGGCCACGTCGCCGAGGGGATCGCCCAGCGCCTGGTTCGTGACCAGACCCGCCACGGGATTGGTCGCGCCAGCCGCCGTGGTCAGGCTCGCCTGGGTGAGGGTGTCCGTGGCGCGCTTGGCCTCCTCGGCCGTGGCGAACGTGAACTCCACCTTGGCGCCCGCGATCCCGTAGGCGCTCGCGCCCGCCTCGGCGGCGCCCTTCGCGCCCAGCTTGGCGGCCACGCCAGCGCCGGCCTCACCACTCACGGAAACGGTGTAACCCCCACCCGCGTCGTCCTTGTTGCGCTTGACCTCGATCTCTCCCTTGGCCTTGGCGCTCAGGAGCGCGCCATTGACCGAACCGTCGAGCGACACCTTGGCGCTCTCACCCGGCTTGAGCGAGTCGACCTCCGAGCTGAGCGTGACCGCGTCCTGGACAGACCGCGCCGTCTCCACGGGATCGCGCACCAGGTCGGCCCCGGTCTGCAGGGCGCCCCCGACGAGCATCTGCCCCGCCTTCGCGAGGGGATCCAGCGTGGGCGCGTTCTGGATGAACCGGCCCGCCGCGTCCAGTCCGTCGGCCGCGAGATCCGTGGCCTTGTCGAGTACCACCCCCGGGTTGTTCACCGCGAAGTCCGCCGCGGACTTCAACCGGTCCACCGCATCGCCAGCGAGGTCCTGCACCTTGTCCACGACGCCGCCCACCGCCGTCTGCGCCGTGCCCACCGCGCTACCGGCGAGCTTCTTCGTCGTGTCCACCGCGCCATCGGCGACCTTCTGCGCCTTGTCCGCGACGCCGCCCACCACCTCCTGCGCCTTGTCCACCACGCCGCCGGCGACCTTCTGCGCCTTGTCCGCGACGCCGCCCACCACCTCCTGCGCCTTGTCCACCACGCCGCCGGCGACCTTCTGCGCCTTGTCCGCGACGCCGCCCACCACGTCCTTGGCGCCCTCGAAGACGTCCTTCGCCTGTTCGGTGGCCACGGACGAGACCTTCTGGCCCACGCCTTCCACACCGGCCTTGGCGGTATCCGCTGCCTTCTGGGCGGCCTGCTGCGAGGCCTCGGCGGCTTTCTTGGCGGCCTCCGCCGCCGCGCGCGCCGCCGCTTCCGCCGCGCGCGCCGCCGCTTCCGCCGCCCGCTTCGCCGCATCCGCTGCCCCAGAAACGATTCCGCCCAGACCCATGAGATGCCCTCGTGAAAGTCCGGGAAGCACCCTCGCGCGACGCGCGGTGTCATTCCCGGAGGATCCTGTTCAACGAGGATTCTCGAAACTCGGGAACGAAAAGTTTCGTGCCCCCACGACAAAAGACGTCAGGGCGGGGCGTTCAGCAACCGATCCTGCTCCCGGCGGATCTCCTCCACCTGCTTCGCGGTCTCACGGGCCTTGCGAACGAGTTCGACGGGATTGGGAACCTGGACGTCCTGGGTGTCCGCCTTGGGCGGGGCGGGGGCCTCTCGTTTGGGACTGGCGCGGATGTCGACCTGGGCCGTCACGGGCCCCGCCCGCGAGCGGTAGCGCTCGGGAACCTCCTCGAGTGAACGCACGAAGTGCACCGTCCCCCGCGCGTCCTCGTACCGCAGCAGGCCCTCGTCCGCGTTGAAGAGGGAGAGCGCCTCGGAGGCGGGAAAGCCCTCTCCGGAGAAGCCCAGCCGCCACGCGCGCCCATCCAGCGCCTGGAACTCGACCGCATCTCCATCCGAGGAGTATCGCGGCGCGTTCCCCGGTGGACCCTCCAGCCCCGCGAGCCAGAGCAGATGGGGCAAGGGCTCCCGGACCACGCGAGGCGTTCCCCCCACGGACTCGGCCTTCATCACCCGGATGCGCACCCCGTGTTCGTAAAGCGCGGCCACCTCCACGCCCAACCAGTCCCGCTGGAGCAGCGCGGGACGTGGATCGATCACCAGGACACGCCGGCCATCCCGGGAGACGAACTTGAATTGCTCCCGGGTCGCGATGCAGGTGCGCCACTCCCACACCACCTGGCGTGCATCCTCGGGTGAGATGACCGTCGAGGTGCTCTGGCAACGGCGCGCCTTGCCCTCATCCAGAGGGTGCTGCCGCACCTCGGCATGGCCATCGGCGGAGCGGATCGACCAGGTCCGCTCCAGCGCCTCGGGGGACGCCGCATCGGGAGCCTCCGCGCGAGGCGCCGTGGCATCGGCCATCGGTTCATCGGGGCCCCCGGCCAGCTCAATCACCTCGATCGAGGCAGGCGGCGGTGGGGGCGGCGGCGTGGGAGCGGATTGAGAACAGCCGCTCAACAACAACACCGCCACCAGACTTCTCCGTCGCATGAAGCCCCCTGAATGCCGGGTGCCCGGCGGGAGGGAGCGTACAGCAACCCCACCCGACGACGGGACCCCTCCCCCAGGACGTTCCTCTCGGTGCCCGAGAATTCCTTGAGCGCGGATTGAAACCCATGATAACCAGATAAACCTGACAATCATGCAACGTCCATTCACCAAGGCCGCCCTGCTGGTCGGGGTCACGCTGCTCATCCTCCTGGGCGTGGCGCTGGTCTGGCGCCGTCCGGAACCCGCCGGGAAGGAGCCCCTGGCATCCCCCGAGCCCTCCTCCGCGCCCACGAAGGCGCTCACGGACGCGCGAGGATCCGGGGGCACGTCCCCGCCTCCTCGAGAACGCGCTCCCAAGCAGGACATCATTCCCATGCCGGGGTGCTGGGACGGCGTGGCCGGGTTCGACCAGGGCGGTTCGCTCGATGCCTTCCCGCGGGCCCTGAGCGCCGCGCTCGGCGCGGGAGACAGCGAGCTCGCGACATACCTCCAGGAACGGCTCACGGAGCTCATCGGAGACGACGCGGGCCGCGCGCTCCAGGTGCTCGCCTGGGCACAGAAGGGCCAGCGGCCGGAGGAGGTGTCCCTCTACCTGGGCGCGTTGAAGAACGCTCCCGCCGTCCACCAGCCCCAGGTGGTGGAGGGCCTGTTGAAGATGGGCGAGGACGAGGGCGCGCAGCTCGTCAACCGGGCCACCGCCCTGGACGCGCTCGAGACGCAGAAGCGCCTGTCGCCCGCGAACATCCAGCGGCTCAAGAGCCTGGCGATGAACGTGGCCACGGACTCCGCGGGCTGGGTGGCCACGCGGACGATCGGCCGGGTGATGAAGGAGGACTACGAGCGCACCGGCACCTTCGCTCCGTACTGGAACGAGCTGCTGGACGTGGGCGAGAAGTCCGAGGAGCTCGCCACGCGCCTGCTCGCGCTGGAGATGCCGTCCTACTCGGATCCGCTGATGGACACGGAGTCCATGGAGCGGCTCGAGCGCATCATGCGCACGGATCCCGAGCGGGACGTGCGCGAGATGGCCGCCTTCCGGCTCGCCGTCACCGAGGATCCCCAGAAGGCGCTGGAGGCGTACCGCGGCGCCTTCCCCGCGGAGAAGGACGAGTGCGTGCGCTGGGCCCTCTTCCGCTTCGCCGTGCGCGCGGCCGGGGCCGGAGCCCTGCCGCTGCTCCAGCAGATGGCCGCGCAGGATCCCCGCTTCGTGCAGGACTACCGGGACTTCCAGCGGCTCTATGCCGAGGGCACGGTGGACTTCGCCCGCATCTGGCTCGGCAAGGAAGAACGCCACCGCTGCCTCATCGAGGAAGGAGCGCCCCACCAATGATCTCCCCCCGAAAGCGCTGGTTCG
Organism: Melittangium boletus DSM 14713; assembly: GCF_002305855.1. Lineage (GTDB taxonomy): Bacteria > Myxococcota > Myxococcia > Myxococcales > Myxococcaceae > Cystobacter > Cystobacter boletus. The sequence continues at coordinate 6,327,311 of NZ_CP022163.1, read as the reverse complement.
GAGCGCTGCTCGCCACGGCCGCCTGCTGTCTCCCGCTGCCCGCCCTGGCCGTCGACCCGTCCCCGGAGCCCCTGCGCCAGACGGAATGCTCGTTCAGCGGGATGATCGACGAGCTGCGCGATGCGCTGCGCTCCGGCTCGCCCGCCTACCGCAAATACGCCCTCGCGCGCCTGAAGGCCGCCGCCCGGGTCATGCCCTCGGACGAACTGCTCGCCGCCTTCGCGCGTGAACACGACCCGGCGACCCTGGAAGGACTGGGCGCGGCGCTCGCGAGCAAGGCCAGCTTCGCCGAGGACCCCGCCCTGCTCCAGCCCGTGCTCGCCCGAGCGGCGGGAGACGCGGATCCCGCGGCGCGGGCGGCGGCGGTGCGGGCCCTGCGGGGCACGGGCTCGGTGGACAGCATGGCGAAGAACGGCGGCGTGGTGACGTACGAGCAGCTCATCCGCGACAGCGCCCCCGAGGTGCGCCAGGCCGTGGTGGACAACCTCGTCCACGAGAACGCCAAAGTGTACTTCGGCCACGACCAGGGCGTGTCCGAGACGGCCGTGGCCACCGCGCTGGCCTCGAAGGACCCGAAGGCCACCGCGCGGCTCTTGTCCGAGGTCTCCATGGAGGCGGTGGGCCATGAGACGGTGGAGCGGATGCACGGGCAATTGCGCGCGGAGGACCCGGGCGTGCGCGCCGCGGCGGCGACGGCGCTCGGGGGCGTGCCCGGCAAGGAATCCAAGAGCACGCGCGACGCGCTCGTCTCGCTCTACCGCGAGGAGCGCGACCCGGGCGTGCGCAAGTCCGCCCTGAAGGGAATCGTCCAACTGGGCATGGGCGGCGCGAGCGCCACGCTCGAGTCCCTGCGCGGCGTGGCCCCCGCGTTGGATCCGGAAATCGATGCCTGGCAGTCCGCGCTCAAGCTCGGGCTCCAGGAATGGCACCTGCTGCTGCGCGAGAAGGAGCGGTTGCGCAAGTAGCCGGAGGCAGTCCCCCGTAGTCCGAAGTAGCGCGGAGCAACCCCCGAGGAGGATGTATGAACGTGAAGAAGATGCTGTGCGTCGCGGGCTCGCTGCTGGCGGGCTGGGCCGGAGTGGCCGTGGCCGCCAACGCCAAGGGCCCCATCTGCGAGCCCAACGCGCGCGTGAACTCGACGACGTACTACAGCTGCAACGGCGGCAGCCACACGGCGCTCGACATCAGCAACGGCACGTGCGGCGAGTGGAACCACCGCGGCATGCTCGCGGGCAGCTACGCCTACAAGTACTACGGCGGCTGTGGCGCGGCCTGCTACGGCTCCACGTGTAACGGCGGCGCCGGCAACTACTACGTCGTCTCCGGCGGCAGCGGCTGGGAGTTCCGCCAGCTGCACATCTACGCCAACACCAGCTCCGGCACCAAGACGTGCGATGGCTGCGCGCTCGGCCTCGTGGGCGGCACCGGCGAAGCCACCGGCCCGCACGTGCACGCGGACAACCGTCAGTACGGCACCCGCAAGTCCGCCTGGTACACCAGCAAGGGCACCACCTGCGGCACCACGGGCAACTGCACCACCGTGATCGGCGCCCCCACGCTGTAAGCCCCCGGCTTGGAGCACCCGCCCCCGGGTGCTCCGGTCCAGCTCAGGCGGGAATGTCCGCCAGGCTCCGGGGCTCCACGCGCGGCTTCGCGTTCATCTCGTGCCGGAAACGGGAGGACTCCTCGTAGGCCTTGCGGCGCAAGCGCATGAGCGCGCCCAAGGGCCGGTGCGCCTCAATGCAGTGCCAGGGGTTGAAGGACAGCACGTCGTCGGCGTAGACGCGGCGCTCCGGGCTGAAGGCCTCCTGCCGGGGCAGGGAAATCCTCGCGACGGGCTGCCAGGGCGACACGCTCTCCGGCCAGGGCACCGATGCGTCCTCCACCGGCATCCGCGCGAGATCCGTGCAGAGCTGGGCGCGCAACTCATACTCCGCCGAGTGCTCCCGGAAGAACGCGACCACGAGGTCCCGCAAGGCCGAGGGCTGGGTGTCCGCGTCGATCGTTCGCCCGATGAACTGGCGCACCTCCCCAGAGAGCGGCGCGACGCTGATCTTCGCGATGTAGTCTCCGAAGCGCAGCGCCGCCATGCTGTGGAACGTCTGCCCCAGGATGTGGGTGTTGGGGGTGGCCAGGGCCTTCAGGAGCTCGTTCTGGATGCCCGCCGCGTTGAACACGTGGTGCGCGCCACGCGCCAGTCCGGCGGTCACCCTCTTGGACAGCTCGGAAGCGCCCGCCCGCCGCTCCGCGAATTGTTGGGCCCGCCAATAAGCGGCCACGTCCCCGAAGGGAATGACGGGGTGGTTGACCAGAAGCAGATCCTGGGTCGTCTCGTCACGGTGCTCCGGCAAGACCTTGGGACCCTCCACGCCCAGCACCTTGATGGCCATGCCGCGCTGGGTGGGGATGCGATCGCTCTGGACATCACTGGGCGCGGAGGAGAAGCGCACGACGAGGGGATAGCTGCGCGGCTCGGAGAAGAGACCCTGACGCAGGTGGGCGGGCAATCCCTCGTTCACCGTGAGGGTGCCCACGAGTACCCCATGGCTCTTCGCATGGGCGTCCCGGGTGGCGTGGCGATGCCGCTCGAAGTTGGCGCGGTTCACCCGCCCCATTGATTCGATGATCCTCGCGCTCAATGCCTCCTCGTCCTGCTCGGGCACTTCCACGGAGTCGCTGTAACGGAGGTAAGGGTTGTTCTCGGACATGGTTCGCTTCCTTTTCCCACGACGGATGAGGACGCATCCTGCCGTCTCTTCGTCTGGGAGACTGTCGCCTGCACGACACAGTCAGGTGGCGACATACTCAGGCGGATGCTTCCTCAGAAGCCGCTCAGCACCGCCTTGCCGATGGCGCGGCCACTCTCGAGCAGCGCATGGGCGCGCTTGAGGTTGGCCGCGTTGATGGTGCCGAGGTTCTCGCGCATCGTCGTGCGCAGCAGGCCCGCGTCCACCAGGTCCGCCACCTCGTTGAGCAACTGGTGCTGGGCGATCATGTCCGGCGTCTGGAAGCGGTGGCGGGTGAACATGAGCTCCCAGTGCAGCGACGCGCTCTTGCTCTTGAGCAGGCCGATGTCGAGCGGCGTCTTGGGATCATCGATGATCGACAGGGCGCCCTGGGGCTTGAGGGCCTCCGCCAGGTCGGCGAAGTGCTTCTCCGTCTGGGTGAGCGCGAGCACGTAGTCCACGCCCTGGGGCGAAATGGCCTTGATCTGCGGGGCCATCGGCTGGCGGTGGTCCACGATGTGATGGGCGCCCATCTGGCGGACCCAGTCCTGGGTCTCGGCCCGCGAGGCGCTGGCGAACACGGTGAGGCCCGTCAGCCGGCGCGCGAGCTGGATGGCGATGGAGCCCACGCCGCCCGCCCCGCCCACGATGAGCACCGAGCCCGCGTCGGCCTTCTTCCCGTAGGGCACCTTCAGCCGGTCGAACAGCATCTCCCAGGCGGTGATGGAGGTGAGCGGCAGGGCGGCGGCCTGGGCGAAGTCCAGCGACTCGGGTTTGCGGCCCACGATGCGCTCGTCCACCAGGTGCAGCTCGGCGTTCGTGCCGGAGCGCTCGATGGCGCCCGCGTAGAAGACGGTGTCCCCCGCCTTGAAGAGGCGAGCGTCCGGGCCCACCGCGACCACGGTGCCCGCGGCGTCCCAGCCCAGGATCTTGTCCGCGCCCTTGGGGTCCACGTTCGTGCGGATCTTGGTGTCCACGGGATTCACCGAGACGGCCTGGACCCGGACGAGCAGATCCCTCCCCGTGGGGGCCGGGGGATTGGGCACTTCGATGTCGATCAAGCTCTCGGCATGGTCGAGGGGAAGACGCTGGCGGTAGGCAATGGCCTTCATGGCGACGCTCCGGAAGGAAGAAGGAGAACGAGGCGCAATCTGGCCCCGGCCCGCGCGATCCGGAATCGACATTTGCGCATTCGCGGTATTCGATTCCGCATGGCCGCACGCAGACCCAAGGGAGGGGTGTCCGCCAACTGGGACGACCTCAAGGTGTTCCTCGCCGTGGCCCGGGCGGGCTCGCTCGTGGGCGCGGCCAAGGCCGTCGGCCAGACCCAGCCCACCATGGGGCGCCGGCTCTACGCCTTGGAGGAGGCGGTGGGCCACAAGCTGCTGAGCCGCACCGCCGAGGGCTTCTCCCTGACGCAGGCGGGCACGGCGGTCCTCGCGCACGCCGAGCGCATGGAGGAGGAGGCCCTGGCCTTCGAGAGGCGGCTGGCCGGCCAGGGTGACGAGCTGGGAGGCATGCTGCGCGTGTCCAGCTCGGACTGGTTCGCCACCCATGTCCTGGCGCCCATCCTCGCCCGGTTCAGCCAGCGTCACCCCCGGGCCGTGGTGGAACTCGTCACCGAGACCCGGCTGGTGAGCCTGAGCCGCCGGGAGACGGACCTGAGCTTCCGCTTCCTGCGCTTCCAGGAGCCGGACGTCATGCAGAAGCGGCTCATGCACATCGCCTATGAGGCCTACGCATCGCGGGCCTACCTGGAGCGCCAGGGAGCGCCGGACCCCGCCACCGGGGGCGAGGGCCACTCGCTCATCACCATGGACACGGCGTTCAGTGAACTCGCCGACGTGGGTTGGCTCACCCGGCTGCTGCCCGAGGCCCGCTTCGCCGGACGCAGCAACAACCGGGACGTGCAAGCGAGGATGTGCGCCGAGGGGGCGGGAATCGCCGTGCTGCCCGTCCAGGTGGGCGCCGTCACGCCTGGACTGGAGCGGGTGTGGCTCGGCGAATCCCCTCCTGGCCGGGACGTCTGGTCGGGCTACCACCGGGACCTGCACCGCCTGCCGCTGCTGCGCGCGCTCCTCGATGCCACCACGGCGGAACTGGCCCCGGGCCACCGTGAGGACGGTGCCCAGGGCCGTTGATCTCAACAGGAGCCCGAGCGGCTCAAGGCATGGGACGCGAATTCAACGACGGAGCGCTGGGCATCGTCGGCCAGCCGTTGCTCCAGACGATGGCATCCACGAGCATCACGCGCGCGGTGTGGGCGCTATTCCAGGCGTGATAAACCATGACGGAGGTGCCCGAGGGCGAGGTGACCACCGAGCCATGCCCGGGCCCCTCCCAACCCGGAACGGTCTTCAGGATGGGGGCGCTGGCCTTCGTATACGGACCGAGGGGGCTCGTCGCGCGGGCCACGCCAATGGCATAGGTGCCGTTGTAGTAGGCATTGCCACTGTAGAAGAGGTAGTAGTAGCCGTCCTTCGCGACGACCCACGGCGCCTCGACCACCCCACCCTCCCAGGTGCGGTCATTGGTGATCAGCGTCTGCCGCGTGCCGACGAGCGACAGACCATCCGCCGAGAGCGCCTGCGCATAGATGGGCGTCTTCTGCCCCACCGCGTTGCCATCCGCCTTCCACACCAGGTACTTCGTGCCGGCGGTGTCGGTGAAGAAGGTGGCGTCGATCATCCCCATCTTCGTGTCATGCACGAGGGGACGGCCCAGGTCGGTGAAGGGCCCGAGTGGGCTCGCCGCGGTGGCGGCGCCAATGGACAGGACGCCATTGGTGTGACGCGCGGTGTAATAGGCGATGTAGCGCGAGCCCACGCGGTGGATCTCCGGAGCCCAGAAGTCGGTGGAGGCCCAGGAGGGCCGCTGTCCCGCCGGGAAGATGAAGCCCGCGCTCGTCCAGGTGACCAGGTCCGACGAGGTCCGGATGGGGAACGCGGCCGCGGCACCGCCCGAGGTGCACACCGCGATGTACTTGCCCCCATCGAAGATCACGCCCGGATCGGCGCAGTCATTGGGGAACACCGGGTTCTGGTAGAGGCCGCCACAGCCCGTGTACCGGAACGTCATGGCGCAGCCATTGGCACCGGTGAAGTACGGCTTCCATCCGTTGGAGAGCGTCGCGTAGGAGTTGCTTCCCTCGTTGACGCACGAGCGATTCCAGAACACGCGTCCGCCCACGTCGTCGTACGTCCCCGGGTTGGCGTGGATCCACTTGGGGCCATAGGTGACGCGCGTGGAGCACGCGGGGGCACCCGCGCAGTCCGAGTCGAACGACATCACACATGCGTTGTTGCCGGTGAAGTACGGCTTCCACCCATTGGAGAGCACCGCGTAGGAGTTGCTTCCCTCGTTGACGCAGGTGCCGTCCCAGGTCACCTCGCCATCGGCGATGTCGAACTGGTTCGGGTGGCCCCCGTGAATCCACGCATCGCCGTACACGATTCGGGTGGTACAGGCGAGCGGCGCGGAAGCGGTGGAAAGTGAGTCCTCCGCCACGCCCCCCGCCTCGCCGCCACAGCCAACTCCAGACACCGCGGCGGCGCTCATGACAGTGAGGGCCGCGACCAACCGATGGGTCTTCATGGAAAGCCAACCTCCTCGAGTCCTGTTCCGCACCCACTTTCGCTCAGAACCGGCATCCAAGTAAATCTGGAAATAACCGACCTCCCATCCAGAGGGATTGAGACTCGGGGCTCCCCTTGGGAGCCCAGGCCAAGGAGCACGGGCCGCACCTTCCGCTGGGCAACGACTGGAACACGGCCGAGTACCTCGCGAAACGGGTGCTCGCCAGCGCGGACGTGGTGGTCGCGCCCACGGTCAACTACTCGTTCTATCCCTCGTTCGTGGAGTACCCGGGCGCCACGTCGCTGTCATCGTGGACATCTGCCGGAGCCTGGCGCGCTTCGGCCCACGCCGCTTCTACGTGCTCAACACGGGGGTCTCCACGCTGCGCGCGCTCCGGCCCGCCCAGGAAGTGCTCGCCGCCGAGGGCATCGTGCTGCGCTTCACCGACCTGCTCCAGACGCTCGATCCGGTGCAGAAGGAGGTGAGCCAGCAGGAGGAAGGAACCCACGCCGATGAGATCGAGACCTCGATGATGCTCTACATCGCGCCGCACACCGTGGACATGAGCAAGGCCGTCAAGGACTGCCACCCCGGAGAGGGGCCCCTGACGCGCAACCCCCAGGGACCTGGCAAGCTGTCCTTGAGCGGCGTGTTTGGAGATGCCACGCTCGCCAAGGGTGAGCGCGTCGTGGAGGCATTGGTCAGCGGCGTGCTCGCGGACATCGAGGCCCTGCGCCAGACGCCTCTCACGCCCTGACGCCAAGGGCCTCGAGTTCCTCCTTTATCCGTGCCCGCTCGTCGTCGCGGAGCACCAGTGCGGAGAGCTCCGCGAGCGCGCTCGTCACACGCGCCGAGTCATCCATGGCGACAGCGATCTCGGCTCGAGCGACGAGCACGCGCGCGCGCTCGAACGCGGCACCCGCCTCCTTCGTCAGCGCCACCTCGAGGACCTTGGCGGCCGCGGCGTCGTCGTTCTTGAAGTCGCGCAGGCGCGCCGCGGCGCGCAAGGCCTTGCCGAGCTGGGTCTGTGACGAATTGTCCGAGCGGCCCTCGTCATAGTCATCCGGCGCGTCCTGGCGGATGTAGATGACTGAGTTGCCGTCGACGTCGACCACGGTGAAGCGGCTCTGACCCTGCTTCATGCGGGTGATGCGCGGGAAGCCGGAGAGCGGGACCTTGCCGTATGCCTGGCGCAGGCCATCCGCGAAGGTCCGATGGAGCTGCTCGACCTCTGGAACCATCACCAGACAGGTACTGTATGCCTTGGAGGGCTCAAGCCCCTTGAGACCCATGAAGTGCAGGTGGACATCGCCGCGACGGGTCGCCGCGTACACATTGGGACGCGTCTGCTCGTGGGTGACCTCGAAACCGAGGGTCCGGTAGAACGCCAGCGTCTCCGGTAGCGCGGCGCACGGAAGCACGGGGATCGTCATCGACATGGGCTCACTCCTTGTGTGGCTCGAGGGTCACCGCGTCCTGTTCGAGGAGTTCTCGCACCCGCCGCAGGCCCTCCAGGGTCGCGCGCAGCGTCGCGGGCTCCAGGCGTTCGCCGAGCCGGTTCGCCCAGGTCGCCTGGCGTGCCTCGACCCCACGGAGCGCCTTGCGCCCGGCGTCGGTGATCGCGATGAGCCTGGCGCGGCGGTGGTGCGGATTGTCCACGTACTCGATGAAACCGTCGCGCTCCAGGGAGTCCGCGGTGAGCTGCACGCTCTGGCGCGCCAGCCCCATGGTCCGGGCGACGCTGGCGACCGGCACCGGGCCGTGGTCGACCACGCCAAGCACCTGCCACCGCGCGCTGGTCAGCCCCGATGGGTTGCTGAGCACCTCACCCGCCGCGAGCGCCAGCCCGTTGAGGTGGAACACCTCGAGGATGAGCTCGCTGAACGACAGCGCCGACGGCGTCAGCTTCGACATGACAGGACTCTGTCATGATGACAGGACCCTGTCAATCAAGCGTGGTGTGCGGAGAGAGGCCAGGCGGGCGGGCCCTCGCCGGGGATGAAAACGAAGTCCTGATAACTTCTGGACGAACCCCCTTCCGGTCTGGGAGAGGGCGGGGGCGAGGGATTTTCGCCCCTCTTGAGGTCTCATGATTCGTCTCGACAACATCGGCAAGCAGCACGGGCAGCAGATCCTCTTCGTGGAGGCCTCGGCCCAGCTCAACAAGGGCGAAAAGGTGGGCCTCGTGGGCCCCAACGGCGCGGGCAAGTCCACGCTCTTCCGCATGGTCGTCCAGCGCGAGCACCCGGACGAGGGCCAGGTCTCCGTCGACCGCGGCGTCACCATCGGCTACTTCGACCAGGACGTGGGCGAGATGTCCGGCCAGAGCTCCGTGGCCGCCGTCATGGACGGCGCGGGCCCCGTGTCGGAGATCGCCTCCGAGCTCAAGTCCCTGGAGGCCGCCATGGCCGACCCCGATCGCATGGACGAGATGGACAAGCTCGTCGAGCGCTTTGGCGTCGTGCAGGGCCGCTATGAGGAGCTGGGGGGCTACGCCCTGGAGGGCCGCGCCCGGGAAATCCTCGCGGGCCTCGGCTTTTCCGAGGAGATGATGGACGGCGACGTGGGCGCGCTGTCCGGCGGTTGGAAGATGCGTGTGGCGCTCGCCCGCATCCTGCTCATGAGCCCGGACGTGATGCTGCTCGACGAGCCGAGCAACCACCTGGACATCGAATCGCTCATCTGGCTGGAGAGCTTCCTCAAGAACTACGAGGGCGCCATCCTGATGACGAGCCACGACCGCGAGTTCATGAACCGCATCGTGACCAAGATTGTCGAGATCGACGGTGGCGAGCTCACCACGTACTCGGGCAACTACGACTTCTACGAGCAGCAGCGCGCCATCAACGAGAAGCACCAGCAGGCGCAGTTCGACCGCCAGCAGGCCATGCTCGCCAAGGAGCTCAAGTTCATCGAGCGCTTCAAGGCGCGCGCCTCCCACGCCGCCCAGGTGCAGAGCCGGGTGAAGAAGCTGGAGAAGATCGAGAAGGTGGAGCCGCCCAAGCGCCGGCAGACACTGCTCTTCGACTTCCAGCCCCCACCCCGCTCGGGCGACGACGTGGCGAAGCTCGAGCGCGTGGTGAAGGGCTACGGCAAGCGCCGCATCTACAACGGCCTGGACTTCCTCGTGCGGCGCGGCGAGCGCTGGTGCGTCATGGGCGTCAACGGCGCGGGCAAGTCCACCCTGCTCAAGCTGATCGCTGGGGACTCGAGGCCGGACGACGGCGCGGTGACGGTGGGCGGCAGCGTGAAGATGGCCTACTTCGCCCAGCACGCCATGGAGATCCTCAAGCCCGAGCACACCGTGTACGACTCGCTCGTGGACAAGTTCCCCCGCGCGTCCCAGGGTTCGCTCCGAGCGCTCGCCGGGTGCTTCGGCTTCTCGGGGGATGAGATCGAGAAGAAGTGCCGGGTGCTGTCCGGTGGCGAGAAGGCCCGTCTGGTGCTGGCGCAGATGCTCTTCGATCCGCCCAACTTCCTCATCCTCGACGAGCCCACCAACCACCTGGACATGGCGACCAAGCAGATGCTGATCGCGGCGCTCTCCAACTACGAGGGCACCATGCTCTTCGTGAGCCACGACCGGCACTTCCTCGGCGCGCTGAGCAACCGGGTGCTGGAGCTGACGCCGGACGGCATCCACCAGTACGGCGGCGGCTACAACGAGTACGTCGCGCGCACCGGCCACGAGGCGCCGGGCCTGCGCAGCTGAGCGGCTGAGTCACTGATGGGATGAACCCCGAGGGCGCCTGGAAACGGGCGCCCTCTTCATTTGTCCGGAGCGCCCTACCCGAAACAGGGCGTTGCTCACAACTCCGTGGGCGGTGTGCGCGTGGACGTGACGAACTCCTCGACGAAATCGAGGAACTTCATGGCCGCGCGCTCGTGATCACCGCCACAGTCGACGAGGAACTTCACATGCCAGCCCTCGCCGGGAAACTCGTTCTTCACGTCCCGCAGCCATGTCTCGAACGCCTGCCACTCCGGGTCCGAGGTCTGATTGAAGACGTCATGGGCGAGCCAGCCATGAATGAAGGAGACCAGGGAATCGACCCGGTCCCCTCCAGCAACGAACCAGAGTCCACGCCCAATCATCAGTTGCTGACGGGACCACCTGAGCACATCGAGCAAACCCAAGCCAGGTCCACGAAACTCTGCGGGAAGGGGTTCCACTTTGACGACCTTCTTCACTTCTGGAAGCCCAGCGAGCCCCGTATAGGCATAGCAGTTCGACATCCGACTGCCCTCGGCAACACCTCTGATTGCCGCTAAAGTCAGAGCAGCTTGCCGGGGTTGAGGATGCCGAGCGGATCCATCGCGGCCTTGAGCGTGTGATGCAGCTTCGTGGTCTCGGACCCGAGCTGACGCTCCAGGAAGGGACGCTTGAGCACCCCTACCCCGTGCTCCCCGGTGATGGAGCCCCCGAGGTCGAGCACCACCTGGAGGATGTCGTCGAACGCTGCCTGGGCCCGCGCCACCTCGTCCGGGTCCTCGCGGTTGAAGACGAGCGTGGGGTGCATGTTGCCGTCCCCCGCGTGACCGAACGTGCCGATGAGCACCCGCCGCGCCTCGGCGATGCGCTCGACGCCCGCGAGCAGTTCCGGCAGCCGGGCGATGGGCACGCACACGTCATCGAGCAGCGTCGTCCCCTCCTTCTCCAGCGCGGAGAAAGCGAACCGCCGGGCGCCCATCAGCAGCTCGCCCTCGGCCTCGTCGGAGGATTGGATGACGAAGGTCGAGCCCGCGGCTTCACAGGCCGCCGCCATCCGCGCGCACTCCGCCACGCCCTGCTCGCCCCCCGCGTCCGAGCGCGCCATCAGGAGCACGGCCGCGTCGGCGTCCAGGCCCATGGGCCGGTGCTTCTCCACGGCGCGAACCGTGGCCCTGTCCATCAACTCCAGGAGCGAGGGCCGCGTGTCCTTCATGATGTCCAGCACCGCCGCGCCCGCCGCCACGAGCGACGGGAACGCCGCCACCAGCGTCGTGGCCCTGGGCGGACGCGGACGCAGGCGCAGCGTGGCCTCGGTGATGATGCCGAGCGTGCCCTCGGAGCCGATGAACAGGCGGGTCAGGTCATAGCCCGCCACGTTCTTGACCGTGCGCCCGCCCGTGCGGACCACCGAGCCATCCGCGAGCACCACCTCGAGCCCCAGCACGGAGTCTCCCGTCACGCCGTACTTCACGCAGCACAGGCCTCCCGCGTTGGTCGCCAGGTTGCCGCCGAGCGTGGAGAACTCCCAGCTCGCGGGGTCCGGCGCGTACCAGAGCCCCCGCTCCGCCGCGGCCGCCTTGAGCGAGCCATTGACGACTCCGGGCTGGACGACGGCGAACAGGCTCTGGGTGTCCAACTCCAGGATGCGGTTCATCCGCGTGAGGGAGAGCAGGATGCAGCCGTCCACGGCGTTGGCGCCCCCGGACAGGCCCGAGCCCGCGCCCCGCGCCACCACGGGCACCCGGTGCGCCGAGGCCACGCGGAGCACGGCCTGGACCTCCGCCGTGGAACCCGGGCGGACGAGGATCCGGGGAGTCCCCGCCATGGCCCACCCCGCCTGATCATGGCGATGGGCCTCCAGGACATCCGGATCCGTGACGAGTCCGTCGGGGGGAAGGACGGCCGCGAGGGCCTGTAACAGGTCAGCGCTCATCGAAAACCTTCCTACTTGGGCATCACGCCGAAGGCCTTGAGCATGGCGATGGCGATGCCCATCAGGCTCTCGCCCGCGATGAAGCCCGAGCTCACGGGGAGCACGGCGGCCTCGGCCAGCTTCGGCTTCTTGCGGCGCAGCACCTCGGCGATCGCCGCGCCGATGAAGAAGCTGATGGAGCTCGCTCCCGGAATGACGATGGACAGCCCCAGGCCGGACGCCGAGGGGATGAAGGGTTTGGCGGCCTTGGGCGCCCAGCGCTCCAGCAGCACCAGCGCCACGCCCAGGGACAGGCCGCACAGCGCGCCAATCCGGGCGGACACCGGCAGGGACTCCACCCCGCTCATCAGCATCTTCGACACGCCCGCCCACACCAGGGACGAGGGCGCGGGGAACTCCTCGGTGCCCAGCACGTCCGCGCTCGGCACGAGCAGGTTGAACGCGGGCACCACCACCGCCGCGCCCGCAACCACGCCGAAGAGCTGCGCGAAGAACTGCTGGCGCGGATTGGCCCCGAGCAGCCACCCGGACTTGAGGTCCGTGAGCAGGTCCGCCGAGTGCAGCCCCACGCCGCCCGTGGCGTTGGCGCTCATGATGTTGGCGGGGAGGTTGCCCGGCAAGAGGCCGCCATAGAGCAACTGCGTCACCGGCCCGAGCGCCTTGGTGGGCGTGGTGTCCGTCTCACCCGTGACGCGCGAGGCGATGACGCCCATCACCACCGACAGCGGCAGGGCGATGACGCCCGCCCACACCGGAATCTGGAAGAGGTAGGCCATCAGCCCCACCACCACGGGCCCCAGCACCAGGAAGCCCAGGGGGAACCACGAGGGCGGGCACTCCACGTCGGCGAGCGGATCCTTGTTCTCCTCGGTCTTCTTGCCGAACAGCCCCGCGAGCGCCTGGAAGGACTTCGCCACGCTGCGCCACTGGAAGGCGAAGGACAAGAGGCCGGAGGCGACGAGCAGCGAGGCCCCCGTCCACAGCGTCCAGGCGTTGATGGCCTTGTACGTCACCTCGGGGATGACGCCCCGGCTGACCATCTCCGGCGCGAGCACGCCGTAGGTGAGCAGCGCCCCGAGCAGCATGGACCAGCCCGTCTTGAAGCTCACCAGCGCGCCGGCGCCGATGAGCAGCAGGCTCAGGTCCAGCGACAGCGTCCAGGCCCCGGCGGGCTTGCCGCCAATCATGAAGGGCAGGCTCAGCTTCGCGGGCAGGTTCCACGCGAGCCACGCGCCCTTGGCATCCCGCCACACGGCGACCGTCGCCCCCACGAGCCCCGCGATGCCCAGGTAGCGCGCCTTGCCCCGGGAGCGCTCGTCATGCCCGTGCAGCGCCTGGAGCGTCTCCGCGGTGGCCGTGCCCGTGGGAAACGGCAACTGCTCGATGTTGATGAGCTGGCGCTTGATGGGGATGGCGGCGAAGACGCCCAGCGCGGACACGGCGGCGAACCACGCCACCAGCCACCCCGAGGGAGGCAGCGTCCCGGTGAGCATCAGCAGCGCGGGCACCGCCGCCATGTTGCCACCGCCCGTCATGTACCCCGCCGCCGACGCCACCGAGCCCATGGCGTTGTTCTCCAGGGTGGTGAAGTCCTTTCGGATCAGGCCCACGCCGCGCAGCATGCCGAAGGTGGCGAAGGCGAGGATGCACGCGGTGAGGGTGACGCCCAGGCTCCAACCCGTCTTGAGGATGACGTACAGGTTGGACAGGCACATCACCGCGCCAATCAGCATGCCCGCGATGATGGCGCGCACGGTGAGCTGGCGCGCTCCGCCCTGGTAGACGTGCTCGAGCCAGTAGCGCTCGGGGTCCTCTTTCTCGGAAGGAGGCTCCGTCGGAGGAACGGGCTCGGGGTGGATGCGCAGTTGCTGGGGCGAGGGCGAGACGGGCGAAGTCATGAGGAGGTGCAAGGATACCGGAACACCTCCTACCCGACGAGTGGAGCCTCCGCCGCGGCGCCGGCCTCAGTGCGAATGCGCGCCGCCCGGGCCGTGGGCGTGGCCGTGCTCCAGTTCCTCGGCGGTGGCCGTGCGCACGTCCTTCACCTTCACGTCGAAGTGCAGCGTCTTGCCCGCCAGTGGGTGGTTCAGGTCCACCACCACGCTTTCACCCTTTATCTCACGGATGGTGATGGGGATGACGTCCCCGTCCGCCGTCTGCGCGGAGATGCTCAGGCCCGGCTCGAGCGCCGCGCCCGGGGGGAACATGGTGCGGGGGACTTCCTGAAGTCCGCGGACGTCATGCTCGCCATAGCCCTGCGCGGGGGCCACCACCACCTGCTTCGCGTCTCCCACCGACAGGCCGTCTAGTTGCCCCTCCAGGCCCGGGACGATCTGCCCCCGTCCATGGATGTAGGCCAGGGGCTGCCCGGGCCCGCTCTCATCGACGACCTTTCCATCGCCGAGGTGCAACCGATACTCCAATGAGACCACGCAGTCCTTGGACACCTTCATGTGCGGCGGCTCCCTTGACCCGACCTGTGATGTGGGGTTTCCGGGGGTATGGGGCAGCGGCGCGCCCAAGGCAACCCCAGGCCGCGCGGAAGCTCAAGAAGCGGACGATTCCTGTCCCGGCGCCGGGGCGAGCTCGGTGGGATCCGTCTCGCCCCGGGCCACGTAGACCGCGGCGGCCAGGTCCCCCGTCACGTTGAGCGTGGTGCGGCACATGTCCAGGAAGCGATCCACGCCCAGTACGAGCGCCAGTCCCTCGGGGGGAATCTTGAACAAACCGAGGATCATCGCGATGACGGGAATGGAGCCGGCCGGCACACCCGCGGTGCCGATGCCCGCCAGGATGCAGATGAACATCACCACGATCTGATCCGGGATGCTCAGCGTCACGCCGAACACCTGCGCCAGGAAGAGCACGGTGACGCCCTCGAAGAGCGCGGTGCCGTTCTGGTTCATCGCCGAGCCCGCGGTGAGCACGAAGCGCGACACGTTGCGCGGCAGCTTGAGGTTTTCCTCGGCCACCTTGAGCGCCGTGGGCAGCGTGCCGCTGGAGGACGCCGTGGAGAAGGCGGTCACGATGGCCAGGCGGCAGTCCCGGAAGAAGGCGATGGGGTTTCTCCCCCCGAGGAAGCGCACGGACAGGGAGTACACGCCAAACATGTGCAGCCCGAGCGACAGCAGCACCACGCCCACGTAGGCCGCCACCTGCATGAGGATGCCGAAGCCCAGGCGCGCCGTCATGCTGAAGAGCAGCGCGGCCACGCCCACGGGCGCCATCCGCAGCACGCCGTCGATGAGCGTCATCATCACGTCATAGAGCCCCTGGATGGCGCCGCGCAGGCTGCGCGCCCCCTCGGTGTCCGTCACCGCCAGGGCGATGCCGAAGAGGAGCGAGAAGACGATGAGGGCGATCATGTCCCCGTCCGCCGCCGCCTTGACGGGGTTGCTCGGCACCATGGAGGTGATGAGCGCGGGCACCGAGGTGTCGCTCGGCGCGGGGGCCGCCTTCACCGATGTTCCCTGTTGGATGAGCGCGCGCGCCTCGTCGCTCAGGCCCTTGCCCGGCTGGAAGACGTTGACCGCCACCAGACCGATGAGCACCGCGATGGCGGAGACAATCACCGTGTAGCCCAGCGTGCGCAGGCCGAGCCGCCCCAGTTGCCGCAAATCCAGCTCGCACACGCCCATCACCAGCGCGGCGAAGAGCAGCGGCACCACCAGCATCAGCAGGAGCCGCAGGAAGAGCGTTCCCACCAGGGAGGTGATGTTCGTCACCACCCACTCGAGCCAGGGCGCGCCGTGCGCGAGCACGTTGGCGGCGACTCCCGCCCCCGTGCCGATGACGATGCCCAGGAGCATCTTCTGGTGCTGCTTCATCCGAAGTCCTCGCTACGTTGGGGAGGGGAAACGCGCAGACTACTGGTTCGCCGGGGGCGCCGTCTCGCGCAGACGCCGGGCGACGCGCTCGGCCCACTCGGGCTCTACTTCCAGGCACGCCGCCTTGCGGCCCAGGCGCAGCGCCGCCGCGGGCATCGAGCCACTGCCCGCGAACGGGTCCAACACCCAGTCCCCGGGCCGGCTCCAGGTGCGCACCAGCGGCTCCAGCACCGAGAAGGGTTTGTGGTGGGGGTGGTTGCCCCAACGCGCCGCCTCGCTGTCATCATCGTAGCCACCCACCACCGCCCAGGTCGTCGGAGGATCCTCCAGCCGGGGCTCGGGCGCGGGCGTCCGGGAGAGCACCAGCGCCACCTCGTAGACGCGCAGCAACTGCTCGTTGGCGTTCTTGTCCGTGGTGCGCTTGCCCCAGACGTACTCGCCCCGCAGGTGGCCGAAGCCCAGCGCGCGCGCCGTGGCGAGGATGGGCTCCTTGCCCAGGAGGTTCGTCCAGATGGCCAGGGGGGCCTCCGGGGTGAGGTGCGCCACCGCGCGCGTCATCCACGCCTCGGTGAAGGCGCGGTAGTCCCGCACCGTCTCGAAGCGCACGATGGGGTTGCGATCGATCTTCTTGTGCTCGCGCGGATCCCTCAGGTCTCCCCCCTTGCGTCGGCGCGTGAGCAGGCAATAGGGGGGATCCGTGTGCAGGAAGGCCGCCTTCGTCTCGCCCAACACCTGCCGGTACCCACCGGGCTCGCGCGCATCGGCCCGTACACAGCGGAAGGACTGGCTCTCGTCGTGAGGATTCATCCGGCGCGCACCCTACCCCAGCCACCCCGCTTCACCACCCCCGCGCCGTGAAGCGCTCACCGCTTGCGCCGCGCCGGAGCCTTGCGTCCCCACCGGCCCTGGAGCCGCGCCTCGGAGGCCAGCGCCTCATCCCACGAGGGGCCGTCCGGCAACAACCGCTGCGCGTGTTCGAGCGTGAGCCGTTCCAGGGCCCGCTCCTCGCACAGCCGCCGGAATTCGCGTGGGTCCAGGCCCATCGCCGCCAGCCAGGCCTCGCGCTCCCCCGAGGGCACGCCCAGGCGAGTCCAGGCATCCGTCTCGGCCCGGGCCACCTCCTCCGGCGTGGGCTCGAGTCCCAGGGAGCGCGCCCACCCCGCGAGCAGTGCCCGGCGAAGGCCCGCCTCGGCCAGCGCCACCGCGTCCGGCGCGCCGCGCAGCTCCTCCAGCACGTCCTCCGAGGACGTGAGCGCGTCCTCCGTCCCGGACAGCCCCTCCACGAGCCGGCGGCGGCGGACGTACGACGAGGGCGGAGCCCGGAGAAGGTCCGCGCGCGGCGGAGGACGGGCCCCGGAGGCGAGGAACGCCGCGGCGGCCTGGAGGCAGGCCCGGGCATCCTCGCGCTTGAGGTCCACGAGGTCCGGAGCGGCCCAGGTGTCCCACTTCGCCCGGGTGTCCGGAGCCCACGCCGCGCCCACCGCCTTGAGGAGCCGGGGCCAGGTGCGGTCCTGGTAGAAGAGGCCCACCGCCGCGTCCACCAGCGCCTGGGACTCGGAGGGAGAGAGCACCCGCTCCTCCCGGGCCCGCCGGGCCGCGTGCCGCACGTTGACGAGCGGGACCGAGAGCGCCCGGAAGCCATGCTCGGCGTCGGCGTGCAGCAGCGCCACCTCGGAGTCGTCCACCAGTTCGCCCCGGCGATAGGCCTCGAAGATGGCCCCCACGCCCACCATGCCCTGCCCGGACAGCTCCGCCGCGCGCAGGGCGCCCATGCTGCCGCCGCCGAACACCGCCACCCCGGCCTCGAGCGCGGCCAGCACCTCGTGGTGCCACACGGAGGGCTGCGCCTCGAAGACGCCGTCCACCAGCGCGATGGCGCGAGGCCGCAACGTGAGCGCCCGCCACAAGTCCCCCTGGCGCGCGGGAGGCAACACGCGGCAGGGCACGAGCGCCAGCGCCTCCTCCTCCGGCAGCGAGGGGCCGAGGAAGACGATGAGATCGTCGGGACGAGAGGGGGTGGGACGCCGCTTCACAGCAACTCCGACACACGCAGGCCCGGCACCACCACGCGCACCACGTGCAGTCCGGGGAGAGGAGCCTCCAGGTCCACGGCGGCGGCGCGCGGGAAGCCCGCCTCCGCCAGCCGGCGCAGCACCTCGCGCACGGCGTCCTCGGGCGAGGACAGGGACACGGGAGGCTCGGGCATGGAGGCCACGTCCCGGCGCGGACGCATCTCCGCGCACGCGGCGGCCAGGGCCAGGGAGGCCTCCACGTCCCCCGGCTCCACGTCCTCGCGCGCGCCGTGGATGTCGGTGAGGCGGGACTGGGCCGCCTCCAGCAGCGCGCCGAGCAGGGCCTGATCCCGCGTCAACGCGCACGCGTAACCCGCCGCCAGGGGAACCGGCCCCTGGTCGCGATCCACCAGCAGCGCCCCGCCCACCGGAAGGCCCACCGCGCCGGATGTCTTCGCGCCGGGGGAGAGATCGAAGAGGTGCACGTCGAAGCCCCGGGGCCCGAGCGTCCGCGCGAGCGCGGCCGTGCGCGGCGCGCCCTTCTCCAGCCCCTCGGGGCGCAGCAACCGGGAGCGAAGCACATCCTCCGTCCACCCCTCCGGCAACAGGCGCGCGAGTTGATCCCGCTCGGTCGCCTCCAGCAACGCGTGCAGCAGCGCCCGGGGCCGCTCGGGGTGCGCACCCGAGCCATTGCTCGTCCACTGCACACACACCGGACCGAGCGCGGGCGCTCCCGTGGGCGGGCAGTACACGCCCTGGGCCGGAACGAGCACGGGCTGGCCGGAGTGCAGCTCGGTGGCCTCGCGCCAGGCGCAACGCACCCGGGAGCTCCAGAGACGCGGGAAGGCCACCCCGCCTCGCGTGCCCAGGGCCTCGGCCCCCCAGGCGGCACGCCCCCGCGACAGCCACCCCTCCAGCGAGCCCCAGAGTAGAGCCTCCGCGGGCACGGTCTCCGCCGCCCACAGCTCCGCCGTCTCCAGGAGGGCGCCCGCCGAGGCCGCTGGGAAATCCAGGCCCTTGCCATTGCAGACCTGGAGCACATAACCCCCCGGCCGCACCGCGACGGCCACCTCCACGCCCGCCCGATCCAGCCCCGTCACGCGCGCCACCCGGGTGACGCCGAGCGCCGGGGCGAGCCGCGCGAGGAAGTCAGGCGTCAGGGGAGGCGCGGGGGGCAGGGACACGGGGGACTCGGGGGCGGAGAGACGGCGGCGCAGGATGCCGAGTCAGGCCTCCCAGGTGCAAGCGTACTCGCAGCTGCCGTGGCCCCGGGCGCGGCATTTCGTGTGCTCGATGCGCACGTCGCGGCCCCCGCTCAGCTCGATGGCGCGCTGGTACCACCCGATGATGGTGAGACAATCCGCCTCGGTGACGCGCTCGGCGCCCACGGTGCGCAGGACCGCACGGCGCTCGCCCGTCTTCTCGTACGAGCGAGAACCCACCGCGTAGTACAGCCGGTAGATCTCCGGCGCATGGCTGAGCAGGAAGTGGGGATCCCCCTGACGGATGAAGACGTGATGGGGACCCTTGAGGTTCTCCTCCGCGGAGGCGCGGCCCATCTCGATGAAGGCCTTGTTCCGATCCCGGGGAGAGAGCGCGTCGGCGATGGCCGCGTCCAGCCGGAGGTTCAATTCCAGGGGGTACCACCCGATGGGCATGATGACGCCCCCAAGAACCTTGCGGTCCTCGGGAGACAATCGTTGGAGGACCTCTTGAAGGCATCCTGTTCTGCCCTGCCTGGTCAGCAGGTTGAGGCGGGCGATCAGGACACTTCCCTTGATGCGCGCGGCCCCACCATCCGTTGCCATGGTGTGCATCCCCCGGTAAGCGCCGTCATTGTGACAGCCGAACCGAGGGAGCGGCAACCGGAAGGAGCCCACCTCACTGCGCGCTGATTTCGCGCAGATGGTTCTCCAGGTCGTCGCTGAAAGCCTTTGGCCCACGAACCACCGAGGCCATCAACACCACCGTCTCGGCGGTCACGTTGATCCGGGCATTCACACGCACGAGTTCGTCGCGCACTTCACCTCGCCACTGCCGGAGGTCACCGCGTACGTCGTCCCGGAAGCCGATGAACTCGCCGCCCAGCCGCTCCATCCACTTTTCCTGCTTATCCATGCGCGCCTCCATCCGGTTCATGCGCGCTTCCATCTGGTCCATGCGCGCCTCCATCCGGTTCATGCGCGCTTCCATCTGGTCCATGCGCGCCTCCATCCGGTCCATCCGCGCTTCCAGCCTGTCCATCCGCGTCCCCAAGGCCTCCACCGCCCGCAGGATCCGGATGCCCATGTCCTCGCTCATCACTTCCGCCATCGGTGTTCCTCCTCGCCCTCCCGGGACTGTCCCGGGTGCTCGCCTGCCCGCCCACGACGGGCAACGAACGTCCTGGAGAATACGCCCGCTTTCATCACCTTTCAAGTAGGGTGACCGGGACGACCTCCGAAGGAAGGAATCACCCTGGGGAAAATGGGTTTTTAACTTCCCTTTCACCCAGGGGTTGGAGGAGGAGTGAAGGCCATGGAGAACACCCTGCGACTGGCGGAGGCCGGTCCCGAGCCCGATGACGAGGCCCTGTGCCGCGCCTTCCTGGCGGGCGACGAGGCGGCCTTCGGCACGTTGGTGGCCCGGCACCGGGTGCTGGTCCTGTCGCTCGTGCGGCGCTACGCCTCCGCGCCCGAGGACGCGGCGGATCTCGCCCAGCAGGCCTTCCTGCGCGCCCTGGAGGCCTCGCGCCGGGTCTTCTCCCGATGGAGCCTTTCGGGCCCCATGCCCTTCCGGGCGTGGCTCATCCGCATCGCGCTCAACCTGGCCAAGAACCACGCCCGCCAGGGCCGGCGCTGGCTCCGGGCGGTGGAGGCGCCAGAGACCGAAACCCCCGACGAATCCGCGCAAGAGGCCCTGGAGCGCTCGGAGCGGGAACAGCGGGTGCGTGCCGCGGTGCTCACCCTGCCCCGCCGTCAGCGCGAGGTGCTGACACTCCGGGTGGACGCGGGACTCGCCTTCAAGGACATCGCCGAGTCCCTCGGCATCACCGAGACCAACGCGAAGGTGAACTTCCATCACGCCGTGAAGCGCCTCCGGGCGCAGGTGGCCGAAACGCCCGAGGAGGAGCGCCGATGATGGCGAGCCATGAGTCCGAAGAAGTGCTGACCCTTTTCGCCGCGGACGCCCTCGAGCCCTCGGACGAGGCGCGCGTGCGGACGCACCTGGAGACCTGCGCGTCCTGCCGCCGCGAGGTGGATGCCCAGCGGGAAGTGCTCGGGCTGGCCGCGCTGCCTCCCCCCTCCGCCCGGGAGCAGGCCGTCCTGGAGGCACTGCCTCGCACCACGGTGAGCGTCTGGCGCCGGAACCAGGTCCGCCAGGCCGCGCGCATGCGCACCACGGGGGGACTGCTGGCGGTGGCCGCCGCGGTCCTGCTCGTCCTCGGGCCGGTGGCGCGGCGCGACACGACGTCCGTGCCCGCTTCCACCCCGGGAGAGCCCTCCTCCGCCATGGCCGAGGACGACACCTTCTCCCTGGAACAGTGGGCGATGGCGGACCCGTTGTCCGACGCGCTCGACGAGGACGACTCCGGCCTGGACGACCTCGAGGACGAGGCCGGCGCCTGGGACGTCGAGCCCGATGACTTCCTCTACTCTTCCCCCTTTGGAGAATCGCTATGAAATCCTGTCACTGGCTGGTCCTCGCCCTGACGCTGCTGCCCGTGGCGTCGATGGCCTCGGACGGAGAGGGCGCGGAGCGCACGGAGAAGCAGGCGCGGATGAAGCGGGTGTTGTCGCTCGCGGACGAGCTCGAATTGAACGAGGCCCAGGCCCTGCGGATGGCGGACACGATGCGCCAGTTCGACGAGCGCCGCGCCCCCCTGCTGCGTCAGGTCCGCGCCTCCGCGCAGCTCTTGCGGCGTGCCGCCCAGGGAGACCCCGCCACGCAGTCCCAGGTGGATCAGGCGGTCCAGAGCGTGTTCGACGCACGGGCCCAGCTCACGACGCTGGACCGCGAGCTGCACCAGGCGCTCGCCAAGGACCTGACGCCCCAGAAGCGGGCCCAGCTCGCCATCTTCCTGGCCCGCCACGAGAGCAAGGTGAAGTGGAAGAAGAGCGGCCGTGGAGACTGAGGTCGCCCGCCCAGCGAGCGAGCGGGGAAACACTCGCCGCTGCGGCGGTGACGCCGGGCCGCTATGGAAGGTCGCTCATGAGCGCACTTTCCTTGCGATATGTGGCCCTGGGTGACTCCTCGGGTGTGGGCGTGGGTGGCCGCCAGGGGGGTTACGTGGAACACCTCTTCCAGCGGCTGCGCCGCACCCGTGACGGCGTGGGCCTGCTCAATCTGGCCGTGAGCGGCGCCACCAGCGCCACCGTGCTGTCCGGACAGCTCGCGCGTGCCCAGCGCGCCTCACCCCATGTCGTGACGCTCGGGGTGGGCATCAATGACTTGTGGCGCGGCGTGACGCCCGGACAGTTCGAGTCCCACATGGACCAGCTCGCGCACGGACTCGTGGCCACTGGCGCCCGGGTGGTGGTGTCCAACCTGCCCGACATGTCCCTGGCGCCCGTGGCCCGGCTGGCGGCGAACTTCCTCCCCCTGCCCCTCATCGTGGAGCGCATCGGCGCCTTCAACCAGGCGCTGGAGCGCGTCATCTCCCGCCATGGGCTGCACCCCGTGGACCTGCACACGCCCAGCCGCGTCGAGCTGCCCACGGGCGACTTCTTCTCCGCCGATGGCTTCCACCCCTCGGACGCGGGCTATCAGCGCATGGCGGAGCACTTCTGGCCCGTGCTGCTGCGCGCCTGTGAGCCCCACCCGGAGCACGAGCGGGCCACGGGCTGAGCCTCCCGAGCCCTCCCCTTTCCTCAAGGCACGTTCAGCTCGCGCACCAGGAAGTCGTCGAACCAGACACCGGCGATGGGGGTGAACAAGCCCGCGCGCCCGGGTGTCTGGATCGCCGCCGGGCTCGCGTCCGTCACCCGCAGACGCACCTGCCCGTTGACCGAGGCGGCCAGTCGCACCGGCGACGTGCCCCACGCCGCCAGGGTGAACGTCGCGCCCTCCCACGCGGAGGGCCGCCCGCTGGAAGCCTCGCCAAGCACCGTGTGCCCCCCCTCATGGTAGCGGCGGATTTGAATGCGCCCCGAGGGCAGGAATACGAGCGCGTAGGACGCGTCCTCCTGGGCTCGCAGCATCACGCCCGCCTCGTCCACGGCGAAGGCCTGCAGCCAGGCCTCGGCCTGACAATCCCGGCAGCGCGAGGGCGAGGCCAGGGCCTGGTTGTCTCCATCGGGATTGTCCAGGTCGCTCACCGCGTACTTGCCATGGGCCAACCACAGCCCGCGCAAGGACCAGTCGGGGCCGAGGCCGCTCGATGAGTCGCGCGAGAAGCTGTCCGTGAAGAGCGTCTGACCCGGCGGCGGGGGCGGATCCTCATCCTCGTCCTCATCCGAGCCCCCTCCTGGCGTGTCCAGCTTCACCCGCACCATGTGCCCCCGCGAGTTGTCGTCGGGCGCCTCGCCAAAGAAACAGAGCACCTCGGACACGTCCCCGGGCAGGGTCTCGAGTGCATTGGGATAGCCCTTGTAGGTTTCCTTCGTGTCCAGCACCACCGGCTCGCTGAACTGGCCATTCTTCAGGGTCCGGACATGGATGGCGTAGGAGTCATGGGGCTCCCGCATGACGTTGTAGAAGACATACAACACGTCTCCCACCCGGGTGATGGCCGGTTGCATCGCCCAGTCCCGCGACGACTCCAGGAGCGTGCGCGAACCGAAGCTCGAGCCGTCGAAGTGCCGGTAATACAGGCGCTCCATCTCATCTTTGTAGACGAGGTGCATGCCCCCCTGACCATCCGCGACCGCGCTCAGCGCCGCCCCATGGTAGATGCCATCGGAAAAGGCGTCCCTCACGGGACTCCACTCCTCCAGTGGAGCACTGTCCTCGCGGATGCGCATGCGCGTGGGCTCGAAGCCATCATGCATGGCGTAGAGGAAGACGAGTTTCGAGCCCACACTCAACAGCCGCCCGCCACCGCGGCGCTTCACCCGCCCCAGGTCTGGCTGACGTTGGAAGCTCGCGCCACCATCCGTGGAGACGGACAGCACCGCCGCGGAGCCCCCCTCCGAAGTCAGACGGAAGGCCTGCACCCACAACCTCCCCAGCGAGTCGCGCGCGAGCAAGGCCCGGGTATAGGCCGTGGAATCATCGGCGTTGAAGATGCGCACGGCCCGCTCCGGTGCCCAGTCATGACTTCCCGGCCGATAGCGCCACCACTGGAAGTACACGTCGTGCCGGGACGAGGCCTTGAGACTCGGAGACTCCCATGAATAGACGAGCGCCACGTCCCGCCCCACGGCGATCAGATCCGCTCGGTCCGCGTGGCTCGCGTCGGGTTGGATGGCGGCGGAGAAGCGGAACGTGCGGCCCTCGTCATCCGAGCGGTAGAAGGACAGCCCCCGGCCCTCCTCCCCCTCCTGTTGAATCGCGAGCAACCAGGTCGGCGCGTGACCCTCGCCGGTGTCGATCCGCACCGCGTGCCGCTGCGCGGGCAAGGTGAGTGCATTGCCAACCCTGACGGGCATGACTGGCGTTGTGCTCGCGAGCAGCGCCGAGACGACCGCGATTGAACCCAATATCATCCCCACGTCCCCCTCCAGTTGTAATGGAGGAGAAGCTAGGCACGGCCCCACGCGAAAAAAGCGCCCCTCATGGAGGCGGGAGATCCTGGCTATTCAGGGCAGGTTTCTTCCAATCCGAGCCCTCATCGGCTCCGCGCCACCTTTCGCGCGGGGGCCTCGTCGGAGAACAAGGACCGGAGCACCCGGCCCGTGGCCGTCTTGAGCCGCGACACCTCGCGAGGTGTCCCCTCGGCCACCACCAGGCCTCCGGCCTCGCCGCCCTCGGGGCCCAGCTCCACCACATGGTCCGCCGAGGCGATGACGCTCGGGTGGTGTTCAATAACCACCAGCGTGTCTCCCCGGTCCACCAACCGGCGCAGGAAGGCGATGAGCTTGGACACGTCGCCCAGGTGCAGACCCGTGGTGGGCTCGTCCAACACATACAGGGTGGGCTCGTGGCGCGCGGACGCCGTCAGCTCCGCGGCCAGCTTGAGCCGCTGCGCCTCCCCTCCGGACAGGGTGTTGGAGCCCTGGCCCAATTGCAAATAGCCCACGCCCAAGTCCGACAGGCACGAGAGCGGAGCGGCCACCTTGGGCAACGCGTGGAAGACGTCCTTGGCCTCGTCCGCGGACAGACGCAGCGCGTCACCAATGGTCAACCCGTGGTAGCGCACCTCCAGCGTGGCCGCGTCGAAGCGCGCCCCACCACAGGCCTCGCACGGGGTGACCACGTCCGGCAGGAAGGACATCTCATGGGAGATGGCGCCCTGGCCCTCGCACGCGGTGCACCGGCCGCCCGACGTCGAGTTGAAGGAGAAGCGCGTGGGGCCAAAGCCACGCACCTTCGACTCCGGCGTGGCGGCGAACGCCCGCCGCAGCTCGTCCCATACACCCAGGAAGGTGGCGGGCACCGAGCGCGGCGTCCGTCCGATGGGCGACTGGTCCACCGACAGCACGCGGCGGATGGCGTCCACCCCCGAGAGGGACTTGTAGGCACCCGGACGTGCCGTCACGAGTCCCAACTCCTCGCGCAGGGCCGGGTAGAGCACCTGCCGCACGAGCGTGCTCTTTCCCGAGCCCGACACGCCCGACACCACGGTGAGCCGGCCCACGGGGATGCGCAGGTCCACGTTCTTGAGGTTGTGGGTGGTGGCGCCCTTCAACTCGATCCACTTCGTCGGCGCGCCCCGGGGCTCGGCCGGGAGTACGGCGGGCTCGCGCAGGGCCCGGGCCGTGGGCGCCTCCGGGTTCTGGAGGACCTGCTCGGGAGGCCCCTCCGCGAGGATGCGTCCACCGCCCCGGCCTCCCGTGGGCCCCAGCTCGATGAGGTGATCCGCCGCGCGGATGGTGTCCGTGTCGTGCTCCACCACCAACACGGTGGAGCCGGTGTGCACCAGCTCGCGCAGGTTGGTGAGCAGCCGGTGGGTGTCACGCGGGTGCAGGCCGATGGTGGGCTCGTCCAGCACATACATGGCCCCGGTGAGGCCCGCGCCCAGCTGCGCCGACAGCCTCAACCGCTGCATCTCCCCGCCCGAGAGCGTGGCCGCGTTGCGATCCAACGACAGGTAGCCCAGACCCACCCGATCCAGGAACTCCATGCGCCGCAACAACTCCTGGCGTGACGGCTCGCCGAGCAACGCCCGGTCTCCCTTGAACTTCCACTCCCGCACCTGGGCCAGCGTGGCCGTGACGGACTGCTGCACCACCTCGTGGTAGCGCGAGCCCTCCAGCCGCACGGCGCGCGGCACCGGCTCCAGGCGTGAACCCTCGCACGTCCGGCAACGCTCCGTGTGGCCCTCGGCCAGCGCCTCGGGGCCGCCCTGCACGCCCGTGCCCTCGCACGCCTCGCACCGGCCCTGCTTCGTGTTGAAGGAGAACCAGCGCGGATCCAACTCCGGCACGGAGAAGCCACACACGGGGCAGGTGCGCTCGCTGGACAGGAGCGTCTCCTTCGTGCCCACGCGCGCCTTCAAGGCGCCCTTGCCCCAGGTGAGCGCCTTGTCGAACACCTCGCGCGGCAGCTTCGACAGACGGCCCTCGTACATGACGAGGTCGATGTCGTGCTCGCGCGACTTCACGAGCTGGGGCGGCCGATCGTTGAAGACTTCCTTGCCGTCGGCGATGGCCTTCTCGATGCCCGCGCGGGCCGCGGCGGTGAAGACATCCAGGTAGGTGCCCTTGCGCGCGCGCACCGCGGGGGCCAGCAGCGTGCCCTCGCCCTTCATCGCGATGAGCTGGGCGTACATGGCCTCGGGGGTGGTGGAGGCGATGGGCTCGCCATCGTTCGGGCAGTGGGGCTGGCCGAGCTTGGCGAACAACAGGCGCAGGTAGTGAGCCACCTCGGTGACGGTGGCCACGGTGCTCGTGCCGCCCGCGCGCGAGGTGCGCTGCTCGAGCGCCACGGACGGGGGCAGGCTGCCGATGCGCTCCACGTCCGGCCGGGGCATGGTCGGCAGGAACTGCCGCGCGTAGGGGGTGAGCGTTTCCAGGAAGCGGCGTTGCCCCTCGGCGAACACCACGTCGAACACGAGCGAGCTCTTGCCCGAACCGCTCGGTCCCGTCACCACCGTCATCTTCCCCAGGGGAATCCGGCACGACACATCCTGGAGGTTGTGCTCGCGGGCGTGCTCCACCTCGATGGCGGGAGGCGCCTCTCCCATCCCCTTCGTCTTCTTGGGGGGCACGACCACCGTGGGCAGCTCTCCCCGCAGCGCCGCCGCGGTGAGGCCCGGGCCCCGGGCGAGCTGCGCGGGTGTGCCCTCGGCGACCAGACGTCCTCCGTTGCGGCCACCGCCCGGCCCCAGGTCGATGATCCAGTCCGCGCCGCGCATGACGACGAGGTCATGGTCCACCACGAGCACGCTCGCGCCCTGCTCCACCAACTCGTGCAGCGCGGCGAGCACCCGGCGCACGTCCGCGTCATGCAGGCCAGCGCTCGGCTCATCGATGAGGAAGAGCGAGTCCTTGGCCTCGCTGGCCAGCGCCCGCGCGAGCTTGAGGCGCTGGGCCTCGCCACCGGACAGGGTGGACAGGGGCTGGCCGAGCGTCAGGTAGCCCAGGCCCAGCCGGGACACGGGCCCGAGCGCGCGCACGAGCGCCTTGTCGTCGCCGAAGCGCGCGAGCACCTCGTCCACGGTGGCCTCCAGCACATCCGCCACGGACAGACCGTGGTGGCGGATGGCCAGCACCTCTTCCTTGAAGCGGCGGCCCCGGCACACCGGGCACAGGAGCGACACGTCGGCGAGGAACTGCATCTCCACCGTCTCGTAGCCCTCGCCCGAGCACGCCTCGCAGCGGCCCTTGTCCACGTTGAAGGAGAAGTGCGCCGCGGTGAGACCTCGCACCTCGGCCTCGGGCTCGGAGGCGAAGCGCTCGCGCAGCCTGTCCCACGCCTTGGTGTACGTGGCCGCGTTGCCGCGCGAGGTGCGCCCCAGCGGGGACTGGTCCACGAAGGTGACGCTCCCGACCGCCTCCAGACCGTCCACGCCGTCGGCCTCGCCGGGCACCTCGGCGTCCTTCTCACCCAGGACCCTCGCGAGGTGCCGGTAGATGATCTCATCCATCAGCGTGCTCTTGCCCGAACCGCTGGGCCCGGTGATGGCGCACAGCACGCCGAGCGGCACGCGCACGGACACGCCCTGGAGGTTGTGGGCCCGGGCGTTGCGCACCACGAGTTCCCCGGTGCGCTCACGGGGCGAGTGCTTCACCTCCTCGGTGCCCGACAACAGGCGGCCCGTGGGCAGCTCCGCGTGCTTCGCCAGCGCCTGGGGCGTGCCGTCGAAACACAACGTCCCACCGTGCTTGCCCGCCCCCGGCCCCAACTCCAACACCCGGTGCGCGGAGCGGATGACGAGCGGATCATGTTCGATGACCAGGGCGATGTTGCCCCGGGTGGCCAGCTCGGCCATGGCACCGGTGAGGGGCCCCACGTCGGCCGGGTGCAGGCCCACGGTGGGCTCGTCCAGCACGAAGAGCGCCCCGGTGAGCGAGGTGCCCAGCGCCGCGGTGAGCGACACGCGCTGCGCCTCCCCTCCGGACAGCGTGCGCGCCGGCCGATCCAACGTGAGGTAGCCGAGGCCCACCCGCTCCAGGTAGCCCAATCGGCCCGCCAGCTCCCGCCTCACCAGCTCGCCCTGGCCGGTTTGAGTGCGCAGGGAGTCCAGGCGCGCACGCGCGTCCGACAACTCCAGCCCGTGCCAGTCGGCCAGGTTCAGCCCGCCCACGCGCCAGGCCAGGGCGGCCTCGTTCAAGCGCGCGCCCTTGCAGCGCTCGCACAGCGAATAGGCGCGGTAGCGCGACAACAACACGCGCACGTGCATCTTGTACGTGCGGCTCTCCATCCAGCGGAACCACGCCCGCACACCCGGGTAGACGCGCCCGCCGTCGTAGTCCCCCTCGCCCTGCAGCACCATTTCACGCTGGGCGGCGGTGAGCTTGCCCCAGGGCACGTCCAGGGGGATGCGGTGCTGGCGCGCGTAGGCGAGCAGCATCTTGCGCTCCCACTCGGACGTCTTGCCCGTCCAGGGGCGGATGGCGCCCTTCTCCAGGCTCAGGTTCGGGTTGGGGATGACCTTGTCCCAGTCGATGCCGATGGTGCGGCCGAACCCCCGGCACGTGGGGCAGGCCCCCGTGGGCGACTGGTAGCTGAACAGACCGGGCCGGGCCTGCTCGAACTCGCGCGCGCACTTCGGGCACACGAGTCCCCGCCGGATGCGCCGGGGCCCCACCGGGGTGAAGGCCACCGCCTCGCCATTCGCCTGGGCCCACGCCGTCTCCAGCGCCGCCGTCACCCGGCCCAGCTGCGACTTCACCAGCTTCACCCGATCCACCACCACGTGCGCCACACCCGCGGAGTCCGTGGCCTCGCTCGGCTTGAGCGACTCCAGCTCCGCCACCTCGCCGCGCACCATCACCCGGTGGAAGCCGTCCTTGAGGAGCCGGGCCCGCACGTCGATGTACTCGGCGGTGTCCGCGATGCGCACCGGGAACGTCAGCACCGTGGGCGCCTCGGGCTCGGCGTCGAGGGTGGCCTGGGCGGCCACGCGCGCGTCGGTGCGCACCGCCTCCACGCCACAACCCGGGCACACCGGCATGGCCTCGCGCGTGAAGAGCGCGGACAGGTAGGCCTCCACATCGGCCAGGGTGGCCACGGTGGAGCGCGAGCTCTTCACCGGCGCGCGCCGATCCACGGCCACGCCGGCGGCCACGGGCTCCAGGGCATCCATCGGGGGCCGCTCCAGCCGCTCGAGGAACTGACGGGCGTACGGGCTGAAGCTCTCGACGAAGCGGCGCTGTCCCTCGGCATACAGGGTGTCGAGCGCCAGGCTGGACTTGCCGGAGCCGGAGACGCCGGTGAGGCACACGAGCTCGCCTTCCGCGAGGTCCACCGACAGGGACTGGAGGTTGTGCGTGCGCGCTCGCACGAGGTGTGTCTTGTGCATGGAGCCGCGGTGTTTAACGGCACACGTCGGGCCCGCCAACTGAATCCGTGACGTGGGGTCACGCCCGACCGTCTGCCCTGCGCTCACTCGGGAGCCGCTACCATGGACTCCCCCCGCTTCACCCGGAGAGCCCCCATGAGTGAGCGAATCAACCTGCTGGCACCCGAGGTCCGCGCCAACCCCTATCCCCTCTACGCCCGACTGCGCCAACACGCACCCGTGAGCCAGGTGGACCCAGGGGGAATCTGGGCCGTGTCCCGGTACGAGGACGTGATGTACGTGCTCAAACACCCCCAGCTCTTCTCCTCCGAGGGTTTCCGCCAGGCCTACCGCCCGGCATGGATCTCCAACTACCCGTTGGCGGACTCGGCGCTGGTCATGGATCCACCGCGGCATACCCGGCTGCGGGGGCTCATCAACCGGGCCTTCGGCACGTCGGTGCTCACCCGCATCGAGCCGCGCGTGCGGGAGATCGCCGCGACCATCGCCGCGAACCTGCCCGAGGGCCAGGAAGTGGACTTCGTGGAGGCCTTCTCCGTGCCCATGCCCATGGGCGTGCTGGGCGAACTCCTGGGGCTGGCTCCCGAGGTGCATCCGCTCCTCGTCCGCTGGGCACAACACCTGGCCCAGTTCACCAGCATCGGCCCGGCCGACACCGCGCGGCAGGAGGCCATGCGCGCCACGGTGAACGAGGCCCGGGGCCACTTCGAGCGGGTGCTGGCGGAGCGGCGGCGTCATCCTGGAGACGATCTGATGAGTGACCTGGTCCAGGCGCGGATGGACGGCGAGTCCCTGTCGGACACGGAGTTGCTGGGCTTCATGTTCCTGCTGCTCATCGGGGGCCTGGAGACGACCCTGCACCTGATGAGTCACGTCGCCCTGCGGTTGCACCTGCAACCGGAGTTGATGACGCTCCTGCGGGAGCAGCCCGCGCTGGTCCCGCGATTCATCGAGGAGGCGCTGCGCCACGAGCCCCCGGCCCAAGGCGTCATGCGGCTGACGAGCGAGGAGACGGAGCTGGGTGGCGTGAGGCTACCCCGGGGCGTGCGGATGCTGCTGCTGATGGGCTCGGCCACCCGGGACGAGGCATACTGCGCGGATCCCGACCGCTTCGATCCGCACCGGACTGCGCCCCAGAACCTGCCCTTCGGACATGGCATCCACTTCTGTCTGGGCTCGCAGCTGGCGCGGCTGGAGGCGCGGCTGTCCCTGGAGGCACTCCTCGCCCGCTTCACCCGCCTGTCCGCGGGGACCCAGCCCATCCAGTGGAACAGCTCGCTCATCGTCCGAGGCCCCACGCGACTGCCCCTCGTGGCGCACGTGGACTGAGGGACAGGCCCGCCTGGCCGCCCGGTCTGCATCGGAACACCCGAGGGTCCTCGGCTGCTGAGGTCCCGGGGCGTGCCCATCCTGTGGAAAGGAGGACACCCCATGTCCGACGTCGACACCGGATTCACCGCGGCCCGGGAGGCCGTCTCCCAGGCCGTCTCCGCGCTCGCGCTCCTGGAGATGCCTCACCGCCAGGGCGTCGGTTTCGTGGTCTCCCCCAGCGGGCTGCTCGTCACCAACCTCCACGTAGTGGCCGGAGCCGAGGAACTCTCCGTCCTGCTCGCCGACGGGCGCTTCCTGCCGGTGGAGCACGTCATCGCCTTCGACGAGAAGCGCGACCTGGCCGTCTTCCAGCTCCCCGTGAAGGGCGTCGAGGCACTGCGGCCCGACGCCGGGGTCTCCCCCGGAGAGGGAGCCGCCGTCTTCATCCTCCACCCCACCCCGGACAGCCAACTGCGGCTGATGGAGACACGCGTACTGGCGGTGCAGGTGCTCGACGAAACCCTCACCTTCCTCGAGCTGGACGGAGCCCTGCCGGAGGACGCCTCGGGCAGCCCCGTGTTCGATGCCTCGGGGGCGTGGGTGGGAGTGGCCACCTGCGCCTTCGCGGATGGCCGGCCCGTCACCATCGTCATCCCCTCGCGCTATGTCCTTCCCCTGCTGGAGCAACCGGGGCAGAGCCCCCTGTCCACCCTCGGGCAGACGCGTGCCGCCGCATCACGTCAGCGGCAGGTGCCCGTGCACTCGCTCGCCCTGCTGGAGGGGTGCTCCCCGAATACCCTCGAGGAAGTAGCCCTGGCGCTCCTGCAAGCCATCCAGCTCGGAGCGCCCCTCTACAACCGGGGAGACCCGGCCGCCTGCTACCAACTCTATGCCCGCACCGCCGCGCACCTCGTCCAGGAGCGGGCGGATTGTCCCGGCGTCCAGAACGCCCTGCGTCAAGGCCTGGAGCGATGCGCCCAGCTCGAGAACATGGATGCCCGTGCCTGGGCCCTGCGCGACGCCTTCGACGGGTTGATCCAGGTCATCGACCGCTGGCTGCGCGCCCAGGCGGCCTTCGCGACCCGGGCGGCGCCCCGCGACTACCTCCAATAGCAATAGCCGCTGACACGGGAGTCAGACGCGAAGGCACCGCCACGTCCCGGCCCCGCACCGGGAGCCCCTCCACCCATGATAGGAAAGGGGTGCCGCGAGGCACGAGGTGTGTCCCCCCGGACGCGCCTCATTTCGAGAGGAACACATGCGGGCCTTGCTGGTTCCATCCGGGAGCATCGATCTGACATCCGTGGAGCGGCTCATGCGCCAGCTCGGGATGGTCCCCACCCGGGTGAGGGATGAGGAAGAGGCCGTCTCCTCCTTCTCGCGGACGCCCTTCCCCGTGGTGCTCATGGGAATGGACGAGCAGGGAGACCGCATCGTGCTCGTGCGCGCGCTCCGGGCCAGCCCCCGCGGCATGCAGACGGCGATCGTCCTGGTGGCCACGCCCGAGCAGGTGGAGCTGTTGCAGCCCCTGCTCGACGCGGGCGCGGACGACTTCCTGCTGCTGCCCCTGGACGAGCCCGCGGCGACGTTGAGGCTCAAGCTGGCCGAGCGCCGCTCCGCCGAGCGGCCCGAGCCCCTGCCGGAGGACTTCGAGCTGGACGGGCTGTGCGCGGTGCTGCTGCGCGAGAGCCCCCTGCCCACCTGCATCACCACGCGCGAGGGCAATGCCTTCGTCGACGTGAACGAGGCCTTCACGCGGCTCTTCGGCTACTCGCGCGAGGAGATGCTCTGGCGCACCGCGAGGGACTTGAACCTGTGGGAGTCCCCCATCGAGCAGGAGCGGCTGGCGGCGCGCATGCGCGAGGAGGGAATCGTGCGCGGGGCGGAAGCCCGGATGCGCACCAAGGCGGGAGAGCTGCGCGACGTGCTCGTCTACGTGGGCATCGCCGAGTACGCGGGCACGCCCCACATCGTGTCCCTGTTCCCGGACGTCACCGAGCGCAAGCAGATGCAGGCGCGGCTGCAGCTGGCGGACCGCATGGCCTCGGTGGGCACCCTGGCCGCGGGCGTGGCGCACGAAATCAACAACCCCCTGGCCTACGTGACGGCCAACCTCGGCTATGCCCACGCGGAGCTGACGCGCCAGTTCGAGCGCGGAATCGGCACGCTCCAGCCGGTGTGCGCCGCGCTCGGCGAGGCGCTGCAGGGCGCGGACCGGGTGCAACACATCGTCGGAGACCTCAAGACGTTCTCGCGCGAGACGCAGGAGAAGCTGCAGGCGGTGAACGTGAGCAAGGTGCTCGACTCCACGCTCAACCTGGCGTCCGCGGAGATCCGCCACCGCGCGCGGCTGGTGAAGACCTACGGCGAGGACGTGCCGCCGGTGCACGGCAACCACTCGCGCCTGGGGCAGGTGTTCCTCAACCTGCTGGTGAACGCCGTGCAGTCCCTGCCCTCGGACGGAGACGCCGAGCAGCATGAAATCCGCGTCCGCACGCGCCGGATGGAGGGCGAACGGGTCTCGGTGGAGATCTCGGACACCGGGGCGGGCATCGCACCGGAGCTGATGGGCCGCATCTTCGATCCCTTCTTCACCACCAAGGCGCCCGGCACGGGGACGGGCCTGGGCTTGTCCATCTGCCACAACCTCATCACCGCGATGGGGGGCGAATTGCACGTGCAGAGCGACCTGGGACGGGGCACCACCTTCCAGGTGTTGCTGCCCTCGTCGCGGGCGGAGATCACCCCCGAGATGGTGGAAGCACCGCTGCGGGACTTCGCCGGAGGTCCGCGGGGCCGGGTGCTCGTCATCGACGACGAGCCGCTGCTCTGCTCGGCGGTGGAGCGCATCCTCAGTCCCCATCACGACGTGGAATTCACCACCCTGGCGGCCGAGGTCCTGCCCCGGCTGGAAGCCGGCGAGCGCTTCGATCTCATCCTGTGCGACCTGATGATGCCGCGGATGAACGGGATGGATTTCCACGCGGCGCTGCACCGGTTGCGTCCGGAGTTGACGGGCCGGGTCATCTTCCTGACGGGAGGAGCATTCACGCCCCAGGCGAAGTCCTTCCTGGAGCGGGTGCCCAACCGCCGGGTGGAGAAGCCCTTCAACGCGCGCGCCCTGCTGGAAGTCACCCGCGAAGTGCTCGCCACCGCGGGGTGAGGCTCAAAGCCCTATTCGGAAGGCTCTCCGCCGGACTTCTGACCTTGTCCATCAGGCGCCTCCACGTGGGCGGCCATGGAGAAGGGGTAGATCGAGCGATGGTTGATATTGGGGTGATACACGGCGAGATGGGGCTCGCCCGAGATCTGGATGACCGCCTGCCGGGGCGGAACGCTCTGCCCCTGAAACCACGCATCCGCTTCTTGCCTTGTCGCGAAAGAAGCCACGGGTAGAGGAAGCCCCTCGCGCATCCGCGCGCCGAGATAGTGCTCAAGAACGGGATGAGGAAAGAGACGGCGGTGACTCTTCTCTCGGATGTAAATGAGATGGTGATACTGGTCCGCCACCAGGACGTAAGCAGAAGAGGGCGGCTCCGGAAGTTCCCTCAACCAGGCATCCGCCTCCGCTTGCGTGTTGAAGGACGCCACCACACGTGGAGGGTCATCAGACACGAGGTGCTTGCGGTAATCCTCGAAGATGTACGTCTGGCCGGTGGACTCGATGAAGAGAAGAGCGTCGAAGAGGACGTCCAGCAGTTCCCGCTGCTCCTGGGATGGAGTGGTGCCTCCGATCTCCGCGAGGAAATCCTGGGCCTTGGTGATGAGATCACGCGTGTTCATCGGGGTCCCTCCGCGACAGGAATTCCCGATGGGGTTTCCGTGGATGCGGTCAGGACCATGGGGGCGAGGATGACAACTCCCACCCCGACAGAAACCACGACGAAAGCGACCCCCGCTATCACGATGATGCTCCCGATCAGGACTGCCGTCCGGTGGCGCTTCAGCCAGTCAATTGCGCCGTCCACTGCGGTGAACTCCCGGGGACGCAGTCTCTCCAACTCCACACAGTCGTCATAGGCCCGCTGGCACTCTCCTCGGCAAAACTCTGATTTTCCACCGCTCTTTCGCGGAGATGTAAAGCTCCCATAT
This sequence comes from Melittangium boletus DSM 14713, assembly GCF_002305855.1. Taxonomy (GTDB): domain Bacteria; phylum Myxococcota; class Myxococcia; order Myxococcales; family Myxococcaceae; genus Cystobacter; species Cystobacter boletus. The sequence goes on along the minus strand of NZ_CP022163.1, from coordinate 6,292,076 downwards.
CCGCGAGGAAGTGGACGAGCCATGCACTCGCTGTAGCACTCTCGATTTTCTTCATCACAGTCTCTCGAGCGGGCCGCCGCGGGCACGATGCGCCTTGCTTCGCCGCCATTGCCTGTCTGGAGCCGATATGAAGAGAGAGTGAAGTTATCGGCGGGCTGCCACGAGTGGGTGAGTTGGCCGTCCTGACTTTCCTCGATGATGAGCAAGGAATTGAAAGGAATGGCCGCGCTCGCGGCAGTGGGTGGCGCAAAGTGGGCGGCACTACACGAGACGAGCAAGGCGCTCAAGCCCGCTGCCATGAGTTTCTGGGAAGCAGTACCCGTCTCCATGGCAGCAGCCTACATGGTCAGGATACACCGAAGAAACAACCCCGCCAGACAGGGAAAATGTTGAACTGCCTCTAGAAGGTTTTCAGGGGTGATAGCCCACCTGCGTCACTTCCGCCGCGCGCGCCACTCCTCGCGGCTTTGACCCCAGATCTCGATGGTGGCGTTCTCATGCGGCGGCGGGAGCTTTCCGGGGCCACGGAGTCGCGAGCCCAGTCGGCGCGCCACCTGCTGCGACGGCGTGTTGTCCGGAGCGATGCAGTGGATGACCTCCGTCCAGCCGAGGTGGTCGAAGGCCCAGTCGATGGCCGTGGTCGCGGCCTCGATGGCGTAGCCCCGTCCCCAGAACTCATGCAGCAGACCCCACCCCACCTCGGTGCCCGGCCAACCCTCCGGCACCCAGGGGCCAATGCGCCCGACCCATCGGCCCGTCGTCTTCTCCACCACGGAGAACATGGCGAAGCCCCGCAGCGCCCACGAGCCCGCCATGGCGCACATGCCCCGCCACACCAGCGCACGCGGCGTGACGCCGCCAATGAACCGCGCGGTTATTGGATCCGCCATGAGGGCCGCGAAGCCATCCAGGTCCTCCAATGAGGTGGGGCGGAGGAGCAACCGGGAGGTCTCGAGCGTCGGTCCGGGGGCAATCACGTTCTGTCTCCAAGGAAGGTGCGTCCGAACAGCCTACCGTCCGAGCATCAGGCGGGAGAGCTGACGCAGTGCGACAAGGCCCCTAGGAGGTACGTAGCACGTACTCCAAGGAAACTTTGCTTCACGACTTTCGATAAAAGGAACACCCCTCCCGACGCCAGCCCAGGGCCCAGGATTCCTCCATGAGTGGCATCTCGAATCGAAACTCTCCGTCGTCCCTCTCCAAGACGGTCAGCTCGCGGCCCTCTTCGGACACGGCGAGCACCCCGACCCGTGCTCCGGCGACCGCCACCCCTGCTGCCCAGCCCTCCGTGGTCCGTGACTACGGCAAGGACCAGTTCACCTCCGCGAAGGCCACGAGAGACATCGCGCCCCGGAACACCGAGCTCCTGGCGACCCTCCAGTCGCAGACGCTTTCGAGGGCCGCGAAAGCCTCGGTCGATTCCTCGGGACAGGCCGCCGATGCGTCGAGCGGCGCCGAGGCCGCGGCACGGCTGAAGAACGAAGACAACTATGCCACCGCGGAATGGGAGACCTACCGGGCCCAGGACTTCCTGGAGACGGTGGAGGCCCACAAGGACGACCCCGAGTTCCTGCGGGAGTTGTACGAGGAGTTGGGCCCCGAGCTCACCAGCCAGTTGATGGGCGACGCGGTCAATGCCGTCAGCGGAGACAACCACAACACCTATCCGACCGAGGCGGATGCCCAGCGCGCCTTCTCCGCCGTGGCGGAATCGCTCAACGCCATGCCGCCCGCCTTCCAGGAAGCGGTGGGCAAGGAGGCCGGGAAGAACAACCCCCAGGCCGGCATGATCCTCGCGAATGGCGCCAGCCAGGAGGCGAAGCTGGGCTTCCTCGAGGGCGTCAAGTCCTCGGCGCTCGGCTCGGGCCATGACGCCTCCTTCGCGGCCCGCATGGCCGGTCAGGTCATCGCCTCGGACCCCGAGCTCGTCCAGCATGTCGCGGACACCTGGTCCGCCAGCGATCTCAGCACCCTGCTGAAGAACGGCCTGGAGACCCCCCCGCCCTCGGACAGCTTCCACTCCGACTGGCCGAGCTTCCGCGCCGATGGCCTGGAGCGCATGGTGGGCATGACGGCGGACCTCCAGGGAGACCAGTACGCGGACGTGCGCGCCCGTGTCTTCCGGGACGCCTCGCTCGCGCTGGGCAACGCCTCCACGGGCGACCCGAACCGTCAATCGCTCGTGGACAACCTGAAGACGCTCTTCCAGAGCGATGCGCAGGGCATCACCGGCCGGCTCTTCAACAACACCGGCGCCGCCGACAGTCCCTTCGATGGCTCGCAGCGGGCACTGGGCCTCTTCTTCCGTGACGCGGTCTTCGCCAACCCCGGCCAGGATCCGTCGTTCGACCAGTTCATCTCGGACTTCATGGGCGATCTGCGCGGGCAGATGCTCGACCCGGCGCGGCACGACGACGATCCGAACACTCCGAGCAACGAACTGTTCGCCAAGCAGCTGGGTGACGTGTTGGGCTCGCTGGTCACGGGCTATTCCCTCGCCGCCAAGGACAACGGCGAGCAGCAGGCCGCGCGCAAGGCACTCGCCAGCACCATCGTCGGCCTGGTCGCCAAGCCCCTGGACGCGGGCGGCACCGTGGGGAACATGGCCAAGAGCGAGGCCGAGAAGCTGGTGTCCTCGCTCCTCGCCGACTTCCTCAATGGGGACTTGAAGGCGGACAAGGCGGGAATGACCCGGTTGATGACGGACCTGCTCAACACCGCCTACGCCGGAGCCCGGGACTTCGACGAGCGCCATGGCACCCAGGTCGAGACGGCGATGAAGGGCGAGACCATGTGGGTCGACTTCGTCCGTCAGCTCTTCGACCGGTAGGCCGGGTCCGCGCTCAGGGGCGTTCCGAGCACGGAGGTTGCCCCTGACAGGACGGGTTGAGAATCACGCGGCCCAATCCAACCGGTAGAGCCGCAGGGCCTCCGCCTTGCCCTTCACGTGGGTGGGAGCCAGGGCCGTGACGGGCCAGTCCCGCTGCCGCCAGCGCGCGAACGTCGCCTCGGTCATGTAGATCTGCCCCGCCCCCGCGACCGAGCACACCCGGTTGGCGATGTTGGTCGCGTCTCCGAGCGTGGCGTACTGCAGGTACTGCTCCGAGCCGATATTCCCCGCCGCCACCCAACCCGTGTTCAACCCCACGTGGATGCGCAACTCCGGCCAACCCCGCTCCCTCCAGCGCGCGTTCAACCCGGCCAGGGCCCGCTGCATCTCCACGGCGGCCCTCACGGCCCGGTCCGCGTCGTCCGGGTGCGAGAAGGGCGCGCCCCACACCGCCATCAACGCATCTCCGATGTACTTCTCCAGCGTCCCCTCGTGCCGGAAGACGATGTCCGCCATCACCGGGAAGTAGTCGTTGAGCAGATCCACCACCTGCCGGGGCTCAAGCGAGGAGGACAGCGCGGTGAAGTCGCTGATGTCCGAGAAGAGCACCGTCACCTCCGCCTCGATCGTCTCCAGGGGACCGCCCCGCGCCATGTGCAACTTCTTGAGCGTGGCCGGAGGAAAGAAGCGCAGGTAGGCATTGCGCAGCACCGCCTCCTCCTCGAGCCGCCGCGCGAGGAGCGAGTTGTCGAGCGCGATGGCGGCCTGGTTGGCGAACGCCGTGAGGAACTCCAGGTCCTCCTCGCCGAAGCCATGGGCCTGGGACAGGTGGTCCACGTACAGCACGCCCAGCACCTCGTCCCGGGGCTTGAGCGGAGCGCACATGGAGGCGCGGATGGACTGAGACACCACCGACGCGGCGTCATTGAGCCGGGGGTCCATCCACGCGTCGGAGAAGAGCGCCCCCACGCTTCGGGTGCGCACGTACTCGACGATGCGCTGGCTGTAGAACGGGCCCGAGGGAGTCTCGCCCGTGGACAGCCTCGCCACCCGGGGCCGCAGGCTCCCCGTCGCCGGATCCACCAACAGCAGGGCCACCCGATCCACTTCCATGATCTGGAAGACGAGCTCCACGATGCGCTCGAGCAGCGCCTCGATGTGCCCGGGCGACGACAGGAGCTGGCTCACCTTGAGCAAGACCTGGAGCTTCTCGTTCGCCCCGCTCTCCTGGCTCTTGTGCTTGAGCTTGAGGGCAGAGCCCGGCGAGGACTTGCTCGCGTCCAGCAGTTCCCCCATGGAGCCCGGGGACAGCCGGTTGCGCAGCGACTGCACCTGAGAGGGAGACAGGGCCCGGAACTCGGCACGGGAGACGGTGAGCGTGAAGTACACCTCGCCACAACGAAAGGACTGACCCACCCGGAGCAGGTACCGCTCGACCCGCACCTCGTCGACGAACGTGCCGTTCTTGCTCTGGAGATCCACCAGGAGGAAGTACTCCCCCTGGCGCTCGAGCCGTGCGTGGCGGCGTGACAGGCTGCCATGAAACACGCAGAGGGTGCTCTCCTGCGTGCGGCCAATGGTCACGCTGCCTTCGGGCAATTCGAACACCCGCTCGTCCATCAGGCCCGGGTTCACGATGAGCTGCATGATGGACGGGGACGTTACCACCCGGGCTCCCGGACGGGACCCGGGCACCTCGCTCAGCGGGCGAAGAGATTGCGCAACACGGAGATCATCGCCGCCACGTCCGCCGCCGCGGCCATCTCCCGGATGGAGTGCATGGAGAGCATGGGGCTGCCCACGTCCACGGTGCGGATGCCCAGCTCTCCCGCGGAGATGGGGCCAATCGTGCTGCCGCAGCCCAGGTCCGTCCGGGTGACGAAGTTCTGCGGCGTCACGCCCACCTCCCGGCAGCACAGGGCGAACCAAGCCCAGCTCTCGCCATCGGTCGCGTAGGACTGGTTGACGTTGGACTTGATGACCGGGCCCCCTCCGAGCAGGGGCTGATGCTTGGGCTCGTGCATGGACGCGTAGTTGGGGTGCACCGCGTGCGCCATGTCCGCCGACACCAGGAAGGACTGGCGCATCGCCCGGTGGAACGCGTCGCGCCGTCCATCCGAGAGCGCCTGCGTGATGCGCTCGAGCAGATCGCGCAGGAAGGGCGAGGCGGCGCCCTGGGCGCTCACGCTGCCGCACTCCTCGTGATCGTAGAGGATGACCCCCCGAGTCGCCTCGCCCGGCGCGTCCAGGGCCAACAGGGCGGACAGGCCCGCGTGGCTGCTCGTGAGGTTGTCCAGGCGCGGCGCATGGAGGAATTCCCCGAACGCGCCCGAGCGGCTGGAGGGCTGCGTGTCATAGAGGCACAAGTCGTAGCCGAGGATGTCCTGGGGCACGGTGTGGACGTTGGCTCGGGCCAGCTCCTCGACGAGCAGGGTCCTCAGGTCCACCGCGCCCGAGCGCTCCAGGGCGAGCACGGGCACCAGGTGCTCCTGGGCGTTGAGTTTGAGGCCGTCGTTGTTCACGCCCCGGTTGAGGTGGATGGCGAGGTTGGGGATGCGCAAGAGCGGGCGGCGGAAGTCCACCAGATGGTGCGCGAGCTGTCCGTCCTTCGCCGTCACCACGCGCCCGGCGAGCGACAGGTCGCGGTCCATCCACGTGCTGAAGAGCGGAGCGCCGTACACCTCCACGCCGAGCTGCTGATAGCCGGCCTTGCCCGCGTGGGGCTGGGGCTTGATGCGCAGGTTGGGCGAGTCCGTGTGGGCCCCCACCAGCCGGAAGCCCGCGCGCTCCACGGGCGCCGTGCCCAGGTGGAAGGCGGCGATGCTGGTGTCCCCTCGGGTGATGAACACCTTGTCCCCGGGCTTGAGCTCCCAGGACTCGCGTTCATCAAGGGCCCGGTAGCCCTGGGCCAGCAGGCGGCGGCTCGTCTCACGCACCGCGTGGTAGGGCGTGGGCGAGGCATCGATATAGGCCAGCAGATCGTTGGCGGCGGTGTCGGTGGCGGCGGAGGCGGTCATCGCCCCCAGGCTAGCGCCGCCGCCGCGCCCCGCCAGGAGAAACGCGGGGCGCCCACCCGGTAGCCGTTACCTGCCAGACGCGTGGGACGCGGCGCTCCCGGCGGGCTCCACGCCCTCGTACACCGCCGGCAGGGACGCGGTCACGGCGCCCACGTAGAAGATGCCGTCATAGCCCTGGGCATTGCGTCCGCTGAACAACTGCACGAAGTACCGGTCCCCGTTGTCCTGGCCCTTGGCCGGCTTCACGCCACAGTCCAGCTTCTGCTCCGGGTTCACGGCGCAGATCCACGCCGTGCCACCCTTGTAGGCGATGTCCAACGAGTAGACATGGGCACGCTGCTCGGCGAGTCGCAGGCCCATGGGGCGGTAGCCCGGAGCCCACGGCAGACCCTGCACCTGACGCGGGTGCAGGTTGCCGCTCACCACCAGCAGCGCGCGGCCAGGCGACGCGGCGGCCACCTCCAGCACCCTCTGGGCCATGGCCTCCTCGCGCGCCTCGCCCTCCAGGGGCGGACGATCATAGGCGAACACCTTCACGTCCAACCGCTGGGCACGCAGCTTGCGCAGGGCGTCGAGCAGGTAGACCACCCCCTCGCTGTTGCGGCCATCCGGATAGGGGCTGCGCCAGAAGGGGCTCTCCATCAACTTCGCCCAATCCGCCTCCGTGCCCTCGCTGCCCAGGAAGGTGTCGAGCCGTTCCTGGTTCGCGGCTGGCACCTCCAGGCCCACCGTCACGGGGATGCCCTGGGTGACCACCTGGCACGTGCTCTGGGCGACGAAGTGCGGCACCTGCTGCGTGCCATGCAGCTCGCCCAGCAGCACCACGTTGCCCGCGCGCGCCAGCTTGCCCAGGCCGAGCACGGGCACGCCGCACTCGATGCTCGTGTCCTGGTGCACCACCACGTCGGGGCTGTCCTGGGACTTCGTGCGCTGCGCGAGCAGGGGGGAGATCTTCCGGAACACGCGCCACTCCAGCACCATGTCGCGCGCCGACTGCTGGGACTGGCCGAGGATGACGGCCGCGCCATCCGCCTGCTGCTGCGCCAGGAGCATGGCGGTCTGGCTGCCCACGCCCGAGTGGTTGTCGATGGTGCGTCCGTCCACCGTCCACAGGAGATCGCTGCCCGGGGCGCGGAGCGCCGAGTTCGCGCTGCGCGTCTCGCGGGTGATGACCACCTTGCAGCGGTGGGGGCCCTCGGGCTTCGCGATGACGAGGTAGCGGTGCCAGTAGGCGGCCACCCGCGAGTTGGCGAACTCCTCGCGCCACTCCGTCTGCAGCGAGGCCGTGCCCGGCGCCTCGCGGAGGATGAAACCGTTGGCGGCGAAGTACTCGCGCACCTGGGGCCAGACCTCGTCGATCGGCTGCTCGTAGAGGGCCTCCTCGTCGGGGGCGAAGTCCACGAAGCGCGAGGTGCACCCGGACAACGTGGCGAGCAGCAACAGACAACCGAAGGCCATTCGTCTCATGGCGGGATTATGCACCGGCGGCGCCCCGTCCAACACCCGAGCCCCCCGCCCGACCGCTCGACGCGCGGCCTCCACGTCCCGGCGGCGAGCCACTTCCACGGAGCCGAGACGGAGAGGTGCCCGGCCTCACGAGGCGCGCGAATACGGCATGCGCGTTGCTCATCCGGCGAGGGCGGAGGGAGGGCGGGATGGAGCGCAGGACGGTGGGAGGGGCGGTGGGGAGCGAGGGGTCCGCGGGCGAGGGGTCGGTGAGGGAGACGCCGGAGGGGGAAGACGCGAGGGAGCGGCTGTTCCGGTTGGGAGCGGAAGCCCTCACCGACCCGGAGCTTCTGGGACTGCTGTGGGGCGCGAGCGCGCGCATGCGAGCCCTGGCCGCGGAGCTGCTCGCCCCCGCGGGGGGACTCAAGGCCCTGGTGCAGCAGGACCCGAGGGCCTTGTGCGCGCGGCCGGGAATGGGACAGGTGCGCACCGCGCAGGTGTTGGCGGCGCTGGAGCTGGGGCGTCGGGCCCAGCGGGTGGCCGAGCGGCGCCCCCGCCTGCGCACTCCGAGGGAAATCTTCACGTACCTCACCCCACACCTGGGGGCCCTGCGGCGCGAGGTCTTCCACGTGCTGTGCTTCAACGCCCGCAACGTGCTGCTGCTCGACGCACGGGTGGCCGAGGGCACCATCAACGCGTGCATGGTGGACCCGCGCGAGGTGTTCGCCGCGGCCATCACCGCGCGCGCCACGGCCATCGTGCTGGCGCACAACCACCCCTCCGGGGACCCCGAGCCCTCGGGGCAGGACCTGAGCCTGACCGCGCAACTCCTCGAGGCGGGCCGGATGCTGGGCATCAAGGTGCTGGATCACGTGGTGGTGGGCAATGGGACGTACGTCTCGATGATGGAGCGCGGAGACCTGCCGCGGCTGGGTGGGGAGGAACGGGGGCCATGGCGCATGGCGGGAGAGCGTGGATGAGGCTGCTGGGGACGCTGGGTGGGGTGGCGTGCGGAGGAGCGGGAGGGGCCCTCCAGGTGGAGGTGTTGGAGGAGGACGTGGCCCAGGTGGTGCCGCTGGGAGGCGGCCGGGCCTTCACGCTGCCTCGCACCGCGTTGCCACCCCAGGTGCGGGAGGGCGACGTGGTGCGCGAAGGCCGCTTGGACGTCGAGACGGGCGTCCGGCTGGCCCGGGAGCTGGCCGAATGGCGGGCCCGCCTGTCCGTTCCGGTACCTGACGGGCTGGACCTGGACGCAGGAGCGTCTGAGTCGTTGACGGAGAAGAAGGAACGTTGAAGATGCGACGGATGCCGGTGGACCTGCCCTATGTCGAGCAAGCCCAGGAGGGACTGGTCCGCCATTTCGGGCTGACCGGGTTCCGTCCCGGACAGGCGCAGGTCATCAGCTCCGTCATGAGCCCGGGCAACACCGTGGTGCTGATGCCCACGGGGGCGGGCAAGAGCCTGTGCTACCAGCTGCCCGCGATGATTCTTCCCGGGGTGACGCTCGTCATCTCCCCGCTCATCGCGCTGATGAAGGATCAGGTGGAGCAGCTGGCCCGGCGAGGCATCCCCGCCACGTTCATCAACTCGTCCCTGTCGGACCTGGAGCGCGCGGACCGCCTCCGCCGGCTGCGCGCGGGCGAATACAAGCTCATCTACGTGGCGCCCGAGCGCTTTCGCAGCCCGAGCTTCCTGGACGCGGTGGGACAGGTGGGCGTGGAGCTGCTGGCCGTGGACGAGGCGCACTGCATCTCGCAGTGGGGCCACGACTTCCGGCCGGACTACGCGCAGCTGGGCCAGGTGCGCAAGCGGCTGCGGCCCCCCCGCACCGTGGCGCTCACCGCCACCGCCACGCCCGAGGTGCGCGACGACATCGTGCGCTCGCTGTTGATGAAGGACCCGCGGGTGTTCGCCGAGGGATTCGACCGGCCCAACCTCTTCCTGGAGGTGTTCCAGGCCACCGGGGACGAGGACAAGCGCCGGGCCTGCGCGGGGCTCGCGCAGATGGGCGGCAGCGGCATCATCTACTGCTCCACGCGCAAGTCGGCGGAGAACACGCACTCCTCGCTGTGCGAGCGGGGGGTGAACGCCATCCTCTACCACGCGGGCATGGACGACGACGCGCGGCGCCGGGCCCAGGACGAGTTCATGTCCAGCAAGGACGCGGTGGCGGTGGCCACCAACGCCTTCGGCATGGGCATCGACAAGCCGGACATCCGCTTCGTGGCCCACGTGAACATCCCCCGGGCGGTGGAGGCGTACTACCAGGAGATCGGCCGCGCGGGCCGCGATGGAGGGCCGGCCTTCGCCGCGCTGCTCTTCAATCACGCGGACGTGCACACCCAGGAGCGGCTCATCGAGGGCAACCACCCCTCGGAGGCCGTGATGTCGGACCTGTGGAACGTGCTGCGAAGCGTGCCCGAGTACGACAAGGGCATGCACGTGCTGGCCGCGCAGGCGGGAGCGAGCGAGTTCGAGATCTCCGCCGCGCTGCGCATCCTGGAGCGGGAGAGGAAGGTGGAACGGGGCAGCCGGGGGGAAGGCGACTACGGCCTCACGCTGACGGACAAGGCGGCCACGGCGCAGCCGCACGCACCGGACGCCCGGAGGCTGCTCGCCTCCCTCCTGGAGACCTTCCCCGTGGGACGCTCGGCCACCACCCAGGTGCCCATCCTCGCGCGGCGCACGGGCCTGTCGGGCGAGGACATCCAGCACGCGTTGAAGCTGCTGGAGCGGGCGGGAGCGGTGCGCGTGCGCCGGCCCTTCTCCGGGCGCACCATCCGCGCGCTGGAGCAGGTGCCCTTCTCCGAGCTGGGGGTGGACCTGAGCAAGGTGCGCGAGCAGGAGCGGCGCTCGCTCATGCACCTCAAGCGGATGACGGACTACGCCTACACGAAGCGATGCCGCCGGGCCTTCATCCTGGGCTACTTCGGGCAACAGGAAGTGGCCTCCACCTGTGGCCAGTGCGACACGTGCGCGGGCAGCCGGCTCCAGCGCCTGCCGGGCCTCGGTAGCACCGCCGCGCCCCGGGCCACGCCCACGCTCGCCCCGGGACGTCCCGACGGCTACAGCGAGCTGGCGGCCACCGAGCTGCGGCGCTGGCGCAAGGAGCTCTCGAAGGATCTCCAGGTGCCCCCGTTCATGGTCTTCAATGACGAGACCTTGCGGGGACTCGCCGCCGCGCTGCCCATCGAGCGCGAGACGTTCCTGTCGGTGAAGGGCACGGGAGAGAGCCGCTGGGAGCGCTTCGGGCCCAAGGTGGTGGAAATCTGCCTCATGGCCCGCGCCGCCGGACACGAGCCCATCGCCGTGGCGCCCGCTCCGTCCCGGACGCGAGGCAAGGGCCGGAGCAGCCGCCCCTGAGAGGCCCCGCGGTGAGGCGCGCTCAGCGCCTCGAGGCGCGGTACAGCAGCAGGCCGCGCAGCGTGCCCATCACCAGCCCCACGCCCACCGCGAGCCCGTAGATGATGCACACGGTGGTGGCGCCAAAGACGAGCCGCAGGACGGACTCGGAGATACGGCCCGCGAGGTAGGCGTCACGCAGGGGAACCACGAGTCCCGTCAACTCCAGGGCCCGTGCCGGCAGCGCGTCGAGGGACAGGGACAAGCGCTGCAGGAAGAGCGAGGGCCGCACCCGCCACGCCACTTCCACGCCGAGGCCCACCACCAGATAGATGATGGACAGCAGGAAGGCGTTGCCGCCCATGATGCGCATCAGGGGCAGGTGCGGCGTGGGAGAGGACGGCACGCTACCGGCCTCCCGACTTGCGCTGGAGCGCGGGAAGCGCCTTCTTCACCCGGCCCGCCTCGGGCGAGCCCGCCGCGAGCTTGAGGAAGGTCTCATAGGCCTGGAGGGCGCGGGCGTTCTCCGAGGGCTGACGGGCGAGCGCGTCCGCGAGGGACAACCAGGCCAACCCGTCCACGGGCTCCAGTTCCACGGCGCGCGAGAGGGCCTGAACGGCCGTCTTCTCGTCGCCCTGCTTGAGCGCCACCGCGCCCAGGGCGACGTGGGAACGTCCGGAATAGGGCGCCAACCGCACCGCCTCGTCCGCGGCCTCGCGCGCCTCCTTCGCCGCGCCGGTGGCGAGCAGCACCCGGGCCAGCGACGCCTGGGCGAAGGCCTTGTCCCAGGGCTGGGAGGCCTTCTGGGCGATGTCGCGCAGCTGGGTCGCCGCGTCGCGTCCGCCCGAGTCCTTCACCCAATGCGCGCCCACCTGGCCGCAGGGGGTGTCCGGCCCCTCGCGCCGCGCCGCCTCGAAGGCCTTGTCCGCGTTGAGCACCAGGCCCTGGCGCAGGAAGGCGGAGGCGATGGCGCAGAAGGTCTCCGGCGACTTGCTGTCCAGCTTGTTGGCGCCCTCCAGCGCGGAGAAGCCACCCTTCGTGTCGCCCAGGGCGAAGAGGATGTCCGCGCGCACGCGGTGGGCCTCGGGATCCGCCGCCGACAGCGCCACCGCGCGCGCGGAGGCCGCCTCGGCGTCCTTCGCGCGTCCGGAGTGAAGGAGCGCCAGCGCGGCGCCCTTGTGGGCGGCGCCGGACTCGGGGCTGTCGAGCCGCCACGCCTCGAACTGCTGGAGCCCCTCGGCGGTCCGGCCCAGGGACAGCAGCGTCCGGCCCAGCAGCTCGCGCGCCTCGCCATTGGCGCCATTGCGCTCCACCGCCTGCGTCAGCGGCTTCACCGCCACGTCCGGCAGGCCCTGGGCGATGCGCAGTTGACCCAGCGCGAAAGCGGCCTCGTCGTTGCGGGTGTCCTCCGCGATGGCCGTCTCCAACAGCGCGCTCGCCTTGTCGAGGGACTTGTCCTGCCAGTGCATCATGCCCAGCGCCGTCCGAACCCGGCTCTTGTCACGCCGGGCCGCCACGAGCGTCTTCTCCAGGGCCTCCCGCGCCCGGGCACGATCCCCTTCGGCGGCATCCGCTCGCGCCAGGTAGATGATGGCCTCGGCGGGGTAGCCCGCGTCCGCGCGCGTGTGGGCCAGTTCCACGCGGGCGCGCTTCCAATCCCCCAGCCGCGTGTAGGCCGCGGCCCGCACCAGCGCCACGGGCCGCGCCTCACCGTCGATCCGCGACAGCACCTCGCGCGCGCGATCCCGCTGGAGCAACGTCCGGCCGAGACCTTCCTTGGCCTCGTCGCGGCCTGGAGCGAGCTTCAAGGCCTCCTCGAAGGAGCGCTGCGCGGCGGCCATGTCACCGGAGGCGCGCTCCGCCTCTCCCCGCGCGACGAGGAAGTCGGGGACCAGGGGACCCTTGCCACTGTCCGCGAGCAGCGTCCGCGCCTCCCGGGCGTTGCCGAGCGCGGTCATCAACCGGCCTCGCACCAGCCGCAGACGCTCGCGCACCACCACGGGCAACGCCGTCTCCGACTCGAGCGACTGGAGCTCCGAGAGGGCCTGCTCCAGGTCCTGGCCCAGCATCCACCGGCTCTCCGCCATGCCCAGGCGTGCCCCGGCGTGCTCGGGAACGAGCTTCGCGGCGGCCGAGTACAGACGCAGGGCGTTCACCGGATCCTCCGCGTCCCGGTAGTAGTCACCCAGCGCCACCAGGGCCCGCGTGTTGCGAGGCGCCAGCTTGAGGGCCCGCGTGAGGCGCTCCAGGGCGTCCTTCGTCTGGCCGCGCGACAGCAGCCACTCGCCCGCGAGCCCCTGCACCTCGGAACTCTCCAACTTGACGGCGCTCACGAGCGCCTGGCCCGCGGCGTCCCGTCCCCGCTCATCCGCCAGCAGCGCGTCCGCGGCCAGGGCAGCGGCCGGGTAGGACTCGCGCACGCCGGGGTGGTTCAACGCGGCGAGCGCGCGCGTGCGGGCCTCGGCGTCCAAGGTCTCTTCATAGCGCAAGGCCTGGGCATAGGCGGTCAGGGCCCAACCCCGGGTGTTGTCCTCTTCCAGCGACACCACGTGGGACAGCAGCATGAGCGCGTCCTGACGGGCGGGCACCGTGTCCTTGAGCAACAGCTGGGAGGTGCGATCCAGCGTGGAGGCCAGGGCCTGGCCCCCCTGCCGGACGCGGAGGACGAGCGCCCCGCCGAGCAGCACCAGCACCACGCCCACCGCCGCGAGGACCTTCATCGCGCGGCTGGAGAGGAACGCCCCCGAGTCCTTGGGCATGAGCGTGGCGCGCAGCTCGCGCTCGTAGGCCGCGGCCAGGGCCGCCACGTCCTGGGCCGGCGCCCGGGGCACGGGCGTGGGGGCGGGCGCGGCCGCTCGGGTGGAGGGCACCGCGACCTCGGGCAGCCCCTCCAACAATCCCCGCCGCGAGGGGTCCGCCGACTCGGCGGGCTCGGGCTCGGGCTCGGCGGGAGGCGCCTCGGGCTCGGATGGCGAGGCCTCCAGGGGAGGAAGATCCGCGAGCAGGTTGCCTTCTCCCCCCTCGGAGACGGCCTCCACGGCGACGACCTCGTCCTCGGGGGAGGCGGCCATGACGACCGGGGCCTCTTCGTCATCGAAGGGCAGCGCCACCTCGGGGACGTCCGCGGAGGAAGCCCCCGCCTCACCCGGGGCTTCCAGCGCCGGCACGGAGGACACGTCCGCGTCCGAGAGCATCGACTCCACGGGAGTTTCCTCCGGCGCGGAGGCCTCCCCCACCGGAGCGGGCGGCGGGGCCGGGGCGGCCTCGTCCGGCGAGACCGGCGCGGAGGCGGTGGCCTCCGCATCGGAGGAAGGCGGCGCCGGCGGCTCGGCGGGGGCCTCTTCCGAGACCGGGGTCTCCAGACTGTTCAGGTCATCGAAGGCGGGCGCGGGGCCGCCCGCGAGCGCGGCCTGGGCCTGCTCCATCCAGCCCCGCACCCGCGCATCATTCGGCTGCAGGGCGAGCGCCTTGCGCAGGATGGGCAGCGCCGAGCGGTACAGGCCCCGTTGCAGCAACACCTCGGAGATGAGGTTGTAGGCGTGGGGGTTTTCCTTGTCGATGGACACGGCCTGATCGAACTGGGCCATCGCCTCCGCCGGGCGGCCCATCAGGATGAGGGCCTTGCCCCACAGCACCCGGCCCGTCACCGACTGGGGGTGATGGGAGATGCCCTGCTCGCACACGGAGATGACCCGCGCATGCTCGCCCTTGGCGATCAATGCCTTGGCCAGCTCGACGAAAACCGACGACGCGGGATCCTGGGCCAGAAGCTGCTCGTACCGCTCCACCAACGATTTGCCCATGCGGTGGCGGACCATAGCACCGGCCCCCCTTCGGTTTCGCCACCTCCCGATGCGGTGTTAGCGTCATCTGGGTGACTCGCCTGCTCCCCGTGCTCCTCGTCAGCCTCCTGTGTGGGGCGTGCTCCCACTCCCAGAAGAAGAAGTCCGCCTCCGAGCTGGAGGCCCTGAAGACGACGGTGGAGGACTTCCACCGCCGGGTGAGGTGGAAGGACTACCGCTTCGCCACCCGCTACGTCGTCCCCGAGCGCCGCAAGGACTTCGACAAGTCCTTGAAGGAGAACAAGGACGAGCAGGACCTGGACGTCACCGAGTACGAAATCGAGGGCGTGGAGATGGACGAGTCGGGAGATCGGGCCACTGTCACCAGCCAGTTCAGCTGGACGCGCCTGCCCTCGATGTCGGTGAAGCGGGACACCGTCACCTCCGAGTTCATCTTCCGCAACGGCCAGTGGCTCCTGGAGAAGCAGACGGGCGGGCCCTTCGACGGCGCGCTGCCCTGAGTTGGCTGCTTCCCCCCAAAAAAAGCGCCCACCGCCCCGGGGCCGGCCGGAGCGATGGGCGTCGGAGGTTCCCCCATGGAACCCCCTGGATGACGTGTCGATAAAGCAATCCGGGTGCCACCCCCGGAGACGTGTCCATCCCATTGGAAATCAAAGGGTTGAGTGAGCCCACCCCAGTGCACGAGGCCCCCAACCGCCCCCGGACATGACAAGCATGTCAGGGTCTCGCCGCGGGCTAGTCCCCGATGACGGAGCGGATGGTGTCGCGCATGGAGTGCCGGGGCTGCCATGCCACGTCCTTGCGCCAGCGCGAGCCGTCCACGTTGCACAGGAACTGGATGTGGTCCAACTCGGGAGGGGGGAAGTTGGCCAGCCGGTACTTGAAGAGCAGGCCCAGGAGCGGGCGGGCCACCGGGTGCGGCACGGGGACGGGGCTGTGCCCGAGCTCTCCGTGGATGGCGGACAGGGGCACCTCGCCAGGGCCCACCACGTTGTAGACGCCCTTGGGCTCGGGGCGCAGGGCCGCCTCCACCATGGCGCGCGCCACGTCCTCCACATGGATGAGCTGCACCATGGGATCGAACCCCGCCATCACCCAGGGGTAGCGCAACCGCAGGTAGTTGCTCGGCGCGTTCTTGATGGTGGGGCCCACGATGTGCACCGGCCGCAGGATGACCGTCTGGATGTGGGGGTGCTTCCAGAAGAAGCTGTGCGCGAGCATGTCCACCTCGATGAGGTCGCGCACGCCCGAGAAACGGCTGGCCGCCATGAGCGGCGCGTCCTCGGTGAGGAAGTTGGAGTTGTCCGGGCTGGGGCCGTAGACGTTGGCCGAGGACAGCACCACGACCTTCTGGACGCCGTACTTGGCGCAGTACTCGAGCAGGCGCGTGGTGCCCACCACGTTGAAGGAGTGGTGCTCCTCCTCGCTCATGCGCGGATCATGCATGATGCCCATGTGGATGACCGCGCGGATGTCGTTCTTGCGGAAGACGTCCTCCGCCTTCTTCTTGCGCAGGTCCATCTCGTACATCTCGACATCCTTGGGCCGGCCCGCGAAGGGGCGCCGGTCGATGCCGATGATGCGCTCGTGCTTGTGCAGCAGCTTGGCGAGTGTCCGCCCCAGGTTGCCGCTGATGCCGGTGACGACGACGGCTGGTCTCTTGGAAGGATCCTGATTCATGGCGCGGTGCTCGGGCGGCCCTCTACCAGAAAACGCCCTGACGCTCCTTGAGGCCCTGGTTGAGCATGCCTTGGATGGCGGACTTCACGGTGCGCACCTTCTTGTCCAGCTCGGTGTCCTCGTCGTCCGGACGGCCGGTGAAGTGCAGCGGCTCCCCGAAGTAGATGCGGTACTTGGTGGGCAGGGGCAGGGGCAGGCCGGTGACGGTGACGGGAAACGAGGGAAAGCCCAGCAGCTTCGCCAGGGGTTTGACGTCCATGAGCGCGGGAGCCTGCTCCTCGGCGCCCACCACGGCCACGGGGACGATGGGGGTGTTCGTCTCCAGCGCCAGGCGCATGAAGCCCAGGCCGAACTCCTGCAACTGGTAGCGCTGGGGCCACAGCTTGCCCAGGCCCCGCGTGCCCTCGGGGAAGACGAGGATGGCCTCCTCCGACTCCAGCAGGCGGCGGCAGTTTTCCGGCGTGCCCACGATCTGCCCCACCCGCGCCATGAAGGTGGAGACATAGGGCAGCGTGGGCACCCACTTCTCCACCATGCTGCGCGCATGGCGGGGCGGGTTGGCCTCCATCAACAGGGCGATGCCAATCATGGCGCCGTCCATGGGAAGCTGACCCGAGTGGTTGGCCACGAGGAGCACGCGCCCCGAGGGCACGTTCTCGATGCCGGACGTCTCCACCCGGTGATAGTTGCGGTAGAGCCACACCAGGGGTGCGAGCGCCGACAGGCTGTAGTCCAGGTTGAACCCGAACGGATCCACTCCGTACTCGTGCTCGCCGTGGGCCAGCGCCTCCAGGCGCTGCTTGCGCTCCGGGCCCACCATGCGCTCCGTCCATTCCCGGAGCCCCTGCTTCACCTTGTCGCCGAGCTGCTCGAACATGGGGGAGGTCTATACCATCGCCTCCCCTACTGGGAGTCCGGCTCTGTCCGCTCGCGCGTCGGACAGTCCACGAGGGCCCCTCCGCGTTCGCGTGGGATTGAAGCTTTCTCCCCAGCACGCCCGCCGAGCGCCCGTCTCCCTGGCCGCTCCGGTGGTTGTGGGCCCTTGGCACCCTGCCCAGTTTTGCAGCGTCCATCTAGCCAAGGAGACGACACATGACGATGCGGCGAACGCTGTGGGGCGTGGGCTTGTTGGCGGCGCTGGGAATGGGCGCGGGGTGCGCGCATAGCGACGCCCGGCACGCGCGCAGCCAGGGGGAGAAGGTCGGCGAGGCCTTCGCGGAAAAGGTCCGCTTCGCGGATCAACTCGCGCTCTTCGACCAGAAGCAGATCGCCCTGGGGCAGCTCGCCCTGGAGCGCTCGAGCAACCCCGAGGTGCGCCGCTTCGCCCAGGTGCTCATCCGCGACCACCAGAACCACCTGGCCGACCTCCAGACGCTGGCGGACTCCAAGGCCTTCTCGCTCGCCCTGGTGGACCTGTCCACGAGGGACACGGCCACGGGTGGCGCGGGCTACGAGGGCGCCATCGAGGGCGCGGAGAAGGGCGACAAGTCCTACGACAAGAAGACCGACAAGCAGGTGAACAAGTTCCTCGAGCGCCGGGATGAACTGGCGAGCCTGAGCGGCCGCGAGTTCGACAAGGAGTTCCTGGAACAGATCGAGGATGACCAGGAGGACGGGCGAGACCTCGTCAATGAGGGGCTGAATCGCTACCGCGATGACACGTCGCTCGCCCTGCTGCTCAGCCGCACGGGGCCGGTGCTCCAGGGCCACGAGTTCCAGATCAACTCGCTCCAGGGCTTCATCGGCGACTGACCGCCCGCCTCCCGGGGCATCGGCCGATTGGCCGCTGTCGGACGGGCCCCCATCCAAGGTATGAGGGGGCCCGTCGTCACGATGCAACCCCCGGGAGGCAGAGACATGCGGGATGAGGAGGCGCCGCGCACCAGCGGAGACTCGGGCATACCCTCCATGGACGTCGACGGCCCCACCGTCGTGCGAGCGCCCTCGGCCTCCCTGTTGGGCAACGCGCAACCCGCCGCGGCGCACACGGCCGCGCCGCGCCCGCGCGTGGTGCCGGGACAGAACCTGGCGGGCCGCTACACCGTGCTCCACGCGCTCGGCCGGGGCGCCATGGGCGAGGTGGTGTCCGCCTACGACTCGCGCCTGGACCGGCGCGTGGCCCTCAAGCTGCTGCGCAGCGAGGCGGACACCGGCCACTCCATGGAGGACCTGGCCACGCGCATGGTGCGCGAGGCCCAGGCCATGGCGCGCCTGTCCCATCCCAACGTGGTGGCCGTCTACGACGTCGGCACGCTCGAGGACGGCGACATCTTCATCGCCATGGAGATGGTGGAGGGGCAGACGCTGCGCAAGTGGACCGAGCAGACGCCCCGCTCCTGGCGCGACATCCTGAGGGTGTACGTGGCCGCGGGGCATGGGCTCGCGGCCGCGCACGAGGCGGGGCTCGTCCACCGGGACTTCAAACCCGAGAACGTCCTGGTGGGCCGGGACGGGCGGGCGCGGGTGATGGACTTCGGCCTGGCGCGCGCGGAGTCCTCCCCGGCGCTGGAGTTGCCCGACGAGCTGACCCTGCCGATGGGTGCCCTGGACAGCCCCCTCACCATGAAGGGCACGCTGCTGGGCACGCCCCGCTACATGGCCCCCGAGCTGCTGCGCGCGGGAGCCGCCGACGCGCGCAGTGACGTGTTCGCCTTCTGCGTGGCGCTCCACGAGGCCCTCTACCGCGAGCACCCCTTCGCGGGCGCCACCCAGGCCGAGTCCATCCAGAACCAGCGCGAGGGCCGCGTGCGGCCGCCACCGGCGGGCGCGGACGTCCCCGCGTGGGTGGAGCGCTCGCTGCTGCGCGGACTCCAGGCGGACCCCACCCTTCGCCCCGCCTCCATGCGCGAGCTGGTCAACGCGCTGGAGAAGGACCCCGAGACCCGGCGCCGGATGCGCAAGCGGGGATGGCTGCTGGCCGCCCTGGTGGGCTCCCTGGTGGCCCTGGCGATCTCCGGCCCGGCCTCCGCTCCGCGGAAGGAAGCGGCGTGCACGAACCTGGAGCGCCGCCTGCTCGGCACCTGGGACGCGAACATGCGGGCGCGGATGGAGCGGGCCTTCCTGGACACCCACCTGCCCTATGCGCGGGACACCTTCACCCAGGTGGCCGCGCAGCTCGACGCCTACGCGAGCACCTGGGTCCGGCTGAGCACCGAGTCCTGCCGGGCCAGTCAGGATCCCGAGCCAGCCGCCCAGGAGCTGGTGGTGCGCGGGGCCTACTGCCTGGAGCGGCGGCGCGGCCAGTTGCGCACCCTCACGGAGCTGTACGCACGCGGCCCCACACCGGACAGGCTGGCCAAGGCCGTGCAGGCCGTGCAGTCACTGTCCCCCCTGGAGGACTGCGCGGATGCCAAGGCGCTGACGTCGACGGTGCCTCCGCCAGGGGATCCCACCGTGCGCGTCCAGGTGGAGGCCCTGCAGACACGCATGGATCAACTGGAGGCGCTGCGGCTCGCGGGAGGCTACGCGGACGCGCTCGCGTCGGGACAGGAGTGGCTGCGTCAGGTGGAGAAGGTGGACTACCCGCCCCTGAAGGCCCAGGCGCTCCATCAGGTCGCGCTCCTGAGGGAATCCGCCGGGGACTACGCCGGAGCCGAGGACCTGGTGCGCCAGGCCATTCCCCTCGCCGCGAGGAGCAAGGATCTGCGGCTGGTCGCCAAGGCGTGGACCCTGCTCGTGCGCCAGGTGGGCTGGAGGCAGGCACGCTATCCGGAAGCGGCCGGGATGATGCTGGCGTTGGAGTCGGCCGTGGAATGCGCGGACGATGACGCGACACGCGCGGAAGCGCTCAACACCGAGGCCATCACCTACCAGAACATGGGCTGGTACGAGGATGCCCTGCGGCTGCACACGCGCGCCCTCGAGTTGAGGCAGAAGGTCCTCGGGCCGGAGCACGCCCTGGTGGCGGCGTCGATCAACAACCTGGGCACCGTGCTCTCGGCGATGGGCAAGTTCGAGGAGGCCCGCGTCTGGTTCGAGCGCGCGTTGCAGCTGCGGCGCAAGACCCAGGGGCCCTCGCACCCGCAGGTGGCGCTGTCCTACAGCAACCTGGGCGCGACCCTCCTGGAGCAGGGCCGGTACGACGAGGCCCGGGACATGCACGAACACGCCCTGGCCATCCGCAAGAAGGCACTGGGGGAGAACCACCCGGATGTCGCCAGCTCGCTCAACAACCTGGGATTGGCGCTCGGCGCGTTGGGGCGGCACGAGGAAGCGCTCTCGCTACAGGGACAGGCGCTGGCGGTCCGGTTGAAGACGTTGGGGAAGGACCATCCGGACGTGGCCAACTCCCATATCAGTCTGGGCGTGGCGCTTCGGGACGTGGGCCGCCACGCCGAGGCGCGCACGCGCTTCGAGAGCGCGCTGGCCATCATGGAAAAGGCGCTGGGCAAGGAGCACCCGGACCTGGCCGATCCGTTGGATGAACTGGGGAAGCTGCTGCGGGAGATGGGCCGGCCCGACGAGGCACGTGCCCAGTACCTGCACGCGCTGGCCCTCCAGGAGAAGGCGCTCGGAGCCGAGCATCCCCTCGTGGCGATATCGCTGCACGGACTGGGCAACTCGCTGAGGGACCTCGGCCGTCCGGACGAGGCGCGAGCCGCCTACGCGCGGGCACTGGCCGTGAGGGAGAAAGCGCTCGGACCCGAGCATCCCCTCGTGGCGAAGTCCCTCGAGGAGCTGGCCCGGGTCCTGGTGGGCATGAAGCGGTGGAAGGAGGCCATTCCTCCCTTGGAGAAGGCGCTGCGCCTGGCGCCAGAATCCCACCGCGCCGAACTGCGCGCCCTGCTGGAGCAGGCCCGCGCGGAACTCGCCACGGAGAAGGCCCGGGAAACGCTCCTGGCCGAGCCCATCCCCTGAGCCACGAGACGAGCGGCTACACGGTGGACGCGAGCTGGGAAGCCGCGTCCCGCAGGGTCACCACGTCGTAGTCGTCCCGGAGCCAGGTGAAGAGCGCTCGCAACCGCTCGAGCTTGCGCGCCACGGGCACCCGCAGGTCCCGTTGCTGGCGCACGAGCGCGGGAGGAATGCCGTCGTCGGCGTCGAGCACATCCACCGCGTGCAACTCCAGGTTGAAGAAGGGCGAGCCCCGGCAGGCGCGGTAGGCGGCGTGGACGGCGGGCCAGGGCAGCGAGGTGACGAAGGTGCCGATGAAGGGGAAGCGCATGCCGGGCACGAGCGTCATGGGCAACTCCAGCACCGCGCCCGAGCCTCGGGAGTAGGGCCGCGTCGGCTCCGGCCGGTAGGGCACCGTCGGCGCGAGCAGCACCCGGGGCGAGTCCAGCACCGCCCGAGAGGGACGCCCGAGCATCGCCAGGGCCCCCATCACCGCCGCCTTCGCGGAGTAGTAGGGCACGGCGGGGAACGCCGAGGAGCCGTAGAGGTAGCCCCGCTCCAGGCACGCCGCGTACAGGGCCGCGTTGAGCGTGTAGCCCGGGGCGCGAAAGCCCACCGGCCGCACGCCCGTGGCCGCCTCGAGCACCGCGTCCGCGCGCCGCAGGTCCTCGTGGATGAACGCGGGCGTCCGGCGCGTCAGCGCGTAGTCATGCGAGAAGCTGTGGCTGGCCACCTCCACCCCCGCCGCGTGCGCCTCGCCAAGGGCTCGGGCGGCCGAGGGGTCCGCCTCCACGTCCTCTCCGATGGCGAAGAAGGTGCCTGGAACACCCACCTCCGAGAACAACGCGCGCAACCGGGGCACCGCCGTGGAGTACACGAGCCCCCGAGCCCTCGCGTCGAGCAGCGATTCGGGCAGTCCCTGGATGCGGCAGTAGTGCGGCAGCGAGTCCAGGTCGACGGAGATGGAAGCGAGCCGCCGCGCCATGCCGCGCCTCACGTCCCGCGGATGCGGATGACGTAGACGAGCTTGCCCACGTTCTTGAGCACGTTGGGCACGCGCTTGAAGAGGTGGATGGAGGGCTGGCGCTTCTCGTGGAGGTTGATGGGGATCTCCACCACGCGCAGGCCCTGGCGCCACGCGCGGATGACGAACTCGCTGGCGAACACGTCCATGTCCACCACGCACTGGGCCACCACGGGCAGCAGCGCCTCTCGCCGGAAGGCCTTGAGGCCATGCGTGTCGGTGCCCTGGAAGTCCAGCACCGCGCGCAAGAGGCCGTTGTGCACCCGCGTGGCCAGGCGCCGCACCAGGGGGCGCTGATCGCTCGCGCCCTTGGCCGCCTTGGAGCCCACCACCATGTCCACGCCCCCCTTCTCCAGCAGGGGGAGCGCGGCGTCATAGAAGCTCAGGTCGCACAGGTCGATCTCGTCGCAGAAGACGTAGGTGCCCCGGGCCTTCTGGATGCCCGCCTTGAGCGCCACGCCATAATTGGGCCGCTCCGAGTGGAACCAGCGCAGGCGCGGGTGGCGCTCGCACAGGCCCTGGAGGATCTCCGGCGTGGCATCGCGCGAGCCGTTCTCCGCGAAGATGACCTCATAGTCCCAGCCCCGCGCGTCCAGTCCCTGGGTGAGCTCCGCCGCGGCGGAGGCGACGATGGAGGCCTCGTTGTAGACGGGGATGACGATGGAGAGAAACGGAGCCATGGACGGCCGGGTGACGTAGCACGCCCCTCCGGGTCCGTCGACCGTCAACCGTTCAGCCGGCGAGCACAGGCCCGGCCCGCGAGGATGGCGTCCTCCATGGAGGAGTACTCCCACTGTCCATAGCGCCCGGCGGGGAGGATGCCCGCGTGCTCCAGGAAGCGGAGGATCTCCGCCTTCGCGGCCCCGTAGGCCTCGTCGTAGAGGACATAGGCGTGGGGAATCTCCCGGGCCCGGGCGAAGAGGAGCTCCTCCGCCGAGTGCACCATCCTCGAGCGCACCAGGTCCTCCACGGCCAGGGCCTCGGCGCGCGCGAGCGACAACTCTCCATGGTGGCTGTACTCCACGCAGAAGGTGGCGGTGTCCGGAGGCGCCAGGGGGGCGTACACCGCCGAGGGCGAGCCGATGCGGTACGAGTGGAACTCGGGCTCGGGCAGGTAGATCCAATGCCAGGGCTGACGGTTCTTCCCGCGCGCCGCCACGCACACGTAGGTAACGGTGGTGGCGCGCAGACGCCCGGCGGCGGCCAGCACCTCGTCGGGCACCCCCGAGGCGCCCTTGCCCACCAGCCGCACCAGTCCCGGCAGTGAAATCGAGGAGATGAGCTGCGAATAGCCGAGCGTGCGCCCATCGGACAGGGAGACCTGGCGGGCCTTCCAATCGACGGCGGTGGGCTCCACGCCCACGCTCAGCTCACCCCCTCGCAGATGGGCGCGCATGGCCCGGGCGAGGCTTTCGATGCCCCCCTCGCGCGGATAGAGGAAGGAAGCGTTGTAGCCCAGGGCATCGCTGCCCACGCCCAGGGCCCCATCCACCACCTCCTTGAGCGAGGGCCGGGGCACGAAGCGCCCCACCCAGGCCGCGGACAGCTCGGACGGGTCCACCGTCCACAGCTTCTTGTTGTAGGGGAACATGAAGTTCTTGGCGAACCCCTCGCCCATGTAGCGCAGGATGAACTCGGCGAAGTCGCGCGGCTCGCGCTCGCGCAGCGCCCGGCCCTTCTCCCCGTAGATCGCCTCCACGTAGCCCACCAGGTTCTCCGCCACCACCTCGGGCGGCAGCCCGTGGGTGTTCACCTGATAGGGAAAGCGGGTGAACACCTCCCGTGAGAACACGGCCGCCTTGCGCTGGATGGAGACGAGCTGGTCCGGCAACCAGCGGGTATTCACCAGTTCCTTGATCTCCGGGTCCCGCAGGTGCAGCCAGTGGCCGGTGGCATCGAAGAAGCACCCCTCGATGACCTCGGTCTTGATGAGGCCCCCGACCCGGTCGGTTTTCTCGACGAGGTGCCAGGGACGTTGCAGGAAATGCGCGGCGGACAGCCCCGCGAGGCCCGCGCCGAGGATGACGATGGGTTCCATGAGGCCCGTCTACCACCTTCACCCGGAAGCCGGGGGTGGCAGAAACCGTGTGATCCACGCCAAAGCGGACTCCTGCCCGCCTGCCCTGCCACCAGACCCTCACGCGCCAGCGGTGTCGCGTTCTTTGCCGCCTGGACGAGGGGTCGGGTAACCTGCGCCGCGCTGCGGGAGTTCGGTCGCTCGTGTCCGAGGGCCCCCGCTGAGGAAACCCATGAAAGTCTCCTGCCCGTCTTGCCAGACGAATTACAACATCGATGACAAGCGGATCCCGCCGGGCGGCGCGAAGCTCAAGTGCGCCCGGTGCCAGAACACCTTTCCCATCAAGCCGGACGAGTCCGCGAGCG
Source organism: Melittangium boletus DSM 14713 (assembly GCF_002305855.1). Classification (GTDB taxonomy): domain Bacteria; phylum Myxococcota; class Myxococcia; order Myxococcales; family Myxococcaceae; genus Cystobacter; species Cystobacter boletus. The sequence goes on along the minus strand of NZ_CP022163.1, from coordinate 6,267,719 downwards.
CCCCCGCCGCCGCCGCGCCCGCCGCCATTCCCCTGCCCGGTCCCGCCCGGCCCCAGGCGCCCGCCTTCGGCGGCTCGGATGACCTGCACCGGCCCGTGGAGGAGACCACGCGCGTGGTGTCCCTCCCCCTGCCCAGCGCGGCGTTCCGCGACAACGCGCCCCCTCCCGCACGCGAGGCCATTCCGCTGCCCGGCGCCACGCCGCCCGCGGACGACTTCGACATCAGCACGTCCGAGCCGGAGTCGAATGCCCACTACGGCATGAGCGCGCCCCAGGCCCCCGCGGGGGAGGCCATTCCGCTGCCCGGCGCGAGCGACCCCTACGGGTATGGCGGTGACGCCTACGCCGAGGACCCGTACGCCGCCCAGGCCCCGGCGGATGCCGTCGCCCTGCCGCCTCCCGCCTCCAGCGAGGACCCGTACGCCTACGCGGGGGACCCCTACGCCGCGGACCCGTACGCCCAGGCTCCGGCGGACGCCGTCGCCCTGCCGCCTCCCGCCTCCAGCGAGGACCCGTACGCCTACGCGGGGGACCCCTACGCCGCGGACCCGTACGCCCAGGCTCCGGCGGACGCCATCGCCCTGCCGCCTCCCGCCTCCAGCGAGGACCCGTACGCCTACGCGGGGGACCCCGCCCAGGACGCGTCGTTCGCCATGCCGCCGCCCCAGCCCGAGGAGTCCTTCGCCTCCGTCCAGGCCGACGACGCATTCGCCCTGCCGCCTCCGGCGGAGGACACCTTCGCCGCCGTCGAGGAGGACCCCTTCGCCCTGCCTCCGCCCCCGGCGGCCGAGGCCGCGGACCCCTTCGCCGCCGTCGAGGAGGACCCCTTCGCCCTGCCTCCGCCCCCGGCGGCCGAGGCCGCGGACCCCTTCGCCGCCGTCGAGGAGGACCCCTTCGCCCTGCCTCCGCCCCCGGCGGGCGCGGTCGCCGGCGAGCCCATGTCGATGGACGTCGGCCTCGACTTCTCCGAGCCTCCCGCCGAGGGAGGGGTGACCACGGGCACCCCGGGGTTCGACGACGTGGACTTCGGTGGCCCGTCCGCCGGGGCCTCCCCCGCGTCCATCCCCGACGCGCTCGAGTTCGATCCCACCGCGCCCGCCATGCCGCCGGGGGGCGATGACCTCGAGGTCGACCTGTCCGCGCCGCTGCCGCCACCGCCCACGACGGGCGCCGCGGATGGCCTGGAGATGCTCAGCTTCATCGACGACGCGGCCAAGGACAACGGGGCCAACAAGGCCCGGGGCCAGGTGCGCCGCTACCAGGTGCGCCGCCGCTCGGGCAAGGTGTTCGGCCCGTTCGAGGAGGGCGTGGTCGTCAAGATGCTCGAGGACGGCCAGCTGCTCGGCAACGAGGACGTGTCCTCGGATGGCGAGGGGTGGGTCCCCATTGGCACGGTGGCGATCTTCGCCGCGGCCATCCAGAAGCTCATGGAGGGTCCGGGCACGCCCGCCGTCGCCGCCGCCGCGCCCGCCGCCGACAGCAAGGCGAGCAACCCAGCCGCCGCCAACGCCGCGAGCGCCGCCAACATGGAGCGCATCAACCAGCTCTACGGCGGCCGCATGGCCCAGGTGTCCGTGGTGGACACCACCTCGCGCGCGGAAATCATCATGGGCAAGGTGAAGCAGCGCCTGCCCCTGGTGATTTCCGTGGCCGCGGGAGTGGTGGTGCTGAGCGTGGGCCTGGGCTTTGGCGCCACGCGCTACGGCGTCTTCGGCGTGAAGAAGCTCTTCCCCGCGAAGGTGAAGGCCGGCTCCGAGCTCGCCGCGAGCGTGGACGCCGCGCACAAGGCGCTGCTCCTGGACTCCGTCGAGGGCTACAAGCAGGCCCGTGAGCACGCGGCCAAGGTGCTCGCGGACGACGAGTACCCCGAGGTGCGGGCCCTCTGGTGCCAGGCCACCTTCTATCTGCAGCGCCGCTACTCGGTGTCCCCGGGCAGCGACGTGGCGGACTGCCGCGCCGAGGAGATGCGCGAGCGGCTGGAGCTGCTGGGGGAGCAGAACCTGGAGTACGTGAAGTACCTGGCGGGCTCGGCCCTGGTCGCGCGCGATGCGAACGGCGCCCTGCGGGTGCTCAGCGGCGCCTGGAGCCGGGACGACAACAAGGGCGACGTGGAACTCGCGCTGCTGCTGGCCGAGGCCCAGGCCAGCATGAAGCAGAACGCCGCGGCCATCGCGACGCTGGATCAGGTCATCAAGAAGGAGCCCAAGCTGGCCAAGGCCCAGCACGCCCTGGGCAACCTCTACCAGGAGGTGGGCAAGGCGGACGAGGCCGTCAAGGCCTACGAGGCCGCGCTCGAGGCGGACCCCACGCACCTCATCTCCACGGTGGAGCTGGCCGCGGTGGAGCTGCTGCTGCGCAAGGAAGCCCAGAAGGGCCTGGACGCGGCCGAGCGCGCGCTCGACGAGAAGGCCCAGGCGCACATGGGTCCGGCGGAGCTGTCGCGGGCGCGGACGCTCAAGGGCATCGCCCTCTTCCAGCTCTTCAACCTGCCGGAAGCGGAGAAGGAACTGCGCGCCGCGCTGGAGAAGGAGCCCGGCTCCCTCACCGTCAAGCGCTACCTGGGACAGGTGCTCCAGGCCCAGCGCCAGTTCGAGCAGGCCCTGCCCTTCTTCGAGGCGGTGGCCAAGGCCGAGCCGAAGAACATCGACGCCACGGAGGGCTTCATCTCCACCCTGGTGACGCTCGGCAAGGTGGAGGACGCCCAGAAGCAGGTACAGGAGGCCAGCAAGCGCTTCCCGGACAACGCCCACATCGAATACCTCTACGGCCGCATCGACGAGGCGCGCGACAACAACTCCTCCGCCGAGCAGCACTACACGAAGGCCCTCAAGGCGGACCCGCAGCTCATCGAGGCCCATGTCTCGCTCGGCCGGCTCCACCTGCGCCTGCGCCACAACGATCAGGCCAAGACCCAGTTCGAGGAGGCCGCCGCCAAGGCGCCCGACAAGGCCCCCGTGCACGTGGGCCTGGGAGAGCTGGCGCTCGCGGAGGACGACATCGCCAAGGCCCAGGAGGAGTTCACGCGCGCCGTCGGGTTGGATCCCAACCTCGCCGATGCCCACCTCGGCTTGTCGCGCCTGGCACTGCTCGCCGGGGACCTGACCAAGGCCCGCCAGGAGGCGGACAAGGCCCTGGAGCTGGATCCGCACTCGCTCAAGGGCGGGCGGCTGCAACGGGGCACGGTGATGTGGCGCCAGGGCGCGCTGGACGACGCCATCGCCGAGCTGGAGCGGGCCAAGAAGGAGGAGCCGCGCTCGGTGGCCATCCCCACCACGCTGGGCGCCGTCTACCTCGACAAGGGCAGCGCCCTGCGTCAGGAGAAGAAGGAGACCGAGGCCAACAACGGCTTCAAGGAGGCCGAGACCAACCTGATGCTGGCGCTCAAGGGCGAGCCCTCCAACGCCGAGGCGAACTTCTACCTCGCGCAGGTGAAGGCCCGGCGCGGCGAGTTCACCCAGGCCATCGAGAGCATGAAGACCGCCGTGGAGCGCGCCTCCAAGCGGGCCGACTACCACTACGCCCTGGGCCTGCTCTACCGCGACGCCAAGCTGCCTGCGGACGCCATCTCCGAGTGGAACAAGACCATCACGTTGGACCCCAAGCTGGTCGATGCCTACGAGGCCCTGGGCCAGGCGCACCTGGAGCGCAACGAGATCGACGAGGCCATCAGCGCCTACCAGTCCGCGCTCAAGGCGGATCCCACGCGCACCCGGGCCCTCGCCTCCATCGGAGACGCGCACTTCACCGCCATGCACTGGCGCGACGCCGTGAAGTCCTACGAGCAGGCCCTCAAGGCCGACCCGAGCCTCACCCAGGTCTATTACAAGCTGGGCCGCGCCTGGAGCGAGCAGAGCCAGTACGGCAAGGCCATCGAGTTCTACAACAAGGCGCTGGCCAAGACGCCGGACAACGCCGACAGCTGGTACCACCTGGGCTACGCCTACAAGGAGAAGGGCAAGAAGAAGGACGCCGTCAAGTCCTTCCGTGAGTACCTCTCGCGCAAGCCCGAGGCCCAGGATCGCAAGGAGATCGAGGACGAGATCGCCTTCCTCCAGTAGCTCCCGGATTTCCCCCCGGGCGTCCTATTCCGGGCGCTCGGGGCGCTTCCTGCCTTGCCCGGTGCGCGTGGGGTGACTACAAACCGCACCGCCATGCTGGATCTCAAGTACGTCGCGCAGAACTTCGATGCGGTCGTCGCCCGGTTGCAGTCCCGGGGCGGCAGCCTGGACCTCGGCCCCTTCAAGAGCCTCGTGTCGGAACGGCGCGACCTCTACGTGGCCATGGAGTCGCTCTCCGCGCGCCGCAACGCCGCCAACGAGGAGATGAAGCGCAAGGCCAAGGAGGATCCCGCCGCGCTCGAAGCCCTGCGCGGAGAGATGCGCGGCGTCTCCCAGTCCATCAAGGAGAAGGAGGCGCGGCTCAAGGAAGTGGAGGAGGAGCTCAGCCGCATCCTGCTCGTCATCCCCAACATCCCCCACGACTCCGTGCCCACCGGCGATGGCGCCGAGGGCAACGTCCAGACGCACATCTGGGGCGAGAAGCCCAACCTGCCCTTCACGCCCAAGCAGCACTTCGAGCTGGGTGAGAAGCTGGGGATGCTGGACTTCGAGCGGGCCGCCAAGGTGTCCGGCTCACGCTTCACCTTCTATAAGGGGGCCCTGGCCCGGCTCGAGCGAGCCCTCGTCACCTTCATGATCGACGTGCACACCCAGAAGGGCTACGTCGAGCTGCTGCCGCCCTACCTCGTGCTGCGCGAGACGATGATGGGCACCGGCCAGCTGCCCAAGTTCGAGGACGACGTCTTCAAGACGCTGGGCGAGCCCGAGCGCTTCCTCATTCCCACCGCGGAAGTGCCCGTCACCAACTACCACGCGGACGAAATCCTCGAGGGCGAGAGCCTGCCCGTGCGCTACTGCGCGTTCAGCCCGAGCTTCCGCGCCGAGGCGGGCGCGGCGGGCCGGGACACGCGCGGCCTCATCCGCCAGCACCAGTTCCACAAGGTGGAGTTGGTGAAGTTCGCCACGCCCGAGTCGAGCCTGGACGAGCTGGAGAAGATGACGGACGACGCCTGCGACATCCTGCGGCGACTGGGCCTGCACCACCGGGTGATGCTCCTGTGCACCGGGGACATGGGCTTCTCCGCCCGCAAGACGTACGACATCGAGGTCTGGCTGCCGGGCCAGTCGGCGTACCGCGAGATTTCCTCCTGCTCGGACTGCGGCGACTTCCAGGCGCGCCGGGCGAAGATCCGCTTCCGGGCGCAGAAGGGAGACAAGCCCCAGATGCTGCACACGCTCAACGGCAGTGGCCTGGCCGTGGGGCGGACGACCATCGCCATCCTGGAGAACTACCAGCGCGAGGACGGCACCGTCGCCATTCCGGAAGTGCTGGTGCCATACATGGGGGGCATCAAGGAGCTCAAACCCCTCTAGCGCGCGGGCCTCTCCTCGTCAGAAAAGAGGACCCCACAACGTTGTTGCAATGAGCGGAGGATGATGTAGAAGGGCGGCCCACCACGCAGCACGGTGGACCGCGCGGCGCGACGCAGTGGAGGAGTGGCCGAGCGGCTGAAGGCAGCGGTCTTGAAAACCGCAGGTGGCGCAAGCTTCCCGTAGGTTCGAATCCTACCTCCTCCGTTTTGTCGTGTGCGGTTCTTTGACAGGTCTGGCACTGGAGAGATGGCCGAGAGGCTGAAGGCACAGGTTTGCTAAACCTGCATACTCGAAAGGGTATCGAGGGTTCGAATCCCTCTCTCTCCGCCACTCATCGAGGTTGTAGAAAACGCAGAAAAAAGTTGTTGTGGTAGAGCGACAGTAACTGTAGGAAGCGGTACGAAGGAAACGGCAAGCTCCCTTAGCTCAGCTGGATAGAGCGTCGGACTACGAATCCGAAGGCCGGAGGTTCGAATCCTCCAGGGAGCGCCACCTTTCCTTGTCCCCTTTCCCCATGAGTCTGGACGAAGCTTTCATGCAGCAGGCGCTCGCGCTCGCGCGGGAAGCCGCTGGACTTGGGGAAGTTCCTGTCGGCGCGTTGGCGGTCCACGATGGCAAGATCATCGGCACGGGCTTCAACCGGCGCGAAATCGACCGCAACCCCCTGGCTCACGCTGAAATCTTCGCGATGGATGCGGCGGCCAAGGCACTGGGCGTCTGGCGGCTCACGGGAGTCACCCTGTATGTGACGCTGGAGCCATGCGCCATGTGCGCGGGAGCGTTGGTTCAATCCCGGGTGACCCGACTCGTGTTCGGAACCCTGGATCCCAAGGCGGGCGCCGTCGGCTCGCTCTACAACCTGGCCGAGGAGCCCCGGCACAACCACCGGCTCCAGGTCACGAGTGGCATCATGGCGGACGATTGCCGCCAGGTTTTGAAGGACTTCTTCGCCCGGTTGCGGACGAGGAAACAAGACAAGTGAATATTGGAGAGCTGGCCGAGTGGTCGAAGGCACCTGACTCGAAATCAGGCATACCGGGAACGGTATCGTAGGTTCGAATCCTACGCTCTCCGCAGATAGTCTCATGGAGAGGTGGCCGAGCGGTTGAAGGCGCACGCCTGGAACGCGTGTATATCTGAAAGGGTATCGTGGGTTCGAATCCCACCCTCTCCGTCGTTAGTATTGTTGAAGTAGCTTGAAGCGCTTGTGGTCGGGGCAACGTGGGGACGTGAATCCCGCCAGGTCCGGAAGGAAGCAACGGTAGCGCACCTCCGCGTGTGTCCCGGCCGTTCTTATGAAGGAGCCGAGTTCTCGAAAAGGGAACTCGGCTCCTTCTTTTTTGGGGCTTACTTCCGGGCGAGCACGGTCTCCCTCCCTACCTGGGTCACCACCCGGAAGCCCGCCGCCTGGAGCTCCTCGAGCGCTCGGCCCTCGAAGGTGACGGCGCGGTTGATGCGCCCATCCCGCATGGCCGCCTGGAAGTTCGCGTCCCGCGGCCGGTCACACGTCATCCAGGGGATGTTCTTGCCGATGTAGAAGAACCCTCCGGAGCCCCACAGGCCCTCGTTGACGATGAGCAGACCCCGGACGTCGTCGCCCCGAGTGGCCGCGACGATGGCCCGGAACTGGTCTCCCTTCAGGTCCTCCCGGGGGTAGAGCACGCCGGCGAGCAACGTGGTGGCCACGAGCAAGAGGCTTCCGAGCTTGCGTCCACGCTCCGCGCCGAGCCGCCCCACGAAGCCGGCGACCTGGGGAGCCGCGGCTAGAACGAGGAGGACGAGTCCCGGGTAGAGGAAGCGCTCTTCCTTGTGAGCGGTGGCGCACAGGGCCGTGAAGTAGACGGCCGCGCAGAGCCCTGGCAGGGAGACGGCGGGCCGCCGACGCCAGGACAGCCACCCCAGGGGCAGCGCTCCCCAGAACCACGGGGGCAACGCGGTGAGCAGGGGCAGTGCATAAAAGGAAGGAGGCGAGGCGCCGAACTGCCTCGCGGCCTGACCGGACAGCACATTGAAATCCACGTAGGCGAGCAGGGAGTGGAAGGGCTTGCCCCACGTCACCCAATCGAGCGCCCCCAGGGCCAACGCGACGCCAAGTCCCGCGAGGCAGGTGAAGAGCAGGACCTTCCAGCGCCGGGCCCCCACCAGCCAGGCGAGCGCCACCAGCACCATCACCGCCGAGCCGTAGCGCACCACCACGGCCAGTCCCAGCGTGCAGCCTCCCAGGAGCCCCGCGCGTACCGGCGCCTCCTGGCGGTCCAACGCCTCCATCGCCACCACCAGGAAGGCGGCGGAGAGTGATTCGCCCAGGGTGCGGCCCGCGAAGACGAGCACCGGACCGTAGAGCCCGACCCCCAGCACCGCGAGCAGGGCGGGCCCCGGTCCCACCCGGCGCTCGGCGAAGCGGTAGGTGGCCCACAGCATCCAGCCCTGCAACAACACCTGAGGCACGGCGAGCACGGCACGGTAGGCCAGTGGATGCGTGAGTCCCAACGCGTCGGCCAGTCGGAGCAGCCACGACGCCACACCCGGCGCGGCCCAGTTGCGCAGACCCACGCGCCACTCCCAGGCCATCACGCCGTAGCCGTGGGCTCGGAACCAGGCGGGCTCCAGCAACTGGTACACCTCATCCGGGTGGATGCGCCCGAGCTGCGCCACCGCGAGCAGGGCGGGCAACAAGGCAAGCCCGCCCACCACGGCCATGAGCACCCCCCGCCACGGGCCCGGGGAGGGCATCGCCTCGGGCTCGACGGACGGAGGAAGGGACGACGGCAAGGAAGCGGAGACGGTCATCGAGGCGTTCCGCGCGACTCTCTCCGCCCTCCCCTGCCCGCGCAAGAGGGACACTCGAACACCCGGTGAAACGCCCGACCCGGAAAGTGGGGCCTCGCGTTCACGAGGAGTGACTGGAAAAGTAGAGCCCGGGGAGCTGAAGACGTGCGTGGGAGGGCTTGGCGTGGTTAGATTTGTGCCCCCCATGAGCTACCTCGTTCTCGCCCGTAAATGGCGCCCGCAGACCTTCGACGACATGACCGGCCAGGAGCACGTGGTCCGCACGGTCGCCAACGCCATCAAGATGGACCGGGTGGCGCATGCCTACCTGTTCTGCGGCCCGCGAGGCGTGGGCAAGACGACCGCCGCCCGTCTGCTCGCCAAGGCGCTCAACTGCGAGAAGGGCCCCACGGCCAGTCCCTGTGATCAGTGCCAGGCCTGCCGGGAGATCGCCGCGGGCACCTCGGTGGACGTGGCGGAGATCGACGGTGCGTCCAACAACGGCGTGGAGAACGTCCGCGAGATTCGCGAGAACGCCAAGTACCTGCCCCAGCGCGACCGGCACAAGATCTACATCATCGACGAGGTCCACATGCTCTCGGGGGCGGCGTTCAACGCGCTCCTCAAGACGCTTGAGGAGCCGCCCGGCCACGTGAAGTTCATCTTCGCCACCACCGAGGCCCACAAGCTCCCCGACACCATCCTCTCGCGCTGCCAGCGCCACAACTTCCGGCGCATCCCCGCCAAGGTGATGCTCGAGCGGCTCAAGTACATCTGCGCGCAGGAGAAGGTGGCCATCTCCGAGCGGGCGCTCTCCATGGTGGTGCGCCAGTCCGAGGGAGGCATGCGCGACTCGCTCAGCCTCCTGGATCAGATCTTCTCCGCCTGCGGCTCGGACCCGAGCGACGAGGCCGTGGCCGACGCCCTGGGCGCCATCGACCGCACGGTGGTGCAGGACTTCGCCGAGGCCCTGGTGCGCAAGGACGCGAAGCGGGTTCTCGAGCGCGTGGAGGAGGTCTTCAACCGCGGGTTGGACCTCAAGCGGCTCACGGAGGAACTGGCGCTCCAACTGCGGCACCTCTTCGTCGCCAAGACGCTGGGCGAGGCCCCCGCGGAACTCGCCGAGTCCGAGCGCACCGCCCTCACCACGCTCGCCAAGGACGCCGACGCGGCGCAGATCTCCCGCCTCTTCGACATCGTGCACGGATGCGTGTGGGAGGTATCGCGCGCGGCCCAGCCCCGGCTCGCCCTGGAGATGGCGCTGCTCAAGGCCATCCAGTTGTCTCCCGCGGGCTCCATTCCAGAGCTGCTGGCGAAGGTGGATCGTCTCGCCGCCGGCCTCGGCCCCGAGGATGTGCACAAGGTAGCCACCGGAGCGCCGGGAGGTCGCTCCGGTTCAGCACCCTTTCGTTCCCACTGAGCGGCCCGCCGCGCCCACTCCTCCGCCCACGGTGCGCGTGACGAACGTGCGCCCACCGCCGCAGGCGCGTCCCGCCGCGCCGCCCGTCGAGGCACCGGTCGACGACGAGCGCCTCTTCCCCGAAGAGGGGCCCGCCGACGGCTGTGCCTCGGGCGAATGCCTGCCCGACGCGCCTCCCGCGCCCATCCCCGCGCCAGAGCCCGAGTCCGTCCGGCCCTTCGACGTCCACCACGCCTCGCGGCCCGCGGCACCGCCCATGGCGGCCTCTGGCCGGGACAACCCCCGCCGTCCGCTCCAGGACCGGTGGCGCTCGGCCGTGGACACCGTGAAGGACACGTCCGGGCGGCATGCCAAGTCACTCGCCAGCGGACGCCTGCTCTGGATCCGCGAGGGAGAGGTGGCCGTCGCCTACCCGCCCAAGGATGCGTTCCACAAGACGACCGTGGCCGGGGGCAACGGCCGCGCCCTCGTCGAGAAGGCCCTGAGCGAACACTTCGGCCGCCCGACGAAACTCGTGGTGCAGGACTGCGCGGACGGAGACACCCGCCCCGAGGCGGGCATGGTCAGCCTCTCCGCTCAAGACGCCTCCGACCGGGCCGCCTACGAGAAGAGCACCGAGGGCCGCGTCCGCGCCCACCCCAATCTCCGCGCCGCCCTCCGGGTGCTGGGGGGCGAAATCGAACACATCCAGGTCTATGACCTGCCTACCCGCCCGGCCGCTGTCCCGACGAACGAGTCTCCTGACGAGAGCCCCTGACAACGGGTTCGCCCGACGCTAGGGTGCGCGCTCCGAATTACGCCCCTCACGAGGAAGTCCATGCCCGGCATCGACCTGAACTACTTCATCCGTCAGGCCAACAAGCTCACGGAGAAGATCGAGCAGCGCAAGAAGGAACTGGCCGAGGAGACCGTCGAGGCCCAGGCCGGTGACGGCCGGGTGACGGTGGTCGCCAACTGCATCCAGGAAGTGCGCAGCATCAAGATCGACAAGTCCCTCGTGGACCCGAACGACCTGGGCATGCTGGAGGACCTGGTGACCGCCGCCGTCAACGCCGCCCTGGCGAGCAGCCGGGACAAGATGCAGCGCGAGCTCGGCAAGATCTCGGGCGGCGTGAAGATCCCCGGCATTACTTGAGATCGAATGACGCCTGATCCGCTCAATCGCCTGGTCGCCCAGCTCGCGAAACTCCCTGGCATCGGGGAGAAGACCGCGCAGCGACTGGCGTTTCACATCCTGCGCGCGCCGGGCGAGTACGCCCAGGAGCTGTCCCAGGCCATCCGCGAGGTGAAGGAGAAGGTGCACCTGTGCGCCCGGTGCTTCTCCCTCACCGACGCGGAGCTGTGTGGCTTCTGCCGGGACTCGCGGCGTGACGAGCGCGTGCTGTGCGTGGTGGAGACGTTCGCGGACCTGATGGCGCTCGAGCGCACCCGGGAGTTCAAGGGCCGCTACCACGTGCTGCACGGCGTGCTCTCGCCCCTGGATGGCGTGGGCCCTGACCAGCTGCGCATCAAGGAGTTGCTGGAGCGGCTCGGGGACGGCCGCATCGAGGAGATCATCCTCGCCACCAACCCGGACGTGGAGGGAGAAGCCACGGCGCTCTACCTGACACGCCTGCTCAAGCCGGTGGGACTGCGCGTGAGCCGCATCGCCCAGGGGCTGCCCATGGGCGGAGACCTCGAGTACGCCGACCAGGCCACCCTGGCCAAGGCCCTCAGCGCCCGGCGAGACCTCTGAGCGTCGGTGGGGCTAGCGGGTGACCCGATAACCCAGGGGAAGCACCACGGACACCGAGCCGCCTCGATGCGCGGGAAAGCGCAGCCGCCTCAACCGCGATTCCAGGCACCGGGCCAGGGGCCGATCGGCCAGGGGTCCCTCGGTCACCGGCTCCGCCTTGCCCGAGGCATGGATGGTGAAACGCACCCGCACGTCTCCCTCGTCCGTGGGCAGATCGTCCTTGTGACGCTCGAAGCAGGGCGAGACCCGTGCGCGATGGCGCGCCAGCACCCGCTGGATGTCCGCGGCCTCCAACGAGACGCGCGCGCTCGCCTTCTCCTCGCCACGGGGCGCCTCCCGCTCGGCGTCCGGCGAGGCGCGCGACGGCGGCTCCAGCGGCGCGGCGGGAGCCACCTCGGGCACGACCCCTTCGGGCGCGGCCCGGGACACGACGGGCACGGGAGCCACCTCGACGGGCTCGCGGCCCCACCCCCAGGCCAGCCCCCCGAGCAGCACGCCTCCCCCGGCAACGGCCAGCAACGCCCACCCGGCACGCCGCGAACCCGGGCCCGCCTCCACTCGCCGGGGCACGAGCTCCGCGGGGTCTCGCTCCACGAACGGCGGAGGAGCCGTCTTCTCCTGGTAGCGCCGCTCTCCAACGCTGGCGCGCAGATGCGCGGCGAGCTGGGCACGGGTGGGCGCGCTCGGCTCACGCGACAACAGCGCCTCCAACGCGTCGGCGAACGCGGCGGCGGTGGCATGGCGCCGGGAAGGCTCGACGGCCATCGCCTGGAGGACCACGGCCTCCAATTCCTCGGAGAGCTCGGGGCGCAGGGCCCGGGGCGGCGCGCAGTCTCCCTTGCGCAGGGCCTCGAGCACCGCCTGCTCCCGCTCCCGGGCGAAGGGCCGCACATGGGTGAGGGCCTCGTAGAGACTCACGCCCAGGGCGAAGACATCCGCGCGGCGATCCACGACGCCCCCACGCGCCTGCTCGGGCGCCATGTAGACGGACTTGCCCAGGACCGAGCCCGGACGCGAGGCGGTGCTCCCCGCGCCCGCCTGGGCGACGCCGAAGTCCAGCACCTTCACCAGCCCCGAGTACGTCACATAGAGGTTGGAGGGCGACACATCCCGGTGGACGATGTCCAGCTCATGCGCGTGGTGCAGACCCCGCGCCGCGTCGGCGAGCACCCGCAGCACCAGTGGCACGGGCACGTACTCACCCCGGAGGCTCGCCAGGCGCACCACGGTGGAGAAGTCCTCGCCGGGCAGGAACTCCATGCAGAGGTAGGGGCGACCCTCGCTGACGCCCTGGTCGTACACCCGCACCAGGTGGGGATGCGACAGACTCGCCGCCACCCGCGCCTCCTGGCGGAACATCTCCACGAAGTCCGGCTGGCCCACCAGGCTCTCGCGCATCCGCTTGATGACGACATCGCGCCCGGCTCCCTCCCCGTCCGCCCTGCGGGCGAGGAAGATTTCCGCCATCCCGCCCTCGGCCAGCTTGCGCAGGAGCACATAGGCCCCGAAGGGCCGGCGCTGCCACGGACCGGGACCTGGCAGGTCCCCGAGGGAGGAGGAAACCGTCATGCGCTAGTGGAGTGTCCGACAAGTTTTTCAACATAGTCGAGACCAGGGGGCTGGTTGGGAGGAGGATGAGACTGGGTAAGTTGGGTGGATGAGGAGACGACCGCCGCACCTCCTCCACCTCTCGCCTGGGGAAGTGGCCTACCTCAAGACGCTGGTGGAGGACGGACGTACCGAGCAGCGCGTCGCGCGCCGAGCGCGCGTCCTGCTGGCCATGACTGACCCGGACACCGTCGTGTCGGAGTTGGCCGACAGGCTTGAGCTGGAGCGCACCACCATTTGGCACTTGTGCCGTCGCTACGAAGCGTACGGTGTCGATGTCGTGCTGGATGCGCCCCGCTCCGGCCGTCCGCGGGAGCTTTCCCCCCCTGCAACGAGTAGAGGTGGAACAGTTGGCGTGTTGTGAGCCGGCGGGCGTGGGCTTGCAGATGATGCACTGGTCCACCCGGAGCCTGGCCCTGGTGGCACGCCGACGGGGTATTGCCCCGACCCTCTCCCACTCCACGGTGGCGCTCATCCTGCGCGAGGCTGACTTGCAGCCTCACCGCACGCGTTACTGGAAGACACCCACCCTGGACGACACCTTCCGTCACAAAGCGGCCCAGGTGCTGTGGTGCTACGAGCAGGCGCGGCAGCTGGCCCAGAGGAACGAAGTGGTGGTGTGCGTGGACGAGAAGCCCAACATCCAGGTGCTGCACGGTGAGCAGCCCGTGCGGCCCATGCAACCCGGCCTCATCGAACGCCGGGAGTTCGAGTACGTGCGGCGTGGCACGGTGAACCTCCTGGTCAAGCTCGTGGTGCACTCCGGCCGCATGCGCAGCTGGCACCTGGAGAGAAACAACGGGGAGTGCTTGCGCGCCGTACTGCCGCGGCTACTTGGGGACCATCGCGACGCCAGGCGCATCCACCTCATCTGGGACAACGCCCCCAGTCACACCGCCGGGCAGACGCACGACTTCCTCCGCACTCACTACCCGCACGTCCGGGTGCTTTTCACTCCAGCCCACGCCTCCTGGCTCAACCAGGCGGAGTTGCTGCTACGCGCCTTCGCCGAGCGCTACCTGCGACGCGGGGACTGGGCCAGCCGTGACGAGTTCGTCGAGCACCTCGACGCCAGCTGGCCCGAGTACAACCGCTTCTACGCCCACCCCTTCACCTGGTCCTGGACTCGCGCCAAGATGCACTCGTGGGTGGACCGCCACCTGTCCTGACTATGTTGAAAAACTTGTCGGACACTCCACTAGGGGAGCGGGCACGCCTCGCCTGCCAGAAGAAGGCGCAAAAAGCACGAAATTGGATCGCGAGCGGACACCGGCGCGCGCAGTATAGTGGATACCCGATAGTTCCCCCTTGAGTTCGAGGCATCCGGAGTTTTGAATCCCCCTGTTCGCATGGATGATGCGCCCCCTCGCATGATCGTCCCCCCCCAGCCCCTGGACGTGTGTCCCCCTGGCTGGCCGATCCGCCCCCACGGGTCGGCCTCCCGAGAAAGATCTCGCGCGGAAGCGGGCGGCTTCTTGCGGGGTGGGAGGGGCTTTGCTAAAGCTCCCGGGGTTGGGAGCGCCGTACCTAACCTCCGAAATTCATTCCAGAAACCGGCGTGGGCCGCGGAAGCACAGGTCGAGCGAGACGCTTAGGAGCGTAAACGCCCATGGGCACGCAATTGGTGATGTACGAAGAGGAGTTCACCAAGATCAACGCGGTTTGCGACCGGCTGACCAAGGACGCGAACGCGAAGGTGGTGTTCCTCGTCGACAAGAACGGGCAGCTCATCTCCTCCGCGGGGCAGACGCAGAACATCGACACCACCTCGCTGGCCTCGCTGACGGCCGGCAACGTGGCGGCGATGGGCGGCCTCGCGAAGCTGATTGGCGAGAACGAGTTCCCCCATCAGTTCCACGAGGGGGCCAGGGACTCGCTCTACATGACCATCGTGGGCAGCCGGGTGGTGCTCGTGGTCATCTTCGACAACCGCACGAGCCTCGGCCTGGTGCGCCTGCGCATCAAGAAGGCCAGTGACGAGCTGACCAAGATCTTCGAGAGTCTCGTGAAGAAGACGGATGGTCCCGGGGTCGGCTCTCCGTTCGCCGAGATTTCCGACGACGATATCGACAACCTCTTCAGCGAGTAATCCGAGAAGCCATGTCCTTCATCAACTACTCGTCTCGCGAAATCAACTGCAAGATCGTCTACTACGGTCCCGGGTTGTGCGGGAAGACGACGAACCTGCAGTACATCTACAACAAGACCGCCGCGGATACGAAGGGCAAGCTCATCTCGCTCTCCACGGAGACGGATCGCACGCTCTTCTTCGACTTCCTGCCGCTGTCGCTCGGTGAGATTCGCGGCTTCAAGACGCGCTTCCACCTGTACACGGTGCCGGGCCAGGTCTTCTACGACGCCAGCCGCAAGCTCATCCTCAAGGGGGTGGACGGCGTGGTGTTCGTGGCGGACAGCCAGATCGAGCGCATGGAAGCCAACATGGAGTCGTTGGAGAACCTGCGCATCAACCTGGCCGAGCAGGGCTACGACCTGAACAAGCTCCCGTACGTCATCCAGTACAACAAGCGGGATCTGCCCAACGCCGTGTCGCCCGAGGAGATGCGCAAGGCGCTCAACCCGCGCAACATCCCCGAGTACCAGGCGGTGGCCCCCACGGGCGTGGGCGTCTTCGACACGCTCAAGGCCGTGGCGAAGCTCGTGCTCACCGAGCTCAAGAAGGGCGGCTGATGGAGCATCGCGGGCAGCCGCGATGTTCCCCGCTCAACCTCTGGACGAAGTCCCGGTGACGCGCGCCCGCGATGGCGTGCGCACGGGATAGACTCCGGCCAGCAACCCGATCCCGGGGACGGGAGACATGGAGAAACTGGCCGTCGTTTCGTCTTCACAGCTGTTCGACATGCTCTCCAGCGCGGAGCTGCAGTACCTGTCCGAGCTGGCCGAACAGCGCCGCTACGCCGCCGGTGAGCTGGTGTTCGAGGAGGGAGAGCTGGGCGACAGCCTCTACGTCATCGTGAGTGGAGAGGTCGAGGTGGTGCGTCGCGATGAAAGCGGCCAGTCCCATCCGATCCGGGTGCTCACCGCTCCGGAGTTCTTCGGCGAGATGAGCCTCATCGACAAGGAGTACCGCTCCGCCACGGTGCGCGCGCGCACGGAGGCGGAGCTGCTGAAACTCACCGCCCAGCACCTGGCCACCTTCCGGCAGGCCTACCGGGACGGCTTCACCTTCGTCGTCATCAACATCGCGCGCATCCTGTCGGCCCGGGTGCGCGAGGCCAACGCCCGGCTCACCGCTCGCCAGGGCTGAGCCCTTCTTGGCGTTCCGCTAACCGAAGAAGTCGCGCGGCTTCCAGCCGATGTCCCCGAGGAAGCCCTGGCTCTCGGCGATGAATTGCGCGGACAGGCCCGGCGCGCACGCGAGCACGTCTCCATAACCCACCTGGTGTGGCGCCCCGTCGATGCGCACCACCACCCCACCCGCCTCCCGCACCAGCAGCGCCCCCGCGGCCTCGTCCCACGGCTTGAGGCCGAACTCGAAGTACCCGTCGAAGCGCCCCGCCGCCACGTACGCCAGATCCAACGCGGCGCTGCCCGTGCGGCGCATGCCCTGCGCCCGGACGATGAAGCGCCGCAAGAGGCCCAGGGGCCCCTCGGGCTTGTGGTGCACGTCATAGGGGAAGCCCGTGCACAACAGGGCCCGCGCCATCTCCGTGCACCCCGAGGCCCGCAGCGGTCGGCCATTGAGCGTGGCCCCCTGCCCCTTCGCGGCGGAGAAGAGCTCCCCGAGCATCGGATCATAGATGGCGCCCGCGAGCAGCCCCTCCGGCCCCTCCACGCCCACGCTCACGCAGTAGTGCGGCACCTGATGCGCGTAGTTGGTGGTGCCATCCAGCGGATCGATGATCCACCGCGTCCCCGAGCCCCGCGAGGCCCCGCTCTCCTCGGCGAGGATGGCGTGCTCCGGGTAGTGCTGGCGGATGTAGCCAATCACCACCGCCTCCGCCGCGCGGTCCGCGTCGGTGACCAGGTCGATGCCCCCCTTGTACTCAATGGTGCGCTCGCCGTGGAACCGCTCGGCGAGCACACGGCCCGCCAGCCGGGCGGCTTCCTCGGCGATGCGGCGCAGCGTGGCGGGAGACTCATCGGACATGGCGCGCTCCTCCTGGCTGACTACTTCTTCACCGGCTCCGACAGCAGCTCTTCGATCTGGGTCTGGAGCTTCGCGAGGTGATCCTCGTTGAAGCCCTCGTGCACGTAGCGCACCTGTCCCGCCCGGTCGATGAGCAACGACGTGGGCATGCCCCGCACGCGCAGCACCTTGTCCGCCACGCTGGCTTCGGCATCGAGGAGCACGGGAAGCACGGACGGCTCCACCTTCGTCTCCGCGAGGAAAGGCACGATCCCCCGGGTGTCCTCGTCCACGTTGAGCGCGTAGACCTTCAGACCCCGCGCGGCGTAGTGCTTCGCCAGATCCTGGTACATGGGCAGCGCGTCGCGGCAGGGCTCGCACCAGGTGGCCCACACGTCGAGCAGCACCACCTGGCCCCGATCCTCGGAAAGGGAGTACGGCTCGCCTCCCGGGTAGCGCTTGACGGTGAACCCGAGCGGAGCGGGCTCGGCGCCCAGGGCCGCGCTGGAGCGCTGGAACGGAGCATCGGTGAGCGAGGGCACCGAGGACGCGCAACCCGACAGGGCGAGCGCGGCGAACAGGACACGGACAGGAGTCATGGCGCTCACCCTTCTCCCACGCGGGCACGCAGCGCGGTGAGCAGTTTGTCGATGAACCCACCGAAGGCGCCGTTGCTCATGACGAGCAGGACATCCCCGGGCTGGGCCTCGCGCGCCACGCGCTCGACGAGCGTGGGCACGTCCGACGCGAAATCCGCGGCGATGCCCTGGGCCTCGAGCGCCTGGGTGACACGGGGCACGTCCAACTCCTCCCCCGAGGGCACCTTGTCGTGGCGCTCGGGGACCTTGAGGCTCGCGCGCGAGGCTCCGGTGAAGGAATGCGCGTAGTCCTCCTGGTGGATGTTGCGGCGGCTCGTGTTCGAGCGAGGCTCGAAGATGGCCCACAACCGGCGCTCCGGGTAGCGGTGGCGGATGGCGGCGATCGTCTCGCGCACCGCCGTGGGGTGGTGCGCGAAGTCGTCCACCACGAGCATGCCACCCACCTCCGCGCGCACCTCCTGGCGCCGCTTCACGCCCCGGAAGGTCGCGAGCCCCCGGGCGATCTCCTCGAAGGACAGGCCCAGCCCCCGCGCAGCGGCGATGACGCTCAGCGTGTTCTCCACGTTGTGCAAGCCCGACATCGGCAGGAGCACGCTCCCCAACACAGCGCCCCGCTCGACGACCTCGAAGCGGGCACCGTCGGGACCGAACTGGACGTGCCGCGGGGTGTAATCGGCTTCGGCGCCCTCACGCCCCACGTAGGTGATGACCTGGCCCGGACAGGCCTGGGCGAGCTTCACCGCGTTGGGATAGGCGGCGCACACCACGAGCCGGCCATCCGGGGGAATGAGCCGCACGAACTTGTCGAAGGTGGCCTCGTAGTGCGGCAGATCCCGGAAGATGTCCGCGTGGTCGAACTCCACGCTGGTGAGGATGGCCGTCCGGGGCCGGTAGTGCAGGAACTTGGAGCCCTTGTCCCAGTAGGCGGTGTCGTACTCGTCGCCCTCGACGACGAAGTGCGGCCCCTTCCCCACCCGGTAGTTGCCCGAGTAGTTCTGGGTGACGCCGCCCACGAGGAAGGACGGATCCTTCCCCGCCTCCACCAGGACGTGCGCCATGAGCGAGGACGTGGTCGTCTTGCCGTGAGTCCCCGCCACCACGACCGAATGCGCGTGCTCGAGGAAGAGCGAGCCCAACGCGGCCGGAAAGCTCATCTGCGGCAGACGGCGCTCGCGCACGGCGGAGGCCTCGGGGTTCACCCGGCGGATGACATTGCCGATGATGACCAGGTCCGGCCGGGCCACGTCCAGGTTCTCCGGCTTGTAGGGCGTGAGCGCCTGGATGTCCCACGCGCGCAACATGTCGCTCATGGGCGGGTAGACGTTCTCGTCGCTGCCGGTGACGTCGTAGCCCGCGGACTTGAGCATGCCCGCGAACGAGCCCATGCCCGTACCAGCCACGCCAACGAGGTGGATGCGGCGCACCGCGCCAGGAGAGAGGGTGTCGAGGACGTTGCCGTTGTCGTCAGCCATGTGCTTTCGGGGTGAGATCGTCGAGGTCGAGCGCCTGCACGATGAGATCGTGGAAGACGGGGCGGAAATCGCGGATACGGGTCTCCTGACGGCCATTCGCCACGCGGTTGGTGACGAGCACCACCACGAGCGAACGGCGCAGGTCCACCCAGAGACTGGTGCCGGTGAAGCCCAGGTGGCCCACCGCGCCCGGAGGCGTGTCACCGATGAAGTGGCCCGCGCTGGACAGGGCCTTGGAGGGAGAGTCGAAGCCCATGGAGCGGGTGCTGCCCGCCAGGAGCGGATCCGAGGCCAGCGCGCGGTACCAGAGCGGTCCGGGCGCGAGCGCCGCGTCCCCCGCGCATCCGGCGAGGATGGCCTGACCGAAGCGGGCCACGTCCACGGCGGTGCCGAACACGCCGGCATGGCCACTCACGCCATCCAGCACCCAGGCGTTGTCGTCATCCACCTCGCCCGGAACGGAGGGACGGGTGGGCAGCGCGCCCCAAAGGCCCTCCTGACCAGGAGCGGGCTCGCGCGGACGGGTGGCCCCCGTGGGCGCGACGAGCCCATCCGAGGGAAAATCCGTGAGCCGGTGGAAGCGGGCGGAGAGGCCCAGCGGCTCGGCGACGAGGCGCGAGAAGAGCACGTCCAGGGGCGCCTCGCCCACGCGGGAGAGGATGTCCCCCAGGAGGATGAAACCCACGTCGCTGTAGGCCGTGTGCGTGCGCCACGGATTGAGCAGCGGCGTGCGAGCGGCGGCCTGGAGCACCTCCTCGCGGACTCGAGCGCGGGTCGCCGCCGGACAGGCGGGCTCCAGGATCTCGGGAGTGGAGGTCAACGCCTCGGCGAAGAAGGGCACGAAGGGCGGCAACCCCGAGCGGTGGTAGAGCAGATCCGCCACCGTGGCCCCGGCATCCCCCACGGGCGAGCCCGGGAAGAAGCGGGCCACGGGCGTCTCGGGACCGACCTTGCCCTGGGTCCACAGGCGAAGGAAGAGCGCGGTGGTGCAGAGCACCTTGGTGACGGACGCCAGGTCGAAGCGGGTCTCTCCCGTCACGGGACCGGCCACCCCCCCGAAGACCTGCACGCCCCGGTGCAGCACCACGGCCTGGGCGGCCGGGAAGATGCCGAGCGTGACGGCTTCGTCGAGAACTTCTTGGAGCTGGGCGATGGGATGGGAACTCATGCCTGGACCGCGCCCTCGAGGAAGGTGAGGAGGGCGGCGCCCGCATCCAACCGCACGCGGGTACCCAGGGCGACGGGATAGTTGGGGATGTCATGCCCGATGGGGAACCCCGCGGCGCACGGCAATCCCGTCTCCTCCGCGAGCGAGCGCAGGACGTCCGCGCTGCTGTAGGGCGCGTCCTTGTGCTCGCAGTCGGTGAACTGGCCGAGCACGATGCCCCGCACGCGCTCGAACACGCCCGCGAGCCGCAAGTGGGTCCACATCCGATCGAGCCGGTAGGGCTTCTCGCCCACGTCCTCGAGCAGGAGGATGGAGTCCTCGAGCGGCGGCAGGTACGGCGTGCCCAGCAGACGCGAGAAGACGGAGAGATTACCCCCGACGAGCGTCCCCTCGGCGACGCCGCGCACGTAGATGGCCTCGCCCTGCAAGGACGGCGGAGGCTCCGGGGACTCCAGGAGCCGGAAGAGGTAGTCCTGGACCGCGAGAGGCTGCACGCCCAGGTGGGTGATGACGGGCCCATGGAGCGACACGCGGCCCTGGGCCTGGAGATACAGGTGGAGGGCCGTGACGTCGGAGAACCCCACCAGGGCCGAGGTCGCCAGGTTCGCCGAGTGCAGCGACGGCAACAGGCGCATGGCCCCGTAACCACCCCGGGCACAGAAGACGGCGCGGGCAGAGGTGTCCGTGAGGGCCTGGGTCAGTTCCTCGGCACGGCGGGTGTCGCTCCCGGCCAGATAACGCCACGCATCATAGAGATCCGGCCGGTGGACGGGCGCGTACCGGTCCGCGAGCAGGCCGAGGCCCTTCTCGAACGTCGGGACGTCGAAGGGACCGGAGGGGGCGACGATGTGAACGGGGTCACGAGGACGCAACGGAAGGGGTTTGAGCCAACGCACACGCGAGTCATAGCACCCGGAACGAGGGGATCCCGTCCTTCACGAACCTCCTGTCCGGACGACAACCGCCCCCTCCCCTCCTAGCCCGCCCTGCGCTCGAACACGGCGGCGAAGAAACCATCGGTCCCCTGCAGGTGCGGAGCACGGACCCAGAAGCCCTCCGACCCCTCCGCCGGGACGAGCTGGAACTCGGGGGCCCCCTGGAGGAAGTCATGAACCACGTCCTCGTTCTCCGCGCGATTCACCGTGCAGGTGGCGTAGACGAGCCGCCCGCCCGGACGCACGAGGCGGCGCGCCCGGGCGAGGAGGTCGCGTTGAACCGGGGGCAGCGCGGACAGGGCCCCGGGCTCGAGGCGGAAGCGCAGGTCCGGCCCCCGGCGCAGCGAGCCCAGCTCCGAGCAGGGCGCATCCACGAGCACCCGGTCGGCGAGCAACCCCTCGGGGGGCGAGCGCAGCACCTGGACGATGGAGAGACCCGCCCGGGAGGAGCGCTGGAGCAGCCGATCCAGCCGCCCGGCATCCGGGTCATACGCGAGGAGCCGCCCTCGGTTCTCCATGGCGGCGCCGAGCAGGAGCGTCTTGCCCCCGGCCCCCGCGCACAGATCGAGCACGGTCTCCCCGGGCCGCGCCTCGACGAGCAGGCCGATGCCCTGGCTACCCTCGTCCTGGACCTCGAAAAGCCCCTCCCGGAGCGAGTCCAACCCGTAGAGATTGGGCTTGGGCCCCACGACCTGGAGCGCGAGGGGGCTCAACGCTCCGGGCCGGGTCTCCACGCCCTCGGCCCGCAGCCGCGTCTGGAGGTCTTCCCGCCGGGTCTTGAGGAGGTTCGCCCGAAGGGTGATGGGCCCCGGGACATTGAGGTGGGCACAGAAGTCCCCGGCGGCGTCGCCCCACTCCCGGGTGAAGTGCTCGGCGAGCCAATCCGGCAGGGAGTAGCGCAGGGCGAGCGAGGACGGCTCACCGGAGACGAGCTCGGGCGGAGTCGCGAGACCCGAGAGCCGGGCGGCGACGTCGGAGGACAAGCCGACGAGCTGAGCCAGGAACGCACAAAGGAGCTCGGATCCGGAGGCCTCGGACGTGCCCAGGTGGAAGGCGAGCCGACGGCGCCACAGGGCGACATTGAAGACGGCCTCGGCGAGCACCTGCCGCTGCTCCCGGGACAGAAGCCGGTGGGCGCGGAGGGTCCGGTCGAGCACGCGCTCCGCGGGATTGCCCGAGAGGACCTGGGAGAGGGCCCCGGTCACCACGGGGGCAAGTCCTTCGAGGGCCAACCAGGGAATCGAGCGAAGTCGTGCGAGCGGATCAAAACAGGTTGTTGACAGATGACACTCCCTTCTCTAGAAAGCACCTCGTCTTCGCGACGGCGCCAACCGCCAGCGCGGCGGCGAACATATTCCCCGATAGCTCAGCCGGTAGAGCGGGTGACTGTTAATCACTAGGTCCGTGGTTCGAGTCCACGTCGGGGAGCACGCCTCATAAGGGGCCTTGGACGAAAGTCCAAGGCCCTTTTCTTTTGCCTTCCCCAGCCAAAGCACTCTGACACTCGCTGCGGAGCCCCACCGACCAGCTCAAGGGACGGGACCAGCGGAAGGCCACGCTCCTCGATGACATCCTCCCCGCCTTGGAGGGGGGCGAAGGCCCGAGGGCATTGGATCGCGGTCCCCAAGCGCGTCTACTCCTGGCTGCGCAAGGTGAAGCACGTCCTCTCGGTGGCCGAGGACCCGACCTTCGGACGGCTCACCGTGCCCCAGGCCAGGCCCGAGCAGTGGAAGCGGGACAAGGTGATTCCTCGGGAGCACTACCTCCTGGCCCGAGAGCACCTTGCTCCTCACTGGCGTGACGGGATGGACGTGCAGGCGGGCACCGGCTGGCACGTCTCGGAGCTGGTGCGCTTCGCCAGGATGGGCAGCGTGGAGCCCTACCGGGGCGAGGCCGAGGGGATCGCGGGCGTGCTGGTGTGTCCGCAGACCAAGAGTGGCGAGCCCTTGCGCACCGCCGTGTCCGCCGAGGTGCTGGAGGCCGGGAAGCGGCTGCTTGAGCGGGGCTCGTTCAGCTTCGAGAAGTACTCCCTCGCCATCAAGGGAGCCTGCACGGCGGCGAGAATCCCGCCCTTCACGCCAGGACGGTTCCGGCACTCCGTCGCTACCTGGGCCATCGAGAAGGGAGCGGACCCGGCCTCCGTGGCGGCCTTCCTCAACCACAAGAGCCCGAGCACCGCGCGTCGCGTCTACGCGACGCACGCTATCCCAGCGAAGCTCCCAACCCTGGCTTAGCCGCCACTTCGGCACGAAACTCGGCAGTCCCCTCCGCTTAGGCAATATGGTGGTGCGCAGGAAGTGATGAATAGGAGGAAGACGCGTGACCGACCCCAAGAACAAGAAGAAAGAGGGGGACATCGTTGACGCAGTAGCGAAAGCGAATCCTGGCGTTGTTCACGTAATCTTGGACACCTCTGCTCTCCGCAAGGAAATATCACCCGGCAGCGGTGCTCTTCAGCGGCTCCAAGAATTGGTGGACAAGCATGTTGTCGAGGTTCTCGTGCCGGAGCTTGTTCCCCGAGAATTGGAAACCCAGTTGGCAGCAGAGTGGAAGAAGTGGCAGCAGAAGGGAGAGAAGGATCCGCAGAAGGTTCTCTCCTGGTGCATTCCCGGCGAAATGACGACAAAGGCGGAGTCCGCCCTGGGGCACGTCAGCGAGTTCTCCGAACAGGTGGAGAAGCTGCTGGTCGATGGAGTTGCTCAGCGTCTCCGCGCGCTACGTACTCGGTTCCTGCATCTGTCGGAAGCTTCGACACGCGCGGCGTGGGACATGTACTTCAAAGGCGACGGCCCTATGAAGCAAGCCAAGAGCCGCGAAGATATTCCCGATGCGTTCATCGTGGCTGCCGCTCTTGAAGAGCAGAGCCGCCTCGGAAAGATCCTACATCTGGTGAGCGCGGACGAACGGATGCGTAAGAGCATACCGAAGGACAGGTTCGTAGGGCATGAGACGCTGAGCGCGTTCAACACGTCACAAGATATACGAGACGCGTTGAAGGCAGCGGAGCCCCCTGCTGCTGCCGAGTTGCCCGAGCCACCCACTGAAGCCCATTGGCGAGAGCGCGTGCAAGAGGCCATTTCTCAGCAGATGGACTCTGTCCAGAGCGGTGTTGAGGATTCGCTCTGGGGCGTTCTTCAAGGGAAGTCTGTTACGGCAGGCCACTTGCCCTCAGACGACAACTCAGCCGAACTCACGGGCGATGGTTCAATCGAAGAACTCAATCTCGACCTGGGAGCCATGGACGATCTTGGACACGAAGCGGTCCTCGTTCCTGCGACCATCACTATTGTCGACGCCTTGGCGGACTTCTTTGCCTTCAAGGCTGACTTCTGGGCCAGCGCAGAAGATGAGGGTGCTCATTTCTCTGTTTCGGAGGGGGATTGGAACGACCACTACTTGGCAGCGCAGGCGTACCTGACACTGAATGTCAAGGCGCTCATCCGAGTTGATCTCGAATACGACGAGGACAAGGAGCCCGTAGTTGCCACGGCCCTCATCGAGAACATCGAGTCCATGGAGGTGCAGGAACCGGAATGGTGGACGAAAAAGATGGCGACCAGGCGCCGCGTGAAGAAGTAGCTAGGACAGGAGGGGATTTCACTCCCCCAGCCAGTAGAGGCCGCGCCGGGTGCGCAACACCTGCTCCAGGAACTCCGAGAAGGAACTGGCGACCTGCTTGCAGTAGACCGGGTCCGGCCACGCCTCGTGGTCGCCGTCGAAGAGGAGGTAACGACCATTCTCCTGGCGGCTCACGTCCACCAGCACGTAGCTGCCGTCTTGCACGTCGCAGAGAGCGTACACCGAGGCCGGCCCCCACTTGTCGTCATCCTCGCCGTAGATGGCCACCCGAGCCCGGACGATCTCGGACAAGGGAAGCATCTGGTATGGCGAGTTCGGCAGCCGCTTGATCAGCTCTGCCCCGTTGCAGTGCAGGTAGAAGGCCCGGAGGTCCGAGTCCAACTTCCAGCCAACCCGCTGCTCGAACGCTTCGATTTGCTCGGGCGTGGCGGACGGATAGGGGAAGTGGTCGCGAGAAACTTCTTCCAGCAGGCGGCTCATGGGCGTGGCCATCGTCAGTTGTCCGTGTAGGGCAGGTCGGGACCCACTGTATTCCAGGGTGGCTGGCCGCCGTAGCACGCGGGATACGCCCTGTTGTACAGGTCGTGGACGCTGGGCTTCGCGGGGAAGATGTTGTTGGGATCCACCGGATCGCCTCCGTGCTGGAGATCCCGGAC
Organism: Melittangium boletus DSM 14713; assembly: GCF_002305855.1. Lineage (GTDB taxonomy): Bacteria > Myxococcota > Myxococcia > Myxococcales > Myxococcaceae > Cystobacter > Cystobacter boletus. Next base: position 6,242,259 of record NZ_CP022163.1, on the reverse strand, counting down.
GTGATGGCCAGGCCACGACTTGGCGCCATCGCTGGGCCACTCTCCGAACTTCTTGCTCCAGTCCTCCCTGAAGGACTCTCGAAACCTGTCCCACCTCTTGCGTTCCACTTCCTTCTTGTCTGTCGGCAGCTTGGGATAGTTGCAGCAGCAGTGCCAGATGCCGTAGCGACTACCGGCATCAACATCCACGGGCAAGAGAACGAGGCGTCCCTTCCAATCGAACTTGAGGTCGGCCAGCCACACGCAGCCCATGAGCGGGTAACCCTCACGGGCGCACTGTACCTGGCACTGGTTCATGAATTCCCGGCGGCACTGCCAGGGGCCGTAGAAGAGGGTCGTCTTCATCTGCCCGCCCGGCACCGTCAGCCATGGCAGTTCCTTCTTCACAGCGGGCTTGGCCCCAGGTGATGGCGTGGGTCTGGTCCCGCGGGAACCGCTCGCTTCGTTGATGGAGCCGCATCCGGCAATCAGCATCAGCAGCACCGCCGTCCAGACCAACTTCATGAGAATCCCCCGTGGTGACGACTCCCTGATAGGTAGCCGATCCAATGGGATACCCGATGGGGCTGACAATTCCCGGGGCTCGCCATTCTCGGCGGCAGCATTCGAAGCGATCACCAAAAGCGTCCGTGCTTCGGCATAAGAACCTTGGCGGTCTGGACTGAGCTGGCGTGTGTCTGCTGGAGCTCAATCGCTTCTGCGCTGGCCCGGAGTGCGGCTCATGGGCTACCCGTCAGCGGTCATCGCCTCCCGCTCTGCTCCCGCCCACTCCCCCCAACAGCGCTCCTGTGCTTCCTATACGTATACGTTCGCAGGCGAACGTGGGGGGCGCGACCTCATCCTCGGTGGTGGCCGCCGCGTTCCATCCCACGCTCGCGCCCGTGGGCGTCATGCTCGCGGTGGCCGGATACGTGCTGGGCACCCATGGCGGCCTCTCGTGCGCGGTGATGCTGGAGCAGGTGCACCGGCTCATCCATTGAATAATCGCGGGGGGGCAACAGTCTGGGCGCCTCCAAATGCGCCAAACCTTCAAATTCAAGAGTGTGTCGCTCGCGCTATGTGCGTGGGCTCTCGCCGTGGGTCTCGTCAGTTGCTCGGGAGGCAACGAGGCCATCCAGACGCAGTGCGAGGGAGTCGTCTGTGGTTCCGGACGTTGTGAGGTCTCCGATGGTCGGCCTGTCTGTGCCTGCGAGCCAGGCCACCACGCCGAGGGCCTGACGTGCATGCGGGACGACGCGCCCCCGCTCGATCCGTGCGCGCCCAACCCGTGCGTGCAGCCGGGCCGCGGCCAGTGCTCCAACGTGGAGGGCAAAGCCGTCTGTGCGTGCGATTCGGGCAAGGTGGAGGACGGGAGCGGGCAGTGTGTCTCGCTCGACGCCTGCACGCCCAATCCCTGCACCGCGCCTCACAAGACGGACTGCGCGGAGGTGGAAGGTCAGCCGGTCTGCGCGTGCGTGAGCGGCTATGTGCCCGAGGGCGAGGCGTGCGTGCCGTCGAGTCCGGATGACCACGGAGACATCCCCTCCGAGGCCTCGCCAGTGCTCATCGACGCGCCGCCCACCGGCGGCGCGTTCGAGCGGGCGGAGGACGTGGACCTCTTCTCGTTCCAGGCCCAAGCGGGCCACATCTATGCCTTCACGTGCAATCCCGGAGGCGGCGCGGTGGACTGCCACGTGAGCCTGTCGGATGCGGCGGGTCAGGTGCTGGCGGTCGACAACAACGGCGGCACGGGCTTCATCGTCCACGAGTACACCTCGGCCGGGACGTACTACTTCCGGGTGTCTTCCGGCCAGATGGGCACCTACACGTACCGGCTGGAGGATCTCGGCGTCGACGACCATGGAGACACCCGGGACACCGCGACCGCGAGCACGCCTGGCGCCTCCGCCACGCCCGCGCGCCTGGAGGCCCCCGGGGACGTGGACTTCCTGAAGTTCGGCGTCGGGGCGGGGCTCACCTACTCCTTCACCTGTACGTCGACCGCCTTCGCCTGCGCCGTGGAGTTGCAGGACGCGGCGGGGACGGTGCTGGCCTCGGGCACGGCGAGCGCCGACACCGTGACGGTCCAGTACACCGCCTCCGCGGAGGACACCCTCTACGTGCGGCTCGCCGCGGACAGCGCGAGCGCGATGGGCGCCTACTCCTGGCGCCTGGAGGCCGCGTCCAGGGATGACCACGGCGATGACCTGGCGACCGCCACGGCCCTCACGCCCTCCTCCTCGGCGCTCACGGGACGGCTGGAGCGGGTGGGCGATGTGGACGTCTTCTCCTTCCAGGGGACGGTGAGCACCACCTACGAGTTCAGCTGCACCGGCACCGCCGTGGACTGCGACGTGGTGCTCGTGGATGCCAGCGGGACGGTGCTCCAGTCGGACACGGGCCCCTCGCGCGACGCCAAGGTGACGTACCTGGTGCGCTCCTCGGCGACGTACTTCGTGAAGGTGTCCGGCGGAACGGCGGAGCTGGGGACGTACACGTACCGGCTCCAGTCCCTGGGGTCGGATGACCACGGCGACACCCGCGACACCTCCACCCCGGTGACGCCCTCGAGCACCTATGGCAACGCGCGGATCAACTTCGCGTCCGACGTGGACGTGTTCTCGTTCTCCGCCGTCGCCCACCATGTCTACGAGCTCGAGTGCTCCACGGGTGTCTTCGATTGCAACGTGGTGCTGACGGATGCGGCGGGCAATGTGATCGCCCAGGACACGACGGGCGCCACGTCCGCGAAGGTGCGCGCGGAGCTGGACACGGCGGACACGTACTACTTCCAGATCAGCTCGGGTGGGCCCACGACCGGTGCCTACTCGTACCGTCTGCAGGACCTGGGACTGGATGACCACGGAGACACGGCCGCGACCGCCACCGCCCTCGTGCCCGCCACTTCCTTCAGTACAGGCCAGCTGGAGACGCCCGGGGACCAGGACTGGTTCTCGTTCTCGGGCGTGTTGAACACCAGCTATGCGTTCACCTGCACCAGCACCGCCGTGGACTGCAACGTGGTGCTCTACGATGCCGGGGGCAAGGTGGTTCAGTCCGACACCAGCACCCAACTCGACGCGAAGGTGACGCATCTGGTGCGGGCTCCCGGGACCTTCTTCGTCAAGGTGTCCGGTGGCACGGCGGCGTTCGGGAGCTACACGTACCGGCTGAGCGACCTGGGCGTGGATGATCACGGCGACACGCCGTCCGAGGCCACCCCGGTGACGTCCTCGAGCAGTTCCATTGGCGCGACCCTCCACGCGACCACGGATGTGGACGTGTTCTCGTTCGAGGCCGCCGCGGGCCATATCTACGAGCTCGCGTGCAACACGTCGGTGTTCGACTGTGACCTGGTGCTGCTGGACGCGCTCGGCGTGGTGGTGACCGGGGACACCACCAGCACCACGTACGCGAGGGTCCGCGTGGAGCTGAACACGCCCGGCACCTACTACTTCCGCATCCAACCTGGAGATTCGAAGGTCGGCGCCTACACGTACCGGCTGCAGGACCTGGGTGTGGACGACCATGGAGACACGATGGCCACGGCCACGCCCATCACCCCGGGCACGAGCTGGGTGCCGGCGCAGTTCGAGGTGCCCAAGGACGAGGACTGGTTCTCGTTCACCGCCACGGCGGGCCACATCTACGACTTCGGTTGCTCGACCTCGTCCATCGACTGTGACGTGTACGTGTTGGATGCCGAGGGAACGGTGGTGGCGTCGGACACCTCGACCGCCTCGCGGATGCGCCGGAAGCTCACCACCGGCGGGACGTTCTACCTCCGGCTCGTGGCCAACGGAGGCTGGAACGTCTCGTACACGAGCTACTCGTATCTGCTACAGGACCTGGGTGTGGACGACCATGGGGACATGATGGCCACGGCCACGCCCATCACCCCGGGCACGAGCTGGGTGCCGGCGCAGTTCGAGGTGCCCAAGGACGAGGATTGGTTCTCGTTCACCGCCACGGCGGGCCACATCTACGACTTCGGTTGCTCGACCTCGTCCATCGACTGCGACGTGTACGTGTTGGACTCCGCGGGGACGGTGGTGGTGTCGGACACCTCGCTCGCCTCGCGGGTGCGCCGGGAGTTCACCACGGGCGGGACGTTCTACCTCCGGCTCGTGGCCAACGGGGGCTGGAACATCTCGTACACGAACTACTCGTACCTGTTTCAGGACGTGGGGATGGATGACCATGGGAACACGATGGCCACGGCCACGCCCATCACCCCGGGCACGAGCTGGGTGCCAGCGAGGTTCGAGGTGTCCAAGGACGAGGACTGGTTCTCGTTCACCGCCACGGCGGGCCGCATCTACGAGTTCGGCTGCGATGCCACGACCATCGACTGCAACGTGTACGTGCTGGATGCCGCGGGGACGGTGGTGGCGTCGGACACCTCGACCGCGGTCGATGCGCAGGTGCGGCGGAAGTTCACCACCGGCGGGACGTTCTACATCCGGGTCGTGGCCGCCAGCGCCTGGAACCCCTCGGTCACCAACTACTCGTACCGGCTGCAGGACCTGGGCGTGGATGACCACGCGGACACCTTCTCGGGGGCCACGGTGCTCACGCTGGGAACGGCGACCTCGGGCAACCTCGAGTTCTCCGGAGATGTGGACTTCTTCGAGGTGAACCTGGCGGCCAGCACCGCCTACACGGTGACCACGACGGGCATCTCCACCACGCTCACCGTGTATGCCCCGGACAAGACGACGGTGATCTCCTCCGGCTCCAGTCCGCGCGCCTTCACCAGCAACGCGGCCGGAGGCGCACACTACGTCCGCGTCTCGGGAAGTTCGACGGGGGCGTACACGCTCAAGGTGCAGTAGTCACGAAGACAGCGCGTTCACGGGCCGCTCCGGTCTCAGCACGGACGCGGCCACACCGCTCAGGCCCTGCGAAGCCACCGCACGCGGCTGCTTTCGTGGAGCACTGGCCGGGAGATGGGCGGGCTCTACAAGGCCCTGGGCCAGTCCTACGCGGGCCGCGTGCAGCCGCCGGACGCGAAGCCCGTCCTCGAGAAGGCGCTGTTGAAGAAGGCCGAGGCGAGCGCCGACGTGCGCTTCGAGGCCAAGGCGCCGGGCAAGAGCACGCCCCAGCGCGTGCGCTCAAGCGAGGTACCGGACCAGAAGGTGCCCTATGTGCTCGCCTCGGGCGAGGGCCAGCGACTGGTGGCGGGCAAGGAGCTCTTCGCGCTCCTGGGCCATCAGCGGACGAGTATCCCCAGACGCCGGCGCCTTTCCGCTTCGACCGGGTGCTCTCCAAGCTCAATGAGCTGGACTTGAAGCTCGTCCAACTGGTGAAGGACCCACTGAATCGCACGCAGCCGACAATCCGACGAGTGACGATCCCCGCGAGGGGCGATTGAAGGAGGGATTGGGGGAGATTTCACTCCCCCAGCCAGTAGAGGCCGCGCCGGGTGCGCAGCACCTGCTCCAAGAACTCCGAGAAGGAGCTGGCGACTGGCCCGCAGTATCTCGGATTGGGCCATGCCTCGTGGTAGCCGTCCGTCAGAAGGTAGCGGTCGTTTTCCTGGCGGGAAACATCCACCAGCACATAGTTCCCGTCCTGGACGTCGCAGATGGCCCACATTGCAGCGGGCCCATGTGCGTCATCGTCGTTCTTCTTCCCGAAGATGGCCACCCGCGCCCGGACGACCTGCGACAGCGGGAGGATGCGGTAGGGGGTGTCCGGCAATCGCTCAATCAACTCCGCCCCGTTGCAGTGCAGATAGAAGGCCCGCAGATCCGCATCCAACCACCAGCCCGCCCGCCGCTCGAACTCCTCGATCTCCTCAAGCGCGGCGGGAGGATACGGGAAGTGCTCGCGAGAGACCTCTTCGAGCAATCGGCTCATGGACGTGGCCATCGTCAGTTGTCCGTGTAGGGCAGGTTGGGGCCGACTGTATTTCAGGGAGACTTACCGCCGTAACAGGCGGGGTACTGCTCGTTGTACACATCGTGAACGTCCGGTTGCGCGGGGAAGACATTATTGGGGTCCACCGGGTTCCCGCCGTGCCAGAGATCTCGGATGTAGTGCCCTGGCCAGGACACCCCGCCCTGCTCGGGCCACTGACCAAACTTGTCGCTCCAGTCCTTTCGGAAGGATGTCCGAAATCTATTCCACGCCTTGCGTTGAGTTGCATTGTCCTCGGGTGACAGCCCGGGGTAGTCGCAGCAGCAGTGGTAGATGCCGTAACGGCTCCCAGCCTTGGCGGGAACGGGAAAGACAACGAGGCGTCCCTCCCAGTCGAACTTGAGATCGACCAGCCACATGCACCCCTTGAGTGTATGGCCCTCACTGGCGCATTCCTTCTTACCCGTTCATGAACTCCCGGCGACACTGCCAGGGGCCGTAGAAAAGGGTCGTCCTCATCCGTCCGCCCGGCACGTTCAACCAAGCCAGTTCCTTCTTCACGGCGGGCTTGGCACCTGGTGCGGGCGAAGGGCCAGAGCCTCCCGTCCCCAAGCCCATCCGTTCTCTGGGTCGTCGCGCATCCGATGAAGAGCACCGCCAACGCCACCGTCCTGGCCAGCTTCATGGAGCGTCCCCTGGCGCGTACTGCGCTCCCCAGGAGGAAGCCAATCTCGGAGATTACCCTGCCCCCGTCCCAGCGGAGGCATCCGTTGCCCTTCAACTTCCTGAAACATTCGATCGGTGGCTCAGTCGCTCCATGAACCGCTCGATGTGCGCGTTGACCTCGCTGGGATTGTCCAGGTTGGTGAGGTGATTGGCATTCGGGATCGTGTGGAACTCCGCGCCCCGGATATGCACCGCCAGGTACGCCTGCTGCCTCCTGACCAAGTCGTCCTGGTCCCCATGGAGGATCAACGTGGGACAATCGACCTTGCCCAGGTCCGCCCGGCTCTCCATCCGCAGATTGCCCTCCCAGTGGCGGAGGAAGTGATCGCGGGGCATCGACTGGAATGCCTCCTCGACATACCGCTTGTTGGCGGGGTTGATCCGCGACAACAGCTCCGCGGTCAGCCGGCCCGTCCATTTCAAGGGCAGGAGCCGGACGCTCAACCGGTTGAGGGGGACCGTCAGCTTCTCGAACCCGTTGAAGGAGTTGGTGAAGGGCGTGCCGATCAGGATCAACCCCTTGACCCGCTCGGGCCTGCGAACGGCCATCTGGAGCGAGATGTGCCCGCCCATGGACAGGCCACACAAGGTGGCGGACTCGATTCCCAGCGCGTCCAACAGCCCCACCAAGTCCCTGCTGAAATCCTCCGGGTCCACCGGTCCCTCAGGCAACGACGAGCGGCCATGCCCTCGCACGTCCCAGACGACCGTCCGATACCGTTTGGATAGGGCGTCGACCTGGGGTGCCCACTGCCCATGGTTCATGGAGTGCCCATGGGTGAAGACGATGGGCGAGCCCGAGCCCGTGTCCTCGTAGAACAACGTCACGCGGTTGGTTTCGCAGGTGGGCACGGCGGCTCCCTTCGTCGGCGAAAGGCGGTCAACACCCACGCGGAAATTTTACGAGGACAACAGAACGGGAAACCCCGTTCCAACCGCGCTTGACCCGAAATGCGCGGATTGGCCCTCCTTCGGACATTCCCCGAAGGAGTCGTCTTGCGCAACCCATTTGAACTCAAAAGTCTGGCGGTCGGAACGCTTCTCGCCACCCTGGTGGCCTGCTCGGGTCAGACCGATCCCATGGAGCCCTCGGAGGAGTCCGTGGCCTCCGTGGAGGGCCGCGCGCTCTCCACCCGGGTCGTCGGGTACTTCCCCACGTGGCAGGGCGACGTCAACACCATCCAGTACGACAAGCTCACCCACATCAACTACTCCTTCCTGCTCCCCACGGCCCAGGGTGGCCTGTACGGCGTGAGCAGTGGAGATGCCCGCTTGCAGTCGCTGGTGCAGAAGGCGCACGCGCGAGGCGTCAAGGTGCTCATCGCGGTGGGCGGCTGGATGGATGGCAATGACTCGCCGTTCGAGCAGATGGCCGCCAATGCGAGCACTCGCACCACCTTCATCAACAACGTGCTGGCCTTCGTGGATCAGGCCGGGCTGGATGGCGTGGACATTGACTGGGAGTGGCCGGATCCCGGCGCCTCGTCCCAGAACTTCGGCGCGCTGATGAATCAGCTCGGCACCGCACTGCACGGCCGGGGCAAGCTGCTCACCGCCGCGGTGCTCGCCTCCGGGGGCGACGGCATCCCCGTCTCGTCCTTCGCCGACGTGGATTTCCTCAACATCATGGCCTACGACATGGGCTATCCCCACTCGTCGTATGAGGTCGCCGTCCAGTCGATGGATTACTGGCTCGGCCGCGGTCTGCCCAAGTCCAAGGCGGTGCTGGGCGTGCCCTTCTACGGCAAGAACTCGTCCAACGGCGCCTACACCTACGCGCAGCTCGTCGGAATGGATTCCCAGGCCCCCAACAAGGACGTGGTCAACGGCATCTATTACAACGGAATCCCCACCATCAAGAGCAAGACCCAGCTCGCGCTCCAGCGCGGCGGCGGCGTGATGATCTGGGAGATCTCCCAGGACACCTCGGGCGCGACCTCGCTGCTCAACGCCATCTACGAGGTGGCTGGCGGCGGCAACACCACCAATCCGGCGCCGTCCGTGAACCTCACCTCCCCCGCCAATGGCACGACCTTCACGCCCGGCAGCACCATCACCCTGAGCGCCAACGCCTCGGACTCCAACGGCAGCATCACCAAGGTGGAGTTCTTCGCGGGTTCCACCAAGGTGGGCGAGGACACCTCCGCTCCCTACAGCATCGCCTGGACCAACGTGGCGGCCGGGACCTACTCGCTGACGGCGCGGGCCACGGACAACGGCGGCGCGAGCACCACCTCCGCGGCGGTCTCCATCACCGTGACGAGCGGCACGGGTGGCACCTGCGCGGGCGTGGCGGCCTGGACGGCCTCGCGCGCCTATGTGAAGGGAGACACGGCCACCTCGGGCGGCAAGCTGTGGCGCGCCAAGTGGTGGACCCAGAACGAGACCCCCAACGGCAGCGAGTGGGGTCCCTGGGAACTGCTCGGCAACTGCTGATGCTTCACCGGGCCCGGCGGGAGGATGACGCTTCCCGCCGGACCCGAGACCGCGTCACGGCGAGGCAGCCGGGGCGCGCGTTCCGCTCCACGTCCGGACCCAATCGACCCACATCTCCTGGTTGTGGACCTGCGGGCCCGGCGTGTTCCCATCCCATCCGCCCAGCTGGAGTGACAGCAGCAGATAGGCGGGAACGCCGAGGATGCGCGAGTGGGACCAGGAGCCCGTCTTGACGCCATCCACGTAGAACTCCAGCAGGCCCGGCTGCCAGTAGGCGCCGTAGACGTGGAAGCCATCCGCCCGCGGAGGGAAAGTCACGTGGCCCCAGTGCATGGACTGGTGCTGAGCGGCATACCCATCCCAGTGCGTGGCGTGCGACGTCACCTCGGGGCCCCAGATGCCCAGCGACTCCATGATGTCCACCTCCATTCCCCCATTGAAGGTGGAGGCGGTGTCTCCCCAATCATCCTGGACCATCAACTCCAGGGACTTGCCGTAATTGGTGTTGGCGTACTCGCCCCACTGAACGGTGGCGTCCTCACTGGCGAAGTAGGTGACGCCATTGATGACGAGACGGGGGCGATTCGCCTGCACGGCTGCCTCCCGGCTGTGGAACTTGATGAACTTCGTCCGCAGGTAGGTATCGGCGATGACGAGGCTGACCTTCTTGTCGCCCGCCAGCTGCTGCCCGACGAACTCCGTCACATCGACGCTCACCTCCTGGCCAGGGTTCCACTTGTTGTTCCACCGCTGCTCCAACCACACCGGGTCCGGAGTCGGCTTGTTGTTCCACGTCAGGGAGGACTCGCTCCAGGAGTCGTCGAGCAGCTTCATGAAGACGAGGTTGTTCGTCTCCCCGCTCTCGATGGCGGAGGCGGTGAGCTTCAAGGTGGCGGTGTTGACCTGGGAGAGGTTAGCGCCCGTGAGATCGAACTTGAGGTACGTCCGGGCGTAGGCCCCCTGCCACCCGTAGGAGCCCCGGTCCGGCATCAACCAGAACGCCGGCCACAAGCCCTTGACGGGGGGGTACTTCACCCGGGCCTCGAAGTAGCCGTATTGCTGCCGGTAGTTGAAGAAGGTGCTGACCTCGCTGGCGGAGTAGGCGTAGTTCACGCCGCTGTAGGACATGTTCCGCTGCTCGGCCCTGAGCTTCAGGTACCCACCCGAGACCGTCACGTTCCTCGGAGACAGTCCGCCACTGCCAGCGATACCCGCCCAATGGCCTCCCAACCGCCACTTCGTCCCATCCAGGGAAGAGCCATTGAACTCGTCCTGGAACTGGAGCTGCCAGGTGCCAGGAATACTCGGCGAAGGTGCCGCCGCCAGGGCCTGGGGAGCGGCGAGCGCGCAAACCACGGCACTCACAAGAGGACGAACGCAAGGGATTCCGAGGGCGGACATATGACTCCTGGGGGCGGGGGTTCCAAACGCCACGAGGAGGCGCCGCACACCGGGGGACCCCGGGGCGGACGCCTCCTCATCGTGGGTGCTGCGTATCCGGTACGACGATGATCAGTTCACCGGGCAGAAGACGATGTCGAAGTCCTCGGCGTTGCACGCCGCCATCGGACCCGCGTCGTCACCCGACCACGAGTAGGACTGGGAGCAACCGGCGTCGAAATACTTCGCCACGGTGCTGTTCGGGTTGTCCCGGTCACGGCTGACGCAGGCGATGACCTTGCCCGCGGCGTTGCGGAGCTTGCCCGTCTCGGGACAGCCCGGCAGCAGATCCTTCGGACAGCTCCGGGTCTGCGCCGCGCAGGTCGTCCCGCTCCCCAGCTCGTAGGGGATGATCTTCAACGGGAGGTTGTGGGCATCCACGTGGCTGAGGTTGAACCAGTCCCAGCTGGAATAGCCGAAGACGTTCTCGTTGAAACCAAACTCGGCCAGCGAGTGGTGCTCGAATCCCGGATCCTCGCCCTGACGAAATCCCCAGTACCGCTTGGAGATCATGTGCTGCGTGTTGGAACCGATGGTCCGGCAGGCCTCCGCGCCCGAGGCCAGGTTTCCTCCGGAGATGTTGTTGCCGGCGAAGGTGACGGCGAAGCCGCACTTATTGATGAAGCGCAGCGTGGTCTTCCCATCACCCTTGACGGCGCACCCGAGCGACTGGGTCTCCTGGCCCAGCACGTCGGCCTCCTCCTCCAGCTCCGGACCCGCGCAACCCACCAGGGACAACATCGAGATCAGCGCAACCCCGTACGTCTTCATGGATGTTTCCTTCTCCTGACTCGACAGGAATGAACGGCGAAAAGCCGCCCTTGCCCGCCAAATTAGGATTTCCGGACAACCATGTAAAGCCCCAAGACAGTTATCGCCTCTTCAGTTCGAGGTCCCAGGGGAAAGGGGTGCCTCGGGGGCCGGGGAATCCCGGCGACGCGGCAGGTTCATGATGAAGACATAGAAGATGGGGACGAAGAAGATCGCGAGGAACGTGGCGGACAGCATTCCGCCCAGCACGCCGGTGCCAATCGCCCGCTGGCTCGCGGCCCCCGCTCCCCGCGCGATGGCGAGCGGCACGACGCCGAGCGTGAAGGCCAGCGAGGTCATGATGATGGGACGGAAGCGCAGATGCGCGGCCTCGGTGGCGGCCTCCCAGATGGATTTGCCTTCGGCGCGCAGGTCCTTGGCGAACTCGATGATCAGAATGGCGTTCTTCGCCGACAAGCCGATGATGGTGATGAGTCCGACCTTGAAATAGACGTCGTTGTCCAGGCCCCGGAGCATCACCGCCAGCACCGAGCCCAGCATGCCCAGGGGAACCACGAGCATCACGGACAGGGGGATGGACCAGCTCTCGTAGAGCGCGGCCAGGCACAGGAACACGAACAGGATGGACAGGCCCATCAGGAAGGGCGCCTGGGAGCCGGACTGGATTTCCTGCAGGGATTGACCGCTCCAGTCGAAGCCAAAACCCCGAGGCAGTTGGCGCGCCAGGCGCTCCATTTCCAGGATCGCCTCACCACTCGAATGACCCGGGGCCGCGTTGCCGCTGATGCGGGCCGAGGGATAACCGTTGTAGCCGACGACCTGGGAGGGACCGACCCGCCAATCCGCGGTCGCGAAGGCGGCGAACGGAACCATGGAGCCATGGACGTTGCGCACGGTGAGTTCGAGCAGGTCGTCGATCTGCGTGCGCCGTTGCGCCTCCGACTGCACCAGCACCCGCTGCATCCGGCCGTTGTTCGGAAAATCGTTGGCATAGGCGGAGCCCAGGTTGGTGCTGAGGGTCTCGTTGATCTCCGCGAAGGTCAGCCCCAGCGCGCTCGCCCGCTCGCGGTCGATGTGCAGCTCGACCTGAGCCGCGTCCGTCAGGCCCTCGAACATGACGCCGGAGAGCACGGGGCTCTCCGCGGCGGCGGCCAGCAGTTGATCCCTCGCGGCGGCGAGCGCCGCCTGACCCAGACCGGCACGATCCTCGAGACGGAAGGAGAAGCCTCCCGTCGTGCCCAATCCCTCCACGGGCGGGGGCGAGAGCGCGAAGATGAAGGCATCCCGGACACGTCCCAGGGCTTCATTGGCCCGGTGGGCGATCGCCGACGCGCTGTCGTCGGCGGAGCGCTCGGACCAGGGCTTGAGCGTGGTGAAGCTCAACGCGGCGTTCTGTCCCTGTCCGGAAAAGCTGAAGCCGAGAATGGACACGACGCGATCCACCCCGGCGTCCGCCAGGAGCGTCTGTTCCATCTGGACCACGGCGTCGAGCGTCCGGTGGAACGTGGCCTCCGCCGGCCCCTGGATGCCCACGATGATGAAGCCCTGGTCCTCCTCCGGAAGGAAGGACGAGGGCAACCGGACGAATCCCCAGGCCAGACCCGCGAGCACGGCGGCGTAGACGATCATGTAACGGCCCTCGCGGCGGATGATGCGCCCGACGGCACCGCTGTAGGCATGGGAGGCCCGCTCGAAACCCCGGTTGAACCCACCCAGGAGTCCCGTGCTGGCATGTCCCTCCCCCTTGGCGATGGGCTTGAGAAAACTCGCGCAGAGCGCGGGCGTCAGGGACAGGGCCAGGAGCGCCGAGAAGAGGATCGACGCGACCATCGTCACGGAGAATTGCTTGTAGATGACGCCCACGGAGCCGGGGAAGAAGGCCATGGGGATGAAGACCGAGCTGAGCACGAGCGTGATGCCGATGACGGCGCCCGTGATCTGCTTCATGGCCTTGCGCGTGGCCTCGCGCGGGGACAGGCCCTCCTCGCGCATGATTCGCTCCACGTTCTCGATCACCACGATCGCGTCATCCACGAGGATGCCAATCGCGAGCACCATGGCGAACATGGTCAGCACGTTGATGGAGAAGCCCATCACCCGCATCATCGCGCAGGTGCCCAGCAAGGCGATGGGCACGATGAGGGTGGGAATGAGCGTGTAGCGGAAGTTCTGCAGGAACAGGAACATCACGAGGAAGACGAGGATCACCGCCTCGACGAGCGTGTAGAGCACCTTCTCGATCGACACGCCCACGAACGGGGCCGAGTCGAAGGGAATCTCGTACTCGACGCCCGGCGGAAAGAAGCGGGACAACTCCCGCATCTTCTCGCGGATCGCCGTGGAGGTCTCGAGCGCATTGCCCGTGGGGGAGAGCTGGACACCGATGGCCGCGCTCGGACGGCCATTGAGCCGTGACGAGAAGGCGTACGTCTGGCCGCCCAGTTCCACACGGGCCACGTCCCGCAACCGCACGGACGAACCATCCGGATTCGCGCGGAGCACGATGGCGCCAAACTCCTCCGGCGTGGCCAGCTGTCCCTTGACGAGCACCGTCGCGGAGATCTGCTGCGTGACCGGACCGGGCTGCGCGCCAATCGCGCCCGCGGAGACCTGGGCGTTCTGCGCGCGAATCGCGTTCGTCACGTCCTGGGACGACAGACCCAGCCCCACCAGCTTGTTCGGGTCCACCCAGATGCGCATGGCGCGCTCGGCGGAGAAGAGCTGGGCGCGGCCCACGCCCTCGATGCGGCGGATCTCATTGAGGACGTTGCGCGAGAGGTAGTCACCCAGGCCCAGCTCATCGAGGCTGCCCTCCCCGGTGGCGGTCAATGACACCATCAAGAGGAAGCCACTGCCCGCCTCCTCGACCTGCAGGCCCTGCTGCGTCACGGCCAGCGGCAGTCTCGGCTCAACCCGCTTGATCCGGTTCTGGAGGTCCACGGCGGCGAGCGCGGGATCCGTCCCGGGCGCGAACGTCGCGGTGATGGACACCGAGCCGGTCGCGTCACTGGTCGACTCGAAGTACAGCAGCGACTTGGTGCCGTTGAGCTCCTCTTCGATGATGCGCGTGACGCTCCGGTAGAGTTCCTCGGGGGAGGCGCCCGGATAGAAGGTCGCGATGGTGATCTGCGGCGGCGCCACGTTGGGGTACTGCGCCACCGGCAGGGTCGGGATGGAGATCAATCCCCCGATGATGATGAACAGCGCGATGACCCACGCGAAGATGGGCCTGTCGATGAAGAAACGAGGCATGGCGGTGGGTCCTACCGGGGTTGGGAGGGAGTGGTGCCGGTCCCGGGCGCGGTCCACGCCACGGGTTGGACCCGCGAGCCCGCCGCGATTTTCTGGAAGCCGTCGACGATGACCCGGTCACCCGGCCTCACGCCCTCCTGAATCAGGGCCTGGTTATGGTAGACGCGGGTGGTGACGACGGGGCGGAGTTCGGCCTTGTTGTCGGCTCCGACCACGAAGAGCTGGGGTTTGCCCGCGCTGTCCCGCTGGATGGCCTGCTGGGGAACCGCGAGCGCTTCGGTGACCGTGCCCTGCTCGATGCGGATGCGGACGAACATGCCGGGAAGCAGCTCGTCGTCGGGATTCGGGAACTCGCCCCGCAGCGTCACCTGCCCGCTGCTCGGGTCCACCGACACGTCCGAGAAGAGCAGCCGCCCGGGCCGGGAGTAGAGAGAGCCATCCTCGAGGAGCAACTGGACGTTCTCCAATCCGGGCGTGGCACTCTCGACCTGCCCGGCCTTGGCGGCCCGCCGCAGGCGGTTGAGTTCCGTCGCGGGCTGGGTGAAGTCCGCGTAGATCGGATCCAGTTGCTGGATGAGCGCGAGCGCCGTGACATCGCCCTCGCGCACGAGCGTGCCCTCCGTCACCAGGGCACGTCCGATACGGCCACCGATGGGCGCGCGGATCGTCGCGTACTCCAGGTTGATCTCCGCGCGGCGCAGCGCCGCCCGGGCCGACGCCACCTCGGCATCCGCCCGCTGACGCGCCGCCACCATCGCGTCATACTGCTCACGGGTGATGACGTTGCTGGCCATGAGCGTCTCGGCGCGCTCTCCCTGCTGGCGCGCCTCCTGGGCCGTCGCCTCGGCCCGCGCCAACAACGCCCGGGCGCTGGCGCGTTCGACCTCGAACAGGGACGAATCGATCTTGAAGAGCACATCCCCCGCCTTCACGGTGGCGCCCTGCTTGAAAACGCGCTCGACGATGATGCCGGACACACGCGGACGCACCTCGGCGCTGCGCGTCGGCGTGATGCGCCCCGGGAGATCATTGAGGACGGGAACGGATTGGGGCTGGACGGTGACGATGCCCACTTCCACGGCCTGGGGCTGTTCGGGTGCTCCAGAGGATTGCGCCTCTTGTTTGCAGGAGGCCGCGCCCAGCAAGCACAGGAGGGCGAGAGTGGAGAAGCGACTGCCGCGATCGCGAAGAGAAAGCATGGTCATCCCTGGCCGGACCAGGGCCTGGCTGGAAGGACGGGGCATCCACTCGACCCCGGGTGTGGCCGTCACGAAATGCCGCGGCCTTCGCGACGACGTGGGAGGCGAGGTGGATCTGACAAGAAAAGAGAGGCGGTTCCTGTCGGCGAGGGACCTCGGCCGGGCCGGGAACATACCTACCGGGCGGTAGGTCCTCAATCGAGTGGGCGGTCTTCCATGCCTCGAGAGGACTCGTACCGCTACTGACAGCGAGAACTCCGGGTGAGCGCCCCGAGGAACCCGTCCCGCGTCCCGGACGGAGCGCGCCCTACGTCTTCACCTCTAGAACAAGCAGAGGAACGGCGGAATCGGGGTGTTCGGCACGTCCTCGGGATCGGGAGGCGGAGCGCCCGAGAAGAGTTGCAGCGAGGTCGCGGAGATCATCCCGGGGATGGCCGGGAACGGCAGCGGCATGAACTGGAAGGGCCGGCCCTGGGCCGCGTCCGTCACCGTGTCCACGGGCAGGTACTCCACGGGGGCGGTGGGGTCGGTGATCGTCCCGGCCTCGAGCACCACCACCGTCACGCCGATGGAGCTCGAGGTGACCTTGTCATCCACGTAGAAGCCGCGGCTGGACTGCGTCGTCCCCCTCGTCCCCGGGGCCGCCCAGGCGATGTGGTACTTCTCGCCCACGGCGGACTGCACCGTGGTGTTGTTGGCCGGTAAGAGCAGCGTGGGCAGGGGTGCCGGCGCGTACAGCCAGAACACCGTCACGGCGTCGAACCGGGCGGGATTGATGAAGTCCACCACATTGGTGTTCTTGCCCCTGGAGGAGCGGTACTTCGCCACGGCCTCCAGGACCCCGGTGTTGCCCGTGTGGATGGACTCGCCCACGGGGCAGAAGTAGCTGCCCCCCGTGAAGAACGGACGCAGGGTCGCGGTCGGCAGATAGGTCGCGGCGGCGACGGGCGGCAGGCCCAGGGTGGCCTCCGGGGGCAGCGTGGGCAGCACTCCCCCGCCCGCGTTGGCGATGAAGAACGGCACCTCGTCCCGGCTCGGCAAGCCCTCGATGCGCCAGAGCCCATTGGGGCCCGTGGGCTGGGCGAAGTGCTTGGGCTCCGGATCCAGGGGATCCATCACGAGCACGGAGGCGTCCTGCACGGACGCCATGGCGAAGAGCGGCACGCCGTCTCCCAGCAACGGCGGGATGGGACACGCCCCCCCGAACGCCGCGTTGCACGCCGACACGCTCAGGAAGAAGGCCTCCGGATCCCATGCGTAGCCCGCGGCGGTGGCCGTGAGCGGAACCGACGGACGATCCACGAAGAGCGAATCATCGACCGGAGTCACCGGGGGCTCGGAACCGCAACCGCTCCCCAGGAGAGCACCCAGGGAGGAAATCAAACCAATGAAGGATGCGCGTTTCATGTGAGCGGTTCCGTCGACTCAGTCAGGGAGGATGTGGCCCGAGGGCGTCTTCTCCACGTGGCACGACTGCGCGCAGTTGCTGAAGCGCGAGGGAGCACCCGAGTTGGTGAAGGCCATGGAGAAGTACTCGTCGCCGTGCACCGTGGGGTGGCAGGACTTGCAGACCGTCAGGCTGGGCCGCACCGCGCTCTCGCGCGTGAGGTGGCACATGCGGCAGTCCGCCTTGTTCTGCGGGTACTTGTTGGAGTTCATGTGCAGCCGGTGCATGTCGTCCTGGACTCGGCCCAGCAGATCCGCGGTGGACATGTGGCACGCCTTGCAGGACTCGACGTGATCCACCGAGAAGCCGTGGCGCAGGTTGTCCAGCGACACCACGCCGCGGTGGCACGTCTGGCAGTTGCCCACCCGGTTCGGGTACGAGGTGCGCTCCGCCTGCCCCACCTGGAAGAAGGACGCGTTGCCCTTGGAGACGTGCTCGCCCATGAACTGGCGCACGGCGCGCGTCAGGATGACGTAGGTGCCCGGCTTCGCGTCCGGAGGCAGGGTCAACGTGCTGCGCGTGGGCCAGGTCGCGGTGGGCAGGCCGGGGATGATGGGCAGCGAGGCGATCTCCGGCACCATGGCCACGTAGGTGGCACTGGCCGAGCCTCCGGCGCTGAAATACGGCGTGGGGCCCGCCACGCTGCTCCAGGTCTTGAGATCCTGCAGGGGACCCACCACCTGGTAGGACGTGGTGGTGTCACGCTCGCCCTGGGTGATGAGGTGGCCCTCGAAGCCGTAGATGAGGCCGTTGGTGTTGCCCCCGTAGAAGTCCGCGAAGCTGGGCATCAGCTCCTTGCGATGCAGGCGGTTTCCCTCGCCGTCCCGCACATCCATGATCACGTCGAAGCGCTCGCCCGGCACGTAGAACTGGCCGTTCTTCGGCCGGCTCAGGTTCACGCGCGGATCCAGACCGAAGGCACAGGGCGTGGGCGAGTCGTCGTCCTTGAAGCAGGTGGGCGGCACGTCGCTGGGCCGCACGAAGGTGACGGGGATGGTGAAGGGGGAGTTGGGCATCAGGCTCCAGGTGAGGCGGATGGCGCCATCGCCCGAGACGCCCAGCACCCGGAAGTCCTTGAAGGGGTTGGTGGAGCCCACCAGGTCCACGCGGACCATGGTGCGGTACTGGATTCCACCCAGGCCCGGCAGGGGGCTGGGGACGGGCCGCAGTTCCCCATCCGAGGGCGAGCGCGGCGGCAGCAGGTTCTCGATCACGTAGGAGACATTCGTGTGGCCGGCCACCGGTGACTCACCCGCGAAGTCCTTGCGCGAGTACGTGGCGGTCTGGCGCACGGAGCCATCGCTGTCGAGCACCTCCAGCGTGAAGGTGTCATCCTGGGAGAGCATCCACCGAGCGTTGCGGAAGCGCAGCTCGCGGCTCCACGTCCCCTCGGTCAGCGTCTCGTACCAGCGCACGCCCTCCTGGCTCATGTCGCTCCAGTCCAGGTCCTTGAAGCGCGACTCCTTGCGTATCCACCGCGACACGGCCGCCAGGTTGCTCGCGTCCGTGTGGACGTTCGCCACCGTGTCGGTGAGCGTGATCTGGTTGAGGAAGTACTTCGTGTCCGTCATCACCTGGAAGCGCTGCTGAGGCGTGATCTTCGGCGAGTGCGTGGGGTCCGCCGCCATGGGATCATCACACTGGGCCGGATAGTCCGGCACGGGCGAGTTGCCCTTCGCCACGGGCTGGCCATTGGAAAGGATGGCGCACCCGTTGAACATCTGCAGGCTGAGCTTGATGGCGCCCGACGCCGAGGCCGCGTAGGGATCGAACGCCGTGGAGCCACGGCCCGGGACATTCTCCGTGTCCTCGGTGTTCAGCAACTGACACGCGGGCAGGCCCAGCAACAAGCCGCACAACGTGCTTCTCAGCACCTTCGAAGCATTCATTCCGGGATGGGGGGCGAAGGGGAAAGACGGAGCCCGAGGGCTCTTCTGGGAAGGCACGCTAACAAAACCGGCGGGCACGTGCCAATGAGGGGCGGGCACCGGGAGCTGCCCCCGGAGCGCGCCCCTCGTTGACGCACGACGACGACACGCTCCGCGTCCTACTTCGCCTTCGTGGCGAGCTGCGGCTTGGACTTGAGGTACTCGTAGAGCGCCTCCACCTCGTCGTCCTCCAGACCCCGGAAGCGAGGCATGGGCATGCGCAGGATGCCCGTGCCGCCCGGCTTGAGGCCGTCACGGATGGCGACGCCGAAGTCCTCCTTGGACCAGTTGCCGATTCCCGTGGGGTGGAAGGTGATGTTGGGCCCGACGATCTTCGCGCCCGAGGCATCCTCGAACTCGAAGCCGCCCGAGAACGCCTCCGGCCCCTCGCCCTTCTTGGAGTCGAGGCCCGGCGTGTGACAGCCCGCGCAGTCGAAGACGTCATGCGCCAGGTAGCGGCCGTAGGCCAGCTTGTCCGTCCGGGGAGGCGCGTGGATGCCCGAGGCGGGCCGGTTCGGCACGTCCATGCCGCCCATCGTGTAGATGAGGATCTTGCCCACGAGCGACAACTGGGTGGGCGGCATCTGGTTGGGGTCCGGGGTGAACACCGGATCTCCCGAGCGCATGAAGCCGAGCACCGCCGCGATGTCCTCGTCCGACATGGCCGACTGCGCCATCATCGTCATGCGATCATCGCGGTTCACGCCGTAGCGGATGATGCGCGCGATCTGCTCATCCGAGAGCGTGCCGATGCCCGCGGTGGGGTGCATGGTGATGTTGGCCGAGTAGAAGGTCCCGAGCGCCGAGGGGACCTCCACCATGTGCGCCCCCGTGACCCGCTCCGCGCCCGGTGCGCGGTGACAGCCCTCGCACATCGAGTGGAAGATGACCGCCCCGCGCGCCACGGCCTCGGGAGAGGTGTTGGCCTTGATGGGCGGAAGAGGCGCCGTCACCGGCTGGCCCACCTTGAACGAAACAAAGCCGATGCCGCCGCCCACCAACAGGAGCAGCACCAGGGCCGCGTACAACAGTTTCTTCTTCACTCGATGCCTCCGCTGCCTCGACCCAGGGTGTGACCCCGGGGCTCTAGGAGTCCGGTTCGATCAGGTATAGCCAAATTGCCAAATTTTCTTAATAATAAAGAAGACCCCGCCTAAGGGGTCTACCCAGCGGACCCCAGTTTTCTCGCGATACTGGTGAGCGCCCGTCTCACTGGAATCCCGGGAAAGCCTACCTCAGGGGAGGAGCGCGGCAAGCGCGGGAACGCGATGGAGGAGGAGCGCCATGAATACCCTTCCGCTCAGCAGTCCGACGCCCCTGCAGATCTGGTGGATGGCCATCCGCCCCAAGACGCTGGTGGCGGGGCTCGTCCCCGTCCTGCTGGGCCATGCGCTGGCGGAGCGGGACGGCTACCACGCGCCCGGGGCCTTCCTGGTGGCGCTCGGGTGGACGCTGCTCATCCAGATCGCGTGCAACCTCAACAATGACTACTGCGACTTCAAGCGAGGCGCGGACACGGCCGAACGGCTCGGTCCGGTGCGGGTGACGCAGAGCGGCCTGCTGTCGCAGGAAGCGGTCCTGGCCGCGACGGTGTTCTTCTTCGCGCTGGCCGTGCTGGTGGGGCTCCAGCTGGTGCACATGATCGGCCCGCCCGCGCTGGTGCTGGTGGCGGTCTCCGTCCTGGCGGCCTTCGCGTACACGGGAGGCCCCTACCCGCTGGGCTACAACGGACTGGGGGACGTGGCCGTCTTCATCTTCTTCGGGCTCGTGCCCGTGGCGCTCACCTACTACGTGGAAGCCGGGCACTTCTCCTCGCTCGTGTGGATGAGCGCCCTGGTGCCCGGGGCGCTGGGCATCGCGATCCTGACGGTCAACAACCTGCGCGACGTGAAGACGGACCGGGTGGTCGGCAAGCGCACCCTGGTGGTGCTGCTGGGCGTCGGCTTCGGCCGCTTCCAGTACGCCGCCGTCCTGGGCATCACCGTGCTCACGCCCGTGGCCATGTGGGCCATGGGGCTGGTCGGGCCCACCATCCTGCTGCCCCTGCTGTCGCTGCCGCTCGCCCTGTCCCCGCTGAGGCGGGTGCTGACGCAGTCCGGTGCTTCCCTCAACGAGGCCCTGGGAGAGACGGCCCGCTTCGAGCTCGCCTTCGGTCTGCTCATGGGCGCCGGGCTGTGGATGAGCACGGCCTCATAGCCGGAGCACCGCTGTCAACCCTCCGTCCCGAAAATATTTCGTCACAAACGTGTAAACAAAGGGTCACTGGCTTGTTTCAATGTGCCCACTCGAAACGCCCCCGCGGGCGACCCGCCTCGCGCGCGGGAAGCCCCCTTCCTTTCGAGAGGACACAGCATGTCACGGAGTCCGCGCCTTGGAGCATTCGCCTCGCTCGTCTTCACCTTCACCTCCGCCTGTGGCGCGGGGGTTGAACGGCCCGAAGGCTGGTCCGAGGAATCTCACGGCAAGAAGGCGTCCCCGGCCTATGACGTTGTCTTCCCCCAGGACAAGGTGAACCGGCTCGACCTGATCATCTCGCCCGAGGACTGGCAGGTGATGCAGGACGACATGACGGGCATGCTCGGCGCATTTGGCGCGGGCGGCGGCATGGGAGGAGGAGGCGGCGGCGGAGGACCTGGAGGAGGAGGCGGCGGAGGCGCCCCGCCCGTGGAGCTGACCCAGGCGTGCGAGGGCAAGGCCGCCGGGGATGCGTGCACCGCGACGTTCCAGGGCACCACCTTCACCAGCACCTGCACCTCGCGCAACAACCAGCTGCTGTGCCAACCGCCCCGGGGACCGGGCGGTGGCGGAGGAGGCCCGGGCGGTGGGGGCGGGGGCCCGGGAGACATCGTCCCCAACACGCCCGTCTATGTCCCCGCGACGTTCAAGTTCGGCGGAAAGACCTGGCCCTACGTCGGCGTGCGCATGAAGGGCAACTCGTCGCTCGGGGAAACCTGGCGCCGGGGCGTGGGCAAGCTGCCGCTGCGCCTGAACTTCGACAAGTTCAAGGCCGAGCACCCCGAGACCGACGGTCAGCGCTTCTACGGCTTCGAGAAGCTATCGCTCGGCAATGGCGCGGCCGACACGTCCCTCATGCGCGACAAGGTCACCGCGGACGTCTACCGCCAGTTCGGCGTGCCCGCGCCGAGCACCGGCTTCGCCGCCCTGTACGTGGACCACGGCGAGGGGCCCCAGTACTGGGGCCTGTTCACGGTGGACGAGGACGCGGACAACAACTCGCTGCTCGACAGGCACTTCGGCAACCACGACGGAGCGCTCTACGAGGCGGATGGCGTGGGCGCGCGCTGGCAGGCCTTCGACGAGGAGTCCTTCGCCCTCCAGAAGAACGAGGAGCTGGGCTGGGCTCCCGTGCAGGAGGCCATCGCCGCGCTCAACGCCGACCGCACCGACGCGGCCACGTGGCGTGCCAACCTCGAGGCGAAGCTGGAGGTGACGGGGTTCCTGCGCTGGCTGGCGATCAACACCGTGATGCAGAACTGGGACGCCTACGGCGCCATGGCGCACAACTACTACCTCTACTCCGACCCCCAGGACGGCGGACGCCTGCACTGGATTTCCTGGGACCATGACCGCTCCATGGGCGAGGGCATGGGGCGCTCGACCTCCGTGACCCACGCCACCACGGACGCCACCTGGCCCCTCATCCGCTTCCTGATGGATGACCCCGTCTACGCCGCCCAGTACAGGCAGTTCGTGCTGGAGGCGGTGGATGGACCCGTGACGCCGGACGCGCTCCAGGCGCGCATTCGCTCCGCGTACGACACCATCGCACCCTGGGCCGTAGGAGACAACGCCGAGCAGCCCGGTTACACCTTCCTGAGCACTCCCGCATCCTTCGAGACGGCCATCAGCGGCACCAGTGGGCTGCTGAACTTCGCGGCGAAACGTCAGGCCGATGTGAAAACTGCTTTGGGAGCCACCCCTTGAGAGCCGCGGCCCGCATGAACGATCCCTCCCCCGCCCCCGTGTCACAGGACCGCGAGCGGCGATTCCTGCCCTCGCGAGAGGCCCTGGAGACCTTCCTGCGGGCCGCCTCCTCCTGGACGAAGCCCTGCGTCTACGACAGCGGGTTGCCCTTCGCCTTCACCCGGACGACCTACTTCGACACCGAGGCGCTCGACTTCCTGGACTCGTGCCGGCACGGGCACACCCAGCGGCTGCGGCTGCGCGAGTACGCGGGCACGGCGGACCTCGCCCAGCCCGCGGTGCTCACGGGAACGCGCTACCTCGAGCTCAAGACGAACCGGCGCGAGCAGCGCACCAAGGTCCGCGTCCCCCTGACCGCGGACGAGGCCTCGGCGCTGCTGTCCGGAGCGGAGCTCGCCCCGGAGAGCGCCGCGGCCCGGCTGCTGCGCGACAGCCCCCACGGCCCCGTGCGGCCGTGGATGATGGCCTGGTACCGGCGCAACACGCTCGCCAACGCCGATGCCAGCGTGCGCGTCACCGTGGACGAGGACCTGGTGTTCGCGCTGCCGCCCGAGCACAGCCAGATGGGCGTGCCCGCCGCGCCCACGCGGTTGATTCAACAAGCCCCCGCCACCCTCATGGAAGTGAAGTGGTGGGGCAGCCAACCCTCCTGGCTGGAGGAGTTGCTGCGGAAGCTGGAGTCCTTCGAGACGCATGACTCGAAGTTCGAACAAGGCATGCGCGCGCTGCTCGATGGCGTGCCCGCCGTGAAGTGAATCCCCAGGAGCCTCGCGTCGTGCACATCCCCTCTCGTTCGTCCTCCCACCGGCATTGGGTTGCCGGCTGGTTCGCCATCGCCATGCTCCTGGTGTCCCCCGCCCGGGCCCAGGACTCCGACCAGAGCCAGGGCCCGTCCGACTCCAGCCCGCCCCCGAGCGGGGAGACCGAGGCGACCCTCAAACAGGAATCCCCCCTCGGCAACATGGCGATCGGCGGCCGGGTGCGGACCCGGGAAACCTTCAGCGCCAAGGAGGACAAGCAGTTCAAGGGCAACCTGACCGTTCCCTCCGCGCGCCTGGAGTTCACCTATCAGTGGAAGAAGCGCGTGAAGGCCGTGGTGGAGTTCGACGTCACGGACGGACTCAAGGACGCCTACGCCTCGCTGAAGCTCGGCAATGGCTTCGCCGTGCGCGCGGGCCGCTTCAAGGTGCCCCTGTCACTCGTGGAGCTGGAGTCCGCCGCGCGCCTGCCCATCATCCGCCGGGGCCTCGCGCGGGATGTGCTCAAGCCCAGCGTGTTGAACCTCACCAACCGGCAGATCGGCGCGCAGCTCGAGTGGCAGTGCGTGAGTTGCACGCGTGTGGTGCGGGTGCGCGCGGGCGTCTGGCAGCCGGTGGAGGAGCGCGCGAGCGTGCAGGAGGGGCTGGGCCTCGTGCCGATGGTGCGGGGAACCTGGCAGATCCTCGACACGGTCGAGGTGGGTGCCTCCGCGAGAGCCGATGCGTTCTCCGCGGCGTCGGGCGGCGTGAACTCCAACTGGACCGTGGGACTCGATGTGAAGCAGGCCCTGCCCCTGAGCTGGGGCGAGCTGCGCACCTGGGCCGAGGTGTTGGTGGGCCGCTCCAGCCTGCTGAGCGAGGCCGAGGGCCAGTTGCTCACCGCGCGCGCCGTGACGGCCCTGCGCTACGGAGGACTCAAGAAGAATCACTTCTACGTGGAACCCTTCGTCATGGCCTCGGCGGTCGACCCGGCGCTCAAGACGACGAATGACCTGCTATGGGAAGCGGTGGGAGGCGTCAACTTCGGGCAGTGGCGGCGCTGGCGCCTGCAGGCGCAATATGAGCACCGCGAGGCCGAGGCCAACGTGCCCAAGCTCCTCACCACCCTGAATGATGACCTCGTCAAGAGGAGAGCGTTGCTCGTGCAGCTCGAGGTGATTTTCTAATGTTGATCGTATTCGAGGGAATCGACGGTTCTGGCAAGACGACGTTGTCCAACCGCGTGGCGCGCGAGCTGCGCCAGGCGGGGCTGCGCGTGCGGCACGTGCGCGAGGACGGCAAGCTGGCCTCTCCCGTGTCGGAGGGACTGAGGCTCTTCACCAAGAACCCGCTCCACCTGGCGCTCACGCCCATGGCGGAGCTGCTGCTCTACACCGCGCGCGAGACCCAGCTGCTGGAGGAAGTGACGCGTCCGGCGCTCGCCGAGTACGAGGTGGTCATCGCCGACCGCTTCCTCTACACCGCCGAGGTGCTCGCCCGCTGGGGCCGCGGACTGCCCGAGGAGTCGGTGCGCCCCGTCATGGAGGCCTGCGCCCGGGGGCTTCAGCCCGACCGCGTCTTCCTCATCGACGTGGATCCCGCCATCGCCCGGGCCCGCCGCCGCCTGTCCAAGGTGCTCGTGCCCGACACGGGCGTCTCCTCGCGCAAGGGCCTGGCCGGAGCGGGCATGCAGACGCGGCTGCGCGCGGGCTACCGGGCGCTCGCCGCCGAGAATCCCGAGCGCTGGAGCCTCGTGGAGAACACGGACGTGACGCTCGACACGCTCGTCACCCTGCTCACGCAGGAAGTGCTGGGCATGGTGCGGGGCAGCGCCCGCCAGACCCTGTTGCCAACCCCGAGCGTCGCCCCCGCGCCCCGCTCCCCCGAGGAGGCCCGGGCGCGCTACCTCGAGCGGGTGGACCGGTGGATGCAGGAGGAGCCACCCCTGGCGGCCTTCTTCCTCTCCGGCCTCGAGGGGCCGGACATCCAGGAGCGCCGGGATCGGCTGGCCATGCGCTGCCCCGAGCTGATCGCCTACGGGCTGGGCGGACTCACGGGCGCGCATGCCTGGCGTCTGCGGGAGCGGGTGGAAGAGGCCGCGCCGGTGCATGTGCTCGGCTCGCTCAAGAACCTGGCCGCGGACAGTCCCGAGGCCTGGGCCATCCGCGAGCGCTGGGAGACGCGCCAGCCCGAGGCCGTCGCCCAGTCGATGGATGGACTCGACTCGGAGCGGGCCTGGGCCCTGCGCGAGCGGCTGTGGGCCACGGTGCCCGAGGCCGTGCTCACCTCGCTCGGGCGCATCGGCTCGGAGCGGGCCTGGGAGCAGCGCGAGCGCTGGTTGACGGCGCGGGGCGGCGTGACGGCGCTCGCCCAGGAGAAGGTGGCGCGCCTGGCCTGCAAGAGCATCCGGGGACTGGATGACGAGCGCGCCTGGGACTGGCGTCAGCGCACATGGGAGACGGCGCCGGATGCCGTGCTGCGCACCCTCCAGGGGCTCGATGGAGAGCGGGCCTGGGCGCTGCGCGAGCAGCACGTGGTGCGCGCCGCGAAGCTCGTGCTCGAGTCCCTGGAAGGGCTGGACAGCCCCCGAGCCTGGGCGCTGCGCGAGTCCTTCGGGGTGCAGTGCGAGGAGGCCCTGGAGTCCTTCGAGGGCATGGAGGGCGCCACGGCGTGGAAGTTGCGCCACGCGCTGGCGGACACCTGGCCCGCGGCCTCGGTGAAGAGCCTCGGGCCCCTGGCGCAGGACACGCGGGGACGCGAGCTCATCACGCGGTTGCTGGCGGACCACCCCCGGGACTTCGCCCTGCTGCGGCAGGCCGCCCGGATGGCAACGGTCCAGGAACGGGAGCTGCGCGATGCCCACGCCTGAGATGCTGTCCCAGGTCCCCTCGGTGAGCCCCCAGGCCCTGGATGTCCAGGCGGCGCTCCTGCGCTTCACCCTCGCGCTGCTGCTCGGCGCGGTGCTCGCCTACCGGCCCTGGCGCCGGTTCATGCCGTCCGCGCCGGTGATGCCCCAGGAGACCGCGCACACGCAGTTGCTCATCGCCGTGGCCGGCGCGGTGATGACGACGGTCATCGGCGACAGCATGTCGCGCGCCTTCGGACTGGTGGGACTCGGCGGCTTCATCCGCTTCCGCTCGGGCATCAAGGACACGCGGGACGCGGCCGTCATGTTCGTGCTCATCGGCGTGGGCATGTCCTGTGGACTCGGGGCCTTCCAGGTGGCCATCTGCGCCACGGCGTTCCTCGGCGCGGTGTTGATCGCCCTGGACCTGACGTCGCAGCCCCGTCCCAACTGGATCAAGCTGTCGCTGGAGCTGGAGAACCTGGGCGAGGCCCTTCCCTCGCTCCGGGCGCTGCATCCCGAGGCGCGAATGCTCACGCTCGAGCAGGCCCCGGCGACGCAGGCGGGCACCGCCGTCTTCGAGCTCGCCATGCCCGAGCGCATGGATGGACTGCAATTGCTGGAGGGCCTGCGCAACGCCCTGCCCGGCGTCCGCGGCGCCTCCATCGATCCAGGGTGACACCCCGCCGGTTCAGGTGCTCGAGACCCAAGAGCGTCACGTCCCGAGAGCCGGCTGACCTTGCGGGCTGGCGAGCGCCCGGTGAATGGGACGGTTGACCTCCGGCGGTCCGGGTCGAAGGTTTGAAGCACCATGAGCACGCCAGAGCCGAAAATCGTGGTCACGTCGACGGACATGGAGCGGCTGCGGACCCTCATCGACACCACCTCGGGGGATCAAGCCGAGGCGCTCGACGCCGAGCTGCTGCGCGCCGAGGTGGTCGAGGCCAGTGAGCTGCCTCCCGATGTCGTCACCATGAACAGCCGGGTCGTGTACCGGGACGAGGACACCCAGGAGACGCGCGAGGTGACGCTCTCCTATCCCAAGGATGCCTCCCTGGAGCGAGGCCGGGTCTCGGTGCTGGCCCCGGTGGGCGCGGCGCTGCTCGGGCTCTCCGTGGGCCAGGAAATCGAGTGGCAACAGCCTGGAGGAAAGTCCAAGCGTCTGCGCATCCTCTCGGTCACCTATCAGCCACAGGCGGCGGGCGAGACGCATTGATGACGGGAACGGTCGCGTTGAACGGCGAGGTGCGGCGCCTGGAGGAGCTGCGCCTCGGGGATTTCCTCCAGTCCTTCTTCTTCGGCGCGGG
Source organism: Melittangium boletus DSM 14713 (assembly GCF_002305855.1). GTDB lineage: Bacteria > Myxococcota > Myxococcia > Myxococcales > Myxococcaceae > Cystobacter > Cystobacter boletus. The sequence goes on along the minus strand of NZ_CP022163.1, from coordinate 6,214,385 downwards.
CTTCTTCGAAACCTTCCTCATCGAGGAGGGGGCCCCTCGGTTCCTCGAGCGGCACCTCACGCGGCTCCAGGCGAGCCTCACGGCCCATGAAGGGAGCGTGCGAGCACCCCCCGCCCAGGCACTCACTCCGAACGCCGTCCGGGAGTCCCTACGCCAGTGCCTGGCGGCGGACGCCGGGTTGGGGCCTCGTTTCACCGGCGTGGGCAAGCTGGTCGCTGGGGACGGCCACCTGCTGCTGACGTTCCGGCCCTTGCCGCCCCACCACGAGGCCTCGCTGCGCGAGGGCCTGGCCCTGGAGCACCTGGAGGAGCGCGGCTACCGGCGAGGCGATCCCCTGGCGCGGCACAAGAGCGTTTCCTACCTGCGACAGTACGCGCACCTCGGACGGGGCACGGTCTTCGCCAATGAACTCGGAGAGCTGTGCGAGGCCCCGAACGGGAACCTCTTCTTCCTGCTGGATGACGCCCTCGTGACGCCGCCCGTGGAAGCGCCCTGCCTGCCGGGCATCATCCGCGCGGTGCTGTTGGAGGAACGGCGGTGGACGGACAAGCCCATCGAGGAGAGGACCGTGCGGCGGGAGCACGTGGAGCACGCCCACGGCTGCATCCTCACCAACTCCGTCAGCCTCGCCCTCCCCATTCCCCGGTTGTTCGGGCGAGCGCTGCCCCACAGCGCGGAGCTGGCCCGGAGTGTTCGCGCCCTGGTGGAAGCCCGGGCGCGCCTCGAGGCGTGAGCCCCCTCAGCGAAAACCGAGTCCCTGTTCCACCTCGGCGTCCGTGAGCCGCCGCCAGGAGCCCTCGGGCACGTCCAGGGAGACCGCCCCCACGGCCTCCCGGTGCAGCGTGTGCACCGGGTGCCCCACCGCCGCGAGCATCCGCTTCACCTGGTGGTGCCGCCCCTCGGTGAGCACCAACTCCACGCACCGGGGCCCGCGCAACCGGGCCTCCGCGGGACGGGTCGGCCCATCCTCGAGCACCAACCCCTCGCGCAGCCGCTGGAGCGCCGCTTCCGAGGGAAACCCCTCCACTCCCGCCACGTAGCGCTTGGACAGGTGCGTCCCGGGCGAGGTCGCGTGCGCCACCAGGCGCTCCTCGTTGGTGAAGAGCAACAAGCCCGTGGTGTCGCGATCCAACCGGCCCACCGCATACCACTCATAGCCCCGCAGCTCCGGGGACAGCACGTCCCTCAGCCGCTCGAAGACGGTGCCCATGCCCTCGGGATCGCTGCCGTGCACCACCACACCGGCGGGCTTGTGGAACATCACCGCCAGCACCCGGCTCTCCAGGGCGCATGGGCGTCCGTCCAACCGCACCGCGCTCGCCGCGTGCACCGGCGCGAAGGGATCGCGCTCCACGCGCCCATCCACCTCCACCCGGCCGTCCTGGATGGCCCGCTCCGCCTCGCTCCGGGGCAGCACGCCCGCGCGCCCCAGGGCCCGGGCCAACCACTCCGCGCGGCTCCCCTCCGGCACCGGCGCCTGACGCCGGCGCGCGGCCTCCAACCACCTCGGCGTTTTCGGTTTCCTCGCCATGGACGAACGTTATCCGCGCTCCCGGACGCGCGCCCGCCACTCATGGTCGAGCTGGGCGTAGACATAGGAGTCACACCACTCGCCCTTGAGGAAGACGTTCTCGCGGAAGTGCGCTTCGCGACGCATGCCCAGCTTCTCCATCACCCGGTAGGAGCCGGGGTTGCGCGGATCGCAGTCCGCGAACATGCGATGCATGCCGAGCGTCCCGAAGCTGAAGTCCATGAGCGCCTGGGCCGCCTCGGTGATGTAGCCCTGGCCCCACGAGGCGCGCTCGAGGATGTACCAGAGTGTCCCCTCGCGCGTCGGCACGTCGGTGTAGCGCATGCCACAGCGGCCGATGAGCCAGTTCTCCGCGCGCGACACCACCGCCAGGTCATAGACGCGCCGGGGCAACCGCCGCGACAGCTCCGCGACCTGGAGGATGTAGTCCCGGCTCTCCTCGGGCGTGCGCACCCCGTGACTCTGGTAGCGCACCACCTCGGGATCCGACTCATAGAGGTGGGTGGCGCGCCAGTCCTCTTCCTCGAACTCCCGCAGCAGGAGCCGGGGGGTCACCAACGGAAGGGTGGACGACATGATGGGCGGGCCTCCCCACTCCCCGGTTCCCCGGGAAACGCGCGCACAGGCTGACAGATGGCCCCCCGCCGGAGAAGCCGGGTGCACACTTCGCGGTGTCTTCCCATTGACTCCCCCGTCCCGGTGGTGCATCTTGATTTTGAAATTAATAATCAAAATCATCGAAGCGGAAACGACGAGGAGAGCCCCATGCCGATGCCCACCTGCTGCCGAACCATCCTGGCCCGTGGTCCCAGCGCGGAAGTGGCGCGCTGTTCCTGTGGGCACATCCACTTGAGCATCGGACCGGTGACGATCCGCCTGGACGAGGACTCGCTGCACGCGGCCTGGCACACCGTGGGGGACGCGCTGCGAGCGCTGTCGGAAGGCGCACGCCGGGCGCCCGCGCCGGAGGTCCAGAACGGGGAGTGGAAGCAATGAGCTCGCTGACGGAGTTGCTGCACCGGGCCACCGCCGACGAGGCGCGCGCCGTGACGGGCACGCCCCTGGCCCGGAGGCTCGCGCGGGGAGAGGTGGATCGGGGCGGTTACGTGCGGGTCCTGTCCTGCTACCAGGCCCTCTACGCGGAGCTGGAGTGGGCGTTGATGTGGAATCGCCAGCACCCGGCGGTGGGCCCCCTGTGCCTGCCGGAGTTGTGGTGCAACGAGCTGTTGCAGGAGGACCTGCACACCCTGCTCGGGCCGGGCTGGTACGCGAGCACGCGGCGCCACGATGTGGCCGCGTACGTGGAGCGGCTGGGCCTGCTGTGCGACGAGTCCCCCGAGTTGCTCGCCGCGCACGCGTGGGTGCTCTACGCGACGGACCTGCCGGGCGCGGGCCAGACGGGGGCGGGCGTGGCGCGGACACTGGGGCTCAGAGGGGCGTCGGGGACGGCGTTCCTGCGCCACTCCACCCACCTGGATGGAACCGCCTACCGCGCGCATCTGCTCGATACGCTCGATCAGATGCCCCTGGACGCGCGAGGCAGGGACGCGCTCGTCCACGAGGCCCGGCGCGCGGTGAGGGGCCTCCACTCGCTCTTCGAGATGCTGAGCCGGGAACTCTCCCGGCGCGAGGAGCGCCCGTCGGCCACGAGCCTCTGGGGCCGCCTGATGCCCCTTCGCGGAGCGTTTGGAGCGTGAGATGACGACCCCACAGGGAAGAATCCAGCTCGCGGGAATCGCGGGCATCCTACGCGGTCTCGCTCCTGCTCATCGGCCACCTGACGCCCTATTTGACGCCCGAGCCCCTGCGGACGTGGCTCGCAGGCGCGGCCATCAACGTCGGATGGCTCGTCGCCTACGGCATCACCACCGCCTGTGCATGGAAGACATCCTACGCGGAGCGTTCGGCGCCTGATGAGGCGGGGTGCAGCGCGCGCCGCAGGGCCTGCTCGTAGTCGCGCTGGAACGCCTGGGTCACCTGGGCCTGGGGCCCGCTCAGCATGAAGCCGTGATAGGCCCCGGGGTACACGTGCAGCTCGGTGGGGATGCCCGCCTGGAGGAGCCGGCGCGCGTACTCCACATCCTCGTCCAGGAAGAGATCCAGCGCCCCCACGGCGATGAACGTGGGAGGCAGACCCGCGACGGATTCAACCCGGGCGGGTGCCGCGTAGGGAGAGACGCCCGCTCCGCCCGGGGCATGACCGAGCAGGGCGCGCCAACCCAGGCGATTGGACTCACGCGTCCAGATGAACTCCCCGAGGTGCGGGGCGGGCTCGATACCGGAAGCCGTCCGGTCATCGAGCATGGGGAAGACGAGGCTCTGGAAGAGGATGGGAATTTCGCCCCGATCCCGGGCCAGGAGCGCGAGCGCCGCGGCGAGGCCCCCGCCCGCGCTCTCGCCTCCAATGGCGAGCCGCCGGGTATCCACGCCCAGCGCCGAGGCGTTCGCATGCAGCCACTCGAGCGCGGCGTAGCAGTCCTCCACCGGACCCGGAAAGGGAGTCTCGGGGGCCAGGCGGTAATCCACGGAGACGATGACGCAGCCCACCTCCCTCACGAGCCTCCGGTTGCTCACGTCGTTCAGCTCGGGCGAGCCGATGACATAACCGCCGCCATGGATGTGCAGCATCGCGGGCCAACCGCCCGCCGGGGCCACCGCCGTGGGCCGGTACACGAGCACCCGCACCTCGGGCGCGCCCGCGAGGCCCGGGACGCGCCGCTCGGAGAACTCGACCCCCGGAGCAATCGGAAGCGACCGGGCCATCTGGAGCATCATCTCCGCGAACCCGAGCCGCATCTGGGGAAGGGTCTCGAGGGTCAGCATCAAGGGGGGAGACTCATCGAGCGAGGGGATCAACTCCGGGTCGACGAGGTGCCGGGACGACATGGTGGACTCCGGGAAAGAGGGGCGAAAGTAGCCCCTCCCTGTTAACGGCCGGTCCGCGCCGTTTCCACCGCTCGAAGCAGGGCCTCGGGCGTGGCGGGCGAGGCGAGCGTCACCGGCGTCCCCGAGGGCCCGAAGGCGGAGACGGCATGCCGCAGCGCCGTCACCGCGCCGATGGCGAGCATGAAGGGCGGCTCGCCCACCGCCTTGCTGCCATGAACGGTGTTGTCCTGGGGGGCGCGCTCCAGCAGCGCGACGCGGAAGTCCTCGGGCGCGTCGCCCACCGCCGGAATCTTGTACGTGTCCGGGGAGTGGGTGATGAGCCGGCCCTTGGCGTCGAACAGCACCTCCTCGCAGGTGAGCCAGCCCAGGCCCTGGATGAAGCCTCCCTCCACCTGGCCCACGTCGATGCTGGGCACGAGCGAGGCGCCCACGTCATGGAGCACATCCACGCGGCGCACGCGGTGCTCTCCCGTGAGGCCACTCAGCTCCACCTCCACCACGGCGGCGCCAAAGGCGTAGTAGTGGAAGGGCTTGCCGCGTCCGGTGTCCCGGTCATACGTGATGTCGGGCGTGCGGTAGTAGCCGGTGGCGGACAGGGACAGCTGGGCCAGGTAGGCGGTGTGTACCACCTCGGCGAAGCGCAGCGTGCGCTCGGGACGCGCGGGGTGGGAGACCTCGCCCCCGGCGAAGACAACCCCCCGCGCCAGCGACTCGTTCCGGGCGTCGAGCTTCAGCAGCCCCAGGGCCACCGGGGCCAGCCGCTCGCGCAGCACCTCGCAGGCCTGCTTCACCGCCTGACCGTTGAGATCCGAGCCACTGGAGGCCGCCGTCGCCGAGGTGTTGGGCACCTTGTCCGTGGCGGTGTGCATGACCCGGACGCGCTCGGGAGGCACGCCCAGCTCGTGCGCGCACAAGGCCCGCATCTTGGTGTGCAGGCCCTGGCCCATCTCCGTGCCACCGTGGTTGAGCTGCACGCTTCCATCCGTGTACAGCATCACCAGCGCCCCGGCCTGGTTGAGGAAGCTCGTGGTGAAGGAGATGCCGAACTTCACCGGCTGCAGGCCAATGCCCCGCTTCGTCCAGCGCGAGGCGGCGTTGAAGGTCTCGATCTCCGCGCGGCGCCGCGCGTAGTCACTCGAGGCCAGCAGCTCCGCGTGGATGCGCGGCAGGCGGTTGCCCACCACGGGCTGGCCGTAGGGCGTGGTGTCGCGCGGAGCCTCCCCGTAGTAGTTGCGCTCGCGCAGCACGGCGGGGTCCATCCCGAGCCGCTCGGCCGCGTGGTTGAGCATCTCCTCCATCACGAACATGCCCTGGGGACCGCCAAAGCCCCGGAAGGCCGTGTTGGAGGGCAGGTTCGTGCGCGCCACCCGGCCGGTGAACTGGAGGGCCGGAACGAAGTACGCGTTGTCCAGGTGGAAGAGCGCCCGGTCCAGGATGGCCCGCGACAGATCCGTGCTCCATCCCCCGTCGGACACCAGCTCCACCTTCAACGCGAGCAGCCGCCCCGTCTCATCGAGGCCCGCGTCGTAACGGCCCCAGAAGGGATGGCGCTTGCCCGTGCTCGCCATGTCCTGGTCGCGGTTGAGCCACACCTTCACGGGCCGCCCGGTGGCGCGCGTGCCCAGGGCCGCGAGGCACGCGAAGGGCGCGGCCTGCGTCTCCTTGCCGCCGAAGCCACCGCCCATGCGCGGCACTTCCACCACCACCAGATGGCGCCCGATGCCGAGCACCTCGGCCACCAGCGTCTGCACCTCGGTGGGATGCTGGGTGGAGCACCACAGGTGCACCGCGCCGTCCTCGCCGGGCACCGCGAGCGAGGCCTGGGTCTCCAGGTAGAAGTGGTCCTGGGCCCCCGTCATGCACTCGCCGGACACGCGCACCGGCGCCGCCGCGAGCGCGGCCTCGGGGTCTCCCTGGCGGATGGTGTGCGGATCCGACAGGAAGGAGCCCGCCTGGACCGCCGCCTGGATGGACAGGATCGCGGGCAGCGGCGTGTACTCCACCTCCACCAGGGCCGCGGCGCGGCGGGCCACGTCGGCGCTCTCCGCGAGCACCAGGGCCACCGACTGCCCGACGAAGTGCACCTCCCCCTCCGCCAACAGGGGTTCGTCATGGATGACGGGGCCCACCTGGTTGTGTCCGGGGATGTCCTGGGCGAAGAGCACCGCGAGCACGCCGGGCAGCGCGCGGGCCCGCGAGGCATCCACCCGCCCGAGGCGCGCGTGCGCGTGCGGCGAGGTGACGATGTGCCCCGTCACCAGGTCCCGGGGCGCGGGCAGGTCATCCACATAAATGGCCTCGCCACTGGTGTGCTTGAGGCCGCTCTCGTGAGGCGCCGAGGCGTGCAGGGGCGAGCGGGACGGCCCGGCGTGTGGGACGGAGGCCGTATCGGACGAAGAAGGAGAAGGCAGCGAGCTCATCTCGAATCACCTCACCTGGACCGTGGCCGCGTGGCGCTCGGCGAATCGGGGCCGGGGCGTCTCGAGGGTTTCATGGAAGAAGCCGCGCAGGAGGTTCTGGGCGAGCTGGGCACGGAACCAGGCCGAGCCCCGATGGTCCGACAGGGGCTGGAAGTCCTCCGCGAGCCGGGGCAACGCGGCCTCCACGACGGCCTCCGTCCACGGCTGCCCCACCAGCGCGGCCTCGGTCCGCCGGGCACGCGCGGGAGTGGCCGCCATGCCGCCATAGGCCAGACGGGCCTCGGTCACCCGCCCCTCCCCATCCACCACCACGCGGAAGCCAGCGGACACACTGCTGATGTCCGCCTCGCGGCGCTTGGACACCTTGTAGGCCAGCGCCCGGGCCGCCTCCGGCTGCTCCGGAATGTCCACATAGGCCAGCACCTCCCCCGCCCCGAGCGCCGTGCGCCGGTAGCCGACGAAGAAGTCCTCCAGGGGCAGCCGCCGCTCCCCGGCGCGCGAGCGCAGCACCACCTCCGCCCCGAGCGCCAGCAGCACCGGCGCCATGTCTCCAATGGGCGAGGCGGTGCACAGGTTGCCGCCCACCGTCGCGCGGTTCTTGATCTGCCGCGAGCCGAAGTAGCGCAGCATGCGCTCCAGGGGAGGACTCACGGCGCGCGCGTAGTCCTCCACGTCCGTGAGCCGCGCCGTGGCGCCCAGGCGATGGCCCCCACCTCGGGGCTCCAGCACGCGCAGCTCGGACAGCGCCTCGAGCGACACCAGCAAGGGGGGCTCGGCGTAGCGCTTGGTCACCTCCAGCGACAGGTCCGTGCCCCCCACGACGAAGCGGGCCGAGGGGTGCGCGTCCAGCACGTCCCAGAGGGCGTCCAGCGAGCCCGGGGTGAAGAAGCGCTGGGCTCCGGCCGCGTAGGCGAGGTCCATGGGCTCGGGACGCGTCTCCCCGAGCGCGCGGGCGAACCGGTCCGGCGGCCGCAGACCCGCCACCTGGCTCGCGGCCTCGCGGATGGGCCGGTAGCCGGTGCAGCGGCAGAGGTTGCCGCACATCTGGGCGTCCAGCTTCCAGGGCTCGTCCAGGTCCCGGCGGTGACAGGCCTCCAACATCGACATGGCGACACCCGGTGTGCAGTAGCCACACTGCGAGCCCAGGCTTCGCGCCAGTGCCTCCTGGACGACATGCCAGCGTCCGCTCTCCTTGAGGGACTCCACCGTGTAGACGCGCTTGCCCTGCACCATGGGCAGCAGGAGCAGGCAGGCGTTCACCGCGCGGAGCGAAGCCACACCCTGACCGTCCTGCTCCAGGACAGCGACCGAGCAGGCGCCGCAATCGCCCTCCGCGCAGCCCTCCTTCGTGCCCGTCAGGTGGGCCCGGTCGCGCAGGTAGCGCAACAAGGTGGTGGTGGGCGAGAGCCCCGTCTCCTCGACGGGCCGGTCATTCAAGAAGAAGCGCAGGCGTTCCATGGGCCTCCTCCGGTCCGCTCAGAGGTGGAGCGGCCGGGAGCGGGAGCCTACTACGGCACTCGCCCGGCGGTGCGTCCGAGCACCCCTCTTCATCAATGCCCGACATCCAACATCCTGGCCAGCCACACCGAGAGGCCCGGCCGGGAGCGCCACGGCCACCGCCCCTAGAGCAACCGAGCCTGGCGGGCCACCGGATGCTCCTCGCCCCTACCGCTTGACGTGGATCATTCCCATTGTGTTGCCATGGCCACCGAAAAAGGAGCCCAGCGCGTCTTCATCGGGCTCATCCTCCTGTCGCTCGCCCTGGTGTTCCTCGTCGCGTATCCCTTCTTCGAGGCCTTCTTCCTGGCCGCGGTGCTGGCGGGCGCCTTTCAAGGCCTGCATAACTGGCTGACGCGGCACTTCCGGGGCCGGCGGGGACTGGCGTCCGGAGTCATCTGCGCCGGCATCATCCTCGCGTTGCTCGCCCCCATCACCGCCATCACCGCCTTCATCGTCACCGAGATCACCCAGGGCGTGGAGTTCGTCTCCAACGTGGTGAACCAGAAGGGCCTGGAAGGCTTGCTGAACTATGTCCCGGGCATGCTCCGGGGCCCGGCCGAGCGGTTGATGCAGAGTCTGCAGAGCGGAAGCGCCAGTGTGTGGCAGACGATCCAGTCGCACGTGTCGAGCCAGGGGACGACGGCGGCCCAGACGGTGGGCGGCATGGTGATGGCCACGGGCACCGTGGCCCTGCAAGCCACGATGATGATGATCGCCCTCTACTTCCTGCTGGTGGATGGAGGGCGCTTGGTGGGGTGGATCGAGCAGGTGTCGCCCTTGCGGCGCGGACAGACGACGGAACTGCTCAATGAGTTCCGGACCGTCACCAAATCCGTGCTGACGTCCTCCGTGCTCACTGCGGGCGTGCAGGCCCTGGCGGCGATGGTGGGCTACTTCATCGCCCGGGTGCCCGCGCCGCTCTTCTTCACGGCGGTCACGTTCGTCTTCGCCCTCATCCCGGCCATCGGCGGCGCGGCGGTGTGCATCGTCGCGGCCCTGCTGCTGCTCGCCACGGGCCACACCGGCTTCGCCATCTTCCTGGCCGCCTGGGGCATCATCGTGGTGGGCCTGTCCGACAACGTCGTCAAACCCATCCTGGCCAAGCGCGGCATGAACATGCACGGCGCGCTCGTCTTCTTCTCGCTGCTCGGGGGCCTGGCCATGTTCGGCGCCATCGGCCTGTTGCTCGGGCCGCTCATCCTGGCCTTCTTCCTCGCCGTGGTGCGCATCTACGAGCGCGACTACGGGGACAGGCGTTCCACGAAACCGCTCATCCTTCCGGAGGAACTCCGCACGGCCCCGACGAGCCCCGCGCCCATGCCGGAGGAACCCCGGGTGAAGCCGTCCGAGCGCATCATCCACGACAAGGCGCACGAGGACAGCCACTGAGGGGAAGGCGGAGGCGCCCGGAGACCCCCACGGGTCCCGGGCGCCACGCCGCGAGGCTCAGGGCTTCACACCCGCGCCACTCACGTTGAGGACGTAGGGGCTCATCGCGCCCGCGTAGCCCACCACCTTCACGTAGTAGGTACCGGGCGCGTCGGCGGTGAAGGTGCCCACCTCGGGGTTGTTGGCGCCGTAGCCTCGCGCCGCGAACAGCACCAGGTCCGACGCCGTGTAGACGTACCAGTCCAGGTTGTCCATGTCGGGCATGGACAGCTTCACCTTCACGGCCCCCGCGTCGGTCACGGTGAACTTGAACCAGTCCACGTCCGTGGCGCTGGAGATGGCGCCGCTCACGTCGGTGTTGGCCGCCACCCGGCCGTTGGCGGTCGCCGGGGTGCCGTTGGACTCGGTCTCCTGGGTGATGGGGGTCGAGGAGTCCGGCGGAGGCGTGGTGCCCGTGATGGCGAAGACGGCGTCGCTGGTGTCGGAGACGGCCGCGTTGGAGGCATCGCTCACGCGCACCCGGGCCGTCGTGGTCACCGTGTTCGGCACCGTCCAGGTGTAGCTGCCCGCGCTGGCGGACGTGCCCGCGGAGATCACGCTCCACGTGCTCCCGTCCACCGTGTACTCCAGCTTGACCTGGGTGACGTCACTCGCCGTCCAGGTGATGGCGCGGCTGCTGCCCACCGTCCAGGCCTCGCCCCCGTTGGGAGACACCACCGTCACGCGGCCCGTGGGAATCGGCGTGGAGCCGTCGTCCTGCACGAGGAAGTCCTTGATGATGGCCATGTGCTGCATGTTGGTGGAGCCGCTGTCGCCGCTCTGAGCGGGGGAGATCTCCGACAGGGGCGAGTACACGCGCGTGTCCACCACCAGGCCCGCGGCGAACGAGCTGGAGCCGATGACCGTGGCCGTCTGCAAGGCGCGCAGGTTGCTGCTCACCAGCACGTGGTCATACGGCTTGCCGCGGCTCGCGTTGGTGTTGACGTTGCCATTCTTGTCCGCCGGGTAGGGGCTCGCCGTGGACACCACGGAGGAGAAGGTGGAGAACAGGGCTTCGCTGCGGTTGTCCGAGTTGAAGTCGCCACCGATGGCCAGGTAGTCACTCGCCGGCACCTTGGACTTGATGTAGTTGACGAGGTTGTTGGCCTCCGTGTTGCGCACGCCGGCGCTCCGGGTGAGCAGGTGCACGCTCACCACCCAGAGGTCCTTGGGCCCTGGGATGTCGATGCGCGCCCAGGCGAAGTCCCGATTGCCCACCTCCGTGTCGGTCCACTCGCCAGACTCGAGGATGGGGTAACGGCTGATGATGCCGTTGGGGATTTGAGCGCCCGTCTCCCGGTAGTAATAGAAGTTCGAGCCGAAGGCCGTGTTGACGAAGGAGCGGATGTCCGCGGCGGAGTTGGAGCCGTAGTTGAACTCCTGGATCATCACGATGTCCGGCTGGGTGCCCTGGAAGATGCGGGTGCCGTGGCCGGGGTCATAGCTCTGGTTGTTGCCGCTGGAGATATTGGCCGCCATGAGCCGCACCCGGACTTCCGCGAGCGAGCCCGCTCGGGAGGACAATCCGGCCTCTGGCGTGCCCTGAGCGGCCTGGGGAGGCCCCTCACCGCACGCGGCGAGGGCCACGGCGAGCAGCGGGAGGAACAACCCGCGAAGGGACCAGCGAGAGGAGGAGGACTTTGGCATCGGGAGGCTTCCTGCCCGCCGCAACGGGCACTGGAGGGAGGGACGGCGCCCCCATCCTTAGTCCAGGAGCCCCCCCCGCGTCTCGCAGCCTCACGGTGAAATTCCAGTATGACGCGCCGCGAGAGCCGAGAACGCGACGACGAGGTAACGCAGGCCCTTGCCGAGGGTCACGAAGCCAACGAAGGGCCCGGCGCGCATGCCCACGAGCCCCGCGGCGAGCACGAACACGTCACCCACGACGGGAAGCCAGGCGAACAGGAGCGCGGGAGCGCCCCACGTCGCCAGTCGCGCCCGGGCCCGCTCCAACCGGGGGCCCTCCTGGGCGCTCCGGCGTTGGACCCAGCGGCCCACGGGCCCCCCGCCCCCGCGCGCCACCCAGGAGCCCAGGAGGTACACGGTGAGCGAGCCCAGCACGTTGCCCAGGGTGGCCACCCCCACCGCCGATGAGGGGGACACGCCGCCATAGACGAGCGCGGCGAGCACCGCCTCGGAGGGCGCGGGCAGGATGGAGCCCGCCACCATCGCCACCAGGAAGAGCCCGGGCAGTCCCCAATGAGCGAGTGTAGAGGCATCGGGCATCAGGCCCTCACCATAGGCCGTCCGGGGGTCATCACCACTCCCTACTCAAGATCCAGATTCCAGGTGCCTTCCTCCCAATTCTTCAACACCTGAGCGGCAATAAAGGGAATCATCCCCTCGCTCTTCGCGGCTTCTTCTAGAACTCCTTTCGCTTCGGCTGTCCTATAGCGAAGCAAGTACGCTGCCGCCTTGACTCGAACATCCATGCGCGGGTGTGCAAGCAAGGAAACCAAGGCAGTCCTTCCGGCATCACCGTGGGCACGCAACTTATCGAACGCCGCCAGATACTTCTTCGCGTGCCGATTACCCGTCTTGGAATCTCCCCTCCAGATCGCATCCGTCTGCCCGGCCACATTGGCAGCGAACTCCTCCACGAACTGCTTTAGATTCACCTCCAAACACCTCTCCTGATATTTTCAATCACCTGCAGGCCGAATTGACGCTGGGCTTCATACGACCGCGACTCAAGACACATCCTGACAGTCAACTCCGAACCAGTGAGCTCCTTCTGGATCGACGAATAGAACGCACTCACCCTATCGTGCAATGACTTCTCCAACTCAATAATATTCTCTGTATTATGAATGGCCTCGGCGCCAAAGCGCTTCGCATTCCGCTTCTCGACAACGTGGTGCCACTCCTTTCCCGCCCCCGCTTTTCCCATGTAACGCTTGAAGGCCACCACTTTCAAGGTCATGTGGAGGGTGCTACCCTAGCGGTCAGGTGGGAGGGTGAAAGCCCACCTGGGCGGAAGTGGGTCCGGGGAGCCGGACGGTCGAGGCAAATTCCTCGCGCCCCATCGCGGAGGAACAAACGTGGCCTTGAAGGCAATCATGGAGCGTTTCACGCAGCGCAGTCCCGTCACGGTGATGGTGCGCCGCACGCTTGAGCATGCCCTGAGTTCGCAATGGATTGATGAGGTATTCGAAGCGAACCGAGAGCAGCAGTACACGCGCGAGTTGCTCTTCTCCTCGGTAGTGGATTTGATGGGAGTGGTGGCGCTGGGACTGCGACCGTCGCTGCACGCCGCGGCGCAGTCCGACCCGGACTTGACCGTCTCGCTGGCGGCGCTCTACGACAAAGTCAATCACACCGAGCCCCAGGTGGTGCGAGCCCTGGTGCAAGGGAGCGCGGAGAGGTTGTTGCCCGTGGTGCGGCCCATGAAGAAGCAGGGGCCGTGGGCGGCGGGTTACCAGGTGCGAGTCTTGGATGGCAATCACCTCCCCGCCAGTGAGAAGCGGCTCAAACCGTTGAGAGAATTCCGAGGAGCTGCGCTGCCCGGACAGTCGTTGGTGGTGTATGCGCCGGAGTTGAGCCTGGTGGTGGATGTGCTGCCGGCTGAAGACGCGCATGCACAAGAGCGGGCGTTGATGGGGCCGGTGTTGGAGCGAGTGCGGGAGGGAGAATTGTGGCTGGCGGACAGGAACTTCTCCACGAGCCGGATTCTGCGCGCGGTGCATGAAAAGAGAGCGGCCTTCATCATTCGAGAGCACGGCGTGTCGCCCAATCCGACTGCGCTGGGGGAGCGGAGGGAAGTAGGCCGAGGGCCAACGGGACGTGTGTACGAGCAGGCAGTGCGAGTGGAGGGGGAAGAGCCGTTGGAGTTGAGACGGATTGAAGTGGAGTTGGAGGAGCCAACAGAAGACGGGGAAACAGCCATTCGGCTGCTCACGAACGTGCCCGAGGAGAAACTGAGCGCCGTGGAGGTAGCGCAGCTGTACAGGAAGCGCTGGACGATTGAAGGGATGTTTGGAGAGTTGGAGGCCGTGCTCGAGAGCGAGGTGCGGAGTTTGGGGAGACCACGAGCGGCGCTGCTGGCCTTTGGGGTGGCGGTACTGGCCTACAATGTGTTGTCGGTGGTGAAAACCGCGGTGGAAGCCAGCCATGACCTGGAGGCTGCCAATATGCAGGTGTCCACCTTTTACATTGCCGCCGAAGTGAAGTTCGCTTACGGAGGAATGATGATGGTGGTGGAGCCGGAGGACTGGAGCGGACAGGAAGTACGGAGCGCGGAGCAGTTGAGTGAGCTCCTGCTGGAGCTAGCGAAGAAGGTGAAGCCTTCCACATTGCGCAAACATCCCCGCGCCGCCAAGAAGAAGGTGAAGAAAGGCTATGTACCGGGAGAGGTGGCGCGCAAGCATGTGGCAACAGCACGTGTGCTCAAGGGCGAGAAAATCTCCTGAACAGCAGACGGAGGCCAACCAAGGCAGGCAAGAGACCAGTAGCACCGCAGCGCCGGGCGCTTCATGGCATGGCTATGTCTGATGGTCTGCCCAGCTTCACTGATGCGCCCTCATCCGCCCTGTCTAAACCATAAAGGTGGCGAGCCACTATTCGACCTTGAAAGGGGTGCGCTTGAAGGCCCTAAACGACTTGAAGGCCCGATATCGCAAGGGGAGAGGCCCGCCACCGTTCGGAGCTTCGGCATTCCCGAACGAAGAGCGTCCATCGCCACCACTCCGCGCGGTCATGGAGATGGCATTGGCTGGCAGAACAAGGCGAATCGTGCCCTCGTTCACGGAGACAACGACTCTCTCGGCATGGGTTGCCGCATCCATCAGGCGAAGCCCGGTGTTTGCCTCCACCGTGCGCGCGGCTTGTCCGAAGCCTGGCAGTTTCGGCCCTTTCGATGCGAGCGCGGCTGTTTCGCCTATCGCCGCCGTCGCCACGATGACGAGAATTCTCACGCTGTTGGGGCCGATGACGCTCCCGAACCGCTCACCCACCGCCCGCAGTTCCGCGAAGGTCGAGGCTTTCGGAGCATCTTCGTAAAGGTGCGCATATGCCCGCAGCAGGTCAAAAAACTCCCATCCGAGATAGCCCCACATGAGCACGGAAAACACAAGAGCCGCGCCCTTCGTCAACGGTTCGGGTGCAAGCAAGAGCGCCATGTAGGCCGTCACGGTGAAACTGAGGGTCGCCAGAACCCGCGTGGGGTTGAGCATGGCCTTCACTTCCGCGTCCATACCATCCAGAGCGGGCCGCACTGCCAGGGCAAGAGCAATGCTCCGCCTATCATTGGCTTGCAGGAGGGGTCCGTCGTCAAACAGAGTCAGACAATCACCCGGAGTGCCGCGCCGCTCGCAAAACCGCCCATAGGAGCGTGACAGTTCTGACCGCCACGCTTCATCACTCAAAGGCGCGGATGCCAGCGCCAGACTCCGGCCGACATACAGAAGGGAACGGGAGGTAGAAACCCGGTAACCGTTCACTGCATTGGCTTGGTTGAAGAGGAGCCGGGCTAGACGTGACCGGAAAAGTGGTACTGGACAAGAGGACGTCTGGCGTGGTGTAGCCAGGGCATGGTGGAGGTGGATGCCCGAGACGCACGGATAGCGCAGCTGGAGAAACGGCTGGAGGCAGCGCTGGAGCGTATCGCGCAATTGGAGGAGGAGAATGAAAGGCTGCGCGAGGAGAATCGATGGCTCAAGGAACGGATGGGGCTCAACTCGAGCAACTCCTCCAAGCCGCCCTCCTCGGATACCCCCGGCACTCCGCGCCAGGGCAAGAGGCCCACGGGCCGCCGTCCCGGAGGCCAGCCTGGGCACAAGAAGCATGAGCGCGCGCTGCTGCCGCCCGAGGACGTGCAGCACGTCGTGGAGTTGGTGCCCAGGGAGTGCCGGGGTTGCAAGCGGCGGCTGAATGGGCAAGACACCGCGCCCCGGCGTCACCAGGTGGTGGAAGTGCCGCCCCTGTCGGCCATTGTCACTGAGTACCGCTGCCATGCACTGCAATGCCCTGGTTGTGGGGTGGTGACGCGCGGGGAAGTGCCCGTGCACGCGCGCAGCGTCTTTGGTGACCGGCTCACAGCGCTCGCCTCGTTGCTGGTGGGCAAGTACCGCTTGTCCAAGCGACTGGTGAAGGACGCTTTGTCAGACATGTTGGGCGTCGAGTTGTCGGTGGGCAGCGTCAGCAACCTGGAGGGCGAGATGTCGGAGGCACTCGCGCCACCGACGGCCGAAGCCCTCGCCTACGTGCAGACCTCGGAGGCGGTCAACGCCGACGAGACGGGGTTTGCACAGGGACGAGAGGGCGGCCGGGCCGGCCGCGCCTGGCTGTGGGTGGTGGCCACTGCGCTGGTAGTGGTGTTCCACATCGCCAGAAGCCGCGGCGGCAAGGTCGCCCGCCAGTTGCTCGGCGCGGACTTCGCGGGCTTCCTCACCACCGACAGGTGGAGCGCCTACGCGTGGGTGGATGCAGGGCTGCGGCAGCTGTGCTGGGCACACCTCACACGCGACTTCCAGGGTTTCATCGACAGGGGCGGCCGGGGTGGGCGGATAGGCAGAGAGCTCATGCGCGAGCGCAACCGCTTCTTCAAGTGGTACCACCGCGTGCGTGACGGCACCCTGTCACGCGAGCGTTTCGAAGAGCGCATGCGCGGCGTGGAACGCAGAGTCGGCCAACTGCTGCGCGCGGCGGCTCTGCGGGCAGAGAAGAAGACGGCCGGCATGGCCCGGGAAATCCTCCAGTGGGAGAAGTGCCTCTGGACGTTTGTCGATGTGCCGGGCCTCGAGCCCACCAACAATTTCGGCGAGCGCTGCATCCGGCACGCCGTCATGTACAGGAAGACGTCCTTCGGCACGCAGAGTGAGGAGGGCAGCCGCTTCGTGGAGCGCATCTTCACCTCCACCACCACCCTCAAGCTGCAAGGCCGTGACGTGCTCGCCTTCCTGACCGAGACCCTCGCCGCGCACCGCCGCGGCCTGCGCGGGCCTTCGCTCCTCCCCTCCGCGCCCGAACCTCAGCTCGCGCTCACCGCCTGAGCTGGTGAACGGTTACGAAACCCGCAGCGGCACGTTGAGCCAAAAAGACGTCAGGGCCGCCATCAGTTCAGAGTCACCGACCCGCACTGGAGCGAAGTCCTTCGGCAGATTCGTGAAGACGACATCGTCATCACCCGTGTCTCCATCGTCAACTTCCGACTCCAGCGCTTCCGAGGAGGCCTGGAGCGGAGGCGGATGGTGGAGGTATGCCGCGCCCACGCGGGCACTCGTGGTGCACGCCGTCATCAGCATCCACACAACCAGCGCCAGGGCCCCGGCGAGAGAGGACTGCCGCGCTCCCATGGCGCGCGAATCGCTAGAATGGGAAGAAGACATTGCCGCATCCCTTCGGGCGAACCGCTCAAGTGGGAAGGCCCTCTCCCTGATTACAGAGGAGGGCAAAAAGCCACGTCAAGCCACTGGCGAGTGAGCCGCGGCGACACTCCCCGATGGAACTCAGGCCGCGACGGCGTGGTCCAACGAGCGCCACGTGCCCAGCGCCCAGTCCTGCTCGTCGGGGTCGTCGAAGCTGACAACACACAGGGCCCGGTGCTCCCCGGACTCGCACAGCGCCGTGAGCCGGTACTCCCCCTCCGCCCCCTGCAACGTGGCGCGTCCGTGCACCCGCTCGCCCCGGTGCTGGAATTCGTAGGGCATGTCCTTCTCGGGCCCCGGAGCAATGCCCTCCACGTCCCTCAACGGCAGGAAGCGCACGCTGCGGCGGTGATCCCTCGCCACCCAACTGCCATCCGCCAGCCGCTGCTCGGCCAACGAGCCGGGAATGCGGATCTCCCACCCCTCGGGCAGCGTCACCTGCACCACCCCACGCCGGTAGCCGCTGAGCGGACCCACGGGGGCCGCGGCCGCGCGCCGGGAGACCTCCTCGGCCAACGTCCCGCCCACGCCCAGATAGCCCAGGACCTGCTGCCACTCGCGCCAGGGATAGGCGAGCGACGGATCCTCCCGCCAGGCTTGCTCCAACAGCCGCGCCACCTCGCGGAACAGGTGACGCTCCTCCTCGAGCAGGGGAGGCCGCCACACCATCTCCGTCCAGATGCGGCTGAGCGCCCAGCCCAGCTTCACCGTGGCCCCCAGGCCCGGCTCCCACCAGGGGAAGATGTCCTGCCCGATCCGGGGGTCCTCCCTCACGGCGCGCAGCCACGCCTCGTCACGAGGGCCCATCGGCGTGAGCACGGCACCGGGGTATTCGAAGCCGCGCCCGGCGCGCAGCGACAACGTGGCCCCTGAATGCCCCTGATGGCGGAAGTCCAGGACGCGCCCGGCCATCTCCCCCAACCAGGCGAGCATGCGCGGTGCGATGCCGCTCGCGTCCCCGGTGTGGAAGTAGCCCGTGGGGTCTCCCACGCCCTCGGTGGTGAGCCCGGGCTCCGCCCAGTCCACCTCGAGCGCCTCACCCAGGTCGTGCAGCACGTCACACAGGAAGCGGTGATAGCCGGGGCCCACCATGGAGGTGTTGGCCGAGACCACCACCCGGCCCTGCCCCGCCGCCACGATGGCCACGTCATCCGCGGCCGGATGCAGGCGAACCAGGAGGATGGGGCCTTGCGAGCTCTCGATGACCCGGCTGCCCTCCAGGAAGGCGTCCGCCGTCTCGCGCAACCAGCCTTCCACGCGCCGCAACCAGGGCCGGGGGGCCTCGGGTCCGGAGACATCGTCGTGTCCGTACCAGCCCGCCAGCAACAACTTCACTCCCATCACGACCTCACCTCTCCGTCCACATGGAGTACCACCCCCCACAACGGGCTCACCAGACGGATTATGTCGCGGCGTGGCGGATGTTCCCGCTCCTCACGACCAGCTCACCTCGTAGTCGACGTCGAGCAGGGCCCGCCGGTGCCCCTGGACGCGGATCCCCTGGGCCGAGGATTGCTCCAGCGCGGCGGTGAGCAATCCCTCGTTGTAGGGCAGGGGCAGGAAGTCCCGGCGCGCCATCATTCGCGCGTGCCGCTCGCCCAACCGCTCCACGGAGCGCTCTCCGTAGCTCAGCGAGGCCCGGCAGCCACTCGGCACCGTGGAGAGCAGCCGGTAGGGATCCGTCCCCGCGAGCGCGAGCATCGTCTTGCCCACCGTGGAGCACAGGAAGTCTCCCGTGCCCCGGCGCCCGAGCAGACGCATGACGGAATCCACTCCCCCCATCGTCGGCCCCAGCGTCTCCGACGCCAGGAAGACGGCCCGGAGGAAGTCCGTCACCGGATAGCTGAAGAAGTCCACGAACTTGCGCTCGCCCACGGCGCGAAAGCACATCGCCCGGAGCTCCTCGCCCCCCAACACCCGGGCGGCCTCCAGCACGCCGTTGAAGAACAAGCCACGACAGGTGTCCGTGGGATTGGCCAGTGCCAGCAGTTGCTCCAGTCCGGGAGCGGAAGCGGCGGTGTCGGGGGAAGAGTGCACGGGTGCGGCTCCTGGGCACGGGCGGCGACGGGGCGGACGGCGCCCATTAGAGCGCAAATCGCCCGGGATCCGTCACGCCGTGCGGACATCGGCGGCACTCTCCAGCCCCAATTCCGCCACCGCGCTCTCCCGCATCCGGAATTTCTGGATTTTTCCGGTGACGGTCATGGGGAACTCCTCCACCAGCTTCCAATACCGGGGAATCTTGAAGGTGGAGATGCGGCCCGTGCAGAAGCGGGTGAGGTCCTCGGGGGCCGCGGTGGCGCCGGGCTTGAGCTTCACCCAGGCCATCACCTCCTCGCCGTACTTCACGCTGGGCACGCCGATGACCTGGGCCTCGCTGATGGCCGGGTGGGTGTGGAGGAACTCCTCGATCTCGCGCGGGTAGATGTTCTCACCCCCGCGGATGATCATGTCCTTGATGCGGCCGACGATCTTCACGTAGCCGTCCTCGTCCAGGGTGGCCAGGTCCCCCGTGTGCATCCATCCGGCCGCGTCGAGCGCCTGACGGGTGGCCTCGGGGTTGTTCCAGTAGCCGAGCATCACGCTGTAGCCGCGCGTGCACAGCTCCCCGGGCGTGCCCCGAGGCACCACCGCGCCGCTCGCCGGGTCGATGATCTTCACCTCCACGTGGGGGTGCACCCGGCCCACGGTGGTGACGCGCTTGTCGAGCGGATCATCCAGGGCGCTCTGCGTGGACACGGGCGAGGTCTCCGTCATGCCGTAGCAGATGGTGACCTCGCGCATGTTGAGGCGGGATTGCACCTGCTTCATCACCTCGATGGGGCACGGAGAGCCGGCCATGATGCCGGTGCGCAGCGAGGAGAAGTCGAACTCACCCAGGCGCGGATGATCCAGCTCGGCGATGAACATGGTGGGCACGCCATAGAGCGCGGTGCAGCGCTCCTCCATCACGGCCTTCATCACCGCGAGCGGGTCGAACGCCTCGCCCGGAATCACCAGCGTCGAGCCATGGGACGTACAGGCCAGGTTGCCCATGACCATGCCGAAGCAATGGTAGAAGGGCACGGGCACGCACACCCGATCCTCGGGCCCGAGCCGCAACGCCTCGCCCACGAAGAAGCCGTTGTTGAGCACGTTGTGGTGGCTGAGCGTGGCGCCCTTGGGAAAGCCCGTGGTGCCCGACGTGTATTGGATGTTGATGGGGTCGTCGAACTGAAGCGAGTCCTCGCGCTCGGCGAGCGAGGCCTCGCTCACGCCCTCCCCTCCCGCGCACAGCGAGGCCCAGTCCTCCTCCAACACCAGCGCGACACGCAGCTCCGGGCAGTTCGGACGGACCTGGGCGAGCATCTCCTGGTAGTTGGACTGGCGGAAGCCACGCGACAACAACAGCACTCGGGTGCCGGACTGGTTGAGCGCGTACTCCAGCTCCGCCGTCTTGTACGCCGGGTTGAGGTTCACCAGGATGGCGCCAATCCGGGCCACGGCGTACTGGATGACCACCCACTCGAAACGGTTGGGGGACCAGAGTCCCACCCGGTCGCCCTTCTCCACGCCGAGGGCGAGCAGGCCCCGCGCCACCCGGGAGGTCTCCTCCCAGAGCTGACGCCACGTGGCACGGTACCCCTGGGAGAGGACGATGAGGGCCTCGCGCTCGCCCCACCGCTCGACGGTGCGGCGCAGGTTCTGGCCAATGGTCTCCCCGAGCAAGGGAGTCGTCCCGGTGCCATGGACATAGGAAGGAGAAGGCATGACCGGGGATGATGTTCGCGAGACGCCGGAGCGCGCAAGGCACGAGGCGTCAGGTTCTCCTCAAGCGGACTCCTCGGCACCCGCCTCCGCGTCCTCTTCCCACTCCCGCTCCCGGGGAACATCCACCAGCGCACCCAACGGGTAGATAATGAGGTGGCGCTTGGGCTCGCTGCCGTGGCTCACCGCCTCCAGGTGATAGCGCGACACGAGCCGGTGCTGGAGCTTGCGCAGCCGTGGAGGGCTCGGGGCCAGGGGCACTTCCACCCCCTCCTTCAACACCCGGTGGATGGCGTTCTCCGCCTCGAGCACCGCCTCGCGCACCCGGCCCTCGTTCTCGCCCTCGGCGAGGAGGAACGCGTCGCGCAGCACCCGCCGCATCTCCGAGGCGCTGTTGCGCTTGATGGCCAGCACGGGCACCCCCGCCTTGTCCGCCATGCCACGCAGCTTCGGATCATTGGCGCGAGAGCGCAGCGTGAGGACGAGATCCGCGCTCTCCAGCCGGCCCACCACCTTCGCGTCCACGCCCAGGTCGCGCAGCACGCGCTCGAGCAGATCGCGGCTGACCGCATGGGCATACACCCGCGTGGTTCCCTGGCGCAGGCCGGGTTGCCGCCGGGACGTGTCCTCGGAGGAAACCGGCTCGGCGGGACGGGGGCCGGACGCGACGCGGGAGGGCCGCGGATTCGCCGCCGCCCGGGGCCTCGGCGGGGGCGGCTCCTCCCGGACCGCCGCCACCGGCTCGACCGGGGCCTCCACCACTTCCACCTGCCCCTCGACGAGTTGACGCCGCTCCCCGCCCACGCGCTCACCCGCGAGCAACCGGTCCACGGATTGAGCGGTGTCGCGGTGCACCAGCACCTCGTCCCGGGTCGCCATCTCCACCACCACGTCGAAGGTGGGAGGGGCGCGGCGCTCGCTGATCGTCTTCTGCGTGCGACGGCGCCGGGCCTCCTCGTCGCTCAGCGTGACGGTGTGCACGCCCCCCACCAGGTCCGAGAGCGTGGGGTTGAGCACCAGGTTCTCCAGCGTGTTGCCATGGGCCGTGGCCACGAGCTGCACGCCCCGCTCGGCGATGGTGCGGGCCGCGGAGGCCTCGGCCGAGGTGCCAATCTCATCGACGATGATGGCCTCGGGCATGTGGTTCTCCACCGCCTCGATCATCACGTCGTGCTGGCGGTCCGGCCGCGACACCTGCATGCGGCGCGCGCCGCCGATCCCGGGATGGGGGATGTCGCCATCTCCTCCAATCTCATTGGAGGTGTCCACCACCATGACGCGCTTGCCGAGGTCATCGGCGAGCACGCGCGCCACCTCGCGCAACTTGGTCGTCTTGCCCACTCCAGGCCGGCCGAGCAGCAGGATGTTGAGCCCCGTGCCGATGAGATCCTTGAGCATGTCGATGGTGCCGAAGATGGCTCGGCCCACGCGCAAGGTGAGACCCACCACCTTGCCCTGACGGTTGCGGATGGCGGAGACGCGGTGGAGCGTGCGCTCGATGCCGGCGCGGTTGTCCTCGCCCACGTTGCCCACCTGCGCGAGCACCTGCTCCAGATCCTTCCGGGTGACGAACGTCTCGGAGAGCCGGACCACGCGCCCGGTGAGCCGGGCCTCGGGCGGGCGGCCCAGGTCCATCACCACCTCGAGCACCTCGGAGGGAGGAAGGGCTCGGACGGAGGAGCGCAGGGCCTCGGGGAGGACACCCACGAGGAGCAGGAAGTCATCGTGGGACTCGGTGTCTCGCGGACTCATGACGAGACTCAAGTTGCCCCCTTTCATGGCGCGTTGCACGAAAGGATCGCAAGGTTCGTCAGCCGACATCGCACCCGCCCGTGAATGCCCGGGCCCCCCCAGGCCAGACATGTAGGCCGTGCACGAGGCAACGCAGGCGCTCGAGGCGCCGCACTCCCACACTCCCCGTGCCTCCCTCGAATCCCTACTTCAACCCCCTCCCGCACGGTGCGGAGCTTGAAACGCGGGGAAGGGTGTTTGGGCATGGATCACGCAACGCTTGGAGTGAAGCGCTGGCCCCTCCTGGCCGCCCTCTGGATGACGCCCGCGTGGGCGGAGCAGCCCCCGCCCCCGCCGGCCCGTCCGGACATCTCCAACCTCGCCGAGAGCGCGTCCTCCCGGCCCCAACTGAGCTCGTCGCTGGACAGCGAGGACGAGGAAGCACCTCCCGAGTTCACGCTCGGGCCCGCGGAGCCCCTGGCGAGCGGAGAGCGCAAGTGGGTGCACCGGGTCGACGCCGCGGACCTCACCTCCTACTTCGCCGAGGGCACGCTCGCCCAGGCGAAGGACGCCCATGATCAAGGCCGCTACCGCACCGCGCTCCAACTCCTGGAGAAGGAGCCACCCTCGCTCCCCGTGCGCTACCTCCGGGCCCGAAGCACGCTGGGCCAGGGCGCGTGGGCCCAGGCGGCCCAGGAGTTCTCGGCGCTCGCCCAGGACTTTCCCGCGCTGAGCGATTACTTCCACTACGAGGCGGCACGCGCCCACGAGCGGCTGCGCCAATGGACCGAGGCCATCCAGCACTACGCGGCCGTGAAGTCCGGCGCGCGGCGCTACACCGAGGCCCGCTTCGGCATGGCGTACCTGCTCGAGAAGAAGCAGCAGGACTACGCCGCGGCGGTGGAGGCGCTCACCCCGCTCGTGCAGACGGACACGCCCCGCCCCAACGCCCCCGCGCAGGCCGAGGCCTGGCTGACCATCGCCCGGCTCGCGCGCTACCAGGCCGACTACAATGGCGAGCACCGGGCGCACCTGGCGGTGTGGGCGCTCCATCCCTTCAGCCGGGAGGCGACGGCCGCGGTGAAGGGCCTGCGCGACCTGCCCTACGTGCCCAAGTGGAAGGTGGCGCGCGCCGAGACGCTGCTGTCGCTGCACCACAACCGGGAGGCGATGGAGCAGTTGGAGCGGATGCTGCCCAGGCTGGAGCTGCCCGACGCGCTCGCCTGCCGCGCGCATTTCGCGTACGGCACCGCCCTGCGCAAGGAGCGCAAGCACACCCAGGCCATCCGCGTGCTCAGGCCCGTCACCGAGCAGTGCCAGGACGAAGTGCTGAGGCCCCGCGCGCTGTACGTGCTGGGCTATTCGGAGTCGGTGGTGGAGCCCGAGCGCTCCATCACCACCTATCTCCAGCTCGCGCACGACTACCCCCAGCACCCGTACGCGGATGACGCCCTCTTCTACGCGGCGGGCAAGGCCCTGGAGCGGGGCGAGAGGGCGGCGGCCATGGGCTATCTGGACCAGCTCATCGCCCGCTACCCAGACGGCAACTTCGCCGCCGAGGCGCTCTTCCAGCGCTTCTGGGTGTACCGCGCCGAGGGGCAGAACGACGCGGCGCTCGAGGCCCTCACCCGCATCGAGGCGCCGCAGGGCCGGGGCTCCACGCACGAGTCGGTGCAACGTGCCCGCTACTGGCGCGCGCGGCAGCTCTCCGCGATGGAGCGCACCGTGGAGGCGCATGCGCTCCTGGAGCGGGTCACCGCCGAGGGCGCGGCCACGTGGTACGGCCTGCTCGCGCGCTCGCGGCTGGCGCACGAGGCCCCGGAGCGGGCCCAGGCCATCGTCGAGCGGTTGCGCGTTCCCACGAGCCCCAAGGAAGTGTGGCCCCTGGACGCGGGGAGCCTCGCGGCGGATCCCCACTTCACCACGGGCATCGAATTGCTCCGGCTCGAGCACCGGGAGGCGGCCGCGGAGCTGCTGGCCGTGGATCGCCGGGGCCGCGGCGAGGAGTCCATCCGCCTGCTCTTCCACGTGCTCCGCGCCACCGGCCACGAGCGCCACGCCCGCCCCATCGCCTGGGCCCTGCGGCGCGAGGGCCTGGCGGCGCCCACCGAGGCCGAGACGCGCCTCATCTACTCGGCGGCCTACCCGCATGCCTTCCGCGACCTCGTGGTGCGCCACTGCCGCTCGGCCCGGGTGGATCCCGACGTGATGCAGGCCCTCATCCGCGAGGAGAGCGCCTTCAACCCCAATGCCCGCTCGTCCACGGGCGCGCTGGGGCTGTCCCAGCTCATGCCGGCCACGGCCTCCGTGGTGGCGCGCCAGCTCAAGCTGACGCTGGCCACGCCCACCGCGCTGCTCGAGCCCCGGCACAACATCCGCATCGGCTCGGCCTACCTGGGCAGCCTGCAGCGGCGCTTCTCGGGCAACCTGGCCCATGCGGTGGCCAGCTACAACGCGGGTCCCGCCGCCGTGGATCGCTGGCTCGCGCGCTTTCCCACCGCCGAGCTGGACGAGTGGGTGGAGCAGATCCCCGTGGAGGAGACGCGCCTGTACGTCAAGCGCGTGCTCGGCAGCGCCGCGGCCTACCAGTTCCTCTACGACTCGGGCTCCCTCACCACGCTGGCCTTCGGAGACAAAGGCTCCAATAATGCGGGCTCGCGTTGAGCCCGCATGTCCACCGAAGACATCCACGAATCCAATACCCAGTTCCATGAGGCCTGGCGCTTCTTCGCCCGCAACAGCGCCGCCGGCCAGGTGCTCGACCTGCCCGAGGTGAGCATCGCGTCGAGCAACGTGGCCTGGACGATGATGAACGCCGCCTTCCTGCCGGGTCCGGTGGACACGGAGGAGGCCCTGACGCGAGCCGCCACCGCCGCCGCCCGCTTCTTCGAGCCCGGACGGCGGGGCTGGATGCTCGCCCTGTGCGAGGACTGGGTACCGGGGCCCTTGCGCGAGCGCGCGGGCAGCTTGCTCATCCCCCACGGCCTGCGCGCCGCCGTCGTGGCCACGGGCATGGTGGCCGAGCGCCTCATCCCGCCCCTGCGACCCCCGCCTCGGCTGGAAGTGCGCCAGGCCCGGGACTCCCAGGGGCGCAGGGCGCTCGCCGACGTCAACGCGCACAGCTACGACATGCCCGTGGACACCGGACGCGCGGCCTTCGACGTGCCGGGCCTCTTCTCGGGTGACAACAAGGGCTTCGTGGGCTACCGCCACGAGGAGGCCGCCACCTGCGCCGCCGTGCTGCGGGGCCACGGCGCGCTCTATGTCTCGATGGTGGCCACCCACCCCTCCCACCGGCGGCTGGGTCTGGCCGAGGCCGTCATGCGCCACGCGCTCGCCGAGGCCCACCGCGACTGGGGCCTGGAGCGGACCGTGCTGCACGCCACCCCCGAGGGACTGCCCGTGTACCGCCGCATGGGCTTCCGGCCGGTGACCCGCTTCCATTTCTACATGGCGGCACCGTCCCCGAACTGACTCGTCAAGGCCCCTCCCGTACCCAGGGCCAGTTCCAGGAATTTCAAAGGGACCATAAATATCCACCAATGCGAATCATGGGGTCAGGGGGCCTGGATGGAATCACGGAGTTCACCGGGACTCTCGAATCCGTCGAGCCCTACGGCCTGGTGCTCCTGAAACGGGCCCTGGACTCCAACCATCCCCTGCTCGACGCGGAATGGCTCATGTCCACGTCCGCCGCCCGGCGACTCCTTCCCGGAGCGGAATGCTACCGGGGCTGGCGCGTGCGAGACATCTGCGCCGCCCAGGGAGAGGAATTCGTCCGGATGCTCGTGCGCTGGGAAAACCAGCTGGCCCGGCGGCCGCGACTCTCCGAGAACGTCTCGTATGTCCTGGGAGAGCGGCGGTTTGTCTTTCGCGCCGACATGCTCCAGAGCGCCGAGCACCTGGTGGTGTGGATCCGGGACATCACCGAGCGCGAACGCATGGAGCAGGCGCTTCGGGAGAACGAGACACGCTACGAGTTGGTGGCGCGCGCCACCCGGGATGTCTTGTGGGACTGGAACGTGGCCCGTGGCGAGGTGAGCTGGAGCACGTCGCCCGGTGAGGTGTTCGGCGAGGCGCCCGGACAAGGGCCGACGTCCATCGCCTGGTGGCGCGAGCGCATCCACCCCGAGGATCAGCAGCAGGCACTCCGAACCCTCCACCAGGTGATGAGCGGCCAGGACGACCACTGGACGAACGAGTACCGCTTCCGCCGGGCGGACGGCTCGTACGCGTTCGTGCTCGAGCGGGGCTACATCGGCCGGAATTCCGCGGGCCGGCCCGAGCGGCTCATCGGCGCGATGATGGACGTGAGCGAGCGCCAGCAGCGGGAGGAGGACCAGGCACGGGAAGCGCGGTTGCTCGAGCGCTTCATGGGAATCATCGGCCATGACCTGGGCAGCCCCCTGGCCGCCATCCGCATCTCCTCGCAGATGCTCCAGCAGGCCCCGAACCTCACCCCCGCGCAACGCGCCGCCCTGGGACGCATCGAGGAGAGCGCCCGGCGCGTGACGCGGCTGACGCAGCAGCTGCTCGACAGCGTGCTGGCGCGCAATGGCGGCATCCCCGTGCAGCCGCGGCCCACGGACCTGGAGCAGCTCTGCCACCGGGTGCTCGATGAGTTCACGGCCATCTACCCCGAGCGCTCCCTCCAGCTCACCGTGGAGGGAGACACACACGGCCAGTGGGATCAGGACCGTCTGGCGCAGGCGATCTCCAACCTCGTGGGCAACGCGCTCGAACATGGCGAGGCCTCCCACCCCGTCTCCCTCCGGCTCTGGGATGACGCCGGGGTGCAGCGGCTGGAGGTGAACAACCGGGGCGCGCCCATCGACCCGGCGCTCATGCCGCACCTGTTCGAGCCCTTCCGCCGAGGCGATCCCCATGCGCGCCAGGTCTCCGGGGGAGGCGCGGGGCTCGGCCTGTTCATCGTCCGGGAAATCGTCCGGGCCCATCGGGGCGAGGTGGAGGTCCGCTCCACGCCCGAGGAGGGAACGACCTTCGGGCTGACCCTCCCGCGCCAGCAGGCACCGGACGCGCGGGAGCCATGAGTCCTCAGCGCGGCGTGGCGGCGGGCAGCAGGAGCGCCGTGCGCAGCTCGCGCAGCTTTTCCTGGAGGGCCCGGGTGTTGGACGGGCCCATGCGCAAGAGGTGCTTCTGGGCGGGACGAAGCCCCTCCAGCTCCGGCGCCGCGAAGGTGAAGTTCACCCCGGGCGAGTCCACCACCTCCACGTCCCCCTCGGGCACGGGCGTGTCCAGGATGAGCTGGATGGCGTTGGAGAGGGTCTGATCGAAGCTCTGTCCGGGACGGCTGATCTCCTGGAAGGCTCCCTGGAAGAGCGGCTTGAGGGCCTGGTAGGTGATGGCGCTCGTCTGGGTGTCGAGCGAGGCGATCACCCGCGCCACGGCGTCGTAGCGGGAGAAGCTCTCCGGACGGATGAAGAGACGTCCCCCGCGCTCGACCGTCTGGAAGGCCCCCTTGGGCGCCATGAACGCCAGCGCGGCTCGCGGGCTCTCGCCCTCGGCGATGTTGCTCACGGCGGAGGTGAAGCGGCGCATCAGGTCCTCGGTGGAGGAGAGCCACTGCTGCAGCTCCGGCTGGGCAGACAGCAGACCCACGAGGTCGCGCACCCGGGTGTCGCTCTGGGCCACGGGGACCTGCTCGCCCGCGGACGTGTCCTCCGCCGTGGAGGCATCCGGCGCCGCGGCCACGGGCGGCACGGGCGCGGATTGTTGAGGGAGCGGCGCTTTCGGGCCCATCCAAAAATAGGCCAGCCCGGCCCCGAGGAGGACCACGACGACGGCCACGCCCACGATCAACGGCGTGCGGGAGGGAGTGGGCTTGGGTGAGGGTGCGCCCGAGGGCACTTCGGAAGGCAGCTGCCAGTTCGGCTCGCTCAAGGAATCCTCCAGGGTCTCCCCCACTATTTCCCAGACGGAGGAGGCGGGGTCGCCACGTATTGCTCCAGCCGTGTGATGCCCAGCTTCTTCATGCGGCTCTGCAGGGTCGAGGGTTTGAGACCCAACAACGCCGCGGCGCCGCCGGGACCGTAGAGCCGGCCCTGGGTGAGCCCCAGCACGCGAAGAATGTGCTGCCGCTGCACCTCCTCCAGGGTGGGCACCGCCCCCTCCGCCAACGACAGGGGCACCGGAGCGCTCCGGACCGGGGAGGACAGGCGCACGGGTACGTCGAACGACTCGGCGCCCAGCTCCGGCCGGCGCGACAGGATGGTGGCGCGCTCCAGGGCATTGGCCAGCTCGCGGATGTTGCCCGGCCAGTCGTAGGCCGCGAGCCGGGCGAGGCCGTCCGCCGTCACCTCCATCCCCTTGCGGCCGGTGCGCCGGGACTGCTCCTCCAGGAGGAAGGCGCACAGGAGCGGCAGGTCCTCCAGCCGCTCGCGCAGGGGGGGCAGCCGCAGTGGGAAGACACTCAACCGGTAATAGAGGTCCTCACGGAAGCGCCGCTGGCGGATGGCCTCCTGCAGGTCCACGTGCGTGGCGGCGAGGATCCGCACGTCCGCGCGCACCGTCTTGTCACTGCCCACCGGCTCGAAGGTCTTCTCCTGGAGGGCGCGCAGCAGCTTGGCCTGCAGCTCCACCGGCAGCTCCCCCACCTCGTCCAGGAAGAGCGTGCCCCCGTGCGCCATCTGGAAGCGCCCGGCGCGGTCGCGCGTGGCCCCGGTGAACGAGCCCTTCACATGGCCGAACAACTCGCTCTCCAGGAGCCCCGCGGGAATGGCCGCGCAGTTGAGCGTCACGAAGGCGCCCTCGGCCCGCGCGCTCCAGCGGTGCACCGCCCGCGCCAGCCGCTCCTTGCCCGTGCCCGTCTCGCCCAGCAACAACACCGGCGTGTCCGTCTCCGCCACCTGCCGCGCCCTCAGCGCCAGCTCCCGCACCGGGGCCGCGCGCGACGTCTCCAACACGCCCACCTCGTCGCCCCCCAACTGCGACTCGAGCAGCCGCGCGTGCGCGTGCTCCCGCCGGTGCAGCCGCTCGAAGTTGCTCTTCTGCTCGGCCTCCTGGAGCGACGTGGCCAGCATCTGCCCATACACCTCCACCAGGTCCACCACCTCCCGCGGGTACGTCTCGCACTCGGTGCGGTCCAGCGTCAGCACGCCGTAGCAGCGCTCCGCCGCGCACAAGGGCACCACCATGCACGCATGCCCAGGCGGCAGGTCCAACACCCCGTCGAAGGGGTCTCCGTCCCCGTGCGAGTGGTCCTCGCTCGTGAAGGCCCGCGCCCGGCGCGTCTCCAGGGCCTGGCGCAGCGAGGGGAAGTCCGCCAGCCGCAGCTCGTGGCGCCGCACGCGCTCCGACGCCAACGGCCCGCGCGCCACCACCGACACCAGCTTGCCTTCTCGCAGCAAGAAGAGCGTGGCCAGGTCGAAGCGCACCACGCGGGTGAGCCACTCCAGGCCCCGGCGCAGCAGCTCCGCCACGGTCCGCTCCGAGGTCGCCAGCTCGATCAGGTCCCGGGCTTCCCCGTGCCATTCCGCCCGTGTCACCGCAACGATGTCGTCCGCCATACGTCTGAGTAAATAACCGGGGCGCCACCGAAATGTCAGTGGCGCGAGACACCGGTATTTCGGTATGCACCCATCCGGCGGCACCCCCCAGGCTTCATTGAAACGTCAACCCCGTGAAATCACGCGGGGCGGGTTCCTGGCACGGTGGCTGCTTTGAGAGTAGACGGACCACACCTGTCGGGCTTGCGAGCGAGCAGGCCCCTAACCCCCAAAGGAGTCGGAAAATGCTGACTGTTGGCGACAAGCTTCCCGCGTTCAACGTGAAGTCCGTGGTGAGCCTGGAGAAGGGCAAGGAGTTCAAGGACATCACCCAGGACAGCTTCAAGGGCAAGTGGCAGATCCTCTTCTTCTGGCCGAAGGACTTCACCTTCATCTGCCCGACGGAGATCGCGGAGTTCGGCAAGCACGACAAGGACTTCAAGGACCGGGACGCGCAGATCCTCGGCGTGAGCACGGACAGCGAGTTCGTGCACCACGCGTGGCGCACCCACCACGCGGACCTCAAGCACCTGCCCTTCCCGATGCTCGCGGACATCAAGCGCGAGCTGAGCGCGAGCCTGGGCGTGCTGCACAAGGAGGAGGGCGTGGCCCTGCGCGCCACGTTCATCGTGGACCCCGAGGGCATCATCCGCCACGTGTCGGTGAACGACCTGTCGGTGGGCCGCAACGTGAAGGAGGTGCTGCGCACCCTGGACGCGTTCCAGACGGACGAGCTGTGCCCCTGCAACTGGCAGAAGGGTGAGGAGACGCTCACCTCGAAGCTGCAGAAGGCGGGGTAAGGCACCATGGCGTCGCTCGAAGTCGTTCGCGGTGAGCTGGCGGAGGCCCACAAGGACACCCGCATGAACCTCCAGTCCGTGCTGGAGAACAACAGCCTCACCCCCGAGCAGCGCTGGGGGGTGGCCGTGGCGTGCGCCTTCGCGGCACGCAACGAGCTCATCAAGAAGGCCATGTTGCACGAGGCCAAGCAGGCCCTGGGTGACAAGGCCGAGCCGGTCATCGAGGACGCCCGCGCGGCGGCCTCGCTGATGGGGATGAACAACATCTACTACCGGTTCCGCCACATGGTGGGGAAGGAGTCCTACTCCACCAAGCGTGCCGGTCTGCGGATGAACCGCCTGGGCCAGGTTCTCACCAACAAGGTGGACTTCGAGCTCGTCTGCCTCGCGGTGAGCGCCATCAACGGCTGCGAGATGTGCGTGCAGTCGCATGAGAAGGTCGTCACCGAGGGAGGCATCTCGGAGGACCAGGTGAACGACGCGGTCCGTATCGCGTCGGTCATCCACGCCGCGGCGGTGGGTCTCGAGTCGTAAGGCCCGCTTCCCCGTCCCAACCGAGTCACTTCATGCGCCCCCTGGTGTTCCTCACCAGGGGGCGCATCTTTATCCCAGCGAAAGGACACGCCATGTACCGCAGCCCGAGCCCCCTTCCCGAGCAGGCCCGCACCGCCATCGTCGAGCAGCTCAACGCGCGCCTCGCCGACGGCCTGGATCTGCACAGCCAGATCAAGGTCGCGCACTGGAACATCAAGGGTCCGCAGTTCGCCGCGCTCCACCCGCTCTTCGAGACGTTCGCGGTGAGCCTGGCCAACCACAATGACTCGGTGGCCGAGCGCGCCGTGACGCTGGGAGGCAAGGCCTACGGCACCACCCGCCACGTGGCCAAGACGAGCCGTCTGCCGGAGTACCAGCAGGAGACGACCCGGGACCTGGAGCACGTGAAGTTGCTGGCCGAGCGCATCGAGACGTACCTGAGCGGCCTGCGTGACAGCCGCAAGGCGACCGAGCAGCACCAGGACACGGACACGGTGGACCTGTTCACCGGCATCATCACCGAGTTCGAGAAGCACGCCTGGTTCCTGCGTGCCTCCCTGGAAGGCTGAAACTACCGCCGAGGGGCCTCGTCCGTGCGGCCCTCGTCGGTGACCTCGGATTGGATGTGCTCCCGCTCGAGGCCCCGCTGGATATCGGAGGGGGTGCGCGTCACGGTGTTGCCCGGAGCCATCTCGGGCACCCAGATCTGGCCGTCCCCCGTCGTCACCGTGTAGCCCGCGCCCCCCGTCGCCTCTCCGTCGTAGACCGTGGGCGCCTCCAGGCGATCGTTCTGGGCCACGTCCTTCTCGGTCGGAAGGTCCTGGTAGGCGGAATCCAGCTTGTCCGCGCGAGCCCTCGAACCGCTGGCGCAGCCCCAGACTCCAAGCACACAGGTGACGAGCAGGACGGGCAGCTTCTTCATGGGGCGACTCCTTGTTCGAGTGAACTCATCGAAGAAGGTGAGGCCCCCCGTATCCGGAGCAACAAGGGAGCGGGCATTCGGGGGGGGCTCCGCCTACCCGCTCCCTGTTCGTACTCAGGGAGTGCTCGTCCCCGCCATGGGCGGCGTGGCCCCCAGCCCCATCCGATCCAACGAGAAGGCCCAGAGGTCGCTGTACTCCTCGATGATCTTGCCCGTGGGCTTGCCCGCGCCATGGCCCGCCTTGGTCTCGATGCGAATGAGCACCGGCGCGTCGCCCTCTTGAGCCGCCTGGGCGGCCGCCGTGAACTTGAAGCTGTGGCCCGGCACCACGCGGTCATCGTGATCCGCGGTGTGCACCATCATCGCGGGGTAGCGCGTGCCCTTCTTGACCTGGTGCAGGGGTGAATACGCGTGAAGCGCCTTGAACTCCTCCGCGTTCTCCGAGGAGCCGTAGTCGCTCGTCCACGCCCAGCCAATGGTGAACTTGTGGAAGCGCAGCATGTCGAGCACGCCCACGCCCGGCAGCGCCACGCCGAACAGCTCCGGCCGCTGCGTCACCGCCGCGCCCACGAGCAGTCCCCCGTTGGAGCGGCCGAGGATGGCCAGCCGCTCGGAGGACGTGTACTTCTTCGCGATGAGCCACTCGGCCGCGGAGATGAAGTCGTCGAAGACGTTCTGCTTGTGCAGCTTCGTGCCGGCCTCATGCCACTCGCGGCCGTACTCTCCGCCCCCGCGCAGGTTGGCCACGGCGTAGAGGCCCCCCTGCTCCATCCACACCAGGCTGGCCACGCTGAAGGACGGGGTCAGCGGGACGTTGAAGCCGCCATAGCCGTAGAGCAGCGTGGGGGTGTTCCCATCCCACTTCAGCCCCTTCTTGTGGCTGAGGAACATGGGCACGCGGGAGCCATCCTTGCTCGTGTAGAAGACCTGCTCCGTCTCGTACTGCGCCGGGTCGAACTTCACCTGGGGCGCCTTGAAGACCTGGCTCTCGTGCGTCTTCAGGTCGTAGCGGTAGATGGTGGTGGGCGTGGTGTAGCTCGCGTAGGCGTAGAAGGTCTCCGTGTCCTCGCGCCTGCCCCCCAGGCCCGACACGGTGCCCAGTCCCGGCAGTGAAAACTCCCCGAGCGGCTTGCCATCCCGGGACACCCGCCGCACCTGGGAATGGGCATCCTTCATCACGTTGACCAGGAACTGATCGTTGACGAGCGACACCGAGGACAGCGTCTCCGCGCCCTGGGGGATGATCTCCTTCCAGTTCGCGCGCTCGGGCTTGCGCAGGTCGATGGCCACGACGCGGCCCCGAGGCGCGTCCAGGTCCGTCTTGAACCAGAACCGCGTGTCATCGTTGGCGATGTAATCGTACTCCGCGTCCCAATCGCGCAACAGCTCGACGACCTTGGACTTGGGATCCTTGAGGTCCTTGTAGAAGACGAGGTTCTTCTGCTCGGTGCCGCGCGAGACGTTGATGACGAGGTAGCGCCCGTCATCCGTGACGAAACCGCCGAAGCCCCACTCCTTCTGATCCTTGCGCTCGTAGATGAGCGTGTCCTGGCTCTGCGGCGTGCCCAGCTTGTGGAAGTAGAGCTTCTGGTAGTAGTTGGCCCCGCGAAGCTCCTCGCCCGTCTTCGGCTCGTCATAGCGGCTGTAGAAGAAGCCCTTGCCGTCGCCCGACCAGGAGGCCTCGGAGAACTTCACCCACTTGATGACGTCCGGCAGATCCTTGCCCGTGCGCACGTCGCGCACGCGCAGCTCCTTCCAATCGCTGCCAGCGGTGGCCACGCCATAGGCCAGCAGGTTTCCGTCGTCGGTGATGTCCGCGCCCGCGAGCGCCACGGTGCCATCCGCGGACAGCGTGTTCGGATCGAGCAGCAGGCGCGGCTCGGCGGACAGGGAGTCGGCCGTGTAGAGCACGGACTGGCTCTGCAGACCGTCGTTGCGGAAGTAGAAGTAACGCGAGCCCCGGTGCCAGGGCACGCTGAAGCGCTCGTAGTCCCACAGCTCGGTCATCCGCCGCTTGAGCCCCTCGCGCAGGGGAATCTTCTCCAGATAGCCGAAGGTGAGCTTGTTCTCGGCCTCGATCCACTGCCGGGACTCGGGCGAATCCGGGTTCTCCAGCCAGCGGTAGGGATCGGCCACTCGGGTGCCGTGGTAGTCGTCGACCACGTCATCCAGGCGGGCGGCCGGATAGGACAGACGCGGGGCGGAAGCAGCGGGAGCGGCGGTGGAGGACGGAGGCGCGGCGGGAACCGGAGCCTCCGCCTGCACCGGAGCATGACTGCAGTGCGTGAACCAGAAGGCACACGCCACGGCGGTGAGGGCGGGGGTTTTCATGGTGGCGCGCGAACCTAGCAGCCCGGGGACGTATTTCCGACGCCCCGGGCGCGCGCGCCCCCCGCACTCAACACACGCTCACCGTCACCAGATCTTCACCCGCTGATCGGCTGGCAGGAACGCGCCGTCGCCCTCCTTCACGCCGAAGGCGGAGTAGAACTCGGGCATGTTGCGCACCACGCCATTCACCCGGTACTCGCCCGGAGAGTGCGGATCGGTGAGGAGCTGTTGCCGCAGTGCGTCCTCGCGATTGAGCGTACGCCACACCTGGCCCCACCCGAGGAAGAAGCGCTGGTCGCCCGTGAAGCCCTCGATGACGGGCGCCGCCTGGCCTCCGAGCGACAGCTTGTAGGCCTTGAAGGCCACGGTCAGGCCGCTCAGGTCGCCGATGTTCTCACCCAGGGTGAGCTTGCCATTGACGCTCATGCCCTCGACCGGGCTGAAGCCCGAGTACTGCTCCGACAGGAGCCCGGTGCGCTGCTGGAAGGCGGACTTGTCCTCCTTGCTCCACCAGTCCCGCAGGTTGCCATCGCCATCGGAGCGGCTGCCCTGATCGTCGAAGCCGTGGCTGATCTCATGCCCGATGACACCGCCGATGGAGCCGTAGTTGGTGGCATCGTCCGCGTCGGGGTTGAAGAACGGGGGCTGGAGGATGGCGGCCGGGAAGACAATCTCGTTCATCGTGGAGCTGTAGTAGGCATTCACCGTCTGGGGAGTCATGCCCCACTCCAGCCGATCAATGGGTTTGCCGAGCTTGTCCACCTCGCGCAGGTACTCGACCTCCTGGGCGCGCTTGACGTTGCCCACCAGATCCTGGGCACCGACGGTGAGCGCGGAGTAGTCCTTCCACTTCTCCGGGTAGCCGATCTTCACGTTGAACTTCGCCAGCTTCGCCTGGGCCTGCGCCTTCGTCGCCGGGCTCATCCACTCGAGCTGCTCGATGCCCTGCTGGAAGGCGGCGCGCAGGTTCTTCACCAGCTCGTCCATGCGGACCTTGCTCTCGGGGCGGAAGTGGCGCTCCACGTAGAGCCGGCCGAGCACTTCACCCAAGGCGCCATCCACGGCCTCCACGCCGCGCTTCCAGCGGGGCCGGTTCTCCTCCAGCCCCTGGAGCGTCTTGCCCCGGAAGACGAAGTGGGCCTGCTCGAAGGGCGCGCTCAAGAGGGGCGCGTACCCGTCCAGCAGCTTGAAGGTGAGGTACTGCTTGAGCGTGGGCAGGGGCGTCTGGGTGAGCACCTGGGCCAGGCCCTGGAAGTAGTCCGGCTGCCGGACGATGACGCCGGGCGACTTGTCCTCGTTGGCGGCCTTGAGGAAGCGCGCCCACGAGAAGCCCGGCGTGAGGGCGTCCAGCTCGGCCACGCTCTTGAGGTTGTAGGTGGCCTCGCGATCCCGGGTGCGCGCGCGCTCCCAGTGCTTCTCCGCGAGCGAGGTCTCCAGCGCGAGGATCGCCTTGGCCGCGCGGGTCGGCTCCTTCTCACCCGCCAGGCGCAACAACGTCTCGATGTAGGTCAGGTACGCGGCGCGCGTCTCGACGAAGCGGGGCTCCGCCTTGAAGTAGTAGTCACGGTCCGGCAGGCCCAGCCCGCTCTGGGAGGCATAGACGATGTAGCGGTCCGCCTGCTTCGCGTCCTGGCCCACCCAGGTGGTGAAGGGCGTCTGGACCTCCATGCGGCCCAGCGCGGCGAACAGCTCCGGCAGCGCCCCCTTGTCCTTGAGCGTGGCGATGCGTTGCAGCTCTCCGCGCAGGGGCTCGATCCCCTGCGACTGGATGCGCTCCGTGTCCATGAAGCTCTTGTAGAAGTCCCCCACCTTCTGGGTGTCGGAGCCGGAGGGCGCGCCCTGGACGGCGACGGCCTCCTCGATGAGCGCCCGCAGGGCGGCCTCGCTCTTGTCGCGCAGCTCGATGAAGGCCCCGTAGCGGGACTTGTCCGCGGGCATCTTCGCCGTCTTCAGCCACGAGCCGTTGACGTAGCGGAAGAAGTCATCCTGGGGACGCACACCGGGGTCGAAGTTCTTCGTGTCGACCCCGAGCGACAGGGTCGGCGCTGGAGTCTGAACGGGCGCGGGCGGAGGCGCGGGAGGCGCCACCTCCGGCTGGGTGGCGCGCGTACTCGCCGTGCAACCCAGGAGGAGACTTGCGCCCAGCGTGCTGGCAACCCAGGACTGACGGAGGAACTTCTGGCGGTTCATGCGTTCTCGCTGTGTGGGGTCAGGAAGAAAAAGGGGGGCAGGCAACCTGGAGAGCGGAGGGAAATTCCCAGTGCGGGCCCTCACCCGCTCTCGGTCTCGGTCCCGGTGGTGAAGCCATGGGCCAGGCGCCGGCGGTCCTCCTGGTAGCGGCGCAGGAACCACTGCCCCGCGGGCCGGGCCAGCAGTCGCGCGCGCATCTCGGCGAGCGCCGGGGGCACGGCCTGTCCGGGCTGGAGCGCGTACGGAGAAGCCTCGGGCATCATCATCGGCGCGTAGAGCGCGGCGGCGGTGATGTCCGCGATCGACAGGGAGGAGCCCACCAGATAGCGCGACGGGTCGCCTTGAATCTCCCCCTCCAACCGCTCGATGCCCTCCATCAACTTCACCCGCGACGCCTCCACCTTGGCGGGCGTCTGGATGTACTGGCGCCGGATGGTGCGCCGGATGAGGGGGTACATCGCATGCCCGAGCAGCCGCACCGGCGGGGAGAGCGCGCCGAACATGAGCGGCCGGACATCCACGTTTCCATCGAAGAGCTGCGCGTACACCCAGCGCCGCACGTTCTTGCCCACGATCGTGTCGAAGTAATCCTCCAACTCGAGGACGCGCTCGCGCTCGGCCGCCGTGGAGGGAATCAGCGCGGGCGTGGCCGGATAGGCACGCTCCAGGTACAGGGCGATGTCGGTGGAGTCATGAATGACCTGCTCCTCATCCACCAGGATCGGCACCGTGCCACTCACCCCCTTGGTCAACCGCTTCGTCACCAGCAGATGGAGCCCGGGAATGAGGTTGTGGACGCGGTAGGAGATGCCCTTGGCGTCGAGGTTCCAGCGGGACTTCTCGCTGAAATGGGAGATGGGGAATTGGTACAGGATCCGGCCGGACGCAGACATGTCCGGAGCATGCCCGGCGGAAAGCTCGAAATCGACGGCCCAGTCCAGGATAGATTCCGCCACATGCCCGCCCCGGACTCCCGCCCCGCTCCCGGTCTGCTCGCCCGTGCCCTGAAGACGGTGGGACGACTCACCCATCCAGAAACCCGCTCGGGCAAGGTGTTCACGAAGGCCGAACGGGGACTGACCCGGGTGGCCTCGCGCCTCGCCGAGAGTCCCACCTTCCTGCGGCTCAGCGGCGGGCTCATGCGCCGGGGTCTCACCCTCCAGGTGCGCCGCACGTCGATGATGGAGAAGACGTTGCGCTCGCTGCGCGTGCCCACCGCCTCCGAGGTCGATGGACTGAGAGACCAGTTGCGGCGGATGGGAGATCAGGTCGAGGCGCTGGGCTCGCAGCTCGAGCACGTGGTCGAACTCCTGGAGCGCCAGGAGCCGCCCCCCGCCGCGGAGCCCACGCCCACTCGTCCCGCGCGCCGCCGCCGCGCCTCCTCCTCCTCCCGATAGGCTCTCGCGTCCATGGTGAACCGGCCCGTTCAAACCCTCGAGCGCATCCGCTCGTTCGTCTCGTCCCAGGTCGACGTCTCGCGCTCGATCGCGCGGGCGCTGCAGGACCGCTCCATCAACCCCTACCCCTACCTCAAGCCGCTCATCGAGAAGGCCACCGGCCTGCGCGAGCCGCCCATCAGCCCCACCCCCCACTCGGTGGTGTACACGCGCGGACGCATGCGCCTCCTGCGCTACGCCTCGCCCCGGCGCCGTCACCGCACGCCCATCCTCTTCGTCTACTCGCTCATCAACCGCTGGTACATCCTCGACTTCCTGCCTGGCCGCAGCCTCATCGAATACCTCACCGGGCAGGGGTACGACGTCTACGCCATCGATTGGGGCTTCGCGGGGCCCGACGAACAGAGCCTCACCTGGAGCGAGCTGCTCGGGGGGCACCTGAGAACCGCCCTGCGCTGGACGCAGCGGGTGAGCGGCAGCGACGACGTGACGCTCTATGGCTACTGCATGGGCGGCACCATGGCCCTGGCCTACACCGCGCTCCACCCCGAGGGCGTGCGCAACCTCGTCCTCCAGGCGACGCCCGTGGACTTCAGCCACGGCGGCGTCTACTCGCTGTGGACCCAGCCCCGGCACTTCGACGTGGACTCGCTCGTGGACGCCTACGGCAACGTGCCGCCGTACGTGCTGGAGAGTGGTTTCTTCATGGCGGGTCCCGTCCAGCGCTTCACCAAGTGGCTGGAGGTGTTCCGGCAGATCGACGATCCCGGCTTCGTCACCACCTTCCTCGCCCTGGAGCGCTGGGGCGCCGACGCCGTGCCCTTTCCCGGAGAGGTCTATCGCCAGTACATGCGCGACTGCTATCAGCGGAACCTCTTCCGCCAGAGCCGGATGGAGGTGGGCGGAGAGCGGGTGGACCTGGGCCGAGTCGAGTGCCCCGTGCTCAACATCATCGCGGAGAACGACAACATCGCGCCGCCGGCCATGAGCGAGCCCCTGCCGGAGCTGGTGGGCTCGAAGGACTGCGAGACGATGCGTTTTCCCGTGGGACACATTGGCTTGTCGGCTTCCAGCAAATCGCCGGTCAAGGTCTGGCCGCGCATCTCCGCGTGGGTGGAGCGGCGCTCACTGCCGTGGGAGGGAGAATGACGGAGTTGTTCCGGGAAGGGGTGGCGCGGCTGCGCGATGGCCGCAAGCTCGCCTATATCGAGGCCGGAGACCCGAAGGGCGCTCCGGTCTTCTTCCTGCACGGCAATCCGGGCTCGCGCTACATGCGCCACCCGGATGACGCGCTCACGGAGCGGCTGGGCGTGCGGCTCATCACCCCGGACCGGCCGGGCTATGGGTTGTCGGACTACAAGAAGGGCCGCACGCTGCTGGACATGCCGGCGGACATCGAGCAGTTGGCCGATACCCTGGGACTGGGCCGCTTCGCCGTCATGGGGGTGTCCGCGGGAGGCCCCTACGTGGCGGCCTGCGCGTACCGCCTGGGGGAGAGGGTCACGCGCGCGGCGATCATCTCGGGCTCGGCGCCCTTCAACCGGAGTGGCGCCATGGAGGGAGTCAACCGCGACTACCGCGCCGCCTACAGCATGGCCATGTGGCCGGGCTGGATGCTCATGCCCGTGATGAAACTGCATGACCAGTCCGTGCGGAGCAAGCCCGAGCGGGCCCTGGAGGCGCTGCTTCGGGAGTGCTCGGCGGATGACCGGGCCGTGCTGTCGGTGCCCGCCATTGGCAACCAGGTGAAGGGCTTCCGCGGTGAGGCCACTCGTCAGGGCGTGCGCGGGATGATCCAGGAGGCCCGGCTGCTCACTTCCCCCTGGGGCTTTCCGCTCGAGGACATCCGGGTGCCGGTGCACCTCTGGTACTGGGAGGGAGACTCCATCGTGCCGGTCCAGATGGGACGCTACCTGCACTCGCGCATCCCCCACACGGTGCCGCACTTCCTCCAGGGGGGCGGGCACTTCTCCCTCTACTCCCACTGGCAGGAGATCCTGTCTGGACTCGTGCGATGAATCCGCCCTACTGCACCGCGAGGATGCGGCCCTTCGAATCCACGGCATAGACAGCGCCAGCATCGAGAACCATCACATCGAGACCACATCGGGATGTGACAGGAAAAAAGCGAATAAAGAAGAGTTCCTCGCTGGGCTGCAAGACGGAGACATCATACGTATCCCAGCGAGAGAGGCATTGAGCCAATTGTTCGTTGTCTCCCTTCACACGAGTCCCGGGTGGCATGAAGTCATCCATGGCGATCTTGACCGCCGCCATTCTGGGACCACTCAAATGGGTTCCTTGTTCAAAGGAATTTGGGAAATCAACCCGTGCCGACTCCTCTGGAGGAGCCCATTCCGCCTTTTGATGTCTGTAGATACCCAGGAACCCACAGCCCGCCATGAGGACGGTACATGGAATCATGACAAGAAACACCCGGCTCATCGTGCACCAGCCCATCATGGAAGCCAATCCTGGCCCTCAATCATATCAATCTCACCATAAAACCCACTTGCTCTACCGATGGCAACCCACTGCCCACTCCGCAGGGCCATCACCATCCTCGACGTATTGTCATAGAGACAAGACCCACATGTACCGCTCGCCTCTCGGAAAAACAAAAGGAGGGAGCGATCCCAGACACGGCCGGTACTCCCATCGACGAACCGCGTAGGGCGCCAATGCCTGGATTCACTCACATCCTCGCTTGAGAACTTGCGGCTATGTGGATGCGAGTGCGCGCCACCCAGGACGATGGCATCTCGGTGCGAGTCGTCCTTGATGGATCTGGGTGCCTCACAGTACTTCCTACCTAGCGACGAATCCCGACCATGTTTTTCCTTGGGCAACAGAGCTGGTGACGAGCCTAGCAGCCTCCCCAGACCTCTCGCAGGAGATCCTGTCCGAACTCGTGCGCAACTGACGGCAGCCACTCCACCCGGCGAACTCATCTCACGTCGAGGATCCTTCCCTTCCCATCAATCGCATAGGTCGCACCCGCATCCATCACGATGGCGTCAATGCCACACCGGGACAGATGGGGAAGGAAACTCACGAAGAAAAGGTCCTCCCCTGCCTGGAGGATCGACATATCGAAAGTGTCCCAACGAGAGAGACACTGGGCAATAGCCGGGTTCCATTTTCGAAAGAAGCGGGAAACCGCACCTTCTCCGCCTCGTCCGGGGACGCCCATTGCGCCTTCTCGTGTCTGTAATACCCAAAACGATGGAGCAAGGAGCAGCCCGGAAGCAGCACGGCCCAGCACAGAAACAGCGAAACAAGGCTTTTCATGGTATTTCACCAGACGCGGTGGAAAATCCTCAAGGCAGCCAATCCTGACCATCGAACAGGCGAATGTCTCCGTCATCGGAATAGACCAGACCAATGGGGATCCATTGACTGTCACGCAGTGCCGACACAACACGCGTCGCGCTGTTATATCCGTAAGCACGACATTCTCCGGTTCTCTCCCGATATAGCATCAACAGTTCACGATCGAAGATACGCCCGGAACGCTGATCGAAAATCCGTGTGGGTCTCCATTGCGAACCAACGCTCAAGTCTTCTCTAGAAGCCGAGCAACTCCAAAGGACGACCGCCGGTCCCAACCACAAGCTCCAGCGACGAATCCCGACCATGTTTTTCCTCAAGGTCCAAAGCTACGGCGAGCCTAGCAGCCTCTCCAAGCCCCTCGGGTGATTTCGGCGGATGAAAGTCCCCACCGTCCTCCGCTAGCGTGGGGACGTGAGCGACGATCTTTCATCGATTCCCGCGTTCCGCACCGTGCCGCGCACGGGCGTCATCTACGTCACCACCGAGGCCATGCGCCGAGGCTACCGCCCGAGCGACCCCGAATGGTGCAACCTGGGCCAGGGCCAGCCCGAGATTGGTGAGCTTCCCGGCGCTCCGCCCCGCGTGGGCACCGTCCCCGTGGACATGAATGACCTGGAGTACGCCCCCGTGGCCGGCCTTTGGGAGGTGCGCGAGGCCATCGCGTCCCTCTACAACCGGCTCTACCGGAGGGGCATGCCCAGCCAGTACAGCGCCGAGAACGTCTCGCTCTCCGGTGGCGGCCGCACCGCCCTCACCCGCGCCGCCGCCAGTCTTGGCATGGTCAACCTGGGCCACTTCCTGCCGGACTACACCGCCTACGAGGAGTTGCTGGACGTCTTCAAGGCCTTCACCTCCATCCCCATCCTCCTCGAGGGCGAGCGCGGCTATGCCTTCACCCACGAGGATCTGCGCCGTGAGGTGCAGGGCCGTGGCCTCTCCGCCCTCCTCTTCTCCAACCCCTGCAACCCCACCGGCAAGCTCGTCCAGGGCGATGAGCTGGCGCGCTGGGTGTCCGTCGCCCGGGAGTTGGAGTGCACCCTCCTCATCGACGAGTTCTATTCGCACTACGTTTGGACGGGCCGCCCCAACCAGCTCCCCGTGGAAAGCGCCGCCCGCTACGTGGAGGACGTCAACAAGGATCCCGTGGTCCTCTTCGACGGCCTCACCAAGAACTGGCGCTACCCGGGCTGGCGCATGACGTGGACCGTGGGGCCCCGCCAGGTCATCGAGGCGGTCTCCAGCGCGGGCAGCTTCCTCGACGGCGGTGGCAGCCGTCCCCTGCAGCGCGCCGCCATGCCCCTGCTGGAGGAGCAGCTCGTGGTGAAGGAGACGCTCGCCATCCACCGCCACTTCCGCGACAAGCGCGACCGCATCCACTCGCGGCTGGAGCGGCTGGGCATCCGCACGGACCGTCCCCCCGATGGCACCTTCTACATCTGGGGCAACGTGGCGGGACTGCCCGCGCCCCTCAACGAGGGCATGGGCTTCTTCCGCGCCGCGCTCGATCAACGGATCATCACCGTGCCCGGGGAATTCTTCGACGTGAACCCCGGCAAGCGCCGCGCCCGCCCCTCGCGCTTCCGCAACTATGTGCGGCTGTCCTTCGGCCCGTCCCAGGACGTGTTGGACAAGGCCCTGGACCGGCTGGAAACCCTGATCCTCCGCCCCTCCACGGGGTGACCCCCAGGAGCTACCCGTCATGACCGCGTCCTCCTCTCCGCAGGCCTCCCGCCATGTGCTCATCGCGGGAGGTGGCATCGGCGGCCTCACCCTGGCCCACGCCCTTCGTGTGGCCGGCATCGGTTCCACGGTCCTCGAGCGCGCCGAGGTCCTGCGCCCCGTGGGAGCCGGCATCACCGTGCAGATGAACGCCATGCTCGCCCTGCGCGCGATCGGGCTCGCCGACGCGGTGGCCCGGGAGGGAGTGCCCCTGGCCTCGCTCTCCACGCTCGACCCGGCCGGACGGATCATCAACCGCCTGCCCGTCGAACAGATGGAGCGCGAGCTGGGAATCCCCGCCATCGCCATCCGCCGCTCCCGGTTGCAGCAGGTGCTGCTCGGCGAACTCGCACCCGCCCAGGTGCGCACGGGGTGCGCGGTGACGGGCTTCCACGACGAGGGCTCGCGGGTGACGGTGACGCTCTCGGATGGAACGAGCGCCACCGGAGACGTGCTGGTGGGCGCGGATGGATTGCACTCGGTGGTGCGCCGGACGCTCTGGGCGGATGAGACCCGGTACTCGGGCTATACGAGCTGGCGGGGCATCACGACGGAGCTGCCTCGGGCCGAGCCACGCGCCGCCACGGAGACCTGGGGGCCCGGAGCCCGCTTCGGCATCGTCCCCGTCGGCCAGGGTGAAATCTATTGGTACGCCACGCGCAACGCGCCCGCCGGAGGCAAGGACGAACCCGGCCGGAGCCGCGCCGCCCTGCTCGAGCTCTTCGGCCGCTGGCACGCCCCCATCGCCCCCCTGCTCGAGTCCACGCCCGAGGAACAGCTCTTCCGCACGGACATCTTCGACCGGAAACCCCTGACCCGCTGGAGCCAGGGACGGGTGACGCTCCTGGGGGACGCCGCCCATCCGATGACTCCCAACATGGGCCAGGGGGGCTGCCAGGCCATCGAGGACGCCGTGGTGCTCGCCCGCTGTCTGGCGCGGGAAGC
Source organism: Melittangium boletus DSM 14713 (assembly GCF_002305855.1). Classification (GTDB taxonomy): domain Bacteria; phylum Myxococcota; class Myxococcia; order Myxococcales; family Myxococcaceae; genus Cystobacter; species Cystobacter boletus. Next base: position 6,170,102 of record NZ_CP022163.1, on the reverse strand, counting down.
GGACCTGCCCAGCGCGCTCGCCGCCTACGAGCAGCGCCGGCTCCGCCGCGCCAACTCCATCGTGAACCAGTCCTTCCAACTGGGGCGGGTCGCCCAACTGGAGAACGCCGCGGGCCGCTTCCTGCGCGACACGGCCGCCCGGCTCGTGCCCCCGAGCGCCAACCTCCGGCAGATGCGCGCCCTCATGCGCTTCGAGCCCTGACCCGTCCTGACGCGGGAAGCCTCTCTGGAAGCCAGGCAACCGGGCGGACGGGCCCGCATGAACGCTCTCCCATCCTCAACCTCTCCGGGGAGGGTGGATTTGCACAACGTGAGGCATCTCTGGGACGTCTTCCTGATTTCCGACCCCGACCTGGGCCGGTTGCGCAAGGGGCTGCGGGCCGCCCTGGGCGCGGGCCTGGCGGTACTCGTCCTGTCCTGGCTCGCCCGCCTGCTGGGGGAGCCCCCCACCGTCACCCTCGTGGGGACGATGGTGGCGATGATGGGTTCCCAGCTCGCCACCGACACCGAGCCCCGGGCTCAACGCGTCACGACGGCCCTCCTGGTGTTTCCCGCCGTCCTGGCCGCCGTCCTCGGCACGCTCGCCGCCCAGATTCCCCTGCTCGGCGCGGTGGCCTTCGCGGTCACCATCTTCATCACCACGTTCGTGCGGCGCTTCGGGCCCCGAGGCCTGGCGCTCGGGATGATCGGCTTCTTCTCCTTCTTCAACGCCCTGTTCTTCCGCGCGAAGCTGGCGCAGGTGCCCGCGCTCGCCGGGGCCATGGTCGTCGCCGTGGGAATCGCGTACGCGGTGCGCTTCGTCCTCATCCCGGACCGGCCGGAGCGGAATCTGCGGCGTCTCCTGCGCGCCTTCCGAAAGACACTCGACGTGGTGTTGTGGGAACTCGCGGAGGTGTCCGGGCAACCTCGGTTGACGCCCGCGCTGGTCCGCCGGCTGTCCCTTCAGGCCGACCGGCTGAGTGACGCGGCCCTCGCGGTGGAGGATCTGCTCCCGAGCGATCAGATCCCCCTAAGGCAGAGGCTCTTCGAAGTGGAACTGGCGGCCAACCGGGTGCTGGGCGCGGTCCGGCAGATCATCGAGACGGGCGCGCTGTCCCCCGAGGTGCGCGGCGAGGTGCATAGCGCCCTGGTGGCGGCACGAATCGCCATCCGCCACCGTGCACCCGCGGCCTCGCGGATGATGCACACCCACCTCGAGCGGCTCCGGGCCGCCACCCCGGAGCCCACCCGCGACGAGCCAGGCAGCTCGGACGCCCGGCGCTTCCGCAACTCCCTCTCGGACCTGGTGGATGCATCATTCCTGCTCACCGACGAACTGCTCCCGGAGGCCCTGGGGCCGAGGATGACGGAGTCACCGAACCCAGTCGCCCAGGAACTCGCGCGCGAGGGACTCCATCCCTCCACGCGCCAGGCGCTCCAGGTCACCGTGGCGAGCGTGCTCGCGATGGCGGCGGGCTACGCGGTGTCCGCCGAGCGCTGGTACTGGGCCGTCATCACCGCCTTCGTCATCTTCACACGCACGCGCTCGAGTGGGGACACCGTGCAGCGCGCATGGGCCCGCGTCCTTGGCACGGTGCTGGGCGTGGTGGCGGGATTGTTCCTCGCGCGGCTCGTCACGGGCCATGACGGCCTCGAAATCGCCTCCATCTTCGTGTGCGTCTTCCTCGGCTTCTATTTGATCCAGGTGTCCTACGCGTGGATGGTCTTCTGGTTCACCACGTTGTTGTCCGTGCTCTACGGATTGCTCGGCCGGCTCTCGCCGGGGCTGCTCTACCTGCGCATCGAGGAAACACTGATTGGCGCGGGCATTGGCGTCACCATCGCCCTCTTCCTGATGCCCGAGCGCACGACGGCCCATGTCCAGAAGGTGGCCCGGCAGGTCCTCGACGCGGCGGGTGACTACCTGGAGGAAGCCGTGGTGAACCGGACCCGGGAAACGGACCAGGCCCGGTTGCTCGACTCCGCGCGGGTCCTCGATGCCCGCCTGCGGGAGTTGCGCACGGCGGCGCGGCCTCTCCTCGCCGGGAAGCTCGGACGATTCTCGCCCCGGGCGGTCCGTACGGTGCACGCGGTGTCCGAGCTGGTCCTCTCCGTCCGGCACCTGGAGATGGGGCGCGGCCTGCTGGGGCTCAACGGAACCTCCCGCGAGCTGTTGCGCGAGGCGGGGCTCCAACTCGCCCACAACACGCGCGCGCTGGCGGACAGCATCGGCGCGGAGGAAGTTCCCCCCGTCGAACCCGCCTCCGCGTTGCTCGACAAGGCCCAGCGCTCGCTCGTGGGCGAGGAGACCCTTCGCCGAGGCCCCGCGAGCCCCCCCATCCTCCTGCACTGGCTCACGCGGGTGGATGAGGCGCTCGCCCTCCTGGCCCAATCCCTGAGGGCTCCCACCCGGCTCTATTTCCCCTGGAGGCCCTGAGCCCTCCGGGAAGGCGTCTCAACGCGGCTCGCCCCAATCCAGGGTGGGCGTGCGCGCCACGCGGGACAGCTTGCGCTCCAGGCGCTCGACGCGGCGGCGCAGGGCCTCGCCGGACTCCGCGGGCGTGGCGAGCCGGGCATGGTGGAGCGCCCGGGGGAGATCCTTCAGCCCATGCTCGTACAGCTTGGCCAATGACAGATGCAGGGGGCCGGTCTGGTCCGCCCGAGCCGAGGCGAGCGCCCGTTGCAGATTCGCCACCGCCGTCCGGTCATCCCCGCCCCGGCGAGCCAGGCGCGAGGCGAGCGCGAGCGCCTCGGTCCCCACCGGGCCCCCCGAGTCTCCCGCCGCGGCGGCCCGGGCGAAGTCATGCGCCCGCGCGTAGTCCCGGGCCCGGAGCGCCACGCCCGCGAAGCCCAGCAAGTCCCGGGGGTCCGCCCCCTCGGCGCCACTCGCCCGGAAGCGCCTCACCAGCAGCCCCAGGAGCGCCGCCAGCAGCAACAGATCCTTCGCGTTGTGCTCCAGCACGGGCGTCAGGGCCGAGCCATCCCCTCCGCGCAGGAAGCGGAAATACAGCTCGGGGATGAGGGAGCCGTCCACGTCCCCGACCCGGTGGTAGTCGAGCACCTGCTCCTCCAGGTGCACCAGCCGAGTCCCCGAGCCCCGGTGTTTGAAGACCCGGCGCGCGCAGTGCAGCAGGTCCAGGTGAGGCAGCTCCGGAGGGACGGGCACCCGATTGAGGACGAAGCGCGTGCGCAGCAGGGGCCAGTCGAAGCTCTTGCCGTTGAACGTCACCAGGCAGGAGGACCCCGCCATGCGCTCGGCGAGCAGCCGCAGCATCGGCGTCTCCTCGCCCAGCCGGCGCAGGAAGAGCTGGTGCACGCGCAGCCGTCGGCCCTCGAACCAGGCCAGGCCCACCAGGAAGGGCACGGTGCCCGTGCCACCCGCGAGCCCCGTGGTCTCCGTGTCCAGGAAGAGCATGCGCCGGAAATCCACGCCCGCGAGTCCCGGCTGCAACGCGAGCGCGGCCACCAGGGACGCCTCCACGTCCAGCGCCTCGGCGAGCGGCGCCCGGCCATGGTGCGCGTCCTCGGACAGCAGTTGCTCGGCGACGTGGACGACCCCGTGCGGGGTGGTCCGGGGCTCGGCGGGAAGAGGACCCGGGCGCGGCGCCTCGGGGATACCCCGGCGGGCGACGGAAGCCGCGCCCTGACGCTCGGCCAGCTCGCCCAACATCCGGCGCAGCGCGACCACGCGAGGGTCCGGCTCCGCGCGAGGCACCTCGACGGGCACGGGCGGCGCGGGCGCCACCGGGGCCTCGGGCAGGGCGGAAGGCCCCGCGCCCGGCTTGCCACCGGGACCCACGCCGCCAAGCCGAGCCAGCTTGCGCTTCAAGTCCACGGTGCACCTCGCCTACTGCAGGGCCACGACGCCGAGCGCCGAGAGAATCTCCAGCGCGAGCCGCTTGCGGGGGTGGCTATCCACCGGCGCGCTGCCCGGCATGCCGCCCGCCACGGGACCAATGCACGCGGGGCAACCCTCCTCGCACACGCACGCCTCCACCAGGCGCCGCGCGCGACGCAGCAGTTCCTCGCGCTGGTCGAACAGGCGCGCGGCCAGCCCCACGCCGCCCGGGATGTTGTCGTAGAGGAACATCGTCGGATCGAAGCCCACGCCCCCGTCCTTGCGGGGAGGCCCCTCCGCGTCGTCCTTGCTCCCGAGCGTCTTGCCCAGATCCCTCGGGTCGATCATCAGCCCCACGCACGCCACGGTGCGCAGCGCGGTGGTGAGGCCCCGGAGCGCGTCGATGACGGCGGGCCGCGGCGCCCCCATCGCGCGCACCACGCTCTCGGGCACGGTGAGCCAGAGCGCGGTGGTGTGCATCTGCATCTCGGGCAGCGCCACCTCGCCGTAGCCCACGTTCTCGTGGGTGTGGAACTTGATCTTCTTGTAGCCCACCACCTTCTCGATGACGCTCACCTCGCCCATGCCCGCCTGGAGCGTGGAGCCCATGGCGGCGCCCTGATCCTCCTGGATGACGTTCACGCGCACGTACGTCATCGCGTCGGTGAAGTAGTCGGGCGCCACCTTGCGCACGTAGGCCTTGTGGTTGTCGTAGTCGAAGCGCTCGACCTGATACTGCTCGGCCTCGTGCTGGTAGATGGCCTGCTCGTGCAACATGGTGTGCGCCGAGCGGAAGTCCATCTCCGCGAGCGTGCGGTCCGTGCCCAGCTCGATGATGACCACGTTGTCCCAGCCCACGCTGCGCAGCGAGACGTGGTTGGCCGGGTACGCATCCGAGGACCAGTGGAACATGCGGCGGCCGTCGGCGCCGGGCGTGGGGTGCACCACCTGATGCTGGGCGAGGAAGCCGAGCGCGTCCGCGACGGACTCGCCCGGCACGTCCCCAAAGGTGTCTCCCTCCTCGAAGGGCAGCTCGAAGGAGGCGCACTTGAGGTGCTGCACCAGGATCTCCACGTTGTCCGGATCGATGCGCGCGTGCTCCACCGGAGCGCCCGTGAGCGAGCGAGGATCCGCCGCGAGGTATTGATCCAGGGGCGCGCTGGAGGTGACGAGCAGGGCGAGACTGCCCGAGCCCCGGCGGCCCGCGCGGCCGAAGCGCTGCATCAGCGCCGCCACGGAGCCCGGGTAGCCCGCGCACACCACCGCGTCGAGCGAGCCGATGTCGATGCCGAGCTCCAGCGCGTTGGTGGCCACCACGCAGCGCACCTCGCCCGCGCGCATGGCGGCCTCGGTGGCGCGGCGCGTGCCGGGCAGGTAGCCCCCCCGGTAGCCCTGGATGAGCGAGGGGTCCATCTTCTCCTCGATGAACCGGTCCCGGAGGTACTTGAGCATCACCTCCACGGAGTTGCGCGACTGGCCGAAGAGGAGCGTGGACACCTCGGCGCGCACCAGGTCCGCCGTCAGCCGCACGGCGCTCTTGAGGTAGCTGGCGCGGATGCCCAGCTCCGCGTTCACCACGGGCGGGTTGTAGACCATGACGCGGCGCTCACCCGAGGGAGCACCGCTCTCGGAGACGAGCGCTACCTCGCGGCCCAGCATCCGCTCGGCGTGGGCCTTGGGGTTGCCGATGGTGGCCGAGGCCAGGATGAAGGTGGGCGACGAGCCATGGAAGGCCGCCACCCGCTGCAACCGGCGCAGCACGTTGGCCAGGTGCGAGCCGAAGACGCCCCGGTAGGTGTGCAGCTCGTCGATGACGACGTAGCGCAGGTTGGAGAAGAGCCGGGCCCAGTTCGCGTGGTGGGGAAGAATCCCGGTGTGCAGCATGTCCGGGTTGGTGAGCAGCACGCCGCTGCGCTCGCGAGCCGCGCGCCGGGCATCCGCCGGGGTGTCGCCGTCGAAGGTGATGGCGCCGTGCTCCAGGCCCGCCTCGCGCATGAAGACGCGCAGGGACTCTTCCTGATCGCGCGAGAGCGCCTTGGTGGGAAACAGGTAGAGGGCGCGCGCCTGGGGCTCGCGGGCGAAGCGATCCAGCAGGGGCAGGTTGTAGCAGAGGCTCTTGCCCGAGGCCGTGGGGGTGGCGATGACCAGGTTCTGGCCAGAGCGGGCGAGCTCGAAGGACTGGGCCTGGTGGGAGAAGAGCTGCTCGATGCCCCGGCGGCGCAGGGCCTCGCGCACCTGGGGAGCCACGCCCTCGGGAATGGGGGCATGGGCGCCAGGGCGGGCGGGCGTCACCTCATCCAGGACGATGTCGGGCCACAGCTTCTTGTTGTCGCGCCAGCCCTGGAGGACGGCCTCGAGGCCGCGAGGCCCCGTCCAGGGCTTGCGCCGGGACCCGGTGAAAGCCCCCTCTTCCTTCTCAGGCTTCATGAGGGCGGGCACTGTACAAGCGTGTACCCGGGGAGGCAACGCGGATGTCCGCCCGCGGCCACCCGACGAGAGGATTCTCCTCACATGAGGAGTTCACTTCGCGTGCTAGCTTCCGTCACATGCCGCTTGACCCCGAGGCGCCAGGCTCTACATGGCGCGCAATGCTTGCGCTAGGACTGCTGCTGACCGCGGACTGCGCGACCAATCCCAATGTACGGGTACGCCGTCTGCCTAATGGCTCGCTCCAGGTCGATGGTCCCCTGGCGGGTCCCTACCCGAAACTGGAAGATCTGGCTTCGAGCGCATGTGAACTCATGACGAGCCAGCCCGGTGCGTCCAATGGACGGTATGGATCCGAGTACTGCGCCATCTTCTATCACTCCGAAAAAGGCGGCGGGTACTTCCTCAGCTATCTTTCCGACATCAAGAACACCTTGGATGGAGAAACGAAAAGCTGCATCCTCCCCACCCGGCTCTCCGACCCAACACATCAAGACGCATTACTCCTCGGCGGAGCACACCCACCCGCACAATCGTCGCTTTTCATCTCAAGATCTGAGCGGTAGAGCACATTGGTATCCCACGCGATTTGTCGACAAGAACAGCGGGCAGGTTTTCGACCGAAAGTTGTTGATGTTCTTCAAGGAACCAATGGGCGGATGCAGCGCATACAACTACAACAATTATTCCCGTACCATCTCCGCGCTGCGTCGTGGAGAATGGATCCCCATTGCCAAGGTCGACGACAAGTGGGGAAGCGTGAATATGCTGGATGGCCAGGACTGGCTTCCACGACAGGAGCACGAATGAGATACCTGATTTGTGTCTACGCGTCACTGCTCCTGTCTGGATGCTCGTTTCTTGGAATCTACAGGCACCAAAAGGCGGAATGGGCATCGCCCGAGGAAGCCTCCGCGGTGCAATTTCCTCCTTCAATGGAAGGAGCAACAGTCCTGACAGGCCCAGTCATGGCCGCACTCAAGGTAGCAATGGATGACTATCGACCTCCGAGCATCAACTACAGCTCATTGAAAACACCTGAGGACAAATGTCTGGCCCGCTGGGAGAACATCGACATGCGTATCCTACAAGCCGATGAGGGGCTGTTTTACGTCCAGTTCGCACCTGACCCGAGGAAATGCGAATTGGACGTCATCCTGCCGGACATTGGTGCGGTCTACGCTATTGATGGGAAGGGTCGTATCCTCGCCCGGGAATAATCCAGGCCGCTGCACCGCTCTTCATCTGCATCGCGTACAGGTGCGTTCCCCTCGCTTGCCGGGAAAGTCGAGGCGTGGAACGCCGCCTACGCACTGCGTCAAGCCCGGAGGAGCTTCCGGCACGACCCTTCCTCATTCCACCCATGTGCGGAAGTGAACACACGGCGGCAAGGAAGCAGGCTACGACATGGAGCTGTTCCTCGTGGAGGTTCCATGCGTTTCGCCTTGCGCGCCCTGGGCGCGATGTCCCTGTCTCTTCTCTCGACTCCGGCTCTCGCCAACACCGCCGGAATCACCGGCATGTCCAACAAGTCGTCGGGCCAGTCCTGCAACAGCTGCCACCTGGGCGCCAGCGCGCCCACCGTGACGCTCTCCGGCCCCACCGAGCTCGCCCCGGGTGCCAAGGGCGAGTACACGCTCACCATCCGGGGTGGAGCAGCGGTGGTGGGCGGCATGAACGTCGCCGTCGACAACACCACCGCGGTGCTCCAGCCGGGCACGGGCTCGCAGAAGCTGGGGGCCGAAATCACCCACGATGGTCCCCAGGCCTTCAAGGACGGGGAGCTCCGCTTCAGCTTCTCCCTGGTCGCCCCCACCACGCCGGGAACCGTCAAGATCTACGGTGCCGGCAACTCCGCCAACAACAATGGCAGCAGCGACGGAGACCGGGGCAGCAGCACGACCCTCGATGTAACGGTCACGGGCGACGAAGGGGATGACACCCAGGGAGGCTGCTCCACCACGGGTGGCCTGCCCATGTTCGTCCTCGCGATGGCCGCCGCGGGCCTGCCCCTGCTGCGCCGCCGCTGGAGCTGAAACCGTCCTCGGACGCCGCCGGAAAGCCTCAGTCCTCCGAGGCGGGGCTTTCCGGCAGTTCGAGCGCGCGCCACATGTACCAGCTCGCCACCGAGCGCCAGGGACGCCAGCGCTCTCCGTGGGCCAGCAGCTCCTTCGGGCGGGGCATGTCCTTCAGGCCGTACGTCCGCATGAAGCCCTTGCGCACCCCGTAGTCGTCCACGGGCAGGATGTCCGGCCGGCCCAGCCGGAAGATGAGCAGCATCTCCACCGTCCACTGCCCGATTCCGCGTACCTTCGTCAGGTGCTCCACCAGGGCCGCATCGCTCATGCGTTTGGCCCGGGCCAGCGTGGGCACCTCGCCCTCCAACGCCTTGGCGGCCAGGTCCCGGAGCGCCGCCGCCTTCGCGCCCGACAAGCCGGCCTCCCGAAGGCTCTCCACCGGCAGGGCCAGCACCGCCTCGGGCGTGAAGTGCTTGCCCTCGCCCACGCGCTCGCGAACCCGGCCGAAGATGGTGGCCGCCGCCTTGCCCGTGAGTTGCTGGTACGCGATGGAGCGCGCCAGCGCCTGGAAGGGACTGTGCAATGCCTCCACCTGGAGCGCGAAGGGCCCCACCCGCTTCATCAGCGCGCCGAGCGTTGGATCCGCCTTCACCAACGCGCGGCGGGCGGCGGGGGTGAAGCCCTCGGGCAGCAGGCTGTCGGCGGAGGCAATGGCATCACTGGCGGCGGGCGCGGGGGACATGGGCCCATCGTGCCACCCGCGCCTCCTCGATGCAGCCCTCTCGCGCTCCCCGCGTCATCGGATCTTCTTCGAGGTCAAGCCCTTCATCGCGGGCCCGTTGAGCACCTCTCCCGTCGGGCTGAAACGCGCCCCGTGGCAGGGGCAGTCCCAGGAGCGCTCGGCCTTGTTCCAATGCACATGACAGCCCAGGTGCGTGCACACCGGACTCACCGCGTGGACCCCGCCGCCCTCCTCCCGGTAGACCGCCACCTTCTTGCCCTCCACCTCCACGAGCCGGCCCTCACCCGGAGGCACCTCGGACAGGTCGTGCACCTCGGGCCTCACGAGCCGGTCCGCCACGAAGTGGAACGCGACGTCCGCGTTCTCGTGGACGAAGTCGCGGGTGCCCACCGTCGGCTTCACCCGCGTGGCGTCGTAGAGCGCCGCATAGGGATTGTCCCGTCCGAGAATCGAATCCGTGAGGATCATCCCCGCCAACGTTCCGAACATCATTCCCGTGCCCGAGAAGCCCGTGGCCACCCATACGTGCCGCGAGCCTCCGTTACACCCGATGTACGGCAGTCCATCCGCCGGCTCGATGACCTGCCCCGACCAGCGATACGCCGCCTCCGTCACCGGAAAGCGCTGGCGCAGGTACTCCTCCAGCGCCGCGAAGCAGCGGCGGGTGTCCTCCTCCGTCCCCACCTTGTGGTCCTCGCCCCCCACGATCACGTACTCGCGGCCCTCCACCGTCTGGGTGCGGATGTAGTGATAGGGGTCCGCGCTGTCGTAATAGAGCCCGGGCGCCAGGGGGCCTTCGAGCACCCCCGCCACCACGTAGGAGCGGTAGGGGTAGAGCCGGGTGTGCAGCAGGCCCCGGTTGATGGGCGTGGTCGTCGCCTCCACCACGTCCTGGCAGGTGATGATGCCCCGCGTGGTCGTCACCCGGCAGGGAGCGCCCTCGTGGATGTCGGTGACCTGGGTCTCCTCGAAGACGTGGCTGCCCTCTCCGGGAATCCGCTCGGCGATGGCCCGCAGGTACTCGCGCGGGTGGAACCACGCCTGGTCCTCCACGCGCAGCGCGCGCTTCACCGGATAGGGCAGCGGCACCTCGTTCGTCAGCGAGCACATCAGGCCCGCCCGCCGGGCCGCGGAGGCCTCGCGCTCCAGTGCCTGGACCTCGTCGTCCGTCTCCGCGTAGCGATAGCCTGGAACCCGCTGGAAACCACATGAAATGCCCAGGCGCTCCACCAGTCCGGCCACCTTCTCGATGGACGCCCGGACGGACTCCGCGGCCAGACGCGCCCCCTTCTCCCCGAAATCCGACATCAAGGTGTCATACGGCGTGTCCAGCAACTCGGTGAGGTGCGCCGTGGTCTGTCCCGTCTGGCCGGACGACAGCCGGTGCATTTCCACCACCGCCACCCGTTTACCCTCCTCCTTGAGCAACAGGGCCGTGGTCAACCCCGCGAGGCCGCCCCCCACCACCACCACGTCCACCTCGAGGTCCTCCGACAATGCGGGGTAGCGCCGCAGGGGGGCTGTTACCGTCCACAGCGACTTGTGTTCGCGCTCGTCGACCATGCGGACAGGTTAGGAACGAAGCAGGGGGCTGACATGGCGAGCAGGCGGGCAGGCACCACCGCCTGCTTGTCCGGCAGTGGAGCATTCAGTTGTGCAACAACCAACACCCACGTCCGCGAGACGTTGGCCATCCGGGCAGGGGGACGCACTACCATGGAGTCCCTCGTCTCCATGCGACGTCACAGCCCGACCCTTAAACCCCGAGGACCCCGGAGCGCCGCCTCTTGTCATCCATCGCCGCCCTGACGTCACCGCTGCCCGCGCCGAGCCCCGAAGCGCGGCTCGCGTTCTCTGAGTTGTTGCTCGGGTGCGATGAAGCCAGGACGTGCGTGGAGGCCGCCGTGGCGTGGCTCGTGCGCAACGCCCAGGTCGAGCAGGTGCTGTGTCTCGCGCCCGACGAGTCGGACTCGCACTGCCTCGTGCCCTTGGCGTCCTCGGGCATGACGGGCCTGGAGGGCTTCGTGCTCGCCCTGCACGAGTCCCGGCACCCGCTGGTGGAGGCCCTCCAATGGGCCACGCCCCGGTGGATTCCACCAGGCCCGTTCGTCCCGGAGCTGCCTCCGTCCCGAAGCGGACTGTTCACCCTGTCGCTCGGCCGGGCCCCGCCGGGCGCGCCGCCTCCGGGACTGCTGCTCGTCGCGCCAGGGGGCACGGAGCTGTCGCCCGACGTGACGTGGCTGGCGACCCACCTGGGCGCGCACCTGACGCGGCTGTACAAGGGGCGGCAGCTCACGCGGCTCGAGGCCGCGTCCAGCGAGCTGGCCGCCCGGGTGAACGCCGCCACGGAGGAGCTGGCCACGCAGAACGAGCTCCTGCGCCGCCAGGCCATCCAGTTGGAGCAGGCGAGCGCCGCCAAGTCCCAGTTCCTCGCCAACATGAGCCACGAGCTGCGCACGCCGCTCAACGCCATCCTCGGCTACACCAACATGCTGCTGCAGGGCGTCAACGGCGAGCTGCCAGCGCCCCAGCGCCGCAGCCTCAGCCGCATCGACTCCAACGGGCGTCACCTCCTGGAAATCATCAACGAGATCCTCGACATCACCCGCATCGAGGCGGGCCGGATGCCGCTGCACCTGTCCGAGTTCCGCCTGCCCGAGCTCATCCAGGAGGTCATGTCGGAGCTGGATCCCATCATCGTGCGCTCCAAGCTGTCGGTGAACGCGACGGTGGATCCCCACCTGCCCGCCATCCACAGCGACCGGCAGAAGGTGAAGCAGATCGTCGTCAACCTGCTGTCCAACGCGCTCAAGTTCACGCACGAGGGCTCCATCCAGGTGAAGACCTCGTACGAAGTCGCGACGACCACGCTGCACATCTCCGTGAAGGACACCGGGATTGGCATCGATCCGGTCCATCAGGAGAAGATCTGGGACGACTTCCAGCAAGTGGACAGCTCCCCCACGCGTGCGTACGGCGGCACGGGGCTGGGCTTGTCCATCTGCCGCCGGCTGGCCACCATGCTCGATGGACGCGTCGGTCTGGAGAGCAGCCTGGGGCGCGGCTCGACCTTCACCCTCTACCTGCCCCGGTGCGCGAGGCGAACATGACCCACCCCGCCCCGGACGCTCCGGCGCCCCTCGTGCTCATCGTCGATGACTACCAGGACGCCCGGGAGATGTACGCCGAGTACCTGGAGTTCTCCGGCTTCCGCGTGGCCGAGGCCCGTAACGGCCAGGAGGCGGTGGATCAGGCCTTCGCGCTGCGCCCCTCCGTCATCCTCATGGATCTGTCCCTGCCCATCATGGATGGCTGGGAGGCCACGCGTCGGCTCAAGGGAGATGACCGCACACGCGCCATTCCCGTGGTGGCCCTCACCGGGCATGCCCTGGACGGGCACTCGCGCGAGGCGCAGGACGCGGGCTGCGACGCCTACGTCACCAAGCCGTGCCTGCCGGATGCCCTGGTGCGCGAGGTCCGGCGCGTGCTCAAGGTCGCGGCCTCGTCGGCGTGAGCACCACCCGCCGCGCTTCCTCGACGAGCGAGTCCGCCCACGGGGCTAGCCGGGCCCAGCCCGGGGTGTGCTCGGTGCGCACGTAGAAGACGCCGTCCGCGCCCCTCGCGACGATGAGGTGGCCCACGGGGGCGCCCCCCCGTCCGTACTCCACCCGGAAGGACTCGTGGGGAGGCCCGCCGGGAGGCGCCTCGCCCCGGCCGAGGAAGTCTCCCGCCGCAGGAGCGAGCAGGGTGATGCGCTCGTGCCACCTGCGCGCGAGTTCATCCGGTGCGCCGGGCGCGTCCAGGGGCACGAGTCCGGCCGGGCGATCGGCGGGGGCCTCGACCCGGAAGGCACGCGAGGCGCCCTCCGGCATCGTCAGGGAGAGGGTGTCGTACCCGCCCACCCCGAAGGTGTGCAGCGAGCGATCCACGAGCCGGTGGGCCGCGTTCTCCAGATCCGGCAGGAGCGAAGCGCTCAGGAGGAAGACCTGCCCGTCCGACTCCCTCCACAGGTAGGGACCGCGCCAGCCCGACGCGGGGGCCGCCAGACGGAAGGCATGCTCGCCCCGGGACAGGGAGATTCGCAGCACGCGGGCGCTGTCCTTCAATCCCAGCTCGGCCAGGTGTCGCGCGTCCAGGACCCCCAGACTCCGGGAGGCGCGCAAGGGCGCGAAGCGGGAGAACAGCCGTGTCGCGTCGCCGTTGGCGCGCAGCTCCCGCGTCCCCACCCGCAACCAGAGGGCGCCGTCCTCGGAGGGCTCGTGGAACAACTCCACCGCACCGGAGGCATCCTCGTGGCGCACCCGCACCAGGGAGCGCACCGGGGCATCCAGCACCATCACCTCGCCCGGAGCGCCCTCGGGCTCACGAAGGCTCACGAAGCAGGCGGCGGCCAGCGCGAGGGCCGCGAGCACGCCCTGGAGCACCACGCTCCGGGTCCTCATCGCGCGCGCCTCCTGCTCCGCCGCCTCGTCACGAGCCCCCCCACCCCCAACACCAGCGCGGGCGCGAGGAAGACAGCCGAGTAGAACCAGACTCCGTCCTGACGCCGGGTGTGCTGGACCGGCACGTCCTCCTCGTTCGACAGGACACCGGCCAGCTCCTCCTCGCCCAACAACCAGAGCACCGTGTCCACCAACAGGTACGCGTTGCCGTATCCCCGCGGGGCATCGTCCGTCATCACGTCCGCGTCACCCATGACCACCATGCGGGCGGCCGCCGCGCCCGGGCGGACCTTTTCCCACGCCACCACCAGCGGCCAGGCGCGCCGGGGCTCGTCCGCGTCGGGCGTGAAGTCCCGATTGGCGTCCTGGAACGTCTCCGGAGAGGCCTTCACCGCTACATCCAGGGACACGCCCCTGGGCAGGGGAGGCAGGGGCTCCAACGCCGTCGCGCCCGAGAAGACGACCGACGCGTCACCGCCCAGCGAGGCCAGGGTGGCCACCGAGGCATGCGTGGAAAAGCCCGTCGTCACCAGGTGGGCACGATCACCGCGCTGGTGGCTCCACCGCAGGTAGCGCTGCTCGTTCGCCAGCGGGACGCGCGAGGACCTCAACCCCCAGGGCTCCAGCAGCGCGTCGAGGCCCGGCCCGTCCGGCTCCAGCGCGAGCCACAACCGCCCTCCCCGCTCCACGTACCGGCGCAGCGCGGCCAGCTCCTCGGGTGATGGCTCTCGCTCGGGCCCCACCATGGCCACCACGGCCGCGTCGCGCGGGACGTCCGTCCCCAGGCCCTCCGCCACCCCCAGCGGGCGCACTTCCACGTTGAGCACGCGCAACCAATCCTCCAGCCGGGACAGGCCGGGCCGCGCGCCCTCCAGCGCCGTGGCGGCCTGGGCCCTCAAGCCCCGCTCGCCATGCCCCGCCGTCAAGTACAGCACCCGACGAGGCCGGGACACCTCGCGCAACCGCCGGAACACCTCCTCGTCCAACCGCTGCAACGCGGAGCGGGCGGTTCCCAGGTCCAGCGGCAGCTTCAACCGCTCGTGCCGCGCGTCCCGGGTGAACACCACGGAGCCATTCTCCCCCACGCCCAGCTCCCGGGCCCTGCCCGGCTCCACCGCCTGATCCAACACCTCGATGTGGAGGAGCGGCGACTCGCGGGAGAGCTCTCGCAGGTACTGCTCCACCGCCTGCCGCACGTCATTGGCGGGAGGAAAGAAGAGCGTCACCTCCACGGGCGCCTGGAGCCCGCGCACCAGCCCTCGCGTGGCCTCGCCGGGCCGGGCGGTGCGGAAGTACGCCAGGTCCCACGACACATCCATCCGGGTGGCCACGTACTGGGAGGAGAACGCGAAGACGAGCGCGAAGGCCAGCCCCAGCCCCGAGCGCAACGCCGAGCGCACCCGTCCCAGCTCCAGCACGGGCGCTCGCGCCATACCACCCACCGCCAACTCCACCCACCCGAGCGGCAACAACGACAGGGTCAGCGCCACGGGGAAGAGCACGCCCAGGGCGCTCCGAAGCAGGGGCAGCTTCTGCTTCCACCCGGCGCCCAGCACCCGGACAGCGCCCTCGGCCTGGAAGAAGTAGAGCCCCACCCCCAGCGCCCCCAGCAGGAAGAGCCCCAGCCGCCAGCGCTCCAGCGTCCGCCAGTCCCCCGAGGCCCGCCGCGTCCGCGCCAGACTCCAGCCCAGCGCGAGCCCCAGGAGCACCCCACCGCCTCCGCTCAGCACGAGCCGTTCCCGTCCACCTCCCGCCACCCGCTCTCCGAGGAAGAGGGCGCCAAGCGCCACCCCGTATCCCGCGGACACCCAGGACGTGGGCTTCATCGCCACCTCCGTGCCTCGAGCACCCGCGTGGCGGCGAAGAGGAACACATAGGTGACGAGCAGGTAGTAGACGACGTCCCGCACGTGCACCACGCCCACCTGGAAGGGTTGGAAGTGCTGGTTCCACAGCGCCAGCGCACCGAAGACGTCCGACAGGGGTTGCTCGGTGATGCGCGCGAGCCACCAGCAGGTGAGCAGCGCCACCAGCATGCACCCGGAGAACACGGCGGCCAGCACCTGATTGCGCGCGAGCGCCGAGCCCAGCGTGCCAATGGCCAGCGACGCGCCGCCCAACAGGAGCAGCCCCAGATAGCCCGCGGCGATATGACCCAGCGACAGCCTGCCATGCACCCGCACCAGCAGCGGCATGAACACCGTGGCCAGCGTCAGCAGCGCCAGGAAGGCGAACGCCCCGAGGAACTTGCCCAGGACGATCTCATGGTCCTTCACCGGCGAGGAGTACAGCAGGGACAGCGTGCCCGTCTGCCGCTCCTCGGCCAGCAGCCGCATGGAGATGAAGACCGAGGCCACCATCGTGGTGCCGCTGGAGAACAGGAAGAAGAGCGACACCACCTCCGAGGAGCGCTTGCTCACGCCGCCCAGGGCGTAGGCGTTGAAGAGCAGCCCATCCACCGCCAGCACCAGGGCGATGATGAGGTAGCCCTGGAAGGTGCGCAGCGAGGCCCCCAGTTCCCGGCGCGCGATGAGCAGGGCGCGCATCATGGCGAGGCCTCCTCCGCGCCCCGGGTCAGCCGCAGGAAGAGCGATTCGAGCTTCTCCACGCCCCGGTCCAACCGCAGCAACTCCAGGCCCGCGTCCACCACCGCCCGCGCCACCTGGGGCCGCCGCTCCGCCGACGCCTCCACCTGGAGCGTCACCACGCCGTGCGCCTCGGCCAGCACCCGCACCCGGCCCCAGGCCTCGAGGACCCCCACCGCCCGTTCGCGAGCACCCCGCACCTCCACCTCGATGAAGCCGCTCCCGCCCCACCGCCGGGCCAGTTCCTCCTCGGTCCCCTGCGCCGCGAGTTCCCCGTCCTTGATGATCAAGAGCCGGTCACACGTCTGGCTGATCTCCGGCAGCAGGTGGCTGGAGACGAGCACCGTGTGGTCGCCCCGAAGGCCGCGCAGCAGCGCGCGCATCTCCACCATCTGCTGGGGATCCAACCCACTGCCGGGCTCGTCGAGCAGGAGCAACGCCGGCCGGTGCACGAGCGCCTGCGCCACCCCCACCCGCTGCCGGTATCCATGGCTGAGCGAGGAGATAGGCGCCGAGTCCACCTCGCGCAGGCCCGTCTTCTCCTCGGCCTCCGCGACCCGGGCGGCCACCTGCCGCGAGGACACGCCCCGCAGTCGCGCCACGAAGGCGAGGAAGCGGCCCACGTCCATCTCGTCGTAGAGCGGCGGCGTGTCCGGCAGGAAGCCGATGCGCTGGCGCACCTCGTGCGGATTCGCCACCACGTCATGTCCCTCGACGACCGCCCGCCCCGACGTGGGCAGCAACACGCAGCCGAGGATGCGCAGCGTGGTGGACTTGCCCGCGCCATTGAGTCCCAGGAAGCCGACGACCTCGCCCCGCCCGATGTCGAAAGCGAGGTCCCGGATGGCCGCCCGTTCTCCGTAGTACTTGGTCAGCCCCTCCACGTGGATCATGACGACAGCAGTACCACCCCGTGGCCCGCGTCCAGGGTCCGAAAAATCCTCCTGGAACAGGGGTGGGTCGATTGCGCTCCGCCAGGACGCACGAGGGCGTTATCCTACGCGGCACCCTCCCCCTGAACGACCCGGTCCTCCGGGTTCCCCCACCACCCAGTCGAGAGGTCCGCTTCATGAGTCGTCGCCCGGAAATAATCGCCGCCACGCTGGCGGGAGCGGGTGCGTTGTGCACCGTGCTCGCGCTGGCGTGCGCGGGCCGAGGGAACGTCACCCCGGCCAGCACCGAACTCCTGCCACCCGTGCCCGCCCAGCAGTTGCGCACCCCGGACATGTTCACGCGCATCACCTCGCGTCCCGAACGCTCCCGCGCCCTCTTCCTGGAAGCGAGCCGCGTGATGCTCCACCCGCGCTGCACCAACTGCCACCCCGCGGGGGACTCGCCCGCGCAGGGAGAGCTGGGACAGCCGCATGATCCACCCGTCTTCCGGGGCGCCGCCGACCAGGGCGTGCCCGGCCTCGAGTGCACCTCCTGCCACCAGGACAAGAACCTCGCGCACGCGCGCGTGCCGGGAGCACCCAAGTGGCACCTCGCGCCGCGCTCCATGGCGTGGGTGGGGCTCACACCGCACGCGCTGTGCGAGCAACTCAAGGACCGCAAGCGCAACGGAGACAAGAGCCTGGAGCAGATCATCGAGCACTCCGCGCATGATGAACTCGTCGCGTGGGGATGGGCGCCGGGTTGGGACCGGGTTCCCGCGCCCGGCACGCAAGAACAATTCGGAGCACTGATCGCCGCCTGGGTACAGGACGGCGCCGAGTGCCCGACCGAGGAGGCACGGCCATGAGCATCCATTTGAAGTTGAACGGAACCGAGCGCGAGCTCGACGTCGACCCGGAGATGCCGCTGCTCTGGGCCATCCGCGATGTGCTCGGCTTGACGGGCACCAAGTACGGCTGCGGCCAGGCGCTGTGCGGCGCGTGCGTCGTGCACCTCGACGGGGAAGCCGTGCGCGCGTGCGTCACCCCCGTGAGCCGCGCCGAGGGCCGAAACGTCACCACGATCGAGGGGCTTTCCCCCGACGGCTCCCACCCCCTGCAGAAGGCCTGGGTGGAGCTCGCCGTGCCCCAGTGCGGCTTCTGCCAGGCCGGGCAGATCATGACCGCCGCGGCCCTGCTCGCGAAGAAGCCCCAGCCCAGCGACACGGAGATCGACCAATCGATGAGTGGCAACCTCTGCCGCTGCGGCACCTACACGCGCATCCGCTGCGCCATCAAGAAGGCCGCGGGGGTGCCCTGTGAGTGAGACGACCCCCGTCGAGGAGAACCCCATCCGCCTGTCGCGCCGATCCTTCCTGGAAGGACTCGGACTGGTCGCCGCGGGCCTCGCGCTCGAGCTGACGCCCACGAGCGCGAGCGCCGCCATGCCCACGGCCTTCCCGCCCCTGCCCGACAAGGGCTTCCGGCCCAACGTCTACGTGCACATCGCGCCGGATGGGCTCGTGACGATGGTGAACCACCGCTCGGAGATGGGCCAGGGCGTGCGCAGCTCCCTGCCCGTGCTCATCGCGGACGAGCTCGGCGCCGACATGGCCCGGGTGAAGATCGTCCAGGGCGATGGCGACAAGGCCTACGGCGACCAGAACACGGACGGCTCGAGCAGCGTGCGCAAGATCTTCGACGAGCTGCGGTACGTGGGCGCCACCGCGCGCACCATGCTCGTCGCCGTGGCGGCCAGGCGCTGGGGCGTGCCCGCGAGCACGTGCGAGGCGCGCGACCACGCCGTGTTCCACAAGGGCAGCCAGCGCACGCTCGGCTTCGGAGAGCTGGCCAATGACGCCGCGAAGCTGAAGGTCCCCGAGCGCAAGAACGTCACGCTGAGGCCCCGCTCCGAGCTGCGCCACCTGGGCAAGGAGCTGCCGCTGCTGGACGGGCCGGACATCGTCACCGGGCGAGCCCAGTTCGGCGCGGACATCGTGCTGCCCGGCATGCTCACCGCCATCATCCAGCGTCCGCCCGTCGCCGGAGGCAGGGTCGCGCGCCACGACGCGACGCGCGCGCTCGCCGTGCCGGGCGTCAAACACGTGGTGGAGCTGCCCGCGCCCAAGCTGCCCTTCGCCTTCCAGCCGCTCGGGGGCATCGCCGTCGTGGCGACGAACACCTGGGCCGCGATGAAGGGCAGCGCGGCGCTCGACATCACCTGGGAGCATGGCGACAACGCCGTCTACGACTCGGAGGCGTATAAGCAGGAGCTCACGCGCGTCCTCGACACCGAGGGCAAGGTCGTGCGCGAGGCGGGTGACACCCATACGGTGCTCGCCACCGCTCAGCGCCGCCTCACGGCTGACTACCACTCGCCCCACCTGGCCCATGCCCCCATGGAGCCCCCCGCGGCGGTGGCTCGCTTCGAGGGCAACAGGTGCGAGGTCTGGGCCTGCACCCAGAATCCCCAGGCCGCTCGCACCGAGGTCGCCCGCGCGCTCGGCGTCGACGAGAGCCAGGTCACCGTCCACGTGACGCTGCTCGGCGGAGGCTTTGGCCGCAAGTCGAAGCCGGACTACGTGGCGGAGGCCGCCCTGGTGTCCCGCGCCGTGGGCGCTCCCGTGCGCGTGCAGTGGACGCGCGAGGACGACGTGCGCCACGACTACTACCACTCGACGAGCGCCCAGCGGCTCACGGCCGTGCTCGACGACAAGGGCAAGCTCTCGGCCTGGCATCAGCGCATCGCCTTCCCGCCCATCGGCTCCATCTTCACGGGCGCCACGTACGCGGGCGACAGCGAGCTGAACCAGGGCATCGTCGACCTGCCGCTCTCCATCCCCAACGTCCGCATGGAGAACTGCGAGGCGCGCGCACACACCCGCATCGGCTGGATGCGCTCGGTGGCCAACATCTACCACGCGTTCGCCGTGCAGAGCTTCATCGACGAGATCGCCCATGCGCGCGGGACGGACCCCAAGGCCACACTCCTGGAGGTCATCGGCCCGCCGCGCATCGTGACGCCCAAGGAGCTGGGCGTGGAGACGGTGCGCAACTACGGCCAGCCGCTCGAGCAGCACCCGATCGACACCGCGCGCATGCACCACGTCATCGAGCGCGTGACGGCCCTGTCCCGCTGGGACACCCGAAAGCAGGAGGGCCGAGCCCTGGGACTCGCCGCGCACCGCAGCTTCCTCGCCTACGTGGCGGTGGTGGTGTCGGTGGTGAAGGACGCGGACGAGCGCATCCGCGTGGACGAGGCGTGGATCGTCGCGGACGCGGGCACCATCATCAACCATGAGCGGGTGCGCGCGCAGATGGAGGGCGCCGTGGTGTTCGGCCTGAGCCTGGGCCTCTATGGCGCCATCACCATGAAGGGCGGCGCCACCGAGCAGGGCAACTTCCGCGACTACCGCCTGGCGCGTCTGGCCGAGGTGCCCCGCCGCATCCACGTCGAGGTGGTTCCCAGCGAGGGCCCGCCCTGTGGGGTCGGCGAGCCCGGCGTACCGCCCGTCGCCCCCGCGCTCGCCAACGCCGTCTTCGCGCTCACGGGTACCCGCGTGCGCGAACTGCCGCTCGTCCACTCCGTCCGCGTCTGAGCCGGCCACTGTCACCGGGGGATCGCCTCCTCCGGTGCCAGAGGCTCATCGACGGCGCGCTCCTCGCCCAACGCGCTCGAGGACCTGGGTGACCCGCTCGCTCCTCGACCCGTGGACGGAGAGCACTTCCACTCCCAACTCGAACGGGTCGTCGAGCAGCAACCAGGCGAGCTTCTCGTCCACCTCCGCTCTTCGCTCGGGATCTTCGTGTGCGGGTAGCTGGATGCGATCGCGCTCCTCGATGGGCACGAAGACGACGAGGTCCAGGGTCCGAATGGAGGAACAAACCCGGGCAAGCCACTCCTCCAGGTCGAACGAATCGGATTCCTCGTGAGTCAGGAGGTATCCAAGAAAATCGAGGGGGCAGCGATCGAACAGAACGTTTCGCGCGCCCTCCCCGTCCTCGAGCAACTCCATCGAGTGACGCAGCTGTTCGAGAAAGTCTTCCAAGCACGGAGGAGAAGCGAACTCGTAACCGTCCTCTTCGAGCAGGTGGTACGGCTCGTCGACGACCCGATACTCCGCGAGTCGTTCCCCAAGCGCTTCGATGAGCGTCGACTTCCCCACACGATGTGTGCCGGTCACTGCGATGCGCATACGTGCCCCCATCCCTCCTCGACGCGACAGAGGGTATCTGGAGTCGGGGGAATGAGTCGGGCTAGAAATCGGGGATGCGCCCCCCTCACCCCACCTTGCGTCTGCTCACCCTGTTGCTCGTCAGCATGATGACGATCATGGCGAGCGCGGCCATCTCGCCCTCGCTGCCGAGGCTGCGCATGGCATTCGAGTGGGTGCCAGGGATTGACCTCTGGGTGAGACTGGTGGTGTCGCTGCCGGCGCTGTTCACCGCGATGGGGGCGCCGTTGGTGGGGGTGCTCATCGACCGCTTCGGACGCAAGCGCCTGCTGGTGGCGGCGGTGGTGCTGTACGGCGTAGCGGGCTCGCTGCCGGGGGTGCTCACGTCGCTGCCGCTCATCCTGGTGTGCCGGGCGCTGCTGGGCCTGGCGGTGGGAGGGCTGATGACAACGGCGGCGGCGCTCATCGCCGACTACTACGCGGGTCCCGAGCGGGGCGTGGTGCTGGGGCGCCAGGCGGCCTTCATGGGGGTGGGCGGCTTCGTCTTCATGCTGGGTGGGGGCCTGCTGGCCGACATCCACTGGCGGGCGCCGTTCGCCGTCTACCTCTACGCGTTCTTGCTCCTCCCGCTCATCCTGTTCTTCCTGCCAGAGCCCGAGGTGAAGCGCGGTGCGGGGGCTGGCGGCGCGGGGCGTATGGCCCTGCCGTGGAACACCCTGTGGCAGGTCTACGGCCTGGCGATGCTGGGCATGATGATCTTCTACCTGATTCCGGTGCAGTTGCCCTTCCTGCTGAGGCGGCTGGGAGTGCAGTCCTCGGCGCTGGCGGGGCTGGCGGTGGGCGTGTCCACGGTGGTGGGGTCGGCCGTGTCGCTGCGCTACGCGCGGGTGCGACAGCTTCTCGGGTACCGGAGCATCATGGCGGTGCTCTTCGCGTGCATGGCGCTGGGCTATGTGCTGGTGGGATTGTCGCAGTCGTACGCGGCGGTGGTGGGGGGGCTGGCGGTGTCGGGGCTGGGCCAGGGGCTGCTGACACCCAACATGGCCAACTGGGCGGGCGAGGTGGCGCCGGAGGCCGCGCGGGGCCGGGTGATGGGCCTACTGACGACAAGCCTCTTCCTGGGACAGTTCGTCTCGCCGCTGCTCGCGCAGCCTCTGATTGGAGCGGTGGGACTGGGAGGCGCGTTCCTGGCGGCGGGAGGATTGTTGAGCGCGCTGGCGGGGACGTTCGGCGCCCTGGCGTGGCACGCGCGGCCGCGGGAGCGGAGCCCAGGGGACCAGACAGCGCAGTGAGGGATGCCACTCAACCCACGCCCCGCCCCCAGACGAGGGAGCAGCGGTTCACGGAGTGGCTAGCGAATGGGACGCATGGGCTCCGCGCGAATCACCCGCGCCGTGGCGCCCTCCGCATCCTCCACGTAGGCCACGCGCGCTTCGGTGCCCTCGCTCATGGACTCGGGCGACAGCGCCTTGCCGGCTTGCACCCCACAGGTTGTCTCATTCGTGCGCAACTTCACCGGCCCCTTGCCCCGGACATCGAGCACCACCAGCCCCGTCGACCGGAAGCTGATGACACCGGAGACCACCGTGACGCGTTCGCGGGAGTTCAACGCCTCGGTGCACACCCGCTTCTCCTCCGCCGAGAGACCCGAGCCGCCCACGCCTTCCTCCGGGCCCATGGGCTGTCCGCGCTTCACCTTCAGCTCCCGGGCCACCTGCGCGTACAACTCGTGCTTCGCTCCAGCACCCGCGTCCCCTTCCACCTCAGAGGGAAACCGTCCCGTGTCCACGGTCGCCGCACCGCCCCCGCCAGAGCTCGTCGCGACGTCGGGGACCTCGTCGGCCCCCGTGGGAGCTGGCGCCCGCACCATCTGACTTCCACACGCCACCGCGCTCGCGCTCAACACCACGCAGCCCACCCTCATCCAACGCCTCATGGTGCCTCCCCGGTGGACTGCCGTGCCTTGCCCTCTCGCGCAGTCGTCCCCCTCAGAACTAGGCACCCCTCGACACTGGGGCCACTCCCGCCCACACGTCACCGACTGATTGTGTGCAGTCAACCAACCGAGCGGCCGTTCACCCCGTAGGCTCAGCCAGACCGAGGCTTAGCGCCCAGCAGTAGAAGCTCAGCTCGTCGACGTCTTGTTCGACGAGCGCCGTCAGCGTGGTGCCGCCGCCGTGTCCCGAGTCCCGGAGCGGCAGCAGGAAATAGGGTCCGCCCCGCGTGCCTTCCGCCTGGAGCTTGGCGACCATCTTGAGCGGATCGTACGGCGGCGCGACCTGGTCGTTCAACGCCGACACGAAGGCCATCACGGGATAGCGCCGATCGGCTCGGACATTGTGATAGGGCGAGTAGCCAGCGAGATACGCGCCCTCGACGGGGTCCTCGGGCGAGCCGTACTCGACGGTCGCCGAGCTCAGGTGGCCGAAATTCGGAAAGCGCAGCATGTCGAGCGTGGGCGCGCGGCAGTAGACGGCTCCAAAAGACTCGGGCGCTTGCATGGCGGTGACAGCAACGAGCAGGCCGCCGTTGCTGTTGCCGCGCGAGACGAGCTTGGAGGGCGTCGTGTAGCCCGCCGAGACGAGCCAACGCGCCGCCGCGATGTAGTCGTCGAAGGCGTTCTGCCGCCGCGTCTTGCATGCCGCCTCGTGCCAGGCACGGCCGTATTCGCCGCCACCTCGCACGTTGGCGAAGGCGAGCACGCCGCCCAGTTTCAGCCAGGCGGCGTGGAGCGCCGAGAAGCGAGGCTCCACCGAGATGTTGAAGCCACCGTAGCCGCTCAGCCGCACGGCCTGACGCCCATCGCGAGGCACATCCTTCCGGTGGGTGATGAACATCGAGACCCGCGTACCATCGGGCGATTCGTACCAGACCTGGTCCGTCACATACTCGGACGCGTCGAGCCCCACGTCGGGCACATGGTATGGCGACAGGCGATCCGTCGCGTAGTCATACCGATAGACCGAGGGCGGCTGCACGTATGACATGAAATTCACCCATACCTCGTCGCCACTCCAGGCGCCGCTGATGCCGCTGACGATGCCCTCCCCCTCGTTGCGATTCACCGAGCCGAGGGCTGGCAGCACGAGGTCGCGAAGATAGGTGCCATCTTCGGCGTGGATGCGCACGCGATGCGACGCCGCATGCGAGTAGACGGCGTAGAGCCGACCGCCGATGCCGGCGACCGTCTGCAGCGTGTCCTCGTTTTCGTGAATGAGCGTCCGCCACTCCGTCGGCGCCGTCAGAGACGCGACGCAGAGACGACCGCGCGGCGCATCGAGGTCGGTCTGGATGAGCAGCGAGTCGCCAATGACTTGCACCTGGTTGAGCGACCGCATGGTGGGAGCCACCGGCACGAACGCGTCATCGGCGAGGCGAAGCAGATAGACGACGTTGGCGTGCACATAATCCCACTTGGAGAGCACGGCGAAGCGGCGGCACTCGCTGACCTTGACGGAACACCAGTACTCCTTCACCTGGTCGTCGCCGAAGATCCGGCGGGCCGGCACGCCCGACCCAAGCCGGTGCTCGTAGATGGCGTTCCAGTGCGCCTCGTCGCCCGCGGGCACCTCCCCCGGTTCGGGACATGCCGCATAGAAAAACCCCGACGCGTCGGGTCTCCAGGCCAGCGACGAGTGGCCCGTACCCCGGGGCCGGTCGGGAAGCAGCCGCCCGGTCTCGACATCGAGCACGTGGATCACCGCGGCATGGGTCCCTCCCACGGCCTTCCCGAACGCGACCAGCGCACCATCGGGTGACGGCACGGCGAAGACCAGTGCCTCGTCGCTCGCCCAAGTGTTGGGATCGATCATCGTCTCGAGCGGCGCGCCCTGGCCGCGCCGGAGCATGAACTTGAGCTTGTCGTCGCTGGCATCCGCCCACCAAAGGAACTCGCGTCCGCGCGGCCCGGCGGGAATTGGCGGCGAGAGCCGTGCATGGCGCGCTGAGCGAGCGACCGATGCCCGCAGCGCATCGCGTCCCGGCACCGCGCGCAGCACCGCGTGCGTGACGGCTTCCTGCGCCGCGATCCACGCCTGGGTCTCCGCCGCGTCGAGCCGTTCCAGCCAGGCGTAAGGATCGTCAAACCACCTGCCGTGCAGCGTGTAGCCGCTCTCCGGATCGCGCCGCGTCGTGGGAAATTCCAGAGCCCGGTTCAAGTTCCCCATCAGGGAATCCTACGCCGACGCGCGTCATACCCAGGAGCATCCAGGGACGGCCACTCAGCCCTGGGGTCGACACCACCCCACACGCATTGTAAAGTCGCCCCCATTCCTCTCTCTTGCTCCAAGGTCACCCATGGGCGTTGATTCCGTTCGAGGCTCGTCTTCCGGCTCCAGCCAGAGTTCGGTCAATTCGTACAACAAGACTCAAAGCGCGGAGCCCTCGCCCAGTTCGAGCGGAAACAAGGCTGCGGAGGCAACCACCCCGAGCAGCGCCTCCACCAAGCCCTTGGTGAACTTCGATCAGAGCCGTTTCGATGGGGCCAAGGCCGTCTCGTCGACGCCCGCCCTCCTCCAATCCACGCCCGTGGACAGAATGAATTTCAATCAGAGCAGCTTCGATGCGGCCAAGGCCTTCTCGTCGATGCCGGAGCTCCTCCAGCCCACCCCGCTCAATCCCACGCCTCAGACCTTCCAGCCGACCGCGAACGACCCCTTCACGGTGTCCCAGGGTCAGCTGACGTTCGACGCGGAGGGATTGGAGGATCGAGGGCGCTACTTCAGCCGCGAGGCCCACTGGCCGGGAGGTGCCTCCGGGGTCACCATCGGCCGCGGCTATGACATGAAGGAGCGGACGACGGATGAAGTCCTCGCCGATCTGACCGCCGCGGGCGTCCCCCAGGCGGATGCCGAGCGCCTGGCCCAGGGAGCGGGCCTGGAAGGCGACGAAGCCGCCGAGTTCGTCAGGGGGCTGGATGGGCTCGAGATCACCCCCGAGGCGCAGCAGGCGTTGTTCTCCACGGTGTATGAAGAGTACGTGACGGATGTCAGGCGCATCTCCAACGGTCCCTCCCAGATCGAAGCCTACGGCAACGTGGACTGGGAGAACCTGGACCCCGCGATCCAGGATGCCATCGTGGACCTGCGCTACCGGGGGGATTACACGCCCCTCACCCGCCGGGACGTCCAGCCGCTCGTCGTCGCCAATGATCTCCAGGGGCTCCATGATCTCCTCGCCGACGAGGACAGGATGATCAACGACTGGGGCGTTCCGCGTGACCGCTTCGAGCGGCGCAGGGACTTCCTGGCGGATGCGCTGGCCGAGCGCGCAACGACTCCGGCTCAGTAAGCCTCCACGTGAGAGTCTCGTTCCTGTCCGCGCTGCTGCTCGCCGGGACGCTGCTCCCTCAGTGCCGGCATGGCCCCGGAGTGGAGGTGCTGGCGGCCTCCACGCCCGGCTCGCCCGAGCCGCTCGAAGTCCCCGCGCTGCTCGAGCTTCGAGACAAACGCCTGGATCAGCTCCGGGTCTCGGCGGACGGGAGCCTGCTCTTCACCCGGTGGGCGCTCTCCGAGGACGCCTTCGACTATCGCGTGGTGCACCTGCCGGACGGAGCGCCCGTGTGGAGCGCGAAGGGCACTCCGCGCAATGGCCTCTGGACCCTCGAACTGAGTCCGGAGGGGTCGGCTGGCTTTGTCTTCCTGCCGCTCGAACGGGATTCTTCCTTCATCATCTTCCGGACCGCCGGTGCCCCCATCCCCATGACGGATGTGGAGTTCACGGGAGGCGCCTGGGCCCAGGGAGGCGGATGGTTCGGCGGCTCCAGCGGGGCGTACAACGCGGACGGCACGCGGCGTGGCAAGTCGGTTCCGGATTGGCTGAAGGTCGAGGAGGAGCTGTTCCTACCTGGAATCCGGCCCAGCACCTTGCGGTACATGCATGACGGCCACGTGATGGAATGGGATGGCCGCGGTCCGCCCACGACCGTCGGTGCTTGGCATTGCTCCCAACAGGCGAAGCAGCATCGGCTGACGCCCTCGGAGCCCGTGCGGTTCTCCGCCGACGGCCGCTACATCGCATGGGTCCTGCGGTCCACGGGGGCGCTCACCGTCTGCGATGGAGAGAGCGGTACCGAGTTCGAACTCGCCTCCCATCCGACTCCCGCCGCCTGGGTGGACAACCAACACCTGTGGTGGCTCGACGCGGGAGCCCTCGTCGGCATGGATGTCCTCACACGCGAGCGCACGCCGAGACTGTCACTGCCCGACGGTGCGAAGGCCGTCTCCCTGGCGGCCTCGACCTCGCCGCCCGCCCTGTTCGTTGGCACCGAGCAGGGACGCCTGTTCCGGCTTCCGCTGAGCCGGTGAGCGCGCCCTACCCGGCGAACCTCCCGAAGGGTACGGGGCGCGTCACTTCAGCGCGGTCACCGCGACCTTGGCGTACGTGCCATCCGCCGAGGAATCCTGAGAGTAGGCACCGAGCTTGAAGTACAGATCGACGTTGCTCCACGACGCGGTGTTGTAGGTGAACGACTTCGACGTGCCATTGACGGTGACCGTGACGGTGGAGCCGGCCAGCTTGATGACGTAATCGATGTTCTCCCCGATCGCGACGCCGCTCTTGATCAGGATTCTCTGCTCGCTATCACCGAAGTTCGTTTTGACGCCCATCAGGATGTCGCCGTTGGTCCAGCGCAGTTTCAACAACTCCGAGCCACCCGACTGTTCGCCATGGATCTGGCCGATGATGATCTGCTTGGTCGCCGGTTGCTGCAACACCTTCATCGACACGGCCAGCGTACGCGTACCGCCCATCCGCCAGGTGGCGTTGGTCCGCAGCTCCGAGCGCGGATAGTGGGAGTTGGTGGTCGAACCCGCGCCAGACGGCACGTAGAAGGTCATCGCGCCGGTCGATGAGTCGGTATAGAAATACTTGTCGGTATAGGTGTTGATCGGAGAGACCTGCTTGAACTGGAGTGCTCCGTCCAAGGTTTGCAGCTTGTAACCGGACAAGTCGAAATTCTCACCCGGTGACTTCTTCGGATCGAGCGCGTAGGAGGAGCAATTGCCCGTGCCGTTGGTCCAGATTTCCATTTCCGACAGGCTGACCCAGTTATTGACATTGCTGCCCGTGCTTTGCAGCCGCACGTACCGGGCCGACTTGTCGCCGAAGGCATAGGGCTTCAGCATCGCCGTCGTGCCGCTGTTCGTGCCGTTGAACACGTCGGACCAGGTGCGGCCGTCGTTCGAGGTCTGGAGCGTGAGGTTGTATTTGCGCGAATCGCCGTTGTACCAGGCCAGATTGGCGCACGCGATCTTGTAGCAGCCCCCCAGGTTGTATTGCAGCCATTGCGCGCCACCGCTCGCATCGGCCGACCAGCGCGTGCTCAGCGAACCGTCGTTCGCATTGACCGGCAGGTTGATGTCGCTGCCGCTGGCGCTGATGTTGGCATCTGGGATGGTCAACCTGGTTTGCGCGGCTGCGGACATCGATCCCAGTGATGCCGCGGCGACGAGCATGGAGGTGATGAACCCGCTGGTACGGCTTGACGCTTTTTGATGCGCGGAACTCTTGAGCATCTTGTCTCCCATCGTGAATCAAAGTCTTTCGAGCAGTGATAACGATAACCGAGGCCAAGAAGGAGGTAAACGGCTTTCCATGGATAAGCTGGATACCCCATGGATCGCGGAGAGGTTCGCGCCGAGCCATAGTGAGCCCATGCCTGATGCTTCCTTCCACATCAGACCCGTCAGATCGGCCGTCGATCTCGCGGCCACGACGCGGTTGTTCGAGGCCTACGCGTCCTCACTCGGAATCGATCTGTCCTTTCAGGACTTCGCGGCGGAGCTGGCGGCCATGCCGGGCAAGTACGCGGCACCCGCCGGTGAACTCCTTCTCGCGCGCGACCTTCGGGGAGAGCCGTTGGGGTGCGTTGGGCTCAGGCCGATGAGCTTCGACGGTTGTTGCGAGATGAAGAGGCTCTACGTCTCACCCCGTGCACGTGGACTGGGTCTCGGCAAGGCGCTGGTGAACGCCATCATCCGGGAGGCGACGCGGATCGGTTATCGCGAGATGCGGCTCGACACCTTGCCCACCATGGTCGCGGCCCTCACGCTCTACCGGGAGGCGGGGTTCGTGCCGATCCCGCCCTACTACGACACGCCGCTGGCGGGCACGATCTTCCTCGGGCGGCCACTCGCCCCGTGAGCCCGGGAATGGCCCGCCTCCCCCGCCCCGGCCCCCCCTCCGTTCCCTGCCGTTGACTCGAATCCCCGGACACCGGGGCGAAGCTCAGGACTTCGCCAGCCAGTCGGAGAGGATGCCCGCCAGCGTGCTGCCCAGCGCCAGCAGTTGAGGCACGGCCACCGTCTTGAAGTGCTGTGGCGGGTGACTGCGTGGCATCGACAAGACTGCCTCCCTCACAACGCCGGGGGATGCCCCTGTCACCGGAGGGTGAAACACCGTGAAACACCTCTCTGAAACACCCGCTCCCCCCAGGCTCCTCGGAGCCCTCCGCTCCTCCGGGTTGGCACGCGCGCTGCACAAGGCCTGGGCTCGGATTCCGGCCCACCCAGGGCTGTTCACGCGAAGGGAGAGTGACATGAGTGAAACGGTGAGCGAGCACGGCGGCGTCGAGGGGAAGGGGGCGATGCTCGCCCGGATACCCAGCACCGGACGGCATCGGGTCCTCATCATCGGCGGAGGCACGGCGGGCATCTGCGTGGCCGCCCGCCTGGCCCGCGCCGGACAGAAGGACGTGGCCATCATCGAGCCCAGCGCCCACCACTACTACCAGCCCCTCTGGACGCTGGTGGGGGCCGGCGCGGCGCGCGTCGAGGACACCGTGCGCGACGAGGCCCGCTACATCCCCAAGGGGGTGAAGTGGATCCAGGACTGGGCCCAGGAGGTGGACCCGGTCGCTCGGACGGTGAGCACGCGGGGAGGTCAGACGCTGGGCTACGACTTCCTCGTGGTGGCGCCCGGCATCCAGCTCGATTGGGACAAGGTGCGTGGCCTGCGCGAGGCGCTGGAGTCCCGGCCCAATGTCTCCAGCAACTACGACGTGCGCTACGCGCCCAAGACGTGGGAGATGATCCGTGCCTTCCAGGGGGGCACCGCCCTCTTCACCCATCCGGCCACGCCGGTGAAGTGCGCGGGCGCGCCGCAGAAGATCATGTACCTGGCGGCGGACCACTTCCGGAAGCGAGGCCTCCAGGACTCGGCGCACGTCGTCTTCGCGTCCGCGGGCAAGGCCATCTTCGGCGTGAAGGAGTACGCCGCGGTGCTGGAGCAGGTGGTGAAGCGCTACGGCATCGACACGCGCTTCCAGCACAACCTGGTAGAGGTGCGCGGGGAGAAGAACGAGGCCGTCTTCGTGCGCGCCCTGGCGGACGGAGCCTCCGAGCAGATCGTCCTTCCCTACGACATCCTCCACGTGTGCCCGCCCCAGAGCGCGCCGGACTTCATCCAGAACAGTCCGCTGGCCTGGCGCGACGGGCCCTCCCGGGGTTGGGTCAAGGCGGACAAGTACACCCTGCGGCACCCGGACCATCCGGAGGTGTTCGCCTTGGGAGATGCCTCGGATCTGCCGACCTCGCGCACGGGCGCCGCCATCCGCAAGCAGGCCCCCGTGCTGGTGAAGAACCTGCTCGCCGTCATGGCGGGCCGCGAGCCCACCGCGACGTACGATGGCTATGCGTCCTGCCCCCTCACCACCGGCTACGGCAAGCTGCTGCTCGCCGAGTTCGGCTACGAGGGCAAGCCCACCCCCACCTTCCCGCTCATCGACAGCATCCAGGAGCGGCGCGACATGTGGCTGCTCAAGAAGTACGGCTTGCCGCGGCTCTACTGGGAGTTGATGCTGCGTGGCCGGGCCTGAGCGACCCTCGCTCATGACCCTCTCGCCTCCCCTGCCCTCCCTCGAACTCGCCGCCCTGGAAACCCTGGCGGGCCCCCTGCTGCTCGTCGATGCCTGGCGGCGCGTGACCGCCGCCACCCCCGAGGCCCCGACACGGCTCGGTGCCTCGTTCCAACCGGGAAGGCCGCTCACGGAAGTGCTGGGCATCTCCGAGGGCCCCGAGGGAATCGAGGCGCTGCTGCTCCAAGGGCGCGCGCTCGAGGCCACACCGGCTGGCGGTGGCACCGGAATGCGCGTGCGCGCCGTGGCCCTGGGAGAGGGAAGGCAGCGACGGGGATGGGTGGTGTTGCTCGGCGACGAACCCGAGGGCTCCTCTTCCGAGGGGGACGCCGCGGAGACGTTCCACGGCATGTGGACGCGCGAGCCCGGGATGAAGCACCTTTTCCGCCTCGTGGAGAAGGTGGCGCGCACCGAGTCGAGCGTGCTGGTGCGCGGCGAGTCCGGCACGGGCAAGGAGCTGGTGGCCAACGCCCTGCACGCCATCTCCCCGCGACGCAAGGGGCCCTTCCGCGCCATCAACTGTGCCGCGCTGCCGCCCAGCCTGTTGGAGAGCGAACTGTTCGGCCACGTGCGCGGCGCCTTCACCGGCGCGGTGCGCGACAGCCCGGGCCACTTCCGGCTCGCGGACGGGGGGACGCTCTTCCTCGACGAGGTGGGGGAGATTCCGCTGGAGCTCCAGGGCAAGCTGCTGCGGGTGCTCGAGACGCGCACCGTCATTCCCGTGGGCGGGCGCGCGTCGGTGCCGGTGGACGTGCGCATCGTCGCCGCCACCCACCGGGCGCTGCGCCGCGAGGTGGAGGAGGGCCGCTTCCGCGCGGACCTGATGTACCGGCTGCGCGTGGTGCCGCTCTTCCTGCCCTCCTTGCGCGAGCGGCGCGGCGACATCCTCCCCCTGGCCCGGCGCTTCCTCGGCCAGCTGGAGCGCCAGGGCTCGCGTCACGTGGAGCGCATCTCCCCGGGTGCCCAACGGCTGCTGCAGCACCATGACTGGCCGGGCAATGTGCGCGAGCTGCGCAACGTGATGGAGTACGCCTTCGTCATCGGCGAGGGTCCCGTGCTGCACGAGGCCGATCTGCCCCCCGAGTTCTCCGAGTCCCGTCCTCCGTCCCTCGCCACCCGCACCGCGAGGCCCGCGCCCCTCCCCGTCGACAGGCCCCCGGCGGAGGAGCTGGATCCAGCCACCCTCCGGGCCGTGCTGGAACAGGCGGGAGGCAACCGCACCCAGGCCGCCCGCCTGCTAGGCATCAGCCGCGTCACCTTGTGGCGTCGGCTCCGGGCCCTGGGGGACGAGCCCGTGCGGTAGGCCTGTTTCCAGGCGTTTCATGAAACGTTTCCGAGGGAGACGCCGGGCGGCCCGCCCCGAGGCGACGGCCCTGGCACGGCGCTCGCACTGTCCTCGGGGAAATGCTCTTCCGCCAGCTCATCGATCCCGAGTCCTCGACCTACACCTATCTCCTGGGTGACCCGGCCACGCGGCAGGCCGTGCTCATCGATCCCGTGCTCGAGCAGGTGGAGCGGGATCTCGCGTGCGTGCACGAGTTGGGGCTCGTCCTCACCCACGTGTTGGAGACGCACGTGCACGCGGACCACATCACCGCCGCGGGCGTGCTGCGCGATCGCACCGGTTGTCAGGTCGTGGCCAGCGAGCGTGGGGCCGTGTGCGTCAGCCGCCAGGTGAAGCACGGAGACGAGGTGCACGCGGGTGGCTTGACGCTGCGGGTGCTCGCCACGCCCGGGCACACGGATGACAGCGTGAGCTACCTGATGACGGATCGGGTGTTCACGGGCGACACGCTGCTCGTGCGCGCCAACGGGCGGACGGACTTCCAGAACGGGAACGCGGGCCAGCTCCACGACTCCATCACCCAGGTGCTCTTCGCCCTGCCCGACGACACGCTCGTCTACCCCGCTCACGACTACCAGGGCCGCACGGAGACGACCATTGGCGAGGAGAAGCGGCACAACCCGCGCCTCGCCGGGAAGAGCCGCGAGGAGTTCATCCACCTCATGGAGAACCTCCAACTGCCTCCGCCCCGGAAGATGGACGTGGCGGTGCCCGCCAACCGCGCCTGCGGACGCGCGCTCCCGTCCGCGCTGGACGTGCCTCCCGAGCGCATCGACGCGCTGGGGGCCGAGGTACGGCACATCGACGTGCGCGAGCCGGAGGAGTTCCACGGCCCCCTGGGCCACCTGCCCCGGGCGGAGCTCGTCCCGTTGGAAACACTCGAGAGCGCCTGTGCCTCCTGGGCCCGCGAGGCACCGCTGTTGCTCATCTGCCGCTCGGGGAAGCGCTCCGCCAGGGCGGCGAGGGCGCTGGCCGAGCGCGGCTTCCTCCGTCTCTACAACCTCCAGGGGGGAATGCTCGCGGTGCGCGGGGACTCCACCGGGACGGCCCGCTGAACCGCATGTCCCTTCTCGGCTTTCCGCTCGCCGTGCTCATCGGGTTGTCCCTGGGGTTGCTCGGAGGAGGCGGCTCCATCATCACCGTGCCGATCCTCGTCTACGTGCTGGGCTTCGAGCCCAAGCAGGCCATCGCCATGGGCCTGGCGATCGTGGGCGCCACGAGCCTCGTTGGTGCCCTCGGCCATTGGCGCGAGGGCAACCTCCAGCCGCGCGCGGCGCTCGTCTTCGGAGGCATGGCCATGGGCGGAAGCTTCGCGGGCGCGCGCCTGTCCGTCTTCCTCTCGGGGGCCGCGCAGCTGGTGCTCTTCTCCACGGTGATGCTGGTGGCCGCGGTCTTCATGTCGCGCAACACCCGAAGAGGCGCCCTCGCGGGGGCCCCCGCGCCCGAGCCCCATCGGGCCGCCTTTCCCCTCATCGCCGCGTCCGCGCTCGGCGTGGGCACCTTGACGGGACTGGTGGGCGTGGGGGGCGGCTTCCTCATCGTCCCGGCGCTCGTGTTGCGGGTCGGCCTGCCGATGAAGCGGGCCGTGGGCACGAGCCTGCTCGTCATCTCGCTCAATTCCTTCGTGGGCTTCGCGGGCCATCTGGGCCATGTGGACGTGCCGTGGGGAGGTCTCTCCGCCTTCACGGCCCTGGCCATCGTCGGGATTCTCGGCGGCACCCGGCTCTCGCGCGCTGTCTCGCAGGCGGCCCTCCAGCGCGCCTTCGCGGGATTGCTCGTGGTGATGGGCGGCTTGATTCTCTACCAGAACCGCCACGTGCTGGCGCCGGTGCACCCGAGCGAGTCCCACGCCAGGCCAGACCTCACGCGTGGCGGAAGCGAACGCCCTCGGTCGTCTTTCCGAGGGTGAAGCGCAGCGTCTCCTCCAGCGACGGGTGGAAGAAGGAGAAGCCCTGGCGGAGCGCCACCTCCGGCTGGGCGCGGGCACACGCGAGCAGCGTCGCCTCGCCCATCTCCCCGAAGAGCGCATGCACCGCCGCGGCCGGCAGGGGCAACAGCGCGGGACGGGAGAGCACCCGGCCCAGCGTCCGGGCGAACTCCTCCTGACGCACGGGCTGGGGCGACACGGCGTTGACGGCGCCCCGCAGCTCGGGGGTGAACAGGGCGAAGTAGATGAGCCCGAGGACATCCTCCAGGCACACCCAGCTCATCCACTGCCGCCCCTCTCCGATGCGGCCTCCCACCCCGGCCTGGAAGGCGGGCAGCATCTTGGCCAGGGCGCCTCCGCGCGCGCTCAACACCACCCCGAGACGCAAGTGCACCACGCGGATGCCCGCGCGCTCCGCCGGAGCCGTGGCCGCTTCCCACTCGCGCGTGACATCGGCCAGGAATCCCTGCCCGGGCGAGCTGGCCTCGGTGAGCACGTCCTCTCCCCGGTTGCCGTAGAAGCCCACGGCCGACGCGCACACCAGGACGCGCGGCGGACGCGCCAGACGCGCGAGGGATTCGCAGAGCGCCCGGGTGCCATCGACCCGGCTGCGGCGGATGCGCTCCTTGCGCTCGGGCGTCCACCGGCCATCGGCGATGGGCTCGCCCGCCAGGTGCACCACCGCGTCCAGTCCCTCCAACGCGGCCACGTCCATCTCCCCCTGTCCCGGTGCCCAGGCGATGTCCCCCGCCTCGGGTTGGCCTCGCACCAGCCGCCGCACCCGATGGCCCCCCGTGGTGAGAAAGGGCACGAGCGCGCCGCCCACCAGGCCCGACGTGCCGCTCACCGCCACCGTCAACCGGGGCTGTCCGGCGAAGGCCGCGTGGCGGCGTGAATCCTCGCGCGTCACCGCGTGGCGGTAGGCGAACATCCGCTCCAGCCGGTGCCGCGCGTAACCGCCCCCCACCGCCTGTCCGAGCGGCCCCACCGGCAGGACGTACTCCACCTCGTCCTCCAGCACGGAGCCGCCCGAGGCCTCGTTCCACATGCGGTGGGTGTGGATCCACCGGGAAAAGGGCCCCGACTCCTGCACGTCCTGGAAGAGCGAACCGGGCACATAGCGGGTGTGCCTCGCCGTCCAGGTCGGGGACAGGGGACCCAGACGCATGCGCACCACCACGCGCGCGCCCTCGTGGATGCCCTCGCCCTGGTGGTCCACCACCTCGACGGGCTCCCAGGGAGGCGCCAGGCGTTGGAAGGCCCCCTCGCGGTCATGCCAGGCGAAGAGCTCCTCCGCGCTGACGGACAGCTGGCTGCGCGCCTCGAACACCCGCGACTTGCCCATCGTCCCCTCCGAAGGCCACATTGCACCCCACGGGCATGCTTACCTCGGACCTCCTCACACGGGCAGTGGAATTGCTGCGGCGCGGCGGAGTCATCGCCTTGCCAACGGAAACGGTTTACGGCCTGGCGGCCAACGCGGAGGACGAGCTGGCCGTGCGCCGCGTCTTCGCCATCAAGGGCCGCCCCGCGACCCACCCCCTCATCGTCCATGTGGCGAACGCCGGGGAACTCGCCTCCTGGGCCCGTCACGTGCCCGAGGAGGCCCAACGACTCGCGGAGGCCTTCTGGCCCGGGCCCCTCACGCTCGTGCTGCCGCGCTCCCCGCGTGCCACGGACGCCGTGACAGGAGGCCAGGACACGGTGGCCCTGCGCGTGCCCCAACACCCCGTGGCCCGGGCGGTGCTGGACGCGCTCGGGGGCGGAGTGGCCGCGCCGAGCGCCAACCGGTTCGGCCGGGTGAGCCCCACCACCGCCGAGCATGTGCGGGCGGACCTGGGAGCGGACGTGGACCTCGTCCTCGAGGGCGGCCCGTGCACGGTGGGCGTGGAGTCCACCATCGTCGACCTGAGCCAGGGAGAGCCCGCGGTGCTGCGGCCCGGAGGCCTGGCGGTGGAGGAGGTGGAGCGCGTCCTCGGACGTCCCGTGCCAGTGCGCACCTCGTCCTCGGTGCGCGTCTCGGGCAGCCTCGCCTCGCACTACGCGCCCCGGGCGGGAGTCGTCCTGAGCGAACCCGGGGAAGTGGCCTCGCGCGTGGAGGCCCTGCGGGCCCAGGGACAGCGCGTGGGGGTGTTGGGACCGCCCGGCCTGCGCCTGCCCTCCGACGTCCCGCGTTACGACGTCCCGGAGGAGCCCTCCGGCGCGGCGCGCGTCCTCTATACGCGCCTGCGCGAGGCGGACGCGCGGGGCCATGACGTCCTGGTGGCGTGCCTGCCCCGCGCCGAGGGCCTGGGCATCGCCGTGCGGGACAGGCTCGCGCGCGCCGCCGCGCCCCGTCCTCCGGAGACCTGACACGCCCTCCCGGTCATCCGCTTCTGGCCAGGCACGCGCTACCGTAGAGTAGTGGACGCTCCGCCCTTGGAGCCCGTCGCATCCACACCAGGAGCTACCGCCCGTGAACCGGCGCCTCGTCGGCCTGCTCGCCGCCCTCTGTCTGACCTCCGCCTGCCAGGAAGAACCCGTCGGCGGGATGGAGCCCATTCCGCGTCCTCCCGGCGCCGCCACCCCCCAGGCCCCGGCTCCGGAGCCCGCCCCGAGGCCCGCCGCTCCCGAGCCCGCGCCGGATCCCTCCAAGGTGGTACTGCGCTGGAACCTGGGCGCCCCCACCGCCTTCCTGCTCACCACCACCTCCACCCCGACGTCCGCGCCCGCGCCGGAGCCCGAGCCGGCCTCCGCCCGCGGCAAGAAGAAGAAGGCACCCGCCGCCGCGCCGGCTCCGGCCACCCCGAGTGAGCAGAAGCTCTTCTTCCTGCTGAGCAAGAGCGAGTCCGGCGAGCCCACCTTCCACGTCATCCCACAGGGGGCGGGCGAGGAGGATCAAGGCACCATGAGTGAGCGCGGCTTCGTGCTGGACGGGCTCTCCGGTCAGCTGCGCAACCTGGCGGTGCTGGTGCTGGAGCTGCCGAAGGATCCCGTGGGCCCGGGCGCGCTCTGGAAGCTGGCGACGAACCTGGCGGACACGACCGCCGTGCCCGGCTTCTCGCAGCAGGACTCGCGCCAGAAGAACGAGGTGAAGCTCGTCACGCTCACGCCCGGCGACCAGGGCGAGCAGGTGGCGACGATCGAGTATGACTTGTCACAGACCGTCTCCGGCCTGCTGCGCGGCCCTGGAGCCGCCGCCGGGGACGAGGACGAAGGCGAGGAGCACGATCACGGCCACGAGGAGCCCCCCCCCGCCAAGGGAAAGAAGGGCGCCACCGCCAAGACGCGAAAGGCCGTGGCGGCCCGGGTCGTCGGGAAGCCCGCGTCCGCCGAGGTGCGGGTGAAGGGCCGAGGCGAGTTCCTCGTGAAGGCGGGACACTGGCGCTCCTGGGAGGCCACCCTCGCCACGAGCACCACGGGCGGCCTCACCCTGCCCGGCGCGGCCGCGGGCGAGCGCACCGTGCGCCTCACCCCCGTGGAGCCCGTGCCTCCGGAGCTGTTGCAGCGGCTGGCGAAGAAATAGCCGGGGAGGACTCGCGCACCAGCCGCACCACGGTGTCCACCCAGGAGGGGTGGCCGTTGAGCGAGGGGACGAGCGTCAAGGACTCGCCCCCGCTCGCGAGGAACTGCTCCTTCGCGCGGATGCCGATCTCCTCCACCGTCTCCAGACAATCGGCGACGAAGGAGGGGCACATCACCGCCAGGCGTTTGACTCC
Organism: Melittangium boletus DSM 14713; assembly: GCF_002305855.1. Taxonomy (GTDB): domain Bacteria; phylum Myxococcota; class Myxococcia; order Myxococcales; family Myxococcaceae; genus Cystobacter; species Cystobacter boletus. The sequence continues at coordinate 6,132,199 of NZ_CP022163.1, read as the reverse complement.
CTTGGCGGCGAGTTCCGGCAGCACGAAGTCCGTGTAGGGGCTCACCCAGGGCGTGCGGCCCAGACGGGACTGGAAGGACACGCTCCAGCCCTCGGGAGCGAGGCCCAGCCGCGCGGCGAGCCCCCGCGCCGTGGCGTAGCATTGGGCCCGGTAGCAATGGCGATTGGCGTCCGTGAGGGCGTCACAGCACCCGGCCGAGGCGAGGCAGTGCGAGCCCGAGGTGTCCGTCTTGCGCACGTGCCGCTCGGGCACGCCATGGAAGCTGAAGAGGACGTAGTCCGCCCGGGCCTCGGAGATGACGGGCCGCGCCACCTCGGCGAAGGCATCCAGGAAGCCGGGATGGTCGTGGAAGGCCGGCACCGCGCGCACGTTGGGCACGTCCCAGCTCGAGCCCAGCACCTCATAGGTGCGCGCGAGCGACGAGCCCGAGGAGGACGGGGCCTCCTGCGGGTAGAGCGGCAGCACGGTGAAGTCCGACACCCCCCGCGCGCGCAGCCTCGCCACCGCGTCCGGCAGGGAGGGGTTGCCATAGCGCATGGCCAACTCCACCACGTACTCCCCCTCGAGCTGGCGGGCCACCCCGGCCGTCAGGGCGCGCGAGTGCACCATCAACGGCGAGCCCTGCTCGGTCCACACCGCGCGGTAGGCATGCGCGCTCTTGGGGGAGCGGAAGGGCAGGATGACGGCGTTGAGCAGCAGCCAGGCCCCCACGGGATGGATGTCCAGCACACGCCTGTCGCTGAGGAATTCGCGCAGGTAGCGGCGCACGGCGCCCGTCTCGGGGGCGTCCGGCGTGCCCAGATTGACCAGGAGCAGGCCCTTGGGGGACATGGTGGCTCAGTGCAGGGAGTGGGGCTGGGTGAGGGCGAACTCCCCGATGCGCGCCTCGAACTGGCGGCCATCGGGACGCTCCAGCGTGTAGGAGCCGCGCATGGAGCCGAAGGCCGTGCGCAGCTGCGCCCAGCTCGTGTACTCGAAGCGCTCGCCGGGCCCCAGGCGGGGCTGTTTGCCCACGACGCCCTCGCCGCGCACCTCTTCCACCTTGCCGGTGGCGTCGGTGATGAGCCAATGGCGGCTGCGCAGCTGCGCCGGCTCCTGGCCCACGTTGGTGATTTCCACCGTGTACATGAAGGCGTACTGGTGGGAGTCCGGGGCGCTCCGCTCCGGCCAGTAGGCGGGCTTCACGGAGACGCGGATGCCTTCGGTGATGACGGAGGACATGTCCGCACCATTGGCTCGCTCGCCGCCCGGACGCAAGCCAAACACGCCAGTCCCCGCCTGGAGGCTAGGAAGGAGTGCCTTCCCGGTCCTGCTTCGGCGGAGCCTCGGCCGCCCCGGGGAGCGTCTCCTCGGCCAGCTTGGGCCAGATGAGCGAGGCCAGGATGCACGCCACCAGCACCCCGCCAATGATGCCCAGGGACAACCCGATGGGGATGTGGATGTCGAAGAAGGTGATGAGCATCTTCAGGCCCACGAAGCCAAGGATGATGCCCAGACCCACCTTGAGCAGGTGGAACTTCTCCATGAGGCTGGCCACCACGAAGAAGAGCGAGCGCAGCCCGAGGATGGCGCACACGTTGGATGTATAGACGATGAACGGATCCTGGCTGATGCCGAGCACCGCCGGGATGGAGTCCAGGGCGAAGAGCAGATCCGTCGCCTCCACCACCAGCAGCACCAGGAACAGGGGCGTCACCTTGCGCTGGCCGTCCTCCAGGACGAAGAACCGGCTGCCCTCATCCTGGCGGGCCACCGGCAGCAGGCGCCGGGCCACCTTCACCACCACCGACTGCTCGGGCTCCGCCTCCTCCCCATCCTTGGCGAAGGCCATCTTCACCGCCGTGAAGACGAGGAAGGCGCCAAAGAGGTAGATGAGCCAGTGGAAGCGGCTCACCAGCGCCGCGCCGGTGACGATGAGGGCCGCGCGCATGACGAACGCGCCGAGGATGCCCCAGAAGAGCACCCGGTGCTGCACCTCGGCCGGCACCCGGAAGAAGCCGAACACCATCAGGAAGACGAACAGGTTGTCGACCGAGAGCGCGTACTCGACCACGTAGGCCGTCACCCACTGCAGCGACTGCTCCTGGGTCCAGTAGCCCGTGTAGCGCAGGGCGCCACAGAACAGCAGGCTGATGGAGATCCACACCCCCGTCCACGTGGCCGCCTCCCGGGGCGTCACCGCGTGCTCCTTGCGGTGGAACAGGCCCAGGTCCATGGCCAGCATGGCCAGCACGAAGAGGTTGAAGCCCACCCAGAGCGCGACGTGTGTGTTCAAGCGTTTCTTTCCCGGACCCAGCCGCGAGAGCGGCGGACGGCGTCCTATAAAGCGCGAACGGGCCGCCGTCGACCCGCATGTGGCCTCGACATGTCGAATGACATAAGGGGCCCTACTCGATCGCCGGACGGCGCAGCACCATCAAGGCCCGGCCGGCCAGCACCACGGAGCCCCCCGCCGGAGTGTGGGGATGGCGCGACAGGCGTGACTGACTCGTGTCCACCACCTCTTCCCAGTCCGCGCCCCACTCGATGGCGGGCAGGTGGAAGGTGACGGGCTCATGGTGCGCGTTCATCAGCACCAGGAGCGTGTCGCCGAAGATGCGCTGGCCCTCTTCCCCGGGCGCGGCGATCGCATCCCCGCCCAGCAGGAAGGACACCGAGCGCAGGTGGGGCTTCTCCCAGTCCTCCTTCTTCATCTCCTGGCCATCCGGGGTGAACCACGCCAGGTCCTTGAGTTCGCTGTCCCAGATGGTGGAGCCGCGGAAGAAGCGGCGCTTGGTGAGCACGGGCTGCGTGCGGCGCAGCTGGCTCATGCGGATGGTGAAGTCCAGCAGCCGCTTCTGGGCGTCGCTGAGCTTCCAGTCCACCCAGGACAGGGCGTTGTCCTGGCAGTAGGCGTTGTTGTTGCCGCGCTGGGTGCGGCCCATCTCGTCACCCGCCACCAGCATGGGCACGCCCTGGGACAAGAAGAGCGTGGCGAGGAAGTTGCGCTTCTGCTGCTCGCGCAGGCTGTTGACCGCCGGATCGCGCGTCTCGCCCTCCACGCCGCAGTTCCACGAGTGGTTGTCGTTGGCCCCGTCGCGGTTGTCCTCGAGGTTGGCCTCGTTGTGCTTGTGGCTGTAGGTGACCAGGTCGTGCAGGGTGAAGCCGTCGTGGGCGGTGATGAAGTTGACGCTCGCGGTGGGCTTGCGCCCGCTCAGCGCGAACAGGTCCGAGGAGCCGGTGACGCGATAGCCCAGGTCTCCCACCTGCCGCTCATCGCCCCGCCAGTAGCGGCGGATGGTGTCGCGGTACTTGCCGTTCCACTCGCTCCAGAGCACGGGGAAGTTGCCCACCTGGTAGCCGAAGTCGCCCACGTCCCAGGGCTCGGCGATGAGCTTCACCCGGCTGAGCACCGGATCCTGATGCACCATCTGGAAGAAGGAGGCGCGCGTGTCGTAGCCCGTCCGATCCCGGCCCAGGGTGGTGGCCAGATCGAAGCGGAAGCCATCCACGTGCATCACCTCCACCCAGTAGCGCAGCGAGTCCATGACGAGCTTGAGTGCGTACGGGTGGCTCGCGTTCCACGAATTGCCCGTGCCGGTGAAGTCCTGGTAGTAGCGCGGATCCTTCTCCGTCAGCCGGTAGTAGGCGGTGTTGTCCAGGCCCTTGAAGGACAAGAGGGGCCCCAGGTGGTTGCCCTCGCAGGTGTGGTTGTAGACGACGTCGAGGATGACCTCGATGCCGGCGCGGTGCAGCGCCTTCACCATGGCCTTGAACTCGGCCACCTGGCCGCCGCGCGAGCCCGTGGAGGCGAAGCGCGCGTCCGGCGCGAAGAACCCCAGGGAGCTGTAGCCCCAGTAGTTGGTGAAGCCCTTGGTGACGAGGAAGGGCTCGTCCGCGTGGGCGTGGATGGGCAGCAGCTCCACCGCGGTGACCCCGAGCCTCAGCAGGTGCTCGATGACGGCCGGATGGGCCATTCCCGCGTAGGTGCCGCGCTGGTGCTCGGGCACCGAGGGGTGCAGCTTCGTGAGGCCCTTGACGTGGGCTTCATAGAGCAGCGTGCGATTCCACGGCACCGAGGGGGAGCGGTCCCCCTCCCAGTCGAAGTCGTCGGTGAGCACCACCGCCTTGGGGATGCCGGCGGCGCTGTCGCGGCCGTCGAGGACCAGGTCCTGCTCCGGGTGCTCGAGCGGGTAGGGATAGACGGGGGCGGAGAAGTCCACCTGCCCGTGCAAGGCACGGGCATAGGGGTCCACCAACAGCTTATGCGGGTTGAAGCGCAGGCCGCGCCGGGGCTCGTAGGCCCCGTGAGCGCGCAAGCCGTAGAGCGTGCCCGTCTGCAGCTCGGGGATGAAGCCGTGCCAGACGTGCTGGGTGTGCTCCGGCAGGACGTACCGGCCCAACTCGCGCGACGGATCGCGCGGGTCGAAGAGACAGACTTCCATCTTCCGCGCGTGCTCGCTGAAGACGGCGAAGTTGACTCCATTGCCAAGGTACGTGGCGCCCAGGGGATAGGGCTTGCCGGGCAGCACCTCCACGCGCTTCATCCATCACTCCTCTCCAACAGTACCAGCGGGAAGCCCACCAGCAGGGGCGCCAGTGGCAACACCGCGCCCTCTCCGTGGCGTCCCGGCCGCACCTGCTGGCCCGTGAAGACGTCGCGGAACGTCATGCTCGCATAGGACGCGGGCAGCTCCACGGACGTTTCTTCATAGGCCGAGGCGAGCCCTCCGGGCGACTCCAGGGCGGACAGCGTGTAACGCGGTGCGATGGCGATGACGAGCGACTGCTCGTGCTCGCGCGCGAAGGCCACCGCCGCGTCCGCGCGAGGCCCCCTCAGGTGCAGGGCCCGGTATCCCCCCTGGCGGAAGAGCACCGGGTAGCGCTGACGCAGCCGCAGCCCCTCGGCCAGCACGAACAGCTTGATGCGGCCATCGTCCATGTGCTCCACCAACTGGGCGCACAGTCCGGGGCGGCCCCGGTAAGCCTCCTGATCCAGCGACGAGAGCAGCCGCTCCCGCAGGCCGTAGTCCACCGGACGGCGGTTGTCCGGGTCCACGAGCGACAAGTCCCACAGCTCGCACCCCTGGTACGTGTCCACCACCCCCGGAGACATCACCTTGAGCAGCAACTGGCCGAGGGCATTGTGCTGACCGGCCCGCTCGATGCGGCGCTTGAAGGTCCGCAGGTCCTCGAGGAAGCCCCGGCTCCGCTCCTCGTCCAGGCAGGCGTCGACGTAGCGCGCCACGCCCTCCTCGTAGTCCTTGTCCGGGTTGGTCCACGAGGTGCGGACCTTGGCCTCCTTGATGGCCTTGAGCATGTACTCGCGGATGCGGCCCCGGAACTCCTCGAGTTCTCCGGAGGAGAGCCTTTCGCCCATGGGCCAGGCGCCCACCACCGTCTGGTAGAAGAGGTACTCGTCGTTGAGGGAGGGCGCGGGGCCCTCGGGCATCTCCGCGCGGTAGGCCCGGGTGAGGGACGACCAGAACTCCACGCGCTCGCGCCACGCCTCGGGCAGCTCGGACAACACGTGGAGGCGCGCGCGGACGTCCTCGCTGCGCTTGGTGTCGTGGGTGCTGGTGGTGAGCATGCTCGCCGGCCAGTGGATGGCCCGCTCCAGGTTGCGCTCGTGGAAGATGGCGTCGGTGGTGCCGAAGTGCTCCGGCTCCCCGCCCACCTCGTTGAGCGCGCAGAAGCGGTGGTAGACGTAGAAGGTCGTGTCCTCCAGCCCCTTGGCCATCACCGGGCCCGTCAACTGCTGCATCTTCATGGCGAAGGCGAGCATCTCCGCCCGCTCGTGCTCTCCCAGGTGATCGGGGTAGCGCCGCAGGAGCACGTCGCCCAGGAAGTCGAAGATGGTGACGTTGAGCGTGGCGTTGCGCGCCTTGGCGTGGCGCAGGGTGTCCTTGATGTAGCGCACGTCACGCTCGTCCAGCCCCGCCTGCGTGTCGTCCACGTAGGTGCGGTACACGGGGAAGAGCGCGATGAACTCCGCCAGCGCCCGCCGCAGACTGTTGAGGGTGAAGTCCCGCGTGCGCCGGTTCATCTCCGAGATGCGGTTGAGCCGGTGGGCGAGCATGTTCAACTCGCTCGACATGAAGTCGCGCAGGATGAGGCGCTTCTTCTCGTAGACGAGCTCGTCGAAGTCCGGCGCCTCGCCGATGAAGCGATGGTACGTCTCCGTCATCGCCCCTTCCGCGTCGGGCTTCACGAAGATGCCGCCCACCGCGTTGGCGAAGCGGTAGCCCGTGGTGCCATGCACCGCCCAACTGTCGGGGATGCGCTCGCGTCCGCCCTGGATCTTCTCCACGGACACGAAGAGCGCCCGGCGTAGCGGCGAGTCCACCTTCGCCTCGGCCTCTTCCCGCCAGCGCTCGCGCAGCCGCGCCTCCACCTCGGGCCATTGCTCGGCCCGCGTGTCCTGCTCGGCGTCGAAGAGGGCCCGCGCCCGCTCCAGGAAATAGCGCTCCTGCAGGTGGAGGAAGTAGGCCGTGGGATCGTAGAGCCCGTCCGGGTGATCGATGCGCAGCCCGGTGACCTGGCCCTTGCGCAGCCACTCGAAGATGCGCTGGTGCGCCTCGGCGAACACCTCCGGATCCTCCATGCGGATGGCGGCCAGACCGTTGATGTCGAAGAAGCGGCGGTAGTTGATCTCCTCGCCCGCCACGCGCCACTGCGCCAGGCGGTAGCTGCCCTCCTGGAGTATCTGGTCCAGCTCATCGAAGGAGCGAGGCTGTCCCGGCGTGCCGTTGATGGCCTCCACGTTGGCGGCGATGTGCGCGGACATCTCGGGGCTCGCGGTGGCCAGGGCGGCCAGCCGGCGCTTGATGACCTCCTTCTCGCGGTTGCGCTCGACGACCTGGGCACGCTGGATCTCGGTGCGCTCGGGCAGGTGGCGGATGGCGGTGAGGATGGAGTGCAGCTCGATGAAGTGCGAGTGCTCCGCGCCCAGCTTCGCCTCCAGTACGTCCAGGTTCCGCTCGAGCACCCGCGCGTACTGGCGCGGCGCCACCGGCAGGAGCCTGTCGTAGTAGTGGACGACGAAGGCCCCCTCGAGGAAGCCCAGCTTCAGCTCGCCCTTCTCCAGCACCACGCCGTACTGGTCCCCCAACACTGGCAAGAGGACCTTGCCCTCCAGCTCGTCCTTGACCGGGCTCCAGTCGATGTCGAAGAAGCGCGCGTACACGGACGCGGGGCCGTTCTCCAGGACGTCGAACCACAGCGGGTTGAAGGCATCGATGCCCATGTGGTTGGGCACCACGTCCAACACCTGACCGAGTCCATGCTCGCGCAGCGCGGTGCACAGGGCCTCGTGCTGCGCGGCCGTACCGACCTCGGGGTTGAGCTGCTTGTGGTCCACGCAGTCGTAGCCGTGGGTGCTGCCCGGACTCGCCTTGAGATAGGGCGAACAGTAGAGGTCCGACACCCCCAACCGGGACAGATAGGGCACGGCCTTGCGCGCGTCGTCGAAGGTGAAGCCCTTGTGCAACTGCACCCGGTAGGTGGCCAGCGGCGTGGGACTGCCCAGCACCATCTGCCGCACCCGGCCGAACAACGCCGTGGCCAGCGCTTCCACACCGGATTCTCCCGTGATGCCTCCAGACACGGCCGTTCCATCAAGTCGCATGGGCCCAGTCGTAGGACCCCCCGGCCCGTCTGACCACCTCGGTGATGACCTTCCGCCCGCTATCCAACGCTCGCCCGCATACGAACGCCGAGGGCCCGCCACTTGCGCGGCGAGCCCTCGTTGCGAACGGCGACCGGCGACGCGCCGGTCATTCCGCTCAGGACAGGTTCTTGTTCACCAGCGCCGTCAGCTCGAACATCGTGACGGACTTCTTGCCGCCGAAGATGGGCTTGAGCTTGTCGTCGGCGTTGATCTGACGCTTGTTCTTCGCGTCCTGGAGGTTGTTCTTCTTGATGTACTCCCAGATCTTGCTCACGACGGCGGTGCGCGGCAGCGGCTTGGAGCCGACGACCTCGGCCAGGGCGGCCGACGGGGTCATCTCCTTCATGAACGCCGCGTTCGGCTTGCGCTTTCCACCAGCGGCGGCGGGGGCCTTCTTGGCGGCGGGGGCCTTCTTGGCGGCGGGGGCCTTCTTGGCGGCGGTGGTGGTCTTCTTGGCGGCCATTCTGTTCGGATCTCCTGCCCCTGGATCGAGTGTCCTGGGAGCGTTGCACAGCGTGTTCAACACCCTGAGCCAGCGGGCGCTCAGTAAGCCCGAGGCCTAAAAACAGCCCTCCGCTGCATTCTTCCCTCTGAGGGCCGAGGGAGAAAATAATGTTTCTCCCTCGGAAGGGAAGAGTGTTTTCTCCAAGAACACCGCCCGGGTGACGCGCTCCTCCCTCTGAGGATCGATTCCTCGGCCCCCGGCGGGTCTCGCTCGCGCGACTCCGAGACAGGTTGAAACAGACCTGTTGCACGAGGAAGACGGCCCTTCGAGGGGCCAGAGGTTTCCGTCTTTTCTCGACTTCTGGCTCGATGAGTGACGCCTCCGTCCCACGCCACCCGGTAGCGAACCGAGGCGCTCGCGCCCGACACCCACGTGGGCGGTTGGGTCAACTCCGCGAGGCGAAGCAGCCGCCCCCCTCCAGGCGGGAGGCGGAGCCCAGTGTGGGATAAAAGCGGCTGACTGAATGCCGGAACAGGGGCCCTCCTCGGAGCGAGCCCCGCCCAGTGAATTCCACGGGAGTGGAGTGCGGTTGACACATGCCTGACTCCGGTGTCAGGAAGCCCGCCTCAACCATGGACGCGAAAGCCGCCTTCTACGATGTCGACGGGACGCTGGTGAAGACCAACGTCGTTCACGTCTACGCCTACTACGCGATGAACCGGGGCTCCCTCTTGGGCATGGCCGGAAGGACCCTGGCCACGGCGGCCAGCGTGCCGCTGTTCGCCGCCATGGACGCGTTGGACCGTAAGACCTTCAACGAGTTCTTCTACCGGTACTACGCGGGACTGTCCGAGGACCGGCTCATCTCCGTGGCCGAGGACATGTTCGAGGACGTCCTCAAGCCGGCCCTGTACGAGCAGACGCGCGACCTCATCGACCAGGCGCGCCGGGCCGGCTGCCGCATCGTGCTTGTCACGGGCGCCCTGGACTTCAGCATGCGCCCGCTCGCCCGCCACCTGGGCGCCGACGACATGATCGCCAACAAGATGCAGTTCGTGGGCGGCAAGGCGACCGGAAAGGTCATCCCTCCCATCATCGAGGGCGCCAACAAGGCCAACGCCATCCGCTCCTACTGTGTGCGGGAGGGCCTGTCGCTCGATCAGAGCCACGGCTACTCCGACAGTGCCTCCGACTACGCCATGCTGTCCGTCGTGGGGCGGCCCACCGCCGTCAACCCCGACATGCGGCTGCGCGCCATCGCCCGGGCCTACAACTGGCCCATCCTCGACCTCAAGTAACGACGAAAGCCTTCGCTCATCATGCGCCCGCTCAAGACGCTCAAGAAGCTGTACGACGAGGAAAGCCAGGTGGTCATCACCGAGAAGGGCAGCCCCCCGCGGGCGCTCTTCTCCGGAGAGAACTTCCTCCTCGAGGACCTCCCCGTGGGCACCCGGGTCATCTTCCCCCGGCCGCCCCTGGAGGGCGTGCCCAACGTCAAGGCCGCCATCCGCTGGGCCATCAACCACCCCGAGGGGATGGATCCGCTGCATGCCCTGCTGCGCCCGGGCATGAAGCTCACCTGCGTCATCGACGACATCTCCGTGCCGCTGCCGCCCATGGCCACGCCGGACGTGCGCCAGTCCATCCTGGAGGTCGTGCTGGAGCTGTGCGCGGACTCGGGCGTGGATGACATCCACCTCATCATCGCCAACGCCCTGCACCGGCGCATGACCGAGGGCGAGATGCGGCGCATGGTGGGCCAGAAAATCCACGACGCCTACTACCCGGACCGCTACTACAACCACGACGCCGAGGACCCGGACGGCATCACCGAGCTGGAGCGCAGCCCGTGCGGCTCGCACGTGGTGGCCGTCAACCGGCGCGTGGCGGAGAGCGACCTGACCGTCTACATCAACGTGAACTTCGTGCCCATGAACGGCGGGCACAAGTCCATGGGGACGGGCCTGGCCAACTACGCGAGCCTGCGCGCGCACCACAACCCCAAGACGATTCGTGACTCCGAGAGCTACATGGAGCCCACGAAGAGCGAGCTGTACCGGCGCAACGAGCGCATCGGCAAGGCGATCGACAAGCACCTCAAGGTGTTCCACATCGAGTCGGTGCTCAACAACCGCATGTTCGGCCCGGCCACGGACTTCCTCCACAAGAAGGAGGAGGACTACACCGAGGGCGACCGGCTGAAGTTCCACGCCATGCGCTACGCGCTGTCGAAGATGCCGCGCGCCGCGGCGCGCACGGTGCTCAACTCCATCCCCGCGCCCTATGACGTGACGGGCGTGTTCGCCGGCGCCACCGAGCCCACGCACCAGAAGATCCTGGAGAAGAGCTGGCAGCAGTACTCGGTGCCGGTGCAGGGCCAGAGCGACATCGTCATCTTCCCCATCCCCTTCATCTCGCCCTACAGCGTCAACTCCATCCTCAACCCGCTGCTCGTGCAGGTGATGGGGCTCGGCTACTTCTTCAACCTCAACCGCGGCGTGCCGCTGGTGAAGAAGGGCGGCGTCATCATCCTCACCCACCCCGCGTTCGACGAGTTCGATCCGGTGCAGCACCCGAGCTACATCGAGTTCTTCAACCGGGTGCTGCCCGAGACGCGCGACGCGGTGAAGATCGAGCAGAAGTTCGAGCGCGAGTTCGCCGAGAACCCCAGCTACGTGCACCTGTACCGCAAGGGCAACGCCTACCACGGCGTGCACCCGCTCTACATGTGGTACTGGGGCGAGAACGGCCGCCAGCACGCGGGCAAGGTCATCGTCGCGGGCGCGGAGAACAACCACGTCCCGGCGCTGCTCGGCTGGGACCGCACCGACACGCTCACCGAGGCCATCGAGGAGGCGCGCGGCTTCATGGGCCGCTCGGCCAGCATCAGCCTGCTGCGCATCGCCCCCACCGTCATGGTCGACGTGAAGTAGTCCCCTCCTCCGGATTCCCGACGATGAGTCTTCCCGAGTTGAACGTCACCCAGATCTTCACCGGCAAGCGCCTGCTCTTCGCGGGCGCCACCGGCTTCGTGGGCAAGGTCACCCTGTCCATGCTCCTGACGCGCTACGGCCAGGAGCTCGACAAGCTCTACGTGCTGGTGCGCAAGGGCAGCGCGCCGTCCGCCGAGCGGCGCTTCTTCGACAAGGTCGCCACGAGCGAGCCCTTCCAGCCGCTGCGTGACGCCCATGGCGACGAGGGCGCGCTGGAGTTCCTGCGCCGCAAGGTCGAGGTCATCGACGGCGACATCACCGATCCGCTCATGGGCCTGGAGCCCGCCCAGGCCGAGGCGCTCACCGGCCAGGTGCACGCCATCGTCAACTGCGCGGGCCTGGTGTCCTTCAACCCGTCGTTGGAGGTGGGCCTCAACGTCAACACCCACGGCGTGAAGAACACCGTGGAGCTGGCGCTGCGCTGGAATGTGCCGCTCATCCACATGTCCACCGCCTTCGTGGCGGGCAATCGCAACGGGCTCGTCTTCGAGGACGAGGAAGTGGTGGGCTACTTCCCGCGCCAGGACGAGCTGGACGGGCGCGACTTCAGCCTGGAGCAGGAGCTCGCCGACGCGGAGAAGCTCGTGGCCCGGCTGCGCGAGCAGGCGGACGACAAGACCCTCACGTCCCTCTTCCGCAAGAAGGCCCTGGAGCGGCTGGAGCAAGAGGGCCGCGACGCCACGGACGAGAAGACCCTGCGGCTGGCCGTGGGCCGCGAGCGCAAGCTGTGGCTGTCGGGCGAGCTCGTGCGCGCGGGCATGGACCGGGCCCAGCACTGGGGCTGGCCCAACACGTACACGTACACCAAGAGCCTGGGCGAGCAGGTCATGGCCAGCACGCCCGGCCTGCGCTACGCCATCGTGCGGCCCTCCATCGTCGAGTCCGCCCAGCACTTCCCCTTCCCCGGCTGGAACGAGGGCTTCACCACCTCGGCGCCCCTGGCCTTCGCGGGCATCAAGGGCCAGCAGCACATCCCCGCGGGCGACCGGGCCATCCTCGACATCATCCCCGTGGACCACGTGGCGGGCGCCACCATCGGCATCACCGCCCACGCCATGCAGGTGGAGGAGCGGCGCGTCTACAACCTGGCCAGCGGTGACGTGAACCCGTTCTACGCGAGCCGCTCCATCGAGCTCGTCGGCCTCTACCGCCGCCGCTACTACCGCAACAAGGAGACGGGCAACGCGCTGCTCAACGAGGTGCGCTCGCGCATCGAGCCGGTGCCGGCCAGCCGCGCCGTGTTCGAGAACCTCAGCGCCCCCATGTTCATCAAGGGCGCGAAGCTGCTGCGCCAGGTGCTCGACGAGGTGAAGCCCGCCTGGGGAGCGCCCAAGGTGCAGGCGCTGATGGAGCGCGCCCGGGACTCGCTGGCCACCGTGGAGGACGAAGGCTCGAGCCTGCTGGGGCTCATCGAGATCTTCATGCCCTTCCTCTACGACAACCGCTACGTCTTCCGCTGCGACAACACCCGCGCGGTGTACGCGCGGATGGCCCCGCATGACCGGGCCCGCATCCCCTGGGCCCCCGAGGCCATCGACTGGCGCGTCTACTTCCTCGACACCCACCTGCCAGGCCTGGAGAAGTGGGTGTTCCCGGGCCTCGAGGAGGAGAACAAGCGGCGCACCGTCATCCCCGCGCACCGCGACCTCCTGGAGATGCTGGAGGCGAGCGTCAACGCCTGGCGCCACCGCGTGGCCTTCCGCTTCGCGGCGAACGAGAAGGAAGAGCGCTTCACCTACGGCGAGGTGAACCGCTACGCCAACCGCGTGGGCAGCTACCTGATGAAGGAAGGCGTCAAGCGCAACGAGCGCGTGATGATCCTGTCGGAGAACCGGCCCGAGTGGCCCATCTCCTACTTCGGCATCCTGCGCGCGGGCGGCACCGCGGTCCCGGTGGACCCGAGCCTCAACGAGGCCGAGGTGGTCAACATCGCCCGCCGCTCCGAGGCCAAGGTGCTGCTCTTGTCGGAGGACGCGGCGGCCGAGCTGCCCCACCTCGCCACGGCGCTCACCCAGGCGGGACTCACCACGCACGTGGCCAGCCTCGCCGAGGCCATGAGCGGAGACCCCCAGTACCCGGACCACATCGGGCCGGTGCGCCGCACGGCCGCCGCGGACGACGTGGCCAGCCTCATCTTCACGTCCGGCACCACGGGCACGCCCAAGGGCGTGATGCTCACCCACCGCAACTTCGCCTCGCTCATCGCGAAGCTCGCGGGCGCGTTCAGCATCGGCGTGGGCGACGGCGTGCTGTCCGTGCTGCCCCTGCACCACACCTTCGAGTTCTCCGCGGGCTTCCTCACCCCGTTCTCCCGGGGCGCGGAGGTGACGTACATCGACGAGCTCACCTCGGACAAACTCGGCGAGGTGTTCGAGACGGGCCGCGTGTCCGCGATGATCGGCGTGCCCGCGCTCTGGCAGCTCCTGCACCGCAAGGTGACGCAGGAGATGGCCAGCCGTCCGCCGCTCGTGGAGCAGATTCTCAAGACGCTCATGGCCACCCACGGCGAGCTGCGCAACCGCAGCAGCCTCAACCTGGGCAAGCTGCTCTTCTGGCCCGTGCACCGCAAGTTCGGCGGGAAGATCAAGTTCCTCGTGTCCGGCGGCTCGGCGCTGCCGGATGACGTGCACAAGGCCTTCCACCAGCTGGGCTTCAACATCATCGAGGGCTACGGCCTCACCGAGGCCGCTCCCGTCCTCACGGTGTCCGAGACGAGCGTCAACAAGCGTCAGCCCGGCACGGTGGGCAAGGCCCTGCCCGGCATCGAGCTGAAGATCCTCGAGCCGGACAACGAGGGCATCGGCGAGGTGATCGCCCGGGGCCCCAGCGTCATGGCCGGCTACTTCGGGGACAAGGACGCCACCGACGCCGTCCTCAAGGACGGCTGGCTGTACACGGGAGACCTCGGCCGGCTGGACGCCGACGGGCGGCTGTTCCTCGTGGGCCGCAAGAAGGACGTCATCATCGATGCCAACGGGAAGAACGTGTACCCGGACGAGCTCGAGGAGTTCTTCGGCGACCACAAGCACATCAAGGAGCTGTCCGTCGTCGGCATGCCGGACGAGGCGGGCGGCGAGAAGGTGGCCTGCCTGTGCGTACCGGACTACCAGGAGCGCCCGCGCGAGGAAGTGCGGCGCGAGCTGGAGGAGTACTTCCGCAAGAAGGGCAGCGACATTCCCTTCTACCGCCGGGTGAAGGTGCTGCGCTTCACGGACGTGGAGCTGCCGCGCACGTCCACGCGCAAGGTCAAGCGCAAGCAGGTGGTGGAGGAGCTCAGGAAGCTCGAGCGGCTCGTCGCCTCCGGGGACAAGGCGCGCGAGCGCGTGCAGCAGCTGGGCACGGGCGGCGTGGCCGACTGGCTCTACCCGCTCCTCTCCGAGGTCACCAACCGCCCCCTCGCCGACATCCGTCCCGATGCCCACTTGAGCGGGGACCTGGGCGTGGACTCGCTCATGCTCACCGAGCTGTCCGTGGCGCTCGAGCAGGCGGGAGTGCCCCTGCCCACGGCGAATGATCTCACGCACGTGCAGACGGTGGACGACCTGCGCAAGCTGGTGCTCGCCAGCGGCCGCAAGCCGAGCACGGAGACGCGCGCCCGGGACATCTCCCGCGAAGTCCAGAAGGCCGAGGAGGTGGAGATCCCCGTGCCCGAGCCCCTGGTCGCCCTGGGGCGGCACGCGGTGCGGCTCGGACAGCAGGCCATCTTCGGCGGCCTGTTCGACGTGAAGGTGACGGGCAAGGCCTTCATCCCCCAGAACCGCAACTTCCTCGTCATCGCCAACCACACGAGCCACCTGGACATGGGGCTCGTCAAGGTGCTGCTCGGCGAGCAGGGAGAACGGCTCACCACCATCGCCGCGCGCGACTACTTCTTCGATACGCCCCTCAAGCGCGCGTACTTCGAGAACTTCACCAACCTCATCCCCATGGACCGCCAGGGCTCCTTGCGCGAGTCGCTGGGCATGGCGGGCTCCGCCCTGCGGCAGGGCTTCAACCTGCTCATCTTCCCCGAGGGCACGCGCTCGGTGACGGGGGAGCTGCTCGAGTTCAAGCCCACGCTGGGCTACCTGGCGCTCACCTACAAGGTGGACGTGCTGCCCATCTACGTGAAGGGCGCCTTCGAGGCCCTGCCCAAGGGCACCATGGTCCCCAAGTCGCGCGAGCTGGAGGGCCGCATCGGCCCCGCGCTCACGTACGAGATGCTGCGCAAGAAGACCCAGGGCATGTCGCGCTCGGAGAGCTACCGCTACGCCACGCACATGGCCGAGGACGCCGTGCGCGCGCTGGCCGCGGGCCGGGTGCTGAGCTTCGATGACTCGGCGACGGTGGAGGACCAGCGCCGTGCCCTGTCCACGGGAAGGAACGACACGTGAAGCTGCTCGTCACCGGAGGTACCGGTTTCCTGGGCACGCATCTGGTGCCACGGCTCGTCGCCGCGGGCCACGAGGTGCGCATTATCGGCCGCTCGCGCCCCAAGGGCCCGGGCTTTGAAACGGTGGAGTACGTCCCCGGGGACTTGAAGGACCGGGACGCCGTGCGGCGCGCGCTCGAGGGCGTGCACGCGCTCTACCACCTGGCGGGGCTCGTCTCCTTCCAGGACAAGGACGCGCGGCGCATGTACGAGCTGCACGTGGACGCCACGCGCGAGCTGCTGCACGACGTGCGCGAGGCGGGCCTGCAGCGCGTCATCCTCGCCTCCACCTCGGGCGCCATCGCCGTGTCCAAGGAAGAGCGCGTGGGCACGGAAGAGGACGACTACCCCATCGAGGTGGTGGGCCGCTGGCCCTACTACCTGTCGAAGATCTACGAGGAGAAGCTGACGCTGGAGTACTGCCGCCAGCACAAAATCCCCCTCGTGGTGCTCAACCCGAGCCTGCTCATGGGCCCCGGGGATGACCGGCTGTCGTCCACCTGGACGGTGATGAAGTTCCTCCAGGGAGAGATTCCCGCCATGCCCGGAGGCGGCATCTCCGTGGTGGACGTGCGCGACCTGGCGGACGCCTTCGTGAACGCCCTCACGCGCGGCGAGCTGTACGGGCGCCACCTCATGGGGGTGAACCTCTCCATGTGGGACTTCTTCCAGCGCCTGGAGCGCCTCACGGGCGTGAGCGCCCCCCGGCTCAAGCTGCCCCCGAAGGTGAACGTGTTCGGCGCCAAGGTGCTCGAGCAGGTGGCCAAATGGCGCGGCGTCAAGCCCACCCTGGATCCCCAGGAGGTGGACATCGGCGAGCACTGGTTCTGGCTGGACAGCGGCAAGGCCGAGCACGAGCTGGGCTTCCGCGCCCGTGACATCCACGAGACGCTGCAGGACACGGTCAACTACCTCTACACGCGCATGGCGCCCGGAAACCTGCCGGGCACCAAGGGTCGGCTCGCCAACCTGCGCGAGGGTACCTGAGGCACCGCCGTCCCCTCCCCCGTCACCGGGGGAGGAAGACCGCGCCCCGGCCCATCAGCCGACCACGCGGTTGCGGCCCGACTTCTTCGCCTTGTAGAGGTTCGCGTCCGCGACCTTGATGAACTGCAGCGGCTCCACCATGTCGGGGGCCATGTCGGCCACGCCCAGGGACAAGGTGACGGGAATCTCCTGGTTCTCGAAGACGAACTGCTTCTCCTCGATGCAGCGGCGGATCTTCTCCGCGAAGATGCGCGCCTTGTCGCCCCCATCCTCGGGGATGACGACCGCGAACTCCTCGCCGCCGTAGCGCGCGAAGCACTGCTCCTTGCGCACCAGCCGCTTGAGGGTCTGCGCCAGCTCGCGCAGCACGTAGTCACCCGCCAGGTGCCCGTGCACGTCGTTGATCTTCTTGAAGAAGTCGATGTCGAAGATCATCAACGTCAGGGGGCGCCCATAGCGGTGGCACCGGCCCATCTCGCGCTCCAGGTACTCCAGGAAGTAGCGCTTGTTGTTGATGCCGGTGAGACCGTCCTGGATGGTGAGCGTGTAGATGGTCTCGTGGTACTGCAGCTCCACGTTGTCACCGGTGAGGAACTTGAAGATCGAGCCCCCCACCTTGATGAGATCGCCACTGCGCAGCGGCGTCTCTTGCGTCACCTCCTGATCGTTGAGGTAGGTGCCATTGGTGGAGCCGAGGTCCTGCACGAACATCCGCCCCTGCTTGCGGATGATGCGCGCATGCCTGCGCGAGACGTTGTCGAGGTCCACCACGATGTGGTTTCCCTCTTCACGCCCGATGGTGAACTCGAGGTCGAGGAGCGTGTACTTCTTGCCCAGCTCCGGCCCGTGAATCTGCACGATGCAGCATTCCGAGTCGACCGGGGTCGCCAACTCCTTGATCGAGGAGATCTTGGTTACTCGGGTTTCGTCGCCAGCCATCGACTTCGAGACATAGCACGCCTTCTGGGTGGGAAGCCACGAGGGCCCGTCAAGTCGGCGTGGTTTAGGTACTCAACGAACCCACCTGGAGGGGCTTGCCGGGTCTTTGCCTCCGGGTAATTTGGCCAGTCCTATGGCGAAACTGCTGGCAATGATCCTCGCGGGGGGCGCTGGAACCCGGCTCGAACCCCTGACTCGTGAACGCGCCAAGCCGGCCGTCCCCTTTGGCGGCCGCTACCGCATCATCGACTTCGTCCTCTCCAACTTCGCCAATTCCGGCATCTACCGGATGAAGGTGCTCACCCAGTACAAGAGCGATTCGCTCAACAAGCACCTGTCCCGGTCCTGGCGGATGTCCGCCTTCCTGGACCATTACGTGGAGACGGTGCCCGCGCAGATGCGCACCGGCATGGACTGGTACAAGGGCAGCGTCGACGCCATCTACCAGAACCTCAACATCATCACCGACGAGGAGCCCGACTACATCTTCGTCTTCGGCGCGGACCACATCTACCGGATGGACTGCCGGCAGATGCTCGACTTCCACGTGCAGAACAAGGCCGCCTGCACCGTGGCCGCCATCCCCGTGCCCATCGAGGAGGGCAAGGAGTTCGGCATCATCGACGTGGACGCGAACGGCCGCATGCGCGGCTTCGTGGAGAAGCCCAAGAACCCGCCCCCCATGCCCGGCAACCCCCGGTACTGCCTGGCATCCATGGGCAACTACCTCTTCTCCACCGACTCGCTGGTGAAGGAGGTGGTGCGCGACGCGGCCAACGAGGCGAGCGCCCATGACTTCGGCAAGTCCATCATCAGCGAGCTGTACAAGCGCGAGCCGGTGTACGTGTACGACTTCGCCACCAACGTCATCACCGGTCAGGAGGAGAAGGAGCGCGGCTACTGGCGCGACGTGGGCAACATCGACACCTACTACCAGTCCAACATGGACCTGGTGGAGGTGGACCCCGTCTTCAACCTCTATAATGACCGCTGGCCCATCTACACCCAGCCCAACAACTTCCCGCCGGCCAAGTTCGTCTTCGCCGACCAGGAGCACAAGCGCGTGGGCCACGCCATGGACTCGCTCGTGAGCGAGGGGTGCATCATCTCCGGCGGCCACGTGAAGCGCTCGGTGCTTTCACCCAAGGTGCGCGTCAACTCGTTCTCCGAGGTCGAGGACAGCCTGCTCTTCGAGAACGTCACCATCGGCAGGCGCTGCCGCATCCGGCGCGCCATCATCGACAAGAACGTGGAGATCCCCCCGGAGATGACCATCGGGTACGACCTCGAGGAGGACCGCCGCCGCTTCCACGTCACCGCGGGGGGCGTGGTCGTCATCCCCAAGGGCATGAAGGTCGCCTGAGCCCCCGTGCCGGGAAGTCCTCCCGGCGGCGGACCCAGCCCCCCGGGTCCGCCAGGGAGGCGAGCGGGCGAGTTCCTACGGACGGAAGGCGGCCTTCACTTCCGGCTTGTTGATCACCACCAGCGCCCAGATGCCCGCCGGGATGCCGATGCAGCAGCAGGGCCCGAAGCACGGGATGATGGCGATGATGGAGGCGGCCATGGCCAGGCCGAAGCTCCGCAGGTCCTTCATCCGCAGGGCGCCGAAGAACGTCACGCCACTGAGCACCAACGTGAGCAGGTTGCCGAAGGCGCCAAAGGAGCGCGAGCGCTCGACCCAGGGGATGAGGTGCTCCAAGCCCGCCTCGCGCAACTGATCGAGCTGCTCGGGCGTCAGGTTCCCCCCACCCGCCAGCGACGTGAGGAGGCTCAGCAACGCCATCAGGATGCCCAGACCCGCCGTCACCATCAGCAGGATGGCCGGCGCGGAGACGGCCTCGCGGGCCGCGGCCGTGTTCATGGGTGCGGGCGCACCCGGAAAGTCATTCGGAAGATTGTCCATCTGCGTATCCCTCTCGTGAGTCGGTCAGGCGTCCGCGAGCCCCCCAGGGCCACGCGCCGGGGGATTCCACCCGCTGGTGGACGGAAGCGCCAGAGAATTGACGCACCGTCTCCAGGTTCGGACCCGGCTACACGACAGGAGACAGCCCACCGTCCACGTTGAGGGCCACGCCGCTCACGTAGCCCGAGCGGGGCGAGAGCAGGAAGGCCACCACGTCCGCGAACTCCTCCGCCTTGCCCACCCGGCCCAGGGGGATGTCCGCCCCCTTCGCCAGCTGCGTGTAGAGCGCCTCCAGCGGCTGGCCGGTGGAATTCGCGCGGCGCTCCCACTGGCCACTCTCGATGAGCCCGGGCAACACGGCGTTCACCCGGATGCCCTCGGGGCCCAGCTCCTTGGACAGGGTCTTGGTGAGTGCCATCCCCGCCGCCCGGGACACCGAGGACGGCGCGGACCGGGCTCCGGGCGCCTTCGCCGCGAGCGCCAGCACGTTGACGATGGACCCCCCACCCGCCGCGCGCAGCAGGGGCAGCACCCGCCTCGACGTGCGCACCGCGGCGAAGAGCTTGAGCTGGAGATCCGCTTCCCACGCCGCGTCGTCCACCTCGGCGAACGGCCGCGCCGCCGAGGCGCCCGCGTTGTTCACCAGCCCGTCCACCCGCCCCCAACGCGCCCCGGCCGCGTCCACGAACGCATCCACCTGCGCGGCCTGGGTGACGTCCGCCACCGCCGTCAGCACCTCTCCTCCAGCCTCGCGCAGCGCCGAGGCCGTCGCCTCCAGCCGCTCGGCGTTCCGGGCACAGAGGGCCACCCGGGCTCCCTCGCGCACCAGACGCCGGGCCACCGCCGCCCCGATGCCGTCCGAGCCTCCCGTCACCAGGACGACCTTGCCACTCAGCTCCAGCTCCACGCCTCGCTCCTTCTCCTCCGGCTCAGGCCGGCTGCTTGACCACCTGGGGCCGCTTCTCGAAGGCCGCCAGCGTGCGGGAGATCTCCTCGTTCACCTGGCGCAGGAAGTCCTGCTTCTCTCGCGCGGGCAGGAAGGCGCTCTTGAAGCCGGACACGATGATGGTGGTCAGGTCCTCCAGGGACAGCCCCATCTCCTTGTGCGACAGCCACAACTCCTTCGTCACCGTGGTGTCGGTGATGAGCCGGTTGTCCGTGTTGACGGTCACCCGCAGGCCGTAGTCGAAGTAGAACTTGAGCGGGTGCACATCCAGGCTCGGCACCGCGCCCGTCTGGACGTTGGAGGAGGGACACACCTCCAGCGGGATGCGGTGATCGTTCACGTAGTTGAGCAGATCCCCGTCCTCGCGCAGGCGCGTGCCGTGGCCGATGCGGTGCGCCCCCAGGTTGTGGATGGCCTGGGAGATGGACTCGGGACCGAAGGCCTCGCCCGCGTGCGCCGTGCAGTTGACGTTGTTCTTGAGGATGAGCTGGAAGGCGTCCTTGTGATCCTTCGCCGGGAAGCTCGCCTCGGCCCCCGCCAGGTCGAAGCCGATGACGCCCCGGTTCTTGTACGCCACCGACAGCTCCGCGAGCCGCATGGACGTCTGCGGGTTGATGTGGCGGATGCCGCACACGATGACACCGCACTTGATGCCCGTCTCTCGCTTGGCCACGCGCAGGCCCTCGAGCACCGAGTCGATGACCGTGGTCATCTTCAGGCCTTTCTTGAGGTGCAGCGCGGGCGAGTAGCGCACCTCGATGTAGCGCACGTTCTCCGCCGCGGCGTCCACCGCCAGCTCATAGGCGGCGCGGTAGAGGGACTCGGCCGTCTGCAGCACCGAGAGCGTCACGTCGAAGGCGATCAGGTAGTCCTCGAGGCTCTCGCACACCTCGCCCATGTGGATGGCGCGCGCGAGCGTGTCCTCGCTGTCCGCGGGCAGTGACACCTTCTGCTGCTCGGCCAGCTCGAGGATCGTCTTGAGCCGCATCGAGCCATCCAGGTGGCAGTGCAGGTCCGTCTTGGGCAGGGCGAGGAGCAGTTCCTCGGTCACGGGAAGCGCCGGGGGCGCGGACCAGTCGGTCCGGCGAGCGGATGAGGGAATACCGGTCGAGCTGGGCAGCTCGTCATCACGAATCGAAGCCATTTCGGGTACCTTCCTTTCAGTCATCCTAAGGGCCCGAAGTAGCGCTCTCAACCTCGTTGGAGCCTGGCCGTTGGCTGCTCGTCTCCCCGGGGAGGTTCCACCCCCCGTGGAGCCCACCCCACCGGCAGTGGAGCACCCCGCAACCCCAAAGCGTCACGCGCATCGAAGGTCGGACCCTGAGCGAGACACACGATGCCCCGCGGTCCCCATGCTTTGAGCTAAAATAGACGTATCTCCACGCACTCGCGCGACGAGCCCTCACGTCGCTCATCGAGCGAGAAAGCTGGCCTCACCCTTGTCACTCGACAGGAAGAAGGGAGCGTGCGACACGCGAGCCCCGGGGCCGAAGTCCAGAGAGAAAGAATGCATTCAGCAGACACCACGTCGTCCACCCCTCCGGGATTGTTGCGGCTGACCTGGCCCATCTTCTTGGAGTTCCTGCTGTTCATGCTCATGGGCACGGCGGACACGTTCATGCTCAGCGGCGTGTCCGACGAGGCCGCGGCCGCGGTGGGCGTGGCGGCGCATTACGTCCTCCTGAGCGTCACCCTCATGGAGGTGATCAGCAACGGCGCCGCCATCGTCGTGGCGCAGTACATCGGGGCCCAGCGGCAGAAAGAAGCGGCCCGGATCGCGGCACTCGCCATCTCGCTGAACTTCCTGTTCGGTCTCGTGGTCAGCGCGAGCTTGTTCCTGGGGGGCAACACCCTCATGGCCAAGATGAACCTCTCGGGTGACATGCTGGTCCATGCGCGCACCTATGTGGGCATCGTCGGAGGCTTCATCTTCCTGCAGGCGCTCATCAACATCTTCGCGAGCCTGCTGCGCACGTATGGCTTCACCAAGGAGTCCATGTTCGTGTCCCTGGGCATGAACCTGCTGCACGTGGTGGCCAACTACGTCCTCATCTTCGGTCACTTCGGCATGCCGCGCATGGGCGTGGCTGGCGCGGCGTGGAGCACGGTGTTGAGCCGGACCGTGGCGCTCGGGGTGTTCGTGTGGATGCTCTACCGGGTGATGGACGTGCGCATGAAGGCGCGCGACTACGTGACGGTCTCGCGCGACTACATCCGCAAGATCTTCCACATGGGCGTGCCCGCCGCCGTCGAGCAGATCACCTATCACTGCTGCCAGACGGTGTTCATGTACTACGTGACCTTCCTCGGCCCGGTGGCACTGGCGTCGCGGGAGTACGCGATGAACGTCTCGCGCTACATCTTCCTGTTCAGCCTCTCCATTGGCATCGGGACGTCCATCCTCGTCGGACGGCTGGTGGGCGCGGGCCGCCCGGACACCGCCTACCAGCAGGCCCTGCGCAGCTTGAAGTGGGGCCTGTCCATCACCGTGCTGACGAGCCTTGCCGCCATCCTGCTGCGCCAGAGCCTGATCGGCGCCTTCACCGTGGACCCGGCCGTCATCCAGCTCGCCTCCACGGTCCTCTTCCTGAGCCTCCTGCTGGAGACCGGGCGCTCCTGCAACCTGGTGCTCGTCAACGCCCTGCGCGCCACGGGCGACGCCGTCTTCACCGTGTACGCGGGCTTCGGCTCCATGGTGTGCATGAGCCTGCCCCTGGGCTACGTGCTGGTGTTCCACGCGGGCCTGGGACTGCCGGGCGTGTGGCTCGCCATCGCGGCGGACGAGTGGACGCGCGCCCTCATCATGTGGCTGCGCTGGAGGAGCCGCGCGTGGGAGAAGAAGTCGCTCGTCACGCCAGCGGTGGAATCGCCCGAGGTGGCCGCGGTCGGAGCGTGAGCGACGGAGCGCGCCACCCAATGGCGGATTCATGGCGGCGACTGGGGTGGATGCTCCTCCTCCTGGGAATGGGCGCCTGCGTCCATCCCCCAACGGGGCGATACCCCAGTACCGTCCCCAGGCATTACGGATTCAGTCAGGCGCCCGTGGGTCTCGACTCGCCTTCGGCCACATGCCGCAACAGCCTCACGGCCTGCGCCGCGCTTCACGGCAAGGAGATAGGCTCCGCCACGGCCGTGTTGAAGGTCGTACTCGATGTGACCGCCCAGAAGAGCATCGAGGAAGCACTGGAGGAGTGCGCCAATCAAGCACGCAGTGAAGTGCTCCTTCGGTACGAAGGCACGTTCGAAAAGACGTCGCCCCTCGCCGCCGAGTGCAAGCAGGAAACAAAGGATGCCAGGGGCAGGCGCGTGACCTGGGCGATGAGGCTGGGAATCGAAATGCACGAGGCCGCCCAGAAGTGCGCGCAGGAGAAGCTCGGCAAGCTCCGGCCCGGAGGGTTCAGCCTGGACCAGCGCTACCGGATCGACCTGCGTACGAAGCAAAAGAAGTTGGTCAGCCATGAGGAAGAGCGGATCCTCGAAGCCTCTGGAAACATTGGAGAGTTGAGAGGCACATTGAAGCCCGATGTGGTCATCCACTCCGGCGATGCGCTCAATGCGCAAGCCGTTTACGACTTCAAGTTTCCCTGTGTGAACACGGAAAGGTTTCCCGGATGGAACCCATTCCCCGAGGACCATCCCTTCGCCGACTTCACCCAGGGCCAGATGTACCGGAACCACATCGCGCCCCTCATCGGGCGAGTCGCCCCCAGGCTTGGAACCACTCATGGGTGAGCACTACCCTCGACTGTGTGTTCCCGCGTTGAAGGGTCACGTTCCGCTCAAGGAGATCTTGACCTACACATTCTTCATGCGCCGCTCGCACGCGGACATTTCGCAAGGTATCCAGCAAGCACTCGCGCACTACCTCCACGCCGTTGGACGCGATGCACTCGCCTTCTACGATGACCACGAAGGGGACTGGCAACCACTCGACGAGCAAGGCTGGGCCTTCGTACAACGAGAGCTGAGCAACGCCCGCCGTGCGTTCGTCGCACTGGAGGGCACGCAAGAGGACCCGCGCGCATACCAGTTCAACTACCAGGGCAAGCTCCTGGAGGCCCCCTTTCTCAAGAATCAGCCGGACGCGGTTTCCGCGGTCTCCTTCTCACTGCCAACCCAATACCTTGAGCAGCATGGCCCCCAGCGGGCACGTGGGTTGGCGATGGAGCTCGCCACGCGCCTGCCCTTCTGCTCCGGCCATGTCGGCCTGTCCTTCAATCAAGGAGCGGGATTGGTCGGTGTGGACGACGAACTGCGCGAGCTCTATTTCCGCTATCCGGGCATCGATGTTCCCAACCTGGATTGGCTCTCCCTCCATATCGGAACCCAGGTGCGAGGCCCCTCCTGGTTGACGTTCCTCGGGCAGCCCATATTGGCCGAACTCGGCGGTGTAGCCGGGCTCCGTGCCCAACTGCACGCCCCTGGGACCTCCGTCCATGAGGTAGATGGCGATCGCGCCGTGGTCAGCCTCGGGACATGGCCCGAGGCGGGTGACGCCGAGCAAGGGCACCTCCTGCCCGAGTACCGGGAACTGGCGCGGGTCCTCGAGCCCTGGCTCTTCCACGAGCCCCAGCTCCACGCCGCCACGCCGCTCCAAGACATCCGCCGCTGGGAGCGACGGTTTCTCGACTGACGTCCCCTACCCCGGCATCAGGAAGCGGGCGATGACGCGCTTGAGCCCCACTTGTCCGCCGAAGTCCACCGTCACCTTCGCGTTGGGCCCCTGGCCATCCGTGGAGATGATGCGCCCCATGCCGAATTGATTGTGGCGCACCCGCATCCCCCGCACGTCCCCGCCAATCCCCTCGCCATCCGAGGTCTGTGAATAGGTGCGGTCCACGCGCGGCCCATCGTCCTCGTCGCCCCAGTCCCGCTTGCGCTTCACGTAGGGCGTTTCCTTCGGCGCGGGCGGCAACTCCTGCTCCGCGATCCCGAAGAGCGCCTGCGGCACCTCCGCCAGGAAGCTCGACGGCGGGTTGTAGCGCAGCTCTCCGAAGAGCGAGCGGCACTGCGCCAGGCTCACGAACAGCCGCCTGCGCGCGCGGGTGAAGCCCACGTAGCAGAGCCGCCGCTCCTCGGCCATCTCCTCCCCTTCCACGTCGTCCCCTCGCAGCGCGCGCGAGTGGGGAAACACCCCTTCCTCCATGCCCGTGAGGAACACCGCGTCGAACTCGAGTCCCTTGGCCGCGTGCAGCGTCATCAACGCCACCTTGCCATCGCCCACCTCGGCGTCCGCGTCCCCCACGAGACTGATCTGCTCCAGGAAGGCATTGAGCGGAGGGGTGTCCTCGGTGAGCGGCGAGGAGTCCAGGTCCTCCTCCCCGGGCTCGACCGGAGCGGGCGTCCGCGTGGCATCCGACACGGCCACCGCCGCCGCCGCCCGGTTGAGGTCGAATTCCTGCGCGGCGCCCAGGAACTCGCGCAGGTTCTCCGCGCGGGTGATCGACTCGTCACTGCCCTCGGTCATGAGCGAATCCACCAGATGCGTCTCCTTGAGCATCTGGTCCACCGCGCTCGCCGAGTCCTGCGCGTCCTGGGCGAAGGCATGCAGCGAGGACACCAGCGCGTGGAAGCCGGAGAGCCGGCGCACCGCCGCCGTGTTGAGTCCCGCGATGCGCTCGGGCGAGGCGGTGGCTTCGTACAGGCTCACGCCCGCCTGGTTGGCCCAATCCGCCAACCGCTCCACCGTGGTGTCGCCAATGCCGCGCGCCGGCGTGTTGATGATGCGCAACAGGTCCGCGTCCGAGCGCGGGTTCACCATCAGCCGCAGGTAGGCCGCCGCGTCCCGCACCTCGGCCCGGTCGTAGAAGCTGCGGCCGCTCACCAGCGTGTAGGGCACGCGCGCCAGGCGCATCGCCTCCTCCAGCACGCGGCTCTGCGCGTTGGTCCGGTAGAAGACCGCCATGCCCGAGTACTTGATGAAGCCCTCGCGCTGCAGGCCGTGGATGCGGCGGGCCACTTCCTGGGCCTCGGCGCGCTCGTCCCGGTTGAGCAGGATCGTGAGCGTTTCCCCCTTGGGCCGATCACTCCACAGCTTCTTGGGCAGGCGCCGGGTGTTGCGCTGGATGACCGCGTGCGCCGCGTCGAGGATGTTCTGGTCCGAGCGGTAGTTCTGCTCGAGCTTCACCACCCGCGCGCCCGCGTACTGCTCGGGGAAGTTGAGGATGTTGTCCACGCTCGCCCCACGCCAGCGGTAGATGGACTGGTCATCGTCGCCCACCACCACCAGGTTGGGACGCCGCTCGGGGGGAGCCAACAACCGCAGCAGCTCGTATTGGACGGGGTTCGTGTCCTGGAACTCGTCCACCAGGATGTGCCGGAAGCGCCGCTGGTACTGCTCCAGCACCGCCGGGTGCTTGCGGAAGACGTCCACGAGCAGCAGGAGCAGGTCGCCGAAGTCCACCGCGTTCGCCGCGCGCAGGAGCTTCTGGTAGGCGCGGTAGGTCTTCTGCACCACCACGCCCCGCGCGTCGTCCACGTCCACCACCATGTCGTCCGGCAGACGGGCCGCGTTCTTCTCCTGATCGATCCGGTGGAGGATCTCCCGGGGCTGCATGATGGGGTCCACCTTCGCCTCGCGCATGGCGCGCTTGACGATCTGCATCTGGTCCCCGTCGTCGTAGATGACGAACGCGCGGGTGAGCCCCACCGCTTGAGCCACCGCGTCCTCGCGGAGGACCCGGCGCAGGATCATCGCGGCGGACGAGTGGAAGGTGCTCACCACCAGCTCATGTGCCTGGGCACCCAGCAGGTGAACCAGGCGCTCGCGCATCTCGCGCGCGGCCTTGTTGGTGAACGTGACGGCGAGGATGCGCCACGGGAAGACGTTGCGGAACTGGACCAGGTGGGCCACGCGCCGGGTGATGACGCGCGTCTTGCCGCTACCCGCCCCCGACAACACGAGGAGCGGCCCATCGCCATGGAGGACCGCTTCCTTCTGGGGCTCGTTCAGGTCTTTGAGGAGTTCGTTTTCGGCGTTCAAGGCAAGCGCCATATCTAGGGGGAAACGATGTTTCTAACGAGTTTCCGGCCACCTGGAAGGACGTTCCGCGAAGGGCGGCGCCCGCCTGCCTTGTTGGGGTGCGTGGGGGTAGCTTACCCTCAACGGCAGTGGAACCGCTTGCCAGGCCCTGAGCCACGGAGGGGGCATCTTGGGAAAGCCCGCTGGAACAACGAGGCCGCGCATCGCTCGCATCTCCCTTCTGGCGGCAACGGTGCTGCTCATGGGCGCGCAAGGGGGCCGGAAGGCGCCCGCCGAGCCCGGCATGGTGCTCAGGCCCCTGTCGCCCAACGCGAGCTGCTTCTTCGGCAAACCCACGTCTCCCTGCCGGGATGACGTCTGGGAGTTCAAGTTCGCGTCTCCCCGGGAAACCATGAAGGACTTCCAGGGGCGGCTCTACCCCTTGCGCGCCGAGGAACTGCGAGCGGGCCCCACCAAGGAGTTGATCGACTTCGTGCGCAACCCCGTGGGCCAGCGTCTCTTCCATGTCCTGCTGCCCTGGGAACTGTTCGATCTCGGCGATGTGGTCCTCGGCGAGGTCAAACTTCCGGAAGGACTGTCCCATCTAAACCTGGTGAACGCGTTCTGGTCGGTGTCGGGCGCTACCGGAGAGACAGGGGAGCTCACCACCCTGCGGCTCAACGTCATGGGCGGCTTCTTCGACACCCCCCATGTCTTCTGGATCAGCCTCCAGCCTCGCTCCATCCTCCCCGCCGAGTGGGCGGCCCTGACCGAGAAGGTCGACGCTGGCGAAGCCGTGTGCCTGGGCCGCGCGCCGACCGACAACAAGCGGGACGCGTGCCAGAGCGCGTCCATGAAGGCCTATTTCGACTTCGTCTCCAGCAAGGACGTGAGTGGCGAACTCACGGAGGTCGCCCAGCTCCTGCGGCGGACCTCCGCGGCGTGGAGCCAGACCCGGAGCAAGGACATCCCCTACTGACGGGCCCGGGCCTCCGCGGGGCTCAGCATCCGCAGTCGCAGTTCTCCACCACGTCCCCCGCCACCTCGGTGCCGTCCTCCCGCACCAGGCGCAACGTCCCGGCGGGCCAGGTCTCGCGCAGGAGCAGCTCCACCCGCCCGTCCCCCTCCAGGTCCAACACCCCCACCACGTCCTCTCCCGCCAGCTCCGACTGGGGCAGCACCCGCTCGCGCTCACCCGGCGCGCGCACCACCGCCCGGGTGGCCTGCTGGTCGTAGTCGATTCCACACACCGAGTGCCCTTCCCCCACGCGCAGCCGCGCCACCGTGAAGAGCACCCGGCGCTCCTCGCGGGAAAACCCGAAGGACTCCACCTCCTCGCGAAGTGCCTCCCCCATCCGCTCCGCCTGCTCGGAGCCCTCCAACCGCAACGTGGCGAAGCGCGCCGAGCGCCGCAGCGCGGCCGCCTCCATGGCCTCCTCCTCGGCGTCCGCCACCGCGCCCTCCCGCTGGAAGAACACGGGCGCCTTCGTCCCCTCGGGCAGGGCGAACACCGGTGCACCTGGCTTCACCGCGCAGTCCAGCTCCGCGAAGGCCCAGACCCGGCCACACCCGGGGGCCTCGGGAGGCGGCTCGCGCAGGAAGAATTCGACGGGCGGTACACCCCGGTTGATCCACGTGAAGCCCTTCACCGCGCAGCCCGCGTGCAGGGGCCCCTCTGCGCCATACAGGTCCACCCGATCTCCCAGGGAGAACAGCCCGGTGGGATCCTCCCGGGCCGGCGCCATCCACACACTCCGGCGCACGTCCATGGGCTCGAGCACCAGACTCTCCTGGCTCTCCCCCAACAGCAGGAAGGTGCGCCCCACGTGCGACTCCACGAAGCGCGGCGCCTCCCGGCGCTTCAAGCCCTCGACGAGCGCGGCATGGGCCTCGACCGCCGCCAGACAGGTGGCCTCGCGCGCCTCGCGTCCGGCCTCCAGCGGACCGGCGTGCTTCACCTCCGCCGCCACGCCCGCCTCGAGCAGCCGTACCTGGTAGGCCACCGCCTCCGACTTCCCCGGAAACGCCTTCGCCACCACCAGCTCCAGGCACGGGCGCAGCTCCCGGAAGGCCGTGGTGGACAACCGCACCGGTTCCGCGGGCAGACCCGTGCGCGCGAGCGCCGTCAGCACCTCGCTCCCCTCTCCCGGAGTGTCCGAGGCATGGACGATGACCAGCCACATGCGCGCATAGCGGACCTCGGGTGGAAGGGCCTTCCCACCCGGTACGGGGACCTCGGGAGCGGAGGCGGACACGGGCGCTGGCGGGGGCTTGGGCGCCTCCCTCCCCCCTTGCTGGGTACACCCCGCGAGGGCCAGCAACAGGGCGAGCGGACGCGGCGAACGAGGCATGTCCGGCTTTCTACCAGTAGAGTCTCGCCATGTCCGATGCCGAGACCTATCCGACCCAGGAACAGCTCGACCGCTTCGCCGAGCAATTCACCCGCAGCCCCGTCATGAAGCATTTTGGCGCGCGCCTGAGCTTTCCCGAGGGCAAGAAGGTCGTCATCGTCATTCCGGAGATCCGTCCCGAGCACCGAGGCGGCCTGGGCACCGACGCCGTCAACGGCGGCATCCTCGCCGCGCTCTTCGATCTGGTCATCGGGTGCACCCCCGCCCTGAGGGAGCCCACCCGTCGAGCCGCCACCATGCAGTTGTCCATGAGCTTCGAGCGCCCCGTCCGGGGCGACGCCCTGCGCGCCGAGGCCACCATCGACAGCATGGGCACCTCCACCCTCTTCTCCTCCGCGCGCATCTACGACCCCCAGGGCGCGGTGTGTGCCCGCTGCCAGGGCGTGGTCAAGGTGTCCTCGATGAAGTGGGCCGCGGGAGACAGCCCGGCCTTCAAATGACTCCTGGCCGCCTCCAGGGGAATGTGCTGAGCATCCCCCGCATGGAGACCTCCCCCCGTATCGCCCTCGTGGCCGGCGCGAGTGGCCTCGTTGGCGGCGCCCTGCTCGACACGCTGCTCGAGGACCCTCGCTACCGAGAAATCCACTCCCTCGGCCGCCGTCCCCTGCCCCGCCAACACCCGAAGCTCGTCCAGCACACGGTGGACTTCGCCCGGCTCGGCCCCCAGCCGCCGCCCTCCGCCCAGGACGCCTTCTGTACCCTGGGCACCACTATCAAGAAGGCGGGCAGCCAGGAAGCCTTCCGCGCCGTGGACCATGATGCCGTCCTGAGCTTCGCCCGAGCGGCCCGGAGGGCGGAGGTCCAGCGCTTCATCATCGTGACGGCGCTCGGCGCCAACGCCCGCTCGCGCATCTTCTACAACCGCGTGAAGGGAGAAACGGAGGACGCGCTCAAGACACTCGGCTTCGAATCACTCGTCATCCTCCAGCCCTCGCTGCTGCTCGGAGAGCGCGCCGAGAGCCGCCTCGGAGAACAAGTGGCCGGAGCCCTCTCACGGGCGCTCGCGCCCCTGTTGCGTCCGCTGGCGGCACGGCCCATCGAGGCACGCACCGTGGCGAGGGCGATGGTGACGCTGGCGCACCAGGGTCCACCGGGCACGCGGGTGGTGCCCTCGGGCGAGTTGCACGCGCTGGGGGCGTAGCGCCGCTTAGAAGGAGAAGTCGCGCTCGAAGATTTCACTGTTGCCCACGCGGACCATCAGGTGCGCGGAGCGGCCGCCCGCGGTCCCCAGGTCGAACTCGAGACCGTCCGGGCCCACCTGGGGCTTGAGCGTGGGCTTGCCGGGGACCAGGAACACGGCCGCCGTCACGGCGCGCCCCCCTAGAGGTTGAACCAGGAGCCGGGCCCGCTGACGCTCCCGTACGAGCACCACGCGGAACTCCCGACGCTCCTCCAACACATCCCGCTGCTCGGAGTGGCGCGCGGCACCGGGCCTCCGGCCTGGCGGCTCGGCGGCCCGTGAGGTACGCGCCGCGGGGATGGGGCGCTCCTGCTCCGCCATCGCCTTGTCGATGGCCTCGTCCCCCTCCTCCAAGGCCCAGATGGCCTGGGCACATTCCAGGCACTTCTCGGTGTGCCCATCGACCCATTTGAGCTCCACCGCCGACAGGGTGCCCATGTCGAAGCGCCACAGGTCCTCGGCGCTCAGGTGCCGCTTGGGAGGTGTCTCCACCGGGGCGCTCCGGGACAAGTCCGACTGGCACTCGGAGCAGGTGCGCAGATGAGAGCCGGGGCGATCGATACGGGGGCTCAGGGCCGAGAGAAATTCGTCACAGTCGGAGCGCGCGGTGAACCACCAGGCCCGGGAGCGTTCGTCGGCATCCAGGAGATCGCGCTCCGCCCGGCGCTGGGCATTGAGCGGGATGAACCAACGGGCCTTTGGCTCCAGTACCCCGTCCAGACGCCCAAATCCCTCGCGCAAGGCCTTCAACCGCGCCGCCGCGTCCCCGGAGAGCGCGCCGTGAATCGACTCCCACACGGAGATGGCCCGGAAGGCGGACTCGGCCCGATCGCGCGCGGCAAGTCCCTCGAAGGAGGAGGCGCGCCAGACGTCCGCCTCGTCCACGTCCTCGCCCAGGGCGGCCTCGGCGGCCTCCTCCGCGGCCCGGAGCAACGCGGGCCGGAGCGCCTCGGGCTCCTGCGCCCGGAGCCAGGTCTCGATGTCCCCGGAACCCAGTCCCCGCAGGGCCTGCTCGACACCCTCTCGTCCCAACCGCTCGCCGCGCCGCAGCAGGTCTCCAATCACCACCAGCGCGCCGTCCTTGGGAAGTCCACCCCGCGCGAGTTGCTCACGGTGGGACTGATAACGAGAGAGTGCGTCAACGACCATGGGGGTACCCTCCTCCGGGTACGGTGGGGCTCACTCGTGCCCGCCCTCCTGTTGGAGGTCGAGCAGATAGAGCCGCAGGTAGGCCTGTGCGCGGCTGACGCGCTTGTACGAATTGACCACGCTGATGTTGAGGCGCCGGGCGCATTCCTCGTGGTCCTCTACGTCCTGGTGGTGGTACAGGTCCCACGCACCGGCTTCCTTGGGATGTTCCTGTTGCAGGCGCTCGTACGCACGCCAGTAGAGTTCCTGGGCCTCGGAACGCTCCTCACGCCGGCGAGAAGACTCCACCGCGCGGGACAGCTCCGCGGGAGACTCCTCCTGGGCGTTGTCGGGGTCCGTCGCGGCGGGGGCGAGGTCCTCGCGCTGCCGCCGGTAGAAGTCGATGGCCACGTGCTTGACGATGCGCAGGAAGAACGTCTTGGGAGACGCGCTGCGCCCGGGCATCTGCTCGGACACGCCCCGGAATTGGTCCAACCCCCGGTCGAGGAACTTGCCGACCGCGTCCTGGTAGAGCTCATCCGCGTCCGCGGGCGAGCCCCGGCCATAGCTGGCCTGAATCTTGGTGACGACATAGCGGGCCGGCCGGGCCCAGCGCTCGCAAAGGGAGCCGAGGGGCTCCCCCACCGCCCCACCCGTGGCGCGACGTTGGAGTACCTCTGCGAACAATTCGTCATCCGTGAGATCGTCGAACACCGGAAGGTCCTTGGAGCGCCGCCAGGAGGCACGAGCCCCTCGCCAGGGCGGGGTGGGGTTCGGTGATACGGCGGTTCAAGGTAGCACGACGGCATCCGAAGGCGGCCTCCCGATGACACGACCCCCGGATATCCGACAACCGCCGTCAGGGGAGGGGTCGAAAACAGCGACGCCCGGGCCCGGGGATTCCTGACGGGGAATTTCCGGTTCCTTTTCCGGCCGGACATTCCCGGAAGAACGCTCCGCCGCCCGTCAGGAAACACGGCGCGCCGCGTCCCTGACGAACAGGGGGACACCCGGCAGGAGAGGCCCTACACGCAGGGGGTTCGACTCCTCCCATCCCTCATTACACGCGCTCGGCCAACGACTCGATGGGCCGGCGCGG
Source organism: Melittangium boletus DSM 14713 (assembly GCF_002305855.1). Taxonomy (GTDB): domain Bacteria; phylum Myxococcota; class Myxococcia; order Myxococcales; family Myxococcaceae; genus Cystobacter; species Cystobacter boletus. Next base: position 6,099,148 of record NZ_CP022163.1, on the reverse strand, counting down.
CAAGCGCACGCCAAAGGTCGTGCCCTCGGGGGAAGTGGAGCGCACGTCGACGGTGCCCCCGTGCGCGCGGATGAGGTGGTCCACGATGAAGAGCCCCAAGCCGATGCTGCGGCTCGTCCGATCCGACTGCTCGTTCCCCCGACGCATGGGCTCGAACAGGTGTTCCTGGACCTGGCGCGGAATGGGCTCGCCCAGGTTGTGGACCTCCATGCGCACGGCGTCGCGGTCCCCCCAGGCGCGCACCGTGACGGGCGTGCCCGCCGGGCTGTATTTCAGCGCGTTGGAGACCAGGTTGGTGATGACCTGCGCCACCCGGTCCGTGTCCCACGCGCCCTGGCCATCGCCGTCCATCTCGATGCGCACTTCCCGGTCGGGAAAGGACATCTGCACCTCGTCCACCACGAGCCGCAGCAGCGGATGCAGGTCCGACATCTCCCGATGGATGACGATGCCCCCACCCAGGCGCGCCTGCGTGAAGTCGAGCAGATCCCTCACCATGCGGATGGTGCGCTCGGCCGAGGAATGCACGCGCACGAGCGTCTTGAGGATGCGCTCGTCCAGGTCATCCCGGCGCAGGAGCAGGGACACGCCCAGGGAGATGGCGGTGATGGGGTTGCGCAGATCGTGGCTGACGATGCCGATGAGCTGCTGCTCGAACTCCGAGCGCCGCCGCTCCTCGGCCCGGGCGCGCTCCTCGGCCTGTTTCTTCTCGCTGATGTCGCGGAAGAAGATGGCGATGCCACCCTCGCGCGTGGGGTACACGCTCACGTCGATCCACATGCTCAGCGGGGCGAAGAAGTCCTCGAAGTGCGCGGTCACCCGCTCGCTCATGACGCGGTGCAGCTCCGCCCAGGACTTGCCCTTGGGCGACACCAGCTCGGGCCAGACCTCCCAGAAGGAGCGCGTCAGGGTCTCCTCGCGCTTGCGCTGGGAAAGGCGCTCCTGGCTGCTGTTGACCAGCAGGATGCGGAAGTCCCTGTCGAGCACCATCAGCGCCTGGCCGCGCTCCAGCACCTCCAGGGCCGCCTGGAGACGCGCCTCGGCGATGCCGGTCAGGGCCCGCTGCTCGGTGAGCCGCTTGCGGATGTCCTCCTTCTCCACGGCGTTGCGCACCGCCCGGTAGAGGCTCTCCGGGGTCACCTCGGACTTCACCAGATAGTCCGAGGCTCCGCCCTTGAGCGCCTCGACGGCGATGCGCTCGCTCCCTCGCCCGGTCACCATCACCACCGGGGGACGCAACAGGCCCTCCTCGTCCACGAGCCGCCTGAGGAACTCCAACCCGCTGAGTTCGGGCAGGTCGTAGTCCAGGAGAATGCAGTCCACCTGCTCACGCTTGCAGTACGCGAGTGCGTTGTCCGCCGACTCCTCTTCGATGAAACGGTAGGAGTACTCTCCCATCTCCTCCAGGTAGGTCCGGAACACATCCCGATCCTCCGGGCTGTCCTCGACCAGGAGGAGCGTCAGCAATCGGGAATTCATCCGCGCGCGACCTCTCGGCCATCGTCTTCGGGCATCACGATGTGGTCCAGCCAGAACTCCTTGAAGAGCCGGATCATTCTCTCGAATCTCGGAAGATCCACGGGTTTGAGGAGATAGCCACTGGCGCCATGCGCGTAGGCGCTCTGCACGTCCTTGGGATTGTCGGAGGTGGAGAACACGAGCACCGGGATGCTCTTGAGGTGCCGGTCATTCTTCACGTGCTCGAGTACCTGCCTGCCGTCCAGGCCAGCGAGGTTCAAATCCAGGAGGATGAGCCCCGGACGGGGCGCCGCGCCCGTGGACGCGTAGCGACCCGTCTGGCCCAGGAACTCCAAGGCCTCCTCTCCCTCCGCGCAGCGATAGAGGGGGTTGGGGATGGACGCCCACTGGAAGGTCATCTGGAGCATGTCGAAGTCCTCGTCGTTGTCCTCCACGACGAGGATGGGCAGCGCGTGGTTCATGGAAGCCCCACCGCCTTCTCACTGCCCAGGGTGAAGAAGAAGGTGGAGCCCTCGCCGGGAAAGGACTCCAACCACATGCGGCCGTTGTGCCGCTCGATGAGGCGCTTGACGATGGTCAACCCCGTACCGGTCCCCCCGCCGTATTTGTCGCGCCCGTGAAGCCGCTTGAAGATGCGGAAGATGGTGTCGTGGTACTCGGGTTTGATGCCGATGCCGTTGTCACGCACGAAGTAGACGGTGCCGAGCTCCGGCTCCTCCCGGAAGCCGATCTCCACCCACCTCAGCTCCTTGTCGTTGTACTTGATGGCATTGGTGATGAGGTTGGTGAAGGCCTCCATCATCCGCACCCGGTCGCACCGCGCGGAAGGCAGCGGAGCGGGGATGCGCACCTCGGCGCGGGCCTCCTCGATGCGCGGCTTGAGCGATTCCAGCACCGAGGTGAGCACCTCGTTGAGATCCGTCTCGCGCAGCGACAGCTCCATGCGGCCCACCTGGGCGTAGTGCAGGAGCGAATTGATGAGGCTTTCCATGCGCTGGGTGAGCCGCACCACCGTGTCCATGCGCGTGCGGTTGGAGGGCTTGAGCGCCTCGGCATCCTCGCGCAACACCAGGCTCGCGTAGTTGTGGATGCCGCGCAGGGGCTCCTTGAGATCATGACTCGCGGCGTAGGCGAATGAGTCCAGCTCCACGTTGCTGCGCTCCAGCTCCGTGTTGAGCTTGAGCAGTTCCTCGCTGCGCTCGAGCACGATGTCGATGATGCTGCGGCGCAGATCCTGGGCCGCCTCCAGCTCGTAGTCCTTCCAGGGCAGGGACTTGCCCCGCACCGTCTCCTGCCAGAGAGCGAAGGACTTGCGCGGGTGCAGCCGCGGCTCCTCGCCCTGGACGTCCACGGGCTTGTGCGGATTGCCGCCCCACTCCACCGTCTGCACCACCTCGGGACGGAACCACAGCACGTAGTGGTGGCGGCCCCGGGACATGGAGGCGGCGATGAGGCCCGCGGCCACGTCCTTGAAATCCTCCGACTCCGGATAGTGCTTGAGCAGGCAGCTCGTGGAGAAGACGTCCTGGGACTCCGGCCTGCCCGCCAGCCAGCGGAAGAGTCCCTGGAGTTGTTCATCCGAGGGCGCCTTGCCAAGGATGGTGGTGCGGCCGTTGAAATAGACGGCCGCGCCCGAGGCCCCCGTGAGTTCCAGCAGCTCGGGCGGGGAGCGGCAGAGCTCCGCGGCGAAGTCGAGGCCGCGCGTCATGCGCTCGAGCAGCCGGCCCTGGATGGACTTGGCCCGGATGCGTTGATCGTAGTTCTCGTACCCCTCCTTGGTGGCGAGGAACGAGGACATGAATTGACCCACGAACTCGCACGCCGTGCGCACCTCGTAGGGCAGGTACTTCGCGCCGGACATGTGCGTGCAGGAGATGAGCCCCCAGAGCCGCCCTTCCTTGATGAGCGAGATGCTCATGGAGCAGCCGGCGCCCATGTTGCGCAGGTACTCCAGATGGACGGGGGACACGCTGCGCAGCACGCAGAAGGACATGTCGAGCGGTCCCTGGGCGGCCTCGTCCGGCAGCGAGAGGATGCGCGCGGGCACATAGTGCACGGCCGGGATGATGCGCAGCAGGTTGAGCAGGTACAGCTCACGCGCCTGACGGGGAATGTCCGAGGCGGGAAAGTGCAGCCCCATGTACGGATCGGCCGTCTCCACCCGATCCTCGGCGAGCACCTGGCCATTCCAGTCGGCGTCGAAGCGGTAGATGATGACGCGATCGAAGCCCGTGAGCCGGCGCACCTCGCGCGCGGCCTCCTCGCACAGGGCACGCAAGTCCCGCGCGTCCCGCAGGCGGGACATGGCGCCCCGCGCCTGGTGGTAGAAGCCGAAGAACGGAAGCGCGTCCTGTTGGGTCGAGGGCTCCAGTTCCAGGAAGAGCCGGCCCTGGTGGCGGTGCGCGATGCCATCGAAGAGCCGCGTGGAACCGTCGTCCTGGATGGCGAGCTTGAGCGGGTTGTTGTCCTCGAGCCGGTCCGACAGGAGGCTCGCCCGGATGCTCCGCGCCTGGGACTCCGGCAGCAACGACTCCAAGGACCTGCCCAGCAGGGAATGAACGGGGATGCCGAGCAGGGCCTCGGTGTTCTCGCTGGCCTGGCAGATCGTCAGCGACGGCTCGCGCAACACCAACAGGACGCCGTGGGGCTGGATGGCCCCCGGAATATGGATGGGCTCCCGCTCACAGGTGGAGAGATCCGCCGCCAGGTGCGTCCCAGCCACATCCGTGCTCATTGGGTTCATCTCCAGACGGCCCGCCTCGAATGTTTACCGCCAATCCTCCGGAGCCAAGGACTGGAAAAAAGGGAGCCTGGACGCGGCGCGCCTGGACATACCCAGGACATGCCTAGGACACGCCGACGCGCGCCGAGGCAAGTCCCGGTAATTCCACCCGGAAGGTCGCCCCACCCCCCGGAGTGTCCTCCACGAGGACACGGCCTCCGTGTGCCTCCACCCATTGGCGGGTCACCCAGAGGCCCAGGCCCAGGCCGCCATAGCGCCGCACGGGCACGGCCCGCTCGAAGCGGTCGAAGATGCGCGGTTTGTCCTCGGGAGAAATGCCCATGCCATGGTCGATGACGCACAGGTTCATCCGTCCCCGCTCGTCCTGCTCGAGCGTCAACTCGATGGGCTTGCCCGTGCCGTACTTGATGGCGTTGTGCAGCAAGCGCTCCACCACCTGCGCCAGACGATGCCGGTCGACACGGCCCATGAGCGGGCTATCGGCCTGAAATGTCACCGGACACTCCGCGTGCTTGAACTCGTCCCGCATGCGCGCCACGACTTCCGCGACGAGGCGTGACAGATCCGTCTCCTCCAGACGCAGCTCGAAACGTCCGTTCATCAACTCCGAGACATCCAGCAGCGTCTCCACCAGACGCGCGAGACGACGCACGTGTTTGCCCGCCAGGAGGATGCGCTCGCCCACGCTCGTGCGGGCCTCGGGGGAGAGGTTGCGCTCGATGAGTTCGAGCTGGAGACGGAAGGCCGCCAGGGGGGTCTTGAGTTCGTGGCTCGCCGCCGAGAGGAATTCATCACGGGCCCGAAGGGCTTCCTGGAGCCCCTGCGCGAAGGCCTCCTGGTGCACCAGCGCGCGGCGCGTGCGGGCCAGTTCCAGGTTCGAGCGCACCCGGGCCAACAGTTCCCGGGCGCTGAAGGGCTTGATGAGGTAGTCGTCCGCTCCCGCCTCCAATCCCTCCACGGCGGACTCCTCGCCCGCGCGGGCCGACAACATGATGATGGGCAACGTGCGCGTGGCGGGCGCCTCACGCAGCGCGCGCAACAGGCCAAAGCCCCCCAGCCGGGGCATCATCACATCCGTGAGGATGAGATCGAAGGGACGCGAGAGGGCCGACTCCAATGCCTCCTGGCCATCCGCGACGGCCTCCACCTCGAAGGAGACGGAGAGGACACGCCGCACGTAGTCGCGCATGTCCGCGTTGTCGTCCGCCAGGAGCACCCGCCCCTGGGGAGGCGACACCGGGGGAGCGGGCACGTCCTCTGGCTTCATCGCGGCGCGCGCGCCATCGGACCAGCGAAGGGCCTCGTCGACGAAGAGCTCGGCGCCCGTGGCGGTGGACTCCGGGGCCTCGGGATGCCGCACCCGCTGCTCGGGCAGGTGTTCGTGGCCCAGGGGAAACTCCACCGTGAAGCAGGTGCCCTGGCCCTCGGTGCTGCGCACGCCCACCACGCCGCCGTGAAGCAGCACGAGTTCTCGCACGAGCGACAGGCCAATGCCCGTGCCCTCGTGGCTCCGGCTGCGCGCGCCCTGCACCCGGTGGAAGCGCTCGAAGACATGGGGAAGCTCGGCGGCGGGAATGCCCGTCCCGGTGTCCTCCACCTGGAAGAGCACGTGCGCCTCGTCTTCCCGCAGGCTGACGCGGACGTCCCCCTCGAAGGTGAACTTGAACGCGTTGGACAGCAGGTTGAGCACGATCTTCTCCCACATCTCGCGGTCCACCAGGACGGGCCGCGCGAGGGGAGGACAATCCACCGTCAATCGAAGCCCGGCCTTTTCAGCCGCGGAGCGGAAGGCGCTCGCCAGGTCGACGGTGAAGGCGGACAAGTCCGTGGGCTCGAAGAATGCCCGGGCGCGTCCGGACTCCAGCCGGGAGAAGTCCAGGAGCGAATTGACGAGCCGCAACAGGCGCCCGGCGTTGCGGTGGATGACGCGCAGCTCACCCCGTTCCTCCTCGGCAAGCCCCTCGGAGGCCAGCAGATCCTCGAGCGGCCCCAGGATGAGGGTCAGCGGCGTGCGGAACTCATGGGAGATGTTGCTGAAGAACGTCGTCTTCGCCCGATCCAACTCCGCGAGCGCCTCGGCCCGCCGCCGCTCCTCCTGGTAGGCGCGGGCACTCGCGAGCGCCGTGGACACATGTCCGGCCACCAGCTCGAAGAAGTTCATGTACTCGGAGTCCAAGCGCAGCCGCGCGCTCACGCCCAGCACCAGCAGGGCCACGGCTTCCGGTCCCGCGGCCATGACCTGGCCGGAGCGCGCCAGGGGCAACACCCATGCGCTCGGGGGACGCTCGGGCCAGGGCCCCTTCGGTACATCCTCGCCAAAGCGCTCGACGAGGCCGTCCACCCGAAGCGGCGCACCCCGCTCGAGCGCCGCGGCGAAGGGCCAGGGAGCATCCTCCTCCGAGAGCGACAAGGACAAGGGCGCGAGCCGGGTGCCCGAGCGCATTCCACTCGTCGCCACGAGGCTCGCCCGCGTCCCACCGCCTTCCAACAGGTAGAGCGCGGCGAAGGGCACGTCCGAGAGGTTGTCGCCCAGCACGCGCAGACACGCGCGAGCCGCTTCCTCGAGCGAACGAGCCTCGGAGGTGAGGGCGCGCAGCGTGGACAACCGGCGCGCGCCCAGCACGCCCCGTGTCACGTCGCTCACCGCCTGGAAGATGCCGCCCACCTTGCCCGTCTCGTCGCGGATGGGGCTATGGGAGAAGGTGAGGTACACCTCCTCGATGAGGTCACCCCGGTCGAAGAGGAAGAGCTGGTTCTCCACCCAGCTCGCCTCTCCCCGGTGAAACGCCCCCTCCACCATGGGCCCCACCATGAACCACACCTCGGGCCAGGTATCGCGCGCGCGACCGCCGAGCGCCTGGGGATGCTTCGCCGGGCCGAGGATGGGGCGGAAGGCATCGTTGTAGATCTGTACCGATTCGTCTCCCCAGAGAATGAGGTAGGGGAAGCGCGAGCCCAGGCAGATGCTCACCGCGGTCCGCAAGCTCTGGGGCCAGGAGGCGATCGGCCCAAGCGGTGTGAGGCTCCAGTCCTTGGCACGAATGAGCGCACCCATCTCGCCGCCACCCGCGAGAGCCTCGTCCGTCATGTGGTGCCGTTCCTTCATCCTGGACACCTTCTGGTTCCACGGCTCATCGGTGGGTGTTTCATACAACGTCCCCACGCCCGGATTGCTTCTTTCTCGGGGTTACCCCGCTGGAGCCCCGCCCGCCTGCCCTCCTCGTCAGGAACGAGGCGCCGCCGCGTCCCTCGGCCAACGCATCGCGAAGGAGTGCATATGACCCCCCACGACACGACCCTCCCCGAGACCCAACGCGGCCCGGCGGAGAAGCTGTTGGAGCTGGTGCTCGGCGGCTCGGCGCACCTGTGGCACAACCGCCCGGGCCTGGATATCCAGGGTGTCTGGTATCCCGCACAGGGCGCCAGCGAGGAGCTCGTGCGGCGCGGCACGCCCGTGGCGCCGGGCCTCTTCGTGCCCGCGGCGGTGAAGCTCTACCGCCAGCTGTTGGACATCTACCGGCTCAACACGGACCTCCTGGCGCACTTCGCGTCCTATGCCCTTACCCAGACGGACTGGCGCGACCTCAAGGTGGCCACGAGCGCGTTGATGCTCGTGCAGGGCCACTCGGGCCAGCCCATCCGCGAGCCGGACGGCTCCATCGCCTTCCATGACGACGACCTGCGCGCCATCGGCGAGGCCATGCTCCTGCACTACGAGCGCAAGTCCACGCGCATGCTCACGCCCAAGGCGGTGCTGCGGGTGGCCGAATTGCTCGAGACGCCGGAGATCGCCCGGCTCAACCGCGAGGCGGGCTTCGGTGACCCCGCGGCCCGCAAGCCGCCGCTCGGCCGGTGGAAGGTGGTAGCGACCCGGTGGTTGCGCGCGCGCGAGCAGAACCCGGCCCTGCTCCAGGGTCTGGTGAAGGCGGGATACAAGAGCACGCTCCAGCGGATCGCCCGCAAGGCGGGTTACAAGCCGCTGACGCAGGCCTTCTTCGAGGTGCTCGGCTGGAAGCAGAAACAGGCGGCCACGGGCCACCGCACGGTGGGGCTCGCGGGGCTCCAGCTCATCAAGCGCGAGCGCTTCGATGGACTGAGCGAGGCGGAGATCTGCGAGCGCATCGAGCACGAGCACCTGTCCTTCAAGGAGGTCGTGGGGCGGCTGCCCGCGGACGTGGGCCTGACGCCGGCCATCCTCGCGGCGCTCCTGCCGTCCTTGTCCAACAAGGACTTGTTGATGATGACGCCCACGCTCGAGGCGCTGGGATTGATGGCGGACGCGGACATCCGCGCACGCTGGGAGGGAGCGGTGCGGGCGGCGAGCGATCAACGGGCGCTGCACATCGTGAAGAACGTGCGGGGCCAGGAGCTCAAGGCGAAGCTGGAGGAGGCGAGCGACAACGCGGCGCGGGCGGCGGTGAAGGAGGCGACGGCGGAAACGGACGTGCGGGTGATGTTCCTCATCGACAAGTCCGGCTCCATGCAGGGGGCCATCAAGCAGTCCAAGGAAGCGCTCACGCGCATTCTGGCGGGCTTCCCGATGGACAAGCTGCACGTGGCCACGTTCGACACGATGGGCACGGTGCTCAAGCCCAAGGCGGCGAGCCGCACGGGCGTGCAGCACATGCTCCGGGGAATCGAGGCCGGCGGCGGCACCGTGCACGGAGCGGGAGTGCACGCGCTGCACTGGGCGGGAGTCCAGATGCCCGGAGAGGCGAAGCTCATCGTCATCGTGGTGGGTGACGAGGAGGGAGAGGACGGGGCGCAGCTGGCGAGGACCTTCCGCGACTGCGGCTACGACGTGAGCGCCCTGGCGTTGATCGTGAGCGTGGCCCACTCCCGGGGCACGAGCGTGCGCACGTGCTCCACCGCGCTGCGGGTGCCGTTCAGCGAGGTGTCGGTGGATCAATTCGAGGACCCGTACCAGGTGCCTCGCGTGCTCAAGGCGCTGCTGGACGCGCCCGTGGCCCGGGGGCAAGCCCCCGTGTCCGGCTGGGTCGAGCGGGTGATGCGCACGCCCCTGTTGAAGGTGGCGTGAAGGAGGAGGCGTCGTGGACTACCGGAAGTTCCTCGGACAGGGGGAGACGTGGGTCCTGCCCTACTTCGGCGGCCCCCACGTCGAGCTGCCGTCCCGGCGCCTCCGGGTGTCCTCGCCGCCGCCCGCGCCGGGGTGGTGGCGCTTCGACGTCCGGGGGCGCACCGCCACCGCGCGGGAGCCCGCCGGACCCGAAGGACTCGAGGGGTTGCCGCTCGTACGCGGCCACCTCTGGGGAACCCGGCTCGTGCACACCCGGGCGGAGGCGGAACCGGTCCGGCTGCTGCCCGACGAGGAGCCCCCGCGCTTCTCCCCTCTGCGCGCCCGGCGATGGCATGACGGCACGCTCGTCTACGAGGCCACGGACTTCGAGGACGAAGCCGAGGCCACCGCGCGTGCGCGCTGGGAAGAAGGAGGAACCCTCGCGGAGGTGAAGGCCGTGCCGGCCTCCCTGCGGGCGGCCTTTGGCTACGCGATGTTGGAGTCCAGCGCGCACAGGCTCGGTGTCCCCTTCGCGCCCGCCGAGGTGCGAGGTCAGGTGCTGTCCGTGGCGGAAGCGGGCCTTGTCGCGGCCGAGGCACGCATCACCTCGCGGGTGGAACGCGCGTTGGATGCGGCGGGCGCACGGCTGCTCGACCTGCGGCGCCGGGGAGCGGGCCTGTGGGAAGTGACGTTCAGCTTCATGGGCGAGCGCTTCCAGAGCCTCGTGGAGGCGGACACGTTGGGCGTGGTGGACGCGGGCATCTGCCTCGCGGGAGAGGATCGGCTCGTGACGTTGGAGAGCCTGCCCTCGGTCATCCGCGAGGCCATCAAGGAGGACGTGCTGGTCATCACCCGGCACGCATGAACCATGAACCCGCGCGAGGTGTGTCTGCTCATCGGCCGTGGGGGGGAGGTGCTGTGGAGCGAAGCCTCCGACAGCGCCGTGTCCCTGCCGGACTCCCGCGCCCGCTGGGAAGCGCTCTGGCGGCTGCGCGGCGAGGTGGAGGAGATCGCCCACAGCCATCCCCTCGGCCCCCTGGCCTTCAGCGCCGAGGACGAGACGACGATGGAGGCGCTCCTCCTGGCACTCGGGCGGCCCCTGCGTTTCTCCGTGGTGGCGCCGGGCGGCACCCTGCTGCGAGCGGACGGACGAGAAGCCCTCCTCGCGGAGGAGCCTCCCTGGGTGGCGCTCCTGCGCGCCCACTCCGGAATGACGTAGGCGGTGGGCTACAGGCGGACTTCCAGCTTCTTCCAGTCCGCCGCCACGTCCACCAGGAGCACCCCGTCGACGAAGCGGTGCTCCCGCGCGCCGAGCACTTCGCGAGGCTCGGTGAGCCCATACAGGCACAGCGTCTCCGTGTCGCGGGACGGGGGCAAGGCGCCCTCCGTGCTCCGCTCCAGCACGAAGAGGTCCTTCGTCCAGTCCCCGCTCAGCCGCGTCGTCCGCGACGCGCCGTAGCCCTCGCCCGCGTCCTCGTACAGCGTGCCCTCCACGCGCGCCGCCACGTGGATGTGCCAGGTGAGGTGCGTCCAGTTGGCCGAGGTGGTGTGCTGCGCCGGCTCGGTGAGGGCGAGCGCGCCACCCGCCCGCAGCCACATGGGCGCCGTGCCCAGCGGCGCCTCGGCGAGCACGTGCTGCTTGCCCTCGACGGGCTCCCCCGTCTGGCCGAGGTCGAAGAACGGCAACCACCGCCCCTCGGGCAGGTACACGTGCCGGTGCGTGCGGCCCTGGCGCACCACGGGAGCCACGAGCAGATCCCTTCCGAAGAGGAACGCGTCATCCATGCGCAGCGCCTCCACGTCTCCCGGCGCGTACATGACGAGCGGCCGCAGCGCGGGCAGACCCTCCTGCGAGGACTCGTGCATGAGCGAGTAGAGCGTGGGCAGCAGCCGGTAGCGCCGCTCCAGCCACTCGCGGGCGAGGGACAGGTAGGGCTCGCCGAAGCGCCACGGCTCCTGGTAGGGCGTGCCCTTGGCGGAGTGGTTGCGCATGAGCGGGTAGAAGGTGCCCAGTTGCATCCAGCGCACGAGCATTTCCCCGCTCGCGCGGCCCATGAAGCCGGGGATGTCCGCGCCGGTGAAGGACACGCCGGACAGGCCCAGGCCCAGCATCATGGAGATGGACAGCTCCAGGTGCGACCAGTAGCTGGAGTTGTCACCCGTCCACACGGCCGAGTAGCGCTGGATGCCCGCGAAGCCCGCGCGGGTCAGGAGGAAGGGACGCCGCTCGGGAGCGAGCCGGCGCAGGCCCTCGTAGGCCGCGTGCGCCATGCCGAGCGCATACACGTTGTGCACTTCCAGGTGGCGCTTCTCCCCGTGCCGGGCGTCGTGCGGCAGCGTGGGGCCCTCCACCTTGTCCTTGTCCGCGGCGGGCGCGGAGTTGATGGAGAAGGTCTCGTTGGCGTTGACGAGCCGGAAGCAGGCGGGCTCGTTCATGTCATTCCAGAAGCCGGAGATGCCCGCGTCCACGAAGCCCCGGTGCAGGCCGCCCCACCAGGAGCGCACGCTCTCGCGCGTGAAGTCCGGGAACACGGCGGGCTTGGGCCACACCTCGCCCACGAGCACGCTGCCCCGGTCATTGCGCACCAGGTGGTCGCCCGCGAGCGCTTCGTCGTAGACGCGGTAGCCCGGCTCCTGCTTCACGCCCGGATCGATGATGGTGACGAGCTTCACGCCGAGCTGGGCGGCCTCGCTCGCCAGGCCCGCCGGGTCCGGATACCGGGCCTTGTCCCAGGTCCAGACCTTGTAGCCCTCCATGTAGTCGATATCGAGGTACACGCAGTCGAGCGGCAGCTTCCGGGAGCGGTAGCCGTGAATGACGGAGCGGATCTCCGCCGCGTTCTCATAGCCCCAGCGCGACTGCTGCGCGCCCAGGCTCCAGAGCGGAGGCAGCGGCTGGCGGCCGGTGAGCGCGGTGTAGCGGCGCACCACGTCCGCGGGCATCGGGCCCACGAAGACATAGGCGTCCAGCTCGGGACCGGAGGACTCCCACCGCACGAGCGAGGGGTCCTCGGAGGCGACGTCCACTTCCATCCGCCACGACTCGTCGAGGTACAGACCCCAGGCCACGCCGTCGCGCAGGCCGAGGCTGAAGGGAATGGACTGATAGAGCGGATCCGTGTCCGGGTGGTGGGGCACCACGTCCGTGTTCCAGAAGACGAAGCGCATGCCGCGCTTGTCGAGCGCCCCGACCTTCTCTCCGAAACCGAGCCACGCCTCGTCCGCGGGCGTGTGCAGGGCGAGCCGGGAGCGGAAGCGCGTCACCGGGTAGTCCGGCATCGCCTCGCCCGAGAAGCCCTCACACCGCGACAGTTCCCGTCCAGAGGCGTCCTTCAGGCTCCAGGAGCCCTGATCCAGCCGGACCTCCACCGACAGCTCTTCCGTCCCCACCACCGCCACCTGCGCCTGGGCCTCGCGGCGGAAGGACAGCGGCCGCTGCGCGTGCTCCACCACCGCGAAGGACTGCTTGGCGGGCAGTTCCCGGGGACCGTGCGCGAGCCCGGAATGGCTCAGGGCCGGAATGTGACGCAGCCGCAGCACCCCCGGCAGGGGGCTGCGGATTTCCAGCGCGGAGCGGGGACCCCAGAAGGTGACACGGTTCGGTTCGATGGAGATGTCGTCGAAGCGCATAGGGGCGCGGAGCCTACGCGTTGCGGCCCGCCCCGTGGCAACCCTTCCGTTGCCCGCGTGGTTATCCGCTGGGGATGCTCACACCGGCTGTGGCTCGATGCGAGACGGCAACCGCTCCGTCGACGGTTGGGATTCCAGGGCCTGCTCGATGCTCGCGACACCAAAGGCCCGGGGCTCGATGCGCTCACGACCCGAGAAGACCCCGCGAGCACGGGACAAGAGCCACCCGAGGCCCTTCACCGCATCCCGGGCGATCCGCCGGGGCGCCTCACGCGAGAGCAGAGGAGGGCTGCGCTGATCGATTTCCGCCCGGCCCATCGTCAACCCGTTCACGCCAATGCCCTCCGAGTACACCATCTCCCCGCCCAGCCACGCGCTGTAGCCCACGAGGGCGAGCGAGCCCATGCCCATCAGGCTCGAGGCGAGTGACGCCGGGCGGCCCGTGCGCCACGCGGCGATGCCCAGGGCCCCCAGCACGATGACGGCGTTGGTGAAGCCATGCAGGAACATCATGTCGCGCGTCTTGGGTGTGTCGGCCTTCACCTCCTGCGTGGCGGCCAGACCGGCGAAGCCGGCCAACATGCCCCCCGCGGCGGTGGTCCACCACAGGATGCGGGACGTTTTGTCCAGGACCGGGCCCCGGGAGAACGCCGCCGCCACGTCGATGACCGCCGCCGAGGGCAGCAGCGTCAAGGGCGCGTGGATCAACATGGGGTGCAACTCCTGTACACGCATCTTCATGGGAACCCTCCTCGTCCCGGAAAGCTTGGGGCGCCCACGTCTCCCGACAACCCGCTCCACCGGGAACCCAGGAGGCCGAGCATCCCAGCGGGCCCGAGACGCCCTTGCGAACGGCGCTCTCCGTGCAGTGGACGAGACCTGGCCTGGCTTGTCATGGTCGCGCCATGCGAATAGCTCGTCTGCTCACCCTGTCGGCGGTGACCTTCGCGACGCCCGCCTTCACCGCTCCCCCCGCCAAGCCCTCCATGACGAAGCCCGCCGAGACGAAATCCCCCGAGCCCCCTTCCACCTCCCTGGAGGCCGAGACCCGCGCCTGGCACCAGAAGCGCGTGGCCAACCTCACCGCCGAGGACGGCTGGTTGTCCCTGGTGGGGCTGCATTGGCTCGAGGAGGGCGACAACCGCCTGGGTTCCGCCGCGGACAATGACTTCATCTTTCCCGCCGGGACGCCCGCGCACATCGGCACCCTGACGCGCAAGGGGAGCCAGGTGACGTTCACGCTCCAGCCCGGCGTCACCGTCACCCGGGGCGGCCAGCCGTTCAGCGGCGGCACGGTGGGCACCCGCGAGGGCCCCGAGGACATCCTCGGACTCGGTCCGCTGCGCTTCTACCTCATCCCCCGGGGCGACAAGCTGGGCCTGCGCGTGAAGAATCCCGAGGCCCCCGCGCGCAAGCAGTTCCACGGCATCCCCACGTGGCCGGTGAGCGCCGCCTGGCGCATCGAGGGCCGGTTCGAGCCCGCGGCGTCTCCGCGCAAGCTGGCGGTGCCCACGGTGCTCGGCACGGTGGAGGACATGAACTCGCCGGGCACGCTCGTCTTCCAGGTGAATGGCCAGGAGTACCGGTTGGATCCCGTCCTGGAGTCCGAGTCGGGCCCGTTCTTCGTCATCTTCGGGGACCAGACCAACCGCACCGAATCCTACGGAGCGGGCCGCTTCCTGTACGTGGATCCTCCGAAGGACGGCCGCGTGGTGCTGGACTTCAACCGCGCCTACAACCCGCCCTGCGCCTTCTCGCCGTACGCGACGTGCCCCCTGCCGCCCGCGCAGAACCGGCTGAAGCTGAGCGTGGAAGCGGGCGAGAAGCGCTACGGCGATCACTGACGCGTCAGGAAACCGCCCTCCCGGCACGTCCCTGCGAAGGATCTTCCGGGAGGCGGGACATGACGACGCTCAACATCACCTACAACGGCTTGTCCTCGGACGTGCCCCTGGAAGTGGACGGGGCCGTGTCCGACGCGGACGTGCGGCGCATCGCGGTGGAGATGCTCGGGCTGCCGCGAGAGGACACCTTCCAACACTACGTGGTGGACCGGTTCCGCGGACCCCGGGGCGAGGAGCGCATCTACCTGCGCCCCAAGGTCCCCTTCGGCGCCTGAGGAAAAGCCCCCATGCGCATCCTCTTCTGTGGCGTGGGCGCGGTGGGCTCCACGGCGGCGGTGCTGTGCCGCAACCTCGAGGCCACGCTCGTCTTCATCGACTTCGACCGCGTGGAGTCCCGGAACCTGCTCGCGCAGGCCTTCGTGAAGCCCTCGGTGGGCAGGAACAAGGCGGAGGCGTTGAAGCTCCAGCTCCTCAACCTGTACGGCGTGAAGTCCGAGGCGGTGGGCGTGCGGCTGACGCGCGACAACGTGGAAGCGCTCTGCCAGGGCGCGGACCTGCTCGTGGACTGCTTCGACAACCAGGCGAGCCGGCTCGTCCTGAGTGCGTTCGCGCGCGCCGCGGGCAAGCCCCTCGTGCACGGCGCGCTCGCGGCGGATGGCACCTTCGGGCTGGTGCGGTGGGAGGAGCGCTTCGTTCCGGACGCCGAGGACTCGCCGGGCCAGGCCACCTGCGAGGGCGGTGAGCACCTGCCGCTCATCGGCCAGCTCGCCGCCACGCTCGCGCGGGCGGTCCAGGACTTCGTGAAGCACGGCGCCCGCCGCGATGCCCTGGTGGGACTCGCGGCGGTGACGCCCACGACGGCGTGACTCAGCGCGCCGCTTCCTTCGAGCCGACGACGGTCATGTTCATGCCGATCTGCACCGAGACGGGCTTGCCATCGACGGTGACGGTCGTCTTGCCGTTGATGTACCAGCCGAAGGAGCCGGTCGAGAACGACTTCACCTCGGCGAGCATCTCCTGGCCGTTGATGGTGACCTTCAACGGCTCGGCCTTCTCGAGGAACTGCGACAGGGACACGGGGCACGGGGACTTGGCCATGGGCCGGGGACCCTAGCTCGGGGCGGTCCGCCGCGCCACCCGGCCGCACAACACATCCGCCAGGGCCTCGTGGATGGGCAACCCCGGATGGCGCATCAGCCACATGAACTCCCCCACCGGGTTGACCTCGAGGAAGACGTGCCGGCCCTCGGGCGTGACGACGAAGTCGAACGCGCCGTAGTTGAGCCCCAGCGCGTCCATCAACCGCAACACGCGTGCCTGGATGGGCTCGGGCAGGGGGTAGGGCCGCCACGCGTCGATGAGCGCCGCGCCCTCGCGCCGCCAATCCTCGCGCGCCCCTGGCAACGCCTGGGAGTCGACCCCCGCCGCCATCACCCGCTCCCCCACCACCGTCACCCGCAGCTCCAGCGCCTTGGGCAGCCGCTCCTGGAAGGTCATCGGGCACAGGTCCAACCCCTCCAGGTCCTCCAACTGCCGGGCACTCAAGGGCGTGGTGAACACCACCTGCTCGCGGCCCTCCGGACTGTAGACGGCGAACGACGACATCATCTTCGTCACCACGCCCCCGGGACAGCTCGCGGCGAAGGCGCGCACCGCCGAGGCATCATTGGTCATCAGCGTGCGGGGAACCTCCAACTCGAGCGCCCGCGCCAACGTGAGCTGCAACGGTTTGTGCTCGGCGCGCCGCACCCATTCGCACGCATCCAGTTGGAACACCTCCAGCGCGGCCATCATCCCGAACAACAGGCGCCGGCTCTCCTCCACCGAGGGGCGGCGAAGCTGCTCATCCAATGTCCGGGGGATGGCGGCTCCCGTCGCGTTGCGGCGGTACCAGAGCGCCGACACCTCCGCCAGGTCGAGCACGCCCTCGGGACCCGACAGCCGTCCGCCTCCGCCCTCATCCAGCGACAACTGGAGTCCCGTGGGGAAGAGATCCGTATCGAAGCGGTAGACCCGCTCGCCCCGGGCCTCGAGCGCCCGTGCCACGGCCAGGGGCGCGTCGTTGTCCTTCGAATGGGTCACGAGGAGGATGGCCATGGCTCACTCCTTGGCGAGGGCCTCGGCCAGGGCCTCGGCGATGGGCAGACCCAGCTCCCGCTCGAGCATGCCCCACTCCCCACCCGGGTTGACCTCGAGGAAGACGTGGCGCCCCTCGGGGGTGACGATGAAATCCGCGGCGCCGTAGACCAACCCCAGCGCCTCCACCAGACGCACGAGCCGCCCCGCCACGGAGCCGGGCAGTTCGCCAGGAGTCCATTGGCACTCGTCCGCGCGGGAGCGCCGCCAGTCCACCTGTCCCGCCACCGAGCACGACGCGTCGATGGCGCCCACGAAGCAGCGCCCGCCCACCACCGCGACCCGCAGCTCATGGGCCTTGTCCAGGCGCTCCTGGAACACCATGGGCGCATGGCGCAGACCCTCGAGCTGCTCGAGGTGCTCGGGACGAATGGCGCTCGTGTACACGAAGGGCCGACGCCCATCCATGGACTGGCTCAGGGGCGTCAGCATCTTGGCCACCATCCGGCCCCCCACCGCCTCGAACAGGGCGCGCACCTGGGCCGCGTCGTTGGTCACCACGGTGCGTGGAATCTCGAGCCCCAACGCTCGAGCCAACCGGAGCTGGCGGGGCTTGTTCTCGGCCACCGCGTCCGAGCCCAGGGGATTGATGAACCGGCAGCCCGCGGCGGCCAGTCCATCCAGGGCGCCGTCGAGGGCCGCCCAGGACTCACGTCCACAGCTCTCGCGCCAGGCGGGCTCCAGCACGGCATCGAACCGGGCCGGCACCCGCCGCCGCAACCACACCGAGCGCACCTCCCGCGCGTGCAACACCCCCGCGGAGGTACCCAGCACCACGTCCTCGCGCTCGGGCTCCACCACCGACGACAGCTCCCAGCTGGCGGGAAAGCCCTCCGTATCGATGCGCACGGGCCGCAATCCCCGCCGCGACAACGCCTCCGCGACACGATCCACCGTGTAGTGGTCCGCGCCGTGGGTGAGCAGCAGGACGTTGTCGCGAGGGGTGCTCATCCGCGCGTCTGGATGTCCTCGTCATGGTCCGAGGGGTACTTCAGCGTCCAGTCCCGCGAGAACGCGCCCCCGGCGAAGTCCTCCTCATCCGAGGGATACTTCCGGGTCTCGCCACCCGAGGCACGAGCCGGCTCCTGTTCATCGAGCAGACGCGCGAAGAACGGTTTTGCGTCTGGTTGCGTCTTCATCACCTGCCTCCTTCTGGGTTCAAGGCGGAATTCCGCCTTCCCTTGGTACGAACAGTCCGTATCCCAGGGGAAGTCCGAGTAGCTGGAGACGAGACAGCTATTGAACGCCTCGGCCGAAAGCGCGGAATGAAAGACAGAGACCCCCGCCAGAAGTCGCGGAGTCTCTTCCTCCCACCTGGAAGGCAGGTCTCCGACCTCGGGACGATGGCCCTGTTCATCCACGACAGACCCCGCCCGGAGCCGTCGTGAATCCATCACATCCCCTTCCTCCTGACGCGGGGCGCAATGCCTTGGCATGGGCCGCGGGCGCATGGATTGCGGTCAATCCCAACCCTTCAAGGAGAGGCCCATGGAGTGGCTCGAATTCGCCCACTGGTCACCGGCGGTACGGCAACAACTCGCCGAGCAGGCGGCCCGACTGAGTGTCGTCGTCCACGACAACGCTCCCCCGGCGGCCAGGTGCTCCCAGGACTGGGGTGAACAGCTCCAGTTCCTCCTGCGGCAGGCGCCCGCCACCAATCCCTGGGGGCATCCGGCCGCGGAGGCGTGAGGCCAGGAGGGAACGGGGACCCCTCGCGCGATCCACCGCGCTAGAGTGTGTCCCCACGCCTTTCGAGGCGTTCCCGACCATGGTCACCCGAAAGAGCGAGGACAATGAGCGGCTGATCGACCGAGACCTGACCGCCCTGGCGCGAGAGGGTCGGCTCGTGGCCGCGCATGGCGTGGACACCGCCGTCACCGAGGTCCTGTCCCTCCTGTCACGGGGAGGCAAGCACCCCCTCCTGTCCGGAGAGCCCGGGGTCGGCAAGTCCGCGCTCGTGCAGGAAGTCGCGCGCCGCATCGCCGAGGGCCGCGTGGACGCGGAGCTCGCCTCCGCGCGCATGGTGGAAATCTCCGTCGCCAACATCCTGGCGCGCAGCACCCAACGGCAGGCCGCCGAGTCCTTCGAGGAACTGCTCGAATGGCTTGGCCGGCATCCTCGCCCCATCGTCTACATCCGGGATCTGCACGCCGCCATCGGAGGGCCGCTCGCGCCCGTGGCCTTCCGGGCCCTGCGCGCTGGAACCCTCCGCTTCATCTTCGAAACCGAGCCCAAGCGCGTGCAGGAGCTGCTGCGCGCGGACGAGTCCTTCGCCGAACGGCTCCACCTGGTGCCCCTGAACGAGCCCCCCGCCGAGCGGGCTCGGTGGATTCTCGGCCGGGTGGCCGAGGAGCTGGAGCAGGAGCTGCGCCTGCCCATCGATCCGGCGGCGTGCGACCTGGCGCTGCGGCTGGCCTCCAAGTTCCTCCTCGCCCAGCGGCTGCCGCGCAAGGCCATCGAGCTGCTCAAGGAGACGGCGGCCGAGGCCGCGGGCGGCGCGAGGGACAAGGTGGGCCCCGAGGACGTGCTCACCCGCTTCTGCGCCACCACCCGCCTGCCGCGCTTCGTCGTGGATGACGCGATGGCGCTGGACCTGGAGGAGACGGAGCGCTTCTTCGGCGAGCGGCTGCTCGGGCAAACCGACGCGGTGCAGGCCGTGCTGCGCTCGGTGGCGCTGCTCAAGGCGGGCCTCAACGATCCGCGCCGCCCCCTGGGCGTGTTCCTCTTCGCCGGCCCCACCGGCGTGGGCAAGACGCAACTGGCCAAGCTGCTCGCGGAGTACCTGTTCGGCTCGCCGGACCGGCTCGTGCGCCTGAACATGGTGGACTACCCCAACGACGGGGACGAGAGCGTTCCGTTCGGTGCCGCCTGGGCCCCCGCCATCGAGACGAAGCGCGGCGAGCTGACGGCGCTGCTCGAGGGCAAGGTGTTCACCGTGCTGCTGCTCGACGAGTTCGAGAAGGCCGCGCGCAGCGTGCACGACCGCTTCCTCCAGCTCTTCGACGAGGGCACGTTCGTCAACGGCGCGGGGGAAACCATCTCCTGCAACAACACCGTCATCGTGGCCACGTCCAACGTGGGCGCCGAGGTGTACCGGACGCCCTCCATGGGCTTCAACACCCCGCGCCGCGCCGAGGACTTCATCAACGAAGTGGACAAGCGCATGGCGACGGTCTTCCGCCCCGAATTCCTCAACCGCTTCGACGCCATCTGCCACTTCCAGCCGCTCACCAAGGTGGAGATCCGGAAGATCGCCCAGCGCGAGGTGGGCCGGGTGTTGGAGCGCGAGGGCATCCGGGTGCGCGGGCTGGACGTGGAGGTGACACCCGCCGTGGTGGATCTACTGGTGGAGCGGGGGTACTCGCCGGAGTTCGGCGCGCGCTACCTGCAACGGGAGATCGAGAAGACGCTCACCGCGGCGCTGGCGGTGGAGATCGCCCGCCGGCAGTTGAGGCCGGGCACGCCCGTGCGGGTGGAGATCCGCCCCCCCGGCAACCGGGTGGTGGCCATGGCCGAGGCCCTGCCCTCCCCGCGCGAGGAGACGGCCCGGCTCGCCCTGCCCACGGAGAAGTCCGTGGCGGCGGTGAAGCGGCGGCTGGACAAGAAGTCCCTGCTCGCGGAGATGGACCGGCTGGTGGGACGCGCCCGGGCCCTCTCGGTGTCGGCCAACCGGCCCCGGCTGGAGGAGCGGCGCTCGGAACTGCTCGCGGCCACGCAGGCCCCCAACCTGTGGGACGACCCGGAGCGCGCGGCGGCGACCCTGCGCGCCTTCCGTCCGTTGGAAGCCCAGCTCAACGAGCTGGATCGGCTGGAGGAGCGCGCGACCTTCGCGCGGCGGCTGGTGCGCGAGGCGAAGGGCGAGCCCCAGCTCGCGTCGGCGGCGAAGCAGGTGGAGGAGGTCGCGCGCGAGGTGCGGATGGCCGAGGTGCTGGGCTCCTCCGGCGCGATGGGCCAGGGAGACGAGGCGCTGGTGGACATCAGCACGAGCGAGACCGCCGAGGGACAGGAGACGTGGGTGCGTGAGCTGGCGACCATGTACGAGGGCTGGGCGCAACGTCGTGGCTACGCCGTGGAGGCGGTGGCGGAGGCGGAGGAGCCCATCCGGGTGGTGCTGCGCATCGTGGGCCCCGGGGCCTATGGCTATCTCTCGGGCGAGTCGGGGCTGCACCGGCGCCTGGAGGAGGACAAGCGGCAGCGCGCCTACGTGCGGGTGCACCAGGGCGGCCCCCTGGAGGACACCCGGGGCATCGACGTGAATGGCCGCGAGGTGCGGCGGCGCGAGGGCGCTTTCGTCGGCAAGGTGAGGACCGAGGTGACGGTGCGCGACGAGACGAGCGGCCGGGTGATGACCCTGACGGGCGGCGTCGAGCTGGAGGAGATGAAGGGCATCGCCTCGCGGGTGGTGAAGGGCCAGGGAGGCCGCGTCAGCGCGGACGAGGCGCGGCGCTACCACGTCGGCCGGAGCGCCCGGGTGGAGGACCCGCGGACGGGCGCGGGCACGCCGCGCGTGAAGGACGTGATGCGCGGAGAATTGGATGTCTTCATCGCCGCGTGGATCTCCCGCCCTCCCCCCACCAGCGGAAGCAGCACCGCGAATTGAGCCACGAATGAGCCACCTGCCCACCCGTTCCCTGACCCGTCTGGGACTCGCCCTGGCCCTGCTCGGGGGCTGTCACCCTGCAGCGCCCGTCCAGGTATCGCCCCGGTCTCCCCTCCTGCGCTTCAGTGGCCGGGTGGACCACGGCGACCCCGAGGGTCCCCGGCTCGCGTGGGGGGGAACGTCCCTCACCGTGCGCTTCACCGGCACGTCCCTCGGCCTGCGCCTGCTCGACCTGGGCAAGCTCGAGGAGCCCGCCCCCAACCGCTTCCGCTTCAGCGTGGACGGCGCCCCCTTCCGCGACCTGTACGTGGGCGAGGGGCCCCTGCTCTACCGCATCGCCGAGGGCCTGCCCCCGGGCGAGCACGTGCTCCTCCTGGAGAAGGAGACCGAGCCCGCCGTGGGAGAGACCCAGCTCCTCGGGCTCGAGCTGGACCCGGACGCGCGGCTGCTGCCCGCCCCGCCCCGCCTGGAGCGCCGCATCGAGTTCATCGGCGACTCGGGCCTCACGGGCTTCGGCATCGAGGGCAAGAACGCGCAGTGCAGCTTCAACGCGGAGACCCAGCGCCACTCGCTCACCTGGGCCGCCCTCACCGCGCGCGCCCTGAACGCCGAGCTCTCCGTCGTCGCGTATTCGGGCAAGGGCGTGGCCGTCAACTACGCCAACGATCCCACCCCCACCCTTCCCCAGCTCTACACGCGCACCCTGCCCCGCCGCGAGGACGGCCCCTGGGACTTCACCGCCTGGGTGCCCGACGCCATCGTCATCCAGCTGGGCGCCAATGACTTCTGGAAGGAGCACCCGGGCGAGGCGCGCTTCCGCGACGCCTACCGCTCGCTCGTCGGGAGCATCCGGAGCCACTACCCCCAGGCCCACATCGTCTGCGTCCTCGGCTCCGGCGTCTCGGACTCGCACCCCAAGGAGCTCCAGGCCCGCACGCGCGTCCGGGGACTCCTCTCCGGACTGGTGGACGAGCTGCACCAGGCCGGGGACACCCGGGTGCACTTCGCCGAGGTCCCCGCCAACCGCGAGGACGAGGGCCTGGGCTGCTTGTGGCACCCCAGCCGGAAGACCCACCAGCGCACGGCCGAGCAGATGACGCCCCTGCTGCGCGACTGGCTCGGCTGGAAGTAGGGCTCAGGGCCCCGTCGGCGCCAGCGAGGACTCGCACACGCTCCGGGGCAACCACTGGCGCGCGCAGACCTCGCGCGACAGCGGCTCGCGGAACTGCCAGAGCAGCGCGAACAGGGCCACGAGGAGGAGGGCCGTCCACAGGCCCCACTGGCGCGGCTCGCCCTCATCGTCCTCGTGCACCGTCACGAGCGCGGAGCGCAGCATGTCCACCCGATCCACGGTGGCGTTCTTGGGCAGGCGGGGCTTGCGGGTGATGAGGGCCGCCAGGCCCCGGGTGAGGTTGAGCCTGTCATTGAGCGCCCAGCCCGAGCCCTCCAGCAGCAGCGCCAGGTTGCGCTTGCGCAGCTTGAGCCACCCGAGCAGGCCCGAGGGCAGCATCACCACGGCGACGGCGATGAGCACCGCGGTGAGCACGTCGAAGAGCGTGAGCGAGCGCACCTGGGACACGATGAAGGCCAGCGAGGAGCCCACCGCCGCGAGCGCGATGCCTCCCGCCGCGAGGAATCCCCCGGGGCCCGTCACCGAGGGCGGGCTCGGAGCCGTGGGAGCGGGCGCGGTGGGCGCCGTGGCCGGAGCCGCCGCCGCGGCGCTCGCGACACTCGTGCCCTGCGCGTAGCTCTTCTCCAGCGACTCATCGAGCGCCTTCTCCCCCGAGGCCGCCATGCCCTCGATCTTCTGGGAGACGAACTTGCCGATGCGCTCGAAGGGCATCGTCATCGCCTCCCACAACGACACGGGCTGGCGCACGACCTGCGTCACCACGGCGTCGAACTCGCGCTGGTTCACGTCATAGAAGATGCCGCGCTTGCCCACCGACAGCTCTCCGCTGCGCCCCCGCGTGGCGGGCACCGCCACCTCGAAGGACTCTCCCCCTCCCTCCTTGGAGATCACCTGGACATAGAGGGTGCAGGTGGTGCCCTGGCTCGTGAGCGCGGAATGCGCGGCGCGGTCCTTCACCAGCACCGACAACCGGTAGCGCCGGCCCCCGAGGATGAGCGTCCCCCGCTCCATCAGCGCGCGCCGCTTCGTCTGGTACAGGTCCGGCATGCTGATGAAGTTGTTGGCGAACGCCAGCAACCAGCGCTGGTAGAGAATCAGCCGCTCCAGCTCCACCACCGCGTCCAGCCGCTCCTTGAGCGCCAGATCCGCCCGGCAGGCCGCCTCGATGGCGTCGAGCTCCGACTCGGGAATCCCCGCGAGCGTGTCCACCTGCGCGCGCAAGGGACTCGCCTCGATGCGCGCCTGCCAGGCCAGGATGGCATCGGCCCGGGTGGACATGTCCCGCCAGGCCGCGTCCGTGAGCGTCGCCAGGTCATTGGTGATGGGCAGGGCCACGTCCTTGCGGAACGCCTCGAGCCGCTCGAAGGCCGGTCCCCGGTACAACCGCGACCAGCGCAGCACCCCGCCGGGCTCCGGGGGCGCCACGGGCAGCTCCGACACCACCCGAGACAGCGATTGCAGGTCGCCCAGCGCCCCCTGCACCCGCGCCGCCTCCAGCTTGAGGCTCGTGACGGCCTCCGGCTGGGCCGCGATGAGCCGGCATTGCAGGAAGTAGGTGTCGAGCAGGGGGCGGACCTCCTGGATGCGCCGGGCGCGATCCACGCTCTGCGGCCCCCAGGCGAGCAGCGCCTCCTTGCCGGACAGGTGCGCCAGCAGCGCGCTCCGCTCCTCGCGGAAGCGCTGGAGCGTGGGCAGGTCCACGCCCGGCTGCCCCGCGCGATTCTTCACCTCGGGGAAGGACGCCATGAGCGCGTGCGCCAGCGAGCGCAGGGGCTCGGGCAGGAAGGCCGGGGCGACGATGCCATCCCCGTTCTGGCCCGCCGCCCGGAGTGACTGCTCGCTCGTGCGCACCTGCTCCACCGAGATGCGCGTGCGGTCCTCCGCCTTGAGCGTGTCGAGCAGGATGTCCGCCGCGGCACGGTGCTTCGCGGCCGCCTCGGAGAGCGAGTCCAGCACCAGCACGTCGCTCGCGTCGTTGAGGCCCTGATGGCTCTTCAACAGCTTCGCCGTGGACTCGACGGCGGCGCGCACTTCCATGACCCGGATGCGCCCGTTCTGGTCCGTGTCGAGGAACTCGAGGAAGCGCCGGTCGCAGTTCAATCCCTCGACCGGGCAGGCCGTGGCCAACCATTGCGTCTCGGGGATGTGGATGGCCTCCAGGAGCACCTCGAACGAGGGAATGGACACCTGGAGGGAGCCGCCATAACGGCGATAGACAAGGTGACGCGCCATGGCACCCAACAGACCACAGCGCCCGCACGCTGTCCTGGCTGACAATCGAGCCGCTCGCCCGCCCGGGTCCGGTATCGGCGGCTTGCATCCCGCCCCCCCCTCGGGGCATGTGGAGCGGGTGACCCAGCCCGAGCCACAAATGGAAGCGAACCCGGTGAGTGTCGCCCAGCACAAGTACCTGTTCAGCGCCTACACCGACCCGCGGCGCATCCGCCTCCAGCGCCGCCACCTCCTCTATCCGCTCGCGGTCCTGCTCGTGGGCGGGCTCGGCTACCTGGCCGTGACGTACCACACGCCCGCCACGCCCTTCCGGGTGGACACGTACCGGGGGCTGCGCACGGTGCGCAAGGGCATGTCTCCCCAGGACGTGTCCGGCATCCTCGGGCAGCCCGTGGGCCGGGAGCAGCGCGGCGCCCAGGAGTGCTTCCAGTACGGCAAACCCAGCCTCAAGGTGCCGTACTTCACCCTGCACACCCTCTGCTACGAGAACGGCAAGCTGCTCGAGGTCCACCAGCGGCGCTACAACTCCTGGGTCGTGACGCGCGATGGGGCCATCTCCCCGGCGCCGCTCGAGCCCGAGGAGCTCGTCCCCCTGCCGGAGGAGGGCGGCGGCGAACCGGGCCTCGCGGGGCAGGCCACGCCCTGACGACAGGGGGATTGCATCACGGGCGGGATTGCGGCAGCAAGCGCATGTCCTTTCGCCCCGAGGTCCCACCATTCCCAGCACGCACCTGACCTTCTCGTCCGCCGAGGCCCACCGCACCTGGCTGGAGGGCCAGTCCGCCCTGCCCCGGGGCTTCCGGGTCGGACGCACGCGCTTCGACTTCATGCCCGCCGAGGTGGCCAGGCCGGCGAAGATGAACCTCACGCTGGTGGTGCTCGACGAGCCGACCCCGGCGTTCGCGGCGGTGTTCACGAAGAACGCCTTTCCCGGGGCGCCGGTGCTCGTGGGCCGAGAGCGGCTGGAGTCCCCCACCCTGGGCGCGCTCATCATCAATAATAAGGTGAGCAACGTGTGCGCCCCCGGGGGCCGCGAGGCCTCCGAGCGGGTGTGCGCGGCGGTGGCGGCGGGGCTCGGCCTCACCGCCTCGCAGGTGCTGCCCTGCTCCACGGGCGTCATCGGGTGGCGGCTGCCGGTGGACGCGATGGAACAGGCGGTGCCCGCGGCGGTGGCCTCGCTCGCGGGGGGCTCGGTGCTGCCCGCCGCCGAGGGCATCATGACGACGGACCTCTACCCCAAGGTGCGCCGCGCCCAGGTGGGAGAGGGCGGCATCGTGGGCATCGCCAAGGGGGCGGGGATGATCGAGCCCAACCTGGCCACCATGCTCGTCTTCCTCCTCACGGACCTGGACGTGCCCCGGGACACCCTGCGCGCGTGTCTGCGCTCGGTGGCCTCGCGCACGTTCGGCTGCATCAGCGTGGACAGCGACACCAGCACCTCGGACACGGTGGCGCTCGTGTCCTCGCGCCAGGTGCCCTGCCCGGACCTGGCCCGCTTCGAGGCCGCGCTGGAGCAGGTGTGCGCGGACCTCGCCGAGGACATCGTGCGCAACGGCGAGGGCGTCCACCACGTCATGCGCGTGCGCGTGCGCGGCGCCCTGGACGAGCGGGTGGCGCGCGGCGTGGGCAAGTCGGTGGTGAACTCGCCGCTCTTCCAGTGCGCGGTGAACGGCAATGATCCCAACGTGGGCCGGCTGGTGGCGGCGATCGGCAAGTACGTGGGCGAGCACCACCCGGGAATGGACCTGTCGCGCTGCACGCTGCGCATGGGCGGCCGCGTGCTGCTCGAGCACGGCACCTTCCGGCTCGACCACGAGGCCGAGGCCGCCCTGGTGGCGCACATGAAGGGCGCGGAGCTCTACGCGAGCGTGCCGCCACCGGATGGACTCACCTTCCGTCCCCCGGTGGCCTTCCCCCCGCACGAGCGCGCGGTGGAGATCGACGTGGACCTGGGCTCGGGCCCGGCGGAGTGCCTGGTGCTCGGCGCGGACCGCAGCCACGAGTACATCAGCGAGAACGCGGACTACCGGAGCTGATCCACCAGGGCGCCCCGCCCGGCACGGCACCGAGGCGGGGACTCAGGTCTTGCGCATGCGCACGCGGCGCACCTTGTGGTCCGAGCCCTTCATGAGGATGAGCCGAGCCCGCGAGCGCGTGGGCGCGATGTTCTGCGCCAGGTTGGGGCCGTTGATCTCCGCCCACACGGACAGGGCCCGGGCGATGGCCTGCTCCTCGGTGAGCTCGGCGAAGCGCCGGAAGAAGGAGCGCTCGTCGCGGAACGCCGTCTTCCACAGGTGGAGGAAGCGATCCACGTACCAGGTGCGGATGTCCTGCTCGTGCGCGTCCACGTAGATGGAGAAGTCGAAGAAGTCCGACAGGAAGGTGTGCGGCATCTTCCCGCCTTCCAGCGGCCCCGTCTGGAGCACGTTGAGCCCCTCGAGGATGAGGATGTCGGGCCGGCGCACGGGCACGAACTCGCCGGGGACGATGTCGTAGACGAGGTGGGAGTAGACGGGGGCGCTCACCTCGGCGCGGCCGGACTTGAGCTCGGCGAGGAAGCGCACCAGGGCGCGCCGGTCATAGCTCTCCGGGAAGCCCTTGCGCTGCATGAGGCCGCGCTCGTCCAGGACGCGGTTGGGGTACAGGAACCCGTCCGTGGTGACGAGCTCCACGTGGGGGTGGTCCGGCCAGCGCGACAACAGGGCCTGGAGGATGCGCGCCGTGGTGCTCTTGCCCACCGCCACGCTGCCCGCGATGCCGATGACGAAGGGCACCTTCTGGGAGAAGCCGCCCAGGAACGCCTGCTGCGCCGTCCACAGGCTCTGCGTGGCCGCCACGTGCAGGTTGAGCAGCCGGGACAGGGGCAGGTAGACATCCGCCACCTCCTCCAGGTCCAGGTGCTCTCCGAGACCGCGCAAGCCCTCCACCTCCGACGCACTGAGCGTCAGGGGCGTCGCGGCGCGCAGGGCACGCCACGCCTCGCGCTCGAAGTCGACGAACATGGACGCGGGCTGGTGCTTGGGAACGGACATGGAGCCGTCCTCCTAGACGGCCCCTCCATCCTAACCAAGTGTCTCGTGGTGGACGGCTCTTCCTTCCACCCCCACGGCAAATAACCACCCGGCGACATTTCCCTCGGCCCCAGGAGGGATGGACCTCACCGAACCCCAGCAGGTGACCGAATTTACCAGTTGAACCCGCTATTCCAGTTATTCCGAGGAGGATGAGCCATGCGGAGCGCGAAGAGCCATGAGAGCCAGGGACGGGGAAGGAGGCTCCTGGGAGCGAAAGCGTGGGCGTTGCTGCTCGGAAGCGGGGTGGCGTGTGGCCCGATTCCGGACGTCCCCGAGGCCCTGGACGCTCCCGGCCTGGCGCGCCAGGGGCTCGCGTCCGACAACGGCGAGTCCTTCAACGGCCTGGCCTTCAACGGGCTCGCCTTCAACGGCCTGGCCTTCAACGGGCTCGCCTTCAATGGCCTGAGCAGCGCGGCCTTCGCGTCCTGGTACGACCAGAACCCCGCCCTGGCCGACAACGTCATGAAATACGTCACGGCCTGCGCCCTGCCCGCGGGACAGACGCGCACGTACACGGACAAGCAGGGCGTCGTCCGGACCTGGAAGGGCGCCCTGGGGTTCGCGCCCGACTGGGGCGCGGGTCAGCCGGCAACCGTGCGCGAGCAGCAGCTCGTCTCCGGGTGCCTGGCCGCCCACGTCAACAAGTTCGGGCGCACCGTGCCCATCTCCGTGCGGGGCCGCGATGGCCGAGGCGAGCCCATCGCCACCGCTCCCGGGGAGCTGGCCACGTTCGCGCGGCGCGAGGGGTGCTTCTTCGGCAACCTCTTCACCCAGACAGGCGTCTTCGTCGGCCACGACTCCTCTCCCCTGAAGCCGCACGAGAGCAGCGTTCGGGCCTGCGCGCTCGAGACGGGAAGGGACGCGTGCGCACCCATCGCCCGGGTGGGCAGCTGCGCCGCGAAGTGCACGCCCGACCCCACCGGCACGTACTACACCCAGTGCACCCACGAGGGCGTCACCTACGCGCCCGTCACCACCCGCATCCGGCCCCAGGACATCTACGTGTGTGGCGACGGCGTTTGCCAGTTCACCGAGTCCGCGGGGATCGGCCTGGACACCCATCACTGCACCCTGGACTGCGGCATCCTCTGATCGTCACATCCCGCTGGCGCACGCGCGCTCGGGCAGGAGGAAGCGCGCGCATTCCTCGGGAGCGAGCGGCCGGCTGAAGTAGTAGCCCTGGAGCATCTCCACGCCCAGCTCCCGCAGCGCCTCCGCCGTCTCCGCGTCCTCCACGCCCTCGGCCACGAGCACCAGATCCAGCTGGTGCGCCATGTCCACGATGGCCTTCACGATGGCCCGGCCCTCGCGCGTGCGCAGGCGCCGCACGAAGGAGCGATCGATCTTCAACTCGTCCACCGGCAGCACATGCAACTGGGACAGCGAGGAGAAGCCCGTCCCGAAATCGTCGATGGACAGCGCGAAGCCCTGCTCCGACAGCGTCCGCAATAGTCCGCTCGCCGAGGCCACTCCCTCCATCGCGATGCTCTCGGTGATCTCCAGCTTCACCTGCCCGGGCCGCAGACCATGGCGCCGCACGCGCTCGAGCAGGGAGCCCGCGAAGTCCGCCGTCGCCTGCTGCCGGTTGGAGACGTTGATGGACAGCTTCAAATCGGCGCCGCCCCGCACGAGCTGGCTGAACCACGCGAGCGACTGCTCCAACATCAAATCACCCAGCTCACGGATGAGCCCCAACTGCTCGGCCAGGGGGATGAAGCGATCCGGGCCCACCTGGCCGTACTTCTCATCCCGCCAACGCGCCAGGGCCTCCACGCCCACCACGGCGCCAGTCCGGGCATCCACCACCGGCTGGTAGTGCACGCCCAACAGCTTCTGGCGGATGGCGCGATCCAGGCGTGACGCCAGCTCGAAGTCCCGGAACGCCCGGCCGGTGCCGTGCATGTCCCCGTGGGACTGGACGTTGTCGCGCCCCTGCGCCTTGGCGAAGAAGAGCGCCTGCTCGGCCTGGACGAACAAGGTTCCCGCGCTGACCGACTCATCGGACTGGAGCGTCACGCCGATGCTGGCCGTGAGCCGCACCTCCGGCCACTCCGGCGAACGCAGGGAGCGCACCGCCTGCCGCAATCGCTCTCCCACCTCGCGCGGGGCATCGTCGCGCCGCACCTCCGGCAGGATCACCACGAATTCGTCCCCGCCCCAGCGCGCCAGCCAGTCGCCCTCGCGCAGGCAGTCGCGCAGCCGCTGGCTCACCTCGCGCAACAGCGCGTCGCCCACCCGATGGGCATGCAGATCGTTGATCTGCTTGAAGTGATCCAGATCGATGAAGACCAGGGCCACCCGGTACCGCTGGAGGCGGGCGCGCGCGAGCGCCTGCTCCACCCAGGACTCGAGCCGGGCGCGGTTGGGCAGGCCCGTCAACCCGTCATGGTGGGTCAGGTGGCGGATGCGCTGCTCCTGGAGCTCCCGCTCGCCGCGCAGGCCCAGCCGCCGCAGCAGCCGCTCCAACGGGCGGACTCCGGTGAACGCCGACAGCATCAGCAGCAGGCCGCACCCGAGCGGCACGGCCCGCCACACCTCCCGCCCCTCCTCCAGCCCGGCGTACAGCGGCACCACGGCCGCCACCGTGAGTCCTCCGGCGAGAGCGCGAAGCACGGGCTCGATGTGGAAAGGGCGCCGGAACATCATCGTCTCCTCGTTTCCAGAAGAGTTGGAATTTCCTGATTTTACATCATTCCCCATCTCTCCTGGAAGAGGCTGATGACAGCATCCCTCCGGTTTTCAATCACAAACTCAATCCCTATCACCGCATGAGTCTCACGCATTGAGAATGGAGGATGGCGCATGACGGCTCATCCCCCGGTGCAGGTTGAGACCAGGGAACCCGTTCATACCATTCCATCACCGTCAATCGCGACGGCCCTGACAAGGACCCCCATCCATGAAGAACACGAAAAAGCTGAGCCTCCACAAGCAGACCATTCGCAATCTGTCCGACGAGACCCTGGATCAGGTGAACGGCGGCAACGGCGACTCCGCGGGTATCGTCTGCGTGTTCTCGATTCTCATCATCTGCGGCGACTCCGTCATCTGCTCGGTGCTCGCGGGCGCCTGCGAAAACGACAACGGCAGCCACTGAGCCGGTTCACCGCGGTCCAGCCACACACCGCCCCCTGCACGGAGCCTCCAGGCGCGACCCCCGCGCCCGGAGGTCTTCCCCTTGAAGCCAGACATCAGGCGCTCTCCGCTCGCCGCTCGCGGCGGGCGATGGCCGCCTCGCCGCCGAGCTGGGCCGCCACCAGCGAGGCATACACCCCGCCCTTCGCGAGCAATTCCTCATGCGTTCCCGCCTCCACGAGCGCGCCGTCCTCCAGCGTGAGGATGAGGTCCGCGTTGACCACGGTGCTCAGGCGGTGGGCGATGACCACGCGCGTGCAACGGATGGAGGCCAGGGCCCGGTGCACCTCGCCCTCGGTGATGGAGTCCAGGGCGCTCGTGGCCTCGTCCAGGAGCAGGATGGCGGGCTTGCGCACCAGGGCGCGGGCGAGCGCGAGCCGCTGCCGCTGCCCTCCCGACAGCGACGCACCGCGCTCCAGGAGCAGGCTTTCATAGCCCATGGGCATGGCCAGGATTTCCGTGTGCAGCCTGGCGAGCTTCGCCGCCTCCACGATGGCGTCCATGGGCAGGGAAGGATCCGCCAGCGCGATGTTGGAGCGGATGCTGGAGCTGAACAAGGCGGGGCTCTGCATGACGATTCCCACCTGCTGCCGCAGCGAGCGCAAGTCCAGCTCCGTCAGGTCCACCCCATCATAGAGGATGCGCCCCGAGGTGGGCACGTACATGCCGAGCAACAGGTTGGCGAGCGTGGACTTGCCCGCGCCCGAGCGGCCCACGATGGCCACCATCTGTCCGGGCTGGATGTCCACCGACACCTCGCGCGTCACCAGGGGCGAATGGGGGCCGTAGCGGAAGGACACCTTCTCCAGGCAGATGCGCCCCGAGAGCGTATGCGCCGGGCGCACCTTGCCCATGTCCTGCTCGGGCGGCGTGTCCAACACGTCGTGGATGCGCTCGAAGTAGCTGCCGAGCAGCTGGAACTGCATCAGGGTGGAGACCAGGTTGGACAACGGGCCCAGGAAGCCCATGGCCACCGCGTTGAGCGCGAGCATGCCGCCCAGGGTGAGCGCTCCGCGCAGCACCTGCCAGGCACCAAAGCACATGATGACCAGGGGCGCCCCCAGCCGCAGCGCGCTCATCAGCGCGTCCGTCAGGGTGCTGAGCTTGCCGCGCGCCAGCGAGATGTTGAGCACGTCCACGAACATGCCCGACCAGCGATCCATCGCCCGGTGCTCGCCGCCCATGGCCTTGAGGTTCTGCATGCCGATGAGGAATTCCACCTGATAGGCCTGGGACTTCGCCTCGGCCTCCAGGCTCCGGGACATGAGCTCCGCCTGCCGCCGGCGCGACCAGATGAACACGCCCACCTGGAGCGCGCCCACGGCCACCACCAGGAGCGCCAGGGGCCCGTTCGCGAAGAAGAGCACCATCAGATAAAGCGTCACCAGCGAGCCATCCAGGAGCCCCGACAGGGCACCCGAGGTGAGCAGCTCGCGGATGGTGGCGTTGCTGTTGAGGCGGTTCATCAAGTCGCCCGGAGAGCGCCGCTGGAAGAAGGCATAGGGCAGCTCCACCAGGTGCTCCACGAAGCCGAACGTCATGCGCGCGTCCATCTCCGTGCGCAGGCGCAAGAGGAGGAAGGAGCGCACCATGGAGGCGAGGAACTGGAAGCCCACGAGTGAGGCCATGGCCACCGCCAGGACGACCAGCAGCTCCGCGTCTCCCCGGGGCACCACCCGGTCCGTGAGCGCGCCGGTGAGCACCGGCAACCCCAGGGCGAAGAGCTGCACCAGCGCCGAGGTGATGAGAATGCGCGAGAGCAGTCCGGACTGGAGCAACAACTGCTTGAGATGGCGGAAGATGGGCCGGGGCTGCCCCTCCTCCTTGAGGAAGGCATCCCCGGGCTCGAGCACCAGGGCCACGCCCGTGAACGAGCGGCGCACCTGCCCGAGCGGCACGCGGCGCCGGCCCATGGAGGGGTCCACCAGGTCCACCCAGCCCCGGCCCAGGCGCTCGAAGACCACGAAGTGGCGGAACTCCCAGTGGAGGATGGAGCCCCGGGGCAGATAGCCCAGATCCTCCGGCTCCAGGGACACGCCCCGGCTGCGCAGCCCGTAGTGGCGCGCGCCTCCAAGCAGTTGCAAGGCATTGGAGCCATCCCGGCCCGTGCCCAACACCTCACGGACCTCGTGCAGGCGCACCACCTTGCCGTGGTACGCGAGCACCATGGCCAGACAGGCGGCCCCGCAATCATTGGCATCCAACTGTTGCAGGAAGGGTATCCGCCGCGAGAGCCCGGGAAGACCCAGCCGGAGCAACGCGGGAAAACGGCTCATCAAGGAGTCAAGGGAGCTGGACATGGCGAGCGAGGACCGCGGTGTCAGGGAAAGAAGAGCTTGAGGCCGGGAACCAACGTCGTCGCGAGGCGTTCGGACCGCACGCGCACGGACACCGTCCCCTGCATGCCATGGAAATACGCGAGCCGTTGGCCTTGCGCCTCGAAGGAGGGCGAGGGAACCCGGGCGCGCACCACCACCACGGACGCCCCCACGGGCAGCCGATCCGCGAGCCCCGCCCCCCACTCCTGGCGTACCTCCCGGGGATCCACCAGCGTGTCGCCCAGCTCCGCGATGGGCAGATCCTGATATTGATAGGGAAAGCCTTGCAGCTCCAGGCGCATCACCGCGCCCCGCTCCAGCAACGGGCGGTAGCTTCCCGGCAACGTCGCGAGGATTTCCACGGGCGCACCCGGAGCGCCCAGGCGCACCACCGCCGGTCCACTGGCGTATTCCGAGACACGGCCGAACAGACCGAACGCGCCGTAGAACCCCACCACCGCCAACAACAACCAGAACGCCCAATACGTCCAGGACGGAGACAACCTGAGAACCGCTCCTCCTTCTTGAGTGCCCGCCCCCTGGTGCTCCACTGCCTCTCGTCGGAAAATCTGAGCTGGATTCTCCATGAAGACCCCCCCGGTCGAGAAGAACGCGACAACCCTTACCAGAGAAAAAGTCAGGTGTCCCCGCGCGCGCTTACCGGATTCACCAGATGTCGCGGCGCCAACGCTGACCTGCCCCGGGATCTCATTCACGACCGGTTGGAGAACCGCTAATCCTGAAAACACATGATGGCTGGGTCAGGGGGGACGCCATGAAGAACAACTGGACGACACTGCTGGAGGGCTCTCTGCGGGAGCGGGCGCTCGGAGCCGTGAATGATATCGCACAGGCGCTTCGAGACAGTCAGGCATTGGACGGTCCCACGCTCTCCGGAGGCCTCGCCGGGCGCGCCCTCTTCTTCGCCGAGGTGGAGCGGGGGCAGCCCCAGCTCGGCCACGGCGGCCACGCGGAACGGCTCATCCACCAGGCGGCCCTCGCCCTCGAGGAGCAGCCCCTGCTGCCCTGGCTCCACGCGGGCTTCGCCGGCATCGCCTGGTCCATCGAGCGGCTGAACACGCTCGGCGTCCACTCGCTCGAGGACATGGATGAGATCGACGAGGTACTGCTCGGCATCTCCTCCCGCCAGCCGTGGAATGGCGAGTACGATCTCATCCGGGGACTCGTGGGCCTGGGCGTCTACGCGCTCGAACGTCTGCCGAGGCCCATGGCCGTCCAATGCCTGGAGGCCATCGTGCGGCGGCTGGAGGAGCGCTCCACCCTCGCGGGGCCGGGCCTGTCCTGGTGGACGCCCCCCCACCACCTGCCCGCCCACCAGCGGGCCCTCTACACCGAGGGCTACTTCAACCTGGGCGCCGCGCATGGCGTACCCGCGGTGGTGGCCCTGCTCGCGTTGATCGCCCGCGCGGGCGTGGCCGAGCAGAAGGCGCGGGAGCTCGCCCTGGGCGGAGCACGCTGGATGCTGGCCAACGTGCTGCCCAACAGCCCCGGGGCGCGCTTCCCCTCGTGCGTGGCGCCGGGCGTCGAACTCAAGCCCTGCCGCTCCGCGTGGTGCTACGGCGATCCGGGCGTCGTGCTGTGTCTGGCCGTCACCGCCCAGGCGCTCGGCGACAAGGAATTGGAGAAGGCCGCGCTGGACCTCGCCCGCGAGGCCGCGGTGCGCCCCGTGGAGCTCGCCGGCGTGCGCGACGCGGGCATCTGCCATGGCTCCGCGGGCCTCGGCCACATCTACAACCGCCTCTATCAGGTGTCCGGAGACGAGACCTTCAAGGACACCGCCACCGGGTGGTTCACCCGCACGCTGGAGATGCGCCGCCCCGGCGAGGGCGTGGCGGGCTTCCTCTTCTGGTCCAGCCCTACCGGTCAGGACAAGGACCTGGGCTGGTTCGCCGACAAGAGCCTGCTCAACGGTGTCACCGGCACGGGGCTCGCTCTGCTCGCCGCCGCGCAACCCCTGTCCCCCTCCTGGGACGGAATGCTCATGGCCTCCATCCCCGCCTGATCCGGAAAGCCCGCCCCATGCTCCCCACCCCCAGCGCCCAGACCGACGACCAATCGCGGGACTTCCCCTTCGCCCCCTCGGGCTTCTTCGTGCTCCGCACGCCCCTGCTGCCCTTCGACGAGCTGGACCGATGGGGCCAGGGGCTGGAGTCCCCCCGTCTGCCACCGGGGCTGGAGCTCGCGCCCGCGCTCCAGCGGGATCGCGCCCTCCTGCGCTCGCGCCTGGGCTCGATGCTCCAGCGGCCCGAGGTGCGCGAGGCGCTCTTCGTGGCCTCGCCCGGCTTCCACGAGCACCTGGGGACCTGGGAGAAGAACCCGGAGAGCGAACACGGCGAGAAGCTGGAGCGCAGCCTCGTGCGCTACCTGTCGCGCATGGCGGCCCGGCCCACCCCCTTCGGCCTCTTCGCGGGCTACTCGGTGGGCGCGCTGGGCGAGCGCACCCGGCTGCGCACGGGGCCGCGCACGCACTACCAGCGCCATACCCGCCTGGACATGGACTACGCGTGCCTGCTCGCCGAGTCCTTCTCCCGCGCCCCCGAGCTGCGTCCCCACATCCCCCACCGCCCCAGCACCAGCCTCTACCGCGCCAACAACCAGCTGCGCTACGCCGAGGGCCGGCTGGTGGCGCGCAGCCGCACCTACCACCTCGTCGTGCTCGAGCCGACCGACTACCTGGAGGCGACGCTCGCCCGCGCCCGCGATGGCGCCCGGCCCGAGGAGCTCGCGCGCTTCCTCGTCGAGCTGGACTCCGACATCGGCTTCGACGACGCCATGGGGTACATCGGCGAGCTCATCGACAACCAGATTCTCGTGTCCGACCTGTCGCCCGCGGTGACGGGACCGGAAGCCCTGCCCGAGCTCATCTCCCGGCTGCGCCAGCTCCCGGGCACCACGCCCTTCACGGAAACCCTCGGCGCGGTCCAATCCTGCCTCGAGCACCTGGACCGCGATGGCGTCGGGGCGTCGAGCGAGCGCTACCTGGAAGTGGCCCGGATGCTCTCGAAGCTGCCCGCGCCGGTGGAGCTGCCGCGGCTCTTCCAGGTGGACCTGGTCAAGCCCGCCCCGGAGGCGGTGCTCGGCCGCGAGGTGCTGCGCGAGCTGGAGCGGGGCGTGCGGCTCATGCACCGCATCATCCCCGCGCCGCCACCGGATGCGCTGGAGCACTTCCGGGACGCCTTCGTCCAGCGCTACGAGGGCCGCGAGATGCCCCTGCTGGAGGCCCTGGACGAGGAGTCCGGCATCGGCTTCATGAAGGCACAGACTCCCGGCTCCGAGGCCAGTCCCCTGCTCGCGGGCTTGGCCCTGGGCGGCGGGGGTGGCGAGGGACGCCAGGGCTTCGGCGAACGCGCCGCCCAGTTGATGCACAAGCTGGAGCACGCCTGGCGCACGGGCAGCCAGGTCATCGACCTGAGCGACGAGGATGTGAGCCACCTGGAGTCCCGCTCCCGCGCGCCCCTGCCGGACTCGTTCATGGCCATGGCGACCGTGGTGGCCGAGTCCGAGGAGGCCATGGCCCGGGGCCGCTTCCAGCTGCGCATGCACATGGTGGCGGGTCCCTCGGGGGCCAACACCCTGGGCCGCTTCTGCCTGGGGGACAAGCAGCTCCACCAGGAGGTGGAGAAGCACCTGCGCGCCGAGGAAGCCCTGCGCCCGGAGGCGGTGTACGCGGAGATCGTCCACCTGCCCCAGGGCCGGGTGGGCAACATCCTCGCCCGCCCCGTGCTGCGCGGCTATGAAATCACCTACCTGGGCCACTCCGGCGCGCCCGCCGAGCAGCGCATCGAGGCGTCCGATCTGCGCGTCTCCGTCCAGGGCCGCCGGATCGTGCTGCGCTCGGAGCGGCTGGGGCGCGAGGTCATCCCGCGCATGACCAACGCGCACAACTACGGCGCCCGGGGCCTGGGCCTGTACAAGTTCCTGTGCGCGCTCTCGAGCCAGAACCAGAGCGGCGGCTTGCAGTGGAACTGGGGTCCGCTCGCCCACGCGCGCTTCCTGCCCCGCGTCACCCACGGGCGGCTGGTGCTCTCCGTGGCCCGATGGAACTTCTGGCGCGACACGCTGGAGGGACTCGGCGAGGTGACGGGCGCCCAGCGCTTCGCCGCCGTCCAGGCGCTCCGGGCCGAGCACCGCATGCCCCGCTTCATCGCCCTGGAAGAGGGAGATCAACTCCTCCCCGCGGACCTGGACAACGTGCTGAGCGTGGACACGCTGGTGCAACTCATCAAGGACCGCTCCCGGGTGTCCCTGGTGGAGATGTTCCCCCGGCCGGAGGAGCTGTGCGCGGAAGGACCCGAGGGCCGCTTCCACCACGAGGTGGTGGTGCCCTACGGCCGCACCCGCCCGGTGCCGTCCGCCCAGGCGCCCGTGGACAGGCCCCAGATCGTGGCCGCTTCACGTCCCGAGCCCTCCGCGCGCAGCTTCCTGCCCGGCTCGGAATGGCTGTACGCCAAGCTCTACACCGGGGCCGCCACCGCGGATCGGCTGCTCACCGAGGTGGTGACGCCCCTGGTGCGCTCGGCGCTCGGCTCGGGGGCCGCGGATGGCTGGTTCTTCATCCGCTACGGCGACCCGGACTGGCACCTGCGGCTGCGCTTCCACGGCGAGCCCGCGCGGCTCCAGCACCTGTCCCAGGAGCTGATGAACGCGCTGCGCGACCCCCACCGCGACCGGCTGCTGTGGAAGGTCCAACTGGACACCTACGAGCGCGAGGTGGAGCGCTACGGCGGACCGGAGGCCATGCTCCTGTGCGAGCGCATCTTCCAGGCCGACAGCGAGGCCGCCCTCCAACTGCTGGAGCTCTTGCCCGGGGATGAGGGCGCGGACGCGCGCTGGCGCCTGATGCTCGTCGGCATGGACCAGCTCCTCACGGACCTGGGCCTGAACCTGGAGGCCCGGCAACGGCTGCTCGTGGCGTTGCGCGAGGGCTTCGGCCGGGAGTTCCACGCCGAGCGCGCCACGGACCACCAACTGGCGGAGCGCTACCGCCGCGACCGCAAGGGCATCGAGGAGCTCCTGGTCAGCCGGAAGATCCGCCAGCCCCTCATCGCCCGGGGCTTGATGGTGCTCCAGCGGCGCTCGGAACGGCTCGCGCCCCTCGTCTCCGGACTCCATGCCCTGGCGGACACGGGAAGGCTCGCCGTCCCGCTCCCCGAGCTGGCCAGCAGCCTGCTGCACATGCACGCCAACCGGCTCGCCCGCTCGTCCGCCCGCGCCCAGGAATTCGTCCTCTACGACTACCTCAGCCGCCACTACACCTCGCTCCAGGCCCGCCAACGCAAGGCCCCCAAGGAACCCGCCGGCGTGATCCTGAGCAGCGCGAGCTAGCCCGATCAGAACTGTTCACCCCACCGCATTCCATTCCCGCGCGACTTCACAGCGGCGGACAGAGAGTCAATCCATCTCCCACGCCACGCATGTGCCGGGCGCGCTTCTTGCCAAGGGCCACTGGACGGATCAGCGCACTCTCCCCACCCTCTCGTATCAACCCGATATTTTGCGAGGTGGGGGATGGCTGAGTGGCGTGGCACGATATTGCTTTGCGCGTTGATGGTGGGCTGTGGAGGTGAGCCGGCGACCTCTCTGGACGAGGCCAGCCTGGTGGGCGAGCCCCCGGAAGACAGCCTCCCTTCGGAAGGTTCGGGGAATCGGGATGGCGTGGCGGAGTCCACGCCTCCTGTCGAGCCCCTGGCTCGTCCGGCATTGGGAACGCCCTACCTGGTGAAGGACATCCTTCCCCCGAACGACTGGATTCCCCGGCTGATCAACACACCGAGCGACCTGGTGGACTTCCAGGGCACGCTCTTCTTCACCATCAACTTCCAGGGGGCGCCCAACGGCTTGTGGAAGAGCGATGGAACCGAGGCGGGCACCGTCCGGGTGAAGGAGTTCACCGAGGGACCCGATTACCTGACGCCCATGGGCGCCCGGCTCTTCTTCGTCGCCCAGGACGCGGCCGCCGGCCGGGAGTTGTGGATCAGCGACGGCTCCTCCGCGGGCACCCGGCGGCTCAAGGACATCACGCCGGGCGTGGAGAGCTCCAACCCCACCGCGCTCACCGTCCTGAAGCGCCAGCTCCTCTTCTTCAGCGAAGTGGCCGGTGAGGGCGAGGCGCCAGGCCGCACTCAGCTCTGGCGCAGCAATGGCACCGAGGCCGGCACGCAACTGGTCCGGGATCTGGGACCTGGCTCGTCCCTGGCCAACGCGCGGCTGCGCGTGGGCGATACGCTCTTCTTCAGCATCGCGGACCCGGAGCACGGAACGGAGCTGTGGAAGACCGACGGCACGGCGGCGGGCACGGTGCTCGTGCGCGACATCGTGCCCGGAACGGGCAGCGCGTACCCGAACGACTTCCAGTCGGTGGGCGCGTCGCTCTTCTTCCTCACCACGACGCCTTCCTCCACCCGGGAGCTGTGGCGCAGCGATGGCACCGCGGCGGGGACCCAGCGCATCCGCCAGTTCTCCGCGGCGGAGGATCTGGTGAGCCTCCACCCGGGGACGGGCCACAACCTGTTCCTCGCCGTGACCCGCTCACAGGATCACCTGCTGCGCCTGTCTTCCCTGGAGGTGGACAACACGGGCGGAGTCCGGGAGCGGAGGATCACGACCCTTCCCAATCCCTATGCCGATCAGCCAGACGCGGATGCTGTCATCACCACCGCCACCGTGGCGGGCACGAAGTTCTTCTTCAGCCTGACCATCCTCACGTCGGGCCCCGCGCCCCGGGACGTGCAGCTCTGGGTGAGCAACGGAACGGCTTCTGGAACCCGACTGGTGTCGCGCCCGCTGAGCCTGTCGGACGAGTTCTCCTCCGAGCTCTACACCCTGGATGATCGCATCCTCTTCAGCAAAATCGACGAGGCGACGGGGCTGGAGCCCTGGGTGAGCGATGGAACCGAGGGAGGCACGCGCCTGGTCCAGGACATCGCGCCTGGGGAGACCAGCTCCTATACGAGAAGCTACCTGCGCGTCGGCTCGCGGATCTTCTTCGTCGCCTACGAGCCGGTGCACGGCAACGAGCTGTGGGCCATTCCGCTCCAGGACTAGCCCCTCGCGTCCGGGCGCTGACCCGTGGGGCTAATCACCCAGGCGGGTCAGCGTCGCGTTCTGGAGGAAGGAGCCCGGGGACATCACCCCGCGTGCCGTGGCCGTCACGCTACCCGCCATGTCGAAGCGGCCACCACCCTCCTCCGACAGCTCCACCCGGCCGTGCGTCAGCGTCAGGAGGAAGTGCACGCCGTTCTCATTCCACCCACAGGACGCACCTCGCACCAGACTCAATGCCTCGTCCTCGAGCCGCGCGGGAAGGAAGCAGCGGCCCTCTTCATCCGTGAGGACGAAGTCCGAGGTGGTGCCCTCCGCGATGCGAAAGGTGTGGGGGACAGGGAAGGAGCCACTGCCCACGCCCGGGATGCTGTAGTGGGTGCGCCCTTCCACGGAATAGAGACCCTGAATCCTCTCACCGAGCGGACAACATCCGGTCAGGGCGAGCCAAAAACAGACAACGGCCATCCAATGCTTCATCCAGCTCCTCGCGGCATGACGTGCGCGAGGGGCCCGTGCAGAAGCCCTGCCAGCCAGCCGCCGAGGAGAACGCCCCGGGCGTCACGTCCGCGGAACGGGCCTCGGGTCCACGCCCCGAAGCCCTACGCGAAGCGCCACGCTTGACGCAGCATGTTGAGCAACAACTCCTGGTAGGACCAACCCACGCCCGCCGCGGCCATGGAACAGAGGCTGTCCTGATCCTCGCGTCCGGGGCGGCCCGCTCCCGTCATGTTGGGCTTCATGTTCAGGTCGAACAGGAAGAACGCCCCGTCCTCCGAGGAGCGGCAGTCGATCCGGATGGGGGCGAGCGCTCCCACCTTCCGCGCGGCCACGGCGCACCACTCCTCCAGATTCCGCATGGCGGGTGCTTGCCGCTCGGCATCGGAGATCCGCACGCTGTTGTTCACGACCGCCACCACGCCGTTGTAGGGCGCGATGCCCTCGTGGTGGTTGAAGCGCCGGACGGCGGGCAGGGACCAGTGCTCGGCGAATGTCCGCTCGGCGCCGTCGATGCGGTAGGCACCCGGAGGCATGACCGTCAGGGTGACCTCGGTGCCGGGGAGGAATTGCTCCAACATCAGGCGCTGACCATAACGAGGGTGTCCAGCGGCATCCCGCGCCGCGAGCAATCCGGCGGCGTATGATTTCAACTCGGAGAGGGATGTGACCAGGCGCACCCCCTCGCTGCCCCGTCCCCGGATGGGTTTGACGACCAGGGGGAAGCGCAAGCCCCCCTGCTCGAGCCGCGCATCCGTCAGGGAGTCCAGCGCCAGGGTACTGGGGCCCTCGTCGAGGGCCACCAGGGTGGAGGCGGGCACGGGGCAACCCCCCGCGCGCAACACCTCATTGGTGAGCCATTTGTCGTCGTAGCGGTCCACGCGCGCCGGATGCTGGCCGACGACGCGCACGCCCTTTCCGGCCACGGACTCCAGCGGGTGCCCGGAGAACAGCACGGTGTTGGCCCACAGGACGCGAGCACCCCCATCGAGCGCCTGGGCAATGCCCTCGGCGGTATCGGGGAAGACCCAATCCAGGGCCTGAGTGGGGTCGGGAGAGGCGCGCGGCGTGAGGACGGGAACGCCCGCCGCGCGCAAGGCATGGGCGATGTCGGCGCCACTGTCGCTGTACCCCCCTGGCTTCATCGGCTTGCGGATGCCGTCGATCTCCGGAGGGGGTGTGGCCTGGAACAACAGGGCAACGGGCTCGTGCTCGGCGGAAGACATGGGGTCATTCCATCAACCCTCCCGTGGCGAGTCCATCGCCCAGACTCGCTCGGACGCCCAGGAACCGCGCCGCCCTGGCGCCTCCAGCCCCTATGGCAGTGTCCAGGCCCAGGTGCTCACGGGTGAGGCGTATCTCCAGGCCGCGCGCAACGGACAGATTCCCGAGGGCTCGGTGGTGTACCAGACCCGGACGGGTTGGGATTACGGCGAGCGCTCCCGAGGAAGCGATGTGGGCATCGTGCGCAACGGAGGCATCTTCAACTACCAGCAGTTCAACAACATGTCCGTCTACGGCAATGACGTGAGGCAGGTGGTCGTCCTGCAGCCGACCAGCCACTGAGCGTCACCGCCACGGTCAGGTCGCCCATTCCTTTCACAACTCCCGGGTTCTGGCCTTGGCGCTGCTCGCCGGGAGATGCTGTGATGGAATTGGGATGAGCCCCCAT
Organism: Melittangium boletus DSM 14713; assembly: GCF_002305855.1. GTDB lineage: Bacteria > Myxococcota > Myxococcia > Myxococcales > Myxococcaceae > Cystobacter > Cystobacter boletus. The sequence continues at coordinate 6,056,576 of NZ_CP022163.1, read as the reverse complement.
ATAAAACAGACACACATCCAAAGTATTACAGCATCAGCATTACATAATCACTCCCAGTGCGAATGGGTATGACAAGCGGCGAGATGACCGCTTCGCGCACCGCGAGCACCGCACGCAGGCTCGCTTCTCGTGCATTTTTACACTCCCAGTACCGAGCATCGAGCCTATCCGAGAAGTCTCCGTGGACTCGTTCCCTGGTCCTCTCCTGCATGTATGATGCATGGAAGGGGAATCATGGGGCACAACGAGAAGCCAGGACATGTGTGGACTGTCCATGTGAGCGCCCGGTGACTGGCGCCACGAACGGCACGAGGGGGAGCCGTCTTCGGCCTCGACGTCAACGAGGACGTGTTGCCCCGCCCCACCCCAAAGCCAGGACCGACGACCTCCAGCCAGACCGAGCAGCCCCGACATGCTGACCATCCCAGGCTACACCCTTCGTGGGGCCCTCAAGGCCACCGGAACCAATCTGCTCTTCCACGCCCTGCGTGACGCCGACGGCCAGCCCCTCATCCTCAAGACTCCCGTGGCCTCCGTCGGCCCTCGCGAGAGCGAGCGCTACCGCCGCGAGTTCGACATCCTCCAGCGCATCCGCGACGTGCGCGGCGTCCTTCGCGCCCATGGCTGTGAACAGCTCCCGGACCGCCCGAGTCTCCTCTTGGAGGCGGTGGAGGGCGAGGTTCTGTCCGAGTTCACGGACAAGCCCTTCGAGGTGCTCAAGACCCTGGATGTGGCCATCTCCCTGACCTCCACCCTGGCCGAGATCCACCGGCGCGGCGTCATCCACAAGGACATCAAGCCCTCCAACATCATCCTCACGCCCTCGGGAGAAGCCCGCCTCATCGACTTCGGCACCGCCACCCTCCAACGCATCGAGCACGTGGACGCCGCCCCCACCACCCTCATCGAAGGCACCCTCGCCTACATGTCTCCCGAGCAGACCGGGCGCATGAACCGCACGGTGGACTACCGCACCGACTTCTACTCCCTGGGCATCACCCTCTATGAGCTGCTGACGGGCGGCCGCCCCTTCCACGGACGCGACGCGCTCGAGTGGTTCCACGTCCACATGGCCGTGGCACCCCCTCCCCTCACCGAGCGCGTCCCGGACCTGCCTCCCGTCCTGTCCTCCATCGTGCTCAAGCTCCTGGCCAAGGTGGCCGAGGAGCGCTACCAGAGCGCCGACGGGCTCAAGGCCGACCTGGAGCGCTGCCGGGACAACCTGCTCCGGAGCGTGCACGAGGACTTCCCGCTGGGCGTGCACGATTTCCCCACCCACTTCCAACTTCCTCAACGGCTCTACGGGCGAGACACCCACGCCGCCGCGCTGCTCCAAGGCTTCGAGCGCGTCGCCCTCAGCGGCCGGCCCGAGCTCATCCTCGTTCGCGGCTACTCCGGCAGCGGCAAGTCCGCCGTCGTGCACGAGTTGCACAAACCCGTGGTCCGCCACCGCAGCTTCTTCCTCAGCGGCAAGTTCGACCAGTTCCAGCAGGCCAGTCCCTACGCCACCCTCGCCCAGGCCATTCGGGGGCTGACGCAGCAGCTCCTGGCGGGCAGCGATGAGTCCCTGGCCCAGTGGCGCGAGCGCCTTCTGGACACATGGAAAGGCCAGGGGCAGCTCCTCGTGGACGTGGTGCCCCAGCTCGAGCTCATCGCCGGCAAACAGCCCCCCGTCCCCGAGCTTCCTCCCTCCGAGGCCGCCCACCGCTTCAACCGCGTGTTCCGCGAGTTCCTCGGCCTCTTCGCCACCTCCGAGCACCCCCTCGTCCTCTTCCTGGATGACTTGCAATGGGCCGACCCCGCCAGCCTCCAGCTCCTCCAGGATCTGCTCACCCACGAGGAGACCCCTCCGCTCCTCCTGCTCGGCACCTACCGAGACAACGAGGTGAACCCCTCCCATCCCCTGGTGCGTACCCTCGAGGGGATGCGCGCGGCCGGCGCGCGGATGCGCGAACTCCAGCTCGAGCCCCTCGGTCTCGAGGACGTGCGGCAGCTCGTCGCCGACGCGCTCTCCGGAGCGGAAGAAGACCTCATCGCGCCACTCTCCGCGTTGGCCCGTGAGAAGACTGGGGGCAATCCCTTCTTCCTCCTGCATTTCATGCTGACGCTCCATCAGGACGGACTCCTGGTTCGAGCCCCCGATGGCACCTGGCGGTGGGATGAGGCGGGCGTCCAGGCCAGGGGCTACTCGGACAATGTCGTCGACTTCCTGGTGGGCAAGCTGCGTCAGCTCTCGTCCGGAACCCAGAACCTGCTCCGGCTGGCCGCCTGCGTGGGCAACACCTTCTCCCTCCAGCTGCTGCACTTCCTCTCCGACAGCCCGGAAGCGGCCCACCTGGAGAAGGATCTCGAGCCCGCCTTCCAGGAGAACCTGCTGGTCCGCATCGGCCCGGACCAGGGCCGGTTCATCCATGACCGCATCCACCAGGCCGCCTACGCCCTCATCGATGAGCAGGAGCGCAAGCGCGTCCACCTGCGCATCGGCCGCCTGATGCTGGCGCACCTGCCGCCAGAGTCCTTGCAGGAACAGCTCTTCGATGTCGTGAGCCAGCTCAACGCCGGGGCGGAGTGGCTCGTCGATGACGCGGAACGTCTGCGTGTGGCGCGCCTGAACGCCGAGGCCGGCAGACGGGCCAAGGCTTCCATCGCCCTCCGCTCCGCCATTACCTATTTCGCGAGAGCATTCCAACTCCTCCCGGGAGACCCGTGGGAGACGGAGCCCGCCCTCGCCTTCAAGCTCCGGCTCGAGCACGCCATCTGCGAGTTCATGACCGGCAACGCCACTGGAGCGCTTCGCCAGGTGGATGAGTTCATGGACCGGGCGCTCACCCGGGGGGACACCGCCGCGGTGTACTGCCTGAAGACCGACATCCTCATCGGCATGGGTGACATCCAGACCGCCGGCACCTGTCTCCTGGAGGGATTGGCTCTGCTGGGCATGCCCATGTCCCCGAATCCCTCCTGGGAGGAAGTCGAGGCCGCCAATGAAGAGGTGCGGCAACTGCTGGGGGAGCGCTCCATCGAGAGCCTCGTCGACCTGCCCCTCATGACCGACCCGGACATGGAGGCGGTCATGAGCCTGCTCGGCGCCCTCTACGCCCCCTCGTTCTCCACCAGCACGAACCTGCTCGTCCTCCACCTCAGCCGGATGACCGCGCTCAGCCTGCGCCATGGCAACACGAGCGCGTCCGTGCACGGCTACTCCTGGTACGGCCTGGTGCTGGGAGCTGTCTTCGGGCGCTACCAGGAAGGCCTGGCCTTCGGCCAGCTCGCGTGCGCACTCGTCGAGCACCGGGGATTCACCCCCCTGCGCGGCAAGGCGCTCTACGGCCTGGAGATCATCAGCTACTGGACCCAGCCCCTGTCCACCGCGCTGCAACTCGTCCGCGAGGCCTTTCAGCAATCCCTCCAGAACAGTGACAGTCAGGTCGCCGGCTACTGCTGCAACCACATCGTCACGGATCGCTTCCTGCTGGGGCACGACCTGGAGGAAGTCTACCGGGAGTCGGTGGCGAACCTGCACTTCACCCGGGGGGCCGAGTTCCTGGATCCACGGGACATCATCCACTTCACCCAGCGCCATGTGCAGCAGTTGCGCGGCCTCACGTCCTCGTTCAGCACGATGAGTGGCGATGACTTCGACGAGGAGACCTTCGAGGCGGGTTTGACGCCCCAGCGCATGCGCACCATGCGCTGCTGGTATTGGCTCACCAAGGCGCAGTCGCGCTACATGAGCGGCGCGTACCAGGAGGCGCTCGAATACACGGACAAGAGCGCCGAGCTGAGCTGGTCCTCGCTCGGCCACATCCAGCTGCTGGACCTGCACCTCTTCCGGGCCCTATCCCTGGCGGCCTGCGCCGCGAAGATGCCACCCGAGGAGCGGGAACGCGCCCTCATGGAGATCAGCCAGCACCAAAGGCAACTGGCGGAGTGGGCCCGCCACTGTCCCTCGACCTTCCTCACGGCCGAGCGGCTCGTCGCCGCGGAGCGGGCCCGGCTCATGGGCCAACGGGACGAGGCACTCCAGGCCTACGAGCAGTCCATCCAGTCCGCGCGCGAGCACGGCTTCATCCAGCGAGCCGCCCTCGCCTACGAACTGGCCGCCCGCTTCTGGCGTGAGCGCCAGGTTCCCACCATCGCCGAGGCCTATGCCCGCAAGGCGCGGGAGGCGTACCTGCGCTGGGGAGCGAAGGGCAAGGTCCAGCACCTGGACTCGGAATGGCCGTTCCTGACCCTTCCCGAGGGCGGCGCGCAGAACACCCAGGACACGAGCTCGACCGAGATCGATGCGCTCACCCTGGTAAAGGCCCAGCAGGCCATCTCCGAGGAAATCGTCCTCGAGCGGCTGGCGGCCACGCTGCTGCGCATCGCCATGGAGAACGCTGGTGCCCAGCGCGGTGCCCTGTTGCTTCCACGGGGAGACACCCTCACGGTCTCGGCACTGTCGGGTACGGTCTCCTCGGAGGCCGCGGTCAGCACGGCCGAGCCCCAGTTGCCGTGGAGCGTCATCTCCTACGTCAAGCGCGCGCGGGAGCATGTGCTCATCGGCGACGCCTCGCTCCCCCACCCCTTTTCGTCCGACGCCTGGCTCGAACACAGCCATGCCCGCTCGGTGCTCTGCCTGCCCCTGCTGCGCCAGGAGGAGTTCCGCGGGGTGCTGTACCTGGAGAACACCCTCGCCACCAACGCCTTCTCTCCGGCGCGCATCGCCCTGCTCGGCCATCTGGCCTCCCAGGCCGCCATCTCCATCGAGAACGCGCGGCTGTATGCCGATGTCCAGAAGGCCGAGGCCGCCCTGCGCCGCGCCAACGACGAGCTCGAGAAGCGCGTGGAGGAGCGCACCCGGGAGCTCAAGCTGACCCAGGTGCGCCTGGTGGACGCCGCGCGCGCGGCGGGCATGGCCGAGATCGCCGCCAACGTGCTGCACAACGTGGGCAATGTCCTCACCAGCGCCGTCATCAATCTGCAGACGGTGCGCGAGACCATGAGTGCTTCCCGTGTGGGACGGCTCAAGCAGGCCACCCAGATGATCGACGAGCACCACGACCACCTCGCGGACTTCCTCACCCGGGATCAACGCGGCGCGCAGCTGCCCGGCTACCTCTCCGCGCTCGCCAGCGAACTCCTGCGCGAGCAGGCCTCGCTCCAGGAGGGCATGACGGCCATGGACATGCATCTCGAGCACATCCGGGCCATCGTCCAGGTTCAACAAACCTACGCCCACAGAACGCTCGTCACCGAGGAGTGCGACCTCTCACAGCTCGTCGAGGATGCCCTGCGACTCCAACGGGCGTCGCTCCAGCGCCACGGTGTCACCGTCACCCAGGAACTCACCTCCGTGCCCCGGATCAGTCTGGACAAGCACAGGGTGCTGCAGATCCTCATCAACCTCATCAGCAACGCGAAGCAAGCCATGCACCAGCTGCCCGAGTCGCAGCGCCACCTGTACGTCCGGCTGGACACGGAGGACAACTGCGCACGCATCCAGATCGTGGACAACGGCATGGGCATCGTGCCGGAGATCCGCGGGCGGCTCTTTGGTCAGGGCTTCACCACGCGTGCGGGAGGACACGGACTGGGACTGCATTCCAGCGCGCTGGAGGCGAAACTGCTGGGCGGGAGCATCAGCCTGGAGAGCGAGGGGCCGGGAAAGGGAGCCACGGCCATTCTCAAACTCCCCCTCTCCTGAGCGAGGGCTTCTCCCTTCGGGAAGCGGAAAAACCTCTCATGCCAGGGAATCGTCCTCACTTCGCTATTCGGCACCTGCACGAGTAATCCGTTCTCATCCAGAATTCATGCCGCGGTGCGTTTGGATTCACGTCCAGACGGCCCGGACCATGGAACCACGCGCGTGAGTCTGTTATGGTTTATCAACTCCTCGCGAACAAAGAATGGAGAGGCGCATGAGCACGCTGGAAGGAAAGACCGCGATCATCACGGGTGGAGGTACGGGGATTGGCTTCGCCATCGCCGAGCGCTACGCGAGCGAGGGCGCACAGGTGGTGCTCGCCGGGCGCAATCAGAAGCGGCTCGACGAAGCGGTGGAGAAGATTGGCCGGGGTGCTCGCGCCATCGCCACCGACGTCGCCGATGAGGCCCAGGTCAAACGGCTCATCGACTCCGTGCCACGCATTGATTTGCTGGTGACGTGCGCCGGCGGCGCGGTGTTCGGCCCCGTCGAGGAAGTCCCCCGGCAATCCTGGCGCGAGCTGTTCGACTCCCGCTTCTTCGGACAGCTCTCCGCTTGTCATCACGCCGTCCCGAAGATGCCCCCGGGCAGCTCCATCTTGTTCTGCTCGGGCGTCGCTGGCCACGCCGCCCTGGTGAACTACTCCGGTGGCGCGGGCCTGTGCGGCGCGGTCAACGCCATGGGGCGCTCGCTCGCAGTGGAGCTCGCCCCCAAGGGAATCCGGGTGAATGTCCTTTCCCCCGGATTGACCCTCGGCACCGCCATTGACTGGCATGTCCCTCCCGAGAAGCTCGACGCCTTCATGGACAGTCTCAAGAGCCGCGTTCCGCTGAAGCGCGCGGGGAGCGCCCGCGACATGGCGGATGCCGCCTACTTCCTGGCGACGAACAACTACGCCACGGGCATGGTGCTCGACATCGATGGAGGATGGACGGCTGTCTGATTCACGGAGGGTGAAGTCTGTCCTTGGCAGCGGCACTGAACGCCGGATTGTCGAGCGACTCCGAGTCTGTCCAATACGGCCCCCGGCTACTGCGTCCCACACGGTTCGCTCACACGCATACACTCTCAGTGATGATTACTGAGCGGAACCGTGCGGGATGCCGTGGACACGCTCCGCGCCTGTCTATTGTAAGATGCGCGAGGGGGGGAACCATGGAACATCGGGCAGGACGGAGAATCCGTGGACGACCCATGGACGTGGTCGGATGAACCACGCCGGTGTCCCCCTTTCTTCCTCCAGACAGACGGAGCGCCCCCGACATGCTGACCATCCCAGGCTACACCCTTCGTGGGGCCCTCAAGGCCACCGGAACCAACCTGCTCTTCCACGCCCTGCGTGACGCCGACGGCCAGCCCCTCATCCTCAAGACTCCCGTGGCCTCCGTCGGCCCTCGCGAGAGCGAGCGCTACCGCCGCGAGTTCGACATCCTCCAGCGCATCCGCGACGTGCGCGGCGTCCTTCGCGCCCATGGCTGTGAACAGCTCCCGGACCGCCCGAGTCTCCTCTTGGAGGCGGTGGAGGGCGAGGTTCTGTCCGAGTTCACGAACAAACCCCTCGAGGTGCTCAAGACCCTGGATGTGGCCATCTCCCTGACCTCCACTCTGGCCGAGATCCACCGGCGCGGCGTCATCCACAAGGACATCAAGCCCTCCAACATCATCCTCACGCCCTCGGGAGAAGCCCGCCTCATCGACTTCGGCACCGCCACCCTCCAGCGGATAGAGCACGTGGACGCCGCCCCCACCACCCTCATCGAAGGCACCCTCGCCTACATGTCTCCCGAGCAGACCGGGCGCATGAACCGCACGGTGGACTACCGCACCGACTTCTACTCCCTGGGCATCACCCTCTATGAGCTGCTGACGGGCGGCCGCCCCTTCCACGGACGCGACGCGCTCGAGTGGTTCCACGTCCACATGGCCGTGGCACCCCCTCCCCTCACCGAGCGCGTCCCGGACCTGCCTCCCGTCCTGTCCTCCATCGTGCTCAAGCTCCTGGCCAAGGTGGCCGAGGAGCGCTACCAGAGCGCCGACGGGCTCAAGGTCGACCTGGAGCGCTGCCGAGACAACCTGCGCCGGGGTGTGTACGAGGATTTCCCTCCAGGCGTGCATGACTATCCCACGCGCTTCCAGCTCCCCCAGCGCCTTTATGGGCGCGACGCCCACGCCGCCGCGCTGCTCCAGGGCTTCGAGCGCGTCGCCCGCGGCGGCCGGCCCGAGCTCATCCTGGTCCGCGGCTACTCCGGCAGCGGCAAGTCCGCCGTCGTGCACGAGCTGCACAAACCCGTGGTCCGCCACCGCAGCTTCTTCCTCAGCGGCAAGTTCGACCAGTTCCAGCAGGCCAGTCCCTACGCCACCCTCGCCCAGGCCATTCGCGGCCTGACGCAGCAACTCCTGGCGGGCAGCGATGAGTCCCTGGCCCAGTGGCGTGAGCGCCTTCTGGACACATGGAAAGGCCAGGGGCAGCTCCTCGTGGACGTGGTGCCCCAGCTCGAGCTCATCGCCGGCAAGCAGCCCTCCGTCCCCGAGCTTCCTCCCTCCGAGGCCGCCCACCGCTTCAACCGCGTGTTCCGCGAGTTCCTCGGCCTCTTCGCCACCTCCGAGCACCCCCTCGTCCTCTTCCTGGATGACTTGCAATGGGCCGACCCCGCCAGCCTCCAGCTGATTCATCACCTGCTCACCCACGCCGAATCGCCTCCGCTCCTCGTGCTCGGGGCCTACCGAGACAACGAGGTGAACCCCTCCCATCCCCTGGTGCGTACCCTCGAGGGGATGCGCGCGGCTGGCGCGCGGATGCACGATCTCCAGCTCGAGCCCCTCGACCTCGAGGACGTGCGGCAGCTCGTCACGGACGCGCTCATCGGAGCCGATGAGGAACTCATCGCGCCACTCTCCGCATTGGCCCGCGAGAAGACAGGAGGCAATCCCTTCTTCCTCCTGCAATTCATGCTGACGCTCCATCAGGACGGGCTCCTGGTACGCCTCCCTGGCGGCGACTGGCGGTGGGATGAGAAAGGCGTCCGGGCCAGGGGCTACTCGGACAACGTCGTCGACTTCTTGGTGGGCAAGCTGCGCCGGCTCTCCTCCGGAACCCAGCATCTGCTCCGGCTGGCCGCGTGTGTGGGCAACATCTTTCCGCTCCAGATACTGCGCATCCTCTCCGACAGCCCGGAAGCGGCCCACCTGGAGAAGGATCTCGAGCCCGCCTTCCAGGAGAACCTGCTGGTCCGCATCGGCCCGGATCAAGGCCGGTTCATCCATGACCGCATCCACCAGGCCGCCTACGCCCTCATCGATGAGCAGGAGCGCAAGCGCGTCCACCTGCGCATCGGCCGCCTGATGCTGGCGCACCTGCCGCCGGAGGCCTTGCAGGAACAGCTCTTCGATGTCGTGAGCCAGCTCAACGCCGGAACGGAGTGGCTTGTCGATGACGCGGAGCGCCTGCGTGTGGCGCGCCTGAACGCCGAGGCCGGCAAACGGGCCAAGGCCTCCATCGCGCTCCGCTCGGCCATCAGTTACTTCACCCAATCCCTTCAGCTCCTGCCTGGAGATCCGTGGGAGACGGAGCCCGCCCTCGCCTTCAAGCTCCGGCTCGAGCACGCCATCTGCGAGTTCATGACCGGCAACGCCACTGGAGCGCTTCGCCAGGTGGATGAGTTCATGGGCCGGGCACGCACCAAGGGGGACACCGCCGCGGTGTACTGCCTGAAGACCGACATCCTCATCGGCATGGGTGACATCCAGACCGCCGTCACCTGTCTCCTGGAGGGATTGGCCCTGCTGGGCATGCCCATGCCCCCGAATCCCTCCTGGGAGGAAGTCGAGGCCGCCAACGAGGAGGTATGGCAACTGCTGGGGGAGCGCTCCATCGAGAGCCTCGTTGACCTGGCCCCCATGACCGACCCGGACATGGAGGCGGTCATGAGCCTCCTGGGTGCCATGTACGCACCCGCCTTCGTCACGAGCACGAACCTGCTCATCCTCCACCTCAGCCGGATGACCGCGCTCAGCCTGCGCCATGGCAACACGAGCGCCTCCGTGCACGGCTACTCCTGGTACGGATTGGTGCTGGGCTGCGCCTTCGGGCGCTACCAGGAAGGCCTGGCCTTCGGCCAGCTCGCGTGCGCACTCGTCGAGCACCGGGGATTCACCCCCCTGCGCGGCAAGGCGCTCTACGGCCTGGAACTCATCAGCTATTGGACCCAGCCCCTGTCCACCGCGCTGCAACTCGTCCGCGAGGCCTTTCAGCAATCCCTCCAGAACAGTGACAGTCAGGTCGCCGGCTACTGCTGCAACCACATCGTCATGGACCACTTCCTGCTGGGGCACGACCTGGAGGAGGTCTACCGGGAGTCGGTGGCGAACCTGCACTTCGCCCGGGGAACCGAGTTCCTGGATTCACGGGACATCATCCACTTCACCCAGCGCCATGTGCAGCAGTTGCGCGGCCTCACGTCCTCGTTCAGCACGATGAGTGGCGATGACTTCGACGAGGAGACCTTCGAGGCGGGTTTGACGCCCCAGCGCATGAGCACCATGCGCTGCTGGTACTGGCTCATCAAGGCGCAGTCGCGTTACATGAGCGGCGCGTACCAGGAAGCGCTCGAGTGCGCGGACAGGAGCGCCGAGCTGAGCTGGTCCTCACTCGGGCATATCGAGCTGTTGGACCTGCACCTCTTCCGGGCCCTATCCCTGGCGGCCTGCGCCGCGAAGATGCCACCCGAGGAGCGGGAACGCGCCCTCGTGGAGATCAGCCAGCACCAACGGCAACTGGCGGAGTGGGCCCGCCATTGTCCTTCGACCTTCCTCACGGCCGAGCGGCTCGTCGCCGCGGAGCGGGCCCGGCTCATGGGCCAACGGGACGAGGCACTCCAGGCCTACGAGCAATCCATCCAGTCCGCCCGCGAGCACGGCTTCATCCAGCGAGCCGCCCTCGCCTACGAGCTGGCCGCCCGCTTCTGGCGTGAAAATCGGATCTCCACCATCGCCGAGGCCTATGCCCATAAGGCGCGGGAGGCGTACCTGCGCTGGGGAGCGAAGGGCAAGGTCCAGCACCTGGACTCGGAATGGCCGTTCCTGACCCTTCCCGAGGGCGGCGCACAGAACACCCAGGACACGAGCTCGACCGAGCTCGATGTGCTCACCCTGGTGAAGGCCCAGCAGGCCATCTCCGAGGAAATCGTCCTCGAGCGGCTGGCGGCCACGCTGCTGCGCATCGCCATGGAGAACGCCGGTGCCCAGCGCGGCGCCCTGTTGCTTCCACGTGGCGACACCCTCGCGGTCTCGGCGCTGTCGGGTACGGTCCCCTCGGAGGCCGCTGCCACGACCGAGCAGTTGCCCTGGAGCATCATCTCCTACGTCAAGCGCGCGCGGGAGCACGTGCTCATCGGCGACGCCTCGCTCCCCCACCCCTTCTCGTCCGACGTCTGGCTCGAGCACAGCCATGCCCGCTCGGTGCTCTGCCTGCCCCTGCTGCGCCAGGAGCAATTCCGCGGGGTGCTGTACCTGGAGAACACCCTCGCCACCAATGCCTTCACCCCGGCGCGCATCGCCCTGCTCGACCATCTGGCCTCTCAAGCCGCCATCTCCATCGAGAACGCGCGGCTGTATGCCGACGTCCAGAAGGCCGAGGCCGCCCTGCGCCGCGCCAACGACGAGCTCGAGAAGCGCGTGGAGGAGCGCACCCGGGAACTCAAACGGACCCAGGTACGCCTGGTGGACGCCGCGCGCGCGGCGGGCATGGCCGAGATCGCCGCCAACGTGCTGCACAACGTGGGCAACGTCCTCACCAGCGCCGTCATCAATCTGCAGACGGTGCGCGAGAGCATGAACGCTTCCCGCATGGGTCGGCTCAAGCAGGTCGCCCAGATGATCGACGAGCACCACGACCATCTCGCGGACTTCCTCACCCGGGATCAACGCGGCGCGCAGCTGCCCGGCTACCTCTCCGCACTCACCGACGAACTCCTGCGCGAGCAGGCCTCGCTCCAGGAGGGCATGCGGGCCATGGACAAGCACCTGGAGCACATCCGGGCCATCGTCCACGTCCAGCAGAGCTACGCCCACAGAACGCTCGTCACCGAGGAGTGCGACCTCACGCAACTCGTCGAGGACGCCCTGAGCCTCCAACGGGCGTCACTCCAGCGCCACGGTGTCACCGTCACCCAGGAACTCACCCCCGTGCCCCGGATCAGTCTGGACAAGCACAAGGTGCTGCAGATCCTCATCAACCTCATCAGCAACGCGAAGCAAGCCATGCACCAGCTGCCCGAGCCGCGACGCCATCTGTACGTGCGGCTGGACACGGAGGACAACTGCGCATGCATCCAGATCGTGGACAACGGCATGGGCATCATGCCGGAGATCCGCGGGCGGCTCTTTGGCCAGGGTTTCACCACCCGCGAGGGAGGACACGGGCTGGGACTGCATTCCAGCGCGCTGGAGGCGAAACTGCTGGGCGGGAGCATCACCCTGGAGAGCGAAGGGCCGGGAAAGGGAGCCACGGCCATTCTCAAACTCCCGCTCTCCTACGAAAAGGCTTGAACCCTCGACGAAGCGGGAAAACCTCTCACACGTGTAAACCCATTCCACGCGCCGCCATCCGCCATGGCGCGCTGCGGCCGGATTCTGGAGCCACCCTCTGGATTCTGATAGAATGAGACTGCTTCTGGCGTGCATCTCACAAAGGGGGGCTCATGAACGCTCTGGAAGGAAAGACCGCGATCATCACGGGTGGCGGTACGGGGATTGGCTTCGCCATCGCCGAGCGCTACGCGAGCGAGGGCGCGCAGGTGGTGCTCGCCGGGCGCAATCAGAAGCGGCTCGACGAAGCGGTGGAGAAGATTGGCCAGGGTGCTCGCGCCATCGCCACCGACGTCGCCGATGAGGCCCAGGTCAAACGGCTCATCGACTCCGTGCCACGCATTGATTTGCTGGTGACGTGCGCCGGCGGCGCGGTGTTCGGCCCCGTCGAGGAAGTCCCCCAGAAGTCCTGGCGCGAGCTGTTCGACTCCCGCTTCTTCGGACAGCTCTCCGCTTGTCATCACGCCGTCCCGAAGATGCCCCCGGGCAGCTCCATCTTGTTCTGCTCGGGCGTCGCTGGCCACGCCGCCCTGGTGAACTACTCCGGTGGCGCGGGCCTGTGCGGCGCGGTCAACGCCATGGGGCGCTCGCTCGCGGTGGAGCTCGCCCCCAAGGGAATCCGGGTGAATGTCCTTTCCCCCGGACTGACTCGCGGCACGGCCATCGACTGGCGTGTCCCTCCCGAGAAGCTCGACGCCTTCATGGCCAGCCTCATGGACCGCGTTCCGCTGAAGCGCGCGGGGAGCGCCCGCGACATGGCGGATGCCGCCTACTTCCTGGCGACGAGCCATTACGCCACCGGCCTGGTGCTCGACATCGATGGGGGATGGACGGCGGTCTGATTCCCTCAGTCGATGAAGAAGTCCGGCAGGGGCTGGGTGCCCGGCTTGACGAGGTACTTGTCGAAGTTCGTCTCCCCAGCCTCACGCAGCAGGTCCTCGTCGAGGAAGAAGTTGCCAGTGCACGAGCGGCTGTCCCGCGTGAGGATGGCGTACGCCGCGTCGGCCATGATCTCCGGAGTGCGGCTGGCCTCCATCATGTCCTGGCCACCGAGCATGTTGACCGCGGCGGTGGCGATGGTGGTGCGCGGCCAGAGCGCGTTGAAGGCCACGCCCTGTCCCCGGAACTCCTCGGCCATACCGAGCACGCACATGCTCATGCCATACTTGGCCATGGTGTAGGCCACGTGGTTCTCGAACCACTTGGGCTTCATGTTGAGCGGCGGCGAGAGCGTGAGCACGTGCGGGTTCTTGCCCTTGAGCAGCTCGGGCAGACATGCCTGGGTGGTGGCGTAGGTGCCACGCACGTTGACGCCAAACATCAGGTCGAACTTCTTCATGGGCGTCTGCAGCGTGCCCGTCAGGCTGATGGCGCTGGCGTTGTTCACCAGGATGTCGATGCCGCCAAAGCGCTCCACCGTCTGCTTCACGGCGGCGTGCACCTGGTCCTCGTGGCGGATGTCCACCATGAGCGGCAGCGCCTTGCCGCCCGCCTTCTCGACCTCCTCGGCGGCCGAGTGGATGGTGCCGGGCAGCTTCGGGTGGGGCTCGGCCGTCTTGGCGGCGATGACGATGTTGGCGCCATCCCGCGCCGCGCGCAGGGCGATGGCGAGGCCGATACCCCGGCTCGCGCCGGTGATGAAGAGGGTCTTTCCCTGGAGCGTGCTCACGGTGGGTCCTTTCGCGGGGGGCTCCCACTCGGAGAGCCCCGGGTCCAGCACCGTGCCTACTTCGTCCCGCCAGCGAGCGCCAGCGGCTCCACCCGTCCGTCGATTCCTGAGGTCTCCCGGCGCCCCTGCCCTTATATGTAGGGGCATGCTCCACGTCATACCCTTGGGCGGGCTCGGAGAGATCGGCCTCAACGCGATGGTCGTCGCCTGCCGTGGGGAGATACTCCTCATCGACTGCGGGTTGATGTTCCCTCCGGCCGGCCACCTGGGTGTGGACATCGTCGTCCCGGACTTCGCCCACCTGCGCAAGAACGCCGCCCTGGTCCAGGGCATCCTCCTCACCCATGGGCACGAGGATCACATCGGGGCCCTGCCCTTCCTGCTCTCGGAGGTGCCCGTCCCGGTCTATGGCACCCGCTTCACCCTGGGCATGGTGCGCCACCGGCTCAATGAGCTGGGCGTGGAGGCGGACCTGAGGGAGATCGAGCCCCGCCACCCCTTCCGCCTGGGGCAGCACTTCACCGTGGAGGCCAGCCGGGTCACCCACACGGTGCCGGACGCGGTGGGCTACATCCTCCGCACGCCCGAGGGCACGCTCATCCACACCGGCGACTTCAAGCTGGATCCCGACCCCATCGACGGGCTGCGCACGGACCTGGAGCGCTGGGGCGAGCTGGGAGACGAGGGCGTGCTCTGCCTCTTGTCCGACTCCACCAACTCCGAGCGCACCCACGAGACGGGCAGCGAGCGCGAGGTGGAGCGGACCTTCGAGCGGCTCTTCCAGGATGTGAAGGGCCGCATCGTGGTGGGCATGTTCGCCTCTCACCTGCATCGCGTCCGCCACGTGCTGGAGCTGGCCCGGAAGCTGGAGCGCAGCGTGGTGCTGATGGGGCGCAGCATGGCGCGCAACATCGAGATGGCGCGCGAGCTTGGCTATCTGCCCGGCATCTCGGATTCCCACTTCGTGCCCGTCGAGCATGCCGCCCTGCTGCCTCCCGAGCGCACGCTGGTGCTGGCCACGGGTTCCCAGGCCGAGCCCCGCGCGGGGCTGTCCCAGCTCGCCTCGGGGGAGGGTTCCCTGCGCCTGGGCCCCGGGGATCTGGTCGTCCTGAGCGCCCGCGCGATCCCCGGCAACGAGCGCGCCGTGTCCGCGTTGATCGACCAGTTCCTCTGGCGGGGAGTCCGCGTCGTCTACCCGGAGACGGAGCCCGGAGTGCACGTGTCCGGCCACGCGAGCCAACCCCAGCAGCGGCGCGTCCTGGACCTGGTGCGCCCGAGGAACTTCGTCCCCATCCACGGAGAGCTGCACCACCTGCACCGCCACCTGGCCACGGCGAAGGAGGCGGGGCTCGCGCCGGAACAACTCCTGCTGGCCCAGGATGGAGACCTGCTCCTCTTCGAGGAGGGCCGGGGCCGCTTCGCGGGGAGCGTTCCCGCGGGCCGCGTGTACCGGGACCGCTTCGGACAGGGGGTGGTGACGCAGGATATCCTCCAGGAGCGCACCCGGTTGGCGGAGACGGGTCTGATCGTGGCGGCGATCGTCATCGACCGCTCGAGCCTCCAGTTGATGTCTGGCCCCCAGCTGACCGGGCAGGGGCTCAACCTGGACGAGCAGGCCCTGCTGCCCCGGGTGGCCCAGGACGCCCGGGAGTTCTTCCTGGAGATGTCCCGGGAACTCCGGGGGGATGACGCCCGGGTGAGGGAGGAGTTGGTGAAGGGAGTGCGCCGGGCCTTCCGACTCCACAGCGCCAAGCGGCCCGTGGTGGTGCCGATGGTCCTCAAGGTGTGATAAGCGGCCCCAGCCATGCCTTCTTTCGACGTCGTCTCCAAAATCGACCTTGCCGAGCTCGACAACGCCGTCAACCAGGCCAAGAAGGAGATTTCCACCCGCTACGACTTCCAGGGCGCGCAGGCGGACATCGTGCTCGCCCCGGACAAGCAGTCGCTCACGGTGAAGGCCAATAGCGAGGATCGGGTCCAGACGGCCAAGGAAGTCCTGCTGGCCAAGCTCGCCAAGCGCGGCATCTCCCTCAACGCGCTGGAGTACGAGCCCATCGAGAAGACGGGCCTGTCCAACGTGAAGCAGCTCATCAAGCTGCAGCAGGGCATTCCGGTGGAGAAGTCCAAGGAGCTGGTGAAGTTGCTCAAGGACGCCAAGCTCAAGGTCCAGGGCTCCATCCAGGCGGATCAGCTCCGGGTGACGGGCAAGAACAAGGATGATCTCCAGGCGGCCATCGCCCTGTTCCGCAAGGAGCAGGACAAGCTGAAGCTGGACATGCAGTTCACCAATTTCCGGGACTAAGCCGTGCGCTCACTCGTCGCCTCCGCCGTGCTCGCGGCCCTGCTGCCCCTGTCCACCCAGGCCCAGACGCCGGCCGAGCCCAAGCCGCGGCAGCTCAAGCCCGTGCCCGCGCTCGCCAAGGAGCCCAAGCTGGATGGGAGCCTGAAGGACTTCCCCGCCACGCTCACGCTCAAGCCGCCGGCGTCACTGGACGCGAGCGCGTCATTCACCGCCCGGGTCGGCTGGCGCAAGGACACGCTCTTCGTGGGCGTGGAGACCACGGACGATCAGCTCCAGTCGGCGGACTTCCTCACCCTGACGCTCTTCTTCCCGGACGCCGGAGTCACCGCCACCGGCAATACCTTCCGCTTCGCCTTCGATGGCAAGCGGGCCTCGCCGTCCGAGAGCGGCACCTCCGCGTATGCCCAGAAGCTGGTGGAGGCCAGCGTCCAGCGCAAGGACAACACGCTCACCTTCGAGGTGGCCGTGCCCGCGCGGGCCCTGCCCCGCATTCCCGCGGTGGAGCCGCTCGTGCTCGACCTGTGCCTCACCTATGAGGACGTGGACGGCGAGGGCACGAGGCCCCCCGCCGTCTCCAACTGCAAGGACGGAGGCATGGTGGGCGAGGCGCTCCGGCTGCCGGACGAGTTTCGCAAGGGCCTCAAGCTCAAGCCTCCCGAGGACGTGGTGGGGCTCGAGGGCAACGCGGGGGGATGGCTCGGCTACGGCATCCTCAGCTACCCCTCGTGGGTGGAGGCGGACTCGAACCTGACTCCCGCCCTGCTGGAGGAGATGGTGGCCCCGGGCGGCCTGTCCGCCCAGGAGGCGGGCCTGAGCGTCCCCGAGTCCCTGACCCTGCCCAATGGCAAGCCCCTGGTCGTGGTGCTCTCGGGCGAGAACCCCTACACGGCCAAGGGCACGTGTGACGCGGGCAAGGAGCTGCGCTTCGGCTTCTACCTGGTGAAGGGGAAGACGGCACAGCGGGCGCTCGAGTGGCCGGCCGCCACTTGCGCCCTGGGCCGTGCGAATTCGATGGTGCTCGACGAAGAAGGCACGTTGCGGATTGGTTACTCGAACGGCCCGACCATCAACTTCGCTTGGAGTGGCGATCGCTTCGAGCGGACCGAACTTGGAATGCGGTAGGAGAGCCGTGCGCAACCCTTCAGACAACAAGAACCTCTACATGATGACCCTCGGCTGCCCGAAGAACCGGGTGGACTCCGAGGTGATGCTCGGCACGCTCAAGCAGCGGGGCTACTCGCTGGTGCAGGATCCCGCCGCGGCCGAGGTCATCGTCGTCAACACCTGCGCCTTCATCGGTCCCGCCAAGCAGGAGTCCGTGGACTCCATCCTGGAGATGGCCGAGCTCAAGAAGACGGGCGTGTGCAACACGCTCGTCGTCACCGGCTGTCTGTCCCAGCGCTACGGCGCCGAGCTCTCCAAGGAAATGCCCGAGGTGGATCACTTCCTCGGCACGAGCGCCTACGCGCAGATTGGCGATCTGCTCGCCGCCGAGGCCAGCCCCCGGCAGGTGATTCCGGATCCCGACTACATCCACGACGCGCAGACGCCGCGTGAGAACTCGATGCCGTCGTACACGGCCTATCTGAAGATCTCCGAGGGCTGTGACAACGCGTGCGCCTTCTGCATCATCCCCACGCTGCGCGGCGGCCAGCGCTCGCGCCCCATCGCGGACGTGGTGGCCGAGGCCCGGAAGCTCGCGGATCAGGGAGTGCAGGAGCTGAACCTGGTGGCGCAGGATCTCACGGCCTACGGCCACGATCTGCCCGGGCGCCCGAAGCTGCACGACCTGCTGCGCGAGCTGGTGAAGGTGGACGTGAAGTGGATCCGCCTGCACTACGCCTACCCGCGCGTCTTCACCGATGAGCTCATCGAGCTGATGGCCACGGAGAAGAAGATCGCCCGCTACCTGGACATGCCGCTGCAGCACGCGAGCGACAAGCTGCTCCTGTCGATGAAGCGCGGCCGGGACTCGACGTTCCTCAAGGGACTGCTCGCCAAGCTGCGCGAGCGGGTGCCAGGGCTCGTCATGCGCACCTCGATGATCGTCGGCCTGCCGGGCGAGACCGAGGAGGACTTCGAGCTGCTCAAGGAGTTCGTCAAGGAGCAGCGTTTCGAGCGGCTGGGCGTGTTCCAGTACTCGGACGAGGAAGGCACCGCGGCGTACGACTACGACAACAAGGTCCCCAAGCAGACCATCGAGCGGCGGTGGCGCGAGGTGATGGCCATCCAGAAGCGCATCAACCGCGAGCAGAACAAGAAGCTCGTGGGCAAGCGCATCGAAGTGCTGGTGGAGGGCCCGAGCGAGGAGTCCGAGCACCTGCTGGTGGGCCGTCACGAGGGCCAAGCGCCGGAGATCGACGGACAGGTCTACATCAACGACGGCCTCGCCTACCCGGGCGAGTTCGTCACGTTGGAGATCACCGAGGCGCACGACTACGACCTGGTGGGCAAGGTGGTCGAGCGCCCCAACCCGAAGGACCGCGTGCACAAGCCGCGCGAGGCCTTCCCGCTGCCCGTGGTGGCGGCGCCCCGCTAACGCCTCCCCGGCGCCACCCGGCTCCGGGTGGCGTCAGTGCGGATCCTCTGGCTCCAGCTCGCGCTCCTTCTTCGTCGGAGGCCGGGGCGTGTGGCTTCGCTGGGGGATGAGCGTGTCACCCAGGGGCGTCGGCTGGCACTCGCACACGGTGCGCCGGGTGCTCGACTGGTGCACGAAGACGCACGCATTGGGGCACTCCGGCATCTGCCCCTCCTCGAAGAGCGCCAGGGCGTAGCCGCGTACGGACTGGAGCGCCTCGGCGCACTCGGGCATCGACTGGAGCAGCCTCGGCCACGGCATCAGGTGCTGCGTCGTCACGCCCCGGCTCGTGGGCGCGAACGAGAAGCCCACCTGGCATGTCAGCGTCAGCGGCTTGCCGTCCTCGCCCAATGGCTCCAGGTGTACCCGCCCCCCTTCGGGCAGGTCCCGGAACACCGCCCCCGTGACGGCCGTGCGCCCCCCCGCGCCGCGCCGCACGTGCAACGCGAAGCAGTCCTCCTCGCGAAACGTCTCCGCGAACCCCTTGGCGTCCGGACGAGCGCAGCGCTGATGACCCTCGAGGCTTCGCACGCGAGGCCGCCTCAACACCAGCGTGTTCCCCTGCACGTCCAGCGTGGCGCGAAAACGTCCCCACACGTCCGGCCCCAACCGGCCCAGCGTGGTCGGGTTGCGCCAGCCCACTCCGGCCTCCATCACCAGGGGCGCCACGCCCACGTCCGAGGCCACCTCCACCGAGTCCATCAGATAGGCCCGCGGGGGCAGGTTGGCCGCGGTCTCCAGGGGCAGGAGCCGCTGCGCCTCGGCGGCCCCCTGCGCGAGCCGGGAGAAGGGCTCGCGCGAGGCCAGCACGAAGGGCCCCGTGAGGACCACCTCGCCCTGGGTCAGCCGAGCCGCCAGCAAGGGCCAGTCCCCCACCGGCTCCCGGGAGAGTTCGAGCGCGTGCACCTCCTCGGCGGTCTCCACGCCGGGCAGAGGTACCTCGGCCAGGTACGCGGCGCGGGGCCGGGACTTCTCGAAGGACACTTCCCGGCGCAGGGAATCCACCGTGAAGGCGTACGGCGAGAGGACGTCCGCGCCGAGCGTCACCGCACAGGCGCGCTCCCCGGTGAGGCCCATGCCCCGAGGCCCCAGGAGCACGTTCCCCACGCGCAGACCCGACAGCCGCACGAGGGGCCAATCGCGGAGGTTGCCGGGGAGGGACGAGACGTCGGGCACACGCGCCGAGCCCATGACGGGCGGAGCGGGCCGCTTCTCGTCCCAGCAGCCCGAGGACACCGCGGAGAGTGCCCGGGCGACATCCAACACCACGGGGAGGGGCCGGCCATTCAGGTCGCCCTCCACCGCGAGCCGCAGGTGGGGCGAGGGCAGCAGGGGCAGCGTCATTCCGGCGAGATTGCCCGGAGCCACCTCGGACGCGGGAGGGAGCGCCGCGGGGTGCCGACACCCGGCGAGCCACAGCAGCAGGGTCCCGAGACGTGCGCTCCCCATGAACTACTTCTGCATCATCTTCGTGAGATCGTCGATGCGCGTGCCCTCGGGGGGGTTGATCTTGAAACGATCGGCGTCGATGCCCACGTTCGTCTTGAGGTTCAGGAAGGCGATGGCGTTCTCGCTGCCGTCTGGATCCACGACGGTGCTCTTGAGCACCTGCGCCGTCTTCGGATCCACCTCCAGACGCACCTGGCGGAAGCGCGGCTCCTCCTTCAACGGATCCAGCACCAGCAGCGTGCCCTTGCAGTCCTTGCAGTCGCCCTTGGTGATGGAGAACTCGTCGGCGAGCTTGCCCTTGCCGAAGAGGAACGTCACCGAGGCCGACAATTGATTGGTGTCGATGCGGCCCACGCTCAGCGTCTGCGCCTCGGGGTCATGCGCGTACACCTTCTCGCCAGCCAGGACGAAGGTCCGCACGGAGGGCTTCTCGTACTCCCAACGCATGAGCCCAGGCTTCTTGTAGATGACCTTGCCCGTCGAGGACTGGGTGCGCCGCAGGACCTTGTACTTGTAGTCCTGCTTGAAGTCGGCCGTGAAGTCCTGCGTCTTCTCGTAGAAGGCCTGCATCCGGTCCACCAGGTCCTTCACCTCGGGCGTCGGGGCGGCCGTCTTCTTCTCGGGAGCCTTGGCGGCTGGAGTGGGAGCGGGTGCCTGCTTCGCGGGTGCCTGAGCGGCCGGGGCAGCGGGGGCCGGGGCGGCGGCCGCCACGGGGGCGGCGAGCAGGGTCATGAGCAGCATCTCGAGGTGCATGGCGTGAGCTCTCTCTCCTGGCGGGCGGTGGGCCCGTGTGTTCCATCTGTCCTGCGGACGGGCCGCCCGGGCCGGGCATTCAAGGCTGGGCGGGAGCCGATTTCTTGAAGATCCGCCGCCGCTGTTTCACGGCGAGCATATAGAAGCGCTCGCGCAGGACCTGGGCTTCGGCCTCCGTCAAATCCCCTACACGGCCCAGGTGCTCCTCGCGCCAGGAAATGGCCCGGGTGACGCAGGCCGAGGCGGCGGCGGAGATGTTCAGGCTCTGGCTGAAGCCCCGCATGGGAATCCAGAAGGTCCCATCCGAGCCATCCAGCACCTCCTGGCTCACGCCGTCACGCTCGTTGCCGAAGATGAGCGCGATCTTCGAGTCGAAGCGCAGGGAGTACAGGCTCTGGGCATCCTCGCGGATCGCGGAGGCGTACAGGGAAAAGCCCCGCGACTTGAGATGCTCCCGGCACGAGGCGAAGTCCTTGTAGAGCTTCACGTCGAGCCACTTGTCGCACCCCTGCCCCACCCGGGAGTTGGGCATGAAGGGCGCCGCCGGATTGACGATGACGTGCACTTCCTGGAGGCCGTTGGCCTCGCAGGTGCGCATCACCGCGGCCATGTTGAAGCTGTCCTCCAGCCGATCCAACACGATCGTGAAGGTGCGCGTGCGCTGGGAGATGACCCTGTCGATCTTCTCCCTGCGTACGTCGAGCAGGAGCGATTCCGGATCCATCGGAGCCTTCTCCTGCTTCTCGTAACCAGGACCGCCGCCCGCCATCGCCTCAGGACCTCCGGCGGCGCGCCGGGCTCTTCTTCGCGGCCGCCTTCTTCGCTGGAGCCTTCTTCGCGACCTTCCTGGCCGAAGTCTTCTTCGCGGCGGCCTTCTTGGCGGGCACCTTCTTCACGGCCGCCTTCTTCGCCGGGGCCTTCCTGGCCGAAGTCTTCTTCGCGGCGGCCTTCTTGGCGGGCACCTTCTTCGCGGCGGCCTTCTCCGCCGGGGCCTTCTTGGCGGGTGCCTTCTTCACGGCCGCCTTCTTCGCCGGAGCCTTGCCCGTTCCGCGAGCCGGAGCGGCCTTCTTCGCCACCCGAGCCTTGGTGGGCGGCGGCTCCACCCGCAGCTTGTCCGTGCGCCCGGTGAAGAGTACCTCGGCCACCGCGTCCAGCAGCGGCTGCATCCCCAGACCCGTGGCGCACGAGACCGGAAACACGGCGATGCCCCGCTCGCGCAGGGCCCGCGTCACTGGCTCCAGCCGTTCCTGGGCATGCGGCAGGTCCAGCTTGTTGAGGGCGACCACCTGGGGCTTCTGCGACAGCTCCTCGCTGTACTTGTGCAGTTCCTGGTTCAGGGTGTCGAAGTCACGCAGCGGCTCGCGATCCTCCGTCTCCGTGCCCATGTCCAACAGGTGCACGAGCACCTTGCAGCGCTCCACGTGCCGCAGGAACTGGTGGCCCAGACCCACGCCCTCGCTGGCACCCTCGATGAGCCCGGGGATGTCCGCCATCACGAAGGACAACCCATCCTTGTACTGGACGAGGCCCAGGTTGGGGACGAGCGTCGTGAACGGATAGTTGGCGATCTTCGGCCGGGCCCGGCTCACGATGGAGATGAGCGTGCTCTTGCCCGCGTTGGGAAAGCCCAACAGGCCCACGTCGGCCAACAGCTTGAGCTCCAGCCGCAGCATGCGCTCCTCGCCGGGAGTGCCGTCCTGGGCGAAGCGCGGCGTCTGCCGCGTGGACGTGGCGAAGTTCATGTTGCCCAGGCCACCCCGGCCGCCCTTGCACGCCACCAC
The DNA here is from genome assembly GCF_002305855.1 of Melittangium boletus DSM 14713. GTDB lineage: Bacteria > Myxococcota > Myxococcia > Myxococcales > Myxococcaceae > Cystobacter > Cystobacter boletus. Next base: position 6,033,770 of record NZ_CP022163.1, on the reverse strand, counting down.
CTGCTGGCCCGCCTCGCTCAGGTCCGCCAACACCTCGCCGGTCCCCTCGTCGCGCAGGAGCGTGCCCACGGGCACCCGGAGGATCAAATCCTCCGCCGAGCGGCCGTTGCAGTCATTGCCCATCCCGCCTTCACCGTTCCTGGCCCGGTGGTGCTGCTGGTAGCGGTAGTCCAACAGCGTCGTCAGCTGGGGATCGGCCACGAAGATGACCGAGCCTCCATTGCCGCCATCCCCGCCGTTGGGGCCACCCCGGTCGATGTACTTCTCCCGGCGGAAGGCCACGGCGCCATTGCCGCCATCTCCGGCCTTCACCTGGATGCGGACTTCATCAACGAATTTCATCCCAGACCCTCGAAACGCGGAACGGGCCGCCTCCACGTCCAACGCCGAGGGCGTGTGGACCGGGAGCGACCCGCTCGCGAGGCAACCCGGGAGCCCGTGACTCCCAGGCTCCCTTCACTCAGACGACGCCTGGATCAGGCGCTCGCCTGAGCCGGATAGACGGACACCTTCTTGCGGTCCCGTCCCTGACGCTCGTACTTCACCACGCCGTCGACCGTGGAGTAGAGCGTGTAGTCACGCCCGAGCTTCACGTTGCTGCCGGGGTGGATGACCGTACCGAGCTGACGCACGAGGATGCTGCCCGCGCTCACGGTCTCGCCCGCGTACACCTTCACACCCCGGTACTGCGGGTTGGAGTCGCGACCGTTGCGAGAAGAACCCTGTCCCTTTTTATGTGCCATGACACCGATTCCTGAGACTGCCGGCGCGCCACACGGCGCTCCGGGAAGTGGGTCCGGACTAGCCGGAGATGGAGGTAACCTTGACCTCGGTGTAGGGCTGACGGTGGCCACGGCGGCGCGTCCAGCCCTCCTTCTCCTTGCGGAAGTGCAGCACCTTGCGGTGCTTGTCCTGGGCGAGGATCTTGCCCACGACCTTCGCGCCCGACACGGTCGGCTGCCCGATCTTCGGGCTGTCGGACCCACCGAGCAGCAGGATGTCGTTGAAGGTCACCTCGGTACCGACGTCGCCCGTGACCTTCTCGATCCGGAGCACGTCGCCCTCGGCCACGCGGTACTGCTTGCCGCCCGTGCGAATGACTGCGTACATCGTTGAACCCCTGGTTGTCCGGGTCTAACCAACCCGTGGAATACCGGCGAGCATGTCGGACGGACAAACCCGCCCTACGATGCAAAGGGGGCCCGATCTACGGGAGAAGCCCTGGGGAGTCAAGGCAGATGGCGCGGGGGGCGCACATCGCTCCCCGACGGAGACCCCGCCGGTTTCCAGGAAGGGTAGGATGATCGCCCTCCTTTGTCTCCTCCAATTCAACCCAGGAGCCGTTCCGATGGGGAAGTCCGCATGGATGCTGGCCTGCCTGGCGGCGGTGGGTCTCGGCGGGTGCCGGAATACGCTGTGCGCCCAGCTCGCGGACGCCTACTCGGCGGCGGATCAGAAGGCCCGGCCCTGCCTGGAACAAGCGCCCCTGCCCGCGTTCAACGAGGCGCATTGCGAGGTCCAGTTCGAAGCGTGTGGCACGGAGGATCAGGATCAGCTCCAGGCCCAGCTGGAGTGCTACGAGCGCCTGGACACCTGTGCACCGGAGCAGGAGGCCGCCTTCCTCCAGGAGATGATCCGCTGCGATGAGCACGCCCCCAGCAACGTGTGTGAGGCCGCTCTTTTCTGAGAGTGAAACGGCCCAAATGAAGTCTCCGGGTCCGAGACGATCCAAACGGAATGTCCGTTAGCAATCAGTGCACGGGCCACTAGAGTGCGCGCCGCTCTTCACGACACGCGTGAAGCAGACCGAGGGGGAAGTTCACAAATGAAGAAGATGTATGGAGTGATCGCCGTGGCCGCCATGGCGCTGACGGGTTGCGGCAATCTGTGTGAGGACATCGCGGACACCTTCGAGTCGGTCGCCAAGAAGGGGGAGACGTGCCCCTCCAACGACCCGGACGACACCATCCCCAGCGACGTCTCGCCTACCGAGGCCCAGATCAATCAGTGCAACGAGGCCGTCGAGAAGGGCTGCACGGACGCCGATCGGGAGCTCATCGAGAAGGCCATGGATTGCCTGAACGATCTGCCTCAGTGCACGGCGGCCAATGAGACGGCGTTCCAGTCGAGCATCTTCGGCTGTTACATCGGTCTGGCCGGAGTCAGCGAGGCGTGTTTGACGGCGTTGAGCGGCACCGTCCAGTAGTTCCTCGCTGTCGAGGCAGCCGGGCCAGCAACCGCCGGCTGTCGTTCGTCTCCCGGGTGGTGTTCACGTCCCACCCGTGGAGCGGCTAGAGTGAGCGGGCCATGTCCCGAGCTCCTCGCCGCATCCCCCTCGTCAATCTGTCCCACTACCGCTCGGGCAACTCCGAGGAGCGCGCCCGCTTCGTGCGCGTGTTCGGAGAAGCCCTCCAGGAATTCGGCTTCGTCTCCGTCGAAGGCCACGGCATCGAGGATGGACTCATCCGCCGCACCTACGCGGACGTGGAGGCCTTCTTCCGCCAGGGCGACGCGGTGAAGCACCGCTACCACGTGCCCGAGTTCGGTGGGCAGCGCGGCTACACCCCCTTCGGCCGCGAGCACGCGAAGAATCGCACCGTGGGCGACCTGAAGGAGTTCTGGCACGTGGGGCGCGACCTGCCCGAGGGCCACCCGCGCCGGCCCTCCACCGCCGCCCATAACGTGTGGCCCGAGGAGGTCCCCTCCTTCCGCACCCATACGCTCGCCCTCTTCAACGCGCTCGACGACGCGGCCTCCGTGATGCTCCAGGCCATCGCCGAGTACTTCGGCATCGCGCGCAACACGTTCAGCGACATGGCCGAGGACGGCACCTCCGTGCTGCGCGTCATCCACTACCCGCCCCTCAAGGACAAGTTCGTCCCCGGCGCCGTGCGCGCCGCCGAGCACGAGGACATCAACCTCATCACCCTCCTGTGCGAGGGCACCGCGTCCGGCCTGGAGATCCTCACCCGCGATGGCGAGTGGATCCCCGTGGACACGCTGCGCGGGCAGATCGTCGTGGACTCGGGAGACATGCTCAGCCGCATCACCAACGGCGTCATCCCCGCCACCACCCACCGCGTGGTCAACCCGCCCTCGCTCGCCGAGGACAACACGCGCTACTCCATGCCCTTCTTCGTGCACCCCTATCCGGAGTGCGTGCTCGCGCCGCTGCCCGGCACCGTCACGCCCGACAAGCCGGGCGAGCCCCCCATCACCGCCGACGCCTTCCTGAAGCAGCGACTGCGGGAGATCGGCCTCATCAAGTAGCCCTCCGCGGGGTGACGGGCACTGTCAGGCGCCCACGGGACCCAGGTCCGTCACCGCGCCGCGGCCCCACTGCACGCCGCGCTGCGCCCGGTAGTCCGTGAAGAGCGAGCCGAGGAGGGTCGTCACGCCCACGAAGAGATTCACCCGCGTGGCCCACCGGTTCCGGCGCGAGTAGCCCAGCAGGAAGGGCGCGGCGATGACGCCCAGGCTCCACACGTAGTCGATGACCTCGTGCACCTCGATGGGGATGAACTTGCGCAGGCTCAACCGGTAGTCGGTGAGCAACGACACGCCCAGGCCCTTGAGCCCCAGCGACACTCCCGCGAGCCGGGCCAACCCCGGGCCCGCCATCAGTCCCGCTCCCAGCACGCTGAGCGCGCCCTGATAGTCCAGCACCGAGTGCAGATCCTGGGGGATGAGCCGGCGCAAGGGCAGGACGCCCAGCAGGGGCATGGCGGGAATCCCCGCCGCCGCGCTCGTGTCCATCAGCCCCTTGTGACGCTCGCGCACGGAGGCGGGGACGAACGCGGCTTCACGAGGGGTCTTCTTGTCGAAGGTGGGTTTCGTTTCCATGCCTCAAGGGTAGGCACCGGCGGAAACGGCCTCCGGCCCGGCCCGCCTCCCCGATTGGAGGGCAGGCCGACTACTCGCCGAGCTTCTTCTTGAGCAGGTCGTTCACCAGGCCAGGGTTGCCCTTGCCCTTCATGGCCTTCATCACCTGGCCCACGAAGAAGCCGTACATCTGCTTCTTGCCCGCCCGGTACTTCTCCACCGCGTCCGCGTTCTTCGCGAGGATGTCGTCCACCACCGCCTCGATGGCCCCGGTGTCGCTCACCTGCGCGAGGCCCTTCTCCTCGATGATGGCCTCCGGCTCCTTGCCCGTGCGGAACATCTCCCCGAACACGTCCTTGCCCGCGTTCGCCGAGATGGTCCCCTTCTCCACCGCTCCGAGCAGGTTCGCGAAGTGCACCGTGGAGAAGCGCAGCGTGGTGACGCTCCCGCCCTCGTCCTTGAGCAGCCGCAACAGTTCGCCGAGGCACCAGTTCGACAGCCGCTTGTAGTCCGTGTGGTGCTGCGCCACCGCCTCGAAGTAGTCCGCCAGCGGGCGCTCCGCGCAGAGGATCTTCGCGTCATACGCCGGCAGGCCGTACTGGCTCATGAAGCGCGACACCTTCGCCCGGGGCAGCTCCGGCAGGGTCCGGGCCGCCTCGTCGAGCTGCGCGTCCGTCACGTGCAGGGGCGGCAGGTCCGGCTCCGGGAAGTAGCGGTAATCATGCGCCTCCTCCTTCGAGCGCATCGAGCGCGTCTCGCCCCGGTTCGGGTCGTACAGCCGCGTCTCCTGGTCGATCTTCCCGCCTGACTCGATCAGGTCCACCTGCCGCGCGATCTCGTAGTCGATCGCCTGCTTCACGAAGCGGAACGAGTTGATGTTCTTGAGCTCCACCCGCTGGCCATACGCGGTGGCGCCCTTGCGCATCACCGACACGTTGGCGTCACAGCGGAACGAGCCCTCCTCCATGTTCCCGTCGTTCACGCCCAGGTACACCAGCACGTCGCGCAACGCCTTGAGGTAGTCCACCGCCTCGTCCGCGCTGCGCAGGTCCGGCTCGCTCACGATCTCCAGGAGCGGCACGCCCGCGCGGTTCAGGTCCACCAGCGTCTCGCTCGCCGAGGCGTCGTGCACGCTCTTGCCCGCGTCCTCCTCCATGTGGATGCGGCGCACGCGGATCGTCTTGTCGCCCTCGGCGGTGTCCACCGAGAGCTGGCCCCACTCGCAGATGGGCTGATCGAACTGGGTGATCTGATAGCCCTTGGGCATGTCCGGATAGAAGTAGTTCTTCCGGCTCCACACGCTCGTCTTCTTCACCGTGCAGCCGAGCGCCAGGCCCAGGCGGATGGCGTACTCCACCACGCGCGTGTTGAGCACCGGCAGCACCCCGGGCATGCCCAGGCACACCGGGCAGGTGTGGTGGTTGGGCGCCGCGCCGAACGCGGTGGAACAGCCACAGAAGAGCTTCGTATGGGTCAGCATCTGGGCATGAACCTCGAGCCCGATGACCGGCTGGAAATCGCTCAGCGACATGGCGTCTCCGTGTCTCGTCAGATGGGGGCCAGGCGGCGCGTGAAGTCGTGCTCCCGCTCGAACGCCCGGGCGATCCGTAGCAGCTTCGCCTCGTCGAACGGCCGGCCCATGAGCTGCAACCCCACCGGCAGGCCCGCGCGGGTGAAACCACACGGCAGGGACAGACCGGGCAGCCCCGCCAGGTTGCACGGCAGCGTGCACACGTCCATGAGGTACATGGACAGCGGGTCATCCACCTTCTCGCCCAGCTTGAAGGCCGGCACGGGCGAGGTGGGCGTCAGGATGGCGTCCACCTGGGAGAAGGCCCGCGTGAAGTCCTCGCGGATGAGCGTGCGCACCTTCTGCGCCCGGATGTAGTAGGCGTCGTAGTAGCCCGCCGACAGCGCGTACGTGCCCAGCATGACGCGGCGCTTCACCTCGGGCCCGAAGCCCTGGTCGCGCGTCTGGCCGTACAGCTCCTTGAGCCCCTTGCTCTCGCGCGCCCGGAAGCCGTAGCGCACGCCATCGTAGCGGGCCAGGTTGCTCGAGGCCTCCGCCGGGGCCAGCAGGTAGTACGTCGCCAGCGCGTACTTCGTGTGCGGCAGGGACACATCCACCAGCGTGGCGCCCAGCCGCTCGTAGGCCGCGAGCGCCGCGCGCACCGCCGCCTCGACTTCCGGGTCCATGCCCTCGACGAAGTACTCGCGCGGCACGCCGAGCTTGAGCCCCGCCACGCCGCCTTCCAGGTCCGCCCGGTAGTCCGGCACGTCCACCGCCGCCGACGTGGAGTCGAGCGGATCATGCCGCGCGAGCACCTGCAGCAGCGCCGCCACGTCGCCCACCGTGCGCCCCATGGGGCCCGGCGCGTCCAGGGACGAGGCGTAGGCGATGACGCCATAGCGCGACACGCGCCCATAGGTGGGTTTGAGCCCCACCGTGTTGGTGAGCGCCGCGGGCTGGCGGATGGAGCCGCCCGTGTCCGTGCCCAGCGTGCCGAACACCTCGCGCGCCGCCAGCGCCGCCGCCGAGCCTCCCGAGGAGCCTCCCGGCGTGCGCTCGAGGTCCCACGGGTTGTGGCACGGGCCGTAGGCGCTCGATTCGTTGGACGAGCCCATCGCGAACTCGTCCTGGTTGAGCTTGCCGACAATGGGCATGCCCGCCTGTTTCAGCAGTGCCACCACCGTGGCGTCGTAGGGCGGAATGAAGCCCTGGAGCACGCGCGAGGCGCACGTGGTCTCCACGCCCTCGGTGAGGAAGATGTCCTTGACGGCCACCGGCACGCCATCCAGCGGGCCCAGGTGCGTGCCCGAGGCCCGGCGCGCGTCGCTCGCCTCGGCGGCCGCCAGCGCGCCCCGTTCGTCCAGGCGCAGGAAGGCCTTCACCTTCCCGTCCACCTGGGCGATGCGCGCCAGACACGCCCGCGTCGCCTCCACGGAGCTCGTCTGCCCCGAGGCGAGCTTCTCCGCCAACTCCAGCAGGGTGAGGTCGGTCAACCGCATGGCATCACTCCAGGATCTTCGGGACGGCGAAGCTGGTGCCACCCCGCGCCGGTGCGTTGGCCAGGGCCTGATCCGGCGTCAGGGAAGGCTTGGGCGCGTCCTCTCGCAGGAGCGCGGAGGCGAGCGAGGCATGGGACGTGGGCTCCACGCCGCTCACGTCCAACTCCTGCAACTGCGCCACCGCGTCGAGGATGGCGGAGAGCTGCTCGGCATAGCGCTCCTCCTCCGAGGACGACAGCGACAAGCGGGCCAGGGTGGCCACGTGGCGGACCTGCTCGACGGAGAGCTTCATGGGCCGACGGCTCCCTTCCGGGACTACTTGTTCTTGAACAGGTTGAGCACCGCGCCCATCCACGTGCCGTCCTTCTCGTGCGCCATCTGCTTCTGCAGCGCCTCGAGCTCGCCCGCGTCCAGGAAGATGCCATGGCAGTTGAAGCAGGTGTCGATCTCCACCTCGCCCCGCTTGATGGGCTGCAGGTCCAGGCCACACCGGGGGCACTTCATGTGGTGCAGGGCCCTGAGCTCCTCGCGCTGCTGAGCCGCCAGCCGCTGATTCTGCTCGTAGGCCAGCTTGCGCTTCTTCTCGATTTCTTCCTGCTGGAAGTAGGCCTCTTCGGGGTTCGACGGCTTCTCAAGGTGGGACATGAAGAATGGCTCCGGGTCCAACGTGACGGTATACAGGGCAAGATACATGCTCCGTCCCGGAGCGGCGCCCCAAAGTGGTGGGTGAAGCCCCCGGACGGCCCGCCGGAAAATTGACCGGCCCCTTGCCCTCCCTACACTCCGCCCAACGGCTGCTACAGGCCGCTACAGGGGAGTGAGAGCAAGTCATGGCGGAACGGACGGCCAGGGCGGAGAAGACGGTCCTGTCTCGGCAGGAAATCGCCACGCGCCGCAAGGCCCTCGCGGAGAAGAAGGCCAAGCGCAACGGCGGCGAGGAGGCCGGCCCGGGCCGCAAGGCCCTCATCGGGTTGGTGCTCCTGGCGGCCTCGGTGCTGTCCCTGGTGTCGGTGGCCACCTACAGCATCAAGGATCGCAAGGGCCCCGGCTTCCAGAACGCGGTGGGCCCCATGGGACACCTCGTCGCCGAGAGCCTGCGCGGAATGCTCGGCGTCTGGGCCTACCTGCTGCCCCTGTGTGGCTTCTACGCCGCCATGGTCGTCTTCGTGGGCAGCCGCGAGCGGCGGCGCTGGCCCCAGATGGTGGCCTTCGTGCTGCTCACCCTGAGCGGCGCCGTGCTCGCCCAGCTCTTCATCGGCAACCAGCCCGGACAGGCCCACCCCCCCGGCGGACTCGTGGGCTCCACCCTGGGTGGCATGCTCGTGGGGCTCTTCTCCACCGTGGGCACCATCATCCTCGTGACCACCGTGTGCGCCGCCGCGCTCATCGTCGGCACCCAGTACACCTTCCTCAAGCTGTGCTCGCTCGCGTGGGACGGGGCGTGCGTGCTCGCCAAACGGCTGGAGGCCTCCGCCCTCGTCTTCTGGGAGCAGCAGAAGCAGGCCTATCAGGAGCGCAAGGCGATCGCCGCCCAGGAGCAGGAGGAGGAGGACGCATTCCTCGCGCAGCTCGAGGAAGAGGAGGCGGCGCTCGACGAGGCCGAGCAGCTCGTCGCCGAGGCCGAGGCCGCCGAGGCCGAGGCCATGGCCGAGGAGGCCCTGCGCCTGGCCCGCCAGGAGGAGAAGGAGCGCGTCGCGCTCGCGAAGAAGGCCGCCAAGGAGGCCAAGGAGGCCGCTCGCGAGGCCCGCAGGAATCCCGAGCTGCCCGCCTCCACCCCCGTCATCGTCACGCCGCCCGCCGCCCCCGCGCGCCCCGCGCCCGGCGCGGATCCCGTGTGGGCCTCCTTCCTGGCTCCCTCGGGCGCCGCCACCGCCGCGCCCCAGCTCCAGCTCCCGCCGCCCGCCGAGGCCCCCAAGGGCAAGCGCGGCAAGGCGCCGCAAATCGTCACCGGCCTGGCCGAGGAGCCCATCGACTCCGCTCCCGAGCCCCAGGCCCCGCCGGCCCCCGCGGCCATCATCCCGGCGCCCCCGTCCGCCCTCGCGGCGCGCACTCCGCTCATCGTGGAGCCCAAGGCCCCGCCCAAGCCCACCGCCGTCGTCGCCAAGAAGAGGGACCACGAGTTCCAGTTCGTGGGCGGCCGCACCAGCTTCTCGCTGCCCCCGCTGGACGTGCTCTCCATCGAGAAGAAGGAGCGCTCGGCGCTCGACAAGGACGCCTTCCTCACCACCGCGGAGAAGCTGCGCGCCAAGCTCGCCGACTTCGGCATCACCGGCGAGGTGGTGGAGATCCGCCCCGGCCCCGTGGTCACCATGTACGAGTTCCTCCCGGGGCCCGGCATCAAGGTGAGCAAGATCGCCGCGCTCCAGGACGACCTCGCCATGGCCATGGAGGCCATGCGCGTGCGCATCGTGGCGCCCATCCCCGGCAAGGGCGTGGTCGGCATCGAGGTGCCCAACCGCGACCGCGAGACCGTCTACCTCAAGGAGATCGCCGAGCAGGACGTCTTCCAGAAGGCCGGCAGCAAGCTCACCATGTGCGTGGGCAAGGACATCGAGGGCATGCCGTACGTCTTCGACCTGGCCAAGGCGCCCCACCTGCTCATCGCGGGTACCACCGGCTCGGGTAAGTCCGTGGCCGTCAACTCCATGATCATGAGCATCCTCCTCAAGTCCACGCCCGAGGAGGTGCGCTTCATCATGGTGGACCCGAAGATGCTGGAGCTCTCCGTGTACGAGGGCATCCCGCACCTGCTCTTGCCCGTGGTGACGGATCCCAAGAAGGCGGCGCTCGCGCTGCGCTGGGCCGTGGAGGAGATGGAGCGGCGCTACCAGATGCTGTCCGAGGCGGGCGTGCGCAACATCGCCGGCTTCAACAAGTTCGTGGAGACGTCCGAGGCCGAGCGCGCCGCCAAGCCCGCCGGGGAAGCGCCGAAGAAGGCCAGCGCGCCCAAGAAGCCCAAGAAGGTGCTCGTGGTGGACGTGGCCACCCCGGAGGACGCCGTCATCGAGGAGCCCTCCTCCGGCAACGACGGCCCCGGTGTCGCCGCGCCCCGCTACGACGACGAGGACGTGCGCGAGGCCCTGCCCGAGCCCCTGTCCGACGAGTCCTCCGAGCCCGCGCTCGCCGCGGACGAGGGCGACGACGAGGACGGCATGGACGACGCGGTGGACGCCGCGCTCGAGGCCTCGGACGAGTCCTCCACTCCCGAGGAGAAGAAGGAGTGGAAGAAGCTGCCCTACATCGTGGTCATCATCGATGAGCTGGCGGACCTGATGATGGTGGCCAGCCGCGAGGTGGAAACGTACGTGGCGCGCCTGGCGCAGATGGCGCGCGCCGCCGGCATCCACCTGATGGTGGCCACGCAGCGCCCGTCCACGGACGTCGTCACCGGCATCATCAAGGCCAACTTCCCCACGCGCATCAGCTTCATGCTGCGCTCCAAGCCCGACTCGATGACCATCCTGGGCACGGTGGGCGCCGAGGCCCTGCTCGGCATGGGCGACATGCTCATCATGCCTCCCACGAGCGCGCACCTGCAGCGCGTGCACGGCGCCTTCGTGTCGGAGAACGAAATCAAGGGCGCGGTGGACCACCTCAAGGCCCAGGGCAAGCCCGTCTACGACGAGTCCATCCTCAAGCCGCGCGACGAGGACGGCGAGGGCGGCGGCGGCGAGGAGGACGACCTGTCCGACGAGCTGTACGATCAGGCGCTCGCCACCGTCAGCGAGATGAAGGCCGTCTCCATCTCCATGCTCCAGCGCAAGATGCGCATCGGCTACAACCGCTCGGCGCGGATGATCGAGCGCATGGAGCGCGAGGGCGTGGTGGGCCCGGCCGACGGCGCCAAGCCCCGCGAAGTGCTCATCCGGGGAGTCGGAGAGATGGGCACCGGCGCGATGTGAGGTGGTGGCACACCCGTCCGTCAAAGCCCGGTGAAGGGGGGTGCGCACCACCCCTGAGCGGGCCGCTTCCATGGGGTTGCCAGCGCCCCGGGGCCCGTCCAGAGTCATCTGGACATGCTCGTCACCATCAATCGTTTCCGCGTCTCCGCGGAGGAGGCCCGGCACCTGGAAGCCGCCTTCGGCTCGCGCTCGCGCACGGTGGACCGGTACGAGGGCTTCCTGGGGCTGGAAGTGCTGCGCTCCTTCGAACCCGAGCCCGAGCTGCTGCTGGTGACGCGCTGGCGGGACAGGGAGTGCATGAAGGCCTACTTCCAATCCGAGGACTTCAAGGCGACCCGGGCGGCGAGCGCCCGCCAGGACGCCACCTTCACGTTGTACGAGGTGGTGGCCCGTTGAGTGGCTTTCCCCTTTGTCCCCGGGCCCACATCCATTAAGGGCCGTGCCCATGGCCGAACGTCTCGCGCTCTTCGCCACCACCGCCCGCGGTACCGAGGAACTCCTCGCCGACGAACTCAAGGAGCTGGGTGCGCGCCGCATCCGGCAGGACCGCGGAGGGGTGCGCTTCATGGCCTCGCTCGACGAGGCGCTCAAGGTCTGCCTCTGGTCGCGCATCGCCATGCGCGTGCTCTACCCCCTGGGCGAGTTCGAGGCCCGGGGCGCCGAGGGCCTGTACGAGGCCGTGGCCAGCGTCCCCTGGGAGGAGCACCTGACGCCGGAGACGACCTTCGCGGTGGAGGCCACGCTCAAGGACAGCGAGCACAGCCACACGGGCTTCGTGGCGCTCAAGGTGAAGGACGCGGTGGTGGACCGCATGCGCGACAAGCGCGGCGCGCGGCCGGACGTGGATCCCCGCAATCCGGACGTGCGGGTGGTGGCCCACCTGGTGCGCGAGAAGCTGTCGCTGTCCCTGGACCTGTGCGGCGAGCCCCTGCACCGGCGCGGCTACCGGGTGCGCCCCACCGCGGCCCCCATGAAGGAGACGCTGGCGGCGGCCCTGCTGCGCGCCGCGGGCTACACGGGCGAGGAGGCGCTGGTGGACCCCATGTGCGGCTCGGGGACGGTGCTCATCGAGGGCGGCCTCATCGCCCGCCGTCGCGCGCCCGGCATCGCCCGGGACTTCGCCGTGGAGAAATGGCCCCACCTGGGAGCACGCGCCCGGGAGCTGCTCGAGGACATGCGCGCGGATGCCCGCCGTCACGAGCGCAAGGTGGCCGTGCCGATTCTCGGCTTCGACAAGGATCCCGAGGCGCTGGAGGCGGCGCGGCGCAACGTGAAGGCGGCGCGGCTGTCCGAGGAGATCGTCCTCTCGGAAGGCGACGCGACGAAGCTGCCGCCCCTGCCCGAGCCCCCGGGCCTGCTGCTCACCAACCCCCCTTATGGAGACCGCCTGGGCTCCGGGGGCCAGAAGGGCATGAAGAGCTTCTACTTCAAGCTGGGCGACAGCCTGCGCGCCCAGAAGGGCTGGAGGCTGTTCGTGCTCTCGGGCAACGAGGCCTTCGAGAGCGCCTTCCACGCGCGTCCGAGCAGCCGCCGCCAGCTATGGAATGGCCCCATCGAGTGCACGCTGCTCGGCTACCGGCCGTTCTACGTCCGCCCGGGGTCGTCAGAAGCGCCGCTCGGTGCGCCGCAGCAGCCGGTGGATGTTGCTCCGGTGCGTCCAGAGGATGAGGGCGAAGAGTAGGACGGCGAGCCCCGCGTACTCGGGGGCCGGAGCGGTGAGGGCGGAGAGGACGACGGCCGTCACTCCGCCCGCCAGCGAGCCCACGGAGCTCACACGCCAGGCGGCCACGAGCCCCGCGTAGACGAGCGCCGCGGAGAGGGCCGCCACGGGCACGAGCACGACGAGCACCCCGAGCGCGGTGGCCACGCCCTTGCCGCCGTGCAGCTTGAGCCACACGGGGTAGACGTGGCCGAGGAAGGCGGCGAGCCCCACCGCGGCGTGCATCCGGGGCTCCTCGGGCGCGAACCACAGGGCGAGGCCCACGGCGAGCGAGCCCTTGAGGGCATCGAGCAGCAGCACCACGGCGCCCAGCTTCTTGCCGGCCACGCGGGTGACGTTGGTGGCGCCGATGTTGCCGCTGCCGCTCTGGCGCACGTCCACGCCGCGCACCCACCGGGTGAGCAGCACGCCGAAGGGAATGGAGCCGGCGAGGTAGCCCAGCAGGAGGAGCGTGGCGGAGGACAAGGGGGCACCTAGGTGAGCAGGTAGGGGAACCGCGTCACCACCACCACCCAAGCGTAGTTGATGAGGATGAGCCCGATGGCCGCGAGGCGCACCCGCTGCCATTCCGTGTCGGACAGCTCGAACCGGGGCACGGGCATGGCGAACACGAGGTGCAGCACCGTGACGACGACCATCAGCGCGAAGAAGAAGGCGCCCACGGTGCCCAGCGGGTTGACGTGCCAGGCGCTGGCGAACTGGAAGTGGGCCACCCGGTCCGCCACGCGCGTGAGGCCACAACCCAGGCAGGGCCACCCGGTCTGATCCCGGAAGGCACAGCCCCAGAAGGGGATGATCCGGGCCACGGGGATGTAGCGGGCGACGAGCAGCCCGACGAGACCCACGAGGCCCAGCAGATCGGACACCCCAAGGGTGCGATTGGGAGCGGGAAGATGAACCTTCACGTTGAGGAGTGTACCCAGGAAGGAGGGCGCCTTGCCCGCCTAAAGGCTTCAGGCTAATTCGTGAGGGATGAAGACCTCGCGCGCGACCGTGGTGACGCTGTTCGCTCTCCCCCTCATGGCCCTCGCCGGGACTCCGCCCGCCGCCCAGAAGGCGTCCGCGCAGAAGCCCGCCGAGAAGCCCGCCGTCCAGGCGGAGTGCCCCCATCCCCACGAGGCCGCCGCGGGCGAGAAGCCCCACGAGAACTGGACCCTGACGCGCGGCGAGGCCCTCAAGGGCGCCCCGCCCGTGACGCTCGCCGAGCTGCTGGCCAAACCCCAGACCCATGACGGCCAGACGGTGCGGGTGGAGGGCCAGGTGCGCAAGGCCTGCCAGAAGAAGGGCTGCTGGATGGAGCTCGCCTCGAGCGACAAGGGCGCGGGCGTGCGCGTGACGTTCAAGAACTACGGCTTCTTCGTGCCGGTGGACGCGGCGGGCTCGGCGGCGCGGGTGGAGGGCGTGGTGAAGGTGTCCGAGCTGAGCGAGGACATGGCGAAGCACTACGAGGCCGAGGGCGCCATCGTTCCCCGGGGCAGCGATGGCAAGCCGCGCGAGGTGCAGCTCGTGGCCTCCGGCGTGGAACTGCGCCGCTGAGCGATGGCACGCGGCTTCAGCATGAGGGGCGTGATGGGCGTGGGCGACCGCGCCGTGCAGCACGCCCGTGAATGGTTGCAATCCGTCGAGCCGGGCTCGCGCATCCACGACGTGCAGGAAGACCCCCGCTTCCAGCACCGCGGGGTGGATCTCCTGTGGGAGCTGCCCTCGGGCGAGGTGCGCGGCATCGAGGTGAAGGGCGATCGGCAGCCCCGCCGCAAGCGCTACTTCTTCGAGCTGGTGTCCAACCTGGAGCGGGACACCCCGGGCTGCTTCCTCTACAGCGGCGCGGACCTGATGCTGTACGTGTTCCTCGTGCAGGGCGAGCTGCACGTGCTGCCGCTCAAGACGGTGCGCGAGTGGTTCCTGCCGAGGGCCAAGGCGTACGAGCTGCGGCACACCTTCACGCAGACGGGCGCCATCCGCTACACGACGGTGGGCGCGGTGGTGCCGGTGAAGGACGTGCAGGAGGCGGTGGCCGAGGTGAAGGTCATCCGCCTGCGCCGCCGGGGAGAAAGCGCGGAGGAGCCCGCCTCGGAGGCGGCACCCTCCCCCGGGACGGCATCCGCTCCGGAGCCTCCCGAGGAGGACGTGCCCTACTGATGAACGGCCCCCACCCGCTCGGACGCGCGGGTGGGGATGAAGCGGGCCCGGCTCAGTGCGAGTGCTGGTGACGCCGGTGGCCCGGGTGGGCCTCGTCGTGCGCCTTCTCGACGCGGGCGCGGTCCTGGGCCAGGGCGGCGAGCGCGGTGCGATCCCCCAGCTGCTTGTAGGCGTGCTCCAGGCGGGCGACGATGTCCAGGGCGAGGTGCCAGTCCTGGATGCGCTCGCCCTCCTCCAGGAGGGGGCGGCCTACGGCGGCGACCTTGTCGTTGGCGCCCAGGTGCAGCAGGGCATCCACCGCGAGCACCCGCGAGAGCGGCGTCCGGGCGCTGTCCGTGGCCACCTTCTGCAGGTCCTCGAGCGCCGCGTCGCGCTCGCCCTTGGCGGCGCGGATGATGGGCTTGGAGACGCCCCGGCGATCCGGCAGGAGGAACTCCTCCAGGTCGGCGAAGGTATCGGCGTACTCGGAGTGGCCGGCCTTGGCGAGCATCTCCGCGAGATCATCGAACGCCCGGGCGGCGCGCTCGTCGAACACGCGCAGGGCCTCCTGCATGAAATTCACCTCGGGCTCGCCCTTGTCGTTGACGGGCACGCGCTTGCGCACCTCGTTGATCCGCTCGAAGGCGGGGGCCACGGGGGCCTGCTTCTGGCCCTGGAGCAGCTGGCCGAGCGACCCCATGAGCTGGGCGAGGGCCTCGGAGAATTCATAGGGGGCCAGCCGGCCGTCCAGCCAGCGGCGCCACAACTCCCCCGCGGCGGCGAAGGGGAACGGGGCGAACTGGCCGGTGCCCTTCCACGTCGGCAACCACTTCTCGGCGATCCCCGAGGGGTACACCGACTCGGCGAGCTGGCGGAAATCCGCCTCGTTCACCTGGATGCCATAGTGCCCGAGCGTGCCGAGGATGGCCTCCGTCGAGTAGTCCTTGAGTCCCTTGCGCTGCCACGCCTTGTCCACGCGATCCGTGCTCACTGCCGCTGCAAGCCTCCTGGGCGCCTGAAACGGCGCGTGTGGCCTTCTAACAGAGAGCGGGAGGCGTCGGGCAAGGGCTCGCCGCGTCCCGCGTCAGGCGGCGGTCGGAGGTGCCACCCCGTCGACAATGGGCCACGTGGTGGCCCGGCGCCGCCCGTCCTCCACGCGTCGGGCCATGTAGGGCCGGCAGCCGCGCTCCTGGAAGGCCCGCTTGAAGGCCGCGAAGCTCCCACCGGCCTTCCAGGCATCCATGGCGGCAAGCCCCGACTCGGGCCCACACTGGGCGAGCATGTACTCCACCCAGGCCCACCGGGCCGACGTGGGGCGCACCTCGGCCCGGCCCTTGAGCCCCTTGCGCAGCCGCTCCAGCCGGACCTCCACCTCGCGGATGCCCGCGAAGGGGGCGCCATCCAGGGGCGTGTTGCGCTTGGCCACGAAGGGGGCCACGCCGAGCGCCACCGGCATGATGCGCGACAACTCCGTGGTGAAGCGCGCCAGCTCGTCCACGTCCGCGTCCTCCTCCAGGGGCAGGCCCACGACGTTGTAGACCTTGAGCTGGCGCATGCCGGCCGTCTTGGCGAAGTGGGCCGCGCGGAGGATCTGCTCCTCCGAGTGCTTGCGATCCACCAGGTCGCGCATGCGTTGCGAGGCGCCGTCCGCGGCCACGGTGAGGTTGGTTGCCCCGCCGCGCCGGAGCTGATCCACCAGCTCCTGGGTGAGCCGATCCGCGCGCAGCGAGGACACGCCCACCTCCCGGCCGGCGTCCACGAGGGTGCGCAACAGCTCGACGATGCGGGGGTGATCCGTCACGGCCGCGCCCACGAGCCCCACGCGCCTGGCGTGCTCGGGGATGAGGGAGAGGATCCTCTCGGGCGGCACGGTGCGCATGCCCCCGTTGGTGGTGCGCCGCATGACACAGTAGTGGCACCCGCGCGAGCAGCCACGCTCCGGCTCGATGAGGAACATCGAGCGCAATTCCGTATGAGGGGTGATGATGGCCGAGCGCGCCGGGAGCCGGGAATCCGTGGCCTTGGCGACGTGGTAGCGCGCTCCTCCCCTCCCGGGCACGCGGAAGCCGGGGATGGCCGCCAGGTGCGTGAGCAGGGCCTCCTTGTCCAGGGACACCGCCGCGTCCAGGAGCACGTGGATCAGATCCTCGGCCTCGCCCTGCACGAGCACATCCACGAAGGGCTCGAGCGGATCCGGGTTGGAGAAGGTGAGCGGCCCTCCCGCGACGATCAGCGGATGGCGCTCCGTGCGCTCCTCCTTGAGCAGGGGGATGTGGGCCAACTCCAACATGGAGAACAGCCCCGTGAGCTCCAACTCGTACGCCACCGAGAAGGCGAGCAGGTGGAAGTCGGCCACGGGCGACTGCGACTCGAGCGAGAAGAGGGGGGTGCGCGTGCGGCGGTACGCCTCCACGTCGTCGGGCAGGAAGGCCCGCTCGGCGGAAACCCCGGGGTGGGCATGCACCTCACCGTAGATCGCCTGGTAACCGAGGGAGCTCATCCCCACGTGGTAGGGGCTGGGGTAGCAGAGCGCGACCCGGTAGGGCGCCTCCTTGTAGAGGGTGCCCTGCTCGTCCGCCAACAGGGCGTGAGCGCGTTCAACGAGTGAGTAGCGACCCTCCATGCACCTTCCCGGGAAAACCGTGAGACGAGAACCCGTCCATAACACCGCGGCCCCGCACCGCCACTCCCTCGTGGGGGAGCGGCAGCCGGGGCCGGGATGACAGCTCGAAGGGAGCTTGGAGGGAGAGCCGCCAAGCCCACCGTGCGTTACTGGTTCTTGAAGGACGGCGGGGCCTTGGCCGGCACACACCGCTTGATGTCGGGGTCGCACACCACGTCGAAGTCCGGGTTGATGTTCTGCGCCGAACCACAGTTGGTCGCCGAGATGGGAGCGGCGGGGTCGCAAGCACGAGCCGGCCACAGGGCCCACACCTCGTACTCCGCCGTGCAGTTGTTGTCGGTGATGCGCACCGTGCCGCGCAGCTGGGTACCCGGCGACGAGGGCGCCGAGTACACCTCGATGTTCTCGTAGCTGTACGAGATCGTCTCCGCGCCCACGATCAGTCCGCTACCATGCTCCGTTTTCTTGTAGGCGGCGGGAGCCTCCACCCTGGCGGTGTTGAAGCCCGTGGCGAGGCACAGACCGTCATCGTTCGGCTCCTGGGCCAGCGTCGTGGAGAGGCCGGTGGCGTTGGACGGATCCTGATTGACCTCCGCGCGCGGCACCGTCACGGTCGTCAGGATCGGCTTGCCGTCCTTGTCCACCTTGCCGCTATCGACCTGGTACGAGGCCGCGTAGAGCGCGGCGAGCCGGTCCGGACGGATGGCCACGCGCGATGAACGGTTCTCGGCGACCTCCTGCTCCGAGGCATCGGGGTTCGTGTACTTGAACACGCCCATGCTCTCGCCCTTGTACTGACCGCAGGACAGACCCGACAGGGACGGGTCCTTCAGGACGTACTTGGCCTGCCAGTTGGCGGAGTCCTGAACGAAGCACCCCGACGCGGGCTGCGCCAGATTGCAACCAGCCAGGGTACCGACCGCGCCAAGCACGGCCATTGCCATTGAAATGCGCTTGCTCATGTCTGTTGAAGTCCCGATCAGGCTGGATGGCTAGAAGGTGTACTTGATGCCGAGACGGATCTGTCGAGGGGCCTGGTACGTCAGGGCCTTCTTGTAGTTCTTGTTCAGATCGTCCTCGGTGAGCGCCTCATTCGTCTGCGAGTTGGTGACCTGATCCGGCGTCAGCTCACCCGCGGACTTGCCACCCGGGATGGGCAGCACGCTCTTGAACGTGTAGTCCTGATCCACCGTCGCCACTTGCTGGAAGTTGAAGACGTTGAACGCATCCACGGTGAAGGACAGCTGGCTCGTCTTGTTGATGCTGTAGTTCACGTTGATGTTGGAATCGATGTTGTTCACCCAGGGAGTCCGGCCGTTCGAGCCGCGCGTGGTGATGTACGCCTCGCTGTAGCCGTACCGGGGGTGGGCACCGGTGGCGCTGATGGGCGTACCGGAGTTGCCGCGGTAGGACACGCCGATGCTCGCGCCCAGGTTGGGGGTGAAGCGGAACTCCTTGGCGCCGAAGAGCTTGATGGCGTGGGTGCGGTCGAAGGGCAGCAGACCCGAGCGGTTCTCCAACAGCGACACCAGGTCGAAGTCCGAGAGGATGTTGGGGTCGAGCTGCGCGTTCTCCGGACGGAACAGACCCGGGTAGTTACCCGTCAGCCGGGACCAGGTGTAGCTCGCCTGGGCGAGCCAGCCCTGATCGAAGGTGCGGTTGAGCAACACCGTCACGGCGTCGTAGTTG
Source organism: Melittangium boletus DSM 14713 (assembly GCF_002305855.1). Taxonomy (GTDB): domain Bacteria; phylum Myxococcota; class Myxococcia; order Myxococcales; family Myxococcaceae; genus Cystobacter; species Cystobacter boletus. Next base: position 6,014,887 of record NZ_CP022163.1, on the reverse strand, counting down.
CGCACCGCCTTCGGGAAGTCCTTGGCGAAGCCCTCGCCCGGGTTGCCCAGGAAGTACGTGCCACCGTCATCGCGGCTCATGTCCTCGATGACCGAGTTCATGTCGCGGTGGGTGAAGTTCGCACCCAGTCGGATGTTGGACAGCAACTCGTAGTCGAGGCCCACGAGGAACTCGTCGGAACCCTGCGGCTTGAGCGAGGGATCCACCGGAGACTTGTCCGACTTGCCGCCCGTGTACTTGAAGCTCGGGTTGCGGCCGGTCGGCGCGCCAGCGACGACGTTGTCCGGATTGAGGCAGGCCTCCTGGCCCTCTCGCGTGGCGAGGGTCTTGTAATCGCAGGCACCGCCATCCGCCGTCGTCCGACGGTAGACCGAGAAGCTGCGCTCGGGCGGGAACTGACGGTCCAACATGTTGATGGGCAGCTGCTCGTAGTAGCGAGCGAAGTTCGCGTACACCTTCATGCGGCCGTTGGCGAGCGGGTCCACGACCAGGCCGACGCGGGGCGACACCTGGTTGCCCAGCACGAACGCCAGATTGCCATCACCGCCGAACAGGAACTGGGCGTCGTAGCGCAAGCCGACGTTGAGCGTCACGCGATTGATCGTCCAGCTGTCCTGGAGGAAGCCACCCGCCGTGGTGCTGCTCGACACCGAGCGCTGGGTCAGCTGATTGACCGGGGAGTCCGGACCCGTCTGGTAGCCGTAGCGACGGAAGTCCTGGACCTCGCCATCGGCCTCCTGGAAGTACACGCTACCCGAGTAGGCCTTGAGCTGCTCGTAACCCAGCTGCTCCACGTCCACGCCCGCCTTGAGCACGTGGCTGCCCAGGGCGTTGAGCAGATAGGTGGCCTTGGCGTTGGCCTGGTAGCGGTCCAGCTTGCCGTCGCTGATGAAGCCCGGGCCACCCGCCACGTAGTTCACCGCGGGGCAGGTCAGGTCGCCGTTCTCCAGTTCGCGGCAGTAGCCCTGGGTGTCGACCTCTCCCGGGTACTCGGAGATGTTGCGCGGATCCGCGAAGTTGACGCGCGAGAGGCCCGCCAGGCCCGTCGTGTCGCCCACGTAGCTACCGTCGGACGGCAGGGTGGCCGCCCGCTGGTGGAACCAACCCGCGGTCGCATCCAGGAGGAGCTTCTTCTCCATGAACGCACCCGCGTACTTGGCCACGATCGAGGTGCTGCTCGCGATCTCCTCGGTCAGTCCGTAGGCGCTGGTGTTGCCGTTGAGGCGGCTGAAGATGTTGCCCGACTGCGGATCGATGGACAGCACGCCGTTGCCACCGGACGAGCTGGGAGTGCCGGTGATCGACAGCGAGACGTTGTGATCCTGGTTCACCAGGTAGGTCAACTTGCCCATGTACTGCAGGGACTGCGACTGGGCGCGGAACCGCTGCGAGGTGTTGGGGATGGGCGCGGGGATGTTATCGCCCGTCGTCGGATCGACCGCCAGCTCACCGGCCTCGTTGGTCGTCAGGTAGTTGAGCGAGCGCGTGTGGTTGTAGCGCGCGAACGAGGGGGTCACACCGGCGAAGAACCACAGCTTGTCCTTGATGATCGGACCGCCGAGGGTGGCGCCCACGTCGCCCAGCAGGCTGAGCGCGTTCTGGCCCGCCACCACCGAGGCGGAGCTGGTCACCTGCTTGCGCGTGCCCTCGAAGAAGCCGGGCGTCACGGTCCCGTACACGGAGCCGTGGAACTCATTGGAGCCGGACTTCGTCACCGCGTTGAGCACGCCGCCCGTCGAGCGGCCGTACTCCGGCATGTAGCCACCGGTGATGATGTTGACGTCCTGCACGAACTCCACGCTCAGCGGGCTGCCGTTGATGCCGAAGGCCGGGTCGTTCGTCGACAGACCGTCGACCACGTAGCCGTTCTCGGGGGAGGTGGCGCCGTTGATGGACACGCCGTAGGAGTCGTTCTGCGCGCCCGGAGCGAGCTCCGCCAGGCTGTCGAAGGAGCGCGCCGCGCCACCCTTACCGCCCGGACGGTTCACCGCGATGCGCTTGATGAAGTCCTGATCGATGTTGACGCCCGTGGTCGTCGAACCGACGTCGATGGTCGGCGGACGGCCCACCAGCTCGATCACCTCGGTGAAGCTCTCGGGCAGCAGCTCCACGTTCACGCGGATGGTGCGATCCAGGCGCAACTGGATGTCCGGGCGCGAGTAGGGCTTGAAGGATTCCTTGTCGAAGCGCAGCGTGTAAACGCCCACGGGAAGCTGGGGAATACGGTACTGGCCCTCGGCGTCCGTGACGACGACCTGCTCACCTTGCAAGTTGGGCGAGGTGGCCGTCACCACCACGTCCGCGACCGGCTTCTTGTTGTCCGCGCTGACGACCGTACCAATGATGACGCTGTCCGCGTAGGCCGCTGTCCCGTACGTCAGACCCGCGACCACGACCGCTCCAGTCGCCCGGAGCATCCGTCTCACTTGCATGCTGGGAACCCCTCCAAGGTGGGCTGCACTGCAACTGTAAAATGGCTCGGGAAAATATCTGAGGTCTACCAGTTGTCAATACGGCGTTGCTTTTTGGTGACTCCTGGGGCATTGCGCGTCCCCGCAGGTGGACTCCCAGGGTGGGGTTACTTGCACCCGTTCCCGGTTTTTGTAATGTAGCGCGCCTTTTGCGATCCGGACGGGATGAGGTGGGTCTCCACCGGAGTGAGTAGAGGAGCGTTAGCGCATGTTCGACTCTGTCCTTGACCGCGGGCAAGGCCCCAAGTCCCGTTTTGGCGTGGGTGCCGTCGTCTCGGTTGTGCTGCACGTCGGTCTGGTCGGTCTCATCGGATGGTTGTCGATGCAGCCCGCGAAGGAGAAGGAGAAGGAGGTCGAGGTCACCTTCAAGCAGGCCATGGCGCCGCCGGTGGCCGCCGCGCCCCCGCCTCCTCCGCCCCCTCCTCCCGCGAAGAAGAAGAGCAACCCCACCAAGAAGCCGGTCGTGAAGAAGCCGGACGTGATCGTCCAGCCCAAGGAAGTGCCCAAGGAGCCCCCTCCCGAGGTCGAGCCCGAGCCGGCGGCCGAGGAAGAAGAGGAGGCCAGCGAGGAAGAGGTCGAGGGAGGCGTGGAAGGCGGCGTCGAGGGCGGTGTGGTCGGCGGCGTGATCGGCGGCGTGGTCGGTGGCGTGCTGGGTGGCCAGCTGGGCGGGACGGGCACGGACGTACTCCCCTTCGGCGCGGGAATGACTCGCCCGGAGAAGTTGTCGGGTCCTCCTCCCGAGTATACCCGTGAGGCCCTCGAGGCCCGCGTGCAGGGTCTGATGATCATCAAGTGCGTCATCACGACCGAGGGCGCCATCGAGCGCTGCCGCATCATCAAGCCCCTGCCCCACATGGAGGAGTCGGTGCTCAAGTCGCTGTACGCCCAGCGCTACAAGCCCGTCACCTTCCAGGGACGGCCCGTTCAGGTCGACTACACCTTCAACATCCGCCTGAGCCTGCCCCGCTAGCCCTTCCTTACCCCCCCTGTCGTCCCCGCCGTACCCAACCGCGCTCGAGGAGGAGCGCTTCCCCCCATCATGGATTTCTCTCTTACCGGCATCTGGGAGCACACGGGCGCTTTCGCCCGTTTCATCATCTTCACCCTCGCTTTCATGTCCGTGTCGTCGCTGGTCGTGATGGCGGAGCGCATGCTCGTCTTCCGCAAGTCGCGCAAGGACTCGCGCAACTTCGCCGCCAAGATGGGGGCGATCCTGGCCAAGGGTGACCTGCAGCAGGCCACCGGCACCAACATGGGCAAGGACGTGGGCCACCTGGGCCGCGTGATCGGCTCGGGCCTGACGGCCTTCCGGATCAGCCCGTCCAACAAGGACGTGGCGGTCGAGTCCGTGGCGCGCGCCCTCGAGCGCCAGGCGCAGCGCGAGGTGCAGAGCCTCAAGCGCGGCCTCGGCGTGCTCGCCACCGTGGGCTCCACGGCGCCCTTCGTCGGTCTGCTCGGCACCACGATGGGTATCGTGAACGCCTTCCAGCAGATGTCGGTCGCGGGCTCCGGCGGTCTCGGCACCATCTCCGCCGGTATCTCCGAGGCGCTCATCACCACGGCTTTCGGTCTGCTCGTGGCGATCCCCGCCGTGATCGCCTACAACTTCCTGTCCGGATGGGTGGATGGCCGCTCGGTGGACATCTCCGAGTCCTCCAACGAGTTCCTGGACGTGGTCGCGCGGCACATGGGCGGTGGTTCGCACGCTCCCCAGGCGTAACACTCCCCCTCGAGAGTTCCCGGCCCGCCTCCTCATGCGGCGGAGGACCGCCAATCCGGGCCGGCACTCTCTCCCCCCTTCCAAGGCAGCAGGTGCACGATGGGAATGTCAACAGGAGGCTCCCAAGGGGGCCCCAAGAGCGAGATCAACGTCACGCCGCTCGTGGACGTGGTGCTGGTGCTCCTCATCATCTTCATGGTCGTCACGCCCATGCTCCAGCGTGGCAAGTCCGTCACCCTGCCCAAGGCGGCCAAGGTCGAGGGTGAAAAGGAAAGCGGGAAGGATCCCGATCCGATCATCCTCTCCGTCACCGCGGACAAGAAGACGTACCTCGAGCAGGACGAGTACGACGCGCCGAGTCTCGAGGACAAGCTCAAGCAGGAGCTGGCCTACCTGCCCAACAAGAAGATCCTCCTCAAGGGCGACAGCACCCTGAGCGTCGGGGACGTGCGCCAGGTGATGGAGCTGACCCGCAAGGCCAAGGCCAAGAAGATCTTCCTCGGCGTCGAGGAGCAGAAGAACTAGCCATGGCCACCCGCAAGTTCGTCAAGCCCACCACCCCGCCCAACTCGGAAATCAACGTCACGCCGCTCGTGGACGTGGTGCTGGTGCTCCTCATCATCTTCATGGTCGTCACGCCGCTCCTCGAGAAGGACATCGAGGTGCGCATCCCGGAGACCGAGGAAGTCCCCGCGGAGCAGCAGCCCCAGGACGACACCCAGCTCATCGTCAAGCTGGACCCCGACGGCACCTACTCCATCAACACCGAGCCCGTGGCTCCGGCCGACTACGTCAACAAGCTCAAGCGCATGCTGAGCGCCAAGAAGAAGGAGGACCGCATCGTCTTCTTCGTGGCCGACGACAAGGCCAACTACGGCAAGCTCGTGGCCGCCTTCGACGGCGCCAAGCAAGCGGGTGCCTTCGTGCTGGGCATGGCCACCGAGGACATCCCCGTGGCGCCCGCCGCTCCGGTGGATCCGGGCGCCGCTCCGGTGGATCCGGGCACCGCTCCGGCCCCCACCCCCTGACAGTCAGCGCCGTTCACATCCCGAGGCTCGTCGGCTAGAGTGGAAAATTCTCATGGCCGACGAGCTTCTGATTTTCGAGCAGACGATTGAAGCAGTCTTCGTGCGCGCGCTGCATGGGCGTTTGTCGCCGGCCTGCAAGGAACGCCTGCTCAAGGCGGGGCTCGACCTGGGCCAGAAGCTGCGCCCGGCGTACCCCTTCGATGCGTGGATGACCTTCCTGCGCATCACCGCCGAGGAACTCTACCCGTCCCTGCCCCTCGATCAGAGCGCCTTCAAGCTCGGCGAGGCGTATATGGACGGCTACCGGGAGACGATGCTCGGGCGCGCGGTGCTGTCGCTCCTGCGCGTGCTCGGCCCCCGGCGCGCCCTCATGCGCGCCACGCAGAACTTCCGCTCGGGCAACAACTACACCGAGTCCCGTCTCAAGGAGCTGGGACCGCGCCAGTTCGAGCTGTGGATGAACGAGGTCGGCCCCCTGCCCATGTTCACCGCGGGCATCATCCACGCGGGCCTGCGCACGGCCGGCGCGGAGAACATCCGCGTCGACCTGGCCGGCTACGACGGGCACGCCTGTACCTACTGCATCAACTGGAGCGAGGCCTCGGTCGCCTCGGGCGTCGCGGGCAAGGGCGACTCCAAGGCCGCCACCAGGTCCGGATCCATCAACTCCCTGTAGATGAGCTCCGCGATCAGTCCCGTCACCATCCAGATGGGCAGGATGTAGAGCGACGTCATCTCCCAGAGGATGGCGCCCGCGTCCGCGTAGTACCAGATGCGATAGCCCGTCAGCGCCTCGAGGAACACGCCGCTGAAGCCCTCGAAGAGCAGGATGGTGAAGCCGTAGAGCACCGCGCGCATCAGCGTGGGATGGCGGAAGGTGCGCCGGTAGATGGCCTCGATGAAGAAGAAGCAGGCCACGCCGTAGATGAGGAACATCCACAGCGAGCACTGGCCATAGGCCGTGGCGACGGGGGTGTCCCAGATGGCGTTGAGGCCCAGCCGATCATCCACCCGCCACTGGAAGCGGAAGAGCAGCTCCAGCAAGGGCACGTGCCGGGCGATCCGCACCAGGTTGTAGAAGAAGATCTCCGAGGACAAGCCCACCATTCCGTAGAGACAGAAGCGGAAGATGGCGAAGGTCAGCTTGAGCCGGGCATTGCGCTTCAAGTCGGCGCGGCGGACATGGACGGAGGAGGCGGCTTGGGTGGCCGTAGCGGTTTGTTCCATGGCGGCTGAGATTAACTGAACTCCTGACACGGCGTCCGCTCCCCTGCCCAAGAGGAGCCCCCCGCTCCGGACACGCCATCCGCCCGGGAGGACGTCCGACCCGGGGCCTCCCCCGGAGGTCGGGCCGGTACGCGCATTGCTCCACCTCTCCCCAGGGAGGGTGCGACATGCTGGCGCGGGTACGGTCGGGCGCGTTGATGGGGATCGACGCGGTGGTGGTGGAGTGTGAGGTGGATATGACCCTGGGGTTGCCCTACTTCAGTGTCGTCGGGCTGCCCGAGGGGGCCGTGCGCGAGTCCAAGGTCCGGGTCGTCTCGGCGCTCAAGAACTGCGGTTTCGAGCTTCCGTCCAAGCGCATCACCGTGAACCTGGCGCCCGCGGACATCCGCAAGGAAGGCGCCGCCTTCGAGCTGCCCATCGCGCTGGGGGTGCTGGCGGCGGCGAAGCTGATGGAGGAGGAACCCCTGGCGCGCTACCTCTTCGGCGGAGAACTGTCGCTCGATGGAGGGGTCAAGCCCATCAAGGGGGTGCTCCCCCTGGCGGTGGCCGCTCGCGATGGGGGCTACCAGGGCGTGATGGTGCCAGAGGCGAACGCGGCCGAGGCCTCCCTCGTGGAAGGGCTCCAGGTGCTGGCGGTCAGCCATCTGCGCGAGGCCGTGGGACACCTGAGCGGCGAGAAACCCCTTCCCTCCTTCATCCGCCCGGCGCCTGCGCGCGGCCGCCCCCGAGCGCAACCAGCGCCCCTGGACATGTCCGAGGTCCGGGGACAGGCCGACTTGAAGACGGCCCTGGAGCTGGCCGCGGCCGGAGGTCACAACGTCCTGCTCTGCGGCCCCCCTGGCTCGGGCAAGACGATGCTCGCGCGACGGCTGCCCGGCATCCTCCCCACCCTGGCCTTCGATGAAGCCCTGGAGGTGACGAAGATCTACTCCGTGCTCGGCCTGCTCGGAGACGAGCAGTCGCTGATGCGCGAGCGACCCTTTCGTGCGCCCCACCACACCATCTCCGACGCGGGGCTGGTGGGAGGCGGCCCCGCGACCCGCCCCGGAGAGCTGTCCCTCGCGCACCATGGCGTGCTCTTCCTGGACGAATTGCCCGAGTTCCGCAGGAACGTGCTGGAGGTGCTGCGACAACCCCTGGAGGAAGGCTCCATCCACCTCGCCCGCGCCATCCAGCATGTGACGTACCCCTGCCGGGTGATGCTCGTGGCGGCGATGAATCCCTGTCCGTGTGGCTATTTCAACGTCCCCGGACGCACCTGCACGTGCTCGGAGAACCGCGTCCACGACTATCACTCCCGGGTGAGCGGACCCCTGCTCGATCGGATCGACATCACCCTGCAGACCCGGCCCGTGGAGTACCACCACATCGCGCGCGAGAGCGGCGAGCAGCCCACGAGCACCCACTACCGGGAGCGCGTGGAGGCAGCGCGCGAGCGCCAACGGTTCCGCTTCCGCGAGGAGCCGGGCGTGCACTGCAACGCCCAGATGCCGGCGCGGCTGCTGCATCGCCACTGCAAGCCCACCCCTCGCGCCGAACGGATGCTGGAGCGGGCCGTGCGGCAGTTCGGCCTGTCCGCGCGCGCCCATGACCGCATCCTCAAGCTGGCGCTCTCCCGGGCGGACCTCGAAGGACACGAGCGCATCGACGACGTGGACATGCACCTGGCCATCGATTGCCGGCAGATGGATCGCCGGGGATGGCTCCACGCCAACACGATGGGAGGGCCGCCACCTCGTCCTCTCTTCGACTCACGGGAACCCGGGGATCCCTGACACGGCCTCCGGAGAGACCTCCACCCCTGTACCGGATGGACTCGGGACGCGTTAGAAAGCGCGGCGATGAAGCCCCTGTCCTTCGTCGTCGCGGTCCTCCAGACCATCTTCCTGTTCGTGTGGCTGGCGTTCTGGATCACCCTCTCCGGTGTGGCGGCGCTCGTCATGCTCAACGGCGAGGTGCCCTTGATGATGGCACGGCGGTTCTGGGCGCCCATGCACTGGCGCATCACCGGCTCGCCCCTGCGCGTGGAGCCCCTGCCAGACATCGACTGGAAGCAGCCACACATCTTCATGATGAATCACCAGTCCACCCTCGACATCCCCGTGGCGTTCGCGGTGCTGCCGGTCAACCTCCGGTTCATCGCCAAGCACGTGCTCAAGTGGGTGCCCTTCCTCGGCTGGTACATGGCGGGCACGGGGATGATCTTCATCAACCGCACCCACCGGCGCGAGGCCGTGCGCAGCTTGCGGCGGGCCGGCGAGCGCATCCGCGCGGGCTCCAACATCCTCGTCTTTCCCGAGGGCACGCGCTCACAGGATGGCGCCCTGCTCCCCTTCAAGACGGGGGGCTTCGCGCTGGCGCTGGAGGCCGGGGTTCCCATCATCCCCGTGGCCATCGAGGGCTCGCTCCAGTCGCTGCCCCCCAACAGCCTCCTGCTCCGGCGCCATCCCCTCCGGGTGAAGGTGGGCGCGCCCATCCCCACCGCCGGGCGTACCGGCGCGGAGCGTGAATCGCTCCTGCACGAGGTGCGCGAAGCCCTCGTGCGGCTCCACCGGGACATCGGTGGCGCGGGCGGCGAGCCCCAGGAGACCCGCGAGTCCCGACGCGCCGCGCGGACCCCCCGGGCCCCCTCCTCCGACGCCTCGGCCTGACACGCCCGTCCCTCCACCGCCTGGGACGCCTCGCGCGGGATGGGACGCCCGAGGTCATGCGCGCCAGGGGAACCTGGGACGGCATGCCAGTTGCTCCAGCGCCTCCCCGGCACGCCCGGACCCTGCCGGTCCAGCGCGTGGCCCCCGGGGACGGGCGGCGAGGAGCGACGGATGAACAAGCTGACGGAGAAGTTGAAGGCGGTGGCGGCGGCGGTGGCGGCGATCGAGAAGCAGTTCGGCAAGGGGGCGGTGATGCCCCTGGGGGGCGACGTGCGCGAGCAGCGGGTGTCCGTCATTCCCACGGGCTCGGTGGGATTGGATCGGGCGCTCGGCGTGGGCGGCTACCCGCGCGGGCGCGTGGTGGAGCTGTTCGGCAACGAGTCGTCGGGCAAGACGACGCTCACCCTGCATGCCATCGCGCAGGTGCAGTCCCAGGGGGGCGTGGCGGCCTTCATCGACGCGGAGCACGCCCTGGACGTCAACTACGCGCGCAAGCTGGGCGTGCGTGTGGAGGAGCTGCTCATCTCCCAGCCCGACACGGGCGAGCAGGCACTGGAGATCACCGAGCAACTGGTGCGCTCGGGCGCGGTGGATCTCATCGTGGTGGACTCGGTCGCGGCGCTGGTGCCGCGCGCGGAAATCGAGGGGGAGATGGGTGATGCGCACATGGGGGTGCAGGCGCGGCTCATGAGCCAGGCGCTGCGCAAGCTGACCGGAGCGGTGAGCCGCTCGGGGTGCTGCATCATCTTCATCAACCAGATCCGGATGAAGATTGGCGTGGTGTTCGGCAATCCCGAGACGACCACGGGAGGCAATGCCCTGAAGTTCTACTCCTCGGTGCGCATGGAGATCCGCCGCACGGGCAACCTCAAGGAGGGCGAGAACGTGGTGGGCACCAAGGCCAAGGTGAAGGTGGTGAAGAACAAGGTGGCGCCGCCCTTCCAGGAAGCGGAGTTCGACCTGCTGTACGGCGTGGGCATCCACCGCGCGGGCGAAGTGCTGGACCTGGGCGTGCAGGCGGGGCTGGTGGACAAGGCGGGCAGCCACTTCAGCCTGCGGGGTGAGCGCATTGGCCAGGGGCGCGAGCGGGCCGCCGAGTGGCTGCGGGAGCACCCGGACGCGCTGGAATCCCTCGCCCGGGAGCTCGTGAGCGCGAGCCATCCCGTTCCCCCTGTCCCGACGACCGAGGGGGAACCCCCCACGGCCCAGGCCTAGGCCTCCGGCGGGGCGAACGACTCGGGCAGGGCGTGCAGGCGCTCCCTGGCGCGAAGGAACCACTGGCCCCGCGGGTCCTGCTCCATCAGCTCGCCCAGCTGGTACTGGGCGTCCCGCGAGAAGCGCGCCCGGGCCCGGCCGCCCTTCACCCGGCACGTCAGGATGCCCTCGGGATCCACGCCCAGGGTGGTGACATCCAACGCCTCGGCGCTGCGATCGCTCAGGCGCACCGAGACGCGCGCATCCGCGGTGACGTCCACCGTGCGCACCTCGTAGGCGGCGTCCTCCACCTGGACGTAGCACCAGTCCGCGCCGATCTGGAGCTGGTAGCGCCCCGTGTCGTCGAGCACCAGCGAGCTGTTGAAGAGCTCGATGATGCGCGGGTGGGCGATGGGCTCGTCGTCGTGCCACCAGCGCATCCGCGCATCCAGGCGGATGCCACTGTCCTCGCGGGTATGCCAGCGCTTGCCGGGGGGAGGAGGGACCGAGGGCGGTTGGGGAGGAGTGCTCACGAGGTGAGATGTGCGCGTCCGGGCGCGGCCGGTCAAGTCCGGAGGACCCCCGGCCCTACCAGTTCCGGACAAGCTCGGTGTAGCCGCGGAAGGCCACCGCGCCCCAGAAGTTCACCAGCACGCCCAGCACGAGCGCCGCGACGACGGCCCGGTGGCGCAGGGACCAGCCTCCGAGGGCGAAGAGCAGCAGGAGATAGGGCGTGTAGTCGAGGCTGAACCGGAAGCCGAACTGCATGTACCCCGTGTTCTGGTAGAAGAGGCCGGGCAGCGCCGTCACGGCCACCGTGAGCCACACCGGCCAGTGCAGGCGCGGCCGCGTTTTCGGCACCAGCAGGAAGACGAGCAACGGCAGCGTGAGCAGCAGGCTCAAGCCGTGCGGGTCATACGTCAGGCGCGGGGGGTGCAGCGACACACCGGGCAGCTTCAGGAAGGCCGCGTCCAGGTTGCGCGAGAGGTAGGCCAGGTTGAACAGGCCCAGGCGGTCGATGTCCGCGTTGACGCGGTTGTTGTAGAGGAACGCGTGGCCGAACTCGCCCGGATGGCCGAAGCGATAGACGTTGTAGGCCGCCGCCAGCAGCGCGAGCGGCGCGGCGCCGAGGGCGAACAGGCCCAGCTTGCGCGCCACGGGTTTCCAGTGGGCGCCCAGCGCCTTGAGCTGGGAGAGCCGGTCTGGACCCGGACACACGGCCTCCAGGACGAAGAACAGTCCGGCGAACAGGAGCGGCGTGCGGGTGAGCGTCGCCATGGAGAAGAAGACTCCGGCGAGCACCGGCCGGTGCGCCCGCACCGCGTTGCGCGCGTAGAGACAGGTGAAGGCCACGCCCATGACCTCCGCGCTGAACCACACCTCGCCTCGGATGGCCGCGTAGAAGAAGAGCGTGCCAAACGCCAGCACCAGCGCCAGGGTCACGTTCTCCGGGCGCTCCCGCGCCAGCTCCCCTTCCTTCGAGAGGAAGCGCAGCAACGCGTAGAAGAGCGCCACCGCCAGCGCCCCGACGATGACGCCGAAGGAGGTGTCGTTGAACTGGTAGCCGTGAAGCGCCACGAAGGGCAGCATCACCACCGCGGGGAAGGAGGGGAAACTCACGTACCAGCGATCCCCCGGCCTCGGCCGCCCCTCGCAGCGCGTCTTCGTGCCCGCGACCTCGCGCACACAGGCCCAGTCCTCCAGGTTGGGCAGCACCTCGGGGTCCACGTCCAGGCGGCCCTCCAGCCACGCCTTCGCCTGGTACACGAAGTGCGGCGCCGCGCTCTGACGCAGGAAGCGCTGCGAGCTGAAGCTGGCCAGCACCGCGAAGCTCACCAGGAAGAGCACCACCTCCACCCGGTACGCCGCGAGCCACATCCGCCACGCGGCGCCCACCACGCCCCTCTTCCCCTCGCCGGGGGGAACCACGGGCGGCTCGGGAGGCGCCGCGGACGAAGACTCGGGCGGGGAACTCTGGGAGGGGGAGCGGCTCATGGCGAAGAGGCGGGAGACGTCAGCAGATGCTCGCGCAGCAGCTCGAGCGCGTGGGAGGCGGCGAAGAGACGAACCAGTTCGCGATCCCCGGAGAGGGAGAAGCGCTCACAGCGCGTGGGCCCTCCCTCCACGGCGAGCGCGCAGTAGACGGTGCCCACGGGATGCTCGGGCGTTCCCCCCGAAGGGCCCGCGACCCCCGTCACGGACAGGCCATAGGTCGTCCCACAGGAGGCGCGAATCCCCTCGGCCAGGGCCACCGCCACCGGGCGGGACACGGCCCCGTGGCGCTCCAGCAGCTCCGGGGGGACGCCCGCCCAGTGCGTCTTCATGCGCTCCGTGTAGACGACCGCGGAGCCCACGAGGAAGGCGCTCGCGCCGGGAACCGAGGCGAGCTGTGACGCGATGAGGCCGCCCGTGCAGCTCTCCGCGATCGCCAGCGTGGCGCGGGCCTCCGTGAGCCGCCGCGCCAGGACGGCCGGGTAGGTGTCCTGATCCGCGCCATAGACCGACAGGCCCAGCTCCGCGCGCGCGGCGGCCTCGGCGGAGGCCAGGGCCGCATCGGCCTCGGCCTGGGAGGGCGCCTCGGCCATCAGCTTGAGCTGGTTCTCCGGCGCGTGCGTGCGGAAGCCGAACACCACCCGGGGGTGCGCCACGGCCAGCGGAGCCACGCGCGCGTCGAGCACGGACTCGGGCAGGCCCACCGTGCGCAACAGCCGGAAGGCGCGCCAGGTGCGCTCCGGCCGCCGCTCCAGCTCCGCCCGGACGCGCGGCAGCACCTCGCCGTCCACCAGGGCCCGGTATTCGCGCGGCACTCCGGGCAGGAAGAAGAGGCGGCAGGCGCCTAGCCGGACGATGAAGAGGGGCGCGGAGCCCACGGGGTTGGGCACCACCTCGGAGCCCTCGGGCACGAGCGCCATGCGGGCCACGTTGGGCGTCAGTTCCCGGCCCCGCTTCTGGGCCCGCTCGCGCAGGAAGCGCAGGGTCCCGGCGTCCTCCACCAGGGGGACCCGCGCGGCCGCCGCGGCACACTCGGCCGTGAAGTCATCCGCGGTGGGGCCCAGTCCTCCCGAGACGATGACCACGTCCGAGCGGGAGGCGGCCTCCTCGAGGCCCCGCGTGATGTCCTCTCGTACATCCCCCACCAGCACCACCCGGCCCACCTTGATGCCCAGCTCGAAGAGCCGCGCCTCCAGGTAGGGGCTGTTGGTGTCTGGGGTCAGTCCGGTGACGAGTTCATCCCCGGTGCACAGCAGCTCGACGCGCATGGGCGGCGCATCCTAGCCGCCCGGGACGATTACGCCACGCCCTGCTCATCTCCCGGCGTCTCGTCGAGGTCCTCGTCCTCTTCCGTCTCCTCCAGGAGCGTCAGGGGAGGAGGCGCACCGCCCGCCTTGCGCGTGGCCAGCCGGTGGCTCATCACGAAGGCCGACTCCACGAGGCCAAAGGCCAGGTAGGCGAACGAATAGGCCACCAGCACGTAGGCCGGGTGGAAGCGGGTGCCGATGAGGACGCCGCTGGTGAGCATCACGCCCATGACGAGCACGGACCGGGGCGACAGGCGCAGATCCTTGAAGGTCCGGTAGCGCACGGTGGACACCATCAGCAGCGACAGCACCGTCGACGCCACGGCCACGGGGGCGCGGGCCGAGTCGGCCAGCTCCTCGCCCCCCGTCGCGGCGTGGTGGGCGATGATCATCGACACGAGCACGCTGGCGGCCAGCGGGATGGGCAGGCCCACGAAGAAGTTGCCGCCACCGCCGCTCGGGCTGCGCATGGCGATGACGTTGAAGCGCGCGAGCCGCAGCGCTCCGCACGCGGCGAAGGCGAAGGCGAGGAAGAGGCCCAGGAAGCCCATGGGCTCGAACGCCCACTTGTAGAGCAGCAGGGCCGGCGCGGCGCCGAACGACACCACGTCCGCTAGGCTGTCGAGCTGCATGCCGAAGTCGCTCTGGGTCCGCGTGAGGCGCGCCACCCGGCCGTCACAGCCATCGAAGAACATGGCGAAGAGGATGGCCAGGGAGGCCTGGTACAGCTGCGCCGGACCCACCTCCGCGCCCGCGCACAGGGTCATGGCGTAGAAGCCACACAGGATGGAGGTCACCGTGAAGAGATTCGGGAGGACGAACAACAATTTGCGCGGTCTCATCAGGTGTATCCCGCCTCCTGTGTCGGCCAGTGGCCGTTCGGGTGAAAGCCGAACGAGAACGGACCATATCAGGGTTTTATTTGCCCGGTTCCGGACGGAGGGATGATGGACGCGGTGCGTTGGACTCCATGGGAGTTCGGAGAAATGCTCGTCCTGGCGGTGATCGCCCTGGGAGTGCTCAACCTCCTGTGGATCCTGTCCGTGCGCTGGTGGTACCGCCTGCGCACGCCGCCGCCCGAGCTCCTCAAGGCGCGCTGCCAGGATGGCTGGGAGCTGACCGTCTATCTGCGCCGGGCGGCGAAGCGGCGTTTCGAGGAGCCCGTCCTGCTGTGTCATGGGCTCGCGGCCAATCGCTATACCTTCGACTTCGAGCCGCCCTACTCCCTCGCCCATGCGCTGGCGGAGGCGGGCTTCGACTGCTTCATCGTGGAGTGGCGGGGGATTGGAGGCTCGCGGCCTCCGCCCCGAGGCCGCCGTTGGCCGGATGTCACCGTGGATGACATCGTCGCCCAGGATGGACCCGCGCTCATCGAGCTGGCGCTCGCCCGCACGGGTGCCCGGCGCGCGTTCTGGGTGGGGCATTCCCTGGGAGGACTCGTGGGCTACGCGGTGGCGCAGGGGACGCACGCGGACAAGCTCGCGGGACTGCTGGCACTGGGCTCGCCCGTCTTCTTCCCGCCCGACCGGCTCATCCGCCAGCTCATCCACATGGGCAACCACGTGTCATGGCCGCGAGGCCTGCGCAACGAGTGGCTGAGCCGCACGCTCGCGCCCTTCCTCGGCTACGTCACCCTGCCCCTGTCCGACGTCATCATCAACCCCAAGCACATCCCCCCGTCCATCCAACGCAAGGTCTACGCGAACATGATGGCGTCGATGAGCCGCAACGTGCTGCGCCAGTTCCGCGACTGGATCGATCACGACGCGTTCCGCTCGTTCGACGGAAGCGTGGACTGGCGCGCGGGGCTCTCGCGGCTCACGCTGCCCGTGCTCGTGATGGGCGGGAGTCAGGACAGGCTCGCGCCCCCGAAGAACCTGCGAGCGCAGTACGAGCTGATCGGCTCCGGGGACAAGAAGCTCCACATCTTCGGCTGCGAGCGCGGGGACAAGATGGACTACGGGCACGGCGACCTGCTCTTCGGCACGGGGGTGGCGCAGGAGGTCCATGTCGAGGTGCGCACCTGGCTCGAGGCCCATGCCACCCCCTGGAGCGAGGACAGCGCCGCCTCAGCGGGAAACGCTCCCCACGCATGACGCGAGGGTCCACGACAGGCCCCGTCCGGAGACACGGCTGAACGTGATGCGGGTGTCGCCCTCGCAATCAGCCGCCGCGGCGAGCCCTCCGGCGTTGTCCTCCGCCAGGAGCCCATCCACCCGCAACACCCCATTCTCCAGGGCCATGAGCGCCGGTCCGCGCGAGTCCCGCACCACCAGGCGCTCGGCCGAGACCTGGGCGAGCGTCTCGCCCCAGAGCCCCGCCTCGCGGCACGACTCCAGGGAGACGTCGCGCAGCACCACCCGGGCCCCTTGTGCCGCCAGCACGCCCACGCCCGCCGCGTCGCGCACCACCAGGCCCCGGGCCTCCACGTCCAGGTCCCGAAGGTGCAGCCCATCCCCCGAGTCCCCCTCGCGCGAGCTCAACCGGGTGATGAGGGCCCGCGTCAGCCGCAGCTTTCCGCGCGTGGCGGAGATGCCATAGGCGTCCGCCCCCTCCACGTGGATGCCGCGCAGCACCGTGTCCGAGCCCAACAGGGAGACCGCGCCAAAACCGCCACTGCCTCGCACCCGCGTGTCCACCAGGACACCGCGCGTCCCCACGAGCGTCACCCCCGCCCGCGCCGCGCGCACCGAGGTGAGGCCCCGCGTCTCCAGCGTGGCCCGCAAGGCCTGGACGCCATACTCGTGCCCGGTGACGGTGACGTCCTCGAGCCGCAACGTGCCGTGATTGACGAAGAGCCCCACATCCCGTCCGTCGCCCACCGTCACGCGCCGCAGCGACACCTGGCCCCGGGACTGATGAAGGGCCGTGGTGGCGCCGCCCACGCGCACGTCCTCCCATTCCATCTCGGCCCCCCGCGCCTCCACGCCCCGCCGGAAGACGCCGACGAACGAGGTGTCGCGCATGCGCGCACGCCCTCCCTCCACCCGCAGGCCCACCGCCCCTGGACTCCCCGCCTCGAACACCCCCCCGAGCACCGTGAGTTCTCCCGCCCCCATCCCCACGCCCCCGGCCGTCTGACCCCGGAAGCGCACCGACTCCAGGCGCACGGTTCCACCCGCCTCCAGGCCCCACCCGCCTCCCTGGATCTCCACCCCCTGGAGGAGCGCCCCCTCGGGGGCTCGCACCACGGGGCCCTCGCCCCCCACGAGCACGCGGCCCTCGCCCCCCACGAGCTCCAGTCCAGCCGGCAGCACGAAAGGGCCTGGATAGCGCCCCGGCGCCAGGTGGACCCGGACAGGAGCCCCCCCGTCCTTCGCCTGGGACAGGGCCTCGCCCAGGGAGCGGAAGGGCCGCTCCCGCGAGCCATCCCCGGTCGCGGGCCGCCCGCCATCCACCCACACCTGCCGCCTCGCTTCGGGGCGATCAGGCGGGGTTGCCCCCCCGCGGGGGGGACAGGCCAGGAGGGCCAGGCAGGCGATCATCAGGAGCGGGCATCTCATGCGTCCGCCCAGACTAAGGCCAGCCCGCCGTCCAAGTCCCGTCCGGATCAGACGGAGCGCGCAAAGGATCGAAATGACAAAGGAAAACCCTCTCAATCGATCACATCCCCACATTCCAGGCGTCTGATTCGTCTGGCGCGAAGGGGCCGCGCCCCGGGGATGTCTTCCGCTTTCCTAGAGGAGGAAGCGCTCCCGTCAAATTCCTCACATCTCGCGCGGAGGCCGATCTGCCGGGCTCCCAACCCCTGCCAGCGTTGACAGACAAAAGAGCGATTTGTTACCAACCTCTGGCTTTCGCAATTCAACGTGGCGTGGAGGAGTAGCGGATGACCAAGGCAGAGCTCGTGGAGGTGGTGGCGGCGCAGTCGCGGCTGACGAAGAAGTCGGCGGCGGAGATTCTCGACATCGTCTTCGCCAACATCGGCAAGGCGGTGAAGAAGGACCAGCGCTTCAGCTACCCCGGCTTTGGCACCTGGTCGGTCCGCTCGCGCAAGGCGCGGAAGATCCGCAACCCCCAGACCAACGAGATGATGAAGCTCAAGGCGAGCAAGACCGTGGGTTTCCGGCCCGCCAAGGAGCTGAAGAACTCGCTGTAGCCGTGGCGGGCGCCGCGGGCGCTCCGGCTCTCGACCAGGGGGGTCGTCCCTACGGACGGCGCCCCTGTGTCACGTAGGGCCCCGAGGGCGCTCCCCGCTGGACGAACGAGGGCTCTTCCCCCGACTCCGTGGGGCCCAGCTCGTCGAGCGGATCACACGGCACGCCGTCCTTCCACAGCTCGAAGTGCAGATGGACGCCGGTGGCCATGCCCGTCCTGCCCGCCGCGCCCACCACATCACCCTGCTCGACGACGTCCCCGGTCACCACGAGGACTCGGGACAGGTGGCTGTAGCGGGTGGTGACGTCTCCATCGTGCTGGATGATGACCTGGTTGCCATGGCCGCCCGCCGGCCCGGCGCGCAGCACCACGCCCTTGCTCGAGGCGGTCACCAACTGTCCGCGCTTGGCCGCCAGGTCCAGGCCCTGGTGATCCCGCTCGGTGCCGAGAATGGGATGCAGCCGGGTGCCGAAGACGCTGGTGACGATGACCGGCTCCACGGGCCAGGTGAAGCGGGGCGCCTTGTCCGGCCGGGAAGAAGTACGGGACCGCGACCGGCGCAGCTCCGCCATGCGCGTCGAGAGCGCGTCCATCCGAGCGAGCACCGCGTCGGCCAGGTCCGCGGGGATGTCCCCATAGAGGCGCGCGTCCAGCTCCAGCTCGGCCTCCAGCGTCGTCCGGGTGCGCACCACGTCCAGCGACGACGTCTTGCGCACGGGGAGGCGCAGGAAGACGTCCAGCCACGAGTTGATCTCCCGCCAGTTGACCACCTGCGCCTCGGGCATGGGGCTGCCCTGGGGCACCTGGGTGCGGGCGGCGCGCGCCAGGGCGACGAAGTGCTCCAGGGCCTCGCGCAGCTCGGGCGAGTCCAGTCCCTCCCCCTCGCCGCCTTGCTCGAGCGTCAGCTCCCGGGGCTTGGACCGGCGCGCGGACACACGCGGCTCCTCCACCGCGCCGGAGGGATAGGGCGCGGGGTCCGAGTACAGCTCATCGAAGCTCATCTTCTGCCGCGCGGCCGGAGGGGCACAGGCCGACGACAAGGCGAGCAACAGCAAGGGGGCGAGACGGCGCAAGGCGTTCCGAGTCTACCAAGGCCCCGGGAATCAGCCAGCGAGCCCCCGGCGGATGCGCGCCAGCACCTCATCGATGTCTCCGGCGGAGATGTCCAGATGAGTGACCAGGCGCACCGCGCGGGGACTGGAGCCGGTGGCGCCAGCGAGCACTCCCTGGGCCGCCAGCTTCGCGACCGTGTCGGCCTGGGGCCCGGGGAACTCGGCGACGACCATGTTCGTCTCCACCTGGCCCGGGTCCACCGTCACGCCGGGCAGTTCCGCCAGCCCGGCCGCGAGGCGGCGCGCGTGCTCATGGTCCTCGGCGAGCCGCTCCACGTGGTGCTCCAGCGCGTACAGCGCTCCAGCGGCGAGGATGCCCACCTGACGCATGGCCCCGCCCAGGCGCTTGCGCAGCCGCCGCGCCTCGGCGATGAGCTCCCGCGAGCCGAGGATGGCCGAGCCCGCCGGGGCCCCGAGCCCCTTGGAGAAGCACACCGCCGTGGAGTCCGTGAGCGAGGACCAGGCGGCAGCGGGCGTCCCCGTGGCCACCGCGGCGTTGAAGAGGCGCGCCCCATCCAGGTGCACCGCGAGTCCCGCCGCGCGCGACGCCTCCACCACCTCGCGGAAGCGCTCCAGGGGCCAGACCTTGCCGCCCCCCCGGTTGTGCGTGTTCTCCAGCGACACGAGCCGCGAGCGCGGGCCGATGAAGTCCGTGCGCACCGCCGCCTTCACCTGCTCGGGCGAGAACACTCCCCGCTCGCCCGCGAGCGGCGCCGGCTGCACGCCCCAGAGTCCCGACAGGGCGCCGCTCTCGTAGTGGAAGATGTGGCTGCCCGCGTCGGCGAGGACCTCGTCGCCCAGGCGGCAGTGCAACCCCATGGCGATCTGGTTCGCCTGCGTCCCCGAGGGCACGAAGAGGGCCGCCTCCAGCCCCAGGCGCTCGGCGACAAGCTCCTCGAGCCGGCGCGCCGTGGGGTCCTCGCCATAGATGTCATCCCCCACCTCGGCCTCGGCCATGGCGCGGCGCATGGCGGGGGTGGGCTTCGTCACGGTGTCGGAGCGCAAGTCGATGGGCTTCATGCGGTGTCCTGGAAGGGTGTCCTGAGAGGTAGTGGAAACTGCTTTACGGCGCAGGTCGCCTTGGCGTACAGCGAGCGGTGTGGGACGTGAAACGGTGGAGTCGAGGCGGCAACGGGCACGGGAGGTGATGGAGCGGTTGGAGCGCTCCATGCCGGACGTGCGCATCGAACTGGACTATCGCACTCCCTTGGAGTTGCTGGTGGCCGTCATCCTGTCCGCCCAGTGCACGGACAAGCGGGTGAACCTGGTGACCCCCGCCCTCTTCGAGCGCTTTCCGGACGCGGCCGCGTACGCCCGCGCGAGCGTGGAGGAGGTGGAGCCCTTCATCCAGTCCTGCGGCCTGTACCGCGCCAAGGCGAAGAACCTCGTGGCGGCGGCCCGGGCCCTGGTGGCCGAGCACGGGGGCGAGGTGCCCCGCTCGCGCGCCTCGCTGGAGACGCTGCCGGGCGTGGGCCACAAGACGGCCGGCGTGGTGTGCATGCACCTGGGCGGAGACGAGGCCTTCCCGGTGGACACCCACGTCAAACGGCTGGCGTTCCGCCTGGGCTTCACCCGTCACACGGACCCGGACAAGGTGGAGGAGGACATGCAGGGCCTGCTGCCCTCTCCCCAGTGGATGAAGGGCCACCAGCTCCTCGTGTGGCATGGGCGCCGCACGTGCTTCGCGCGCGCGCCCGCGTGCGAGCGCTGCGTCGTGGCGGAGCTGTGTCCGAGGAAGGGCGTGCGGCTCAAACCGTCGGCCGCGCCTCGCGGGCCGGCTTGACGTGCTTCACCATCCGCTTGCGGATGAGTTCGCGCTTGAGCGAGGAGACGTGGTCCACGTAGACGATGCCGTCGAGGTGATCCACCTCGTGCTGCACGGCGACCGCCAGCAGCTCGTCACACGCGAGCGTCTGGGGGTTGCCCTCCAGGTCCAGGTAGCGCACCGACACCTTCGCCGCGCGCTCCACGTCCTCGCCCTCGCCGGGGATGGACAGGCAGCCCTCGTTGAAGACCACCTTGCCCTCCAGGGCGATGATCTCCGGGTTGATCATCACCAGCGGCTGGGACTCGGGCTGGCGCGGACGGCAGTCCAGGACGATGACCCGCTGCAACACCCCCACCTGCGGCGCGGCGAGACCCACCCCCTCCTCGGCGTACATGGTCTCGAACATGTCCTTGACCAGGGTGCGGAGGGAGTCGTCCACCCGGGCCACCGGCCTGGCTTTCTGCTTGAGGACGGGATGGGGCCAGATGAGGATTTCTCGAACCATCCGTCCGTCATAATCCCGACCCGGGCGGACGGGCAACCGTCTCCCGGGGCATGCCTCCCCGCCCTCCGGCCCGGCCTCAATCCCGGAGGCTGCGCGCGTACTCCTCGCGCAGCCGGTCATCCGCGAGCGCCCGGGCCGCCTCGCTCAGCGAGGTGGCGATCTGCTGGGCGCGGTGCTGGAGCACGGGATCCGGATGCCCGGCGAAGCGCAGGGGGTGGAACTCGGCGGTGAGCAGCGCATGGGCCCGCCTGACGTCCTCGCCCCCGGCGGTGCGCGCGAGCCCCAGCACGGAGAAGTAGTCCGCGTCCTGGATCTCCTCGTACTTGGACTCCAGACGGCGCACGTCCAGCTCGCCCGGGGCGTCCTCGTCCCCCTCGAGGGGCACCGCGGGCCGCAGTTGGAGCAGACCCAGCGCATGGCAGAGCCCGAGCGCCCGGAGCGCCGTGTCCTGGGGCAGGCCCGCGCCCAGCACGAGCTGCTCGAGCGTCTGTTCTCCATCCACCTCCGCCAGCAGCCGCAGCTCGCGCGAGGACAGGCCGAAGGACTCGGGCTCCGGCTCGGACCCGCTCCGGAGGACGCCCGCGCGCAACCCTCCGGCCGCCGTCATGAAGGTCTCGGCGGAGACGCGGTCGCGCAGGGCCTCGGCCAGCAGGTGCAGCAGGGGCCGGGTGGACGCGGCGAGCGCCACCTCGTGCGGAGGCGCCTCCTCGATGAGCCGGTAGAGGGACGAGTCCTCCGCGAGCGCGTCCAGGGCCACCTGCTCGGTGTAGCGCTGCACGAGCGGGATGACCTCGTTCTCGCGCAGGTAGCCACGGCCGCGCATGGCCTCGAGGAGCGCGGTGGTGGAGGTGCCGCGCACGAGCCGCAACTCGTTCTCCTGGCGCGCGTCGATGAGCCCATCGGCCCGGGCCCGATCGACGAGCGATTCGTCCGAAGCCGAGGACACGGCCCCCACGAGCGCGCCGTCCTTCAACCACAGGACGCGCAGGGCCCGGGTGCCCTTGAGCTCGAAACGGACCTGGATGCGGGCCTCGCGCAGCCGGGTGACGAGCCGCGCGAGCCCGTCTCCGCTGACACTTCCACCCCGGGGAATGTCCACCGCGGGACCCTCGGGCGGCTGGAAGGAGATGAGCGCCGCCCGGGCCCGGGCCGCCATGTCCGCGGTCTCGGCCTCGGCCCGGGCGATCGCCGCCTCGGTCTCCGAGCGCACCCGGGCCACCGTCTCGCTGGCCTCGCGCAGCACCCGCGCCTCCGCGTCGCGGTGAGAGCGCTCCGCCTCGGCCCGCGACGACTCCAACCGCGAGATCTCCTGGGAAAGCGCCTCCCGTGCCTCGCGCTCCTGGGCCAGCGAGCGCGCCAGACGCTCCGACTCGGCACGGGCCTCGTCCAGGTGCGCGGAACGCTCCGCCACGGTCTCCTCGAGCCGCGCGAGCCGCGCCTCCGCCTCGACCCGGGCGTGCTTCTCCTCGGCGGCCCGGGTCCGCGCGACGGCGCGCTCCTTCTCCAGGCGCTCGACCCGGGCTTCCAGTTCGACCCGCAACCGCTCGGTGTTCACCGCCCGCGTCTCGGCGTCCACGCGCGCCCGCTCCAGTTCCTCGGCCTGCGCCTCCACCGCGCCCAGCGCCTTCACGGAGTTCTCGACCTGACCTTCCAGCTCGACCCGCAGCCGCTCGGCGCTCGCCACCCGCTGCTCCGCCTCATCGGCCCGATCCTGCGCCGTGGCCCGCGCCTGCGCCGCGCGCTCGACCCGCGCCTCCGCTTCGAGACGAAGCCGCTCGGTGTTCATCGCCCGCGTCTCGGCGTCCACCCGCGCCCGCTCCAGCTCCTCCGCCTGGGTCTCGAGCTCCGCGTAGGCCCCGGTCAAACGCTCGACCCGGGCCTCCAGCTCCTGACGCGACCGCTCGGCCTCGGCTTCCCGCTCGGCGTGTTCGCCCGTCATGCGCTCGAGCCGGGCTTCCAATTCCCGGCGCAGCCGCTCGGCCTCGGCTTCCCGGTCGGAGTGCTCGCCCGTCATGCGCTCGGTGCGCGCCTCCAACTCCCGGCGCAGCCGCTCGGCCTGGGCGTCCCGCTCGGCGTGCTCGCGCGTCACACGCTCGACCCGCGCCTCCAGATCCCGACGTGACCGCTCGGACTCGGCTTCGCGCTCGGCGTGCTCGCGCGTCACGCGCTCGATGCGCTCCTCCAGCTCGGCGCGCAGCAGGGCCTCCGCCTCCGCGCGGGCCTGCGCCTCTCCGCGCGCCTTCACCAAGGACTCCGCGCGCGAGAGCGCCTCGACGCGCTCCTGCTCCGCCTTGTTGGCACGCGCCTCCGCGCGCTGCCGGGCCTTCTCCGCCGCCTCGGCGCTCAGCTCCAGCCGGGCCCGGGCGCGCGCCTCCACCTCGGCCTGGGCCTCCGCATCGGAGCGCGCCTTGTCCGCCGCGAGCGCCCGCGCCTCCGCCTCCGCCCGCGCCTTCATCTCCAACTGCACCCGCGCGTCCGCGGTGGAGCGGGCACGCGACTCCACGTCGGCCCGCGCGCGCGCTTCCGCCTCCGCGCGCTGCTCGGCCTGGGCCCGCGCTTCCGCCTCCACCCGCGCGCGCGCTTCCGCCTCCGTCCGGGCCCGAGCCTCCTGCTCCATCCGGCCCAGGAGTTCCTTGCGCGCCTTCATCTCCGCGTGCGCGCGGGCCTCCCACTCCTGACGGGACTTCAACTCCCCGTGCGCCCGGGCCTCCCACTCCTGGCGGGACCTCGCCTCCGCCTCGGCGCGCGCCTCGGCCGCGGCGCGCGCGGCCCGGGCCTCCTCACCTCGCGTCTCCGACTGGACGCGGGCCTGCGCGTCGGACGTGGCGCGCTGCTCCCAGCGTTGCTCCAGCTCCAGGCGCAGCGCGCCCTCCCGCTCCCGCTCCTCGGTCAGCGCCGCCAACCGGGCCCGCAGCGCCTCCGCCTCCCGCTGGGAGCGCTCCCATTCGGAGCGGAGCGACACCGCATGGGCCTCGTGGGACTCCTCCCGCGTCCGCTGTTCGGCCCGGAGCCGTTCCACGTCCGCCTCGAGCTCCGCGCGAGCGCTCTCCGCGGTGCGTTGACGGGCCACGGCCTCGTCCCGCTCGGACAGGATCTGCGCGATCCGCCGCTCGGTGCGCATCAGGCGCACTTCCATGACGGCGATCGCGTCCTCGGCCGGCAGCGAGTCCACGTCCGGCGCGTCCGCCGAGCCGGCCACGCGCCGCAACGGGAACTTGTCCGTCCGCTCGGGCAACTCGCCCGCTGGAAGCGGATCCTCGCCCCTCGGCGCCTGGGAGGGAGTCTCCACCAGGGAGCCCACGGGGGCGGCATCGGGCGAGGTCACCTCGGGCTCGAGGTCGAACCACGTCGCGCCCACGCTCTCCGCGTGCGGTGCTTCCCAGGCCTCGGGCGCCTCGGACTCCGAGGGCAGCGGCGCGTCCTCGGGAACGGGCTCCAACTCCGAGCCCTCCAGGGGACGTGGGGCAAGCCCGTGCTCCGGCTCCAACAACGGCAGGGCCAGCGAGGGCCGCGCCGGGGTCAACTCCACGTCGAAGAAGCCCTCGTCCCCGAGCTGGGGCCCGGCCTTGCGCGCGGCCTCCGCCTGCTCGCGCGCGAGCGCCGAGTCGATTTCCCACTGCGCCAGGCGCTCGGCCTCCGCGCGGGCCTCCACCTCGATGTCGACGGCCTTCACCGGAGGCAGCGCCGGCAGGGGCTTGACCGGCTCCGGCACGGGCACCGGGTTCTCCACGGGGCCCATCTCCACGGGGCTCACCGCGGTGATGGTGGGAATGGCCGTGTGGGACGGAGTCCGCGCCCGCAGGCCGGCGGGCACGCCCGGCGAGGCGGAGGGCTCGGACGGGGGAGGCACGGCGTCGGGCTCGATGAGCCGCTCGGGCGGAATCCGGCCCGAGCCCACCACCGCCTGCTCCGTCTGTCCGAAGAGGGATTCCGCCTCCGCGTCCGGCTCGGACTCGGCGAGTTCCATGGCCGACGGCGCGGACTCCCCTCGCGGGAGGAACACGTCCGGCGGGGGCGGGAAGTCGTCGGCCACCGGGCCCGGCGACGAGGGCTCGGCGTCGAGCGCGAAGGGAGACACCGGAGGCAGACTGTCCTCGAGGGACGACTCGGTGAAGAGCGTCTGCTCCAGCCCGATGTTGCGGACCGGGCTCGGGGTCCGAGGTTGCAGTCCGGGAGGCCCGGCCAGCATGGGGGTGGGCGACGCGGGCACCTCCACCTCGTCCTTCACCACGAACCAGGACTCCGGCCCCGCGGGCGACGCGATGAGGTGGGCCACCTGCGCCACGAAGCCCGCGCCATCCAGGGGCAGCGGCGCCACCGGGGCCGCGCTGCCGGGGACGGCGTCCCCGAGCAGCAACACCCGCGCGAGCCGCATGTCCGGGTGCAGTCCCAGCTCTTCCAGCACGAGGTGGCCGCGCCCGCTCTCCACCCCGGGGGCCAGGACGATGAGCACGGGCAGGTGGTGACCGAAGCCGATGAGCGCATCCGCCACGGAGGTGGCGAGGATGACCTCATAGCCCTCGCGCGTGAGCAGTCGCCGCACGGAGGCGATGGTGGCGATGTCGTCGTGGACGAGGAGAACCGGTTCAGCCATTGGAAACCAGGGCGGAGTCTACAGCATGGCGGCGGGATCCACGTCGATCGTGACGCGCACGGCGGAGGGAACGTCCACCAGTTTCGCTTCCAGGCGGGCGAGCAGCGGAGCGAGCGCCGCGTGGGTGGGGGCCTTGAGCAACAACTGCCAGCGCGTCTTGCCCCGGATGCGCGAGATGGGGGCCAGGGCGGGCCCGAGCAGACGAACCCCCCAGGATGAGGGCGGCATGTGACGACCCAGGTAGTCCCCGAGGAAGCGGGCCACGCTGGCGGTCTGCTCGGGGCTCTCGCCCTCCAGGCGCACGGCGGCCATGCGCGTGTAGGGCGGCCAGGACAGGGCCTTGCGCCGCGCCAGCTCGCCCTCGGCGAACCCGTCGAAATCATGCACGAGCATGCGCCGCACGGGCTCGGCATCCGGGTTGTACGTCTGCACGAGCACCCGCCCCGGATCCTTCCCCCGTCCGGCGCGTCCGGCCACCTGGGTGAGCAGGTGGAAGGTGCGCTCGGAGGCGCGGAAGTCGGGGATGGCGAGCGACGTGTCCGCCATCACCACGCACACGAGCGTCACGCCGGGAAAGTCGTGCCCCTTGGCCACCATCTGCGTGCCCACCAGCACGTCGATCTCCCGGCGGGCGAAGGAGGCGAGCAGCTCCGTGAGCCGCTCGGCGCTCGTGGCCGAGTCCCGGTCCAGGCGCGCCACGCGGGCCTGGGGGACGCGCTCGGCGACCTCGGCCTCCACGCGCTCGGTGCCCACGCCCATCTTGAGCAGGGGCCCGGTGCACTCGCGGCAATGCTCGGGCACGGAGTGCGCCTCGCCGCAGTAGTGGCACACCACCCGGTTCTGCGAGCGGTGGTAGGTCAGGCACACGTCGCAATCGCCGCACTTCACCGAGGCGCCGCACACCTCGCACAAGAGGAACGTGCTGTGCCCGCGCCGGTTGAGGAAGAGGATGACCTGCTGGCCCCGGCCGATCGTCTCCGCCATGGCATCGAGCAGCGGCGGGGACAGGATGGGGGCCTCCTGCATCACGAGCGGATCCTTGGGGCGCTCCTGCCGCAGGTCCACGCACTGGAGCGTGGGCATGGGCCGGTCATCCACGCGGCGCTTGAGCTCCAGCTTCTGGTAGCGGCCCTTGCGCGTGTTCTCCAGCGTCTCCAGCGAGGGCGTGGCCGAGCCGAGCACCACCACGGCCCCGGCCTGCTTGCCGCGCACCACGGCCAGGTCGCGCGCCTGGTAGCGCAGCTTGTCCTCCTGCTTGAAGGACGGATCATGCTCCTCGTCCACGACGATGAGGCCCAGGTCGGCCACCGGGGCGAACACCGCCGAGCGCACGCCCACGGCGATGCGCACCGTGCCCTTGCGCAGGGCCTGCCAGTGGAAGAGCCGTTCGCGATCCTTGAGCGCCGAGTGCAGCACGGCGACGTCCCCGCCGAAGCGGCTGCGAAAGCGCCCCACGAGCTGCGGCGTCAGGGCGATCTCCGGCACCAGCACCAGGCTGCCCCGGCCCCGCTCGAGCGCGCGCTCCACGGCCCGGAGGTACACCTCCGTCTTGCCGCTGCCCGTCACGCCGTGCAGGAGGAAGGGCTGGAAGCCGCCCGCGTCCACCGCCGTGTGCAACACCTCCACGGCCGCCCCCTGCTCCGGGGTGAGCCGCTCGGGACGGTTCTGCCCCAGCCCCTCGCGCACCCCGGGGGCGAGCACCACTTCCTCCAGACGCACGAGGCCCCGGGCCGCCAGCTTCTTGAGCGTCTCGCGCGCCCCGGGGATGGCATGCGCCACCTCCTCCAGCGGCGCCCGGCCTCCCACCGCGAGCAGGTACGCCAGCGCCGCCGACTGCGCGGGGGCACGGCGCAGGGCCTCGGGCGCCTCGGTGACGAGCGCCACGGCGAACTCCTGCACGTCCGGCTTCGCCTCCTTCTCGTCCTGGGCGGTGGACAGGCCCGGCGGCAGGGCGCTCCGGATGACCTCGCCGAGCGGGTAGCGGTAGTGCTCGGCGGCGAAGCGCAGCAGCGCGATGAGATCCGCCGGGAGCGACGGCGAGTCCTCCAGGACCTTGAGGATGGGCTTGAGCTTGACGCTGGAGCCGTCCGCGGGAGGCACGGCCGGCCCGAGGAAGAAGCCGAGCGTCATGCTGCGGCCAAAGGGCACGAGGATGCGCTGGCCGGGCGTGAGCCGGCCCGACAGGGCCTCGGGGACGACATAGGTGAACTCGCCCCGGACGGGACGGCCGACGGCGACGGAGGCGAGGGAGGAGGGATTCACGGCGGCGAGAGGCCACTCTAGCGGTGGCTCCCGACACGGGTAGTTTCCGGCCAGGCGAGGGCACCGGGAGCGCGGGTGAACTCACCCCGGGTACGGAACGACCAGGCCCGCCTCCCAGCGCCCCCGTTACGCCCTCAGAGGCGTTACGTTCCGAGGGCACTCCCAATAGGTGTATTCGCACGTGGCGGCCGCCGGATCGCACGGCACCTGCATCACGGTGATGAGCTCACACGGGTGCATGGGCCCATCGACCGCGGGGCGCGCGGGCACCTCGACCGGCACCAGGGGTTCTCCTCCCCGCCCCTCGGAGGGACGGCCGGCCCGGAGTGACATGTTTCCTCGCGACCGCGTCTCGTTCGTCTGCCGCGTCGACTCCACCGAGGGCAGACACACCCCCGGCATGACCGACGCGGTCCCCAACACCGCCCCCAACACACACAGCTTCGTTCGCATGAAACCTCCTCGCCGCGGACACCGTCCTCCACGCTCATGGCGCTTCGGTTCCAGGTCAGCGACAAGGACGAAACTACCCCGCGAGTCTGACATGCCCCGCCCACTCCTCCCGGGAGGAAACCGCTCCGTCCCGAAGGAGTTACGCCCCTTCCACCCAACGATTTCCACGGGTTGCGGAATGTCCGGCGGAGGACGAGCCGCCCCCAGTCACACTCCTGGAGTCACGTCACTCCCGTGCTCCCCCAGTCATGGGGCCCGTATGAATTCACCTGGGTCTCCGCCCTATGACGTCAGCACGAGCTTGACGAGCTCCGGTGGGCTGCCCACACGCATGGGCGGGCCCCAGAAGCCGCAACCCCGGCTCACGTAGATGTGGGAGTCCTCGTGCCGGTAGAGCCCGGCGGAGTACTCCCACTCCAGTCCGATGAAGAAGGTCATGGGCACGAGCTGCCCGCCGTGGGTGTGACCGGAGATCTGCAGGTCCACGCCCCGCTTCGCCGCGGTCCGGAAGTTGGCTGGCTGGTGCGCGAGCAGCACCGCGGCGCGCTCGGGATCCCGCCCCTCCAGGGCCTTGTCCAGGTCATAGCCTCGCGTGTGGAAGCGCCGGCCGCCGCTCCAGTCATCCACGCCCACCAGGTCCAACGCGCCGCCCGCGTCCCCGATGCGCACGTGGCGGTTGCGCAGCGACTGGATGCCCAGCGTCTCCAGGTACGCGCACCACGCGTCCGCCCCCGAGTAATAGTCGTGGTTGCCGGTGACGAAGTAGCTGCCAAAGCGCGACCGGAGGTTGCCGAGCGCCGAGACGAAGCCCCCGAGCGCGGGCACGTCCCCGTCCACGAGATCTCCCGTGATGGCGACCAGGTCCGGCTTGAGTGCGTTCGCCCGGCGCACCAGCTCGTCCATGAAGCGGCGCTGGATGTACACCCCCACGTGGATGTCCGTGAGCTGCACGATGCTCAGGCCCTCCAGGGCCTTGGGCAGCTTGGGAATGCGGATCACCCGCTCGGTCACCTCGGGCGCCGAGAAGGCGCGCCAGCTCCCGTACGCGGCCGTCGTGCCCCCCGTGAAGGCGGCGCCCCCCGCCACCGTGCGCGCGAGAAAGCGCCGCCGCTCCTCGTCCACGGGCGGAGGCTCGGACGCGCGCAACTTCCGGCTCGCCTTCCACAGGGCCCGGCCCAGGTCCCACACGAGCAGCGCGAGCACCAGGAAGAGCGCCACGCCCATCCAGGCGTAGGACACCACCGACACCGGCTCCGCGAAGGACTCGGGCAGGACATCGCGCAGGCTCCGCCGGAACATCAGCGGCACGCTCATGAGGACGAACACCGCCATCGCCAGACGCCGGAGCGCCACGCTCCGCACCGTGTCGCGCACCAGGCGCCGGTACAGGTACACGTGGCCCAGCACCGTGCTGGTCAGGATGAGGACGGAGAAGAAGGAGAACCGGAACGGCACGCGCACCCCGCCTGTCGGAGCCAGAAGGCTCGGAGATACCACGCCCGAGCGGGCGGCATTCCCCAGCCCCGGCGCTCAGGCCCTCGCCACCAGCCGCGCCTCGTGCCGTCCCGCCTCGGTCCAGTCCTCGGTGTACGACAGGATCTCCACGCCCTGGAGCAGCCGGGGCAGCTCCCCGTCCTCCAGGAGGAAGCGCGCCGAGGGGTGCGCATGCCGTCGCAGGTTGCTCCGGGTGGGCTGGGCGAAGACGAGCAGTCCCCCGGGCGCGAGCGCCCCGGGAAACGCGGCGAACAGGGGCCGCCAGAGGTAGTTCAAGCAGAGCACGACGTCGAAGGGCCCCGGGGGCAGCGGCGCTTCCTCCAGGTCCAGGCGCAGCGTGCGGAGTGGCAGTCCCGCCTCATGAGCGGACGCGGTGGCCCGCTCCAGCGCGGCATCCGAGACATCCACCAGGGTGACATCCAGGCCGCGCCGCGCGAGCCAGAGCGCGTCCTGCCCCGCCCCACCCGCCACATCGAGGGCACGGCCCCCGCGCGGCAGCCGCTCGTCCAGCGAGCGCAGGAATCCGGACGGCTCCTGGAGGCCGCTGTCCGTCCGCTCGCGATACCGCAGGTTCCACCGCTGCCGGTCCGCCTCGGACATGGCGCGCCTAGAACAACGAGTCGGCGGGCTTGGAGCGCGTGTCACCCGAGAGCGCCGTGAAGCGCAACAGGCGCTCGCCCCCGCGCCAGACCTCGATGGAGCGCGGCAGCATCTCGCCCGTGGCCGACGAGGCGTAGTCCTGGAGGCGCAAGTCCCACTCGGGGCCCTTGCCCTCCTTGTGGCGCAGACGCGCGGGCCGGAAGCCATCCTTATAGACCCAGAACTGCGGCGAGCCCTCTCCTGGAGTCCCCAGCACGTACACCACCTCGCCCCCGAAGCGGGCCAACGACGTGGTCCTCGGATCGATGCCTAGCGAGGTCAGGTGCGCCTCCAGCTCGTCCCGGCTGCGCGCCGTCAGCAGCGAGCACAGCTCGCGCACCGCCTCGGAGAGCGCGGGAATCTCCGTGCCCTCCACGCGCTTGCGTCCCCCGGAGAACACCGAGGCCACCAGGTTGCCCTCGGTCGGCTTCGCCTCGAAGCGGCAGCGGCCCGGCGGGCGGATGTACACCGAGCCATCCACCTCCAGATCCGGCTTGTCCGTGGGCAGGCCCAGCGCCGTGCCCGCCTCGCGGGCTCCCGGCCCATAGAAGTGCAGCGAGCCATCCGCCTTGAGCGAGGAGAAGGACACACCCTCTCGCGCGGCCACCATGCGGCGCATGATGGAGCCCCCGGGCAGGACGTAGGCCCCGGCGCTCATGGCCACCAGCACGCCGAGGAGGAGGGCCGGCCGCCTCCAGGCGAGGGCACACGGGCGGCGGCGAAGGGGCTCGATCGTCGGAGGGGGGGTGGACATATGGGGCGGGGAATCTAGTGATGGCCCACCCCTCCATCAAGGCAGTTAGGATGCCCCCCATGTCGCATCGCGCAACGCTCCTGCTGGCCCTTGTCGTCTCCTCTTCCGCCCTGGCCCAGGAAACGGGTGCGTCCACCGTCCCCGCGGCCGAGGAGCTGCGCGATCTGACGAGCGCGCGCGCCTATGGCATGGGCGCCTGGCGCGCCCTGGGCGCGGACGCCGCCACGGGAACGGGCAACCCCGCCACCATCGCCGCCTTCCGCAGCTACCGCCTCGAGATGACGGGCGGCTGGGATTGGGTGGGCAAGGACGCCTCCGCCATGGTGGCCATCGCGGACTCCGCCACCAGCCCGCTGGGCGCCGGCGTCTCCTACCAGCTCATCACGCTCGGCAAGGGCGCGGCGCGAACCACCGCCCACCTCAATACGCTGGCCCTCGCGTTGCCGCTCGGCGAGAGCCTGATGATCGGCGCCTCCGGGCGCTACCTGTTGATGCGCGGCGGCCGGCAGGCCAATGCCGTCACCATGGACGCCGGCCTGCTCCTGCGCCCAAGCCCCCGCCTCTCCCTGGGCGTGTCCGCCCACAACCTCGTCGACACGGGCCACGCCGAGCTCACCCGCTACTACTCGGCCCACGCCGGGGTGTTCGTCGGTCTGCTGACGATCGCGGGGGACGTGCGCGCGGACTTCACGACGAATGCCCAGAGGACGCTCACCTACAGCGGAGGCCTGGAATACGTGCTCGGGGAGAACATCCCCATCCGCGCGGGCTACACCTGGGATGGTTTCACCCGCACGTCCCAGGCGGGCGTGGGCATTGGCGTGGTCACGGCCGGAGGAGGAATCGACCTGGGCTACCGCCATGACTTCGGCGGAGAGGGAGGCAAGCTGCTCTCCCTCACCTTCAAGATGCAGGTGCGCTAGGCGCCCAGGGCGCGCAGGGGCAGGTAGCGCTCGGAGGCGGAGAAGCGCACGAGCTCCACGCACTCCTGCTCACTGGACTTGAGGGCCCGCAGCGCCGCCACGGCCGGCCCCGGTCCTCCACAGGCGACGAGCCCCGCGCGGTTGGCGGAGTGACGCGCCGCCTCCGCGAGCGCCACGGCATCGAAGCCCCGCTGCGCCGACTCCAGCAGCCCCAATGCCCGCTCGCGCGCCTTGGGATGCAGCGCATCGATCACCACGCGCGCCTCGGGGCCGAACTCGGAGCCTCCGCGCAACACCGAGGACAACAGGGCCACCGCGCGCAGGAGTTGATCCTTGCGCAGGCACCTCAACGCGAGCAGATCCGGCCCCACGCAGAACAGGGCGCGTCCGGCGAAGAAGCGCAGCTCGGACTCGGGGAGCGCCTGGCGCACCGCGAGCTTGCCCACCAGGACGCGCGAGCCCCCCGGGTAGACGAGCGAGAAGGGCGGACCGTCGTCCTCCGAGAGGCAGACCTCGGGCAACGGCATGTCGAAGAGGCGGGCGACGGACTGCAGGGCGTCCAGGGCCGCGCGGGCTCCCGGGCCCGAGTCCGGCCGGAGCGGTTCGGCGGAGCCCGCGGCCCGGCCATAGGTGGGAAAGAGGCGGCAGAGGGCGAGCCCCACGATGGCGAGCATCTCGCCCGCGGGGTTGCGCAAGCCGGGGTGGCGCAGTCCCGCGCGCTCCTCGGCGGTGAGGGCGCGGCGGGGAGGCCGGTTCGCCCCCTCCCTCGCTCCCGCGAGCGCCAAGGCCACGTCCGCCATCAACGAGCCCCGCGCCTGATCTCCCCGGCTCAAGAAGAAGGCCGACAAGTCCCGATAGGCCTCTGGATCCAGGGGCCGCTCGCGAACGCGCTCGACGACACCGGGCCGGGCCTCGGCCGGAGCCCGGGCGGTGCTCGCGGGAGGAGCCACGGAGGCGGGAGGAGCCACGGAGGCGGGAGGAGCCGCGGGGGCGGGAGGCTCGGGCGGAGGCGCGGCGGGACTCGGCTCGGCACCCGGCCGGAACCGGCGCCGCGCGGTGTCCATCTTCCCCGGGGGCGCCTCCCAGGAGAGCACCCGGGTGCTCTCCACGGACGGCGGCTCCGCATGGGGCTCGAGCGCGGGGGCGGGAGGCTTCGCGGTGGGCGGCTTCGCGGCGGGCGGCGGCTTCACGGCCACGCTCTCGCCCACCAGGGGGGCCGGGGCCGCCGGCTTCGGGCTGGGGGGCGACGGCTCGACCGCGGGCATCTCGAGCACCGTGGGAAGGGACTCGGACGCGGCGGACGGAGGCGCGGTGGGCGGCATCGCCGAGGGCGCGATCAGCGACGAGGGCGGCGGAATGAGGACGACGGTGCGCGAACCACTCGGCTCGCGCTTGGGGGTGGCGCTGCGCGGCGGCTCGGGAGGACGGCTCTGTTCGGCCAGGGCCTCGCGCAGGTTGTCCGCCCGGGTGGCGTACACCTGGGCCTTGGCCGCGTCCCCGAGCACTTCGCGGCAGAAGCGCGCGAGCCGTTCCCAGGTGCCCAACCGCTCCTGATCATCCTCGGTGGCGGTGGCGGCGTGCTCCAGGGCCCACGCGGCCTCGCCCTTCTGTCCGAGCTCGATGAGGCGCTCCACGAGCAGCAGCCAAGCTTCCTTGTGGCCGGGCTCGAAGCGCACGGCCTGCCGCAACTCCCCGAGCGAGGCATCGCGATCACCCGAGGCCTCCAGCAAGGCCACCAGCTCCAACCGGGCCTTGCGCGCGGCGGGTCCCCGAGGCTCCCGCGCGAGGCCCGCGCGCAGCAGGCGGCCCAACCCGGCCGAGTCCCCGAGCCGCCGCGCCAGCGTCAGCAGTTGCTCCTGGGCGTGGGCGTCCTCGGGGTTCTCCGCGAGCACTTCATTCCAGGCCCAATGGGCGAGCCGCGCATCGCCGGGCTCACCCGAGGCGAGTTCCCCGAGCAGGCGCAGTCCCTCGGCGCGGGAGAGGGCGCGGCGGGGCATGGCGACGAGTTCGGCGCGCAGGCGCTCGGTGGCCACGCCCCGCTCGGACGCGGCGACACACCGGGCCCAGCCCATCAGGGCCGGCAAGGAATGGGGCTCGAGGGCCACCGTGGCCTCGAAATCGGCGAGGGCGAGGGCCCGCTCGCCCGTGGCCAGCAGCCGCTCTCCGCGGGCCAGGAAGGCGGCGGCGCGGGCACCTGGAGTCGTCGCGCGCTGCACCGCCTCATCGAGGACGCGCCGCACCGCCCAGTCGTCCCCCTGGTTGCGCTGGGACAGGAGCCGGACCTGCTCGGCGAGCGCGGCCTTGTCCCCGGTGAGCGCCACGATCTGGCCATAGACGCGGGCCGCTTCCGCCTCGTCGTTGAGCTCGTTCTCCAGGAGCTCGGCGAGCCGCGTGAGCACCTCGGCACGGACCGTCAGGTCTTCCGTCCGCTCCGCCCACGCCAGGTAGAAACCCGCCAGTTCGCGCCACGCCTGGCGCGCGATGAGCTGGGCCTCCCCCCGTGCATCGTCCGGATTCTCGCGCCGGGGCGTGCGCGACACCGACGGCCCCGTCTCATCGTCGCCGCCCCAGGGCACGGGCGGCCCGGAGCGCGCGGACGGAGGGGGAGCGGACTCGTCCCCGGGGAAGTCCGTCACCTCGATGCTCTCGCGCCGGTGGCTGAAGGCCGCCCCGGCGGAATCGTCCCGAGGAGCGGAAGGAGGCGCCCCGGAAGTCCCAAAGGGCAGCCCGGAAACCTCCGAGGTGATCTCCTCCTGGGACCAGGGCGAGGGCATGTCGAGGACGGTGCCGTGCCGATCCACGGTGGGAGGCACGGAGGGCTCGAATGGCTCGGGCAGTGGGGCGACGAGTTCGGCCGTGTACGACTCCTCGGACGGAGAGAAGCGCTTGGGCGGAGGAGCCAGGGACTCCACCGTGTGCTCCTCCTCGGTGGGCGCGCGGGGAGAGAACCGCGCGTCCAGGGGCGTGGCGGAGCCCGCGGTGCTTTCCTCCTCCCAGGGCCGGGGCGGCGCGGAGGGCGACTCCGAACGCGTGGGCAACGGCACGAGCCCCGACGGCCGATGAGGACGGGGACGAGGGGCGGCGCTCCCGGAGAGCAGTTCCATCAGCCGGAGGGCGTGGCGATCTCCCGGGGACTCCTCGATGAGGGCCTGGAGCATCTCGAGGGCGCGCGGTTTCTGATCCACCCGGCGCAGGACGCGCACGAGCTGGAGGCGCACGGCGCGGCGGGTGTTGCCCCGGGTGTGGCCCAGCGAGGACGTCAGGAGCGCGATGGCGGCGGCCTCGGTCCCCGCGCGCAGGGAGAAGGCGACGAGCACCGACGCCAGGCGGACCGTCATGGGCACCGAGCGGCTGGCGCGCACCAGCTCGCCAAAGGCCCGGGCCGCGTGCCCCTCGCGCAGCAGCCGGGCGGCTTGCCTGCGGTGCCCCTCCACGAAGTCGGGCGCCTCGATCGTGCGCAGCCGGGGCGGGCCAGCGGACACGCGCTGCCGGGTCTCGGCCTTCTCCGGTGAATTGGGATCCTTGCCGTCTCTCACGCCACCCATGGGGGGCCCAGTCTACACGCTCCGGACCGGGGGGGGTCTACTCCCGCCCGGGCTGCCCAGAAGGCAAAAGAATGGGTCCGGAGGGTGCGACGAGACCCGCCGTGGAGAAGAAGCGGGCCAGGTCCTCCGGGACGGGCGCCTCGAAGCGCACGGACGCCCCGGTGCGGGGATGCGCCAGCTCCAAGGCCTGGGCATGCAGGAGACACCGGGGCGCGGCGAGGCCCCCCGCCCTGGCCGCTCCTCCATAGCGCGAGTCCCCGAGAATGGGCGCGCCCAGGGCCGTCAGGTGTGCGCGCAGCTGATGGGTGCGTCCTGTCTGGGGCAACAATTCCACCAGGTGGAAATCCGCGCCGGCATGCAACACGCGGTACACGGTGAGCGCGGGGATGCCGTTGGCCGCGCGCGAGGCCCGCCAGCGTCCCGGACGCGAGGGATCCTTCGACAGGGGCAGGTCGATGGTGCCCTGGGAGGGCAATGCCACCGGCCCCACCGCCGCCAGGTAGCGCTTGCGGGCCCGTCCCTCGCGGAACTCCCCGGCGAGCGCGGACGTCGCCTCGGACGACTTGCCGAACACCGTCACCCCGGACGTCTCGCGATCCAACCGGTGCACCAGGCCCGCGGGCCGCTTCAAGTAGGCGCCCACCCGGTCCACGAGACTGTCCCCCACCCGACCCTCCGTGGGCTGCGCCGTCATCCCCGCGGGCTTGTCCACCGCGATCACCGACTCGTCCTCGAACAGGACGCGCCACTCCGGAGCGGAGGCGGGCGCCGCCGCGAGCGGACTCACCCCGCCCTCCTCCAACACCACCGTCACCACCTGCTGGGCGCCCAGACGCGCGCTCGCGTCCCGACTCCGGCGCCCTCCCACGTACACCGCCCCCACGGCCACCAGCCGCTCCACCTCCTCGCGAGGCAGGCCCAGCTCCGCCCCCAGGACCTCGCCCAGGGGGAGGCCCACCTGGGCGGTCTCGACTCGGAAGGTGCGGCGCTTCATCGGGGGACCTCGGGGGCTCGGCGCGAGTGTCGCGTATACCTCGACACCCGCGCGAGACGAACGGCCTTGCCCCTGAATTCGCGGATGGGCCAAGAACCGTGGCCCCACCCGACAAGGAGCCTCCCGATGAGACGAACTGGACCCCCGCTGTTCCTCTCCGCGTTGCTGACCGCCGTCCTGCTGTGGTCATGCCGGGGCACGACCCCTCCGCCCGCGTCGACGGGCGAGACGCTGCGCTTCGAGAGCACGGAAGCCAACGTCCATGATTACTTCCTGCGGCGGGGCCCGGTGGCGACGCATCTGCTCACCACGTCCGGAGAAGCGCCCCGCGTGGTATGGGGATTCCCGGCGGAGAACACCGGCATCGGCATCTGGTTCTACCCGCCCGCGCGGCCAGCCACGCTGAGCGTCGAGGGCGGTCTCCAGCCCGTCGAGTTCGACAACGGCATGAGGGGCGTCACCGCGGAGATTCACAGCGACGCCTCGCTGCTGCGCATCAAGAAGGCCGTGCTGGGCAACGTGCGCACCGTGCGCGACTACTTCTACGGCGCCACCCTCGCGCCGGAGTTCGACCACACCCTGCGCACGGTGGGCACCTCGTTGTGGATGGACCTCAACTGTCTGGATGGCGAACACCACGTCCAGTTGCGCATCGAGATGCTGGAGGGAACGACGGGCGGCGTGGAGGGCAGCACGATCGTCTTCCATGGGGGCAAGGAGGGGCGCATCCGGCTGCGCACCACGGCGCTGACCGACTACACGCCGCTCACGCCCATTCCCATCGGCGAGCTGGTCACCGCGGAGGCCGCGAACAACGCGCGGGCGCTCAACGCGCTCGCGTTCCTCGCCTACAAGGAAAAGCTGCTCGCGGGCTCCTGGCGCTTCCTCACCTACTTCGGCCGCGACACCCTGCTCTCCCTGCGCATGCTCATGCCCGTGCTCCAGCCCACCGTGATGGAGGCGGGGCTCGGCGGCGTCCTGGACCGCGTCAACGCCGAGGGCGTGGTGGCCCACGAGGAAGCGCTCGGCGACTACGCCTGGTACACCCGGGTCCAGCGGAAGGAGCCGCCTCCGCCTCCGCCCCAGGACATGTTCTCGCCGTGGCTCGACTACAAGATGATCGACGGGGACTTCCTGCTGCCCGCGGTGCTCGCCGACTACCACGCCACGCCCGAGGGCCAGTCCCGGATGGCCGCGTTCCTCGCTCGCACCACGCCCTCGGGGGAGCGCTACCAGGACGTCCTGCGGCGCAACATCGAGCACGTCGTCGCGCTCGCCACGCCGTTCGTCACCACGCCCACCGCGACCCACCTGATCGCCATCCAGCACGAGACCGTGGGCAACTGGCGCGACTCGGGCGAGGGGCTGGGCCGGGGCATCTACCCCTATGATGTGAACGTGTCGCTCGTGCCCGCGGCCCTGCGAGGCGCGGCCCGGCTCTATGCCTCCGGCCTGCTCGGCGCCGAGCCCACCCGCGTCACCCCGCTCGAGGCCATGGCCCAGGTGTGGGAGACCCAGGCGCCTCCGCTCTTCGAGGTGCGCATCCCCCTGGAGGACGCGAGGGGCCGGGTCGAAGCCTATGCCCGGAGCCTGGGGTTGGATCCCCAACCGGCGCTCGAAGCGCTCGGACCCTCGGAGGTGACGCTGAGCGGCGTCGCCCTGAGAAGCGATGGGACTCCGGTGCCCATCATGAACTCGGATGACGGGTTCGTGATGCTCTTCAACACGCCCTCGGCGGCCTTCCTCCAGCAGGCGGCGATGCGCCTGCTGCGGCCCTTCCCCGCGGGCCTGCGCACGGACGCGGGCATCGTCGTCGCCAACGCGGTGTTCGCCACCCCGGAGGAGCAGGCCCGGTTCACCCGGGGCGACTACCACGGCGCGGTCGTCTGGTCCTGGCAACAGGCCATGCTCGCGGCCGGACTCGAGCGGCAGTTGAAGCGCACGGACCTGGATGAGCCCACCCGCGCCGCGCTCCGCTCGGCCCAGATGGCCTTGTGGCGGGTCATCCAAGAGAACGCCCAGCAGAGCACGGGGGAGCTGTGGAGCTGGAAGGCCGAGGGAGGCCGGGCCGTCTACGACTCCTTCGCCGCCGCGGCCACCGCCGAGAACCGCTTCGTGGACGAGTCCAACGCCATCCAATTGTGGAGCACGGTGTACCTGGCGGTGAAGCCGCCGCCGTCGCCGTAGCGGGGAAGCGCCGCACCGCCCGGAGGCCAACACTCCGGCGCGGCGGTGTGCGCGGATGAACAGTCCAGCGGGCAAGCGAGTGGAGGGAGACTCCCGATCCTGGACCCCTGTCCCAATCGTGTCCGCCCATGAACGCACTCAGACTGCTCAAGCACGACCACCGGATCGTGGAGGCTCTCTTCAAGCAATTCGAGAAGGCCGGCGAGAAGGCCTACAAGGAGAAGAAGGAAATCGTCCGGTGGATCGTGAAGGAGCTGTCGATCCACGCGGCCATCGAGGAGGAGCTGCTCTACCCCGTGGCGCGCGCCCGGGACGAGGGGCTGAAGAAGGACGTGCTCGAGGCGCTCGAGGAGCACCACGTGGTGAAGTGGACGCTCAAGGAGCTCGAGGGCATGTCCGCCGAGGACGAGCGCTTCGACGCGAAGGTCACCGTGCTCATCGAGAACATCCGCCACCACGTGAAGGAGGAGGAGGGGGACCTCTTCCCCAAGCTCGAGAAGCTGATGGGCAAGGCGGAGCTGGAGGCGCTGGGCGAGGCCCTGGAGCAGGCCAAGAAGACGGTGCCCACGCACCCGCATCCCAAGTCGCCCGATTCGCCTCCTGGCAACCTCGTGGCGGGCGTGCTCGCGAAGATCCTCGACGCGGGACGCGACGCGGCGCGCTCTGGGGGACGCCGGGCGATGAAGACCCTCGGCCGGGCGACGGGCCGGACCAAGACGCGCGCCAGCCCCGCGAAGAAGCGCGCCCGGCGCGCCGCGACGGCCCGCTAAGGGCGGCGAACGGGTCCTGGAAAAGCGCTTGCGCGTGCCGGACGCTTTCATTATTCGTTGAGGCCGGGTGCCGAGGGGCGCCCGGACCCGAAAAAGACGACGTCACCCTCGCAGTGCCCCGCGGTTCGAGTTCTCCAGTGTTCCTTCCAGGGCCTCCAATCGGGTGAGGGCCGCTCCCGAGGGACCTGTCATGAGAACCGACGTCCGCCCCACCCCGCTGCCCCTGAGCGAGTGCAAGGTTCGCGCATCGCTCCTGCTCAAGAGCCTGCTGTCCGACGACGCGAGTCGCGCGGCACGGGCCGCCGAGCGGCTGTGCGCCCTGCCCGTCTTCGCCACGCGGGCCCCCGACACACTGCTCGCGAACAAGGAGCAGGTGCGCCTCAAACACGCCCTGGAGGTCATCGCGCGTGAGCAGGGACACGCGTCCTGGAAGGAGTTGAAGGACGCGCGCGAGTCCACTCCGCCCCGATTCTCGCCGGAGGCCTTCTTCGCCCGGCAGGGGAGCGCCTGGCTCAACCGCTGGTTCTCCACCTACGCCGAGGCGCGCACCTCGCTCCTCGCGGAGGGCGGCGTGCTCTTTCCCTTCCGCGAGCAGTTCTTCATCTGCGAGCCCGGCTTCCTGCGCGCGCTCGGCGTGGACCTGGCGGATCCCGACTGGGAGCGGATGGGATTCAACTGGATGGAGCCCGCGGATCCGGCGGCACGGGCCCGGGTGGAACAGAAGCTCATCGCCCTGGGCTACTCGCGCTGAAGGAGCGTCCTCATGTCCTCGAATGATTCCAGTGCCCCGCGCGGGGCGTCGTCGCGCCGTGCCGAGTTGAAACGGGCCTACAAGGAGAAGCCTCCCGACATGGGAGTGTTCGCCGTGCGCAACCGCGCCAACGGCAAGGTGCTCGTGGGCTCGAGCCTCAACCTCCCTGGTGCCCTCAACCGCATCCGCTTCGAGCTGACCACCCGCATCCACCGCAACTTCCCCGCCCTCCAGGAGGACTGGGACCGGCTCGGCGCCGACGCCTTCTCCTTCGAGGTGCTCGACGTGCTGAAGCCTCCCGAGGAGCCCGTGGCCGACGCCGATCTCAAGGAGGAGCTGCGGGTTTTGGAAGCGCTCTGGCTGGAGCGGCTGCGCCCGTACGGAGAGGCCGGGTACAACGCGCCGCCGAAGTAAAGCCGTCCCCGCCGCGCTGGAGTATGAGGAGGGGCATGAACCGCCCCCTCCCCCTGCTGCGCGAGAACCTGGACGACTTCCTCGCGGCGCTGGCCACGCACGCCTGGCGCGGCGCCGCGAGCCTCCCCCAGGAGCTGTCGTTGCGCGAGCTCCTCGAGGACTCGCCGGAAATCGCCTCGCCCGAGGCGTTCGCCGCCGCCACCGAGGCGGTGCCCAAGGCCCAGGCCAAGGGTGACCTGCTGGGCGTGCGCCGCTTGCGGCTGCTGCGCGACTTCATCGCCACCCAGGTCGAGGAAGCCCTCGCCGCGCCCGACGCCGAGGCCGTGGGCCAACTGGAAGCCCGCTCCAGCCTTCCGGTGGACGATGGAGCGCTGTCGCTCGGCGAGGTGCTGGGCCAGCTTCCCCACGAGCAGAACCGGAGCCGGCGCACCGTGTTGGAGAACGCCGCGGGCACCTTCCTCTGGGAGAACCGGGGCCGCTACGGCGCCCGCCGCGACACCTCCTTCCGCGTCGCGGAAGCGCTCGGCGCCCCGAGCTACGCCGCCCTGCGCGAGGACGTCTCCGGCATCGCGCTCCAGCCCCTGGCCGAGGCCGCCGCCCAGACGCTGCGCCGCACCGAGGACGCCTACCGGGACGTGCTCGCCTACGTGCTGCGCAAGGTGGAGCCCACGCTCCGGCCGCTGCCCTCGGGCCACGCGCGGCGGCACGACGTGCAGGCCGCCAACCAGGTGCCCTGGATGCATGCCTTCTTCCGGCGCGAGGACGGACTGCCCGGCGTCATCCGCTGGCTCAACGAGTGGGGCTTCCACCCCTCCGCCGAGGGCCGCATCCGCATGGACGACGAGGAGCGGCCCGGCAAGGCCTCGCGCCCCGTCACCGCGTCCGTGCGCGTGCCCGGCGAGGTGCGCTTCGTGCTCCAGCGGCGCGCGGGCCTGGATGCCCTGGGCGGCCTGCTGCACGAGTACGGCCACGCCCTGCACCACGCCCACGTCTCCGACAAACTGCCCCTGGAGCTGCGCCGGTTGGAGGATGCCTCGGTGACGGAGGCCTTCGCCACGCTGCTGGAGCGGCTGCTGCTCGACGAGGAATGGCTCAAGCGCTATGCGCGCCTGCCCTCCACCCCCGCGCGCGACGCGGCCCTCATGGCGGCCTTCCAGGGCCTCACCGTGCTGCGCCGCCACTGCGCCAAGCTCACCTACGAATTGTCGCTGTACGCGAGTGGCGCGTCGCCCGAGCGGGCCGAGGAGTACGTGGAGCTGCAACGCGGCGCGCTCTTCGCCGAGCCCCATCGGGGCTTCTTCCTCTTCGACGTGGATCCCCAGCTCTACACGGCGCGCTACCTGCGCGCCTGGGCGCTGGAGACACGGCTCACCGCGCACCTCACGGCGCGATTCAACGAGGACTGGTGGCGCAATCCCTCCGCGCGCCAGTGGCTCCAGGGCCTCTTCGCCCGGGGCGGCACCGACGACGCCGAGACCCTCGCCCGGGAGATTTCAGGCAAGGAGCTGACGCTCCCCGAGGCGGGTGACCGCCTCGTGGCCCTGATCAACCGCTGAGCATGCTCCCTGGGGAAACCCGGGGCCTACTTCTTCTTCTTGAGCGCGCGGACGATCTTCTCCTTCGTCGCGCTCGCGGTGACGGCCGCCTTGGGCTTGTTGCTCGCCGTCTTCGACTGGCCCGTGCGCTCACGCATGGCCTTCATGAGCTGCATCTCGATGAGCAGCAGCTCGTCGCCCAGCTCCTCGTTGTTGCCCGCGGCGCGAGGAAGCGGCGCGCTCTTGCTGGAGGCACCCGCGCCGTGCCGCATGCGCAGGACCTTCTCCTCCTCGGGGGCCAGGGTGCGCGCCTTCTCCAGCGCCACCTTGATCTCCTTGGACGTCACCGTCGTGCTACCGCTGACCTTGCGCTCCATCTTCCGCTCCCCTTGCGATGGCCACTGAACATCCGCTCATGTCGGACGCGTCTGGGCCGCAACCGGCGAGGATTGTAGAGATCGCAAGAGGACGGTCAAATTTTCTTCCAACAGGCCGCTGCCAACCTGTAGCGACCTGCCCCGTCCACGGGACCTCGCGAGGCCTCAGTTCGCCTCTTCGTCCGAGGGCTCTTCCGAGGGAGACGCGGCTCCGGCGGGGGTGGCGCCCTCGGGCTTGTTGCGCGGAATCCCGAAGCGGTCCAACGCGTCCGCGATGCCCTGCGGCTTGTCCGCGTCCGGCAGGAAATTCTCTGGCGCCTTCAGGTCGGGGTCCTTCCCGATTTCACTCAGAGCGGATTCCAACACCATGCGCAGCTCGGCGGCGCCGGCGACGTCATTGGCGGGCACGGCGATGCGGCCGTCGAGGCGGACCTTGAGGACGACGGACGTCTGGGCGTCCACCAGCACCTCGCCGCTGAGCGACTGGGGCACGCGGCGGTCGAAGAAGGCCAGGCGGCGGCGGGTGGACTCGTCCCGGCCGCCCTTGGGCTCGGCGAGCGCGGGCAGCACGACGGGCGTGGTGCCGGTGTCCCCCTCGGGCCCGAGGTCCACGGCGTAGCGCCAGGCGGTGCGGCCTTCGTAGGTGACGGTGTTCTGGGCGGACAGGTGCAGCCGGCCCCGGAAGAGCGCGTCCACGTCGCGGATGGCGCCAGTGAGCTCCGCGCGGGTGCGCTCGGCCATGCCCCGGTCCCTCAAGCGCTGGCGGAAGGTGCCGTAGCGGTTGCGCGCGTACACCTGGCCGTCCACGCGCATGACCTCCAGGCCCTGGTCCCGACTGTTCTCCAGCAGACCATGGAAGTCGCCGCCCACGCCGCCCGGGCCGGCGCGGAACGTCCGCGTCTCGGTGAGCTTGTTGGAGCCCGCGCCCTGGACACCCGTCCACTCATAGCTGACGGTGGCCGTGTAGGCATGGGGGCCGAGCCGTTCCGTCACCTCGGCGGCGTCCATGGACAGGATGCGGCGCGCCACGCGAGGGTTGTCCGCCACGTCCTGGGGATTGAGCTTCTCCGCGGCCGACGCCACGACCTTGGGCGGATCCTCGGCGGAGAAGATGCGCGCCTTGGCGTCCCGGTCGACTTTGTCGCTCTGACAGGCCGCGGCGGACAGCAGCAGGGCGGCGGTGATGAACTTGGGGAAACGGGTCACGGGTCCTCGGACTTCCAGACGGGTGGGCCGCCCAAATTAGGGGGCGAGGGACAAGAGGAGCAAGGGACGGCTTTGCGCGCGCCAATCTACGGGATAGAAGGCGGTCCATGCAGAACCTGCGCGACAAGCTCTTGAAGGCCGGCCTGGTCTCCGAGGACCAGGCGAAGAAGGCGGAAACGGCGAAGCCCGCCCGCCCCTCCCCCTCCCATGCACCCCAGCGCTCGGGAGCCCCGTCGGGAGAAGAGCGCGGCGAGCGCCCGCCCCGCGAGGCACGAGGCCGTGACGATCGTCCGCCCCGCCGCGAGGGCCCGGGGGGTGGACGTCCGCAAGGCGCGGGCCGTCCCCAGGGCGCCGGAGGAGCCCGT
The DNA here is from genome assembly GCF_002305855.1 of Melittangium boletus DSM 14713. Taxonomy (GTDB): domain Bacteria; phylum Myxococcota; class Myxococcia; order Myxococcales; family Myxococcaceae; genus Cystobacter; species Cystobacter boletus. Next base: position 5,970,551 of record NZ_CP022163.1, on the reverse strand, counting down.
CCCCAGGGTGGAGGCGCACGCTACCAGGGAAGCCGTCCTCCCGCTGGCACCGAGGCCGCGAGCCGTCCCGTGCCGAAGCTGCCGCCCCTGCCGGGCTCGAAGGCCGCCCAGCGCATGGAGTCCAAGAAGCAGGTGGAGCAGGACAAGCGCCTGCGCGAGCTGGTCTACACCGGCCAGGTGCCCGTCGACGTGGGCGCCACCGTCTTCTACTTCATGACGCGCAAGGGGAAGCTGCGGCGCCTGGAGCTGACCGAGGCGCAGGCCAAGCAGCTCGAGGACGGCACGCTCGGCGTGGTGGAGCGGCCCGAGCCCGCGCAGATCGAGCACTCGCTGGTGCCCGCCGCCGTGGCCGAGCAGATGTTCGCGCTCTCCAAGAAGTCCGTGCGCTTCCTCAACCGCAAGGACGCGCCCATCGGCTTCATGAGCGACGACCAGGTCAAGGAGCAGCAGGCGGCGGAAGCCCGCGGGGACGCGCCCGTGGACGAGGGAGACGACGAGCCCGCCGAGTCGTCCGAGGCCCCTCCGGCCGAGGCCGCCGCGGCGCCCGAGGGTTCCTCCGAGCCCACCGCGTCCTGAGCCGTCGAGCAGGGCCCTCCCCGCGCCGCCTCAATCCAAGGAGGCGCGGGGAGTGGCGAGAAGGACTCAGCGCGAGGCGTGCGAGGAGAGCACACTCGCCACGCAGCAGGTGAGCTTCTTGCCCGTGGGGATGTGCAGGAACTCGTTGGGTCCGTGCGCGTTGCTGTTGGGCCCGAGCACACCGGTGATGAGGAACTGGGCCTGGGGGAAGCGCTTGCCGAGCATCTCCATGAACGGGATGGTGCCGCCCTCGCCCATGGCCATGAAGGGCCGCCCGAAGTAGGTGCGCGACGCCTCGTGCGTGGCCGCCTCCAGCCACTTCTCCAGCGGCGGCGCGTCCCATCCGGCGCTCGCCTTCTCACCCTCGAACGTCACCTTCGCGCCGTAGGGCGGGTGCGCCTCCAGCGCCGCCTTGAGCGCCTGCGTGGCGGCCTTCGCGTCCAGCCGCGGGGGAATCCGCATGGACAGCTTCACCGAGGTGAAGGGGCGCAGCACGTTGCCCGCGGCGCCCAGCGTCGGCATGCCCTCCACGCCCGTCACGGACAGGGCCGGACGCCACGTGCGGTTGAGGATCTGCTCCGCGCGATCCGTCGTCACCGGGTGGGCACCGGGCACCCAGGGGAACTTCGAGTACACCTCCTCGCCAATCACCTCCGCCACCGCCGCCGCCTGCTCGCGACGCGCCTGGGGGATGTGCACGTGCAGCCCCTCCACGAGGATGCGGCCCGTCCGCTCGTCCTCCACGCGCGAGAGGATCTGCCGGAGGATGCGGAACGACGAGGGCACGATGCCGCTCGCGTCACCCGAGTGCACGCCCTCGGAGAGGATGTCCACGCGCAGGTTGCCGCTCACCAGGCCGCGCAGCGACGTGGTCATCCACAGCTGCTCGTAGTTGGCGCAGCCCGAGTCCAGGCACACCACGAGCGACGCCTTGCCGATGCGCGGCGCCAGGTGCTCGATGTACGCGGGCAGGTCATAGCTGCCGCTCTCCTCGCACGCCTCGATGAGCACCACGCAGCGCGCGTGGGGCACGCCCTGCTCCTTGAGCAGGCGGATGGCCGCGAGCGAGGCGAACGCCGAGTAGCCGTCATCCGCGCCACCCCGGCCAAAGAGCTTGTCGCCCTCGCGCACCGGCTCCCAGGGCGACAGGCCCGCGCGCCAGCCCGTCATCTCCGGCTGCTTGTCCAGGTGGCCGTACAACACCACCGTGTCATCGCCCGTGCCCGGAATCTCCATGTAGATGACGGGGGTGCGCGGCTCGCCCTGCTCGTTCTTGAGCGTGAGCACCTCCACCGTCAGCCCGGGGATGTGCTTCGCCTGGGACTCGCACCAGCCGGCCACCAGCTTCACCGCCTTGTCCATGTGCCCCGACTTCACCCACTCCTTGTCGAAGCTCGGCGACTTGTTGGGGATGCGGATGTACTCGTGCAGCCGGGGGATGATCTCCTCCTCCCAGATGCGCTCGGACGTGGCGATGGCGGTGGTGCTGTTCAGCCGTTGAGGGGTGCTCATGGGGCAAGGACTCCGGTTTCGGATGAGTGACGCGAAACGTCCTCCCCTCTACACCACCCCGGGCACCAATGGGCGTCCGCTCGCGCCCGCCGGGCCCCTCTCCCGCCAGCCAGGACCTCCCCGGGGAGCATGAGGGGAATCCACTCCCCCGCACAGGCCCTCCGCGTCTTCACCCTGGGCAGTCCGCCACCCACTCCCGGCGCGACCCCTCCCCGCGGTCCCATTTCCCCGTCCAGCGCCGGACTCTTTCGCGGCCTCCGACACTGGCTCCACCGGGGGCACACGCGGTGCAACCGCTCCTCGCGCTTCAAACAATCAGCCCTGGAGGGCAGGACGATGCGCGGACAGTGGTGGGGGATGCGAGGCGTGGGGGGCGTGGCGGCACTGGTGCTGCTGACACATTGTGGGGGGACGGAGCCAGGCACGCCGGACAAGGGCACCTCGGAGGCCCTGTCGCCCGCCGTGCTGCGTCAGGAAGCGGTCACGGTGGTGAGCTTCGGGGCGACCTCCGACGCGCGCGTGGAAGCCTCGCGTCCCAGTGGCCGCTTCGGCGGCGAACCCACGCTGGGCGTGGACACCTCCCCCGAGGAGCAGAGCCTCCTGCGCTTCGACATCAGCGGGATTCCCCCCGCGTCCATCACGCGCGCGGTGCTGCGGCTGTACGCGATCGACGGCACGAACAACGGGCCGCGCGTATTCGCCACCAACCCCTATTTCGCCGAGCTGGCCGTCGACTGGTACAACCGAGGGCAGCCGATAGGCGCCGCCCTGGATGACCAGGGCGTCATCCACCCCGGCACCTATGTGGAGTTCGACGTGACGGCCGCCGTGCACGGCAACGACACCGTCGGCTTCACGCTCCGCCCGGACTCGAGCGATGGCGTGGACTTCGCCTCCCGGGAGGAGAGCCGCGAGGAGCGCCGGCCCCGGCTCCTCGTCACGGTGGACCCCGCCGCGGGATGCCTGCCCCGCACGGACACCCGGACGCTGGAAGTCGTGGCCTCGCATGATGGCTACGCCTCCCAGGCCGAGCCCACCCGCCGCTTCGGAAGCGCCCCCTCGCTGAGGGTGGGCACGTCTCCGCGCCAGGAGGCGTTCCTGCGCTTCAACGGATACGCCATTCCCGAGCACTGGACGCAGCGCGACGTGTCCCTGCGCTTGTTCGTCGAGAACGCCACGGACGCGGGTCCACGCCTCTACGAGGCCAGCACGAACTGGCCCTCGGATCCCAACCTGGGCCTGGATTTCGACTGGAACACCCGGCCGACTCCCCTGGGCCCCATCATTGGAGGCAGCTTCCAATTCCCGAACCGCTGGGAGTCGTCGAGCGTGGCGCACGTGGTGACCACGCCCGGCCAGGCCCATGCCTTTGGCCTGATACCGGACTCGTCCGACGTGGCGACCATCGCCTCGGCGAACGCGCCCGACGAGACCCGCCGGCCCCGGCTGGCGATCGCCCTCGAGTCCGAGCCCTACTGCACCTACCAGGGCTCGGGCGGCGGGTTCACCGGCTGGACGAAGCGCTACGGCGGCGCGGGCTCCGAACAGCTCCACGCCCTGGCCACGGACGCGCAGGGCGGTTTCGTGGCGTTGGGCTTCTTCGGGGACTCGCCCTTCTCCACCGGGCAGGGCTTCGCCCTGGCGCGCTACGCCGCGGACGGCACGCCCCAATGGACCCGGGAGGTGACGCATGACAACGTCCGCGCGACGGCCCTCACCGTGACGCCCGAGGGCAACATCCTCGTGGTGGGCCACTACCTGGGGACGCCCGACCTGGGCACGGGTCCCCTGCCCGGCACCAGCGGCTTCTTCATCGCGAAGTTCGCTCCGACGGGCCGCACGGTGTGGTCCCACGGCTTCAACGCCGACAACGGATTGCCCGAGGACGATTTCAGCTACACGCCCGTCTACCCCGCGGCGGTGGCCACGGATGCCCAGGGCAGCCTCGTCGTCTCCGGCAACTTCTACGGCCAGATGGACCTGGGCGGCGGTCTCATCTCCGCGGGTCACGCCAGCATCGGCCTGACGGATGCCTACGCGGGCGGCTTCGTCGCGAAGTTCGACTGGCAGGGCCAGCACGTGTTCTCGCGGGCCCTCGAGGCCGCCGTCGCCACGCCCACCGCCTACGTGCGGACCGTGGCCACGGACACTGCGGGCAATGTCCTGCTGGGGGGAAGAGCGAGCGCGCTCGCCAACCTGGGAGACGGTCGCCTGGGCCAGTCCACGCCCTTCATCGCGAAGTACGGCCCCACGGGCGCGTTCCTGGGGAAGCGGGTGTTCCCCGGCGTCTTCGGCGAGGTCGTCGCCCTCCAGGGCCGGAGCACCGGCGACGTGGCCTTCAACGCCAACCTGGGCGGCCCCTTCTCCTTCGGAGGCATCGCGTACGTGGGCGGAGAGCCATCCGATGAGGTGTTGCCGGAAAACCTCTCGGGCTTCACCGGAACGCTGAGCGCCTCGGGGGCGGACGGTTGGCTCCGGCCGGTGGACACGTCCTGGGGCCGGATCGGCGCGCTCGTCACCGGGAGCGATGGCGGCATCACGGTCACCGGGCACGCGAGCGCCACCTACGACCTGGGCGGCGGCCCCCTGGGCCCTCCTTATAGTAACGGTCCGCAGACGGCCTTCGTGGCGCACTACTCCACCTGGGGAGAGCACCGCTGGTCCCGCTCCTTCGACGCGAACTTCCGGCTCCCCGGGATGATCACCCCCGAGTTGCGCCTGGCGCTCCAGCCCGGAGGCTCGGTGCTCGTCGGTGGCTCCTTCCTCGGAGCCATTCAACTGGACGGGGTGCACTACACGTCGAGCGGCGAGTCGGACCTGTTCTACTTCCAACTCCTGCCATAGCCCGCGCGAGGCAGGGCACGCCGGGGGGCGGCGCCAACGCTCCCTTCCCCGGCGTTCCCGCTCGCGTCCCAATCCGAAACACCGGGGCAGTGACAGCGGTCACCGCAAGTAGATGGGCGCGCCCATGGGTGAGCCCGTGGTGCCTCCATCGACGAAGAACTCGGCGGCCTGGATGTTGGAGGCATCGTCCGACGCGAGGAACAACACCGTCTTGGCCACCTCCTCGGCGTCCCCCATGCGCCCGAGCGGAATGCCCCGGGAGATGCGCTTCTCCAGCGCGGCATATGCCTCGGGCGAGGACGCCTGCGCGGACCAGATGGGCGTATGGGCCGCGCCAGGCGACACCACGTTGACCCGGATGCCGCGCGGAGACAGCTCCGAGGCCAGCACGCGCGCCATGGACCGCACCCCCGCCTTGCTCGCCGCGTAGGCCGCGTAGCCGGGCGCGCCCAACACGCTGTGCACCGAGCCGTTGAGCACCACCGATGCCCCGTCGCGCAGGTGGGGCACGGCGGCCTGGACGGTGAAGAACACCGCCGTGAGGTTGACGCGCAGCACCTCCTCGAAAGCCGCCAAGCCCGTCTTGCCCAGGGGCGTCGAGCCGCCAACGCCCGCGTTGGCGAACACGATGTCCAAGGGCCCCAGCCGCTCGGCGGCGTGGGCAATGGCCCGCTCCGTCGCCTCCACGTCCTTCACGTCCGCCTGGAAGGTGAGCAGCCCGGAGCCCAGTTCCTTCGCCGCGGCGTCGAGCGTTTCCGCGTTGCGCCCCGTGATGGCGACCCGAGCTCCCTCGGCGAGGAACAACCGCGCCGTGGCCAGGCCGATGCCGCTGTTTCCACCCGTGATCAACGCCACCTTGTTCTTGAGTCGCATCCGCGTCTCCCGCGCTCTGGTTTCATCATGAAACCACCCCTGGCGATATAAACAGACCGGTTTTATGATGCAACCAGGAAGCACGGACGGCGCCTGGCGCGGGAAGGACGAGACGGTGAAGCGCACGAGCCTGGAATCAGCGGACTGCCCCATCGCGAGGGCACTGGACGCCATCGGGGACTGGTGGTCCCTGCTCATCATCCGCGACGCGCTCAGGGGCATGCGCCGCTTCGGGGAGTTCCAGAAGAGCCTGGGCCTGGCGAAGAACATCCTGGCGGCGCGCCTGCGCACGCTGATGGGCCACGGCATCCTGGAGCTGGCGCCCGCGTCGGATGGCAGCGCCTATCAAGAGTACGTCCTAACGGAGAAGGGACGCGGCCTGTTCCCGGTGCTCGTGGCGCTGCGGCAGTGGGGCGACACGCACTACTTCGAGCCCGGGGAAGTCACCACGGAGCTGGTGGACCGGAAACGAGGCCGGCCGGTACGGACACTGGAACTGCGCGCGGAGGATGGGCGGCTGCTGGGACCGGCGGACACCGAGTTGCGGCGGCTCGGCGGACGCCCCACCGGCTGAGACCTCGACCTCACGGCCGTCCGCAGCGCGGCGAGCGCCCGGGGGATGACCTGGGCCTTGAGAATGGCGCGATCCTTCTCGAGCTGCGCGAGGCGCGCACCGCGCGCGACGACCGTCACGTCATGGCCCGCGCGAGCGAGATGAAAAGCGAAAGTGCTGCCGATGGAGCCGGGACCCACGATGGCGACTTTCATGGGGCCGCTCCGTAACCAGCGCCTGGTCACCTCGCCATCCGTCCAGGAGGGCGGCTACCCGAAGGCGTCGTGGCCGGTGATGGCCTTGCCGAGCACCAGCGTGTGCACCTCGTGGGTGCCCTCGTAGGTGAAGACACTCTCCAGATTGAGCATGTGGCGAATGGGCGGGTAGGCATCGGTGACGCCGTTGGCGCCGTAGATGCTCCGAGCCGAGCGGGCAATCTCCAGCGCCGCCTTCACGTTGTTGCGCTTGGCCAGACTCACCATCACGGGCGTCAACTTGCCCTCGTCCTTGAGCCGAGCCAGCCGCAGTGACAGGAGCTGCGCCTTGACGATCTCCTGGAGCATGTCCGCCAGCTTCTCCTGGGTGAGCTGGTAGGCGGCGATGGGCTTGTCGAACTGCCCCCGGTTGAGCGCGTACTCCCGCGCGCCCTCGAAGCAGGCGATGGCCGCGCCCGTCACGGCGAAGGCGATGGTCATCCGCGCGTTGTTCAGACACGACAAGGGCCCGCGCAGCCCCTTCACGCCGGGCAGCACGTTGGCCTCGGGCACACGCACGTCCTCGAAGAACAACTCTCCCGTGGTGGAGGCGCGCAGGGAGAACTTCCCCGGAATCTCGCGGGTGGTGAAGCCGGGCATCCCCTTCTCCACGAGGAAGCCGCGCACGGACTCGGGGCCCCCCTCGTCCGTCTTGGCCCACACCACGGCCACGTCGGCGAGCGTGGCGTTGGTGATCCACGTCTTCGAGCCATTGAGTACCCACGTATCGCCATCGCGGCGAGCCCGGGTGCGCATGCCCGCGGGGTTCGAGCCGAAGTCCGCCTCGGTGAGACCGAAGCAGGCGATGCGCTCACCCCGGGCCATCCCAGGCAGGAAGCGCTGTTTCTGCTCCTCGCTGCCGTAGGCGTGGATGGGGAACATGCACAGCGAGCCCTGCACGGAGGCGAAGGAGCGCAGCCCCGAGTCGCCCCGCTCCAACTCCTGGAGGACGAGGCCATAGCTGACGGTGTTCATCCCGGCGCAGCCATACCCCTGGAGGTTGGCGCCGAGCACGCCCAGCTCGGCGATGCGGGGCACGAGGTGCGCGGGGAAGGAGCCCTCGCGGAAGTGCTGGCCGATGATGGGAAGCACCTCGGCGTCGACGAAGCGGGCCACGGTGTCCCGGGCGGCCTTCTCCTCGTCGGAGAGCAAGTCATCGAGGCGCAGGAGGTCGGTGATGTCCGCGCGCGGCATAGGAGGAGTCCTCAAGGCAGGGGAAGCCCGGGACTTGTAGCACTGGAGGGACCTGGCGAACGAGGACCCGGGTATCCTCCGAGGCCATGACGACCTCCAAGAAGATAGCGGTGGTGACGGGCGCGAGCCGGGGAATCGGGCGGGCGCTGGTGCAGTCCTTCGTGAAAGAGGGCTACGAGGTGTGGGCGCTGGCGCGGGCGGCGGACGCCCTGGAGACGCTGGCGCGCGAGTCGAATGGCGCGGTGCGCCCACTAGTGCTCGACGTGGCGGACGAGGCGGCGGTGGTGGCGGCGGCCCAGAAGATCCGCGAGGCGGGAGTGCCCCGGGTGCTGGTGAACAACGCGGGCATCACCGTGTCGGCGCCGCTGCACAAGACGAGCATGGAGGACTTCCACAAGGTGATGGCGGTGAACGTGGCGGCGCCCTTCTTGCTGTGCCGCGAGTTGATTCCGGCGATGGCGGCGGCGGGAGGAGGCCGGGTCATCAACATCGGGAGCATGGCGGCGACGCGGGGAGTAAAATACACGTCGGCCTACTGTGCGTCGAAGCACGCGCTGCTGGGGCTCACGCGCTCGCTGGCGGCGGAGTGGGCGCGCAAGAACGTGACGGTGAACATCGTCAATCCGGGCTGGGTGGAGACGGACATGCTCAGCAATGCCAAGGCGGCCATCAGCAAGACCACGGGCCGCACGGAGCAGGAGGCCCACGCGGCGCTGGCGAACATGAACGCCATGGGCCGGGTCATCCAACCCGAGGAAGTGGCGGCGCTCTGCCTCTTCCTGGCCTCGGACGCGGCGGCCACCATCACTGGCTCGGCGTACAACATCGACGGCGGCGAGGCGGGCTGAGCGGACAGCCTGGCCTCAAGGCATGGAGGGGTAACGGGCGACGACCCGTCCCTCTGGAGAGACGGCATACATCTCGAACCAATCGAACTCCAGGCTGACCCCAGGAGCCCAGCCACACCTGTCGACACGCCGATCAATCCGGACGAAGTAGAGACCTCGCTCATAACCAACGACCACGTCCAGGGAGCGTGCTGAATACTCACAATGTCCCGCGGCCTCCTTGGGAAAGCGAGACAGCACCTGCTGGAGCGCGGAATGGGCCGCCAGGACCGCGGGCCCATCCAATGTGTCCAAGGGACTTAGATTCTCGGGCCAACGAACTGGCTCCGAGGAAGTAGAGGGAACCACGACGAGCCCCACATCCGGAATGGGCACAAGAGGAAGCAAGGAGGACTCACTTGCCCCACCCTCCATGGACAATACACTCAGCAAAACGAGGCAGTACGGGCTCATCATGGATTCTCTTCCCAGGAGAGGACGCCTTTCAATTTGATTCTCGAGTGCATTTTGGAGGAGGAAGTCCGCCCCCAAGTGTACTCGGCAATTGGGGGATACACGTCGCCAGGAACCTCCAGCCCCTCTCACCTTGCTCCCATTGAAAAACCGCACCAGAAGGGTTCCATTTGTAAAATCGAAGTTCGTCGCGGTGACCACTGGCGAGCCAGCCCCAGGCGGGAATCAACTGTCCCCGATCATCAAGAGCCGGCCTTCCCGAGGGAGACACCGCATACTCAACCATCGTCCATTGTGACTCCCCCAGCTTCATCACCGGGAAAACCTTCAAGTCCTGGCTGCTGACCTGTGTTCCACAAGGATGATTGTGGGCAAAACCAAAAACAGGAAGCTCCATCCCGAAGTCCTCATCCAGAACCCCTCCAAGGGGCGGATTACAAGAACCAGGCTGGCCAGTCATATTCCGAACTGGCCAGGATACTCGCCAGTCTTCTGGAGTCTTATAAAAGGCCAGACAATACTCGGTAGCATCAGGCCGGGGCCGACCTGTCAGCGGATCGCAAGCACTCGCGGCTCCGGGCAGAGCCATCAGAGCGCTCAGCGCGGACAACACCAAATCATCCGGCACATGGGATGCTTCCGAATACACTGCGACCACGCTTTTATTCTTCCACGGACCAGGAGCAACGAGCAGCGCTGGATTACCATCCAACCGAGGCAACTCGTTGCCCACGAAATAAAGCCGGGGGCCAGCACATGCGAATACGAGAGAGAGCACGGCTCCCAGGAGAGCTATTTTTTGGCGCTCGGCGGAAATCCGGAACAAGGGAACCTCTCAAAAAATCACATATGTCGCGCGAAACCGCCCCGCGCCGTCACAAAAGACTAGGGCAACAACAAGAAGCCCTACCGACACGTCAACAACGCTCGATCCTCCATATGTGCAGAGACACCTGAAGAGCGAAGAGAAGTGCTATGTTCCTTCATTGCTTATCCCGCACTCTCGTCATCATCATCGTCGAGCGTTTCGAACAACGCGAAGATGTCGACATCTTTCAGATGAAGCTTGGATGTCGCGAGTTTGAGCGCATCCTTGTCGATGGCCTCATGCCAACCATCTGTATGAAGCCACACCTCCGGCAAAAGCTGCTGGATCCCAGAATGTTGGTGCCTCATAGCGAGCCGGAACTCGCGACGCACATCACTGGACGTCCCTACATGATACACAAACCGAGAATAGCCTCGCACCAAATCTGGACGCTTCCTAGCCATCCAGGCGACAAGCAATCGCGTGACGGGGAAAACGAACTTCGCGGGCTTCATGTCCCTAAGCCCCTGCACCTCTTCACGTAAATCCCCAAGAGCAGCCTTCGTGGCGCGCAGTGCATTGTAAAGAAAGGTGAGCAGTCGAATGGAGGCGATGTGCTTTTCGCTGAAGACACGGTGGTATGTGTCCTCAGAGTCAAATATTCTCTGTGGGCTGCGTGCTAATTCTAGGGATAGAGTGTGGCTCGCCACGGCGATTGAACGAGCGATGTCCTCAAGAGTGAGCGAGTTATCGAACTCATGCGCTCGTTCTGGAGCGGCTCGGTTGAGATGATCCCATGCTCCTTCTTGTCGCTCGTAGAAGATTTTGCTACGAGCGAATCGCTCCTCAAGATTCAGTTGTACTGTTTCGTGAGCATAGAAGGCGGACGGACTGATACTGGTTTGTCGATTCGCGCCAATCGTAACTTTGCGCACCCGGTCCTCGTCGCGAGTCAGAAGAAGACGAACGGGCAACCGGACTTGATTGAATCGAGCCTCCCACTCACCTCCGGGCGATTTCGCGGACATATCGGTGTGGAAAGCCCAGGCTGTATAGACCGTTTGGCAACCATTGAGAACACTGATGCCCTGCTGACCAGGATCCAGAACCCATTCATTCACATTGTCGCCACTTCGACTCTTCGGAGCCGTGAGTGTAATACCGTTATGCAGAAGAGCAAAATGCTCGACGGGTATAGAGCCCTTGCAGATCCCCTCAAGACTTTCTCGAATGTGGCTAGCAGCGCTACGCTCCTTTCCAGCCTCGCGCGCCATATACATACGCACATTCTTACTGAACAGGTGCTGACCAAAGCGGACATGCAAGTTCACGGCGTCAGAGAGATAACCGAGTCCGAGTATTACTTGGTCACCGTCTGGCAAGGTGAATCTGGTGCCTTCAACGCGCACTAGAGCTGGTGCCGAGGGACGCGGAACGACGTCCGCCGTATCGAGTTCGTCCGGGCCCATGGGCATGAAGCGAATGCGCCCGGCAAGTGGACCATCTCCCAGGTCAGACAGCATTTCCTTGCGGGCCTTCGCAACAGCGGGGCTCGCTTGCCAAGCCTCCTGGCTCTTGAGCAGGTGAGTAAGGCACAAAGTAATCTGCAGCGTCTGCTGCTGCACTTCTGGGAGCGCGCGTACTTGACGACGCAGTGATTGGATGACCCTGTTTTCCTCCCGTAGACCGGAATCCGAACCCGTGAGAATGCTCTCAAGAACCTGCGCGGCACGACCCAGATCCTTGAGCCCCTTGGTCACAAGCCCAGGTTCCTCGGAAAACTTCGCCTGAAGCAGAACAAGTTCGTGGAGCCCATCGCTGGTCGGCCGCAAGACGAACCCGTCGAGCCCACCATCGAAATTCCCATCCGACGACTGAGCAAGCGCCTCCTGCGGAGTGAGCCGAAAACGGCTGTGGAGAACCCATGGAGCAAATGCGTCTTCGAGACGCGCAGTTACTCCACCCTCGCGATAGAAGCCCTCGACACACTTGCGAATGGCATCGGCACTCGGCATCGGTCTGTCCCCCTGTTGGTTGAGCCGCCCCTGCATGACGCACAGGGACCAGATTCTAGTACAAATGGTCACATCATGAGCAAGGCGCGGTGCTTCGATTAGCCATCCTCAGGAAGTAGTCCCCAACAACTGGGTCACATTTTTCCGCCATCCTAACCCTAACGGAGAGAGGGAAAAGCAGGCAGCAGGTTCCCGACGCCCCCACACGGGGTTCGGCCGGAGTTCGAGCACCATACTCGCAGGGTATACAAGCCTAGACGACATCGTAGGTGCTGTCAGGCAACCCACGTATCAACTCCAGCATGACCAACGACATAAATCTCACCATGCTCCAGCCCGATGACATCCGCGCCGCCGCCGCGCGCATCGCTCCGTATATCCGCCGGACTCCCGTGCTCGAAGTCGAGGGGAGCCCCTTCGGTGTCTCCGCGCCGCTCAGCCTCAAGCTCGAGTTCATGCAACACGCCGGTTCCTTCAAGGCGCGCGGTGCCTTCAACACGCTGCTGTCCCAACCCGTGCCTCCCGCGGGCGTGGCCGCGGCCTCGGGCGGCAATCACGGCATCGCCGTGGCTCACGCGGCGCGCGCACTGGGACACCCCGCTCGCATCTTCGTGCCGGAGATCTCCAGCCCCGCCAAGATCGCCGCCATCCGGGAACGGGGCGCCCACCTCGTGGTGGGAGGCGCACGCTACGCCGATGCCCTCGCCGCGTGCGTGGCCTACGAAGCGGAGAGCGGCGCCCTGCCCATTCATGCGTATGACGCGTGGCCCACCATGGCTGGACAGGGAACGGTGGGCCTTGAATGGGAGGAGCAGGCCCCACTCGATACCGTGCTCGTCGCCGTCGGCGGGGGTGGATTGATTGGCGGCATCGCCGCGTGGTTCGGCGGACGGGTGCGCGTCGTCGGCGTCGAGCCCGAGGGCTCGTGCTGCCTGTCGGCCTCTCTGAAGGCCGGAGTCCCCATCGATGTCACGGTGGAGAGCATCGCGGCGGATTCACTCGGCGCGCGCAATTGCGGCCCCCGCGTCTTCGAGGTGGCCCGGCGCCATGTCGACCGCGTGGTGCTCGTCCCCGATGAGGCAATCCGACAGGCGCAGCGCCGCCTCTGGCACTCCCTGCGCGTGGCGGCGGAACCGGGCGGCGCGGCGGCGCTCGCCGCGCTCGTCTCGGGCCGCTACGTCCCAACCCCCGGCGAGCGCGTGGGCGTGCTCCTGTGTGGAGCCAACGTGTCGCTCGACACCATTCCCGTATGAGTCCGAGGAACGCCTTGGTCTAACGTAGCGGCTCCCTCCAGGAGTGAGCCGCCATGAAGATCCCATCGCGAAAAGCACTGTTGTCGGAGTTGGACTCACTGGGGCACGGGGCGCGCATCGCGCGAGCCGCCCGGTTGGGGCGCGATGGCCGCGAACACCCCGGGTTGAAGCCGCTCATGGCCGGGTTGCTCTCCTCGGGAGATGCCTACGAGGGCCGGCTGGCCCTGGAAATGGCCCAGGGCGCGGGGGACGACTCCCTCTTGCTGGATGGGCTCACCCACGCCTCGCGCACCGTCCAGGGCCGCGCGGCCTCGCTCGCCGGACGCCACATCCAGGACGAGGCGGCGCTCGAACGGATCCTCCCGGAGCTCGCCCCCTTCGCACGCCGCCGTGTCCTCAAGGGCGTGGCCCTGGCCCGGAGGAATGCCCTCGCGGCGCGGCTCTTCCCCCTCGTCCTCGCCCGCCACGGCGCCTCGGAGGCCGCGCTCCTGCTGACCGCCCTCGACGCGGACACGGTGCGCCAACGGCTTCCCGAACTCGGGCACACCTTCAATGCCTGGCACTCGCTCGTGCACCTGCACCCGGACGCGGTGCTGGACTTCCTGCGCACCCGGTTCACCCAGGCGCCCGAGCGCGAACGCGAGTCGCTCTTCTACCTCTTCCACATTCCCCTGGCGGAGTTGACCCTGTCGCGGGGCGAGGCCGTGCTCGAACTCGTGAGGGAGCTGGCGCCCCCGGAGGGGCTGCCCTTCTTCGTGCGGAGAACCCTCCCGCTGCTCATCCGCCGCCATCCCGCCGCGGTCGCCGCGCTCCTGTTGCGCCCCGCATGGAGAGGCCAGCTGCATGGCCTGGGGCTCTCCCCCGGAGCACTGCGCGAGGCCCGAGCCTTCTCGCCGGAGCAACGGCTCGCCTTCGCACGAGCCCTGGCCGAGGCCCCCCCGAGGCTCGCACAATTCCTGAACGCGTTTCCGCCCTCCGAGCGTCCGGCCCTCTTCGCCCACGCCTTCGAGGGAGCACCCCCCCGCGTCCACCCCACGGCCCTGTTGGCCACCCTCCCCCATGCCACCCGGGACGCCGAGGCCGCGCGGCAGCTCGACCTGCGCGAGGTTCGCGAGAACAAGGACCAGCGGCTCGCCATCCAGGCCTTGCGCCTCATCGAGCACGCGCGCGAGCCCTTGCGCAAGGCGGCCGTCGCCAGCAAGGCCGAGGATCGGGCCCAGGCGCTCGCGCTGCTCGTGTCCTGCACGGGCCTGTCGCGCCGGGGCCTGGGTGACACACTCGCGGCCCTCGCCCGATTGAAGAACGAGCAGGATCCGGTCCGCGCCGCCGCGTTGTCCGCGCTCGCCGAAGTCCCGCCCACCCTCTTCACCGCCGAGCACGTTCCCGCGCTCCAGTCGCTGGTGACCTATGTCGTCGAGGCGCGAGACACCTCGTTCATGACCCAGCAAGCGCTCCAGCGGCTGGCGTTCCAGCTCATGCGCGCCCATGCCACCGCGACGGACAGTCCCCTGTTCCGCTTCGCGCTGGAAACGCTCAAGCGCCTGGCCCGCCAGTCCGGCACGCTCGTGCTGCCCCCCCTGGAGCACGACCTGCCCCGCGGTGCCGAGCACCACCTCTTCGCGGCCCTGTTGCCCACCCTCCGCGCCGCCAACAAGCGCGAGAGCTATGGCCTCATCATCTCCCTGACCCGGGCACTCGGACGGCGGGCGTGGAACGTGGAACAGCTCCAAGCGCTGCTCGCGCCCATCACCGAGGCCACGCCCGACATACTCGCCCAGGAGGCCATCCAGCTCTGGCTCGCCCCACCGCGAACCCGGGATGTGCGGGTGCGCACCCTGCTCGAACGGGACGAGAGCACCATCACCCTGCCCGGCGTCTTCGCGCACCTGCACCGGCGCCGTCAGGAATGGCTGGATTCCTTCATCCAGGGCAGGAGCCTCCAAGGACGATTCACCACGGGCAAGACGGGCTGGGTGCCCCTGGTGTTCGACGGCTTCTTCCGCTGGCTGCCCCGCCAACAGCGCCACTTCCGCGACCTGATGCTGCGGATCGCGAGCGACCTCGAGCGCAGCGCCTGGGAGCGCATGCGCGTGCTGCACGTGCTTCCCGGCCTCCAGGACGTGAGCGTGGACACCCTTGAGCCTTTCCTCGGCTCGCCCGACGTGCCCACGGTGGAGGCCGCGCTGGGCGCGCTCGCGGCTTTGGACAAGCCCGAGCCCGCCCTCCCCCTCCTGCTGGAGAACCTGGACGGAGACCGCGCCCGGGTGGCCATGTACGCGGTGCCGCGCATGGCCCGGCGCGTGTCCCCGAGCACCTTGACCAACGCGCTCGACACCGTGCTCTCACGCGAGCGGCTCAAGGTGACGGTGGCCAAGGAGGCCCTGCGGCTGCTCGGCACCTTCCGCTCCGCGCACAGCCTGACCCTGCTGCGTCAACAGTGGAACAAGCCGGATCTCCACAAGGACGTGCGCATCGCCGTGGGCCACGCCGCTCGGCGGTTGCTCGACGCGCCCGAGGCCTGGGAACTCCTGGGTGAGCTGGCGCGAAGCGCGGACGCGGATGTCGCCTCGAGCCTGCTCGATGCCTCACCGCTCCAGTTTCCTCCAGAAGTCAGGCCCCGGTACGTGGAACTCCTCCTCCAGATATCGCGCCATCCGGAGCTCACCGTGCGGCGCCGGGCCTTCGGCGTGCTGAGGGGCTGGTCCGCGGGAGCGGAGGACGCGGTGGCGCGCGAGGCGGCCGCTCGCGTGCTCGACATCGCCGAGGGAGCCGAGTGGCGTGAGGCCCTTCGGGCCCTCGTGGAAGTCACCCGGGAGGGACACGCCTTCGAGCAGGTGGAGGACAGCGCCGCGCGGCTCGTCGCCGCCTCCCCGTCCTTCGATGCCACCCCCGAGCGGGACGTGCCCGAGCGTCAACGCCTGGTGGCCTTGAGCGCGCAACTCCGGCAGCTCCCCCAGCCCGTGAAGCGGAACCTGCGCCCGCGCCTGGACGCGGTGGCCCACGTGCTGGCGCGCGAGCCCTCCCTATGGCCCGAGAGCGCCGCGCTGCGCCTCGAGGGGATGCCCTGGAACGACTCGACGGACAGCGCCGGGGCGCTGCTCGACCTGGCGGAGGAGGTGAAGGAGGAGCCCCTCTTCGCTCCGGTGCTCGCCGCCCGCGTGGCGGAGACCTTGGAACACCCCAGCGCCGAGTGGACCCCCGAGGTGCTTCTGGAGACGGCCACCCGCGTGGAGGCCGTGATTCCCCTGACGGCGGTGACACTCGTCGCGCTCGCGGGAAGGCGGCTGCACTGGCGCGAGGACGCGGCCCAGGCCCTGCGAGCCCTGCGCCTGCATCCCCGCGCCGCGGTGCGCGCCGCCGCCCTGGGCGTCGTCACCTCGGTCGAGTGATGAACTTCGTGTGGACGTTCGTGGGAAGGACCACGCCGAAGAAGAAGCCCTCCTCGAAGGGCTCCGTCGAGGAGATCTCCGCCTTCGCGCGAGCGGCGATCGTCACCATGGC
Organism: Melittangium boletus DSM 14713; assembly: GCF_002305855.1. Lineage (GTDB taxonomy): Bacteria > Myxococcota > Myxococcia > Myxococcales > Myxococcaceae > Cystobacter > Cystobacter boletus. The sequence continues at coordinate 5,953,867 of NZ_CP022163.1, read as the reverse complement.
CGTGCGCAGGAACACCATGGCGAAATCGGTGGCCACGCACATGCGAGGACCCCGCCCGAAGGGGAAGTAGTGCCCGCTGCCGATGGGGTCTCGTGCCGTGCCCCCATCCAACCATCGAGCGGGCTCGAAGGTGTCCGGGTTGGGCCAGTGCTGGGGGTCCCGGTGCAGGTACTGGTTGGAGACCATGATCGTCGCCCCCGCGGGCATCGTGACGCCGGCGAACGACACGTCGGTGACCGGGCTGCGGGTGAAGACTCGGACCGGGGGAAGAACCCGCATCGACTCGAGGACGACGGCCTCGGCCCACCGCGCCTCGTTCAACCGCTCGAGGGTGGGCGGCCCGCCCGCGAACGCGGCGGCCTCGGAGGCGAGCCGCGCCTCGGCGTCGGGGTGCTTCTGGAGCTGGTGGAACGCGCCGGCCAGGGCGGTGCTCGAGGAGAAAGCGCCTCCGTAGAAGATGAGCGCGATGTTGACCGCCAGCGCCTTGTCCCCGAAGTCGGGCACCTCGCGCATCGTGCGAGACATCAAATCGTTCGCCTCCGGCTTCGGATTCCGGCGCGCCGCGCTGACGCGCTCGTCGAAGAACCGGTAGAAGCGCTCGCGGGCCTCCTCGAAGCCCTTGGGCAGCGAGACGAACTTCAAGGGCAGCTTCGCCTGGATGCGAGCGTCCGCGCCCTTGGCGAGCAGCATGAAGTCCTCGTACACCGAATCTGGCAGCTTCTCACCGATGGCGGCGACCGCGAAGGCGTCGCACGTCAGCCGACGCAACACGGGCGCCAGATCAACCGTCTTGCCGCTCGCGATGAGGCCATCCACGAAGTCGGAGATCGCCGCCTGCATCGGAGCGACCTGGGCGGCCAGCCAGTCCGGGGACCACGGCTGCACGAAGGGATCGATCCGGCGCTTCTCGGCCCAATCCCCGCTCTGGGGCGCGATGAAGAGGGATTGATCCGTCGTGGTCGGGGTGAGTTCCTGCCGCAGGGAGCCCTTCTCGAACTCGGTCCGGCGGGAGTCGAGCAACTGCTCGATGAGCACGGGATCGTTGAGCACGAGGCCCGGATTGGGGCCCATCCAGATCAGGGTGACGCCGCCATATTCACGGCCATAGCGCGCACAGACATCCCAGGGCTGCGCACCGAGGAAGTCTCCGGCGGTGCCGAGGATTCCGGGCTGCGGACCCGGGAGGGACGCGAAAGCCTGACGCTTGGACCCAAAGAACAGGTTGAACACACCACGAGACAGCACGTTCGGCACGGGTGGACTCCTTCGAGACTCCGGTGTGGCGCGACCAGGCGGCGCCGGCCCCTCGAGGGGACACACGGCGCCGCCACGGAATGAACAACGACTCAGACGGTGATGCCGCAGGGAATCCGGTTGGGCTGGAGCACCGTGTAGGGCACCTCGCGCGTCGCGTTGCGATCGTTCACGGCGGCGAGCTGGGCACGCAGCCGGTCATGGAAACGCTCGCGGATGGCGAGGAACTCGGGCTCGTGGAAGTAGGTCTCCCGCCATCCACCCTCGTTGAGCAGGAACTCCTCGTCCTCGCCGAAGCTGGCGAGCGCGCGGCCGATGGCGACCTGCCAGAGCGTCTGGGACTTGCTCGGAATCATCTCCGAGATGTCCTTCTCCTTCAGGAGGCCCTTCTGGGTCGGAGGCGGCTGGCGCATGCACAGCGGCGCGTTCGGCACGAAGGCGTAGTGCTCGTACTGGAGGTAGTTGACCGCCGCGTGATGGACGCTGCCCGTGTAGAGCACGGTGGTGAGGATGTCCACGAGGTCCTTCACGCGCGTCAGCTCGGCACAGGGCAGCTTGTCGACGGGCATGCCGTGCTCGGTGAGGTCCTTCCACCAGGCCTGCATCTCGGTGTCGTTCACCAGGTCGGCGTCTGTCTTGTAGAAGTGCGAGAGGACGTTGCTCACGAACTCCTCCAGCGCGTCCCACAGCGGCAGGGCATCGTCCCGGTACGGGTAGTCCGGGAGGATGGCCGGGTCGAGCACGCCCCGGCGCTCGAAGTCCGGCCGCGGCTTGTTGTCGAGCAGCTTCCAGCGGCTGTAGCCCTTCTGGCCCAGCTTGATGTGGCCCTTGTCCGGACCGCCGGTGGCGATGAAGTCGTCGAACACGCCGCCCGCGTCGAGCAGCCCCTTGCGCGCCCCATCGTTGATGGCGAGCGTGTAGCGGAAGTGGCGCCGCATCAGCTTGTAGACGGGGTGCGGGTCGGACAGGTTGCGCATCGAGGCCACGACGAACGGCTCCACCACGAAGTGCGTGCGCAGCGCGTGCGACACCATCTGGTGGGTGTTGCCCTCGCTGCAACGCAGGTAGATCTTCGCGGCGAGCCAGTCGTGCTCGGGATCATTCGGGGTGAAGACCGGATCCTTCGCGGGGTCGCGGCCGAGCTGGATCGCGAGCGGCCGGAGCCGGCGCGAGTCCTCGAGGTACAGGAGGCAGCGGGACGCCGGCGCCCACCGCCGCTCCTCGACACCTTCCTTGTTGACCTGGTGGAACATCGGGATGCCGTCGAGGATCTCGAAGTCGAGCAGGAAGATCCGCTTCGCCTCGAACGCCTGAGCCAGGGTAGTGCCCGGGGACAGCAGGCCGCGCACCTCGGCATCCGTGAGCGGGAAGCCCTCCGGCAGGGCGGGGATGAGCGTGATGTGCAGCGGGCTCACGCCCTGGACGGCCTGCCGCGCGAACTCGTGGTCGTCCTGCCACCGCTGGGCGAGCTGGGGCACTTCCAGGTTCTTGAAGAGATCAATGGTGTCCACCAGACCGTTCCAGGCCTTGGCCAGCAGGGGCATGCCCATGCGGAGCGCGGCCAGGGTCTTGGCGATGACGGTCTCGTAGCTGCCCTCGGTCAGGTTCCGGTAGAGCTCGTCCTTGGGCAGCGGCTTCTCCTTGCTGATGTCGAGCGCGCCGGGCAACCCCGTGGTCGCCACGGCGGGACGCCACGTGTACATCTTCTGGCGGTTCTCGAGCTGCGCGCGACGGGCCTCCACCGCGCGGACATGCCGCACGTTCTGCGGGAGCTGGGCCGAGCCCTCGAGGACCTCCACCGTCGAATTGCCCAGGACCCAGCGGTAGTGCGGGAAGTGCCAGCTGTGGTCCCCCGAGGTGACATGGGCGAAGTCGAGCAGCCAGTCACTCGCGAAGCCCGCGGAGTTGGTGAACCGGAGCAGGAGCAGGTCACCGACGTCCTGGGATTTGATCGTGTAGACGTCCTCCTTCCCGGCCTCGAAGTCGTTATGGAAGCGCTTGTCCAGCTTGTGCCGCTCGCTCTCTCCAACCGAGCCCACCAGGACAACGGAGATGTCGGCGTCCGTCCCCGAGCCCAGCCGGCCACCCGTGCGGATCTTGATCTTGTATTCCACGGTCATGGGTTTCTCCCTGAGTGGGAGGACCCATACCGCAAGACAAATGGAGCACGCACCACAAACCCTCTAGCGCGCACCGCACCTCACGGACGCAGGACACGACCCCTGCCCTGGAAGGCACCTCATCTCCATTTCAGCGTGTCTCCGGGCTCGGGTACCCTCGCCCGGGAATGAGACTCGCCCCCTGGATCCTTCGATTCCTGTCCACCCTGGGATTCAAGGTTCAACACGCGCAATCCGACCTCCTCGACTCCTCGGAGCTGGCCCGGTGGTACGCGAACCTGGCCCCCGACGAGCGCGCCGCCGTCAGCCGCGAGCTGGCCCCGCGGGTCCGCGCCCTCCCCGCCCTCCGAGCCGCCCGGGATCCCTCGACCCTACCCGCCGTCGCCACGGGGCGTCTGGTCTTCGAGTTGGACGGACCCCAGGGGCCCATCCCCCTGCACCACCTCAAGGTCGAGCTGTGGGACCGGGATCCCGGAGCCCCGGACGACTACCTGGGCGAGGGCCTCACGGACGATGACGGCTACTTCACCATCCGCTACGACCCCGCCGACGCGGGAATCGGGGATCTGCCGGACCTGGAGCTGCGCTTCTTCGAGCCCCAGCACACCTTCCGCAAGGACGGGCGTGTGGTGGAGACCTGGCGGCGCATCGGCGCGGAGCGGGGACCCGATGACCACGGAGGGCTGCACTACGACTTCGGCACCATCCGGCAGCCCTACTGGGAATACGATCCATCGACGCCGCTGGCCCGGCTGCTCGTCACCGAGCAGGGCACTCCGCCCACGGACTACGCTCCGGGACGCGCCCTGGCGATGTTGAAGGCGGTGGCCCCCATCGAGGTCATCAAGCGCCGGCACCTGCTCCAGATCCGCCTGGGCATGGCGCCCAGCGTGGAGCAGATCCAGGCGGACTACCCCGAGCCGATGACCGTCCGTCGGGAGCGTGAGGCGCCGGGCTCCACCCGGAGCGATGCCTTCTTCGGCGAACGCCTGCTCAACGGCATGTTCGCGACGGTCCTGGACCGCGACCCCGAGGTCTCCGGCGATCCCCATGCCTTCCGGCTCTACTTCCCCTGGAACGCCTACGAGCAGGACGGTGTCCACTGCCTGCCCGAGGTCGACGTGCGGCTGAGGCTGGAGGAGGGCCACGTGCTGCCCACGCGCATCATCCTGGGCCTGCGCGAGCCCGGAGCGACGGCGCCAGGCTCACCCCTCACCCGCCGGACCTTCACGCCGGAGGACGGTGCCGGCTGGGAGAGCGCCAAGCGCATCGCCCGGGTGAGCGCGACGCTGGACACCGAGCTGGGCAATCACCTGGGACAGTGCCACTTCAACATCGAGCAGTACGCCATCGCCGCGAACCGCAACCTGCGGCGCAACCCCGTGCGCTGGTTGCTCATGCCTCACCTGCGCGAAGTGGTGTTGATCAACCACTCCGCCAATGGGTTCCTGGTCGGGCCCACTGGGTACATCACCCGCGCCAGCGCGTTGACCCAGCAAGGCGTCGAGACGCGGCTGCTGCACCTGATGGGCAGCTACGACTGGAAGGGCTTCACACCCGCGGTGCCGGTGTGCGAGGGACACCGCTATGCCCACGCCGGACAGCTTTTCTGGCGGGTGCTCGGGGAGCACATCGACTCCTTCTTCGCCGAGCATGGGGGCGAGGTGGAGGCGCAGTGGCGCGAGGTGCGGCGCTTCTCGGACGATCTCGTGGCCCACTCGGCGCCCGCCTTCGTGTGCCGCTACCTGCGGGCGCGGGTGCCGGGAAAGGACGCGCCGTGGTTCGAGCGCTCCGAGCGCATGGACCTGGACGAGAAGACCCATGCGCCGCCGCCCCGGGCCGTCAGCGCGGTGACCCACACCGACGTGCCCCAGCCCGGAGAGCTGGAAGCGCTCAAGCAGTTGTGCCGCTACGTCCTCTTCTTCGCGACCTTCCGGCATGCGTGGGCCAACAACCTCCAGTGGGAGGACGCGGGCGAGGTGCTGTACGCCTGCCTGGGGCTGCGCTGGGGCAAGGACGGGTTCCTCGCGGCCGAGGAGGACCCGAGCGTCGCGCCTCCGCCGGAGCAGGCCACCGAGATGCTGTGGATCTCCTGGATGCTGTCCAAGACGAACTACGGCTTCATCCTGGCCAACGAGGAGGATGACGTGCATCCGCGGCTCGTGGAATTGCTGCGCGCCCGGACGGCCGAGTTCCAGGCGCTGGGCATGGACATCCGGACGATCAGCTCCCGCATCAACATCTGAACTAGGGCGCGCCCTTGCCCGCGAGCTCGTCCAGGTGCTTCTGGGCTTCGTCCACGTCCCGGCCGAACTCGGCGAGGTAGCGCTCGCGCTCCTCGCTCGTCCATTCGTCCTGGGAGAAGCGAGCCAGGGAGTAGGTGCCCGTGGAGTGGATGACCCCCGCGAGCGCCTTCACCAGTTCGCGATCCGGGTCTCCCCGCTCACGCAGGAGGAAGCCATCCACGTCGCGCAGCCGCAGGGGGAAGTCGGGATTCTTGTCATGCAGCAACAGGCCGGAGATGTGGAAGCGCACCTCGCGCGCTCCGGCCTCCAGCTCCTCGTTGAAGTCCAGGTACGCGAAGGGCACGCCCGCCTCGTCGTCCACCCGCGCCGCGAACACGTAGCGGCCGGACTTGCGGACCTGGAGGCCGGCGTAGAGCCGCAGCGAGCCCTGCTCCACCACCTCGCGAATCCGGCCAGTGAAGACCGCGGGGGGAGACGGAGTGAACATGATGTCGAAGAACGCTCCGCCCTCGGCTGAGCCCTCGGCCCGCACGCGGAACTCGACGCGCAGGGTGCCCTCGAACATCGCGAACCCCTGACGGCCCGGCTGGAAGGACACCGTCCACGTTCCATCCCCGGCCACGTCGTCACCCAGCCGCCCCGAGTCGTTGAACTCCAGCGGCACCGCGCCCGTCCGTCCCGCGGCTTCCAGGTGGGGCGCTTCGTGCGCGGAGGCGGAATGCACCTCGCACGGCAGGGGCTGGCTCGAGTGCCGGTTCTCGCAGCCCACGAAGAAGCGCACGGTCTCGTCTCCCACCACGAAGACCTTCTCCTGCTTGAGGCGCAGGGCGATGTCTCCCCGCTCCTTGCCCAGGGGCTGCTTGCGCTCGGGCGAGGCTGGATACACCCGGTCCGGGTGCTCCTCGATGGGACGTGACTCGGGCGGGTAGCGCGTGGAGCGCCGGTAGGAATCGAGAGAGAAGCGCGCCCGCTCCAGGCGCTCTTGCCACAACCGGCGTTCGGCTTCGCGCTCGGCGTCCTCGGCGGACAGGACCGGAGCCTGGACCTGTGCGGCCACCAGCGTGGAGGACGGGACGGAGCCGCGAGCGGGAGCCTCGGCCCGCGCTGGAGACGAGGCGCCAGGAACGGCGCCTTCGCCGAGGCCCGGAGTGGACCGGAAGAGATTCATGGAGAGCAGCAGCCCCCCACCTCCCACCACGAGAGGCAACAGCAGGAGGAGCCACCGGTTCCGGCGCGAGGGCCGGGCGGTCATGCCAGGGGAGCCGCGATCGTGCATCATGAGGAGTCTTCCGGTTCTCGTCGCGACGAGACTACTTCTTCGCGTTGGCGGCCATGTCGGCGCGCACGGTCCCCACGATACCCGCCCAGTTGCCGGCGGCGTGGTGGTCGTAGGCCTCGCCATCATCGCGCAGCTTCACCGAGTGGTAGGACCACTTGGCCTCGCCGCTGCTGCACTTGTCGGTCCCCAGGGTGAGCGTGCCACCGCAGAACCAGTCTCCCGGGTTGCACAGCGAGGCGCCGGATGAGCCCGACACGCCACCCGTCGTGTGATAGGCCACGGCCTCGTCGTCCTGGCCCGGGAGGATGCCCGAGTAGAGCGTGCCCTTGGACCCGGCGAAGTTGTAGAACCACACCGAGCGCGTGGTGTTGTGGTTGTACATGGCGCGCGCCGTGGTGGTGACCAGGTCGCCCACGAGCGGAGTACTCACCGCCCACTCGCCCACGTCTGCCAGCTCACTGCCGCCGGACGCGCCCGAGGCCACGTCCACCCACTTGATGTTCCAACCTGTCTGGGTGCCACCCGCGTCGCCGCACACGCCGTTGGCGTTGGGCGTGGCGTTCTTCTTGTTGCGCGTGGAGCCACCGTAGAGCGACAGCGCGTAGCCGATCTGCAGGTCGCCCGCGCTGTGCACCGCGACGTAGCACCAGTTGTCGCCGGTGCAGAAGCAGTCGAGCGCGTCACGCACGCGGTAGTTCTCGACGGAGATCTTCTGGGTGCCGTTCCAGTTGACGGCCTTCTTGTTCACGCCAGCCGCGGTGCTGCTCGGGCCCCAGTAGGAAAAGTCGGTGTAGTTGCCGCCCTTGGTCTTGTTGTCGTTCTTACCGTGGATCCACAGCGTGTAGTAGTTGATGGCGGCCGAGGCCTCGGCACCAACCAGGGTGGCGGCCACGGCGACCACGTGGATGAACTTGTTCTTCATGAAGGGGCTCCTGCTGCTCGAAGGGAATGCGGGGACCCGCCTGGCGGGCGGCCAAGCGGAGGAGCCAGTCTAGGAACGCTTTCTTAGAAACCGGAAATCTTTGATTCCGTACAAGTTTGGCTTTGCCGACTCAATGCGTCGAACCTGTTTACCCTGAACGGCTTGCTGGGGGGCGCCTGCGTCGAAACCTCCTGGAAGATCAAGCGGATAGCGCGCCCCCTTCGGTCTGGAGGGAGGACAAGCGGGGAAGCACGGGTGTCGGCCGCACAACAACGGATGCATAGCTTGAGCGGAGTCCCACACCCACGCGAGGTCCGCTCATGTCCGCACTCGACGTTCCATTGACTCTGCTGGATCCCGAAGGCGGTTGGATCAACGCCCCGGTGCACGTCCACCAACTGCACGGCCGGCCCGTGCTCCTGCACTTCTGGAACGAACGGGACGTGGGCAGCCGGGCCCGGCTCTCCCGGTTCAAATCCCTGCTGGAGGAGTTCCAACCCCTGGGACTCCAGGTCATCAGCGTGCACGTGCCACTGCCTGGCGAGGAGCGTGGGCGCGCACTGGATACGAACCGTCTGGAGACCTTGGCGAAGCGGCTGGGCTTCCGCCACCCCGTGGCGGCGGATGACGGCTCCATGGCCACGGCGTATGGCGTGGAGGGGACGCCGGCCTACCTCCTCTATGACGGCGCGCTCGTCATGCGGTTGCGCGTCATGGGCGAGGACGCACTGGAGTCCGTGCTGAGGCCCCTGCTGAGGCAGCTCATCCGCTCCGAATCCACTTCCTCGGGCGCCATCGCGCCCTGAACCCAACCGGGAGGACAACCCATGGCTCGACGGAACAAGAAGGACGCATCGCGCATCACGCTGGGGGCCCTGGCCGCCGCGGGGATGAGCGCGGTGATGGGGTTGAGGGCCCTGCGCAAACAGCACGTGAGCTTTTCGGGGCGCACGGTGCTGGTGACGGGTGGCTCGCGGGGACTGGGATTGGTGATGGCAAGGCAGTTCGTGGCCGAGGGCGCCCGGGTGGTGCTCTGCGCTCGGGAAGAGGTGGAGCTGGCGCGTGCCCGGGACGAGTTGCAACGCGCCGGTGGCGAGGTGATGGCCATTCCCTGCGACGTGACGGATCGCGTACAGGTGGAGGCGATGGTGTCCCGGGTGCACGAGCGCTTCGGCGCGGTGGATGTGCTGGTGAACAACGCCGGCCTCATCCAGGTGGGGCCATTGGAGTCCATGAACGAGGAGGACTTCGACGAGGCGATGAACGTGCACTTCTGGGGACCGCTGTACACGACCCTGGCGGTGCTGCCGGAGATGAAGCGACGGGGCTGGGGACGCATCGTGAACGTGTCGTCCATTGGCGGGCGCGTGAGCGTGCCGCACCTGCTGCCCTACAGCGCGAGCAAGTTCGCGCTGGCGGGATTGTCGGACGGGCTGCGCGTGGAGCTGGCACAGGACGGCATCCTGGTGACGACGGTGTGTCCGGGGTTGATGCGCACGGGCAGCCCGCCCAACGCGTTCTTCAAGGGCGACCACGAGGCGGAGTACGCGTGGTTCGTCCTGGGCGATTCCCTGCCGGGCACGTCGATGAGCGCGGAGCGGGCGGCGCGGAAGATCCTCGAGGCCTGCCGCCGGGGTGACGCGGAGGCACTGGTGGGGCTCTCGGCGAAGGTCGCGGCCCTGGCCCGGACATTGGCCCCCAACATGACGGCGGCGATGCTGGCCCAGTTCAACCGGATGCTGCCGCAGGATGGCAGCACCGAGCGCTTCCGCGGCAGCGACAGCGAGACGCCCCTCACCCGCTCATGGGTGACGCAGCTCACGCGGTGGGCGGCCCAGCGCAATAACGAACTGCTGCACTGAGAACGGCTCCACTGAACGGTGGGTGGAGCAAAAAGGAAGAGCTCCCCTCGGGAAAACCCGGGGGGAGCCCATGACCGACGCGCCGAAGCGGACTACTTCTTGTCGATGTTCGGCACGAAGGGAGGCGGCACCGGCTCCTTGCCCGTGGCCTGCTTCACGGTGTCGCCCACGTCCTGATTCAGGTCCGTGCCCTTCTTCTTGTTGAGGTCGTGCTTGGTCTGCTCCCAATCACGCTTGAGGGCTTCCTTCACCTTCCCGGTCCCCGGCTTCTTGTAATCCATGGTCGCCTCCCTTGTGGTGAAGGGAAGTTAGGGAGGGCGGGCACTGGCGCCAGCCCACTCGTCTGGGTTGACCGGACAGCAGGCGAGCGGACGAGAGGGGCCTCAGCTCTTCACGAGCCCGTCGCGCTCCGCGGTGTCCCACCAGTGGCCCTTGTCCTCGGCGGCGCGGGCGAGCTGTTCCCGCAGGGCGGCGATCATCTTCACGTTCCCCTCCTGCTCGTAGCCCTTCAAGGCCTCCTCGCACCGGGGGACGCGCTGGAGGAAGTCCTTCAGTCCGTCCAGGGTGAGCGTGGGCGCGTACATGCCGTAGCCCAGCTTCTCCAGGTAGAGGGCGTTGAGCACCTGTTCGAACTGGCCCTGCACGGGCAGCGCGAGCATGGGCTTGTGCAGGTAGACCGCCTCGCTCATGAGCGTGTAGCCGCCCCCGGCCACCACCGCGCGCGCGGTGCGCAGGTCATCGATGAAGCCCTTCTCGCTGAACGGACGGTAGAGCAGGTTGCCATCGCGCAGGTCCTCGGTGAGATCGCGCCGCAGACCGTAGATGTGGCAGGGCAGTCCGCTCTGCTTGAGGATGTCCGGCAGCGCGGTGTTGGTGGTGGAGGTCTGATAGACGAGCAGGTGCTCGCCGGGCTCGGACTTCGCGGCGAGGATTTCCGGCCGGAGGATGGAGGGCAGCAGCGTCGTGCGCTCCTTGCGCACGGGCGGATAGAAGAACGTGGTGGTCAGGTAGTGGAAGCACCCGGGGAGCTTCGACTTCACGAGCGCGCGTGTGCCCTCGAACGCGTCCTCCCAACCCGCGAGCAGCTCCGGCGCGTGACTGCACCGGTTGATGATCTGCATGTTGTCCACGCTGATGACGGGCAGGCGGTGATTGCGGCCGAAGAGGTAGCTGAAGCTCTCGAAGTCGCTCACCACCACGTCCGGCTTGAAGCTCTCCACCAGCTCGAAGTACTGGCGGATGTTGTGCGGCCAGCCCTTCACCGCCCCGGTGACGTTCTGCAGGAGCGTCTGCAGCTTCTTCACCGAGTTGCCCTCATAGGCCAGGGTGAGCCCCCAGATGCCGTGCACGTGCTCGAAGCGCTTGGCCAGGTAGTCCTTGGCGCGTCCGGAGACGACGATCTGCACCTCGTGCTCGCGGGTGAGTTCCTCGAGCAGAACGCGAGAGCGGGTGGCGTGCCCCATGCCTTCGCCGACGACACCGTAGAGGATTCGCATGGGCCGCAGCATACGCGGGATGTGGCGCCCGGAGGCCACGGGAGCTAGCGTCCACTCCCATGCAATCAGAAGCCAAGAACGCCCAGGACACGGGGGCGGCCAGGGGGCTGCTCCGCGCCGCCCTGCTGGGATTGAGTGGAGGCATGCTGCTGGGCGGGCTCGCCCTGTTGATCATCGGGCTGTACACGCGCGTGGCTCCCGTGGACTGCACGGACCTGTCCAACGTGCAGTGCGGCTTCGCCCGCGATGCCGCGGTGGAGATGGGCCGCTTCCAGTCGTTGATGGGGGCCGGACTCCTGGCGCTCGGCATCGCCGGCGGGGTGCTGCTGGCGCGCCCCAAGAAGAGCACGCCCGCCGCCTGACCCTTGGTGTTCAACCGGATGGGTGACCGGGTGAAGCCATCTTGGCGGTGGACGTAGAACCGCTAATTATGGCTGGCCACGTCATAAGGCTTCGGTTAGGAGGGCACCTCCCTATGCAGCTTGAATCCCTGAAGATGTTCTGTGACGTGGTGGAGACGGGTTCCTTCTCGCGAGCCGCGCAGCTCAACCACGTGACGCAGTCGGCGGTGAGTCAGCAGATCCGCGCCCTGGAGAACCGGTACGAGCAGAAGTTGCTGTCGCGCAGCGCGCGGCAGGTGACTCCGACGCCCGCCGGCGAGCGCCTGTTCCGGGGGTGCAAGGAGATCCTCGCCCGCTTCTCCGAGGTAGAGCAGGAGATCCGCGAGCAGTCCACCGAGGTGCAAGGCACCACGACGGTGTCCACCATCTATTCGGTGGGTCTGCACGAGCTGCGCAATGTGCAGAAGCAGCTGCTCAAGACGCACCCCAAGGTGAACATGCGCCTGAACTACCGGCGCAATGATCAGGTGTACGACGACGTCATCCTGGGCGCGGCGGAGATTGGCATCGTCGCCTACCCGCAGCCGCGCGCGGGCGTGGACATCCACCCCTTCCGCGACGACAAGCTGGCGGTGGTGTGCGCCCCCAACCACCCCTTCGCCACCAAGAGCAAGGTGAGCCTCACGGCGCTCTCCGGCGTGCCCTTCATCGCCTTCGACCGCGAGGCCCCCACGCGCAAGGCGCTGGACAGGCTCGTGCGCGAGAAGAACCTGGACCTGAATCCGGTGATGGAGATCGACAACGTCGAGACCATCAAGCGCGCGGTGGAGATGGGCATCGGCGTGGCCATCCTGCCCATGGCCACGGTGTCGGCCGAGGTGGCGCAGGGCTCGCTCGTGTCCAAGCCCTTCGCCGAGGGCGTGGTGTCGCGGCCCATCGGACTGCTCATCCGCAAGGGCAAGTACCTGGACCGCGCCTCCGCCGCGGTGCTCGAGGCCTTCAAGCTCGCCGAGGCCGCGGTCGAGGAGGCCTGAAGCACCTTACGCCGCCGAGGACACTTCCGCCGGGGGCGCCAGCGCCGCGAGCCATGGGGTGAGCAGGCGCGCGCAGTCCTCGGGGTGGGTGAAGTAGGGCACGTGGCCCGCGCCCCGCAGCAGATGCTGGGGCGTGCCCGGTGGCAGCGAGGCCGCCAGCCGCGCCATGGAGGCCGCGGGGACCAGCACGTCGTGGCTGCCCTGGATGCACACGCACGACACGGACAGCTCGCGCAGCGGTGGCGGAGGAGGCTCGCGCGGGATGGCGAAGGCGCGGTGGAGCGTGGTCATCCGCTCGAGCCGCGTGGTGGGCACCACCTCGGGCACCCGGGAGAAGGCGATGGGCTTCCACGAGGCCAGGGCCGCCGACAGGGGACCCGGCCGTCCCAGCACCGCGATGGGTCCCATCATCGAGATCAAACGGCCGCGCGGCCCCAGGTGCTCGGGCCGGGTGAAGGAGCCGAGGAAGGCCACGCCGCGCACGGCGCCCGCCACGGCCAGGTGCGCGGCCACCATGCCGCCGAAGGAGCTCGCCACCACCGCGTCCACGGGGCCCGCGGCCGAGAGCACTTCGTTCGCGAGCGCTCCCGCGCCCCGCGCCGCATGAGGGCCCTCGGGGTATTCGACGAGCAGGGGCCGCGACACCCGCGAGAGCCGGGCGGAGAGCGCCTCGAAGCCCGCGCCTCGCGCCCCCAGGCCGGGCAACATCAACACTCGGGGGCCCTGGCCCCCCATCTCCTTGAGTTCCACGACTCGCCGCATGTCGCTCCCCCTACCATGACACGTCGACCTCGGTGAGCAGCAGGCTGACCTGCCGCGACACGGTCGCTACCTGGGCGACCTTGGTGCACGCGAAGACGCCCCGCACCGCGCCCTCGTAATACTCGGCCGGCAGGGGGCTGCCCTGGATGGTGACGCGCGCGGCGTTCGGTCCCATCCACGTCACCAGACAGTCCCCATGCCGCACCGCGGTGCGGTAGGCCGAGGGAAAACCATTGAGCAGCCGCCGCGGCTCACCTCCGGACAGCAGCACCAGCACCCGCCCCGCCCCGGACTCCAGGTAGTCCGGAGCGATTTCCTGGCCCAGGTGCCGCATCACCTGGCCGAAGTCCCCCTGGGACCCCCGCAGGGACCAGGCCGCCGTGTACAAGAGCCGCGTCATGGCCTTCGCGGAGTAGCTGAAGAAGAACATGAACCGGTCCCCGCCCGCCGCCTCCACGCAGCGGCGCAGCAGTTCCGGGTCGCCCAGGGGCCGCACCTGCTCCAACACCCCGGTGAAGAAGAAGCCCCGGAGGGTGTCCTCGGGCGCGGTCAGCGCCAACCGCTCTTCCAGTTCCTGGGGTGAGCCCTTGTCCGTCATCACTCGCTCGCTGGAGGGGCAGTCAGGCTACCGCGTGTCCGGTTGGAGGCTGGACGCCAATTCGAGAAGAGACCCCGCCAACCCAGGGGCCCATCCAGTCTACACTCCCCGGCATGAGCCCACTGAGCCCAGGTGACATCCTCGCAGGCACGTGGCGGATCGTCCGCCCCGCCCTTGGCGACGAGCCCGATACGGAGTGTCAAGTGGAACCCATCTCGGGAGAAGGCCCCGGACGCCTCACCCTCTGGCGGACGCTCCGAGCCCCCACCGCCTCCGAGTTGGAGCACTTCGCGCGGGGTCTGCGCGCGGCGGAAGCCACGGGACACGCCGCCTTCCCCCCCGTGCTGGACGTCGGGTACGACGCGACCCGGGAAGCCCTGTGGCTGGTGCGTCCCTGGTGGAATGGCGAGTCGCTGCCCTCCATGCTGGGCGGACTGCACGCCGTGGGGCTCGACATCCCCTACCTCCAGGTGCTCGCGGAGCAGCTCGCCCAGGCACTCGACACCGCCCACGCCGCGGGGCTCGTGCACGGGCGGCTGCGCGCGTCCCGAGTGCTCGTGGCCTCGGGAGACTCGGGGGTGCGCTCGTGCGTGCTCGACATGGGCTGGGAGCAGTTCCGGCGGGCCCATGCCCAGTCCTGGTTGAAGCCGCCCCAGGTGGGAGAGGACTACCTCGCGCCCGAGCTGGGGGAGACGGGGCCGCTGCCCGCGTCCACGGACATCTTCTCCTTCGGACACATCATGCGGGACATGCTGGCCACGCGGAAGGACGGTGCGTGGACGGGACATTGGGAGGCCTGGGTGGAGCGGGCCTCCGCGCCCGAGCCCGCCCGCCGCTTCGCCAGCGCCGCCGAGGCCCTGAGCGCCCTGCGTCCCATCCTGCGCGCCCTGCCCGACCCCGCCCCGCCCCGCCCGGAGAACTACGAGCCCGAGCCGCCGGATCCGCTCGCGCTCCCGCCGCGCTGAGCCTCATGGGGATGGCGCTTGGTCAGAGAAGCGCCCCCTTGGTCCAGTCCCCACCCATCCAGGCATTCGCATTCGCGACGGCGTCACTATCGCGGGCATTACGCCACCGGCGCCCGCAGGACACGGGACAGGTGTCCTTGGCCCTCCTCGTCAAAGCGCCGCAGCAGCTCGTCTCGGCCATTCTTCCCATGTGCCAAGAGGTAGCCGAGTTCCGTCGGCAACAGCACCTTGACGGTGACGAGCCGTACCTCCCCGGCGGGCATGGCGAAGCCTCGGGGGAGCTCGCTCGACTCCATGCCCAGCAGTACGCCCACCCTGCCCTCTCGGGTGACCAGTGGCTCCGGCATGTCCTTCCCGGACACCTCCATCGACAGGAAGCCCGTCCTCAGTCGCTCGCGCACCCGCTCATGCTCCGCCACCTCGTCCGCCACTCTCTCCAGGAGCAGCAAGGGCCAGCTCTTCTCCACGTCCTTTAAAGGCTCGTCCGTCTCCAAGGCGAGTTCCAGGCCGAAGCCCACGGACGGCTCCACGCGGTCCACGAAGAAGTCCGAGAGCCCGTCCGTCACCAGCAGGGTGCGCCCCTCGGCTCGGTGGATGATGCGCCAGACCTGCCTCCGGGCTGGCCACGCACCGCCGACGACAATGGGGATGATGGCTTCCTCATCCAACCGCCCTAGGGTGCGCCAGAAGGGCCCACGGGCCGCGTCTGTCTGCTTTCGCAGCTCGATGAGCCTTCGGTTCCGTTCGCGCTCCTTCGGACTGATGGGACTCGGACCTGTGACCTCCGTGAACCTCGCCCCCGTGATGCCCGCGCGCTCCAGTGCATCCTTGATGTCCTCGGACACGATGAGCGCCACTGTCCAGCCCCAAGTCCGGAACACCTTGGCATCGCCGACCTTGGTTGGATCTATGCGCATGCCGGACATAGCGCGGTACTTACCGACCTTCTCCGGACGCCCATCCTCCGGCTTCCAGTAGCGCACCTCTTCCGAAGCGTTGTCGTCAATGCACCGGATGAGTCGAGTTGCCACGAGAATGCTGAATGACCCCTGCTGCGATTCGATCTCCACGGGGATGAGTTGCACGTCCCCAGGAGCCATCTCCGTCAGAATCGCGGCGATGTTGGACTGGATGACAGGGATATCCAGTTCCGCCAGCGTGAAGTCGAGAGGTGTTCCCTCCATGCTCACGGACATCCTCAGGGCTCCATTGAGTTGCACGGAGCATCCCTTGGTGAATTGCCAGGGGTTCACCACCTGACCGCGCTCGTCAACCGGGGCACCGATCCGCCATCGGTCCGGAATGTCGGGCTCTTCCGTCAACCTGAAGTACCGGCTCGCCATGAAACAATCCTCACGCGCCTAGCTGCGGGTGACCAGCTTGTTGAGCTTGGAGCCCGACGTCGAGATTTCCTCGGCGAGCATTCCGAGTGCTTCCGTCAGTGCCTCCCTGCATTGCCGCATGCTGCTGCAATCCTCCATGGCATCGCGCAGCCGCTCGTAAACTTCCTCGTGGTACTCCTTCGGATGCGGCCCCTTGTGGCCCCTGACGCGGACCTTGTTCGCCGCGTCGTCGAGTGACATCCCAGCCTGGTCGAAAAACGTCTGAAACTTGGGCGACCAGGGCCCACCGTTCTTGGTCGAATCCCACCACTTGTTGGAGGCGATGTGGTGCTCGTGAACGTCGGCCGTCACCGGCTCCGACGCCGCGGCGCTCGTGCCCCGCGCCGTCACCGCCTCCGGGTCCAGCGCGATGGTCACCACGCCCCCCGCCGATACCGCCACCGCCTCCACCTGCCCCACCGCCGCGAGCCGCAAACCTCCCTGTCCCGCTCCCACCAACGAGGCCTGTGCGGAACCGGGCAGCGTCGGTAGCTTCGCCGCCATCGTCTGCGCCGTACTGCCCAGCGCCGCCGTGGCCAGCATGATGAAGACCCTCGCGGCGTTCTTCCCCATCACCTCCCCGTACCGCTCGCCCGCTTCTCGTACCTCCTCGAACGTGCTCGCCCCCTTCACCCTCGCGGCCATCACCCGGTAGCCCTGGATGAGGCTCCACACCGTGTCCCAACCCAAGTACGCGATGAGCCCAACCGTCAGGACAGCCGCCACGCCCTTGCTCACCGGCTCGGGCAGCAACCAGAGGCCGAAGTAGACCGCTCCCGTGGTGGCCAGCATCGCGACAATCGCTTCCTTGTCGCTCAATTCCACCAAGGCCTCGGCCGTCTCCTCCCACACCGAGTCCAGGGCGAACTGGAAGGCCAGGGTTCGCCTGGCCTCTTCGTCCAGTGTCGGCCCCTCCTCCAGCAGGCGCAGGCAGTCGCCCGGTGTGCCCTTGCGCCCGCACCAGCGCCCATAGGCGCTCGCCAGCTCCCTGCCCTCCTCCTTCTGCTCGGGCACCAGCAGGCGGCCTCGCCGCGGCTGCTGCACGGCAACCACGCCCAGACTCACGCGCATCCGCGAGTAGGCGTGGGGCCGTAGGGAGTCCGCGAACAACTGGAGGGCGGCCTCCCGAGGAGGGGTGGAGACAGGAACAGCTCGCCCCAGCTTCTGGACAGCCTCCCTGAATGCCTCGCCGTCCAACTCCACCGGCTCGACAGCCTTGGGCGACTCGAGGACGACGGGCTCGCCCCGGCCCGTCTCCAGGCGCACCGCCCTCGTGGACGTTCCGCACCCGACCAGCAGCGTCAGCGCCACCCCAACCCACCACCGCCCTGTCATCTCATCCCCCTTGGTCCAGTCCTCACCCGTCCAGGCATTCGTGCTCGCGAAGGCGTTGCCATCGCAGTCCGAAGATTACGCCACTGGGCTCCGCCAGATGCGGGACAGGTGTCCTTGGCCTTCCTGGTCAAAACGTCGCAGCAGCTCGTCCCGACCCGTCCTCCCGTGCGCCAAGAGATAGGCGAGCTCCGTCGGAAGCAACACCTTGACGGTGACGAGCCGTACCTCCCCGGCGGGCATGGCGAAGCCTCGGGGGAGCTCGCTCGACTCCATGCCCAGCAGTACGCCCACCCTGCCCTCTCGGGTGACCAGTGGCTCCGGCATGTCCTTCCCGGACACCTCCATCGACAGGAAGCCCGTCCTCAGTCGCTCGCGCACCCGCTCATGCTCCGCCACCTCGTCCGCCACTCTCTCCAGGAGCAGCAAGGGCCAGCTCTTCTCCACGTCCTTTAAAGGCTCGTCCGTCTCCAAGGCGAGTTCCAGGCCGAAGCCCACGGACGGCTCCACGCGGTCCACGAAGAAGTCCGAGAGCCCATCCGTCACCAGCAGGGTGCGCCCCTCGGCTCGGTGGATGATGCGCCAGACCTGCCTCCGGGCTGGCCACGCACCGCCGACGACAATGGGGATGATGGCTTCCTCATCCAACCGCCCTAGGGTGCGCCAGAAGGGCCCACGGGCCGCGTCTGTCTGCTTTCGCAGCTCGATGAGCCTTCGGTTCCGTTCGCGCTCCTTCGGACTGATGGGACTCGGACCTGTGACCTCCGTGAACCTCGCCCCCGTGATGCCCGCGCGCTCCAGTGCATCCTTGATGTCCTCGGCGATGATGAGGGCGATGTGCCAACCCCACGTGCGAAAGACCTTGGCGTCACCCACCGTCTTCGGGTCGATACGCATCCCGGAGACGGACGAATAGGTGCCGACTCTGTCCGGTCGTCCGTGCTCGGGCATCCAATACCGCACCTCCTCGGAAGCCTGGTCATCAATGCACTTCACGAGACGGATGACGTTGACGACGAAGTACGGCCCTGGCGTGTCCACATCCACAGGGAAGAGTTGCACGTCATTCGGAGCCATTTGGACCAGGAGGGTGGCCACCTTTTCGGAGACGACGGGAACAGCCCCCATGTCCGCGAGGGAAAAATCGAGCGGTTCGCCGGGTTGGTCGACAGGAACCCGCAGTCGGCCTTCCACGAGAGCAGGCGCTGCCCGCATGAAGACCCGAGATCCGAACTTCCGCTCCCGCGAGTCGCAGGGAGTTCCCAGCTCCCAACGCCCAGGGATGTAGACATCTTCGGACAGTTTGAAGTACCGCGTTGGCATGGAGAACTCCTAGCTTCACCCGCTCCTGGTCACCAACATGTTGAGCGAGGTGTTCTCGGAGGGGCTCTCCCAAGCCAGCCGAGCACCCCGCAGAGCGGGGGCGCCGCGCCGAAGGATCCCTCAGTACATCTTGCGCAGGCGCGCGGCGAAGAAGCCGTCCCAGCCCTCCGGACCCGGCAGCGTGCGCAGGTACGCCTGCGTGAGCGGGAGCTTCACTCCCTCGCGCGGCACCGGCGGCTCCGCCGTCCATTCGGGGTGGCTGCGCAGGAACATCTCCACCTGGTCCTGCCCCTCCTGGGGCTCGTGCGTGCACACCGCGTACACGAGCAGTCCCCCGGGAGGCACCGCCTCCTGGCAGTTCTCCAGGATGCGCCGCTGCAACACCGCCAGCCGCGCGAAGTCCTCGGGCTTGCGCCGGTAGCGCAGCTCCGGATGCCGCCGAAGCGTCCCCAACCCCGAGCACGGCGCGTCCACCACGAACGCGTGGAACTCTCCCCACGTCTCGGGCCAGGGCTCGGTCGCGTCGTGCACCTCCGCGCGCAGGCGCTGGGACAGACCCAGCCGCCGGGCCTCGGAGAGGATCTTCCGCATCTTGTTCGCATGGAGATCCGTGGCCACCACCTCGTGCGTCTCCGCCTGGTGGCAGGCCTTGCCTCCTGGCGCCGCGCACGCGTCCAGCACCCGTGCCGTCTCCGGGATGTCGCCGTAGACGCCCACGAGCTGCGCCGCCTCGTCCTGCACCTGCCACAAGCCCTCGGCGTAGCCGTACACGTCCTCGATGCGGCCCACCGGCGGCAGGACGATGCCCACCGGGGACACCGCCGTGGGACGCACCTCCAGTCCCGTCTCGCGCAGTTGCTCGAGCAGCGCGTCGCGCGTCACCTTCGCGCTGTTCGCGCGGATGACCACCGCGGGCGTCTGGTTGTTGGCCACCAGCATCGCCTCGGCGCGCTCCCGGCCGAACTGGCGCAGCCAGCGCTCCACGAGCCAGCGCGGGTGGCTCTCACGCACGGACAGGAACTCGGCGAGATCATCCTCCGGTGGCAGGGGCTGGCCGGGCAGCGCGGCGAGCTTGCGCAGGATGGCGTTGGCGAAGCCCGAGGCGCGCGTGAGCCCCACGTCCTTGAGGGCCTGGACCGTCTCGGCCACCGCCGCGCGCGCGGGCACCCGCGTGTAGAAGAGCTGGTAGGCGCCGATGCGCAGCGCGGCCAGGACCTTGTCCTCCAACGCCTCCAGCTTGCGGTCGGCGAAGCGGGTGATGGCGTAGTCCAGGGCCAGCTCGCGGCGCGTGGCGCCATACACGAGCTCCGTGATGAGGCCCGCGTCCCGAGGGTCCGCCGGAGGTGACTCCGACAGCATCGTGTCGAGCACCACGTTGAGGTAGGCGTCCGTGGCCCGGACACGGCTGAGGACTTGGATGCAGGTGGCGCGTGCGTTCATGGCGGGGGCGTTATCGGTCCATCCGGGTCATCAGGTCCACGAGCTCCGGCTCGGACAGCCGGCTCGGGGGAACGTTGGACAGGGTGAGGCGCTGAAGGGTCTCCTCCAACAACTCCCGCTGGCCGCTCTCGGCCGGGCCGCCCCGCTGCACCTCCAACCACTGGGCGCGCGCCCAGGTGGCGAGTTCTGCCGGAGACAGGCGGCCCGAGAGCCGATCGGCGATCTTCTTACGAACCAGGGCACGGGAGAGGAAGTCCTCGGAGGGCTCCGCTCGGGCCTCCTTCGCCTTGCGGCCCAATGTCTTCGCGGGCGAGGCGGCCACGGCCGGAGCCTCCACCTTGCGGCCCAAGGACTTGCGCGAGCCCCCCACCGGCCCCGCTAGCGCGCGAGCGGGCGCCACGGCCAGGGCCGTCTCCGAGGCCGGGGTCTTCCCCTTGCGGCCCAGGGTCTTCACCGGACCCACGGGCGCCTCGTCCTCCTCCTCGTCCTCCAGCGACTCCTCGTCCTCCTCGTCCGAGTGCTCGCCCGTGAGATCTCCGCTCGCGAAGCGCGCCAGGGCCTCCAGGTACGAGTCGAAGCCCTCCCCCTCCAGGGTGGCGACACAGGCATCGGCCACAACGGACTCCCGCTCGCCGAGTTCCGTCAGGTACACCTCCAACGCGGGCAGGCCGATGGCCTCCAGCGCGTCCCGCAGGGGGTAGGAGCCGAAGAGGCTCGCGGGGCTCACCACCACGCCCTCCACCCGGGAGCGCTCGGCGTGCAGGGTGTCGAGCAGGACGCCCTCGTGGTTGGACTGCACCACCGTCAACTCCAGGCCCAGCTCCCCGGCGCGGGCCTTCAGGGCGGCATCCAGGTCCACCAGCCGGCCTCCCTCGCGGCCTTCCCGCTCGCCCAGCAGATTCAGGTTCGGCCCATGCAGCACCAACAGCCTCTTGCCCATGTCGCGTCTCTCCTACGTCTCGAAGGGCCGGCTGCCCGGCGCCAGCTTGCGGCCCGAGAGGAAATCCCCCACCGGCATGACCCGTTTGCCCTCGGGCTGCACCTCCAGCAGCACCAGGGAGCCCTCGCCGCACGCCACCTCCAGCCCTTGGGGACCCGCGGACACCACCGTGCCCGGCTCGCCACGGCCCGTGCCCACCTTCGCCCGGTGCACCTTGAAGAGCTTGCCCTCCAGCGTCGTGAAGGCGCCCGGCCAAGGGGTGAACGCACGCAGCCGCCGCTCCAACTCCACGGCGGACCGGGTGAAGTCGAGCTTGCCCTCCTCCTTGGAGATGATGGGCGCGAGCACCATGCCCTCCTCCGGCTGGGGCCTCGGCGTGAGCTCTCCGCGCAGGTACGCGGGCAGGTGCTCGCGCAGGAGCGCGCCCCCCAGCGAGGACAGCTTGTCATGCAGGGTGGCACTCGTCTCGTCGGGAGCGATGGGCAGCCGCTTCTCGGCCAGCACCGGCCCGGTGTCCAGGCCCACGTCCATCACCATCAGGGCCACGCCCGTCTCCGTGTCCCCATGGGCGATGGCCCACTGGATGGGCGCGGCGCCCCGGAAGCGCGGCAGGAGCGAGGCGTGCACGTTGAGGCAGCCCCGGGTGGGCGTGTCGAGCAGGTCCTTGGGGAGGATCTTCCCGTAGGCCGTCACCACGGCGACGTCGGGCTTGTACTCGCGCAGAACCTCGGAGAAGGGCGGCGTGCGCAATTTCTGGGGCTGCAACACGGGCACCCCGCGCTCGAGCGCGTAGGCCTTCACCGGGGAGATGGCGAGCGCCTGGCCCCGGCCCTTGGGCTTGTCCGGTTGGGTGACGACGGCCACCACGTCGCCAAGCTCGAAGAGGGCGGCCAGGGAGGGCACGGCGAATTCCGGCGTGCCCATGAACACGATTCGAGGACGGGTCATGGAAGGGACAGTCTTGTGCGGCAGCCGGGCGCCTCAGGCAACGGACTTCAACGCCCCCGAGGTGGGACCTTCGATCGCCTGACGTTTGCGGGCCAGCAACGAGCCCAGGATGCGGATCGCCGCCTGGGCGTCCTGGGTGGTGGCCAGGGGTTCCAGGGACTCGATGACCTCGGACAGGAGCCGGGCCTCCTCGGCCTCGCGCTCACGCATCCGGTCCACCGTGCCACTGAACTGGGAGAAGAAGCCGCGCAGCTCGTCCTTGCGCCGCAGGGGCCGCATCCGGGGGAAGCGTCCGGCGGCGAGCGCCGCGAGGTAGAGGTTCATCACGTACACGGGCCCGGCGACGCGGTGCGTGAGCACGAGCCCGAAGAGGGCCAGGACCCCCGCCATGGCCAGCGCGCCCAGGCCGGTGAGCCACAGCATCGTCTCGCCGCCGAGCGCCAGCGTCTCCGGCGTGGCCCCCTCCTCCAGCACGGCCTGGTGCACACGCCAGGCCAGCACCCCCACGAGCATCACCCCGCCGCCCCCGAGCGCGGCGAGCCTCAACATGTAGCGGGCCTGGAATCCGGCATCGAGCAGGTACTTGCGGCGCAGGACGTGGGGACGCGCCGAAGCGGCGGAGTCGAAGGACATGGCGTTGACCAGCGTACTCCAATCTCCCGGGTCGGGTTGCGCCTTCCGACAGGACGGGTTTACGACGGAGGGACGCGGACGGCCCGTGGTCCCCTGGGGGAGGTCCCATGAAACGTCTTCTCACCGCCTCGTGTCTGTCGCTCGCGCTCCTCGTCTCCGGATGCGAGGTGGACCCCTCCTCCCCGGAGCATTGGGGCAAGCGCCTGGGCAAGGCCCGGCGCACCCAGGACAAGATCCGCGTGGTGGAGACCCTGCGAAGCTCGGGCCGGCTCACCGCGGCCTTCCTGCCCTTGCTGCACGAGCAGCTCGGTCCCCAGCACAAGGCCGAGCTCCGGGCCTCGGTGGTGCGCGCCCTCGGCGACATGAAGGAGCCGGCGTCGCTCGAGCCCCTGACGCGCGCGGTCGACCTGGGCGCCACGGACCCGGCCACCCACCAGTTGAACAAGGAAGTGGCCCTGGCGCTGGGTGGACTGGGGGACGCGAGGGCCATCCCGGTGCTGCTGCGGCTGCTCGGGAGCACGGATCCCTTCACCCGGATCGCCGCCGTGGAGTCCCTGGGGGCGCTGCGCGCGCGCGAGGCCGTGGAGCCCCTGTGCCAGCTCGCCCTGGACGACGAGGTGGCCCCCTTCCTGAACCGCAAGGCCATCGAGGCGCTGGGACGCATCGGAGATGCCCGGGCGGTGCCAACGCTCGTGCGGACGTTGACGAAGGAGCGCCAGGGGCTGACCTTCTACACGGAGAGCGCCTTCTCGCTCTTCCAGGTGGGAGCCCCCTCGGGGGATGCGCTGCTCGAGGTGCTGGAGGGCAGGGACGCCGGGCTGTCCTCCAAGGCGGCCCAGGTGCTCGGAGACCTGAGGGATCATCGCGCGGAAGGAGCGCTGTTGCGCCAGCTCGCGTTCACCCATGAGCAACCCCAGGTCCAGGTGCTCGTGCGGACCCACGCGGCGGATGCACTGGCCCGGCTGCGCGCCGCGGCGGCGGTGAAGCCCCTGGCGGCGATGCTGTCCGACCCCGAGCCGGACGTACTCCCACGGTACGCCTTCGCGCTGGCGCGGCTGGGCGGACGCGAGGCCCTGCCCGCGCTGGAAAAGGCCGCCGAGGAGCGCAGCGGCGACGCGCGCGAGGCGGCGCTCCAGGCGCTGACGATGCTGGGAGACGCCCGGGAGCTGCCCGTCCTCGAGCGGCTGGCGGCGCTGCCCTCGAAATGCCCCCCGTGCGAGGAGGACGAGGCGAGCGCCCAGAGGAAGGCGGAAGTGCTCGCCGGACACCGCGCGCGGCTGGCGGCGGCGAAGGAGTGCGGCACGCAAACGGCCTGTTGGGCGGGAAAGCTCGGCGACTCCGAGCCCGCGGTGGTGGAGCGCGCGGCGCTGGAGGTGGGCCGAAGCCATTCAGCGGCGCACGTGGGCGCGTTGCTGGCACGGGTGACGGAGAAGAACCCGGAGACCCGCGCGGCCCTGCTGCTCGCCGCGAGCTGGCTGCTGGAGGACGCCCAGGACGCGAGAGTCCCGGCCCGGAGCACCCTGCCCACGCTGGAGCGGCAGCTCTCCGACGAGAAAGGCCGGATGGACTACGCACGGGTGAACGAGGAACTGCGGCGGCTGGTGGTCCGGCTGCGCTGAGGACCACGGACCCCCGGGAACCGCGGGGTTCCCATGGGTCCATCCAGACCTGCACCGGTGTCTGTCTTGACCGGCGTCAATTCATTGCATCACGCATCCAACTGCTTGCAGCGTGCATCCAATTACTTGCGCGGCGCATCTTCCGACGGGCCTTCGTTGGTCGCCGCGTCGCCCGACCCCCCCGTGGCCTCTCCGTCGTAGACGGTGGGGGCGCCCTGGCGGTCATTCTGGGCCCGCGTCTTCTCATCCTGCTCGGCGGGCTGGGGACGGCGCTCGAGCGGCCGCTGGTAGGTGGGCTGGTGCGCATCGGCCCGGTCTCCCGTGGTGGAGGAGTGCGAGCAGCCCCACAGACCCATGGCGGTGGCGGCGGTGAGGAGGGCGAGCGTCTTCATACGGGGGCTCCTTGTTGGGGTAGGTTGCTGCCCATATGAGCTAGGACTTCATCCCCTCCCATGCAAATGAAAGCGCAGCTCCAACGAGACGAAGGAGGCCGCCCATTTCACTAAATCTAATGAATGAGAGGGTTTGAACTCAGCAACCGGACAAAGGAGCCCCCGCTCGATGCGCGGCTCAACGAATCGCTGAATCGCTCAAGCCGCCTGGGTGGCCGAGCCCTGGCCCAGACACTCGCGCATGGACTCCTCGGCCATGTCGACGGTGTAGTCGATCTGCTCCGGTGTGTGCGCCGAGCAGATGAAGTTGAGGTCGCGCCGCAAGAGGATGCCACGGCGAGCCATGGCGGCCTGGAAGGGCTGCGTCAGCTTCGCGTTCTCCACGGGATTCTTGGAGAAGCGGAAGAGGGGAATGGCGTCGTAGCCGAGCACGCGCAGGGGCGAGCCCACGCGCTCGGCCCGGGCGTTGATGCCGGTGGCCAGGCGCCGGCCCATGTCCGCCAGGTGCTCGATGAAGCCCGGCTTCGCGGTCTCCTTGAGCACGGCCTCGCACACCGCGAGCGACAGCAGTTCACCGCCGAACGTGGTGGACACCTGCGTGTCCGCGAGCCGGCTCAGGTACTTCTCCGGACCCACCACCGCCGACAGGGGCATCCCCGCGGCGAGCGCCTTGGACACGCACACGAAGTCGGCCCGCACGTCGAAGAACTCCTGGGCGCCGCCCCGGGCCAGCCGGAAGCCGGTGATGACCTCGTCCTGGATGAGCAGCACGCCGTGCTTCGTGCAGGTGGCGCGCAGCGCGTGCATGAAGTCGCGGGTGAGACAGCGGTTGAACGGCACCGACAGCAGCACCGCCGCGAGCTGGGCTCCCGTCTGCTCGATGCGCGCGAGCAGGGCCGCCTCGTCCGGCTCCTCGAACAGCGGCATGCGCTGGGTGTACTGGGCGAGCACCGCGGGCACTCCCGGCGTGTCGAACATGAAGTGGTCGTGCCAGCCGTTGTAGCCCACGGTGATGAGGTGCTCCTTGCCGGTGATGATGCGCGCGAGCCTCACCGCCGCCGAGGTGGCATCCGCGCCCGTCTTGAAGAAGCGCGCCTGCTCCCCGCCGGGAATCATCTCCACGAGTGTGCGCGCGGCGCTCACTTCCCACGCCGTGGGCAGCGAGTGCAGCAGGCCCTCGGGCAGGTGCTGGCGGATGGTGTCCACCACGGCCGGGTGGTTGTGGCCGAGCGAGCTCGCGCCCAGCCCACAGATGAAGTCGATGTACTGCTGGCCGTCCACGTCCTCCACCAGCGCGCCCTGACCCCGCGCGAGATAGACGGGGAAGGCGCCGGGGGCGAACATCTCCGGCTTCTTCATCATCGTCTGCGTGAGACCGGGAACCAGCTTCTTGGCCTCGGCCATCAGGCGGTTGGACTCGCTCAGCTGCATCGGGCCCACGATGGGCCGGGGCAAGGAGGGGTGTCTGCTCGGGTGCGTATCCATGTGACGTCCTTGGGGGGTGAGGAAACCGTGGAAGAAGGAACTCAGGCCGGCGCGGCGCTCGCCGCCACGGCGCGCCGGGAGAACATCCAGAGGATGAAGAGGGCGCAGCCGGTGACGCTCACGGCGATCCAGCCCACGAAGCCGAACCCCTCCAGCGCGCCGTCCGGCGCCACCGCGATGAGCAGACCGCTCGCCCAGGCCGCGAGCCCGGACGCGGCATCGCTCGCCGCCATGTTCACCGCGAGGTAGCGGCCGCGCAGCGCGGGCGGCACCCGGGAAGCCACCAGGGCCATGGTGGGGATGGCTCGGCCCGAGGTCAGGCCCATGAAGAGGACGAACACCCCCGCCACCACCGGCAGGGGCGAGACGGGCAGGTGCGTGAACACCAGGTGCGGCACCATCGTGCCCACGAGCAGCGCCCCCAGCACGAGCGCCGGGCCGTGGCGATCCACGAGGCGGCCAATTCCCCGCGCGCTCACGAGCGAGGCCGCGCCACCGCACAGGTACATCCAGGACAGGTCGGACAGCCGCAGCCCGAGGTTCCCCACCATGAAGGGGCTCAGGTAGGGAATCAGCAGGAAGCCGGAGAACACCACGCTGAACGTCAACACCCAGCCCAGCGCCAGTCCGGGTGTCCACCCCGCCAGGGGCGAACTCCCCCGCGCCGCGCGATCCGGGGACAGGTGCCGATCGACCGCCGGCAGGAGCACGAGCAGCCCCAGCCACACGCCCGCCGACAACACGCCAATGGCCCAGAACGGCGAGCGCCACCCCCACTGGCTCGCGAGTCCCAACCCCACTGGCACGCCCGCCACCGCGCTCAGGCCATACGCCGCCATCACCGTCCCAATGGCCCGGCCCCGGCGCTCCACGGGGATGAGGTCTCCGATGATGGCCTGGATGACCGCGCTCATCAGCCCCGCGCAGCCGCCCGCGACCGTCCTCGCCGCGATCAGCCCGAGGTACCCCTCCGCCGCGCCGCACATCAGCGTCGCGACGAGGAAGCCCGCGTACAGCGCCAGCAGCGTGCGCTTGCGGTCGAACCGATCCAGCCACAGCCCCCCGAGCAGCCCCATCCCCGCCGAGGCCAGCGTGTACGCGGACACCAGCACCCCGAAGCTCGCCGCCGAGATGCCGAACAGCCGCATGAACTCCGGCCCCAACGGCATGACGATCATGAAGTCCATCATGTGGGTGAACTGCACGGCGGCCAGCAGCAGGAGCATCCAGGGCTCTCGCCGCGGCGGGGGGGAAACAGTCACGACATTCTCCGGAAGAACCAGCGCACCGGCCCGATATTGATAATGATATTCAAAATCATTACCGGAACGCACTATACGCGGGCCCCCGTCGGGACCGCAAGCCCCTCGCTCGGCACGACGGGGGGTTCATCCTCCCCCCGAGGCAACGGAGCTCAGCCCACCTTGGGGGTGAGGCCCAGCGTGTCCGCGTAGCTGTGGATCCCCCGGATGTGATTGCCCCCATCCACGGCGAGGGTGTCTCCGGTGATCCACGACGCGAGCTCACTGCACAGGAACGACACGACCTTCGCCACGTCCTCCGGCTCGCCACAGGCCTTTCCCAGCGGCGTATGGGCGAGGAATTCACGCGCCATCGGCCCCTCCATGAGGCCCGATTTCTCCGCGAGGAGCGTGCGGATGGCCCCGGGCGCCACGACATTCACCCGGATTCCATACCGGCCCAGCTCCGAGGCCGCGACCTTCGAGAAGTTCGCGAGCCCCGCCTTGGAGGCGCAGTAGTGGGCGAGCCCATCCGTCACGGCCGTCTGGTTCAACGAGGAGATGTTGACGATCGACCCGGGCTGCTTCGCCGCGACGAGCGCCCGCGCGAGCAGCTGGGTGAACAGGAAGGGCCCCTTGAGGTTGATGTCCACGACACTGTCGAAGTCCGCTTCCGGCATGTCGAGGATCGGGCTGAGCGTGGCCGTTCCCGCGTTGTTCACCAGGATGCCCGGCAGACCGAACTCCCGGGTAGCGACCTCGAGCGCCCGGGCCACGTCCTCCGCCCGGACCACGTCTCCCGCGAAGGGGACGGCGCGCGTGCGCCCCTCCATCTCGCGGTTGAGCTGCTCGGCGGCCGACTCCACCTTCTCCCGGGTCCGGCCAAAGAGAAGCACGTTGGCTCCGTCCCGCATGAGTCGCGAGGCGATGCCCAATCCAATGCCTTGCCCCGCTCCCGTGACGATCGCACTGCTCGATACGAGTTTCATCCTGACTCCTCCTTGCCCTACGAATGAGCGTCCAACGCGCCGAAGCGCGCGCGGCCGGCGCTCAAGAGGAAGAATGCAACGCACAGCCCCACCCCCCCGAGCGCCGCCACGTAGTGGGCGGGAGCCAGCGGGGTGAGCTCCGACATGAGCGTCACCACCAGGGGCGTCATCCCTCCGAACACGGCGTAGGCCACGTTGTAGGAGAAGGAGAGCCCCGAGAAGCGCACCGCCGCGGGGAAGGCGCGCACCATGACGGTGGGCACCACGCCCACCACGCCCACGCCCACGCCCGCGAGCATGTACAGGGCCACGAGCAATTCGGGCCGCGCGTTCACGCCCGCGTAGAGCGCGTAGGTCGCCGCGATCAGCACGAGGCTGCCCACGGCCAACACGCCGCCCATCCCGAAGCGGTCCACCGCGAGGCCGAAGCCGATGCACCCCACGGTGAGGCACAGCGTGGCCAGGCTATTGGCCTTGAGCGTGAGCGCGGGCGTGAAGCCATGCAGCTTCTGCATCAGCGCGGGCGTCATGAGGATGACCACCACGATGCCCGCCGTGAGCACCCAGGTGAGCAGCATGGACACCACCACGCCGGTGCGCTGGCCCCGCAGCACCACCTTGAGCGGCAACTCCTGGACGAGCGCCTTGCGCTGACGCATCGCCTCGAACACTGGCGTCTCGGCCAGCCAGCGGCGCAGGAACACGGCGAAGAAGCCGAACACCCCACCCACCAGGAAGGGCACCCGCCAGCCGAAGTCGCGCACCTGCTCGGGGGTGTAGGTCTGATTGACCGCGGTGGCCACGAGCGAGCCCAGCAGGATGCCGAACGTGAGGCCCGAGGTGAGCGTGCCACACGCCAGGCCCACGCGCCGATCCGGCACGTGCTCGGAGACGAACACCCACGCGCCCGGCACCTCGCCGCCCACCGCCGCGCCCTGCAGCATGCGCAGGCCCAGGAGCGCCAGCGGCGCCGCGTACCCCGCCGTGGCGTAGGTCGGCAACAGGCCGATGAGCAGCGTGGGCACCGACATCAGGAACACGCTCAAGGTGAACATGCGCTTGCGGCCACCGCGATCACCGAAGTGCGCCATCACGATGCCGCCGAGCGGCCGCGCCAGGTAGCCCGCCGCGAACAGGCCAAACGCCTGCAACTGCCGCAGCCAGTCCGGCGTATCGGGCGGGAAGAAGAGCTGGCCGATGACTCCGGTGAAGAACACGAAGATGATGAAGTCGTAGAACTCCAGCGCGCCCCCCAATGCCGCCAGCGCGAGTGTCCTCACATCCTGGCGGGAGAGGGGTCGCTGCGCGAGCGGCTCCGCAGGCTCACGGACAATATCGGTCTGCATCGCGTCAGCAGAACGCGATCCACCCATTCCCGGCAAGGATTCACGTGGGGAGCGGGACGCTCAACCCGCCTTGCGCACCGGAGGCGCCTCCTCCGGCGGTGGTGCCGGGGAAGGCACGGGCGGCACGGGTGGCGCGGGCGGATCCTGGAACGCACTCGGCAGCAGGCTGAAGGGCAGCAACTTGCCCAGCACCATCAGCAACACCAGTCCCCCCGGCGCCGCGAAGACCACGAGCGCCGGAATCACCTTGGCCAGATCGATCAGCTGCGAGCGCACCCGCCGACGCTCCTCGAACGACAGCGTCGAGCCGCGCGCGGCCCTGAGCAGCAGATGGTACAGCTCTCCCGTCTCCCGCACCTCCAGTCGGATCCGGTGCAGGTTGCGCTCCAGCAGCGAGGAGAACCACGCCACCTTCCTCTTCATGGAAACATCCATCCCCGGGAGGCCGCGCCATCCCATGAGGGGGGGAATACTCCACCCGCCCCCCCGACGCCACCGCCACCCGCTCCAGAAAGGAGGGGAAAGCCGGACAAGTGCCGCTGGCGAACAGAAGCGACGTATGAGCTAGGCTGCCGCGGGCGTGGATCATCGCTTCCAGGTCAATCTCCGAGGGGTCATCGACCTCCTCTCCCATCACCTCTACAGCTCGCCCGGGGTGTTCGTCCGCGAGCTGCTCCAGAACGCCACCGACGCCTCGCGCGCTCGGAGGAACCTCGAGCCCGCCCACCAAGGAGAGGTGCGCGTGGAACTCATCGAGAAACAGGATGGAGGCCCGCCCACCCTGCTCTTCCAGGACGATGGCGTGGGGCTGACGGAGGAGGAGCTGCACCGCTTCCTGGCCACCATCGGCGAGAGTTCCAAGCGCGAGGCCCTGGAAGCCCACCGAGGGGACTTCATCGGCCAGTTCGGCATTGGCCTGCTGTCCTGCTTCATGGTGTGTGACGAGTTGCTGGTCGTGACGCGCTCGGTCAAGGCGGAAGGGAGAGAGACGTGGGAATGGAGGGGCCGGCAGGACGGCACCTATTCCGTGCGTCCGTCCGAGCACCCCCTGGCCCGGCCCGGCACCCAGGTCTTCCTCATCGCCCGTCCGGACGCCGCCGAGTACTTCACGCACGAGCGCGTGCGCCAGCTCGCCCTCCACTATGGAAGCCTGCTGCCCTTCCCCCTCCAGCTCACCGCCCACGGCCGCACCGAGCACCTCAACCCCACGCCGCCGCCCTGGCGCCGCGCGTACGAGAGCGCGGCCGAGCGGCGCCAGGCCCTGCTGGCCCATGGACGCGAGGTGTTCGGCATGGACTTCGTGGACTGCGTCCCGCTGCGCGCGGAGGCCGGGCAGGTGGAGGGCGTGGCCTATGTGCTGCCCTTCTCGCCCCACTTCCAATCACGCCAGACGCACCGCGTGTACCTCAAGGACATGCTCTTGACCGAGCGCGCGGAGAACCTGCTGCCCCAGTGGGCCTTCTTCGTGCGCTGCGTGGTGAACGCCCAGGGGCTGCGTCCCACCGCCAGCCGCGAGGCCTTCTACGAGGACGCCACGCTCGCGAGCGCCCGTGACGCGCTGGGGCAATGCCTGCGCCAGTACCTGGTGGACCTGGCCACGCACGAGCCGCGCACCCTGCAACGGCTCATCGCCCTGCACGGCCTGTCGGTGAAGGCGCTCGCCCTGGACGACGACGACTTCTACCGGCTCGTCATCCACTGGCTGCCCTTCGAGACGACCCTGGGGATGATGACGCTCGAGCACTACCGCCAGGGCTCGCCCACGGTGCGCTACGTCACCACGCTGGACACCTTCCGCCAGGTGTCTCGCGTGGCCGCGGCCCAGGGGTTGTGCATCATCAACGCCGCCTACACCCACGACGCGGCGCTCCTGGAGAAGTTGCCCCGAGTGCTGCCCAACGCACGAGTGGAAGTCTTCTCCGCGGCCCAGTTGCCCC
Organism: Melittangium boletus DSM 14713; assembly: GCF_002305855.1. Lineage (GTDB taxonomy): Bacteria > Myxococcota > Myxococcia > Myxococcales > Myxococcaceae > Cystobacter > Cystobacter boletus. Next base: position 5,921,981 of record NZ_CP022163.1, on the reverse strand, counting down.
AGGGCCTCGAGGAGCTGACGGCCGAGGAGCATGAGGGGGTGGCCCGGCTGCGGCGGATCGCCGAGGAGGCGCTGGAGTCGTTCGGGTGTGAGGTGAGCCTCAAGAAGTTCCTCCCCGCCGAGGTGCCCACGCTCTACGGGGACGTGGAGGAAGGCGCCTTCCAGCGAGACCTGGAGCGCGCGCGCGAGGAGTCGGACTCCCTCTATGCCTCGCTGCTCGAGGGCACCCAGGACAAGGCCCCGCCCCAGGAGCGGCCCCAGTTGTGCTTCAACCTGCGCAATCCGGTGATCCGCCGGCTCGCCCGGGTCCGAGACACCGCGCAGCTCCGGCTGTCGGTGGAAATGCTCTACGTGCAGGCGCTCCTCCTGGGACACCGCCCGCTCAACGCCCGGGAGATGGCGCTGCTCAACCGGGGCCTGCTCGGCCTCATCGAGTCGCGCCTGGGTGACGACGAAGACACCGGGAGCCTGCATTGAGCGGACAGGACTGGCGCGCGCGGCTCGACGCCCTGCTCGACCGCGCCGAGCGGCTGGAACCGGGCGAGGCCAAGGTGATGACGCTGGAGGAGGCGGCGCGGCTGGCGGACGCACACGGAGAGGTGGGGCTCGCCTACGAGGTGCGTGACTCGCTCATCGACGCGGCCACCTTCGGCGGCTTTCCGGACCGGGCCCTGGCGGCGTTCGCCTGGTGCCGGGGCCAGCAGCAACGCGACCCGGAGCGCTTCGCGCCCGAAGGCCTGCTGTGGAAGCAGAAGTGGGTCGTGGGACGTCTGGACGAGTTCCCCCACATCGGCCGCGCGCAGATCGAGGAGGCCCTGGAGGACGCGGCGCGGTGCTTCGAGAAGACGGGCGCGGGTGAGCGCGCGATCCTCAAGCTGCGCTACCAGGCGGCGCGGGACATGGGAGACGCGGACCGGGCCGCGGCGCTGTGGACTCAATGGAGACAGACCCCGAGGGATCACCTCTCGGACTGTCTGGCGTGCGAACTGGACGACGAGCTGGACCACCACCTGGACCAGGGCGAGTACGAGGAAGTGGTGCGCAAGGCCCAGCCCCTGCTGGAGGGGCGGTACGAGTGCGCGGAGGTGCCGCACCAGACGTTGGGCAGCGTCCTCTACCCGCTCTTCAAGCTGGGCCGCCTGGAGCAGGCACGGGACTGCCACCTGCGCGGCTATGCCCTCGTCCGTGGCAACCGGGACTTCCTCGCCACGGTGGGCGAGCACCTGGAATTCCTCGCGCTGACGGGGAACGTGGCGCGCGGGCTGAAACTCCTCGAGCGGCACCTGCCCTGGGCCCTGACCCATGCGAGCCACCGCGACCGCTTCACCTTCTATACGGCCGCGCTCGCCCTGATGGAGCGGGCGCTGGTGGAAGGACACGAGCGGGAGCGGCTCGCCCTGCCGCGCGCCTTTCCGCTGTACTCGCCCGAGGGCATCTACGAGACGCGCGTGCTGCGCGGTTGGCTCTCGGTGCAATCGGAGGGAATCGCGGTGAAGTTCGATGCCCGGAATGGCACGGACCGCTTCCGGCGATTGCTCGAGCGCTCCCAGCGGCTGGGAGCCGAGGCGAGGCCCTTCCCCATCGACGCGGCCGCCAGTTAGTTTGGCCCCGGCTTCCGAAGCCTCTCGGGAGCAGGGGGATGCAACGTGTCGTTCCAGCGGTCGCTCGTTTCTCTATTCATGTCATCCATGGTGTTGGCGGGTTGTGGCTCCGATTCCGCGGAGCCTCCGGACACGGGCGGTCCGCCCGTCACGGATTCCGCGCCGCGGCCCCCCTCCGTGGGCGGAGAGCCCAGCGACGCGGGCACGCCTTCTTCCGATGGCGGCTCCCCCTCCTACGATGGCGGCTCCCCCTCCTACGATGGGGGCTCCTCCGCTGATGCGGGCAGCCCGGACGCGGGCCATCCCCACGAGGTGCGCGGAACCCGCGTGTTGCACTACCGCACGGACCTCGCGGACTTCACCCAGCCCATCGATCCGCTCTCCCCGGAGCTCGAGGCCTTCGCGCTCGAGTCGGGCGGACTCCGGCCCCTCACGGTGGTGACGTCGCCGGACGGCACCTTCCGCATCCCGGACGCGCCCGCCGGGCGGTACTACCTGCGGCTCGACACGCTCCATGTCCTGACGGACTCGCGCACCGTGAACCTGGACAACTACGAACTGGGCCGCCAGGACGCGGTGAAGTCCAACCCCGGCCCGATCACCGTCAGCCTGTCCAACATCAAGCACGAGCCGTTCAACGTCACCCCCATCTGGCAGGCCGTCAGTTCCAATGTCGGCCTGATGGCCTACGTGAACGCCTCGAGCCCGATTCCCGCGTACACGTCCGAGCTGAACAAACACCCCGTGAGCTACACGCAGATCAGCCCCACCGAGTCCGTCCTCCTGGATGCCTCACGCGGCGATCGCCTGTACTTCAACTCGTTCATCGACCGGGACAGCGGCTACTTCCGCTATGCCGCCATCGAGCGCTCCACCACACCGGATCCCGTCACCATGGCGCCGTCCACCGAAACGGAGCTGCGCGGCGTCTTCACTGGGACGCCCCAGAAGACGCTGAACTTCGAGTGGTGGCGCTCCCGTTTCGAGGCCTACCAGACGCAGGTGCACCCCCAGTCCACCGCCACCAACAGCCAGACCGTCAGCATCTCGCCCACGGCGTGGGGCTCGGATGCCTGGTATGGCTACTCGGGCGACCTGATGTACAGCTATGGCAACGCCGGAATCACCGACGCCCGTGTGAACATCTCCTACGGCAACCCCTTCCCGTTCAGCTGGGGAGAGGTGCTCACGGTGGCCCACAACTTCCGGCTCGACGTGCGTCTGCCGGGCACGAGCACCGGCACGCTCTCGGATGGATTGAGCGACAGACGCCGGGTGGAGACCGCCATCCAAGGGCCCATCGCCCCGCGCATCTCGCCCGCGCAGAACGTGACGGTGGATGGACTCAACGCGCAACAGGAGCGGACCCTCGGCTCGCTCACGCCGCGCATCGCCTGGAAGGCGCCGCTGGTGGGAATGCCCTCGGCCTACCGCGTCCGCATCTCGCGCCTGTCCGTGCAGGACAGGGGCAATGGGACCTCCGCGACCGCCGTGAGCCACGTGGCCTACCTCTCCACCCGGGAGACCGCGGTCGACGTGCTTCCGGGCATCCTCGAACCCGGCCAGAAATACGTCTTCACGGTCACCAGCTACCTGACGCCCGGCATCGACCTGTCAACGCATCCCTACGGGCATATGGCGCTCTCGGACGCGGCCGACGCGGCCACGATGAGCAGCATCCTCACCACCCCGGCGGCCCTGGCGGGCGAGCACGCGCCGCTCCGGCTCGAGCCGGAGCCCTCGCTCACCCATGAGCTGGAGTTCAAGGCGCCCCGGCATCTGCCCCGAGCGCCCTGAGCACCCCGCCGCCCTGCTCACGGCCGCTTCTCGGGGCTGACCGTCTTGGCGGGATCCCGCTCGGCGATGGGGCCGATGATCTCCTCGATGCGGCGCAGCACCTCCGCGCTCAGCGTCACCCCCGAGGCCTTCACGTTCTCCTTCACCTGTTCGGGCCGCGAGGCGCCGATGATGGCCGAGGAGACGTTCGGGTTCTGCAGCACCCACGCCACGGCGAGCTGGGCCAGGGACAGCCCGGCCCCGTCCGCCACCGGCTGGAGCTGCTGCACGCGCGTGAGGACATCATCGCGCAAGAAGCGCTGGACGAAGCCGGAGCCCCCCTTCTGATCCGTGGCGCGGCTGCCCTCGGGCGGCTTCTGGCCCGGCTTGTACTTGCCGGTGAGCACGCCCTGCGCGATGGGCGAGAAGACCACCTGCCCCACCCCCAGCTCCCGCGACGCCGGCACCACCTTGGCCTCGATGACCCGCCACAGCATGGAGTACTGGGGCTGGTTGGAGACGAGCTGGATGCCGAGCTGCCGGGCCAGCTTCACGCCCTCGTGCAACTGCTCGGCCGTCCACTCGGACACGCCGATGTAGAGCGCCTTGCCCTGACGGACGACGTCGGCGAAGGCCTGCATCGTCTCCTCGAGCGGCGTCTCATGGTCGTAGCGGTGCGCCTGGTAGAGGTCCACGTAGTCCGTCTGCAGCCGCTTGAGCGAGCCGTTGATGGACTCGAGGATGTGCTTGCGCGACAGACCCCGGTCATTGGGACCGGGACCCGTGGGCCAGTACACCTTGGTGAGGATTTCCAGGCCCTCGCGGCGCTGACCCTTGAGGGCCCGGCCGAGCACGGACTCGGCACGGGTGGCCGCGTAGACATCCGCGGTGTCGAACGTGGTGATGCCCTCGTCCAGGGCGGCACGCACGCAGGCGAGCGCCGCGTCCTCCTCGACCTGGGAACCATGGGTCAACCAGTTGCCGTAGGAGATTTCACTGACCTTCAAACCACTTCTGCCCAGGGATCGGAAGTTCATGGGGCGGCAGACTTAATGCCCGCCTCCCCCGCTGTCTTCCGGATTTCTCCCGAACCGTTCAGCGCTTGAGCTTGCTGAACGGATTGTTGAAGGGCTCGGCCGAGGGCTTCGGGGGAGCGGTCTTCTGGCCACCCTGGGCATGGGAGGGCGCCCGGGGGGAGGGACCGCTCGAGGAGGAACGGGGCGCGCTGGGAGCCGACGCCGGAGTGCCCTCGGTGAGGGCGCGCACGGACAGCCCGAGCCGCTTGCGCGCCAGGTCCACGCTCACGACCTTCACGGTGAGCCGGTCGCCCACCTTCACGGCCTCGGACGGATCCTTGATGAAGCGGGTGGACAACTGGGACACGTGGACGAGCCCATCCTGGTGCACGCCCACGTCCACGAAGGCCCCGAAGGCGGTGACGTTGGTGACGACGCCCTGCAACACCATGCCCTCCTTCACGTCCTCCAGCTTCTGCAAGTCCTCGCGGTAGGAGGGCGCGGTGAAGTCACCCCGAGGGTCCCGGCTGGGCTTCTCCAGCTCGGCGAGGATGTCCTTGAGCGTCATGTCACCCAGGTCCGGCCCCAGGTAGCGCTTGGGATCGATCTTCCGCACGAGCGAGACGTTGCCCACCAGTTGCTTCACGTCCACTCCCAGGTCCTTCGCCATGCGCTCGACGACGCCGTAGCGCTCGGGGTGCACGGCGCTCGCGTCCAGGGGCTCGGTGCCATGCACGCGCAGGAAGCCCGCCGCCTGCTCGAACGTCTTCGGCCCCAGCCCGCTCACCTTGAGGATTTCCCGGCGCGTGGTGAAGCGTCCCTTGGCGGCGCGGTGGGTGACGATCTTCTTGGCGAGCGTGGGGCCGATGCCGGACACGTGCTCGAGCAACTGCGGCGACGCGGTGTTCACGTCCACGCCCACCGCGTTGACGCACGAGTCCACCACCTCGCCCAGCTTCTTCTTGAGCTGCGCCTGGTCCACGTCGTGCTGGTACTGGCCCACGCCGATGCTCTTGGGATCGATCTTCACCAGCTCCGCGAGGGGATCCTGCAGGCGCCGGCCGATGGACACCGCGCCGCGCAGCGACACGTCCAGGTCGGGGAACTCCTCGCGCGCCACCTCGGAGGCCGAGTAGATGGAGGCCCCCTGCTCGCTCACGGACACCACGGGCACCTGGAGCCCGAGCACCTTGAGCACCTCGCGCACGAAGCCCTCCGCCTCGCGGCTGCCCGTGCCGTTGCCCACGGCGATGAGCTCGGGCTTGTGCTTCTGGATGATGGCGCCGCACTGCCGGGCGGCGGTGGCGCGCTCGTTGGCGCCGCGCTCGGTGTAGAGCGTGGCGGACTCCACGAGCTTGCCCGTGCCATCCAGCATGGTGGCCTTGACGCCCGTGCGCAGGCCCGGGTCGAGCGCGAGCACCGGCCGTCCCCCCGCGGGCGCGGACAGGAGCAGGTGGCGCAGGTTCTGCCCGAAGACGGTGATGGCTTCACGGTCCGCGCGCTCCTTGAGCTCGTTGCGCAGCTCGGACTCGATCGAGGGCCCCATCAGCCGCTCCCAGGAGTCCTCCACCGCGGCGCGCAGCTCGGAGGCGAACGGGGACTGGGACTTCGTCACCACGCGAGACACCAGCGAGCCCTTCACCTCGTCATCCGGCAGGGCGAGCTGGATGCGCAGCACTTCCTCGGTCTCGCCGCGCAAGAGCGCGAGGATGCGGTGCGAGGGCGCCTTGGACAGGTCCTCCTCGTGGTTGGCGTAATTGTCGAACTTGGTGGCCTCGCCCTTCTTGGCGGCCACGACGGCCGAGCGCAGACGGCCCTTGTTCACGCACAGCTCGCGCGCGCCTCGGCGCAGGCCCGCGTCCTCGGCCACGCGCTCGGCGCAGATGTCGCGCGCGCCCGCGAGCGCCGCGTCCCGGTCCGGCACGTCCTTGTCGGCGTTGATGAACGGACGCACCCGGGCGGCCACGTCCTCGCCCCGGGCGCCCTCCTGCTTCCAGAGCAGATCGGCCAGCGGCTCCAGCCCTCGCTCCCGGGCGATGGCGGCACGGGTGCGGCGCTTGGGCTTGTAGGGCAGGTACAGATCCTCCAGCTCCGTGCGCGTCTTCGCCCGCTGAAGGGCCTGGGTCAGCTCGGGGGTAAGCTTTCCCTGGCTCTCGATGGAGCGCAGGATCGTCTCCCGGCGCGCGTCCAGCTCCTCGCGCGCGGCGGCCCCGTCCAGGATGGCCTGGATCTGCACCTCGTCGAGGCCGCCGGTGACCTCCTTGCGATAGCGGGCGATGAACGGGACCGTCGCCCCATCGGCGCTCAGCGCCAGGGTGCGATCCACCTGCTCGGGCTTGAGACCCAGTTCCTTCGACAGCTCGATGGCGTAGACGTGCATGGCGACATCAACCCTACACCATCCCACACCTATTGGCGAGGGGCGGACAACCTCTCGAACGTCCACCTGGTGACAACTGTCATCACGCGGGACGGAAGTCACCACCCCGGCCCGTTAGGAAGCGCGGGCTTCCGCTCGGGACCCCCACCGGCGCTTCGCCCCACCCCATGCATCCCCACCTGGCACACAAGCTGCACTCTGACTCGCTCCCGGCGACAGACTCCCCCGCCGCGCCCTGGAGCCCTCCCATGACGCGTCCTCCGCCCTCGACCCCCCTCCTCACGCCTCGGGATGAGCGTGACAGCCGCGACATCCAAGCCGCCCAGGTGCAACGAATTTCCGAGGGGATGCGCAAAGGCACCATCAGCGCCCAGGACGGGCTGAACCTGCTGCGGGAACAGCAGCGCATCTCCGCGGTCCGGCAGGAAGCCGAGGTCCTGCGCAAGACGCCGGGGGACGGAGAACCGGAGGGTCAGGAGAGCACGCGGCGCGGGGAGAAGCTCCGGGAAGTGAGCCAGATGCAGGAGCGGAGCGCGCGCTCCATCGCCCAGGCCGAGGAGAAGGAGCGCGGCCCCGCCGAGCCGCACTGCCCCGCTGCGTGACGTCAGGAGGGGGTCGCCTTGGGGAGCGGTTTTCCGTCGACCGCCGCCTTGATGAGCTTGAAGAAGCGCTCTCCGTCGGACGCCTGGGCCTTGGGAATCTTGAAGGACAGGGGCTTGCTCACGGGCACCATGTTGACGAGCTCCGTGTTGCCGTCGACGCCAATCTTGATGTCCGCGTCGAGATCGAACGTGCCCGCGCTCTCATAGGACACGTACTTGATGCCCTTGAGGGGGAAGTACTTGTACTCCTTCTTCGCGCCCGTGAGGCCCTGCACGTCGACGGCGAAGATGCCGCGATCGGTGACGACGATCTCATCCCGCATGAAGCGGAACACGGCGAGGAGCTGCTCCGCCTCTCCGAGAAACCGCTCGACCTGATACGCCGACTTCCCCGAGACCTCCGCGTTGCCCATCATCTTGTCGAACAAGCCCATCCCACTGCTCCTTTCGCCTTGGTGCCTGGAGCCTACGCGGGAGCGGGGATTTCGATGAGCCCCGCGCGGTCCAACAGTTCACGGATGCGCGCGGTGAAGGACACATGCTCGGGGTTGCTCGCCGACATGGGCTCGGACGAGAGGATGAGAAGCCAGCCCAAGTCCCCCACCGGCTCGATGCGCACGGAGGCGGGAAGCGGAGGCAGGGTCCCCAAGCGCCTGGACAGATAGGTCAGCCAACCGACCCGGACTTCACCCTTGCGCTTCTGAATGACATCGACCATCTCGGACGAACTCGCCACGGCGAAATCCGGTTCCCACGAGACAACCATGCTTTCAATCACCTGGGCGAGCACTTCCATACCCAGAAGCCTCTCGCGCTCGGGGCTTTGCCTGGACGGATAAAGCAGACAAACGTTCGGCCCACCCCACGGAGAGTATTTTCCGCAAGAGAGACGGAACTCCGTGCTGTTCTTTTTCGCGTTCCACATGAACTGGCTGAAGCCCAGGTCCTCGATGATCTCCTTTCCCTCATCTGTACGGTTCCTGCTTTTCGCCAACAGCACTTCTAGCGCTTGCTCCTCAACGGGAACAACATGTCCAGGCGAGCCACGAGGGACACCACGGCCTCCTCTGTACCATTGGACAAACGTCGGATCACACAGCGCGAGTGAGCGAAAGAAGGATGATGCGCGTCGGGCACACTCCAATGCAGTCTCCTTGCGGGGGCCCCAATACGCACCGAGGTAATAATTCTCACTCATTCGCTCACCCTACCGAGTTGGCTGAGTATATTTGACGTCAATATTGTTCAAGCCTTCGTTTCCAAAGAAGCGACGCAGGAAGTCCACGACCTTGGCGTCGGCGACATGCCACGTCAGAGGCAATCCCAACCTCCCGGCAACCTTCGATTGTCTTCCAGCCTGCTCCAGCATCTCGTTGAACTTCCCGGAGTTCTTGTACCAGTACTTGGGTGTCCCATCCGCGTTGAAGAACGAGCAATACCCGGGGCCCTTTGCCTCGAGCAGTTCCGTCCCCGAGAAGCCGTCGAACTCCACGCCATCCACCATGTACACCCACCAGGCGGGGCGCCCCGTCACCTGCTCCTGATAGGCCAATGCGTCCTCGGAGTTCGTGGTCGGCTTCTTGTACTTCCACTGGCCGGGCCCCGCCTTGCCTCCCGTACCGCCCGCCGGCCCCTGGGTCCCCCCCGCCATGTGGAGCACGGAGAGCGCCCCCAATTCCACCCCCAGCGAGGGACCCCCCCTGACGCCCGCCGCCACCCGGCTCAGTGCCAGTTCACCTCGTGCCGTCAAGGTCAGCACGGGCAGTTCCGCTCCCAGCCCCCCAAGGCGTCCCACGGCTCCGGCCCCACCGCCCAACAACAGCAGGACATGCGTGGACAACCGCGCCGCCTCGCGGATCTGATCCTCCCGGGACATGGCGCCGTAGCGCGCGAAGTACTCGGGTGAAGAGGCGATGAGGAGCGCGACGGTGCTCGGGAGTTGAGCGAGGCCTTCCACGCTCCGGATGGGATGCAGGACGGTTTCAGCGAGCGCGACCGCCATCTCGCCCACGGCGTCTTGTGCTCCATCCAACGCCGCGTTGAGCCAGTCCCGCTCCAGGCCCAGTTCCGTGACGGGTGGCGTATTCGCGCGCCGCAAGGCTCCCGTTACCGGGAAGATGACGCCCCCGTGCGAGGCATAGAAGTCTCCCACGACGAGGCTCCCCACCCGCCACTGGCCCTCCACCAACCGCACCTGACCCATGCGCTGAAGGGGATGTCCCGTGAGCGCCGTCACCAGGCAGCCATCCGTGCGCACCAGCACCAGGAGCCAGAAGCGTCGCGCCCTCCGCCGGAGTTCCGCGTACTCCACCCGGTCGCCGCCCTGGAGCACTTCTCCCAACATCCACGAGAGGACTCGCCGGGGCGCGAAGGTCCGCTGCGTCAGCGGCGTCCTCGACAGCGCCCCCAGGAGGGAACGCGCCTGTCCCACGTACAGCGCCGCGCCCGCCGGATGCCACGACTCCGGTGCCAGGCCACTGGCCTCCTGGACCTGGGCGAAGGCATCCAGGGTCGACTCGGGAAAGCCTCCCGCCCCTCCCGCGTCCCCCTGGGAGAGCGAGGGAGACGCAGTGGGAATCGTGGCGCACCCGCTCAGTCCCCCCAGGCTCCACGCCGCCAGCAACAACGCGAGGAGAGAAGCCCACGCATCACGGCCGGACGAGCGCACGCGATTGCCCCCGGCCATGCGCTACGGAACGGACGGAACCTCGCCCGTCAGCACACAGATGAGCGCCACCGGATCGCACTTCACCGGGAAGCTCGGATTGATGCCCGATCCGCGCAGCCGCGTGGGCGGATCCGCGTACGGATCACACTTCGACTCGTCCGGCGTCCTGACCGTCGAGCTGGTCGCACAGGACACCACCGGCCAGATGCCTCGCGCCGTGAACTCGGCGGTACAGCCATTGGCCGTGTAGCGCAGGTTCGCGATGAACTGCGTCCCCGGAATGTCGGGCGTGTTGTAGATGCGCAGGCCGGACCACTCATAGGTGAGGTCCTGCGCGATGGCGTCGGGAGTAGCAGTCAACACCACCCGCTCGGGGCTGAGCACGGGCACCTCGCAGAAGTTGTCCGGCCCCGGCGCCTCCGTCTCCAGTGTCCCCACGGCGTTGGCAATGGACACCGAGGCATCCACACGGGCTGCCTCTGTCCGAAGCAGCGTCCCCAGCGAGCCGGAGCGCACGGCCACCGTGTCCTTCGCCGCCGGGTCCTGGCTGAGATACTTCTGCAATCCCACCGCCTCGGACTTGAGCCGGGTGCACGCGAGCGCCGGGTTCTGTCCCGGCTTGAGCGAATAGGTGACCGCGAACGAGCCCGTGGAGCCGTCCGACACGGCACGGGCCACCACGCACTGCGGATCCTGCTGCTCGGCACCGCAGGCGCTCAGGAGCATCCCCAAACCAATCAATCGACGCTTCATGATGTCTCTCCGGAAGGGGTGCGCCTAGAAGCTCAGCTTCACGCCAAAGCGGACGGAGCGCGGTGCCTGATAGGCGATGGGGCGCTTGTAGTTGGGGTTGATGTCCGCGGAGGTGATGGGGGTGTTCGTGCCCGAGGCCTTCACAAGGCACTCGGGGTTGCCCGCCTCGCGGCAGCTCTCCACGTTCGCGGCCTTCTCGCCCTGCTCGAGCGGCAGGACGCGGGTGAAGGTGAAGACCTGGTCCACGTCCGTCACCTGCTGGAAGTTGAAGAGGTTGAAGACATCCAGCGACACGCTCAGCGTGTAGTCGCCTCCGAGCCGCTGGCTCAAGCCCACGTGCCCATCGAGGTTGTGGACCCAGGGCAGTCGGCCACCGCTGCCACGCGGGAGGATGAACGTCTCGGCGCCGCTGCGCCGGGGGTGATAGCCCAGGTAGTTGATGGGCGAGCCCGAGCGCGCCCGGTACCCACCGCCCACGTCGATGCTCAGGTCCCTGGACACGCGGAACTCCTTGGCACCAAAGGCCTTGAAGGCGTGCGTGCGATCCCCCGGCAGCGGACCATCGCGATTCACGGTGAGCGACAGCAGGTCGAAGTCGCGCGTCAGGTTGGGCGACAACTGGCCGGTGTCCGCGCGGAAGAGCCCCGAGTAGTTGCCGCGCAGCGAGGACCACGTGTAGCTCACCTGGGCCAGCCACGAGTTCGCGAAGGCCTTGGTGTAGTAGACGTTCACAGCGTCGTAGTCGCGGCGCGCCAGCGGGAAGTCCGACGAGGTGCCCTTGCCCGGGTTGCCCAGGAAGAAGGTGCTGCCGTCGTCGCGGCTCATGTCCTCGATGACGTCGTTGAGGTAGCGCTTGGTGTAGGACAGGCCCAGGCGTCCGACGATGATCTCGTACTCGGCGCCCACCACGAACTCGTCACTGGACTGGGCGCGGATGTTGGGGTCCACGGGCACGCGGTCGCCGCCCTCGGCGTTCCAGTACTGGCTGGGGCTCTCCGGGTTGCCGATGACCTGGCGGTTGCCATCCACGTTGCAGGCCCCGCCGGGCGCCAGGGCCGCCGGATCCGAGGGGTTGCAGGAGGCGTTCAACGTGGTCGACAGCAGCCGCTGCTGGGGGAAGGACAGGTCGGCCATGTCGAGCGGGACGTTCTCGTAGAAGCGCGCGTAGTTGACGTAGAGCTTCGAGCGGCCCTGCTGCGTGAAGTCGTAGATGAGGCCCAGGCGGGGCGACCACTGGTTGGGCAGGTTCAGGCCCATCTTGCCGTCGAGTCCCCAGAGCGTCTGCGTGTCATAGCGGCCGCCCACGTTGAGCGTGACCTTGTCGAAGATGGACCAGCTGTCCTGGACGAAGCCGCCCAGGGTGAGCGAGGTGGAGGTGCCTTCCTTCGACGCGAGGAACACGGGCTGATCCGGCGCCTCCAGGTAGCCGTACTGGTTGAGCGTGTAGAAGCACGAGCCGTCGGTGCACTCGTACCAGGGCGCGAGGCCCGTGCGCGCGCGGTTGTTGTAGAAGCTGGCGCCCTCGGCGTCGAAGCCCGCCTTGAAGACATGGTGGCCGAGCGCGTTGAGCAGGTAGGTGCCCAGCACCTTGCCCTGGTAGCGGCTCAGCTCCGAGATCTGGATGGTGCCCGGTCCACCCGTCGAGTACGCGCTGACGGGACAACGGGCGCCCTCGGGCAGCCCAGGCGCGTTACAGACGGAGGGGTCCTCCAGGGACTCGAACTCGGTGATGGTGTGGTAGCCCGGGTTGCGCGTGCGCCGCCAGTTGATGGTGGGCTGGGCGGACAGGCCCTGCCCGGAGGACAGCCCCGAGCCATCCGAGGGCAGCGTGGAGGCGTTCTGGTGGTGCCAGCCCACCGTCGCGTCGATGAGGAGTTCCTTGTTGAAGAAGGACGAGGACTGCTTGGCCACGATGTCCAGCGCGCCGCCCGTGCGCTGGGTGGCGATGGACTCGTAGGAGCCCTGGACGTACGAGGTACAGGACAAACCCGAGCACACCTCGGGCGCGCCGTCCCGGCTGAACGAGTAACGGCCCGGTCCGCCCGAGCGCGTGGGCGTGCCGTACACCGACAGGGACAGGGTGTGATCCTGGTTGAAGTTGTAGGTGAGCTTGCCGATGTACTGGAGCGTCCGCTCATCCGCGAAGCGGCTCACCTGCGTGCCCGCGATGGGCGTGGCGAGTTGGAAGCCCGTGGTGGGATCCTTCCGGGCATCCCCGACCTTCGCGCAGCCGATGTCGGGATTGACCTCGGTGCACAGGTCGAGGGCGCTGAGCTGCCGCGTCACCTGGATGCGATTGAAGGCGGGCGCGGCTCCCGCGTAGAACCAGAGCTTGTCCTTGAGGATGGGTCCGCCGATCTCGAAGCCCAGGTCCCCCTGGTTCCAGGGCGTTCCCTTGGCGGAGATGACGCTGCCCGCCCGCTGGATCTCCAACCCCGACGACTGCAGGAAGCCCGGGGCGATGTTGCCGAAGAAGGAGCCATGAAACTCATTGGAGCCGGACTTGGTGACCACGTTCAGCACGCCGCCCGTGGAGCGGCCATACTCGGGCATGTAGCCACCCGTGATGACGTTGACCTCCTTGACGAACTCCACCGACAGGGGCGTGCCGATGGTGCCCACCGAGGGATCGTTCACGGACAGGCCGTCCACCACGTACTGGCTCTCGGGCGAGGTGCTCCCGTTGATGCTCACGCCGTAGGCGTCTTCCTGCGCGCCCGGGGCCAGCTCGGCCAGGGACTCGAAGGAGCGCGACGCCGAGCCCTTGGAGCCTGGCCGGTTCAACGCGAGGTTGCGCAACAGGCTGGAATCCACGCTCACGCCCTGCGCGCTCGAGCCGATGTCCACCGTGGGAGGCCGGGCCACGACGACCACTTCCTCGCTCAGACCCTGCTCGGGCAGCAGCTCCACGTTGAAGCGGATGGTGCGATCGATGCGCAGCTGGATGTCCGAGCGCGTGAGGATGCGAAAGCCCTCGCGCTCCACCCGGAGCGTGTAGACGCCCGGCGGCAACTGCGGAACGCGGTACTCACCGCTCGCGTCCGTCACCACCACCTGCTCGCCCTGGAGGCTCGGCGACGTGGCCGTCACCACCGCGTCCTGCAGGGGCTTCTTGTCGGCCGCGTTGCTCACCCTGCCGACGAGGACCGCCGTGCCTTGCGCCCCTGCGCTGGTGCCCCACAAAAGCAATAACACACACCACGCGAGCACGCGTCGAACGGACAGGTCCAAGATGTCTTCCCCTCCTGGGATGAGGAGGTCTTCTTTGCCACATTTCCGACACGATTCCCAGGAGATGGGAAATCAGCGCGCGTAGCGAATGACCCGCTCCACCCGCCAGGTTCCAGCGCCCGCTCCAGGGCCCTCCACGGGCCGCAGCAACATCAACTCCGCGGGCTGTCCCAGCCGCAGCGTGCGCGCCTCGCGCGGCGGCGGCGGCAGCAGGTCTCCTTCCTTCACGCCCTCGGACGGCAGCGGCACCACCAGGAGCCCCGCCGCGTCGATGATCTCCTGGGCGCCAAAGACCCGCAGGTCCCCCAGCTCCTCGACGGTGCCCGTGACCACGGCGCGCGGCCCCTCCGCACCGGAGCGCACCACCTGGAGCGCGGCCACGCCCACGTCCGCGACGAAGGCGTCTCCCGCCTCGCCATGCACCTGGGCCCCTCGGATGAGCAGGTGCAGGAAGCCCTGGCCCCAGTTGAGCGGAATGGACGCGTAGCGCGCGGGATCCGCCCGCTCCACCGAGCCGTCCGCCAGTGACTCCAGGGCGGAGACCAGGGCCACGAAGTTCATCTGGACCAGCGGCAGATCCGGCTCGGCCGAGGGCCATGGGCCCGACTCGATGAGCACGGTGGGCGTGCCCCAGCGCCCCAGGTTGTCGCCGAAGGCGCGCGTTTCGAAGGAGTCGTCGTAGCGGCCCATCCGCCCGGGGATGAGGGGTTCCAGGGCCTCGTGGATGACGGCGCACACCTTCTTGGCGAGCACCCGTCCCGGGTTGTCATTGCGCGCGGCGTCGAAGGGCGGCGCGAGGAGCGAGATGGACGCGGGCTGGCGCGTCTCCCCCACCGCCGTGCGCCAGTTCTGGTTGTGGAGGTTGAAGCCGAGCATGGGCTGGAGACGGTCGCGCAGCGCCTTGAGCGTGCGGCCCTCGGGCGTCTGGAGCGCCAGCGCATCGCGGTTGATGTCGATGCCTTGCGCGTTGCGTCGTTGGAAGCGCTCGGCGCCATCCGGGTTGAGCAGGGGCAGTGCGTGCACGGTGAGCGAGGAGAGCAGCCGCGCCACCCGGGGCTCCTCGCGGTGACGGCGGACGTACTCGAGCAGGTACAGCAGCGCCGTGGTGGCGGTGGGCTCGTCCCCGTGCATCTGGGACCAGAGGAGCAGGTGGCGCGGGCCCTGGCCGAAGCGGACGAGTTGCAACGGGCGCCCCTCCACCGAGCGCCCCACCTCCTCGACGTGGAACAAGTCCGGGGCCTCCTGGCGCAGCCGCCCGAGCCGGGCCGCCACCTGGGGCTGCCGGACGAGGGGCGGAAGCGGCAGCCCGTCAAGGTGAATCCCAGCGCAGAGGTCGAGGAGTTCGCGGGGAGGGGTAGGGACGGACACGAGCATCGACTCCTTGCGAGAAGTGCCCCGGAGGGCCCGGTGGGATTATGACGGGACTTCATGTTCCCCGAATCCCTTCGCAACGCCATCGATGTCGCAAGCAACGCCGTCTGGGGTCCGTGGACGCTCGCCCTCCTGCTGGGAACCGGTGTGTTCCTGACGGTCCGGTTGCGGTTCGTCCAGGTCCTGCGCTTCCGCGAGGCCCTGCGCGCCATGGTCCCCGTCCAGGCCGGGGGCGAGGGGGCCCTGACGCCCTTCCAGGCCTTCATGACGGCGCTGGGCGCCTCCATTGGCACGGGAAACATCGCGGGCGTGGCCACGGCCATCGTGAGCGGAGGGCCCGGCGCGCTGTTCTGGATCTGGGTGTACGGATTCTTCGCCACGGCCATCAAGTTCTGCGAGGCCGTGCTGGGCATCCGCTACCGCCGGGTGGAGGGTGACCGGCTCTCCGCGGGCCCCATGCACTACCTGAAGGAGGGACTGGGCGCCCCCCGGCTCGCCTGGGTCTACGCGCTCATCGCCGGCGTGGCCGCGCTCACCACCACGCCCTTCACCCAGCCCAACTCCATCGCCGTGGTGCTGGAGAGCCAGTTCGCCCTCCCCCCGCTCGCCTCGGGGGTGGGAATCGCCGTGCTCACCTGGCTCGTGGTCATTGGAGGCGTGAAGAGCGTGGGCCGCGCCGCGGAACGGCTCGCGCCGCTGAAGGTCGGGCTCTATCTGGTGGGCGGGCTGGTGGTCATCCTCACCCACGTGGAGAACCTGCCCTCGGTGCTGGCGCTCGTCGTGCGCGAGGCCTTCTCCATGGAAGCCGCGGGCGGAGGCGCCCTGGGCGTGGGGATGATGACGGCCATGCGCTACGGCATCGCCCGGGGCATCTACGCCAACGAGGCCGGGTACGGTACGGCGGCGGTGGCCTATGGCACGGCGCGCACCGACGCTCCCGTGCGCCAGGGGCTCCAGGCGGTGATGGAGGTGTTCATCGTGTCGTGCGTGACGTCCACGCTCAGCGCGCTCGTCATCCTCGTGAGCGGAGTGTGGAGGTCCGGGCTCACGAGCACCGCCGTGGTGGCCCAGGCCTTCAACACGGCCATTCCCACGGTGGGCGGCTGGGTGGTGGCCTTCTGCGCCTTCCTGTTCGGCTACACGACGTTGATTGGCTGGGCGTACTACGGCGAGCAGTTCCTCGAGTACGCGTTCGGCCCCCGGCTCACCGTGCCCTACCGCTGGGTGTACTGCGGCCTGGTCGTCTTCGGCGCCACCGGCAAGGTGGAGACCATCTGGGCGTGGGGAGACCTGATGAACGGCTTGCAGGTCTTCCCCAACCTCGTGGGGCTCATCGGCCTGAGCGGCGTGGCCGCGTCCGTGCTGCGACCGTCCATCGCCCCGATAGCGAGCCCGGGACTGCCCCAGAAATGAAGGGGACGATGAGTACCGGGCGGTTCATGACAAGGGGGACAATGGAATGAGGCCTGGCGGCGATTCATCGCCAAGAACCGGAGCGCCACACAAAATGAGGTATGGCGCTTCGTCTTCGATCTCATGAACCGGTTCGGCGTGCATGGACAGCTCACCCCGTATCATTGCGGATGAAACGGCAGTGAGGACCTCATCCGTGCGCTATTTTCGAATCGACAACGACAACACCCAAGACAGCTCCGGTGTCATCGACGGAGCCTACAGATGGGGTCTCCCGGGCGTCATCTGTCCCTCGTGCAAGGAGACCTGGAGCGACGGCGCCAAGGCGTATCCATCCGTCGATTTAACGCCCGTGTCGGCCCTGGCCGACTTCGAGACAGCCCGCGCCGAACCCATCGAGGAGTTCGAACGATTGTGTGAACTGGTCCGGCCGCTCCTTCCACCCGGCGCCCTCCTGGAGCCAGGTACACCTCTGGGCGCATTCCAGGGCAAGCTCCATGGCCACTTTGGAGCGCTCGTCTCGCCTGATCCCTGGTGGTTGTTGATCCGAAGAGAGGCCTTCGATGCACTTCAAGCAGAGGGCGTCCAAGGTCTCAAAGGCCGCCAGATGCACCTCCGCTCTCGCCAACGCCATCCGCCCGAGCTGCTCGAATTGAAGATTCTGCCCTCCGGACGACTCCATCCCGATTGCCTCCCCTTCCACCGAGCGCGGCCTTGCCGCCGCTGTGGTCGAACCGGCCTCGCCCTGCCTGATGCCCTTTGGAAGACTTCTCGACCGTCCTGGTCTGCAGCGAACGCTTCATCAGGGCCTGCCAACGACTCCGCCTGGATGGCGTCGTCTTCCATCCCCTCCCCTCTAAATGAAGGGAAGGGGGGCACGTCCTGGAGCCTTCCCACTCACTGAAGGAGCCGGTGCACCTGCTCCAGCATCACCGCGCACAGGAGGCCCCCGTAGGTGCCCAGCACATAGCCGGCCACCGCGAGCATCACGCCCACGGGCGCGAGCGCGGGGTGGAACGCGGCGGCCACGACGGACGAGGACGCCGCGCCCCCCACGTTGGCCTGTGAGCCCACGGCCGCGAAGAAGATGGGCGCGCGCAACCATCTCCGCACTCCCAGCACGATGCCCGCGTGCACCGCCATCCACACCAAGCCCACCGCCACCATCGCCGGCGCGTCCAGCAACCGCCGGAAGTCCGCCTTCGCGCCAATGGTCATCACCAGCACGTAGAGGAACAGCGCGCCCACGCGGCTCGCCCCGGCGCCCTCCAGCTCGCGCAGGCGCGTGAAGGACATCAGCCCGCCCACCGTCGTCACCAGCAGCACCACCCAGGTGAAGCCCGTGATGAACGTCCCCACGTCCGGCAGGTGCCTGGCCACCTCCGTGCACACCACCGTCGTGCCCAGGGAGATGGCCAGCAGCCACACCAGGTCCTGGAGGCTCGCGGGCCGGGACACCGCGGCGTGGAAGCGCTCCACCTGCTCGCGCACCACGTCGATGGCCCGCCGGTCCGCGCCCAGGCGCTCGTCCATCTGGCGCTCGCGCCCCGCGAACCACAAGAGCACCGCCGTCCACAGGTTCGACACGCCCACGTCCACCACCACCATCATGCTCAGCGTGTCGTCCCTCGCCCCCACGCTCTGCCCGATGGCCACGAAGTTCGCGCTCCCGCCAATCCACGAGCCGCTAAGCGCCGCCAGCCCCTTCCACGCCTGATCCCCCAGCTCCGCCGGCAGCCAGTGGCCCAGCAGCAGATAGGCCAGCGGTCCGCCGATCATGATGCCCGCCGTCCCCGCCAGGAAGAGCAGCACGGCGCCGCGCCCCAACTTCGCGATGGCTCCCAGGTCCATCGCCAGCACCTGGAGCACCAGGCTCGCGGGCAGCAGATAGGCCGACACGAAGCCGTACAGCTCCGAGCGCGTGGGAATGACGCCCGTGTTCGACAGCAGCGTGGGCACGAAATAGACGAGCACCAGCAGGGGCACGACCTTGAAGACGCGCCCGAGCACGGGATGGCGCTCGGCGAGCATCAGCAGCGACAACACGGCCAGCAGCACCGTGAGCACCGCCATGGGTGACTGGATGAGCGGCTGCGTCATGGACGAGGCTGGGGCTCCACGCCGAGCCCGGGCCCCTCACCCAATCGGATGCGCCCCTCCACCACGGGGTGGCCCTGGAAGGGGTCCGCCGACAGGAGCAGGTTGCCGTCCAGGTCCAGCCAGTCCGCGAGCGGTCCCAGGTGCGCCGCCGCCGCGATCCCCACTCCCGTCTCCACCATGCACCCGATCATCACCTTGAGGCCACAGGCGCGCGCCGTCTCGATGATGCGCAGCGCCTCGCGGATGCCGCCGCACTTCTGCAGCTTCACGTTGATGCCGTGGTAGCCCTCGGCCAGCCTCGGCACGTCCGAGGCCATCATCAACGCCTCGTCCGCCACCAACGGCAGCGGCGAGCGCCGCCGCAGCCACTTCGCCCCCTCCACGTCCGCCGCCGGCAGCGGCTGCTCCACCAACTCCACCCCCTGGGCGGCCAGCCACTCGATATGGGCCAGCGCCTCCTCGGGTTTCCAGGCCTCGTTCGCGTCCACCCGCACCGGCTTGGCGGTGGCCGCCCGCACCGCGCCGAACGTCTCGCGCACGTCCTTCGCGCCGAGCTTCACCTTGAGCACCGGGTAGGGCGCGGCCTCCTCCACCTTGCGCGCCAGCGTCGCCGGCTCGTCGATTCCGATGGAGAAGGACGTGAGCGGCATGGCCGCCGGGTCCAACCCCAGCATGCGGTACAGCGGCACGCCCAGCCGCTTGCCCGCCAGATCATGGAGCGCGATGTCCAACGCCGCCTTCGCCGCGTGGTTGCCCGGCAGCGCCGCCTCGACGCGCTCGGATAAGACCCGGAAGTGCCACGGATCTCCCGCGAGCACCGGAGCGAGCTTGCCCAGTGCCTCCGTCACCGTCTCGGCCGACTCGCCGTAGCGCACGTTCGGAGCGGCTTCTCCCCGGGCGACCACGCCCGCCTCGCGCAGCTCGACGATGACGTTGCGCTTGGAGGTGCTGGTCCCCCGCGCGATCGTCCAGGCGTGACGAAGGGGCAACTCGAGGACTCGGACATCCATCTGCACTGACATGCGAAGGACCTCTCGGGAGAGGAGCCGCCCTTACCACAGCTCGAAGGACTCCCCTAAACTGCCCGCATGTCTCCCCTGCTCCTGGTTCTCGCCCTGCTCGCCGCGCCGGGCCGCGTCACGCCCGCCCATGCGCCGCCCCAAGCCCCGGGGGAGGAGATGCGCACCCTGCTCGCCGAGCTCATCGCCGTGGATACCTCCAATCCTCCCGGCAACGAGGCCGCGGCCGCACGGGTGGCCGCGCGCTGGCTCCAGGAAGCCGGCATCTCCTCGGAGTTCGACGAGCCCGTCCCCGGACGCGCCCACCTCATCGCGAGGCTCCCGGGCACTGGCGCCGCGCGGCCCGTGCTCGTCCTGGCCCACCTCGACACCGTGCCCGCCAGGCGCGAGGAATGGACCTCCGATCCCTGGACCCTCACCGAGCGCGAGGGCTTCCTCTACGGGCGTGGCGTCCAGGACAACAAGGGCATGGTGGCCGCCAGCATCCTCGCGATGCGCAAGCTCGCGCGGGAGGGCACGAAGCGCTCGCGGGACGTGGTGCTCGTGCTCAGCGCGGACGAGGAGGTGGGCTCACGGGCTGGAATCGACAAGTTGCTCGAACGCCGTCCGGAGCTGCGCGAGGCGGAGTTCGCCCTCAACGAAGGAGGCCTCACGGAGCTGTCCGAGGATCGCCGCCGGGTGCGCTTCGTCAACCTGCAGGCCGCCGAGCGGGTGTCGCGCCAGGTGGTGCTCAAGGCCAGCGGTCCCGGAGGCCACTCCTCCGTGCCGCCCGCCACGCCCTCGCCCCTGGTGCGGCTGGCGGCGGCCGTGGCCCGCGTGGGAGCGCTCACCTTCCCCACCCGGCTCACCCCCGTGACGCGGCTCAACGTGGAGGGCCGGGTGAAGGTGACGGGCGGCGAGCAGGGCAAGGCCCTCCAGCGGCTCGCGGCCCGTCCGGACGCCCCACCCCAGGACGCCGTGGACACCCTCGCGCGGCTCGACCCCGCCCTGGCCGCCGTGCTGCGCACCACGTGCGTGCCCACCGTCTTCCATGCGGGGGATCGGCCCAACGTCATCCCCGCCACCGCCGAGGCCACCCTCAACTGCCGCCTGCTCCCGGACGAGGACATCCAGCAGGTGCGCGCCCGCATCGTCGCCGCGGTGGCGGACCCCGGCATCCAGGTGGAGATGAACATGAAGCCGCCGGACTCGCCCGCATCGCCCGTGGGAGACAACGCCCTGATCCGCGCCGCCACCGCCGCCGCCGCCCAGGTGTGGCCCGGCGCCCCCGTCTTTCCCCGCATGTCCACCGGCACCACCGAGTCCACCGCCCTGCGCCGCGCGGGCATCCACGCCTACGGCATCGAGCTCTTCGCGCTCACGCCCGAGGATGCCCGCACGGCCCATGCGCCCAACGAGCGCATCCCCGTGGCCTCGCTCCAGCCGGGCGCCGAATTCGTCCACCGGCTCCTGTCCGAGCTGGTGAAGTGAAGTGACGTCCCTCCCGACCGCCCCCGAGCGAGCCCCATGAGAACCCCGACTGTCCGTGCCTCCTGTTGTCTGTTCCTGCTGACCGCGACCCTGTCGGCCTGTGGCCCGAAGGTGCGGCCCACTTCCCCCAGAGAGGAAGATCCCGTGGCGAGAATCTGGAGGACGAGCGCCCAGGCGCGGGACTTCGAGCGCTTCACCCATCAGGGCACCCGGCTGACACCGGACGGGGCGCTCGAGTTGGAGCCCTCGGCTCCGCCCACGCCCGCGGGCGCGGATCCCGCCCACCCCGAGGGCGGCCACCTGGCCGGCAGCGCCATCTCCCAGGTGCAATCCCTGCCGGAGGGATTCAACAACGTGGTGCCCTCCTTCGACGTGCTCACCCCGCCCGGCACCTGGGTGCGGCTGACGCTCGCCGCGCGCGTGGCGGGGCAGTGGACGAAGGAGTACGACTTCGGCGTCTGGGCGCTCGACACGAGCACCGTCACGCGCCGCAGCGCCGGGCGTCAGGAGGACGCGCACGGCAAGGTGCTCACCGACACCCTCGTCCTCGGCCAGAAGGCGGACGGCCTGCGCATGACGGTGTGGCTCTACTCCACGCGGCCCGGTGTGTCGCCCCACGTGCGCGCGCTCGCGGCGGCGATGACCGACACCCAGCGCGCCCTGCCGGAAACACCCTCGGACGAGCGGGCCTGGGGCACGGTGCTGGCGGTGCCCGGCCGCTCGCAACTGCTCTACCCGCCCGATGGAGGCGTGTGGTGCTCGCCCACATCGGTGTCCATGCTGCTCGCGTACTGGAGCGGCCAGCTCGGACGTGACGCGCTCGGGGTCCCCGTGCCAGAGGCGGCCTCCCGCGTCTACGACGCGACCTACGAGGGCACCGGCAACTGGCCCTTCAACACCGCGTATGCCTCGTCCCTGGCGGAGGGCGCCCTGCACGGGCTGGTGGCCCGCTTCGACTCCTTCGCCCAGGTGGAGCGGCTCATCGCCCGGGGCATCCCCATCAGCATCAGCGTGGCCTACGGCGAGGGCGAGCTGACGGGCTCGCCCGTGCGCAGCTCCAACGGCCACCTGCTCGTGGTGAAGGGCTTCACGTCCGAGGGCGACGTGGTCTGCAACGATCCCGCCTTCCCGAGCGACGAATCGGTGAACGTGACGTACCGCCGCGCGGAGCTGCTGCGGGCCTGGGACCATTCGAACCGCTCGGCCTACGTCCTGTGGCCGGCGGGAACGGAACTCCCCGCTGGCGCGCTCACCTTCGTGCCGTGAGCGCGCCGGGCCGGGGCGCTACTTCGCCGTCAGCGAGCCGAGCTGGGCGAAGCGCGAGAACGTCATGTCCGCGCCCGCCGAGCAGGGCGTGGTGCCCGGCTCCGGCTTGCCGCCACCGCCGCTGATGTCCTGGGCGCGGTAGGCCACCCGGGGCAGCCCGTCCTTGCCGAGCGCGAGCGATGGGCTGTGCAGGAACCACGAGGCCATGGTGCAGTTGGAGTAGGGGATGATCTTGTCCGTCTGCATGTCCCCGCTGTACTCCACCTTCCCGAGCTGCCAGGAAGGCTTGTCGGGGTTCGTGCACTCCGAGTCGCACGAGCCCACCAGGATGTTCCAGCTCGCCGTGTAGACGATGCGCGGCCGGTCCTCACCGTCGAGCGCGAGATCCAGGCCCGCCCGGAGCACCTCGCCCTCGGAGCCCGCGTTCAGCAGGTACTGGGCGCTCCATTTCTGGTCATTGGTGCACTCCGAGTCGCACTCGGCGTAGATGAGGTTGCGCGCGCCATTCACCTGGCCCAGCAGGAGGACCCGCGGCGTGTCCTTGCTCGTGAGAGCCAGCGAGAGGGTCGGGTACATGCGCACCGCCTCGGAGAAGCCGAAGAACACCTTGTGCAGCTCGGCCACCTTCCAGCCATCCGCCACGGTGCAGTCGCCGTCGCACTGCGCGTAGTAGCCCATGTAGTCGCCGTAGTTCTCGATCTCCGCCTTCGTCAGCCGGGGCCGCCCCTGGGCGTTGAAGCGCAGGGTGATCTCCTGCCAGACGCGGCCACTGATTTGATTCGTGGTCCAGCTCTCCGGGCGCGCGCAGTCGGCATCACACTGGACATAGAAGGTCCCCGGCGTGGGCGAGCCGATGCCGACGCTGCGGTAGCTGTGCATCACGAAGCGCGGCTTGCCGTCCGGCGTGAGGGCGAAGGCCTCTCCGGACACCTCGCGCTGGCCGTCGTGCTCGAGGATGGGGTTGACGGACCAGGAGGACGCCTGGGTGCAGTCCCCACTCTGGCAGGAGGCGTAATAGACGCGCTTGTAGGTGCTCAGGAGCAGCTGGGGCCGGCCATCCGCGCCCACCGCCAGCATGGCGTTGTCCACCGTGCCCTCGGTCTTCAGCTGCACCACCTTGACCTTGTCCGCCGAGCCGCAATTGGCCGGACACCAGGCGTAGTACGCGTCCCCCTGGGAGTACGCGGGGTAGACCATGTGGACGTTGCCCTGGGCATCCGTCTCCACGCGGGGGTTGGCCGTGTTGCGCGGCGTCCCCGTGGGCAGGAAGAACTGACCCGCTCTCCCCACCGCCTTGTCCGTTCCCTGGTTCGTCCCTCCGGGCCCCGTTCCCCCCGTCCCCGCTCCACAGGCCGAACACGCCATGAAGCCCACGGCACAGAACACGGCCAGCAGTGCACTCTCGATGCGGCGCATCATCCAGCTCCTTGTCTCCAGTCCCTCGGCGCAGCGCAGCACAGGCCCGCGTCGAGGGGCAATGGCCTTGCGACGGAGGGTGACAATTGTCCACGCGGAACGCGTGTGGCCATGCGGAACATCAAGCACCTGCCCGGGCCCGCTCCCCATGCGGCCAGGCGGGCACACATGACGAAGGGGCTGCCTCCCCACCTGGGAGACAGCCCCTCGGTACTGGTCAGGCGATGACGCCGTGGACTACTTCACGGCCTTCACGCGGCGCTTCTCGGAAGGACCCTCGGCGGGTGTCTCACCGCCGTCCGTGGGCGAGGGCACCGCCGCCACCGCCGGCTTGCCGATGCCGTACTTCTCGTACACCTGCCGCTCCACCTCCTTGATGACCTCGGGGTGGTCGCGCAGGTAGTCCTTCGCGTTCTCGCGGCCCTGGCCGATGCGCTCTCCCTTGAAGGAGAACCAGCTGCCGCTCTTCTCGATGATGTTGTCCGCCGACGCCAGGTCGATGAGGTCTCCCTCCTTCGAGATGCCCGAGCCGTACATGATGTCGAACTCGACCTCCTTGAAGGGAGGCGCCACCTTGTTCTTCACCACCTTCACGCGCGTGCGGCTGCCCACCACGTTCTCACCATTCTTGATGGCGCCCACGCGGCGGATGTCCAGGCGCTGCGACGCGTAGAACTTCAGCGCGTTGCCGCCCGTCGTCGTCTCCGGGTTGCCGAACATCACGCCAATCTTCATGCGGATCTGGTTGATGAAGATGACGCACGTCTGGCTCTTGCTGATGGTACCCGTGAGCTTGCGCAGCGCCTGGCTCATGAGGCGCGCCTGCACGCCCATGTGCGCATCGCCCATCTCGCCCTCGAGTTCCGCCTTGGGCACCAGCGCCGCCACCGAGTCCACCACCAGCACGTCGATGGCGCCCGAGCGCACCAGCATCTCGGCGATCTCCAGCGCCTGCTCGCCCGTGTCCGGCTGGCTCAGCAGCAGGTCGTCCGTGCGCACGCCCAGCTTGCGCGCGTAGCCAATGTCCATCGCGTGCTCGGCGTCGATGTAGCCCGCCACGCCGCCGCGCTTCTGCGCCTCGGCCACGATGTGCAGACACAGGGTCGTCTTACCGGAGGACTCCGGCCCGTAGATTTCCACGATACGGCCCTTGGGCACGCCTCCGACGCCCAAGGCGATGTCGAGCGAGATGCTTCCCGTCGAAATGGCCTGAACATCCCGCACCAACGGCTCCTCGTTGCCGAGCCGCATGATGGAGCCCTTACCGAACTGCCGCTCCACCGCGGACATCGCCAGTTCGATCGCCTTTTCCTTCTCTGGATTCACGGCCATTTCTTCTTGCTCCTTGCGTATGCGGCGAGCCACCCCGGCTCACCTGAACTCGCGTTTAGTACGCGATGGACCAACCCTAGTCCATCCCTCTGACATGACCCACAACGTTCAGCGTCGAGGCAGCATGAGCAGCAGCCAGGCCAACACCCCCGCCGCCCCGCTGAGCTGTCCGTGATAACCCGAGCGGGAACCCATCCACAGCTGAAGAAGGGACAGGGCGAGCAGCAGGCCCAGGCCCACTCGCTGGGTGAGCGAGCGTTGGGGGGCCAACAATCCGGCCAGCAGGGACAAGGTCGTCAGCCCCATGGCGAGCGCCAGCATCGAGTCGATGCCCGCGTCGAACGAATGGCTCACGAACCTGGGCACGACCGACCATTGCAGGACGAGGCCCAAGACCAGCACACCCGCCGCCCCGCCCCGCGCCAACGAGCCCCCGTCCCGTTTCGAGACGGTCTGGTCGCGCAGGTACGCCAGGTCCTCGGGGCGGACTTCCAGGGCGTAGGGGTAGCCCATCCGGGTGAGGGACTCGACGGCCACCGCCCGGCACGTGTGCCCCGGCGGCCCTCCCAATCCCTCCAACCGGCCACTCTCCAGCAACCGCAGGAGCACGTCCGCCTTCTCGCGAGAGCCCGTCCCGGTCCCCAGCGCCTCCAGGTGCCCGTTCAAGCGCTGGGTCAGTTCCTGGCGCTCCGCCCCCGACGCGACCCGGATCTCCATCAGGAGGCGGGACACATCCGCCTCCACCGCCTCCATTAAAGGAGGCGCTTGCGCCGAGGCCGGGCCCTCCCAGGGCGCCAGGGAGGCCGGTGCTTCCTCCTGCCCGTCTTCATGGGCGCGGAAACCAGGAGGACGTGGGCGCGAGGTGCTGGACACCCCTGGACTGTAACGTCTGTCCCCCGGCGCACCAACGGTCCGGCGAGCCCAGGTCCCCGGACGCGGAGTCCGGAAGGAAACAGCTCCGGGTGGGGCCAGTCCGCTTCTTTGACATGTCTGGTCACCCCCCTAATGTGTGCCCCGTTGCTGGTGCCCGGCCGCCCCTTGGCCAGGCTTGAAAGGGAATCCGGTGTGACGCCGGAGCTGCCCCGCAGCGGTCTGCGAGAACGAATCCGCCCACATCCACTGGCCGAGAGGCTGGGAAGGGGGCGGCGGTAGGAGGATGTCCGCCGGAGCATCACGCCGGCCGCTCGCGAGCCCGAAAACCTGCCAGCGCCCGTTCTGGGAGAGACAACCCAGGACGGTTCGACCTGGATCACCTCGGGGGAGGCGAACGGTCCGATACGCCGCGGGGCTCCGCGTGCGTCCCGGTCTTGTCGTGCTCTCGCGTCGTGCTCCAGCCGCCCGAGGGGGCGCGAGGTCGTCCGGGCGAGCCCTCCCAAGGGCTCACGCATGCACCCGGGCGCCCCCCGCTCCTCCTCGAGTTTCACGCGGTCGCGAAGGAGGAACGCAGCACCATGTTGAACACGAGCCACATCCAGCCCCCGTCGTCCCCGCCTCCCACGCCCACCACCATGCGGGTGCGCAAGCGCAATGGGACGCTCGAGGTCGCGGACCTGAACAAGATCGTCCGCGCCATCAGCCGCTGCTGTGACGGCCTGCGGCAGGTGGACGCCATCCGCGTGGCCACCAAGACGATCGCCGGTCTCTATGATGGAGCGTCCACGCAGGAGCTGGATCAGCTCTCCATCCAGACCGCCGCCTCGCTCACGCTGGAGGAGCCCGAGTACGCGAAGCTGGCCGCGCGGCTGCTCGCCACGTACATCGACAAGGAGCTGTCGGGACAGGAAGTGCACTCCTTCTCGCAGTCCATCGCCGCCGGGCACCGCCTGGGCCTGGTCAACGAGCGCGTCGCCCAGCTCGTCGCCACCAACGCGCGCAAGCTCAACGACGCCATCGACCCCACGCGCAACCGCCTCTTCGAGTACTTCGGCCTGCGCACCGTCTACGACCGCTACCTGCTCAAGCACCCCACCACGCGCGCGGTGCTGGAGACGCCCCAGCACTTCTTCATGCGCATCGCGGTGGCGCTCGGAGAGACCGTGGCCGAGGCCCTGGAGCTCTACCGGCGCTTCTCGCTGCTCGAGTACGTGCCCAGCTCCCCCACCCTCTTCAACTCGGGCACCCAGCACGAACAGCTCTCCTCGTGCTTCCTGCTCGACTCGCCCGAGGACGACCTCGGCGCCATCTACAAGAGCTACACCGACGTGGCCATGCTCTCGAAGTTCTCGGGCGGCATCGGGCTGGCGTACCACCGCGTGCGCTCGCGCGGCTCGCTCATCACCAGCACCAACGGTCACAGCAACGGCATCGTCCCGTGGCTCAAGACGCTGGACGCGTCCGTGGCGGCGGTGAACCAGGGCGGCAAGCGCAAGGGCGCGTGCTGCGTGTACCTGGAGACGTGGCACGCGGACCTGGAGGAGTTCCTCGAGCTGCGTGACAACACCGGTGACGAGGCCCGCCGCACCCACAACCTGAACCTGGCCAACTGGGTGCCGGACCTCTTCATGAAGCGCGTGGAGGCGGACGCCCCCTGGTCCCTGTTCGACCCCAAGGCCGTCCCCCACCTGACGGACCTGTACGGCGAGGACTTCGAGCGCGCCTACCTCCAGGCCGAGGCCCAGGGGCTCGCCACCCGGTCGCTCAAGGCGCGCGAGGTCTACGCGCGCATGATGCGGACGCTCGCCCAGACGGGCAACGGGTGGATGACGTTCAAGGACAAGTCGAACAAGGCCTGCAACCAGACCGCGCTGCCCGGCCGCGTCGTGCACCTGTCCAACCTGTGCACGGAGATCCTCGAGGTGACGAGCCACCAGGAGACGGCCGTCTGCAACCTGGGCTCCATCAACCTCGCGCGCCACACGCTCACGGATGACGCGGGCCAGGTGACGTTCGACTGGGAGAAGCTGGGCCAGACGGCGCGCACCGCGGTGCGGCAGCTCGATCGGGTCATCGACCTGAACTACTACCCCATCTCCACCGCCCAGGGCTCCAACCTGCGCTGGCGCCCCGTGGGCCTGGGCATCATGGGCCTGCAGGACGTGTTCTTCCAGATGCGCCTGCCCTTCGACTCCGCCGAGGCCCGCGCGCTCTCGCGCAAGGTGTCCGAGGAGATCTACTTCCACGCCCTCAGCGCCTCGGCGGAGCTGGCGGCCGAGCATGGCGCCCACCCGGCCTTCGCGGAGACGCGCGCCGCGCGCGGGGAGCTGCAGTTCGACGCCTGGGGCATCACCCCCGAGGACACCGCGCGCTGGAACGCGCTGCGCGAGCGCATCAAGACGGGCGGCCTGCGCAACTCGCTGCTCATCGCGATCGCCCCCACGGCGACCATCGCGTCCATCGCGGGCTGCTACGAGTGCATCGAGCCCCAGGTGTCCAACCTCTTCAAGCGCGAGACGCTCTCGGGTGACTTCCTCCAGGTCAACCGCTACCTGGTCGAGGAGCTCAAGAAGCTCGGGCTGTGGAACGAGGAGATGCGCACCCGCATCAAGCTCGCGGAAGGCTCCATCCAGGGCATCACGGAGATCCCCGCCGAGCTGAGGGCCGTCTACCGCACCGCGTGGGAGCTGCCCATGCGCTCGCTCGTGGACATGGCGGCCGATCGCGGCGCCTTCATCGATCAGAGCCAGTCGCTCAACCTGTTCATGGAGGCGCCCAACATCGGGCAGCTCAGCTCCATGTACATGTACGCCTGGAAGAAGGGCCTGAAGACCACCTACTACCTGCGCTCGCGCCCGGCCACGCGCATCGCCAAGGCCACGGTGGAGGTGCCCCGCGAGGCGAAGCCGACGCCCACCGAGGAACAGGCCCTGGCCTGCTCCCTGGAGAACCCCGAGAGCTGCGAGGCCTGCCAGTGAATACCCTGTCCCACGCCACGCCCAAGGTGGGCCCGCGCCTGCTGGACCCGGGGCTCAACCTCACGTTGCGCCCCATGCAGTACCCCGCGTTCTTCGAGATGTACCGCAACGCCATCAAGAACACGTGGACCGTGGAGGAGGTGGACTTCTCCACGGACGTGGGTGACTTGCGCTCGAAGATGTCGCCCGCGGACCGCCACCTCATCCAACGGCTCGTCGCCTTCTTCGCCACGGGCGACTCCATCGTGTCGAACAACCTCGTGCTCAACCTGTACAAGCACGTGAACTCGCCCGAAGCCCGCATGTACCTGTCGCGCCAGCTCTACGAGGAGGCGCTGCACGTGCAGTTCTACCTCACACTGCTCGACACGTACGTGCCGGACCCCGCCGAGCGCGCCAAGGCCTTCGCGGCGATCGACAACATCCCGAGCATCCGCCAGAAGGCGGCGTTCTGCTTCAAGTGGATGGACTCGGTGCACGAGCTGGATCGGCTGGACACGCGCGAGCACCGTCGGCGCTTCCTGCTCAACCTCATCTGCTTCGCCGCCTGCATCGAGGGCCTGTTCTTCTTCGCGGCCTTCGCCTACGTGTACTTCCTGCGCTCGCGCGGGCTGCTCCACGGCCTGGCTGCGGGGACCAACTGGGTGTTCCGCGACGAGAGCGCGCACATGGCCTTCGCCTTCGACGTGGTGAAGACGGTGCGCCGCGAGGAGCCGGACCTCTTCGACGCGCGGATGGAGCGCGAGGTCGTCACCATGATGGAGGAGGCGGTGGAGTGCGAGCTGCGCTTCGCCGAGGACCTGCTCCAGGGAGGCGTCGCGGGCCTGTCCGTGAAGGAGATGCGGCAGTACCTGGAGTTCGTCGCGGATCAGCGGCTCGTCATGCTGGAGCTGCCCAAGCGCTACGGGGCCAAGAATCCGTTTGGCTTCATGGACCTGCAGGACGTGCAGGAGCTGGCGAACTTCTTCGAGCGCCGCGTCTCGGCCTACCAGGTGGGCGTCGAGGGCGAGGTCACGTTCGATGCCGCCTTCTGAGAAGCTGGAGCCGGGCAGCATCACCGAGGCCCGGCTGGTCGAAATGGTGTTCCCGGAGCAGACGAACCACTACGGGACGCTGTTCGGCGGCCAGGCACTCGCGCTGATGGACAAGGCGGCCTTCGTGGTCGCCTCGCGGTACGCCCGGCGCAACGTGGTGACGGCGAGCAGCGAGAAGGTGGACTTCCACGTGCCGGTGCGTCAGGGCCAACTCGTGGAGCTGTACACCCGCATCGTCGCCACGGGCCGCACGTCGATGACGGTGGAGGTGGACCTCTACGCGGAGGACCTGCTCACGGGGGACCGGCAGCTCGGCACCCGGGGGCGGTTCGTCTTCGTGGCCCTGGATGCCCACGGCCGCCCCACGGCGGTGCCTCCCCTGGCCTCGACGCCACCTGGCGCCTGAACAGGTAGACTCGGGGAGACATGGCGAAGCCCCCGGCCGAGAAGCCGCCCAAGAACCTCCAGCCCCTCAAACTCTCCGCGGTCCGGCAGCCTCAGCAGGATGAGGATCTGCAGATCCTCTACGACGAGGTGATGGCCAAGCTGGAGGAGACGATCCGCTGGTACGACTGGCACAAGAACCACAACAAGCGCCTCGCCTCCCTCCTGCGAGGCCTCGCCATCTCCCTCGCGGGCGTCGCCTCCGTCGTCCCCATCGCCGTGTCCATGCTCCCCGACAGCTGGAAGCCCGAGCGCTGGGTGCCCATCGCCTCCATCCTCGCCGCGCTCGGCGCGGGCTGCATCGGGATGGACCGGCTCTTCGGCTACTCCTCCAGTTGGATGCGCTACGTCACCGCCATGCTCAACCTGCAGGCGCAACGGGAACTGCTCCAGTTCAACTGGACGCGCCGCGCGCTCGAGGCCCGGCTCGGCGGCGGAACCAAGAGCGACCGCCTCACCGCGGATCTCAACCTGCTCTACAACGCACGCCTCTCCATCAACCAGGTCATCAAGGAAGAGACCCTGGAGTGGGTGGTCCGCTTCTCGGGCGCCCTCCAGGACTTCGAGAAGTCCGCCGTCGCCCAGCGCACGTCCATGGCCGATTTCGGTCACTCCCTGATGGCCCGTCAGGGCTCGCTCAAGGTGCAGATCGCCGGATTCGACCAGTTGGAATCACACCAGTGCGAGCTCCAGTTGGGCGACGCCTCCATCGAGACCCACCACGGCGCCACCAAGGCCTTTCCCCATGTGGCCCCCGGCCAGCACGTGCTCCGGGTGAGCGCCCAGCGCGACGGCAAACGTGTCTCCTCGGAGGAGATCGTGACCATCCTGCCAGGCGAGACGTCCACCGTGACGGTCACGCTCGTCTGAGCCCTCCCCCACGGCTCCGAGCCCGACTCAGCGGCTCAACACCCGGCGCACCCACGGCTCGCTGCTCACCAAGGTGATGCCGAGCAGCACCAGCACCGCGCCACCGATGAAGTCGAGGCTCAACGGCTCCTTCAGCAGCAGGACGCCGAAGGTGACGCCGAACAGCGGGGTCATGAAGGAGAGCACCGCGAGATTGGACGCCAGGTAACGGCGCAGCAGCCAGAACCAGGTGAAGTAGCTGGCGAACGACACCACCACGCCCTGGAACAGCACGCTGCCCACGCCCAGGGGGGTCAGGTGCACCTGCCCGGCCTCGCCCATCACCACGGCCACCACCAGCAGCAGGAGCGTCGCCGCGAACAATTGGTAGAACAGCGTCAGGGTCGGCGGTGCCTCGGACAGCCGGGAGGTGCGCACCACGACCGTGGTGAAGCCCCAGGCCATGCCAGCCAGGACTCCCAGGGTGTCACCGAGCAGCATGCGGCCATCCACGGCGGCGAAGCTCATGCCACCACCGAAGGCCAGCGCGATCCCGGTGAAGCAGATGCCGATCCCCAGCCATTGCAGTGGCCGCAGGCGCTCGCTCGGCACCATCAGGTGCAGACCGAGGGCGGAGAAGATGGGCGCGGTATAGAGGAACACCGCCATGTGCGAGGCGGAGGTGTACTTCAAGCCCTGGGCGATCATCAGGAACTCCAGGGCGAACAAGGCGCCCGCCAGCATCCCGGCGGGCAGTGTTCCCTGGCGCAGCCCTTCCCACCCGCCGCGCCAACACATCAGCAGACCGACCAGCACGGAGGCGATGCCCGAGCGGCCAACCGCCTGCATGATCGGGGCGATATCCGGGGCCGCCAGCTTGATCAATGCCTGCTGAACGCCCCAGACGAGGCAGAGCACGATCATCAGTTGCAAGGCGAAGCCATCGGCAACCTTCCGGGGTTGCGCGTTCATGGACGTCCC
Organism: Melittangium boletus DSM 14713; assembly: GCF_002305855.1. Taxonomy (GTDB): domain Bacteria; phylum Myxococcota; class Myxococcia; order Myxococcales; family Myxococcaceae; genus Cystobacter; species Cystobacter boletus. The sequence continues at coordinate 5,889,409 of NZ_CP022163.1, read as the reverse complement.
GGGTGAGTCAAGAGAGAGGGCGAAGTCATGGCGCGGCGTGGCGTCTCATGGCGGATGCCACAACGCAAGACCGGCGGATGCCCCCGGACGCTCGCTCCCCATCCAGGAGATAGGACTCACGCTCGCCCGACCCGACTTCTAGAATCACCTCATGACCACTACTTTCAAGGTGGTATCGGGAGGAGCTATGAGCGGCACGGGACGCAACGAGCCATGTCCATGTGGAAGCGGGCAGAAGTCCAAGAAGTGTTGTGGCGGAAAGCGGCCGCCGCTCATGAGCCCATCGTCACCGGGTGCCCCCCTGCATCAGCGGGACGAGCGACTGGTGAACGAGATGGTGCGCTACGCCCATGCCCGCTGGGGCCCGGCCTGGCTCCAAGTGGCGGCCGACGCCTACTTCGACGGTGCCGAGACCCAACCCCATCAGGCGCATCTGCAACTCTTCATGCCCTGGGTGGTGAACCACTGGGACGTAGAGGGCCGACCCGTCCGGGAGTGGTTCCTCGAGGAGCACGGCACGAGCCTGTCCCAGGAGGACGTCGAGTGGTTGCGAGGCCAACGAGCCGTTGTCCTCACCCTCTGGGAGGTGCTGGAGGTTCAGCCCGGGGTAGGCCTCCGGGTAAGAGATCTGCTGGGACAGGAGGAGCACTTCGTCCAGGAAGTGCTCGGCTCCCAGCAATTGCATCCGCGAGACGCGGTGCTTGGACGCGTGGCGGAATCCGCGGGAGTCACGGTGTTCTGTGGACTGTACCCCTATCCATTGCCGCCCCTGGCCGCCCATGAGGTCGTGAAGACGGTGCGTCGGGAGCTGCGGGTCCACGGAAACCGGATGGTGTCCCGGAAGAGGCTCATGGAGGAGGACACGACGCTGGGGCTCGTGCTGCTCTGGCGGGGGGAAGTGGAGTTCCTCGAGGAGCGGGCGCGGCTGGAGCCACGGCTGACCAATACGGACGGCGACCCCTTCATCCTCGTGGAGGACCATTACACGTTCGCACCAGAAGCCCGGCCCGGCGTGATGAAGCGACTCGCGGCCCTCAAGGGAGCCGAGTGGGACGAAGCCGAGGGAGAAGAGGAGCAGTGCACTTTCTTGAAGAAGGGCAATGCGATGCACGCCTCCTGGCAGAACACCGTCATCGGCCGGGCGAGGCTCCAGGCGACGACCATGCGGCTGGAGACCAATTCAGTGAGGCGGGCGGATGCCCTGCGCCGCCGGGTGGAAGCCGCCTGCCAGGGACTCATCACCCATCAGTCCCGGGAGGAGACGGAGCCCTCGAAGCTGCGCGAAGGCCCCCGTCCGCCCCCGGAGGAGCCCCCCACACCCGAGATGCAGGAGGTCGCACGTGACATGAAGGCGCGGCACTACGCGGCCTGGCTAGATACGAAGCTGCCAGCGCTCCAGGGCAGGAGCCCTCGTCAGGCGGTGGGCACCGCGGCTGGCCGCCGCGAGGTGGATGCGATGCTCAAGGAGGTGGAGAACCGGGAAGCACGTCTGCCCGCCGGGGAGCGGATGGATGTCACGGGCCTGCGGCGGGAGCTGGGCTTGGTGCCCTGAACGGACAACGCCCGGGGCCTCGTGCGAAGAGGCACCCGGGCGCATGCGCCGTCACGCGGAGGCGGACGGAGCGCGGCGCTACTCCACCGTCACGCTCTTGGCGAGGTTGCGCGGCTGGTCCACGTCGTTCCCGCGCAGGTCCGCCACATGGTAGGCGAGCAGTTGCAGGGGAATCGTCGCCACCACGGGCGCCAGCAGCGCGGTGGCGGCGGGGATGCGGATGACGTGGTCGGCGATCGTGGCCACGTGCGTGTCGTCCTCGTCGATGATGGCGATGACCTTGCCGCCGCGCGCACGCACCTCCTCGATGTTGCCGATGATCTTCTCGTAGGCCACGTGCGGCTGCTTCGGAGCGATCACCACCACCGGCATCTTCTCGTCGATGAGGGCGATGGGGCCGTGCTTCATCTCGCCACCGGCGTAGCCCTCGGCGTGGATGTAGGAGATCTCCTTGAGCTTGAGCGCGCCCTCGAGCGCCACCGGGTGCATGGGCCCGCGGCCGAGGAAGAGGAAGTCCTGGGCGCCCATGAAGTCGCGCGCCACGCGCTTGACCGAGGCCTCGCACTTGAGCACGTCCTCGATCATCTTCGGAATCTCGGTGATGGACGTCAGGTGCTCCTGGGCCGCCTTGACGCTGAGCGTGCCCCGCGCGCGGCCGAGCTTCACCGCCAGCAGGTACAGGCCCACGAGCTGCGTGGTGAACGCCTTGGTGGAGGCGACGCCGATCTCCGGGCCCGCGTTGGTGAGCACGGTGACTTCCGCCTCGCGCGTCATGGCGCTGCCGATGACGTTGCACAGCGCGAGCGTCGAGGCACCCCGCGCCTTGGCCTCCTTGAAGGCCGCCAGCGTGTCCGCCGTCTCACCCGACTGGCTGATGGCGATGGCCAGGTGCGTGGACTCCACGATGGGGTCGCGGTAGCGGAACTCGCTCGCGAGCTCCACTTCCACCGGGATGCGCGCCAGGGACTCGATCATCGCCTTGCCCGCGATGCCCGAGTGCCACGAGGTGCCACACGCGAGGATGGTGATCTTCGTGAGCGCGTTGATCCTCTCCGGGCTCAAGCTCCAGCCCTCGAAGTGCACGTCGCCCTCGGACAGGAGCATGCGGCCGCGCAGCGTGTCCGCCACGGCGCGAGGCTGCTCGTGGATCTCCTTGTGCATGAAGTGCTTGTGGCCGCCCTTCTCCGCCATCATCGGCGTCCAGTCGATGCGGCGCGTGGCGCGGTTCACCTTCTGGTCGGCGCGGTTGTAGATGTCCACGCCCCCGGCGGTGAGGATCGCCAGGTCCCCCTCCTCCATGTAGATGAAGTCGCGCGTGTGCTCGAGCAGCGCCGGCACGTCACTGGCCACGAAGTTCTGCCCCTCGCCGAGCCCCAGCACCATGGGCGAGGACTCCTTGGTGCACACGATGCGGGTGGGGTCGCTCTCCGTGACGACGGCGAGGGCGTAGGTGCCCTTCACGCGGGCGATGGCCGCGCGCACCGCCGCGGGCAGATCCTTGCCCGTCTTGAGCTGGTCCGAGATGAGGTGGGCGAAGACCTCGGAGTCCGTCTCCGAGGCGAACACGTGGCCCTGGCGCTTGAGCTCGTCCTTGAGCGCCAGGTGGTTCTCGATGATGCCGTTGTGCACCACGGCGACCCCGCCGTAGGTGTGCGGGTGGGCGTTCTCGTCCGAGGGGCGGCCGTGCGTGGCCCAGCGGGTGTGGCCGATGCCCACGGTGCCCTGGGGCGAGTCCGTCTGCACCCGGCTCTCCAGGTTCTTGAGCTTGCCCGTGGCGCGCACCACGTTGAGCACATTGCGGTTGATCACCGCCACGCCCGCCGAGTCGTAGCCCCGGTACTCGAGCTTCTTGAGCCCGGAGACCAGAATCGGAGCCGACTGCTTGTCACCCACGTAACCGACGATCCCGCACATGTAGTCCTACCTCTCTCACGCCCAAGGCCCCCGCGCCTGGGCGCGGGGAATGGTTCACTGCACTGGGCGACACCCGTCACCCTGATGACAAGCAAGACCTACGCCACTACCCCGCCGACACCTTGTCCGACTTGACCGGGCCTGCTTCCGCGGACTTGGCCATCCGGGCCTGTTTCCGCTCCACCCACCCCTCCAGGTTGACCTGCGGCGTCCGAGACACGGCAAGGCTCCCCGAGGGCACATCTTTCGTCACCGTGGTGCCCGCACCGACATAGGCACCGTCGCCCACCTTCACCGGGGCCACCAACTGGGTGTCCGAGCCAATGAACACTTTGTCCCCCAGCTCGGTGAGGTGTTTGTTCACTCCGTCGTAGTTGCAGGTGATGGTGCCAGCGCCCACGTTCACCCCGGAGCCAATCTTCGCGTCGCCCAGGTAGGCCAGATGGTTGGCCTTGGAGCCCTTGCCGATGCGCGCCTTCTTGGTCTCCACGAAGTTGCCCAGATGCACCTCCTCGGCGAGGTCCGTGCCCGGACGCAGCCGCGAGAAGGGCCCCAGGATACACCGCTCGCCGACCTTGGCCTCCTCCAGCACGGTGTAGGGCTTGAGGGTCGTTCCGTCAGCGACCGAGGAAGCGTGCAGCACGCAGCCCTGGGCGATGGTCACGTTGCGCCCCACAACGGTCGCGCCCGTCAGGCTCACGCTCGGCCCCACCTCGGTGTCCGGGCCAATGGTGACGCCCTCCTCGATGTAGGTGGTGGCGGGGTCGGCCAGGGAGACGCCATTGCGCATGTGGTGGATGTTGATGCGCGTCTGCAAGTCCCTGGCGCGGGCGGACAGCTCCACGCGGTCGTTCACCCCGGCCGTCTCGTTGAAGTCCGCGTCGATGGAGGGCACCGGGCCCTGGGCGGCGGCCATTTCCACCAGGTCCGTGAGGTAGAATTCACCCTGGGCGTTGGTGCTGCGGATGTTGGCCAGCGCCTTCCAGAGGAAGGAGGAGTCGACCAGGTAGATGCCGGCGTTGCAGTCGCGCACCTGACGCTGCTCGGGAGTGCAGTCCTTGTGCTCGACGATGCGCACCACCTTGCCGCCCTCGCGGATGACGCGCCCGTAGCCGGTGGGATCCTCCAGCCGGGTGGACACGAGCGAGAGCACCCCGCCGCCCCGCTCATGGGCGTCGACGAGCGCGGCGAGCGTCTCGCGGCGCACGAGCGGCACGTCCCCGTAGAGGATGAGCACCCGGCCGTAGAAGTCCTTGAGGGCCTCCTCCGCCGAGCGCACCGCGTCCGCCGTGCCCCGCTGCTCCTTCTGGAGCGCGAAGCGCAGGGGGCCCGCGGGGAAGAGCGCGCGCACGGAGCGCTCCACCTCGGCGGCCTGGTGTCCCACCACCGGCACCACCGGGGAGGCGCCCAGCTCCAGCGCACGCATCAGGGGATAGAAGCAGAGAGGCTTGCCGAGGATGGGGTGAAGGACCTTGGCCTTCTCCGAGCGCATCCGGGTGCCCTTCCCCGCGCACAGCACCACCGCCGCAAGAGGAGTCGTCATGTCCGCGATAACTAGGGACGGCTTGGGGGCGCGTCAACCGCGAGCGTGGGGGCGGGGTGCCCGGACCTCCTCGGGATGCGCCATGACGGACACCGCCAGCGTATTGCGCTGCACGGTGATGCCGTATGTGGGCTTGAGGAAGAGCGTCGTCACGGCGGCCTCGGCGGGCGGTGACATCGGTTGGACTGTCTTCGGTTCGGCGTTCATGTTCCCCCCGGCGCCACACGGAGCCGCGCCACGATGCCTCGCGTCCCCCGGCGGGTCCAATCACGGTCCAGGACCGTTGGCGCCCGCCGGACACTTCGGGATGAAATGGTTTGTGGTGAGTCCGGGCGGCGGTCGGGATACTCCAGGACCCCCGAGACGGGAAGGGCCGAGTCACGGCCCATGACGGAGGCGTGGCACGTGGATACGGTAAAGATGTGGTCCCACCGGAACCGGTGGACGCTGGCGTTGGCGCTGCTCATGGCGGCGGCTCCCGCGGGAGCGGCGAGGCCGTACCGGGGTGGAGCGGTGGCCACGGCCCACCCCGCGGCGAGCGAGGCCGCGCTCAAGATGCTCCAGAAGGGGGGCAACGCGGTGGACGCGGCGGTGGCGGCGGCCACCACGCTGGCGGTGGTGGGGCCCTACCACTCGGGGTTGGGCGGGGGCGGCTTCGCGCTGGTGCACGACGCGAAGACGGGCGGCACGCGGGTGCTCGACTTCCGCGAGGTGGCGCCCCAGGCGGCCACGCGCGACATGTACGTGAAGGACGGCAAGGTGGTGCCGGGGCTGTCCACGGACGGCGCGCTGAGCGTGGCGGTGCCCGGCGCGGTGGCCGGCTACCTGGAGCTGGTGGAGAAGCACGGCAAGCTGCCGCGCGCGGTGGTGTTGCAGCCCGCGATCGAGGCGGCGCGCGCGGGCTTCTGGGTGACGCCCAAGTACCAGGCCGTGGCGAAGCTGCGGCGCGACTGCCTGCGCCAGGATCCCGAGGCCGCGCGCATCTTCCTCGCGAGGAACGAGGCGGGCGAGCCGGACGTGCCGCCCGTCGGCTACCTCGTGAAGCAGCCGGACCTGGCCCGCACGCTCTCCACGCTCGCCAAGAGCGGCGCCGCGCCCTTCTACACGGGCGCCATCGGCCAGGCGGTGGTGGACACGGTGAAGAAGGGCGGCGGACTGCTCACCCGCGAGGACCTGAAGGCCTACAAGACGCGCGCCCAGGAGCCGCTCGAGGGCAGCTACCGCGGCCACCGCCTGCTCACCATGCCGCCGCCGAGCGCGGGCGGACTCGCGGTGCTGCAGGTGCTCGGCGCCCTGGAGAAGCTGCGCCCCCAGGGCCTCACGTTCCGGGACGCGGAGGAGGTGCACCTCTACGCCGAGGCGGTGCGGCGCGTGTACGTGGACCGCACGAAGTACCTGGGAGATCCGGCGTTCGTGAAGATTCCCATGGAGCGCCTCACCTCACAGGGCTACCTGGCGGACCTGGCCGGGAGCATCGATCCGAAGAAGGCCACCTCCAGCGCCTCGCTCCTGCCGCCCGTGGAGGGCGCGGGGGAGTCCACGCTCCAGAAGCCGGATGGCTCCTGGTATGACCCCTCCCACGCCCCCGCCGACAAGAAGAACACCACGCACATCTCCGTCATCGACAAGGACGGCAACGCCGTGGCGCTCACCACCACCGTGAACTACGGCTTCGGCTCGTGCCTGGTCGCCAAGGGCACCGGCGTGCTGCTCAACGACGAGATGGATGACTTCTCCGCCCGGCCCGGCGTGCCCAACGCCTACGGACTGGTGGGCGGCGAGGCCAACGCCATCGCCCCGGGCAAGGTGCCCCTGTCCTCCATGGCCCCCACCCTCGTCTTCTCCAAGGAGGACCCGAAGAAGGTCATCCTGGCGGTGGGCAGCCCCGGCGGCTCCACCATCCCCACCACCGTCATCCAGGTCATCTCCAACGTCGTGGACCAGGGCATGGACGTGACACGCGCGGTGGGCCAGGGACGGCTGCACCACCAGTACCTGCCGGACGAGCTGTGGGTGGATCAGTACGCCCTGGAGCCCGCCACCCTGAGGCTGCTGGAGGCCAAGGGGCACAAGCTCCGCCACATTCCCGCGTGGGGCGACGCGGAGGCGGTCCACAGCGATCCCCAGACGAACCTGCGCAGCGCGGCGAGCGATCCGCGCAACGAAGGCGCCGCGCTCGGCCAGGACTGAGGCACACCACCGTGGGCGAACTCCTCCAGCTCTTCGATGCGCACCTCCACCCCGAGGCCCTGAGCGATCAGGACCTCGAGTCCATGCGTTTCTTCGGCGTGGAGCACGCGCTCGTGGTGGCCCACCACCTGCCCGAGCCCACGCCCAAGGCGCTGCGCAAGCACTTCGACGACCTGGTGCAGCGGCAACTGCCGCGGCTGGAGCGCCTGGGCATCCGCGCCTGGGCGGCGCTGGGCGTACACCCGCGGTGCATCCCCCGCCGGGGCCTGTCCGAGGTGCTCTCCCACCTGCCGGACTACTTCCGGGGAGGCCGCGTGGTGGCCCTGGGGGAGACGGGACTGCACGCGGGCGGCATCGAGGAGGAGGAGGCCTTCCTCGAGCAGCTCGCGCTCGCGCGTCAGCTCAAGCTCCGGGTGGTGGTGCACACCCCCTTGCTCGACAAGGAGCGCCACACCCGGCGGCTGCTCACGCTCCTGCGCGAGTCCGGCGTGCGCCCCTCGCGCGTGCTCGTGGACCATGCCAATGGCCGCACCGTGCGCAACATCCTCGGCTGTGGACACTGGGCGGGGTTGACCCTGCACCCCGAGGCACTCAAGGCCGAACGCGCCGTGGCGCTGGTGCGCCGGCTGGGCAGCGAGAGGCTGGTGCTCAACTCGGATGCCGGCGATGGCGCCGGCGACATCCTCGGGCTCGCGCGCGTGGCCAACCTGCTGACCAAGGCGAAGCTCTCCGAGCGCGTGGTGAAGCGCGTGGCCCATGACAACGCCGCGCGCTTCTACCGTCCACGCTGACTAGTGCAACGCGCTGACCGCCGACTCCGGATGCAGCGTCAACCGCTGCGCCGTGTCGTCCAGCGTCGCCTGCACGGGGATGCCCCGGTGCCGGTAGTCCGCCAGCGACTCCGCCGCCTCGTCCAACAACAGCTGGTAACGCTCGTCCAACTCCACCGCGATCAACATCATCGTCTCGCCCGCGTCCTCGACGCCCGGGCGGTACACCTGGCAGCGCTGGAACCGCGCCCAGCGGCCATTTTCCATCTTCACCAATTCGCCGTCGTAAGCCATCGCGCAGTTCCCCCTTTCGACCGTCCCGGCCGGATGCCGGGAAGTGAGGAAGACAGATTAACCACAAACCCGCGGTGCGTCATCCCCCCGGCTGAAAATTAGTGAAAAGCCCCCGAAGGGTCAGCTGGGCAACGTTTCTCCTCGCAACCACTCCGGCCGACCCCCTCCAGAGGGGGGTTGTAAATTTGCTGGTCAGTCAATCTGTTGATGCCCCGGCCCTCGCCGACCGCCCGGTCTGTCAACGGACCCGGACAGTGGCCCCGGCGCACGCCATCCCTTAGATTGAGCGGGATGAAGTTGCCCTCCTTGTTCCGACGCGAACGGACCATCATCAAGCGAGCGGACGCGCAGGACCAGGTGGAGAAGGCCCTGGCCGAGTCCCTGCGCGTGCTCGGCCAGGTGTGCACCAAGGTCGCCGATCTCATCGAGACCCAGCGTCTGGAGCGCTCCGGCTACTCGCAGAACACCCTGCTGCGGCGCCTGGATCGGCCCGCCGAGGAGGCGAAGTCCCAGAAGAAGTAGCCTGCCGGGCATGAACGCCTCGGAGATGGATGCCTCGGACACACTCCCCGCCTGCCTGGGTAGCGCCGGGTGGCTCGCGCCCGGCGAGCCCGGCCGCCCACCACTTCCCGCCCTCGGCGACGAGGAGGGAGCGAGGCTGCCCGAGGGGCTGCCTCCCGTGGTGGATGCCCACGTGCACCTCTTCCCGGACGGGGTCTTCGAGGCCGTGTGGCGCTGGTTCGAGCAGTACGGCTGGCCCATCCGCTACAAGCTGCACACCCCCCAGGTGCTGTCCTTCCTGCTGTCACGAGGCATCCACCGGGTGGTGGCGCTGCACTACGCCCACAAGCCGGGCATGGCGCGCTTCCTCAACCACTACATCGCCGAGGTGGCCCGCGCCGAGCCGCGTGTGCTGGGGCTGGCCACCGTGCTCCCCGGGGAGCCGGGCGCGGTGGACATCCTCACCGAGGCCTTCGCCGCGGGACTCAAGGGGGTGAAGTTGCACTGCCACGTGCAGTGTTTCGCCCCGGACGCGCCGGAGCTCCACGAGGTGTACGAGGCCTGCGCCCGGGCCGGGCGGCCCCTCGTGCTCCACGCGGGCCGCGAGCCCGCCAGCCCCCACTACCAATGCGACGTGCACGCCCTGTGTTCCGCCGAACGCGTGGAGCGTGTCCTCCAGGCGCACCCCGGCCTCCAGCTCTGCGTGCCCCACCTGGGGGCGGACGAGTTCGACGCCTACACCCGGCTCCTCGAGCGCCATGACACCCTGTGGCTCGATACCACCATGGCGCTCGCCGGTTATTTCCCGGTGATGCCGCCTCGCCGCTTGCTGGAAGTCCGTCCCGAGCGCATCCTCTATGGGACGGACTTCCCCCACCTGCCCTACGCCTGGGATCGCGAGCTGCGACGGCTCCTCGCTCTCAAGCTCGGGGACGAGGTGGAGGCAGGCATCCTCGGGGGCAATGCCTTGAAGCTCTACGGGGAATGTTGAAAAGCACGCAGCCCCCTTCCGCAACTGACAAGCCGTTCGCATCTTGCCCCCCATAGAATCCGCCTTCGCCACCGGACACGCTTCGAGGCCCCTTCATGTCCTACATCCTGGTCGTCGACGACGACGCGAGCCACCGCACGCTGATCTGCGATGCCCTTGAGGAAATGGGCTACCGCACGATTGAGGCCAGCAACGGGCGGGAAGCCCTTGATCGGCTGGAGGATGACCTGCCCCAGGCCGTGCTGCTGGACTTGCGCATGCCCGTGATGAGCGGCTGGGGGCTGCTGGACGCCCTCAAGAAGATGCCGCGGGCGCGCGGGCTGCCCATCATCATCATCTCGGGCTACGGCTTCGAGTGGGAAGCGGAGCTGGTGGGCGCCGCCGGCTACATCTCCAAGCCCGTGGATCTGGACAAGGTCCGCATGACCGTGCAGCGCATCATCGGCCCGCCGGAAGTGGCCATGATGCACTAGGCGATGCCCCCCCCGGCGAGGGGTGGGTCAGGCGAAGACGACGGTCTTGTTGCCGTGCGGCAACACCCGGTCCTCCAGATGCCAGGCGACGGCGCGCGCGAGCACGGTGCGCTCCACCCGGCGCCCGATGCGCACCAGCTCCTCCACCGCGTTGCGATGTCCCACCCGGTGCACGTCCTGCTCGATGATGGGCCCGGCGTCGAGTTCCGCCGTCACATAGTGGGCCGTGGCGCCAATGAGCTTCACGCCGCGCGTGTGCGCCTGGGCATAGGGGTTGGCACCCACGAAGGCCGGCAGGAAGCTATGGTGGATGTTGATGATGGGCCCCCCGAAGCGCGTGATGAAGTCACCGCTGAGGATCTGCATGTAGCGGGCGAGCACGATGAGATCCACCTGGTGCTCCCGCATCAGCTCCAACGTGGCCGCCTCGGCCGAGACCTTGGTCTCGGCCGTCACGGGCACGTGGTGCAGGGGGATGCCGAAGGGGGCCACCACCTCGCGCGCGTCCGCGTGGTTGCTCACCACCAGCGGGATGTGCGCCGCCAGCTCCCCCTTCTTCCACAGCCACAGCAGCTCCTGCAGGCAGTGATCCTGCTTGGAGACGAACAGGGCCATGCGCTTGACGCGCGCGGCGGGGGTGAGGCGCCACTGCAGACCGAAGCGCTCGGCCACCGGCTCCATCGCCCGCTCCAGCAGGGGCAGCCGCGACTCGAGCCCGGGGAGATCGAACTCCAGCCGCATGAAGAAGCGCAGATCGTCGGGCTCGGTGTGCTGATGGGAGTCGACCACGTTGGCGCCCTGCTCATAGAGCAGTTGCGTCACGGCCGCGACGACTCCGGGGCGGTCCGCGCACGTCAGCAGGAGCCGGGCCCGCTCCGTGTTCATGGAAACCGAGGATGGCATCGACGCCCCGGGCTCAGGATTCCTTCTTGATCTGCTGGGCCAGGTAGTTCGTCTCACCCACCTGCTTCATCAGCTCCAGCTGACCCTCGAGCCAGTCGATGTGCTCCTCGGTGTCCTCGAGGATGCGCTCCAGCACCTCGCGGCTGCCGTTGTCGCCCAGGGTGCGGCACAGCTCGATGCCCTCGTTGAGGCGCTTCTGGGAGCCGGCCTCCAGGGCCAGGTCCAGGCGGAGCATCTCCGGGATGCTCTCCCCCACGTTCACCTTGGCCAGCCGCTGCAGGTTCGGCAGTCCCTCGAGGAAGAGGATGCGCTTGACCAGGCGATCGGCGTGCTTCATCTCGCCGATGGACTCCTCGTAAATCTTCTTTCCGAGCCGCTCGTACCCCCAGTTGTCCGCGATGCGCGCGTGAAGGAAGTACTCGTTGATCGCGGTCAGCTCGGTGGTCAGGACGTCGTTGAGCAGGTCGATGATCTGGGGGTGGCCTTTCATAGGGCCACGGAAGCTACCCGTGGGGTCGCCATCGCACAACTCTCACGACACGCGGGACGTACGGTATTTGTCTGCCGCGCCTCCCCGAGCAGCTGGGTCATCTGATCGTGACACCCGCCGCACCCCGTCCCCGCCCCACACGCATCGCCCAGTTCCTCCACCGTCCGAGCTCCCTCGGCGATACGGGCGCGAATGGTCCGGTCCGAAACAGCACGGCAGAGGCAGACGATCATGCGAAGGCTCAGGTCAACATGGGCCGCGACGTGCGGCGACCAAGTGATAATGAGAATAGGTTTCAAAAACCCTCGGGTCAAGCGGGCCTGGCCCCAAGCGTCGGCCACCCAGCGCCCGAGGTCGCCCAGCGAGCGGGCGAGCGGGGGGGTTGCTGGCCCGAGGCCGGGTCGGCTCAGATGGACGTCCCCCATGACTCCGCCCCCCTCCGACCTGGCCGTCGACGCCCGTGCGCTCGTGAAGCGCTTTGGAGACTTCACCGCGCTCCAAGGCATGGAGCTGCTCATCCCCCGAGGCGCCTTCTATGCATTCCTCGGGCCCAACGGGGCGGGCAAGTCCACCACCATCGCGCTGCTCACCGGTGTGTACGCCCCGGACTCCGGCCACATCCGCCTGCTCGGCGTGGACGCGGTGGCCAGGCCCCTGGAAGTCAAACGCCGCCTGGGCGTGGTGCCCGAGGAGCTGAGCCTCTTCGAGCGGCTGAGCGGGCGGCAATACCTCACCTTTTGTGGGCGCATGTACGGGCTGAGCGGAGACGAGGCGGCCGCGCGCGCGGCGGAGCTGCTCGAGCTCACGGAGCTCACATACAAGGCGGGCTCGCTCGTGGCCGAGTACTCCAAGGGCATGAGGCGGCGGCTGGCCATCGCCGCGTCGCTCATCCACGCGCCGGAGCTGGTGCTGTTGGACGAGCCCTTCGAGGGCATCGACGTGCTGGCCGCGGGCGTCATCCGCGAGCTGCTTCGCGAGCTGAGCCGGCGGGGGGTGACGCTGCTGCTCACCACGCACGTGCTGGAGATCGCCGAGCGGCTGGCCACCCACGCGGGTGTCATCCGCAGCGGGAAGATGCTGGATCAAGGCACCGTGGACGAGCTCAAGGAGCGCCACGGCGCGGCCTCGCTGGAGTCCGTCTTCGAGAAGCTCATCTCCGTGCCGGCCGCGCGCAACGCGAAGCTGTCCTTCTATGGAGACGCCCCCCCCGCCGAGGTCGTCCCCCTGCGCCGGGGGTCCGCGTGAACCGGCCCGCCGCGCCGGGCTTCTTCCGGCACCTGTGGCTGCTCTGGGGCCTGCGCCTGAACATCGGCCTGAACCAGGGCTCGGGGCGCCATCCCCTGTGGGCCGTGGGCGCCTTCCTCCTGTCGAGCGCTCCGGCCTGGGGACTGGGAGTCACGTTCTACGGGCTGATGCGCCTGCCGGCCGTGGCCCACAACGACGTCTGGCCCTTCTTCATCCTCAACCTCTTGTGCTTCACCACCTCGGCGGTGTGGGTGACGTGGCCCCTCATGAGCGCGGGCGTGGATGACCACTCGGAGCTCAGCCGCTACGCCGCCTTTCCCATCTCCCCCTTCCGGCTGCTCATCGCCTCCACCGGGGCGAGCCTCCTGGAGCCCCGCGCGCTCGTCTTCTACGCCCCCCTGACGGGCGCGGCGCTCGGCTACGCGTCCATGCACCCGGTGCGCCTCAAGGCGTTCGCGCTGCTGCTCTACGTGCTCTTCGCGCTCCTCAACGCCGCCTGGAGCCGTGTGGGCCTGTACGTGGTGCTCAACGTGCTGCGCGAGAAGCACAGCGCCCAACTGCTCGGCGGCGGCTTCGTGCTGTTCCTCGTGGGCGCCTCGCTCATTCCCCCCATCGACACCTCGTGGCTCACGGCCGTGGGCGAGGGCGGCGTGGACAAGCTGGACATGGCGATCATCGTCGACGCGACGCTCGCCCTGGGCCGGGTGCCGCCGGGCCTCTTCGGCGACGCGCTCCTGGAGCTGTCCTACGGCTACCGGCACAACGCGCTCGCCGATGGCCTGGGCATGCTCTTCTTCACCCTCATGGGCCTGGGGCTGGCCTACGCGCTGCTCCTGCGCTTCCACCGGGGCGTGGGCCGCGCGGGGCCCGTGGGCAAGGTGTCCAAGGATGGCGACCCCTTCGCCCACACGCGCTCGCGCTTCACCACCCTGCTCGTGCGCGAGGCGTTGGACCTGTGGCGCAATCCCCGTGCGCGCCTGCTCGCGGCCGTGCCCTTCGTGCTCGCCATCCTGCTCAAGCTCACCTCGGGACGCGGGCTGCTCGAGTACGCGGTGGGCGCGAGCGCGGACGCGTGGCTGATGGGCGGCCTGTGCATCTACGGCGCGGTGGTGATGGCCTCCACCTTCTCGCAGAACACGTTCGCCTATGACGGGCACGGGCTCGCGCTGCTCATCGCCGCGCCCGTGGAGCTGGGCGACGTGCTCCGGGCGAAGAACCGGGTGCAGGGCGCGGCGGCCGGCGGCATGGCCCTGCTCGTGGGCGTCTTCTACCGGGTGTACTTCGGCCGGGGCACGGCGCTCGACTTCCTGTGCGCCATGGCCTCCGTGCTCGCCGTCATTCCGGTGCTGCTCGCCGCGGGCAACTTCCTGTCCCTCTTCTTCCCCGTGAAGTTCCACGCGAGCCTCAAGCGCCGCGACAAGCTGCCCCTCACCGCGTCCATGCTGGGCATCGGCGCGGCGAGCGTGGGCTGCGCCCCCTTCGTCTGGGGACTGCGCCTGGCCGGGGGCCAGGGTCCGGACCTCCGGACGCTCGCGATGCTGACCCTGTGCGCCGGGGTGAACCTGGGCCTCTACCGCGCGCTGCTCCCCCTCGCGCTGCGGCTGCTCGAACAGCGCAAGGAGTGGGTGCTGCGCGCGGTGACCCGCGAGTGAGGCCTCAGCGCACGGGGGGCGGGTTGCGCTCGGTGAAGCCGCGCTGGTGGAAGTAGGGGTAGGCCAGCGTCGTGGCGCTCGCGGCGTCCAGACGCGCCACCTGCTCGGCCGTGAGGTTCCAGCCCACCGCGCCCAGGTTCTGGCGCAGCTGCTCCTCGTTGCGCGCCCCCACGATGACGTTGGCCACCGTGGGCCGCTGCAGGAGCCAGTTGATCGCCACCTGCGGCACCGTCTTGCCCACCTCCTGGGCCACCGCGTCCAGCGCGTCCACCACCTTGTAGAGGTACTCGTCCTCCACCGGGGGACCGTTCGCCACCGTCACCGCCGAGCGCATGCGGCTGACCTCCGGCAGGGGCTCGCCCCGGCGGATCTTCCCCGTCAGCCGGCCCCACCCGAGCGGACTCCAGACGATGGCGCCCACGCCCTGATCCAACCCGAGCGGCATGAGCTCCCACTCGTAGCTGCGGCCGATGAGCGAGTAGTACGCCTGATGCGCCACGTAGCGCGCCCAGCCGTACTTCTCGGACACGGCCAGGGACTTCATCAGGTGCCAGCCGGAGAAGTTCGAGCAGCCGATGTAGCGAATCTTCCCCGCCCGGACGAGGTCATCCAGGGTGCCCAGCGTCTCCTCCACCGGGGTGGAAGCGTCGAAGCCGTGCAGCTGGTAGATGTCGATGTAGTCCGTGCCCAGGCGCTTGAGACTGCCTTCGACACTGCGGATGAGGTGGAAGCGCGAGGAGCCCACGTCGTTCGGGCCCTGCCCCATCCGGAACGTCCCCTTCGTGGAGAGGATGACCTGGTCGCGGCGGCCCTTGATGGCCTGCCCCAGGATCTCCTCGGCGAGGCCCTGGGAGTAGGTGTTGGCCGAGTCGAACATGGTGACCCCCGCCTCGAGCGAGATGTCCACCAGCCGTGTGGCCTCGGCGACTCCGGAGTCGCCAAAGCCCTTGAAGAACTCGTTGCTCCCCCCAAAACTCCCCGTGCCCAGGCTCAGCACCGGCACCTTGAAACCCGAACTCCCCAGTCTTCTGTACTCCATGTCGTGACGCTCCCGCGAAAGCCTCCGTGGGCGCCACTCCTAACGAGCCACGCCTCCGCGCACCACGCGTTGAGTGGAAAACCGTCATGCCCTTCGCGCACATCAATCATCAAGACATCTACTTCGAGGACTCGGGTGGCTCCGGCCCCGCGCTCGTGCTCGCGCACGGCTTCCTCATGGACGGCCGCATGTTCGACGCGCAGGCGGAAGCGCTCGCTCCCGAGTTCCGCGTCATCCGCTGGGACGCGCGCGCCCAGGGGCGCACCCGCTGGGATGGCCGGCCCTTCTCCCTCTACGACTCGGCCGCCGATGCCTTCGCGCTGATGGACCACCTGGGCCTGCCCCGGGCCTTCATCGGCGGACTGTCCCAGGGCGGCTACTGCGCCCTGCGCATGGCCCTGCGCGCCCCCGAGCGCGTGCGCGGCCTCGTGCTCATGAGCACCAGCGGAACCCTCAACCCCGCGGAAGGGCCCGGCTACCGGCAGGTGCGCGACCTGTGGGGCAGCCCGGGCGCCACGGAGAACATCGTGCGCAGCTACGCGAGCCTCATCATCGGGGACGAGCGCTTCTACTCGCCCTGGATGGACCGCTGGCGCCAGACGCCCCGCGACGCCTTCGTGGCCGCCATCAACAACCTCCTCGAGCGCGATGACATCCAGCCCCGGCTCGGGGACATCCGCTGTCCGGCCATCGTGTTCCACGGGCTCGCCGACGTGGCCATCCCCGTCTCCGAGGGCGGCGTCCTCCACGACGCCTTGCCCGGCCGCACGCGCTTCGTCCCCGTCCACGAGGGCGCCCACGCCATCAGCCTCACGCACCCCCAGGTGGTCAACCCGCCCCTCCTCGAGTTCCTGCGCGCCCATTCCTAGCGGGAGCCGCCCCGAAGCGGCGCGAACGCCTCAGTCGGTGTTGCCCCAGCTCAGGAAGGTCTCCTCCTGGAGCAGCGCCGCGGTGTGGTGGTGCCCCAGGGAGAACGCCGTGACGTTCTCGGCGACGGGCCCCGCCCCCGGCACGGAGCGCGACACGGTGGTGCCATCCCCGAGCTGCCCGGAGGCATTGGAGCCCCACGTCCAGACGCCGCTCGGAGAACCCGCCAACGAGTGCGCGTCACCCGCCGCCAGGAACGTGATGCCCGAGAGGCCCGCCACCTGGAAGGGACTCGGACGAGAGGACGCGGAGGTGCCATCCCCGAGCTGCCCGGAGGCATTGGAGCCCCAGGCCCAGACCGCGCCCGCCGACGTCAGTCCGAGCGAGTGCTGGGCACCCGCCGTGACGGACTGGAGCTCCGGGAGCGCCGACAGGAAGAGCGGAGACGTGCGCGGCGAGGTGGTGCCATCCCCGAGCTGCCCCTGGGTGTTGTCTCCCCAGGCCCAGGCCGTCCCATCGGCGCGCACCGCCAACGAGTGGCCACTTCCCGCCGAGACCGACACCATGTCGAGCAATTCCTTCACCTGCGCGGGCGCGAAGCGGAAGGAGCCCGGAGTGCTCTCGCCGAGCTGGCCCGAGGTGTTGCTTCCCCAGGCCCACACCGTTCCATCGGCGCGCACCGCCAGGGCATGCGCGCTCCCGGCGGCGACGGCCACGACGTTGGAGAGACCCTTGACCTGCATCGGCGAGATGCGCAGGGGAAGCGTGGACGGGTCCTCGCCGAGCTGGCCCGCGCTGTTGTCACCCCAGGCCCACACCGTGCCATCACACTGCAGCGCCAGGGAGAAGGTGCTCCCGGCCGCCACGGCCTCGAGGCACCGGGGTTGGGTGACGAAGCGAGGCGTGTCACTGGAGCCCACGCCCTCGATGCCGAGCTGACCGTGGGAATTGCTGCCCCAGCTCCACAGGGTGCCGTCGGAGAAGGTGGCCACGACGTGGTTGGCGCCCGAGGCGAGCGGCACGCGGCGCGGCGCGCCGAGCACCTGGACCGGAGTGGACACGGCGGTGCTGGAGCCATTGCCCAACTGACCTGAGGAGTTGTCTCCCCAGGCCCAGACGGTCTTGTCCTGACGCAGCGCGAAAGACGACCGGCCACCGGCCGCGATGCCCGTGACGCGCACGAAGCCCGGCACGCGCCGGGGCACGAGCTCCGCGACACTCGTCCCATTGCCCTGCTGTCCGGTGGCGTTGCGGCCCCACGTCCAGAGCGTGCCCTGGGTGCTCAGGGCCAGCAGGTGGTTGCCCCGGATGGAGAGCGCGGTGATGACGTCCGCCATGTTCGAGAGCCGCACGGGCACCAGGCGCTGCACCGTGGTGCCATCCCCGAGCTGGCCGTAGGTGTTGTCCCCCCACATCCAGACCTTGCCGTCCTGATCCAGGGCCGCCGAGTGGGAAGGGCCGGCCGCGATGGCGACGACGCGCGAGAGTCCCGACACCTGCACGGGCAGGGTGCGCGCCGTGGAGGAGCCATCCCCCAGCTGGCCATAGAGATTCTGGCCCCAGGCCCACACGGTGCCGTCCGACTTGAGCGCCAGCGAGTGGTAGGTGCCCGCGGCCACCTGGACGACGTCCGAGAGGGAGGACACCGCCCCCGGCGAGCGCGGCAGGTAGGAGGTCGACCCTCTGCCGAGCTGGCCATAGTTGTCGTCCCCCCACGCCAGCACCGTGCCATCCGTCTTGAGCGCCAACGAGTGGTAGGTTCCCGCGGCGAGTTCCTTGACGCCCGTCACCCCCGGCACCCCCCCGGGCGTGGGGCGCGGCACCGTGGTGCCATCCCCGAGCTGGCCATAGGTGTTGTCCCCCCAGGCCCACACCGTGCCATCCGTCTTGAGCGCCAGGGAGTGGTAGTTGGACGCGGCGAGCAACCGCACGGACGCCAGGGACACCTGCACCGGGACGAAGCGGGTGACAGCGCCCCCATCCCCGAGCTGGCCATAGGTGTTGTCGCCCCAGGCCCACAGCGTGCCGTCCTCGCGCAGCGCGAAGGTGTGCAGGTCACCCCCGAAGAGGGAATCCACGCCGGACAGGCTCTGGATCCGCGCTGGAACGGGGCGCCAGCTCGCGCCGCCATTGCCCAACTGCCCCGAGCCGTTGGCCCCCCAGGCCAGCACCGCGTTGTCCCCCCGAAGCGCCAGCGCGAAGGCACTGCCACAGGCCACGGTCCGGACATCCGACAGCCCGGTGACCTGGACCGGGGAGCGCAGGAGCGCGGAGCCCGCCTGGGCCACCTGCCCCTGGCTGTTGTCTCCCCAGGCCCACGCCGTGCCGTCGGATTTCCGGGCGAGCGAGTGGGTCGTGCCGCCATCGACGAAGGTGACATTCGAGAGGCCCAGGACCTGCACCGGCTTGGAGGACGAGGACGAGCCCCCGGTGCCCAGCTGACCATAGGTGTTGTCTCCCCAGGCCCACACCGTGCCATTGGTGGCCACCGCCAGGCTGTGCGAGCCGCCTCCCGCGATGGCGACGATGCCCGAGAGGCCCGCCACCTGGACCGGCGTGGCGCGGGAGGTGGTGGTGCCATCTCCCAGCTGCCCGGAGAAGTTGCCGCCCCAGACCCACACCGTGCCGTCCTCCTTGAGCCCCAGCGAGTGGTACTCCCCGGCGGCGATGGCCTTCACATTCGTCAGACCCGACACCTGCACGGGCCGGGAACGGGCGCTGGTGGAACCATCCCCGAGCTGGCCCGAGCCATTGTTGCCCCAGGCCCACACCGTGCCGTCGGACTTGAGCGCCAGGGAGTGCACGTTGCCCGCGGCGATGGCCTTCACGTTCGTCAGATTCGACACCAGGGCCGGCGTCGAGCGCTGCGAATTCCCGCCATCCCCAAGCTGGCCGTCGGAATTCCCCCCCCAGGTCCAGACCAGGAAGTCCTGGTCCAGCGCCATCGAGTGCACGTTGCCCGCGGCCACGGCCTCCACGCGCGAGAGCGCCACCCGCGTGGGCGTGAGCCGCTGGGTCAGCGAGCCATCCCCGAGTTGGCCCTGGCTGTTGGCGCCCCAGCTCCACAGCGTCTTCACCGGCGTGACGAACAGCACATGGCTCAACCCCCCCGCGAGATGGGAGGTCGGGTCCTGCCCGACGCTGGCGAGCAGCCCCCGGTGGGAGACCCCCCTGGAGGGTGCTTCCTCCATCGCATCGCCGCATGCGGAGCACAGGGACATGAGCATCGAGAGCGAGACCAGGAGGCTTCTCGAAAAGCTGCTTCGCATCATGGACTTCCTTTCCTTCAAACCCGGATGTCAGGGGGAAGAGCCGGGGTGCGTCTTTCCACAGCCACGGTATTTTCAAGTGGTCTTGGAATTGTAAAACCTGCATATGTGGGCAAAGCAGCGAGAAACTCAACTGGGTGAGTCGGGACTCTCCCCCAATCACCCAGGTCCGCATCCGGCTGCCTCACCGGGCGGAGATGGGCATATCCTACTCCATGGGTCGTCCGGCCCGGGGGCGGGAGCGGGCCGGGCATGGCGGCTGCGCAACACCTCCGGACAGGACTAGGGTGTGACTCCCATGACCGTCTCTCCTTCCCGCCGACAGGCCGCGCTGGCGGCGCTCGCCCTGGACGATGACGCCCTGCTCAAGGCCTGCGAGGTGGAGTACTTCATCGGCTCCGGCCCGGGTGGGCAGCACCGCAACACCACCGCCAGCGGCGTGCGGCTGACCCATGCCCCCACGGAGCTGTCCGTCTCCGCCACCGAGCGCCGCAGCCAGGTGCAGAACAAGGGCGTCGCGCTCGAGCGGCTGCGCGAGGGACTCCAGCTGCTCACCTTCGTGCCCAAGAAGCGCCACAAGACCCAGCCCACCAAGGGCTCACAGCGCCGCCGTCTGGAATCCAAGAAGCGCGTGGGCGAGAAGAAGGCCCAGCGCGGCAACAAGGACGGCTGGTAGAGGAGGCCCCCCGCTCATGCCCCCCACCCTGGAAGACGCCCTCGCCCTCGCCCTGGAGGCCCACCGCGGCCAGCGCGACAAGGCGGGGCAGACCTATATCCTCCACCCCCTGCGCGTGATGTTCCGTCTGGAGACGGAAACGGAGCGGATGGTGGCGCTCCTGCACGACGTGGTGGAGGACTCGCCCTACACGCTCGAGCAGCTTCGCGGACTCGGCTACTCCGAGGAGGTGCTGGGCGCGCTCGAATGCCTCACCAAACGCGAGGGCGAGGCCTACGAGGCCTTCATCGAACGCGTGCGTCCCCATCCGCTCGCGCGACGGGTGAAGCTCGCCGACCTCGAGGACAACATGGACGTGCGCCGGCTGCCCGCCCTCACGGAGAAGGACGCTCAGCGCCTGGCCCGCTACCGGGCCGCGTGGGCCCGATTGAAGACGGAATAATCAGGAATCGTCCCGCCCCCATCTGGACAAGGCGGGAGCACCCTCCATAATCATCCCGCTTTTCGAGAATAATTCGCCAGATTCGGTTTCACGGAGAAAAAGGCGGAAGTGCTCCGCCCCTCCGGGAAGGCCGGGGTTGGCCATCTCCATCCAAGGTGAGGGTGTACATGCTTCGAAATCCTGTCTCCGTGCGGAAGCTGATCGCGGGCACGCTGGTGGTGTCCCTCGGCTGTGGGGTGCCCCCTGGCCCCGGTGTGGAAGAGAACGAGCCGGCCGCGCTGTCCGCCCAGGAGCTGAGCGCGGCGGAGCGGGCACAGGCCTCGGATCGGGCGTACCAGTGGCTCAAGGCGCAGCAGGATCTGACCAACGGCTTCGCCCTGAACGGCCTCGTCGACAGCTTCGATGACTGGTGGAACGCCACCGAGCGCAAGCAGATCGTCTACACGTATGACCAGGCCGTGGCCGCCATCGCCTTCATGAACAAGGGCGACCGGGCGCGCGCGGAGAAGGTGCTCAACAAGCTGGTCGCCATCCAGGATCCGGATGGCTCGTGGATCAACTCCTACTGGTGGAACGGCTACGGCGAGGAGATCCGCAAGCACGTGGGCCCGGTGGCCTGGGTCGTCATGGCGTACATGACCCACGAGAAGCTCTACGGCGGCACCACCTACCAGGCCTCCGCCAAGAAGGCGCTGGACTGGATGCTCACGTTCAAGAAGCCCAACGGCGCCATCGCCGGCGGACGGACCACCTGGGACATCCAGGGCGTCTGGACGGACGAGGTCTGGAGCTCCACCGAGCACAACCAGGACATCTACAACATCTACCGCTACTACGCGGGCAAGTTCTCCGACCGCTCGACGGCGTACAACGACGCCGCCAACGGGGCGAAGCAGTTCCTCGACAACGTGATGTGGAACAACACCACGAAGCGTTTCTACGGGGGATGGAAGAACAACACCGGCCTGTTGGATCAGAACGTTCCCCTGGACGTCAACCCCTGGGGGGTCCTCGCGCTCGGCCTGTCGGGCACGCGCGACTACAAGGCCTCGCTCGCCTCCGTCGACAACGCCCGGGGCGTGGGCACGCTCGCCGATCCCAAGTACGTGCACTCCCTGCCCTACGAGAACACGACCATCACCGCGTACGACTTCGACTGGCAATACGACTGCGCGGCGGCCCAGGATCAGAACGGCAACTACAACGGAGACCGGTGCGCGGACATCTGGTTCGAGGGCTCCGCCTTCATGTCGGTCGCCCACTACATGAATGGAAACACGGCGAAGGCCGACTCCATCATCGACGAGATCATCAAGAAGCAGGGCACGAGTGGCACGCTGCTCGGCGGCATCCCCTACTCGCTCAAGGGCACCAGCAACAACTACTGGCGGATGGCGCAGGAGAACTGCGTGTCGAGCACCGGCTGGCTCATCATCGCCATCCACCGCTTCAACCCCTTCACCGGCGCGCTGGTGAACGGCGGCGGCACGACCAACCCGGGTGACACCCAGGCCCCCACCGCGCCCACCAACCTGAGCGCCCCGTCCAAGACGAGCACCAGCGTGACGCTGTCCTGGAACGCCTCCACGGACAACGTCGGCGTCAGTGGCTACGACGTCTACCGCGGCTCGACGCTGGCCGGCTCCACCTCGGCCACGACCTTCACGGTGAGCGGCCTGGCGGCCAGCACGGCGTACTCCTTCAGCGTCAAGGCGCGCGACGCGGCGGGCAACACCTCCTCGGCGAGCAATACGGTGAGCGTCACCACCAGCGCCTCCACCGGCGGCGGCGGCCACACCACGCCCGACTACACGGCCAACGTCACCAAGACGTCCAGCACCCAGGCGCAGATCTCCTTCAAGCCCACCACCAACGCCCTCTACGTGGACGTGCACTACACGCTCAACGGAGGCGGTCAGCAGAACTTCCGCATGACCAACAGCGGCGGCACCTGGACGCAGAACGTGAGCGGCCTGAGCACGGGCAGCAGGCTCGAGTACTGGTTCACCTACGAGAAGTCCGGACCCCAGTACGACTCGGTCCACTACACCTATACGCACTGAGCCCGCGTCGCGGGGAGCGGGCCTCCCGGAGGGGAGCGCCCGCTCACGCGAGAAGGTCCACGTTGGACGGCTCCTCCCGGGAGGCCCCGCTCTCCCGCGTGCTGCCGGCGAGGCGTTGCCCGTCGATCACCCGGCGCAGCCGCTCGCGCAACACGTCCATGTCCATGGGCTTGCGCAACAACCGGTCCGAGTGCTCCTCGAGGAAGGCCCGCGTCTCCTCCGTGAAGGCGCCTCCGGTCAGGAACAGCACCGAGCCGGCCTGGGCGGAGTGGGTGCGCTCCAGCTCCTGGAAGAACTCCATGCCGTTCATCTCCGGCATCATCAGATCGCACAGGATGACGTCGAAGGGCTCCGCCTGACACATCCGGGCGAGCGCCTCGCGGGCGCTGGACGCCACGGTCACCTCGTGCTCCCGGCTCAAGGCCCGGCGAAGGGAAATCCCCACGCGGGGCTCGTCATCCACCACGAGCAGCCGGGCCCGCTGGGTCCTCGCGAGCGCCAACCCGCCCGGGGCTACGTCCCGGCCCGGAGAGCACGCGGCTGGAAGTATCACCGTGAAGGTGCTGCCCCGCCCCGGCTCGCTGTGCACCTCGGGCTGGGGGTCCACCCCCACCTGCTCCAACCTCTGGACTTCCCGCAGGGAGAACTGGATGTTGGCGGTGATGTAGGCCAGCGGGTTGTTGATTTCGTGCGCCACGCCCGCCAAGAGCGTCCCCACCGAGGTGCGCCGATCGGCGACGACGAGTTGATCCCTCAGGAGCCGCAGCTCGCGCATCCGGGCATCGAGCAGGCCCTGCTGGACATGAAGCCGCTCCTGGTGCTCGCGCGCCTCGCCCACCAGGGTGTCGAGCACGTCCACCTGCTCGCGCCCCCCCATCTCCAGACGCGAGAGCGCGGCGGCCAGACGCTCGGGCTCGCCGCGCCCGGGCTCCTCCGGGGACTCACCCGGAACGGGAGCATTCCGGGAGAGCCGTTCGATCGCCTCGGTGACGCGCTCGAGCGGCCGCATCAACGGACCGCCCAGCCCGAAGAGGGCCACCACGCCGAGCCCCCACAGCACCAGGCTCCACAAACCCGCGAGCCCACGCAGGTGCTGGAGCTCTCGCTCCATGACGCCGGTGCTCAGGCCCACCAGCAGCGTGCCCCGAACACCCGCCGGGGTGTACACGGCGCGCCGGGCGAGCACCATTCCGGAGACGACGGCCCCGCCCTCCTTCCAGACCGCCGGAGGAACCCGCTCGGGGTGCCAGGCGGCCAGGAGCGTGCCGTCCTCGCGCGACAACACCCCGAAGAGGGCGTCGGGCACCATGGCGAGCACATCCACCTGGCGCTGCCCGTCCACGGCATCACCCCGCTCCAACGCGGACTCGACGCTCAGCGCCACCCACCGCGCGACATCCTGGGTCCGGACGCGCAGCTCCCGCCAGGCCCGGGCCTCCAGGTGAGTGCTGAAGGTGAAGAAGAAGCCGAGGGCCACGAGGGCGCACGCGAGCCCCCCGGCCAGGGTCCATCGAAGTCGCAAGGGCAACCGCCGAAGCCCGAGGCGAACATCGTGGGCAGCCCGCCCGCTCACGGAGCGCGCTCCCATGGCATGACCTTCCCGCTACCGGGCAATGTCCGCATCGTGGTGTTCCCCCCCAGGGTCGAATCCAACGGCTCCGGACGTCAGTTCAGATGATCCTTGAACGAATTCGACCGCGCCTTGATGGCGTTGAGGAACGACGAGTTCCGGGTCGATTCACGCGGTGGGCGGTGCGACAGGAAGTCCTGGATGGCCTGGTTCACCGCCGCGGGAGAGCTCAGGTGAGGCAGGTGGCCACGCGCGTCGATGCGCGCGAGCTGCGCGAGCGGGATGTTCCGGGCCATGTAGAGCCCCACCTCGTCGGGCACGGCGATGTCCCCACCGGACTGGAGGATGAGCGTGGGCGTCTTCAGGCGCGGCAGCTCCGCGCGGAAGTCGGACTCGAAGATGAATCGCGCGGTCGCCAGGGCGATGTCCGGACGCATGGAGGACAGGGTCCGTGCGAACTCCCGCGCCAGCTCCGGCATGTCCGGCATGTTGACGACCTGGCTGGCGAAGCCCGCCGCCCAGGAATGAAACTGGGTGGCCATGTCCGCGAAGAGCGCGTCGAGCTGGGAGGGCTCGAAGCCCCCCACGTAGCCCACGTCATTGAGGTAGCGCGGCGAGGCCTTGACGAAGACGAGCTGTTGGAAGCGATGGGGCTCGGCGATCGCCGCCAGCATGCCCGCCATCCCACTGACGGAGTGCCCGACGAGGATTCCGTCGTGCACGTCCAATTCCTCACACAATTCCAATACATCTTCCGCGTAGGCATGAACGCTGCTGTAGCGCTCCGCGTTGTACGCGTTGAAATCCGAACGGCCACACCCCACATGGTCGAAGAGGATGACCTGGTAGCGGTCCTTGAATGCCGCCACCTGATGCCGCCAGGCGCGTTGCTCGGAACCAAAGCCATGCGCGAAGATGAGCGGGGGCCCCATGGACCCCAAGACGCGCACGTTGAGCCGCTCGTAGATGGACAGAGACATTCCGCGCTCCCCCCCCCGGAAGCAGTGGAAGGTCTATCTTACTACGCTTCATTGAAAGACAGGAAGACCCCTCCCCCCCTGAAAACAGACGGCCCGGTGCGCCATGAAAAGGCACACCGGGCCGATGGTAGTTTCCCGCCGGGAGCGGAAAAACCTCAGCTCTTGGCGAGCTGACGCATCACGTACAGCAGGATGCCGCCGTGGCGGTAGTAGTCGAGCTCATTGGGCGTGTCGATGCGGCACAGCGCGGTGAACTCCTTGGTGCCGCCCTCGCCCGTGGCCTTCACGGTGAGCTTCTTCTGCGGCGCGAGGCTATCGGCCACGCCGGAGATCTCGAACGTCTCGTGGCCGGTGAGGCCCAGGCTCTGCGCGTCCTGGCCCGCCTCGAACTGCAGGGGCAGCACGCCCATGCCGATGAGGTTGGAGCGGTGGATGCGCTCGAAGCTCTTGGCGATGACGGCCTTGATGCCGAGCATCGCGGTGCCCTTGGCGGCCCAGTCGCGGCTGGAGCCCGTGCCGTACTCGGCGCCGGCGAGGACGACGAGCGGCGTGCCTTCCTGCTGATACTTCTGCGAGGCGTCGTAGATGCTCATGCGCTCGCGCGTGGGGATGTGGACGGACACGCCGCCCTCCACGCCGGGCACCAGCAGGTTCTTGAGGCGGATGTTGGCGAAGGTGCCGCGCACCATCACCTCGTGGTTGCCACGGCGCGCCCCGTAGGAGTTGAAGTCCTTGGGCTCCACGCCCTGCTCCATGAGGTACTTGGCCGCCGGGCTCGTCTTCGCGATGTTGCCCGCGGGAGAGATGTGGTCCGTGGTCACCGAATCCCCCAGGAGCGCGAGCACGCGCGCGCCCTTGATGTCGGCGAGCGGCTTGGGCTCGGCGGGGATGTTCTCCAGGAAGGTCGGCTTGCGCACGTAGGTGGACTTGGGGTCCCACTTGAACGTGTTGCCGCCATCCACCTTGAGCTGCTGCCAGAGCGCGTCGCCCTCCATGGCGCGCGAGTACTGGTGGCGGAACTGCTCGGGCTTGACCGCGGTGGAGATGGCCTGGCGGATCTCCTCGTTGGTGGGCCAGATGTCCTTGAGGAACACCGGGCGGCCGTTGCGGTCCGTGCCCAGGGGCTCGGTGTCCAGATCGCGCCCCACCTCGCCGGACAGGGCGTAGGCGACCACGAGCGGCGGCGAGGCCAGGTAGTTCATGCGCACGTGCGGGCTGATGCGGCCCTCGAAGTTGCGGTTGCCGCTGAGCACCGCGGCCACCACCAGGTCACCCGAGGTGACGGCCTCGGTGACGGGATCCGGCAGGGGGCCGGAGTTGCCGATGCAGGTGGCGCAGCCGTAGCCCACCACGTGGAAGCCGAGCGCCTCCAGGTAGGGCATGAGGCCGGCTTCCTTGAGGTAGTCCGTCACCACGCGGCTGCCGGGGGCGAGGCTCGTCTTCACCCAGGGCTTCACGTTGATGCCGCGCTCGACGGCCTTCTTGGCC
Source organism: Melittangium boletus DSM 14713 (assembly GCF_002305855.1). Taxonomy (GTDB): domain Bacteria; phylum Myxococcota; class Myxococcia; order Myxococcales; family Myxococcaceae; genus Cystobacter; species Cystobacter boletus. The sequence goes on along the minus strand of NZ_CP022163.1, from coordinate 5,862,497 downwards.
AGCAGGCCCGCGCCCAGGAGCACCGCCGGGTTGGAGGTGTTGGTGCACGAGGTGATGGAGGCGATGACGACGGCGCCGTGGCCCAGCTCGTAGGACTGGTTGCCCGCCTTCACGGTGACGGTCTGCTTGAGGCGCTCGGGGGGCACGGCCGCCGCGGGGGCCTTCGCCTTGCCACCGCCCTCGTCGTCCTCGCCCTTGCTCTTGCCCGCGGCCAGCATCTCCACGAGCGACTTCTCGTAGGTGGCCTTCATGTCCTTGAGCGTCACCCGGTCCTGCGGGCGCTTGGGGCCGGCGAGGCTGGGGACGACCGTGGACAGGTCCAGGGTGAGCGTGTCGGTGAAGACGGGGTCCGGGGTGTTCTCCGTGTGGAAGAGGCCCTGCTCCTTGAAATAGGCCTCGGCCAGCGCCACGGTCTCCTCGGGACGGCCCGTGAAGCGCAGGTAGTTGAGGCTCTCCTCGTCCACCGGGAAGAAGCCGATGGTGGCGCCGTACTCGGGCGCCATGTTGGCGATGGTGGCGCGGTCCGGCAGGGACAGGCCCTTGAGGCCATCACCGAAGAACTCCACGAACTTGCCCACCACGCCGCGCTTGCGCAGCATCTGCGTGACGGTGAGCACCAGGTCCGTCGCCGTGGCGCCCGCGGGCAGCTTGCCCGTGAGCTTGAAGCCCACCACCTGGGGAATCAGCATGGTGATGGGCTGGCCGAGCAGCACCGCCTCGGCCTCGATGCCGCCCACGCCCCAGCCCACCACGCCCAGGCCGTTGATCATCGTCGTGTGGCTGTCGGTGCCCACGAGCGTGTCCGGATACACCGTGCTGCCCTGACGGAAGGCCACCTGGGCCAGGTACTCCAGGTTCACCTGGTGGCAGATGCCGATGTCCGGCGGCACCGCGCGGAAGTTCTTGAACGCGTTCTGGCCCCAGCGCAGGAAGGCGTAGCGCTCCTGGTTGCGCTCGAACTCCAGCTCCGCGTTGGCGCGGAAGGCATCCGAGGTGCCGAACACGTCCACCTGGAAGGAGTGGTCGATGACCAGGTCGGCCGGGTTGCGGGGGTTGATCTTCGTGGGATCTCCACCCAGGGCCGCGAGCGCCTCGCGCATGGCGGCCATGTCCACCACCGCCGGCACGCCCGTGAAGTCCTGCAGGAGCACGCGCGCGGGGTGGAAGGAGATCTCCGTGTCGGGCTCGGCCTTGGGATCCCAGGCGAGCATCTTCTCCACGTGCTCGCGCTTGACCACGCGGCCATCTTCATTGCGCAGCAGGTTCTCGAGCAGGATCTTCAGCGAGAAGGGCAGGCGCGCCACCGACGCGTGGTCCTTGCCCACCTTGGCGAGGCTGTAGATGTCGTACGTGGCCGAGCCCACCTTGAGCTGGCTCTTGCTCTTGAAACTGTCCGTCATTGTAGGTGCCGTCCTTCTTTCCATCCGCAAGGAATCAAGGGTCTTCTAGGCCCGCCGACAGCGGCTTGCAATTGCAAAGGCCAGCGCGCGGGCCCCCGCGCCAGCACGAAGCGAAGCACTCAACGTCCCGAGAGCAGACGGGCCGTGCTCTGGAGGCGAGCGGTGGCCAGCTGGGTCAGTGCGTCGCGCAGGCCCGGCTGGGTGGAGATGTGGCGCTCGAACGCCGGACGGCTCAGCTTGAGCAGCACCCCCGGCACGTCCGCCCGCACCGTCGCCGTCACCGGCTTGTCCAGGAGCAGGGAGATTTCCCCGAAGACGTCCCCCTCGCGCAACACCGCCAGGGGAATCTCCTGGCCGTCCTCGCGGATGTAGTAGGGCGTGCACCGGCCGCGCAGCAGCAGATAGAGACCATCCCCCATCTCCCCGGCGGTGAGCAGCGCCACGCCCGCGTCCACGCGCCGCAGCTCGAATTCCCGCGAGAGGCTGCGCCGCTGCGCCTGGCGCAGGGAGGAGAAGATGGAGTGGGTGCGCATGAGCTGGTCCGCCGCGCGCTTGCGGCAGAAGCCCCGCACCACGCGCTCCACCAGGGGGTACGTCTGGGCGATCTCCGTCAGCCGCGCCCGCGACAGCTCCAGCAGCACCGAGGGCGTCGAGGGCATCACCGTCGACATCCGGGGCCCATCGGTGAGCAGCGCCATCTCCCCGAAGACGCCCCCCTCCCCCACCGACTCCGCCGGAGCACCCCGGCCCTCGAGCAGCCGCAGCACGTCCGCCCGCCCCTCCACCAGGAAGAACATGGAGGAGCCCTGGTCCCCCTCGCGGATCACCGGCAGGCCCACCCCGTAGTGCCGCACCTCCACCGCGTCGAGCAGCGCGGCGAACGCCTCCTGGCTCAGCATCGAGAAGAGGGGCACCGCCACCGAGTCCTCTCGTTCGGGCAGCAACAACTCCAGGTCATCCAGCACCCGATCTCCCCCCTCTTCCGTGGGGCTCGCGGGATAGCGGGCGTAGAGGTTGGCGATGAAGGTCTGTGTGCGCTTGTGCCCCGGATCGAGCCACGACAGGTGCTTGCACATCACGATGGCCCGGAGGAGCTGGCTGCCCTGGGCCCACAGCCGCGCGAGCGCCTCGCAGACGGCGGCGGCCTCTCCTGGCGCGCCGAGCTGCTCGAGCCGTCTCAACTCGGAGAGAGCCTGGTCCACCCGTCCCCGGGAAGCGATCCTCCCCGCCAGGGCTCGCTGTCGGACAACGGCATCCGCATCGCTCTCATCCGTGTGTACGCTCACGGGCGCGGCACCCTAGCACTTCCTGGCCGGCTTCCCACCGGAAGCTCAAGAGGAAGACGGGAGCGTCTGCCCTCCCTCCAGGGCGGGGGCGAACAGGTCGCCTACCTTGTCCAGGCGCCGCCGCAGGGTCTCGAGGGTGAACCGTGTGGGGTCCAACCGGCGCGTCACCTCCGACCACTTGAGCGGCGTGGACACGGGCGCGTGCGGCAGCGCCCGGAGTGAGTAGGGCGCCACCACCGTCTTGCCCCAGGCGTTCTGGCCCGCGTCCAGGTACAGCCGCCCTTCACGCCGCGTCTTGGCGTGCTCGGTGGTGGCCAACTCCGGGTATTCCTGGGCGAGCGCTTCGAACACCTGGAGTGCGAACGCCCTTGTCCGCGCGTAGGTATGGCCCGGCGCCAGGGGCACCAACACGTGCAGGCCCCGCTTGCCGGACGTCTTGGGCACGCTCGCCAGGCCGAGCCGCTCCAACAGACGCCGCAGGCCCAGCGTCAGCTCGATCAGCTCCTCGAAGGTCCCCTTGGGACCGGGATCCAGATCGAACACCACCCAGTCGGGCTGCTTGAGGTGCGGCACCCGGCTCGACCACATGTGCAGGGTGAGCGCGGACTGGTTGGCGAGCCACAGCAGCGACTCGGGCCTGTCCACCACCACGTGGGACAAGAGCCGCGCCTCGTGCCGGATGCGCGTGACGGTGAGCCAGTCCGGCGCGCTCTCCACCCCCTGGCGGAAGAAGCCGGGCGCCTGGATCCCCTGGGGCCACTGCTGCAACGTGAGCGGCCGGCCCGCGAGCGCCGGCACCATCAGGGGCGCCACGTCCTGGAACCACGCGAACACGTCCGCCTTGGTGAGTCCCACCGCGGGAAACAGCACCCGCTCCCCATGGGTGAGCACGACCGGCTCCCCGGCGGCGCCCTTCCGGGCGGTGGCGGTCCGTCCCGCGGCCCGCTTCCCCGGACGCGCCTTGCGTCCCGTCTCCCGGTGCGGCCCTCGCGCGGAGGGGCCCCGGCGCACGGGCGTCTCGCGCGGCCGCTCGCGCACACACTCCTCGGGGCGCTTGTCGTTTCGCAGCCCCTGGAAGGAGGGATGGCGCAGGCGTCCGTCCTCGGTCCACTCGGTGAAGGCCACCTGGGCCACGTGGCGGGGCTTCACCCAGACGGCCTCCTCGTGGCGCAAGGCGTCACGGACCCGCGGCGCTTCCTTCACCAGGGGCTTCTTCACCTCGTCGCGCGACAGGAGCTTCAACAGATCGCGCCGCACCTGCGTGGAGTAACCCGTCCCCACCTTGCCCGCGTAACGCCAGGCCCCGTCCTCACGCACCGCCACCAGGAGCGCGCCAATCTCCGGCCGCTCGTTGGCCATGGGCGTGAAGCCCACGATGGCCACCTCCTGGTTGGCCTGGACCTTGAGCTTGAGCCATGCCTCGCCCCGGCCCGGCGCGTAGACGGAGCCCACGCGCTTGGCCATGACGCCCTCCCACCCTCGCCGCCGCGCCTGGGAGAGCGCCTGCCGCGCGGTCCCCTCCACCCGCTCGGCGAGCGCGAGCGGTGGCTTCACCCGCGCCAGCAGCCCCTCGAGCTTCTTCCGGCGCTCCTCCAGCGGCAGCGGGCTCAGGTCCTCCCCGTCGAGCCACGGGACATCGAACACCACGAAGCGCTCCTCGGCGCCCTTGCCGAGCAGTTGGAAGCGCGAACGGCCCTGGGCATCCAGGGCCACGAGTTCCCCGTCCAGCACCACCTCGTGTTTCCCCAGCGCCTCGAGGGCCTGGGCGATGGCGGGAAAGCGCTCGGACAGGTCATGGCCTCCGCGCGAGTGCAGGGCCACCCGTCCGCCGTGGACCGCCGCGAGCGCGCGGAAGCCGTCGTACTTCACCTCGAAACGCCAGTCCGCCGCGTCCGTGGCCTCCACCTGGGCGAGCGTGGCCAGCATGGGCGTGCCCACCCGCGCCAGGAGGGCCTGGGGCGAGCGGAGCCTGGGCGTGGCCTTGGCCTTGGCCTTGGACGCGGTCCGGCGCTTGGGCCCGCGGGTGACACGCTGGCCGGACTTCACGGACTCGGGACGCTCGACGGTGACGTCATAGCCAGGGCGCTCGGTGCCATCCTTGGCCTTGATGCACAACCACTGCGCCTTCTTGCCCACCGGACGCGTGCGGATGAGGTGCCACTCGCCCTCGAGCTTCTGGCCATGCAGCGCCACGTGCAGCCGGCCCCGCGCGAGCTGCGCCGAGGCCTCACCCGGAGGCACGGTGTCGAAGGTGCCCGACTCCCACAGCAGCGAATCCCCCGCTCCGTAGTTCCCCTCGGAGATGCGGCCCTCGAAGGTGGCATAGGCCAGGGGGTGGTCCTCGGTCTGGACCGCGAGCCGCTTGTCCGCCGGGTCATGGCTCGGGCCCTTGGGAATGGCCCAACTGACGAGCACCCCGTCGATCTCCAGCCGCAGGTCGTAGTGCAGCCGCGTGGCGTCGTGCTTGTGCACCACGAAGACGCCCCCACCGGCGGGCGCGGAAACCTCTGGAGAGGGCTCGGAGGTCCGCGAGAAGTCACGCTTCTCGCGGTAGGTGCCCAAGCGCTTCCGGGCAGAAGGTCTTGCGCGTCGCGAGGTCGTCATCACCCCTGAAGGTCGGCACGCCCCACCCATCAGGCAAAGCGACCCCTGGCCCCCCCACCCCGCCCGCCTCCTTCACCTCGCCCGTCGGGCGCGGGTGGAGACGCCCCAGGTCATCCGCCTACTTCTTCTGTCGCTTCCGTTCCTCCAGTTGCTCCGAGAAGTCGATCCGCGGCTTCTCGTTGGGGTCCACCTGCTCGATCCTCGCGCGCTGCTCCCCCTCGGGCGGCTCGATGACGGTCATGAACTGGGGATCATTGAGCACGACACTGCCGGGGCTGTGGTCCACCTTGGCCGGGTCCACCGCCGTGTCCGGGAACTCCACTCCCTCGCGGGTCGGAATGCCGTAGATGTCCTCGAAGGTGCTGGCGGCGGCGCCACAGATGGGCAGCCAGGTCCCATCGGGAAGCACGAGCCGATCGAACTCGATGTAGACGCGCATCCGCGTGGTCACCGCCGTGCCCAGGATCCGCACGAACTTGTCATTCGCATACGGGTACATGTGGGCCGCGATGGGCCCCGGCTTGACGTTCAAGGCCGCGCCCTCCTCCACGAGCCGATGCGACACCGAGGAGACCGTGGGGCCCGGTTGGAGGTAGGTGGGAAACCAGTACCCGAGCCCCGTTTCGAACCCGAGCTTCCGGATGTTCTCGCGTGCCTCGTACGGGCATTTGTCGAGGTAGCCGCTGGGGTCTGGCCGCACGGCCGGAACGGTGGCACAGCCGAACAGCTGAGCCACCGTCACGCCCAGCAGGGCCTGGAGCCGGGAGCACCCGCGCGCGGGCGCCTGGGTCGAGGGAGCGGGTAGAGGACGGGACGGGTCGGGCTGAAAGGACGACACGGGTGGCACTCCTGGGTCGGAGGGCGCCGGAGAAACCGGCGCGGTGGCCTCCACGGGAGGAGCTTCCTCGGTGTGGAGAAGGGCCCACCCTAGCAATCCCACCAACCCCACCCCGAGCGCCAATGCCACGCGTGCGCTCGTCCGGCGCGCCGGGGGTCTGGCCCGTGGAGACAGGGGCCCCTTCATGGGAACCAATGCGCCGTTCACCGGCCTCGATGACACCCCGAGGTCGCGGTACGGCAGGCCCGGAGTCCACCAGGGAACCGTGTCGCCTTCGTCCGCGCGAAGGCGCTCCAGCTCTTCTCGCACCTCACGCGCACTGGCGGGGCGCTGAGCGGGGTCCTTCGCCAACAGTCGCATGGCGAGTTCGCACAACGAATCGGGAGCCCGGGGGTTGAGTTGCCTGGGATCCACGGGAGGCACGGAGAGGATGGCCAGCAGCAGGTGATTCACCGGCAACTTCGGATTGAAGGGGTGATGACCCGTCAGCGCCTCATAGAGAAGGACGCCCACCGCGTAGAGGTCCGCGCTGGGATGGGCCTCGAAACGAGCGCCCTTCTGGAGAGCATCCGCGCTCATCACGAAGCGGATGGCCTCGGGAGGCTGACAGTAGAGCGTCCCCGGGGCGATGCCCTCGGTCAATGGACGCGCGCCCGGCAGATGAACGGCGCCGAAGTCGATGAGGAAGGGCCGCTCGTCCCCTTCCCGCACGATCACGTTGTCCGCCTTGAGGTCACGATGGCAGATCCCCCGCGCGTGCATCGCCTCCAACGGGCGCAGCACCTCACCCAGCACCCGCACCCACTGATGGGGCGTGACGTGACGGCGGCGGCTCCACTCATAGAAGGTCGTGCCCGGAACGTAGTCGGTGACGAAGAAGGAGTAGCCCGTGCGCGGCAACGGCCATCGGCCCAGCTCATGGATGGGCAGCAGGTTGGGATGGACCAGGTGCTCCAGGGATACCGCCTCCCGGCGGATCCATCCATCCACCTGGTCCTCATCCACCTCCGAAACGGGTTGCAGCGCCATCTTCAGGGCGTAGGGGTTCCCCTCGTGTTCCACCAGGAAGACGATGGAAAAGCCACCCGAGCCCAGGCGCCGGATGATCCGGTACTCGCGCACGTGGTCGCCCGGACGAAGTTGGTTGGGATGCAGGGCCTTGTTCATGGTGTCGGCGTCTCGCGGGGAAGGGGCAGGCAGAAAGTGGATTCCGGAGCGCTCTCGCCGTTCAGCGCCACGTCCAGCCGTTCGGCGCCATCGGGGAGAACGGTCACGAAGGTGTGCTGATTCAGGATGGCGGTTGAAACCAACGAGGAAACCCGCAACGCGGGCAGCGCCACGACGGACCCACCCTTCACGGCGGCACGGAATCGGAGCCGCCTCCAGGCCTCGGCGTCCGCTCGCCGATCCCAGAGGAGCAAGGAAACGAAGACGTGCCGCCCCAGTCGCAGGACCGACCTGAGCCGCACGCTCGTGTCTCCGCTCACGCGGCTCCGCGTTGGCAGCAGGGGTAGCGCCACGGGCTGCTCCCGAGAGGAGGAGTTGAGGAACCGGGCCACGTCCTCCAAGCCCCTGGCATCCGCGTCGGGGGACTGGAGGAGGAGGAGCTTCACCTCGGTGTCCACCTCGTCCTCGACGGAGGTGAGCGCGAACTGAAGCGAATCGCCCCGCGCCAGCGGCACGGTGAGCCGCAGGCGCTCGCCCACGGGGAGGTCGGCGGCGGGCAGGAGGAGGAAGGCCGCGCCCTCCACGGGAACGAGCCGGACCCGACCTCGCGCGTCGTCGAGGACCGGCCCTCCGTCAGCGAGCGGTGCGCCCACGGACACGAGCGTGGCGGTACCACCCGCGACGTGGATCTCGGGCAGGCCACCACCGGGCTCCAGGGAGACATGGACGGAGCGGTGACGGGACATCCGGCCAGGCGGCGGCTCCTGGGCGGGAGCCGGAGAGGGCACGAACAAGAACGGTACGAGGAGAGCGGTCCAGGAAACGCAGCGCACGCGAGGAACCTTCGTCGTGAAAGCGGCGAAGGTATTCGGGAGAACGCTGGCCGGGCAAGAACAGGTTGACTTTCGAGGTCATCCACGAGAACGTGACTTCTGAAATCAAGTCTTGCATGGAGAACACATGTCCGACTCTCCCGATGATCCGGACTCCGATGGCCTGTCGTCCCCTCGCCTCCCGGCCGCCATGCTGCGGGGGATGGTGCTGTTGCTGGGCCTCATGCCCTTGAGTTCCCGGGCACGAACGAGCCTCGATCTGCCGCTGCCCCCGGGATGGGACGTGGAGCAGCGAGACCTCAACCTCTACGAGGACCCAGCTCCGGCGGAGCGGGAGCTGCGCGTGACGAAGGGCTTTCCCACGTCCGTGGAGCTGCTGGATGGGCGGGTGGATCTGGTGAGCACCACCATGAAGGGAGCGCGGGGCCGCATCGAGCTGAGCGCGAAGGACGGCGAACTGCTCGTGGGGATGATCGACCACCTGGAGCCCGGAGAGCGGGTGCCCCTCTCCGTGGCCTACCTGGATGGAGGGCGCGTGGAGCTGACGCTGGTGAAGGCCGGACTGGTGACGGACGTGTGGCTGCGAGTCCGGCGCAGCCCCGAGCAGCCCCTCTAGATGACCCGGCGGAAGACGTACAACACGCGCTCCAGCATCTTGCGCCAGAGCGGCCGGCGGCGGAACGAAGCGAGGTCCACCTCGCGGCAGTCGTCGCAGTCGCGGCGGATGCCCTCCTCCATCTGAGCGCCCAACCGGGGATCGGCGAAGACCGCGTTCGCCTCGTGGTTGAAGAAGAAGGACAGCCGCTCGAGGTTGAACGAGCCGATGGTGCCCCACGCCCCGTCCACCACCGCCGTCTTCGAGTGCAGCACGCACCGCTCCCACTCGAAGATACGAACGCCCGCGGTGAGCAGCTTCTCGTAGAAGGCGCGCGTGGCGTTCATGATCCACGGATGGTCGCCCTTGGCGTTGAGCAGCAGGCGGACCTCCACACCGCGAGCGGCGGCGTCGCGCAGCGCGGCCACCAGCTTGCGATCCGGCACGAAGTAGGCGGCCGCCACCAGCACGCTCTTGCGCGCCCGGGAAATGGCGTGGAGGTAGGCGCGGTGGATGCTGCGGCGGTTGGACAGGACCGCCAGACCCACGTCGCCCCGCGTACCGCCCACCGTCTGACGGCGCAGCTGCTTGCGCAACCGGCGGCCCTCGCGCCAGGAGCGGAACCTGTCCTGGAAGGCCATGCGCCAGGTGGCCACGAAGCGGCGCTCCAGCTCGTGCACCGCGGGGCCCTCCACCCGCAGCACGTCGTCGCGCCAGCACTCGCCCCCATGGCCCCGGGGCGCCCAGTGCACGGCGATGTTCACCCCGCCGATGAAGGCCACCTCGCCATCCACCGAGAGGATCTTCCGGTGGTCGCGCCGCAACAGATGGCGCACGCCCCGCCCCAGGCTGCTGAAGGGCTTGAAGGGGCGGATGTCCACGCCGCGAGCGCGCAGCGACTCGAAGAACTCACTCCGGCTCGACCAGGAGCCCAGGGCGTCATACAGCACCTTCACGTGCACGCCGCGCCCGGCCGCCTCCGCCAGCGCCTCGCCGAACAGCTCGCCCACGGCGTCGGACAGGAACATGTACGTCTCGAGGTGCACGGAGCGCCGGGCACACCGGATGGCGTGCAGCATGGCGGGGTAGACCTCGGTCCCATCGCGCAGCAACTCACAGGCGTTGCCCTGGAGCGGCGAATGCGAGGGCGGCAGGTAGTAGCGCGCCAGCAGCGCCGTGGAGACGTGGGTGTTCCAGCGGGGCGAGGAAGCGGGCGGACGGACGGCCTCTTGCTCCGGCGCGTCCACGGTCCGAACCCTCAGCTCCCCGCCCCTGCCTCCATCCCACTCACGCATGGTGGAGCAAGCTTGGGAACGCCAAGGTCATCCGGCAACCACTCGCGCCGAGTGGAGGCAACGTCCGGAGGTCGAGGGTGTCCACCTCCGGACAGAGGCCCGGCTACAGCCCCAGTTCCTCGCGCTTCATCTCCGCCTTCTGGGCGCAGATCTGCCCCGTCTTCTCCGGGAAGTAGTCACGGGTGTGATCCAACGTGGCGGACGCCGCCTCCCAGTTGCTCTGGTTGGCGTAGCGCTCCACCTCCAGCATCAACTTGGAGCACACCCGGTCGAGCAGCGTCTGCGCCTCGCGCATGCGCTCCTGGGCCTCGTAATAAAGGTCCGGCCGGGGCTCGGGGTGCACTTCCAGGAGCAGCCACGCCTCGCGGAAGGACTTCCAGGCCTCATAGCCGTTGCGCGCGCCCACGTTCACGGTGTCCAGGTTCTTGCGCCCGCGCTTGTAGGCCTTGGTGGCTTCCTCGACCATCTGCTCGGGGGACAGCTCCGGCAGCGGAACGCGCTCCAACCAGAGGTTCCAGATGCGCCAGGAGTCCTCTCCGGGCGGGTTGCGCGTGTTGTCGAAGGTGATGCGGTTGACCTCCCCCTTCTTGAGCAACTGCCAGGGGATCATGATCTCCAGGACCCGGTCCTGACTGGCCAGCGTGTCCGGAGGCACCTTGCCCAGGTCCACGCCGTTGATCGTCACCACCACCTCGCCCTCGGAGATGCCCTGCGCCTGGTAATGGAGGAGGGCCAGCGTGCGCGTGGCGGAGGTGTACTCGAACTCGAAGGTCTTCTGGTCCCCGTTGGCCCAATCCACGTCGTCGCCCAGGCCGAACGAGTCGGTGATGATCTGCTCGCTGCTGTTGATGCTGCTGAAGGCCTTGGGCTCGGGGCCCCGCATCACCTTGGCCTCCTCGCCGAGCACCGCCCAATACAGCAGACCCACCAGGGCGAGCACCCCCAGGCCCCCCAGGGCGATGAGGCCCTGGCGCACGGGCGGGCTCGCCTCGAGCCAGAAGAGCTTGAGGTTGCCCACGAGGCCCGGGGCCTCGCGCCGGATGCGGGCGCGCTCCGCGGCGGACAGGGCGCCGGGCGCGTTGCGCGAGGCCCGCGCCACCGCGCCCGAGGCCGGACGCCGGGACGGAGTGGGAGCCGACTCCGAGGCCCGCGCCAGGGCGGCGGCGGAACCCGACGAGGCCCGGGAGGCACGCGGGGGCGCGCCCTCCGGGAGCGCGGGCTGCGCGCCCGTGCGGCGAATGGCGGGCATGGCGCGCGTGGCGGAGCGCTGCGCGGCGCCCAGTTGCGCCTCGTCCGCGCCCTCGGGGGCCAGGGCCTCGCCCTTGTTGCGCTGGCGGCGAGCCACCGCGTTCACGGAGACGATGCGCGTGCTGTTGCCACCCGCCTCCGGCATGGGCGCGGTGGACTCGTTCTCGTCCATGGCCGCCACCCGCTTGAAGACGAACACCACCGGCCCGAGCGTCAGCTGATCCCCGTCGACCAGGGCCTGCTTCCCATTGGGCTTGATGGGCTGGCCGTTGACGCGCGAGCCGTTGGAGCTGCCCAGATCCTCGGCGAAGTAGGCGCCCGCCTCGGCGAAGACGCGGCAGTGGCGGCGGGAGATCCCCGAGTCGTACAGGACGACATCGCACTCGGACACCCGCCCGATGAGCACGGAATCCAGTTCGAAGACGAACTCCTTACCGGCCTCCTTGCCCTCGGCGATCGTCAACTGAAAGCTCATGAAACCCTCAAACTCCTAGCGCGGTCTTCGCAGCGCGGGCCACCGCCGCGCGAATCGAGGCGGGCTCGAGCACCTCGGCCTCGCCCCCGAACGATAGCACCCACTGGGTCAGCCAGCGCTCGTTGTCTCCGGCGACCCGCACCTCGACGCTGCCGTCCGCGAGCAGGCGGGCTTCCTCGCCAAAGCGCTCCCGGACATAGGGAGCGACCAGGGGTGAAAAGAGCACGCGCACATCCGCGTCCCGGCGGGCGGGGTTGGGGACCTCGGCCCGGGCGCCCTCGCGCGGCTGGAAGGGGGTGGACGTCAACCCCAGGCCGCGCATCCGGTCCACGCGGAACAGCCGGTCGTCCTGGCGCGTGAGGCAGAAGGCCTGCAGGTACCACTGGCCCCGGTGGCTGAGCAGCTCGTGGGGTTGGACCCGCCGGGGCTCGGCGGCGTCCCGGCCCTGGGCCGCGTAGTCGAACGTCACCTCCAGGCGGCCATGGATGGCCTGGGTGAGCGGTCCCAGGGCGTCGGGCGCGTCCACGGCGGCGTCGATCTTCCGGTACATCTCGCGGAAGCGCTCTCCGGCGCCCGGAGGCAGCACGCGCTCGAGCTTCTCCACCGCGCCGCGCAGCGCGTCTCCCGCCGCCGGGCGCAGCAACTCCGCCGAGGCCGCCAGGGCGGACGCCTCGCCCACCGTCAGGCGCGGCGGGGCGGACAGGCGCTGATCCAGGTCCACGTAGACGCGGTCGTTCTCGACGTAGATGTCGATGTAGTCGTCCGGATTGAAGGGCGGCCGGCCCACGCAGGTGAGCAGGTCCAGGTCCGCCAGCAGGTGCTCGCGGCTGACGTTGAGGGCCCGGGCCAGCTCCTCCACAGTGATGCCCTGGCGCGAGGACACGTAGGGCACGAGGAAGAGCAGCCGGCGCAGACGTTCATGGACACTCATGCCGCCACCTCCGAACGGGGCGCGTGCTTCTGGAGGATGCGCGCCGCCATGTCCTTCATGCCCTGCCGTCCCGCCTCGGGCGACTCCACGCGGCACTCCGGCCCGAGCTGCATGCAGAAGCGCAGCAGACCATCCAGGAACGTCACCCCCAGGGTCACGAGCACGCCCTCGCCCTCGGGAGCCGGCGTCACCTCGGCGCCGGGAAAGAGCGTGGCGGCACGCCCGGCCAGCTCGCCGGTGAGCCGCAGGCGCGCGTCCAGCCGGGGATGGAAGCGGTGCTGCCAGGGATAGCTGGCCACGTAGTCGTCGGAGGAGAAGCCCGCGGGGACCTCGAAGTCCGGCGTGCGCGGCTTGGAGGTGTTCGCCTTGAGCGAGCGGATGCGGTGCACGTGGAAGGTGCGCACGCCCTGGCGCAGGTGGCAGTAGCCCACGAGTGTCCAGATGCCCCGGCGCAGCGCGAGCCCGTAGGGGTCCACCTTGCGCTCCGTGAGGTCGGGACGCTTGGGCGAGCGGTAGGACATCTGCACCCACTTGCGCGTGGCGCACGCGCCCCACAGTTGCTCCAGGTGCGCGGCGAGCTGCGGGCCATCCTGCTCGGTGCCCAGCTCCATGCGCACGCCCGGGGTGGGCAGCGCGTCGCCCGCGAAGAAGCCAATCTTGCGCAGGGCGTGCGACAGGTCGTCCCGGCCGGGAAAGGCCCCGGACGTGAGCGCGGCACTGCCCGCGGCGTAGAGCACCGCCAGCTCCTCCTTGGTCAGGTTCACCTCGGGCAGGTAGTAGGCGTCACGGTCCACGACGTAGCCGTCGCGCCGCTCGTCGTCGCCCTGGATGTAGGTGAGGGGGAAGCCCAGTTCCAGCAGCTCCGCCTTGTCGCGCTCGAACTTGCGCTCGGCGGCATCGTCGGAAATGCCCCGGTAGTCCTCGGGAAAGTGCTCGCGCAGCTCTCCCCAGGAAATGGGTTCCCGAGCGTCCAGGAACAGCGCCACGAGATCAAGGAGACGTTCGGTCCGGTCCATGGAGAAGTTTTCGACAATGCGCAAAAGCGACGCGTGGGGTCAAGGCGAGGAATCCTGGAGAACAGGCGGGGGCCCGTGCGGGTTCCCAACCCCTTGGATCTACCCGCGAGACGAGCGCTCGGACAACTTTTTACTGAACGGGCAGGCAGGTAGGGCCATGAATGAGGGGAAACGACCTCGGTTCGCTGGGGGGCCAAGCGCGGAAGGGAGTCTCGCGAACGGCGGTCAACTGAGATATTCCTAGGAATCAACACCGTACGGAATGGACCGGAGCGGGCTCGTCCGCCGACACACCAGACCACCAGGCGGCTCGCCTGACCGGAGAGGGATCCACATGACGCGCGCCATGATCAAGAAGGCCTTCCTGGGATTGGCGTTGGTGGGATGGGTCTGTATCTGGGCGCTGCCGAAGCAGGCCGAGGCCGAGCCCTTGTACTTCGCGCTGGAGGTCCGGCGCGAGGGAAGGCTCGTGGCCCAGCCCAAGCTGTTGGGAGAAACGGGCCGGACCGTGCGCGCCGAGCGGCGCCAGCCAGGCGCCAAGGTCCCCGACTACCGGCTGGTGCTCACCCCCACCTCCGAGGGCAGCATGTTCCACCTGGAGCTGGACCTGATCCTGCCGGAGATCAAGGGCCACTCGTCCGACGTGGCGCTGATGCACGGACAGGAGCGCCGGGTGCAGCTCGGCCGCTGGCCGGGGGACCTGGAAGTGTCCCTGCTCCTCATGAAGGTGGACTCGCCCGAGTTCCGGGCGCTGATGGACCTGTCGAAAGAGGCCGAGGAGCCCGGGACCGCGCGTCCCATCTGAGCCCTCCGCTGAGCCCTCCTCCCTGAGGGGAGGACGGGCCTAGAGGACGGCCAGATCGTCCCGGTGCACGGCCTCGTCGATGTAGCGGTAGCCGAGCACGGACTCGATGTCGGTGCTCTTGAGCCCCGCGATGCGCCGCAGGTCCCCGGCGTCGTAGGCGCTCAGTCCCCGGGCGAACACCTCGCCCCGCTCGTCCAGCAGATCCACCGGATCTCCCCGGCCGAACTCTCCCTCCACCGAACGGATTCCGGAGGGCAGGAGGCTGCGCTTGGCGGTGACCACGGCCATGCGCGCGCCCGCGTCCACGAACACCCGACCCTTGGACTTGAGCGCGTGGGCGATCCACGCCATGCGCGCGCTGCGCCGGCTGCCAGGCGTCTCGAAGAGGGTGCCCACGCTCTCGCCGGAGAGCACCGCGCGCAACCGGCCCGGCACCGCGCCCGAGGTGATGACGCAGCGCACGCCCAATTCGGTGACGCGCGCGGCGGCGCGAATCTTGGTGGCCATGCCGCCCGTGCCCACCTGGCTGCCCGAGCCCCCCGCGAGGGCGAGCAGCTCCGGCGTGACGGAGTCCACCTGGGTGAGGAGCTGGGCATCCGGACTCTTGCGGGGATCCGCGGTGTAGAGCCCCTCCACGTCGGACAGGACGATGAGCGCATCCGCCTCCACGCCTCCGGCCACCAGCCCCGCCAGGGTGTCGTTGTCACCGAACTTGAGCTCGTCCACCGACACGGTGTCGTTCTCATTGATGATGGGCACCACGTGGGCCTCGAGCAGGCGCTCCAGGGCGTGCTTCACATTGAGGTAGCGCCGCCGGTCCTGCACGTCTCCGTGCGTCAACAACACCTGGGCCACGCGCCGGTCCGCCCGGCCGAAGGCCTCCTCATAGGCCTGCATCAGCCGGCTCTGCCCCACCGCCGCGCAGGCTTGTTTGCCGGGAATATCCTTGGGCCGAGTGGGGAGCCCCAGCCGCTCCATCCCCAGGGCCACGGCGCCACTGGACACCACCACCAGCTCCCGATCCCGGGCGGCCCAGAGCAGATCCTCGCTCAACGCCTCGAAATGGGCCCGGTTGAAACGCCCCGTGGCGTTCGTGAGGGCATTGGTTCCAATCTTCACCACCACGCGCCGGGCGGCGCGCACCGCGTCTCGTCCCGAAAGGCTCACCCCTCCAGGCTACGCCGGAAGAGCGGGCCGCGGGGGTGTGTTGTACGAGGTCGGCATTCAAAGCACCCGGGGATGAAACCCGGCCAGGGAGCCCTTATGCTCCTGGAACAGACAAGCAGGCTGACGGCGAAACGCGGGCGCCCTCTCTTCCGCGTGGGAGAAGGACACTTTTGAAGGACATCTACGGCAACACCCTCGGCCTCAAGGCAAGCGAACAGAGTCGTTTGCGCAACACCTATCGGCGCCGCGTGTCGCCCCATGAGATTGTTTCCCCGGAACTCGCCCGCCACCTCACCGAGCTGTCCCGGGAGACGAACCGACAGGTGGGCGTACTGCTCAACCGCAAGGGGGAAATCGAACACGTCGTGGTGGGCAACGCCCACAAGCTGGAACTGCCCGACATCGGCCGTGCCCGCGCGGGCCAGGTGCGTCTGCGCGGCCTGCGGCTCGTCCACACCCACCTCAAGAGCGAACCCCTCACCAAGGACGACCTGACGGACCTCGCGCTGCTGCGCCTGGACATGGTCGCCGCCATCGGCGTGGGCGACACGGGTCTGCCCGGCGTGCTGCACTACGCGCACCTGGTGCCCGAGAACGGGGACGGCAACTTCTGGAGCGTCACCACCCTGCCGGATGTCCACGACGGCCAGCCCGACGTGCTCGACACCCTGGAGGCGCTGGAGGAAGAGCTCAACCGCAAGGCCGCCGCGCACCGCGTCTCCGGCCGCGACAAGGCCCTGCTCGTGGCGGTGTGCCTGGATGGCAACCGCGCCGCCGCCGAGGCCAGCCTCGCCGAGCTCAAGGAGCTGGCGCGCACCGCCGGCGTCGAGGTGCTCGACAGCGTGCTGCAGATGCGCCGCGAGGCCGACCCGCGCTACCTCATCGGGCGCGGCAAGCTCGAGGAGCTGAACCTGCGCTCCATGCAGGCCATGGCGGACGTCCTCATCTTCGACAAGGACCTCACCCCCTCGCAGGGCCGCCACATCAGCGAGGCCACGAGCCTCAAGGTCATCGACCGCACCCAGCTCATCCTCGACATCTTCGCCCAGCGGGCGCAGAGCGCCGAGGGCAAGCTCCAGGTGGAACTCGCCCAGCTCAAGTACCGGCTGCCCCGGCTGGTGCAGAGCGACACCTCGCTCAGCCGCCTGGCGGGCGGTATCGGCGGACGAGGCCCTGGCGAAACGAAGCTGGAAATCGATCGCCGCCGCGCGCGCGAGCGCATCAACCACCTGGAGAAGCGCATCGACTCGCTGTCGCGCGAGCGCGAGGTGCGCCGCGCCCAGCGCAACCGGCGCGACCTGCCGGTCATCTCCATCGTGGGCTACACCAACGCGGGCAAGTCCACGCTCCTCAACGCCATCACCGGCGCCGAGGTGCTGGCGGAGAACAAGCTGTTCGCCACGTTGGATCCCACCAGCCGCCGGCTGCGCTTCCCCCAGGAGCGCGAGGTCATCATCACCGACACGGTGGGTTTCATCCGCGACCTGCCCAAGGACCTGGTGGCCGCCTTCCGCGCCACGCTGGAGGAGTTGTACGACGCGGACCTGCTCCTGCACGTGGTGGACGCGGGAGACCCCGCGCGCGACGAGCAGGTGGCGGCCGTGGAGAACATCCTCGAATCGCTGGAGCTGATGCAGAAGCCGCGCCTCATGGTGTGGAACAAGGCGGACCTGCTGTCGGCCGAGGACGTGGAGGCGCTCTTGCGCACCCGGGGCGGCGTGGCCATCAGCGCCGCGCAGCGCGAGGGCCTGGCCGCTCTCCTGACGAAGGCGGACACCACCCTCTTCGCCGAGGGCGCCTCGCAGCACCTGGGCGTCATGTAGCCCCAAGCCGTGAGGTTGCGGGCGGCTCCGGAGCCTTCTACAGTTCCGGGGCCGTGCTGACTTCCTCCGCCCTATTCCTGCTCGCGCAGATCTCCATCCCCGGCCTCGACCCGGGTCCCGACAAGCCAGCCTCGTCGGTGGACCCGAGCTATTTCGACGTGCTGGAGCGCAACAGCCACATCATCTACCCCGCCCTGGCCCTGCTGGTGCTGGCACTGGTGTCCTGGGCCATCATCCAGGCCTCCAAGGCCCAGGACATGGATGGTGCCGCCAAGCTCGAGTTCAAGAAGCTCATCGTCGACGAGCTGCGGCGCTACCCCGCGGGGCTGGAGACACCGGACCTCGCGGAGGCCACGGGGTTGGATCGCAGCAAGCTCGTGCGCCTGCTGGATCAGATGCAGCAGGACAACGTCCTCGTCTCGCACACCACCACCCAGCGCCAGACGGTGTGGCGGGTCAAGGGCATCGGCAGCCGGTACTGAGTGCGACCTTCGTATCCGTGGGCAAGGAGCCAGTTCCCGAGCACCGACTCGGGACGATGTTGGTGGGCGAGCCTGTTGTGGGTCGTCGCCCTGCTCGCCACGGGCTGCGCGTCGCTGACACCACCGCTTGGCCATGAGCTGCGCCTGGAACACTCCCCGGAACAAGTGCAACGTCGGGGCTCCTCCAAGGACGTGACGCGGACGAATCCTGGGAGAGGGGCGAGAGCCATGATGAGCGGCGCGGTCCCCCAAAGCGCCGAGGAGTCCAGACCGCGGAGCGCCACCTCGACCCGTCAAGCGGTCCTCGGTGCCGTTGAAGATGTGTCCGGCTCCACACGCCGCATCGCCGACTCACTCTCCCTGATTGAGGCCCGCCAGGCGGGCATCAGCGGCCGGGCCAACGGTGTGTTCACCCCCTACGTCGCCTATGGATCACAGCAACTGAAATGGCTCCGCACCGCGCTCGGTGGCGCCAATCAACTCGCTCACGCAGCCTCTGAGGTCGATGACCCGGACATGGAGCTCGCCCTGCTCCGCCTCTCCGGCCCACGGCTTGAGGCCTCAATGTCCGGAGCCCTGCTGCTCTCCGCCTGGCTTGATTACCTGAACCTCGTCGATGTCGTGCTCCAGAAGTACCCCCTCTACAGCGTGGAGCAGCTACTCGTGGACACGGACCGTGTACACAAGAGGCTCGATCCCTCCATGACGGCACTCGCCTCTCTGGAGCCCGAGCAGGTCGAAGCCACCGCGGGAACACTCCCCGGAGTGATGGGCCAGCTTACCCGCGAGTTCCATTCAACCCGAGAGGCCGTGCGCGTGGCGACCGAGCGCGGCGGTCAGGTCATCCTGGCGGCGCAGCTCGTGGAGATGCTCGTCATGGCCCCAACGATGAAGCTGACGCTGCCGCGACTGCCACCCGCCGCTCCCGCGCTACTTGGCGTGGGCCTCATGGTGGGAACCGACGGCGTGATGATGGGCACCCAAGTGGTCGTCTCCGCCGAATGGGTGGAGATGATGCGCCGACTCGTTCAGGCGGGTGTCATCTCCCTTCCAGCCGTCAGCGCCACTGTGCGCATTCACGCTGGCCAGGTGATGATGTCGCAACGGCACGACGAGTTGCCGCAGAGCGTGCGCGACGCGTTGGGCGAAGGACCCGAGGTGCGCGGCATGCACGAGACTGGCAAAGCGGGGGCCGGCATGGCCCAACCACCGCGACACCATGTCCTGCCACGAGAGCACCGTAAGTGGTTCGAGCAGCGGGGCTTCACCGGCGAGATGAGCATCGACCAGTTCTGCGTCAGAATGGAGCAAGCCCACCACGAGGCACTCCATGGCGGCGGCAGTTGGCACCTGGGTCGTCAATGGCCCGACGAGTGGAACCAGATGATCATGAAGGTGCTGCGCGACGCCGAGACCGACGCTGGCCGGATGCTGACGCGGAACGAGATCCTGAGGATTGCCGCCAAAAACATGAAGCGCTACGAAATCCCAATGACCTTCACTCCGTGGAGAGGGCGATGAGCGAGGGACATCCCTGGGATGGCAAGTGGAAGACCCGCCTGTATGAGCGGGTTCGCGAGCGGGGCTACGATTCGCTCACCGCCTTCGCAGAGGCGCGCCCCACTGCATCGCTGGTGGCGCTGGCCGAGGAACTCGGGGAGTTCGCCGGAGTGCAGGTATTCAGCGGGTTGGTGGCCGAGGCGGAGCGGAGCCATCAGCTCACACGCCTGGTACGCGGGCAGTTCGTGCGCGAATTTTCCGAAAATCTGCCCGATGGTTGGCCGACCGTGATGGACGACGAAGCCCGGTTCGCCGTTGCCGAGGCGCTCAGCTTCTGGTCCGCGTACACCCCAAAAACCCATGAGAAGCGCGTCGAGCAGGCCAGGGCGGCGCTCCGCGCCGCGCCACCTCCGCCCGGCTGGCGCCCGCTCGGACCCGACGATGAACTGCTCCTCACCCTCTTGCCAGACGAGGAAGTCTGAGCGGAATGCACCGAAGCGGCCTGTGCCTGCGTTGCGTCACCAACGGCTTGACGTCCCCAGACCCGCCTTCATAAGTTGGCCGGATGATGCGACTTCCCAGGCCATGTTTTCCACTCGTCCCCCTCGTGGTCCTCATGACGTCGGCGGCTCCCGCCCGTGAGACGGAGAAGCCCGCGGTTCGTCCCATCCTTCTCTCCGAGCACCCTGACCGACCCACTCACCGCGTTTATGTGAAGGGACAGGTCGTCACCACGCTCCGCTTCAAGAAGGCCGTGGACCCGGACAAGACGAAGATGATCGGCTGGGAGGGTCGGCTCGAGCCGCTGGCGGTGGTCCGCAACAAGGTCCTGCTGGAGCCCATCCACGATCTCGACTCCGATGAGGCGATCCCCCTGGCCGTCACGCTGGTGGATGGAACGGAAGTGGCCTTTCTCCTGAGACCCACGGGGCATGAAACGTGGTCCTGGACGGACCAACAGGTCAACGTGTTCGAGGACCCGAAGAGCTTCCCGGCCATGCACGGAGCCTTGATGCGCGCCCTCGAGGAGAATGACTCCCTGACCGAGGAGAACGCGCGTTATCGCAAGGAGGAGAACTCGGAGGACCACGCCCTGGCCGCCTTGCTGACCTCGGGCGCATTGGCACAGACGCCGTTCAAGCTCGCGCGCTACGAGGATGGTCAGGATGACGGCATCGACATCAGGGCAACCCTGTACAAGGGAAAGGGCAAGGCAGCGGTCGTCTTCCGCGTCAGGAATCTATCCTCCAAACAGCCCTGGAGCATGAAGTCGGCACGTATCCTGACCGTCGCCAGCGGTCGTGAGCGCGCTGTCGCCGCGCGTTCGAGCCTCGCCACGATTGCCCCCGGTGAGTCGGGCGTTATCGCCATTGTCGCCGACAGGAGCGCGTTCATGGAGGATGGCAAACCAACCTCGGTCTTCCTTGAACTCTACCGGCACGATGGACTTCGACAGGTCCTCGTCCAGCTAGATCCAGACCTCGTTGCGCAGTAGGAGCGAAGGCATGATTTCTACTCAGCTTGTGCGCTCGTCCTGCGCCGTCCTGATCCTGACGTTGTCCGGGTGTGTAACCTCCGCTGGCGGAGTGTCGCTTCGTGCGGATGGAACACCGGGGCCGGAGGAGTGCTCTGAGGAGACGCGCAAGGTGATGAACTACCTGCGCCTGTTCGTCGGTGAGGCAGCCGTAGTGCAGATCGACGCGAACCAGTCAGCTCGCCCCATCACGCTGTACGATGGACCTATCGAGAGCCAGCTTGAGGGCGATCTCGGTCTCATTGAGGCACCATCGCGGCTCTACGGCGTCGTCTGGACCCAAGGAGAACAAGTCGTCATCCGGTACTACGAGGCCCATCCGATGAATGGCGGCAACAAGATCCCGCTCTGTGCTGTCGCGCGCCTTGGGATGGGTCAGCTACGCAAGCGGCCCGACTCCAAGCCTGGAACCGCCCTCCTCGACGCCACGACCGCGGCGGTCTTCATCGTGGATGCGTTCAGATAGCCCGGTCTCTCACCGGGCACGCGGTCAGTGCACCAGCTCGGGCAGCCACGCCAACGTCGAGAAGCGCGAAGGGCGCCCGTTGTTCGTGGAGAGCGGTACGCTCTTGTTCCATACCTCCCGCCGCGGGGCCTTGTTAGGTTGGCCCCTCAAGAACGACGGAAAGCCCCCGCGATGATCACGTCCCTTCAACTCCGGCGCTTCAAGGGCCACCGAGACACCACCGTCCCCCTGGGACGCCTGACCGTGCTCGTGGGTCCAAATGGCGCTGGAAAAACCAGTGTGCTTCAGGCGCTCGGCCTGATCTCCAGGCTCATGGAGAACAAGCCCGCGGATGTCCTCCAGGGGGAGTTCAGTCCGCAGGACCTCCTGCGCCGCTCGGAGCAGGCGCCCATCACCCTCTCCATGGAAGGAATGGACGACGCGCGGCCTTGGAAGCTCTCCCTCCATTTCTCCCCGGAGCCACCAGGCGACCGCCAAGGACTCAAGATCGATTGGTCGTATGGGCAGGACGAAGGCCATGTGGGGACGGACGCCAAACCCTTCGAGCACGCGCAGCAAGAGGCGCAGGGTAGTCGACTCGCATCACTCGTCAGTCCGGCGGTGCTCTACCGCTTCGAGGCGGACCGGATCGCCGCCGCTGCGTACAGCGACGAAGAGAGCCCCGCTGTCAAAGCAGATGGAGGAAACATCGCGGTCGTTCTCGCGGCGCTGAAACTCGAGCGTGAAGAACTCTTCGAGCAGATCGAGTCGCAGTTGCGCAAGATCGTCCCGAGCGTTCAGCGGATTCGCATCCGGCGCGTCAAAATGCAGTCCTCGCTCTTTCTTGCTCCCTCCGATGAGCCGCGGATCGGCAACAAGGTCTTCATCGACTTCAAAGGGGCCGCCGATGTCCCGGCCCACGGAGCCAGCGAGGGGACGCTCGTCACGCTCGCGCTGCTGACCGCTCTCTTCAGTCCGAAGCGCCCGCGTCTCATCCTGCTCGACGATATCGACCAGTCCCTTCACCCCCAGGCCCAGATGGAGCTGGTGAGCGAGTTGAAGCGCCTGCTCGAGCACTTTCCGGAGATCCAGATCGTCGCCACCACCCATTCGCCTTACATCCTCGACGCGCTCGACCCTTCTGATGTTCGCGTGTTCGCCCAGCACGAGGACGGTTCGGTGGCCTGTCGGCTTCTGTCGGAGCATCCACAAGCGGAGAAGGCGCGCGGAACCCTCACCGCGGGACAACTCTGGAGTCTCGATCCGGAGTGGCGATGGGTCTTGGGAGAGCGCTGACATGGCGAAGCTCCTCGTCTTCTGTGAGTCCCCCGCGGATTTCGAGACCATTCAGGCCCTGGTCGAGCGCGTCCTCCGCGAGCAAGGTCCAGAGTGGGGCGGAATGCCCATCAAGAACACCCCCTAATCCTCGGCGGGCTCGGGCAGCGGCACTTCCCGCAGGCCCGTCGCGTCGAGATGGAACACTTGCTCCTTGTCGGTGAGCGGACCCATGGACTCCACCGCGAGCCGGGTCCACCAGCCCTCGCCCCGCTTCTCCTCGTGCCGCAAGGCCACCGCGTACTCCCGGGACCAGCAGATGCGCTGCTCGGGCTGGCCATCCGGGATGTACAGGTACCACTCGCATCGTGCCCCGCCCACGCGCAGCACCGACTCCTTCAGCTTCCGCAGCGTGTAGCGCGGACCAGGCAAGGGCAGCAGGTGCGCCAGCGGCCACCAGGTGAACGCCGGGCCCAGCTTCGCGCTCCGTTCCACCGACACCCGGCGCACCGTGTGCGAGCGCTGATCCACCACGGTGACCGCATACGCGGGCGCTCCCGCCGCCCCCTGGTCCTCGACCCATACCTCCAGGAGTGCATCGGTCCGCCGCCGCAGCCGCCGGTCTCCCTCTCGCCACAACTCCAGCGCGTGCGTGCCTCCAGACGGGTCTCCCGTCCTCGCCTTCACATAGAGGTCCGGCTTCGTGGCGAGTGGGCCGAAGGTCTTCTCCCACGACAGACCTCCGGCCTTCGCCGGCCCCTCGGCGAGGGCCAGCGGCGCGCTCATGGCGCACAGCCACACCATGAGCGCTCCCGCCGGACGGCTCACTTGCGCGTCACCCGGGCGAAGTCGAAGTAGGTGAACGTCTTGCCGTTGCCCTCGTCGAGTTGCTTCATCTGCAACACCGCCGAGTACTCCCCCGTGAGCGCCGTATCGAGCGTCGCGCCCGTGGGATCCGTGGGCATCTGGAACTGGAGTCCATTCACGGGGGTGGCCTCCACCGTCACCGTCTTGACCGAGAGCGAAGGCGCCTCGGTGGTCTTCGCCAGGGCCTCGACCAGCACGCGGCCCTGCGCCGTGGGCAACGGCAGGCCGAGCAGGTGCGCCACCGTGGGCGCCACGTCCGTGTTGCCCGAGGGGAAGGTGCTGGTGAGGCCCTGCTTGAAGTCCGGCCCCGCCGCCAGGAGCGTGTTGTGCACGTCCACCGGGCTGAAGCTGCCGTGCATGCCCCGGTACGGCGGATAGGAGTTGTACTCGATGCCCGGCTTGCCGTTGATCTCCGCCTTGTCGTCCCAGGTGAAGCTCACCGTCACGTCGGGGCTGCGGCCCGAGGCGTTCTCCAGGTTCGCCGCCTTGGCGCGGAAGGTGCCGGGAAGGTCTCCGTAGCGCGAGTCCACGAAGATGGCGCCGTACTCCTCGCGGCTCTGCAGGAACTTCACCAGCCGCTTCACCAGCTCGGGGTCATGGCTCGGGATATAGAACTGATCCGAGCCGCCCGGCGCCGCGATGATGATGGCGTCCGCGGGCAGTGTCTCGGGCACCGCGTAGGACGGCGTCGTGTACTTCGCGCCCTTGGTGCCGCAGATGGAGCCCTCGGTGTCCGTCTGCTGGGGATAGACGAAGGAGCCGTCGGCGCGAATGCCGCTGAGCACGGGCGAGTTGTCACAGCCCGAGCCGTCATAGGCGTGGAAGCCCGCGCGGGTCAGCAGGTCCGCGCTTCGCACGAAGCCGGAGGCCGAGAAACCCGTGACGCTCGGCTCACCCGCCTTGTTCTTGCCCGTCGTCCCATCCGCCGCGACGCCGCGCAGCGGAAAGAGCGACAGCGGCCCGGACACCGACGAGTGCGAGTGGTCCGAGGCGATGAGGATGTTCGTCGAGGCGAGCTCTCCCCGCGCCTCGAGCTTCGCGACGATCTGCCCGAGCAGCTTGTCCTGCAAGCGCAGGGCGGTGAGGGTGTTGGCCGAGCCCGGACCGTAGTCATGCTGCGTGGCATCCACCGTGCGCAGCCAGATGAGCGACAGGTCCGGCACGTACTCGGGGAGCACGTACTCGGTGAAGTAGTTCGTCAGGTTCTGGTTCTGCGTGAGGTGGCGGCCACCGCCGGTGTCCGAGGCATCGGGCGTCTTGCCATCGGAGAAGTAGACGAACGGCGCCGTCCCCGTGGGCGCGCCGTTGTCCGCGGCGAGCGTCAGGCCCGGGTGCATGAGGTTCGTGTTCTTCGGCAGCTTGAAGCCCTTCTGCTGCAGGTCCTGCGCGGTGGCGAGCGGCCAGACGGTGTTCTCGTCGATGAGCAGGCCTCCCCGCGAGGCGTCCTGCAGGTAGGCCGGACCGCTCTTGCCCAGGGTCACCGTCTTCAGGCCCGCGTCATGCGCCGCCGAGAAGAGCGTCTTGGCGTTGAGCAGGGGCTCGTGGAAGGTCTCCTCGTAGTAGGCCCCGAGTTGATCCAACAGCCGCCAGTCATCGACGAAGACGGGCGCGTGGAAGTCCGCGATCGCTCCCGTGGCGTTCTCCACCTTCGGGCCCGGCGCGTAGGCCGCGTTGCCATTGAAGCCCGTCACCCCCGGGAACGCCCCCGTCGCGAACGTGGCGCCGTTGATGAGCGTGAAGGTGGGGTAGGTCGAGTGGTTGTCCTCGAACCACACGCCCCGCGTCCTCAAGGCATGGACGTTCGGCGTATCCGTCGGGTTGATGTAGTCCGGCCGCAGACCATCCCAGACGAAGATGATCAGCTTGTTGCGGCGCACGACGGGGTTCGGCTCCGGCTCGTCCACCGGCTTGTTCTTGTCGCAGCCCACCGTGGTGACACACGCCGACAGCACGAGCAGCCCCGTGCCCGCCCAGGTCTTCTTCCAGCTCATTCGCGCAACCCCCATCTCTTTGTTTCGCCGCGTTCGTGTGAAGCCCTTGGCTTCACATCAATTCGTTCTTGGGCTGACGCGTCATCAGCTCCACCACCGCCGCCCGGGCGCTCTTGCCTTCGTAGGCGATGGCGTACACCTGCTCGCAGATGGGCAGCTCCACCCCGACCTTGCGCGACAGGTCTCGCGCGCTCTTCGCCGTCTTCACGCCCTCGGCCACCTGCTTCATGTCCCCGAGGATGTCCGACAGCGCCCGGCCCCGGCCCAGCTCGATGCCCACGTGCCGGTTGCGGCTGAGCTCGCCCGTGCACGTGAGCACCAGGTCCCCCATGCCCGACAGCCCCGAGAGCGTCAGCGGATTGCCCCCCTTGCGCACCGCCAGCCGGGTGATCTCCGCGAGTCCCCGGGTGATGATGGCCGCGCGGGCGTTGTGGCCCATGCCCAGCCCATCCGCGATGCCGGCGGCGATGGCGATGACGTTCTTGAGCGCGCCGCCATACTGCACGCCCACCACGTCGCTGGAGGTATAGGAGCGGAACGTCTCCGTCTGCAGCGCCTTCTGACAGCGCAGCGCCACCTTGTCCCAGGGCGAGGCGATGGTGACGACGGTGGGCATGCGCTGGGCCAGCTCCTTGGCGAAGCTCGGGCCCGACAGGACGGCGATGTACGGATGGAACTCCTCCGGCAGGCAGTCCTCCAACAGCTCCGTCATGGTGAGCAGCGTCTCGTTCTCGATGCCCTTGGCCACCGTGATGAGCGGCACGTGCTTCGGCAGACTCGCCAGCGCCTGGGCCATCACCTGGCGCGTGGCATGGCTGGGGGTGGCCAGCACCACCATCTCCGCGCCCTCCAACGCCTCCGCCAGGTGCGTCGTGGCCCGCACGCGCGGGGAAATGGGGATGCCCGGCAGGTAGGTGGCGTTCTCGTGGCGGGTGTTGATCGACTCGGCGAGCGAGGCATCCCGCCCCCACAGGCCCACCTGCTCACAATTCACCGCGAGGACGTTGGCGAGGGCCGTGCCGAAAGAGCCAGAACCGATGACGCTGGCGCGCATGGAGCACATCTCCTGGGGGTCGGAGGGGGGTGGCAGCTTAGACCAGCCCCGTCGCGGGAAACGAGCTTTACCCGGGGAGCGGAGGATGACGCGCGGCGTCTGACAGCGGGCAGGCGTGCACATTCCCCGTGGCCCACGGGGGGCCGGGTCGGTCTACCATCCACCCTTCTTCACGGGGCACAGAAGGGATTCCGGGATGCGGGCAGGCTGGGGCGTGGGAGTGGTGCTGGCACTGGCGCTGAGCGCCTGCCGCTCGCGAGACGCGGGCTCGGCGGACGCGGGCTTCCCGCCCCCTCCGGAAGCGCTCACCTGCGAGGGACTCGTGTCGCTCGAGGTGCGTGACGCCCTGCCCGGCTTCTCCTTCAAGGAGGAGCGCCCGTGCGCCTCGTGCGGCCCGTTGTGCGTCTTCCGTTCGGCCGAACAGAAGGACGTCTCGCTCTCCATCGCCTACGACTGCCGCAAGCGCTTCGAAGGCGAAGATCTCCAGGCCCTCCTCATCCCGACCCTCAAGGCCGGAGGCATGGAGGTGCCCGCCATGGGCAAGGCCGCGGCACGTCGCGAGCCCGTGCCCGGCATGCTCCAGGTGTCCGCCTGGGATGACGACACGCCGTGCGGCATCGTCGTCACCTGGCTCGGTCCGGACAGGGATCGCGCGCTCGACATCGCGCGCATGACGCTCTTCGCCACCACCCCCGAGCGTCTGACCCAGGCCGCCACCTCGCCCAACAAGACCTCTCCCCACGCCCCTGGCGACGCGGGGACCCCCCTGGACGCGGGC
This sequence comes from Melittangium boletus DSM 14713, assembly GCF_002305855.1. Lineage (GTDB taxonomy): Bacteria > Myxococcota > Myxococcia > Myxococcales > Myxococcaceae > Cystobacter > Cystobacter boletus. The sequence continues at coordinate 5,835,088 of NZ_CP022163.1, read as the reverse complement.
ACGCCTTGAGCGTGCTCGGCCGCCTGGATGGCTGGGCGGCCGGGTGGGGATGCCGGGATTAACAGGCCAGCCGCTATAATCCGCCCATGCCTCGCGCCCTGCTCGCCTGCATCTCGCTGCTCACCCTCTTCCTGGGCGGAGCGCTGGCGGTGCGTTTCGCCATGAACGACCCCGCCGACACCGCGGTCTCGCGAGGCTCCCCATCCGAGGAGGGACAGGCCGCCTCCCGGGGAGCCCAGACCGGGACGGGAGCGGACTTCCTCGGCGTCGTCATCCCCAGCGCGTCGGTGGACATCGTCCCCAAGACCGAGGGACGGCTGACGAGCATCGAGGTGGAGGTGGGCGCCCATGTGAAGGAGGGCGCGCCGCTGCTGCGGCTGGAGCTGCAACCCCTGCGCAAGGAGCTCGCCATCGCGCAGGCGATGCTGCAAACGGCCCGGGCCCAGGAGCAGCTCGCCCAGGTGGCGCTGAGCGAGGCCCGGGACCGCACCCAACGCTATGCCCATCCGAAGCTGGTCAGCCTCCAGGCCGTGCCGGAGGAGGAGATCGCCGCCGCGGGCTTCCAGGAGAAGAGCGCCGCCGCGCGCTTGAGCGCCGCGCAGGCCCAGGTGCAGGAGCAGGTCGCCCGCGTGGAGCAGATCCAACAGCGCATCGAGGACTCGGTCATCAAGGCGCCCTTCGAGGGCGTGGTGGCCGACCGCTACCTCGATCCAGGCGCGCAGGCCTCGCCCTCGAGGCCCGTGCTGCGGCTGCTGGGCGCCCAGGGCCTGCGGGTGCGCTTCGCCATCCCCGAGGAAGCACTCCACCGGGTGTCCTCGGGCGCGCCCGTCCAGGTGCGCCTGGGCCGGGAGGGCGGCGTGCTGACGGGACAGGTGGAGAACATCTCGCCCGAGGTGGATGCCGCCTCGCGCATGATCATCGCGCTGGCGCGCCTGGACAGGCCGCCGGGCCCCGAGGTCCCCGCGGGCATGGTGGTGCGCGTGCGCGTGGACCCGCCCCCGGAGCGCACGGCGCTCGGTCCCGAGGAGACGCCATGAAGAACACGGGAGGACACCGTGGCCGATGAGGACAAGGCGCCCCAGGGCCCGGCCCACGAGGCGCGCATCTACCGGCAGCAGGCCATGCAGGAGCACACCACGGCCCGCGTGGACAGCGAGCTGCTGCAACTGTCTCCGGAATGGTCCCGCTGGGCCTATTGGATGCTGGTGGTGGTGGTGGTGGCGGGGCTGCTGTTCTGCGCGCTGGGAACCGTGAGCGAGTACGCCTCCGGGCTCGCGGTGGTGCGCGTGGAGGGCAAATCGGAAGTCACCGTGGACGTGGCGGGCGTCGTCACCTCCGTGGAGGTCCAGCCCGGGCAGCGGGTCGCCGCGGGCCAGGTCCTGGTGAAGCTCCATGCCCAGGAGGAGCACACGGCGCTGGAGCGGATCGAGCGGGAGTTCGAGCTGCAGCTCGCGCGGATGCTGAGGGATCCAAGCGATCAGGCCGCGCGGCAGGTGCTCACCACCCTGCGGGCGGAGCGCGAGCAGGCCCAGGCCCGGCAGGAGGCGCGCTCCATCCGGGCCACCCGCGCGGGCGTGGTCAATGACCTGCGGGTGCGGCCCGCGCAATACGTCCAACCGGGCGAGAGCGTCGCCTCGCTCGTGGACGAGGACGTGCGGGCCACGCTCATCGCGCTGCTGCCGGGCAGCAGCCGCCCCTTCCTGCGCCCGGGCAAGATGCTCCGGGTGGAGCTGGACGGCTTTCCGTACGAGTACCGCGACCTGCGGGTCGAGTACGTGAGCGATCAGATCATCGGCCCCTCGGAGACGCGCCGCTACCTGGGACGGGAGATCTCCGATGCGCTCAGGTTCGACGGGCCGCAGGTGCTCGTGCGCGCGCGGCTGCCCGCCTCGACCTTCCGCCGGGGCGGCCAGACCTTCAACTACGTGGACGGAATGATGGCCCGGGCCGAGGCCAGGCTGCGCGCGGAGAGCATCCTCGTGATGCTCGTGCCCGGCCTCAAGGGACTGTGGAGCGATGACACCGATTGAACCTCCGCCGAAGAAGGGCCTGCTCGACCGCTTCCCGGTGCTCCGGGAGCTCCAATCCCGGCTGAGGGAGCGCCGCGTCCCGGTGGTGCGCCAGCTCTCCGCCACCGAGTGCGGCGCGGCGTGCCTGACCATGGTCCTCAACTACCATGGCCGGGCCATGCGTCTGGAGGAGGTGCGCGACCTGCTGGGCCCGCAGCGCGACGGCCTCTCCGCCCTGCAGCTGCTCCACGCCGCGCGCCGCTTCGGCCTGCGGGCCCGGGGCGTCTCGATCGACACGAACGCGCTGGAGTTCCTGCCCGCCGGGTCCATCCTCCACTGGCGCTTCTCGCACTTCGTCGTCTTCGAGCGGCTGCACAAGGACGGCGTGGACATCGTGGATCCCGCGAGCGGCCGCCAACGGCTGCCCCTGGAGGAGTTCCGCCGGGCCTTCACCGGCGTCACCTTGCTGCTCGAGCCCGGAGAGGGTTTCGAGACCCGCAAGGCCGGCCCCCGGCGCACCTCCCGGTACGTGAGCCAGATCCTCCGCCAGTCGGACACGCTCGCGCGCGTCCTCGTCGTCTCGTTCATGCTGCAGCTCTTCGCGCTGGCGATTCCGGCCCTGACGGGACTGGTGGTGGACCGGGTGGTGCCGCGCGGAGATCAACACCTGCTCATCGTGTTGAGCCTGGGACTGGCCTCCATCGCCCTCTTCAACCTGATGGCCTCGCTCATCCGCGGCCACATGCTGGTGGAGCTGCGCACCCGCATCGACTCCAGCCTGTCCCTGGGCTTCCTCGAGCACCTGGTCAGCCTGTCCTATGCGTTCTTCCAGGTGCGCTCCTCGGGAGATCTGCTGGCGCGCATGAACACCAACACCGCCGTGCGGGAGATCCTCTCCTCCACCGCCGTGTCCGGCATCCTGGATGGCTCGCTCGTCTTCATCTATTTGATCATCATCCTCGTGGCGAGTCCCACCCTGGGGCTGCTGGTGCTGGGACTGGCGGCGCTGCAGGTGCTCATCTTCGTGTTCTCGCGCAAGCAGCAGGGCGAGTTGATGGGCCGCAGCCTGGAGATGGAGGCGCAGAGCCAGAGCTACCAGGTGGAGATGCTCACCGGCATCCAGTCGCTCAAGGCGTATGGCGCCGAGCACCGGGCGGTGCAGCACTACGCGGGCCTGCTGGTGCGCGTGCTCAACGTGTCCCTGCAACGCGGCAACCTGACCGCCTGGGTGGATGCCCTCAACGGCACGCTGCGGCTGGCCTCGCCCCTCGTCCTGTTGTGCGTGGGCACCTGGCAGGTGCTCTCCGGAGACACCAGCCTGGGCACCATGCTGGGCCTCAACGCGCTCGCCGCGGGACTGCTCGCCCCGCTCGCCAACCTGGTGGCGACGGCCAATCAGCTCCAACTGCTGGGCAGCTACATCACCCGGCTGGACGACGTGCTCGACGCCGCGCCAGAGCAGAACCCGGACATCTCCCGCCCCAGCCACACGCTGCGCGGGGGCATCGCCCTGGAGCATGTCTCCTTCCGCTACGGCCCCATGGCCCCCTTCGTGGTCAAGGATGTGTCGGTGAGCATCGCGCCGGGGCAGTTCGTCGCCCTCGTGGGGCGCTCGGGCGCGGGCAAATCCACGCTCGCCAACCTGCTCATCGGCCTCTACCCGCCCACCGCGGGCACCCTGCGCTACGACGGCGTGGACCTGTCCACGTTGGACCTGCACTCCGTGCGCACCCAGATGGGCGTGGTGCTCCAGGACGCGGCCTTCTTCGGCGCCAGCGTGCGGGCCAACATCTCCATGATGGACCCCGAAGTGCTCCTGTCCGCGGTGGAAGAGGCCGCCCAGGCCGCCCAGGTCCATGAGGAGATCATGGCCATGCCCATGCGCTACGACACGCTGCTGATGGATCGGGGCGCGTCGCTGTCCGGCGGCCAGCGCCAGCGCCTCTCGCTCGCCCGGGCCCTGGTGCGCAAGCCCGCCGTGCTCCTGCTCGACGAGGCCACCAGCGCGCTCGACGCCATCACCGAGCGCAGGGTGCAACAGGCGCTCGCGGAGCTGCGGTGCACGCGCATCGTCATCGCCCACCGGCTGAGCACCGTGGTGAACGCGGACCTCATCCTGGTGATGGACGGCGGCCAGTTGGTGGAGTCCGGCACCCACGCGGAACTCCTCGCCCGCGGCGGCATCTACACGGCCCTCGTCCGGGCCCAGTTGGGAGCCTCGGACCAGGCGGCCTGAGCGTCCCCCACCCAGGTGGGGAAAGAAGCCACCCTGTTATTTTCCAAGAAGGCCAAAAAGGTTGGTCCCCCCCCGTTGACTTATGAATCCCAGAAAGGCTTAATAGTCATCGCTCGCCGGGAAAACCTGCTTGCAGCCGTCAACCCCCCATAGCCAGGAGACGTTCAGATGACGAAGGACATGATCATCCGTGCTTGGAAGGACGCTTCTTTCCGCGCTTCGCTCACCGAGGAGCAGCGTGCGTCCATCCCCGCGAACCCCGCGGGTCTGTCGGCGGTGGAGCTCAACGAGACCGAGCTGCAGGAAGTTGTCGGCGGCGTCGCCGCGGACACGAAGGTCCCGGGCAACTCGGGCGGCTGGATCTGCACCTACTCCACCGAGTGCAAGCCGTTCTGTCTGTAGTCAGAACGCTTCCCCACAACCTGCTGCTTCATGTCCCCGCTCCGGTGGGGACATGTTCCCCCCGAAAGCACGGGCGGCGCGCCGCCCTCCCGCTTTCGGGGTTTTTTATTTCGTCCGCTCGTCAGCCGCCCCACCGACCTGGGCGCTCCGGCGTCCTCGGCCAGGGGCACGTGGTACGCTCCCCCTCTCCGATCTTTCCGCACGCGCCCCCTTTCCGCGCCGCGAGGACACGAGCCCACTCATGATCGATCAAGCACTGTGGAAGAAGGCGGCATTCCTCCATGAGCGTCTGAACCCGGGTCCCGTGACGGACCCCGCCGAGCGCGAGCGCGCCAGCAAGAGGCTCAAGACCTGGCGCGACACGATGATGTGCGACGACGGGGAGTACGCGCGGAGGCTGCGAGACGCGGCGCTGAGCGAGGAGGAGTTCCTGGGCCACCTCGCCCGGGAAGACGTGGCCGTCAACGAGCGCCAGGCGGATTTCAAATGGCTCGCGTTCCTGGACGAGCTCGCCCAGCGCAAGCACCGCGACGAGCCGCTGCCGCCCCTCATCGCGCCGCCGGGGCCCAAGGCGCGGCCCTCGTTCGCCGGCTTCACCCGGCCCTTCATCCAGGTGGGCGCCGCCCGGCTGCGCCAGGGCATCGCCGCCATCCGGGACCGCCACCTCCAGGGCCGCTCCCTGCTCACCGCGGACGCGGAACGGGCGTTGATCCTCGGCTTGCACGAGGGGCTGTCCGTCCAGGCCACGCGCGTGTTGGTGCTGGAGCTCAACGCGGCGCGGCTGCTCGGCGAGCTGCCCGAGGGCACGCCCCAGGAGCGCTTCGATCACTTCCTCGGCTCGTTCGATGACGCCGAGCGGCTGATCAAGCTGCTCCAGGAGTACCCGGTCCTGGCCCGCATGATGGTGGCCACCGTGGAGCGCTGGGTGGCCGTGAGCCTGGAGCTGCTCGAGCGCATCGCGAAGGATCGCGAGGAGCTGGGGCGCTTCTTCCTGTCCGGACAGGAGCTGGGCGAGGTGAGCGCGCTGGCCGTGGGCGTGGGCGACGTGCACCGCGGGGGCCGCTCGGTGGCCCACGTGAAGTTCAGCGCGGGCATCCAGCTCGTCTACAAGCCGCGCTCGCTGGACATCGACGAGGGCTTCCAGCGGCTCTTGAACTGGCTCAACACGCACGGCCTGAGCACCCCGCACCGCCTGCTCAAGCTGCTCAACCGCGGCGACTACGGCTGGGTGGAATTCGTGAAGGCCGATGAGTGCACCACCCGAGACCAGCTCCAGCGCTTCTACCTGCGCCAGGGCAGCCTCATGGCCCTGCTCTACATGCTGCGGGCGGTGGACCTGCACATGGAGAACCTGATCGCCTCGAGCGAGTACCCCGTGGTGGTGGACCTGGAAGCGCTCTTCTACCACGAGCCGCCCATCGACTACGGCACGGACGCCTACTGGCGCGCCATCCAGTTGCTCGACCAGTCCGTGCTCTCCATCGGGTTGCTGCCCAACTTCCAGATGGCCAGCGGCACCAAGAGCGTGGACCTGAGCGGGCTCGGCGGCCAGTCCGGCCAGGTCTTCCCCCACCCCGTGCTCATGGTGGAGGACGCCCACCAGGACACGATGCGGCTGGTGCGCAAGCAGGTGACGACCCGGGGCTCCAACAACCTGCCCCGGCTGGCGGGAGAGCCCGCCAATGCCTCCGAATTCGTGGAGGAGATGGCGCGGGGCTTCGAGGAGACGTACCAGTTGCTGGTGCGCGAGCGCGCCAGCATGGAGCGCGAGCTGCGCGACTTCGGCGACGTGGAGGTGCGGCACATCGTGCGGCCCACCTTCCGCTATGGCTTCCTCCAGCAGGAGAGCCAGCACCCGGACTTCCTCCGGGACGCGCTCGAGTTCGAGCGGCTGTTGGATCTGCTCTGGGCGGAGACGCGGGTGCGCCCCATGTTGGGCTCGCTCGTGCGCTACGAGCAGGCCGACCTGCGCGCCGGGGACGTGCCCCTGTTCAGCGCGCGCCCGGGAAGCAGGGATCTGTGGACCAGCACCGGCGAGCGCATCGCGGACTTCTTCGCGGAGACGAGCCTCGACTCGGTGCTGGCGCGGCTGGGGCGCATGGGCGGAACGGATTGCGCCGAGCAGGTGTCGCTGCTGCGCAAGGCGATGGTGGCGTTGGAGATGGCCACGGACGGCTCCGCGCAGACCGAGCAGACCGAGTCCCACGCGCCCCTGCCGCCCGCGTCGCGCGACGAGATGTTCGCGGCGGCGGTGGACATCGGCGAGTACCTGCAGCGCAAGGCCGTCCTCGGAGAGAGCAACGCCACGTGGATTGGCGCGAGCCTCAAGGACATCGAGGACTGGCGCTGGAACCTGGCCCCCGTGCGCACGAGCCTCTACGAGGGCGTGGGCGGCATCGCGCTCTTCTTCGGCTACCTGGCGTCCGCCACCGGCCGCGAGGACTTCGCCCGCACGTCCCGCGCCGCGCTGGAGACCGTCCTGTGGTTCTGGCGCAACCCGGGCGACGCCATCGACTACCCGGGCGTGGGCGCCTATCTCGGGCGAGGCTCGCACCTGTACGTGATGACCCACCTGGCCACGCTCTTCGATGACCAGGCGCTCATGGACGAGGTGCTCGCCAGCCTGCCGACCATCGACCAGGCCATCCCCGACGACAAGAACGTGGATGTGTTGACGGGTTCGGCCGGCTGCGCCCGGGTGCTGCTGGGTCTGCACCGGCTGACGGGAGACGCCCGGGCCCTGGCGAGCGCCCGGAAGTGCGGCGAGCGCATCCTCCAGGCGGCCATCCCCCTGCGCGGGGGCCTGGGCTTCAACACCATCGTCTCGCCCGACAAGCCGCTGGGCGGCTTCTCCCACGGGGCGGCCGGCTTCAGCTGGGTGCTCCTGGAGCTCGCGGCGGCCACCGGCGACGCGCGCTTCCGCGAGGCGGCGCTCCAGGCCCTCACCTTCGAGCGGACGCTGTTCGTCCCCGAGCGGGGCAACTGGTTGGACTTGCGCTTCACGTCCGGCGACCAGGTGAAGCTGCCCAGCTACATCCCCTCGGCCTGGTGCAACGGCGCGGCGGGCATCGCCCTGGGCCGCGCGCTCAGCCTGCCCTTCGTGGACGACGCCCAGATGCGGGAGGAGATCCGGGTGGGGCTGGAGACCACCCTGCGGCAGAACAACACCCGCACCCGCAGCCATTCGCTCTGTCATGGCGCCCTGGGCAACATCGACATCCTGTGCACGGCGGCGGACGCGCTCCAGGAGGACCGCTGGCGTCAGGAAGCCCTGCGGCATGCCGCCCAGGTGCTCAAGGAGGGGCGCGAGGAGCAGTGGCGCTGCGGACTGCCCAAGTTCAATGAGACGCCCGGGGTGATGCTGGGACTGGCGGGCATCGGCCTGTCCTTCCTGAAGCTGTCATCGCCCGGGTTCGTCCCCTCGGTGATGAGCCTCGAGCCCGCGCGCGCCCGCTCCGGCACCCGAACCTGAGCGGAGGCGGCCATGGGGATCGAATCCGCGTTGGATCAACTCCATGCCCGAGCGGCCGCGAGCACGGGCTTTCGCGTGCTCACGGCCATCTCCCGGGGATTGCTCGCCGTCGGCTTCTTCAGCACGGGGAAGATCAAGGTGCTCGGCGAGCCCTTCACCACCCTGTCCCCGGAGACGGCCATCGGGCATTTCTTCGATGCCATGCACCGCACCGGCCCCTACTACCGGTTCATCGGGGCCGGGCAGTTGCTCGCGGCGCTGCTCCTGCTCGTGCCCGCCACGGCCACGCTGGGGGCGCTCGTCTACTTCCCCATCATCCTCAACATCTTCATCATCACCGTGGCCCTGCACTTCCAGGGCACGCCGTTCGTCACGGGGCTGATGCTGCTGGCGTCCTTCTACCTGCTGTGCTGGGACTACCCGCGCTTCAAGAGCGTGCTGTTCGAGTCGCCCGCGCCCCTGCCCGCGCGGCCTCCCGTGTCCTGGGCCCTCACGCTGACCGTGGCGCTCGGCGCCCAGGGCGCCATGGGCACCCTGGGCGGAATCGCCGCGGGCCGCATCCCCTGGGATGTGACGCTGCTCGTCATCGCGGCGGCACTGCCCCTGGTGCGCTGGTCCCTCCGCCGACGAAGGACACAACCCGCCTGAGGCGGGTAAGAGCGGGGACGTGGCCACCCATCCGCCGCCCATCATCCTGAGCTTCCGGCGCACCTTCGCGCTGCTCATCGTCCTGGTCGTCCTCCCCTCGGCTGGCCTGTCCGGCTTCGGAGTGGTGGCCATCATCAACGAGCGCGCCGCCGTGGAGAAACGGCTCGAGGCCGCGTGGAAGGGCACGCTGGAAGCGCTCGCCGAGGAGCTGCCCGCCGTCCTGCGCTCGGCGAACTTCGAGCGTGAGGAGGGACAATGGTGGCTCGTGGACGCCGAGGGCCGCCGCCTGTCCACCCGCGACTCCTTCGAGTTGGAGGGCAAGCAGGTGCGCACGAGCGACACCGAGCTCGCCGCGGCCCTGAAGGCGGCGGAGTCCTCGTCCGCCGACTTTCCGCCTGGCACCTCGCTCTTCTCCCTCATGGTGGGGGGCCGCGCCACGCTCATCGCCGCCGAGCCCCAGAACGGCACGGTGTACGGCGCGCGCGTGTCCCAGGAAGCCGTGGAGACCCTGCTCACCGAGTGGGCCGAGCGGCAACTGACCTCCAGCGAGCCCGTGCGCTTCGTGTTGATCGCCCGGCAGGAGCCCCCCGCGGGAGAAGGCCTCATGGGCAGGCTCGCCTCGGAGGTGGCCCAGGCCCGCGCCAGCGCGCTCGGGCAGCCCGTGCTCGCCGAGCGCACCCTCCCCTTCCCCTTGCAGGACTTCCGGCTGGGCGTGGTGCCCACGGGCGAGGATCCCGCGGCCCGGGCCTCCACGCGCAACCGGCTCGTGTACGTGGTGCTGCTCGCCCTGTTCTATCTCACGCTCACCTTCGGCGTCGTCTACACGGGCCGCGTGCTCTACCGCGAGGCGCGGCTGTCCCGCATGAAGACGGACTTCGTGTCGCTGGTGAGCCACGAGCTGCGCACCCCCGTCACCTCCATCCGCATGTTCATCGAGACGCTCGCCCTGGGGCGAGTGCAGGACCCCGCCCAGACGCGGGAAGTGCTGCGCCTGCTCACCCAGGAGACCGAGCGGCTGAGCACCCTCATCGAGCGGGTGCTCGACTGGTCGCGGATCGAGAGCGGGCGCAAGGAATACAACCCGGAGACGCTTCTCGTGACGGACGTGGTGGAGACGGCCGTGGCGGCCTTCCGCGCCCAGCGCCTGGAAGGAGATCTCAAGCTCAGCGTGCAGGTGCCCATACCGCCACCACCCGTGCACGTGGATCGGGTGGCCATCGCCGGCGCGCTGCTCAACCTGCTGCAGAACGCCTACAAGTACAGCCGTGAGGACAAGCGCATCTCGCTCACCGTGCGCACGGTGCGGCGGTGGGTGGAGCTCACGGTGGAGGATCACGGCGTGGGGATCGCCCGGCGCGACCACCGGCGCATCTTCGAGCGCTTCTACCGGGTGGACAACCTGCTCACGCGCCGCACCGAGGGCAGCGGCCTGGGACTGGCCATCGCCCGGCGCATCGTGGAAGCCCACGGCGGCCACATCACCCTCCAGAGTGAGTTGGGAAAGGGCAGCCGCTTCACCATCCAACTGCCGGTGGAGAAGGTCTGAGGCGAACGCTATTCGCCTGATTCCTCGTATGACTCGCGCAGCCCCAATTCCGCGAGGGAAGGCCCACGGACCAGCACCCGGAGGTGACTCCCGCGCTCGTAGCCGATGGAGAATCGCTGGTCCGCGATCTGGATCCGGGCGCCATGCGGCGGCCTGGGATGAGCGTTCAACCAGACCTCCGCCTCCGCGCGGGAAGCGAAGACGCGAAGCGGAAGGAAGGTCTCCCGGGTATCGAAAACCCTGGCGAATCGCTCGAGGTCGCTCGACTGACCACTCTCCCCGATGAAATGGAGGGCCAGCAAGATGACCTGGAGGGATTCCCGTTCCTCGGCGGAGGTGAAGCGAGCCCCCGCGCGAAGGACGCTGGACACACTCGACGCCAGGAGGGCATCCGCGTCCGGCCATTCCGCGCTCAACTCCTCTCGCGAGGGAACACGGATCAAGAACCGAACCCCATCGTCGAGGGAGTAACCAACGAAGTACCGTCTCCCCGCGATGGTCACACCCGGTATGGAAACGGAGGCGGGCGTTTGCCTCAGCCAGTCCTGGGCGGGTTCACGCGTGGCGAAGGAAGGCACCGACGCGGGAAGAGCATCCAGCTCGAAACACGCCAGAGAGTCCTCGAAGTTGTGCAGATGTCCACTGCCCACGATGAAGTGGAGCGCGATGGCGGCCACCCGGAGAGGCTCCGTCTCGGAACCCGCTCCAGCCTTCTCTTGAAGCCGTTGGAGCACGGCACAGCACTTCTCGATATCAAGCAGCACGAAGAACCTTCAAGACAGCAGGACCAAGGGAGCGAGTACCAACAAGCCCGCGCCTGCGTAAATAACAACATCACCGTGACACAAGCGCCCACTGGTTCCTGAGAAGCAGGGCCGCTCCACTCCGGCACCGGCATGACGCAAGCGCTCACGGAACGGGCCTCTTCCGAGCCCTCTGGAGGTGGGGTAGAGCAGAAGCAATGAGCGACAAGCCACGACGCATCCTGGTGGTGGAGGACGACCTGGCCATCCTCGCCGGGCTCTCCATGAACCTGCGCTTCGAGGGCTATGACGTGCTCCAGGCCCAGGACGGCCGGCAGGGACTCGCGCTCGCGCTCGACGAGGCGCCGGATCTCGTGGTGCTCGACGTGATGCTCCCCGAGCTCAATGGCTTCGAGGTCCTCAAGGAGCTGCGCCAGCGCGGCCGCGATACCCCCGTGGTCGTGCTCAGCGCCAAGAGCGCCGAGCCGGACAAGATCATCGGGCTGAACCTCGGCGCGGATGACTACGTGGTCAAACCCTTCGGCCTGCAGGAGCTGCTCGCGCGCATCAAGGCGGTGCTGCGCCGGCGCTATCCCTCGCTCGCCCAGCCCCCCGTGGGCTTCGGGGACGTCCAGGTGGACCTCACCGCCAAGACCGTGAGCCGCGCGGGCCAGTCCGTGGAGTTCACCGCACAGGAATTCAAGCTGCTCGCCCACTTCCTCGCCCACCCGGGGCGCACGTTCAGCCGCGAGGAGCTCCTGAGCGCCGCCTGGGGCTACGCCTACGAGGGCAGCGCCCGCACGGTGGACAACTTCATGCGCCAGCTCCGGCTCAAGCTGGAGCCGGACCCCGAGGCCCCCGTCCACTTCCTCACCGTGCGGGGGCTTGGCTACCGCTTCGACCGCTGAGCTACCCGTCCACCACCCCGATGTGGTGCGCGTCGGCCGGGTCGAAGGGCTTGCCCTCGAACGAGCCATAGCGCTCGCGAGGCGTCAGGCCACTGCTCTTCATCGCCGCCTCCAGCTCCTCGCTGGAGAAGGGCTTGAACTTGAGGCGATGGATGCCCGAGGGCGCCCCGGGCCGCTTGCGCTCGCGCAGGTGGAAGGTGAACACGGGCCGGCGCGGCGTCACCGCGGCCCCCGGCTCGTCGTCCTCGTGGCCCGGCGCGGAGGGCTCCTCGTGCGGGTTGAGCACGTCGTAGACGAACAGCCCGTCCGGCTCCAGGTGGTGACGCACCGTGGCGAGCAACGCCTCCAGGTCCTCGAGCGTGGCCATCAGCCCCAGCGCATGGTGGGGCGCGAGCACCACGCGAAAGCGCTCCGCCAACCGCAGCGAGCGCAGGTCCGCGTGCAGCAGCCGCACCCGGCCCGAGACCTCGACGGACTCCGCACCGCGCACCTCCTCGGCGGCCTGCACCATGCGCTCGGAGGGATCCACCCCGAGCACGCTCAAGCCCGCCTGCGCCAGCGTCCACACCACCCGGCCATTGGCCGAGCCCAGCACCAACACCGGCCCGCCCGGCCCCGTCGCCTGGCGCGTATAGAAGAGGAGATCGGGATCCTGCCCGACGAGGGAGAGCGGCGTGCGGCCGCGCGCGTCGTTTCCGGCCATGGGTCCGGAGTAGCACGGTTGGCGGCTCAAGGGGGGGCGGCACCTGCCCATCATGGGAACAGAAGTGCCCATGCCCTGTCCATGAGTGGACGCCTGGGCCCGACCCGGGGCGTGTAGGCGTGGCATTCGGATTGCGATGGAGGACGGACACAGGACGCCACGGGGCGTCCGGATTCCACGAAACGGGTGGGCAGCGACATGAAGGCTCGATGGAAGTGGGCGGCGGCGGCGATGATGACGGGCGCGGTCTGGGTGGGTTGCACGCAGGACATCACCCAGCCACCGGAGCCCCCGGAGCAGAACAATCCGGGACTGGACACGCCGCGAGAGCAGGCGCCTCAACCCGACAAACCCCTGCCCCTCCCCAATCCGGACCCGGGCACGGGGGGCGGCGGCACGGGGGGTGATGGAGGCACGGGAGACGGCGGCTCGGGCGATGGCGGCGACGGCGGCTCGGATCCGGTGACGCCGCCGCCCACTCCGCCTCCCGAGGCGGAGATCACCTTCCCCACGACGCCGGGCTGGCAGTTCTTCGGCACCCAGCACGGCGGGCCGCGGCGCATCTACGGCGTGACCGCGGACGAGGGCGGCAACATCTGGGTGGCGGGTGGAGAGGAAGGCCTGTTCCTGCTCACGCCGGGCGCCACCACGCTGCGGCGCTACACCCTGGCCGATGGCCTGCATCCCTACGGCTACATGGCGGACGGCAGCGAGCCCCGGGGCGAGAAGTACCTCAAGGCCATCTCCGTGGCGGGCGGCCCCGCGGGCACCGTCTTCGTGGGCTACGAGGGCCGGCCCGGCAAGGGCTACGAGCACTGCGAGAACAACTGGGACGGCCCCAACCCGGACCCCTCTCGCTACAAGAGCGGTGACGCGGACAAGGTGACGCTCAACGCGGATGGAACCCTCAGCGTCGTGCACTACGACATCTTCTCCGGCCCCAACGTGGTGTCCGCCGAGCTGCGCGGCCGCGAGAAGCTCTGCAACATCCTGCGCATCGCCTACGACAAGAAGACCCAGAGCGTCTGGTTCGGCGGAAACCACGGCTTCGCCCGCGGGGACGCGACCTACTCGGGCAACCACACCTGCAACGGCCAGTTGAGCTGCACCGGCGTGTTCGAGCACGTGCACCCGGCCCTCAACGCCCAGGACGACAGCGGCAAGTCCATCCTGCTCACCGACGCCTACTACGGCGTGGCCGTGCACCCGAGCGGGGATGCCTTCTTCGGCGGCGCCAACCGCTCCACCCGCTTCCGCTACGGCAGCAACGGCATGAACTACTGGCGCTCGCAGAGCGAGACCGAGGACAAGGCCTATGCCTGGAACCGCTTCGACATCTGGGCGGACCTGGTGCAGGAGCCCGGGGCGCCCAAGCCCTCCGAGCGCGTGGACGACAACGTGTCGGGCATGGCCGTGGTGGGAGACACCGTGTGGGTGAGCTCGTTCAGCAAGGGGCTCGCGCGGATGAACACCCAGGGCGGCGACATCCAGTACGTCAACGTCGGCGACACGAACCTGTCCACGGTGGCCGCGGATCCCTCGGGCGAGGGCGTGTGGGCCGGAGCGCGGTGGCTGGGCGTGGTCTACCGCATCCAGAACGGCGTGCAGCGCACCTATAGCTGCGCGGAGTTCGGCCGGCAGTTGTGCGGCAGCCGCATCTCCGACATCCAGGTGGACCCCAGCTCGCCCTCGCGGCGCATCCTGGTGGGCTTCATGGGCAGTGACGAGACGCACGTGCCCGGCGCCCTCGGCATCTACACCGGCAACTGACGGCGTCCCACCCCTCGACGCCCCGGCCCCTGGAAGCTCAGGCGCCGGGGCGTCGTCGTTGGAGCAGCGGCACGAGCACGCCAAGCAACAGCCACGGGGCGGACGCGGCGAATCCCGAGGAGCAGCCACACCCGGAAGCGGACTCCGCGGCGCTCACCGTCACGGTGAAGGCGCAGGAGGCCGTGTTGCCCGAGGCATCGCGGGCCGTGACCTCGATCGGGTGCGCGCCCGGAGAGAAGGCCGCTCCGGACGGCGTGGAGTAGTCGAGGGTGACCTCGGACACGGTGTCCGTCGCCTGCGCGGGCGAGTAGGTGATGACCGCGCCGGTGGCGCTCGTGGCGGAGACCGTCACGTCCGCGGGACAGGTGACGGTGGGGGGCCGGGTGTCACGGACCGAGAGCGTGAACGAGCAGGTCCGGGTGTTGCCCGCGGCGTCCGTGGCGGTGGCCGTCACCGCGTGGGTGCCCACGGAGAAGGACGCGCCGGACGCGTGGCTGTAGCTCACCGTGGGCGCGGCCGGTCCGTCGTCGCTCGCCTGGGCGGCGCCATACACCACCGAGGCGCCAGCACGGCCCGTGGCCTCCACCGTCACGCCCTCGGGACAGGTGATGAGCGGCGGCGTGCAATCGCCGAAGTAGGCGGGCGCCAGGGCATGCGGCTCGCGGCCCCAGCCCGCCGCCTCGGCGGAGAAGTAGAGCGTGTCCTGGGTGTACGTGAGCCGGTCCGGGTTGAGCGCCAGGACGGACGCCACCCCCCGGGTGCCCGCCTCCGTTCCATCGCTCTCCCACAACCGCGCGCCGCCTCCGTCATCCGCGACGAAGTAGAGCCGCGCGCCCGCGGCCGTCAACGCGCGCGGCGCGGAGCCCTCGCCTCCCGAGCGCACGTCGCGCAGGCGCACCGTGCCCGCCTCCGTCCCATCGCTCGTCCACGGCTCACGTCCGCCGACGCCATCATCCGCGGTGAAGTAGAGCCTCCCGCCCATCGCCGTGAACGCACTCGGATCCGAGCCCTCGCGCCCCGCGCGGACGTCCTTCAAGCGCCGGGTGCCCGCCGCCGTGCCATCGCTCACCCAGGGCTCGGCGCCCTCCCCCCCAACGCTCAGGCCGAAGAAGAGCCGGTCGCCCACCGCCGTGAGCCCGTCCGGGAAGGAGTCCGCCCGCGTGCCCATGGCATCCGTGACGGGCACCGTGCCCTCACGCGTCCCATCGCTCTTCCACACCTCCAGCGAGCGCGTCCCATCCGTCGCGGTGAAGAAGAGGGTGTCGCCCACCCGCGTCAGCTGCTCGGGGTTGGAGCTGCCCGCTCCCGGAAGCACGTCCCTGACGAGCCGCGTGCCCCCTTCCGTCCCGTCGCTCACCCACAGCTCGAAGCCCTCGGCCTCCGTATAGGCGCTGAAGTACAGGGAGGAGCCCACGACGCGCAGGGAGCCGGTGGA
Source organism: Melittangium boletus DSM 14713 (assembly GCF_002305855.1). GTDB lineage: Bacteria > Myxococcota > Myxococcia > Myxococcales > Myxococcaceae > Cystobacter > Cystobacter boletus. Next base: position 5,819,216 of record NZ_CP022163.1, on the reverse strand, counting down.
GATGGAGCTCCCCCCACCCGTGTTGATGTCCTTGACGAGCCGGGTACCGTCGAACGTCCCGTCGCTCACCCACAGCTCCTTGCCCAGCACGTGATCCGAGGCGGAGAAGTAGAGGCGCTCGCCCATCACCACCAGGTCGTCGACGTTGCCGCCCTCCACGCCCGAGCCCAGCTCGCGGACGACCTGGGTGCCCGCCTCCGTCCCGTCGCTGTGCCAGAGCTGGTTGCCGTGCTCGCCATCGGTCGCGATGAAGAAGACCTCGCCCTGGAACGCGATCAGCCCGCGCGCCTTCGACGAGCCCTCCCCCGGGGAGATGTCCCTGACGAGCGTCGTGCCTTCCGCGGTGCCATCGCTCTTCCAGAGCTCCACTCCGTGCTCGCCATCGTCCGCGGAGAAGAAGACCGTCCCACCGACGCGCAGGAAGTGGGCGGGGGAGGAGCCAGCCGCCCCCGGGGCCACGTCCTCGAGGGCCACCGGGGGCCGGGTGCACCCCGGCACGGTCGTGGCTTGCGCCCAGGCGGACGAGGCGCCCGCGCCCACCAGGGCGAGCGCCAGGGGCCCGCCCCACTTCAGCGTCCGAAGAACCATCCGCGTATGTCCTTTCCAGAAAAAGCGCAGGGGGCGCGAGCCCCGGGAGTCGTCCCGGAGCGCGCGCCCCCTGTATGAAACCCCGCTCCGTCCCGGTTTGCATCACCGGGCGGGCGGGCGGCCCTGGCTACAGCTTGCGCAGGTCGTAGTACTCGGCCGACGCCTGGTCATGGTTGCTGGCGCCACCGGCCGCGAGCACCGTGCCGTTGTTGAGCAGCGTCGCCGTGTGGCGGTAGCGGTCCACGTTCATGTCCACCGTGGCCGTCCACTTGCCCGTCGCCGGGTTGTAGCGCTCGGAGGCCACCTGGATTCCGGTGAGCTGGTGGTAACCACCGGCCACCAGCACCTCGCCGTTCTCCAGCAGCGTCGCCGTGTGCCAGCGCCGCGGCGACTTCATCGCGTCCGTCGCCGTCCACGTGCCCGTCGCCGGGTTGTACAGCTCCGCCGACGCGCTCTTGGCCACGTCGATTCCCGCTCCACCGGCCACCAGCACCTGCCCGTTGGGCAGCAGCGTCGCCGTGTGCCACGCGCGGCCCGTGCCCAGCTCGCCCGCGCTCGTCCACTTGCCCGTCGCCGGGTCATACAGCTCCGCCGACGTCAGCAGGTTCGGGTTCTCCGCGTTCGCCTCCGCCACGTTGCTGCCACCCGTCACCAGCACCTTGCCGTTGGGCAGCAGCGTCATGGTGTGGTAGCCGCGCGCCCGCGCCAGGCTGCCCGTGTAGCTCCACGTCCCCGTCGCCGGGTCATACAGCTCCGCCGTCGCCAGCGCCGTGCCGTAGAACTCGCTGGTGAAGCCACCCGCCACCAGCACCTTGCCGTTGGGCAGCAGCACCGCGTTGTGGTCGAAGCGCTGGGTGTTGAGCAGACCCGCCGGCTTCCACTTGCCCTGCGCCGGCACGTACAGCTCCGCCGTCGCGCTGGTAATCGGGCACGCGCCGCCGCCGGCAATCAGCACCCGGCCGTCCTGCAGCTTGGTGGCCGTGTGGCCGCGGTGGGCGCCCAGGGTGTTGCCCGTGGCCGTCCACGTCTTGGTGTCCTGGTCATACAGCTCGGAGCTGGTGTTGAAGCCACCGGCCACCAGCACGCGGCCGTCGTCCAGCTTGGTGGCGGTGTGCTGCAGGCGGGGCAGCGCCATGCTGCCCGTCAGAATCCAGCCGCCCTTGGGCTCGTCCTTGCCGCACACGTCGCTCGGCAGCACCGCCACCTTGCGCACGGCACTGACGGTGTTGCCGTTGAAGTCGCGGGCCGTATAGGTGAGGGTGTAGACGCCCGGCACCTTGTTGTTCACCGAGCCGGAGACGGCAATGTAGTCGCCGGGCACCCTACCCGCGCTGCACGAGTCCCACGCCCACGCGCCCTGCTCCACGTAAGCCGAGCCACACGCCAGGGACACCTCCGCGCCTCCATTGATGTGCAGCTCTGGCGGCGTGGTGTCCACCACCTTCACCGTCGTGGTGCAGCGACCGGTGTTGGTGCCGTCCGAGGCCTCGAAGGGGAAGGTGCGGCTGTTGTTCACCGGGATGTACTCGGCCGTGGTGTAGCGCGTGAAGGACACCACCTGGCAGTTGTCGCGGTTGGTGGCGACGCCCGGCGAGTACCAGTAACCCGCGTTGACGCACTCGAACGTCTTGTCCGGCGCGCAGACGACGGTGGGCGGCGTGACGTCCGCCGTCTTCACGGTGGCGGTGCAGCTGGCGCTCAGGCCCGCGGTGTCCGTGCAGGTGAGCGTCACGGAGGTGCTGCCCGCGCCGGAGAAGTTCACCGGCGTCTGCACGCACTCCTTGAGGTTGTTGTCCGGGTCGTACGAGCCGTCGTTCACCGAGCCCGTCGCGCCGCAGGTGGCGCTCAGCGTCAGGTCGAGGTCCTTGCACTTCGCCACCGGGGGACGGTTGGTGGGGCCCGTGATGCGGCAGGACGCGGAGCAGGTGCCCGTGCCATTGGCGGCGCCCGTGTCGCACTCCTCTCCCGGGTTCAGCTTGCCGTCACCGCACCAGTTCAGGCGGCACACCGACGAGCACTTCGTGCCCGGCACGCCGTTCTCGATGCCCTCATCACACTCCTCGGGGGCCTGAATCACGCCGTCGCCACAGCGCAGCGGAATGGCGCCACGCGCCAGCACGTACGGCACGCCGTGCGAGCCGTCCGCGAAGTCCTTGCTGCCCGGCAGCCGCGAGCCATACGCCGGGTCGCGCGCGATGACGAGCGGGGTGAAGTTGGCCTCGGGGTAGGAGTCGAACGCCTCGTGCACCGAGCAGTTCCAGTTGGACAGCACGCCGCTGGTCAGCCCGTTGAGCGCCGAGTGCGTGGCCACGATGTGCGCGTCGTTGTAGCAACCCACGCCCGTCACCGTGAAGGAGCCGAAGGGGTTGAGCACCGGCACCTTCGTCTTGGGCGCCGTCTCGTGGTAGTAGCAGCTCAGGTTGACGTACATGCCCGTCTTGCCCTCCTGCGCCGCGGCGAACTGCACCGAGTTGAGGGTGACCTGGTCCTCGTCGTGGTAGACGGGGTCGGTGCCCACGATGATGACGTTGCCGTCCACCACCGGGCCCCACTTGCCGCTGCTCTGCTCGGCGGCGCTCAGCAGGCCACGCGCGGTGCTGCAGGTGCGGTCGCCCAGGATGAGGGCGCGGTAGTTGGCGAAGTCCGCGGACGTCTTGGCGGCCCACTGGGCGTCGGTGACGAGTTCCACCCCGTAGCCAAGGTTGCGCGCCATGCGGGCCTCGACGCTGTCGGTGCCACCCGTCACGGTGCCCGCCAGGATGAGGACCTTGTTGGCGCTGGCCAGGCCCTGCGGCCGCGTGCCCGTGCTCTGGGGGGACAGCGCCGGCGTGGACGACAGCTCCTCACCGTCGGCGTCCGTGGGGAGTGCTTCGCCGCAGGCCGCGAGCATCAACACGCTCAAGGCCATCCACATCCTGTTGCGGATGCCACTACGACACTTCATCTGGGTATCAGAACGCATCCGTACCCTCCCTCTGGATTGCACGCATCGCGACACTCCGGGGGGGAGAGCCATCGTTGGCGTGACAGTGAACCCTGGAACGTCATTGCTACCCGGCCGGCCCCGGAGACATCGACGGGTGAACGGGTGGTGTATTTTTACACCAATGACGACTTAAAAATAAAACCGTTCTTTCAAGCCGCACCTGGAAACCAGGACGACTATCGAATGGGCGACGCACTTTCTGGCCCCATCGGCGAGCCGACGCTCAGGGTTGTGTGTGTATTTCAGCCAGGAAACCAGACAGGGTGTGCTCATAGGCCACACTGCCCATCCGGGCGGGGATGTTGTCGTGGTCGGCGCCCTCCACCAGGACGAGCCGTTTGGGCTCATGCGCCACGGCATACAACCGCGCGGAGAACTCAGGGCGCACGAAGTCATCCGCGGTGCCGTGGAGCAGCAGCAGCGGCACGCCCTCGAGCGCGCGCAGACGGCCCTCGGTGTCCCAGGCCCCCTCGGAGACGAAGCTCGCGGGGAGATCCATGTGGCTGGAATCACTCACCATTCCCTGGACGGAGCTGAACGGTGATTCGAGCACGAGGCCCGCGGGGGGATGGTGCGCCGCGAGCTGGGTGGCCACCGCCGTGCCAAAGGAACGGCCGTAATAAAGGAGGCGCTCTGGCGGGAGCCCCGAGCGCGAGGACAGCCACGTGAGCGCCGCCCGGCTGTCGGCGAGCAATCCCTCCTCGGTGGGGGGCACATCCGTGGACATGCCCCATCCCCGGTAGTCGAACACCAGCACGTCGTAGCCCAGATTGGCCAGACGCTTGGGCCGGTCCACGTGGACATCGAGGTTGCAACAGATGCCGTGGAAATAGAGCACGTAGGCACGAGGAGGTTGCTGAGGGGATTTCACATACACGGCCCCCAACCGCACCTGACCGTCCACGTCGAGCACCACCGGCTCCAGGCTCTCGGGGGGCACGGACTCCTCGGGGGAGCCGCCCTCGGCGGAGTACGAGTAGTGGTCCACCTTCACGCGCGCGTAGAGGAAGGGATCCAAGGCGTAGCACGCCCCCAGCCCCACCGCCGCGAGCAGCACGCCGCACCCCAGGATTCGACGGCTCACGGTTCCCCTCCGAAGTGGTAGCGCACACCCAGCCCCACCCCCAGCGCGCCCCGCGCCCCCGCCGCCACCCAATCCACCGCGTGGAAGCGCGTGTCGGAGTGCGGCTCGTACCAGCGGGCCTCCAGGCACAACCCCCAGGAGGCCAGACGCACCTCCTCGCCCACCGCCAGGGACCACAGGGGGCGGCCTCCGGCGAACTGCACCAGGCCCGAGGCCGAGGCATAGGAGAGGAAGCGCTCTCCGAGCAGATAGCTGACGGTGGGCGACACCTCGAGGTAGGCGCGGGGGGCTGTGGCGCGGCCGGGGAGCACCTGGGCGAAGCCATAGAGGCGTCCACCCAGGGACAGGGCGGGCACCGCGCCCGACTGCTCCAGCGCGAGCCATGAGCCGCCCACGTCCAGCCCCGCCACGCCGAAGGCGAGCGGCGTGAGGTGCGCATGGGCCGCCACGTCGGCGCGCTCGGCCACGCCGTAGCGCACGCCCACGGTGCTCAGGGGCACGGGCAGCAATCCCCCCAGCTTCACGAGCGGTCCGCTCACCGCGGCCTCCGCTCCCCAGGTGCCCCGAGGCACCGGACGCACCTGGGTGGTCAGTCCACAACCCAGGGCCAGCGCCGCCGGCCCCAGCACGATCCATCGGGACAACCGCCGCATGTCACTCCTTCGGCGCCTCGAAGAGGATCCACTCGTAAATGTCGTTGAGTTGGTCCGGAGGCAGCGGGGCATTGCCGTCGAGCGGATTGAGGGGCATGCGCGCCCCGGTGAAGAAGCCGTCGCCCGAGAGCTTGCGCCACAGGTAACTATCGAGCGGCTTTCCCTTCTGAACGAGGTTCAGCGACGGGTTCTGCGCGGAGGGCTTGAGCAGACGCTCATAGACGTCATCGGAGGAGCCGAGCAGGTTCAACCCGCCCTGGGGGTTGTCCCCGCCGTGGCAGCCGCCGCAGTTGGACTGGAGCACGGGCAACACGCGCCCCTTCCACGAGGCCCCCGCGCCCGCCAGGCTCAACGCCTTGGGATCCTTCGAGTACGAGCAGTGCTCGTAGTTGATGGCCGACTCCAGGCTCCATTGCTGGGAGGCCGGGTCCAGGCCCTCGATGAAGCACATGAGCGCGAGCATGTCCTGCACGCTCGGGGGCTGGTTGGCCAGGGGCATGCGCGTGCCGGGAATGGACTCGCCCTCCATCGTCCCGCGCAGCCGCGCCACCAGGTAGCTCTCCTCGGGCTTGCCCGGGTTGAGCAGCGGCACGGGGGAGGCGGTGCGCGCGCCGTAGATGGTGTTGCGATTCTGGTCGCCCTGCACGATGCCGCTGGCCACCAGGCCTTCCACCGTGTCGCGCTGGCCCTCGCTCACCTCCGCGAAGAGGTGACGCCGGTCCCCGAGCACCCACCAGTTCGTCTTGTAGCTGGCGAAGGGCAGCGATTGCACCTCGCCCGCCTCGATGAAGTTGCGGATGAAGGTGCCCGTCACCCACACGCGCTCGTCCGTCCCCGGCACGGGGTCATGCAGGTGCAGGTGCAGGCCCACCGTGGACGCATCCGGCCGGGTGCCCTTGGGATCCAGCTTGGGCGTCTCGCCGGGGAACAGCTCGAACCAGCCGATCTCGATCTCCCGGAAGTCCTTCTCGACGAAGCGGAAGCGGTCTCCCAGGCGCTCGCACCGGTCGTACACACCCGTGTGGTTGCCGGACTGCACGTTGCACGGCGCGCCGATGGAGGACAGGAAGGTGCCCGCCGTGTGCAGGTCCGGGTACTCCTTCTGGTTGTGGCACACGCCATTGGAGCCGCTGCACGTGCGCAGCACCAGCTTGCGGTGCAGATCCAACCCCGTGGCGTACGTCTGCTGGGCCGCCAGCACGTCCGGATCCGAGTCCGTGTACGCGGGTACCTGATTCACCCCGCCGGGAGTGGGGCGCTCCGGCTCGAAGGGGATGGTGCCCGGCTCCTCCGGAATCCCGGAGGAGGAGCCACAGGCCAGGGACAGACAGCCGAGAGCGGCGAGGAGGAGCGAGCGCTTCATGCGAAGAAGTCCTGGAGGGGGGCGTCCGCGGGGAAGACGCCTTCGTGATCCGCGCCGAGCAGATCCATCATCGTCTTGAGCACCGAGCGGTAGGAGTACACCTTGCCGGTGGCCTTGAGGTCCGAGCGGTTCACCGAGCCGAGGCTCTTGCCGCCCTTGCCCGCCTGGGTGATGACGCCGCCCATGAAGGGCATGGACATCCACCGGGTGGCCAGGTCACTGCCATGATCGCTGCCGTTGGCGGAGTTGTAGCGGCTGCCGCCCGTGGTGCGGCCGAACTCGCTGCCCAGCACCACCAGCGTCTTGTCCCAGTACGTGCCGCCCTCCGGGTGCTCCATGCGCTGGAGCGCCGTGCGCAAGCCGCTCACCAGCCGGTTGGCCCCATCCAACTCCTCGGGCAACTCCGCGTCCTCGCGCGAGTGGTAGTCGTAGCCGCCCTGATTGAGGAACACCGCGGGGCAGCCGAAGTGGAAGAGGCGCAGCGCGAGCGCCGCCCGCTGCCCCGTGGTGTCCGTACCGAGCAACGTGCGCAACTGGCGGTTGCTGATGCCGTCCACCATGTCGTCCGAGTCCGCGCTCACCCGGAGGATGGGGTCGCGGAAGATCTTCCCGTAGTCGCTCGAGGCCTTGCGCGTCTGCTGGTACGTGTCCGCGCCCGAGCGCAGGGGCAGGTGCAGCCGCGCGCGGAAGCGCTCATCCACGCCCTGGGCGACCCGGGCCGCCCACGGCTTGAGGCTCGAGTCCGGATCCGCGCCGAAGCGCTCGAAGCCACTGCCCTCCAGCACGGGCGGCCGGTAGGTGGCGTAGGTGCCCGCGCCGGTGGCCATGCCCGCCTCGCCCAGGCTGAACGCGGGCAGCAGGGTGATGCCCTTGGCCGCCGCCTCCGCCACGCGCGCGCGCACCCCGTAGTTCACGAGCGTCATGAAGCCCGTGGCGCCGCCCACGTACCCCGTCAGGAAGCGCTCCAGGCCCGTGCCGTGGCCCCCGTCCGCCCGCGCCGAGAAGGGCTCATGGTCCACGCACGGCAGCACGCACATCTCGTTGGAGAACGAGGCCACCGACTTCATGCCCAGGTCGCGCCGGGCCTTGTTCGCCTCCCCCTCCAGCCAGCCCGCGCGCTCGAGCAACTTGCTCACCCCCCACTCGGTCCCCGGAGCGCGCTTGTCCGAGGCCCCGAAGGGGTTGAACTCGTCGGCCACGTCGCCGTTGTAGGCGGTGGTGAAGCGGAAGCCGCCCGAGAGGCGGATGTAGATGAGGTGGCGCACACTGCCCCGGCCCGGCGTCTGGGCGAGGGCCGTGCGCGGCAACCACAGGTGGGGGAAGGCCAGCGCGGTGGCCCCCACGCCCAGGCCCTTGAGCAACTGTCGGCGGCCCGGAGACGAAGGCTTCGAATCATCGGCGTCGGACATGGTGGGGCTCCAGGTCAGTAGAAGAGGCGCTCGGCGCTCGACAGGAGCGCGAAGCAGTAGGGACGGGCGAATTCCTCGGCCGAGCACAGCTCGCGTGAGCACTCGGTGGCGGCCTCGCGTGCCTCGGTCAGCTCCGTGGCGTCCGGCGAACGGCCGAGCAGCGTCCGGTACTGGTGGGTGGCGATCTGCGCGCCCACGTCCGCGTTCACGGCGGTCCGGGGCGTCATGCCCTCGGGCAGCAGCCGCTCCACGGCGGCACCGGGCACCTTGGGGTCCAACGTGGGGTTGCACAGCTCCTGCACGTAGGCGAGCTGGGTGGCCGTGGTGAGGATGCTCACCACGCGGAAGCGCCCGCCCACCACGTTCTCCGGGCAGCCGCCCAGGGTGCGCGCCAGCTGCGAGTAGCGCTGGTCCACCTCGCCCTCGTCGTCCATCTTCCAGCGAGACTCCTGCAGCACCCGGTAGCCCGCGACGCTTCCCGCGTCGAGCAGGGCCTTGGGCCGGCTGATGCGATGGTCACACGCGGGCAGCTCGTAGCCCGTGCTCCGGGCCAGGGAATCCATCCACACCTCGGCGTCCACCTGCTTGAGCGGCCCGTAGCTCCAGCGATAGGTGGAGGTCGCGGCGCCCTCGGCCGACTGGAGGTAGGCCACGGAGGTGGCCACCGCGAAGTGCACCGAGCGGAGGTCACCGTTGTTCGCGAGCAGCCAGCGCACCAGCTCGCCTCGCACCTCGGGCACCCGCGCGGACAGCTCATAGCCCAGGTACTGGTCGAGCACGTCATCCACCGCGCGCTCCCAGAAGGCCAGGTCCCTCGCGAGGATGCGGCCGGGGATCTGCAAGCGCGCCCACTCCTCGGGGGTGAGCAGGCCGCTCCACAGCGTCAGCGCGTTGTTGAGGCTCGGATCCCTCGCGGAGCGCAGGTCCGGGGTGAAGACGAGCTCGTTGTAGCCCCAGAGCACGCTGGCGCACTCGCCGCGCGACACCTCGTCCACGTTCCCCTCCTTGTCCAGGCAGCGGAAGCGCACGAAGGCATCCGGCAGGCGCATGCCCAGCTGGGGATGGTCGTAGTAGCCCGAGTGCCACAGCTTGTAGAGCCGCGCCATGTCCGCGCGCTCGTGCTCGAAGGGCGGGCGGCCCAGGAACTGGAGGAAGAGCGCCTCGGCCTTGTCCCCCGGGTCCGCGTAGCGGCGGGTGAACACCGGGTGCGCGCTCACCACCGCCGCGAACAAGTCGTACGGCACGAGCCCCCGGTGCAGCTTGGCCACCAGCCGATCCATGTCGTAGATGGCCTGGAGGCTCGTCACCTCGTTGCTATAGAGGAAGCGGTCGGCGGCGCGGCGCTGCTGCACGTGGATGAACTCGTCGCTCGCCATCAGCCGCTTCACCGTGTCGCCCCACCCGCCCTGACACGCGGCCTCGGCCTCATCCGCGTCCGGCATGCGCCCGAGCATGTCCACGAAGAGCCGGCGGCAGGCCTCGGCGGCCTGGATGGGACGGGCGCGCAGGCCCACGCCCCAGAGGCTGCGGCACAGGCCCCGGTTGATGGGGTTGCGCAGTGCCGCGCCCTCGCAGAACGCCACGCAGCCCGCGTCACAGTCCGGCGGACGCGACTCGTTGGGAGGAGGCACGTCGCGCGGCTCGGGCAGGACATCGTCGCCTCCCTCGAATTCTCCCGAGGTGAGGGGCGCGCCATTGCCCACCATGCCCCCCGGACCGGAGGCGAGCTGCTCCGGCTCGAAGGTGTACGTGGGCTGACACGCGGCCAGCAGCGCCAGGACGGGCAGCAAGAGCGGACGAAACACGGTCATGCACGGCTCCCAATGGCCAGGGTGGAGGTGATTCAGAAGCGTGATTCAGAAGCCGAACTCGGCCCCGAGCGAGAGCCCCAGGCGCAGCGCCAGGGTGCTCCAGTTCTTGGAGTATTGGAGCCCGGAGATCTCCTGGCTCGTCGCGAAGAGGTACTGCTGCCCCACGTGGGCGAGCACATCCGCACGCAGCCAGATGCGCTCGGACATGCGCCGGCGCGCGCCCGCGGACGGACCCGCCAGCCAACCCACGCGCGGCACGCTCCACACATTCACGCCTTGCTCCTGCAACCGGTCGATCTCCTCGGCGAACTCCCGGCCCGGCACCAGCAGGGACATGCCCACACGCGCCGCGAGCACCAGCTCCATCTTGTCCGTCAGCGGCAGGCCATACTCGCCGGACACGAAGAGCTCGTTGAGCACGCCGAAGCCGTACGTGCGGTCGCCGCCCGCGCCGTAGTTGCCGAAGATGCGGACCCCCGCGCCCGCGCGCAGCCGCTCGCTCACCGTGGACACCGGCACCGTCAGCCAGAGCGTGGCGGACAGGAAGCCATCGCTCGAGTAGTCGAAGGACTCGTCCCGGCGAGAGGCGTTGATGCCCTGCTCGCCGTTGAGCCGCGCGCTCTCCACGAAGAGATCCGGCCCCAGACCCAGGCGCATCCGGCCCGGGGTCGTGGGCGCGGAAGGCGCATCGGCGGCGGCCCGGGGCGCGGCGGCCCGAGGCGTGGCGGCGGGCCGGACGGCGGCGACGGGCTTGGGCTCCACGACGGGCTTGGGCTCCGGGGCGGGCTTCTCGGCGGCTACCTCGGGCGCCGGCGTCGGCGCCGCCGCGGGCACGGCGGCCGGGGCCGGCGCGGGGGCCTCGGCCGGAGCCTTGGAGGCGCCACGCGACGTCTTGGCGCCCTTGCTGGATTTGGAGGACCGGGCCGGGGCGGCCTGGGCCGCCGGAACGGCGAGCACCAACAACGCGAGCAGGAGGCCCCGTCCCAGAGGGAATCGTGGCAGGTGGCGCGGGAGAAGGATCGTCACGAAAGACTCGGTGTCGGTGCGGGCCAGGAACGAAGAATCAGACGCCGCGGCGGCGCAGCCGGATCAAGCCCGCGACGCTCAGCGCGAACAGGAGCATCGGCGCTCCGCCGGTGGAAGAGCAACCACCTCCTTCATCATCTCCTCCCACTCCGGGGTCCGTTACCCCACCCGGACCAGCGTCCGTCTCGCCCCCCGTGCCCGCGTCCACCTGGGTACCGGCGTCGGTGCCGTTCCCCGTGCCCGCGTCCGTCTCTGGCTCCGTGCCCGCGTCCGTCTCCGGCTCCGTGCCCGCGTCCGAGCCCGTCTGGGCGAGCACCGTCACCGCCAGCGTCGCGGCCGCCACGCCGTCCCCATTCCTGCCACTGTCGCCGTTGGCCGAATTGCCCGCGCCGTAGAGGGTGAAGCTTCCCTCCGTGGTGGGCGCCGTCAGGGAGAAGTCGAAGCGCAGCTCGGGGACCGCGCCCGCGGTGTCGAAAACCTTGGCGGCGGTCTGGGTCAACTCGACCCCTGACTTCTTGAGAGCGTCACCCACGGGATTGAGGATGTCGAGCAGGGCGGACGCGTCACCCGCTGCCAGGTTGGTGCCACCGATGATTCCCGGACCCCCGCGGATGATGAATGCATACTGATTGACCGAGCCCGCCGTCACCGTCGTGGGGCCGGAGAACTCCACGGTAGGCTTGGTGGCGCCTTCCGCATGGCACCTGGTGCAGGTCGTCCCCGCCTGACCCGAGACCCCCGTGATGCCCCCCGAACGGGCCAGGGCGGAGGTGGACAAAAGACTCACGGACAGCACACCCACGACGACAGAAGAACGCAAACGCATACATACTCCCCAGTAGAAAGTCGGCTCTTTAACGTATTTCTTGTCTTTATCCCATAGGGTTCCGACACATCGCGGCATCGGGTTGCGTGAGACAACCTTATGAGTTCCAATGAGTGAAGCGAGCATGGAAAGGTGCACCTGATGCGCGGACGGCTCATCGCGGTGGCGATCCTCGGGGCCCTGGCGCTCGCGCTCCTGGGGGTCTGGCGTCTGGTGGAGCCCGGCACGGGAGAGGACGCCCTCCGCGTCCAACGTGGAGAACCCGTGCCCGGAGCCTCGGAGCCTCCGCTCCCCGGCTCGCGAGAGCGCACCGGGCCGACCCCCGCATCGGCTCCGGAGCGGGCACTCTCCGAGGCGGACGGAATCCTGGAGGTGCGGCTGCTCGCGGGTGAGCGGCCGGTACCGGGCGCCCAGGCGCGGCTGTACTGGCGGGGCGCGAGGGACCCGAACCTCGGGGAGTTCTCCTGGCGGCGGATGGGGGAGGGCCGCACGGATGGGCAGGGACGTGTCCAGCTCGCGGCCGGGCCCGGCAACTACCTGGTGTCGGTGCGCGCGGACGGCCATGCGCCCCTGCTGCGCCACGTGGTGCGGCCCCTGGGCGAGGCGCGCACGCGCATCGAGCTGCGCCTGGAGCCGGGCCTGACGCTCGAGGGCCGCACGGTGGTGCACGGGACGAAGGAGCCCCTGCCCCTGGTGCAGCTCGTCCTCACGCCGCGAGCGCCGGAGCTGGCGGCATGGCTCACACCCGACGCGCCCGACGAGGAGTGCGTCCATGCCTCGAGCGACACCCGAGGAAACTTCCGCGTGGACGGGCTCGCCCCGGGCACCTACCAGCTGGAGGCGCGCACCCCTGGCTACGCGCGGACGGTGCTGCACCGGGTGAAGGTGCCCAGCACGGAGCCCCTGGAGGTGGCGCTGCGCCTGGCGGGCGTCATCGAGGGCTTCGTCGTGGACGCGCGAGGCGCTCCGGCCACGGGCGCCGAGGTGCTGGTGAGTGGAAAGACGGCGCAGCAACTCACCACGGGCGAGGGCGGCGGCTTCTCCGGAGAGGTGGAAGCGGGCACCTACACCGTGACGGCGCGGCGGGGCGAGGAGGCGGCGGCGCTGCGAGAGCCCCTCGTCGTGAGCGCGGGCAGGACGGTGCGCGGGGTGCGGCTCCAGCTCGGACCCGGAGCGGTCCTCGAGGGGCGCGTGTGGGCGCGGGCCACGGGAGCACCCGTGGCGGACGCCCACGTGGACATCAGCCCGCTCGGCGGCAATGGAGACCTGGGCCGCGCGTCGACGGACGGCGAGGGACGCTTCTCCGTGAGCGGACTCGCGCCGGGGGCCTATGACGTGGTGGTGGGCGCGCCGGGCTTCTCATCCGTGCTCCGGCGCGGGGTGACGGTGGACGCGACGGAGCGCTTTCCGCTCGACGTCGTGCTCGCGAGCACCGGCCGGGTGGAGGGCTGGGTCCGGGACACGGAAGGCAGGCCGGTGGTGAGCGCCCGGGTGCTCACCGCCCCGAGCACCGACGTGCTGGAAACGTCTCCCGTCGAGGCACGGACCGACGCCGAGGGTCACTACCAACTCGAGGGCCTGAAGCCAGGCTATCAGCGGCTCATCGCCCGCCGGGAGGGAGCGACCCAGGGCATCATCCGCCCAGCGGAGGTGAGCGAGTCCGGCACGGCGCGGGTGGACTTCACCCTGGAGGAAACGGGCATCGTGGAGGGCGTGGTCCGGGGCCGCCTCCCCGAGGCGCCCTTGGAAGCGACGGCCCATCGCACCGAGGGGGGCGGCCCGGGCTGGGGGGAGCGGTCGGGCGCGCCGGTGGACCCGGGGGGCACCTTCCGGATGGAGCTCCCTCCGGGGACCTACGTGATGGGGCTCTGGGCCTTCCGACCCGCGGCGCGGATCGAGCGGGTCCAGGTGCGGGCGGGCGAGACGACCCGGGTCGAGTTGACCTGGGACGAGGAGCCCCACACGGGCTCCGTCGGAGGCGTCGTCCTCGAACCGGATGGTCAGCCCTCTCCGGGAGCCATCGCCCTGTTGTACGCCGAGGGCCAGGAGTCCTCCCTGCTGGGGGTGAGCCTCGCGGACGAAGAGGGCCACTTCCACATCGACCTCCCCGTCGGAAGCCAAGACACGGAACGACTCCGGGTCCATGCCTTCAATGGAGGGCGCCGGGGCCGGGTATCGGGCGTGAGGCCAGGCACCGAGGGAGTGGGCGTGAAGCTGGAACCCGGGGCCACGCTCCGGGGCCGGGTGGTGCGCCAGGGAAGGCCCGTCCAGGGCTTCACCCTCACCTTCGATGCGGATCGCCATGAACCGCTCGCCCAGCCCCCGGGCCCCTGGGAATTCCCCGGCGAGCGCTTCGAGATGCGAGACGTCCCCGCCGGCCCGGCCACACTGGTGGTGCGCACGGTGGATGGCGCGCGAGGGGTCGCACAGGTCGCCCCGCGCGCTGGGACAACCACCGAGGTGGACATCTCAGTTGACAATGAGGTCCCTTAATTACCCACAAGTGGGTATGTTAGGCGGGCATGTACCTGCGCAGCCTCACCCTCCAGAACCTCAAACTCCTGCGAGAGGTCGAACTCTCCTTCACCCGTTCGGACGGAGAGGTCCGGCCGTGGACCGTCTTCGTGGGGGAGAATGGGTTATGCAAGACAGCCATCCTCCAGGCCATCGCGCTCGCGGCGAGCGGTTCCTCGCTGGGCAGCGAGCTCGCGGACGTCACGAGCCTGCCGGACCGGCGCCAGCCCGCGACCGAGCTGATGCTCATCGGCGCCGAGTTCACCTTCGGCACCGAGGGCCACAAGACGCGCACCTACCCGGGGCTGGACACCCGGCACTCGCTGCCTCCGTACCTGCGCAGCTCCATCGCGGCCAAGAGCACCTGGCGTGAGCTGGTGGGCAGCTCGCGCTACGTGGGCGTCGAGCACACGCAGGTGTTCGATCCCATCCGCGAGGCGCGGCGCACGCAGTTGCCGGGCTGGTTCGTCGCGGGCTACGGCACGGCGCGCACCCTGCCCCGCCCGCACTCCATCTACGCGGAGGGCCTGTCGGATCCACTCAAGCAGCGCATGGCGAACCTCTTCGACCAAGGGGGGCTCATCGCCACGGGCTTCGCGGACGTCTTCGAGGCGGCCCAGGCCAAGGCCTATACGCGGCTGCTCAAGCAGGTGCTCCTGCAGGGCAACCTGCTGCCCGGCGTGGTGGACCTGGAGCTGCAGAGCCACGGCATCGTGCGCACCCGGCAGGATCTGCTGGAAGCCCACCGCTTCGAGTTCAACCTGGGAGGCCAGCGCGTGAAGCTGCCCGCCACGTGGCTGTCGCGTGGCTACCAGGGGGCGATCGCCTGGCTGGCGGATCTCATCGGCCACGTGCTCCTGGAGGCGGGCAAGCCCGTGCCGCCGGATCGCATGGAGGGCCTGGTGCTGGTGGACGAGCTGGATCTGCACCTGCATCCGCACTGGCAGACGTCGCTCATCGCCACGCTCAAGTCCGTCTTCCCCCGGCTCCAGTTCATCGCCACCACGCACTCGGCCATGCTGTTGCCGGGCCTGGAGCAGGACGAGGTGTTCGTGCTCCGTCAGGACGAGCACGGCCACGTCTACGTGTCCCCCGCGCCCTCGACGCCCTCGTTCCTCACGGGCAGCGAGCTGCTGGACGCGTTCTTCGATCGCAAGGGCAAGCCCGTGGGCGGTGCCCCGAAGCGCCGCGAGCCGGCCACGTCCGCGCGGAAGAAGCCGGGCAAGCCGGCGGCGCGCGCTCCGGCCCGCCCCAAGCGCAAGTAGACGCCTATCCGCCCCGGGCCGTGCCGCAATCGGAGCAGAAGCGCGCCTGGGGCTTCATCTCTCCCCCGCACTGCGTGCAGTGCGCCTTGGCCGCCGCGAGCGGCTTGCCGCACTCACCGCAGAACTTCCCGCCGTCGACGCGGGCCTGGCAGTGGGGACAGACCGAGGACGCCACCGAGCGCGGGGCCTTCATGTCCAGGGACGCCACCTGATCCACCTGCCGCGCCTTCCTCCAGGCCTGCTCCACGGCCACATTGGCCTGGATGTGGACGGCCTCTTCCTGGAGGTCCGGGGCGCATGCCTCGCACAAGCTCCGCGCCTCGTTCCAACACACCTGGGGGCACACCCAGCGGCCACAGCGCGTGCAGTGCTTGAAGTGCTGCTTGGCCTCCCCCACCGCCTGGCCGTAGGCCTCGTCCCACGCGCCGCCGCGCAGGGCGTCCTTCACGTGATCCCCCGCGTAGGCCACTCGCGACAGGGAGCCCCCGAAGAACGAGCCCGCCGCCTTGAGCAGGCCCGAGGCCAGACCCGCCTTGTTGGCGATGAAGGGCGACATGTGCCCGTTGCCGCACTTGTCGCAGAAGAACTCGAACTGGAAGCCGTAGTCGTTGGAGCGGTCGGTGTAGTTGCGGGTGAACTGGATCATCGCCATGGTGCGCGGCTCTCCTCGATGCATCGAAGCACCCGCCACGCTACCACGGGTGCTCCGGCCTCCATTCCCCCCTCCTACTTCGACCACACGGCGTAGTTGGTGCCGGACGTCTCCAGCGTCCAGCCCGTGCCCGAGGGCGACCAGTCCCCGGGGCCGATCTTCATCGCCACCGTGCCCTTGGAGCCGGTGATGAGGGCGGCGTACCGGGAGGTATCCGCCACCTGGATGCTCACGGCCGAGGACGAGTGGATGCCCTTGGCCTTGCGGATGGACATCAGCTTCGTGATGGCCGCCTTGTGGCCCCAGTCATAGAAGTGCACCCAATAGACGCACGGCACACCCGGGTGGGTGAGGATATAGGCGTAGCCCTGCATCACCTTGTCACTGGGGAAGGGCCAGTGGTTCTGGCTGATTCCACCCGTGCTCGGCCCGGTGTCGTGGTTGTCGATGAAAGTGACGGACTTGGCCGCCCACCAGCCGATGGCGCCCGCGGGCTTGCCCTCGCTGTCCTTGAGCCGCCAGAACTGGTTGTACTGCACGGCCTGCTGCAGGAGCCCCTTGGTGGTGAAGTCGAACGCGGCCGACTTGCCCCCGGCGGCGTCGATCCAGTTCATCAGCAACTGGCGGTGGGGGTTGGGGTTGTCGAGGTTCAGGTCCGTCCACAGCTCGCCCACGGAGAAGTAGGGCACCGTGGCGGAGTTGTACTGGCCCACGTACCTGCCCGCGTAGCCCTTCACGTAGTCGTAGCGCCAGCCGTCGTAGCCCGTCTTCGACTTGAGGTTGTTCATCCAGGTGGTGAGGCCGCTCTGGACGGTGGTGTTCGTGTGGTCCAGGTCACGCGCGGCGCCGTAGCCATCCCCCGTGTCCGCGGCGCCGGTGGCGCCCGTCCACTCATCTCCGCTCGTCACCGCCCACGAGCCCCACGTGGGCTGGGTGAAGTCCGCCCAGTTGCTCGTCCCCACGCGGTGGTTGACGACGATGTCCGCGATGGCCTTCACGCCATAGGTGTGCAGCGCGCCAATGGCCGACTTGAGCTGGGCCTCCGTGCCGTAGCGGCTGTCGAGCACCTCCAGCCGCCGGGGCAGATAGCCCTCGTTGGAGGCGGCGTCGCTCGAGGGCGGCAGCCACACCATGGAGAAGCCACTGGCGCCGATGTCCGAGGCCTTGCCCTGGACAATCCCCCACCACGGCGAGGTCTGGTACGACGTCCAGTGGAAGCCCTGCAACATCACATCGCCGCTGTTGCCATCCAGCGGCCCCGCGAACGCGGCCGGCGCGCTCGCCAACGCCAGGGCCCACGACAGGGACAGCACTCCGCCAAGCGCCTTCTTCTTGAGCATCGGGTCCTCCAGACAAAAGAGATGAGGCGGAAAAGGGCTCTACTGCCTTTCCTCCCGGCAGGCGAGCGGGCCCCCTTCCGCCGCGGTGTGTCAGGTCCGGCGAACTCCGGATGGAAACGAGTGGGGAGCATGGCGCCGTGCGGCTAGAGTGCCGCGGATGGCGGAACAGTCCCCTCCCTATTGGGTCCTCATCTCGGTCCTGTTCAGCTCGCAGCCGCTGACGCCCACGCTGGCCATGACCCTGCACCAGGCGGCGTTCGAGCTCTACCGGCGCGGCGATGCCGAGCAGCGCGTGGCGGGCGACCTGCTCACCGGCACGGTGCGCAACCTGCGCAAGGACGTGCAGATGGGCAGCATCTCCGGGCCCGCCTTCGAGGCGGAGATCGAAACCGAGCGGGGCTCGGGCACGGTGCGCTTCCTGCTCACGCGCCAGGGCCTGGAGATGATGCACGCCCAGCCGGAGGCGCCCCCCACCCCACCCCGTCCGCGCTACCTCAACTGAGCCCCCCACCAGAGCCCCACGCCGGAGCTCAGTGCACCCGCGCCTTCTCCACGCGCTCCTTGCGCCGCGCCTTGGCGAGCCGGGCGGCGGAGGGACGCGTCACCATGCGGGAGACCCCCAGGTAGAGCTGCTCCTCGGTGTACACCTTGCGCACCTTGGGGGTGCCGGGAACGTAGGCGGGGCCGGGCCGCTCGAGCCACTGCAACACCCGGATCTCCCCCGAGTGCGCGAAGGCCACGAGCAGCTCGGGAGGGCACTGCCGCAGGTAGCGGGTGACCAGGGGCTTGAAGCGGACGGAGAACTCCTTGCCCAGCACCGAGTGCCGCCGCCCCGCGTGCAGCGTGCCGTCGAAGCGCCGCGACATGTGGAAGAGCTCGTGCATCACCGTCTGGATGCGGCCCCGGGGCGTGGAGGCCCGGAAGAAGAGCGGCCGCAAGGTGATGCAGTAGAGCATCCGCTTGCCCTTGAGCCGGATGATGGGCTTGCGGCGTCCGGAGCGGTCCGTGCTGCGGCCTCCCCGGAAACACAGGGGCTTCACCGTGCCGCGCGAGGCCCGCCGCGCCTCCCCCGCCACCACCAGGATGCGGCTGGCCTTCACGTGGGCGAACTCGGGCATCTTCGCGGCGATGTCGCGAATCAGGGCGCGCAGGGCCTTGTTGAGGTTGGGGCGAGCGAGGGCCACGGTGTAGTCAACAGTGTACCGCAAATCCGCTTGAGGGCAGCCGCCGCGCGCCGCAGGCTGCCGCGCATGCGCCTCGCACCGCGTGCCACCGTCCACCTCTTGACGCTCGCCGCCTGGCTCACCGGGTGTGCCACCTCTCCACCCCCCGTGCCCGTGGGTCCACTCTCGCTCGCCGCCGAGGAGACGAGCGTCAGCGACCAGGGACTCATCGACCTGGAGCTGCGCTACTCGGGCCAGCTCACGAGCCCCGGCTCCGCCGTGCTGGAGAAGGCCGACTACGAGTTCGTGTCCAATGGACAGGTGGTGAAGCAGGGCTCGGCGCCACTGAACGTGGCCCTGGCCGCGGGCGCCGCCACGCCCTTCTCCTTCCAGGCCAAGGCCACCTACGTGGGCTCCTCGGAGGAGCTGGCGGAGCTGAGCCAGAAGGGCGGCTCGGTGCTCGTCGCCCTGCGGGGCACGCTGACGGTGCGCGCGGGAGACGCCCTCCAGACGCTGCCCTTCGCCGCGTCGCGGCAGGTGCGCGGCCCCCGGCTGCCCCGGGTCAAGGTGGTGTCCATGGAGGGCGCGCGCTACTCGGACGAGCAGGTGGACCTGGTGATGCGCCTGGGCGTGGAGAACCCCAACCCCTTCGCGCTGCGGCTGGACGGGCTCACCTGGGACTTGAGCATCCAGGGCCGGAAGCTGGACGCGGGCCAGAGCGGCAAGCACGACACCGTGGACGCGGCGGCCACCGGGGTGTATCCCCTGGAGGTGGCGGTGACGAAGGAGACGTGGGGCCAGGGTGTGCGGGCGCTCATCGCCAAGGGGACGCTGCCGTATACGGTCGCGGGCGAGCTCACCGGCCCGCGGGTGCGCATCCCCTACTCGCTGTCTGGAGACGTGAAGCTCAACGTGTCGCGGTAAGTGCCCATCTACCTGCTCGGAGAAGACCCGGAGTTGTTCCCTCCTCCGGAGAGGGCGGACCGCACGGGTCTGCTGGCCGTGGGGGGCGACTTGAGCCCCGAGCGTCTGCTCGCGGCGTACTCCCGGGGCATCTTCCCCTGGTACAACCCGGGCCAGCCCGTGCTCTGGCACTCGCCGGATCCCCGCTTCGTGCTGGAGCCCGCGAAGTTGTACGTGGGCCGCTCGCTGCGCAAGACGCTCAAGGCGTCCGTCTACGACATCCGCTGGGACACGGCCTTCGCGGACGTCATCACCGCCTGCGCCAGCGTGCCGCGCCCCGGCCAGGATGGCACGTGGATCACCGACGAGATGCGCGAGGCCTATATCGCCCTGCACGCGCGCGGCTACGCGCACTCGGTGGAGGCATGGGCGGATGGACAACTCGTGGGCGGCTTCTACGGCGTGTCGCTCGGGGCGGCCTTCTTCGGCGAGAGCATGTTCGCGCACGCCCCGGACGCCTCCAAGGTGGCCTTCGCCACCGCCGTGGCGCGCTTCCAGGACTGGGGCTTCCACTTCATCGACTGCCAGGTGGAAACCGAGCACCTGGCGCGCTTTGGCGCCGAGCACTGGCCGCGCAAGCACTTCCTCCAGGCGCTCGCCCTGGCCCTGGGCGAGCCCACGCGCCAGGGACGCTGGACCGAAGGCTGAGCCACCCCGCGCTCACACGCGCGATTCGGAGACGTCTGGCGCCGCCAGCGGCAGTTCGAGGGTGAAGGTGGCGCCCCGGGCGCGGCCCTCGCTCATGCCGGACAGTTGACCGCCCATCTCCCGGGCCGCCAGGGCGCTGATGTGCAGGCCAAAGCCATGCCCGTCCCGCTTGGTGGTGAAGCCCTGGGTGAACAGGCGCTGGAGCACTTCCGGGGCAATGCCCACTCCGTTGTCGCTCACGGAGATGCTCAGCCGCGCTCCGGCGCGCGCCACCTTCAAGGTGAGCTGCCGGTCGTCTCCGTCCCGCTCCAACAAGGCATGGCGCGCGTTGCTCAGGAGGTTCACCAGGATCTGCAAGAGCTTGTGCCGGTCCACCAGCACCGACGGCACCGGATTGCCGTACTCGCGCCGCAGCACGATGCCCAGGCGCTCGAAGGACACGGCATGCAGGCGCAAGGCGTCGTCGATGAGCGAGGGCACGGCCACGTGCTCCAGCACGCCGCTGATACGGGCATGGCGCTGCTGCATGCTCACCACGGACTTGATGTGGTCCACGCTCTCGCTCAGCCGCCGCATCTCCTCCAGCACCGTCGCCCGCTCCTGGGACAACTGGAGCGACAGGGCTTCCAGATAGGAGGGGAGCCGCTGCCCACGAGGATCCTCCGTGAAGAAGGTGCCCAGCCGGGACGCGTTCTCGCGCAACAGGGCCACGGACCGCTCCAGCCCCGCGGCCCGCGTGGCGCGCAGACGCTCCACCACCAGGTTCACCGAGACGTTCACGCTGTTGAGCGTGTTGCCCACGTTGTGCAGCACCCCGGTGGCGATCTCCGCCATGCCCGCCTGCCGGGACACGTCCAGGAGGCTGCGGTGCATCTCGCCCAGCTTCGTCTCGGCCTTCTTGCGCTCGGTGATGTCGCGGCTGAAGAGGGTGATGCCCACCACCCGCGAGCCCTCCCGGACGGGAGAGAAGATGACATCCACCGTGAGCGGTTGGCCATCCACCTCCACATCCACCTCCCCCCGCAACCGCTGCCCCTCCAACGCCCGGGCGCAGTACTCCGAAACCCAGGCGCGCAGCCCCGGCGGACACTGCTCGACGACGCGGCCTCCCGGCACGAGCGTCCCGCCCGTCGCTCCCCGGAACAACCCCTGGGCCACGCTGTTGGCCGTCACCAGGCGGAGCCGCGCGTCGAGCGACAACACCGCGTCGTCCGAGCTCTCGATGAGGCTGAGCAGCTTGCCCTCGCTCTCGCGCAGGGTGCGCAGCGCGCGCTCCAACTCCTGATGGGACTCCTCGCGCGCGGTGCTGTGCAGCCAGCTCAGCGCCCACCCCACCATCAGCGACACGCAGCCCATGAGGTTGCCCCACCACACCTCGGGCCACGAGAACGGGGCACGCGCCTGGCTGAGGTACGCGTGGATGAGCTCATGGAGGAACGCCGCGTTGAACACGAAGAAGGCGGTGAAGACGAAGCCCAGGCGCGTGCCCAGCAGGTAGACGGCCAGCATCGGCACCAACATGTTCACCGAGTGGGCCACCGCGCCGGGCATTTCCATGGAGAGCGTCGCCAGCACGATCGCCGCCGACAACGACGCGCACAGGAGCACGGCGGGCAGCGTGGGCGAGCGAGCGTGGCGAATCAGCACCAGCACGCCCACGCACGCCAACAGACCGAGCCCCACCGCCAGCGCCTGCGCGTCGCGCTGCGACGGAGGGTAGAGCGGAAGCACCGCGAGGTAGGCCAGATCGAGCGCGATCACCAGGCCCGCGGCGCCCAATACCACCCGGAAGCGCAGCGACTCGTCCGAGGACAACTGGCGCTCACGCGCGTGCAAGGCCTCGTCCAGGCTCCTCAAGAGCCAGACACGCGGATTGCAGTTCATGATCCTTTCCCCCCCTGATTGGCGAAAGCCTCGACGCCGGGGCTCACGCATCCGGCGGGTGCGCCAAAGCCTCCTCCGGTGCCGCGGGCAGCACCACACGAAAAGTGGTGCCCTGTTGGGGAGTGCTCTCAACGACGATGTCTCCCCCCAGCCGCGTCACGATGCCGTGGCAGATGGACAGGCCCAGCCCCGTGCCCGTCCCCACGGGCTTCGTCGTGAAGAAGGGCTCGAAGAGGCGGCTCAGGTTCTCCTGCGGTATGCCACAGCCGTTGTCCTGCACTTCCACTGCAATGCGGCCATCCTCCCGCCGCGAGATGCCCACCCGCAGCGAGGGCTGGGGCCGGCCCTTCAAGGCATGCACCGCGTTGACGAGCAGGTTGAGGAACACCTGGCCCAGCGCATGATCACTGCCCAACACCGCGGGAACGTCCTGGAAGTCGCGCACCAGGTGGATGCCCGAGCGCAGGGACTCGCCCACCATGGACAGCGAGTACTCCACCACGCGGCGCAGCTCCACCCTGTCCCTCGGGGGCTCGTCCACCCGGGCGAAGACGCGCACGTCCTGGACGATGCGCGCGATGCGCTCGGCGCCCAGCAGCGCGTCGCGGCACGCGTCACTCAGCTCATCGCGCCGCTCCATCGCCTCCTCCGAGCAGGGCAGGGACACGAGCCCGTCGAGCACGTGGCGCAGGTTGGACATCACGTAGCTCAGGGGATTGTTGACCTCGTGGGCCAGGCCCGCCGACATGCGCCCGAGCGCTTCCAGCTTCTGGGCGTGCAACAGCCGGGCGTTGGCCTCCGCCAGCGCCCGCGTGCGCTCCTCCACCACGAGCTCCAGGTCCTCCATGCGCTGATGGCTCGCGCGCAAGAGCTCCCACTTCTCGCAGAGCGCGTGCGCCATCTGCCGCACCTCGATGCTGTCGAAGGGCTTGCGCAGGATGAGCAGACGCTCGTTCGTCTCCAACCGGCGCGCCAGCTCATCCCAGGAGTAGTCCGAGTAGGCCGAGCAGAGCACCACCTGGAGATCCACCGCCTCGCGCCACATGCGCAGCGTCGTCTCCACGCCGTCCATGCCCGGGGGCATGCGGATGTCCACGAAGGCCAGGGCATAGGGACGCCCCGAGCGGATCGCCTCCCGCACACGCCTCACGCCCTCCTCG
This sequence comes from Melittangium boletus DSM 14713, assembly GCF_002305855.1. Classification (GTDB taxonomy): domain Bacteria; phylum Myxococcota; class Myxococcia; order Myxococcales; family Myxococcaceae; genus Cystobacter; species Cystobacter boletus. Next base: position 5,795,881 of record NZ_CP022163.1, on the reverse strand, counting down.
CCCCCCGAGGCGAAATCCAACTCGAAGAGGGGTCCGTCCGAGCGGACCCGGGTCGGAGCCCCGAAGAGCAGGGACTCCATCTCGTCCAGTTCCTCGCGGCTCTCCTCGGAGCGGCAGAGGATGCGCTGGAAGTCCTGCTGGATGGAGGGGTTGTCGTCAACCACCAGGATGCGGTGGCACTCCTCGGCGGGAGAACTCATGGCCGGGCCTTCCTGCCTATGCTCCGGGCAGATCGATGATGACGCGTGCACGCTGGCCCCCCATCCCAAGTCACCGCCAGGATAAATGGTGAGAACCGGACACCCGCCGGCTCCTTCTCCCATTCTACGCTGGACCCGCGCCTCCTGGGACACCCTAAAACCGCGTCCCCCGCAAAACGAGGACACTCCCCGTTCCAGTAAAGGACGGAGAGTGTGGGCTCGGCCGGGAATGTCGGTGTGGATCAGCCGCTCGTCACCTGACGGAACACCGCGAAGGAACGGCCCGTCAGCTCGAAGGGCCCCTCGGGCACGGGGGCATCGGGTCCGAGCGTATCATCCGCCGTGTACAACTCGATCGTCCACCGGCTGCCCTCCGCGGGGGGCGGCACGGTGTAGCGCACGGGCTCGTGGTGTGCGTTGAGCAGCACCAGGAGCGCATCCCCGATGATGCGCTGGCCGCGCTCGTCCGCGGAAGGGATGGCATCGCCCCCCAGCAGGAACGCCAGCGAGCGCACGAAGGGCTTCTGCCAGTCCTCCGAGTCCATCTCCCGGCCGTCCGGTTTGAACCAGGTGAGATCCTTGTGCTCCGAGTCCCAGATGTGCTCGCCCTGGAAGAAGCGGCGGCGCTGGAGCACGGGCTGGCGGTGGCGGAACTGGATGAGCCGGGAGGTGAAGTCCAGGAGCGACTGGCGGCGCTCGTCGAGGTTCCAGTCCACCCACGACAGCTCGTTGTCCTGACAGTAGGCGTTGTTGTTGCCCCCCTGGGTGCGGCCCATCTCGTCGCCCGCCACCAGCATGGGCACGCCCTGGGACAGGAAGAGCGAGGCGAGCAGGTTGCGCTTCTGGCGCTCGCGCAGGGAGATGATGGCCGCGTCGTCCGTCTCGCCCTCGGCGCCGCAGTTCCAGGCCTGGTTGTCGTCGGCGCCATCGCGGTTGTGCTCGCCGTTGGCCTCGTTGTGCTTGTGGCCGTAGGTGACCAGGTCGTGCAGGGTGAAGCCATCGTGGGCGGTGATGAAGTTGATGCTCGCCTGCGGGCGGCGCTTGGCGCCCTGGAACATGTCCGAGGAGCCGGTGAAGCGGTGGCCCACCTCGGCCACCAGGTTCTCGTCGCCCTTCCAGTAGCGGCGCATGGCATCGCGGTACTTGCCGTTCCACTCGCGCCAGGGCGCGGGGAAGTTGCCCACCTGGTAGCCGCCCATGCCCACGTCCCAGGGCTCCGCGATGAGCTTCACCCGGCTGAGCACCGGATCCTGGTTGAGGATCTGGAAGATGGCGGCGTTTGGCGAGAACTCGCCCTTGTTCTGCCGGCCGAGCACCGTGGCGAGATCGAAGCGGAACCCGTCCACGTGCATCTCCTGCACCCAGTAGCGCAAGGAGTCCACGATGAGCCGCGCGGCGGCGGGGTTGGAGGCGTTGATGCTGTTGCCGCACCCGGTGAAGTCCAGGTCGTAGCGCGCCTCGGGCATGTGCCAGTAGTAGGTGGCGTTGTCGATGCCCTTGAGTGACAGCGTGGGCCCCAGGTGGTTGCCCTCGCAGGTGTGGTTGTACACGACGTCGAGGAGGACCTCGATGCCCGCCGCGTGCAGCGCCTTCACCATGGACTTGAACTCGTTGACGATCGCGCCCGGCGTCTTGCGGCTCGCGTACTTCTGCTCCGGCGCGAAGAAGCACAGGGTGTTGTAGCCCCAGTAGTTGGACAGGCCCTTCTCGCCGAGGAAGGAGTCGTCCGCGTACTCGTGCACCGGCAAGAGCTCGATGGCCGTCACGCCCAGCTTCGTCAGGTGCTCGATGATGGCCGGATGGGCCAGGCCCGCGTAGGTGCCGCGCAGGTGCTCGGGCACCTTGGGGTGGCGCATGGTGAGGCCCTTCACGTGGGCCTCGTAGATGACCGTCTTGCGCCAGGGCACGTTCGGCGCGCGATCATTGCCCCAGTCGAAGAAGTCACTGACCACCACGCACTTGGGCATGCCCGGCGCGCTGTCCCGCTCGTCGCGCATCAGGTCCTGCTGCTCGTGCCCCAGCGGATAGCCGAAGACGGGCTGGGACCAGTCCACCTCCCCCACCAACGCCTTGGCGTAGGGGTCCACCAGCAGCTTGTAGGGGTTGCAACGATGTCCATGCTGCGGCTCGTAGGGGCCATGCACGCGCAAGCCGTAGAGCGTGCCCGGCTCCATTCCCGGCACATAACCGTGGAACACACAGTCCGTGGTCGCCGGCAGCTCGAAGCGCTCGATTTCCCGAGAGGAATCTTGAGGGTCGAACAGACAAACCTCGATCCGGGTGGCCACTTGCGAGAAGACCGCGAAGTTGACCCCTGCCCCGTCGAACGTCGCCCCCCTGGGATACGGATTGCCCGGCCACACTTCCCTCGTCATACGCTTCGACATCCTTTCACCGTGTAGACATTGAAGATGTACGGGAGGGATGGAAACCGCACGCCTCCTCCAAGCGGCCAGGCCCCCAAGCGTCGGCCACCCGTCAAAAGCGGGTTTTCCCGTGAGCTAGCGCACGATCGGGAATCCGGACCCATGGTGTCCCCGGCGCGCATGGGCATTGTGCGCGGCCGCATCACTCATACAGGGGGCAAAACAATGAAGCGGATGATGAAGGGGTTCGTGGTCGCCGGAGCTCTCGTGGTGGGCAGCACGGCGTTCGCGGCGGAGAAGGCCACCGCGCACAAGGGCTTCGTCGTCCCCTCGGACGAGAAGGCCCTGCTCGAGCGGCTGCACTACGCCAACCAGCAGGAGATCAAGCAGGGAGAGCTCGCCCAGCAGAACTCCCAGAACCCGGACGTGAAGGCGTTCGCCGAGCAGATGGTGCGTCAGCACACCGAAGCGGACCAGAAGCTCCTGGCGTACACGCAGACGAAGAAGGTGAAGCTGACGGACACGCCCAAGCCGATGGACGACGCGGAGAAGAAGGCCATGGCGGCGGACAAGGCGAACCTGGAGAACCTGCGGGTGCTCAAGGGCGAGGCGTTCGACAGCGCCTATCTGGCCGGACAGCTCGGCGCCCATGACGCCGTGCTCGGCAAGCTCGCCGCGGGCAATCAGGCCATCGACGGCGACCCCCAGCTCGGCGCGCTCATCACCGAGGTGACCAAGAACGTCGCCCAGCACCGCCAGCATGTCTATGCCCTGCTCGGCAAGACGGGCCCCGAGGGCGCGGTGGGTGGCGCCGGAGCCTCGGGCACGAACATGGGCACTCCGGCGCCCGCCCCGGCCCAGCCGGCCCCGGCGCCCGCCCCGACGCAGCCCCGGAAGTAGCTCCGGGAACGCGGCGAGCGAAGCGGTGGCATTGTCTGCTGCATTCCCGGGACGAGGGGTGTACAGACAAGGACACCGCTCATGAAGAAGCCCCACCGCTCCCCTCGTCGCGAACGACACGTCGCACGGGGGAGGGCCCTGGCGGCAGTGGCTTGTGCCCTGCTCCTGGTCCTCCTCTCGGGCGAGCGTGCATCGTACGTGGCGGAGCGGGAGTGGAGCGCCGTGGTGCCCACGGTGCGGCCCGGCACCCAGGAGCGGCTGCGCGGAGACCTGGACCCCGGCCCTCCACGCGCGTGGAGCCTGTCCCGGGCCGCCCCCGAACCACCCGCCCCCGACCCTCGCTTCGACCCCCGGCCCCTGCCCGCGCTCACGCCGGCGCTGGCGCTCGCGGCCCGCGGTGGGAGGAGTGAATCCCCCGAGCCCCCCGAGCCCCCCGAGCCCCATGATGGCCGGCGGGCGGACCGCCCCAGAGTCGTCAACTGTCCCGCCCAAGGACCCCCGCGAAGCACGTGAGCCCCGGCTCACGACGCACAGGCGGTCTCCTCCAGGTGTTCTCTCGGTTGGCTTCTCTTCGATTCCGCGGGTGATTCAGCGATGCACCACGATGCACACATCTTCCTCCAGGCCCTGGCGACCGTCCTCTGTGTCGCGGCGGTGACGTCCATCCTCTTCCAGAGGCTGCGGCAGCCCGTGGTGCTCGGCTACATCATCGCGGGGCTCATCATGGGCCCCCATGTCCCCATCCCCCTGGTGGCCGACCCCGGCATCGTCCAGACGCTCTCGGAGCTGGGCGTCATCCTCCTGATGTTCTCGCTCGGGTTGGAGTTCAGCCTGCGCAAGCTGCTGGCGGTGGGGCCCACCGCGAGCATCACGGCCGCCATCCAATGCAGCCTGATGATCTGGCTGGGCTTCGTGGTGGGCCGGGCGTTTGGCTGGACGGCCAAGGAGAGCATCTTCACGGGCGCCATCATCGCCATCTCCAGCACCACCATCATCGCCAAGGCCTTCGACGAGCAGGGCATCAAGGGCAAGTTGAGGGAAATCGTCGTGGGCATCCTCATCGTGGAGGATCTCATCGCCATCCTGCTCATGGCGACCCTGACGGCCGTCTCCACCGGCTCGGGCCTGTCCGCGGGCCAGCTCACGCTGACCATCGGCCGGCTGGCGCTCTTCCTGGTGGGGCTCGTGGTGGTGGGGCTGTTCGTCATCCCGCGCACGGTGCGCGCGGTGCACCGGCTCAAGCGCCCGGAGACGATGCTGGTGACGAGCGTCGGCATCTGCTTCGCCATCGCCCTGCTGGCGCAGTCGTTCGGCTACTCGGTGGCGCTCGGCGCGTTCCTCGCGGGCTCGCTCGTGGCGGAGTCCGGGGAGGAGCAGGAAATCGAGCACCTGGTGCAGCCGGTGCGCGACATGTTCGCCGCCATCTTCTTCGTGTCGGTGGGCATGCTCATCGACCCGGGGCTCATCGCCCAGCACTGGCTGGCGGTGTTGGTGCTCACGCTGGTGGTCATCCTCGGCAAGCTCGTGGGCGTGTCGCTGGGCGTGTTCCTCACGGGCAACGGCACGCGCACGGCGGTGCAGTCCGGCCTGAGCCTCGCGCAGATTGGCGAGTTCTCCTTCATCATCGCGGGCCTGGGCCTGTCGCTCAACGCCACCGGGGACTTCATCTACCCCGTGGCGGTGGCGGTGTCCGCCATCACCACGCTCACCACGCCCTTCCTCATCAAGGCCTCGGGGCCGGTGGCCAACTTCGTGGACGCCAAGCTGCCCAAGCCCCTGCAGACCTTCGCCGCCCTCTATGGCAGCTGGGTGGAGGAGATGCGCAAGGCCCCGCCGCGCCAGACGGCGGGCACGAAGATCCGCGGCAAGGTGCGCCTGCTCCTGCTGGACGCGGCCCTCATCGCCGCCATCATCATCGGCACGTCCATCTTCCTCAAGCGCATCACCACGGAGCTGGAGGCGCGCAGCGGCCTGGGCGCCGCGGTGGTGCACCCGCTGGTCATCGGACTGGCGGCGATGCTCGCCACGCCCTTCTGCGTGGGCGTGGTGCGGCAGGCCCGCTCGCTAGGGACGCTGCTCTCGGAGACGGCCTTCCCCGCCGCGGCGGGGCGGTTGGACCGGGCGGCCGCGCCCCGCCGCGCGCTCGTGGTGACGCTGCAACTGGCGAGCGTGCTCGCGGTGGGCGCGCCCCTGGTCGCCATCACCCAGCCCTTCGTGCCCGGCTTCCTCGGCGCGGCGCTGCTCTTGGTGCTGCTCGCGGCGCTCGGCGTGGGCTTCTGGCGCAGCGCCACCAACCTCCAGGGCCACGTGCGCGCGGGCTCCCAGGTCATCGTCGAGGCGCTGCGCGCCCAGTCCCGCGTCAAGCCGGAGGCCCATGAGCCACACGGCAACAGCCTGGGCACCCTGCACGCCATCCTGCCCGGCCTGGGCGAGCCGACGCCGGTGCGGCTCGAGGCCTCCAGTCCCGCCGTGGGGCGCACGCTCGCGCAGCTCAACCTGCGCGGCATGACGGGCGCCACGGTGCTCGCCATCCGGCGGGGCGAGGACAAGGTGGTCGTCCCCACCGCGGACGAACAGCTCCAGGCGGGGGACGTGCTCGCCCTGGCCGGCACGCACGAGGCCATCGACTCGGCCCGCGCGGTGCTCTCGGGCACGCCTCCGCCCGAGCACCCGGAGCACTCCGTCCCGGCCTGAGGGGCCGTCGATGACAAGGCACAGGATGGGGCATGCTCCCGGGGCATGAGAAGAATCCCTGCGCTTCCGTGCTTGGCCCTGGCCGTGGGCTTCGCGCTCCTCTCCACCGCGTGCGCCACTTCTCGGGTGCACCCCGGTGAGGGAGGAACGCGACAAATAAACGCCCCCGCGGATGGACATATGCGTGGGGCCACCCACACCAGCAAGCCTCGGCAGCCCAAGAAGTCCGTCATCGAGCAACGGGCACGCATGGAACCACCGGCGCAGGTGCGGCTCTTGCCAGTGGGCCTCCGCGAGCTGTCCGAGGGACACTGGCAGTTTCTCTTCCCCGCACGTCCGCCCATTCCTGCCTTGGAGATGTTGAGCCTGGAGGATGTGCGCCCCCTCCTCGCCGCCTTCACCTCGCTTGGGCCTCAACCGATTCCTCGGCTGCATTTGCTGGAGGTACCTGGCTCGAGCAACGCTGGCCCCGGCACGGCCTCCCGGTGGGAGACCCCTCTGCGCGAGAGGTTCCTCTCCCACTTCGGCCCCCCGCCACGACCTCTGCCCGAATCCCTGGCGACCGAGCCGTTGTTCTCGAAGGCCTTCGCCGCCACCCTCACCCTGCGCCTCGCCTTGGCGGTGGGATTGGTCGAGCTGGGCCAGGTGGCGCTGTCCGGCCTGCGCCTGTATCAAGAAGCGGAAGCGGCTTCCACGCCCCAGGAGTTGGAGGCTGCCTCCGCGCGCTTCGGTAAGTCCATGGGCGGCACGTCCCTGCGGGTGCTGGTGACGGTGGCGTCCCTGGGTCTGGCCAAATTCATTCCCCAAGTGCCCGAAGGCGGAATGGGACGACTCCTGCCCTCGGTGACGCATGAAGGGCTCGTCCTCGTGGAGCAATCCGTCTCCACCGCCCAGATCGTGGCGGACGGCACCCTGATTGTCTCCGGTGTAGCCGCGGGCACCACCACCTGCTCCAGTCTGGCGCTTTGCGCGACAAATGCCTCGGGAGGAGCCTCCAGCAGAGCGCCCAAGCTCTCTACTCGCCACGGCAAACCGCACACCCAGGAGAATCCCACTCACAACGAAGCCATTGAACGAGACATGGCCTCCCGGGAAGTGGCCGGACATACGAGTCTGAGAAAGGACAGGGTTCAGAGAAACGCGGCGGGCAGGCGCGTTTATGACGAGACTCCCGTAAAGGAGATCCGTTTTCGAAGACCCGATGCATCCTCGGTGCGACCAGATGGAGTGCGGCACAACACCAACTACGTCTCCAACCCTCGGGAGCTGAATCGAGAAATGGAAGCTTTCGAATCGATGAAGCGAGCGGATCCGGAAGCCATTCACGAATTGTATCTCCTCGACGGAACCCTGGTGCAGAGGTACGTCCCTCCCGGGATAGGCTTTCCGTAGAAGCGCAGGACGAGACATGGCACGAAAGGCGAATGCCACGCAGTGGCGCAATGAACTCATCGCCGCATTCAGCGAAGGCGACGAGGCCCGGACACGCGCGTGGGTATCCCAACTCGGCGCGCGCAAGGCCCGCCCCCTGTTGGAGGCCATGCTGGATGACCCAGATGCAGCCGTACGCCAGGCAGCGGCATTTGGCCTCGGTGAACTGGGCGGCACCGCCAGCGCCAGGCGCCTTGAGCACCAACTCGCCCTGGAGGAAGCACGCAAGGACCACGATGGGGCCTCCGTCGCGGAGGCCGTCACTCAGGCCCTGGGACGCATCCAGGGAGCGAACGCACGGTCGAGCCTGTTGCGCAGGATGGAGCGACTGGTCGCCGCGAACGGGCCGGAGCCCGCCGACTTGAATGACGTGTCCCGTGCGCTGTGGCGCCAACGACACTCGGACCTGATTCCCTTCCTCCGACAGCTCCTGGAGAAATTCGCACTTCCAGCTCCCACCTCCCTGCATGGACTGCTCGTGCTGCTGGAAAAGGCCCCGGAAGAACTCCAGGCGTGGGCCGCCGATGGCTCCGTACCCATTGAACTCAAGGGCGAGGTTCTCACGGTGCTCGCCGAGGAGATACCCGAGGCGCTCGTCCCCACCCTGCCCGCGTTTATTTCCTCGGCCCTGCCCCTGGTCGACACGGCTGTGAAGTACAAGGGCGCGGCCTCGGGCTACTGCACGGACATGTTCTCCCTGCTCCTGTTGCATCCGGGGCATCTCCTTCCCCTGCTCCCGGAAGCAGCCCTCGCCACGTTACGTGACATGGCCCGGAGGCTGGTCGCGGCGACCCCCGCGCTCAAGTGCGCCCTTCAAGCCGCCGTCCTGCTCAAACACCTGGGCCACCCAGAGGACGCAGCGCACATCGAAGCGCACCGGCCAGCGGACCCCGTCCTGGCCAAGGTCTTCGATGATGCGGCCCGGGTACTGCGCGGACGCACCTCCTCGGAAAGAATCGTCTGACACCTACCAGGGACCGCCTCAGTCGCCCCAGTCCGGACGCGTGCGCAGCGCCCGGGGGAGCATCTCCGGGAGCTCGTCCCAGCTTTTCCAGAAGGCGTACCTGCCCTCGGAGAGGAGCTGGGATCGGTGTTCGAGGCGACGGAGCATCCAGGGGTCGAGCCCCTCGCGCGGGTCTCCGTCGTCGAGCCCCGCGTACAGGCAGAGCAGCTCGTGCATCGACGGAGCCCGCTCCCGCAGCGCGTCCATCTCGTTGTCCAGGGGGAGGAAGTGGGTTTCCCTGGTCGGATGGAACCCTCGCGCCTGGGTGACGTTCGAGCGGGTTTGCAGCCACCTGTTGAGCAGGTTGAAGTGCTTGTCGAGCAGCCGCTCGTGGTGCTCGCTCACGATCATGGGATTCGTGGAGAATCTGTTGGGAACCCCCAGCCGGGCCAGGGCGAGCCTGCGGGACATGCTTTTGTCGAACCGGAACGTGCCGTTGTCGTTGATGCGCCGCCCCTTGCCCTCCACCCAGGGGTTGATGAGCCGCGTTCGGGCGTAGAACTCGATGAGGCGATGCTCGTGGGCGTCCTCGTCCCAGGCTTGCTCATCAACCCGCCACGGATGGGGACTCAACGCACGCGCCCCCTGGGCCGCGAAGAACCCATACGCCAGCTCGTAGGTCAGGTCTCCGATGGGGTTGCCATCGACTTGTGAGCCCGTTCCGTGGCTCCCGGGTATCCGCAGCATCTCGACCTTGTCGGCTCCTTTGAGATTGAGCTGCCTGCGGACCGATGGGCTCTGGGCCCGATGCAACGTGCACAGCTTGAAGCTTCCCCCATGCGTCGGGCCATCGGCCAGATCCTCCGCCGCGACAATCCGGGCCGCTCGGGTGTTGTCATAGAGCGTGTCCCCGAACCAGGTGCGGGCCTCGCCACCGAAGGAGGTCTGGATCGAGAACTTGCACGGATCCAGCAGGAACATGAACACCTCCCGTTCCTTGAACCGCGGATCCTGATGCAGCAGGTCGGCGATCTCGATGCACAGGATGGCGCCCCGGCTGTGTCCCGCCAGGAAGATGCGCTCCGGCTGGAGTTCCTTGATGACCTGAACAGTGTCCCGGGCCTTCTGGGACAACCCCTCGCCGAACCAACCGCCCGCCCCCTTCTCGTCACCCACGGGATGTCCGCCGCCCTTCTTCCAGATGGGCTTCGAGCCCACGCCGTCATTGATGTACTTGAAGTCGCCGTCGCCACGCGGCAGGTGCCGGTGCAAGTCCGCGCCCTCTATCCGCCCTCGCCTGGCGATGCTGCTCACGTCGATGGCGTCACACCGCACGTGGAGCCGCACCAGCAGGTTCGTGGGCTCGTTGCGGTTGTGACCGGTTCCGATGTTGAAACAGTAGAAGTCGCCAGGCATGGACGCGAGTGTAGCGTGCCCCCCCGTCACAGCGCTCTCGGGGTCCAGCGCATCGACGGCAACCCCGTGGACCACCACGCGGGCACGCCTCGCGGATCGCATGGAGACGCTCGCGCGCGAGCTATCGCCTTGTTGGTGCTCTACAGACCGTTCATGCGCGAGGTGACGTACGGCGCCGTGCGGAAGCATCGCGGTGCGCGGGTCTTTCAGTCGGGGCGGCTTCGACAAGCTGGGCTTGCCCCGGTTACATGGCTCTCCCGCCCATTTCGGGCTTCGCCGATGGCGGGCAGACAAGCTGCTCTCGTTTAGGCATTTAAAATGGCCATGTCACACGCGGCACCGGCTGCGTCGTCCTGGGGATGGACGGGCACTTCGCCCCCCAGAACGAGGACCTACACATGAAGCCCCGGATGAATGCCTTCGCGGTCGCGCCGGACGCCCTCAACCTCATGGTGGATTTCAGCAAGAAGGTGGAGGCCCTGGGGCTGGAGCCGAGCCTCCGCGAGCTCGTCAAGATCCGCTCGTCCCAGCTCAATGGCTGCGCCTTCTGCATCCACATGCACACCCGCGACGCTCGCGCACATGGGGAGACCGAGGAGCGCATCTACCTTCTGGACGGCTGGCGTGAGTCGCCGCTGTACACCGACCGCGAGCGGGCGGCCCTGGGCTGGACCGAGGCCCTGACACTCATCTCCCAGACGCACGCACCCGACGAGGACTACGCCGCGCTCAAACCGCACTTCACCGAAGAGGAGATCGTGAAGCTGACCCTCATGATTGGCGTCATCAACACCGCGAACCGGCTCGTCCTCGGCTTCCGGGCCGTGCACCCGGTGACCCCTCGCAGTGAAGCCGCCTGATTCAAATCCCGCGGACGTCTTCGACCCGCTCCGCCCCCGGCTGCTCCGCATCGCGTACCGGATGCTGGGCATCGTCGCGGAGGCGGAGGACGTGGTGCAGGAGGCGTATCTCCGTTGGCACCAGACGAACCGCGACGTCGTGCGGGACGCCGAGGCCGTGCTCGTCCGCACGGTGACGCGCCTGTGCCTGGACGTCCTGAAATCCGCGCGCGTCCGGCGCGAGGAGTACGTGGGGACCTGGCTTCCAGAGCCCATCATCGAGACAGTGGAGGGCGATGACTTGACGCTGACCCTGATGATGGCCCTGGAGCGCCTGTCCCCGCTGGAGCGCGCCGCGTTCCTCCTGCACGACGTGTTCGGCATGGACTTCGAGCAGGTGGCGAAGGCCATCGACCGCGCTCCCGCGGCGTGCCGCCAGCTCGCCAGCCGGGCGCGGGAGCATGTGCGGGAGGCCCGGCCCCGCTTCCCCGTGACGGAGGCGAAGGGCCACGAGCTGGCCTCGGCGTTCCATGCCGCGTCCCGGAGCGGCGACACGCAGGCGCTCCAGGCACTGCTGGCCCAGGACGCCATCCTGTACGCCGACGGCGGCGGCAAGGCGAAGGCGGTCCTCAATCCCATCTACGGCCGGGAGAAGCTGGTGCGCTTCTTCGAAGGGGTGTGGCGCATTCCAGCCGTGGGCTCGGCGCGGCTCGTGCACGAGGGCACCATCGACGGCCTGCCCGCGTACGTCACGCTGGATCCGGATGGAATGCTGCAGACCACGGCGTTTGCCATCGAGGACGGCCGGATCGTCGCCCTCTACGTCACGCGCAACCCCGACAAGCTGAAGGGCATCCGGCGCGCGGTGGTGGGCGAGTCGTCATAGCGAACTGGGATTGAGGCCCGACGCCATCCGCCGCTTCGTGATGGGGATTGGGCGGAGCCCTCACTCCGGCGTCGAGAAGTGACGAAGGAGCATCTTCGCGAGGAACCCGCGAAAGCGACGCATCGCGTCGGCGTCGTTGTCCAGGCCGCTGTTGCGCAAGAGGGTGGGACCGAGCACGGGCAGTCCCGTCAAGACGAGCGCCGCGAGCACCACGAGGTGGGCCGTGTCCTCGCGCGGCGGTGCCTTCTTGCGGCCACGTCTGGACTCGCGCAGCGCCTGGGCCGCGTCGACGACCGCGGAGAGCGTGACTTCGTCGCCCTCGACATGACGCCCTTCGAGCGCGAGCCACATGAGCACACGCCCCTGCCCGGAAGCGCCCATCGAATCGAAGACGGCGTCGAGCATCCGCGTGAGCTCCACCTCCTCGCCCCGCGACGCCTGGAGCGCCTCGATCAGCCGCGCGTTGATCGACCTCAGGGCGCGCGCGACGACCGCGTCGACCAGGGCCTCGCGGCTGCCGAAGTGGTGAAGCACCGTCGGGTGTGACACGCCCGCGTCCGCCGCGACCTCCTGGAGGCGGATGCCGCTCGGTCCGGCGCTCACCAACCGTTTCTCGGCGGCATCCAGGATCTCCGCGCGCGCGGACTCCGCGTCGCGCCTCTTCCGCTTCGGCTCAGCCATCGCGGGAAGCATCGCACGGTGGGCCGCTTGCCAACAAGTTTGTCAGCTCACTGTTGACAACATTGTTCGTAAGCGACAAACTCGTGTTCATCATCGAGGAGGAAGCCCATGGCCCACCGTCAGTTCGCTCCCCGTCGTGCGTTTCACGCCGCCCGCACCCTCGCCAAGGATCCCGACGACCTGCCGCAGGTCTTCACCCTGATCGAGTCGCTCTCGTGGGACACGCTGGAGCGGATCGCGTCGGGATTGCGACGCAACGACACCGGCCGCGCGCTGCTCGAGAAGAAGCCGGACATCGTGGAGGTACTCGCCGATCGCGAGGCCCTCGCTCGCCTGCCCGAGGGATCGCTTGGACGCGCATACCTCGACTTCGTCGAGCGCGAGAACATCTCCGCGCAGGGCATCCGAGACGCGGCCGCGAAGGGAGCGACGCTCGACCAAACGCTGCCCACACCGCTCAACTGGGTGCACGCGCGCATGCGCGACACGCACGACCTGTGGCACGCCGCGACCGGCTATCACGGCGACGTGCTCGGCGAGACGGCGCTCCTCGCGTTCAATCTGGCGCAGAACATGAATCCCGCGATCGGGCTGATCATCGGCATCGGTCTGCTCAAGACGCGCGGCTCGCCCGACGCGAGCAAGGCGCGGGAGACCATTCTCGACGGCTTCCGCCGCGGCTGGAAGGCGGCGTGGCTGCCAGCCGTCGACTGGGAGGCACTCCTCGCGCTGCCCGTCGAGGAGGTGCGCCGCCGGCTGAACCTCGAGGCCCCGCGCGACTACCGTCCCATCCGGAGCACGGAGCTCAAGGCGCACCAGGCCGCGGCCTGAGCAAGTGCCTCGACCCCTCGCCATGTACACCGACGCCACGAGTTTCCTTCCAGAAGAGCTGCCCAGGTTCGCACTCGAACTCCTCGTCAGCCTCGTGCTCGTGTTTCCCTGGTTCTGGGCAAGAGCCCAGGGCGCGCTCGTGCGAGGGGTGTTCGTGCTCCACTATCGTTGGGGCATGGCCCGGGCCGTGTTCTGGCTCGTCAGGGGGTTGGAGATCCTTCCGCTCTCGGAGCCGATACGCTCCCATCTCCGGCGCTTGCGGACCTCCATCCACGAGTCGCTTGGCAAGACCGAGGTGGCTGTCGCGGGAGCGCGTGAGCTCGCGGCGCATGCGCGGGCGGACGGCTGCTGGTCCTGCGCCAATGGCGCCGTCAACGCCTTCATCAACGCGGGCCTCTACGAGGAAGCGCTCCGGTTCGATGAGCCCCTCGAGGCCGTGTTGAAGGAGGGGAGGTTCCTGGACGCGAGTCGGCTCCTCGTCCACTTCAACCTGGTCGAGGCCGACTACAACCTGGGCGACTGGGACGCGGCCCGCCAGCGTCTTGAACGCATGAAGGACCTGGTGCGTTCCGATCCCCTGATGTGGAACTTCTTCCCCATCCAGCACGCCTGGATCCTGGCGCACACGGGGCGGGGCGAGGAGGCACTCGGGGCCCTGGACGCGGTCGACGTGCGGCACGTGCCTCGGCCCTACTGGAGCGAGCTCCACTACACCCGGGCCGCGGCCCTGCTCGCGCTGGACCGGTACGAGGACGCTCGCCGCGAGGCGGAGCTGGGGATGGACGCCGCGCGAAGGGCGTCGAGTCATCGCAATGGGTTGTTCCTGCGAGGGCGCATCGCCCTGGCGGCGGGCCACACCGAGGAAGCCCTGCGCCTCTTCGAGGAAGGGGCGAATCACCGCTACAAGGGGCAGGGCGGTGACGCGCTCCGGGTCTGGGCGGAGGGTCTCGAACGCTTGGGGCGCAGGGAAGAAGCCAGGGCGGTCTGGCGACTCGTGCTGGAGCGAGACCCCCAGAGCGGTGCGGCCAGGGACGTCGCTTCGCGGCTGCACTCCAGTTCGTCCGCGGCGTGAGCCTCACCGGGCCTCGGGCACTCCGGCATCCACACGGGTCGGCTCGGGACGGGATTTGGCCACCGGCAGGAGACACCCAGGGACTGGCCGGGCACCCAATCCTGTCCACCGTGGTGTTGAGCCTCGAGCAGTCAGGAGTGGGCTCGGCTCAGAGCGGCGGGTTACTTTCAGTGGAGGCGGCGGGAATCGAACCCGTGAGCAAGGCGATAGAAAACCCTAAGCAGGACGCGCTGTTACCCGCTATCGCCTTGATTCTCCTGGGGTTCGTCATCCCGCCCCGTCCCACCCCGTTCCCTCGCGTTCCACCCCTTTCCCCGCTGGCGGGGCACACTGGGGGCACATGCGCCCCACCTCCCCGCCTGCATCCCTCCCCACGCCGGGCGGTGTGCGACTGGCGGGGCCCTCCTGAACGCGCAGCTCGCGCCCCAGCTACCGGGGGCCCTGTGCCGGAGCTGCTGCGGCGGGCCGCATCGGCTCGAATGGGTGCGCCACGGAGGCGCAGGCATTCAAGCTTTCGAGATTGCCGCAAACTCCTCCTCCACTAGGCGCCTCACGTCCTCAGTCATTAGTCCTGCCTTCCCGCAGTCGGGGCAAAGGATGCGCGTGTACTCTTGCGTCTTCCCGGTAATCGGATCCACTACTGAAACCCCAACGGACGACCAAATAGGTATCTTCTGCCCCGGTAGGTGGTTGTAGGCCACCTTCTCTTTGCCGCAGCGGACGCAAGCATCAATCTTCATAAGGGGCGGGCTAGCGTTGCTCATAGCGACCTCCAAGTAGCGCGGTAAAGAGGGGGGAAGAGACTACATCGCCAGAGCGACACCGGCGCAAGGGCGCTGGAACTGGGGTGTGCAACATCGCGCCCTAGATCCCTACTTGCCCGAGCATGGGCTGCCCGCTGCTGCTGCTTCACCCCGTCCCCAAGGCTTCCATGGCGAGCATGTCCGTCGCTGTCAGGAGCGCTGCCATAATCTGAACGTTCCACCAGAGCGTTTCCGAGCGTGCATCGCACTACTGCTTTTTGTCACAGCCTGCGTGACGTCAGCGCCGAGCCCAAGAAAGCCAGCGGCCCGGGACCCGAGGCTCGCCAGCATCCAGCGAGCGGCAACGCTGCCGTGGACGGACGGGGGGCGATGCGCCGTCCGCGAAGCTTCCGAGCCCTGGCCCCTGCGGGCGGAGCGGTGCTTTTATGCCCTCGACCATGACCGGATCGAGCTTCACGACACCACGGGACGATGCGCGGTTGCCTCTGCTGGCGCCGCTGCCGTTGGGCTCGGGGTTTGCGTCCCTCGCGGCGCCGGAGATCGTCGTGGGAGCGGAGATCGTCGCGGGCGTGGTGCGGTCAGGCGTGTACCTCAGCTCTTCTCTTTTCCGCCGCGTGTCACGCTAAGCCATGCTGCCTAAATTCTTTGACACCCTTTCGGGGCGAGGGCGGGGCACTCCTCGACGGCGGTTGGATGGTTCGACTCACGGATGTTCCGCTCGACCTCAATGACCCTACGAACATCAAGGCGCTCTTGCGCGACTGTGCGCGCTTTCCGCAAACTGGTGGCCACTCCTTATGAGTAATAGTTTTCCGAAGTGCATTTACTGTTCGACCCCCTCTGGCCCGGAAAATTGGTCACGCGAACACGTACTCGCTGACTCGCTCGGCGGAAGGTGCCTGCTGGAGAAAGGAGCTGTGTGTGCATGCTGCAACCATGCATTCAGCAGAGAGGTGGATCAGCCATGCGCAATGGTCTTTACGGGGCCACTCAGGTATTTCTTCATCAAGAGTGGAAGGCGACTTGGCACAGAAAAACCAGCTAAAATTCTGGTCAATGTCGATGGAGTCAGGGAGGAGGCTAAACTCAACAGTAACGGAGAATTAACCCTCACGCCTGGGCCCCGGACCAAGGAACCCGTGAAGGCTGACGACAACTCCGTCACATTGCAGTGGCGCCTATCCGAGGGCAAGACTCCCGATGAGGCTTTGAGTAGCGTAAAAAAGCGCCATCCCGAGTACGAATGGACCGGGTACGACATCCATCGATCGGAGGTCAAGCGAGAGAGCTTCTCTCTTGTTGGGAAATCCAGAGACGTCGCGAGAGCCGCAGCAAAAACGGCCATCAATTACCTCGCTTGGAGAATCCCTCATCTTGCTTACGACCCAAGCCTTGAAAACATTAAAAACTTCATTCGCGGAGGGGGAACATCAGAATCGTGGCCCAAGGCCGACTACTCGGAAGCATTTAAAGGACAGCTCTTCGTAGGAGACCTCAAGCCAGTTCATTACATTTCAGTGGTTTCCGATGAGTCAGGACTACTCAGAGGAGGCTTTTGTCTCTTTGGAACCCTTCATTTCTACGTTCCCCTCACCGACAATTGGCGTGCTGACATTTTTCATCTTGAGCACCAGTTTGAACCGCTTCAGCGCGCCCATTCCATCGTTGATGTGCACATGGTCCATCCAACGGACTTTTCTGTCCATGCCGAGCGCCAGACGAGTCGCATTCAACGTGCGAACCATTCAAGCTTCGGCGAACGATTCCTTCATGAACGTACAAACAAGGGGCAGTGGGAGCGATGTCTTGATTGCTGCTCCCCTGTCAAGCCTCCCCCCACATGGCAAGAAGTCGTGGCTTGCCATCGCAATCAATAGTGTGCGCGAGTCGTGACTCGCTCCATCGCTTTTGGATTCCGAGTATGAGCCACTCGACCTGGACAACCCCGCCCACCTGGACGCGCTTAACACTACTGCGTCAGGCCTGAGCAGGAGGTGAAGGAGGGGCCTGTCTGCTCGCCTGGTCTTGGAAGTCAGGTGTGGACCCCTACCGCGAAAGTCGGCCGGTGCGTATTGCTTGGGGAGTGAAGCCCATTCAGTGAGCCAGATGATGCGCACCTTCATGGACGCCCAGGGGATTGAACGACTCGAGGCGTATTTCCAAAAGATTGGCGACGTCTTGGGCGGGGACAGTCGCCGAGGTTCCTTTGCCCTTTATGCCATGGGCCTCCTGGGGGAGGGCGAGCGCAAGAGCGTCGAGCCCATTGCCGCGCGGGCCTGCCCCGACCCCGACAAGACCGAGGCCATGCACCAGCGCCTGCTTCACTTCGCTGTCAACTCCCGCTGGAGCGATCGGGAGGTTCGCCGAGAGGCCACTGGCTATGCCCTTGGCGCCATGACGCAGCGCGAGCCCATCGAGGCATGGATTGTCGACGACACCGGCTTTCTCAAGCAAGGCAAGCATTCGGTGGGCGTGCAGCGGCAATACACCGGCTCGGCGGGCAAAATCACCAACTGCCAGATTGGCGTCAGCCTCAGCCTCGCCACCCGCACCGAGCACCTCCCCATCGACTTCGAGCTGTACCTGCCCGAGTCCTGGGCCAATGACTCCGTTCGTCGTCAGGAGGCCCGAATCCCCGAGGAGGTGACGTTCAAGACAAAACCCCAGTTGGCTGTGCAGATGATTCGTCGGGCGATAGCGGACGGTGTTCCCAAGGGAGTCGCCCTGGCGGACTCCGCGTATGGCTCCTCCAGTGAGTTCCGCGCACAGGTGCGCTCCTTGGGGCTGCATTATGCAGTGGGTGTAGACCCCCAAACGGCCGTTTGCCTCCTCGACGACGAGGGGCGCCCCCAGGGCGAGGCGATGAGCGTCAAGGACATGGCTTCGCACCTGCACGAGCACGGAGGCTTTCGACGCTGCACCTGGCGCAGCGGAACCCGTGAGCCGCTCTGGGCGCGTTTCGCCTTGCGCCGTGTGATTGCCGCGGGAGTTCCCAAAAGCCAACAAGAACCGCTCTGGCTGCTCATTGAATGGCGCGAAGGTGAGTCCGAGCCGGCCAACTATTTCCTTGTTTCAGTGCCAGAGCGCATGAGCAAGAAACAGCTCATCCGTCTTGTCATGCAGCGCTGGCGAACCGAGCGCGTCTACGAGGACTTGAAGGGAGAGCTCGGGCTCGACCATTACGAGGGTCGGCGCTTTCCAGGTTGGCACCACCACGTCTCCGTCGCCCTGTGCTGCTACGCGTTCATCATCGCCGAACGCGCGCGGCATTTCCCCCCCTCGGCCCGAGGGGCGGGTGAAGCCCACGCGCAGCCGCTCCAGGCCTGAACGCCACTTTCACGACAGCTTCATCACCGCACGACTTGCCATGGCCCGGGTGATTGCCACCTGGCTGCCTCGCTGTCCTTGCTGCCACCGCTCCAGCCCCCAGTTCCCCTCACGGCCCCTGGCTGGCATCCCCATTCATCTTTCGGGCCCCTGACGCAGTAGTGTTAAACGGGCCTACGAGCGCTTCCCGGAGATTGGCGGGCGCGCTACCCCTTGGGCTCGGCACGGCTCGCGCTGGCCGTGCTCAGGGCCCCGCCTGCTGGCTCACTGGGAACTCGACGTTCCCGAGGGTGAAGGTGCGCGGCCCGGTTGCTTCCCATAGCTTGAGGGTGCAGGGGCAGCCGAGCTGCGCGCGCTCCCCATTGATGCCCACCACGACGGCACCGGCACCATTCGCGGGGATGGGGGCCTGTTGCCACCGGGTAAGCTCCACCTCTTCGCCCGTCGAGTCCACCAGCGCACCCGAGAGGGCCCGAGAGGGTGTCAAAGAACTTGAGCAGCACGAGTTGGAGCGACACGCGGCGGGAAGGAGAAGGGCGGGAAGAGCGCCGAGAAGTCCCCTCGACTCCACCGGGCCGCCGCCTCTCGAAATGCCGCAACGAAGGTCCGGTACTGCTCGCGCAACTCCTTCAACGCCTGTCGCGTGGAGGCATGCCCCAACGGCCTCGGGCTCCTCTTGAGGTGCTCGGGCCGGGTATGCGGGTGCTGCGCCCTCACGGCTCTCGCTCCCAACACGGGCGTGCCCCGCGATTGAGCCTCGGCTTCCACTTGCTCCACGAGCCCCCGCACCGCTCGCTGCCTCTCGTCCTCTTTCAGTCCTTTCCAGCACGGCAGTGGCGCTATTTCCAGTTCCACCGGCTCGGCCCATTCCTGTGCGAAGCGCCCCTCTCCCGCCATGTCCTCGCTTCCGCGTTTGCTCCAGCGCTTCGTCCAGTTGAACCACCGGAACAGGCGCCGTGCCGACCCCAGCAGTTGCGGCAAGCATGTGAGACCTGGCCACTCGGCGCTCCTGTCTACCAGCCCCTCTTTCACCCCATGGGCCAGCACGTAGCGCAGCCGGCCCACCAGCGCGGTGTCGTCCAGCACCGGTTCCGCGGAGTAACGCCGCTCCCAGAAACCTCCACTCCAATCCACCAACTTCCCCACCTTCTTGGAGAGGTTGGCGCGCAGGTATTGCATGAAGCCGGCGAGCGCGGCCCCTCGTGCCCACACCAACAAGTGGAAGTGATTGGAGGCGAAGGTGAAGGCGTACAGCCGGATGGTGCCGGCACTCCGCTGGACGGCGCGGGCCAGCACGCCTCCCACTACCTCGTTCACCTCCGAGCTGGGGCGCAGCAACAGTCGTCCCTGGAAGCACCTGGAGGTGACGAAGTAGTAACCCTCCTCTTGGAACATCCTCAGCGGCCAGCCCATCCCCCTCCCCCTGCTTGCGTTCCGCCAGGCCAGATGCACCGTGCGCGCCAAGTCGCAAGTCCGCGGAAGCATTTGAAGGGGGTGGGTTCAACCGTCCACGCCGAGCCTCGTTCTGCTTCGGCTCTCTCGTTTCAAATCCTTTGACACCTCTGGCGTTTCAAATCCTTTGACACCTCTGGCGGCCTCTGGCGGGCACCTCCGCCGCGCGGGGTGCGCGCGGGGTGCCGCGCGGGGTGCCACAACTTCCGCCGTCTCTTCCATCGCACTGACCTCCCAAGTCCAGGGGCTCTGGAAGGGGGTCAGTTTTAGTGTCGCGCGGGGGTCAATTTTGCTGTCGCTCTACACGCGGTCCAGGTGCGCGCCTCGCCGTTCCCAGCGGCCCGGGGGGCGGGTGCGTGCAACCTAGCGCCCTGTTGCCTGCACCACGCCCGAGGATGAGCTGCGCGCTGTGTTGGCGCTCGCCATGGCCCGAGCTGCGGCGCGGCACCCTAGCCCCCTGCCGTGCCCCCGGCGCGCTCGTTCGTGGCTGTCGGGCCGCGCTGTCATACTCCGACCGGCCGCACCAGGACCCGCTAGGTCCTAGCTTCAAGGGAGGACCGGCCATGCGTCTTCGAGCGTGCTTCGCACTTCTGCTCTTTCTCTCAGCCTGTACGACGACCCCCCCAAGCCCAAGGGAGCCAGCGGCCCGCGACCCGAGGCTTGCCAACCTCCAGCGAGCGGCGAAGCTGCCCTGGACGGATGGGGGGCGGTGCGCCGTCCGTGAAGCGTCTGAGCCCTGGCCCGAGCTGGCGGAGCGGTGCTTTCATGCCCTCGACCATGACCGGATCGAATTTCACGACACCACGGGGCGATGCGCCGTCGCCTCCGCAGGTGCGGCAGTGGGCGTCGGACTCTGTGTCTTGGCGGCGCCGGAGATCATCGTGGGGGCGGTGATCGTCGCGGGCGTGGTGGTGGTGGGCTTCGCCATCAAAGAGGCACTCGATGCCCATGAGCTGAAATGGGCCGACCAAGAGGACGCAAGGCCCCTGCCAGAAAAGCGGCCCGTGCCTGAAACAGCACCCGCCCCGCAGAAACCCTCGCCGGAAAAAAGGCCCAAGCCGGAGCCCAAAGGGCCGGACTTCCCTCCTCTGGAGCCACCCGAAGTCACGGAGCGAGATCGCCACAGGTGCGAGCCCGTCCCAGTGCCATACCACCGTGGCGGCAATAAACTGCACGACAAGTGCGCCGACAGAATTCCGAACAACAGTTTCCCCGGCGGGGATGTGTTCGTGAATGGGAAGAACTTCGACGCGCTGCAACTGGCCACGCGCACGCTCTGGGAAGTCAAGACCGACAACTTCGACACGTACCCGCCCGAACTTCGGAGAATTGTGATTGAGGAACAACTGCCGAAGTTGCAGTACGAGCGCGCCCTTGCTCTGGCCTGCGGATTTGACTTCAAGGTCGGCGTGCGCAGCGCCGCGCATAAAGCCGCACTGGAGTTCGCAGATGAGACCCTCGAAATTGTCGTGATGAACTGGTGCTGAAATGCCCGCAACGCAAGAAACTGACATTGGTGTTATCGTATACGCGCCTGCTCTCGTGAGCGCCGACGGCCGCCCCTTGGCTGTTGTTCATGGAATGGAGCGCGCATTCCCTGGCTTGCACCTGGAGTGGACGATTTCTGACGAGGGCAAGCTGATCCGGCTACCGCAGCGCGAGGCGTGGCTCGCCCAAGGAAGGCCGACCGGAAGGGGGTTTCGGCTCATTTGCAATGGCGACGAGAGCTACCGGGTAACGGTGTCTGGATGGAACAGCCCGGCGGGGATCTCCCCAGGAGGGCAGGCACAGCTTGAAGTTCATGCATCCCTGCCGCTCGACGCAACCGGCATCGCGGCGGCAGTAGAAGTGCTGGAGGCCATAGCGGAGGGTGCTCGCGCATTCTGGGGGCACGCGACGCCATTTAACGCGGGCGTGGAGATTTCGCGGCAGACACGCCATCCAGTGCGCAAGCCGGGAGTGCCCCCACGGGGGCTGCCAGCGCTCAAATTCCGGGAGGACATCCGCGCGCCTGAGATTCCGGCTCGCCTCGGATGGCTGAACTACTGGTCCGCCGCTGCCGCACAGGCCATCGGCTTTCCGGACCCGGCCCGCGACGCGGAGCTGCTGTCACGCTCACGGCGTACCGCGTCGGGCGGGTGGGTTGTGCAACTCACCGATGCGCCGCTCGACCTAGACAACCCCGCCCACCTGAACGCGCTTAAACAAGCCTATGAGCGCTTCCCGGAGATTGGCGGGCGCGCACCCCCTTGAGACTCGGCACGGCTCGCGGTGGCCGTGCTCAGGGCGCCGCCTTTGGCGCGTCCGGGAAGGTGACGTTCCCGAGGGTGACGGTGCGCGGCCCGGCTGCCTCCCAGAGCTTGAGCGTACAGGGGCAGTCGAGCTGCTCGGGCGCCCCCTCAGTGCCCACCAGGACGGCACCGGCACCGCTCGCAGCGATGGGCGCCTCTTGCCGCACGGTAAGGGCCACCTCTTCCCCGGTCGAGTCCTCCAGGACCGCCCCCGCCATCGTCCAGGGCTCCGCGCCGGGGTTTAAGAGGCGCAGCCACACCGCCAAGCTTGCCGGGTGGGTCTCGCCCGTGGGCGTGTAGCTGTAGCTCCGGGCTTTATCGAGCCGCAGCGCGTTCGCTGGCTGCTCCGTCAGGAAGAAAAGCTGCTTGAACGCCACGACCCCGGCCCCCTCCAGCCACGCGGCCCCCATGAGCCCGCCCGGCTCCTCACGCTCGGCCAGAAGCCGCGCTTTGTCCTCCTGGCACTGGCGCGCTTCGGCCTGTGCTTCGTCACGCTCCCTCTTGAGCACGTCGGGCGGGCGCGGCTGGCGGAACACCTCCACCTTGCGCGTCCCCTTTGCCGCATGGCCCACGAGCCAAAAGCTAGCGCTCGCCGGGGCCGCGCCATCCGCGAAGCGCACCGTCACCTTCACCCGCTCCCCAGGCAGATAATCCCCCCTGGGAATGACGTAGAGACTCAGCCCGTCTTCCCCGAGTGCCCAATGCGCGAGGCGTCCCACTGGCTGAAACTCCACCGCCCCCACAGCGACGCGAGAGTCAAAGACAAACGCTGTCGGCTCGTCCGCGCTAGCGCACACTTCCGGCGCTACCTCGGGGGACCCTGCCGACAAGTCAAAGCGCGCCGTCGCGGCGCAGCGGGGGACGGGGGGAGGCTCTGCGGCTTGCGCAGCACCAGCGAGCAGGGCGGCCAGCAGGACGGCACCGGGAGAGGGGGGCAGCACGGAAACTCAACCTCCAGAGAGCACGACAACGGTTAGGGCTGCCCGCTGGGCTGAATGAGACTAATTCGCGTGGGTGTCTTGGCGTTGCCGGGCGTGCTTCCGGGAGTGAGGCAGACGCCCAAGCCGGGGGGGCAATCATAAAGCTTGCCGTGCTCGTCCATGTAGCCTCGAGAGGGCTCGAGAGGGTGTCTCGAGAGGGTGTCAAAGAACTTGAGCAGCACGAGTTGGAGCGACACGCGGCGGGAAGGAGAAGGGCGGGAAGAGCGCCGAGAAGTCCCCTCGACTCCACCGGGCCGCCGCCTCTCGAAATGCCGCAACGAAGGCCCGGTACTGCTCGCGCAACTCCTTCAACGCCTGCCGCGTGGAGGCATGCCCCAACGGCCTCGGGCTCCTCTTGAGGTGCTCGGGCCGGGTATGCGGGTGCTGCGCCCTCACGGCTCTCGCTCCCAACACGGGCGTGCCCCGCGATTGAGCCTCGGCATCCACTTGCTCCACGAGCCCCCGCACCGCTCGCTGCCTCTCGTCCTCCTTCAGTCCTTTCCAGCACGGCAGTGGCGCTATTTCCAGTTCCACCGGCTCGGCCCATTCCTGTGCGAAGCGCCCCTCTCCCGCCATGTCCTCGCTTCCGCGTTTGCTCCAGCGCTTCGTCCAGTTGAACCACCGGAACAGCCGCCGTGTTGGCCCCAGCAGTTGCGGCAAGCATGTGAGACCCGGCCACTCGGCGCTCCTGTCCACCAGCCCCTCTTTCACCCCATGGGCCAGCACGTAGCGCAGCCGGCCCACCAGCGCGGTGTCGTCCAGCACCGGTTCCGCGGAGTAACGCCGCTCCCAGAAGCTTCCACTCCAATCCACCAACTTCCCCACCTTCTTGGAGAGGTTGGCGCGCAGGTATTGCATGAAGCCGGCGAGCGCGGCCCCTCGTGCCCACACCAACAAGTGGAAGTGATTGGAGGCGAAGGTGAAGGCGTACAGCCGGATGGTGCCGGCACTCCGCTGGACGGCGCGGGCCAGCACGCCTCCCACCACCTCGTTCACCTCCGCGCTGGGGCGCAGCAACAGTCGTCCCTGGAAGCACCTGGAGGTGACGAAGTAGTAACCCTCCTCTTGGAACATCCTCAGCGGCCAGCCCATCCCCCTCCCCCTGCTTGCGTTCCGCCAGGCCAGATGCACCGTGCGCGCCAACTCGCAAGTCCGCGGAAGCATTTGAAGGGGGTGGGTTCAACCGTCCACGCCGAGCCTCGTTCTGGTTCGGCTCTCTCGTTTCAAATCCTTTGACACCTCTGGCGGCCACCAGCCGGCCACCAGCCACCAGCGGCTGCACTGTTCACGCTTGCATTCCCTTGTGTGGGTTGGGTGCGTCGGCAGGCAGCAGACGTGCGCCGACACCTCTTAAATGCGTGCGTTTCCCGTGCGTGGTTCAACGCTCACGGAGCGTTGAGCAAGGGCCGAGCCACCAAACCGGCTAAGACAGCCTGCCCCCTATGTGCCCGGCTACATCACGTCGTGGCGGGCGTCTACAGCCGGACTCAGTCCCACTGTACGTTGTCCGAGACCCACTGATTCAGGTCCGACGGCCCATAGCCGAAATACGGGCAGTGGAGCGCGATGATGTAGATGTCGTGCTGGGTGCCCAGCGCCCCCTTGAGGTCGTCGTAGATGACTCCCGGCTCCTGGTCCGACGCGATGAAGTAGGAGGTTTCGGTCACCTTCTTCGCTTTCGGATAGTCTTTTTCGATTTTAACGGCGACCGGGGAACGCCCCGAAGAGTCGGGCAGCAGGTTGAACGTCACGATAAAGGGCCGCATGGTTGTACTCCTTTGTTTCCGTTGTTTCAGCGGCCGGAGACTAGCGCTTCGTGGTATCTTGTTCAAGTTTATCCGGGAGCGTGTCGTGAGTCTCCGGGCAGGTGGTTTTAGCGCGGGTGGTCCAACCCAGAAGCATTGACACGTCAGCCCTCCACGTTGACGCGTCAGCCCCCTACGCCGGTGAAAGCATCCCTCCTTGTCCAGGGCGTGCGCCAGGTAGTGGAGGCGTTAGAAGCCAGCGTGGTGTACCCACCCACCTACAGTCCTGACTTCAATCCCATCGACCTGTGGTGGGCGGACCTCAAGCGACAGCTGCGTGGGCTCGGGCCTCACGTCCTGGGTGACCTAGCTCAGACAGTGAGGCGACTCCAGACCGCAACGCCCCTGCCGACGCTGACTGCTTGGTTTCGCCGCTGCCTTTACTTTCCTCAACTCAACCTGGTTTCGCGTTGATAGGGTGGCTTCTCGCGTTATCCCTAAAGACTCAACTGGGATAGTCCCTGACCCTCGACCGTCCACCCAATCGTAGGCCGCGAAGCACAGTTTTTGCGGAGTGCCTCCTGTTTGCTCGACAAACCGGGCGAACTCGCGCGCCTTGCGAAAACTGCCAGTCAGCTCGGGCGTGTGCTGGTAAAGCTCGACCTTCACTTCATCCGCAGTCTGCCCCTGTCGGTGTGCACGCTCGATTGCCTGCTCAAAAGCCGCGCCATCGGCTGGCGGGTTCACGAACAGCATTCAGCTAAACATGGTCAGGTTCTTCCCCGTGCCGTGCGCGCGCAGCGAAGCCACGATGGAGCGCTTGCTGCTTTCGCGGATGATCGTCTGAGATGCCAAAGGCCCGCCGCCGTAGAACGGAACGCCCGCAGCCCTCGCGATTCTCTCGCCAAGCTCGGGGAATTCAACCCAGACAATTCCCGGCAGCCCTTTACGAGCCGCCCACCGGGCCGCATCCTGGACAATGAAGTCGGACAGCCACACCGTTTCTGTGACATGGACGTCTTGCCCACCAACCGCAGCAGTCGCGTCTCCCTCTCGCTGCACTTCACTTCGGGGGTCCAGCGCTCCATGGCGTTCCTCCTCCACCTCAGCGGAACGCAGAGCACAGCATCCACTCCCTTGTCGATCCGTCCACGCAACTGGATCGTCCACCCAACTGGACTCCATCGGGCTTTTCAGCCTGCTCGGTGCTCTAGGCCTGAACGCCACTTTCACGACAGCTTCATCACCGCACGGCTTGCCATGGCCCGGGTGATTGCCACCTGGTTGCCTCGCTGTCCTTGCTGCCACCGCTCCAGCCCCCAGTTCCCCTCACGGCCCCTGGCTGGCATCCCTATTCATTTTTCGGGCCCCTGACGCAGTAGTGGTAACCGCCCGGAATACCTGGGAGTCGTCATCCCGCCGCGTCCCTTGGTGTCCATACACGCAACATGGCAGGGCCACAACGAGCCAACCCGTCCTACGACACAATAGGGGGTAGTGCCGCTCGAACTCAGAGTTGCCGAGCGGAAAATCACCCGTAGGCCGGTGTACACCACTGACATCCAGGAATGTGCGCATCACTTGGCTCATTGAATCCACTTCACCGTCCAAGCAACACGCACCGGTCGACTTTCTGGGTAGGCGTGGTGGCCCTACCTCAGTTCCAGCGGGCACAGTGTCCACTCCTCCTGATTGAACGAAGGGTGCAGGCGCTTCTGGATGTTGTTGGCGGCACAGTGGCCCCGAAAGAGTGCCTCTTCAAACGCGGGCACTCCCAGGTTGTTGTGCGCAAAGAAGATGCGCCCAAAGGGACGTCTCAGGATCTTCGCTTTGGTCTTGAAGTATCCGGGCTCAGTGACATGGACGGAAAAAGGCCACCGGCTGGTTTCGACGGACTCAACCTCAATTTCAGTCCCCCAGGTCTCCTTCAGGAACGGAGAATAGAGTTGCAGCATTCGGTTGGTTGCAGCACGAGCAAGATCCTTGGCTTGCTCTTCGGTGTAGCCTTTACCGTTCCATTTTTGGCCGAGCGGGTGATAAATTGTTAGAATCCCCACATCGTCTTTGGGGTGTTTTTTGAAATCCCGCATTCCTTCATAGCCCTTGATCTCAGGGTCCATCCAGCGGCCTAGTACTACAGTTGTACTTTCCAGGCCGACAGAGGAGTGCCGTTGACCCGGTCGCTGCGACCACCTCCCTTGAGCCGTCTTCCGTGGGCCCCGCGCACGTACCTTATCCACTGAGATAGCGCAGCCCTGGGTCCGCGCAACTGCGGAGGTGGGATAGCGGGCCCCACTTGTCTGGTGGGGAGCCAGGAGAGAAAGCGAAACGCAGGAGAAGGTGACGCCGGAGGTGGCGTGGTTACAACCCATGGGAGAAGTCACCTTTACCTGGGGGCGGTCATGTCCAGCAGCGCCATCGTCTCGGACAACAACGAAGCGGTGCTCGTCCAGAAATGGGAGCAGGAGTGGCGCCGCGTGCGGGAGTGGGTGGAGCCCCACTTCGCACGTCCGGAGACACGAGCCTCGGCGGAGGCTCTGTTGCAAGGGTTGCTGGCCCGAGTCGAGCGCAAGAACTCCTGGGGCTTGAGCGAGGAGGTGGGCAGGGCGACGCCCTACGCCTTTCAACATCTGCTCAACGGGGCGCACTGGGACGAGGACGCGCTGCGGGATGACGTGTTGACGTATGCCCGCGAGCGACTGGGCGAGGGGGGAGTCTTGTCCATGGATGAGACAGGCTTCTTGAAGAAGGGGGACAAGTCCGCGGGAGTGGCCCGGCAGTACAGTGGCACGGCGGGCCGCATTGAGAATTGCCAGATAGGCGTCTTCCTAGCCTACGTCACCGAGAAGGGCCACTGCCTGGTGGACCGCGAACTGTACCTGCCCGAGCACTGGCTGGAGGACCCGGACCGATGTCGTCAGGCGGGAATTCCACGGCGGGTGCGATTCCAGACGAAACCCGAGCTGGCGCGAGCCATGCTCCAGCGGGCCTTCGACGCGGGACTCCGTCCCGAGTGGGTGGTGGGAGATGAGGTGTATGGCCGGGATGGAGAGTTGCGACGGTTTTTGGAGAGCCAGTCGCAACGGTATGTCCTGGCGGTGGCCTCCAATACCTACGCCTGGCGCGGGGTGGAGCAGGTGACGGCGGGAGAAGTCTTGAAAGAGGTGAAGAGGCGAGAATGGACGAGGCTGTCGGCGGGGGCGGGAGCCAAGGGACCGCGCAGGTATGACTGGGCGCGAGTCCGAGTCAATTCGCATGAGGGGACCCAGGCGCGGTGGTTTCTCTTCCGTCGAAGCGTGTCGGAGGAGAGCGAGGTGAGCTTTTATCTGGTGCATGCACCGGCCACGACGTCGCTGGCCGCCATGGTGGAAGCGGCCGGCAAGCGCTGGCCGGTGGAGGAATGTTTCGAGTCGGCCAAGGGGGAGGTGGGACTGGACGACTATGAGGTGAGGAAATGGCGAGGGTGGTACCGCCACATGACGTTGTGCCTGGTAGCACATGCATTCCTGGCGGCCGCGCGAGTCATGGCCAACGCGTCCGAGAAGGAGCACCCAGTCCCAAAACGCCTGGGCCCGCCGCATCGAAGCAGTCGCATGGGAGCGTTTCGACGGCGGCGAGGCCTGTCCTTATCCGCTTCAGTGTTCAGGAAGTGAGACGTCTGATGTGGAAACTCGCGCGTTGGGTGGTGCGGCCCGCGCTGGACTTCATCCTGCGATGGAGCCGCTGGCGGCGCCATCATCAGGCCGTCGCCAAACTCTGCCACTACCGCCGCAGAGCGCCCAATATCCACGTCCAACTGTAGTACTAGGATTAGATCGGTGAAATCGTCATCCGTGTAATCCGCTGCCCGTGTCCACGTATCGTAGGCCGCGCGGTAGGGGTGTCCTTTTACGCTGATGGCATGCACAGAGTAATGCAAGTAACGAATTTCGGACATGATCTTGGCTTTTTCCGGATCCTGCTCGGCGAGGCCCTCGATGAGCTTAGGGCCCAGTGTCGATTGAACAGCAAACACCGCGAACTTGGCTCGCGCCTCAACGGTCTTTCCATCTTTTACATACATCACAACCACTGAATCCGCACCGCTTGAGATTTTGCCTACTACCGCCTGAGTGAGGATGTCGATCAGCATCGGCTTGGCCTCAAGACTCTTTTGCATTCGTGCAACTGCCTCCCCAGTTCCAACAGGGGTGCTGTAGCGGGTTTCAATCTCTGAGATATAAAAATTAGCAAAGGCCATTGCCGAGATCTTATCAGGCGTGGCGCCAAGAGCGGATCGACAATACAGCTCTAGAAGTCCCAGGACATCATTCATCGAATCCGCGGCATCGAGTTTGCCGTCGGCAAGGTCCTTGGCATATCTGGCGTAGATTCGTTTGGACTTCTCGTCGTATCTGGTTGCAAGCTTCGTCGGCATCGCGCGAACCCAATCCGCCACAGTCTTCTCGTCCAGCTCCATGCAATTGGGGTTCTCAAGATTGTACTCTTTACGTGCCGCCGCAGTCTCCTTGTCGATGTCTGTACAATCAAAATCTTCAAATGGCTGACCAGGAATCAGACCCACATCATCCATGATTTCAAGCTCATGCTTGAAGACTTCGAAACTCGCCGGTAGTTGACGAAGGGTTTCCTCGTATTCCCAAAAACCCAGGTAGAGCTTTCCCTTCCAGAGGTAGCTATCGATGGGCTCGGGAATAGCGTATTGATCTCGGAAGCCGCCAAGGCCGATGCGCTCCAAGATTTTCTGTTCTTCCTCGTCGGCGTCCGTGAAATAAGCAGTCCCGCGATCATAGAACTTTTGGGCGAGACTTCCGCCTGCGGCGAGGCCCCCGAGGTGTGCTTCCTTTTCGAGCAGGAGTACTCGATGTCCAAAGTCAGTCAGATAAACCGCTGCGGTGAGTCCAGCAATGCCTGCTCCAACTACGATGACGTCATAAGGGGTTTCGTTCTTGGTGATGGAAGACGAAAGCGCGGGTGTGAAAGAAGCTTCGTCGCCTCCGAGCACGCGGATCGCATAATCCGAAACGACGCGACGGGAGGAATCCGCCGATACGCTCGGTTTGGGTACGCTTGCGCAACTGGAGCTCAGGACTACGACCGTAAGCAATTGAGTCAAACGCATGCTACCTCGCAGAGTTAGAACGTGATCCGGAGGGCCACCAGAAGATTCCCAGCCCGTGAAGAGCCTGCCAGGGATGAGGCCTACCGGAACACATTCTTGGAGCACGTGATGGCGAACTTCAGTTAAACGTTCCTGTATCGCACATCGTATTTGCGGTGCCAAAACCGTCCGCCATTCCAACAATCGACGTTTGGCTGCCTCGAACTCCTGTTCCGAGAGAGTTCTGAGGCTTCGAAGCGCCGCCAAGCGCTCCAGTGAGTCAACGAGTGCCATACCCCTCCAGACGGCGACAGAGTGGGTGTCCGGCGAAGCCAGTACGAACCGTCTGACTCCCGAGGTAAGCTCCTTGAACTCACCTCGAAAGGAGAGGCAGACGTGAGTGGCACTCACCCCCGCGAAGGCGATCGATTGGGACCGTATGTCCTTGGTAGGCCGCACCCGGACTCGGACCCAGCCGTGGGCCGCATCCACGAGGCGCACCATCACGAAACGGGCGCCCCCGCCCTCGTGCTGGTTCCCGACCCCACCCACCCCTGGGTGCCCCGGGCCGCCTGGGCCGTGCGCTCCCTGAGCGAGGTCGCCCCTCCCTTCCTCGCGGTGGAGGTGGAGCGCGCTCCAGGGGCCACCACCCGAGCACTTCACGAGCTGACGCTCTTGTACGTCCGTCTGTCGGGCGCCCTGGCCAGCGTCGAGGACCGGGAGGAGACAGCCACCCTCCTCGACCGCACGCCTCTCCCCGCGCCTCGTCTACGTTCGCGCCCACATGTGCCCGCCTTGGGCCTCGCGGCACTCGGAGGCATGGCGCTCGCCGTCCTGCTGCTCTGGCCCCGGCCTCCCGCTTCCACGAATGCCCCTGGGGGCACGGAAACAACGGAGACCGTGTCCGACGAGCCCCCGAGCTGGGTCGACCTGGCAGCGCATTCTCCCCTCTCCATCGGCTATCCCCTGCCTTCCACTCCGTACAAGGGTCAGCACAAGCCCCCCTGCATCGAGGGCACGGAGGTGGAGATCAATGGCGGTTGCTGGGTCACGCTCGAACAACGAGCCCCCTGTCCCCGGACGACCGCTGAGTACAAGGGCAAGTGCTACATGCCCGTGCGCGACCCTCCTCCCGAGCCTCGCTCCCTCCAGCTATGAGGTGGCTCGTGTTATCGCGTGGGTCGAGCTTCTCTCCATGTCCCCAGAAGCAACCCTCGCCACGTAACTGGGTCCGGAGGCGGGTCGCGGCGGCTTCCTCGGAACGAATCGTCTGACACCGGCCCCCGGACACCGGCCCCGGGCGGAATACCGTCACAAAAAACCAGAAGGCCCTCCACGAGAGGAACCTGGTGAGGTTCCACCCTGGAGGGCCCGGGCACTGCGTGTTGAACGGGGCGGGTTACTTGCTGCAACCGCACCAGGGCGAGGCGGTCTTCCGGGCGGCCTGATCGGCCCAGTACACCGCGCTGTAGCGAGCAACGGAGTAGGCGCGCAGCAGGTTGGTGCGCTCCTGCTCCTTCAGCGCCTTGTCCGCCAGCGTCTCCTTCTCGAAGGACTTCGTGGCCTCGATCATCTTGTCCGTGTCCAGGGGCGCGATCGCATTGAAGTAGCGGATGACGCGCTCACCCACGGCCGCCGACATCTTTCCGCTCTTCACGCGATTCTGGATGGAGACCTCGATGTCCTCATCCGCGGCCGTGGCGACGAAGTTGAGCGATTCATTCCAGGCGGGCTCGAGCGCGGGCTGCGACAGGAACTCCTGCGGAGCCTTCATCGCCCTGCTGGCGTAATCCCAGATGGGGCCCTTGGTCCGATCGCGCGGGAAGGGGAAGGGGAAGGGGTTGGGGATGCAGCCCCCCGGGCCGATGATGGACACCAGGGTGTCCAGGCCCGCGTTGTGGTGCTGGCCGATGGAATCGAACGGGTTGAGGGAGTTGGCCGGGCTGACCGTCGCCCGGGAGCCCGCGACCACGCCCTGGGTGGTGGTCAACTGGGCCGCGGCTTCGCCGGAAGCCTGGGCGCCGGTGATGACCGCGCCCACGCCGGCACCGATGACCGCGCCCTCGGGGCCGAGGACGGAGCCAATCCCGGCACCCGTGGCGGCACCATCGAGCGCACCCACGAAGTCCGCCGCGACGATCTTGATCCACCTCGGCCACCGGAGGTTCTGGGTGAGGGCACCCTCGGACGAGGGCACGGGCTCGGGTTCCGGGGCGGGACCACAACCCGACGCGAGGACACAGGCGAGCATCAGGGAGGGACGAAGCAGGGAGCGGAACATGGGGGTCCTCTCTTCATGGGGGACCGCGAAGCACGAGGCGTCACGGCGGCCCGGCGAACTCGCCGAGCGTGTCCGGATGAAGAGCAGGAACCGAGCCAACCCCCTCTTCCCTCTGAAAGCCGGGATGACGGCTCTTCCCATGTTGTCCTGAACACTACAGTCCCACGGCCAGGTGTTGCTTCCAGGTTCACCGATGGGTGTCAGTTACTGGAGTTCGACACACCCCTCCAACTCGGTCTTCCGCTCCTCGGCGAGGAAGGCCTTGCCGCTGACCCGCTGGGCGAAAAGGCTCGCATAGCCATCGAGGTCCGAGCGGAAGGAAGAGTGCAGCTTGAGGGAGTAGCGCCCCGGCGGGAACGTGGAAATGGGCGACACCTCGCTGGGGAGGGGAAAGGGCGTGAAGGAAGAGCGGGAGGAGGGAGTCATCACCTGCCAGCCGAGAGACGGCTTCGAGTCATCGGAATCCTGGAGCTGGAAGTCGATCTTCCCCATGTTCGCGGCGGCATCGATGTCCCACCGCAGGGCGAGGCCCGAGCGCGCGGTGGTGGGCGGAGCGCCGCAAGTCCCCAGCGCGGGAGTGGAAGGAATCATCGGCGAGAGGAGCGAGATGGCCGCGGCCGGGCCATTCTCGATGGACGTCAACGACCGGGCGTACCCCGCGGGCAGGAGATCGGAACGGCCCTGGGTGGCCAGGAGGAGTCGCCGGGTCGTGTCGAAGGGCGCGGTCATCGAGAGGGTGGGCAGGGAGAGCGGAGAGGTTCCAATGGCATACGAGGAGAAGAAGGCCAGCTTGCCCTCGTGGAAAGTGAGCGAGACGGTGACGGGAGTGCCGTAGTGCTCCGCGCCCTTCACCGTCACGCCAAGTGACTGATCCGCCGCGTGATCGAGCGCGATCTCCAGTCCATCGAGCGCTTGATCGCGACCGACAGAGATGTTCCGGATGCGGCCAGCCCGCACGAGGACCTCACCGAGAAGCGAGTACTCCTCGACGAACTTCTCCTCCCGGGCGACGAGGTCCACCTGGCCGGGCTCGGCGCCCTGGACGTAGAAGCGGAAGGAGCCATCCGCGGAGACCGGGCCTCCGCCGGAGAACCCCTCGCCCACCACGAAGACATAGACGGAGTGCTGCCCGTCCCCGGTCATTTCCGTCACCTTGCCGGAGACCATGGCCAGATTCGGAGGCGGAGGTGGAGGGGGTTGCGACACCTCCGGGAGCTCGATGAGGGGCAACCAGACCTCCGGCTGGTGGATGGCGAGGAAAGTGCCCACGCCCACTGACGGCGTATTGGATCTGGCCGTCACCACCACGCTGACGTCCTGAGGACCCACGATGGCGGCATCCTGGAAATGCGCGTCGCCATTGCCATCGACGGCTTGCCTGAACCGGCTGCCATCCCCGAGGAGGACGTACGCGCTCTGAACGAACTCCTGCTGCACGAGATGCCAATCACGCAGGTGGATGGTGAGGGAGCCCTGAATCCCGGAGGGCTGCTCGGGCGGAGCGGGCTCCTCGGGCGGAGCGGGCTCCTCGGGCGGAGTGGATGGCTCGGGCGCCTGGGCGCATGCGGCGAGGAGCAGGGCAAGGATGGGAAGCAGACGGCGCATCGGAGGGCCTCGGCGAAAAGAGGCCCCAGCATAGGGGGAGCGGGAGACCCTCCGACACAGGCCGCTACTTCGGTGAGGGGGAGCGGTTCTGGCCCTGGTGGGCCAGCATCCAGCCCGGGTACTCAGCGGGAAGCGCCGAGGCGGTCTCCAGCGCGGCGAGCTGCTCGGGGGAGAGCTTCAGCGAGGGCGCCGCGAGGTTGTCCTCGAGTTGCTCGGCCGTCTTGGCGCCGATGATGATCGTCGTGACGTGCGGCTGGTGCAGCAGCCACGCCAGCGCCACCCGCGCCACCGAGGTGGAGTGGGCCCGGGCGATGCCGTCCATCGCGTCGATGACGGACCAGGCCCGCTCCCGGTTCACCGGGGGGAAGTCGAACGCGGAGCGGCGAGCGCCCTCGGGCGCCTGGGAATCCCGGCGGAACTTGCCGCTCAGCAAACCGCCCGCCAGCGGGCTCCACACCATCAGGCCCACCTGCTGGTCCTTCATCAAGGGAACCAGCTCACGCTCCAGGTCCCTGCCGGCGATGCTGTAGTAGGCCTGCAACGACTCGAAGCGCGAGAGACCGCGATGCTCGCTGATGCCGAGCGCCTTCATCAACTGCCAGGCCGCGAGGTTGGAAGCGCCCAGGTAGCGCACCTTGCCTTGACGCACCAGATCGTCGAGCGCGCGCAGCGTCTCGTCGATGGGCGTGACGGGGTCGAAGCCATGGATCTGGTACAGGTCGATGTAGTCGGTGCCCAGCCGCTTCAAGCTGGCGTGCACCGAGTCCAGGATGTGTCCGCGCGACAGGCCGACCTCGTTGACGCCGGGGCCCATGCGCCCACGCACCTTGGTGGCGAGCACGACGTCCTTGCGCCGTGCCCCCAGCGCCTTGCCGAGCATCAGCTCGGACTGGCCATTGGAGTAGACGTCCGCGGTGTCGAAGAAGTTGATGCCCGTGTCCAGGCAGCGACCCACCAGCGTGTCGGCCTCGGCTTGTCCCTGGTTTCCCACGACCTTGAACATGCCCTCGCCACCAAACGTCATCGCCCCGAAACACAGCTCCGAGACATACAGACCCGTGCGGCCCAGCATCCGATAGTTCATGTGCGTCACGACCCCTCGTGGAATGGAAGGGGCGTGACTTAACGCGTCCCGCGACCCCCCGCCGGGGTATCTCTGGCAAGCGTCAGGGAGTGGGGATGGACGGCGTGCCCGCGTCGTCGGGCGGAGCGGGACGCCGCACCTCGGCGCGGTCCTCCAGCGGCACGCGGCCCACGGACTGATGGAACAAGGCCCACAAGGCCTTGCGGTGGCCCTCGGGCGTCGTGGATCCCTCCAGCACCAGCCCCGCCCCATGGTAGCTCGCGCGCAGTCCCTGGGCCTTCAAGGGCGCGGACAGGGCGGCCAGCTGCTCCTGCATCACCGACAGCTCGAAGGTCAGATCCAGCTCGCGCGCCAGGTAGGCCTCCGTCTTGAGCACCGCGCGCAGGGCCTCGCGGCAGCGCGCGTCCTTCACCTCGGCCGTCAGCGAGCGCTCGGCGCCCTCCGTCGCCTTGAGACCCGGACAGGCCTTGCGCGCCGCGGTCAGCGGCTCCGCCGCGGGTTTGGACGCCTCCCCGCCCCCCGGCGCCGCCACCGTCAGCCCCCACACGGCGAACTTCCCCTCCGCGTACAGCAGCAACAGGGTGTGGCCGGGCTTGAGGCCCGTGAGCAAGAGCTCGTTGCTGCCCGTGAGCACTTCCGCCGTGACGATGGACGGGTCCTCCACCTCCACCCAGTCCACCACGCTCAGCTTGTGGAAGCGCTCCTTGCCCGGCTCCAGCCGCACCGACATGTCCACCGGCCAGGCCCGAGCGTCCGGAGCGGCCAGGACGAGGGCCAGCGCGGCCAGGGGGGCGAGAAGGACGAAGCGGCTCACTGGTGGACGCATGAAGAAAGCCTCCTTCACGAAAGGGTGCGCGGTCTCTTAC
This sequence comes from Melittangium boletus DSM 14713, assembly GCF_002305855.1. Classification (GTDB taxonomy): domain Bacteria; phylum Myxococcota; class Myxococcia; order Myxococcales; family Myxococcaceae; genus Cystobacter; species Cystobacter boletus. The sequence continues at coordinate 5,760,126 of NZ_CP022163.1, read as the reverse complement.
CACGGGGTATGAAGGACGCCTCTATGCCTACCTGGGTCCTCTGGACCGCCTGCCTGGCCCTCGTCTTCTTCCGGGGATTGATCGCCGCCGCCGAGTCCGCGCTCTACGGAACGTCCGACCTGAAGGCCCAGGAGCTGGCGAAGTCCCAGCCCGGCCCGGGCGGCCAGGTGCTTCGTCACAAGACGGAGCGCGAGCCCACCGCCACCGCCCTGCGCGTGGGCATGGTGCTCAGCGGCTTCCTGGCCGCGGCCATCGGGGCCTTCGTGCCTCCGCAGCTGCTCGACTTCACCCGGCTGGGCTCGGGGCCCGCGCTGGGGGTGGCCACGGTGCTGGCCGGAGCGCTGCTCGTGGGCGTGCTCGCCACGCTCGTGGAGGTGACGCTGCGAGGCCTGGCCAACGCGGGCCCCGAGCGCTGGGCGCTGCGCCTGTCATGGCTCGTGTCGCTGCTCGTCTTCCTCTTCTACCCCCCCATGCGCCTGTGCATGGCCCCCATCAACCTGGTGGCCCGGGGCTTTGGCCGCACCCTGCGCTTCGAACCTCCGCCCCCGCCCCTCGAGGAGCTGGAGAAGCTGCTCGCCGCGCAGGCCGCCCAGGAAGAGGTGGACCAGAGCGCGCCCCAGCTCATCCGCTCCATCTTCGAGCTGTCCGACAAGCGCTGCCGGGACGTGATGGTGCCGCGCACGGAGGTGGTGTGCGTGGACGTATCCACCACCCCCACCGAGGTGCTGCGCCTGCTGGCCGAGGAGAACCACTCGCGCATCCCCGTCTACCGCGACGACGTGGACCGCGTCGTGGGCGTGCTGCACGCGCGAGATCTCATCCCGCTGCTGCAGCACCCGGAGCTCATCGTCCTGCAGGACACCATCCGCCCGGCCCACTTCGTGCCCTGGCTCAAGCCCATTGGCGACCTGCTGCGCGAGATGCAGCGGCAGAAGATCCACATGGCCATCGTCGTGGACGAGTACGGCGGCTTCATGGGGATCGTCACGCTGGAGGACATCCTCCGGGAAATCGTCGGCGACATCGGCGACGAATTCGAGGTGGAGGAGAAGCAGGTGGAGAAGCAGGCCGATGGCGGCTTCCTGGTGGACGCGGCCATGGAGGTGGACCGCTTCACCCAGACCTTCGGCTTCCCCCTGCCCGAGGGGGACTTCGACACCCTGGGCGGCTTCCTGTCATCGATGGCCGGCCACCTGCCGGACGTGGGCGAGCGCTTCACCTACAACGGCTGGGCCTTCACCGTGTACGCGAAGGAGGGCGCGCGCGTGGATCGGGTGCGCCTGCTCAAGCTCAAGCCCCCCACGCCGAAGGAATCCGCGCCGTCCCAGAAGGAATCCACCGCGGAGCCGGCGTCCGAGCCCAAGGCCTGAGCGCGCGGCTCACTCCGGCTCGAGGTGAATGGGCCGGAAATGCGGGAGCCGGAGGAAGCGCTCGGCCTGGAAGGGCATGCGGCGCACCGTGCTTCCGGCGAAGGCGAGCACCACCGTGCCCTCCACCTGGACCCACCACGTGCGGGCCTCGGCGCCATTGAGGCCGGTGGGCTCGGAATTCAGGGGGAAGGACAGGGAGAGCGCCCGCCGCTCACGCGAGGCCAGCGTCTCCTGGACTCCGCGCGTCCCCACCGCGTAGCGCCGTCCATCCAGGCGCAGCGTGTAGTCCACGCCGGTGATGACCGCGTCCCAGAGGGTGGGGTTGTCCACGTCCAGCGCCAGGGAGAGCGCGCCCGAGCCCTTGGGCGTGAAAGCGAGGCCCAGCTCGCGCACCCGCGCCGCCTCGTCCAGCGCCCCGGAGCGCAGCGTCACCCCGGCGCACCCCGCCAGGCCCGGCACGAGCAGCAGGAAGGCGCGCCGGAGCATCAGCCCCCCAGCAACGGCTTGAGGGCCTCCACCGTGAGAGGCCACCCCGTGCGGCGCGAGAGGGATTCCAGCGCGCGGATGAACTCCGCGGCGGACTGGAAGCGCCGCGTCTTGTCAGCGAAGAGGGCCTTGCGCACCAGCTGCACCGCGTAGTCGGGCAGCTCCAGCGGCAGCGAGGACAGCAGCGGCGCCCGCGCGTCCCGCACCCGGTGCATCAGCTCCGCCTCTCCGTCCGCGACGTGCAACCGCCGGCCGGCCAGCATCTCCCAGAGCATGATGCCCACGGAGAACAGGTCGCTGCGCGCGTCCACCGGCTGGCCCAGCACCTGCTCCGGGCTCATGTACGGCAGCGTGCCGCGCAGCGCGCCCGAGTCCCCGCGCATCACGCCCTCCACGTCCGCCACCCCGAAGTCGGTGAGCTTCACCTCGCCCGCCACGCTCAAGAGGACGTTGGCCGGGTTGACGTCGCGGTGGATGATGGTGGCACCGCCCTCGCCCGCCTTCGCGCGGTGGATGTAATCCAGCGCCTTGAGCACGCACCAGGCGATGTAGCAGGCCGCTTCCGGCGGCATCACCGCGCCCGCCTTCACCAGCAGATCCTGCATGAAGCCCAGCGTGCGGCCCGACACCAGCTCCTGGACCATCAGGTAGTCCGGCCCCGCCTTGAAGAGGCGGAAGGTGCGCACGATGTTCGGGTGACGCAGGCGCACGGTGAGCTTCGCCTCGTCGACGAAGGCCTTCACGTACGCGCCCTCGTTCCGATACGAGGGCAGCAGACGCTTGAGCACGATCTCGTCCGGCTCTCCCGGCGAGCGCTGAGTCGAGAGCTTCGCCCTCGCTTGGTACACTTCCGCCATCCCGCCGACCGCGAGACGGCCAACGACCTCGTAACCACCCAGGTCCGGTTGAGACGCCACGCCGTCACCCTACCCCAGCTTCGCGTGAAGCCCCACTATTCCGATAACAGGGAAGCGAAGAGGCGCTCGTACTTCCGCGCGGATCCGCTCCAGGAGAAATCCTGACCCATTCCCCGTCTCTGGAAGGCCCGCAGACGCTGGGAGTCGGCGTACAGGGCCCGCGCCCGGTCGATGGCCGCCCGCAGCGCGTCCGGGTGGAAGTCGTGGAAGACCAGACCGTTGCCCTCCGGGCCCTCGCGCACCGTGTCCGCGAGTCCCCCCGTCGCCCGGACGACGGGCACGGTGCCATAGCGCAACGAGTACATCTGGTTGAGGCCGCACGGCTCGTAGCGGCTGGGCATGAGGAAGAAGTCCGCCCCCGCCTCCACCAGGTGGGACAGGCCCGCGTCGAAGCCGATGAAGGTCCCCACCCGCCCGGGGAAGCGCGCCTGGAGCGCCTGGAGGCCATCCACGTACCGGCCCTCGCCGCTGCCCACCGCCACGAAGCGGATGCCCTGCTCGAGCACGCCGGGCAGCACCTCCAGGAGCAGGTCCACGCCCTTCTGCCACGCGAGCCGCGAGACGATTCCAAACACCGGCGCGTCCGTGGGCGCCAGGCCGAAGCGCTCGAGCAGCTCGCGCCGGCACGCCTCCTTGCCCGTCAGGTCCTCCGGGCCATAGCGCGCGGGCAGGTGGGGATCCGCCTCCGGGTTCCACTCCTCCACGTCGATGCCGTTGAGGATGCCACTGAGCACGTCCTGACGCCGGCGCAGCAGCCCATCCAGGTTGGCCCCGGCCTCCGGCGCCTGGATTTCCCGCGCGTAGGTGGGCGACACCGTGGTGAGGGCATCACAGAACTGGATGCCGCCCTTGAGGAAGTTCACCCCGTCGTAGAACTCCAACCCCTGCTCGGCGTTGAAGAGATCCCAGGGCAGGCCCAGCTCGGGCATGATCTGCTTGTTGAACTGCCCCTGGTAGGCGAGGTTGTGGATGGTGAGCACGCTCTTGGAGCGTCCGAGCGCCGTGCCCAGGAAGCCCCGCTTGTGCGCCACGGGGAGCAGCCCCGTCTGCCAGTCGTTGACGTGGAGGATGTCCGGCGTGAAGTCCAGGCGCTGACAGGCCTGGAGCGCGCCCAGGGAGAGGTACGCATAGCGGCGGTGGTTGTCGCCAAACTCCCCCGCCTGGTCTCCATAGAGGCCGCCCCGGCCGTAGTAGCCCTCGTGCTCCAGGAAGAGCAGCTCCAGGTTGGGTGCCGCGCGCAGGGAGAGGATGGGGCCGCGCTCGGTGCCGAAGGGGAAGCGCAGCTCCAGCGAGTGGCCGGTGGGCGTGAGGCGAGCGTCCTGGACGGAGGCGTAACGGGGCGAGACGACCTTGACGTCGTGGCCCAGCGACGCGAGCGCGGCGGGAAGGGCCCCCGCCACGTCTCCGAGTCCACCCGTCTTGGAGAAGGGCGTGACTTCGGAGGCCACGTAGAGAATCTTCATGGACGCAGACGATGACGTGTGGGACGCACGAGTCAACACCCACGCGCGTGGACCCACACGCGGAGAGTGACTTGCCATGGAGAAAGCCGTGGAACTGCCGGAGGATCCCTTTCAACGCTTCGCCGTCCTCTACGAAGAGGCGCGGCGCGTCATACCGGTGGACCCCAACGCCATGGTCGTGGCGTCGGTGAGCGCCGAGGGACGGCCGTCCGCGCGCGTGGTCCTGCTCAAGGACTTCGATGCGCGCGGCTTCGTCTTCTTCACCAACCTGGAGAGCCGCAAGGGGCGCGAGCTGCTGGGGCACCCCTGGGCGGCGCTCTGCGTCCACTGGAAGCCCCTGGAGCAACAGGTGCGCATCGAGGGCCGCGTGGAGCGGGTCTCGGACGAGGAAGCGGATGCGTACTTCCACAGCCGGCCTCGCGGCAGCCAGCTGGGCGCATGGGCGAGCCTGCAGAGCCAGCCCCTGCCCTCGCGCGCCATGCTCGAGGAGCGCGTGGACGCGCTCACCCGTCAGTACGAGGGGAAGGAAGTCCCCCGGCCCCCGCACTGGTCGGGCCTGCGGGTGGTCCCCGATCGCATCGAGTTCTGGCACGGGCGCCCGAGCCGGCTGCACGACCGGCTCGTCTACCTGCGCGAGGGAGACGGCTGGAAGACGGAAGCGCTCTACCCGTAAGCGGAGAGGAAGCGGACATGCGCGTCGTCGTCGTTGGAGGCGGAATCAGTGGCCTGGTGCTCGCGCAGGGGCTTCACGCGCGGGGCACCGACGTGACGCTGTTGGAGGCGGCGGCGCGTCCGGGCGGCAACATCCAGACCCACCGCCGGGACGGCTTCATCACCGAGGCCGGCCCCAACAGCTTCCTGGACCGGGAGCCCACGCTGCGCGCGCTCGCGGCCCGTCTGGGCATCGAGGAGCGCATCCGGACGGCGGACCCCGCGGCGAAGCGGCGCTACCTCTATACGGGGGGACGGCTGAGGGCCCTGCCCCAGTCGCCCCCGGCCCTGCTGCGCTCGGATGTGCTGCCCTGGAGCGCGAAGCTGCGCATGCTCGGCGAGCCCCTCACGCCCCCGGCCCCGGGAGGCGATGAGTCCCTGGCCGACTTCGGACGGCGGCATGTGGGCCGGGCCGCGACGCGGGTGCTGGTGGACGCGATGCAGACGGGCATCTACGCGGGCGACATGGAGTCACTGAGCGTGGCGGCGTGCTTCCCCCAGGTGGCGGCCCTGGAGAAGCGGCACCGCAGCCTGCTCGTGGGCATGGTGCGCGCCCGGAAGGAGAAACGCGCGGCGCCCCCACCTCCCGAGGGAACACCGAGCACCACGGGCGCCGTCGCCTCCTTCGATGGCGGCCTGGGGGTGCTGGTGGACGCGCTCGCCCAGGCGCTCGGCCCGGTGCTCCACACGGGGGCCCGGGTGGTGGGGCTGCGGCGCGAGGGCCCCGGCTGGCGGGTCACGGTGGAGGAAGCGGGTCGGCGCGAGGAAAGGGAGGCGGACCGGGTGGTGCTGGCGGTGCCCGCGCACACGGCGGCGGAGCTCGTGCGGCCCCTGGACGCGCCGCTCGCGGACCGCCTGGCGGGCATCGTCTACGCGCCCATGGCGGTGGTGCACCTGGGCTTCGCGCCGGGCACGGTGCCTCCACCGGACGGCTTCGGCTTCCTGGTGCCCGCGGCCGAGCGGCGGCGCGTGCTCGGCGTCATCCACGTCTCGTCCACCTTCCCCTGGCGCACCGAGGGCGGCCGCATCCTCTATACGTGCCTCATTGGAGGCGCGACCCGGCCGGACCTGGTGGAGCTGGACGAGGCGGCACTGGTGACGCTCGCGAAAGAGGAGCTGAGGCTCATGGCGGGCGTGACGGCCGAGCCCGTCTTCACCGAGGCCGTCCGCTGGAAGCGGGGCATTCCCCAGTACAACCGAGGACACCTGGAGCGGCTGGCGGCCATCGACGCGGCCCTGGCCCACCTGCCCGGACTGTCCCTCACCGGCAACGCCTACCGGGGCGTGGGCCTCACCGACTGCGTCCGGGACGCCACCGCGCGGGTGGACGCGCTCACGCGCTGAGCCATGAACGAAGGCTCCCTGGTCCGCGCCACGCTCAAGGCGCTCTTCCTGCCCCGGCGGCTGCTGCCCATCGTCCTCATCTGCGTGCCGCTGGTGGCCGCCCAGGTGCGCTTCAGCGAGGGCGAGCCGATGGCCGCCCCCCTGGCCCTGCTGTTGTGCGTGCTCTGCGTGACCGTGGCCCCCGTGTCCTACCGCGTCCTCTTCCCCGAGGGCCTGGATTTGAGCCACGGCGGCATCCGCCTGCTGCTCTACGCCACCGTGGGCGTGGGCGTCGTGCTGTCCGGGGGCGCCGTGGTGCCCAAGGTGCTGGACCTCGGGCCCACCTTCCTCACGGATCGCTACAGCCTCGCCGTCTGCGCGGCGCTCTTCCTCGTGGGCGGCTGGGGCCTGGGCCGCGACATCGGCTTCGAGGAGAGCCTCGCCCTCGAGCGTGCCCGCGCCGCCCGGCTCGCGCTGGAGGCCGAACAGGCGCAGCTGCTCGCCCTGCGCAGCCACCTGGATCCGCACTTCCTCTTCAACACCCTCAACGCCATCGCCGAGTGGTGTCAGACGGACGGCGCCGTGGCCGAGGCCGCCGTGTTGCGGCTGTCCGCGATGCTGCGCAGCGTGCTCGCCGGGGTGCGCGCCGCCACCTGGCCCCTGGAGCGCGAGCTGGAGCTGGTGCGCACCCTCTTCGATCTGCACCTGCTGCGCGACCCAGACCTCTTCCAGCTCTCCCTGGACGTGGACGCGGGCCTGGAGTCCTTTCCCGTGCCGCCGCTCGTGCTGCTACCGCTCGCGGAGAACGCGGTGAAGCACGGGCCCGCGGCGGGACACCGGGGGGCCATCCACCTCACCGTGCGGGCGCGGGAGGACACCCTCGTCTTCACCCTGGAGAATCCCGGCGCCTCCCAAGGCCCCCGCGAGGGCAGCAGCGGCCTGCCCACCGTGGAGCGGCGGCTCGCGCTCGCCTACGCGGGCGGAGCGAGCCTGATGTTGAGCAGCGAGAACGCCCGTACCCGCGTCACCGTCACCCTGCCCCGCGCGAGACCCGTCACGGGCCTCGTCACGTGAGCGCCACCGGCTCACAGCCGGCGCCAGGCGTGGACGAGCTCGGGCAGCAGCGACAAGACGAGCACGTTGAGCCCGATGGACCAGGCCACCAATCCCTTCCACCAACGCGCTTCCACATGCCGGGTGCCCAATGCCATGAGCACCCACAGCACCGGCAGGAAATCCAGACTGAAGCGCTGCGCGTTCAGCTGCACCCACCCGTTGTTGTAGTAGTGCAGCATGTGGACGAGCGACAGGCCCACCATGCCCCAGGCCGCCCACCGCAAGGGCCGCTCGGGCCTCGCCGCCAGGGCCACGAAGAGGAAGGGACTGGCCAGGGTGAGTGACGTGCCCATGCCGTCGATGCCCAGGGGCGCCAGCTTCCGGGGTCCCCCGAACTCGAAGTGCGGCCCTTCCAGGAACATGTGGAAGAAATTGAAGGGCACGTACGCGGGATGGAACAGGCCGTAGCGCGCCACGCGCTCGGCCAGGAACTCGCTCAGGGGCATGCCCGCGTAGCCGGTGTTGAAGGGGTCCCCGAAGCGCAGGGCGTTGAGCAGCAGGTACACCCCGCCACAAACCCCCGCCAGCGCGAGCGCCAGCACGCCCTCGCGCACCTGCCGCCGGCGGCCGGCCTCCGCATGACGCCACCACACCACCAGCGCGATGAAGGGGACGAGGTAGACGCACAACTGGCGGGACAGGAAGGCCAGTCCCGCCCACAGCCCCGCCCTCGCCCCCCGGGCCGGACCCAGGGCCTCCTCCAGCGCCAGCAGCGAGCACGTCACCGCCACCACGTGCGCGAAGAACCACACGGCCTCGCTCTGCACCACGCAGTACCAGAAGGCCGTCCCCGCCAGCAGCGCCGCCACCAGCCAGGGGCGATCCGCCTCGGGGATGTCCAACCGCCGCAACACCCGCCAGGCGATCCATGCCGCGAATCCGGCCACCGCCAACGCCACGGCACGATAGGGCACGCGCTCATGCCCGGTGAGCGCCACCACGGGCAACAGCACCACCGAGGGGAACGGGGGGAAGGCCACGTAGTAGCGCTCCCCATACAAGCTCAGGTCCTCCACGGGCCCCGGCACATCCCACCGTCCCTCCAACCAGGCCTGGGCCTGCATGCCGTAGAGGTTGGGCCCGGCGTAGTGCTTCAAACGCAGGCTCGGGACGAGCGCGACCAGGGCCAGGAGGATGAAGAGGATTTTGCGCGAGGCGGACGAGAGAACCATGGGCGGGCGGCGCGGGTACTTACCACAGCCCTCGCCGCCCACCGCCGTCCGACGCACGCACGCGCCGGACGGTCGCGGCGCTAGTAGTAGTACATCGTGCCCAGCTCGGTGTTGATGCTCGAGTAGTGACTGAAGACGAAGTAGTCGTGGTACGTGGGATCACCGCCCCAGAGGATGCCGCCAATGGGATTGTTCGTACCGTCCCAGGTGAAGACCGGCGAACCACTGTCACCCGCGTCCACTCCGGCGGCCACGGTGTACTGGCACACGAAGTAGTGGCCCGACGCGGAGTCACGCACCGTCGTGCAGGACTGCTGGAGCTGCCCGTAGGTCCAGCCCGTGGTCTGGCCCACCTTCTCGAAGTACTGGCCCACGAGCGGAGAGCTGGCGAAGCCATGGGGATAGATGACGGGCGAGGAGGAATTCACGGTCGTGCTGCAATGCGTCTGCGGCAGCGAGCAGTAGTTGATCGTCTGGGCGATCTCCTTCAGGGCTCCCGAGGGGTAGTTCGTGCCGCCCGCGAAGGCCGAGTCACTGAGCCGGCAGAGCTGTCCGGACGGGCAGCCCGCGAGGCTCGAGGACGTCTGGAAGATGGGATCCAGGTACTCCGTGGCGAAGACGAAGGGATTGCCCTGGTAGAAGCTCGTGTTCTCCACGCCGCCGGAGACGTCCGTGCAGTGCGAGTTCGTGATGAAGCCGAACATGCCGAGCACGCTGCTGAAGACGGGATAGCCCAGGGTACAGGTGGTGTAGCTGAAATTGCCATTGCGGATGGAGTAGCCACCCGGGACCGGACGAACGTAGCTGCTCAAGGTCGCCATGGCCTCGATTCGCGGCTGGAGGAACACCTCCAGGGACTCGGGCGGGAGCTCCAACCGGGCCCAGTATTCCCGGGCGTGCTCCGCGGCCTCCTCGGACAACACCCCCACCGACACCTGGTTGGCGCGCTCGTTGGCATCCAGGCTCTGGACGTCCTCGAGGTTCAACACGTCCGTGGCGTAGTCGCGGATGCGGGCCAGTTCGGAGAAGCGGAAGCGCGCCGGCTCCACCACCGTGGGCGTCAGGCGTTGCTGGGTCTGGCCCCTGGCGAAGGAGCGCATCTTGGAGACGGCGTCGCCAATGGAGCGCGCGGTGAGCCGCTCCCCTTCCGAGGCATCCTCCGTCAGGAGCACATGCGCCGCGCCATCCTCACCGAGGTAGAAGCCCCCCATGTGGGGCATCAGCGCCTCCATCTGGAGCAAGGCCTCATCCGTGTTCGGAACGGTGGTGAGGATCCGCATCGCGGTGGCCGCCGAGCGCTCCAGGGCCGCGCGATCCGGCAGGACCTCCGCGCCAGAAGTGGCGGCGAGCGCGGGACTGGACATCAGGATGAGACAGGACAGCCAGGGCTGGGTCGATTTCATGGGTACCCCCGTTCGGGCTCAAGAGCCGAGCGACGGCCTTATACACAGGTGCATCCCGCGAGGATGTGAAGCCCTTCACACCTTCAAGAAGCAGTGGCGAGGAATCCAGGCCGTTCGCATTGTGGCACCACCCAACCCAAGGAGCCCCCATGCGTCTGTCCCTCCTGGCCGCCGCCGCTCTCGTGACGACCTCCTGCGCCCACCCCCCCGTGCGCGCCGAGCCCCCACGCCCGCCCGAACTCGAACTCGTGGCCGAATCCCCGCGCCAATGGACTGGAGTCGCCGTGTCCCGACAGGGCCGGATCTTCGTCAACTTCCCCCGTTGGTCCGATGACGTCCCCGTCTCCGTCGCCGAGGTGAAGGACGGCACCGTCCACCCCTGGCCGGACACCGCGTGGAACAGTTGGACTCCCGGTGCGAACGAGCCCCAGCGCTTCGTCGGCGTCCAGAGCGTGGTCATCGACGACCAGGATCGGCTCTGGGTCCTGGACACGGGCAACGCCCAGTTCAAGGGCGTCATCGCCCCGCCCCGGCTCCACCGGTTCGACCTGGAGGGCCAGCTCGTGCGCACCTATGCCTTCGAGCCGGACATCTCCTCCGGGAACAGCTACCTCAACGACGTCCGGGTCGACACCCGGCGCGACGTGGCCTACCTCACCGATTCCCAGGCCGGAGGGCTGGTGGTGCTCGACCTGAAGAGCGGCGCCGCGCGCAAGGTCCTGCGCGAGCACCCCTCCACGCACGCCGAGGACAGCGGTCTCACGGTGATGGGCAAACGCCTGAACCGGAGCATCCAGTCCGATGGCATCGCCCTGAGCCTGGACGGCGACACGCTCTATTGGACCGTCCTCACGGGCCACTCGCTGTGGCGCATTCCCACCCAGGCCCTGCGCGATCCCGCGCTGACGGACGAAGCACTCGCGCGCCAACTGGAGCGGGTGGCGACCATCGTCGCGACGGACGGAATCCTCTTTGATCGCCACGGGACACTCTGGCTCGGCGGGCTGGAGGACAGTTCTATCGCCCGGTACGTTCCGGGGAGTGCCTATGAACCGGTCATCCAGGACGCCCGCCTGCGCTGGCCCGACAGCTTCGCCGAGGGTCCCGAGGGGAAGATCTACGTCACCACGACGCAGATCCACCTGCCTCCCGCCGAGCGAGGCCCCTACGGCATCTACCGCTTCACCCCCTGAGCCATCCGACCCCCATGCCCGACAAGCGCTCCGACACCGCGTTGCTGATCATCGACGTCATCAATGATTTGGAGTTCCCCGGTGGGGAGCACGTGTTGCCGTGGGCGCGGCGCATGGTGGAGCGCCTGGGCCCCTTCGCCGACCAGATGCGCGAGGCCCAGGTGCCGGTCATCTACGTCAACGACAACTTCGACCACTGGCGCAGCCACTTCGGAGACCTCTACAAGCACTGCACGCGCAAGGGCGCACGGGGCCGTGACGTGGCTCGCGCCCTCAAACCCAAGCCCGAGGACTACTTCATCCTCAAGCCCAAGCACTCGGCCTTCTTCGCCACCTCGCTCGTGCCGCTGCTGGAACACCTGGGGACGAAGAAGCTGCTGATGGCCGGTATCGCGACGAACCTGTGCGTGTTCTTCAGCGCCCATGACGCGCACATGCACGAGTACAAGATCACCGTGCTCAGCGACTGCTGCGCCGCCGAGAGCGACACCGATCACGACATCGCCCTGGAACAACTCGAGCGCTTCCTGCATGTGCGCGTGTGCCGGGCCGATGAGGTGAGGATAGGCTCCTCGGCCCGGCGTCAACGCTCCGCCCGGAAGACGCCCCCATCACACAAGTGAAGCCAAGGAATCCCATGCACCTGCTCCGTCTGTTCACCGCCACGGCGGCCGCGCTCTGCCTGTCGTCCGCCTGCATCCCGGCCGATCTCTTCGATCCTCCTCCCGCACCGCCCTCCCCGCCCCCGGACGTGAACCTCCCGGGAGACCGCATCAAGACGAACTTCGGCAACCTGATCATCCATCCCATCAACCACGCCACGCTCGCCCTGGGGTGGTCGAGCAAGACGATCTACGTCGATCCGGTGGGAGACGCCGCGCGCTTCGCGGGCCTGCCCGCCGCCAACGTGATCCTCGTGACGGACGTCCACGCGGATCACCTGAGCGCGGAGACCCTGACGGCGCTCGCGATTCCGAACCACACCCTCATCATCGCCCCCCAGGCCGTGTACGACGCACTGCCGCCCGCGCTCCAGGCCGTCACGCGGGTGCTCGCCAATGACGCGACGACGAACGTGGAAGACCTCATCATCGAGGCCAGGCCCATGTACAACACCACGCCGGAGCGGGTGAACTTTCACACGAAGGGCCGGGGCAACGGCTACCTGCTGACCACCGGGGATCGGCGCGTCTACATCGCGGGAGACACCGAGGACATCCCCGAGATGCGGGCCCTGCGCGGCATCGACGTCGCCTTCCTGCCCATGAACCTGCCCTACACCATGACGGTGCAACAGGCGGCGGACGCGGTGCGCGAGTTCAAACCCACCATCGTCTACCCCTACCACTTCCGGGACAGCGACCTCGCCGAGTTCAGCCGGTGGGTGGGCACGGACGCGGGCGTCGAGGTGCGCCTGCGCGAGTGGTACTGAGCCCGCGCCGTCAGCCTTCCACCGGCTCGCAGCGCACGGAGACCTCCAGCTTCTCGCGCCCGCCGCCCAGGAAGATGGTGCCGGCGGTGGGCGTGGTGTCCGTGTACTGACGGCCCACGGCCACGCGCACGTGGTCCGTCTGGGTGAGGATGCCGTTGGTGGGATCGAACCCCTTCCATCCCACCTCGGGCAGATACACCTGGACCCAGGCATGCGAGGCCTCGGCCTGCGCCTGATTGGCGTGCTTGGGCCCGGTGTAGATGTAGCCGCACGTGTAGCGCGCGGGCACGCCCAGCAGGCGCGCCAGGCAGATGAAGACGTTGGCGAAGTCCTGACACACGCCCTGGCGTTCCGAGTACACGTCGAAGGGCGTGGTGCTCAGCGTGGTGGAGCCCTGGACGTAGCGGTACTCCTTGAAGATGCTGAAGTTCATGTCCAGCAGCGTGTCCAGCAGATCGAAGTCGTTGCGGCGCGCGAAGCTCATCGCGTATTCGACCAGCTCGTCCAACTGGGTGTCCGGCAGCTCCGGGGGCAGCAGGTAGGGCTGGAGCATGTTGCGCTGCCAGGGCATCCACACGAGCGGCAACGTGGAGCGCTCGTGCAAGGGGCGGTAGCCAAGGGGATCCGTGTCCCGGAGCTCCACGCGGGAGCGGGCCTCCAGGATGAGCTCCGTGTAGGGCGTCTCCACGAGCACCTTGCGGACCCGGTTGCCGAAGACGTCCTCGTACTCGGCCCGCGTCACGCCCGAGGACAGCTTCACCTCGTGGGAGAGCAGGGACTGCAAGCGATCATGCACGGGCGTGAGCCGCAGCTTGTGCGCGCTGCGCTCCACGGGCTTGTCGTAGCGGTACACGGTGCGGTGGACCACGTCCATGATCCGCACGGGGGCCACGGGCGGGCGGCGCAGGCGCTTGCGGGCCTCGAACTCGGTGACCATGGAGGACGGGGGAGCGCCCGCCTCCTGGGACCAGGGCGGCCGCACCTCGGCGCGAAGGGCGCCCTGACGCATGACCAGGAGCGAACCCGGGGCGAGCTGCTTCCACTGGGCGGGCACCTCGGTGCGCGAGGCCAGGGGCTGGGTGCTGACGATGAATCCCTTGCGGCTCTTGGCGCCCCGTTTGGTGAGGTCCAACTCCATGTCCTCGTCACCGAGGATGAGCCGCTCATAGGGCGGAGACACCTGCAACACCCAGCACTGGGTGGCGGCGGTCCGATCCGCGTAGACGCACAGGTCCTGCCCGTCCGAGATGACGAGCGTGAGGGGGCCCAGACCGTTCATCTCCTCGAGCCAGCCGCGCAACCGGGCGGGATCCGCCGCCCCGAGGCTGTGCCAGCCCTGCTCGCGCAACCACTCCAGCAGGCGGCAGAACAGGGCCTCGGAGTCCGTGGAGCCCACGGGCACGAAGTTGGCGCCCGGGGGGATGCTCAGGCGCTGCTCCAGGCTGCCGCTGTGCGTGAGCAGCCAGTCACGGCCCCACGCGCTGCGGCAGAAGGGCTGGGTGTTGGCCTCGGTGATGGGCCCCCAGGTGGCCGCGCGCAGGTGCAGCAGGAAGATGGAGGACTCCAGCGGCTCCCACGTCCTGACCAGTTCGCTGCGGATGCTGCCCGGGTGGGGCGCGGCCTCCTTGAGCAGCGTGGCGGCGAACTCGCCCCCCGGGTAGTAGCCCACGCCCCAGCCATCGGGCGGCTTGCGGCCCGGGGACAGGCAACGCAGGTCGAGGCTGGGGGCGAGCTCTCCTTCGAAGGACAGCGCGAGCAGGTTGAGCATGTGGACCGCGAATCTATCCAGCCATCACCTGGGTTCCCAGCACTTGAGGCGCGGATGCCGCGCTTCGGCCGAAATACTCCTCGGAGATGAGGGAGCACAGCTCGGCCGTCCCCTCCACCATGCGGGTGAGCAGGGCGTGGACGGTGGCGTCCGGGCTCGCGAGGGCCTGGGGCCGCAGCTCCGCCAGCAGGGGGAGGGCCAGCGCGAGCGTCCGCCTGCCCGGCAGCTGTGCGTCCGCGTCGGGCGGACAGAGCCGCACGAGGTAGCGGTACGCGGAGTCCAGGCAGTAGTGCACCGAGCGGGGAAAGCGGGATTCGAAGAGGAGGAAGGACGCCACCGCGTCCCCGGTCACCCGGCCCGAATGGCTCTTCATGAAGGGCTCGAAGCCCGAGCACGCGCGCAGGAGGGACAGCCACAGCGCCGTCTCCACCACGGGGTGGCCGGGGTGCATGCCGGAGAAGACATGGTGGTGCACATCCAGCAGGCGCGCCGTCTGGCCCACGCGCTCGAGCATCACCCCCAGCCAGATGAAGTCCAGGGGCGTGTCATGCAGCATGGTGCTGCGGAACAACCCCAGGCATAGCTGCACCATCCGGCGGATGTGCTGGAAGAAGCCGTAGCGCGAGTGCTCATACTCCTCGCGGCCCGCGTCGCCCAGGAGCCACAGGTACAGCTCGTTGGTCACCTCCCAGCACTCCTTGCTCACCACCTCGCGGATGGTGCGCGCGGCCTCGCGGGCCGCCGAGAGGGTGTTGAGCAGGCTGGAGGTGTTCGTCTCCTCCCAGGTCATGAAGCGCTGCACGTCCTCGGCGTCCGCCTCCCGCTCGACGCCCCGCCGCTCGGTGAAGGCGCGGCGCTCGCCGAAGATGGCCAGCACGGGCGTCCAGAGGTGCTCGGCGGACAACTCCGCGTCCAGCGCGAGCTGTCCCGTCATCTGCAACACCCGGGCGGTGCTCTCCGCGCGCTCCAGGTAGCGGCCCAGCCAGAAACAGTTCTCCGCGATGCGGGCGATCATACCGCCTCCTTCTGCACCCAGGTGTCCTTGGAGCCGCCCCCCTGACTGGAGTTGACGACGTAGGAGCCGGCGCGAAGGGCCACGCGGCTGAGGCCTCCGGGCAGCACCCAGGGCCCCTGCGGACTGGTGAGGATGTAGGGCCGCAGATCCACCCGGCGCGGCACCACCGTGCGCGAGGCCGCGTCCCAGGTGGGGCACGTGGACAGCTCCACGCGGGGCTGGGCGATGTAGCGCCGGGGGTGGGCGAGGATGCGCTGACGGAAGTCCTCGCGCTCCTCCCGGGTGGACTGGGGGCCCATCAACATGCCGTAGCCCCCCGCCTCATCCACCGTCTTCACCACCAGTTCCTCCAGGTGCTCGAGCACGTAGCGCTGGTCCTCCTCGCGGGCGCACACGTAGGTGGGCACCTGCTCCAGGATGGGCTGCTCGCCCAGGTAGTAGCGGATGAAGTCCGGCACGAAGGCGTACGTCGCCTTGTCATCCGCCACGCCGTTGCCCGGCGCGTTGGCCAGCGTGACGTTGCCCGCCGCCCACGCACGCAGGAGGCCTCGCACCCCCAGCATGCTGTCCGGACGGAAGGACTCGGGATCCAGGAAGGCATCGTCGATGCGCCGGTAGATGACGTGCACGCGGCGAGGCCCCCGCGTGGTGCGCAGGAAGACGCGGTCGTCGTCCACGAACAGGTCCTCGCCATGCACGAGCGGCACGCCCATGGTGCGCGCCAGGAAGCTGTGCTCGAAGTAGGCGGAGTTGTACGGACCGGGCGTGAGGATGACGACCGTGGAGTGCTCGGGCGACTCGGGGGACACCGAGCGCAGCGTCTCGGCGAGCCGGGCCGGGTAGTGGTCCACGCGGCGCACCCGCGCCAGCTCCAGCACGTCGGGCACCACGCGCTTGGAGAGGATGCGGCCCTCCATGACGTAGGACACCCCCGAGGGCGTGCGCAGGTTGTCCTCCAGCACCCGGTAGGTGCCCCGGCCATCCCGGATGAGGTCGATGCCCGCGATGTGGATGCGCACGCCCCCCGCGGGGCGGATCCCCCGCAGCCGGGGCAGATAGAGCGCCGTGTTGAGGATGATGTCGCGCAGCTCGGGGCGCTCGGAGAACAGGCGCTGCGGGCCGTAGACGTCATCCAGGAAGAGCCCCAACGCCCGGATGCGCTGCTCGAGCCCCCGCTCCATGTGCGCCCAGTCCGACGCCGACACGAGGCGGGGGATGAGACAGAAGGGGAAGATGCGCTCGGTGCCGCGCTGGTCCGAGTACACGGAGAAGGTCACGCCCTGGTTGAGCAGGGCCCGCTCCGCCAGCGCCTGCATGCGCGAGAAGTCTTCCGGAACTCGCGTGCCCAACAGCGCCAGCAGCCGCTGGAAATCCGGCCGGGGCACACCATCGGCGCCGATCAGCTCGTCGAAGCTCCCCGGCATGAGTCCGTAACCGGCGAAGAGGCCCGGGTCGTGCGGTAGTTGTCTCATCAGTGGTGTGGGTCTCCGCTGCCCGGGATGGCGGGGCCCGGGGACACACGACGCCGTGCGTCAACCCGAGTGTAGCCGTGTCCTCTCCCGGCGTACAGGCACGAGCGAGGGGGAGGCGCTTCGCTCGACGCCCATGACGGAATGACGTTACAAGCCCGCCCGCATGGAGCCTGTCACCCCCGGAAAGCCCCCCCTCATCACCGAGATCTCGAGGGAGTTCACCTTCGAGGCCGCCCACCGCCTTCCCCACGTCCCTCCCGGCCACAAGTGCTCGCGGGTGCATGGGCACAGCTACCGCATCGAAGTCACCTTGCGCGGTCCCGTGGATCCGAAGCTCGGCTGGGTCGTCGACTTCGCCGAGCTCACGGCGGCCTGGCAGCCGCTCCAGGCCCAGCTCGACCACCGCCTGCTCAACGAGGTGCCCGGGCTGGAGAACCCCACGAGCGAGCTGCTCGCCGCCTGGGTCTTCGAGCGCATCCACATCCCTGGCACGCAGGTGTCCAAGGTCCGGGTCGCCGAGACGTGCACGTCGTCGTGCACCGTCTTCGCCGCCGGAACCTGACGCCGCTCAGGTCTCGATCTGCCCCAGGTTCGCGTGGAGCACCGCGCCGTTCATCACGGGAGTCTGGGCGCAGTACAGGAGCACGTCCGCGATCTCCTCGGGGGCGATGAGCCGGCCAAAGGTCTGCCTCGCCGCGGTGCTCGCCCGCGCCGCCTCGCTCGCCCCGACGCTCTCCCGCATCATCTCCGTGTCCGTGAATCCGGGGCAGATGCAGACGGTGTGCACCCGCGTGCCCGCGAGATCCTGACACGTGGAGCGCATGAGGCCGACGAGCGCGTGCTTGGACGTCACGTAGGACGCCGCGCCCCGGACGGCCTTCTCCGACAGGGTGGAGCCCACATAGAGGATGGAGGAGCCGTCCGTGAGGTAGCCGCGCACGAGCGCGTTGAGCAACGCGGGGGCGACGATGTTGACCTCCAGGACGCGCCGCAGGTGCTCTCCGGAGAGCGACAGCGCGTCGTCATGTCCATACAAGGCCGCGTTGTGCACGAGGCACACCCGGCCCGGAGCACGCCCCAGGGACTCGCCCAGGACCTGACCCACGCGAGCCTCCCAGCCCGGCACGGCGAGGTCCACGGTCAGGTTGAGCACGTCCGGCACCGGGCACGGCTGGCGCGAGATGTTCATCACGTTCCAGCCCTCCCGGCGGAAACGCGCGGCCGCTTCCCGGCCGATGCCCCGGCTCGCTCCGGTGATGATCGCCCAATCAGCCATGATCCCTCCACTCCCACGAGCACCACTGGCCCGGCTCCGAGGAAATCTTCACCACCACATGGGAGATGCGGTTGGCGCGGAAGCTCCCGCCATCCCCCACCAGTCCCTCGCCGAAGAGCCGCGCCAGCTCCTCGAGCGACACGTTCTCCGCGGGCAGGATCGTCACGTCGCGCGCGAGGAAGCGCAGCTCCTCGCCATTGAAGCGCGCGAGCACGTCCCCCCGCGCATCCTTCTCCACGTGCAGGTGCCGGGAGTTGCCGGGGAGCATGAACGTCTCGTTCCAGGCGCGGCACTGCTTGAGCGCGGCGCCCTTGAAGATGTCGTAGTCCGCGAGCATGCCATCCGCGAGCACCTCGCCCGTCAGCGAGACGAAGACGGCGAAGTTGTGGCCATGCAGGTTCTCGCGATGCGTGGCGGAGAAGATGGTGAAGTGCCCGGCGGCGAACTTCATGTCTTCTTTGTGCAGCTCGATTGTCGTCGTACGTGCCATGAGAGGGCGCAAGCCCTAGCACGAAGACCCCGGGATGACCACCCACCGAGGCATCCGCTAGGGTCCGTGTCATGGCGGTCAATGGAGCGGCATCGGCACAACCCTCGCGTCACCTGGAACCCGTCCGGCTCCGCTCCTGGTACGCCGCCTGTCCCTCGGAAGCGCTGCGGCCCGGACAGGTGCGGGAGTGGAACCTGGGTGGGCGGGAGCTGGTGCTCTTCCGGACCCGGACGGGCCAGGCGCAGGCGCTCTCGGCCCATTGCCCCCACCTGGGAGCGCACCTGGCGCGAGGCACCGTCATCGGTGAACACCTGCGCTGTCCGCTGCACCACCTGTGCTTCGATGGCAGCGGCACCTGCCGCGAGGCCCCGGGCTGGCCCGAGCACGCGCGGCGGCCCACCCAGCGCGCCTTCCCCGTGGTGGAGCGCCACGGCACCCTGCTGGTGTTCAACGGGCCCGTGGTGCTCTTTCCCCCGCCCCAGGTGGGCACCCCGGAGCTGCGCTGGCGCGCCGCGCCTCCCGTGACGGTGAAGGCATGCACGTGGCTGCCCGTCGTGGCCAACGCCTTCGACATCGAGCACTTGCGCACCGTGCACCTGCGCGAGCTGAGGGAGCCGCCGAGCGTCGAGCGGCCGGACGCCTTCACCCTGCGGCTGCACTTCGTCTCGCGCGTCACGGGCACGGCGCTCGCGGATCGGATGATGAAGGCGCTGTCGGGAGACCACATCCGCGTCACCCTGACCCTGTACGGAGGCACCCTGCTGTCGGTGGAGAGCGACCTCGGCCGGACCCGGAGCGCCCTGCTCGCCGGCTTCCGTCCAGGCCCCGAGGGCACCTCCGTGCTGCTGTCGTTCGCCTCGCCCCCGAGTCCCCTCCCAGGACTCACCCGGGCGCGGCTCGCCCTGTCGCGGTGGCTCTACACCTCGTTCCTGCACAGGGACCTGTCCGTGCTCGAGGGAATGCGCTTCCAACCCGCCGCCGCCCGCGAGGACCCCGTGCTGCGCCAGCTCCTCGACTTCGCCGCCCAACTGCCGGAGGACCCCGATGACGCGCACGCATGAGGACACGCCCATTCCGGCCACCCTCAACGCCGTGCTCCTCGCCGCCGCCCTCCTGGGATGCGCGGGGTGCCTCTGGCTCGCCTCCCACGCGGAGGCCCTGCCCGCGCGGCTGCTGGCCGCCGTCGTGTTCTCCTATGTGAACAACACCGTCTTCTCGCTCCTGCACGAGGCGACCCACGGCGTGCTCCACCCCTCGCGGCGCGTCAACGACGGCATGGGGCGCCTCGCGGCGGCCTTCTTTCCCACGGCCTACACCCTGCAACGCGCCTTCCACCTCACCCACCACCGCGACAACCGCACCCGGCGCGAGCGCTTCGACTACCTGCAACCCGGCGACAACCGCTTCCTCAAGCACGCGCAGTGGTACTCCATCCTCACCGGGCTCTACTGGGCCTTCGTACCGGTGGGCGCCGCCGCCTTCGCCCTCTTCCCGGGCCTGGCGAAACACCTCCAGGGCAAGGGCACCCGCTATGGCGAGCAGACCGGCGCGGAGAGCTACCTCGCCCGGGTGGAGCACCTGCCCCGCGCCACGCTCCGGGCCGAGGCGCTGCTGACGCTCGGCGTGCAGGCGGGGCTCGTGTGGGGACTGGGCCTCACCGCGTCCGGGTGGGCGCTGTGCTACGCGGCCTTCGCGCTCAACTGGAGCTCGCTCCAATACGCGGACCACGCCTGGTCTCCCCTGGATGTGCACGAGGGCGCGTGGGACCTGCGCGTCAGTGCCCCCGTGCGCTGGCTCTTCCTTAACTACCACTACCACCGCGCCCACCACCGTCACCCGCGCGTGCCCTGGCTCTACCTGGGCCGCTACGTGGACCCAGAGGCACCCCGGCCCTCGTTCTCCCGCGTGTGGCTGTCCATGTGGCGAGGGCCCCGGCCCCTCCCCGTCACCCCCGAGGAACGATGAGCCGCCCTCCCCTCTTCGGACTCCCCCGGCGGGAGGAAGCGCTCCTCACGGGCGCCATGGCCACGGGCTTCACCCTCTTCTTCCTGCTCGTCTACGGCGGCGCGAGCTGGGTGACGGGCTTCTACCCGGGCGGCCTGCGCGTGGACCTGCCCTTCGAGCGCCACATTCCCTTCGTGCCGGCCTGGGCGGCCGTCTACGTGAGCATGGATGTGCTGCTGCTCCTGTCGCTGTTCATCCTGCGCACGTGGCGCGACATGGTGCCCTTCGTGTCAGCGCTCGCGCTGGAGACGGTGCTGGGCGCGGGGTGCTTCCTGCTCCTCCCCGTCGAGGTGGCCTGGCCCGCGCGCGAGGTGAGCGGCGACTCCGCCTTCGTGTTCCTCCTGGCCGACACGATGAACCTGGAGCGCAACTACCTGCCGTCGCTCCATGTGGCGTTCGCGTGCACGGCGGCCCTCGCCTATGGCGAACGGGGAGGCGGGCTCGCGCGAGCGGGCTTCACCCTGTGGGCCACGGCCATCGCGGCCTCCACCCTGCTCATCCACGAGCACCACGTGGTGGACGTGCTCGCGGGAGCGCTCCTCGCCTGGGGCACGTGGCGCGCCGTGGCGCCCCTCACCCGGCGTGAGGACATGCTCGAGGCCCTGCGCGTGGAAGGCCTCTGCGCCCGGGAGATGGTCCGCTTCTCGCGTCGGAACCCGCGCTATGCCCTGCCCGCCCTGGTGCTCTATCGCTACGCGCTGACGGACTGGCGCACCACCCGCGTGGCCCGCACGGGGTTCTGCTTCCTCCAGCTCGTGGACGACGTGCTGGACGGGGACCGGCCCATCACGGAAGAACCCCTCGACTGGGTGGACGCCCTGCTCGCGCGACTGGAACGCGGAGGCGAGACAGGGGAGGACGTGGCGGCCACCCTGGGCCGGTGGTTCCTCGCGGAGCTCCGGGACGACGGCGCGAGAGCCGAGGCGCTGCGGCTGGTGCGCACCATGCGGCGAGACCGCGAGCGCGTGCGCGAACGCCGGGAACTCGACGCGGCGGCGCTGCGCGCCCACCACCGGGAGACCTTCGAGCTGTCCGTCGGCCTGATGCTGCACACGGCCCGGGCCGAGGTCCGCGCCCTGGACAGCCCCGCCCTGCTCGACGCGTTCGGCTGGTGCTCGGCGATGCGAGACCTGCGCGAGGACCTGGACAAGGGCCTCTTCAACGTCCCCGCCGAGGTGGCCCTGGCGGTGCGAGCCGAGGGCGCGGAGCCGTGGCGCTACGACTCCCTGGTGGGCTCGGCGGCGGGACGGGCGTGGTTGATGGCCGAGCACCACCGCGCGAGGAGCCTGCTCGACGAGGCGCGCGGACAACTGTCGGCGCTCGAGGGGCGCTCCGGCCTGGCCCTGCTCCGGCTGTTCCACCGCTCCATCGAGAGCTTCTGGGCGAAGCGGCTGCCCCGGCGCATGCCGTTCCTGCGCGCTTCCGGACGCGTCACGCCGCCGTGGCCTTCCGGCGCCCCGTGACCCGGCCCACCACCAGGCCCACGAGCAACAGCGCCGCTCCGCCGACGCCTCCAAAGGTCGCCGCCTTCTTCTTCACCAAGTCGAGCACGGGGTTGTCGAACACGTTGGTGGAGTAGTGGAAGGAGGCGATGAGCCACTGGTCGCCCTGCTTCACCAGGGCGCAGCTCCAACGGCCATGGACGACGAGGTCCGAGCCATCCGTGAGCACGTAGTGATCCGTGGAGGAGCCCTGCGCGAGGCCCGTCTCGCCATACAGGCGCGTCAGGTCATCCACCTCGAACTTCGCGGTCAGCTTCTCCACCACGCGGTCCGGCCCCGTGCGCATCTTCTCGTAGTAGGCGCGGATGGCGTCCTTGCCCACGCGCACGTCGTTGTTCATGGTGGTGAAGACCACGTCCGGGTGCAGGTGCGAGAGCAGCCGGTCCAGGTCCTGCGCGTTGAGCGCCTGTTCCATGTCGTTCTTGAGCGCGCGCAAGGCCTCGTGCGTGGCCGCGTCCCCATCCGGGGTGCGGGCCTCCTGCGCATGGAGCACCACGGGCGCCAATAGCACCCAACACACCATCACACCGCCGAGCATCCGATTCATGGGGCCTCCCGAAAAAGGGCGGCAGTCTAGGCTCGGGCAGCGGGGGAGTGCCCCTTCTTGTCATCTCGCGCACAAGGAGCGCTCCCCGCCCAACAGTCCCCCCCTTGCCCCGCCTCGCGAGGCCCTACACTGGCGCCCTCACGTTGGAGGCCTGGATGCCCAAGCAAGCCACACCCGAGCCGAGCCCCCGGAAGAAGACCGCCCGCGAGACCCGCGCCACCAAGCCCCGCACGCTGGCCATCGACATCGGAGGCTCGGGGCTCAAGGCACTCGTCCTCGATCCCCAAGGCAAGGCGCTCGACGAGCGGCAACGGGTGAAGACCCCGCGACCCGCCACGCCCAAGTCCGTCCTGAGCGCGCTCGAGAAGCTCATCCAACCCCTGGGAGGCTTCGAGCGGGTCTCCGTGGGATTTCCCGGCGTCGTGGAGGAAGGCGTGACCCGGACCGCGCCGAACCTGCACCCCGACTGGGCGGGCTTCGACCTGGAGGGAGCCCTGCACAAGCTGACGCGCCGCCCGGTGCGCGTGCTCAACGACGCGGGCGTCCAGGGCTTCGGCGTCATCGAGGGGCGCGGCGTGGAGATGGTGCTCACCCTGGGCACCGGCATGGGCTGCGCGCTCTACGTGGATGGCAAGTACGTGCCCAACCTGGAGCTCGCCCACCATCCGCTCCAAGGCAAGAAGACCTACGAGGACTACGTGGGCCAGGCCGCGCTGGAGCGTGTGGGCAAGAAGAAGTGGAACAAGCACGTGCGGAAGGTGCTCGATCAGATCCAACCCATCTGGAACCCCCGGAAGATCTACGTGGGCGGAGGCAACGCCCGGCTCCTGGACTTCACACTGCCCAAGAACACGACGGTCACCGACAACGTCGCGGGCCTGCTGGGCGGCTTCGCCCTGTGGAAGAACGAGCCCGTCCAACAGTGAGGGACCGTCTGGCTCCTCGCCTGCCCTCCTTGCCGCCGCCGGGGCGGGGAAGAGTCCGGCACCCAGGCATTTCCATGCACACCTTCAGGGAACTCGCGGCTCCGCTCCTGGAGTCGCGGGCGGTTCTCATCGAGGGAGTGACAGCATGGACCCCAAAGACTACTTGAAGCGCTCCATGGGCATCCCCCTGGATCCCGCCAAGCAGAAGGATCCGGAGGAACACGGCGACCGGGTCCCCGCCGAGGGCCGGGCCGAGGAACTCAACGACATCACGGGCCAGAACGGCGGCCAGCGCTCCGAGGTGAACAACCCCTGGAGCAACCGGGGCCTCGAGACCGGTCTGTCCAGCGAGTACGAGAAGTACGGCGGCCGGGGCAAGCCCAAGAAGAAGAAGTAACGGCCCACCACCGAGCAGGCGAGACATGAACGTGTCCACGTCGACCCGAAGGCCGCCCCTCGTGTCCGTGACGCCCGAGGGGTTGTACTGCGCACAGGGGGACTTCCACATCGATGCGTGGCGTCCCGTGCCGCGCACCCTCGTCACCCACGCGCACGGAGACCATGCCCGCTGGGGCAGCCAGCAGTACCTGGGCACGAAACCGTCCCAGGGACTCCTGCGCAAGCGCCTGGGCGCGGACGCGGACATCACCACGCTCGACTACGGCGAATGCCTCACCATCGGCGGCGTGACGGTCAGCTTCCACCCGGCGGGCCACGTGCTGGGCAGCGCGCAGATCCGGCTCGAGTACAAGGGCGAGGTCTGGGTGGTCTCCGGCGACTACAAGCGCGACCCGGATCCCACGTGCGAGCCCTTCGAGGTCGTGCCGTGCGACACCTTCATCACCGAGGCCACCTTCGGGCTGCCCATCTACCGCTGGGACGACACGCGGCTCATCGCCGAGGAAGTGCTGCGCTGGTGGGACACCAACCGCGAGGCGGGCCGGGCCTCGGTGCTCTTCTGCTACGCGCTGGGCAAGGCGCAGCGGCTGCTCGCGGAGCTGGCGCGCATCACCGACCGGGAGGTGTTCGTGCACGGCGCCACGCATGCGCTCGTGGAGGTCTACCGCGAGGCCGGGGTGACCCTGAGCCCCACGCGTCCCGTGTCCGAGGTGGAGAAGGGCACGTCCTACGCCGGAGCGCTCGTGCTGGCACCGCCCAGCGCGGCGGGCTCCACGTGGATGCGGCGCTTCGGCGAGCACGAGACGGGCTTCGCCTCGGGCTGGATGCGGGTGCGCGGCAACCGGCGCCGCCGGGGTTACGACCGGGGCTTCGTCCTCTCCGATCACGCGGACTGGCCGGGGCTGTTGCGCACGGCGAAGGAGACGGGGGCCTCGCGCGTGCTGGCCACCCACGGCTCCAGCGAAATCCTCTCACGCTACCTGCGCGAGAACCTGGGCATCGACGCGGCCCCCCTGGCCACGCCCTTCGAGGGTGAAGCGGAGGACTGAGGGCCAGGACTCAGACGACGTCGCTGGGCAGGTAGACGTGATGGTCCTCGGGCAGTTGGCCCGAGCCCGCCAGTTCCAGGTACTCCTCCTTGCTGCGCACGGTCGCGATGACCTCGGGCACACCGTTGCGCGTGACGACGACTGCTCCCCGCGTACCGGGCCCCGCCTCGAAGATCGCCGCCAGGGCCGCCCGCTGCTCGGGAGTTGGTTGCTCCCGGATGCGCTGCACGATCATCACGACCAGGCTCGCCACCGCCCCTGACAGGATGGCTACCGCCAGCCAATCGATTCTTCCGGGATATGCCACGGATTTAGAAACGGTGTACTTCTCAATACACGCGAGCACCCCGAAGGAGATGACCCACACGATCAATGCAATCCGCCACAACGCGATCGGCCTTCTCACACTGCATCTCCCAGAAACCAGCAGCACTTAACGCCCACCGTCCGTTGAGCCTTCGACTCCTCTACGGACATGATCCTCCACGATCTCACCGGTCAGGGCGTCCACGACATAGTACCCGGCAAAACCAATGATGAATCCCACGGCGTTTCCCAGCAGTGGAACCTCAGACCCCCAGATGGCGCCAACGACACCGGCGGCGAGGGCCGAGCTGAGACCACCCGATACAAAAGCCCTGGTTCCCGTGGCGAGGTAGTCCACACGACTATGTTCTTCGTCATCGAGCGCAAGCGCGGTTGTGGTGAAGACAGGCGCTGCCAAACCTCCGGCAACAACCCCACCAAGCCCTCGCCCCGCTCCAGTTGCCAACCGTGAGTTCAAGCCATGGCCAATGAGGTTTTTCGACGCGGATTGACCCGCATTCGCCATGACAAGATTTTGGGCGACCCCACCCACTATCCCGGATGTACCACCAGCCACCGCGGCCTTCCCCAAAAGTGGGAGCTGTAATGTCTCTCCTTCGTACTTGAGGTGGCCCGCTTCGAAGAGAACAGACACCACCGCGCCACCCGCCGCACCACGCCCTCCCGCGAGCCCAGAAGCAATGGCGTTACCGCGCACGCCGCCTCCGTGCCGGGCCACCATCAAGAGTTCCGGGAAGACCCAGCTCTTGATCTCCGCGGGCGTCATGTGCGGATTCATGGACGAGACATGATTTCGGAAACTCTCCAGGTTGACGAGATGCCGTGTGGTGATGCCGTTGCTCCGCACTCGACAGGCAAGGCCCTCTCGCAAGGCGCGAAGCGCGGCCTCTACCTGCTGGCGCACCGCCACGGGCGTGCTCGAACCCCGCCGGGTGTCCTCCAGCGCCTGGTAACGACGGTAGACCGTCCCGGCAATCCGCACCGGCTCGTGCTTCAGCACCCTGTCCGCGAGTTCCCGGTAGGATGCCTTGCGGTAGTTCTCGGGATTGCGCAGGGACTCCCGGAACGGCTCCACGTGCTCCTCGTTCACTGAGACGTAACCCTGGCGCAGCATCAGGGCTTCACCCGTGGCGGGTGGAAGTTGAGGATAGAGAGCCGTGCGCGCAGCCGCCCAGGTGCCGGGACGTGCGCCCATGACGTCCCTCAAGCCTCGCAGATAGGTCTCGAAAGGGTCTCCCCGGGTGTTCGCCGCACGAACACTCGTCTTCACTGAATTCAACCCACCCCGATGATCACGCAGGTCAAAGATCGGGTGATTGTGGTGAAGGGCGTTGAGATCCTGCTGCGGCACCCATCCTCCGCGCCGAGCCGAGACTTCCCCGAGTGCGCCCCGCCAACCACTTCGAGACAAGGGAGTTGTTCCAGGACTCCGGGAGAACGATTCCGGAGCATGGCTCTCGAAGCCCGGCAGGGCGTGCAAACTACTGAGGTACCCCGACAAGGCGGAGCCTGACACCGTCGGGATGGCGTCGCGTCGCAAAAAGGATTCAAGTTCCTCGCGCGTGAGGACGGGACTCGTGGCTTTCTGGCGCTCCTCCGGTCGGACTCGCACGACGACGAGCGCGGCGCCATGCGGAACGAGCTGGAAGTACTCCCCCGGGGGCAGGCCCGTGGGTGCATCCGCCTTCCGCGGAGGCCTCGTCTGTCGTGGGCTTCCCTTCGTGGACGTCGGCATCGGTGTTCCCCCCTTGATTGACTCGTGGACCGCTTCGCGAGTCCAGGGGAACGAATATACAAGACACGGTCGCCTGACGAGGAGGAGCCGAGGCGCTTGCCTCCATGCCCGTGACTCGGACGGCGTCAATGCTCCTGGGTCCGGCCAGGGCCCAGGAGGCTCCGAAAGTAGCGCACGCAGAAGTCCGCGAAGGCGCGCACCTTCGCGGGCACGAGCTTGCGATGCGGATACACCAGGAAGATGTCGCGGCTGGCCACGGGGAACTCCGTGAGGAGGGGAACCAACGCGCCCGTGCGCAACTCCTCCAGCACCAGGTAGCGCGGGAGGTTGGCGATGCCACGTCCCCGCACCACCGCCTGCCGGAGGACGACGTTGTTGTTCGCTTGAAAGTGGCCCGCGACGTGGACACTCCGGGTCCCGTCCCGCTCGACGAACCGCCACTCCGCCGTGCTCCGGCTCCGCTTGAAGAGGAGGCAGTCGTGCCCGACCAGTTCTTCCGGGGAGCGAGGGATGCCGCGTTGCTGGAGATAGAGGGGGCTCGCGCACAACAGCCGCTCCTCGGGCACGAGCCTCCGCACGATGAGCGTGCTGTCCTCCAGCGCATCGGCGATGCGGATCGCCAGGTCGAACCCCTCCTCCACCAGGTCCACCACGCGATCGCTCGCATCCAGGTCCACCTGCACGTCGGGGAAGGACTCCTGGAAGGCCACGGCCGCGGCGCCCACGTGCAACTCACCCAGAACCGAGGGGGCCGAGATGCGCAGCAGGCCCCGGGGCCGGTCGTCCAACGCCGTCACCGCGAGCGCGGCCTCCTCCATCTCCGCGAGCACCCGTCGGCAGTGCCGATAGAAGACACTGCCCGCCTCCGTGAGGCTCACGTGGTGCGTGGTCCTCCGCAGCAGACGCGCCCCCAACCGTGCCTCCAGGTGGGCCACCTGTTTGCTCACCGCCGAGGGAGTCAGGCCCAACCGGCGCGCGGCGGCGGAAAAGCCTCCGTCCTCGACGGCCCGCACGAACGCATGCAGCGGCATCACCTCTTCGAACAGCAGGGGACTCTGTTTTTTCCGCTTGGGCACAGGCGTCGTTCCTCGCGGCCACGTTCCCAATCCCCACTCCGGGGCGCAAGAAAAGGGGGATCGCGTTCTCCCGAGGGTTCCATGCCACCGCTCTTGACCGACAGTGCCCCGTCTTCCTCTTCCATCACGACTCCCACCAGCGCGGAGGCCTCCACCGGAAGGCTCCTCGGCCTCTCGGATGGCGAGGCCGGCTATGCCCTGCTGCGCGTCACGCTGGGCCTCAACATCCTGCTGCACGGCGTGGGGCGGTTGGTGAGCGGCCCCTCGGCCTTCGCCGACAACCTGGTGAAGATGTTCGCGGCGTCGTGGATACCGTCCGCCCTGGTGCGCCCCTTCGCCCTGGTGCTGCCCTTCGCGGAGGCCGCCGTGGGCGCGCTGCTCCTGCTTGGATTGCTGACCCGCCCCGTGCTCGCGGCGGGAGGTCTGTTGATGACCGCCCTCGTCTTCGGCACCGCGGCACGAGGCGATTGGGAAATCCTGGGCGTGCAGATGATCTACGTCGCCCTCTATGCCGCGCTCCTCGGCACGGCGCGCTTCAATCGCCTCTCGCTGGACACGCTGAGGAACCGGAAGGCCGGGCCGCGCTGAGGCCGCTCGGCGAGGAGGAATCAAGGCCCTTGCCTCCCTGCCCGCTCCCTCGCCGCCGCGTCGGCGCCTCGTTACCAAGATATCCCCATGTGGGGACCCACCCTTGGATACGAGATGGAGGACTGATGCATGCGGCGGCTCGTGGACCTCTATGAAGCACTCGACTCCACCACCTCCACCAACGCCAAGGTGGAGGCCCTGGTCGCCTACTTCCGCGCGACGCCTCCCGAGGACGCCGCCTGGGGCCTGTATTTCCTCACCGGCCGCCGCCTCAAGCGGCTCGTGCCCTCCAAGGGCCTCAAGCAATGGGTGCGCGAGCTGAGTGACACCCCCGAATGGCTCTTCGACGAGGCCTATGCCTCCGTGGGTGACCTCGCGGAGATCATCGCGCTGCTGCTCGATCAGGCAGAGCGTCCCGCCCACACCGAGGAGCTGTCCCTCTCGCGGTGGATGGAGGAGCGCATCCTGCCCCTCGCCGGACTGTCCCTGCCCGAGCAGCGTGAGCGCATCACCGGCTGGTGGCATGTGCTGCCGCGCCGGGAACTCTTCATCTTCAACAAGATGCTCACCGGAGAGCTGCGCGTGGGCGTCTCCGACACGCTCGTGGTGCGCGCGCTGGCGCAGTTCGCCGGACTTCCCCCCGCGTCCGTCTCCCATCGGCTCATGGGCACCTGGGCCCCCTCGCGCGCCTTCTTCGAGCAGCTCGTCGCGCCGGATGTGTCCGACTCGGACAGCTCACGCCCCTACCCGTTCTACCTGGCCAGTCCCCTGGAGCAGGACGTGGAGGAATTGGGCGACCGCTCGGACTGGCTCGCCGAGTGGAAGTGGGACGGCATCCGGGGCCAGCTCATCCATCGCAAGGGCGCGCTCTCGCTCTGGAGCCGCGGCGAGGAGCTCATCACCGAGCGCTTCCCGGAGATCGCCACCGCCGCCGCCAGCCTCCCCCCGGGCACCGTGCTCGACGGCGAAGTGCTCGCCTACGCCGAGGGCCAGCCCCTGCCCTTCAGCCGCCTGCAACGGCGCATCGGCCGGCAGAAGCTCACCGCCAAGGTGCTCGCCGAGGCTCCCGCCGCCTTCATGGCGTACGACCTGCTCGAGGAGAACGGAGAGGATCTGCGGCCCCTGCCCCTGCGCGAGCGCCGGGCCCGATTGGAAGCACTGCTGCGCGACAAGCCCCAGTTCCCCATCTCCCCCATCATCACCGCGCCCACCTGGGAAGCGCTGGCCACGGCTCGCGAGGAGTCGCGCGAGCGCAACGTGGAGGGCTTCATGCTCAAGCGGCTGGAGTCGCCCTACCTCCATGGCCGCAAGCGCGGGGATTGGTGGAAGTGGAAGATCGATCCCTTCACCGTGGACGCCGTGCTGCTCTACGCGCACCCGGGCCACGGCAAGCGCGCCGCGCTCTACACGGACTACACCTTCGCGGTGTGGAACGGAGATGACCTGACCCCCGTGGCCAAGGCGTACTCGGGCCTGACGGACCAGGAGATCTCCAAGCTCGACCGGTGGATCCGCGCCCACACGAAGGAGAAGTTCGGTCCCGTGCGCTCGGTGGAGCCCGCGCAGGTGTTCGAGCTGCACTTCGAGGGCATCGCCGCCTCGCCCCGGCACAAGTCCGGCGTGGCCCTGCGCTTCCCGCGCATCGCCCGGTGGCGCTCGGACAAGACGCCCAAGGACGCGGACACGCTCGACCAGCTCAAGGGGCTCATCCATGCCCCCGCCTAGGCGCGCGAGGACCACCTCCCCACGCAAGGCCCGCCTCGTCCCCGCCGCGCCGGAAGTGGCGCCCCAGGGAATCGAGGCGTGGTTCGAGGAGCGGGGCTGGACGCCCTTCCCCTTCCAGCGAGAAGCCTGGGCGGCCTACGCCCGGGGCGAGAGCGGCCTCATCCACGTGCCCACGGGGGCGGGGAAGACGTATGCCGCCTATATCGGTCCGCTCGCCGAGGTGGCCGAGCGCCGCGAGAAGGGCTTGCAGGTGCTCTACATCACGCCCCTGCGCGCGGTGTCCCGCGACATCGAGCTGGCGCTGAACGCGCCCCTGTCCGCCTTCGACGCCGACATCACCGTGGAGAGCCGCACGGGCGACACGTCCCAGAGCATCCGCCGCAAGCAGAAGGATCGGCTGCCCGAGGTCCTCATCACCACGCCGGAATCGCTCTCGCTCCTGCTCTGCCACGAGCGCGCCCATGAGCTCTTCGCCACCTTGCGCTGTGTCATCATCGACGAGTGGCACGAGCTGCTGAGCAGCAAGCGCGGCACGCAGGTGGAGCTCGCGCTCGCACGGCTGCGCCGCTTCTCCCCGGGAATGCGCACCTGGGCCCTGTCCGCCACGCTCGCCAATCTGGACGAGGCCGCTCGCGCCGCCGTGGGTCCCCAGGTCACGCCCACCCTCGTGAGCGCGGGGCTCGAGCGCGACGTGAAGATCGAGACGCTGCTGCCCGACACCGTGGATGCCTTCCCCTGGGCGGGCCACCTGGGCATGTCCATGCTGCGCAAGGTGTCCGACTGGCTGGACCTCCAGCACCCCACCCTGCTCTTCACCAACACCCGCTCCCAGGCCGAGCGCTGGTACGAGGGGCTGCGCTTCCTCCACCCCGAATGGGAAGGCGTGCTCGCGCTGCACCACAGCTCCATCGATCGCGAGACCCGCGAGGGCGTGGAGCGTGGGCTCAAGGACGGGAGCGTGCGGCTCGTGGTCTGCACGTCCTCGTTGGACCTGGGCGTGGACTTCGGCCCCGTGGAGCGCGTGGTGCAGATTGGCAGCCCCAAGGGCATCTCCCGCACGCTCCAGCGCGCCGGACGCAGTGCCCACCGTCCCGGAGCCACCGCGCACCTGCTGTTCGTTCCCACCCATGCCCTGGAGCTGGTGGAGATGGCGGCCGCCCGCGACGCGCTCGCGCACCGGGAGGTGGAGCCCCGCTCACCCCTGCGCCAGCCGCTCGACGTGCTCGCCCAGCACCTCGTCACCTGCGCGCTCGGCGGTGGCTTCGCCCGCGAGTCCCTGCTCGCCGAGGTCCGTGAGACGTTCGCCTACCGGGACCTGCGCGAGGAGGACTTCGACCGCACCCTGCTCCTGGTGACGGAAGGAGGCCCCACGCTGCGCGCCTATCCCCAGTTCCGCCGCGTGCAGCGCGTGGAGGACCGGTACGTGGTGGCCGACGCGCGCGTGGCCCGGCTGCACAAGCTCAACGTGGGCACCATCGCCTCGGACTCCTCGGTGGAGCTGCGCTACTGGACGGGCGGACGGCTCGGCACGGTGGAGGAGTCCTATGTGGGGCGGCTGCGTCCGGGAGACACCTTCCTCTTCGCGGGCAAGCGGCTGGAGTTCTGCCGGATGAAGGATCTCACGGCCTATGTGAAGGCCGCCAAGGGACGGGCCTCGGCCACGCCCCGCTGGAGTGGAGGACGTCTCCCCATCTCGGGCTCTCTCGCCGCCGCCGTGCGCCGCACCTTCCACTCCGTGCGCGAGGGGAACCCGGAGGCCGTCGAGCTGCGCGCGGTCCGTCCCGTCCTCGACGTCCAGACGCGCCTGTCCCGCGTGCCCGCGAGCGATATGTGCCTCGCCGAGCTGTGCCGCACGCGCGAGGGCCACCATCTCTTCCTCTACCCCTTCGAGGGCCGACTGGTGCACGAAGGCCTCGCGGCGCTGCTCGCCCTGCGCCTCACGCGGCTCCAGAAGGCCACGTTCAGCCTCGCGGTGAACGACTATGGGCTGGAGCTGCTGTCGCCCTCGCCCTTCCCCTTCGAGGAGGCGCTGCGTCCGGCGCTCTTCACGCGCGAGCGGCTGGTGGAGGACATCCTGGAGAGCGTCAACCTGGGCGAGCTGGCGAAGCGGCAATTCCGCGACGTGGCGCGCGTGGCGGGGCTGGTGATGCCCGGGCTGCCCGGGGCGCGCAAGTCCACCCGGCAGATTCAAGCGAGCACGGGCCTGCTGTACGACGTCTTCGCCCGCTACGAGCCGGATCATCTGTTGCTCGTCCAGGCGCGGCGCGAGGTGCTGGAGCAGCAGTTCGAGCAGGCACGGCTGGTGGGCACGCTGGAGCGCCTGGAGCGCACGCCCATCGAATGCATCCACGTGCCACGGCCCACGCCGCTGGCCTTTCCGCTCGTCGTCGAGCGCATGGGCGCCACCCTGTCCAATGAGACGCTGTTGGATCGGGTGCAGCGCATGAAGGACAAATGGCTGCGAGAGGACTCCCTGTCCGCATAGGCGACACCCTGGTGGAGCTGCGTCCCGAACGGGCCCTGCACTGGCCCGAGGCGGGCGTGCTCGCCGTGGCGGACCTGCACTGGGGCAAGCCCGAAAGTTTCCATCAACACGGCATTCCCCTGCCCTCCGGTGTGCTGGAGGACGACCTGGCGCGCCTGTCGGCCGCGCTGCACGCCACGGGGGCCCGGCGGGTGTTCCTGGTGGGAGACCTCATCCATTCGCGCCAGGGCCTGACGCCCGAGGTGGTGGAGCGCGTGGCGGCCTGGCGCTCGGGGCACGAGGTGGAGCTGGTGCTCGTGCGCGGCAACCATGACCGGCACCTGGACGTGCTGCCGACCGCGTGGCGCATGCGCCTGGTGGAGTCCCACCTCGACGAGGGCCCCTTCCGCTTCGCCCATCACCCGGAGCCCGCGACAGGGCGCTACACCTGCGCGGGCCACCTGCATCCCACGGTGCGGCTCGACTCCGGAGCGGACCGGTTGCGCCTGCCCTGCTTCCACCTGGGTCCACACGTGGGCGTGTTGCCCGCATTCAGCGCATTCACGGGAGGCCAGGACATGCGCGCCAAAGCGGGCGAGCGCATCTTCGTCGTCGCGGGTGACGACGTGGTGGAGATGCCCGCGCCGCGAACTGTGCGCGGCCGACGCTCCTGACGGCTGTCTTCTTCTGATCTCCCCACGCGCATGACATGGTCGGTGCGCCTCGCGCGCTCCTCACTCGCGCGGGAGCGGAGAGGATCATGAAACACCGCGCGCTCGCTCATCTCGCTCTGTCCTGCACCCTCCTGTCCGTGGGTGTTGCCTGCCGCGAACCCGAGCAGGCTCCTCCGCCAGCGGCAACGCCCACCGTCGTGTCGGAGTCGCACCCGGAGTCCGGGGTGCCCTTCGATCTGGGTGAGGTCATGCGCCGCGTGCACTTCGCCTACCGGCCCGACGAAGCGGGAGGATGGGCCGCCGGGCATGGCACCTGGTCCGCCCACGCCCATGCCGGGGGACTCACCTTCACGCCCCGCCCCTCGCGCACCCAGACGGGTACGCCGGTGTCCTTCGGTGCGCCGGAGTTCTTCCGGGGCGAGCACCCGCTGGAGTTCCCCGCTGCCCAAGGCGAGGTGCGCGACGATGGCTCGCTGGTGTTCGCGCGCGGCGGGATGGAGACGCGGCTCGCCAACGGCGAGGACGGCGTCGAGCAACACTGGCGCTGGAGGCAAGCCCCTCCGGGAGAGGGCGCGCTGCGGCTGCGAGTCCCGGTCCAGGGTTCGGCCTTCGCGGGCGAGACCGGGCAGGGCGTGCACTACGCGGATGCCTCGGGAGCGGGCGTGCGCTACGGCCAGGTGACCTGGACGGATGCCGCGGGACACCGGACGGAGCTGCGTGCCTTCTCCCGGGGGAACTTCGTGGAGCTGCGGGTCCCCGAGGAGTTGCTGAGCCGGAGTGTCTTTCCCGGCACCCTGTCCGTGCTCGTGTCACCGGAGGTGGGGCTGGACGCGCCGGTGCAGTCCCCACGCGCCCGCTATGGCAGTGGCCACGTCGTGGGCACCGACGGCTCGGGCTACCTCGTGGTCTGGACCGATGAACGCGACCACGACGCGGACCTGTATGGAGCGCGCGTGGGGAGCAATGGCGAAGTGCTCGATCCGCTCGGCTTTCCCATCAGCAGGGCCCCCAACGCCCAGGAGAATCCGGCCATCGCCTTCGATGGAACGAACTACCTCGTGGTCTGGAACGACCTGCGACGGACGGATGGCAGCGACATCTACGGCGCCCGGGTGAGCAAGACTGGAACCGTGCTGGATCCCGCGGGCCTGCCCCTCGCCACCGTCCCCACGCCCCTGCTGTTCCTGCGCCGCCCGGCGCTCGCGTTCGACGGGACGAACTACCTCCTCGCCTGGGAGGAGAACTACCAGGAGGGCAGCCAGCGCGATCTCCGCGCCGTCCGGGTGAATCTGGCGGGGGCGACCGTCGGCAGCCGCATCGTCTTGTCCAACGCGGCCCTGGATCAGACCTCGGTGGCCCTGTCCTTCGACGGGACGAACTACCTGGCCGTCTGGAAGGATGATCGCTCCAGCACGAGCATCATCCACGCCGCGCGTATCTCGTCCACGGGCAACGTGCTCGATCCCTCGAGCATCCCGCTGTCCTCCGGCACCTACACCCGGGGACAGGACAATCCGCGCGTGGCCTTCGATGGAACGAACCACTTCGTCGTCTGGCAGGACGACCGTCAGTCCGGCACCACCGACACCGACCTCTACGCGACCCGGGTCAGCAAGAGCGGTGCCGTGTTGGACCCCGCGGGCCTTCCCTTGATCACGAGGTCGGGTGTCCAGTCCCAGCCCTCGGTCAGCGTCATCGGGAGTCAGTTGCTCCTCGCCTGGGAGGACCACGCCTCGGGAAATGGGAACATCCAAGCGGCTCGGGTCAGCGGCTCCGGCGTCTTGATCGACACGACCCCGGTGACCGTGTGGAACGGTGCGGGTGAGCAGACGAACGTGGTGGTGGCGAGCAATCGCGTCGACTATCTCCTCGCCTGGCAGGACCAGACGAAGACCGCGATCGTCGGCGCCCGCATGAACGCCCAGGGAGGGTTGATCACCCCCACGGGCTTCAACATCAGCCTCGCCGCCAACAACGAGACCGCCTCCGCGGTGGCCTTCGACGGCACCAACTACCTCGCCGTCTGGCAGGACGACCGCAACGGCTCGAGCGACATCTTCGGAGTGCAAGTGAGCCCCTTGGGCGTGCCCCTGACGCCCTCCGGCATCGCCATCGGCACGGGAACGCGGGCGCAGACCCAGCCGGCCGTGGCCTTTGATGGCACCAACTACTTCGTCGTCTGGACGGAGGGGAATGACGGGGACGCGGACATCCGTGGCGCCCGCGTGAGCAAGGCGGGAAACCTGATCGACGCCGTGGCGGTGACGATCTCCGCGCGCGCTGGCACGCAGAAGTCCCCGGCGGTGGCGTTCGACGGCACCAACTACTTCGTCGCCTGGGAAGACACCTTCAACGGCAACCCCGACATCTACGGCACCCGGGTGAACAAGAACGGCGGGCCGCTGGGGAGCGGCCCCCTGGCGGTCTCCACGGCGGCCAATGCCCAGACCCGTCCCTCCATCGCCTTCAACGGCACGAACTACCTGGTGGCCTTCGAGGACACGCGCACCACTGCCGGCAACGCGGACATCTATGCCTCGCGCGTGAGCCCGGCGGGGGCCACCTTGGACCCCACGGGCATCAAGCTCGCCTCGGGAAGTCTCCAGCAGCGCGAGCCGTCCGTGGCCTCCGATGGAACGAACTTCCTGGTCGTCTGGGGCGATGGTGACGACATCGCCGCCACCCGGGTCGGCGCGAACGGGAGCGTCCTCGGCACCGCGTTCAAGGTCTCCTCGGCCCTGGATGCCCAGGTGAATCCCTCGGCCGTGTACGACGGGAAGAACTTCCTGGTCGCCTGGGAAGACTGGCGCGGTGGCGTGGGGAGCGACATCCAGGGCGCGTATGTCTCGACCGCCGGGGTCGTCCAGGAGCCGGAGGGATTCGTCATCTCGGCGAACGCCGCCAACGAAACCGGCGTCGCGCTGGCCTCGGCGGGTCCCAGCCGCGCGCTGGTGCTCTATCAAACGACCGACACGGGCCTCGGACCGAAGACGCAACGGCTCCGGGCGCGGGTGCTGGACGGCCCGCCCACCGCGAATCCCCAGAGCCTCACCACGCCCGAGGATGAAGCCATCGCGATCGTGCTCACGGGAAGCGATACCCAGGGCAAGGCCCTCACCTACGCGATCGCCACTCCGCCCACCCATGGCACGCTCACGGGCACGGCCCCGAACCTCACCTATACGCCCTCGGCCGACTACCACGGGCCCGACAGCTTCACCTTCACCGTCACCAATGGCACGACCGCCTCCGCGCCCGCCACCGTCACGCTCACCGTCACCCCGGTGAACGACGCGCCCCAGGCCTTGGCGCAAGCCCTCACCACCGAGGAGGACACGTCCAAGGCCCTCACGCTCACGGGCTCCGACGTGGATGGCGACAGCCTGGGCTTCACCGTGGTGACGGCGCCCGAGCACGGCACGCTCGCCGGCACGGCGCCCCACCTCGTCTACACGCCCGCCGCCGACTACCACGGGCCCGACAGCTTCTCCTTCACCGTCTCCGACGGGCAGGTTTCCTCCGAGCCCGCCACCGTCTCCCTCACCGTCACGCCGGTGAACGACGCCCCCGTGGCATGGGCCCAGGCCCTCACCACGGCGGAAGACACGGCCAAGGCCCTCACCCTCACAGGCTCCGACGTGGACGGCGACAGCCTGAGCTTCACCGTGGTGACGGCGCCCGAGCACGGCACGCTCACCGGCACGGCCCCCGCGCTCACCTATACGCCCACGCCGGACTACCACGGCCCGGACAGCTTCACCTTCACCGTCTCCGATGGGCAGGCCACCTCCGCGCCCGCCACCGTCTCCCTCACCATCTACCCGGTGAACGACCGGCCCGTGGCCTCGCCCCAGTCGCTCACCACCGAGGAGGACACGCCCAAGGCCCTCACGCTCACGGGCTCCGACGTGGAGGGAGACCCGCTGGACTTCAACGTGCTGTCGGGGCCCCGTCACGGCACGCTCTCGGGCACGGCGCCGGACCTCGTCTACACGCCCGCGCCGGATTTCCACGGCACGGACAGCTTCACCTTCACCGCCTCCGACGGGCAGGCCACCTCCGCGCCCGCCACGGTCTCCCTCACCGTGACCCCGGTGAACGACGCGCCCCTGGCGTTGGCGCAAGCCCTCACCACCGAGGAGGACACGCCCAAGTCCCTCACCCTCACGGGCTCCGATGTGGACGGCGACAGCTTGAGCTTCACCGTGGTGACTCAGCCCGAGCACGGCACGCTCACCGGCACGGCGCCGGACCTCGTCTACACGCCCGCGCCGGACTTCCACGGCACGGACAGCTTCACCTTCACCGTCTCCGACGGACAGGCCTCGTCCGAGCCCGCCACGGTCTCGCTGACCGTCACCCCCGCGAACGACGCGCCCGTGGCGGCGGACCAGTCGCTCACCACCGAGGAGGACACGCCCAAGTCCCTCACCCTCACGGGCTCCGATGAGGACGGCGACAGCTTGAGCTTCACCGTGATGAAGGGCCCCGAGCACGGCACGCTCACCGGCACGGCACCGGACCTCGTCTACACGCCCGCCGCCGACTTCCACGGCGCGGACTCCTTCACCTTCACCGTGTTCGATGGCCACACCCGGTCCGAGCCCGCGACGGTGTCCCTGACCGTCACGCCGGTGAACGACGCCCCCGTGGCGCGGGCCCAATCCCTCACCACGGAGCGAGGCACGGCCAAGGCCCTCACCCTCACGGGCTCCGATGTGGACGGCGACAGCCTGAGCTTCACCGTGGTGACGCAGCCCGAGCACGGCACGCTCACCGGCACGGCGCCGGACCTCGTCTACACGCCCGAGTCCGGCTACCACGGCGCGGACTCCTTCACCTTCACCGTCTCCGACGGCCAGGCCACCTCCGCGCCCGCCATCGTGTCCCTCGACGTCACGCACGTGAACGAGGCGCCCGTGGCGAACGCGATGGAGCTCACCCTCCCCGCGGGCAACCCCTCGCCCATCTACCTCACGGGCAGCGATTCCGATGGAGGGGAGCTCGCCTTCTCCGTCCTCACCCTTCCCGAGGTGGGCACGCTCACCGGCACGGCGCCGGATCTCGTCTACACGCCGCCCCGGGGCTTCGAGGGCACCACGCACTTCACCTACTCCGTGTCCGACGGCCAGGGAGCCACCTCCGCCGAGGTCCGGCTCACCGTGGCCAAACGCTCGCTCACCGTCAGCGCCGCCGTGGACTCCCGCCGTCCCGAGCAGGGGCAGAGCGTGCGCTTCTACGCCAACGCCATCGATGAAGCCGGAGCGCCCATCACCTTGAAGTGGGACTTCGGCGACGGAAACACCTCCGAGGAGGAGCTGCCCCTGCATGCCTTCTCCGCCCCGGGCGTCTACATGGTCCACCTCACGGCCACCACCGAGACCGAGGAGGCCACCACGGCCCTGCGGCTCCGGGTGCGCGGCGCGGACACATGGGTGCTCGCTCCAGACGGGGCCGCGTCGTCCGTCGTCGAGGCGGAGGAGGGCTCGGCGCTCGCCTTCCGCGTCGACGAGTCCGCCACGCCCCTCACCTACACCTGGGACTTCGGCGACGGCACCGCCCCCGCCGAGGGACCCACCGCCCGCCACGCCTGGGCGGAGAATGGCCTCTACACCGTCACGGTGATCGCCTCCGGCCCCCAGGGGATTTCGTGGGTGGGCATGCGTCCTGTCCGCGTCCACAACGCCTGGCCCGTGCCCCTGCCCCAGGACCGGGTGATCGCGCACAAGGGCGAGCCGCTCACCGTGAAGCTCGCCGCCACGGACGCGGCGGCGGTGAATGATCCGCTCCGGTGGGAGCTGCTCAGCACGGACGGCGCGCTCTCCGCGGACGGAACCTTCGAGTGGCGGCCCAACCGCTACGGGCTCATCACCGTCATCACCCGGGTCATCGACGATGACGGAGACGAGGCACGCCTGGCGTTCCAGCTCGCCATGGAGGAGGAAGAGCCCCAGGGCTGTGGCTGCGGCGCGACGGGTGATGCCTCCGGCGCGTTCGGGTTCGTCGCGTTGCTGCTGACGCTCAGGGCCCGGGGGTTCTCCCGTGGGACCTCAGGACGGACTTCCAGTAATCGGTGCCGCCCGACTTGCGCCGCGCCCAGTGGTGCTCGAACTCCTCGCGCGTGAGCACCGTGGGATCGAAGGCCATTTCCTTGGCCACATCGTCCAACCCCGGGATGCGCACACAGGCCAGTTGCGTCTCATGGGCCTCTTGCGCATCCGCGAAGCCCACCCGGCCATCCCGGTAGACGTCGACTTTTCGCTGCTCCCAGCCGGCGTCGTCGTGCTCGCTCAACAGCAGGACGGGGAAGTCCTGGCCCGGGTGCAACCACCTGACCGCTGAATACCTCATGCCCGCGCTCTCTCCTGAGAGGCGGAGCGTACCGCGTTCGAGGCACCCGCTGGCAAGCGTGCGCGACTCCCCCGGGAGCCAGGAGGTGGCCTACACTTCCAGCGCGTGAGTCCTCCCCTGCGCGTCCTCATCGCCGACGACGAACTCGTCGCCCGCAAGCGCCTCGCGCGTCTGGTGGCGGCCCTGCCCGGCATCACCGTGTGCGGCGAGGCCTCCGATGGAGCCGCCGTGCTCGACATGGTGCGCGCGGGCGGCGTGGACGTGGTGTTGCTCGACATCCACATGCCCGGGCTCAGCGGCCTGGACGCGCTCGCGCTGCTGCCCCCGAGTGGCCCCCACGTCATCTTCGTCACCGCGCACGCGGACCACGCGGTGGAGGCCTTCGAGCACGGCGCCGTGGACTATGTGCTCAAGCCCGTGGAGGCCTCGCGCCTGCAGAAGGCCCTGGAGCGGGTGCGCGCCCGGCTCTCGCCTCCGGCAGAGGCCTCCGCCAGGCCCCTGGACCGGCTGCCCATTCCCACCCGCCAGGGCATCGTCCTCGTGGCGCCGGAGGCCATCTCCCACGCCACGCTCGAGGACGAGCTCGTCACCGTCTTCACCACCCAGGGCGACTACCTCACCGACTTCTCCTTGCAGGAGCTGGTGGAGCGCCTGCCCACCGAGGGCTTCCACCGCGTGCACCGCCGCGCCCTGCTCAACCTCGCCCACGTCACCCGGCTGGAGCCCCTGGAGACGGGGGGCTACCTGGCGCGGACGGGGCGCGGACACACCGTGGAGGTGAGCCGCCAATCCGCCCGGGAGCTGCGACGGAGGCTGGGCCTGCGCCGAGGGGGCGAGGAGGAGTCCGGGGGCTGAGACCTTGATGAGCCAAGGGCTCCACTGCGAATATCCGGTGCATGTCCCAGCCCATGTCCATGGACTCCGAGCCTCGGGGGGCGCAGTGCGCCATCCATCCCGAGCGCTCCGCCGCCACCATCTGCAACCGATGTGGCAACTACGCCTGCGAGCTGTGTTTCCAGGTGGGCGCGGACCGGCAGGACTACTGCACCGACTGCCTGCCACGCACCGAGCCCCAATTGGCCACCCGCTCGAGCCGGCTGGGCGCGGTCATGGTGGATCAGCTCTTCGTGGTGCTCCCCATGTTCGTGGGAATCCTCCTGGGCACCGCGGTGGACAAGGACTGGGGCGCGATCCTGTTCGGAGGGGGGGCGCTCGTGTTCGTCCTCTGCTACCAGCTCTACGTGCTCCTCGAGCACGCACAGACGTTCGGCAAGCGGATGGTCGGCATCAAGGTGGTGCGCATGGATGGAAGCCCCGTGGGACTCGGCCGGCTCCTCGTGCTGCGCAACGTCGTCCCGGCGATCATCGGCTCGGCCACGTGCAACGTCTTCAACCTCGTCGACTCGCTCGTCATCTTCGCCGAGCCGAGCCGCTGCCTGCACGACTACATCGCGGACACGAAGGTCATCCACGTGGGCAAGGACGCCTGAGGCGCGGGCTCAGGGCGTGAGCTCGAAGGCGCGCTGGAAGAAGGCCACCAGGGCCTTGCGCGACTCCAGGGCCGACTCGGGAGAAGGCACCAGGTCCACCGCGCCGCCCTGGCCCCGATGCGCGTAGGGATCCTCGATCTGACGGGCCGGCTCCAGCCGATCCCACCCATGCGTCGCCCCGGGGTAGACGGTCAGGGTCAGGTTCCTGCTGTCCGCGTGGCTCAGGCTGTCGATCAGCGCCCGGCAGGAATCGGGCGCGTCGTACGTGTCCGCCGTGCCCGCCTGGATGAAGACGGGGGCTCCGGTGAGATCCCCGAACGCATAGCCGGGCACGCGGTTGTACACCCAACACACCGGGTAGAGGGGCGCATGGGCCACGAAGTGCTGGCCCGCCTCGGCCCGGGCGGCGTTCTCCCGGGTGGCGGTCAGCATCGACATCACCCCGCCCCATGAGAACCCCATGATGCCGATGCGCGAGGCGTCAATGGCGGGGTGGGCGGACAGGAACTTCAAGGCGCCGTAGGCGTCGGGCAGCGTCTCGGAGACGGCCTGGGGCCGCCCCTCCGCGCCCCCGGACAGCCCGCGGGCGGACCACATGTCGATTTCCAACGTGGCGATGCCCGCCTCGTTGAGCGCCCGGGCATAGAAGGCGCCCCGGCTGTCCACGCCGCCCGAGCCATGGGCGATGACCACCGCGGGAAGCCGCTCCGAGGCCCCCTGGGGCACGCTCAACTGTCCCGCCACCTGCACGGGCGTGGGCGAGCCCAGCGCCGGGAAGGACACGAAGGAGCGGGAGGCCACGGGTGTCTGGATGACGAGCTCTTCCTGGGAAGCGGAGGAGGACTCTCGCGGGGCGGACGCCGACGAGCAGGCGCTCAGCGCGGCGGCGAGCGACAGGCGGGTCAACCAGGACATCACGGTGGGCATCTGCATGCTCTTGGCTCCCAGGGGCCGCACATATGCGTCCGCCCCCCCTGGGAGACAACCCCCCCTACGGGGAGTCCCTCCGCCCGTGTCGACAACCGGGCGGAAGCGTCGGTTTCTTCAGCCCTTGGGGGCCACGAAGATGCGGTTGGGTCCGGCCGCCTTGGACGCGCGCAGCGCCCGCTCGGCCGCGGAGACCAGGTCCTGCTCGGTCCGGGCCTGATCCGGAAACACGGCCACGCCGGCGCTCACCGTCACCGCGCCCACCGCGGCGCCGGTGCCCTCCGGGAAGT
The DNA here is from genome assembly GCF_002305855.1 of Melittangium boletus DSM 14713. Classification (GTDB taxonomy): domain Bacteria; phylum Myxococcota; class Myxococcia; order Myxococcales; family Myxococcaceae; genus Cystobacter; species Cystobacter boletus. The sequence continues at coordinate 5,717,445 of NZ_CP022163.1, read as the reverse complement.
CCAGCTCCTCCACCGCCTTGCGCAGCCGCTCCGCGTAGTGCAGGGCCCGCTCCACGTCCGCGTTGCAGAGCACCACGCCGAACACGTCCCAGTCGTACCGGGCGGCGATCTCCGACGAGTTGTCGCTGCGCGCGTGGGTGACGGGGTCCTCCATCAGATCCGTCACCAACTGCGCCACGCGGCGCAGCAGCTTGTCGCCCTCGGCGTAGCCCCGGGTGAGGTTGAGGTGGCGGAAGCCGTCGATGTCGATGAGCAACAGCACCAGCTTCTGCTCGCGGCGCCGCGCGCTCAACAGGCCGGCGCTCAGCGCCTCCTGGAAGTAGCGGTGGTTGTAGAGCCCCGTCAGGCCATCGCGGAACGCCAGGCGCTCGCTCTCGGGGATGAGCGACTGGGAGGCGGCGCGGGACTCGGGCGAGCGGGGCTCGACCGTCTTGATGCGCGTGCTCGACAGGGACGAGCGGCCCGTGGCGGGCTTGTGCGCGGGACGCAGCCCCAGCTGCTCCTTGAGCTCGTGCACCATCTTGTCGCGGATGGCCACCAGGGCGGCGTTGTGCACCGCCTGTCCCACCGTGTTCTTGAGCTCCTGCTCGGTGAAGGGCTTGGTGAGGAAGTGGTTCACCCGCGCTTCATTGATGGCTTTCTGGGCGTCCTCCAGCTTCTGGGATGCCGTCACCAGGATGCGCGCGGCATGGGGTTGGAGTTCGGAGACGCGCTTGAGGAGATCCACCCCCATGAGCCCGTCTCCGAGGTTTTGATCCGATACGACCGCGTGCAGTTGCTCCCGCTGAAGCACTTCGAGCGCTTCCTCAGCGGACCTGGCGAGAAAGACGGTGAAGTCCTTGCTCAGGTAGTACTGCATCAGGGCCAGCATCGTCCGGTTGTCCTCAACGACGAGGACCTTCGCAGCAACAGGCTCACTCACCAGGGCACACCAACGCAACGAGGGGCATGCAAGAGGTGCCGAGCGTCGCAAAGGTGCGGGGCTGGTCGCAAGGGTCGAAGCGACAAGGACGTCATTTCAGTCCCAAGGCCACTCGTGGACCGGCCTGCCGGACGCCGCGAGGGACAGGTAGCGCTCCAACAAGGCCCCCAGGGCGTCGGCCCGGGGCATGTGGGCTTCCAGGCGAGCCAACATCTTCCGCTGCCAGCGTGCGCCGGTACACCCGGCGCGCAACCGGGCCTGGATGACGCCGAGCAGGGCGTTCGCCTCGTCGGGCTCCACCCCCGCTCCCAGCAACCCCTCGCGCGCCACGGGCAGTAGCCGTTCCACCAGGACCGGCGCGGGGACTGGCCGCGGGGGCGAGAGGTGGCTTTCCGGCCACAACAGCATCGCGTCCAGGCCCTCGCGGGCCGCGCGCAGGAAGTTCTGTTGGGCGTAGGCGAAGGGCATGGCGGGCAGCAGCGCGTCCACCTGACCGCTCAGGCCCAGGGTGAGCCCCAGCAACAACGCCCCGTTGGCCAGCATGTCCTCCACCGTGGGGCCCGCGGGCAGCGCGCGCATCTCGATGCGGACATGGCCTCCGTCGGACGGGTCGTAGACGGCCCGGTTCCACGCCCAGACCGTCCCCTGGTGCAGCCTCAGTTCGTCCAACCGGGGAACGCCCCCCTGGGCGACCACCTCCAGGGGTGATTCCCGACCCACCACGGGCAGCAGCGGTGCGTGCAGCGCCACCGACTCGGCGAACAGCTCCCAGGCACCCTCGCGCACCCACCCATGCCCGAAGGTGACGCGCCCGGGCCGGGGCGCATCGGGGGACACCTCGCCCCGGTCATCCACCGCCTGCCGGAAGAGCGCCACGCGCGTTTCGTCCCACAACCGCCGCCCCAGGAGGAAGGGCGAGTTGCCACTCACCGCCAACACCGGCGCCGTCACCAACTGGCAGGCGTTGTACAGGCGCGCGAAGTCCGCCGGGTTGGTGCGCAGGTGGTACTGCAACGAGGTGTTGGCCCCCTCCAGCGAGACGTCGTCCCACTCCTCGGAGAAGAAATCCTCCCCCTTGATGACGATGCGCATCGGCGCCTCGCCCCGGTTGCGGCGCAGCGAGGTCGCCATGGCCCGGTAGCGCGGCAGGGCCGTGAGCGCTCCCGGACCCAGGTCCGCCTCGCGCAGCGTGGGGAGGATGCCCGTCACCGCCACGCGCGCGCCCTTCGTGGCCGCCGCGCGCCGCACCTCCGCGAGCGCGCTCTCGAGCTCCGCGCGCATCGCCGTGAAGGGGCGTCCCGCGAAGGGGCCGGGCCGCAGGTTGCACTCGAGGTTGAAGCGGCCGATCTCCACCGTCACCCGGGGATCCTTCGTCTGGCCGAGCACGTCCAGGTTGATCGGCAGCGGCCGGCCATGGGCGTCCACGAGGAACATCTCCAGCTCGGCGCCGAGCGAGTGCGGCCCCACCCCGAAGCCCGGCCGTGAAAGCACCTCGCGCAGTGCCACGAGGCATTCGGCGAGCCGCTGGCTGAACCGTCCGTACTCCTCGTCCGCGAAGGTCTCCGTGTGGATTTGAAGGCCCATGAGGTGTCCTCACCTAAGACAAGGGGAGCGTGGCGGCGGGGGCGGACAGGCCGGGGCGCGGCGTGAACTCGCGCGCCAGCCGCAGCGACAGGGAGGCGGCCTGCGCGCGGAGCTCCGGCACGGCGGTGCTCTCCCACAGCTCGCCCCGGCGCAGGGGTCCCAGCGCGAAGAGCCCGTCGGACACGCGGCCCCGCGCGTCGAGCAGCGCGCCCTCCCCGTCCGTGGCCAGACCGAGCCCCAGCGCGTCCATCCGGGCGAGTCCGGAGCCGAGCATCGTGCGCAGCAGCGGATGGCCCCGGCCCAGGGACGCATCCGGACCCGTGCAGTTGATGACGTGCTGGACGCGCAGGGACGTCTCGTGCGCGGCGCCCCGGGGCCGGACCCGTGCGTCCACCCAGTGCTCGTCCAACGGGCGGAAGCCCCGCACCCGCGCCGCGTGGATGCGCAGCACGCCGGTGCGCTGGAGCTGCCGCAGGGTCTCGTTCACCGCGGGGGCCATGCGGTGGCGGTGCACGTCCCAGAAGGCGCGCAGGTGGCGCAGGAAGCGGCGCCGCTCCTCGGGGGACAGATCCCTCCAGAGCGAGGCCGTCACGGGCCGCAAACCATCCACGACCCCCCGCCAGTCCTCCGGAGCGCGCGCGACCTCGCGCCGCAATGTCCTGAGCAGGGAGCGGACATGGCGGGGCGCGGAGAAGTCCGGGACGCCGGCCACGGCGCCAGGGCGGTGCACCTGGGGAAGCAAGCCATGCCGGGACAAGGCGTGGATGCGGCCTTCATGGTGGCGCTCGGCCAGCGAGAGCACCGTGTCCACCATCGTCAGGCCCGTGCCCACGAGCAGCACCGGGTGGTGGGGTTGGATGCCGTCCAGGGCACCCGGAGCCCAGGGCGAGCGGATGTAGCGGGGACTCGAGAAGAGCCCTCCGTCCTCCACCGGGAGATCCGCGGGCTGGGCGTTGCCCACCGCCAGCACCACCCGGAGCGCCTCGAGCCGCGAGCCCTCGGCGAGCTCCACCTGGAAGCCGCCCCCTTCCACCCGGGACAAGGAGACGGCCTCTCCCTTCAGGAGCTCCAGGCTCACCCCCGGCGCCGCGTGCCTGCGGGCCGTGCGCAGCACCGCCTCGAGGTACTGGCCGTAGCGCCGACGCTGGACGAAGTCACAGGCCGCCGTGTCCGGGGCCACGCGGCGCATCCAGCGCAGGAAATGCTCGGGGTCTTCCGCGAAGGCACTCATCTTCCCCGCGGGAACGTTGAGCAGATGACTGGAAGCGCGCGTGGAATAGGCCAGACCCGGACCCGTCCGGCTCGACCGCTCCAGAAGCGCCACCCGCAGGGGGCCCGAGGCGCTCTTCAAGAGCTGGACCGCCAGCAACGTCCCACTCGCCCCGCCCCCTACCACCAGGACGTCCCACCGCCGCTCGGATCTCACATCATCAGTCTAAGTCTCGGGGTCAGGGTGCACATCCCCCCCAGGCGCATCCCCACCAGCCGGCCAGGCGGGGACCAGTCGCCTCCTCCTGGAAGGCAAGCCCCCTGGACGAGAAGAGGCCAGGGTGTGTTATCGCTCGGGGACGATGCCGCCCACCTCCGCCCCCTCCCGGGTCAACCTCTATGACCTGCCCCGCGCCGCCCTGGGCGAGCTGCTGAGCACCTGGGGCTACAGCGCCCATTACCGGGACCTGCTGTGGACCGCGCTCTACCGCCAGCAGGTGGCGTCCTTCGATGAGCTCCAGGGCGTGAAGCCCGAGCTGGTGTCGGTGCTGCGCGAGCGCGCCCGCCTGGAGCGGCCCGCCACCCACCACGAGGCCTTCAGCACGGACGGCTTCACGCGCAAGCTGCTCTTGCGGATGCAGGACGGACAGACGGTGGAGACGGTCCTCATGCGGTTCAAGGGCCGGGCCACGGTGTGCCTGAGCACCCAGGCGGGGTGCGCCATGGGCTGCGTGTTCTGCGCCACGGGGCAGATGGGCTTCGTGCGCCACCTGTCGCCCGGGGAAATCATCGGCCAAGTGCTGCACGTCACGCGGCTGCTGCGCGAGACGAACGAGTCCCTGCGCAACGTGGTGCTCATGGGCATGGGCGAGCCCCTGCACAACTACGAGGGCACGCTGGCGGCGGTGGACATCCTCGTGGACGCGCTGGGGCTGGCGCTCGGGCCCCGCTTCATCACCCTGAGCACCGTGGGCGTGGTGCCCGGCATCCGGCGGCTCGCGGACGAGGACCGGCCGGTGCAGCTCGCCGTCAGCCTGCACGGGGCCACGGACGCGGAGCGGGGCGCGCTGGTGCCCGCGGCGCGCAAATGGCCCCTCGCCGAGCTGATGGACGCGTGCCGCTACTACACGGACAAGCGCAAGCGCCGCATCTTCTATGAGTGGGCGCTCATCGCCGGGCAGAACGACACGCCCGAGCAGGCGCACGCGCTGGGCCAGTTGCTGCGCGGCATGGACGCGCACGTCAACCTCATCCCCCTCAACCCCACGGTGGGCTACGCCGAGCGGCCCAGCGGCCCGGACGCCGTGCGGGGCTTCCAGGACATCCTCGCGGGCTACGGCCTGCCCAGCACCGTGCGGCAGCGGCGCGGCATCGACATCGACGCGGGCTGCGGTCAGCTCAAGGCGGCCGTGGAGCGGGTGCGGCCCGTGCGCGTGGCGGCCGTGCCCTAGCGAGGCGGCGCCCCGTGTCCCTGTTCACGGTGGACGCCCAGTCCGTGTCTCAAGCGCCCGAAGTCGGCGTACAAGGGGCGCCTATGGGGAGCCCTTCCCACCACGCCTCGTCTGGCCGCGCCACGTCTCCTCATGTCGTCATCGTCGGCGCGGGCCCCGCGGGCTCGTCGGCCGCCATCCTGCTCGCCCAACAAGGCGCGCGCGTCACCCTGCTCGAGCGCGCCCGCTTCCCACGTGACAAGACGTGTGGAGATGGCTGCACGCCCCGGGCCCTGTGGATGTTGGAGCGCCTGGGACTCGGTGCGCTGCCTGGCGACGCGGGCGCCCCCGTGGACTCGGTGCGAGCCATCTCCCCCGGAGGCATCACCTGGAGCGCCCTCATCCCGGAGCGCCTCTTCGGAGGACGCTCCAGTGTCGTGCCCCGGGAAGTGCTCGACGAGCGGCTGGTGCGGCGGGCCGTCCAGGCGGGCGCCACGTTGCGCGAGGGCGTACGGGTGGAGGGCCTGGAGCGCGAGCACGACGTCCTGCGCGTGCACTGCCGTGACGGCGAGCCCCTGCGCGCCGACGTGGTGCTCGGCTGTGACGGCTCGCCCTCGGTGATTCGCGGCGCGCTCGGCGCTCCGGCCTTCTCCGAGCACGAGGGCGCCTTCGCCGTGCGCGCCTATTATGAGGACGTGCGCCTGTCACACCCGCGCAGCATGGGCTTCTTCTGGGAGGAAGCGCTCCTGCCCGCGTATGGGTGGATCTTCCCGCTGCCCGGAGGGCGCGCCAACGTGGGGCTCGGCATGCGCGCGGACCAGCTCGCCGCGTCCGGCGTCCGGCTGCCCGAGCTGCTGGAGCGCTTCTGCGCGAGCCCCCATGTGGCGGCGGAGCTCGCCGGGGCCCGGCGCGTGGGCCGGGTGAAGGGCCACCACCTGCCCTTTGGCTCCTCGGCCCGCCACACCACCTTCGATCGAGCGCTGCTGCTCGGAGACGCGGCCGGCTTTGTCAACCCGCTCACGGGCGAGGGCATCGAGTTCGCCCTGGAGTCGGGGGCCTTCGCCGCCGAGGCCCTCGCGGAGGCCTTCGCCACGGGAGACCTGTCGGCGCGGGGACTGGGGGGGTACGCGCGACGCTGGCAGACGCGCTTTCGCACCGCGTTCCGGCTCAACCGCCGGTTGATGTGGGCCTTCGAGCGGCCCCGGTTGCTCGACCGCATCTTCCACCTCGCCAACCGCGACGAGCGGGCCCGCGACGAGCTCATCGATGTGTTGAGCGGAGAGGCCACGCGGCTGTCCTGGCGATTCCTCGCGGCGGTGGCCTTCGGCCGGTGAGTGTGCGCGGAGTGCGGACCAGCACCCCGCGTCACGCACCACGGGAATGTTCACCGTCCGCACGGAATGCCCCTCCGCGCACCGCGTCACCCCGCGACTCTGACGCGTGGAGGACGTCTTGGAACGAAGCGCCTACAAGACTCCGGCGTCCCCTTGCATGCCCTCGGAGCGTGGGCACATTCTCCCCCGCGGACGGCCACTACAGAGAGGCGGGGGAATGCTTACCATTCACGAGCATACGAATCTGCAAGAGGCGAGCAACGAGCTGTTGGAGTTCGCTCTCGAGCCATCCAATTGGATGACGGGAACTCCGGCCGGGCAGACGCCCGCGTCGGTGCCCGCGCAGGACGTGCAGAACCAGCGGCGCGTGGGCGCGCTGCGCATCTACGCGGTGGTGGAGGTCGCGCCCTCGTTGGAGGTCTTCCTGCGCATCGCCTTCCGCGCTCCGGGCCTCACGCCCGTGAAGGCCGCGGACCACCTGGAAGCCTTCCTCAAGCCCCGTCTGCCACTCACGCCCAACAGTGAGTGGCAGGTGGAAGTCGACGAGCGCCGGTGGATCCACTTCGTGCGCCGCTACGCCTCCCCGCGCCTTCAGGCGTGAAGCGCGGCGGGCTCGGGCGTCTCCTCGCCGGGGACGCGCTGATGCCCGCCCAGCACCCGGCCGTCCTTCACCTCGATGAGCCAATACCCCTCGCGGCCCGCCTGCGTGGAGGAGCCCGCGCTGAAGACATGCGGGCGCTCCGGGGTGGCTGGATGGTGGTAGCGCCGGTGGATGTGGCCGTGCAGCACCGCGAAGCGCGGACCCGGCAACAGCGCCAGGAGCGCCTGGGCATCCTTCAGTCCATGGAAGCGGTGATCCGCGCGGCCCTTGGCCGTGAAGGGCGCGTGGTGCACCACCACCAGCAGCGCCCGGCCCGCGAGCCGTGGATCCTTCACCACCTCGGCCAGGCCCTCCAGCTGCGCCGGGCCGATATAGCCATGCGCGATGCCGGGCATGGGAGGCACCCGCGCGGAGGACAGCCCCACCACCGCGGCCTCCGTCCCCACCAGCCGCACGAAGGGAAAGGCGCCCTCGCGCCGGTGCTCGGGGAGATCGCTCTCCAGGAGCTGTCCGAAATGCCGCGCGAAGCGGCCGGTGCGGTGGCTGCCCGGGGTGAAGACATCGTGGTTGCCGGGGATGACCGTGCAGCGGCGTGGATCCTCCGCCAGGGCCCCGAGCGCCTGGCGCGCGAGCACGAACTCGGGCTCCAGCGCGTATTGGGTGAGGTCTCCGGAGACGATGAGATGATCCACCCCCGGCCGCAGGGATTCGCGCGCGATGGTGGCGAACGTCTCCGGGGCGTGCGCGAAGGCCTTCCGCCGACCCCCCCACTGCTCGAACATGGCGATCCACCGCCGCCACCCCAACGGGCGCAGGGGCAGCGAGGCATAGTCCGCCGTCATGTGGACGTCCGAGCAGTGCAGGAAACGCATCGGGTTCCTCCCGGTGAAAACTGCGCACGCCCGGCGCGAGGGCCAAGCTAGGCTGCCACCTCCAACGCCATGAGTCTCCGCGGACGCTTCGCGCCCAGCCCCACCGGACGCATCCATCTCGGCAATGCCCGCAGCGCCCTGTTGGGCTGGCTCCAGGCCCGCGCGGCCGGAGGCCGGTTCCTGCTGCGCATCGAGGACCTGGACCGGGCCCGCTGCAAACCCGCCTTCCTCGAGGACCTGTACCGGGATCTGACCTGGCTGGGGCTGGACTGGGACGAGCCGCCCCTCGTGCAGAGCCAGCGCGAGGACATCTACCGAGAGGCGCTGGAGCGGCTTGAGCGCATGGGCCGCGTCTACCCGTGCTTCTGCACGCGCGCGGAGATCGCCCGGGCGGCGAGCGCGCCCCATGGGCTGAGCGACGAGGGCCCGCGCTATCCGGGCACCTGCGCGCCCCTGGCTCCAGAGGTCCGCGAGGAGCGCGCGCGGATGCGCCCCCCCGCCCTGCGCTTCCAGGCGCTCCCCGGTGAGTGGTGCTTCGAGGACGGGCTGCACGGCCCCGTGTGCCAGGACGTGGCCACGGCGGTGGGAGACTTCGTCGTGCGTCGCAACGACGGCGTGGCCAGCTACCAGCTCGCGGTGGTGGTGGACGACGCGGCCAGTGGCATCACCGACGTGCTCCGGGGAGATGACCTGCTCAGCTCCACGCCCAGACAACTCCAGCTCTACGAGGCGCTCGGCGTCACGCCCCCCCGCTTCTGGCACGTGCCCCTGGTGCTCGGGGAGGACGGCAAGCGGCTGGCCAAGCGCGAGGGTGCCTTCGCCGTGGCCGAGCTGCGCGAGCGGGGCATCGCCGTGGAGCGGGTGCTGGGGCTGCTCGCGGCCTGGAGTGGACTGGGCGATGGAACCCCCGTGACGGGCGACGCGCTCATCCGGCGCTTCCGACCCGAGCTCCTTCCGCGCACGCCCGTGGTGGCCCGGGAGGAACTCCTGAAGGAAGCACTGGGATTGGACTGAGGCGGAGCACGCACGGGTTGAGGTGGGCATGTCGGGACGAGCCGTGCTCCTCTGGGTAGTCCTCCCCTTCGTGGCCTTGAGCGCGCTGGCGCTCTGGCTGACGCGGGAGCCCCCATTGGAGCTGGAGCACCCCGTCGCCCCGCGCCCATCGCCCCCGCCCGTGGAGCATTCCCCGCCCACGCCACCGCCTCCCGTGGAGCCCATCCCCCCACCGGCCCCGCCGCCCGTGGCCGCCCGCGAGGAGGAGCCCCTGCCGGAAATTCCCCCGGGCACGTGGAGTCCGGAGGAAGTCCGCGCGGCGCTCCGGGCCATCCAGCCGCTGATGCGCCAATGCCTCCAGGACGCCGAGGGGCGCCACGTGGGCGCGCAGAGCGTGCGGCTGCGCTTCACGCTCGAGTCCCAGGAGGGCCAGGGTCACTTCCTGCGCGGAGAGGTGGTGGAGAGCACGCTCCAGGATCCCTTCGTCTTCGCCTGTCTCCTGGACACCCTGGCCGACACCCCCTTCCCCGCTCCACCCGGAAGACCCCCGCTCACCCTGTCGTACCCGTTCCGCTCCCGGCCCCCGCCGTGACAGGGAGGCGGAGCCCCACACGGCGCGTGCGAGCGACACGCCGCTCGGGCAATCTGACCGACGCACAATTTTCTGTTCCGCCTGGGAGCTCGCCGCGCGCCGCCAGGAGCCATGGGAGCACTCGCGGCCCCGGTAAAAACGGAGGCTCTTGAAAACCGGAGCGGCACGTTATGGTGTATGCCCTCGCTCGCGACATGCCCGTCACCGTTCAACAGCTCGCTCCCCGGGATATCGAAGCGCTGCGGGCGCTGCTCGCCCGGGATCCGGCCCACAACCTCTACCTGCTGGGGTTGCTGGAGGAGTTCGGCCTTCCCCCCACCGAGGACCGGGGCAGCTTCTCCTACTGGGGACGCTTCGATGGGAAGACGCTCACCGCGGCGCTCTTCGTGGGAGGAGACGGCGGACTGCTGGTGCCCTCCGCGAACGACGGACAGGCCACCGGCGTCATCGCGGACGCGCTGGCCGATCGCGTGAGACTCAAGGCCGCGGTGGGAGAGAAGCCCGCGGTGGACGCGCTGGTGCGCAGCCTGTGCTCGGGCAAGCCGAAGCTGTCGCGCACCTACCGCCTCTTCTCCGTGTCGGCGGATGATCTGGGCCCCTTCACCAATCCCCTGCTGCGGCTCGCGCGCGAGGAGGATCTGCCGCGCCTGCTCCCCCTGGCGGCGGGGGCCGTGAAGGACATCCACGCTCGGGACCCCCTCGCGGAGGATTCGCGCTTCGAGGCCCGGGTGGCCCAGCGAGTCCGGGCACAGCGCACCTACGTGCTGGAGGAGAACGGCGAGCTGGTGTTCAAGGTGGACATCGGCAGCCGCTCCCAATACGGCGCGGAGCTGGAGGGCCTCTACACCGTGCCCGCCCACCGCAGGAAGGGCCACGCCATCCTGTGCCTGGGACAGATCTCCCGCTTCCTGCTCTCGTCGCTGCCGCGGCTCACGCTGCGCGTGGAGGAGAAGGACGAGTCGCTGGCGCGCATCGCCCGCCGGGTGGGCTACCTCGCGGGCCGCACCCAGCGCGTGGTGCTGATGGACTGAGGCAACGCCCGCCTGCCCGAGGCGCGGGGCACGGTCGGTGATATAGGTCCGCCCGCCATGTCCCGCCCCACGCTCGACCGCCGACCCCTGTCCGGAGAAGGCCCCGTCATCCTCCGCGTCCCCACGGATCCGCGCTGGCTGCCCCTCGCGCTCGAGCGCTTCGATGAAGTGCTCGTGGACCATGCCCACTGCGAGAAGAAGGCCGCGGCCAACGCCCTGTCGATGATCCAGGTCTACCCGGACCTGCCCGGCCTGCCCGCGCAGATGGCCCGGCTGGCGCGCGAGGAGAGCTCCCACCTGGCCCGGGTGCTGGACTTGATGGCGGAGCGGGGCCTGACGCTGGGCCGCGACGCGGGCGACCCCTACGCGCAAGGACTGCAGAAGGCCGTGCGCACGTCCCACGAGGGCCGCCGGGTGGACCGGTTGCTCGTGGCCGCCGTCATCGAGGCCCGCTCGTGCGAGCGGTTGTCCTTGTTGGCCGAAGGACTGGAGGATCCGCCGCTGCGCCGCTTCTACGCGGAGCTGGCCCAGTCCGAGGACGGACATCAGTCCCTCTTCTACCGGCTGGCCGTCACGGCCGCCGGAGGCGACGTGGCCCCGGTGGACGCCCGACTGGATGAATTGCTCGCCCTCGAGGCCGAGGTGCTCGAGCGCATCGGCTTGCGCGCCGCCATCCACTGAGCGGACAAGGCCCCCGCGGGACGGGTGCGATGCCTCGCATCGTGCGTCCCGGGCCCCTTTGCCAGCACGCGATAAAGCAAGACTCAACCCCCGCGCATTCCATCTGGAGTGCAGGTTGCTGTCTGTATTGCGCATGTTCAAGGTTTGCCCCGGATGTCAAGAGCGTGGGATTGACCATGCTAGGGGGAGAACGGATGAGGGGGCAGCGTCGTCATGGCAACGGGTCCGTCTACGTACAGGCACAGTGGCTGAAGCGGGGGCACGGCCCCCTGCTGGCGGGCTTGTGGCTCTGCATGACCTCACCCGCGCTGGCGCAGAACGCCGCCGCGACGGTCAACATCAACGTGGGGGCCGGCCGGCATGCCATCAATCCTTTCATCTATGGCGTGGCCTATGGAACGCAGGCGCAGCTGGAGGAACTCAACGCGCCGCTCAACCGCCGGGGTGGAAACGCCACGTCCCGCTACAACTGGAAGCTGAACGCGGCCAACCGCGCCAATGACTACTACTTCGAGAGTCTGCCCTATCCCAGCGCGGAGCCCGGTGCCGAGGTGGATGCCTTCATCCAGAGCACGCGGGCGGCGGGCGCGGAGCCGCTCATCACCATTCCGCTCATCGGCTGGGTGGCGAACCTGGGGCCCGGCCGCGAGAAGATGTGCAGCTTCTCCATCGCCAAATACGGCGCGCAGCAGGACAGTGATCGGGCGTACTACCCGGACGCGGGCAACGGCGTGTTCAGCAATGGGAAGAACGTCGTCAACGATCCGAAGGACGCCAACGTGGCGTCGGACGCGAACTTCCAGAAGGGCTGGGTGGAGCACCTGCGCGCGCGCTGGGGCGGCGCCGCGGCGGGAGGCCCGCGCTACTACATCATGGATAACGAGCCCAGCCTCTGGCACCAGACCCACCGGGACGCCCAACCCACGGGCCTCACCATGAAGCAGCTGCGCGACAAGCACCTGGCGCACGCCGCCATGGTGAAGAGCGTGGACCCCGGGGCGCTCATCATGGGCCCGGAGGAGTGGGGATGGAGCGGCTACCTCTACAGCGGCTATGACCACCAGGAAGCGCCGAAGAACGGCTACACGCGCTACCCGGACCGCGAGGCCAACGGCAACTGGGACTACCTCCCCTGGCTGCTCGACCAGTTCCACAAGAACGAGCAGGCCACGGGCAAGCGGCTGCTGGACGTGCTCACCGTCCACTACTACCCCCAGGGAGGCGAGTTCAGCAACGACACCTCCAACACCATGCAACTGCGGCGCAACCGCACCACGCGCTCGCTGTGGGATCCAAACTACGTCGACGAGACGTGGATTCAGGACAAGGTCCGGCTGGTGCCCCGCTTGAAGGAGTGGGTGAGCACCTACTACCCGGGCACGAAGGTGGGCATCACCGAGTACAACTGGGGCGCGGAGGGCCACATCAACGGCGCCACCACGCAGGCGGAGCTCCTCGGCATCTTCGGCCGCGAGGGCCTGGACTACGCCGCCCGCTGGGAGACACCGGCCGCGACCACGCCCACGTACAAGGCGATGAAGCTGTACCGCAACTATGACGGCCTCAAGTCCACCTTCGGCGACACCAGCGTGTCCTGCGCCGTGGCCAATCCGGACAACCTGTCCGCGTTCGCCGCCCAGCGCACGAGCGACGGCGCCCTCACCGTCATGGTCATCAACAAGGTGCTGTCGGGCGAGACGCCCGTCACGCTGAAGGTGGCGGGCTTCAGCTCCGCGGCCAAGGCCCAGGTGTGGCAGCTCACGTCCGCCAACACCATCACCCGGCTGGCGGACCTTCCCGTGGCCGCGGGCGTCATCGACACCCGCGTCCCCAGCCAGAGCATCACCCTCGTCATCCTCCCCTCGGGCACGTCCACCGGCAACCAGGCCCCCGTGGCCCGGATCTCCGCGACGCCCACCTCGGGGGCCTCGCCGCTCGTGGTGGCCTTCGATGGCTCGGGCTCCACGGACGCCGATGGCACGATCGCCTCGTACGCCTGGAACTTCGGCGACGGGCAGCAGGCCACGGGCGCCAAGGCGAGCCACACCTATACGAAGGGGGGCACCTACACCGTCACGCTCACCGTCAAGGACAACCGCGGCGCCACCGTCTCCACCACCGCGTCCATCCAGGTGAACGCCACCACGCTCGAGGCCCCGAGCAACTTCTACGCGCAGCGCTCGGGCGCGGACATCACCCTGCGCTGGACGGACAACTCCCAAGGCGAGGAGGGCTTCATCCTCGAGCGCGGCCCCTCCACCTGGCCCGTGGCCTTCCAGGAGATAGGCCGCGTGGGCGCCAACACCCGCACCTTCGTGGACCGGCAGGTGCCCTCGGGCAACCACTTCTACCGGGCCCGGGCCTTCAAGGGCGCCACCTCCTCCCCGGAGTCGAACATGGACGGCGTCCAGGTGCCGTGAGCCTCCCGATGGCCCACCGCGTCAGTCGGCTCCGTGACAGGTCCTTCATCTGAGATAACAGTTTGGTTCACTTAATCCGTCATTTCTGGTATTAAGAGAATCCGAGGCTGACTCGTTCCAGCCTCGGCTTTCTCCCACCCCAGGCACGGACATGTCCCGACTGACCTTTTCCTCGAAGTTCCTGGCCGCCTGCTGTCTGACGGCCCTTTCCGGATGCGCGATGGACGCCTCCGAGCAGGACGCAACCGAAGCGGCAGCCCAGGCCGACGCCGTGGGCCAAGTCCAGGGCGAGCTCGACTACAACCCGGGCTCGGGCTGGAGCCTGGCCTGGTCGGATGAGTTCGAGGGCGGCAGCCTCAACACGGGCAACTGGACCACGCTCAACAGCGATCACGATCCGGTCACCAACAACTGCAACTTCGGCACGGGGGAGATCGAGTATCCCCGGACCCAGAACGTCTCGGTGAGCGGCGGCAAGCTCATCATCAAGGCCGAGCGCACGGCCCCCACGAGCGTGAGCGACACCAAGTGCGGCGCTCATCAGCGCACGCTGTTCTCGGGCCGCCTGCACACCAAGGGCAAGGTGGAGAAGCGCTACGGGAAGATCGTGGCGAGCATCAAGGTGCCCTCCGGCTACGGCATGTGGCCGGCGTTCTGGACGCTGGGCGCCAACGTGCAGCAGGTGGGCTGGCCCTCCAGCGGAGAGATCGACATCCTCGAGTGGCACTCCAACGAGCCCACGTGGATGAAGTCCGCCAACCACTGGTACAACGGCGGCCAGGCGGACTGGGGCACGGGCCAGAGCGGCGGCTACAACCTGGCCGACTCCTTCCACACCTACGAGGTGGAGTGGGACGCCGGCATGATGGTGTTCCGGCTGGACGGCCGCTACGCCGGGACGACGTTCTACCACAACGAGACCGAGTTCCAGCAGAACCACTACCTCATCCTGAACCTGGCCATGGGTGGTAACTGGTACGGCTTCCCCGCCGCCGGCAGCATCGCGCTGACGCAGGGCCAGCCGAAGACCATGGAGGTCGAGTGGGTGCGCTGGTACCAGAAGGGCGGTGGCACCACCCCGCCTCCGACCGGCACCACGGTGGCCAACGCGAGCTTCGAGTCGGGCCTGTCCAACTGGACGACGTGGACGCCCAACGGCACCGCGGGCGCGGCCATCAGCGAGACCTACAACGGCGCGCACTCGGGCTCCTACCACCTGACGCACTGGAGCAACTCGCCCTTCGAGACCTGGACGTACCAGGTGAAGACGGGGCTGGCCAACGGCAACTACAAGGTGCGCGCCTGGGTGCGCAAGGGTGGCAACTTCCCCATCGCCCGGCTGCAGGGCAAGACGAGCGGCACCGCCGCGCCCGTGTTCACCACGCTCGGCACGTACGGCAACTGGACGCAGGTGGAGACGCCCGCCATCAACGTCACCGGGGGCTACCTGGAGTTCGGCTTCCACACCCAGGCCACGACGGCCGACGGCGCCAACTTCATCCACATGGATGACGTGGAGGTCGTGAAGATCTAGTCGGTTTGGTGGGCGGGGAGGAGCGGCGGTGCATTAGGTTGCGCCGCCATGACACCTTCCCGTCCCCGTCCCGCGTTGCTCGCGCTCGCCTATCTGGCCTTCGTGAGCCTCGGTCTGCCGGACGCGGTCCTGGGGCTGGCCTGGCCATCCCTGCGCGACACGTTCTCCCTGCCCCAGGCCGCGATGGGCGCCATCCTCGCGGCGAGCGCGGCGGCGTATTTCGTCTCGGGCCTGTTCGCCGGACGGCTCATGCGAGCCCTGAACCTCGGCCTGCTGCTGGCGGCCAGCACCGCGCTCGTCGCGCTCGGTCTGGGCGGCTACGCGACCGTGCCGCTCTTCGCCCTCTTCCTGTGCGCGGCCTGCTTCGTCGGCTTTGGCTCGGGGGCGATCGACGCCGCGCTCAACACCTACGCCGCCCAACATTTCGGCCCCCGCCACATGACGTGGCTGCATGCCGCCTACAGCATCGGAGCCACGCTCGGACCCGTGCTCATGACGGCGCTGCTCACGCGCGGAGCCGGGTGGCGCGCGGGCTACGCCGTCATCGGCGCGGTGCTCGGCGCGCTCGCGGTGACCTTCGTCGTGATGCGCCGGCAGTGGGAGGGCGGCCCGCCGCAGCCCGGAGAGGAAGGAGGGGCCAGCGTGGTGCCGACCGCCACCGCCTGGGAAGCCTTGCGCCGTCCGCGCGTGCGCCTGCAGAGCCTCATCTTCTTCTTCTACGTGGGCGTGGAGGTGACGGCGGGCCAGTGGAGCTACACGGTGCTCACCGAGGGGCGGGGCCTGAGCACGGCGGAGGCTGGAAGCTGGACGAGCCTCTACTGGGGCAGCCTGTTCGTGGGGCGCGTCATGTCCGGCTTCGTCGTGGAGCGGCTCGGCCCGGTGCGGATGCTGCGGGGGTGCACCGCGCTCGCGGTGGTGGGCGCGTTGCTCTTCGCGCTCCCCGCCCTGCCTCCCGCGCTCGGACTGGGGCTGCTCGGCCTCTCGATGGCACCCATCTTCCCGGCGCTCATGTCGGAGACGCCCCGGCGGGTGGGCTCCGACGTGGCCGCGCACGCGGTGGGCTTCCAGGTGAGCGCGGGCACGCTGGGCATCGCCGTGCTGCCGAGCGCCGTGGGCTTCATGGCCGAGCGCTTCGGCATCGCGGTCGTGGCGCCCCAGCTCCTCGTGTACGCGGCGGTGCTGGGAATGCTTCACGGCATACTCACCGTGACGGCGGATCGTCCGCTCGCGCCCGAGCGCGAATCCGGGACGTGAGGAGCCTGGCGCCCATGTCGATGGAAGTGGGAACACGCACGACAAGACCCACGCCCTCGAAAGTGATTCAGGTCAACGCTTCGCTCACGAGAGTTCTCCGGAACACGGTGCCTTCGCGCTAGCGTCCATTCGTCGTCTTCCGAATGGAGCTGTCATGACGGACCCGAAGTCCCTCTCACCGGAAGTGCCCACGAGCCCGGAAGCCCCCGCTTCCGAGCTCCCCGGTGGCGCCACCCGCCGCGAGTTCATCGCCACCGCCACCACGGTCACGGTAGGCAGTGCCCTGTTCCTGGAAGCCTGCCACCACACCCCCGCCGGACCCCAGCTGCCTTCCCCCTCCAGCCCCCCGCCCGCGGAGCTGGAGGTGAGCCTCACCGTCAACGGACAGCCCCGGACGGTGAAGGTGGATCCCCGCACGACCCTGCTGGACGCGCTGCGCGAGCGCATGGAGCTCACGGGAACCAAGAAGGGCTGTGACCATGGCCAGTGCGGCGCCTGCACGGTGCTGGTGAATGGCCGGCGCGAGCTGAGCTGCCTGTCGCTCGCCCTCATGAACCAGGGCGCCGAGGTGCGCACGGTGGAGGGGCTCGCCCAGGGCGAGACGCTGCACCCCATGCAGGAGGCCTTCCTCACGTGTGACGCGCTCCAGTGCGGCTACTGCACCCCCGGGCAGATCATGAGCGCCGTGGGCCTGCTGTCCGAGCCCTGTGGCACCTCCGACGCGGACGTGCGCGAGGCCATGAGTGGCAACATCTGCCGTTGCAGCGCCTACCCCAACATCGTCGCCGCCATCCAGCAGGTGCGGCGGCTTCCCCAGTAAACAGGCACGGACCCTCGCACATGAATCCCTTTCATTACGTGCAGACGCTGGAGACGGCCACCAGCGTGAACCAGGTCAGCGGCGCGCCCGAGGCGACCTTCCTCGCCGGCGGCACGGGCCTCCTGGATTTGATGAAGCTCGGCGTGCAGAAGCCCAACGTCCTCGTGGACGTGCGCAAGCTGCCGCTCGCCCAGGTGGAGGAGCTTCCGGACGGCGGCGTGCGGCTGGGCGCCATGGCGCGCAACAGCGACGTGGCCCACCACCCGCTCGTGCGCGAGCGCTACCCGGCGCTCTCCCAGGCCCTGCTCGCCGGCGCCTCGGGGCAGATCCGCAACATGGCCACCGTGGGCGGCAACGTGATGCAGCGCACGCGCTGCGCGTACTTCCGCGACACGGCCAACGCCTGCAACAAGCGCGAGCCCGGCTCGGGCTGCTCGGCGCTCGAGGGCATCAACCGCTCGCACGCGGTGCTCGGCGGCAGCGAGTCCTGCATCGCCACCCACCCCTCGGACATGTGCGTGCCGCTCGCGGCGCTGGGCGCCACCGTGCGCATCCAGGGGCTCAAGGGCGAGCGCACCGTGCCCTTCACCGACTTCCACCTGCTGCCCGGCACCACGCCCCAGCGCGAGACGGTGCTCGAGCACGGGGAGCTCATCCTCTCGGTGGACATCCCCGCCCTGCCCGCGGCGCGCCGCTCGCTCTACATGAAGGCGCGTGACCGCGCCTCGTACGCCTTCGCCCTGGCCTCCGTGGCCGCGGTGCTGGAGGTGGACGCAGGCCGCATCAAGAACGCCCGGCTCGCGCTCGGAGGCGTGGGCACGCGGCCCTGGCGTGCGTCGGCCGCCGAGCAGAAGCTCGTCGGACAGGAGCCCTCGCCCACGCTGTACCAGGCCGCGGCCGAGGCGGCGCTCGAGGGAGCGCAGCCGCGCGCCCACAACGGCTTCAAGGTGGAACTGGCGCGGCGGCTCGTCGTGCGCGCCCTGACGACGCTCGGAGGGCGCTCATGAACGGCAAGCTCATTGGCAACCCGGTGGACCGGGTGGACGGACGGCTCAAGGTGACGGGACAGGCGCGCTACGCCGCCGAGCACACCCTGCCCAACACGGCCTACGCCGTCATCGTCCAGAGCAGCGTGCCGCGCGGCAGCGTGCTGCGCATGCAGACGTCCGAGGCCGAGCAGTCCCCGGGCGTGCTCGCGGTGTTCACCCCGCGCAACATGCCCAAGCTGGCGGGCCTGGAGAAGTACGCCACCATTCCCGTCCTGCCCCGCGTCACCGCCATGCAGGACAGCGAGGTGCTCTACAACGGCCAGCCCATCGCCCTGGTGGTGGCCGACACGCTGGAGCGCGCCACGTACGCCGCCTCGCTCGTGCGCACCACCTACGTGGACAAGCCCGCGACCCTGGACATCAACAAGGCGCGCGTCGAGCCCGCCCCGGGCGTCTTCGGCGGCCCGCCGCCGGGACACACGCGCGGAGACGTGGCGGCGGCGCTCAAGGCGGCCAGCGTGCGCGTGGAGGCCACGTACACGACGCCCACCGAGACGCACAACCCCATGGAGCCCCACGCCACCGTGGCGGTCTGGGACGACCCCGAGCACCTCACTATCTACGATGCCAACCAGGGCGTCTTCTTCATGCGGCAGTTCCTCTCCGTCCTGCTCGGCATGCCGCAGGAGAACATCCGCGTCCTCTCGCGCTACATCGGCGGAGGCTTCGGCTGCAAGGCGCTGCCCTGGTCGCACATCGCCCTGAGCATCCTGGCCGCCAAACACGTGAACCGGCCGGTGAAGCTGGTGCTCACCCGCCAGCAGATGAACACCCTGGTGGGCTTCCGGCCCCACACGGTGCAGAAGGTGGAGCTCGCCGCCAGTCCCCAGGGCAAGCTCACCGCCCTGCGCCACACGGGCCTGTCCGAGGTGTCCGAGCAGGACAGCTTCGCCGAGCTCTTCACCGGCGTGAGCAACATGCTCTACGCCTGCCCCAACGTGACCACGTCCCAGCAGGTGGCGCGTCTGAGCACGGGCACCCCCACCTTCATGCGCGGCCCGGGCGAGGCCCCGGGCACCTACGCGCTGGAGAGCGCCCTGGACGAGCTCGCCCATGCGCTGAAGATGGACCCGCTGGAGCTGCGGCGCATCAACCACGCGGACAAGGATCCCGAGCACGGCCACCCCTGGTCCAGCAAGTCGCTGCTGGAGTGCTACCGCTCGGGCGCCGAGCGCTTCGGTTGGGCCAAGCGTCCCCTCCAGCCCCGCTCCATGAAGGACGGGGACGTGCTCATCGGCTGGGGCATGGCCACCGCCACCTTCCCCGCCATGCGCTCGCCGGCCGCCGCCTCGGCGCGCGTGATGCCGGACGGCACCGCGCTCGTGCAGTGCGGCGCCTCGGACCTGGGCACGGGCGCCTACACCGTGCTCTCCCAGGTGGCCGCCGAGGCCCTGGGCCTGCCCGTGCAGAAGGTGCGCATGGAGATGGGCGACAGCCTCCTGCCGCTCGGTCCGCTCGCGGGTGGCTCCTCCACCACCGCCTCCGCCTCGCCCGCCGTGCAGACCGCCGCCGCCGAGGCGCGCAAGAAGCTCATCCAGCTCGCCGTGGCGGACAAGCAGTCGCCCCTGAGCGGCCTCGCCGAGAAGGACGTCCTCACCGAGGACGGACGGCTCTTCTCCAGCAAGGACAAGAACAAGGGCGAGACGTATGCCCAGCTCCTCGCGCGCCAGAACCTTCCCCACGTGGAAGGCAAGGGCGACGCGGCGCCCAAGCCCGAGGAGAAGAAGTACAGCTCTCACTCCTTCGGGGCCCACTTCATCGAGGTGCGCGTGGACGAGGCCCTGGGCACCGCGCGGGTGAGCCGCATCGTCACCACCATGGCCGCCGGCCGCATCCTCAACGCCAAGACGGCGCGCAGCCAGATCTCCGGCGGCGTCATCTTCGGCCTGGGCATGGCGCTCACCGAGGAGACGCTGCGCGACCCACGGACGGGCCGCGTGATGACGGCGGACCTCGCCGAGTACCACGTGCCCGTGCAGGCGGACGTGCCCGCCATCGACGTGCACTTCGTCGAGGAGAACGATCCCCACGTCAACCCGCTGGGCATCAAGGGCATCGGTGAGATCGCCACCACGGGCGTCGCCGCCGCCGTGGCCAACGCCATCTTCCACGCCACCGGCAAGCGCGTGAGGGAGCTGCCCATCACCCTCGACAAACTGCTGTAGGAATAATGGGTAGGAATAAGGGGGAGGCGTGGGCACACTGCCCCACCTCCCCCTTTTCCCTTATGCCTGTCTTCACTTGATTTTCCGTTTAGGCCCGGGTTGGTATGCGGCCCTCTTTCACTCAGAGAGGAAATGTCGCGTATGAACCGACGACCCTTGGCCATGCTGTCGATGCTCGCCCTGATGCAGGGGTGCAACCCGGTGGATGAGACGCAGCCCGACGCGCTCGTCGAGGCCCCCGCCACGGTGGAGCAGCAAGTAGCGGTCTCGGGCTTCGCGGAACTGCACCACCACATGTTCGCCGAGGAGGCGTTCAGCGGTGGCTGGTTCCACGGCAGCCACACCGGCACGATGGTGAGCTGCGACGGCGGCGAGCCCGAGAGTGATCACGCCCGCGTGCGCATGGACCTGAGCAACATGCTCAACCTGTGCCCCAACTCGGGCGCGCTGGACCTGAGCGGCGTGCCCGTCCTCAACAGCATGTTCGGCGTGGGCGGCGCGGTGGCCTCGGAGTTCATCGGGAAGATCGAGGGCACGGAAGGAGACACGGGCCTGCACCTGGGCCGCAAGCAGGTGAACACGCAGTGGCCGCGATGGGACACCATCGCGCACCAGCAGGCCTTCGAGGGCTCGCTGCGCCAGGCGCACCTGGGCGGCCTGTCGCTCGTGACGGTGTCCCTGGTGAGCAACGGCTTCCTGTGCAGCGCGCTGCCCTACCAGAACCTCAAGCGCCCCTGCGACGAGATGACGGACGTCGAGGTGCAGATCCAGATGGCCAAGGACTTCGACGCGCGCACGTCCTGGGCGGAGATCGCCCTGTCGCCCGCGCACGCCCGGCAGATCATCGCCTCGGGCAAGCTGGCCATGGTGCTCTCCATCGAGGTGAGCAAGCTGTTCGGCACCAAGGACTGGCGCTCGGAGCTCAACCGCTTCTACAACCTGGGCGTGCGCTCCATCCAGCCCGTGCACCAGCTGGACAACCGCTTCGGTGGCGCGGCGCTGCACAACGCCATCTTCCAGGCGGCCCAGTTCCTGGAGAACTGCCACATCGACACCGACTGCGGCGTCACGGGCCCGGGCTTCACGCTGGGCTTCGACGTGGACGCCAACTGCCGCAACGTCAAGGGCCTGACGGCCGAGGGCAAGGCGCTGGTGCAGGAGCTGATGGCCAAGGGGATGCTCATCGACCTGGCCCACATGTCCGAGCGCTCCGTGGAGGACACCGTCGCGCTGACGCGCGGCAACACCTACTACCCCGTCTACATCTCCCACGGACACTTCCGCGAGGTGATGAGCCCGGACCTGGCCGCCAACGAGAAGACGACGCCCGCCTCCGTCATCCGCTACGTGCGCCAGTCCGGAGGCATCTTCGGCCTGCGCACCGCGCATGACGAGACGCGCGACTACACGCGCACGCCCATCGCCAACAACTGCCAGGGCTCGACGCGCTCCTTCGCCCAGGCGTACGAGTTCGGCCGTCAGGGCCTGAAGGTGCCCATGGCGTTCGGCGCGGACCTCAACGGCTTCATCCAGCAGACGCGTCCGCGCTTCGGCTCGTACGGCGCGTGCTCGGCGGGCTTCAAGGCCGAGGCGGATGCCCAGGCCGCGCAGCAGCGCGTGTCCGGTCCCCCGCGCCTGGGCACCGACTTCGACCAGTACGGCCTGGCGCACGTGGGCCTGCTGCCGGACCTGCTGCGCGACCTCAAGCAGCTGGGCGCCAACACCACGGGCCTGGAGGGCTCGTCGGAGACCTTCCTGCGCATGTGGGAGCGCGCGCAGTCCACGCGCACGGGCATGGCGGACGCGGCGGCGGACATCGACACCAGCGGCGTGGCGGCCTACGTGCCCAAGGCCACCCGCGAGGCGCAGTACCCGCAGATCTGCGGCAAGGCCTACGCCCCCAACTCCAAGGTGCTCGGCGACACGTGCCGCTTCAACGAGGAGTGCGTGAGCGCCAAGTGCACCTCCCTGGACTGCGGCAACATCACCGGCAGCTGCATCTGCGATGGCGACAACGACTGCGGCGCCCAGCAGTACTGCGGCTGGGGCCTCAACACGGGCACCTGCCAGAACAAGAAGGCCAAGGGCGCCCTGTGCTCGAACAACAACGAGTGCCTGTCGAACAACTGCCGCTGGACGTACACCTGCGGCTGAGCGCGTCACGCGACAGCCGCGGCTCCCTCGCGCCGGTGCCTCGAGTGCCCGGCGCGGGGGGCCCCCCAGGGCACCGCCACCGCCACCGGGAGGAGAGAAGAGCACCAGGGCCAGCGGCACGGTGCCCAGGACGATGGCGATGGTCATATTGGGGAGGGGCGGCAGCCTGACTCCAATCCGGCGAGGAGCTGAATTCTCGCGCCTCCAACGTCTGCTTCTGAATAGACACGATTCAGTTAGTAAAATTGAATGAAGTTGGGAGTTCCCGAGGGACATCTGGCGAGGCGCGCCATTGCTTTTACAAGGGTGAGTCAGAAAGGTAGCCGAACCTTTTACAAGGAGATGTGCTCATGGCCTCGCTCCAGACCCCAGGGATCCAGGGCAGTGCTCCCACGAAGAACCCGGAGCTACTGGCCTGGGTGGCGAAGATGTCCCAGCTGACCCAGCCGGAGCGGATCGTGTGGTGCGACGGCTCGGCGGAGGAGAAGCAGCGGCTGACGGAGCAGGCGGTGGACGAGGGCATCCTCATCCCGCTCAACCCGCAGAAGCGCCCGGGTTGCTACCTGCACCGCTCCAACCCCAACGACGTGGCGCGGGTGGAGCACCTCACCTTCATCTGCACCACGAACAAGGAGGACGCCGGCCCCACGAACAACTGGATGGAGCCCGAGGCGGCCTACACCAAGCTCACGCACCTGTTCAGCGGCAGCATGAAGGGCCGCACCCTGTACGTGGTGCCCTACATCATGGGTCCGCCGGGCAGCCCCTTCGCCAAGGTGGGCGTGGAGCTGACGGACAGCATCTACGTGGTGCTCAACATGCGCATCATGACGCGCATGGGGCGCGCGGCGCTGGAGATGCTCGGTGACTCGGGAGAGTTCAACCGGGGCCTGCACAGCACGGGGGACCTGAACCCGGAGCGCCGCTACATCTGCCACTTCCCCCAGGACAACACCATCTGGAGCTTTGGCAGCGGCTATGGCGGCAACGTGCTGCTGGGCAAGAAGTGCCTGGCCCTGCGCATCGGCAGCTACCTGGGCCAGCACGAGGGGTGGCTCGCCGAGCACATGCTCATCCTCGGCGTCACCAGCCCCCGGGGAGAGACGACGTACGTGGCGGCGGCGTTCCCCTCGGCGTGCGGCAAGACGAACTTCGCGATGATGATTCCCCCCAAGGAATACGCGGGGTGGAAGGTGGAGACCGTCGGGGACGACATCGCGTGGATGCGCGTGGGTCCCGACGGCCGGCTGTGGGCCATCAACCCCGAGGCCGGCTACTTCGGCGTGGCCCCCGGCACCAACACCAAGAGCAACCCCAACGCCATGGCCAGCGTGTCGCGCGACACGCTCTTCACCAACGTGGCCATGACGCCGGATGGCGACGTGTGGTGGGAGGGCATGGACGGCGAGGTGCCCGAGGAGCTCACGGACTGGCAGGGCCGGCCCTGGAAGCGCGGCAGCCCGGAGAAGGCCGCGCACCCCAACAGCCGCTTCACCGCGCCCATGCAGAACAACCCCGCGCTCAGCCCCAAGGCGAGCGATCCCATGGGCGTGCCCATCTCCGCCATCATCTTCGGCGGCCGCCGCTCCAACACCGTGCCGCTCGTGCTCCAGGCCTTCAACTGGACGCATGGCGTGTTCCTGGGCGCCACCATGGGCAGCGAGACGACCGCCGCGGCCACCGGCAAGGTGGGCGTGGTGCGGCGCGATCCCATGGCCATGCTGCCCTTCTGCGGCTACCACATGGGCGACTACCTCCAGCACTGGCTGGACATGCAGAAGTCGATCGCCCATCCGCCGAAGATCTTCCAGGTCAACTGGTTCCGGCAGGACAAGAGCGGCAAGTTCATCTGGCCGGGCTTTGGCGACAACATGCGCGTGCTGGAGTGGATCGTGAACCGGGTGCACGGCCGTGTGCCCACGGAGGAGACGCTGCTCGGCTGGGTGCCGCGCTCGGATCAGGGCCTCAACACCCAGGGGTTGGATCTCTCCAAGGAAGCGCTCGCCGACGTCACCTCCATCAAGACCGATGAGTGGAAGACCGAGCTCAAGAATCAGGAGACCTTCTTCGAGTCCCTGGGGCACAAGGCGCCCGAGGCCCTGACCCTGCAACGCAAGCTGCTCATCTCCCGCCTGGGAAGCTGAGGGCCGCCGCCCTCGGCGCCGGGGCCGTTCCTTCCCAAAGGGGGGAGGAAGCGGCCCCTTTGTTTTGGAGTAGACTCTCAGTCCATGAGAATGGCTCCCGTTCTGTTGGCGGCCCTGTTGCTCGCCCCCGTCCCGGTCCACGCCCAGCGTGCTGGTTCCTCGCGCAATCCCAAGGAGCTCATCAAACAGGCCGAGAAGCTCTTCGAGCAGAAGAAGTACCTGGAGGCGGCCGAGGCGCTCGCGAAGGCCCACGAGCTCGCCCCCGACTCCCGGCTCATCTACAACATGGCGCGCGCGTACGATCAGGCCGGCCAGGCGAGCGAGGCCATCTCCTACTACGAGCAGTACATGACGGAGGGGGATGACGCGCAGCTGCGCAAGCGCGCGCGCTCGTCGGTGGACCGGCTGCGCCTGCAACAGGAGCGCGAGGCGGCGGCCGCGGCCGAGGTGGAGGCCGAGCGCAAGCGCCTGCAGGAGGAAGCGGACGCGGCCCAGCGCCGCGCGCGGCAGGAGCGCGAGGCGGCGCGGCAGGCGGAGGAGGCCAATCAACAGCGGCTCGCCGCGGCGTACCAGGACTCGCTCTCCGCGCGCCGGCGCATGCAGGTGACGTCCTTCGCGCTGGGCGGCGTGGCGCTGGCGGGAGTGGGCGTGGGCACCATCTTCGGCCTGAAGGCCCGCGAGGCCCGCTCGGCCTTCGACAACGCGGCCACCTTGAACGACAAGGTCGCGGCCCGGGACGAGACCCGGAGCAACGCGCTGCTGG
Source organism: Melittangium boletus DSM 14713 (assembly GCF_002305855.1). Lineage (GTDB taxonomy): Bacteria > Myxococcota > Myxococcia > Myxococcales > Myxococcaceae > Cystobacter > Cystobacter boletus. The sequence goes on along the minus strand of NZ_CP022163.1, from coordinate 5,691,893 downwards.
CGGACATCGGCTTCGGGGTGGGAATCGTGAGCGCCGTGGCGGCCGTGCTGCTCTATCCCAAGGACGTCCCGCCTCCCGCCGGGCAGGCGCGGTTGATCTCCGCGCCCGCGGGCTCGGGAGCGGGCGTGGAGGTGAGGTTCTGATGCGCACGCGGTTGCTGATGGGAGTGTTGTCCGTGCTGGCCACCGGGTGCAGCTTCACCACGGCCGCCGGGCTCGAGGAGTGTGAGACGAGCGCCGAGTGCGGAGCGGACAAGGTCTGCACCCAGGGCGTGTGTCTGCCGCTGCCCACCGGCTGTGGACAGGTGTACGGCCGCGCCGAGGCGGGAGACATTGCCCTGGGCGGCCTGTTCCCCATCCACTCCGGCACCGCGGCGGGCGCGCCCGTGGACGAGTCGGACGAGCAGGCGTTCAACGCCGCGCTGCTCGCGATGGAGCAGGTCAACGGCCGGGGCGTCAACGGCAAGCAGTTCACCCTGTACCTGTGTGACACCGGAGGAGACGACGAGCGCGCGCGGATCCAGGCCGACTGGCTGGTAAAGGAGAAGAAGGTCTCGGCGGTGATAGCGGCGGGCAGCAGCCAGTCCTACGGGGTGGCCCAGGCGGTGACCATTCCCAACAACGTGCTCCTCATGAGCTACAGCGCCTCCTCGCCCGAGTTGACGGTGCTGCCGGACACGAACGGAGGGACGGTGGGGCTCGTGTGGCGCACCTCGCCCTCGGACGCCATCCAAGGGAGCGTCATCGCGCAACTGCTGCGCGGCACGGACTCGCGCTTCGGCAACCCGAAGAAGGTGGGCATCCTGTACGTGAACGAGACCTACGGACAGGGGCTCAAGGACATCATCGCCACCCGGCTCAACGTGGCCCCAGCGCTGGACAACCGGAGCATCCCCTATCCCCGGCGCGGGAACGTGAAGGACGCGGTGCAGGAGCTCAACGCGTACGACCCGGATCTCACCGTGGTGGTGGGCTTCTCGGATGATGTCACCAACATCCTCGTGGAGGCCGCCAACCAGCCCAACCTCAAGCGCGACTCGGGCCACCGCTGGTTCTTCTCCGACAGCGTGAAGGACCTGGGCCTGCTGGCCAACGCCACGGCTTCCGCCCAGGCCCAGGGCGTCTACGGCACCGCGCCCGCGCAGGGCACGGGCCAGGCCTTCAACTCCTTCCGGGACGCCTTCCTGAGCCGCTTCAAGAAGGACCCGAGCGCCTACGCCTATACCTCCAACGCCTACGACGCCATGTACCTGCTGACCCTGAGCGCGTCCTACGCCCTGAACAATGGGGGAGAGGTGACAGGACCGAAGATGGCCGAGGGGCTGACCAAGGTCTCCAATGGCCAGGGCGCCCTCCAGCTCACCAGCACCAACTTCACCCCGCTCGTGGCGGAGCTCGCCGCGGGCCGGAGCGTCAACGTGGATGGCGCCAGCGGCAAGCTGGACTTCGACGCCAACGGCGAGGCCCCCGCGCCCATGGAGTTGTGGCAGGTGCAGGGCGGCAACTTCGTCACCATCCCGCCGACCATCGAGCCGCCTCCCAACAATCCCTGAGGTACCTCGTGCCCCCGCGCGGACCGTCCCTTCCGGGCCGTCCGCGCGGTTTCAAGGGACTCACAGGCCGGACATGTGCTCCTCGGCCTTGGCCTGCTCCGAGTGGTACCAGGCCTGCACCTTCTCCTCTCCCTCGAAGAAGAGGAGCGTCTTGCTCTCGTCGTCCGACATCATGCAGATGCAGTCGATGTTCCCGCTGTCATCCATCATCAGGAAGACCTGCGTGGGAGCGTCCACGTGGTGCATGAACTCCTGGTGCATGTCCCCCAGCGTCACCTCGATGCTTCCCGAGCTGGGACCCTTCGTCTCCACGTCGATCCCCATCAGGGGAAGCCGACGGTTCAAGATCTGGTCGCCCAGCTCACTCGCCTCCACACTGATGCGCACCGGATGGCTCACCGCGCGCTCGCTCAAGAGCTCGAAGTAGCTGAACCACTCCTGTTTCGGAATTTCCACTGTGTAAGCCATGGCCTGCCTCCATCGATAAGGTAGGTCCGTGGCCCTCGGGGCTCCGGCCTCTTCCCCTGGACCGCTCTCCCCTTCCCGCCTTCCAGGCAAGAGACCAACCGAGCGGCCTGACGCGGTGCGGGAGCATGGGGAGGACAGGAGAAGAGGAATGTTCCCTCCCAGGTGTCTCACGCGGAGTGAGAAGATTTGCTCGCGCCGCGCACGGGCTCGACATGCCGCTACAGATGGGAACAGGTCGCGGCTCGCTTCCTCGGCCCCCTGCTTCCCATCCCACCCTCCATGTTAGGCTCGGGGCTCCTGACCGAGGGCCCCATCCCGCAGTGACTCCAGCGGGGCCCGGCTGGAGAGAGAGCCCCTATGGATGCCATCGCCGTGGTGGGACTGGGCTGTGTCCTGCCAAACGCACTCCGCGTTTCCGACTTCTGGACCCGCATCTGCGCGGGACACCTGTCACTCGCGCCAGTGCCCCCCCGCGCGTGGGACCACTCCCTCTACTTCCATCCGGACCGCACGGTGCCGGACCGCGCCTACGCGGAGCTGGGCGGCTTCGTCACCGACTTCGTCTTCGACTGGCGCAAGTACAAGGTGCCGCCCGCGGACACGCAGAAGGTCAACCCGATGCAGTGGATGCTCCTCGACGCGGGCGTCCAGGCGCTCTCCGAGGTGCGCGTGCTGCCCCGGGACACCACCGGCATCATCGTGGGCGCCACCAGTCTGGGAAACCAGCGCGACAGCGGGATGCACATCCGGCTCGAGGACATGCTGGACGCGGTGCGCACCACCGACGCGTTCCGCGCCCTGCCCCTGAACCGGCAACAGGAAGTGCTGGACACCACCGCCCAGCGCCTGCGCGCGCGCCTCAAGGAGTGCAGCGACGACAACGTCCTGGGCTCCTCGGCCAGCGTGGCCGTCGGGCGCATCAACATGCAGTTCGATCTCAAGGGCGCGCACTACACGGTGGACGCGGGCTACTCCTCGTCCCTGGCGGCCCTGGATCTGGCGGTGCGCGGACTGCGGGACGGGGAGTTCGACCTGGCGGTGGCTGGCGGCGTGAGCGAGATGCTGTCGCCGCTGGAGTTCATCGCCTTCTCCAAGCTCGGCGGCATGTCCAGCAAGGGGCACGTACGGCCCTTCTCCGACGAGGCGGACGGCACGCTCCTGGGCGAGGGCGTGGCGCTCCTCGCCCTCAAGCGGCTGGAGGACGCGCAGCGCGATGGCGAGACCATCTACGCGGTGCTGCGCGGCGTGGGCGGCTCGTCCGACGGGCGGGGCAAGTCGCTCGTGTCGCCCCGGCGCGAGGGCCAGGCGCTGGCCATGCGCCGCGCGCTCGATGACGCCGGGGTGGATCCCACCGGCGTGCAGTACGTGGAGTGCCATGCCACGGGCACCCAGGTGGGAGACGCCAGCGAGGTGCAGGCCCTGGCGAGCGTCTACGCCACCGCGGAGGGCAACTCCATCGCGCTCGGCTCGGTGAAGGCCAACATCGGCCACCTGCGCGCGGGCGCCGGGGCGGCGGGCCTGCTCAAGGCCGTGCTCGCCCTGCACCACGGCCAGATTCCGCCCCAACCGGGCGTGGAGCGCGTCAACCCGCGGCTGGAGCTGGAGCGCACGCCCTTCTTCGTGCCGCGCAAGGCGCAGCCCTTCCGTCCGGGCCCCACGCCCCTCGCGGCCGTGAGCTCCTTCAGCTTCGGCGGCAACAACTACCACGCGGTGCTGGAGGCGTGGCGCCCGAGCCCCTCCCGCCCGAGCGCGCCGCGCCGGCGTCCCAACGAGCCCCTGGCCATCATCGGCATGGGCGGCATGTTCCCGGACGCCCCGGACGTGGAATCGCTCTGGAAGCGGCTGCTCGAGGGACACGACGCCACGCGCGAGGTGCCCGCCGAGCGGTGGAAGACCGAGCGCTACGTGCACCCGGATCGCCCGGAGCGCTCGTACACGAAGCTCGGCTGCTGGCTGGAGAAGGTGCCCGCCCCCACGCTGGAGATGCGGATTCCCCCCGCGGCCTGGGCGTCGTTGGATCCCTCGCACGTGGTGACGCTCATCAGCGCCGAGCAGGCCCTCAAGGACGCGGGCTTCACGCCGGACAAGTGGGATCGGGACCGGGTGGCCATCTCGCTCGGCTTCCTGCCCAACCAGGGCATCAAGTTCCTCACCGACGCGCGCGTGCGCTGGGCCGAGTTCGCCCAGGAGCTGCGCGAGACGATGGAGAAGTCCGGCCTGCCCGAGTCCACGTGGGCCCCGCTGCTGCGCACCGCGGAGGCGCGCTACAAGGAGGGCCTGCCGCCCATCAGCGAGGACACCCTCACCGGCTACCTGGGCTGCCTCAACGCCGGCCGCATCGCGGCGCTGTACGACTTCCACGGGCCGCACCTGATGACGGACGCGGCGTGCGCCAGCTCGCTCTCCGCGCTCCACGCCGCCTGGAAGCTGTTGCAGCACCGCGAGGCGGATGTGGTGCTCACCGGCGGCGTGTGGTGCGACATGTCGCCCGAGTTCTACGTGGCCGGCTGCCGCTTCAACGCCCTGTCGGCCCGGGGCAGCTCGCCCTTCTCCCAGAACGCGGACGGCTTCGTGCCGGGCGAGGGCGCGGGCATCCTCGTGCTCAAGCGGCTCTCGGACGCCGAGCGCGATGGAGATCGCATCCACGCCGTCATCCGCTCCGTGGCGGGCTCCAGTGACGGCCAGGGCCGCTCGGTGCTGCCGCCGAGCGAGATGGGCGAGACGCTCGCCATGCGCCGGGCCCTGGCCGCCGCGAACGTGCCGCCGCCGAGCGTGGACTACGTGGAGTGCCACGGCACGGGCACCGCGCTCGGCGACGTGGTGGAGACGAAGTCCATCCACAACGTCTATGGCGGTGAGGGCCGTGCCCACTCCCTGCTCATCGGCTCGGTGAAGTCCAACATCGGCCACCTCAACGCGGCGGCGGGCGTGGCCGGGATGATCAAGGTCACCCGCGCCCTGCGCGAGCACCGCCTGCCCCACTCGCTCAAGAGCGAGCCGCGCAACCCCAAGGTTCCCCAGGGCATCGAGGTGGTGACCACGCCCCGCGAGTGGCCCGCCCCCGCGGACGGTGGCCCCCGCCGCGCGGGCGTGAATTCCTTCGGTGTGGGCGGCGCCAACTTCCACACCCTCCTGGAGGAATACCGCGCCCCGGCCGCGAAGCCGCCCCGCGAGGACGAGAAGGACAAGACGAAGCCGAGGGAGCCGGCCGACGCGGAGCCCCGGTTGCTCGCCATCGCGGGAGCGGACGCCCGGGCCTGCCTGGAGCGGTTGGACCAGATGTGCGAGCAGACGGGCGCGCTGGAGGACACGCGCCAGACGCCCGAGGGGCCCTACCGCGTGGCCCTCACGGCGCGCACCCGCGAGGAGCTGCGCAAGAAGCGCGACTTCCTGCGCAAGGCGCTCGAGACGGGTGGGGACCTGGAGTTCCTCCAGCAGTCCGGCATCTTCGCGGCGGGCCCGGACGCGCCCCTGCGCGGCGCTCCGGTGGCCATCACCTTCCCGGGCCAGGGCGGCCAGTACGCCAACATGCTGCGGCCGCTCGCGCGCGCCTACCCGGTGGTGGCCGCCACGCTCGAGGAGGCGGACCGCGTCTACCTGCCCCTCACCGGACGCACGCTCACCAGCAGCTTCTTCACCGAGGACGAGAAGGGCTACAAGCAGAACGACGAGGACATCCACGCGGCCGTCCTGCTCGTCAACGTGGCGCTCTACCGCCTGCTGCGCGCCCACGGCATCCGCGCGGAGGTGCTCGTCGGCCAGAGCGCGGGCGAGCTCGCGGCGCTGGTGGCCTCGGGCAGCCTGACGCTGGAGGAGGGCCTGCGCGCCATCCTCGGGCGCACGCGGGCCGTGCTGGGGCTGCCTCCCGGCAAGTCCGGACAGATGCTGGCGCTCACGTGCTCCTCCGAGCTGGTGCCCGAGCTGCTCTCGGGCCTGCCCGGCTACGCCACGCTGGCCGCGGACAACGGGCCCCGCGCCTGCATCGTGTCCGCGGATCGCGAGGCGATGGTCCGGCTCCAGGAGCGCTGCGCCGCGAAGGCCATCGATTGCACGGTGCTCGCCGTCTCCCACGGCTACCACTCGGCGCTCATCGCGGAGGCCCGGCCCCTCTATGAGAACGTGCTGCGGGGCGTGACGTTCCGCGCTCCCTCCGCGTGCATCGTGTCCACCATCGACGGCGCGGACTACGACGGGCGGCCCCTCGCGGACTACCCCACGTTCCTCGGCAGCCAGCTCGTCGAGCCCGTGCGGCTGCGGCACGCGCTCGGCGAGGCGCACCGCCGGGGCGCGCGCATCTTCATCGAAGCGGGACCCAAGTGGTCCCTCACCCAATTCACCCGCGAGACACTCAAGGGCCGAACCCATGGTGCCGTCGCGTCGATTCACCCCAAGGTAGGTGACATGGAACAGTTCAAACGCATGGTGGGATACACCTTCGTCAACGGTGTGGGGCAGATCTCCGCGGACAGCGCGAGCGGCGAGGCCGGCGTCGAGCAGGTGCTGCTCGGCATGCCCCTGGAGGGTTTGCTCGAGCCCGCCACCGCCTTGAAGATCGCCCTGGCCCTGGGCCGGGAGTTCGGCGTGGACGCCTCGGGCGCGCGGCCGGAGAACCTGCGCACGTTCGATGCCATCGTCTCCCTGGTGGAGCAGCTGCGCACGGGCCTGGCCGCGAGCGGTGAGGCGCCCCGGCAGGCCGCCCCCGCCGCCAGCGTGCCTCCGCCGCCTCCGCCCCCCCAGGCCCAGCCCGTCACGACGGTGCAGAAGTCCATCACGCTGGAGGCCGAGGTGCGGCGCGTGCTGATGGACACTGTGGTGGCCAAGACGGGCTACCCGGAGGACATGCTGGAGCTGGACCTCGACTTGGAGGCCGACCTCGGCATCGACACCGTCAAGCAGGTGGACATCTTCGCGCGCACCCGCGAGGCCTTCGCCGTGCAGCGGGATCCCAACCGCGCCCTGCGCGAGTTCAACACCCTGCGCAAGGTCATCGAGCACATCGTCGAGCGCGTCCTCGCCACCCAGGGCTCCTCCGCCCCGGCCCCGGCGCCAGCCCCGGCGCCCGTCTCGGCCCGGCCCCGCCGCCTCCCCCGCCCCCGCTCCAGCCCCCGTGACCATGACGCCGGTGTTCCCCACCGCGCCCATGGCCTCCGGCAGCTTCCCGGCGGTGCCCGCGGGACTCGCCCTGTCGCTCAACCTCTTCGAGCAGGTGCGCGACCTGATGCTGCTCAACGTGGTGGCCAAGACGGGCTACCCGGAGGACATGCTGGAGCTGGACCTCGACCTGGAGGCCGACCTCGGCATCGACACCGTCAAGCAGGTGGACATCTTCGCGCGCACCCGCGAGGCCTTCGGCGCGACGTGCGACCCCGCCCGCTCCCTGCGCGAGTTCAACACCCTGCGCAAGGCCATCGACCACATCGTCGAGCGCGCGCGGATGGCGAAGGGCAACCCCGCCCCGAGCCCCGCCAAGGCCTCCGCGCCCCCGCCCGCGTCCCTTCCCCAGGAGGCGCCCCGGCGCGTGGAGGCCGGAGGACAGCGCTCGGTGCGCGACGCGCTCCTGGCCCTGGACTTGCGGCAGGTGGGCGCCCGGAGCGAGGAGCTGAGCCGGCTGGGCCAGGCGGTGGCGTCACGGCTGGGAGCCCCCTCTCCCGACATGGGCCAGGTGCGCACGTTGGGCGAGCTCGTCCAGCACCTGCGCAAGGACCGATAGGACGTGCAACCCGACACCTCGCAATATCCCCTGGTGGAGGACATCTCCGAGGTCTTCCGCGGCGAGAACGCGGTGGCCAAACGCGAGGTGCGCCTGCCCCCGGAGCTGGACACGGAGGGCCGCCCCCTGTCCGCGTCCCTGGAGCTGGAGTTCCTGGCCGAGGTGGGCGCGCTCGTGTACCCGGACCGGGTGCTCGTGGGGATGAGGGACGTGCACTGGTTCCTGCGCGCCGCGGAGTGCACTCCCGCGGCGCGGCTGGTGGGACGTGCGCGCCGCGAGAGCGAGGGCGAGGTGTCCGTCTTCCTGTCGATGGAGCCGGTCACCGCCGGCGCGGCTCCCGAGGAGAGTGGCGAGGAGCCCATTCCCGTCTGCCGCGCCACGCTCCAATTCAAACAGGCCTATGGGCCCGCGCCATGGCCCCAGCACCAGCAGCTCGCGCCCCGGGCGGACCCTCCCCAGAATGGACGGCAGCTCTACGCCTCCGCGGGAGGCCTGGGCGAGCGCGTCCCCGAGTCACTCCAGGTCGTCACCTGGGCCCGGCTGTATGAGCTGGGCCGCATCCAGGGCGGTCTCGTCCACCCGCGCGCGCTCGCCCGGGTCCTGCCCTCCAGCCGCATCCAGGTGGCGCCCGCCGCGCTCGAGGGCGCGCTGCACCTGACCAAGTGGCTCTGGTACGCCTTCGCGGGCGAGGGCGCTCGCGAGATGGCCCTCTCCGAGGCCACCTGGTACCGCATGCCCCGGCGCGACGAGCGGCTGCTGTGCGACGCGCGCTTGTGTGGCGCGGGCAACGGTCTGGCCTCCTTCGACGCGCAACTCCTCGGCCAGGACGGCATCCCCGTCCTCGAGCTGCGGGGCATCGGCATGGCGTCCTTGCCCCTGGACGAGGCCACGCGCGCCCCGCCCCGCGTCACCTGGCAGTCCTTCGTCAAGCACCTCTCCCCGCGATGACCTCCTCCACGAACATCCCCCTGGCCATCATCGGACTCGGCTGCCGCCTGCCCGGCGCCGACACGCCCGCGCGCTTCATGAACCAATCCCTGGAGGGCATGCGCGCCCTGACGCGAGCGCCCGAGGAGTGGAGCGCCGGGCTCCCCATGCGCCATCCGCTCCTGGGTGGCTTCGTTCCCGAGGAGGGCAAGGACTGGAAGCAGTTCCGGCTGCCGCCCACCCACGTGGAGAAGATGCACCGCATGGAGCGGCTGCTGCACCTCACGCTGCTCCAGGCCACCCAGGACGCGGGCTACGGCCCGGACAAGAGTCCGGGGGCCCGGTGCGCCATCTACCTGGGCTCCACCGGCCTGGGCGTGGACGTGAAGATCGACCAAGCCCTGCGCCTGCGCACCCCCGAGTTCAGCGAGCACCTGGCCGCCATCTTCCAGGGCCGCCCCGACGGGCCCCAGCTGTTGGAGGCCGTCGCGCGGTACGTGGATCAACACGCCCCGCCCATCATCACCGAGACGGTGCCCATGACGGCCACCATGGTGGCCAACCGCCTGTCCTCGCTGCTGGACACGCGGGGCGGACACCTGGCGGTCGACGCGGGCACGGCCTCGTCCATGGCGGCGCTGCGCATGGCGTCGCTGTCGCTGCAGCTCGGCCAGTGTGACGTGGCGGTGGTGGGCGCGGTGGCCCCGCTGCTCAGCCCCTCGTCCTTCGGATTGCTGGCGGCGCGGGGCTGGCTCGCCCAGGAGGAGCTGCTCGCGCTGGATGGACGCGCCGCGGGCACCCTGCCGGGCGAGGGCGCCGTGGCGCTCGTGCTGAGCCGGTTGGATGACGCGCTCGCGGACAAGCAGCGCATCTACGCCGTCCTCCACGGGGTCTCCTCGGAGGTGAACCTCAAGCAGGGCCTGTCGCGCATGTCGCGCATGGTGGACCGGGCCGCGCGCGCCTGCCTGGAGCTGGGCGAGGTGGAGCCGGAGCAGGTGCGGCACCTGGAGTTGCAGGCCTGCGGCGTGCCGGGGCTGGAGGAGCAGGAGTTGCTGGGCCTCAAGGCCGCGTTCTGCGCGACCCGCTCCGAGCCCCTGACGGTGTCCACCGCGGCCCCCCAGGTCGGCTTCCTGCAGGCGGCCAGCGGCCTGGTGTCGGTGATGCGCGCGGCGCTGTCCCTGCACGCGGGCGTGTGCGCGCCCGTGGCCGGACTCACCACGCCCCGCCATGGAGAGGACGGGAGGCTGCACTTCCTCACCCGTCCGGAGAAGCTGCCCCCGCGCGCCTGCGTGGGCGTCAGCTCCCTGGGGTGGAGCAACATGGCCTGGCACGCGCTGCTCGGGCCCGCGCCCACGCGCGAGGCCTGGACGGACATCCGCCCCATCCGCCCGCCCGCCCAGAAGTTCGCCATCGTCGGCATGGGGGCGCTCGCCCCGGGAGCGCCGGACGCCCCGGCGCTCTGGAACAACACGCTCTCCAAGGCGGACGCCATTGGAGACCTGCCGCCCTCGCGCTTCGATGTCTCGCGCACCCTGGGCGCGCTCATCAAGAACCAGGACGTGGTGCCCCGGCTGGCCGGCACCGTGGACATTCCTCCCGCCGAGCCCCGCTGGCTCAAGCTGCCGCCCACCCAGGCCGCGGCGTTGGATCCCGCCGTCCCCCTCTTCGTCAAGGCGGCGGAGGAGGCGCTCACCCAGGCGGGCCATGAGCCCGGCCGCTGGGACGGCAACCGCGTGCAGGTGGTGGTGGGCCAGCTCCCCGTGCGCGCCAAGGAATTCGAGGTCGAGGTGCGCTTCGTCTGCGAGCGCTACCTGAGACTCGCGGCGGAGGCCCTGCGCGGCCAGGGGCTCACCGACGCCCAGACGGCCCCGCTGCTCGACGCCGTCCGCCAGCGGGTGCTCGGCACCGTTCCTCCGCTGGATGAGAACACCTCCCAGTACTACTCGGGGCTCGCGGGCGCGATCCGGCTGGCCGCCCTGCACGACTTCAGCGGCGGCGTGATGACGACGGACGCCGCGTGCGCCAGCTCCCCGGCGGCGGTTCACGCCGGCATGCTCGCGCTGGCCAACCATGATGCCGACGTCGTGGTGGCCGGCGGCGTGGCCTTCAACCTGGTGCCCGAGTACGCCGCCGCCCTGGCCGTGCTCGGCATCCTCTCGCCCCGGGGCACCTTCCCCTTCGATGATCGCGCGGACGGCTTCGTGCCCGCCGAGGGCGCGGGCGCGGTGGTCATCAAGCGGCTGGAGGACGCGGAGGCCCAGAAGGACCGCATCATCGCCGTCATCTCCGGCATCGGCTTCTCCAGCGACGGGCGGGGCACCACCCTGTTCACGCCCAACCCCCGGGGCCAGGCACGCGCGGTGGAGCGCGCGTTGGAGGACGCGAAGATCCACCCGGACCAGGTGGGACTGCTCGAGGCGCACGGCACGGGCACGCGCATGGGGGACACCACGGAGGCGGCCGCCTATGGCGAGGCCTTCCAGAGCCGGGGCCGCGACAACCCGGTGCCCATGGGCACGCTCAAGTCGCAGATCGGCCACACCTCGTCGGCCTCCGGCATCCTGGCGCTCATCAAGACCGCCTACGCGGTGAGCGAGGCCATCCTGCCGCCCATGAACGGCGGCGAGTTCCCCAAGGCGGAGATTCCCTTCGACAAGCTGCCCATCGCCCTGTCGCTGGAGGGCCGCCCCTGGCCCGCGCCGCGCGAGGGCCGCCGCTACGCCGGAGTGAGCTCGTTCGGCATTGGCGGCACGAACTACCACCTCCTCCTGGAGGAGCACGACAACAGCCATCGGCGGACCCAGGCGGCCCCCTCGGCCGCGCCCACCACGACGCGCTATCCCCTGCCCAGCCGCGGACTCACGGCCCAGCGCTGGCGCGTGGACCTGGTGCCCCTGTCGCTCTCCGCGGAGAAGCGCTACCCGCTGGCGGGCAAGAAGCTGCTGCTCGTGGGAGATGAACCCGGCCTGGTCGCCGCCTTCAGCCGCCTGCTCATGGGCAAGGGCGTGCGCGTGGGCTCGGTGCCATTGACGGGCATCACCGACGCGCTGGAGGTGGAGCGGCGGGTGCGTCTGGCCAGCGAGGAGCTGGGCGGCGCGGACGGCGTCATCGACCTGGGCGCCTTCGGTCCCGCCGAGTACTTCCTCACGCTGGGCAGCAGCCGCTTCGCGCGCCGGATGGCGGAGACCACCGCGCGCTGGCATGGCACCGGACGCGCCCTGTACACGCGCATGGGGGAGCGGACGGATCGCACCGCCTGCTATGTGGCCGTCACCAGCATGGGCGGGGACTTCGGCTTCCTGGGCGATGGCGGCAACGTGATGGGGGGCTCGCTCGCGGGCTTCCTCAAGGGGCTCAAGCAGGAGCTGCCCGGGCTGGTGGCCAAGACGATCGACTTCGAGCCGCGCGCCTCGCACTGGGTGGTGGCGGAGACGGTGGCGCGCGAGCTGGAGGAGGGCAGCGACCGCACGGAGGTGGGCTACATGGCCGGCCGCCGCTTCGTGGTGGGCCTGCGCCGCGCGGACTTCCCCCCGGAGGACAGCCAGGAGGCCCGTCAGCTCGATCCCAGCTGGGTGCTGCTCTTCTCGGGAGGCGGACGCGGCGCGGTGTTCGAGGTGGCCAAGGCGATGGCCCGGCTGGGTCCGAAGGTGATCGTCACCGGACGCACGCCCGCGCCCACGGGGGACGAGCCCTACCTGTCGATGGACGACGAGGACTTCGACACCTACCGCAAGGAGGAGCTGCGGCGGCGCAAGAAGGAGGAGCCGGGGCTCACCATGGTGCGCTTCAACGAGTCCTTCGAGGTCTGCGTGCGGGCGCGCGAGCTGTGGCGCAACCTCCAGGAGGTGTACGCGCAAGGGCTGCCCATCGAGTACGAGCTGTGCGACGTGCGCAACGCCGCGGACGTGCGCGCCATGGTGGACCGGGTGCGCGAGTACCACGGCCACATCGACGGCGTCGTGCATGGCGCCATGGTGGAGGCCTCCAAGAGCCTTCCCGACAAGACGACGGGCGTCGTGTCCGCCACCATGGAAGTGAAGGTGCTCGGCCTCCTCAACCTGCTGGAGGCCACGCGGCGCGACGACCTGAAGTTGATGATGTGCTTCGGCTCCGGCGCGGGCCGCTTCGGCAACAAGGGCCAGGCGGACTACAGCGCCGCCAACGACTTGATGAGCAAGTGCGCCATGGCGTACGCGCACCGGGCCCGGCCCCACACGCGCTGCGTCACCATCGACTGGACGGCCTGGGAGAGCGTGGGCGCCGCGGCGCGCAACCGCGAGGTGGTGCAGGGCACCGGCGTCTCCTTCATCAGCCCGGCCGAGGGCTCCTACTGGTTCATCAACGAGCTGTTGCTCGGCCACACCGAGCGCGAGGTGGCCATCTTCGAGGAACGGCTCTTCCGCGAGTGGCCCTTCCTGGGTGCCAGCGCGGACGGCCCCGACGCGCGCACCGTCTATGACGACCGGGGCTTTTTGCTCGTGCCCTCGGACTACCCGATGCTCGACTGCGTGGAGGATCATGACCGCAAGGGGCTGATCGCCACGCGCACGTTCGATCTCTCGACGGATCCGTTCGTGCTCCAGCACCAGTTGGACTCCATCCCCATCATGCCCGGCACCTTTGGCTTCGAGATGCTGGCCGAGGTGGCGGCCCTCTTCCGGCCGGACCTGGCGGTGCTGCGCGCGGAGAACCTGCGCATCGAAACGCCGCTCAAGTTCTTCAAGGGCCCGACGATGGGCACGCGCACCAAGGGCAAGCCCGTGCACGTCACCCTCACCGCCCAGCTCCTCAAACAGGAGGGCGACGAGGTCACGCTCTACGTCGAATCCTCGAGCGATCTGGCCCTCGGCGGGCGCTCCGAGCAGACCCAGCGCCGCATCCACCAGCAGGGCATCTTCGTGCTCGGGCCTCCGCCCCCGCTGGAGCTGAGCGAGGGCAAGCTGCCCGAGGCCCTGCCCGGCTCGCGCGCGCGCTCCATCTTCCACCTGGCCAAGGAGCCGCTGTACCTGGGTCCGCTCTTCTGCCGCGCCGAGTGGGTCTACGTGGGCGAGACCGAAGTGGAGGGCATCATCCGCGCGCCCCGGCAGCGCGACATCTTCACCCACGTGGCGCGGCCCCACTTCCAGTTGGATCCGCTCCTGCTCGACGCCGCCTTCCAGGTGGCGGCCAACTGGGACGGCCACCACAACAACCTGGTGTCGGTGCCCATGGGCGTGGACTACCTGGAGCGAGGGCGTCCCCGGAGCATCGGGGAGTCGGGACACGTCCGGGCGCGGATGACGCGCGCGGAGGGAGACGACGTCCTCTATGACTTCGAGGTGCACGGCGAGGACGGCGCGCTGCTGCTCGGAGGCACGGGACTGTGGTTCCGGCGGTTGCGCCGGGGAGAGCGCCGGAGTGCGGAGGGCTGAGCGGCTGTGGCTCCCCGGTGGGCGGGAGGTGGTGCTCGGCTGGGCGGACGTGGGCACCGGGGACGCCGCCACCCTGTCTCCGCTGGAGCGCGAGGGGCTCGCGCGCTGCCGGACGGACAAACGGCGGCGGGAGTTCGTGGCGGGCCGTGTCGCCGCGCACCGGGCCCTGGCGCTGCTCGAGCCTGGAGCCGCCGCGGAGGTCCGAACACGCGAGGACACGCCGGACGCGGGACGGCCCTTCCTCGCGCCCGAGCGGGGACTCGCGCTCTCGCTGTCCCATTCCGGAGGACTCGCGGTGGCGGCGCTCGCGCGCGGGGAGCCGCTGGGCGTGGACCTGGAGCAACCCGTGGAGGCGAGCGAGGCCTTCCTGGAGGAGGCCTTCGCGCCGGGCGAGCACGAGGGCTACGCCGCCGTGTGCGCGGGGAGGATGGAGGCGACGACCGCCGCCTGGGCCCTGAAGGAAGCGGTGCTCAAGGTGTGGGGCGTGGGCCTGCGCGCGCCCCTGCGGCGAGTGGCGGTACGGCCGGTGTTGCTCGACGCCCGGGGGCACGAACTGGCCCTGCGGCTGACGATTGAAACGGGAGAACTCCCGTCAGGCCTGGGAGCGCCGCCGCGGCACCTGACGGCGCTCCTGGAGTCGGATGACGCCGGACAGGTGCTGGCGCTCGCGGGTTAGGACGCCTTGGGCTTGGGCAGTGGCGGGGGCACGATGGCCCGCTGTCCTCCCTCCGCGTTCCAGTCCTGCTCCCAGACGGCGGACGACACCCGCGAGGCCACGTGGCGCATCTGTTCGGCCGCTTCGTCGCTCGTGCGCAGGCTGGCCATCGTCTGATCCATCACCTCGGTCAGCGAATTCACCGCCTGGAAGATCTGGCCGATGCCCTGGTTCTGCTGGGTGACGGCGGCGGAGATCTGCCGCACCGAGTTCACGTTGTCGCGCACGATGCTGGACAGCTGCCGGATGTTGTCGCCGAAGGCCCTCAGCTGCTTCGCGCTGTCGAGCACCCGGCTGGAACCACTCTCGGACCGGTCCGCCGTGGCGCGGATGGCGGAGCTCAGGTCCTGGAGGATGTTCTGCACGTTGTGGGTGGCCTTGATGGACTGGTCCGCGAGGCTGCGGATTTCGCGGGCCACCACGGCGAAGCCCTTGCCATGCTCGCCCGAGCGCACCGCCTCGATGGCGGCGTTGAGCGCCAGCATGGTGGAGCGGTCCGCCAGACTCTTCACCGTGGTGGTGATGTTCGCGATCTGCTTGGCCTGTTCATCCAGGGAGCGGATGCTCTGGGCCATCTGCGCCACCTCCCGCTGGATGCCCTGCATGTCCGTGAGGCTCTGCTCGAGCGCCGCCTCTCCGGCGCGGCCGATCGAGTCCGCGCGCTCGGCCTGCCGCAGCACTTCCTCGGCCTTCTGCGCGGCCACCAGGGAGGTCTGCTTGATTTCCTGCGCCGTGACCTGGGTCTCCTGGAGCGCCGCCGCCTGGATGGACAGGGACTCCGTCTGCTCCTGGTGGGTGGTGTTGAGCCGCCCGGCGGACCCACCCAGCATCATCGCCGACTCCTGCAGGGACGCGGAGAAGGTGCGCAGCCGCTCGAACGCGGAGGCGGTGGCGATGGACAGGTCTCCCACCTCGTCCGTGGACACCCACTCCGGCAGGGCGGGCTTGCGCGAGGCGATGGACTCGATGGACTTCTGCACCGCGATCGTCCCCTGGCTCTGGTGGCGCGCGATCTCCCAGGCGCACCACGCCGCCGCGCCGATGAGGAACCCGCCCACCGCGACGACGGGCAGCACCATGTCGCTCAGGATGACGCCCACGCGCTCGCGCAGCATCCCCACCAGGGCGGGCGCCACCTTCTCCACCTCCAGGAACAGCGCGCCAAAGCCGGTGCCGCTCTTCTTGAGGATGATGATGCCCGTCACCGTCAACGCGGAGAAGACGAGGAGCGCGAAGCAGTAGGGCAGGTACCAGTGCTGCTTGGGCCACAGGATGCCCTGGCCCTGGAGCCGCAGGTGGGGGTGCTTGTGGAACTCCTCCAGGGCGTAGGGCCGCAGCAGCCGCTCGAGCCGCAACGCCAGCCGGATGCCCACCACCATCGCCAGCAGCACGAAGCAGGTCACCGCCTGCGGGATGATCACCGGATCGAGCCCGTAGACCAACGTGGGCCAGCCCGCCCAGATGGTGCAGGACACCGCGTAGCTCACGAGCACGCCGTATTCGATCTTCCGGGGGGCCTTGAGGATGCGCGCCAGCCGATCCCCGGGCTTGTCCCTCGGCCGATGCTCGAGCGCCCCCTTCATGACGGAGTAGACCAACACCACCGGAATGAAGATTCCGAAGATGGGGCTGTTGAACGCGACGTTGATGAGGGACACGTGCACCGCCTGCTCCGCCGGCAGTCCCATGACCAACGACAACATGTAGACCACCGGCAGCAGCGCGGTCAGCATCGACAGCTGCTGCTCCAGGAAGCCCTTCAGGACCAGTCGCTTCAACTCACCTTGGATCATCGAATCCGATTCTAGCGGGTCTGCACCCTGGGTGTCCTTTTCCTCCTGGCTTGAATGCTCGCTCCGTTGCTCCCTGGAGGGGCCAGGGCCCCTCACCGCATCAAATACCCCCCATTGACACCGAGCGTCTGACCCGTCACCCACCGGGCGTCATCGGATGCGAGGAACGAGACCACCCCCCCGACGTCCTCCGGGCGGCCAATCTTCCCGATCAACGTCTGGGCGGCGATCTGCTGGCGCATCTTCATGGGCACCTCGGCCCCCATGTCCGTGGCCACCTGGCCGACGATGAGCGCGTTGACGGAGATGTCGCGAGGGGCCAGCTCGGTGGCGGCGGTGCGCGTGAGGGACTCGACGGCCGCCTTCGTGGCCGCGTACATGCCGCCGCCCGCGAAGCCCTTGTGCACGCCAATGGACGAGAAGTTGATGACGCGCCCGCCCGTCGTCATGTGCCGTCCCGCCAGACGACACCCCACCAACACGCCCCAGATGTTGACGTCCACCAGTTGCTGGAACAGCCCCCGGTCAATCTGGTCGAGCGGCGCGGAGCCGAAGGCGGCCGCGTTGTTGACCAGGATGTCCAGGCGGCCATGGCGCTCCAGGGTCGTCGTGAAGAGCGCCTGCATCTGAGACTCGTCGGCCACGTCCGCGCACACGGCGAGTGCATCTCCTCCGGCCGCCTGGATGGAGGCCACCACCGCCGCCGCGGCATCCGCGTTGCGCACGTAGTTCACCACGACCTTGGCGCCGTCGGACGCCAGACGCCGCGCGACGGCGGCACCGATTCCTCGCGAGGCCCCCGTGATGATGGCCACTTTCTGTTCGAGCTTGCCCATGTACGCCGAATCCTCCACTGGCCGAGGGCAAGAGGCCAGACATCCAGTGTGTGCCCCCCGCGCCTTGCCCCCAGGACGGAGCCATTGGACCCCTCCCGAGGGGCTTTTATGATGAGAACAGGACCAGGCTCAGCCAGCTCGCTCATCGACGGAGAATGGATGTCATCCCAGACGCGGAAGTTCGGTCAGGCGGTCGTCATCGGAGGAAGCATCGCGGGACTGTTGAGCGCTCGCGTGCTGTCGGAGCACTTCGAGAAGGTCATCGTCCTGGAGCGGGATCCATTCCCCTCGGGTCCGGAAACGCGCAAGGGCGCGCCGCAAGGCCATCACGTCCATGCCCTGCTGGAAGCGGGGTTGAAGGTGTTGGAGGAGTTGTTCCCCGGAATGCCGCGGGAAATGGAGGGCGAGGGCGTCGAGCGCATCGACATGGCGAGGGATGCCGCCTGGCTCCAGTCCGGCAGTTGGAAGACGCGCTACGAAGGGAACGTCGAGAGCATCCTCGTGTCCCGGCCCTTCCTGGAGTGGAAGGTGCGTGGCCGCGTCGCCGCGCTGCCGAACGTGGAGCTGCGCCAGGGCATCAGCGTCGAGCAACTGCGGCTGGACGCCGCGCGAACCCGCGTCAGCGGAGTGAAGGTGAAGGGCCCCGAGGGAGAGCAGGTGCTCGACAGCGCGCTGGTGGTGGACGCCAGCGGCCGGGGCTCGAGGACGCCGCAGTGGCTGGAGGCGCTGGGCTTCGGCACCGTGCCCCAGGAGCAGGTGCGCATCGACATGGGGTACACGAGTCGCTTCTATGAGCGGCCCGCGGGTTTCGACGCGTGGAAGATCCTCGTCATCAACGGCCGGGCTCCGGAGACGCGGCGCTCGGGGTTCATCTCCAACGTGGAGGGCAATCGGTGGATCGTCAGCCTCAACGGCTACTTCGGCGATCACGCCCCCGTCGACGACCAGGGCTTCCTGGAGTTCGCGCGCCGCCTGCCCACGCCCCACCTGTATGAGTACATCCGCCAGGCCCGGCCCCTGACCCCCCCCTCGCTCCACAAGATTTCCGCGAGCCGCTGGCTGCACTACGAGCGCATGGCGCGCATGCCCGAGGGCCTCGTGCTGCTGGGGGACTCGGTCTGCTCGCTCAATCCCGTCTTCGGCCAGGGCATGACGGTGGCCGCCCTGGGGGCGAAGCTGCTCGGCGACACGCTGTCCCGCGCGCGCGGCACACCGTCGGGCCCGCCTCTCGAGCTGACGCGGCGCTTCCAGAAGGACCTCGGCAAGATCGTGGGCCTGTGCTGGTTCCTCACCACCACCCAGGATCTGGCCTACCCGGAAGCCGAGGGCCACCGCAAACCCGGCCTCAAGTTCCTGCAGTGGTCCTTCAACAACATGATCGACCTGACGTCGGTGGACGCACACGCCTGCCAGCGCTTCTACGACGTGCTGCACATGCGCAAGGGCCTGGAGGGGCTGTTGGACCCGGGCTTCGCCAGGGCACTGCTCACCTACAACCTCAAGAGCCTGCTCGTCCCGCGCGCCCGGCGGGCCAACCTGGACACCCTGCCCCCCCATCCCTCGGCGCGGGGCGGCAAGGATGCCGGGAGGATGGACAGCGCCGCCTGAGCGCGGCCTCGGGCTCCCAGACATTTGGAGGAGCCGGGAGGCGGTTGTAGAACCCTCGACGAGCCGGCCCGTCCCCCTCCTGGGAGCCTCCCGCACATGAAGCCCGAACCCGCTGCCGCCACGGCGGCAGACCCCAAGGCAGTCCCCGAGTTCCAGCCGTACATTCCCGCCGAGCGGACCGACGTGGCCGAGTTCACGCCCAAGGCCATCGGCATTGGCGTGTTCTTCGGCATCGTCTTCGGCGCCGCCACGGTGTACCTGGCGCTCAAGGCGGGCCTGACGGTCTCGGCGTCCATTCCCATCGCGGTGCTCGCCATCTCCCTGCTCAAGAAGCTGGGAGGCTCGACGATCCTCGAGAACAACGTGGTGCAGACCATCGGCTCGGCGGGCGAGTCCATCGCCGCGGGCGTGGTGTTCACCCTGCCCGGCTTCCTCTTCCTGAGCGCGGACAGCCGGGGCGCGAGCTTCTTCGAGTACTGGACCATCTTCACGCTGGCGCTGCTCGGCGGCGTGCTGGGCACGTTGATGATGGTGCCCCTGCGCCGCTCGCTCATCGTCAAGGAGCACGGCAACCTGCCCTACCCCGAGGGCGCGGCATGCGCCTCGGTGCTCATCGCGGGCGAGAAGGGCGGCAACCTCGCGAGGATCGCCTTCCAGGGCGTGGGCTTCGCGTTCGTGTACGCGCTCCTGCAGAAGATCGTGAAGCTCATCGCGGAGACGCCCGCGCTGGTGACGAAGCAGACGAACAAGTACTTCCCCTCGGCCACGCTCAACGGCGACATCACCCCCGAGTACCTGGGCGTGGGCTACATCGTCGGCCCGAAGATCGCCGGCGTGCTGGTGGCCGGCGGCGTGCTCGCCTGGCTCGGCCTCATCCCGCTGCTGGCCACCCTGGTGCCGGGAGACACCATCGCCGAGCAGCTCGTGAAGCTCGGCTATCTGCAGAGCCTCACCACGGCGGGAGGCCCGGGCAACTGGAACCCCGCGACGCACACCTTCGGAGACACGGCCGGAGCCATCTACCGTGCCTACGTGCGGCAGATTGGCGCGGGCGCGGTGGCCGCGGGCGGCTTCATCACGCTCATCAAGACGCTGCCCACCATCGTCTCGGCCTTCCGGGAAAGCCTCTCGTCGTTCAAGGAAGGCGCGAGCAAGGCCGTGCAGAAGCGCACCGAGAACGACCTGCCCATCACCGTGGTGCTCTTCGGCAGCGCGGCCCTCATCCTGGTGATGGCCGTCCTGCCCTTCCTGCCGGGCAGTGTGCTCGGCCGGCTGCTGCTGGGCGTGCTCATCGTGGTGTTCGGCTTCTTCTTCGTGACGGTGGCCTCGCGCATCGTGGGCATCATCGGCTCGTCGTCCAACCCCATCTCCGGCATGACGATCGCCACGCTCATGGCCACCTGCCTCATCTTCATCGGCATTGGCTGGACGGGGGACGTCTACCAGCCCATGGCGCTGTGCGTGGGCGGCATGGTGTGCATCGCGGCGGCGAACGCGGGCGCCACGTCGCAGGACCTCAAGACGGGCTACCTGGTGGGCGCCACCCCGCGCGCGCAGCAGATTGGCCTCATGATTGGCGCGGTGGCCGCGGCGATCGTCATCGGCCTCACCATGCAGCTCTTGGACACCCCCACCGCGGAGCTGCGCGCCCAGGGCGTGGAGCACATGATCGGCACGGACAAGTTCCCCGCGCCCCAGGGCACGCTCATGGCCACGCTCATCAAGGGCCTCTTGTCCTTCAACCTGGATTGGCAGTTCGTGCTGGTGGGCGTCTTCCTGTCGGTGACGATGGAGCTGTGCGGCGTGAAGTCGCTGTCCTTCGCCGTGGGCGCCTACCTGCCCCTGTCCACCACCGCGCCCATCTTCGTGGGCGGCGCGCTCAAGGGCCTCTCGGACTTCATGGCCGCGCGCAAGGGCGAGCACGTGGAGGAGTCCGAGCTGGGGCCGGGCAATCTCTTCTCCACGGGACTGGTGGCGGGAGGCGCGCTCGCGGGCGTGGTCGTGGCCATGCTGTCGGTGAACGAGGGCGTCAACGCCGCCATCTCCAAGCTGTCCGTGGAGCACGCCCTGCAAAGCGCCGTGGGCGAGAGCGGCTACCACCTCATCGGCGTGCTCGCCTTCGCCCTCATGTGCGGCGTGCTCTACCGCGTCTCCCGCAAGCCCGCCGAGGTGTAGGCCCATGTCGCTCCATGCTTCACGGGAGGTGAAACGTTCGCTTCCCGTCATCGTCTGGACATTCCCAGCGGAATTTTGAAGCATGAAGGACGTTCGTCGTCTTGCCCGCATGAAGATGGAGCGGGCAAGACACATCTCTTGTCAGGGCAACCCGGGGGCTGCGTCCGCATCTGACTCTTGCTGCGGACAGCATCCATCCATCAGGACTTTGGGGGAGGAATCCATGAGCACAGCCCTGGTGAAGCAAGCAGCGGCACGGGACGAAGAGGCTCGGGCCGTCGAAACGCGAGAGCGGCGCCACAAGGTGCGCCAGGAAGTCGCGCGCAGCATGCCTGGCCGCTCGCTCGTGGAGCTGTCCCTCGAGGGACTGCGCGGCACCGCGTCGAACGAGGATCAGGAGCGACGCTTCCTCTCCGGGCTCCAGCACCTGGAGGCGGAGCTGGGCGTGGCCCCCGTCGAGCTGGGCGAGGATGCCTCGGGCTATTACGGCCTCTTCGTCACGCAGCTCCCCGCGCTGCTGGCGCGGCGCCGAGCGAGCCGCATCGAGACCCGGGACAGCTGGGATCAGCACCTGAACATCGAGTGCTATGGGCTCGCCGGGAGTCTGGTGGCCACGGGCAAGGTGCCTCGCGACGCCGTCGCGTCCGCGGCCGTTCACTGAGCGCCCCTACCCGCTCGCGGCCAGGACGCGCGCGAGCGGACCCAGGGCCTGGGCGAAGACGTCCGGGTGCGTCAGCAGGGACAGCACCAGCCAGGCGCCGCCCGTGAAGTCGTAGAAGAATCCCGGATGCACCCCCACGCCCGCGTCCAGCAGGGCCAGGCAGGTCGCCTCCTCACCGGGCTCCAGGGGAATGCGCAACACGGCGCTCCAGCCTCCCTCGGCGGGCACCACGCTCCAGGGCGCATGACGCGGCCGGGCGTCGCGCAGCAGGCGCCGGTTCTCCTTCACGCGCGCGAGCACCGCCTCCTGGAAGCGCGGCGCGTGAGCGAGCCATGGCCGCAGGGACAACTGCACGGGTGTATTCACCGGCAGGTACGTGTCCGCCAGCGACTCCAGACGCTCCAGGGCCTCCCGCCGCGCGGCGTCGGGGCCGCCCACGTGCATCCACCCGAGCTTGAGGCCCGGCAGCCCCGCGACCTTCGACAGCCCCGACAGGCCGAAGGTGGGCATGGGCAGCGAGCGCCCGGCCACCGTGGCCACGCGGCCGGGATCCTCGTCCCAGGCGAAGTCCGAGAACACCTCGTCCGACACAAGCGCCAGCCCCTCCCGTGCGCACCACGAGCCCAACGCCTCCAACTCGCCCTCGCGCAGGTAGTGGCCCGTGGGGTTGCCGGGATTCACCACGAGCACCGCCCGGGTGCGCGCGTCCCGCGCGGCGGCGAGCTCGCCCACGTCCAGTCCGAAGCCCTGCGCGAACGGCAGGCGGTAGTGGCGCAGGCCCACGCCCTCCAGCCGCGCCAGGTACTCGAAGAGGGGGTAGCAGGGCGCGGGCACGAGCACGTTGTCCCCCGGCTCGCACAGCAGCTTGAAGAGCCACCCATACGCCTCGCTCGTGCTCGCGGAGAGCACCAGGTGCTCGGGGTGGACAGGGGCCCCGCGCCCGGCCAGGTACGCCGCCACGGCCTCGCGGGCGGACAGCAGCCCCAGGGGCTCGGGCACGTAGCCGAGCGCGTCCGGGTGCGCCAGCGGCGCGGGCTCGGGCATGGGCAGGCCCACGCGGGTGGGATTCGTCTCGGTCAGGTCCAGCAGGGGCAGCCCCCGCTCCCGGCGCTCGGCGAGCGCCCGGGCCAGCGGGTTCCACGTCCGCGCGAAGTCGGTGCGCGCGGAAAACGGACTCACAGGCCCGTCTGCAACATCGCGGAGGCCACGCGGCGGATCAGCTCGCGGCGAATCTCCTTGCGGCAATGCTCGATGGCCTTCGGGTGCGGCGTGGGCAAATCCTCCGCGCGTGAGCGCAACACGGTGCGCAGCACGAGCTCGATCTTGCTCGGTTCGATGTGGAAGAGGCGGGAGCCCTCCTTCTGCAGGAAGTAGGAGAGACCACGCGCATCGAGGAGCTTGGACAGGTACCGCCTGGAATCAGCGAGGAGCGAGAGGTCGATGATGTCGGCCATTCGCCGGGGGTTCTCACCCGGATCGAAAGATGCGTCCATTTCACGGCGGCGAGGAGCGAAAACTTGCCACTCGCGCGAGGACACGTGACGCGGCGGAGGCCGATTTATCGGGCTCGCGCGCGATCGGGGACGAGCGGCGCGAGGGCCGCGCGGAAGGCCGCGTGACGTCGGCGGGACTCCACCAGGTAGGGAACGGGCCCCAGGACCTGTAGCGCATGCCGCTCGGCGAGGAGCGCGGCGTTGTCGCGCTCGGAGGGATCGCGCGTGGGAGCGGAGCGCGACAGCAGCACGGCCGCTACGGGGATGTTGCGCGCGGCGAGCGCGGCGAGCGACAGGGCTGTGTGATTGAGCGTCCCCAGGCCCGCGCGGGCCACGAGCACCACGGGCAATTCGAGCGCGGCGATGAGATCGATGACGTCATGCGATGCATCGAGCGGGACGAAGAGGCCGCCCGCGCCCTCGACGACCACGGACCCCCGCCCCACGCGCTCCCAGGCCGCGAGGGTGACCCGCCAGTCGGGCTCGCGGCCGAGGCGGCGCGCGGCGATGCCCGGGGCAAGGGGCGCGCGGAAACGGTGGGGACAGACGAGTTCCAAGGGCAGATCGCTGCGAGCGGCCTCGCGCAGGGCCAGCGCATCCGCGGGCGCATTCAAGGAGGCACACCCGCTCTCGTAGGGCTTGAAGCCCTGGGGGGCATGCCCCGCGTCGGCGAGCAGGGACAGCAGCGCGCACGACGCCTGCGTCTTGCCCAC
The DNA here is from genome assembly GCF_002305855.1 of Melittangium boletus DSM 14713. Classification (GTDB taxonomy): domain Bacteria; phylum Myxococcota; class Myxococcia; order Myxococcales; family Myxococcaceae; genus Cystobacter; species Cystobacter boletus. Next base: position 5,667,831 of record NZ_CP022163.1, on the reverse strand, counting down.
GCCGGTGTCGGTGCCCGTGACGAAGAAGCGGGGAGGGAGGGGTGAAGTACCTCGACGAGCCATGGAGTCCTTCGCTTTCACAGGTTGAGCGCGCGCAGGGCCGAGAGCGCCAGGTCGAGCTGGCCCTCGGTGTGCGCGGCGGAGAGGCAGAAGCGCAAGCGGCTGGTGCCCTCGGGGACGGTGGGCGGACGGATGGCCTTCACGAGCAGCCCGCGCGCGCGAAGCGCCTGCGAGGCGGCGACGGCGCGCGGGGCGTCTCCCACGATGACGGGGAAGACGGCGCTCCGGGGCTCGGCGATGAAGCCGAGTTCCCGCAGGCCCTTGGAGAAGCGGTGGATGTTGCGCCACAACCGGGCCCGGAGCGCGTCATCCCGCTCGACGATGTCCACGGCGGCCTCGGCGGCGGCACACAGGGCCGCGGGCAGCGCCGTGGAGAAGACGAGCGGCCGGGCGCGCTGGAGCACGAAGTCCACCACGGGACGGGACGCGGCGATGTACGCCCCCAGCCCGCCGAGCGACTTGCTCAAGGTGCCCATGCGCACGTCCACGGCCGACTCCAGCCCCAGTTCCTCGCACAGCCCGGCGCCCCGCTCGCCCAGCACGCCCGTGGCATGGGCCTCGTCCACGAGCAGCGCGGCCCCATGGGCCTGGCACACCTCGACGATGTCGCGCAGGGGCGCGACGTCCCCGTCCATGGAGAACACGCTGTCGGTGACGACGAGCCGGCGGCGCGCGGGGGTGGAGGCCAGGGCCCGCGTCAGCGCCTCGACATCCGCATGGGGGTAGACGACCGTGCGGGCACGCGACAGGCGGCAGCCGTCGATGAGCGAGGCGTGGTTGAGGGCATCGGAGAAGACGACATCCTCGGGGCCCACGAGCGCCTGGAGCGTGCCCACGTTGGCGGCGTAGCCCGAATTGAAGACGAGCGCGGCCTCGGAACGCTCGAAGGCGGCGAGCCGGGCCTCCAGACGGTGGTGCGCGGCGGTGTCCCCCACCACGAGCCGGCTGGCGCCCGAGCCCACGCCATGAACCTCCAGGGCGGCGGCGGCGGCGGCGCGCACCGTGGGCGAGCCGGCCAGCCCCAGGTAGTCATTGGAGGAGAAGTTGACGAGCGTTTCGCCGCCGACCCGCACGAGGGGGCCTTGAGGCGAGTCGAGCGGCTCCAGGAAGCGGCGCAAGCCCCGGGCCTTCAAGGCCTCCAGTTCTTCCTGGGCCCACGCCGTGGCCACGCCCGTGGGGGATGGTGCTGTCACGACAGGCTCCATGATCAATCGAGGAAGCGCCGCTCCCAGCGGCGCATGTCCTCGGCGGTGAAGTCGAGGGAGTTGTCGTCCGGCCCTCGGTAGAGCCAGGGTTCCAGGACACGAGCCAGTTCGCGATAGGCGGGGAGCACGTTGCCCTGCTCGGTGTCTCCCGCATCGGGGGCGGAGCCCAGGGTGACCACCGCGCGCGCTCCCTCCAACGCCTGGACCGTGGTTCCCGGCGACGACAACCGGGAGCGCAAGCCTTCCGCTCCGCCCAACTCCCCGAGCACCGGCTGGCCCAGGAACGTCATCCACGACGGACCACGCACGCGGTCTCCCAGCTTCCAGGAGAGCCAACTGAACTCGGGAATATCCATGCCAGGGTAACGGAAACACAATTCACGAATCAGCCGCAGGACACCCAGTAAGTCCGTCCATCCATTGAACGAAAAGCCAACCTGTCCAAAGCAAAGAGGCAGAGGGGCAGCCAACTCCAGCGCCAACTCGCGCAGGCGTTCGGGGCCATGCTCTTCCAGATATTCGGTGGGAAGCCAGAAGCTCAACGCGCACGAGGCATGAGGCCTTTCTGCCAGGACAGGGTCACCAAGAGGTGCACCTGAGTATTCGGCACGGTAGAGCGCTTCGCTACCGGACGTGTCCCACAAATCGAAGGATGCCCACGACTCCTCAAGCACTTCCCGTCGGATGCGGCTCCATTCGAATTCATCCAACGGTTGCGAGTACCCATCCGCGTCGAAGAAACGGCAGAGGGTGCCGGGACCTATGGCTCTGACATAAACGTCCAGTGAATGGGCCACGGCTCGTGCTATTTCCCGGTGGGGATGGCGGACATAGAAGCAGAGGCTCAAGCCATCACGGAGCAAACTGACTCCGCTTTCCTCTTGGATGCGGATGTGTGGAACCAAGGCCCTCACGGCATGACTCCTATTCGGGGGAGAATCCGCAGCGGCTTTACCAACAAGGCATCATAGTAGACAGCATCTTGCATGAGGCCTTGATGCGGCCCGTTGGTGTACTTACACCAATGACCCTCATAGATTCTGACGCAGGGGAACTTGAAATCATAGACAGCCTGCGCCAGGAGCGGATTGCCCGAATGAATGACGATGTCGGGCTTGATGGTGCCCCTCAGTTCGCCGAAGCAGCCTTCATCCAGCAGCATCGCTTCCTTCTCGGCGCTCATGAACTCCCACTTCCGTGTTTGTTGATTGTACGTGTAACGCGGCTCCACGCTGAAGCCGCCTGGGCGCAGCACCTTCAACCTCGACTCCGCGCACGCCAGCGCCACCCGGTGCATCTCCTCGCCGAGGAACATGGCTCGCGTCCTGTACCGGCCACCGAAGTTTCCCTTCTCATGGCATTCCTCCGGTGTGGGAGGCCTCCCCTCCATGTATCGCTCAAGCACTTCGGAACGCGCCAGGCCGGCACACTCCGTCAGCTCGCGCTCGATGCGCGCCCTGTCCGGCGCCTCCAGCACATGGGCGACCGCGGCCACCGAGGCGCCAAACTCCGCCATCCGTTGCGCGGCTGGGGGAACGACTGCCTCTTCCCCGGCCATGCGCGCACACAGCGCGGGCCGGGTCCGGCACGAGGCCGTCGCCGAGTCGAAAGCCTGGGCGTAGTGGCGCGGCACCCCTCGCCCCGCCACGCCTGGATGACAGGCCAGCAGGAGCGCGCCCCAGAGCAGGGCGCTCAGTCCAGGCCTCACCGGGACGCGTCCGGCTCCAGCTGCTTGATGCCTGGCTTTTCCAGGCGGGGTATGCAACTCCTCCCGTGGCCACGCTGTTGAGAAGGGTCCTGCCATGTCGAAGTCCGTGCTCAATCGAGGAAGCGCCGCTCCCAGCGACGCATGTCCTCGGCGGTGAAGTCGAGGGAGTTGTCGTCCGGCCCTCGGTAGAGCCAGGGTTCCAGGACGCGTGCCAGCTCCCGATAGGCGGGGAGCACGTTGCCCTGCTCGGTGTCTCCCGCGTCGGGGGCGGGACCCAGGGTGACCACCGCGCGCTCTCCCTCCAACGCATGGACCGTGGTTCCCGGCGACGACAACCGGGAGCGCAAGCCTTCCGCTCCGCCCAACTCCCCGAGCACCGGCTGGCCCAGGAACGTCATCCACGACGGACCACGCACGCGGTCTCCCAGCTTCCAGGAGAGCCAACTCAGCTCAGGGATATCCATGCCTGGGTAGCGAAAACACCGCTCGCGAATCATCCGCGAAACACCCATGATATCTAACCATCCATTGAAAGAAAAACCAACCTGACCGAAGCCGAAAGGCAGTGGAGAAGCCAACTCCAGCGCCAACTCGCGCAGGCGTTCGGGGCCATGCGCCTCCAGATATTCGGTGGGAAGCCAGAACTCCAATGCACACGATGCATGGCGTTCTCCCGTCCCGAAAGGGTCGCCGAGCAGTGAAGGATTGCCAACGGGTTTTCCGAAATACTCGGCATGATAGAGATCCTCGCTACCGGACTTATCGAACAAGCCGAATGAAGCCCATGGATCCTCAAGCACTTCCCGTCGGATGCGGCTCCACTCAAACTCATCCAACGGCTGTGAATAACCATCCGCGCCGAAAAACCGACTCAATGTGCCAGGACCAACAGCCTTGATGTAAACATCTAGCGCATGGACTACGGCTTGTGCGATTTCCCGATGGGGATGACGAATATAGAAGCAGAGGCTCAATCCGTCCCGAAGCAAACAGACTCCATCCTGCGCTTGGATACGAATACGTGGAACCAACGCCTTCATGGCATGACTCCTATCCGAGGGAGGATCCGGGAAGGCGTTATCGACAACACACCCTTATAGACATCACTCTGCGTACGACCTTGATGTGGCCCGCGGGTATACTCACACCAACGGCCCTCATCGATTTTGACACAGGGAAACTTAAAATCATAAACAGCTTGCGCCAGAAACGGGTTGCCCAAATGAATGACGATGTCGGGCTTGATGGTGCCCCTCAACTCGCCGAAGCAGCCTTCATCCAGCAGCATCGCTTCCTTTTCGGCGCTCATGAACTCCCACTTCCGTGTTTGTTGATTGTACGTGTAACGAGGCTCCACGCTGAATCCACCTGGGCGCAGCACCTTCAACCTCGACTCCGCGCACGCCAGCGCCACCCGGTGCATCTCCTCACCGAGGAACATGGCTCGCGTCCTGTACCGGCCACCGAAGTTTCCCTTCTCATGGCATTCCTCCGGTGTGGGAGGCCTCCCCTCCATGTATCGCTCAAGCACTTCGAAACGTGCCAGATCGGCGCACTCCGCCAGTTCGCGCTCGATGCGCGCCCTTTCCGACGCATCCAGCACACGGGCGGCCGCGGCCACCGAGGCACCAACCTCCGCCACCCGTTGCGCGGCTGGCGGAATCACGGCCTCTTCCCCGGCCACGCGCGCACACAACGCGGGCCGACTCCGGCACGACGCCGTCGCCGAGTCGAAAGCCTGGGCGTAGTGGCGCGGGACCCCACGCCCGGCCACACCTGGATGACAGGCCAGCAGGAGCGCGCCCCAGCAGAGCAGGGCGCTCAGTCCAGGCCTCACCGGGACGCGTCCGGCTCCAGCGGCTTGATGCCGGCCTTCTCCAACAAGGCCATGTCCTGCGCGTACTCGGGATTGCCCGTGGTGAGCAGCTTGTCCCCGAAGAAGATGGAGTTGGCGCCCGCGAGCATGCACAGCAGCTGCGCCTCCTCGTTCATCTGCTTGCGGCCCGCGGACAGACGCACCATCGACATCGGCATCAGCAGCCGCGCGGTGGCGATGGTCCGCACCATCTCCACCGAGTCCACCGGCTTCTGATCCTGCAAGGGCGTGCCCTTCACCGCCACCAGCGCGTTGATGGGCACCGACTCCGGGTGGAGCTCCTGATTGGCCAGCGTGAGCAGCAGCCCGCAGCGATCATCCACGCTCTCGCCCAGGCCGATGATGCCGCCGGAGCACACGGAGATGCCCGCCCCGCGCACGCGCGCGAGCGTGTTCAACCGCTCCTCGTAGGTGCGCGTGGAGATGATGTCCCCGTAGTGCTCGGCCGAGGTGTCCAGGTTGTGGTTGTACGCCGACAACCCCGCGCTCTTGAGCCGCTGGGCCTGGCTCTCGGTGAGCATGCCCAGGGTGGCGCACGCCTCCATGCCGAGCGCCTTCACGCCCCGGACCATCTCCAGGACGCTGTCGAACTGGGGCCCGTCCTTCACCTCGCGCCAGGCCGCGCCCATGCAGAAGCGCGTGGCTCCCGCCGCACGGGCCTGGGCGGCCGCCTCCAGCACGGACGGCACGGGCATCAGCTTCTCCGCCTTCACCCCCGTGTGGTAGCGCGCCGCCTGCGGACAATAGCCACAGTCCTCGGGGCAGCCGCCCGTCTTGATGGACAGGAGCGAGCACAGCTGCACCTTGTTGTCCTGGAACACCGCGCGATGGACGGTCTGCGCCTTGTGGACCAACTCCAGCAGCGGCAGCGCGTAGAGGGCGCGCACCTCGGCCAGCGTCCAGTCATGGCGGACGGTGACTCCGGCGGGCGGCACGGCGAAGTGGGCGTGACCGTGAAACGAATCGGATGAGGCGGCGTCGTCGGACATGGGCTCCTCGGGGGAGCGCGCAAAGTGGCGAAGACGGCCTCACCTTGTCAACCACGCGAAACGCCCGGGTTGACAACCCCCGGGCGCTCCGGAAATCAGGGACTTGCCGGGGTCATCCCCCGCTCAAGGTCCCTCGCATCAGGCGTGGATGCGGCGGCCCCGCCCCGCCCAGCCCGCCAGGAATAGGACCACGATGGCTCCGATGACGGACATGATCAGTCCGGACGGCTGCAGGTCGAGAACGCTACGGCCCGGCGAGAAGAGGGCGCCGATGAAGCCACCCACGAAGGAGCCCACGATACCCAGCAGCATCGTCGCGATCATGCCCATGGACTGACGGCCCGGAACCAGGGCTCGCGCGATCAGACCCGCCACCAGACCCACCACGATGAACCAGAGAATGCTCATCTTCGCTCTCCTAGATCGGGCACCGCTCCGTGCGGCCCCAGTGGAAAGCAACTTGGGGACCCCCTCCCCTCCGCACAACTTGACCCATCGGTTTCGCGACCGCGCCCATGCCCGCTCGCTCGCTCACCAGCATGGCGGAGGAAAGCGGGCGAGCGCGCACGCAGGCGCCACCGAAAGCCGGGGAAACGTGGGACGGGTGCGCTAGACAACAGCTTCCATGGCGAAGGCGAAGACGCATTACGCGTGTCAGGCGTGCGGGTACCAGTCGGCGAAGTGGTTGGGCAAATGCCCGGACTGCGGCGCATGGAGTTCCCTGGTCGAGGAGACCGAGGCGAAGGTGGACGAGAAGCGTCCGGCCTGGGGCGCCTCGGGTGGGGCGTCCAAGCCGGTGCGTCTGCGCGAGGTGAGCGGCGAGCAGGAGCAGCGCCGGCATACGGGCATCGCCGAGTTCGATCGGGTGCTGGGCGGGGGCGTGGTCGATGGCTCGCTGGTGCTGCTCGGAGGAGACCCGGGCATTGGCAAGTCCACGCTGCTCCTGGCGGCGTTGGATCGGTTGGGCCTGGCGGGACCGGTGCTGTACGTGTCGGGCGAGGAGTCGCTGCGGCAGACGAAGATGCGGGCCGAGCGCCTGCGGGTGGAGGGCGAGTCCATCCACCTGTTCGCGGAGACGGACGCGGAGCGGGTGCTCACGGTGGCCGAGTCACTCAAGCCCCGGGCGCTGGTGGTGGACTCCATCCAGACCATGTACCTGCCGGAGCTGGGCAGCGCGCCGGGCAGCATCTCCCAGGTGCGCGAGGTGGCCGGTCGCTTCATGGCCTTCGCCAAGCGCAGCGGCGTGCCCACCTTCCTCGTGGGCCACGTGACGAAGGAGGGCTCCATCGCGGGCCCGCGCGTGCTCGAGCACATGGTGGACACCGTCCTCTACTTCGAGGGCGAGCGCGGCCATCCCTTCCGGATCCTCCGCGCGCACAAGAACCGCTTCGGCTCGACGAACGAGATCGGCGTCTTCGAGATGAAGGGCGCGGGCCTGGTGGAGGTGGCGGACCCCTCGGCGCTCTTCCTCGCCGAGCGTCCCGCGGGCAAGGCGGGCAGCGTGGTGACGTGCACGCTCAATGGAACGCGGCCGCTCCTGGTGGAGGTGCAGGCGCTGGTGGCGCCCACGGGATATGGCACCGCGCGGCGCACGGCCATCGGCGTGGACGGCAACCGCGTGGCGCTGCTCGCGGCGGTGCTGGAGAAGAAGGAGGACATCCCGCTCGTCGGCTGCGACCTGTTCGTCAACGTGGCCGGAGGCATGCAGTTGTCCGAGCCCGCGTGTGACCTGGCGGTGTGCGCGGCGCTGGTGAGCAGCCTGCAGAACCGGCCGCTGGAGGCGCAGACGCTGGTGCTCGGCGAGGTGGGCCTCGCGGGCGAGGTGCGCGCGGTGGGTCAGGTGGAGCCCCGGCTCGCCGAGGCCGCGAAGATGGGCTTCCAGCGGGCCGTCATCCCCAAGGGCAGTGCCCGGCGGCTGGAGGGCAGCAAGCTGGAAGTCGTCGGCGTGGAGACGCTGTCCGAGGCCCTGGGCGCGATGTTCGACTGATATACCCTCCCCGGATGCGCTGGCCCTCTCGCGTGAAGGACGCCCTCGGTTCGCTCTCGGCGCGCCTGCTCGTGGCGTTCCTCCTGCCCACGCTGCTCTTCCTCGCCCTCACCGGCACGGCCGTCTACGCGCTCGCCCGCGCCATCCTCGAGGATGAGCTGGGCACGAGCCTGTCCGCCATCGCCGCGGCCACCGCGGGACAGGTGAGCGGCGAGCGCATGCTCACCATCGAGCCCGGGGACGATGTCGCGGAGACGCGCACGTGGCGCAACCTCGTGCGCCTGCTCACCGACGTGCGCGACGCGAGCGGCGTGCGGCGCGTCTACGTCGTGGACACCCGGGGCCAGGTGCGCGTGGACGTGGGCGGCGGCCTCCCCGTGGGCGCCGAGGTGCCCGAGCTCGCCCGGGACAGGCTGGAGCTCTCGCGCGTCTTCGCGGGCCAGCGCGCCGCCAGCCAGGTGCTCTTCCAGGGCTCGGACGGGCTGCTCTACAAGACGGGCTACGCGCCCGTGCGCCGCGAGGGCCAGGTGGTGGGCGCGGTCGCCGTGGAGGGCAGCGCCGCCTTCTTCGGACCCCTCGCGCGCCTGTCCCGGAGCTTCGCGGCCGCGAGCGCGGGCGCCCTCGGCGTGCTGGCCCTCGTGGCGCTCGTCACCGCGCGGGGACTCGCCCGGCCCCTGCGGCGGCTCATGGACTCGGCGCTGCGCATCGGACGGGGAGACCTGACGACCCCCGTGCCCCCCGAGCCCACCCGGGAAATCGGCGTGCTCGCGCGCGAGCTGGAGGTGATGCGCGGTGCCCTGGAGAGCCGGGACCGGCAGCTCAAGCTCATGCTCGCGGGCGTGGCCCACGAGGTGCGCAATCCCCTGGGCGGCATCTCCCTCTTCTCGGGCCTGCTCGCCGAGGACCTGAAGGCGGGCGCGGTGGAGGACGCCGCCGGCCATGTGGCGCGCATCCAACATGAGGCGGAGTACCTGCAGCGCATCGTCGAGGACTTCCTCGCCTTCGCCCGCGAGCAGCCGCTGTCCCGCGAGCCCGTGGCCGCGCGGGAGCTGCTGCACGAGGCCCGCGGCCTGCTCACCGCGGATGCCGCGGCGCGGCAAGTGGACGTGGACGTGGAAGCGGACGCGGCGGTGCTCGAGGCGGATGGCAGCCTGCTGACGGCCGCGGTGGTGAACCTGGTGAAGAACGCCGTGCAGGCCTCCCCCCCCGGGGGCCGCGTCCAGGTGACGGGCCGGAACGAGGGCCGGGACTACACCATCCGGGTCCAGGACACGGGCGCGGGCATCCCCGAGGCCGAGCGCGAGCGCATCTTCGAGCCCTTCTTCACCACCCGGGAGAAGGGCACGGGCCTGGGCCTGCCCCTGTCCCGGAAGATCGCCCGGGCCCACGGGGGGGACCTGCGTCTCGTCCCCACCCCGGGGTGTACCACCTTCGAACTCACCCTCCCCCCGGCGGGCGAGCGCCCCCAGCCCTTGCCCGGGCGGACAGGCGAGCCCACCCTGTAAGCGCCCGCTCTTCAAGGGAAATGAAGCACGTTGAATGCCTTGTTGCGCGGACGACAGCGCTGCCATCCCCCTCATGATCACGTACGCTCGCCCGGGATAATCAAGGAACACGGAGTCGGCGGCCCGACGGCGCGAGGAGGGCGCCCCGGCCGGCCCATCTCCCCGTTCGCCGTGAAGGAGTACCCGACGTGTCCCGCCCTCTCGATGGCGATCTCAACGCGCAGCGCCTCCTGCGCTCTCCGCTCGGGGGCCCGGGTCAGGAGCAGCGGCTCGATACCGAGCGCGAGCAGTTCCGCCAGCTCGCCGAGGCCCTGCCGCAGATCGTCTGGACCGCCCGGCCGGACGGCGTGCAGGACTACCTCAACCAGCGCTGGTTCGAATACACGGGGCTGTCCGCCGAGGAGTCCCAAGGGGACGCCTGGATGAGGGCCTTCCATCCAGACGATCTCCCCGAGCACGAGACGCGCTGGCGGCACAGCCTCGCCACGAGCGAGCCCTTCGAGGTGGAGAAGCGCTGCCGCCGGCTGGATGGCGTCTGGCGCTGGTTCCTCGTGCGCGCCATCCCCGTGCGGGATCCCCAGGGCCGGGTCATCCGCTGGTTTGGCACCTGCACCGACATCGATGATCAGAAGCGCACCTCCGACACCCACGGCTTCCTCGCCGAGGCCAGCTCCCTGCTGGCGCTCACATTGGACCCCGAGGAGACCCTGCGCCACTTCACCCGTCTGGCGGTGCCGCGGCTCGCCGACTGGTGCGCGGTGGACCTGGTGGGGGCGGACGAGGCCGTGGAGCGCTCCGCGGTGACCCACGCGGACCCGGTCAAGGAATCCCTGGCCTGGGAGCTGGCGCGCCGCGCACCGGTGGACCTCCAGCTCGCCACGCACGGCACGGGCCACGTCATCCGCACCGGCGAACCGGAACTGCTGGAGTCCATCTCCGACGCCATGCGCTCCAGCATGGCGAGGGATCCGGACGAGTTCCGGCTGCTGTCGGAGGTGGGTCTGTGCTCGAGCATGACCGTGCCCATGGTGGTGCATGGGCGGACGCTGGGCGCCATCACGCTCGCCCAGTCCCAGACCCACCGCGGCTTCTCCGCCGCGGACCTGCCCCTGGCCGAGGAGTTCGCGCGCCGCGCGGCGCTCGCCCTGGACAACGCGCGCATGTACCGCGCGAGCCAGGAGGCCGTGAGCCGCGCCCAGCACGAGCGCCACCAGGCGGAACAGGCGCGCGCCATGCTCGACACCCTGCTCGACGCGGCGCCCGCCGGCATCGCCCTGTTCGATCGGCTGCTGTGCTTCGTGCGCGTCAACCGCGCCCTGCGCGACATCAACCGTCTGCCCGGGGATGGACCGGACAATCCCCTCTCCGAGGCCATCTCCACCCAGGGTCCCGGAGCGGCGCTCGTGGTCCAGTCGCTCGTCAAGGCGTTGGAGACCGGAGAGACCCAGACGGTGGAGTCCACCTCCCGGATGCCCTCGGGCGAGGAGCGGGCGTGGCTGGCGCGCTACGCGCCCGTGCGCTCGGCGGAGGGCAGCACGCTGGGCGTGGCCACGGTCGTGCTGGACATCACCGAGCGCAAGCGCGCCGAGGCCGAACGCGAGCGGCTCATCGCGGCGCTCGAGCGCAGCAACCAGGAGTTGGATCAGTTCGCCTACGTGGCCAGCCACGACCTGAAGGCCCCGCTGCGCGGCATCGCCAACCTGTCACAGTGGATCGAGGACGACCTGCAGGGGGTGATGACCGAGGAGACGCGCGAGCAGATGCGGCTCTTGCGCGGGCGCGTGCAGCGCATGGAATCGCTCATCAACGGCATCCTCGACTACAGCCGCGCGGGAAGGATGCGTGGCCGTCCGGAGCGCGTGGACGTGGGCCGGCTCGTCGCGGAGTGCGTGGAGCTGCTGGCGCCTCCGGAGAGCACGCACGTGGAACTGGCGCCGAACCTGCCCATGCTGCAATACGCCGAGCGCGTGCCCTTGCAGCAGGTGTTCCTCAACCTGCTGGGCAACGCCTTCAAGCACGCCGCCGGCGCCGATGCCCGGGTCCATGTGGAGGTCCGCCCGGCGGAGGACTTCTGGGAGTTCTCCGTGCGCGACAACGGGCCGGGCATCGCGCCCGAGTACCACGAGCGCATCTGGGGCATCTTCCAGACCCTCCAGGCGCGCGATCAGGTGGAGGGCACGGGCATTGGGCTGTCGGTGGTGAAGAAGAGCGTGGAGGCACGCGGCGGCAGGGCCTGGCTGGAGTCCGCGCCGGGTCAGGGCGCCACCTTCCGCTTCACCTGGCCCCACAACACCCCGGACGAGGGGCGATGAACCTCCCCTTCAAGCGGCTCAACATCCTCCTCGTGGATGATGACTCGGTGGACGTGATGCACGTGCAGCGCGCCTTCAAGAAGAGCAACATCCAGAGCACCCTCCACGTGGCCAACGACGGCCGTCAGGCCCTGGAGATGCTGCGCGAGGGCCAGGTGCCCGCCACCAACCGCCTCATCTTGTTGGACCTCAACATGCCCCGGATGAATGGCCTGGAGTTCCTGAGCGCCATCCGCGCGGATCCGGCGCTCAGCAGCACCCCCGTGGTGGTCCTCACCACCTCCAACGATGACCGGGACCGGGTGCAAAGTTATGCCCACCACGTGGCGGGCTACCTCCTCAAGCCCGTCACGTCTCCGGCGTTCGTGGAGTTGATGACCGCTCTCAACGCATACTGGTCACGGGTGGAGCTGCCGTGAAGCCCGAGGAGCGCATGGAGGACCAACGGCTGCGCCTGCTGGTGGCGGATGATGACGAGGTGGATCGGCTCGCGGTGCGGCGCGCCCTGCTCAAGGCGGGGTTGAGCGCCCAGCTCGTCGAGGTGGCGGATGGTTCGTCCGCGCTCGCGGCGCTCCTGCGCGAGCCCTTCGACTGCGCCCTGCTCGACTTCCAGATGCCGGGGCGGGATGGGCTCCAGGTGCTGCGCGAGGCGCGTGCCGCGCTGGTGGAGACCCCCATCATCATGCTCACCGGCCAGGGGGATGAGCAGACGGCCGTGGAGCTGATGAAGGCGGGCGCCACGGACTACCTGGGCAAGTCCTCGCTCACGGCCGAGCGTCTGGCGCACATCCTGCGCCAGGCCCTGCGTCTGCACGAGGCCCAGCAACAGTACCGCACCCTCGCCGAGGTCCTGCCCCACACCATCTGGACGAGCCGCCCCGACGGGCAGATGGACTACCTGAGCCGCCGCGGCTTCGAGACCCTGGCGGTGCCTCCGGGAGAGGCTTCGCGATGGATGGAGGCCGTGCACCCGGATGATCAGCCGCGGCTGCTGGAGCACTGGCGGCGCAGCCTGGAGAGCGGCGAGCCCTTCGAGGTGGAGAGCCGCCTGCGCGATCCGGAAGGCCAGGACCACTGGCACCTCATCCGGGCCCATCCCCTGCGCGACGCCCGGGGCCGGGTGCTGCGCTGGTTCGGCACCAACGCGAACATCGACGGGCAGCGCCGGGCCCAGGAGCGGATCTCCCGGCTCCAGGCCGTCACCGCCGCGCTCTCCGAGGCGCCCTCGCCCCGGCAGGTGCTCGACGTCATCGTCACCCAGGGACAGGCCGCGCTGGATGCCCAGGCGGGGACCGTGTGGCTCATGGCCGAGGATGCTCCCTTCCTGGAGGCCGCGGGCCCCGGCACGAGGGAGCTGGCGCGCGGACTGGAGCGCATCGCCCTCGACGCCCCCGTGGCCGTGGCGGAAGCGGTGCGGCAGGATCGGCTCGTCACCTACTCCACCCGGGAGGAGCGGGATCATCGCTACCCGGGACTCGCCCGCCAGGGACTGCCTTTCGAGGCCTCGGCGGTGATGCCCCTGCGCGGCAGCCGCGGCGTCATGGGTGCCCTGGTGGTGAACTTCACCCGGCGGCGCGTCCTCCAGGCCGACGAGCAGGACTTCTTCCTCGCCCTGGCGCGGCAGGGGGCCCAGGCGCTCGAGCGCGCCCGCCTCTATGAAGCCGCGCAGCAGGCCCGCGCCGCCGCCGAGGCGAGCGAGACCCAGTTGCGCCACGTGCTCGCCGAGCGCGAGCGGATGGAGGCCACGCTCCAGGAGCGCGACGAGCGGCTGCGCGCGGCCTTGTGGGCGAGCAGCACCGGCACCCTGCGCTGGGACTTGCGCACCGGCGGGCTCGAGTGGGACGAGAACCTGGACCAGCTCTTCGGCCTGGCGCCGGGCCGCACGGTGCAGACGATCGACGACTTCCTGGCGCTGGTGCACCCCGACGAGCGCGAGGAGGCCCGGCGCCGCACCCGCGCGTGCGCGAACGAGGGCGCGGACTTCGAGATGGACTTCCGCGTGGTGTGGCCGGACGAGCACGTGCACTGGCTGAGCAGCAAGGGCAAGACGTTCGTGGACGCCAACGGGCGCCCGCTCTACATGACGGGCGCCTGCGTGGACATCACCGTGCAGAAGCAGCAGGAGGCCGAGGCGCGCCAGCTCGCCGAGTTCGAGCGGCAGATCCTCGGCATCGTGAGCCACGACCTGCGCAACCCCCTGAGCGTCATCCGCATCTCCGCCTCCACGCTGCTCGCGCGCACGGGGCTCGACGAGCGGCAGAGCAAGAGCCTCACGCGCATCATCACCGCCACGGATCGCTCCACCCGCCTCATCCGCGACCTCTTGGACTTCAGCCAGGCGCGGCTGGGTGGCGGAATCCCCGTGGAGCGCAAGCGCTCGGATCTCTTCGAGCTGACGCGCGGCGTGGTGGAGGAGTTCGCCGCGAGCCATCCGGAGCGCCAGTTGGACTTCGTCCGGGAGGGAGACGGCCAGGGCGAGTGGGATGGGGATCGGCTCGCGCAGGTGTTCGGCAACCTCGTGGGCAACGCCATCCAACACAGCCCGCCGCACACGGCCGTGCGGGTGCGCTGCGCGGGGGAAGCCTCCACGGTGCTCGTGGAGATCCACAACGAGGGCTCCCCCATCGACCCGGCCAGCCTGCCCGACCTGTTCGAGCCCTTCCGCCGCGGACGTCAGGCGGGCAGCGGCGCGGGCAGCGTGGGGCTGGGGCTCTACATCACCCGGCAGTTGGTGCTGGCCCATGGAGGCCGCATCCGGGTGACATCACTCGATGGCGAGGGCACCCGCTTCGCCGTGCGGCTGCCCCGCAGTTCCCTGACGCCCGCGCCCGTGCCCCGGAACTGAGGCCCGTCTGACAGAGTCCCTCGCCGCCAGCCCCCGCGTGGGCCTGACCGTCCTGGTGCTCGTGCTCCTGGGAGCCGCCACCCCCGTCCGAGCCCAGACGCTCCCTGGAGACTCCGCCGAGCCCCTGGACGCGTTCGTGCGGCGGGTCGTCACCCGTCAGCTCGCGGACCACCGGATTCCCGGCGCGACCGTGTTGGTGGTGCGCGACGGCCGGGTGGTGCTGACCCAGGGCCATGGCGAGGCGGACACCGGCCGGGGCCTTCCCGTGGACGCGGAGCGCACGCTCTTTCGCGTGGCCTCCGTGGGCAAGCTGTTCGTCTGGACGGCGGTGATGCGGCTCGTCGAGCGGGGCCAGCTCGAGCTGGACACGGACGTGAATACCTGGCTGGAAGAAGGCCTCCAGCTTCCCCGCACCTTCCCGGAGCCCGTCACGCTCCGGCACCTGATGGCGCACACGGGCGGCTTCGCGGTCCCCGAACGTCTCTGGCCCGCGGGTCCGACCCCGGACGCCCTGGTCGACTATCTCCAGGAGCGAAGGCCCCCGCGGGTCCGCCCTCCCGGAGAGCTCTCGGCGTACTCCGATTATGGAGCGGCCCTGGCCGAGCACATCGTCGAGCGCGTCACGGGCCAACCCTTCGAGGACCATCTCCGCGAGGAAATCTGGGAGCCGTTGGGCATGCGGCGCACCCTCTTCCGGCGATCGGTGCCTCCCGAGTTCGTCGCGGACACGGCGCTCGGCCACCCCCTGGAACAAGGGCGCCCGCGCGCCCAACCCCTGGAGCGGGTGGTGGTGGCGTCGAGCGGCTCGATGCTCACGACGGCGCCGGACCTCGCGCGCTTCATGCTCGCGCACCTCCACGGAGGCGCGGTCGACGGCCACCGCATCCTGGGCGAGGAGACGGTGCGGCGGATGCATCAACAGCACTTCACGCACGACGCCCGGCTGAGTGGGTGGGCCCATGGCTTCATGGAGTTCCACCTGAATGGGCGGCGGCTCCTCGGCCACACGGGAGACGCGTACCAGTTCACCTCGCTGCTGGTGCTGATGCCCGAGCACGGCTGGGGCCTGTTCGTCTCCTACAACGGCCTGGGAGAGCGAAACGCCGCGCAGCGGGCCCGGATGGAGCTGCTGCGCGCCCTGCTCGACCGCGACTTCCCCGCGCCCCCGCCTCGAGCGCCCACGAAGCGCCTCGTCACACGGCCCGAGCGATTCACCGGCACCTACCAGACGACGTGGAGGAGCTCCGGCACGGCGGAGGCCTCGCTCGCGTGGCGCCAGGAAATCCGCGTGCGCGAGGAGGAGGGCACCCTGCGCGTCCATCAGCCCGGCATGACGGCCCGCCGCTGGGTGGAGAAGGAACCCCTGCTCTTCCAGCCCGCCGAGACCCCGGACGCTCCCGACCGCGTGGCCTTCCGGGAGGATGCCCAGGGACACATCACCCACCTGTTCCTCGAGAACCGGCCCCTGGAGGCCTATGAGCGCGCGCCCTGGTACGACACCGCGCCCGTCGCCCTGGGGTTGTTCGCCGGATGCGGCGCGCTCTTCGCGCTGGCCGTGGGGATGGGACTCCTCCTGCGCACCGGGGCCGTGGCGCCCCTGGCGGCCCTGAGCCTGTGGAATCTGCTCGTGCTCACCGGCGTCGTGCTACTGGTGCGCCCGCTCGTGCCCTTCGATGGCGACGACACCCCGTGGCTGCTCGGCGCCACCCGGACGAGCGCGCTGCTGGGCGTGGGCCTCACCCCCGGGGCGCTCTTCTGGAGCGCTCGGACGGGGCGACGCGGCGGGGGCTCATGGACCTGGCGGCTGCTCTTCTCGGGAGTCGCCCTGGCCTCGGCCCTCCTCACCCTCTGGCTGCATCACTGGCACCTGCTCGGAGGCGGGTGAGTCAGCCCCCGCGCACCACCCCCCGGGCCTTCTCCATCAGGCGCCGCAGCGCGGCCTCCTGCCCCACCCGCGCCAGGGCCTCGTCCCAACCGAACCACTGGGCGCCCGAGGACTCGTTCGGGTCGTGCAGCAGGGCCTCCGGGTTCTCCGCCACCACCAGGAAGCGCACGTCCAGGTGCAGGTGCTCGGGCTCATCCTTGCGCGCGGAGATGAGGTGCACGTCCACGTCCAGTGGGCTCGGCGCCTTGGGATGCAACGACACCCGGCAGCCCGTCTCCTCCCGCGCCTCGCGCAACGCCGAGGCCTCCATGCTGCCCGCGTCCACGTCCTCCGCGTGTCCTCCGGGCTGCAACCACCGGTTGAACTTGCCATGGAGCACCAGCGCCACCCGCTCCCCCGCCGGGTCCACCACCACGGCGCTGCCCGTGAAGTGCGCCCGGAGCTGCTTCCGGGAGAAGGGCCGCTCCAGTTCGCTGGCGAAGCGGCGCATGAGCTCCAGATCTTCCCGCTCCTTGAGATCCTGGGGGACGTGTCGGGACAACAGGGCGCGAAGGTCTTCCAAGGGGGCGATCGTCGTCATGGGGGGGCGCATTGTGCCCACTTCGCCCCTGGGCGCCAGAACGGGATAGGGTCGCCCCCATGGCTCGCATCCTCGTCATCGACGACCACGACACGCTCCGCGAGGGCATGGCGGTCACCCTCACCCGCTCCGGCCACAGCGTGACCGCCGCGCGCTCCGGTACCGATGGCGTCGCCGCCTACAAGAAGACGCCCTTCGACCTGGTCGTCACCGACCTCAAGATGGATGGAATGGACGGCATCGCCGTCACCCGGACCCTCAAGGCGCAGGACCCCGCGGCCGTCGTCATGGTCGTCACCGCCTTTGGCACCATCGAGACGGCCGTGCAGGCCATGCAGCAGGGCGCCTACGACTTCATCACCAAGCCCTTCACCCCGGACGTGCTGCGCGCCAAGGTGGAGAAGGGCCTGGAGCTGTCCTCCGCCCGCCGTCAGGTGGAGCGCCTGTCCGCGCGCACCGAGGCGCTCGAGTCCGACGCCGCCCGCGCCCATGGGGGACTGCTGGTGGGCGACAGCGAGCCCCTGCAGCGGCTCGTCACCCAGGTGCGCAAGGCGGCCGCCACCGACGCCACCGTGCTCGTGCGCGGCGAGTCCGGCACCGGCAAGGAGCTGGTGGCGCGCATGCTCCACCAGTGCTCGCCGCGCAAGGACGGGCCCTTCATCGTCGTGCACTGCGCCGCCCTGGCCGAGACGCTGTTGGAGAGCGAGCTGTTCGGCCACGAGCGCGGAGCCTTCACCGGCGCCATCAAGCGCAAGCTCGGCCGCTTCGAGCTCGCCGACAGCGGCACGCTCTTCCTCGATGAAATCGGCGAGATCCCCGCCAGCGTCCAGACGAAGCTCCTGCGCGTGCTCCAGGAGAAGGAGCTCCAGCGCGTGGGCGGCGAGGAGACGATCAAGGTGGACGTGCGCGTGGTGAGCGCCACGCACCGCGACCTCCAGGCCGAGGTGAAGGCGGGCCGCTTCCGCGAGGACCTGTACTACCGGCTGCACATCGTCCCCCTGCTGCTGCCGCCCCTGCGCGAGCGCCCCGAGGACATCGCCACGCTGGCGCGGCACTTCGTCGCCCGGCACGGGCCGCGCGTGAACAAGCGGGTGAAGGGCCTGGAGGACAGCGCCCTGCGCGCGCTCGGCCGCTACGCGTGGCCGGGCAACGTGCGCGAGCTGGAGAACGTCATCGAGCAGTCGCTCGTCTTCGCCGAGGGCGAAACGCTCGCCGCCGAGGACCTGCCCGCGCACCTCACGGGCGTCAGCCCGCGCACGGACACCGGCCTGCCCATCCCCACGGGAGATCGCCCGCTGCCCGACATCCTCGAGGACCTGGAGCGGCAGCTCATCGCGCGCGCCTACGAGAAGGCCGGGGGCGTGAAGACGGAGACCGCCCGGCTGCTCGGCATCAAGACGTCGGCGCTGTACTACAAGCTGGAGAAATACGGTTTCATCTCCAAGGGAGAGCGCCCCGAGGAGCCCTGACCCTCGAAAATCCACCGCCGCCGGAGGCCCGGGAGTGGTTTTCCACCGATCCGGGCGCGCCCTCCCCCGACCGCCTGGCCGAACCCCCTGGAACCACTCGGGTTAGGTGGCGAACCCGGCACCCCGGCGTGCGGTGGCCCTGGCATCCGGCTTGCTGATAGGACAGCGGTGATGAAGCGCGCCTGTTTCTCCCTGCTGCTGTGCCTCGTCCTGGGGACGCCCGTGTGGGCGGCCTCGGGCCTGGACGCGCCGCGCACGGAGGCCCAGGAGGCGCGGGCCCGGGTGCGCGAGCTGCGCGAGCACCAGCAGGCGCTGCGCGCGGAGTTGAACACCCTGGCCGGCCGCATCGAACAGCTCAAGGCCGAGCAGAAGGGCCGGCTGGTGGCGGGCCCGGAGCTGCAGGGGGCGTTGCGGCAGTCTCAGGAGTTGTCCGGACAGCTCACGGGACTGGCCCAGTCGCTCGCCGGAGCCGAGTCCGACGCGGAGCGCAAGAACCTGACGCTGCACACGGCGCTGTCCGCGGAACTCGACCGGGTGCGCGCGGCCTGGGACGCCACGAGTGACCGCCAGGCCCGCGCCGGGCTCATCGCCCGCATGCGCGCCCTGCGCACCGAGCGCGACGCGTTGCGCTCGGCCCTGCCGCCCTCGCAGGTGCTGGCGCCCCCCTCGCTGGCCACCAGTGATGACTCCGAGGATCTGCTCGAGCAGGCGGATGCCCTGCGGGACTCCGAGGACAAGGTGCGCGAGCGGCTCAAGACCCTGCGCGCCCGCCTCACCGAGGTGCGCGAGGAGCGGGAGCTGGACCGGCGCATGAGTGACTTCCTCGGCGAGGAGTCCATGTTCGACGAGCAGGACCGGCGCCTGAACCTGAGGGTCGATGGCTCCGGAACCGTGTCGGTGAACGCGACCCCGCGCCTCGGCGGCGGCGGCCTGTTCTCCTCGCGGGAGGAAGCCATCCCTACCCTGCCCGATCTGACCGTGGGGGACAGCTCCCCCATTCCCCCCGCCAACCCGCCCCCCTCGCCCGGGGCTCCAGGGACGGGAGGAGGCGTTGGCGGGAACCCGGGTCCGAGCGAGCCACCGGGCTCCTCCCACTCACCGCCCCCGCGTGTCTCCCACCAGGCGTCCGACAGCCGCCCCCAGGTGGGCACGGTGCGCGCCCAGGCCCTGGCCAGTGACGCCGTGGACGACGTGCGCGCCCTGGAGCAGGAAGCGGCGCGGCTCGAATCGCTCGCCCGGGAGCTGGGCGCGCGCGCGGGCTCCCTGGAGCGCCGGGCCCGCGAACTGCGCTAGTTCTTGAATGAACGCCTCCGGGCCAAATGATGAGGATTTCACGGTCCGCGTTCGCGGGAAGCTGAGTAAGCTTCACCCCTCGCTCGGGTCGAGCGAACGGCCCGGGCGATGAACGCCCGAGCAGGCGGAAAGAGGATCAGCAACATGGCCAGTGGAACGGTGAAGTGGTTCAACGACGCGAAGGGCTTTGGCTTCATCACCCAGGACGGAGGGGGCGCCGACGTGTTCTGCCACCACACCGCGATCCAGAGCGACGGCTTCCGCACCCTCGCCGAGGGACAGAAGGTGGAGTTCGACGTGAAGAAGGGGCCCAAGGGGCTCCAGGCCGAGAACGTCCGTCCGATCGGCTGAACCCCGGAGCGGCGGCCGCTGATGGGCCGCCCCCCTCGCCGCCTCAGAGCCGCACCTGCACGTCCAGCTTCACGTCGGCCTGCAAGCGCACCTCCTTGGGCGGCATCCGGCCCTTGCCGCGCACGGACAGGCTCATGGACGGCGCGGACAGGAAGGGCTGTAGTTCCACACCCGTGAGCTCCATGGACAGCACGGGGTTGGGCGCCTTGAGGCCCAACGCGGCGATGTTCTGCCGGCTCGCCACCAGCACCTCCCGGTCCCCCGTCCTGGCGTAGCACTCCAGGGTGTCGAGGAAGGAGAAGTCCTGGTCCGCGGGGGCGAGCACCTTGAGCTGGAAGGACTTGAGCTTCGCGCTCGCGACACGGTCCTTGGTGATCCCCTGATTCTGGAAGTCCTGGTTCTGGTTGAAGTCCAGCCCGCTGAAGCTGGCGATGGCGGGAAAGGCATCGAGCGGGGGGATGACTCCGCCCAGGGGCGCGGCGGGGACGGTCGTCTCTCCCTTCACCTCCGCGACGAAGGTGGGGGGGCCGCAGGCCGCGAGCGCGAGCAGGACACACACGGGGAGCACGGATGGGGGGCGCATGCCGGGAATCTAACGGCCGGGCGGGGATGCCGTCACCGCCAGGGCCCCGGCGCGTCCCGGAACTCCTCGTGAACGGAGCGTGAGGCGGTGACCCGGAGTATGGTGCGCCCCGTTTGAGACGGCTCCTCTCCGCGCTGCTGGTGTTGGTCGGGGCCCATGCTGGTGGCGCCCATGCCGCCGACGTGGAGGGACGCCTGCGCGTGACGGGGCGCATGCTGATGGACGGCAACGCCCCCCGGGACTTCACCCAGGGCAACCGCCTCGCGGATACCTCGGATCTGGTGTTCGGACTGCTCGCCTCGGCCGAGGGCCGCTACACGGCGGAGCGCTGGCAACTCGTGGGCCGCTACGACGGCGGTGGCCGTGCCTACCTGAGCTTCACCCAGGAGAACACCTGGGTGCAGTCCGTCGCGCTGGAGGGCTCGCATGCCCTGGGGCCGACGCTCGGCGTGGGCGTGGAGGGGCGCGTCAAGGACCGGCGGGGCGGCACCCGGGCGTACTCGGACCTGGCGGCCTCGGCCTTCACCGAATACGCCCCGGACGCGCGGCTCGCCTTGCGCCTGCGCGCCGGAGCCCACCGCTTCCTCTACCGCCCGGACTATTCCGCCAGCTTCGGCGGCCTGGAGGCCGGCGCCCTCGTGCGCTACCGCATCGACCGCCGCCATGCCCTGAGCCTCTCGGGCGAATACGGCGCGCGCCGCTACCCCTTCGCCGCGCGACTGGCCCCGGACGCGCCCCCCCGGCTGACGGACCGGCGGCGCGATGGCGCCCTCCTCGCGAGCGTGGGCTACACCTACAAGGGGCCCCTCTCGCTCGGACTCGGCTACTCCTACGTGGAGACCCGCTCCAACAGCTTCGGCGAGTCCATGCAGCGCCACCGGCTGAGCGCCACCGCGGGGGTGCGCCTGCCCGCGAAGCTGATGCTCCTGGGCCAGGGGGCGCTCGGCATCAACCTCTACCCGGACCGCATCTACCTCTCGCCGGAGATCGCCCTGCTCGAGGACGACGAGGCGCAGAACATGCTGTCGCTCCGGCTCGTGCGGCCCATGAGCGAGCACGTGGACCTGGAGCTGTCCTACGCGGCCTATGGCACCCGGCTGCCGCAGAACAACCTGTACTACTCGCGCCAGGTGGGCGGCGTGGGCCTCACCTGGCGGCCGTGACGCACGCGCCTCGCGTCACTCGAGCCCGGCCAGCCGCTCGTCGATCTCCTCGGCGAGGCTGGCGTGGCTCTGGGCGAGCGCCGTGTCCCGGGCGCGGGTGAGCACCTCGCGGGCCTTGGACGTCTGACCGGCCCCCGTATAGGCATCCCCGAGCGACACCAGGGCCGCGGCGTAGGTGGGCTCCAGGCGCACGGCCGTCTCCAGGGAGGCGGCGGCCTCGGCGTAGCGCCGGGCCTCCAGCAGGGCCTTTCCCAGGGAGAAATGGGCCATGGGGGTGTCGGGGAACTGCTCCGCCATCTTCTTGAACTGCTCCAACCGGGCGTCGCTCATGGCGGGGTGATAGAGGAGAGGCATGTCCGTTGCCAAGCAAGACGTGCGCTCCCTCGCCGAGGCCGCCCGGAAGGCCTCGCGCGTGCTCGCCACCGCCCCCACCGCCCAGAAGGACGAGGCCCTGCGTGCCATGGCCCGCCACCTGCGCGCCCGCCTGCCCGCCATCCTCGCCGCCAACGCCGAGGACCTGGCGGCCGCGCGCGACGCGGGCAAACCCGCCGCCTTCCTGGACCGGCTGCTCCTGGACGCCGGCCGCGTGGAAGGCATGGCGAAGGCGGTGGAGGAAGTCGCCGCCCTGAAGGATCCCGTCGGCGAGGAGACGGAGGCGTGGGACCGGCCCAATGGGCTGCACGTGCGCAAGGTGCGGCTGCCCCTGGGCGTGGTGCTGATGATCTACGAGGCCCGGCCCAACGTGACGAGCGACGCGGCGGCGCTGTGCCTCAAGAGCGGCAACGCGTCCCTGCTGCGCGGCGGGAGCGAGGCGGCGCGCTCCAACGCGGCCATCGCGGCGGCGCTCGCGGCGGGGCTCACCGAGGCGGGGCTGCCGGCGACGAGCATCCAGGCGGTGCCTCCCGGGGAGCGCGAGACGCTGCTGGAGCTCATCAAGCTGGAGGGCCTCATCGACCTGTGCATTCCGCGCGGAGGCGAGGGGCTCATCCGCTTCGTGGCGGAGAACGCGCGCGTTCCGGTGGTGAAGCACTACAAGGGCGTCTGCCATGTGTACGTGCACGCGGCGGCGGACCTGGACATGGCCTCGCGCATCACGCTCAACGCCAAGACGAGCCGCCCGGGGGTGTGCAACGCCGCCGAGTGCCTGCTGGTGGACGCCGCGGTGGCGGACACCTTCCTGCCCCGGGTGGGCCGGGAACTGGTGGCGCGGGGCGTGGAGCTGCGCGGGGACGAGACCACGGTGCGGGTGCTCGGGGGCGCCGGAGTGGCGGTGAAGCCCGCGGCCGAGGCCGACTGGGGCCAGGAATTCCTGGACCTCATCCTCGCGGTGA
Organism: Melittangium boletus DSM 14713; assembly: GCF_002305855.1. Taxonomy (GTDB): domain Bacteria; phylum Myxococcota; class Myxococcia; order Myxococcales; family Myxococcaceae; genus Cystobacter; species Cystobacter boletus. Next base: position 5,644,689 of record NZ_CP022163.1, on the reverse strand, counting down.
AGGTGGTGGAGGGCCTGGACGACGCACTGAGCCACATCTCGCGCTACGGCAGCGAGCACACCGAGGCCATCATCACGGCGGATGCCTCGGTGGCGGGGCGCTTCACCCGGGAAGTCCAGGCGAGCGGCGTGGCGTGGAACGCCTCCACCCGCTTCAATGATGGGGGGGAGCTGGGCCTGGGCGCGGAGATCGGCATCTCCACCAGCCGGCTGCACGCCTTCGGCCCCATGGGGCTCAAGGAGTTGACCAGCCAGAAGTACGTGATCCACGGACAGGGGCAGGTGCGCTAGGGTGCGCCAGACACGTATGGCACTCAAGAAGACCCCCAAGAAGAAGCCCGCGGCGAAGAAGAGCGCGACCAAGACGCCGGCGGCACGCAAGAAGACGGCGGCGAAGAAGGCGACGGCCAAGAAGCTGCCCGCGCGCAAGAAGGCCGCGCGCAAGAAGGCGGCGCCCGAGACCGCGGCGGCCCCGGCCATCGTGGAGAATCCACGCGCCCACGCGCTGGCGCGCAAGATTGGCAACCTGCTGTCGGACAAGAAGGCCGTGGACATCGTCATCCTCGACGTGCGCGGCATGACGTCCTACGCGGACTATGTCGTGGTGGCCTCGGGCGAGAGCGATCGGCAGGTGTCCAGCATGGCCGAGCACGTGCTCGTCAAGCTCAAGGAGTCCGAGGGCCTGCGCCCCGTGGGCCACGAGGGCATGGACACGGGCCAGTGGGTGCTCCTGGACTTCGGCGAGGTGGTCGCCCACATCTTCTATTCCGAGATGCGCGCGCACTATGACCTCGAGGGACTCTGGGCCGACGCGGGCCGGGAGAAGGTGGCCTGAAGGTCCGGCTCGTCTCCGTGGGCAGGGACCGCTCGGGCCTGTACGAGCCCGCGGTCCAGGAGTACGCCTCGCGTCTGGCGCACTACACCCGCTTCGAGCTGGTGGAGCTGCCCGAGGCCGGGGGCAAGAAGGGCAAGGCCCCGCTGGGCGCCGCCCGGGCGAGCGAGGCCGACGCCCTGCTCGCCCGGAAGAAGCCGCAGGAGCTGCTCGTGGCGCTCGACGAGCGGGGCAAGCTGCTCGACTCGGTGGAGTTCAGCCGCTACGTGGGCAAGGCGCGGGATGGCGCGAAGGATCTCCTGCTCGTCATCGGCGGCGACGAGGGACTGGACGAGCGGGTGCGGCAAGCCGCCGACCTCGTCCTCTCCCTGTCGAAGATGACACTGCCGCACCGGATGGCGCGCATGGTGCTGGTGGAACAGCTCTACCGCGCCTTCACGCTCCTCAAGGGTGAGCCGTACCACAAATGACGTTCCCGGCGGCCGCGTCAGGCCGCCACGGCGGCGCGCGTCGGCGGGGACATGCCTTCAACTCCCGCCATCATCCGCGTCATCGCCTCGCCCCAGTCCTGGGTGGAGGGCGAGGCCCTGCGTCAACTCGAGGCCGCCGCGCGGCTGCCCGGCATGCGCGCCGCGGTGGGACTTCCAGACCTGCACCCGGGAAAGGGCGCTCCCGTGGGCGCGGCGTTCGCCTCGGAAGGCGTCTTCTACCCCTTCCTGGTGGGCAACGACATCGGCTGTGGCATGGGGCTGTGGTGCCTGGAGCTTCCCGCGCGCAAGGCCCGGCCCGAGCGATGGGCCGCACGGCTGGACCTCGAGGGCCCCTGGGAGGGAGACGCGGAAGGCATGCTCGCGAGCCTGGGCGCGAAGCCCTGTGGCTTCGAGGCATCGCTCGGCACCGTGGGAGGCGGCAACCACTTCGCCGAGCTGCAACGGGTGGAAGCCGTGCACGACCCGGCGGCCTTCGCCGCGCTGAAACTGGAGTCGGATCGGCTGCTGTTGCTCGTCCACTCCGGCTCGCGGGGCCTGGGCGAGGCCATCCTGCGCGCGCACGTGGACCGGCATGGCACGGGGAGTCTCACCGAGGACTCGGCCGAAGCACACGCGTACCTCACGCGGCATGATCAAGCCGTGTGCTGGGCCCGCGCCAATCGCGCCACCATCGCCGAGCGCGTGATGCGGGGCGTGGGCACGGCGGGAAGCCCCGTGCTCGACGTGTGCCACAACAGCGTCACCCCGAAGGCGTGGAACGGACAGCGCCACTGGCTGCACCGCAAGGGAGCGGCGCCCTCGGACCAAGGGCCGGTGGTGATTCCCGGCAGCCGGGGCGCGCTGAGCTACCTGGTCCAGCCCCTGGGCGACGGCGCGGCGCATGCCCACAGCCTGGCACACGGGGCTGGCCGCAAGTGGACGCGCACCAGCGCCCGCGAGCGGATGCGCGAGCGATTCACCCCCGATGCCCTTCTGCGCACGTCCTTCAAGAGCCACGTGGTCTGCGAGGATCGCGACCTGCTCTTCGAGGAAGCGCCCCCCGCGTACAAGGCCATCGACCGCGTGGTGGGCGACCTGGTGGACGCGGGGCTCGTGCGGGTGGTGGCCACGCTCGCGCCCGTGCTCACCTACAAGACCCGGAGCCGGCGGGAGTAATCAAGAGACGGGCGGCCCCGCGTCCGACTTGTCGGTGCCCTCGGAGGGCCCTCCCCGCTTGGGCTTGGCCGCCAGGGCGAGGCCGATGTCCACCGCCACTTCGGGCTCGTCCTTCACCAGGTGGAAGAACTGCTCGCGGAACGCCTCGGGCGTGAGCTGGGTGACCTTGGCGAAGCGCGCCAGCTCCTCGGGCCGCGAGAAGTCATCGCGCTTGAGCCGCAACATGAAGCTGCGGGCGATGCGGTAGCGGTCCGAGTCCACGTCCACCATGCGCACCCGGGGCCGGCCCGTGGCCGGGTCCTTCATCTGCTCGAAGGGAATGGCCACGAAGCGTCCGTTGATCATGGAGACCACGGCCTCGGTGCCCCCCTCGATGATGTAGCGCGCCGCGCAGTGCCCGAGGTCCCGCGTGTACTCCATGTCGAAGGGAATGGGGTCCGCGCAGCGCACCTCGTAGCCGATGTACTTGGGAATGAGCGTGGCCTTGAGCCCGAACTGGGCGAGCCGCGCCTTCACGCCCTTCTCCAACACCTCGCCCAGCTGCACGTCCGCCACGTGGAGGTTGCCCATGTGGTCGCGCGGCAACTCCGTGTGACGCGCCAGGTCCTCGGGGTCGATGCAGTCGGCGAGGCCCTCGGCGAGCAGGGCGATGCCATCCGCGCGCCCATAGGCCTGGCGCTTGATGACCGAACCCGCGAGCAGGTCCACCACGGTGGCGAAGGGCACCTTCTTTCCCCGGAACTCCTCGGGGATGAGGGTGACGGTGGCGCCCACGGCCTTGCCGATGGCCAGGGCGAGATGCCCCGCCTTGCGGCCCTGGGCGACGACGAAGTACCAGCGCGAGGTCGTCTTCGCGTCGACCATGAGGTTCTTGACGATCTCCACGCCCACGTGACGCGCCGTCTGGAAGCCGAAGGTGCTCGTGTCGTCGGGCAGATCGATGTCGTTGTCGATCGTCTTGGGCACGTGCACCACGCGGATGCGCCCGCGCGTCTTCTCGGAGATGATCTGCGCGAGCGTGGCGGTGCCATCGCCGCCCACGGTGATGAGCATGCCCACGTCCAGCTTGTCGAGCCCGTCGAGCGTGCGCTGCAGGTGCTCGGGCGAGCGCGTGGGATTGGCGCGCGAGATGCCGATGTACGAGCCGCCGCGGAAGTGGATGCGGCTGGTGTCCTCGATGGTGAGGGGGATGATGTGAGAGGTGTCCCCCTCGGCGAGCCACTTGAAGCCATCCTGGAGGCCAATCACCTCCACGCCGGCGAGGCGGGCCCGGATGGTGGCCGCTCCAATCACGCTGTTGATGCCTGGGGCGGGGCCCCCGGCGACGACGATGGCGAGCTTCTTCATGAGTCTCCCTGACGTTTCGCCTCATACTGACCCGGAGCGGCGGCGGAGCCCAGGGAGAAGACGACGCGGCCCCCCGGTTGCACGCGCCGGGTCCATGCTCCAGCAACTCCTCGAACTGCTCTACCCCCCCGCGTGTATCGCGTGCGCGAAGGTGCTCGCCGTGCGCACCGCCTTCTGCGAGACGTGCGATCTCGCCGTGGAGCGGCTGCCCACCGCGCGCTGCCGCACCTGCGCCGAGCCCGGCACCTTCCCCCGCCACACCTGCACCCGCTGCCTCGACGCGCCGCCCCCCTTCACGCGCGCCTGGGCCGCCTTCGCCCACGAGGGCCCCGTCGCCCGCGCCATCCACCGCTTCAAGTACGAGGACCACCCGGAACTCGCCCCCGCCCTCGCCGAGCTGCTCGCCACCGAGTGCCGCCAGTTCCTCTCCCGCGCCCCGCCCGTGCTCGTCGCCCTTCCCCTCCACGGCAAGCGCTTCCGCGAGCGGGGGTATGATCAGGCGTGGCTGCTCGTCCAGGCCCTGGCCCGCGCCACGGGACGCGAGGCCCTGCCCGACGTCCTCCTGCGCGCCCGCGAGACGCGCCGTCAGGTGGGACTGTCCGAAGCCGAACGCGCCCTCAACGTGGCCCAGGCCTTCCGCGCCACCGCCTCCGCCTCCGGACGGGAATTCCTCCTCGTGGACGATGTCCTCACCACCGGCGCCACCGTCCGGGCCGCCGCCGAGGCCCTCCAGGCAGCCGGGGCGGCTCGCATCGAGGTGCTCACCCTGGCCCGGGCCTTCTCCCTCGCTTGATCCCCGACATTTCAGTTGCCTGACAGGGCCCAACGGCGCATGCAGGGAAGGTTGCTGGAAGCCTGGTTGTTCACCGCCGCCGGGATTGACACCCCCGGTCTCCCCCTTCCGATGGACGAGGAACACGGATGTCTCGTACCCCACGGCTCGCCCCGCGCTCCCCCGCCCCCTGGCTCGCGTCGTTGCTCGTGCTCGCCTGCCCGCTGCTGGTCCGCGCCGCTCCCACCGACACGAGCCTCAACGAGGCCCGTCAGGAGTCCGAGCAGGCCCTGTCCCTCGCCGCTTCGCCGCGGAGCGCGGCGCACCTGTTGCGTCTGCAGGCGTTCGAGCAGGAGCTCGAGGATCTAACGCCCCTGGTGAGGACGTACGCCGAGCTGGCCGTCCGCCGCAACGTGGACCCCGGCACCCGCGCCACCGCCCAGTTCCTGCTGATGGACCTGGAGCGCGCGCGCGGCCGACTCACCCGCGCCGGCGAGCTGCGCGAGAGCCTGGGGTTCGTCGGGGACTACTACGTCGTCGGCGGCTTCGAGAACGAGGGCAAGTCCGGCTGTGACACGGACTTCGGCCCCGAGACGGCCGCGCTGGACCTGTCCGCCCGCTACCCGGGTGCCAAGGGCCGCGAGGCGTCCTGGCGTCGGCTCTCCGTCTCCCCCGTGGATGGGTACGTCGACCTGGGCGCCGCGCTGCGCCCCAACCGCGAGTCCGTGGCCTATGCGCTCACCTGGCTGGAGGCTCCGGCGGAAACCCGCGTGACGCTCGACGTGGGCACCTCCGGCGCCTTCCGGATGTGGGTCAACGGCGAGAAGGCCGCCACGGGAGACCAGTACCACCTGCCCCGGCCGGACCAGGCGCGCGTCTCCGTGCGGTTGCGCAAGGGCCTCAACCGCGTGCTCCTCAAGGTGTGCCAGGACACGGGCCCCATGGGCTTCTTCCTGCGCCGGGATCCGCCTGGCCGCATCCGGGTGACGCTGCCCGCGAGCCCCCCCGCGCTCGCCAAGGGCGCCTCGCCCGCGCCCCAGGTGCTGCCCACGCTCACCTCCAGCCTCAAGGACGCCGTGGCCAGGGCCCCGAACGACGCCGTCCTGCGCGGGGAGTACGCCACGGTGCTCGACTACTTCCGCGCCTTCGACGAGCGCGAGCACACCGCCGCCGTGGAGGCCGAGCGCGCCGCCCGCGCCGCCCCCTCCAATACGCGGCTGCAACTGCTGGCCGCCGCGACCCAGCGCGAGGACCTGAACCAGCGGCGGCTCTTCCTCGAGTCCGCCCTGCGCGCCGACCCCACCTCCGTGCAGGCCCGCGTGGCGCTCGCCGAGTTCGAGCTGGAGCGCGGCCACCCCGAGCGCGCCCTGACGTTGCTCGCGCCCCTGGTGGAGGAGGTTCCCGACTCCGCCCCCGCCCGGCTCGCGCTCGCCCGGGCCCATGAGGCGCTCGGCGAGCCCGCCCTCGCGCACACGCTCGTCGAGGACGCCCTGCGCACGCTGCCGCGCATCCCCCGCGTGGTGCGCGCCGCCGCCAGCTCGGCCCGCGCGCTCGACAGGCCCCAGGAGGCCGTGGCCCGGCTGCGCGTGGCCCTCGCGCTGCGCCATGACGACCGCTCCAGCCGCACCCAGCTCGCCACGCTCCTGGCGGACCAGGGCCAGGTGGAGGCCGCCGCGCGCGAGTACGCCCAGCTCCTCACCCTCTACCCCTTCGACAACGCCACCCGCATCAAGCTCGCCGAGCTGCGGGCCGCCAATGGCCAGCTCGACGCGGCCACCGCCGCCTTCGCCGCGGCGCGCGCCCTCTCCCCGGACGAGCCCGACGTGTACGAGCGCGAGGGCAAGGCGCTCCTGTCCGCGGGGCACCGCGACGAGGCCGTGGCGTCCTTCGAGCGCTCGCTCGCGCTGCGCCCGCAGAATCCCACGCTCAAGGAGGCCGTGCGCACCCTCAAGGGCGAGTCCGCGAGCGCGGGTCTGCAATACCTCCCGGACTTCAAGCCGCTCATCAAGGAGGCCGACGGCTACGTGCACGAGGACGCCGTCTACCTGACGGACAGCACCTATGTGCGCGTGCAGAAGAGTGGCCTCGCCGGCCGGCTCCACCAGTTCTCCGTGAAGGTGCTCAACGCCCGGGGCGTGGACGCCTTCCGCTCCTTCCCCGTCACCTACTCGCCGGACCGGCAGGAGGTGCGCATCCTGCGCGCGCGCATCACCAAGCCGGACGGCTCCGTGGTGGACAGCTACGGCGAGAGCGACCGCAACATCAACGAGCCCTGGACGGGCATGTACTACGACGCGCGCGCCAAGATGCTCTCCTTCCCGGCGCTCGCGGCCGGGGACATCCTGGAGTTGCAGTACCGCGTGGACGACACCGCCCAGGACAACCTCTTGTCGGACTACTGGGGCGACGTGGAGAACGTGCAGGGCGTCTACCCGAAGGTGAGCTACCAGTTCCTCGTGGAGATGCCCAAGGAGCGGCCCCTCTACTGGAATGACAAGAAGCTGCCCGGCGTGAAGTACGCCCACGAGCCCGTCGAGGGCGAGCGCGAGCTGTACCGCTGGAGCGCGAAGCACGTGGCCAAGGTGGTGCCCGAGCCCGGCATGCCCGGCTGGGCCGAGGTGGCCGCCAACCTCCACGTGTCCACCTACCGCACCTGGGACGAGGTGGGCCGCTACTGGTGGGGGCTCGTGAGGGATCAACTCACGCCCAACGACGAGCTGCGTCAGACGGTGGACTCGGTGCTCAAGGGCGTGGACCGCAAGAACCAGCAGGCGGTGGTGCGCGCCATCTACAACTTCGTGGTGACGAACACGCGCTACGTGGCGCTGGAGTTCGGCATCCACGGCTTCAAGCCCTACCGGGTGGACCGGGTGCTCTCCCGCCGCTTCGGCGACTGCAAGGACAAGGCGAGCCTCATCCACTCCATGCTGAAGGTGGCGGGCGTGGACAGCCGGCTGGTGCTCTTGCGCATGCGCGACCTGGGCGCCATCGGCGAGGAGCCGGCGAGCCTCGCGGCCTTCAACCACGCCATCGTCTACGTGCCGGGCTTCGACCTGTACCTGGACGGCACCGCCGAGTTCCACGGCGCCAAGGAGCTGCCCAGCGCGGACCGCGTGGCCAACGTGCTGGTGGTGGAGCCGGGCGGCAAGGCCACCTTCCTCACCACGCCCGAGGCGAAGGCCGACGACAACGCCACGCGCCTGGCCATGGACGTGGTGCTGCGGCCGGACGGTAGCGCCACGGTGGGCGGGGCCACCACGGTGGGCGGGCAGATGGCGCCCGAGTACCGCCGCGCCTACCGCGCCGTGTCCTCGCGCAAGTCCACCTTCGAGCGCGCCTGGGCGCAGAGCTTTCCCGGCCTCACCGTGCAGGACGTGAATCTCAATGACACCACGCTCCTGGACGATGACGTGAAGGTGGACTTCCGCATGGCCATCCCCCGCTTCGCCGAGGCGCTCCCCGGCCACCTGCGCTTCCTGCCCTTCGGCACCGGACGCGCCTACACCCAGACGTACGCGCCGCTCGCCGAGCGCCGCTTCGACCTGGTGATGAGCGGCCCCTGGGTCAACCGCTTCACCTTCCGCTACACGCTGCCCGCCGGCTACTCCGCGGCGGAGCTGCCCCCCGCCCTCCAGGAGGAGACGCCCTTTGGCCGGGTGCGGTTGAACTACACGGTCGAGGGCCAGCAGCTCGTCGCCGATGGCGAGGTGGCGCTCACCGCCGCCCGGGTGAAGGCCGAGGACTACGCGGCCTTCCGCGCCTTCCTCGGACGGGTGGACCAGGGCTTCTCGCGCAAGGTCACCCTGCGCGGCCCCGCGACGACCACCGCCGGGCGTTGAGACGATGAGAGTCCCCCGGGCCCCTCCTATGGCTGGAGGGGCCCGCGTCGTTTCCGCTAGGGTATGGAGCCCATGGGGTTCTGGAACAAGTGGTTCGGGCGTAAGCCCTCCTCGCCGGACATGGCGTCACCACCGGGCACTCCCTCCCTTGTCAAGGGAGATCCCCGGGAGTTCTTCCTGGCGCAGGTCGAGCAACGGCTCCGCGCCCGGGAAACGACCGGTACCATCACCCGTCACGAGAATGACTTCGGCCTGCGCGTCGTCATCTCCGGGCGGGAGATGTCGCTCTTCCTCCACCGGCTCTACGCCGACACCCGGGAGCTGTCCCCGGAGGATCGCGAACGGGCCATCGATCATTTCCTGACGGCGTTGAGCAAGACGCCGGAGAAGACGCGCCTGACGTGGGAGGAGGCCCGGCCGCGGCTGCGCCCCGTGCTCCGCCCCGTCACCTTCGGGCAGGGAATCGAGTCGGCGAAACCCGAGCACGCGATGGTGGGCCATGACGTGCTGCCCTTCCTCCGCGAGCTCATCTCCATTGATTACGAGGATCGGGCGGCCTACCTCCAGCGGGAGGAGTTCGAGTCCTGGGGAGTCGGCTTCCAGGAGGTGCTCGCCGCCGCCCACGCCAACCTCGCCCGCACCGTGCCCCTGGCGACCGAGCCCTACGAGCGGGTCCCCGGCACCATCTGGAGCGTCGAGTCCGATCAGTTCCACGAGAGCTCCTGGCTCATGCGCCCGGGCTTCCTCGCGTCCTTCGCGAAGAAGGTGGAGGGCCGGCCCATCGCCATCGTGCCCGACCGCACCACGCTGTGGATCGCGGGGGATGCCCACCCGGAGACGGTGGCGCGGCTCTGTGAGAGCGCCGAGCGCGAGTACCAGGCCTCCGCCCGCGCCACCTCGCCCGCGCTGTACACGGTGGACGAGGAGCTGCGCGTCGTGCCCTACGAGTTGCCGCCGGAGGATGAGCTGGCCGCCCAGGTGCGCCGCGGGCACGTGATGCTCGCCGCCTCCGAGTACAAGTCCCAGAAGGACATGCTCGACCAGGCCAAGGGTGGCGAGGAGCAAGGCGCCTTCGTGGCCAACGTCTCCATCGTGAGCCCCCAGGGGAGCCAGGAGGCGTTCACCTACTGCGTCTGGAGTGAGGATCTCGGGACGGAGGGCCTGCTGCCCGAAGTGGACCTGGTCGCCCTGGGCACGACGAAGGAGGAGGTGCTGCTCGTGCCCTGGCCGGAGGTGCGGCGGATCGTCGGAGACCGCCTCGTGGCCGAGCCCGGACTGGCGCCGCCCCGCTACCGTCCCACCGCCTGGCCCACCCCCGAGATGTTCGAGCACCTGCGCGCCGCGGCCCGGAAGTAGCGCCCGATACCGGACACCTACACGGCCCTCCGGTGCCGAGGGGAAACGCGCGCCAAGGTCGCGCATCAGCGCCCCACGCGTGGCCGCTCCGGGCCACGACCGGGGGGTCCACACATGGTCAAGCTGGCATTGTTGGGAGACACCTACGCCTCGCAGCTCCGGGTCAATCCCCGGGCCCTGGTGGACATGGAGGTCGTGTGGGTGGGCGAATCACATGACACCTTCCGCGCCGACGTGCCCAGACTGAAGCCGGACGTGCTCGCGCTGGATTTCGCGGACCTGGGCCAGGTGCCACCCCGGCTCGTGCCCGAGTTGATGGAGCTGACCGGGGCCCGGCACGCCCTGGTGAGCTACCGGCTCACGAACCACGCCCTGCTCGAATCCCTCACCTCTCCCCGGGTCCGTTTCGTCCAGGGGCCGCTGCCGCTCAGTCTGCTGCGCGTCCATGTGAACCGGACCCTCCAGGAGCCCCGGCAGACCGACCCCACCTTCGGAGCGCCCCGAGGGCCCAAGCCGCCGCGCTTCACGCCCGACCAGCTCGGACGGTTGATGGAGCTGGCCACGCGGGACACCTGCGAGTGCTCCCAGCAGCTCGCGCGGCTCGTCAGCGGGCTGCGCGGCTTCGAGGAGTACTCGGACGGCTGTGATCGTCCGGACGAGAAGGAGCTGCGCCTGCATGGGCTCCTGCACCGGCAGGTGGCCTTCGCGCGCGAGGCGCTGGAGGACGGACTCGTGGCGCTCCTGGAGCACCAGAACATCCGCGTCTGAGTCCGTCCGCGCCCCTCCCCGCGTCAGTCCAGCAGCGCGGCGAGGAACTGGCGCACCTCGGAGGGGCCCTTCACCCGGAAGCCCGCGCGGGACTCCTTGCCGCCCGCGTGGATGGCGATGCCCTCCGGGGGCAGCGCGGCGAACAAGTCCTCGTCCGTGCGGTCATCCCCCACGGCCACCACGCGGGTGCCGGGCGCCATGCCCTCGGTGACGCGCCCCACCACTCGGCCCTTGTTCACGCCGCGCGCGCGCACCTCCACCACCTTGTCCCCGGGGAGGACTTCCAGCGGACCGTGGGCGAACACCTCGCCCAGGTGCATCCGCAGCTCGCGCGCCAGCTTCGTGCCGAGCACCGGCTCCACCTGCCGGTAGTGCCAGGCGAGCGACGCGTACTTCTCCTCCACCAGCGCGCCGGGCACGCGCGCGGCGAAGGTCTCCAGGATGGGGCGCACCAGGTGCTTCCAGTCCGTGGGCACGTCCCCGAGCGACTTCCACGGCTCGCCGGGCGCGGGGCGGGACCACAGGCCGTGCTCCGCGTGCAGGCCGAGGGGCAGCGCGCCCACCCAGGCCTCCAACACCTCGCGGCTGCGGCCACTGACGATGTGCACCCGCGTATGGGGCCGCTCGGTGAGGCGCTTGAGCAGATCGAGCAACTCCGCGTCCGGCGCGGCCTGCTCGGGCCTCGCGGTGAAGGACACGAGCGTGCCGTCGTAGTCGAGCAGCAGGAGCAGCTCGGGCGCCTCGCGGATGAGGGTGAGCGCTTCCCGGGCGCCCTGGGGTGCCACCCTCGGCGGCGCCGTGGGCGTGGACTGGAGGGTGTCCAGGAAGGAGCGCACCCACCAGTGCACGTCGTAGTCCTTCACCCGGGTGCGCAACGAGCGCATGCGCGTGCGCCGCTCCTCCTCGGACATCTCCAGCGCGGCCTCCAGCCCGTCCGCCATGCCCTCCACGTCATAGGGGTTGACCATCACCGCGTCGCCCAGCTCGTCCGCCGCGCCGGCGAACTCGCTGAGCACCAACACGCCGTCCTCGTCCGGGCGCGCCGCGCAGAACTCCTTGGCCACCAGGTTCATGCCATCGCGGATGGGCGTGACGAACATCACGTCCGCGGCCCGGTAGAGCGCCGAGAGCTGCTTCTCGTTCAGGGAGCGGTAGAGGTAGTGGATGGGGACGTTGTGCACGGAGCCGTACAGGCTGTTGATGCGGCCCACCAGCTCGTCCACCCTCTCGCGGTAGGTGGCATAGTCCGCCACCGTGGTGCGGCTGGGGACGGCCACCTGGACGAAGCGCAGCTTGCCGCGCCACGCGGGCTCGCGCTCGAGCAGCCGCTGCACCGCGAGCAGGCGCCGCGGAATGCCCTTGGTGTAGTCCAACCGGTCCACGCCCAGCAGCAGACGCTGTCCGGCGCTCTTCTCCCGGTGCACGCGCACCTCCTCGAGCACCGATGGCTCCCGCACCAGGTTCTCGAAGGCTTGCGCGTCGATGCCCATGGGGAAGGCGCCCAGGCGCACCTCGCGGCCGTCCTGCTCGACACGGTCGCCCACCTTCTCGATTCCACACAGCTGCATCAGGGTGCTGGCGAAATGACGCACATACGAGAGCGTGTGGAACCCGATGAGGTCGGCGCCCAGCAGGCCGCGCACCAGATCCAGGCGGTGCGGCAGGGTGCGGAAGATCTCACTCGAGGGGAAGGGAATGTGGTGGAAGAAGCCGATGCGCGCCTGGGGCAGCCGCGCGCGCAGCATGGCGGGGACGAGCATCAACTGGTAGTCGTGCACCCAGATGGTGTCCCCGGGCTGGTAGTGGCTCGCCACCAGCTCGGCGAAGCGCTCGTTCACCTTGCGGTAGACGTCCCAGTCCCGATCCTGCCGGGGCACGCGCTCGAGCAGGTAGTGGCACAGCGGCCAGAGCACCTGGTTGGAGTAGCCCTCGTAGAAGCGGCTGACCTCGCTGGCGCTCAAATAGAGCGGGACGCAACGCTGCTGGGAGAGCTGTTCCTCCACCGAGGCGCGCTGGGCCTGGGTGAGCCGCGAGACATCCCCGGGCCAGCCGATCCACAGGCCTCCGGAACGCTCATGGGGGCCACGCAAGCCGGTGGCGAGTCCCCCCGCACTACGGACCACGGAGACCCCGTCCTTGTCCGCCTTGACGGTGACGGGGAGTCGATTGGAGACGAGCAGGAGTCTGGACATAGCGCCCCCGTCTCTAGCTGGCGGCCCCCGGATGGGTCACCCGCGATTCTCCGGGGGTGCTCGCTGGAGAACCATCTCCCGGGCCCCGCGCCCACCCCAACCGGGACAGGAGCGCGGGCTCGCGGCCGGGCTTCCAGATGAAGGCGTCCAGGAGGTAGTGCGTGGCCTGCGGCAGCGCGAGCAGCGGCACCACCAGCGCCATCACCTCGGCGGACAACCAGAGGCCGTCCTCGCCGAAGAGCCGGGGCCGCTCGTGCCACACGAGCTTGTCCCAGAGCAGTTCCTCGCCGAGCGCGAGCACGAGCAGCACTGCGAGGAAGCCGGGCAGGCCCGCGCGCACCACAGGCGCGAGCGCCCCATAGCCCCCTTCCGCGAGCCGCCCCCGGGCATAGCGCAGGAGGAGCGCGAAGTAGGGAACGCCATGCAGCACGATGTTCATCACCGTGAAGGTGAAGTCGTCCTGGGCGAGCACGATGCCGCCGAACCACGTCACCCCGGTGGCGAGCACGAGCAACACCTTGCCGCCTTGAAGTCCCTCGCCGCGCAACACGCGCGCGCCCTGGAAGCCCGCCCACGCGGCGAGCACGAGCCCCTGGACGACGAGCGCCCCGGTACCCACCCAAGCGGGAAGACCGGAGAGGAAGTCGTCCTCCACGAACCACCAGAAGGCGCGCGGCAGGTGGGCGTGCCACCACACCACGGGGCCGAGAGTGGCCGCGTAGATGGCGGCGGCGTCGAGGGCGCGCTCGGTGGAGGAGGCGCGGGCCTTGCGGCCATAGAGGGACACCCAGCCGTACTGCTGGCGGATGAAGTGGAAGAGCGCGGTGTACGCGAAGAGGCGCCAGAAGGCGGCTGGCGAGACGAGGAAGGCGAGCACGCCCAGCAGGTACGCGGCGAGGGGGGCGGCGGTGTAGAGGCCGGGCCGTTTGCGCAGCTCCTCGCCATCCAGGTAGGTGCGGAAGAGGGTGGACCAGACGTGGGCGACATCCACGCCGACGACGAGCAGCACCCAGGCCCACGGAGGCGTATCCCCCACGGCCCCGAGCCAGGGCGCGGCGAGCACGAGCGCCACCGACACGAGCGCGCTGCCCGCGAAGACGGAGAGATCCACGCCACGGCCGAAGAGCCAGGCCTGGGAGGGAGCGAGGAAACGAGGCATCTGTCCCGCGAGCCTATCAAGCCTCGCGACGCCCCTGGCCAGGGTCACCCGTTCCAGATGGCCTCGCACCGGGTCTGCACCTTTCGCCGGCCGGCCGCGAAGCCCGGCAGGGCACGAAGCGGCTCGAGCGCCGGACAATGCAGAATCCACTCCAAGTCGATGAGCACCGTGTCCGCGGCCCGTTGGAAGTAGCCGAGCGCCTGCTCCGCCCGGCCCAACAGGCACAAGACCTCGGTCGTGAGCTGACACAGCATGGACGTCATCCGGGGGCTGTTCGTCCGGGCGATCACCGCGTCGAACCGGCCGAGCAATTCGTCGCCCCGCGTCTCCCCGAGGAGCGCGGAGGCATAGACGAAGATCAGCTGGGAGATGGCGTGCGTGGGCCCCGGGGACTCCGTCATGTAGCCGCGCAGCACCTCCTGGTTCCCCATCCATCCCGCGACCCGCACCCGAAGCGTCTCCGTCGCCGTGCGATGCAGGGGAGACGCGGACAGCCGCTCCATCGCCCAGCGGTGCTCCTCCATGCGGCCCCGGAGGGCACAACACCGGGCGAACTCGTAGAGCGCCACCAACAAGGTGGGCATCAGCTCGTAACACTGGCGCAGACGCACGAGTCCTTCGTCCGCGCGCCCCGCCTCGCACTGGAGATTGCCCAGGAACAGCATCGCCGGCGGGTGATAGGGCGCGATGTCCAGCGCCGTGCGCACGGCCACCAACGCCGAGTGCCAGTCATTCTCCTGGGCCGAGAGCATCGCCCGCGCCAGGTGTGACTCGACCAGCTCCGGCGCCACGCGCAACGCCCGCTCGGCGCTGTCGTGCGCCAGCGTGGCCAGATCCTCGCCCCCGTCCGAGGCCCCGATGAACCACGCCCGCTGGGTGGCGATGGCATACAGCGCCACGGCGGGAACGAAGTCCGGGGCGCCTCGCAAACACGCGCCGAGCAACGCCAGCGGCCCTTCGTAGCGTACCCACCGCGCCCCCCGTGCGCCCGGCCGCCTCTCCCGCCACCGCCCGGGCGATGCCGAAGTCCGTGAGGACGACGCGCCCTCCGGACTCGATGAGGATGTTGGCCGGCTTGAGGTCCCGGTGCACCACGCCGGCGGCATGGGCCGCGGCCAGCCCCTCGGCGATGGCCAGGGCGATGCGCGCCGCCCGGACGGGCGCCAAGGCCCGCTCGCGCGAGAGCAGCACCCACAGGTCCTCCCCCTTCACGTACTCCATGGTGAGGAAGCTCTGCCCCTCGTGGGTCCCCAGATCGTGCGTGCGCGCCACGTGCGGGTGGGAGATGCGGCGGGCCAGCCTCACCTCGCGGCTGAACCGCTCCAGGGCCTCCGGGCTCGCGTCCCGGCCCAGCTCCAACCTCTTGAGCGCCACCACGTCACCCACGAGCGTGTCCTGGGCCTCGTACACCGAGCCCATGCCCCCCCGGCCGAGCAGCCGCACCAGGGCATACCGTCCGGCGAACAGCGAAGAGGCCGGGGTCACCGCGTCGGCCAGCGGGGCGATGCGGCGGATGACCGTGGGTTCATCGGGATCGGGAACGACTTCGGTCTCGGGAGGAGTCTCGGCCACGGAGGCGCCAACTTAAACCGCGGCCCCCCGCCTTCGCCATGCACTCCGGTCGTCGGCCCGTCCCTCAGGGTTGCCGGAGCAGGAGGCTCTTGGTCGCGGTCCGTGGGTCCAGGATGACGCGGTAGAGCAGGGACGAGGTGCAGGAGAACGCGGAGGGAGAGGAAGCCGATCGAGGGGAATAGGGCCCGGTCGTCGCGATGCCCCCCACCAGGTAGCCCACGAGCTGGGGTTTGCGGAGTTCATCGAGCAGGATGATCCCATGGCGATGGGGGATGTCAGCGGCGGCGATGAAGAAGCCGTTCGTGCCCAGGTATTGGGTCTTCACCGAGCCACAGACGGGCTCCGCGCCCACGGGTGGAAAGCGCTCCCCCTCGTGCAGGAGCTGGGTGCCGCCCTGGGTACCGACCTTCAAGGTGGCGATCGTGTTGATGAAGGGCAGACCATTGACCGGAAACTCCTTGTTGAGGTCCAACGTGTCGGACTTCAAGGTCTTCGTGCCCGCGTCCCAGTAGTACTGGCTGATGCCCCCGAAGGACGTGGTGAACATGGCCTTGTCCCGCTCGGAATAGACGGGCACGGTGGCCACCTCGTACTGACTCATCCACTGACGCGTGTGGGGATCCTCGGCCAGGGTGAAGCCCAACGGCGCGGACGAGGACGGGGTGAGGTAGACGGGATGGAGGTAGCCCTCCATCCTGCCGCCCTTGAACACCCCCCCGAGCGCCGCGACGCGCAGGGCCCCCGTCGGGCTGAGGACCTGGAGGATGTTGAGATCCCGGCGGTGGTAGGGGCCATCCGGATCCTGTCCCGCCGAGTTGGGAGTGGAAGGCGGGTTCTTGCCCTTGAACTTGACCTCCAGCGTCTTGAGACCGCTCTCTCCGCGCTCATGGGAGAAGGAGAAATGGAAGACGCGCACGCTCTCGCTGTAGGTCTGCTGGGCCAGCGCGCTGTCCGTGGTGTAGCGCCCGTTGTACGTGTGTCCGAAGATCAGCAGGAAATCGGAGTCCAGCATCTCCATGCCGCCTCCGGCGACCTGCAAGGCCGGATGGTCTCCCAGGTAGATGGAGTCCTCGGCGAAGTCCTGATCCAAGGGCTTCTTCTTCCGCACCGCGCTCACCAGCTCATCCAGCTCGATGGCGATCACCTGATCCAACGTCTCCATGCTCTGGCCGTCGAGGGTGGAGCCATAGCCCCCGACGATGTAGAGCCACCCGCCCTTGCTGAAGAATTGGGGGTTGGTCGTGCGGAGCTGACGGGCGACGGCGGGAGGCAGCGCATTGACGGACGCCTGGCCCTCCAGGATGCCCCGGGCGAGATCAATCACATAGATGGTGTCATTGGCCTCCTCCACGGGGAACGCGGAAATGTTCGGCGGGGCCTGGGGCTGGGGCTGCGGCAGAGGGGAGGCGTGCATTCCATCGCGGCGGCCCGCCATCAGGATGAGCTTGCCGTCGTGGACGACGCGCACCGCCGAGTGCAGGCCCGGAAACCCCTTCACGCTGAAGGCCTCCAGTTTGAGCTGATAGGGGATATCGGCGCGTACCGGCTCCTCGGGAGAGGGCTTGGGGCTCGGGGGGCTTTTCCACCACGGCCAAGGGCACCCCGCGAGACAGAGCGTGGCCAACAGGAACAAGGGCAGCCGGAAATGACCTGGAGCAAGGGATTTCATTGGACAGGCTCCTAGTTCGGGTTTTTCAACCACGTCAGCATCATCTGGACGAGGGAAGGAGACATGTCACGCGTGACGGGCATGTAACCCGGGTCGTTGAAATCCAGGCTGAAATGCACCTCCATGCCGCGAGCGAACCCCTTCACCGTGGCCAGGTCCGAGATGTCCAGACGCCCCTTCATGCCCGGATAGAGGCGTGCGTACCGCCGCAGGATGGGCCCGATGTGATCCGCCCAGGTTGGCTTGTTCGGCGATTGAACCACGAGGTGGTTCTGCCAGAACAGCAGCGCGATCAGCGGGGGATTGGGAGGAAGATCCGGGGACTGGTAGTTGTCTTCTCCCACCATGTGCCCAGGCAACGAGGCCACGACGAAGTACAGATGGCTGTCCAAGGGCACGCGGATCTGCTGGAGGGGAATGGCCGGACCGGTCTTCAAGGTCAGGACGAAGCGCCCGGCGGCGCTGCCCACCGGATTCAACTCGACGGAGACGTCCTGGGTGGGCAAGGTGCTGTTGTCAAAGGGGTCGGGCGCGTCGACCGACACGAGGGTTTGCAAGGTGAGACCCGCGGGCAACGCGGTCTGGGGCTTGCCGAACCGGTAGACATAGACATCGAATTGTTTCTGGGACTTCGGCTCCATGCGAGTGCTGGCCTGGTCGATGTTCAGATACAGGCCATCGGAGTTCTCCTGCAGCACCGCCTCTCCATCCATCCGCACGACGACCGGTGTCCGGGAGATGAGCTCCTTCTCGCTCGCGTCGAGCGCGATCTGCACGATGGCGCTGTGCTGGGGCCAGACACACTTCTTCAGTTTCCGCGTGGCGGCGTTCAGGGAGACATAATGGTCCAACGAGACCTTGCCATTGCGCAGCGGCTTGAATCCGGAGCTGGTGAGCAAACCGAAGGTCAAGGAGCCCTCGGTCTCGAACCTGCCCTCACCTCGCTCCCGCAGTGGCAGCGTTCCCGAGAGATCGACGTTCAGCAGCGCCTTTCCGTCGGGCAGTTCCTGGATGAGGAAGTCGGTCGGATTGAGGGGAACCTCCTCGTCCTCGTCCTCGGAGTTCGAGATCGCTTCCGCCGCGTACCGGGTGAAGGAGGTCGAGCCGCCCACACCCTCGAGCGCGCCCTCCGTGAAGGCCAGGGCGCTGTAGAGACGGCGGCCAGGGACGAGCTGGTGCGGCTCCTCCGCGGTCGCGGGCCCGATGGCCGCCACCACCCGGCCATAACCGAAGATGTCTCCCTGGGTGAATTCATTCGCGGGCAGCGACTGATACATGTCCACCGCGATCTTCATGTCCAACCCGGCCGTCGCCTGCTTCTTCAACGCGTCATAGACTGGCGAGCGAGACGTGGGGTCCGTCCAGGACAGGTCCACCAACCGCTGGTGCCAGACCCCCACCACCGACTGCAAGCCCGTGATGCCCGCGTCGCCACGGAAGAGGTACAAATCGCGCAGTTGGGGCACCTCCCATCGTCCGGAGAAGCCTCCCCCACCAGGAATGTCGACATAGATGCGAATGCCGTAGAGTTCCGAACGGAACTGCATGTTCGGATCCAGATCGGAGATCTTCGCGATGACGTAGTTGCCACCCCGTCCATTGGCCTTGGGCGTGGTCGGACTGACGGACTGCACCTTCGCTCCCACGAGCGCGTCCTCCGTCGATGTCGAACAAAAGGATCCAGTCGGACCCGCCACGCTGGTGACCACGCAGTTCTGCAGCCAGAACTGAGCCACCCCCTGCGGGTACATGTACCTGCCCGTGTCGTAATCCAACGGCGTGTTCAGATCATAATTGATCAGCAGGCCGTTGAGGCTGGCCGGGTTGGTGAAGAACAAACCCGCGAAGTGAATCCGAGGACAATTCAGATAGCTCACGCTCGTGCTCCCCCCTCACCCATCACACCCAGCCGATCCCTGACCGGCGGGTAGATGGAGACGCCGCGCACAATGCCTATCACACCCACAATGGGAAGAAATTCACGGGTGCCCGACTTCGGACGTTGCGTTCACACCGGAACAGAGCTGATAGACTCCGCCGCGTCCGAAGTCCTGTTCCGGAGGACACGCCATGCGAGCAGCCGCGCCCTTGTCATCCCCCGAGTCCACCGATGACATCTCACTGAACGGAGGGAAGTACATCCTGTTCTATGATGGCGTTTGTGTGAT
Organism: Melittangium boletus DSM 14713; assembly: GCF_002305855.1. Taxonomy (GTDB): domain Bacteria; phylum Myxococcota; class Myxococcia; order Myxococcales; family Myxococcaceae; genus Cystobacter; species Cystobacter boletus. Next base: position 5,625,370 of record NZ_CP022163.1, on the reverse strand, counting down.
GTGTAACGACTTCATCCGTTCCATCACCGAGGACGACACGGGAGATGTCTTCCGCTTCGCCCCCCTGCAGAGCCAGTTCGCCCGGAGGGTGCTCGCCCGCCACGGGCACAACGCCGACGACATGGACTCCATGTACATCGTCATCGACTACGGCTCGCCCCAGGAACGAATTGTCTGGAAATACACCGCTTTGACTTTCGTGATGTCGCACATGCCAGGCATCCAGGGATGGGTGGGTCGCCTGCTCGCTTGGATTCCCACGTCCCTCGGAGACACGTACTACGAGCGGCGGGCGCGCTCCCGGTATGACGTCTATGGCAAGTACGACGCCTGCCCGGTTCCGCGCCCCGACATCCGGCGCAGGCTCCTGGCCCTGGAGTGAACCCAGGGCCCGGAGACCCCCCTCAGGCCACGCGGCCGTAGACGGTGCCGTTCACGTGCACGCCCAGGCCCCACTCCCGGCCGGCGATGTCCACATGAGGCCCGAGCGGCAGGGACAGGTGGGACCACGTCGTCCCTCCATCCTCGCTCACGTGCAGCACGGGGTCCGCGCCCTTGGAAGGATCCGCGCCCCGGGTGAGCAGGCGCAACACGCCCTCACTGGCCGCCAGGCGCAGCGGCTCGCGGCCCGGAGGCAACGGCTCCAACCAGCGCACCCCGGCCTCCTGGCGCTCGCCCACGCGGGCCTGCCCGTCCACGAGGGCCGCGACGAAGGCCCCGTCCACGTCCACCAGCCGCGAGGCCCCCGTCTCCAGCAGACGCACCTGGGGGCTGCCCCGGGGCTCCACCGTCAGGCCCTTGCCCAGCAGCGCCATGCCTCCGTCCACCCGGCGCAACCGCTCGGTGTGGGGATTGCGCTCGCCTTCCAGTTCCACCTCCGCCCACGTGGCGCCGCCATTCGTGGAGAAGCCCAGGTACCAGGCGCCCAGGACCCAGACTTCCTGCTCGCTGACGATCCGCACCTGGGCGAGGCTCGGCGCGCTCACCAGGCCCCGCGTGCTCCACTCGCGGCCCCCATCCGTGGACAGCAGCAGGTGGTAGTCCGAGCCCGAACCCGAGGGCTTGAGCGTGGCCACGATGGCCGCCGCCAGCGGCCCCTGGCTGTCCAGGGCCTGAATCCAGCCCGGACCCTCCCAGGTCTGGAGCACGGCGCCCTCGGCGACCCGCAGCAGCCGCGCGCGGCGGCTCTTCATCCGCTCCAGGAGACTGCCCGTGGACGGCTCGGTCACGGCCCCGATGAGCCCGAAGCCATCCTGGCTCGCGACCACCGCTCCGACCTTTCCGCCCTCCGCCAGCTCTCCCAGCCTCTCCCAGTCTCTCTCCGGCACGCGTCAACCTCGGGTTCGCGAAGAATGCGGGGCGAGAAGATGCCAGCCCGCCCGCTACCAGGGAAGAGACAGGTGCGGCAGCTTGATCTCCGGCAACTTGATGCCCGAGGGGAAGATGCTCTTGACGTCGTTGACGAGCTCCTCGACCGACTCCCTGGCCACGTTCACCACGTCCCCGGGCGACATCTTGCCCAGCGCGTCGATGACCTGGCGCACGCCGTCCTGGGTCAGCAGATCCTTGATGTCCGGCGTGGTGCCAATCTTCATCAGATCCTGCACCGGCAGATTGTAGAGGCCCGAGTCCACATAGGCATCCGGGTGCGAGTCGTAGGCGAACTTCTTGAAGGCCTCGGGGTCGCGCTCGAGCTGGGCGAAGCCCACCGGATCCTCCATGCGCTTGGTCTCGATGGCCTCCTGCAGGGCATTGAGCGTGCGGTCACGCCACTGGAGCCCCTCGGGCGTCAAATCCTTGGGCCCCAGGCTGGAGAAGCGGTCGCAGTACTTCTGCCCGTACTCCATGTAGTAGGCCGGCGGCTCCATGCCCGGGTTGCGGCGCCGGAAGTCCTCGGCGCGCTGGCGGTAGTAGTCCGGCGTCCCGGTGGGGATTTCCGCGGGCAGGTTGCGCGCCGCGTGGCCCTTCGCCGCCGCCGCGGGGGCCTGGGCCCTGGCGGGCTCGAAGACGTCCTGGGAGCGCGTGGGCGCCCCCGTGGCCGGGGAGCGGACCGTGTTCCTCGCGGCGACGGAGGGAGACTCCGTCCGCGCGGTGGGGATCCGGGGGGCGGGCGTACCAGGGCTTTGAATCCTCATATCCGCGATTATCGCGGAAGCCCCCCGGAAGTTGCCACCCCCCTCCGGGAAATCCCGCTCGCTACCCGGAGGTGGCCAGGGCGGCCATCTCGAGCAGGTGGGAGCGCATCCGGTCCACGAACCCCTCGATGGTCTCCCGGCGGAAGAGCGTCTCGCAGGTGAGGACCATCAACTGCAACTGTCCACCCATCGTCATGCCAATGAGGGCGATGCGGTCGGTGCGCGTGGCGTTGGGCGCGTGCTCCATGCCCGGGAATTCCCGCGCCGGGCGGAACATCGCCGTGGGGTCCAGCTTCGGGTCCACCGCGCCGACGTAGCTGTAGACGACCTCCGGCCGGGGCGCGGCGGCCAGCTCCCGGCGCAGGGACTCGTCCTCGCTCAGGTAGCGCAGCAGGGACCAGGACAGGCCCTTGGACGGCACGGCGCGAAGTTGTGCCTGGATGGCACGCAGGGCCCCCAGGGTGTCCGCGGTGCCGCTCGCATCGAGGAACACGGGCGTGATCGACCCGAACCACCCCACCGTGCGCGACACGTCCACCCCCGGCACCTCCAGGTCCCGTCCGTGCCAGGCCACGTGGAGGTGCTGGGAGCGCTGGTGGGTCAGCCCCTCCAGCGCCAGGAGCGCCGCGGTGAGCATCACGTCATCCGGCGTGGTGCCGAGCCTCCGGGGCAGTTCCTCCAGCAGCGCGCGCGTCTCCTCGGCCGGCAGCATCAGCGGCGTGAAGCGCGCCGCGGAGTTGAGCGACGTGCCCGAGGGGAAGTCCACGGGCAGCGGCTGGAAGGGCGCCTGGACCCGCTGCCGCCAGTAGGGCAGATCCTTGAGGATCTCCGGCGAGCGCGCGTACTCGCGCAGGCTCTCGCCCCAGCGCTGGATCGTCGTCGCCAGGGGCGGCAGCCGCACCGGCTCGCCCCGCTGGAGCTGCTCGTAGGCCAGTTGCAGATCATCCACGAACAACCGGATGGAGATCTCATCCACCAGGAGGTGGTGGAACACGAGGTGCAGACGGCAGGACGGCCCGGGCAGGCGGAAGAGCGTCACGCGCATCAACGGCCCCCGGGCCAGGTCCAGGCCCATGTTGAGCCGGTTGGCCTCGTTGAGCATGACCCCGGGCAGTTCCTCCGCGGACACGGCCGACAGATCGATGACGGACCAGAAGGGGTCCTCGAGCGCGGGGCCATACGCCAGCCGCCATCCCCCCTCCGGGCGGCGATGCAGGCGCAGCCGCAAGCTGTCGTGGTGGGCGATGAGCGCCCGGCAGGCCTGCTCGAGCAGCGCGGCGTCCACGTCCGCGGGGGCCTCGAGCATGAGCGCGCAGTTGTCGTGGTCCAGGTAGCCCGGGTTGCCCTCCAGCCACCACTGGAGGATGGGCAACGGCACCACCTCGCCCTCCACCGACGAGGACTCGCCCCGGGACGGCTCCTGCACGGGGGTGGCCACCGCCGCGAGCCGTTCGATCGTCTGCTGCTGGGCGAGCTGCCGCGCGGTGATGCGCAGTCCGGCCCGGGCCGCGCGAGCCACCACGCGCGTGGCCAGGAGCGAGTCACCGCCCAGGTCGAAGAAGCTGTCCTGGATGCCCACCGGGTTCAGCCCCAGCACCTCGCTCCACACCCGCGCCAGGGTGTGCTCCTCGGGAGTGCGCGGCGAGACTCGGGCCCCGTCGAGCGAGGGCCGCGCGCGCTCGGGCGAGGGCAGGCCCCGGCGATCCACCTTCCCCACGGGCGTGAGCGGCATCGCGTCGAGCACCACGCAGGCCGACGGCACCATGTACTCGGGGAGGATGTCGAGCAGGAAGCCGCGCAGCTCCGACCACGAGGGCGCGCCCGACGGCGTGGGCACCACGTAGGCCACGAGCCGCCGGGTCCCCGGCGTGTCCTCGCGCGCCACCACCACCGCCTGCCGCACCTGGGGGTGGCGGGCCAGCGCCGCCTCCACATCGCCCAGCTCGATGCGGAAGCCGCGCACCTTCACCTGGAAGTCACCCCGGCCCAGGTATTCGATCGTCCCGCCCGGCAGGAAGCGCGCCTCGTCGCCCGTGCGGTACATGCGCGCGCCCGGCTCCGAGGAGAAGGGATCTGGAATGAAGCGCTCGGCCGTCGTGTCGGGCCGGCCCCGGTAGCCACGCGCCAGGCCCTCTCCGCCGATGTAGAGCATGCCGCGCGAGCCCACCGGGACGGGCCGAAGGCTCGCGTCCAACAGGTGGAGGGTGGTGTTGGCGATGGGGCGGCCGATGGAGATGGGTCCCTGGCCGTCGATCCTGCCTCCGCTGGAGAAGACCGTCGTCTCGGTGGGGCCGTACATGTTCCACAGCTCGACGCCCGTGGCGAGCAGACGCCGGGAGAGCTCCACCGGCAGCGCCTCTCCCGTGGAAATGGCGCGCGGTCCGCCGCCGCCCGTCCACCCCGCCTCCAACAGCATCCGCCACGTCGCGGGCGTGGCCTGGAGCACCGTGGGCGCCGAGGCCTCCAGCAGCGCCCGGAGCCGGGCACCGTCCACGGTCACCTCGCGCGGCGCGAGCACGACGCGCGCGCCCACCAACAGGGGCAGGTAGAGCTCCACCCCGGCGATGTCGAACGACAGGGTGGTGACGGCCAGCAGCGAGTCCCCCTCGCGCAGGCCCGGCTCGCGGCGCACCGAGTACAGGAGGTTCACCAGCGCTCCGTGCTCCACCTGCACCCCGGCGGGCTGACCCGTGGAGCCCGACGTGAAGAGCAGGTAGGCGAGGTTCCGGGCACCCGCCGTGGCGGGCGGGTTCGTGTCCTCCCCTCCCGAGGCCAGCGCCAGGGTGTCGAGCGTGACGACCCGGGCCTCCGTTTCGGGCAGCGCCGCCTGGGAGGCGCGCGTGGTGATCAACACCGGGGGACAGGCGACGCGCAGCATGTGCGTCAGCCGCTCGCGCGGATAGGCGGGATCCAACGGGACGTAGGCACCACCCGCCTTGAGCACCGCGAGCGGCGCGATCACCATCTCCACGGAGCGCTCGAGCGCCACGCCCACGAGCACCTCGGGGCCCACACCGAGCCCCCGCAGGTGCCACGCGAGCCGGTTGGCCCGCTCGTTCAACTCCCGGTACGTGAGCGAATGGCCCTCGTACACCAGGGCCACCGCGTCGGGCGTGTGTGCCACCTGGGCCTCGATCAGCGAGGCGACGGTGGCATCGCGGGGGTAGTCCGCGCGCGTGTCGTTCCAGGACTCGAGCATCCGCCGCCGCGCTCCCTCCGCCATCAGCGGCAGGGCGGACAGCGGCCGCTCCGGCTCCTCCAGCGCCGCCTCCAGCAGCGTGCGCAGGTGCGTGGCCATGCGCTCCAGGGTCGCCGGGTCGAGCAGCGCGGTGTCGTACTCCAGGAAGGCACGCAGCGCGCCACCGCCCCCCACCACGCGCAGGCTCAGGTCGAACGGCGCGGCCCCCAGGTCCACGTCGAGCGGCCAGGACCTCATCCCGGGCAGCTCCAGGCCCGTGGGTGGCTCCTCCAGGGAGAACAGCACCTGGAACACGGGCGTGCGGCTCAAGTCCGGCGGGGGCCGCAGCGCATCCAGCACCACGCCGAAGGGCACGTCCTCATGGGCCTGGAGGGCCCGCAGCGCCTCGGACACGTGCCGGACCCACGGCCGGAACCCCTCCTGGCCCGTCGTGGTGACGCGCAAGGGCAGCTCGTCCGCGAGCGGGGCGACGAGCCCCTTGAGCTCCGGCCGCCTCCGCCCATCCCGCCGCACCCCCACGGTGATGTCCTCCTGACCCGACCCCCGGTGCAGCACCGCCGCGAAGGCGGCCAGGAGGACGCCCTCCACCTCCGTCTTCTCCTGGCGGGCGAACGCCCGGATGCGCTCGGCGAGTGGCGCGGACAGCTCGAAGTCGTACCGGCCGCCGGTCAGGGACCGCACGGGCGGGCGCGGCCGATCCAAGGGCAACTCCAGGGGCGTCACCCCCGCGAGCCGCGTCTTCCAATAGCCCACCTGCTCCGCCGCCTCGCTTCCCTCCAGCCATTGAAGCCGCTCGTCGACGTGACGGGCGTGCGTCAGCGGCGGCGCGGGCAATCCCCGCTGTTGCGCGAGCAGATCTCCATACGACAGACGACCCGCCAGGAACGCATCCCCCATCGACACGCGCTCCGAGGGCGCGACCGCCTGGGTCTGCAGGATGGACAGCTCGCGCGCCAGCACCGTCAACGACGTGGCGTCGGCGATGAGCCGGTGCGCGACGAACAGCAGCGCGTACTCCCGCGTGTCCAGTTGAAACAAGGTGGCGCGCAGCAACGGCCCCTCGAAGAGATTGAACGCACGCCGGCCCTCCTCGCGCAGCCTCGCGCCCAGCCGCGCCTCGCGCTCGGACGCGGGCACGCCGCGCAGATCCTCGTACACCAGGCGGACGGCGTTCTCGGCCAGCACCCGCGGCAGGGGCTCGCCGTCATCCTCGCCAAGACATGTCCGCGTCATCTCCTGCCGCCGGGTGATCTCCTGAAAGGACTTCTCCAACGTCACCGCGTCGAGCGCACCACTCAGGCGCCAGGCCACCGCGACCTGATGACCGGGATGCGCGGGTTCGAACTCGGTGAGCAACCACAACCGCCGCTGCGAGGGCGAGAGGCGGGAGGCTTCATCGGTAAGTCGGGAAGTATCCTTCATGGTGGGAAGGATACAGGAGGGACCTCGGGGCCCGGGAAGGTGCACTAATGAAAGACCGGGGAGGAGGCGGCCAGGCCCTTCGCCGCCATGCGTCGGATTCGTTCGAGCGCGCGGCCGCTCCGGGGTAGATGTGGAGGCCATGGTTCCCGCTGGATCGACCCTTCCGAGTCGCCTGGCCCGTGGCCTCGCGCACAGCCTCCTCGTGACCCTGTTCGTCGGCGCCTCGGCGGCCGCGGCTCCCGTCAAACAGGTACCCGAAGGCGGGCGGGCCATCCCCGTGGTGCAGCGTGGCATCGTGTGCGGTCCGGTGAGCGGCGGCTGGATCCTGTCCGCCGATGGACGCGCCCTGAAGCCCCCCGCCGCGGACGCCGAGGGCCTGGCGCGCACGCTGGACGTCAAGGTCGCCGAGGACGCCGCGCATTGCGCGACGAGCCAGGACACCGTCACGGTCATCGCCACCAGGGCCTTTCCGAGCATCGACGCCGCGGCGACGACCTTCTTTCCGGACGAGGGCCGCCTGGAGCTCAAGGGGCAGCGGCTCCAGGACGTCGCCGTGGTCTGGTCCTCCCCCCGGGGCCCCCAGGAGGGTCCGCTCGTGGGACAGGATGTCTGCCTCAATCCGACGACCGCGGGCCGCCTGTCCGAGTGCGTCGTGCCCCTGCATTCCGGGCTCCCCTCGGACGCGGCGCTCTTCTGGGTGCCCGCGCACGGCAGGCGCGGCCCCGACGTGACGACCTATGACGCCAACGGCACCCTGGTGGAGCCCGAGTCCTTCCAGATCCGCCCGGGCCGGGTCGTGCTGACGCGGCCGCTCGTGAAATCCAACGGCGTGGACCTGGCGAAGGGCCCGGGCCAGGTCGCCGTCACCCACCCCGAGGCCATCGCCTCCGCCGATTGCGCGCCCGCCCGATGCGAGACGACCGACGAAGGCATCGCCATCCGCGACGTCACGGGGCTGGAGGCCCAGGTCAACCTGCGCCTGCGCCTGGCGCCCCGCGTGGTGTTCTCCCGGGGAGAGGCCCTGGACACCACGGTCTCGGTGGCGCTGCCCATCCTCTCCTGTCCCCTGTCCGTCGTGGAGGGCACGGCGCTGCGCGAGGCGGAGGAATCATCCCTGGTGGTGCGCATGGATCCCTCCTGCAGCTACGAGCCCCAGGCCCTGCTGTGGCGGGTCAATGGCGAGCGCGTCGAGGTGGGGCAGGTGGTGAAGGTCACCGCCGGCGTCTACGTGTTGTTGCACACCCAGGGCCTGTCCGATCAGCAGGTCACCGTCACCGCGACGAACGCGCCCGTGGGCCGCACGGTGGTCGCCTCGACGACGGCGAGGACCCTGCCCCTGCCCTACCCGCGCGCCAACCTCGAGCTGCCCCAGCACGGCCCCATCGACTTCATCCCCACCAACCGCCCCGCCCTGATCCAGGTCGCGGGCGGCGGAGAGCTGGGCCGCTTCGTGGTCCGTCCCCTGGAAGGCGCCTACCGCGTCAGCGTCCAGGACAACATTCCCCGGGTGCTCGGAGACACGACCGCGGGAGGCTTCGTGGCGCTGCGCTTCGGCTACCGGGTGCCCTCGCTTCCCGGAGAGCTGGCCTCCACGGACCTGGCGGTCGTGGAGGAGCGGGTGCAGCGCGCGGTGCGCGAGGCCAGTGTCCCCACCAACGTCGCCCATCTGATCGAGTTCCTGTGCGCGGACAAGGACGGCGTGGACACCTCCATCGAGCCGAGCCGCCCCTTCCGCATCCCCTACGTCAGCCGCAACACCTGCCGGGTCATCATCCACCGCGAGCGGTTGAGTCCCGAGGAGGGCGTCCAGGAGATCGTCCTGCGCGTCACCGTCACCCGGCCGGATGGGACCACCCGGGGAGAGAGCCAGTTGGAGCAGCGCATGCTGCTGCGCTCCGGTGGCGAGGAGCGCGTGCTGCCCATCCCCGGCAACCTCGCGCAGTTCGACCGCATCCTGGTGCAGGTGTCGCACGTCGCGGACGAGTCCCGCTATGCGCTGAGCATGACGGACCGGGCGGGACTGCCCTCGGCGCAGTGGACGGCCATCGTCGAGGGGGGCCTCCTGCGGCTGTACGCGACAGGCGCCGTTCCCGCGGGCCTCTACCGGGCCACGAACCCGAGCGGCCAGCTCACGCTCAACTTCGGCGTGCTCTCGCGCCTGGTGCTGCTCAACAACGAGGGACAGGAGCGGCTGGTGGGAATCGAGGTGGGGCTCATGGGCATGGGGCTCATCCCCCAGACGAACACCATCCGCTTCCCGCCCACGCTGGCGCTCGTGGGAGGGCTGGGCCTGCGCATCCCGGTGGGCACGGGAGCGGCCATCGGCGTGCAGGCGTGGATCGCCCGCGAGTTCCGCGCCGACATCACCCGGGAGCTGAGGGCGGGCGAGGATCCGGCGACCACCGACTTGAGGGTGCCCGCGAGCAACTGGTCCTTCATCTTCGGGCCCAGCATCTCCATCGGCAACGTGGGCTTCAACCTGTAGCCGCCAGCGCGAGGACGAGCGTCTTGAGAGTCATTGAATCCCCGAGCCCCGCCCTGCCCCTGGTGCAGGGGACTCCGCACGAGGCACGCACGCCATTGATGCTCCTGGCGGTCCTGGTGCCCGTGCTGCTCGCGACGTTGCTCTTCACGCCCGCGGGCCGCGGCAACTGGCTGCTGGAGACGGGCCCGGGGCTCATCGGCATGGCGGTGCTGGCGGCCACCTTCCGCCGCTTCCCCATGTCCCGCTGGGTCTACGTCTGCGTCTTCCTGCACGTGCTGGTGCTCACCTACGGCGCCTACTACACCTATGCCCTCACGCCGCTGGGCAACTGGGCGCGCGACACCTTCCACCTGTCGCGCAATCCCTATGATCGGCTGGGGCACTTCGCACAGGGCTTCTTCCCCGCCTTCGTCGTCCGCGAGGTGCTGCTGCGCCGCACGCCGTTGCGCCCGGGCGGATGGTTGAACTTCCTGACGGGCTCGGTGTGTCTGGCCATCAGCGCCTGCTACGAGTTGCTGGAGTGGTGGGCGGCGCTGCTGCTGGATCCCGCCGGGGGGGATGCGTTCCTCGGCACCCAGGGTGATATCTGGGACGCCCAGTGGGACATGTTCATGTGCCTGTGGGGCGCCATGGTCGCCCTGGCGTTCCTCGCGCGCGCCCACTCCCGGAGCATCGAGCGGCTGTTCGAGCGAGGCTTGGCCTGACGGGACGCACGGCCACGCTCGCGCCTCATACCCAGCGCCTCTTGCGAAGCGGCGTCACGGCGGCGTAGGACGAACGCCTTAATCAGGGGGAATCACCACATGTGTCCATTCAATGGAAGCAGACCCGCCATCGCCATGGCGCTCCTGCTGGCCGTGGGTCTTCTCGCGGGCTGTTCGGGCGCTGAAGACACCCGGAGCGCGAGCGCCGAGCTGCGGGTCCTGCTGTCCCAGGAGCTCTCCGGCGCCGGAGTGGCCCGCGTGCGGGTCGAGGTCTCCGGCCCCGGTATCTCGCCCAACATCGCCACCGAACTCGCCCAGAGCGGAAACGCCTGGCAGGGCAGCCTGTCGTCCATCCCCGCCGGACAGGGGCGGCTCTTCCGGGCCAGCGCGTATGACGCGGCCTCGACGCTGCTCTACACGGGCGAGGCGGGGCCGCTCACCATCGAGCAGGGACAGACCGTGAATGTGGCCATCCTGCTGCAGCAGGCCTCCCCGGAAACGCCTTTCGAGAACGAGGCGCCTCAAATCGGCTCCGTGGTGCTCTCCTCCAACCCCGTGGCGCCGGGAGGCTCGGTGACGGTGACGGCCTACGCCACCGACGCCAACGCCGGTGACACGCTGAGCTATGCCTGGACGGCGAGCGCCGGCGCCTTCAGCGCGCCCACCTCCCCGGTCTCCACCTGGACGGCCCCCTCCACCGAGGGCACGCAACAGCTCAAGCTCGTGGTGACGGACTCCAAGGGGGCCAGCGCCGCGCTGAGCCTCGACGTGAGCGTGGTGCGGCCTGGCGCTGGCGGCGGTGCCACGGTGTCCACCGGCTTCAACTCCTGGCCGTCCATCCGCGCCATGAATGGCACCCCCTCGCTCCTGACGCCGGGCAGCCTCACGCGGCTGTCCGCCACCGTCACGGACGCGGATGGGGATGCGCCCTCCTACCAGTGGAGCTCCAACTGCGAGGGCAGCTTCGACGATGCCACCGCGGCCAGCCCCACCTTCTTCCTGGGCACCGCGCCCGTCGGAGGCCGCTGCGCCCTCCATCTGTCCGTCCAGGATGGGCGGGGCGGACGGCACGCGGGCACCCTGCTCCTGCACGTGAGCGCCCTGGTGACGGGCAAGCGCGACCGCCTCCATGTCCACGAGAATGGCTCCGCCACCCCCGTCCCCGAGGATCTCTCCACCCAGACCCTCGGGGCCTGGCTGCCGACTTCCGACGGCACGGGCTACACCTGGAGCACGGGACGGGGCCTGTCCAACGGAACCTTCTCCATCCCGGACGTCACCGGCACCTCCTACCTGCTGCGCCTCGGCAATGAGTACCTCTGGACCAGCCAGCGTGGGCTCGACCTCAGCCGGAACATCCTGGGCCGGCCGGACGTGGAACTCGAGCCCGAGCCGATTCCGCTCGAGTTGCAGCTCAGCGGCCTGTCCCCCTGGAGCATGCTGGACGACCTGCAATGGCACTCGCCCACCGCGGGCCTGGGCTTCGTGGCCCTCCAAGGCTGCTCGTTCGATGGGTTCGGCTTCCCGGCCGACGGCGCCACCACCTTCTCGGGCATCGCCGACTACGGCTCGTTCCTGGGCGCGTGCGGCAACCCCACGGCCCGTTTCGACCCGGCCCGGGACAGCCTGTACGTCACCCAGCTCGCGGGACGCACCGACCCCGTCACGGACATCTACTACCAGGAAGCGCGCCGTGTCCTGACGACCTCGGGTCCCGAGCGCACCCCCTCGGGCTCGCTCCGGGTGCAGGGCTCCCTGACGACGCTGCCCCTCACGTCCCGGCAGATGACGGTCCAGGCCTCCGCCTTCGAGTCCCTGGCACGCGCCGCCCACCCCAATGCCGTCCTGTCGGGCAACTTCGCCAGCCTCGGCACCCAGGTGGGCTACTCCCAGTTCGGCACCGTCAACAACGGCTGGCCGGACCTCGCCACGGCCTCGATTGAGTCGGAAGTGGGCGACTTCACCGCCAGCTTCCAGTACGGCAATCCCTACCCGGGCGAGTGGAACTCCTTCTCCTACGTCCTGGTGGGCGCCCGGGTGCCCTACACGCTCGCGCGACCGGACGGCGGAACCTCGACCCATTGGATCTCCGCGAGCCTCATCGCCCGTGAGCCCCTGTCCGGCACGGAGCCGGTCACCGTCGTCCCGCGCATCGGACCGCCCCAGGGCTTGTCCCTCAACGGCCTGAGCGCCACGGAGAACCGCACGAACGTGGGCTTGCTGCCCCTGGTGAGCTGGACGCCGCACACCCTCGGCACCCCGAGCCACTACAACCTGCGCCTCTACCGCCTCTACCTGTCGGGAAACACCGTGCTGCGCCAGTACGTCGCGTCCCTGTACACCCCGCTGACCCAGCTGCGCCTGCCGCCCGGACTCCTGATCCCGGGAGAGCGCTACTTCCTCCAGGTGGCGGCCTACTACGAGCCCAACGGAAACCCGAACAACCCCTTCCGCGACTCATCCATCAGCCACATGGCGTCGACGTTCACGGGCACCTTCACGCCCTGAGCGCAACGGAGACCTCTCGGGGTGGGGCGACTTCCGAGGTCTCACACCGCGGGCAGCTCCACGATGAAGCGCGCGCCGCCCTCCTCCCGATTCTCCGCGCGCAGCGTGCCGCCGAAGGACTCCACGTACTGCCGGGACAAGGCCAGTCCCAGCCCCGTGCCCTTCTCCGGCGCCTTCGTGGTGAAGAACGTGGTGAACAGTTTGGACAGGTGCTCGGCCCGGATGCCGGGCCCGTTGTCCTCCACCAGGAGACGCACCCGCTCCGCTTCCATCTGTACCCGCAGCGCCACCCGCCCATCGCGCACCTTCGCGTCCTCGATGGCGTCCGCCGCGTTGAGCAGCAGGTTGAGCAGCACCTGACCCAGACGGCGGGGCTCGGCGCGCGCCACGGGCGTGCCCGGCACCTCCACCGCCAGCGTCACCAGCGACTTGAGCCGCACCGACGCCAGCCGCACGCTCGTGTCGATGACCGGCCCCAAGTCACACCGCCCCGCCGGAGCCTGGAGATCCTCGGCGCGAGAGAGCGCCGTGAGATCCTTCACGATCTGATGGATGCGCTCCACGCCCTGCATCGACTCCTCGAGCGCCTCGGTCACATCGGTGTTCCCTCCGTTGGCCGAGGCCAGCGCCCACTCCTCGTGGAGGAAGCGCAGGTTGGCCTGGACATAGGCCAGGGGATTGCGCACCTCGTGCGCCACTCCGGCCGCCAACCGCCCCACCTGCGCGAGCCGCTCCGCGCGCAACGCCCGCTCATTCGACTCCCGCAGGGACTGCCGCGCCAGCCGCTGCTCGGCCTCGCTCTTCACCCGCTCCAGCAACAGCCGCTGGTAGAAGAAGATGAATTGCACGCCCACCGACTGGATGGCCAGCATCATCAGGTTCGCCGCCATCCGCGAGCCGGGAGCCCCTTCCTTCAGCAGGAGCACGCCCGCCGACAGCAGCGACAGGAACATGCTCGCCAGGCCATGCCTCACCCCGCCGCCCACCAGCAGGGCCACCGCGGGCATCACGCTGAGCCAACTGAACAGGTGGCTGCTCGAGCCCCCCAGCCGCAAGACGATGAGGGGCAGGAAGAGGTTGGGCAGGATCACGCCCGCCATCACCCGCACGGGCTCGCGGTACACGGAACGAACGAAACCCAGGCTCACCCCTAGAAACACCGTCAATGCGGCCCACAGGCCGCGCAGCGCGAGCGTGTCCCAGGAGGGTTGGAGCTCCGACAACACGTCCAACCCCCAGAACAGCAACCACACGAGCGCGGACGCATAGAGCAGCCGCTGCTCGTCCTTGAGTTCGCGAACCCGACTCCGAACCTCCTCCACCCGCTCCACCCGAGCGGTCCCCTGGTCTTGCGATCCCATGTGAGTCCCGCCCGAGTTGAATCCCGAAGAATCCCGAACTGCCCTCTCACCCTCCCATGGAAACAGAGTCAGAAGGAACCCAGCCTGGGTCCAAATGGCCTCTGTTCAACACGAGGCAATTTCCCAGAACGCGAGAAGACCGGGGTTCCCTCGGCCGGGGGCGGCTACCGCGCCAGGTGCAGGGATTCATCCAGGCCAGTTCCCGTTCGTACAAGGCCTGGAGTGCGCGTTCAGCCCGTCACTTGTTCGCGAACTCGACCGCGAGCCGCCACCGGGCGTCGAGCCCCGCCTGCGTCATGTGCACCTCGTCCTTGAGGTACTCCGGATGGGCGGAAATCTCCCCACCCCAATAGACGACACGCAGGTTCGGCCAACGGCTCATCGCATTGCGCAGGACATCGTCCCGGTGCATCGCGGCGTACAGGAAGAGGCTGTCATTGGTGCGGCAACCAATGTCGAACCAGACCACGGGCTTTCCCTGGGCCTGCTGCATCCACCAGTCGATCTGCTGATTGAACCAACCGTTGTCGACCGGTACGTGGTTGTAGGGCCAAGGGCCGTCGCCCGTGGGCCAGCGCCCCGTGTCATAGAGCACGGTGTCCCGCTTGGCGTCGTTGGTGCTCAGACTGAGGATGAGTACGTCCGCCGCCGCGATGGCCTGCCGGAGGTTGAAGCGCGCGTTCGGCGCGCCCATGCCCGTCCACGCGCTGCGGTAGCTCGCGTTGTCCACATACGCCCGTAGCTCCGTCGTCGTGGCACCGGGCCACCCATAACAGCCCACGTCGATCAACTTCGCGGTCCGGGTGGGAATGGCTTGCTGATCTCCCCCGCACATCTGCGCCGCCAGGCTGTCACCCAGGACCACGGCGCGCTTGGCCGTCACGGTCGCCGCGCTCGCGGGCGACAGGAACCCCATGCCAGACAGCATCGCGGCGGCCACGGCCAGGTGACGCAAGGGCGAGACTCGAAAACCACTGAACATATGGACCTCCAAGGATTCCCTGAATAATCAGAACCTATCATGACCGGGAATGCCGCATCGAGGCCGCTCAGGGTTTGGGTTCCTCCGTCCTGTCCGCTGGAGCCCGAGGCACATCCAGGTCACGCAGGGGCACCAGCCGTTCCAACAGCGGCCCACCGTGCTTGAGCCGGGCGATGCGCTGCGCCGGGTAGATGCCTCGCTGTCCGGTGAGCAAGTAGGCCGTGACGGTGACGATGACGACGTGCGGCAACACATTCGCGCCCAGCAACTCCACGGCCATCAAGGACAGGGCCAGGGGCGTGTTGGCGGCGGCTCCGAAGAGCGCGGCGAGCCCCACGCCCGCGGCCAGTTCCAACGGCAGGCCCAGCAGCCGTCCCAGCACGTTGCCGAGCGCCGCGCCCACGAAGAAGAGCGGCGTCACCTCGCCCCCGAGGAAGCCCGCGCCGAGCGTGACGGCGGTGAAGAGCAGCTTGAGCGCGAAGGCCTCGGGGGGCAGGTCCGGGTCCACGAAGGCGCGTTGGATCATGGGCACCCCCAGGCCCAGGTAGTCGCTCGTGCCCACCAGTTGCCACAACCCCACCACCCCCACGCCCCCGAGCGCCATGCGCAGCGCCAACGCGGGCAGGGCCTTCTCCAGCCGCTTCTTGATGAAGTGCACGCCCTCCACGAACACCACCGCCGCCACCGCCATGGCCACGCCGAAGACGAGCCACTTGCCAATGACTCCGGGCGACAGCGCGAGCGCCTCGGGCACCGGGTACACGGAGTGGTGGATGCCCAGCGCGCGCGTGACGAGGTCCCCCACCACCGCGGCCACCAGCGCCGGTACGAGCGCCTCGTAGCTCATGCGGCCCACGCAAATGACCTCGAGCCCGAAGACAGTCCCCGCGATGGGCGTGCCGAACACGGAGCCGAAGCCTCCGGCGATGCCCGCGGCGAGCAACTCGCGGCGCGTGGAGGGCGAGACCCGGAAGCGGTGGGCCACGGCGTCCGCGAGGCTCGCGCCCATCTGCACGGCGGTGCCCTCCCGCCCCGCGCTGCCGCCGAACAGGTGGGTGAGCACCGTGCCCACCAGCACCATGGGCGCCATGCGCAGGGGCAGCCGCGCGTCGCCCTCGTGCACGGTGTCGATGACGAGGTTGTTGCCTGCCCGGATGGACGCGCCCCACTTCCCATAGAGGGCGCCGATGACGAGGCCCGCCACGGGCAGCAGGTACACGACGAACTCGTGCTGGAGGCGCCAGTGCGTCGCCTCGTCCAACAGGAAGAGGAAGAGGGCCGAGGCCCCCCCACACACGACGCCCACCACCGAGCCCAGGGCCAGCCATTGTCCCAGGGCACGCACGCGCGGAAACATGAGCCCGCCTCTCACTTCAGGGTCAGCAGGGAGCCCACTACCATGAGGGACACCCCGAGGCCGAGCCGCCAGCTCAAGGGCTCCTTGAGGAAGAGCACGGCGAGGAGCACGGTCAGCGCGAGGCTGAGCTTGTCGATGGGCGCCACCCGGGAGGCGGGCCCGAGCTGGAGCGCCCGGAAGTAGGCGAGCCAGGACAGGCCGGTGGCCACGCCGGAGAGCGCGAGGAAGAGGAGCGTCTTGCGGCTGAGCGAGGGCAGGACGTGGTGCTCACCCCGGACGAAGGCGATGCCCCAGGCGAAGGCGAGAATCACCACCGTGCGCAGGGCGGTGGCGAGCGTGGAGGGCACGCCTTCCACGCCCACCTTGGCGAGGATGGCCGTGGCCGCCGCGAAGCCGGCCGAGAGCAGGGCATAGGTCCACCACGTCATGCGGCTTCCTCCATGGATTCTGGGTATTATCTGGAATTCCCCAATCGAGGAATCCCATGCACGTCCTGCGTTCCCGCCGAACACACTCCGCCCCGCTTATCACCGCCTCGCTGTGCCTGCTGATGGGCTGTGGAGGAGCCGCCGAGGAGCTGACGCCCCTGGACACCGGTGAAGTGAAGGCCGCGGTCCGCACCGTGTCGGTGAGCACCGCCAACCAGTTGCGCACGGCGCTGGCGGACGCCCAGCCGGGTGATCGCATCGTCCTGGCGGATGGCACGTACCAGGGCGTGTTCAAGGCCTCGAACAACGGCACCGCCAGCCAGCCCATCATCCTGGAGGGCTCCGCCAATGCCATCCTCAAGGGCAACGGGGTGGCCAGTGGCTACAACCTCAACCTGCTGGGGGACTACTGGGTCCTGCGTGGCTTCACCGCCACCACGGCCCAGAAGGGCATCGTGCTCGATGGCGCCAATCACAACCTGCTGGAGGGGCTGACGGTGAAGAACATCGGGATGGAGGCCATCCACTTCCGCGCCTTCAGCTCGTACAACACCGTGCAGAACAGCACCATCACCGACACCGGCGTGAGCAATGTCAGCTATGGCGAGGGCGTCTACATCGGCTCGGCCCACTCCAACTGGGGCAGCATCAGCGGGGGTCAGCCGGACAAGAGCGACTACAACCGGGTGCTCAACAACAAGATTGGCCCGAACGTGCGCGCCGAGCACGTGGACATCAAGGAAGGCACCACGGGCGGCGAGGTGAGCGGCAACACCTTCGATGGCACGGGCTTGAGCGGAGAGAACGCCGCGGACAGCTGGGTGGACGCCAAGGGCAACAACTACCGCATCACCAACAACCGCGGCACGTACAGCCTGCTCGACGGCTTCCAGACACACATCGCGGTGGCGGGCTGGGGCAACAACAACCTCTTCAGTGGCAACACCGCCGACGTGCGCGCCAGCGGCTACGGCTTCCGCATCCAGCTCAGCGGCTCGGCGGGAACCTCCACCGGCAACGTCGTCCACCAGAACAACACGGTGCTCAACGCCTCCTTGGGCGCAGCCAACATCGCGCTCACGCCCTGAGCCTCACCGTCACCGGGGCGCGCCGGCCACCACCCCCACCACGTCCGCGAAGTTCTCCATGCCCTGGGGCGCGAGGCTTTCCACGGTGGTGCGCAGGGTGGCCGTCATGCCCGGTGCCGCGTCCCGGGGCACCTCCCACTGAACGGTGAAGACACCCACCTGGCCCTGGCCGAGCACGAGCAGGTCCGGCGTGACGCGGGCGCCGAAGCGCGGGTCCGTCCGCACCGAGGGGCGGAAGAGGTTCGGCGCCCCCGTGTTGTGGACCTGGAAGGACACCACGGCCCGCGAGCCAGGGAGGAGACCCTGGGTCGCGGGCGCCAGCAGCCGCACCGTGCGAGGCCGTAGCGCGCCGGGCAGGACGCGTTGCCAGGTGTCTCCCGTGGAAGAGCGTCCCACCCCGTAGACGACGAAGGGTTGGGAGGAGAGCCCCGCCGGCCCGAAGAACTCCAGCGGCGAGCCTCCGGGCTCCGGCGCCAGCACGAGCGTCTGGAGCAACACGCCCTCCGGAGAGCGCAGCTCGAAACGGGCGGACGCGATATCGCCGGAGAGCCGCGCCGTGGCGAGAAGGGAGGAGAGCACGGGCAGTCCCGGCGGCGCCAGGTAGCCCTGATGTCCCAGACGTCCCATCGCCTCGACGAACTCGAAGCGATCGACATCCATGGGGCTCTCGCCCAGGACCTGGAAGGAGAACGCCCCGGCAGGGGTCAGCGTCGCGCTCCAGATACCGGGGGCTGGCGCGAGCACCGTCACCAGGATGCCCGTCGCGCCCTGGGCGATGCGCACCCCCGGATCCCGCGCCGAGACGAGCGAGCCATCGGGACGGGTGAGCCGAAGGGAAGGACTTCCACTCAGGGAGAAGGTCACCTGGGAGAGGGAGGCATCCACGGGGACACTCAGGCTCCTGCCACCACCTCGCGCATCCGAGAGGGCGAGCAGGGTCACGGCGTTGGCGCGAACGGTGGCGTCGACGAGATGGGCGAACACGGCCGCCTCGGTGGCGCGAAGGGAGAAGACCTGTCCACCCGTCTCCTCGGCGAGCCGCTGGTACGCGGCCTCCGTGGAAGCGGCGCCTCCGCACGAGCCGGCCAGGAGCGCATGAATCCGCGTGTGCTTGCGTTGGGCGAGGCCACTGACCGTGGATGCCAGGCTGTCATCCGAGGCCCGTGACTGGGTGAGGAGGAACAGGTCGCCCTCGTCCGAGGAAGCCTCGAGTGCCTGGAGCACCGCCGTCATGGACGGTGCGGAGCAGGAGCTCCGCGCGCTCGAACCCAGCGCGGCGAGGGCACTCTGGAACTCGCGTGGATCGCTCGTCACCCGGACGGACGAGGCGGAGGCGCCTTGGAACGGAACGAGGACATAGCGCAGCGGTTCCTGCTCCGTGCCGATCCGGGATTCGATGAGCCGAGCCAACTGGCGCGTGGCCTGGAGGAGCAGGTTCCCCATGCCCGCCGAGGTATCGACGGCCACGGTCAGCGTCGGGCCCACGCCAAACAGGAGCTTGAGCTGACGTTCGGTGAGCTGGCCCTGGAGGTCCCGGATGAACTGCTTGCTCGCCTCCAGGGCGGAGTCCGCGGCCGCGTCGTGCAGCGGATGATGGGGCGAGAGGGTTTGAAGCCGGGTGTCCTTGTTGATACCGCCGAACGGACCGGGGCCCGTGTCGGTGGGGCCGCCATGACGGCACTTGGAGGCATGGCGAGGCACCTCGTTCTCGCCTCCATAGAAGCCGCTCGTGAGCGCCACCGTGGACAGGTTGTGGCCACAATCGACGAGCAGACTCCCGTCCGAGATGATGACGAACTCACAGGCCTCGCACGTGGGCGTGTCCTCGCCCGCGAACGTGGGCAGCGGTTGCTCGGGACGCCACAGACTGGAAAGGGCCCCGGAATGGCCAGACTCGATCCAGTTCGAGTGCGCGTAGAAGTCCTGCAACGTATGGAGCGCCTGCCCCAACTGGCGACGGCCTCCCTGGGCGTCCTCGGCCCGCAGCGAGCGGAGAGTGCCCTCGAAGAGCGAGACGAGCCGCTGCTTGCCCGCGACGAAGCTCTCCCCATCGAAGTGCTTGAAGCCATTCGTCTGGTCGTCATCGACCTCGGCGTTGGCCTTCCAGATCTCCTCGGTGGCGCTCCTCATGCCCCGGGTGGAGTGCTCGGTTGCGAAGAACTCCGCGCCCAGTTCCTCCATCGCCCGTTGCGTCAGGTCCTCGTGCGTGACCCCCACGCCACTGAGTCCACAGCGCAGGCCGTTGGTGGGACAGAACGCGCGGGCGCTAGGGCTCCCGAGAAGGGCTGGCAAGAGGAGACAAGACGCGAGCGGGCGGAGGAAACGACGTCGAGATGGCATGTCCCGTCAGGGGTAGGAACCCGCCCGCGCACGGAGGAGCGTCCTCGTCCGCCAGTCACGCGGGAACGTTCATCCCCGAACGCTCCCGGTGGCGCTCCGTCAGCGGGTATTCAGAGCCAGCTCGGGACGGTGCGGCCCAGGCCCTTCAAGGCCCGCTCCGCCGCCTTCACACCAAACCAGTTGGCTTCCTCGAAGAGCCCGAGGCCTCCCAGGTCCGAGTGCGCGAAGTGCAGGGATTCGCCCAGGCTCTCCTGGGCCGCCTGGCGCTCCGGGCCCCAGAGCAGGCCCGGGGTGGGCCGCACCATGGCGTGGCCCCAGCGCATCACCTCCAGACGCTGGGCGATCGCGGCGATGCCCGGGTGCCCCGCCATGAGGTCCGCCATCACCAACCCCTCCCACTCGCCGTAGTCCGCGGAGAGCACCTTCTGGCGCTCGGCCTTCACGTCCAGGCCCGCCATCGGCAGGTACCAGGTGAGCACCGTGGGCCCGCGCTCATCCTGGAGCAGGCGCTGGTGGGTGGCCACCACGTAACCCAGGCTGCGGCTCTCGTAGAAGACGTTGTCCCAGGCCAACGGGAAGCCATACGAGGCGGGCGCCTCCGACAGCGTCAGGTTGGCCACCACCCAGGGGCCGTACTGGAAGGCGCCCATCCACTCGGGACGCCGCTGCCGCCAGGGCACCACCACCTGGGCGGCCACGAAGCGGGGACACGCCAGCACCACCTGCCGCGCCCGGTACGCCCGGGGCCGGCCCGTGCCCGCCTCCACCGCGTCCACCCGGCAACCCCCCTCGCCCGGCTCCACCGAGTGCACCAGCACGCCCGGCTCCACCTGGCCCGCTGGCAGCGAGGACACGAGCTGCCGCACCAGGCGTCCATTGCCCTCGGACCAGCTCAGGAAGCCCTCGCTGCGCTCCCCCTGCCCGTTCTGCCGCGCGGCGAAGTACCAGATGCCCGCCCACGCCGACACGCCCTCGGCCGTGGTGCCGTAGTCGTCCCGGCACGCGTAGTCCACGAGCCAGCGCAGCCGCGGCGAGCGGAACCCCTCCGCCTCCATCCACCGCGCCATGGTGAGCTTGTCCAACGCCGTCCACTCGGCGTCGTCGCTGGAGAGCGCCGTGGGCACCGCGAAGGCCTTGCGCCCCCGGCCGTCCCGCGCCGCCGCGAAGGCGTTCATCCGCGCCTCGAAACGCTCCAGCTCGGCCACGTCCTGCTCGCTCGCCCCCGCGCGCAGGTACAGGCCCTCGTACCACTCGCCCCGGTAGAAGAGCCGTTCCTCGGGCTCGCGCACGAGCAGCTCCTCGTCGAAGAGGGGCTGGCCCCCGTCGTCCACGCCCGTCACCGCGCCCATCTCGCGCAGCAGCCGCATCACCGGCCCCTTGTCCTCGATGGGCGCGGGCAGGTAGTGGGCCCCCCACGGATAGGCGGACACCGCGTTCTTCCCCGAGCGCGCCGTCCCTCCCGGCTCCGTGTCCAACTCCAGCACGCGCACATCCTTCACGCCCGCGGCCGCCAGGCGCCACGCCGCGCTCAGGCCCGCCGCGCCCGCGCCCACCACCAGCACGTCCACGGGCTGGGCCTCCGCCGTGCGCGGCAACCCACCGCCCCGGAGCCGGTGCCCCTCGTCCACCACCCGATCCACCAGGCCGCCGGGCACGGGCGCGCGAGGGGGCCGCTTCCGGCACGCGCTCGCCGCCACCGCCGAGCCCAGGAACGCGGCGATGAGCTCCCGCCGCTTCAGTTCCACCGCCGCCACTCCTCCTCGTAGTAGTGCACGAGCACCTGGTTGTTCAGCCGGTTCACCTCCGCCGGCAGCGGGCCCATGTCCGAGGGGAACAGGAAGAGCGAATCGAGCGTGTCCTCGGAGAGGAAGCGCAGTCCCTCGACCAGGGGGCGGCGGGGGCTCACGGCCTCATGGGCCACCAGCACATAGCCCCACTCGCCAAAGGAAGGCACCAGCGCATGGTAGGGGCTCGTCCAGAAGCCCGCCGCCTGGAGCGTGGTGTTCACGCACCAGAAGGAGCGCCGGGCATAGAGCGGCGAGGTGCTTTGGATGACGGCCACTCCGTCCGGCGCCAGGCGCCGCTTGAGCAGCCGGTAGAAGCCCGTGGTGTAGAGCTTGCCCAGCGCGAAGTTGTTGGGATCCGGGAAGTCCACCACGATGACGTCCCAGGAGTCGGTGCGCTCGCGAAGGAACTGCATCGCGTCCGTGTTGAGCACGTGCATGCGCGCGTCCTCCAGGGCGTGGCCGTTGAGGTCCGCCAGCTCGGCCCAGCGCGAGGCGAGCCCCGTCATCGCCGGATCCAACTCCACGAGCGTGAGGTTCTTCACCTCGGGGTACTTGAGGATTTCCCGGGCCGCGAGCCCGTCTCCACCCCCGAGCACCAGCACCCGCTCCACCTTCCCGGCGCGCGTCAGGGCGGGATGCACCAGCGCCTCGTGGTAGCGGTACTCGTCCGCGCTGACGAACTGCAGGTTGCCATTGAGATAGAGCGAGAAGCCCCGCTTGCCCCGCGTGAGGACGATGCGCTGGTAGGGCGAGTTCGTGGCGTGCACCACCTCGTCGGAGAACAGGTGCTCCTCGGAGTAGTCGCTCAGCCGGTCGCCCCACACCAGCCCTCCCACCAGGAAGAGGCTGAGCAGCACCGCCTTGACGCGCAGCCGGCCCGGGTGGGCGAGCACCGGCGCGAGCAGCCACGTGCTCCACAAACCCACCAGCGCGTTGAGCAACCCGAAGAGCAGCGAGGTGCGCACCAGCCCCAACCTCGGCACGAACAGGAGCGGGAAGCTGATGCTCGCCGCCAGGGCACCCAGGTAGTCGAACGTCAGCACCTGGCTGACCAGATCCTTGAACTGGAGCTGATCCTTGAGCAGGCGCAGGAGGAGGGGAATCTCCAGCCCCACCAGGGTGCCAATGAGCAACACGCTGCCATAGAGCATCACCCGGAAGACATCCGTGAGCGCGAAGGTGAGGAAGAGCATCGGCGCGCAACAGCCCCCCACCAGCGCCACCGCCAGCTCCACCTCCACGAAGCGCTGGGCGAGCCCCCGCTCGACGAAGCGCGACAACCAGCTGCCAATGCCCATGGCGAACAGGTAGCAGCCAATCACCGTGGAGAACTGGGTGATGGAGTCGCCGAGCAGGTAGCTCGCGAGTGCCCCGACGATGAGCTCGTAGATGAGCCCGCACGTGGCGATGACGAGGACGGTGACGAAGAGGAGTTTCTTGTTCACGGTGACAACGGCGCCGCGGGGGCGTCAGCCCGAGATGGCCGCGGCCACGATGATGGCCAGACCAATGATGAAGGAGCCCATCACGATGCCGAGCGCCGTGTTCTGATCGACCTCGATCTCCTTGTGCACGTCGAACGGCATGATGAGCCGGAACACGAACAGGCCCGCCACGAACACCGCCAGCCCCACCAGCGAGTACACGAGGCTCGCCAACAGGTTGTCCAGGTTCACCACCACGGCCAGCACACCCATCGGCATCACTTCCCTCCCATGAAACTTCCACTGCGATAACGCGCCACTCCCCCACCGCCCCCGCCCGTCCTCGCCGCCGCCTTGCCCTTCTCCGCGCGGGTGAAGGGCTCCCAGCCCGTCAGGGCCATCCAGGCGTAGAGCACGACGATGACTCCTCCGAAATACTTCATCTCACCCTCTCCTCAACTGTCCGAGCCCAGGTTGCTCTCACTCCAGCGCGCGGACTCGAAACTGGAGGCGCGGAAGAGCGACAGCACGGGCACGAGGGCCAGCAGCACCAGCCCCCAGAAGAACCACAGGAAGCGCGGCGTATCGCTCACGAGCCCGATCCGGTAGGCGTCGGGACGGCGGTCGAAGCTCGCCTGGGCGCGCAGCACATAGCGCCCGGGCGACACCGAGGACAGGAACTCCGTCTCGCTCTGGCTGCCCTCGCTCCAGCTGCCATCCGAGTCACTTCCCGAGTAGAAGCCCACCTCCTCGTAGAAGCCGATCACCTCGCCGTTCTCCTGGTTGAGCAGCTCGCCCTCCAGGCCGAACCAGCCGTTGTTCACCGCCGCGCTCAACTCCACGCGCACGTTGCCGCGCTTGCGGATCTCGAAGGGCTCGCTGAACCACACGGCCGTGGCCGTGCCGGAGCGGGCGTCCGGCGACAGGCGCACCACCTTGTCGAGCACCTTCTCGTTGGCGGCCAGGATGTTCACCCCGAGGTAGACGGCGAGCAGCACGGCTCCCCATACGAGCGCCCAGGACCACGTGGCCGGACTCGGGTGGGGATTGGGCTGGCTCGGGGCGATGCCCTGGGGCTCCGGCAGCGGCTCCTTCAACTTGAAGGCCTCGCGCACCACCTCCGGCGCCAGGTACTCGCCCCGCGTGTACGTCACTTCCTTGCCGGTGCCCTCCACGTTCACCGAGTGCGGCGGCGCCACGTACTCCTCGGTCGTCGCGGTCTCCCCCGCGGTCACCGTCCAGTAGAACTCCCCCAGCACGGTCTCGGTGACGGCCGTCACGCGCTGGAAGGCCCGGTAGCGCTTGCCCATCATGTGCGCGGCGACACCCGGGGCCACCGACACCAGGCCCGCTTCCAGCGGCGTGAGGAATACCCAGTGCCCGTTGGAGTCCATCAGCCAGGTGAAGCCCCGCTCCGGGTTGTAGAGCAGGTACTCGTCCCACGGATAGCGCACCCCCTCCACCGTGCACGAGCGCACCATCATGCCGATGATGATCCACGGGGTGTCATCCAGGATGCCCTTGGCGCCCAGGGACAGGCGGAAGGGGTGGTCGGGCTTCTCCAGCAGTTGGAGGAAGGCGAGCGAGCCGCCCTTGCGCACATGCAAGAGCGCACCGCAGTAGGGACACGCCACGCGCTTGCTTTGATCCGGCGCGCGCAGCTCCAGTGGACCGTTGCACTGGGTGCAGCGCGCCTGCTGCAGCGCCACCTTCTTCACCTTCGGCCGGAGCTGGTCCGGAGGAATGCCCAGCTCCTCGAGCTTGAGCTTCCGGCCCATGAAGATATCCGGATTGCTCCCCCACTGGCCGAAGTCGAGCGTGACGAAGAGGCCGCGCGCGCTCGTGGCGTCCACGTAGTGGCTGTCCACGCTCGGGTCCAGGTCCTGGGGCAGTTGGCCCTCGGCGGCCACCACCCGGCCATATCCCCGCTCCTCCACGACGAGCTGATGCTCCCGGAGCCGGTACTCCTTGAACCGGAAACGGTGGCCGGGCACGAGTTCCTTGAGCTGCAGGTCCGCCGCCGAGCCCTCGGCGAACAGCAGGTACCAGGCGCCTTCCGCCTCGGACAGCCACGCGGTGCGCCCGCTGTCGAACTCCACGTACCACTCGTCCCAGAGGCCCTCGCCGTGGTCCTTCTGCAGGTGGCCCACCACCCGGTAGCCCTCGCCGTCCACGCGGCCCTCCACGTGAAGCCGCAGGGGCGAGTAGGTGTCCACGATGGCGCCGATCTTCCCGTGCGCCTCCAGGTCCAGGCCCTTCTTGGCCACCACCGTCTGGCAATGGCCGCACACCAGCACCTGCGCCGAGCCCGCGGTGAACTCCACCGCCGCCCCACACGAGGGACAATTCCCCTGCGTCACGCCTCCACCCCCCGCGGCAACTCCCGCACACGGCAGGAGGCCGCGCCCAGGTGCCGCGCCAGCAGCGACTCGAAATCCGGACGCGCACGCACCCGGCAACAATAGACATTGAGCGCGGCGAAACCGTGCTCGGGAAAGGTATGGACGGCCAGATGGCTCTCCGCCAGCAGCGCGAGCCCCGTGACCCCTCCCGGCTCCGGGAAGACATGCCACTGCGGCTGGCCAATGACCCTCAGGTCCAGCACCACGACGAGTTCCTCGAACAAGGCCGCCAGCACGCGCGCGTCCTTGAGACGCTCCGCCGCGCACCCGCTCACATCCACCAGCCATTCCTGTCCGGTCGTCAGGATCCTGCCTCCCTGGGAAACGCCCACCTTCTACCACGAGCCGCCCCGCCGGACCCACCCCGAGAAAGGAGGGGACGGGCCCTGCTAGGCTCCCGGGACGCATGGCCCAGAAGGATCTCCTCCCCACCTCCCCGCCCCCTCCGGCTCCGGCGTCCACCCCCTCGGCCCCGAGCGCGGTGGCGCGGATGCTCCAGTCCCTGCGCGCCCTGCCCGAGGCCGGACACGACACGCCGGGGAGCACGGGGCTCGCGGGGTGGTTCAAGGCCGAGACGGCTCCGCCCACGGACATCACCCCGCGCTTCCGCGAGGTGTACGCGCGCGTGCGCGACAACGAGGCGGTGCTGCCGGACGAGGCCCGGCGCCACCAGTACCTGCTGGTGAAGGGCATGTTGGGCGATGAGCTGCCCGGCTACCTGGAGGACAACCAGCGCCGCCTGGAGCAGCGGGGACTGGAGACGCGCGAGGTGGCGGTGGACACCGAGGGGCGGCTCCTGGACAACGTGGCGGTGGTGCGCGAGGCCCTGCTGGACGCCCAGCACTTCCGCCGCTCGGTGGTGCTGGTGGGACACAGCAAGGGGGGCGTGGAGGCCCTGAGCGCGCTCGCGCTCCACCCGGAGCTGCGCGGCGTCGTGCGCGCGGTGGTGACGCTCCAGGCGCCCTATGGCGGCTCGGTCATCGCCCATGACCTGGTGTCCACGCCCGCGCTCCGGCGGTTGGTGGACCTGGCCTTCCCCTCCCTCTTCCAGGGCGACCCGGACTCGGTGGAGGACCTGTCGTACACGCGGCGCCAGGAGTTCGTGCGCCAGCACCCCTACCCCCTGGACATCCCCACGGTATCGCTGGCCACGTCGCGGCTGTCACGGCGCTCGCTGCTCCGGCCCCTGTGCGCCTATGTCCAGGAGCGCTACGGCTGGGGCTGTGACGGACTCGTGGCCGCGCTCGACGCGGAGATCCCCGGCTCGCGCGTGGTGCGGCTCGAGGACATGGATCACGCCGAGGCCGCCCTCACCGGCCTGCCGGGCTTCGCCAACTACTTCCCGAGCGACCTCACCGAGACGATGGTCGCCCTCGCGCTCGACCCCCGGCGCTGAGGCGTCTTCCCCACCGGGCTGTCCGGCCCTGAACACCCTCTGTTTGTCACAATCGTTTCCTTCACATATGGTTTGCCTGGAAAACCATTTCCACCCCTGAGCACAGGAGGAACGCGATGGCGATGAATCCGATGGACGAGAAGCGGACGGAGGAGAGCGGAACGAGCCCGGTGGGCGTGTGCCCCATGAAGGCGTCGAGGGAGGTGCCTCACGCGGGCTCCGTGCGCCTCGACCGTGAGGACCCCGCGTTCCTGGCCGTTGCCCACGAGGCCTATGAGCGCATGCGCAAGCAGGGGCCCGTCGTGCGCGCCTCGTTTGGCCGAGGCTTCTCGGACGATCTCCTTCCCGACGGGGACAAGCCGCGCACGGCCAAGGGAGAGCCCGGCAGCGAGCGGTACTTCGTCACCCGCTACGACGAAGCCGTGGAGGCGCTGCTCGATGATCGCCTCTCCTCCGACTTCCGCTCCACGATGACCCCGGAGCAACGCGCGCAGCTGCCTTTCATGCCAGAGGAGCTGAAGCCCATCGCCTACAGCCTCTTGATGCTCGATCCACCGGATCACACGCGGCTGCGCAAGCTCGTCCAGCCCAACTTCACCGCGCGCGCCATGGAAACACTTCGGCCGCGCATCCAGCGCATCATCGATCGCCTGCTCGATCAGGCCGAGAGCGAGGCCGCCGCACGGGGAGAATCCGCGCCGGAGCGCCGGATGGATCTGCTCCCGGCGTTCGCCTACCCCATGCCCATCGCGGTCATCAGCGACATGCTCGGCATTCCCGAGGAGGATCGCGCTCAGGTCCACACCTGGGCGGAAAACCTCCTGTCCGCCGAGGGGCCATCCATTGGAGACGAGCAGCGGCGGGGCGTGCTGCGCGAGTTCATTCGCTACCTGGAGGGTTTGTTCGAGCGCAAACGGCGCGCTCCCGGCGAGGACATGATCAGCCAGATGGCTCACTTCCAGGAGGACGGCGACAAGCTCAGCCCCCAGGAGATGATGTCCATGGTGTTCATCCTCTTCTTCGCCGGGCACGTGACCACGGTGAACCTGATCGGCAGCGGCGTGGTGGCCCTGCTCACCCACCCAGAACAGCTCGAGCGCCTGCTCGCCGATCCCTCCCTGGTCAAGGGCGCGGTCGAGGAGACGCTGCGCTACTGGGGGCCGGTCGACTACATGGGAACGCCGCGCATCGTGTTGAAAGACATGGAGCTGGCGGGTTGTCCCATCGCCCAGGGAGAG
Source organism: Melittangium boletus DSM 14713 (assembly GCF_002305855.1). GTDB lineage: Bacteria > Myxococcota > Myxococcia > Myxococcales > Myxococcaceae > Cystobacter > Cystobacter boletus. Next base: position 5,597,114 of record NZ_CP022163.1, on the reverse strand, counting down.
AAGCTGACCGTCGGACTCGCCTCGGCGAACCGGGATCCCGAGCGGTTCCCCAACCCCGATGTGTTCGACATCACCCGTCCAGAGGCCCACCGCAACATCGCCTTCGGCAAGGGCATCCATGTCTGCATCGGCGCTCCCCTGGCACGCATGGAAGCGCAGCTCGCCTTCGAGACCCTGTTCCGGCGCTACCCGAAGATGAGGCTCGCGGTACCGGCCGGGGAGCTGCGCCTGGCCGCCACGAGCCTGCGCGGCTTCGACCGGGTTCCCATCTTCTTCTGACGCGGGTCCTCCATGCCTGGCCCCTCGCACCTCTGGGTTCTTGCGTCGCTCTCCTTGCCCCCATAGCTTGGGTCTCATGAAAAGTGCGACTTGCACGCTGGCCGTCACGGCGGCGGCCCTCCTGGGGATACTGATTCCCGGATGTGCGTCGGGACCAGGGACTCCTGGTCCAAGCAGCCAGGGAACAATGGGAGTGACCAACAAGAACGGATCCCCCGCCCCCGAAGAACTCGGGCGATACGTGCTCACCATTCAGGAGTCTCCCCTCGGGAACGTCACGCACAGTTGGCGTCCCGTGGAGGAGTTCGGCCTCGCGCGATTCGGATTTCAACCACGCGCGGAGGGGGAATATGGACACGTCGTGCTCGCAACCGCTCGTGAGCGCGACTGCCATGCGGTGGTGCCGTGACAATTTTTGACCGCATCCTCCAAGCGCAGGAACTCCTTGGAAAGACGCAGGGTCACTCTCAGTCCCCAGAGGAAAAGGAGTTGTTTGACCTCGCCATTGACTCGCTCTGGTTCATCTGGAGAGAGGGTCTGGCCGATGAATTCGCGGACTATCGAGAGGACATCCAATTGGACGCCCCACCTCGAAATCATCGCCGCATTCAACACACCGGACGAAGCGGATGCCTGGTTGAAGGCGAGTCCAAGGCCACCCAATTCGGCCTATGTATTGGTCGCGAATGACTACCATGTCGTCATGAGCTTCCGTGAGCGGAACATCCGCTCGCTCGTGCGGCAACCGACTCTAGAATTCTATCTTGAGGAAATGATTCAGCGGGGCCCTCCGTCAGCGGTGGCGGCATTCAACACGCGCGAGGAGGCAGACACCTGGTTCAACAGTCAGGCGGCCCCCCCCGCGCAGAGCGTCATCCAAATCGGGGGCGAACACCACCTGGCGGTGTACTACCGGAACATCCACCATCGCGCCATCTTCCCCTTCTCCATCGCCAAGAGACTCGAGAGCAAGGAGGGACAGGAAGAATAGGAGACCGAGGCGAACACCCGCGCCACTGGCGAGATGCCCGTGCCCCGACTCATCCGCCAGGACACGGTGCTTCAACGCGTCCGGAGTTCCGCCTCACGCCGTCGCCTGGGCGAAGCGCGCCATCACATCGCCCACGTACACGTAGGACAAATACGTGGGCGACGTCTTCGCCTCGCGTTGGCGCAAGCGCCGCAAGGCCTCGCCCACGGGCGTGTGATTCTCCCACAAGTCCGTCACCAACTGCTCCACCGCGGTGCGCGCATGCGCGTCCTGCACCGGCCACAGGGGCGCGATGAAGCCCGCGAACTTCTCGCTCACGAAGGTCTCCGCCCATCCGCCGATGCCACCGAGCATGTCCGTGGCCGTGCCCACCTCACAGGCATTGAAGATGACGAGCGGCCGGGACTTCATGCCCAGCATGGTGAACGAGCTGCGCACCTCGAGCGTCTTCAAATCCCCATCCTCCAGGTAGACGCACGAGGGAGACACCTCGTTGTTCACGCTGTACTTGCCATGCCCGGCGAAGTGCAGCAGCCCCACCCGGTTCGGATAGCTCCCGCCCAGCAGGCTCATGAGGGGCTGGCGGCGGCCCGCGACCTTCACCGCGCGAAAGCGCCTGGACAACTGCCGCGACTCCTCCTGCGCCTGGGGCAGGGGCGCCAGGTGCGGATGGAACTGGTAGTCCGGCGCGATGGTGAGGATGTCCCCCCGCGTCAGGCGCGACGTGAGCGACGTCTGGTAATCGAGCAGCCAACGCGCCACCGGGTGCTCCATGCACAACAGCTCCGCGCCCGGCACGTCCGCGGGCGCCATCAACTCCCAGGGCACGTGCGGATCATCGGTGATGAACTGGATGGGGAAGCCCACCCCGTACTGCTGGCGCAGCGCCTTGTACGTCTCCCGGAAGACGGTGGGCGCGCGCTGGTAGAGCAGCTTGCCGAGTCCCAGGAACCAGGCGAAGTGCTCGCCCGAGCGCAGCTCGCGCGCGGTATTGGCCACGCTCTGGAAGAAAGCCGCCGGATCGCTCCCCAGGTTCTGGTCGCCCGAGAGCCGGGCCGGCAATCCCTCGCACGGCACCGCCACATGGAGCGTCCAGTACAGCCGCTGGGGATTGCCAGGGTCCAGGCGGTGGATCTGCACCGTCAGGTGCGGCTTCTGGGCTCCCGCCTCCACGCTGAATGTGCCCCGGCCCTCGTCCTCCACCCGCGTGGACGCCGAGGCCATGCCGCCCATGCCTCCCGACGAGGGCGTCGAGGGGGAGCGAGGCGTGGACGGGCCCGGGCCTCCCGTGCCCGAGGACTCGACGGGGACGCGCCGGCGGGCCGCGCCGCAGAAGCGGCCCTCGTATTCGAAAGTGGCCACCACGGTGAGCTCGCCCGAAGCACCCGGGTTCACGGTGCCGGTGAGGGTGGCCGCGATGGAGCTGTCATTGCGCCGCACCAGCACCACGCCCGTGTCCGCTCCGGGCCGGAACGTCATCTCCGCGCACAACAAGCGCACCTTGACGGGCAGTTCCTTCCAGTCGGCCGCGAGCCCGGCCATCTGCACGCCCGAGGACTCCGTCTCCGCGCCCACCTCCGCGAGCGCCAGGTCCACCATCAGGGGCAGCGCTTGTCCCGGGCGCGCGGGAATGAGCGGTTCCACCGAGGGGTAGCGCGTGATGGTCTGTCCCTCGTCCTTCACCGTCAGCTTCGCCGCGTGCTCCAGCGAGACATTCCCGGACGGGGGCTCCGCGGACCGCCACTCCGGCGCGGGTACACCCCCCGGGCTCACCGAGAACTCCCGCGGCTCCTCGTCGTCCGGCAACTCGCCCGCGCGGTGGAAGACGGCGAAGACATCGGTCACGGGGATGACCTCGGGGCCGCCCTTGACGCTCACGCGGTACAGGCCGGGCGGGAGCGGACGGAACGTGCCCTCGTGCGCGCCATCCGGGCCACGAACCAGCGCTTCCGTGAAGGACTCTCCCGTCTTCACATGGGAGACGTACGCCCGGAGCGCCACTGGCTCGGCCGAGGGCCGCACGCGCACCGGCACGGGCTCGTCATGGCCGAACGCGTCCTCCATGCGCAAGGACAGCATGCGCGGCGCGGGTCCGAACAACGAGTCGCGGTACTTGTCGAGCTGGAGGTGCTGGCCAGTGATGACGCCCTCCACGTGGGCCAGCACCTCGAAGGCGTTCTGCAGCGAGGCGTGGGCCGTGGGGCTGTACATGGCGCGCACCTGGTGGCGCTCCTCCAGGGGCAGGGCGGAGACGCGCGGCACGGTGCCGTCACCTCCGTGATCCGCGCCGTCCGGCTCGCTCCAGAGCATGTCCAGTCCCCCGGCGGCGTTGAGCCGGGCGCCCTGCATCGTGGGCTGGAAGGTGCCCACCACGGGGTGCAGGTGGTAGCCCCGCTCGAGGTAGTCGGTGTTCCTCGCGTTGGACTCCACCGCGCTCATGATCTCCCGCTGGAAGGCGAGCCCCTGGGCGGCCTTCGAGGGATCCATCTGGCCAATGGCCGCGGCCTCGCCCGGACGCACCATCCGCCCGTCCGGCAGTTGCACGCACGGGTACATGGGCAGCAGTTGGTAGGCGGAAGGCAGCGAGCGCACCATCTCCGTCAGGTCCACGAGGTTGACGGGGCCCAGGTCCTTGCGGAAGCCCACCGCGAGCGCATGCAGCGCCATGAAGGAGCCGCGGTGCGGCGTACCGAAGGTGATGAGCGCGCGCGTGTCCTTCCAGCCCTCGAGGCACTCGAGGAAGTAGCGCGCGACGATGCCGCCCATGGAGTGGCCCACCAGGATGAGCCGCGCATCCGGCGAGCCGCCGTGGCTGTGACGCCACGTGTGCAGCCAGCGCGCGGACTCGCGGGCGAGCCGCTTCGCGGTGAAGCGGATGTCGCGCCGCCAGTCGTAGGGGAACTCGAAGAAATTGGCGCCCGGAATGAGACCGAGCCGGCCCACCAGCGTCTCGGCCACGCGGGTGTACCCATCCACCTTCCACAGGCCGGGGATGAGGTGCGTGTCGGGGAGCACCGAGGTGGCCTCCACGCCGTCATCCGCGAGTTCCCCTCCGCTGTCGGACTTGAGGGTGAGCGACTTCACGCTGCCCAGGCCGCTGAAGAGAGCGCGGAAGATGGCGCTGCCCGACAGGCCCCAGATTTCCTTGCCCTCGCGCTGCAGCACGCTGCCGAGCAGACCCGGCAGGAGAACGACGACATCCTTGATGACGGCGGCCATGGGCTTCCTCCTAGAGGACTGACGATAGCCGGAATCCTAGAGTTCCCATCCGACCCATCCGAGACGCGGCAGCGTGAGGGATTGAACGCTTCCGGACGCCTCGCGCCGCTGAATGAGCGTTCAGACCGGCTCATTCCCGGGACGTCGCGGTTGCGAGCCCCGCTTCGCTCTGTAGGATGCCCAACCCATGCGCATGCCCCTCTTGAAGACCGGACTCCTCCTGCTCACGCTGACGGCCTGCACCGAGGAGAAGGCCGCCCCGCCGGCTCCCGCGAAGACCCAGACGCCGCCCTCGACGACGGGCGCGCAGAGCCAGACGACGCCCACCCCCGCGACCCCGGCGCCCACGCCTCCTCCAACCGAGACGCCTCCCCCCCCCGCCGGGGAGCAGCCCGAGCACGGCGCCAGCGCGGCGCCCCGCACGCGCCCTCCGGCGGAGAAGCCCGGCCCCTGGCAGAAGAAGGCGCTCGAGGGCAAGGACCTGTACGCCACGATGGTGACGAACCAGGGCAACATCGTGGTGAAGCTGTTCGCGAAGGACGCGCCCCTCACGGTGGCCAACTTCGTGGGCCTGGCCAACGGCGAGCAGGAGTGGACGGACCCGCGCACGGGCAAGCTCCAGCAGAAGACGCCCCTGTACCAGAACATCATCTTCCACCGCATCATCCCGGGCTTCATGATCCAGGGCGGAGACGCGCTGGGCACGGGCACGGGCACGCCGGGCTACAACTTCGAGGACGAGTTCCAGAGCGGCCGGAGATTCGACAAACCGGGCCTGCTCGCCATGGCCAACCGGGGCCGGGGCACGCAGAGCAACGGCAGCCAGTTCTTCATCACCGTTTCCACGCCCGGCCACCTCAACGGCGGGCACACCATCTTCGGCGAGGTGGTGAAGGGCTATGACGTGGTGGAGGCCATGTCCAAGGTGCAGACGGGCCCCATGGACAAGCCGGTGAAGGACGTGGTGCTCAAGAAGGTCACCCTCAGCGACACGCAGCCCAAGTAAGGAGCGCGAACCATGCGACGAGTGAGCACGCGACTCGGAGAGCTGGACTGCCAGGTGGTCGACGCGATCCCCGAGGGGAAGAACCCCGAGCTGGCGGTGGTGCTGTGCCATGGCTACGGGGCTCCGGCGACGGACCTGGTGCCCCTGGCGCGCGAATTGGTGGAGAGCCAGCCGGAGCTGGGGTCCAAGGTGCGGTTCGTCTTTCCCGCCGCCCCCTTGTCGCTCGCGTCCCTGGGGATGCCCTCGGGCCGGGCCTGGTTCCACCTGTCCCCCGAGCTAGCGATAGGGCGGGAACATGACTGGAACGTCGTCCAGAAGACCGTCCCCGAAGGGCTCGCGCAAACCCGGCGTGCGCTGACGAGCCTGCTGTCGGCGCTGTCGGTGGCGACGAAGCTGCCCTACGGGAAGATCGTCCTGGGGGGCTTCAGCCAGGGCGGCATGGTGACGACGGACCTGGCGCTGCGTCTGGAGGAGGCCCCGGCGGGGTTGTGCATCCTGTCGGGCACACTCATCTGCCAGGACGAGTGGAAGAAGTGGGCCGCGAAGCGCAAGGGCCTGCCGGTGCTCCAGGCCCACGGGCGGTACGACGACATGCTCGCCTTCGCCCAGGCCGAGAAGCTGCGCGACTTGTTGAAGGAGGCGGGCCTGCTGGTGGACTTCCTGCCCTTCGACGGGCCTCACACCATCGCGCCGGAAGAGCTGCAGCGGCTGGCGGAGTTCATCCACATCCGTTTGCAGAAGCGCTGACGAACCCCGGCCCCGGACAGGAGCGAGCCATGTATCACGCGAAGGAATGGACGGTGGCGACGCGAGGCCGGGGCTTCCACGACATCACGGCCGAGGTGCAGCGAGCGGTGGCGGAGAGCGGTGCGGACCAGGGCCTGTGCACCGTCTTCCTGCACCACACGAGCGCGTCCCTGCTCCTGTGCGAGAACGCGGATCCGGATGTGCGCGAGGATCTGGAGGCCTTCTTCTCCCGCCTGGTGAAGGACGGCGATCCGCTCTTCCGCCACGACGCGGAGGGCCCCGATGACATGCCCGCGCACGTGCGCACGGTGCTGACGCAGAACTCGCTGAGCGTGCCCATCAAGGGCGGCAAGGCCCACCTGGGCACCTGGCAGGGCCTCTACGTCTGGGAGCACCGCACCTCGCCCCATCAGCGCCGGGTGACGGTCTCCGTGGTGGGCTGAGCCCTACTCTCCCGCCGGCTCGTGCGCCTCGAGCAGCTTGTAGAGCGTCTTGCGGTCCACATCCAACAGGCGCGCCGCCTCGCTCTTGTTGCCGCCCACGTGCTGGAGCACATGGGCCGCGTACCGCCGGGACAGCTCCGCCAGGCTCGGCATGTCCCCGGTGAGGCCGCTGAGCTTCCGCGGCGCGTCGCCAATGGGCTCGGGGAAGTCCGGCGGACCCAACACCCCCGTCACGTTCAACGCGAGCGCGCGCGCCACCACGTTCTCCAACTGCCGCACGTTGCCCGGCCAGTCATAGGCCGTCAGCCGCGCCATCGCCTCGCTCGCCACCACCGGCGCCACCCCGCCCCGCGCCTGCAGCGCGGCGAAGTGCTCCACCAACGCGGGAATGTCCTCGCGGCGCTCGCGCAGGGGCGGCAGTTGCAGGTGCACCACGTCCAGGCGGTAGAGCAGATCCTCGCGGAACAGTCCCTCGGCCACCCGGGCCTTCAGGTCCTTGTTCGTCGCCGCCACCACCCGCACGTCCACCTTCACGGGCGCGCTCTCGCCCACCCGGCGGATCTCCCCCTCCTGCAACGCGCGCAACAGCTGCGCCTGCACCTTGGGGCCCACGTCGCCAATCTCGTCCAGGAAGAGCGTGCCCCCGTGGGCCTCCTCGAACAGGCCCCGCCTCGCGCCCGTGGCGCCCGTGAACGAGCCCCGCGCATGGCCGAACAGCTCGCTCTCCATCAGCGACTCGGAGATGGCGCCACAGTCCACCGGGATGAACGGGCCATTGGAGCGCGGGGAGCGCCGGTGCAGCGCCCGCGCCACCATCTCCTTGCCCGTGCCCGTCTCGCCGGTGATGAGCACGGGCACCGCCGTGGCCGCCGCCCGCGCCACCTGCTTGTACACCTCCAGCAGCGCCGGACTGCGGCCCACCATGGCGCCGCGCTCCACCTGCTTGCGCAGCGAGCGGTTCTCCTCCACCAGCCGCTTCTGCTCCAGCGCCCGCCGGGCCACGCGCACGATGGCGTCCACGTCGAAGGGCTTGGACAGGTAGTCGAAGGCGCCCTGCTGGATGCTGTCCAGCGCGCCCTCGATGTTGCCGAACGCCGTCACCACGATGACGGGCGTGTCCGGCAGGTGCGCGCGCACCTCGTTGAGCACGATGAGCCCATCCCCCGCGTTCGGCATCATCATGTCGGTGAAGACCAGGTCGAACGGGCCCTCCTCGCTCAGACGCGTCGCGGCCATCTTCGGATCCGAGGCCTGTGACACCTCGCCCAGCATGCCGAGCAGGCGCTTGAGCAAATCCCTCGCGTGAGGGTCATCGTCGACGACGAGGATTCGGGCGGCGGGACTCATCTAACCCACTCCAAGGACGGCGGGCGCGGCCTCGGCCGCGAGTGGAAAACGCACCGTCACCCGGGTACCCGCGCCAGGCGTCGAGCGCAACAGCAACGTGCCCTCATGTGCTTCCACCAGACGCCGGGTGGTGGCCAGCCCCAGTCCATGGCCGGGAATCCCCCGCGTCTCCGGCGCGCGGAAGAAGGGCTGGAAAAGTTTGCCCTGCGTGTCCTCGCTCATGCCCACGCCGTTGTCGCTCACCTCCAGCACCGCCTCGCCGCCCTCGCGCCCCACCCGCACGCTCACCCGCGCCTCGGGGCGGCCCGCCGTGTACTTCACCGCGTTGGACAACAGGTTCTGCGCGATGAGCTGCAGGAGCTGGGAGGGGCACGCCACCTTCACCCCCGCGCTCACATCGCGCTCGAGCGCCACGCCTTGCGCGGCGGCCGTCTGGCTCACCTCGAGCAGCAGCGTGGTCACCGCCGTGTCCAGCTCGCCCACCATGCGCTCGCCCCGCGTCCCCGAGCGGCAGAAGCGCAGCAGCGCCTCGATGAGCTCCCCCATGCGCACCGCGCTGGACTCGGACAGCGACACCAGCTCCAGCGCCTGCGCGTCCTTCACCGCGCCCGAGCGGCGCAAGAGCGTCAGGTACCCCTTGAGCGGCGACAGCGGCCCCATCAGGTCATGCGCCACGCGCTGGGTGAAGGCATCCAGCTCCTGGTTGCGCCGGTCCAGCTCCTTCATCTGCGCTTGAATGGTGGCGTCCTGCCGCCCGAGCACCGAGGTGATGTGCAGGCCCACCACCAGGGACACCAGCATCGCCACCAACGTCACCCCACCACCGAAGCCCAGGTTGCGCGCGCGCAGCGACGCCAGGTGGCTGAGCAACATGCGCGACTCGTCCGCGTTCTCCTTCGTGAGCTGGCCCGCCAGTCCGTCGATCTCCTCGGCCACCGGACGCACCTGGGCGACCAGGTGGTGCCTCGCCCGCTCGGCCTCCTGACGGTTGGACAGGAGCGCCGCGGCACGCACCTGCTCGGCCAGGCGGTTGCAGGCCTGGTTGAAGCGCTGCCACACCACCAGCGTGTCTTCCCGGGGCAGGGTGCGCGTGTACTCGTGAGAGGCCTCGCGCACGTCCGCGAGGATGTCCTCCATCACCTCGTTAGCGGCCTGCCGCTCGGAGTCATCGGTGGCGCGGATGTGGGCCTCGATGGCGGACTCCAGGGAGATGGCGTCCACCCGGATGCGGCCAATGAGACCCGCCCGGTCCAACGCCTCCTGGAAGCGCATGGCCACGTCATGGCTCGTGCGCACCTCCGTCCAGAGCGTGAAGCCCGCCACCGCCGACAGCAGCATCACCGCGAACAGGAAGCCCACGCGGTAGCCCCGGATGGACGCGCGGGCGCTCACGGAAATCCGGACGGAGGAGCCGACGGGGACGCGAGAGGGGCCGGCGCGGGAACCGGCGAGGGCGCCACCGGAACGGGCGCGGTCTGGGGCTGGCTGCGCCGCCTCGCCCGGGACAAGGCGGACTGGAACCACACGTCCTCCAGCTCCTCTTGGATGGCCGTCAGCTCGCGCTGTCGCGTCACCAGGTGCGCGTTGTGCTCCACCAGCGAGTGCCGCTCCGCCGCCGCGCGCTCCTGCTCCTCATGCAATTGATCCTGCATGAGCTGCCGGGTGAGCCGCATCGACTCGGCGCGATCCTGCACCACCACCTCCAGCGCGCTCTCCGCCGCGGCGAGCTTCACCGCCAGCGCTTCCGCCCGATCCCACTCCGCCAGATACCGTAGCCGCCACCGCTCCACATCATCCGACACGGGCGGCGGAACAATCACCCGTGGCGTCGCACATCCCAGTCCCAACCCGAGCACGGCCATGGCGATGAAGAGGTACCGCATACCGTCGTTCCCGTCCCTCCGTGCGCGCGAGCGTGCGCCTGTGAGTGAAGACCGTGCCATAGCGCGACCGGCTGACGCGGGCAGCATCCCCAAGATGGGAGGTGTCGTCAAAGACCTCCGCAGCGTCATGGGGAGGGTGCCCCCAGGCCGGGCAGGCGACATGGGGAGAATCTCCGCAACCCAACACCTCCCCACCTCGGAAGGCATTGTGGCACGGCGAGTGCTGGTGTGTCTTAAATGAAACGTCGCAATCCCGCGACGAGTTGTCGTGCCATCGATTCGACCATGAAGAACGTCCTCGCCGCCCTCGTCGTGTCCGCCTCCCTGTCCGCGTTCGCCACCGAGCCCACCAAGCCCGCCGCCGCGCCCGCTCCCGCTCCCACCGCGAAGTCCGAGGTGAAGCCCGAGGCCGCCAAGCCCGAGGCCACCGAGACCGCGAAGTCCGAGGTGAAGCCCGAGGCCATGAAGCCCGAGGAGACGGCCAAGAAGCCCGCCAAGAAGGGCGCCAAGAAGGCCGCGAAGCCGGCCGAGGCCGCCGCCGAGACCAAGTAGTCCCTTCGCGCCCACCCGCGCGAGGCAGCCAGGGGCGTCTCCCGTTCTCCGGGAGGCGCCCTTCGCCGTTTGAGCACCCACGAACCGCCGCTGGTGAGAATCTCCCCACCTCGCCCAATGCCTCTCCTCTGTGACGGGACATGGCACGAGCGATGCTCAGACAAAGCCTCGCCACGTCGCATCCAGCGGCGTCCGCGAGTTGGTTTGAGCTCAGGAGAATTCCACCATGAAGAAGATTCTCGCCATCGCCCTCATGTCCGTCTCCGTGTCCGCCTTCGCCGCCGATACCAAGAAGACCGAGACCAAGACCGAGACCCAGACCCAGATGAGCGGCATGGAGGGGGACGCCGTGCGCGAGGAGAAGAAGGAGACCCAGACCGAGACCAACGCGGACGGCACCACCAAGACCAAGACCGAGGAGCACAAGAAGACCAAGGCCAAGACCAAGTAGCCGGGTCTTCTCCGCTCGCCAGGGCGTGAGCCGTGTCACCCCCGGGGGTGTCCTTCCTCACCAGGAAGGGCGCCCCCGCTGTCTTTTTACAGCCTCCGTGTCAGGAGGCGCCCGACGCCCGGCGGCTCACCCCAGGGTACTCGCCCGACAGGAGCTTGCCGTCCTGGATGTGCAGCACCCGCCAGGCATGCGCCACCACGCGCGGATCATGCGTGGAGAAGAGGAACGTCACCCCCTGCTCCCGGTTGAGCCGCAACATCAGATCCAGGATGTGCTGGCTCGTCGCCGAGTCCAGGTTCGCCGTGGGCTCGTCCGCCAACACCAGACGCGGCTCGGTGATGAGCGCCCGGGCGATGGCCACCCGCTGCCGCTGACCTCCCGACAGCTCGTCCGGTTTGTGATGCAAATAGGGGCGCAGGCCCACCGCGTCCGCCAGGGCCTCCACGCGCGCGCGCAAGGCGCGTTGGTTCCTCCCGCCCTCCTCGCGCAGCCGGCACGGCAGCTCGATGTTCTCCGCCACGTCCAGCACGGGGATGAGGTTGAAGCTCTGGAAGATGAAGCCGACCTTGCGGTTGCGCACCTCGGCCAGCGCGTCGAAGTCCCGGTCCCCGATCTCCTCGCCGTCCAACCGGTACGAGCCGCTCGTGGCCCGATCCAGGCACCCGATGATGTTGAGCAGCGTCGTCTTGCCACTGCCCGAGGGGCCCGTCACCACGGTGAATTCGCCCGCGGACACCGACAGGTCCACACCGCGCAGCGCGTTCACCCGGCTCTTGCCCAGGGAGTACTCGCGGGTGATGTCATGGAGCTCGAGAAGGGAATGAGGGGGCATGGGGGGCACGTCCTTCAATAGAAGAGGTGGACCTGGAAGAGGCCTCGGTACTCCAGCGGCAACAGGCCGAGTTCACTCACGTGGGTGGAGGCACCGGGCCGCGTGGCCGCGAGCGACCGCGGGCCGCTCCAGGGGATGAAGCCGGAGAGCGTGAGCGTCATCCACTCGGTGCCCGCCCAGGACAGACTCGGCGTGACGAGGCCCGAGAGGTCTCCCAGGTTGCTCATCACCACCACGTCGAGGGTGAAGTCCTCGTGGATCCTCGGCTTCTGGAAGCTGAGGAAGGCGTAGTGCCGCCCCAGTGGCTCGAAGTTGAACTTGCCCGGCGCGCCCCTGTCCGCGCTCGCGCCCGCGTCCGAGACGCCCCGCCCCGCGTCCTGGAGTTCCCGGGGCAGACCGAGCGCGTTGACGTAGTGCTGGAACTCGTCCCGGGTGAAGCCATCCGCCTGGAACAGGTACTCCAGCGACAGGAGGGATTCGTCGCCGAACATGTAGCGCGAGCCCGCGAGCACCCGTGGGCGCGGCGTGCGCTCGTCGAGGCGATGGGTGGAGAACAGGGACGCCTCGCGCAGCACACAGCCCGCCGCCGCCTGAGCGTCCGCCAGGCATCCCCCCACCGGGTAGCGCCGCGCCGAGCCCCGCCCCACCAATGCCTCCAGGTGCAGCTCGTAGTCCTTGAAGAAGTAGCGCGAGAAGGACACGCCCACGCGCGTCTTCGACTCGAAACGGTCTCCGTACAGGTTCGAGTGGAAGAGCATCAGGTTGACGTCCGCGTCCGCCAGCAGCGCGTAGGCGCGCGCGGCCAGCAGGTAGTGCGCCCGCGTGTCCCGGCGGTCCCAGGAGGGGTAGACGAGCAGGGACTGCGGCAGCCCGTTGTGCTGCGCGAGCACCGCGGGGCTCGCCAGGAACGTGAAGGCGAAGGTCTCGAGCGGAACCTCCACCCGCGCCAGGTAGGCCCCCGCGCGCTGTAGCCCCGGATCCGTGGGATCCTTGGGCGGGTTGAGCAGGTCCGTCGGGTTGTAGGCCAGCCCCGAGCCCCAGACGACGCGCTTCTTGCCCGCCAGCAGGTGCAGTTGAGGCAGCACCTCGTGGCTCACGTACAGCTCGTTGAGCGACATGAGCGGCCGGGCCTCCCCCGCCGCGCGCGCCTCCAGGGACACCTCGCGGCCGCCCGCGTCCAGGCCCCGGTAGCGCCCCCCGGTCCGCAGGAAGAGCGACAGGTCCGCCGACACGAAGCCGCCCCGCCCATAGGCGTGACGGGGCTGAACGTTGAACTCCAGGAGTTGCTGCACCTCGGCCTGCTCGTCGGTGGGCAGCAGGCCCGTGACGCGCGAGCGCTGGTACTGCGTGCGGCTCTCCACGTAGCCCGTCACCTCCGCGGCGGACACGGGAGCGCTCGCCCAGAGCGCCAACAGCACGAGGCTCAAGCGCGGGGGGCTCATGCTCAACGTCCCAGGTCCACCTGGGTGAAGCGCTGCGGCGGCGCCTCCACGCGCAGGTGCATGGAATGGATGACGAGCTCCGAGCGCCGCGACTTCACCAGCTCGTTGCGCATCACCACGCGGGCCGGCCGCGTGTAGCCCTTCTCGAACTCCGTGTAGCCGGTGAACTCCGCGCTGCGCAGCATCTGTCCGCTCGTGCCGTAGTACTCGCCCCGCACCGGCATCCCATCGCTCTTGCGGACCCACAGCTTGATGGCGTCGTAGGCCGTCTCCGGCGTCCTCGCCTTGAGCTCCAGCGCGTACGTGCCCGGCACGTTCGAGGGCACGCGCGTGCACGCGTAGTCCTTCGTGTAGTTCACCCGCATCACGTCCGCGTTGTTGAAGTCACCGCCCTGGAAGCTGTCCCGGTTGGCGATGCGCGTGGCCCGCTTGAGCGACGGCAGGTACACCCACATGTTGTCCCCCGAGCGCAGCATCTCCTGGCCTCGCGCGCTCGCCGGATCCTTGAACCAGACGCGGAACCGGTCCTCCTCGCCCCGGAGCATCTTCATCACGTAGGTGCGGCTCGTGCCGTCCTCGCGGTACGCCGTCATCTCCGACTCGGACTCGAAGGCGGGCGGGCCCATCACCGCGTCGTAGCGGGCCAGCAGCGCCTCCGCCGTGGGCTCCCCGGGCAGGGCCGGAGCCGCCATGAACAGCGTCATCACCGCGAGAGGAAGCACTCTCATCCGCACACTCCATGGGGGGCAACGAGGGGTTGGACAGACAGAGGGACGTCACACCGAGCGCAGCGCCTCCACCGGGCGCAGGCGGCTCGCCTTCCAGGCCGGCCAGGCCGCGGCGGCCAGCGCCCCCACCACCGCCACTCCAAAGGTGAGCAGCACGAAGGAGGGGCGCAGCTCCGGACGCAGCAGGGAGTTGGAGCCGGTGTTCAGTACCATGGCCATGGGAACGCCTCGGGCCGCGATGGCCCGCACGAGCGCCCAGCCCACGCCCACGCCTCCCACCGCCCCCATCACGCCAATCAGCGCGGCCTCCCACAGGAAGAGCACCAGCACCTGCCGCTGGCGCATGCCCACCGCGAGCAGGGTGCCAATCTCCCTCACCCGCTCGAACACGCTCATGAGCGTGGTGTTGAGGATGCCCGTGAGGATGATGACGAAGAGGATGAGCCCGATGAGCCCCATCACGAAGCGCATGCGCTGCAACGTGTCGCCCACGAAGGGCTGGAGCTGGCGCCAGGTGTGCACCTCGTAGCCAGGGCCGAGCAGGACGCGCAGTGACGCGGCGATGGAGTCCAGGCGATCCAGATCGTCCACCGCCACGGCCAGCTCGGTGACGCGGCCCTCCAGGCCCACCAGCTCCTGCGCGAGCGGCAGGGGCACCGTCACCACGCTCTTGTTCTCGTGGGGCAGCCCCGACACGCTCAGCCCCGCCACCGCCACGTCCAGCGAGTTGGCGCGGCCCCTGGGGCTCGACGAGGCGAGCGTCACCCGGTCCACCTCGGTCCCGGACTTCGTCCCCGAGGCCACCGCGTGGAAGGCATGCGCCAGCTCGCCGCCGACGATGGCCTGGGCATGGTCTTCCACCGTGAGCATCCGCCCGCCGGGCAACACGTCGAAGCCCGTCCGGGGGACCGCCTGGGCCTCCGTGGCCAGGTCCAGGCCCCGGCCCACGAACATCGTCTGGGACACGCCGTTGCTCACCAGCCCGGAGAACTGGATGCGGCCGGTGACGCCCTTGACGCCGGGCACCGCGCGGATGCGGGCGAGCAGCGACTCGTCGTAGGGGATGTTCGGCTCGAGCAGGAGCGCGTCACTGCTCTCCATATATCCGGTGGTGTGGACCTGGAGCGCGCCCGTCTTGCCCAGCACGACGTCGTCCACGATGAGGCGCAGGAAGCCTCCGATGAAGCCCTCCAGCACGAGCACCGCGGTGACGCCCAGGAGCACGGAGGCCAGGGTGACGAGGCTGCGGCGGAGATTGCGCGCCACATTGCGCGCGGCGAGAGAGGACAAGGAGCTCATGAGTGGGCCAGGGCCTCCACGGGACGGAGTTGGGAGGCGCGATACGCGGGCCACAGGGCGGCGAGCGCCGCGCCCACCGTGGCCAGCCCCACCGCGCGCACCACGTACAACCCGGAGATGTGCGGCCGGATGACGCTGTCGGCCGTGGTGCCATAGGCCGGCAGGTGGATGCCCTGCCGCCCCAGCCACCAGGTCACCCCCCACCCCACTCCCGCGCCGAGCACGCCTCCCAGCAGGCCCAGCACCGCGCCCTCCAGCAGGAAGAGCGACACCACGTGCCGCCGCCTCAGCCCCACCGCGAGCAGGGTGCCGATCTCCCGCACCCGCTCCAGCACGTTCATCAACATCACGTTGACGATCCCCAGCAGCACCGTCAGCAGGAACACCAGGGTGACGATGGCGAAGATGAAGTCCTGGTGCCGCACCAGCTGCGCGACGAAAGGCAGCACGTCATCCCAGGCGTGCACCTCGTAGCCGGGGCCCAGCACCGCCCGCGCCGCGTCACGCACCGCGTGCACGTCCTCCAGGTTCGCCACCGACAGGGCGTACTCGGTGACACGCCCCTCCATGCGCAGCAACCGCTGCGCGGTGCCCAGCGGCACATAGCCCTGGCGTTGGTCCCCGAGCGGCGCGCCCACCAGCGTGCCCGTCAGGCGCACCGCCTCGCCATTGAGCACGCCTTCCCGGTCCGCCGCGAGCAACGCGGGCCAGGCCTCCTCGTCCACCGAGGGCTCCATCACCGTCGCGCGCAGGCTCCTCGCCATGTCCGCGTCGAGCAGCAGGCCCGGCGTGTCCCCACCCGAGAGATGCGCCCCCTCGGCGAGCCACGTCAGGCGCCGCGGCGTCACCCGGGGCTCCAGCTCCGGGTCATACGCGGTGAGCAGCAGGTAGCCCGTCCGGCCCGCGTCCTCGGACTCCTCCGTGGCGTCCGGCAGCGACACCATCCCGCCGAACACGATGCGGGGCGCCACGCCGGTGACCCCATCCACGCGTGACAGCCGCTCGCGCAGCGCGGGAGAGTCCTCCAGGTCCAGCGTCAAGGGCGAGCCCTGGACATTGGCCAGGTAGCCCGTGCGGTGCACCTGGATCGCCCCCACCTGGCCGAGGACGATGTTCTCCAGCACCACCCGCTGCTGCCCGTTGATGAAGCCCCGGAGTCCCACCATCGCGCCCACGCCCACCACCAGGGCGGCGAGCGAGATGGCGGTCCGGCGCGGATTGCGCATCAGGTTGCGCGTGGCCAGAGGAAGGAGCCTCATGGGCGGCTCCAGCACGGGGACTTCGCGGTCATGAGATGTCACCCCGGGGGAAAAGTCGGAGAGGCCGTGTTTTCCGGCTTCTTTCCCAAGGGTGCGGACGGACGTCCCGGACGCCCACTCCGTCCGGAAGAGCGGGGATTTAACGAGTAACGCACGGAGGGAATCCGTCCCGGTTGAAGCAGGGGAGCGGACCCTCCCGGGCGCGTCGGGATGTCCGTGTGTAGGAGAAGAGTGGCGCGCACGCGACATCGGTGCTTGTCCGCCCGCCGCTCGTTCATCGAGAGGTGTTCACCTCGCGGGGGCCGGGACATCGCTACAGCCCTGTGGCAGCCGGTTCTGCTACCGTGCCCACGCCCCCCATGTCCGCTCTCGACGCCACCTCCACCACCATCAACCGGACGCACGCGCCGGATCTCATTCCCGGCTACCGCCTGGAGAAACTCGTCGGCACCGGCGGCATGGGCGAGGTGCACAAGGCCACCCAGCTGTCCCTGGGCCGCACGGTGGCCATCAAGCTGCTCAGCCCCCAGCTGGCCCAGGACGAGAGCTTCGTCGCCCGCTTCCAGAAGGAGGCCGCGGCGCTCGCCACCCTGCACCACCCCCACATCGTCTCCATCGTCGACAAGGGCAGCACGCCCACGACGTACTACCTGGTGATGGAGTTCGTGGATGGGCCGTCCCTGCGCGAGCGCATCCGCCAGCCCCCGGCGGACGCCTTCGAGCACCTGCGCATCATGATGCAGATCTGCCGGGCCATCGAGTACGCGCACCACCGGGGCGTCATCCACCGCGACCTCAAGCCGGAGAACATCCTCTTCGACATGCAGGCGGGCGACCTGCCCAAGGTGACGGACTTCGGGCTCGCGTCCTTCCTGGAGGACACCAGCGCGCGCTTCGCCCTCACCAGCACGCACGTGGCCATGGGCACGCTGTCCTATATGGCGCCCGAGCAGCGCGTGGACGCCAAGAGCGCGGACGCCCGGGCGGACATCTTCGCGCTCGGCCTCATCTTCTATGAGTTGCTCGTGGGGGAGCTGCCCGCGGGCCACTATGATCCGCCCTCGCGGCGCAAGCCCGGGTTGGATCCCCGCCTGGACGGCATCATCGCCCACTGCCTCAAGCAGTTGCCCGCGGACCGCTACGCCAGCGTCACCGCGCTCATGCGGGACCTGGAACCGCTCATCCCCCACTACACCACGCTGTCGCCCACGAAGCTCAGCCGCACGGAGCGGCTGAAGCAGAGCCTGGCGCGCGTGATGCGCACCTGTCTGCAGGTGACGGCCGCGCTGCTCGTGGTGGCGGCGGTGGGCGTGCTGGGCGCCGCGTGGCTGCGCAACTCGGAGCAGCGCGTTCCGGTGACACCGGGCACCGCGCTGACCGCGGACCTGGGCCCGCCCTCGGTGCAGCCGCTCGCGGGACGGCTGTCCTCGGTGGAGGGCGAGCCGCGCAAGGTGACGCTCGGAGAGGGCCCCGACAAACCCTCGCTGCTGGTGTCCGGCCGGCCCCTGGTGCTGGAGGACCGCAAGCTCGTCTTCCCGGCGGTGGAGGGCCAGTCGCGCGTGGGCCTCATGCGCGTGGACGTGCCCAACATGCGCGGAGACCAGGCGCGCTTCGTGGCCCGGGTGAACGCCCGCGGCCCGGAGTTGACGTTCGGCACGCGCCTCAAGTCCCTGTTCTACGGCCCTCCGCCCCCGCCCGAGACCGCCCTGCTGCTGCTCGGCAGCACGGGCCGCTACGTGGCCCTGGTGTACAGCGGACAGGGCGCCCCGCTGCGGCTCGAGTGGAACCTCGGGGAGAAGCGCGGGACGATGATCGGCCCCGACTCGCCCGAGGGCCCCGTGGAGCTGGAGCTGGACGTGGACGAGGAGGGCGTGCTCATCGCCTCCGTGGGAACCAAGGAGGACCGGCGCCCCGTGGCCGAGCCCCTGCACCTGGGCCCGAACTGGCAGGACAAGCGCTTTGGCGACGAGCCCGTCCCCGCCCTGGGCTGCATCGAGGGCATGTGTCAGGCGGAGAACTTCGGCTACACGGTGCGGCCCGTGCCCCGAAGCGGGCCCCCGGGCGCCATCGTGGAGGCCGCGCGGCAGGAGGCCCCGAGGGTGGCGGCCCCCGCCCCGGCGAAGAAGACGGTCCACAAGCCCGCTCCCTCCCGGGGCAAACGCTCGAAATAGACGCGGCCGCGCCAGCGCGGTGCATGCGGATGTGGCCCCGCCCAGGGCTTTGAACTATCCCTGGGTCCTCTATGCGCACGCCCCCCCGCCGAGTCCTGCCCGCGCTCCTGCTCGCCACCGGACTGTTGTCCGGCTGTGCCGCTCACACGCCTTCGTCCACCGAGGTGCTCGAACGGGCCGCCACGGCGGCGGGCAAGGGCGCCTCCGAGGCCCGCACGCTCGCCTTCGCCGGCTTCCATGCCTGGCTGGTGAAGGGAGACGCCGCGGCCGCCCAGGCCCGCTTCGACGAGGCCACCGCGAAGGATCCCGCCGATCCCTACGTCCTCTATGGACAGCACCTGCTCGCGCGCCGCTCCGCCCAGCCCCGACGGGCCCTGGATGCGGCGCTCGCGGTGGCCACGCGCGCGCCCACCCATCCGCTCGCGGTGCCCAGCGCGCGCTACGCGCTGGAGCTGGCGGGCAGCTCGCCCGCGCTGGATGACGTCATCCTCACGGGCCTGCACGCCGCGCTCGACGCCGGAGCCACGGGCGAGGCCGCCCAACTGTTGCGCGCCAGCCAGGCGTCCATCCTCGGCACCCGGAGCGACCGCGCCGCCCAGGCCGCCACCTTGAAGGACATGGGCGCGGCGGACACCGCCACGCTGCTCGGGCCCTTCTCGCCCTGGCACCTGCTCGGCTTCGACGAGCCGCTCGCGCCGGAGAAGTCCGGCTCGCTGGCGGGCCCCTTCACCGGCCCCTTCGGCGCGCTCCCGCCCCGCATCCTCCGCGCGCCGGACGGCCGTCTGGACGTGGCGGGAGAAACGTCCTCCGGCGACGTCTACCTGCTGGCGCTGGACGCGGAGGTGCCCGAGGAGGGCGACTACGTGGTGCGCGCCGCGTCCGCCTCCACGTACGCGCTGAGCGTGGATGGCACGCCCACCCTGGAGCGCCGGGGCTTCGCGCGGGCCTCGTCCACCGTGGCCACGCGTGCCCTGCGGCTCACCGCGGGCCGCCACCGCATCCTCGTCAAGCTCCTGAGGGATCAGCGCTCGGCCAACGTGAGCGTGTCGCTGATGCGCGCGGACGGGCGCCCCTCCAACGTGAGCTACAGCCCGGCCGCCGGTGCCGCGCCCGCCACATGGGGCGGTGCCCCGAAGGACGCCCGGGTGCCGCTCGTCTACCCGCGCGCCGAGGAGCTGGCGGCCGCGCTCGCCGAGGAGGCGGGACCCCTGCTGTCGGACTTCATCGCCATCCGCGACGGCATGGCGCGGGATCCGGACGGCGCCTGGCGGTTGATGACGCGATTGCAGGGCGCCAGCCAGACGGCCGCCGTCCTGTCGCTGCGCGCCGAGCTGGCCGCCCAGGACCGGACCATCCCCAGCAAGGTGGCGCGGGGCCGCGCGACGAGGGATCTGGAGGCGGTGCTCTCGAGGGATCCAGGCGACGTGACGGCGCTGTTGGTGCGCGCCGAGCTGTCCCTCAATGACAACCAACCGGCCGCGGCGCTGGAGACGCTCAAGACGGCGCGCGCGGCGGTGAAGAACGCGGGCTGGCCCGTGTTCCTGTTGGAGGCGCGCGCGGCGCTCGCCCTGGAGGTGGACAGCTCCGCCGAGGAGAGCCTCCAAGGGGCGCTCCAGGCACAGCCCGGCCTGTGCGAGGCGCTGGGGCTGCGCTACAGCCTGGCGCGGCGCCGCGACGCCGTGGAGCGCGCGGATGAACTCATCGCGTCGATGGAGAACTGCCCGGGTGCCATCGTCCGGGCGGCCGATCACGCGAGGATTCGCGGAGACCTGGCGCGCACCGAGGCGCTCTACCAGGAACAGCTCACGCGCAACCCCGGGGACATCTCGACGGCGCTGGCCCTGGCGGCCGCGCAGGTGGCCCAGCGCCGCTTCGCCGAGGCCACCCAGACGCTCAAGGAGCTCAGCCTGCTCTGGCCGCGCAGCCCGCGGGTGCTGGAGAAGTGGGCGGACGTGCGGGAGCTCGCCGGGGACAAGGAGGGCGCGCTGGCGCTGCGCGAGCGCTCGCTGCTGCTCGATGGAAGCAACCTGTCCCTGCGCCGCGCCGTGGTGCGCGCGAAGACGGGACAGGAGCTGTTGCAGGCGCACGCCATCGACGGACGCCAGGCCATACGCGACTACGAGGCCAACCCCGGCTCGGAAACCGCCTCCGCCGCCTACGTGCTGGACGCGGCGGCCACCCAGGTCTACCCCGACGGCTCCCAGGTGAGCCGCATCCACCTGCTGCAGAAGGCGCTGGAGCAGAGCGGCGTGCAGGAGATCGCCGAGGTGCGTCTGCCCTCGGGCGCGCAGGCCCTGGCGCTGCGGACGATCAAGGCGGATGGCACGGTGCTCGAGCCGGAGAACATCGAGGGCAAGGACACGGTGAGTCTGCCCGGGGTGCAGGTGGGTGACTTCGTGGAGATGGAGTACCTGCTGGCCGAGCCCGCGCGCGGACCGGCGCAACCCGGCTTCAAGGCGTCGGACTTCTATTTCAGCGTCGCGGAGATGCCGGACCACCGGGCGAGCTACACGGTGGTGGCGCCCAAGGGCACGGGCATGCGGGTGGACGCGCACAACGTCCAGGTGTCCCCGCCCCAGGTGAAGGGAGACGAGGAGATCTTCACCCACGAGGTGCGCAACGTGCCGCCCCTCATCCCCGAGCCGGACGCGCCCTCCAGCAAGGAGTACCTGCCCTTCGTGACGGTGGGCGCGGGGACCACGGGCAATGACAGCCTGGTGAAGGTGTACGCGGACGCCTTCCTGGATCGGGGCTCGCTCAACTGGGAGGTGGAGGCGTTCGCGCGCGAGGCCGCCGGGGACAAGAAGGGGCTGGAAGCGGCCCGGGCCCTGTACACGGCCGTGATGAAGCGCTTCAGTGGCCGGGACTCGGGGCTGTCGCAGTCGGCCGCGTCCTCCATGGCACAGGATCGGGGCAGCCGCCTGTGGCTGCTCAAGACGGGGCTGGAGTCGCTGGGCATTCCCACGCGCATCGCGCTGGTGCGCACCTACTCGGTGGACCCCGCTCCCTACCTCTTCCCCGAGGAGTCGCTGATGTCCTTCGTGGCCCTGCGGGCGGACATCCCCGGTACGGGACCGGTGTGGATGGACACGAGCACGCGCTTCGCGCCCTTCGGCGAGCTGCCCGAGACGGCGCTGGGCGAGCTCGAGGCGTACCTGATGCCCGAGCCCGGCCGCGCCCTGGAGAAGGTGAAGACGCCTCCCCTCCAGGCGCAACCCGGCAAGCAGGTGAAGCTGGGCCTGGAGGTGGACGCGACGGGTCAGCTCACCGGAAAGGGCGAGGAGGTGTACTCGGGCTATGAGGCGGCCCAGCTCGCCGAGGCCTTCGAGGCCATCTCCGGAGACCGCCGCCGCCAGGCCATGCAGGGCGCGGTGGGCCGCTACTTCAACGGCGCGGAGCTCACGGAGCTGGTCTTCGATCGCAAGGAAGAGGTGGGGGCTCCCTTCACGGTGCGCTACGCGTTCAAGACGGCGAACTTCGCCCGCGTGGAGGGCTCGGCGATGCTGGTGCCGCCCATCACCATGCCCGCGACGCTGGGCCGGCAGTACGTGCAGCTGAGCACCCGCACCATCCCGCTATTCCTCGACCGCACGGACGCGAGCCACACGGTGGTGACGCTGAAGATGCCCCAGGGCTACAAGCTGACGGACCCCCAGGCCCAGTTGAAGTCGGAGAGCCCCTTCGGCCGCCTGTCCCGCACGGAGAAGCAGGCGGGAGACACCCTCACCGTCGACGAGACACTGCGGGTGGAGCGCGGCCGCATCCCGGTGAAGCAGTACGAGGACTTCGCGCACTTCGCCGGCGAGGTGGACCTCATCCAGTCCCGCGACCTGGTGCTCAAGAAGTAGGAGGAGGAGCCGGCCGGACTACTCGAACCGGCCGTGCCGGCCCGCGCCGCCGGAGAAGCGCTTCGCGCCGGCCAGCCCCTCGGCCTCGAGAATCCCGGCGCCGCCCTGGAACTCCTGGAGGAGCGCTTCCTCCAGGGGCAGCCCCACCTGGGCATGGGCCGAGCGCCGGTCCGCGTTCATGCACGCCTGGGGAAACGCGGCGATCTCCCGCGCGAGCTGTTCGGCCGCCTCGCGCGCGGAGCCTCGGGGGACCACGCGGTTGACGAGCCCCATGTCCAGGGCCTCCCGCGCGGACACCGGACGGCCCGTGAGGATGAGATCCATCGCGCGCGACAGGCCGATGAGCCGGGGCAGCCGCACCGTGCCTCCGTCGATGAGCGGAACGCCCCAGCGGCGGCAGAACACGCCCAGCACGCTGTCCTCCTCGGCCACCCGGAGGTCACACCACAGCGCCAGCTCCAGTCCCCCCGCGACGGCATGGCCGGAGAGCGCGGCGATCACGGGCTTGCTCAACATCATCCGCGAGGGACCCATGGGGCCGTCGCCCTCGGGCGAGAGGTGCGGCAGGCGCCCCTCGGCCACCGCCTTCAAGTCCGCGCCCGCGCAGAAGGTGCCCCCGTCTCCGAAGAGGACACCGACCTTCGCCTCCGCGTCGGCGTCGAAGTCACGAAAGGCCGCGACGAGCGCCTGGGCCGTGGGTCCATCCACGGCGTTGCGCACCTGGGGTCGGTGGAGGACGACGGTGGTGACGGGACCGTTCTTCTCGACGCGTACGCTCATCAGATCCAACCAAGCTGCAACCGCGCCACGTCCGACATGCGGCCCTGGTCCCAGGGCGGATCCCAGACGAGCTGCACGTCCGCCTCCGTCACGCCCGGCACGCTCCTCACCTTCTGCCGCACGTCCTCCACCAGCACCGGGCCCATGCCGCAGCCGGGCGCGGTCACCGTCATCTGGATTTCCACCCGGTTGCCGCCCTCGGGCAGCGGCGTGGCCTTGCACTCGTACACGAGCCCCAGCTCCACGATGTTCACCGGAATCTCCGGATCATACACCGTGCGCAGCTGCTCCCAGATCCGCTCCGCGTCGAACTCGCCCTCGGCGACCGCCTCCGAGGGAGTCTCCACGGGCTTCGCGTTCTGCGCGAGCTGCGCGAGGTAGTCGGCCCCCAGCACCTCGACGTCCTTCTCGTCGATGCGCATGAGCTGCCCGTAGTCGCCCTGCACCGTCACGTTGCCGCCGAGCGTCTGCAGCACGCGCACCTCGGTGCCCTCGGGCACCACCACGCGCTCGCCGCTCGGGATCATCGTCACCTCGCAGTCACGCGAGAGCAGTGTCTGTAACCCTCTCATCCAGATGTCCCTCCCTACTCCTCCGTCGACACCGAGGCTTCCTTGCCCTCGAGTGCCGCGCGCAGCGCATGCCACGCCAGGCTCGCGCACTTCACGCGCGCGGGAAAAGCACTCACCCCGGAGAGCACCGCCAGCTTGCCCAGCGCCTCCAGATCCACCCCCTCGGGGCCTTCCGTCACCAGCTGGTGCACCTGCTCGAAGAGCCGCTCGGCGTCCGCCCGCGACAACTCCTTCACCGCCCCCGTCATCAACGACGCCGAGGCCCGGGAGATGGCGCACCCCTGCCCCACGAAGCCCACGTCCTGGATGACATCCCCCTCCACGCGCAACGTCACCGTGAGCTGATCCCCACACAGCGGGTTGTAGCCGTCCGCGCGCCGGTTGGCGCCCTCCACCTCGCGGAAGTTGCGGGGCCGCTTGCCGTGCTCCAGCACCACCTCTTGATAGAGATCCTGCAGCTCCGAGCTCATGCGAACACCTCCCGCACCTTGTGCAGCCCGCGCACCAGCGCGTCGATGTCCTCGCGCGTGTTGTACAGGGCGAGGCTCGCGCGCACCGTGGCCGCCACGCCGAAGCACGCGAGCAGCGGCTGCGCGCAGTGGTGTCCCGCGCGGATGGCCACGCCCTCGCGGTCCAGGATGGTGCCCACGTCATGCGCGTGCACGTCCTCCATCAGGAAGGACAGCACGCCCGAGCGCTCCTTCGCCTTCCCCATGATCCGCAACCCCGGCACGCTCTCCAGGGCCTGGGTGCCATACTCCAGGAGCTCCTGGTCATGCGCGGCGATGGCGTCGCGGCCCACCGAGTCGAGGTAGTCCAGCGCCGCCGCCAGGCCAATCGCTCCCGAGATGTCCGGGGTGCCCGCCTCCAGGCGGTACGGCAGGCGGTTGTAGACGGTCTTGTCCAGGGTGACGGAGAGGATCATGTCCCCACCGCCCTGCCAGGGAGGAAGCGTCTCGAGCACCTCGGCCTTGCCATACAGCACGCCGATGCCCGTGGGCCCGAACATCTTGTGCCCGGAGAGCGTGTAGAAGTCGCAGTCCAGCTCCCGCACGTCCACGCGGAAGTGCTGCATCGCCTGGGCACCGTCCACCAGCACGGGCACGCCGCGCGCATGGGCTCGCCGGACGAGTTCGCGGATGGGATTCACCGTCCCCAGCGCGTTGGACACGTGCGTCACCGCGAACAGACGCGTGCGCTCCGTGAGCAGCGAGTCGAGCAGGTCCAGCCGCAACTCCCCCCGCTCGTCCACGGGCACCACCTTGAGCGTGGCACCCGCGTGCTGGCAGAGCATCTGCCAGGGGACGATGTCCGAGTGGTGCTCCATGCCGGTGATGAGGACTTCATCCCCCGGGCCCACGCGGCTGCGTCCGTACGTCTGCGCCACCAGGTTGATGGCCTCGGTGCAGCCGCGCACGAAGATGATCTCCTTCGCCTCGCGGGCGTTGATGAACTTGCGCACCCGCTCGCGCGCGCCCTCGTAGGCATGGGTGGCCCGCTCGGAGAGCGCGTGCACGCCGCGGTGCACATTGGCGTTGTCGTGCGTGTAGTAGCGCACCAGCGCGTCGATGACGGCCTGGGGCTTCTGCGTGGTGGCGGCGCTGTCCAGGTACACCAGCGGCCGGCCCCGCACCTCCTGGTGGAGGATGGGGAAGTCCGCGCGGATGCGCGCCATGTCCAGGTTTGCTCCGCTCATGCCCGTCCCTCCTTGGCGGCACCGGGAAGCTTGTGAATCAGCAGTTGTTCCACCTGGGCGCGCAGCGGCTCCAGGGGAATGGCCCCCACCACCTCCTGGGCGAAGGCGAGCGTCAGCAGCCGCTCCGCCTCGCTCCGGGGAATGCCGCGCGAGCGCAGGTAGAAGAGCGCCTGTTCATCCAGGCGGCCCACCGTGGCGCCGTGCGCGCACTTCACGTCGTCCGCGAGGATTTCCAACTGGGGCCGGGCCTCGGCGCTCGCCTTCTCCGACAGCAGGAGGTTGCGGTTGGCTTGGCGCGCGTCCGTGCGCTGCGCGTCCACGCGCACCATCACCTTGCCGTGGAAGGTGCCACGCGACTGGTCATCCAACACGCCCTTGTACAGCTCGCGGCTCGTGCAGCGTGGGTGGGCGTGGTCCAGGTTCGTCCAGTGGTCCAGGTGCTGCGAGCCCTGGCCCACGTACAGGCCGTTGAGGGTGGCTTCACCGCCCTCGGCGCCGAAGAGCGCATGCACCTCGCTGCGAGCGAGCGCTCCGCCCAGCGACAGCACATGCGAGGCGAACTGGCTGTCCCGGCCCAGCGACACATGCAGGGCGCCGATGTGAAGGGCCTCCTCGGACTCCGCCTGCAACTTGAGATGGGTGAGCCGGGCGGCGTCACCCACCGTCACCTCCGTCACCGTGTTGGTGAAGGAGACGCCCGGCTGCGCGCCCACGTAGCTCTCCACGAGCGTCAACTCACTGCGCGCCCCGGCGCGCACCACCACCCGAGGGCTCGCCAGCGCCAGCGTTCCCACGCCGCGCGACAGGAAGAGCAACTGCACGGGCTCCGCGCACACCGTCCCGGGCGCCACGTCCACCCAGGCGCCCTCCTCCAGCAGCGCCGCGTTGAGCGCGGTGAAGGGGCTCGCCTCCGCGCGGGCCCGCTGGCCCACGGCGTCCTCCGGGACCTCGCCCGCTTGCAGCGCCTCGCGCAGGCCGCGCACCGTCAGTCCCTCGGGCACGCCCTCCAGCCGCGACAGCTCGCGCACGAACCAGCCATCCACGAACACCAGCCGGGGACCCGCGCCGGGCAACGACAGCCGCGCCACCGCCTCCGTCATGCTCGCCTCGTGCACGGTGTGCACCGGGGCGAACGTCCGCTCACGCACGGGGGCCACGTTCGTGTACTTCCAATCCTCCAGGGACGTGGTGGGGAAACCCTGGCGCGCGAGCTGGGCGATGCCGTCCTGCCGCAGGGCGCGCAGCCACGCGGGAGCCCCCGCGGCGCGCTCCGCCTGGAAGCGCTCGGCCAGGTCCAGGTAGTGCCGCAGCCCACCCTCCGCCGTCACGGCCGCGCCTCCTTGCCGCCCTTGCCCTCGTTGAGCCAGGCGTAGCCCTTCTTCTCCAGCTCCAGCGCCAGCTCGCGCCCGCCCGTGCGGACGATGAGCCCCCCGGCCAGCACCGACACCTTGTCCGGCACCACGTACTCGAGCAGCCGCTGGTAGTGGGTGATGACGAGCATGCTGCGCTCGGGCGTGCGCAGCGCGTTGATGCCGCCGGAGACGATGCGCAGCGCGTCGATGTCCAGGCCCGAGTCCGTCTCGTCCAGCACGGCCAGGCGCGGCTCCAACACCGCCATCTGGAAGATCTCGTTGCGCTTCTTCTCGCCGCCGGAGAAGCCCTCGTTCACCGAGCGCTGCATGAACGCCGGATCCAACTCCACGAGCTTGCTCTTCTCCCGCGCGAGCTTGAGGAAGTCCATGGCGTCCAGCTCCTCCTTGCCCTCGGTGCGCCGCCGGGCGTTGAGCGCCGTGCGCAGGAAGTGCAGGTTGCCCACGCCCGGAATCTCCACCGGGTACTGGAAGGCCATGAACACGCCCGCGTGGGCGCGCGCCTCGGGAGGCATGGCGAGCAGATCCCGCCCGTCGAAGAGCACCTGGCCTCGCGTCACCTCGTAGGTGTCACGGCCGGAGAGCACCTGCGACAGGGTGCTCTTGCCCGAGCCGTTGGGGCCCATGATGGCGTGCACCTCACCGGGCTGGAGCTCCAGGTTGATTCCCTTGAGGACCTCGCGGCCCGCCACGCGCACGTGCAGGTCCTTGATGCTGAGCAACGGCTTCATCCCACGCTTCCTTCCAGGCTCACGCTGAGCAGCTTCTGCGCTTCCACGGCGAACTCCATGGGCAGTTCCTTGAAGACCTGCCGGCAGAAGCCATTGACGATCATCGACACGGCGTCTTCCTTCGAGATGCCCCGCTGTTGGCAGTAGAAGAGCTGGTCCTCGCCGATCTTCGACGTGGACGCCTCGTGCTCCACCTGCGCCGAGGCGTTCTTCACCTCGATGTACGGCAGCGTGTGGGCGCCGCACTTGCTGCCGAGCAGCAGCGAGTCACACTGGGTGTAGTTGCGCGCGCCCTCGGCGCTCTTGAGGACCTTCACGAGGCCCCGGTAGGTGTTCTGCCCGAGGCCCGCGGAGATGCCCTTGGACACGATGGTGCTCTTCGTGTTGCGGCCCAGGTGGATCATCTTCGTGCCCGTGTCCGCCTGCTGCCGGTGGTTGGCGAGCGCGACGGAGTAGAACTCCCCCACCGAGTCATCCCCCTTGAGGATGACGCTCGGGTACTTCCAGGTGATGGCCGAGCCCGTCTCCACCTGCGTCCAGGAAATCTTGGAGCGGTGGTGCGCGATGCCGCGCTTGGTGACGAAGTTGTAGATGCCGCCGCGGCCCTGCTCGTCCCCGGGGTACCAGTTCTGCACCGTGGAGTACTTGATGGAGGCCCCATCCAGCGCCACGAGCTCCACCACGGCCGCGTGCAGCTGGTTGGTGTCGCGCTGGGGCGCGGTGCAGCCCTCCAGGTAGCTCACCGAGGAGCCCTCGTCGGCGACGATGAGGGTGCGCTCGAACTGGCCCGTGTTCTCCGCGTTGATGCGGAAGTAGGTGGACAGCTCCATGGGGCAGCGCACGCCCTTGGGGATGTAGACGAACGAGCCGTCGCTGAACACCGCCGAGTTGAGCGCCGCGAAGTAGTTGTCCGAGTGCGGCACCACGGAGCCCAGGTACTTCTTCACCAGCTCCGGGTGCTCGCGCACGGCCTCGGAGAAGGAGCAGAAGATGACGCCCGCCTTGGCGAGCTTGTCCTTGTACGTGGTGGCCACCGACACCGAGTCGAACACGGCATCCACCGCCACGTTCTGCAGCCGCTTCTGCTCCTCGAGCGGAATGCCGAGCTTCGCGTACGTCTTGAGCAGCTCCGGGTCCACCTGGTCCAGGCTGTCGAGCCTCGGCTTCTGCTTGGGCGCCGAGTAATAGATGATGTCCTGGTAGTCGATGGGCGCGTACTCCACCTTCTGCCAGCGCGGCTCCTTGAGGGTGAGCCAGTGGCGGTAGGCGCGCAGACGCCACTCCAGCATGAACTCCGGCTCGCTCTTCTTGGCGGAGATGATGCGGATGATGTCCTCGTTGAGCCCCCGGGGGATCGTCTCGGACTCGATCTCGGTGACGAAGCCAGCCTCGTAGGGGCGCTTCGTGAGTTCCTGCAAGGTCGGGGTGCTCATGAGGGATTTCCTCGCACGGTGGAGGGAAGCGGTTGAGGCGCCGGCGTGGAGAGCGAGACGAGGCGCGTCGCGGGCGCGCACAGGTCCGCGAGGCTCAGCTTGCCGAGCGCGTCGTGGAGGGTGCGGTTGATGATGCGCCAGTGGCCGCGCACGCGGCACACCGTCTCCAGCTCACAGGTGCCGCCCTGCTCGGGGGAGCCATGGGCGCCACACTCGGTGAAGGACACGGGCCCCTCGAGCGCGGTGATGATCTCCGTGAGCGGAATGGCCTCGGCGGGCCGGGCGAGCCCATAGCCGCCGCTGGCGCCCCGGTGGGACACGAGCAGACCCGCGCCATGCAGGCCCTTGAGCACCTTGCTCACCGAGGGAAGGGGCACGTGCGTGCAGGCGGCCAGTTCCTTGGCCGTGCGCGTGCCGATCCCGGCGCGCGCCAACTCGGTCAGCAGCACGATGCCGTAGTCCGTCATCTTGCTCATCCGGAGCATTCGGAGTCTCTCCCACCATCCGGGCCCCCAGGGACTTCCGGGGCACCCACTGTCAGCCCTCTTTAAACAGGACCAATCTGGTCCGCATTAAAAATCGTGCCCGGCCGCTCGGTCTCCCGGTGGCTCTTCAACCATCCCAGGAAGGGACTGTTCACTTACTCGCGGGAGGCTCGGTGCCGACCGGGCCTACTCCCCCAGCCAGTAGAGATTGCGCCGGGTGCGAAGCACCTGTTCCAGGAACTCCGAAAAGGAGTTCGCGACGGACCCACAGTATTTCGGATCGGGCCACGCCTCGTGGTAACCGTCGATGAGGGGGTAACGGTCGTTCTCTTGGCGGGCCACATCCACCAGCACGTAGTTGCCATCCTGGACGTCGCAGAGGGCGTAAACCGAGGCGGGACCCCACTGGTCATCATCCTCGCCGTAGATGGCGACCCGTGCCCGGACGATCTTCGATAGGGGAAGAACGCGGTAGGGGGTATTGGGCAGCCGCTTGATCAACTCGGCCCCATTGCAATGCAGGTAGAAGGCCCGGAGGTCGGGGTCCAATGGCCAGCCCACTCGATGCTCGAACTCCTCGATCTCCTCGGGCGTAGCCGGGGGACGGGGGAAGTGGTCACGCGAAACCTCTTCGAGCAAGCTGCTCATCGGAGTGGGCATCTTCAAGGGTCCGTGTAGGGCAGATCGGGTCCCACTGTATTCCAGGGCGATTGGCCGCTGTAACAAGCGGGGTATGCTCTGTTGTAGAGATCGTGGACGCTTGGCTTCGCGGGGAAGAGGTTGTTGGGGTCCACTGGGTTGCCACCATGTTTGAGGTCCCGGATGTGGTGCCCCGGCCAGGACACTTCGCTCTCCTCGGGCCACGCGCCGAACTTCTTGCTCCACCCCTCCCGGTAGGATTCTCGAAACTTCTCCCACTGCTTGCGACGGGTCGCATTGTCCACAGGTGACAGTTCGGGATAATCGCAACAGCAGTGATGGATGCCGTAGCGGCTCCCAGCCTTGACGGAAACAGGCAAGAGGATAAGGCGTCCTTCCCAATCAAATTTGAGGTCAGCCAGCCACATGCAGCCCTTGAGTGGATGACCCTCACTGGCGCACTGCTTCTGACAACCATTCATGAACTCCCGACGGCACTGCCAGGGCCCGTAGTAGAGGGTCGTCTTCATCCGTCCTCCCGGCAGGTTCAGCCAGGGCAGTTCCTTCTTTGTCGCGGGCTGAACTCCTGGCGGCGCGCGCACAGGACCAGAGCCGCCCGTTCCCTGGGTCGTCGCGCATCCGAGGAGGAGCACCAGCAACACCACCGACCAGCCCAGTTTCATGGGACTCTCTTTCGGTCTCGGGAGATTGGAAGGATACCATCACGAACGGGTGCCCAGTCTCTTGACCCTTCCTCATGGGTCTTCCAACATCAGACAGACTCAATACATCCGGCGAACATCCTGCCGCATGCGCGCCCTTCCGCGCCCGAGAACGCATGTGATAGGTCCCCGTCTCGCATGGTCGGAATCCCAAGCGCACTGGAGCCAGGAACACAGGTGGGCCGCTGGCTCGTGGTCGAGCGGCTGGGCATGGGCGGCCAGGGCACCGTCTACCGCGTGGAGGACCTGGACCACCCCGGCGATTTCTACGCCCTCAAACTGGCGCGGTATCCCCATGATGCGCGGGCCGAGCGCGAGGTCGCCCTGATGATGACCCGGGCGGCCCACCCGGGTGTGGCCCGCTTCCATGGTTGTGCCCGCTGGCCTCATCCGCGCGACGGCGTCCTCGGCTTCCTCATGGACCTGGTGCCTGGACAGCCCCTTCACCTATGGGCTGAAACGGGTGACACCACCTTCAGGCAACTCGCCCAGGTCGGCGGTGAGGTGTCCCTCACCCTGGGCGACCTGCATGCCCGGGGCGTGCTCCACCGCGATCTCAAGCCCGAGCACATCGTCATCCGCGAGCCCGACGGGAAACCCATCCTGCTCGACTTCGGAGTGGGTTGGTACGAGGGCGCCCCTCCCCTCACCACCGGCCCCCTGCCGCCAGGCACCCCGCACCTGACCAGTCCCGAAGCCGTTCGCTTCCTGTGGAAGAGCCCCGAACGCCCCGGTGCGCACTACGCCTTCCAACCCACCGATGATCTCTACGCGCTCGGTGTTTGTCTTTACCGGGCCGTGACCGGGTACTACCCCTTCCCCGAGCATTGGCCTCTCGATGTGTTGCAGTACGGCATCCTCCATCTGCCGCCATGTCCCCCCGTGGAGGTGAATCCCCGGGTGCCTCGAGCCCTCAGTGAGGTGATTCTCCGCCTGCTGGCGAAACAGCCCCAGGCGCGCTACCCGAGCGGCGCAGCCGTCCATGAAGCGTTGATGGCGGCCATCGCCTCCGCTGGAGCGGAGTGGGACGCCCCTGTCTTCGCTCGGGATGAGGCAGGATCCATCCTCCGGCCCGAACCGCCTCGGGTGTCCTGGCCACCCCCTTCCGTCCCTCGCTCCCGACCGCGGAGCAAGCGAGGCGATTGGCCATGGCGGATTGGGCTCGCGGCGGCGTTGCTGTGGTTTCTGATGCCTGGACCGCGCCAGCCTCCGGAGCCCCCTGTTCCCGCTTCGGAATGGTCCACCGATGCGCGGGTCGGCCCGACGACCCCACGTCGCGAGGCAGAACCCCGCCCGCTTCCCAATCAGAAGCGCGCACCGTGCACCCCGAAACTCGAACTGGAGTTCTCCGGGGCGTGCTGGCTTTCACTCGAACAGCGACCGCCCAACTGTCCGCCCCAGACGGTCGCTTACGAGGACAAGTGCCTGCTGCCCGTGGTGTCCTCGCCGTCCATTCCCGTCAGCGTGGATGGAGGAGCGCCCGAAGCGCGGTGAGCACATCGAGCGGATCCGCACCAGAAGGTGCGTGAGCGGTCACCGCGTTGAAGCGGAGGTCGTGACGTGCTGGCCTCGCCCCGAGCGCCGTCACCTGGACCAGAGGAGCGACAGCGGGAACTCGAGCGCGTCGAAGGGTTCCACCCGGATATGTCCCTCGCCAGTGAAGGAGTTGGCGAGTCGCCAGTGCCCCTCCGCGAGCCGGAAGTGCTCGAGGGTCCGCGCGAGCGGGTCCACGTGCCAGAGGTGCTGGACGCCCTCACGGGCGTAGATGCGCATCTTCTCGCCCTCGTCCACGCGCCGGGTGCTCGGAGAGAGCACCTCACATACCCAGTCCGGAGCCAGGTCATCGTGTGCCGGTGCGTCCGCCCCTCCGACCGCATCCGGCAGGCGCTCGCGCCTCCAGCCCGCGAGATCCGGCACGACCTTGTCCGGACCGGGTCCGAGATGGAGTTCCGGCTCGTAGAGGAGGACCCATCCCCCTGGGCCGCCACTGCCGAATTTGAAGGGTGCGATGAGCAGCCCCCCAGGTTCGACTCCACATTGGCGTGCGGACGGGCTGGACGGGGAGCGAGGTACAGCTTGCCCGCGAGGATCTCCGCCACCATGTCCGCTGGAGCGGACTGGAAGGCGGCCTCGATGGCCGGAGCATTTCGCGCCTTGGTCATGAAGAGAGAGTTCATCATGGCGCCAGGGATGTGCAATCCACGGTCCCTCGGGATGAACGTGCCCTTGTCAGGCCGCTCCGGCGATTTCCGTCAACCTCCGCCATCGCGGCCGGAACTCACTCCAGGCGCGCACTTCCCAGGACCCTCCCCATGTCGTTCCGCTCCGTCTTCTCCCTGTGCTCGCTCCTGCTGCTGTCCGGTTGTGGCGCCGAGCTGTCCTCGGCCACCGACGTTTCCACACGGGCCCAGGCCCTCACCCAGGAGCAACCCTCCAACATCCATGGCCTCGAGCACGCGCTGCCCGCCTCGGAGCAGACGGTCGGCGGCGGCTCGGGCCATCAGGTCGTCGCGTCCATCGACGGCTTCTTCTCCCACCTCCAGCCCGGCCTCGTGCGCGGCTCCGTCCTGATGGAGCTGGATGCCGCCGGAGATGTCCAGCTCGCCCTGCAACTCCACGACGGCACGGCGTGGGTCGATCATTCCGTGCGCGACCTGCGCCTGACACAGTCCGTCTACGGCGAAGTCGAGGCCACCCTCTCCCCCCATCAACCCGTGCGCTTCGAGATCCGTGTGCGGCGCCAGCCCCACGGAGAGCAGCACGTGCGCCTGTCCTTCGCCCGGCTGTTCGGGGCCGAGTGCATCCCCGACTTCGCGAATCCCGGGACCTGCCTCTGAGGGCTAATCCGCGGGCGGCTCCCACAGCTCGATGGCGTTGCCTTCCGGATCGTGAATGCGGGCGAAGCGCCCGGTCTCGGGCGTGTCCCAGTCGGCGCGCGTCTCGACCGCGATGCCGGCGTCGCGAAGGCGCGTGAGCAGCGCGTCGAGACCTTCGACTCGCAGGTTCAGCATCCACGCCTTGTCCGCCGCCCAATAGTCGGTGTCGGCGCGAAAGGGCACGAAGACCACCGGCCCGGCGGCGGTGCGCCAATACCAGTCGTCCGGCTCGATCGTTCCCGACGGATTGCAGCCCGCGCCCACGCCGAGGTGGGTGCGGTACCACTCGGACAACGCCTTCGGGTCCCGCGCACGAAAGAAGATGCCGCCGATTCCAGTCACCGCCATTGCCGTCTCCTTGTGGCCAGGCCGCGAGGTTACGCGCACTTCACCGAGCGCGTCCGCAGCTTCTTGTTTTACCGGATTGACCGGAATGACGGTGTGCATCCAGGATTTCCCCTTGGGCCCTATCGGTTATTGGAGATGGAGATCCGGGATGCGATTCACGATGCGTTCTCTCGCTGTCGCCGCCGCGTTCGCGGGCGGCTCCCTGTCGCTGCTGTCCTCCTGCGCGCCTCCGGACGTGGACGACGCGCCCGAGGTGGGCACCACACGGGCGGGGATCAACACCGCGTCCACGACGATCGGGGGCTACCCCGTCTGGGTGCATTTCACCAACCCACCCGCTCATGGGGGAGATGACCGGACGATCCTCAACGAGGCCATCCGCCTCATCAACGACACGCCCTCGGGAGGGAAGATCCGGGCGGCCATCCACAGCCTGACGGCGAATGGGGTGTACACCGCCCTCATCAACGCCAAGAACAGGGGGGTGAGCGTGCAGGTGGTGGAGGATGGCTCCGACGAGTTCGAGGAGGACACCTCGCCGCGGCAACTGCACTCCGCGCTCGGGTCGAACCACGTGTTCTGCGGCGACCGGAAGGCGGGCGGCAACTACGGGTGCATCACCACGGACTCCAGTGGAATCATGCACACCAAGCTCTACACCTTCAGCCAGACGAAGGATCCGAACGGAGTCCTCCGGAGCAACGTGGTGTGGTTTGGCTCGGCGAACATGACCTATGCCACGGGCTCGCAGACCTTCAACAACACCGTGACGATCTACGGCGACGCCGAGCAGTTCAATCAGTTCAACACCTACTTCAATCAGCTCTTCGCCCAGAAGCACTACTCCGGTAACAACTTCTACGACGCGAGCGTCCCACGCGGTTACTGGACGGGGACGGCCCGGGTCTATGCCTCACCGGACCAGGATGGAGATCTGGTCTACAACCGGTTGAACGACATCGTCGCGAACGCGGACTGCCGGGTGCGCGTGGCCCAGGCGTCGATTCATGACTCGCGGCCGGAGCTGGTCGACCTGCTGGTCCGGCTCAAGAATGGCGGCTGCAAGGTGTGGGTGGTGGCCAACAAGGTCGAGTCCACCTCGCTCGGCAAGTTCAAGGGCGCGGGCATCTCCGTGCGCAAGCACGACGTCCACGACAAGTTCATCCTGGTCTATTCGCGGTTCGCGGAGTCCACGGACAACCGGTCCCTCGTCTTCACCGGCTCCCACAATTGGACCTACTCGGCGAACTACCGCAACGACGAGATCTTCGTGAGGCTGGAGAGCGAAGCCCTCTACTCGGCCTACTACGATCACTTCAACGACGCGTATAACAACGGCCCCGCCATGTGAGCGGCGGGACCGGGGTGCGTTCAGGGCAGGTACCGCGCGGCTGGCAGGGGGGCCTCGGTGCGCGTCACGCCCGTCTCCAGCGCGTACACCTGTCGCGTGTCGGCGTCATACTCGGACCAGGGCAGCTTCCCGTCGGTCGCGAACCCCACCCAGAGCCGGTGGATGCGATCGGCGAGCTCCCGTGGCGGTGCGCTCCCGACGAGCCCGTTCGGGCCGGTGCAGCTCTCCAGCGTGTCGAAGACGAAGGGCAGTTCGAGCCCATGGCACGCGCCCAGCGCACCGCCACACGCGGGCGAACGCCAGCCGAGCTCATAGAAGTGCGTACGCCCTTGGTGCGCCGCCGCGAACCGGCGCGCGGACCCACGGAAGACCAGGTCGTGCAGGGCCTCGCTCAGCGCATCGCCCGCCCGCCTGCCCTTCTGGTTCAGACCGTAGTCCTCGAGAATGGCGCGGGCGTCACGCACCGCACGGCCGAGCATGAACGTCGCCATCCATCCGGGAACCACGCGCCGCACCCCGGTCGGCACGAGGTAGATGTTCATCTCCTCGGCATTCGTGCCAATCAGGAGGTCGATCCCGGCACCCGCCCCTTTCGCGAGCGCCGCGAGCGGAGGCTCGGGCAGCACGTCGTCGCCATGGATGGGCAGGAAGCGGCTCAGGCCAAAGGCGGGCTCGAGCCCCGTCTCGTCGCGCAGGTCGACGAAACCCAGGAGGGGCACCGATACCCTCTTGAGCGCGTCGAGACACTGCTCGACCGTGCGAGTGCGGAAGCCCTCGACGTCGGGCGTGACGCGCAAGAGCTTCGCCATCCGGTGGACCAACCGCGCGGCGACCTCGGGTGAGCGCACCATGGAACCATGGCCGCTCTGCACGATCGCCCGGCGGAACAAGCCCTTCGCCAGGGGCGAGGTCACGAGGTCCGCGACCAGCATCGCCCCGGCGGACTCACCAAAGATGGTGACATTCGCCGGATCGCCACCGAAGGCCGCGATGTTCTCCTGGATCCAGCCGAGCGCGGCGAGCGCATCCCGCAGGCCCAGATTGGTGGGCGCGCCTGGAATGGGCAGGAACCCCTCCACGCCCAAACGGTAGTTGATCGCCGCGCAGACCACGCCCGAGCGCGCGAAGCCGCGGCCGTCCTGGACGGACGCATCGTTGCTTCCGCCCACGAAGCCACCGCCATGGATGAAGACCATGACGGGCAGGCCCCTGGCCGCGACATCTGGCGTCCAGATGTTCACGTTCAGGAAGTCGTCTCCCCGCCGCCACCCGCCGCCCACCAGCGGGCCGAGATCCACCCCCGGAAAGGCCCCATGGTTCTGGGGCGCGGTAGGACCCGGAGCAGAGGCATCCCGTACGTCCGCCCAGGGCTCGGGCGGCTGAGGAGGCTGGAACCGCCTGTCCCCGAGCGGCGAGGCGGCGTAGGGGATGCCCAGGAAACGCGCGGTGCCATGCTCGATGACACCGCGGACCCGGCCAGAAGAAGTGCTGACGATGGGATGCTCCATGGAACCCGTGGCCTTACTGCACGGCCACGGTCCGGTGAAGTTCATTTGCCCTGCCGCGGGAACCCGATCGCGGAACTCCGGTCGACCGGCGCTCCCCCTCGAATGGTTCGGTCACCAACCCGAGAAGACATGTGACCCTCCTTGACTTGGGAAGTCAAGTCGGCTCCTCTTGGAGGTGACTTCGGAGGTATGCACGTGGCGAATGAGACGAACTGGAAGGACGGCGGGCTGGAAGCGTTCGAGCGGGGCAGGCAATACGAGGAGGTGGGGCCCGACTTGGGAAGTCTCCATGAGGCCTGGCACGTGAGGACGGGGCAGCCCGCGCTCGTCCTCCAGCCCAGCAGCCGCATGGACTGGCAACCCGAGGGCGTCTGGCGGATGCGGCTCGCCTGCCATGCCCACACGTCCACGGTGAAGCTGTGGGTGGACGAGGCGCCCGCCTCGGCGTCCATGGCGGAGCTGGCGAACATCCTCGTGCTGATGACCGCGGCGGTCGTCCGCGTGGAAGGCAATCCCCAGGTGCGCGCCCACCTCACGTCCGGACTGGCTCACCCGGAGCCCGCGGCCCCTCGGCCGCGCCGGAGAAGGCACTCAGCTCGGCGGACCCTGACGCTCTCCGCCGGTCTCGCGCTCGTCCTGTTCTTCTGGATGTGTCCGTCGAACAGCCTCGGCCGCTTGAGCGCTCCCGCCACCCAGGACGCGTCGTACATGGTCGACGCGGAGCACCCAGCCCCAAGGGCACCCGCCTACCCGATGCCCGAGAAGCCCTTCCGCAATCAGGCCACTCCGCCCTGCAAGCCCAGGAGAAGCCACTTCGAGATCAATGGTGGGTGCTGGGTCGAAATCGCGCACAAGCCGCCCTGTGATCAGGAGGAGGCCGAATACAAGGGCAAGTGCTACCTGCCCGTCGCCAAGCCTCAACCCCTGCCGCAAGCCGTCGAGCCCTGACGGACGGGCTCAACTCATGGGCGCGGGCTCGGAGTCCGCCACCGGCGCGGCGCGGCGCTGGTCCCGGCCCAGCCCGTGCCGCCTCGCCGCCGTCTCGACGATGTGCTGGATGAGCTGGGGATAGGACAGGCCTGTCTCCCGGGCCCCCATCGCCACCTCGCACTTCTCCTCAAGGTAGGGATTCGGATTGACCTCGAGCAGGTACGGTTCGTTGGTGGCGCTGGACACCCGGAAGTCGATGCGCGCGTAGTCACTCAACTTGAGCGCCCGGAAGGCCGCCACCGCGGAGCGCTCGATGCGTCCCCGCAGCTCGTCCGACAGGTCCTTCGGCATCACGAGCGCGGGTTCGCCGGGTCCCTCGGGGCCGAACTTCACCCCCCGGTCCGCGATCTTCATGCGCTTGCGGCTCCACTTCTCGCCGAAGTCCAGCTCCACCACCGGCAGCACCTGGGGCCTCGCGTGGTCCCCCAGCACGCCCACGTACACCTCGCGGCCCTCGATGAACTCCTCCGCCAGCGCCTCGTCGTCGTACTGCTCGCGAATCAAGCGCACCCGGCGCGCCAGGCCATCCATGTCCTTCTCCACCCCCAACCCCATGGACGCATCCGAGCGCGCCGGCTTGACGATGAGCGGGAAGGACAGGTCTCCGTGGGCCTGCAGCGACGTGCCATCGAAGGTGGCGAACCGCGGCGTGAGCACACCATGGAACTGCAACAACTGCTTGGTGAGGATCTTGTCCTGCGCGAGCAAGAGGCCCGCCGTCCCCGAGCCCGTGAAGGGCATGCGCGCGAGCTCCAGCACGGCGGCGACATTCACCTCCAACCGGTAGTCGTCGGCGAAGGTCTCGCACAGGTTGAAGACGAGGTCCGCGCGGCTGCGCGACACCTGCCGCACCAGGTCCGACAGGCTCTCGTCGACGCGCACGGGCACGGGCGTGTGTCCCGCTTCCCGGAGAGACCGGGACACCTGTTGGACGACGGGATCGGCCTCGTCCTCCTTGGGCTGGTAATAGAGGACCGCGACGCGCAGGGGAGACAGGGCCATGGGCTTCACTCCTCGAAGAAGCGATCCGTGTAGAGGTAGTTCATGGACATCACCGTCACCAGGGACACCAGGCGGCAGATCGCCTCGCGGCTGTCATCCGGATGCAGGGTGAGGTTCATGTCCGCGGTGCGCTCGATGAGGTGCTCCACCAGCGCGCGCACCACGCCCCGGCTCACTCCCGAGTACTGGCTCACCAGGGCCATCATCCGCTGACGCTCGGCGCGCACGAGCGTCTCCGCGCGCACGGGCGCCTCTCCAGGCCCCTCGAAGATGTCCTCCAACGACTGGTCGAAGGCATCGCGCAGCTCCAGGTCCACCTTCTCGTCGAGGTCGCGCTGGCGGTAGTGGTCCTGGACCGTGCCCTCCATCTCCTCGGTGGTGAAGTCCGGCGTGGCCAGGGACACCACGGGCGGCCGCCGGCCCAGCTTCGCGACGATGGCCTCCACGTACCGCAGTTTCTTGAGCGCGCCCCACCCCTGGTAGCGCCGGGCCCAATCACTGCCGGGCGTGAGCCACACGGCGAAGGTCTCGGCGAAGTCCTCGTCCGGATGCTTCTGGGCGTACCAGCCGGAGATGTGCGTGACGTAGCGGCGCGAGAAGGGCTGCGGCTTGTAGTCGTCGCGGTAGGGCCGCGAGTAATCCCCGAACGTGTGCAGCCAGTCCTCCGTCTCGTAGAGCCGGTAGGCGTAATTGAAGGCGTGGCCCGCCTCGTGGCGCAGGTACATGAGGATCTCCGCCTCGGTCTCCGCGCCGCCGCCGAGGTCCGCCTCGATGGACAGCAGGTTCGGGTCGGCCAGGTAGAACGGCAGGCCGATGACCGGCACCCCCGAGGGGCAGCCCCACTCATCCGACAGGTAGCACTGGGGTTTGAAGGAGATGCCCTTCGCCTCCAGCTCCGCGTGCAACTGGGCGATGCTTCGCTCCAGGGGCGTACCCGCCAGCCGCAAGGACAGATCCTTGATGCGCGCCGAGAGCAGTGCCTCGCGCTGGGGAGATAGACGGCCGCGCCCCTCTCCGTGCTCGGTGGAGTGCTTCTCGCGCATCACCAGGAGGTCCGGCTGGGTCGGTGGCATCATGCCCCCTTGAATTAAGGAGGCCCTGGCCCGGCGCCCAGACCTCCACCGAGCCACGGCTGGCGAGCGGGCGAGCGGTCCCCTGGGGTGCGTCACGATTCCACTCTCCGGCCGAGCAACCGTGAGTTCCCCCATGCGATAATTCTACAACCCCCTTGCAGTGGAGTTGCCTCATGAGCGTTCGTCGCACCGAGGGTCAAGGTCCCGTCCTCACTCCCCGTCCCACCTCCACCGAGGCCGCCCCCGCCCTCGTGGAGAAGAACACCGTGAAGACGGCCACCCCGGACAAGGCGGCCTCGCCGTTCGCTCAGGATGGTTTCACGCCGGCGCAGCGCGTGCCCCAGGCGCCCCAGGGCCCTGGCCGCCTGCCCCTCGCGAGCCCCGAGGCCCAGGCCGCCGTGCGGACCGCGCTCACCGGGCTCAACGCGGGCGCTCCCCAGACGCTCGGCCCCGCGTCCCAGGACTTCGTGCCCCGCAGCGTCGAGCGCGACGCGCTCGGCATGACGCACGTGCGCCTGGACCGGCAGCACGAGGGGGTGAAGGTCTACGGTGAGCAGGTCATCAGCCACCTGGACAAGGACGGCAAGCTCGCGAGCGTCACCGGCGAGAAGTCCACGATTCCCGCCGGGCTCGGCCGGGAGACGCCCAAGCTGTCCCCGGCCCAGGCGGAGGAGCTCGCGCGCGAGGAGTTCGGCGAGAAGCCGGACAAGCAGCCCGCCGTCGAGCGCCTCATCTACCAGGACGCCGCGGGCGAGTATCACTCCGCCTACCGCGTGGAGCTCTCCCAGGTCGCCGGCCAGGAGAATCCCCGCCAGATGAACTACATGCTGGACGCCAACACCGGCGAGCTGCTGAGCCAGTTCAACCCGCTCGACGGCTTCTCCTCGGGGCGCAAGGGCAGCACCAGCGGCACGGGAACCACGACCCCGACGACGCCCGCGCCCACCTCGCCCACGACGGGCAAGGCGGACGACACCACGATGTACAGCGGCAAGGTGGACCTCTCCACCACGAAGAAGGCGGACGGCAGCTACGTGCTGGAGGACACCACCCGTGGCAAGGGCGTGGTGACGTACGACGGCCGGAACATGGACGAGCCCACCGGCCGCACGCAGTTCACCGACAAGAACGACGCGTGGGGCGAGGCCACGGACGGCTCGCGCACCAAGGCCGCGGTGGACGCGC
Organism: Melittangium boletus DSM 14713; assembly: GCF_002305855.1. Taxonomy (GTDB): domain Bacteria; phylum Myxococcota; class Myxococcia; order Myxococcales; family Myxococcaceae; genus Cystobacter; species Cystobacter boletus. Next base: position 5,555,856 of record NZ_CP022163.1, on the reverse strand, counting down.
ACTACGGCGCGGAGATGACGTACGACTTCCTCAAGGACGTGCTCGGCCGCGACTCGCTCGACAACGCGGGCGAGAAGCTCACCTCCTACGTGCACGTGAGCAACGACTTCGTGAACGCCTACTGGGACGGCGAGAAGATGAACTACGGCGATGGCGATGGGAACACGGCCGGCCCGCTCACCACGCTGGACATCGCGGGCCATGAAATCGCCCACGGCCTGACCGAGCGCACCGCGGGCCTCGTCTACGAGGGCGAGCCCGGCGGCCTCAACGAGTCGTTCAGCGACATCATCGGCGCGGGCGTGGAGTGGTACGCCTCGCGGAAGAACCCCGCCGTGAAGTTCAACTGGACGGTGGGCGAGGCGGCGTGGACGCCGAAGAACGGCAGCAACGAGGACGGGTTGCGCTACATGAACGACCCGAGCAAGGACGGCTACTCCATCGACCACTACTCGAACTTCCCGAAGCAGACGGAAGTCCACGGCTCGAGCGGCATCGCCAACAACGCCTTCTACCTGCTCGCCGAGGGCGGGAAGAACCGCACGTCGGGCCTGGAGGTGAAGGACGGCATCGGCATGGACAAGAGCCTGAAGATCTTCGGCCGGGCGCTCACCACGTACATGACGCCCAAGACCACGTTCGCCCAGGCGCGCGAGGCCACCCTCCAGGCCGCCACGGACCTCTACGGCGCCAGCTCCCCCGAGTTGCAGAAGGTGAAGGACGCCTGGAACGCCGTGGGCGTGAAGTAGTCGCCGGTCGAAGACGAGCGGGCCGTGCCAGCGGGGCGCGGTCCGCTCACCGTTTCACGCGCCCTGCCAGAGGAAGCGGAAGGCCGTGCCACAAGCCCCGGCCCGGCAGCGGAAGACGTAGCCCCGGCCCGCGTCCCCGAAGCCCAGGCCGAAGGGCAGCGCCGAGAGCTGGGCCACGAAGTGCATGGGCTCGCCGCAGCACTCGGGCCGGGCCTCTCCATTCACCCAGACAGGCACGCCGCCCACCTTGTTCTCGGGCGCCTGGGCCGAGGCCCGATCCAGCGCCGCGAGCTGTTCATCGGTGGCCGCGTTCACGTCCACCGACAGGGCCTCGGTGTCCTCCCGCGCGCGCGCGAAGTCCAGCCGCGACTCGGGCAGCGGATGGGGCGAGGCCGGAGCGCCCGCCATCGACGCGGGGCCCGGCTCCACCGCCACCACCGCGTTGGCGCCCGCGAACGCATCCCACCGGAAGCAGACGGTGTCCGGGTTCTCGCATTGGAAGACGTACAGCGCGGCGTACGGCGCCAGGTCCAGGCGGCCGGCCACGTGCGGCAACTGGAAGAGAAAGCGCATGGGTGCGCCACACGCCGCGCACACCGGCCAACGCAAAGCGCCCGCGGGCTCCGGTGCGCCGCCCACCTTGGCGAGCGGCACTCCGGGCTCCACGGGCACGAGCGCCCACAACGGAGAAAGGTCGTCCATTCAGGACGCGCAGCCTAGAAGTCCGAGATGCGATCCGCCAGCGAGGCGTCATCGACGAAGGGGTTGCGGTTGCCCTGGTAGCCCTGGATGGCGTCGTTGCGCGCCACCTCGGCGGCGTCCACCTGGTCCAGCTTGTTCCACTGCTTGAGCACCGCCTCGTCCCCCGCGGGGATGGGCTTGCCGTACACCGTGGAGAAGTAGAAGAGGGCTCGCGCCACGTTGCCCTTGTGCTCGTCACGGGGCTCGAACACGAGCTGGCCGTTGGCGTCCTTGCCGAACTTGGAGCCGTCCTGGCTCCACTTCACGTCCTTCACCACGCCGAAGGGGTAGTTGCCCCGGATGGAGTTGGCCTTGCTGTCCGTGGGGAACAGGTGGTGCAGGTCGCTCTTGGCCGCGCCCGTGGCGCCCTTGGACTGGGGCCACGAGTGCTCGGTGTTCATGTCGTTGCTGTTGGGAATCTTGTCCGTGGCCAGCTCGCGGCCCGTGTACACGCACTCCACCTTGCCGTCGTGGTTGTCCAACGCGGTGAAGATGATCTTCCGCGCCTGGTTGTAGCCCAGGTCCTTGTGCTGGGCCGACGCGTCGTGCAGCGCCTGGATGAGCGCCTTGTCCTTGAGACCATCCGTCGGGGAGCCTCCCGGCGTCGTGGGGACGGGCGTGGTGGAGCCCGTGCCCGTGGAGGGGCGGGCCTTGGCGGCGGGCGTGAAGCTGTCCACGGAGGCGAGCGCCGCGCGCGAGGGGAGCGCGGTGGGACGGCGGGCCTCGGACGCGGCGGCCGGGACGAGGGAGAGCGGGCGGGGAGCGGCGGTGGTCGAGCGCAGGAGCATCGGAAGGGCCTCGGGGGCGGCCGCGCGGCGGCACGTGGATATTTCCATTGTCGTCCACGGGCTTCGGAAGTTGCCTGTCTCCGTACTTTTACCGCTCTTTCCCTTCAGTGTGGGTTAATGACACCCACTGCCCTACCCCGAGCCAGCCTTGGCTTTCCGCGTTAGAAGGGCGCATGCGTCAAACCCTCCCCCTGATGTTCGCCACGCTCGCCCTGCTGAGCGCGGCCTGCGAGAAGAAGCCCGCCCCCCCGCCCCCCGCCCCCACCCCGACGGCCTCGGGCGGCCCCGCGACGGACCACGCCCCCATCCTTATAGGACAGGTGGGAAGTCTGACGGGCAGCGAGGCCACGTTCGGCATCTCCGCGCGCAATGGCATCGCCATGGCCGTGCAGGAGGCCAACGCCGCGGGAGGCGTGAAGGGCCGCCCGCTCGCGGTGCGCGTCTATGACAGCCAGGGCAGGCCCGAGGAGGCGGCCCAGGCGGCCACGCGCCTCATCACCCAGGACAAGGTGGTGGTGCTGCTGGGCGAGGCCGCGTCGTCCAACTCGCTGGCCATGGCCGAGAAGGCGCAGGCGGCTGGCGTGCCGATGATCACCCCCACGTCCACCAACCCCGCCGTCACGCGCAAGGGCGACTACATCTTCCGCGTCTGCTTCATCGATCCCTTCCAGGGCCGGGTGATGGCGAAGTTCGCCCACGACACCCTCCAGTTCGACCGCGTGGCGGTGCTCCAGGACAACAAGAGCGCGTTCTCGGTGGGCCTGTCGGACGAGTTCCGCCGCGCCTTCACCGAGCGCGAGGGACAGATCCTGGCCACCGAGAGCTACTCGAAGGGGGACACGGACTTCCGCGCGCAGCTCACCACCTTCAAGAAGCTCAAGCCGCAGGCGCTCTTCGTGCCCGGGTACTACACGGACGTGGGCATCATCGCGCGGCAGGCGCGGGAGCTGGGCCTCACGGTGCCGCTGCTCGGCGGGGACGGGTGGGAGTCGGACCGGTTGTTCGAGCTGAGTGGCGGCGCGCTCGAGGGCAGCTACTACGTCAATCACTACTCGCTGGACAACCCGGACCCGCGCACCCAGGACTTCATCGCCCGGTACAAGGCCGCCCACGGCGAGGCGCCCGACAGCGTGGCGGCCCTGGCCTATGACGCCGCGCGGATGGCGATCGACGCGATGAAGCGCGCGCCGGACCTGTCCGGAGCGGCGCTCCGGGACGCGCTCGTGGCCACCCGGGATTTTCCGGGCGTGGGCGGCACCATCAACCTGGACGAGAACCGCGACGCGGTGAAGGAAGCCGTGATTCTCAAGGTCGAGGGCGACCAGCGGCGGTTCGTCACCACCGTCAAACCGTAGTCACCCGGGGGAGTGGTGACACCTGTCACCATGGGATGACGGCAGTCACCAGGGAAACGGGCGGAATTCCTCCGCCCGCGCGTACCAACTTCCAAGAATATCGGGGGCTTGGAATCCAAGGCGCACATTGTGAGGAATTGGCACGCCTTCTGCTCTAGGTCCGGACATCGGTTCAAACCCAATCCCCCCGAGGAACGCCCCCATGTCCATCTCGTCCCTGTCGAACAACGCCGCCTTCCGCATCCCCCAGCAGGACCTCACCCCCCGCGTGAGCGAGACGCAGGCGCCCTCCATCCAGGCCGGTGGCTGCGGCGCGAAGCCGGAGAGCAGCCCCCTGGGCGATCTGTTCAAGGACAGCTTCGGGGGCGCGGAGAAGGGCGGCGGGTTGCAGCAGTTCCTCGAGGGCGCCAACGAGCTGCTCCAGACCCTCAACCAGCTCAAGGATCTGCTGCAGGAGATCCCCGATCTCGGCGGTGACTCTCCGGCGGGCGGCGCCGAGGCCGCCGCGGGCGCGGGTGGCGCGGGTGGCGCGGGCGCGGGTGGCGCGGGTGGCGCGGGCGGTGCCGGTGGCGCGGACGGTGCCGGTGGCGCGGACGCCGCAGGCGCCTCCGCGGGTGTCCAGGGCGCGGGCGAGGCCCCCGAGGGTCAGGTGGGCGATTGGATCAAGCAGGCCCAGCAGGCCCTGGCCGCCGCCGGCGTCCCCGCCGACAAGATGAACGCCGCGGACATCGCCCGCATCATCGAGCACGAGTCCAGCGGCAACCCCAACGCCATCAACAACTGGGACTCCAACGCGCAGAAGGGCACGCCCTCCATCGGCCTGATGCAGACCATCCAGCCGACGTTCGACGCGCACAAGCTCCCGGGCCACGACGACATCCGCAACCCCGTGGACAACATCATCGCCGGCGTGCGCTACGCCGTGGAGCGCTACGGCTCGGTGTCCAACGTGCCCGGCATCCAGGGGCTGAACAACGGCAGCGGCTACGTCGGCTACTGATACGCGGCCGATGAACCCAACGCGGTGAGCGAGCCACGCGTGGAGGCGGCGACCCGGCCCCTCCGCTCGTGGCTCGTGCCGTTTCCAGCGCTCCCTGGGACTCGAGTCCTGATGGCGCCAGTCACCAGAGGACAACAGGAGTCATCAGGCTCGGGGGGCCTTTCGCCCTCCCGCTCTCGCGCCTGGAGCGATGCACACGGGAGGCATCTTCAAGGATATCGGGCACTTGTGTGGGCGATGGCCACTCCCGGAGTGTTGGCACGCCACCTGCTTTAGGTCAGGACATCGGTTCAAACCCACCCCGCCTTCCCCCAGGAAACCCACCATGTCCTCCATCTCCTCCGTGTCGAACAACGCCGCCGCCTTCCGCATCCCCCAGCAGGACGTCGCGACCCCCCGCGTGAGCGAGACGCAGGCGCCCTCCATCCAGGCCGGTGGCTGCGGTGCGAAGCCGGAGAGCAGCCCCCTGGGCGATCTGTTCAAGGACAGCTTCGGGGGCGCGGAGAAGGGCGGCGGGTTGCAGCAGTTCCTCGAGGGCGCCAACGAGCTGCTCCAGACCCTCAACCAGCTCAAGGATCTGCTGCAGGAGATCCCCGATCTCGGCGGTGACTCTCCGGCGGGTGGCGCGGCTCCGGCGGGTGCTGGCGCGGCTCCGGCGGGTGCTGGCGCGGCTCCGGCGGGTGCTGGCGCGGCTCCGGCGGGTGCTGGCGCGGCTCCGGCGGGTGCTGGCGCGGCTCCGGCGGGTGCTGGCGCGGCTCCGGCGGGTGCTGGCGCGGCCCCGGCCGGCGGCGCGGCTCCGGCGGGTGGCGCGGCCACGGCCAGCCCGGTGGCGGAGGGCGGCTCGGGTGAGGCGAAGCTGGGCCCCGGGTTCCCCAAGGAGCTGGAGCAGTTCAAGGGCGCAATCGAGTCCGCGGCGGCCACGGCGGGCGTGCCGGCCAACATGCTGGCCGGGCAGATCTGGCAGGAGTCGCGCGGCAACATCGCCGCCATCACCACCAACGGCGGCAACGGCCTGACGGACACGGGCCTGATGCAGGTCAACCCCAACACCTTCGGCGAGCTGCAGGCCAAGCACCCCGAGCTCCAGGGCAAGGACCTGGCGGACCCCACCACCAACATCCTCGCGGGCGCCTTCTACATGAAGGACATGAAGGAGCAGTTCGGGAACTGGGACCTGGCGCTGCGCGGCTACAACTCCGGCCCCAACGGCGTGGACCGCAACGATCCGCGCGCGCTGCCGGCCGGCACGGGTGACGCCACCTACGTCGACAAGGTGAACCAGTTCTGGAAGACCATCGAGTCCGGCAACGGCACCCTGCCCGCGTAAGGCCCACCGCCCCCGCCGTTCCCCAGCTCGCGGCGCTCAGTGCGCCGCGGCCGGGCGCCGCGCCTCCCTGCGGCGGTAGAACTCCGAGGCCGCGAGGAAACCGACGCTGAAGGCCGGGCGGAAGACCTTCGTGTAGAACCAGCTCACCCCGGGGACCGCGGCGATCATGTCGCCCAGACTCCACATCTCCTCGTGGAAGTGGATGCGGGGTTCGAGTTCGCCGTCCGCGGAGCGCTCCAGGGTGAAGTCGTACACGAGGATGGTGCGCAGCGGGTAGGTGTACAGCCAGCTGAACTGCCGCAGGTTCATGACGCCATCGACGATGGCACGGCCCTGCTCCTGGCCCTCCTCCAACTGGATGTTGAGCTGGGTGATGTCGAAGTCGAAGCGCAGCATGCGGTGGAAGCCCTCCGCGCCGCGCCGGTAGGTCTCCCGCCCTCCGCCCGTCTGCCATGGGTCGACGAAGACGATGTCCTCGGCCAGGAAGGGCGCGAGTCGCTCACTGAGCACACGCGGAGGCACCCGGGTGTCGTACAGCAACTGCGTCACCTCGCGGAATCTCGCCTCCAAGCGGGAGATCAACGCCGGGTCGCCGCGGCTCGCGGGGGTCTGCGCTTCATGGGTCGTGGACGCCGTCTTCATGGCCCCCCAGGGTAAGCATCCCGGCAAAGGCCGGGAACCCGTCCCCAGCGGGTGCGGTCCGGCGGGCGAGCATCCAGGCCAGACACTTCCGCCCTGGCAATCGTCTTGCAGCAAACGCGACCCCAGGCGTGTTACGAAGAGGGCCAACCATCAGCGGGAGGACGTGCGTGCGTCGGGATCCTCCCCATGCGTGCCCAGACTCCGCCGGGGGCCCGAGAGCGGGTACACGTTGTCACAAGCGACCAAGACGAAGTTCCTGGAGTCGGGCCCCTTTCATCAGGCGCTCAAGTCCCGGGTCGAGGGTTATTTCCAGGAGAGCGGGCGGACGAAGAGGGACCAGCCCGCCATGTATCTCAAGACAGCGGTGCTGCTGGGCTGGTTCGCCGCTTCGTATTCCTTTCTATTGTTCGGGGCGGACCATGCGCTCGAGGCGGTGCTCGGGTGCGTGTCGCTCGGGCTCGCGATGGCGGGCATTGGCTTCAGCATCCAGCATGACGCCAACCACGGAGGCTATTCCGAGCGCCGCTCCGTCAACCGGGCGATGTCCTGGACGCTCGATCTGCTGGGCGCGTCGTCCTACGTGTGGAGCTGGAAACACAACATCTTCCACCACAGCCACCCCAACGTGGTCGGTCTGGACGCGGACATCGACATCCAGCCCTTCTGCCGGATCGCACCGGGTCAGCGGCTGTACCCGGCCCACCGCTTCCAGCACCTCTACATCTGGATGCTCTACGGGCTGCTCGCGGTGAAGTGGAACTTCGTCGACGACTTCAAGGACGTTATCACCGGGAGCGTGGGCCGCCAGAAGATGCCGCGCCCCGCCGGCTGGAAGCTCGCGGGCGTGCTCGGCGGCAAGCTGTTCTTCTTCAGCTGGGCGCTCCTGCTGCCGCTGCTGCTGCACGCCTGGTGGCAGGTGGTGCTGGGCTACGCCTTCACCTCGTTCGTGCTCGGGGTGACGCTGGCCACCGTGTTCCAGCTCGCGCACTGCGTGCAGGAAGCGGACTTCCCCGAGGTGCCCACCACGGGCGGCCCCTTCCCGCGCGAGTGGGCGGTGCACCAGGTGGAGACGACGGTCGACTTCGCGCGAGGCAACCGGGTGCTGTGCTGGTACCTCGGCGGGCTCAACTTCCAGGTGGTGCACCACCTGTTTCCCCGGGTGTGTCACCTGCACTACCCGGCGCTCTCCCGCCTCGTCGAGGAGACCTGCCGGGAGCATGGCGTGCGCTACCGGGTCCAGACGAGCGTGCGCGAGGCGTTGGGCAGCCACGTGAACTGGCTCAAGCGCATGGGCCGTCCCGAGCCCCTGGAGTCGGTGTCATGAAGGACGAGAACGGCGAGCGGATCCGCTTCGGACGGGCGCAGAAGTTCCGTCTGGCCGCCAAGGGCTCCGAGGCGGTCGCTGCCTATACCCTCATGGTGGAGAAAGCCCGGGAGGGCGTGGGCCGGGCCCAGTTCGACGCGGCGCGCGCCACCTGGAGCGAGCCCCGGAACCTGAAGCCGGAGGATGGCCTCTACCTCGTGGAGTTCAGCCAGGCGGAGCGCACCATCCCGGAGACGGTGAAGCGCCTGGACAACTGCGCCACGCCCAAGGAGGTCAAGGCGGCCATCGAGCGGCTCCTCGAATGCGGCATGTTGGAGCCCGTGCCCGCTCCCATCGAGCCCCCCGCCCCCGCGCGCCGCTACTGGTAGACGGCCACCGCCACCGGTGTGGGCGTGGGCATACACATGCCATGCGCCCCGAGTGATTACCTTGGGCGCCATGCCGCCTCGCTCCCAAGCCCGTGCCACCTCGCGCCGCGGACGCGCCATCCATGTCCTCCGGCCCTCGCGCCGCGTGAAGGTGCGGCACGATCTGACCGAGCCCGAAGAGGGCCCCCCGCTCGTGCCCGAGCACCTCCCCGTGCGCGCCGAGCGCAAGAAGCTGGGGAGGGCCCTGCGCGCCAAGACGCCGCGCGAGTCCCACGCCTGGTGGAAGGCGTCCACGGACCGGCCGGATCCCATCGCCCTGCTCGAGGCGTCCAACGCGGGCCGGCTCGGCTCGCTCGTGCCCATCCGCCACGCGCGAATGAACGTGAACCCCTTCTCCTTCTTGCGAGGCTCGGCCCTCATCATGGCCAGCGACCTGGCCCGCACGCCCACCGTGGGCATCAAGGTCCAGGCCTGTGGGGACGCGCATCTGGCCAACTTCGGCATGTTCGCCACCCCCGAGCGCAACCTCGTCTTCGACCTGAACGACTTCGACGAGACGCTGCCCGCCCCGTGGGAGTGGGACTTGAAGCGGCTGGTGGCCAGCGTGTGGGTGGCGGGCCGGACCCACGGCGCCACCGAGTCCCAATGCGAGACGGCGGTGGAGGCGTGCGCGCGGCAATACCGGCGGTGGATGAACACCCTGTCGCGCTGGTCCTTCCTGGACGTGTGGTACGCGCGCGTGGACGCCGAGGAGCTGCGCGACACACTCTACAAGCACGAGGGAGAGAGCGCGGAGAAGTCGCTCACCCAGGCGCGCCGGCGCACCCAGCTGGCCACCCTGCCCAAGCTCACCGAGTTGCGCGAGGGCCGCCGCTGCATCATCGACGACCCGCCGCTGGTGACCCACACCCGGCGCGACGACGCGGAGATGCTCGCCGAGGTGCTCCAGGTCATGGGCGAGGGCTACCTGTCCACGCTCCCGGGCGAGCGGTGCACGCTGGTGCGGCGCTACAAGATGGTGGACGTGGCACGCAAGGTGGTGGGCGTGGGCAGCGTGGGCACGCGCTGCTATCTGGCGCTGCTGCTGGGCGCACACGCGGAGGATCCCCTCTTCCTCCAGGTGAAGGAGGCGAGCGCATCCGTCCTGGAGCCCTTCGCCGGAGAGAGCGCACACCCCAACGCCGGACAGCGCGTGGTGGAGGGGCAGCGGCTCATGCAAGCCGCGTGCGACATCTTCCTCGGCTGGTGCCGGGTCGGAGGGAGGGACTTCTATGTGCGACAGCTCCGGGACATGAAGGGCTCCACGGACGTGGAGCGGCTGTCCCCCCGAGGGCTGCGTCAGTACGCGGCCCTGTGTGGCCGCACGCTCGCCCGAGCCCACGCACGCGGGGGGGACGCGGCCGTGCTGCGCGGCTACCTCGGCCGGGGAGGGGTGTTCGATCGAGCCCTGTGCGACTTCGCCCGCGCCTACGCGGACCAGACCGAGCGCGACTTCGCTCTCTTCCAGAAGGCCGTCCGCTCCGGCCGCCTGCCCCTCGAGGAAGAGCCGGCCTAAGTTCACTTTCGAACGAACTCCACGACGGGCCACTGGTAATCGAGTCCGAAACATGAGACACGCCTACGGTCGCGCTCGTGATGGGCGCGGCTTCCGGTGCAACTCATGCGGCCGGACAAGAAAGAAGAAGAGTAAATGGCAACTGGTACCGTGAAGTGGTTCAACGACGCGAAGGGCTTCGGTTTCATCACGCAGGAGGGCGGGGGCGAGGACCTGTTCTGCCACCACACTGCGATCCAGACCGAAGGCTTCCGCTCCCTCCAGGAGGGACAGCGGGTTGAGTTCGACATCGCCCGTGGCCCCAAGGGCCTGCAGGCGCAGAACGTTCGCCCGCTCTGATAGCGCGCGTCTGAATCCGCAAAGGCCTGGTCTCCTCGTGAGGCTGGGCCTTTTTCATTTCTACCCTCGGCGAGCGGCCGCGGCCGCGGCGACCGGGCCCCAGACGGAGCGGGGCAGGGGGTGAAGTCCGGGGGTCTCGCGCTCCCCCTCGGTGAAGAGGAAGCCGAGCCCGGCCACCATCGTGGCCAGGGTGATGTCGAAGGCGTTGAGGCTGTCGCCCCACCCCGCCGTGAGGTTGGCCATGGAGCCGCCGGCGAACAGGTAGAGGGGCCGGCCATGGGGGCGCGCCTCCTCGACATGGGGGATGAGCTCGCGCCGCAGCCCGAGCGCCGCCACGTCGATTTCGTCCGCCACGTGACCCACGTTGAGCAGGAAGCAGCCCGCGCGCAGGTGCTTCACCTCCTCGGCGCCAATGACGCCCGTCACGCCCGTGGCCGTGACGATGACCTCGGCACGCGCGAGCCGCTCGGGCGTCAGGGGTCCCGCCTCCCATCCCGCGTAGCGCGCTTCCAGCAGCCGCGCCGCGTCCCGCTCGGCCACCTCCACCGTTCCACCAAACGCCCGCGCCACGTCCGCCACGCCCTGGCCCACGCCGCCATGGCCCACCACCAACACCCGCTTGCCATGCAGCGTGAGCCGCGTGCGCTCACAAAAGGCCTGCCAGGTGGACAGCCCCACCAACCAGCGGTTGTGCAGACCCTCCTTGATGGGCAGGTCGTCCCAGTTGAACACCGGGTAGCGGGGGGACAGGGCGCCCAGCCGCGCGATCCCCGAGCCCGTGGCTTCCAGGCTCCCCCTCACCCGGGAGCCGTTCGCGCGCGAGTGAAGCGCCCGCGAGAACTCCGCGCCCATCTCGCACAAGTGCGTGGGTCCCCAGGCGAGTGCCCGCTCGATGGCCTCGGCATAGGACTCCGGGGACATGTTCTTCCAGGCATGGGCCTGGGCGCCCCGCTCGCGCAACCACTCCACCACCTCGTCGCGCACCGTGGTGGGGTTGCACGTGGTGAGGAACACCTCCGCCCCCTTCTCCAGCAGCGCCTCCACCGCGAGCACCATCTTGAGATCCAGGTGCATGGAGCACGCGAGCCGGATCCCATCCAACCTCGGCAGGGCCTCGCAGCCCGCGCGCGTCAGGGGCATTTGAAGCCTGGCCCACCCGAGGTCCCGTGCGAACGCGTCCATGGCACGGACTTGTACCACCGTTGCGGACAGGGAGAGGCCCGCTCGAGCGCCCCGAGGCCCGCCCGCTCCCCAAGGGGGGACACGGCCGCCGGGCTTGCTCCTGACGCGCTCCGCCCCACCCTCTGAGGAGAGGACCTATCCCGGAGGAGGGCGGACGTGATTCAGCACATCCTCGTCGCGATCGATGGCTCGGAGACCTCGCGCAAGGCGGCGCGCTTCGCGCACGACCTGGCGCAGCAGACCCACGCGCGCATCACCCTGCTCTTCGTGCTCGAACCGCCCCGGATGGTGGCTTTCGGCTTCCTGGACTCGGAGCTCATCACCGGAGATCAGCACTCCCCCGAGGACCTCGAGAAGATCCGGCGCATGCTCGACGAGCTGGCGGCGGATCTCCCCCGAGCCCAGGTGGAGAAGGTCGTGGAGATTGGACGCCCCGCGGACACCATCGTCGAACAGGCCGACAAGCTCGGGGCGGACCACATCGTCGTGGGCGCCCGGGGTCTGAACGCGGGCGGCAAGTGGTTGCTCGGCTCGGTGAGCGACCGGGTGATTCAACACGCCGGCCGCCCCGTCACCGTCGTGCACTGAGGCACCCGGGACCCGCTAGCGCTTCACGCGCTTCATCGTCTCCTGCACCAGGTCCACGTACTGGCGGTTCTTCGGGTTGATCTTGAAGGCCTTGCGGTAGGCGTCCTCGGCCTGGGCCCACTGCCCCTCGCCGCGCGACACCTCGCCCGTGAAGAACCAGGCCTCCTCGCATCCCGGCTCCTGCTTGAGCACTTCCTGCAACTCCTGCAACGCGAGCTTGCCGTGGGCCTCGGGCTTCATCAGGTAGCGCGCCCACGCCCGGTAGGCCTTGTAGAGCGGCTTCGGATCGATGTCGCACGCGTACTCGAAGTACTCGAAGGCGCCCGAGTGGTTCGTCGCCTTGAGGCGCTTCATCGCCTCGTCGAACTGGGTGCTCGCGTCCAGGAGGTCCGTGCGGATGCGGAACTGCTCCGCGGTGGAGGGCCGGCCCGTGCTCGTCTTCTTCTCGCGCGCCGCCTGCCGCCGCTTGCGCCAGAGCGCCGCCTGCTCCACCTCCGACAGCGCCCCGTACGCGCGCGCGTAGGCCACCAGCAGCCCTTCCGCCTTCTCCTTCAAATCCGCCGTCTGGAAGCGCAGGGGCGAGAACTTGTCCGACAACGCCAGGAACGCCTTGCGCAAGGCCACCGGCTGCACGTTCTCCGGCACGGCCAGCAGATCGAAGGGATCCTGGCTACGGTGGGACAGGAAGGCGCTGAGCAGCGCGTTCTTCACGGCGTCGTCGTCGTCCGAGAAGGGCAGCCCCGAGGGCGCGGCCGTCACCGTCTCCAGCGTGCCCGGCAGCGGCGTCAGGGCGGGGGCGAGCGGAGGTGGAGGCACCAGGGCCTGCTGCACCCCCGAGCCCACCGCGGCGGGCGCGGGCCGCTTGTCCACCTCCTCGGCGAAGTCCGCGAGCCCCAGCACGCAGAAGGCATAGAGCCGGCGCAGCGTGGCGTCGGTGTCCATGCCCGAGCGCTCCATCAGCTCGGAGAAGGTGGGCCGGAAGCGCAGCGACTGGAACAGGCGCGCGTCCTTGGCGGACAGCTTGGGCCCCTCGATGCCGGGCACCTGCGCGAAGCGCTGCTCGTCCGTGAAGGCGAAGTGCGTGGCCACCTCGTCGAAGGGCATCACGTTGGTGACGCCCGTGAGGATGAGCTGCGAGGTGTTCATCCGCACGCTGGTGTCGGGCGGCTCGATGTCCGCGATGAGCCGGAAGCGCGCGTCCGTCCAGCGGAAGCAGTCCAGGAGCTTCATCGCCATGTTCGCCTGCATCTGCTTGTACAGGTCGAAGGGGCTGATGAGGCCCTTCTGCACCACCAGGCCGCCCAGGGGCACGTCCGTGCTCACGCTCTCGGCGAGCGCCTTCTGGTAGTCCACCTCCGACAGCTTGCCCTTCTCCACCAGGAACTTGCCCAGCGTCTCGTGCAGCAGGTTGCTGGAGCTCGCCACCGGCGCGCCGTCCTCAAAGGTGATGCGCTTCTCGCGCTGGCGCACCTTGAGTTCCAGCGTGCACGTGCGCTCCTCGACGGCCAGCGCGTGGAGCAACAGCGGGAAGGGCGTCTCGGAGAGCGCCCCCTCGCGCTGCTTGAGGACCTGGGCGGGCGTGGGAAACATGGCGCAACAGCTTAGCGGCTCTCCGGGGGAATCAGGAAATATCCGCTGCGGTGGGACGGCTACTCCTCGCCGGGGTCATCCGAGGCGTAGGAGCCATCCTCCAGGTAGTAGTCGGACTCGGAGGGCGCGAACCGGGAGAGGAGCGAGCCGCACAGGACGAGGCCCGCCACCAGGGCCACTCCATAGGCGAGCGGCCGGCTGGGACGGGCCCGCCAGGCCCACAACCGCTCGCGCCGGCGCTGGAAGGAGGGCGCGGCGACGTATTCCTTCCAGGCCTCCTCGCGCATCAGCGCTCCCTCGCCGTCCCGGCCATCGCGGTCGAGCGCGCGCGCGAGCAACACCCGCCCCTCCACCGTTCCGGGCCGCGCCTCGCGCAGACGCTGGAGCGCCTCGATGGCACCCTTGAAGTCCCCGCGCTTGAGCCGGAAGCGCCCGCGCTCCAGCTCGATGGCGCCCATTTGATGATGCGGATCCACCTTCGCGGCTTCCGCGAGCAGCAGCTCGCCCCGGGCCTTGTCCCCCGCGCCCAGGTACGCCACTCCGAGCAGGAAGAGCGTGGCGGCGTCGTCGTCCCCCGCCTCCAGGTTGGGCTTGAGCACGTCCACCGCCGCCGCGTACCGGCCCCAGCCCACCCACAGGTCCGCCAGCTCGTAGCGCGCGCGTCGATCATGCGGATTGGTGTGCAGCGCCCGCTGCAACGCCGAGGCACGCCGCCATCGCCCCAGCGCGCGCAGGGGCCTGGGCAGGATGCCCACGGTGGTGCGGTCCAGCAGCCAGAGCAGGCCGAACACCCCCAACGCCGAGAACACCGGGCTGCCCGTCAACCGCGAGAGCAGCATCCACAACAGCCAGCCTTTCATCATCGCCGCCGCCTCATATCAGACCCGTCCTCGCCCCCCTCCGGTGAGGCGTGGCGTTTCGCCGCAGGGGCGTTCCGCCACACCCCACGGCGGCCAGCGGGCGAACCGGGATTCCGCACAATGCGAGGTGTTCAGGGCAGGTTTTTCACGAATGCAAGCGGAATCGTCCCGAAATTCGCGGCCCCAGGGGCCCCTGGCATAGGCTCGACCGTCGAACGACCCCTGGCTCCCACCTTGCACCAGAGCGCTCCGGCTTCTTTTTTCCACCCCCTCTTGAACCCCGTGGCCTTCATGAGAAATCCCCCCTCGCCACTCCCCCTCCGCGGTCATGGACTCGCGATGCGCTCTGGCCTCCCGGCACTGTTGCTCACCGTCGCGATGAGCCTGACCTCGGGCCCCGTCCACGCGGCGCCCATCAACAACGACGCGCCCAAGCTGCGCTACGCCGAGGACCTGCGCGGCAACTTCGCGCTCATCGGCAACACGCTCGCGCAGGACTGCCGCTCGACGACGCCCCCGCCCATCACGGGCCGGATGCCGCCCATCGAGACCTACGTGCCAGGAGATGCCGCCTGCTACCAGCGCGACACGTCTCCGGACTTCTTCTGGACCCTGAACGACTGGGCCATGGAGAACACGGGGGCCACCACCCAGCCGTCGGCGCCCGTCAAGGCCACGGGCATCAACCCGCTGTCGGCCGCCAGCCAGGCGGCCCTGTCGCTGCCCGCGGGGGCCACGGTGGTCTACGCGCGCCTGTACTGGGCGGCCACCCGCTTCACCGCCAACGCCGGTGACAAGATCCAGGCCCCGGACCTCACCGCTCACCTGTCCCGGCCGGGCGTGGCCGGCTTCGAGTTCAATCTCACCGCCGACGACTACGCCTTCCAGTACGACGGCGGCGAGTACCAGTACCAGTCCACCGCGGACATCACCGACATCGTGAAGAGCTACGGCTCGGGCCGCTACCAGATCAGTGACGTGCTGGCCGTGTCGCTGGACACGACGACCGGCGGCGGCGAGTACATCTTCGACGGCTGGTGGATGGCGGTCTTCTACGAGGTGCCGGGCGCCACCAAGCGGCACCTCAAGCTCTTCGACAGCATGCGCAGCGTCGAGGGCCCTCCGGGCACGGCCTTCACCCTCAGCGGCTTCTACGTGCCGACGTACGCCGTGGACGCCAAGCTGGGCGTCGTCGCCTTCGAAGGTGATGACCCCGCGCCGGACATCAACGACACGCTCTCGTTCAACGGGCAGATCGTCAGCAACGACTTCAACCCGCCCAACAACTTCTTCAACAGCACGCGCTCGTGGACGACGACGAAGACGAACGTGACCACCGACACGCCGCTCGCCGGCCTGGACGCGGGCACCGACGGCAAGTTCGACTCCTACCCCATCAGCAACCGCAATGATCGGCCGCAGCTCACGGGCACGCCGGGCAGCATGTCCGGCATCGACCTGGACGTGGTGGACGTCACGGTGGCCGCGGGCGATCACACCGCCACCGCCCTGGCCAACACCTCCGGTGACCGCTTCTGGCTCGCCGGCTTCATCACCTCCATCACCACCCAGGCGCCGGACTTCACCAACACCGTCAAGTCGGCCAAGAACCTCACCCGCGACGACGGCACGGTGCGCCCCGGTGACGTCATCGAGTACACCATCTCCACCATCAACGTGGGTGATGACCACTCCAAGGACACGGTGGTCAACGACAAGCTGCCCACCCAGCTGGAGTACGTGCCGGGCTCGCTCACGCTGTTGAGCGTGGCCGCCAGTGACTCGCTCGTGCCGGGTCCGCTCACGGACGCCAAGGGCGACGACGTGGGCCACTACGACACCGCCACCCGCACCCTCACCGTCTACCTGGGCACGGGCGCCACGCCCACCAAGGGTGGCACCCTCAAGGGCATCATCGAGCCTGGCGACACGGGCGAGAGCACCCGCATCTCCTTCCGGATGCAGGTGAAGGCCGGCGTCTCGGGCGTCGTGGAGAACCAGGCCATCATCACCGCCGGCGGCATGCTCGGCATCGATCCGGTGGACACGCCCTCGCACAGCCCGGAAGGCGCCGGCCCCACGGATTTCGAGGTCGCCGAGGTCCCCACGCCCGTCATCCTGGTCCCCGCCAACGGCGCGCTCCTGAACAACAACCGCCCCACCTACTCGGGCACCTCCCGGCCGGGCCTCACGGTCATCGTCGAGGTCGATGGCGTGGAGATCTGCACCACCACCGCCGATGCGACCGGCGCCTGGTCCTGCCCGACGCCCACGGGCAGCCCGAACCTCACCGAGGGCTCCCACCGCGTCACGGCGCAGGCGCGCAACGCGGCCGGCGTCACGAGTGAAGTCACCCGCAACGACTTCACGGTGGACTCGGTGGCCCCCACGGCGCCCGTCATCACCGCGCCCACGTCGGGCCAGAACATCACCACCACCCAGCGGCCGACCTTCGAGGGCACCGCCGAGCCCAACTCCGTCGTCACGGTCAGCGTGGACGGCCGGGTGATTGGCCGCATCGTCGCCGACAGCTCGGGCCACTGGTTCCTCATCGCCCCCACGCCGCTCGCGGACGGCCCTCACACCGTCAGCGCCACGGCCAAGGACACGGCCGGCAACGTCAGCGCCGCCGCGAGCGTCCCCTTCACCATCACCGTCAACCCGCCCGATACGAAGATCACCGCCAAGCCGCCGCTCAAGGATCTGTCGCGCACGGCCACCTTCACCTTCGAGGGCATTCCGGCGGGCGGCATCGAGAGCTTCGACTGCAGCCTGGACGGCGTCACCCTCGCGAAGTGCAACGCGACGCTGAGCTTCACGAAGACCTACACGGACCTGGCCGACGGCCAGCACATCTTCCGCGTGCGTGCGCGCAACTACTCGGGCTTCGTGGACACCACCCCGGACAGCTACACGTGGCTCGTCGGCGTCGACACCGACAACGACGGCATCCCCGACAGCATCGAGACCGCCACCGGCACCAATCCGAACGACGACGACTCGGACGATGACGGCATCAAGGACGGCAACGAGGACAAGAACGCCAATGGCGTCGTGGATGACGGTGAGACCGACCCTCGCAAGAGTGACACCGACGGCGACGGCATCCAGGATGGCACGGAGCTCGGCCTGACCGACCCCCAGGGGTCGGGCACCAATGCCTCCGTCTTCGTCCCCGACAGGGACCCCTCCAGCATCACGAACCCGCGGGACCCCGACACCGACAAGGGCGGCGTGTCCGACGGCATCGAGGACACGAACCACAACGGCCGCGTCGACTCGGGCGAGACGGATCCGCTCAACCCCACGGACGACTATCGCGACACCGACGGCGATGGCATCCCCGACACCGTCGAGAACGCCACCGGCACCAGCCCAACCGACGACGACTCGGACGATGACGGCATCCTCGACGGCAAGGAGGACATGAACCACAACGGCGTCGTGGATCCGGGCGAAACCGACCCGCGCAAGAAGGACACCGACGGCGACGGCCTCCAGGACGGTACGGAACTCGGCCTGACCACGCCCCAGGGCTCGGGGACGGACCCCTCCGTCTTCATGCCCGACGCGGATCCGTCCAAGAAGACGAACCCGCTGGACCCCGATACCGACAAGGGCGGCGTGCTCGACGGTGTCGAGGACACCAACCACAACGGCCGCGTCGACGCGGGCGAGAGGGATCCGCTCGACCCGACGGATGACAATCCCCCGCCCGACACCGACGGCGATGGCATCTCCGACGACGACGAGACGCGCAACGGCACCGATCCGAACGACGACGACTCGGACAACGACGGCATCCTCGACGGCAACGAGGACAAGAACCACAACGGCATCGTGGACCCGGGCGAGACGGATCCGCTCAAGGCGGACACCGATGGCGACGGTCTCCAGGACGGTACGGAACTCGGCCTGACCGAGCCCCAGGGCTCGGGGACGGACCCCTCCGTCTTCATCCCCGACGCGGACCCGTCCACGAAGACGAACCCGCGGGACCCCGACACCGACAAGGGCGGCGTGCGCGACGGCATCGAGGACACGAACCACAATGGCCGCGTCGACTCGGGCGAGACGGATCCGCGCAACCCCGTGGACGACTACCTCGACACGGATGGCGATGGCATCCCCGACACCGTCGAGAACGCCACCGGCACCAACCCGAACAGCGACGACTCGGACAACGACGGCATCACGGACGGCAACGAGGACCCGAACCACAACGGCGTCGTGGACCCGGGCGAGACCGATCCGCGCAAGGGTGACACCGACGGCGATGGCATCCAGGACGGCACGGAGATTGGCCTGACCGAGCCCCAGGGCACGGGGACGGACCCCTCCGTCTTCATCCCCGACGCGGACCCGTCCACGAAGACGAACCCGCTGGACCCCGACACCGACAAGGGCGGCGTGCGCGACGGCGACGAGGACACGAACCACAACGGCCGCGTCGACGCGGGCGAGACGAATCCCCTCGACCCCTCGGATGACCTCGTCGACTCCGATGGCGACGGCATCCCCGACCGCGTCGAGCGCGACCACGGCACGGATCCGAACAACCCGGACACCGATGGCGACGGCCTGTCCGACGGTGAGGAGGACAAGAACCACAACGGCGTCGTGGACCCGGGCGAGACCGATCCGCGCAACGCCGACACCGATGGCGGTGGCCTGTCCGACGGCGACGAGGTGAAGGCCGGCACCAACCCGCTGGACGACCGCGATGACTTCCTCATCGGCGGCCGGGGCTGCAGCACCTCGGGCGGCTCTCCGCTCGCGTGGCTGACGACGACGCTGCTCGCCATGCCCCTGCTGCGCTCGCGGCGCGCCTCGCTCCGGGGCACGCTGGCCAAGGGCGGCCTGCTCGGCCTCATGGGGGTGCTCGTGGCTCCGGCCGCGCACGCCCAGGTGACGACCTCGCCCTTATCCCAGTCCATCGACGTGCAGCGCTACAAGCCCGGTCCGGGTGCCACCGACATCCTCGGCGTGCACGGCGCCCGGGTGGGGGAGCACCTGGGCTGGCACCTGGGGGCCTCGATCAACTACGCGAGCGACCCCCTGGGCTTCCTCGACCGGCGCACGGACAAGTACGTCTACGAGATCGTCGCGCACCAGGCGACGCTCGATGTGATGGGCTCGGTGTCGCTGTGGAACCGGTTCGAGCTGGGCGTGGCGCTGCCCATCACCTACCAGTCGTCGCAGTCGGGCGCCGCCATCACGCCGGCCTTCGCGGACGGAGTGAGCGGCGCGGGGCTCGGGGACCTGCGAATCGTCCCCAAGGCCCACCTGCTGTCCGCGGGAGGTCTGAACCTGGGCCTCGTCGTCCCGGTGTCGCTGCCGACCGCGGGGGGCGAGGGCTTCCGGGGAGGCTCGGGCGTCAGCGCCCGGCCCCAGCTCATCGCCGAGTGGGGCCGGGACCCCAACGGCTTTCGCCTGGTGGCCAACCTGGGAGCCAACCTCCAGAAGGCCGAGCAGCTGCGCAACCTCGAGACGAGCACCGAGCTGATGTACGCGGTGGGTGCCCAGCTGCCCTTCACCCAGAAGCTCGCGCTGCGAGCCAACCTGGCGGGCGCGTTCGGGCTCAACGACAGCAACTTCGAGGGGCGTCCCCTGGAGCTCCTCGCGGCGTTGCAATACCGCTTCCGTCCCGGGCTCGCGGCCCACATCGGCGGAGGCCCGGGCCTGACCCGCGGCTACGGCACGCCGGGCTTCCGCGTCTTCGCGGGGGTCGACTGGGGCAAGCCGGGCGAGCCCGCGAAGGCCGCGCCCGCCGGAACCCCCGCGCCCACCGCCCCCGCGGCGCCCCTCGACTCGGACGGGGACGGCATCCTGGACGCGCAGGACCAGTGCCCCGCGCAGCCCGAGGACAAGGACGGCTTCCAGGACGAGGACGGCTGCCCGGATCCCGACAACGACCAGGACGGCATCCCGGACGTGAAGGACCAGTGCCCGCTCCAGCCCGAGACGGTCAACGGCTTCCAGGACGCGGATGGCTGCCCGGATGAGGATCCGAACAAGGACTCGGACGGGGACGGCATCCCGGACAAGAAGGATCAGTGCCCGCTGCAGGCCGAGGACAAGGACGGCTTCCAGGACGAGGACGGCTGCCCGGATCCGGACAACGACCAGGACGGCATCCTGGACGCGCGGGATCAGTGCCCGAACGAGCCGGAGACCATCAACGGCGTGAAGGACGACGACGGCTGCCCGGACGAGGGCAAGTCCAAGGTGCGCCTGGAAGCCAACCGCATCGTCATCCTGGACAAGGTGTACTTCGCCACGGCCAAGGACGTGATCCTGCCCAAGTCGTTCAACCTGCTGCAGCAGGTGGCGTCGGTGCTCAAGAACAACCCGCAGATCGAGAAGCTGCGCGTGGAGGGACACACGGATGATCAAGGCAACGACGCGAGCAACCTGAAGCTG
Organism: Melittangium boletus DSM 14713; assembly: GCF_002305855.1. GTDB lineage: Bacteria > Myxococcota > Myxococcia > Myxococcales > Myxococcaceae > Cystobacter > Cystobacter boletus. The sequence continues at coordinate 5,535,025 of NZ_CP022163.1, read as the reverse complement.
TCGCAGCGCCGATCGATCACCGTGCGCAACTTCCTCATCCGCGAGGGCGTGACCGCGGAGCGGCTCGAGGCCGAGGGCTACGGCGAGACGAAGCCCGTGGACACCAACAAGACGGCGGCCGGGCGGGAGAACAACCGCCGCGTCGAGTTCAACATCCTGAGGATCGCGGGCCAGGACGTGCAGAAGACGCCGTAGTTCCCTTCAGGACTTGATGGACAGAGGCGGCGCGGGCAGGCCAGATGGGCTGCTCGCGCCGTTCGCGTTGAACCCCCTTCCCGAGGAAATCCACATGCCCGACCTATCCCCTCGCCTCGTGGCCCTGGTCGTTCCATTGCTCCTGGCGGCGGCGCCGCCCGCCCCCCGCTCGGAGGAGGGAGCGCCCGACACCTTTTCCGGCGTGGCGCGCGTGGTGGCGGTGGGCGATGTGCACGGAGACGTGGGCGCGCTGAAGGACGTGCTGCGGATGGCCGGACTCATCAACGCCAAGGGGCGCTGGATTGGAGGCAAGGCGCACCTGGTGCAGACGGGAGACATCCCGGACCGGGGAGATCACTCCCGGGAGGCCTACGAATTGCTGATGCGGCTGGAGAAGGAAGCCCTCGCCGCGGGCGGCCGGGTGCACGCGCTGCTGGGCAACCACGAGGTGATGAACATGCTCGGGGACTTGCGCTACGTGGCCCCCGCGGAGATGGCCTCGTACGCGGACCAGGCGACCCAACCGGACGAGGCCGGAGGCCCCCGGGGGCTCGCCGGCCATCGCGCCGCCTATGGACCCGAGGGACGCTACGGACGGTGGCTGCGCACGCACGCCGCGGTGGTGCGCATCAACGACACGCTGTTCGTGCACGGCGGCGTCGCCCCGGGCGTGCCCGTGAACACCCTGGCCGAGCTCAACGCGTGGGTGCGGCGGGATCTGTTCCCCGGCAACGAGCCCGGCGGCGCGCGGCATCCCCAGGGACCGCTGTGGTTCCGCGGCTACGCGCTCGGCGAGGAGGGAGCGGAGGAAGCACTCGACGGCGTGTTGAGCCGCTTCGGGGCCCGGCGGATGGTGATGGGGCACACCACGGAGCGCGAGGGGAAGATCCGCGCGCGCTTTGGCGGCAAGGCGGTGCTCATCGACACGGGCCTGAGCACGGGCTACGGCCACCACCTCGCGGCGCTGGAGCTCAAGGGCGACAAGCTCACCGCCCTCTATCCCGACGGGCGCGTGGAGCTCACGAGCGGCACGCCCTGAGGGCTCACAGCAGCCGAGCGCAGATGGCGCTGTGCACGTCCGCGCCCGCGTCCGTGAGCACGAGCCGGGCGCCCTCGAGGCGGGCGAGGCCATGTTTCACCAGCCGCGCCACCTCCGCGCGGCGAGGCTCCGGGGACTGGCCGTAGCGCGCGCACACCGCTTCCCAGTCCACTCCGGAGCGCAGCCGCAACCCCATGGACAAGCGCTCCTCGAAGAGTTCCTGGGCGCCCAGGTCCTCACGGCTGGCCGCCGTGAGCGCGCTCCCCTCCTCCACCGCGCGCAGGTACGCCCCCGAGCCGCGAGGGTTCACGTAGCGGTAGCCCTGGGGAGGCGCGCCCGGCGCCGAGGTGAGCAACATGCCGGTGGCCCCCACGCCCAGCGCGAGGTATTCGCCGCCCGTCCAGTACAGCGCGTTGTGCCGCGAGCCCAGGCCCGGCCGGGCGTGGTTGGAGATCTCGTAGCGCAGCAGGCCGCCGTCGGCGTAGACGTCCCGCAGGGTCTGGGCCATCTCCACCACGGTCTCGTCCGGAGGCAGGGCCAGGGTGCCCGCGTCGAGCTGCCGGGACAGGGGCGTGGCCACGGCCAGCACCTCGCGCTCCACGGTGAGCGCATAGGTGGACAGGTGCTCGGGCGCGAGCGCCACCGCCTGACGCGCATCCTCCTCCACCTGGGCCCGGGACTGGCCATGCACGCCGTAGATGAAGTCCATGGACACCACGGGGAAGTCCGCCCGCCGCGCCATCTCGTACGCGGCCACCGCCTGGGGACCGGTGTGCTCGCGGCCCAGCGCCTGGAGCGTTTCCGCCTGGAAGGACTGCATGCCCAGCGACAGCCGATTGACGCCCGCGGCCCGGTAGCCCGCGAAGCGCTCGGCGTCCGCGAGGCTCGGGTTGGCCTCCAGGGACACCTCCGCGTCCGGCGCCACGCGCAGCCGCGCCGCCACGCCCTCCAGCACGTGCGCCACCCAGCGCGGATGCCAGAGCGACGGGGTACCACCGCCGAGGAAGAGGGACTCCAGGGGCCGCTCGCGCAACGAGGGGTCCGCCGCCAGCCGCGCGTCCAGCTCCGTGAGCACCGCGCGGGCGTAGCGCTCCTCGGGCACCTCGCGCACCACCGCCACCGCGAAGTCGCAATAGGGGCACTTCGACACGCAGTAGGGAAAGTGCACGTACAGCCCGAAGCGCGCCGCCGGAGTCCCCGTCAGGGGATCGATCGGACCCGCGAACCCCATGCGGCTACTTCGCTCTCTGCAACTGGGCGAGCTGCGCCTCCAGCCGGGTCACCTTCATCTTGTGACTGGCCGCCGTCTCCAACGCTAGCTCCGCCGCCATGAGCTTGCGCTTCATCGTGGCGACATCCGCCCGGAGCTGGTCGCGCTCGGCGAGCAGTTCCTCGTCGGGCGAGGCCGCCAGGGGCGCCTGCTCCGGAGCCGGCGTCTCGGCGGCCCGGGCCCGCTCCTCGGCCAGCTCCTGCTCCAGCTCCGCCACCCGACGCTGGAGCGCCTGACGCGCGGCCGCCTCCGCCTCGGTGGCCACGCCCTTGCTGCGCGACACCTCGAGCGCGCCCTCCAGCATCTTCACCCGCTGCCGCATGCGCTCCGCCAGCTCCTCGGCCTCGCGCACCCGGCCGTCGGCGTGGAGCTCCTCCACCTCGAGCGCCGCGCCGTCCTCCGCCTCCGAGTCTCGTTGCGCCACCTGGGCCCGGAGCGTGCCCAGCTCCGCCTCCACCTCGGCCAGCGCGCGCGACAGGTCCTGCCGGTCCGCCGTCGCCGCGCGCAGCTCCTCTTCCAGCCGGGCCACGTTCGACTCGGCGGCCTCCGCCACCTCGGTCAGCGCCGCCGTGTCCGAGTCCATCCGGTCGCGCAGCCGCACCATCTCCGTCTCGGCGTCCTCCAGGCGCGCGGAGAGATCGCCCCGCTCCTCCTCGAGCTCCCGGGAGCGGGCCTGGACCTCTTCCAGCGAGCTGTGGGACCACTCGGTCTCGGAGAGCGCCGCCTCCAGCTGCGCGACCCGCGCCGAGAGCCCCGCCCGCTCCGCCGCGATGAGCTCACGCTCGCGCAGGGCCGTCTGCAACTGCTCCGCGGTGTGCTCCAGCTCGGCCAGGGTGGCCTGGTACTCGTCCCGGACGGACTCGAGCGCGCCCTGCGTCTCCACGTGCTCCGTCACCAGCTCCGACACGCGATCCTGCGCGAGCGACAGCGCCTCCTTGGCGCCGATGAGCTCCTCGGCGATCGCGCCCCGCGAGTCCCGCTCGTTCACCAGCTCGTCGTTGAGGCGCGCCAGCTCCGCCTCCACCTCGGCCAGCGCACGCGAGAGATCCTTGCGGTCCTCCTCCACCCGTCGCAGCTCGTCCTCCAGCCGCGCCACCTGGGCCTCGGAGGCCGCCGTCCGGGCCGACTCACGCGTGAGCGCCGCGGAGGACTGCTCCTTCTGCGCGGAGAGCACCTTGAGGCTCACGAGCTGCCCCTGGGCCTCCACGAGCTGGCCCCGCAGGGTGGTCTCGGCGATGCGGGACGCGCGCAACTCGCTGTCGCGATCCTCGTAGAGGGTCCGGGCGCGCGTGAGCGTGTCCGCCTTCTGTTTGAGCAACGCGCGCAGGTGCGCGATCGTCTCCTCGGACGAGGCCCCCGCGGGCAGCCGGGGCTCGGCGGGCTCGGCGAAGGGATCCGCCGCGCCCACGGGCCGGCCCGGCGCCTCGGGGAAATCCGAGGGCTTGATGGGGATGCGCACGGACGGCAGGGACATGGCCGGCCGGAAGGCGGGAGACGTCCCCGAGGCGGCCCGCACCGCGGGCACGGACGTGGTGCGGCGCGGAGGCAGGGGCGGCGGCGCGGCCGTGGCCGTCTCCGGCTCCAGCAGGCTCTCTCGCAGCTCGGCGAGTGGATCCATTTCCTCTGACGACCCCATGTCTTCCTACGTTACCGCCCGGGCCGCCGCTTCTCCACCTGGCTCGGCATCTCCGGACATCCCCGTCCTCCCGGCTGGTCTCCAGGCGCACAACTGGGTCACCCAGGACCGCCAGGGCCTCTTGCCACCCCCACCCACCGGTGACAGGGTCGACGGCCCATGGCTCAACGCTACACACTCTCCAATGGACTCACCGTCGTCTTCCAGGAGCAGCACGCCGCCCGGGTAGCCGCATTCCAGGTGTGGGTCAAGGTCGGCAGCGCGGATGAACGCCCCGACCAGGCCGGGCTCGCCCACCTGCACGAGCACATGCTCTTCAAGGGCACCGCGCGCCGCGCGCCGGGGGAAATCGCCCGCGATGTGGAGGCCCATGGCGGGGAGATCAACGCCTGGACGTCCTTCGACCAGACCGTCTACCACATCGTCATCGCCAGCCAGTTCGCCCGCATGGGGCTGGACATCCTGAGCGACGCCGTCCGCGCCTCGTCCTTCGACGCGGACGAGCTGGCGCGGGAAATCGAGGTGGTGTGCGAGGAGATCAAACGAGGGCAGGACACGCCGGCCCGGCGCGCCTCGCGCGACCTCTTCGCCACCGTGTACCAGGAGCACCCCTACCGCCACCCCGTCATCGGCACCACCGAGAGTGTGCGGAGCTTCACCCGCGACAAGGTGCTCGAGTTCTACCGCCGACACTACACGCCCAGGAACCTGGTGCTCTCGGCCTCGGGAGACTTCACCGAGGCGGAGCTGCGCGGGTGGGTGGAGGAGTTCTTCGGCGGGGATTGGGGCCGGCCCCATGAGGGCGGCATCACCCGCGCGAAGGAGCCCGCGGTCACCCACCGCCGCATCCACCTGAGGCCGGACGAGGTGAAGGAGGCCTACCTCAACCTCGCCTTCCCCATCCCCCAGTCGGACCATCCGGACGTGCCCGCGCTGGACGCGCTCGCGATGATCGCCGGACAGGGCGATGCCTCGCGGCTGGTGCTGGAGGTCAAACGCAAGCGCGGCCTCGTCAATGATCTGCACGCGTACGCGTATACCCCGAGGGATCCCGGCCTCTTCGCCACGAGCCTCACCCTGCCCGCCGCGAACCTGGCCCAGGCGCTGGAGGAGACGGTGCGGGGACTCGCCGCGCTGCGCACCACGCCCGTGCCCGAGGAGGAACTCGCCACGGTGAAGTCGCTCATCGAATCCGAGGCCATCTACCAGCACGAGACGGTGCAGGGGCTCGCGCGCAAGATGGGCCACTACCAGTCCTCCCTGGGAGACCTGGAGGCGGAGGCGCGCTACTACGAGGCCATCGCGCGGCTGACGCCCGAACACATCCAGGACGTGGCCTCGCGCTACCTGCGCTTCGAGCACGCCATCCTCACCGGCCTGTTGCCGCCAGGCACCACCTTCGGCGCCGAGCAGGCCGAGGAAATCCTCGACCGGGTGCCCCGCGAGGCCCCCGCCGCCCCGCTCGAGCGCCGCGCCCCCAAACCCGCTTCCGCCCTCCCCCGGGCTCCGACCTCGGGCCCCCGGACCTCCCCGGGCCGCGTGGTGGAAGAGACGCTGCCCTCGGGCGCGCGCATCCTCGTGCGCGAGGAGCACGCCGTGCCCCTCTTCGCCATGCGCGCCGTGTTTCCCGGAGGCCTGCGCTACGAGACGGCGGAGAACAACGGCCTCACCACGTTGCTCGCGCGCTGCCTCACCCGTGGCACGCCCTCTCACGACGCGGAGGAGATCTCCCACCTCATCGACGGTTTCGCCGGCTCGCTCTCGGGCCAGGGCGGCCGCAACTCGGTGGGCCTGCGGGGCGAGTTCCTCTCGCACCACTTCCCGTCCGCCTTCCGCCTCTTCGCGGACTGCCTCAACCAGCCCCTCTTCCCCGAGTCCGAGGTGGCGCGCGAGCGCGCCCTGCTCCTGCAGGACATCCTCACGCGCGAGGACAAGCCCAGTGGCATGGCGTTCGATCTCTTCGGCCGCACGCTCTTCCAGACGCACCCCTACCGGCTGCCGGGCCTGGGCGAGCAGGCCTCGGTGGAGCGGCTGAGCGCGGACGCGCTGCGCGCCTACCACGCCGCGCACATGGACCCGTCCCAGCTCACCCTGAGCGTAGTGGGCGACGTGTCGGTGGACGAGGTGCTCGCGCTCGCGCACGAGGCCTTTGGCGCGTCCCGGGGCCGGGCGCGACCTCCGCCCGAGGTGCGGCTCGAGCCCCTTCCCGAGTCACCGCGGATGAACAAGCGGCAGCTCGCGCGCGCCCAGGCGCACCTGGTGCTGGGCTTCCCCGGCGTGCGGCTGGATGACCCGCGGCGGCACGCGCTGGAGGTGCTGTCCACGCTGCTCAGCGGCCAGGGCGGACGGCTCTTCGTGGAGCTGCGTGACAAGCGCTCCATGGCCTACAGCATCAGCAGCTTCTCCGTGGAGGGAGTGGATCCGGGCTACTTCGCCGTCTACATGGGCACGAGTCCGGAGAAGCTGGACGCCGCGCTCGAGGGCATCCGCGCGGAGCTCACCCGCGTGCGCGACGAGCCCATTGCCGAGACCGAGCTGACGCGCGCGCGGCGACACCTCATCGGCACGCATGAGATTGGCCTGCAGCGCAACGGCGCGCGCGCCGCGCTCATCGCGCTGGATGCCTGCTATGGGCTCGGCCAGGAGAACTTCCTGCACTACGCCGAGCGCGTGGCGGCGGTGACGGCCGAGGACGTGCGCGCGGTGGCCCGCCAGCTCATCGACTTCGAGCGCGGCGCGCTCGCCATCGTCGGCCCCTGACGTCCCCTCCAAAAACAAATCCCCCCTCCCAGTGAAGGGAGAGGGGATGAAGTGCGCCGGGCCTCGAACGCGAGGCCCGGTCGAGGCCTACTCCTCGCAGGCCTCGGCGTTCTCGTGACGGCACTCGTGGAGGTTGCGCGGCACCTCCATCCAGGAGATTTCCGGCGTCACGTTCTTCTGCTCGCCGAGCTTCTCCGTTTCGATCGCCGAGCCCGGAGACGACAGGGCGACCTCGTAGCGGATGCCTCCCGTCTTCGACATGGCGACGATCGGCGCCGGCTCGCCCGGAGGAGCGGTCGTCGGCCGGCCCCGGCTGCGAACCCAACCCGTTCCCGCACCGGCGTCCAACTTGAAGCCCGCCGCGCGATCCGGAAGACCCGTGATGATGTCCGCCTGCCACGCATAGGACATGTCACCCGAGCCGCCCAAGGAGCAGGCCGCCGCACCGACGCCCTCCGCCGGAGCGAAGGAGGACCAGAAGACGACACCCGCGAGCACCGTCGAGCCGGACGCGGTCCGCTCCGTCGGGCTGTTGTCGTAGCGCGAGAACCAACCCGGCGACTCGAAACCCGCCGACTTGAGCTTGGGCAGATCCGTCGCGGCGATGTAGCGCTGCCGGTAGCCCGAGGCGTCCGGCTCACCCAGCTGGTAGAGCTCCTCGGGAATCGTCACATCCGTCAGCGAGCAGCTGGTGGGCGCCGAGGAAGGACCGCACGACACGCCCTGCTTGTCCGTCACGCGCAACGCATCGAAGGCAACGGCCTCGGCCTCGGTCTTGAACGTGCGCTTGGCGCCGCCGTACGAGTGGAAGCCGTAGTAGCTGCCGCCGCCCACGGTCCACTGCTCCGCGGGGGTCAGGTTGAGGTTCGACTTGAACGAGGCGAGCGTCGCGGTCGCGCAGCTCCACACGCCGCCCTTCACCGAGCACGACGTGCTGGCGTTGAAGGAGGTCTTGTCCGTCGAGCCCACCGGGTAGGTGCCCGAGCCGTAGGCCGAGGCGGGGCACGTGATGGTGAGGTTGGTGAGCGTCATGTTGGCGTTGCTGCACGCATTGCCCGAGGTGTTCTTCCAGGTCTCCTTGTTGGTCTGGAGCACGCCGCCCACGTACTTGATCTCCGTGTTGCGCTGCTGACCGTTGACCTCGGAGCTGAACGTCTCGTCCACGTTGCACTTGAGCCGGATGCAGGCCAGCAGGTTGTACGGGCTGCAGCCCGTGCTCGGCATGGAGCGCAGATGCTGGCGGTCACCCGTCCCCAGGTAGCTGCGCAACCATCCCGTCTCCGGCTGCAGCACGGCGGCCGCCACGTGGAAGAACGGAGCCTTCTCGTGCGCGTTCGTCGAACCGAAGGTGGAGCCATCCTCGCGCTGGACCTCGAGCGAGCGCGCACCGAACCAGTTCTTCACCTTGCCGGTGGAGATGTCCAACTCACCCGGCTCGTAGAAGCGGAACGTCCACACCTGGCCGCCCATGTCACCGACGACCATGGTGTCGAAGAAGCCGTCCAGGTCCCGCTGCACGCCCTCCGCCTTGCCAATGTCGACGAGCGAGGCCGAGGCCACCACGGGCATCATCTGGTTGAGCACCGTCTGGTAGGGCGACGGCGCGCCACCGGGGTGGGCTTCCGCGGACCACAGGTTGTCACCCGACCAGGCATCCACCATGTACACGCCACGGCCACGCGAGAGATCCGGGCTGTAGCCGCCATTGAGCACGGCCACCCAGCGCTCCTGCCAGCCACGGTCGCGATCCGGGCCGGCATCCGAGGGGCCGGCCTTGAGGCGCACCGGTCCGATGGGAGGCGGCTTGGGAGCGAAGTTGGACCACGACTGGCCCACGCTCAGCGACTCCTTGTCGCACGCGTTGGGGAACATCCAGCGGAAGGGCTGGTAGCCCGCGCCGGGATTCTTGACCGCCTTGAGCATGAGGTGCGGGTCCGTCACGTCCAGCGCCGTGAAGCGATCGCCACCGCTGCGCTCGCCGATGACGGCGACGGTGCGGAACTCACCCGGCTGCTTGACGCCGTCACGCGCGGAGTCCACGGAACCATCCGCCCAGATGTCGCGCACCATGGCCGTTCCATCCACGTAGTAGTGGTGGTTGCGGGAAGCCTCGAGCGGCATGGCCAGCTTGGGCAACAGGTCCGGCGGGATGAAGGCCCACATCTCCTGGCCCGTGCCAAGGTCGTGGACGTCATCCAGGACACCACTCTTCTCGCGGCCGGAGATGGCCGAGCCCACGTGGATGGCGTGCACCATGCCACCGTTGGAGCCCACCAGCGCGATGCGGTCACGCCGGGCGTTGTCCTTGCGGTAGACGTCGTAGGAGCCCTGGCGGTTGGTCGGATCACGTCCCGGACTCAGCGCCGTGGGCGTGTAGCAGGGCGCGCCGCCACCCGAGGCGCACAGCCGCTCGCCCACGGAGGGAGTGAAGTCTTCGTAGAGCGTGGACACGCACTGGCTGCTCAAGCCCAGGTTGCACAGGAAGGGCTCCACGGGCGGCTCCACCGTCACGGGCGTGGAGTGGAAGATGTCCGCGAGCTTGCAGGACGTCTTGTCGCCCGAGGTCTTGTTGTCCGCGCACGGACGCTCCTCGTCGCGGTTGAAGTCGCCGTCGTAGTCGAACACGTCCAGGCCGCGCACGAAGCGGATGACCTGCTTGGCGCAGTCCTCGCGCTGGGCCTCCGTGGGCTTGCCCGCCACGGGATCCTTGTTCTGCGAGTTGAGGACCGCGGCGCAGAAGTCATCGCCTCCCGCGAGGATGGAGCCCTTGAGCAGCGCGAGGTTGTCCTCGTGGAACTCGACGGGCGGGTTGTCCGCGGCGGTGTACTTGCCGTCGTCGTTGCGGTCGATGAGCGTGAAGATGCAGCGGCCACCTTCCGCCGCGAGCGGATCATCCAGGTTGCACTTCAGGCCCGCCTTGCGCTTGCCCACCGTCTCGCCGAAATCCCAGAACGGCTCGGCCGGCGTGCCCTTCTCGATCTTGCCATCCAGCAACGGAATGGCCGTGACCACCTTCACCCAGACACCGTCGGTGTTCTCCTGGACGATGTTGTTCTGGGTGAAGCTGGCGATGTCGGGCACGCCCGTGACGAAGCCCGCCGGCTTGTCCAGGAAGAAGGTGTCGTCGCAATCCTTGTCGTGGTTGAGATCGAACGGATCCCCCGCCGTGGACTGGGCGCGCAGCGGCTGGCAGCCCTGGGCGAACTCGCTGTAGTAGAAGAAGCGGAAGAGGTGGCCCTCGTAGGGGCGGCCCTGACGGGGCACGAAGCGGGGCACGTACACCGAGGACTGCATGCCGCCCGTCTGCACGCTGGCGATGTTGGCCGTGGCGAACGACGTGGAGAGCTGACGGATCTCACCCAGCACCTCGTTGATGCGCTTGCGCAGATCCTCGGCGTTGTCGGCGCGGAAGAACCGGCCATTGCCGGCCATCGCGATGCTCTGGAGCATGACGCTGTTGTCGCCGTAACCAATGGTGTACGTCTTGATGCTCTGCTTGCCATTCATGTCCGTGCGAAGGTCGGTGTTCGCCAGGAAGAAGGCCACGTCGTCCATGAAGTTCTTGTTGCCGACGCCCAGACCCGTGGGCCAGTTCCAATCGGTGTAGTCGCACTCCTCCTTGGTGTAGCGCACGCCCGGAGACTTCTCGAACTGGTCGCAGTAGTTGATGCCGCCCACGTCCGGGTTGGTCTCGGGATCGGCCGGGTTGAACGTGACCAGCGGAGAGCCCTCCGTCACGTGCCGGACCTTGTTGGCGGTCAGGATCTCCATCATCTTGGTGATGGGCACGGAGTTGTCGTACTTGGGCGCGCCGTCCGTGACGACGATGACCGAGTTGACCTGGCACTCGCTGCACACCAGGCGCTCGTTGGGATCCCAGGGCTCGAAGGGCTGTCCGGGCAGATACTTCCCGGCGACGTTCTTGGGCTCCTTGAGCCACTCGTCATCCGACACGCCGTAGAAGATGCCTTCCTGGCCCGTGTACGGGTTGTCGTAGGTGCCGCCCTTGGGAAACACGCAGCAGCCCGGCCAGCCGAAGTAGCCCGGGTTGATGGGCTGCTTGAACCACTGCGTCCAGATGCCGACCTTACTCTCCCCCTTCGACTTCGTCTCGGAGGAGAAGTAGCCACCCAGACCGAACAGCGCCTCACCGATGGCGCGCTCGTTGTGATTGAACTCGGCCTTGTTGACGGCGCTCTTCAGCGCGAGCGTGTCGGTATCGTCGAGCAAGAAGTCCGGAGCGGCCTTGCTGCAGTTGGGCATCGGCCGCGAGAGGATATTCGGGGGATCGTACCAACCGTGATCCACGCCGAAGGTGGCCACGCCCAGACGCACGGGCTGCTTGGCGCTGATGACGTCCTTGAGCACCTTGCGCGCCACCACGAACTTGGGCGGACGCAGGTTGAGCGCGCCGCCCTTGACGATCCACTTGCGGAAGGCCACCGCGGGCAGGGGCGGCTCGTCCTTGGCGCGCGTGGGGCCCGCCAGGGTGGCGTCCGTCGTGGCGGTCACCATCGGACCGCGCCACCATCCCTTGGTGGCCAGGCACCGCTCGCACTCCTCCATGACGGGCTTGTAGAAGTACTCGCCCTTCCAGCCCACGACCTGGTAGCAGATGTTCGTCGTGGTCGAGTCGCTGCTCAGCGTCACGAAATTGGCGAGCGAGGCCGGGCCCTCGTTGGCCCCGGCCCACGCGATGCGCCGGCCACGCACGTGGTAGAACTGGTTCGGATCGAAGAACTTCGAGTCGAGGCCCTCGAGGTCGTAGGGCTCCTTGCCGTTGAGCGCGGGGTCCGAGCTGTCCTTCTGGAACCAGCTCATCGCGTCCACGAGCGCCGGGTCCGTGCAGCCCGTGTTGGTGAAGTGTCCGGCGGGTCCGTTTCCGCCCAGGTCGCCCACCGGCGTATCGGGCTTCGTCTCCGGGTAGAAGCCCGGCGTGAAGTCCTCGGGCAGGGGCACGGGGAAGTCCTGCATGGACTCGTTGTTGCCCACGAGGAACATCACGGCCGCGGGCGTCCCCTTGACCTCGAAGAACTCCTTGTCCGCGCCTTCCGGCGGGCTGATCTTCGCGTCGCCCACGGCGATCGCGCCCGAGCAGCATGCCGCCTTGGTCGGCAACGGCAGGGAATCCGATTGGCTCTCGAGGGCGACCAGTCCCACGGCCCCCCCCATCACCAGCCCGGAGGCCAGCGCCAGCTTGCGCTGGAAGGGCGACCGCAAAGCACGTCGTAGCGTGTCGATGTTGATGCGCATCATCAAAGGCTCCTAGAGACCGAACTTCACGACGAACTCGACTTCGGTCCCACGACCGTTCTCGTCCAGACAGTGGACCGTAATCTTGTGGGGCTTGCCACCAAACGTGTTCCCACCGACACCGTTACTAATATCTTTTGCCTCGCTGCTGCTGCCACCCGCGTTGGATGCGACGGCCGTCACACCCGAGACTGACATCTGCCCGAGGTGGCCACTGCGCACACACCGCGCGTCCTTGGGCACTCCGGGCGTCTCCGGGCAGTTGGCGGTGCCCGCGGCGTTGAGGTCCACGTTCACCGCGGTCAACTCCACGGGGTTGCCATCCAGCAGGTTGAAGCGCGAGAGCATGTACTGACGCCCCGCGTCGGCACACGCGAGCAGCTCGTCTCCAGAACGCTCGTTGCGCGCCGCACCCAACTCACTGTGGGAGAAGGACACCGCGGCCGCCGCCAGGAGGCTGATGACCGCCAATAGCACCACCACCAGCAACAGCACGGAACCACGTCTGTCGAGGCGTTTCTTCATGGGGAATCCTCCTAGCCACCAGCACAATTGAGGTTGTCTCCGGGAAGGTCACCCTTGCAGACCGTCGCGGAGCCCGCGTCGCGAGTGTAGAGCGGCAGCGGCAGCTGCGAAGAGCGCATGTTACGCACCTGGACCGTCATTTCGGACACAATCCGCCGGAAACCGTGGGGCACCGGCAGCTTGGTGATGGGGTCCTCGGAGAACCCGGCCTCCTGGGTATCATCCAGGCCGCTGCGTCCGAACGCGGGAATCTGGTTCATCACGGACGTGCTCGCGCCCGCATCGCGGGTGCTGCTGCGCGCCACGAGGCCAATCAGCACGGCGCGGATGTTGGCCGGGCTGTTGTTCTTGCGCAGCTCGCTGTCCAGGGGCGTGCCGTAGTCCGGATGGGGAGCCGAGGAGTCCGGCACGAACGACGAGCCATCTTCCCGCAGGAAGGTGACGCGCATCGCCTCGATGTCCTCGGCCACCGGCTCGCCAAAGTTCTCCTCCAGGGGCTTCTTTTCCCCCAGCCCGTGCCGACGGAAGAGGTAGGGGCGGCCTGGAGTGGACGGCACCCCGTCATCGTCGATGAGGCGCACGGAGTAATGGTACACGTCGATCTTGAAGACGGAGATCGTCGAGCCTCCGGCGGTACCGAAACAACTCGGGGTGAAATCGTTGATCCGAGGGAACTTGCCGCCGGCGTCGGCCGCCTCCAACGGCAACTCCGTGGCGCCCTTGGGTCTGTCCTCGCTCATTTGCGCGTAGGTCAACACGCTCCCGCCCGGGCACACCACCTGGAGGATCTGCCCCTTGCGCAGCACGGACCGCGAGGGACTGGCCAGAGTGATGGACGTGGCCGAGACACTGGCGGCGAAGGCGTTGAACGAGGGGTTGCGCATCCGGAACACGAGCTGGTCCGAGCGGTTGACGGCCGTCAGGGACTCGCGCGACAGCTCCGGCGAGAACTCGAAGGCCCGGAACGGCTCCATGCCGTAGCCCGCCATGCGCAGGTTGCGCACCACCATCAGGTGCGTCTGCCGCAGCGACGCCTGCCCTCCCCGGATACCCGCCTGCGTGTAGAAGGACTGGGTGTAGCCGAGGAACGCCGCGGACACCGCGAGCACCGTGACGAACGTCACGGCGGAACTCACCATCAACTCGATGAGCGTGAAGCCTCGCCGCTGCCGCCGCATCACACGCCTCCCATTTGAACGAGCAACGTCTGGGTGGTGACCACGCGCGGCTGACCCGCTTCCATGTAGCGCACCTTCACCCAGACCTGCTTGCGCTTGACGCCCTCGCGCACGTTCACCGTGTGCACGATGTAGTAGCGCTTGAACTCGGTTTCACTCCCGTCCGCGTCCTTGAAGACGGGCGTCTTCAGGCCCCCGAACTTGGCGCCATCCTGCGTGAGCGTGAGCTCACCGTGCATGCACGCGATGTAGCCGGAGGAGATATCCGGGTCCGGATCGAGCAGTTTGCCGTCCTTGTCCAGCGGGTCCGACGCGCACTCGCCCACGTTGTCATCCAGCCGTTTGTTGGGATCGTCGAAGTTCCAGAGTTGGATCTGCTCGGAGAGGTCGTTGGCGACGTCGGTGGCCTGCATGAGCCGACGCGCCTGGGAGGTGGCACCGCGCGCCTGGATGAGCGCGCTGAGCAGCCCCACGAGCCCCACGAGGAACACCACGGCGGCGATGAGCGACTCGATCGTCGTGAAGCCGGGCCGGGAGCGGAAGAAGGTCCGTCGCTGCATGGAAATCACCTCGCGGACGCCGAAAAGGTCCGCACGAGACCCGTGTTGGTCATGACGATGGCCTGGGCACTTTCCGCGCCGCCCGTGCCCGTGGCCCGCAGGACGAGCGAGGCCGCGCCCTCCGGGGAAACAACTCCCGTCGCGTTGGCGAAGGACACGGAGCCATCCGGCTCGAACAGGACGACACCGCGCAGCGGCTTGCCCGACGTACCGTCCCCGGAGCAGAAGGTACATGCCGAGTTGTCGGGCACGAAACAGAACGGCGGCGGGAAGGTCTCCGAGACACCCACGGAGGGACCCTTGGCCAGGCCGATCTTGTCGGTCAGTGCCTCCTTACAACCCTTGGCCTTCACCCCGGTGACGGCACTCGCGAAGCCCATGTTGAGCACGCGCACCGAGGCGTTGAAGTTGCCAGAGTCAAAGACCGTGTACGACGAGCCCGCGGGCGCCGGCGCACCGGGCTTCAGGTCATTGAGCGTCTGCCAGTCCGGATTCGCCGCGAGCGTCTGGATCAGGTTGGACCAGTTATCCACCACCACCCAGTACCGGATGGGATCGCCCAGGTTGGGCCCATCCGCGTTGAGAATCACCGCCACGCGCTGATTGCGGCCATAGGCGTGCGAGCGCGCGCTGGAGATGACGGCGGAGAACTCGAGCGCGCCACCCGTCAGGCGCGTGCGCTGAGGCAGCACCTCCAGTGCGGCGTACGAGAGCGCGGCGAGCACCGCGATGATGCCCACCACGGTGGCCATCTCGACAATGGTGAAGCCAGTGTTGCGACGGGTTCGCTTCATAGGGGATTTCATCGTCAGGTGCCCCGAGGGCGGAGCCACACTCCAACCTGAATCATGCGCGGACACAAAAAACGCTGGACTGCGGTGGGCTCTTATTGGTCTCCAGAGGGAGCAGCTTACCGTAAATTCCAAAGGGAAATATCGCATCGTCCGCCCGCTCGCTGTAGGACCTGGGAGGTGATGCGGTCCGGCTCGAAAATTTCTTCCTCCGCTGCAGCCATCCCGGCATCTTCCGGAGAGCAGCGACAGGCAGGAGAAGGGTGACATGACGGGGACGTATCAGACCCTCACGGTGGATCTGCCGGAGGCGGAGTCGGAAGCGGCGCAGGATCTACTGCACGAGTTGGGCATCATGGGACTGGAAGTGCGGGATCGAGAGGCGCCAGTCATGCCCGGAGTCCGGGCCCCCGTCGCGGGGGAAGCCATCCTCGTGGCCTACTTCGAGGACGCGGCCACGGCCAGCGAGGCCCGCGAGGAAGTCGCCCAGGCGTTCCCCAGGGCGCGGCTGCAACTGGCGGAGGAGCTCCAACAAGACTGGAGCAACGCCTGGAAGGCCCACATCAAGTCCGTGCAGGTGGGGCGGCTCTGGGTGGGCCCTCCCTGGGACGTGCCGAACGCTCCGGCGGACCGGGTGCGGCTCGTCATCGAGCCGAAGATGGCCTTTGGCACCGGCGACCACCCCACCACCTCGCTGTGCCTGGGTGCGGTGGACACCTACATGGCGGAACACCCGGGAGCGAGCGTGCTGGACGTGGGCACGGGCACGGGGGTGCTGGCGATCGCCGCGAAGAAGCTGGGAGCCGGGCGGGTGGTGGGCACGGACAACGATCCGGTCTCCGTGGAGCTGGCGCGGGAGAACGCCGAGGTGAACGCGACCCCGGAGCTGGAGCTGTCCGGCAAGTCGCTGGAGTCGGTCCAGGGCCCCTTCGACCTGGTGGTGGCCAACATCCTCGCCAACACGCTCATCGAGCTGGCGCCGCTCATCACCGCCCACGTGAAGGACCGGCTCTTGCTCGCGGGCGTGCTCGCGCACCAGAAGGCCGAGGTGGAGGCCGCGTACGTGAAGCTCGGTCTGGTGGCGGAAGCGGGAGCCCAGCAGGGCGAGTGGGTGCGGTTGGACTTCCACCGGGGTTAGACTCCTCCCATGATGAATCCACGCACGCGGGCCCTCTTCGACGAGTACGCCTCCTCCCACCAGCATCCCACCAACCGGCTCACCCATAAGATCGCCATCCCCCTCATCGTCCTGCACATCGTCGCCATGCTGGACTGGGTGAGGCTCGCGTCCGTGCCGCAACTTCCGGGAGGCGTGCTCACGCTCGCCCCCGGGGTCTGGCTGCTCGCCACGGCCTGGTACCTGAGGGCCGACCCGAAGCTGGGAGCGCTCGTGTCCGCCGCCATGCTGCTGTGCATCCCGCTCGGCCGGCTGCTGCCCGTCTGGGCCGTCATCGCCCTCGCCGTGGGCGGATGGCTCGTGCAGCTCGCCGGACACTCCGTCTGGGAGAAGAAGTCCCCGTCCTTCCTCACCAACATGGTGCACGCGCTCGTGGGGCCGCTCTTCTTCGTGGCCGTGCTCACGGGGGACTACGCGCTCGCTCCCCGGGAATCCGGGACGCCTCAACCGGTCCGGTAGGATCCGCCCGAGGGCTCGCTCCGCCGCCTCCCCTCCCGAGGGGAGGGCTGGCCGGGTTGGCGGGACGCCCGGCGCGCCAGAGATTGTGGGAAGGCAGTCATTCCACCGCGCGCAAGAGCCCATTCCAGCCGAGGACCCATGCCAGGACAGGCCCTTTCTCGACTCTTGGACCGTCTCCCCTTCGGGCGGGGCATCATCGACGGCGTTCCCGTCGCGCCACCCACCCACCTGCCGCACCGCGAGCCCATCCACGTCTTCCAGGGCTTCGACGCGCTTCCACCCGCCACGGGACCCCGGCTGCTGGGCAGCGGCGTCACCCTGCTGGTGCATCACCCCAGCCCCCGGCCCCCCCGGGACGGGCTCCTGCGGGTGATGACGTACAACATCCTGCTGGGTGGAGAGCGCCGGGCGTTGCTGGAGGCCTACTTCGCCACGCTCGAGGGCAGTGGGCGGATGCCGGACGTCATCGCCCTCCAGGAGGCGAGTCAACCCACCGCCATGGAGCTCGCGCGGGACTACGGCTTCCACGTGGCCTACCAGGGCCGGGACCTCGACGGGCCCGTGGTCAATGGCAAGGCCATCCTCAGCCGTTACCCGCTCCTGGAGGCGGCGCACTTCACCTATGACTTCCCCGCCGAGGCCCGCGCCGCCGCCGCCACGCGCCAGGGCTTCATGGGCGAGCTGGACGAGGACCGGGGCGCCCTCTTCGCGCTCATCGACCTGCACGGCCACCCGGTGGCGCTCTACAACGTGCACCACTCCCTGGGTGACAGCGGCATCAACGCCGGCCAGCTCTGGCAGCTCCAGGCGCTCGTGCACGCACGCGAGGGCGTGCCTTCCATCGCCCTGGGCGACTTCAACGCCAACATCAACGTCAAGCAGCACTACTCGCTGCTGCCCAACCCCCTGCGCAAGCACGAGCCCACCGAGACGGTGCTCGACTATGAGTCGCGCTACGGCGACGTCCACCCGAGCGTGGGCGACTGGGGCGTGGGCAACATCGCCGACGTGCGCGTGCGGCGCGCGCTCCACGCGCTCGAGCATGAGCTGCCGGATCCCCTCCGCCGGGCCCGGGAGCTGCGGGTGCGCATGCCGGACGGCTCGCTCATGAGCCCGGACGAGGCGCGCGAGATGCTCGTGAATGGCCAGTATCCCAAGCACTCGGCGATGTGGATGCGCCTGCAGGACGTGGCGGACATGTCCACCCTCAACTCCCTGCCCGACGGCGCCGGTGTCGTGCCCGCCACCGGCAAGCGCTTCGACACCTTCTTCGCCTCGCGCGAGCTGGAGCCCGTGCTGCTCGAGGTGGACCACTCCACCGATGCGTCGGATCACCTGCCGTCCGTCGCCGATTTCGAGCTGCGAGCCCCGCGGCACTGAATCCGGTCCTGGTGGGAGGAGCGGCTTCCTGATGAAGTCCCTCCCCCACCCCCGCTGGAGGCATCCCCACTCGTGGTCCGACTCCTCGTCCCGCTCCCGGAGAGCGCTCCCACCGAGGTGACCCTCTCGGGTGACCGGCGCCACTACCTGCTGCACGTGTTGCGGCTCGGCGAGGGGGACGCGCTCGAGGTCTTCGACGGCGCGGGCCGGGCCTTCGACGCGCGCGTGGTGGCCGTGGAGGAGGACGCGGTGCGCCTGACGCTCGGAGAGGCCCGGCGGGCCCCCGCCTCGCGCGAGCTGCACATCCTCCAGGGACTGCCCAAGGGCGACAAGCTGGAGTGGGTCCTGCAGAAGGGCACGGAGCTGGGCGCCGCCGCCTTCCACCCCGTGGCCACCGCGCGCAGCGTGGTGAAGCTCGACCCCAAACGCGCCGAGGACCGCACCGCGCGGTGGATGAAGATCGTCGAGGAAGCGGCCCGGCAGTGCCGTCGCAACGACGTGCCCCATGTGCATCCACCGCGCCCACTCGCCGAGGCCACGCGCGTGCTCGCCCCGGGCACCGCCCTGCTGGTGCTCGATGAGGAGGAGTCCGCCACGCCCCTCGGCGAGGCCTTCCGTGCCTGCGCCCCGGGAGTGCCCGTGGCCCTCGTCATCGGCCCCGAGGGAGGGCTGGCGCGCGAGGAGGTGGCGACGCTCCAGGCGCTCGGTGCCCGGCCCGTCACCCTGGGCCGCCGCATCCTTCGCACGGAGACAGCCGCGCTCGCCGCGCTCGCGGTCATGGCGTATCTGGATGGGGAACTCGGCTAGAGGTCAGGCGGAAAGGCCCTCGCCGCCCGTCGGCTGCCCGGCCCGGGTCTCCATCCCTAGGTTCTCACAAGGGAGATTCACCCATGGCCATGTTCGCTTATGTCTTCATCGGACTCATCGTGGGAGTGCTCGCCTTCGTGGCGATGCCAACGACGACGCGGGTAGGTCTGCCGGCAAGCGGGCTGTTGGGCATGTTGGGAGGAGCCGTGGGAGGGCTCGCCGGCGCCTCCATCGACGCGCACGGTGTCCTGTCGACGCTCAGCCCCCTGGGCATCGTGTTGGCCCTCATCGGGTCGCTCCTGGTCGCCGTGGGGATCCACCTCATCTCGCGCAAGCACTACTACGCCTGAGCTCAGGAGCCCTTCGCCCAGGGCTCTCCAGGCAGGGGAACCCGGGCGTCCGGCCGTTTTCTTGCTCCCGGCTCGGGGAAGGCGTTTCATGGTGCTACAGCCTTCTTCAGCCTGGAGGAACCGTTGTCCAAGTGCCTGAAGTGCGGAGCCGCGCTGCCGCCCGTGGGGGAGTGCCCCGCCTGCGCCGCCGCGTCCCAGCCCGCCAGCCGGGCCGTGCCCGCCATGTTGGATAGGGAAATCCACATCGACCGTCGCCGCTCGGAGCGGGATGCGTCGGAGGTGCCCACGCTACCGGGAGAACAGGCCCTGCCGCCCGGGATGATCGCGCGTCCCGCCACGCCGCCCGGCATGCTTCCCGCGCCGCGGCCCCAGACGCCAGCGCCGCCGACCGTGCGCAACGTCGCGCCGATGGTCCCCGCGCCCAGGCCGCCGCCCGCCGCGGTCGCGCGTCCCGGCGTCGCGGCTCCGTCCACCGCTCCGCAGGCCAGTCCCGCGGTCATGCGTCAGCCCGGAGCTCCGGGACTGCCCGTCATGCCGCCGCGAGCCGCACCCGCGCCGGGCCTTCCCGTGTTCGCTCCCGAGGCCCCCGAGGAAGAGGCATCCTTCTCCGTCGACGTCGACGAGGACGCTCCCGATACCCTGCCGCTCCATACCGCCGCGCCCGTGAGCCCCGTGCCCACTCCGGCTCCTACGCCCACCGCCAGGCAGGCCGCTCCGGCCCCCGCCAAGGCGAAGCCCGCTCCGGCCCCGGAGGCGGCGAGCGGTGAGGTCCACGCACGTCCGGCCTCGCTCTGGCGCCGGTTGCTGGCCTTCAGCATCGACACCGGCGCCATCGCGGGCATCGTCGCGCTCTACCTCCTGCTCGCCTCGTCGGTGGCTGGCGTGCACAAGTCCCAGACGACCCTCACCGGACTCGACGCGTTCCTCCTTCAAGTCCGCGCGCTCCAGTCCGTGCTCATCCCCGGCATCGTGCTCCTGCTCGTGCTGTCGCTCGTGTACTGCGCCGTGTCCGCCTTCCTCTGGAATGGCCGGACCCTGGGCCGTCGGCTGCTCGGCTTGAGGCTCGTGGACACGCGAGGCATGGCCCCCGCCCCGGGCCGCGCCGTCGTGCGCGCCCTGCTCGCCAGTGTGTCCTTCGGGTTCTTCCTCGCCGGATTCTGGATGGCCCTCTTCGACCGGCGCGGACAGACGCTCCACGACAAGCTGACGTCCACCTACGTCGTCCAGCCCAGCTGAGTCGATTCAAGGCCAGCGGTGGGTGAAGCCCCCCGCGAATGACTCAGAGCGACGCCGACACCTGCTCCAGGGCCTTCTGGAGTTGGAACAGCGCATAGGGCTTGGGCAGGACCACCGCGCCCAGGCGGAGCGTGTCCTCGGCGGAGAGCGCCGCGCTTCCATGCCCCGAGGCGATGAGGACCCGCAGCCCTGGTTTGAGCCGCACCGCCTCGCGCGCGAACTCCACGCCGGACCTGCCCGGCAGGGTCACATCCGTGAAGAGCAATTCGAAGGA
This sequence comes from Melittangium boletus DSM 14713, assembly GCF_002305855.1. Lineage (GTDB taxonomy): Bacteria > Myxococcota > Myxococcia > Myxococcales > Myxococcaceae > Cystobacter > Cystobacter boletus. The sequence continues at coordinate 5,514,135 of NZ_CP022163.1, read as the reverse complement.
GTCCACCGTCAGCACCTCACTGGCCTCCTCCGCGCTCGACACCGCCACCACGTCGTGCCCGAGCATGCCCAGCAGCTCGTAGGCCGAGGCGCGGATGTCCTCGTCGTCCTCCACGAGCAGCACGCGCAACCGCCGCTTCGCGTCCGGCTCGCGCGCGGGCTCGGGCGTGGGCGGCGTCTGGGCCATCCTCCGCTGCGCGCGCTGGTCGAGCAACTGCCTCACCTTGCGCGCCAGCTCCTCGCTCCGGTAGGGCTTGCCCAACAAGTGCACACCCGGATCCAACCGGCCGCCATGCACGATGGCGTTCTCGGTATAGCCGGACGTGAAGAGCACCTCCAGGTCCGGCAGGAGGGCCTGGGCCTGACGCGCCAGCTCGGGACTGCGCACCGGGCCGGGCATCACCACGTCGGTGAACAGCAGGTCCACCGCCGCGCCGCGCCTCAAGAGCGACAGCGCGCTCTGGCCGTCCACCGCCTTGAGCACCCGGTAGCCAAGCTCCGTCAGGATGTCCACCGCCGTGGCGCGCACCTCCACGTCATCCTCCACCACCAGGATGGTCTCGGTACCGCCCTCCACCGGGCCCGACAGCACCTCGGGCAGCTGCGTCTCCGCCTGGTGGGTGCGTGGCAGGTACAGCTTGAAGGTCGTGCCGCGTCCCAGCTCGCTCCGCAATTCGACGTGGCCACCGCTCTGCTTGACGAAGCCATACACCATGCTCAGCCCCAGGCCCGTCCCACGGCCCTCGGGCTTGGTGGTGAAGAACGGCTCGAAGGCGCGCTCCATCACCTCCGGTGACATGCCACTGCCCGTGTCCGACACGGCCAGCATCACGTACGCGCCGGGCGCCACCTCGGGATGCAGCCGGGCGTAGTCGTCATCGAGGAGCGCGTTGTCCACCTCCAGCGTGAGCGTGCCACTGCCCCCCATGGCATCGCGGGCGTTGATGGCCAGGTTGAGGATGACGTTCTCCAACTGGTTGGGGTCCGCGAACGTGTTCCACAGGCCTCCGGCGATGATGGCCTCCACCTGCACGTCATCCCCGAGCGAGCGGCGCAGCAGATCATCCATGCCCCGCACCAGGCGCCCCAGGTCGAGCACCAGGGGTTGCAGCGGCTGGCGCCGGGCGAAGGCGAGCAACTGGGAGGCGAGCTTGGCGCCCCGGTTCACCGAGCCGATGGCGTTGCGCACGCGGCGCAGGGCTCGCTCGTTGTCCGTCACGTCGCGCTGCAGGAGTTGGAGGTTGCCGGAGATGACCTGCAGCAGGTTGTTGAAGTCGTGCGCCACGCCGCCCGTGAGCTTGCCCACCGCCTCCATCTTCTGGGACTGGCGCAGTTCCTCCTCGATCAGACGCTGCTCCGTGATGTCCCGGCCCACGCCGTAGACGAGCCCTTCCTCGGCGACGAGCACCACCGTCCAGGACAGGTGCCGCACGGAGCCGTTCTTGTGCCGCAGGGATGTCTCGAACCGCCGGGTCGAATCACTCGCGGTCAGTTGCTCCAGCTCCGCCCGCATGCTCGGGCCGCCCTCGGCCTCCAACAAGGCCGGGGTCGCGCCCACCAACTCGTCCTCACGCCAGCCGAGCACCGCGCTCCAGGCCGGATTCACGCTGAGCAGCCGGGCCCGGGCGTCCATCACCCCCAACAACTCCTGGGAGATCTTCCAGACGCGGTCGCGCTCACGGGTGCGCTGCGCGACTCGCCGCTCGAGTTCCTCGTTGGCCTCGCGCAGCTCCGCCAACACCCGGAAGCGCTCGCTCGTCGCCCAGATCCGGTCGGCGATGTTGCGCAGGAAGTCGATCTCGTCCTCGGACCAGTCGCGCACGCGCGGATCGTGCAGCAACAGCACGGCGACAAGCCGCCCGTGCTCCATCAACGGCACGTTGATCAGGGAGCGCACCTCGAGCGCCAGGAAGTTGGCCGCGAGGCGCGCGGTCCGCGGATCCTTCTCCACGTCGGGGATGACCACCGTTTCCCCGCGCTGGAGATGCTCCAGGTGCACGCCGTGGTCATCGAACGAGTGCCGGCCCGCCATGCTGACCACGTCGGGACGCGCGACCCAATCCCGCTGGACCTCGATGACCCGGCGGGACGCGTCGATCGTCCCATAGGCCGCCCGGACGCAGCCCATCAACGGCCCCACCACATCCATGGCGGTGCTGGCGATGTCGAACGTCGTCTCCAGATCGCGCAGCCGGTCTCCCACCTCCACGAGCGCCGCCAGGCGCAGCTCGCCGCCCTTGCGCTCATGGATGTCGATCATCACTCCGGGAAAGCGCCGCGGCCGACCCTCGCTGGACAGCTCGCAGTGGCCACTGGCCTCGAGCCAGCGGTAGCCGCCATCGGCGTGCCGGAGGCGGTACTCGGCCCGGTAGGGGCTGCCAAGCCGCACCGTCTTGGCGATCATCGCCTCGACACGGGCGCGGTCCTCCGGATGGATGGCCCTCACGACCACCTCGAGCGGCAGACCCCGGGCCGCCTCCTCCACATCGAGCCCCAGGAAGCGGGCGAAGCGCGCGTCGGCGATGAGCCGATCGTTCGGGATGTCCCACACCCAGGTGCCAATCACCACGTCCGAGTTGAGCGCGAGCTGCATGCGCTCATTGGCATCGCGCAGCGCGTCCTCGATGCGCCTGCGCTCGGTGATGTCCTCGGCGATGCCAACGAGGCGCACGGGCCGTCCCTCGGCGTCGCGCACGTATTCGGCTCGGCGGGCAATCCAGCGCAGGGCTCCCGTGCGCGGCTGGCGGATCTGGAACTCGGCGACAAGCCCCCCACGCGACCCCGCACGCCGCTCCAGGGAGGAGGGCATGGACGGCGCCTCGGGAACGACGAGCGTGTCGATCAGCTCCGCGGGCAGCACCGCCACCGGCGCGAGCCCGAACAGGCGGCAGTACGCCGGGGTGACGGCCATCAGCCGGGTCGTCAGATCCAACGAGAACACCCCGATGCCACCCGCGCCCTGGGCCAGGCGCGACAATCGCTCCTGGTCATCGAGGACGGCCTGGGGCTCATGATCCCTCGGGAAGGGCTCGCCATCGGCATCGAGTCCGGCCCGTTGGAGCAGGCCCCTCAACCGGGAGATTTCGGCCTCCAGGAACTTTTGCGTGTCGGACAGGGCAGTCATCGAGGAGGGCATCCGCGCGGCCGGGCGCGTGACACGACTGTCGCCGCGTCCCGCCTCCCGGAGCAATGGGGAAAGGGAACCCTGGACCTGGAGTGTCGGAACGCGGTCGGAAACGCCCGGAGAGAGGGCGAGCGGACATCGGGCAAAGGATTCGTTGTGCCGGCCTGCCATGGCCTTAAGATGCCCCGCCCCCATGCCTTCCCTTCTCGCCCAGACCCTGATCGCGCAGGGCCTCCTCCCCCAGGACAAGGCCGAGGAAGCCTTGCGCCATCAGGCGGCCCAAGGGGGTGCCCTCGACACCGCCCTGCTCGAGCGGCGGATGCTCGCCGAACCCCAGGTGCTGCACGCGCTCGGAGAGGCGTCGGGACTGAGGCCGGTGAACCTCGCCGACTTCGAGCCCAACGCGGATGTCGCCTCCTTCATCCCCCCGAAGATCGCCGACCGGCTGTGCGTGGTCCCCCTGTCGCTGGATGGCACCACCCTGCACGTGGCCTGTGGCTACCCGGTGCCCCGCAAGGAGTTGGAGGAGGTGGGATTCCTCCTCGGCAAGCCCCTGGAGTTGTGGGTGGCCACCGAGGTGCGGGTGCGCGAGTGGATCTCCGTCATCTACCGCCTGCCGCTGACGCCGCGCTACGGCACCGTCCTCGCCATGCTCGACCCGGAGCGGATGGGCGCCGCCGCGATTCCCCCACCGGCGCCGCCGCCCGCGGTCCAGCCGCCCCCGCCTCCGGCACCGGACGCCGAGGAGTCCACCCTCACCCTGGAGATGGTGGAACGGCTCGCGCGCGACGTGGCCGCCGAGCCCGTCCCCATCGAGAGGACAGCGGAGCCTCCCGCCCCGGTGGCTCCCCCTCCGCAGCGGGTCCAGGCGCCTCCCGCGCGCCCGGCGCCGCCGTCCCCCGCTCCCGCGTCCGCGCCCGCCCGGGAGCCCCTGCGACTGAACATGGCCGAGCCCGCGCGGCCCCAGGCCCAGCCCCAGGCGCGCCCTCCGCCCCAGGCCGCGCCTCCGAGACCCGCGCCCCAGGCCGCTCCGCCCCGGGCCGCGCCCCCGGCCCCCGTGGCCGCCGCGCCCGTGCGTCCGCCGCCTCCGCCCGAATCCCGGCCCGCGGAGAACGAATCGGCGCGGGCCCCGGGCGATGAGGTGCCCGAGTGGACGCTCGCGCAGGCGCGCGCCGCCCTCAAGGAAGCCACGCGTGACCGCGATCGGCTCATCGACACCGCCCTGCGCTTTGGCCGTCGTTCATTCGACTATGTGGCCGCCTTCGCGGTGATGCGCGGCGCGGCCGTGGGCTGGGACTCGCGGGGAGACGGACTCCGGGGCGACGCACTCACCCAGGTGTCCATTCCGCTCGATGCCTCCAGCGTCTTCCGCACCGTGGCCGTCACCCGGGGCAGCTACGCGGGGCCCATGCCGCCCGACAGCCTCACCCGGCACTACCTGGAGCTGTTCGGCCGCCAGCCGCCTCGCACCCTCTTCCTCTACCCCGTGGAAGTGCGTGGCCGGCTCGTGGCGGTGCTCTACGGCGACTGCGGCCAGAAGCCCATCAGCCAGCGGCGCCTGTCCGACTACATCCTCTTCTGCCAGGACCTGCCCGCCGCCTTCCAGGAGCTGCTGCTCTTCCGCAAGCAGCGCCAGGGCCCCCAGCGCGGCGGAATGAACTTCGACGTGGACATCGACGTGGAGTTCGACGAGCCCGCCGCCCCGGCTCCGAGCGCCCCGGCCCCCTCGCTCGCCGCGGGCCTGGGCTGGAGCCCCTTCGCCACCCGCTCCGCCGGTGCCCTGGGCCGCGCCGCTTCACTCGCCCCGCTGGTGATGTCCCAGGAGGAGCGCCCGCCTCCGGATTTCGGCCCCCTCATCAAGCGGCTCACGGGCCCGGACGCCAATCAGCGCGCGAGCGCCATGGCGGAGCTGGCGCGCTCGCCCGAGGCCAGCGCCCGGGTGCTCGCCACGCACTTTCCCGGCCCCTCCGCCTGGAGCCGGCTGCCCGTGGTGGAGCTGCCCGAGGCGGACGAGCTGGGCCCCATCGCCGGAGCGCTCTCGCGGCTCGGCCGGCCCGCGGCCCAGGCCCTGGCTCCGCTCCTGGACTCGCCCGACGCGGACACCCGCTATTTCGCCCTGCTCACCGCCGGTGGCCTGCCCTACGTGGAGCTGGTGGATGGCATCCTGCGCGGTCTCTTCGATCCCGAGCCGGACCTGTCCAGCGCCGCGCGCGTGGCCGCCGCCGCCCTCAAGCACCTGCCTCGCATGGACGCCGCGCGCCGGGAGCTGCGCCAGGAACTCGGCCATCGAGACCCCCTGCGCCGCTCGCTCGCCGCGCGCGCCCTGGGCACGTTGCATGATCGCGAGGCCATCGAGAGCCTCATCCCCCTCACGGGCGGGAGCGATCCGCTGTGCGCCCAGGCCGCCGCCGACGCGCTGCGCGAAGTGACGCGCGTGTCGCATGGCCTGGACACGCGCGCGTGGATGGCGTGGTGGGCGGACAACCGCACGCGCCGCCGCGCCGACTGGCTCGTGGCCGCGCTGCGCCACCCGGAGCTGGAGGTCCGCCTGTCCTCCATCGAGGAGCTCAGCCGGGGCCTCAACGACACGCTCGGCTATTACGCCGACGCCCCCGAGCCCGAGCGCGAGGCCGCCGTGCGCCGCTGGGAAGCCGTGGCCGCGGATCCCGTGCGCTCCCGCCGGCTGGCCCTGCTGTAGGGCCCGGAGGCAAGAGGAGCCCATGACGACCCAGGCGTGGATGAGCCTTGGGGCCTGCGCGGGACTGCTCGCGCTGACCATCCTGGCCCTGGTGCGCGTGGGCAAGAGCCCGCTGGCGTTGCCCCTGGCGGTCATCAGCATCACCCTGTCCACCTGGAACTTCGCCGACTTCGCCCTGGCGAATTCCGGAGGGGCCGGCTGGCGGCTCATCGCCACGGCCGCGACGATGATGAGCGCCCCCTCCGCCCTGCACTTCATCCTCTCCTTCGTGGGCGAGCGGCGCCGGCTCTCGGGGGTGATGTACGCGGCCTACGCCATCTTCGGAGGGCTGACGGCCGTGTCGCTCGCGGGGCTGGGCTCGGCGCGGGTAGCGGCGACGGTGACCTCGCGGGGCTTCACCTGGGTGCTGGTGGGGTTGAGCGTGCCCCTGCTGCTCGGGGGCTTCTGGCTGCTGCTGCGGCACCTGCGCCGCGAGCCCCGCGCCATCGAGCGCACCCGGGCGGGATTGCTGCTCACGGGACTGGCGCTGCTGGTGACACTGCTGGGCACGGACCTGGCGGCGGAGCTGGGCCGGGACGTGCCACGCCTGGGCAACCTGGGCACGATCCTGGGGCTGCCCGCCATCGCCGTGGTGGCCCTGCGCCTGCGCCTCTTCGGCCGGGAGCTGAACAACATCCACGCCGGGTTCGCGCTCCTCTTATCCATCATCGGCGTGCTGGCCTACCTGGCCGTGTTCCGGGCCTTCGCCGAGCGCCACGGCGCGCTGGTCGTGGGCACGGTCGCCATCACGCTCGCGCTGCTGGCCATTACCCGGCGAGGCGTGTCGGCCGTCGTGGCCCAGCGCGAACAGCTCACGCGGATGGCCACCCTGGGCCGCTTCTCCGCGCAGATGGCGCACGACCTGAAGAACCCCATCGCCGCGCTCAAGGGCGCCGCGCAATACCTCCAGGAGGAACACGCCCGGGGCCAGCCCTGGGACGACAAGGGCGAGTTCCTGGACCTGCTCCTGGAACAGGTGGAGCGATTGGACCGGGTGGTGAGCACCTACCAGCGCCTGGGACGGGTGGAGCCGCTGTTGCAGCCGGTGGATATGAATCAGCTCGCCACGAGCGTGCTGTCGCTCCAGGGTTTCACCGGACGCCCCGGGGTGGAGTTGCGCCGGGAGCTGGCACCGGGAGAGCTCCGCTGCCCGGGAGACTGGGATTTGCTGGCCAACGCCGTGGAGAACCTGGTGCGCAACGCGCTTGAGGCCATGCCGGACGGGGGCACGCTCATCCTGCGCACGAAGAGGGACAAACGCAGCGTGGTGCTCGCGGTGGAGGACTCAGGAGAGGGAATGAACGCGCGCACCCGCGAGCGGGCCTTCGACGACTTCTACACCACCAAGGCCACGGGCAGTGGTTTGGGATTGGCTTTCGTCAAACGGGTGGTGGAGGCCCACGGCGGCCAGGTGACGCTCACGAGCCACGAGGGACGAGGCACCACGGTGACACTGCTCCTGCCCATCTCCGGGCCCGGCCTGGAGCGGTGAAGGAGTAAAAATCCAAGGGGAATGAATCAACACCTCTATGAAATAGGGGTCACAATCATCACGGTTTGCACGTCAAATCTTGCTGACGCTACAATCATGACATGCAGCCCACGCTGAACCACCTATCACTTCAGTCAGGCATGAGCGGCTTGCGAATGATCGCGGGTGAACTCGCCTCCGGTGCTGTTCCCTGCACGGCCAGGGCTGGCCTACTATCTACCAGCCTGCGCCGCATCGGGTTGATGATGATCTTGCTCATCTCCCCCGCCTGCACATCACCCAATGATTACATCATCTACACTGGAGCGGGTGGAGACGAGGCATCGGGCCCCTGGAGTCGAATCCCTGGCATCGTGTTGTCCCAAGAGAATATCACCCAACAAGCGCCCGCGGGTCTCTTGCGCTTCGAGATAATGAAAGCCATCTCGGACCAATTCCTACGCCTTGAGGGCGCCACGAGCTGCGATACCACCGATCCATTGAACCGCAAGCCCGTCCGCAACCTTACCGCCGAATATTGCAGTGCTCTCTATGTAGTCAATATCTCGGAGGATGGGCAGCCTCCCACCTATGAGCTACGCCTGACAACACCTCGTCGGAACCTGGTCAATCCAGAGAGGGGCTGTTTTCCACCCCAGTCAGTCAAGGACGCGGATTACCCAGTGAACCGGATCACACTCATTGGGTTGCTTCACAATCATCCATGCTGGCGCGGCCCCTCGACACCAGACATGGCAATCTGGCCGATGGACTTCGACGCGACACAAGGCATGGCCCGTCTGGATCTATATCCAGGAAACTCCGTGACAGGTGAGCCTCCCATCATCGGCGGTTCGCCCATCGTCGCGCAAAGCTTCATCTTCGCGCGGAAAGAGCAGCACCCAATCTACCTGCTCCTGCGCTCCACTGGAGATGTCCACGAGTGGAGTGGAAATGCATGGGAATGGCGAACCCGATGTGAGCCCGAACCGCTCGGGAGCGGACCCGCGAGATGCGCGCCTCTCTTCAATCCAGGAAGGAACTAGCATGCGTCTCGGGGACAAAGAGAAGGACATGCGCCTCACATGCTTGATGCTCGTGGTAGCGATGAACTCCACGGGATGCGCGGTGATCGCGCCGTTGCTGGGCATCAAGGAGCCCCCAGTGGAATGGCCGTCGCAAGAAGAACTGGCGGCGATTCAACCTGTCTCGAACGACGTCGACAAAGAGCTCAATGGGCAAGCCGCGCTGGCCGCGGCGGGAGCACTCCAAGAGACGATCCGGCTCTGGTCCGACCAGAGCCTCTTCGAGGGATGCTCGACTCCAGCCTTGGGACTGGGAGCCGTGGTCTATCAGTGGAAGGACTACTACTACGTCAACGTCACGCAACGGTTCGATCGATGCGGGAGCAAGCGGTTTCGAATGCTCGACTGGTGGGAGTCCTTCGCGGTGTCTCCAGAAGGGCGAGTCCTGGCCCGTCAACCGCATGGGAGTTGAGCCAGGTTCGACTCGAGGTAGAGCCCCCCCACACTTCAAGCGCGAGTGAAACCTGGGGAGCCCTGACAGGACAAGCCCGGGCGAGGTAGGCTCGGCGGCGGATGCGAGCGCGGGCCCCTGGCCGCCCCCATCCCCGTACCAGGAGATGAAGCACCGTGGCTGAGTCGCTCAAGGGAAACGTGTTGCTGGTGGATGACGACCCCGCCGTGGCCAAGGTGCTCGGCGCGCTGCTGGGACAGGCGGGGCTCTCGGTGCACACGGCCACGCGAGGGGAAGAAGCCCTCGCCCTGCTGAGCCGCAAGCCCATCGACGTGGTGGTGAGCGATGTGCGCATGCCCGGAATGGGTGGCATGGAGTTGCTCGCCGAAGTGGGGCGCTCGTGGCCGGACATGCCCGTCATCCTCCTCACCGCCCATGGCACCGTGCCCCTCGCCGTGGAGGCCATGAAGGCGGGCGCGGCCGATTTCGCCCTCAAGCCCTTCGACCGGGAGGAAATCCTCTTCAGCATCCGCAAGGCCCTCTTGCGCGCTCAGCAGCCGGAGGTGTCGCGGCCCGTGCCCCGGGAGGCGGGCGGCTTCGTGGGCCAGAGCTCCGCCATGGCCAGTGTCCAGGCGCTGCTCTCTCGCGCGGCCGCGGGCACGGCCACGGTGCTGCTGCGCGGTGAGTCCGGCACGGGCAAGGAGCTCGCCGCCAAGGCCGTGCACGACGCGAGCCCCCGGCACGCGGGCCCCTTCGTGAAGCTGCACTGCGCGGCGCTGCCGGACACGCTCCTGGAGAGCGAGCTGTTCGGCTACGAGAAGGGCGCCTTCACCGGCGCGGCCACCCGCAAGCCCGGTCGCGTGGAGCTGGCCCACGGCGGCACGCTCTTCCTCGACGAAATCGGCGACATCACCCCCCAGGTGCAGGTGAAGCTCCTGCGCCTCTTGCAGGAGCGGGAGTTCGAACGGCTCGGCGGCACCCAGACGCTCAAGGTGGACGTGCGCTTCGTGGCGGCCACGCACCGGGACCTGGAGACGCTGGTGCGCGAGGGCGGCTTCCGGGAGGACCTCTTCTACCGGCTCAACGTGGTGCCGGTGTGGCTGCCCCCCCTGCGCGTCCGTCCCGAGGACATCGAACCGCTCGCGCGGCATTTCCTCGAGGTGCACGCGCGCGCCAATGGCCGGCCGCCCTTCACCCTGACGCCGGACGGGCTGGCCGCCCTGTGTGCCCAGCCCTGGCCCGGCAACGTGCGCCAGTTGCAGAACTTCATCGAGCGCCTGGTGGTGCTCTCCGACGGGCCCCTGCTCACCGGGGACGAGGTGCGGCGGGAGATCGAGCGGCAGCCGGGCATCGTCCCCGCATCGCTCCCGGCCCCGGCCAGTCCAACGCCCGTGCCGGGAAGCCTCCCAGTGGCGAGCCCCGGCGCGGAAGGACGCACCCTGGAGTCGCAGCGCAAGGAGACGGAGCGGCAGGCCCTGATGGGCGCGCTCAAGAGCGCGGGGGACAACCGCACCCTCGCCGCGCGGCTGCTCGGCATCAGCCGCCGCACGCTGTACAACAAGCTCGAGGAATACGGGCTCGTGTAGCCCCCGTCGTCTGGAGATCGAATGAGCCATTGGCATGGATGAGCAGGTGCTGGAGAAGTGGGGCTGGGGAGCGCCGTTTCGCGAGGCCTGGCGCGCGCGAGCGGGCACGGAAGAGCAGCCCGCGCGAATCACCGCCGACTATGGCGTCGAGTACCTGCTCGGCACCGCGAGCGGAGAGCTACGGGCCACCATTCCCGGCAAGCTGCGCATGGCCATCCGCAAGGGCGACTCGGCCCGCCCCGTCGTGGGGGATTGGGTGTCCTTCGAGCCTCGCTCCCAGGAGGGCACCACCGTCATCCAAGCGGTGCTCCCGCGCCGCACCCAGCTCACGCGCAAGGCCGCGGGCCGCACCACCGAGGAGCAGGTGGTGGCCGCCAACCTGGATGGCGTCTTCCTCGTCTCCGCGCTCACCAAGGAGCTCAACCCGAGGCGGCTCGAGCGCTACCTCACGGTGGCATGGGACAGCGGCGCCCAGCCCGTGGTCCTCCTCACCAAGTCGGACCTGAGCGAGGATGCCTCCCGGGAGCGCGAACGCATCGCCGCGCTCGCCGGGGACGTGCCCGTGCACACCGTCAGCGCCGTCACCGGCGAGGGACTGGACGCGCTCGCGCCCTACCTGGGCCGGGGCCAGACGGTGGCGCTCATCGGCTCGTCCGGCGTGGGCAAGTCCACGCTCATCAACCGCCTGCTGGGCAGCGCGCGCCAGGAAGTGCGCGAGGTGAGCGAGGACGACAAGGGCCGCCACACCACCACCCACCGCGAGCTGTTCATCCTGCCCGGGGGAGGCCTCGTCATCGACACCCCGGGCATGCGCGAGCTGGGGGTGATGGAGAGCGAGGAGGGTCTGCGCACGGCGTTCGTGGACATCGAGGCGTTGGCGGCCAACTGCCGCTTCAGCGACTGCCGGCACGAGCGGGAGCCGGGCTGCGCCGTGCGCGAGGCCGTGCGCGCGGGGACGCTCTCTCCGGAGCGGCTGGACGCCTTCCACAAGCTGTTCCAGGAAGTGGCCCGCCCCGAGTACGACGTGCCGTTGCAGACCCGCGGACGGCAGGAGCTCAAGACGCCGAGGAAGCGCGGCCGGTAGGAGCGCTCAGGGGGCTTCGGGGGCGCGCCCGGCGTCCCGCACCGCCTGGGCGAGCGAGGTGAGCTCCGCCTCGAAGTCCTCGATGAGCTCGCGCGGATCGGGCACGAGTCCCGCGTCCGCCGCCACGCCCAGCGTCATATGGCCCGCGTAGCTGAAGAGGCTCAAGCCCAGGCCCAGACGCCCCGCCATGGGCACCCAGAAGGCCATGCCCGACAACCGCGCGCCCGCCAGGTACACGGGACGCCTGGGCCCCGGCACGTTGGTGAGCACGAGCGAGGACTTGCGCCGCATCACCTCCACCGCCACCCGCTCCACCGGTGCGGGAACGAAGCCCGCCGCCGTCAGCAAGCCGAACACCAGGGCCGCCTCGGGCGAGCGCTTGAGGGCATCCATGCGCCGCTTGAGCTCCCACAACCGCGCCACGGGCTCTTCCACGCCGACGGGCAGGGGCAGGAACACCATGCCGAAGCGGTTGCCCAGGGTGCGCGGCAGGGGCTCATGCAGCGGGCGCAGGTTCACCGGCACCACGGCCCTCAAGTCCTCGGCGGAGGCGTCGCGCGCGCACACGTAGCGGCGCAGGGTGCCGGCCACCACCGCCATCAGCACGTCATTGGCCGTGCTGCCAGTGCCATGGCCAATCTCGCGCACCTGCTCCAGGGGCACGGGCCGAGACCAGGCCACGCGCTTGAGCCGACCGAGCTGCCCCGTGAACGGCGAGGGAGGATCCTGCGTCAGGGTCAGCAACCGGCTGATCGCCGAGGCCCCTCGCGCGCCCTCCACCGCCAGGTCCATGAGTTGGATGGGCTCGGCCCACAACTCGCCCCCCCGCTTCCAGGCCGCCTGGGCGGAGTCCGCCACCTTCCGAGCGCCGCCCAGCAGCCGGCTCCAGGCGCCCGGCACGGGCTCGGGCTCCCGGAAGCCCTGGTCCTCCCGGCGTCCTTCCGCGCTCGCGTCCGTCAAGGACATCAGCACCCGCCCGAGCGCGATGCCATCCGCGATGGCGTGGTGCACGCGCACGAGCAACGCGCTGCCCGACTCGTACCCGTCGAACAGGTGCAGCTCCCACAGGGGCCGCGAGGAATCCAGGGGCGTACTCATGGACTCGCCCACCAGCGGCGCCAGCGCGTCCGGGCCACCGGGAGGCGGCAAGCGCGTGCGCCGCAGGTGCGCCTCCACGGAGAAGCCCGGCATGTCCTCCCAGGAGGGCGCGCTCAGCAATCCCCCCGGCACCGCGCGCTGGCGGAAGCGGGGATAGGGCACCACGAGCCGTTCGTGGACCAGTTCCGTCAGCCGAGCCCAATCCACGGGCTCGTCGAACCAGAGCACCGCGGTGATGACCATGAGACTCGTGGGCTCCTCCATCTGGAGCCACGCCGCGTCCACGGGACTCATCCGCTCGGGCATACGGGGCTACTCGGCTTTCTCGAGCGGCTGGCGGCGGAACTGGAAGGTCTGCTTGGACTTCGTCCGCGCGGTCAGCCCGAGCGTGTCTCCTTCCAGCTCGTATTGATAGAGGGGACGCTGGAACCTGCCCTTGGACAGACCGATGACCCGCGGCTTGCCGCAGACGGTGCCCACCGCTTGTCCGGACGTCGTGCGCAACTCCACCGTGTCCTTCTTCTCGTCCACCACGAGCGAACCCCAGGAGCGGACCTCCAGGGCATTGCCCTTGCCCAGCGTGGCGCTCTCCAGCCGGGTGCGCAACAGGAAGCAGCCCTTGGGCGTCACCACCAGCGCGCGCTCGAAGTCCGCGCGTGGCTTGACGTCCTTGACGTCCTCGTCGGCGACGACCTTGGACTTCTCCTCTGGCCGCACGCTCGCCGCTTCCAGGGACCACTGGCCCACCATCTTCTTGGGCACCCGGCCCGAGCCCACCGAGCCGTCCTCGCACGGGTCCGGGTTCTCCTTCTCGGGGCTGGGCGGCGCGGGCTCGAAGGAGCGCTCGCACTGGGTGTCACAGGCCCGGGCCACGCAGGCGGAGTCCTCCGCGCCACAGCCACTCGTCTCGGCGCACCGCGCCAACGTGGACAGCGCCTGCTCGCAGCCCTGGGCCAGGCACCGCTCCACGCACGACACATCGATGCACTGCGCCACGCACACCCAGTTGGCCGAGCCGCACCGGCCCGCCACGGAGCGGGGCGTGCCGGCCCCCTGGGTCACCGCGGGAGCCTGGGCCCCCGCGGACGTGGACATCACCAGCAGGAATGGGACGAGTCGCGAGACATGCAGGGGAATACCCTCATAGGGAGTTCCACCGCCATGTGGTGACGTCCGCGAGGTCTGGCAACGACAGTTCCAGGCGGATCGTCTCGTACCGGGCAAAATCCCGGGCATCCGTTCGCAGGAGCATCACCGGAGCGCACGCGCGGGGCCGCTCGGGGAAGGTGTCATAGGACAGCGAGGAGTCGAAGTGGGCCCGGTAGAAGAGGCACAGGCCGTCCATGCGGCCGCCCCGCACCACCGGCCGCTCCAGCTCCAGGCGCTTGGGCAACGAGCCCGCCCGAAGCGTCTCCAGGTCGAGCGTGAAGACGGGCGAGGCCTCGCACAACGAGCGCTCCACGTCCTGGGGCCGGATGATGCGGGTGAAGTACGCCGGATCCAACGTGTCGCGGAGGATCTGCAGGCAGCTGAAATCCACGTTCGGCAGACGCTGGTCCCAGATGAAGGGCACGCGCGCCTCGTCGCGCAGTTGCACCGGCTCGAAGAAGACGTCGAAGCGGTTGGGCAGGATGCGGCCGCCCGGCGCGAGCAGCCGGTCGCGTGCGTCCAGCAACTTCGGAATCAGCCCCGCGTCGAAGAGGCCATCGCCCACCTGCTCGTGCAGCAGCACATCCACCTTCTTCGCCGGCTGGAAGCGGGAGATGTCCGCGCGCACGAACTCGATGTCCGTGAAGCCGTTGCGACACGCCACCCACTGCGCCGTGTCCAGGTTGCGCGAGGCATCCACCGCGTACAGCTTGCCCGGGTTGCAACGGGCCGCGAGGATGGCGCGCAGGCCGTTGCCGGTGCACACGTCCACCACCGTCCGCTCCGGGCCCACATAGCGCTCGATGGCGTGCCGGTACGCATCCACCCGCGCGGCATCCACCACGGGAGTGTCACGGGGCGCGGGGCTCGCCAGTTCAGGCACCTCCGCCATCAGGTTGCGCAGTGGATTCATCCGAGGCAGGTGCCGCAGCCTCGCCTGCACGTCACCCCACGCATGCCGCCGCAAGCCCATCAGGTTCATCCGCATGTCATCTTCCCCCCACCGGCGTGACCACCGGTCGTCCAAATCTTCACAGATCGGAAGAAGCAAAACTACCCGGATTGCTTGGAAATAGGAAGTACCCAGGAATGCACTCTCGTTATTTGGAGTACGAAATATCAGGTGGCTGAACACCTGGGGTGCCCCACGAGCCCGTCCTAGTCCCGCAGCCGGGCGGCGAAGGCCTCCAGCCGGGCCCGGGCCTCGCGCAGTTTTTCACGGGGCAAGGAGAAGACGGCGCGTACGCGCTCGGGGTCCGCGCACCAGGCTCCGCCATTGAGCACCACATGCGTGTGCGCGTACACCACCGCGGGCAGGTTCTCCGCGGTGAGCCGCACGCCGTCCACCTCCCGCCCGAGCCACGCCGACACCCGGGGCGCGAGGAAGAGGCCTCCCGTCTCCCCCGTCTCGGCGCGCCCATCCGGCGGCAACACCCCGGCGAGCAGGGCCCGCTTCTCCGCCAGGTCCCGGCGCATGCGCGTGAGGAAGTCGCGCAGCGCGCGGTGCCGCTCCGGGTAGAGCAGCCTGCCGTCGGGGCCCCGGGCATAGGCCGCGTAGAGGCGCGACGCGGCGCGCGCCGTGGCCAGGTGCAGCAGCCCCGGCCCGCTCGCGCGCACCGCCTCCACCAGGGCCAGGTCCCGAGCCGCCATCCACCCCACCCGCAGGCCACCCGCCGCGAACTCCTTGGACAGGCCCCCGAGCACCACCGTGCGCGCGCCGATGCCCGGCACCGCCGCCTCCAGCCCCACCGGCCCGTGCACCGTCTCCGCCAGGGGATTGCCCAGGTTCACCAGCCCGAAAATCTCGTCCGACACGAGCAGACAGCGCTGCTCCACCACGTAGGCGGCCAGCCCCACCAGCTCCTCGTGGGACAGGTAGTCCCCGGAGGGGTTGGAGGGCTGGGAGATGACCACCACGTCCGGAGCCCGGGGCCCGCGCCGCTCGGACAGGTCGGACAGCGGCGCCAGGTCCACCTCGGCGCCCGCGGACTCCCAGGTGGGCGGCAACACGCCATAGCAGGGCGTGGCCACGAAGACGCGCGGCGCCCGCCCGAGCCGCTCGCGCAGCGCCACCCCCAGGTGATGCACGAGCGGCCATACCCCCGGCGCGAGCACGAGTTCCCCGGGGGCATAGCGCACGCCCCGCGTCTCCAGGAGGAAGGCGGCCACCGCCACGTCCAGGCCGTGCTGGGTACCCGAGTTCCGGGGCGCGGCACACGCCGCCACGAGCCCTTCCACCAGCGGCTGGGGGAGCGGCGACTCGTTCTCGCCATAGTCCAGGCGAAGGAGCTCCGGGTCATCCTCGCGGAACACCCGGGGTGCGAAGGCGGGCATCCGCGCGAGCCGGAGCATGCGCCGCGAGCGCGGCACCCGGGGCACGGGGCGCTCGGGCGGAGGCGGCGGCTCGGAGAAGGCGATGCGGAAGGAGAGCAGGTCCTCGAAAGTGCGCTCGTAGAACCACTCCGCCAGCGTGCTGATGCGCGAGTAGGTGACCTCCGCGGCCACCTCCAGGTCCCCCCGGAGCGTCGCCGGCACCGGCAGCATCAACGTCAGCTCCCAGTCCGGGAAGACGGCGTTCTTGATGAGGCCGTAGAGCACCACCAGGTTCGTGCGCGAGGGCTCGCGGGCGAGGAACTCGAAGAGCGTGCGCGGCGCGACCTCGGCGGTGATGGTGAAGGACTCGCTCTCGTCGAGCACCACGAGGATGCCCCGCCGCTCGGCCTCGGTGAGGATCGCGCCCAGCTCCGACAGGTTGGCGCGCTCGCCGGGCTCCACCGACAGGAACAGGACCTTCACGTCGAAGGCACCCAGGAGCCGGGTGACTTCCCCCAGCGTGTTGGGGGCGACGGTGACCCGCACGCCCGCCTTGTCGAGCACCGGCGCATAGACGGCGTGGAGGTTGCGCGACACGAGCACGCCATCGCCCGCGTCGCACGTGGCGAGCAGGAGCGAGTACACCGCCTGGACGCGCTCGGGGGCGATGAAGAGCTCTTCCTCGGCGAGCCGCAAGTCGAAGAAGCGCTCGAGGTAGCGCACCACGAGCTGGCGCAGGCCCACGTCCCCGGCCTCGTGCGCGTAAGGAAGGAAGGGCGAGCGCGCCAGGCGTCCGGCCAGCTCGGCCACGAAGCCCAGTTGCTCGGCGCAGGCGGCGCCCAGGTCCAGTTCCTCCTGCAAGCGGGGCACCCCCAGGCCGCGCAGGGCCTCGCGCAAGGCGAGCGTCTCGCGCGGCAGGGCGAGCCGCGCCTCCCACACCGCCACCTCGTGCCAGATGGGATGGCCCGCCGCGAGCCACCCGAGCGCGGTGGCGGCCCGCAGCGGCTCGGCGCTGTGCGCCTCCATGAAGAACTCGAACTCGCACGCCGTGTCGTGCTCCAGCGCCACCAGGGGACGGATGTCCGTATCCGCCGCCTGCATCACCCGCCGCGCCACGCGCACCTGGATGGTGAAGCCCCGCCGGGTGAACATGCGCTCGATGATGGCGCGCCCGGGCCGTCCCGCCAGGTTGAGCAACAGCCGCCCCTCGGGCGCCAGCCGCTCGGGGACCTCGTCCAGGAGCCGCGCGTTGAGCCCCAGCCCGAAGTGGTCCTCGTAGACGTTCTGGATGGCGCAGTAGTTGGACAGGTCATACAGCGCCTGTTCATCCGCCTGGGACACCTCCAGCGGGGGCCCCTCGCCGCGCAGCACCTGGGGGATGCAGCCCACCACGAAGTCCCACCGCTCGTGCGCGGGCACCTCGCGCAGCAGATCGCTCGTGCCGAAGTCCAGGCGCGCCACCAGCGCCTCGTCCCCGTTGAGCCACGCGTTGCACCACGCCAGCGGCGCCGAGTGGGGATTGAGGTCCACGCCCAGGATGCGCGACAGCCGGGTGAAGCGCGCCAGCGCCAGGCAGATCCACCCCGAGCCCGCCCCCACCTCCACGAGCCGCTTGCCGGCGTACTCGTCCAGGGGCACCTTGAGCAGCCCCTCCAGGAAGGTATGCGCCCAGGCCTCGGGAGCGAAGATGGTGGGCAGCAACAACAGCTCCAGCCGCGCCCGCGAGGCCCCCACCGCCACCACCACGCTGGTGAGCCGCAGGGGAGCCCCCTCGGGCTTGTCCCGCGCGAGCGCCGCCAGGGCGCGCAACTCGGTGAGCGCGGTGGCGCGGGTGTCGGGACGCGCGAGCGCCTCGGCGAGCGCACTCAACCGAAGGACGGCATCCCGGGCGGAAGCGGGGTAGGTGGCCATGGAAGGCCGGACGACAGCGGCTCAGACGCGGTTTTGCAACCAGAGATGGGGGGGCCCGTCGCCTCGTGGACCTCCCTGCTCGCCGAGGTAGCCACGCATGCGCAGGTGCAGGTCGGCTTCCGTGCGCGTGCGGAAGATGGTCCAGGGAGCCTGGGCCATCGTCGCCACCGTATAGGCCATCATCCGGGGGATGGGCGCGGGGATGGCGCACACCACCTCCATGCGGCCGCCCAGCTCCCGGTCCAGCTCCTTGAAGGCGTTGGCGTAGCCGATGCGCGCGTTCACCATGTCCGAGC
This sequence comes from Melittangium boletus DSM 14713, assembly GCF_002305855.1. GTDB lineage: Bacteria > Myxococcota > Myxococcia > Myxococcales > Myxococcaceae > Cystobacter > Cystobacter boletus. The sequence goes on along the minus strand of NZ_CP022163.1, from coordinate 5,495,891 downwards.
CCTCCAGCATGAAGCAGAAGGTGCCCGTGGGGTGGGCGCGCACGAACTGACGGATGCGCTCGCAGAGGGCCTTGCCGTTGTCCTCATCCCCGTGCGCGGGAAGCGAGATCCACACCACGCACGTCGCCAGCGGCGGAGAAGGAATGCGTCCCGGACCTGGGCGCACGGGGGGCGCCCGGTCCGGCGGCTGCGGCTCTGACTGGCTCAACGTGGGCATGCGCACCGCACTGTAATGCATGGCGGCGACATCCTTTCTCGTCCACCCTCCCACGTATCGTCCGCGGTGAACACGGCACATTCCAGGCGGAAAGATTCGTCGGCACCCGCGTGGGTTTTTCCGTTTCTCCGAGGAGAAAGGATTCTGGAGCCAGTTTCTCTTCTGGATGGGATGCGTGGCGCGCGGGGCGCTCGCGCGGCTCAGGCCGGTTGGATGCCGAGCCGCTCATCCCGGCGCCGCAACCAGGAGACGAGCGGCAGGGACAGCAGCACCATCCACGCCTTGCCCACCACCTGCCCCGCGAGGAAGTCGAGCCCCCCGAACGCCAGCTGCAGGAAGAGCACGCTGTCCACGACGAGGCCCACGACACCGCTGGCGAGCACGGCCAGCACCAGTCCCCGCCGCTGCAAGGGGGTGTAGACGGCGAAGTCCGCCAGCTCCGACACGGCGAAGGCGCCCCCCGAGGCGAGCACCAGGGCCGGTGGCGCGAGCACGGCCGACAACAGCGCGCCCAGGAGGATGGCCAGCAGCGCCCAGCCCTTGCCCAGACGGCGCTGCACCAGGTCGCGCAACACGAAGGCCAACCCCACGACGAGCACGCCGCTGGGCGCCAGCAGACCCGGCCCCACGGGGAGCAAACAGGGCCCGCTCTCCGAGCAGAGGACACCGACATGGCCCAGCATCCAGTTGGAGAGGGGAATCGAGGCGCCGAAGCCCACCAGGTAGACAAACCCCTCGGTTCTGCGTGAATCCATCGCGGATGCTCCAGCCTCTCACCAGGAGGCTCCACCCTTCCCGGGGGCGCGCGGGCATAGCACGTTTCCCAGGGGCTGTCAGAATGACCCGGAGCCCCTCCCCGAGCGCTCTTCTCCCGTGTACCGCACATGCCGCCGCCCGACCCGGACCTCTTCGATGATTCGCGCTGGCCACTGCTCCTGCTGCGGCTGCCCGGTACGCTGTCCACGCCCGCCTACGAGGCGTGCCTCGCCTCGTTCAGCCGCCACCTGGAGCGCGGTGAGCGCTTCGTCCTCATCACCGATCTGCGCCGGGTCGGCATGGTGCCGCTCGATCAGCGCTGGCGCCAGGTGGAGTGGTTCGAGGAGCACGAGCGCCAGGTGCGCGAGTGCATCATCGGCGCGGCCAACATCATCACCTCGCCCCTCGTGCGGTTGTCCGTGAGCGCCATCATGTACTTCAAGCGCGTGCCCCTGCCGCTCGTCACCGTCGCGGACTGGAACGCCGCCGAGGCCTGGGCACTCGAGCGCCTGGAGGAGGACCGGCGCGCCCGGGCCCACAAGCCGCGCTGATCCCCTCGGAGTACGCCCGCCTCAGGCCCTCGGCTGCGAATCCAACAGGCCCGTCTGCTTGAGCAGGGGCTGGGTGCTGGGAGCGCGGCCGCGGAACTCCTGGAAGACCACCAGCGGGTGGCGGCTGCCTCCGAGCGCGAGCACCGTGTCCCGGAAGCGCCGTCCGGTCTTCTCCAGGGCCCGCGCATCGGCCAGCCCCGCCTCCTCGAAGGCGGAGAAGGCATCCGCGGACAGCACCTCGGCCCACTTGTAGCTGTAGTAGCCCGCCGCGTAGCCCCCCGCGAAGATGTGGGTGAAGGAGCACAGGAAGCGGTCCTCGGGCAGGGGCGCGAGCACCGTGTTGTCCTGGGCCACGCGCTTCTGGGTCTCCGCCACGCCGCCCGCCTGGTAGCGGTGGTGCAACTCCAGGTCGAGCGTGGCGAAGTACACCTGACGCAGCGTCATGGAGGCGGCGCGGTAGATGCGCCCGGCGCGGATCTTCTCCTGGAGCGCGCGGGGCAGCGGCTCGCCCGTATCCACATGGCGCGCCAGCCGCGAGAGCGTCTCCTCGTGGAAGCACCAGTTCTCCATGAACTGGCTGGGCAGCTCCACCGCGTCCCACTCCACGTTGTTGATGCCGGCGGCCTCGGGGTAGTCCACGCGCGTGAGCATGTGCTGCAGGCCGTGGCCGAACTCATGGAACAGCGTCTCCACCTCGCGGAAGGTGAGCAGCGCGGACTTGCCCCCCACCGGAGGCGTGGCGTTGCAGACGAGGTAGGCCACCGGCAGCCGCAGCGAGCCGTCCAGCTGGCGCTTGCGATCGAGCGCGCCATTCATCCACGCCCCGCCCCGCTTGGTGGCAGGACGGCTGTAGGGGTCCAGGTAGAACGCGGCGATGTCCTTGCCCGACTCGTCCGCCATGCGGAAGAAGCGCACGCTCTCATCCCACACGGGCACCTCCCCGTCCGCGGCGCGCACCGTGACACCGAAGAGCCGCTTCGCCGTGTCGAACAGGCCCTCCAGCACCCGGGGCAGCGCGAAGTACGGACGCAGCTCCTCGTCGGTATAGGCGTAGCGCTCCTCGCGCAGGCGCTCGGCCCAGAAGGCCGTGTCCCACAGCTTGAGCTCGAGCGAGGCGTTGCCCGTCTTGCGGCGCGCGAACGCCGTCAGCTCGTCGAGTTCCCCCTGGGCGCGCGAACGGGCGGCGCCGCGCAGCTCACCCAGGAGCTGCTCCACGGCCTGGACCCCGGGCGCCATCTTCGCCGCGAGGCTCACCTCGGCGAACGAGCCGTAGCCGAGCAGACGCGCCTTCTCGCCCCGCAGGGACAGGATGCGCTCGATGAGCGGGTTGTTGTCCACCTCGCCCGTGGAGGCGCGGGTGATGTAGGCGCGGTAGACCTTCTCGCGCAGCTCCGGACGGCGCGAGTGCTCCATGAAGGGCCCGAAGCTGGGCGCGTCCAGGGTGATGCGCCAGGGGCCCGCCTCGGGCGTGGGCGCGGGAGCCCCCTCCGCCAGCCCCTGCTTCGCCGCCTGGGCCGCCATGGCGAGCGCGCTGGGCGGCAGGCCGTCCACCTCCTCGCGCTGGGTGAGCGTCATGGACCAGGCCTTGGTGGAGTCGATGACGTTGTTGGCGAAGCGCGTGGACAGCTCGGCCAGCTCCCGCTCGATGACCTGGAAGCGCTCGCGCGCCTCGCCCTCCAGGCCCACGCCGGACAGCTCCATGTCGCGGATGGAGGCCTCGACGACCCGCCGCTGGGCCTCCTCGAGGCCCTTCCACTCGGAGCCCTCGCGCAGCGCCTTGTAGGCCCGGTACAGGGGGGCGCTCTGGCCGATGCGCATGAAGCTCTCCACCACATCGCCCTCGACGGCGGAGTGCGCCTGGCGCAGCTCCGGGCTGTTCTGCACGCCCATGAGGTGGTTCACCACGCCCCACGCCAGCCCCAGGGGCTCGGTGAGGGTGGACAGACGCTCCACGGTGCCTTTCCAGGTGGGCTGGACCTCGCGCTCGAGCGCGTCGAAATCCGCGTTCAGCCGCGCGAGCAAATCGCGGATGGCGGGCTCGACATGCTCCGCCCGGATGCGGTCGAACTTCGGGAGTCCTTCGGTCTGCAGCAGCGGATTGTCGGAAACAGGGGCGGTCATGGGCCGGAAAGGTAAGACAGTGCCCACCGATTGGCAGCACTCTCGGCGAGGGATGGCGGGCAGGCGTCCGGGAGTGCACGTCCCCCGGAGGACCCATGCGAGAGGCTTCCCTCCCCGCCCCCCCTCGTGAGAGGGTGGCTCGAACGTCGCCCCCGAGACCGTCTCAATGGCTTCCCTTCCGTCTCGCGCCCTCCCCCCCCTGGTGAGCGTGCTCCCCGCCGCCCGGCAGGTCTTCCGCAGCGAGCACTTCACCGTGCTGGTGGACGACCGGTTGGGCATCGCCGTCACCGTGCGCAGTGAAGCGCCCTTCTCCCACCTCGCCCAGCTCGACGACATCTTCGACGAACTGGGCGACGTCCTGGACGAGCTGGGACGCTCACGCTACGCCCTGCTCGCCGACATGCGCGCCATCGCCGGCCGGAACGACGCCGAGTTCGACGAGGCCATCAAGCGCCAATTGCCCCGGTGGTTGGGTGGCTTCCGCAAGGTGGGCGTGCTCGTGCGCAGCGTCGCGGGAATAATGCAGATCCAGCGGCACGCGAAACAGGACGGCATCGAGCGGATGGCCACCACCGATGAAGGGGAACTCCTCAAGCACCTCGCCCAGGAGGGGTGAGGCCCCCGGGTGCCTCAACCCCCGGGAAGTCGGCCGTAAAGCTGGCCCAGGAGTTCCCGGCCCACGCCCCATTCCCGCCCATATAGGGCGATGTGGGGCGTCAGCTCGGTATTCGTGTGCTCCCAAGTCCGCCCTCCATCCTCACTGTGGTGGTACCAGGCGTCCCACCCATCCTTGAAGGGATCACTCGGATGGGTCACGACCCGCACGGTGTCGCCCACCACGGCGAGCGCGGAGACCCGATGCGGCAGCGCGGTGAAGACACGCCAGGGCTCGCCCGGCGAATCCCGGCGGATGGCGAGCCCTCCCTCCACCCGTGCCGCGAGCACCCCGCCATCACCCGCCTGCGGTTCGGCCTCCCGAAGGGGCTCGTGCGTCCAGGTGCGGCCCTGGTCGGACAAGCGGAAGAGGCCCGCATGCCCCAACAACCAGACCGTGCCATCCGCGCCCCGCGCGAGCCGCTCTTGGATGCGGTCTCGCGCTCCAGGCAAGGACACGGAGGAAAAGGTCAGTCCCCCATCCGTGCTGACCTGGAGTTCCGTCCCCAGGCCCCACACCTCCTCTGACGACACGGCGAGCAGGCTCGACATCCCGGAGGTACGGCCCCGCTCCTCCCAATTCACCCCCTCGTCGAGCGAACGGATGACCTGGAAGATCCGCGCGTCCCGAGGGCCGTCGGGAGCGGGCTTGGAGACGAGACCGAACCAGACGCCCTCGGCACTGGTCAGCGTCAACAAGGCCCCCTCGAAGGATGCCTCGCGACGCGTCCAATGCGGCCCGATGCGCCAGAGCGCGCTGTGCTCTCCCCAATCGCGGGTGAAGAACGCGGAGTGTGCTCCGACGTAGAAGTGATTGGGCAGATGGCGCTGCTCGAGCCTCGGCCCCAATGGCATCCACACGCTGTTGCCCATGTGGATTCCCCGCTCACGCAGGGCACTGTGGACCCAGATGTAGACGCCCGACCCCAGACACAGGAGACACGGCGAGAGCAACAGGAACACCAGCACCTTGAGCAGGTGGCGCGCCCAGTTCAACGCGAACTCCCGTTCAACCAGTTCTGGAGCATGAGCGACTTCACTTCCCGTTCCATTTGATGGACCAGGGGCCGAAGAGGACGGGTCGCCTCCAGGGTGGTCGCCGCGAGAATGGATTCCACATCCGAGGGCCGGACCCGCCCCAGGACCTGGAGGATCTGGGCCATCCCATCGGGGTTCAGCAAATCGCGGAGGTCCGGCGTGGTGAGGATGGTGGTCAGGTCCTGGGTGGGAAGCGAGAAGAGTCCCGCGTCCAGATAGGCATTCACGTGCGTGCCGTAGGCGAACATCTGGAAGTCCTCTGGTTTCCGCTCGAGCACGGCGAACTCCGCCGGTTCCTTCCGCCGCCGGGTCTCCATCGCATCCTGCAAGAGCTTGAGCGCCCGGTCGCGCCACGCGAGCCCCTCGGGGGACAGTTCCTGGGCCCCCAGCGCCGAGAAGGCCCGGACGTATTTGTCGCCATACTCGAGGTAGTACGGGGGCGGCTGCTGGCCCGGATTGCGTGAAACGAAGTCCTCATGCCGGCGGCGGTAGTAGTCCATTCGCCCCGTGGGAAACTCGCGCGGAGCATCGGCTCCGGACGGCCGTGGGGGAGCCAGGACGAGGGAGTTGAGTTCACGCGAGGCCAATGCCTTCGCACCCGGAGCGGCTGGCGGCGAGGGAGGGACAGCACCCAGGGCACCCACGAGTTCGTCCAGCGAAGACGAGGTTCCACCGGTACGGCCAGAGACAGGGACGGACATGGAGACTCCTGCAAGGGGGGATCCACTCCGCCCTCAGCAAGGCATCTGCCAGTTCCTCCATCCTCGCGGCCTGGGGTCCCCTCTCGCTTCACGGCATCCACACCGTGGATAGGACATCCCCACACCGGGACGAAAAGTGTCGTGCTCAACTCAGTACGCGCCCCCGCTCCGCCCGCCTTGACAGGCCAGGGGGCGCGCTGCTCTCACGCTCGGCCATGCTCTCCTTCGTCCTCGCGGCATCGCTCGCCGCCGCCCCATCGCCCCGTGCCGCCACCGCCTCGGAGACCGTCGTCCACATTCCCCGGCTGGACGCGCTCCAGGGGCTCACCGCCTTCCTCGCCGAGGCGGGACAGAACGCCGCCCTCATGCGGCCCGCCGTCTGGCTCGCCGAGCTCCATCCCTACCTCGCGCTCGATCCCAGCCAGCCCGACTCGCTCCAGGACATGGGCATCGATCCCGCTGGAGCCGTCACCCTCTCGGTGCGCACCACGGGCCGCGTCTCCTGCACGCGCCTGAGCGACCCCAAGCGCTTCCAACAAAAAGCCGCCGAGCGGCTCGCCGCGGGCAGTGGCAAGTCACTGGAGATCAAACCCACCACCTCGGCGGGTGTCACCTCGGTGCTCGTCCCACGCGAGGCAGGTGGACAGGCGGGCTACGCGCTCAAGGGCCAGGAGGCCTGCGCCTTCGCGAGCGGTGGCGGCGGCTTCGTCGACGACGGCCAGGGCAAGGTCCTCTTGAAGGAGGCCTCGCGACTGGTGAGTCAGACGCCGAAGGCGGACGCGAAGCTCGCGCCCCTCCCCGGCGCCGCCTACGTGGTGATGCCCAAGCGCGGGCTGGTGGTGGGCCTGGACGGCACCGCCTCGGAACTCCGAATGGAAGGCACCAGCACGGAGTTGCCGCTGCCCCCCTTCCAGTCCGCCTCGGGCACGAGCCCCTACGGCACGATGAAACCCGGAGGACTGCTCTTCTCGCGCGCCCGGATGGCACCGGCCGGACTCGCCGCCGCGATGGGAAGCGTGCGCGCCAGCATCCAGCAGGCCTGCCCCGCCTGCCCCGCGGCCGAGGTGTCCTCCGTGGCGCGTGAGGTGACCGAACGCCTCACGGGCCACGTGCTCGTCGCGGTGGACGGGGTGCGCTCCCGCCCCAACGTGCGCACACCCGAGGGCCGCTTCTTCGCCTCGCGGCTGGCGCTCGCCGCCGAGGTGACGGACGCGACGGCGATGAAGAAGGCGCTCGCGCCGCTGGCGAAGTTCCCCGGCGCGAGGGCCCTGGAGGACGGCCATGCCCTGGACGTGAAGGGCGGCTCCCTCTTCGTGCGCTTGAAAGGCCGGCAATTGGTGATGGGCAATGACGAGGCCGTGGCGGGCTCCGTGCTCGCCAGCATCCCCGAGACGGGCGGCATGCTCCCCCACGCGGTGGACTACAGCGTGAACCCCCAGCGCGTGGCGAGCGGCCTCAAGCAGATATCGCTGATGGACGTGGTGGGCGACCAACGGCTCGCCGCCCTCTTCACCGCGGGACTCGAGCTGGGGCCCCTGCTCACCCGGAGCGCGAACATCACGGGCTGGCTCGACAGCGCCTCGGGAGGGGCCCACCGCTTCTCCTCCCGCTGGACGCTGGCGCCCACCCGTTGAGGGGGCGTCTTCAGGGATTGTCAATCACCCGATAAGGCGGTGCCTGACGTCCTCGGCGTGCTACCCGCGCGCGGTTCGTGTTAGATGCGCGCGCATGAACGGACCCTCCGAAACGGACCCTCTTCGCGCTCGACTGCAGCAACTGGAGAAGCAGGCGGAGCTGGGCGGTGGCGCGGACCGCATCGCCAAGCAGCACGAGGCCGGTAAGCTCACGGCCCGCGAGCGGATCGACCTGTTGCTCGACCCCGGCTCCTTCACGGAGATGGACAAGTTCGTCACGCACCGCAGCAGCGACTTCGGCATGGGGGACAAGAAGATCCCCGGTGACGGCGTGGTCACCGGCTACGGCACCGTCGAGGGCCGCCAGGTGTTCCTCTTCGCCCAGGACTTCACCGTCTTCGGCGGCTCGCTCTCCGGCGCCTACGCCCAGAAGATCTGCAAGATCATGGACCTGGCCATGCGCGTGGGCGCGCCCGTCATCGGCCTGAACGACTCGGGCGGCGCGCGCATCCAGGAGGGCGTGGAGAGCCTCGCGGGCTACGCGGACATCTTCGTGCGCAACACGCTCGCCTCGGGCGTGGTGCCGCAGATCTCCCTCATCCTGGGGCCGTGCGCGGGCGGAGCGGTGTACTCACCGGCCATCACGGACTTCATCATGATGGTGAAGGACACCTCCTACATGTTCATCACCGGCCCGGACGTCATCAAGACGGTGACGCACCAGGAGGTGTCGAAGGAGGAGCTGGGCGGCGCGCTCACGCACAACCAGAAGTCGGGCGTGGCGCACTTCGCCGCGGAGAACGAGCAGGCCGCCCTCGCGATGACGCGCGAGCTCTTGTCGTACCTGCCCTCCAACAACCAGGAGGACCCCCCTTCCCAGCCGAGCGAGGACGATCCGTTCCGGGCCGACGAGAGCCTCAAGACGGTGGTGCCCAACAACCCCAACAAGCCCTACGACATGAAGGAGATCATCCACGCCATCGTGGATGACGGGCACTTCTTCGAGGTGCAGGAGCACTACGCCAAGAACATGGTGGTGGGCTTCGCGCGCATGAATGGCCGCTCGGTGGGTTTCGTGGCCAACCAGCCGGCGGTGCTCGCGGGCTGCGTGGACATCGACGCGAGCGTGAAGGCGGCGCGCTTCGTGCGCTTCTGCGACTGCTTCAACATCCCCATCGTCACGCTGGTGGACGTGCCGGGCTTCCTGCCGGGAACGGATCAGGAGTGGGGCGGCATCATCACCCACGGCGCCAAGCTGCTCTACGCCTTCGCCGAGTCGACCGTGCCCAAGGTGACGGTCATCACCCGCAAGGCGTACGGCGGGGCCTACGACGTCATGGCCTCCAAGCACATCCGCGCGGACATCAACTTCGCGTGGCCCACCGCGGAGATCGCCGTCATGGGCCCCGAGGGCGCGGTGAACATCATCTTCCGCGACGAGCTCAAGAAGGCGCCGGACGCCGCCGTCGAGCGCGCCCGGCTGGTGAATGACTACCGCGAGAAGTTCGCCAACCCCTTCAAGGCGGCGGAGCTCGGCTACATCGACGAGGTCATCCGCCCCGAGGACACGCGCGCCCGCGTCATCCGCGCCCTGGAGATGCTCAAGAACAAGCGCCAGGAGAACCCCCCGCGCAAGCACGGCAACATTCCGCTCTGAGCGCGGACCCCCGCTTGCGAGCACCGCGTGGGCTGATTAGGGAGGGGCGCATGGCCAACCCACGCCCCTCCTTGGACACCGCGGTACTGGACACCCTCTTCCACGAGGCGCGCACCCACAACGTGTGGCTCGAGCGCCCGGTGGAGGATGCCCTCCTCCATCAGCTCTACGCGCTCACGCGCATGGGCCCCACGTCGTCCAACACCCAGCCCCTGCGGCTCGTCTTCGTCAAGAGCCCCGAGGCCAAGCAGCGCCTCAAGCCGGCCCTCGCCGCGGGCAATGTGGACAAGACGATGAGCGCGCCGGTGACGGCCATCGTCGCCTACGACTCCCGCTTCCACGAGCAGATGCCCAAGCTCTTCCCCAGCCGGGACCTGAAGAGCGGCTTCCAGGCCATGCCCGAGGAGAAGCTGCACAAGCTCGCCTACATGAACAGCACGCTGCAAGGCGGCTATCTCATCCTCGCGGCCCGGGCCCTGGGACTGGACTGCGGCCCCATGGCGGGCTTCGACAACGCCAAGGTGGACGAGACCTTCTTCCCGGACGGTCAGTGGAAGAGCAACTTCCTGCTCAACCTGGGGTACGGGGACCCGTCCAAGCTCTTCCCGCGCAACCCCCGTCTGGACTTCAACGACGCCTGCCGGATTGAATGAGCGCCGGGCCCCCGCCGGAGGCAGGCAGGCAGGCGGAGACCTCGTGCCGAAAATGATGCAACGACTTCCCTGGGGAAATTTTGGGGGGGCCGTTCGCGCTTCAAGGAGCGCACACCAAAAGGAGCCCCCGTTTGTCTCAGCCCCGCCTCGTCCTCTTCCTCGCCGACATCGAAGGCAACCTCACCGCCCTGCGCCAGACGTTGTCCCGAGCGTGTGAGACCGCCCATGTCCCCCTCCCGGAAGTGCGCTGGGTGGACTCCGCCACGGCCATGACCGACGCGGGTTGGCGCGTGGCCGAGGTGAAGCTCACCCCCGCGGGAGGCAAGGCCGTTCCCGAGGATCACCTGGATGCGCTCGTGCGCGCCGTGGCGAGGGACTTCCGCGACCAGGCCGTGGGGCTCTACACCGACAAGGCCGGCAGCTACGGCCGCGCGTCCCTGAGCGAGCCCGGCCGACCCTCGCGCTCCCTGGAGGGGGAGTACATCGACGTGGTGCGTCAAACGGCCCGTTGGCTCGGCGTGGAAGCGCCGGTGCTCGGCCGCCTGTTGGACGGGGGCGCCACCGCCCGCAACCTGCTCGCCGCGGCGGTGGACTTCGGGGGAGGAGACGCGCCCCAGAAGAACGCCGCACCCGCCCCGGGGAGTGGCAAGGGCGGCCGCCGCCCCGAGCAGCCCCCCGCCCCGCCTCCGGAGCCGGACGAGGATGACCGCTTCGTCGAGGCCAAGCTGGTCGAGGCCAAGCGCCTCATGGAGCAGTACCTGAGCAACCGGAAGTAATCGGCCCCAGAGGCTCTCCGAGGCCCGTGCCGCATCACACTGGCCGGGCCCGCGCTCGCGTGTGCTAAAGGGGCGCCCATGGGCAAGATCCGAAAAATCCTCGTCGCCAATCGCGGGGAGATCGCCGTCCGGGTGATGCGCACCTGCAAGGAGCTCGGTATCGCCACGGTGGCCGTCTACTCCGAGGCGGACCGCTCCGCGCCCCACGTGCGCATGGCCGATCAGGCCTTCCTCGTGGGACCTCCGCCCTCGCGTGAGAGCTACCTCGTGCAGGAGCGCATCCTCGAGGTCGCCCGTCAGTCGGGCGCGGATGCCATCCACCCGGGCTACGGCTTTCTCTCCGAGAACGCGTCCTTCGTGCGCGCGTGCGAGAAGGCCGGCATCACCTTCATCGGGCCGCCGGCCTCCGCCATGGACGCCATGGGCGAGAAGACGCGCGCCCGGCAGAACATGATCAAGGCGGGCGTGCCCGTGGTGCCCGGCAGCACCGAGCCCTTCGCCAGCCATGAGGAAGCGCGCGCCTACGCGGAGAAGATCGGCTTTCCGATCATGCTCAAGGCCGCGGGCGGCGGTGGCGGCAAGGGCATGCGCCGCGTGGAGCGCCTGGAGGAGTTCGACTCCGCCTGGCGCGGCGCCAAGAGCGAGGCGCTCAACGCCTTCGGCAACGACGCCGTCTACATCGAGAAGTACCTGGAGAAGCCCCACCACGTGGAGATCCAGGTGTTCGCGGACACGCACGGCACCACCCTCCACCTCAACGAGCGCGAGTGCTCGGCGCAGCGCCGTCACCAGAAGGTGGTGGAGGAGACGCCCAGTCCCATCCTGTCGCCCGAGCTGCGCGCGAAGATGGGCGAGGTGGCGGTGCAGGCCGCCCGGGCCGTGAACTACGTGGGCGCGGGCACGGTGGAGTTCCTCGTCGACGTGCACCGCAACTTCTACTTCCTGGAGATGAACACCCGCCTCCAGGTGGAACACCCCGTGACGGAGTGGGTGACGGGCCTGGACCTGGTGGCGTGGCAGATCAAGGTCGCCGAGGGTGGGAAGCTGCCCCTCACCCAGGCGCCCGCGCCCAATGGACACTCCATCGAGGTGCGCGTCTACGCGGAGGATCCGGCGCGCAACTTCATGCCGAGCCCCGGCCGCATCACCACCCTGCGCGTGCCCGGCGGCCCGTCCCTGCGAGATGACTCGGGCGTGTTCCCCGGCTACACGGTGCCCAACTTCTACGATCCGATGATCTCCAAGCTGTCCGTGTGGGCGCCCACGCGGCGCGAGGCCATCGAGCGGGCGAAGCGGGCGCTGGACGAGTACGTGGTCAAGGGCATCACCACCAACGTGCGCTACCTGCACGCCATCCTCTCGCACGAGGAGTTCGTGGGCGGCGACTACGACACGAGCTTCCTGCCGCGCGAGCACACCGCGCTCGTGGGCGGGGCGGAGGACCCCCAGCTCACCGAGGCGGCGCTGCTCGCGAGCGTGGTGTACGCCTACCAGCGGGATCAGAAGCGGACCCGGAACATGCCCCAGACGTCCTCGGGCGAAACGGGTATCTCCTCGTGGCGGCGGGCGCTCCGCCGCGGTCGCTAAACCGTCACACTCCCGGGATCCAACCGATGCGTTACTTCACGAAGCGGCACGGACAGAAGGAAGCGGTGCCGGTGGACATCGAGCCCGCCGGAGACAACCGCTACAAGCTCACGTACGAGGGTCGCACCCTGCTCGTGGACGCGCTGGCGCTCGAGTCCGGCGCCATGTCCCTGCTGGTGGACGGAACCTCGCACAACGTCGAGCTCGAGGAGGTGGGCGACGAGGTGTTGGTGCAGGTGGGCGGGCAGACGTCGCGCATCGACGTGGCGGACGAGCGGCGCCTGCGCCTGCGCGCGGGCAAGGCCGGCTTCACCGTGGAGGGCAAGCAGCTCATCGCCGCCCCCATGCCCGGCAAGGTCATCAAGGTCCTGGTGAAGCTCGGCGACGAGGTGAAGGAAGGGCAGGGCCTGGTGGTCGTCGAGGCCATGAAGATGGAGAACGAGCTCAAGAGCCCCAAGGCCGGCAAGGTGGTGGAGTTGCCCGCCAAGGAAGGCACCGCGGTGGAGATCAACGCCAAGCTCGTGGTCGTCGAGTAGCGCCCCAAGCCCACCCCGCCCCGCTGTCCCAGGAGCGACCATGCGACTGGATGCGAACCTCCCGGAGCTCCGGGAGTGGAGTGACGTCAGTGTCCAGACGGACGCCGCCCTCCGGGAAGCGGGCCTCGTGGGCCGGCAACTCCCCCCGCGCTTCTCCGAGGTCGCGCCGCTGCTCACGCCTCCGCGGCAGGTGCTCTGGCTGACGGACGACTTCGAGGAAGCCGTGCTCCAGCAAGGTCCGCTCTCCTCCTGGAAGGGCGTCTTCCCCCCGGCGGATGGACTCGCCCGGGAGCGGCTGGAGGCGCTCGTGGCCGTGGGAGAGGCCTTCGCGCCGGAAGTGGCCGCGCGGGTGCGCTGGACCCTGAGGGTCTCCCCCGAGGGGCGCGTGGCCCGTGTCGTGCCCGCGCTCTGGTACGCCCAGGCGGAGGAGCTGGGCGGCTTCCTCCGGGCACTCGTCCAACGCTGGCCGGAGGAGCTGTCGCTGGAGCAACTGCCTCCCGCTGGAGAACCGCGGCGCGAGCGCCACCCGGTGGGGAGCGATTGGATCGGAGAGGAGCCGGTCTCGCGCGTCCAGTTGCTGTCCCTGGCCCTGCTCGCGCTCTGGCGCTCGGGCACCGAGGACTCGGAGCTGGTGCGCTTCCACGAGGAGTACCTGCGCGAGTGGGGACGCGAACTCGACACGCTCGCGCGCTGGCTGCCCTTGGAGGACCCGGGCGCCGCGCGGTTCGCTCCCCTGCGCACCCGGCTCCATGCCCCGGGCCCCGCCCGGCTGGAGGCGCGCTCCGTGCGCAGCTACGAGTCCGTCCGGGAGCGCATCGACGCGCGCCTCGGAGACGGCCACCTCGGCGTGGACGAGGCGGCGCGCCGGTTGTCCCCCGTGGAGCGGGTGACCTGGGCACTGGACGAACTCTACGCGGCCATGTGCCAGCACACCTTCCACCTGTGGGAGCAGAACTGGGTGGAGCGGGACTTCGACGGGCCGGGCCTCGTGTCCCGCATCGCGGTGGCGGCGCGTGAACTCGAGCCGCTCGCCGCGGACCTCTTCCTGTGGACGGCCCGGTGGGCCCGTGAGCGCGGCATTCCCCTCGTCTCCCTGGTGCCCGACGTCTGGCTCGATGGGCTGGACGCGGGCGAGACGTTCATCCGCGCCGTCGCCGAGCGCTGGCCCGAGGACCTGGAGCCCCAATTCCTGCCCGAGCCGCCCCGCTGGTCACCGCCCCCGCTCGTGCCCTCGCCGGGCTCCGTCCGCTACCCGGGCATCGCCATCGGCCTTCCCGAGAAGGTCACCCCCCAGCGACTCGCCGCGCGGGCGCTGTTCTCGCTCTGGCGCGCGGGCGTGGGCGATGACGAACTGGCGGCCTTCTCCCGTGAGTACCAGGAGGCCCCCCAACGCGAGCCCGAGGTGCTCTCGCGCTGGCTCCTCCTCGACGAGGAGGCGTTGCGCGAGCGGCTCCATCCCCAGGCGGCCCGGCCCTCCTCGAATCCCACGTTCCCTGGAAGCGGCTCCTGGATTACAGGCGAGGACGGGGACGGCGGCCCGCTTCGACGTGAACCCCTTGGAGGTCTGACCCGCATGGAAATGCTCTGCACGTTGCGCAGCCTGACGGAGACCCAGCGCCAGGCGCTGCTCGCGGCACCCGGCCAGCTCGAGGCCTTCATCGATGACGAGGAGGACTTCGGAGACGGCGAGGGCGCGCGCTTCCAGGAGTTGGACATCGGCGAGACGTGGCACGGCCTGCAGTACCTGCTCACGGGCACGGCGTGGGATGGCCAGGCGCCGCTGGACTTCCTCGTGCGGGGAGGCGAGGACGTGGGCGACATTCCCTCGGACGAGGGCACCGCGCGCCTCTTCACCTCCGCCCAGGTGAAGGAGTTGTCCAAGGCGCTCCAGGCGATTTCCCCGAGCACGCTGCGCCAGCGCTACGCGCCCGCGCGGATGCAGCAAGAGGACATCTACCCGGGCTTCTGGGAGGAGCCGCCGCCCGATCTGGATCCCCAGGAGGAGCTGCTGTCCTACTTCGAGGAGCTGCGCGACTTCACCGCCCGGGTGGCGAAGCGGGGCCAGGGCCTGCTGGTGTTCATCGGCTGAGCGCGCGGCCTCACCCGGCGAGCACGTCCCGGCCCAGCTTGAGCACGAGCGCCACCACCACGCCCAGCACCACCTTGCGCACGAGCTTGTCGCCACCGCGCACGGCGAGGTGAGCACCCATCCAGGCCCCGGTGAACTGGGCCGCCGCCATGGGCAGCGCCACGTGCCAGAGCACCAGGCCCCGGTAGGAGAAGAGCGCCACCGCCGACAGGTTCGTCGCGAAGTTGACCACCTTGGCGTCCGCCGAGGCGTGCGTCAGCGAGTGCCCGAGCAGTCCCGAGAACGCGATGATGAGGAACGTCCCCGTACCGGGGCCGAAGAAGCCGTCATAGACGCCGATGAGGAGCGCGATGACCGCCCCCAGGGCCTTCATGCGCGCGAGCGGCGGCTCGGGCCGGACCCCCGGTGGAGGGCCCCGGCGGAAGGCCAGGAAGACGGCCACCACCACCAGCAGCGCGAGCACCACGGGCTTGAGGACTTCCGGCCGCATGAGCAGCACCAGTCCCGTGCCCAGCAACGAGCCCACCAGGCCCAGGGGAAAGGTGATGGAGGCCAGGTTGCCGCGCACCAGCCCGGCGCGCCAGAAGCGCACCAGCGCGGCGAACGCACCGAACACGGACTGACCCTTGTTGGTCCCGAGCGCCACGTGCGGGGGCATGCCCGTCGACAGGAGGGCGGGCAGGGACACGAGCCCTCCTCCACCCGCGATGGCATCCACCGTGCCAGCCGTGAGGGCCGCGACGCACAACAGGACAATCTGGAGAGGAGTCAAGTCCACGCGCGGGCACCTACCATGACCAAAGCTTGCGCGCGCGCTGTCTCTGGGCGTCAATCGGGATTCCCCCTAGCGACCGAGGACCCCCGTGCTCACGTCCCTTGTCTCCATGATGACGCTCGCGCTGCTGACGGCCGCGCCCGTGGATGCCGCCGGGCCCACCTGCCGCTCCATCGATGGGCACGTGGCGTGCGGCTACCAGTGCAAGTCGGATGGGCAACGGGTGCGGTGCGCGCAGACGCCCCAGGGCTCCTGTCAGGTCATCGATGGCCAGGCGGTGTGTTTCGATCCGCCCGCCTACATCGTCCGCATCTACGGCACCGCCCTGCCCGCCTTCGAGTGCAAGACCATCGACGGACAGGTGGCGTGCGGCTATCAGTGCGCGACCCAGGCCGGCAAGGTGAAGTGCGCGCGCACGCCCGCCGGCATCTGCGGCACCCGCGCCGGCGAGGTGGAGTGCTTCGATCCTCCGCCCGAGGTGTACGCCGTCCATGGCAAGGACACGCCGCGCGCCGAGTGCCGCGCGTACGACCAGGAAGTGGCCTGCGGCTACAAGTGCACCCTGGGCGCCGGCCATGTCGCCTGTAGCAACACCCCCATGGGCGTCTGCAAGAGCGATGGCATCCAGCTCAAGTGCTTCGACCCGACCGCCCAGACGCTCTGTGCCTGGGGCAAGTCGCTGCCCCCCCTGCAGTGCGGATTGAATGATGGTCACCCGGTGTGCGGCTACGGCTGCACCAAGGCCTACGCCAAGGCGGCCTGCGCGGCCTCGCCCAAGGGAATGTGCAAGGTGTTCGATACCGAGGTGCACTGCTTCGATCCGCCCACCGCCCAGGACGCGGATCCCGCCTGCCTCAACATCCTCGGCATGGCCACGCTGGACACCCGCCCTTAAGTAAGCGAGGGGCACGGCAGCTTGCTTTCCCTGATCCGAAGGCGAGGTTAGGGTGAGCGGAGCTTACCCAAGGAGCACATCCCAGATGGCGGAGGGAGACGTCCGGCAATACTTCGTGCGCAATGACAAGGGGGCCATCTGGGGTCCCCTCGAACTGCCCACCATCGAGCTGCTCATCGACAATGGAGCCATCCAGGGCCGGCTCCAGGTGTCCGAGGACGGCATCAATTTCGCCCTCCCCGGGCGCTTTCCGCACCTGCGCGACAGTTTCCCGCGCGAGATGTGGGGAGACGTCGTGCCGCCCGGCCCCGCCAGGCCCGCCGCGACCACCGCCGCTCCCGTGGCGGCCGCCCCCCAGGCACCCGGAGGAGCCCCCGCTCCCGCCGGAGTCCCCGTCGCGGGGCCTGGCATCCCACGTCCCGCGGGCGTCCCCATCGCGGGTCCCGGCGCCACCGCCCGGCCCGGAGTTCCCACCGCGGGCCCCGGCGCCCGTCCGGGTGCTCCGCCTCCCGGCGCGCCCCGCCCGCCTCCCGGTGCGCCCACCGCCGCCCGGCCTCCCGCTCCCGGTGCGCCGCCTCCCGCGGGGGCACCCACTCCCGCCGCCCCCGTGACCGCGAGCGCGCCTCCCTCCCCCGCGCCGGACATGTCCGAGGCACCGCCCGCCAGTGGTTCGCTCGCGACCCATTCGCCCGTGCGCCTCTACGGCCTCATCGCCGCGGGCAATCACACGGGTCTGCTCTCGCTCGTCCTGGCCGATAGCACCGTCGGCATCCACTTCCGCAAGGGCAACCCCGAGCTCATCGAGTCCTCCCACCCCGACGACGCGCTGGGCACCTGGCTCCTGCGCAACAAGCTCGTCACCCCGGAGCAATACCAGCAGGCCGAGGCCGCCAAGAACCGCTTCGGCGGCGAGGTGCTCGCGGCCCTCTTCGGTCTGGGCCTGCTCCAACCCGCCTCGGCCTTCACCCAGCTCGCGCAACGCGCCCAGGGCATCCTCCTCAAGGGTCTGCGCGCCGAAACGGGCTCCTTCACCTTCGAACTCAAGGATCTCCCCGCCGCCAAGGCCATGCCGCTGGGCAACAAGTGGGCGGTCCTCGGCGACCTGGTGCGCCGCATCCCCACCGCGGACTTGCACCGCCTGCTCCAGCCCGTGCTCGCCCTGCCCGTGATGAAGTCCAACGGGCGCGTGGCCACCGGAGACCTGCGCCTCACCCCTCACGAGGTGCGCGTGCTCGCCCTCATCGACGGGGTGCGCTCCACGGCCCAGTTCCTCCATGAGCTGCCCCAGGACGCCGAGCACCTGCTGCGGCTCGTGTTCCTCCTGAAGGAACTCGGGGGCGTGTCCTTCGCCACCCCGCGCACGCCGGCCCCCGGCCCCGCTCAGGCACCCGCCGCCAAGCCCGCCACGACGGGGACACATCCGGTCGCGAAGCCCGCCGCTCCCGGCGCCCCTCCGACAGTGCCCGCCCCCAAGCCCGCCACGACGGGCACGCACCCGGTCGCCAAACCCGCCGCGCCCGGCGCTCCTCCGACGGCGCCCGCCGCCAAGCCCGCCACGACGGGGACACATCCGGTCGCGAAGCCCGCCGCTCCGGGCGCGCCTCCGACAGCGCCCGCCGCCAGGCCCGCCACGACAGGAACGCACCCGGTCGCCAAACCCGCCGCCCCGGGTGCGCCACCCGCTGCCCAGGCTCCAGCTCCAGTTCCGGCGGCCAAACCCGCCGCTCCGAGCGCCGCGGCCGCTCCGGCCTCCCCCGGCTCCGCGCCTGGCGCGGGTGAAATCCCCGCCCTGCGGGAACTCGCCCAGAAGATGAAGGAGCAGAACCACTTCGAGCGCCTGGGCGTGGGCGCGGACACCAACGGCCCGGCGGTGAAGATCGCCTACTTCAAGCTGGCCAAGCAGTACCACCCGGACACGCTGCCTCCCGGCGCGCCGCCCGAGCTGGAGAAGCTCAAGGCCGACATCTTCGCCTACATCGGCGAGGCCCACCGCGCGCTCGCGGACGAGAAGAGCCGCGCGGCCTATATCGAGGATCTCAAGCACGGCGGCAGCAAGGAGGCCGAGGTGGACGTGGAGGGCATCCTCAAGAGCGAGGATCTCTTCCGCCGAGCGGGCATCTTCATCAAGAACCGCAAGTTCGCCGACGCGGCCAAGCTGCTCGACGAGGCCATCCAGCTCAATCCCGAGGAGCCCGAGTTCTACGCCTGGCGGGGTTACGCCCGCTTCTTCACCTTCGAGGACAAGAAGGCGGGCTTCAACGAGGCCTTCCGCGACATCCAGGTGTGCCTGAAGAAGAACGACAAGGTCGCCGCCGGGCACTACTTCCTGGGCGTCATCGCCAAGCTGTGCGGGGACATGAGCGGGGCGCTCAAGTCCTTCCAGAAGACCGTGGAACTGCAACCCAACCACATCGACGCGCAGCGGGAGATCCGCATGGCGGCACAAAAGAAGTAGGGTGCGCCACCCCGGGAGCGCCACCGTGCGCTCCCCCCTTCGAGGAGAAGCAATCTTGCCGTTGACCGGAAAGC
Organism: Melittangium boletus DSM 14713; assembly: GCF_002305855.1. Taxonomy (GTDB): domain Bacteria; phylum Myxococcota; class Myxococcia; order Myxococcales; family Myxococcaceae; genus Cystobacter; species Cystobacter boletus. The sequence continues at coordinate 5,476,722 of NZ_CP022163.1, read as the reverse complement.
AGCGCCGCGAACTGCGCGCGCTGGGACATCACCTGGAGCCGGTGGTCATCGTGGGCCAGTCGGGCGTGAGCGAGGGCATCATCGGTGCCGTCAACCAGGCGCTCCACGACCACGAGCTCATCAAGGTGAAGATCAACGAGGGCCCCGAGGAGCGCCACGAGGCCGCCGAGAAGCTGGCCCAGGGCGCGGAGGCCGAACTCGTGCAGTTGCTGGGCCGCACCGTGCTGCTCTTCAAGAAGCGGGACGAGGACTCCAAGTTCCCGAAGTTCTAGTGGGGGAAGCCCGCCTCGCGGGCGGCCAGCTCCGCGCCATCGCCCAGCCGCTCCAAGAGCCGGGGACCGAAGTACTGACGGCGGGACTCACCCTCGCGGGCTTCCACGCGCTCGGGCGTCTCCACGTAGCCCACGTATCCGTCCACGAGCCCCAGCACCCCACTCGCCCCCGTGCGGCGCGCCAGGGCCGAGCCCGCCTGCACGGTGGGCTCCCCCGGCATGAGCAGCCAGTGGAGCGGCCCGAGCGTCAACGCGCCCACCTCCACCGTGCGCGCGGACGAGGCGCACAGGAGATTGTCCCCCGCCGCCCGCGCGTACCCGGGCGCCAGACGGGACGCATCCGGCCTGGGCAGCGCCACGGACACCCGCGCGTAGCCCAGCGCCAGGGGCCCCTCCGCCGCCACCGGTTCCGCCTTCCCCGCCAGCTCCGCCACGGCCTTCGCGTAGCCCGCCACCTTCTCCAGCCCCTCGGCCCCCTCCCACACCGCCGAGGCGTTGCCCGCGGCGCCCTGCAACATCAACGTCACGCCCCCCGTCGCCTCGCGCAACTGGCTCAGGCGTCCGGGCCAGTCCGGGTCCACCACGTCGCGCTTGCGCGGCACCAGCGTGGGGTGCGAGGCGAAGTGCAGCAGCTCCGCCACGGGCCCTTGCGTGCCCCGCAGCACCACGCGGGTCAGCGCCCCCTCCGGCACGTCACCGCCCGAGCGCGAGCGCACGAGGCCCGGCTCGCGCGCCTCGCCCACCTCGAGGGTGACGTCCGTGAGCCGGGAGGCCGCCTGAGCCAGGGCCTCGCTCGCGCCCACCGCCGCCGCCTTCAAGGAGTCCTCGCGGTACCGTCCCGTCCCCGCCAGTTGGGAGGCGAGCCGCGCGTCATACCCGCCAAACGAGGAATGTGTGTGGGTGGCGACCACCAGCACGGCGTTGAGCCCCAGGGGCGCGCTCCGCTCGCGCACCGCGGCCACGAGCGGGTCGGGAACCAGCATCAACTCCAACGACACCAGCCCCACCTTGAGCTCGCCCACCGCCAGCACCACCGCGCGCGCCTGGGGAGGCAATCCCGCCCCACTCGCCTCGGGCAGCGGAAGCCCATAGCCCGCCACGGCCACCGGGTAGGGCGGCGCCAGGGCCACCTTCGCCGCCCCCGCCTTCCAGGGCCCCTCGGCGCGTGCCCGGCCCAGGAGGGTGGGGGCCTCCTCCGGCCAGCGGCCGCACCAGTTCCACGAGGCGAGCGCGTAGGCCGACCCGATCGTCAACAACGTGAGGGGGAGCAAGGAGCGCAGCCGGTGGCGCCACGAGGTGGACATGGGGAGCCATAGCCTAACGGGAGCCAGGAAATTCCCGAGAGGAATGGGCCCGCCCGCCTGCCTCCGACTCCTCCCCACAGGAATACCCCTGCGCAAGAAAGCCGTTCTTGAGTTCCGTTCAGCACCCGAAGGGGGTAAGGCACGCGGCATGTGTGGAATCTTCGGAATCGTCGGCCACCCAGAGGCTTCCAACCTGACCTACCTCGGCCTGCATGCCCTGCAGCACCGGGGGCAGGAGTCCGCGGGCATCGTCGCCTCGGATGGAGAAAATCTGCGCGCGCACCGGGAGATGGGGCTCGTGGCGGACATCTTCACCGCGCCCGTGATCGAGGACCTTCCGGGAGGCGCGGCCATCGGCCACGTGCGCTACTCCACGGCGGGCGTCAGCCGGCTCAAGAACGCCCAGCCCCTCACGGTGGAATACGTGGGCGGCCAGATGGCGGTGGCGCACAACGGCAACCTCGTCAACGCCGAGGAGCTGAAGAAGGCGCTCGAGGCCGATGGCGCCATCTTCCAGTCGGACTCGGACACCGAGGTCGTCATCCACCTCATCGCCCGCTCCAAGCAGCCCTCCTTCGAGCAGAAGGTGGTGGAGGCCCTGGGCCGGGTGAAGGGCGCCTACAGCCTCTTGTTCCTCACCGAGAAGAAGCTCGTGGCGGTGAGGGATCCGTTCGGCTTCCGGCCCCTCGTGCTCGGGCGGCTCAAGAACAGCTGGGTGCTGGCGAGCGAGACGACGGCGCTGGACCTCATCGAGGCGGAGTTCATCCGCGAGATCGAAGTGGGGGAGATGGTCGTCATCGACGAGGGCGGCATGCGCACGAGCCACCCCTTCGCGCCCTCGCGCCAGGGCCGGTGCATCTTCGAGCACGTGTACTTCGCCAAGCCGGACTCCGTCCTCTTCGGCTCGAGCGTGTACGAGACGCGCAAGGAGCTGGGCCGGCAACTGGCGCGCGAGCAGCCCGTGCCGGGCGCGGACCTGGTCATCGCGGTACCGGACTCGGGCGTGCCCGCGGCCATCGGCTACGCGCAGGCGAGCGGCATTCCCTATGACGTGGGACTCATCCGCAGCCACTACGTGGGCCGCACCTTCATCGAGCCCCAGCAGTCCATCCGCCACTTCGGCGTGAAGCTCAAGTTGTCCGCGGTGCGCCAGGTGCTCAAGGGCAAGCGCGTGGTGGTGGTGGATGACTCCATCGTGCGCGGCACCACGAGCCGGAAGATCGTGAAGATGCTCAAGGCCGCGGGCGCGGTGGAGGTGCACCTGCGCATCTCCTCTCCGCCCACCCAGTGGCCCTGCTACTACGGCATCGACACGCCGAGCCGCCAGGAGCTCATCGCCTCCAGCCACTCCGTGGAGGAGATCGCCCGCTACGTGACGGCGGACTCGCTGGGCTACATCTCCCTGGACGGCCTGGGCACCGCGGTGGGTGACCGCGAGCGCACCACCTTCTGCACGGCGTGCTTCTCCGGCCAGTACCTCACGGGAAACCTGGGGCCGAGTGTGCCCGACGAGGTGAAGTCCACGCCGAAGCTCGTCAGTGCCTGAGCCGAGCGCCTCCTCCCGGGCAATGGAAAGCCCTCGCCACTCCGAGCCGCATGCCGCCGAGCGGCGCTTCACCCGCTCGGTCCTCGCGGGCCTCTTCCTGCTGGGCCTGGTGGCCCTGGCCGGCCCGCTCCTGTCCTACCAGAGCGATGTCGACGAGATGCGCCACCAGTTCCGCTCCCGCGTGGCGCGCGAGGGCCGGGTGTATGCCCAATCCCTGGGACTGCACCTGCAACTGCTCAAGTCGGAGCTGGCCCGCGTGGCCCTGGGCGTGGGGCCGGATCTCCAACAGGAACGCTCGCTCGAGGACGTGCAGGACCTCACCGGACCCAACACGGGCCTGTTCCGGCAAGGCATCATCCTGATGGACGCCTCGGGCGAGGTGCGCTGGAGCGAGCCGCCCCGGCTCTTGAGCGGCAGCCCCCTGCTCACGCGCGCCTGGTTCCAGCAGCTCCTCGTCCAGCAAGTGCCCGTCGTCGACGCGCTCAGTCCAGGCTCCTCCACCTTCGTCGTCGCCGTGCCGATCGTGCGCGAGCGCAAGACGCTGGGCGTGCTGGCCGGACTGCTCGACGCGAACGCGGATCTCCCCGGCGCGCGGCCCACGCGCGAGCACCTGACGCTCCTGGTGCTCAACCGGGAGGGCGATCTCTTCATCCCCTACGCACCTCCGGAGTGGGCCACCACGAAGGGCTTCGCCGCCAAGGTGGAGACGCTGCTCTCCGAGCGGGGCCAGGAGATGGAGACGGGCCGAGGAGAGGTGTTCGCCTGGGCCACGCCCGTGCCCGGCACCGAGCTGCGCCTGGTGCTCGCCGCGGATGAGACGTCCAGCATGACCACCATCCGCGAACGGCTGCTCACCCAGTTGCTGGTGATCGTCGTGCTGCAGGTGGGCACGCTGCTGCTCTTCGTCCTGCACTGGCGGCGTGTCTACCGGCTCTTCCTGGAGATGGAGCGGCGCGCGGCGGAGAAGGAGACGATGGCGGCGCTCGGCTCGGCCGCGAGCCTCATCGCCCACGAGGTGAAGAACTCGCTCAATGGCCTCAAGGTGGCCACCGGCATGCTCTCGCCCGGAGAGGAGCAGGCCCTCGCGGTGCGCACCCTGCGCGGGCAGATCGACAGGCTCGCGCACCTGGCCACCTCGCTGCTGCACTTCGGCAAGCCGCCGCGCGTGCAACGCACCCCCGTGGACCTGCCGCACCTGGTGCGCGAGGTGCTCGACGGCCTGCGCGTGCTGCCCGAGGCCGAGGAGGTCCACCTGGACGCCCATCTGCCCGAGAGCTTGAGCCTCACGGGGGACCCCCTGCTGCTCGCCACGGCGCTGGACAACCTGGTGCGCAACGCCATGGAAGCCACCGTGGCGGCCAAGGACCTGGGCCAGCTGGACTCGCCCGAGGTGCGCGTGCACGTGCGGCGAGAGGAAACCCACGCCGTGGTGGACGTGGAGGACAACGCGGGCGGACCCCCGGCGGACTTCGAGGGCCGGCTCTTCGAGCCCTTCGTCACCACCAAGCCCAAGGGGGTGGGCCTGGGCCTGTCCATGACCCGGCGCGCGGTGGAGGCGCAGGACGGGCAGCTCACCTTCTCCCGCATTCCCGGCGGCAGCCGCTTCAGCGTGCGGCTGCCGTTGACCGTTCCGGAGTCCCCGCCATGAGCCCTCCCCTCCTCTTCGTGGACGATGACCGGGCCTTCTCGTCGCTGGGCGCGGCGGCCCTGCAACGCGAGGGCTACGCCGTCACCCTGGCGCGCTCGCTGCACGAGGCCCGCGCCGCGCTCGCACGCCTCACCCCCGCCCTGGTGGTGCTCGATCGACGGCTGCCGGATGGGGACGGGCTCACCTTCCTGTCCGAGCTCAAGAGCCACGTCCCCGGCGCCGGGGTGGTGATGGTGACGGCGCACGGAGACATCGCGAGCGCGGTGGACGCGGTGCGCGCGGGGGCCGCGGACTACGTGGCCAAGCCCGTGGAGCTCGCCGACCTGGTCTTGCGCGTGCGCCGCGCCCTGGACACGGGCCGGTTGAAGGACCGGCTGGCCGCGGCCGAGGCCGAACTGTCCGGCCGCCGCAGGCTCATTCCTCCCGCGTCGGCGGCCATGCAACGGGTGCTCGCGGCGCTTGAGCGCATCGCCGCCTCGCCCCGCAGCGCGGTGTTGCTGCTGGGCGAGACGGGCGCGGGCAAGGAGATGCTCGCGCGCCACCTGCATGCCCTGTCCTTCCAGAACGAGGACACCCCTTTCGTGCACGTCAACTGCGCGGCCCTGCCCGAGCAGACGGTGGAGAGCGAGCTGTTCGGCCACGAGAAGGGCGCCTTCACCGACGCTCGCACCACGCGCCGCGGCCTGGTGGAGGTCGCGCATGGGGGAACGCTCTTCCTCGACGAGGTGGGCGAGCTGCCCCTGGGCCTGCAGGCCAAGCTCCTCACGTTCCTCGACTCGGGCCGCTTCCGGCGCCTGGGCGGCACCACCGAGCACTCCAGCAGCGCGCGCATCGTGGCGGCCACCAACCGGGACCTGCCCGCGCTCATGGCGCGCGGGGAATTCCGCGAGGACCTGTGGTTCCGCCTGGGCGTCTTCCGCATCGACATTCCGCCGCTGCGCGAACGGCACGAGGACATCCTCCCCCTGGCCGAGGGAATCCTCGCGGACCTGCGCCGGGAGTTGGGCCGCAAGGACGCCATGCTCGGGGCTCGCGCGCGCGCCCGGCTCGCCACCTACCCCTTCCCTGGCAACGTGCGCGAGCTGCGCAACATCATCGAGCGCGCCCTGGTGATGGAGTCCGGCCCTGAGCTGGAACTGGATGTCCTGCAAGGCGGCAAGCCCATGCCCTCGCTGGCGGCGGCCGTGCCCGACATGGACCCGGAGTCCTTCGTGCTCGCGGGCCCTCCTCGCGCGCTCGAGGACGTGGAACGCCTCTATACCCGCTGGGTGCTGGAGCGCCTGGGAGGCCGGCGCATGGAAGCGGCCAAGGTGCTCGGCCTGTCCTACCCCACCTTCCTCAAGCGCCTGGGCGAGGGCTCCTGACGCACCAACGCCTCAGAAACGGATGAAGTCGAAGCGCTCGATGTGAGCCCGGATCTCCTCCTCGGTGGACTCGTCCTCCTTGGCGATGATGGGGGCGAACATCGTCACGGCCGCGGTGCCCGGAGGCTGCTTGTTGAGCACGCCCACGGTGACGTCTCCATGTCGGCCCGGCCAGGGAACGCGGAGCAGTTCAGGAGCCCGGTGGACCGGATCCAACACGGTGAAATGGGGCCACCCAGGCAAGCGCAGGGTGCTCGGATCGCACCCCATGAAGCGACAGCCATTCAGACGCGCCTCGGAGAAGTCACAGTCCTCGATGGCGCCGTGCTCCCATCCGCTCGCGGAGTCGGGCCAGTACCCAAAGGTACACCCCGACAAACGCCCCGTGAACCGGCAACCTTTCAGTGACGCATTCACCCATGATTGGTGATTCTTCAACTCCTGCTTCACCTCGAAGGTACAGCCGATGAAACTCGACTGATTGATGATCAGGTTCTTCGCGGACACCTTCAACACGATGGTGCAATTCCTCACCACCAAACCAACGCTGAGATAGTAGAGCGAGTTTTTATCGGTCAGCTCCAACCGTCTGCCTTCGATTTCCTGATCCTTGAAGATGACATTTTCGAGCCATCCCATCTTCAACCCCCTCAGAAAGTGAGCATCCGAAAGAACTCGCCCGCCATGCGCCTGCCATGTCGCGCCAGATTCGACTCTGTCCCGGAAAGAATCTCGTACCTGTGACCCGTATTGGGATCAATTACGTCCACACCTCGGTGATTGAATCGGAAAAGTCCCTCGAAACGCGTCCTGACCTGCGTGTGGACGAAACGCCCGCGGGCCTCCCGCTCCAATAGGCGCGCCAGCCAGTACTCACCTTCTCTCAGCGCCTTCTCGATGGCGCGTTGCTCATTGAGGGTGAGTTCGTTGGGCGTCCACTTCCTCGCCGCTTCCGTCACCGCCTTCTGGAGCTCATCCCCCACCACATCCTCGGCCGGGATGTCTCCCTCCGACTTTCCTCTCGGCAAGTGCCAGCGCTGCCCGTTGCCCAGCACCATCTGCCGGTTGCCTCCCCGGTGCCGTAGCACCGTCCCCGTGCCTCGGCCACCTCCCGCCGAGCCCCCTCCCTTCTTCAACTGCACCACCGCCAGCGCTCCGCCTGGCGTCGCCGCCACCCACTCCACCGTCTCCACCGCCGCCACCAGCGCGTCCCGCGCGCTGACGTCCACTCGCCCCATCACCTCGGCCCCGCCCCGCTGCGCCTCCCACCTCGCCCCCGCCGACGTGAATCCCGGCAGCGCCTTCACCCTCGCCGCCACCTGGCCCACCGTGTGCCCCATCAGCGCCCCCACCGCCAACACCAGCACCCGCGCCGCGCTCCCTCCCAATACCTTCGCGTACTCCTCGCCCGCCTCCCTCAACTCCCCGAAGGTGCTCGCCTCGTGCGCTCGGGTGGCCAGCCTCATCCACCCCTCCATCAACCCCCACACCGTGTCCAACCCCAACCACGCCACCAACATTACCGTCAGGCTCGCGGCCACTGCCTTCACCGTCGGCTCGGGCACCACCCACGCCATGCAGTAGAGCGACACCGTCCACACCACCAGCGCCACCACGCCCCTCACATCCAACACCTCGTGCGCCAGCGCCTCGCGTGTCTCGTCCAGCACCGGGCCCATCGCCAGCGCCAGCGCCCACGTCCTCCTGTCCTCCATCCCCAGGTACGGCCCGTCCTCCAACAGGCCCAGGCAATCCCCGCCTCCTCTCTTCTCGCACCACCCCACGTACCTCGCCCTCAGCGCCTCCTCCGCCTCCGGCGTGAGCGGCACCGGCCCCGTCTGGCTCACCGGCACCAACGAGTACACCTGGCCTCTCGCTCCCTCCGCCCTCCACTCCCCCTCCATCCTCACGCGCTCGGCTTCTCTCGCCTCTTCCGCCACCTCCAGCAGCGCTCGCGCCGCCTCTCGCGGAGTGCCCTTCCACCGCACCTCTCTCGCCAGCACCCTCACCGCCCGCTGAAACTCCGCCGGGGACACCGCCACCGGTTTCGGCTCCACCCTCCCCGCCTCCATCACGTCCACGTCGTACGTGACCCTCGGCGCCTCTTGCCGTCCTCTCTGGCCCGGAGTCGTGCGCGGTACTCCCGTGACACACGCCGCGTGCAGCACCAGCACCAGCAGCACCCACACGCCGCACTCCGAGCCTCGCCACCTCACCCGCTTGCTGTCCACACCACCTCCCCCGCCGGGGACTTAGAATTCATGTCGAAACGGACATGAGGAAAGCGAATCCGCAGGTTGTGCGTTACACGTCGGCGCGCTGCCGCGTGCCGACAAGATATTCCTTGAGTTCGGCTTTCATCGCGGTGGTTCGCGCTTCGACGACCAGTCGCACGTCGACCGCAGGCTTGTCGCTAGGGTCGACCAACATCGCGTCCACGCCAAGTTCCCTCGTCCAGTCGTCCACCTTGAGCTGCCCGGTCTTGAACTCGTGAACTCGCTCCAAGAACGCGCGGAGCGACTCCGCGCTCTTCGCGATGTTGAAGGACTTCTCAAGCAAGCAGCAGTTGCCGAGAGCGTTCATCGTCGTCGACAGGTCGTCGGCGCTCAGCGCAGACTCGTCATCGGCGTCCGCCTGCGCTTGCGCCTGCGCTCCAGGCAAGGTCTCCCAGAGCTTCACGGCCACGATGTGGTCGACGTCGAGACTCGGGCTGCCGCGCTTCGACTCACGCAACGGAAGGGCAGATGCCTTCCAGCGCTGCGCATCGAGCCGGTGCCAGAGCCATAGCGGCAGGTAATAATCATGCACGCGGTTGCGCGTGAGCACGGCGAGGTCATCGATGTACTTGGACGACTCTGCCTGTAGCGCTCCAATCCACACATCCATGCGAGTCTTGAGCGCACCAATGACGTCGTCCGGCGAGGCGAGCACGGCGAGCTTCGACCAGTCGGTGGCCAAGTCCTTGGTGTATTCCGCGAAGGCCTTGTCGGTCGATTTGACCCATCGGCCCGACCATTGCGACAGCAGAATCCAACGGTCGCAGTGGTCCTTGAATGCAACATCAAGGGACTTCTCAAACCCATCGCGGTCTGCGACCGACAAAGGATGCGCCTCAAGCCACCAACGTCCGAGCAATCGCCACGCAAGCAGTAGCGTGAGGACATTGAGCGAACGATAGTGCTCACCGAACCGGAATCCACGGTCTTGGACGAGCTGCGCACCTTCCACGGCGTTAGCGACCAAGATGTCCCAGTTCTTCACGAGGTCCTGGGCCATTGGCCGCACTTTTTCGCCGCGAAGAAGGTCGGTCGCCGTGAGCAAGGCGCCGTCTCGATGGAGCACCGACCACATGGCGGACACCAAACCAACGAGCGCGTCGATGTCGATGGAGACACCTGCGGCGGCAAGCGCTTCGTTCAGGTCTTCGAAGCATCGTCCCGCCGTGCGGTTGCTGGTCTTGCTGGCATCCCATCCGGTTTTGATCCACGCGAAGGTGATTTCTTGGCGCGTAAGCGCGCGACCAGCGGTGTTGAGTCGCGTGAAAATGTTGACGATGGCGTCGTTGTAGACGTCTTGGTTGATCACCTCGGCATCGAACGGCGAGAGTTGAAGATATGAGACCTTCGATTGCTTGATGCTGACCAGGGTGACTACGAGTTCGGCAAGCGGCACGAGCACGTCCTCGATGATTTCCTTGGGGACGTCGTGCGCACTGAGGAGCGGCTTGAGTTTCTGTCGGAAGTGCTGCTCGAAGAGTCCGGGCTGCGTGGACGCGAGATCCCACAGCCGACTGAGGCGAACAAAGCGCCCCTTGTTCTCGGCGTCGAGCGCGCTGGCAATCGGATGCTTGTAGTTTGCCGGGCGCGACAGCGTGGAACGCCCGTCATTTGGGCTCTGCACGACCCACGACAAGACATCGCGGAAGTCGACGTTCCCGACGCCCCCCACTTCCTTCACACGCTCACGGAACGCCCACACGTCGAGAGACAAGTGGCCAAGTGACCAGTGGCGCTTCGCGTTCTTGCCCTTGGGGCGCTCGGCGTCCAGGACCATCGACCATTCCTGGTCCAGGAGACGAAAGCCCCAACTGTCGCCACCGAATGCGAGCAGGAGGCTCTGCAATCGTTGCTGGCCGTCGAGGACCATGCGGAACTGCGCAGGTGGGTTGCTCTTACTGACCTGCGCGTCATCAAACTCGTCAGTACGGTCAGCGATGCGCCAAAACGGCCGCGACGGGATACCTGCGAGATCCTCCTTATGGACGCTCCAAAGCAGCAGCGTGCCGAACGGCCAGCCGCGAAGTAAAGAGTCGACGAGAAGCGTGACCTGGCTCGGGCTCCACACGTACGGGCGCTGGAGGTCGGGCACCAGCAAGGTCGCGCCCTGGTCGGAACTGGCGGCTCTCAGGATCTCGTGTAGTGACTCAGCACCCTCATCATAGATCTTCATCGTCGGCCCTCGGTGAGAGCCGATGATATCATCGTAACAGCTCGCCGTGCCCCGTCTGGACAGGGCGAGCACGCCCGGGTCTCAAGACGAGGCGCGAAGGCGTGTTCAGTCGGAGCTGGAGGGGAGCGTGACGGTGCCGGGGTTGTCGATGGCGGCGAGCGCGGCGCGCAGCAGGTAGCGCCCCGGGTCCTCACCGCCCAGACGAGCCGTCTCAATCAGCGAGTAGAAGAGGGCGGCTACCTCGGTGCCGCGCAGGGACTTGGAGCCGTAGTGGTTTTTGCGTCCCAGCACCAGGTCGCGCAGCTGGCGCTCCACCAGGTTGTTGGGCGTCTTCCGCATCGACATCCCGCCACTGCGCGAACAGCACGAGGACATCCTCCCCCTGGCCGAGGGAATCCTCGCGGACCTGCGCCGGGAGTTGGGCCGCAAGGACGCCACGCTCGGGGCTCGCGCGCGCCCGGCTCGCCACCTACCCCTTCCCTGGCAACGTGCGCGAGCTGCGCAACATCATCGAGCGCGCCCTGGTGATGGAGTCCGGCCCCGAGCTGGAACTGGATGTCCTGCAAGGCGGCAAGCCCATGCCCTCGCTCATGCTCGCGGGTCCTCCTCGCGCGCTCAAGGACGTGGAACGCCTCTATACCCGCTGGGTGCTGGAGCGCCTGGGAGGCCGGCGCATGGAAGCGGCCAAGGTGCTCGGCCTGTCCTACCCCACCTTCCTCAAGCGCCTGGGCGAGGGGTCCTGACGCACCGACGCCTCAGAAACGGATGAAGTCGAAGCGCTCGATGTGAGCCCGGATCTCCTCCTCGGTGGACTCGTCCTCCTTGGCGATGATAGGGGCGAACATCGTCACGGCCGCGGTGCCCGGAGGCTGCTTGTTGAGCACACCCACGGTGACGTCTCCATGTCGGCCCGGCCAGGGAACGCGGAGCAGTTCAGGCGCCCGGTGGACCGGATCCAACACAGTGAAATGGGGCCAGCCGGGCAGGCGCAGGGTGCTCGGATCGCACCCCATGAAGCGGCAGCCATTCAGACGCGCCTCGGAGAAGTCACAGTCCTCGATGGCGCCGTGCTCCCAACCGTCCGCGTAGTGGGGCCAGTGCCCGAAGGAATTTCCCGACAAACGACCTGTGAAGCGGCAACCCTTGAGAGAGCCATGCACCCATTGCTGGAAGTTCTTCAACTCCTGCTTCACATCGAAGGTGCAATCGATGAAGCGAACTCCGTCGATGAAGAAGTTCCGAGCCGGCACCTTCAAAACGATTGTGCAATTCCGCAACGTCAGGTTGGAGCCGAGAAAATAGAGCGACCCCTTGTCGGTCAGCTCCAGTCTCTCGTTCTCGATTTCCTTGTCCTCATAGAAGACCTTGGTGAAGAGCATCCGCCCCCTCAAAAGGTGAGCATCCGGAAGAACTCGCCCGCCATGCGTCTGCCATGCCGTGCCAGGTTCGACTCCGTCCCGGAAAGAATCTCGTATTTTCGGCCCGTCGCGGGGTCAATCACATCAACTCCCTTGTTCCGGTTGAAGTCGTAGAGATGCTTGAACCGCTTCCCCACCTCCGTCTCCACAAAGCGGCCCCGAGCCTCCCGCTCCAATAGGCGCGCCAGCCAGTACTCACCTTCTCTCAGCGCCTTCTCGATGGCGCGTTGCTCATTGAGGGTGAGTTCGTTGGGCGTCCACTTCCTCGCCGCTTCCGTCACCGCCTTCTGGAGCTCATCCCCCACCACATCCTCGGCCGGGATGTCTCCCTCCGACTTTCCTCTCGGCAAGTGCCAGCGCTGCCCGTTGCCCAGCACCATCTGCCGGTTGCCTCCCCGGTGCCGTAGCACCGTCCCCGTGCCTCGGCCACCTCCCGCCGAGCCCCCTCCCTTCTTCAACTGCACCACCGCCAGCGCTCCGCCTGGCGTCGCCGCCACCCACTCCACCGTCTCCACCGCCGCCACCAGCGCGTCCCGCGCGCTGACGTCCACTCGCCCCATCACCTCGGCCCCGCCCCGCTGCGCCTCCCACCTCGCCCCCGCCGACGTGAATCCCGGCAGCGCCTTCACCCTCGCCGCCACCTGGCCCACCGTGTGCCCCATCAGCGCCCCCACCGCCAACACCAGCACCCGCGCCGCGCTCCCTCCCAATACCTTCGCGTACTCCTCGCCCGCCTCCCTCAACTCCCCGAAGGTGCTCGCCTCGTGCGCTCGGGTGGCCAGCCTCATCCACCCCTCCATCAACCCCCACACCGTGTCCAACCCCAACCACGCCACCAACATTACCGTCAGGCTCGCGGCCACTGCCTTCACCGTCGGCTCGGGCACCACCCACGCCATGCAGTAGAGCGACACCGTCCACACCACCAGCGCCACCACGCCCCTCACATCCAACACCTCGTGCGCCAGCGCCTCGCGTGTCTCGTCCAGCACCGGGCCCATCGCCAGCGCCAGCGCCCACGTCCTCCTGTCCTCCATCCCCAGGTACGGCCCGTCCTCCAACAGGCCCAGGCAATCCCCGCCTCCTCTCTTCTCGCACCACCCCACGTACCTCGCCCTCAGCGCCTCCTCCGCCTCCGGCGTGAGCGGCACCGGCCCCGTCTGGCTCACCGGCACCAACGAGTACACCTGGCCTCTCGCTCCCTCCGCCCTCCACTCCCCCTCCATCCTCACGCGCTCGGCTTCTCTCGCCTCTTCCGCCACCTCCAGCAGCGCTCGCGCCGCCTCTCGCGGAGTGCCCTTCCACCGCACCTCTCTCGCCAGCACCCTCACCGCCCGCTGAAACTCCGCCGGGGACACCGCCACCGGTTTCGGCTCCACCCTCCCCGCCTCCATCACGTCCACGTCGTACGTGACCCTCGGCGCCTCTTGCCGTCCTCTCTGGCCCGGAGTCGTGCGCGGTACTCCCGTGACACACGCCGCGTGCAGCACCAGCACCAGCAGCACCCACACGCCGCACTCCGAGCTTCGTCGCACACCCTGCGTGGACACACCGCACCTCTTCCGGACAGCCATTGAAGGATTCTTCAATGCAAGGATCTTGAAGTCCGCCCCGCGTCTGCAAGTTCCTTGAAGTGGGGGGCGAGGCCAACCCCTCGGAATCATTTGGAAGCGAATGGGCACGGATGTTGCCCAGGGACAGCCCAGAACCCACTGGGAGCCCTGTCCTTGCGCCGCGTTCCGTCCCTGTTCCTCTCCTGTCTGCTCCTCGGGGCCTCCACCGCCTCCGCCGGGTCCACGGCCGCCGTTGCTCCATCGGCCGCCGCTACCCGTGACTCGCTCTCCCTGGACTCCCTGCCCGACGAGGACGGACTCGCCCAGTTGCTGTGGGAGCGCTCCACCGAGTTCACCCAGGCGCGCTCCCGCGTGGACTCGGCCCAGGCGGACCTGACGCGCACCCGGCTGCTGCCCAACCCCGAGTTGGATCTCTCCTGGAACACGCTGCCGCTCGGCCCCACCAACCCGCCGGGGCTCCACCGCCTGCGAGACGTGCCCAATTACCAGGCGGGCATCTCGCAGCTCGTGGAGCTGGGCAAGCGGGGCCCCCGGCAACAATCCGCGCGCGCCGCGCTCGCGTCCACCGCGCTCGACGTGCAGTCGGAGTTGCGCGAGCGCACCTATGACTTGCTGGAGCGCGTGGCGGCGGTGGCCACCGCGCAGGTGCGCCTGGACGAGCTGGAGCGGCTGACCACCGACGCGGCCCGGCTCACCGAGTTGCAGCGCATCCGTCAGCAGCGCGGCGACACCGCGGGCCTGGACGTGGACCGGGCGGTGCTCGAGGAGGCCCAGTTGCAGGGGCAGCTCGCCGAGGAGCACAGCCATCTGACCGAGGCCCTGCTGGAGTGCTCGCGCGTGGCGGGCCTCGCGTGCGTGCCCTTCGACCACCGGGAGACGGCGGCCGCCTTCCTCACCCGGCGCCTGGCGCGTCCAGCCTCCGAGCCCGGAGACGTCCAGCAGCGGCCCGACCTGCGTGCGCTCCAGGCCCAGCGCCAGAGCGCCCAGGCGGACCTCACGCTCGCGCGGCGCGGCTGGGTGCCGGACCCCACGTTCCGCGCCGGGTATGTCCATGACCGCTTCACCGAGTCGGGCAACCAGCTCGACTCCCTCTTCGTGGGGATGTCCTTTCCCCTGCCGGTCTTCGATCACGGCCAGGCATCCGCGCGCCTCGCGAGCGCCCAGGCCGAGGCCGCCGAGCGCACGCGGCAGCAACTCACCGCCCAGGCCCAGCGTGACCTGCGGGCACTCACCGCCCAGCGCGACGCGCTCGAGCGCCGGCGCCAGCGGGTGCGCCAGCAGAACCTGCCCCTCGCCTCCACGCTGGTGGAGCGGCTGGACGCCGCGGTGAAGGCGGGAGGCGCCTCGCTGCAGGACCTGCTCTTCGCGCGCCGCACCTATGGCCAGCTCCTCCTCGACGCCGCGGAGCTCGACCTCAACGCCTTCCGCCTCTCGGTGGCGCTCGACCGGGCCCATGCCACCGGCCCCCAGGCCCCCGCCGAGCTGCGCGCGCACTTCTGACCCTCCGCTCTTCCCTTCCCCTCCCGGAACGCCCTTCCATGAATCCAACCCCCTCCCTCTCCTCCCGTCTTTCCCGTTGGTTCACCACCGCCAGCCTGGGCCTGGGCGCCGTCGTCACCCTGGGCATGATGCTCGGCTGCTCCACCTCCGCCGAGGCCGAGCCGCCCTCCATCACCGCGCCCCTGGTGAAGGGCGACAGCGTGCAGCTCGCGCCGGATGGCCCGCAGTGGCAGTACATCGAGCTGGCCGTGGCCGCCGAGGCCCCGGCGCTCGTGCCGCTGCCGGCGCCGGGCCGCGTGGACCTGGACCTGCGTCGCACGGCGAGCGTGGGCACGCCGCTCACGGGCCGCGTGGACGAGCTGCGCGTGCGCATCGGGGATCGGGTGAAGGCGGGGGACAAGCTCTTCTCCGTGCGCTCGGCGGCCTTCGCGGACCTGGATCGCGAACTCAAGAGCGCCGAGACGGAGGTGGCGGACAAGCAGCGCGTGGCGGACCGCGTCCGCGCGCTCGTGCAGTTGCAGGCCGCGCCGGAGAAGGATCTCCAGGCGGCCGAGTCCGAGCTGCGGCAGGCGAGGCTCGGACTCCAGGCCGCCCAGGCCAAGCGCGCGAGCCTGTCCGTGGCGGTGGATGGCGACAACCTCTTCTGGGTGAAGGCGCCGCGCTCGGGCACGGTGGTGGACCTGGACGTGGTGGACAGCCAGGAAGTGACGCCGGAGCGGGATCGGCCGCTCGTGCGCATCTCCGACCTGGACGAGGTGCTGGTGCTCGCGGACGTGCAGGAGTCGGACGCCGCGGCGCTGAGCGAGGGCCAGGCGGTGAGCATCAGCACGCAGGGCGGCAAGGTGGTGCGCCAGGGGACGATCGAGCGCGTGTCGGAGGTGGTGGATCCACTGCGGCGCACGGTGTCGGTGCGGGCGCGGGTGATGAACACCGATCGGGCGCTGCGGCCCAACGCCTTCGTGGAGGTGGCGCCCGTGGCCAGCAGCGGCAACATCCGGGTGCGGGTGCCCGCGAGCGCCGTGGTGACCAATGGCGAGCACTCGGTGGTGTTCGTGGCCCGGGAAGCGGGCCGCCTGGAGCGCGTGCCGGTGACGGTGGGCCGGCGCCGGGATGGCGCGGTGGACCTCATCGCGGGGCTGGATGCCGGCAGCCGCTACGTCTCCCGCGGCGCGCTGCTGCTGGAGAACACCATCGAACTGGCTGACTAGCGGCCGCCCGGAGACGCACACATGTTCGACAAAATCGTGGATTTCTCCCTGAAGAACCGGGCCGCGGTCCTGTTCTTCACCGTGCTGGTGGCCATCTGGGGCTGGGTGAGCTTCAAGGGACTCACCATCGAGGCCTTTCCGGACCCCACGGACACCCAGGTGCAGGTCATCACCCTCTTTCCGGGCCAGCCCTCCGAGGAGGTGGAGCGTCAGATTGGCCTGCCCCTGGAGCGCGCGCTCAACGGCACGCCGGGGATGAACCGGCTGCGCAACCTGTCGCTCTTCGGCCTGTCCTTCGTCACGCTCACCTTCAATGACGGGGTGGACGGGCTGGCGGCGCGCGCGCAGGTGCTCGAGCGGCTGCGCGAGGCGGAGCTACCCGAGGGGATCAACCCCGAGCTGGGGCCCTTCGCCACGCCCATCGGCGAGGTGTACCGCTACACGCTCACGGGGGCCAAGGGCGACCCGATGAAGCTGCGCACGCTGCAGGAGTGGGTGGTGCGCGCGCAGTTGCTGCGCGTCAACGGCGTGGCGGACGTGGTGTCCATCGGTGGCTTGCAGCGCGAGGTCCACGTGCAGCCGGACCCGGCGCGCCTGGCGGCCTTCGACCTGCGGATCGAGGACCTGGAGAAGGCCGTGCGCGGCGGCAGCATGAACGCCTCGGGCGGCATCCTGGAGCGCGGCGCGGAGCAGCTCGTCATCCGCAGCAAGGGCCTGTTCACCAACCTGGACGACATCCGCTATGTGCGCGTCGCCACGCACGAGGGCACTCCCGTGTTCGTCAAGGACGTGGCCGAGGTGACGGACGGCTGGGCTCCGCGCCAGGGCGTGGTGAGCCGGGGCGGGGACTACGACACGGTGGAGGGCATCGTGTTGATGCGCCGGGGGGAGAATCCCTCGGACGTGCTCTCGCGGCTGCGCGACGCGGTGGGGGAGATCAACCACCGGCTGGCACCCGAGGGGGCGCGAATCAACCCCTTCTATGATCGCACGGACCTGGTGAACACCACGCTCAAGACGGTGGGCCACAACCTGCTGGAAGGCGGCATCGTGGTGACGCTCGTGCTCTTCATCTTCCTGTTGGATCTGCGCGCGGCGCTGGTGGTGGGCACGCTCATCCCCCTGTCGCTGCTCACGTCCTTCATCTACCTGAAGATGCGCGGCATGTCGGCCAACCTCCTGTCGCTGGGCGCGGTGGACTTCGGCGTCATCGTGGACGGAGGCGTGGTCATCATCGAGAGCATCCTGCTCAAGCTGGCGCTCGACCATGGGCACGGCTCGGGACAAGAAGAGCCCTCCGTGGACGCGCGCATCCGCCAGGCCACGAGCCAGGTGGTGCGCCCCACGGTCTTCTCCATGCTCATCATCATCGCGGCCTACCTGCCCATCTTCATGTTGGAGCGGGTGGAGGGGCGCATGTTCAGCCCCATGGCCAACACGGTGGTGGCGGCGCTCGTGGGAGCGCTCGTGTTCTCGGTGACGCTCGTGCCGGTGCTCGCGTCGTTCGCCTACCGCAAGGGCGCGAAGCACCGCGAGAGCCCCGTGCTCAAGCTCGCCGAGCGCGCCTATGGCCCGGTGCTCAAGTTCTCCCTCAAGCGCCCCGCGCTGGTGCTCGCACTGGCGACCGCGGGGCTCGTGGCCGCCGGCATCACCCTGCCCCGGCTGGGCAGCGAGTTCCTGCCCGCGCTCAACGAGGGCAGCATCTACATGACGTTCAGCCTGCCCTCGAACATCTCCCTCAACGAGGGCCGCAAGCTCGTGCCGCGCATCACGAAGATCCTCGAGCAGGCGCCGCAGGTGGAGCAGGTGCTCTCCGCGCTCGGACGGCCCGAGGACGGCACGGACGCGAAGCTCGCCAACAACCTGGAGTTCTTCGTCAAGCTCAGGCCCCCGCACGAGTGGCCCAAGGAGACGCCCACGCTCAATGACGTGATGGACCGGCTCCAGCGGCCCATCGACGGGATTCCCGGCCTGGAGGTGAACTTCAGCCAGCCCATTGGCGACAACGTCAACGAGAGCATCTCCGGCCAGCAGGGGCAGATCGCCGTGAAGCTCTTCGGCGACGACCTGGAGACGTTGCAGACCCTGGCGGAGAAGGTGAAGAGCACCATTTCCCGCGTGGACGGCGTGGCGGACCTGGGCCTCGTCAAGAGCGCGCCCGTGCTCCAGGTGCAGGTGACTCCGGACCGCATGGCGCTCGCGCGCCACGGCATGGACATGGAGGACTTCCAACACGTGTTGCAGACGGCGCTCAGCGGTCAGCCGGTGAGCGAGTTCTGGGAGGGCGAACGCAAGTTCGACGTGGTCATCCGTCTGCCCTCCTCCAGCCGCGACGACGTGGAGAAGATCCGCAAGATGCGCGTGCCGGTGGACGGCGGCGTCATGGTGCCGCTGGAGGCCCTGGCGCGGGTGGGCAACGGCGAGGGCCGGGCGTCCATCAACCGCGAGAATGGCCGGCGCTACATCGGCATCCGCATGAACGTGCGCGGGCGGGACATGGGCTCGTTCGTGGAGGAGGCTCGCGCCAAGGTGGCCAGCGAGGTGCCGCTGCCCGCGGGCGTGGGCATCGAATGGGGGGGAGAGTTCGAGAGCAAGGAGCGCGCGATGAACCGACTGCTCATGGTGGTGCCGGTGGCGCTCATCATCACCCTGCTGCTGCTGTTCAAGGCATTCAACTCATTCAGCCGCGCCGTCATCACGCTGCTCAACGTGCCCTTCGCGCTCATGGGCGGCGTGTTCGGACTGGCGCTCGCGGGCATGCCCTTGTCGGTGGCGGCGGCGGTGGGCTTCATCGCCCTCATCGGACAGGCGGCGCTCAACGGGGTGCTCGTGATGAGCGCCATCGCCGAGCGGCGCGAGGCCGGTGAGGCCATGGAGTCGGCCATCCTCAACGGCTCACGCGAGCGGCTGCGTCCGGTGCTGATGACCGCGTCGCTGGCGGCCCTGGGCCTGGTGCCCGCGTGCATGAGTCGGGGAATCGGCTCGGAGACGCAGAAGCCCCTGGCCGTGGTCATCGTCGCGGGCACCATCTCCGCCTGCGTGTTGACCCTGGTGCTGCTGCCGGTGATGTACCAGCTCTTCACCCGCTACACGGACAAGCTGCGCGGCAAGCTCCCTCCTCGCCTGCTGCGCCCACCGCCCGCGGACGAGGAGCTTCGCCGGGCGAGCTGATCAATGTCGCGAGGAGAGGTCCGCCATGAAGCCGATCGGGTGGGAAGCGCTCTCCTCGCGCACGTCGTCCTCCAGGGGCGCCGCCTCGTCCTGGGAGATGGGAGTGCCCATCCGCACCTCGGACAACGCATCGGGCGTGGGGAGGAGCCGGTCGGTGACATCCAGGACCTCGCTCAGGCTGGCGTGCGAGAGCTGTTCGCGATTCAGCGACAGATAGATGTCTCCCCGCTCGATGGTCTCCACGGCGCGGAAGGGCACCCGGTAGTCCCGGACGAAGAACAGGCCCCGCTCCACCACGAAGGCGTCATCCGCCAGACCGATGACCTTGCCCAGCTTGCGTCCGTCCCGGCTCTTCACGTCCATTCCGACCTGAACATCCATTCGCTGGCCCATTGGGTCCTCCTCGGCAGGCACCAGGCCCCCACCGTTGAAGATGAAACGGCGAAGGCCGGCTCGCAGGGATCCTCGCCTCCTCGCCAACCGGAGAGGAGGGAGAGCGAGGCCCCCGGTCACCCGCCCGGAGGGCCGCCGGTCCGTCTCTTCAAGATGAGGTGCCGCCCTCACCACTGGAGCTCCCGGCGCCACCCGGCCCACCGGGACCCATCGGGCGCGCGCCCGGGCCCGGAGGCTCGCGCACCGAATACGAGGGCTGCGCGACGGGCTGGGGCCCCCCCATGTAGATATTGATGACCAAGGACTGGGGCGAGGGCGCCATGACGCCTCCGTGCGGGGGAGGTGCCGACGAGACGCCGGACAACATGCCCAGGGGCACCTCGGTCAGCTCTCCCGCCTCCCCCAATCGCTCCAACTTCACGGCCGTGCCCGTGTCTGAATCCACCGTCAACAGGTATCGCGTCTGCCTCGGCATGTCCCCTCCCGTTGTGTGTCATTGGGCTCTCGCGAGCCGCCCTACCGTGAGTCCTTCCGGAAGCAGCGTCAGCGTCACCAGCAGCGCGCCCACACGGGCGATGAAGCCTCGCGAGAGCAAGCGCTCCAGTTCCTCCTCCAGTGACTCGGAGGGCACCTCGGCATCGACCGCCGCGCGCAAGGCCTGTTCGCGCGAGCACGGCGCGTCACACGCGAGCAGCAGCGCCAGGGTGGCGGGCGCGAGCCGTTCGTGGGAGGGCGCGAGGTTGAAGCGGCTGTCGACGAGCACCCAGCCGCCTCGCCAGTGAGGCTTCACCGCGAGTTCCCCCCGAGTCCCCCGCTCATGATGCTTCCGCCACCGGGAGACGAAGGACTGGAGCGTCGCGCCTCTCGCGAGCGCCTCGTCCATCCGCGGATGCTCGTAGTCGAAGTAGTACGCGAGCTCGTTCAGCGTCTCCTCGGGGAACGGGAAGACATGCCGGTAGGCGGGCATGGGCGCGATGCGGGAGAACCCCTGCTCGCGCCACGCGGTGTGGTTGGGACTGAAGCGATCCATCCGGATGGGTGAGCACAAGTCCGGCGGCCGCAGGTGCACCATGCGCTCCAGGAGCGAGTGCGTGCGCGCGTAGTCGTCCAGGTCCTCGCGGGGAAAGCCGTAGATGAGGTTCCAGAGCGAATCCACGCCCAGCTCCTGGCACCAGCGAAGCAGCGCCACGTTCTGCGCCGCCGACACCCCCTTGCGCATCACCTTGAGCGTGCCGTCCGCCAGCGTCTCCACGCCCGCCTGCACCCGCGTGACGCCCGCCCGCCGCAACAGCCGCACCTGACGGCGCTTCAGGTTGGATTTGACCTCGAAGAACTTCTCCGTGGGAAGGGGTGCCTCGGCCCAGTGCGGCAGCAGCTCCTTGAAGTAGTCCATCGCCAGGATGTTGTCGGTGTACTGCACCGGGGCGGCTCCGTAGCGCTCGCCCACCTCGCGCAACTCGTCCGCCACGCGCCGCCAGCTCTTGCGGCGAAAGGCCATCGCCTCGCCGTTGAGGCCGCAGAAGGTGCAGTGCGAGTGCTCGCCCCACCAGCAGCCGCGAGAGGCCTCCAGCGGCAGCCACATGCCCTCCGCCAGGTCGGGCGCGCTCGTGCGCACCAGACGGAAGAAGTCCGAGTAGTCGGGGGTGGGCAACAGATCGAGCGGCGTGCGGCCCGGGGCCTCGCGCCGGGGCACGGCGAGCACCGCCCCCTCCTCGCGGTGAAGAAAGCCCGGAGGCACCTCGCCGTGGCCGTCCCGCAGGGACTCGCACAGGAGGGGAAAGGACGCATCCGCCTCGCCCGTGGCGACGTAGTCGAGGAAGCCGAAACGCTCCATGTACCGCCGCCCCATTCCCGCCTCGAAGTTGGCGCCACCCGCGGCCAGCTTCACGTGGGGAAAGCGCTCGCGGATCATCCGCGCGAGGCACAGCGAGGGCATCGTCTGCTCGAAGGTGCTGGTGAAACCCACGAGTCCGTATTCGCCCCAGTCACAGGACTCGAAGGCGACGCGCAGGAAGAGGGGGGCCAGCGCTTCCAATTCCCAGACATGCGAACGATCGGACACCGCCATGCCCCAGACGGGGTGATCCAACACCTCGCGCACGTAGGCCTCGCGTGCGCCGTCGCGCGGACCCAGGAAGGCCTGCGCGAAGGCCCACTCTCCCGCCAGCGCCGTCATGGGTGCCTCCTCGCAGAAGAACTGGTAGGCGCGCGCGCCCAGCATCTTCCAGAGCGTGACGTTGAAATACTTCGTGTCGCAGGCGAACCCCCGCGCCTTGAGCCCCGCCTGGAGAAGTCCCGCGGCGAGGCTCGGACGGCGCACGGCTGCCAGAGGCATCACGACCAGGGCGACCTTCATGTCCCCCGAGCATACGGGAAGCGCGACGCCCACCTGCCCCCCCTCGACAGTCCAGTCCCGAAGAATTCCATCCACGGCGTTTCCCCTCTGTTTCGACGAGCGGGAGAACGTCTGGCGACGGCGTGTGGCAGAATCCCACCACCTTCCGGTGTCCGACCAGGCCCCGATGATTCCTCCCTCTGGAAGCGAGCCTCTGTTCGCGGGTCGCTACAAACTTCTGCGGTCCATGTCCCGGGAGGAACGGGAAGAGACGTTCGATGCGCTCGACGTGGAACACCAGCGGCGCGTGACGCTCAAGCTCCTACGCACGCACGGAATGGACGCGAAGGCCCGGGAAACCCTTGAACGCGCGATGCATCAGCTCCGCCATGTGGACTGCCTCCACGTCCAGCGCGTGCTCGACGCGGGGTCGCACGCGGAGCCGGAGGAGCGGTTCTTCCTCGCCCTGGAACCCCTCGAGGGCGAGAGCCTGGAGCGGCGGCTCGGGCAGAACGGCCCGATGACGCCGCAGGAGGCCCTGCCGCTCGCGCGTCAAGTGTGCGAGGGGCTGGCGGCGCTGCACGACGCGGGGCTCGTCCATGGAGACGTGCGGGGAGGCCGGGTGATGCTGATGCCCGCGCCCGAGGGAACGCGTGCCGTCCTGACGCTGCCTTCGTGGGGATGGGACTCGGGAGCCGCCCCCGCCTCGCGGCCCTACCTGGCACCCGAGCGGCGCGCGGACCCGGCTCCCAGCCTCCCGGCGGACCTGTATGCCCTGGGGCTCGTCTTGCTGGAACTCGTCGCGGGCGCATGGAACGCGCCGGACTCCGAGACCCCGGTCCTGCTCGAGAAGCTGCGAAGTGGCCCGGGGCTCGCGTCGGGACTGGGCCTGCCCCACCGCTGGGAAGTGGTCATCCGCCGATGCCTGGACGCACGTCCGAGCCGGCGCTTCGCGAGCGCGCGCGAAGCGATGCGCACGCTCGCCAGGCCGGGATGGTCCCAGCGGGATCTCGGCGAGCCGAGCGTCGTCATCCGCACCGTGCTGCTGCTGGATCTCATCGACAGCACCCGGCTCGTCGAAACGATCGGGGACACGCGCGCCGCGGAGCTCTTCGCCCGGCATGATCAGCTCGCACGCGAACTGCTGCGTCTGCATGGCGGTCAGGAGATCGACAAGACCGACGGCTTCCTGCTGCTCTTCGAGCGGCCGGTGGATGCCACGCGCTACGCGCTCGCCTATCAGGAACGACTCGCCGTGTTGGAGCGCGAGCAGGGCGTGCACCTGGAGGCTCGGGCGGGCATCCATCTGGGCGAGGTCATCCTCCGCGAGAACCCTCCGGACCTGGTGGCCGGGGGCGCCAAGCCCCTGGAGGTGGAAGGACTCACCAAGCTCATCGCCGCGCGAGTCATGTCGCTCGCGCGGGGCGGGCAGATCCTGCTCACGCGCGTCGCCTTCGACATGGCCCGCCGGGCCTTCGTGGGCGCGCATGGCGAGGGGTGGGCCCCCACCTGGCGCATTCACGGCTTCTACATGCTGGCCGGAGTGGAGGAGCCCGTGGAGGTGGGCGAGGTGGGCGTGGGGCACCAGTCCTTCGCGGCACCGGAGGACACGGCCAAGGCCCGGCGGGTCGGTCCCGCCACTCAGGCCCCCCCCGCGCCTCCGCCCCCCCGGGCGTCCAAGCGCTCACGCGGGGTCCTGCTCTTGCTGTGCGGACTCGCGCTCGCGCTGCTGGTGGGCGCCGCGCTCTGGCCCAAGGCGCCGCGCTCCGCTCCCATCGACGCCTCGCGACCCCAGCCCCGCCGCGCGGTGGCGGTGCTCGGATTCGACAACCTGTCCGGCAAACCGGACACGGCCTGGCTGGCCACGGCCATCACCGCGCTGCTCACCGCGGAACTCGCCCTGGGGGAGGAGCTGCGCCTCGTGGATGGGCAGACGGTCGTCCGGGTGAAGCGGGAATTGCTCCTGCCGGAGAGCGAGAGCCTGGCGCCGGACACCCTCACCCGCGTCTGCACGCTCCTGGACACGGACTACGTGGTGCTCGGCTCCTACCTGGCGATGCCCAAGGGCCAGGGAGGAGACGTGAGCCTCCAGGTGACGTTGCAGGATGCCCGGGGGAACAAGGTCATCCTGCAGCGCAAGGGCTCGCTGGAGGACATCCTCATCCTGGTCAAGGGCCTGGGCGAACAGCTCCGCGGCCGGCTCGTGACGCCCGGCGCGATGGAGGATGGGGGCACGCCCACGGCCTCGCGGCCCGCCAACGCCACCGCCCTGCGGCTGTACGCCGAGGGGCTGGCCCAGTTGCGCGATCATGATCCGCTCAGCGCCCGGGACTCCTTCACGAAGGCCAGCGAGGCCGACCCGCGCTTCGCCCTGGCCCACTCCGCCCTGGCCGAGGCCTGGGCCGCCATTGGCTACGACACGCGCGCCGTCCAAGAGGCCCGCGCGGCGCTCGCGCTCGACGAGGGCCTGTCGCGCGAGGAACGGCTGCTGGTCAAGGGCCGGGCGCACGAGATGGAGAAGAACTGGGAAGAGGCGGTGAGCAGCTACCGGGAGCTTACCCGGCTGTTTCCGGACAACCTCGACTACGGCCTGCGGCTCGCGAGCGCCCAGGCCGCGGGCGGCATGGGCAAGGACGCCCTCGCCACGCTCACCACGCTGCGCGCCATGCCCGCGCCCGCCTCGAATGACGAGCGCATCGACCTCGCCGAGGCGCAGGTACGCCACAGCCTCTCGGACTATGAGGAGGTGTTGCCCCTGGCCGCGCGCGCCGTGGACAAGGGGACCGCGCGCGGCTCGCGGCTGCTGGTGGGCCGGGCCCGCCTCGCCCAGTGCAACGCGCAGCTTCGCCTGGGACGCCACGCGGAAGCGGGCACCGCCTGCGAGCAGGCGCGTCAGATCTTCATCGCGGCGGGAGATCCGGGCTCGGAGGGACAGACCCTCAACCGGCTGGCCAACATCGCCTACGAGCAGGGCGACTATGAGGAGGCCAAGCGGCTCTTCCAGCAGGCGCTGGACCTGTGGCGGGTCATCAACCATCGCGGCGGCACGGCCCTGGCGCTGCAGAACATCGCCGACACGCTCATGATGCAGGGCCAGTTGGACCTGGCCGAGCCCCGCTTCCAGGAAGCGCTCGACATCGAGCGCGACATCAACGACCGGCGCAACGAGGGCCTCACGCGCATCAACCTCGCCCAGCTGCGGCTCCTGCGCGGCGAGCCGGCTTCGGCGCTCACGGACGGCGAGGAGGGCGTGCGCCTGAGCCAGGAGACGGGCTACCGCTATGCGCTCGGCATGGGCCTGTGGACGCTGGGCAACATCGCCTTCGCCAGGGGCCAGCTGGAGGAAGCGCACGAGCACTACGCTCGGGGACTGACGCTGTCGCGGCAGACCCAGGACCACCGCTATGCCGCCTACCACCACCAGGGCGAGGGAACGGTGGCCCTGATGGAGGGAGACCTGCCCCGCGCTCGGAGCGCCTACACGCAAGCGCTGAGCCTGCGCCAGAAGCTCCAGGCGAACAGCGAGGTGGCCGAGACCCAGGTCTTCCTGGGCCTGCTCGCCGCGGCGGAGGGCCAGCCGGAAACGGGGCGCGAGTTCTTGAAGGCGGCGGCACAGACCCTGCGCAAGCTGCGTCTTCCGGATGGCGAGGCACAGGCCTACACCGCCCTGGCCCGCGTGGAGCTCGCGGTGGGCCGTATCGACGCGGCCCGCGTGGCGAGCGCCCAGGCCCAGAAGCACGCCACCCACAGTCAGCAGGCCCAGACGCGGTTGGGCTCGGCGCTAGTGGCGGCGCGGGTGCTCCTCGCGCGGGACAGGCCCGGCGAGGCCCTCCCCTCTTTGAACGCCCTGATCGCCGAGACACACGGCAAGGGGCTCGTGCTCCTGGAGTACGAAGCGCGGATGATGCGCGTGGAGGCCGAGCTCGCCCTGGGCTGGATCTCCTCCGCGAGCAAGCAGCGGCGCATCCTGGAGCAGGAGGCCCGGGAGCGGGGGCTCCAGGGATTCACGCGGCAGGTGGCGGAGACGTTCAAACGGAAGGGGCCTCCCGGGGGAGATCCACGGTGAAGGTGGAGCCTTGTCCCGGATGGCTCTCCACGGACACGCGGCCCCCGTGGGACTCGACGATTTCCCGGCTGATGTAGAGCCCCAGGCCCAGGCCTCCGTAGTGGCGCACGCTGACGGCGCGCTCGAAGCGGTCGAAGATGCGGGGCAGGTCCTCGGCGGCGATGCCGATGCCCTCGTCGCGCACGCTGAGCCGGGCCATGCCGTCGTCCTCACGCACGGTGAGGGTGACGGGACGGCCCTGCCCATACTTGGCCGCGTTGGTGAGCAGATTGACGATGACCTGCTCCAGCCGCAGCGCGTCCCAATGGCCCACCACCGGCCCCGGGGCATTCAGGGTCACGGGGCAACCGGACTGCTCGAATACGTCGCGCAGCCGCTCCATGGCCTCGCGCACCATCCGGGTGAGGTCCACCGCCGAGCGCTCCAGCGACACCCGTCCGGTGACGATGCGGCCCACGTCGAGCAACAGGGTGATGAGCTGCGAGAGGCGCCGGGCCTGACGGTGGGCCACGTCCAACTTGGCCCCCAGCTGCTCGCGCGCGGACGAGGGCAGGTGCCGCTCCAGATAGGACAGCTGGAGCCGCAGCGAGGTGAGGGGCGTCTTGAGCTCGTGGCTGGCGATGGACAGGAACTCGTCCCGCAGCCGGATGGCCTCCTGGGCCTCGCGGTAGAGCCGCGCGTTGTCCACGCTGAAGGCCGCCCGGCGCGCCAGCTCCTCGGCCATCCGCAAGTCCTCGCGCGAGAAGTGACGGCCGCTTGCGTCATGGCCCAGCATGAGCGCGCCGAGCACCCGGCCACGCGCCACCAGCGGCACACACAGGTAGGAGGACACGTGGAGCGCGTCCATCAACCGGGCCGCTTCGGGGGAGTGGGACAGGGGAGCGAGCTGCGTCGGCGTGGTGGCCTCGAACAGCTCGGGCTCCCCCGTGCGCAGCACCCGGCCGAGCCCCTGGGGATCCGACAGATGCGCCGGTTGCAACCGCAAGAGCTCGTCCACCACCGCCGCGTACTTGGGATCCCGGTGGAGCCGGGCGATCAGCTCCACCTGACCCTCCTCGGACAGCATGTGCACCGAGCACCAGTCCGAGAGCCGGGGCACCATCAGCCGCGTCAACCGCTCGAGCGTGACGGTGTAGTCGAGTGAATCCCCCAGGAGGGTACTGGCCTCGGACAACAACCGCTGGCGCTTGGCCGCCAACTCCAGCTCCCGGCGCGCGCGCACCTGATCCGTCACGTCGTAGCCGAAGAAGGCCACCCCATCCACGTGGCCCTCGGCATCGCGCAGGGGTTGGTAATAGAAGTGGTGGAAGTGCTCCTCCGTCGCGGCCCCCGTGTTCAGGTCCATGCGGATGGGAAACTCCCGCTCCATGAAGGCCTCTCCCTGGGTGTAGACGCGGTCGAGCACGTCCAACAGGCCCAACGACGCGAGGCCGGGAAGCGCCTGGTGGACGGGAAGGCCGACCAGCTCCCGGCCCCCGTGCAAGGCCTGGTGCGGCGGGTTGTCCAGCTCGATGATGTGCTCGGGGCCGCTCATCACGCTCACCGCCATGGGCGTCTGCATCACCAGCGCATGCAGGCGGGCACGCTGCCGCTCGGCCTCGGCGCGAGCCACCTGCTCCCGGTCGAAGAGCCGGGCCCGTTCGAGCGCGAGCCCCGCCTGATGGGCGATCGACAACAGGAAGGAGCGATCCGGCTCCTCGACGGTGCGCGGGGGCAAGAAGGCGATGGACAGCACCGCGAGCGAGTGACCCTTGGTGCGGATGGGCAGACACGCGAGGGAGCCCTGCCACTCCGGCAGGCCGGAGCGGAAGACGCGCGCGAGCGCCGCGTCGGCGTCGAAGCGCACACGCTCGAGCCGGTAGCCTGGACCCCCGGCCAGGTTGTCGCGGTTCAACACCCGGAGCGTGCGCCCATCCGGCTCGGGCAACCCGACGGACAAGCTCCGGGCCTCCAGGGCGGCCAGGGCGCTCCGGGCGATGACATCCACCACCTCGGCCTCGGAGGCCGCCGCGCACAACTTCGCCGTCACCTCCTGGAGCAGGGCCAGCCGGATGGCGCTCTTCTCACGGGCCATCTCCGCCCAGTGACGCGCCGTCACATCCCGGAAGAGCACCACCAGCCCCTGGCCCCGGGGCACCGCGCGCGCCTCATACCAACAGGCATTGTGCGCGGTGAGCGACTCCACGGTGAGTGGAACGCCCTCGGCCCGGGCACGCAGGTAGGCGGTGCCGAAGGGCGTATCCAGGAGCAGGGGAAACTCCGTCCACAACACCCGTCCCAGCAACTCCTCGCGTTGGCGTCCGAACAGCCGCGCCGCCACGGCGTTGAGGAACGTGAAGCGCCAGTCCTCGTCGACGACGAACAACCCGTCGGGGAGCAGATCCAACAGCACATCGGACGGCGACTCCTCTGTCTCCAGCGGCTCCTGCCCACCGCCGAACACGGAGCCATCCTCGGATTGGGACGAGGACCGCGCTTCACTCATGACAGAAGTTTATGCACCCTCCCCGTCACCGCCGGACGCCTGCCCTGGAGACCAACCCGCGATGAAACCCTGGAGATCCTCGGGCAGGGGGGCCTCGAAGGTGACGAGCCGACCCGAGCCCGGGTGCGGAAAGGAGATGCGCGCGGCGTGCAGGGCATGACGCGGCAGGCGCAACCGCTTCCAGGCTTCCGGCTCCAGGCAGCGCTTGCTGAAGCGGTCGAAGTAGCCGGGGTCCGGGCCGTACATCTTGTCGCCAACAATGGGGAAGCCCGCCGCGTGCAGGTGAATGCGGATTTGATGCTGGCGGCCCGTCTCGGGAAAGCAGCGCAGCAGGGAGAAAGGCTCTCCCTCGCGGTGGAAGCGCTCGAGCACCTCGAAGCGGGTGTGGCTGGGTTTTCCCTGGAGGGGATCGATGCGCACCGCGATGCGGATGAGCTCGGTGCCCTCCGCGATCGGCGCGTCCACGCGGAAGCTGTCCCGGGGAGGGTGGCCTTCGCACACCGCGAGATACTCCTTGTGCACCTCGCGGGACATGAAGAGGCGGCCCAGCACCCGGCACGCCTCGGTGGTGCGCCCGCAGACGACCAGACCACTCGTCTCGCGATCCAACCGGTGGGCGGGCTCCGCCGAGGCCTGACCCAGGCGCTCGCGCAACAGGGAGACGAGGGTGCCCTTGTTGTAGCGCGCGGTGGGATGGAGCGGCAGGCCGGCGGGCTTGTCGAGCACCAACAGCCAATCATCCTCGAAGAGGACGCTCAGGTGCGTGGGGGTGTCGGGCTCGACGCGCGCGGGCCGGCGCAGGCGGAAGGCGAGCCCTGGGTAGACGGGCGTGGAGGGCTTGAGCCGGCGCCCCTCGCACAGCACGCCCCGCTGGATGATGCCGTGCAGGCGCTCGCGCGACAGACGCCGCAGTTTCTCCGCGAGATAGCGGTCGAGCCGCCACCCCGCGTAGTTCGGCTCGACGACGAAGGCGACGTCGGCGAAGCCCTCGGGAGCGTCGGTGGAAGCTCGGAAGCTGTCGTCGGAGGAGTGCATGAGGTCGGTGGCGTGAAGCCTCGTCGGCGGACTCAGCGGCCGGAGGACGGGGAGCGGGAGGCACGGGACTTCCGCGGCGCGGCCCGCCCGAAGATGCGCTCGGCGGCCGCCAGCAGATATTGGTTCAGCTCCGCGTCGGAGAACATGGAGAACACCGCCGCCGCGTTGCGCATGCCGCCGAGCGCGACCGCCGCGTACACCTGCTCCTTGGGATTGGAGGCGTCCTCGATGAAGAGGCCGACGAGGCGCTGCGCGAAGTGCGTCATCTTCTCCCGGACGAAGGGGCTGGCCGCCGCCGCCGGGTCCTGCTCCAGCAGCGCCAGGAGCCCCCGGTGCTTGACCAGCACGGACACATAGCCCTTGAGCGCCAGACGCCGTTGCGCCGCCTTCCCGGGCTCGGCCCCCACCTCATCGAAGAAGCGTTGCAGATCGTTGAACGCCGGTTCCGCCACGGCGGCCAGCAGCTCTTCCTTCGTCCGGAAGTGGTAGGACACGGCCGCCTTGGACACCCCCATGGCCGTGGCGATCATCTGGATGGATGTGCCCTCGTAGCTGTGAGCCGTGAACAACTCGAGCGCGACGCGGCTCATCCTGTCCCGCGTCCGCTCCGGTGCGGCGGCCATCGTTCGCTCTCCTAGGAAGCCCTCCAGGGCGCCGCCAGCCTATCAGCCTGAATCCCAGAACGTACTGGACGATCGTCCAGCCGCTACTTGACGATCGTCCAGCCCTGGCGTTAGAGAACGAACTGGACGATCGGCCAGGAAGCCAGGTCGGCCACCCACGGACTGGAATGGAGAGCCTCATGATTCCCAACAGGCTGGTCAACTTCGAGGCCACGCGAGCCCGGCATGGAGACAAGGCGGACTTCATGGCGCGAATGCTGGCGGTGGGGGATCCGCTGGCGGACGCGGTGATCGTCGAGCTGGACGAACTCGGCAAGGAGGGCAGGCGGGTGCTCAACGCGGGACTCGAGAAGGGCCTGGACAGCCTGGAGAGCCCCCCTCCGGCCATCGCCGCGCTGCTGCGCCAGCTCGAGACCGTGCCCGGGTGGGTCGATCGCGAGGCACTGCTCCGGGGCGACGAGGCGTCGCTGTCCATTCCTCCCCTCTGGAGCAACCTGGCCTTCTCCGTCGGCGCGCTGGTGCACACCTACAGCTCGCCCGCCATCGCCCGGCTGCTGGTCCAGAGCGGCCGGCTCACCACCATGGCGTCGAGACGGCTGCTGGAGACCGGCATCTGGCGCATCCACGGCGTGCTGCCCGGAGGGCTGGTGCGCGGTGCGCCCGGCTACATCCAGACCGTTCAGGTCCGGCTGCTGCACGCCCGGGTCCGCGCCACGACGCTCAAGCACGGCTGGGAGCGGGAGCAGTGGGGCGTCCCCATCAGCCAGGTCGATGTCGCCCGCACCTGGCTGGACTTCAACGTGGTGCCCCTGCGCGCCCTGGAGACCATGGGGATCACCCTCACCCCGGCGCGGCAGCAAGCGCTCTACCGGCACTGGTGGTACGTCGGCCACCTGCTGGGACTGGACGAGGGCTTCTTCCTGCCCGTGCGCGACCATGCCGACGCTGGAGAACTGCTGGACCTGGTCGACTCCACCATCCAGCCGCCAGACGAGAACTCACGCGCCCTGGTCTCGGCGCTGATCGACAGCACCACGGACATGTTGTGCGCCCCCAAGGACACGCCCTTCACGCGGCCCCTGGCGCGAGACCTGCTCAACGCCCTGACCCGGAGGTTCCAGGGCGACGCGCGCGCCGACGAACTGGGGATTCCGGCCACGCCCACCACGTCGCTGCTTCCCTTGATCGCGGCGAGCAACGCCGAGCTGCGGCGCTGGCAGTTCCACACGCCGGAGAGCACGGCACGGGTCCTGGAGGAAAACGGCGCCGGCTACCTCGCATTGGCGACCGTGCCTCCGGACGGCACGGAGTACCAGAAGCACGTCGGGACCGGGGACTGAGGGCCCCCGGGGGGCGACAGGGCCGCCAAGGGTTCAAACGGCGGCGCGGCGGGGCGCGTCCCCGACGCCGAGCACTTCCTCGTACAACCGGGCGATGCGCTCGCCCGAGCGGCCATCCCACAGCTCGGGCACGCGGCCCTTCTTCTCGTGTCCATCGAGGATGAGGTCGGCGGCCTGCTGGATGCGGGCGGGGTCCGTGCCCACGACCAGGTTGGTGCCCACGTCCACGGTGATGGGCCGCTCGGTGTTCTCGCGCACCGTGAGACAGGGGATGCCGAGCACGGTCGTCTCCTCCTGGAGCCCACCCGAATCGGTGAAGACGAGCCGGGCCTGGGAGGTGAGCGCGAGGAACTCGAGGTAGCCCAGGGGGTCCACCAGGCGCAGGCCCGGAGTGCGCTCCAGCGTGGACCCGAGGCCCATGTCCACGATGCGCTTGCGGGTGCGCGGGTGGACGGGGAAGACGACGGGCAGGCGGCTGGCCACGTGGGCGAGCGCGGACAGGAGCCCGCGCAGGGTATTGACGTCATCCACGTTGGAGGCGCGGTGCAGGGTGCACACCGCGTAGTGGCGAGGCGTGAAGCCCAGCTCCTTGAGGGTGGGCAGGCGCAAGGCCTGCTCGCGCGCCGTGAGGAGCGAGTCGATCATCACGTTGCCCACCAGGCGGATGCGGGAGGGGGCAATGCCCTCGCGCAGCAGGTTGGCGTCCGCGTCGGCCGAGGGCGTGAGGAGCAGATCCGCGACGCGGTCGGTGAGCAGGCGGTTGATCTCCTCGGGCATGGAGTGGTCGCCGCTGCGCAGACCCGCCTCCACGTGCGCGAGGCGGATGTTCATCTTCGCCGCCACGAGCGCCCCGGCCAGGGTGCTGTTGACGTCACCCACCACGGACACCAGGTCCGGCTTCTCGGAAGCGAACACCTTCTCCAGCTCGAGCATCACGCGCGCCGTCTGCTCGGTGTGGCTGCCCGAGCCGATGCCCAGGTGGATGTCGGGAGCGGGCATGCCCAGGTCCGTGAAGAAGACGTCACTCATCTTCACGTCGTAGTGCTGGCCGGTATGGACGAGCGTCTGGGAGAGCACGCCGCGCTCGCGGATGGCCCGGTGGATGGGCGCGACCTTCATGAAATTGGGGCGGGCCCCGACGATATGGAGAACCTTCCTCATGATGGCCCAAGGTTAGGTATCGTCCCCGGGGAGACCAGTGCCCCACGGTCCACCAGGGCCGTGCAGCGTCTTGAATCTGATAGACAGCGCCCGCCCATGCCCGCCCCCTATCCTGTCGCCGTCATTCCCGCGCGCTACGCCAGCACGCGCTTTCCTGGCAAACCCCTGACCTTGATCGCCGGCCGGACGATGATCGAACACGTCTGGCGGCGCTGTCAGGAGGCCCGCGTCTTCGCGGACGTGTTGGTGGCCACGGACGACCGTCGCATCCAGGACGAGGTCGCGCGCTTCGGGGGCACGGCGGTGATGACCTCGCCGGACTGCGCCACGGGAACGGACCGGGTGGCCGAGGTGGCCCGGACGCGCGCGGACGTGGAGGTGTGGGTGAACGTCCAGGGCGACGAGCCGCTGGTGGATCCCGAGTCGCTGCGGGTACTCGCGCGCCTCTTCACCGACCCGGAGGTCCAGATGGGGACCCTGGTGCGCCCCCTGGAGTCCACGGAGGTGGACAGTCCCCATGTGGTGAAAGCGGTGCTGGCGCTCAACGGGGACGCGCTCTACTTCAGCCGCGCCGCCCTGCCCTTCGTGCGCGAGCCGTCCGAGGCGGCCGCGGTGCGGCGCTGGGCCCATCTGGGGCTGTATGGCTACCGGCGCCCGGCGCTGATGCGGCTCGCCCACCTGAGCGCCACTCCCTTGGAGGGGGCGGAAAAGTTGGAGCAACTCCGAGCGCTGGAGCATGGCATCCGCATCCGGTGTGGCCAGGTGACGGGGCGTTCGGTGGCGGTGGACGTCCCCGAGGACGTGGCCCGGGTGGAGGCGGTGCTGCGCGGCGGCTGAACTGGCCGGGCAGGCAGGCGGAGCGGTCCGCGTCCGGGAAACTCCCTCGCGCCCCGTCCCGCGTTAGTCTGCGCGCGTGTCCGACGCCATTCAGAAGCCCGAAGCTCCCAAGAAGCCCCGTTTCTCCCGCGTCACGTTCCGCCGCATCATGGGACTGGCCCGGCCCCAGGCCCGCCGCATCCTGCTGGGCACCCTCTTCCTGCTCATCGCCAGCGCGCTCGGGCTCGTGTACCCGAAGATCATCGGCGACATCATCGACCAGGCGCTGCATGCCGGGGATCGCGCCCGCATCGACAACGTGGCCCTGGCCATGGTGGGCGTCTTCCTGGTGCAGGGCGTGGCGATGGCGCTGCGCTACTACCTCTTCACCACCGCGGGCGAGCGCGTGGTGACGCGGCTGCGGCAGGACCTGTTCCAGAGCCTCATGTCCCAGGAGGTGGGCTTCTTCGACGAGCGCAAGACGGGAGAGCTCACCAACCGCCTGTCCTCGGACACCACGGTGCTGCAGAACACGGTGAGCGTGAACATCTCCATGGCGCTGCGCAACGCGGCCCAGGCGGTGGGCGGCATCGCGCTGCTCTTCTACACGTCGCCGGTGCTCACCGCGCTGATGCTCGCCATCGTGCCCGCGGTGGCGGTGGGGGCGGTGTCGTACGGACGCAAGGTGCGCGGGCTGTCCAAGGAAGCCCAGGACGCGCTGGCGGCCGCCAACGAGGTGGCCGAGGAGAGCCTGTCCGGCATCCGCACCGTGCGCTCCTTCGCCGCCGAGCGCCACGAGGTGGAGCGCTACCAGAGCGCCACCGAGCGCGCCTATGACGTGGCGCGCCGGCGCATCAAGCAGTCCTCGTACTTCCTCGCGGGGGCCTCGTCCGCGGGCTACCTGTCCTCGGCGGTGGTGCTCTGGTACGGCGGGCGGCTGGTGCTGGACGGGAAGATGACGGTGGGCAATCTCACCTCCTTCCTCATCTACTCGCTCATGGTGGCCGTCGCCCTGGGCGCGCTGGCGGACCTGTGGGCGGACTTCATGCGCGCCTCGGGCGCGGCCGAGCGCGTCTTCGAGCTGGTGGACCGCAAGCCCGCCATTCCCTCCTCGGGCGGCGAGCGTCTGGCCAGTGTGCGCGGCCACGTGGAATTCAAGGACGTGCGCTTCGCGTACCCCACGCGCCGGGACGTGCCGGTGCTCAAGGGCATCCACCTGGACGTCGCCCCGGGCGAGGTGGTGGCCATCGTCGGCCCCTCGGGCGCGGGCAAGTCCACCATCGCCGCGCTGCTCGCGCGCATGTACGACCCCCAGGAGGGGCGCGTGCTGCTGGATGGGCGGGAGCTGGACGGGCTCGACACCGAGTGGCTGCGCCAGCAGGTGGGCACGGTGGCCCAGGAGCCCATGCTCTTCGCCTCCTCCATCGCGGACAACATCCGCTATGGGCGTCCGGCCGCCTCGGACGAGGAAGTGGAGGCCGCCGCGCGCGCCGCCAACGCCCACGACTTCATCTCCCGCTTTCCCGAGGGCTACCGCACCCTGGTGGGCGAGCGGGGCGTGCAGCTGTCCGGCGGCCAGAAGCAGCGCATCGCCATCGCCCGCGCGGTGCTCAAGGATCCACGCCTGCTGGTGCTGGACGAGGCCACGAGCGCGCTGGACGCGGAGAGCGAGCACCTGGTGCAGGAGGCCCTGGAACGGCTGATGCAGGGGCGCACCACGCTCATCATCGCCCACCGGCTGTCCACGGTGGTGGGAGCCGACCGGGTGGTGGTGATGGAGGGAGGCCAGGTGGTGCAGAGCGGCGACCACTCCACCCTCATGGGCCAGGAGGGCCTCTACCGCCGGTTGGTGGAGCGCCAGTTCGTGGCCGCCTGAGCGCGCCCGGGCGGTCGCCCGTCTGTAGGGGAACCGACTTTCAAAAGCGCTCCAGGACAGGTGGCGCGAGGGAATGGCGGTGATTACAAAAAAGCCCGCAGACGAAAGGAGGTGATGCCTTGACTGAAAGCAAGAGTCAGGCGTCCACCTCCGTCGGCACGGCCCGCTGATGAAGCGGCTGTCCGGCGGATGTTGACGCCGAAGGTTGTCCGGCCCGCCCGGGCCCACGCACCCCACCATTCGACGGGGCCGTGGACCGGGCGGGCCTTTTTTGTCGCCCCCCTTGGGAATGAGGGAGCGGCGGCCCTGTTGCACGCACCGAGGGGGGACGGTTTCGATTCACTCGCTGGAGACCCGACCTTTGTCCATCACACCCTGTCC
Organism: Melittangium boletus DSM 14713; assembly: GCF_002305855.1. GTDB lineage: Bacteria > Myxococcota > Myxococcia > Myxococcales > Myxococcaceae > Cystobacter > Cystobacter boletus. The sequence goes on along the minus strand of NZ_CP022163.1, from coordinate 5,440,757 downwards.
GAGCCCGCTGCCTTCCGCCCTGCGTGACGAATCGGTGGTGGAGGTCCAACGCAATCTGTTCTGCTTCAACTACGACGCCTGCCTGCACCTGGCGGTGAAACGGGCCTGGGACGGCTGGACGTGCCGCCACTGTCCGCTGAGGGAGCAACGCGGCGCCGTCCCCCAGGCGCGTGACTACGCCGAGAGTCGTCCCCGGAGCCAGGGTCAGGACTGAGCAGCCCCCTCGCACTGGCCGTCCTGGCGGCCCGCTGACGGGAGGCGCCGGGGCCGACAGAAACATTGACGCCCCCGGCCTCTCTTGGCAGGAAGGGCCATGCGCTCCAAGAAGACCAAGTACATCTTCGTGACCGGCGGGGTCGTGAGTTCGCTGGGCAAGGGGCTCGCGTCCGCGTCCATCGGAGCCCTGCTGGAGAACCGCGGGCTCGACCTCACCCTGCTCAAGCTCGATCCATACATCAACATCGATCCGGGCACGATGAGCCCGTTCCAGCACGGCGAGGTCTTCGTCACCGACGACGGCGGCGAGACCGACATGGACCTGGGACATTACGAGCGCTTCACCAACGCGCGCATGTCCCGGCTCAACAACTTCACCACCGGGCGCATCTACCACTCCGTCATCCAGAAGGAGCGCCGGGGCGAGTACCTGGGGAAGACCGTCCAGGTGATTCCGCACATCACCGATGAGATCAAGTCCTGCATCCGCCAGGCGGCACAGGGCGTGGACGTGGTCATCGTCGAGGTGGGCGGCACGGTGGGTGACATCGAGTCCCTGCCCTTCCTCGAGGCCATCCGCCAGATGCGCTACGACGTGGGCGCGGGCAACACCATCTACATCCACCTGACGCTGCTGCCGTACATCGGCGCGGCGGGCGAGGTGAAGACCAAGCCCACGCAGCACTCGGTGATGAAGCTGCGGGAGATCGGCATCCAGCCAGACTTCCTCATCTGCCGCACGGACCGGGAAATCTCGCGCGAGCTCAAGGACAAGATCGCCATGTTCTGCAACGTGGACACGGGCAACGTGTTCACGTCGCCGGACGTGAAGAGCATCTACGAGCTGCCCCTGGAGCTGCACCGCCAGGGTCTGGACGAGCGCCTCACGGAGACGCTCAACATCTGGAGCCGGGCGCCCAGGCTCGAGCGCTGGGAGGACATCCTGCGCAAGGTGTACTCGCCGGGCCGGGGCGAGGTGACGGTGGCCATGGTCGGCAAGTACGTGGACCTGAAGGAGAGCTACAAGAGCCTCAACGAGTCCTTGATGCACGGCGGTATCGCCAACGACGTGAAGGTGAACCTGCGCTTCGTGGACTCGCAGGAGGTGGAGGAGAAGGGCGCGGAGAAGATCCTCGGGGACGTGGACGCCATCCTGGTGCCCGGCGGCTTCGGCGTGCGAGGCACCGAGGGCAAGATCTCCGCGGTGCGCTACGCCCGGGAGAAGCGGGTGCCCTTCTTCGGCATCTGCCTGGGCCTGCAGATGGCGGTGGTGGAGTTCAGCCGCAACGTGCTGGGGCTCGCCGGAGCCAACTCGCTCGAGTTCAACGAGCACACCCCGCACCCGGTGGTGACGCTCATGGAGAGCCAGGTGAAGGTGCAGGACAAGGGCGGCACCATGCGCCTGGGCACCTATGCCTGCGCGCTCAAGCCGGACTCGCTCGCGCACAAGCTGTACGGCGAGGACATCATCCACGAGCGGCACCGTCACCGCTACGAGGTGAACAACACCTACCGGGGCCGCATGCAGGAGGCGGGGCTCGTGGTGTCCGGGCACAATCCCGAGCTCAACCTCGTGGAGATGATCGAACTGCCCGACCACCCCTACTTCATCGGCTGCCAGTTCCACCCCGAGTTCAAGAGCAAGCCCTTCGCGCCCCACCCGCTCTTCTCCGGCTTCATCCGGGCGGCGCTCACTCAGCGGGACGCTGGGAGGAACCACGCATGAGCACCATCCAACTGTGCGGCCACACCGTGGGCGCGGGCCACAAGCTCTTCGTCATCGCGGGCCCCGACAGCATCGAGTCCGAGGACATGGCGCTGCGGCACGCGCGGCTGCTCAAGGAGATGACGTCGCGGCTGGGCGTGCCCTATGCCTTCAAGTGCTCCTACGACAAGGCCAACCGCACGAGCGGCAAGTCCTTCCGGGGCCCGGGCCTCAAGGAGGGCCTGCGCATCCTGGACCGCGTCAAGCGCGAGGTGGGCGTGCCCATCCTCACGGACGTCCACGAGACGAGCCACGTGGGCCCCGCCGCCGAGGTGGTGGACATCATCCAGATTCCCGCCTTCCTCTGCCGCCAGACGGACCTGGTGGAGGCGGTGGCCCGCACGGGCAAGGGCGTCAACCTCAAGAAGGGCCAGTTCGTGGCCCCCAAGGACATCGTCCACTCGGCGAAGAAGGCCGTGGAGACGGGCAACCCCAACGTGCTCGTCACCGAGCGCGGCGCCACCTTCGGCTACAACAATCTCGTAGTGGACATGCGCGGCTTCGCCCAGATGCGCGAGGCGGGACTCGTCGTGTGCTTCGACGCCACCCATTCCGTGCAACTCCCGTCATCCGGGGATGGCCAGACAGGTGGGGAGCGGAAGTTCGTTTCCCTTCTGGCGCGCTCGGCCGCGGCCGCCGGGATAGACGCGCTTTTCACGGAAGTACACGAAGACCCGGACCGTGCCTTGTGTGACGGTCCTTGCTCACTATCCCCCCAGATGTTCGAGGACGTGCTACGTCAGGTACTCGCCATCCGACGTGCCCTCGGGCACGAACCGGCATGATCGAATCGAAGTCGTAGGAGGGGAATCCAAGGGTCACGACATGACGGAGCTGCCGCCCAAACCCAACCGGGACGAGTTGACGGAGCGCGCCAGTCGCGTTCGGGTACTCGTGTTCGACGTGGACGGCGTCCTCACGGACGGCGGGCTGTACTACGGCGACGGCGGCGAGGTCATGAAGCGCTTCGACGTGAAGGATGGGCACGGGCTGGTGATGGCGAGGCACGCGGGTCTGCGCACCGCCATCCTCACCGCGCGCTCCTCCTCCATCGTGGAAACGCGGGGCCGCGAGCTGGGCGTCTCCCTCATCCTCCAGGGCCGCAAGGACAAGACCGCGGGCTTCCGCGAGCTGCTCACCCAGCTCTCGGTTGCTCCCGAGGAGTGCGCCTACATGGGAGATGATGTCAACGACCTGGGTCCCTTGGGCCTGGCGGGGCTGTCGGCCTGCCCGGCGGACGCGGCCCCCGAGGTGCGGCAGGAAGTGCATTACATCGCGAGGAACCGTGGAGGACACGGCGCCGCGCGTGAGCTGGTCGAGTTGTGCTTGAGGGCAACGGGGCAGTGGGAAGCCACCGTTCAACACATGAAGGCCCCCGAGGCCCTACAAGCTGTCAAGTTGTGAAAGCAAAGAATTTTCGCTTCCCCGGTAGGTGTCCTATCCTATGAAGGCCGGAATGAAGCAGGGCAGAGTGAGGGGAGTTCGATGACGGATCAGCTCTACACGACCCACGACATCAGTCGGTTGCTCCAGGTGGACCCGTCCACGGTGAGCAAGTGGATCGACCGCGGCATCCTCATGGCGTTCCGGACACCGGGTGGTCACCGGCGGGTGCGCTCGGCGGACTTGCGCACGTTCCTCATCACCCACCAGATGCCGGTGCCCGAGGAGTTGGGCAGCAGCACCGTGCGTCTCTTGGTGGTGGATGACGAGCGGCAGGTCCTGGACGCCATCAAGCGTGTGTTCAAGCCGTACGCCAACCAGGTGGAGCTGCAGACGACCACCAGTGGCGTCGAGGCGCTGCTGCTGGTGTCCGAGCAGAAGCCCCACGGCATGCTCATCGACTTGAACATGCCCGACATCGACGGCATCGAGGTGTGCCGCCGCATCCGCGCTCGCAAGCAGATGGAGGGCGTGCGGCTCATCACCATGACGTCCGCCCACTCGCCCGAGGTGGTGGAGCAGTCCAAGCAGGCGGGCGCCGTGGCGTGCCTGCCCAAGCCCCTGGACGTGCAGCAGGTGCTCGACTTGTTCCGCGTGCCGCTGGCGCTCGGCGGCACCGACGCCGCCGTCAAGCGCTAGGCGGCGCGAGGTCCGCGCGCGGCGAAGCGTCTCCCCGAGGCCCCTCTTCTCGAGGCCCTCGGGGGAGGACGTCGACGCCACTCCTGCGTCATGTCCCGTGGAGGAGGCGAGCCCCATTCCGGGGGCCCGCCCCTTGCGGCCCTAGCCATTCACCTTCACTTCGACCACGCGCGGCTTGGTCTCCTCCCGGCGCGGCAGCGTCAGGGTGAGCACGCCATTCTCGTAGCGGGCTTCCACGCGGGACGCGTCCACCGTGCGCGGCAGCGCGAAGGAGCGCGTGTACACCCCGAAGCTGCGCTCCAGCCGCCGCGTGCCCTCGTTCTTCTGGGACTCGGAGGGGTCGCGCTTGCGCTCGGACTTGAGGGTCAGCGTGTCGTTCTCCACGCGCACCTCGATGGACTTCGCGTCGTGGCCGGGCAGGTCCACCTGCAGGGTGATGCCCTCGGCGGTCTCGTGGATGTCCGCGGCCGGGACGAACTCACGCGCGCCCGTCTGACGCACGGACAAGTCACGGAAGATCTGATCGAACTCCCGCATCACCAGGGGGCCCAGGGCCACGGCACCATTGCTCATCTCGAACGGGTTCCAACGGCTGTTCTGCATGGACGTCTCCTGTTCGCGCCACACTCCAAACGGAGCCGCGGCGCGCGGTTGTGATTGAACTCTCGGGTTCGTGAGCCGCATCGCGTCTCACAAGCTCAAGAGAACCATGCTTTGGAACGTGTCAAGGAAGCGCGCCGCACGGCCCGTCGCGCCCTCTCAATCGTCCTCGCGCCCGAGGGAGATGAGGACGTTGTCCTCCTCGCGCGAGACATGGACCACCCACGGCCGGCAGCACACCGGGCAGTCTTCCGTATAGGTCTCCAAGGAGACCCCCAGCGGGTCCGCGGTCACATCCACGGACTCACCGCAGTAGGGGCACTGGTGGGATTGCTCATCGGCGAAGGGTTGCATCAGACGTCTCCTTCCTCGGGTTCGACCAACCGGGCGAGCATGGGCCTGTCCGAGTCCTCGCCCTCACGCCATCGGGGGATGACTTGGCGTAAACCCTCCACATCGACGCCCTCGTACCGCGCGGGGAGGGAGGCCAGCCTGTCGAGCGCACGAGAGAAGAGCGTCCGGGCCCCTGCCCCGTTGCCCGCGTCGCGCTTGAGCCACCCCGCCGCCACGAGGATGAGTCCTTGCAAGAGCAGCCGGCGCGGTCCCTTCTCCACCAACCACGCGTGCTCCCAGGCCTCGTGGGCCGCGTGAAACGCGCCCGCGTCGAAGAGCGTCACTCCTTCGGAGAGGCAGTCGGGGAATCGGCGAGGCATCGAAACGCGACTCCAGGCGTCTTCCCTCGTACACTGGTGGGCATGGCCGCACCTCGCAACCGTATTGGAGAAATTCTCGTCAAGGCCCGTGTCATCGATGAGATGCAGCTGCGCAGCGCGCTCGCCCAGCATGACCAGTGGGGCGGACGCCTGTCGCGCATCATCAGCGACATGGGCATCACCGCGGAGGACACCCTCACCCAGGCCATCGCCGAGGGTCTGGGCATGCAGCGCGTCCAGCTGGGGACCAGCAAGGATCCCGGCGCGCTCGCCAAACTGGACGTCACCTTCGCCGAGCAGAAGGGCATCTTCCCCGTCTCCCTGCGCGACAACGGCAAGACGCTCGTGCTGGCCATGTCGGACCCCACCGACCTGGCGACCATCGACAAGGTGGCCGCCATCAGCCGCACGCGCGTCATCACCATGGTGGCGGGCGACCGGGAAATCGAGAACGCCATCCAGCGGCACTACCGCAACATGGAGCCGTCCTCGGCGATGGGGAACATCCGGGCCACCCCGAGCAAGAAGGGCGGCGGCGCGGACGAGGACGAGTTCAAGATCGTCGACATCAGCGGCAAGACGGTGATGAAGGCCATCACCGACATCGCGCCGAACGTGGCCAAGGAGAACGCGGCCCGTCAGGCGGCCGCCGCGCCCATGCCCGCTCGGCCGAGCCTGTCGTCGAGCGCGTCGGACCTGCTCGACGAAATCCTCAACGCCGCGCCTCCCGCCGCCGAGGTGTTCTCCCCCGAGGAGATGCAGCGGCTCCAGGCCGTGCAGCAGAATCAGGAGAAGAGCTCGAAGATCCTGCGCGCCCTGCTCGAGCTGCTGCTGGAGAAGGGACAGCTGCAGCAGCGGGAACTCGCCGCGCGCATGCGTCCCTCCTGAGCCGTCCCTAGTCCCGCACCTCCTGGAGCTCCCGAGCGGTGAGGCCCAGGAGGTAGAGGATGGTGTCCAGGCCACCGGCGGAGATGGAGGCATCGGCCGCCTGACGCAGCTTGGGCTTGGCGCGGAAGGCGATGCCCAGCCCCGCGCGCTCGAGCATCAACAAGTCATTCGCGCCATCACCCACGGCGATGACCTGGTCGAGCAGGATGCCCTCCGCCTGGGCGATGCTCTCCAGCAACTCCGCCTTGCGGCGCGCGTTGACGATGGCACCCAGGGTGCGGCCCGTGAGCTTGCCGTCCACCACCTCCAGGACGTTGGAGTGCGCGTAGTCGATGCCGAGCCGGGTCCTGAGCGCCTCGGCCGCCACGGAGAAGCCTCCGCTGATGATGGCGGTGCGGTACCCCAACCGCTTGAGCACGCGGATGAGCGTCTGGGCCCCGTCGGTGAGCGGCAGCTGGTCCGCGATGTTCTGGAGCACCCGCGCATCGAGTCCCTTGAGCAACGCCACGCGCTGGCGCAGTGACTCGTCGTAGTCCATCTCCCCGTGCATGGCTCGCTCGGTGATGCGAGACACCTGCTCGCCCACGCCGTAGGCCCGCGCCAGCTCGTCGATGACCTCGATGCGGATGAGCGTGGAGTCCATGTCCATCACCACCAGCCGCTTGGCGCGCCGGTAGAGGCTCTCGCGCTGCAACGCCACGTCGAAGGCGCTCGTGGACATGGCCAGCTCCAGGAGCGAGCGCTGAAGCGGCTCGAGTTCCCGCCCGGGAGGCAGCGTGACATGGATTTCCAGGGAGCCGGGCTCCACCTCGGACAGCCGGTGGAGCCGCTCGATGTTGGCCCCGTGCTGGAGCAGGCGCTCCGTCACCGCGTGCACCTCGGATGGCCCGAGCGAACGGCCCACCAGCGTGACGACATGGCGGCTGGACACCGCGGGACCCGGCGCGGGCGCGGGCTGGATGTCCAGGGACAGGCCGAGCTCACGGGCCGTGGCGAACAAGGACTCGCGCACGCCAGGGGCATCGGGGAGGCGCACCGCCAGACACAGGGTGAGCTGGCCGCGCACCACCACCTGCTCGATGTCGAGCAGGGACGCACCCGCCTCGGCGAGCAGGCCCGTCAACCGGGCGGTGATGCCGGGATGGTCCCGGCCAGTGACGGTGAGCAGGAGCGAGTCGGAGAGAAGAGCGCTGGAGGACATGGCGTCGCGACCCGGATACCGCTAGCGAGGCTCCGAGGAGAGGATGAGATCTCCCTTGGTGAGGAAGGGCGCCTCGGGGAAGGCCTTGTAGAAGTCCTCCAACATCGCGTCGAGGTCTGGATAGCGCTGCTCCACCTTGTCCTGGGTCATCTTGTCGAAGATGGCGTCCAGGCCGGAGGGAGCCTCGGGATTGACCTCGGAAGGCAGCGGCGAGCGGCGGCCCGGGATCTGCCCGGTGAGCATCTCGTAGAGCAGGATACCGAGCCCGTAGACGTCGGACGCGGGTCCCGACTCCTTCGCGCGATGCGGCTGGAGCAGTTCGGGCGCCAGGTACACCATGCCACTGGCCCCCACGAAGACCTGGGGCAGACCCTTGGACGCGTCCTGCTCCACCACGCGGCTCAGGCCGAAATCACCCAGCTTCGCGTTGCCGTGCAGATCGAAGAGGACGTTCTCCGGCTTGAGGTTGTGGTGGGTGAGACCCACGGAGTGCGCGGCGCGCAGCGCGTAGGCGAGTTGCAGGAAGCAGCGCAGGGCGAAGGGCACGGGAACGCCCTTGCCCCCGCCCGCCTCCAGCTCTTGCTTGAGGTTGCCCTGCAGCAACTCGAGCACGTAGTAGGGCCGGGCCGACTCCGTGTTCTGGTCCAGCACCTGGACGATGCCGGGATGGCGCACCTGGGCCTGGGCGCACAGCTCCCGCTTGAGCCGCTTGAGCACCTCGCCGCGCTGCAGGAAGGAGAAGTAGCCAAAGATGTCCTTCAACTCCTTGACGCAGATGTCCAACCCGAGCGCGTTGAAGCGGCCCTTGCTGGTGGTGCCCAAGGGTCCGGTGCCGATGGTGTCGAGCTTCTGGTAGCGCTGGTCCAGCAACTCCGCGGCCTTCGCGGCGGGAGGGGACGACACGGGAGAAGGAGACGCGGAGGCGGAAGAAGGCATGGGAGCGGACGAGGCCACGGCGGGGGCGGGAGTCGACGGGAGCGAAACCTCCGTGCGCACACTGGCCACCGGGGGAGGCGCGGCGGCCGGCAGCTCCACCGCGAAGACACCCGAGGGGCGCGAGCGAGGCAGGGCCGGGGGCTCCGCGGTGCGCTTCGCCTCCAGCTCCTCGAGCATGCTGTCCGGCGGAGGCGGCGGGATGCGGGGGTTGATCTCCTCCCCCATCACCGCGGCGGCGTCCTCCAGACCGAGCTGCTCGGCGAAGAACTCCTCCACCTCCTGGATGAACTTCTCCTGTTGGCCGCTGTCCACCGCCTTTTCCCCCAGCTCGGTCAGCCGCAGCTGCGCCTCGCGAGGGTCCAGGGCGATGTAGTGGTACTTGCGCAGGAAGAGGTAGTAGCTGTCGAACTCCAGCGAGACGGACGGCTCGAGGGCGGCCTTCACATCGGCCAGCTTGTTCGAGCGGCCCAACCGGCCGTTCTCCCTCAGGCTCTGGAGGATGAACAGCGCCTCGCCGCAGACGGTGTCGCGGTGGATGGGGGGCGTGGGCATGAGGGGACGGACTCTACGCGGTCGGAGCCCGCCGTCCAATGAACGCCCACACCCGAGGTCTCAGGGAATGTGGAGCAGTTGCTTCACCGTCTCCAGCACTTCCTGGAAACGCACCGGCTTGCGCAGGTAGATGTCCACGCCCAGTTGCATGGCGCGCTCGCGCGCCTCGGGCCCGCCCGCGGAGATGGCCACGACGGGAATGGACTTGAGCGCCTCCTCGGCGCGGATGCGCTCGATGAGGGCGAAGCCGTCCATCACCGGCATGTACAGGTCCGTCATCACCAGGCTGAAGCGGCTGGAGCGCAGGGCCTGGAGCGCGTGGTGGCCGTCGGGAGAGAAGTGCACCTCGAGCGGCACCTGGCCCGCCAGCTCGCCACTCGCCAGCTTCTTGAGCACGTAGCTGTACATCTCGATGATGTGCGGGTTGTCCTCGACGATGAGGACACGATAGCCCTCGGCGGGTATCGCCGTCCGGTCCGATGCGCGGGTCTGTCCTGATGCACTCAAGATGTCACCCAATCGCTGCCGGTCCTGCTCGCGAACCACCCGGATGCCCACACCCGCTGGCGCCTCGGGCGCCACGGGCCGCACCCACGCCACCGTCCCCACGACTTCTACCGGATCCATCAGCCCCGGGAAAGAAAGTGCCAACCCCACCTGCTGTCCCAGCGTGAAGGAACGATCCGTCTGCACGAAGATTCCTCCCCGCGACAGATTCTCCGTCACCTCGGCCAGGCGTGACTGATCCGGGAACCGCACCCGCAGCACGAGCGGCACTCGGGGCTCCTCTCGTTTGTCCTCTGATCCCCGATTCATAACAAAGTGTTGAAATCGCTCGGTATTTCGCTGATGCGGCGCAGTGTAGCGCCGAGGGTTTATGTTGACAACGCGGGCGTCAGGGACTTACGAACCGCCCCGCCATGGCGGAGTCCCTGTTCACCCCTGAAGAGCAGAAGAAGTTCGATGCGCAGATCGCCGAGATCCTGTCGCACTACCCCGCGGATCGGAAGAGCGCAGGAATGCTTCCCGCGCTGAGGGTGCTGCAGGACATCAAGGGCTGGCTGCCTCCCGAGGGCATCAAGCTCGTGGCCAGCGCGCTGGAAGTGCGGCCGGAGCGCGCCTATGAGGTGGCGAGCTTCTACGTGATGTACCACCTCAAGAAGCCCGGCAAGTACGTCATCGACGTGTGCACCAACCTGCCCTGCGCCCTGCGAGGCGCGGAACAGATGCTCGCCTATCTGGAGCGCAAGCTCGGACTCAAGGCCGGTGAGACGACCGAGCGCTTCACCTTGCGCGAGACGGAGTGCCTGGCTTCTTGCGGCACCGCGCCGTGCCTGCAAATCAATGAGGACCACCACGAAAGCCTCGACCGGGCCAAGCTCGATGCCCTGTTCGACAAGCTCTCCTGACCCGCTCCATCAAGGGATCTGATTTCCATGGCGACAACGGCATTCGAACCCGTCATCTCGACCGGCTGGGGCAAGCCCCAGTCCTGGACGATGAATTCGTACAAGCAGCGCGGGGGCTACAAGGGGCTGGAGAAGGCGCTGGAGCTGACGCCCGCGCAGATCATCGACGAGGTGAAGAAGTCCAACCTGCGCGGACGCGGCGGCGCGGGCTTCCCCACGGGGCTCAAGTGGAGCTTCGTCCCCAAGGACAACCCCAAGCCCAAGTACCTCGCCGTCAACGGCGATGAGTCCGAGCCGGGGACGTTCAAGGACCGCAACATCCTCTCGCACGACCCTCACATGTTGCTCGAGGGCATCGCCATCGCGTCCTACGCGCTGAACGTGCACACCTGCTACGTGTACCTGCGCGGCGAGTTCAAGTTCCCGGCGGAGCGCCTGCAGGCGGCCATCCAGGAGGCCTACGCGGCGGGCATCTTCGGCAAGACGCTGATGGGCAAGGACTTCGCGCTCGACTGCTACCTGGTGCGCGGCGCGGGCGCCTACATCTGCGGCGAGGAGACGGCCCTGCTGGAGAGCCTGGAGGGCAAGAAGGGCTGGCCGCGGCTCAAGCCTCCCTTCCCCGCGGTGGTGGGCCTGTTCGGCTGCCCCACGGTGGTCAACAACGTGGAGACGCTCTCGAGCGTGCCCCACGTCTTCACCCGGGGCGCCGCCTGGTACGCGGGCCTGGGGACGGACAAGTCGGGCGGCACGCGCCTCATCTGCCTGTCGGGCACGGTGAACCGGCCGGGCGTCTACGAGGTGCCGCTGGAGACGACCTTCACCCAGCTCATCTTCGACGACAAGTACGGCCGGGGACTGCCCGCGGGGCGCAAGGTGAAGGCGGTGGTGCCCGGAGGCTCCTCGGCCCCCATCCTGAGCCCGGACGAGCTCGACATCGCCATGGAGTTCGAGGCGGTGAAGGTGAAGCAGACCATGGCGGGCTCCGGTGGCGTCATCGTCATGGACGACACCACCTGCATGGTGCGCAGCCTCTGGCGCATCGCGCGCTTCTACGCCGAGGAGTCCTGCGGCCAGTGCACGCCGTGCCGCGAGGGCACGCCCTGGCAGGCGCGCCTGCTGCGGAAGATCGAGGAGGGGCGTGGCGAGCCGGGTGACGTGGAGCACCTGAGCAACGTGGCGTCCTCCATCGCGCCCTACCCGCCCATCGGCCTGGGCAACACCATCTGCGCGCTGGGCGATGCCGCGGCGCTTCCCACCCATTCCTTCCTCATGCGCTTCCGCGACGAGTTCGAGGCGCACATTCGAGAGCACCGCTGCCCGTTCGGCGACAAGCCCTGGGGCGCGTTCGGAGACTGGTCGTGAGCATCGAGCACGTTCTCTTCGGGGTCTTCGCCCTCCTCACGGTGCTGTCGGCCCTGATGGTCATCTTCGCCAAGAGCCCCATCAGCTCCGCCATGTCGCTGGTGGCCACGTTCTTCTTCCTCGCCGGCATCTACGTGCTCCTCTGGGCGCACACGGTGGCGGTGATGCAGGTCATGGTCTACGCGGGCGCCATCATGGTGCTCTTCCTCTTCGTCATCATGTTGCTCAACCTGGGTGAATCCACCCAGGCGGGGCCTCGGCTGACGCTCCCGCGCGTGGCGGGTGGTGCGGCGGCGGCGGGACTGCTGGTGGTGCTGGTGATGGCCATCTGGCGCGTACCCTCCGTCAACACCTTCACGGGACAGCAGGCGGTGAGCGGGGGGTTCGGCACGCTCGCGCGCATCGGTCAAACCATCTTCACCCAGTGGCTGTTGCCCTTCGAGGCCGTCAGCCTGCTGCTGCTGGTGGGCATGGTGGGCGCGGTCGTGGTGGCCAAGTCGCGGATTTGAATCCGTCCCCTTCAACCCTCTGCTAGAAGGCGGGCCCGGGTCCGCCCCCCCCCCCGTCCATCGGCCATGGCCAACTCCGTCGACATCAAATACTACCTCATCCTCGCCGCCATCCTGTTCTGCCTGGGCATGTTCGGCGTGCTCGTGCGCCGCAACGCCCTGGTGGTGTTCATGTGCGTGGAGCTGATGCTCAACGCGGCGAACCTGACGTTCCTGTCCTTCGCGAAGCAGAACGGGGATCTCACGGGCCATGTGTCCGCCTTCTTCGTGATCGCCGTCGCGGCGGCGGAAGCCTCCATCGGGCTCGCCATCGTCATCGCCGTGTTCCGCAGCCGTGGCACCGTCAACATCGAAGAAATCCGGACGATGAAACACTGAGGGTCCGGTCCCTCCTTCCGCCCTAGAGAGCCCTGTCCGACATGGAAGCCCTCAAGTCATTCTTCATGACCGCGCCGGTGGAACCCGCCGTCTTCGCGCAGTCGTTGTGGCTCATCATCGCGCTGCCCCTGTTGGGGGCGTTCGTGTGCGGCGTGTTCGGCAAGAAGCTGGGCCGAGGCAACGTGCACCTCATCGCCTGCGCGACGGTGGCCGGCTCGTTCGTGCTGTCCGCGCTGGCGTTCTGGTGCGTCAACCACGCCCCGCCGGGCGGCAGCCCGGTGTCCATGGAGAACCCCTTCTCCTCCAGCGCCGTGCGCTACGCCATCGGCTACGACTACGGCACCTGGTTCGCCGCCGGGGACTTCCGGGTGAACTTCGGCCTGATGGTGGACCACCTGTCGGGCGTCATGCTGCTGGTCATCACCGGCGTGGGCTTCCTCATCCACGTCTACTCCACCAGCTACATGGAGCACGACGAGAGCGGCTGGCGCTACTTCTCCTACCTCAACCTCTTCATCGCGGCGATGCTCACGCTGGTGCTCGCCGACAACCTCGTGCTGCTGTTCGTGGGCTGGGAGGGCGTGGGCCTCGCGAGCTACCTGCTCATCGGCTTCTGGTACACGGACGCGGCCAAGGCCTGGGCGGGCCGCAAGGCGTTCGTCACCAACCGCATCGGCGACTTCGCCTTCCTCATCGCCTCGTTCCTGCTCGTGCTGCTGGTGAGCGCCTTCAGCACCCAGGCGAACGTGGGGAACTACGCCACGGTGGGCGTGAACGCCGAGGCGGCCCAGGCACGCTACCGCGAGGGTTTGGAGCTCAAGGGTCCCCTGAGCTTCCCGGGGCTGGAGATCCTGGCCAACGCCGTGCCGACCACGACGGAGAACAACACGCAGGCCGCGCTCTCGCTGCAGACGACCATCCAGGAGGGACCGCTCGCGGGCCGTACCTTCGGGGGCGTGCTGACGGTGACGCTGCTGCTGTTCCTGCTCGGCGCCGCGGGCAAGAGCGCCCAGTTCCCGCTCTACGTCTGGCTGCCGGACGCCATGGCCGGCCCGACGCCCGTCTCCGCCCTCATCCACGCGGCGACGATGGTGACCGCGGGCGTCTACCTCTTCTGCCGCATGAGCTACCTGCTGGTGCTCAGCCCCACGGCCATGCTGACGGTGGCCATCATCGGCGCCTTCACCGCGCTGCTCGCGGCGCTCATCGCCTTCGCGCAGGACGACATCAAGAAGGTGCTCGCCTACTCCACCGTGTCCCAGCTGGGTCTCATGTTCATGGGCGTGGGCACGGGCATCTTCTGGGCGGCGGTGCTGCACCTCGTCACCCACGCCTTCTTCAAGGCCTGCCTCTTCCTGGGCGCCGGCAGCGTGATGCACGGCAACGGGGATGAGACGGACATCAAGAAGCTGGGCGGCCTGCGCGGCGAGATGAGGACCACGTGGTGGACGTTCCTCGTCGCCACGCTGACCATCACCGGCATCCTCCCCTTGTCCTCCGGCTTCTTGTCCAAGGACGCCCTGCTGCACGGCGTGCACCACAACCATCTGGTCGGCTTCGAGGGCGCGGCCACCGCGCTCTACGTCGTGGGACTCGTCATCGCGTTGTGCACGGCCTTCTACATGACGCGCGTGTACGTCCTCACCTTCGAGGGCGAGCGCTCCAAGGAAGCCCGTGTCGCCCATGCCCACGAGAGCTCCCGCTACATGACGGTGCCGCTCGTCATCCTGGCCTTCCTCAGCATCGCGGCGCTGTGGTACGCGCTGCCGCTGATGCCGGGCCGCAGCGGCATCAAGCAGCCGGTGATGGAGAACTTCCTCGGCCCCGTGTTCGCCAGCGCCGAGCGCATCGCCGCCCGGGGCGCGCAGGTGAAGCTGGACCACAGCCTGCCCTCGGGCCTCGACTACGCCATCGCCTGGGTCACGGCGCTGGTGGGCGGCGGTCTGGCGGCGTTCGCCTATCGCAAGTACTTCCCCGCGCGGGCTGGCACGCCGGCGCCGGTGTGGGCCCGCTCGGTGCGCCGCTTCACGCAGAACAAGTTCTACGTGGATGAGGTGTACGACTTCCTCATCATCCGGCCGGTCAAGGGGGTGGGCACCATCGTGTTCAAGATGGTGGAGACCGTCATCGACAAGGGGTTGGTGCACGGCACGGCGTGGGTCACGAACTTCGCGGGCATCACGCTGCGCTACCTGCAGACGGGAGACGCCCAGGCCTACGCCACGGTCATGGCCCTGGCCCTTCTCGGCGGCGCGGTCTACGCGATCATCCAGGTGCTCAATTGAGCTTCTTCGACACCCATCTGCTCAACGTCGTCGTTTATCTGCCGCTGCTCTTCGCGGCGCTCGTGGCCCTCCTGCCCTCGGGCGAGCGCGGACAGATCCGCGCCGTCACGCTCATCGGCATGGCCGTGGACCTGGCGCTCGGCGTCTGGGCCTACGTCCGCTTCGAGCCGGGCGGTTCCGAGTTCCAGCTCGAGTACCGGGCCCGGTGGCTCGAGCAGCTCGGCGCCAGCTACCACGTGGGCGTGGACGGCCTGTCCATCAGCCTGGTGCTGCTGACCGTATTCCTCGGCCCGGTGGTGGTGCTCGCGTCGAGCACGTCCATCACCGAGCGAGTGAAGGAGTTCCATCTCTCCCTGCTGCTCCTGCAGGTGGTGATGATGGGCGCGCTGGTGTCGCTGGACGTGCTGCTCTTCTACATCTTCTGGGAGGCGATGCTCATCCCCATGTACCTGCTGGTGGGCGTGTGGGGCGGTGAGGATCGCCAGATGGCGGCGCTGAAGTTCTTCCTCTACACGCTGGCGGGCTCGCTGCTGATGCTGGTGGCGATCGTCGCGCTCTACTTCATCAGCAGCACGCCGGGGACGCGCTCCTTCGACTACGCCACCCTCTACAACAACCTGGTGGTGGCCAACCGCGACATCTCCGCGTGCCTGGGCATGGCGGGCCGGGACTGCACGCAGCTCGACGGCATGGGGGGCATCCTGTTCCGCTGGGGACCGTGGATGTTCGCCGCCTTCGCGCTGGCCTTCGCCATCAAGGTGCCCCTCTTCCCGTTGCACACCTGGCTGCCGGATGCCTACGTGCAGGCGCCCTCGGGCGGCTCCGCGCTGCTCTCCGGCATCATGGCGAAGATTGGCCTCTACGGCTTCTGGCGCTTCGCCATCCCCTTCTTCCCGGCGGCGGCGCACCAGGCCCGGCCGGTGCTGGCCGCGCTCGCGGTGGTGGGCATCATCTACGGCGCGCTCATGTGCCTGGCGCAGCGGGACGTCAAGAAGCTCCTCGCCTACTCCTCGGTGAGCCACCTGGGCTACTGCATGCTCGGCCTGGTGGCCCTCACGGGTGAGGGTGCCAGCGGCAGCGCCTACCAGATGCTCAACCACGGCGTGTCCACGGGCGCGCTGTTCCTCCTGTTCGGCTTCCTCCAGGAGCGGCGCAACTCGCGGCTGATGTCCGACTACGGCGGCATCGCCAAGGTGGTGCCGGTGTACACGGCCGCCTTCCTCATCATCACCTTCTCGTCCCTGGCGGTGCCGGGCACCAACGGCTTCGTGGGTGAGTTCCTCATCCTCCTGGGCACCTTCAAGAGCAGCCTGGGCGTGGGCTTCGGCGTGTTCGCCACCGTGGGCGTCATCCTCGGCGCGGTGTACCTGCTGTGGATGGTCCAGAAGGTCTTCCTGGGCCCCCTCACCCACCGCGACAACCAGAACCTGTCGGACCTGAACGCCCGCGAGTTCGTCACCGTGCTGCCCTTCCTGGTGCTGGTGGTGGTCATGGGACTGATGCCGCAGCCCTTCCTGGATCGCATCAACCCCGCCACGGAGCGTTTCGTCGCGCGCGCCAGCCTGGGCGCTCCCGGCGCCCGTCCCGCTGGAGACGTGAACATCACGGTGAAGGGTCTGCCGCCCGCCGCCGAGGCCGCCGCTCCCCATGCCCAGCCGGCGGGTCCACTCGCCGACCGGCGCTAGTCGAGACTTGTCCATCATGAATCTGCCCAATCTCACCTCGGCGGACTTCCTCCCCCTCCTGCCCGCCATCATCCTGGTGCTGGGCGCGTGCGCCCTGCTGATCTCGGAGGTGTTCCTCTCCGTCGGCTCGTCGCGCGGCTACCAGGCGGTCCTGGCGACCCTGACGTCCGTCATCGCCGGCGCCGTGTCGCTGCGGCTGCTGTTCGAGCCCGCTCGCGAGGTGTTCCTCGGCTTCGGCGCGTTGGACCCCTTCTCCAGCTTCCTCACCTTCATCGTCTGCGTGGCGCTGGCGCTGGCCACCCTCACCTCGGCCAACTTCCTGCGCCGCCGGGGCGCCGAGCGCGGTGAGTTCTACGCGCTGATGCTCTTCGCGGGCGCGGGCATGAGCCTGCTGGGCGTGTCCAACGAGCTCATCACCGTCTTCATCAACATCGAGGTGCTGTCCATCTCGACGTACGCGCTCACGTGCTTCCTGCGGCGTGGCACGCGTCCGAGCGAGGCGGGTTTCAAGTACTTCATCCTCGGCGCCTTCTCCTCGGCGGTGTTGCTCTACGGCTCGGCGCTGCTCTATGGCGCCGCGGGCACGACGCTGCTGTCGAACATGGCGGAGCCGCTGCGCGCCGCCATGGGCACCCATGCGCCGCTCATCTACGCGGGCGCGGTGCTGGTGGCCGCGGGCTTCGCCTTCAAGGTGGCCGCGGTGCCCTTCCACATGTGGACGCCCGATGTCTACGAGGGCGCGCCCACGCCCGTCACCGCCCTCATGAGCGCTGGCGTGAAGGCCGCCGCCTTCGTGGCGCTCGTGCGCGTGTTCGTCACCGTGGGCAGTGGCATCAGCGCGAAGCTGCCCTTCGCCCTGTTCTCCACCCTGGCGCTGCTCACCATGATCGGCGGCAACCTGCTCGCCCTCCCGCAGCGCAACGTGAAGCGCATGCTGGCCTACTCCTCCATCGCCCACGCCGGCTACCTGCTGCTGGGCGTGGCCGCGCTCTTCACCGTGCATCCGGGACAGGAGTTCAAGCTGCTCGGGCCCACGGCGCTCGTGGGCGCCAGCGTCCAGGCCGTGGCACGCACCGAGGCCCTGCGAGGCATCCTCTTCTACCTGCTCGCCTACACCGTCACCACCATGGGCGCCTTCGGCATCGTGTCCCTGGTGGAGCGGCGCGAGGACGAGGAGAAGGGCACCGCGTGGGATCGCGAGCGGTTGAGCGGACTCGCGCAGCGCCGCCCGGGTTGGGCCTTCGCCATGGCCGCCTTCATGCTGTCGCTGGCGGGCATTCCTCCCACCGTGGGCTTCATGGGCAAGCTGATGCTCTTCCGCGCCGCGGTGGACTCGGGCCTCGTCGGGCTCACCATCGTGGCGGTGCTCTCCAGCGCGGCCGGCGCCTACTACTACCTGCGCGTGGTCATCTACATGTACATGCGCCCGGTGCCCGAAGGCGCTCACCCGCTCGAGCGCGCGTGGATGACGGAGCTGGTGCTCGTCATCTCCACCGTGGCCGTGGTGCTGCTGGGCATCATCCCCGGACCCGTCGGCGAGTGGATCGTCCAGGCCGGTACGCTGCTCGGCCGCTGAGTCCTACACGCCTCCGGTAGCATCCCCGCCCGGGCCCTCGCGCCCGGGCGTTTTCGTTTCCGGAGGCAGCGGCCCACGCATCTCCTGGGTGCGCATGATGACTCGCGCTCCCGCCCCGCCGAGCCGGGCTTCGAGCACCGCGTCTCCCGTCACCACACGCAGTTCGTCCACGTCATCCAGTTCGCGAAAGCCCGCCTCCAGCAACACCCGTGCATGCGCGGGCGTCGCCGCGAAGAGAGAGCGCACCACGCCCTCTCGCGGTCGTACCCACATCCACCCGCCGCGAACATCCTCGGGGTGCTCGGGGTCCACCAACCGGCGGAGCCAGTGCGTCTCCGGATGCTCCGCGAATCGATTCAGTTTGCCCGGAATCAGTCCAAAGGTCCGGGTCAAGGCGGAGATGTCCGCTTCGGCCAGGGAACTCACCTCGAGCCGCCCGGAAGCCCGGGGAAGCGTCTCCACCTGCCGCCGAGTCACGCGCCAGGTAGTCTCCAGCCGTCCCGCCGTCATGCCGAGTGACTGGTACAGCGCGAGCGCGGGCACATTGTCCGGCCGCACGTACAACATCCACTCACGACAGCCCTGCTCCTGGAACCACGAGGCGAGACCTTCCATCACCGCTCGCCCCATGCCCCGCCGCCGCTGCTCCCGCTCCACCACCAGGTTCACCACGTAACCCATCTGACCGAGCACATCGATCGTGGCGTAGGCCATGGGCCGCCCGGGCCCATCCACGAAGAAGGAGCGCTTCATCAAGCCCGCCTCCCACACTTCCAAGCGGGGCGGTGGATCCTCGATGCCGAGTTCAGTGAAGAGGCGCACGAAGTCCGGATGGTCTTCCGCCCGCGCGGACCTCAAGCAGAACCTGTCGATGTTCCTGGCTGGCACAAAAGAAGGCGGCCCGGTCACCTCGGAAAGGGGACCGGGCCGCAGGTTCTTCTCAAGAAGCGCATCGGAAGGCTGAAGGCGGTGGGGGGGAACCTCCTTCAATCTCGCATCGATGTGCTTCGTCAGGAGGCTTTAGCACTCGTCGTGCCATGCCCCGCGGCACACGAAAACCCAAGGATTCCCACCACTTGGAGCCAGGAAGCTTCCCCTGACGCCTCGTCCGCTTTCACCCCTGCATTGCAGCGATGAAATGGCGTTTCACCGGTGAAAAACCGGGCGGGAGCGCGCCCAAAAGAAGGCGGCCCGGCACCCTCCGAAGAGGGCAACCGGGCCGCGGGTTCTTCTCGAGAAGCTCATCAGAAGGGCTGAAGGCGGTGGGGGGGAACCTCCTTCGGCCAGCTTCGACATGCTCCGTGTCCTGAGCTTTAGCACTCGTCGTGCCATGCCCCGCGGTACACGAAAACCCAAGGATTCCCACCACTTGGAGCCAGGGAGCTTCCCCTGACGCCTCGCCCGCTTTCACCCCTGCATTGCAGCGATGAAATGGCGTTTCACCGGTGAAAAACCGGGCGGCGGAGCGCCCAAAAGAAGGCGGCCCGGTCACCTCGGAAAGGGGACCGGGCCGCAGGTTCTTCTCAAGAAGCGCATCGGAAGGCTGAAGGCGGTGGGGGGGAACCTCCTTCAATCTCGCATCGATGTGCTTCGTCAGGAGGCTTTAGCACTCGTCGTGCCATGCCCCGCGGCACACGAAAACCCAAGGATTCCCACCACTTGGAGCCAGGAAGCTTCCCCTGACGCCTCGCCCGCTTTCACCCCTGCATTGCAGCGATGAAATGGCGTTTCACCGGTGAAAAACCGGGCGGGAGCGCGCCCAAAAGAAGGCGGCCCGGCACCCTCCGAAGAGGGCAACCGGGCCGCGGGTTCTTCTCGAGAAGCTCATCAGAAGGGCTGAAGGCGGTGGGGGGGAACCTCCTTCGGCCAGCTTCGACATGCTCCGTGTCCTGAGCTTTAGCACTCGTCGTGCCATGCCCCGCGGTACACGAAAACCCAAGGATTCCCACCACTTGGAGCCAGGGAGCTTCCCCTGACGCCTCGTCCGCTTTCACCCCTGCATTGCAGCGATGAAATGACGTTTCACCGGTGAAAAACCGGGCGGCGGAGCGCCCAAAAGAAGGCGGCCCGGCCCCCTCAGAAAGGGGACCGGGCCGCGGGTTCTTCTAAAGGAACTCATCGGAGCGCTGAAGGGGTGGGGGGGAACCACTTCATCGCCGCATCAATGTGCTCTGTCCGTAGGCTTTAGCACATGCCATGCCAGGGCTATCGGACCCGGGGGGTTCAATCATTTCAAGTACTTGGCGTTGTGGTTGCCCCCAGGGGCCATCCGGTGCGCCTTGCAGGTCTGCAACGCATTTGCAGGACTGCAAAAGCTCAATCATCCCGGACGCTTATACGTTTCAGCAATGAACCCGCCATTTCAGATCCGATATACGGGCTCAATCGCGGTGTTCTCCCCCCGCGGGGCGCAGATTCAGGCGCTTCATCTTGCGCCACAAGGTCGTGGACGAGACCGCCAGTTCCTCGGCGACCCGGCCCAGGTCCGTCTGATAGCGCTCCAAGGCCTGGGCGATCGCCCGCCGCTCGGCCTCCTCCACGGACTCGGCGAGCGTGGGCAGCCGGGCACTGACATCCGTGGTGAGCGGCGCGGGCGGGGCCTCGGGTCCCCCTCCGAGCATCCGCGTATTGGGACGCAGGGGGAAATCCTCGGGCAGCAGCTCTTCTCCCTCGGACAGCGCCGCCGCCTGCTCCACCAGGTTCTCCAGCTCGCGCACGTTGCCCGGGAAGCTGTGCCCCATCAGGTGCTCCACCGCCGAGGTGGACAGCCGCTTCGGGTTGGGACTGCGCGCGTTCGCGCGCTTGAGGAAGTGCTCGGCCAGGGCGGGCACGTCCTCCAGGCGCTCGCGCAAGGGCGGCACCCGCAGCGTCACCACGTTGAGCCGGTAATAGAGATCCTGCCGGAAGCGCTTCTCGCGGACCTCCAGCTCGATGTCGCGGTTGGTGGCGGCGACGATGCGCACGTCCACCTTCACGGCGACGGACTCGCCCACGCGCCGCACCTCGCCGTCCTGCAACGTGCGCAGCAGCTTGGACTGGAAGGCGGGGGTCGTTTCCGTCACCTCGTCGATGAAGAGCGTGCCTCCGTCCGCTTCCTCCACGAGGCCCCGGCGCGCCCGCACCGCGCCCGTGAAGGCGCCCTTGGCGTGGCCGAAGAGCTCGCTCTCCAGCAGCGTCTCGGAGATGGCGGCGCAGTTGACCGGCACGAAAGGCATGCTCTTGCGCCGGCTGTGCGCATGCACCGCGCGCGCGACGAGCTCCTTGCCCGTGCCGCTCTCGCCCTGCACCAGCACCGTGGCGTCGCTCTGGGCCACGCGCATGAGCCGCGACGACAACTCGTTCATCGCCGGGCTGCGGCCCACCAGCGCGCTCAAACCGTGACGCTCGTTGAACTCCCCGGCCAGCATGTCCACCGTGGCTTGCAGCCGCGCCCGCTCCTGCGCGCGCTCCACCCGGTAGCGCAGCTCCCCTTCCTTGAAGGGCTTGGTGACGTAGTCGAACGCTCCCTGGCGCATGGCCTCCACCGCGCTCTCGATGGAGCCAAAGGCCGTCATCATGATGACCTGCAAGCGAGGGCTCACCTCCAGCGCCTTCTTGAGGAGGGTGAGCCCGTCCATGGGCTCCATCTTCAAGTCGGTCAGCATCAGATCCACGCGCGCGTTGGCCAGCGTCTGCAGGGCTTCCTCGCCCGTGGCGGCCTCGAGCACGTGGTAGCCCTCCGAGCGCAGGAGGAGCGCGGTGGTGGCGCGCATGTTGCGCTGGTCATCGACGACCAGGATGCGGCCGCGAGGAAGAGAGGCGTCGTTCACGGAGGACTCGTCGGCTGGGAAAGGGGAAGACGGATGGAGAAGACGGTGCCACGGCCCAGCGTGCTCGCCAGGAAGACCTCACCGTGGTGCTCCTCGATGATGCGTTTGACGACCGCGAGGCCCAGGCCCGTGCCCTGGGCCTTGGTGGTGAAGAACGGCTCGAAGACGCGGTGGAGGAGTTCGTTGGGAATGCCGCACCCCTGGTCCACCACGTCCGTGCGCAGGTAGGGGCGGCCGTCGTGCGATTCGCGGCGGGCGGACACGCGGATGACGCCGCCCTGCGAGGACATGGACTGGATGGCGTTGACGAGCACGTTGACGAGCGCCTGGCGGATGAGGCGCCGATCCAACGGCACCCGGGGCAGGTCCTCGGCCACGTCGATGGTGGTGGTGACCTGGCTGGGGCTGCCCTGCTGTCCCCACGCCGACTCCACGGAGTCCTGGAGCAGGCGCGCCACGTCCTCGGGCTGGCGGATGGGCTCGCGCGGACGGGTGTAGTCCAGCAAGTCACTCACCATGCGGTTGAGCCGATCACTCTCCTCCGCGAGGATGTCCAACAGCATGGCCGCGTCGCCGTTGGGATTGAGCAGGCGGCGCAACGAGGCCACGGCGTTGAAGATGACGCCCAGGGGGTTGCGCACCTCGTGGGCCACGATGGCGGACAGCTCTCCGAGCGCGGCCAGGCGCTCGCGCTTGACCATCTCCGCGCGCGCCGCGGCCAGCTCCGCGTAGGAAGCCCACAACGACTCGTAGAGACGCGCGTTGGCGATGGCCAGGGCGATCTGCCCGCAGGTGGCCTCGGCCAGCTCCAGCAGCGAAGGCGGGAAGACCCGCTGCCGGCGGGCGTCGGCCACCACCACCACGCCGATGAGTTCCTCGCGCGAGGTGAGCGGCAGGCCGAGCATGGACTTGGGACGGAAGCGCAGGGCGAGCTCACTGCGCGCCACGTCCTCGTGCTTGGACACATCCGAGAGCACGATGAACTGGCGCTCCCGGGCCACGCGCGCGGCGAGCGTGGGCGAATCGGCCACCGACACCGAGGCGCCCCGGAAGGCATTGCGCTGGGTGGTGGAGGCGGTCGCGCCCCGCAGGACGTTGGTCTGCTCGTCGTACAGGAAGATGAAGCAGTCGGACACGTCCAGCAGCCGCACGAGGAAGTCCGAGGCCACGTCCAGGATGCTCGCCACCTCCAGGGTGGCCGCCGTGGTACGCGCCATGTCCAGCAACAGGCGCGAATCGGAGAGCTGCCGCGCGGACTCGACGCGCAGGCGGTGCTGGTCCATCAACATCATCAACAACTCGGCCAGCGTGCCCAACAACCGCAGGTCATCCGGGCCCAGGGGCCGCTCCGGTCCCCGCAGCACCCGCAGCAGCCCCTGGCGCAACCCCCCCTGGGACAGGTGCACCGACGCCCCCTGGCCCAGGCGAGCCCCGGAGGCCTCACGCCAGACGCGCGCCTCCTCCTCGCCCAACGGCTCCACGCTCCGGGGCGGGGCCTCGGACGGCAGCGGCCCCTCCAGCACCGCGAAGGCCTTTTCCAGGGCCGCGTCCAGGCCCACCCGGGCCACGAGGCGCCATTCGTCCCGCTCGGATGACACGGGCACATGCAACACCGCGGCCTCGGCGCCCAGCAGCGAGGCCAGCCGGGAGAGGAATTCATCGAGCGAGGGAGGCTCGGGCAGGGCGATGAACCGCGCCGTCTCCGCCACGACCGACATCTCCCACCGGCCGCGCTCCACATCCGCCAGCATCCGCGCGTCCGCGAGCGCCGCGCCCACCACCTTGGCGAAGAGCGCCAGCACCGGGCCGTACGCGGGCGTCAACTCCCCGCCGGACGCCCTCAACACCTCCGCCGGCGGCGTGCCGATCGGCAGGTAGACGGACGTGAACGGCTTCTGGTCGGGGCCAAAGAGGGGCCACCCCTCGGCGAGCGCCCGCCGCCCCAGCGCGCCGTCCTCCTCGGAGAGAACCCCCCCGGGTTCCGAGAACCGCTCGCCCTCATGGGCCAGGAAATGCGCGGTGAGGTTCGCGCGAGCCAGGCCCTCCACCACGAGCCGCCGCACCGCGTCCTCCGAACGCGCCGCCACGAGCTCGGCGGAGGTCTCCACCAGACGCTCGGCGACCTGCAATTCCCCGGGCCGCTCCCCCAGGATGAGGTGGTTGCAGAGCATGGCCCAGCCGCTGTCCTCCAGCTCCACCTCCTGCACATGCACCGCCAGCTCGCGCGGCCCCACGCCGGGACGCGGCGGCAACATGTAGCGCCGCGGCGCGTTCTCCTTCAGCATCCCCTGCTCGCGCTGCTGGTAGCGCGCCAGGAGCCTCGCGCGATCCTCCGGGTAGAGGAAGTCGAAGAAGGAGCGGCCCTCCACCTCCTCGCGGCCCACGCCCAGCATCTCCACGTAGGCCTCGTTGGCCAGGCGGATGCGCCCCTCCTGCACCACGGCGATGGGGTTGGTGAGGCTCTCGATCAGGCGCCGCAGGGCCGCCTCGCTATAGCGATTCTTCGTCATGCGCGCCGCAGCACCCGCTTCTCTCCGACCCGAAGCGTCACCTTCTCGCGGTCGAAGTGCTCCGATAGGGGAATGACGAACTTCCGGCTCTGCCCCACCAATTCCTTGAAGCCCTGGGTGGAAATCTCCTTCTTCTCGCGGAGGTAGGCAATCAACCGCTCCTTGAGCCCGGCCAGGGCGCTCGCGTCGAAGAAGAGCTCCTCGCTCACCCCCACCACCCGGCCCTCCGCCATCGCCACCCGGAGCAACTCCCGGACTCGCGGGGCGGGGAGCCTCAAGCGCTCGGCCAGCTCCGTGAGCGTGGGCGGCGCGAGTCCCGCCGCGCTCAAATCCGCCACCAGACGCGTGCGCGCCGCGTCCTCGTCCAGCGACAACGTCCGCCCCCGCCCCTTGAGGCGCACCGTCTCCTTCTCGCCCTCCACCTGTCCCCCCTCCACCAGGGACTGGACCAGCCGGGTGAAGACACGGGGCTCCAGCTCGCCGGACAGGCGCTGACGCAGCTCCTCACGCGACAGGCCCTCGCGCAGCGGCTCGCGCTCGTGGAAGGCCGCCAGCAGCGCCAGGGCCCGCTCCCGCAGCCCCGCGAAGACCTCGCCCGACAGGTAGAGGCGTCGCTCTCGATCCATCAGCAATACCTCCCCCCGGGCCCCCAGCGGCTCCAGCACCCGCGATAATACCCTGGGTGCCAGCGCGGAACGGGCGAAGAGTTCCCGCCAGGTGAGTCCGCGGTAACCCGCCTGCCGCAAGAGCCACGCCACCTGGATGCCTGGCTCCGCCTCCACGAGGGGTGCCACCACCCGCGCGCCCCCTCTTCGACGGCGAGGAGGGGTGATGGAGAGCACCCGCCCGCCCGCCAGCGTCGCCCCCCGGCCCGGCAACGCGCGCGAGCCCCGGAGGATGAAGCGCTGACCCGGCAGGGCCGCCACCGGCACGCTCAGCCGCAACTGCGCGAGCCCCGTCTCGCCCGGCTCCAGACGCTCCAGATCCAACAGCGCCACCGTGGCCTCCACCCGCGCGGTGCCCAGGTGCAGGAACAGCTTGCGGCGCCGCGGCAGGGCCTCCGGCGCCGCGGCCAGCAGGCTCACCTCCACGTCCAGCATGGACGTCTCGGGCACCTCGCCCGCCTTCACCAGCACGCCCCCCCGCGACAGGGCCTCGGTCTCCACTCCCGCGAGATTCACCGCCGTGCGCTGTCCCGCCACCGCCCGGGGCACCGGCGCGCCGTGCACCTGCAATCCCCGCACGCGCCAGGGACCGGGGAGCCCCGGCAACACCGACACGGCATCCTCCAGCGCGAGCTCGCCCGACAGGAGCGTGCCCGTCACCACCGAGCCAAACCCCTTGAGGCTGAAGGCGCGATCCACCGGAAGGAAGGCGGGACCCTCGGCGAAGCGTTGGGGCACCTCCCGGGCGGCCTGGACGAGCTCGGCGCGCAGGGCGTCCAGGCCCTCGCCCGTGCGAACGGAGACGGGCACCACCGGGCGTCCCTCCAGGAAGGTCCCCGCCACGAGCGTGGCCACGTCCGCCTCCACCAGCGCGCGCCACTCGGCGCCCAACCCCTCGAGCAGATCCGCCTTGGTGAGGGCGACGACCCCCGTCCTCACGCCCAGCAGCCGGCAGATGTCCAGGTGCTCGCGCGTCTGGGGCATCACCCCCTCGTCCGCCGCCACCACCAGCACCGCCAGGTCCACGCCCCCGGCCCCCGCCGCCATCGCCTTGACGAAGCGCTCGTGCCCGGGCACGTCCACCACCCCCGCCACCGAGCCGTCCCCGAGCGTCAGGTGCGCGAAGCCCAGCTCCAGGGTGATGCCTCGGCGCTTCTCCTCCGGCAGCCGGTCCGTGTCGATGCCGGTGAGCGCCTTGACCAGCGACGTCTTGCCGTGATCGATGTGCCCCGCGGTGCCGATGATCATCTCGCCCGGCGCATCCCCCCGCTCAGGGGCTCACGCCCCCGCCTTGTCCGGGTCCACATCGAAGCGCCCATCCTCGACCACCTCCTCGTAGTCCCACGGGAAGACGACGAGGGCCTCGGTGGACAGCGCGTGGAAGTCCGGAGAGAAACCATCGGGCCGGCAGATGAGGGTGGTGTTCTTCACCTCGCGCGCGCCCACCTTGAGCGCGAGCGCCGTGGCCAGCTCCAACGTGTCGCCGCTGGCGGCCACGTCATCCACGATGAGCACGCGCTTGCCCTTGAGCTCCTTGGGCATGTCCCCGGTCAGCTTCGGATTGCTCGAGGACTTGTCGCGGCTGCGGCGGCTGATGCGCACCGGGAAGAACTCGACGCCGAGCGCGCTGGACAACGCGCCGCCCACGAACACGCCGCCATGCGCCACTCCCACCACCGCCTGGGGCGCATAGGACTGACGGATGGAGCGCGCGAGCGTCTGGACCGCCCGATCGAAATCCATCCAGGTCAGCTCCTGGATGCGCTTCTTCGAGCGCGACTGATCCCGCCCGGTGGGCTGACGCGGCGCTTCGACCTGGGGCGCGAGCACCAGGTCCGACGGAATGGAGACGAGCTTCTCCACCTGATGGGATGAGGGCTTACCCTTCGTGCCCTTGGGCTGCGCCCGTTTGGTGGCCACGGTGAGGACTCCAGAAGGTGAGATGAGAGGTGCGGAGACGGCGTCATACCCTGGGAGGCGCATGCCCGCCACTGTCCGCCAGGAGCCTCGCTCGTCAGCTCGCCGCCTGGTCCATCACCGCCAGGATCTCCTGGATTTCCTCGCCGGTGACCACGTAGTGCGTGGTGCAGAAGTGACAGTCCGCCTCCGCCTTGCCGTCCTTGGCGAGGATGTCCAACAGCTCCTCGCGGCCCAGCGACACCAACGCCCGCTTGACCCGGTCCTTGCTACAACTGCACGTGAAGGAGACGGGGTAGCGGGACATGACCTCCAGGTCCGACTGGGGCACGAGCGCCTTGAGCAGGGCGGACGTCCCCTGGCCGGCGAGCGCCCGCACGGTGGGCTCGAAGTCCTGGGCGAGCCGGTCCCCGAGCGTCCGGAAGGTCTGAGTGTCCCCATTGGGCAGCGGCTGCAGGAGCAGACCGGCCACGAGCCCCAGACGCTCCTCCCCCTCCGGCAGCACGGTGAGGTAGACGCGCGAGGGCACCTGATCCGAGATGGTGAAGTAGCGCTCCAGGTCCTTGGCCAGGTCGAAGCTCTCCAGCTCCACCGCGGAGCGGTAGTTCTCCCCATCCCCCAGGGCGCGTAGCACCGAGAGGAAGCCCTTGTTCCCCAGCACCGGACGCCAGTGATACTCGCCGTCCAGGCCCTCGTGGGACACGAGCGGATTCTTCGCGTAGCCCCGCAGCACGCCCGACCCATCCCCGTCCACGAAGAGGCCGCGCAGGGGCCCGTCACACTCCAACTGGAGGTTGATGCGCGAGTCGTTCTTCTGCAGCGCGGCGAGCAGCGCCCCCGCGGTGAGCGCCTGCGCCATCAACGAGGCCGACGCCGAGGACGAGCGGTGCAGTTCCCGCGCCCGGCGCGACAGAGCGCCCGTGGTGACGAGCACCACGCGCAGGTCGGACTCCTTCAACAATCCACTGACGAGTTCATCGGCCATAAGGGGAAGTAGCGTGCCGTTCCCGAGAGCGCTCGCCAATGACAATGCGCATGCCCCCACCCAGGGCCGGTCTCCCCGGCTGGGCCCCGGTCAGGGGGGCACTTGGGAGACTCGCATCACCCCGGCTGATACCTCCGTGTGCCGAATGGGCCTCTTCTGATGGTGGAAAATCCTACCTGGCCCCTGGGACGGGCTATAACGCGCCGTCCGAATGATCCTCGGCGCGGTCTTGGCCGCGCGAAGTCCGGAGTCCCCATGAGCACCCAAGCCGCCGCCGCCGCCCTCCCCCAGAAGACACCGCTCCTCCAGTCCCGTCTGGGCTCGTTCCTCGCCGTGGTACCGCTGAGCATCTGGGTGGTGAACCACCTGTGGGACAACCTCGCCGCCTTCCAGGGCGCCCAGGCCTGGCAGACCGCGGTGACCGAGTACAAGCACCCCTACTCGCAGATCCTCACCTTCATCATCGTGCTGCTGCCCCTG
Source organism: Melittangium boletus DSM 14713 (assembly GCF_002305855.1). Lineage (GTDB taxonomy): Bacteria > Myxococcota > Myxococcia > Myxococcales > Myxococcaceae > Cystobacter > Cystobacter boletus. The sequence continues at coordinate 5,412,234 of NZ_CP022163.1, read as the reverse complement.
CTGTTCCACACGGGCTGGGGCATCGTGCGACTGCTGAGCTTCCGGCCCAACAACCTCGCCTACAACAACTACGGCAACCTCAAGTACATCCTCCAGCGCATCGCCTCCGTGGGCGTGCTCGCCTTCCTGGGCGCCCACATCTGGCTGGCCTTCCTCCAGCCGCGGCTCGTGTACGGCGCGGTCGAGCCCTTCGCCGCCATCTCCTATGAGATGCGCTGGCACCCGCCCACGCTCATCGTCTACACGCTGGGCATCCTCGGCACCGCGTACCACCTGGCCAACGGCCTCCAGGGCTTCGCCATGGGCTGGGGCCTGCTCGCCAGCGAGCGCTCCATGCGCCGCTTCGAGCCGTGGACCATCGTCATCTTCCTCGTGCTGCTGGCGATGGGCTGGGGCGTGCTCTACGCCATGTTCCAGGCCGGCGGCACCGAGGCCATCATGCAGGCGCGCGAAGCCATCGTTCGGACCCGGGGCGACATGCACTGAGCGCCCCCCCCGGGGCGCTTCTGGACCCGCCGCGAAAACACAACGGCCGCCCCGGTTTCCCGGAGCGGCCGTCGTCGTTTCCAGAGCCCTCGCGGGCCTAGAACGGAATGTCGTCGTCCCCGCCGCCGCCAGCGCTCATGTGGCCACCGCCATCGTCCATGGGCGGGCCCGAGCCGTAGTCGTCGTAGCCGCCCTGGCTCTGGCCACCGCCCCGCTGCTGCGAGTAACCGCCTCCGCCGCCCCGACCGCCACCGCCGCCGCTCGCGCCGGCGCCATCACGGCCACCGAGGAACGTCACGCCGCTGGCCACCACCTCGGTGGTGTAGTTCTTGCGGTTTTCCTTGTCGGTCCACTCGCGCGTCTGCAGGCGGCCCTCGATGTAGCACTGGCGGCCCTTCTTCAAATACTCACCGCACAGCTCCGCGAGCTTGCCCCACACCACGATGCGGTGCCACTCGGTGCGCTCCTGCTTCTGGCCGTTCTTGTCGGTCCAGTTGTCGCTGGTCGCGATGCGGAAGTTGGCCACCGCCTGCCCACCCGGGGTGAAGCGCACTTCCGGGTCCGCCCCCAGGTTGCCAATGAGGATGACCTTGTTGACGCCTCCAGCCATGATGCCGTCCTTTCGTCGAGCACCGGCCCACCACGGGCCGGTTACCTACATCCAAGAGCGGGAATGCCACCCGCGCCACTTCTCTGCCTAGCATAAGGGGCTGACACCCACCTGAACAGGGGTTCAACCCCTCTCTCTTCCCGGACGCCAGGAAGGAGGGCGGACAAGTGGGCGGGGCATCACCCTCCGGGACGGCTCTCGGCGGTCGTCGGCTTGGAAGCGCCGGGCGCGACGACGGTGGGCGCCAGGGGCTGGGCGAGGGACGTCGTGGGCTTGGGCGCCTTGGCCTCGGCGACCTGCCGCGACAGCGTCCCCTCCAGCGAGCGGGCGAAGTCGGCCAGCTTCGGGTCCGAGGCGCCCATGCTCTTGCGCAGCGACTTCCAGAACGGGTGCTCCGACTCGGCGGCCTGGACGAAGCCACGCGACAGCAGTTGGGTCGTCGCGTCCCGATCCCGGTCCGTCGCGGTGCGCAGCGCCAGCACCAGCTCCTCGGGCGCCGTGCGGGCCACCGCGCCCAGGCCCTCGGTCATCTCGTTCTCGGCGAGCGCGTCTCCCGAGGAAGCCCCCGCCAGCTCCACCACGCGGCTGAGCGCCTCGGCGTTGCCACTGGCCGCCAGCTCCACGAGGCTGCCCAGGCCCGGCACCTCCACGGACAGCTCCCGCGCCACGCCCCGCAGCCGACCGTACACCTCCGAGCCCGCCGAGTAGCTGTCCAGGAGCGTGCGCACCCCGAGGTAGTCCTGGGGGTTGCTCTGGTAGAGGCCCTCGGCCACCACCGCGCGCACCGCGGGATCCTTCTCGCTGCGCCACGCCGTGCGCAGGAAGCCGATGTTGCGCGGATCCCGCTGGCTGGTGAGCGCCAGGTACGTCTTCACCCGGCTGCTCACCTCGGCCATGGGGCTGTTCGGCTTCTCCTCGCTCGCCAGTTCCGCCACGGCCTGGCCCGGCCCGATGTGCGAGCCCACCGAGGCCACCGCCGTGCCCAGCGCGTCCAGTCCCCGCACCACCGGTCCCGAGCGGCCCGGGTAGTCGTTCACCATCATGGAGAAGATGAACTTCTCACCACCGGCCGCCTGCACGTAGCCGCTCAGGGCCGACACGTTCTCCAGCGTGCCCGTCTTGGCGCGCAGCCGGCCCACGGCCTCGGTGCCGTCGAAGCGGTAGCGGAGCGTGCCGTCCTTGCCCGCGATGCCCAGCGAGGACAGGTACTCGGGCGCGAGCGGGAAGCGCTCGTACATGTAGCGCAGGAGCTTGTCGAACTGAGTGGCGGAGAAGCGGTTGGTGTCGTTGAGCCCGCTGCCGTTCTTCATCACGTAGGTGCCGCGGGGGATGCCCACCTCGCGCGCGAGGAAGTCCTCCACCACGTCCAGGCCCTTGGCGAAGGAGCCCGGAGCCCCCCGCGCCTCGGCGCCCATCGTCTTGAGGAGCATCTCGGCGATGAAGTTGCTCGACATCTTGTTGAGCTTCTTGAGGACGATGTCGAGGGTGTCCGATTGCGCCACGAACACGAGCTTCGCCCGGGGCGGAGTGACGCCCGGCTTCACCTTGCCCTTCACCTTGATGCCGCGCGCGGTCAGCATCTGCTTGAGCGTCTGGCCGAAGTACATGGGCGGGTTGTCGATCTTCTTCCACACGCTCATGGCGCCACCGCCGTGGGGCACCTGGCCGCGCACCAAGATCTTCTGCTGCGCGCCCGCCGCGTCCGAGGCCACCGAGAAGCGCCGCGCCCGCTTGTCCCCCGTGGTGAGCGTGCTCTCCACCACGAAGTAGTCGCTCGGCGGCTCCAACTCCACCACGCCCTTGGCGCCCGGCTGATCCCCGGAACGCAGGTACACGCCCACCGCGTTCCAGTTGAGGCTCAACGCCCCCGTGGGCGCCATGTAGGCGCGATCCGTGTCCTCCTGGTCGAAGCCCGAGGGCGTGCGCTCGGCGTCGAACCACGCGTCGTCCACGATGATGTCCTGCACCTCGCGCAGGCCCGTGTGGAACAGGTCCCCCGTCATGACGAACAGGCGCTCGGTGGTGACGAACGGATCCCCCTTGCCCCGCACGTAGAGCGTCTTGGCCTTGATGCCATCGGACTCGGACTCGACGAGGAATTCCGTCTCGAAGCGGTACTCGGACCCGAGCGTGGTGAGCGCCGCCGCGCTCGTGACGAGCTTCACGTTGGAGGCGGGGTTGAGCAATTCGTCCGCGTTGTGGCTGAACACCACCGAGCCGTCATCCAGGCTCATCATGTGGACGGCGACACGGCTGGCATTGAGCGGTTCGCGCCGCAACACCTCCATCAAGGACGCCTTGAGGGCCTCGCGCTCGGCGCGCTTCTTGTCATCCGCCGCCGCACCCACGCGCGGCTGTGCGACGAAAAGGGCAACCGTCACGGCCAAGAATGTTCTGGCTCGGGGGACCTGCACACACTCTCCGGAGGGGGAAGGAGGAGACCATTATGGAAGGCGACCCCCAGCGCTTCAAGGGAGACACTTGCCTGGTCCCTTCGTGCTGGGCGCCCGGTCTTCCACCAGGCGGCGAAGCGTCATCTGGAAATGTACGGCAGTGCTCGCACGAGACGCGAGGGATGACCGCGACCCTGTAGGGAGGGGTACAAGCTACCAGGCGATGGCGTGGCGGTCCCGGAAGAAGCGCCCCGTGGGCCCTCCAGGAGGAAGGGTCGCCGCCCAGACCAGGGTGTCCGCGCCCTCCTCCACCCCTCGCGAGGCCCGCTCGCCGCCCATGCGCGTCTTCACCCAGCCCGGGGTCACGGCGTTGACGAGCAGGTGGCGCGGCCGGAGTTCATCGGCCAACAACCGGGTCAATGCGTTGAGGCCCAACTTCGAGACGCGGTAGGCCGAACCGGGCCAGCCCCGCGGCTCGTGCTGGCCGTCGCGCACGTCCGCGATGAAGGCGCGCAGGAACGCGCTCACGTCCTCCTTCGAGGAGGGCGGATCGATGCGCTGGCGCAGGGGCGGCGCCAGTCCCTCGAGCACGCCCAGTCCGCTGGACACCATGACGATGCGGCCATGCTCCGCCATCAACGGCAACAGCCGCTCGGTGACGTGCAGCGCGCCGAAGAAGTTCACCGCCAGGGTGCGCTCGGCCACGTCCGCGTCGAAGCCGTCCAGGGAGACGCCCGCGTTGTTCACGAGCGCCGCGAGCCGCAGTTCCTGACGCCCGAGCCGATCCGCGAGCCGGGCGATGCTCTCCTGGGAGGTGACGTCCAGGGGCTCGAAGGTCACCTCGAGCCCCTCATCGCGCAGCGCGGCGGTGGCCCGGGCCCCCTCGGCGATGTCCCGGGCCGAGAGCAACACCCGCATGCCCCGCTGGCCGAGCTGCCGGCAGACCTCGAAGCCAATCCCCCGGTTGCCCCCCGTCACGAGCGCCACTCCCGTCATCTTCTCCATGTGCCGCACCTCCGGGCACGAAGAGTAATGACGGAAGGGTTGGCCGGAAGTGTCCTCCAGGCCCTCAATCCGCGAAGGACGTCTCGTAGGCGCGAATCGTGTCGTCGAGAACCCCACGGAAGTACCGGTCCGCCTGGCCTTCCCGGTCACGCAGGGTGATCAATGCCGGATACACGCGAGGATCCAGGAGTTCCAACGCCGCCTCCACCGCGAGCACGCTCACCGTCCGGGCCGCCAGTGCCGCGAGCAGCGGCTCCAGCACCTGGGGCGCCTTGCGCGCCGCGAGCCCCAGCAAGGCCTCGCCCTGGATCTCCAGGTCGGTCTCCGACACGCGGCGCAACAGGGCCTCGCGCACCTCCGGCGTGTCGGCCTCGCAGACGGAGCCCAGACTGAAGGTGGCCCAGTTGCGCACGTCCCGGTTCGCGTCCGCCGACAGCTCGATGAGCGCGGCGATGCCCTCGGAGGTGGCCGCGGGCGGCATCGAGCGCGCCACCGAGCGCCGCACCTCCTCGCTCGGGTGGGCCTTGAGCTTCACGAGGTCGGGCACCACGCGCGCGTCATCCAGGAAGCCGAGCGCCGACACCGCGGAGTCCAGCACGCAGGGCTCCCGCTCCTGGCGCACCAGCGCCACCAACAGCCGCAGCCGCTCCTCATGGAAGGCATCCTCGTCCATCCCCAGCTGTCCGAGGATGTCCGCGCCCCGTGAGCGCGCCTTGGTGTCCGAAGAGCCCATCAGGCGCGCGGCCGCGTCGAGCACTTCCCGGGTTCCCCGATCGTGCAACACCCGGATGGCATCCCAGGCCTCATCATCGTCCTCCTCACCCTGGAGGGAGAGGGCGATGAGCGCCTCGGTGCTGCGGGGATCCTCGAGTGGATGATGTGGATTCATGGTGGCTCCGTCCCTGGAACCATACACGACCCCCCCACGCATCGACCCCTTCCCCCACATGTGTCACAACCCGGAACCCGATGCCCTCGCCACTCCGCTCCGCCTTCCTGGCGCTCCTCGTGGCGCTCGTGCCCGGCTGCCGCGCCGAGCCCCCCCCCGAGGGCATCACCGTGCTCATCGAGGCGCCGCCGGACAGCCTCGACAGCCGGGTGGCCCTCACCGCCCTGGGCCAGCGCATCGCCCAGCTCATCACCCCGGGCCTCGTCACCTTCGATGACACCGGCGCGCCCGTGCCCGACCTCGCCGAGTCGTTTCGCGAGCTGTCCCCCACGCTCGTGGAATTCACCCTGCGCCCGGGGCTCACCTTCCACGACGGCGGCGCGCTCACCGCCGAGGACGTGAAGGCCACCTACGACAGCGTGCGCGACGCGGCCCTCGCGAGCCCCCGGGCGGACCGGTACGCGGCCATCGCGCGCGTCGAGGCGGTGGACGCGCGCACCGTGCGCTTCCACCTGCGCGAGCCCTACGCGCCCCTCATCGTCGAGCTGTCCCTGGGCATCCTCCCCGCGCGGCGCGCCCCGGCCGCCTTCAAGGAGGCCCAAGGCACGGCGCCCGTGGGCGCGGGCCCCTTCCGCTTCGAGTCCCAGCCGGACGAGGAGCACCTGACGCTGGTGTCCTTCGCGGGCTCCGCGCGCGGGGCGCCCGCCATTCCCAGGCTGCACTTCCGCGTGGTGCGCGACGAGACAACCCGCGTGCTGGAATTGCTCAAGGGGCGGGCGGATCTGGTGCTCAACGCCATCTCCCCCGCCACGCTGCCCGCCTTGAAGCGCGAGCCCTCCCTGCGCGTGCTCACCCGGCCGGGCACGGGCCTCGCCTACCTGGGCTTCAACCTGCGCACGGGCCCGCTCGCCGACGCGCGCGTGCGCCGCGCCCTCTGCCACCTCGTGGACGTGGGGCCGCTCGTCACCTACAAGCTGCGCGGCCTCGCCCAGCCCGCCCAGGGACTCCTGCCCCGCACGAACTGGGCCTGGGCGCCCGTGCCCGGCTGCCCTCATGACCCCGGGGAAGCGGCGAGGCTGCTGGACGCCGCGGGCTACCCGGATCCCGATGGGCCCGGCGGCGAGCCCCGGCTCACGCTCCAGCTCAAGACGAGCACGGATCGGCTGCGCCGCTCCATCGCGCTCGTGCTGCGCGAGCAACTGTCGCTCGGAGGCGTGGCCGTGGAGGTGCGCTCGCTCGAGTTCGGCACCTTCTTCAACGACGTGCGCCGGGGCAACTTCGAGCTCTACACCCTCAAGTGGGCCTCCATCGTCGAGCCGGACCTGATGCGCGGCGCGTACCACTCGGGCAACGTGCCCTCGGAAGCGAACCACTTCGGCGGCCTCAACCGGGGAGCGCTCCGGGACACGGCGCTCGACGCCCTGCTCGACGAAGCCAGCCGCGTATCCACCCCCGAGCGCCGTCTCCTCTATACCCGGGCCCAGGAGCGGCTGGACGCGCTCGTCCCCATCGTCCCCCTGTGGCATGAGGACTCCGTGGCCGTCGTCTCCCAACGGCTCCAGGACTTCGAGCCGAGCCCCCTGGGTCTCTTCACCCCGCTCGCGCGCGCGAGGCTCGTGGCGCCATGATCCGGCGGCTCGTCTCCACCCTCGTCTCGGCCGTGGGCGCGCTGCTGCTCGTCTCGCTCTTCCTGCACCTCGTCCCGGGAGACCCCATCGACGTGATGCTCGGCGAGCAGGCCACCCAGGTGGACCGGGAGGCGATGCGCCGCGCGGTGGGCCTGGACGAGCCCGTGCCGCTCCAGCTCTGGCACTTCACGCGGGATCTCTTCACCGGCGAGCTGCGCACGTCCCTGCCGCCCTTCCAGAAGAAGGTGCTGCCCACCATCGGCGCGGCGCTGCCCTTCACGGGGATGCTGGCGCTCGCGGCCCTGGGGGTGGCGGTGAGCCTCGCCCTCCCGCTCGGCGCGGCCGCGGCGGCGCGCCGGGGCACGTGGGTGGATGCCCTGGCCATGAGTGGAGCGGTGGCCGGCGTGGCGCTCCCGCGCTTCTGGCTGGGTCCGGTGCTCATCCTCCTGCTGTCCTTGAAGCTCGACTGGCTGCCCGTGTCCGGCGCGGGCTCCTGGCGCCACCTGGTGCTGCCCGCGCTCACCCTGGGCACCGCGCTCGCCGCGTTCCTCGCGCGCATGACCCGCGCCTCCCTGCTGGAAGTCCTTCGCGAGGACTACATCACCGTCGCCCGGGCCCAGGGGCTGAGCACCTGGCGCGTGCTGTGGCGCCATGCCCTGCGCAACGCCCTCCTGCCCCTGCTCACCGTGCTGGGGCTCGAGTTCGGCGCCCTGCTCGGCGGCGCCATCGTCACCGAGAAGGTGTTCGCCTGGCCCGGCATGGGCACCCTGCTGCTCGGCGCCATCGAGCGGCGCGACTACAACACCGTGCGCGCCACCGTGCTCGTCTTCACGGGCTGCTACCTGCTCGTCCACGCGCTCACCGACGCGGCCTACGCGCTCGCCGACCCCCGCGTGCGGAGGCGCACGTGAGGCTCCCGCGCTCGCTCGGAGGACGAATCGGCCTCACCGTGACGGGAGCGCTCGTGCTCGCCGCGCTGCTCGCCCCCGTGCTCAGCCCCACCACCCCCGAGGCCATCGATCTCGCCGCGGAGCTCTCGCCCCCCGGCCCCGGCCATCCCCTGGGCGCGGGAGAGAACGGCATCGACCTGCTCACGCACGTGCTGCATGGCGCCCGGCTGTCACTCGCCGTGGCCTTCTTCACCGTGGCGCTCTCGGCGGCGGTGGGCACGGTGCTCGGCGGTCTCGCGGGCTATGTGGGCGGGCTCGTGGACGAAGCGCTCATGCGCCTCACCGACGTGCTGCTCGCCTTCCCGGGCCTGCTGCTCGCGCTCTTCCTCACCGCGGTGCTGGGCCCCTCGCTGCCGCACGTGGTCCTCGCGCTGAGCGCCACGGGGTGGACGGGCTACGCGCGGCTGGCCCGGGCCCAGGTGCTCACCTTGCGCGAGCGCGAATACGTCCAGGCCGCCCGGGCCCTGGGGGCGAGCAACACGCGCATCCTCTGGCACCACCTGTTGCCCAACGCCGCCGGGCCCCTCGTCGTCCAGGCCACGTCCGCCCTGCCCGGCACCCTCCTGGCCGAGTCCTCCCTCAGCTTCCTCGGCCTCGGCGCGCCGCCGGGCACCCCCTCCTGGGGCGCGCTCGTGGACCAGGGCACGCAGTACCTGCTCGTCGCGCCCCATGTCGCGCTCTTCCCCGGCATGGCCCTGGCGCTCGCGGTGCTCGGCTTCCACCTGCTCGGCGATGCCGTGCGCGACGCACTGGACCCCCAGCACCCGAAGCACCGATAACCCGGGCCCATGCTGACCTGGACGTGGAAGACGTTTCCGGAGCTGACGCTCGACGAGCTCTACCGCCTGCTGGCGCTGCGCCAGGAGGTGTTCGTGGTGGAGCAGCGTTCCGTCTACCAGGACGTGGACGGGTACGACCCCGGCGCCCACCACCTGCTGGGCATCGGGGACACGCCGGACGGGCCCCGGCTCGCGGCCTACCTGCGCGTCCTGCCGCCCGGGTTGAAGTACCCCGAGGCGAGCCTGGGCCGGGTCGTCACCGCGCCCCACGCGCGAAGCCATGGGTACGGACGGGCGCTCGTGGGCAAGGGGCTCGACTTCCTCGCGGCCCACCATGCCGGAGCCCCCATCCGCATCGGCGCCCAGAACTACCTGCGGCGCTTCTACGAGGGCTTTGGCTTTCGCGCCGTGGGGGACGTGTACGACGAGGACGGCATCCCCCACATCGACATGGTGCGCTGAGCGGACTTCCTCACGCGCGAGGAGCCACGCCTCCGCGAGCACGCCGGAAGCCGAACAGGGCCAGGAGCAGCAGGCCCAACGCCCCTGGCGGAGCGCCGGGGTGCGTGACGCCACAACCCCAACCGAGTGGAGACAGCGGCCCTCCCGGAGCGGGGACCTCGGGACCCGGGGGCTCTTCACCGGGAGGCTCGGGCTGAACCCCCACGCCGACCGGCTCCGAGGCCGCGACCGTGACGCTACAACCCACGCCGTTGGTGGCTCGTACCCGGACGACATAGCGCTCGCCCGGCACGGGCACCAGGTCATCGGCGGTCGCGCTCCCGTCCTTCACGGGCGAGAAGTCATGCACCGTGTACTGCTTCGAGTCGGTGATGGACCATTCGTAGCCCACGATGTCCGACTCATCGTCCGCAAAGCGGTTCCAGGTGGCGGTGATGCGGCCCCGTGCGTCGATGGAGGCCTGCACGCTGCCCCCCGTCGGCGGCGTGGAGTCCTGCCGCACCCCGAACAGGAAGCCATTCAGCCCCCCTGGAGCGTTGCGCTCGTAGCCCACGTCCCGGAGAAGGAGATCTTTCGCGGCGGAAGTGCCTCCGATGAAGAGCCGCGTGCCCGTTCCATCCAAGGCAAGTGCCCGCACGCTCTCCACGGAAGAGGAGGTTCCTCCCACGTACGAGCCCCACGACATCTGCTCCAGCAGCGGGTCCAGCGCCAGGACGAAGCCATCCCATCCCGCCGGGGAGAAGGAGTCGTCGAAGCCCCGGCCCATGAGCGCCGGATTGAACGAGCCCGCCTCCGTTATGCCTCCGATGAACACCTGGCCCGACGAATCGATCGCGGCACGGCCCACCGTGGACTGCGCGCCCGGCACATCCAGGCGTATCGCCAGGGGGGACAGACTCGCATCCTGGGTCACCACCTGCGCGAAGACATCGCTCGTATTGAGACCAGACCAGTATTTGGGAAAGCCCATGGCTTCCGTATGGCCCACCGCGACGAGATCCCCATTGGACTGCGGCAGGAGATCCGTCACCTCGGTCACGCCATTTCCCCCCAGGTGGACGAACCACTTCACGTCACCCGCGGGGTCCAACGCCACGAGGAAACCGTCCGCTGCTCCCGTGTGGAAGCCAGGATTGACGGTGCCCGGCTTGAGCGAGGTATCGGTGTCCAGGATGTTGCCCCGCACCACCCCTCCCACGTAGACCATGCCTTCTCGGGCGATGACGGAGTGGGCCGCATCATTCGCGACCCACAGGGGCTTTCCCAAGGGCCTCGCGGTCCCCACGATGCGGGTCCACACGACCTCCGGACCGGACTTCGGAGACACCTGCACCTGGGCGATGAAGGCATCGTGCTCCTCCCCTCGCGCCCCGAGACCCTTCGCCGAGGGGACGAACTTCTCCGAGTTGGTTCTTCCGACGACGTACACCTTGTCCCCGTCCACGGCGACGCCCAAGGCCTCGTCGGACTGCTCCCCCCCCAGGTACATGAACCAGCTCAGATTGCCCTCGGAGTCCACCTTGGCGAGGAAGGCGTCCACCCCGCCCTGGTAGCTCAGCACGGGCAAGACGATTCCGCCGATGTCGGTACTGACAGTCGGACCCTCGGCCTGGCCCACCACATACACCTCGCCGAAGGCACCGAGCGCCATGCGGACACCGGAGTCCGCGCCCGCGGTGCCGAAGATCCGCGACCACAGGACCTCCTTGCCATCGGCGCTCAGCTTGGCGACGAAGGTGCTCGCCCCCCAGTCGGGTGTCAGTCCGCTTTCACTGTTGAGGAAGGGGCTCGAGTCCGTCCGTCCCGTGACGAAGATCTCGCCCCGCGAGTTGACCAGGACGTCTTCCACCACGTCCGTCCCGCTGCCACCCAGGTAGGTGTTCCAGGAGACGTGGGTCCGCGCGGAGCACTCCTGCGCATGAGCGGGAGCGGGCAGCGCGGCGAGCAGAGGTGAAACCAGGAGGGCGGCCAGGGCGCCCCCACGACGAATGCGAGCGAACAAGAAGGTTCTCCTCCTAGAACAGGTTGAAGCCCACGCCCACCGAAGCCGTCACCACGAGCGCCCGGTAGGGGGCCCCCTCGGGAATCCGGAAGCGCTCGGCCCCGACATCCGCCAACAGGGTGAAGCGACTCACGGGCGTGAGCCGCAAACCCACCACAGCGCCGCCCCCCACGCCCACGCCCCGCACGCCCGTGCCCCGCAGGGCCACGCGCGGCTGGAGGCTCCCGCGGCCGAAGGCGTACCCCGCCTCCACGCTCAACCCCCAGCGGGACTCGGGAGCGGGCAGGAACCGCGCGCCCACTTCCCATCCCCCCACGCCCAGGGTGACGCCCGCGCCCAATCCCAGGGAAGGCCTTCCCGCCTCGGCGCCAGACACCAACACCCCGCCGATGTCGCTGAAGCCCACCAGTTCCGGGCGAAACCGGAAGGATGAAGGGGCCTTGGCGGACGAGGACGAAGGAGACGCCTGGGCCGGCCGCGCCCGCTCCTCCGCGAGCAACCGCTGCCGCTCGGCGTCCCGCGCCTGGGCCTGCTCCGCGAGCAGCCGTCGCTGTTCGGCCTCCTCCGCGCGGGCTTGTTCCCGCAGCCGCTCGGTCTCCACCGTCTTCTGCGCCAGGTCCGCCAGCGCCACGAAGTCCGGTGGAAAGCGCGCGGAGTCCACCCGCTGCTCGGGATGGCGGCGCGCGAGCTCCTCGAGCTGCTCGCGCGCCTCGTCCATCAAACCGCGCGCGTACAGCGAGGCGGCCAGGTAGGTGCGAGCACGGGCGCGATCCTTGTCGGAGAGCGCGGCGTTCTCCACCTCCTGGCGCAAGGAGGAGATCGCCTTCTCGTAGTCACCGCGCGCGTAGGAGTCGATCCCCCGCACGGGCGCCGCCCAGGTGGCGAGTGGCGCGAACAGGAGGAAGCAGCAGAGGAAACGCAAGGTCATGGAGAGAGACACTTCGAACGGGAAATGACGACTAGCCTTCGTCCGGGCAGACGACTTCGTAGGTGCTCGTGGCCCCCGAGCGGATGGTGATGGTCCCGCTGCGGTTCGTGATCGCCTTGTTGCCGCGCAACTCGACGCGGTGCTTGCCGGGGCTCAGGGACAGGACCTTCGTCTCGGGCATGCGCCCGCGCGGTTTGCCGTCCACGTAGAGGTTGGCCCAGCACAGCGAGACGAACTGGAGGGTGCCATTCGCGGCGATCCGGGGCTTGTTCACCAGGACCGGGTCGGCTTCGGGCAGGGACTTGAGTTCAGGCACCGGCTCGGGTGGCCGCGGCGTCTCTTGCGGCGCCTCGACCTGGCGGACGGGTTCGGGCTCCGGCTTGGGAAGGGCCACCGGGGTCACCGCCTCCACCTTCGGAGCCACGACCACCGGAATGGGTGGCTCCGCGGACTTGAACAGCACCACGCCCACCCCGAGCGCCACGGAGACCAGCCCCACGCCCGCGCCCATGAGCACTGGACGGCTCCGGCGCGCGACGGGCGCCATGACATCGGTGCGTGCATCGGCGCCTGGCGAGTGCCCTGGAGATAGCCCCGCCTGGGAGGGCGAGATGAGCGTCGGGCTGGACCCCATCACCCGGCTCGTCCCCCCCGCGAGAGACACCGGCCTGGAGCGCCGCCCCCCCGAAGAAGGCGAAGCGCCGCCAGAAGAGGCGCGCGAGATGCCGGGCGAGGACATCCCCTCGGGCGCCAGTGTCTCGGACAGCACCACCAGTTGCTCCACGACGTCCTCGCCCGAGGCCGGCCGGTTCTCGGGCTCCTTGGCCAACAACCGCAGCACGAGCTCATCGAGTTCCGCGGGCAGCCCGTCGACGAGCGACGAGGGCGCGGGCGGCTTCGAATGCACCTGCTGGATGGCCACGTGCATGGGCGACTCGCCCTGGAAGGGCAGCCGTCCGGTGAGCATCTCGAACAGGATGATGCCCGCGGCGTACAAGTCCGTGCGGGGGCTCACCGGCTGGCCACAGGCCTGCTCCGGCGCCATGTACTCGGGCGTGCCGAGGATGATGCTCGCGCGCGTCTGCGGCGTGACGCCGTGGGGCGTCGCGGCCTGCTTGGCGAGCCCGAAGTCCAGCACCTTCACGTACTCCGAGCCGTTGGACTCCCGGACGATGAAGATGTTGCCGGGCTTGAGGTCGCGATGGATGACGCCCTTGGCGTGCGCGGCCGAGAGCGCGGCGAGCACCTCGGAGATGAGCCACAGGGCCTGGGCGATGGGCAGGGGCCCGCGGCCATGGAGGACCTCATCGAGCGGACGTCCGTCGAGGAGTTCCATGATGAGGTACTGGCCCACGCCCGGGAGGGTGCCGAAGCCGAAGATGTCGATGATGCCGCGGTGACGGATGGTGCTCACCGCGCGCGCCTCGGACGCGAGGTCGCGCGCGCGCACCTCCTCCGAGGTGTCCTGGCGGATGATCTTGATGGCGACCTTGCGGCCGATGACCGGGTGCTCGCCCTCGTAGACGACCCCCATGCCTCCGGCGCCGATGCGCCGGCGCACCAGATACTCACCGATGCGCTGGCCCACCAGCGGATCGCGCTGGACGGTGCGGGCATCCCACTCGGACGCCACGTCGTCCGTCTCCGAGGGAACCTCCCAGGGCCCGGAACGCACCCTCGTCTTGTCGTCGAAATCAGAGTCCATGTAGATGGGCACGGACTGCTCGGGCACGGGCCCACTTCCCTCGCGACCAGGGAACTCCCCCCCATGGGGACTCGGGCGCCGGAGCAGTCATCTCGTCCGTTCACTTTACGGCAGTCCCCGGGGCGAGTCATCCGCCCCCGCTGGATTGATACGCCCAGGGTAGGCTGGGAGTGAGGAGAAGCCACACTCCCCGGCCATGGCGAATGGACGGGGCCCAACCCCGGGCCGGAGTAGGCTGCCGGGCCCACGGGGAGGGACGCACGATGAAGGCAGTGGTGCAGCGGGTGCTCGAGGCCTCCGTCACGGTGGAGGGCGAGCGGGTGAGCCAGATGGGGCCGGGGCTGCTGGTGCTGCTGGGGGTGGGCCAGGGCGATGGCGAGGCGGACGTGGCGTGGATGGCGGAGAAGCTCGCCACGCTGCGCATCTTCGAGGACGCGGCGGGCAAGATGAACCTGTCCCTGGAGGACACCTCGCGCCAGCTCATCGTGGTGAGTCAGTTCACGCTCTACGGGGACACGCGCAAGGGCCGGCGGCCCAGCTTCATCGAGGCGATGGAGCCCGTGGCCGCCAAGGCGCTCTACGAGCGCGTGTGCGAGGCCCTGCGGGCGCGGGGCCTGACGGTGGGCACGGGCGTCTTCGCCGCCGACATGAAGGTGGCGCTCGTCAACGACGGGCCCGTCACCCTGCTGGTGGAGAGCCCTCCGAAGGCGACGCCTCCGGCACCCCGTTGAGCGGGGGCGTCATGCGCGCCATCAGGCCCGCCTCCTCCCGCACCGCGTCGCGCAGGAGCGCCGCCAGCCAACCAATGCGGTGCACCCACGAGAAGCCCCGGGGGCCCACCAGGGCCTCGGGAAGGGGGGGACATTCGGCCGTCTTGCCCAGGAAGTAGGCGCGCACCGCGTCCAGTTCGGGGGGCTGGGCCGGAAGCAGCCGCTCGCGCTCACGCTCCAGGAGCCGCAAGAGCTTGGACTCCAGCTGCGCGTGCCAGCGCGCCACGGTGCTCGCGGGCCGCCAGGCCCAGTCCGCGAAGGCATATTGCTGGCGCGACACGTAGCCCCCTCGCCCCATGGGCGAGAAGACCCGATCCGGCGGGAAGGAGGGGAAGGGCTCCCACTGGCCGCCGATCAGCGACGCGAGCCCCAGGTCCGCCACGGGGTGCTGCCGGAAGCCCTCGCGCCGGCCGTGCGCGGCACGCGCCTGGGCATAGGGGTAGGTCGGGTCCTCCAGCATGAGCGCCAGGTGCAGGGCCTCGTCCCAGTCGCCCACGTAGCCCGCGCGCTCGCCCACCACGCTCCAGCCCGAGGGGCCCAGGCCCCAGTGCAGTCCCGTGAGGCGCTCCATCAGCAGGGTCCACGGCGTCTGCTCCACGCCCCCCAGCCCGCCTCCGATGTGGGAAGCGAGCAACCGCGTGCCCAGCAGGCGTGACTCCTCGTCCGCGAGTTGCCCCAGCAGGGATTGCAGCGCCTTGGCCGAATCGCTCATGGAGAGCGACAGGAAGGGCAACACCTGCTCATGAAAGAAGCGGTCGTTGACCGGACGAAGGACCAGTTGCATTCAGGTCAGCTTATCATGGCCTCAAGGCCGGGCATCTTCCTGCACGATCAGGGCGTGGATGGCCTCGGCCGTGGGCGCCTCGAGGATGGAGGCGCGGAAGCGCGGATTCTTGAAGAGGCGCGAGATGCGAGCCAGGGCCTTGAGGTGCACGCCCGCGCTGTTCTCCGGAGCCACGAGGGCGAAGAACAGGTGGGTGGACTTGCCGTCGATGGCCTCGAAGTCCACGCCCTGACGCGACACCCCGAAGGCGGCCACCAGTTGCGTGAGCCCGGACAGCTTGCCATGGGGAATGGCCACGCCCTCGCCAATGCCGGTGGAGCCGAGCTTCTCGCGCTCGCGCAGCACCTCCACCAGACGCTCCCCCTTCAACGAGGGATGGGCTTGGGCCAACGCCGCGCTCAATTCGCGCAGGATCTCCTGCTTGTCACGGGCCCGCAGGTCCGCGACGACGGCTTCTGGGCTGAGGAACTCGGAGATTCGCAAAGCTGGCGCTCCCGCGGTGGCGCTGCCTGCGCGGGCAATTACTCCTGGCCCTGCATTCGCGCAAGGGTCGCCTGCCTCCCTTGTCCTCCTTCGGGCGACTTATTCGCCGCTGGCCAGAAGATGGAGGGGGGGGAGGGGCTCGTCTAGTCTTCGGGCAACGTGTCTCTCCGGCTCCCGTGCACCCTCGCCCTCCCGCTCCTGCTCTGTCTCGGAGCCTGTGCCACCGCACCGGATCGGGTCCTCCCACTCCCCGCCCCGCCCGCCGTCACCCCGCCCGTGACGGAGCGCCCCCCGCCGCCGCCCTCGCGAGTCGAGGCGCTGCTCGGCGGCATGTCGCTCGAGGACAAGGTGGGCCAGGTGATGATGGTGGGCTTTGGCGGCACCGAGGTGGATGGGGGCGTGGAGCAACTGGTGCGCGGCCGCCGGGTGGGCGGCGTGTGCCTGTTCAAGCGCAACATCTCGGATGGAGAGCAGGTGGCGCGGCTCAACGCGGACCTGCGCGCGCTGTTCGCCGGAGGGGTGCCGCCCTTCCTCACCCTGGACCAGGAAGGCGGCAACGTGGTGCGGGTGAAGGACGGGGTGGTGGTGCTGCCGGGCAACATGGCGCTCGGGGCCACGCGCTCGCCGGAGCTCGCCTACGCGGCGGGTCTCGCCCAGGGGCAGGACCTGAGACGTCTGGGCTTCAACATGAACCTGGCGCCCGTGCTGGACGTCAACCTGAACCCGCGCAACCCCGTCATCGGCAGCCGCTCCTATGGAGACTCGGTGGCGCTGGTGTCGGAGCTGGGGCGCGCCTTCGTGCGCGGCCAGCAGGACGCGGGGCTCGTCACCGTGGCCAAGCACTTCCCCGGCCATGGCGCCACGGACGCCGACAGCCACACGGAGCTGCCCGTCATGCGCGCCACGCGCGAGGAGGTGCTCGCCCAGATGGAGCCCTTCCGGGACGTCATCCACGAGGGGTTGGACGGGTTGATGACGGCGCATGTGGCCGTGCCCGGCCTCACCGGCGATGACGTCCCCGCCACGCTCCACCCCCAGCTGCTCGGAGGGCTCCTGCGCGAACGGCTCGGCTTCGACGGGCTGGTGCTCACCGACGAGCTGGAGATGGACGCCATCGCCCGGCGCTACGGGGTGGGGCAGGCGGCGGTGCTGGCGGTGAGGGCGGGCGCGGACATGGTGCTCGTGCCCTGGCGGGCGGAGAAGAAGACGGAGGTCCACGAGGCGCTCATGGCGGCGGCCCGCTCGGGCGAGCTGCCCGCGGCCCGGCTGGACGAGGCGGTGCGCCACATCCTCGTCACCAAGGAGCGCCGGGGCCTCTTCTCGCCGCCTCCCGCGCTCGAGGAGCGGCTGGCCACTCCGCCCTCCGTCCAGAACGAGGAGGTGGCCCACCGCATCGCCCGCGCCGCCGTCACCCTCTTGCGCTCCCAGGGCCAGCACATTCCCCTGACGCCCCAGTCCCGCGTGGGCGTCATCACCGCCGAGGCCTCGCTCGGAGCGGCCATCGCCGCGCGCGCGCCCCGCGCTCGGGTGCTCGACGTGCCCGCCTGGCCCGAGCGCTCCCAACGCGCCGGACTGCGGCGGCGCGCGCGGCAACTGGCGCTCGGCTCGGACGTGGTGGTGGTGGGGCTCATCAACTCGTACCAGCTGGAGCTCGTCACCCTGGCGGCCTCCACCGGACGCCCCGTGGTGGTGGTGTCCATGGGCCTGCCCTACCTCGCCGAGCAGGCGGACGAGGCGCGGGCGGTGCTCGCCGTGTACTCCTACCAACCCGCCGCCACCGAGGCCGCCGCGGCGGCCCTCTTCGGGGAGATTGGGACTCCGGGCCGGCTGCCCGTGGGACTCAGCCGGCTGCACTTCGGTCACGGGCTGGACGCGCCCCGCCGGGAGCAGGCGCGCGTCAGTCCTTGATGCCCCGTCCTAGCCCTGGCTGGGAGTCGTCGGCGGCGAGTGCACGCCGATGAGGCCGAACTGCCCGTCGTCCTTGCGCCGGTACACCACGCAGACCTCGTGCGTGGTGGCGTGCTGGAAGACGTAGAAGTCCTGGTTCATCAGGTTCATCTGCATCACCGCCTCGTCCACCGGCATGGGCTTCACGGTGATTTCCGAGGTGCGCACGATGCGCGTCGCGGGCGCGGCGGCCGTGGCGGGAGCGCTCGCCGAGGGGGCCTCGGCGGGTGCCTCGGCGGCCTCGTCACGCAGCTCCTCGGGCAGCTCGAAGACCTTGTGGCGGACCTTGAAGTTGTTCACCAACTCCTGGCGGTGGTGGATCCGCTCGCGTCCGTGGTGGTTCTTGATCTTCTCCTTGTACTTGCGCAGCTGGGACTCGATCTTGTCCATGGCGAGGTCGATGGACGCGTACATGTCCGCGCTCTTCTCTCGGCCCCGTAGCACCCACGCGCCCGAGTGGATGGTGATGTCCGCGTGGTGCAGGTGCCGCTCGAGCGACAACACCACGTGCGCATCCCCAGCGCGATCCAGGTACTTGTTCACCCGCTCGACCTTCTCTTTCGCGTACTCCTTGAGGGCATCGGAGGAACCGAACTGGCGAAAGGTGATGTTGAGCTGCATGCGTTGCTGCCTCCTGTTGGGGCGGGAGAAAGACGACCAGCACTGCACCCCGGATCAGAAACCCGCCCGGGCCACGAAAGCAACCCACCCACTCGCGAGGACGGCTGAACGCACGCCACTCGACAGGCAGTGCCACCTGGACTTTCCAGTCCCGCTGGACTTCTGACACGAAAGGTGCGGGTTGGCGAAGGTGGAGGCGCTACAGAGGCAGTTCGACGACGAACGCCGCGCCGCGGCCCCCGGGCCCTGGCTCCACGTGCACCCGGCCCCGGTGTCCCTCGACGCACTGGCGGACGATGAAGAGGCCCAGGCCCAGGCCCCCCGCCCGCGCCGTCCCCTGGATCTGCTCGAAGCGCGCGAAGATGCGCTCCCGATCGGCCTCGGGCACGCCCGGTCCCTCGTCGCGCACCACCAGCCGAGCACCCCGGGGCATGCGCTCGAGCAGCACCTCCACCGGACGCCCCCCGCCATGGCGCAAGGCATTGAACAGCAGATTGACGAGGATCTGCTCGATGCGCAGCCGATCGAAGCGGCCCACCAGGCGGGGCTCCAGGAAGGAGTGCAGCTCCACGCCCGCCATGCGCGCGTCGTCCTCGATGCGCGACACCACCTCGGCCACCAGCGCCGACAGGTCGCCCGAGGAGAAGATGAAATCCAGCTGGCCCTGGCGGATCCGGCTGACGTCCAGCAGGTTGTCACCCAGCGTGCCGAGCCGCCGCAGCCCTCGCTCGATGGCATTGAGCCGGACCTGGACCCGCTGGGCGAGCAGGGGGGTGGTGGCATCCTCCTCGCCCAGGCGCCGCAGCATCTGCAATTGAAGGGACAAGCCCGTCAGGGGCGTCTTGAGTTCATGGCCCGCGAGCGACAGGAAGTCCTCGCGCACGCGCACCGCGTCCTGCAGCGCGAGCTCCGTCTCCTTGAGCTGGGTGATGTCCAGCATGGCGCCACGCACCACCAGGGGCTTGCCGTCGCCATCGCGCATCACGCGCGCCCGGCTGGTGAGCCAGCGCCACCCGCCTCCCAGGCCGCGCACGCGGTAGGTGGAGGTATAGGCCTTCACCCCCGTCGCGAAGATGTCCGCCACCTGCGCCTTCACCGCCGGGCGATCCTCGGGGTGCAGCGCCGCCAGGAACATCTCGTGCGTCCACGTGGGCTGCGGCTCGGCGAAGCCGTAGAGCTGATCATGCCCCTCGGAGCGGAAGACCTGACCGGTGACGAGGTTCGTTTCCCACACGGCCATCTGCGCGGAGTCGAGCGCGACCTGGAACCGCTCGCCCAGCAGCCGGAAGCGCTTCTCCGTCTGCTCCACCAGGGCTTGGGCTTCCTCGCGCTGGGTGATGTCGGAGGCGAGAAGCCACAACTCATCGCGCACCGGGGTGACGGTCACCTCCAGCCAGGTGCGCGGAGGCAGGGCCGCGAGGAAGCGGGCCGCCTTGCGCGTCTCCAGGGCCGCCGACAGGCGCTCGTGCAACGTGCGGCCCACCAGGCTGGGCGCCGCCACCCAGGGCTCCTGGCCCACCAGGCGCTCGGGCTCCACGCCAAGCAGCGCCGCCGCGCGCGCGTTGCAGCGCAGCACCCGCCCCTTCTCGTCCAGGGACAGGAAGGCCTCCGCCATGTGCTCGAGCAACAGCGTCAGCCGTTCGTCCGCCGTGAAGGGCGAGCCGTTGGACTCAGAAGCAGGCGCCTGGTGGGAACCGGGCGCGCGCGAAACGAAAGGCGCGCTCACCCGCCGTAAAGTCGCTGGCGCGGCCTCCCACGTCAAGGACCCTGTAAGGAAAGGGCCCGCTCACCGGTGGAATCAGCGGGCGGCCATCCCAGGAGTGGGTGTCTTGCCCGCCGCGAGTTGTTCCAGGAGCCACACAGCGCGCTCGATGCCTGGCGATTCACGGGACTCGCGTTGAAAGCGCCGCGCGGCCTCGCGGTAGGAAGGCACCGAGAGCACCTCGCGCACCGCGCCGCGGATGGCTTCAGGCGTCAGGGCGAGCACATCCAACACACGCGCCACGCCCAATTCCTCGCATCGCGAGGCGTTGAGCGGTTGATCCGCGAGAATGGGCAGGAGCACCAGGGGCAGCCCATGGCTCAACGCCGACGTCGTGCTGTTGTAACCCGCGTGCAGCAGGGCCAGGTCGCACCTCGGCAGGAGGAGCGTCTGGGGAATGTAGCGCTCCACGTGGATGTGGGCGGGTTGCGGTCCGAATCCAGCGGGGTCCTGATCCCTCCCCACGGTCATCACCAACTCCACCGGCTCGTCCCGCAGGGCCTCGAGGATGGCGCGCAGCGGGCCCTGCATCTTGTTGAAGACGGTGCCCAGCGAGGCGTAGACGACCGGCCGGCCCCCCTGCCCGAGCCGCTCGGCCCACTCCGGCAGCCGCTCGTCACCGGATTGATCGAAGAGCGAGGTGCGCAGGTAGTGCGTCGTGGGCGCCAGGGGCGCGGAGCCCAGATAGGAGGGGGGCGCGAAGCACAGGTGCAGGAAGCGGTAGAACATCTCCTGGTGGGGATCCGGCCCGAGCCCCACGCTGGCACGCAAGGCATTCAGGTGCTCGGTCATCCGCTCGCCATGGAAGTCCTCGGGACGCATGGCGCCCACCTGGATCACCGCGCACGCAATCCCCAGATGCTCGGCGGCCACGCACGCGCCGAACTCCATCAGGTCGCGCACGATGACGTCCGGCCGCCACTGCCCGGCGATGCGCAACAGGTCCGGCACCATGCGTGCCGCCAGCGTGTCCACGAACATGTCCGTGACGTGCCGGAGGTGTCCGTCGGCGGAGCCACGCACCTGCTGGAGCAGGGACTCCATCCCCTTCATCACCTCCCGCGAATCCATCGAGGTCGACAGGTCGATGCCCGCCGTGAAGTGACGGAATCCGCTGTGCTCCACCACCTGGCGGTAGGACTCCGCCAGGGCGAAGGCCACCTCATGCCCCGCGTCCTGGAGCGCCCGGGCCAGCGGCACCAGGGGATGGAAATGACCGTATCCGGGGCACGACGTGAACAGCACGCGCATGATGGAAGTCCGCCAGTGCGAGGGTGGAAGGTCCCGCGCGGACCTTCACACCCGGCCGCCCGGAGGGCCTCAAGTGGCCCGGTATGTCGTTCGATGAATCGCCCTGAGGATCAACAGTAGGACGACCGCCCCGACGAAGGCCACGATGATCGAGGACACGAGGCCGCCACCCGGAGCACCCACCCCCAGGGCCCGGAAGAGCCATCCGCCCAGGAACGCGCCGACGATGCCCACCACGATGTCGCCCACGATGCCGTAGCCGCCGCCCACCACCGCCGACGCGAGCCAGCCCGCGATGAGACCAATGAACAGCCAGAGGACCAATGTTTCGAGACCCATGTGCACAACCCCCTCTCGAGATTGACTGTCCCAAGAGGTAATCATCCGGATCCCCCCGGGGAGGGGCGTACAGGCGGGGGAGCCCCCCTCAACCGGGCCGGCGAACCTCGATGCCTCTCGTGCCCGCCACCACCAGCTCCGACGTCAGACCCAGGAACAGACCGTGCTCCACGAGCCCGGCCCGGGCCGCCAACCGCTCGGCGAGCGCTTCCGGTGCGTCCAGTGGACCCCAGGCACAGTCGAGCACGAAGTGGCCCTGGTCCGTCAGGAAGGGAGACCCATCGGGACCCTCGCGCCGGGTGACCCGGGCCCCGAGCCCTTCCAGGAACAGCACCTGGGAGCGCCACCCAAAGGGCAGGACATCCACCGGCACCGGCCAGCGCGTTCCCAGCCGGGGCGACAACTTGGCCTCGTCCACCACGATGAGCAGCCGCCGACTCGCCTGGGCGACGATCTTCTCGCGCAGGAGCGCGCCTCCCCCCCCCTTGATGAGTCCCAGCCGGGGATCCACCTCGTCCGCGCCATCGATGGCGAGATCCAACACGGGCCGCTCCTCCAGCGTGGTGAGCGGCACCCCGAGCGACAGCGCCAGCGCTTCCGTGGCCCGCGACGTGGGCACGCCCACCACGTCCCTCAACCGCCCTTCCGTCCGAAGCTCGGCCAACCGTCTCACCACGAAGGCCGCGGTGCTCCCCGAGCCCAGTCCCACCACCATGCCGGGCTGGATGGCCTCCACGGCATGCTCGGCGGCCTGGCGTTTGAACCGCGCGCTATCGCTCTCGCTATGGCTCTCAATGGGCGGAGACATCGTCCGTACGTTCGCACGAAAAGAATTGGGGAGGGGCCGCCCCCCAGCGGCCCCTCCCCAAGGCACTCCCTCACTGCGGCCCCTGACAGGGCTCTCCCCTCCAACAACCCTTCAATCCGTCCCGCCCCGACCCGCCCCATCCCCTCATCCGGACGACAAGGCATGGAGCATCCCTCGTGCCAGCCATTCCCCACGCCGCGAGCCCTTTGAATTCAAGGACTTACGGCATGGGGAGGAGGAGGCAGCCAGGCCTGAACCGGGTAAGAATTACGCGAGCAGCTTGCCGCCGGTGACGCCGAGGATTTCACCATTCACGTAGGTGGACTCATCCGAGGCGAGGAAGACGAACGAGGGAGCGAGCTCCGCAGGCTGCCCCGCGCGTCCGGTGGGGTTGCTCTCGCCGAACGTCGCCACCTTCTCCGCGTCGAAGGAGGCCGGGATGATGGGCGTCCACACCGGCCCCGGGGCCACGGCGTTGACGCGGATGCCGCGCTCGATGAGCGACTGGCTCAACCCCTTGGTGAAGGTGACGATGGCGCCCTTGGTGCTCGCGTAGTCGAGGATGGGGGGCGACGGCTGGTAGGCCTGGACGGACGCCGTGTTGATGATGGAGGCCCCCGCCTTCATGTGCGGCAGCGCGTAGCGCACCAGGTGGAACATCGCGAGGATGTTGGTGCGGAAGGTGCGCTCGATGCGCTCGGCGGTGAGGTCCTCGAAGCGCTCCACCGCCTTGCCCTGGTAGGCCGCGTTGTTGACGAGCACGTCGATGCGGCCAAAGCGCTTCACCGTGTCCTCGATGAGTTGGCGGCACACCGCCTCGTCCGTCAGGTCTCCCCGGAAGGAGATGACCTGGTGGCCCGACTCCTCCACCACCCGCCGGGTCTCGGCCGCGTCCTGGTCCTCGTTGAGGTAGCCGAAGGCCACGTCCGCGCCTTCCCGGGCGAACGCGAGGCACACCGCGCGGCCAATGCCACTGTCGCCCCCGGTGACGAGCGCCACCCTGCCCTTCAACCGGCCGAGTCCCTTGTAGGACGTCAGGCCGTAATCCGGGGCGGGCGTCATCTTCGCCTCGATGCCGGGCGCCTCCTGCTCCTGCGGGGGCCGGGGGGGCTTGTGTCCGACGTTGCGCGGGTCCTTCTGGGCCATGGCGAATCTCCGTGGTGGGCAGATGAGTACCTGCCCAGGGTGGGGACGCCGGGGTCCGGACAACAACGGAGGCGTTGGACCCGCTCGGACAGCGGGCGGGCTCAGCGCGCGACGGTGACTTCAACCTCCTCCGAGTGCACCACACCGCCCTCGCATCCCGCCACGCCCTCGCAGGAGAGGACCCGCACCGTGGCGGTGCCATCCAGACGCAAGAGGTACAGACCCTCGGTGCTGGCCTCGGGCACGAGGAAACGGCCGGTGTTGCCCTCCTGCTCCACCGGCAGGCTGGTGGTGAGACCGCCACTCCGGGGCGTGAGGCTGACCTTCAGGGCATCCACCACGGTATCGCTCGCGGGTTGCCACTCGTACGTCTGCACCTGTCCGCGCTGCAGCGTGGTGCCCGAGGCCCCGCCCCCCCGCACCAGACGCCGCTTGGCCTGGGCCCCCGCGAGCACCACGTCCACGGTGTGGGTGTCATCGCGCAGGGTGATGCGCACGTCCTGGGGCGCACCACCGCCCCACCGCGCGGGATCGAAATCGAAGGTGGCCCGGGGGGACTCGCACGTCTGACGGCCGCCGCTTCCAGAGAAGCCTCCGGGCACGAGCGTCATGGGCTCGCCCTCGAGGGTGGCGGTGACGCCGTCGGTGAGCCGCACGCACCCTTCCTCCTGGGAGAACAGCACCGTCACCCGGTGGGCCCCCGGGGTGGAGGGCCGCTCCAGCGAGTCCACGTCCGTGAGGGCGAACTGGAGGGTGCGGCCCCTCAGGTCCGCGAGGGTGACGGACGGGGCCACGGACGAGCCACAACCGGAGAGCAACCCCAGCACGGCGAGCAGTCCCGGGACACGACGGGGAAGGCGGACGGAAGGCATGGGAGGGCGACCCTACTCGGGCCCCTCGGTGTCGAGAATGCGGT
This sequence comes from Melittangium boletus DSM 14713, assembly GCF_002305855.1. Lineage (GTDB taxonomy): Bacteria > Myxococcota > Myxococcia > Myxococcales > Myxococcaceae > Cystobacter > Cystobacter boletus. Next base: position 5,387,570 of record NZ_CP022163.1, on the reverse strand, counting down.
AATGGGCCGCCAGCGGAGGGGCGCGTGCTCGGGGCTCATCGGGTCAGCCGACCTGTATATGCTGCGCGCCCATCCGCCGGAACCCGGTGGCCCCCCCGGCCCCCGGTTCCAGCACCCCGAGACGCACCATGACCCAAGATTCCACTGGTTCCTCGCCTCCACCCACCGCCGCGCCGCCCCCGGACGGGGGGGAGCCGGAACCCCTGGGCAACGAGCGCTTCGCCCACGTGCCGGAGCTGGCCCCCGTGCTCGCGGGCAAGGCCACCCTGGGAAGCGGCGCCAAGGGCCCGGCGGTGCGCGCGGTGCAGCAGGCGCTGATCGACCTGGGCTTCAGCCTGTACGGCGGGGCGGATGGCGGCTTCGGACCGCAGTCCGCCAAGGCGGTGCGCAATTTCCAGGTGCATGCCCGCACGGCCTTTCCCCAGGTGCGCGCCCATGCCACCGTGGACGCCGCCACCCTGCGCGCACTGGACGCGCTCACGCCCCCGCCCGGCCAGAAGGGCCAGCTGCGGCACCTGCCCGCCCCGCGCTACCAGGGCACCGCCGTGCGCGTGGTGGTGGTGAAGAACGAGCACCGGACGTTCCTCTTCACCCCCGAGGGCCAGCTCCAGGCCATCTTCGGCAACGCCGTGGGTACGCGCTACACGCAGACGGACTCGGGCCTCAAGAAGGTGACGGGCAAGCTGGACGAGGCGGCGGCCCATGCCCTGGGCCAGAAGCTGTGGGGAGGATTCGTCTTCGGGCCGCGCCTGGTGGACCTGTCGTGGGCCAATGGCGCCCGCTCCGGCGAGGAGCTGCACGGCACCAACGCCCCGCTCCAGCTCGGCGAGGACGTGTCCCACGGCTGCATCCGCCACGACAACACCGCCATCATCGCCCTCTACGACGCGCTGAGCGTGGGGGACAAGGTGGCCATCGTGGACAGCATCAATGATCCGCACCTGGAGCGGCCCGCGGAGCCCTCCGGCAAGCCGGACCTGGGCACCGCCGTGGCCTCGCGCTGAGACACCGGGTGGGGGCTCGCGGTGGGCCCCCTCCCCCGGCGCCCCCGGACGGCTAGAAGTACTTCTTGCGCTTGCTGCTCGGCAGGATGTTGAGCACTTCCCGGTACTTGGCCACCGTGCGCCGGGCGATCTCCGTGCCCTGGGCCTTGAGCAGCTCGACGATCTTCTGATCCGAGTACGGGTTGCGCGGGTCTTCCTGCGACACGAGCTGCTTGATGTGGTGCTTCACGGCCTCGCTGGCGGTGTCCTCTCCGGACACGCGGGCGATGGACGAGTTGAAGAAGTACTTGAGCTCGAAGATGCCCTGGGGCGTGTGCACGTACTTGTTCGTCGTCACGCGCGACACGGTGGACTCGTGCATGCCGATGTCCTCGGCCACGTCCCGGAGGATGAGCGGCTTGAGGTGGGCGATGCCCAGGTCCAGGAACTCGCGCTGGAACTTCACGATGCTCTCGGTGACCTTGTAGATGGTGCGCTGGCGCTGGTGGATGGAGCGGATGAGCCACTGGGCGCTGCGCAGCTTCTCCTGGATGAACTCCTTGGTCTGCCCGGGGCCCACGCCGCCATTCTTGAGCGCGTTGCGGTACATGCCGGAGATGCGCAGCTTGGACAGACCGTCGTCGTTGAGCACCACCGTGTAGTCGTCCTCCATCTTGTAGATGAAGACGTCCGGGGTGATGAACTGAGCGTCGTCGCCGCTGAAGTTGCGGCCCGGCTTGGGATCCAGCTTGGGCAGCAGCTTGGAGGCCTCCACCACCTCCTCGAGCGTCACCTTCAAATCCTTGGCGATCGCCGGCAGGTTCTTGCTCTCCAGGTACTTCATGTGCCGCTTGATGATGAGGCCCAGGAGCGGCGCGTGCTTGTCCTTGAGCGCGGCCACCTGGATGAGCAGGCACTCGTGCAGATCCCGCGCGGCGCAGCCCTTGGGCTCCAGGTTCTGGATGCGGCGCAGCGTGCGCTCGGCCAGGCTCATGGACACGTCCGCCTCGTTGGCCAGACGGATGAGGGGATCCCCCTCCACGTCCTCCAGCTTGAGGTAGCCGTCATTGTCCAGGTTGCCGAGGATGAGCATGCCGATGCGGCGCTCGGCCTCGTTGAGCCGCAGCGTGCCCAGCTGCTCCTGGAGGTGGTCCGCCAGGTCCTCCTTCTCCACCATGTTGGCTTCGAAGGACGGCATGTCGTCCGTGGCCACGTTGCCCTTGTTGGACGCCGTGGTCGGCTCGTTGAACTGGTAGCTGTTGAGGTACGCCTCCCAGTCGATTTCCGGCGGACCGTCCTTGTCGGCCTTGAACTCCGTGGCCGTGTCCGGGGTGCGCGCTTCCAGATCCCTCGGAATCTCCGTGTTCGCCGCCTCGTGAGAGGCCTCGCCCGGCTCCTTGTCGGACAGGTCGCCGAAGGGGGTCTCGTCCGGCTGCTCGAGCAGGGGGTTCTGATCCATCTCCTCCCGCACCTGCTCCAACAGCTCCATCCGCGAGAGTTGCAGCAGCTTGATGGCCTGCTGCAGCTGGGGCGTCATCACCAGCTGCTGCGAAAGCTTCAGGCTCTGCTTGAGTTCCATCGCCATTTCTGGGGTCTCCCGCCCGTTTCAACACTCGACTCGATGGCGACTCGCCATCAAGGACCGTGCCAACCTAACAAGGACCCCTGACTTCGTCCAGTGCCCCAGGGTTCGGCCTGCTCCTTGCAGAGAGTGAATTTCCTTATTTATTCCGGGAACTTGGACAGACGTGAGGCGCGCGGAGACGTTCACGAGTCGACGAGTTGGCACGGGGCTGCAAGCGGCCGCCGCGTGGGACGACCGTCTCGCGGCGCCGGTTCCTCGGGCCTCACACGGAGTGCAAGCGGAATCGGTCTCCCAGGTACACCTCGCGGGCCCGCGTGGAGGCGGCGAGCTGTTCCGGAGAGCCCTCCTCGAGAATCTGCCCCTGTGCGATGATGTAGGCCCGATCACAGATGCGCAGGGTTTCCTGGACGTTGTGATCCGTGATGAGGACGCCGAGGCCGCGCGACTTGAGCTGGGAGATCTGCTGCTGGATGTCCCCCACGTTGATGGGGTCCACGCCGGCGAAGGGCTCGTCGAAGAGGATGAAGCGGGGGTTGGGGATGAGGGAGCGGGCGATTTCGGTGCGCCGGCGCTCGCCACCGGACAGGGGCTCGCCGAGCGATTCGGCCACGTGCCCCAGGGCGAACTCCTCCAGGAGCTGCTGGGCGCGCTTCTCGCGCTCGGCGCGGGTGAGGCCCTTCTGCAGCTCCAGCACGGACAGGAAGTTCTGCCGCACCGTGAGCTTGCGGAAGATGGAGGACTCCTGGGGCAGATAGCCCAGGCCGTGGAGGGTGCGCCGGTGCATGGGCAGGGCGGTGAGATCCTCGCCGTCCATGTGCACCCGGCCGGCGTCGGGCCGCACCAGGCCCACGACCATGTTGAAGCTCGTCGTCTTGCCGGCGCCATTGGGACCGAGCAGCCCCACCACCTCGCCCTGGGCGACGTGGAACGACACGTCCCGGACCACCTGGCGCTTGTGGAACGTCTTGCGCAGACCCTCGGCGAACAGGCGGCCGCTCATGGATTCCTCGTCCCTCCTGAAGGGGGGTTGGTGGGCGTGGGAGCCGGACTGCCCTTGCCTGCCTCCCTGCCCCGGGGAGGCGTCGCCGACTCGACCGTCACAACGGCGTCCTTCACCTCGAAATTCGCGTCCCCCACCGTCATGCGCACTTCCGAGCCCCGCAGGTGGGTGGTGGCGTCGCGCGCCTCGGGGTTTCCGGTGACCACCAACACCCCGGTGGGCACCCGGAATTCGGCCCGCTCGCCCCGGACCGACCGGTCCGCGTCCGTGGCCCGCACGTGCCCCACGCACTCCGCGCGGCTCACCTGCTGTGCGGCGGTGTAGTAGGCGATCATCTTGTCGCAGCGCAGCTCCATGGTGCGGTGCTTCACCACCACGTCGCCGGTGAAGACGGATTGGGCGCGAGAGCCCACGACCTTGCGGGCCGTCACCTCGGCCGGAACGCGCGCGGCCGGGGCCTCCTTGCCCGCGGGCTTGCGCCGGGGCGTGAGCGGAGCCGCCTCGAGGGTGACGGTGGCGTCGTCCACCTCGTATTCGAGGCCGGGCGAGCCCATCACCAGGCGCATCTCGGAGCCGCGCAGCCGGGTGGTGGGGTCGCTCGCCTCGGGGTTGCCCGTGGCCACCAGCACGCCGCTGGGCACGTCGAACACGGCGCGTTCACCCTGGGCCGTGCGCGCCCCATCCACCACGCGCATGTGGCCCGCGCACTCCACGCGCGTCACCTCGCGCGGGCCGGTGTAGGAGGCCGTCATCTCGTCGCAGCGCAGATCCATGGTCCGCTGCTTCACCACCACGTCGCCGGAGAACACCGCCTGGGAGCGCGAGCCCGTCACGCGCTTGGAGGAGATCTCCACCGGGTCGCGCAGGCGTGGGGACGTGTCGCGGGGGGAGGCGGAGGCGGCGGCCGGGGCCGGAGCGGCCACGGGTTGAGCGACGAAGAAGGCCGTCAGCAGGTACTCAATCATGCGTGGACTCCAGCACGGTCTGGACCGAGCCCTCGAAGGTGAAGCGCCCATCCGGAGCGGACAGCGAGAAGGAGTCGGCGCGCAGGCGGTAGTCCGGAGCCTGGACCTGGACGCCCTCGTTCCCCTCGGCCACCTGCTGGACGCCGTCGTAGGTGGCCCGGGGGGTGCGCGCCACCATGCCGGAGCCGGTGCGCACCTCCACGCCTCCGGAGGCCACCATCCGCCGCGAGCCCAGGTTGCCCTCCATGAGCGCCGCGCGAACCACCGTCACGTCCGCGGGCGTCTTGCCCGGAACCTGGAGCGTGGCCTGGGTGGCGGTGAGCTCGCCATTGCGCTCGTAGGTGGCCCGTTCCGCGTGGCCGGACAGGGAGGGCGTGTCCCCGTCGAACGAGCGCAGCCGCACCCCACGCATCACCACGGCGGGGGGAGCGGAGGCGTCCGCGAGCCCGGAAGGCGGCGAACAGGCTCCGCCCAGGAGGAGCAAACCAGAGGCGAGAAGGACGGCGCGTGGCACGGGCTCCTCTCTATCACCCGGCCGGGGCGGGTGCGCCATCCGAGCGCACGCCTGGTCAGCCTTCGTGCGAGGAGCGATGACCGCGCAGCAGCGCCACGAGCTCCGGGTCACGCACCGCGCGAGGCACCTTGACTTGGGTGGGCGAGGCCCCCCGCCGCACGAGCACCTCGCGCAGGGCCTGGAAGGTGCCCGGCGTCACCGGGTGGAGCGCGGCGGAGCCCAGCCGCTCGGAGCCGCGGATCAGCGCGTACACGGGGTTGGCCCGCCGCAGGGAGGCATCGAGCGACGGACCCAGCTCCCGAGGCTCCACGCGGACGCCGTCCCGGGGCTGGAGCTCGACGAAGAAGGCGTAGCGGCCCGGGAGCGTCTGGGTGTCCTCCACCACGGTGTAGTCGGACAGGTGCAGGCCTTGCGCGTCCATCACCTCGCGCAGGGCGTGGTGGGTCGCCTGCTCCGAGGTCTTCTCCCCCATCAGGTTCAACAACGTGCCACGCCGGTAGAGGACCTCCAGCAGGGGGGCGCCCCCATGACGTCCCACCACGCGCACCACATCGCCCAGGCGGTAGCGGTACATGCCCGCCCAGGTCGTCAGCACCAGCTCATAGGCCTCCCCCTCCACGAGCTGCTCGGGCAGCAGCACCGGGGGCGGATTCGCGTCCAGGTGGGCCTCGGGGATGAACTCGAGGAAGGCCGCGCCCGGCATCGGGACGTAATGAGGCGCCAGGCCCGGCGCCACGCCGAGCGTCGCCTCGGTGGAGATATAGGTCGAGGGATAGAGCGGCACGCCCTCCAGGAAGGGCGCGAGCTGCTGGGTATAGAGGGAAAAACTCGCGCCGATGATGCTGGTGGCGAAGGCGAGCTCCGGCCACACCCGGCGCGCCAGACCCCGCGCACCGCCCTCGAGCGCCTGGGCGAGCTCCCGGGCCCGGGCGGGAGCGGGGCGCCACACGGCCTCCAGGTCGCGGCGCTGGTCCGGCTCCAGCTCGAGCTCCGCGCGAATCACGCCCCGGCCCAGGTCCTCCACCAGCTCCGGCCCGCGCCGCTCCAACAGGTGCATCAGGTCCAGGAGTCCCGAGACGAACGGCGCCTGGACGAAGCCCAGCCCGCGCTCCCGCAGACCGAAGAGCAGGTGCAGGTAGAGCGCATCGGCGTGCTTGCGCAGTTGGAAGACGGCCTGGGGCGAGGTGACGATCCGGGGCATGCCGCGGCGCGCGGAGGCATGCAGGGAGATGGAGGAAAGATTGCCCGTCAGCACGCCTCCCTCGGAGCGCTCGCGCAGCTGGGCGTTCATCAAGAGCATGCCCTGGGCGGGGCTGCGCGCCGCGGGCACGAACTCCCGCACCACGGCGAAGCCAATCATCGTGGCCCGTTGCATCAGCCGGAGTTGACGCCCAGTCACGGGATGACGCTTGGCCTGTCCCGTGGTCCCCGAGGTGAGTCCCAGGTACTCCACCTCGTCCGCGCACAACACATTCCGCTCGCCCCGGGCGATGCGCTCCACCTCGGGCCGGAAGTCCGCGTACTCGCGCACGGGCAGGGCGCGCTGGTAGTCCGCCACCGTGCGCAGCGAGGCGAAGCCGTGCGCACGGCCGAACGCGGTCTGGCGGTTGTGCTGAAGGATGGCGCGCAGCGTGTCCGCGTTCACCCGGGCGGCATCGCGCACCTGGGCCTCGAACCGCTGGCGGGCGCGGTGCATCGGAAAGCGCATCAACCGCAGGGCCAGCCACGTGCTCCAAGGGAGGGAAGACATGCGCGCCTGCTTCCCACCGCCCCCGGGCGGGAAGCAAGCCTCAACGCGACGAGGAGTCGGTGGCGCGCGGCAATTTCACGATGAAGGAGGTGCCCTCCGAGGCGCTGGAGCGCATCGAGACCGAGCCCCCATGCGCGCGGACGATCTGATCCACGATGTACAGACCCAGGCCCACGCTGCGCCCCGCCTGGTCCACATCGGCGGTGGCGCGCTGCAGGGGCTCGAAGAGGCTCCCGCCCCGCTCGCTGGGGATGGGCTCGCCCAGGTTGTGCACGGACAGCGTCACCCCGCCGTCCTCGCCCACCGCTTCCACGCGCACCTGGGTATCGGGGGGGCTGTACTTGAGGGCGTTGGTGACCAGGTTCTGGATCACCTGCGCGATGCGATCCGCGTCCCACTCGCCCTGGCCGTCTCCGGAATACCGGGTCACCACCTCGCGGCCGGGGTTGGTCGCCTCCACTTCCTCCAGCACGCTCCGGGTCACCAGGTGCAGGTCCGCGCGCTGGCGCTTGAGGGGAATGCCGCCCCCGAGCCGCGCCTGGGTGAAGTCGAGCAGATCGCGGATCATCCGCACGGCGCGCTCGGCGCTGGACTGGATGCGCAGGAGGGATTTGCGGCTCCTGTCATCCAGCCCCTCGCGGCGCGCCAGGGCGGTCACCCCCAGGAGGATGGCGCTCAGGGGGTTGCGCAGATCGTGGCTGACGATGCCGATGAGCTGCTGCTCGAAGTCGGCGCGCCGCTGGGTCTCGGACTGGGACTGCCGCAGGTCGTGCACGTCCGTCGCCGTGCCCAGCCACCGCATCACCATCCCCGAGGAGGACTTGAGCGGCACCACCCGCACGAGGTGCCAGCGCATGGCGCCATCCAGGCGGAGCCAGCACATCTCGCACTCATAGGGCTCGCCCTCGCCCAGGTAGCGTGCCATCAGCCCGGTGGCCTGCTCCCGCGTGTCCGGGGAGATCATCCGCAGGAAGCCCGTGCCCAGCAGTTCCTCGAGCCGCAGACCGGTGTAGTGCACCATGGCGCTGTTGGCGTAGGTGAGCGCGCCATCCGCGGAGGTGGTCCACACCGCCTGGGGAATGGAGTCCGCCAGCGTGCGCAGCTCCTCCTCGCTGCGGCGCAGGGACTCCTCGACGGCGTGGCGCTCGGTGATGTCCGTGTTGACGACGACGGCGGCGGCCACCTTGCCCCCGATCCTCACGGGATTGGCCGCCGAGCGCACGCGCACGTCGCGCGCCAGGGCCGCGTTGTAGACGAGGTAGTCGCGCGCCTCCGACTCGCCCGCGAGTGCCCGGACGAAGCCCGTATGCTCCGGGGGCACGAGCTCGCCCGTGTCCGCCTGGCGCACCCGCACCCGGGAGGCCAGCTCGGAGATGTGGACATTCAAGTCCTCCATGTCCGAATAGCCCAACATGTCCAGGGCCTTGCGGTTGGCGCGTTTGATGCCCGAGAGATCGCCCACGTAGGCCGCGTCGGGGATGCTCTCGAAGATGGCCTCCAGCTCGGCCTGCACCGACTCGGCGCGGCGGCGGGCCCGCACGCCATCGGTCACCTCCGAGGCCACGGCGATGATGCCCTCGACGCGGCCCTCGCCATCGCGCATGGGCTCGTAGACGAGGCTGAAATACGTGTCCTCGGGAGCCCCCTCCTCGTAGCGCACGAGACGCAGGGGCAGCTCCTTGCCCACGTAGGCGATCCCGGTGTCGAACACCCGCTGGAGAATGGGGATCGCGACCGCGGCGTCCGGACTCGGCGGCGCCTCGAGGAAGGACCGGCCGAGCAGCTCCTCCAGGGGGCGGCCCCAGATGCGGCACGCCAGGGGGTTGGCCAGCTCGATCATGAGCCTCGGACCCCGGAGGATGGCGATGGCCAGGGGCGCCTGCGAGAAGAGGGCGTGCAACCGGGCGTGCTCGGCGCTGGTGCGTCCCAGGCTCTCGCGCGACTCGGACAGGGAGTGGCGGCTCTCCTCCAGCGCCCGCGTGCGCGCGAGCAACTCCCGCCGCTGCGCCTCCAGGTGCTGACGCTGCAGGTACAGGTCCACGAAGACGCGCAGCTTGGTGTTGAGCACGTCGGGGTTGAACGGCTTGGTGAGGAGATCCGAGGCCCCCGTGGCATAGGCCTGGGTGACGAGCGCTTCCGTATACTGCTGCCCGGTGACGAAGAGCAGGGGCGTGTGCTGGCTGCGCTCCTGGCGCTTGAGGGCCCGGGCCACCTCGAAGCCACTGGCGCCCGGCAGCCCGATGTCCAGCACGATGGCGGCGAAGTCCTGCTGGGCCGCCAGCTCCAGGGCCTCCTCGCCCGTTTCCACCAGGACGATCCGCTGGCCGAGGGAGCCGAGCGCCCGCTCGAGCATGTAGCGGCTCGCCTCGTCATCGTCCGCGACGAGCACGCTGGCACACGTGGGCGGACATGGCGCCTGGGGCTCATCGGGCGAGGCGGCTGGACGAATCTCGGTACTCATGGTCGCGGCGGTACTGGACGGTACAACGCCCCCCTCTCGCCCCACTATGCCGGGGGGCTCCCCCAAACGAAAGCGCCAGGTCACGGCGCGAGCGCGGTCATCCAGGCCTGGACCTCGGCGGCGCGCTGGCTCTTGCCCGCCTGGGTGAAGCGCTCCTGGGCACGGGCCGCCTCGACGCGGGCCTCCCGGCCCTGGCCCTCCTTCCACAACGCGTTCGCCAGGGCGAAGCCCGTGTCGGCCAACACCTCGTCCGGGGCGGAGGTGAAGGCGAGGGCCCGCCGCAGCACGGAGACGGCCTCGCGCGTACGGCCCAGCCCGAGCAACGCCTGACCCACCCCATCATGGGAGTACTGGAGCAGCTCGTCGTCGGGAGCCAGCTTCCGCTGCTTGAGGCTCAGCGCCTCCTGGTAGACCCGCAGCGCCTCCTCGTATCGTTTGAGCCCCAGGAAGCACATGCCTTCCATGTCCAGCGCCTCGGACAGGGGAATGGGGTCCACCTCGCCCAGGGACTGGAAGCCGGCGGCCGAGGCGCGCGCATGCGTCAGCCCTTCCTCGAAGTGCTTCTGGTCCATCAGCGCCATCGCGAGCGCCTGGTGGCGCCGCGCCGTGTCCAGGTGCTGGGGACCCACCGCGGCTTCCGTCTGACGCAGCGCCTCCTTCAGGATGGCCACCGCCCGCTCCGTCTCGCCCAGCTCCAGCAGGGCCCGCCCATGGTTGAACGTCATGCGCGCCCGCTTGGGATGCCCCGGCGGCAATCCCTCGAGCAGCGAGCTCGCCTTCTCCATCAGGGGGACGGCCAGCTCGGGCTTGCCTCGCATGAGGGCCACGTTGGCGCGATTGGCCAACAGGTCGCTCTCCAGCACCGCGTCACCGCCGAGCCTGCGCACCGTGGCCTCGCCCAACCGGGCCCAACGCTCCGCGTCCTCGTAGTGTTTCCGCTCGCCCGTCACGTAGAGCAGCTTGTTGAGGATGGACACCTCCAGGCGGTCCGCGCGCCCCGTCGTGGCGTCGTAGACGGCCTGCTCCAGCAACCGGGCCCCCTCCTGCTTCTCGCCCAGCAGGGCCTGGAGCCACCCCTCATGGAAGCGCTGCTCCGCCATCAGGGGAAGGTAGCCCGTGGCCTCCACCTGGGGCGCGAGCTGTCGGGCCTGGGCCAAGGCCTCGGGGTAGTGGCTCACGTCGAGCAAGGCCTTGACCTCGCCCAGCCGCGCCTCCAGCGACTCCAATTGTGCGCGCCGGGTGGGGTCCGCGGGCCGGGGCTGGAGCTCGGCCAGCGCCTCCAGGTTCGCGCAATCCTCGGGTGAGGACAGCGCGTACACCGCGTCCAGCGACTTCTCCACGCCCTTGCGGTCCGCCGCGCCCAGCACCTTCACGAGCGCCCGCATGTCCTCGCGGCGGCGCTCCAGACACACCACCTGCTGGGACCAGAGCAGCTCCGAGCGCTCCCCGCGCAGGCGCGTGGCCTCGCAGGCCTCGGTGTGCTGTCGGGTCCACGAGGACGCGTAGCCATCGAGCACGCCAGCGGCGCGCTGGAACATCTGCTCGGCCAGGGGACCCCCGCTCTTCAGGAAGGAGGCACGCACCTGGTCATGCGCGGACCCGCCCCACACCTCGGACATGAGCCGCTCGCCGCCCGCGCACACCCTCGAGCGCCAGACCACCGCGCCCCCCGCCGCCGTCAGCGCCAGGGTCCCCAGGGCCGCGGCGCCCAGCCATCGCCGCCGCCGCGCCAGCCGTTGCTCCTGGGACAGCGCCGTCAGCAGCGCCTCCATGGAGTCGAAGCGCTCGGACGGCTCCAGCGACAACCCCCGCATCACGGCGCGCCGCACCCAGGCGGGCACCTTCGCGTCCCGGGGAGGCTCCTGGATGATGGAGGCGGTGGCCTGCGCATGCAGGGGGCGGCTCCCGGCTCCCCCCGAGGGCGGACCCGAGAGCGCCCGGGAGGAGTGCCGCGCGGCGCGGGACATGCGCTCCGGCTCGAACGGGCGTGAGCCGTAGAGCCCCATGTACAGCGCCGCGCAGAAGCTGAACTGGTCCGAGCGCGCGTCCAGCGCGTCCCCCCGGAACTGCTCCGGCGACATATAACGAGGCGTTCCGAGCACCACGCCCGACAGGGTGAGCGACCCGGCCAGGGCGGACGCCCCCACGCTCTCGGGCGGCAGCGTGTCCTCCTCGGAGGGAAGCCGCGCCTGCTCGGGCGGGGCCACCTGGCGCGCCAGGCCGAAGTCGGTGACGTAGACGCGGCCGTTGTGGCCCACCAGCACGTTGGCGGGCTTGAAATCGCGGTGCACGAGCCCCGCGGCGTGCGCGGCCGCCAGCCCCTGTCCCGCGGCGAGGTACTTCTCCAACACCTCGCGCCAGGAGCGCGGCCGCGCCTGCGACCATTCGCGCAGCGTGCCCCCCTCCACCAGCTCCATGGCCACGAACACCTGATCGCCCCAGGTGCCCACCTCGAAGACGGGGATGACGTGGGGGTGGGACACCCGGGCCATGGCCTGGGCCTCGCGCATCAGCCGGGCCTTGCCCGCCTGCAGGTCCGTGCCCTCGTCCTTCACCAGCAACAGCTTGAGGGCCACCTTGCGGTCCAGATCCGGATCATAGGCCGCGTACACCACGCCCATGCCGCCCTGGCCCAACACCTTGAGGGGAATGAAGCGGCCCACCTGACGGTCCGGCGGCGGCCGCCGTGAATTCCGTCCCGCCGACTCGCCGGTGTTCGACGAAGAGGCACCACTGCGCGCGGAGCGGGGAGGGGGCGGGGCAGCGGCTTCCGTCTTCTCCTCATCCGGCTCGACGGAGCCGACCTGCCTGTCATCGCTCTTGGACATGGACTCGGCGGGAGTCTAATGGTTTTCGATTTTTTGGGAGGATGAGGAAACTTTCCAGCGGCTGTTCGCGATAACCACTCCAGGGCGATGTCTTGCCCCCATGCACCTTATTACCGACGAGGAGCCGCCCATGGGTATCCCCATCCATTCGAACGTCCCGTCCTCGCGCTGGCCTCCTCAACAGGTCGCGCCCCGGAACGAAGAGCATCCCCGGGTAGCCGAGCAGGCCGCCCCACCTCCTCCGCGGCCCTCCGTCCTGCCGGAGCACCTGCGCGACTCGTTCATCCCCTCCGCCGACGACGCGTGCCCGCCCGTCAACGACGCGGCCGAGGCCAAGACCAGCCAGGGGTTCTCCAGTGACGCGAAGACCGTGGCCCAGCCCACGGAGACCACCTGTGGCAAGGCGACGGCGGCGTCCATCTTCGGCGCCACGGACCCCTGTGCCTCCAACGAGCAGCTCCTCGACAACGTCGAGCGCGCCGCCGAGAGCAGCAACCGCAACGAGGCGCTGCGCGAGCAGGTGGTGGTCGACCTGACGGAAGACACGACCGCGCGCGAGATGGGCGTGTTGATGGGCCAGGGCGGCAAGGAGGTCGTCCGGGGCTTCGGTGACTACGACACCGACGCCATGGACGAGGCCATCAGCAAGGGCCAGTTCGGCATGGCCCTGGTGGACTCCAGCGCCCTGCCCCGCCCCCCGGGCGCCAAGGCGACCTCCCCGGACGAGAAGGGCTCGCTGCACTGGATCACCATCGACGGCGTCAACAAGGGCAAGAGCGCCCACGCGGCGGATGACCTCTACCGCGTGAAGGATCCCGTCAACGGCGAGTACTGGCTGTCCAAGGCGCAGCTCGAGAAGGCCGTCAACAAGGCCAAGCACGAGCAGGGCACCGGCGGCATGCTCATCGTCAAGAACCGGCCCGACGTGCAGACCCAGGAGGCGCGCGACGCGCTCGCCCTGGCGAACCTCCAGCACACGGACGCACTGGGCTCGGACGGTGGCATCGGCATCCGTCGGGGCAGCTCCTCCGAGTCCAGCTACTGGTGAACCGGGCCGGGGCCCTCAGGGGCTCCGTCCCCCCCGCGGAGGACCCTCGGCCCGCTCCGGGTCCTCTCCCGTCCCCGTCTCCGGGGGCTTCACGCGCGAGGGGTCGAGCGACACATCCGCGCCCGTGACGCGCCCACCACAGGCCAGGCAGGTCAACGCCGCCTGGAGCGGAGCCCCGCAGACATGGACGAAGGGCGCCGACGGGAGAGGCCGCTCCGAGGCCCACTTGCGCCCCCATGCCAACAGGGTGATGAGCGTGGGCGCCAGTTCCATGCCCGCCTCGGTGAGATGGTACTCGCTGCGCGCCGGGCGCTCCGAGTACTGCACCCGGCGCAGCACCCCGCACTCCGACAACTTGCGCAGACGCGCGGTGAGCACGTCCCGCGGCGCTCCCGTGTTCTGCGCGATGCCCTCGAAGCGCCGCACACCATAGAAGACCTCGCGCAGCACGAGCAGGGACCACCTCTCCCCCACCACTTCCAATGCGGAGGCCAGCGGGCACTCCCGCGGGCCGCCCTCCTTCTTCGGCATGCCTTCATCCTAACAAATGAGTTGGAAAATCAAACCCACGTGCTAGGGTACACCCAGTTTGATTTTCCAACGGACCTGGCCCCCGAGGGGATGCGCCGGGCGCACATGAAGGAAACCGTGATGAACCCGCTCGCTCTGTTGTTCGTGGGACTGGTCGCCGCCATCCATGTCTACATCGTGGTGCTGGAGGCCTTCCTCTGGACGAAGCCCCTGGGGATGAAGGTCTTCAAGCTGGACCCGGACTTCGCCGCGCGCTCGGCGTCGCTCGCCGCCAACCAGGGCCTCTACAATGGCTTCCTCGCGGCGGGCCTCATCTGGGGCCTCATCGCCGCGGACCCCATCGGCTTCCAGTTCAAGGTCTTCTTCCTCGGGTGCGTCATGGTCGCGGGCCTGGTCGGAGCGGCCACCGTCAGCAAGCGCATCCTCTACGTGCAGACGGTGCCGGCGGCCATCGCGATGGCCCTCGTGTTCGCCGCGCGCTGAGCAGCAGGCGGGCGACGAAGCGGCCCCCCCTTGCATTGGAGTCCGCATCCCGACATCCATGGGCCATGCCCCGGTTCACTTCCCGCTTCGTCGACTCGACTCCCGGAGACCCGCACACCGATCGCCGTCCGCGCCAGGTCCACGGCGCCCTCTGGTCGAAGGTCCAGCCCACGCCGGTACCGGCACCCCGGCTCGTGGCCTTCTCCTCCGAGGTGATGGCGCTGTTGGGGCTCGACGAGGAGACCATGCGCTCCGCCGAGTCCCTGCGCGTGCTGTCGGGCAATGCCCTGTGGCCAGGGATGGTGCCGTACGCGGCCAACTATGGCGGACACCAGTTCGGCAATTGGGCGGGTCAGCTGGGTGACGGGCGCGCCATCGTCCTGGGAGAGTGGGTGGCCCCGGACGGCACGCACCACGAGTTGCAGCTCAAAGGAGCGGGGCCCACCCCGTACTCGCGCCGCGCGGACGGGCGGGCGGTGCTGCGCTCGTCGATCCGCGAGTTCCTGTGCAGCGAGGCCATGCACCACCTGGGGGTGCCCACCACCCGGGCCCTGTCGCTGGTCGCCACCGGGGACGCGGTCATCCGGGACATGTTCTATGACGGAAACCCGGAGGCCGAACCCGGCGCCATCGTGTGCCGGGTGGCGCCGAGCTTCCTGCGCTTCGGCAATTTCGAGCTGTGCACCAGCCGGGACGACGTGGCGCTGCTGAGGCAACTGGCCGGCTACACGCTGACGCACTTCTTCCCGGAGCTCGGCACTCCCTCGAAGGAGACCTACGGCGCCTTCTTCGCCGAGGTGGCGCGCCGCACCGCGCGGCTCATCGCGCATTGGCAGGCGGTGGGCTTCGTGCACGGCGTGATGAACACCGACAACATGTCGATTCTCGGCCTCACCATCGACTACGGGCCCTACGGCTGGGTCGATGACTTCAACCCCGGATGGACGCCCAACACCACGGATGCCGAGCGGCGCCGCTACCGGTTCGGTAACCAGCCGGGCATCGGCATGTGGAACGTCGAGCGGTTGGGCGTCGCGCTCCTGCCGCTCTTCGAGAATGACGAAGCACCGCTCGAGGAGGGCCTGCTCGAGTATCAGCGCACCTTCGAGGCCGAGTCGACGCGGCGCTTCGCGGCGAAGCTCGGCCTGTCCTCCCTGGACCTGGAGGGAGACGCCGAGCGGGTGCGGGACTGCTTCGCGTGGCTCGCCGCCGAGGAGACGGACATGACGCTCTTCTTCCGCGGGCTCTCCCAGGTGGTGGCCACACCGGAGGCCCCCCGCGCGTGGCCCGAGGCCCTGCGCGAGGCCTTCTACGGACAGGTCCCCGAAGCGCACCTGGCCCGGGGCCTGGAGTGGCTGAAGGCGTGGTGGCATCGCACGCGGCGGGAAGAGGTGGCGCCCACGGAGCTGGCGCGGCGCATGAACGCGGTGAATCCGAAGTACGTGTTGCGCAACTGGCTCGCCCAGGAGGCCATCGACGCCGCGCACGCGGGCGACGACTCGAAGGTGCTCGACCTGCTCGAGGTGATGCGGCGGCCCTTCGACGAGCAACCAGGGCGCGAGGCCTACGCGGCCCGGCGTCCGGACTGGGCACGCTCGAAGCCAGGATGCTCGGCGCTCTCGTGTAGTTCCTGAGGAAGCGCTCCGCCTCGGACAGCTCGCGACATGTCCATCCACTCCCGCTCGCACGCCTCCCTGTCCCGCGCGACCCTGTTGAAGATGGGCGTGCGCATCGCCGGTGTCATCGCGTTGACCACGCTCCTCAGCTACCTCCACGTGCTGAGCACCGTGCGCACCGAGAACCTCGTGCGGCTGGAGCGCTACGTCTTGGAGCGCAGTCAGCGCGAGGAGGGCATCTTCCTGCTCGCGGAGGACAACCACCTCGTCCTCCAGAAGGCCCTGAGGGAGAGGCTCGAGGACTCGCGTCACGAGGACGGGAGCGCACGCTTCGCCAGCCTCTTCGTCCGGTTGCCCGACGGCACCGTCCGCAACCGCCCCGAGTCCTTCGACGGCACGCGAATGCCGGGCGTCTTCATTCCCGGCGGCCTGGTGCTCGATGCCGAGCTGCGCCAGCGCATCCTGGCCTCGTATGACGTGCTCACCCAGTACGGGCCCGCCTTCCACACGCGCTTCACGAACACGTACATCGTGCTCCCGGAAGGCGTGCTCGTGCTCTACTGGCCAGAGCGTCCCTCGTGGTGCCAGGACGCCGAGACCGACCACTCCGTCGTCTCCTTCGACTTCTTCGTCCGGAGCCTGCCCGCGGAAAACGCCTCGCGGCGGACGGTCTGGTGCGACATCTACTCGGATCCGGTCACCCAGAATCGGATGGTCTCGGTCTCCACGCCGTTGGACCTCGACGGCGACCATGTGGCGACGTTCGTCCATGACGTGCTGCTGGAGGAGTTGATGGCCCGCGCCAGCCACAACCACCTGCCCGGCGCGTACAACATGATCCTCGGCGACGCGGGCCAGCCCATCGTCCATCCCGAACTGGTCTCCGCCACCCCTCATGACACCGGGGACCCCGCCGTCGACGCCCCCGGCACCAAGGCGCAATGGCTTCACCTGCGGCGGATGTTCGAGCGGCTGAGGGATGCCCCCCAGGGCCAGACGGTGGTGGAGCTCCCGGAGGATGGCGAATACCTCGCCCATGCACGGCTCGAGGGCCCCGGTTGGAATTTCGTCACGGTGCTCCCCGAGAGCGTGGTGTCCCGGCCCGCCCTCCAGTCGGCGCGCTACGTGCTGCTGTTCGGCGTGGGCTCGCTGCTGCTGGAGCTGGCGATCATGTACTGGGTGCTCCGGCAGCAGATCACCCGCCCGCTGCTGGCCTTCACCCAGGCGACGGGCCGGGTGGCGGCCGGGGAGTTCCGCGTCGAGCTGGACACGTCCCGGGGCGACGAACTGGGGCAGCTCGCCAGCGCCTTCCGGCTCATGGCCGACCAGGTCCAGCGGCGCGAGGAGGAGCTGCGTCAGTCCAACGAGCTGCTGGAGCAGCGCGTCGCGGAGCGCACCCGCGAGCTGAAGGACATCCATCGGCGGCTCGTGGAGTCGGCCCGCCAGGAGGGAATGGCGGAGATCGCCACCAACGTGCTGCACAACGTGGGCAACGTGCTCAACAGCGTCCGTTCCTCCGCCCAGCTCGCCAAGGAGCGCATGGCCCAGACCCGGTTCGAACAGGTGGGCCGCGTGGCGCTGCTGCTGCGGGAGCACCAGGACGACCTCGCCGCCTTCCTCGCCCGGGATGAGCGGGGCCAGTTCCTCATCCCCTTCATGGAGAAGCTCGGGCAGAACCTGATGGAGGAACGCCAGCACATCCGCTCGCTGCTCGACGACGTCGACCGCTACACCGAGCACATCGACGACATCGTCAGGGTGCAACAGAACTACGCCCGGATGCCCCGGCTGCACGAGCCGGTCCTCCTGAAGGAGCTGGTGGAGGATGCCCTGCGCATCGACTCCGCCGGACTCGGCCGCCACCGGGTGAAGGTGGAGAAGCACCTGGCCGAGCTGCCCCCCGTGCTGACCGACAAGCACAAGCTGCTGATGATCCTGGTCAACCTGATCAGCAACGCCCGGCACGCCCTGGACACGGTGCCCGCGGACGAGCGCCGCGTGACGGTGCGGTTGGGGACGCCCTCCGCCGATCGCTTCCGCCTGGAGGTCGGCGACAACGGAGTGGGCATCGCGCCGGAGCTGCATGCCCGCCTCTTCCAATACGGCTTCACCACGCGCGAGAAGGGGCACGGTTTCGGCCTGCACTCCAGCGCCCTGGCGGCCCAGGAACTGGGCGGCTCGCTCACGGTCCATAGCGACGGTCCCGGGCACGGAGCCACGTTCATCCTGGAGCTGCCCTATCAACCGGCCCAGGAGCCCCAGCGCATGGACTAACCTGGATGCTTTCCCCAGCGAGGCATCCATGTCCGTGTTCCGTCGTCCATTCAAGAAGGCCTTGGCCCTCCCCCTGCTCGTGATGCCCATGCTCCTGGGCACCCCGGCCGCGCACGCGGATGGAATGAGCCTGGCCGATGCCTACAAGGTCATCTCCACCCGCAAGCTCGTCGACCTCACCCACGGCTTCAGCCCCACCACCCCGGTGTGGCAGGGCTTTGGCCAGGCCAGCTTCACCACCGCGTCGGACCCGAAGACCTACCGGCCCTACACCCTGGAGCAGGACGGCTTCCGGACGACCTTCTATTCCATGGTGGGCCAGTACGGCACCCACGTGGATCCGCCCGCGCACTTCCACGCGAACGGGCTCACCATGGATCGCATCCCGCTCCAGGAGATGATCCTCCCGCTGGTGGTCTTCGACATCACCCCCCTGCTCGGCAAGGACCCCCACCACGCGCTCACCGTGCAGGACATCCTGGAGTGGGAGAAGAAGCACGGCCGCGTGCCCAAGGGCGCCTTCGCCGCGCTGCGCACGGACATGTCCAAGGACTGGGGCAACCCCGAGCGCTTCAAGCGCCACCCCTTCCCCGCCTGGTCGCTGGCGGCCGTTCAGTTCCTCGTCGAGAAGCGGCACGTCACGGCCATCGGGCATGAGTCGCTCGACACCGACAGCACGCCGACGCTGGACGCGGAGAAGTGGCTGCTGGGACAGGGCCGCTACCAGCTCGAGGTCATGGCCCACCTGGACGAGGTGCCGCCCACCGGCGCCCTCATCGTGGCGACGTGGCCCAAGGTGGAGAACGGGCTGGGCTTCCCGGCGCGCGCCTTCGCCATCCTCCCGTGAAGCGCCTCAGGTCCCCACGCGCGCCGGCGGAGGTGACTCGTCCTCGGCGGGGCCCGTCACTGGCAGCGTGAGCGTGAAGGTGGCGCCCTGGGCCACCCCGGCGCTCGCGCAGGTGAGGCTTCCGCTCATCCGCGTAGCCGCCAGCGCGCTGCTGTGCAACCCGAAGCCATGCCCGCTCTTCTTCGTCGTGAACCCCTGGGAGAAGAGACGCGCCAGGTGCTCTGGAGAGATGCCCACGCCATTGTCGATGAACTCGATGATGAGCTGGTCTCCCCCCGCGCTCGGCCGGATGCGGATGTTCAGACACTTGTCCGGCGTGTGGCTCTCCAGCAGCGCATGCCGGGCATTGCTCAGCAGGTTGATGAGGATCTGCAGGAGGTTGTGCCGGTCCACCAGGATGGGAGGCACATCGGCGTACTCGCGGAGAATCCGGATGCCATGGCGCTCGAACGACACCGCGTGCAGGCGCAGGGCCTCCTCGATGAGCTGGGGCACCGGCAACCGCTCCACCACGCCGGCGGCGCGCGCGTGCTGCTGCTGCATGCTCACGATGGACTTGATGTGCTCGACGCTCTCGGTCAGCGAGCCCACTTCCTTGCGCAGCGACTCGCGCTCCTTCTCCAGCTCCTCCGACAGGGCGATGAGGTAGCCCGGAATCCGCTGGCCACGAGGATCCGTGGAGAGGAAGGTGGCGAAGTCCGGAGCATGCTCCCGCAACAGGTCGGCGGTCTTGTGCAGGCCAGAGACGCGTGAGTGGCGCAGTTGATCATTCAGGATGCCCGCCGAGATGTTGACGCTGTTGAGGGTGTTGCCCACGTTGTGCAGCACCCCCGTGGCGATCTCCGCCATGCCCGCGTAGCGGGAGACATCCACCAGCTCGCGGTACACCTCCCCCAGCCGCGCCTCCGCCAGCTTGCGCGCCGTGATGTCCCGCCCGAAGAAGGTCACTCCCGTCACCCGCCCCTCCGCGCCGAGGGAGGGGTTCATGGAGATATCCAGGACGAGGTGCATGTCCTCCCGCGTGTACTCCGCCTCGAACCGCAGACGCTCGCCCGCGAGCACCCTGTCGAGCAGCGGGTACCAACGCGCCTGGTATTCCGGCTCGGTCCCGAGCAGGAACCGCTGCCCGGCAACGAGCTCCCGCCCGTGGTAGCGCAGGTAGATCCGGCGCATCGCCTCGTTGGAGGTGATGACATCCTTGCGCGCGTCCACCGAGAACACCAGGTCATCGGTGCTCTCGACGAGCGCGAGCAGCTTGCCCTCGCTCTCGCGCAAGGAGCTCAGCGTCCGCTCGAGTGCTTCCTGGGCCGAGTCACGCGAGATGCTGTGCAAGGTGCTCAGCACCCAGGCGCCCAGAATGGAGATGGCCGCGGTGCAGTGCATGACCGCGAACTCGCGGAAGGGAATGAGGCTGGAGTAGGACGTGAAGTACGCGCGGTAGAGCGGATGAGCGAGCCCCAAGGCGACGACGAGGAAGCTCGTGATGAAAAAGCTCACCCGGGACCCCACCAGGTACACCGCGAAGCAGGGAATCAACACGCCCGCGGCGTGGAACCCGCCCTCGGGATGGTCTCCGATGAAGACGGCCACCAGGAATCCCGCCGTCACGAACACACAGAGGAGCGTCGCCGGAAGGGCGAGGGAGCGGCCCGTGCGCGCCAGGAGCAATATCCCCAGGTAGAACGCGCTCGAGGTGAGCGTGGGAATCTGGGCGGGTGTGAAAGGCACGAGCACCAGGTACAGCGCCGCGAACAACAAGGAGAACAGCGAGGCACCGACCATCGCGCGCTGGCGATGAAGCTTCAGGGGGCCCGCCGCCTTCTTCAGGCGCTCCCCGAGGAACCAGTCCAGGACGGGGGTGATCCAGGTATGCAGCTTTCGTCGGCGGCCCTCCGGCGCTGGCGGCTTGGATGATCCAGGAACGATGCGGTTCGGCTCAGGTGTGCTCGCCATGTCGATGCCGGGTGCGCGTCAGGAGGACTCCCTCAGCGGAACAGCCCGCGGCGAGTGTGTTCAAAATCGGATGAAGTCTGAAGGGGGAGATGCAGCGGGCCGGGAAGAAGAGGAGCGAACGGGCTTCGAGTGAAGCCTTCATCGCTCGGAGTGCGCCTCCACGCTATCGCAGACATCCACCGGCGAGGCGCGCTGTGTGGGATTGAGGAAAAGAGCGGCACGGCCTTGAGCAGCGCTTCTCCCCAGGCAAGGGGGCGGGCCCTGGACAGTCGCGACACCCATCGCCTACATTCCGAAACCCGCTATTCTGAAAAAACGAGAAAGAACAACAAAACATGTTTGATGCAATCGTTATCGGTGGCCGGTGCGCGGGCGCGGCCACGGCGATGTTGCTGGCACGCAAGGGGCACCGGGTGCTGATGGTGGATCGCTCCACCTTTCCCAGTGATGTCATTTCCACGCACTTCCTCTGGCCCCATGGAACCTCGTATCTGAACCGGTGGGGGTTGTTGGACCGGGTGCTCGCCACCACGCCGTCATATACGGAGCTGACGCTGGAGCACGACGGCATTCCCCTGACCGGGGGCATTCCGGAGGAGTTGCTGCGCCAGTACTTCCAGCAATTGCACGGCGATGACTCGGGCGTGGTGAGGCGCTACTGCTCGGTCCGGCGCCGCGTGTTGGACAAGCACCTCGTCGACGCCGCCGGGGAGTCCGGAGTGGAGGTCCGCGAGGGCTTCGCCGTCGAGGAGCTGCTCACCGAGGGGAGCCGCGTGGTGGGCATCCGGGGCCGGACCCGGGAGGGCACGCGGGTGGAGGAGCGGGCGCGCATCGTCATCGGCGCGGATGGACGCAACTCCTTCGTCGCCCGGACGCTCAAGCTGCCCAGGTTCGATGAACGCCTCAAGTGCACCTTCGCCTACTGGGGCTATTTCTCCGGTTTCGACGCGGGACGGGCGCACCTGCTGCGCCGGGGACGGATGGGCGCGGCGATCGTCCCCACCAACTTCGGGCAGAACATGACGTTGGTCTTCGGCCCCAGCGAGTGGTCCGAGGCATTCCGCCGGGACATCCCCGGCAACTTCCAGCGCGCGCTGGACTTCGTGAGTCCGGAGTTCGGCGAGCGGGTCCGCACCCAGGGCCAGCGGGAGGAGCGTCTGTATGGGACGCTGGATCAGGCGGCCTTCCTGCGGCCCCTGCACGGGCCCGGCTGGGTGTTGGTGGGGGACGCGGGCAGTTTCAAGGATCAATGCACCGCCACGGGGATGACGCATGCCTTCCGGGACGCGGAGCTGGCGGCGTCGGCGCTCGACGGGTGGCTCTCCGGGCGCCAGCCCCTGGATGAAGCGCTCAAGCATTACGAGGCCCGGCGCCGGAGCCAGTCGGCCGCCGCCTACTACGACTATGTCTGCACCCTCGCCGAGATGAAGCCCCTGCGGCACGACGAGCTCCAGCTCTTCGTGTCCCTGCGAGGCAATCAGGAGGAGAGCAACCGCTTCATCGCCACCCATGCGGACATCGCCCCGGTGTCCGAGTTCTTCCAGGCCTCCAATCTGTACCTGATCAATGACGCCGCGAAGGAGTCCTCGCGCGGACACGCCATCTTCGAGAACTTCGAGTCCACCTCCCGCCAGTACCTGAACAACCTGTTCGCCGCCTGAGCCCATGAATCCCATGCCCATCCAACCCCGCGAGGACGATGAACTCATTGGCGCCATCCTGGGAGCGGCCGACGAGGCCACCCGCGGCATGAAGGGACGCTCCCTCGAGGAAGTCCTCGCCACCCCCGATGCCCGGGAAACCCTGAGGCGGTGCGCCACCGAACTGGGAGCGGCCGCGCGGGAAGTCTCCGAGATGATGCGCAACTGGGCCAGCCACATCCCCTGGGAGTCGATGACGGCGCTCGGGGAAGGCCCCCCCTCCGCGTCCGACGAGGACGGCGCGGTGCGGGCCCTCTGGGGCTTCCTGCGCCAGGAGCTGCCCCAGGTCCGCGTGGACCTGGAGGAGATGTGGCGGCCCGCGCACCTGCGCCGCGACGCCGATCCGGACGAGACCTACGCGCTCGACAAGAACGCCTATGACTTCTACCGGCCCGTGGGCCGCAACCTGATGCAGCGCACCGAGGAGTTCCACGGCTGGGTGGAAGCCCGCCGCCGGACCGAGACCTGGCAATACTCCCGGGTGCTGGAGGCCTCGCCGGGCAGCATCGCCACCATCACCAATGACGTGGGCCGCCGCACCCAGGGCATCAACTTCAACTCCCAGGACTACCTGTCCTTCAACGCCCACCCCGCCATCCGGGAAGCGGCGGCCCGGGCCCTGCACGATTACGGCCCCCATAGCGCCGGCTCGCCCATGGTGCTCGGCAACACGCGCATCTCCGACGCGCTGGAGGCGGAGCTGGGCGATCTCCTGAAGATGGAACACCTCACCCTGTTCCCCACCGGATGGGGGGCGGGCTTCGGCGCGATGGTGGGGCTGGTGCGCCAGGAGGATTACGTCGTCATCGACCGGCTGGCGCACGCCTGCCTGCAACAGGGCGCGCGCGCGGCCACCCGGAACGTCATCCGCTACGAACACCTCAACATCGAGGCGGTGCGCCAACACCTCCAGGACATCCGCTCGCGAGACTCACGCAACGGCATCCTCGTGGTGACCGATGGCCTGTTCTCCGTGGACGCCGACTGGCCGGACCTCGTCACCTTGCAGGACATCTGCCGTCAGTACGATGCCACCCTGCTGGTGGACGTGGCGCACGACCTGGGCGCCATGGGCCCCGGCGGAACGGGCGTGCTCGGCATGCAGGAGTTGCTGGGCAAGGTGGACCTGGTGATGGGCGCCTTCTCCAAGACGTTCTCGTCCAATGGCGGCTTCCTGGCCTCGCGCTCGGCGGCGGTCAAACAGTACGTGAAGATGTTCGGCGGCTCGCACATGTTCTCCAACGCCCTGTCTCCCGTGCAGACGGCGGTGGTGCTCGAGGCCACGCGGATCCTCCGCTCGCCCGAGGGCGAGGTGCTGCGCGGGCGGCTGTTCAAGGCCATCCACGCCCTGCGCGATGAACTCACCCGGCGCGGCCTGACATGCATGGGTTCCCCCTCGCCCATCGTTCCCCTGCTCATTGGGAACGAGAAGCTGGCGCGCATCGCCAACCGGCGGCTGTTCGACCGGGGCGTCCTCGCGTTCATGGTGGAGTTCCCGGTGACGCCGACGGGCTCCTCGCGCTTCCGGCTCCAGGTGCAGGCGGCCCACGAGCCCCAGGACGCGCTCGAGGCGGCGCGCATCATCGACGAGTCCATCACCGAGGCGCGCGCCTACCTGTCGAGCGCCTTCGGCTCCGGACTGGTGTGATCCGAACCAGCATACATCCGGCCTTCACGGTTTTTCCGGAATAAACCGTGATACTCCATGAGTCCAGGACACGCCTGTCCTGGA
Organism: Melittangium boletus DSM 14713; assembly: GCF_002305855.1. Lineage (GTDB taxonomy): Bacteria > Myxococcota > Myxococcia > Myxococcales > Myxococcaceae > Cystobacter > Cystobacter boletus. Next base: position 5,363,300 of record NZ_CP022163.1, on the reverse strand, counting down.
CTGTCTTCACGGGTGCACCCTCATTCTGGAGAACGCATGAAGCCATTGAACAACCCCTTCCGGATTCAGCGCGGCGCGCTGGCCCTCCTGCTGGCCTTGCTCCTGCCAGCGCCCTTCGCCGCCGCGCATGGCCGGTATTTCAACGACGCGACGAGCATCCCCACCCAGCACCCCAACTGGATGCGCTGGCTGCCCAACGCCACGAAGGTCTCGGCGCTCTCCATTCCAGGCACCCATGACACCATGGCCGATGAGACGGAATGGTACGTGACCGTCTTCGAGCGCGCGTGGATCCTCACCCAGGGACTGAACCTCCGCCCGCAGCTCGACGCGGGTGTGCGAGCCGTGGACATCCGCGCGCGCCACATCGGGGATCGCTTCACCATCCACCACGGCGCGTACCACCTGATGACCAACTTCGATTACGTGTTGGGCACCACGGTGCAGTTCCTGAAGGACAACCCCACTGAAACCGTCCTGATGCGCGTGAAGAAGGAGCACACCGAGGAGGGCAACACCCGCTCCTTCGCCGCGACCTTCGAGTGGTACCGCGACCAGGCGGCCTACAGCCCCTACATCTGGCGGGGCACGCACGTGCCGACGCTGGGAGAGGCGCGCGGCAAGATCGTCATCCTCGATGACTTCGAGGGAGGAGACCACGGCATCAACTGGAACAGCATCCGCCTGCAGGACGCGTGGGAGGAGACCAACACCACGACGAAGTGGAACCTGGTGCGCAACCACCTCGTGACGACCAACACCGGCGACACCAACGCGCTGTATCTCAACTTCCTGAGCGCCGCGGGCGCGGGGGGAACTCCCGCTGGCATCGCGGACGACGTCAACGAGCAGGCCCTGCACTACCTGATGGGGAGCAACGTGCAGCGCACCGGCGTGCTGATGATGGACTTCCCGGGCGCGGGATTGATTGACGCCATCATCGCCCACAACTTCCGCCTGGCCACGAGCGCGTCCGCCATCGGCGGAGACTTCTCGACCGTCTTCAACAACATCTCCTATGGCCTTCACGGCGACGGCGATGACAAGGCGAGGGATCGGCTCATCGAGGCCAGGACCTTCGTGGAGGGCAAGCTGCCCGGCATGTATTGGCATGTCATCGTGTCGGGGACCCCGGGAGGCGACAACTGGGGCTATTCCACGACGCACTATGGGCTGTACCGGCAGTCGGACTGGGTGGATGGCTACAGCCACGTGGCGTTCAACACGTTGTCGAGCGACAGCGCGGTCAGCGAGAGCTTCCTCGCGAGCTATGTCGACAGTCAGCTTGGCGGCCTGAGTGGTTCCGCGGAGAACCGGGCGGCGCAGCTCGCCACGAAGGTGCGGGCGCGCTTCCCGTTCCAGTACTGGACCGTCCTGGTCAAGCGGACGCCCGGTGGCTTCAACAACTGGGCCTATTCGCAGTGGGGCGCGCACTACATGCGCTGGCAGGGAGACTATGCCTACGCGGTGTGGGGCTATGGCGCCCAGCCCGGCGTCTACCTGTACGAGCACGCCGACTACCAGGGTGACCTCATCCAGTTGACGGGCCCCACCTACGAGCTGAACAGCCGGGGCTTCAATGACCGCGCGTCTTCCCTCCGGGTCATCGGCAACTACCGGGCGAACCTCTGGGAGAACGACAACTGGGGAGGCACTGGGCTGTACGTCACGCAGAGCATCAACAACCTGGGCACGCAGTGGAATGACCGCGTGTCCTCGCTCGAGGTCTGGGCCTACTGAGGAGGCCCGCTCGGACACGGGGCGGATCGAGGCTTCGATCCGCCCCGATGACGCCGCCGGTCAGTCGGACCCCGTGCGGCGGGTATTCGTCCGGGGCGCGTCCTTCGACTCGAGCTCCACCTGCCCCCGCACGCCGTGATTGGCCGCGCCGAAGAGGTTGTCCGGGTCCACCGCCTTCTTCACCTCGCGAGAGAGCGCGAGCGCGCCCTCCGAGTAGATGTCGCCCATGAAGTCCTGGCGGATCTTCCCAATGCCATGGTGGTGCGACAGCGTGCCGCCCGAGGCCAGGATCTCCTCGCGCGCCGCGTGCTCCAGCGCGGCGTACTGCCCCACCGGATCCTCGACGCCCTTCGTGTAGAAGCCCATGTAGAAGTACATGGCGATGCCGCTGGGGTAGACCTGGGTGAGGCGGCCCGTGAAGAACGGCTTGCCCGGAAGCTTGCGCTGTTCGTGCTCGCGGTGGATGCGCTCGCGCACGCGCTCGTACAACTCCATGGCGCGGCTCCAGGGCACGCTCGTCTCGAAGCTCTCGGCGATGGCCCAGTGCGAGAAGGTGAGATCGCGGATGTAGGCGATGCCGAACGTGAGCTGGTAGCCCCGCTCGCCGTTGGTGCCTCCCGCCTTCATGCCGCCATGGCGCTCGGCGATCCGGTACAGCGTCTTCTCCTGGTACTCCACCTCCTCGCGCGTGCCCTCGAACACGAGCGTGGCGACCGCGAGCTTGTCCGGATCGAAGCCCTTCACCTTCGTGACGAAGAACTTCTCCAGCGCGCTCTTGGCCTGGGCGGCCGCGCCGGTGGTGGCCGGCTTGAGCGCCTGGCCGAACTGGAACTGCGTGCTGTCCATGACGCGCACGCTCGCGGGCACCGCGCCCGAGCGCTGCAGCTCGTAGAGGAACGCCAGACCCGAGGACAGGTCCGGGAACAGGACGCTGCCGTAGCGCTGCACCTCGGGGACCGGGAAGAGCTTCACCACGGCGCTCGTCACGATGCCGTAGTTGCCCTCGCTGCCGAACATGAAGTTCCTCGGGTTGGCGCCAATGCTCTCGCGAGGACCCACGTGCGGCCGCTCCACCACGCCGTGCGCCGTCACCACGCGCATGTCGAGCACCAGGTCCTCGATGTTGCCGTAGCGGTTCTTCTTCATGCCGCTCGCGTTGGTGGCGATCCACCCGCCCAGCGTGGAGAACTCCAAGCTGTCCGGCTCATGGCCCAGGGTGAGGCCGTACTTCGCCAGCTCGCTCACGATGTGGCGGCCCGTGGCGCCCGCCTCGATGCACGCCATGCGGTTGACCGGATCCACCCAGAGCACGCGGTTCATGTGCCGCATGTCCACGGCGATGACGAAGCGCTGCTCGTGCACGGACAGGCGCAGGGCCTCGGTGACGTTGGTGCCGCCTCCGAAGGGGATGAGACACGCGCCCCCCTTCCGGGCCACGTCGGTGATGCGCACCACCTCCTCGTGCGAGCGGGGAAACACCACGAGATCCGGCACGCGGCCCAGCCGCTCGTAGCGGATGGCCCAGATCTCCGCGCCGGTGTGTCCGTGTCCGCGGCGCAGCCGCACCGTGGGCTCGTCGGAGAGCTGCTCGGGCGTCAGGAAGGTCCGCAGCTCGGCGACGAGCTCGGGCGCCTGACGGGCCTCGGGGACGGGCGGCGGGTATTGAGGCTCGTTCCGATTGTCATATCCGAGCGGAGCCTCCAGCTTCTTGGAGAACCACGGCATGAGCGACGGCAGCTCGACGTTGCTGATGTTGTAGCGCGTGCCGGTGAGCACCACGGAGCCATTGGGCTGCACGACGAACTTCGTATCCTTGAAACCCCAGCCATCCAGGGCCTCGTCATCGAAGGACGGGAACGACGCCGGCGCGGGGGGAACGAAGGACGTGTCTCCCGTGGCGACCGCCTGTCCGAGCGGAATGGTTGGCTTCTTGTCCATGATGTTCTCCCTCGCGCGGACACCTTCGTTCCAAGGAGGTACCCGTCGCGGATATCCGTGTGTGATTAGGTCGGGGATGACGCGCTGGCGTGGAGACACGCGCCCCGCTCACCCGCTCCGCGATGCACAAGCATAGCCACCAAGGAACGGGCTACGGTGTGCTCATGCACACCGCCATCGCACCGTCGAGTGGCTGAGCGCGATGGGTAGCATGGTTCCTCAGGCCCGACAACTCACCGCTTTCGCGGTCCAGTTGCGGCGGACATCGGACGTGTCTATATGCCGGCCGTCCACAGCCACCCAGCGCCTCGATGGCGGCCCATTCCCGGGCCGTAGGGCGTTCGGTGTGGTGCGCCTTGGCGACAGCTCCCACGCCGACCCTTCGTCGTCAGGAGCTGCGGTACATGAACATCAGGGATTTCTGCCGGACCCACTTCAAGCACTTCAACGCGGCGGCGCTCGTCGATGCCTCCGAGGGCTACCTGCGCCACCTGGAGGGCGGCGGGAAGATGCTGGTGACGCTCGCGGGCGCGATGAGCACCGCGGAGCTGGGCATCTCCCTGGCGGAGATGATCCGGCAAGGCAAGGTCCACGCCATCTGCTGCACCGGCGCGAACCTGGAGGAGGATCTGTTCAACCTCGTCGCCCACGAGTTCTACGAGCGCGTGCCGAACTACCGGGACCTGACGCCCAAGGACGAGCAGGGGCTGCTCGAGCGGCACATGAACCGGGTGACGGACACGTGCATCCCGGAGATGGAGGCCATGCGCCGCATCGAGACCGCGGTGCTGGAGGAGTGGGTCGCCGCGGATCAGGCCGGCCAGCGCTACTTCCCCCACGAGTTCTTCTACCGGGTGCTGCGCGGCGGCAAGCTGCGCGACCGCTACCAGATCGACCCCAAGAACAGCTGGCTGCTCGCGGCGTGCGAGAAGAACCTGCCCATGTGGGTGCCCGGCTGGGAGGACTCCACGCTCGGCAACATGTACGCGGGCCACTGCATCTCGGGGGACGTGAAGAACGTGCACACGGTGCGCACGGGCATCGAGTACATGACCACGCTCGCCCAGTGGTACACGGAGACGGCGCCCCGGACGTCCGTGGGCTTCTTCCAGATTGGCGGCGGCATCGCCGGCGACTTCCCCATCTGCGTGGTGCCCATGCTGCACCAGGACCTGCAACGCACGGGCGTGCCACTCTGGGGCTACTTCTGCCAGATCAGCGACTCGACCACGAGCTATGGCTCGTACTCGGGCGCGGTGCCCAACGAGAAGATCACCTGGGGCAAGCTCGGCGTCGACACGCCGAAGTACATCGTGGAGAGCGACGCCTCCATCGTCGCCCCGCTCATCTTCGCCTACGTGCTCGACACCTGAGCCGCGCTCAAGCCGGAGGCCGCGTCTTCCAGCGCTGGTGCATCCACACCCACTGCTCGGGAGCGCGGCGGATGGCCGCCTCGATGCGCGCGGACAGGGCCGCCGTGAGGCCGAGTGCATCCGCCTCGCGGTCCGGCCCCGCGGGCCACGCCACCTCCTCGGTCCACAGGTGGTAGCCGTCGCCCTCGCGCTGGCAGAAGCCCACCATCACCGCCGCGCCCGTGCGCAGGGCCAGGTCCGCCGCCGCCCGGGGCGTGGCCGCCAGCTCACCGAAGAAGGGCACGAAGAGCGACTGCACCCGCGTGTCCTGATCGATGAGCAGCCCGAGGATTTCCCCGGCCTTGAGGGCCCGCAGCATGGCGCGCGCCGCTCCGTCCTGGCCGCGCCAGATGCTGCGCACCCCGCCCTGGGCCCGGAAGCGCTCCACGAGCGCGGTGAGCCTCGGGTCCGTGGTCTCCTTGGCGATGCTCTGGCTCGGGTAGCCCGCGCGGGCGATGCGCCGGGCCAGCAGCTCCCAGTTGCCCACGTGGCCGGAGACGAACACCACGCCCTTGCCTCGCGCGAGCGCCGCCTCCAGCACGGCCCGGTCCGCGGCCTCCCAGCGCACGAGTTGCTCCAGGTTCGCGTCCAGGGACGTGGTGGCCCCCACCTCGAAGGCGGCCATGCCCAGGTGGCGGAAGGACGCCCGGGCGAGCGCCTGACGCTCCGCGTCGGATTTCTCCGGAAAGGCCCGGGTCAGGGACTTCAAGGCCTTGCGCCGCTCGCCGCCGGCCACGGCGAAGGCGAACCGGCCAAAGCCCGCGCCGAGCCACCGGGCGAACCCCAACGGCAGGGCGCTCACGAAGCCCAGTACCCCACGAACGAGCAGGTAGCGAAGGAAGCGCTTGAGGCGTTTTGCTAAGGGAGGACGCTCCACGAGCGTTTCCATACCCCATGCGCGAATACAACTTCGACGGCATCGTTGGCCCCACGCACAATTACGGCGGCCTCTCGCCCGGCAACCTGGCCTCCTCCCTCCACGGCGGCGAGGTGAGCCATCCCCGCGCCGCGGCCCTCCAGGGCCTGGAGAAGATGCGCTTCGTCGCGGGGCTGGGCGTGGGCCAGGCCGTGTTGCCCCCCCAACCCCGGCCCTCGCTCAAGGCGCTGCGCGCGCTGGGATTCACCGGCACGGACGAGGAGATCATCACCCGGGCCGCCCGCGAGGCGAATCACCTCCTGCGGTTGACCTCCAGCGCCGCGTCCATGTGGACGGCGAACGCCGCCACGGGAGCGCCCTCCGAGGACACGGCGGACGGGCGCATGCACCTGACGCCGGCCAACCTCCAGCAGATGTTCCACCGGGCGCTGGAAGCGGAGACGACGCACGCGGTGCTCGGCGCCATCTTCGCGGATGAGCGGCACTTCGCCGTCCACGCGCCCCTGCCAGGAGGCGGGCACTTCGCGGACGAGGGTGCGGCCAACCACACGCGGCTCGCCACCCCGGGGCATCGCGCCATCCACCTGCTCGCCTGGGGCCGCAGTGCGTGGCGGGACGACGTGCGCCACCCCACGCGCTTTCCCGCCCGGCAGACGTATGAGGCCAGCCAGGCGCTGGCGCGGCTGCACCAGCTCGACCCCGCCCAGGTGCTGCTGCCCCAGCAGGCCCCCGAGGGGATCGACGCGGGAGCCTTCCACACGGACGTGCTCGCGGTGGGCAACGGGGGCTTCCTCATGCTGCACGAGCTCGCCTTCGTGGATGCTCCGGGCCTGCTGCGGACCCTGCGCGAGCGGCTGGGCGAGGGCTTCACCTATGCCCTCGCCACCCAGGAGGAGCTGCCCGCGAAGGACGCGGTGAAGGCCTATCCGTTCAACTCCCAGGTGCTCACGCTGCCGGATGGCACCATGGCCATCGTGGCGCCGGAGGAGAGCCGGGAGACGGAGCCCGCGCGGCGGTTCCTCGAGCGCGTGGTGGCGGAGAACAACCCGGTCAAGCAGGTGCACTACCTGGACGTGCGCCAGTCGATGAACAATGGCGGCGGCCCGGCGTGCTTGCGCCAGCGTGTATGGCTCACCGACACCGAGCGCGCCGCGGTGAAGGCCAACGTCTTCTACACGCCCGAGCTGCACACGACGCTCGCCGCCTGGGTGACGAAGCACTACCGCGAGGACCTGCGGGCCCAGGACCTGGGAGATCCCCAGCTGGCGCGCGAGACGCTCACGGCGCTCGACGAGTTGACGCGCCTGCTGCGCCTGGGCAGCGTCTACGACTTCCAGAAGTGACGTGCCCTCCGGTGCGTGTGCTCGCCCGGATGGGCGGCACGCGTCCGGTTCCCCGTGGCTCCCAGTGGCGAGTGCCCCCACCTTCTGACTGGAAGGAGATGCCCGCCATGATTCCCGAACCCATCCAGGATTACCTCCGTCAGAAGAACGCGCAGTTCATCCCCTACCGGCATCCGCGCGCGGTGACGGCCCAGGAAGTGGCCCAGGCCCTCGACATCACGGGCTACCGCATGGCCAAGTCGGTCATCATCCAGGCGGATGAGCAGCTTTGGATCTGCCTCATTCCCGCGCCGGACACCCTGGACCTGGACCAGCTGCGGGAACTGCTTGGCACCGAGGAAGTCCGGCTGGCGACCGAAGAGGAGTTCACCCGCCACTTCCCTGAATGCGAGACCGGCGCCGAGCCGCCTTTCGGCCAGCTCTACGGACTCCCGGTCCTGCTCGACGAGAACCTGAGCGCGGCGGAGGATCTGCTCTTCCGGGCCGGCTCACACGAGGATGCCCTGGAGATGAGCGTCGAGGACTTCATCGCGCTCGAATCCCCCCAGGTGGCTCCCTTGGTGATCGACCATGGTTACCGTCACGTGAGCACCCCGGAGGCGATGCACCCCTAGACGGGAAGGGCATTGCTTGCATCCCGAACGCCATCTGGCATCTTCGGGACCCTCATGCGCCGCTCCGCCGCCCGTCCCCTGCTCTTCGCCACGTTGTTCGTCCTCGCCGGTTGCAAGAGCCCCTGCCGGGAGTTGTCGGAGCGGTTCTGCGACTGCGTCGACCAGTACCAGCGCACCGCCTGTCTACAGGACGTGGCGGACCGGGAGCGGAACATCGAGCCCACCGACGCGGATCTCGCCGCGTGCGAGGCGAAGCTCGACACCTGCACCATCGATCCGGACGACCGCACCACGTGCGACATCCTCCAGACCGAGCCAGGCAAGGAAGCCTGCGGACTGGCGCGGTAGCGCACGCACGTGAAGACCTCTTCCTGGTGCACGTGGTGTCTCTTCGTCGCCCTGCTCGCCCCGTCGCGAGGCGCCTGGGCGGATCCCATCACCCCCTGGCCGGGCGAGCAGACGGCACCGGGCACGCTGCAACTCGTGCCCCTCCTCTATGTCTCCGGCGATGCGCGGACCACCTACCCGTCGCTCTACGCCTCGACGGGATTTGGAGACGCCTGGGACGTGTATGTCGGCGTGTGGGGAATCGCGGGCGCCGAGGGCACGGGGTTCGATATGCTGGATGTCTTTCCGCGCTACCACCTGGGCGAGGAGACGGCGCTGGCGCTGCGCCTGATGCTGACGCCCGGGGACGGATTCATCCTCGGAGGAGAGCTCCACACCAACCTGAGCTGGGGCAACGTCTCCTTGATGCTCAACGCGGGGGCACGGCCGGACTTCGAGTGGGGCTCGGGCAGCCTGCGCACGGCCACCGTCTTCGCCATGGTGGCGCCGGAGTACCACTTCTCCGAGCGCTTCAGCGTGTACTTCGAGCTCAACCCGGCGGTGTCCGCCGTGGCGCCCTTCTCGAATGAGCGCTCCCTGGGCGCCGAGCTGTCGCTGCTGCCGGGCATCTGCTTCTCGCTCGACGAGGAGCAGAACCACCAGTTCTCCGTCGGGGCGGAGCTCCTCCTGCGCCGAGGTGAGGACGTGTCGCTCGCGAACTCCGTCACCTTCGCGGCCTGGTACGCCACGTCCTTCGACCTGGGCGGCGGCGAGAAGGAGGAAGCCAGTGAGCGAGCCTCGGCTCCCGTCGCCTCCCGGCGGCTCGGCCAGCGGAGCGCGCTGATGAGCCAAACGCCCGGACTCAGGTGAGGGGCGAGCGGGGCTTTCGCGGTGAGTTGACGAGGAAGTGGGGCCGCTCACCCCGAGCGTAGGCTTCCAGGTTCCTGGCGGCCCATTCGAGGCTGCCCGCCAGGTTCACATCGGTGACGCCCGCGACATGCGGGGTGGCGACCACCTGAGGCAGTTGGAGGAGCGGATGCCGGGGGTCCACGGGCTCTTCCCAGAAGACATCCAGACCCACTCCGCCGAGCTGTCCCGAGCGAAGGGCGGACTCCAGCGTCTCCAGCTTCACCAGGCTGCCGCGCGCGATGTTGACGAGGAGGGCGCCCCGCTTCATCGCCGCGATGGCGCGCTCGTCCAGGAGGTCGCGGTTGTGCTCGCCGGCACGCGCGGCGAGCACGACGCAATCCGCCTCCCGGAGGGCCTGATGCAGCGCGTTCGCGCCGAAGACCTGGACCCCCTCCGGGCCACCCTTGTCCGCGTGCTCGCGCACGCCCATCACGCGCATGCCCAGGGCCTGGAGCCGCGTGGCCAGGAGGCTCCCGATGTCACCCAGGCCCACCACACACGCCACCTTGCCAAACAAGGACGAGCCCGTGGGCGTGGCCCACCGCCCCTGCCTCAAGGCCTCCTCGGCGAGCCGCAGTCGGCGGGAGAGCGAGAGCAACAGCAGGATGGCATGTTCGGCCACGGACTCGGCGTTGCCCGTCACGTTGGCGCGCAGGTTCGCGACCCATACGCCCAGCTCCGTGGCCGCCGCGACGTCCACGTTGTCGAACCCCGTGCCGATCGTCTGGATGAACCCGACCGAGGGCTGCTCCAGCACGTTCCGGCCCACGCGGGTGCCCGCCGTCATGACGGCCTGGATTCCCTCGAGGTTCAGCTCCGAGGGGACCTGCTGGAAGAGCACCGAATGGGCGGACAGTCTCTCGGCGAGGCGCTCCGCGAACGCGCGGTACTCCGGATTCTGGCTGATGAAGGCGATGCGCATGCGGTGGCTCACAGGACCTGGGTCCGGAGCTCCGGGAAGACCTTGCCCACCTTGCCGAGCAGATAGTCTCCGTAAGTGCCCTGGAGGGAGTGGACGTTCCGACCATCCCAGCGCTCGGTGGAATCCTCGGGAGCGGAGGCCTGGGCGAGGGCTGGCGCGTCGATCGGACGGACCTCGGTGCTCCAGCCCGGATCGAAGAAGAACGGCAGCGACAAGCGATCCCGTCCCGAGCGATTCAGCACCCGGTGAGGGGTCGAGCGATACACGCCCCGGGTCATGCGATCGAGCATGTCTCCGATGTTGCAGACGAATGAGCCGTCGATGGGAGGCGCATCCACCCAGCGCACCGAGCCGCCATCCCGCGACTTGACCTGGAGTCCCCCCGCCGAGTCCTGCTTGAGGAGGGTGAGCACCCCATAGTCGGTGTGTTCCCCCACGCCCCAGGCGGGCCGCCCGTCCTCGGCGGTGCCGGGCCCGGGCGGGTAGTTGAAGACGCGGAAGAGCACGAGCGGGTCGGCCGTGTAGCGCGTGGCGAAGTAGTCGTCCTCGAGTTCCAGGCTGAGCGCGATGCCCTCCATCAGCGAATGGCCCAGGCGGGTCAACGCGGCCATGTAGTCGAGCACGGCCTCCCGCAAACCCGGGGGCTCCTCCGGAAAGAGATTGGGGCCATGCAGCGGCGTGCCAGCCCGGACGAGGGGGTGCTCGGGTCCCAATTCAGAGCCGAAGTAGAGGCCTTCCTTGCGATCCGGACGGCCGGACGTCAGCTCACCGCCCACGGGAAAATAGCCACGCCAGGCGGCGCCGCCCCGTGCCATGCGGATGGCCATCTTCTCGTCGACCGGGAGCGCGAAGAAACGGCGACTCAACGTCTCCAGGTGAGCCTGGAGCCCGGCGCCGACCCCATGGCCCACGACGTAGAAGAAACCACTCTCGCGGCATGCGGCGCCGATCCGCTCGGCCACGGAGCGACGCGCGGCGCGCCCCGACACCCCATCCACGAGCGCGCCAACATCGATGAGCGGGACCCGATCGAACATGGCTACTGACGCCGGCCGAGCCCCATGTAGGCGAAGCCCATTTCCTGCATCCGCGACGGATCGTAGATGTTGCGGCCGTCGAGGATGACGGGGCTCTTCATCAGCGCCTTCATGCGCTCGAAGTCCGGATGGCGGAACTCGTTCCACTCGGTGACGACGAAGAGCCCATCCGCGCCCTCCAGGGCCTCGTAGGGCACGGGGGTGTAGCGGATGCGGTCGCCGAAGACGCGGCGCGCGGTGCGCTCGGCCACGGGATCATGCGCCACCACCTTGGCGCCCTTGGCCAACAGGCCCTCGATGACCTCGATGGACGGCGCCTCGCGCATGTCGTCCGTCTTGGGCTTGAAGGCCAGACCCCACACCGCGAAGGTGCGTCCGTCCAGCGAGCCAAAGTGCTTGAGCGCCTTGTTCACGAGCAGCCGCTTCTGCCGCTCATTGGTGCGCTCCACGGCCCGGAGCAGATCCAACTCCATTCCCAGCTCGCGCCCCTTGGCCACGAGCGCCTTCACGTCCTTGGGAAAGCAGCTGCCGCCGTAGCCCACGCCAGGAAAGAGGAACGGGTAGCCGATGCGCTTGTCCGCGCCCATGCCCTTGCGCACGAAGTCCACGTCCGCGCCCACCTTCTCGCAGAGCGCGGCCATGTCGTTCATGAACGAGATGCGCGTGGCGAGCATGGCGTTGGCGGCGTACTTGGTGAGCTCCGCCGAGCGCGTGTCCATGTAGAGGATGGGGTTTTCCGTGCGCACGAAGGGGGCGTAGAGCTGGCCCATGATCTTGCGCGCCCGCTCCGACTCGGCGCCAATCACCACCCGGTCCGGCTTGAAGAAGTCGTCCATGGCGGCGCCCTCCTTCAAGAACTCGGGGTTGGAGACGACGTCGAACTCCACCTGCGTCACGCGGGAAATCGTCTCCCGCACCTTGTCCGCGGTGCCCACCGGCACGGTGCTCTTGTCCACCACCACCGTGTAATGGCGCATGGCCCGGCCCACCTGCTCCGCCGCGGCCAGGACGTACTGGAGGTCCGCCTCCCCGCTCTCGCCCTCGGGGGTTCCCACGGCGATGAACACCACCTGGGCGGGCGCCACCGCGGCGGCCAGGTCCGTGGTGAAGGACAGGCGCCGGTCCCGCGTGTTCTTGCGGATGAGCTCCTCCAGGCCGGGCTCGTAGATGGGGACCTCGCCCCGCTGGAGCTGGGCGATCTTCCGCGCGTCGATGTCCACGCAGGTGACGTCGTTTCCCGAATCCGCGAAACACGTTCCCGCGACGAGTCCCACGTAGCCTGTTCCGATGATGGCGATGTGCATGCGCGCGTCCTGGGGTCCGAGGTCCAACGGCGCTCATACGCCGGGAACCATGTCCAGGGGAAGGGTCGTGTAGTGCACTCCCCGCGCCTCACTGTCCGGTCAGGAGCCTCCGCAGGCGCTCCGAGCCACGCAGATGACGCATCTTGCCGGGCTCGCTCGCCGGGAGGACGACGAGCCGTTCGAGCAGCTCGCGCGTGGCGCGGCGCAGGGGGGGGAGCGCGGGTTGGACGAGGGAAGCCGTCTCGGGAAAGAGCCGCGCCACGATGGACAGCGACGTATGCAGGGCGCGCTCCAGCCGCCAGGCGCGGGCCCGCTCCAGCAGGACCGCCACGTCCAGGGGACGCGAGTAGACACCGCCCATCGCCGGGGCCCCCAGCACCAGCTCGCGCAGGTCCACGAAGGACAACCAGGGCAGCTGATAGCCCTCGCGCGCCTGCTCCAGACACACGAGCAACACCGCGTCTTCCAGGTCCGGACGGAACACGGACGGGCCATACATCTTCATGGGCCGGGCGCGCGCGAAGACCTCCTTGAGCTCGGCCTGACGCGAGGCCCCCAGCACGTCCGCGTAGACGTAGATGGGGGTGCGGCCATCGGACAACATCTTCTGTGCGCCGTGGAGCGGTTCCTGGGGCTCCGGACGGAAGTCGTGCTGGGCGAGGTAGCCACTGAAGCCCTCCACGTCCATGCGCCGCACGAGCGTCTGGATCTCCAACACGGGGCGGAAGCCCACATGGGGGTAGAGCGTGTCGGCGAAGGACGCGCCTCCCAGGATCAGGACCTGACGGCCCTCGAGCTCGTCCATGCACTGCTTGAAGTTGACGAGCTTCATCACGTTCTCGTTGACCGAGCCCGAGTAGATGCTCAACAGCCGGTCCCTCGCCCACTCCGGGGCGTTGGCGCCGGGCAGGCGGTACTCCAGGTTGTAGGAGGCGAGGGGCGCCAGGCCCTGGGCGATGGCCCAGTCGACATACGCCTCCCAGGGAGCCTCGCGCAGCGAGCCTCGCGGAGGATCGAACGAGGAGAGGATGCGGAAGGTATCGAGGAGGCTGGGGGCCATGGGGGGCTGCTTTAGCGACACCCATGTCCAGGACGCAATCGGAAGACAGAGCCTCCGTTCGGAATAGGCGGGAGGGGAGGTGTGTTCCGGCCGCCTTCCGGAGGCATGACCCCAGCCCCCGCGCCTCCCCTCCCCCAGGCCGAAGCCCGTCCCATCGACGCCACCGACCGGATCGTGCTGCTCGATGTCCTGCGCGGCTTCGCGCTGGCAGGCGTCTTCGTCTCCAATACCTTCGTGTGGTTCACGGGGCGCGTCTTCGTGCCCCGTGAACAAGCCCTGGCCGCCCTGAAGACAGCGCCCTGGTGGGACCAGGTGGCCCTTCACGGCTTCGGAGCCCTCGTCTCCGGCAGGTTCATTTCCCTGTTCTCGTTCCTCTTTGGCCTGGGCTTCTCCGTGCAGTTGCTCCGGGCCGAGTCACGGGGGGTATCCGTCGTCCCCCTCTACGTGCGGCGGCTGTGCGTGATGCTGCTCATCGGGGGCGTGCACCTCACCGCGCTCTGGTACGGCGACATCCTCACCACCTACGCCACGGTGGGCTTCCTGCTGTTGCTCTTCCGCGGCCGCTCGGACAAGACGCTCTTCATCTGGGCCGTCGTGCTCATCCTGGTGCTCCCCCCGCTCGTCGCCAGTGCCATGCGGTGGCTGCCCCCCTTGCTGGCGGGCAATCCGGGCGGCGCGGAAGAGGTGGCCCGGGAGGCCATGGCCCGGAGAGAGGCGGCCCAGGTGGAGCGGGGGCGCGTCTTCATGAGCGGCACCTATGTCGAGGTGGTGCGCACCAACGTCTCCTACTACTTCGGCGATTTCATCCGGGGGATGCCGCCCATGCTCGGGGCGCTCTTCGGCCGGTTCCTCCTGGGATTCCTCGCCGGAAGGCGGCGGCTCTTCCACGACGCGGCCCAGCACCTGCCCTTCTTCCGCAAGCTGCTGCGCTGGAGCCTCCTCGTGGGAGGCGTGGCCAGCATCATCGGACTCGTGGCGCAGCATCTGGTGCGCCAGAAGGTGCTCTCGCCTCAGGGCGCGTCCCAACTGCTGCTCATCCCCGTGCGGCAACTCGGTGAGTTGGGCCTCGCGGCCTTCTATGCCTCGGGGCTCGTGCTCCTCTTCCACCGCGAGACCTGGACCCGGCGCCTGCGGGTGCTCGCTCCGGTGGGCCGCATGGCCCTGACGAACTACCTGTGCCAGAGCATGCTCGGCCTGTTCGTGTACTACGGCATCGGCCTGGGACTCATGGGCAAGGTGGGGCCCGCCGCGAGCATCGCCCTCACGCTCTGCCTGTTCTCACTCCAAGTGGCATTCAGCCACTGGTGGCTGGCGCGCTTCCGCTTCGGCCCCGCCGAGTGGGTATGGCGCTCGCTCACGTACGGCAAGGCCCAGCCCATGCGTCGCGCGGAGGCCACCACCTCCCCGGCCCACTGAATCCAGGAACGGACAGGTGAGGAGACATGACCTCCAATGTCACACCGAATGACATGACGTTGGAGGTCAACATGGTGTAAAGCATGTTCCATGCTTTCAGCTTCCAGGGACGCGCTTGGACGTCGGATCCGGAACCTGCCCACTCGGCTTGCGCCCTCAGTGCCCATTTCGTGCGTTGGCCTACCCCCTACATCCTTCACGTTCTCCCGAAGGGTCATACGCGACGGGAAAACTCCGATTCCCTTCCTGCTCCGCGCCTGGACGGAGACGCAGGGAGAAAGGATCGACCTGATAGGTGATCGCCATCAGAAACTACCTGCTACGCCGGGACATTTATTGACGCCTCCACGAATCCCCTGCTACTTTTCCCGTGAAGACATGTCTTTCGGCTTTCATCCGGAAGACCCGTTTCAGGGGATTCGTCAGCATGGCGCGGCCGACATGAAGACCAGGCGCGAACAACGCGGAGCAAGCGTGCCCGGAACGGGCTGGCGGCGGGCCGCGTGGGTGTTGCTGGGCCTTCTGGGTGGCATGGAAGGCTGCGCGAGCAATCCGCACGTGAAGGTGCAGCGGATGGAGAACGGTCTGCTCCGGGTCGAGGGGCCGCTCGCGGGACCCTTTCCCAAACTGGAAGAGCTGGCGGCCAACGCCTGCGAATTGATGACCAACGAGCCCGGCGCCTCCAATGGCATCTACGGCTCCGAGTATTGCGCCCTGTACTATTACTCCCCTGGGCAAAAGGCTTACTTCCTCAGCTACCTCTCCGACATCAAGAGCAGCCTCGACACGGAGACGAAGAACTGTGAGCTGCCCCGCTCCGTCGAGGATGCACTCCACCCGGATCACATCGTGCTGGGCGGCATCCATACCCACCCCCACAACCGGCGTTTCTCCCGGCGGGACCTCGGCATCACGACCACCTGGAGTCCCACCCGTTTCGCCGACAAGAGCACCGGCCAGGTCTTCGATCGCAATCTGTTGATGTTCTTCCGGGAGCGGACCGGCGAGTGCCGGGCCTACGCCTACAACAACTTCTCGCGCCACGTGTCGGCCCTGCGAGAGGGCGAATGGGTACCCATCGCGAAAGTCACCAACGACTCGGGCGACCTGGAGATGTTCGAGGGGAAGGATTGGCTGCCGTGAGCGGGACGAGCCCCATGAAATCATTCCTCCCCGTCCTGCTGTGCTGCGCGGGACTTCTGAACGGGTGCGGCTATTTTGGCATCTATCGCCACCGCCCGGCCGAACGCGCCTCTCCCGAGGAGGCCGCCGCCGTGCGGTTTCCCGACTCCATGGAGAAGGGCGTGCGGCTCACCGGACCCATGATGGCCGCGCTCAAGGTCGCCATGGACGACTACCGTCCGCCGGGCATCCGCCCCGAGAAGTTGCAGCCCCCGGACAGTTGTCTGGCTCGCTGGGAGTACATCCAGACGAGCGTGCTCCAGGTCAGTGACACCCTCTTCTTCGTCGAGTTCACCCCTGACCTGCGTGCGTGTGGACCGGGCTACATCCTGCTCGACGTCGGCGCGACATACGCCATCGACGGCCAGGGGCGGATTCTCGGGCGGGAATAGCGAAAACCCGGCACTTCCGGGTGCCCACCCACGGGCCTTCCACCGCATCAGGCGCCGGAGCGCGCGTCCGTGCCCGGCAGTGTGGTAGTCACGGGGCGGTGAGCCCTTCCCTCTCGTTCGTCATTCCCTACAACCCCGAGTCCGCTCCCGCCGCCTCGCGCTTCGCCCATGCGCTCGCCCACCGGGAAGGGACCGAGGTGGTGCTCGTCGGTGATGGCCTCCTGGAGGCGCCTTCCGCGCCCAACGTGCACGTCCTGCCTGGAGTGCCCGGCAAGGGCGCGGCGATCCGCGCAGCGCTCGACCACGTGAAGGGAGACATCACCGTGTTGCAGGACGCGGACACGGCCTACTCCCTGGATTCCTGCGAGTCCCTGTGCCGTCCCATCCGCGAGGATCAGGCGGACGCGGTGTTCGGTCACCGCTCGCACGCGGGGCTCGACGCGACGCTGCTGGCGGAGCGGGCCATGGGCCACGTCACCCGCTTCGTGACGGACGTGACCCTCGCGGATCCCCTCTGCGGCCAGCGGGCCTTTCGCACCGAGGCGCTCAAGTCCGTGTCCCTCACCAGCGAGGATGACGCGGTGGACGCGGAGATCGTGGTGAAGCTGGCGGCGCAGCTCTACCGGTTGGCGGAAGTGCCCGTGGGGTTGGAGACGACGCCGCACCTTCCCATCGCCTCGCAGATGTCGCGGCTGCGCACGCTCGTGCGCTACGCCACGGTGCGCGACGACGCGGACAACCAGCACGAGGGCTACACCACGCTCGAGCGCATGGATGGCGCGAACAACTACAACGCCTGGCTGGGTCAGCGCTTCAGCGAGCACCTGGGCCGGCGCGTGTTGGAGATCGGCGCGGGCATCGGCACCATCACCGAGAAGCTGGAGCCCGGGCTCGAGTTGCTCATCGCGCTCGAGGTGGACCGCTTCTACGTGGACCGCCTGAAGAACAAGTTCCGGGGCAAGCCGCACGTGCGGCCGTACCTGTCGGACGTGGCGCTGGCGGACTGGGAAGCCCTCAAGGCCGAGCGGCTGGACACCATCGTGCTGTCCAACGTGCTGGAGCACATCCCCGATGACGCCTCGGCGGTGCGCCGCTTCCGGCAGATTCTTCCTCCAGGGGGCCGGGTGGTGGTGTTGGTGCCGGCCCTGCCTCAGCTCTTCGGGAGCATCGACGAGGCGGTGGGCCACTACCGGCGCTACACCCGGGAGGGCCTGCGCCAGGTGCTGGAGGGCAACGGCTTCCAGGTGGAGCGGTTGGAATGGATGAACCTGGTGGGCATTCCCGGCTGGTTCATGAACAGCCGGGTGATGCGCCGCCGCTCCGTGCCCAAGTTCCAACTCAAGGTCTATGACCGGCTCGCCCCGTTGTTGGCCCGGACGGAGAGCCGGGTGAAGCTGCCGGTGGGAATGAGCCTCTTCGCCGTGGCGCGGGCCACGGGAGGTGCGGAATGAAGAAGATCGAAGCCATCATCAAGCCGTTCAAGCTGGATGATGTGAAGGACGCGCTGCATGAGGTGGGCGTGCACGGTCTCACCGCGGTGGAGGTGAAGGGGTTCGGTCGGCAGAAGGGCCACACGGAGCTCTACAAGGGCGCCGAGTACGTGGTGGACTTCCAGCCCAAGGTGAAGGTGGAGGTGGTGGTGGACGACGACCTCGTGGAGCAGGTGGTGGAAGCCATCGTGCGCGTGGCTCGCTCGGGCGCCGAGGGGAAGATCGGCGATGGGAAGATCTTCGTCCTGCCCGTGGACGAGGCCGTGCGCATCCGCACGGGAGAGCGCGGCAGCGACGCGCTGTGAACGCCTCGCCCGCGCCGCGCGGGGTGTACGCGGCGCTGGTGGCGCTGTACGTCCTCTTGTTCCCCTACCACCCGGGCCTGCGCTCACCCAACGAGCTGTGCCGGCTGTGGCAGACGCGAGCGCTCGTGGAGTACGGCACGCTCGACATCAACCGGGCGCTCCAGGACTTTGGCTACGTGGGTGACCTGTCCGTCAAGGACGGCAGGTACTACCCATCCAAGGCCCCCCTGCTGTCCTTCGCCGCGGTACCGCTCTACGCGGTGATGCGCGTGGCGGCGGGAGGCTTCCTCCATGCGGTGCGCGAGGTTCCTCTCGTCTTCTTCAGCCGGTTGCTCCTCACGGTCCTGCCCACGCTGCTGCTGCTGAGGCTCGTGCGCCGTTTCCTCGGCGAGTACGTGTCCCCCCAGGTCGCGGACGCGGTGACGGTGACGTACGGGCTGGGCTCGCTGGCGTTCAGCTACTCGCTGCTCTTCATGAGCCATCAGACGACGGCGGTGCTGCTGTTCGGCGGCTTCTACGCCCTGTGGCGGGTGGCGCGAGGCGAGTGGCGGGAATGGGGCTACGCGGTGGCGGGTGCCTGCGCGGGCGCCACGGTGGCCGCCGAGTACACCGGTGCCCTCGGGGTGCTGGGGCTCGTGCTCTACGCCACGCTGTCCGTGGTGTGGCGGGAAGAGCCCGCCCGTGCCCGCTGGAGCCGGATGGGACGCGGGGTGGGGCTCGCGCTGCTCGGAGCCCTGCCCTTCCTCGTGGGGTTGATGCTCTACCACCAGGCGGCCTTCGGCCATCCGCTGGAGAGCGGCTACAAGCATCTCAACGACGCGGCCTACCAGCCCTGGCACCTCGGCGGCTTCCTGGGCATCCGCTACCCGGATCCACGCGCCTTCGCCCTGTCCTTCTTCTCCCCCCTCCGGGGCCTGTTCACCCTGTCCCCCTTCCTGTTGCTCGCCCTGCCCGGCCTGTTCCTCCTGGGACGCGAGGCCCGTGGCCGCGGGGAGTGGCGGATGCACACATGGCTCGTGGTGGCGCTGCTCGCCGGGTACACCTACTTCACGTCTTCCTTCTCGTATGACTCCTGGGGCTGGACGACGGGGCCTCGCCACCTGACGGGGCTGGTGCCCTTCCTGCTGCTGCCCGTCGCCCGGGTGTTGGAGCGGCTGCGCCAGCTCGAGCGTCCCATCTGGACAGGGGTCGCCGCGGCGCTGTGCACCGCGTCCATCGTGATCACGGGCCTCGCCACCTTCGTCAATTATGTCCCGGACGATGTGTCCAACGTCTTCCTCGGGCTGGCCATGCCGCTGCTGCGGGCGGGCTACCTGCCGCCCAATGTCTTGAATCTGCTGGGACTCTCCAACCCGCTGGCTGGCGTCCTCCTGCTCGCCCCGCTGCTGGGTGTGAGTGGTTGGGTCTTCGCGCGGCTCGTGAGATCGGAGGGCAAGCGGCCTGGCGCATCACCCCTGGTGGCGGGAGGAGTGACGCTCGCGCTGCTCCTCGGAGTCCAGCTGGCGACGGTGCGCCACGATGCCGCGGACCGGGGCGCGGTGGGGTTCCTCGAGAAAGTCTGGCTCGTCCCGCCGGGCCGAAGCCTCTCCTTCTGGCCTGCTCCATGACAGACCAAGGGGATGACTCCGACCCGGGCGGATTTCTCCTGGCCCCGCGCTTGCCCTATCGTTCGAAACCTCACGACGTCCCCCGAGCCGGTCTCCTGGAGGTCTTCCTCATGAAGTTCCGTTTCGCCCTGCTGCTCAGCCTGTCCCTCGCCACCGTCGTCCACGCCGAGGACGAAACCGCCGCCGAGACGTGGACGGCCAAGTGCAAGTCCTGTCACGGCGGAGACGGCAAGGGGCAGACGCAGATGGGCAAGAAGGAGTCCGTCGGGGACATCTCCCTGCCCTCCTGGCAGTCCACCCACAGCGACGCGGAGATCCGCCAGGTCATCGCCGAGGGTTCCACCAAGAACAGGAAGATGAAGGCCTACAAGGACAAATTGAGCGCCCAGCAGATCGACGCCCTCGTGGCCTACGTGCGGACGCTCAAGAAGGGCTAGCGCCTCCCGCCCAGGCTGAATATCCCCAGGGCCCACCGCGTCCCGCGGACTGGAGGTATTCCCATGCGCCCCCTCACCTTCGCTCTCCTCTCCCTGCTCGCCCTGGTCTGCGCCATGCGGAACCCAGGCCGCCTGCCCTCCCACATGGATGAGGACCCGGTCCCGTCCGCCAGCGCCCTGCTGCCCAAGGGCGGAGGTACCAGCGACGGCGGAACCGACGACGATGACGAGGACTACCGGGTGGCCGGGGCGTAGGCTGCTGTAGGCTCGGGGTCCTGGGTGACCACCACCCACCAGGCCCCTCGCTCTTCCGTTGACCCCTCGGGGTCCGGCTCCTAATTACCGGAAGGCGCTTCCAGGCGCCTACGGATGGAAACTCCTTTTACCCAGAAGCTCGATGCGGAGGCGCTGCGTGCGCCTCCCGTGGCCGATGACCCCTTCGCCCGCGTCCAGGAGACCCTGCGCGCCGGGCAGCGTGTCCGCACGCAAGGCCTCCAGGGAGCCGCCCGCGGCTACGCGCTCGCCCGCCTGCAACGGGCCTTGAAGGCGCCCCTCGTCTGCGTCGCCCCCGATGAAGAGGCCGCGGACGCGCTCGCCCACGACCTCGCCTTCTTCCTGGGTGGCAAGGGCACGGCGCGCGAACCCCACGTCCTCCGCCTGCCCGCGGACGAAATCCTCCCCTACGACGAACTCTCTCCGGATGGCGAGGCCGTCGCGGACCGGCTCGGCGCGCTCTTCCACTTGAGCCAGGGCACGCGCTTTCCGGCGCTCGTGGTGTCGCTCCGGGGCTTGTTGCGCAAGGTGATTCCCCCGGCGGTGATGAAGGCCCTGTCCGAGCGGCTCGCCGTGGGGCAGGACTTCGATCGCGACGAGCTCGCTCGCAAGCTCGCCCACATGGGCTACCTGTCCAGCCCCCTCGTCGAGGACCTGGGCACGTTCTCCGTGCGCGGGGGTCTCGTCGACGTCTTCAGCCCGCTGTACGACAAGCCCGTCCGCATCGAGTTCTTCGGGGACACCGTCGAGTCCATCCGCGTCTTCGATCCGGAGACGCAGCGCACCGTGGACGCACTCCCGGAGATCATCCTCCTGCCCGCGCGCGAGGTCATCTTCTCCGAGCAGACGCGTGCCCACGCCGAGGCGGCCGCGCGCGCCGTGGCGGATCGCATCAACCTGCCCACCTCGAAGCTGCGCGAATACCTGGACGCGCTCCAGGAGGGGCTGCCCGGCTTCGGCCTGGAGGGGCTGCTGCCCGGCTTCTTTCCCGGAGGCCTGGGCACCCTCTTCGACTACCTGGCACGGTGGAACGAGGCGCCGCTCGTCTATCTGGACGATCCCCTGGGCATCGAGCGCGCCGCCGAGGACCTGTGGACGGAGCTCGCGCGGGCGGCCCAAGCCGCCGACGAGCGGCAGGATCTCACCTACCCCGCCGAGGATCATTTCCTCACCCAGGTCCAGGCCGAGCAGCGGCTCCAGGCGTTCCGGGTGCTGGAGGGCGGAGGCCTGTCCCTCACCCAGGGCGAGTCCCCGCCCGTGATCTTCCCCTTCGGGACGACGCAGGACGTGCGCGAGGCCATCCTCGCCCACCACGGAGAGGAAGGCGCGCTCACCCCGCTCATCGAACGGCTCCAGCGCTGGCGTGACGGCCGCATCCCCTGCGCCGTGGCGTGTGGGACCCTGAGCCAGGCGGACCGGCTCAAGCGCCTGCTATTGGATCGCAACGTGATGGTGCGCGTGCACACCGAGCCCCTCTCGGACGTCACGCGGCTGTATGAGCCAGCCGTGTCCGCCCACCTGTTCACGGGGGAGATCAGCCACGGCTTCGTGGACCCCGCCGGGCTCGCCCTGCTGTCGGACGAGGAAATCTTCGGCGCCCGCTCCCGCCGCCGCGTGCGGCGCTCCAAGAGCCTGGATGCCTTCGCCGCGGGCTTCAAGGATCTCAAGGAGGGCGACCTCATCGTCCACACCGACTTCGGCATCGGCCGCTACGCGGGCCTGACGAAGATGCAGGTGAACGGCGTGCCCGGGGACTTCCTCGTGCTCGAGTACGCGGGCAAGGACAAGGTCTACCTGCCCGTGGGCCGCATGCGGCTCATCCAGAAGTTCACCGGCGGAGACCCCGACCAGGTGACGCTGGACAAGCTGGGCACCACCTCCTGGGAGAAGACGAAGAAGAAGGTCAAGGAGCAGCTGCTCAAGATGGCGGCGGAGCTGCTCAACATCGCCGCGGCGCGCCGGGCCCACCCGGGCCATGCGTTCAGCGCACCGGACCGGTACTACGCCCAGTTCGAGGCGGACTTCGAGTTCGAGGAGACGGCGGACCAGGCCAAGGCCATCGAGGACGTGCTCGCCGACATGCAGAAGAGCCAGCCCATGGACCGGCTCGTCTGCGGCGACGTGGGCTACGGCAAGACGGAGGTGGCCATGCGCGCCGCCTTCAAGGCCACGCTGGATCGCAAGCAGGTGGCGGTGCTGGTGCCCACCACGGTGCTCGCCCAGCAGCACTACCTGTCCTTCAAGAAGCGCTTCAAGGACTACCCCGTCACGGTGGAGGTCATCTCCGGCCTGAAGAAGCCCCAGGAGGTACGCGAGCTGCTCAAGCGCGCCAAGGAGGGCAAGGTGGACATCCTCATCGGCACGCACAAGCTGCTCGGCGGGGACGTGGCCTTCAAGGACCTGGGCCTGCTCGTGGTGGACGAGGAGCAGCGCTTCGGCGTGAAGCACAAGGAGCAGATCAAGAAGCTGCGCTCACAGGTGGACGTGCTCACGCTGTCGGCGACGCCCATTCCCCGCACGCTGCACATGGCCATGTCCGGCGTGCGCGAGATGAGCATCATCGCCACCCCGCCCCAGGATCGGCGCGCCATCCGCACCTTCGTGATGAAGTTCGACCCGCCGGCCATCAAGGAGGCCATCGAGCGGGAAGTCGCCCGCGGCGGTCAGGTCTTCTTCGTGCACAACCGCGTGGAGTCCATTCCCGCCATGGAGACGCGGCTGCGCGAGCTGGTGCCGAACGTCACCCTCGGCATCGCCCACGGACAGATGGGCGAGGGCCAGCTCGAGAAGGTGATGCTCGACTTCACCGAGAAGAAGTTCCAGATGCTCCTGTGCACGAGCATCATCGAGAGCGGCATCGACATCTCGAGCGCCAACACGATGATCGTCGACCGGGCGGACACGTTCGGACTCGCGCAGCTCTACCAGCTCCGGGGACGCGTGGGCCGCTCGCGCGAGCGCGCCTATGCGTACCTGCTGGTGCCCGCGCGCAGGACGGTCACCAAGGACGCCCAGCGGCGCCTGGAGGTGTTGCAGCGCTTCACCGAGCTGGGAGCGGGCTTCTCCATCGCGAGTCATGATCTGGAGATCCGCGGCGCGGGCAACCTGCTGGGCGGCGAGCAGTCGGGCTCCATCTCCGCCATCGGCTTCGACATGTACGCGCAGCTGCTCGAGGAGGCCGTCGCCGAGGTGCAGGGCGAGCCGCCCAAGGTGCGGATCGAGCCCGAGATTTCCCTGCCCATGGCGGCGCTCATCCCGGATGACTACGTCGCGGACGTGCACCAGCGGCTGGTCTTCTACAAGCGCTTCAGCCAGGCGAGCACACCGGACGAGGTCCAGGACCTGCGCGCGGAGCTGGTGGACCGCTTCGGCGAGGCCCCGGACGAGGTGGACAACCTCTCCGAGCAGGCGCTGGTGAAGATCGACATGCGCGAGCTGCGCCTGCGCGGGCTCGAGGGCGGTCCGGGACGGCTGTCGGTGATGCTGGGGGGAGACGCGCTCCTGGACGGGGCGAAGCTGCTGGCCCTGGTGCAGCGCTCCAAGGGCTACTACCGGCTCACCCCGGACATGAAGCTCATCGTGAAGCCCGGGCCCGAGGTGCGCGACCAGGGCCTCATCGCCGAGGCCAAGAAGGTGATGAGGGATCTCTTCACCTGCGCGCAGCCCCAGGCGTAGCGGGCCGCGCGCCCTCGGCTACCGGGCGGCGGTGGCCGCGGCGTTGGGCGCCAGGACGATCTCGATGCGCCGGTTGAGGCTGCGGTTCTCCGGCGAGTCGTTGGCGGCGATGGGCTGATAGGGGCCATACCCCGCGGCGGACAGCTTGGTGGGATCCACCCCCGCGTCCTGCAGCGCCCGCACCACCGCCATGGCCCGCGCCAGGCTCAGCTCCCAGTTCGAGGGGAACTGCCCCTTGGGATCCGTGGGCACGTCGTCCGTGTGGCCCTCCACCCGGATGATCTTCCCCTCCACGCCCTTGAGCGCCTCGGCGACCTTGAGCAGCGCCGCCTCGCCCTCCTTGCCCACCCGCGCCGAGCCCGAGGCGAAGAGAATCTTGTCCTTGAGGTTCACCGTCATCCGGCCGCGCAGCTCGGACAGCTCCACCTTGCCCTCGGAGATCTCCTTCTCCAGGCTCTTGGAGAGGTTCTCGTACTCGGAGCTCTTCTTCTCCAGGGCGTCCTTGGCCTCGGTGAGCTTCTTCTTGGAGCGCGCCAGCTCGTCGTTGAGGGCGGCCAGCTCGGCGTTCTTCTGCTCCAGGGCCCGGCGCTCGGCGGCGCCCGCCGTCAGACCGCTCTCGGCGGTGGACAGCCGCGTCTCGAGCGCCGCCTTCTCCCGCTCCAGCTCCGCCCCCTTCTCCTCCAGCGCCTTCACCTTGGCGTCCAGCTCCTTCGCCTTCTCGCTGGCCGCCGCGTGCGCCGCCTTTTCCTCCTTGAGCTGCTCATCGAGCGTCTGCGCGTTCTGCATCGCCGCGTCGTATTTGCCCTGGGTCACACACCCCGCGCCCAGCGCGAGCACACAAAGAGAGGTCAGCAGCCTCGACCGCATGTCAGGTTCTCCTCGAAATGGTTTCAGCTCAAATGATTTCACGACGGCGAGCCCGCCGCACGCGAAAACCGCCCCACGCCCGGTCCTAGTGGGAGTCGCGCCGGGTGGTTTCGAGCAGATTGCGCGACAACTCGTCCATGAGCGAGAGCAATTCGCGCCGCACGTCCTCGGACGAGGCGTGCAGCTGCGAGGTGAGCGCGTGCAGCGAGTCACCCGGCGCCGAGGCATCGTGCAGCATGCGCGCGGCGATGCGCGTGGCCGACAGCGGGCTCTCCACGTCGTCCGACACCAGGCGGCGCAGGCGTTCCATGATGCTGGCGGGGGTGGGGGCGGCCGAGGCGCTCATGGAGAAGGGCTCGGTGCTGTGCGAGACGGCGCACACCCGGTTGCGGCCCTGGCGCTTGGCGCTGTAGAGCGCCGCGTCGGTCAGCTCGATGAGGTCCGTGACGGACGAGGCATGCGCGGGATAGCAGCCCACGCCGGCGCTGATGGTGATGGCGCGGCTGCCGCCCCGGGCGCCCTTGACGACCGTGCCGTCCACGGCGGCGCGGAAGCGCTCGGCGGCGATGAGCCCATGCTCCAGGTCCGTCTCGGGGAGGATCATCGCGAACTCCTCGCCTCCGTGACGGGCCACTACGTCCGTGGAGCGCGCCGTCTGGCGCAGCCGCACGGACACCTCGCGCAGGGCCTGATCGCCCGCCGTGTGGCCAAGCGTGTCGTTGACCTGTTTGAAGTGATCCAGGTCCAGGATGACGAGCGACATCGGGTGCTTGTAGCGCTGGGCCCGCCGGAACTCGACGCCGAGCGCCTCGTGGAAGTAGGCGCGGTTGTACAGGCCCGTGAGCGGATCCGTCACCGCCACCAGCATGGCGCGGTCGCGCGAGGTGCGCAGCTGGCGCTGGCGGCGCTGACGGCGCATGGCACTGCCCATGCGCGCGGCGAGCTCCGCCATGGGCGTGTGCAGCGTGAGGTAGTCGTCGGCGCCGGCGTCGAACGCGGCCACGCGCCGCATGGTGGACTCGACCTCGTCCACCACCAGGATGGCGGGCGACTCCTCGTCGAAACCGAAGCGCTTGAGCAACGGGTGCTCGCCCTCGAGCGCGACCGGGTAGCTGACGATGAGCAGGTCCGCGTCGGAGCTGGTCATGCGCTGCGACGAGGCGCGCTGGGTGAGTTGGAACTCACCGCCCAGGGGAGAGCCCCTGAGGGCCCGGGCGAGCCGCTCCCCCATCACGGGCATGTGGTGGATGATCTCCACCCGGGCCTGGGGCGGCGTGGGGGCCTCGGGCTCGCGCATCACCCGGGCCATGGCCTCGTGCTGCGCTTGCAGGTGGGCGCGCATCTTGCCCAGCGAGATGAACGAGCGCACGCGCGCGAGCATCTCGGCATCGGGCGCCGTCTTGGTGAAGAAGTCATCCGCCCCCGCCACCAGGCCCTTCACGCGATCATCCGTGGAGTCCAGGGAGGTGAGCAGGAGGATGGGCGTGTTGACGGTCCGGGCGTGGCCGCGCAGGTGGCGCGTCAGCTCGTGGCCATTCATCTCCGGCATGATCACATCGAGGATCAGCAGATCGAAGAGCAGCGGTCCTTCGGTCGCGAGCCCGAGGGCCTCACGCGGCGACGAGGTCATCGCCACATCCAGGCCGCTTTCCATCAGGCGCGAGCCAATGGCTTCCAGGGCGATGGGACTGTCGTCCACGAGGAGAACACGGCCGGTCGTGCTGAGAGAGTTCGAGAGTGCAACCATGGTCCGCTCCAAGGCGCAGGCTATCAGCCCAGTCTTCTGAAGAAAGGAAGGGGCCGGAGATCTGCTCCCTCAGCGACTGTCCCCCCCCGGCACGTCCGTCTCGATGGGAATCCTATCGTCTGGATGCGCGCGCCCCAATATTTCCGGCTGCCGTCCCACCAGGCGGCCGGCCAGGAACGCTCCCGCGCTCAGCCACAGAAGTGGGCGATGGCGCGGGAGAGATAGGCTTCGCACCGCACCAGGTCCTCCACCGGGACGTATTCACCCGTCTGGTGGGCCACGCGAATGTCGCCCGGGCCGAACACCACCGCTTGAGCCCCCAGCTCCGTGAGCTGCGGCGCCTCGGTGCCAAAGGACACCGTGATGGGCGCGTTGCCGGACAGCTCCGCCATCATCCGCACCACCTCCGCGTCCGCGCGCGTGTCCACCGCGGACTCCGTGCGCAGCAAGCGGATGTGGGCCTCGTAGCCGGGCTCGTCCCGCACCAGCTCTCTCCGGATGGACTCCAGCAGCTCCAACACCCGCTCCTGGGGTTGATGGGGCAGGGGCCGCCACTCCACGATGAACTGGCAGGCGCCGGAGATGACATTGGCGGCCTTGCCCCCGCCGATACGGCCCACGTTCACCGTGGTGAAGGGCGGCTCGAAGTCCTCGTCGCGATCCTCGCGCAAGGTCGTCCGCGCCAGCGTCTCCAGCCGTTGCAGGAAGCGCCCCGCGCGGAAGATGGCCGAGGCCCCTTCGTCCGGATAAGCGCTATGGCCCTCCCGACCCAGCACCTCCACCTCGGCCAGGCAATACCCCTTGTGCGCGCGCACCGGAACAAGCCGTGTGGGCTCGCCCACGATGGCATGCCGCGCCCGGCCCTTGCCCAGCGACACGAGCTGCTTGGCGCCCTCGCATCCCACCTCCTCGTCCGCCGTCAGCAGCACCATCAACGGCGCACGCAGCGGCCGCGAGAGATGCGCCACGGCGTGCAGCGCACAGGCGATGAACCCCTTGGTGTCACAAGCGCCCCGGCCGTACAGCCGCCCATCGCGCTCCGTGAGCCGCAGTGCGTCCGTCCACGCGGCGTCATACGGCACGCAGTCCGTATGGCCCACGAGCGCCAGGGCCGCCTGGGCCCCCGGCTCGCCTCCCTTCACCGCGATGAGGTTGACCTTCTCCACCCCGGACTGGTCCCGGTAGCGCACCTCTTCCGTCTGGAAGCCCACCGCCTCCAGCTTGCCGCGCGCCAGCGCCACCAACGGTGCGTTGGTGCGGGTGGAGGTCGTGTCCACGGCGACCAGCTCGGACAGGAGGGCGCGCAGCTCGGGCAGGGTGTCGCTCATCAGGAAGGCTCTCCCAGGGGGCTCGGACCGGACGAATTTAGACGCTCGCGCCGCCGTCTCCCAGGGGAACACCTGCTCAGACAGGCGCTTCGAGCTCATCACCCGACCAGGGCCGCACGCGCACCGCCTCCCGGATCCACGTGATGTGCCGCTCCTCGTCCTGGCGATTCTTCTGGATGAGCTGCCGCACTGGGGCGCTCCACTCGAAATGGAGTGCCAGCTCGTAGACGCGGTTGGTGATCTCCTCGTTGCCGAGCATGGCCATGAGCGCCGCCTCCGTGCCCATCAGGCTCGACATCGCCGTCAGGCCCTTCATCGCCGCGCCCTTGAGATCCGGCCTCAATTGCACCGGCTCCCCGCCCAGCTCCCGGATGAAGGCGTTGAGCTCCCGCACATGACGCATGTGGTCGAACCGGAACTCGTTCAGGCGCTCGCGCACGAGCGGCTCCTTCACCCGGGCGATGGCGGCGTCGTAGGCCCCCACCGCGTCCACGTCCAGTTGCGCCAGACTTCGCAACTTCTCCACCGCCGGCTTGCTCGCCATCGCGCCGTCCTCTCTCCTCCCCCGCCGGGAACTGCTGGCAATGTGTTGCCCGCCTCCGCACGAGGCCAATCCCGCCCCCATCCCCCGTCGCCACGCCCGCCCAGACAGCGGACGGGCAACCAGGCCCCACCCTGTCCCCTGGCTGGGTGAGCGAAGGAGCGCACGTGGACGGGGAGAAGGTTCGCGGCACGTCCGCCCGGGAAGACCCACCCTGTGCCAGGGATCGTCCCCCCAGGGAATGAGGTGGGTCATGAGGATTCGTGACGTGATGACGCCGGATGCGCTCTCCGCGCCACCGGAGACCACGCTGATGGCGGCCGCCGAGATGATGCGCCTGCTCAACGTGGACGTCCTGCCCGTCGTGGAGGAGGAGCGCGTCGTGGGCATCCTGAGCGACCGGGCGATCGTCGTGCGGGGGCTCGCCCTGGGGCACGATCCGCGCACCGTCCCCATCTGCCAGGTGATGAGCCTCGACGTGGAGACGTGTTCCCCAGAGGAAGATGAGGAGGACGTCGCCCGGCGGATGCGACAGCTCCAGGTGCACCGCCTGCTCGTCGTGGACGATCAGCGGCGGCTCCTGGGCACCCTTCACCTGGACGATCTAGTGATGGAGCGCGTGGACTCCCACCAGGAGGGACGGGCGCCCGCGGAGGATGACGGGGCCCTCATGACCCTGGGGTACTGAGGGAGGCCGAACCGCGCGTCAGAAGCCGAACGGAACCAGGAAGGCCGTGCCGTTTCTCGTGCCCGAGCGGTAGCTGAGAGGAGCGCCGACGACGAGCGCGGGAGGCGCGCCGCTCTTGCCCGGAACGATTCCCAGGGACTGACCAAAGTTGGCGCGCTCGCTCACGTCCCCGGAGAGGGTGAGCCAGGGCGACAGCTCTCCGGTGGTCCCCGGGCCACCCGCGTAGACGAACACCGAGCCACCGCCATCCGAGGCGACCGAGGCCCCCGGCGCGCTCACCACCAGGTCATCCACGCCATCGCCCGTGAGGTCCGTGCCACCCGCGATCGCCGTGCCAAACCCCACCGCGCGCGACCGGGGCACGAGCACGTGCGCGACATAGTCGCTCGCCTTCAACACGATCTTCTGGGAGGCGCCCTTCTTCATCTCCTCCACCAGCTTCGCCGTGTCGAACAGCAGCACCAGTTGCTGGGTCAGGCCTTGATAGGGGTAGGCCGTCGCGGTGGTCGCGAGGTAGTCCGCGCCGCTCTTGCCCAGGAGGCGGCCCGCGCGCGTCGTGGCCAACCCCAACCCGAGGAAGTTCCCCTGCGCCTCCTTGTCGGCGAGCAACACCTGGACCGGCGCCCGGCGGGCGCACCGCGTGGCGTCCGCGCCAAAGAGGATCACGACGCCTGAATTCGAGCCGTCCGCGTAGCGCCACGCCACCTCGTCACAGCCGTCCTTGTCCAGGTCCCCGAGCGCCACCGGCGCCGAGGTCTGCTGCGCGGAATAGGGCGCGGTGTAGACAGGGCTGCACACCATGGTCAGCTTGGCCAGCATGCCATCATCCGGAGCACGGCCCAGGAAGATCTCGAAGCCGTTGTTGCGCAACGCGCCGATGTCCTGCTTGCCATCCCCATTGAAGTCGAAGCCTCCCACCACGCCCCGTCCGATGCTGCGGCGCTGGCAGGTCGTTCCCGCGGGCGTGCACCCGGAGATGTCCCCCTGGGCCCACAACCGGTACGCCTGCTTGAAGCTCCCATCCGCCTGGCCCAGGGACACGAGCACGCCGCCCACGCCCTGGTTGCCCGCGAGCAGGCACGTGGCGTCCTCCTTCGCGTAGTAGGGGGTGATCTCCGTGTTGCGCGCGTTGGTTCCCGGTCCGGTGAAGCCCGGCGCACCCACCACCGCGTCCGGGAACCCGTCTCCATTGAAGTCCGTGAAGGCCACGTCGGTGCCCACGTTGCGGCCACGCACCAGCGGAGAGGAGGCGCCCTCGGCCACCAACTCACTCGTGGAGGCGTCCTGCCTCATCGCCCAGGCCCGGCCCACGGACAGGTCGTTGCCATCCCCGTTGACGCCGGGACCCGCCCAACCGGGAGAGCCCACCAGCGCCACCGCGCCGGAGGGGCCCTGCGCCACCGCCACCACCTCGCCGTAGCGCTCCACGCTGGGCTTCGCGGGCAGCATGGCGCTCGTGCGGGTCCACTTGTCGAGCGATTCGCCCGCCTTCACGAGGGCATCCACCCGGCCGGTGAAGTCCAGTCCCTCGCCCGAGGCCCGCGCGGAGAAGACCACCAGCCCCGCGCTGCCATCGACGGGCCACGCCGCGAGCCCCACCCCGAAGACGTCCGACTTCGCCGACCCATTGAGCGTCATCAGCGGCTTGTTGAACGCGTCCCCCTTCTTCAGGGTCGCCAGCGGGTGGACGATGATCTTGCCCGCCAGACGCAGCGGCGTACTGGGCGAGAAGTAGGGAATGCCCATCACCAACTCCGGACCGGGGTTGCCATCCACGTCCAGCACCGCCCAACCCCGGCCGCCCACGCCACCGGCCGTGTCCCCGTACAACTGGGCCCAGGCCGATTCGCGCTTGATCTGCGGAGGTGAATCGGAGGCGTCACCCTTGAACGTGTAGGAACTCAGGTCGAAGAAGAGCACCGCGCCCGCGTCGGACAGCGTCTTCTGGCCGCCACGCGTACTCAGATCCGGCGAGTCCGAGCGATCCGCCACCACCACCAGCAGCGGCGGGCGGCCATCCCCCGCGGGCAGCGTGCTCAGCTTCCAGTTTCCCTCGTTGCTGTCGGTCAGGTAGGCGGACGGCGCGACGAACACGTCCGGCGAGGAGCGGAAGGGTTGATCGACTCCCCGTCCGAAGAACACCGCCACCGCCTGGTGCAGCTTGTCGGTGTTCCCGGTGTCGTACCGCCACAGCCTGCTGAGCGCCGCCAGGTCCGGGAGCCCATCGCCGTTCAGGTCACCCACCGCCACCGCGCGCCCCAGGTCCGTGGACTTGCGGGCCTCGATCTTTCCCGCCTGCGTCAGGTGGGTGCCACCCAGGCGGATGTTGGACTGCACCGGCACGGACTGGCCCGGGGTGAGCAGGAAGATGTCGATGACACCGCGGGCCGACAACGTCGACGTGGGCGCCAGATCCGCCGCGGGCGAACCCACCACCACATCCAGGTCCCCATCTCCATCCGCGTCGGCGAGCGCCAGGCCCGTGCCGAAGGAACCCCGGCCCGTGTTGGACAGGGGCGTCCCCAGGGGCTCTGGCCCGCTCGCGCCGAAGCGGTACAGGTACACCGCGCCCGAGTTGCCGATGGTCAACGACGCGCCCGGAGAGGACACCGCCAGCTCGGCCCGGCCATCCCCATCCAGGTCTCCCGCCAGCACGGTGTCACCGAAGCGCGCCGAGTCCGAGTCACCCGTGAGGGTCCAGGTGGGTTGCGCGGACAGCCCCAGGGCGCTGCCCTTGAAGATGAACACCGCGCCCCCTTGCGGACGGGAGAGATCGCTCTCCGGCCGCCCCACGGCCACGTCCATCACCCCATCCCCGTCGAAGTCCGCCGTCACCACCGAGGCGAGATCCGTGAGCTGTCCGTGAGGTCGCGCCTCGTGCGCCAGCTCCTTGAGCACGCGCACGGACACGGTCGTCTTCTCCCGGGTGAAGGGGTCCGACCCCTCCAGCACCGCCGTGCCCACCGCGTCCGGCTCGGCGGAGAAGCGTCCCGCCACCACCTGCCCCGGGCCCGACACCTTCGACCAGCGCACCTGATCGCTGCCCCCCGTCGTCGCCAACGGCGTCGACGAGCCCGCGGGCAGGGCCAGGAAGGCGGGGTCTCCCCGCAACACCGCATCCGCCCGCACCTCGAAGCGAAGCTGCACCACGTCGCCCTTGAGGCCGTCACGCACCAGCACCAGGTCCAGCCCCTCCCCCGCGCCCGCCGTGTACAGACCCGAGGCGGAAATGGAGCTGCCCGCCGGGCTGGCATCGAGTTCGAAGACGGCCGGGCCCAGCAGGCCCGACACCTCCACCTGGAAGGACGTGCCCGGCTTGATCGTGGCGCGCGCGGGGGCCACGCCAAAGCCCGAGACCACCTCCACCTGGAGGCGCGCCTCTCCCGGGCAGCGCTGGTCCTCCGCCACCAGGGTGTCCGTGCCGGGCGTGGCGCCCGCGATGAAATTGGAGCCATTCAACTGGCCCGAGGACCCGCCCGGCTCGGCGCGATAGCGGTAGTACCCACTGCCACCCGAGGCCTTGAGCAGCAGGCTCTGCTTCACCCGGATGCGCGAGGCGTCCGCGGACAGGGCCAGGGGGGGCAGGCTCGTGCAGTAGTCCACCGCGCCCGGTTCCAGGGAGTCGTCCGGAACGCAGGCGGAGGACAGGAGCGCGAATGCGAGCGACGCGCGGAGGACTGGATTCATGAGGAAGCGTCTCTCAGGGATTGGCGCCGGTGGCGGCCCAGCGCTGGATGAGGGTGATGAGCTGCGGGTCCAACGGGCCATCCGCGGGCATGCGCTGCTCGCGCACCGCCGCGATGATGCGCGCCGCGTTGTCCTTCCACAGCGAGTAGGTGGACAGGTCCATACCGGGCCCCTTCGCCTCGTGGCACCTGGCACAGCGGGCCACGTGGATGGGGCGGATGTCCTTCTCCCAGCTCACGGCCTCCGTGGACAGCGGCCGGTAATCGAAGGACACCGAGCGCCGGGTCTCGGTCCCATCCGCGTAGAGCGCCACGGCGCTGAGCGTCTGAGGCCCCGGCGTCAGGCCCAGGAAGGAGTAGGGCTTGAGCGTGCCGTCCACATCCACGCCCCCCATGCAGTACGAGGGGCCGTCCGCCGGAACCCGCGTCCCCCCGAGCTCGAAGGCGAAGCTCAGGGGCGTCTCGCCTGGAGCCGGACGCGCGCGCACCACGAGCGTGTCGTCCACCAGGGTCATCCCCTCGTACAACCCGAGCACCCGCGGCACGGGACCCCGGCTGAGGGCCACGGTGTCCGCGCCCAGTTGCACCCACGCACAGCCACTCTCGTCGGCCGCCAGGAAGCGGAACTCGCGGGTGTCCACCCCCGAGACCAGGCCCCACGTGCTCGCATCCGCGTCATGGGACAGGAGCGAGTCGCCCGCCTTCACCCAGACGAAGCGTCCCGAGGCCAGCACCTGGGTGGGCTTGCGCGCCAGGCTCACCCCGCGCCAGCCGTCCGCCGAGCGTCGCAGCAGCCGCTCCGACGTCAGCGCCCATATCTCCGCCCCGCCCTTCACCGAGGCGCCCAACCCCACGAGGTCCACCACGCGCTCGTCCGTCCCCAGGGGCAGGGAAACGGAGCGGACCTGCCAGGCACTCGCCGCCGTCTGCACGACGAGGCGCACTTCTCCCTGGCGCAACATCCACAAGGCCGAGGAGCCTTCCTCCGTGGGCGCCGCCACCAGCGCGGAGATGCCGTCCAGCGCCTCACCGGCCACCTTGAGCGCCGCCAGTTGCCCGTCCCGCAGCCGGAAGAGGCCCGAGTCGTGCGCGAGCCACACCGCGCCATCCGCGGTGGCCGCCGTGGCCCTCAACCCCGCCCGCAGCACGTCCCGCCAGGGAGGGGAGATGAGCCAGCCGCCTTGAGCCAGGAACAGGCCGTTGTCCGCTTCCACCAGCGCCGAGCCCGTTCCCATGCGGAACACGGCATGGGCCTTGCCCGGCGCCACGGGATTGCCGGGATGGTTCTCCAGCGGGGCCAACGTGCCGTCCAACCGCATGCGGACGGCTTGGCCCATCACCGACACGAAGACGCCTCCCCCCGTCTGATCCGCGAACCCGGAGGCCGCGGCCACGGGCGCCTGGGCCCGCACCTGCGTGGGTTGGAAGGGCGTGAGGTCGGGATGGTCCTGCGGAATCGAGGCCGGGCCGCCACCGCAACCCAGCCACCCCATCATCAGCAGGCCCACCGCCCGTCCACTCCACCTCCGCCAGACCGCACGTGACACCATGTCCGGCACCGAGTCCTCCATCAAGCCAGCAGGGCTTCCAGTGGTTGAACGCGCGTGATGCTGTAGTCCAGCTTGGCGGACGCCAGCACCGTCGCGATGATGTGCTCGGGCAGGATGTTGCCGCCGTTGGGATCGGCCTCACCCGTGCGCAGGTTCACCACCGCGGGCGTCATGGCGACGTTGCCGCTGTAGCCGAACACCCTGTTGTGCTTGAGCCCCGCGCCCATCAGCAGACAGCTGTTGGTGAGGTGGTGATCGCGGCCGGACGAGGCGTTGATGAGCGGCGTGCGGGCGAACTCCGAGTAGACCAGGATGGTGGTGTGGTCCATGAAGTTGCCCCCGGACGGATGGGGACTGCTGCGCAGGTCCTTCACCAGCAGGTTGAGGGCGTCGAAGCCCGCGCGCTGGTTGAGCGCATGGGACGTCTGCGTGCCGAAGTGGGTGTCCAGGCCGCCCACCATGTTGATGGACACGCACTGGCTGATGCCCTTCTTGAGCGCCGTGGCCACCAGCGCCGCGCGCCCGGCCGGCTGATCATAGTTCGACGAGTTCAGCCCATACGTGGTGCGCAGCTCCCCGTTGGACGAGTGCCCGAAGTCGAACGCCGTGTCCAATCCGCTGGAGAGCACCTGCTGCATCTGCCCGCGGCTCGTCGCGTAGGAAGTGCCCACGCCGCCCGCGCCATATGCCGCCGCCTCGCAGGTGATGGGGCGGCCATTGAAGTCCACCAACTGCTTCTCGATCTCGCTGTCGAGCGGGACCTTGGTCTTGCCGAGCGTGAGCAGCAGATCGCCGCGGTTGTTGACCCGCAGGGCGTTGGCGTTGCCGGGGTAGCCCTCGTTGTAGGACTCCACGTTCATCGCGATGGAGGGGATGGGCACCGTGGGCATCATCTGCCCCACCACCTCGGTCGCCGTGGAGGAGCCACGCGCGGCCGCGCCGATGGGGCGCTTGCCGGTGATGAAGTAGCGCATGCCCTCCTCGTGCGCGAGCGTGGTCATGTTGATGCCACGCACCACCGTCATCAGATCATAGTGGTTGGCGAGCTCGCCCACCGCCGGACCGAAATCGATGTTCGAGCGCCCCTTGCCCGCGACATCGGGCCGGATGGGAACGGTCGGGAAGCGCGCGTCGGTGAAGCTATAGCCCGGCAGGATGCGCGTCTCGGACACCCGCTCGGCGGTGAACTCGGCGGGATCCCGCGGATCGAAGGCGAGCAGCTGATCCCACCCGCCGGAGAAGTAGACGAAGACGAAGCAGCGATCCGCCGGCTTGAGCGCCGCGTCGGCCGCGAAGGAGCGGAAGGGAATGCCGCCGAACACCGTGGCGCCCAGGAAACCCGCCCCGGCCTTGAGGAAGGAGCGGCGTCCGGCACACGTTTCAGGATTCTTCTTCATGGGTGTGTCTCTCCGGAGCCATCAGTAGGTCAAGAAACGCGAGTCCGTCATCAAGGCGATGCAGACCACCGCGATCGCCTCCTCCGGCTTGTTCGTGGTCTTGGAGCGCGCGGCCGCCTTGGTGAAGAAGCCCTCCCACTGCGTCAGCTCCTCCCCCCGCAGGGGCGCCCCCCAGAAGCGGGTGGACAGGTACACGAGCATCTCGCGCACCTGGGTGGCCTCGAGCTTCGTCAAATCGGTGATCTTCCCGTCCGGCAGCGTGCGGCCGAGGGTGCGGCTCTTGGCCTCGAGCATCGCCTTCTCATCCCTGGCCCGCTGCAGACACACCGTGCGGGCGCCCTCTTCCAGGAACTTGGCGAAGACGAGATTGGGCTCGGTGCTCTCCGCGTTGATGAGCGCGTAGTCGGCGCGGCCGAGCGAGGCCGCCCGGGCATCGAGGTCCTTCCAGGGCAAGCCCACGGCGGTCTCGATGGAGGTGCCGAGCTGCGCCACGGTGAGACGGCGAGCCGAGCGGCCCACGCGGCCACTCTGCTCATCGGGGTCCGGCAGCGGCGTCACGCCACCACCATGGGGATTTTCCACGGGGTCCAGCTGCCCGTCCTGAAGCGGAGGGGACACACTGGAGCCCTGGTCACACGCGGGAGTTCCGAGCGCGACGAGCACGAGCAGGAGCAGGCGGCGCATCAGTCAATCCTCCGGTAGGCGTCCGAGAGGACCAGACGCTCGATGAGTCCCTTGAGGCTGTAGTTGTCGCGGGCGAAGTCGTTGGCGAACGAGTCGAGGTAGAGCACCTGCTCCTGCGACGTCATGGAGCGGCCCAGGAATTCGCGCCAGATGCGCTGCACCGTGCAGCGCTCCATGGCTCCCGTCTGCAACATGCGCTGCACGAGCACCTGGGGACCGCCCTCGATGTTCTGCTCCTCCTCCGGCGTGCGGTAGAGGTAGCTGGTGAGCCGGCCGAGCGATTCGGCGCCATCGCCGTCGTAGGCCTGCATCACGTACTGGGCGCATTCACCGTTGCACGAGACGTTGCCCGCGATCGCGCAGGCCTCGCACTTGGGATCGTAGCGAGGGAAGCGCGAGGGCTCCAGATAGAGGGCGCCGCGCTCGGCGAAGCGGCCCCAGTGCGCGCCCGTGGGCTCGATGGTGGCGTGGCAGTCCTTGCAGGCACAGCGCTTGGCCAGGTTGTTCTCCCGGTTGCACGCGTCCTCCGCGGGCGGCGGCTTGTTGCTGGACGGCACGAACGCCTTGCACAGGAAGGCCGAGTAGAAGTGGTTGACGCGGGCGCGCTGGGTGGGAAAGCGGTAGAGGAACGCGGGCGAGGTGAGCACGCCCGAGTGCTGGGGCCCACGCACGTAGGCATCCCACCGGTCGCGCTCCGTGTAGGGCACGTCGGGCAGCGTCTCGGCGGGGGCCGGAGAGGTGAGCGAGAAGACGCCCACGCCCTGCTGGCCGTCCCGGTAGAGCTGGGACAAGGGACCGTTCACGAACGAGCGGCGCGTGGTGAGGATGTTGAAGTACGGCTCGTCGTTCTTCACCACCGCGTCGGCGATGCGCTCGGGCTCCTCGTTGAAGGCCGCCACGCGGGCGGTGTGGGTGGCCCCGCCGGGAGCTTCGCAGCGGCGCATGTTCTCCCCACAGCCACAGCTGCGGTCACCCGTGAAGCGCGACGTCGTGCACGACTCCTTCGTCCACGGGTTCTCCGAGCGCTCCTGCGCGTTGACGGCGCACACGTACACCTCGGGGCCTCCCGCGCTCCAGTAGGGCACGGCCTTCTTCACGAACCCCTCGCGCTCGAGGCAGCCGCGCTGGGGCGCATAGGAGCCCTCGATGCCGTTCTTGAGCTCGAGCGACAGCGTGCAGCGCTTGAGCTCCGTGAGCGAGGTGCCCGCCGGGGGGTTGGGGTGCGCGAAGGCGATCACCTTGCCCGCCGAGTCCAGCTTCTCCTCGGTGAGCACGGCCGTGGTGGTCTTCGACGGACTCGGCTTGCACAGGTGCGGGGCGAGCGCGGTGCCCGCACGCCGCATGTCACAGAAGTAGAGATACTTCGCGTCGAGCTTCTTCGCCGTCACGGCCGCGTTGCAGTCGGGAATCGACGTATCGACGGTCTTGCCGTCCGCCAGGAGGTTCAGCTGGTCGCACTTGTAATACAGGGTCTCGTCGTAGTCCCAGCTCACCGGCATGGGCACGCCGCGCGCGTCGTAGCAGCGCTTCGAATCCTCGGAGTCCACATGGGCGTCCTGGAGGTACTCCTTCTTGAAGCACTCGGCCTGGGGGATGTAGCCGTCACAGGTCGCGCCATTGCCGCCGCGGATTGGACCGCTGCTGTTGTTGCTCAGGGCAAAGGGGCTCTTGTCCAGACCCGTGCCCGTCACGCGCGTGTTGGTATTGTTGTTGACGCTGCTGCTGACGTTGCTCCACAGCAGCGCGCGGTGATAGGCGCGCATGCGAGCGTAGAACGCGTCTGACTTCATCAGCTCGCGCACGTCCTCGGCCGACACCGAGCCCTTGGCTCGCGCGGCCTCATACTCTTCAATGGTGGGCGGGCGGCCGAGGAGATCCAGGGAGAGCTGGCGCAGGTGGCGCTCCAGCGGAATCGTCGTGACCGGGGCGCAGACCGGTCCATCCTCGGCCCAGGCCGGGAGGGAGCCCAGGAGGGCGATGGCGGCCAGGGGGGCGAGGACGCTTCGTGCGAGGGGCACGGGCACCTCCAGGTAATACGGGGGGAAACTTCGATTTCGCTTTATGTCATGATTTCTCGTTAATGACCATCCGCCTTCTTACCTATTGGGAGGGCGGGAGAAATCGGGGGTGGTTGCATACGGGGCGCTGTCAGGCCAAAAAGGCACACCATGTCCAACGCCGCAGACGCTCCACTCCCCCGGGTGAGCGACCGCTCCTTCTATCTCTTCACGGCGGTGGTGTCCGTCGCCGCGCTGTCCTTCCTCGCCTGGCTGCTGCTCATCCGCCGGGGCGGGGCGGTGGAAGGCGTGGATCTGCGCTTCCTGCCCGCCGTGAACGCGAGCCTCAACGCCCTGGCGGCGGCGTTCCTCACCGCGGGCTGGGTGGCCATCCGCCAGAAGGCGCGGCGCGCGCACCAGTACCTCATGGTGTCCGCCTTCGCCTCCTCGGCGCTCTTCCTGGTGTGCTACCTCGCCTACCACTTCGTCCATGGCGACACGCGCTACGCGGGCGGTGGCGTGCTCAAGGCCGTGTACCTGACCATCCTGGCCAGCCACGTGCTGCTGTCCATCTTCGTGGTGCCGGGCGCGCTGCTGTCCTTCTACTTCGCCTGGCGCAACGCCTTCGAGCGGCACCGCAAGGTGACGCGGTGGCTCGCGCCCATCTGGCTTTACGTGTCCGTGACGGGCGTGGTCATCTTCTTCATGCTGCGCGGCAGCCTCCCCGCCTCTCCCTGACCTTCAGGGGGAGTGCGTCGTGGAGCCGGTCAACGGCGCACCGACACGGATGTCCCGGGGAAGGCTCACGGTGAAGGTCGAGCCCGCGCCCTCCTGGCTCTCCACGGAGAGCGTCCCGCCGTGCATCGTCACCAGCCGGTAGGCGCTGGCCAGCCCCACCCCACTGCCGGAAATGGCCGGCGCCACGTTCCGGCCCCGGCGGAAGCGCTCGAAGATGTGTGGGAGATCCTCGGCCGGAATCCCCATGCCCTGGTCCCGCACGCGCAGCGTCACCCAACCGGAGGGACCCGGAGACTCCTCGCTCAACCACACGTCGATGGCGCCCCCCTTGGGGCTGTACTTCACGGCGTTGCCCAGCAGGTTGTCCAGCACCCGCTCCAGGCTTCCCGCGTCCCACTGGCCGAGGAAGTCCATGCCCTCCACGTGCAGGTTCACCGGATGCGTGGCCGAGAGCGGGGCCAGCTCACGCACCTTGGTGCGCACCAGGGAGAGCAGGTCCACCCGCTCGCGCCGCAAGGGCCGCTCCCCCCCCTTGGACACCGCCAGGAAGTGATCGATGAGCTCGCTCATGCGCTGGGTGCCCCGGAGGATCTGCTCGAGCCGAGCCTCCACGCCAGGCGTGTGCGCCGACTCGGGGAGCTGGCGGCGCAGGAGCTGGGTGCTCAGCAGGATGCTCTGCAACGGCCCCTTGAGATCATGCGTGGC
Organism: Melittangium boletus DSM 14713; assembly: GCF_002305855.1. Taxonomy (GTDB): domain Bacteria; phylum Myxococcota; class Myxococcia; order Myxococcales; family Myxococcaceae; genus Cystobacter; species Cystobacter boletus. The sequence continues at coordinate 5,323,112 of NZ_CP022163.1, read as the reverse complement.
GATGGCGAAGAACTCGTCGCGCACCGCGAGCGCCACCCGGGCCGCCTGCTCGGCACGCTCCGTTTGCAGACGCCGCTCCTCCAATTCGCGCGCCATGCGCACGGACTCCACGGCATGGGCGAGGCTGCGCCGCAGGCGCTCCGGTGAGAGGCCATCCTTGAGGATGTAGTCATGAGCCCCCGCGCGCATCGCATCCACCGCCACGAGCTCGCTGCCGCTGCCGGTGAAGACCACCACCGCGGGCATCTGCTCGCCACATCGCTCGCGCAGGCTCCGCAGCAAGGCAACGCCGTCGATGCCCGGCAGATGGAAGTCCAGCACGATTGCATCGGGCAGGGGGGGATGATTCAAGCGCTCCAGGGCCTCCTCGGCGGAGTGGGCCAGCTCCACCTCCCACTTCGTGTGGGTGTCTTTTTCCAGGGCTCGCCGCACCGCTCGCTGGTCCGCGAGGCTGTCATCGACCAGGAGCACGCGCAAACTCATCCCCGGGACGCCTCCATCCCCGGCAGCCGCGCGACGCTGAACCAGAACCGCTCCAGCGCGAACGCCACCTCCTTCAAGCCGGAGGGCTCGCTCGGTTTGAACAGATAGCTGTTGGCGCCCGCGTCATAGGCATCGTTCACGTCCTCGGGGCGCGTGGAATTGGAGAAGATGATGACGGGCAACGCGCGCATCGAGGGATCCGACTTGAGGACGCCAAGGATTTCCCGGCCGCCGATGCCGGGCAGGTTCAAGTCCAGCAACACCATCACGGGCCGGGGCGCCTGCATGAACTCCCCCCGCTGGTAGAGATAGTCGAGCGCCGTCTCTCCATCGCTCACCCGCACCACCGGCCAGGACAGGGGCAGTCTGCGCGCCAGCCGCTGCAGGGCCTCCGCGTCCGGATCACTGTCCTCGACGAGCAGCATGGGTCGTTTGGATTCCATCACCCAGGTCCCTTGCCCAGGGTAAAGAAGAAGGTGGAACCCTGACCGGGCGCGGACTCCACCCAGAGCTCGCCCCCATGCAACTGGACGAGCCGGCGTGCGATGGACAGCCCCGCACCACTGCCTCCACCGAACGAATGCGCGGGATGCAGGCGCCGGAACATCTCGAAGATGATCTCGTGGAACCGCTCGGGGATTCCGATGCCGTTGTCTCGCACGTAGAAGACGTATTCATCCGCACGCCGACGTGCCGGGGCGGACAGGGGCTCGTCCGGAGCGATGAAGCCCACTTCCACCCACCGGGGAGTCCCGGGCTGGTGGTACTTGGCGGCATTGGTGAGGAGGTTGGCCCAGACCTGCTGGACGCGAACGTGATCGCACGCCACCCGGGGGAAGTGGCGAGGCATGCGAAGGGAAACCTGGTTCTCCACCAGACGAGCGGAAACGGTGAGGATGACGTCGTCCACCAGTTCCTGCATGTCCACCTCGCCCCAGGCCAGCGACAGACGGCCCACTCGGCTGTACTCGAACAAGGCGTCCATCTGCCCCTGGGTCCGGCCCGCCAGCCAGCGCACCTCCTCGAGTTGCTTGCGCCCCTCGCTGCCCACCGCCTCCCCCACGTCCTCCAGGAGGAAGCTCACGTACTGCTGGATGCCCCGCAGCGGCTCCTTGAGATCGTGCGCCACGGTGCCGCCAAACTCGTCCAGCTCCGCGTTGGATTGGGACAGGGCCGCCGCATGGCGGAGCAACACGCCCACCAGCGCCCCCCGCAGCGAGGCGGCCGAGGAGCGGTCCTCTGGACTCCAGGGCAGGCTCGCGCCCCGCACCGTCTCCTGCCAGGCATCGAAGGAGGCACGCGGATGCAACCGGCGGGTGCCGGGCCCCTCGACGACGGGTTTGCGCGGGTTGCCCGCCCAGGTGATGGTGCGCGTCACCTCCGGGCGGAACCAGACGATGAAACGGGGCGCGTTCATGTCCAGCCGCACCGCGAGCAGACCGCTGGCCACGTCCGCGTAGGCCTCCGCGGGAGGGTGGAGCTGTCCCAGCCGCTCGGTATGCAGGGTGGACTCGAAGGACCGGGCGCCGAGCCAGGAAGCCAGCCCGGTCACCTCATCCAGGGTGGGCGTGGCGCCCAGGAGCACGGGCTGCTCGCCGAGCAGCAAGGCCGCCCCCGTCGCCCCCGTGAGCCCGAGCAGCAGATCCGCCTGACGGGACATGGACACGGCCAGCGTGCTGGCATCCACCGACAGCCGCTCCACCAGCTGGGACTGGAAGCGGGCACGGCGGGCGAGTTCCTCGGACATCGAGGCACGCTCCTCCGCGGCGAGCTGCAACGACACCAGGCGCGCCAGCACATCACAGGCCCGGCGCGTGGAGGCCGGAACACGCAGGGGCTCGCGATGGTGGCACGCGATGAGGCCCCACAGCGTCCCCTCGCGCACCAGGGAGATGGACATGGAGGCCCCCACCCCCATGTTGGCGAGGTACTCCAGGTGCACCGGGGACACGCTGCGCAGGGCCGAGCCCGACAGGTCCAGCGGCCGACCCAACCCGGGAAGAAGGGCGGGCACCAGGGGCACGGGCGCCGCGCGCGCGTCCGCGATGAGGCGCAGCGTGCTGCGCACGTAGAGGGCGCGGGCCTGCGCGGGAATGTCGGTCGCGGGGAAGTGCAACCCCATGAAACTGTCCATGGCCGGGTCGCGGCTCTCCGCCACCACCTCGCCATGCCAGTCCGGGTCGAAGCGGTAGATCATCACCCGGTCGAAACCGGAGAGCGTCCGCACCGCGCCCGCCACCTCCTGCAACAGGCCACGCGGCCCCTGCGCCCGGGTCAGGGGCGAGAGGAGCTGGTTCACCATGGACAGCGCCTCCTCCTCGGAGGACGCCTCGGTGATGGGCTCCAGGTCCAGCACGGCGAGCCCGTCGCCGCGATGCAGCAGACCCACGAAGGCCCGGCCTCCGGCCTCGATGCGCAAGGTCTCCCCCCCGGAAGGCTGGGCCAGCGCGCGGGAAACCAGGGCGAGCGACGTGGGGTGCAGCACCTGCGCCAACGGCCGGCCCAGGAGCGCCTGGGGAGCCGAGCCCAGCCACGTCTCGGTATTGGCGCTCACCACCGCCAGGGAGAGGTCCGGCTCGGAAAAGGCCAGCAGGAGCCCATGGGGTTGGATTCCCCCCAGCAGGTGGATGGGCTCACGGTCGCATTCGGTCAGCTCTGTCTCGGTTACGGGACGCATCAACCATTGACCTCACGGAACCGGGCCTCGAAGAGCTCGAAAGCCTCCTGCGCCCCTCGAACCACTCGGGGCGCGAGGGCGGGTTCCGGACACACGCGAAGCAATACCTCGCCAAAGGATTTCCACATGGGTCCCACGGCGTCACCGTAGGCCCGGAAGAACGCGAAGCGGCCCACGGGCTGGCCCTCGAAGTGGCGCACGAGGTGCCGCAGGATGATCTGCCCGCCCAGCGTCGAGCCCTCCAGGACATAGAGGGCGCCCAGGGCCTCGGGAACGCCCGGCACCGAGGGCGCGCGGGTGAGTCCGGGCAGGCGCGCCAGCGAGGCCTCATCGTGGCCGAGGGCCAGGAGATCCTCGCGCAGCAGGTGCAGCTTCCATCGCTCGGGCAACAGCAATTCGGGATGTTGGTCTCCCAAGCGATCGGCGATGACCGACTCCAGAGCGGCATGGAGCGAATGGAGCGCTTCCAGATGGCGGCGGTACCCCTCCAGGGAGAGGTCCGGCGACATCAGACGCACCACGCTCTCGGCGCGCTCGTGGTGCGGGCGGGTTTCCGCCTTCAACAACTGCAACAGATTCCGGGATTCTGGGGGTAACAAGGCTCCCGGGAGCATGTACACACACGCGGGCGGAGGGAACGCGTTCCGCGTGCAACTGTCCACCTTTCGCCAGCACCCCCACCCCTCCGCTCCGTCCCCGGCCAGCCTGGACCGCTCAGTTGTCGCTGAACATGGTCGGCACGAGCGCGAAGTCGATGCCGCGCACGGTCTTGCCCGCCCCCACGACGATCGGCTCCAGGTTGGTGATATCCCGCCAGAAGCCAACGCGCTCCCCATCCTCGAGGAGCTTATCGTCCCCATCCTCGTCAATGGTGGCGATCGCGTAGTAGGTCCGCGCGGTGAGCTTCGCGCTATAGCTGTAGTTGTTGGCGGCGCTCACGAGCCCCACGCCCTCATCCTCGTCGAAGGTCAGCTCCCCATCGCTGTCCTCGTAGAGGAAGAAGAGGATGGCATCCTGGTCCTTGAAGGAGCCCACCCGGAACTTCACCTTCACCGGGGCGCTGTCCCCATTGTCTCCCGAGAGATCGAGCCGCGCCTCGTAGTCTCCATCCGCCAGTCCGCTGGTGGAGAGGAGCACCGGGAGCGAGGCCGCGCCATAGGCGGGCACGGTGACCGAACCGCCGCCCCCGAGGGACAGCGCGGAAGCCCCCGCCCCCGACACCCTCGCCGTCACCCTGAGCGAGCCACCACCCACGTTGCGCACCGACAGGGGAAACGTGCCGCCGCTGGGAAAGGAAATCTGGGTGGCCGCCAGACTGAGCTTCGGCGCGGCCGAGGTATTGAGCGTTCCCGCCGCCCGGAGCACCGCGGTATGGGCGTTGACGAGCCCGGCGCCACAGCCCTCGGAGCACTTGCTCGCCACGTCCGCGGTCTCCTTGAGGATCGTCTCGGCCTCCTCCGTGGTGAGGGTTGGCTTCTTCGCCTTCATGAGCGCCACGATGCCCGCCACGTGCGGTGAGGCCATGCTGGTGCCCTGGTAGTAGGCCCACACGGGCTTCTTGTCCTTGTCCTGGAGCGTGGAGAGCACGCCATCCGGCTGCTCGTCACCATCCAGGTCCTGGGACGTCTCGCCTCCGGTGGCCATCACGTCCACGGGGGTGCCGTAGTTGGAGTAGCTGGCGCGCTTGCCATCGAAGCGCGTGGCGCCCACGCAGATGACGTTGCGCTGATTGCACGGCGAGAAGGCGCTCGCGTCGACGTTCGAGTTGCCCGCCGCCACGACGATGATGACGCCCTTCTTGACGACCTCGTCGATGGCTTCCTGGAGGGCCACGCTCGGGCCGGTCTCTCCTCCGAGACTCATGTTGATGACCTGGGCGGGGTTCTTGTTCACGGGCAGCCCGGAGACCTCCAGGCCCGCGGCCCAGCGGACGCCCACGATGATGTCCGCGAACGCGCCCCCCTCGGCGCCCAGCGCGCGCACCGGAACGATCTTCCCGCGCCAGGTGATGCCCGCCACGCCGTAGCCGTCATTGGACGACGCGCCGATGGTGCCCGCCACGTGCGTGCCATGGAAGGAGGAGCCCCCATTGGGCAGATCCGCCCCCACGTCCGTCGGGTCCATATCCCGGCCATCTCCATCCCCCGCGGCGGAGGCATCGAGGATGACGTCCGCGCCCTGCACGACGCGCGCGTCCAGGTCCGGGTGCTTGACGATGCCCGAATCCACGATGGCGATGGTGACCGCGTCCGAGCCCGTGGTGACGTCCCAGGCGGCCGGCAGGTTCATCATCGGGTAGTGCCACTGGCTCGGGTAGCCCGGATCATTGGGCGTCGCGAAGGCCCGGACGCGGACGTTCTTCTCCGCGAAACGCACGCCCTTCTGGGTGGAGACCCGCTGGGCCAGGTCCTCCGTCTCCCCCGCCCGCAGGGCGCGCAGCGTGAGGGGTTCGTAGCCAATGAGCTGCCAATGCTCGGAGAGATGACCCTTGTGCACCGCGCGATAGCCGGGCACTTCCACCCGGGCGAGCGCCTCGGCCTCGGGAAGATGGGACTCCTCGAAACGAACGATGACGTCGCCCGGAACCGTCTCGGCCGTGGACGAGGACGTCGAGGAGAGCGCCTGCTGCTGCGTTTGACGCTTCGCGGCAAGGAGCTTGGACGCGGCCTGGGAGAGCACGTGTCGCAAGCGTGGATCACTCAACTCCGAGGGCAGGGCACGCGAGGAGAGCGAGGATGCGGAGCGGAAGGGAGTCAGCACCCCCGACACCGTCCCTGTCTTCACGGTCGGGGTCGGAGTCGTGGGTTTCGAAGGGGTTTTTTCCTCTTCACCACATGCGGCGAGGGCGAGGAAACCCAACAAGGCGATGCGACGGATCATGAATGAGTCCTTGAGCGCGCGGACAAAGGCTCTTTCAAACAAAGCAGGAAGTGGGCCATTCCGCATCCCCCCTCGCCTGCTTCTGGACCCGGCGAGAAGCTTCTTCCTACAGTGCGCCCGCGGTCGCTCCTGGCCTGGACGCAACGAGGGATACATCGGGTGAGGCAAGGCATCGAGCTGGACGGAATCACGCGCGTCGTGGGCGGAGAAACACACCTGGCGGACATCCACCTGCGGCTCGAACCCGGCTCCTTCCAGGTGCTGCTGGGCCGCACGCGCGCCGGGAAGACGTCGCTCTTGCGGCTGCTGGCGGGGCTCGACAAGCCCACCACGGGACGGCTGCGCGTGGACGGCACCGACGTCACCCACGTGGACGTGCGCCGCCGCGACGTGGCCATGGTGTACCAGCAGTTCGTCAACTACCCCTCCCTCACCGTCTACGAGAACATCGCCTCGCCCTTGCGGCTCGCGGGCAAGCTCGACGCCAAGGCATTGGACAAGCGCGTGCGGGACACCGCCGCGGCGCTCCGCCTGGAGCCCTTCCTGCAACGCCTTCCCGCGGAGCTGAGCGGTGGCCAGCAACAGCGCACGGCCATGGCACGCGCGCTCGCCAAGGACGCCTCGCTGCTGCTGCTCGACGAGCCCCTGGCCAACCTCGACTACAAGCTGCGCGAGGAGCTGCGCACGGAGATCCGCCAGCTCTTCCGGGGCCGGCCCGCCGTCGTGGTGTACGCCACCACCGAGCCCACCGAGGCGCTGCTGCTCGGCGGACAGACGGTGGTGCTGCACGAGGGGCGCGTGTTGCAGTCGGGCCCGACGCTGGAGGTGTACCAGCGGCCCGCCAACGAGCACGTGGGCCAGGTCTTCAGCGATCCGCAGATGAACCTGTGGGACGCCGAGGTGTCCCCGGAGGGGCGGGCCCGCCTGTCTCCCGAGGTGGACTTCCCCTTGTCCGGCCACCTGCGCGGCCTCGCTCCCGGCCGCTACCGCCTGGGCCTGCGCGCCCACCACCTGCGGCTTGTGCCCACCTCCGCCGAGGACATCCGCGTCCCCGCGCACGTGGAGCTGGAAGAGGTCAGCGGCTCGGAGACGCTGCTACACGCGGGCCATGCGGGACTCGCGCTCGCCGCCCAGATGGAGGGCGTGCACCGCCACGCCTCCGGCTCACCCGTGGAGCTGTTCATCCCGCCCTCGCGTCTGTTCGCCTTCACGCCCGGAGGCCCGCTCGTGGCCGCTCCGTCCTTCGCTCCCCAGGAGGCCGCGCATGGCCCGAATTGAACTCCGCGGCATCGCCCACGCCTATGGGCCCGCTCCCACCTCCGACAAGGACTACGCGCTGCGGCCCCTGGAGCTCACCTGGGAGGACGGAGGCGCCTACGCACTGCTCGGCCCCTCCGGCTGCGGCAAGACGACGCTGCTCAACATCATCTCGGGACTGCTGAAACCCTCGCACGGACAGGTGCTCTTCAACGGCACGGACGTCACGGCCGCCCCGCCCCAACAGCGCAACATCGCCCAGGTGTTCCAGTTCCCGGTCATCTACGACACCATGAGTGTCTCCGAGAACCTGGCCTTTCCCCTGCGCAACCGCGGGCTCGGCCCGGAGGAGACGCGCAAGCGGGTGGAGGAGGTCGCGGAGCTGCTGGAGCTCACCCCGGACCTGAAGATGCGCGCGAGCGGCCTGTCCGCGGACATGAAGCAGCGCGTGTCCCTGGGCCGGGGACTGGTGCGCCGGGACGTGGCGGCCATCCTCCTGGACGAGCCGCTGACGGTCATCGACCCCCACGTGAAGTGGCTCCTGCGCCGCAAGCTCAAGCAGGTGCATGAGCAGCTGAAGATGACGATCGTCTACGTGACGCACGATCAGGTGGAGGCGCTGACGCTCGCGGACCGCGTGGTGGTGATGAACCAGGGCCGGGTGGTGCAGGTGGGCACGCCGCGCGAGCTCTTCGAGCATCCGGTGGACACCTTCGTCGGCTACTTCATCGGCAGTCCGGGCATGAACCTGCTGCCGTGCGTGGTGGAGGACGGAGCGGTGGTGGTGGAGGGCCAGCGGCTGCCCCTGGACGCGGGCGTGTGCGCACGGGCCCTCGGCACCGGAGGCGAGTTGCTGCTCGGCATCCGGCCCGAATTCCTCCGGCGCGTGCCCGAGGGCACCCCCTCCTCGGTGCGCGTGGAGGTGACCCAGGTGGAGGACCTGGGACGGCACAAGCTGGGCACCGCGCGGCTCGGCTCGCGGACCCTCAAGGTGCGCCTGCCCGAGGAGGAGCGGCTCGCTCCTGGTGAAACCTGTTGGCTGGAGCTGCCCCCCGCGTGGACGACCCTGTACGCCGCGGGCCGCGCCGTCTCCTGAACCCCGAGTCCAAGGACAACCCCCATGGAGAAACCCACCCGACAGAGCGCCTGGCTGATGGTCCTGCCCGTGCTCGTGGCCGTCGCGTTCAGCGCCGTCATCCCCCTGATGACGGTGGTGAACTACTCGGTGCAGGACATCCTCGGACCCGACCAGCGCGTCTTCGTGGGCACCGAGTGGTTCCGCAAGGTGCTGCGCGACCCGGAACTGCACGGCGCCCTGCGGCGCCAGATGGGCTTCTCGCTCGCGGTGCTCGCCCTGGAGATTCCGCTCGGCGTCCTGCTCGCGCTCGTGCTGCCCAAGGCGGGCAAGGCCGCGTCGGCCAGCCTCGTGCTCGTGGGCCTGCCCCTGCTCATCCCCTTCAACGTGGTGGGCACCATCTGGCAGATCTTCGCCCGAGGTGACATCGGCCTGTTCGGCGTGGCCATCAACTCGCTGGGCATCTCCTACAACTACACGGCCCACGCGCTGGACGCATGGCTCACGGTGCTGCTCATGGACGTCTGGCATTGGACGCCCCTGGTGGCGCTGCTCTGCTACGCGGGCCTGCAAGCCATTCCCGAGGCCTACTACCAGGCGGCGCGCATCGACGGCGCCAGCGTGTGGGCCACGTTCCGCTACATCCAACTGCCCCGGCTGCGAGGCGTGCTCACCATCGCGGTGCTGCTGCGCTTCATGGACAGCTTCATGATCTACACCGAGCCCTTCGTGCTCACCGGCGGAGGGCCCGGCAACGCCACCACCTTCCTGAGCCAGTACCTCACCCGGCTCGCGGTGGGGCAGTTCGACCTGGGCCCGGCGGCTGCCTTCTCCCTCGTCTATTTCCTCATCGTCCTGCTGTTCAGCTACGTCTTCTATACCGCCATGACCCAGCAGAAGGAGGCGCGATGAGACGCCTCGCCGTCCCCCTCTATCTGGCCCTGAGCTTCGTGCCCATCTATTGGCTCGTGTGCATGTCGCTCAAGACGAACGAGGAGATATTGGGCGACTTCTCCGCCTGGCCGCGCTCCCCCACGCTCGACAACTACACCACCATCTTCACGGATCCCTCGTGGAGCATGAGCTACGTGCACTCGCTCACGTACGTGAGCATCAACACGGTGCTCTCGGTGCTGCTCGCGCTGCCCGCGGCCTACGCCTTCTCGCGCTACCGCTTCCTCGGAGACACGCACCTGTTCTTCTGGCTGCTCAGCAACCGCATGTCTCCCCCGGCCGTCTTCCTGCTGCCCTTCTTCCAGCTCTACTCGAGCATCGGCCTGTTCGACACGCCCTGGGCCGTGGCCTTCGCGCACATGCTCTTCACCGTGCCCCTGTCCGTGTGGATCCTCGAGGGCTTCATGTCCGGAGTGCCCCGGGAGATCGACGAGACGGCCTATATCGACGGCTACGGCTTCCCGCGCTTCTTCCTGCGCATCTTCTTCCCGCTCATCCGCTCGGGCGTGGGCGTGACGGCGTTCTTCTGCTTCATGTTCAGCTGGGTGGAACTGCTGCTCGCGCGCACGCTCACGTCCGTGGAGGCCAAGCCCATCGTCGCCGCCATGACGCGCACGGTGAGCGCGGCGGGCATGGACTGGGGCGTGCTCGCCGCCGCGGGCGTGCTGACGCTCGTGCCGGGCGCGGTGGTCATCTACTTCGTGCGCAACTACATCGCCAAGGGCTTCGCCCTGGGAAGGGTGTGAGCCGTCATGGACTTCGAATGGATGGCCTGGACGGCCCCCACGGCCGGCTTCTTCGGCTTCATCGTGCTCCTCCTCGCGGCCTATACGGTCTGGGGCATCCGCGCCCCTTCCCTGCCCCGTCAGGGCCTCCTGCCCATGTCCACCACCCGGGGAGATCGGCTCTTCGTGGGGCTGCTGGGCAGCGCCTTCATTCACCTGGCCTGGGTGGGCCTGACGGATGCGTCCGTCTGGATCGCCGTGGGTCTGTCGTTGCTGTTCCTCGTCTTCATTTCCCGCTGGGGGTAGAACCGATGAAGAAAACCGTGTGGACGTTGGCCTTGGCCCTCGCCGTTCCCGTGGCCGGGTGCAAGAAGGAGTCGAAGCCCGCGGAGGGTGAGAAGCCCCCCGCCGCGGCGCAGCCCCAGCAGGTGGACACCGCCGCCCTGGAGAAGGCCGCCGAGAAGTGGGTGGACGAGGAGTTCCAGCCCAGCACCCTCTCCCGCGACGAGCAGCTCGCGGAGATGAAGTGGTTCCGCGAGGCCGCCGCGCCCTTCCGCGGACAGACGATCAACGTGGTGTCCGAGAGCATCGACACGCACGTCTATGAGTCCAAGACGCTGGCCAAGGCCTTCTCGGAAATCACCGGCATCAACCTCAAGCACGACATCATCCAGGAAGGCGATGTCATCGAGAAGCTGCAGACCCAGATGCAGTCGGGCCGCAGCATCTATGACATGTACGTCAACGACAGCGACCTGATCGGCACCCACGTGCGCTATGGCCAGGTGGTGCCGCTCACGGACTTCATGGAGGGCGAAGGCAAGGACGTGACGCTGCCCACGCTCGACATCGACGACTTCATGGGCAAGAGCTTCGTCACCGGCCCCGACGGCAAGATGTACCAACTGCCGGACCAGCAGTTCGCCAACCTCTACTGGTTCCGCCACGACTGGTTCAGCCGCCCCGACCTGCGCGAGCGCTTCAAGAAGAAGTACGGCTACGAGCTGGGCGTGCCGGTGAACTGGTCCGCCTACGAGGACATCGCCGACTTCTTCACCAACGACGTGAAGGAGATCGACGGCGTCAAGGTGTACGGCCACATGGACTACGGCAAGAAGGACCCGTCCCTGGGCTGGCGCTTCACGGACGCGTGGCTGTCCATGGCGGGCGCGGGCGACAAGGGCCTGCCCAACGGCAAGCCCGTGGATGAATGGGGCATCCGCGTGGAGGGCTGCAACCCCGTGGGCGCCTCCGTCACGCGTGGCGGTGACACCAATGGCCCCGCCTCCGTGTACGCGCTCACCAAGTACATCGAATGGCTCAAGAAGTACGCCCCGCCCCAGGCGGCCGGCATGACGTTCTCCGAGGCCGGCCCCGTGCCCGGCCAGGGCAACGTCGCGCAGCAGATCTTCTGGTACACGGGCTTCACCGCGCCCCTCATGAAGCCCGGCCTGCCCGTGGTGGACGCCAATGGCCTGCCCAAGTGGCGCATGGCCCCCTCGCCTCACGGCCCGTACTGGGAGGAGGGCATGAAGCTCGGCTACCAGGACACCGGCTCGTGGACGATGCTCAAGAGCACGCCGCTCGAGCGCCGCAAGGCGGCGTGGCTCTACGCCCAGTTCGTGGTGGCCAAGACCACGTCCCTCAAGAAGTTCCTGGTCGGCCTCACGCCCATCCGCGACTCGGACATCCGCTCCGAGCACGTCACCAAGGTGGCGGACAAGTTCGGCGGCCTCGTGGAGTTCTACCGCAGCCCCGCGCGCGTGGCTTGGACCCCCACCGGCACCAACGTGCCGGACTACCCGAAGCTCGCGCAACTCTGGTGGCAGAACATCAGCCTCGCTGTCGAGGGCGAGAAGACGCCCCAGGAGGCCATGGACACGCTCGCCACGCAGATGGATGACGTCATGGGCCGCCTGGAGCGCGCGGGCATGAAGACCTGCCCGCCCAAGCTCAACCCCGTGAAGGACGCGAAGTTCTGGTTCGACGCGCCGGGTGCCCCCAAGCCCAAGCTCGCCAACGAGAAGCCCAAGGGCGAGACCGTGCCCTATGAGCAGCTGCTCCAGGCCTGGAAGGAAGGGCGCGTGAAGTAACCGTCCTCCGCGTCATGAGTGCGAGCGCCCCGATTCGACCTCCGCGTCGACGGGGCGCTTCTCTTTCGTCCATGCGTGGTCTACGGGAGTCCGTATGCCGACGACATCGAAAGAGAGCGGAGTGACCGAGGCAGTGGAGCGGCTCAAGGTCTTCGTGAGCACCAAAGAGGACATGTCCTTGGAGTTCTCCCAGCCGCTCTCCGGCGCGGAGGTGCAGAAGCTGGAGAAGAAATACGGGCTGAAGCTGCCCCCCAGCTACGTGCGGTTCTTGAACACCCACGGCACCTTCAAGGTGCTGTATGGCGGAAGGGAGCTCATCGGCATGGAGCTCCCGAACGAATTGCACGCGGTCGCACCGGACCCGAACGACGCCGCGGAGGGAGACGATCCCGACGTGGCCGAGGCCATCGAGGAGGCCCTGTTCTTCCAGCGCATGGACGATGACGCGGTGGAGAACTTCTGGTGCTTCAATCCGCGAGATCGCACTCCCGAGGACGAGCTGGGTGTCGTGGCTTACACCCATGACGAGCCCTTCGGACTTCCCCAGCTCCTCGGCACCCAGGACGCCAGGCACTTCCGGGACTTCTCCACCCACATCGTCACGGTCATCGACGACTTCATCGAGACCTACGGCGAGGAGTAGGCGGCATGGCGGTCAAGAAGACGTCCACGGAATGGAAACGCCTGGAAAAAAGGTACCTCCAGCGCCTGGGAGACGACGCCGCGGGCAAGTACCCGGAGAAGCTCGAGCCGCGCGGGATGGCCTTCCCGCACGAGTTCGACCTCGCGCCCTTCCTTCCCGCGGACTACCTCCAGTTCGTGAAGGAACTTGGCTACCGGTGGCTGTCCAGCGGTGAGGAGAAGCTGGCCTTCCTTCCTCCCCGCTGGATGCTCGGCCTCTCCATGCAGATGGGCGAGCCAGACCGGAAGTGGGCGGAGGTCCGCGAGGAGCGGGAGGCGGGCACGCACACCTACCGTTTCGTGATGTTCGCCTCCAGCGACATCAACGACGTCAATGGCTACGCCTTCGGGAAGAGCGAGGAGAGCGGCGAGCTCGTCGTCTGGAATGTCGAGGACAGCCTGCCCGAGAGCGAACTGGGACCCTTCTCCACCTGGGTGAAGCAGCAACTGGAAACGCTGGGCGAAGCGCTCCCGGAAGAGGACGAGCCGGCCGAGAACGACGCCGAGCGGGAGTTGGGAGACCCCCTGGGATTGGAGAGCGAATCCCTTCCCGTGAAGGTGAAGCCCTCCAAGGCCAAGGGCGCGGAGGGGGTACTCACCGCTTTACCCAGAACGTCGAAGGAACTCACCCTGAACGGGCGGAAGCTGGGAGAGCTGCCTCCGGTGATTGGGGAGTTCTCGGAGCTGGAACACCTGTGGCTGGGCTCGACGGGTCTCAAACAACTTCCCAAGCAACTCGGCCAGCTCCACATGCTGAAGCGGCTGGATCTATCCTTCAATCGAGAGCTGAAGACCCTGCCCCCCGAGGTGGGACAACTGCGGAGCCTGGAGTCACTGAACCTGCGCAACAGCGGGCTCAGCTCGCTCCCCGAGGAGCTGGGCCAACTCAAGAACCTGAGGTTCCTGGACTTGCAGGCCACGGAGATGAGCACCCTCCCGGCCTGCCTCCACCAACTAACAAGCCTCAAGACCCTGGACCTTTACTGGACCTCCATTCCCCGGGAGGAGATCGAGGCCCTGCGGCGGGCGCTCCCGGAGTGCACGGTGGGCGTCTCTCCGTGAGCTGGAGCGAGTGCGTACCGGACACCCGGTACGCACCCAGGGCTCAGTTCACCTCGCGCAGGTTCCGCTCGGCGATTCGCGTCAGCGAGACGACGCGCTTGTAGAGCCAATCGCCAAACGCAACGATGCGCTCGGGCTTCATCTGCTTCGGAAGCGCATCCATGGATTCGTCGAAGGGGATGATGGCGTACTCACCACTCGGCGAACTCACACGCTGGTCGAAGGCCCACGACTTCCCGTCGTGCCACCCGCCGTGGAACACGAGGAGCTGTTCCAACTCCTCGTTGCCCGTGGCCTCCACGAGATCATCGATCTCGTAGTCGCCCTCTCCGACGATCTCCAGGCAGCTCCATCCGCCACCCGTCACGTTGCCACAGTAGAACATCGCCAGACCCTCGTCGGCCTGACCATCGAGGATCCAGGTGATGGAGCCATACACCCGCACGAAGTAGTCCCAGCTCGACTCGTTCTTCTTCGGAGCCCGGGGTTTCGCCGTCTTCCAGCGCCCGACACGCGGCTTGTGCATGTCGAGGAAGAAGGAGGCATGGCTCTCGACGGAGGCGACCCGCTCGCGATCCTTCTTCGCGTCGAGGCACTCCGTGACGAAATGCGCCTTCGGGATGCGCGTGTGCAGATCCTTCAGGATCGCGACGGCCGCATCGACGGCCTCGAAAGCGTTCTCCGGCTTCGCGATGGCGGCCTTCTTCGCGAGGGGCTTTCGCGCTGGCACTCCCTTCGGGGGCTTCGGCTCGGGATTGGGGTGCCGGGCCTCCGTGAGTTCGATGAGGTACGTCCTGAATCCCGCCTTCTGCTTGGCCTGGATGCGCTTCTGGGCGAGCGCGATGGCGGCCTCACGGCTCGGCGTGGGGGTCTCCTTGCGCATGTTCTCGATGACGCTCGTGCCATCCACATGCACCGTCCATTTGTCGGACGAGTCCTTGCGGTACTCACGCACCGTCACCCGCTTCTTCGTCGCGTTCCAGGGCGTGCCGTCTCGGAACGAGAGCGCTCGGTAGCGAGCGAGCAGCGGCGCGACCTCCGATGAGGCGACGAGCGTCGCGACGCTGGAGCCATTCAACACCCCCCGGTGGATCACCGCCTGCTCACCCCGAATCTCCACGTCGACGAAGAGCTGGTCGAGCAGCTTGTAGAGGGAGAAGCGCTCCGTGACGGGAGCCGTGAGCCGCGCCACCGTCTCCTCGTCACCCTTGTAGAGGACTCCGTCGCTCCACACCCGCAACCTGGAGTCGCCGGAGAAGAACCAGACCTCCTCCTTCGAATCGATCGGCGGATCGACGTAGTAGATGCGTTCGCCTCCATTGAGCTTCTCAATTCGGGTCCAATTGGCCATGGCGGTTTTTCGCACACCGGCCGCTCGGGGGACAACGGCTGAATGGGGCTGCTCCGATGACGTGCGATTCCCGCTTTCAGACTACGACGACATGACTGCATCCACGATTTCATTGAGAGTGGTATCCAAATTCAAATCAAGGCTCATGTTCACCATTTCATCACAGAACATGACATCCTCGTTCGCGGGGATGAGTAGGCGGCACCAATGAGCGAACGCCGCACAATCCGCCAGATCTCCAGAAAAGCTGACTGACTTCCCCCCTCGAAAAAATGTTCCGTAAAGCGTTGATCGAGCCATGGAGATCTCGAAATCCAGAAGGGCCTGACGGCTGGTACCTTCAAGATCGCGAGTAAGAGCAGTGGGCCACCGCTCCAGCAACCGGTCCTTGAACTCAGCGAAAGGGAAAACCCCTTCCGATCTGATGATCACGAGAAAATCCATTTCACACCGTCTATTTCATGGCCGGACCACAATCCTTCCGGAAATCTTGAATTCGAGCAGTAGTTCCTCGAAGTATCCTATTGCACGTTCTTCATTAATCACCACTTCCGGACTCCGGGCCAGCCGCGCGTGATTGACGAACAGCCAGAGACACTGCGCGAGTTCCGCGGTCTGCCCCACGAGGAGCGTGACCCCCAAGGCCAACAGCGCGGCATCCACCGCCTGCCCCACCACGGGAACCCCCTGCGACCCCACCCACGCGGCGGTCATCGTCGCCATGAGCGCCAGGTTCTCGGGCGTGAGCAGGGCTCGCGCCTCCGCGCCAGTCGCCGCGGGCAGTGCGGCGAGCGCTCGCGAGAACGCGCGGCACATCTTCTCGGAATGCGCCATCCGCGCCACGGGCAGGGTGCTCCCGCCGCACGCCGATTCCTCCACGGAATGAGCCGATGCCGGGAACGCCAGCAGCAGACCCAGGCACAAGGCCATTGCCTTCATCACGGAGTCCTTTCCGGGGACGTCGAGGGGCCCGGCACACCCGCCCGACATGTTCCCCCTGGCACGCGGGAGCGCATGCTACAGAAGGCGGATGGGAAGAGGGATGCGTCTTGTCGCGCAGTGGGTATTGCTCATCGTCTTGTTCGTCGCCTTCTACGCCTTCTTCCGGCAACCCGGAGATCCGCTGCCGGACCTGACAAGATGGATTCCCGTCGCCCTCCTCGCCGTCTGTGCCGTCGTCGTCAGCGTCTTCATCGGGAAACGCGTTCAGAAGGGATGGACGCTGAGCTCGGAGGGAAACCAGCTCCTGTCACGAGGACGCATCGCCGCCGCGCTCGAGAAGTTCGAGGCCGCCCACCTCCTGCTCAAATCCCGGAGCCAGGGCATCCTCCCGTTCAACCTCGGGGTGTGCCATCTGGATTTGTGGCACCTGGACGCGGCCGAGAGGGAGTTCACCCGCGCCCAGGACACGAAGGAACTGCCCGAGTCCATCCGGCGGCTCATCCCCGCGCGACTCGCCCTGATCGCCGCGCTGCAGGGCGCGTTGAGCATCGCGGACAAACGCCTGGGTGAAGCCAGGGCCCTCGATGAGGAGGATCCCCTCATCGTCCTCGTCAACGGCGTCATCGCCTGTCGGCGCGAGGACTGGGCCCAGGCCCGCCTGCTGCTGCATGGACCCGCGACCCATATCCTCGGAGGCCCTCTGCGCGGCCTGAGGGACGCACTGCTCGCATGGAGCGTGGAGCGCGTCTCCGGAGAGCGCCGCTACGTGGATCCCATCACCGTGTTCGGCGAAGCTTCCACCGACAAGCTCCGCGACGCCTGGCCCGCCCTGGTGGCCTTCCTCCTGGAGCGCGCGCAGCAGGTGGCGTGACACCACCGCTCGGCTGGAATCGCGGCTCCAGCAGCGTCTCGATTTGAGCGCCCGTGAGCGTCAGCGTCACCAGGTCGTTGGCGAAGGGCTGGAGACGTGGGAACGACCCCGCGCGCCCACCGAGGCCTCGCACCAGGCGACGAGGCCGCGTCAGGCCTCGATGGGCGGAGGGACTCGGCGGGCCGTGAGGGTGGAGCCCGCGGAGGCGGCACTCACCAGGGCCACCGCGAGCCACTGCACCGGCGACAACCGCTCGTGCAGGAACAAGAACCCCATCAGGGTCGCGACCGCGGGCTCCAGACTCATCAGGATGCCAAAGGTACGGCTCGGGAGAACCCGCAACGCCATCATCTCCAATGTGTACGGCAACGCGCTCGACAGCAGCGCCACCCCGAGGCCCGCCGCCAACAACGCGGGGGTCAACTTCGCGGCCACGCCGTCCGCGAGCGAAACGGGCAGCACGACGAGCGTCGCGAACACCATCCCGGTCGCCACGCCCTGCCCCTCGGGAAGCAGCCGCGACAAACGCCCACCGAGCACGATGTACGCGGCCCAGCATGCCCCCGCGAAGAGCGCGAGCAACACGCCGATCATGTCGAGCGCGCCAGGCCCGCCACTCCATGGCGTGATGAGAACGATGCCAACGGCGGCGACCAGGACCCACAGGAAATCCAGGAGCCTTCGGGACCCGGCCACCGCGACCACGAGGGGTCCGACGAACTCCAGCGTGACGCCAAGTCCGAGCGGAATGCGCGCGATGGCGAGGTAATAACTGAGGTTCATGGCGCCGAGCGCCAGGCCATAGGGGATGACCGCGGCCCACTGCGCACGGGTGAAGCGCGCGAGCGGTGGGCGGAAGGCCACGAGCAACACGAGCGCGGCCAACGCGATACGGACCCCCGCCGTCCCCGCCGCGCCCAGCGCTGGAAACAGTCCTTTCGCGAGCGCCGCACCGCCCTGGACGCTCACGATGGAAAGGAGAACCGCCGGAAGAGGTGGCAGGCTCCAACCGGAGCGGTCCACGGGTGCTTCGTGCATGGCGGCGGACCCTACCTGTTCCAGCCCGACTTCCCAAGCCACGCGCCGCCGGTGCTCATGGCTCGACGGACTGCAACGGCGGCGTCCTCTTCGCGACGGGCAGGTAGCACTTGCCCTGGTACTCGGCCTGGGTCTCCCCGAGGCAAGGAGGCTTTCGGGCGAGTTGTACCCAACATCCCCCGTTGATCTCCTCCTCGTCCCTGTTGGGGGTGCAAGGAGGCGTTGCCTGATTCCGGAAGGGCTTGTCGGGCATGCGATAGGCGATGGGTGGAACACCCGCTTCAGCGGCGTCGATCATCTGCGCCGCGTCCACCTGCCCACGAGTCTCACACGTCATGCCGGACGCGGACTGTTCCTCACTCTCTGACTGGCTCGTGAATGACAGACAGAGGAGCAGGATCAGGACAAGTCCCGCGAGGGCGCCTCCGTCCCGAGCAGCGAGCCTCCACGGGAATCGTCCCGCCCAGTTCGCACGCTTCGGTCTTCCGGTGAGATGGATGTTCACCCGCTCATTGTCTTCCACTCGCTTGAGGGAGGCGAAGACCAGGGCGAGGATGTCCACCAACTTCGTCATCCGGCCCGAAGCGGGTGCCCGTTCCACTTCCACCTTCACCACGGAGGAGGGCGTTCGCTTGCCGGAGATCCGCACCGCCCAGTCGTCCTCGAGGTCCCAGTCCACGCGTGTCCCGGGCAACAGCACCAGGCCGGCGTTTCCCGTCGCCTCGTTGCGAGCCTCGTAGAGGTGTCCCAGCTCCGGTCCCACCTCCTCGCAAGGGCGCCCGAGAAGGAACTCCCCCACGCGACTCTCTTTCTTCTCTTCCTCCACGTGCGGCTCCTTCCACCATGCGCGGTGCGCACTCATGCCGTCACCCCATACGCGAATGGAGTCAACCTCTCAAGTCAAATGAGTTCACAGGTCCTGTTTGGTTCGATGCGTGCCGCCTCCCTCGTTCTTCCCCCTGCGATTCACTCCTCCCGCTTTATTCAGTTTTACGGCTTAGTCCTGTTAATTCGATTCAATCCATGTTGAGCTTTGGAGCCTGGTGGAGTCCAGACTCACAGGAGCACGCATGCACGTCCGCACCCGTTCTTTCGCGATGGATCGATCCTCTGGATTCGTGGGCTTGCTGCTGCTCTGTCTCGGCGGTTGCGGCGGCCCCGAGGACGCGGCGCCTCTCGTGGCGGAGGTGACGTCCGCGCTCACGCCGCACGTCTACACGGACCCGCCCCACGCCCTCGGAGTTCTACGAGCCACCCACGACCCACGTCGTCTTCGTCAGTCCCACGGGGAATGACACCGACAGTGGGAGCCTCACCGCACCGTTCAAGACGCTCGGACGTGCATTGGCCGTCGTCAACGCCAAACCCGCTGGGCCGACCTGGACCATCGTGCTCAAGGCGGGCACGTACCGCGAGGGCGAATTGTCGGTGACGCGCGACAACGTCACCCTCCAGCGCTACCGCACGGATGTGGTGCGGCTGTGGGGCAGCACCCAGGTCACGGGCTTCACCGGCTCGGCGACCGCCAGCGCCACGCTCCCTGGGGACATGACGCGCTTCGAGCAGAACTGCGCGGATGACCATCTGCTCAAGGGCACCAGCCGACACTTCGGCGCGGAGTACGCGCTGGGTGTCTTCCGCGCGGGAATCCCGCTGCGCCGCGTGGCCTCCCAACCGCAGCCCGGCGAGTATACCTATGACCATGCCTCCAACGTCCTCACCGTCGCGGGCGGTTCGAGCGACGTGGAAGTGACCACGAAGCTCTGGGCCCTGAGGAGCGCCGCCTCGAACGTGAAGATCGCGGGGCTGGACGTGAGGGGCTACGGCACATGCACGGTCGATTGGAGCAAGAGCGTGAATGGAACGGCCTATTACAAGGGCGCCATCCTGCTCTACAAGAACAGCACCGCCGTCTCGAACTCCATCCTGGAGAACTCGACCGTGGCCAACAACTCCGCCTCGGGAGTGGCCGTGGCCAACGCGCAGGGGGTGCGGCTGATCGGCAACCGCGTCCTCAACAATGGCTGGACGGGGGTCCAGGCGGGCAACGCCAATGGCCTCGTCGTCTCGGGCAATGACATCTCGTACAACAACATCCGGCACTGGGCGAACGCGGTCGACGCCGGCATGAAGATCACCAAGGTCGAGGACGGCGTCATCTTCAACAACCTCTTCGAGCACAACGCCGCCACGGGCTTCTGGTGCGATCAACATTGCGGCTCGACCCAGCCCAACACCCACTGGTTCATCATCGCGAGGAACACCGTCCGCTACAACGATGAGAAAGGCATCTTCTACGAGGTGTCACACCATGGCGTGATCGCCTCCAACCTGGTGCATGACAATGGCCTGACGGGCATCGCCGTCTTTGGTTCGCGCACCGTGCAACTCTGGAACAACACGCTCGTCAACAACGAGGAGACGACCACTGGCTATTCGGGCAACCTGAGCGTCGTGGACGACAACCGCTGCGTCACCGGGGACACGCTGCCCGGCGGTCAGCTCTGTGACGGAACCAAGGGAACCGTCCCCGTCCAAGCCGACGTCTATGATCGCTGCGAGCCCAGTTCTCGGGGAGACCTCGCGAACACCTGTAATGCCGAGCGCATCACGCTCAAGAACAACTTGATCGCGGGCTCCCGCTCCTCTCGGCCCCTGCTCAACGTGGAGGACCCCGGCGCCACGGCCTACGGCGCCGCCCGCATCATCAGCGCGAGTGATTTTCAGGCCTACTGGCGAAGCGCCACGAACGCACCCGCGAATGTCATCGAGTGGCAGAAGAACGCGGGAAGCGCCGCGATTGGCTACACCACGCTGGCCGCATTCCAGAGCGCGAACCCGGGGTACGAGGGCAACTCCGTCGAGCGCGTGACGAGCACGCCATCCTTCTTCATCGACTACGCGGGGAAGAACTTCACGCAGAACCCGGGCAGCACGGATGTCTGGGGACGGGGCGCGCCACTTCCCTCGGAAGTGCTCAAGGCCATCTACTGGCCGGAGACGAATCCCTCGCAGCCCACGGCGCGGATCGGTGCCTTCGAGTGGCAGGGAAAGGCGGACGCATGCCCCCTGTCCAGCGCGGTGTATCACCGCGTGAACCCCACGACCGGGGACAGCCTGTACACGCTGTCCGAGAGCGAGGCGCAGGCCTCGGCGGCGGACGGGTACACCGATAACCGGGGCGTGGCGTTCCGAGCAGCGGGCAGCCAGCTCGCGGGGCTCTCGCCCGTGTACCGGCTGATGAACCCCTCCGTTCCCGCGCATCTCTACACTTCGAGCGCCAGCGAGCGTTCGAGCGCGATGAGCCAGTATGGATTCACCGAGGACGAAGGGATTGGCTTCTATGCGTCCGCGAGCACGGGAACCTGCCTGGTGCCCGTGTACCGGCTCCGGAGCCCGGTGACGTACCGGCACCTGCTCACCGCCTCCGCCAGTGAATGGGCGTCATTGAAATCCCAGGGCTGGACCGACGAGGGCATCCGCTTCCACGCGGCCACGCCGTAGGTCCTTCACGAAAGAGGAGGGCTCGCAGCGGGGTCAGTTCGCCTGGGCCACCTCGGCCGAGTCCTCCTCTTCCGTTTCATCTCCCTGGTCGTCGACGCCCTGGGGCACACCGTCCACGTAGGTGACGACGTTGCCCACCGTGGCCGGCACGCGCGGACCCGGCGTCACCACCCCCGTGAGGTTGAGCGGATCCACCGCGGACAGTTGCACGCGCACCCCCGAGGGCGCCTGCCTCCGCACCGCCCGCGCCACGTCCACCGCGTCCGGCAGCGCGAACTGCTCGCCCACGAAGCCCGCCACGAAACGGCCTCCTCGGATCTCGCCACGAGCCTCCATCCGCCGGTACACGTACAGCAGCTCGCGCCAGGAGGGCGCCAGCGACTCGCGCATCACCAGGTCGCGCCAGACGATGCCATAGCGCTGGAGGAAGAGCCTCGCGAGCGACTCGCGCACCTCGTCCTCGCCCTTGGGCTCCGAGGGCACCAGCAGGCTCCAGCGGCCCGGGCCTCCGCGCTGCAACAACTTCTGCCGCTTGCGCTGCGCCGGGCTCTGCAACACCCGCAGGTTCTGCACGGCATCCGCCGTGACGAGCCCCCGAGCCACCAGCTCCCAGAGCGCGTCCTCCACCTCCGAGGGCAGCCGCCGTGAGCGCGAGCACAGGTCCGTGAAGAAACACGCACCGCGCTGCTCCAGCACCGCCACCACGTCCTGCGCCGGTGCCGACAGGTCCGGCGGAACCAGCACGCCCCCATCCGCGAGCACCGCGTTGGGTCGCGCCGCCGACAGCATCCAGTCCAGGTCCTCGCGCCGCACGAAGGACAGACTCGCGTTGCGGTTGGGAGAGGCCGCCCGGGAGCGAACGGGCACGGGCTCGGAAGGTGTCACGGTCGCGCCCCGGCGGGGACCCGGCACCGGCTTCGCCTCCCTGGCCTGCGTGAGCCGACCCCAGGCCACCTCGCCCGAGTAGCACGCCCGCTCCAGCAGATCTCCCAGGTAGCCCTTCATCCGGGAGGGCAGCAGGAAGCGCTCCCAGGCCGACGCGGGTGCTTCATAGCCTTGCAGCAGGCTGATGGCCTTGGACAGGCCCGTGGAGCCGCGCAGCGCGTCCACTTCCTCCAGGTGGTGCCACCGGAAGAGGAAGCGCATGAAGTCCTGCGCGCTCAGAGGCTCGATCTCCTTGCGCAACCGGCCCACGGTCAACCGGTGGATGCGCTGGAGCAGACGCCGGTCACACCACTCCAGCTCCCCGGGGGCGGCGTCCGGACGGAAGCGGCCCCGGAGGATGCCGCCCGTGGACTCCAACTGGTGCAGCGCGATGTTCACGTCGGATGGGTCCAGGGAGGTGATGGCCCCCAGCTCCGCCGCCGTTGTCGGGCCCAGCAACTCCATCCACCCGCGCACCACCAGCGTCACCGCCGCGTCGCGCTCCATGGGCTTGTCCCCGGACAGGGGCTCCAGCGCCGGGTGCGGTGCCGCCTCGGGGAACAAGGCCCGGACGGCCTGGAGGCGCTCGGCGGGCACCAGGTAGCGCATGCCACCCACGTCCAGCCAGGCCACCCGCCGCTGTGCCACGAGGCTCGCCACGAACCGCCCCGGCACCCGCGCCTCGGGCAAGAGGATGAGTTGCAGCAGTGCATCGTGCAGCTCGTCCTCGTCGCGCATCGGCGGCGCCGCGTCGCGCACCACCTGCTCGATGGCGCTCGCGTCCAGCGCGCCGAAGGCCGCCGAGTCCTCCGCGGGCAGCGTGCGGCGCAGCACCACGTTGCGAACCCGTCGCTCCTCCGCGGGCGCGTCATCCAGGAAGGTGTAGGGCTGGCTGTTCACCATCTGGTGGGCGAACACGCTCGGCTCGGGCACGTCCCGGGCCACGAGCTGGATGCGGCCCTCCTTCATTCCGCGCAGCACCTGGCGCAGGCCGTCGATGTCCATGGCCTCGCGCAGACAGTCCTGCATCGTCTGCATCACCAGCGGGTGGTCCGGCAGCTCCACATCCGCGCCGTGGTGGTTGTCCTGGCAGCCCACCTGCGCCGGGAACACCGCCGCGAGCAGATCCTCGCTCCGCGCCCGTTGGAGGTTGGGCGCCACGCGCTTGCCCGAGGAGAAGCGCGACAGGGACAGGGCCCGCGTCGCGTTCCACCGGAAGCGCGTGCCGAACAGCGGCGCCTGGAGCACCGCCTGCACCAGCACCTCCTCCACGTTCTCCGGGTTGAGGAAGCCGAAGATGTCCTCCAGCGGGAAGGAGTGCTGCTCGCCCAGGGACAACAACAGTCCGTCCTCGGTGGCCGCCGCCTGGAGCTCGAAGTCGAAGGTGCGGCAGAAGCGCTTGCGCAGCGCGAGGCCCCAGGCGCGCATGACGCGGCTGCCGAATGGCGCATGGAGGATGAGCTGCATGCCACCGGCCTCGTCGAAGAAGCGCTCGGCCACGAGCGTGGTGTGGCTCGGCACCACACCCAGCACCTGATGGCCCGCGCGCAGGTACGCGAGCAGCGCGTCCACCGCGGGCGGCGGCACGTTGAGCTGTTTCTCCAGGAAGAGCGGTGCGTCCGCGCGCTGGAGCAATTCCTCTCGCAGCCGGCCCACGTGCACGCTCAGCTCGTCCGTGCGACCCGGGGCCTCGCCCCGCCAGAAGGGCACCGTGGGAGGCTGTCCGTGGGCGTTCTCCACCACCACCGACGCGCCCATCACCCGTTGGATGCGCCAGGCCGTCGTGCCCAGGAGGAAGATGTCCCCGGGCGAGGACTCCACCGCGAAGTCCTCGTCCAACGTGCCCACCACCTTGCCCTCGGGCTCGGCCACCACGTTGAAGCTGAAGGTGTCTGGAATGGCCCCGCCATTGGTGAGCGCGGTGATGCGCACACCCCGGCGCGCCTTGAGCCGCTGGTTCACCCTGTCCCGATGCAGGTGCACCCCTGCCCGCCCACGCCGGAGCGACACGCCCTCGGACAGCGTCTCCAGCACCTTCTCGTACTCCTCGTACGTGAGGTGACGGTACGGCCAGGCCCGGCGGAAGAGGCTGTAGAGCGCGCGCTCGTCCCACTCCTCGCACGCACACGCCGCCACCACCTGCTGCGCGAGCACGTCCAGGGGCTTCTCGGGGATGCGCACCGCGTCCAGGTCCCCCTCGCGCACGGCGTTGAGCAGCGCCACGCACTCCATCAGCTCGTCGCGCGTCATCGCGATGAGCACGCCCTTGGAGATGCCTCCCTTGTAGTGGCCCGCGCGGCCCACCCGCTGCAACAGCACGGAGATGGAGCGCGTGCTGCCCAGTTGCACCACCAGGTCCACGTTGCCCACGTCGATGCCCAGCTCCAGCGACGCCGTGGCCACCATCACCGACAACTGCCCCGCCTTGAGCCGTTCCTCGGCCGACAGCCGCATCTCGCGCGACATGCTGCCGTGATGCGCCGCCACCTTGTCCGGCGACAGGCGCTCGCCCAGGTCGTGCGCCACGCGCTCGGCCAGCTTGCGCGTGTTCACGAAGACGAGCGTCGTGCGGTGCTCGCTCGCGAGTTGGATCAGCCGGTCATACACCTGCCCCCACATCTCATGCGTGGCGAGCGAGCCCAGCTCCGCGTCCGGAATCTCCACCCGCAAATCCCACGGCCGCTGGTGGCCCACCTGCACGGTGTGACACGTCTCGGCGCGCTCGCCCGTGAGGAAGGCGGCGATCGCGTCCAACGGCTTCTGCGTGGCCGACAGGCCGATGAGCTGCGGCGTCACCTCGGTGATGGCCTTGAGCCGTTCCAACGACAGGGCGAAGTGACTGCCCCGCTTGTCGCGTGCCAGGGCGTGGATTTCATCCACGATGATGGTGCGCACGCCGCGCAGGGTGCTCCGGGCCCGCTCCGCCGTCAGGTAGAGGTAGAGCGATTCGGGCGTGGTGATGAGGATGTGCGGGGGCCGACGCACCATCTGCGCGCGCTCGGATGCCGAGGTGTCGCCCGTGCGCACCTGGACCCGGAGTTCCTGGGGCGAGTAGCCGGCGGCGCGCGCCCGCTTCATCAACTCCTCCAGGGGCTGCAGCAGGTTCTTCCGCACGTCGTTGCCCAGGGCCTTGAGGGGCGACACGTAGAGCACCTGCGTGCGGTCCGGCAGCTGCCCTTCCAGCGCGAGGCGGAAGAGCCGATCCAGGGCGGCGAGGAAGGCGGTGAGCGTCTTGCCGCTGCCCGTGGGCGCGGCGATGAGCACGTCCCGCCAGTCCTGGATGAGCGGCCAGCCCTCCACCTGTGGGCGAGAGGGCTCGCCCAGACGCTCGCTGAACCAGCCCTGGACCACGGGATGGAAGGGCGCGAGCGCCGGGTGGACGGTCGAAGCGGTGGAGAAGTCGAGGGCGATCTGCGGGGCCATGGCGCTCTCCCAGACTGAACACGGGTTTAGCGGACGGGTCAACGAGGGGGCCCTCCGACTCGCTCGTCCACCGCTCTGGCACGAGCCCTGGGCAAACACTGGACGGGGGGTACGGAACCACACGCCTCGACGGAGAGAGTGTCACCTCGCCGCCATTCACACGCAGAGGAAGACGCTCCGCGTCAACCCGGACGGAGCGCGCGTGCTTTCGTGCCCCTGGATGCATTCCCCCATGTTCCCCCCACGCGGCCTCTATGCCCTCGAGGCGTTCAACCCGGATGCCTTCCTCGCGCTCCGCCTGGAAGCAACAGGGGACAGCGAGGACTTCCTCTGTGAGTACGCGAATCCGGCGGTGGAGGCCTTGCTGGAGGAGAACCCGCTGGGCAGGCGTCTGCGCTCACGGTGGCCGGAGCTGGCCGAGGGGCTGTCGGCATGGAGCCAGGTGCTCGCCACCGGAGAGCCCCACACGCGGGTGCTCCTCATGCGCCGGGGCTCGGGGACGCGCCGGGTCCTGGCCCGTGCCGCCCGCGTGGAGGCGGGCCTGCTCGCGGTGTGGCTCGCGGACGTGACGGACACCGAGCGCTTCGTGAGCGAGACGGCCGCCTTCGAGGAGCGGATGCTCTCCTTCGTCGAGTGCATGCCGACGCCCTTCCTCGCGCTCGATCCCCGGTGCCGCTTCGTCTACGTGAACCGGGCCGCGGAACAGTTGCTCGGCAAGCGCCGCCAGGCCCTCATGGGCCGCACGCTCGAGCAGGAGTCCACCGGAAGTCCCAGCTCGGCCCTGGGCACCCAGATACGGCGGGTGCTCACCTCGGGCACGCCCGTGGCTTTCGAGGAACGCTTCCACTCCCGCTGGTGGGAAGTGACGGTGGCGCCCACGGTCGACGGCCTCCTCGTCTACCTGCACGACATCACCGCACACCGGCGGCCCTCGACGGTCCCCCTCGCCTCCCGGACGCGCCTGGGCCGGTCCATCGGCGGCGCATGCGGGAAGCGCTATCGGCGGCATCGATGACGTCGGGGGCTTCGCGCCCGCCCGCGATCAGCGCGCGGAACCACTCGCCACCGGCCGGGTGGAGGCGTTCATCCAGGAGAGGCGGAAGGTGGCGGCCGTGCCATCACGAGACACCGGCTCCACCTGGATGTCCTCCGCGCCCGCCGCGCGCAGCGTCTCCGCGAGGAAGCCACAGGCGAAGTAGGGGTTGTCCGCGGCCACGTCCCGCATCCACAACCGGGCGCCGTGCGTGCCCAGCTCCTCCACCCGCACCTCATTGAAATTGTTGCCGGCGCGCACGTTGTGCGGCACGCGCTCCAGCGTATGGCGCGGCCCCAACCGGGTGACGAGCGACATGCTCGCGCGCCCCTGTGCCGTCAACCGGAAGCCCTGCAGGTAGCGCTCGCCCAGGCGAGACCAGGCCTCCCGCTCCGGCAACCCCGGGAACACGTCTTCCACGGCCACCCGCAGGAAGGTCTTCCATTGAGCCAGCGCGTAGGAGGGCCGCAAGGGCTCACCCAGGTCCAGCCCCGCGTCCTTCAATCGCCGACGGCCGTCCCGCGACAGGTGCGGCCCCAGGGCCCGGACGAACAAGGCATCCACTGACTGCGCGTAGACTCGTTTCTCGGGGGGGAGCGACACAGGCATGTCGCGAAGGTGACCCTTCTCCTCCCGGCCGGACACCCCCTGCTCCCACACTCTGTGTACTGGTGAAAAGTCGGGAAGACGTGGGGACAGGGGAAATGTCCACCACTCACACCTGCATCTTCAACCGCGTCTCATGAACCTCGGCGGGAGCCGCGGACGTCTTGTCTCGCTCGGCCTGGCGCATCAGCCGGAGGATGGAGGGGCCGAGCACATCCACCTCGGTGGAGGCGAAGGACTCCGAGCCGAAGCGGCGGATGGTCTCCGTCTGCCGCTCGAGGATGCGGGCGTCCTGCTGGAAGATGTGCAGGGCCACGGGGGTGATGAAGGGCTTGATGAGCCAGTGCGGCAGGGGCAGGCGGAAGGTGACGACGGCGTAGACGAGCGTGTCCCAATCCTCCACGGGCGTCATGGCCGAGGTGACCATCATGTGGCTGTCCGCGCCGAGCTGATACTCCACCTGGGCGATGGAGGGCATGAGGAAGCGGTCGAAGTGCCGCAGCACGCCACCGCCCGGGGCGAGCAGCCGCCCCACCAATCCCTCCGGCCGGGGCTCGCCGATGTATTCGGCCTCCACGCGGTCCGCGCCCCGGCGCACCACCACGTCGATCTCCCCGCGCTTCTTCTCCGTGCGGAACAGGCCTCCGTGGAGGAAGGAGGTATGGGGCACGTCGAGCGTGTTCTCCAGGAGCGCGTGCAGCGAGCCCTTCGCGCGCAACACGCGGCGCACGGTGCTGTAGCCCGGCGCGTTCAGCAGGGGAAAGCGGTAGGGCTCGTGCGTGGGCTCGACGCCGGGGGTGGAGTACACCCAGACGAAGCCCTCCTGCTCCCGCGTGGCGTACCAGACGGCGCAGCGGCTCTTCGCCTCGGGCTCGCCGGTGAAGCCCGGAACGGCGCGGCACTGGCCCGCGGTGTCGAAACGCCACCCGTGGTAGCCACATTGCAACTGCCCGCCCACCACGCGCCCCAGCGACAAGGGGACGTTGCGGTGCGGGCAGCGGTCCGCCAGGGCGCCGGGCTTGCCATCCGCGGCGCGGAAGAGGACGAGGGGCACGCCCTGCAGCATCCGGGCGAGCGGCTTGCGTCCCAGCTCGCTCGAGGTGCACAGGATGAACCAGCAGTGGGGCAGGCGGACCACCGAGACGAGTCCCGACGGCGCCGCCGTGCCACGCGCTTCCTCACGAGAAGAACCCATGGGGCCGCACTCTAACCCCACCCTCCCGTGGGTGGACTACAGACCGATCTCGGCCAGCGCCGACTTGAGGAGGGTGGCCCGCACGCCGCTGTTGTGCGTGCCACGGCCGGACGAGTTGCCACCCATGCCGTAGTGGTGCAGCGCGACGACCTGGTTCGAGGACGAGGAGAGCACCGGCGAGCCCGAGGAGCCACCCAGCGTGTCCGCGTTGTACGACGCGTCCGTGGAGCTGTAGTTGGCGTTCATGATGTAGCCCGGCGAGAACTTCTTCGTCGGGGCGCAGCCGGACGTGGTGTAGTAGTCGCAGTTCTGGTGGATGACGTAGACGTTGGCGTTGGTGGCCGCGTTGGTGCTGGAGACGGTCAACTTGCCATACACCTGCCCGGGCTTCTTGCCATTGAGCGCGGCACAGCGCAGCGCCGTCATGTCCAGGTTGCTCCACGTCTTGATGAAGGTGGAGCAGTCGTAATAGACGCGGGCCGTGGAGCTGACGCCGTCGATGTAGTTGAAGGACGCCTTGGCACCCGCGGCCTCGGAGGCACTGGCGATGCAGTGATTGTTGGTGATGAGCACATCATCCGACACCAGCCACGCCGTGCAGCGCGAGCCCACCTTGGGGATGGACAGATAGCCCACCGCGTTCGCCCGGGTGGCCTGGGTCCCCGTCAGCGTCGTGGTGCTCTTCCAATCCACGGAGCCGACGATGACCGTCGACTCGGAGGAAGCGAGCGTGTCCGAGGACAGGCGCTCATCCACCTCCGGAGAAGTACCGCACGCCGTGAACAACCCCACCGCCGCGAGACCCAGGTAACGAAGCTTCAACATGTGCTCTCCCATATCCGAGAAGGGGATGAACACCTCCAGCGAGTCGGCCATGCCGCTCCCGGGGGTGACCGCGGCTCTCAGATATCAGCACTTTGAGTAAAAATCACACAAAACCTTGATAAACCGTATTTCTGGGTCCAAGCCGGGAAACGGAGCGGGGGCCAGGGACGCAGGGCGGGCGCCAGGCGGAGGTACACCATCCCACCCAGGCGGGTACGGCTTCGTCAGTGGCCCGCGTCGGAAGGAAAAGGCGTGGTGGGCGGAACAGGCGACCCCCCGTCAGCGGCCTGACCACCGTCATTCGGAGAGGGAGGACCCGCGTCCGGACGGCTCTTCGTGAACCACGAGGGAGGAAGGTCGGATGCGATTTCAGTCGAAGTCGTTCCCACCTGGGAAGCGGGAACAGGAGTGCCCGTCACGGACTGAGTCCCGGTTTCGTCGGAACCCGGATTCATGTTCTCGGGCTCTCCATCGAACAAGCGGCGGAGGATGCGGCCATCGGAAGAGCGAATGGCATACTTCGCTCCTCCGTCCAGGATGGCGTACCCACAGGCGTCGGAGTCCAGCGAGATCTGGACGAAGATGATGTCCTCCCCGCGGATGACGCGGTAGCGCTGTGACTCCCCTTTTTCCCAACACTCACGCGCTCCGCCCTTGGGTGGGCTGAAATCATTGGCGGCGATGGTGATGGCCCGGAGTATCACGCCATCCAGCTCGTACGGCTGACCTTGCCCTCCCAGAACGGTGGCCGGCCGCTCATGGAACGCGGGGAAGCGGATGGATGGATCCTCTTGTGGCGCGGATTTTGGGAACAGAGCGCAGCCAGAGAGAATGATGCCCAGCGCGACCGTGAGGTTCTTCGTTCTCATGGCGCGTCCCCTCTGGAGGACTGGCAGGGAACCAACTTCTTCTCCACGTGGAATTCCGTCTCGGTGAGCCATTTAACAACACCCGTTTGCTGGCAGCGCCAGCCAGTCGGCGTATTGGACCACTTCAGCAATTGGCTTTTGAGTGGAATGTACTGAAAGAAACCGTCGCACCTGGGCTTCGCGAGGTCATTCGAATTCGAGAAGAACGCGACGACCGAGAGTTGGACCTTGCCTCCCCTGGTTTCGACCTCGAAGCCATGAGTCAACCCCTTCGAGACGATGCTGTATATGTCATTATCGGAGAGAGTGGACGCGTAGGGATGGTTGTGAAGTGCGAAGACGTATTTGAGACTGTCCGCTGGGTATCTCCGGTCGTCCACGACGGAGGGAAGAACACAGCTCTTCCTCCTATCCAGATCGTCTGGCAGCGACTGGTCGGTCAGCATGCTCATCTCGTATTTGTGATCTGGAGTGTAATAGAGCCAGGCGCAATACTCGCGCGAGATGCGCCAACGCAACTGGGCGTCCTGCGCCTGAACAGGTCCCATGGTCGCATTCGGCATCGAGAGGATTTTTGGGCACGCGGCGATCAGTGCATCGGAGTAGGAGTCGAAAGACCCGAAGCCCGGCATCGGACCCGGGATGCTCTCCAGGAGAGGATCACCCGGCTTGGGGCGCAAGACCCCCTCAATGGACTGGGACGAAGAGCATCCTGGTACCAGGAGAAACAGAGCCAGCAACCGTGACGACCATCTGAGTAGATTCCCAAGTCCCATGAGCACCGTCCAACGGACGAACGTCCCCTCTCCGTCCCAAGAGCGCTCCACTCTAGCACACCCTCCCGATAACCAGAAAGTCGACCCCAAGGGGAGGCGACTAAAGAGCAACCTTGCGCAACCGCAAGGCATTGCCAATGACCGACACCGATGAAAGGCTCATCGCCACCGCCGCGATCATCGGACTGAGCAGCCATCCGAAAAAGGGATAGAGCACTCCCGCCGCGATGGGCACTCCCACCAGGTTGTAGATGAAGGCGAAGAAGAGATTCTGACGGATGTTGCGCAACGTGGCCTGGCTCAACAGCCGTGCCCGGGAAATGCCTCTCAAGTCTCCCTTCACCAGCGTCACCGCCGCGCTCTCCATCGCGATGTCCGTCCCCGTCCCCATCGCGATGCCCACGTCCGCTCCCGCCAACGCCGGAGCGTCATTCACCCCATCCCCCGCCATCGCCACCGTGCGGCCCTCGGCCCTCAGGCGCTTCACCACGTCTCCCTTGCCCTCGGGCAACACCTCCGCCACCACCTCGTCGATGCCCAGACCCCGCGCCACCGCCTCCGCCGTGGCCCGGCTGTCTCCCGTGAGCATCACCACGCGCAGGCCCTCGCGATGCAACGTGGCGATCGCCTCCGCCGTGGTGTCCTTCACCGGGTCCGCCACCCCAAGCAGCCCCACCACCCGCCCATCCACCCCCACGAACACCACCGTCTGGCCCTCGTGCCGCAAGGCCTCGGCGCGGCTTCCCAACTCCCCCGCCTCCATCCCCAGCGACTCCAGCAACGCGAGGTTGCCGAGCACCACCCGCGCCTCCTCCACCACGCCCTGCACCCCCTTTCCCGTCACCGAGCGGAAGTCCCGCACCGCGACGGGCTTCACCCCCCGCGCCTCGGCGCCCGCCACCACCGCCGCCGCCAATGGGTGCTCGCTGCCCCGCTCCAGACTCGCCGCGAGCCGCAGGAGCCGCGCCTCGTCCAGCCCGCGCGCCTCCACCGACACCAGTCGGGGCTTGCCCTCCGTGAGCGTGCCCGTCTTGTCCACCACCAGGGTGTCCACGCGCTCGAGCACTTCCAGGGCCTCGGCATCCCGGATGAGCACGCCCACGCCCGCCCCCTTGCCCATGCCCACCACCACGGACATGGGCGTGGCCAGACCCAATGCGCACGGGCAGGCGATGATGAGCACCGCCACCGCGTTCACCAGCGCATGCGCCAGGCGGGGCTCGGGACCCACGAAGGCCCAGACCAGGAAGGTCACCACCGCCACCGCGATGACCGCGGGCACGAACACCGCGGCGGCTTGATCCGCCAGGCGCTGGATGGGGGCACGTGAGCGCTGGGCCTCGGCCACCCGCTGGACGATGCGCGAGAGCAACGTGTCCCGCCCCACCCGCTCGGCCCTCATCACCAGCCCACCCGTGCCATTGACGGTGCCTCCCGTGACGCGCGCCCCGGCCGTCTTCTCCACGGGAAGTGACTCCCCCGTCACCAGCGACTCGTCCACCGCGCTCGAGCCCTCCAGCACCACCCCATCCACCGGCACCTTCTCACCCGGGCGCACGCGGAGGGTGTCTCCCACCTTCACCTGCTCGAGCGGCACGTCCTCCTCGCGTCCGTCCTCGCTCACGCGCCGGGCCACGGCCGGAGCCAGCTCGAGCAACGCGCGCAGGGCCCCCGAGGTCGCGCGGCGCGCCCGCAGCTCCAACACCTGTCCGAGCAACACCAGCGTGGTGATGGTCGCCGCCGCTTCGTAATAGAGCGGCGCCGCGCCCCCATGGCCGAGGAAGGCGCTCGGCAGCAGTCCGGGCGCCAGCGTGGCGAGGACACTGAAGAGGTACGCCGCGCCCGTCCCGAGCGCCACCAGGGAGAACATGTTGAGGTGGCGGTTGCGCACCGAGGCCACGCCCCGCTCGAAGAATGGGGCCCCACCCCAGAGCACCACCGGCGTCGCCAGGAGGAGCTGGAGCCACGCGAGCCAGGACGGCGCGACGGCGTGTTGCAGGGGTTGGCCCGGCAGCATCTCGGACATGCCCAGCACGAGCAGGGGCACCGTGAGAACGACCCCCACCCAGAAGCGCCGGGTCATGCTCACCAGCTCCGGATCCGGCGCGTCGTCCGTCAACACCGGCTGATCTGGCTCCAGCGCCATGCCGCACTTGGGGCAGGCCCCCGGATGGTCCTGACGGACCTCTGGATCCATGGGGCAGATCCACATCGTGCCGGGCGGAGCCGCCTCGGGCTCCGGGGGCTCGGACTTCGGCGCGAGGTATTTTCCAGGGTCGGCGGCGAAGCGCTCGCGGCACTTGGGGTTGCAGAAGAAGTAGCTCACTCCCTCGTGCACATGGCGGCCA
Source organism: Melittangium boletus DSM 14713 (assembly GCF_002305855.1). Lineage (GTDB taxonomy): Bacteria > Myxococcota > Myxococcia > Myxococcales > Myxococcaceae > Cystobacter > Cystobacter boletus. The sequence continues at coordinate 5,289,520 of NZ_CP022163.1, read as the reverse complement.
CCCTTGGCGCTCGCCGGGTCGACCGTCATGCCACAGACGGGGTCCACCACCCGTTCCTCGGGGGACGGGGGCACCCGTTCGGGAGTGGAATGTCCCGGCGAACCGGGGCGCGCGTGCGTCATGGCGGTGAACTCCTTCAACCCGGCTGTGGGAACAAGGTAGAAGTGACTGATAACTCCGGGGGACTCGCATTCCCACCACTCGGAGTGCCATACCCAGTCCATGGAGGGAGCGCCGCAACCGCCACCTCCGAGAAGGCAGGATCATGACAGCGAAGTTCGGGACTGATTTGACGACCGGAAGCATCCCCCGGCACATCGTGACGTTCTCACTGCCGATGCTCATCGGCAGTCTGGTCCAGACTGGCTCCAGCTTCATCAACGCCATCTGGGTGGGACAGTTCCTGGGCACGGGAGCGCTGGCCGCGGTCACGGTGAGCTTTCCCATCGTCTTCACCCTCTTCGGCATCGGGATGGGGATGACGTTGGCGACGAACGTCCTCGTGTCACAGAGCGTCGGCGCCAAGCGCGGCGATGAATTGCGGCGGGCGGTGGACAGCACCACGGTGATCGTCGTCGGACTGGGGACCCTGCTCACGCTCCTGGGTGAGTACTTCGCTCCGCACATCCTGCGCGCCATGGATACGCCGGCCAACGTCTTGGACGTCGCGGTGGGCTACCTGCGCATCTTCCTGCTGTCCATGCCGTTCACCTTCGGCTTGATGGCGATGCGCAGCATGTACCAGGGCCTCGGGGACTCGAAGACGTCCCTGTACTTCCTGTTCGCCGCCGTGGTGATCGCCACCGTGTTGGATCCGATCCTCATCTTCGGCTGGTTGGGAATGCCGCGCCTGGGACTCATTGGCACGGCCTGGGCCACGCTGTTCGCCCAGGCGGCGGTGTTCATCGCCGCCGTCGCCTACATGCACATCAGCAAGTCCCCGATCGCACCGGGCTGGCCCCGCGCGCCCAACCTCGGGCCCATGATCTGGCGGACGCTGCGCATCGGCGCTCCCGCGTCCGTGCAGCAGTGCATGGTGTCGCTCGGCATGTTGGTGGTGACGGGCGTGGTGAACGGCTTCGGAGAGCTCTCGACGGCGGCGTTCGGCGCGGCTTCGCGCATCGATCAGATCGCGTTCATGCCCGCCATCAACTTCGGAATGGCCATCTCGACCCTCGCCGGACAGAACCTGGGAGCGGGGCACGAGGGCCGGGTCCGGCAGATCTTCAAATGGGGGTGCGCGTTCAGCGGAGCCATCACGCTCGTCATCTCCGCGCTGGTCGTGCTCTTCCCGGAAGCACTCCTGCGGATATTCATCCAGGAGCCCACCGTCGTGGAACTGGGCAGCTCGTACCTGCGCATCGTCGGTGCCTGCTATGTCGTCTCCGGCATCACGTTCGTGAGCAATGGCATCATCAATGGCTCGGGCGCGACGCTGGTCACCACGCTCATCTCCATGGTCACCCTGTGGGCCGTCCGCGTGCCCCTCGCCTATACGCTGTCCCATCAGATGAACAGCGTGAAGGGCATCTGGTACGCCATCGGCCTGAGCTTCTTCGTGTCGCTCTCCGCCAGCATGGCCTACTACTTCTCCGGAAAGTGGAAGAAGGCGTTGAACAAGAAGAACGCCGAGCCCCAGGCGGAACCGGCGGCGCCCCTCGTGGCCCCGGTCGCGCCGGAAGCCGCCGGGGTCCTCGCCAAGAAGGCAGGAGAAGGCTAGGCACTCGACCGGAACGACTTAGAACAACCGGTTGAGCCCGTTGAGCGCCGCCACGCGGTAGGCCTCGGCCATGGTGGGGTAGTTGAACGTGGTGTTGATGAAGTAGTCGATGCTGTTGCCCGGGCCTTCCTGCGACATGATGGCCTGGCCGATGTGGATGATCTCCGAGGCGTTGTCCCCGAAGCAGTGCAGGCCCAGGATCTCCCGCGTGTCCCGGTGGAAGAGCAACTTGAGCATGCCCACCGTGCGGCCGGTGATCTGCGCGCGCGCCAGGCTCTTGAAGAAGGCGTGACCCACCTCGTAGGGCACGCCCTGGCGCGTGAGTTCCTGCTCGGTGCGCCCCAGGCTGCTGATCTCCGGACTGGTGTAGATGCCGCTGGGAATGTCCTTCACCAGCTTGTGCTCCAGGCGGCCCTCGACGATGTGGGTGGCGGCGAAGCGGCCCTGGTCATATGACGCGCTCGCGAGCGACGGATTGCCCACCACGTCACCCACCGCGTAGATGTGGGGCACGACCGTCTGGTAGGCGTCGTTCACCTGGATGTTGCCGCGCGAGTCCGTCTGGATGCCCAGGGCGTCCAGGCCGATGTCCTGGGTGTTGCCCGTGCGCCCGTTGGCCCACAAGAAGATGTCCGCCCGCAGGCGCTTGCCACTCTTGAGGTGCAGCACCACGCCGTCCGCGTTCGCCTCCACGCGCTCCATCTGCTCCTGGTGGCGGATGAGCACGCCCTGCTCCCGCAGGTGGTAGCTGAGGGCGTCGGAGATCTCGTCGTCCAGGAAGGACAGGAGCCGCTCGCGCGTGTTCACCAGGTCCACCTTCACGCCCAACATGCGGAACATGGACGCGTACTCGCAACCAATCACGCCCGCGCCATAGATGATCATCGTCATCGGCGTGTCGCGCAGGTTGAAGATGGTGTCCGAATCGAAGATGCGCGGGTGCTCGAAGTCCAGCTCGGGCGGGTGGTAGGGCCGCGAGCCAGTGGCCAGCACGATGGACTTGGCGGACAGCTGCTCGCTGGCGCCCCGGGGCTCGCTGACCTCGAGCGTGTGGGCGTCCAGGAAGCGCGCCCGCCCCACCACCAGCTCCACCCGGTTGCGCTCATAGAAGGTGGTGCGCAGCTGCACCTGGCGCGACACCACCGAGGAGGCGGTGCGCATCATGTCCTTGAACTTCCAGCGGTGGGCCAGTTCCACGCGCAGATCTGGATGATCCAGCTGCACGTCCACGAGGCGCTGGATGGCGTGACGCAGTGCCTTCGAGGGAATGGTGGCGGTATGGGTACAGGCCCCTCCCACCAGGGGTTGCTGCTCCACCACGCACACCCGCTTGCCCGACTTGGCCGCCTTCATGGCCGCGCCCTCACCGCCGGGACCGGAACCAATCACCACGATGTCGAAATGCCGCACGCTCATGGCCGGATACTTCTCCACCCTCGGGATCTCGGGAAGAAATCATCCCCTCGCCTGCTAAGGTAGGGGGTGGGACCTGGAGGCCCCCCTCATGTCGCTCCGCTTCAAGAACCTGGATGGCAGCGGTCCCCATCCCCTGAGCAACATCTTCAAGTGGGCCGTGGGGGACAAGCTGGCGGGCAAGCGGCGCAAGAGCCCGGGCACGTGTGTCATGCGCCGCGTGGAGCCGGACCCCGCCGTCCTGGCGTCCCCTCCAGGCCCCGGCGAGGGCGCCCGCCTCACCTGGCTCGGACATGCGAGCTGGCTCGTGCAGCTCGACGGCGTGTCGCTGCTCATCGACCCCGTCCTGCGCGACTCCATTCCGGGCTTCATCCGCCGCAACGTGCCTCCGGGCGTCCCGCTCGGGCAGTTGCCCCCCATCGCCGCCACCCTGGTGTCCCACAACCACTTCGATCACCTGGACCTGCCCACGGTGCGCCAGGTGGGCGCGCCCGTCGTGGGGGGCCTGGGCCTGACGCGCTACTTCCAGCGCACGCGGCTGGCCGTCACCGAGCTGGACTGGTGGGGCTCCACGCGGGTGGGCCCGGTGACGGTGCACTTCGTCCCCGCCCAGCACTGGAGCCGCCGGGGATTGAAGGACATCAACGAAACGCTCTGGGGGGGCTTCGTGGTGGAGGGGTCGAGCGCGCGCGTCTACCACTCGGGAGACACCGCCTACTTCGACGGCTTCCATGAAATCGGCCGGCGCTTTCCGGGACTGGACGCGGCCCTGCTGCCCATCGGGGCCTACGATCCCGAGTGGTTCATGTCGAAGCAGCACATGAACCCGGAGCAGGCGGTGCGCGCCTACGAGGACCTGAAGGCCCGGCACTTCCTCGCCATGCACTGGGGAACCTTCAAACTCACCGACGAGCCCCTGGACGAACCGCCCCAGCGCCTGGACGCCGAGTGGAAGCGCCGCGCGCTGCCCGCCGAGCCCCTGCATGTGCTCGCCGTGGGGGAAAGCCTGAGCGTGCGCCAGGGTTGAGCCAGAACAGCGGGTGTGCTCAACAGACCCCCGCCATGCTCCTGCCCACCCTGCTCGCCCTGACGCTGCACCAGGCCCCTCTCACCACCGTCGCCGAGAAGAGCGGATGGACCCACACCGGCCGCTACGCCGAGGTGGAATCACTCTGCCGGGCCTTCCCCAAGCGCTACCCGGGCAAGGTGCGCTGCGACACCTTCGGGACCACGCCCGAGGGCCGCCCCCTGCTCGCGCTCGTGGCGAGCGCGGATGGAACCCTCACCCCCGCCGCGGCGGCGAAGAAGAACCGCCCCATCGTCTTCTTCCAGGGAGGCATCCACGCCGGGGAGATCGACGGCAAGGACGCGGGCTTCTGGCTGCTGCGGGACGTGCTCGACGGCAAGGCGCTCCCGGGCGTGCTCAAGAACGTGACGGCCGTCTTCGTGCCCGTCTTCAACGTGGATGGACACGAGCGCTTCGGCCCCAACCACCGGCCCAACCAGGTGGGCCCCGAGGAGATGGGCTGGCGCACCACCGGGCGCAACCTCAACCTCAACCGGGACTACGTGAAGGCGGACGCCCCGGAGATGGTGGCCATGCTCACGCTGCTGCACACGTGGGATCCGCTCATCTACATCGACCTGCACGCCACCGACGGCGCCCAGTTCGAGCACGACGTGAGCGTGCAGATGGAGCCCCAGAAGACGGGCCCCGAGGCGCTGCGGGTCCCCGGCGAGAAGATGATCGCGGAGCTGCTCCAGGGGCTCGAGGCCCAGGGCCACCTGCCCCTGCCCTTCTATCCCTCCTTCGAGGAATGGGACAATCCGCAATCCGGCGTGAGCTACGGCGTCTCACCGCCGCGCTTCAGCCACCCGTACTGGCTGGCCCATCGGCGCTACGGCGTGCTGGTGGAGACCCACTCCTGGAAGCCCTATGCCCACCGCGTGGCCACCACGCGCCACGTGCTGGAGGGCCTGCTGCGGCTCTTCGCCCGGGACGGCCAGGCCCTGATGAAGGCGCGCGCGGCGGTGGACGCCGAGGCCGAATCCGGCCAGGTCCGCGAGGTGGTGCTCGCCTGGGAAAACACGAAGAACAGCCACCCCATCGCCTTCCGCGGCTATGCGTATGAGCGCTCCCCGTCCGAGCTGACCCAGCTGCCGTGGATCCGCTACGACACCACGAAGCCCCAGGTGTGGACCCTGCCCTACTTCGAGGAGCTGCGCCCCGCCGTCACCGCCCCCCTGCCCCTGGGCGGCTACCTGGTGCCCCCGGCGCACGCGGGGTGGGTGGCTCCGAAGCTCACCGCGCATGGCCTGCGCTTCCAGCGGCTCGGCCAGACGCTGCCCCCGGCCGAGGTGGAGGTGTTCCGCGCCACCGAGACGTCGTTCCGCCCCACCTCCGTCGAAGGCCACCAGGGCCTCACCGTCCAGGGGCAGTGGGCACGCGAGCGCCATCCCCTGCCCGAGGGGACCCTCTACGTTCCCGCCGCGCAGAAGAGCGCTCCGCTGGTCGCCCACCTCCTGGAGCCCCGGGGACCGGATTCCCTGCTGTCCTGGGGCTTCTTCAACAACCACTTCGAGGCCAAGGAGTACATCGAGGAGTACGTGGTGGAGCCCTTCGCGCGGGAATTGCTGGCGAAGGACCCCGCCGTGAAGGCCGCCTGGGAGGAGCGCTTGAAGGATCCGGCCTTCGCCGCGGACCCGAAATCCCGTCTGCGATTCTTCGCCGAGCGCCACCCGGCCTGGGACTCCCACTTCAACCTCTATCCCGTCTTCCGCACGGATTCGCCCCCCGCGGGCCTGAAACCGGTACGCTGATGAAGACCTGGACTCCCCGTCACCTCTCGACGACTTCCGCCCTGACTGGGAGAATGAACCGAGTCCGAGCGTCGGCCACTCCCGGAGGACGATGAGGAACGAACGCGACCTGCTCGAGCAAGCCCTGGAGGTGCTGGAAGCCCAGCGTCCGGTGCTCGGCCCCGAGGCCACCGAGGCCGCGATGGCCGCCTTGCGCGCGCGGATCACCGCCCTGGCCTCCCACGTTCCCCTGGAGCGGCGCCATGTCACGGTGCTCTTTGGAGACCTGTGCGGCTTCACCGCCCTGAGCGAGGGGATGGACCCGGAGGACGTCGGCGAGCTGATGAACCGCCTGTGGGAGCGGGTGGACACGGCCATCTTCCGGCACGGCGGCCGCATCGACAAACACATTGGCGACGCCGTCATGGCGCTCTGGGGCACGGACGGCGCGAGCGAGGACGACGCCGAGCGGGCGATCCATGCCGCCCTGGACATCCACTCCCGGCTGGCCGCGTTTCCAGGAGGCCCCCCGGGGGGCATGCACATGCGCATCGGCATCCACACGGGGCCGGTGCTGCTGGGGGTGGTGGGCACGCTCGGGGAGCTCACGGTGATGGGAGACACCGTCAACACGGCCAGCCGCCTGGAGCAGGCCGCGCCGCCAGACGGCATCCTCGTCTCCCATGTGACGTACCGCCACGTGAGCGAGGCCTTCGAGATGGAGCCCCAAGCCCCCTTGCGGCTCAAGGGCAAGCAGGAACCGCTCCAGGTGTACCGGGTGACGGCGGCCCGGCCGCGCGCCTTCCAGCGGCGCCGGGGCCTGGAGGGCGTCTGGGCCCGGCTGGTGGGGCGCGAGGAGGAGACGCGGATGCTGCGCGCCAGCCTCCAGGAAGTGCTCGCGGGCGCCGGCACGCGCGCGGTGACGCTCACGGGCGAGGCGGGCATTGGCAAGTCGCGACTGCTGGGTGAGTTCGAGACGTGGCTCGAATCCCTCGTGGCCCCGCCGCTCTGCCTGCGCGGCCGCGCCAGCCCGGAGATGCGCCGGCACCCCAATGCCCTCCTGCGCGACCTGTTCTCCTTCCACCTGCAAGTGCAGGAAAGCGACTCGGCCAGCGTGATTCGCGCCCGCCTGGAGGAAAGCTTCCAGGAAGCACTCGGCCCCGGAGAGGGCAGTCAGATCCGCGCCCACCTCGCCGGCTCGCTCATCGGCTTCGACTTCAGCGCCAGCCCCCACCTCAAGGGCACGCCCATGGACGAGCAGAGCCTGCGGGCTCGCGGCCTCACGTCCCTCACCGACTACTTCCGCGCCCTGCTGCGGCGCGAGCCCATGGTGCTCTTCCTCGAGGACATTCACTGGGCGGATGACAGCGCGTTGGATCTGCTCGAGCGCCTGCTGCGGCCGCTCACCACGGAGCGACTGCTCGTGGTGTGCACCGCGCGGCCGGAGTTCTTCGAGCGGCGCCCCCACTGGTCTCAGGCCTCCGCCCACCTGCGGCTGGAGCTCTCCCCCCTCACCCCGGCCGACAGCCACCGGCTCCTCTCGGAGTTGCTGCGCAAGGTGGAGCGCATTCCCCCGGAGCTCGAGGAGCTCGTCGTCACGCGCGCCGAGGGCAACCCCTTCTACCTGGAGGAGCTCATCCAGATGCTGCTGGAGGAAGGGGTCATCCTCGTGTCCGGAGAGCGCTGGCGCGTGGAGGCCCGGCGGCTCACCACGCTCAAGGTGCCCCCCACCCTCAGCGGGGTGCTCCAGTCCCGTCTGGACAGCCTGCCCCCCCGCGAGCGGGAGGTCCTCCAACGCGCCTCCGTGGTGGGGCGGCTCTTCTGGGACGAGTCCCTGCTGAGCATGGACGCCGAGGGCGCCACCTCCACCGCGCTCCACGACATCCTCGCCGCGCTCCAGGAGCGCGAGCTCATCTTCGAGCAGTCCAACTCCTCCTTCTCGGGAGCGCGCGAGTACATCTTCAAGCACGCCATCGTGCGGGAGGTGGCGTACGACACCGTGCTCAAGCGCGAGCGGCGCGCCTTCCATGGCTGCATCGCGGAGTGGCTGCTCGCGCGCGGGGGCGAGCGCTCCCGGGAACACCTCGGGTTGCTCGCGGACCACCTGGAGGCCGCGGGCCAGGGCGAGCGCGCGGCCACCTCGCTACGACGGGCCGCGGAGGAAGCGCTCGGCCTGTTCGCCCACACGGAGGCACGCGCCTTCCTGGAGCGGGCGCTCGCCCTGTGCGCGGAGGACAACCACACCGAGCGCTACGCCATCGTGGCGGCGCGCGAGCGCGTCCACTCCATCCTGGGCAACCGGCGCGAGCAACGCCTGGACCTGGACGGCATGGAGTCCCTGGCGGAACGGCTCGGCGACGAGCGGCGCCAGACGGAAGCGGCCCTGCGCCGCTCCCTCTATGCCCTGGAAGTGGGCGAAATCGAGGCGGGCGAGGAGGCGGTGAACAAGGCCATCCGGCTCGCCCAGGAGTTGGGGGACGTGCCCAGCGAGGCGATCGCCCACCTGCGCTGGGGAAGGATGTTGCGCCACCACCAGGGCGACTTCGCCTCCGCCCGCGTCCACTTCGAGCGCAGCCTCACGCTCGCCGAGTCGGCGCGGCTCGTCCAGGTGGAGGTGGAAAGCCTGCTCAATCTCAGCGCCACCATGAACGAGAGCGGTGAGCTCTCCACGGGCCTCGCCCACATCCAGCGCGTCATTCCCTTCTGCCAGTCCCTGGGGGACCGATGGCTGGAGATCTCCGCCCTGCGCTACCTCGCCTACGCGCACAAGAGCCTGGGCGAGTTCGCGAGGGCCCGGGCCGACTTCGAGCAGACGCTCCAGTTCAGCCGCGTCATCGGTTACCGGTTCTGGGAGACCATGGACTGCTGCAACCTGGCGCGCCTCCACCACCACCTGGGGGACCCGGAGGGAGCGCTCGAATGGACGGAGCAGGGCCTGCGGCTGGCCGAGGAGATTGGCAGTCCGCGCTACCAGGGCTACGTCTGGATGAGCCGGGGCCTCGCGCTGATCTCCCTGGAGCGGCTGCCCGAGGCGCGTGAGGCCTTCCAGCAATCACGGCGCATCCGCGTGGAGACGCGCATGCCCTTGCTGGAGCTGGAGTCGATGACGGGCCTGGCCGCCGTGGAGCTGGCGAGCGGTCAGCTCCACCTGGCGCTCGAGTATGTCGAACAACTCCTGCCCACGCTGGAAGGCAACACCCTGCAAGGCGTGGAGGAGCCCTTCTGGATGTGGCTCACCTGTTTCCGGATCCTGCGCGCACACGGCGACCGGCGCGCGCTGCTCATCCTGGAGCAGGCCCACCAGCAGCTCCAGGCACAGGTGGGGAAGATCCAGGAAGAGGCCTTCCAGCGCTCGTTCCTGGGCATTCCCACCCACCGGAGCATCCGCGAGGAATGGCGGCGGCTGCTGGGCAGGAATGGAACCGACGGCCAGGAACGGCCGCTCCAGTAGGCACGCTCAGAAGCGCATGCCCAGCGTGGCGACGACGTCGAAGAAGCCACCGCTCGGCTGATCGATCTGGTCCGACAAGTCCTCGTCCAGCAGCAGCCGGTACGTCGCGCGGGCGCCGGCGGTGAGCTTGCCCACGTTGAACTCAATGCCCAGCGCCAGGGGCACCTCGCCCACCAGGCCCGACTGGTAGCCGCCCAGCAGCGTGCCCTCCGCGAAGACGTACGAGCCGCCAATGCCCGCGCCCACGAAGGGGCGCACGGCCTCGAAGAAGGGCAGCGAGAGCTTGGCCAGCGCGGAGCCTCCATGGCGCGTCAGGGCGAGATCGAAGATGCCCGCGTCGCTGATGGAGTTGTGCGCGCCCTCATAGCCCACCTCGAAGCCGAGGAAGCGAAGGGGCTGCAGATTCAACGTCACACCCCAGCTCGGGCCCGCCTTGGCGACGTCCCCCAGGGTCCCCGTGTAGTTGCCCAGACCGCCGCGCAGGAAGACCTTCACCTTGCCGGTTGGCTCTTCCTGGGCGGCCGCCGTACCCGCCGTGCCCAGCGCCGCTACGAGCCCCAGTACCGCCATCCCGTGACGCGACATCCGTGTCCTCCCAGTTCCGTGTGAGTGGGCGCAGGCTAACCACCCCGTGGCGCCCGCGCACCCTCTTCACGCGGAAATGTTGGACCGGTGGTGCTTCAAGCCCCCGGACTCACGGCTGGGGCGACGCGGGCTTCTCGATGTCGATCTGGAAGCGGTAGCCCTCCTGACGGACATAGACACTGTTGCCCTGGGCCGAGTCGAGCGGGGTGATGTTTCCCTCCGCGTCGAGCGCGCCCACGCGCGCATAGCGCGAGTCCTGGTTGACGCGCCGGGCCAGCCGCTGGAGCCAGTCGGCCGCGGGGCTCACCTCGTCATCCAGACGCACCTCGTGCCGCTCCACGTCGTGGCCGTCCGCGTCGAAGACCCGGAAGGTGACCTTGCTGCCCGCGCGCAAGTCCTCCCGCGCACGCACCGGCTCCGCCTCGTGCCACGCCAGACCCGCGAGCACCGTGGTGCCGAAGTCCACGTCGACGCAGGCGTAGAAGGCCTCCGGGCTGTCGGAGCGCTGCCAGATATTATAGATGACGTGCCGGCCCTTCTTGTTCTTGGGGAAGGGGCAGTTGAGCGTGTAGCGGCTGTTCACCAGGGGCGCGCTCGGCACGGTGCAGAAGAGCTCCAGATCCGACCACTTGAGCGGCTTCGTCGCGTCATACCCATCCCGGGTGACGAAGAACTGGAACTCACGCGCGGCGTGCGGCGCGGTCGCGTGATAGACGAAGTCGAAGCGGCCCTGGGCATTGGGGGCGATGCGCTTGCTCGGCCAGTCCGAGCGCGCCAGATCCAGACCCTTGTGCGACTCGTTGGCCGCGCTGCACAGCTTCCCATCCGGGATGATGTTGCGGTGCTGTCCATTGGCGTTGCCCTGACGGACGCCGTTCCAGTCATAGAGGGCCTGCGTCCCGCCAGCGGCCACGGCGGCCTTGCACGCGGCGGACTGGGGCTTCTCCGGCCCCTCCTTGTAACAGCCGTACACGCGGCTGATGGGAACCTCGATGGAGCCGTGGGCGAGGGACTGACCCGCGGTCAGAAGGGACAACAGGGCCACGGGCGGCGCGACGATGGACTTCCACATGGGGGGAACTCCGTTTCCAGGATTGCCTGTATGGAGGGGCTCACCGGGACTTTCGGGTCACTCCCCGTGCGGGGAAACACGGGCGCACAGTCTGACGGCAACTCTCCGGTCTCACGGATGCGGCAACCAAAGCGACGGGGCCGGACCCCCCTGGAGAGGGAGGCTTCCGGCCCCGTCATTCCCACATGCGCTCGAGGCTCAGTTCAGCTTCGGCTCGCAGCGGCAGGTGCTCATGTTGCACTCGGTGCCCGTGGTGCAGGTGCCGCCGCAGTTGTCCTTGCAGATACAGGCGCAAGCACTGGCATCCGACTGGTAGGACGGGCCGCAGTTGAGCGCCGCCGTGTCACACACACAGGCGCAGACGTCCGCGTCGAAACGGAAGCCCGGCGAGCAGCTGGCGGACGCCGCGCACTGGCAGGTGCAGGTGGCGGTGTTGCAGGCCTGGAAGCTGCCGCACAGGCCACCACACTCCGCGCCGCACGAGAAGTCGCACACGTCCTTGTGGGTGTTGCACACCGTGCCGGGCGCCCCACCACCGCCACAGTCCGCGGGGCAGTCACACCGGTTCGTCTGCCGGTTGCACGAGAGGTTTCCCTTGCAGAAGTCGGGATCCGCCGGGTCGTAGTAACCCGTGTCCGTCGCGCAAGGCGGAGGGCTGCCTTCCGTGTTGCGCGTGAGGTCGCCCCAGTAGCGGTAGGAGATGGCGGCCTTGGTCGTGCCCGCGTCGGCCGGACGGCACGCACCATAGAAAGCCAGGGCCTGGCTGATGCCATCCACGTCGAAGCCGTTGGTGCGGCTGCGCGGCAGATCGTTCGCGTTGCACTGCGAGGGATCCCGCACCGCCTCCATGGCCACGCGCACCGAGGCGCCAATGGGCGGCTTGAGCGTGCGGTAGCCCGTGGAGGCGATCACGCTGTCCATGATGCTGCCGATGGTGTTCTGGATGGAGGTGGTGCTGCGGATGCTGCCCACGATGCCACCCGTGGCCTGGATGACGTCCTTGTGCCGCAGGTCGTGCAGGGGCTCGCCCGGGTAGCACTCGCCCCCATCGACGGAGTCACAGATGATGCCGTGCATCTGGATGGGCCTGCCGGTGGGGTTGGCGCCCTTGAAGTAGTCGATGTACGAGCTGACGGGCGTGTTGTCGTTCGTGTCGCGCACGTCGGTGAGGAGGATGACCACCAGGCGGGCTCCGGCGCGGTACTGCTTGTCCGCGGGCGTGCTGGAGCTGGCCATGTAGTCCACGGCGCCGCGCGCGCTGGCCAGGGTCATCTCCTCGCTGGAGCCGTTGACGTCGATCCAGCAGCGCTGGGCGGGATCCGGGCAGGTGGCGTCCTTCTGCAGCCACGCCTTGAACTGATTGATGTCGCGGGTGAAGCCACGGAACACGCCGCCGTTGGGCAGGCCATAGCCCGTCTGCGTATAGGACGTGGTCACCATGGAGATGCGCCAGTCGAGCTGTGAGTTGCCCAGCCGGTTGGCCACGGCCGCGGCGGCATTGCCCAGCGCGCTCTGGGACGTGGCCATGGAGCCACTGTCATCCACCACGAAGAGGAAGTCCGCCATGCCATTGCCCGTGGTGAAGGGCTCGCACTGCACCGCGTCCGAGTCTCCGAACTGGGCCAGCGCCGTCCCACCCGCGGTGTCCCCCATGACGAAGAGGCCCGGCTCCACGAAGCGCGCCGTGGGGGTGATGGCCACCACCACCAGCACGCTCGAGTTGGAGCGGTGGACGTATTGCGCCTGGATCTTGAACGGTCCCGGCGTGGCCGCGCCGCCCACGAGCGTTCCCGCTCCCGCGCCCACCAGCGCGTTGGCCACCGAGTTGGCGTAGTCCCGCAGGGAGACGGCCGAGCCCTGGTCATAGAAGGCCTGGAGCGCGGGGTGCCCGTCCCACGAGGTGAAGGTCTGCGTGGTGCCCGCCTTCACCGCGGGAGCGAACTGGCCGCGCACGTACAACTCGTCCCCCACCACCGTGGTGGAGGAGCCCGCCTGGGCGCGCTTGAAGGCGAGGAAGGCCACCTGGTTCGTGTCGTCATAACCCACGAAGCCCCGCGTCTTGCCGCCCACGGAGATCTGCCGCACCTCGGAGAAGGAGGGCCGGAGCGCCAGGCGGATGTCGCCACCATTGTCTTCCTTGAAGGTCACCTGACGCAGGTTCTGCGCCGCGCAGGCGAAGCCCGCGGGGCCGCTGCCATCCCGGCCATTCCGTGGATCCAGCTCGCCCGGATCCGCGCGGCCGTTCTGGTTCGAGTCCTCGGCGCCATCGGCGATGCCATCCCCGTCCGAATCGGGATTGAGGGGATCCGTCGTGCTGCTCGATTCCTCGTCGCCCACGTAGCCACACGTGGTGACGGGCGCCCCGCTGGTGGGCACGCCCCGCTCCACGCCATCCAACAGACCGTCATGGTCCGTGTCGCGCTCGGTGGGATCCGTCTCGTTGGGATCCCGCGTCCCACTGGCGTTCAGGTCCTCGCCCAGGAAGGTGCCCTGGTTCGGTCCATCCAGCAGGCCATCGCAATCCGAGTCCTTCGAGCGGGGATCCGTCTCGGTGGGGTCCACCTGGCCGTTGTGGTTGCGGTCCTCCACCCCATCCGGGAGCCCGTCCCCATCCGTGTCGGGATTGTTCCAGTTCGTCTCACCGGCGTCGTGCACGCCATTGTGGTTGGCGTCCTCGACGTGGTCCGGAATGCCATCACCATCGGTGTCCAGGAGGGGACCGCCGCCGCAGTCCGAGCCATCCTTGGGATCCGTCTCGCCCGGATCCTTCACCCCATTGCCATTGAGATCCTCGGCTCCATCCAGGCACGAGTCGCCATCCGTGTCCGGGTTGAGGGGATCCGTCCGGGTGTGGTTGCGCTCGGTGGCGTCCGAGAGCCCGTCCCCATCCGTGTCCCGCTTGCGGGGATCCGTCTCACCTGGATCCAGCTTGCCATTGTGATTGGCGTCCTCCTCGCCATCCGAGAGCCCATCCCCATCCGTGTCCCGGTTCGCGGGGTCCGTCTCGCCCGGATCCAGCTTGCCGTTGTGATTGCGATCCTCGGTCCCGTCCAGGACGCCATCTCCATCCGTGTCGGGGTTGGTCGGATTGGTGCGGCTGGATGGATCCTCGTCCGCGATGAAGCTCTTCACGCACTGAGGCAGGGTGTTGAGCGAGGAAGTCCGGCCCACCTCCAGACCGTCCCGCAGACCGTCCCCGTCCGAGTCCCAGTTGCCGGGATTCGTCCGTGCGTCCACCGCGTAGACGTTGCCCCACTCCTCCGCGTCCGTCAGACCGTCACAGTCGGAGTCGATCTTCGTGTTGCTGGGAGTCCGGGGGCCCGGGGGGGGTCCATACGGAGGCTCCGGAGGGACGGGTTCGGGAGGCTCGGGAGTCGAACATCTCGGATTATTGGGATCCGGGCAGCCGGTGGGGGTGGGAACGACACACGAGGGATCGTTCGGATCCGTGCATCCTGTATTGGGATTGAGTGTCCCGGGTTTGGAACCACCACCATCATCACAGCCAATGACAAACGCGGCCAGGGCGGCCGCGAGCATACGGGGAGGGGCTCTCATACACAGCCTCGCGGGTGCAGGGGACCGCGAATCTGTGGATCGGGTTTTTTGTCGCCTAGTGGGTTTTGGGGTGACTTGCCCTCGCGTCCAGGGCCGCTGCCCGTGCGACTACAGAGCGCGCCGTGAATCCGATGGCTGGTGGGCAGACGCACACGCTCCGTGCACATGCGGCGAGTGCACGCGCACCACAGAATTCCTCCAGGGACTGAACACCGGACCGGCGACGCGAAACCCGGACCGGTGTAGGTGTGTCGACCAGCGCGCTACGCCACCGGCGGCGAGGGCCGGGAGCTGGAAGCCAGTGCACCAAGGACGCCGGAGTCGCCCAGCACCTTGAGCTGACTGCGACCGGCGCCCTGCTTCACCACCCGGACTTGAGCGCCAATGCGCTCGGCCAGTCCGGACACGTGGGAGATGATGCCCACCTGCCGGCCCGTGGCCTGGAGCGCGTCGAGCGTGGCCAGCGCCATCTCCAGCGTCTGCGGGTCGAGCGTACCGAAGCCCTCGTCGATGAAGAGCGTGTCCACCTGCGTCGTCTCCGAGGAGAGCGAGGCGAGGCCCAGCGCCAGCGCCAGCGACACGAGGAAACTCTCACCGCCCGAGAGACTGGAGACGGCGCGCACCTCGTCCCCCATGTCCCGGTCCACCACCTGGAGGTCCAGGTCGTAGCCAGGCACACGCATCAGCCGGTAGCGCGGCGCCAGTTCCTCCAGGTGGGCGTTGGCGTAGTGGAGCAGGGCATCCAGGGTGAGGCTCTGGGCGAACACCTTGAACTTCTTGCCGTCGTGCGAGCCGATGAGCTCGCTGAGCGTGCGCCACACCTCGCTGGCGCGCTCGTGCTCCGCCAGGAGCCGGGCCTGCTCCCCCTGGCGCTGGCGATCCGCGTCGTCCCGCTCGAGCCGGGCCCTCGAGGCCGCCACCGCGTGGAGCCGGGCATCCGTCTCCCCACGCGCCCGTTCGAGCGCCGCCGGAGCCGCCTGCTCATCCAGGGCGGGCTTGTCGGAGGACTCGTGCCGTTCACGCCGCACCCGGCGCTCCTCCCACACGGAGACGGACTTCGCGAGCGCTTGCGTGAGGGCGTCCAGGGCGCGCTCCTCGGACTCGCACCACGCGGCGCCTCGCGAGAGCAGGGCGCGAACGGTCTCGAGGGACAGACTCCGCTCCGAGAGCAGGATGTGCAGCGCCGCCTCGGCGCGCTCCCGGGCCTGACGCGCGGCCACTCCGGACGAGGACGCGGCCTCGGTCCGCGCGCTCGCCACCGCCAGCTCCTGGGTCGCCTTCGCGGCGCCGCCGCGTTGGGATTCCAGTTCCCGAGAGGCCGTCTCCACCTCGCGAGCGAGTCCCGCGCGCACCTCGGCGGTGGGCCGTCCATCCAACAGCGCCGCACGCGCGGCCCGGGTCTTCTCCAGCTCCGCCTCCAGCCGGGCCACCTCCCGGGTGCACTCCTCCGTCTGGGCGCCGCGCAACTCCACCGTGGCCAGCGCCGGCCCCCGTTTCTCCGTTTCCTCCCGGACGGTGGCCTCCGCCTGACGGAGGAGCGCGTCCTGCTCGTTCCACTCCTTCACCGCCTTCACGCAGCGCGCCTGGAAGGCCACGGCATCGGTGGACAGGGCCTTCTCCCATTGAGGCCAGTCCTTGAACGCGACCGCCAGGGCCGCCTGGAGTTCCTGACGGAGAAGCACCACCTGGTCCAAGTCCCGCTGGCCCAGGGCCTCGTCCTCGGCGTTGCGCCGCAGCGCCTCGTCCGCCTGACGCCAGGCCGTCTCCGCCAGCACCGCGTCCGCGCGCGCGGCGTCCCGAGCCGTCCGGGCGGCCTTCGCCACCTCGGCCCGCTGTTCGGCCAACTCCTCCTCCGCCTTCAGCGCCTCGGCCCGCGCCCGCGCCTCCGCGAGCGCGTCCGCCAGCCAGCGCTCGACCTCCGGGTCCTCGGTGGACTCGGGAGGCCGCGGCCCCTCGAGCTTCGCGCGGAGCCGGCCCCACGTCTCGCGCTGCGCCCGGCCCCGCTTCGCGGCGGCTTCCCTTCGCTCCTCCGCCTGCACCGCGCGATGAGCCGCGCCCTGGATCCGGGCCAAGGCGGAGGACTCCGTCCGCGTCGCCTCCTGGAGCCGAGCTTCCAACGACTCCACCCGTCCGCGCGACTCCTCGACCAGTCCCTCCAGGGCCAACCCCGCGTGGCCGAGAGGGTGATCCGTCGCGCCACACAGCGGACAGGGCTCTCCCTGGCGCAAGTTCGCCCGGTGCGCGGTGAGGACCAGCGCATCCCGCGCCCGATCGAACGAGCGCCGGGCTTCCCTCAGTTCGGCGTCTCCCTCGATGCGTCGGGCCTTCGCGGCCTCCGCCTCGGCACTCGCCGTGGATTGCTCTTGTCGAGCCTCGTCCACTTCCCTCGAGGCCTCGCGCTCCGAGTGGATGGACTCGAGAGCACCCCGCCACTCGACGTCCAGATCCTTCAAGAGTTCCTGCCGCGACCGGAGCGCCTCCCGCCGCTGCCTGCGCTCCGCGCCGGAATCCGAGCCCAGTTCGGCCTCGGCTCGAACCGCCCGCGTCTCCGCCTGGCTCAGCGCCTCGGTCGACTCGCGGTGCGCCTTCGCCCGGCGCTCCGCGTCCACGCGCAGCGGCTCGGCACGCGAGCGACACTTCTCGAGGGACTCCCGAATCGAGGCGTCTCGTCCCGCCGCGTTCTGGTAGCGCTTGAGCTCTTCTTCCCAGCGCGACCACTCCCGGGCCACCGCTTCCACGGGTTTGCGCTTGTCGCGCCACTCCTGGATCTTCCCCACCCGCTCGAGCGCGAGCGCGTGCTGCCTGTCCAACGCCGCGAGCACGTCGCGATCCCGCGCCTCGCTCTTCCGGGCGTCCTCCAGCTTGCGCGCCGCGTCCCTCGCCAGTTCCTGGGCGCGCTTGAGCTCCCCGTCCAGGGCTTCCGCCGCCTCCAGCGCCGGACGCGCGTCGGCCTCCGCCTTCCCCGCCGCGTCGCGCCGGGCCTCCGCCGCCGCTCGCGCCACCTCGCGTGCCTGACTCGCCGTCCGCGCCGCGTCCTCTTCCGCGCGCCGTGCCGTCAGATCCGCGTCCTTGCGCGCCAGCTCGCGCACGGCCTCGTCCAGGGCCGACACCGGGGCGCGCAGTTCCTCCGCCGCGCGGACCCGCTCCCACTCCTTGCGCCGGGGTTCCGCGGCCCGCACGGCCTCCTCCGCGCGCGCACGTGACTGCTCCGCGTCGCGCTCGTCGGCCAGGTTCTTCGCGCGCGCCTCGTACCAGCGCACCGCCTGATCCGCCCGCGCCAGCACCGCCCGAGCCTCGGTGAGCGCCGCCTCCTCCCGCGCGAGCGTGTCCTCCTCCTCCCGGCGCGCCTCCTCGGACATCAAGGAGATGGCCGCCACGCCCTGGGCCAGCTTCGCCAGCGCCTCCTGCGCCTCCTTGTGACGCTGGTGCGCGGCGATGGACATGCGGCTGTACACCTCCGTTCCCGTCATCCGCTCCAGCAGCTCGGCGCGCTCCTCATCCTTGGCGCGAAGGAAGGCGGCGAACTCCCCCTGGGCGAGCAGGGCCGAGCGCCGGAATTGATCGAAGGACAAGCCCAGCCGCTCCTCGATGGCCTTGAGCACCTCGCCCTTCTTGCGTCCGATGGGCGGCCCCAGCCCCGTGGGAGTGAACTCCGTGAGCAGCATCTCCTGGTCCTGGAGACGGCCCTCGGCGCGGTTGCGCGCCCGCCGCACGGACCAGCGCGCCCGGTACTTGCGGCCATCCTTCCCCAGGAAGTCCACCTCGGCGAAGCCGTCCGCCGTCCCGCGCCGCAAGAGGCCCCGCACGTCATGGGCGCGCAGCCGCGTGTCCTCGTCCTCCTCCGCCCGGCCCACGGGCACGCCCCGGCCCTCGCCCAGACGCGGCGTGCGGTCGAAGAGGGCCAGGCACATGGCATCCAGCACGGTGCTCTTGCCCGCGCCCGTGGCGCCCGTGATGGCGAACAGACCCATCTTGTCGAGCGGCGGCTTGTCCAGCTCCAGCTCGAACTTCGTGAGGCTCGTGAGGTTGCTCCCCCGGATGGCGAGGATCTTCATGACGCGTCCTCCTGCACCTGGGTGAGGAGCAGATGGAAGGCCTCGAGCAGCGCGGGCTCGAGCGGCTCGGAGTAGTCCCGGGCGTAGCGGGCACGGAAGACGTCCTCGGGGGTGCGCTCCTTGAGCGAGGGTCCGGGACGAGCGTCCGCGAGCGCGTGGCCCGAGCCCGTATAGCGAGGGGTGAGCTTCACCAGCCGCGCGGCCTTGCCCTCCAGCGCGGTCTCCACCTGCCGGCGCAGGGCGGGCTCGGGACGAGGCAGCTCCACGCACACCTCCAGATAGGGACGCCGCCAGTCGGGCAGACCCTCCTCCGCCGGGGGCAAGGCCTTGAGCGCCTTCACCACGGCGTCCAGCGAGGACTCGCCACGCTCGGGCACGCGCAGGATCTCCGCCTCGCGGGGCACGGACAGGGGCAGCACGGAGCCCAGGCGCTCGCCGTCCAGTTCCACGAGCAGCACTTGGTGGGAGTAGTTCTTCTCGGACAGGGACAGGGGCAGGGGCGAGCCGCTGTAGCGCACCCCCTCGCGGCCTCCCACGCGCTGGGCCTTGTGCAGATGTCCGAGCGCCGCGTACGCCACGTCCTCGGGAAACAGGTCCACCGGGAGCGCGTGCTGGTTGCCGCCGAGGATGCGCCGCTCGCTCAACTCGGACAGCTCGGTGCCCACCATGTAGCAGTGGCCCATGGCCACGAGCGCCTGTCCCGGCTGGCGCCGTGCCCGAGCGCCCGCCAACACCTCCGAGTACACCGCGCGCACGCCCTCGATGAGGGGGTCTCCCGCCTCGTTCGACAGGAAGGGCAGGTCCGCGGGCCGCAGGTAGGGCACCGCCGCCACCCACGCGCGCACCTCGCCCCGCGCGTCATGCAGAGGCACCACCAGACGCTCCAGGTCCATCCCCTCGCCGGAGCGGCACAGCCCCCCCACCACGCGCACGTCGAGCGCGGACAGCAGCGGATGGGGCGCGTCCAGCCGCGCCGCCGAGTCGTGGTTGCCGCCGATGACGACGAGGTCCAGCGTCGGGCAGCGGCGCCGGGCCTGGGCGACGAAGCGGTACCAGGCCGCCTGGGCCTCCGCGCTGGGATTGGAGGTGTCGAAGATGTCGCCGGCCACCAGCAGCGCATCCACCTTCCGCGCCTCCAGCGTGTCGAGCAGCCACGCGAGGAAGGCCGCGTGTTCCGCCTCGCGGGTGGTGTCGTACAACGTGTGTCCCAGGTGCCAGTCCGACGTGTGCAGCAGGCGCATCCGTGCGATCCCCTCCAGAGCGTCGCGAGCGGAAGGAGGGCTCCCCTGCCTGCTCGCACGTTCAGGCGCGCGCAGTGTGCCCGCGAGAGGCGCGGATGCCAACTCCAGGGAGGCGTCCGACCCCCCGAGAGCGGAGCGGGCATTCAAGCGCGAGAGGATGGACCGTGCGCTCCCCCGCCCGGGAGTGCATCATGGCCCGCCCCTCCCCTGCCCGCGAGACCCCGAGATGAAGGTTCTGGCCACCCTCTGGTACTGGGTCGTCTTCCTGCTGACCGCGCCGGTGTGCACGGGGGTGGGAGCCACGCTGTGGCTCGTCACCTGGCCCTTTGACCGGAACCGGGCCGTGCTGCACGCCTTCGTCAGCCGCTGGTGCCACGCGCTCTACCTGTCCTGGCCGGGCTGGAAGGTGCACATCGAGGGGCGGGAGCTGTTGCCTCCGGGACCGGCGGTCATCGTCGTCAACCACCAGTCCGCCGCGGACATCCTCGTGGCCATGGGGCTGAACCACCCCTACAAGTTCGTCGCCAAGGCGTCGCTCTTCCGCACGCCCATGGTCGGGTGGCTGATGACCTGGATGGGGTACGTGGCGGTGAAGCGGGGCACCCTACAGGCCATGGACCGGATGTTGGACGACTGCTCCCGGTGGCTGCGGCGCGGAGTGCCCGTGCTCATCTACCCCGAGGGCACCTACTCCCCCACCCGCGAGCCCCTGCCCTTCAAGCGCGGCGCCTTCCAGCTCGCCATCGCGGAGCAGGTGCCCGTGGTCCCCGTGGTTTTGGAGGGCACGCGCGGGATTCTCGGAAGCGACGGCCTCTGGATGGGCCCGAGCGCCCAGGCGCGCATGCGGGTGCTGCCTCCAGTGCCCGTGGCGTCGCTCGGGGAGGATCCGGTGGCGCTCGCCGAGCGCGTGCGCGGCCTGTACCTCGACGCGCTCGGACGGTCCGCCCCCTCCACCCCGGAGCCCGAGCAGCGGGTCGCCTGAATCAACCGCGGCATCCCGGGGCTCAAGGGAAGAGGCGCGGCTACCTCTTGCAGAGATAGTTGTGGTTCTCGCTCTGGACGTTGGAGATGAGCGAGGGGTCGCACGCGTTGAGGATGTAGTCGTAGCGGATGGCCATGGCGGCGGGCCGCTCCACACAGAAACCGGTGCCCACGCCGCACTTGTAAGCCAACAGATACTCGTAGCGGTAACTGCCGCTGGAGGCATTCACGCACGCGCCCGTGCTCGCCGCCTGCACCCGGAAGCCACAGCTGGAGTTCTGCCAGACGCGCACGAGCGGATCATCGACGATGCGCGTCGGGCACTCCATCGACGTGAACACCAACTGCCCGTTGGGACAGAGCTTGAACCACTTGGGCCAGAGGACTCCGGGGTAGGGAACGATGGAGTAGCGCCACTGCTCACCCGTCAATTCGTCCCGGGTCATATAAGTGTTGTTGTCGATCCGCTCCGCCTTGAGCTCCTTCAGGACGATGGCCTGCGACCCCTCGACGACGTGCAGCACTCCCGCCTGCCGGTCCAGCGCACCAATCAGATCCTCGACCTTGCGGGGCGTCTCCTGCTGGGCGGCCTGGACAACGGAGTCCAGGGACTGGCCCTCCACATCCTCCTCCAGCACGGTCCCACCACAACCAACACCCAACGCCAGGATGCCCATCACGGTGATGCGGCCGAAGATGCGATTCATCATTGTTGTCCCTCGGGGTTTGAAAGCGACGCTCCCGGTTGTGCACGGCATGTGCCACAACCTGGAAAAACCGCTCTTCCCTCGAAAAACGATGAATGGGGATTCGGAGAACCCTCCAGGGTAGCCCCCCGCACCACAGCGAATGGGCACCCCTGTTGCCCAAACGGCTACGGCCCTCCCGTCGGTCAAGGCCGTGTCGTCGTGGGATGCCAGAAGTACGTGGTGCCCTCGGTCCCCGCCACGGTGAGCCGCTGGAAACCCAGACGCTCATAGAAACGCAGCGCCCGGGTGTTGCTGTTCGCCGTACCGAGATGCACCGAAGGCGCACCGGCCGCCGCCGCCGCCGCGAGGAAGGTCTCCACGAGGCGCCGCCCGAACCCGGCCCCCTGGACATGGGGAAGCAGGTCGACATGCAGGTGCGCCGGGTAGGGAACCAGCTCGGGCGCGAGCATCCACTCGGGGTGGTGCAGCGTGGCGATCAGCCGCTCATTCGCGGTGCCCGCGGGCTCGACCGGGCGGGGATAGCGCTCGGCCACGCGAGGCAGCCAGCGAGCGCGCCAGGCCTCCACGAACGACGGCGTGTCGGCCGTGCCGAGCACATACCCGACCGCGCGTCCGCCCTCATCGAGCACGAACGCCAGTGCCGACTCGAGCTCGAGATAGGGACCCGCGTAGATGTCGGGGAGCAATTCGTCGCTCAGGTAGTGACCTCGGGCGTCCTGACCGGCCGCGCCCGTGCGCACACAGATGTCATACACGGCGCCCCGGTCGCTCGGGCGGTAGGGACGAAGATGCACGGTCGGACGCATGTCCGCCGAGCCTAACCGCACCTCATGCGTCTGTTCGCCAGCCAACTCGCGCTCGAGGAGGGTTGGCTCGGACGCCAGGATGAGGATAGACTCAGCGAATGAGGAATCGCTCAACACGCGACCCGGGCACGAAGACTCTTCGGGAGCGCCTGCGCGAGGAAACGGAACAAACCCTCCTGGAAGCAGGCGAGCAGGTCTTCGCCGAGCAGGGAGTCCTGGGCACGCGGATCGAGGACATCGCGAAGCGAGCGGGCGTGGCCGTGGGCACCATCTACAACTACTTCGATGACCGGGAGGAACTGCTCGCCGCGCTCATGGACCGCCGCCGCGCGGAGCTCGTGAAGACGCTGGACGAGGTGAGCGAAAGGGCCCGGGGCAAGTCCTGGCACGAGGAGTTCGAGGACTTCCTGCGCGCGACGCTCACCCACCTGGAGCAGCATCGGCGCTTCTTCGCCATCCTGATCCAGGGCGAGCTGCTGCCTCCCCGCCGCTCGGACGCGGCCACGGACAAGGCAGCCGGCTCGGGGCTCGACGACGTCTACGCGTGCATGGAGCGGCTCGTGCGGCGCGGCGTGGCCGAGGGCGCGCTGAAGGCCCTGTTCGCGGACCTCTACCCGGCGCTGCTGCTCGGGATGCTCCGCTCCGCCATCGTCCAGGACCGGTACACGGACACGCCCGGTCCGCTCATCGCGCTGCGGGAACCCTTTCGCGACTTCTTCCTGAAGGGGGCGGGGAAGGAGCGCTGAGTCGCGAGTCGCCCTCGAATTCTCAAGGGAGTTTCACACCACCATGCAATCCAGTGACTACAACCCCTTGTCGTCCACAGTGCAGGCTGATCCCTACCCCTATTACGCAACGCTCCGAGAAAATACCCCCGTCTACTTCAACGAGCAGTTCGGCTGGTACATCGTCAGCCGCTACGAGGACGTCGTCGCGATCACGAAGAACCCGGCGGTCTTCTCCTCCGCTCGCGCCATCGTGGGGCCCGAAAAGCTCGACGAGGCCGCGAAGGTGGCGCCCCACGCCCTGCGCACCTTCCGCCGAGGCGTGCTCATCAGCGAGGACCCTCCTACCCACACGAAGACCCGCGGCCTGGTGACGAAGGCCTTCACACCCAAGCGGATCTCCGAGATGGAGCCGCGCATCCGGCAGCTCGCCCGTGAGCTCATCTCCCAATTGCCACGCTCGGGCGAGTTCGATCTCATCAAGGACCTGGCGGAGCCGCTGCCCGTCATCGTCATCGCGGAGATGCTGGGGGTGGAGCCGGAGCGGCGGCACGACTTCAAGCGCTGGTCCGATGACGCCCTCGCCACCTCGTTCGCGCTGGCCAAGGGCTCGGAGCTGTCCGGCATCGAGCGCAGCAACCGCGAACTGAGCGACTACATGGCGCAGGCCCTCGAGGCACGCCGCCAACAGCCCCGGGAGGATCTCGTCCAGGCGCTGCTGGACAACGGCGTGCGCGAGGGTGTGCTCTCCGTGAGCGACGCGGTCGACTTCTGCCGGCTCCTGCTGGTGGCGGGCAACGAGACCACCACCAACCTGCTCGGCAACGGCGTGCGCGCGCTGCTCAGCCATCCCGATCAACGCGACCGGCTCATCCGCGAGCCCGCGCTGATTCCCAACGCGGTGGAGGAGATGCTTCGCTACGACTCGGCCGCGCAGGCGCTCTTCCGGAAGACGACCCAGGAGGTGGAAGTGGCCGGAACGCGCATCCCCGCGGGGGCGAGCGTCCTGCTGCTCTTCGGCTCCGCCAACCGCGACCCGCGCAAGTTCCAGGAGCCGGATCGTTTCGACGTGACCCGCAATGTCGTGGGACAGGTCGCGTTCGGCCATGGCATCCACTTCTGCCTGGGGGCGCCCCTCGCCCGGCTGGAGGCCAAGGTGGTGCTGGAGGAGCTGCTCACGCCGGACCGGCGGCTCTCGCTCGTCCCGGGCCAGCCCTGGGAGGTCTTGGAGCACTTCTCCATCCGAGGCCTCAAGTCCCTGCGGGTCCGCGTGGAGCCCGCGGCGGGGGCTCGCGCGAGCGCATAGGCGGACTCGGGTACGATGCTTCCCAGACACCTCCCGGCCCCCCCATGGAGGAGCGGGCCGGGAGGCAATAACGGGACTGGGGTACCCCATGAGCAGGTGGAAGAAAGCGGCGCGGATCGCGTGTTGGGTCGGGCTCGCGGTCGTCGCGGCGGGATGGATCAGCGCACGGAACCTCGGTGCGCTGGTTCGTTTCTCGATGACTCCGGGTGTTGCGTTCGAAGCCGAAACACCACCGCCCGCGCCGGACTATGCGAGTCCCCTGCACTGGAGCGCGCTTCCGGAACGTGAAGACTTGGCGGATCGCTCGCCGACCGGCGCGCCCGCGGTCGATCAACTCCACGCGGCAGTGGACGTCTTCTACGTCCATCCGACGTCCTATGTCGGCAGTCGCTGGAACGCCCCGACCGACGACGCGGCGCTCAACGAAGCCACCGATCGCGTCGCGACGGGAATACAAGCCTCCGCGTTCAACGGCTGTTGCGCGGTGTACGCCCCCAGGTACCGGCAGGCCAATGGCACGGCGTTCACCCATCCCACCGAGGATGGGGCTCGGGCGATCCGCCTGGCGTACGACGATGTCCGGAGAGCCTTCGCCACCTTCAACTCGAAACGCGGAGCCGGGCGGCCATTCATCCTCGCCGCGCACAGCCAGGGAACCGTGATGGCGGAGCGACTGCTGGATGAGGAGATCTCGGGCACCCCACTGCGGAACCAGCTCGTCGCCGCTTATCTGGTGGGAGCCCTCGTCACCGTGGAGGGACTTCACGAGCGCGCTCCCGATGTGGCGGCATGCCGCTCGGCCGATGACCTGCACTGTGCCGTCGCGTGGAACGCGAGGGGGCCCGAGCATGTACCGACCGAGCTCGATCTACACCGGACGGATACCCGCGAACGCCTGTGCACGAACCCCTTGTCCTGGCGAATCGACGGGACTCCCGCGTCGGCGGAGCTGAACCTGGGCGCGGTGTTCCTGGAGAGCGACAACCCCGCGCCGCGCGTGGCGTTCGCGGATGCCAGGTGCGTGGATGGCACACTCATCGTGTCCCATATCGGCGCCGCTCCTCGCGATCTTCCCAGCCGCATCCTCGATCACGTGATGGGCAGCGGGAACTACCACCCCATCGAGTACCAACTCTTCTTCATGAACCTGCGGCAGAACGCTCTCACCCGCGTGGCCGCGTTCCTCGCGATGCCCAAATAGCCCCCGGAAAGGGGAACGCTCAATCAAAGCAGGCGGTCGGTCGCCTCGTCGGCCTTCCCTCCAAAGAACGCGTCGAGCACCCGCTGGAACACCAGCTGCGATGGGTCGGCGCGGAGGAACAGCGTCATCGACGACCGGAGCTTCTGCGCGTCGATGCCGCCAAAGATAGCCTCCGCGGAGGGCGCGGACGTATCGGCCACGACGCCCGCGCACTCGACGAGCCGTGGCCCCAGCGTCGGATGCGCGAGGTACGCCCGCGCCTCGTCGAGCGAGGCGATCGCGTACCGCTGCGCCATGGGACTGCGGCCGAGACCGGCGATCTGCGGGAACACGAACCACATCCAATGCGAGGTCTTGCGTCCACGGCGCAGCTCGGCGAGGGCCCGGTCATAGGTGCCACCCTCTTCCTGGGCGTGCACGAAGCGGGCGAGGTCGTGGGGATCGTCGTTCATCCCCGTGACGCTACGCGCCCCCCCATCAAAGGAACAGGGGCTTTGATTCAGGGACAGAAGCGCCGTGTCCAACGGTGCATGTCCTCCGTGTCATTGCCGAGAAAGGTGAACCAGTTGGAGCGCTCCTCATGGAGGAAGGGCTCGAGCAATTGGGCGAGAGAAAGAAGCTGAGGAGACGGGCGCTCGTGCTGTTCCATGTCGATGGCCTCGGGCCACTCGTCGAGAGTGACGAGCACGCGCTCTCCTTCCAGGGGAGGCAAGGCCTCCAAGGAGACATCTGAAGAGGGAAGCCGCCGCAGGACCTCGAGTCCGCCAACCTGTCCGAGCAGAGGCGGTCCGATGAAGGTGAGCCAGTAGGCACCTCGCGCGCGGGTGCCGATGTGTCGGCTCGTCTCCCCGAGCCTGTAGACATCCAGGCCTGAATAGCGGTCTCGCAACTCTCGGGCCGCGCGGTAATTCGCGAACCATTGTCCCCTGGGAGCGACCAGGGCGAAGCTGGCATAGCCGAAGCTGAAGGGCAGCTCGCGCGCGAGTTCAAGGGTCAGGGCGCGCACGTGGGAAGGACCGTGCTCCACCAGGTATTCAGTGGGAAGGGTGAAGGCCACGGCGCAGGTAGCATCCTTGTCACGAAACAACGGTGCGTCGAGGCGAAGCCCTTCGTATTCGAAGTTGTAGCCCCCCGTGTCGTCGCAGTGCTCCTCCAGATCGACGCCACAGGCCGGTCGCCCGCGCCGTTCGAGCATCTTCTCGCGGATGTGCTCCCAACCCTTGTCATCAAGAGGCTGCCAGTCACCATTGGGATCAGGATACCAGCGCAATACCTGGGGAGGGATTGCACGGAGGTACGTTTGCAGCGCCCGCCATATCTCGGGGGCTATCTCCCCATGTGAACGATGGAGGAAGAAACAGATGACGATGCCGTCACGAGCCACCGGCCTACCATCCGCCGTCCGCACTCGCAGACCAGGCAGGTGCGCTTTCATCGGAAGAACCCCTCCGGGGAAAGAAGCAGGGCCTCGCCCCCTAGTGCATTCTTATAGACCTCGCCTTGATTGGAATCCTCATAGGCGCTGCCTCTTCCATATGCCCTCCACGTTGGACTGTTGGAGGAAGGACAAGGGAATTTCAAATCGATGATGACCGCGGCCTTAAGAAGGTTGTAATCAGCGTGGAGGACGATGTCGGGCTTGATGCTGCCCCACAACTCTTCGGTACAACGCTGCGTGATGAGTTGTTGCTCTTTCTCACGGCTGATGGTCTCGAGGACCTTGCTGTGCGGGTAGTAGCGGTAGCGCTGCTCGATACTGACAGGCGCGGGCCAAAGCCGTGCGAGCACGTCGCGAGCACAGGCCAAGGCGACGGCGTGCTTCTGCCTGCCCAGAAGCATGGCGCGGGTGATGGGCTCTGCACAGCCGTCCACTTCCAACTCCTCGCCACACTCCTCCCGGGTAGGAGGGCGATTGCCGAAGAGCGGGGCATTGACTTGGCGATCGGCGAGTTGGGCGCACTCCGCGAGGTGCTCCTGTAATTCGCCTAACTTGTCCTCGGAATGATGGAGCACGGTCAGGACCAGCGGAGTGTGGCCAGGACAAGCGAGGACCCCACGGCCAGTGCAGTCGAGGAGGAGACCGCAGTGCCACGTACGACGCTCGCGTGGCGGAAGCGGGCAGCCGATTCCGAATCGAGCCGCAGTTCCCTGTGCGAAGAAGGGCCAGCATGTCCGTGGCGGATGGCGCAGCCACCCAGCACAAGGCTGGCCAGCAGTAGGCGCGCGAGCTGCCAGCAGGCGTTCCGGCGAGAACAAGTCATGTCCACCCCCAGATGAATGGAAACCAGCGGTGGAGCCATCACAAGATGATGTGCCCCTCCATGTAGAGCACCGCCTGTCCAGCGATGCCCACGCGCTCGCCGCGATCCTCGCACTGGAGCACTCCGCCTCGCGCGGATACCTGGTGCGCGAGCAGCTTCGACTTGCCCAGTTCCCGCGCCCAATAGGGCACCAGCGTGCAGTGCGCCGAGCCCGTCACCGGATCCTCCGGCACGCCCACGCGCGGCGCGAAGAAGCGCGAGACGAAGTCCGCCTCCGTCCCCCGCGCCGTGGCCGCCACCGCGAAGAAGTCCAGCGCGGCCAGCCGGCCCATGTCCGGGGTGAGCGCCCTCACCTCCTCCTCGCTGTCGAAGACAGCCACCAGGTCGCGCGACATCAGGGTCTCCCGGGGCTCGGCGCCCAGGGCCTCGGCGAGTCCTTCCGGCGGGACGCACGGCTCGGGCGGACGCGAGGGGAAGTCCATCTCCATCCACCCGTCCTCGCCCTGCGTCACCACCAGCGGGCCCGAGCGCGAGTTGAACTGCGCCCGCTCCAGCCCCGGTGCCAACCGCGTGAAGAGGATGTAGGCCGAGGCCAGCGTGGCATGGCCACACAGGTCCACCTCCTGGGCGGGGGTGAACCAGCGGATCTGCCAGCCGCGCACCTCGTCGCGCATCACGAAGGCCGTCTCGGAGAGGTTGTTCTCCAAGGCGATGGCCTGGAGCACGTCATCCGGCAGCCACGTGTCGAGCGGGCACACCGCGGCGGGGTTGCCCCCGAAGACTTGAGAGGAGAAGGCGTCGACCTGATACACGCGCAGTCGGGTAGGCATGTGACAGCTCCGGGCCTGGTTACTTGGAGGACTGCGTGAGGACGCTGGCGAACTGCATGGCGTAGTTGATCTCCAGTCCGCCATCCACCACCAGCGTCTGGCCATTCACGTACGAGGAGCCCTCGGAGCACAGCCACTCGATGGCCTTGGCGATGTCATCCCCATGGGCCACGTGGCCCGCGGGCACGCTCTCGCGCACCTTGGCCTCGAGCGCTTCCCAGGCCTCGCCCATGTAGAAGCGGCTGGAGTCGGTGTCGATGTAGCCCGGGTTGACGGCGTTGACGCGGATGCCGCTCGAGGCCAGCTCGGCGGCCAAATACTTCACCAGGATTTCCATGGCGCCCTTCATGGCGCCGAGCAGCCCGTGGAAGGGCAGCGGCATGCGCGAGTCCATGCCGGACACCATGACGATGCGGCCCTTGCGGCCCTCCATCAGGGGCGCGCTGCGCTGGGCCCCCAGGAGGAAGCTCTTCACGGTGACGTTGAAGGTCTTGTCCATCTGGTGCAGCTTCGTCTGCATCAGCGGCGCGAAGGCGGTGGAGGCGGCGTTGGCCACGAAGACATCCAGCCCGCCGAACTCCTGCTGCACCAGGTCGAAGGCGGCATGGAGGCTGGCCGGCTCGAGCTGGTCCGCGATGACGGTGCGGCACCGGCGGCCCAGGGCCTCCACCTCGGTGACCAGCGAGCCGGCGGCCTCGGCGTCGCGCCGGTAGGTGGACACGATGTCATAGCCCGCCTTCGCGAGCCGCAGGGACAACGCGCGGCCCACGCCTCGCGAACCACCGGTGATGAGCGCCACGGGAGCATTGGTCATGCGCCGGGGCATACCACCTTACCGCCCCGGGAGTAGAGTGCGCCGCCATGAGCATGTCCCCTCGTTGGCTCTATCTGCACGGCTTCGCCTCCGGCCCCGAGTCCGCCAAGGGCGTGGCCCTCGCCCGGCACTACGCCCGCAAGGGCATCCACCTGGAGCGGTTGAACCTGCGCCAGCCGTCGCTCGAGCACCTGAGCCTGAGCGCGATGATGCGCACGGTGCGAGAGGCCGTGGGCGGAGAGAGGGATCGGGCGGTCGTCTTCGGCTCCAGCCTGGGCGGACTCACGGCCTGCCGGGTCGCGGAGGAGGATGCGCGGGTGTGCGCGCTGGTGCTGCTCGCGCCGGCCCTGCGGGCCTCCGAGCAGATGCGGCGCAACGTGGGCGAGGAAGGTCTGCGCCAATGGCGGGAGTCCGGGTGGTGGGGGACCCGGGACTACGCGGAGAAGCGCGAGACCCGGGTTCACTTCGACTTCATCCGGGATCTCGACGCCATCGAGGCGCGCTCGGACGGCTGGCCGGACGTGCGCGTGCCCACGCTCCTCATCCATGGGCGCCAGGACACCACCACCGATATCCGCTACTCGCGCGAATGGGTCCGGGGCAAGAGCCATGTCCGCTTCGTGGAGGTGGAGGATGGTCATGAACTGGTGGCCTCGCTCGATCGCATCGCGGCCGAGGCGGATGACTTCTTGAAGCCCTTCCTCGGTGGCCTGGCAGGACAGTAGCCAGACACTCGCGGTTACCCGCCTCCTGGGGAAATGAGGGGCTTGCCTACCCGTTGCAGGCCCCACGATGAACAAACCCAATCGATGGTTGTCTGTCTCCAGTTTGATGGGTGTCTTGCTCGTCACCGCGTGTGGTGGGCCTTCCGAGTCCTCGCCCGCTCCCTCGCCCGTTCCCCCGACTTCCGAGCAACCCCCCGTCTCCGGTGAGACGGACACCGCGCCCGCCCCCAGCCTCCCCGTGGAGGACGAGGCGGATGATGAGGTGGCGCCCCCCGCCGAGTCCGCCATCGTCGTGAACAACTGCCGCGTGTTGACGACGCGAGGTACGTCCGCCAGCGGAGATGATGGCGACGGCAGCGTGGCCGCCAATACCCAGGACGACAACATGAGCACGCGTTGGAGCGCGCTGGGCAAGGGGGTGTGGCTCACGCTCGACCTGGGCAGTGCCCAATCGCTCGCCGGCGCCGCCGTGGCCTGGCACCAGGGCACTACGCGCCAGAACCAGTTCACGCTCGCCACCTCCACGGATGGCACCACCTTCACCCAGGCCTACTCGGGCACGAGCGCCCTGACGGCCGCGGCCCAGACGTATCCCTTCTCCTCGGCGAGGACGGCGCGCTACGTGCGCATCACCGTCAATGGCAACACCGTCAATGACTGGGGCTCCATCGCCGAGGCGCGCGCCTGTGGCGAGGGAGGCACCACCACGCCCCCGCCCTCCTCGTCGGACTCGGGCCCGGCGCTGCCCCGCCAGCCGTACCTGCAGAGCGTGGGCACCACGAGCGCCATCGTGGCCTTCCGCACCAGCGCGTCCTGCTCGCCCCTGGTCCGCTTTGGCGAGGGCTCCGATGTGTCGCGCACGGCCACGGCCTCGGCGGCGGGCTGGCAGCACGCGGTGAAGCTGACGGGCCTGTCTCCGGGCCGCACGTACAGCTACGTGGTCGAGGCCTGCGGCTCCACCACGGGCGTGCGCACCTTCCAGAGCGCCTCCGGCCCCGACACCTCGCGCGTGCGCTTCACCGCCATGGGCGACTTCGGCACGGGCGGCTCGCTGCAGTCCAAGGTGCTCGCCCTGCTCGGCCAGTCCTCGCGCGCGGGTGAATTCCTGCTCACGCTCGGCGACAACGCCTACTCCTCCGGTACCGAGGCGGAGTTCCAGAGCAACATGTTCAAGCCCATGGCGGCCCTGCTGCGCAGCACCCCCCTGTACACCACGCCGGGCAACCACGAGTACCTCACGAAGAACGCCCAGCCCTACCTGGACAACTTCTACCTGCCCACCAACAACCCGGCGGGCACCGAGCGCTACTACTCCTTCGATTGGGGTCCGGTGCACTTCGTGTCGCTCGACTCCAATTGTCTGAGCTACCCGACGGCGGAGTGCACCAAGGCGCTGCAGCAGGAGTGGGTGAAGAAGGATCTGGCGGCCACCACCCGCCCCTGGAAGATCGTCTTCTTCCACCACCCGCTGTGGTCCAGCGGCGAGCACGGCTCGAGCACGTCCATGCGCAACGCGTTCGCCTCCATCTTCGAGCAGTACGGGGTGGACCTGGTGCTCACCGGGCATGACCATAACTACGAGCGCTCCAAGGCGATGAGCGGCAACGCGGTGGCGGCCTCGGGCACGCGCGGAATCCCCTACCTGGTGGTGGGCAGCGGAGGCGCCACGCTGCGGCCCTTCGGGACCTCGCAGCCGAGCTGGTCCGCCTTCCGCGACAACGCCAACGTGGGCTACCTCGATGTGACGGTGGACGGAGGCACGCTGACGGCGAAGTTCATCAGCTCCAGCAACTCCGTGCGCGACAGCCTCACGCTCACCAAGACGGTGCCCAGCGCCCAGGTGATTCCCCAGGCGCTCGTGGCGCGGCCGGACTCGGACACGCCTCCGGGCCCCGTGTACGACCCCACCCGCGCGCCCGACTTCCTCCGGCCCACCGTCGTGCCGCCCGCGGACACGCTGGAGTCGGTGGCGGACGCGCCCGAGCCCGCGCAAGGCTTCGCCCACGACGTGCCCTGACGCGCTCGCCGATTGGCAGGCCGTCCGAAGACGGAGAGGATGCGGCCCATGAACCGCATGCACTGGCTGGACGCGCTGTCCGCGAAACTCGTGGCGGCGCGCCGGCCCCGCTTCTTCGAGGACGGATGGGGCTCGTCCGCGCTCCTGGAGAAGCTCACCCGGGCGCCCCACGGCTTCGCCTTCCCCGAGCTGCACGACGTGGCGATGAGCCCGCCACGGCGCGAGGGGCACCTGCTCGTCCAGGAGGGGCGCTTCCCCAGCCCCGCGGCGGTGGGCTCACTGCCCGAGGCGTGCCAGCAGGCGCGCTTCCAACTGCTGCTGCCCCATGCCGCGGGCCCCCTGCCCCCGGTGTGCGTCTTCCTGGCGTCCTCGGGGGACGAGGGCTTCGGCCTGCGGCGCTTCATCGCCGGGAAGCTGGCCCGCTCGGGCGTGGGCGCGCTGCTGCTGGAGAATCCCTACTACGGCGCGCGCCGTCCGCCCGGGCAGGTGGGTCCCGCGGTGCGCTCCGTGGTGGATCTGATGCTCATGTTCCGCGCCACGGCGGTGGAGGCGACGGCGCTGCTCGGCTGGCTGCTCGCGCGGGGACACCCCAAGGTGGGCATCTCCGGCTACAGCATGGGCGGCAGCGTCGCCGCCTACGCCGCCGCGATGTTTCCCCTGCCCGTGGCCGTCATCCCGCTGGCCGTGGCCGACTCCGCGTCCCCCGTCTTCACCGAGGGGGTGTTGTCCGCCGTGCCGGATTGGGAGGCCCTGGGCCGTCCCCTCGGGAGCCCCGGGGCGGCACGCCAGCGGCTGGCCGAGGTGCTCTCCGCGGTGTCCACCACCGCGCTGCCGCCCCTGTCCCAGCCCCGCCGCGCCATCCTCATGGCCGCGCGCCAGGACGGCTTCGTCCCCGCGTCCTCCACCCTGCGCCTGCTCAAGCACTGGCGGGGCGCGGAGCTGCGCTACCTGTCCGGGGGACACCTGAGCGCCTTCGTCACCGGCCGGGACTTCATCGTCCGCACCATCATCGAGGCCTTCTCCCGGATCGAACCCCTTCAAATCCCCTCGGAGGAGGAGCCCCCGCCGGGCCCGGGGTGATCACCCGCCCCGGCTCCGCCGGCCCCCTTGCTGGCCCTGGCCCTGGCCCTGCTGCCACTCACGGGGGCGGCCCCGCTGCCACTCCTCGCGCCGCATCTCGTCGTATTGGGTCCGCTGCGACTCGTCGAGGAGCGCCTTCACCTCGGTGTCCGTCTGCTCGCGCAGCTGGCGCATCTCCTGCCGCACGTCCCGGAAGGACTTGTCTCCGGCCTGCATCGAGTCGAAGAGCGCCTGCCGCTTGGCGTTCTCGTCGTCCAGGCGGCGCGTCACGTCCCGCTCCTGGCTGGAGCTCAACCGCGCATCGGAAGCGAAGCGGCGCAGGCGCTCGGTCCGCTGCGCCTGCAGCTGCGTCTGATCCTGCAGGACGCGCTGCTGCCGCTGCTCGCGCTGCTCGGTGCGCATCTCGTCCTGCACCGAGACCAGCATCTCCTTGAAGTACTGCCGCCCGCCCTCGGAGTGCAGCGTCTGGCCCGTGCTCAGGCCTCGCACCTCCGCGCGCAGCTGCTCCACCTCCGAGGCCAGCGCCGCCGGAGCGGCCGCGCCTCCCGCGGCGCCACCCGGGCGCTGTTCGAGCAACATCATCCGCCTGGACAGGCTCAGCGCGTTGTCCTCGAGCATTTTGATGCGCCCTTCCAGCTCATCCACCAGGTCCTCCAGCTCCGGCGACACGGCCGCCTGGGCGGGCGGGGAGGGAGGCGGGGACTGTACCGCGGGCTCCCCGCTGGGGCCCCAGAGGGCCACACCGAGCGCCAGGAGGGAAACACCAAGGGAAGCAGGGCCAAGAAACCGGTTCATAGTTCCTTCCAGACGGGCGAGCGCGTCCCGTATTCGACGCGCCCGCATACCCGCCCCAACAACCGGACGTCCAATAAGTTAAAGGGCGACCATGCGACTGTCCGTCCTGGCGACCCTGACCCTTCCCCTGCTGCTGACCCACTGCGCCCACACGGGGCCCACCCCGGCCAGGGGATCCGCCCCCGTGGTCTCCACTTCGGCGGGCCCCGTCCAGGGCCTCGCGTACGAGGACGGCAGTGTCGCCTTCCTCGGCATCCCCTACGCCGCGCCCCCCACTGGCGCCCGCCGCTGGCGCGCCCCGGAGCCCGCCGAGCCCTGGAGCGCGCCCCGCGACGCCACCCACTTCGGCGCCATGTGCCCCCAGGTGGACTTCCAGGACAACGAGCCGCTGGAGGACACGAGCGAGGACTGCTTGTCCCTCAACGTGTGGACGCCCTCGCTCCAGCCCCAGGCTCCCCTGCCGGTCATGGTCTACATCCACGGCGGTGGCTTCACCATGGGCGCCTCCAGCCAGGAGCTGTATGACGGCTACGCACTGGCCCAGGCGGGCGTGGTGGTGGTGAGCATGAACTACCGGCTCGGCGCGCTGGGCTTCCTCGGGCACCCCGCGCTCAGCGCCGAGACGTCCACCCAGAGCTCGGGCAACTACGGCCTCATGGATCAGCGGCTCGCGCTCGAGTGGGTGCGTGACAACGCCGCCCGCTTCGGAGGGGATGCCTCCAACGTCACCCTCTTCGGCGAATCCGCGGGCGCCATCTCCGGCTGCCTGCAGATGCTCTCACCGGCCGCCAAGGGCCTCTTCCACCGGCTCATCGCCGAGAGCGGCACCTGCTACCTGGGCTCCACGCCCCTGCATGACCCGGGCACGCCCGACAGGGAGGACAGCGCCGAGGAGCGCGGCATCCGCTTCGCCCGGGAAGCCGGCTGCACCGAGGGGGACATCGCCGCGTGCCTGCGCACCCGGACACCCGAGCAGCTCCTCGCCGTGAGTGGCGTCGCGCTCGATCTGCTCCGGCCCCACGTGGCCTTCGTTCCGGTGGTGGATGGCGCGGTGATTCCCCAGGCGCCCGCCCAGCTCCTCGCCGAGGGCCAGTACCACCGGGTGCCGGTGCTGCTCGGCAGCAACAGGGACGAGGGCACCCTCTTCACGCTCCGGGCGAAGATCAAGAACCCGGAGCAGTACGAGCAGGCGGTGCGCACGCGCGTGCCCGAGCATGCCGAGGCGCTGCTGCGGCTCTATCCGCTGGAGGACTTCGCCTCGCCGAAGGCGGCGTTCAACCAGCTCCTGGGCGACGCCATCTTCGGATGCCCGGCCCGCCGCCTCGCGCGGGTGCTGAGCGAGCAGGGCCAATCCGTGCACGCCTATGCCTTCACCTACGCGCCCAAGAACGCGTTTGGCAGTTTCTTCGGCCGGTTCCTCGGGCTGGGCTCGTACCACTCCGCCGAGCTGCCCTTCGTCTTCGGCCTGTACAAGGGCCGCTTCGCCCTGGACTCCGACGCGGAGCGGGCGCTGTCCTCGAGCATCATCGGCTACTGGACGCGCTTCGCCACGAAGGGAGACCCCAACGGCACGGGCGCCACGCCATGGCCCGCCTATACTCCGGGGGAGCAGCCCGCGCTCGTGCTCGACACGACGATCGAGACCGGTCCGCATCTGGACGCGAAACGCTGCGACGGACTGCACGCGCTCGGGTTGTGAGCCCGCCTAATAGACCTCGACGGAGGTGACGGACAGCCCCGTCTGTCCAAGCTGCTCTCCATTGCCGCTGCCACAGACCGGGCAGCGCAACAAGGAATGCACGGGCGCGTAGGTGCGGCCACACGCGCGGCACCGCGCCTCCACATGGATGAGATTGAGCGCGAGCCGGGCCCCTTCCGCCCGGGTGCCCCGCGCCTGGGCCGCGAAGTGCGACGACAGGCGCTCGGGACACACCGAGTCCGTCTCCGCCACCCATCCACGCACCACCCGGATGCGAGAACCCGTCCAATACCCGCCACGCTCGAGAATGGTCTGCAGCACCCGCTGAGCCAGCACGGCTTCGGACATGTCGAACTCCGACCGGAGGAGACCCTCTTCTCCAGGATGGACCACACGTCATCCGGCGAACGATTGCGCATCCCGCATACCACAGTGCGCGATGACATGGTTCTGGCGCCTCGGGCCTCCCCCGCGTTATGGCCGCGACGGCGCGGGGACGAGCGCATCTATTCCCCCACCCCACATCCGCCGTCCAGGAGGGCGACATGGAAGACAAGGGACTGCAAATCGAGACCCAACTCCGAGAGGGAGAGCCGCTGCTGCGCGCGGGCAGACCCGACCCCTGCATCATGGTCCTCTTCGGCGCCACGGGGGACCTGGCGCAGCGCAAACTCTTTCCGGCGCTCTTCGAGCTGGCCCGCCAGGGCTCGCTGCCCGACCAGTTCGCCATCGTCGCCTTCAGCCGCTCCAAGCACAACGTGGAGAAGTTGCGCGCCCAAGTGAAAGAAGGACTGGAGAAATATGCTCGTACCAAACCTCTGGACGAGTCCGTCTGGCAGAAGCTGTCCTCCCGGCTGGAAATGCTGTCGGGCGCCTATGACGACCCCGAGTCCTTCAAGCGGCTGAGCGATCACCTGGATGACATGGCGAAGCGCTATGGAACCCAGGGCAACCAGCTCTATTATCTGGCGACGCCCGCCTCCACGTTCCCCTCGCTGCTCGATGGGCTCGCGGGCGCCGGGCTGCTCTACCGCGAGAGCGCCAACGAGAAGAAGCCCTGGCGCCGGCTCGTGGTGGAGAAGCCCTTCGGCCGGGATTTGAAGACCGCCAAGGAGCTCAACCGCGCCCTGGCCTCGGTCCTGGACGAGAAGCAGATCTTCCGCATCGACCACTACCTGGGCAAGGAGACGGTGCAGAACATCCTCGTCTTCCGCTTCGCCAACGCCATCTTCGAACCGCTGTGGAACCGCCAGCACATCGACCACGTGGAAATCACCGCGGCGGAGAAGGTGGGCGTGGAGGGACGCGGACGCTTCTATGACGAGACGGGCGTCATCCGGGACATGGTGCAGAACCACCTGTTGCAGGTGCTCGCCATGTGCGCCATGGAGCCGCCCATCTCCTTCGCGGCGGAGGACATCCGCGACGAGAAGAACAAGGTGTTCCGCGCGCTGCGTCCCCTGGAGGGCGACGAGGTGTTCAGCTCCGTGGTGCAGGGGCAATACCAGGGCTACCGGGACGAGGAGGGCGTGGCGAAGGACTCGCGGGTGCCCACCTACGTGGCGCTCAAGACATACATCGACACGTGGCGCTGGCAAGGCGTGCCCTTCTACGTGCGCGCGGGCAAGAACATGGGCAAGCGCGTGACGCAGGTGTCCATCCACTTCAAGGCCGTGCCGCACTGCCTCTTCAACACCAGCGACACCTGCCAGCGCTTGCAGCCCAACGTCCTCACGCTGCGCATCCAGCCGCGCGAGGGCATCGCGTTGAGCTTCGAATCCAAGGTGCCCGGCGAGGACATCAACATCGCGGGCGTCACCATGGACTTCGACTACGCCAAGAGCTTCGACAAGCCGGTGCCCGAGGCCTACGAGCGGTTGATGCTCGATGCCATGCGCGGCAATCCCACGCTCTTCGCCCGTCAGGACAGCGTGGAGCAGGCGTGGGCATGGGTGACGCCCATCATCGAGGCGCTTGACTCGGGCCAGGGAGGCGACCTGCCCACGTACGCGCCCGGGAGCGAGGGCCCGGAGGCCGCCAAGGACTTGCTGTCGCGTGACGGCCGGCGCTGGATGGAGCTGAAGGGATGAGCGCCACGCCACGGGTGATGAACAAGGAGGCGCTGGGCCCCGAGGGTGCCAGGTGGGTGGCGGACGCCCTGCGCGAGGCCATGGCGGGAGGTCAGCGCGTCAGCCTCGCCCTCTCGGGTGGGAGCACGACGGGCCAGGTGTACCGGGAGTTGGTGAAGCAGGACGTGCCGTGGGCGCTGGTGGACTTCTACTTCGTGGACGAGCGCTTCGTGCCGCCCGACCACCCGGACAGCAACTACCTGCTGGCGGAGCAGACGCTCCTCAAGCCCCTGGGCATCCAACCCCACCAGGTCTTCCGGATGCAGGGCGAGCGCGCGGACCGCGACCAGGCGGCGCGCGACTACGAGGCGCTGTTGCCCGAGGTGCTGGACGTGGTGGTGATGGGCATGGGCGAGGACGGCCACACGGCGTCGCTCTTCCCGGGCCACGCCGCGCTCGAGGAGCGGCAGCGGCGGGTGCTGGCGGTGGTGGGCCCCAAGCCG
The DNA here is from genome assembly GCF_002305855.1 of Melittangium boletus DSM 14713. Lineage (GTDB taxonomy): Bacteria > Myxococcota > Myxococcia > Myxococcales > Myxococcaceae > Cystobacter > Cystobacter boletus. Next base: position 5,251,104 of record NZ_CP022163.1, on the reverse strand, counting down.
CCCCCGTGGCGGATGACGCTGACGCTGCCGGTGCTCCAGTCGGCCCGGAAGGTGCTGGGCCTGGTCAACGGCGCGGGCAAGCGGGACATCGTGGCGCGGTTTCGCGCGGGAGAGGATTTCCCCGCGGCCCGGGTCACCCAGGCGCAGTGGATGATGGACACGGCCGCGGCTGGCCAGGACGACGTCAAGGGAGGAGGTGCCATGAGCACGGCGCGGAGCAGTGGGGAGCTGGCGCAGTTCGGCGTACTGGGCATGGGGGTGATGGGGCAGAGCCTCGCGCTCAACGTGGCGGACCGGGGCTTCCGGGTCTCCGTCTGGGACATCGAGCCCAAGCGCTTCGACGACGTGCGCGCGAAGGGCGCCCCCGCGAGCCTCCAGGGCCACGCCGCGCTGGAGGACTTCGTGGCCTCGCTGGAGCGCCCGCGCCGCATCCTGATGATGGTGACGGCGGGAGCGCCCGTGGACTCGGTGATGGGGCGGCTCGAGCCCCTGCTCCAGCCCGGGGACATCGTGCTCGATGGCGGCAACTCCTGGTTCCAGGACACCCGGCGGCGCGAGGCGGCGTGGACGCAGAAGGGACTGCACTTCCTGGGCGTGGGCGTGTCGGGCGGAGAAGAAGGCGCGCGCCACGGTCCGTCCCTCATGCCCGGCGGCCCCGCCGAGGCCTACGCGCTGGTGCGGCCGGTGCTCGAGGCCATCGCCGCCCGGAGCGAGGGCTCGCCCTGCGTCACCCACGTGGGCCCGGATGGCGCGGGCCACTTCGTGAAGATGGTGCACAACGGCATCGAGTACGCGGACATGCAGCTGCTCGCGGAGACGTATGACTTGCTGCGCCGTGGACTCGGGCTGTCGACGGACGCGCTCGCGGACCTCTTCACCCAGTGGAACCAGGGCATCGCCGAGTCCTTCCTGCTGGAGACCACCCTCCAGGTGTTGCGCAAGAAGGACCCGGAGACGGGCAAGCCGCTGGTGGAGCAGGTGCTCGACAAGGCGGGACAGAAGGGCACGGGCAAGTGGACGGTGCAGGTGGCGCTCGACCTGGGCGTGTCCGTGCCGTCCATCGCCGGAGCCCTGGACGCGCGCAACCTGTCCTCGCTCAAGGACGAGCGCGTGGCGGCCAGCCGCGTCCTCCCCGGGCCCACGGGAGAGTCGCTGTCCGCGGACGAGCGGGCGAACCTGGCGGCGTGGGTGCATGACGCGCTGTACGCGGCCCGGGTGGCCACGTACGCCCAGGGCCTGCGGCTCATCCAGGCCGCGTCGCGCGAGTACAAGTGGAACGTGTCGCTCGCGGAGATGGCGCGCATCTGGCGGGCCGGCTGCATCATCCGCGCGAAACTGCTCACCCCGCTGCGCGAGGCCTTCACCCAGCAGCCGGAGCTGAGCAACCTGATGCTCGCGGACAACGTGGCCCCGGTGCTGGAGAAGATGGCGCCCGCGTGGCGCAAGACGGTGGGAGTGGCCACGCGGCTGGGCATCCCCACCCCCGTGTTCAGCGCCAGCCTCGCCTACTTCGACAGCTACCGCAGCGCCGAGCTGCCGCAGAACCTCACCCAGGCCCAGCGCGATGCCTTCGGCGCCCACACCTACCAGCGCCGGGACCGGCCCGACGCCGGCTTCGTCCACTCCGACTGGAGCTGACGTCTGGACACCCGGCAAGCACCGATGCGGGCATGAACCTATTTTAACTTCTGTCTAAGAAAAAAAACCAATGCCCCTTACACCTGAAATTCAAGAGAAGTTGCACATAGCGTTCCGTCCTCATGCACCCATAGACAATCCTGATGATTTCCAAGGCAGAGAAGTTGAACGTGAGCGCGTCGAAAGCGCGATTGTCGCACCAGGCCTTCATGTCGTCATTTTTGGCGAACGAGGGGCAGGAAAAACATCTCTTGCCAATGTGGCAACCTCCAAAAAAAACCCGATCAAGGTCTTTTGCGAGAAAAGCTTCTCATTTACCGCCCTTTGCAGGTCGGTTCTTCTGAAGTTCGCAGAAAAAGATCCCAACCGCTTTATATTTGACGCCAAAACTCAAAACATCAGAGCTGGAGGTATAAATCTCGATCTAAGCGCATCAAACTTCTCGGCAGACGATTTCCGAGCACTGCTTCCCGTAGGTCCCATCTTGATCGTCGTCGATGAAATCGACAGAATTCAAGATCAAGACACCATTTCCAGACTAGCCGAACTCTGCAAGAACCTCTCCACAAACAGACCAGACGTCAAACTCGTACTCATCGGGGTTGCTGAGACAGCAGACGAAATCCTTCGGGGACACACCTCAAACGTCAGAAATTTTCGACAAATAGCCTTGGAACGAATGTCCGAGAGCGAATTGTCAAAAATCATTGCACATGGAGAACTCGTCCTAGGCCTACAATTCGACGGCATCGTAAAAAAGCGCCTTGTCGAAGTTTCGGACAAGCTTCCATACTACGTCCATCTAATCGCCGTCAGCACTGCCGAGCAGGCGCTCAAACGAGGGTCCCAACGAGTGGAAGTAGCTGACTTTGAACTCGGAATCAAAATAGCGGCCCGAGATTGTGATGCCGAACTCAGCTCGACCTACGAAGCAGCAATCCCATCTGTCAGAGAATCAGAAATATACAGGAGAATTGTTTGGGCAGTATCGGAAGGCAACGCACGCGTCTCGCCGACAGCAGCAATAACTCAAAAGGTCAACTTGATTGCGTCAAAAGAAAACGATGAACCCGTGACGACGCAAGCCGTAGGCGCGGCACTGAAGAAATTAATTACCGCAGACAGGAGAGCGATCTTAACCAAAGAACAGAATGGCCTCTATCGTTTCAGCAATCCGCTAATGCGGGGTTACGTCCGCCTTATTCGTGAAACTCGATGACACACTCCGATCTACATCAAGATTTATTAGAAGTACTAAGGAACTACTGGCGGATCAGGAACGTTATTGAGTTCGTCAGAATATCCGAGCTTGGTCAGGCTGACGTTCTAATCGAATACCGGGGAGTAGATCCAGTCGATGGAGTTCCCCCTTTTATAGCCAACGAATCTTTTAAGCTTGCAATCAAGGCAATGCATGCACACGCAACTCAGCGGATGAGCAGCGACTATTTATTGCTCTTAATTTCAAAATACGAACACTTCCTATCATCAAAACTCAAGTCAATCGGCCAGCCAGGAGAAGGGACGTTAGGCCAGCTGCAAAAAGCCACAGAAAAAAAATTCAACGTACCTAACAATTCAATAAAACTAGCGAGCGAGGTCCGTGAACGTCGGAATTGCCTCATACATCGCAATGGACAAGCAGATCAAAAATACATAAACGCCGCAGCAGACGCAGCCCTCCTGAGTAATGGCCACATCCACACCGTCGCACTCAACTCCCCTATATCGCCAGGTCCTGAGTACTTGAGCTTTGCAGCAGATGTACTCTTTCAATACTCTAAAGCAATGCCATAGCCACGTGCCACCAAGGTGCGCGTCGTCGAAGGGTTGGCATATTGGTACAGCGTCCCGGGTCGCCCGCTCAAAGTGGTGGTGGTTGAACGCCGCCCAGGAAGTCGGCCGATGTCAGTGTTCCACTCCACCGTCACCACAGAGACGGCCGAGGAGGTCTTGCGGGGATACGCCGGACGATGGTCCATCGAGGAAGCCTTCCATTGAGGAAAGAGCCATCTGGAGTTCAAAGAGCCGCAAGGCTGGAGCCGCTTGCCGCGCGGAGAACCGCTCCCATGGCCATACAGCCAGACCGTGCTGCGGTGCGCCAGGGAAGGGCACACCCACTATGAGCCCCCTTCCGCCCCTGGTATCGCCAGAAAGTGAGCCCTTCCTTCGCCGACGCTCACCACCTTGCGCTACTCCTGTCTGCGCTCAGCACATTCTGAGACCCCGTGCAACAAGCAGGGCCAACAAAAACCGCTCCTGCTCCTCCCCAGCGCTTTGCAACCGGCGGATTGAACCTCTCCAGAAAGTGCGAAACTCGCACTAATAGAAAAACCCCGGAGCGCCGCATGGGCCTCCGGGGTTTTTCATTCCGGGGCCCCGCGCGCACACGCGGGGCCGGCGGGGACGCGGCTCAGTCGCCGCTGATCAGGGTGCAGTACTGGAAGTCCTCGAGCGGGTTGACGTGGCCCTCGGCGGTGCCCGTCAGCGAGCGGGCGTAGATGCCGCCATCCCAGCTGCCGTTGTTGAAGGTCATGTCCGCGTGGGGCGCGAGGATGGTGCCCCAGAAGCCGTAGCTGGTGGCCTCGATCTTCGTGGTGTCGACGAAGTTGAAGAGGACGCCCTTCTGGTTGATGCCACCGCTGAACGACTGGCCGAAGTTGGCGAACCTGGCGTACGCGCCCCGGATGTTGATGACGACGCGGGAGTTGGCCGGCGCGTTGATGGAGAAGTAGTTCGTCCGGCCGAAGACGCTGGCGTCCACGTTGAACGTGTTCACCCCCGCGTTGTGACCCTCCAGGAACAGACCGCCCCACGGCTCGATGCGGGTGGTGCCCGTCGGGTTCGGGGCGCTCGCCAGACGCGCGGACACCTGCTCGAGCTGGGCGAAGCGCGCGGCGAAGTCGATGGGCGTTCCCTGGGACAGGGTGCCGCGGTGCACCGTCACGTTCTGGCCCGCGGTGGTGTAGCCACCGTAGTAGGCGTTGCCGTAGATGGAGCCGCCGTTGACGAAGAGGTTGCCGCCAGCGACCAGCACGTTGCTCGTGTTGTCCTGCGCGAGGCTGCCACCCACGGCGAAGTACGTCATCGAGATGTCGCCGCCGGCCGCCACCTTGCCCTGCACGTCATGGCCCTGGGTGTAGTTGCCCAGCACGAAGAGGTTGTACTCATCCAGGTCCACCTGGACGCAGGGGCTGGGAGGAGGAGGCGGCGGGTCTCCATCGCCACCGTCACCCGGGTTCGGGTTCTCGCCGTCATCCCCACCGCCCCACCACGGCGGCGGGCCGTCGCCCCACCACGGGGCCTCGCCGTCATCCGCGGGAGGCTCCTCCCCTTCGTCCGTCGTCGGCGTCTCCTCGGTCGGCGTCTCCTCGGTCGGCGTCTGCTCCTCGTCGCTCAAGGTGGTGTAGCGCGCGAGCTCCACTCCTTCCTGGACGTTTCCGGCCTCCGTCTCCGGAACTCCACCGCATGCGGACGCGGCGACACCGAGAAGCACCCACCATCCAAGGGACTGATTCCTCACGAGATTCCTCCTTGCGAAGTGACCATCGCGGACGAAGCACCCGACAGCGGTCCGAACACCGGAACACCCGGAAACCCCGCGCTCACGACCTGAGCGACGGTTGGAGTTCTAACGGATTAATCCGGGAAACGCATCAAGAAAATGAAGTGCCGCCGCAATTTTCCAGCAGGACCGAGGTATCGCCCCCTGGGCGGGAGTGCGCTAAGGCCATGACCATGCCCCCCCTGCCATTTCGCAAGAAGGCCGTCCTGGGCCTGCAGCACACCATCGCCATGTTCGGAGCCACCGTGCTGGTGCCCTTGCTCACCGGGCTGAATCCGAGCGTGGCCCTGTTTGGCGCGGGCCTGGGCACCCTGCTCTTCCATGTCCTCACCGGACTGGGCGTGCCCATCTTCCTGGGCAGCAGCTTCGCCTTCATCGCGCCCATCGTCGCGGTGCTCCAGTCCGAGGGCCCCGCCGCCGTGGGGGGAGGCCTCATCGCCGCGGGCGCCATGTACATCGTCTTCTCCGCCGCGGTGAAGGCCGTGGGCGTGGCGCGCGTGCAGCGGGTGTTTCCGCCCATCGTCACCGGGCCCGTCATCATCGTCATCGGGCTGAGCCTCGCGGACGTCGCCGTCAACCAGGCCCAGAGTCACTGGGGGCTCGCGCTCGTCACCCTGCTGGCCGCCATCCTCACCAGTGTGCTCGCCCGCGGCCTCTTCAAGATGATCCCCATCCTCATCGCCGTGCTGGTGGGTTATGGGGCCGCCCTGGCCCTGGGAGCCGTGGAACCCGCGAAGCTCGACGCCATCCGCGCCGCCTCCTGGGTGGGCCTGCCGCCCTTCCACGCGCCGCGCTTCTCCTGGACGGCCATCTTCGTGCTCGCCCCGGTGGCGCTCGTCACCTTCATCGAGCACGTGGGCGACGTCATCGTGAACGGCCGCGTGGTGGGCAAGAACTTCCTGGAGAGCCCCGGGCTGCCGCGCACGCTCTTCGCCGATGGCATCGCCAACATGGCATCCGCCGCGCTCGGCGGGCCCGCCGCCACCACCTACGCGGAGAACACGGGCGTGCTCGCCGTCACGCGCGTCTATGACCCGGCCGTGCTGCGCATCGCCGCGGGCTTCGCCATGCTCTTCGGCCTGTCGCCCAAGCTCGCCGCCGTGTTCCAGAGCTTCCCCTCGGGCGTACTGGGCGGGGTGAGCATCCTGCTCTTCGGGATGATCGCCTCGGTGGGCATCCGCACGCTGTCCGAGGCGCGCATCGACTTCGCCCACAGCCGCAATCTCATCGTGGTGAGCCTCATCCTCGTGCTCGGCCTGGGCGGCGCCAAGGTGCCGGTGGCCGTGGGAGGATTCCACCTGGAGCTGCACGGCATGGCCCTGGCCGCGCTCGTGGGAATCCTCGCCAACGCGCTCCTGCCCGCCTCGCTCGACCGCGAGGAGCACGACGCGCACGCCACACCGGAGAACGAGACGGCCTCCCGCTGAGCCGTCCCCTTCTCCGGCGGCGCGGTGCTTCCTAGCGCAGCGAGCCGTCGATGGCGCGAAGCAGGGACTGATCGCTCGAGGTGCTCAGGTCCCCGGCCAGCTCCCAGATCATGATCCCGCCGTACTGCTTCGCCAGGGTCGCCTTCGAGCGCATCGTCGCGAGCCCATTGTAGGAATACTGGGCTCCGTTGGCGCTGATCCAATCCGCGTTCGCGGCGCTCGGGAACTTCGCCAGGATGTCTTTATAGAGCACGTACGAGCTGCTCTGGCCATTCCCGCAGTTGCCCCAGCAGTACCCGTAGAAGGGCACGCCGAGCACGATCCTGTCCCGCGCCACGCCCTTGTTCACGTAGTAGGACAGCGCGGTCACCGCCTGCTGATAGCTCGAGTGCTCGCCCGCGCCCGTCCAGGTGCCCGCGTTGTCGTAGGACATGATGGTGATGAAGTCGAACGAGCGCAGCGTCGTGTCCGACATTCCATACTGCATCCACTGCGAGACGGCGGCCGTCACGGGAAAGCCGCGCGGCCGGGCCTTCGCGATCAACTTCGCGATGAACGTGTCGTAGACGGCGCCCATGCGATCCGGCGCCTCCACGTCCACGTCGATTCCATCCATGTTGTTCGAGACCACGAAGTCGATGATGTGGTCCACGAAGGCATCGACCTTGCCGGGCTGATAGAAGGGCGTGATCTGTCCGTCTCCACCGCCACCACAGAGCGAGGGGAACACCTTCACGCCCTTGGCGTGCGCGGCGTTCACGAACGTCGCGAGGTCGCTGCTCGGCGCCAGCTGGAGGCGCCCGTTCGCGTCACCCAGGGCGAACGCGAGGTTCACGTGCGTGAGCTTGCTGAAGTCCACCCGGCCGACCCAGCTCGCGTAGGAGCCGTACCAGTTGGGCAGATAGCCCACGACGCGCGTCTGCGGCGGCGTCGTCGGCGGGGGCGTCGTGCCTCCGGACAAGCCAGAGATCGTCAACCGCTCCCAATCACCGAACGCGCCGCCATACGCGAACACCGTGCCACCGCCGCCGTTCTCCGCGGATACCCAATTGCCAGTCGTCACCGTCTGCAAGCCCACGACGTCGCCATTGGCGATCACGCCGCTCCCGCTCTGCTTGACGATGCGGAACGTCTCCCAGCCCTGACGGTTCCAACTGGCGGCGTTCAGCGAGGAGCCACCACCATTCGCGGCCTGGAAGTACTGCCCAGTGCCCGCGGTGATGAAGATCGAGTCCCCGCTCTCGAGGGCTCCACCGTTGATGTCATCGATCGTGAACTTTTCCCACGCTTGCGCGCTCGTCGCCGTCGCGATGACCGCGCCGCCTCCGTTGTTCTGAGCCCCCACGTACCGGCCGCCGAGCACCGTCTTGAAGCTCACGCCGGAGATGAGCAACGGACTCGAGGCAGCCGCTGTCGCGTCCCCCTGCTCATCGGACGAACCGCTCGCCGGGGAGCACGCGCTCGTGAGGAACAACGTCGCGCACGCGGTACGAAGGAAGAGGCTTGAGCGTTTAGAATGGAGCATGAATCCCGCCTTGATCGGACGAACTCGCCAAGTCGATAGGGTCATGGGAGTTGGATTTTACTGTTTTACAGCTTTATACCTTCTCCCTACTTTTCATGGCATGTCAAGGATTAAGGCTGGCACCTGGAAATCGCGGGAAAATCATTTTTTAATTTTTCGCGGGATGATGCCTCCTGGGGCCGCTCATAGCGGGCGAAACCCCATCCCCGGCACGCCATGACTCCCGACGCCCCGCCCCGCTCCAGCGCTTCTCCTGAGCGCGCGCCCTCTCCGCGAGGTCCGCGGATCGCGCTCGCGCTCGGCGCCGTGGCCCTGCTCGCGGCCGTGGCCCTGCTCACCCGCGGCACCGGAGACACGGGCCCATCGGAGACCCCCCCAGCCCCCACGTCCGGAGCCGCCTCGGCGGCCCCGGCACCCGCCCCCCAGGCACCCGCCGGTCCGGCCGGACCCGAGCAGAAGGCGCCCCGCTTCTCCCAGACCACCTGCTGGCGGGACCTGGAGCGCTTCAACGAGTCGGTGACGCTCGAGACATTCCGGGACTGGGCGAAGCCCTTGCTGGCCTCGAGGGATCCCCACGTCCTCGCCTACCTCAAGGAGCGCCTCGCCGAGCTCATCGGCGGAGACGAGGGCCGGGCGCTCGAGGTGCTGGAGTGGGCGCGCGAGGCCACGCCCGCCGAGTTCAAGCTGTTCATGGCGGGGGTCCGGGGCGCTCCGGCCCTGCTCCAGCCCCGGGTCGTCGAGCGGGTGATGGACCTGGGACTCGACGAGAAGATGGACCTGGGGCGGCGCGCGGGGTTCCTCGACAGCCTGCAGAAGCTGCCCCGGCTCGAGCCCGCGCAGCTCGATCGCCTCACCCACTTCGCCAAGGACGCCGCCTCGGGCGAGGCGGGGTGGATCACCACGCGCGCCATCGGCCGGGTGATGAAGGAGGACATGGAGCGCACGGGCAACGTCAAGCCCTACCTCGACAAGCTCCTCACCATCGGCACCGAGTCCCAGGATGAGCCGGTGCGCTACCTGGCGCTCGAGATGGAGATGCACGCGGACGCGCCGCTCGACGCGCGCACCACCCAGCGGCTGGCCCAGATGCTCACCACGGAAGGCAGCGACGAGGTGCGGCAGGTGGTGGCGCACGACCTGTCCCTCGCGGAGGACAAGAAGCAGGTGCTGGACATCTACGCCAAGGCCTTCGCCACCGAGCGGAACCTGTGCGTGCGCTGGGCCCTCTTCCGCTTCTCCGCCCGGGCCGCCGGCAAGGACGCGCTGCCCGTCATGGCGAACATGGCCCTCATCGACCCCCGCTTCCAGGCCAACTACCAGGACATCGAGCGGCTCTACGCGAGCGGCATCGTCGACTACGACCGCATCTGGTTCGGCCTGCCCTCCCAGGATCCCCATGGCTGCCTCGACCACCATGACGACTGAGACCCGGAGCGCCGCCATGTCCCTCGCGCCTCGAAAGACGCCCCTGTCCGCCCTGGTGCTCGCCCTGGGCCTGCTCGCCCCCGCCTCCGCGCTGGCGGCCCCCCCCTCGGCCGAGGCCCCCGCCCTCCAGGGAGAGACGTGCTCGCTGGAGGGACTCCTCGGGCAGATCCGCCACGGGCTCGGCTCGAAGTCCGAGGCCTACAAGCGCTACCTGCGCACGCTGCTGAGCGAGTCCGCCGTCAACCTGCCCCTGGGCGAGCTCCAGGCCGCCTTCGAGCGCGAGTACGACCCGGTCATGGTCGAGCACCTCGCGGCGGCGCTCGTCGCGCGCACCGAGCGCGGCCTGGAGGACGAGGCGATGGAGAGCGTGGCCCGGCGCGCCCTGGGCGATCGCGACCCGGCCCTGCGCGCCGCCACCGTGCGGGCCATGCGTCAGACGGGCGCGCTGGAGCGCACGGGGGACATGTACGAGCGCCTGATGCGCGACCCCTCGCCCGAGGTGCGCCAGGAGGCCGCCACCAACCTCATCACCGACAACCGCGAGGTGTATGGCGGGCGGGATGGCAAGGCGGCGGACACCGCGGTGGCGGCGGCGGCGGCCTCGTCCGACCCCGAGGTGACGGCCCGGATCCTGGGCAATCTCATGACGGGCGAGGTGAGCGCGGACTCGGCCCGCACGCTCGAGAACCTGTTGGGCAGCGACTCCGCGCAGGTGCGCGCCGCGGCGAGCACCGCGCTGGGCGGCGTGCCCGCGGCCCAGATGGCCAGCGCCCGCGAGACGCTCGGGGCCCAGTACCGCGCCGAGACGGATCCCCAGGCGCGCAAGGCCATGCTCGCGAGCATCGCCCGGCTGGGCTTCTCCAGCGCGGTGCCCGAGCTCAAGCGCCTGCGCGAGGTGGATCCCCGCCTCGCGCCGGAGATCGACGCGTGGACGCGCGTGCTGGAGATGAACCTCCAGGAGTGGAGCCTGATCCAGAGCGCCAAACAGCGGCTGTCCCAGACCCGTTGAGCCGTCCGAGAGGAACCCCCCGATGCACAACCCGATGAAGACGACCCTGGCGACCCTGATGTCCCTGGCCCTGCTGCCCGCGGCCGCGACCGCGAACCCCGTGGTCGCGCCCCACGCGGGCACCGTCACCGCCACCACCTACTATTCGAGCGGCTCCTTCCACGGCGCGGTGGACATCTCCAGTGGCAAGACCTGCGGCGTCGACCCCGTCAAGGTGGCGGTCAAGGGCATGCTCGCCTGGAACGTGACCATCCGCACCACGGCCAAGGTCTGCTACGGCAACGGCAGCGGCAACCAGAACGAGGTGAAGCACACCTTCGCCAACGGCTACACGTTCCGCCAGTGGCATTTCCTCTACGACGCCACGCTTTCCCAGGACAAGACGTGCGATCGCTGCGCGATTGGCCGGGAAGGCGGCACGGGCAACGTCACCGGCCCCCATACCCATCTGCAGTACGACAAGAGCGGCACCAACAGCACCTCCTGGTACGCGGGCACCGTCAAGGGCGAGTACCTGGAGACGGGTGACGCCATCGGCAACGTCGGCTAGCGCCCGCGCGCTCCCTTTTCAGTGAACCCTCGGGAGTGGGCCTGCTCCCGAGCGCGAAGCAGCGGCTGTCCCAGGCCCGATGAGCAGCACCCTTCCCCCGGGGGCCGATGAATCGGCCCGAGAGGAGCCTCCGATGCGCAACATGATGAAGACGACCCTGGCGACCCTGATGTCCCTGGCCCTGCTGCCCACGGCCGCGACCGCGTACACCGTGGGCGCGCCCTTTCCGGGCACCGTGACGGCCACCACCTACTACTCGAGCGGCTCCTTCCACGGCGCGGTGGACCTCGCCAGCGGCAGCGGCTGTGGCTACTGGGGCGTCGAGACGGCGGTGCAGGCCTCGCTCTCCTGGAACGTGACCATCCGCACCACGTCCCGGGTCTGCTACGGCAACGGCAGCGGCAACCAGAACGAGGTGAAGCACACCTTCGCCAACGGCTACACGTTCCGCCAGTGGCACTTCCTCTACGTGGCCGCCACGTCCAAGGACAAGACGTGCAACCGCTGCCAGGTCGGCGATGAGGGAGGCACGGGCAACGTCACCGGCCCCCACACCCACATCCAGTACGACAAGAGCGGCACCAACAGCACGTCCTGGTACTCCGGCACCGTCAAGGGCGAGTACCTGGACCGCGACGAGAAGATCGGCACCGTTGGCTAGCCGCTCCGGGGGGGCCGATTCCCAGGGGGCCCCAGAAGTTGTATTCCTTGGAACACGTGCTTCCCCCCGAGACGTGCCCGGACGAGACGACACTGAGTGACTTCCTCGCGGGGATGCTCCCGGAGGAAGGGCGGGCCCGGGTGCTCACGCACCTGGAGGGTTGTGAGGAGTGCCAGGGCCAGGTCGCGCTCGGGGCCAGCTCCACCCCGGGCGTGCCGGCACGGGAGGAGGACACTCCCCTGGCGCCGGGAGCCCGGCTCGCGCGCTACGTGGTGCTCAGACGCATCGGGCGGGGCGCCATGGGCGAGGTGTACGCGGCCTATGATCCCGAGCTGGCGCGGCAGGTGGCCCTCAAGCTCCTGCGTCCGGAAGGCCGCCACGTGGAGGCCCTGGGCCAGCGGCTGCTGCGCGAGGCCCAGGCGATGGCCCGGCTGTCCCACCCGAACGTCGTCGCGGTGCACGACACGGGCGTGTGCGAGCAGGGCGTCTTCCTCGCCATGGAGCTGGTGGAGGGCAGCACGCTCACGGAGTGGCTGAAACCGCCGCGCCCCTGGCCCGAGGTGCTGCGCGTCTTCGTCGACGCGGGACGGGGGCTGGCGGCGGCGCACGCGGCGGGCCTCGTCCACCGCGACTTCAAGCCGGCCAACGTCCTCGTGGGCCGGGATGGTCGCGTGCGGGTGACGGACTTCGGACTGGCCCGCGCCGCCGAGCAGGAAGACGACACGCCCGGGGAGCCCCCCCCGCTGCCCGCCGGGGACGCCACCGTCACCCCCCTGACCCGGACGGGCGCGCTCCTGGGCACGCCGGCCTACATGGCCCCCGAGCAGTTCGCCGGACAGGGCGCGGACGCGCTCTCCGACCAGTTCAGCTTCTGCGTGGCGCTCCACGAGGCGCTCCATGGCCCGAGGCCCTTCGAGGGACGGACGATCGAGGAGCTCGCCCAGGCCATGCGCGAGGAGCGCATCCGGCCTCCCGGAGGAGAGTCGAAGGTGCCCGCCCGGGTGCGCCGGGCGGTGCGGCGGGGCCTGCGGGCGTCTCCCGAGGCGAGGCACCCCTCCATGGAGGCGCTGCTCGCGGAGCTCTCCCCCGCCCCCCGGCGCGTGCGCGCCTGGGTGGTGGCCTCCGCCGTCGCCGCCAGCCTGATGGGCGTGGCCCTGGGTTACGTGGCCGCCCACCGGCGCGCGGCGCGCTGCGAGCAGGAGACGGAGAAGCTCGCCGCCGCCTGGAGTCCCGAGCGGCGCGGGCGCGTGCGAGCGGCCTTTCTCGCCACCGGCAAGCCCTTCGCCAGCGCCGCCTGGGAAGCCGCCGCGCGCGCGCTGGATGACCACGCCACACGCTGGCGCACGCTGCGCACCGAGGCCTGCATGGCGGCGGATCGGGACGACCCGCGCACCGCGTGGCTGAAGACGGCCTGCCTGGACACCCGGCTGTGGCACTTCGCCGCCGTCACCGGCGTGCTGGAGAAGGCGGACGCCCAGACGGTGCAGAACGTCCCCCAGGTGGTCGCCTCGCTCGAGGGGCTCGACGGATGCACGGAGGCCCCCGTGCTCGCCATCCGGCCCCAACCCCCCGACGCCCTGCGCCCCCGGGTGGACGCCGCCCGCCGCCAGCTCGCCGAGGCCCACGCCCGCCTGTACGCCGGCAACCACGCCGCCGCCCTCGAGGTCACCACCGCGCTCCTCCCGGAGCTGCGGGGGCTCGACTACCGGCCCCTGGAGGCCGAGGTGCTCACCCTGCACGGACAACTGCACGGCCTGACCGGCAAGCCCAAGGAGGCCGAGGAGATCCTCTACCGCGCCGTGTGGGCCGCCGAGGCCGGCCGCGACGACGAGACGGCCGCGCACGCGTGGATCCTCCTGCTGTGGGTGGTGGGGGAGCAGATGGCGCGCATGGACGAGGTCAACCGGCTCGTGCACCACGCCCGGGCCGCCGTGGACCGGCTGGGACGCGAGCGCTTTCCCGCCCTCGCCACGGAGCTGCACCTGCGCATGGGCGGACAACTGCTCGTGCAGGGCAAGCTGGACGAGGCGGACGCGGAGTTCTCCCAGGGACTGGCGCTGTCGCGGCAAGCCTATGGTCCCGAGAGCCTGCGCACCTCGTACTTCCTCTCCGGACTGGGGCGGGTGCGCTCGCGGCAGATCCGCGGCCCGGAGGCCCTGTCGCTCTACCGCCAGGCCCAGGAGCTGCGCGAGCGGCTGTGGGGCCCGCATCACCCCTCGCTCGCGCTCAACCTCAACAACCTCGCCAGCGAGCTGCTGCAACAGGGCCGGCCCGACGAGGCACTCGCCACCTTCCGCCGCGCGCTGTCCCTGCTGGAGGCGGCCCGCTCCCCGGATCATCCGAGCCTCGGCGCGCCCCTCAACAACCTGGCCGTCCTGTCGCGGCGCGAGGGCCGGCTGGAGGAGTCCCGGCGCTCCTTCGAGCGCGCCCTCGCCATCTTCGAGCGCAGCAAGGGCCCGGATCACCCCAACACCGTCACCGCGCTCGGAGGGCTGAGCATGGTCGCCTACGACGCGCAGAACCTCGACGAGGCGCTCGCCCTCGCCCAGCAGGCCCTCGAGCGCATCCAGCGGGGCATGGGACCGGACACCCCGCGCGCGGAGCTGCCGCTGCGCACCCTCGCCCATATCCACCTGCGCGCGGGCCGTCCCGCCCAGGCCCGTGCGCACATCCAGCACGCCCTGCGGCTGCTGGAGAAGGAGAACGGTCCGGACAGCGCGGTGTCCGCGGGCGCGACGCGCGAGCTGGGCATCGTGGAGCTCCGTTCGGGGACACCCCGGGCGGCGCTCGGCGGCTGCCAGCGGGCCCTGGAACTCGACGAGCGGGCGCAGGGCGCCGAGAGCCCGGACGTGGCATTGGATCTCGCCTGTCTCGGCGAGGCGCACCTGACACTCGCGCACCCCGCGCGGGCGCGGCCCCTGCTCGAGCGCGCCCTGAATATCCACGAGCGGGCCCCTGGGGACAGGCTGGACGCCGCATGGGTCCGCTTCCTCCTGGCCCGCGCGCTCGGAGACGGCCCGCGCACGGCCACCCTGCTGGACGAGGCCCAGGGCCAGATGGAAGCGCTGGGGACGCGTGCCCGCGTGGAGCACCACGCCGTGGTGGAATGGAGGACGCGCCACCCATGACGGACGAGACGCCCTCCCCCCTGTCGCGGATGTTGCTGGCACATGCCCCCGAGGACCGGCGGGACTGGCTTCGGGCGTGGCCCGGATTGGAGGCACTGCTCGCGAGCCACCTCGCCGCGGCGGCGAGCGCATGGCCCGCGGTGAAGCTCCCCCCCGAGCGCTTCCTGCGCCACCTGGCCCGGCACCTGCCCGCCCCGGAGGCACCCGCGGACGCGCTGGCGAAGCTCCACGCGGCGGACCTCTATCTGGCGTGTGCCTGCGCCGAGGGCGAGCCCCAGGCCCTGCTCTCCTTCGAGCAACACGTGCTGCGCAAGGTGCCCGCGCGCCTGGGTCCGCTGCCGGGAAGCACCGTGGACGAGGTGCTCCAGGTGCTGCGCCAGCGGCTGCTGCTGGGTGTGGGGGAGGCACCGCCGCGAATCGCCGACTACGCGGGCCGCGGGCCCCTGCGCGCCTGGGTGCGCATCGTCGCCGCGCGCATCGTCACCGCGCTGAGCCAGCAGGGGGGCCACCCGGAACGCCTCTCCGAGTCCCCCGAGTCCCTTGCCCAGCTCCTGGCACCGGATGATCCAGAGCGCGAGTTGGTGCGCGCCCACTCGCGCGAAGTCCTCTCCGAGGCCCTGCGGGCCGCGCTCGCGGCCCTCCCCGAGCGCGAGCGCGCCCTGCTGCGCCTGCACCACCTGCATGGCCTCACCATGGACCGGCTCGCGACGATGTATGGCGAGTCGCGCTCGAACATCGCGCGCCACGTGGCCCACGCGCGCGAGCGGCTGCTGCGGCTCACCCGTCACGAACTCGAGGCCAGGTTGAAGCTCCACGGCCGCGAATTGGAGAGTCTTCTCGGCCTCGTGCGCAGCCGGCTGGACCTCAGCCTCGGCGGATTGATGGACTGAGCGGCGGACTGGAACGCGGCCGGGATATAAGCAGGGCCGTGCTTGATTCTCGGATTCAGTCAGAAGTGACCGTCGGCTGCCGTGCACTGGACGTCGCGGATGAGGTCCAAGGCGCGCGCATCCCCGTGTGGGTGCTCTACCCGACGCGAGCACCTGAACACCTCGAGCACTTCGGGCCGTACCCGCTCGCCGTCGCCCCCGACGCTCCGGTGGAAGGTGAGCGACTCCCGCTCGTCGTCATCAGTCACGGCACGGGCGGGTCTCCCTGGACCTATCGCGGGATGGCGGCGCATCTGGCTCGCGCCGGCTTCGTCGTGGCGCTCCTGGAGCATCCGGGCAACAGCCGCTCCGACAACCGCCTGGCGGGGACGGCCGCGAATCTCGAGAACCGGCCTCGCCACGTGCGCCTCGTGCTCGACGCGGTTGCCGCGAACGAGCATCTGGGCAAGTGGCTGTCGCCCGAGGGAGTTGGCGTGATTGGCCATTCCCTGGGCGGCTATACCGCGCTGGCGGTGGCCGGTGGACGCCCGTCCTCCTTTCCGAACGAGGAGCCCCATGGACAAGCACGCGCCCTCCCAGTCGTTCGCGACCCTCGGGTCCGCGCGCTGGTTCTGCTCGCGCCCGCGTCGCCCTGGTTCATGGCCGAGGGTGCGCTCGCCGACGTCGATCTTCCCATCCTGATGCGCACGGCGGAGCGCGATGAGCACACGCCCGCCTTCCACGCGGAGCTCATCTCGCGAGGCGTTCCCCATCCCCAACGCATCGACCATCGGGTGGTCCCGAACGCGGGCCATTTCTCCTTTCAAAGCCCGTTTCCCCCATCGATGACGAAGCCTGGGTTTCCGCCGTCCCAGGATCCAGAGGGCTTCGACCGTCTCGCGTTCCAGCCGGTCCTCCACGCGGAAATCCTGACATTTCTCCGGGACTCGCTGTTCCGGTCTGTCAGGTGATAGCCGTTGCCGCCGCGGGGCGCTTTGCCCTCCGCGTGTGTCGGGTGTTGGATCCCCCGAGGCTCAGGGGGGAATTCCATGTCGCGCCGCCAGATGGTCATTCCAGGAACGGGAGGCGTGCTCTATCAGGCCGCGAACGGAGCGCGGGCCGCGACCATCTTCGAACTCCTCACCCAGGCCAATGCCGGGCAGACGCTGCGCTGCGAATACGGACCGGATCCGGAAGCGCTCGAGCCGCTCCACAACGCGCTCGCCACCGGCGGGTACATGACGCTCGCCTACGAGCCCTTCGACCACGCGCTCCCCAAGTGGGAGTTCTTCGATTACGACTGGCGGTTGGACATCCGTTACAGCGGCAAGCGCCTCGCCGATCACCTCAAGGCCATGGCGCCACTCGGTGATCGCTGGCGGCTGGTGGCGCACTCGCAGGGAGGGCTGGTGGTCCTGGCGGCGGCCCGGATCCTCGGCGCCGAGGAACTGGCCCGGCTCGTCCAGGGCGTGAGTTTCGTGGGCGTGCCCTTCTTCGGCACGGTGAGCGCGCTGCTCGCCCTGCTGGAGGGAACCTTCTTCAAGAACTCCATCCCCAAGGAGGTGGCGCGCACCTGGCCCTCCCTCTACCAGATGCTGCCGCGATGGAGCGTCACCCGGGGCAACCCCAACCGCCCCGACCTGCTCCTCGACGCCACGTGGATGAACGCCGGGCTCCTGCCCGCGCCCGGCGCGCCCGTGGACCTCTCGCGGCACATCGACCGGAGCATGCTCGAGCGGGCGCGGGCGCTGTACCGGGCCACCACGACTGGCTATTTCGAACCCCTGAGCAAGCTCGACTTCATCCGCATCCTCCAGGGCAACAACCTGAAGACTCCCTTCCGGCTCCCCCACTTCCCGAGCACGGAGGAAATCATCTCGGTGGACGGCGACACCCTCGTCCCGGACCAGTTCACACGCGACAGGCTGCCCTCGTGGGTGCAGGACGAGGCCACCATCCGCCGCCTGCCCGCAGCGGAGCACTCGCGGCTGTGCAGTGACTCCAACGTCTTCGGACTCTGCCTCTGATGCGCTCCGCTCCGCTCACCCTGACCGCCGTCCTCCTGCTCGCGCTGACTCCGGCCTCCGCCCAGACCCCACCGGCCTCCGGGCCCGAGCCCATCGCCGACAGCGACGGGGATGGCGTGGCGGACGTGCCACCAGGCCAGACGGAGGCGCCCCCCTGCCATCCCGGACGGATGCAGGCGTGCGCCGACAACTGCCCGCTCGATGCGAATCCCGGCCAGGAAGACAGTGACGGAGATGGCGCGGGGGATGCCTGTGATCTCTGCCCACGGGTGCCCGTGAAGGAGGGCGAGCACGCCGACACGGACAACGATGGGGTCGGCGACGAGTGCGACACGTGCCGCCTTCCCAATCCCCGGAACGAGAGCGGCGAGCAGGCCGCGTGTCCCGAGGCGAAGTCCTACTCGGAGTGGCGCGATCCCAATCCCCTCGGCCGGCGGTTGCAGTTCTTCATCCGCCCGCTCGCCCTGGGCTACCGCTACCGGGGGAGCTGGGCCGGCTCGACGGGACTCGGGCTGCACCTGGGGGGCTCGCTGGGCGAGTGGCGCTTCGATGAGAAAGGCACGGCCTTGAAGGTCCCCTCCTGGTACTGGTCCGCCGGTGTGTATGGCGATTCGGTGAACCTCTTCGCTGCCGAGCACCTGGGCCCCTACACGGCGCTCGACTTCCGGCCGATGAACTGGGCGCCCTACGCGCGCTCGTGGGCCAAGGAGTTCAAGTTCGGCGTGGGGGCGCAGCTCATGTGGTCCAAACGCGTGGAGGATGCCGAGAACCGCCCGCTCCACCTCGGCGTGGGGCCCCGGGTGGGCTTCCTCGACCTCCTCTCGGTGATGCCCTTCGCCCAGTTCGACCTCGCCAACGACGCCGCCTTCTCCTGGGGCGGCATGCTGGTGCTCGACTTCAAGATCCTCCAGGACCTGGGCGTGCCACTGGCGAAGTGAAGCTACCGCACCACGAGGTCCGAGGGCTGCCGGGGCACCACCTCATAGGTGTTCTCGTACTGCGCCGACAAGCCCGTCGCATGGAGGTCCTGGCCCACGGTCAGGGCGCTCAGCGTGGCCGGATCGAAGCCAGCCGACGCATGGATGTACACCTGCACCTCGCCCGAGCCGTCATCGACATACAGCTCATAGCCGTAGGGCAGTTCCGCATGAATGGCCTGGGTGATCTTTCCGGAGACACGCACCAGCAAGCCCTCGGTGGACTCTCCGACGCCGCCGGTGCGCACGTCCTTGGCGCCCACCAGCTGAGTGCCCTCCAACGTCTCGACGGAGTCGGGCTCGCTCTCGAGGATGCGCAGATTGCTCTCCTGGTTCAGCGTGCCCGTCACACGGACATGGGCGCCCAACCCGAAATCGAGCTTCCGCGCCAGCTTCACGTAGATGCCCCCGGTGTTGTCCTGGAGGGCGAACCCCTCATTGCCCATACCCGAGGCGAGAGCGCCTGGCTGCACCGTGACATACCCTTCCACGGTCACCTGGGTGCCGTTGTCGCGGTTGCGTGCCTCGGTGATGGGAGTGGCCTTGGGCTGCTCGGGGCCAGGGTCATGACAGGCCGCGAGGACCGAGAGCGTCAATAGAAGGAAGCGCGATCCCATGCGCAGACACGAAGAGAAAGCCGAGAAAGAAGAGGTCATGATGCGCCGAATAACGAGCACTCGCCGCATCGTCAAGAACGAGAGGGCGCGGGATGTGTCCTTCCGGCGGCCGTGCATCATTCACGGATGACTTGAATTTCCCATGCATCTCCTCGTCAGGCAGGTCGCTCAGAAGCCGGGCCGGCGGACCACTCGAGGAGACATGCATGAACGCACGCAAGAGGCCTATCCGATGTGCCACGGGAATCGCGACGTTGCTGACGATCGCGGCGTGTGGCGAATCCCCAAGTGGGGACAACCTCCACCCCGGCGGCGGTTCCAATCTCTCAGCAAGAGAGAACACGCGCGAGCAGACCTTACAGCAAGCCGGGTATCCGTCCCCCGACTTCGCGGTGACCTCGGTGAAGGGTCCCGCGAGCGTCCGTGAAGGCGAATGGTTCGCCACCACCGTGGAGGTCTGTAACCAAGGCACCGAGCCGGGCGCGACCACCGTGGACCTCTTCCTGTCGACGGACCCGGTCATCACCTCGGACGTCCCCCTCACGCCGGCGTCGGACCTCCGGCTGGAGCAAATCCACCTGGCGAGGCTTGCTCCCGGTCAATGTCAGACGGAGACGGTGAACGTACGTGCTTCCGTGGACATTCAAGGGACGTACTTCCTGGGTGCCATCGTGGAGCCTGGTTTCTTCGAGACCAACACGCTCGACAACGTGCGGGCAGGAAAAGCCATCGGGATTGGGAACCGGCCGGACTTCGTGGTGGCGTCGGTGACGGGCCCCACGAGCGTCATGCCCGGCCAGGCATTCCCCGCGACCGTGACGGTGTGCAATCCCGGGACAGCGCCGGGCACGCCCAACGTGGAGTTGTACCTGTCGGCGGATACGGTCGTCACACCAGCCGCGCCGCTCACGCCCGCCTCGGACCTTCTGCTGGGAACACGCTCGATGAACGTGCTCGCGCCAGGCCAATGCCAGACGGAGACGCTGAATGTGTCAGCCTCCGTCCACCGAGAAGGCGCGTATTACCTGAGCGCCATCGTGGACCCCGCGCAAAACGTGTCCGAGCTCATCGAGGACAACAACACGCTGGCGGCCACCCGCATCGGCGTGGGCGCCGCTCCGGACTTCGTGGTGGCGTCGGTGACGGGCCCCACGAGCGCGCTCCCCGGGCAGCCACTCACCTCCAGCGTCCAGGTGTGCAACCAGGGAACACAGCCGGGAGTCGCCCCGGTGGAGCTGTACCTGACCCAGGATGACATCATCACGCCTCACATTCCCCCCAATCCCCACACGGATGTGCGTCTGGGAGAGCAGCTCTCGGGCCAGCTCGAACCCGGCACGTGCCGGACACTGTCCTTCACGGGCAACCCGGGTGGCGTCGCCGAGGGTGCATACGCGCTGGGCGCCATCATCGATTCGTATCGCTTCACCACGGAACTCATCCCGGACAACAACACGAAGCTGAGCCCCCGATTCGGAATCGGCACGGGCCCCGACCTCATCGTGGCGTCCGTCAGCGGTCCCACGAGCTTCAAGCCAGGCGATTCGGTCGCCGCCACCGTGCAGCTCTGCAACCAGGGCACCGCCCCATCGGGCGCGACGCAGGTGGAGCTGTTCCTCACCTCCAGCACGGCCGCCCGCGTCCCCATGGGCACGGCGAGCGTGAACGCGCTGGCCCCGAACGAGTGCCGAACCACCTCCCTCACGGGCACGCCGGCCCCCATCGCCGAAGGGACATACACGCTCGGCGCCCGCGTGGACCCGGCCATGGCCGTGGCCGAGCTCGTCGAGGACAACAACGTCGGCACGGGCAGCCGCATCGGCGTGGGCTGGCGGTCGGACTTCGTCATCAAGTCGGTGACGGGTCCCGCCAGCATCCAGCCGGGTCAACCGCTGACCGCCCATATCGAGGTTTGCAACCAGGGTACGCTGACGGATCAAACGCTTGTCGACTTGTACGTGTCCCCGGACGCCATCATCACACCTCACGTGCCGTCCCAGGCCTCACCCGACGTGTTGGTGAATCGTACCCCCACGGACATGATCGCGCCGGGCGACTGCCAGACGGTCACCATCGAGGGCTCCACCTACGGCGTCATGGAAGGAGCGAACTACCTCGGCGCCGCGGTGGACGTGCCCAACAACACCCCCGAGTTCTTCGAGGACAACAATGTCCATACCGGCAGTAGGCTGGGCGTGGGGAACCGGCCGGACTTCGTGGTGGCGTCGGTGACGGGCCCCTCGCGCATCCGGAGGGGAGAGCCCATCACCGCCACGCTCGAAGTGTGCAACCAGGGCACGCAGCCTGGAAGCACCCCGGTGGAACTCTTCCTGTCCCAGGACACGGTCATCACCCCTCCTACGGCCCCGGGCGTGCCTTCCGACTATCCCGTGGGTCTGACCTTCACCAACAACCTGGCCCCCGGCCAATGCGAGACGAGCTCCGTCCAAGTGTACACCAGGTCGGCGGGCTTGGGTGATTACTACCTGGGAGCCATCGCGGACGCCGGGAACGCAGTCCCCGAGCTCATCGAGGACAACAACAGCCGGACGGGCACGCGTATCTCGTTCGAGTACTAAACCTCACCGCGCTCGACGTGAGTCCGTCAAGGACCGGCTCCAGACTGGAGCCGGTCCGTAGCACAGGAGGTTTCCGCCTGCTCCTCGCGTGGGGGCAGGCGGCGAGTGGAGAGACCCGCAATAAAAGGAGATGGGATATGGCCCCGAAGAATCCCACGAAAATAGCGGTGATCGGCAGTGGCCTCATGGGAAGCGCACTGGCACGAGCCTTCGCGGCGGCTGGTCACGAAGTCGCGGTTTGGAATAGGACTCCAAGCAAAGCAAAAGCAGTAGGCGGTCGTACTATCGCGTTCGAGGATCTGATCGAGGCCGTATCGGGACGAGAGCTCGTAGTCATCTCCTTGTCCAACTACGCCGCCTGCTTCGAACTGCTCTCCTCCGAGGGCGTCGCGCCGGCGCTCGCCGGAACGACTCTCGTTCAGCTCACCAGCGGCTCACCCGCGGATGCTCGCGCGGGGCTGGAGTGGGCGAAGGAACGCGGCGTGGACTACCTGGACGCCGCGATACTCGCCTATCCGAGCTTCGTAGCCACCGATTACGCGACGGTTTTCTACGCCGGGTCGCGCTCGGTCTTCGACCGGCACCTCGAAACCCTCCAGGCGATAGCCAAGAACTCGATCTACGTCGACGAGAAGATCGGTTCCGCCGCGACGCTCGACTGCGCGATTCTCGAGGCCTACTACGGGAGCTCCCTGGCATTCCTCCACGCCGCGGCGATGTGTAAGGCGGAAGGTCTTGACCCGAAAACCTTTTTCTCCCACAAGGACGCCTTCCTCGGTTTGATTTCCGTCACCGCCGACGCGGCGCGGGGCATGGTCGAGAGCAACGACTTTTCTGGTGACCAGTGCAGTCTGAACACCCACGTCGCGGCAATCGAGCACATCGTCCGACTGAGCGAAGACGCCCGCATCAGCACGCGCTTTCCGAAAGAGTTGCTCGACAACTACAAGCGCGCCATCGGCGCGGGCTTGGGTCACAAGGAGTTGCCAGCCGTGTTCCGCACCCTCACCCAGGATTGACCCTGCCCCCCATTCGGAGTGTGGGGGGCTTGCGCCATGCGCGGTCCATGAACCGGGACGTCCGCGGCTCCGTCGCATGAAGCGCGGAAGTGGGCTTGCCCCGATCACGTGGCCTCGGGGTCCACCACCCGAGGCTGGCGCGCGATGAAATGAGCCGGATTAGTTCACCACGATCTCTTTTGGAGACTCGTTACCCTCGATGATGGGCGAACTCTGGCGCTTCGCTTCATCTTCGTAGGCAACCAGGACAAGCGCTCGTAGCTTCTCGATGTCACTCGTCGTGTTGAAGTACACACGGCTCTTGCCAAGGCTCTCGGGAGTGGCTTCCACCTCGAAACCTTTCGCCAGCATCGAGGCCTGCTCGATGGGAACGCGCGTCACGAGGGACTTCCTCTTCCCATTGGTGAAGGCACGCAGGAACCAGGACGTGACCTTACCCAGGTTGATACCGAAGTAGCTGGCGGAGTCCTTGTAGCTCACGGCCTGCTTGACTGAAGATTCAGAGCAGATCCGCTGAACAACCCTGAAGATTTCGAGTTCCGCTTCCGTCGTTTCGGCCTGAGCCGAGGAGGGGACTGGTTCAACCGCGACAGCGGCGGCTTGAAGCGATTCGGCGGGAGAAGCAGCAGGAGGCGGCACGGATGAAGGCGCGGCAGCCGTTGCGTTCGGCTGGGCAATCTCCTGCTGGATGGACTTCGTCATCATGTCGAGCAGCGTCGTCTGGATGGACTTCTTGACGATGGGAATAAAGCGCTCCACCACTCCCTTCGTCACGCGTCCCGAGACGAGTTCGACCTCGGCAAGCAGGAACCGAACGAAACTCTCCGACGGGTTGCGCAGTAGCTCGTTGATGAGGTTGGTGACCTTTCCAACGAAAATGATTTCTTGCGCGAATCCCTGAATGGAATCCGAGTTGAACGCCTCCTTGGTGAAGGGACGAATCGAGTCAACATCCCGGTCGGTGAACGAGAGCAGGTTGAACTCCATGAACGGAGCGGAGTCCATCATGTTCTGCGACTGGAGGTCCGTGAAGAAGCGGTAGCGCAGACCATTGGTGACGATTCCGATACGCACCGACGGCGTGGCGTTGAAGTAGCGCGCCAACTGGCCATCATGATCCTCAGGAGCTACATCCGCGGCTTTGCACTCGATGAAGATGGCGGGCTGCCCCTTCAAATGGAGCGCGTAATCAACTTTCTCCATCACTCCGCCCCGCTTCTTGGCGAAGTCCGCTACGTATTCCGGCTGGGTCTCGGTGGGATCGTAGATGTCGTAACCGAGAACTTGGAGAAACGGCAAGATGAGGGCTTGTTTCGTGGCTTCCTCGCCCTTGATGAATGCCTGCCGCTTCTTCACCTGCTCCGCTAAAAGCTTCAAATCCTCACTGAGTCCCATTCGATCCCCCCTCTCACGTACAGGCCGAGGAACCACACGTGGCAGCAGCTTCTTGGAAGCTTACTGCAATGCTCGGTGGCGCCCAAGCCGGGTTGCGCAGAAGGATGGCCCCCGGATAACGGAGGGCTCGCGAGCGGTTCTGCGCCGTCATGGCACCCGGTCCTTGGGGGTGGAACGAATTTGCACCCCCCCCCCCGCTCAGACTCAATTCCGAGCCAGCCCCTATTCAACACCCTCTTCGGCAGGTCCGTCACGCTCCGGCGTTTGACATCCGCGCATTCATGGTCACGTTGAGGCCTCATGCGCGGCTTCCCACATCCCATCGCCCGAGGGTTGAGGCTGGTACTGGCGTGCCTCACCGTCCTCGGGGCCAGCATACCGGCGCATGCGCATCCGGCCACCGAGACCGCGGTGGCCGCGTGGGTCCAGCGCCGCGAGCCGACGCAGCGCCCGGCGCTGGAATCGGCCATCCACCTCGGGCGCGCGGTCCCGGTGTCCCCGTGGGTCCCCGCTCCCGCGGCGTTCACGGCGTCCATCCGGGAGGCGCACACCGCGGCGCCGCCGCAACGCCTCTTCCTGGTTCATCGCGCGCTCCTCCACTGAGCCTTTCCGGGGTCCGGTACCTGGAAAGTCTTTCAGCTGGAGGAGTCCACCATGACCTTGATTCCCAAGGCCTTGCGCACCTTCGCGCGCGCCTGCTCGCGCTTCACCTTTCGTATCATCCGACTGCTGTTCATCCTCGGCCTGGTCGTCCTGCCCGCCCCCCTGACGGCGTGGGTGGTCCTCATCTTGGAACCGCTCCGCCGCAACGTGTCGACCGAAGTCCTCCGTCAGGAGCACCAGCCGCCCAAGTGAGCCACGTTGATGCTCACGCCCATGGCCTAAGCCTGCCCCATTTTAGTGGCGCTCCCGCACTTCGTGTGAGTCATCAGAAGCGGGCAGGCAAGCCCCCCTCGGCTCAAGTCCACCCAGTCCACGTCAAAGCGTTGGTGCTCTGTCGTAGCGCTGGAGTTGCTTGTCCAGCGACCAGACGTAAACCCTCCGTCCGGAATTGAGCGCGCACTGCCGCTCCCATTCCTTCTGAATGGTGAGATCTCCCAGTCCACTGCCCTTGCCGCTGGAGTCCGACCGCATGACCCAATCGGCAAACTCGGCCAGCCACTCCGCGAGTGCCTCGACCTCGAAGAAGGGAGTTGGCCGGAACGGTACTTCGCCCCTGAGAGCCTGACCCACGAAGTGCACGAAGCGATGAGAGACCTTCCGTCTGACGTTGCCGTTCATCGAGCACTGGCCGATATGATTCCCTGTTTCCAGGATCGACGTCATGGGAAGCAACAAGGTGTAGTCGCCTGATTCGACCATCTCCTCCAGTTCCGTCCGGAAATGCTCGGCATCCGAGCACATGCCAGGCACCGCGAGGATTTCACAAAGCACGCTGGTGTCGATCAACACCACATTCGCGCTCATGTGTCCTCTCCTGACTGCCGGAGAAAGTCGAAAAGGTTCTGAGTCCGCTGGAGGTCTTCCTCAAGATTGGGAGGATTCTTGAGGAAGCGGTCGAGGATGCCCTTGGTGACGAGCCTTCCGATAGGGCCTTGCGCCACCAACTCCGGGTAACGCTCCAGGTCCAGCAGCCGTATCAGCCGGCTGTCCCCCTCCTCCGGATCCCGATAGCACGCGACGACATTCGGAATGGACTCCAAGGGGATGGCGTCCAGCAGTGCGGGGTTGTGGGTGGTCAGAACCACGCGCAGCGCACGCAACTTCGCCACGTTCTGGATGTGATTGAGCAGGCTTTCAGCGCGACTCGGGTGGACACCATTGTCGATCTCCTCGATGACCACCATCGAGCCCTCGGGCACGGACAGGAGCGCCGCCGCGATCGCGAGGACGCGAAGCGTACCGTCGGACAGGAGCGCGGCGTCCGTCGCGCGCTCCTGCCCGCCAAAAGACTCCATCAGCCTCACCATCACTTCTCGACGAGGCCCCTCCAGGAATTCAATGTCCAGGATGTCCTGCTCCGGCAGCGAGCGGACGAACTCCAGGACCTGTTCCTTGCTCTCGGGGGTCTGACAGAGCTCATGGAGCACCGCCGAGACATTGGCGCCATCTCCCCGCAGGACCCGCTCCACGATGAAGCTGTAGTCACGCATCCGCCCGGGCACAGGGTCCAGGAAGAGGACCGCCTCCAGGGTGCGGCGCAGTCGCTCGGCCGCGGCCGGAATCTCCTTTTGCGAACGGGCGTGCGCGCTCCCAAACCGCGCGGGCGTCGTCAACTGGGTGAAGACCGCCTGCTGGTCAATACAAAGCACCCGTGGCTTTTTACCGCCACGCGCGAAGTTATTGTAGGAGACCTGTATTTCATTGCCGTATTCGTTCGCCGGAACCTCGAGCTGGTATAGCGGAGACCCGGTCTCGGCGCTCAGAGTCCAGAGCTTTTCGTCCACGATCCGCATTCCCAGCTCGTTCACCTCCAATTTCATCTCGAGTTGGAGGTCCGCTCCTGAATCATCCGTGATGACGCAGTCATAGCCAAACCGCCCTGTCCCTCCATGAGTGAGATCGAGCGGCGTGCCTCGCACGGAGAGTTCCCGATCCTTGAGCACCGTCACCAACTCGCCCAACCTGCGCCCACGCGCGATCCAAGCCAGCAATTGGATCGCCTCGATGAGGTTGCTCTTCCCAGAGGCATTGGCGCCGATGAGAACCGTCAACTCGGCGAGTGGGAGGGTCGCGGACCTGTAGCTCTTGAAGTTTTCGAGGGTAATGCGCTGGAGCATGACAGTCTGTCCGTGAAGGTTCCGCCTGAATGTACGGCATGAGGAGCACAGCCGCCACGCCGCGGACCCAGGGGACGCGGTCAGTCCTTCGCGGCGGGTCCCTGTAGCGCCAGGGCCCGCAGGTCCGTGCGGCGGATCTTCCCACTCACCGTCTTGGGCAGATCCGTCACGAACTCGATGTCGCGCGGGTACTTGTAGGGCGCCGTGATGCGCTTGACGTGCTCCTGCAACTCACGCGCAAGCTCACTCGAGCCCGTGAAGCCCGGCGCCAGCACCACGTAGGCCTTGATGCGCTGGCCCAGGCGCTCGTCCGGCACGCCCACCACGGCCGACTCGGCCACGGCCTCGTGCTCGATGAGCGCCGATTCCACCTCGAAGGGCCCCACCCGGTAGCCGGACGTCTTGATGACGTCGTCGCGTCGGCCCACGAAATAGAAGTAGCCGTCCGCGTCCTTCACCGCCCGGTCGCCCGTCACGTACCAGTCACCCCGGAAGGCCGTCTCGTTCGCCGCGTCGTCCTGGAGGTAGCCGTCGAAGAGCCCCACGGGCCGCTCCGGTTTGACGCGCACCGCGATGTCCCCCTCCTGGCCCGAGGCCACTTCCCGTCCCTCGTCGTCGATGATGGACACGTCGAAGCCCGGCGAGGGCTTGCCCATGGAGCCCACGCGCGGCTCCAGCGAGGGGAACATGCCCACCACCACCACCGACTCCGTCTGTCCGTAGCCCTCGCGGATGTGCAGCCCCGTGGCCTTCTTCCAGGCGTCGATGACCTCGGGGTTGAGCGGTTCGCCCGCGCTCGCCACGTGCCGGAGTGACGACAGGTCATACCGGGACAGGTCCTGGAGCACGAGCGCCCGCCACGCCGTGGGCGGCGCGCAGAACGTCGTCACCCGCTGCCGCTCGAGCATCCGCAGGAAGGCCGCCGCGACGAAGCGGCCCCGGAAGTCGTACACCACGTTGCACGCGCCCTGGCTCCACGGGCCGAACAGCTTGCCCCAGGCGCACTTGGCCCAGCCCGTATCCGACAGCGTCAGGTGCCGGTCCTCCGGCGTCAGGTCCAGCCAATAGCGGCCCGTCACCTGGTGACCCAGGCCGTAGCTCGCCTGGGTGTGCTGGACCATCTTCGGCATGCCCGTGGTGCCCGACGTGAAGTAGAGCAACATCGGGTCCTCCGCCCGCGTGCGCGCGAAGGTGTCCTCCGCGGCCTCCGGTTGCTCGGCGGACGTGTATTCCACCCAGGGAGAGCCCGGGGGGACCGGGCCCACGCTCACCCAGCACTTCGCGGCGTCCGTCCCCACCAACCCCTCGAACCGGTCCAGACAGCTCGCCTCCGTGAGGACGGCCTGGGCACCCGCGGCCTCCAGCCGGTAGCGCACGTCCTTGGGGGTGAGCATGGGCGTGCCCGGCATGAAGACAATGCCCGCGCGGATGCACCCCAACACGAGGAACCACCACTCCGGAACGCGCGGCATCATCACGAAGACGCGGTCGCCCTTGCCCAACCCCTGTCCCGTGAGGAATCGCGCCGCGTGCAACGAGCGCTCCCGCACCTGCCTCCAGGTGAAGACGCGCTCCCGCCCTCCCTCGTCGCTCCAGTGCAGCGCCAACGCGTCGGGGCGCTCGCGGGCCCAGCGGTCGGTGACGTCCGTGGCGAAATTGAAGAACTCGGGGCGCTCCCACTGGAAGTCGCGCCGGGTGGCCTCGTAATCGGGCATGTCGCGGGTAGGGGTCGAGGACATGACCCCGAGCCTGACACGGGCCGGGCCGCCAGGGGAGAGGCAACGCCCTCCAGGCGCAGTCCATTCACGATTGGCGCCCTGATGGAAGCGGTTGACGGCTCCAGACAAGCCGCCAGGCCCCCAACCGAGGCAAGTAGCGGCATCCACGACGCCGCCAGGTGTCCAGGGAGGGAACCATGAACGCGATTGCACTGTCCCACGCCGCCCAGCGCCGTCCGTTTAGTGTTTACGCCCGGGTGCTCGCCACCCAGATTCTCTACGTCGCCCCGCTGCTGTGGCTCCTCGAGCTGCTGCAGAACCAGGCCTGGAAGGCCGCGAATGGGACGTATGGCTGGGTGTATCCGGACTCGCCCTACGGGTGGTTCTCCTTCGGGAGCATGGTGCTGTGGGTGGGCTCGGTGTTCCTCATGTGGACGCTGCACTACTACTGGTTCCACCCCAAGCAGTTCCGGCTGTGGACGCGCATTGGCATCGCCTCGGCCATCTGCTGGGCCGGCGAGTGGGTGGGGGGCTTCATGGCGGTGGAGCTCACCGGCAAGCACCTGCACGTGTGGCCGGGCGCGGCGCTCGTGTACGTGAGCTTCCCCGCCCTCTTCTTCTGGGTGAGCAACGTCATCATCTACCACCTGCTCACCGTGTACGGCGCCGACCTGACGCCCGCCTACGACACGCCCGCGGACCTCTGAGCCGAACCCCCGAGCCCGTCAGGACGGAGGAGGCCCGTCCTCCTGGCGGAGGTAGACATCCAGGTAGGTGAGGTTCCACACCGCGTCGATCACCGCGCGGTACGGCGCTCCCGCTTCGACTTCCGCCTCGGTGACCGAGGTGTTGAGCACGGTGGAGCCACAGCGCTTGCCTCCCGCCACGCTCCCATCCAGGCTGAGCGTCAGACGGTACCAGCCCGCGGCGGAGACGTGCGGCGGCAACACCGCTCGCCCGGGTTCCCAGTCATACCGCAGCAGTGCCTTCCCCCGGGCATCCACCCCGGCGGACAGACCCTTGCCCTCCGCCCCCTGTTCCCAGAGGGACTGATTGACGAGCGTGGCGGCGGTGCCCGTCCACTCGCCCGCGACCGCGTTCCACCGGAAGGCCTCGTCCCGGGGGCGAGTGCCCTCCGCGGACGCGGCGAGCTTCTGCACGGTGAGCCGCGCGCAGGGGGTGATGACCGTGGCCTCCCCACTCTCGATGAGCAAGGGCCGGGAAGGCTCCTCGTTCGTGGCCCGCACGCCCCACTCGCCCACCACCTCCGGCAGGTGCAGCATCTCGTAGGCCGGCAAGGGCTCGTCGAGCACGGTGTACAGCGTGGTTTCCACGCGCACGCGCGACGCGGTGGACCACGTGGTGTTCTCGAGCGTGTCGCTCCAATCCACCTCGGACACGCTCACGGGCTGGCCCGGCGTCCCGAGCGAGACGCCCGCCCGCCAATGGCCCGGGTTCGTCTGGGGGTAGACGCGCCAGGCGTCCACCCCAGGTGGTGGCGAACAGCTGCTCGGCGGGCAGAGCACGGGCTCCTGACCCTCCAGCCACCCGTACCACCAGGGGCCCTCCAGCGAGCTGGACCCCGGACCCATCCGCGTGGGCAATCCCCTGCCTTCCGGCAACACCACGGGAAAGGACAGACTGGACGCACCCGCCCGCGCGCCCATCGGACACAAAACCAACCCCACGAGCGCACACGACCTCGTGGCCCGGATCACGACTCCCCGCTTCATGTGAGCGTCCCCCCCGCTCGACACCCACCCCAGCTGCTGGGGCCCTCATGGCATCGAAGTGCGCGGTGACTTGGGGATGACGCCTCGCGACAACAAGCGGCCTTGGAGTCCCGGGCCCCGCGCGCGCGAGGAGACTGTCGTTCAACGCACCGAACGGAGACAACGCGGGGTGTGACCTCGGGGCATCAATCCATCTGCCCCGGACGACTCCCAGCATCCGGCCCTGTACCGCCTCCGTCCCCGGGCGCGTGACTCCGGCTACCGCCTCACGGAGCGTACGCGCCTGGCCCTCGACTTCGGGGGATGGCACCGGGTGTGCCCACCGGTGCGTGTCACGGGGACTCGCCGTCGCGACGGGAGTCCTCGGACTGGGGGACGAGGCTTCTGACTCGCGGACCGCCAGGCCCACGAGCAACGTTCCCCGGATACTCGCGGCGGAACGGGGGACATGCACGGCGTGCCTCGCGGGGGGAGCGGGGCGGACGGCGGCTGGGCCGTGCGCATGAGGGAGGTTCTCCTCGAGATCGATACAGCCCGAGGCCGACACCGCGAGCAACAGCGACGCCACCAGGGCCCGTGTCCCTCCGGGCCCCCCGCGTCCACGTGCTCTGTCGACCTCGCCACTCATGTAGGGTGCATGTGTTACCTCGCCCCCGCCCAAGCGCAATTCTTCGGACGGTGAAGAAGATCTCCGAAGGCCGCGCGAGCCCCCTCCATTACGCTCCGCGGCGTTTCGTCTTTCCCCGCCCCCCTCAACGGAGCCGCATCCCCATGGACATCAAGGCCGCCATCGCGTTCGAACCCGGCAAACCCCTGCGCATCGAGACGGTGCGACTCGAGGGCCCCAAGGCGGGTGAGGTCCTCGTCGAGCTCAAGGCCACGGGCCTGTGCCACACCGACGCGTACACCCTGTCCGGCAAGGATCCCGAGGGGCTGTTTCCCAGCATCCTCGGACACGAGGGCGCGGGCATCGTGGTGGACACGGGTCCGGGCGTCACCTCGGTGAAGAAGGGCGACCACGTCATCCCGCTCTACACGCCCGAGTGCCGCCAGTGTAAGTCGTGCCTGTCGCGCAAGACGAACCTGTGCACGGCCATCCGCGCCACCCAGGGCAAGGGCCTGATGCCGGATGGCTCGAGCCGCTTCCACCTGGGGAAGGATCCCATCCATCATTATATGGGCACGTCCACCTTCGCCCAGTACACGGTGCTGCCGGAGATCGCCGTGGCGAAGATCCGCGAGGACGCCCCCTTCGACAAGGTCTGCTACATCGGTTGTGGCGTCACCACGGGCGTGGGCGCCGTCATCTACACCGCCAAGGTGGAGGCGGGCGCCAAGGTGGTCGTCTTCGGTCTGGGCGGTATCGGCCTGAACGTTGTCCAGGCGTGCCGCCTGGTGGGCGCGGATCAGATCGTCGGCGTGGACCTGAATCCCCGGCGGCGCGAGATGGCGGAGAAGTTCGGGCTCACGCACTTCGTCAACCCGGCCGACATGCCCGCCAATGAGCTGGTGCCCTACCTCGTCAACCTCACCGGTGGCGGCGCGGACTACAGCTTCGAGTGCATCGGCAACGTGAACACCATGCGCCAGGCGCTCGAGTGCTGCCACCGCGGCTGGGGCGAGAGCATCATCATCGGCGTGGCCGCCTCTGGCCAGGAGATCAGCACCCGGCCCTTCCAGCTCGTCACCGGCCGCGTGTGGAAGGGCAGCGCGTTCGGCGGCGCGCGCGGCCGCACGGACGTGCCCCGCATCGTCGACTGGTACATGGAGAAGAAGATCAACGTGGATGACCTCATCACCCACACCCTGCCGCTCGAGCGCATCAACGAGGGCTTCGACCTGATGCACAAGGGCGAGTCCATCCGCACGGTGGTGAAGTACTAGCCATGGAGACGACCCTTCAAACGGTCTCCGAGCACGCCTGCTTCGGCGGCACCGTCGGCTTCTACAAGCACACCTCCCAGGCGTGCGGCGGGGAGATGCGCTTCTCCGTCTACGTGCCGCCCCAGGCCCGGGCGGGCACCCAGGTGCCCGTCCTCTACTACCTCTCCGGCCTGAGCTGCTCCGAGGAGACCTTCCAGATCAAGGCGGGGGCCCAGCGGCTCGCGGCGGAGCTGGGGCTGATGCTCGTCGTCCCCGACACGAGCCCGCGTCACACCGGCATCCCCCAGGAGGACGCCGACTGGGAGGTGGGCACCGCCGCCGGCTTCTATGTGGACGCGACCCAGGCTCCCTGGGCCCCGCGCTTCCGCATGTACAGCTACGTCACCCAGGAGCTCCCCGAGCTGGTGGGCAAGCACTTCCCCGCCCGGATGGATCGCGAAGGCATCTTCGGCCACTCCATGGGAGGACATGGCGCGCTCATCTGCGCCCTGCGCCAGCCGGACCGCTACCGCTCCGTCTCCGCCTTCGCCCCCATCAGCGCTCCCGTGCGCTGTCCCTGGGGACAGAAGGCCTTCGGCAAGTACCTGGGTCCGGACCCCGAGGCCTGGCGCGCGTGGGATGCCACGGAATTGCTGCGCGGCGGGGCGCGAATCCCCCCGCTCCTGGTGGATCAGGGCACGCGCGACAAGTTCCTCACGGAGCAATTAAAGCCAGAATTACTGCGCCAGGCCTGCGAGCAGGCGGGTCAGCCCCTGACACTCCGCACCCAGGACGGCTATGACCACGGCTATTACTTCGTTTCGACCTTCATGGCGGACCACCTGCGGCACCATGCCGCGGCGCTAACCGCCTGATCCTCCACGGTTTCGTGCTTCCTCGCCCCGAGGGCCACCCAGCGGGCCCTCGGGCGCCGGGCGGGAACACGAGCCAGGAAGCGGGATCTTGTCACTCGGAGGGGTGACAGGGAGGCATCGCGGGAAGTTGAAAAAGACGCCACTTGTCCTTGTGGGCTCAACGACGAAAGGACAGAGATTGAAGCGACTGTTGAACATTGCCCCCCTCGCGCTGCTACTGCCCACCCTGGCCTCGGCCGCCGTCGTGTGGAAGGGCGACCTCGAGACGGGCAACCTCTCGCAGTGGGACAAAGAGCAGAGCGTGAACTCGAACCGCCTGCTGGTCGTCAATTCGCCCGTTCGCGAGGGCAAATACGCGCTCAAGGTCACCGTGCGAAAGGGAGACAATCCCATCAACGCCAGTGGCAACCGCAATGAATTGGTTTACCTGAGCCACGAGACCCCCGGCTCCGAGTATTACTACAAGTGGAGCACGCTCTTCCCCCAGAGCTTCCCCAAGTCGAACAAGTGGGCGCTCTTCACCCAGTGGCACCAGGAGGGCAACAGCGGCTCTCCCCCGCTCGAGATGTACGTGGCGGGAGATCAGATGAAGCTGCGCGTGGGCGGCAGCAGCGGGAAGATCCTCTGGACCAAGCCCCTGCAGCGCGAGCACTGGAATGACTTCGTGCTGCACGTGAAGTGGTCGCCCAAGAAGGACACCGGCTTCATCGAGCTGTTCCATGACGGCAAGGTCGTCGTGCCCAAGACGTACATGGCCACGCAGTTCTCCAACCAGAGCAACTACCTCAAGCTGGGCCTGTACCGTGATGCGTCCATCGCCCCGGAGGGCATCGTCTACCACGATGGTTTCACCCAGAGCACCCACCGCGAGGACGTGATCTCCAACGAGGTGGCCGCCGCGGAGCCCGAGTCGGCTCCCGTCCCCGAGCAGGCCGACCCCTCCGAGGGCCCGCCCGACTCCGACGGGGCCGCGGGTGACTCGGGCGCCATCGCCCAGCTGCCCACGGGCACCTCGCCCGGCACCGCGGGCCTTGTCCCCGGCAACGCCTCCCCCGAGGAGGCCATGGCGGCCGCGGGCTGCGGCGCTTCCGCGACGGGTGGCATGCCCGTGCTCGTGGCCGGAGTGCTGACGGCGCTCGCGCTGGCCAGCCGCCGCAAGACGGCGACCGCCCGCGCCACCCGCTCCCCCCCGCGCTAAATCCGGCCCTGTCCGGCCTGTCCGCCCTCGAGTCCCCTGGACTCGGGGGCGGTGCCATGGACACGAGTGCGAAGGCATTGATGCGAAGGGAACACCGGATGAAGCTTTCCGGCACCGTCGCATCCCGCGACGGCCTCCCTTCGCGGAGTGCCGAGCGACATGAAATCCCCGACCGTGGTCCGGCGTGAAACCGGTTCAACGTGGGTGGAACTCCTCCGAGGCAGGGCGCTCGAACAGCCCGCCCGCCGCGTCTTCACCCTCCTGGAAGACGGAGAGACGGAAACGCGGCACTGGGACTTCGCGGAGCTGGACCGGCGGGCCCGCGCCATCGCCGCCACCCTGCAACGGCAGACCCGGGCCGGCGAGCGGGCCCTGCTGCTCTACCCCTTCGGCCTGGACTTCGTCGCCGCCTTCTTCGGCGCGCTGTACGCGGGCGTCGTGGCCGTGCCGGTGTATCCGCCGGATCCCTCGCGCCTGAACCGGACCCTGCCGCGGCTGCGCGCCATCGCCCAGGACGCCCAGGCCACCCGGGTGCTCACCACCCACGTCATCCGCGAGTGGGTGGACACCCTGGCCAGTCAGGCACCGGAGCTCGCGTCCCTGCACTGGGTGGCCACCGACGCGCTGGGGCCCGGAGTGGAGGCGGATTGGCGGCCCCCGGACGTGACGCCCGGCTCGCTCGCCTTCCTCCAATACACCTCGGGCTCCACCTCGCTGCCCAAGGGCGTGCGGCTCACCCACTCCCACCTGCTGCACAACCAGCTCGTCATGCAACGCGCCCTCGGCACCACGGAGCAGAGCGTGGGCGTGAGCTGGCTGCCCATGTACCACGACATGGGACTCATCGGCTGTGTGATGCATGCCGTGTACGCGGGCTTCTCCATGGTGCTCCTGCCCCCGGAGAGCTTCCTGCGGCGGCCCTCGCGCTGGCCACGCGCCATCTCCCGCTACCGCGCCACCATCAGTGGAGGGCCCAACTTCGCCTTCGACCTGTGCACCCGGAAGGTGACGCCCGAGGAGGCGGCGGGGCTCGACCTGAGCTGCTGGCACCAGGCCTTCAACGCCGCCGAGCCCGTGCGTCCCGACACCCTGGAGCGCTTCGCTCGCGCGTTCGCGCCCCAGGGCTTCCGCGCCGAGGCGTTCCATCCCCTCTACGGCCTCGCCGAGGCCACGCTCATGACGACGGGGAAGCGCGCGGAGGGAGGGCCGAGGGTGCTCACCGTGGAGGGCGCGGCGCTGGAGACCGGCCACGTCGTCGAGCGGCCCGAGGGGCGGACCGGCACCCGGCGCGTGGTGGGCCTGGGAC
This sequence comes from Melittangium boletus DSM 14713, assembly GCF_002305855.1. Taxonomy (GTDB): domain Bacteria; phylum Myxococcota; class Myxococcia; order Myxococcales; family Myxococcaceae; genus Cystobacter; species Cystobacter boletus. Next base: position 5,215,220 of record NZ_CP022163.1, on the reverse strand, counting down.
ACGCGGGCAGCGAGCTGCGCGTGGCCATCGTGGACCCCATCACCCGCGTGCGCCAGGCCCCGGAGCGGACGGGGGAAATCTGGGTGTCGGGCCCCAGCGTGGCCCAGGGCTACTGGAACCGGCCGGAGGAGAGCGAGCACACCTTCCGCGCTGTGTGCGCCGATACCGGCGAGGGCCCCTGGCTGCGCACCGGAGACATCGGCTTCCTGCGCGAGGGCGAGCTGTTCTTCTCCGGCAGGCTCAAGGATCTGGTCATCATCCGGGGCCGCAACCACGCGCCCCAGGACATCGAGCGCACCGTCGAGGACAGCCACCCCGCCCTGCGCCCCGGCTGTGGCGCCGCCTTCGCGCTGGACTCGGGGAGCGAGGAACGGCTCGTCGTCGTCCAGGAAGTCCAACGCGAGCGGGAGCACGAGGACCTGGACTCCCTCACCCACGCCGTGCGGCGCGCGGTGGCCGAGGCCCATGGCCTGCACCTCGACACGCTCGTGCTCGTGCGCGCGGGCTCCATTCCCAAGACGTCCAGCGGCAAGATTCAACGCCACGCCTGCCGCCAGGACTTCCTCGCCCAGACGCTGGACGTCCTGCACACCGCGCGGCCCGCGCCTCGGGACTCCACCGCCTTCCTGCGCGAACACCTGGCGCGGCTGCTCGGTACCGCCCCCGAGGCGGTGGATCCCTCGCGCTCCCTGGCGGAGCTCGGCCTGGACTCGATGCAACAGCTGGAGCTGCGCCAGCTCCTGGAGAACCATGCCCGTGCGCCCCAGGCGCCGAAGCCCGCCGCGTCCGGCGCCTTCTCCATCGCCTGGGACGTGGCGCGCGAGGCCCCCGCGCTCTGGCGCCACCTCGGCGAGGCCGAGCCCTGGGTGGCCGAGGCCCTGGAGCGGCTGAGGCGGGAGCTGCCCGTGCCTCCCACCAACGGCACCTTCGACACCGGCGAGCACTTCCGGCCTCCGGGTCACTTCCGCGCCTTCTACCGGCGCGGCCCCGGCGAGAGCGTGATCGCCCTCAAGGGCACCGAGGTGCGCTGCGAGGACCAGGCGGGATTCCTCCAGCTCATGCAACAGCGGCTCTTCGAGCGCCATGCGAAGCACTCGGTGACGAACACGCTGGAGTACTTCCTGTTGCAGGAGCGCAAGGTGCCCGGCGCGCTCACGCTGCCCGAGGCGCTCACCGAGGCGCGGCGCGCGGCCGAGGTCCAGGGCCGCTTCCTGGAGGAGTACGGCGCTCCGGGCGGACTGCCCGTGCCGCTGCTGGTGGTGCGCTGGAGCGAGGACGTGGCGGCGCGCTTCCGGGCCCGGCTCCTGCCCCTGCTCTCCGGCTTCACGCTGGGCATCGCCGAGGGCGAGCTGCGCGAGGGGCTCGCCTGCTACGTGTACTGGTTCCCCCAGGCGCCCTTCCCCCGGGTGAGCCACTTCGCCGGCACGCTCGCCCAGGAAAGCCAGCGCACGGGCTCGGGGGGGTTCACCAACACGCGCCTCATCTACGCCACGCTCAAGCACAACCTGGACCCCGGCGCCGTGGTCGACTCCTGGGTGCGGCTCACCGCGCGCCTGCTGCTGCTCGGCTACTTCCCGAGCGACATCCAGCACTTCAAGAATGGCCAGTGCATCGAGCCGCAGAACGTCCTGCTCAACGGCACCTTCGCGGACCTGGACTCGGTGCTCCCCATGCGCCAGGTGGCCACGGATCGGGAGTTCTACGCGAACTTCCTCGCCATGCTGAACCTGCTGGCCCACACCGTGCGCGTCTTCCTGGCGGCCGAGGGCAACGGCACCACCACGCGGCCCGCGCCCTTTCCGCACCAGTTCCAGGGCCCCGACTTCCTGGACATGCTCTCCGTGCTGCACATCTGGGAGCGGCTGCTCGTGCACCTGCGCGAGGAGCGGCCCCACGCGCACCTGACGTTGGATCCCCGGCTGGAAGCGATCGTCTCCTCGCGGCTGTCCTTCCCGGTGCTCTTCGAGAAGGTGCTCTTCCCGCTCTACTACGCCGGGCCCACGCTGCCCGAGAGCGCCGTGCACCTCATGAACGTGACGGACGTCTACAGCGACGCGGCCCCGGAGCGGCGGCGCGCCTCGCGCGAGGTGAAGTACAGCGCGAAGCTGTCCGTGGACGCCGTGGCGCTGGCCACCCTGCCGCGCGCCTTCCTGGACCAGCTCCAGCTCACCCCGCGCGAGTTCATCCGCGACTGCCTGCGCGACGAGGCCACGCTCGTCACCGTGTACGAGACGTTCCTCGGCCGCATCGGGCTGGTGGTGCTGCCCCTGGAGGACGCGGAGCTCTACGTGGACCGGCAACGCACCGTGGGGGGCGTCATCCGGGGGTTGGAGGAAGCGGCCCGGCTGGGAGCCGACACGGTGTCCCTCACGGGGCTGGTGCCCTCGGCCACGGACTACGGGCGCGCCCTCGAGGAGGCCACGCGCGGCCGGGAGGGACTGCCCCGCTTCACCACCGGCCACGCCACCACCGCCGCCTGCTTCGTGATGATGGTGGAGCGGGTGCTCGGCGCGGGCGGGCGCCGCATGGAGGAGGAGCACGTGACGCTGCTGGGCGCGGGCTCCATCGGCACCGCCATCCTCCGCCTGCTGCTGCGCACCCTGCCCCCGCCAAGCTCGCTGCGGCTGTGCGACGTGCCCGCCCGGCGGGAGCACCTGGTGCGGCTCCTCGAGGAGCTGAGCCTGGAGCCGGGCTACCGCGGCCCGGTGGAGGTGACGCTCGTCTCCGGCGACAGCGTGCCCGACGAGGTGTACGCCTCCTCGCTGGTGCTCAGCGCCACGAACGTGCCCCACCTGCTCGACGTGAACCGGCTGCGGCCCGGCACGCTGGTGGTGGACGACTCGGCGCCCCACTGCTTCGAGCCTCGCCGCGCCATCCGCCGCTTCCAGGAGAAGCGCGACGTGCTCTTCAGCGAGGCGGGGGCCCTGCGCAGCCACCGGCCCGTGGGGGAAATCCGCGAGCTCACCTTCGCCACGGGGTGGGACCAGCGCATCCGCGCGGCGCTCAAGCTGCTGCACCCCACCGAGGACACCCTCATGGGCTGTGTCTTCTCCAGCATCCTCAGCTCGCGCTTCACGGACGCGCCGTGTCTGGTGGGCACGCCCACGCTCCGGGACCTGGAGCTGCACTACCGCAAGCTGCGCGAACTGCGCCTCGAGGCCGCCCGGCCCTATGTGGAGGACTACCTCCTGGATGAGGACCTGGTGGGGATGTTCCGCGCCCGCTTTGGCACCGGGTAGTGGCCCGGATATCCCACTCCCCGTATGGGTTGGATGGGCTGGACCCGCTCCACCAGGTGGGATTCTGGCGCAAGGTGAACACAGGGGGTGACCTGGAGCGCCACCCGATGTCCACCGTCCGAGGTCATTTGAAGGAGGGCGGGCCCAGGGGGTGGTAGACTGTGCCGCGTGCCGCGGTGCGTGACATGCGGACAGCGTTGGGAGGGGGCCCACGCGCATTGTCCTCGGGGAGCCACTCCGACCGACTCGCATGCAGCGGCGAGCGGCCGGACGGTGCCATGGCGTCGGATCGCCGGGTACCAGCTGGAACACGAGGTGGCGCGCGGGGGCTTCGGCACTCTCTACGCCGCCCGCCGGGAAATGGATGGCCTCCAGGTGGCCATCAAGGTCGCCCATTCCGAGGTGGCCCTGGCGCGCTTCCAGCTGGAGCGCGAGGCCCAGGTGCTGCGCGCCATCGGTCCGCCCACGGTGCCCGCCGTGCACGACAGCGGGGTGCTCCCGGAGGGCACCCCCTACCTCGTCATGCAGCTCATCGCCTGGCCCACCCTGGCCCAGCGGCTGGCCCAGCTCTCCGGCCCCATGCCCCTGTCCGAGTTCGCCCCGCGCGCGAGCGCCCTGCTCGACGCGCTCGAGCACGTGCACGGCCAGGGCTTCCTCCATGGGGACCTCAAGCCGGAGAACGTCTTCCTCGACGAGGACGCCCCGCGCGCGGGCTTCTTCGACTTCGGCCTCGCCCGGCCCTCGGGCGCTCCGGTCCTCCCCGCCGCCGACGAGCCCACCCCGCCCGTGGGCGAGTCCTTCGCGGGCACCGCCGAGTACATGTCCCCCGAGCAGTGCTCCGGCCACCAGGGCCTCGACATCCGCTCGGACCTCTACTCCCTGGGGGTGCTCCTCTACGAGATGCTCACCGGGCGCCCGCCCTTCTTCGGCCCCACCGCGGACGTCATCCAGGCGCACCTGGCGCGCCGGCCGCTGCGGCCCTCGGAGCTCGCGCCCGTCCCGCCCGCGCTCGAGCAGGTGGTGCTGCGCTGCCTCGCCAAGGAGCGCGAGCGCCGCTTCGAGTCCGTGGCCGACCTGCGCTCCGCGCTCCAGGAGGCCCTGGCCCACGCCAGCAAGCCGCCCGGTCCGCTCCCCGAGAAGACGCCCCCGCCCGACAAGCCTCCGCCCCCCACGGCTCCCGGCGTGCGGCGCTCGGTGGCGGTGCTCTTCTTCCGCTCGGGCGCCAACCCCGTCACCGTGCAGAAGGCGCTCGCGGGCTTCGGCGGGCAGATGGCCTTCCACGAGGGCACGCGCTTCGCCGGGGCGTTCGACCCCGACGCCGGGGAGAATCCGGTGCAGCGCGCCCGGCAGGCGGCGGAAGGGCTCGCCGCGCAGAACCTGGCCCCCGCGGCGCTGGTGGACGTGGCCACGGTGACGGTGCAGCGCCGCCCCGGAGGCCCCGCCCGCTACCTGGGCCCCATCTTCTCGCGCCGGGATCGCTACCCCACCGAGCAGGATCCCTCCACGCTGCTGCTCACCGGCGCGGCGGCCGAGGCCCTGCCGGACCTCTTGTGCGAGCCCGTTCCGGGCCGCGAGGGCATCTTCCGCAACGCCTCCCCCATCACGGGCCCCGAGGACGTCACCATCCTCCAGCATGGCAGCGGCGTGCTGGTGGGCCGCGGCAGTGAGCTGGCCGAACTGCTGGAGAGCGCGGGCCAGGCGATGGCGGAGAAGGCGCCCACGCTCTTCACCGTGCTGGGAGACCGGGGCCACGGCAAGACGCACCTGAGCGCCGCGCTCGCCCAGCAGCTGCACATGGCCCTGCCCCACACGCGCATCGCCGCGTGGCGCGCCCGAGAGCCGGTGCAGGGCGATCCCGAGGGCACCCTGCGCATGCTCCTGCGCGGCGCGCTCTACGGCTTCCGCAACGAGTACGACCTGACGGGCTCCGAGCTGGAGGGCCGCGCCACGTGCACGGAGCTGCTCGGAGCGCAGCTCGCCCAGGAGCTGTGGCCCGGCGTGGCCTCCACCCTGGGCTGGCTGGCCCCCGGCGCGGCCGGACTCCAGAACTGGGCCGCGGCCCCGGGCGCCTTGCGCTCGCTGGCCATGCGCGCCACGGGCGAGCTGCTCGCCGCGCGGGCCCGCCGCCAGCGCCTGTGCCTCATCCTCGACGACGCGCACTACGCCGAGGAGACGGCCCTGGACGCGCTGGAGTACGCCGCGCTCGCCGAGTCCCATCTGCCCCTGTGGGTGTGCGTGCTCGCGCGGCCGGGCTTCGAGCGCATCCGCCCCTCGTGGGGCACGCGCGCCGCCTACCGCCGCGTGTTGCCGCTCGGCCCCCTGTCGCCCCCGAGCGCCATGGAGCTGTGCCGCGCGCTCCTGCGCCCCGCGGAGAACGTGCCCGCCGCCGTGCTCGAGGGCCTCGCCGCGCGGGCCCAGAGCGTGCCCCTCTTCCTGGTGGAGCTGGTGCGCGGCCTCAAGCGCCAGGGGCTCGTGCGCCAGCGCCCGAGCGGTGGCAGTTGGTTCCTCGCCACGGACGAGCTGAACCGGATGCCCGAGCTGCGGCTCGTCGACTGGCTCGCGGACCGGGAGCTCGGGGCGCTGCCGGTGGAGCTGGCGGCGCACGCGCGGTTGTGCGCGCTGCTCGGCCCGGACTTCACCGCCGCCGAGGCCGAGGGCGTGGTGTTCGAGCTGGAGGAAGAGGGCGGCGCCTCGGACTTCCCGTTGGATCCCCGCCACGCCACGCGCCGGCTGCTGGACCTGGGGCTGCTCCTGTCCCACCGCCAGGAGGGCCTGAGCTTCCGCAACGAGCTGTTGCGCGTCACGGTGGAGCGCTCCCTGCCCGAGGCGGACCGCGAGCGCATCCACCGCGCCGCCTTCCGCTACTACCTGAGCGAGGCGGGCGCCGCCGAGCGTCAGCGCCTGCCACGTCTGGCCCTCCACGCCGCCGCCGCCGGCCTGCGCGACGAGGCCGCCGCGCTCTACATCGACCTGGCCGAGTCCGCGCGCGGCCGCCACGCCTATATCGAGGCCGAGTCCACCTATACGCGCGCGCTGGAGCTGTTGGATCCCGAGGACCGGCGGCGCCGCCTCACCGTGCTCCGGGGCCGGGGGCTCATGCGCTACCGCGTGGGGCGCTACGAGGACTCGCTGGCGGACTTCGCCGGGGCGCGCGAGCTGGCCCGTCAGCTCGGGGCGCCCGCGGACGAGGTGGACCTCATGCTGGAAGAGGCCATGGCCTACGACTGGATCAACGACTACGCGCGCTCCGAGGAGCGGGTGTACGCGGCCCAGGAGATGGCCTTCGCCGGCAACCACAAGTCGCCCCTGCTCCAGGTGCGGCTGCTGCTCGGCCTGGGGCGCGCGCAGTTCCGCAATGGCCGGTGGGAGGATTGCTGCGAGCCCCTGCAGGAGGCGGCCGAGCGCGCGCGGAAGCTGGGGGACGCGGGCTACGAGTCGCGCGTGGTGGCGCAGCTGCTGCTCGGCGTCATCCTCCCCAACATCGGCCGCATCGACGAGGCGGAACGGCTCTTCGAGGAAGTCATCGCCGCGTGCACCGAGCGCGGAGACCGGCTGCACCTGGGCAGCGCCATCTGCAACCGCCGCAACCTCTGGGTGGCGCGCAACGACTTGCAGGGCGCCATGCAGGACCAGGAGCGCTTCATGCACCTGGGGCGCGAGCTGGGCATGGTGGGCTGGGAGTATTTCGCCGAGCACAACATGGGCGAGCTGCTCTACCAGGCGGGCAAGGTGACCGAGGCCATCCCCCACATCGCGCGCGCCATCGAGCTGGAGCGGCACCACCCGGAGATGGCGCCGCGACCGTGGGCGATGCTGCTCAAGGCCCGCTCGCTCACCTACAGCGGACGGCGGGAGAAGGCGGGCGAGCTGCTGCTCGACATCCGCCGCACGCTCAAGCAGAGCGGCGCGGAATTCACTCCCTCGGAGGAAGTCCTCTTCTCCGCGGTGGAGCTGACCACGCGCGACGCGAGCGCCGAGGAATGGGACGCCCTGCTGGCCCGCTCCCATGAGTACTCGGTGGAGCAGGAGCCCTTGGAGGTGCTGGAGCTGCGCGGACTGGATCTGCTGCGGCGGGACGAGCCCCAGAAGGCCCAGCTCATCCTGGAGGAAGCGCTGCGCCGCGCCGAGACGATGCCCAACCTGATGCGCGACCGGCTGCGCCACAGCCTCAAGCGCGCGCGCCTGCATTACCTCGAGAGAAGCACGCATCCCCCGGACGTGCTCGCCCCCGAGGTGGCGCCTCCCACCGGAGGCATCATCACCCCGGAGCGATGACGCCCAGGGAGATGAGCGCCGCGATCAGCACGCCCAGGGCGGACTCACCGAGGATGGCGCCCATGCCCACCGCCTGCATGGACGGAGCGGCGGAGGGCTTGAGCCGGCCCACGGCGAAGGTCAGCACCGCGCCCAGGCAGATCGTCACCGACATGAAGGGCGGCAGGATCATCCCCAGGCCCAGCGCCACCGCCGAGGGCAGCACGCGCGCCAGCCGTGCCCGCGCCACCGCCGACAACACCACCCCCAGCACGAGCCCCAGGCCCAGGGCCCTCGCGGACCCGGGCGGCAGACCCTCGAGGCCCCGGGACGTGAGCTCCGCGAAGACCTTGAACTGCTGGGCCGTGGGGGCGGGCAGCGCGGGAGTCCCGAGCCCATGCGTGGACACGAGCAGGAAGAAGGAGGGCACGGCCACGGCGGCGCCCAGCGACAGTCCCGCCAGTTGCGCGAGGAACTGGCGCGACACACTGGCCCCCAGCCTCCGTCCCGCCTGGAACGACCACAGGCTCGCGCTGGTATGGGACGCGGCCCCCGACACCACGCCGCTCGCCGCCACGTTGAGGCCGAGCTGTCCCGGCGCCACCACGCCGAACCCCACCTGCGTGAGCTGACCCACGGAGCTCATGGGCGCGAGGTCCGACTGCCCCGTCGCGCGGGCACACACCGAGCACAGGGGAAAGGCCAGCGCGAGCGCCAGCACCAGGTGCACCGGACCCAACCCGAAGGAGGGCGCCCCCCAGACCAGGGCGACGAGCGCGAGCGGCACCACGCCTCGAATCACCCAGCGGCCCGCGGTGGACTCCCAGCCCCCGCCCCGCCCCGCCCCGAGCCCCCGCATATCCCCCACCATGGAGGGCAGCGAGCGCACCAGGGGGAGCAGCGAGGCGATGGACGCGCCCACCATCAACCCCACGCCCGGCAACAGCAACCACGAGGACAGGTCCCCCGCCGCCACCCGCCCGGTGTGCACGAGCCACGGCGCCAGGCCACACCACCCCAGCAGCCCGCCCAGCACGAGGCTCAGGCCCGTCTGGAGACCCACCAGCGAGCCGATGCCCAGCAGCATCGGGCTCCAGCCCACGCCCAGCATCAAGCTGTCCGCCCCCAGTCCGCCCACCCGCACCGTCGCGGGCAGCAGGGACGCCGGGGGAATGAGGCCCCGCGCGTCCTTGAGCCACACGACGAGCGCGGACACGAGGCCACTGCGCCACAGGCCGCGCGTGCGCGTGGCGTAGGCCGAGTCGACTGTGTGCAGGGCGGAAATGAGCTCCGCGGTGGCCACGCCCGTGGGGAACGGAAGGGCCTCGTCCTCCAGGAGGCGCCGCCGCAGCGCGAAGGCGAACAGCACGCCGAGGGTGCCCAACCCCAGTCCCCACGCCGCCACCGCCCCGCTGGAGGGCTGCATCCCCATCAACGCGAGCGCGGGCACCGTGCCCAGCAGACCGGCGCTCGCGGGCATGGCGCCCACGGAGACGGCGGTCGTCTGCGAGAGGTTCGTCTCCAACAACGAGGGAGGAGCGCTCCGCCGCCCCAGCGCCGACAGGCCCCCGAAGGCCAGCAGCGCGGACAGCACGCACCCGGACTCCCAGAAGCCCGTCTTGAGTCCCGTGTACACATTGGTGACGGCGAGCAGGGCCCCCAGCGCGCCCCCCATCACCAGGGCCCGCGTCGTCCACTCGGCCCGCGCGGCCACGGAAGCCATCACCTGGAACGGAGCCCGGGAAACCTCTTCCACGGGCTCCATCCGACCCTCGCTCATCGCGCCCCTTCCTGGAGACGGGCCGGCACCGGCGCCGGCGTCTGGGCGGGCGCCACCGCCGCCTGCTGCGCGGAGCGACCCACCAGGGCGCGCAACTGGCGCAGATCCAACGGCTTGCTGAGCTTGGGATTGGGCACTTCCTGCAGGAAGCTCAACGCGCGCGGCGTGAAGGCCCCTCCGGTCATGAAGACCACGCGCTGCGCCTGCTCCGGCACGCTGCGGTTGAGCTCGGCGTACAGGTCCATGCCCGTCATGCCCGGCATCATCACGTCGCAGAGGATGATGTCGAAGCGGCTGCCCTGCTCCATCAGCTTGAGCGCGGCCCGGGCCCCATTGACGGTGGCCACCTCGTGCTCGGGCGACAGCGAGCGCTGCAGGGCCCGCGTCACGTACGGCTCGTCATCCACCACGAGGATGCGCGCCCGGCCCGAGGACTGCACCGCCGCCGGCTCCGGCCGCGTCTCCACCGCCACCCCGGCCACGCCCAGGTGCACGAGGAACGTGCTGCCCTTGCCCGGCTGGCTCTCCACGCCGATGCGGCCCCCCATCGAGTCGATGATGCCGTGGCAGATGGACAGCCCCAGGCCCGTGCCCTCGCCCACCGGCTTGGTGGTGAAGAAGGGATCGAAGACGCGCGCCCGCACCTCCGGCGTCATGCCCACGCCCGTGTCGCGCACCTCCACCACCACCTGACCCGTGCCCCCCGCGCGGATGACGACGCGAATCTCGTGCTCCGTCGCGTCCCCTTCCGGAATGGCGTGCGCCGCGTTGAGCAGCAGGTTGAGGAACACCTGGCACAGGCGCGACTCGCTGCCCTGCACCGCGGGGACGGGCTCGAACTGCGTCACCAGCCGCGCGCGGTGCTTAATGACGTTGTCCGCCATCTTGCACGCCAGCTCCACCGCCTTGCTCACATCCACCGGGCCCAGCCGCTCCTCTTGCTGACCCCGCGCGAACGTCTTCAGGTCCCGCACGATGGAGGCGATGCGCTCGGCGCCCTCCACCGTCTCGCGCACCACCTGCTGCAGGGGCTCCACCTCGGACTCCGCCACGGCGCTCTTGAGCTTCTCCAGGCGCTCGGACACGAGGTGCAGGTTGACGAGCATGTAGGCCAGCGGATTGTTGATTTCGTGCGCCACGCCCGCGCCCAGCGTGCCCACCGACGCGAGCCGGTCCGCCATCTGCAGACGGCTCTGCAACAAGCGCCGCTCGGTGGTGTCCCGGTGCACCAGGATGTGGGCGATGGTCCGCCCCTCCGCGTCCCGGAGCGGCGCCACCACGGACTCGCACGAGCACCGCGTGCCATCCGGCCGCTGGAAGTCCAGCTCTCCCGTCCACCGGCCCTGGGCCTCCAGCGCCGCCAACACCTCGCCCGTCTGCTTGTCCTCCTGCCCCGGGTGCAGCAGCGAGAAGAGCGTCTGCCCCAACGCCTCGGCCTTGCCCCGGCCGAACATCTTCTCCGCGCTCGCGTTCCAGTCGATGATGCGCCCGCCCCGGTCCGTGACGACGACACCCTCGCACAGGCTCTCGAAGATGAGCGCCTGACGGCGCAGCTCCTGCTCGGCGAGCTTCTTCTCCGTGATGTCCATCACCGTGCCAGTGATGCGCACGGGCGTGCCCGTCTCGTCGCACAGCACGTCGCCCTTGCACGACAACCACCGGCCGCGCGCCCCCGTCACCTCGATGCGGTACTCCACGTCCAGGTGGGCGCGTTGCTCGAGCGCCGCCGCGAGCGCGTCACGCACCCGCCGCAGCTCCGCGGACTGCACCACCTCGGCCAGGTCCGTGGGGCGCCCGGACAACGTGCCCACGGGCAGACCGAGCAGGCGATCCACCTGCTCGCTCCACGTCACCGCGCCCGTCACGGCGTTCCAATCCCAGATGCCCACGCGCGCCGCGCTCAACGCCTGACGCAGCTGCTCCTCGCCCTTCTCCACCAGCTCGCGCATGGAGAAGCGCAGCACCGTCACGGTGCCAATCTGCACCCGGTCGCCCTCGTGCAGCTCGGCGGACGCGATGCGCACCCCATTGAGGTAGGTGCCATTGGTGGACCCCAGGTCCGCCAGGTGGAAGCTCCCCTCGGGGGTGCGGTGGATGCGCGCGTGCCGGCGCGACACGCCATGGTCATTGATCTGAAACCCCGCGTCCGACCCCCGCCCGAGCACGTGCTCCAGGGCATCGATGCGGAACACCTTGCCGATCGCCGCCGGGGTGGTGGTGCTGGTGAGGATGAGACATGCGCTCTCCGAGGACGGGAGCGGCGCCGCGGGCCCTCCACACATCGTGAGATCGTCCACCATCTTCATGGGCATGCTCTTCCATAGCCAGGGGTTCATCGACACGTCGAAGTATCCAGCAGACTCGGGGCGGACCGCATCACACCCTCCCGAACGCGAACCTCCGCATCCATCGCCCAGCGGACACCTCACGGTGGGACGTTAGCTCAACTGCCCTCCGCTCGACAGTGCCACCCCCCACCGGGTGAGGGCATGGAATACCCGGTGCTACCATGCACGGATGGCGGACCTGGACAGCACCTTCCACATCCTTCCCCACAAGGAGCGCACCCCCTCCCGAGACACGCCCGCCGCCCGAGTCAAGGTGGCGCCCGGAGTGCTCGCCGGAGAATACGTGCTCAAGGCCGTGCTGGCCTCGGGAGGCCACGGCGCGGTGTACGAAGCGGAACACCGCATCCTCGGACGGCGCGCCGCGGTGAAGGTGCTCCACTCGCACCTGACGGATCAGGGAGAGATGCTCCAGCGCTTCGTGCGCGAGGCGCGGGTCGTCAATCAGATCCGCCACCCGCACATCGTCGATGTCTATGACTTCGGGATGCTGCCGGATGGCAGCCCCTACTACGTCATGGAGCTGCTGCCAGGACGCACCCTGAGCCAGCTCCTGCAGGAGCGCGGACGGCTGTCCCCCGAGCGAGCCCTCGCCTACCTGGAGCCCATCTGCGCGGCGCTGGAGGCGGCCCACCGGGCGGGCGTGGTGCACCGCGATCTCAAGGCGAGCAACGTGGCCGTGGTGTCCGAGGCGGACCCGCCGGTGGTGAAGCTGCTGGACTTCGGCATCGCCAAGTTCATCCACCCCGAGCCCGGCCAGGAGGGGTTGACGGTGGCGGGCCAGCGCCTGGGCACCTCGCAGGCCATGGCGCCCGAGCAGTTCCGCAGCGGGCACATCGGCCCCACCACGGACGTCTACGCGCTGGGCGTGTTGCTCTACCAGATGCTCACCGGTCACTACCCCTTCCAGTCCGAGGATCGCCTGGAGGTAGAGCGCATGCACCTGGAGGCGCCACCGCCCCGGCCGAGCGCGTCCGCGCCCGTGCCGCCCGCGGTGGACGCGGTGGTGCTGCGCTGCCTGGAGAAGGAAGCCGATCGCCGCTACCCGGACGTGGACACCTTCCGCACCGCGCTGCGCGAGGCGGTGCTGCCCGCGTCCACCACGCGCATCACCTCCACCAGCCGAAGCGTGCGGGCCTTCGCCCTGCACGCCGAGGTCGTGATCGAGGAGGGCGCCGAGGACGACGCCGCCTACACCACCGTGTCCGAGGTGCTCGACGGACTGGAGCAGGACCTGCGCGCCGCGGGCTTCGTGCTCGCCGTGCAGACGGGCATGGCGCTGCTGGGCGTGCGCCTGCTGGACGAGCCGCCCCCCACGGACGTGCTGGAGCTGCTGGACACCGCGCGCCAGATGCACGAGCGCGCCCAGGCCCGCGCGCGGGGCACGCGCGTGAGCGTGCAGTCCTGTGCCCATGTCGGCCAGGTGGATGCCCGCCGAGGCCCCGAGGGCATCGACATCACCGGCGGACCGCTGACGGACATCGCGGACTGGTCGGTGCGCGACGCGAGCGGCTTCGGAATCACGCCCGCCGCCACGCGCGCCTGACCCGCGCATTCCGCTCTCCCTCCATCTCCTGGTCGACGGGGTGCGGCCCTCCGGGCCCCCCGTGTGTCCGCCCGAAGCTCCTCCCCCAGGTACGCGCAGAACTTCCACTGAGCGACACCGAGCGCGTGCGCGTCGCCACCTGGAACGTTCCAGCTGTTTTCCGTCAAACCTGAAATCCCGGCTCTAACCGGGTATCCTTTTATCCGGCTTTCACTTGAGTCACAGTGAAGACGTGGAGGGCGACCTGTCGGGCCGTTTCCGAGGACTCCACGTGGGGGGGCGGTCAACACATCCAAGGCATCCACATCCGAACGCAGGAGGTAGTGCCCATGCTGAAGCAGACCATTGAGTCTCGGCGCGGTGGCGGAGAACTTCGGGCGGCGGGGTGGGTGGGGTGGACAACGCTGGCGCTGATGTGCGCCGTTGCATGCGGGCCCGCGGAGGGCTCCTACGAGGAACAGGAAGCACTCGCGAGCACGGCCCGAGAGGTGGAACACGGCAACGGGCTGAACCTCAACGGGCTGAACCTCAACGGGCTGAACCTCAACGGGCTGAACCTCAACGGGCTGAACCTCAACGGGCTCTCAACACAAGACTTCGCCAGCTGGTTCCAGGTAGACCGGGCGCTGCGCGCCGAGGTGATGAAGTACGTGGTGGCGTGCGCGGTACCCGCGGGGGAGTCCCGCACGTTCACGGACACGAGCACGGGGACCTCCTACCGGTGGGATGGACTGCTGGGGCTCGCGCCCTCTTGGAGCGGTGGCGAGAAAGCGACCGACTACGAGCAACAGGTGGTGAGCGCCTGCATGGCGGCGCACTCCAACAAGTTCGGCATCCACGTCACCATCTCCCTGAGAGGCCTCGACGGCGCGGGCAATGTGCTGCCTGTCAGCCTCCAGGAAGACACCAACTACAGCGTTCGCGAGGCGTGCTTCTTTGGCAACCTCTTCGATGGAGAGACGGGCGTCTTCGGCGGCAATGATGGATTGACCCTCGCCAGCAACCAGAGCAGTCCACGCGTGTGTGGGCTTCCAGGCGTGCCTACGCCCTCACAGTGCCTGCCCATGGTGTTCGTGGGGAGTTGCTCGACGTACTGCACCCCGGACGCGACCAACAGTTTCTACACCTCGTGTTCCTACGGTGGCAAAACCTACAGGCCTCTCGCCACGCGCATGAAGACCACGGACATCTACACGTGCGGCAACGGGGTGTGCGAGTCGGCGGAGGTGGCCGGCATGCCCAGCTACTGCGCCGCTGACTGCGGCTGATAAACGACGCCGCGCCTCTGGTGCGCAGGAGAACCATCCCGGGGGGAGCACCATGAAGGGTCTAGGAATCGTCGCGTTGCTGCTGCTGCTCTCGTCGGGATGTGCGACGACACGGGTCGTTAACCTGGACACGGGCCAGGGACGACTGATTGCCTATACGCCAATCGAATCCGACCCGGTCGAGATTGACGACAAGGAGTTCAAGAGTGCCGTCGCGCGGCTCGTGCTCGACATGGAGCTGAACATCGCTCGTGGAGCGCCCGGGCAGGACGGCCGATACTCATTGCTCGCCTCCTCCGGAGGAATCGTCGACGGTGTACAGGGACGCCAGGTGCCCCCTTCACATGACCTGGGCCTGTTCGCGGATGGATTCCCGCGAGAACCCATGGCCCGGCGCACGATGGCGCTCTTCTTCGCCTTCGACACGGTCTGGGATGGAGTTGCGGAGGCGGTGGGAGACCTGACGAATCCGGCCGCGCTTCGGGCCATGGTTGTTTCCCTGGTCGGCACCGCGCTCGTCATGCTCGTCGCGCCCGAGCCGATCACGAAACTCCTCGCGATTGGATTGACGGCATCCTTGATCGCCTACCTGGGCACTGGCCCCGTGTGGAATCTCGGTCAGGGCTTCCTGCGTCTCATGGAGGAAGCGAAGAACACCCGAGGCCTCTCGGAGTTGAAGGACTCGGGACATCGCTTCGGAAAGGTGCTCGGAGACAACGGCGCGCGTGTCCTTGTCATCGTCGCGCTGAGCGCACTCGGAGGGAAGAGCGCCCTGGCCGCGCAGGGGCCCAAGATGCCGGGCTTCGCCCAAGCGGCGTTGAGAGCGCGAACCGAAGGTGGTTTCCAACTATCGGGGGCATTGGCCGGGGAGGTGCGGTCAATCGCCCTCCCCTCGGCCGCGGTGCTGAACATCACGCTCGCACCGACCGCTGTCGCGGCGGTTGCCATGGGGCCCGGCAGCGGGATTCAGGGAGACCCCGAAGGACACATCCACCACATCTGCACCGACAAGAACGACGTCTCCGACGCATCGGGCGGCCCCTGGACGCCGGTTTTCGAATCATATTTCGAGCAGGCTGGAATGAGCCTCGGTGACACCGCGAACCTGGTGCGGATCAAGGGGCACAAGGGACCGCACCCACGAGAGTACCACGAGGAAGTGCTCAGACGCATCGATCTGACCATGCGAGGATGTCGGGGTGCGGCCCAGTGTCGGGCCGTATTGGTCGAGGAATTGACAAACATCGCGAGAGACCTCACCACCGCGGGCACCAAGCTGCGGAAACTCATCACGAGAAATCCCGATGCATGACGCCATGGAACGACACTTCTTTGAGCTGACCATCGATGTTTACGTACCGGGACGCTGGTATTTCAAGACGCCGACCACCACGAGCGGCGACCCCATAGATAACCCCTGGGTATTCACCAGCGGAAAACCGATTGAACCTCCTGGGAGACTCTTCGTTCCGCTGTCTCGCCAGGGTAAACCGCTGGACTTCACTTCGGCGGGAGTGGGGCTTACCCCTATCGTCAGCGCACGGGTGGCGTCCGTATTCCGCGAGATGGCACCTGACGACACACAACTTTTTCAGGTTGAGGTCGAAGGGCAGAGCGAGCCGTACCATCTCCTGATCGCGGCGCGAGAGGTACGGTGCATCGATGACACCGCGTGTGACGAGGTGCGGCGCTGGACATCAGAGGATGGGCGGCCCGACAGAGTCGATGAATACCACGTCATTTCCGGCCTGCGCATTGACAAGTCGAAGGTCGGTGATGCCCGCGTGTTCAGGCCCTGGGGCTACCATACGGCGCTCATCGTCAGTGGGGAGATCAAGGAAGCCCTGGAGCGAACGGGAATCGTGGGCGGACGGTTCGTCGAGGTCTGAGAGCTACCGCACTGTCGATGGCAACAGATAGCGTGGCTCACGCTCCACGCGCCGCAGTCGGAACACCTCGACATCCACGCCCTCGGAAAAATGGGCCAATGGCGCCTCGGGAGGACGCGGTAGACCCGAAGCCGCCAGGAGCGTTTCATCCAGACCTTCCACATCAGCCTGGCGCACCTGGTAGGGCGAGTGGTGGACCTGTCCACGATAGAGCTCGCCACGGGCGTGGGAGTAGAGGAAGTAGCGCTCGACGAGGAAGTGCTGGAACGAGCCCGGAATCGAGGGCGCGGCGGGCCCTCGGGGCGTACAGCGCACGGAGCAGGTGGCCGGCGCCGGTGGGGGCCAGCGGCGCTCGGAGCGGTACGCGAAGGACTCGCCTCCGGGACCGATGTCCAAGGACATGCGCGCGTAGTGATAGGGCAACTTGAACCAGGCACGAGCCAATCGCACGGCGATGGCGTTGGCGGCCTCCAGGCTGAAGAACCAGACACCCGGATCCTTCCCCTGGAAATGCACATACGTGCGCACGTTGGTTTCGTGGAAGTTGGACAGGAAACCCACGGCGGGCAAGCCTCGGGGCCGCACGCCGCGCATCGTGAAGGGTACCAGACCCACCCAGGCCCGGCCCTCGAAGGTATCGAGCGTCAGGCCGTCGGGCAGCAACGGCGCCAGGACTTCCACGGGCAGCGACCAGTGCAAGAAGAGCAGGTGGCGCCAGCGCTGGTACATGACGGGTCGCTCATCCGGCCTGCGCGTGGGAGCGATACGATCGATGTCTGCGGGGCTCTCGGACACGCGGAACTCCAGGAAGGAATGCACGGCCTTCATAACGCCATCCCACGTCCCGGGCACCTCGATAAGAGACGTATGCTTGCCCACCCGGAGTGGACGAAGCTATACTGTGGGTACAACGTGCTCAGAAGGAAACACGATGCACATTCGGTTCGGATGGTCGGGAATGTGCGCCGCTGGCATACTGGGCTGCGCCAGTGGTCCAGTCGTGAGCGGCGCCACCGAGAACCATGGATTCCAGAACGGCAACCAAGTCTGGGTACGGGGTCCTTGGAAGGCCATCGCACCATCCACGGATGTGGATGAGATCATCGACCGACTTTGTCCGGCGATCATGCAACTGGATGGAGCGAGTCTCCGTGACTACGGACAGGAATATTGCGGCGCCATCTACTCGCTCGGTGATGGAAACTATTACACCAGCATTCCTTCTCCATTAGGCAAAACCGTCTTGGTAGGCCCGGCGAAGCGCAAACAGTGCATTCCCCCTCGAACCGTCAAGGACGACCGGGGAAAAACATCTGTTCTCGGTGATTTTCACAGCCATCCCTGGTCTCCATCCCCCATGTCTTTCGAAGACAGGATGGCACGGACACAAATCTGGTCCATCCGCATCCAGTTCGATACGACGTGCCTCATCCAGAAATACGTCCCCTCCGAGAGCAACGACCGGCCTGGCGAAGTCTACGAGCGGCGAGACAAGGCCTGGAAGCTCGTCGGACTCGTCAAGCCCGAGGACAAGGAATACGGAATCGTCACCGCTGTCGCCGAAGACGGTTGACGCGAGCTGGGTATGTCCACACACGATGCCAAACGTCTTCGCCGCACGGGGTACCCCATGAAGCACTACCTACCGCCGTTGCTCTGTCTCGTCTTGACGTCCTGCGCGTTCTTCCAAAGGTACCCTCGCCCCGAACATGCACCCGCCGAGGAGGCCGCGACCATACAATTTCCTCTCGGCATGCCAGAGGAAGGACGGCAGATGGTCCAGGGCGTCACGCTCAGAGCCATTCAATTGGCCATGGACGACTTCCTCCCCTGGAACACCCACCCCCCTCGGGACGCGGACGACTCACAGAAGTGTTTGTACCAGCGCGAGTCCTATGACGTGTTCACCTCTCCTGGGCCCGAGGGAGTGATGTTCGTCAGCGTCATCCCCAACCCCGAGCGTTGTGACCTCGGGGGTCCGCCCATCCTGGATGTCAGCGCGACCTACGCCATCGACGTGCGCGGATGGCGGATTCTCGCCGTGCGCCAGTAAGCATCGCCCATCTATCGCGACGGCTTCGCCGGGGGCTGGGTCAGGTCCGGGTCGATGCCCCGAACAATCCAATCCTCCGCCTTCTGCTCCCACTGCGTGTCCTTCTCCGCGTCCAGATAGCGCTCATACGCATAGACGCCCGTGGACTTGGCCGCCCGGAGCAGGGGGATCAGCGCCACCGTGCTGTCCAACACCACCGCCGAACGCTCGAGGCCCTGTTCGCGCAACCACGCCATCGCCGTCCGGATGAACTCCTGCGTATCGGGAGGGTTGGACCGTTGCGTGCGCGAGTCCATCAGCAATCCGAAGGGCCGCCCGTCCAGGGCGAGCACCCGGCCCCTCAGGTCCTCGAACCAGGCACGCGCATCCGCGGGGGTGATGTAACCGGGCGCATGCACGCGGAAGCCGTAATCCGTGATCACGCTCTGAGGGACAGGCATCACCTTTCCTCGTGG
Organism: Melittangium boletus DSM 14713; assembly: GCF_002305855.1. Taxonomy (GTDB): domain Bacteria; phylum Myxococcota; class Myxococcia; order Myxococcales; family Myxococcaceae; genus Cystobacter; species Cystobacter boletus. The sequence continues at coordinate 5,196,391 of NZ_CP022163.1, read as the reverse complement.
ACTCGGAAGAAACGCGCCCACGCGACTGGCGGACCGGCGCGGGAACGGCACTGAGTGTAACGTGAACCGCGGGTCATCCGGACATCACGTGCGGTCCGCGTGAAGCATCGCCGTCTCCATCCGCCCTGGAAAAATCCAACCCCGCCCCGGAGTGCGAGCGGTTCACGGATAGACTGCGGCCCCCCCTCCCTCTGGAATCCGGTGACGATGCAGACTCCCGCCTCCCCGCCGTCCTCGCCACCCATCCGCGCGGAAGACGGCGCCGTCCTTCCAGCCGAGCCTCGTGGCTTCTTCGGCCATCCGCGAGGCCTCTCCACGCTCTTCTTCACGGAGATGTGGGAGCGCTTCAGCTTCTACGGCATGAAGGCGCTGCTCATCCTCTTCATGACGGCGACGGCGGCGCAGGGCGGCCTGGGCTTCGACACGAACAAGGCGAGTGCCATCTACGGGCTCTACACGTCGGCGGTGTACCTCACGGCGCTCCCGGGCGGCTGGCTGGCGGACCGGTTCATCGGCCAGCGGCGCGCGGTGCTCGTGGGCGGCATCATCATCGCCCTGGGGCACTTCAGCATGGCGCTGCCCGGGGTGTCCTTCTTCTACCTGGGCCTGGTGCTCATCGTGACGGGCACGGGGCTGCTCAAACCCAACATCAGCGCCATGGTGGGTGGGCTCTATGCCCCGGACGACGCACGGCGCGACGCGGGCTTCTCCATCTTCTACATGGGCATCAACATCGGCGTGTCCGTGGCGCCCCTCGTGCTGGGCTACCTTGGCGAGAACGTGAGCTGGCACGCGGGCTTCGGCCTCGCGGGCGTCGGCATGGTGCTCGGGCTCATCCAATACGTGGTGGGCGCGAAACACCTGGGCACCGTGGGGCTGCCCTCGCGGCCCGCGGCGGAGGACTCCACCCCCGCCCACACGGGCTCGCGGGGCGTGGCGCTGGCGATGGGCGCGGCGCTGGTGGTGCTCATGGGGGGGTTGCAGGCCCTCGGGGTGGTGGACGTGACGAGCGCGGTGGGACTGGCCAACGCGGTGCTCGTCATCATCGTGGCGCTCTCGCTCGCCGTGTTCGGCTACCTGTTCACCGCCGGGGGATTGGATGCCTCGGAGAAGAAGCGGCTGGGCGTCATTGGCGTCTTCTTCCTGGGCTCGTTCATCTTCTGGGCCGGCTTCGAGCAGGCGGGCTCCTCGCTCAACCTCTTCGCGCGCTCGCTCACGGACCGCGAGGTGTTCGGCTGGACCATGCCCGCGAGCTTCCTGCAGTCCGTCAATGGCATGTTCATCATCACCCTGGCCCCGGTGTTCGCCTGGCTGTGGGTGCGGCTCAGCCGGCGCGGGCTCGAGCCCTCCAGCCCCGCCAAGTTCGCCCTCGGGTTGATGATGCTGGGCGCGGGCTTCCTCGTCATGGTGGCCGCGTCCCACGCCGCCGCGAGCGGCCAGAAGGTGAGTCCGCTGTGGCTGGTGCTCACCTACCTGCTGCACACCTTCGGCGAGCTGTGCCTGAGCCCCGTGGGGCTGAGCACGGTGACGAAGCTCGCCCCCCAGCGCACCGTGGGTCAGATGATGGGCGTGTGGTTCATGTCCATGGCGCTCGGCAACCTCATCGCCGGACGGGTGGCCGGGCAGTTCGAGTCCATGCCCCTGCCTCAGCTCTTCGGCCAGGTGGCCGCCGTCACCCTTTTCGCGGGAGGGGTGCTCATCGCCGCCGTGGGCCCCCTGCGGCGAATGATGGGCGGGGTGCGCTGAGGCGCGGCGGCCCCGGTGCTCAGCGTCCCTGCAGGGACTTGGCGGACTTGTCCCGCATGCGCTGCAGCTGCTCGCCCGGCAGCCACAGGCCGCGCGACATCACCCCGAGCGCCTGGGCCGCCCGGCCCACGTCCTCCAGCGGATTGCCGGGCAGCAACAGCAGGTCCGCGTACTGGCCCACCGCCACCGTGCCGAAGCGCGCCGCGGGGTCCACATGCTGCTGGATGAAGGCCCCCGCGTTGCGCGTGGCCGCGGACAGGGCCTCGTAGGGCGAGAGGCCCGCCTCCACCAGCTCCGCGAGCTCGCGGTGCACCGAGCGGCCCGGAAAGAGCCCCGCGTCCGAGGCATCCGTGCCCACCACCAGCCGGGCGCCCTCCTTCTGCAGCGCCAGCGTGAAGGCGCGCATCGCCGGGTACAGCGCCCGCTCGCGCGCGCCGAAGGCCGCCACGTCGATTCTCCGCGTCGGGTTGGAGTAGCTCCAGTTGCGCAGGACTTCCGGTGACAGGTAGCGCGCCTCGGGGTCCGCGAAGACGCCTTCCACGTCCTCCAACATCCGCAGTTGCGCGTGGATCTGCACCAGACCCGGCACCACCGAGGTGCCCGCCTCCTTCGTCGCGCGCGCGAGCGCGGCCATGGCCGGCTCGTCCCGGAGCGCGGTGGCGAAGAACTCCGAGCCCGGAGCGACGAGCGCCTGGCGCGCGCGCAGCACCGCCTCCGCCCCCACCGTGCGCGGCACGTGGCCCACCACCGGCAACTTCTGCTGGCGGGCCATTCCCGTCAGCACCTCGTAAACCCCGGGCGACACGGTGTGGTAGACCTTGAGCGCGTCGTAGCCCGCGAGCTTCTGCCGCACGACCGCGATGCGCGCCTGCTCGGCGGTGGTCACCGACACCGCGTCACCCCGCCCCTGGCCTCCATCCATCATCGGGCTGCTCGTGTAGAGCCGGGGGCCGAAGCGGCGGTACTCGGCGAGCTGGGTGCGCAGGTCGAGCTGCCGGGGCGAGCCGTTCAAGTCGAAGACGGTGGTGACGCCATGGGCGAGGTACGACAGCAGCTGCTCGTCCGAGTGCAGGTGGATTTGGAAGTCCGCCAGTCCCGGCATCAGGAAGCGGCCTCGGCCGTCGATGCGCTCGGCATCGGGCGGCACGGTGATGGACGCGGTGGGACCCAGGGCCGCGATGAGGCCGTTGCGGACGATGACCGTCTGCTCCGTCAGGACGCGCTCGCTGTCCATGGGCACGACGTTGACGTCGACGAAGGCGATGGCCCGCTCCGACACCACGGGCACGGACAGCGGGGCGTTCACACAACCGGACAGCATTCCCAGGACGGACAACAGGCAGGCACCCAGGACGGCCAGGGCGCACGGGGTCTTCATGACAGGTCCCTTCGTTGCATACCTGTCAGGCAGTATACGCGCGGCGACTCACCCGCCCAGCAGCAGGGCCCAGTCGGCGGGGCCCTCGAAGACGCGCGCCTTCCAGCGCTCGCACACCTCGCGGTTCGCCAGGGCGCCCCGCCCTCCCACCCAGACGGGGATTTCCGGAGGCATGCCGTCCATGACGGCCTGGAGGACGGCCTCGAACGCCTCGGCGCCCGGGTCCATCACCGCCGAGAGCCCCACCAGGTCCACCTTGAGGGCCTCCGCCATCCGGCGCACCTCCTCCCCGGGGGTGCGCTGGCCCAGCATCGTCACCGTCATGCCGGCGTGCCGCATGCGCAGCGCCAGGCCCAGCAGGCCCAGCTCGTGCTGTTCGTCCGGAAAACACGCGAGCAGCACGTGCCGCCGCCCCTTGTTGGGCGCCGCGTGCAACAGGCTGATGAGCCGCGCGCGCACCTCCTGCGTCACCAGGTGCTCCTGCCCCACCGAGAAGAGGCCCGCGTGCCAGAGGTCGCCCACCTCGCGTTGCAGGGGCATCAGCACGTCCTCGTAGGCCCTCAAGGGCGAGAGCGCCGCGAGCACGTCGTCCAGCGTCTCCGCCACCCGCCGCTGGTCCAGCGCCCGCACCGCCGCGAGGATGTCCTCGCGCCAGGAGGACATGCTCACCGGCCCCGGCTCCTGGGCGGGAGCGGGACGCTCCCCCTCGGGCCGCGCCGCGTCGATCTCCGCCAGGAGCTGCGGCAGCATCGTCGCCGCCTCGCTGATGGACACGCCCTGCTCGGTGAGCTGCTTGAGCCGCCGCAGGAGCGCCACGTCCCGATCCGTGTAGACGCGGTAGCCCGCCGGCGTGCGCCGGGGGGACAGCACCCCATAGCGCCGCTCCCAGGCGCGGATGAGCTCCACCCGGACTCCGGAGAACTCGGCGGCGACGTGGATGCGGTAGGTGCGCTCAGCCATGGTGCCTCCGCCCGCGCACCGCGTCCCAGCGCTCCGCCACGCCCCGGGCCCCCGACACCCGCAGCGTGAAGCCCTCCAGGCTCGTCACCGCCTCCAGCCTGCGCACCGCGTCCTCCAGCTCCTTCTGGAAGCGCGCCAACGGCGCCGCCGCGTGCGCCTCGCCCACCTCCACCAGGACATCCGGCCGCTCATGTTCGAGGAAGACATAGCGGATGGCGAGCGGCACGCAGGGCACCTGCCCCACCCGCGCGAGCAGCTCCACCCCGCGCTCGAGCCTCGGCGCCCGCGCGCCAAAGGGGCGCAGCTCGCCCTCGGGGAAGATGCACACCGCGGCCCGGGGCTTCTGGAGCAGTTCCCGCGCGTAGCGCAACGTCTCCAGCGACGAGGCGCCTTCACCCCGGCGGATGCTGAACGCCCCCAGCCGCGCGAGGAAGCGGTAGCGCGCGAGGTTGTGCTCCTCCATGACGCAGTACGCGTCCCAGCCCGCCGCCCGCCCGAGTTGATGCAGCACGAAGCCATCCCACCAGTTGGAGTGGTTGGCGTACACCAGGCGCGGCTCGGGCCCACCGTCCAGCGGCCCACGCACCCACAGGCCCCGGAAGGCGGAGCGGAACTTCCAGCCCACGTACCCTTCGACGACCCTTCCCAGCAACCCGCCCTTCGCCGCGCGTATCAAGGCACACGCGCCTCGCGCCGGGCGAGCAGGGCCAGGAAGAGCGTCAACCCCAGTGCCACCATCACGCTCGTGAGGATGAAGAAGAGCAGTTCCTCCAGGGGCACGGCGCCCACGTAGAGGCCCAGGTGCTTGCCCTGGCCGAAGCCCCAGATGCCCTCGGCGATGGCCAGGTGGTCCGCCACCGACAGGTAGAGGCCCACCACCAGCGCCGGCACGAGCGCCGCGCGGAGGATCGTCCCCGCGCGCTCGCGGAAGTAGAAGATCAGCACGCCCACCTGCAGCGCGATGAAGGGGCCCGCCCAGGCCAGCAGGTGGATGAGATAGGCCCAGCGCGACTCCATCATGACGTCACCTCCTCGGAGCCCAGCCGCCCCTGGCGCGGGGATGGCGCCGCCGCCTGGGACTTACGCGCCGAGGGCGCCAGGGAGACCCGGCGCAATCGCACGAACACCCACAAGCCCACCAGCAGCGTCTGGAGACCGAAGAAGAGGTATTCCTCCAGGGGCAGGTAGCCCACCGTGATGCCCCAGATGAGATCCGGCCGGAAGTGCCACAGGCCCCACTTCACCGCCAGGTTGTCCCAGGGGATCGTCGCCGCGTAGACCACGATCAGCAGGATGCCGAGCGCGCCCATCTCCCGCCGCGTGAAGGTGCGCCGGTAGCGCACCGCCAGGAAGAGGATGGGCAACACGACGAACAGCCCCAGGAAACGTGCGTAGGTCATCCCTGTTCCCCCTCGAGGCCCGTCCACACCGGCGACATACGGCCTCCTGAATCCAACACATAGGTACGCCCCCGCCACGTCACCCGGGGGGCGCGGACGAGGGATGAAACGAAGGCGGCGAGCAGCAGGGCCTCGCCCAGGAGCCAATCGGCCACGAGGGATGTCCTCGCCTCGCCGGGCTCCGGAGCGCTCAACGTCGCGAGGCGCCAGGACAGCAGGGTGCGCACGCCCACGAGCCCCAGGACGCCCATCGCCAGCCACGCCGAGCCCGCGCCCAGGCTCAAGGCCAGCAGGGGCCAGGTGGGCGTGAACAACAGGGGCACCGTCGGGTAGAGCCCGGGCCGGTGGCTGCGCAGCACCTGCATCCAGCGCGTGAAGCGCTCCCGGGCGCCCCGCCAGTCCCCCGGCGCGAGCGGCACCAGCGCGGGGACCTCGCACAGGGCCACGTCGAGACCCCGCGCGTGCAGCCGCTTGGACAGCTCCAGATCCTCGCCGATGTGATCCGCCAGCCGGGGCAGCTCGTCCAGCGCCGGAGCGCCCAGGCCCAACGCCTTGCCACACACCGCCTGGGCCCCCGCGCTCATCACATGCAGGGCGCGGAAGCTGTGGTGCGTGCGGCGCAGGAGCCCCGCCACCGCCCGCCCGGCCAGGCCCTGGGCACCCACCGGCGTGGGCACCGCCGTGCTCAACGCCGCGCCCGCCGCCACGGGCGCCGCCAGTCCCTCCACCAGCGCGCCCGTCACCGCCACGTCCGCGTCCACCACCAACACCACCCGGCCCTCGCGCGGCGGTGCCGCCAGCGCGCTCAGCACATGCCCCACCTTGCGGTTGGACGTCCGGGGCTCGCTCGGCACCCAGCGCACCCCCTCGGGAAGGGACGGCCGCACGGGCGAGAGCACCACGTGCTCCAGGGGCCCCGCGTAGTCGATGGGTAAGGCCAGGTTCTCCAACTCCTGGGGCGAGGGCGCGTCCACCGGCCTGAGCAACAACACCGGCACCCGCGTGGACGCCCCGGGACGGCGAGCACGCGCCAGGCGGGCCAGCGCCACCGCGCTGAAGCCTCCCGCCAGCACCACCCATCCCAGTCCCAGGGCCACCCCCGCGCTCATGCCCGACGCTCCACGCGCGTGCGGAAGTGCGCCATCCAGCGGATGTACGGCGAATGAAAGCGCTGGAAGTCCGCCACCTCGCCCATCACGTCCACGTCGCCCCGCCGGGCCTCCAGCCGGGCGTAGAAAGGAGAGGACTCGAGCAGGCGGGGCTCGGCCATCATCGCGGAGCCCGCGCTCAGGTGCTGGGGCACGCGCAGGCCCCAGCCCGTCAGGCTCGTGCGCCGCGCGTCCCCCAGGAGCGGCCCGCGCTCCGCGCGCGTCTCGCCGCCTCCCGACGTCACGCGCAGGGGCGCCACGTTGCCGGGCAGGTGGTAGTCCACCACCGTCTCCTCCGGCCCGTGCAGCCGCGCCCAGTGCCACCCCGGCAACCGCGTCCCCAGCAACTCCGCGCCATGGTTGCTGTCATGGTAGCCCCGGCCCTCGGCGCTCACGCCCAGGGAGTCCACCTCCAGCCGCGCCTTCGCCCGGGGCGCCAACGCACGCCAGTAGTGCGGCACACCGGGCACCAGTTGCACCTCGTCCGCCGCCGGCGCCTCGGGCTCGAGTTCCAGCCGCGCCCGCACCTGGCCTCCGAAGGGCGCGCACCGCTCGTCCACCTCCATGCACACCGAGCCCTCCGGCGTGTACACCAGCCGCGAGCGGCCGATGCGCAGCTCCCGGCCCGCCTGCCCCACCGAGGCCTGGGCGTACTCGCTGAGCACCCAGTGGCGGCGGCTTCCCTCGCGGTAGAGCGCGAAGTTCACCGCGCTGTGCTGCAACGGCAGGGCACCGCGCCGGGAGCCCACCGAGTAGCGCGGGGAGAAGAGCGAGCCGAGCATGAAGATGAAGACGGCGCTGTAACCGCCCGCCGTCACATCGGCGTAGAACCAGCGGTAGGCCCCGGGGCGATCCGGCAGGGCGGGCAGCGCCTCCCTCCATTGATAGCCCCGATGAATGCCCGGCAGCGGCGAAGCGGAGTTCAGAAGCCTCATGCTCTCTCCCGCAGGTGGGTGGACGCCATCCGCGCCGCGAACCGGCCCGAGAGCATGACCAGGGGCACACCGCCGCCCGGGTGCGTGCCGCCGCCCGCGAAGAAGAGGCCCGGCGTGCCGCCCCGGATGCGCGGACGGCGGAAGGGTCCGAAGCGGCCGTGCGGCAGGAAGCCATAGATGGAGCCCCCCGGTGCGCCCAGGGCCGCCAGGTCCACCGGCGAGCGTTGCCCCACCACCCGCATGCGCCCGCGCAGCTCCGGGTAGTGCAGGAGCAGCTTGTCCATCATCTGCGCCTTCACCCGCTCGGCGTGCGAGTCCCACGCGGCGGCCGCCCGCTCGGCGGACTCCGGCTCGCGCGGCAACGCCGGGGCATTCACCATGACGAAGAGTCCCGTCTTGCCGGGCGGTGCCACCGTGGAGTCCGTCGCCGCGGGGTTGCAGAAGTACACCGTGGGGTCCGCCGCGAGCTGGCCCCCGAAGAGCTCGTCGAACTCGCGCCGGTAGTCCCCGCCGAAGAGGACGGTGTGGTGTGGCAGGGCGGGACGCCCCTCCACCTCCAACAACAGCACGTAGCCCGACAACGACAGCGGCTCGCTCCCCCGCCCCAGCCCGTCGAGCGGATCCGCGTTCACCACCACCGTGTCGAAGGGCTCCCCGTCTCCGTCCGGACCCACCCGGTAGCCCTGGGCGTCACGCGTGTAGCGCACCCGGGTGTTCAGGTGCACCCGCACGCCCAGCCGCTTCACCGCCGCGCCGAGCGCATCCACCAACGCGCCAACGCCCCCCCGCACGTGGTGCACGCCATACGCCCGCTCGATGTGGGGGATGAGGGCGTAGGCCGCGCTCGCCTCGTAGGGCGAGGCCCCCGCGTACGTGGCGAAGCGGCCAACGAATCGCCACATATGCTCCGTCTTGAAATGCGCTCGGGCCAGCTGATGCAACGTGGCCAGCTTCATGCCCCGGGCCACCGCCACCATGCCCCGGCGCATCACCCGCGACATGAATCCCGCCATGCCCTCGAAGGGTGCTTCCAGGTAGGGCTCGCCCGCGGCGCGCCAGATGTGCTCGGCCTCCGCGTAGAAGTCGTACACGCCGCGGCGCTCACTCGGCTGGAGGGCCCCGGCGCTCTCCGCCGTGCGCCCGAGGTCCCGGTACGCCACGAATCCGCGCCCATCCGGGAAGCGGTAGGCGCACTGGGCCTCCAGCTCCGAGAAGGGAGGCAGCAGGTCCACCGCGTCCAGGTGCTCGAACACCTCGCGCACCACGTGGGGCAGCGTGAGCAGCGTGGGACCGGTGTCCAGCCGCAGCCCGTCCACCTGCACGCCTTGCGCCTTGCCTCCGAGGTGCGGACCGCCCTCGAAGAGCGTGACGGCGTGGCCTTCCCTCGCCAGCAGCCCGGCGGCGGTCAGTCCTCCGATTCCGCCGCCCACCACCGCCACGCGCGTGGACTTCATTGCGCGGCTCCCTCGTGGTGCCGCACCTCGTCCAGGATCTCCCGCGCCCGCTCCGGGCGGTAGACGTGCTCACGCGCCAGTTGCTCGGCGACGATGGACACCCACTCCCCCTCGGCGCCCACCTCGGCCGCCACGCGCCGCGCGTGCAGCGCCATGTGTCCCTTCTGGATGCCCTCGGTGGACAGGGCCTTGAGCGCCGCCAGGTTGGTGGCGAGTCCCGCCGCCGCCGCCACGCCCGCCAGGTCCAACGCCCCCGTCACCCCGGCGAGCTTGAGGGCCCGGAGGACACCGGGATGGGAGCGCGCCGCGCCGCCCACCGTCGAGGTAGGCAGAGGCATCTCCAGGAGGCCTTGCAGCTCGCCCCCGGGGCCCCTCCGCCACGAGGTGAGCGGCCGGTACACGCCCGAGCGCGCCGCGTAGGCATGCGCCCCCGCCTCCACCGCGCGCCAGTCATTGCCGCAGGCCACGAGCACGCCGTCCACGCCGTTCATCACGCCCTTGTTGTGGGTGACGGCCCGGTAGGGATCCATCTCCGCGAAGAGCTGGGCCTCCAGGATGGCGTCTCGCACGGCCGCGCCCTCGGAGAAACCCTCGGACACGAGCGCGCCCACCGGCACCGAGGCGCGCACGTACACCTTGCGGCGGTCCGCCAGGTTGGTGAGGATCTTCAGCCCCGCGCGGCCACCCGTGAGCGCCACGAACCGGGGCGCCATCCGCTCCGCGAGCCCGTTGACGAGGTTGGCCCCCATGGCATCGCGGGTGTCCACGTGCAGGTGCACCACGAGCGTGGTGGCGTCGAGGACCCGGATCTCCAGCTCCCTCGCCCCACCGCCCCGGGAGCACATGGGCCCCAGGTGCGAATTGGCCTCGGCGAGCAGCTCGGCGGCACGCGCGCGCAGGTCCGCCTCCGCCTGGCGCAACGAGGGCACGTCGAGCAGCTGCACCTGGGCGGTGGTGATGGGCTCATCCGCCGTCACCTGGAAGCCGCCGGCCTCCGAGCACAGCCGCGCCGCGTAGCTGGCCGCGGCGATGATGGAAGGCTCCTCCACCGCCATGGGCACCAGCCGCTCCTGCCCGTTCACGATGAAGTTGAGCGCCAGCCCCAGCGGCAGCCCATGCAGGCCGATGACGTTCTCCACCATGGAGTCCGCGCACGCCTCGTCGAAGCCCGCCAGGCTCGCGCACGCCTCGGCCTCCTCGGGCGACAACCAACGCGACTCCACCAGCCGCGAGCGCCGCTGCTCGGGCGTCTGCCGGTAGAAGCCCGACAGGCGCGAGGAGCGAACACGCCGCAGGGGCTGGACCTTGTCGTCACTCATCGCACGGTCCCCGTCGTGGGTTCGGGTGGAAGCAGGGGCACCTTGCCCTTGCGCGCGGGCGCGGGCAGCGCCATGAGCGGCACCGTCGCGGGCCGGAACAACACGCGCGTGGCCAGCGCCAGCTTGCGCGGCTTCGTCACGAAGGCCCGCCCATGGAACACGTCGTAGTCGCGCTCCTCGATGACGCGCAGGATGTCCCCGTAGATGGAGCCCATCAGCTTCACCATGCGCTGGGAGCCAAAGCCCTGGAGCGCGGGGATGCCCTCCGCCGCTCGAGCGTAGAAGGCCCTCGCCCGGGCGATCTGCGCGCGCATGAAGGCGCGCCACCGCTCATCCACCACGCCCCGGCGCAGGTCCTCCACGCTCAGCCCGTAGGCCGCCAGCTCGTCGAGCGGCAGGTACACACGGTCGCGCTCCAGGTCCTCGCCCACGTCCCGGAGGATGTTGGTGAGCTGCATGCCCCGGCCCAGGTCCGCCGCCGGCCCCAGGGCCCACTCCTCCGAGCACCCCAACATGGCCGCCATCATCAGCCCCACCACGCCCGCCACCCGGTAGCAGTACAGGTCGAGCTGCGCGCCGTTCTCATAGCGGCGGATGGTCAGGTCCATCTCCATGCCGGAGATGAGCTCCTGCATGGGGTATTCGGGCACGCGGAAGCGCCGGATGCAGTCCACGAGCGCGGCCAGCTCCGCGGGGTGCCAGGGCCCCTCACCGCCACTCGCGCGCGTGGAGGGCGGCGGCATGCGCGAGTCCGCCAGCTCGGGCGTGTCCAGGTACAGCTCCGCCACGGCGCGGCGCGCGCGCACCAGCCTCTCGGCCAGGTCCTCGGGCACCGCGCCCTTGTCCGCCCCGTCCGCCACATCCACCATGTCGTCCAGGCGCCGGCAGAAGGCATAGAGGGCGAAGGCCGCCTTGCGCCGCATGCCGAACAACATGAACGAGGCGAAGAAGAAGCTCTTGGCGTGCTGTCGCGTGACGCGCTCCGCCATCTCGTATCCCTGTGCCACCAGGCTCTCGTCCCGCGACTTCATGCCGCCTCCTCCAATGAACCACGCCCGGTCCCCCCAGGCTCTCGCACCGCGTTCTTGTCCACACCCGTCCACGCGAGGATGCGCTCCACCGCCAGACGCGCGGAGATCATCACCGTGGGCAGTCCCGTGCCCGGCTGCGTGGAGGCCCCCACGAAGAACAGGTTCCTCACCCGCGGGTCCTGGTTGGACGGGCGGAAGGGGCCAATCTGGAAGAAATTCTGCGCGAGGCCGAAGGCGCTGCCCTTGGCCAGGTTGAAGCTGGATGCCCAGTCGTCCGGCGTCACCACGCGCTCCACCTCGATGTCCCGCTCGAGCTCCGTGTGGCCCAGCTCCGCGAGCCGCTGGAAGACCTTGGCCCTCACGCGGGGGCCCTCGACCTTCCAGTCCAGGCCCTCGTGTTGGTGGGGCACGGGCACCAGGATGTAGAGCGCGTCCTTGCCCGGCGGCGCGAGGCGGGGATCCGTATGGGCCGGCGCGTTGAGGTAGAAGCTCGGATCCTCGGGCACGCGGAAGCGCTCGAAGATGTCGTCGAACGAGCCCTTGTAGTCCCGCCCGAAGTAGACGTTGTGGTGCAGGAACTCGTCATAGCGCCGACGCATCCCCAGGTAGAGCATGTAGCCGCTGGAGGTGTAGCGCAGGGACTCCTTGCGCTTGAGCCGGGTGACACCTGGGTCCAGCAGCTTCTCGTACGCGTAGGGCAGGTCCGCGTTACACACCACCACGTCCGCCGCCACCCGCTCGCCGTCCTCCAGCAGCACACCCGTCGTGCGCTTGCCCTCGGTGAGGATGCGCTTCACCGGACGGCCGTAGTGCAGCTTCACCCCCTCCTCGCGCGCCACCTTCTCGAGCGCCAGGGGAATGGCGTACAGGCCGCCCTCGGTGAACCACACGCCCACGCCCAGCTCGGTGAAGGGCAGCAGCGCGAACACGCCCGGCGCGGCGTACGGCGACACGCCCAGGTACATGGACTGGAACGTCATCGCCGCGCGCAACCGCTCGTCCTTGAAGAAGCGCCCGACGTCCGAGTACATGCGCCGGTGGGCCCGCACCTCGAGGACGCGCTTGAGCACCGAGGGCACGAAGTAGTCGGAGACGCCCGAGAAGTTGCGGCCCACCAGGTGATCCAACCCCGTGCGGTACTGGATGCGGCCCTGGGCGAGGAAGGCCAGGTAGCGCTGGAAGCTGCCGGGCTCCACGCGCTCCAGCTCCCGCCCCATGGCGCACAGCTCGGAGGTGAAGGTGATGACCGAGCCGTCCCTATAATGGATGCGGTAGTTGGGATCGCACCGCCGCAGCGTGAGGTAGTCCTCCATGCGCCGGCCGAGCGCGGTGAAGGTCTCCTCGAACACCTCGGGCATGAGCACGATGGTGGGGCCCAGGTCCCAGGTGAAGCCGTCCACCTTCATCTGGTTGCAGCGCCCGCCCGGGCCGCCTGTCTTCTCGAACAGGTGGACGTCGAACCCCGCATGGGCCAGCCGCGCCGCGGCGGACAGCCCGCCCACGCCCGCGCCCACCACCACCGCCTGTCGCTTGCTCGGCTTCACGGTGCGTCTCCTGTCACGGTCTGATGGGCCCGCGAGCCGATGAGCGCCTGGAGCAGGTCGCGCACCCCCTGGGGATTCGGCAACGCGGTGAGCGCGCGCAGCGCGCCGAGCATGGAGCGGGCCATCAGGGACTCGGTGGCCGAGAAGCCCCCCGCCTCGTCCACCAGGACGCGCACCCGCGCGAGAACCGCGCCGTCCCGTTCGCCATGCGGAAGACGCTCCAGGGACTCCAGCTCCCGGCGCGCCTCGGGGCTCGCGCGGGACCAGGCCGCCACGATCGGAAAGGCACAACGGCCCCGGGCGAACCCAGCCCACCCGGCCCCTTCCTGGCGCAAGCCCACCGCCAGTCCCACGCCGCACCCCACCCGCGCCAGCCGCAACCTCGCGTCACCATCCGCTCCGGCCAGCATCGCGCCGCACACCAGGGACGAGGCCAGGCCCTCGCGCACGGCGCGCAGGCGCACGAGCCGCAACGCCCGCGACACCCCGCCCGGCTCGAGCAGCCCACCGCCCTGCTCCGCTCGGAACAGGCCCGCGGTGGTGACGCGGTGGAGCCGCAAGCAATACTCGCTGGCCTCCACGGCGCCCGGCACCCCGGCCTCCAGCATCGTCTCCAGCGCGCGGGCGAAGAGGTGATCCCCCACCACCACCGCGAGCTGCTCACCCGTGCGCTCCGGAGCGAGCCGCGCGGACAGGACCGTCGGGTCGGCGTGGAGGGCCTGACAGGCGTGCAGCAACTCCAACCCCGCGGCGAAACGCCACAGCCCCGCGGGCACCACCGTCGAGCCCCGCGCGAGGCAGTAGCCCGCGAGGAGCAGCGCGGCACGTGAGCGCTCCGCCGGACGCAGCACCACGCCGCGCACCCGCACCAGCGCCTCGGCCCATTGAGCATCCAGACGGACCTCGTCCGGCAGCTCCAGCAGGCCCGCCAGGACGCCCTCCACCTGGGCCCGCACCAACGCCACCCAGGCCCGTTCCACCGAGGGAGCAGGCAAGGGCAGCGGGCTGATGAACGGCATGAGGCCCATGCGGCACTCCTTCGGATTCCTGCCTACCCTCGGTAAGTGGAGGTAAGCTTTGCGTCCAACGTTTGTCAAGACTATGTTCAAGGTTTGTACATGCTCCGATCAAGACAATCCCCGATGACCGCGCGGCTGGCGGGACTGGTGGTGGTCGCTCTCCTGGCCACCCGCCCAGCGCTCGCCGCATCACCCGAGGCAGGCCCGATGGATGCAAGCTTGTGGGACTCGAGAGGAAAGGAAGTGGCGCTGTCCAAGTGGCGGGGAAAACCCGTCATTCTGTTCTACGAGGACCGACACTCCACGACACTCAACTCGGCCTTGAAGGAGGCCTTGTTCAACCGGGGACAGCAGATGGGACTGCTGGACGCGGCGTTCGTGGTGGCGGTGGCGAACCTGGAGTCCTTCGACTTCTTCCCCGCGCGGGACATCGCGCTGTCGCACGTGCGCGACGAGGAGAAGAAGTGGAACCTGCCCATCCTCGTGGACCTGAAGGGGACGATGAGCGGCCCGCCGTGGAACCTGCCGAAGAAGACTTCCTCGGTGATGCTGCTCACACCCGAGGGCAAGCCCGTCTTCCGTTATTCTGGCCGCATGGACAGGGAAGACATGGACGACTTCTTCATGCAGCTGGGCCGGCTGCTCGGACGGGACATGGCGATGCCGTCCGAGCCCTCGGGGGCCCATCCATGAAGGTGGCCGTCACCGGCGCGAGCGGCTTCCTGGGTCCGTCCCTTGTTCAACGTTTGTTGGAACGAGGCCATGGCGTGCATGTGCTGGCGCGGGACGTGAAGCGCACGCTCGGACGGCTTCCCTCGGGAGTGACGGGCTCCTACTACGACACCATCACCCCGCTGTCGCCGGACGCGCTCGCGGGCGCGGAGGCGGTGATCCACCTGGCGGGCGAGCCGGTCTCCCAGCGCTGGACGGAGAACGCGCGCCGGCGCATCCAGGAGAGCCGGGTGGTGGGCACGCGGATGCTCGTGGAGGCCATGCGGGCGGCGGGCACGGTGCGCCGCTTCGTGTCCGCCTCGGCCGCGGGCTACTACGGAGCGGACCGGGGCGCGGAGCCCCTGACGGAGACGGGCTCGCCCGGAGAGGACTTCCTCGCGCAGGTATGCCGGGCGTGGGAAGCCGAGGCGCTGGAGGCGGACGCGGCGGGCATCCCCACGGTGGTGCCGCGCTTCGGCGTGGTGCTGCACCCCTCCGGCGGTGCCCTGAAGAAGATGCTGCCCGCCTTCCGCATGGGCGTGGGGGGCCGCATGGGCTCGGGCAAGCAGTACCTCAGTTGGATCCACCGCGACGACGCCGTGGGCCTGCTGCTCTTCGCGCTGGAGCGGGAGGAGCTGAGGGGGCCCCTCAACGTGACGGCGCCCGAGCCGGTGACGAACGCGGACTTCGCGCACACGCTCGGGGCGACGCTCCACCGGCCGTCGCTGCTGCCCGTGCCCTCCTTGGCGTTGAAGGGCCTGTTCGGGGAGATGTCCCTCATCGTGCTGGGGGGCCAGCGCGTCCTGCCCCGCGCCGCCCTGGAGGCGGGGTACTCGTTCCAATACGCCGAGCTGGCGCCCGCCCTGCGCTCGCTGCTGACTTAGGACGCGGGCGGCGATTCACGCTTCTTCACCGACGCGGCGGTTGCACGGAGCAGGGAGCCAGTTAAGACAGGGGGCGCATGCCTATTCCCCCTCGGCTCCTCATCTTCTTCGGCGTCCTGTCGCTCCTGGTGGTGAGCAGTCACATCTACCTGTACCGGCGCCTCGTGCGCGACACGAGCCGTCATCTCCTCTGGCGGCGCGTGGGCCTGGTGCTCTGGAGCGTGCTGGGCGCGACCTTGGTCACCGCCCGGCCGCTCTCCGCCCTGTTGCCCTCGGGGGTGACGGCCGTCCTGTCCCAGTTCAGCTGGTACTGGATGGGCGTGGCCACCTACCTGCTGCTCACGGTGATGACGGTCGGAGGAGTACGCGGTATCGCCGATTGGATCGCCCGGCGGCGCGCGGCCCCCGCGGCCGTGCCCGCGCCCGTGTCCGAGGAGCGGCGTGAACTGCTCGCGCGAGCGGGTGCCGGCGTGGCGCTGGCGGCCACGGGAGGATTCAGCGGCTACGGCATGTGGCGCGCCTTCCACCCGCCCGTGGTGAACGAGGTGGCGGTGAAGCTGCCGGGGCTGCCCCGCGCGCTCGATGGCTTCACGATCGTCCAGTTGAGCGACATCCACGTGGGCCCGCTCATCCAGCGCCGCTTCATGGACGAGCTGGTGGCGCGCACCAACGCGCTCAAGGGGGACCTGGTGTGCATCACCGGGGACCTGGTGGACGGGAGCGTGGAGGAGCTGGGGCCCGCCGCGGCGGCACTGCGGGAGCTGCGCTCGCGCCATGGCACGTTCTTCTGCACGGGCAACCACGAGTACTTGTCCGGGGACCTGGAATGGTGCGAGGCCCTTCCCCGCATGGGCGTGACGGTGCTGCGCAACCGCTACGTGCGCGTGGGTGACGCCGGCGCCTCGTTCGACCTGGTGGGCGTGGACGACTGGGCGGCGGCCCGCTCGGGCTTCGCCCAGCGCCAGTACGACCTGACGGCGGCCACGGCGGGGAGGGACCCATCCCGGGCCTCGGTGCTGCTCGCGCACCAACCCGCGGGCTGGCGGGAGCAGGCGCAGAAGGCGGGCATGGGCCTGCAACTGTCCGGACACACCCACGGCGGCCAGTTCTTCCCCTTCACCCGGGTGGTCGCGGCCGTCTGGGAACACGACGCCGGCTTCTTCCGCGAGGGAGACCACTCCCTCTACGTGAGCCGGGGTACGGGCTTCTGGGGCCCTCCGCTGCGGGTGGCCGCACCGCCGGAGATCGTCAAGGTGACCCTGCTCGCGGGCTGACGATCCCCGGCCGGCGACGGCTACGGGAGCGAACTCCCGGTGGGACTCTCCGTCGGGCTCGCGGAGTTCTGCGGATCCCGGGCGGCGCGCGACACGAAGTCGTCGTAATTGTCGTCCGAGTCGTACCCGTTGCCCTTCAGCGCGTCCGAGCCCTCCGCCGCCATGCTCGCGCTCGTCGAGGCCACGAAGGCCTTGCGCTCGATGCTGCCCGCGCCCGTGGGGTGGGCGGGGAAGGCACGGCCCTCGGGAAGCACGCGGCCCGAGCCGAAGGCCACGGTGTCCACGACGCCGGTCAACACGGTGGGATCCGTCGTGACCGAGGCCGTGCCAAGCCGGACGTTGGCGGCGGTGGCCGAGATGTCCGTGCCTCCCCAGGAGAGGTCCCGCGCGACGGCGCCCGAGTACCCATTGTTGGTGAGCAGGAAGTAGCCGTGCGCATTGATGACCTTGCCGGCGTCGATGACCTTGAGGTTGGTGTAGTTGACCGTGGTGCTGGTCGAACCCGCGGTGCGGTACTGGAGAACCCAACCACCGATGTCGATGTCCGCGTCGGTCGGGTTGTACAGCTCGACGAAGTCATCCGAGATGGCGGACTCACCGCGCGCGCTGATCTCGCTGATGACCACGTGCGGCTGAGGCACCGCCACCAGGAACTCCGCGGACACCGTGCTGCCCGGTCCCACGGGGCTGGAGGCGGTGAACCGGCCGCTCATCTCCACCGAGCCCGCGGTGAAGGTCACCTCGGCCGTCTTGGCCTTCTCGGCGATGGTCACGGTCTGCTTGTCGAGCGTTCCCAATTCCGGGGACGAGAGCGAGAACGTCACCGGGAACCCACCGGCCTCGGCGGCCTTGTCGAGCGTCAGGATGAGCGTGCGCGTGGCGCCCGGAGGCAGCCGGAGCGCGGCGGGAGTGAGGCTGGCGAGCTTCGGGTACGAGGCCCGCGTCGTCACGGACACGGTGGCCTCGGAGGGCCCGAGCGACGCGCGCACCGTCCCCGTGCTGGTGGCCTTCGCATCCGCGGTGAAGAGGAAGGTGGCCGAGTCGCTTCCCCGGGGCACCGTCACCGTGGCGGGCACGGTGCCGAAGGGGACACCGGCGCTGGCGGGCGCCGCGGTGAGGGCCACGGCCATGTCGCCCTCGGCCACCTTGTTCAGCGTCACCGTGAACTCCTGGGGGGTGCCCTGGACGACGGTGGAGGTCGCGGGCGTGAGCGACTGGAGCGTCGGGTAGTCGGCGGTGAAGCGGACCTCGGTCTCGGCGGAGCCCTGAGCCCCCACCGTCCCCTGAACGAAGAGGGAGCCCGTGGCCGTGGTGGGCGCGTCCTTGTTCGCCAGGAAGGTGAAGGAGGCCGTGGTGGCATCGGCCGCGATGGCCACCGCCGCGGGTGCCGAGCCAAGCTCCGGCGCCACGGCGACACTGAATGTCGCGCCCTCGGGCGCGGGGATGTCCAGGGCGACCGTCAGCGGGGCGGGAAAGCCCGGCGCGGTGATGAGGGGATTGGGTGACAGGGAGAGGAGCGAGGGGGCCTCGGAAATCCCCAGCACGCGCACCGACGTGTGCAACTGGGCGCCCCAGAGCGAGGCGGTCAGCGTCACGGAGGCCGCCTGGGTATACGGAATCAGCTTCACCTCGGCGTGGGTCGAGCCCTTGGGGATGATGACCCGGCCCCCGTTGGCCACCGCGAGCGCGCTCGGCTCACTGGAGGAGACGGTGAGCTCCACGTCCTCGCCATCGACCCCGGCCAGTCCCACCTCGAGCTTCGAGGGGGCGATGAGCGAGCACCCGTCCGCGGCGCACGCGGGGCTCACCCGGATGAACTGGCCCGAGGCGGCGCCGAAGGACTGGAGCGCGGGCGGCGGCCCGAGCAGATCATGGGCACCGCGCGGCTCCACCTTGGAGTGGCCATTGCGCAGCTCCAGCACGCCGCGCACCCAGCGGAAGCTCGAGCCCACGGGGGGCGGGGACGTGTAGGCGTAGATGAAGTCGTTCACGCGCACGCCGCCCGTCGCCGGGGACACGTCGATGACGTACTCGTTGCTCGGAGCACTGTCGCCCGAGCCGAGGGGCGGCTCATGGGCGGTCACGGAGACCTCGTTGAGCTGCACCAGCACGCCCTCGAGCTCCGCGGCACGCGAGCCGCCCGTGGCCACCTGCGCCGGAGTGACGACGATGGGCGAGGGCATGGGCACGGCCGCGCCCTTGACGAAGGTGACCTTGCCGCTCAGTTGGATCTGCCCGTAGAACTCCGCCACGTTGGCGGACGTGATGGTGAGGTGGTCGCCCACCTTGGGCGTGCTCCCGGAGGAGTAGACGTAGATGCCGGACCAGTTCTCGCCCAGGGGGCCGCGCTCGGACTCGGGCACCTGGAGGTAGTAGTTCTTGCCCGTCACGGCCGTCACCACGGCGCTGGGAATGGAGACCGTGGTGCCCACCAGCGGGTGCTTGCCGTTGACCGGCTGCTTGATGGCGTAGATGGAGACCGAGCAGACCGTGTCCTCGGGATTGGCCGTGGGACAGAGATCGCACGCGTCACCGTGGCCGTCGAAGTCCGAGTCCTCCTGAAGCGGGTTGTACGTGCCCGGGCAGTTGTCGTCGGAGTTGCGGAGGGTGTCGCCGTCCCGATCGATGGGGTCGTACGCCAGGCAGCTCTTGCCGTGGGCATCGAGCGGGCACGGGTCGCACGCATCGCCCACGCCATCGCCGTCCGTATCGGCCTGCTTGCCGTTGTCCAGGGGGCGGATGGGGTTGAAGATGATGGGGCAGTTGTCCTGGCTGTCCTCGATGCCATCGCCATCGGAGTCGCCGAGCCGCCGCACGCCGTTGTAGAGGTTGGAGCCGTTGACGGAGGCGGGCACGTTGGAGGCAACGGTGGCGGTACGCCGGGGGACGCAGACGGGCTCGTCCGTGGGCGTGCCACAGAAGAAGAGCGGATAGGAGGAGGGGTTGGCCGCCTGGAGGTCCGCGAGGCTCTTGCCGCTCTCCTCTCCCTTCTTGGCATCGGAGACGGTCTCGGACTTCACGCACACCGTCTTGGCCGAGCCGCACACGTCCAGCGCGTCACAGCGCTTGTCGGTCGTCAGCGCGGCCACCAGGGCCTTGTCGCCGAAGAGCGGCTTGCCCGCGCGCAGGGTGAGCACCACGTCCGCGGGGTTGGCGGCGATGACGGCGCGGTGGGGCGAGCGGGCATGCGCGTTGAGCCGGAAGATGGCCAGGTCCGCCACCCTGCCCGGGGCGATGCGGCCCAGCTTGTTGCCCGTGAGCGTCAGGTCCGCGGCGGTCGCGGTGGCCATGCGCCAGAGCTGCTCGTCGGTGAAGGTGTACGCGAGCTGCACCTGGTTGAGGTAGTCCGCGCACTGCAGCTCGCGCAGCATGTTCATGGAGCCGGACTGCAACCAGTCCGTGCCCAGCGCGATGCCCACGCCCATCTGTTTGTAGAGCGACACCTGGGCCGTGTCGCCGTACAGCGACTCGTTGGAGCGGGGCGACCAGATGAGGCCCGTGCCCCGCTCCGCCATCAAGCCCACTTCCCGGGCCGTCACGCCGATGCCGTGGATGATGGCCGTGCGCCCCGTCATCAGGTTCTGGCTGTTGTCCCCCTGCCCGGACAGGCAGCGGAACTCGTTGAGCGCCGTCTCGGCGATGCCCTCGGACACGTGCGGCAGGTAGGCCCCCAGCGCGGGAATGACGCTCGGCGTGTCGATGCGCCTGTAGCCACAGCCATTCGCGAGCACAGGACCAGAGTTGTCATCCAGGGGGAACGTCTGGAAGTCCAGGCGGGGCGCGTGCAGGCCGCCCTGGGCGTAGCTCTCGGCCGCCGAGTCGTCCATGCTCAGGTCGCGCAGCAAGCCCGCCCGGCCGCCGCTGCTGGCGATGGCGGTGGTGCCGGCCATCACCTGGCGCAGCTCCGCCCAGAGGATGGTGTCGATCTTCGCGAGGTTTCCGTTGGGAATCTTGGTGTGACCGGGGGACACCGGGCCATTCGGGCGCCAGTCATGGCGGTGCTCGTAGCGCTCCTCCACCGAGGGCACGGGGGCCTTCTGGTAGTCGATATGATCGTGCGCGTTGATGAGCGCCGGGGAGATGACGCCCTGGGGGCACGACAGGCGCATCGCGCCCACGGCATCCGGGTGGGACGAGCAATCGCACGCCGCGCAGGAGATGGTGCCCTCGCGGTTCACCAGCACCTGGCCGCCCTGGAGCGTCCTGCCCTCCAGCAGCACCACGCCCAGGAAGAGGCGCGCGCCCCCGGGCTCGCCCGCGTCGACCAGCGCGCACGTCTCACCCCCGGGCGGCTGGGGCAGGCTCTCCACGCCACCACACGCCTCCTGCACGAGCGGCGTCACCTGGCAGTCGTGCTCACACCCATCCCCATCCACCCGGTTGCCGTCGTCACACGCCTCGCCCGTTTCCCGGATGCCATTGCCGCAGACGTGCAGCACTTCCTGATCCGGCGGCGTCCGGGTGCAGTCGTTCTGGCAGCCATCCCCGTTGGTGGAGTTGCCGTCGTCACAGGCCTCGCCCACCTCCACCACCCCGTTGCCACACACGGCCGCCTGGGCGCGAATACACCTGTTGGAACAGGAGTCATCGTCCACCCGGTTGCCGTCGTCACATTCCTCTTGTCCCTCGACGAGGCCATTGCCGCATTCCTCGGACGGGGAGCACGCGGACAACAGGAGAAGTCCTGCGCTGAATAAGACCAGGAGATGGCGGGGGAGGTGGCGCATTCGGGTCCTGGGGGTTGGAGGAAAGACGACGACGGGGAGGGCTCGGAATGGAGTCGTTGGTGCCACGATCACTCGCGGCCCACTGAAACATTCAAGCCACACCTTACGCCGGAGGTGACTCCGAGTAAAAAACGGGCCGGGAACCTGGACGCCTGGCCACCGTGGACTTCACCTCGGGCAAAGGCGTACTCTTGGACAACCCGGTACTCCGAGCCAACATCGTGGGTGGAGATCGGCGCGCGAAGGTGGTTGGCTCCGCCCCATGGCACGTTCCCTGTTGCTGTCGCTGCTCGTGCGGCAGCACCTCGCTCTGAAGGAGAAGTTCCGCGCCCGGTATCCCCACTACTGGCTGGTCTGGGAGTCAGGCGCGTGGAACGTCCCGGAAGGCGGTGAGCAGAACCACGGCGCCACCCGGCTGCCCAACGACGAGCTCAGTGACTGTCTGCCCGCCGGGGACGCCATGTGCTTCGAGCTGAACCCGGGCAAGGATCTGCTGGAGATCGGACGCGCTTCGCACAACGCCTTCGTCATCAACGACGCCACGGTGTCGCGAGAGCACCTGGTGTTGCGCGCCCGCGCGGACGGAGGCTGGGCGGTGGAAGCGCGCCCGCAGAGCGGCCCGGCCCTGCTCGAGGGCCAGAGACTCACGCCCGGCCAGCTCCACCCCTTGGAGACGGGCATGCACCTGCAACTGGGCGACGTGCGGCTCACCTTCCACGACGCGGACAGCTTCCACCAGCGCATGGCCGACACGGCCCAGTTGATGCTGGCCAATCAGCGCGGCGGACAGAGCCGCCCGGCCTGAACCGGGGCCCTGGCGCTCAGCGGATGGTGCCCAGGGTGGTGGGCCGCGGCTCCGGCGCGGTGGCCGCGTAGATGACGCCACCAGCCACGATGGCCACGGCGCCCGCGCCCGCCCACACCCACCACTTCTTCGCCAGACTCTCGCTCTGGACTTCCGGGGTGGGAGGCGTGGCGGCCACGGCGCGCTTGCGCTCGCTGTCCTCGCGCGCGCGTCGGGCGGCGACCTCCTCCGCCTGGGAGCGCAGGGCGACGGACTTGGGAGGCTCCTTCGCCGCCGCCGCGTCCATCTCCGCGATGAGCTCACGCACCAGGGGTGCGTTGGACGGAGGGCGCTTGGACTGCGCCAGGTAGCGCCGGTAGAAGATGGCGGCACGCTCGGGCCGGCCCAGCTGCCGGTGGCATTGGGCGATGTTGAACAGGAAGCCCGGCAACGGCATCAACCGGTAGGCCTCGAGATAGGCCCCCAGCGCCGTCTGGAAGTCGGCCTTCTCGTAGGCGGCGTTGCCCTCGACGAACTTCGCACGCGCCTGGGCTTCCACTCGCGGGTCCCCGGCCGCGTGCGCGGTCAGGGGAGCCAGGGCGAGCAGCAGCAGGGCGAAGAGCCCCAGCAAGGGCGCGCAACGTTCAGGGCGCGAACGGATCGATGACGGCATCACGGCTTCCCGAGGAGTGTTTGCGCGCGGTGGATGCACGGGTGGTGTTGCGCGAGTCCCGCGCGGGCTTGGCCACCGTCGGCACGGGCACGAGTGGCACCTCGAGCGTGGCGGAGGCCTCCAGTGAAACCTTGTGCTCGCTCGGATTGTAGCCCGCGAGCTCCACCCGGAGTCCCAGGGGCGAGGCCGACCACGGCAGGCTCGCCACCCAGGGCGTCACGCCCAGCGTCTCGCCCGTGTCGGCGCGCACCACCCGGGCCCCCTCGGGCACGGAGCGCACGGTGAGGGATACGGGCGCCGGCGCGGGCGCGGGCTTCGGGGCCGCCGCGACCACGGCCTCGCTGGCGGAGGGCGCGCCGCTCGGGGCGCTCGCCCACCACAGTCCGAATCCCGACACGGTCGCGGCCAGCAGCCCCGCGGCCAGCAGGGTGCCCGGGCGCCGCGCGACCAACGCCAGGGGCACGCGCACGGGCTGGGTGGGCCGCTCCTCCGGTGGAAGCAAGGACGACCCGGGCGAATCCATCAACAGCGAGGTGATGACCTCGGCGAGCTGCTCGGGCCGGGCCTC
The DNA here is from genome assembly GCF_002305855.1 of Melittangium boletus DSM 14713. Lineage (GTDB taxonomy): Bacteria > Myxococcota > Myxococcia > Myxococcales > Myxococcaceae > Cystobacter > Cystobacter boletus. The sequence goes on along the minus strand of NZ_CP022163.1, from coordinate 5,172,836 downwards.
GGGCTCCTTGGCCAGGCAGCGCAGGGTGAGGTGGGCCAGCGCCGGGGGAATGGGCTCCCCGGCGGGCGTGAGCGTGGGCAGCGCGGGTGGCGCCTCGGTGAGGATCTTCACCATGAGCTGGCCGAAGTTGGGCGCCACGAAGGGCGGCCGTCCACTGAGCAGCTCGTAGAGCACCGTGCCCACGGCGTAGATGTCCGCCCGGGCGTCCACGGGCAGCCCCGCGGCCTGCTCCGGCGACATGTAGGTGGGCGTACCAATGATGGTGCCGTCCAACGTGCCGTTGAGGCCCTCGGCGGTGAGCACCTTGGCCACGCCGAAGTCGAGCACCTTGACGAAGTCCTCCTGGCCGTTCTTGTGGGCGACGAAGAGGTTGTCCGGCTTGATGTCCCGGTGCACCACCCCGAGCTGATGCGCCGCCCCGAGCGCCGCGCACACCTGCACCATGAGGCGGCGGATGCGCGCGAGGCTCAGCTTCTCCTGCTGGAGCACGTCCGACAGGCACTGGCCGCGCAGCAGCTCCATCACGCAGTAGACGTGGCCACCCGCCGGGTCCTCCACGAAGTCGAAGATCTCCACGATGTGCTCGTGGTTGATCTGATTGACGGCGTGCGCCTCCTGGAAGAAGCGCCGGACGAAGGTCGAGTCGTGGGCGAAGGCGGAGCGCAGCACCTTGAGTGCCACCTGCCGCCCCAGGCGCACGTGGCGCGCCTGGAAGACCTGCCCCATGGAGCCCTCTCCGAGGAGCTGCTCCAGCTGATAACTGCCCAGGATGTCACCCGGCTGCAACACGTGCTCCGCGACCGATGAACCGCCCGCACCAGTGGTTCGGGGATCCTTGGAGAGTACCGTACCCGGGATGAGGTCGTCGCCGCCCATTGGACGGCAAACCTCTCCATCCTCTCTTTCCCTGGCAACCCATGGGAGACGATTGTCGTCGGTTTGACGGCCGCCGGAGGCATGAATCGTCCCCGCGTGGAAGGAGCTCGCCCCGGGGTATGAAAAAGCCCCCCTTCCGGTGGGGAAGGAGGGCTCAACAGACGACATCAGGCGCGACGGTTAGCTACAGGTGCCGCTCTTGCAGGTCTTGCCGGAAGCGCACGTCTTGGTGTCGCAGTCCGAGTCCGCGCAGTCGGACTTTCCGTCCCCGTCGTTGTCCTTGTTGTCGTTGCACGTCGTCTCGGTCTTGTTCCCGGACTTGCAGGTGCAGCCGCCCGCCGTGTTGCACGACTTGTTCTCGCAGTCCGTGTCCTTGCAGTCGATGAGCGTGTCCCGGTCGTTGTCGTTGCCGTCGGCGCAGGCGGTCTCGGAGGAAGTGCCCCCCGCGCAGGAGCAGCCCGTTCCGCACCCCGACGCGACACAGTCCGAGTCCTTGCAGTCGATGAGCCCGTCGCCGTCATTGTCCGCGCCGTCGGAGCAGGCCTTCTCCACCTTCACACCGCCGACGCAGACGCAGCTGGCGTTCGCACCGCACTCCTTGTTGGTGCAATCCGAGTCCTCGCAGTCCTTCTTCCCATCCTTGTCATTGTCCAACCCATCGCCGCACACGAGCTCGACGGCGATGCCGCCCGTGCAGACGCAGCCCGTGCCGCACGCCGTGCAGTCCGAGTCCTTGCAATCGGCGTTGCCATCCTTGTCGTTGTCCAGGCCATCCGAGCAATCGACTTCCTTGGCGACCGTGCCCGTGCAGGTGCAGCCCGTGCCGATGCCGCAGGCCTTCTTGTCGCAGTCCGAGTCCGCGCAGTCGGTCTCGCCGTCCCCATCGTTGTCCAAGCCGTCCGTGCACACGCCCTCGCCGCACACCCGGGAGAGGCAGAGACGCCCCTCTCCACACGTCTGGTTGTCGCAGTCCGAGTCCTCGCAGTCGGCGTAGCCGTCCTTGTCGTTGTCCCTGCCATCCGCGCAGTCCAGCTCCTTGCGCAGGACGCACTGGCCCTCGACACACATGTCCCGCGTCGGGTTGCAGGCCGTGCCGCACGCGCCGCAGTTGTTGTTGTCCGACAGCAGGTCGAAGTCCTCGTCCACCTGGCCGTCGCAGTCATCGTCCTGGCCGTTGCACACCTCGGGGGTGGGCAGGACCAGGCCCGCGCACGTGAGCTCGCCCCGGGTGCCGCAGGCGTTCTTGCCCGCCCGGCAGTTGCCCACGCCCTCGGTGCCCTCCGGACCGGTGTAGCACTTCACGTCGTCCAGATCGTCGCGCACGCCATTGCAGTTGTCGTCGGCGCCGTTGCACTCCTCGGCGGTGGGCGCGCAGCAGTAGCCCCGCTGGTCCGGCCGGGGCGCGCACACCACGCCCGTCGCGGCGCAGTCGTCGTTCGTGTCACAGCTGAAGATGGTGTCGTCTGGAAGCGCGGGGACCCAACACGCCGTGACGCCCAGCGCCAGTACCAGACAGCCCACGAGGGAAGAGAAGGACTTCATGGTCAGAAGCTCCCGCCAAACACGAAGTGCAGGGCCATGCCCTGGTTGCTCGAGCCGCCCGCCACGGGCGCCACCGAGGAAGACACGGGTCCGGAACGCTGAGGCACCACGATGAGCCACACCAGACTGCCCGCGGCCACCGCGCCGCCTCCCGCCATGAGGGCCGTGGCGAGCACGTCCTTGCGCTGGGCCGCCAGGTACTGGGCGCGGGTAATCTCCCGCACGCCTTCCCCGTCGATGCCCTGGCCCGTGCCCTGGAGGCTCATGCCGAGCGCCACGCCCGCGCCCACCGCCGCCAGTCCCAGCACCGTGGTGTAGAGCGCGGGCCGGCTGAACACGGAGGGGCCCGAGGCGCCCCGGGACTTCTTCACGCTGGCCACCGCGTCCAGGCCGGGCCCTTCCGGCGCCGGGCCGTTGAGCTCCAGCCGCACCGCCACTTCCTTCGTCTCGCCCGGCACGAGCGTCAGCGTCTGCGTGGAGGTCGTGTACTCATCCGCCTCCACCACGAGCTGCACCTCGCCGGGCGGCAGCTTCGCCTCGACGTTGCCCACGCCCAGCATGCGCTCGCCCACGCGCACCACCGCCTGGGACACGTTGCAGGACACCTTGAGCAGGGTGCGCGGCCGCGCCAGCTCCGTCACGCGTTTGGCGAGCGCCGCGCCCGCCTCCCGGAAGAAGGCGCTCTCGGCCGGCTTGCGGCCCGTCACCACGTCCATCTCCACCACGCCCCGGTCCCGGTCATACGTCCACAGCCGCAGCGTCCAGCCCCCGTCCTCCAGCGCCAGCCGGGCCGTGGTGAGCAGATCCGCGTCGAGCGTTTCCGCCGCGTTCGTCACGCACGCGGCCTCGTGGCAGCGCACCACGGAGGCATAGTCCGCCGCGAGCTGCTTGCGCGCCTCGGCCGGGTCCGCCGCCCGCACCACCCGGCCGGTGCGGAACGCCGCCGACTGCAACCAGGCGAGCCACCGTTTGGACACCGCGGCCCCGGCGCGCTCGGGCGTTTCCAGGCCCACGAAGGCGAGGCGCGGCTGCAACTCCGCGCTGGGACCGGTGCTCAGGTCCAGGCCCAGCGAGCCGGTGTCCGGAGGCGGCTCCTCGCCCTGCTCGAGCGGCGCCTGGGGAGTCGAGTCACCCGAGAGGTCCAGTCCGAAGCCGCCCTCATCCTGCGCGCGGGCCGGGCCGGAGGCCCACACGAGCGCCAGCAGCAGGGCTCCATACACGAAGCGGTTATGCATGGGCCCTGTTCTACCCCGAACAGAGTCCGTTGCGGAGCACTCCAGGCGTCATCCCGTCAGGGAGGCGAGGTAGCGCGCCAGGGCCTGGGCCTTGGGCACGAGGGTGTCCACCTCGATGAACTCGTCCACCGTGTGGAAGCCCTTGCCCCGAGGCCCCAGCCCGTCGATGGAGGGGATGCCCATGGCGGAGGACGTGCTCGCGTCCGAGCCGCCGCCCACCAGGGGCGCCTCGCCCCGGCCCAACCCCGAGGCGTGGGCGCACACGCCATAGGCCTCCATCAAGGCCGCGGACGCCTCGGTGCGCTCCAGGGGCTCGCGCGCCACGCCTCCCTGGACCTCCACGCGGGTGCCGGGCACGCCCGCCGCCGCCTCCCGGGCCGCCTCGTGGAAGCGCTGGACCAGCGCCTCGCCGTCGGCGCGGGTGCAGAAGCGCAGGTCCACCTCGGCCACGGCATGGTCCGGGACCGTGTTCTTGCCCTGGCCCCCCGTCACCTTGCCCACGTTGACGGTGAGCCCGCGCGGGTAGTCGGTGAGCTGCTGCACCCGGTCCACGAAACGGGCGATGGCCCAGAGCGCGTTGGCCCCCTCCTGGTGGGCGTTGCCCGCGTGGGCCGCCTTGCCACTCGCCGTGGCCACCGCCATGCCGGTGCCCTTGCGCCGGGTGATGATGGCGTCCCCGGCCCGGCCGGACTCGAAGACGAGACACGCCCGGGCTCCGGCGATCGCCTCCTGGATGACCCGCGCGCCCTCGGGCGAGCCCACCTCCTCATCCGACACCACCACCAGCCGCAAGGGCGGCAGCCGCGCGAGGCCGCCCGACGCCGCGAGCGCCTTGAGCGTCCAGGCGATGACGACGAGCCCGCCCTTCATGTCCAGCACACCCGGGCCGCGCCGCAGCGCTCCATCGCGCCGGTAGCCCTCGAACTTGCCCGGGGGGAAGACCGTGTCCAGGTGGCCCACCAACGCCACCGGCGCGAGCCCCGGCGCCCCCTCGGATCGGAAGACCAGGTGGTCCGCGTAGCGCGTACTCGATACCACCTCCGCCGACAGCCCTGGAATGACGAGCTGCTCGCGCAGCAGGGCGCCGACCTTGCGCCCTCCCTCCGGGTTCTCCGTCCAGGAGTTCACCTCGACCAGCGCGGCGAGCGCTTCCTCCATCTCCCCTACCCGGCCCGTCAGCCAGCTCGCCGCCGCTTCACCCATCTCGCGCATCGTCTGGACCTCCGCCCTCCCGGAGGGCATCTCCGGCGAGCCCCCCTGGCATATGCCAGCCACCGGGGTCCGGGAAAGGTGCCCCCATGCCCGTCCGCCCGGCACACCAGCGGGAGAGCGCCAGCCCGTGGAAGCTTGCCGGGGACGGCCCCGCTTCGCACCTCAAGCCCAGGAGGAAGAACCCATGGCGGATGCTTTGTGGATTCTGGTGGCCAATGCGAGCCGGGCCCGGCTGTTCTCGACGGATGAGCGGGCGGAGAAGTGGGACCTGCGCGAGGAGCTGTTCCACGAGGAGAGCCGTCAGCGCTCCGTGGACCTGCTCAACCAGCCCGAAAACCCCAACGCGGGCACCCTGCGCAAGCCCTCCGCGGAGAACGAGCCCAATGGACGCCAGTCCCTGGAGCATGACCGCTTCGCCCGGCAACTGGCGGAACGGCTCGAACGGGGGCTCAACGACCGGGCCTACGAGCGGCTGGTCATCGCCGCGCCTCCGGAGTTCCTGGGCCGACTGCGCAAGGTCATCAGCCAGCGCGTCCACCAGCACCTGATGATGGACCTGCGCGCGGACTACTCGAACATCCCCGCCCAGGAACTGCCCGAACGCATCCCCATCATTTGATGAGAGGATGATGAGAGGACGGAACCGGCATGACGGGACTTCCGGAGCCTTCGGGTTCCGGAGGAAGCGTCCAGCCATGCACCCGGGGAAGTCGACGTCCGCCGTCTCGTGGTAGAGGAGCACCCCACGGGCCCTGACATTTCCAGGGACTCCCGCCCCTCATCGTCGAGGACGTGACGAGATTCATGAGACTTCCCCTCATCGGCACCCTGAAGCTGCGCGGCCGTCTGACCTGGTACGTCACCCTGTTGACGCTCGTTCCCCTCTTGGGTCTGGCCCTGGTGGGATCGGCGAACACCCAGAGGGCGATGAGCCATCAGGTGCACGAGATGCTGCGCATCGAGGCAGAGGGGCTTCGGGACCTGGTGGAGGCGTCCCTCGTGGAGCGCGAGACCAGCGTGCGCAGCTGGGCCGAGGACACGCTCGTGCGCGCGGCGCTGCGCACGGGAAACGCCGAGTACAGCGACTCGGTGCTCGAGCGGCTGCAACTGCGCTACACGACGTTCGCCGGACTGGTGCTCTTCGACGATCAGGGCCGGGCCATCTCCGCCAGCACGGAAGCGCTGCGCGACGCCTTCCGGGGCCAGGAGGCGCGGGTGAGCCAGACGCCGTGGTTCCTGGCGGCCCAGCAGGGGCGCGTCACCAGCGAGACCCTGACCGAGGAGGACCCCATCTTCGCCATGCGGGTGCTGCATCTGGCGGTGCCCGTCATGGACGAGCGCGGAGGCCGGCGGCTGGGAGTGCTGCTGGCGGCGTATGACTGGGGCCAGGTGGGCGAGGTGGTGAAGGCGGCACTCGCCCGGGCCCAGGCCCGGAAGAACACGAGCTTCGCCTTGGAGGTGCGCACGGCCTCGGGCGCCGTGCTCTTCGACTCGCGCGAGCCGGGTGCCGCGCGCGCGCCCCATCCCGTCATCGAACAGGCCCTCAACAGCTCGGAGCTCCGGGACGTGGGAGACGGCTGGCACTTCGTGGCGCTGTCGGATCCCGCCGAGGTCTACGCCGGGGTCAAGCGGCAGCGCACGCTCTTCCTCATCGGCACGCTCGTCGTGGGCTCGGTGGTGCTGCTGCTGACCTTCCTGTTCGCGCGGGACATCACCCGCCCCATCACCCAGCTCAACCAGGCGGTGAGCCGCATCGTGCGCACGGCGGACCTCACGCAGAAGCTCGACGTGCGCTCCGATGACGAGGTGGGCGAGCTGGCCGAGTCCTTCCGGCAGATGGTGCACAACCTGAGCGAGACGACGCGCGGCATGCAGCGCGGAACGCGCGTGCTCGGAGACACCGTGGCGGCCCTCACGCGCGCCGCCGAGCAGGAGGAGAGCAACCTCACCCGCCAGGCCGCGGCGCTGCAGGAGACGCAGGTGACGGCGGAGGAAATCAGGCAGACGTCGATGCTGGCCGCGGAGCGGGCCAGCGCGGTGCTCCAGGTGGCCACCCGGGCCGAGGAGCTGGGCCGCGGTGGCGCGCTCTCGCTCCAGGAGAGCATGAATGGCTTCGAGTCCCTGCGCCAACAGGTGGAGGAGATGTCCGGGCAGGTCAGCCAGCTCAACGAGCGCGCCCAGCGCATCGGCGGCATCACCCTGGCGGTGAAGGGCCTGGCGGATCGCTCCAACATGCTCGCGCTCAACGCGGCCATCGAGGCGGTGCGCTCCGGGGAGCACGGCAAGGGCTTCGCCATCGTGGCCAAGGAGATCCGCACACTGGCCAACCAGTCCATCAACTCCACCACCCAGGTGGGCACGCTGCTCGAGGACATCACCCAGTCCATCCAGAAGACGGTGGCGCTGAGCGAGCAGGGCCAGCGGCGCATGGACGAGGGCCTCGCGCAGGCGCGCACGAGCGGCGACAGCATCCAGGCGCTCAGCGACATCGTGAAGGACAACATGAGCGCGGTGCGGCAGATCGCCACCGCCGTGAGTCAGCAGAACGCCGGCTTCGAGGAGATCTTCAACGCCATGACGGAATTGTCCGCCATGATGCACGACACCATGATGAGCCTTCAGGCCACCCAACGCGTCACCGGCGAGCTGCGCGACGTCGCCGAGCAGATGCAGAAGATGGCGCGCAGCTACCGCGTATGAACACGCCCATCCGTGCCGTCATCCTGGACCTGGGCAACGTCCTCGCCTTCCACGACAACGCCCTGCTCTTCCGCCGGTTGGGAGCGCGCGCGGGGCTCGACGCCGAGGAGGCCGGCCGCCGGCTGTCCGGCGCGGGTTGGACGGCGGCCAACCGGGGACTGCTCGGCCCCGAGGGCATCCGGCGCGACGTGTGCGGCGCGCTGGGAGTGGATCTCCCCATGGAGGAATTCAACGCGCTCTGGAACTGCCACTTCACGATTCATGAGGCGGTACTGCCCCGCGTGGAGGGGTTGGAGGGCCGGGTGAAGCGCATCCTCCTGTCCAACACCAATGTGTTGCACGCGGCCTGGCTGAAGCCGAGGCTGCCCGTGTTGGAGCGGTTCGATCACCTGGTGCTCAGCTGCGAGGTGGGGCACGTGAAGCCCGAGCCCGCCATCTACGAGGAAGCGCTCCGGCACGCGGGCTGCGAGCCCCACCAGGCGGCCTTCTTCGATGACCTGCCCGAGTACGTGGCCGCCGCGAACACCCTGGGCATGCGCGGCCACCTGTTCACCACCGCCAACGCCTTCGACGGACAGCTCCGGGCGCTCGGGCTGGAGTGAGGGGCGACCCACACCCCTCCGTCCCCCAGCCCATCGTCTCCGCGTTCATTGTCCACGCGGCCCACTGACGGTCGCCGGCCCGCATGGACAGCATGGTCCCTGAAACAAACGCGGCGAAAGGAGCGGACCATGCGGTGGACACGAGCGATGGTGATGGGGGCGTTCGGAGTTGCGGGGCTCGCGGGGGCACTGCCAGGAGAGGCGTCCGCGCAAGCCTACCGGCGGATGTCCGCGTCCTTCTGTACGCCCATCACCCCGACGTACCAGTCCGTCCGGAGTGACTCGGGCGCCATCGGCAATGGCGGTCCCACGGACATCCGGCTGGTCTGCCCCATCCTCGATGACGGGTACCTGCCCAAGCTGCAAATCTTCTCGGCGCTCGTGGATGTGTATGACGGCTCGGCGACGGCCGCCGTGGATGCACGCACGTGTGTCAGCTTCTGGGCCAACGTGGGGGGCGCCTGCGGACCCGCCTCCGCGACCAGTTCCAGTGGCGTGGGCATCACGAGCCTCTCTCCAAGCACCGCGACGTGGAACAGCTACTCCACGGACTATGGCTATCTCGTGGTCAACCTGCCGGCCTTCACCACGGGGACCGCCAGTTCCGTCCACGGCTACGAGTTGCACCAGTAAGCGCGGCCTGGGGGGAGCTTCGATGAGACCCGTGAAAAAACAGGCTTTGCTTCTCGTGTTTCCACTGCTCTTCGCGGGAACGGGCGTCGGGCTCGCGCGCTATCTCCCCCTGGAGACGCCCACCGCGAGCGACCCACCCAGGGTCCAGGCCCCTCGGCGGCCCCAGGCGGTCGTGCCCGCTCCCGAGCCCACGTCGCGGCCCCCCCTGGTCACGGCCTCCGCGCGGGAAGAACGGCTCCATCGGCTGGAGCGGCGGTTGGAGGAACTGACGGCCCGCACCGAGCCCCCTCCACCGCCTCCACGTCCCTCGCGGGAGGAGGCGAAACGGCAGCTCTTCCAACAACACCAGCAGCAGCTCGACATGCATTCCCGCGAGCCCGTCGATCCCACCTGGTCCCGAAGCGCCCGGGACTCCTTCGGAGCGGACTTCGCGTCCCTCACGCGAGGCCAGGGCTTCACCTTGAAGGACATCGACTGCCGGAGCCACACCTGCGTCACCACCGTGGAATGGCCGTCCTACGCCGCCGCCACCCAGGGCTATTCGCTCCTGCTCCAGCATTCCTATGCAATGGACTGCGCTCGCAGCATCCTCCTGCCAGAGCCCTCGGCTCCCCAGGGGAACTACCAGGCGCGGCTGCTCCTGGACTGCGCGAATCTTCGTTGATTCCGCATGAAGTTGCAGGTGGACATAGCCTGCTGCCTCACCCAGACGTTCGACTATGATTTGAGTGAAGAGGACGCACGGCACCTCGCCTGCCTCATCGCCGCGGGAGGCGCCATCGAGACCATGGGACACCAGGGGGCCGCCTACGCCGTGGCCGCCTGGGTCCAGGCCTTCATGGCCGGCAGGGCGAGCACCGCGTCCCGGTAGGCGGCGCACTCCGCGTCCAGTTCCACCTCATAGGTGACGAAGCGCGTGACGACCGGCGCGTAGAAGGCGTCCGCGATGGAGAAGGCGCCCAGGAGGAACGGACCTCCCCCACGGCCAAAGCGCGAGCGGCACTCCGTCCACAGCGAGGTGATGCGCGCGATGTCCTCGGCGACACCCGGCGCGCGGCCCTCTCCCGGCCTGCGGGCTCTCAAGTTCATGGGCATGTTCGAGCGCAGCGCGGAAAAGCCCGCGTGCATCTCCGCGGTGACGGAGCGAGCCCAGGCCCGCGCCTCGGGCGCCTCGGGCCACAAACGCGCCTCGGGGAATTGCTCGGCCAGGTACTCGCAGATGGCGAGGGAATCCCAGACGGCCAATTCGCCGTGCAGAAGCACCGGCACGTGTCCACTGGGCGAGTACTTCTTGATGTTCGCGGTCGAGTCCGCCTGGTCCAGGGCAATCACCACCTCGCGAAAGGGCTGCCCGGTGTGGGCGAGCGCGAGATAGGGCCTCAGGGACCAGGACGACAGGTGTTTGGAACCAACGACGAGGGTGAGTTCTCTCATGGGGGCGGGATCCTAGCGCCCCCGGGTACGCACGCGACGGCTCAACCGCGGGCGCGGATGGGCAGCAACTCGCGCAGGCGCGCCATCCACGACCGCGAGCGGCTCCCCGGCGGATCAATCCGGTAGACGGGCACGGGCAGGCGGATGTTCTTCAACTCTCCCCGGCCCAGCCGCACCATGCCGCCCAGACCCTGGTCGCGCACCTGACGCGCCACGGGCTCGCTCACATACAGGGAGCCGGGCGGCGCGAGTGACTCCAAGCGGGCGGCCAGGTTGACGCCCTCACCGAAGACGTCTCCGTCCTGGTGCACCACCGAGCCCAGGTGGATGCCAATGCGCAGTTGAACCCGCCGCTCGTCCGGTACGCATTCGTTGCGTGCACACAACGCCGATTGCAGCTCCAGCGCACATGCCACCGCGGGCAGCGCCCCGTCGAATTCCACGAGGAAGCCATCCTCCAGCCGTTTGATTTCGCGCCCTCCGTGGTCCGACAACAGTTCGCGCACGAGCCGTCTCTGCTCCTCGCGCAATTCATTGTCGAGCGCCGAGTCCCGACGGACCTGAGTGCTCAACTCCACCATGTCCGTGAACATGATGGCCGACACCCTCATGGATTCCTGCTGCATCGCTTCAGCCACCAACATCAGCGTGTCTCCGCTTTCACCCCCCCAGCCCAACCGGGGCGAATGTTACCCCAGCGACACTCGCTTGTTTCCAGTCCCCCTCCGCCCATACGCGGAGAGGAAAAGCCTTCTCCCCCCGTCCGAGGGATAAGTGGATCGCTTGAGGATCAAAGTAGAACTTCTGACCTGGATAAAGGTAATTCACCTCTGACGCGATGCACAACCCGGGGCACCACGAGAGGTTGGGTAGTCACCACGAACGGGACAAGCTGGGGGAGGCGGGGAAGTGTTCGGCTGTTACTGTTGAAGCCGTCCTCCAATGTCCGCCCCCGAGCCCGCCCAGGACGAACGGATCCCGCCTCCCTGGCCGCCGCTGTTGCTCGCGCTGGGCGTGCTGCTGCTGGCCACCGCGGCCCGGCACGAGCGGTTGGTGCTCACCGCGCTCGCCACGCTCGTCTTGCTGCCCAGTCTGTGGCGGGTCTTCACCCGCCGGTGGCGCCGGGGAGACGTGCTTCGAGGACTCGGCATGGGCTTCATCACGAGCCACGCGCCGCTGCTCCTGGGTGCCTTCTCCACCTGGGAGCGCCCCGCGTGCCGCATCCACCTGTGCATGGACGGAGTGCTCGCGGGCGTGCCCTACGTGCCCTGGGCGGGCGTGCTCGGCGTCCTCCTGTACTGGGCCTGGGCGCCCCCCCCGCCGCCCCCGGCCGAGCTGCCTCCGCCTCCCGGCTAGCGCTGCTGGGCGCGCAGCTCCTTCACCAGCCGCTCCGCGCCATACACGCGCTCGAGGCCCAGCAGCAGCCCCTCGCCATGCACGCCCACGGCGCGGTGGGTTTCCGGCACATAGGAGAACCGGCCCCCGAGCGAGGGCAGGTTGCCGTCGAAGATGAGCCCCACCACCCGGCCCTCGCGGTCCACCAGCGGCGAGCCCGAGTTGCCGCCGATGATGTCGTTGGTGGTGGCCACGTCGAGGGGCGTGTCACCCGGCACCTTGCCCTGGGCCTTCATCCACGTGTCCGGCAGGCGGAAGGGCTCCTTGCCCGTGTGGCGCGCGTAGGCTCCGGCGAACGTCGTCAGCGGCGCCACGCTCCTGCCATCCGGCTCCCGCCAGCCCTGGACCGTGCCGTAGCTCAGACGCAGGGTGAAGGTCGCGTCCGGGTAGCCCGTGGTGCCATACGCCGCCAGGCGCGCCCGCGCGAGCACCTCGCCATTCTTCTTGAGCACCGACTCCACCGTGTCCTCGTAGCGCTTGCGCACCTCGCGCGACGGGGCGTCCACCCGGCGCGCCAGGAGGATCATCGGATCCTTCGACGCCGCGATCGCCGCCGCGCCGCCGTCGAGCAGCCGCTGGCGCTCCTTCACGTCGAAGAGCTTCGTGCCCTTCACCAGCGCGCGCGCCAGATCCTCCGGCGCCTCGCGGCCGAGCACCGTCTGGACGAAGGCATCGTCCGCGCCCAGCGTCTCGCGCAGCTTGTTGAAGCCGAAGGTGAGCTTCACGCGCTCCAGGTCCGCGGGGATGGGCGCCGCGCGCAACAGCCCCTGGCGCAGTCCAGGCAACTGGGCATCCGTGTACTCGCGCAGCCGCTCCGCGTTGGGCTTGGGCAGCTCCTCCGCCGCGCGCACGAGTCTGCGCGCCATGGCGAACAGCTCGGAATTGAAGCCGTCGCCGCCCTCCTTCAACCGGTGCGCGGCGAGCAGGGGCCGCCAGCCATCCAGCGCGCTCGCGGTGGACGCCAACGCCTCGTCCACACCGCCCTGCTCGCGCAGCGTCGCCTCCGCCCGGCGCTTGTCCGCGAGCAGCGCGGGCTCGGCCAGGGCCTGGTGCCGGCCCCGCAGCGCCTTGAGTCCGTTCTCCACGGCGCGCAGCTCGGAGCGCGTGGTGCGCCAGCGCTCGGGCGAGCCCGAGGCGTACTCGCGCAGCATGCCCCGCATCTCCGAGAGGTTCAGCAGGATGTAGGGCAGCGCCACATCGCGCTGGAACTCCAGCTCCGCCACCGTGCTCTGGCGCTCGGTGCCGCCCGGGTGACCGGAGACGAAGACCAGGTCTCCCTCCTTCGCACCGTCCTTCGCCCACGCGAGCGAGTGCTCCGTCTTGAGCGGCTGGCCCGAGGCGTCCCACACGCGCAGGAAGGCGGCGTCGAAGCCATAGCGGGGGAAGTTGAAGTTGTCCGCGTCTCCGCCAAAGGCGGCCATGGAGAACTCGGGCGCGAAGACCAGGCGCACGTCCTGATAGCGGCGGTACTTGTAGAGCTGGTAGCGGCCGCCGTTGAAGAGCGTCACCACGTCGCAGCGCAGCTCGGGCCCGGTGGCGCACTCGGACTCGATGCGCGACATCTCCGCCTTGAGCGCGGTGTTGAAGTCCGCGCCGCTCTTGCCCTTCGTGACGCCCTCGAGCCGCGCGGTGACGTCCGTCATCTCCACGAGCTGGTTGGCCTCCACCTTGGGGCAGCGCAGCTCGTCCTTGGCCTGCTTCGCGAAGAAGCCCTTGGCCAGGTAGTCATTCCGGGGCGAGGACAGGTCCTGCACGCACGAGCGGATGCAGTGGTGATTGGTCATCACCAATCCCTCGGGCGACACGAAGCTCGCGGAGCAGCCCCCGGCGAGCCGCACGGAGGACAGGCGCACGTGATCCAACCATTCCTGGGTGGGCGCGAAACCATGGGCCTTCTTCACCGCCTCCCGGGGGAAGGCGTCATAGGTCCACATTCCCTCCTCCGCGGCGGCGGGGAGGGCCAGCAGGAAACCGAGGGCGAGCAAACGATGCGGCAAGGGCGAGCACTCCAGTCAGTCAAGGGGGGAACAGACTTGCGAGCCCACGTTGTGATCCTGGCGGGGCCCCACGTCAACCTGGGGGGTACTGGGCTGCATTAGGGACTTGAGTTGGAGGCCCGGACCCCGGAAGGTTCGGTGGAATGGCGACGAAGCACTACATCCTCCTGGTCCCTGGCTTCTTCGGCTTCGCCAACCTGGGAGAGCTGCTGTACTTCGGGCATGTGCGCGACTACTTCGTCGCGGAGATGGCCCGGCGAGGCGTGGACGTGGAAGTGGTGCAGGTGCTCACCCACCCCACCGGCTCCATCCGCACGCGCGCCGGGGATCTGCTCCGGTCCATCCAAGCCCATGTGAAGGACGACGACGGGCCCATCCACCTCGTCGGCCACTCCACCGGCGGGCTGGACTCGCGGCTCTTCGTCAGCCCGGGGGTGCTCCTGGGCGAGGACATGGACGTGGAGCGCTATGCACGCAGGGTGCGTACGGTGGTGACGGTGTCCACGCCCCACGCGGGCACGCCGCTCGCGTCCTTCTTCCTCGGACTCTTCGGGCAGAAGCTGCTGCAACTGCTGTCGCTCTTCACCGTGTACGTGCTGCGCTTCGGCCGGCTCCCCCTGAGCGTGGCCTTCCGCTTCGGCAGCCTGTTGACGCGCTGGGACGAGCAGTTGGGCTTCCGCCCCACCATCCTGGACCAGATCTTCGAGCAACTCCTGGGGGACTTCTCCGCCGAGCGCCGCGAGGAGCTGGTGCGCTTCCTCGGGGACGTGGGCAACGACGCCTCGCTCGTGCCCCAGCTCACGCCCGAGGGGATCGATCTCTTCAACGCGAGCTGTCAGGACCGGCCCGGCGTGCGCTATGGCTCCGTCATCACCCAGGCGAGGCCGCCGTCCTTCCGCGCGCGGTTGAGCGCGGGATTGGACCCCTACGCGCAAATCACCCACACGGTGTATTCGTTCCTCTACGGGCGCACGCAGCGCATGCCGCTGACGGCCATTCCGCCGCACACCCCGGCGCAGGCCGAGGCGCTGGTGGAGGCCTACGGCGCGCTGCCGGGTCCCCAGGCCTGTGACGGCATCGTCCCCACGCGCTCGCAGGTCTACGGACGCGTGCTGACGGCCGTGCGCGCGGACCACCTGGACGCCATTGGCCACTTCGACCAGCCCGCGCACCGGCCGCCCCATGTGGACTGGCTCATCTCGGGCTCGGGCTTCCGCCGCATCCAGTTCGAGCGCCTGTGGAACACCGTCGTGGACTTCATCCTGCTGGCGACGTGAGGCGGGGCACCCGGACGGAGCGTCCTATCCGCTTCCCTTGGGGTGCAATCCCAGCGTGCGGAGCAGATCCAGGGGAATGGGGATGATGGTCTGGTTGCCTCCGCCGGTGATCTCCACCAGCGTCTGCAGGTAGCGCAGCTGGAGGGTGATGGGGTTGCGGTCGAGCACCTCGGCGGCCAGGGACAGCTTCTCGGCGGCCTGGTGTTCACCCTCGGCGGCGATGATCTTCGCGCGGCGCTCGCGCTCGGCCTCCGCCTGTCGGGCGATGGCGCGCTGCATCTCCACCGGCAGGTCGATGTGCTTCACCTCCACGTTGGAGACCTTGATGCCCCAGGGGTCCGTGTGCGCGTCCAGCACCTTCTGGATGTCGCGGTTGATGCGCTCGCGCTCGGACAGCAGTTGATCCAACTCCACCTGGCCGAGGATGGCGCGCAATGTCGTCTGCGCGAGCTGGCTCGTGGCGTACAGGAAGTCCTCCACCTGGAGCACGGCCTTGTCCGCGTGGATGACGCGGAAGTAGACGACGGCGTTCACCTTCACGCTGACGTTGTCCCGGGTGATGACGTCCTGCGGCGGCACGTCGCGCGCGACGGTGCGCATGTCGATGATGACCATGCGCTCCACGAGGGGGATGAGCCAACGGAAGCCCGCGCGCTTGAGGCCCACGAAGCGCCCGAGCCGGAAGACGACGCCGGACTGGTACTCATTGACGATGCGCACACCGGACAGGAAGACGAGCAGGAGGATGGCCAGCGGAATGAGCAGCCCGAACAGGCCGAAGAAATCGGTCATGTCTTCACCTCATCGACGTACAGAGTGAGTCCCTCCACCCGGCGCACCACCACGGGAGCGCCGGAGGGAATGTCGGCGGAAGCACGGGCGGACCAGCGCTCGCCGTGGACGAACACCTCGCCCCCGGAGGCCGACACGGCCTCGAGCACATGGCCCCGCTCCCCCACGAGCCCCAGGTCTCCGGCGAGTTGGGGCACACGGCGCGTCTCGGCGGCGCGCCGGGCGAGATAGACGGCGGCCGCGGCGACCAGGACGGCGAAGGGCAGCACCGTGCGCAGGGGTACCTGCAAGGGCCGGTCGATGAACCACCCCGGATCGAACCGGTCCACGAGGAACACGCCCCCGAGCACGAGCAGCAACAGGCCCGAGGCCCCCAGCAGTCCACTGGTGATGAAGAGCTCGGCCACGAGCAGTCCCACGCCGAGCACGAGCAGCACGATCGCACCGGCGCGCACGGGCAGCGCCGCGGAGGCGAGCAGGGCGAGCACCAGGCACACCACACCGGTGAGGCCGGGGACGAACAAGCCGGGATGGGCGAACTCCACGGCGAGGCCAAGTCCGGCGAGCAGGAAGAGGAGATAGACGACGGCGGGCTGGGCGAGCGCGTGCAACAGACGCTGGGAGGGCGTGGGATCCAGATCGACGATCCGCGCCTGGGCGGTGTGCAGGGTGACGGGCGTGCCGGACACGGACACGACACGGCCCTGGGCCTGCTCCAGGAAGGACGCCTCGGTGGGAGCGACGGTCTCGATGACGCCGAGCGCGAGGGCCTTCTCCGCGGGGACGCTCTCGCTTTCCCGCACGGCGCGGATGGCCCACTCGGCGTCGCGGCCCCGCTCCCGGGCGATGGCCTCGGCGAAGGCGGCGGTGTCGTTCTCGATCTTCCGGGCCATCTCCTCGCCGCCGACCTTCTCGGGGTCCTGTCCACCCAGGCCGACGACGGGATGAGCGGCGCCGATATGGGTTCCGGGGGCCATGCCCGCCAGGTGCGAGGCGAGTGTGATGAAGACCCCCGCGCTGCCAGCCCGGGCTCCCGACGGTCCCACCCACACCAGCACGGGAACGCGGGCCGAGAGGAACGCCCGGACCATGGCGCGCGTGGCCTCGAGTTCCCCGCCGGGGGTGTCGAGCCGGATGAGCAGGGCTTGATGTCCCGCCTCCTGGGCGCGACGGACACACTCGACCAGGTAGGCACTGGTCCCGGCATCGACGGTGCCCTCGAGAACGCAGCGGGAGAGGGTGGCGGAAGTCGGGGGCTCGACCGCCCGGGACGCCTGACCGAGCAGGAGCAGGCCCAACGCGAACAACACCAGGAACTGTCCCGCCCGCCCGCTCATTCGTCCTCCGCTACACGGGGCGTCTCTGCTGCCGGAAGAGGACTTCCCGGCGGCTGGACTCCCGATTGGCTCGAACCATGGAGATGCTCAAGAACACGAGCAGCCCCACCAACAACCCGCCCGTGAAGGTGAAGACGAGCAGCCAGGGTCGCACGGCCTGGACCAGACCCTGGGTGGCCCCCCGGGTGAACGACGCGCCCAGGCTGGCCAGTTGCGCATCCCTGCAGGCGCGGGCCTGTTCACCCTGGAGCCCTCCACACTCGGGAAAGAGCGAGCCGAGTTCATCACGCGATTGCTGGACCATCGAGGACGCGATCCGGCCCGCCGTGGCCGACAGACTCTGACCAAGCGGCCCCGTGCCATCCGGGCCCAGTTGGCGTCCCAGTTCCGTGCTCAAACCCCGGGCGACCTCCGAGGCCAGGGACGACGAGCTCGACCCCGCCGCGTCCACCAACGGCCCGCCCCCCGATGCAGGCGGCTGGAAGGGAGACTCTGGACGCGTGAAGGCATCCACCAGACCCCGCGCCATCTGTTCCGATTCACGGCGAGTCAAGGCATCGTCCAGGGCCTGCTCCTCGGGTTGCCGTTGTTCTTTCTCCGCGCGCATCGCCTCCTGGGCACCCATCGTGGCGTGCTCTCCGAACTGGCGCGCGACGGTGGCGCAGCCTGGCAGGCCCACCCACAACACCAGCAGGCCCACGAGCTTCGTCCTGGACATGGCTCCTCCTGCTTCCATGAACTTAAGGATGGACGGCGAGCGCGAAGGGACGACGAAGACAGCACTTCCTCGCCCTGCTGGTGGGCTGCACCACCGCCTCCCGCGTGCGCTTCACCCCGGAAGACAAGTCATCCTCCCCGCGAGCAGCGCGCACCCTCCGGGAAGCTGGCTGGTCCCACGTCGCGGTGAGCGGGGGCTCGTCCGCCTCCCTGCTCATTTGGAAGGGTGGCTTGGCTTGGCGTGGGCCCCACTCATCCCCACCCTCTGGAACGGACAGATGAACCGGCGGACGGTCCGCCCGGAGACATCCAACGAGGGACATGTTCATGACCACCAAGTTTCCCAGCCACGTCAACCTGCCGCGCGAGGCCCGTTCCGAGTTGATCGAGCTGCTCAACTCCTGTCTGGCGACCGCCATTGATCTGCACTGGCAGGTGAAACAGGCCCACTGGAACATCCGTGGCAATCACTTCATCAGCCGCCATCTGCTCTTCGACAAGGTGGCGGACCACGTGCGTGAACAAGCCGACCAGTTCGCCGAGCGCGCTGGAGCACTGGGCGGCTACGCGGAAGGCACCATCCGTCTGGCCGCCAAGAACAGCGAGTTGAGCGAGTACGACCTGAGCGCCGTCAACGGCGATGATCACGTGCGTGTCATCGTGGACCGGGTGTCGCGCTACGCGGCCACCGTGCGCGAGGGCATCCAGCGCTGCGACGATGTGAACGACCCGGTCAGCGCGGACATCCTCACGCAGATCCTCGGCCAGGTGGAGGAGGATCTGTGGTTCCTGGAGAGCCACCTGCACGGCTCGGCCAACATCGCCCGCGAGGAGAGTGGCCCGTCCGCCATCCGCGAGGAGACCTCGGCCGCGACCAACGCTTGAGTGACATGCACGCGGATCTCACCCGCCTTCCCTTGCGCGGCAAGGGTGGCGCCTTCCATGTCGTGGTCGAGTCGCCCCGAGGCTCCACCGTGAAGCTCAAGTACGAGCCGGAGCTCGGGATCTTCACCCTCTCTCGCCCGCTGGTGCGGGGACTGCGCTACCCGTTCGACTGGGGCTTCATCCCCAGCACCCGGGCCTCGGACGGGGATCCGCTCGACGCGATGGTGTACTGGGACCAGACCACCTATCCGGGCGTGGTCCTGCCCTGCCGCGCGCTCGGGGTATTGAAGGTGGACCAGAAGAAAAAGGCGGGAGGACGGGGGCGCGAGCGCAATGATCGGCTGCTCGTCGTGCCCACCCTGGCGCCCCGCGCCGACAATCTGAACGACATCCACGAACTGTCCTCGCGCGAGCGACAGGAGCTGGAGCACTTCTTCTCCGTCGCCGTGACCTTCGCGAACAAGGACCTGCGCCTGCTCGGTTGGGAAGGAGCGGACAGTGCAGAGCGGCTGCTGGAGCAGGCGGCGGCCCGGTACGAGGCCACGCGTTAGTTCCAGGAGAGAGAGAGCCATCCATGGCACGCCCCACCCCCGTCAGAGGATTGGGCCCCGACAGTCGCCTGGCCGAGGCCGCGCGGCGGTTGCTCACCAGCCGCCTGGCCGACGTGCGCCATGAGGAGGACGCCCTCACCCGGAAGCTCACCATGGACGGAGTGCATGACATGCGCGTGGCCACCCGGCGCCTGCGCGCGGCGCTCCGGATATTCCGGGGCCTGGGCGAGTTGGAGCCCCTGGAGCAGGAGGTCAAGCACCTCCAGGACGCGCTCGGCGAGGTGCGGGATCTCCATGTGCAGGGCGATTGGCTGCACCAGGCCGCCCAGGGGACCAAGGCCGCCAGGCGCTCGGGGTATGAAGCGCTGCGCGCGAGCGTGACGTCTCCGCTCGCCGACAAGGAGAAGCGGCTGCGGCGGGCGCTGAAACGGTGGGATCAGCACACGGTCCCCACGCTCCTGGACGCGACGAAACACCTGGCGGGACCGGGGCGCTACGGAGGCCGGCGCGTGCGTCGACAACTGCGCCGCCGGCTGCGAACCCTCGAAACGCTCATGGCGGACTACACCGAGGCGCCCGACGCCCTCATCGCGCACGAGATGCGCAAGACCGTGAAGAAGCTGCGCTACGAGGCCGAGATCTTCCGCCCCGCCATGCGCCGCAAGATGGAGGCACTGCAAGAAGCGCTGGTGTCCTTGCAGGAATTGCTGGGCGAGTTGCATGACGCGGACGTGCGCATGGGCCTGCTCGAGGGGATGGCCGCGGAGGGAAAGGAGGCCCAGCGCACCGCCGCTCGCACGCTCCTGGAGCGTGTGCGGGAGGAGCGCGCCGAGCACTCCGCGCACACCGCGCGGGAGCTGCAACGCTGGCACGCCGAGAAGCTCGCCCGGGGGCTGCGCCACTTGCTGGAATGAGCCGCGCCATTCGCACCGGGCCCATCACCCGCGTGGGCCTCAGTGGCGCGAGAGCCAGTCCGTGATGCGCGGCCACACGTTCTTGTCCGCATCGGTCGCCAGGAACAGGTCCGCGTGGCCGAAGTCCAGGGCACGGGCGCCGTCCTGCAGACGCTGCACGAGGTGGAAGGAGACGTCCTTGCTGCCCAGCTGCGACACGGAGTAGTGGCCGAAGCGGCCGGTGCCCCCCTCCGCGCCCACGTACAGCACCGGCACCTTCACGTGCTTGAGCCGATCGGTGTACGGCAACTTCGGCGTACCGCACCATAGCGCCAGGGACTCCACCTGCTCGCCAAGGCTCTGGTAGGGCACGGCCTGCTCCAGCGTGTCGAAGAAGAAGCGCTCATGCGTCCAGGACAGGGCCGTGGCCGTGGAGCCCGAGAAGACGCCTCCGGTGAAGTGGTACCACTTGAAGATGGGCAGACCCTGCAACCGGTAGGTGGCGGTACCGGCGAGCAGTGCCGCCTCCCGGTTGGTGAGGCCCGGCAGGAAGGCCGAGGGCGACGAGGGAGCCGCGTTGGCATACGTCCCCAGGTTCTGGAGCGTCTGGCCGCTGTTGTCCGCGTAGACGCCGGACGTCTGGAGCGCGGCCAACGTCTTGTAGCCCTGGCACGCGTCCTGGCGCTGCGCCGGAGCATCCGGACCGAAGGAGAAGGCCACGTCCACGGGGATGAAGGCGCTCACGTGTTGCCGCTCCTTCGACGCGCGCGTCTCCGCGTTCAGGTAGGCGTAGCCCACCATGGCCCCCCGGCTCCACCCCAGCAGGGGCATCGGTCCGTCGGCGGAGCGATTCGCGAGGCCCCGCACATAGCGCGCCACCGCCAACCCCGTGCCCAGATCCTGCGCATGCGTCTCCAGGTTCCAGTCGCGCATGAAGGTGAAGTCGGTGGTCTGCGCGGGGACGTTCACCCAGCGCATGTCGATTCCCCACACGTCCAGCCCCTGGCGGGCCAGGTAGATGGCGAAGGACGGCTTCCGGGGCAGCACCGCGCTCGCCACCCCTGGCAGGAAGGCACCCCGGAAGCCCCAGATGTCCCCATGCAGCAGGAAAAGGGAGCGGCTGGGCGTCAGGGGAACCCCGGGCCACGCCTCTTGCACCACGCGGTGCAGGGTCAGCAGCTCGTGCGGCCCCGGACCCAGCTGGAGCGTGTAGCTGTACTCGGCGATACCGTCGTCCACCACACGCCGTTCACTGTCGATCAGTTTGCACGTGGATGGCCCCGGCCTGCTGTCCTTGCAGACCTGGGTCACCATCGCGGGCAAGGGCCAGGAGGCCCAGCTGGGCGCCACATCCCGTGGAGCCATCGCCGAACCCACAACCCAGATGAAAATCCACGCGGCCCACTTGATGGGAGTCCTCATGGTCTGTTCCCCTCCGTTGCTTCACCCGTTAGAGGGGAAAAAACTTGTCCTTCCCGGGAAGCGGGACAACCCGGCCTGTGTCATTTAGCCCCCCAAGTGTGGAATGGGGCACCTTGGGTGGGGCTCAGCGCGTACCCGCGAGGGCCGCCGCCTCGATGACGAGGTCCGCGTAACGATTACCGGGGTCCGCGGGCATGCTCCCATCACGGTAATAGAAGGTGAAATCATCCCAGGAGTCCGGCCGGGCGTCGTTGGCGAACATCCACGGCGCGCTCGCCCCGACCCCCGTGCGCCAGGCGCAGCGCCACCACCCCCGATAGACGGCACGCCGCTCCTCGAGCAGGAGGCCCTCGCGGTTGCGCAGGCCGAATTCACCCGCGAACAAGGGCTTGCCCAGCTCCCGCGCGAGCGCCGCGTGCTCGGAGAACCAGTGCGCACCGGCCCGGGGCAGGGCCTCGCGCGCCACGCCATATGCCTCCGGGTAGAAGTGAACACTGGCGAAGTCGATGAAGGGCGAGGCCGTGTTGCGCCGGAAACTGCTCCCCCCCTGGAAGAGCGACGTGGGCGCCGAGGCCCGCCAGAAGGGCGCGTCATAGCCCTCCAGGGAGGTGTCGAATCCCTCCTCCCCCGTGCCCACCAGGTGGCCGGGAGCATGGCGCTTCACCTCGGCGGCCACCTCGTCCACCCAGGCGCGCATCGCCGTGCCGTCCGCGTCCAGGCCCCGGCCACGCGGCTCGTTGAGCAACTCCCAGGCCAGCACCGCCGGATGCTCGCCATAGCGCAGCCCGTCCACCGTGTTGACGCGCGAGAGCAGTCGCCCGAGGTGCGCCTTGTACAGGTCGATGACGGCGCGCTCGGTGAAGAAGCGCGCGTCCCCCTCCACGGGCGAGGGCAGCCCCGCCCACTCCACGTAGCGCCGCGTGCCGCCGTAGGCGTCCCAGTAATTGCCCAGGGTCAACACGAGCTTCACCCCGTGCACCCGCGCCCGGGCGAGCACCCGATCCAAGCCCTGGAACGCCGTCTCGTCATAGACGAGCGGCGCCACCTGGATGGCTGAGTCCCCCCGCCGCTCGGCGGCTTCGTTGTGGCCATTGGTGCGCACGGCCCAGGCCCCGAGCGCCGCCGCCTTGGCGAACGTCTCCTCCACCACGGGCGACTCGGCGAGGCCCCGGCGCACGTCCCGCGCCGCCTCTTCCTGGAGGAAGTAGGCGTTGAACAGCACGGCCGCGGAGGGCGCCTCCCCCAGCCGCATCGCGGGTGCCTCGGGACACTCCGCGGCTTCCTCCTCGAGCCGCTCCAGCACGTCCTCTCCACACGCCGTGGTCATCAGGAGCAGCCCCCAGAGCGGGAAGTGGACGCGCATGACGGCCCTCGCCTCAGGAAGACAGTCCGAGCGCCCGGCGCACGTCGGCCACCTTGAGCGCCGTCCAGTGCCGCCGGTGGTTGTCCATGGTGGAGAAGCTGCGCGGCTCCATCCGGTCGATGTAGAGCGTGCCGTCGAGGTGATCCACCTCGTGCTGGAGGATGCGCGCGTACCATCCCGTCGCCACGCGGCTGAAGGGTTGGCCGTTCTCGTCGAAGGCCTCCACCCGCACGGAGCGCGCGCGCCGCACCAGGGCGGAGAAGCCGTTGACGCTCAGGCAGCCCTCATGGAACTCCACCGGCGTCGCGTCCTCCACCACGAGCCGGGGATTGATGAGGACATGGAAGTCCACGGCCTGGCGCTCGCGCGCGGCCAGCTCCGCGGGCGGCACCAACGCCTGATATTCGGCCCGGTCCTCGATGACCGCCACGCGCACACCCACGCCCACCTGGGGCGCGGCCAATCCCACGCCCGGGGCGTCACGCATGGTGTCGCGCATGAGGGCGATGAGCTGCCGCGTCGCGGGGCTCGTCATCTCCTCGGGCGTGAGATCCCTGGCCGGCCGTCGCAGGACCGGCTCTCCCGTCTGCACGATCTTCAGAAGCATGGCGCGGGACGATACCCGCGAAGCCCCTGCCCGCTCCAGGCGTCAATCCGATGGAGCGGGCACCAGGTTCTTTCGTCGACGAATGTCCAGGGCGAGCGCCCCCAGGCAGCGCAGCTCTCCCGGCGACAACATCCGCAGGAGCCGGGCCAGTCGCGCCAGCTGCGGGGACATGGGCGGCTCGGGCGCCGCGGCGGCCAGGTCCCGGGGTGAACTCAGGCCCAGCAGCGCGCTCGCGGAGATGCGCAGCGCCATGCACAGCCGATGAAGGGTGGGCACACTGGGCAGCATCTGCCCCCGTTCGATGCGCCCATACATGGCGGAGGCCAATCCAGACATCGAGGACACATCCGCCTGGGTGAGGCCCGCTCGCTCCCGGGCCATCAGCAGTGCCGCGCCAATGCTGCGTTTCAGCGAATCAATGTCGTCCATACGCGGACAACACTACTTTATAAATGAGCTGGACGGAACGAACTTGTCAGGTTGACCTGTCGACCGCGTGCACGCGAGCCCAGGAGTCCACCGCATGGATGGGCTTCCCCCCGCGGGAGTCTCATTGATAGATGGGGTTGGCGCTCAACCACGCGGAGAAGAGCGCGTCCGCGAAGGCCTTGCCCGGGATCGTCGCGCCCTGGCTTCCCTCGCCGGAGACGAGCAACCCCTTGTTGGGGATGTAGCTGATGAGAATGGAGTCCCCCTTGTCCACCCCGCGCAGCGATTGCAGCAGCTGCTCGCACAGGCGCTTCATCTTCGGATCCCGCAGGGACGCACTGCCCGAGAGGAACTCCCGGAAGGCCGCCACGAGCTGCGCCCGATTCACCCCGCGTTTGAAGCGCAGTTGCAGCTGCTTCGCGCCCTCGGAGGAGATCGCCTCCTCGACCGAGGCGGGCTTCTGCTGCAGGTAGAGGCCCCACACGTAGACATCGAAGAAGAACCGCTTCTTCACCTCCATGTGATCCAAGAGGAGTTCCTGGCCCTGCAAGGAGATGGTATCTGGCATCCGTACGCCGCCGAGGGCCCGGGCCTCCGCGCCGCTCGCGAGCAGCGCCAGCGCCAGCGCCAACCCTCGAGCTCCCCGCCGGCCCACCCCCACCTTGTCCTGTCGCTCGGGAATCATGGAGCGAAGCTGGGCACTGTCCTGGGGCACGACCAGCCTCGTCTATTCCGGAGAATCCCGGGGTACCGCCTGCCCGCTCGCCCACCTGGAGATGCGGCGGGGGCGGGGGTCATGGGCTATAGGAAGCGACCGTGATCCTCTCGAACTTCCAGGTCGGTGAAGGGCCGCGGCCCACGGTGTTGATCCATGGCTTCCTCGGAACGGGGCGCAACCTGCGTTCGCTCGCCGCGGCCTGGAGCGCCGCGGACCCCGGCCGCTGCTTCCTGTTGCCGGACCTGACGGGTCATGGCACCTCGCCCGGGCTGCCCGCCGGAGCCACCCTGGCCACCCTGGCCACCGATGTCCTGGAGACGGCGCGCGCGGGAGGCCTCGAGGGGCCCCTGGACGTGGTGGGCCACTCCCTGGGAGGACGCGTGGCGCTCGCCTTGAGCCAGCTCGCGCCCGAGGCCGTGGCACGCGTCAGCTTGCTGGACATCGGCCCGGGTCCCATTCCCCCGGGACAGTCGGAAAGCGGCAAGGTGCTGGAAGTGCTCCGGGCCGCCCCCGCCCGGGCCGCGGATCGCAAGGCGATGCGCGCGGAGCTCACGGGACGGGGCTTGTCGGGCCCCCTGTCCGACTGGCTCCTCATGAACCTGGAGTCCGCGCCCGAGGTAGGCGTGCACTGGCGCTTCGATCGCGAAGCGCTCGCCACCTTCCATGGCCGCTCCAATCAGGAGGAGTTGTGGGGAGCCCTGGCGCGGCCAGGCCTGAAGGCGCGCGGCATCCGGGGTGGCCGGGCGCACTACGTCAGCGACTCGGACATGGCGCGCATGGAGGCCCTGGGCTGCCCCGTGGACACCCTCCCGGAGGCGGGACACTTCGTCCACGTGGACGCACCCGACGCCCTGCTGCGCTGGCTCCAGCGGGAGTGAGCCCTCCAAGCGGGCAACGGAGCGGTGGCTGCTTCTGGTGACCCTCGTCGCCCCGGAGCGGAGTGAGCAGCCTTTCAGGCATGCACGCCACTCCCAAACCCATGCTCGGAGAAGTCCTGATGGAGTTGGGACTTCTCGATCGCGCACAACTGCGCCTCGCCCTGGTGCACCACCATGAGCTGAACGTGCCCCTGGGCCGGGCGCTCGTACGCGAGGGCCTCTGCACGGAGGCCGACGTGCTGCGCGCGCTCGCCCAGCAGCAGGGCGTCCCCGCGATCGACCTGGACCGCGAGCCTCTTCATCCCAAGCTCACCCGGCTGGTGTCCAAGCGCATCGCCCGTCAGTACCGCGTGGTTCCCCTGCGGCTCGACAAGGGCGAGCGCGAGGTGCTGCACATCGCCATGCCCGCTCCCGTGTCGCTGGAAGCACTGGACGCCGTCCGCGCCGTCTCCGGCAAGCCCCGGGTCGAAGCCCACCTCGCCTCGGATCCGGCGCTGACCCGGGCGCTCGCCGCGCTCTACCGCTTCCCCCTGGACAAGGCGGAGCCGTCCAAGGCGCGGCCCTCGCGTCCCCGGGGCGCGGACGCCCCCGTGCTGCTCTACGCCTGGCCCCCCGTCACGGCGACGCTCATCTCGCGCGCGCTGGCTCGGGAGGGAATCCCGACCCAGGTCATCTCTCCCCTGGAGACGATGCACACGGAGGCCACGGACCTGGTGTTCGCCCCGGTGCAGGCCATGGAGGGACTGCTCGCGGGCGAGGCGCGGATCGCCGGAACCCTGCTGCTGTCGGGCTCCTCGGACGACGAGGACCTGCAGCGGGCCCACCGGATTGGCGCGCGGGGCTATGTCCCCAATCCGCTCGACGAGCTCATGCTCCTGCGCGCCATCCGCCGCCTGCGCCCGGGCGCGGGCGCCAGCTCGGGCGCGCAGGGCTCGCTCTGACGACGTTCAAACGCTCGCCGTCGCGCGCATGGCGAGCATGGGGCGGAACGCCGCCCGGTATGACCAGGCGAGGAAGATCTCCAGCACCAGGAGGAACACCGCCATTCCCGTGCCCACCGGCGCCAGGAAGACGTGGAACAAGAAGATGTTGACGATGACGGGGGCGATGAGCGCCAGCGCCAATGGCACGAAGCGGTTGGCCAGGAACAGCGCCCCCGCCAGCACCTCGGTGCCCTTCACCAGCCAGAACAGGTAGCCCGTGGCCTTCATCGCGATGCCGAAGGCGACTCCCGGATCGTCCGGAGACATGTCCGGCGGCGGCGGAATGAAGTCCAGGAAGCCGTTCAGGCCGAAGACGAAGAAGATGAGCCCCATCACCACACGGCCCACCGTCGGCAGGTGACGGGTCATCGACTTCTTCGGAAGGCCTTCCAGGGAGGAAGGCTTGAGGGGCGTGGCGGTGTCCATGACGAGCTCCGTTCGAGTGGAAGGCGTGGGCATCTACTCCACGTCGAACGAGGCTCCTACTTATCGACACACCTCCTCGCTCGGCGGCTTATCTACCCGTTCCGCCGTCAACCTCCTTGCAACAGCGACGAATGACATATACCTTATTGGCGTATCACCACTTCGGCTTATAAAAATAAGGCCGCGGGGGACGCCATGGACGAGCTCGACTATCGCCTCATCGACATGCTGCAGCGCGACGGGCGCGCCACCCAGCTGGAGCTGTCCCGCTCGGTGGGGCTGAGCCAGCCGGCGGTGGCCGAGCGCATCCGCAAGCTCGAGGAGCGGGGCGTCATCACCGGCTACGCGGCGCGGGTGGACGCGACGAAGCTGGGCAAGGACATCACCGCCTTCATCGGTGTGAGCATCGAGCACCCCAAGTATTTCGAGGGCTTCGCCAAGAAGGTGCTCGCGCTGCCCGAGGTGCTCGAGGCCCACCGCGTGGCCGGACAGGACTCGTACCTGCTCAAGGTGCGCACGGCGAATACGCGCACGCTCGATGCCCTGCTCACGGAGACCCTGCGCGTCATCGCGGGCGTCACCCGGACCCACACCACCATCGTGCTGACGTCCATCAAGGAAGGCACGCACGTCCACGTCGTTCCCGAAGAGCTGAAAGGAGCCTGACCATGATCGCCGCCGCCCACCCCTCCGCACCTCCGCCGTTGCGGCTCGCCCAGCGCATGTCGCTCATGAAGGCCTCCGCCGTCCGGGAGATCCTCAAGGTGGCCGAGCGGCCCGACGTGCTCTCGTTCGCGGGGGGACTGCCCGCCCCCGAGCTCTTCCCGGTGGAAGCCATCGCCCAGGCACACGCCGAGGTCTTCGCCGAGGAGGGCCGCGCGGCGCTCCAGTACAGCACCACGGAGGGCTACGGCCCCCTGCGCGAGTGGATCGCCGCCCACCTGGGCGAGCGCGGCGTGCGCGTGGGCGCGGACGGGGTGCTCATCACCAATGGCTCGCAGCAGGGAATCGAGCTGGTGGCCAAGGTGATGTTGGACCCGGGTGACGTGGTGGTGGTGGAGAGCCCAAGCTACCTCGCCGCGTTGCAGACGTTCAGCGGCTACGAGGTGTCCTTCCGCGTGGCGGGCAGCGACGACGACGGCATGCGCGTGGACGAGCTGGAGCGCCTGTGCGCCACGCACAAGCCCAAGCTCATCTACCTGGTGCCCAATTTCCAGAACCCCAAGGGCACCACCCTGTCGCTGGAGCGGCGCGAGGCCCTGGTGCGCTTCGCCCAGCGCCATCGCATCCTCATCCTCGAGGACAACCCGTACGGCGAGCTGCGCTTCCGCGGCGAGCACCTGCCCTCCCTGGCATCGCTCGACGACGAAGGCGTGGTGGTGAGCCTGGGCTCGTTCTCCAAGGTGCTCGCGCCCGGGCTGCGCATCGGGTGGATGGTGGCACCGCGCGAGGTGTTGCGCGCCGCCACCGTGGTCAAGCAGGCGGCGGACCTGCACACGGCCACGGTCTCGCAGCGGGCCACGGCGCGGCTGCTCTCGCGCTTCGACTTCCAGGGCCACCTGGAGCGCCTGCGCCTTGTCTACGGGGAGCGGTGCGAGGCCATGCTCGGCGCGCTCGAGCGGCACATGCCCGAGGGCACCCGGTGGACGCGGCCCGACGGCGGCATGTTCGTGTGGGCGGAGCTGCCTCGCGGCATGAGCGCCGACGCCCTCTTCCCGCTCGCGCTGGAGAAGCGCGTCGCCTTCGTGCCCGGCACCTCGTTCTTCGCCGGGGAAGCACGCCATGAGTTCATGCGCTTGAACTTCTCCAACCGCCCGCCGGAGCTGCTGGAGGAAGGCATGCGCCGGCTCGGCGCGGTCATCGCCTCGCATCGGCGGTAGGCACGTCCCGCGTCCTGTAATGTCCCGCCCGTGCCATCTCTCGCGAGCCCGCCCGACATCGCCCTCGTCACCGCGTCCACCTTCCCCGAATGCACCCCCGACGAGACCCTGCTCGCCCAGGCGCTCGCCGCGCGGGGGGTGAAGGCGGGTCCCGTCATCTGGGACGACCCCACGGTGGACTGGAGCCGCTTCCGGCTCGCGCTCGTGCGGACCGCGTGGGACTCGGACATGCGCCGCGAGGAGTTCGTCGCCTGGGCCGAGCGCGCCGGAGCCCTCTGCCCCTTGTGGAACCCACCCGAGGTGCTGCGCTGGAATACGCACAAGGGCTACCTGCGAGACCTGGAAGCACGAGGCATCTCCATCGTCCCCACCGCGTGGCTCGCACGTGGCTCGGCTCCGGACGTGGAGGCGCTCCTCTCCGAGCGGGGTTGGAGCGACGCGGTACTCAAACCCGCCGTCTCCGCGGGCGCGCGCGATACCTTCCGCGTACGAAGTCCCAACGACCTGGCCGCCGCCCAGGCCCTGGTGGCGCGCGTGCTGCCACACAAGGACATGATGGTGCAGCCCTACCTCCCCTCGGTGGAGACCCACGGCGAGCACGGTCTGGTCTTCCTCGGCGGAGAGCACACCCATACCATCCAGCGACAGGCGGCCCTCTCCGGCCGCCCGGGCTACGACCCCACCGCCTCGGCGCCCGCCCTCGCATCGGAGGAGGAGCGGGCCTTCGCCCGAAAGGTGCTCGACGCAACGGGTTTCGACCTCCTGTATGCCCGGGTGGACGTGGCCCGCGATGAGCACGGCGGACCGAGGCTGATGGAATTGGAGCTCACCGAGCCCAACCTCTTCCTGCGCCAGGGCGGCCCCAGCGCCGTGAGCCGGTTGGTGGACGCCCTCCTGGACAAGACCTAGCGTGCGCGTATGCCCCCGGTGAAAAGTTCCCGTCCCGTGCAGGACCCCCTGCCTCCCCGGCTGAAGGCCCTGCTCGAGGGTCTCACCTACCGTGAACTCGCCACCCGGCTGGAGAAGGTCTACCGGGCGGCGGCCCTGGCCATCGAGCGTCTGGGCCACGTCAACATCGTCAAATACGAGCCCACGTCCGTGGAGGAGGCGGGAGCGGACCTGTCCCTGTGGGAGACGATGGCGCCCGTGCTGCGGGACACGGTGGTGGACGTGAACGCCCTGGTGTCCGCCGTGAAGCAGGCCTTTCCGCCTCCCGAGCAGAGCACGCGGGATGGAGCCTGGGCGCCTCCGCCCGCGAGCTTCGACGAGCGGTTGGCGCAGGAGGTGGAGGCGGTGCTCAACGCGTGCGCGGGGCGGCTCGCCCAGCGCGTGGCGGACCTGGGCCAGCGGGTGCGCCAACCCGAGGTGGTGAGCGACCGGTGGGCGTTGATGGCCGAGCTCCAGTCGTTCCGCGCGGACTTCCGCGCGCAGATGGGGGACCTCGTGTACCTCACGGCGGCGGCGTTCGAGGAAGTACCGCGCGAGCAGGTGGTGCCAGGCTACGAGGTCCAGGTGGGCGCGGCGGCGGCGCTCCGGGGCGCCGTGGCGGACCTGCGCCGCTCGTTGCAATCGCGGTTGGAGAAGCTGGCGACGATGCCGCCCCGGGAGGTGCTGTCCCAGGCGCGGCGGCTGGAGGAGATGCTGGCCGCCTTCGGCACCATGCCGGCCTCGCTGACGATGAAGACGCGGGACAAGCGCCTGCTCGTGGAGCTGCGCGAGCGGCTGCGCGAGCTGGCGTCCAGGCAGGAGCCGGAAGCGGGCGAGCTGCGAGCGCTGATGGATCCCCTGCTCACGGAGCTGGGGCGGGTGGGCACGGAGCTGACGCAGCGCACGCTGGCGACGCACGACCGCGCCGTGTGGGCGGCGTGCGGTGCGCGGCTGGAGCAGGCGGCCATGCACCTGTTCCTGGGCTCACCCGGTGCCGAGCGCGTGGTGCGCGAGGCCCTGACGGTGGCGGAAGCCCTTTACGGCCGCACCCCGGTGTTCGACACCTTCCTGCGCAAGGCGCGCGTGGCCACCGGGCAATCATATGATGACGCGCAGTTGCGCGAGACGCTGGAAGTGTTCCGCGAGCGCCTCGCGGCCCTGCCCTTCACCTGAGGCGGGCTACTTCTTGGTGGCGTCCTCGGGCAGCGCGGGCGCGCCGGGGGGCGTGGCCAGACGAGGGACGACGCGCTGGTGGTAGCGCGACATGAGCGTCTCGGGCGTCAGTTCCTCCTGAGCCTGCTTGGGGCTCGACTTCCACTCGAAGTCCGCGGGCACCTTGCCCCCGCCCTGGCTCTTGTAGCCCATCATGTCCGGAAACTGCGTCGACCACCGGCCGCCCGGATCCGTCTCGCGGGTAATGGGCTCACGGTGGGGACGCGGGGTGTAGTTCTTGCCGTTGCTCATGAGGGGAGTCCTAGCAGGTGCGCCCTCGCTCCGGAACCCCTCAGCGGCCCGCTTGCCCTCCGAGGAAGCCACGCAATGCGACCCGGGTACCTTGTGGTCGGCGAATGCTGCGTTACGTGTAAAGACATGAACGGTTCACCTGAGAAGAAGGCCGGCGAGGGCATCGCCGAATTCATCCTCCCCGAGGGCTGCATGCTGTGCGGTGGCGCGGTGAACATCCGGAAGACGCCGGGTGGCGGCGCGCACAGCTACTGCCCCCATTGCCATTGGCTGTCGCGTCCCCGGCTGCGAATGCACGAGAACGGTCTGGAGATCGCTTACGCCACCGAGGCGTTCGCATAGAGCCGCGAGAGCGGACACACGGGCTTTAGCCAAAGGATTTGCAACCGAGGACCGAGTTGGCGCATGATGTCATCCGGTCCAACCCAGCCCAACCCCAGATGACGAACCCCTTCTCCCTCCTCGAGTCGACCCCGCGCCTGGCCCTGGGCCTTGGTGTGCGTTCGCTCGTGCGGGTGCTAGGGGCCCTTGTCGCCCTGGTACTTGTACGGCCCATCGTTCATGGGAGCGGACCACCGTTTTGAGACTGGATGACATCCAGGCTGGAACGAAAAACCCCGCCCCCGGAAACGGTGGCGGGGTTTTCGTTTTCCAGCGCCCTCAATCTCCTCGAGGTTCGCAGTGGAGGCGCAATGACGAAACCCGAAACAACCGCCAAGGCAGCACAGGGAACCCCCCCCCAGGACCATGCCTCTGGCGCGACGAAACGCACGGGCGCCGAGATCGTCTGGGACGTCCTCGCCAG
Source organism: Melittangium boletus DSM 14713 (assembly GCF_002305855.1). GTDB lineage: Bacteria > Myxococcota > Myxococcia > Myxococcales > Myxococcaceae > Cystobacter > Cystobacter boletus. Next base: position 5,140,856 of record NZ_CP022163.1, on the reverse strand, counting down.
CGAGGGGGTCGAGGTCGTGTTTGGTTATCCGGGTGGGGCCATCATGCCCATCTACGATGCCATGCATCAGCGGCCGATCCGCCATGTGCTCGTGCGCCACGAGCAGGCCGCGGCACACATGGCGGATGGCTATGCGCGCGCCTCGGGAAAGGTGGGTGTGTGCATGGCCACCTCGGGTCCGGGCGCCACCAACCTGGTGACGGGCATCGCCACCGCGATGCTGGACTCGTCTCCCATCGTCTGCATCACCGGGCAGGTGTCCTCCACGCTGCTGGGCAGCGACGCCTTCCAGGAAACGGACATCACGGGCGTCACCCTTCCCATCACCAAGCACAACTACCTGGTGACGCGAGCCGAGGACATCGCGCCGACGCTCCGAGAGGCGTTCTTCATCGCCCGCTCCGGCCGCCCCGGGCCCGTGCTCGTGGACATCACCAAGGACGCGCAGCAGGCCAGCACCGCCGTGGACTGGCGGGCACGTGAGGTGCGCTTGCCGGGCTATCGTCCGGAGCACCAGCCCTCGAAGGAGGAGTTGGAGCGCGCCGCCGAGCTCATCGCCGCGGCCGAGCGGCCCCTCATCCTCGCGGGCCACGGCATCGTCAAGTCCGAGGCCTCGCACCTCCTGATGGATTTGGTGGAGAAGACGGGCATTCCGGTGGCGAGCACCCTGCTTGGATTGGGCGGCTTCCCGGCGACCCACCCCCTCAGCCTCGGAATGATGGGCATGCATGGAGAAGCCTGGGTCAACACCTCCATCCAGGAGGCGGACCTGCTCATCGCCCTGGGCATGCGCTTCGACGACCGGGTGACGGGCAACCTCAAGATGTTCGCGCGCAAGGCCCGGAAGATCCACATCGAGATCGATCCCTCCGAGATCAACAAGAACGTCACGGTGGACGTGGGCCTGGTGGGAGACCTCCGCCGGACGCTCACGCAGCTGCTCCCCCGCATCCAGCAGCGCACCTGCGAGCCCTGGGTGAAGCACATCAACTCGCTCAAGGGCGACTCGGCGGTGCGAGACATCCAATACGTGCCGTCCAACGGCCGGCTCCACGCCGCTCACGTCATCCATGACCTGTGGTGGCTGACCCAGGGCAAGGCGCTCATGGTCACCGACGTGGGCCAACATCAAATGTGGGAAGCCCAGTACTACCGGCACGACCACCCCCGGCAGCTCATCACCTCGGGAGGACTGGGGACCATGGGCTTCTCGCTGCCAGCGGCCATTGGCGCACGGCTCGCGCGGCCCGGCGAGGAACTCTGGGTGGTGGTGGGTGACGGTGGCTTCCAGATGTCGGCGGCCGAGCTGTCCACCTGCGCCCAGGAAGGCATCAAGATTCACGTGGCCATCATCAACAATGGCTACCTGGGCATGGTGCGGCAGTGGCAGCAGTTCTTCTACGAGAACCGCTACAGCGCCACCACGTTGCACAACCCCGACTTCGTGAAGCTGGCCGAGGCGCACGGCCTGGCCGGCCTGCGCGTCACCCGCCGCGAGGACATCCCCGAGGCGGTGGCTCGCGCACGAGCCCACTCCGGCACCACGGTCATCGACTTCACCGTGGAGAAGGAGGACAGCGTCTACCCCATGGTGCCAACGGGCGCGGACCTCGGAGACATGATCCGCCGCCCCACCGAAGGTGGCGTGACGGGCGGAAGCACCCCCTGGAACAGCGGAGCCGTCTGAGGAACCCATACCCATGAGCCCCATCCAACAACGTACCTTCATTGCCCATGTGGAGGATCGCCCCGGTGTCCTCAACCGGGTCATCTCGCTCTTCCGGCGCCGGGCCTACAACATCGACTCGCTCAACGTGGCGCGGACCGAGCGCTCCGCCATCTCGCGCATCACCCTGGTGGTGCAGGCGGATGAGCGCGAGGCGCGGCTGCTCGAGGCCAATCTCTACAAGCTCATCAACGTCCTCTACGTGGAGCACGTCACGGCGCAAGGCCAGGTGGCGCGCGAACTGGCCCTCATCAAGGTGCGCGCCAACGAGGAGAGCCGCTCCAAGGTGCTCCAACTGTGCGAGGTGTTCCGGGCCCGCGCCATCGACGTGACCCCGACCTCGGTGATGCTGGAGCTCACCGGCACGCCCGACAAGATCGACGGGCTCATCGAGGTGCTGCGCCCCCAGGGAATCATCGAGCTGGTGCGCACCGGAGCGGTGGCGATGGCGCGCGGAGCCGAGTCCGCGCTCGCCGACCTGCTGGATACGCCCCCCGGAGAGCCGCCCGAGCGGGCCGCCTGAGACACGAACCGACATCCGCCGCATCGCGCTGGAGAGAAAGCACACATATGCAAAGCAAATACATCTGGATCAACGGGAAGTTGATGAACGGGGCGGAGGTACAGATGCCCTTCCTCACGCCCGCGGTGCACTATGGCATGGCGGTGTTCGAGGGCATCCGCTGCTACCGCGCGGTGAACGGTCCCGCCATCTTCCGCCTGCGCGAGCACATGGAGCGGCTCCTCAAGTCCGCGACGGTCATGGGCTGGCGTGAGCTGCCCTTCACCGCGGGCCAGCTCATCGAGGCCTGTGTGGAGACGGTTCGCGCCAATGGCCATGAGGAGTGTTACATCCGCCCGCTCATCTACCTCGGCGCCGGAGGTTGGAATCTCAACCTGGATGGAGGACAGGCCCAGGTGGGCATCGCGGTGTGGCAGTGGAACGCCTACCTCGGGCCGGAAGCCACCGAGAACGGTGTCCGCGCCAACGTCTCCTCGTACACGCGCCACCACCCCAACGTGTCGCTGACCAAGTCGAAGGTCGCCGGAAACTATCCCAACTCGGTGCTCGCGAAGACGGAGTCGGTCCGACTGGGCTTCGACGAGGCCATCATGCTGGACACCCAGGGCATGGTGGCCGAGTGCACGGGCGAGAACATCTTCCTCGTCCGGGATGGCAAGCTGCTGACCCCTCCGGATGCGCAGATCCTCGAGGGCATCACCCGGGACACGGTGATGATCCTGGCGCGGGACATGGGCATGGAGGTCATCGCCCAGCCCATCTCCCGCGACCAGCTCTACACGGCCGACGAGGTCTTCGTCACCGGCACCGCCGCCGAGGTCGTGGGCCTGCGCGAGATTGACTTCCGCACCATCGGCAATGGCCGCACCGGTCCCATCACCCGGAAGCTGCAACAGGCCTACCACGCCTCCGTGCGCGGTGAGCTGCCGCGATCCGCCAAGTGGTTGACCTACGTGCCCAGCAAGTGACGGCCCCCCCTCCGCGTCAAAACGCAGCCCCCCTTCCGTAATCCCCCCCACCACCAAGGACCACCCAGATGACGACGATCTATTACGACAAAGACGCCTCCCTCGAACCCATCCGCGCTCGCAAGGTCGCGATCATTGGCTATGGAAGCCAGGGTCACGCCCACGCGCTCAACCTCAAGGACTCGGGAGTGGAGGTGCGAGTGGGATTGCATGCCGCCAGCCGCTCGCGAAGCAAGGCGGAGGCGGCGGGGCTCAAGGTGAGCTCGGTCGCCGAGGCCGCGCAGTGGGCCGATACCATCATGATCCTCGCGCCGGATCAGACGCAGAAGCAGATCTATGACGCGGACATCGCGGCTCACCTCACCCGGGGCAAGGCGCTCTTCTTCGCGCATGGCTTCAACCTCCACTACGGGCAGATCCGTCCTCCCTCGGACGTGGACGTGCTGCTCATCGCGCCCAAGTCGCCCGGCCATCTGGTGCGCCGCCTCTACCAGGATGGGAAGGGAACTCCGGCGTTGATCGCCGTGCACCAGGACTCCACCGGCCACGCTCGCGCGCTGGGCATGTCCTACGCCCGTGCGCTCGGAACGACCCGGGCTGGCGTGCTGGAGACCACGATCAAGGAGGAGACCGAGACGGATCTCTTCGGCGAGCAGGCGGTGCTCTGCGGTGGCGTCACGGCGCTCGTTCAAGCGGGCTTCGACACGCTCGTGGAGGCGGGCTACCAGCCCGAGAGCGCCTATTTCGAGTGCCTGCATGAGCTGAAGCTCATCGTGGATCTCATGTACGAAGGCGGCATGGGCTGGATGCGCCACTCCATCAGCGACACGGCGGAGTACGGGGACTACACGCGCGGGCCGCGGCTCATCAACGACGGCGTGCGTCAGGAGATGCGCAAGGTGCTCAAGGAAATCCAGGACGGCGCCTTCGCGCGCGAGTGGATCCTCGAGAACCAGGCGGGACGCCCCATGTTCGACAAGCTGCGTGAGCAGGGCCGCCAGCACCCCATCGAAGACGTGGGCCGACGCCTGCGCGAGATGATGTCCTGGATTCACGAGGCCAAGAAGGACTCGAGCGATCCCACCTCGCGCTAAGGCGTTGAACGCAGCTCGAGGGGCCGGGGGCCGCCCAGGCCCCTCCCCCTTACTCAGCGCAGGGAAAGGACGTCACGAGGTCATTCGAATCTCCAGATAAAACCTGCCTATCTCCGGGTGGAGCATCGTATGGAATCGTGCTCCGCCATGAAGAGAACTTCCTCGCGTCCGCTACTCTTCTCCCTCGTCCTGCTCCTCACGGGCTGTGCGACGGCCCCTCGGGCCAAGCCCGCCTCGCAACGCCTCGCCGAACTCAAACGTGAGCGTCAGCTGAAAACAGCTCCCGCCTCGCCAACCGAGCCCGCGGCGAACGCGCCTTCCCCGGAGGAAGCGCCTACCTCGACCCCCGAGGCTCCGCCGCCCGCTCCTCCTATACCCGAACCTCTGCCCGTGGCGTCCGCCGCACCGGAGCCGCCCGCCGCACCGGAGCCGCCCTCCCCTGCCGTGGCGCCCGTGGCGCCCGTCCCGGTGAACGGTCCGCGCAAGGGAGCATTGGGCATCCATGGCTCCCTGTTCGGAACCAACCTGTCGGTGACCGGAACGACCCAGAGCTCCATCTCGGCGCTGGGCCTGCGCTATTTCGTCGCCGACTGGGTGGGGCTCAACGTGGAGGCGGGCTTCACCCTCGGCTCGGTGGAAAAGCAGAGCGCGTCCAGTTTGGGAGTGGGCGTGGGCGTGAACCTCTATGGCGACAGCGTGGACACCGCGCCGCGGCCCTACTTCACGGGCGGATTGGGACTGACCAGCGTGACGGCCGGCGAGAACGGGCTCGCCACCGTGTCCCTCTCGGCGGGCGGAGGATTGGAGTACTGGGTTCTTCCCTGGCTCTCGGTGGATGCGAGCCTGCTGCTCAACCTGACCACGAGCCCGGGCAATGAGGTGTTCGCCCTGGGCACGGTTCGTCCGGGAATCGGCGTGACGCTCTACACACCTTGAGCCTGGGCCCGCGGCGTCCAAGCTAGAACACGCCCACCGGGCCTAGCGCCCAAAGAATCCCGTAGAGCGTGAGGAACGACATCGGAACGCCCACCCCCACCATGAGGACCGCCAGTTCGGGGTCCAATTCATGTTCCACGGCGAGGATGGCACCCGTCACCATGGGCCCCATCGCGGCCTGGAGCACGGACACATCGAAGACGAGCCGGCTCAGACCCGGCACCCCGAGCAGCAGCAGCGCGATGCCGAGCGGCGCCAACACCAGTTTGTAACCCAATCCCAACCCCAGCGCGCGTCCCCGGCCCGCGAGCCCCGACAACCGTAGCTGATAGCCCACGGAGAAGAGCGCGAGTGGCGTGAGCGAGGCCCCCATCCGGGCGAGCACCTCGTCCACCCATCCGGGCCACGCCCATGCCTGCGAGAGAAATCCAGCCACCAGCGCCAGGAAGGGAGGAAAGGTCAGCACCTTCCTCGTGAGCGCCCCCAGGTCGGCATCCCGCGCGGCCGCGCGCGAGGCGTAGAGCGTGGCCACCGAGGACAACACCAGGAACGAGCCGAGCTGATCCACGACCACCGCCACCGTCACGCCCTGGACCCCCCGGACGCCCTCGATGAAGGGCAGACCCACGAACGCGGTGTTGCTCAGCCCTCCGGAAAGCACGAGCGCCGCCACGCTCCCCGGCGCGAGCCCCAGCCGGGGACCCAGCGCGCGGAAGAAGAGCCAGGCGCCCCCGAAGACGAGCCAGGGCGTGAAGGCGGCGAGCAGCAACTCCGGCGCGAGCGTGAGCCGATGGATGGACCGCAGCACCAGCGCGGGCAGCGCCACGTAGAGCACGTAGGTGTTGAGCACCGGCGCCGTCTGCTCCGGAAAGCGGCCACTGCGCCGCGCGAGCATCCCCAGCACCAGGCTGACCACCAACAAGGCCACGATCTGAATCATGGCCCCCTCGTACCCCGGGCGGAGGAAGCCGTACACCTACACCGTCGTGGCCCCGAGCGAGGGCAGCATCACCATCGCCGGGGCATGCCCGCCTCGCTGCTTTCCCGTGGCGAGCCCCTGGCCGCTCGCCTGGTCGGCTGGCACGGTGTGTCATTCCACGCCTTTGCCCACCGGAAAGTGCTCACCAGTCGGCACCAAGTGTTTCCTTCCATGTCGATCCGTCCCGGGCAAGCGGCGGAGCGTGGGCACCGACACCACTGTGTGGTGCCTGTCTATGAATCCCTTTCTTCTCGCCGCCCTGCTCGCGAACGCCCCCCTTCCGTCCGGAGAGCGGTGGGCCCAGGCCGACGCGCCCGTCGCCCCCGCGCCCCTCCAGCCCGAGGTGTCCGATCCGCAACTGGCTCCCGTGCCTCCGGCGCCCGTGCGGATGGAGTCCTGGGACCAGGCCCTCCAGCTCTTGCGCCAGCGCTCCACGGAGCTGGGCAATGCCCTGGCCCGGGTGGAGTCCGCCAGGGGACAGCGGCGCGTGGCGCTCGCCGGCCTGCTGCCCTCGCTCAATGGCAACGTTTCCGTGCAGCACAACCTGCTCGGCCCCACCGTCGCCCAGGTCGGCGCGGGCGCGGGTGCTGGGGCGGGGGTGGGCACCGGGACGGGCTCGACGGCCTTCACGACCACTTCGCCCCTGGGCACCGGCACCCTGACGGCCGCCGTGGCCTTGTTCGACCTCCAGTCCGTGCATTCGCTGCGCGCGGCGGACGCGACCCGCCGGGCCTCCGAGCTGTCCCTGGACGAGACGCGTCGGCAGCTCACCCTCACGCTGGCGCAGGCGCTCGCCCAGGTGGCCTCCTCCGAGCGCATCGCCGAAGTGAATCGAGTCAACCTGCGCTCCGCCCTGGAGCGGCTAGCGCTCGCGCGGCGCCGGTTGGAGCTGGGCGCGGGCACCCGGCTGGACGTCATCCGCCTGGAGCAGGACGCGGAGTCGGCGCGCGCCTCGGTGGTGTCCGGTGACGAGACACTGCGCCAGGCGAGGGATGGGCTGGGCCTGCTGCTCGGCGTCAACCAACCCGTGGGCTTGAACAAGGAGTTGTCCCTGGAGGAATTGTTCGCGCAGGGACAGCGCGAGTGCCGGGCGCTCCCGGACGTGAGCGAACGGCCGGACCAGGCCGCCGCTCGGGCCCAGTTGCTGGCGGCCGAGCGCTCCGTGTCGGCGGCCCGCTCGCAATACCTGCCCACGCTGGAGGCACAGAGCACCGCGCTCGCCTTCACGGTGGATCCAGGCTTCGCGCGGGTGCCCATCTGGAACATCGGCGCGGTGCTCACTCTACCCTTCTATGACGGCGGCGCGCGGGGCGGACTCGTGAACCAAGCACGGGCCCAGGAAGAGCTGGCCCGGCAGCAGGCGGTGGCGCTCGAGCGCTCCGCGACGGTGGAGGTGCGCCGCACGAGGCGAGGGGTGGACGTGGCCCAGGAGCAGCGAGGCATCGCCTCGCGGGCGCGCGACCTGGCGGACGAGAACGACCGGCTCACCCGCCGCTCCTTCGAGGTGGGCGCCGGAACGAGTCAGGACCTGGTGGTGTCGGCGGCGGCGTTGCGGCAAGCGGAGCTGAACCTGGTGGTGAGTGAATTCCAATTCTTCCAGGCACGGATCGAGTCCTTCCTGGCGGAGGCAGCATGCGACTGGTGAGGCGGGGAGTCTGTGGGGTGTGGTTGACCGTCGTGGCGCTCGCGGGTTGCCACGCGTCGGATGACAAGGCGAAGCCGCAGCAGGGCGGAGCGGCCACTCAGCAAGGACCGGGAGGACCCGGGGGACCGGGCGGAGGAAAGCCCCAGCAGGTGGAGGTGCTCGAGCTCGCGCCGGGAGAGGTGCGCGACGTGGGCGAGTACCTGGGCACGCTCATCTCCCGGAGCAGCATCACGCTCTACCCCCAGGTGAACGGCTACGTGCAGCGCATCGCGGTGCGGCCCGGCGAGCAGGTCCAGAAGGGCCAGTTGCTGCTGGAGGTGGATCCCCGGCTCGGCCGCGCGGGCGTGCAGAGCGCCCAGGCCCAGCGCAGCTCCGCCCTGGCCCAGCGGGAATTCGCCCGCGGTACGCGCCAGCGCGCCGAGCAACTGCTGCGCGAAGGGCTCATGAGCCGCCAGGACTACGAGCAGGCGGTGTCCCAGGCCTCGGCGGCCGACGCCAGCGCGCGCGCGGCCGAGGCCCAGTTGGAGCAACAGCAGGTGGAGCTCGGCTTCTACCGGGTCACCGCGCCCTTCGACGGGGTGGTGGGCAACATCCCCGTGAAGACGGGTGACTACGTCACCCAGCAGGTGGCACTCACCCACGTGGACCAGAGCCAGGCCCTGGAGCTGTCCGTGTCGGTGCCGCCCGAGCGCGCCGCCGAGGTGAAGACGGGCAGCACGATGGTGGAAGTGCTGGACACGGAGGGCAAGCCCGTGGTGCGCGCCCCCATCTTCTTCGTGGCGCCCACGCCCAACCCGAGCACGCAACTGGTGGAGCTCAAGGCCGTCTTCGACAACGACGTGGGCCTGCGCGCCGGCCAGGTGGTGCACGTCCAGGTGGTGTACGCCATCCGGGAATCCCTGCGGCTGCCCACCTACGCGGTGTCCCAGCAGAGCAGTCAGTTCTTCGCCACCGTGGTGACGCAAGCGGATGGAGGCGGCACCGTGGCCCAGCGGGTCCCCATCCAGCTCGGGCAGATCCAGAACAACTATTACGAGGTGCTCGGAGGCCTGAAGGAGGGCACGCCCGTTGTCGTCGGCTCGTTGCAGGCCATCCGCGACGGCCAGCCCGTGCAACCCAAGCCCGCCAGGCTGCGCGAGGAGGAATCGGGCATCGGGGGTGCCTCGGACGCGGGCACGGAAGCGCCCCGCGATGCCGGGACGGATGCCAGCATGGACGGGGGCCGGTGAGCGCGCATGTTCTCCGACTTCTTCATCAAGCGGCCCATCTTCGCGAGTGTCGTCTCCATCCTCATCACGCTCGTGGGCGCCATCTCCATTCCGGGTCTGCCCGTCGAGCAATACCCCGACCTGGCCGCGCCCCAGGTGACGGTGACGTCCACATACATCGGCGCCTCCGCCGAGACGGTGGAGAGCGCGGTGACGACGGTGCTGGAGCGTCAGCTCAACGGCCTGGAGGGCATGCGCTACATCTCCTCCAGCAGCACCAACAGCGGCCAGAGCACCATCACCATCACCTTCGATCCCTCGCGGGACATCGACGTGGCGGCGGTGGACGTGCAGAACCGCGTGGCCACGGCCAGCGCGCGGCTGCCCTCCGAGGTGAACGCCCTGGGCATCGTCATCAACAAGGCCCAGTCACAGCTGCTCGTCTCCTTCGGTCTGTATGACAAGGAAGGGCGCTACGACACGGGCTTCCTGAGCAACTACGCGGACGTCTACATCCGTGACGCCCTGTTGCGCGTCAAGGGCGTGGGTGACGTGCGCATCTTCGGCGAGCGCCGCTTCGCCATGCGCCTGTGGTTGGATCCCACGAAGCTCGCCAGCCGGGGCCTCACCGCCACGGACGTGACGAACGCGCTGCGCGAGCAGAACGTGCAGGTGGCCGCGGGCCAGGTGGGCCAGCCTCCCGCCCCCACGGGCCAGACGTATCAAATCAACGTCCAGGTGCTCGGCCAGCTGTCCACGCCCCAGCAGTTCGAGAACATCGTGGTGCAGCGCGGCGCGGATGGCTCGCTCGTGCAGATCAAGGACATCGGCAAGGTCGAGTTGGGCGCGGAGAACTACAACCAGCTCTTGCGCTGGAATGGCCGCGAAGCGGTGGGTCTGGGCATCTCCCAGCTCGCCGGTTCCAACGCCTTGCAGGTGCGCGAGGACGTGGAGAAGGAGCTGCAACGGTTGCAGCAGAACTTCCCGCCGGGCCTCGTCTACGAGCGCTCCTTCGACACCACGCTCGCGGTGCAGGAATCCATCCACGAGGTGGTCAAGACGCTCTTCGAGGCGGTGGTGCTCGTCATCCTCGTGGTCTTCATCTTCCTGCACGGCTGGCGCAGCATCCTCGTGGTGGCCACGACACTGCCCGTATCGCTCATCGGCACCTTCGCCTTCGTGAGCGCGTTCGGCTTCTCGCTCAACACGCTGACCCTCTTCGGCCTCACACTCGCCACGGGTCTGGTGGTGGATGACGCCATCGTGGTCATCGAGAACGTCGAGCGCGTCATGGTCGAGGACAACCTGGAGGCGCACGAGGCGACCCACCGGAGCATGAAGCAGGTGGGTGGCGCGGTGGTGGCCACGGCGCTGGTGCTCTCCGCGGTGTTCATCCCGGTGTCCTTCTTCCCCGGCACCTCGGGCGCCATCTACCGGCAGTTCGCCCTCACGCTCGCCTTCTCCATCGGCCTGTCCGCCCTGGTGGCGCTCACGCTGTCTCCCGCCCTGTGCGCCCGCCTGCTCAAGGCCCACGAGGGAGAGAAATGGCGCGTCTTCCAATACGTGGACAAGACGGTGGATGCCTTCCGGCGCGGCTACGCGCGCTTCCTGGGCCGCCTGCTCGGGCCTCGCACGCGCTGGCTCATCGTGGGGGTGTTCGTGGTGCTCATGGGCCTGACGGGGCTGCTCTACACGCTCACCCCCACCGGCTTCATCCCCGAGGAGGATCAGGGCTACCTCATCATCGCGGTCCAGGGCCCCGAGGGCTCGTCCCTGGACTACACCCGACAGGTGCTCATCCAGGTGGAGAAGGAGTTGGAGAAGATTCCCGAGGTCGCGGGCCGCTTCACCGTGGGCGGCTTCTCGGTGCTGGGCACGGGCCCCAACTACGGCACGCTCTTCGTCAACCTCAAGCCATGGGATGAGCGCGAGGAGAAGCAGCAGGCGTTGGCGGGCATCATCGAGCGGCTGCGCGGACCGCTCGCGGCCATCCCCGGCGCCCGCGTGCTGGCCTTCCAACCGCCCACCATCCGCGGCGTGGGCAGCGTGGGCGGCTTCGAGTTCGTGCTGGAGGATCAACAGGGCACGCACACGCTCGACGAGCTGTCGGCGACGACCCAGCAGCTCACGGGCAAGGCCAATCAGGCGGGCCCGCTGCGCAGCGTCTTCTCCTCCTTCACCGCCACCACCCCGCTGCTCAACGTGTCGGTGGATCGGGAGAAGGCCAAGGCGCTCGGCGTGTCCCTGAACGAGCTCTACTCCACGCTGCAGATCTACATGGGCAGCGCGTATGTGAATGACTTCACGCTCTCCAACCGCGTCTACCGCGTCTATGTGCAGGCGGCCTCGCCCTTCCGCAGCGAGCCTCGCGACATCTCCGCCTTCTACGTGCGCTCGACGACGGGGCAGATGGTGCCCCTGGAGAGCCTGGTCACGGTGAAGCCCGTCACCACGGCGCAGAACATCCAGCACTACAACCTGTTCCGCTCGGCGAGCATCAACGGCCAGGGCGCTCCGGGCACCAGCACCGGCCAGGCGCTGGAGGCCATGGAGACCGTGGCGAAACAGACCCTGCCCGCTGGCTATACCTTCGAGTGGACGGGCCTGTCGCTCGAGCAGAAGGAGGCGGGTGGCAAGGTGCTGCTCATCTTCGCCCTGGGCATCGTGTTCGTCTTCCTGGTGCTGTCGGCCCAATACGAGAGCTTCGCCCTGCCCTTCGTCATCATGCTCGCGGTGCCGGTGGCGATACTGGGGGCGCTGGGCTTCCAGCTGCTGCGAGGGCTCGTCAACGACGTCTTCTGTCAGGTGGGTCTGTTGATGCTCGTGGGCCTGTCCAGCAAGAACGCGGTGCTCATCGTGGAGTTCGCCGAGCAGCTGCGCCACCAGGGCAAGAGCGTGGTGGACGCGGCCATCCAGGCGGCGGACACGCGCCTGCGCCCCATCCTGATGACGTCCTTCGCCTTCCTCCTGGGCGTGCTGCCCCTGGTGCTGGCGTCGGGCGCGGGCTCGTCCTCACGCAAGTCCCTGGGCACGGCGGTGTTCGGCGGCATGCTGCTGTCCACCTTCGTCAACCTCATCTTCATCCCCGTGCTCTACACGCTGGTGGAAACGGCGCGCTCGAAGCTGCTCAAGCGCCACGAGCACGGCACGCCCCCTCCCTCCAAGCCCGAGGGTGGTGGCGGCGAGGGCACGCCTCAACCGGCGTGACGCGCGGGCACAGAGCCTCGTGACACGGCGGCGGGCGGACCCTCTTCACCGAGGGGCCGCCCGCCGCGTCGCATTGGATTTCCGTGCCCTGAACAGGCGGGTTACGGCGCGTTATTACTACACGCGCTACGCGACATCGCTCGGTTTCATTCATTCATTGGTCCGCCCGGACTTCAAATCGGGTAACCGTTCACCGACTCAGGCTGAGGCCGAGAGTTGGACCGAGGCATGAAGGGGCAACAACGAGGGAGTCGAAAGGCCCCGTCGATGTGCGTGGAGGGTGTCCGTCAGGAAGTCCAGCACGCCTCGCCGTTGCAACTTGAGGGTGGTAACGGTCGTGAGGATTCGTTCCACGAAGAGGCTGCCTTCGGGGCCTTGCGTGCCAAAGGATGTCTTCCTGTACATGACCGCGTGACGCAGGCACCTCTCGGCGAAGTTGTTTGTCGGCTCCACCTCCGGTATGTCGACAAATGTCCACAGGCACTTCTCCCACCGGAGGATTTCCCGTGCCATGCCGGCTGTTTTCTTCTGCGCGCACACCGCGGCCCGGCGCAGCAGTCGGCCCACTTCGCGCTCCACCTCGGGCATCCTCTTCTCGAAGTCCTCCCGTGCCAGCGTGCCATCGCGCACCCAGTGGTACCAGGTGAAGAAGCGCTCGACTTGCCGCATCAACGCCTCGCCAAGCGGCCCTCCCTCGCCGCCCCGCTCGATGAAGCCCTGGAAGTCGCGCAGCAGGTGGGCCCAGCACAACTGCCTCAGGCCCGGGTCATACCATGCGTACGCGCTCCACCTGTCACTGCCCAGGATGCCCGCGAAGTCTTCTCCCAGCAGCGCACGCGCTACCTTGGCCCCGCGACTCCGAGCGATGTGAAAGACAGCCACCAACGCCGTGGCCACCAGCCACAGCCAGGCACGTTGGCCTCGGCCTTCCCGCCGCCCCTCCACCCACCCCGTCTCGTCCGCGTGCACCCTGTCGGCGGCCTTCACGTACTCGCCAGCCTCGCGCACCGCCGGGGCGAGCGCCTCGGCCATTTGCCCTTCCAGATTCACCACACTGCCCACTGACAGCCGCACCCCCACCATGTCCGACAGCGCGTCCTTCACCAGTCGTTTGGACAGCCGGTACTTGCCCACCAGCAGACTGGCGAGCGCGCCCAACCTATCTCCGAAGGCACTGCTGGCGTACCCGGGCACTTCCTCTCGTGTCACCGTGCCGCACGCGCCGCATTCCAGCGCATGGCTGCGATACTCCGTGACAACGGCCGACAGCGGCGGCACCTCCACCACCTGATGGCGGCGCGGCTCCACGTCTCTTCCCTCCAGCCGACGCCCACAGTCCTTGCACTCCTTGGGCACCAACTCGACGACGTGCCGCACCTCTTCGGGCGGCAGCAGCTCGCGCTCATGCTTCTTGTGTCCGGGCTGGCCCCCAGGACTTCGGCCCGTTGGCTTCTTCGGCTGGCGCCGGGCTCCAGGGCCGTCCGAGGAAGGCGGCTTGGAGGAGTTACTCGAGTTCTGGCTCAGGCGCGCCTCCAACTCCGCCACACGCGCAGTGAGTGCTTCCACCTTCGCCATCAACTCCGCTATCCGCGCGTCTCGCGCGGCCACCATCGCTTCCAGTTCCGCAATCCGCGCGGCTCGGGAATCCACTTCCGCCATGTCTCTGCTACACCACGTCTCCCGTCCCCTCGTCCAGCACTACTTCTCCCGTTACCTCCTTCCTGCCTCCTCCTCAACCGAGCCGGGGCGGTGAACGGTTACCAAATCGGAAAAATCCATCGTGAAGGATTCGGGCGTTCCAGCATCGGTCAGATCGATTCGCACATAAACATCCAAAGGATGTGCGTCGAGGTCATAGCTGTAGATGCTATCGAGGTATCCCCTTGAGAACGGCGGCCCTTGCTTGGTCCGGTTCACCTCCGCGATCCGGGAGTCGGGAGTGATGACACTCCCATCCACGCACAACCGGCCCTTGAAAGTAGTTCGAGGCCAGTACTCGGGAGCTTCGCGCAAGGGGCCGGTGCTGCTCCTCGAATTCAGCATGACGGCGAAGCTGTCAAGCGTAGGGGAAGACAACTGCGCCAGGACGTAGATTCCCTTTTCGTCCCAGATGTAGGCGTCGGCGGATGATGAAAACTTGCGCGTATGCTTGCCAAAAACCTTTTCCCACTCAACCAACTCACCCGGCAAAGGAAGCACATGCCCATTGAATTGAATGCTCGCACCCTGAACCAGCAGGTTGCAGGAGCTAGCGGCCTCCTGCTGCTTTTCCCGGCTACAGGAAAGGCCGCCCACACTCATCAAGAGGGCTACCCAGAAGAGGTTTTTCTCATGAAAACTCATGCCAGCCCCTGAACTCCTTGCAATGTATCACGCACTCGCGCCAGCAAGACATCGGGAGCGCCAAACTCGTCACTTCGCGAGCGAATACAGGCCTCAGCCCGTTTGGCTTTCGTGAATTGCCGATCGATGATGGCCCCCTTCTCAAGGAGTTGAAGCTTCGCGGGGTTCATCCTCGCCCATTGTCGGGCCAATTCGAATACCCAAGCCCGGCGGTCGGTGGCCGTGTTCTGGATGTCTTCTGGGTGAACGAAGTACTTGAGCGCATTCCTGACAACCTCTTCCACACGGCGCTGCCCGTTCCAGACCTCGGCCATAAGTCCACCCACCTCGCGCACTACCTTCATCGCCAGTGTGGCGCTCAAGAGATGCAATGGATGATCATCATGGTCCTTGGAGAGCTGGCTATGCGTGGGATGAAGGAAGGAAGGGTTCTTCAAGAACTCCTCTTGGGATTTTGTCACGTTCGTTGCGTGTTTCATGGCTTGGGCCGAGAGAATCGAGTTCGGCAACGCGGACATCAACTTGGAGAGGTCATCGAGTACCCTACCCACTTGAGGGTATTTCTTCGATAATCCCTCTTGGATGTTCATGACCATCTCGAGCCTCTTTACCTGCTTCTGGTCAAGATACTCAGGAGGAAGGTCCTTGAGGAGGATCAGCAGAATCTCCGCGGAAGCAGAGCGCTTGCCCGGCACGTACTCCTTGGTGGCCGTCAGATTCTCATTGAGGACATAGGCCAAGCTGACCTGGATATCGTTCGATCCAAACTTGCCCGTGACCAGGGGGTACCTTACGGTGGGAGTCTGGACTTTCCGGTGAGCCCAGGGATAGACTTGGGTGTGTCCCAGTTTAAGGAGCAGCAACTCCGCGAAGTTGCTATGGGAGTATAGGTCCTCGAGGGTGTGAAGCGCGTTTCCCAGAAGACGCATTCCTTCCGGCGTCATGCCAAGGGCGGCGGCGGCACGCAGTTCCTTCTCGACGTAAGCCGAGGAGGTAACCCAAACCCCCTTGCGGTTGGCGATGTAGTTGAGCAAGCCCGTTTCCGGGTCGATGGAGACCTCCGCTTCCGTCCACTTCTTGCGAAAGTCCTTGTCATCCCGGGAATGGTCTTCAATACCATGAGGGTTGTCGATGTGCTCCTCGGCTCGATACACTCCGAGCTTTTCCGGAGTCAGCCTGTACATGTCATCGTTCCCGAATTCTTCACGTGCCATGACATCCAAGACTCGGGTCAATGCGATTCTGGTAAACCCCTCGGCGATGTTGCTGCTCGTGGCGGGACGGACCAGCGCCGGATCGATGGCTTGCGAGTGATCCCGGAGCCAATTTCCAAAGTATATCTGACGTCGGAGTTTGGGGTGTGGGAAAGCTTGCTTCAGCGCGTCCTCGATGGACTCGTGACCGAAGGATTGCCCCAGCTTTCCGTGTCCACGTCCGGCACCGAAGAACTGGATCGGGCCCGCCTTCTCGTCACTCGCCCGCTCCTGCTCTCCCGTATGCCGCTGGAGCGCCTTCTTGAAGGAAGTTGAATCCGTACTCAGCCGTTGGACCCGGCCCGCGCGCACGAAGGTGGCGAATGGACCGGAGGGCGGCGCCGCCTGCCAGGAGAAGAACAGCGCGTGCGCGAACTCGGCTCCTTCGTCACGTGGTCCATCGCCCCCCTGGTCCGAGTATTCGGTGCGCAGCAGGTTGTCCACGTGATGGCCGAACTCCTCGACGAGCGCGATGAGCAGAACCGCCGCCCTGGACTTGTCCCGCTCCGCCTCGGACAACAACCGCCGGTCCACGAGGATGGTCCGCCGTGCGTTGTCGTAGCCGGCCTCGTGCCCCCCCAGACCCGAGGTCACGACCTCGATCTCCGGCGCGACCAAGGTCCTGCCCAGAAGTGCCTCGCGCAGCGCCCGACAGGCCACCGCCGGAACGTCCGCGCCAAAGACCTTGGTCAGCTTCGACACGAAGGAGGCCTCCGACCCTCGCGCCGCGACCGCGCACAGCGCCTCAAGGGCCACGTCACTCACCAACCGCTCCACCGGAAAGATCGGCTCGCGGGTTTTCGCCAGGAGCCCCGCTCCGAGGCCCTCCACTCCACTCCGGGTCAACGGCTTCTCCGCATGGTTCTTCATCCGCGCTCCCCCCTCAGCTATGCCGCCGAGCACCAGAAGGCGCTCGACGCATCAGCGCGGAGCTTAACCAAGAAGGTCCTTCAGGAGCGCGAAGCCATGGAAATGGCGCCTGGATGGAAGCGGTTGGCGCGCTTGAGAATCCGCGGAGACTCCGTCCAAGACAGGAGCGGTTCGCCGTTCGGCAGCCCACCTCGAACATCGCGGTGATGCCCAGTCCCCCCCATCGTTGGTTCAACAAGAACCCGCTCTTCCAGTGAAGCCCCCCACTGTGGGGAGCACGGCTCGACGCGGGGTGTTACAACGCGCCCAATCCACCCGAGGTCTCCCACTTGGTCCGCCCCGCCCGTCACATCGAAAACGTCCGCTACGCCATCCGCAATGTCGTGGCCGAAGCGCACCGCCTGGAGACCCAGGGCCGGCGCATCCTCTACCTCAACATCGGGGATCCGTTGAAGTTCGACTTCCAGACCCCGCCGCACCTCATCGAGGCGGTGAGCCGGGCGCTGCGGGACGGACACAACGGCTACGCCCCCTCGGCGGGCATCCTGACGGCGCGCGAGGCCATCGCCCGCGAGTGCACGGAGAAGGGGATTCCCAACGTCAGCCCCGAGGACGTGGTGGTCACCTCCGGTGCGAGCGAGGCCCTGGAGCTGGCGCTCACGGCGCTCCTGGAGCCCGGCGAGCGCGTGCTGCTGCCCTGCCCTGGCTATCCGCTCTATGGCGCGCTGATGGCCAAGCTCAACACCGTGGGCGTGCCCTACACGCTCGACGAGGATCGAGGCTGGTCGTTGGACCTGGAGGAGATCGACCGGCTGTGCACGCCCGACACGCGCGCCATCCTGCTGTGCAACCCCAACAACCCCACGGGCGCCGTGCTGAGCCGCGAGGTGCTGGAGGGGTTGGTGGAGATCGCCCGGCGGCGGGGCCTGGTCATCCTGTCGGATGAAATCTACGAAAAGCTCATCTACGACAAGGCCCACGTGCCCACCGCGGCGCTCGCCACGGACGTGCCCATCATCACCTTCAATGGCCTGACCAAGGCGTACCTCGCCTGCGGCTGGCGCGTGGGGTGGCTCGTCTTCAACAACGCGCACCTGATGCCGGAGTTGCGCGCGGCGGTGCTCCGGCTGGCGGACGCGCGGCTGTGCTCACCCGGGCCCCAGCAGTACGCCATCGCGCCCGCGCTGGATGGCCCCCAGGAGCACATCCAGGAGATGATGGCGCGGCTGCGCGTGCGCCGGGATTTGACGGTGCGGCGGATCAACGCCATTCCGGGCCTGTCCATGCAGGAGCCCGCCTCGGCCTTCTACGCCATGCCGCGCCTGCGGCTGCCCGGCGTGGTCTCGGACGAGGCCTTCGTGCTGTCCCTGCTGCGCGAGACGGGAGTGCTGTTCGTGCACGGCAGTGGCTTCGGACAGAAGGAAGGGACCCAGCACTTCCGCGTGGTGTTCTTGCCCCAGGAGGAAGTCCTCACCGCCGCCTTCGATCGGCTGGAGGCCTTCGTGCGCGAGCACCATCCCGTGTGACGTCCACCGGCCCGTCGCCTCACTTGGGGGCGAGGGCCGGCGTTCCCCTCGGGTCAGTAGACCCAGACGCTCTTGGGCGTGAACCCCAGGGAACTCAGCGACTCATGGCCGTGGATGGGCGCCGGCCCCCCGATGCAGTCCTCGTTCAGGAACATGGACGCGACGTCGCTGTTCGTGTTGATGGCCGAATGGGCCCGTCCTTCCCAGCCATGCTCCGGCAGGTTGACGCAGGTGCCCGTGCTGGGATTGAGCGCCCGCACATTGAAGACCGCGCCCGTGAAGTTCTCTCCCTCGAACAGGCAGAGCGTGTTCGCCCAGGGGCAAGGCGAGCTGCCTTCCGCCGACGCCCCCGCCGGATGCAGCAGCGCCGCGATCGCCATCAACCCGGCCGCCGCGAGCGTGCTCCGACCCACTCCATTCACCAATCGTTGATTCCGCATGAAGGTGTCTCCTCCGCCCGCACCGGCGGGCATCTCCGTGAATGAGGCACCGACCCTAACAGCCGCCATCTTGATTTACACGTATTACTGTTAAAACTCGGACAGGGCGCCAGAAGAGGCGGACGCATCAGGGCGACGGCGGGCACACCCGATACCCGCCCGCGCCGCCCGACGGTGCGCGTTGGAAGCACCAGCGCGCCTCGTTGGTGGCCTCGGTGCAGCCATGCGTCAGCGCACGCTCTCCCGAGGGCAGATCGATGAAGCGGCCACAATCCCGGACCGACTCCTCGATGAGCAGTTCCCGTGGAAAGCCGCTGCCTCCCACGGTGACCTTCGCCGAGGACACGCTGTTCACGAAGCCCATGTGCTCGTTTTTCGTCGGGATGATGAAGAGCAGGTGCAACTCCCCGTCGTGGGCTTCCCAGTACTCCAGCGACTCGGTCTCGTTGCGCGAGTCCGAGGTCTTGGACTCGACCCGGAAGACCTGACGCACCGGGTCGGTCAGGTTCTCGAAGCCAAAGGTGGTGCGCACCTGGTAGGCGTCCGGCATTCCCGGCAGGAAGGGCATGTCGATGGCGCAGAAGGTGTCGGGCTCCTCGAGCGGGTGAAGCACCACCCCGTCGAGCAGGCGCGTGTCTCCGCAGACCATTCCCCGCGCCTGGAGCACGAAGTCCCGCGTGTCCGCCGACACGATGCGCGCCTGGAAGACGTCGAGCACCACCGACGGGGCTTGCGTGCAGGGGTTCCGCATCCACTCGGTGGTGATACCCAGCGGCGCGAGCAACGCCTTCAAGTCCTCCGACGACCGGGCGGCGCGCACTTTCGTCTTCAACTCCGGAGGCTTGACCCGGACGCGCAGGCCCTTGGTACAACGCGTCGCTTCCGTGGCGGGCGCCTGTGTGGAAGTGCCGGACACGGAAGGCTTGGGCGTCTCGGCGAGGGACAGCCGAGCGGCCAGCAGCGCCGCTGTCACACCCAGGAAATGAAGTTGGGAGCGAGAGGTCATGGCGCGAGTCTAGCGTCTGATTCAACCCAAGGGTTGACAGTCACGGGCGAGGCTCTATCCTCAACCGTATGGTTGAGCATGACTCCAGTGCCCTGGACGAGGTGTTTCATGCCCTGTCCGACCCGACGCGGCGGGCGATGTTGCGTCGCCTGAGCGCGCGGGAGCACACCGTCGGCGAGCTCGCGGAGCCCTTCGCGATGTCGCTGGCGGCGGCCTCCAAGCACGTCAAGACGCTCGAGCGGGCGAGGCTCGTGCGCCGGAAGGTCCGGGGACGCACGCACGTGTGTGGGCTCAACCCCACCCCATTGGCCGAGGCCAATGAATGGCTGCGCTTCTATGAGCGCTTCTGGGCCGGACGGCTCGACACGCTCGAGGCCCTGCTCCGGGCCGAGGACGCGGCGACTCCCACGAACACCGAAAGGAAGAAGAGGCGATGAAGATCAAGCTGGTGAGTGTGCTGGTCGATGATCAATCCAAGGCGCTGGCCTTCTACACGGAGAAGCTCGGCTTCCTGAAGAAGCACGACATCCCCATGGGGCCCTACCGGTGGCTGACCGTCGTCTCGCCCTCGGAGCCCGACGGCGCCGAGGTGGTGCTCGAGCCCACGGCCCATGCGTTCGCCGCGACGTATCAGAAGGAGCTCTACACGGGCGGCATTCCCATCACCGCGTTCTTCGTCGAGGACGTCGCGAGCGAGTTCACGCGGCTCAAGGCCCTGGGCGTGGTGTTCCGGCGCGAGCCCACCGCCATTCCCGGCGGGCCCACGGTCGCCATGCTCGATGACACGTGCGGCAATCTCCTCCAGCTCGTGCAGGGCTAGCGCATGAGCCCCCGTCCGACCCGAATCCACTGTGTCACGCTGCCCGTCGATGACCTGAAGCGCTCCCTCGCCTTCTATCGCGATGGACTCGGCCTTCCGGCCGACAACGTGCCCGAGGACGCCGACCACGCCCCCCTGGTCCTGCCCGGCGGCCTCTACCTCGTGCTCACCCTGCGCTCGGATTTCACGACGTTCACGAAGCTCGCCGGCCGGACGGATGCCCCGAAGGGAACCGTGGGGTGCATCCTGAGCTTCTTCACCGCCGACCGGAGCCAGGTCGACGCACTGCTCCAGGCGGCGAGCGTCGCCGGCGGCACGGTCCCCGGACCCGCGCAAGAGCGGGACTGGGGCTACGGCGGGTTCGTCACGGATCCGGACGGCCATCTCTGGGAGATCCTGTTCAATCCCCACTTCGCGACGGAGTCCTGATGCGCCGTGCCCGGACACGCGGCGCCCCTGGAGCCTTCCCCGCGCCCGGCACGGTCCGCTTCGAGCGGCTACTGCCCGGTCCCGTCGAGCGGATCTGGAGCTATCTCACGGACTCGGAGAAGCGCGGCCTGTGGTTGGCGACCGGAGCGATGGAGCCCCGGGTCGGCGGGCGCATCGAGCACGTCTTCCGCCACGCCGACCTCAGCCCGACGATCGAACCGGTTCCGGAGCGCTACCAGCACATGAAGGATGGCCATGCCTTCACCGGCCGCATCACCCGCTACGAGCCGCCCTACGTGCTGGCCTACACCTGGGGCGAGGCACCCGACGCCTCCGAGGTCACCTTCGACCTGAGCCCCCGGGGCGAGGACGTGCTGCTCGTGCTCACCCACCGGCGGCTCGGCGCGCGCCAGGAGCGCATCAGTGTCGCGGGCGGCTGGCATACCCACCTCGCGCTGCTGGAGGACCGGCTCCACGGCGAGGTGCCTCCCTCGTTCTGGTCCCTCCACACCGCCCTGGAGGCCGAGTACGAGCAGGTGCTCGCCGGGGAGGAGTAGCCCGGACAGCGCTGTCCGCTCCCCGGCCCTCCAGGCGGGCGGGGCGGACCCGGCGCGGCTCGCGTGTTATGGAGGCCCCATGCCTCCCCGCCGTCCTGAAATCCTCGCCCCCGCGGGCGACCTCGAGTCCCTGCGCGCCGCGCTCGCCAGCGGCGCGGACGCCGTCTATTTCGGGCTCGACGAGGGCTTCAACGCCCGTGCCCGCGCCAACAACTTCTCCGTCGACACGCTCGCGGAGACGATGGCGTTGGTGCACCGCGCCGGGGCGCGCGCCTACCTCACGCTCAACACGCTCATCTTCGAGCCCGAGCTGCCCGGCGTGGAGAAGCTGCTGCGGAGCATCGCCCGGGCCGGCGTGGACGCGCTCATCGTCCAGGATCCCGCCATCACCCTGCTCGCGCGCGCCGTGTGCCCCCAATTGGAGCTGCACGCCTCCACGCAGATGACCGTCTCCAGCGCCGAGGGCATCCGCTTCGCCAAGGCCCTGGGCGTCACCCGGGTGGTCGTCCCCCGGGAGCTGTCCACCCCGGAGATCCGCCGGCTGGCCAGCCAGTCGGACATGGAGCTGGAGGTCTTCATCCACGGCGCGCTCTGCATGTCCTGGAGCGGCCAGTGCCTCACCAGCGAGGCGTGGGGCGGACGCTCGGCCAACCGGGGCCAGTGCGCCCAGTCCTGCCGCCTGCCGTATGACCTGGTGGTGGATGGGCAGACGCGCGACCTCGGCGACGTGCGCTACCTGCTCAGCCCCAAGGACCTGGCGGGCGTGCGCGCCGTGCCCGAGCTGGTGGACATCGGCGTCCACAGCCTGAAGATCGAGGGCCGCCTCAAGGGCCCTCAGTACGTCACCACCACCGTGCAGGGATATAAAAGGTGGGTGGATGGCGTCGTCGCGGGAAAGCCGGACGAGGCGCAGCTCGCGAGGGACCTGGCCGACATGTCCCTCACCTACAGCCGCGGCGTGTCGAACGGATTCCTCGGGGGCTCGGACCACCAGACACTCGTGGAGGGCCGCTTTCCCAAGCACCGGGGCCTCTACCTGGGCCGCGTGCGCTCCGTGTCCGGCAAGGAAGTGCTCGTCACTCCCGAGGAGCGTCCGTGGACGGGAGCGCTTGGCCTCGGCGAGGAGCGTCCGGAGGGCCCCCACGGCCAGGTGTCCGCGCCGCTCCAGGGCGAGCCCACGCCCGCCTCCGTGGAACCGCGTCCGGGCATGGGCGTGGTGTTCGACGCGAGCGCCCCCGAGGACAAGCATGAGCCGGGCGGCCCCATCTTCCGGGTCGAGCGACGTGGCTCGGGCTGGGTGCTGGGCTTCGGCCATCCAGGACCGGACCTGGGACGGGTCGCGCCCGGCCAGCGCGTCTGGCTCAACAGCGATCCGGCGCTTGTCCGCCGCACGGAGGCGCTGCTGGCCCAGGGAGAGCCCGAGGGCCGCGTCCCCCTCACGTTGAAGGTCTCCGGCGCCGAGGGCACTCCGCTGCGGGTGCACGCGAGTGCCTGGGGACACGAGGCCTCGGCCGAGAGCCCCACCCCACTCACCGTCTCCAAGGGCAAGGGCCTGGACGAAGCGCTCCTGCGCGACAAGCTGGGTGCCTGTGGTGGTACGCCCTTCACGCTCGCGAACCTGGACGTCTCGGCGCTGCCTCCGGGCCTGCACCTGCCCGTGTCCGAGCTCAAGGCGCTGCGGCGCGACGTCGTGGCCGGACTCATCCCCCAACTGGAGCGCGGCCCCCGGCGCACCGTGACGAACGAGCCGGTGCTCGCGTCCGTGCGCGCCGCGCTCCTCGCGCGCGTGCCCGAGGCCCCCCTCGAGGCGGCGCCCCGCCTGCTGCCCCTGTGCCGCAACGACGAGCAACTGGACGCGGTGATCGCCGCGGGCCTGCGCGAGGTGGAGCTGGACTGGATGGAGTTGGTGGGCCTGCAGCGCGCGGTGGAGCGGGCGCGGGCGGCCGGGCTGCGCGTGACGATCGCCACCCTGCGCGTGCAGAAGCCCGGCGAGGAGGGCTACGACACGCGCCTGGACAAGCTGCGGCCCGACGCGGTGCTCGTGCGCCACTGGGGCGCGATGATGCACTTCCTCGAGCGGCCCACGAGCGGACCCCGCCCGGTGCTGCACGGGGACTTCTCGCTCAACGTCACCAACTCGCTCACGGCGGCGCACCTGCTCGGCCTGGGCCTGGACACGCTCACCTTCTCGCACGACCTGGACGAGGCGCAGCTCTTCTCGCTGCTCGCCGAGGCCCCGGCGCACCGCTTCACCGTGGCGCTCCACCACCACATCTCCACGTACCACACGGAGCACTGCGTCTACTCGCACACGCTGTCCAACGGGCGTGACTACAAGAGCTGCGGCCGGCCGTGCGAGAAGCACCAGGTGTCCTTGAGGGATCGCATCGGGCTGGAGCACCCCGTCATCGTGGACGTGGGCTGCCGCAACACGGTGTTCAACGCCCAGGCGCAGAGCGCGGCCTCGCTGGTGCCCCGGCTGCTCGAGCGGGGCGTGCGGCGCTTCCGCGTGGAGTTCGTGCGCGAGTCACGCGAGGAGGCCGCGCGCGTGCTCGCCGCCTACCAGGAACTGCTCGCGGGCCGCTGCACCCCGGCCGAGGCGGTGCGGCGCGCGGCGGTGCACGAGCAGTTCGGCGTCACCCGGGGCACCATGAAGGTGCTGGGCTGAGGGCCCCCACCCCCTGGTGACAGCTGTCACCAGGGGCAACGGGAGTCACCAGGAGGGGCGGCCCCAGGGGCGGCGAGGACCCACGCCATTTCAAGGACTTACGGGCTCTCCGGGGCTGGCACGGCGAATGCTAATCTCCTGGACATCCGACGCCGCTCACTGACGGCGCCCCGCCCCGCCGTCATCGAGGACTTCCCGCCATGTCCATCAACTCCCTCTCCCGCTCCCCCGTCTCCATCCCCTCCACCCCCGCCACGCAGACCCAGGCCCCGGTGGCCCCCCAGTCCCCGGCGGTGGAGACGCAGGCCACGCCCAAGAGCAACCCCATCCAGGAGCTGCTCAAGAGCGACAGTTTTGGTGAGGGCGGTCTCGAGAAGCTGACCAAGGGGCTCGAGCAGATCACCCAGACGCTCAACAAGGTGATGGAGATGCTGGGCGGCGAGGGCGCGGCGCAGGCCCCGGGCCAGGGCGCCGGCTGTGGCAACGGTGGCGGCATCGTGCCGGAAGGCGCCGTGCCGGAGCTGGGTGGCGAGGCTCCCGCGGCCGCCACGGGCGCTCCGGCGGCTCCGGCTCCCGCCGCCGCGGCTCCCGCCGCCGGTGGCGAGGCCGCTCCGGCGGGCGAGGTGGCCAAGGCGGGCGCGTCGAAGAGCGCGTCCAAGAATGGCAACACCATGGAGTTCACCAACGACGGCACCAAGCCCATGGAGATCAAGTTCACGCCCAACGCCGGCGGCCAGGAGATCGAGTCGCTGACGCTCCAGCCCGGTGAGTCCATGACGAAGGAGTTCCCCGAGGGCTGGTCCGGCAACTTCCGCAGCACGGCCGGTGACGGCACGGCGGCCACGCTCGGCGAGGTGGCGTTCAACGGAGGTAGCAACAACACCTACTACGATGTGAGCTACATCGAGGGGAACAACGCCAGCATGACGATCGCGCCGGAGAGCGGCGGCCGGGTGTCCGGCACGATGGACAACCTCGCCAAGGACGCGCCCGAGTCCATCCAGGCCAAGAACGCGGACGGCTCGGTGTACGGCATCAAGAAGACGACCACCTCCGACGTGCAGGACCAGGCGGTGGTGGACTACTACCGCAAGAACGTGGGCGAGGGAGAGGGCTACGTGGTTCCCAAGGACGACGCGAGCACCCTGGGCACCGCCGACAAGCACCTGACCGTGCACCTCAAGGACGTGTTCTAGTCCTCGCTGGAAACCCTCCTCCTGACATGACCGCGGCCCGCTGGCACTCCCAGCGGGCCGTTTGTCTTTGGGCCCGGGCACCCCGCCTCACGCACCTCGGATAGAGTGGCCCACATGACGGTCGCCATCGTGGGATTTGGTCGCTTTGGCCGTGCGCTCGGCGGATTGCTGGAGGAGGCGGGCATCCCCTACCGGGCGTGGGATCCCGGAGTGGACATCCCCGAGTCCCACCGCGCCCGCTCGGTGCGGGAGGCCGTCCAGGATGCTACCCACGTGGTGGTGGCCGTGCCCGTGGCGCTCATGCGGCATGTGCTCCTGGACCTGAACCATTACCTGCGCCCGGAACAGCTCGTGATGGATGTGGGCAGCGTCAAGGTGCGCCCCGTGCAGGCGCTCACCGAGGTGCTCGGCGCGCGCGTGCCCTGGGTGGGGACCCACCCGCTCTTCGGCCCCCTGAGCCTCGCCATGGCCGAGCGCCCCCTGCACGTGGTCCTCTGCCCCAACCCGCTCCACCCCGAGGCCACCGCCCAGGCCCGCGCGTTCTTCGAGCAGCTGGGCTGCGACATCATCGAGCAGACCCCCGAGGGGCATGATCGGGTGATGGCCCACACCCACGCGCTCACCTTCTTCGTGGCCAAGGGCATGGTGGACGCGGGCTCGGGCGTGGACGTGCCCTTCGCGCCCGCCAGCTTCCGCTCGCTCTCGCGCACCATCCAGCTCGTGCGCTCGGACGCGGGACACCTCTTCAGCGCCATCCAGCACGAGAACCCCTTCGCCCGCGAGGCCCGCGCCCACCTGCTCGAGGCGCTGCGGAACGTCCACCGGGAGCTGGACGCCCAGCCCACCGAGGTGGGCTTTCCCGAGGAGCCCCCGCTCGCCCCGCCCGCCGCGCTCGAGACGGGCCTGCCGGAACTCCAGGAGACGCGCGCGCTCATCGATCAGGTGGACCGGGAGCTGGTGGAGTTGCTGGCGAGGCGCGCGGAGCTGGCGAAGCGGGCGCTCAAGGCCAAGGCCCAGGCGGGTCAGCCCGTGCCGGACCCCGCGCGTGAAGAGGCGATGCTCACCGCGCGACGCGAGTGGGCCGCCGCGCGGGGACTGGAGCCGGACGGCGTCGAGGCCATCTTCCGCGCCATCCTCCGCTTCTCCCGGCGAGCCCAACAGAACCGGGGCTGACGCGCCTGCTCATGGGATGTGCCGGGTGTTAGGGTAGTGGCCATGCGCTCCTGGTTGCAGCTCGCCGTGCTCCTCCCCGGGGCCGCGATGGCGTCCGAACATGAAGTCGCGCTTGGCGCCACGGCGGTCGTCCTCACCAATGGAGGCTCCTTCAACAACACCTCGCCCCGACTGGCGCTCGATGCCCGTTACACCCATGCGTTCGACACGTGGCGCCTGGGCGGAGGTGTGCGCTGGGCCCCTCGGGGACACGGCTCCTTCCCTCTCGAACTCTACGCGCACGTCCTGCTCAGCCCTGGCAAGGGCATCTGGCGGCCCGCCGTGGGTCCCGAGCTGGGCATCAGCGGCCTGCCCATCATCGTCCCCCCCACGGGTGGCTACCCCGATGATCTCCCGAATCTCCAGACGGAGAAGCTGTCCCCCGTCTACATCGCCGTGCATGCCCAGCCCCTGCGCTTCATCTACCGCTCCTGGAGCGTGAGCGCGCTGGAGTTCCAGTGGGGAACGCCCATCAACCAGCCGGGTGCGGCGCTGCGCTTGCAGCTCGGGCTCGTCCACATCGGAGTCGCGCTATGAAATCCCTGACCACCGCCCTGCTGGCGCTCGCGCTGGGCTCGTGTGCCACGCGGACGTCGTTGGAGGAGACCTCGCTCGCGCGCGCCGGAGACTTCGCCTCGGGTGTGGAACGCGGCCGCCTGGTGTCCGACATCGACGCGCTCGTCGCCGCGCACCAGCAGGACACGCCGCTGCCGTGCGACCTGTTCGACGATGGCACGAACAGCACCCGCCGGCCCGTGTGCAACCTCACCCGGGAGCGTTCCCGCCAGCTCGTGCGCGAGCGCCTGGAATCACTCGGCCTGAGCGTCACCTCGCAGCAGGTGGAGGATCCGCGCTTTCCCACCACCAACGTCATCGCGGACCTCCGCGGCACCGAGCACCCCGAGGAAGTCGTCGTCGTGGGGGCCCACTACGACTCCTTCTTCCTGGGCGCGGACGACAACAGCTCGGGGGTGGCGGCCCTGCTGGAGATCGCCCGGCTCGCCTCGGGCCAGCGCTTCAAGCGCACCGTGCGCTTCATCGGCTTCGATCTGGAGGAGCTGGGGCTCGTGGGCAGCACCCGCTACGTGCGGGCCTACCCGGACGAGCGCATCGTCGCCTCCATCATCTTCGATTGCGTGGGGTTCCGGAGCACGGAGCCGGGCTCGCAGCAGGGCCTGCCCGGCTTTCCCCTTCCGCCCCGGGGCGACTTCATCGCCGTCATCGGCAACGAGCCCTCGCGCACGCAGTTGGAGGAACTCAAGCTCCTGGGCACGCAGCTCCAGTACGTGCCCGTCATCGGCATCCTGACGCCCCAGGATGGCTCCGGCCCGGCCTCGGGCAACCTCATGCGCAGCGACCACGCGCCCTTCTGGCTCACCGGGAAGAACGCCCTGTTCCTCACCGACACCGCCAACTTCCGCAATCCCCACTACCACCAGGACACCGACCTGCCCTCCACCCTGGACGCGGACTTCCTCACCGGCGTCACGCGGTTGTCGGCCGCCGGAATCGCCTACTGGGCGGAGGGCCCCCTGCCATGACTCCCGCCACGCTCCTGCTCCTGTCCACGATGGCCAGCGGCGCTCCTCCCACGCACGAGTGGTCGCTCTATGCCCGCTCGGGGGTGACGGCGTATCTGTCCGACGCGCGCACCCAGGGCGGCGTGGGCGGAGGCATCGGTCTGCGCGACACGGTGGACGGCCGGTGGCTCCTGCAAGGGGACCTCAACGCCCTCACGGGCCTGGGCGCGGTGCTCGCGGTGCGCGTGGGCGCGGGAGTCCAGCGCCAGGGAGCGTGGGCCCCCGCGGCCCTGCTGTCCCTCACGGGCCTCTTCGGAGACCGGCTCTCCTTCGCCCTGCCCGATCGCCCCCTGCCGGTGCGCGGCCCGGCGCTGAGCCTGGGCGTGACGCTGGCCCCCGCGCGCTTCGTGCTCGGCGGCGCCCAGGTGTCGCTGCTGGAGTTGGGCGTGGGCGTGGGCACGGAGCGGCCCGGCCTCGGGCTGATGTATGGACTCACCCTGCTCGAGGTGGGCGTGGCGCTATAGCCGCTCGGGGGGCTGCACGCCCGCGGCTTCCGGAGCGTCCAGAACGAGCTCGAAGAGGGAGGCGACCACGCTCGGATCATCCGCGTCCGAGACGAGCCACAGGTGCAGGCGGCCGGACTCCTCGCGCACCTCCACGCCCTCGAGCTTCACCCGCGCATCCACGGCCTGGAGCCAGAGCGGCGTTCCATCCGGCGCCAGCAGGCCCACGGCCGAGCCCACCACCGCCCCATCCGCGTAGGCGCTCCGGGTGTCCTCTGCGGAAGCGGTGAAGACGATGCGCCCGTCTGGCAGGGGCGCCGCGTCCGAGAAGGTCAGCGTCACGCCGTGCAACCGGCCCAGCTTCCAGCGGCTGATGCCACGCACCGACTCGGGTCGAGGGGGCTCGTCCGCCGCCAGCGCCTGGAGCAGTTCGCCCCCGTCCACGTCCATCACCGCGTCCGCGCCACCCACCCGGTTGCCCCGGTTGAGCAGCCGCAGGTGACCGGCCACCCACGCGGCGCCCTCCACATTGATGGGACCCGCGTCACGGGTCAGCCGCTCATACAGGGGCGAGAAGTCCACCTCGTGCACCGGCCCCCCGATCGTCCCATCCGCCTCCAGCGGAACCCACGCTCCCCTCAGCCGCTCCGGCGAACTCCCCGAGGGCACCGCCAGCAGGGCGCCATGGGGCGCTCCGGACAACCCCTCCAGCAGGCACAGCGCCTCCAGGTCCGGCTTGCGTGCCTTCAAAGCCACCGGGTCCACGGGAAGCTCCCCGGGAAGGAGCCGCACGAGGCGCCCGGGCGCATCCCCCTTCACCGGAAAGGAGGAGAGCGACAGGGAGTCGTCCGAGACGACATGCAGCCAGTCCCCCACGCGCACGAGGCCGCTCGCGGCGGAGACATATCCGGGGCCCCCAGGCCGCTCGGGGGCGCTCAGGGACAAGGCCCGGAGCCGGGTAAGGTGGAGCGCGGGCGCCCCCTTGTCGAGGCGGGGCCCCTTCACGATGGGCGAGCGTTGCGTGCAGGCCGGGAGCGCGCACGACGAGAGGAGGGCGGCGAGGAGCAGGGGGCGGAGTGGATTCAAGGCCATGCCAGGGGTTTCCTGGATTTTTCGCGGCACATCCACTGCTGTCCGCCACTCCCCGCCCCATCCAGCCAGAAAGAGGAGTGGAGTAGCCTGGGGACCCATGTCCCTTCCACGAGTCTCGCTCCCTGGAGTCCTCCTCGCCGTCCTCCTGCTGGCGGGCTGCCAGCGCGAAACGCCTCCCCAGGCGCCGCCCGTGGCCGTCGACAAGACTTCGGACAAGGCTCCGGTGGACACGACCCCGCCGCCCGCCATCACGGAGCCAGACCCGGCTCCGGTGATCCAAGCGTCTCGGGAAGCGCCGCCGCCCGCCTTCGCCAAGGCCGGACTCACCGCGCCCGCCACCGTGTCCGGCACTCCGGAGCCAGGCAACGTGGACGTGCCCGCCCTCCGGGACGCCGTGGCCGACCCCGTGCGGATGACCGAGAAGGACATCGAGAAGCTGTTGAGCGAAGCCCGGAAGGCCCAGGAGCGCGCCGACGCGGAACGAAACGCCGCCAACAACGCTCGGAATGACCTGGGCGCCCCGGGGGAAAGCGACGCCCTGGCGGAGCTCGCGGAGGAAAGGGAGGCGCCCGAGGAAAGAGCCCCGTCCGTGTCCCGGCCGCCGCCCCCTCGGCTCGAGGCGCCTCCGCCTCCCGCCTCGGCGCCCGCGCCCAGTGCCGATCTCGCCGAGGCCCCCGAACCCGCGCCTCGTCCCTATCGCCGGCTGGAGCAGAAGCGGCGGGAGATCATCCAGATCATCAGGGGCAGCTCCGAAGGCGGCGGTGGGAAGGGCTACGGCTCGGGCGTCTTCGGTGGGGGCACGTCGTCCAGGGGTGGTCCGCGCCCACCCCGGACGGTGCTGCCCAAGGTGGAGTCCGCGCCTCGCATGGCCAAGGTGCTGGTGCAGGACAGTCAGGGCCGCTACCAGCCCCTCCAGGCGCGCGAGGTGCGCGTGGTGACGTACATCCAGGGCCCCCGCGCGCGCACGGTGGTGGACTACCTCTTCGAGAACAACACCGCGCGCGCACTGGAGGGCACCTTCTACTCGCCGCTGCCCGGAGGCGCGACGGTGGCGGGCTTCGCGCTGTACTCGGGCTCCATGGCGGTGGACTCGCCCTCGCTCTTCCAGTCCTCGCGGCTGCTGCCGCCCCTGGGGGACACGGGGGACGTGGACCAGCTCGTGGCGGCGGCTCCTCCCGGTGAGAAACAACCCTGGGGCTCGGTGCAGGAAGCGCGCGTCGTCGAGCAGAAGCGGGCGCGCCAGGTCTACGAGGACGTGGTGCGCCAGCAGGTGGACCCCGCGCTCATGGAGTGGGCGGGTGGCTCCACGTTCAGCGCGCGCGTCTTCCCGCTGCCGCCCCACTCCCTCAAGCGGGTGGTGATCGCCTACGAGCAGACGCTCGTCTTCGACGGACAGCAGTTGCGCTACACGTGGCCGCTGCCACCGGGAGCCGGCAAGGCGCTCAAGGTGTCGGCGCGGGTGCACGTGGACCCCCAGCACGCGACCTCGGTGACGGTGAGCCCGGAGACGGCCGAGTCCAAGCAGCTCGAGACATGGCGCAAGTGGGACTGGTCCTCGCTGAGCGGGGATGGCGCGCTGGACGTGGCGATCGCCCCCCCGGACGCCCACGCGGACACGTTGATCGGCGTGGATCCCGCGGGGCTCGCTGGACCGGCCTTCTTCTCGCGGGTGCGGCTGCCCGAGCGGCTCACCACCAGCTCCGCCGGAGCGCCCACGGGACGCGCGGTGCTGGTGGTGGACACCTCGCTGTCGGTGGACGAAGGCAATGCCTGGGCCCTGCAGGGCGCGCTCCTGCGCGCGCTCCTGGAGAAGGACGAGAGCCTGAGCGAGTACGCGGTGTTGCTCTTCGACGTGCGGCCGCGCTGGCTGCACGGCACGGGCTTCCGGCGCAACACCCCGGAGGCGCGCCAGGAGACCTTCGCCGAGCTGGAGCGCGTCTTCCTGGAAGGCGCCTCGCACGTGGATGGCGTGCTCACGGAACTGGACCGGGCCAGCAAGGGGTGGCTCAAGCCCGCGGCGCCCGGGGAGCGGGTGACGGCCTTCCTGCTGTCGGACGGAAACGTCACCTGGGGACAGAGCCACGTGGACTCGCTCATCTCCCGCCACCCCGTCGCGGAGACGCTGCGCTGGGTGAGCTACCGCTTCGGCGAGACGGCGGTGAACCAGGATCTGTTCGACGCGCTGGCGCGCTCGGGCCGGGGCCGGGTGGTGAACGTGTTGTCCGGCGCGGAGGTGGACGCGGCGGCACGCGCGCACCGGCAGGGCTCCGTGGAGCTCGCGCGGGTGACGGTGAAGGGCGGCGGTGGCGCGAAGGACCTGGTGGTGGCGGGCCGGCCGCACCTCGTCTACCCCGGGCAGGAGTTGCAGGTGGCGGGACGGCTGCCCCGCTACGCCCCCGTGACGCTGGAGGTGGTGACCCGCCAGGATGACGAGGAGCGCACCCTGGAGGTGCCGCTGCGCATCGAGTCCGGGTCGCGAGGGGACCTGTTCGCCCCTCGCGCGTGGGCGGAGCTGTTCGTGGCCCGGCTGGTGGCGCTGGAGGACGTGAAGCTCGACAACATGATCGTCGCGCTCAGCCAGCACTACCGGCTGACCAATGCCCGTGCCTCGATGCTGGTGCTGGAGTCCGAGCGGGACTACACGCGCTACGCCATCGCGAACGAGCAGATGGACCTGGGCGACCTGGAGACCCTGCGCAAGCGGCAGGAGGACCAGCGGCGCGATGAGCTGTTGGGGCTGTCGCTCACGGACGTGCCCGAGGCGGGCCGCGCGCTCCTCAAGGTGCTGGAGGCGAAGCAGGCGGAGCTGGGCTCGCGCATGAAGGCCCAGCCCCTGCACGACGCCCCCTACGCGGGCGGCGACGAGCGCGTGGCGGCGGAACTCGCGTACCGCAAGGCCCGGCGGGCCAACAAGGACGACGTGATGGTGTACGAGGCGGTGGCGCGCAAGCGGGCCTTCGCCGGGGATACATGGGGCGCGGTGCGCGCGCTCTCCTCTCCCGTGGAGCTGCGCCCCCAGGACGCGGAGGCGCTGCGGCTCGTCGGCTATGGCCTGCTGGCGCTCGGGCAATACCCGGCCGCCACGGAGCTCTTCGAGCACGTGCGGCTCACCCGCCCCTTCGAGCCCCAGGCCTACCTGGAGGAAGCCCTGGCGCTGGACGCGGCGGGACGGCCCGCGGAGGCGGCGCGCAACTGGGAGATCGTCCTCGCCCGCGACTGGCCCCGGCGCGAGCACGAGGTGAAGACGGTGGCCGCCTGGCACTACGCGCGGATGCTCGCGGCGTTGGCGAAGCACCCCCGGCTGAAGGCGGAGACCGACGCGCTCCAGGGCCGTCTGCTCTCGGTGAGCCGGAAGATGACGAATGGCTCCGCCGGCCTCATCGACTACCAGCTCACCACCCATTGGAACTCGGACTCGACGGACATCGACCTGTGGGTGGTGGAACCCAATGGGGAGAAGTGCGCCTACGATCACAAACGGACGAGCCTGGGGGGAGAGCTCTACTGGGACGTGACGGACGGCCTGGGCCCGGAGCTGTACCACGCGCGCAAGGCCTCCCCGGGCACCTACCACGTGCTGGTGCACTACTACGGCAGCCGCTCCCAGCGCTTCGTGGTCCCCACCGCCCTGCTGCTGGTGACGGACCACCACGTTTTCGGCAAGGAGGACACCTACGAGCGGCGCTTCCAGCTGCGCATCCTGCCCCAGGAGAAAGCCTACCTGCTGCTGCGGCGCGAGGAGCTGGTGGCCGTCCAAGGCGTGAAGCCCGCCGGGTACCATCAGGAGGAATAGGCACGTAGGGCACGATGCCAACGACCAGCCGCGCGAGACGACCTGTCACGATGCGAGGCGGTGGTGTGATGCCGCTGACCGTGGCCATCGCCATCCTGCTGTCGGGGTGCGCCACGAGTGCTCCGCGCGGCGGTCTGTTGAGCGGCCATGGCCCGCGCTCCTCGCTCTCCTCGTCGCGCCAGGGGATCGCCCTAGCCGAGGCGACAGACGGGTCCGGCGGTCCAGCCGGGGAAACACGCGCGTGTGGAGGGCAGCACACGCCCCCGGGCTGGCCCGACTTTTCCTCCAGCACGAACGAACGCCTGGCCCCCTTCCTCCTGTGCTCCTCGCCCGCTGAGTTCCTCGCGCTGCAGCAACGCGTGGACATGCCCCGGCTGGTGGAGTCCTTGGATGACTGGAGTGCCGTACGGCTGGGGGCCCAGGGGACACCGCGTGAAGATGTCTCCAGCCTTCTCAACCGCAAGCGCACCGCCTTTCTCCTCCATGCCGCCGAGCGATTTGGAACCCTCGGCGCCGAGGTTGTCGCCCTCTTCATCGTTGACACCGCCCATGACGATGACCTCCGGGAGATGCTCTTCCTGCTGGCCCAGGACAAACGGCTCGCGCGAACGCTCGCGCTGCTGCCCTCCTTTCGCGCTGCCCTGGAGCACAGAGGCCTGAAACCCACGGCCCGTGTGGACCGGGACTTCCGATGGGACGACATCGGCCGGGGCCTCGCTCAAGCGGGCGGGGACGCGCTCTCCAGCACTTCGATGAGTGCCAACGCGGCCGCCTTCGACTTCACCGTCATCCGAGGCCAGCTGCCAGCGGCCTACCAGGAAGCCCTCGCCGAGGCGGAGAAGCGGCGGGTGGAGTGGCACTTCTCGGCGGGCAACGTGGTGGTGGGAAGCTTCGACCACCTGACCTTTGGCGTGCCGCTGGGCTTCTACGGGCTGATGGCCGGCACGGGACAGGGGGCGTCCTCGCTGGCGCGGGGCGAGTACGAGCAGGCTACGCGCGAGTTGGCGCCCGCGGTGTTGCTGGTGGGCCTGTACGTGGGGGGCAAGGGGGCGCGTTACCTCGCCGAGACCCGGAGTGCGGCGGGTGTTGGGACTCAGTTGCGGAGCGGGCTCCAGGCGATGGCGCCCCAGGTGAGGGGCCTCCTGGAGATAACGCGGCAACTGGAGGCGATACTCGGCGTGGATGGCCTGCGGGAACTGGCCCGGGACATCCGCGCCAGCCGGGAAGCGGGTCGCTTCGTGGCCGTGGGAGGAGTGGATGCCGCGCTGGCGCTGCGCGAGGCGCGTGGAGACGTGGCCCGAGCGCAGGCGATGATGTCCAGGGCCAGGCCCGGGGCCACGGGCTCGTCAGCCGTGGGGAAGGAGGCGGGCACGAATGACACCGCACGCCTCTCATTCAAGAGGGCCGGTGCCGTGGAGCGTACAGGAGGCATGGCCTCGCTGGTGGATGAGGGGGCGGGCCTCACCCGAGAGGTAGTAGAGACCAAGCTGGCGCTGGTGGAACTCGAGGCCACGGGCCAGCGCCTGCCCAAGGACATGGCGGTGCTGGAGAAGCATCGTCCTTCCATGGACGATCCACCGTCCGGAGCCCAAGGTCATCCGCGTTGGAGTGAGTACGTCGCCTACTATGAGAAGCGCCTGGGAGAACTCCAGCGAGGCACGGCCACCAAGGCGCCTCTGCGCTGGGCGGCCTACGAGCAGATGTGGGGAGGATTCACCCGGGGGCTGGCCTTCGAGCGTTTCATGGTGGAAGTACTGGAGGCCGACGCAAGACTACCTCGGGCGGAGCGCCGCTTCCTCGGGGCCTTCCACACGCCTCGCATCCACAGGTACGTGGGCGTGAAGAAGCCGAGTACCGGACTGCGCTATGCGGATGTGCTCGTCATTGAGGAGGGCGAGTTGACCGGCGGGCAACCTCGCATCGAGACATTCAGCTTCAAGAGTCGAAGCCTCTCCATGCTGGACGAAAACGCTTTGGAAGCACAGATGAAGGCGGACGCGAATGAAGCGCTGGGGAAATATGGCGGAACCCTGGACATTCGACGGGACTCCCTCCAATCCCTTCTTCGCGGGGAAAGCAAGGTACCGGTCGCACGGGTCCGCCTCGTCTACGAGGGGGGCGTACTCAAGCCCAAGGATATAGACGCAATGGATGCAGCCGTGGACGCGACCACGAAGAAGTTTCCGGAAGTGGAGGTGCTGTTCCAATGAAGCGGCTGAGCGTGCACGACTTGAAGCCGGAGGATCGCCTCCGGCTCAATTTCAAAGGTGCCTTCGATCCACGAACGGCACAGGAGCACGAGCTGGAACCCGTTCTCCAAGCGCTCGAGGAGCACGCGGACGGGTGGATGCCGGACGTCACAAAAGGCAAGCGGTCACGCAAATACACTCGCGCCGCCGTCTGGAAGACCCTCGTGGAGGAGCGTGACGATGGGTACACGAGCCTCGGGCTCTATCGCACGAAGTGGCCCGCCTTGGACATGACGCTGCGGCTCTGGCTGCCCCCCCATGCTCCCGAGTTGCACATCACGGCCACCGTGAAGCCGCTCTCCTTCTTCGCGGAGACGGAGCGTTGCCGCGAGTTCGTGGAGCTGGTCCGAGCCTGGGCCTCACGCTACCCGGTCTCCCATGCCGTGGCGCACAGCGGTGATGACATGAACCTGGCGGACTTTCCCAGCTTCGGCCGCGATCAGAAGACCCGGTTCAGAGACGGTTTCGACAAGATCTACGAGGTATGCTGGCTCAACGTCTTCGGTCCCAAGCTGGTGGAATCCGTCGGCCGCGAGCGCATGCGGTCCACTCCAGCGCACCGAGTGGAGGAGTTGCCCAACGGCTGCGTCCTCTTGGTGACGTGGCCCACCGCCTCGGACTTCGCCAGCGAGGAGGCCCGCCTCGCTCAGGCTCACGCGCACTGCCACCTCCGGCCAGACCTGGACTTCGACACCGTGCTGCGCGGCCTGCGCGAGCGCAGCACCACGCTCGCTCCCGTGGAGCCCCACTTCCACCCGGACCTGGCCCCACTGCTCTCGCGCGTGGTGGATGACGCCGCCAGCCACGAGCGCCAACGCACGATCGCCGCGTTCAACGCGTGGCAGCCGCCCGAGCCCGAGGAGTGGCGTCCCGCCGACTCCGCCCTGCCACCGGACGTGGAGGACCCGGAGCGTGCTCGCGAGCATTACAGCGACCTCGCCGAACTCCTCGTGGCCCTGCTGCACACCCACGTACCCTCCGTCTTCGAGGAGACGCCCGAGTCCCTCACGGATGCCGACTTCTACTTCTGGCACGAGGAATTCCCAACGAGCCGCCCGAGGGAAAACATCGACGCGCACGCGGTGCCCGCCATCGGGGCGTACCTGGGCGAGGTGCTGGTGCGCAACCTCGGCGGCCGGTGGATACCGCGCCAGAAGCTCGAGGAGACCCAGGTGCTCGTGGGCAGCCGCGTCTGGTTCCCCTTCGTCCGGGCACGCCACTACATGCGCTCGCGCCAGTCGCTCCTGGACTCCTCACTCACCCGGCTCTACCGCGAGGCCGAGCGTCACCGCGCCTGAACTAGCCGAGGATGAGGCGCAGTTCCTCGAGCATCTCCCGCTCCTCGGCACGCAGCTCTCCGTCACTGGCGATGAGCGCCTGGACCGCCTCGAAGACCTCGTCCGAGCGGCCCTTCAGCAGCGCCAGGTCCGGCGCGGGCGGAGGAGCCCCCGCCTCCAGGGACTTCTTGAGGGCGGCCAGCTCCGGCTCCGGAACGCCCCAGCTGCGCGCCGCGCCCAGGATGACCCCCGCCTCGCGCGGATCCACCCGCTGGTCGCTCTGCGCGAGCTGCAACATCACCTTGAGCACTTCGACGTTGAAGAGATCGTCCTCGCTGGGTCTGGCCATGGAAAGCCCTCCGTCCCCGGAGCCTCGCCGTTCCTGGCGCGGACCGCCACGGCCTTCTGCCCCCACGCCAGACACCCCGGGTGTCGACTGGCCCACACTTCCGCCCGGAAATTGTCCGCCGTCCGCCCCCACCCCGGCGGGCCCCGTCGTGTCCCCGTCCGTGTAAAGCCTTCAATCCCAGCAATCCCTCTCACGGCATGGCGAGTGTTTCACCAGGAAAGAGTGACAAGCGGAGTGCCGCCGTAGACCTGTCAGCCCGGTAAAAGCCTGACAACCCCCTGCCCGCCTCCCGCAAGTCTTTGTTTGCACGGCTCCTCCCAGGAGCCGCTCTCGCGGGGAAATAGGCTCCTTCCGGGGTCCTCGCCGAGGGGGATGCACTTTTCCACCGTCACGGGGCATGGCCACACCATGAGCAATGAATGGCGGGTGAAGCCTTGACGGATGGGGGCTGGGGGCGCTCTCTTGGTGTGCGAGGGATTGAGTCTCCGGTGAAGAGCGCGTCACCGGAGCCAGGGTGCGAGCGGAACCGCGCCATCCCGTTGCGAGAGGAAACGCCATGCGTGAACACCAGGAGACTGCGACGGGAACGGCTCTCGCGGCCGGAACCTATTCGGGCTATTCGCTGCACGCTCAACGGCCCGAGCAAGGCATCAACCTCATCCTGTCCCAGCCGGGCATCAGCAGCAGCCGGGTGACGCGGCTGAGCCCCACGGCGGTCTGGGCCCTGGCGGAGCCGGGCACCGAGCTGCCCCCGCGCGAGCGTCCGTTGCAGATACTCCTCGACGACAACGGCCGCACCATCGGGCCGCTGCGCGGGGAAATCTTCTGGAGCGATCCGCGCCACCAGAACGCGCCCTTCGGCATCCAGTTCGTGGACGTGACGCTGGAGCAGGGCCGGCAGATCCTCTCCGTGCTGGACGTGGCCGCGCGCGAGGGACGCGCCCTGCCCGCCGTGTCGCCGCGCCCCATCGAGGAGGCGCTCGTCGACCCCGAGCGCATCCGCTCCATCCTCAAGGCCGTGTGCGTGATGAAGCACCAGGGCCTCTTGCGGCAGCTCGGCCGGACGATGCGCGTGTCGCTGGAGTATTTCGACGTGGAGGCCTCGCAGCTTCACTGGCGCCTGGAGGAGCCGGACGCGAACTGGGGCCCGGCGCCCCATGACATCGAGGTGGTGGGCTACAACTCCGCCTACCGGCTGCGCGTGCCCGCGCGGCAGGTGCGGGGCAACCGGCTGGTGACGCCCATTCCGCGGCAACTGTGGCGGGTGCGCCACCGCTCGCAGCGGCGAGTGCCCGCGCCCCCGGGCCTCCAGGTGCATTTCCACCACCCGCTGTGGAAGGAGCTGGGGGCGCGCGCGTGCGACGTGCTCGACGTGTCCTTCACCGGCCTGTCCCTGCGCGGCGCCCCGGACGAGCTCGTCTTCCCGGGCCTCATCCTGCGGCCCCTGGAGCTGCGGGACGCGGAGGGCGAGTCCGTGTGGCTGCGCGGCGAGGTGCGCTACGTGGGGGAGACGTGCGCGGACGGGCGGCGGATGCTCGGCCTGCAGGTGACGCCCCTGTCCCCCGAGGACGAGACGCGCTGGGTCCGGCTCGTCTCGCATTGCCTGTGTCCGAACACGCGCGGCGGCGAGGAGTGGCTGGAGCCGTTGTGGGAGCTGCTCGCCGACTCGGGCTACTTCAACCTCGCGGGCCAGGACGCGGAGCGCGTCGAGTCCCAGCGCGCCCTCTTCCTCGACACGAGCCGCCGCGCCGCCCAGGTGCCCCAGCTCTTCTGCCAGACGGTGTGGCCCTCGGAGCGGGGCGTGGAGGGCACGCTGTCCTCCGTGCGCGCCTACCGCCACGCCTGGCTCATCCACCAGCTCGCCAAGCGCCCCGGCAGGCCTCCCGGGGACGTGCCCCCCGGACAAATCCTACGCGACCTGCACGTGCGCACGCTGGAGCACGCCCAGAGCGATGCCGACTTCCGCTGGCTGCTCGCCTACGCCGACGCGAACAACCCCCTGCTCGAGCGCCTGCACCTGACGTACGCGCGCGCGTGCGAGGGCTCCGGCGAGGCGCTGGTGATGCCCGTGCGCATGCGGCAGGTGCACTGCGACGAGCCGAGCGGACAGCGCGGGAACGGCTTCGCGTGGGGCCCGGCCGACGCCGAGGAGCGCGTGCGCGTGGCCGAGGAGATCGCCCGCACCCGGCCCGCCGCCTATGTGGACGCGCTGGACCTGGCGCCCGAGCGGCTGGAGCTCCGGGGCACCGCCGAGGCATGGCGCGCGGCGGGCATGGAGCGCGAGCGCCAGGTGCTGGTGGCACGCCACGAGGGCCTGGCGGTGGCCGCCATCGTGGTGGAGCTGGCCCAGGAGGGCACGAACCTCTTCGGCCTGCTGGACACCGCGCGCCTCTTCCCACTCGCCCCTGGCGGGGAGGACACCTTCGTCACGCTGCTGGACGCGGCGCGGGCCTGGTACGCCGCGCGCGGCCGCGCCTCGTTCACCCTCGTGTCCGAGCGGGAGGAGGACGAGGCGCCGCTCGCCGGGACCCGCCTGCACGAGGTCCCCGGCACGCGCCCCTGCCTGTGGTTGCTGTCCGCGCGAATGCTGCCCGAGTTCCTGGAGTACGTGAGCGAGGCGACCGTGGGCCGCCTGCCGCCCGCGGCTCCCGACGCCTGAACGACATTGCCTGGTTTTCCCGCCCGCACTCAAGAGGAACCCCATGAGTCTGCTCAAGGAGTTGTACGAGCCCTACATCCTGCCCGCGCGCGCGCGCCTCTCGACCGATGGGGTGATACGCCGGCTGGGCGACGCCACGCTCGAGCCGCACGTGCTGGAGCGCTTCTTCATCCAGTATCACGCGCTCGGTGTGTACATGACCGAGCCGCTCGAGAGCTGGGTGCGCCGCGAGGGCCAGCGCTGCCTCATGCAGGGCCTGGACTCGCTCGGCAAGGGCCTGCTCGCCCAGGCGCGCCAGGAGGCCCAACAGCACGTGATGCTGACCGATGACCTGCGCCTGCTGGTGCGCCGCTGGAACCTGCGCCGTTCCGGTCCGCTGCATTCGGAGCGGCTGCTCGCGCAGTTTCCCACCGACGCGATGCGCGACTGGCGGCTCCTCGTCGAGGACACGCTGACGGGAGAGCCGCCGGGAGCGCAGATCGCGCTCGCGTACGAGGTCGGCCATTTCATCCAGACGGTGGGGCCGGTGCTGCTGGCCCACGTGGCGCGGGGGCTCGGCCGGGAGACGATCGACGGCCTCACCTACCTCAAGGAGAACTCCCAGCCGGCCACCGGGCGCGCCATCACCCAGGCGCGGATGATGGAGGAGCTGCTGCGCACGATGCCGGAGAACGCCCAGGTGCTCGCGGAGCTGGGAACCGAGATGATCAACATCCACCTGCGCTTCCTCGAGGACTGTCTGCAATCCGCCGAGGCGGCGCTATGGAGTCAACCCCCGGCCGCCCCTCACCGCCCTCCTCACTGACCGAAGAGGGCCTGGGGATTGTCCAGACCGCGCGCGCGCGCGAGCGGCAGGAGGATGTCCTGGGGAGGGGCATCCGCGGTGAGCAGGAGCGCGCGCACGGCCGTCTCCACCACGTCCTCGGCGCTTGGGCGCACCATGCCCCGGCGCGCGTCCTCCACCCGCCGCTGGCGGTAGACGTCGAAGCGCTCCATCACGCGCGAGGCGATGGACTCCATGGCCTTGTCACCCGACTCCACGCGCAGCTCCGCCTCGCTGCGCAGCTGCACGGGATCCGCCAGCACCCCCACCTTGTCATAGGCCTTGTTGGACGAGTCCTCGTGCATGGCCACGTAGTCGCCGGTGTGCGGCGAGCCCGCCGCGGCGTCCTTGGACAGGTCCACCAGGCGCTCGGTGACGGTGGCCGTCAGGGACAACCGGTGCAGCTCCACGTCGTAGGGGTAGTCGGCGTAGACGGGCTCCTCCACCGTCAGGGGCTCGCGGTACCAGGAATCCCGGCCGCGCTGCACCTCGCGCCGCTGGAGCTCGGCGGCCTCCTGCGCCCCCTCGAGCTTGCGCTCCAGCTCCAAGGCGCCCTGGGAGCGCCGCGCGTAGGAGTCCTCTTCCTGCATGCACTGGGCATTGCAGCGCGAGGGGTCACACTCCTTGGGAATCTCCCCCGGCTTGCCCCGGCCGATGGCGGCGTTGCACTCGGACAGGGCGGTGAGGCACGCCTTGCGCTCGCGGTCCCGGCAGCGGCCGGCCACCTCGCGCGCCTGCACCAGCTCGTCCTGCCGGCGCAGGTACTCGCGCAGCACGCCGCCCAGCCGGCGCTCCACCTCCTCGAGCTTGCGCTCCTGGGTGAGCAGCGCCGTCTCCAGCTCCAAGCGGCGCGGATTGGGCACCGCCTTGTTCGTCACCACGTAGCGCGTGGACTTCTGGGCCTGCTCCACCGACTTCACCGGCAGCACCCGCTCCAACGCCAGCCCCACGCGCACGCCCTCATGGTCCTTGGGCGCCTCGGTGGTGATGACGCGGATGGGCACCTCCTGCGGCAGCATGGCCGCGAGCCGGCCTGGCGACAGCCGCTGCAGCACGTCCGGCGCGTTGGCCTTGTCCTCCGCGGGCGAGGTCACCACCATGAAGGCGACCTCGTCCTGGAGCTTGCGGCGCACGGCCTCGGCGCGCTCCCGGGCGGGCGTGGCGCCCACCAACTCCTGGTCGGCGCGGACGTACGACATCAGCGCGTTGCCCAGCTTGCCCTCCTCCTCCAGCCGCGTGGCGTTGGTGAACCACCGGCGCGCGAACGCCGTGCGCACCGCCTTCACGCCCTTGAGCGCCGCGCCGTGCTGGGCATCCACCGCCAGCACCGCGTCGAACTCCGCCCGGGCCTCCTGCAGCTTGTCTTCCTTGAGCGCCTTCTGGGCCACCGCCACCCGCGCCTCCAACGTCTGCTCGAGCGCCGTCCTCGCCTCGGCGTTGTCCCCGTCCAGCTCGAGCGCGCGCACGAGCAGCGGCGTGGCCCCGGCCAGGTCCCCCTGGGCGCGCTTGGCCTCGGCGGCCTGGAGCACCTCGGCGCTCCACGCCCGGCGCATGTCGCGCAGCTTCACCTTCACCTCCGAGTCCCCGGGCTCCGCGGCGAGGGCGCGCTGGTAGGCGGCCTCCGCCTGGGCCCACTGGCGCTGGGTGGTGAAGGAGTCTCCTTCCTTCACGGCACGGGCGAAGGTCGTGCACCCCACCGCGGCGAGCAGGGCGAACAGCGACAGGGCGAGCATCCCCCATCGACGGGCGGGGGCGGACGAGGCGGAGTCGGAGTGAGAACGCACCCAGGCATCTTCGGGGAAAGCCCGCGTGGGATGAAGCACACAATCCATGCCCGCCCGCTCTCCGTGCCGCCTGGGCATGGGGTCGACAGGAGACGCCGAGTGGCTCCATCCCCCGGTTTTCACTCGGGAATGTCACCGGGGCGCGGTGCGTATGCACTCCATCCCCGAGGGGGGAAGATCTCTAAAGAGAGGAGAACCAGCGACATGGCCTGTCCGCCACCCAAGCCCAATCCCACCGAGCTGCGCCTGCCCATGTGGGCGGAGCACTGCCGCGTCGAGGACTACCGCAACGTCAACTGCCGCTCCTATGGGCGCTGCATCGACATGGCCGTCCGCGCGGATTGGGAGGGCTTTACCTGCCAGAAGTGTCCCCTGTTCCACGAGGATGCCGCGCCCCGGGCTGATCGGTTCGCCTTTGATCAACCCTCGGACAACGGCCGTCCGTAGAAGTCGAGTCCAGACGTCCCCCGGCCCAATCCGCCCGGATGTGCACCAGCGCACGGCTCCGGGCGGGCCGGGCCGGTCCCAGCGCCGTGAAATGCCTCCCGCCCGACGTCCGAGCCCACACACCGCGTCCGGGCCCTGGCCTTTCCAGACGCACCACCGCACCTTGGCATCGCCATACGAGGGGGGAGGGACACACCATGATCCGACAGCTCCTGCTGTCCGAAACCAACCAGGCAAGCGAGGGGCCGAGGCCCACTCCGGGCGCGCTCGCCCTCCTGGCCGCGGAGTTTCCAACCCTCACCCAAATCACCCATCCACCCGGCAAGGGCTCGGCCGTGGTGCATCTGGACGTCCAGGAGTGGCGGGCCCCGGGCTTCGACCCCTGGAGCTGGGACGAGCGCGTCTTCGGCGCCGCCGTCCAGGCCGCGGGCGGGCACGGGCTCACCCTGCACCTGTCGGGCGCGCCCCGCCAGGCGCTCGCCACCGCGGCGCTGGAGATCCTCACGCGCTACCAGGGGCTCATCGGCCGCCGCAACGCCGCGTCCGCGAGTCCCCTCTTCGACTCCCTGCTCGCGCACCTGCGGGCCCTGCATGACCTGAGCGAGCCGCTCTTCCGCGAGGACTTCCGGCACGCGCTGGACACCTGGCAGTGGG
Source organism: Melittangium boletus DSM 14713 (assembly GCF_002305855.1). Lineage (GTDB taxonomy): Bacteria > Myxococcota > Myxococcia > Myxococcales > Myxococcaceae > Cystobacter > Cystobacter boletus. The sequence goes on along the minus strand of NZ_CP022163.1, from coordinate 5,097,100 downwards.
TGCTGAGGCTCGCGCCGGAGGCGAACCTGGCGCTCCAGGCCGCGGCGCTCTTCCATGACGTGGAGCGCACGCGCTCCGATCTGGGCACCCGCGTGGAAAACCCCGCCCTCGACTACCAGTCCTTCAAGGACGCGCACGCCGAGCGGGGCGCGGCCCTCGCCAACACGGTGATGACCCGGGTGGGCATGGAGCCCCACGAGCGCGAGCACGTGTGCTGGCTCATCCGCAACCATGAGCGCTCGGAGCCCAACGCGGAGCTCGCGCTGCTCAACGAGGCGGACGCGCTGTCCTTCTTCTCGCTCGAGGCCTCGGGCTTCGCGCGCACCTTCACCCGCGCGCAGACCCGGCGCGAGATGACCCACACCCTGGCGCGGTTGCGGCCGCTCCAGCGCTGGCGGCTGGCGCGCATCCGGCTCGCGCCCCAGGTGCGCCGGCTGCTGGAGGAAGTCATGGGCGCGGCGCCTCTGCCCGCGATGATGCCGGAACCGGGTGGATTGAAGCGCTGGGCTTGAGACGTGGGCGAGAGAGCTGGAGCGGGACGGGAGGTGTCGGTGGACAGGAAGCCAGCGAGGGGGTGTGACCATGTGGCCGCCCGATGAGAACATCCAGATGGAAGGCCTCACGCCCCGCGAGGGGCGCACCGTGGCCGAGGTCCTCGGGCCCCTGGTGCCCATGCAGGCGCTGCGCGGCTCGGTGCTGTTCGTGGCGGCGCACCCGGACGACGCGGTGCAGGGGGCCTCGTGGCTCTTGCGCCAGAGCCCGGGCTGCCACGTCGTGCACGTCACCGATGGAGCGCCCCGGGACGCCGCCCCACGGGGCCTCACGCGCGAGGCCTACGCACGCCAGCGCGAGGTGGAATCCTTCGCGGCCCTGGCGCTCGCGGGGCTGTCCGCGGACCAATTGCTCTCGCTGGGGGCGGTGGCCGGGGAAGCGCCCCAGGAGCTCGTCACGCTCACCGAGTGCCTGATGGCCCTCATCAAGGCCCTGCGCCCCTCGCTGCTCGTCGTCCCCCCTTACGAGGGAGGACACCCGGACCATGACGCCGCCGCCTTCATCTCGCACTCGGCCGTGGCGCTGCTGGTCCGCGCGGGACGCACCGCCCCCTCGCTCCTGGAGATGCTGTCTCCAGCGGGAGGGGCTTCCGCGCCAGCCGTGGCCACCGTGGCCCTCACCGACGAGGAACGCGCCGCCAAGCAGCGGATGCTCGCCTGTGCCCACTCGCGCGAAGCGCCTCTCTCCGCGTGGGCACAGGAGCGCTACCGGCGCGCGCCGCGCTACGACTTCACCCGGCAGCCCCGCGAGGGGATGACGGCGAGCCCGTGGCGGCGCCTGGCGCGGCAAGCACTGGAGGAGTTGAAGCTCATCGACACCCCCTGGCATTGAAGCCGAGGACACCGTGCTCGAACATCAAGTGAGCAGCTGGGTGGAGTTGCAGGAACTGCTCTTCGCGGGCTCGTGGAACGAGAGCCTGCACCGCTTCCGGCCCACGCTGGCCTTCCGAGGTGCGCCCAACGCGAGCCACGACCTGGCCACGAGCCTCAACCGGCGGGGCGGCGACTACTCGCGCCAGGAACACGTCATGCTGCGCGCCTTCCGCAAGTACGCGCGCGGCACGTCCAATCCGTGCGACACGCTCTGGGACTGGCTCGCGCTCGCCCAGCACCACGGCCTGCCCACGCGGCTGCTCGACTGGACGTTCAGCCCCTACGTGGCGCTGCACTTCCTCACGGAGAACACGGAGCTGTACGGCATGGACGGCGTGGTGTGGTGCGTGGACTACCGCGAGACGAACCGGCTGCTGCCCCGTCCCCTCAAGAACCAGTTGCAGAAGGAGGGCGCGGACGTGTTCAGCGCGGAGATGCTGGCCGAGGTGACGCCGACGTTGAGCAGCTTCAACCAGCTCACCCGCCGCTCCTTCGTGCTCTTCTTCGAGCCGCCCTCGCTCGACGAGCGCATCGTCAACCAGTTCGCCCTCTTCTCGGTGATGAACGACGCCTCGTCGCGGCTGGACGAGTTCCTCCAGCACCAGAAGAAGGGCGTGCGCCGGCTCATCGTCCCCGCACGGCTCAAGCGCGAGGTGCGTGACAAGCTCGACCAGGCCAACATCACCGAGCGGGTGCTCTTCCCGGGCCTGGACGGGCTGTCGCGCTGGCTGCGCCGCTACTACAACCCCCGGCCGCCCGGAGCGCCCGAGGGTCTGTGATCAGTAGGCGTGAACGTCACCGGGAGAGGGCGGGCGCTGGTCCTTGGTGACCCGCCCTTCCCGCTGCACGCGTCTGTCACCCATCTTGCTGATGCCCCCGAGGACGAGGGTGAGGACGATCGTCAGGAAGAACAGAACGAAGGCGATGAGGAATGCCATGGAGAGACCTCCTTTTATAAGGAAGGTAGGCCTCCCTCCCCCCTTCGCCCAGCACCCTCCCCGGCCACGCATTCCACGCTTCGGGATGCCCGCTCGCCCCCCAGGAAGGCACGAAGGCCGGCTCAGGACTTCGTGGGCGCGGGGGCCCGACGCGGCAGGTGCCACCAGAAGCAGGTGCCATCCACGGCGGTGGATCGCACCTGGAGCACGCCCTCGTGGGCCTTCACGATTTCGTGGGTGATGTAGAGTCCGAGCCCCAACCCCGAGCGCGCCCGGACCTCGCCGCCGCCCCGCACGAAGGGGTCGAAGATGTGCGACATGCGCTCGGGAGGGATGGGATCGCCGCCGTTGTGCACCTCCACCCGGACGCCCTCGCCCTCGTCTCGCGCCACCACTCGCACCGGGCTGTCCTCGGGGGAGTACTGCACCGCGTTGCCCACCAGGTTGCTGGCGGCCTGGGCGATGCGGCCCGCGTCCCATTCGCCCCAGCCATTGCCCTCCACGCTCAACTCGAAGCGCCGCTGGGGGTGCGCCACCTCCAGCTCCTCCACCACCTGGCGCAACACGTCGTGCACGTTCGTCCGCGTGCGCTGCAACGAGTACCCGCCTCCCAGCCGCGTGCGCGTGAAGTCGAGCAGGTCGTTGATCATCTTCGCCATCCGGTCCGAGGAGTGCGCGATGCGGTGGACGGCCTTGCGCTGGGGCTCGGACAGGCCGCCGTAGCGCATGAGCAGCGCGGCGTTGCCGGAGATGGCCTGCAAGGGGTTGCGCAAATCATGGCCGAGGATGCCCAGGAACTGCTCGCGGAACACCGCCGTCCGACGGGCGGCCTCCTCGCGCTTGAGACTCTCCTCGGCCCGCTTGCGCTCGATGGCGTAGCGCAGCGCGCGCACCAGGAGCGGACCCGTCACCTGCCCCTTCACCAGATAGTCCTGCGCGCCCGCGTACACCGCGCGCATGGCGAGCTGCTCGTCGTCCGTACCCGTGAGCACCACCACGGGCAGCGTGGGCGCCACCTGAGACAGCCGCTCGATGTTGGACAGCCCGTGCCCATCCGGCAGCGACAGATCCAATAGCACCACGTCCAGGCCCGGCTCCCGCGCCGCCTCCACGGCCTCCGCCAGGCGCGTCACGTGGAGCACGTCGAACCGGACTCGCGTCACGTCCTTGAGCTCTTCCCGCAGGAGCCGGGCGTCCCCGGGATTGTCCTCCACCAGGAGCAGCCGCAGCGCGCGTGCCTCATCCACCCTCATGGCCCCTCTCACTCGTTCGTGGGCAGCCGCACCACGGACAGCCAGAAGTCGTCGATGGATTTCACCACGGAGATGAACTGCTCCAGATCCACGGGCTTGGTGATGTAGCAATTGGCGTGCAGATCATAGGTGCGCAGGATGTCCTCCTCCGCCTTGGACGTGGTGAGCACCACCACGGGGATGCGGCGCAGGAGCGAGTCCTCCTTGATTTCGGCCAGCACCTCGCGGCCGTCCTTCCTGGGCAGGTTCAGGTCCAACAGGATGAGGTCCGGCCGTGAGGCGTTCGCGTGAGGACCCTCACGGCGCAGGAAGGCGAGCGCCTCCACGCCGTCACGGGCAATGGACAGGTGGTTGCGCACCTTGCCCTCCTTGAGGGCCTCGATGGTCAAGCGCACGTCGCCGGGGTTGTCCTCCACCAGGAGGATCTCGATGGGCCGTCCAGAAGTCTCGTCACGCATGGGTCAGGCCTTCACCGGGGAGGGAACGGCGGGCAGGGTAAACCAGAACGTCGTGCCCTGGCCGGGTTGTGAGTCCAGGCCGATCCGGCCCCCGTGCCGCTCGACGATCTTCTTGCAGATGGCCAGGCCAATACCCGTGCCCGGGTAGTCCTCCTTGTTGTGCAACCGCTGGAAGATGACGAAGATTCGCTCGAAGTACTGCGGCTCGATGCCAATGCCGTTGTCCTCCACGGTGAAGCGCCACATGTCGCCCTGGCGCTCGGCCTCCACCAGCACGCGGCTCTGCGCCTCTCCCCGGAACTTGATCGCGTTGCCCACCAGGTTCTGGAAGAGCTGGATGAGCTGGGTCTCGTCGGCCATCACCGGGGGCAAGCCGCCCTGGATGACCGTGGCCCCCGTCTCGTCCCTCAGCGCCTTGAGATTGTCCAAGGCCCGCTCCAACGCCTGGCGCGAGTCGATCGCCTTGAACTCGTGACCCCGGGTGCCCACGCGCGAGTAGGCCAGCAGATCCTGGATGAGCCGCTGCATGCGGTTGACGCCATCCACCGCGAAGCCGATGAACTCGTCCGCGTCCGAATCCAGCCGGCCCTTGTAACGCCGCGCGAGCAACTGCGTATAGCTGGCCACCATGCGCAGGGGCTCCTGCAGATCATGCGAGGCCACGTAGGCGAACTGCTGCAACTCCTCGTTGGAGCGCGCCAGCTCCGTGACGTGCGCCTGCAGGGCCAGCTCGGCGCGGCGGCGCTCGACGCCCTGGGCGAGCGCCTCGGCCACCGTGGCCAGCGTGCTGAGCGTTTCCTCCTCCAGGGGCTGCACGCCGAAGACACCAAACACGCCCACGAGCTGGCCGCGCACCATCAACGGAACGCCCAGGAAGGACACCAGCCCCTGCAACTGCATCCACTCGCGCGAGCGCACGCCGGGGTGTTGCTGCGCGTCGTTGATGAGCAGGGGCTGACGCGTCTGGCCCACCGAGCCGGCGAAGCCCTCGCCCAGGGACAGGCGCTCGGCCTGGATGGCCGTGGGAATCTGGATGCCGGCATGGCCTTCCCTGACCAGCTGCCGGGCCTCTCCGTCCCACGACCAGATCTGCACCAGGGGCAAGGTCGGCAGGCAGCGCGTCATCACCTCCGCGCACTCCTGCATCATCCGCGCGGGGGTGCTCTCACGCGCGAGCACCTCGCTCACCCGGACACGCAGGGCGTTGAGCTGACGGGTGCGCTGCTCGCTCTCGAGCCGGCGCGCGGCCTCCTCGGCCTGGCGCTGGGCGGTGACATCCAGGCTGGTGCCGATCCACTCGCGCACCTCGCCCTTGGCTCCGCGCAGGGGAACGGCGCGGGCGAGCGTGGCGGCGTAGGAGCCATCCGCGCGGCGCACCCGCAGCTCCACCTCATAGGGCTTCTTGAGCGCCCGCCCCGCCTCCCAACCCCTCCGCACCCGCTCCTGATCCTCCGGGTGGACGACCGACAGCCAGCCGAAGCCCCGGAACTCCTCGTACGTCTGACCGGTGAACTCACGCCAGGAAGGCGAGTCCTCGCGCACCATGCCGTCCGCTCCCGTGGCCCACACCGCCTGGGAGGACGCGTTGACGAGCGAGCGGAAGCGCTCCTCCGCCTGGGCCCGCTGCTGGTAGAGCCGGGCGTTGTCCATCGCCACGGAGGCCTGCGCGGCGATGCCCTCGGCGAGCTGGGCGTGACTGGGTTTGAAGAGCCCCGGCTCGGGATGGCCGAAGAACAACCCCCCCAGCACCTCGCCCGACCGGCTCTTCACGGGCACCGCCAGGTAGCTGCGCACGAGCGGGTGGCCCGCGGGCGCACCGAAGTGCGGGGCGCTCTTGCCATGGCTCGGATGGCGCGTCACGTCGTCCAGGAGCACGGTGCCCTCGCCCCGGAGGGTGCTCTCGAAGAGGGCGGTGACCCGCGGCAGGGGCAGGCTGGCGAACCGGTCCTTCGACGCGCCCGCGAAGGTGAACAGCCGCTGGGGCTCGCCGCGCTCGTCCGAGCGGTTCTCGAAGAAGGCGCCGAACGAGGCCCCCGTGAGGGACACCGCCGCGTCGGTGAGGATCTGGGCGAGCCGCGCGGGATCCAACTCCGACGCCAGGGACATGCCCACGCGATGGAGCGTCTCCGAGACCCGCTGCTCCTCCTCCTTGCGCCGCAGGGCCTCCTGGGCCTCGCGGTACAGCCGCGCGTTGTCCACGGCCAGCGCGGCGCGGGCGGCGATCTGCTCGACGAGCGACATGTCCTCGGGAGTGAAGAGCCGGCCGGACTCGGCGGTGACGAGCTGGAGCACGCCCAGGGTACGGCCCCGCGCGATGAGGGGCACCAGGATGAAGGAGCGCAGACCCAGCTCCCGGATGATGCGCAGATGCTCCGCGTCCTGCGCCGCCTTCACCAGCCTCTCGTCGGGAATCTCCGCGACGAGCTCCGGGCGGCCGGTGCGCAGGACCTGGTACATGCCCGAGGAAGACTTGGGGCTGGGCGGATAGCGCCAGCGCAACTCCCAGGCGAGCTCCACCTTCGCTGGAGCCACGTGCGCCACCCCGAGCAGGCGCAACTTCCCGTCCTCGTCCACCATCTCCAGCGAGCACCAGTCCGCGAGCCGGGGCACGGCCAGCTCGGTGAGCGCCTTGAGCGTCGTCTCGTAATCCAGCGAGGACGTCAGCAGCGTGCTCGCCTCGGAGAGGAAGCGCAGGGCCTCCGCGGCGCGCTTCTGATCATCGATGTCCGTACAGGTTCCGAACCACTTGACGATGCGGCCCTCGGCATCGCGCACGGGCTGGGCCCGCCCGAGGAACCAGCGGTAGACGCCATCATGGCGCTGACAGCGGTACTCCACCTCGTAGGCCTCTCCGGTGCGCAGCGAGTGCTGCCAGCGCCGGGTCGCCTCGGGCACGTCGTCCGGATGGAAGGGCAGACACCAATTCGCCCCGAGCGTCGAGCCCAGCGCCTTACCGGTGTAGTCGTACCAACGCTGGTTGAAATAGTCGTGGTGGCCATCGGGCCGGGTCGTCCAGACGAGCTGGGGAATGGTCTCGGCGAACTGCCGGAAGGTGACCTCGGCATCGGGGCCGCTTGAGGCGTGGACCAACGAGGAGTGGACGTCCGGGGCGTGGGGCGCGGTGGAGTTCATGGAGGCGGGAAGACGACGTTACCAATCCCCCGGGCTCCCAAGACACGTGTCCCGGTGGACCCAGCTCCGGTTTCGACCAACCGACAGTTGCGACCCGTCGGAAGCGAGTGGCGGTCCGGAGCAGTGGCGGGAAGCCCTGGGAGCGGGCAGAGAGGGCCCTTTCCCTCGAAGCGGAAAGGTTCCCCGGATGTCCTGGCTCCTGCCTGGCGCGCTCCTGGCCCTCGGCCTGGCACAGACGCCCCTCCCCGATAACTCCTCACCCGGTACGGGGGAGACCCTGGTGGTGGCGCCCCGGGTGCCCACGCCCCTGACCCGCACCCCGGCGGCGGTGAGCGTCGTGGAGCGGGGAGACATCCAGGACGCCCGTCCCACGCTGGGCCTCTATGAATCGCTGGTGGGTGTGCCGGGGCTGGTGGTCCAGAGCCGCGACAACGCCTCCCAGGACCTCAGACTCTCCTTGAGGGGATTCGGGGCTCGCTCGGCGTTTGGCATCCGGGGGGTCACGGTGGTGGTGGATGGCTTCCCGGAGACCCTGCCGGACGGGCAGACGAACGTGGACAGCCTGGATCTGGCGATGGTGTCGCGCATCGAGGTGCTTCGGGGGCTCGCCTCCTCGCTGTATGGCAACGCGGCGGGCGGGGTGGTGAGCCTCACCACGGAGGATGGTCCCGAGCGGCCCTTCGTGGAGGCTCGCACGGTGAATGGGGACTTCGGCCTGTGGAAGCTGAACGTGAAGGGCGGGGGCACGAGCGGCCCCGTGCGCTGGCTGGTGGGAGCATCCCGGCTGGAGCGGACGGGCTGGAGGCCTCAATCGGCCACGCGGCAGGTGCAGTTCAACGGCAAGGTGGGCTGGACGCCGAGTGAGCGCGCGGAATGGACGGCGGTGCTGTCACTGGTGGACGCGCCGGAGGCGGAGGACCCCGGAGCCCTGACGCGCGAGGAGGTGGAGGCGGATCCCCGGCGGGCGGCGCCACTCAACCTGAGCGCCCGGGCGGGAGAGGCCGTGCGGCAGGGCCGGCTGGGGCTGACCTATCGCCAGCGACTGGGTGAGGCGCACGAGGTGGAGGCGCGGGGCTTCCTGTCGCTGCGACGCTTCCAGAACGCCCTGCCCGGGGTGGTGGTGGCGTTCGACCGGACCTTCGACGGTGTGTCGGCGCGCTATACGAATCGCGCGCCCCTGCTTGGGCGGCGCAACCGGCTGACGCTCGGGGCCGAGGCGCAATCCCAATCGGACCTGCGGAAGAACTTCGACAATGTGGAGGGGCGGCCCGGCGCCACGCGGCAGTTGGACCAGCGCGAGGACGTGGCGGGGCTGGGGCTCTTCGCGCAGGAGGAGTGGGAGCCACGCGAGCACCTGACGGTGGTGGCGGGAGCGCGCTACGACGTGTCGCGCTACGCGGTGGAGGACTTCCTGAAGGAGGACGGGGACGGCACGGGGACGCGCACCTTCCAGCAACCCACGGGGCGGCTGGGGCTCATCTGGGCGCCGGAGCAGCGGGTGTCGCTCTTCGCGAGCTTCACCCAGTCCTTCGAGGCCCCCACGACGACGGAGCTGGCGCTGCCCCCGGGCGCGGGAGGCGGGCTGTCGCGCGAGCTGCGGCCCCAGCGCTCGAACGGAGTGGAGTTCGGAGCGCGGGGCCTGCTGGGCGGCTGGCTGCGCTATGACGTGGCGCTGTTCTCGGTGTGGCTCCGGGATGGGCTGGTGCGCTTCGAGGACGAGAGCACGCGCGCCTACTACCGCAACACGGCGCGCTCGCGACACCTGGGCGCGGAGGTGGCCCTGGAGGCCCGGGTGACGGAGCGCCTGCGGATGCGGGCGGCCTACAACGCGCTGCGGGCCACGCTCGAGGACGGCGCGCTCCGAGGCAAGAAGGTGCCGGGCATCCCCACCCACCAGGCGAGCGCGGACGTGGTGTACCAACACCCGAGTGGCCCCCTGGCGGCGGTGGAGGTCTACAGCGCGGGAGGCCTGTACGCGGATGACGCGAACACGGTGCGCGTGCCACTCGCCTGGGTGGTGAACGCGAGGCTCGGACACCGCTTCCCCTTGGGCGCGTTCGAGGTGAGCCCCTTCCTGGGATTCCAGAACCTCTTCTCGGCGCCCTTCATTGACAACGTGCGGGTGAACGCCGCCCGGGGACGCTACTTCGAGCCCGCCTCACCGCTCACGCTCTACGCGGGCGTGGGGCTCGCCCACCGCTGGTGAGATAGACTTCATGCCCATGACCGCGCCCGCCTCCAATCCCCTGCTCTCCGATCGTGACGTGGACTTCCAACTCCACGAGGTGCTGGACACGGAGTCCCTTTGCCGGCTGCCCGCCTTCGCGGACCACTCGCGCGAGACGTTCACCCTCTTCCTGGACAGCACGCGCCGCTTCGCGCGGGATGTGCTCGCGCCCACCTACCGGCTCATGGACGCCGAGCCGCCCTCCTTCCGGGATGGCCGCGTCCACACGCACCCGCTGATGCGCGCGCTCTATCCCCAACTGGTGGAACTCGGGCTGCTCTCCGCCACGCGTCCAGTCGAGGTGGGCGGCCAGCAATTGCCCCTCACGGTGTACTCGCTCGCCTCGGCCTACCTGATGGCGGCCAACCTCAGCGCGTACGCGTTCATCGGTCTCACCGCGGGCGCGGCACACCTCATCGAGGCCTTCGGGACGCCCTGGCTCAAGGACACGCTCATGGCGCCCATGTACTCGGGCGAGTGGACGGGCACCATGGCGCTCACCGAGCCGCAGGCGGGCAGCAGCCTCGCGGACGTGCGCACACGGGCCACTCCCGCCGAGCACGGCAGCTACCGCATCAGCGGCTCGAAGATCTTCATCAGCGGAGGAGACCAGGACTTCACCCAGAACGTGGTGCACCTCACGCTCGCGCGCGTCGACGGAGCGCCCCCGGGCACGCGCGGCCTGTCTCTCTTCGCCATCCCCGCGCGCCGGCTCGAGGGCGGGCGGCTCGTGGACAACGACGTGCGGGTGACGGGCGCCATCCACAAGATTGGCTGGAAGGGCATTCCCAGCCTGGCGCTCAACTACGGCGAGGGCGGGGACTGTCACGGCTGGCTGGTGGGCCAGGAGGGCAAGGGCCTCACGCACATGTTCCAGATGATGAACGAGGCGCGCATCATGGTGGGTCTCAACGGCGTGGCGACGGCGTCGGTAGCCTACCAGGAGGCGCTGGCCTACGCGTGCAACCGGCCCCAGGGGCGGCTCGCGTGGGAGAAGGACGCCGCGCGGCCCCAGCGCCCCATCGTCGAGCACGCGGACGTGCGGCGGATGCTCCTGCGCCAGAAGACCATCGTGGAGGGAGGCCTGTCGTTGCTCGCGGCGGCGGCGTGGTACGCGGACGTGGCGGCCCACGGTGCGACGCCCGAGGAGCGTGAGCGCGCGGGCCTGCTGGTGGACCTGCTCACGCCCCTGGCCAAGACATTCCCCGCGGAGAAGGGCTTCGAGGCCAACACCCTGGCGGTGCAGGTGCACGGCGGCTACGGCTATTCGACGGAGTACCTGCCCGAGGCCTGGCTGCGCGACCAGAAGCTCAACAGCATCCACGAGGGCACCACGGGCATCCAGGGGTTGGATCTGCTCGGGCGCAAGGTGGTGGCGGCGGGAGGCGCGGCCCTGCGCGCGTTCGGCGAGGAGGTGGACGCCACGGTGGAGCGGGCACGCCAGGCGGGCGTGGATCCGGCGTGGGGCGAGGCATTGGAGAAAGCGACGCGCGACGTGATGGAGCTGACGCTGGAGCTGGGGGCGGCGGGCATGGCGGGCGACGTGGAGCGGATGCTGCGCCACAGCGCGGACTACATGGAGCTGTTCTCCGTGCTGGCGGTGGCGTGGCGATGGCTCGCGCAGGCGGCGGCGGCGCGCGAGGGGCTGTCCCGGGGACTCGAAGGACAGGAAGGACGGGACTTCTACGAGGGCAAGCTCGCGGCGGCGCAATACTGGCTGCACACGGAGCTGCCCCGGGTCGGCCTGCTGGTGACGCTGTGCCGCACGGGCGAGGACTCGTACACACGGATGAAGCCCGGATGGTTCTGACGTGACCGTTTCCATCCATCTGTGCCAGCCGGGCCGGGGCGCCTCGTGTGGCGCCTGCTGTGGCCTCTACAACTTCCGCGACCACTCCCGCGCGAGCCTCACCGAGCGCCTCACGGCCCAGACGGACACCTTCCGCGCGCTCCCGCCCGAGCCCGATCGCTGGCACGCCACGGCCGTCTCACTGCTGGAGGCGCGCCGGGCCACCCCGCCCCTCTTCCCCGCGGTGCGCGTCTGTCCGCTGCTGGGCTTCCTCGACGCGGAGCACACGCGGGTGGGCTGTCTCGGCCACCCGAAGGTGACGGGGGGAAAGGACTTGCGCGACTGCGGCGTCTACCACGCCGAGCTGTGCGAGACCTTCACGTGCCCGTCCTTCACCTGGCTCACGGATGCCCAGGCGCGGCTCGTCCAGGCGGCGTGCGCGGATTGGTACCTCTATGGCCTGGTCATCACCGACGTGGAGTTCGTCCGGGGCTGTCTGCGGCTGCTCGAATGGGAGCTCGCTGGGCCCGTGAATCCGGAAGCCCTCGCCGCGCATCCGGAAGCCCTCGCCGCCATGCGCCAGCTCTTCGCCTTGAAGGAAACCGCGCCGGACAGAGGCACCCACGCCGCCGTGTTCGGCCGCTTCACACCCGATTCCGAGGGCGAGCCCGTCTCGCGCATCCTGGACTACGCGGCCCTGGGCGCGCGGGCGGCGCCCGAGGACGAGGTGGTGTTGTGCCTGGGTTATGCGCCCGGCCGGCTGGAGGAGCTGGAGCGAGCCCGGCGGCTCGTCCGCGAACATGTCCTGGCCGTGACACATGCCCTCACCATTCCCGCACGCTGAGCGGCCGGGCAGGCGAGGACCCGGCGGGAGAGACGTGCCAAACCACGGGACCCGACCCATCCTGTCCAGACCAACTGGGATGGGGGGTAGGCATGAGGGGACGGTTGATGGGTTGGGTGGCATTGGGCTGTGTCCTGGGTGCCACGGGTTGCCGGATGGGCGAGTCGAGGACGGAGCCGACCGAGCCCGCGAAGGTGATCGGGTACACGCCGACCGAGACGGTCGCGGTCGAGCAGCGGGAAACCGCCGCACCACAGGCCCCAGCGCAGATAGCGGTGGCCACTCCACCGGAGCAAGAGCGAACCGAGCAGCGTGCCGAACCAACCCCGGAGCCCGCGCGGGAGCCAACGCCAGAGGAATCGCGCAAACTCCTGGAGGAAGAGGATCGCATCTGGCTGAGTGAAACGGCCGAGGCGGCGCGAGCCGGCAATCCGAACATCGCGCCGGGCGCGGCGACCGAGGACATCACCATCGCCACGGGGACGGTGGATGGCCGGGTCGAGCGCGTGCGCAAGGGCACCATTGAAGTGAGCGATGGCGAGGGCAACATCTACGAGCTGCGCATCGACAAGCGCAGCCGGGGCCTGCGCCAGGGCCGCCAGGTGCCGCTGCGGGGAATCGCCGAGGGCACACCGGTGCGCGCCTCGTTCGATCTGGTGGGCGCGGGGGACAGCCTCGCGCGCGACATCGTGCTGCGGCGCTGAGTCCCAGCACCCGATATCAACACCCCATCGCGGGCGGCCCCTTCACGAGGAGCCGCCCGTGATGCGTTTTCAGGCCCGCCCCGAGTGATGTCGTACACTTTCTTCCGGACTGGCGACCCATCGCGGGGTAGCCAGCGCCAGGAGAAATCGCCCATGAAGCTGTGTTGCACCATCGTGTTGATGGCGCTCCTCGTCGGATGTGGCACGGCCTCTCGGACCGTGCGCCTGGACACGGGCCCGACCGGCACCCTCGTCTTCGCTCCGCGCGCCAGCGCCGAGCCTGTAGAGCTGGACGACGACGAATTCGAACACACCGTGTCGGCTCTGGCTCGGGATGTGAAGCCCTCGACTCGGCCCCAGGAAGACGCCAGGCGACTGTTCGAAGTGGAGGCACGGAGCGGTTCCTTCGCGTACGAGACGCGCGGCCACCACATCACGCCGCTCGGAACGGGCGACCCCCTGGAGGAGGAGTCCACGGAGGAGGAGGAGGAGTTGACGCGCGCCTACCTGCTCTGGTGTGAGCGCACCGGCGAGCATGGTGACTGTCTGCGCCTGCTGACGGAAAGCCGCGCCATCCAAGGCGATGGCCGTTTCGCGCTGGCCATGGCCCTCGCCAAGGGGGCCGTGCTGGACGAGATGCTGGAGGCATTCAAGGACATGGCCGACCCCCACGCCATGGTGGCGGCCGTGCTCTGGACATGGACCACGTACATGGTCCTCCTCGCCCTCCCCGACGTGACGGTCTCCAAGGGCATCGCCGCCGTGATGACCGTGACGCTCATTTCCTACGTGGGCGTCGATACCTTCTGGGGCCTCGTCGTGGGCTTCAAGCGACTGATGCATGAGGCGGACCGGGCCACCACGTTCCACGCGCTGCGAGAGGCGGGCGAACGCTACGGCAAGCTCATGGGGCGCAACGCGGCACGAGCGTTCGCCATGCTGGCCCTGGCGGCCATCGGCCACACGGCTCCAGGACTGGCCACGAAGGTGCAGCAACTACCCGGCGCGATTCAGGTGGCGGCCCAGGCGGAAACACAGGTGGGTATCCGGCTCGCGGCGGTGGGCGAAGTGAAGACGGTCGTCGTGAGCGCCGAATCCGTCACCATCGCCCTCGCTCCTGGTGCTGTCGCCATGACGGCCCAAACCATGAGCGGCGCCACGGCCAAGGCACCTCCCAGTGGCTTCAGGTCATGGGGGTCGTACAGTGGCTTCAAGAGGGCCATGGGCCCGGCGGGCACAGGGAAGGAGTGGCATCACATCGTCGAGCAGACACCAGGCAACGTGAAGCGCTTCGGAGCACAGGCCCTTCAGAACACCGAGAACATCGTCCCCATGGACAAGGGCATCCACACCCGCATCAGTTCATTCTATTCATCAATCCGCCGCGATATCACGGGTTCGCCATTGACCGTGCGGAAGTGGTTGAGCGCTCAATCCTATGAGGCCCAGCGTGAGTTCGGGCTATTGGCCATCGAGAACATCAGGAAGGGAAGCTGGTGATGAAGCTGGAGGAATTGGTCGAGCGATTCGCACTGAACGTGGCCGCGCAGACCGAGGCTATCTGGCGAGGAGACGCCAAGACCGGAAATAAGCACGCCAGGACGTACGGTGCGGCAGTCGACAAGCTCTTGGCTCACGGCGATGCCGGGCGTGATGCCCTCCTCGTTCTGCTCAAGCACGAGCGCATGGACGTGCGTGTCATGGCCGCTGCCCATTTGCTCCGCTACCGCACGGCCGAAGCCAAGGCGGTTCTGGAGGAAGCTGCCAGTGGAGAGGGAATGATCCCCTTCTGCGCACAGCAAGCCCTGCAGCGGTGGGAAGAAGGCACCTGGGCCCTGGATCCAGGGTAACCACAACCAGGAGGGATTCTGGTGATGAAGCTGGAGGAACTGGTCGAGCAATTCGCGCTGAACGTGGCCGCGCAGACCGACGCCATCTGGCGGGGAGACGCCAAGACTGGAAACAAGCACGCCAGGAAGTACGGTGTCGCGGTCGATAAGCTTTTGGTCCATGGCGATGCCGGGCGTGATGCGCTCCTCGTTCTGCTCAAGCACGAGCGCATGGATGTGCGTGTCATGGCCGCCGCCCATCTGCTCCGCTACCGCACCACCGAGGCCAAGGCGGTTCTGGAGGAAGCCGCCAAGGGCCAAGGTCTCGTGCCTTTTGAAGCTGGACAAGCCCTGAAGCGGTGGGAAGAAGGCACCTGGGCCCTCGACCCGGGATAACCTCACGGACACGCGCACGGGCGGCCCCTTCACGAGGAGCCGCCCGCGAGGCACTACGGCTTCGTGTAGGTGACGTCCATGCGGTAGGTGGCCGCCGAGCGGGCATCCACCAGGACGTACGCGTCGGTCTGATCCGCGGGGACCTGCACCTCGCACCGCTCGGAAGCTCCGAAGTTCCACGAGATGCACTGAAAATAGGTGGTGGTGGCCGGGGCGCCGAAGCGGACATACAGATCGGGGTCTCCCGTGCCCGTCATCACCACCGAGAAGGTGCTGCCCGGCAGTACACGGTAAGGACCATGGTTGGCCTGCTGCCCCTCGACGAGCGAGCCCGTGACGGTGGCACTCCCGGAGGAACCACCCCCCGTCGCCGTATAGGTCCCCTTGAGGCTCAAGCCCGAGTAGCCAGAGAACGCGTCGACGGCCACGTACCAGGTGCCCGCCGCCGGGTTGACGAAGACGCAGCTCTCATCGCTCGTACTCGTATACGGGCGGCAGTCGAAGCTGCTGCCCGTGGGAGCCGCACCCCGCCGCACGTACAGGTCCGCGTCGTCCCACGAGTTGCCGCCGCGCATGTCGAACGTCAGCCGGCCCTGACCCGCGGGCACCTCCAGGGTGTAGTACCTCGTGGTTCCCGCGCCGCCAGACAGGCCGGTCACCGCCACGCCATTGGTCAGCGACGAGCTCGGCGGCGGGGGCTGCGGCACGCCCACGGCCTTCCAGGCCTCGGTCACCGCGGTGGCCTCGGCGGAGCCCACGCCATAAAGGGCCTCGGCGGCCTGGACGGTGTATGTCTTGGCCTGTTCGAAGGTGGTGTTGGACGTGAAGAGGTCCGTGTTGGCCTTGTAGAAGATGCGGCCGGCCTTCTCCGTGCCAATCCCCGTCACGCGGTTGCTCGTCTTGCCGCGCGGGTGCGTACCGCCCTTGGCCAGCAGCGCGAAGGCGAGGTTGCTGATGCCCGAGCTCAGGTGCACGTCCACGCCGTCGTAATAGTTCGCGTACGAGTCGAGCGAGGCGCCATCCTTGGCCGGATCGTCCAGGTAGCGCAGCGCGTCCCCGGCGAGGCCCGGCGTCCAGATGTCCTCGGCCACCTTGAAGACGTCCGCGTCCAGGGCCCAGTTGCGGGTCCAGCTCTCGCACACGGCGGCGAAGATGTCGGACACGGACTCGTTGAGGCCACCCGACTCACCCGAATAGATGAGGTCTGACTCCGCCCCCGTCACGGCGTGGGTCAGCTCGTGGACGGTGACGTCCAGATCCAGCCCGAGCATGGTGGCGTTGATGCCATCCCCGTCTCCGTACACCATCTGGTAGCCGTCCCAGAAGGCGTTGACGTACTTCTTGCCGTAATGGACGGTGCTCTTCAGTAGAGCGCCCGCGTTGTCATACGAGTCGCGGTTGAAGAGCGTCTTGTAGCAATTGTAGGTGGTGCCCAGCAGCTCGTAGTTGGTGTCGACGTGGGTGTCGTTCGCGAGCGCCTGGCCCTCGGAGCGCTTGAGCGTGCCCGGCGTGGTGGTGGTGTTGTTCGCCGAGTACACCCGGCGGCCGAGCGCCGAATGGACGCGGGGATTGATGCGCAGGACGTCCCCATGCCGCGCGTCCACGTAGACAAGGTCCTCCGCGGGCATCCCCTCGCGCTCGCCCGTCACGCGCACCTCGTAGGCGGGGCGCGGCGTCAAACCATGCTCGGGCAACAGGAAGACCCGCCGCGCGGAGCTCTCGGCGATGGGGTGACTCAGGGAGGAGCCCTTCACGGCCGCCACGGGCGCGGCCTCGGAAGCGACCTCGCCCACCCAGGCCACCTCGTCTCCCGCGCGCGCCGAGCCGTTGATGGCGTAGATGGCGCCCGACTCATCCGCGTGGACCACGAGCTCGCCGCCCACCACCTGGAGGCCGTGGAGCATCTGCTGGAAGCGCAGGTGCCGGTGGCCGCGCTCATCCTGATGGGAGCGCCGGAGCAGCAAATCCTCGCTCCGGACGCGGAACACGGGCGCGAGCGCCGTCATCGCCTCGCGCACGTCGCTCCCCGAGGGCGACAACCGACCCAGGCGGCCCGTGACGGCGTAGGGCACGCCGGCCTCGCTACCCACCACGCGCGCGTCCTTGAAACGCGCGAGCGCGGCCCGGATGTCCCCGTCCTTCGATTCCATTCGTCCCGCCTCCCCGCTCACCTCCGCCGAGGAACCACAGGCCGCCAGGCTCACGCCCAACCCCGCCGCGCAGAACGTCTTCAGGATTCGATTCGTCAAGGAGCACCTCTCTTCGTTGAAAGAGGCCAACTAGCTGGCATACCCCTTTCGCGGGAATCAAGAGGACGTGTCCATTTCCAAGGAGTTTGCCCTTGCCAGCATCATCCAGATTCGTCCCACGGTACGCAGATAGGTGGATTGTCTTCGCGCTCGTGATGCTGAGCGGTTGCGCCCATCGCCGTGCCGCTCCGGCCGAAACGCTTCCGCCCCGCGTCACCCTGGAGCAGGCCACGCGGCTGATGCCCCCGGACGTGAAGGATCGCGAGGGTTGGGCGGAGGATGTGCTGGCGGCGCTGGAAGCCCATCGGCACCACCCTTCCGTGGAGTCGGTGTGCTCGGTGCTCGCGGTCATCGAGCAGGAGTCGGGCTTCCAGGCCAACCCGCCGGTGCCGGGCCTCGCCCGCATCGTGAAGAAACGGATGGATGCGTACGCGGCGAAGCTGGGCCCGCTGGGGCCGTCCGCGCTCTCGGCGCTGCTGGGAGGCCAGGCCCCTGGACAAAAGAAGACCTTCGAGCAGCGTCTGGAAACGGTGAGCACGGAGCGCGACCTGGACCGCGTCTTCCGAGAGCTGCTGGAGTATTACGACACGGAGTTTCCCGCGACGTACGTGGCGGCCCAACTGGCCAGCTCGCTCTTCAAGTCCACGCGCCTGGAAGACCTCAACCCCATCACCACCGCGGGCTCCATGCAGGTGAGCGTGCGCTTCTCGGAGGAGCTGGCGGGAGACGACGAGCGCGCGCGGCGGCGGGTGCGTGAGGAGCTCTACACGCGCGGCGGCGGCGTCTACTACGGCACGGCCCGGCTGCTCGGCTACGAGGCCCACTACGACTCCCCCCTCTACCGCTTCGCGGACTACAACGGAGGCGTCTACACCTCGCGCAACGCGGCGTTGCAGGAACAGGTGAGCCAGCTCACGGGCATTCCGCTCGTGCAGGACGGGGACCTGCTCGCCTATGACAAGCAGGGAGAACCCCTGGACGAGGACAGCAACTCCCTGAAGGCCTTGCTCGTCTTCCGCGAACGCCATGCCCCGGAGTTGAGCGAGCGCCGGGTGCGCAAGGACACGCTCGAGGAGAAACAACTGGCCTTCGAGGAGACAGACACCTGGAGCGCTATCAAACGCGCCTACCAGGAGGTGACGGGCAAGGCCCCGGCCTACGCGAAGCTGCCCACGGTGGTCATCCGCAGCCCCAAGCTCAGCGGAGACCGCTCCACGGCATGGTTCGCCCAGTCCGTGAACAAGCGCTACCAACGCTGCCTGGGGCGGGCTTCCCCCACCCCGAAGTAGCGCCCTCGCGGCTCAGGGAGAGGGAGCGGCCCTGGGCGGAGCGAACGAGGGATCCGTGATGCGCATCTCGGTGACGGGGCCGTACTTGCGCGCCACCTCGCGGATGTCCGCCGCCTTGCCCACGAGCACCAGGGTGAGATCCTCGGGCGCGGGCACCACGCGCTGGATGGCGGCCAGCAGCCGCGCCGGCTCCACCTGGGAGACGCGCTTCGCGTAGTCGTCCACGTCGCTCGCGTCCAGGCCGTAGAAGGCGAGCTCGGACCACTTCGCCGAGATCTGCGTCCCCGTCTCCAGGGTGGGAGGGAACTGGCCCAGCACGTACTCCTGGGCGGAGGCGAGCATGGCCGCGTCCACGCCTTGCTGGCGGAAGCGCGAGAGCACGTCCAGGGTCATGTCCAACGCCTGCGCGGTGGACTCCGTCTTCGTGTACGAGGACACGGCGAAGGGGCCGGGTTGCAGGGGCGTGAGGACCACCGAGCCCGCGCCATAGGTAAGGCCGGACTTCACCCGCAGCGCCGTGTTGAGCAACGACGTGAAGCGGCCGCCAAGCACCGTGTTGGCCAGACCCACCTCCACGCGAGCGGGATCCGTGCGGGAGATGCCGGTGTTGCCCAGCCAGAAGTACGTCTGGGTGGCGTCCGGCTTGTCCACCAGCAGCACGCGCCGCCCCTGGGTGGGCTGGGTGGGAGGAGCCACCGGAACGGGCGTGGACGCGCGCGCCCATCCGCCAAGTGCCGCCTCGAGCCGCGCCGCGAGTTGCTTCGCGTCGAAGTCCCCCACCACCGTGAGGATGAGCCGGTCTCCGCCCAGGTGGGCCTTCGCGTAGGCCAACACGTCCTCGCGCTGGAGCGTGGCGAGCGACGCCTCGCTGCCCCCCGTGGGCCGCGCATAGGGGTGCTCGCCGAAGTGGAAGGCCTGGAAGTAGAGGCCGATGACGCCTCGGGGATCTCCGTCCTTCTCCGCCACGAGCGACGACACCATCCGCTCGCGCGTCTTCTCCAGCTCGGCCAGCTCGAACCGGGGCCGCAGGAGCATGTCCGCGAGCAGTTCCACCATGAGCGCGGTGTCACGCGCCATGAATTGACCCTGGATGTCGAGCGACTCGCGGCCCGGAGACACCGAGAGCGCTCCGCCCACGCCGTCCACGGTGTCGGCGAACTGGCTGGCGTTGCGCGCCCCCGCGCCCTTGCGCAGCAGCTCGGCGGTGAGCGCGGCCACGCCCTCCTTGCCCAGGGGGTCGCCCAGGGCGCCCCCGCGCACCCGCGCGCTGAAGGCCACGAGCGGCACGTCATGCCGCTCCACCAGCAGCAGCCGGGCGCCGTTCTTCAACACCACTTCCCGGACCTTGGGCAACGTCACCGCGTCGCGCGCCGCGTCCCCACGCACCACCGCCGGGCGATCCGCCAGGGGCTGTTGCTCGGCCCCCGCCGCGGAGGCCATCCACAGCGCCGCGAGCGCCGTCCCCATCTCGAGCCGCTTCATCGCGCCGCCTCCTGCTTCGCTTCACCCGCGTCCGTCTCGGGAACCAGCACGCCCACCGTGCGGTTGTTCTGGCCGAACACCTTGATGGCCACCTGCCGCACCTGCTCGCGCGTCACCGCCTCGTAGCGCTCCGGGGCACCGAAGAGCTTCTTCCAGTCGCCGTGGAACACCTCGAAGGTCCCCAGCGCCCGGGCGCGGCCGTCGTTGGTCTCCAGATGACGCCAGAAGTCCGCCACGACGATGTTCTTCGCCTTGCGCAGCTCCGCGTCGGTGACGCCCGCCGTCCGCACCTTCGCGAGCTCCTCGTCGAGCAACGCTTCCGCCTTCGCCAGATCGCCCCCTGGCGGCAGATCCACCAACAACCATGAGAGCGATGGATCGAACCCCGCCCCCACGTAGCCGGTGACCTGGATGGCCACCCGCTCCTCCTCCACGAGCCGCCGGTGCAGCCGCGAGGAGTCTCCGTCCGAGAGCAGGCGCATGAGCAGATCCAGGGCGGGCGCGTCGTCGTCGCGAGCGCGCAAACCGTGGAAGGCCATCTGCAACAGGGGCGCCTGGGCGAGCTTGCGCACCGTGACCCGGCGCTCGCCCTGCTGCACGGGCTCCTGGGTGCGAACGGGCTCGGGCTCGGGCTGGGAAGGAATGGGCTCCAGGTATTTCTCCGCGAGCGCGAAGACCTGCTCGGGAGTCACCGCGCCCACCACGATGAGGGTGGCGTTGTTGGGCGCGTAATAGGTGCGGAAGTAGCGCTCCAGGTCCTCCTGCTTCCAGCTCTCGATGTCCGCGGGCCAGCCGATGACGGGAATCTGGTAGGGGTGCGCCACGAAGGCGGTGGCCTGGACCTGCTCCATGAGCAGCCCGCTGTTGTCGTTGTCCACGCTGGAGCGCCGCTCCGAGTAGACGACGCCCCGCTCGCTCTCCACCACCTTCGGATCGATGGCGAGGTGTCCGAGCCGGTCCGCCTCCAGATCGAAGATGGTCTCCAGCGCCGAGCGGGGGAACCAATCCTGGTACACGGTGACGTCCTCGGAGGTGTAGGCGTTGTTGCGGCCACCATGCGCCTCCATGACGCGGTCGAACTCACCGGGCCCGTACTTCTTCGCGCCGTTGAACATCATGTGCTCGAAGAAGTGGGACAGGCCGGTGATGCCGGGCCGCTCGTTGCGGCTGCCCACGCGGAACCAGTCGTAGAGCGCCACGCTGGGGTTGGCCGGGACGGGCCAGACGATGACCTTCAACCCATTCTTCAGGGTCCGCGTGCGCACCTGGGCGGCGGCCGTCGCCGCGGCACTCGCCGTCTTGGCACCCGCTGGCACCGTCGCGGCGCGGCCCTGGGCACACGCCGCCGTCCCCGCCAGCAGCATCAGGCTGGCGATGAAACACTTCTGTCTGCGCATCCACCCTTCCTTCCGTATCGAATGAGTTGCCGCTCCCGCGCCCTCATCCCACCGAGGCATCGGACAGGGCCGGAACGCCCCGGGAACGCAGGGGCCCCTGGATCCGCTGGCGCAGGGCCACGGACAGCCAGGAGAGGTGCGAGCCCCGGACGGCGCCAAAGAGGTAGCGATCCGGGCGGAGCACCGCGATGTCCATGCCGTACTGCTGGAACCAGGCATCGAGCTTGCCCTCGCGGTCCATCACCTCGCCGGGCTGGGGAGGGCTCTTGCGCGGGGGGACGATGCGCAGACACGAGGCGCCCAGGCTGTCCGCGAGCACCTGCGCGGCCCGTGCCGAGGCCTCCTGGGTACCGCTGCGCACGAGCACCGCGAAACCCGGGCCCAGCACATCGTCGAGCCGCACCTGACCACCGTCCGCGACGTCCACCCAGGGCTGCGGAAAGTAGGTGCCCTCGGGCGAACCCCGGTGGCCTCGTGCGCTGCCCATCAGGAAGCCCCGGGAGATGAGGGGCCGGGGTTTGAACTCGAGGTCGCGGATGAAGCGGTGCACCCGTGGAATGCGGTCGAGCGCCCGGATGAGGCGGTCGCGCACGAAGGCGACCGGGCGGCTGCCGGTGAGCACGAGCCGGCCCATGTTCACGCTGGCCTCGAGCATGGCCTCCGCGTGGGGACGGCGCTCCTCCTCATAGGTATCGAGCAGCGCGGCATCGGCCTGTCCCTGGACGACGGCCGCCAGCTTCCAGGCGATGTTGGCGGCGTCTCGCAGCCCGGAGCACAGCCCCTGGCCGAGCACGGGCGGCATGAGATGGGCGGCATCGCCCAGCAGGAACATCCGTCCGTCGCGCCAGCGCGCGGCCACGCGGCGGTTGAAGATGTAGGTGGCGGCACGCAGGATGGTGACGCGATCCGGGTCCACGTAGGGCGCGATGAACGCGCGGATGCGCTCGGGCTGGACCATGTCCTCGGGCTTCTCGTCCTCGCGGATCATGACCTCGATGCGCAGCTCGTTGCCGGCGCAGCGGGCGACGAAGACATGGCGGTAGGGGTCACACACCATGCGGCTGATGGCCGGGGGCTCGTGGGGCAACAGGAGCGAGATGGCGACCATGCCCTCGTCGTAGGTGGAGCCCACCATGTCGATGCCGGCCAGATGCCGCAGGGTGCTGCGCCCGCCATCACACGCCAGGACGTAGCGGGCACGCACGGTGGACTCGGAACCGTCCCGGACGTCCCGGACGGTGACGGAGACACCCTCCGCGTCCTGGGTGTAGGCCTCCACCTGCTGGCCGAGCCGCAACTGCACGTCCGGGAAGCGCGACAGCCCCTCGCGCAGCACCCGCTCCAGGAAGGGCTGGCTGAAGAAGCGCAGCGCCGGGTAGCCATTGCCGAAGTCCGCGTTCTGGACTCCCAGCCGGGCGAAGACTTCTCCCGAGGCCCCGACGAGCTCCACCTCGGGGCAGGTGTACATGTGGGCATCCAACACCTGGGCGAGGCCCACGGACTGATAGATGCGCAGGGCCTCGTCATCACAGGTGATGGCACGGGGCTGGTTGTGCTGGGTGAGGGCGCGCTCGAGCACGAGCGTACGGACTCCGTACTGCCCCAGGAGGTTGGCGGTCAGCGCTCCCACCGGGCCACAGCCGACGATGAGCACGTCCGTCTCTTGCACCAATAGCGTCATGAAATCCCTGGCCGCGCGGCCCACCCACGGGGTCGCGGCGCGGGCAATGTACCGGATGCGAGACCCGTCACCACCATCCAGGACCAGGTGCACTCCCAGCGGAAACCGAAATCAGAGGTCCCCGGGAACAAATGAAATACCGGGTTGACCCGAAAAATTGAGCTTTCTCCTCTTTTTGACGTCCTGCCGGGGCCAGCCGTTGGCCCCCGCGCACTCATCTCCGAGGAGCACTGGAATGCACGTCCCCCCTAGGAAGGCCTCGCGTTGGCTGCGACTCCTCCCCGTCATGGCCCTGGCCTCCGCGGCCTGCCAGCCCGACACCTTCCCCGAAAGCGGCAATGGCCTGGAGGGTGAAGGCGCCGGCGAGGTGCTCGCGCGAGCGGTGAGCTGCGCCGGCTACCCCGACTGGAACGCCAGCACCATCTATCAGCCGGGCAATCGCAACGTGTACAAGGGCAAGCTGTACGAGGCCCTGGTCGCCATCTGGTCGGCGGACCCCGAGATAGGCACGCTCAGCGGCTGGTACAAGCTCGTGGACACCTGCAGCACCACGCCCCCCCCGGCCGACACCACGGCCCCCACGCAGGTGACGGGCCTGCGCTCCACGGGCTCCACCAGTTCCCAGATCGCCCTGGCCTGGAACGCCTCGAGCGACAACGTGGGCGTCACCGGCTACCTCGTCTTCCGCAATGGCACCCAGGTGGGGACGGCGACCGGCACGGCCTATACGGACAGCGGGCTCGCCAGCTCGACGCCGTACAACTACACCGTCAAGGCGCGGGACGCGGCGGGCAACCAGTCCACGGTGAGCGCCTCCCTCACCGTCACCACCCAGACCGGCCCGACCCCGCCCCCGCCCCCCAACGGCGACTGGCACCCGAAGCACATGGCCATCGGCACCGTGTACGAGCCCTTCACGGGCACGGACAAGTTCTTCAACACGGTGAACCCGCGCTTCCCCGCCGGCAAGCGGCTCGACTACGGCTACCTGTACCTGAACGGTGGCTCGCAGGTGTCCGAGTGGCACTCCCGCGCCGTGCGTCTGGCCACGAAGAGCAAGGAACAGGGCATGACGCCCATCTTCGTGGTGTATGGCATTGGCGGCAACACCGACAGCCCGGCGGCGGTCTGGGCCAACCTGCAGAGCGCCTCGTTCCTCTCCACCTACTTCCAGGCCTTGAAGGACGTGGGCCAGACGGCCACGGGCATCATGGGAACGGGCCGCATCGGCTACGTCATCGAGCCCGACACCCTCGGCTACATCCAGCAGCAGTATGCGTCGCAGTATGGCAATGATCCGTCGAAGATGCCGGCGGCCACCTCCGCCGTGTACGACTCGGGCGTGCTCCAGCGGGGCGTGGATCCCGCCTTCCCCAACACGCTGACGGGGCTCGTGCAGAGCATCAACTACGTCCTGCGCAAGTACACCCCCAAGGCCTTCCTGGGCTGGCAGCTCAACCTGTGGGCCGCTCCGGGCGCGCCGGGCACCGGCATCATGCACTCCACCGAGGTGTGGGGCTTCGAGGCGGGCAAGACGCGCATCCAGGAGAACGCGCGCGCCAACGCGGGCTTCGCCCTGAAGGCCGGCGTGCAGTACGGCGGCGCCGAGTTCATCTCCATCGACAAGTACGGCCTGGACGGCGCGGGCGCCGCGGGCGCCAACCCCAATGATCCGGCCAGCTCGCTGTGGTTCTGGAACGCGGACCTCTGGAACAACTACCTGCTCTTCTGCAAGACGTTGAAGGAGACGCTCAACCTGCCCGTGGTGCTCTGGCAGGTGCCCGCCGGCCACATCAATGGCACCACGCGCGCCAGCCCCACGGCCTACAACCCCTCGGGCACGTTCCCGGATCTGAACAACACCGTGCAGCGCTACGAGGAGTCCGCCTCGCCCTACTTCTTCGGCGACCGCATCACGCTCTCCGGCAACCGGCTGGCCTACTTCTCCAAGAACGTGTGGAACGATCCCAAGGTGTCGGTGAGCGGCAACGTGGTCACCTGGGGCTCGCACATCCAGGAGGCGGCCAACGCGGGCATCGTCGCCATCCTCATGGGCGCGGGCGTCGGCGTGAGCACGCGCGGCATTCCCCAGCCGGGCGCCTACCCGGAGGAGCTGCCGACGGACAACTACTATTGGATCACCCGGGTCCAGGAGTACTACGCCAGCCCCGTGCTCCTGCCCTAGCGGCCCCGCGCATTCCCATCCATTCACTGTCCATGTCTCCGCATTCCTGAAAGGGATTCAACCGATGCATTCCTCGACTCACCCTATCCGCTCGGGACTCGCCGTCCTGGCGGTCACCGCGGCCCTGCTGTGGAACCTCGTCCCCACCCTGGCCGCCGCCGCGGATCGCGGCGCCTGGGCCCCCAATGTCTCCTACGCCACCGGCGACATCGCGTCCTATGGCGGCAAGGGCTATGACTGCCGTCAGGCGCACACCTCGCTCGTCGGCTGGGAGCCGCCCAACGTCGCCGCGCTGTGGCTCGAGCGCTCGGGCGGCACGCCGACGGATACCCAGGCCCCCACCGCGCCGGCCAACCTGACCTCCACGGGCAAGACGTCCACGAGCGTCTCCCTGTCCTGGAGCGCGTCGTCCGACAACGTGGGCGTCACCGGCTACGAGGTGTTCAACGGCACCGCGCTCGCGGCCACCGTCACCTCCACCAGCGCCACCGTGTCCAACCTGAAGGCGAACACCACGTACACCTTCACCGTGAAGGCCCGGGACGCCGCGGGCAACCGCTCGGCGGCCAGCTCCGCCCACAGCACCACCACGCCGGCCACGGAGCCCCCGGACACCCAGGCGCCCACCGCGCCCAGCAGCCTGCGCTCCACGGGCGTGAGCAACAACAGCGTGTCGCTCGCGTGGAACGGCTCGACGGACAACGTGGCCGTCACCGGCTACGAGGTCTTCGTCAACGGCTCCACGCTCTCGACCACCGTCACGGGCACCACCGCCACGGCGTCCGGCCTGAACGCGAACACCACGTACACCTTCACCGTGAAGGCCCGGGACGCCGCGGGTAACCGCTCCACCGCCAGCAACAGCATCTCGGCCACGACGACCAACACCCAGCCCCCGCCCACCAGCAAGAAGGTCATCGTGGGCTACTGGCACAACTTCGACAACGGCTCGACCAACATCCGCCTGCGCGACATCTCGTCGAAGTACGACGTCATCCAGGTCGCGTTCGCCGAGCCCGTCGGTGGCGCCGGCACGGGCAACATGGCGTTCGCGCCGTACAACGCGACCACCGCCGACTTCAAGGCGGACGTCGCCTACCTGAAGAGCCAGGGCAAGAAGGTCCTCATCTCCATCGGTGGCGCCAACGGCACCATCCACCTGGACACCGCGGCCGCCAAGGCCACGTTCGTCTCCAGCATGTCTTCCATCATCGACACGTATGGCTTCGACGGCCTGGATCTGGACCTCGAGGGCAGCTCGCTGGCGCTCAACGGCGGGGACACGGACTTCCGCAACCCCACCACGCCGAAGATCATCAACCTGATCGACGGCACCCGGCAGCTCATCAACCGCTATGGCGCGAACTTCATCCTCACCATGGCGCCCGAGACGGCCTATGTGCAGGGTGGCTACTCCGCCTACGGCGGCCCGTGGGGCGCCTACCTGCCCGTCATCCACGCGCTGCGCGATCGCCTGACGTACCTGCACGTGCAGCACTACAACACCGGCACCGTCACCGCGCTGGACGGCAAGTCCTATGCCCAGGGCACCCCGGACTTCCACGTGGCTATGGCGGAGATGATGATCCGCGGCTTCCCCATCGGTGGCAACGCGAGCCAGGTCTTCCCGGGCCTGCGCGCCGATCAGATCGTCATCGGCCTGCCCTCCTCGCCCCAGGCGGCGGGCGGCGGATACACGACGCCGGCCAACGTGCAGAAGGCGCTCGACTACCTCATCAAGGGCAAGTCCTTCGGCGGCGGTTACGTGCTGCGTCAGGCGTCTGGCTACGCGGACTTCAAGGGGTTGATGACCTGGTCCATCAACTGGGACAAGTTCACCAACTACGAGTTCTCCAACAGCCACCGCGCCTACCTGGACACCTATAAGTAGGCGAGATCCGGCCGTACGCAGTCGAAGGCGGACAGGTTGACCCGAAAGCCCGCTCGCGGCGCTCTCTCTTCTGCCTGTCCTTTCCTTCCCTCTCCGTCACGGAGGCATCATGCGTCGGTCGTCCAAGTTCCTCATTCCCAGTCTGATGGGCCTGCTCGTCGCTTGCGGCGAGCAGGAGTTGCCCGCCTCGGCCCACTTCCAGAGCACGGAGCAGGCCGCCGCGACCGCCGCCGGGTTGACCGCGACGTTCGCCCAGGCCTCCAGCTGGAGCGGTGGCTTCAGCGCCGTCATCACCATCAAGAACACCACGGCCAGCGCCATCAACGACTGGTCCCTCAACTTCAAGTTCAACGGCACCGCCGCCATCAGCGGCACGCCCTGGGGCGCGGCGGGTTCCGCCAGCAAGGGCGCGGATGGCTCGTGGACCGTGCTGCCCAACAGCTGGGGCGGCAACGTGGTGCCCGCCAACGGCAGCGTGACCGTGACCTTCGAGGGCTCCGGCGCCTTCAGCGGCGTGGGTACCTGCAACATCAACGGCTACTCGTGTGCCGGTGGCCCGCCGCCGGCCAGCGACAAGATCGCCCCCACGGTCAGCCTGTCGGCCAGCCCCACCAACCTCACGAGCGCGGGCAATGTGACGCTCACCGCGCCCGCCAGTGACAACGTGGGCGTGACCCGGGTCGAGTTCTACAAGAACGGCGCCCTGCTGAGCACCGCGACGGCGAGCCCCTTCACCGCCTCGGATGCGTTCTATTCCAACACCCAGAACGGCACCTACAGCTACACCGCCAAGGCCTTCGACGCGGCGGGCAACAACGCCACGTCCAGCGCGGCGAGCGTCACCGTCAAGCTCACCACGAGCGAGCCCCCGCCCGCGGGCGGCCGCATGTACATCGGCTATGCCAGCAGCTGGAACACGAGCATCAACGACCTGACGACCGCCAACATCCCGAGCTACTACACCCACCTGAACCTGTCGTTCGTCCGGCCGGACATGGCCTACACCCGGGGCTCGTTCGAGTTCGATCAGGCCGTGGCGGGCTTCGAGTTCTTCGAGGGAGCCACGACGAACACCGGCCAGAAGAAGTTCACCGCGGCCCAGGCCCAGACGCTCATCAACAACATCAAGGCGCTGCGCGCCCGGGGCACCCAGGTGTGGATCTCCGTGGGCGGCTGGAGCTACAGCCAGGGTGACCAGTGGGCCCGCTTCAACGCGGGACACGTGGTGGACCTGGCGCAGGACCTCGGCGCGGACGGCGTGGACATCGACTGGGAGTCGAGCGGCAGCAGCTGCAACAAGCTGGAGGCGGCCCAGTTCAGCTGCAGCAAGGACGGGGAGATCGCCAACATCATCACCACCCTGGACAGCACCATCCGCGCGCGGGGCCTCAAGCTGGGCATCTCCATCGCGGGCTGGTCCACGGGCGCCTACTACGTGAAGGGCACGCCGTTCGAGGAGGGCAAGGTGCAGTGGGGCTCGCCCTTCGGCGGCACCATGTACAGCGTGGTGAAGAACCACGGCAACAAGCTGCGCCACATCAACCTCATGTCCTACGACGGCGGCGACTACTACGATCCGCGCGAGGGCTATGAGTCCTACCGGGCCATCTACTCGGGCCCCATCGCCATGGGCCTGGAGATCGCTCCGGAGGGCGCGGGCGGCGCGACGCTGCGGCTCAACGCGGACCCCGGCACCGTCTACGACGCGGAGATGCTCACGGGGCAGAACAACATGGCGACGAAGTATTACAACGTCGAGACGCTCGCCACGTACATGAAGAACAAGGGCAAGGCCACGGACGGCATGATGGTGTGGCAGGTGTGGAAGGAGCGCGTCCATGCCGCTCCTCCCGCCGGGGCCGCGTCGGTGAACTCCGCGGGCCAGAAGGTGTGTCAGATCCTCGGCATCACCAGCAACTGCAACCAGAGCATCCCCAACCTCCCCAAGTACTAGAGGGAGTCCCGCGCATCGGGGGCGCGGCGGTCAGAGCAGCGCCGCCGCCTCCCGGTCCGCATGACGGTACAGCAGCTCGCGCAGGTGCGCCTTGCCCAGGCGCAGCCTGCTGCGGACGGTCTCGAAGGGGACCTCCAGCTCCTCCGCCATCTCCGGCACGCTCATGCCCATCACATGGTGCAGCAACAGGGCCCGGCGCTGCTCCTCGGAGAGCTTGTCCAGCAGCCGCTCCATCTGACGGCGCAGGAGACAATCCTCCGGCGGCCCGTCCTCCGGCGACAGCACGTCCAGTTCCGCCAGGTCCTCCTCGGGGTGAAGCATCGTGCGCTCGGCGCGCGCGCGCCTCGAGGCCGCGAACGTCACCCGCCCCACGACCCGGTCCGCCCACGAGGCGAACGCGCCCTCGCCCCGGTAGGACGGCAGGCCCCGCAGGATGGCGATCAACGCGTCCTGGGTGATGTCATCCACATCCGAGTCGACGCGAACCGAATAGCGGACCAGATTGCGCACCCGGGGCATCAGTTGCGCCAGCAGTGCATCGGCCGATTCACACCGTCCATCCATGACGGCGCGGAGGCGGGTCTCATCGAGGGAAGCCCTCGCCGGACGACGGCACTGCGTATTGGCTTTCATCATGTTCATGGCAGGGAAGAGGGAAACACCGGAAAGTGGATACAAAAAGGCCGGTGAAGGCGCGTACGCGCTCCACCGGCCCGGGACTGCTTCGAACTACTTCAGCTTCTGGTACACGGCGTCGAGCAGCGTGCCGTCATCCCCGCTCAGCTCCCAGGCCATCGCGCCGCCCAGGCCCTTGCTCAGGATGTAGTCGGCCTTGGCCGCCATGGACTGCGCGTCGTCGTAGGCGATCCAGATCTTCGTGCTCGGGCTGTAGAGGTAGGCCTCCTTCGCCTCCGCGTGGAAGGTCTTGGTGTAGCCCTTGCCCTCGTAGTTGTTCTTGAGGTCCTTGTAGTCGAACACGCCCGTCAGGCCGGACTGGCCATCATCCCAGGTGCCCTTGGTGGGCGTGCCGGGCTGGAAGAGGCCGTTGTTCGTGGAGCCCACGTTGCCCCAGCCGCGGCCGTAGAAGGGCAGGCCGAGGACGATCTTGCTCGCGGGCACGCCCAGCTCGAGCATCTTCGACACCGTGCCGTCGGTGTAGAAGCCGGAGCTCGCCACCGGGTCACCCGTGACGCGGTAGAGCGCGGACTGGAAGTTCGTCGAGCTCTCGAAAGCGCCGTGGTAGTCGTACGTCATGATGTTGATCCAGTCGAGCGTGTTCGCCAGGTTCTTGGTCTCCTGCTTGTTGGCGAGCAGGTCCGGCGAGGCGCCCGACGCGATGGTGAGCAGGTACTGCTGACCCGTCTGCGCGGTGACGGCGTTGAGCTGGTTGCGGAACTCCTGCATCAGCAGCGTGTAGTTCTGCTTGTCCGCGGGGCTGTTGCCGTTGCCCGGGAGGCCGCCACCCACCGGGTACTCCCAGTCGATGTCGATGCCGTCGAAGACGCCCACGCCGTTGGCGGGGGTGACACCGGGGTACTGGCCCTTGATGTACAGGTCCACGCAGGACTTCACGAAGGCCGAGCGGGAGGCCGCGGTGGCCGCCGCCGCGGAGAAGTGCTGGGACCAGCTCCAGCCACCCACGGAGATGAGGATCTTGAGCTTCGGGTTCGTCTTCTTGAGCTCCTTGAGGGCGCGGAAGTTGCCGCGCAGCGCGCCGGGATCCCACTCACCCGCGTAGCCTCCGCCCTTGTCGATGTCCGCGTACGAGTCCCCGAGGATGCACTTGCCGTCCGAGGTGACGTTGGAGAAGGCGTAGTTGATGTGAGTGATCTTCGCGGCGGGGATGTTGGAGACCTGGTAGTTGCGGCCGTAGATGCCCCACGCGGTGAAGTAGGCGACGATCTTCTTGCCACCAGCCGGCGGCGGCGTCGTGCCAATGGCCACCGTGACGGTGAGCTCCTTGGTGCCCACGTTGCCCGCGGCGTCATACGCCTTCACCGTATAGACATACGAGCCGTTGTTGGCCGAGGAGAAGGAGCGGCTGTACGAGGTGCCCGTGGCGACCACGGAGCCGTTCTGGAGGATCTCCACCTTCGTCACGCCCACGTTGTCCGAGGCGCTCGCCGTCAGGTTCAGCGTGCCCGCGGCCGTGAAGTTCGTGGAGTTGGCGCTCACGTTCACCGTGGGGGCCGTGATGTCGCTCGAGCCGATCTGCACGGTGACGGTGACGGTGGCGCTGCCCACGTTGCCCGCCGCGTCATAGGCATTCACCGTATAGGTGTACGTGCCGTTCTGGCCCGCGGCGAACGAGCGGCTGTAGGTCTTGCTCGTGGAGACCACGGCTCCATTCTGGAGGATCTCCACCTTCGTCACGCCCACGTTGTCCGAGGCGGTCGCCGTCAGGTTCAACGTCCCGGCGGCCGTGAACTTCGTGGAGTTGGCGCTCAGGCTCGCGGTCGGCTTGGTGGTGTCACCCGGGTTCGAGGTGCCCACTTCCTCCCAGAGGGCCGGTACCGCGCTCGGCTCCCATCCCACGAGCGACGTATGGGCCTGACGGCACTGATAGGACTTGCCGCCATAGGACACCCGAGCTCCCACGGCATAGGCGACATTGGGCGCCCAGGCGGGATCCGCGAGCGGAGCCTTCATCACGCTGCCAGGCGCCTCCATCACCTCGGGAAGCATGCCTTCCTGACCACAGCCGGCGGACAGAGCGGAAACAACCAGACCCACGGCCCACTTGTTACGACGCATCATCGACCTCTCCAGGTTGCTAGGAATAACCTCGGAGCGTGACGCGCGGAGCCATTGATTCCCGGGTGCCAGACTCCCCTCGCACCCATCCGACGGCCGCGCTTCACGCGAAAATCCGCACTCACGATTCAGCGGATCCGCGCAGCAAGATTGGCCAATACCGGGAACGGGGTCAAGTCCACGACTACCTGTTTTTCACTTCTTGAGGCGTCTTCAGTACCAACTGGTTAAGCACGGCTGGAGAGGGATTCCCGAGAGGGAATCCACGGAGGAGGAATCCACGGAGACAAAAAAGACGCATGCGCGGCGCAATCACTTGCACCCCCGCGCATGCGTCCATGAGGAAAGTCGACGGCTCAGTTCAGCTCGGCGACGCGGCTGGTGCGGCCATCGGTCGCGAGCGACCTGAGCAGCACACGGCCCGAGACATCCACGGGCGCCGAGTAACGCTTCCAGGTCGTGCCGTTGTCGGTGGAGTACTCGATTCCCAGACCCGGGAAGCGCACGTTCGCGGTCAGCTTCCCGCCGCTGATCTCCGCGCCCGGCAGGGGAATGCGGTAGTTCACCCCCACCGTGTCGGGCAGCTCACCCCGCGGATCCACGGGACGGTAGGCATCCAGACGCGGAAGAATGGACTGGCCCAGGGCATTGGTGAATTGGGCCCAGAGCGCGGGCATCTCCTCCACCGCGGGCAGCTCCGGATTCCAGGCGCGCTCGGCCACGCCCAGGATCTTCGGGAACGCGAGGTATTCCATCACCTCGGGCGTCTTGACGTTCTCGCTCCAGAGCAGTCCCTGCATGCCGATGATGTTCTTCTTGTTCTCGGCCTTCAGGCGCACCTTGTCCTTCAGATCGGCCGGGTTGATGGGATTGCCCATCCGGTCCTCGGTCGCGTTGGCGTAGATGTCGAATGGGCGGTATTCAAACGTCTTCTTCTCGTCCGTGAAGTTCGCCCAGTAGTAGCCCGGCTCGTCCGGATCCTTGTTGTACGCCAGGTCCATGTAGAGGTTGGTCGAGTGGGCGAGGATGACCGAGTAGCCCTCGTTGGCGAACTTGTAGGCATCATCCTCGCGCCCCCAGCCCCACACGTTGCTCCAGGGCATGGGGATGAAGCCAGGCAGGCTCAGTCCGTGGTGGATGACGTCGTCCCAACCCGTCATCTTCGCGCCCGTCGCGGTGATGATTTCACTCCAGCGCGTGAAGAAGTGGTTGGCCAGCCCGATATCGTCCAGGTCCTTCGTCGCGGCGTTCTGCTTGCAGAGCGGCGAGCCCTGCCACCACACGTTGGCACCGTTCTGGAGCGAGGGCAGCTCATCACCACCGCCATGGATGACCAGGAGCCGCGCACCCGGCACCGCGTCATACCGCGCCTTCACTTCCTGGACGACCTTGGTCAGGAAGGCATACGAGGTTTCCAGACAAGGATTGACGAAGTTATCCGTGTACGCCTGAACACTCGTGTGTTTGGACGTGTCGTTGGGATCCACCAGCCGGTACATGGCGGCCTGCTCGGGATTCGTGTCCTTGAGCTTGCGGTAGCGGTACTCCATGGACATCACCGCGGCGCGCGCGTGGCCCGGCATGTCGATCTCCGGAATCACGTCGATGTGACGCTCGGTGGCGTAGGCGAGGATTTCCTCGAAATCCTTGGTCGTGTAGTAACCACTGCCCTTGCCCACGAAGTTGAGCATTTCCTGCTCGAACCCCTGGTAGGCGGGGCGCACCGTCTGCTCCGCGGGCCGCTTGGCCGGCTTGAGCTCGATGCGGTCGCCCGAATCCAGGTCATTCGAGGAGCCCATCGCCGCGTGCATCATCTCGGTCTCGGCCAGATCGAAGCCCCGGCGGGAGCCGTAGCTGGTCAGCTCCGGGATGCCCGGAATCTCCAGGCGCCACCCCTCGTCATCGGTCAGGTGGAAGTGGAACTTGTTGATCTTGTAGTAGGCGAGCACGTCCAGCAGCTTCTTGACCGTCTCCTTGGACTGGAAATGGCGGCCCACGTCCAGGGCCATGCCACGGTGGGAGAAGCCCGGAGCGTCGGCGATGAGCACCGCCGGGACGGAGAACTCCGCCTTGCGGTTGCTGGGATTCACCGCGGCGGCATAGGCGTCCACGGGGATGAGCTGACGGAGCGTCTGGATGCCATGGAAGACACCCGCCGCGTCCGCGCCGGTGATGAGGATCTTCCCATCCTGCGCGTCGAGCGTGTAGCCCTCGGCATCCGCCGTCCCGTCCCCATCGGTGTCGAGGTCGGCCTGGATGCGCAGTTGGATGTGCTCATCACCCTGCGTGGCGCGGGAGGAAACGGTCCCCGCCAGCACGTCGCCCAGCGCCGAGACCAGATAGGAAGCCTCGCCCTGGAGCGGGCCGGCATATCCAATCGTGGTTCCGTTGCTCAGCGTCACCTTGCCCTCGCGAGTGGTGAGCGACCGGGGAGCGGGCAACAGCTGGCGCTTGAGCTCCACGTCCTGGAGGGCCGGGTTCTCCTTGAAGCGCAAGCCGGGCGTCTGCACCGGCATCTTGTCGCCCTCGAAGCGCGTGGTCTGCTTCGGATCCGAGGCGTCCAGCTTGACCGTCGACGGAACGGCGTACGCGACGTCGCCCTTGTGCTCGCCACCGGAGAACACGATGTGGAAGCCCGCGGGCGCGTCCGACTTCAGGATGGCCCAATCGCTGGCCAGCACATCCAACACGCGCCGCTCGCCCACCGCGATGGGCTTGAACTCCGGAAGGGGCTCGAGCACGAAGTAGTCGCCACTGCCCGCGAGGTCCGCCTTGGTAATGCGGATGCCCTGCTTCGCGAGGGACTGGAACAGGTTCTCTTCCTGGCTTCCCTCCCCCTCGTTGAGGATGCGGCGCACGAAGCTGAAATAGAGCTTCCAGCCCTGGTTGCCCAGCTCACCGGGCCCCTTGTTCTCGATCGTGAAGGTGGAGCGGAAGAACATCCAGCTGCCCACCGAGTTGTCCACGGGCTGCCATTCCACGGACACCGAGGCTGGAACGGTGGGCTTGGGCGCGGGCTGGACGGGATCCGGGTCGGGCTGCACCGGGTCGGGCTGCGCCGGGTCGGAACACCCCGCTGCCAGAACCGCCATGACGGGAAGGGACGTCAGAAACCGCTTCATGTTGCCTCCAACCAAGAGATTCACATCTGTTGTCGTGTTTCCGGGACAGCAATCCCCAGGCCCCGCCGGGCGCTGGCGTCTCGCCAGCGCCCCGGGGCGGACCACCTCACCGCGAGGGGCGGGTGGATCGTGCTAGCGCAACAGCGCTCGCAGTTCGTCGGCCACCCGCTCCGCCGAGGGTCCGATGATGACTTGCACGGAGCCCGCCGTCGGCTTGACCACGCCCCGGGTGGCGAGTCCGTTCAACGCCGCGTCATTCACGCGTTGGTCATCGACCAACACCAGCCGCAGCCGCGTGGAGCACAGGCCAATGTCCCGGATATTGGATGCACCCCCCAGGGCGGCGAGCATGCCCTGCGCCAGGATCCGCTCCGGATTGACGGACGCCGGACTCGCGCGCAGGGCGTCGCGAACCTCGGAGGCGACCTGATCCGCGAGCGGTCCGATGATGATCTGCACGCTGCCGGGAGCCGGGCGGATGATGCCTCGCGACCCGAGCACCTTGAGGGCCGTCTCATCCACGCGCGTGTTGTCGGCCACCGTCAGCCGCAACCGCGTGGTGCAAGCGTCGACGTTCTGGAGGTTGGCCGCGCCACCGAGCGCCTGGATCCACGACGCGCCCCGGGACATCGCGGGCGCGGGGAGCGAGGCCCCCTCGGAAGGAGCCGCCGTGGCGAAGACCTCCTCGTCCTCGCGGCCCAGGGTCTTCAAGTTGAAGTGGGCGATGCAGACGCTGAACAGCCCGTAGTAGACGGCGAAGTACGCCGCGCCCACCGGCAGCAACAGGATGGGCTGGGTGGCCAGCTTGTAGTTCAGCACATAGTCGAACAGGCCCGCCGAGAAGCCAAAGCCCAGCTTCACGTTCAGGATGTCCATGAGGACGATCGACACGCCCGTGAGCACCGCGTGCAGCAGGTAGAGCGGCGGCGCGAGGAACATGAACGCGAACTCGATGGGCTCGGTGACGCCGGTGAGGAAGGACGTCAGCGCCATGGACAGCAGCACGCCGCCCACCTTGGCCCGGTTGCGCGGCAGCGCCGCCCGGTACATGGCCAGACAGGCCGCGGGCAGGCCGAACATCATCACGGGGAAGAAGCCCGACATCATCGCGCCCGCCGTGGGGTCACCCTTGAAGAAGCGGTTCAGGTCACCCGTCACGCCGTTGTAGTCGCCGAGGATGAACCACGCGAGATTGTTGAGGATGTGGTGCAGACCGGTGACGATCAACAGCCGGTTGAAGAAGCCATACAGGAACAGCCCCGCCCGGCCCGCGCTGAACACCGCGCGGCTGACGGTATCCAGTCCCGCCTCGATGCCGGGCCAACCGAAGCCGAACACCAGCGCGAGTCCCAGACAGGCCAGGCCCGTGACGATCGGGATGAAGCGGCGGCCGCCGAAGAAGGCCAGGTACTCCGGCAGCTTGATGTCCTTGTAGCGGTTGTACAGCAGACCCGCGAACAGGCCGGACAGGATGCCCGCCGGCACGCTGATCTTCGAGGCGAGGCGCGCCTTGTAGCCCGCCACGGCGAGATCCTTGGCCGCGCCCACCAGTCCATCGAGGACCGCGGGGGGCACCTGCACGAGCGCCTCGGTTCCCTTCACGGTGATGAGGAAGCCCACGGCGCCCGCGAGTCCGGCGGCTCCGTGATTCTCCTTCGCGAACCCCACCGCCACGCCCACCGCGAACAGCAGGCCGAGGTTGGAGAAGATGGCGTCGCCCGCGGCCGCCACGAAGGAGATGCCCAACAGGTCGGGTTGGCCCAGACGCAGCAGGAGGCCCGCGATCGGCAGGACGGCGATGGGCAACATCAAGGCGCGCCCGAGTTGTTGTACGCCCGCGAACTTGTTGCTCACCATCTAGTGTTTCTCCATGGGGATTGGATTCCTCACAGGCCCGGCCACGTGCTCGTCACGAGCGCGCGCACTTCGTCACCACTCTCGAGCTCCAGCGCCTTGCGGGCCACCTCCGCGCACTGGCTCATCGACAGCGTGCGGATGAAGGCCTTGAGGCCTGGAATGACGGCCGGAGACACCGACAGCTCGTTGACGCCCAGGCCGATGAGCAGCGGCGCCGCGCGCGAATCCGACGCGATGCCTCCACACACCGCCACCGGACGCTCGTGCTTGCGCGCCCCTTCCACGGTCCGCGCCACCAGGCGCAGGAGCCCCGGGTGCAAGCCATCCAGCTGCGCCGCCACATGCGGGTTGCCGCGATCCATGGCGAGCCCGTACTGGGTGAGGTCATTGGTGCCGATGGAGAGGAAGTCCGCCTCCTCCGCCAGCCGGTCCGACAGCATGGCGGCGACGGGCACCTCGATCATCGCGCCCAGCGCCACCGGCGTGGACACGCCCATCGCCCGGCGCTCCTCCTCCAGCATGACGCGCACCGCGCGCAACTCATGCGCGGAGGTGACCATGGGGACGAGGACCCGGCAGACGCCCTCCGGCTTCACGCGGAGGATGGCGCGCAGCTGGGTGCGCAGCATGTCGGGGTGGCGCAGCGAGACGCGCACGCCCCGCAGGCCGAGCACCGGGTTCTCCTCGCGCGGCAGCGGCATGTACGCGAGTGGCTTGTCTCCGCCCACATCGAGCGTGCGGATGACCAGGGGCCGACCCTTCAACCCCTCGGCGATCCGCTGGTACTGATCCGCCTGTTCCGCCTCGCTCGGCTCGGTGGCGCGCTCCAGGAAGAGGAACTCGCTGCGCAGCAGGCCGCAGCCCTCCGCGCCCTGAGCGGCGGCGGCCGCCGCGTCACCGGGACGTCCCAGGTTGGCGAAGACCTCGATGCGCGTGCCATCCACCGTGTGGCAGCCCTCGTGGGCCTTGGCCAGGTGGGCCTCGCGGCGGGCGGCGCGCTCCGCGAGCGAGCGGAGGGTCGCCTCCTGGAGCGCGGCGCTCGGGTGGACATGGACCTCGCCCCGCTCGCCATCGACGATCAACGGCGCGCCATGGGGGACCCGCAGGGCCCCGTCTCCCGCCGCCACCACGGCCGGAATGCCCAGGCCCGCGGCCAGGATGGCCACGTGTGACGTGGGGCCACCGTGGGCCGTGCAGAGCGCCGCCAGACGGCCCGCGGGAACCGCCGCGAGATCCGAGGGCAGCAGCTCGTCCGCGACGAGGATGGCGTTGGGCGGCAGGTCCGTGGGCACCCGGGAGGCGCCCTGGCCGGTCAGCAAGGCGATGACACGCCGGCCGATGTCACGCAGGTCTCCTCCGCGCTCCGCCAGGAGGGTGTTCTCCAGACGCTCCAGCATCCCGACGTGCGTCTCGATGGCGCTGCGCCACGCCCACTCGGCGCTATGCCCGGCGGAGAGCGACTCGCCCGCGGCCTCGTTGAGGTCCGGGTCGTCGAGCAGCACCAGGTGCGCCCGGAAGATCTCCGTGCGCGCCGAGCCCGCCGTGCCCTCCCGCTCGATCATCACCTCGATGTCCTGGCGCACGCCCGTCAGCGCCTCGGCCAGACGGCGCTGCTCCTCTGCGAGGCCCTGGCCCCGCTGGGACAGCTCCACCTGCGTCTCCACCACCCGGACGGCATTGCCCACCGCGATGCCAGGAGCCGCCGGAGTGCCCTTGAACAGCGCGGGGGTGCCCGCCGCGAAGGGCGTGAGGGACACGGGCGCCGGGCCCTTCTGGGGGGCGGGAGCCGGGGTCTCGGCGATGGGCCGGATGGGATCTCCCAATCCACTGGCCACCAGGTCCACCAGCGCCTGCAGCCGCTGTCCGGCCTCCGTGCCCTGGACGGAGATCGTCAGCGTGTCCCCGTGCTGGGCGCCCAGGCCCATGAGCGCCACGACGCTCTTGCCATTGGCGATGCGCGCCCCGTTCGCCACGCGCACCGCGCCCGGGTGCATCCGCGCATGGCGGCTGAACACCGCGGCGGGACGGGCATGGAGACCGTTGGGGATGAGCAACCGCACGGCGCGCTCGGCCGTGTCACCCTCGGACGA
Source organism: Melittangium boletus DSM 14713 (assembly GCF_002305855.1). Taxonomy (GTDB): domain Bacteria; phylum Myxococcota; class Myxococcia; order Myxococcales; family Myxococcaceae; genus Cystobacter; species Cystobacter boletus. The sequence goes on along the minus strand of NZ_CP022163.1, from coordinate 5,058,155 downwards.
CTCCTCGGCGGAGGCGGCGCCCCCCTCGACCACCAGCAGCGCGTCACCGACCGACACCGGGCGATCCTGATGCCTGCCCGTGACCGTGTAGCCCTCCGCGTTGACCACCACCATCGCGGTCAGCAGGCTGCGCGCCCGGCGGGCCAGCAAATCCATGTCGAAGGAGATCAGCGGCTCTCCGGCCTTCACCTGCTGCCCCTCGCTCACGCGGACCGTGAAGCCCTCGCCTCGCAGGTTCACGGTGTCGATGCCGATGTGCAGGAGGATCTCCGCGCCCGTCCGGGCCCTCAGCGTGCACGCATGACGCGAGGCATGCACCGACACCACCACGCCGTCGCAGGGAGCCCGGAGCTCGGACGAAGTGGGATCCACCGCGATGCCATCCCCGACCATCTTCTGGGCGAAGGCGGGATCGGGCACCTCCTCGAGGCGCGTGGCCCAGCCCGCGAGGGGCGCGACGAGATTGAGCGTGGACATGGTTCCCGGCTCCATGTGAGAGACGAGACTCAACGTGGACATGAAACGGCCTTCCCCTGGGAAGCGCGCTCTTGGAGCGCGGTGCGCAGATTGCCCCCCGAACGGGCGAGGATGGCGTCCGCCTCGGCGGGAGAGCAACCTCCCAATCCCAGGACGGCGCGTGGAATATCTCCATGAAGGGCGAGGGCCTCGGTGGCGGCCTGCTCCCCGACCTGGGCGATGTGAGCGATGATGGAGATGCAGCGCTGACGCAGCTTCGCGTTCTCCGGCCGCACATGGAACATGAGGTTGTCGAAGACGAAGCCCAGACGCGTCATGAGGGCCGTGGAGAACAGGTTGAGCGCCACCTTCTGGGCCGTGCCCGCGCTCAACCGGGTGGAGCCCGCGATGACCTCGGCGCCCGTGCGCAGGAGCACCGCGTGGTCCGCGGCCTCCAGGAGCGGTGAGTCCTCCACGCTGGCCATGGCGACCGCCAGGGCCCCGTGGCGCCGTCCCTCGGACAGCACGCCCACCGTGAAGGCGCTGCGGCCGCTGGCGGACACGCCCAGCACCACGTCCGAGGGTCCCGGGCGCAACGCCGTCACGCGCTCGCGGCCCGCCGCCCCGTCATCCTCGGCCCCTCCATTGATGCCCTGCGCGAGATCCAACCCACCCGCCAGCAGGATGGCGAGCCGGGAGGAGGACCAGCCAAAGGTGGCCTGCAACTCCAGCGCGTCCAGCGCCGCGAGGACGCCCGAGGAACCCGCGCCCGTGTAGATGAGCCGTCCCGTCCCCTGGGCGAGCCGCTCGTGCGCCGCGCCCACCACCCGCTCCAGCTCCGGCAGCGCCGGCAGACACGCCGCCACGCCACGCGACTGGCTGGCCCACAGCGTCTCGAGGATGTCCGCCGTGCTCCAGGTATCCAGCCCCCGGAACCGTTGGGCCGCCCCCTCCGTCTCCCTCGACATGTGGCCTCCCCTCCGGCGGTAACTGGTATTAGATTGGACTGATGCACCATACCAGCACGACTCCCGATTTCAACGGCAATTTCGATCCAGGGCAGCAAGCTCCGGATTGCATTTTTTTGATTCAGGTAAAAATCATTTAATTTCAATGGGTTGGAGTGGTTTACGAAGACCCCGGGTACGGATTCAGACTTGCGTCATGGTCCTATACTGGTATTATCCTGGTCTTACCGAGGCTGGAGGAACCCGGAGACATGTCCACCCCACTGAGCGCATCGGAGTCCATGGATCGGGCCGTGCTGTCGAGCGACCTGCCGCTGCCGCTCTACCTCCAGCTCGCGCGCCACCTCCGGGGACTGATCGCCAGCGGCCGCTATGGCCACCGTGACGCCCTGCCCGGTGAGCGGGAGATGGCGGAGCGCTTCGGCGTGTCGCGCGTCACGGTGCGCAAGGCCCTCAAGGAGTTGCTGGACGAGGGGCTGCTGCAACAGCGGCAGGGCGCGGGAACATTCGTCAACCGCGGCCCCTTCGTGGAGCAGCGCCTGTCCACCCTGACCGGCTTCTCCGAGGACATGGGCTCGCGCGGCATGGCGGCGGGCTCGGTGTGGCTGCACCGGGCCGTGGCGGCGGCGACGCCCGAGGAAGCCCTGGCGCTCGGATTGAGCCCGGGTGCCACGGTGAGCCGCCTGCAGCGCCTGCGCACCGCCAATGGCATCGCCATGGCGCTGGAGCTGGCGGTCCTCCCCACCCGTTTCCTCGCGGATCCAAACGAGGTGCAGGGCTCGCTCTACGACACCCTGCGGCGCAGGGGCATCACGCCCTTTCGCGCCCTGCAGCGCCTGTCCGCCATCCAGCTCACGGCCGAACAGGCCGATCTGCTCGGTGTGCCGGAAGGCGCCGCGGCCCTCTACATCGAGCGGCGCACGCTGCTCGAGGATGGAACCCCCATGGAGTTCGTCCGGTCCCAGTACCGGGGTGACTCCTATGACTTCATCGTCGAATTGAACCTGGCCGCCCAGGCCCGAGAGGTGAACCGATGAGCCTCCTCCCCCATGCAGTGAGCCCCGGAGTCCTCCCCGTCCCCGCGATGGCCCGCGAGGCCGCCCAGGCGGCGGATGCCGCGCGCCAGCAGATCCAGCGCTGCGCGGGCACCTTCGCCGAGCTGGGCGCGCGGCTGCGCCAGCACCCGCCCCGCTTCGTCGTCACCTGCGCGCGCGGCAGCTCCGACCATGCCGCCAGCTATGGCAAGTACCTCATCGAGACCACGCTGGGACGTGCCGTGGCCTCCGTGGGGCCGAGCGTGGCGTCCGTCTACAACACCCCGCACCTGGACCTGAAGGACAGCCTCTTCATCGCCGTGTCGCAGTCCGGCCGCAGCCCGGACCTGCTGCGCCTGACGGAGCGGGCTCGCGAGGCGGGCGCCCTGGTCGTCGGGTTCGTCAATACCGAGGACTCCCCGCTCATGGGGATGTGCGACGTGGGCATCCCGCTGTGCGCCGGACCCGAGCAGAGCGTGGCCGCCACGAAGTCCTACCTCCTCTCCGGTCTCGCGTTCCTGCAGCTCGTGGCGCACTGGTCCGGTGAGTCCGAGCTGCGCGACGCGGTGAACCGGTTGCCGGAGGCCCTGGAGGCGGCGCGCGAGCTCGACTGGGGCCCCGCGCTCGTGCGGCTCGCGGATGCGCGCAGCCTGTTCGTGCTCGGACGCGGCAGCGGCCTGGGCGCCGCCCTGGAAATGGCGCTCAAGTTCAAGGAGACGTGCCGCCTGCACGCCGAGGCCTTCAGCACCGCCGAGGTCATCCACGGTCCGCTCGCGCTCGTGGGGCCGGGCTTCCCGGTGCTCGCCCTGGGCCAGGAAGACAACTCGGCCGAGAGCACCCGGAGCGTGGTGCGCCGGTTCGTGGAGCTGGGCGCGGATGTCCGCTCGGCGCTCGCGGTGCCGGGCACGGAGGTGTTGCCCACGGTCCCCGGGCTGCCGCACGCGCTCGCCCCCCTGTGCCAGGTCCAGAGCTTCTACATGGCGGTGCACCGTCTGGCGGCCGCGCGCCGACTGGATCCCGATGCACCCGCCCACCTGCGTAAAGTGACGGAGACCGTGTGATGGCGCGCGTGTTGAGCGGAGCCCGGATCTTCACCGGCGAGCGGATCCTGGAAGGTCACGGCGTGGTGCTCGAGGACGGGCACATTCGCGCCGTGGTGCCCGACCAGGCCCTGCCCGCCGGCGCCGACGTGGTGCGCCTGCCCGGGGACGCGCTGCTCACGCCTGGCTTCATCGACGCGCAGGTCAACGGCGCCGGGGGCGTGCTGTTCAACGAGACGCCCACGGTCGAGGCCGCGCTCGCCATCGCGGCGGCCGCGAGGCGTTCCGGGACGACGGGGCTCTTGCCCACCTTCATCACCGATGAGCAGTCGAAGATGCGGCGGGCCTGCGAGGCCGCCCTGGAAGCCCTGGCGAGGCCCGCGAGCGGCGTGCTCGGCATCCACCTGGAAGGCCCCTTCATCAGTGGAAGCCGGCCGGGAGTGCACGAGCCGCGCTACATCCGCGCCCCCGACGCACAGGACATCGACTACCTGGTGGCCCTGCCGCAACGTCTGGCGGGCCAGCGGGGACGGCTGTTGATGACGCTGGCGCCGGAGCAGGTCGAGGACGCGATCCTCGCGCGCCTGGCCTCGGCGGGGACCATCCTCGCGGCGGGACACACCGCGGCGTCGTACGAGCGGACCCACGAGGCCGTGGCCGCGGGCGTGCGGGGCTTCACCCACCTGTTCAACGCCATGCCGCCCGTGAACAACCGCCAGCCGGGCCCGGTGCTGACCGCGATCGATACCGAGGAGACGTGGTGCGGCATCATCGCCGACGGCATCCACGTGCATCCGGCCCTGCTGCGCCAGCTCGTGAAGGGAAAGAAGCCCGGCAAGGTGTTCCTGGTGACGGACGCCATGCCGCCCGTGGGCACCGACGCGCGCACCTTCCAGCTCTATGGGCAGACCATCCTGCGCCGGGATGGGCGCCTGGTGACGGAGAACGGCACGCTGGCCGGAGCCGACATCGACATGGCGGCCTCCGTGCGCAACTGCGTGAACCTGCTGGGACTGTCCCTCGAGGAAGGCCTGCGCATGGCGTCGCTCTACCCCGCGAGCTACCTCGGGCTGGAGGCGCAGCTGGGACGGCTGGCGCCTGGCTACCGCGCGGACCTCACCCTGCTCCGGCCGGACCTCACGGTGATGGGCACGTGGGTGAACGGCCAGGAGCAGTGGTACTGAGGCCGGTCGTCTAGCGGAGGCAGTAGCAACGGCCCATCTGGCACGCACCGCTGCCAGGGCCGTCACAGCGCGCGTCACACTGCGAATCCCGAGAACATTCCACGATGCCCGGCGCGGCCGACTCCCGCGCCTCCGTGTGGGTTCCCGCGGTGAAGCCCATGCCCAGACCCAACACCAGCGCGCCCACCGCCCACAGACCCTTCGCATGCTTCGTCATGTCGTCGCTCCCAGCTGAGGAAGTCCGGCCAACCCGGACAGCTCCGACTCTACAACGACGACTGGCGAATGGGTCGAGGTCCCGCGCGAGTACGATGACCGGCTCCTCCCTCCATGAGCCTGGACACCATGAAGAACCGATTCCGCGCCCTGCTCGCCTCCGCGGTGCTGCTGGCCACCCCCACCGCCCTGGCCGCCCAGAACCCCGCCTCCCTCACCGCCGACCTGGACGGTGATGGCAGACCGGAGTCCATCACCCTGCGCTGGACGGAGGATGACTCACGCTTCACCCTCCAGGTCGCGGGCGCATCCCTCCAGGTGAAGACCGACAACGGCGCGAACTTCGAGGTGCAGGTCGTGGACCTCGACAAGGGCGACAAATGGAAGGAGCTCGTCGTCTCCGCCTACGGTGAGGTCGACAGCGACCATCACGTCTACTTCCTCGGCTATGACGGCAAGACGCTGAGGCGCCTGGGAGACGTCCACGCCTTCGACCGCGAGAAGAACAGCGGCAATGGCATCGTCCTGTCGGACACGTGGCAGGGATTCTGGACCCGGCGCGACAAGTACGTGCTGGATCGCAAGGAGTGGAAGCTGCGCGAAGTCCCCCAGGAGTTCTACTCCGTGGGCGCCGAGGCCACGGTGAAGCAGACCTTCCCCATCACCTTCGAGCGGAGCCCCAAGGCCACCCCCGTGGCCAACCTGGCCAAGGACTCCCGTATCCAGGTGCTGCTCGTGTCCCCGTCCACCCAGAAGGGACAGCCGGCCTATTTCCTCGTGAAGTCCACCACGGGCCTGCTCGGGTGGACGACACTCTCGGAGTTGGAGCAGAAGACCGAGGGACTGCCCTTCGCGGGTTAAGCGCGCTCCACGGCGTCCTGAACGCGCCGCACCAGGGCGCGCACCGCCTCGGCATCCAATCCGGGTCCCGGAAGTCCCCGCCGCCGCTCCAGTGCGGCATCGATGAGGGAGGGATCCTCCAGACGCGTCCGGGCCCACGCCGCGGCCTCCCGCTTCGTGCACCACACGCCTTCCTCGGCATGGCGCCACGCGCGACAGGCGTTGAGCACGTTGTTGGGACTCACGGGCTCCTCCCGGGCATGCCACGCGAGGGAATCCCGGATGGCCCCGAGCACCCAGGCCCGGGGCTGTCGGGCCAGCAGCTCACGCGCGGGCGGCCCCGCCAGGGGCACCGCGTGCTCGCGGGCGATGTCGAGGTCGATGACATACCAATGGGCCGGCTCGTTCTCCGGCCCCGGACTGAAGCGGTAGGTCATCCCCGCGCCCGTGTTGAAGTTCAGCTCGAACCGGGGGCTTCGCTCCGGCTCGGACACCGCGCCCTTCGAGTAGAGGACGAACTCCAGACCTCGCGCGGGACAGGGCAGCACCCGATGGTCCAGTGCTTGCGCGATGGCTTGCTTGACGTGAAGCGCCACGGGAGCCGCGCAGACCGCGATGATGTCGATGTCGCTGCTCCCGGGTTCGTACCCCCCCAGACTCCCCGAGCCAATGAGGTAGGCGCCCAGGAGCGAATCACCGAGCAGGGATTGAAGGCGGCTCACGACCGCCTCCGCGTACCGCGCGACTTCGGGAGCTACGGGCATGTGGGACTCGTACGGGGGTGCCATTCATCCTCCGGGGTTGAGAGATTCTTTCGACCTACACGAGCGGCAGCCGGATCCGGAAGCACGCGCCTCTCGGCACCGACTCGTCCAGCTCGAGGGAGCCCTGGTGGTTCTCCGCGATGATCTGCCGGCAGATGGCCAACCCCAGGCCCGAGCCCCGGCCCACGTCCTTCGTGGTGAAGAAGGGCTCGAAGATGCGCGCGCGCAGCACGGGAGGAATCCCCGGCCCATCGTCGGCCACCACCAGTTCCACCTGGCCTTCCGCCACCACCCGGGTGCTCACCCGCACCTCGCCCCCTTCACTCCCCATGGCATCCAACGCATTGCGCAGGAGATTGAGCAACACCTGCCCCAACTGTCCGGCATGAAAGGCGAATCGCGGCACGTCACCGCAGTCCACGTCGACCCGCGCCCCCGGAGGCAACGAGCGCCGTACGAACTCCACCGTGGCACGCACCGTCTCGTTGAGGTCTCCCACCTCCAGCCGGGGGCGCTCCCCTCTCAGGAACGCCCTCAGGTCCGCCTGGATGGAACGGATGCGCTCGGTGGCGAAACGCATCGTCTCCAGCGCCTCCGGTGTGTCCTCCAACACGAAATCCAATTGCTGCTCGCGCCAGATCCGCTCCAACTCGCGGGCCTCGTCCGGATGCGCGCTCAGCCGCTCCCGGCAGTGCCTCAACACCTCCGCCTGTTGTTCGAAATACTCACGCACGGGCGGCAGGTTGTTGTGGATGGCCGTCAGCGGATTGTTGATCTCATGGGACAGCCGCGCCATGAGTTGTCCCATGGCCGAGAGCTTCTCCGCCTGGGCCACCTTCTCACGCTCCCGGGCAAGCTCGGCGGTGCGCGCCTCCACCAGGCGCTCCAGTTCCGAGTTGCGGCGGCGCAACGCCACGCTCCGCCACCGGCCGATTCCCATCACCACCACCCCCAGGGACAGCCCTCCCAAGCCCCGTGCCCACCAGGACGCCCACCAGGGCGTTGGAATCCGCAGCTCGAACTCCACGCCCCGCTTCCACACCCCCTGGCCATTGCGTGCGCGAAGCTCGAAGCGGTACTCGCCCGGCGGGAGCGACCCATAGCGCACCGAGCGCCCCGTCACCGGGTGCCAGTCATCCAGCCCCACCAGGCGCGCCTCATGCTCCAGCTCTCCCTCGTCGAGCGCTCCCAGGTCGGCGAAGCGCACCTGCAAGGCGTCCTCGCCAGGCCTGGCCTCGATTCCCTCCAGGGGAGGCCGTGACCACGTCCGCGCCCCCAGGTGGATGCCGAGCAGGGCGATGCGCGGCTCCACGGGACCCCCGTAGCGCGCCCCATCGAAGCGGCCGAGCCCCATCGTGGTGCCCGTCCACACCGCCCCGTCCTGGTCCGCCAGGAAGGAGTTGCCATTGAAGTCGTCACCGGGAGCACCCCCGCTCGCCCCGAAGTGCTCGAGCGTTCCATCCCCGCTCACGACATGCACGCCCGCTCCCGTGCCAATCCACAGCCGCCCCGCCGCGTCCTCCCCCAATTGGTAGATGAAGTTGCTGTGCAGCCCCGTGCCGCGATCCAGATGCACCAGATCCGTGAGCCGCCCCTCGCGGTAGGAGAAACAACTCAACCCCAGGGGCTCGTGGTAGGCGACACACATGCGGCCATCTCGCCGGATGAGCAGGAAGGACAGGTGATCATGGCGCAGGCCCTCCTCCTTTCCCACCAGATGCCGGAATCTTCCCATCTCCCGCACGAACAATCCGTCCCCCGAGGCCCACAGCCGCCCCTCCGCGTCGCGCGCCAGGCCAACGAAAGCCATTCCCCCGGGCGTCGTGGGCAGCACGTTCGTGAAGGAGGCCTCCCCCTGCTCCACCACGCCTCGCAACAGACCCGAGGTGGTCGCCGCCCACAACGTGCCATCGGGCTCGCGAAGGAGGCTGAAGGTGTTCTTCGCCGAATAGCCAGACGCCTTGCCAAACGTTCGCAGCGTTCCGCTCCCGGGCTCGTAGCGGTGCAGCCCGGAGGGTCTTCCCGCGGACCACACCGCGCCGTCCGGATCCACGAGCAAGGCCTTGAGCGAGAAGTCCTCCAACCCCGGCACCACACCCCACCCCTCCTGGGTGGCATGGGCGAGGCCCTTCTCGGTTCCCACCCACAAGGTCCCATCGCCCCCTCGGGCCAGACCCCAGACGATGCTCGAGGGCAGTCCGGTGGAGGCATCGTGGACGCGCCACAACCCCCGGCCCAGGGAGCGGTGCACCCCCACGCTCGCGGCCCACAACGTTCCCTGCCGGTCCTCCAGGATGTCCCACGCCCGGGACACCCGCTCGGGCAGGCTCAGCCGCAGCAATTCGACGTGGTCTCCCTCCACCTCAAGCAGTCCCCGGGCGCTCGGCACCTGGAGCTGTCCCCGGCGTCCCACGTGCAAGCGATTGCCCGCCCCCGGTAGCCCCTCCAGGAGCGAGGAGCGATCCCTCAGCGGCCCCCCGCCCTTCGGTTGCATGGCCAACCACCCCTCGGAGCTCAACCACAGACGGCCCTGACCGTCCCGCACGAGCGCTCGAATGCCCTCTGGACGCCCGGGAAGCGCGTGAACCAGCCATCCCCCCTGGGGATCCCGGCTCCCCAGGAGGGTGTCGGACACCACCTGGAGCGCCCCCGATGCATCCATCCCCAACATCAACACCGGCCCTCCCGGCCAGCCATGCACTGGAACGAAGCGATCCGCTCCGGATTGCACGAACAGGCCGTACTCGGTGCCCACCCACATCCGATTCGAGGGATCCACGCGGACACTCCACACCCGTGCGCCGCCGTCCGGCATCCGCACCGGAACGAAGCGGCGGCCATCCCAGCGCACCACGCCCTTGCGGGTCACCAGGAGCAGGTGCCCCCGCGCATCGAGCGTCAGGTCATTCACATCCGTGGAGGGCAGCCCGAATTCACTGTCGAAGCGCTCGAAGCGTCCTCCATCGAAGCGGTACATCGCGTCCGAGGCGCAGGCCCACACGAAGCCATCCCCGTCCTGCACGACCCAGGAGATTTCCTGGGTCTCGATGCCCACGTCCGTGCCGTAGCCGCGAAATCCGATGCGGCCCTGGGGCTCCGCGCCATGGACGAATGGCGAAACGAGGGCGAACAAACCCACGAGCAAGGGCACGGCGAGGCGGCTCGACGACATGAGACTGGGACTTTCCGGGACCGGGGGCGCCCTTATCCAAGGACAGGCACGCGGCGGATTCAATGGAGGTCCACGGCCCACCCACCCACGCGTGCCTCCTCCCCTCGGGATTCTGGTAGCGTCCCACTCCGGAGGTTCCCCCCATGACTCGACTCCCCACGTCACCCCCCCACGTTCCCGAGGAAGAAACCCCGTGACGCCCTCCCATGAAGACGAGGTGCGGCCAGGCCTGGAGGTGGGTGGCTACCGCATCGAGAGGAAGCTGGGAGCCGGCGGCTTCGGACAGGTGTACCTCGCACGCCGCGAGGACGGCCCCTGCGCTCTCAAGTTCCTCCACCTGGGGAGCATGGGGGAGTGGGGCTGGCGCGAGCTGTACATCCTGCTGCGCCATGAGTTCCCCCAGGTGGTGCGGCTGCGGAGCCATTTCAAATGGCCCGAGGAACAGCCCGAGTACCTGGTGCTCGTCATGGAGTACGTCCCGGGTCCCACGCTCTACCAGTGGGCGCGCGACACCAATCCCAGCGCCCGCGAGCTCCTGGAGAAACTGTCGCCGCTCTGCCGGGCCTTGGGGGACGTGCACGCCCAGGGGGTGTTCCACCGGGACCTGAAGGGCGACAACGTGCTGGTCCGCGAGACGGACGGAGCGGCGGTCCTGGTGGACTTCGGGGCGGGTGCCCTGCCCCATGCCCCCTCGGTGACCGGCGCGCTGGCACCCGGCAACGCGCGCTACCGCAGCCCCGAGGCCGTGGCCTTCTTCCTGCGCCCGGACAAGACGCCGGGCGAGCGCCATCCCTACTCCGTGGCGGACGAGCTGTACGCGCTGGGCGTCATCCTCTACGTGCTCGCGACCGATGTGTACCCCTTCGAGGGTCCGGAGGACGATCTGCTCGCGGACATCCTCGCGGGCAACCCCGTGCCCCCCACCGTGCGCAACGCCCGCGTTCCCCAGGAACTCGGCGACCTGTGCCTGCGCCTGTTGGCCTCCGAGCCCCACGCCCGCGCGCCCAACGCCGAGGCCCTGTGCTCGGAGATGGAAGCCCTGCTGCGGCGGACGCACGGAGATCCTCGCTGGGAAAGGCCCCTGTGCTACGGATGGGAATCGGACGAACTCACCACGGAACTGCCCGGCGACACGCCCCAAGCACGGCTGCGAGCATGGGCGCGCAGGAGGCCCAGGCGGGGCAAGCCGCCCACCGTGGCCGCCGCCCCCGTGCCCATACCGGCGCCCGCTCCCGCCAAGCCCCCTCCCGCGCCTCGCGTTCCCCGCGACAGGAGACGGAGTGTCTGGGCCGGGGTGGCCGGAGCGTGCCTCGTGGTGGGAATGGCGTGGGTGTGGAGCCAGCGCGAAACCGAGCCCAACCCACCTTCAGGATTGTTCGTCTGGGACCCGATGCCATGGGCTACGTCCATTCATGAAGTGGCGCCTCCGTGGAAGCCCCCCGAAGCTGACCCAGGCGCAGCACCTTCCCGGGTGGAGACCCCTGCGCCCGTCACGACCGTGACGCTCCCCACGGACACACTCCCCATGAAGAAGGCACGCAGCCCCCGGGCGGCCCCCGTCCTCCTGGCCATGACCGCCGCCGCCAACACCGCCTGCCCCGCGGCCCAGGTCCGCCGGAATCCTCCCCCCGAGGAATGTCCGGCGGGCGCGGTCAAGACGATGACTGAAACGCTCGGACTCAAGGTGAGAGACATCCATGGCGTGTCCTTACCTGGCGACGATTTGCAGAAGGCCGAAAAGCCAGTCCCTGTAAAGGAAGGCCCTGTCTCCTTGGAGCTGGCGGGTGATTGGGATGTCGGAGCCAGCAGATTCAACGCCATGGATGGGCGAACCGTGTTCCCTGACATGAGCACCCTCTCCGGACAACTCATCCTCGGAAAGGAGCGCGTCTATGGCCGCATCACCCAAGTGGTCACGCCCAAGGGAGACACGTTCACCGTATGCATGGAGCTGGTCGGTAGCTACAACAAGAGGGGTCTCGACTACGAGACATCAGGGGCGAACCCCACGGCCTATCCTCGCGTGGACGTGAGAATAGTGACGCGCTTCGAGTAGCACCCAGGGAGGGGACTTGACCGGAAAGGACGGTATACTGGAGCCCACGTCTCCAGTCGCATCTCCATCATCCGGGAGGTTCCCGCCCCGTGTTCGCCTCGCCCTCCACGCTCCTGCTTGGGCTGACCCTGCTCGCCGAGCCCTCGCCAGTCCCCGCCTGTGAAACCGGCACGCGCCGTATCGAATTGGACGCGGATGCATCCCACGAAACCCCGGAAGTGTGCATCCGGCCTGAGCTGGCCATCAATCTGTTCTTCGACACGACACTGGCGCGCGTGGAAATCGAGGGTCGGGAGCGCTTTCGACGGGTGATGGTAACGGATGACACCCTGACACTCGTGGCGTCCGAGGCACTTCACGATGGAGCACGAGTGCCCGTCACGGTCTTCTTCCAGGACGGCAACGCTCCCGCCACCATCACCCTCCTCCTGGTGGTGCATCCCTCTCAGGCAGAGCGCCAAGTAGAGGTGTTCCGCCATGCACGCACTCTGGCCTCCTACCGCCAGGGAGAATCCCAAGCGAGAGCCGAGGCCCAGCAGTGCCAGGAGGAAAAGGCGCGCATGCAGAGCGAATGTGGTGAGCCGATTGGACTCATGAGACTCATCACCCCGGGATGGATCGGCACGCAAGGAGTCTTCGCCCAAGAACTCAAGGGGATCCCAGAGCGTCCAGGTGCATTGATCATTCCACGGAAGGGGGTCGGATACCGCGCCATTGGAGATCAAGGACAAGGCCGGGTCGCCTTGAAATTGGATCTCCTCAATAGGGGTACCCGGACCTGGACCCCCGCCGGAGCCGCGCTCCTGGACGAGAAACAAGTCCCCCTGCCGGGACTCCGAATGAGTCATCCGGAGCCCATTCATCCCGGGAAGTCGTTCGGCCTCATCGTGGAAGCGGAGGCCGGAGAGCGCGAGGCCCAGAGGCCCTTCACGCTCAAGGTGTGGGCGGAGGAAGCCGACGCCGAAACCGTGGTGCTCGAAAACCTGCACTTCCCCTCAAGCCCCATGCCATGACTTGATGCTTCGCCCCTTCCCCGCGGCGCCAGCGCAGCTCGGCCGTCCCACGGCCGCGGCTACTGCACCCTGGGCCTCTGCCGCTGCCCTCGCGTGCTCATTCGTCGCCGTTGGGGCGTGCTGGCATACTCCGCTTGATTCGAGGATCCGGCCATGCGTCTCCGAGCGTGCATCGCACTTCTACTCATTGTCTCGGCCTGCGCTACGCCAGCGCAAAGCCCAGGAGCGCCAGCGACCCGGGACCCGAGGCTGGCCAACCTCCAGCGAGCGGCGAAGCTGCCCTGGATGGACGGAGGCCGGTGCGTCGTCGGGGAGGCTTCCGAGCCCTGGCCCGTGCTGGTGGAGCGGTGCTTTCATGCCCTGGACCATGACCGGCTCGAGTTTCACGATTCCACGGGGAGATGCACGGTCGCCTCCGCGGGTGCCGCGGCCGTGGGACTTGGGGTCTGTGTCTTGGCGGCACCGGAGATCGTGGTGGGTGCGGTGGTGGTGACGGGTGTGGTGGTGGTGGGATTCGCCATCAAAGAAGCGCTGGATGCGTATGAGCTGAGGAGGAGCCGCCCCGAGGTAGGGCCCGCAGCTGAAACGCGGCCCGTGCCTGAAACGATGCCCGCTCCGCGAGAACCCTCGCCGAAACAAAGGCCCAAGCCGGAGCCCAAAGGGCCGGATTTTCCTCCCGTGGGGCCCATCGAAACCTCGGAGCGAGAGCGTCGCCGCAGGTGCGAACCCATCCCAGTGCGTCACTTGGGCGGGAATCATCTGCACAACCAATGCGCCGACAAAATACCGAACAACAGCTTCCCCGGTAGGGATGTGTTCGTGAATGGAAAGAACTTCGACGCGCTGCAACTGGCCACGCGCACGCTGTGGGAGGTCAAGACCGACAACTTCGATACGTACACGGCCGACCTGAAGGACATTGTGGTCAGGAGTCAGATGCCGAAGATGCAGCACGAGCGCGAACTCGCCAGGGCCTGCGGATTTGACTTCAAGGTCGGTGTGCGCAGCGCCACTCACAAAGTTGCCCTGCTCAAGCAAGACCGCACCCTCAATGTTGTCGTCATGGAATGGTGCTGAAATGACAACCACGTCAAGCTCCCTCGGCCTTATCGCCTACGCTCCTGCGCTAACCAGGGACGATAGCCGCCCTCTGACCATTGTTCATGGGATGGAACGCGCATTCCCCGGCTTGCACCTGGGGTGGATGATTTCCGAAGAGGGGCAACGCATCCCCCTTCCGGATCGAGATGTCTTTGTCGCCCGCGAAAGGAAGGACGGGGGATTTCCGCTCCTGCGCAACGGCGATGATACGTTCCGGGTGACCGTGACGGGATGGGAACGACCAGCGGGCAGCTCGCCGGGTAGTCACGCACAGTTTGAAGTCCACGCGGACCTGCCATTGGACACAAGGGGCGTCGCGGCGGCGGTGGATGTGCTGGAGGCGGTCGGGGAGGGTGCTCGCGCGTTCTGGGGGCACGTGGATCCGGAGGAGGTGGCCGTGACAGTGTCGGAACAGTTTCGCCATCCGGGGAATGCTCCGCATATCCCACCTAAAGGGCTGCCCTCCCTCAACCTCCCATGGGAACTCTCCGAACCCGAGATTCCGCATTACCTCGGGTGGCTGAACTACTGGTCGGCAGCCGCCGCACGGGCCATCGGCTTCCCGGATCCGGCCCGCGATGCCGAGTTGCTCTCACGGGCGCGGCGTACCGCGACGGGCGGGTGGGTTGTCCGGCTCACCGATGCGCCACTCGACTTGGACAACCCCGCGCACCTGGATGCGCTCAAACGGGCCTACGCGCGCTTCCCGGAGATCGGCGGGCGCTCGACTCCCTGAGGCTCGGCACGGCTCGTCATGGCCGTGCTCAAGGCCCCGCCTTCTGGCTCACGCCCCCGCGCTTCCCACAGCTTGAGGGTATGGGGGCAGCCGACGCCGCCCCCGCCAGCGGTTCACCTCATGACGGCCACGGCCGAGGCCGCACGACAGGGTCCACCCTACTTCAAAGGTCCGTGCCATCACTTGACCTGATCGGTCATGCCGAAATACCGTCTTCCGGCGCCGAGCGAGCCGAGAACCGGCGTTCGAGGACATCCCGTGACAGGTCCATCCAGAGACAACCCCCTTCCCCTGCTGCGTCCCCAGGGCCCCGACGGGCTCCTGTTCGAGGGACCCGAGTACCGCTACACATACGTCTCCACCTTGTTGGATGACCATGAGGAGTCCAATCCCCTGGTCATCGCCCGGCGCACGTCCTTGGACGAGATGGATATTCCGTGCCTCGTCACCCTCAAGCAGGTGACAACCCCCGCCGGGGAGGAGCGCCGGGACAGGGCGATCGAGGAGGTTCAACTCGCCACGCAGTTGGACCACCCCGCCATCGCCCGGGTGTATGGATTGGAGATCCACCAAGGCGAGCCCTTCGTGGTGATGGAGTACAACCCCGGTATCTTCCTGCAGACCGCCCTGGAGACCGCCCTGCTCCAGGGCAGGACGCTGTCTCCGGCCTACGCCGTGTTCATCGCGGCGGAGATGGCCGACGCCATCCATTACGCCTGGAACAGCCAGGGAGAAGATGGCCAGCCGCTCCGGGTCGTCCACCGGGCGATCCACCCGATGCAGATCCGCCTGGAGAACGGGGGCCGCGTGAAGCTCCTGGACTTCGGCATGGCCTATTCACAGTTGGAGGGACGGACGAGGACGCTCTCCCAGAGGCTGCGCGCGGATCCGACCTACGCCGCGCCCGAGGTGATGCGCCAGGAGAAGCCCGATGGGCGGGCGGACGTGTACTCGCTGGGCCTGGTGCTGCTGGAGATGGTGTCGGGCCGCTATCCGCTGGATCCTCCGGACGTGGCGATGCCGGTGGGCGAGTCGCCCGCCGTGGCCCGGTACAACGCGCGCGTGCGGGCCGAGCGCGCCTCGTGGGCGAGCCTGGGGGAGCTGGCCGACCGCATCCTGCACTTCGGACCCGAGGACGTGGAGCGGGTGGCCCGGGACGTCCCCGAGCCCCTCAAACGCATCCTCCACAAGGCGCTGCGTCCCCATCCCGATGACCGCTACCCGAGCGGCGGGGAGCTACGCGCCGAGCTGTGCGCGTGGCAGAGGACGCAGGGCAAGCGTTTCGGGCGCGCCCAGGCCGCCGCGGAGTTGAGGGCGCTCATGCGCCAGAAGCCCTCGCCCCAGGACACGCGCGCCTTTCCGCTCGAACGAGGCGTCCTGCTCACGCCCGAGGAAGCGGAGACGGCGCGGCGCAAGGGCCGGGGGTAACGGTCACAGGACGGAGTCAGCCGCGCCCAGGAGCTTGCGCAGGAGCGCCAGCCGCTCGGAAGGCCAGTCCTGCAAGAGGTGGATGATGCGGCTGAGTTCCGGGTCCTCTCCGACGGCGGGCGGGGGCGCCTTCGACCGGACCTTCACCTTCTCGATGGAGGGGGCGCTCAGGCACAGGAGTTCATCCGAGGAGAGATCCAGGGTCGTGCAGATGCGCCGCAGCGAGTTGACGCTGGGCGTCATCCCTCCGCGTTCGATGCGGCCATAGACACCGGTCTGCAACATGACCCTTTCGGCCACCTCCGACTGGGTGAGTCCCAGGCGAAGGCGAGCCGTCCGAGCCACATCCCCCAAGAGGCGTCGCTGCTTGTCGTCCATGCGGTCCATGCTACCGCAAAGGTAGTGAAATCGCGATACCTTGAATGTGGGTTCCCCCTCTCACCCCCAACGTGTCAGGTACTGTTCCGAGCGGACCGGTCAGATCGCCGTGGCGCCGCCGTCCACCGGCAGGGCGATGCCCGTGGTGAAGCCCGCGGCATCACTGCACAGGTAGAGCACCGCTCCGGCGACTTCCTCGACCTTGCCGATCCGTCCGATCGGGTGCACGGCGGCGGCGAACTGCGCCTTGCGCGGATCAGCCTCGTGGGCGCGGCGGAACATGTCGGTGTCGATCACCGCCGGACAGACCGCGTTGATCCGCACGTTCTTCTTCGCGTACTCAACCGCCACCGATTTGGTCAGGCCAATCACCGCGTGTTTGGAGGCGGCGTAGATGCTCATCTTCGGCGCCCCGCCCAGGCCCGCGACGGAGGCTGTATTCACGATGGCTCCCCCGCCCTGGGCGAGCATCACCGGAATCTCGTGCTTCAGGCACAGCCACACGCCCTTGACGTTCACGCCCATGATGGCGTCGAACTCGGCCTCGCTGCCGTCGGCCAGCTTGCCCTTCTCGATGTCGATGCCCGCGTTGTTGAAGGCATAGTCGAGTCGTCCATAGGCCGCTACGACTCCCTCCATCAGCGCGCGGACCTCGGCCTCGCGGGTGACGTCACAGCGGATGAAGCGGGCCTCGCCACCCGTCTCGCGGATCCGCGCGGCGGTGCCCTCGCCCCCCGCCACGTCGACGTCCGACACCACGACCTTGAGGCCCTCGCGGGCGAAAGCCAGGGCCGTGGCCCGGCCGATGCCGGCGGCGGCGCCAGTGACCAGGGCCACCTGACCAGAAAGCGAACGACTCATGCGGAACTCCTCATGCGGATGAATGCTCGCGCACTCTAATCCCCAGGGTTAATGCCAGCCATCCATCATGGGCTGTTCCTCGCTCGTGAAGGAATTCATCCAGGCGCGAAGGCGCTCCGGCTCCAGGGGCAGAGTGTCTGGCCACAACCGGATGCGGCCATCCTGACCCGTGGAGGCCAGGGACTCGCCGTCCGGAAAGAAGGCCACCGCCTCCACCTGCCCGGTGTGGCCTCGCAACGCGCGGCCTTCTCCGGTGGCCAGGTCCCACAGCCGCACGGTCTTGTCGAGGCTCGCCGAGGCCAGGCGCGTCCCATCCGGTGAGAAGGCGAGACCCAGGACATCGCCCTGGTGGCGATCGCGCAGGGGGATGGGGTACGGCTCTCCCGTTCGCGCGTCCCAGAGCATCACGCGCCCATCCTTCTCGTTGCGGCTGGCCACCACATCGCCTCGGGGCGAGTAGCGCACCTCCAGGACCCCCGCGCCCATCACGTTCCGAGAATGGCGCTGGCCACTGTCCAGTTCCCAGAAGATCACGAGGTGATCCATGCCTCCCGTGACGAGGCGATGGCCATCCGGAGAGAAGGCCACGGCGCGCACCGCGTCCTGGTGACCGCTCAGGCGCCGGGACTCGCCCGTGCTCACGTTCCACAGCCGCACCTCGGGGTCATCACCCACGGAGGCGAGGCGCCCGCCATCGGGCGAGAACGCGAGTTGCCACACCTTCGCCCCGTGCGCGCCGAGCCGGTGTCCCTTCCCCGAGAGGGGCTCCCACAGCCACACCTCGCCTTGCTCGTCCGCCGTGGCGAGGCACTGGCCATCCGCCGAGAAGGTGACCGCCGAGACGCGAGCGGAATGCCGTGGCGAAAGGGGCCTCGCGCTTCCGGTGGCGGACGCGTACAGGACCACCTGTCCATCCAGCCCACCCGCGGCCAGCCACTCGCCGTCCGGAGGGGAGAAGTGCATCGCGTTCGGGGCGATGCCGGGCGTCTCCAGGAGGATCTTCCCCGAGGAGGCATCGAGGAGCCGCAGCACGCCCTCTCCGGAGAGCGAGGCCAGCCGTCGGCCATCGGGGGAGAGCGCCAACGCGTCCTGGGGAGCGGACCCCGCCGAGAGCACGCGGTGGAGCTTCGTCTCCAATGAGAACAGGCGCACCTGTCCGTTGAAGCTGGCCACGGCCAGTTGCCGGTCATCCGGCGAGAACAGGACGAGGCGGGACTGCTGCCGGGGCCCTCGCACCACGCGGAGTTCCCCCGTCGCGAGTTCCCAGAGAACCGCGGTCCGGTCGGCGCCCACCGAGGCGAGATAGCGGCCATCCGAGGTGGCATCCAGGCTGTTGACGTGCCCCTGGTGGTGATGGAGTTCCCGCGTCTGACCCGTGGAGGAGTTCCACAGCCGGATCACCCCCTCCCGGGTCCCAATCGCCACCCAGGAGGTGTCCGGCACGAAGGCGAGCGCCGTGCCGGAGCCCAGCTCGCGCGCGAGCAGACTCCCCTGAGCGGTTCCGGGCACCCAGGCGTGGAGCGACCCCTGGGCATCCACCGTGAAGAGGCGGCCGTCCGCGGAGAATCCCCCCACGGTGGGCCGGCTCTGCTTCAACACCTGGAAGGTGCCTCGCACCACGTCGCCCAGGGCCGAGGAGGTGTCGAGGTGGCCATTCACGAACACCCAGGAGCCGAGCGGCGACGCCACCAACTCCTCGATTCCCTGGACCCCCGTGTGGAACGTGCGAGCCTGACCCGTGGCGAGGTCCCAGGAATAGAGCAGGTCATCCGTTCGGGTGGCGGCGAGCAGGCACCGGCCCTGACACCCCACGGTCATCGCCGACACGGGTCCCGGCAAGGTCGCGAAGAGCGTGTCCTTCACCTCGTCCTCGCCCCGGACGGGGCTCCACTGGCGCAGGACACCATCCTTGTCGCTGGAGATGAACCCCTGCCCCTCCGGGAGCATCTGGATGCGCCACACCTCGTCTCCGTGGGCGCGCAGGAGCAGGGGCTTCCCGCCCGGCCCAAGGTCCCAGACCCGCAGCGTGCGATCGTCGCTGGCGGAGACGAGGAACCCGCCATCGGCCGTGAAGGCGATGTCGTTGATGGGCTGGGTGTGACCCCGCATCACGGTGGCGAAACCATGGGCCTGGGCATCCGCCGCGATCGTCCGCGCGGCCGACCACTGCGCGAAGCCGGGCGAGAGCTTGCGCAACGAATCGAGGGCTTCGTTGGGTCCCTGCTCCACGGAGTCCCGCGCCTGCGTCAGCAGGAGCTCATCGGTCAGGGCCCGCGCCCGCCGCTGGGCCATGTGGGCGGCATCCCGCTCGGACACGACCTGGCGGAAGCTCTCCGCGCCCAGGGCGGCGAACAGCAGCAGGGCCACCGTCGTGACCACCACCGCGCCCCGGTTGCGCCGCAGGAAACGGCGCAGCAGCTCCATCCGCGAATACTCATACGCTCCGACGATCTGCCCCGTCTGGAAGCGCCGCAGGTCCTCCGCCATCTCGCGCGCGGTGGCGTAGCGATCGGCGGGACGGCGCGCCATCGCCTTGGTCACGATGGCCAGCAAGTCCCTCGGGATGCCGTCCTGGAGGTGCGCGAGCGGCAATGGAGGGCCGTCCATGACTCGCGCCAACACCTGCGCCGAGGTGTGCCCCTCATAAGGGCGGGAGCCCGCGAGCAGGTGATAGAGGATGGCTCCCAGCGAGTAGACATCGGCGCGCTCGTCCACGGACTGGCCCGCGGCCTGCTCCGGCGGCATGTACGCGGGAGTCCCCATCACCGTGCCGACCCGGGTCAGGCCTCCGTCCGAGGAGGAGCTCTCGGGGACGAGGGAGTCCAGGGACTCCTCACTCTCCAGGAGCGAGAGATCCTTGGCCAGCCCCCAGTCGATGACCACCGTCTCGCCAAACCCTCCCACCAGGATGTTGGCCGGCTTGAGGTCGCGGTGGATGATGCGCTCGGAGTGGGCGTAGGCCATGGCCTCGGCCACCGCCAACACGTGGGGCAACAGGGCCAGCCGCGCCTTCAGCGTCTCGCACTCGGCGAGGACGTCCGCCAGCGAGCGTCCGGAGACGAGCTTCATCGCATAGAAGAGCTCGCCATCCGGCCAGCGACCCACCTCGTGCACCGGAACGATGGCGGGGTGCTGGAGCCGCGCGGTGACGAACGCCTCGGTCACGAAGCGGAACTCGGCCTCCGGGGAGGGCGAGAGCATCTGCTTGAGGGCCACGGACCGGCCGAGCCGCAAGTCCCGGGCGCGGAGGATGCGGCCGATGCCACCGTGCGCGAGTTCCCCCTCGAGGGCGTAGTGCGCGGGGTCCACCACGGGCAGCAACGACCCCAGGGGAGCCTTCTTTAGGAGCGACGAGGAGGGCAGCGTGGGCGCATCCCCGATGCCGGAAGCATCCGGCGGGAGGACGGACGTCTCGGAGGGGACTGGGTCGTCGGTGGGTCCACCCGTCTCGATGGGTCTGTCCTGGCTCATGAAGGTCCTCCCAGGAATTCCGGGTCCTCGGCGAAGGGGCGTCTTCTATGCGCCTCGGCCGCGCGAGTCGAGAGGGTGAGCGAGCGGAACCTGGGACACCCCAAAACCATTCGTGTATGTCCCCCTGGACACCTGGACGGAACTCCAAGGGCTGGACGTCGCGGCTCACAGGTGCACCACCCCCTTTCCTGGAGATGAATCCCCATGAAGAACTGGTCTCTTTGTCTTGGTCTTGCTCTCGCCCTCTGTGGATGCGGCGGTGATGGCGTCTCTGGCACGTGGAAGGGCGACCTCTCCGGATGGGCGATCACCGCGGAGGTGACGCAGACCACCGAGTCGGCCGGGACGCTCTACCTCTCCGGGACCCTCAGCACCAACAAGCCGGCCTGTTTCAACAACGGGACCCTGAGTGGCACGTTCGTCAACAACTCGAGCCTCAGCTTCATCTCGTCCGCTTCCGGCTCCGCCAGCTCCACGACGATCCTCAAGATCGACGGGGAGGTCTCCGGCGAGACGCTCACCGGCTACTTCGAGTCGACCAGCCTCAGCTCCGAGTGCAACGTGGAGCGCACCGCCATCAAGCTCACGCGCCAGTAGTCTTCGGAGGACAACAGCAAGGGCGCCAGACCGGAATCTGGCGCCCTCGAGCTCTTCGAACTCCGTGCCCAAGGGTGGAGTCAACGAGCTGTTACAGGCCAGAGGCTTCAGGCGCTGCCGCTGGGCTCCGCATCGCGCAGGGCAAGGTAATCGCGAACATCCTTGACGAAGCCGGGCACCGACCTGGCCAGACCGTCGAGCAGTTCCTCAAGCGTGCACCGCGGCTTCTGCTTGTCGGCAGCCTGCTTGCGGAGTACTTCCAGCATCTTGCGTGGCGAAAGATCGAAGAGGTGCTGCAAGAAATCGTCTGCGGATTGGGCCTTCATGGAAGGCGGCAGGTCCTCCTTGCGGAAGTGCTTCAAGTTGTTGGTGACGATGACCTGTGCATGGGCCATGAGAGCGGCCGCTACCACGTGTCGGTCGCCCGGGTCGTTCTTCATCGCGGGCTCCAAGTGCTCGTAGCCAATGACGGTCGAGTCCGGAAACACACGATTGATGATGGCGACCAGCTTCTCTGCCTTCTGCTCCGAGCACCGGCCCTGCGTCACAAGGTTACGCCGCATCTCCTCAAGAACCCGGGCGCTCCAATAGGGCTGGACGAGGCCTGCTTCAGCAGCCCTCAAGAGCGTGTCCCTGACAGCCATCGGGAAGAGGACGTTGGCGTCGAGGAATACGCTAAAGATGGCTGGGAACACGCCTCACCCCCTCCTCGTTGCCAGCGTTACCAGGGCACTGTTTTCAGGGCTCGCCGAAGTAGTCACCGGCCTCTTCGCTGAGCTGAGTGAGTTCGCGCAGCGCCTCTGCACGCTCTTCATCTCTCCGCTGCTTATAGCGCAGCAGGTCCGCGGCTCGAATGCGCCGATGCTTGTGGGGCTTGTAGAAAGGCAGCTTCCCAGCCTCAAGCAGGTTGACGAGGCCCTGGCGCGAGATGTTGAGGAGGTCGGCCGCCTCCTGTGTGCTGAGTTCTCGGTGTAGAGGCACGACGCTGACGGCCTCGCCGTCAACAAGGGCCGCGAAAAGGTCTCGCAGCAGCGCGGCCGCCTCTTCCGGCAACTCCACTTGGTCGCCGTTCGGCAGGACGAGAAGGGGCGCCTGGCGCTTAGTGCCCTGGCCATCGGTCGCCAGCTCAAGCTGCCGGAGGATGCGCTGGGCGATTGGGAGCTTCTCGGGGGGAAGTGCAATGGGTTCATTCTCGCGGCGAAGCATCAGTGCACTCCATTGCGGTGGGACTGCCGAGGGCCGGAGGGGAGAACGCCCCTCACGGAGGAACTACTGCTCTGAATAGGGCTGAATCTCCGAAACAAATAGGGTCAAATCGCCAAAAACGCAACCCATCCACGACACACCAGGGGGCGCCTATTTTCAGCTACTTAGCTTGGCTCGCACGGACACCAAGAAGCCCGTCAAGGGACGAGAAGATGTACGACAATATCCCCCTACCCATGACGCCGCTAGACTCAGGGGGTCGCATCTCCGCATCCGAGCGTAGATAGGGTGCCGGGAAGATGCCCCTGACGGAAACGCAGGGCTGTGCGGGAGATGGAGCCTCCCCCTTCTCGAAGGCCCAGGTAGCGACGAAGTGCCGAAACCATCCAGGTAGATCGGTTGCTCGTGAGGCAGGCCCGCCGGGTTGTAGCTTTCCGAGTAATTCGGACTCTCGGGGGAGAACGTGCGGAGGCATGAGCTCCGCGGGCAAAAAGAAAGGGCGCCAGACTGGAATCTGGCGCCCTCGAACTTTTCGGACTTTGTGCCCAGGGGCGGAATCGAACCACCGACACGGGGATTTTCAGTCCCCTGCTCTACCGACTGAGCTACCTGGGCGTGCCTCGCGACCGCTTGAAGCGAGGGGCGATCTACGGTGCCTGGGCCCCAACGTCAAGTGGCTTCTTCTCGCCCCTCTTCTTCCCGTCCCCGGCTCCCCTCCGTTATCCAGAGGCCCTGCCCCGGAGGCGCCCCGCGTGAGCTGGCTCAACTACCACCACCTCCTCTACTTCTGGACCGTCGCCCGCGCCGGCTCCATCGCCAAGGCCAGCCAGGAGCTGCGCCTCGCCCAGCCCACCATC
This sequence comes from Melittangium boletus DSM 14713, assembly GCF_002305855.1. Classification (GTDB taxonomy): domain Bacteria; phylum Myxococcota; class Myxococcia; order Myxococcales; family Myxococcaceae; genus Cystobacter; species Cystobacter boletus. The sequence continues at coordinate 5,034,777 of NZ_CP022163.1, read as the reverse complement.
AGCGCCCAGCTCAAGCTCCTCGAGGACTCGCTCGGTCACAAGCTGCTCGAACGTCAGGGCCGCCGCCTCGTCCTCACCGACGTCGGCCGCACCGTCCTGCGCTACGCCGATGACATCTTCCGCCTCGGCAACGAGCTCACCCACGCCATCAACGGCCTGCCCTCCGGCCAGCGCCTGCGCTTCGCCGTCGGCGTCACCGACGTCGTCCCCAAGCTCGTCGCCGAAAGTCTCCTCCACCCCGCCTTCGACGCCTTCCCCCACATCCACATCACCTGCCGCGAAGGCCCCCTCCCCCAGCTCCTCGCCTCCCTCGCCCTGCACGAGCTCGACGTCGTCCTCTCCGATACCCCCTCCTCCGAGCCCGTCAGCGTCCGCTCCTTCAACCACCTGCTCGGCACCTGCGGCGTCTCCTTCTTCGCCGCTCCCCGGCTCGCCCACCTCGCCCGGGGCTTTCCCAAGTCCCTCGACGGCGCCCCCATGCTCCTGCCCTCCGAGGGCACCTCGGCCCGGCGCGCCCTCACCGCCTGGTTCGACGCCCAGGGCATCCGCCCCCTCGTCGTCGGAGGCTTCGACGACAGCGCCCTCCTGAGTGCCTTCGGGCAGCGCGGCCACGGCGTCTTCGCCGCCCCGTCCGTCATCGAGGCCGAGGTGTGCCGGCAGTTCTCCGTCTCCACCCTCGGCCGCACCGGGGACATCGAGACGGGCTTCTACGCCATCTCCGTCGAGCGGCGGCTGCGCCACCCCGCCGTCGTCGCCATCGCCGAGAGCGCCCGCTCCCACCTCTTCGGCTAGGGCGCCCGGTACACCTCGCGGCCATCCACCACCGTGGCCACCACCGTCGCGTCCACCAGCTTCCGGGCCTCGTCCTCCACCGGGTCCACCGACAGCGCCGTGAAGTCCGCGTCCATCCCCACCTTCAGCTGGCCCCGCCGTCCCTCCGCGAAGGACGCCCATGCCGGCCCCACGGTGAAGCCCTCCAGCGCCTCCTCGCCCGTCAGCCGCTCCTCGGGCCTCCAGCCCCCCTGGGGCCTGCCCGCCGCGTCCTGACGCGTTCGCGCCGCGTACAGCCCCGCCAGCACGTCCGGGTTCTCGATGGGGAAGTCGCTGCCCAACGCCAGCACCGCCCCCGCGTTCTTCAGGCTCTTCCACGCATACGCGCCCTCGAGCCGCTTCGCCCCCAGCCGCGCCTCCGCCCACCCCATGTCGCTCGTCGCGTGCGTCGGCTGCACGCTCGCCACCAGCCCCGCCGCGCCCAGCTTCTGGATGTCCTCGGGCCGTAGGATCTGCACGTGCTCCACCCGGTGGCGCAGCGCCTGGGTCCCCGTCGCCGCCGCGGCGCGAATCAGCGTGTCCACCACGTACGTGTTCGCCCGGTCCCCAATCGCGTGCACGCCCACCTGGAAGCCCCGCTCCATGAAGGCCCACGTGCGCGCCTCCAGTTCCTCGGGCTCCATCAGGAGCAGCCCCGTCTCGCCCGGCGCGTCGCTGTAGGGCTCGTGCATCGCCGCGCCTCGCGAGCCCAGCGCCCCGTCCAGCAGCAGCTTCACCGCCTTCATCTCCAGATGACGACCGCCGTAGGGCCCCAGCTCCAGGTACGTGTGCCGCTCCTCCCCCTGTCCGTCCGCCATCGCGTACACCCGCACCGGCAGCCGGCCCGCGATGTCCCACGTCTGCAAGAGCCGGAACGTGCGCAGGTCCATCCCCGCGTCATGCACCCCCGTCAGCCCCACCTGGGCGCACCGCTCGAGCGCCGCGGACAGGCGCGCCTGGAGCTGTTCGTCCGTGGGCGGCGGCACCCGGCGCGACACCAGGTCCATGGCGTTGTCCACCAGCACTCCCGTGGGCTCGCCCTTCGCGTCCCGGAGGATGCGGCCTCCCGCCGGATCCGGCGTGTCCCGGGTGATGCCCGAGCGCCGCAGCGCCTCGCCATTCACCCACGCCGCGTGGTGGTCCACCCGCGTCAGGTACACCGGCGTCGAGGGGAAGCGTGCGTCCAGCTCGGCCCGGCCCGGGAACGCGCTCCCCGGCCACCCGTTCTGGTCCCACCCCTTGCCCACCAGCCAGTCCCCCTGGAAGCTCATGGACGGCGCGGACACGAGGCGCTGGACGGCCTCGTCCACCGAGCGGGCCCCCTCCAATCTCGCCACTGTCAGGCTCAGCCCCAATCCCGACAGGTGCGCGTGCGCGTCCACCAGTCCGGGCACCACCACCGCGTTCCCTAGATCCACGACGCGCGCCGAGTCTCCCGCGGCCTCGCGCACCTCCCGCTCCGTCCCCACCGCCACGAGCCGCCCCTGGCGCACCGCCAGTGCCCGGGCCTCGGGCCGCTCCTCGTCCAACGTCCGGATCCTGCGGGCCACGTAGACCGTCGTCTCCACTCGCGCATCCTCGGGCACTCTCCGGACACACGACAGCCCGAGCGCCAGCACTCCCACCCCCATCAGGGCGAGCCGCGCCACGCCTCGGAACCGGACGCCCGGAGGGGGTTGAGCTGAATCTCTCCACATCGACGGGCACTACTGTGCGCGAGCCGTCCGCGCCTGTCACCGAGAGGATGACGGCGGGGGCTCAGGGCTCGGGGACCGAGGGGGTCCCCCCGTCTCCGAACGTCAGAGGACCCGTGGGCCCGGGAGGCTCGGCCGGGACGATACTGCCCGGATTCACGTCCCCCGCCCCCTGGATGGGCGTCGCCAACTCCGTCCCCGGCGGCTGCGTCGTCCGGCACGCCACGACCCCAACCACCACACCCACCGCGATGAGCAGCGCACGACGCATGCGTTCTCCCCTGGAAAGGACCTCGCCCCACCGTAGGGACGCCCTCCCGCCACGGCAACGCGCCCCCGCCCACTCCGTCCGGCATCGGATGCGGACGCGACATCCCGACAGTGGCGAATCGACAGCGGCTTCTTGACACCAAGACTGTCGAGACATACTGTCAGGTTCGTGAGCACGCCGAAGACACAGGTGGGGTGGAAACTCTCGGAGCTGGCCGAGGCGGTGGGCGTGAGCCCGAGGACCGTGCGCTACTACGTCCAGCGCGGCCTGGTGCCCGCTCCCCCCTTCAAGGGGCCGGACACGGTGTACGGGGAGGAGCACCTGCTGCGACTCAAGGCCATCCGCGTCCTGCAGGCCCGCTTCCTGCCCCTCGACGCCATCCAGGTGGAGCTGGCGCGATTGGACGCCGAGGGGATCCGGGCGCTCGCCGAGAGCGAGAGCGCGAGCGCGACGGTGCCGCCCCCGCCCGCCCCCCGTCCTCCCCCGGCCACGGCACCGCCCTCTCCGCCCCCCGCCCACGCCACGGGATGGCGCCGATGGGAGCTGGCCCCAGGGCTGGAGCTGCACCTGGCCGACACGGCGGACGCGAAGACCCGGGACCTCGCGGAGCACCTGCGAGCCCTCATCCAGAAGACCCAGGAAAGGTAGAGACATGCACGACGAGAAGACCGGTCTGTATACGCGCGGTGGTGCCCAGGTGGCCCTTCAGGGCGTGGATGTCACGGGAGAACTCCTGGGAGGCCATGCCCGGGTGCGCGTCCGCCAGCGCTACCGCAACACCGAGCGCGCCCCCATCGAGGCCGTGTATGTCTTTCCGCTGCCCTCCGACGCCACCCTCACCGCCTTCTCACTCGAGTGCGCCGGCCGGCACGTGCGCGCCATCATCCAGGAGCGGGAGAAGGCCTTCCAGACCTACGACGACGCGGTGACGGCGGGCCATGGCGCCGCGCTGTTGGATCAAGAGCGGCCCAATGTCTTCACCGCCCAGGTGGGCAACCTGCTGCCCGGTGAGGAGACGATCGTGGAGGTGGAATTCCTCCAGGCCATCCAGGTGGAGGAAGGCTGCGTGCGCTGGGCCCTGCCCACCCTCGTGGCGCCCCGCTACATACCCGGCACGCCCTCCGGGGACCGCACCGCTCCGGGCACCGCCGAGCCCACCCATCGCGTGCCCGACGCCGACCGCATCACCCCGCCCGTGGGCGACGCGCGCTATGGCCTCACCCTGGAACTGCTCGTCTCGCTCGGCCGCGAGGTGGTGGTGGAAAGCCCCTCGCACACGCTGGGCCTCTCCCGTACGGACAACGGCACGCGCGTGACGCTCACCCAGCCCCACGTGGCGCTGGATCGGGATCTCGTGCTCAACATCCGGAGCCCCGACACGAGCGCGCCCTTCACGCCGCTCGTCGCCCACCGCCGGGGCGAGGAGCCGGGCACCTTCGCTCTCACCGTGGTGCCGGACCTGCTGGGCATGGCCCAGGCTCCGAAACGCCAGGAGGTGGTGTTCGTGGTGGACGTGTCGGGCTCCATGGAGGGCGCGAGCCTGCCCCAGGCCCAGGGCGCGCTCCGGCTGTGCCTGCGCCACCTGCGCGAGGGAGACCGCTTCAACGTCATCGCCTTCTCGAATTCCTTCCGCCTCTTCTCGCCCGAGCCCGTGACGTTCACGCAGCGCACGCTGGAGCAGGCGGACAGCTGGGTGGCGGCACTGCGCGCCGACGGTGGAACGGAACTGCTCGAGCCCCTGCGCGCCGCGGTGCGCTCCGCGCCGGACGGCGTGGTGGTGCTGCTCACCGATGGCCAGGTGGGCAACGAGGCGGAAATCCTCCAGGCGGTGCTGGCCACCCGCCAGTCGGCGCGTCTGTATTCCTTTGGCATCGGCACCAACGTGAGTGACGTGCTGCTCAAGGACCTGGCGCGGCAGACGGGCGGCGCGGTGGAGTTCATCCACCCCGGCGAGCGCATCGACGACAAGGTGGTGGCTCAGTTCTCCCGCGCGCTCCCGCCCCGCGTCACGAACGTGGAGGTGCGCTTCGAGGGCGTGGAGGCCCTGGAGCTGGCACCCGCCGAGCCGCCACCGCTCGTGGACGGCACGCCGTGGAGCCTCCTCGGCCGCTACGCCACGCCCGGCAAGGGCACGGTGGTGCTCAAGGGGCGCGCGGGCGCGGAGACGTTCTCGCTCTCCATCCCCGTGGACTTCCCCGCCGTGAGCGAGCGGCCCGCGGTGGAGAAGCTGTGGGCCGCCGAGCGCATCCGGGGTTGGCAGGACGCCGCGCTCGTGGGCCGTCGGGCCGAGGCCCTTCGGGGACGCATCATCCAGCTCGCGCTCGCGCACGGCCTCGTCACGCCCTACACCTCGTTCGTGGTGGTGGAGGAGCGCACCGGCGAGCGCCGCGCCTCGGGACAGCCCGAGACGCGCGTCATCCCCGTCCATGCCCCCGCGGGCTGGGCGATGTTCGGCCAGGCACCGGTCGAGCGGGAAGCCGCTCCCCAGATGGCCCGAGGCAAGCCGATGGCCCCCGGCATGGGCGTGTCTCGGGCGAGGGCTCCCGCTCCCATGGCCAGTGGAGCCATGCCGCCGCCTCCCGCGCCCGCCGCTCCCGCTCCGGCCGCTCCCGCTCCCGCGCGCGCCCTGCTGAAGAAGGAGTCCAAGAAGCTCTCGGCCAGGGAAGAGGTGCTCGCGGTCGAGGAGGCCGCGGACGAGCTGCGCCGGGTGCTCCACGAGGCCTCGGATGCCTCCCGCGATGAGCCAGCCCTGGAGGAGGGCGGCGTGGCGCTGCTCGGGCAGCAGCTCGCCAGTGGCCTGTGGGCCGGTCAGGGCGTGGGCACCGAGCCCGTGCGTCAGGCACGAGCCACCGCGCTCGCCCTGCTGGAGCTGCTGCGCCAGGGCATCACCAGCACCCATCCCCTCCATGGCGCGCAGGTGAAGAAAGCGGTGGAGGCCCTGCTCGCGCTGATGCCGTCGCTGGACAAGGCCTCCGACGTGGCCGAGCTGGCCCTGGGCGTGGCGTGGCTCGTGTCCGCGGGCCCGCGGACCCGGGGACGCATCTCCCAGGCCGCCAAGCCCCTGGCCGGACTCCCCGCCCGGCTGGAGAACGAGAACGAGTTGCGCCAGCACGTGGACGCCCTCGCCCGCAGGTGAAACGAGGGAAGGCGAGGGGCCCCGCTCAGCCGCCGCGCAGCGGGGTCCTCTCGGCCGAGGGGCCGGTGAGCGGCGTCGGCCATCCCGAGGGCCCCGGCTGGTAGCGCTCCATCTCGCGCATCATGAACCAGGCCGCCGCGGACAACACGCCCAGGTCGTCCAACCAACCCACCAAGGGCAGGAAGTCCGGCACCACGTCCAGCGGGAAGAGGAAATAGGCCACGGCGAACAGGCCCGCGAACCGCCGCCAGCGCGGGACCCGGGGGTCTCGCACGTAACGGAAGAACCGCGTTCCGAGAACTCGAAGACCGGAGACATTCATGTCCTTCCCTACGGAGGGAAGGCGCCTCCCATTGCGTGAGCCCCCGGGAGCCGCCTGGCCGCACGGTCTCCGTACGACCGTCGGTCAGTCCTCCCCGTCTCCCCGCTCCGCCGACATGCCCGGGAGGAGCTGGAAGGACGCGGCGCCATTGAGGTACGCCTCCAGGACCTGTTTCCGCTGGGGCATGAAGACGCCTTCCAGTGCCTCCGAAATGGCATAACGGCGCCCGTCCGGACCCATTTCGTGGGTGCGCTCGCTCACGTGCACGAATTCGAACGAAGAGGACTTGGTGGGCCAAATGAGGCCCCCGCCCAGGTTCATTCCCGTACTGAACTGGTGACAGCCCGAGCATGAGAGCACCTGCGCCCGGGCGACGATCTGGTTGGGCGTGAGCGAGCTGCCCAGGGCATCCAAGCTCGCCTGGATCCGCGTGCGCAGCGGGCTCGCCCCCTTGCCCATCTGGAAGGAATAGAGGTCATCCGTTCCGCTCGAACGGCTCTGTCCACTGTTGAAGCGCTCATCGCTCGCGAGGTCGAAGCGGAAGAGATCACCGATGGCCAGCGTCTCCATCCGCGAGGTGAGGAACTGGGCGAAGTCCTCCTGCCGACCATGGCTCGTCTTGACGCTGAAGAGCACCCCGGCGGGGCTGCCCTTCACCGTGTCGGGCACGAAGCGCAGCGCGCACGTCTTGCCCACGCACTGCTTGCGCACGCGGAACTCGCGCAGCGTCCACAGCGCCTGCATGAACTGGTTCGTGCGCACCTGTCCGGTGGTACGATTCTGGGCGTTGCCCAGGTTGTCGATGTGGAGGGCGGGCGGAAAGTCCTTGTAGCCCTTGAAGTAGAAGTCGTGCAGGTCGTCCGCTCGCTCTTGCGCGTTGGACTCCTTGGACAGCTTCGCCCAGAAGAGCGCCACGTCCTGGCAGCCCTTCAGCCCCTTCTTGGGGTTGGGATTGGGCAGCACACTCTCGAAGGCGATCAGGTTGCGGTTGTTGCTCTGGGTGAGACCCGAGCGACGCGCGAAGATGATGCGGTACTCGCCACAATCACTCCCATCCTTCGCCGCCAGGTCGAAGCGGTTGATGAGACCAATGGGCACATACGCCGCGAGGTTGGTCCCCGGGGACAAGAAGGGATCCTCCTTCGCCTGGTTGCCCTCGGTGCGAGGGCAGGCGTACGAGAAGCCATTGAGGCTCGACGTGCCATCCCCGAGCGGCTGATCATCGCAGTGCGATCCCCCCAGGCCCAGCCCGGGCGAGCGCCGCTGGGTGTCCCACCACTCCTGGTAGAGCTGCAAGGGCGTGAGCTTCGCCACCTTGCTCTGCGCCACCAGTTGCTGCATCACCTCCTCGAAGGAGAAGCGCGCCAGGATGACCTCGTCCGTCACCACCAACGAGCGCCGGGGGTCCACCACGTAGGCTTTTTCCTCGGATGTCTCCAGGGCCGTCGCGTCCAGGGGGATCAGCCCGATGCCCCGGCGTTCCGGATGCACGGACACCGGGAGGAGCGAGCCGCCCGACGGCGGCTCCATGGATTGAGCGCACGCGCCGAACACCACGGCGCCCGTCACGGCCAGAAGACACGAGAAACGCATGAGTAAGAGCCCCCCTCGATGGGCGAATTCAAATAGCGGCCAAGGACTGACTGAATCCGCAATCTAAGAATCCAAGCAAGTCCGAGGGGAGCGTCCAAAGCCAGACGTCCACCGCCGCCGGAGGGATGGATATCGGGCAGAAACCCGCCCGCGAGGGTCCCCGGCGCCAGACGCGACGAGGGCCGGGGGAGGAGAGAATCCTCGGCCCCGGCCCCCGGCGTCTTCATGCGTGTGTCAGGTCAGCTCGGCTCGGACTCCGGCGCGGAGGAACCAGGCGTCTCGGGAGCGGCGGGCTCGGCGGCCTCGGGCGTCTCGGCGGGCCCAGCGGCCGCTGGCTCGGCCGCTTCCACCTCGTCCTCGCTCTGCTCCGACTCGGGCAGGATGGAGATGCCCGTCACCTTCTCCTCGGCGCTCTCCAGCGCGATGAGCCGCACGCCCTGCGTGTTGCGGCCAATGACGGAAATCTCCTTCGCCTTCATGCGAATGAGCATGCCGCCGTTGGTCACCAGCATCACCTCGGTCTTGTCCGTCACCGGGACCAGGCCCACCACCTTGCCATTCCGCTCGGTGGTCTTGATGTCGATGATGCCCTTGCCGCCACGGCCCTGCTGCCGGTACTCGGTCTCCTGGGTCCGCTTGCCGTAGCCGTTCTCCGTCACCGTGAGGATGGTGGTGTCCTTCTCCACCACGTCGGCGCCCACCACCTCGTCGCCCTCCTCCAGCGTGATTCCCTTCACGCCGTAGGCCTGGCGGCCCATGGAGCGCACCTCCTGCTCGGGGAAGCGGATGCTCATGCCGGTGGCGGTGGACAGGAGGATGTCCTTGGAGCCGTCGGTGATCTTCACCGCGACCAGCTCATCCCCCTCGTCGATGCCCAGCGCGATGATGCCGCTGGACCGCACGTTGGCGAACGACGACAGGTCCGTGCGCTTCACCACGCCCCGCTTCGTCACGAAGAAGACGAACTGGTTCTCGCCGAACTCGCGCGTCACCAACACCTGGGCCAGCCGCTCGCCCTCGCCGAACTGCACCAGGTTGATGATGGCCTTGCCACGCGACGTGCGGCCCGCGAGCGGCAGCTCGTGCACCTTGAGCGAGTAGAGCCGGCCCTTGTTGCTGATGGGCATGAGGAAGGCGTGGGTGCTCGCCACGAAGAGGTCCGTGACGAAGTCGTCCTCCTTCGTCGTCGCCCCCGTCTTGCCGCGGCCTCCGCGCTTCTGCGCCCGGTACTCGCTCAAGGGCGAGCGCTTCACGTAGCCCGTGTGCGAGAGCGTCACCACCATGGTCTCCTCGGCGATGAGGTCCTCGTTGGTGATCTCCTCCGCCGCGCCGGCGAGCTCCGTGCGGCGCTTGTCGGCGTAGCGCTCGCGCAGCTCGCGCAGCTCGCCCTTGATGACGTTGAGCAGGCTGGACTCGTGGGCGAGGATGTCCTCCAGACGGGCGATCTCCCGCACCAGGTCGATGAGCTCGCGGAACAGCTCCTCGCGCTGCAGGCCGGTGAGGCGCTGCAGACGCATCTCCAGGATGTTCTTGGCCTGATCCTCGCTGAAGCCCGCGCCCTCGTAGCGGTGCTCCAGGCCCGAGTAGTTGGGCTCCTCGGCGCGCGCGCGCGACTCGAGCAGCGCCATCTGCGCCTTGGCCTTCTCGTAGTCGATGCGCTGGAGATTCTGGAAGCGCTCGTGCTCGTAGAGCGAGGGCGAGAGGATGTGCATGAGGCCCCAGCGCGCCTCGTCCGGGTCGCGCGAGGCGCGAATCAGGCTCACCACCAGGTCGATGAGATCCTGCGCGACGAGCAAGCCCTCGACGATGTGGCGGCGGGCGCGCGCCTTGCGCAGCTCGTAGCGGCTGCGGCGCGTCACCACGTCGCGGCGGTGCGAGATGAAGCGGTCGAGCAGCTCCTTGAGCGTGAGCGTGCGCGGCTGGCCCGCGTCGATGGCGAGCATCACCGCGCCGAACGTGGTCTCCATGGGCGTGCTGGCGAACAGGTTGTTGAGCACCACGGCGCTCATGGCATCGCGCTTGAGCTCGATGACGATGCGCATGCCCTGCCGGTCGCTCTCGTCGCGCAGGTCGCTGATGCCCTCGAGCTTCTTGTCGCGCACCAGGTCGGCCATCTTCTCGATGAGCCGCGCCTTGTTCACCTGGTAGGGGAGTTCCGTGACGATGATGCTCTCGCGGTCGCCCTTCTTGGAGGTCTCGATCTCCGTGCGCGCGCGGACGGTGATCTGCCCGCGGCCCGTCTCGTAGGCGCGCAGAATCCCCTCGCGGCCGGTGATGATGCCGGCGGTGGGGAAATCCGGCCCGGGGATGAACTGCATCAGGTCGCGGACGGTGCAATCCGGATGGTCGATGAGGTGCAGCGTGCCATCGAGCACCTCGCCCATGTTGTGGGGCGGGATGTTGGTGGTCATGCCCACGGCGATGCCCGTGCTGCCGTTGACGAGCAGGTTGGGGAACTTGGTGGGGAGCACGAGCGGCTCGAGCAGCGAGTCGTCGTAGTTGGGACCGAAGTCGACGGTCTCCTTCTCGATGTCGGCCAGCATCTCCTCGGCCAGCCGCTCCATGCGCACTTCCGTGTAGCGCATGGCCGCGGGGGAGTCGCCGTCCACCGAGCCGAAGTTGCCCTGGCCGTCCACGAGCAGGTAGCGCAGGGACCACTCCTGCGCGAGCCGCACCATGGCCTCGTAGACGGAGGCATCGCCGTGGGGGTGGTACTTACCGATGACGTCACCCACCACGCGCGCGCTCTTCTTGTAGGCGCGGTTGTGGAGGTTGCCCAGGTCGTTCATCGCGTAGAGGACGCGGCGATGCACGGGTTTGAGGCCGTCACGCACGTCGGGCAGGGCGCGCCCGACGATGACGGACATCGAGTAGTCGAGATATGAGCGGCGCATCTCGTCTTCGATGTTGACGGGGATGAGTTCCCCCACACTGCCCGGAGGAGGCGCGGGGGGCGTTGCCGGCTTGTCGGTGGTGTCGTCGGCCATGATTTCGCGGGGTCGGGGACAGGCCCGCCCGAGGGGGCCTCTCCAAAGAGGATATGGGTACGTAACCCTCGGATTTTCCAGCGTCAACAACGCAGACGCCCCGGTGATGGAGGGCAGCCAGAAAGGGGGCCCGGAGACCGCCTGGACGGGGGGTTTCGGACGCTTAGCCGAGCACGTCGCGCACCTGGCGGACCAGGTCCACCAGACTGGGAGTCGTCCACCATCCGCGCGGGGTCCGGGTCGTGCCGTTTCCGTGTCGCGGGAGGAGCTGGCGCAGGGCCTCGCGCACCGGCTCGATTCCGGGCGCGTTCCGGGCCTCATCGGCCCGCGCGGCCAGGCGCTCCAGGCGGGCCCAGCGCGGAGTCGTCCACCGCTCGTCCGCGGGAATGTCCGTGCGCTGGGCATCCCACAACTCGTAGGCCACCTCGATCAGGGCCGCCCGGGCCTCGGAGAGCGTGTCCGAGGGCAACAAACGCACCTGAGGGACGTACTCGCGCTCGAAGAGCCACCACATCACCGTCAGGCACTCGGAGGGCGAGGGCTCGAGCGGGGCCAGCCGAAGCCGGGCCATCCGCGTCAGCCGACTCCGTGCCTCCTGGTACCAGTATTCCGCGTGCAACAGGTGCTCGGGGCCCGTGGACGGCGCCCGCCCGGGAGCGAGAGCCGCCCGCTCGCGCAGCTCCGCCACCATGAACCCCCGCGCGTCCACGCCGGACAAACGCCGCCAGAGCGATGCCAGGGCCGCCTCGCCCCGGGGCCACCCCAGGGCCAGCTCCTCCCGCTGACGGTTGGAGAAGGGCAGCCGTCCGGCGAGCAACAGGGGCTGGGCGAACAGGGACTCCAGGCGCTCGCCGAACACCTGGGCGTCACGCAGCGCGGGCAGGGTGTCCGGCAACAACTCCCGCGCGGTCTCCTCCCGCAGGTGGGCGGGGACCTCGCGCGGCAGGGTGATGAGCCAGTCCTCCAGGGCCCGCATCAGGACGCCAAAGGGCTCGTGGGGATCACGCCCGAGCTTGCGGGCCACGTCCCGGACGAGCTGTTCACGCAGCGAGGCCACCTCGGACAGGGTCCTCACCGAGGAATGACCCTCCGGCCACGCCTCGGCGCCGAGCAGCGCGTCCAATGCCTCCTGGTGGACGAGCACCTCGCGCAGCAGCGGCAACTCCCGCCGCAGCCGCTCCTGCCACCGGGACTCGGCCAACACGAGCACCAGCCGGTAGTAGCGCTCGCGGGCGGGCCCGAGCATCTGGTAGTCGTCGTCGCCGGGCACGCGCCTACCCCGTCTGGGCCACGGTGTCCTTGGGACGCAGCGGCGCGGCGAGCCGTTCGGCCTCGGCACCCAGGGGGCCCTCGGGGTCCAGCGCCTTGGCGCGCTCGAAGGCGGCGAGCGCCGCCTCCCGCTCCCCCTTGAGTTTGAGCGCCACGCCCACGTTGAGGTGCGCCCCGGCGTTGTCCCGGTCCATGGTCAGCGCCTCGCGGAAGAGCGCCAGGGCCTCGTCCAGGTCCCCGTTGAGCAGCGCTTCCTTGCCCGCCTGCACCCGCTTGTCCGCGTCGTTGACGAGTTCCACCTGGAGCAGGCTGCCGCCGGCCACGGTGAAGATGAGCGCGCGCAGGATGCCGCCCCAGTAGAAGGTCAGGCCCTCGGCGGCGGCCACCGCGGCGATGGGCAGGTCCGGCAGCAACTGCTTGCCCCGGAACTTGAAGCGCACCTTGGTGTAGCGGCCCTTGTTCGCCCAGTGGACCACCTCCTGGCGCAGCTTCTGGAGGCCTTCCTCGATGCGCTTGGGGTCGATCTCGAAGGGGAAGGCCGCGCCCTGGGGCTCTCCCGCGGGCAGGGCCTTCATGCCGGGCGGGGACTCCTCGGCGGAGAACGAGACCGAGGTCTCCGGAGCGGCCGGCTCACGCAGCGAGGACTCCAGGGGCGTGCGCTTCTTCGCGGCCTTCACCGCCTTCGCGGGCGAGGGCTTCTTCTTGGGAGAGGAAGCAGCGCTCTTCTTGGGTACCGCGGGGACGGCCTTCTTCCGGCTCGCCGGAGCCTTGCGGGATGCGGTCTTCGCCATGGTGACGGGACTCTAACCAGTCACGAGGCGGCGCGCTCGGGGGGCGTTACGCGGGCAGGCGCCAGTCGATGGGCTCCCGCCCTCGCTTCTCCAACTCCGCGTTGACACGGCTGAAGGGTCTGCTGCCGAAGAAGCCCCGGGACGCCGACAGGGGCGAGGGGTGGGGGCCCGCGAGCACCACGTGGCGCCGCGCGTCGATGAGCTTCTGCTTCTTCTGGGCGTAGGCCCCCCACAACACGAAGACGACGGGCTCCTCCTTCGCGCTCACCGCCCGGATGACCGCGTCGGTGAAGGCCTCCCAGCCCTGCCCCGCGTGCGAGTTGGGCGTGGCCTCGCGCACCGTCAGCACGGCGTTGAGCAGCAACACGCCCCGCTCGGCCCAGGGCACCAGCGAGCCCTCCCTGGGAATGGGCAGGCCCAGGTCGTCGTGCAGTTCCTTGAACATGTTCACCAGCGAGGGCGGCGGCCTGACTCCCGGCTTCACCGAGAACGCCAACCCATGCGCCTGCCCCGCCCCGTGATACGGATCCTGCCCCAGGATCAGCACCTTCACCTGCTCGTACGGCGTCAACCGCAAGGCCGAGAACAGGTCCTCCTCCGGCGGGTACACCGTGTACCGCTGCCGCTCCTGCTCCACATACGCCTGCAACCGGGTGAACGCCGGGTTCGCCAGGGCGTCCTGCAGTACCCGGCGCCATCCCTCTGGGAGCTTGTCCTTCCACGGGCTCATCGTGTCTCCACCTGTCCTCATTCCGAGAAGAGCTGGGCTCTTACCCTACTTTCGCGGTTGGATCGCAAGGGTTTCTTCAAACGTCGTCCGAATCCCAGCGGAGGCGCAAAGGGGGGCCCCGGTACGATAGGGTGGCGCCCCTTCTTTCGCGGAGACAAGCATGCGTCGCTTCGAGTTCACCGATGGCTCCTCCCAGAAGTTCTGGGAGATCGATCTCCAGGGCACCGGCTTCACCGTGCGCTGGGGACGCATCGGCACGGACGGGCAGACCCAGCAGAAATCCTTCCCCTCCGACGCAAAGGCCCAGACCGAGCACGACAAGCTCATCGCCGAGAAGCAGAAGAAGGGCTACACGGAGGCCGGTAGCGCGCCCTCCAACACCGTGGTGGCGCCCGCGCCCGCGGCTCCGAAGGCCTCCGCTCCGAAAGCCCCGGAGGCGGCCCCCATCCCGGTGCCCCCGCCTCCCGCCCCCGATACCTCGGGGCCCGTCTTCTGGAGCGATGACCTCCTGCGCCGCGTGATTCCCCGCCGGGGCGGCGTGTCCGTGCCCGTCCGCCCCCTCATGGCCCCGAAGAAGGCCTGGGCCCTGGTGCGCGAGGACTTCAAGAAGCGCACCCCCGAAGGCATCTCCCAGGACTCGGAGCCCGGCAACCTCACCGCCGAGAGCCAGGCCGTGGCCGCGCGGCTCGCCAACGCCGAGCCGTCCATCGGAACGCCCGAGGAGGACGCCGTCCTCCTGACCTTCCTGAACTACCGCGAGGGCTGGGGCCATACCCCTCGGAGCGAGCCCGGCATCGACTTGCTGTTCGCGCTCGGAGGCCCCGTCCACACGACGCGCGCCCTGCTGCTGTCCCTGGACATGCATCTGGCCGGAGGTCTGGTCTTCAAGGCCCGCCGGGGCGTCAACACCGAGGAGCGGACCGCGCGCTACAGCCGACTCTCTCAAGGACACCTGCACGGCCTGCCCCGCCTGCGCGCGCTGCTCGCCACCCAGACCGATGACGCCAGCTACCAGGCCGCACGCGACGCCGCCGCCTCGCTCCGAAGCACCGGCGAACAGCGCGCCGCCTCCGCCTTCCTCTTCCCCACCGAGACCGATTGGGTCCACGCCGAGGCCGAGGTCTACACCCAGGAGAAAGAACACCCCGTCCTCCTGAGCGCCGTCTCCACGCCCGACGCGCTGGCGCTCTTCACGCCCCTCATCAAGATCCATCACCTGACCCAGGACAACGTCGACTACATCCCCTCGATGCTCGACGGCATGGGCACCGCGAGCCTGCCCCTGTTCCAGGATGTGATCAAACGCCCCTATCTCGGCTCCGACTTCCTCCGCGCCTGGGCGGGATTCGTCGCGAGCATCAACTCCGACGAGGCCATGGCGCTGCTGATCGAGCAGTCCGCCGAGCACGGCAAGGAGATGATGGGGACCCTGCTCGACGCGGCCGTGCGCTGGCCCCACCGCGCGCTGCGGCTGCTCGCGCCCAAGGCCAGCGTGAGGGGCAAGGAAGGCGACGCCGCGCGCTCCCTGCTCACCAGCGTCGTGCGCCGCCACGCCGCCACGCTCCCGGCCCTCCTCGCCGGACAGTCCGAGGAAGCGCTCCAGGTCGTCGCCCGCCTCCAGGAGCAGTCCGGCCCGGACGTCCCCGATGCCACTCCCGAGCAGTTGCCCCCCGTGCTCGCCCGTCCCCCCTGGATGGCGGGCCACCAGCCCGAGCCCCTGCCCGTCCTCACCGGCGTGGTGCCCCCGGCACTCCCCGACGCCCTCGCGTGGCGCGAGGGTGAACAGGCGGAGTGGTTGCAACGCAAGGGTCCGGACGTCAGGAGCTTCCGCCAGTTCACCGACGAGCAATGGCACGCCTTCGCGCGGGACACCTACCAGGCAGGACGGCAAGCGAACTCCCGGCACGAAGCCAGCACCGATCCCGCCTTCTTCGCCCAGGCGCCCGAGGCGCTCGCGCGCCAGTACATCTCGCATCTGAGGTACTGGAACTGGGGGTGGAGCTCCAACTGGATGCCCCGCATCGTCGCGCGGCTGGGGCTCGACGCGCTGCCAAGCCTCCTGCACCTGTACGAGCAGACCAAGGGCGAGAGTGCCATCCTGCTCGGGCCCGTCGCCGTCATGGGGCTCGCCCCCCAGATGGCCGAGACCTTCCAGTACACCAAGAAGTTCCGCCACCTGGGGCGCGATTGGCTCCTGCGCCACCCCGCGCACGCCACCGCCGGACTGCTCGTCCCCGCGCTCGGCAAGCCCGGCAAGGCCAAGGACGCCGCCTGCGCCGCCCTGCGTCTGCTCGCCTCCGAGGGCCACGAGACCACCGTGCTGGATATCGCCTCCCGCGTCTCGCCCCAGGTCCGCGACGCCGTGGCGCGCGTCCTCGCCTTCGATCCCCTTCACCTCTTCCCCACCAAACACGCCAAGCCGCCCGAGGCCTTCGGCATCCGGAGCCTGCCTCCGCCCCTGCTCGCCGACCGCTCCGCGAAGCTGCCTCCGGATGCCCTCGACGCCCTCGCCACGATGCTCTCCTTCTCCTCGCTGGACGAGCCCTACGCGGGCCTGGAGCAGGTGAAGGCCGCCTGCGACCGCCCCAGCCTCGCCCGCTTCGCCTGGGCCCTCTTCGAGGCGTGGATGCTCGCCGGTGCGCCCAGCAAGGAGAACTGGGCCTTCCAGGCACTCGGCCTGCTCGGGGATGACGACACCGCGCGCAAGCTCGCCCCGCTCATCCGCCAGTGGCCCGGAGAAGCCGCCCACGCCCGCGCCGTCACCGGCCTGGACATCCTCGCCACCATCGGCACCGACGTGACGCTCATCTACCTCAACGGCATCGCCGAGAAGGTCAAGTTCAAGGGCCTCCAGCAGAAGGCCCAGGAGAAGATCGAGCAGATCGCCGAGGCGCGCGGCCTCACCCGCGAGGAGCTGGCCGACCGGCTCGTGCCCGACCTCGGTTTGGACGACAGCGGCTCGCTCACGCTGGACTTCGGTCCGCGCACCTTCACCGTGGGTTTCGATGAGCAGTTGAAGCCCTTCGTCCGGGACGCGGACGGCACCCGGCTCAAGGACCTGCCCAAGCCCACGCAGAAGGACGACGCGGACAAGGCCACCGCCGCCGCCGAGCAGTGGAAGGCCCTCAAGAAGGACGCCAAGGTGGCCGCGGGCACCCAGATCCTCCGTCTGGAGCTGGCCATGTGCGCCCGCCGCCGCTGGAGCCCAGACGTCTTCCGGCAATTCTTCGTGGAGCACCCCTTGCTCATCCACGTCGTGCGCCGGCTCGTCTGGGGCGTCTACTCCCCCGAGGGCGCCTTGAAGGACACCTTCCGCGCCGCCGAGGACCGCTCGCTCGCGGACTCGAACGACGACACCTTCACCCTGCCCGAGGGCGCCCTCGTGGGTCTGCCCCATGCCCTGGAGCTGGACGAGAAGACCGCCGGAACCTGGGGTCAGCTCTTCGCCGACTACCAGCTCATCCAGCCCTTCCCCCAGCTCGGCCGCCCCACCTACGCCCCCAGCGCCCAGGAAAAGGACAGCAAGAGCCTGGAGCGCGTGAAGGGCCTCAAACTGCCCACGGGCAAGGTGCTCGGTCTGGAGGCTCGCGGCTGGCAGCGCGGCGCCCCCCAGGACGGCGGCGTGGCCTGCTGGATGGAGAAGCCCCTGGGCCCCAACCTGACGGCCTACCTCGACCTCGATCCGGGTCTCTTCACGGGCATGCTCTCCGAGTCCCCCGAGCAGCTCCTCGGCACCGTGGCGCTCAACACGGAGAACTTCTGGAGAAACGAAGGCGGCCGGCCCTTTGGCAGCCTGGATCCCATCCTCTTCTCCGAGCTGATCCGGGACCTGGAAGGTCTCCGCCCCGCGTGAGATGGTCCAGCTCCCCCAGGGGTGCGAGGTGACGGTGTTACGAGCAGGTGCCGAGCGGATGGATCTCAGCGCGGCGCTCGCGCGGCTGGACACCGAGGGCTACGCCCCCCTGGGACGCGTGCTCGGGGATGACGGGCTCGCCGCGCTGCGCGAGCGCGCCGAGGACCTGATGCTCGGGCGCGTCACCGACCCCGGGCTCTTCTTCCAGATGGATGCCCGGACGGGACAGTACGAGGACTCGGGACTCGGCTGGCGGGGCCCGTCGCTCGCGTACCGGAAGATCGAGCGGCTGGAGAAGGACGAGCGCTTCCTCGCGTGGATCTCCAACCCCCTGTTCGAGCGGGTGGCGCGCGCACGCATCGCGGGCGGCATCGTCCTCTACCGCGCCATCCTCTTCAACAAGGGGGAGCCGGGGGGCGGCGCCATCCGCTGGCACCAGGATGGCGGGACGCTCTGGGGGCTGAGCCAGGAGCCCGAGCTGCAGATCTGGACCGCGCTGGACGACGCCCCGGTGGACGGAGGTTGCCTCGAGGTGATTCCGGGAAGTCATCGCCAGGGATTGGCGCGACCCATGGGCGGCGTCATTCCAGAGGACCAGCTCCTGGCCCAACGGGCCGAGGAGCGCGCGGTGCCCCTGCCCGTCCAGGCGGGCGAGGTGATTCTGCTGCACAACCAGCTCTGGCACCGCTCCGGCCCGAGCCGCGAGGGGCACCGGCGGCGCGGCTTCTCCATCTGCTACATGAGCGACGCCACGCGCTGTCTGCGCAAGAAGCGCGCCCCCCGGGAGTTCTTCCGCGTCTTCGAGGGCGGCTAACCCCATGGCGCTCAAGTTTCCACGAGGCCACCTCGCTCGTCTAGCCGTAAGGAGGCGCGCGCGAGCGCAACGGATGATGCGCAAGCGGGACATGCTCTTGCTCGCGGGAGTGATGGGAACGGGCGCGGGCTGTCTGGCCGAGGACCTGACCTGCACCCCCGCCGACAGCACCTATTCCTGCTGTGTGAAGCAGCACCCCACCCAGCCTCAATCCTGTGGGGCCGAGCCCGGCCTGTCGGGCATGGCGGTGGCCACGGGCGTCCTGGTCGCGGCGGTAACGATGACCTCTGACGAGGGCGTCCTGCCCGCCAAGATGCGGGCGGACGTCGAGGAAGTGCTCCGGAACTGCGCGGCCAAGGCGCACGAGACCGTGAACCACAAGCACTTCGGCGGTGAGCCGACCCGTGCGCAGTGTGATGAGGTGTTGAGGAGGACGCCCCAAGGAGTGCCGATCACCTGGGCCATCCAACTCGGCCTGGAAAAGCATGAGGTCGCCAAGGCCTGTGCGGAGGAGCGATTGGGTGCGTTCCTGGCGGGACGATTCAGCCTGGAACAGCGTTACCGCTACGACCCGGGAACCAAGCGCCTCGAACTCGTGAGTCCACAAGAGCGCTTCGACCTTCTGAATAAGAATCGAGCACACACGCTGGTGGGAACATTGGAGCCCGATGTCGTCGTCCATTCGGGTGATCCGCTCAAACCCCAGGCGGTCTACGACTTCAAGTTTCCCTGCCTCCGCTCGAACCGGCCCCGATGGGCCACCTATCCCAAGGGCCATCGTCACGAAAGCCTGAATCAGGGAGAGGTCTACCAGGAAGCCTTTGGCTCGGCCATCCGCGTGACTCCGTGGGAACTCATCCGATGAACCAACGCTATCCTCGCTTCAAAGGATATTCGCCGGGTGGACTCCATATCTTGCGTGATGGAGTTCTCCTGACGTTCTTCATGAAATTCCCCCATCGCGAGGTAGGGAAATTCGTGCTTCGCGCATGGGAGAAATACCAACAGGCGGTGGGACCCGACAAAATCACGCGGTACACGGGCACGGACGGACACTCGCTCCTCATCGATGCCTGGGCGATGAGCAACATCAAGGAGCAATTGCTCGATGCCGATGGGTGCGTGCTCGAACTCTGGGAACACGACGACCAATTGGGAGGCTACCGGGTCGAGTACCGAGGACGGATGCTGGGTCAGCCTCAGTACGCCCACCAGCCCGATGCGGTCAGCGGTGTGGCCTTCTGGCTGCCCACGGAGTACATGGAAGAGCAGGGCCCGACGCGGGTGAAAGCGCTCGCGCTCGCGTTGGCCCGGGAACTGCCCTTCAACACCGGCTATGTGAGTCCCGCTTTCAACGGCCTCATGGACATGCAGAGGGTCCGCCCGCTGATCCACGACTCGTGCTTCCGCTACCCGGGTCTGGACATCTTCGACATCGAGGTGACCCAGCAGTTGGGCACACGACCCAAGGGCAGTTATTGGCTGAACTTCTACGGCCAGCCCCTGCTGAGCGAACTGGGGGGCGTGACGCGCCTGCGTGAGCAGCTGACCCTGCCCGGCGTCTCCGTGCGGGAATTGGAGCCAGACAAGGTGCTGGTGGAACTGGGCGAATGGCCCGAGGTAGAGGGAGACATGCCCGCCTACCGACAGCTGGCGCGCATGCTGGAGCCGCACCTCTACCAGGAGACGAAGCCCCCACTGCCACCAGAGGACATGCGGCGCTGGGAGCGGCGATTCCTTGGCAACGCGCCGTAAGACACACTGGCCAACGCACACCTCGACCCTTCTCACCCTCACCAGCACGGAAAGATCCTGGCACTTCTATTGGCGACGACAACTCCATCCGAGGGCGGCTAACCCCATGGCGCTCAATACGGGTTATGCCTACCGCGAACAGCTCGGAGCCCGGGCGCGAGGACAGAGCACGCTCTCCTATCTGGTCGCCGCCTACCGGCACTCTCCCGAGCCGGTGTGGAGGGAACGGCTCGCGCGAGGCGAGGTCCTGTTGGACGGCATCCCCGCGACGGGCGAGGAGTTGCTGAAACCGGGCCAATTGCTCGTCTGGAACCGGCCGCCCTGGGAGGAGAAGGAGACGCCGCGCGACTACACGCTCGTGCACGAGGACGAGGCGATCCTCGCGGTCGACAAGCCGGGCGGACTGCCCACGGTGCCGGGTGGAGGCTTCCTCGTGAACACCCTGCTCCATGTCGTACGGGAGCGCTTCCCGGAGGCGAGCCCCCTGCATCGCCTGGGACGCGGCACCTCGGGCCTCGTGCTCTTCGCGCGCACGCACGACGCCGCGGCGAAGCTGTCCCGAGCCTGGCGCGAGCACGAGGTGGAGAAGCGCTACCGGGCCCTGTCGAGCGGCGTGGCCCCCCAGGACGCCTACGACATCACCGCGCCCATCGGCGAGGCGGTGCATCCGGGCATGGGCATGGTCCCCATGGCGCTCCCCAGCGGAAAGGCCTCCCGGAGTCTGGCGCGCGTGCTCCAGCGGCGCGCGGCCAGCACCCTCTTCGAGGTGGACATCCAGACGGGCCGCTCCCAGCAGATCCGCATCCACCTGGCCTTCATCGGGTATCCGCTGGAGGGAGACCCCGTCTACACCGTGGGTGGCATACCGCGCGCCGAGCAGCCGGGACTGCTCGGGGACACGGGCTACCTGCTCCACGCGGAGCGGCTCTGTTTCGTGCATCCCCTCACCGGAAAGCGATTGGAACTCCAGGCCCCCCTCCCGAGGGAACTCCACGTGAGGTAGACGCTACGAGATCGTGATGAACGGATCCCACGAGAAGTACGCGATCGGATTGTTCGTCCGATCCACGATCATGAACCGGAGCTGATAGGTGACCTCCCCTGGGGACCGGGCGGTCGATTGAAGGATGGCGTCTTGATAGGGTTCGCTGCCATCCAGCAACCCGTTGCCGTCCTTGTCGGACTTCGGCTTGGGGACGATGCCCTCGATCACGTACCGGGTGGGAGTCCGAACGAGATCATCCCCCTGGGAGATGTGCACATCGTAGAGCAACACACCGTAACCCGTATTCATCGTCATGGAGGTAGTCCTCCAGCGAAGAATGTCATTCGTCGAGACGGAGACGCGCAGCTCGTCCGTCGCCTCGGTGTCGGGCTTGGACTCGCTCCGCTTCACGAGCATGAAGGCGTACTTCTCGGCGCCATAGAGAGGACTGGGATAATCCCGTGTGCCTCGTCCGAGTTGAGTGCCGGGGGAGTTCATGTCATTGATGATGCCCTTCGCATCAATGACCGTGAGGATGTCGACAAAAGAAGAACCATCGCTGGCCATGATCGTGCCTTTCCTATGTCTTGGGAAATCAGCGTTCCGAGGCGGGGGACTCAGGAGTCAATGCCGGGATTGCCCCACTTGAAATACCCGAGGAGCTTTCCTTCGTCGTCCGTGATGGCGAACGTATAGGCATAGACAACCTTGCCAGACCCCAGGGAGGTGGACTCGAAATAGAGGTCCGTGAGGGTCTGCTTATCCGGATTGCCGTCGCGGTTGAGGAACGGGACTTGCTCCTCGGTGATGCTGGCCTCCGGCTGTGAAATCTTGTCATCCCCCTGGAGGAGCTCACACGAGTGGAGCGTGACGCCGAGCTGGGAGTTCATCGTCATGGAGGTTCCCCTCCAACGAATGACGTTGCTGGGTGTATTGGAGACGTTCAGCGTCGAGGTGCCATCTCCGCTGATGACCTCATCCCACCGCACGAACATGTAGACCAGCTTGGAACCGTCCCCAATGGACGTGGGACTCTTCGCGTCGGTGCTCAGCTGGCCGCCGAACTGATCCATGATGCTCTTCGCGTCGATTGCAACCAGGATGTCGATAACCTTCTCGGGGTCTGCCATGTCTCTCCTCCAGGGGTATTTCTTCGGTGTGGGAACTCCCGTGAGGCTCAGTGGGCCGGCTGCGTCCACTCGCTCAGGACCATCGTCCAGTTGCTCACGAAGTCGACCTGCTTGTTCTGCGAGTTGGTGTACCGCAGCCCGGTCTGTGTATTGAGGCGGCTCGTCATGTAGATCAACCGCGACATCGCGGGCCCCGGAGTCGCGGGTTTGCCATTGACCACCGGCAGGGCCTCCTTGAAGCGAGCGGACAGATAGAAGGGGGGAATGGTCTGATAGTTCACCCGGGCGCGGACCGACTTCCAGCCCACCACCTCGGACAGGGGAATTTGATAGGTGAGCTGGTCATACCCCGGCGCGTAATCCGCGTTGTAGTCCGGATCACTCGTGAGGCTCGTGTCGTTGCTCCCCTGCACGATGCTCATGGGCTGGGTGAGCAGGGCCAGTTGCTTGAGATCGAGTCCGAGCAACTGCCCTCCCTTCTGGGCGGAGGGCGCGGTCCAGTTATAGGGCAGGATGCGGTTGTCCTTCACCGGATTGAACTGCTGCAACTCCGTGGACGTCAGCTTGTTGTAGTCGTCCGTCACCCGCAGCTCGTAGATCTGCGCCTGGCTCTGTTTGGTGATGACCTGATGGTGGGGCTGGAGCTGCGTGTAGTCGCTCGTGAACTCGCTGCTCAGGTAGTTGCTGCCGTCGGACTTACAGACACCGTCGCAGATGGCCCCCCAGGCATTGGGCTGTCCGGAGGCCCAGAGGACATTCCCCACCCCATCGAGAACCTCGAGTTGGAGGAAGGCCCGCCGGAAGCCCGCACCACTGGGGAACTTGTGGCCCACATTGGTGGTGACGGTGACGTCGACCTTCAAGTCCGAACCGGACACGGCCGGAGGACTCACGCGCACCTGCGCCGCGGGGGTGTCGGGGTTGAACACGCCCCGAGAGGTGTTGACGGCCAGATCCAGGATGGACTGCTCGGCGTTCAGGAGGTTCTTGGCGACGGTGTATTGCCGTTGCGCGTCCTGCAACACCCGGACAGAGCCATCGGGCAATCGCAAGGCGAGGAACAGATCATCCACCCAGCTGCCATTCTGAAGGGTGACGGTCAGGCTCCGAGTCTTCGGAGAGAGCGCCAGGTCACCAGCCAAGGCGGTCCATTGACCTGGTGTGTTGTTCACGAGTTGGGCTCCGCCGCCCACATCCTGCGAGAGGATGAGGGCCTGGCAGGAATCGCGGGTGGGGCAGTAGGAAGCGGCGCCCCAGGTGGCCTTCACGGAGCCAGCCCCCTTGTCGATGCCGTAGCCGTACTGGGACACGTCGAAGGTCAACGACACGCTCCCGCCACTCTGTCCGTCCCCCACGGCGAAGAAGTACTGCCCATGGTTCGGCTTGATCACCGTGCCCTTGACGACCTCCGCGCTCTTCACCGCCTGGATCTGGCTGTTCTTCGCCACCCAGCCCTTGGCATTCCCGTTCTCCGCGCCAGGGTTGGAGACGAGATTCCCCGTCTGGTTCCGGATGGAATCATCCTGGAGGTACGGAGGGATGAGCGAGTCGGTCTTCAGGTAGTACTCGATGCCCAGGACGTCCGGGAATTGTTGGAACATCTCGTGGACGAAGAGGTTGATGCCCAGCAAGGTGTGGCGGTTGTACTCGCGCGGAGCGAGGCCGGTGTTGTTCCCGTAGAACTTCGTCACATCCTCATTCACCTGCGCCACGTCCGATCCCCCGCCACTGCTCGGCAGACGCTGCAAGGGCATGTGACACGTCATGCAGGTGGTGGTGGGAGCGAAGCCGCTGTTGAGCCACTCGAAGTAGGTCGTCTGCTCGTAGGCCAGTGCCACGCAGGGATCCGTGAGGAAGTCCCCCGTGAAGTTCGTCTGGGTGGTGGGACAACTCGCGGGCCTGGTATAGCCGCCTCGGGACATCGCCTGCTGGATGGTCAGCGAGCCGCTGTACTGGTCGGGCACCTTGGGCAACACCACCACGTGGCACGAGCCACAGACGGTCGAATCCTCCAGGTAATTGTGGTTCGGGTCGTTGGTGGTGGCCGTCTCCAGGCTGAGTCCCGCGGCGGCCATGGGCGCGATGTTGAGATCGGAGTCGGGCGCCACGACCGTTCCCGGCCGGGTGTTCATGGAGGACGTGAAGGGGAAGGGAGGCGGCTGCATGTCAGCATCACCCAGATCCTTGAGGCGGTTGGAGAGCCCGCTCCCATAGATGCTCTGGGTGTCGCTGCCGTAGAAGATGCTGTAGTCCGTGCCATTCCAGGGCAGGCCCCCATTCGGCGAAATGGAGTGGCAGGCGCTGCAGGAGACGCCATCCCGGCCCAGCGCGCCATACACCGCGTACTTTGGATCCGCGTACTTTGAATCCGGATCTCCCGAGGAAGAGAACGGATGGGTGTACCCGGAATCGGGCGGCGTCGAGTACAGCATGTAGTGGCTGAAGCGGAGGTTGTTCTTCTCCGCCTGGCGCTGACCCATCGGCGAGTGGCAGCGCAAACAGAGGTTGTCGACCTGCTCGGGCTGGTGGGGAGACAGGCTCCGGGTGTTCTCCACCTGCGCGAGGAAGACGGGATCGCGTCCGGCCAGGGCCTTGATGGAGGCGCTCCAATCCCCGAAGAGGGACCAGTTGGCCGCCAGGGATTTGGACTGCTCGGTGTATTTCTCCGTCACCGAGCGCTGCGACCAGAACGTCATGTCGCCGATGTCCTTGCCCGAGGCCTTCCAGTCACTGTCATGACAGGACTGACACACCAACGAGGTGTTGAAGTCACCGGACGACACGTTCAACCCGTTGTGCGCGATGTCCAGGTAGCGGTTGGGAAGCGCGACCAGCGAGTCGCGATCCAGCGGGGGGATGGTGACCTTGCTCACCCCGTTATAGAAGTCCACGAACCGCTTGACCTCGGGACTTTCATCCGTCAGGGACTGCATCAGGGAGTTGCCCCGCGGGAATACCGGATAGGGCGCGGACAAGAGCCCTTGATTGGGGTCGCTCTGGGCCTGCGTCACCGGGCCTGGTTTGACGGTGCTCTTCTCCACCGAGGTGGATGAGACCACCGCGAGCCCGAGGGCCAGCGAGACAGCGCCCGCGGCGGCGAAGGCGAACCACAGCTTTCCATGGCGTCCTGGTTGCATATGTCCTTCCTGCTCATTCGTGGAAAGGGTTCATCGCGTCCGCGCGAGGCGCGGCTCCGAATGCCTGCTCGCGATGAACCCAGAAGGGAGCCATGGGCCAGCGCCGCTCCATCCGGTAGTACGTGGCCCGGGTCTGGAGGTGCGCCTCGAACTGTCTCCGCGAGGTGTCTTCGTAGGCACGCAGGGCGCCCGGCTCCCCACGGAAGTGGCGGCGCAAGGCCTCGGCGGCGAGCAAGGCGGAGCGGAGCGCCTGGGAAATCCCCTGGGAAGAGAGGGGATCGTAGGTGCACGCCGCGTCGCCCACCGCCAGCCAGTCCTCCGCGTGCAGCCGGTCCAGCCGGGCGATGTTGGCCGGCAGCGACACCAGCGCCTCTCCGGTGAAGTCGCAGGCCTCCAGCTTCTGTCGCGTCGCGGGAGCTCGCTCGAGCAGGGCCAGCCACGGCTCCGGATGGCCTGGCTTCAAGCCCCGCAGCGACTCACCATCCCCCAGCAGCCCAGCCACCACCCGTCCTCCGGGGAGGAGCGCGGAGTACCACCATCCCGCTTCACAGGCCTCCACGAGCGTGTAGGAATTGAACGTCCGCCCGGGTTTGAGCTGGAAGAAGCCATACAGGGCGAAGGCCCGATCGAACGTGAGCCGCCTGGTGCCCTGGGCCGTCGCGAAAGCGGCCCGCCGCCCCGTCGCATCCACGACGAAACGGGCCTGGAGACAGGAGCTTCCCGCTTCTCCGCGCCGCCGCACATGGAGCCGGTAGCCGCCCTCCTTGAGGCGCTCCCATCCGGCCAGCTCCGTGGAGGTGTGGAGGTCCACGCCGCGTCCGGCGGCCTGCTCGGCCAGCAGCTGATCGAACCGCCTCCGGTCCAGGTGCCACCCGGGGCCCTTCGGCGAGAGGAGATAGTCGTTGTACCCCAGCGTCTCGCTCCCCCAACTGGAGCTGGTCCCGCCTGAACGCAGGTGTCCTTGTTGGACGAACGCCTCCCAGACACCGAGCCTTGTCAGCAGCATGCGGCTCTCCGGGGGAAGCGTCTCTCCCAGACGAGGCTCCGTGTAGGTGGAGCGCTCGACCAGCGCCACGGAACAGTCCGTGAGCCCGCGAAGCGCCAAGGCCACCGCCGCGCCCGCGGGGCCGCCGCCGAGGACGACGACATCGTGAGACGCCGTGTCCATGGTCAGCCGACCACGTCAGCCTTGGAAAGAGGGAGCCGCTGCACCTCCAGGAACGAGGACGTCCCGTCATCCTGCTGGATGATGAAACCCAGGTCCTTCCAGTTGTAGACCATGAGCACATCCTCGTTGAAATTCGCAGGCGTCGGACGGGTCCAGGAGCCCCGCTTCACCTCGCCATGCTCGTCCTTGTAGTTGACGTAGTAGGGACGCTGGGCGGGCCACCACCAGAGGACGGTGCCGTCGATCGTCTGATCGGAGCACTCGTTGAAGTCCGCCTGCCAGGGCAGCGCCATGTACTTGGTGGCATCCCCGGGCTCGAGTCCATTGCCCGCGGTCGGCTCGGTGTCCCACTGGAGGCCCTTGCCACTGACCGGCATCGGCAGGAACCGGAACGGCTCGCTGTAGATTTTGATATTCCTGGAGAGCCACGTCATTTCGATTCCCGGGCAGAACGCCCCTCCGACACAGTTCTCCAGGACCGCGCGATCCAACTGCTCGCCAGGCCCCGAGGAGTCCACCCGCGTCGAGGTATCGTATTGATTATGACTGAACTGGCCCAGGAGGAAGAACTGGGTCCGAGTCAAGGTCAGACACTTGCTCGGGAGGTACGTACTGATGGGGTTGTCACCCGCCAGCATCGGCATCAACGTGGAGCGCCCGGAGTTCTCGGCTCCAGGAGGACGCATGTAGTCCAAGAACGCGGAAGGGCGCCCACTGGACTGGTCCAACCCGCCGTGTTGCTGGACCCCCTGCCGGTCGATATTGGCGACCCACTGGTAGGCCGAAGGACGGCTGATGATGGGTTGGATCTCGGCCTGCCTGTTGGGCTTGTAGTCGGGGTTCCACCCACCCGAGTATTTGGACGGATCGTAGAGGTCCGTGTTGTACTTCCCTTCGCGTACGAACAAGTCATACATCGTGTCGTACAGCGTGATCGTGTTGAGGATCTGCGGAGCGTAGGCCGGTGGAGCGACCAGCACCCACGCGGGCGTCACCTCCACGGGCGTGTCGCTGCCCTCCAGGTAGACCAGCGCCGTGACGGGACCGTCGGAGGTGTCATCCCACCAGAAGTTGTTGTTGGCGTAGGTGTCGATGCGCGGCTGGGCGGCGTACTGATCGATGGCCGGGCTGTATTCCTTGAGGTCATTGGGGCTGAGGACCCCCCCGATGGCCGTGTTGAAGTCATCAACGCTCTTGTAGCCCTCGTTCAGGAGGGGCTTGAGCTGGTCGGCGACGGACTGGGGAATCTTCCGGTCCTTCACCAGGCTGGAGAGCACCTTGTCGGTGAGCTCATACGCCGCGGAGCACCCGGAGTGGCCCAGGCCTCCCCGGACGTCGAGATGGCCACTGCCGTCCGCGGAGATCTGTCCCAGGGAGGTGATGTCATTGCCCTCGGGGAGCAGTCCCGCGGGAGGGAAGTTCTCCGGGTAGCCCTGGGGGGCCTGGCCCTTGGCGAAGTCCCCCTGCTGGGGAGTGGCGTTGATGCCCCGGCAGGAGACGACCCGGGGGCCGGAATCGATGATGTACTTGTTGCGATCCTGTCCCGTGGTCCTGGGGTTTCGCAGCGCCTGGGGGATGGGTTTGCCCTGCGCGTCCGTGCCTTCCGTGTGGTTGCCGTCCGAACCCGCCAGCTGCCGGAACTCGTACCAGGAGGCCTTCTTGTTGGCCAGGTGCACGGTCCACTGGATGTCCCGGATGTTGGCCTGCCCCGGCCCGACGGGCCGCCCATTCGGGCTCACGGAGTCATAGGCATAGATCTGGAAGCGGGCCGCCTGCCTCCGGATGCCCCCGCCCTCATCCCGGAACTGGGTGACAGGCGTCTCGCCATCCTTCTCCAGTGGCAGTCCCCCCGCGGTCACGGGAGCCAGATAATAGTCCTGGCTGTTTCCGACGCGTGCAATGCCAATCGCAGGATGGATCTTGAAGGTCGTGCCCGTGCTCATGCGGTCTCCGCTGGAGTCACACTGCCCGTCCTCATGAATATAAGAAAGACGACACCGCGTCAGCAATTAATTGTCTTTGTCAACGTGACTCAATCTGACATGTCATTGATTGCGTTGACACGTCAGCGGCATCCCCCCATCCCGAGAGCGCTCCGGGTGAGGTAGAACGGAGCACATGCGTCGCTTCGAACTCATCGATGGCTCCTCCCAGAAGTTCTGGGAGATCGAACTCCAGGGCTCGGACTTCACGGTGCGCTGGGGGCGCATCGGCACGGACGGCCAGTCCCAGCAGAAGTCCTTCCCCTCCGCGGCCAAGGCCCAGACCGAGCACGACAAGCTCGTCACCGAGAAGCAGAAGAAGGGCTACGCGGAGACCTCGGGCGGCAGCACCACGAAGGCCAAGGCGAAGGCGAAAGTCGCAACTCCCGAACCCGCCCCCGAACCCGCTCCCGTTCGGGAAGTCCCGCCCGCCCCCGCCCCCGCCGCTCCGGACACCTCCGGGCCCATCTTCTGGACCGAGAACCTGCTGGGCCGGGTCCAGCCCCGGCGAGGCGGCGTCACCGTGCCCGTCCGGGCGCTCCTCGAGCCGAAGAAGGCCTGGGCCCTGGTGCGCGAGGACTTCAAGAAGCGGGGTCCGGCTCAGGCCCATCCGGACAAGCACCGCAAGAACCTCACGGCGCACACCAAGGCCCTCGTGGCGCGAGTCCAGGAGGCCGCCCCCCGCGTCGGCTCGCCCGAGGAAGACGCCGTGCTGCTCGCCTACCTGCAACACAAGAGGCGGTGGGACGACAAGCCCCGGGTGGATTCCGCCATCGACCTGCTCTTCGCGCTGGGCGGGCCCGTCCACGCGACCCGCGCCCTGCTCCTGTCCCTGGACCTCCACGTGGAGACGGACGCCAACGATCGGGTGATGGCGCGCAAGGGCCGCAACCCCAAGGAAGATGACTCGTCCGACTACGACAGCGTCAAGGAAAGCCTCCAGGGAGGATTGTCCCGGCTGCGCGCCCTGCTCACCACCCAGGCCGGGGACTCGGACCACCAGGCCGCCCGTACCGCCGCCGCCGCCCTCCTTCGCGAGGGCGACAAGCACCAGCGCTCGGCCGCGGCCTTCCTCTTCCCCTCCGAGGCCACCTGGGTCCGCGACTCGGCCCGGACCTTCATCCAGAAGGGGCGTGACGGGCGGGATCCCCTCATCCTTCACTCCCTCTCGGACCTCCGCACGCTCGACCTCGTCACACCCCACGTGGATCCGTGGCTCCTGCTGGACGTCGAGAAGGAAACCTTCAGCTCGCTGCTCGACGGCGTGGGGCCGGAGATCGTCGGCTTCCTGCGCGCCCTGCTCGTGGGCCAGGAGGATCTTCGCTCCGAGCAGATGCGCACCTGGGCCGAGGTCGTCGCGAGCATCAACTCCGACGAGGCGATGACGCTGCTGCTCGAACGCCCGGAGAGCGAGATCGCGCCCTCGCTGATCGACGCGGCCCTGCGCTGGCCCCACCGCGCCGCGCGCCTGGTGCCCCAATGGGCGCTGCCGACGGGCAAGGAGGGAGCCTCGCCCCGCAGCATCCTCTCGCTGCTCCTGGCCCGGCACCCCGATGCCGTCCAGGCCGCGCTCGCCGGACTGTCCGACAAGGAGCGCGACCTGGTGGCCCGGCTCCAGGCCCAGGCCAGCCCCAACGTCCCCGACGCCCCCTCCGAGCGCCTGCCGCCCGTGCTCGCCACGCCTCCCTGGCTGTCGAGCCAGAGGCCCGAGGCGCCTCCCGAGCTGAACGACGTCATGGCCCCCGCCTTCCCCGACGCCCTGGTGTGGCACGAGGGAGAACGGGAGGCCTGGCTGCGGCGCAAGGGTTGGGGCTCGGAAGAGTACGAGACCTACACCGAGGCGAAGTGGCACGCCCTGGAGAAGAAGCTCGCCAAGGGCATGGCGGCCAGCGACAGGACGTATCTCCTCGATGGGGAGTTCTTCGGCCATGCGCCCCAGGCGCTCGCCTTGAAGTACCTGGACCAGTTCCAGCCCGATGACTGGAACGCCCGATGGATGCCCCGCATCATCGCCCAGCTGGGCCTCGACACACTCGCCGTCGTGGAACGCTGCGTCGACGCGCGAGGGGGCGAGACCCACGAATTGTGCCTTCCCTTCGCCGTTACCCGGCTCGCGCCGCGCATGGCCGAGGCCCTGGGCACCAAGAAGGGCCGGAGCGCCGCTCGGGACTGGCTCCTGCGCCACCCCGCGCACGCCACCTCGGGGCTGCTGGCGCCCGCGCTCGGCAAGCCCGGCAAGGTCCGGGACGCCGCATGCGCCGCGCTGCGCCTGCTCGCCGCCCAGGGCCAGGAGGCCACGGTATTGAAGGTGGCGGGGGATGCCTCGCCCCAGGTGCGCGAGGCCGTGAAGCGGGTGCTCGCCTTCGATCCCCTCTACCTGCTGCCCGCGAAGCTCCCCAAGATCCCCACCGCGCTCGGTATCGAGGCCCTTCCCCCACCCCTGCTCGCCGACCGCTCCGCGAAGCTGCCCCCGGCCGCCGTCGAGGCCCTGGCCACCCTGCTCGCCGTCTCCTCCCTGGAGGAGCCCTATATCGGCCTGGAGCAGGTGAAGGCCGCCTGCGACCGTCCCAGCCTCGCCCGCTTCGCCTGGGCCCTCTTCGAGACGTGGCTCGCCCAGGGTGCCTCTAATAAGGAGGGGTGGGTGCTCCAGGCGCTCGGCCTGCTCGGAGATGACGAGACGGCGCGCAAGCTCGCCCCGCTCATCCGCCAGTGGCCCGGCGAAGCCGCCCACACCCGCGCTGTCGTGGGCCTGGACGTGCTCGCCACCATCGGCACCGACGTCACGCTCATCTACCTCAACGGCATCGCCGAGAAGGTCAAGTTCAAGGGCCTCCAGCAGAAGGCCCAGGAGAAGATCGAGCAGATCGCCGAGGCGCGCGGCCTCACCCGCGAGGAGCTGGCCGACCGGCTCGTGCCCGACCTTGGACTGGATGACCGTGGCTCGCTCACGCTGGACTTCGGTCCGCGCACCTTCACCGTGGGCTTCGATGAGCAGCTGAAGCCCTTCGTCCGGGATTCGGATGGCGCGGCGCTCAAGGACCTGCCCAAGCCCATCAAGAAGGACGACGCGGACAAGGCGGAGGCGGCCGCCGAGCAGTGGAAGGCCCTCAAGAAGGACGCCAAGGTGGCCGCGGGCACCCAGATCCTCCGTCTGGAGCTGGCCATGTGCGCCCGCCGCCGCTGGAGCCCGGAGGTCTTCCGCCAATTCTTCGTGGAGCATCCCCTGCTCATCCACGTCGTGCGCCGGCTCGTCTGGGGCGTCTACTCCCCCGAGGGCGCCTTGAAGGACACCTTCCGCGTCGCCGAGGACCGCTCCTTCTCGGACGTGAACGACGACACGTGGATGCTGCCCGAGGGCGCCCTCGTGGGTCTGCCCCATGCCCTGGAGCTGGACGCGAAGACCTCGGGGGCCTGGGGCCAGCTCCTCGCCGACTACCAGCTCATCCAACCCTTCCCCCAGCTCGGCCGTCCCACCTACGCCCTTCAAGACACGGAGCACGGGGCCACGAAGCTCGGGCGCGTGGTGGGACTCAAGGTGCCCACGGGCAAGGTGCTCAACCTGGAAAAGCGCGGCTGGCGGCGCGGCGCTCCCCAGGACGCGGGCGTGGTGTGTTGGATGGAGAAGCCCCTGGGCCCTGGCCTGATGGCCGAACTCGAGCTCGAGGAGGGCATCTACACGGGCATGATCGAGGAGTCCCCCGAGCAGGTCCTCGGCACGCTCGTGGTCCGGACCGGGGGGCACTGGGCCCGGGAAGAGCCCCGGTCCCTGGGTGAGCTGGACCCCATCCTCTTCTCCGAGCTGGTGAGGGACCTGGAGAGCCTGCGTCCGGCGTAAGCTGTCGCCCTCATGGCGACGACCCGGAAGAAGACCACGGCGGCGACAACGGCAACGGCGGCGGTGGAGGTCCAACGGCCTCCCGCGGAAGTGCTCCACGCGGAGGAGCTGGCGCGGCTCCGGGAAGCGGATGACGCGCCCCGGCCTCCGGGCTGGAGCCTGTCGCTGCACGCGGTGCGCCGCTTCATCCTCGGGGACGACGCGCTCGGCGTGCGGCGCAAGTTCGTGGGCAACCCAAGCCTCGTGGACCGGGCCATGGTGACGCTGGCGACCAGCCGCGGGCTCATGCTCGTGGGCGAGCCCGGCACCGCCAAGAGCCTCCTGTCCGAGCTGCTCGCGGCGGCCATCTCGGGCACCTCCACGCTGACCATCCAGGGCGGCGCGTCCGTCACGGAGGATCAGATCAAATACTCGTGGAACTACGCGCTGCTCGTCTCCGAGGGGCCCACGCCCCGCGCGCTCGTGCCCGCCCCGCTCTACACGGGCATGAAGGAGGGCAAGGTGGTGCGCTTCGAGGAGATCACCCGCTGCCCGCTGGAAGTGCAGGACTCGCTCCTGTCCATGCTGTCGGACCGGGTGCTCGCGGTGCCGGAGCTCAAGGACGAGGAGGGCATGGTGTTCGCGCGGGATGGCTTCAACATCATCGCCACGGCGAACACGCGGGACCGGGGCGTCAACGAGATGAGCGCGGCGCTCAAGCGGCGCTTCAACTTCGAGACGGTGTTCCCCATCGGCGACTTCGCCACCGAGCTGCGGCTGGTGCGCGATGAGACGGCGCGGCTGCTCAAGCGCTCGGGGGTGCCGGTGGCACCGCCGGAGGATCTGCTCGAGGTGCTCGTCACCACCTTCCGCGAGCTGCGCGCCGGAGAGACGGGCGAGGGCCAGGCGATGGAGCGGATGAGCTCGGTGCTCTCCACGGCGGAGGCGGTGTCGGTGGCGCACGCGGTGGGCGTGCGGGGCTACTACCTGCGCGGGGATGGAGGCTCGGCGGCGGACCTGGTGGAGTGTCTGGCCGGAACGGCGGCGAAGGACAACCCCGAGGATCTCAAGCGGCTGCGCGTCTACCTGGAGCAGCGGGTGTCGCGCCGCGCGGGCTCTCACTGGCGCGCCCTGTTCGAGGCCCGTCACCTCCTGCCCGGGTGAGCGCGTGAGCGCGTCTCTTCACGTCGTCGGTGTGCGGCACCACAGTCCCGCGTGTGCCCGGCTCGTGGCGCATACGCTGCGCACCGTGCGGCCGCGCCATGTGCTCATCGAGGGCCCGGCGGACATGAACTCGCGGCTGGGGGAATTGCTCCTGGCGCACGAGCTGCCCCTGGCCCTCTTCAGCAGCTACCGGGACAAGGAGCGCACCCACGCCTCGTGGACGCCCTTCTGCGCGTACTCCCCGGAGTGGGTGGCGCTGACGGAGGGCCACGCGGCCGGAGCCCAGGTGCGCTTCATGGACCTGCCCGCGTGGCACTCGGCCTTCGAGGGCGTGCGCAACCGCTATTCGGACGGCGAGCGGCGCAGGGCGCGAGCCATTGAAGCGCTCTGCCGCAAGCTGGGCCTGGAGGGCATGGACGCCCTGTGGGATCACCTCTTCGAGCAGCCCCTCGAACTGGACGTGCTGGCCGAGCGGCTGCGCATCTACTTCGAGACCCTGCGCGCCGAGGAGCCCGCGTCCGACCGGGACGAGCAGCGCGAGGCCTTCATGCTCGCCCACGTGGAGGCGGCGCTGGCCCAGGGAGACGGCCCGGTGATGGTCGTGTGCGGCGGCTTCCACGCCCCGGTGCTCGCGAGGGCCCGGACGATGCCCGGCGCCCTCTTCCCCTCGGCGCCAGCGGACGCCTCGGCCAGGAGCTACCTGGTGCCCTACAGCTTCCGGCGGTTGGACTCGTTCGCCGGATACGAGTCCGGAATGCCCTCGCCCGCCTTCTACCAGGCCGTCTGGGACGAGGGCGCCGACAAGGCCCCCGAGCGGATGTTGCGCGTGGCCGTGGAGCGGCTTCGCGGACGGGGCCAGCACGTGTCCTCGGCGGACCTCATCGCCGCGTCCCTCATGGCCGAGGGGCTTGGACGGCTGCGCGGACACACGGCGCTCGCGCGCACGGATCTGCTGGACGGGCTGGCGTCGGCCCTGGTGAAGGACGCGCTGGACGTGGAGCTGCCGTGGACGGGCCGGGGCGTGCCCTCTCCGGACACGGATCCGCTCCTGGGCGAGGTGCTGCGCGCCTTCTCGGGCGAGCGCACGGGCCGGTTGCACCCGGACACGCCCCGCCCGCCCCTGCTGTCCGACGTGGAGCACTGGCTGGCCGCCCATGGGCTCGGCCCGGACAAGCGGGCACGCACGGTGCGCCTGGAGTTGCGCGAGCCCAAGGACCTGGAGAAGAGCCGCGTGCTCCACCGTCTGCGGGTCCTGCGCATTCCGGGCTTCACCCGGGACGCGGGCCCCAGCTTCCCGGCCGAGCCCGTGCTCCAGGAGTCCTGGACGGTGGCGCCCTCGGAGGACTTCATCTCCTGGGTCATCGAGGCCTCGGGCTGGGGGCCCACGCTGGAGGAGGCCGCGAGCGGACGGCTGGAAGAGGCCCTGATGGACGCGGGGCCGGATCTGGAGAAGCTGGCGTTGCTGCTCGCGGAGAGCTTCTTCATCGGCGCGAAGGGACTGGCCCGGCGCGTCCTGGAGGAAGTGGCCGCGAGGGCCCGGCATGAGCCGGACTTCACGCGCCTGGGCGTGGCGGTGGAGCGGCTGCTGTCCGTCTGGCGCCATGACGTGCTGCTCGGGGCCCAGGGCTCCACCGAGGTGGGCAGTCTCATCGGCGCGGCGGTCGAGCGGGGACTCTGGCTGATCGAACAGCTCGACGGGCCCCATCAGCCCGCGGACAAGGAGCAGCTGCGCGCCATCGTGGCGCTGCGCGACGCCCTGCGCTTCGCCGCGCCGGTGCTGACGCTCGACGTGGCCCAGGCCCGCGCCGTGTTCGAGCGCCGGCTGGCCTCGCTCCAGGCCCCTCCTGCCGTGCGAGGGGCGTCGCTCGGCGTGCTCTGGTCACTGTCGCACTTCGCGGACGAGGCGAGCGCCGAGGACGTGGCCCTGCGCGCCACCCGCTCCGCCTCGCGCCCGGCCACGCTGGGAGACTTCCTGGCCGGGCTGTTCCGGCTCGCCCGCGAGCAGGTGGTGCGCGCGCCCGCCATCACCGCGATGCTGGACGAGCTCTTGCGCGAGCTGACCGAGGAGGACTTCCTCATCGCGCTGCCCGCGCTGCGCCTGGCCTTCGGCTTCTTCCCGCCCCGGGAGAAGGAGGAGATCGCCCAGGCCCTGCTGCCGCTGCATGGCCGGGAGTCCTCGGCCGCGAAGGAGCTGCTGAGCCTGGACGTGGAGCCCGCCGTGGTGCTCGCGGGCGCGGCGCTGGACGATGACGTGGAACAGGTCCTCAGACGCTTCGGACTGACGGGAAAGGAGCCGGGCAATGCCCCTTGAACCCCTGGCGCGCTGGCGCCTCGTGCTCGGAGAAGCGGCGGAGGGAGCCCTCGGTGGATGCCTGGACGGACAGGGCCAGGCCATGGACTCGGCGCTCTCGTGGCTCTATGGCCGCGAGGAGGAACTCGCCGGACGCGACGTGCGCGAGCGCAAGGGGGGCCTGGGCGGCTCGCAGCTCACCGTGCCGGAGTGGATCAACGACATCCACACCCTCTTTCCCAAGGAGACCATCGAACGGCTCGAGCAGGACGCCGTCGAGCGCTACAAGATCGACGAGGTGGTGACGCGCGCGGACGTGCTCGAGCGCGTGGAGCCA
Organism: Melittangium boletus DSM 14713; assembly: GCF_002305855.1. Lineage (GTDB taxonomy): Bacteria > Myxococcota > Myxococcia > Myxococcales > Myxococcaceae > Cystobacter > Cystobacter boletus. Next base: position 4,998,745 of record NZ_CP022163.1, on the reverse strand, counting down.
AACGAGACGCTGCTGCGCGCGGTGCTGCGCACCAAGCACCTGATGAATCCCGAGGTGCTGGCGGTGGCGCGCCGCATCGTGGCCAAGGTGGTGCGCGACCTGATGGAGAAGTTGCAGCAGGAGGTGCGGCGCACGTTCTCGGGGACGCTCGACCGGCGCCGCCGCTCGCCCCTGAAGGTCGCGCGCAACTTCGACTTCCGGCGCACGCTGCGCGAGAACCTGCGCCGCTACTCGCCCGAGCACAAGCGCGTCGCCATCGAGCGCGCCGCGTTCTTCTCACGCACCAAGCGCCACACCGAGCGCTGGCAGGTCATCCTCCTGGTGGACCAGTCCGGCAGCATGACGTCCTCGGTCATCCACTCGGCCGTCACCGCGGCCTGTCTGTGGGGGCTGCCGGGCATCCAGACGCACCTGGTGGCCTTCGACACGTCGGTGGTGGACCTGACGCGGGACGTGACGGATCCGGTGGAACTGCTCATGAAGGTCCAGCTCGGCGGAGGCACGGACATCCAGCTCGCGGTGGGCTACGGCGCGGGCCTCATCGAGATGCCCCGGCGCGCCATCGTCGTCCTCATCACCGACTTCTACGAGGGCGGCCACCCGGACATGCTCGTGCGCCGGGTGAAGGACCTGTGCGCCCAGGGCACGAAGGTATTGGGGCTCGCGGCGCTGGAGCCGGACGCGACGCCCAACTACGACCGGGACATGGCCCGGAGGCTGGTGGACGTGGGCGCCCACGTGGCGGCGATGACCCCCGGAGAGCTGGCCACGTGGATCGCCGAGAAGGTGCGCGCATGAGCCGTCCGGATCTGCTCGCGCTCACACCGCAGTCCCTCGCGGCCCTGGCGAACCTGGGACTGGTCAAACGTGCTCAGAAGGACCTGGAGCAGGGCAAGGGGCCGCGCCTGGAGGAACTGCCGGACGGCACGGTGGTGGGCACCTTCGAGGACGGGAGCACGGCGCGGCTCGTGCCTGGAAAGGCACTCAAGGACAGCCCGTGCACGTGCAACGCCACGTCGGTGTGCCGCCACCGCGTGGCCACTGCACTGGCCTATCCCGCGTTCAGCGCGGCGGCGGCGCCCTCCTCCGAGACACCTCCACCTCCGTCCCCGCCCTGGTCTCCCGGCCAGGTGGAGGACGCGGCGTTGGAACAACTGCTCTCCCAACGGGTGATGGAGCGGGCGCGGGTCTATCGGAAGCGGGGCTTTCTCGCGCAGGTGCGGCGGGGCACCTTCGAGGGCGAGGACGTGCCCCGGGTGTCCCTCGCCACGTGCACGGTGCGCTTCCTGGTGCCCCGGGACTTGAACTACGCGCGGTGCGACTGCGCGGCGGGCTTGCGCTGTGAGCACCTGCCCCTGGCGGTCTGGGCGTTCCGCGCCGCCGACGCGAAGGACCCCACGCGCCCCGAGGTCTCCGTCGAGGTGGCCCGCGAACAGGTGGGAGAGACCCCGGGCGGCGCGGCGATGGACACGGCGGGGGAGTTGATGCGCTTCCTCCTCTTGGAAGGAGCGCAGCACGCGAGCACGGGCCTCGCTGGGCGTTTCGCCGTGGCACGCGCGGGCTTGGAAGAGGCGCGCATGGCGTGGCCGCTCACGGCGCTCGACGATGTCGAGGAACTCCTCGGCGCCTATGTGAGCCGGAGCGCCCGCTACGTGCCCACGCGACTCGCGTCGGTGGTGACGGAATTGTTCGCGCGCATGCGGGCCGCCCGAATCCAGGCCACGGTGCCGCCTCGCGCGGTGCTGGGCATGGACGAAGCCCCGGAGACGAAGCTCGACTACGTCCGGCTGGTGTCGCTGGGGGCGCGGCTGTTCGCTGACGGACGCGAGCGCCGTGTGGAGGTGATCCTCGCGGACCCGGCCGCCGTGGGCCTGCTCGTGGTGCGCCGCGCCTTCACCTGGCCCGAGGACCAGACCCCCGAGGACGGCCACCGGCTGGGCAGCAGACAGGCCGTGTCCGGCGCCTCGATCGACGTGCTCGCGCGAGGCCAAGTGGTGACCTCGGGCGCCCGGCGCCTGACGAACCGACTGGTGATGTTCTCCACCCAGGGGCTACAACGCACCTCGGTGACGCCGCAGTCCGGGGACTGGAGCAGGCTGCCCTCGCCCCTGCTGGTGAAGGACGTGCGCGCCCTGGAGGCCGAATGGCGCGACCGGCCTCCGCGCTTCCTGAGACCGCACCAGCTCGCGGAGAACGTGCACGCCTTCGAGCTGTCGCGGGTGGTGGACGTGACGTATTCGCCCGGCGCCCAGGAAGTGCACGCGGACGTGGAGGACGCGGGGGGCACGGCCTTCCGCGTGGAGCTGGCCCACCGGCAGGTGGCCCCGGGGGCGCTGGACGCGCTCGCCGAGGCCCTGTCGGGAAAACGGGGCCGTCCGCGCTACGTCTCGGGCGAGGTGCGCCGGACGGCTCGGGGACTCGTCGTGGAGCCCATGGCCGTGGTGTGCGAGGACGCGGGCGTCATCGTGCTCGACCTGCAACCCGCCACGGACGCGGGAGCGCTGCGCACCCCGGGCGTGTCCCCTCCGCTGCCCCCCTTGCAGGCGGCGCTGGCGGAGGTGGAGGGGTGCCTCGCGGACGCGGTCCACCAGGGTTTGCGCCACGTGGTGCCCGCGTGGACGGCGCGGCTGCACGCCGGGGCGCTCCGGGTGCGAGGGCTCGGCATGAAGCGCCTGGCGGACGACCTGGAGGCACTCGGGACGAAGCTCGGCGCGGCGCGCGCCTCGGGAGGTGCCTCGGACGAAGCGGCGCTCACGACGGCCTGGGCCGACGCCGCCGTGCGCACCACGGTGGCCCAGGAGCAGCTCGGCGGGTAGGAGAGCGGGGCTGCTCCGCCTCCCCGGCATGCGGCCAGACAGGGCCTTTGTTTGGGCCTGGACCCGGACTCGGGCTAGCCTCTGGCGCGCCATGTCGATGTACAACGAGTCGCTCCGCGCCTTCCTCAAGCCCGTCATCGCCTATCTCGACGACCCCACGGTCAGCGAGATCATGATCAACGGGCCCACTGACGTCTGGATCGAACGCAAGGGCAAGGTCTCCAAGACCGACGCCGCGTTCACGGAGGAAGGGCTCCTGGGCGCCGCGCGCAACATGGCGCAGTTCGTGGGCCGCCTCCTCAACGACGAGCGCCCGCGCCTGGACGCGCGTCTGCCCGACGGCAGCCGTATCCACGTGGTGATTCCGCCCATCGCGCGCAAGGGCACCACCATCTCGATCCGCAAGTTCTTCAAGGACAAGCTGACGATCGACTCGCTCATCAAGTTCAAGTCCATGACGCCGCAGATGGCGCGGCTCATCGACGCGGGCATCCACACCAAGCTGAACATGCTGGTGTCGGGCGGTACGGGCTCGGGCAAGACGACGCTGCTCAACATCGTCTCCTCGCTGATTCCGGACGAGGAGCGCATCCTCACCATCGAGGACTCGGCGGAGTTGCAGCTCAACCAGTCGCACCTGGTGCCCTTCGAGAGCCGGCCGCCGGACAAGTTCGGCAAGGGCGGCGTGGACATGGGAGACCTGCTCAACTCGGCGCTGCGTCTGCGCCCGGACCGCATCGTGGTGGGCGAGGTGCGTGGCGGCGAGGCCTTCTACCTGGTGCAGGCGATGAACACGGGCCACGGCGGCTCGCTGGCCACGACGCACGCGAACACGCCCACGGACACGCTGCGCCGCATCGAATCGCTCTGCCTCATGTCGGGCATCGACCTGCCCATGGTGGCCATCCGCGCCCAGGTGGCCAGCGCCATCAACTTCATCGTCTGCTGCGAGCGTCTGCACGACGGCAGCCGCAAGACGATCGCCCTGTCGGAGGTGCTGCCGCTCAGCGAGAAGGGCGAGTACCGCACCCAGGACATCTTCGTCTTCACGCCCGTCACCAAGGACGAGGACGGCCACATCCTCGGCTACCACGCGCCCACGGGCATCATCCCCACCTTCATCGACAAGGCGCGCGCCTACGGCTTCGCCGACCTGGACGACTCCTTCTTCGACCCGGCCACCTATGGCGTGCCCCCTCCGCCCAGCTTCCGCCTGGGCGAGTCGTACAACGTGCGCTGGGTACCCTCGCTCAAGCACCGCGAGCGCGGGGAGCCGGATCCCTCGAGCTTCAAGAAGGACTGGCTGGCCTTCGAGCAGCGGCTCAAGGACGAGGCCCACGACACGGGCGCCAAGGCGGACAAGCCCGCGGCCGCGCCCGCCGTGCAGGTGCAGGTGCCCGCCGCCATCACGCCGCCCCCCGCGCCCACGCCCACACCCGCGCCCAGGGCCGCTCTGAGGCCCAATCTCCCCGCGCAGCAGCGGCCTCCACCCCCAGTGGAGATGGATGACGCCCTGGGTGATGACGACAAGACGCCGCCCCCCACGCGCAACCCCTTCGACCCGCCCGAGAGCGATTCCAAGGTGCACGTCGCCGCGGAGTTGCTGGAGGACGAGTTGGTGTCCACGGGCCGCAACGTCGTCTCGCCTCCGCCCCGGCCCGTGCGTCCCTCGGCCGCGCCCCCGCGCCCTGGCGCCGTCGCCACCGCCCGTCCCGGGATGCCCGTGCGCCGCCCCGCTCCCCCCATGCGTCCGCCTCCTCCCGTACCGGACGATGAGCTGGACGGGGATGACGCGACGCACGACAACTCGGAGAAGACGGCCATCCGACCCGTCCCCGACAAGCCCCGCCGCTGAGCCCCTCCGGGTCCGGCGGCCTGTCGGACACTGTTGACACGGATGGTCGTGTCCTTGCGGCAAGGGGCACATGCGGAGAAAGTGACGCCACCGTGTTCCTTCCACTCCTCGCCACGCTCGCCCTGCTCGGTCAGGCCCCCGTCCCCCAGGGGGTACCCCTCACGGTGTTGATCGCCCCGCCTGAAGCCGCGGGCGTGCCCTCACACATCGTCTCCTTCGCCCAGGAGCATGTGTACGAACAGCTCAAGGCCGACGGGCTCCAGGTGATTCGCGCCTCGGAGCTGTCCCAGGGGCTGCCACCCGCGCAGCGCAAGCAGGTGCTCGGGTGCAACCGCCTGGAGGCCTCCTGCCGCGTCCTGCTCGGAGAGGCCGCCGTGGCCGACGTGGTGATGATCGCCGAGCTGGTGCAGTTCCTCAGCGGCTACCGGGTGGGGCTCAAGGCCTACGCCACGAAGGATGGAGAGCTGATCGCCGAGCACTACGTGCCGGGGGTGCATGAGGACCAGCTCCTCGACGCCTTCACCCAGGCGAGCAACAAGGTCCTGCCGCCCGTCGTCAAGGCGCTGCGCCCGTCCTCACAGCCCACCGCGCAGACCCCGGTGCCCACGACGCCGCTGACGCCCTCGGTCTCGCCGGACGCGTCCAAGCCGGTGTCGGGAGCGGTGACGGAGCGCCGCTCGGGAGCACCGGGGTGGGCCTGGATGCCCGCGGCGGGCGGCGTGGTGCTGCTGGGCGTGGGCACGGTGTTCCTGGTGCAGGCGCGCCAGGACTACCTCGCGCTGACGAAGAACCAGTTCGACACGCCCGCGCTGGGCATGGAGACGAAGCGGGCCGGCGAGCGCAAGCAGATCCTGAGCGCGGCGTCCTTCGCGCTGGGCGCCGTCGGCGTGGTGACGACGGGAATCATCTACGGCCTGTCCGGCAAGGACGGGTCCAAGACTTCGGTGCGGCCCATCGCCTCCGTGGGGAGCACGGGTGGCATGGTGGGCGTGGCGGGAACGCTTCCGTGAAGGAACACATGCGAGAGATGAAGAAGCTGGCCGCGGTGGGCGTGGGCGTGGCGCTGGCGGCCGCCATCGGCTGCTACGACTTCACCGGGGCCTATGACGAGTGCCTGGACAGTGGGCGCTGCCCCATCGTGTGCGATAAGAACGCGGTGGACATCCCGGGTGACTTCCAGGATGCCGATTGCGATGGCATCGACGGCGTCGCCGCGCAGGGCATCTTCGTCGATCAGAACGCGGGCGTGGACGAGGCCACCGCGGGCACCCGTGAGCGGCCCTTCAAGACCTTGAAGTACGCCCTGGAGAGCCTGACCCCGGACAAGCGCTACATCTACATCGCCCACGGCACCTACGAAGAGGAGAACCTGCGGCTCGACAAATCCGTCTCGCTGCAAGGCGCCTACTCGGGCGTGGACGGGGGCTGGCGGCGCGCCACGAGCTACCCCGTCACCCTCAGCGCCGGCGTCGTCGGGCTGACGGTGGGCAGCGAGAACAGCGGCACGGCCGAGGGTGCGAGTCTGGAGTGGCTGGACATCAAGTCCAAGACGAACACGGTCCTGGGCTCGCCCTCCATCGGCCTCCGGGTGCTGAACACGAGCAACGTGCGCCTGCGCCACGTGGGCATCGTCGCCGGGGCGGGCGCACCAGGCGGCTCGGGTCAGGCGGGAGATGGCGGCACGGACGGCGCGGATGGCGGACCCGGAGACAGCGTCTCCAGCGGGGGAAACATCCCGGGAATCAACGGAGGCGCCCCTGGCCGCACCTCGTGCATCAACGCCACGAGCTACGAAGGAGGCCAGGGCGGAGGAAGCGGCACCGTGGGCGCTCCGGGACAGCCCAACACGCAGGGAGGCGCCAGGGGTGGCAATTGTTCCAACTACAACGGAGGAACGGGTTCGTGCACGGCCGACGCGGGACTGGTCGGTTCCCCCGGTGCTGATGGCAACCCGGGACCGGGAGGCGACGCGGGAACCGGCGTGGGCCTGCTGAGGAACAACACCTGGGTCGCGACGTCAGGACAAATCGGTCAGCCAGGTGCCGCCGGGGCGGGCGGAGGCGGCGGCGGTGGAGGAGGAAGCGCCGACCGCAGCGGCATCATCGCGACGGGCGCGGGCGGCGGAGGTGGCGGCGCGGGAGGATGCCCCGGCACGCCAGGCCTGGGAGGACAAGGAGGAGGCGCCTCCATCGCCGTCCTGCTCTTCAACTCGAGCCTGGAACTGGATACCTGCAACCTGTTCACGGAGGGCGGCGGCGCGGGCGGCGCGGGTGGCGCCGGCGGCCCTGGGGGGCTCGGTGGCAAGGGCGGCCCCGGGGGAACCTCGTTCACGAACACACAGGGCGCCGACTTCGCCACGGGAGGCAATGGCGGCCCGGGCGGCCCGGGCGGTCCAGGCGGCCCGGGGGGTCCGGGCGGCAACGGAGCGGGAGGCCCCTCCGTGGGGGTCTGGTGCGACGACACCAGCTCCTTCACCCAGAACGCGACCACGTTCACGCTCAGGGCTCCCGGCCAGCCCGGCTCGGGGCCAGGGGCCAAGGACTTCACCCGAATCCAACAGAATGAATACGGCTGTACTCGTGCACCCTCACCGTGAGGTGACCAGCAGTCCACACCGGGGAGGCCCCGCCTGCCCGGTCGCTTGCGGGATTCCGCTCCAGATCTGATAGCCTGGAGGGACTGCGCCGATGTCTGACCCTCGTACCTGCGAAACCTGCGGCCTCGCCGTGCCCGTGGACACGGATATCTGCCCACGCGACGGAACCGTCCTGCTCGACTTCACGGCGGCCCCGCCCGCCAGCAGCGGGCACGGCACCACCCCTCGCACCTCGCCAGGAAAAAACGTGCACGTCATGGAAGACCTCTCCGCGCAGGATCCGCTCGTCGGCCTGAAGGTGGGGGAGTACGAGCTGGGCCAGCGCATCGGCGTGGGCGGCATGGGCCTCGTCTACGACGGCATCCAGCCGCTCATCGGCAAGCGCGTGGCGGTCAAGGTGCTGCGTCCGGAGCTCGCCGCGGCCGAGGAGCAGGTGGCGCGCCTGCTCGCCGAGGCCCGGGCCGTCAACGCCATCCGCCACCGGGGCATCGTCGACATCTTCGGCTTCGGCCAGGTGCCGGACGGCCGCCAGTACATCATCATGGAGTTCCTCGAGGGCGTGGCGCTCGACGCGCACCTGGCCGAGCGCGGCCGGCTGCCCGTCCACGAGGTGCTCGACATCCTCGACGAGGTGCTCAGCGCCCTGGGAGCCGCGCACGGCGCGGGCGTGGTGCACCGCGACCTCAAGCCGAGCAACGTCTTCCTGGTGAAGCAGCCGGACGGCTCGCGCTACGTGAAGCTGCTGGACTTCGGCCTCGCCAAGACGGGCCTGCCCGCCGGGCGCACCGCGCAGACGCGCACGGACATGGTGGTGGGCACGCCCGAGTACATGGCGCCCGAGCAGGCCCGGGGCCAGCCCGTGGGCCCGATGACGGACCTCTACGCCCTGGGCGTGGTGGCCTTCGAGATGATCACCGGCCGGCTGCCCTTCACGGGCTCCTCGCCGGTGGATCTGCTGATGAAGCACGTGGACGCGCGGCCGCCCCGGCCCTCGGAGTTCCTGCCGGGCCTGCCCGCCGCGCTCGACGCCTTCATCCTGCAGATGCTCACCAAGGATCCCGAGGCCCGCCCCGGCTCGGCCGAGCAACTGCGCCGCCAGCTGCAGCGGCTGCGCGATAGCCTGCTGGCCCAGGCCGAGGTGCCCACCCCGGTGCCCGCGCCCATCCCCGGGCGCCGTCAGTCCAAGCCCACCGTGGCGGAGAGCCCCAACGCCCACGCCGCGCGCCCGGAGCCGCCGGAGCCGCCGCGTCTGCCGTCCATGCCCGCGCTCGAGCCGCTGCCCGCGCTCGAGCCCCTCAATCCCGACTCCTTCCAGTCGTCCGAGCCCGTCCAGAGCGAGCCCTCGCCGCTCATCGAGGAGCCCATCGCCCCGCTGCCCGAGCCGCCTCGGCGCCGGCTGTGGCCCCTGGGGTTGGGCGCGCTCGGATTGATCGCCGTGGGTGGCGCGGTGGTGGTCTGGCGCGCGCCTTCCGAACAACCCGTGACCCCGCCGCCCGCCGTCGTCCAGGCCCCGCCGGCGACTCCAACGACTCCGCCTCCCACGGCCCAGGTCCAGACCCCGCCGGCTCCGCCCGTGACCGAGCCCGTCCAGGACGATCCCGACGTCGTGGCGCTCGTTCCCCCGCGGCCCGATCCGGGCACACCGGATGAGACGCCCAGCGCGCACCCGCCGGCGCCGAAGAACCGTCCCCAGGGGCCCACGCAGTTCATGCTCCAGGGCCGCATCCGCCGGTTGGACCGCACCATCCTCGCGCGCATGGAGGCCGGCCAGAAGCTCAGCCCCGCCACGCGCTCCACCCTGGAGAAGATCCGCGGCAAGGCCGACACGGCGACGACGGCCGAGGAACTGCGCCAGGTGAGCAAGGAGCTGGACGACTGGGAGAAGTTCTTCCTGCCGCCCTTGAAGTGACCCGGGGGCCCACCCTCTCAGGGGGGCCCCTCCCGGCTCAGTCCTTGTGGCAGCTGATGGGCTGGGCCATGGCGTTGCGCGCCCGCTCGTCCGTCACGAGCTTGTAGGAAGCCAGCTCCGTCAGCACCACGTCGCGATTCTCGCGGATGCGCGCCTCGTTCCGGCACTCGAGGGCATCATCGTAGAACTCGTAGGGCGGCAGGGTGAGCGCCAGCTCGGCGAGCTCCGGCAACTGGAGCGTGTCCAGCTCGCGCCCGAAGATCTTGAACGCCGCGTCCTCCACGCCGACGATGCCCCGCTCGAAGTAGAGGGTGGCCATGTTGTAGGCGATGAGCTGATCCTTCTGGAGGAAGCCGTGCAGCCGGTGGGAGGCCACCGCCAGCGGCAATTGCCCCTCGATGCCCAACATCCCCGCGAGCTGCGTGGCGAGCCACCGCTCACACCGGCCATCCCCTCCGGGCTCGGAGCCGAACCAGACGCGGGACATCAGGCGCCAGGCCCACCGGGGACCATCTTCCCGGGGCGTCTGGAAGTAGGTGGGGCACCCGAGCTGGGAGATGTACAAGGCCACCAGGTCCTTCGGCAGGCGTGAGAAGTCCGGCCGGGCGAAGCGGATGGAGCGCGAGCGGTCGAAGGTGCCCGCGCGCAGACTCATCCGCTCCCCCTCGATGGTGTGGCGCAGCTGCTTCTCCAGGTCGAACTCCGTCTCGAGCTGGGGCAGCTTGCTGGAGGCATGGAAGTAGGCGGCCGGCAGCACGATGCCCGCCAGCCCGATGAGGAACAACACCAACCAGAGCACGGTCTTCACGGCCCCGAGGTTATCAAGGGCGACGGCGACAGGGGTCTCAGGTTAAATCCTCCAGCACATGAACGACTGGCACCCCACCACCGTGGCGGCTGTGGTCCCCGCCGCGGAAGACCTCATCGAGCTCGTCCTGGAGATAGACGGTACACCCCTGGTGGGCCAACACCGGACCCCAGGGCAGTATGTGCGCCTGTCCCTGCCGGAACTGGGCGAGGGCATCTTCGCCATCGCCTCGGCGCCCGAGCCCTTCGGCCACCGCTGGGAATTCCTCCTCAAGGGAGGCAGCCCGCTGGTGAACCAGCTCATGAAGCTGACGCCCGGCGAGCAGGTGCGGAGCACACGTCCCGAGGGCCGGGGCTTTCCCCTCGCGCGGGCGCGCGGGCACGGGGTGCTGCTCTTCGCCACCGGCTCGGGCATCTCCCCCATCCGCTCCGTCATCGAGAGCATCCGCCAGGAGCGCGGTGCCTACGGCCCGGTGACGCTCTACTTCGGAGCGCGCACGCCGCGCGCGTTCGCCTATGAGAGCGAGCTGCGCCACTGGGAAGAGGCCGGCATCCGCGTGGTGCGCACGGTGAGTCAGCCGGGCGCGAGCGGCTGGCAGGGCCTCACGGGCTACGTGCAGGCGCACCTGGGCGAGGAGCCCGTGGAAGGCCGCGTGGCCTTCATCTGCGGCCAGTCGCGCATGGTGCAGGGGGTGATGGACGCCCTTCAGGCGCGGGGGCTGCCGCGCGAGGCCATCCACCTCAACTACTGACGCCGCTGGAGCTGGGGGGCGTCGTAGCTCACGGAGAAGAGGGCCGCGGACGGCTCACTCTCCTGATTGCCCACGGCCTTCTGGGGCGTCCACGCGGCCACACCCACCCACCGTCCGTCCGGAGCGAAGCGCACCCGGCGCACGGACCAGCCGAACTCGCGCGTGTCCACCGGAGCTGGCAGGCCCTCGCGCCAGAGAAGCAGCCGCTTGTCCCACCCCCCACTCACGAGCGCGTGCCCGTCCGGGGAGATGCCCGCGGAGGCCACCACGCCCCGGTGACCCGTCCACTTCTGGAGCACCTGGCCAGAGGCCGCGTCCACCAGCGCCGCGGCGTTCCCAGCGGCCTCCGGCTCGACGACGCCCTTCTTCTCTCGCTCGTAGACGGCGCGGGTGCGCTCGGCCGGGGCCTCGGAGAAGGCCACGCCCAGCCGACGCCCCGCCGCGTCCACGGTGACGTCATTGACGTGCGCGGCGAAGGGGAAGTCCGCGCGCGGCGCGAGCACCCAGCCCCGCTCGCCCCCATCCGTCCCCTCGGGCAAGGGGTCCTTGAGCGAGAGCACCGCCTCGGTCGTCCCCTCGTCGAAGGCCACGTCCACGCGCTCGGAGAACGGCGCCCCCAGCACCCCGCTCACGTCCGGGGGCAGGCACGCGTCGCACACCGCCACGTCCACGCCCTCGAGCACCAATCCCTTGAAGCGCAGGCTCTGGCCCCGGGCGAGCCGCGCCAGGGTGGAGCCAAGCGCCGTGGGCAGGGACACCGTCTCCTTCAGGAAGGCCGTGTCGATGCCCGCCGCCTCCGCTCCCTTCGAGCCGAGCACGATGGCGGGGGTGCGCGAATCCAGGGCGAAGCCGAGCGCCGCCTTGCCATTGAGGAGGCCACTCACCACCGCATGGCCCGAGTTCCGGGAGAACCGGACGCGAGCCTGGGTGGGGCGCTGTACCTCCTCGCGCGTGTCGAACACGCGCAGGTGCTTGTCCCAGCTCCCCGAGTACAACGTACCGTCCGGCGCGAAGGCGAGCGCGCTCACCCGGTCCGCGTGGGGCCGGACCTCGAAGGAAAAGCCCAGGTCCGCCACGCGCAGCACCGTGACGAGCCCCCGGACACCGCCCACCACGAGCGCGTGGCCCGAGGGGTGGAAGGCCACCGCCGTCAGGGGCTCCTCGGTGCGCAGGCTCGCCCGGGGCTCCCCGGTGACCGCGTCGAAGAGGCGCACCGTCCCATCCCACCCGGCGCTCGCCAGGAGCGAGCCGTCCGGCGAGAAGGCCAGCGCCTCCACGTCGAACTCGGACACGTTGAGCGCCTGCTCCTTCACGCGCAGGGGCGGAGGCCCCACCCGCCACAGGGACAGCACGTAGTCGCGCCCGTCCAGGTGCGAGTAGGCCACGCGCGAGGCATCCGGGGAGAAGTCCAGGGTCCACACGAAGTCGCGGCGATCGAGCACGTCCCCGTCCTCGAGCCCCACCGCGTCTCCGGCGAGATAGCCGCCCGCCGTGGACGCCAGACGCTCGCTCAGGTCCGGCGCGAGCACGGGCCCCGCGTGGCGGCAGGCCGCCAGGGCCAGGGCCCCCACGGCCCACCACGCACGACGGCTCACATGTCCCCCAGGGCCGCCGTCTCGTCCTGCGTCACCTCGGTGACGCCCTTGTTGCTCACGGACAGGAGGAACAGGGACTTGCGTGCCTCGCGCTGCTCATCGAAGGACGTCTTGCCCGTGGCGCCATCGAAGTCCTTGAGGTTGGCCAGGGCCTCGCGGAACTCCGAGCGGCTGCGCGGCGCCTGCTTCGAATCGAGCAACTGGCGCACCATGAGCGCCGAGTCATAACCGTAGGCCTCCAGCAGGCTCGGATCCCCGGAGTACGCCTGACGGTAGGCCTGCACGAAGCGGCGCGTGGCCGGGCGCTGCGAGTCCACGAAGAAGCCGTCCACGTACACCGAGCAGGTGACGAACTTGCCCCCGCGCTCGACGAGCTCCGGCAGGCCACTGGCCCCCTTGCCGCTGCTCCACGCGTTGGTGCCCAGCAGCATCACCGTCTTGAGCGTCTTCTTGCCCGTCGTCTTGCGGATGCGCTCCAGGTCGCGCGCGTCGCACGCGTTGGTGACGATGTCCTCCACCGCCAACGCCGGAGCCACCAGACTCACCCGCCGCCACTCGTCCGGGATGAAGATGGCCTCGAAGTCGATGATGGGCTCCACCCCACCCTTCATCTTCTCCATGGCCTTGCGCTTGCGGAACGCGTCCTGGCCACTCGTCTGCTCCTGCACCTCGCGCACGCCGGCGACGTAGTCGCTCCGGTCCTCCAGGTAGTAGCGGCCCACCAGCTTCTTGGCCTCGGAGGTGAAGGTCGTCTGGTCGTGCGCGTACGTCTCGGCGCCCCGCACCTGGCCGCCGTTGCGCACCACCTGGTCCCAGAAGTCGTTGGCCAGCTCCACGCCGTAGGGCAGGTTCGGGTAGAGCATGGCGAAGCTCTTGAACCCCTTCTGCTTCATCGCGTAGTCGGCGATGGCCCGCGCCTGCGCCGAGTTCGTCAGCATGTTGCGGAAGACGTACGGGCCAATCCCGGTGATGTCCTCCTGGCGCGTGAGCGTGAGCAGCGGAAGCTGGAGCTCCTCGGCCACCAGCGCCGCGCGCCGGGCCTCGTCCGCGACGATGGGACCGAGCACCGCGATGGCGCTCTCATCGAACGCGAGCTGCTCCATGCCCTGGCCCGTGAGGTTCACATCCCCCTGGGTGTCCTTGACGACGAGCTCCACGTCACTGCCGGACAGGGCCAGCTTCACGCCACGCAGCACCGCCTCGCCCACGGCCTTGTACTTGCCCGTCATCGGCAGGAGCAGGCCCACGGTGCGCGGCTGCACGTCCACGCGCCGGGTGGCCCGCGCCAGCAGCTCCCGCGCCTGGGGCGCGAAGGGGTGCGAGGGGGCCTCGGCGAGGAAGCGGTTGAGCGTCTCCTCCAGCCGCGGCCACTCCCGCAGGTGGTAGTAGATGCGCGCCAGCTTGAAGGTGAGCACCGGCCAGGCGGGATTGGCGGGGGACAGCCCCTCGGCCACCCGGGCCACGTCCACGAAGCCCGCGCGCCCCTCCACCAGTTGCTGCACCCGCGCCACCGCCGCCTGCTGCTCCTCCGGCGTGCGCGCCTGGCCCGCCATGTCCACGGCCATCTGCAGCGAGGGGCCGAAGAGGCCCGCCTTCTCCGCGGCCCGAGCGGCGTCCTCGAGCAACTGGGCGCGCTCGGCGCCCTCGGCCCGCTCGGCGAGGCTGGAGAGCGTCTGGTAGGCGTCGCGGTACGCCCCCACCTCCAGGGCGGCCCGGCCCAGACGGCGCTTGGCGTCGTTGGCCTGGGGGTACAGCGGATTCTCGAAGAGCAGCTCGTTGAAGGACTTGCGCGCGTTGGCGTAGTCCCGCGAGTCGTAGAAGAGGACCCCCGCCCGGTAGAGGGCGTCCTGACCCGCGGTCGTCTCGGGGTAGGCCTTGCGCACGGCGAGGAGGCTTTCCGCGGCCTGCTTGGGCGGCGTCACCTCCGCCTGCTGCACGGCTCTCGCGAGCGCCGCGTCCGCCTCGGAGTCCTGGCGGACCTTGACGGGAGCCCGCGTGGCGCCCCCCGAGGTCTCGTTGGCGCCAGGGCCCGAGGTCGTGGGCGTCTTGCAGGCGGTCATCAACAGCGTCAGCGCCAGCAACAGCGCGCGGCACGGAGAGAGGCGGGCATCCATGGTGGAGGCGTGCATAGCAGTGGGGCGTGGCTGCGTCGACAACCGAGCGGGGGAAGATTCCCCTGGGAAGGCGGGGGTTCTGCACCCGACGTGCCACCCATGTCCCCCCGGGAGTCCCGGAAGGGACGCGGCTTGAGGGCCACTCCGCCGTGGCCGGGGGCACTCGCACGCCCGGAAGGCGAGGAGGAAGGCAGGCGCCCCCCAGGGCCGCGTCCGCGCCCACCGGCCCAAACGTCATGGGGAGGAAGTTGTCTCGGAGAAGGAGGTTGTCTGGGCATGACGATGGAGCTGTTCGATCTTCCAGGTGCCGCCGGGCCGAGCCGGGAAGCGCTGGGTCCGGCGGCCGTGGTGCTTCGCGGGTTCGCGGTGGAGCGCGAGGAAGCCCTCCTGACGGCCCTGGAGCGTGTCGTCGTGGATGCGCCCTTCCGTCACATGGTGACGCCGGGTGGCTTCCGCATGTCGGTGGCGATGACGAACTGCGGTCCCCTCGGGTGGGTGACGGACCGGCGCGGGTACCGCTACGCGCCGGTGGATCCCGAGACCGGCCGCCCCTGGCCGGGGATGCCCGATTCATTCCACCAGCTCGCGCGGGATGCCGCGGCCCAGGCCGGCTTCGAGGGATTCGTGCCCGATGCCTGTCTCATCAATCGCTACGAGCCGGGAGCGAAGATGTCCCTGCACCAGGACAAGGACGAGCGGAGCTTCGACGCGCCCATCGTGTCCGTCTCGCTGGGACTCCCGGCCGTCTTCTTGTTCGGGGGCGAGAACCGGAGCGACAAGCCCCAGCGCGTGCGGCTCACCCACGGCGACGTGGTCGTCTGGGGCGGAGCGTCCCGTCTTCGCTATCACGGCGTGATGCCGCTCAAGGCGGGGCTCCACCCACGGCTGGGTGGCCACCGCATCAACCTGACCTTCCGCCGGGCGGGATGAGCCCCGAGCTCCCCGCACCACCGCGAATCACGGTGGGCCGGACTCCGCGGTGGCTTTCGTGCCGCCTCCCAGCCGCTGCTTGAGCGCGTCCAGGCCCTTGCCACCCGCCTCGCGGACCTTGTCCAGCGTGACGTCCGCCTCGTCGCGCACGAGCTTCGCGGGGTCGATCCGTTCGACGCCCTGACGCACCCGGTCCATCCAGGCGATGGGGCCGTAGACTTGCTTCGCCCGCTCCGCGCCCAGCACGGTGACGAGGAGGGGCTCCAACCCGCCGGCCCGGGCGATGAGGGCCTGTGCGAGAATGACGGCCGCGCGCGTCTGCAAGAAGATGGGCAGCTTATCGCCGTGCTGGCGCATCTCCTCGGCGCTGGCTCGCACCTCCTGGCGCTCCCGCGCACCGAGGTACGGACTGTCCGCCAGCTTGTCGAGGTACTTCGCGGACTCGTCATAGTTCTCGCGGCGGAAGTGGAGGAAGGCCCAGCCCCACCACACCAACTCGTTCTCCACCCCCAGCTTCTCCAGCGAGTGCAGGCCCCGCTCGATGTCGTCCTCGGCGGCGCGCTCCCGCTCGAGGCCCATGCGGTTCCAGGCACGCAGGAAGTAGCCCGTGGCGAGGATCGTCTCGCGCGACTGCTCGCGGGTGGTGCCCTGGAACACGGGAAAGCCCTCCACCGGAAGGGCCTCGGTCTCGGAGAGAAAGGCGGTCAGCTCCTCCTCGGCCGCGTAGTGGTACCCCGCCCCGCAGAACGACACGCCCCGGCTCGCCTGGACGGCCACGCGCAGCCCGGGCGGCCACGAGGGCTGGGGCGTGGCGCGCGCGAGTTCATAGAACACCAGATCCGAGGCGGGCAGGCGCTTGCCCCGATCCGCGAGGTCGAAGAGGAGCCAGATGCTGGCGAGGAAGGCGTGCTCCTGCCCGGCGTCGTAGCCTGGAAGGAGCGGCGGCTGCTCCGGCATCCACTTCGTCCACAGGAGGGGGAACTCGTCCTCGTCACGCGTCTGGAGCAGCTTGCGTGCCTTGTAGAACGCGATGCCCAGGTCGAGGTAGCTCCGGGCCGCGCGCAGGGCCTGCTCGTCGGTCAGGGGCTTCTCGGGAAGGGCGCGGGTCTCCTCGAGGGTCTTCCAGAGGAGTTCGATCTCCTCGGGCGCATCCGGTTCGCCATTGGCGCGCACCGTCAGCTTGAGGGCCCGGTAGGGCATGAGCGCCGTGGAATCGCGGATGCGCTTCTCGATTTCAGCCCGCTCCCTGGCGGCGCGCTCGGCATCCGTCGCGCGGCAGCCATTGCAGGCGCCGAGGAACATGAGCACGAGCGCGGCGGCATAGGTGCGCACAAGACGGACGGGCTGCGTTCGCATCCCGAGACTCTATGCCAGGAGCTCACGCCAGGGGAGGAGCCGGCACCGCCGCTTCCGGAGAGGAGGACACCGGCACGGGCGTCGAGGAGGGGCGGCGGGGCTGCAGGGCCCTTCGCAGCTTGGCCACGAGCACGTCCGGGTTGACCGGGTACGTGAGGACGTCATCCGCGCCCGCGTCGAGTCCGGCCTCCACCAGCCGAGGGTCCTCCGGTGGCGCGAGCACGAAGATGGGCAGCGAGGCCATCTGCTCCGTGGAGCGCAGCGAGCGGGTGAGTTCCGCGCCGTCCCCGTCCGGCAGACACGCGGCCACCACGAGCGCCTGGCTGCCCTGGGACAGGAGCACGCGCGTGCGGGCCACCGAGTCGGCGAGCACCACGCGCACCCCGTCCGCGAGGAAGCGCGCCTGGAGGGCCGAGGCCCGCGCGACGTTGGGCTCGGCGAGCACCACCGTGTGCCAGGCCCTGTCTCCGAGCACCAACTCCGTCACCTCGGCGGAGAGGGCTTCCAGCGCCGGGGCGGGCAGCCGGCCCATGGCGCGCAGCTTGGTGAGGGACTGCGACGCGGCCGAGGCCACCAGGGTGGTCGTCCCCATCTCCTCCACGAGCGACACCGCCGAGGCCAGCGCCAACACGGCCTTGGAAGCGCCCTCCACGAGGGGCGGCGCGTCCCGGGTACAGGCCCCGATGAGGCCGGCCAGCTCGCCCGCGTCCCGGCCGAGGATGGCCCGCACCGACTCGCACGAGGGCCGGGTGAAGGCCTCGCGGGACTCCTGGAAGGCCGCGAGCGCCAGCGCATACGCCACCGCCGAGGCCCGCTCGGACTCCGCGCGTCCGGCGCCCAGACGTTGGGCCACGCGCCGGGCCAGCTTGGCGAGCGCGGCGCCCTGCACGCCCACTCCGCCGAGCGTCGCCAGCGCGGCGTCCACCACGCGCGCATGCCACCGCGCCGCGCGGCCGAGGGGCCCGGCCTCTCCGCCCAGCGCCTCGGCGAGCGAGGGCAGCACGCGCACCTCCATGGAGGGCGCCACCGCCATCAACCGGGCCACCACGGCGGGTGCGTCCTTCACGGTGTCCGCCGCCACGAGCGCCACCTCGGTCCCGCCCAGGGCCATCGCCTTCTCCACGTCGGCCGCGCCGCTGCCCGAGGCCGCCACGCCCTGCCGGGTGAGCAGGCGCACCGCCGCGTCCCGCAGCTCCGCGTCATCCGACACCACCAGCATGGTGCGCGCGAGCGAGGCGGGCGCCTTCGCCGCCGGGGGCGCGGGCGCGGCCAGGGCCGAGGCGGACACGGGGGCCATCACGGAGATGTCCATGAAGGCGGACTCATCCAGCATGCGCTCGCGCGTGCGCGTGTGCTTGTCGGCGAAGGGCGTCACGCCCGGCTGCGAGTCCGAGCCCGCCAGCGGCATCATCTGGGACCACTCGCCCGGGGACTCGGCCACTTCGCCCCGGTAGAAACGGCCGATGGCGCGGCGCAGGCCCCCTTCCGTGGCGTAGATGCCGCGCACGGTGCAGCCGGTGATGAACTTGAGCTCGTCCAGGCGCGCCAGGTCCCGCGGCTCGCGCATGGCGCACACCAGTTCCTTGGCCTGCTGGGTGACGGGCACCGCGTCCAGCCGCTCCGCCTTCTCCAGGGGCAGCAGGGGCAGCAGCGCGCGGGGCACCGGCATGGTGAGCAGGACCCGGTCCGAGATGAAGGGAATGCCGCCTTGCTCGCTGAGGGCGCGCACCACGTCCTCCTGGGACAGCAGCCCCTCGGCCACGAGCAGCTCGCCGATGCGCCCGCCGGTGCGCCGCTGCCGCTCCAGCGCGCCCTTGAGCTGCGGCTCCGAGAGCTTGCCGACGACGAGCAGCATCTCGCCCAGCTTGCGGCGCGTGGGCCGCATCACCCGCGTGGGCACCGCCAGCACGCCCGCGCCCGCGCCCGCGCCGAGCGGCATGCGGCCGGTGCCTCCCGGAGCCCCCACGGGAAAGGCACCCGTGCGGCCGCTCACGGGCGGAAGCGGCGCCGCCGGAGGAGGAACCAGGCTGGCCACTCCCCGGGCCTCGGCGGGCAGAGGCGGAGGGCGCACGGGCGCGGGCGTCCCCGGACGGGGACCACCGAGGAACGGCGGGCGCGAGCGCACCGAGGTGAGCGGCGGCGGACGTTGAATCCCCGCGTCCGACCCCAGGCGGATCTCCTCGCCCCGCACCTCGTTGGCGCCCTCCAGGGGCGAGCGGCGGTTGGGAAAGCAGCGCTGGAAGAGCGCCGCCACGTCCTGGGGGCCCACGCGCAGGCGGTGGTCGAAGAGGAAGTTCTGCAGCGCGTCCGAGATGTCGCGGGCCCGGTGGTAGCGATCCATGGGGTCCGGCGCGAGCGCGCGGGTGACGATGCCCCAGAGCGCCGCCGGTACGCCCGGCACGGGAGCCAGGCCCTTCACGTCGAACTGGGCGATGGCGCGCAGCGTCTGGAAGTAGTCCGCCCCCTGGAAGAGCTGCCGGCCCGCGAGCAGTTCGTAGAGCATCAGGCCGATCAGGAAGAGGTCCGCGCGCTGATCCACCTCGGCGCCCTTGACCTGCTCGGGCGCGAGGTAGCCCGCCTTGCCCTTGACCACGCCCACCTGGGTGCCGCTCTGCGCGTTGGCCGCCTTGGCGATGCCGAAGTCCGCGAGCTTCACCTCGCCGCTGCTGGCCACCATCACGTTGGACGGGTTCACGTCCCGGTGGATGATGTTGAGGGGACGGCCCGCCGCGTCCACGCGGCCGTGCGCGTACGCCAGGCCCTCGGTGACCTGCTGGACGATGAAGCACACCTCGCGCAGGCCCAGCGGCACCCCCTGCGCCACGCCCCCGCGCTGCAGCGCCCGGAGGTTCTCCCCCTCCACGAACTCCATCACCATGTAGTACTGGCTCTCGAGCGCCCCCAGGTCGAACACCTGCACCACGTTGGCGTGCTGCAGGCAGACCGTCAGCTTCGCCTCGCGCAGGAAGAGCTCCACGAACTCCCGATCCTGCGCCATGGAGGGCAGGATGCGCTTGACGGCCACGGGCTTCTCGAAGCCCTCCGCCCCCATGACCTTGGCGAGGAACACCTCGGCCATGCCGCCAGCGGCCAGTTTGCGGATGAGTCGATACGTGGCCATGCCGGCACCTCCCCCACTCCCTGGGTTGCAGGCTCGGTATGGGCATGCGCGGAGGTATTGGTGAGTGCCCCTGGCCGGGGGACGCGATGAACGTCCACCCCCGGGCACTCAATCGGGGAGGGGCCTTTGCCCGCCGTTCACCGATGGCCAGCGCCCCACGCCCCCAGGGCCGGTGGGAGCTGGAGCGGAAAGGTGCGAGCGGGAAGCACCCGCCCCTTCACGGGGAGGCGGGTGATTTCCGTCCGGACGGAGAATTCAGCCAAACAGCTCGCGCACCTTCTCGAAGAAGTTCTTCGATTGGGGGTGCGCTTCCTCGCCGCTCGACTCGGCGAACTTCTCGAGCAGCTCGCGCTGCTTGGCGGTGAGGCCCGTGGGCGTCTCGACGATCACCCGCACGTGCTGATCTCCCCGCTGGCCGCTGTGCAGGTGGGGGATGCCCTTGCCCTTGAGGCGGAACACCTTGCCGGACTGGGCGCCCTCGGGAATGGTCATCTTCACCTTGCCGTCGAGCGTGGGCACGTCGATCTTCGCGCCGAGCGCCGCCTGGGTGAAGGAGATGGGCACCTCGCAGAAGACGTCGTAGTCCTCGCGCTGGAAGAGCGGGTGCTCGCGCACGATGACCGTCACGTAGAGGTCTCCGGCGGGGCCCCCCCGGTCTCCTGGCTCGCCCAGGCCCGTGAGCCGCACCCGTGTGCCGTTGTCCACGCCGGCCGGGATGTTGACCTCGATGACTTCCTCGTTGGGCACCTTGCCCGAGCCCCGGCACTTGCCGCAGGGATCCGGCACCACCGCGCCCGTGCCGCCGCACTCGGTGCACGGCCGGGACACGGCGAAGAAGCCCTGGGTGAAGCGCACCTCGCCCGCGCCACCGCACGTGCCACACGTCTTGGGCGCCGCGGCGCTCTTGCTCCCCGTGCCCGAGCACGTGTCGCACTTCTTGGGCCGCGGAATGGGAACCTTGGGACGGCAGCCGAACGCCGCCTCCTCGAAGGAGATCTCCAGGTTGAAGCGCAGATCCGCGCCCCGGTTGCTCACCCGGCCCCGGCCTCCCCGGCCGCCGAAGATGTCGCCGAAGATTTCCCCGAAGATGTCGTTGATGTTGACGCCCTGGAAACCGCCGCCGAACGGGTCTCCACCCGCCGCCCCGCCCACGCCCGCGTGACCGAAACGGTCGTACCGCCCGCGGCGCTCCGGGTCGCTCAGGATTTCGTAGGCCTCCGAGGCCTCCTTGAACTTCTCCTCGGCCTCATGGTTCCCGGGGTTGCGATCCGGGTGGTACTGCAGGGCCACCTTGCGAAAGGCGCTCTTCAGGTCCTGCGCCGAGACGTTCTTCTGAACTCCCAGGACCTCATAATAATCACGTTTCTGGCCCGACACCGCTGGCATCGCTATCAAACCCCTGGATCTATTGGACTTTCTCCGCGCGCGGAGTCCTCGTGGCCACTATAACGCACGCACGGGGTCCAGCAATCCGCGCCCGCCCCGGTCCAGAGGGCGGGCGCCTCGGGTCAAGCAAGCCCGGGGCGGGGCCGACTAGACCGTCCAGACGCGGTTGGCGGTGAGCTCCATGCGAGCGAGCCTCCGCTTGAGCACCGGATCGATGGCGCCCCGGGTGGCGGACCACTTGGGGACCACGAAGTGCAGCTCCGCGTTGTAGAGCTTGGCGGCGCTCGACAAGAGGCTCCAGCGGTTCTCCGCGGCCGGATCCTCCACCATGCCGGGAGTGACGATCTCCAGGATGATGGGCGTGCGCGCCGAGTCCGACTGGCGGCAGGTGAAGTCTGGCCGGTGATCCTCGATGGTCCCCGAGAGGACGGGAGGAGGCATGAAGCCGGGTAGACGGGCCTTGAGGTCCGTGCAGCCGATGGTCCGGAAGAACTCCGCCATCAACCACAAGAGGCGGCGGCGCTCCTCGTCCTCGACCACGGGCTCACAGCCCGGACTGCTGAGCATCGCTTCTTTTTCGGTGTTGTTCGTGTCCATGGCTGACCGAAAGCTGTCCGCACTTGGCTGTAGGAGCAATGAAGGCACCTACATTGCGCACCTGCCCGGCCGCTGGGCGGACGGAGGTGCATGGGCCTTTGCCTGGAGGGCCGCGCGATGACACAGTGCGCGCTCCGCCGTGGCGCCTCGTCCATCACCTGACATCTACCGACGCCTGCTGGGGTATGTGTGGCCCTACCGGCGCCTGCTGCTCGCGGGCCTGGGCGCGTCGCTCGTGGCCGCGGCCGCCACGTCCGCCTACGCCTGGCTCGTGGGGCCCCTCTTGCGCGCGGTGCTCACGGGCGGCGCGGTGGAGCTCGCTGGACTGTCCCTTCCCGGCGAGCGCCTGCTGAGTGTTCTCCCTTTGATGGTGGTGGGGGTGGCGATCGTGAAGGCCGGCGCCAGCTACCTCCAGGGCGGCTGGATGCAGCGGCTCGGGCAGCGGGTGATGGCGGACCTGCGCGCCTCTTTATATGAGCGGCTGCTCGCCTGGTCTCCCGCGGCGATGGAGCGGCAACACTCGGGCGAGGTGTTCACGCGCTTCGCGTCGGACGTGCCGATGGTGGAGTTCTCGGTGACGCAGGCGCTCTCGTCCTATGTGAAGGACGGGATGCAGATCCTGGCGCTGCTCGCCACGTGCCTGTTCATCGACGCGAAGCTCTTCCTGCTCACCTTCGTGGTGGTACCGCTCACGGTGCTGCCCGTGCGCGCCTTCGCGCGCTCGCTCAAGAAGGTGGCCCACCGCTCGCAGTCGAGCCTGGGCGCGCTCACCTCGCTCACCGCCGAACAGTTGCAGGCGCTGCCGGTGGTGCGCGCCTATGGCGCCGAGGGCCGGGCGCTGGAGCGCTTCGAGGCCGAGTCATCGCGCTACCTCGGGGAGATGCGCCGCTCCCTCTTCCTGCGCGGCGCCTACAGCCCCACCGTGGAAATCATGGGCGTGGTGGGCGTGGCGGTGGCGGTGGCCTGGGGCGCGCGCGCCATCTCCGGGGACCCCTCGCTGGCGGGACGGCTCCTGTCCTTCATCGCCGCCACGCTCCTGCTCTACCAACCGGTGAAATCCCTGAGCGGCACGCTCTCCCAGGTGCTCACGGGACTGGTGGGCGCCGAACGGCTCTTCGCGCTCGCGGACACGCCGGTGCCGCCGGACGAGGGCGCCGAGGCGCCGCCCCTCACCCAGGCCCTGACGCTCACGGGCCTGTGCGCCACGTACCCGGATGGCCGCCAGGCGCTCCAGGGCGTGGAGCTGACGGTGCCCGCGGGGGCCCGGGTGGCGCTGGTGGGAGCGTCGGGCGCGGGCAAGACGACGCTCTTCTCCGTGCTGCTGGGCTTCGTGCCCCCGAGCGGCGGCACGGTGACCTGGGATGGCACCCCCC
Source organism: Melittangium boletus DSM 14713 (assembly GCF_002305855.1). Classification (GTDB taxonomy): domain Bacteria; phylum Myxococcota; class Myxococcia; order Myxococcales; family Myxococcaceae; genus Cystobacter; species Cystobacter boletus. Next base: position 4,975,538 of record NZ_CP022163.1, on the reverse strand, counting down.
TGTCCCAGCTCAAGCCCTCCAGCGTGCGCGAGCGCCTGGCCTGGGTGCCCCAGGAGCCGGTGCTCTTCTCCGGCAGCGTGCGGCACAACGTGCTGCTCGGGCGGCCCGGGGCGTCGGACGCCGAGGTGTGGGAGGCGCTGCGCCTGGCGCACGCGGAGGACTTCGTGCGCGCCCTGCCCGGGGGGCTCGACGAGTCGGTGGGTGAGCGGGGCGCGCGGCTGTCGGGAGGACAACGCCAGCGCCTGGCCCTGGCGAGGGCCTTCCTGCGCCAGCCCTCGGTGCTGCTGCTGGATGAGCCCACGAGCGCCCTGGATGCCCAGAGCGAGGCCGCGGTGGGAGCGGGGCTGGCCACGCTGATGCACGGGCGCACGGTGCTCGTCATCGCCCACCGCCTGTCCACGGTGCGGGACGCGGACCTCATCGTCGTCCTGGACGCCGGCCGCGTGGTGGAGGCGGGCACCCATACGGAGCTCGCCGCCCGCCGGGGCCGCTATGCCCAGCTGCTCGGCGAGGGCGCCGTCGCCGCCTAGACATCCGCCTCCTCCCGAGGGGCCGATGTCCATGGTCGAAGCGTTCACGGCCAGTCAGGGAATCCGTACTCAAGGGTAAATTCCCGTTTTCCCCGGACTCGCATTATACTCGTGACACCATGCTGGTCCCCTTCAGGCTGAATTCCCTTCCAGGGCTGCTCCTCGCCGCGCTTCCACCCGTCGCGGTGGCGGGCTTCACCTTCGCCCTGCTGTCCTACGTGGGAGGAAGTGCCCAGGTGTGGCGCATGGTGGGAGCCTCGGGGCCCTACAGCCTGCTGATGATGGTGGGCGTCCTGGGGGTGACCTTCGTCCTCTCGGCCTTGCTGGGCATGGGCCCCGCGGGCAAGCACGCGCCCCTGGTGGTGCTGGTGGGACTCGCCACGCTGCCCTGGATGCTGGGCATCGCCGGCTCGCAGGAGGCCATGGAGCGGATGCTCCCAGCGCTCCCCGAGGGCCGTCATGGAGAAGCGCTGGCCCCCTGGGTGGCGGGGACGGGCGAGGCCATGGTGACGCGGCTGGTGGGAGCGTGGATGAGCGCGGCGCTGCTCGGGGCGGTGGCGCTGGGGCTCGTGTTGCTGCACAAGCGCGCGTCCTCCGGCGGGGAGCAGGCGGGCCGGCTGCTGGGTGCCGCCCTGGGCATGGCCCTGGGGGGTACCGCCCTGGTGGTGGCGCTCGAGGCGCACCAGCTCTTCGAACTGCTTACCTCGCTCGCCGCGCGCACGCCCGAGGTGCGTGCCGAGCTCATCGCCCAGAGCACCGGCACGCTCGCCCACCTGCAGGAGCTGCGCGCGGCGCTGATGGGGCTCCTGGCCATCCTGGCGCTCGCGCTCGTCTGCTGGCAGTTCTTCCTGCGCCCGGAGGCCGTCAGCCAGTGGGCGGGCAGCTTGATGCTCGGGGCGCTCGTCGCCGCGGTGGTCGTCCTGGACGCGCGCCCCATGCAACTGGCGGCCCAGGAGGCCTCACTGGCGGAGAGCCCGGGCACGAGCCTGCCCCTGATGGTGCGCGGCATGCTCTCCGATGCCCTGGGCGCGGTGCCTCCCACGGGTCACCTGCCCGCGCCGGCGCTGTCCACAAAGCCCTAGATGAGCCAGAGCAACAGGGCCACGCCCACCACGAGCCCCACGGCGAGCACGATGAGCATGGTGAGGCCCTCGCGCTTCTGACGGCTCGCCAGGAGGGGATCGATGCCCCCCACCGGGAGCACGGTGGCGGGACGGACCGGCACGGACACCTGCGGAGCGGCGGGCGGAGGGGGAGCGGCCGACACGGGCGCCGCGCCTCCCGCGAGCACGAGCCCCTGGCGCGCGAGCGCGAGCACCCGCTGGATGTGGAGGATGTAGCGATCCTCCCCCTGGTAGTCCTCGAGGGCGACTGCGGCGCGCAGCAACCGGGCGGGAACGGGCTCGATGTCCGGGTGCACGACACTGGTCTCGGCGCGCGAGGCGCCCATCTGCTCCACCCGGCCGGTGCGCAGGCCCACGCCGCTCGTCCACACGCAGTGCTCGCCCAGGAGCGTCAACTCCTGGCGCTGCACCCGGCCCTCCGGGTCCACGAAGGACAGCAGCTCCGCGCCCTGGGGAGACAGGTGCCAGACGGAGCGCTGACCATCATCCCCGGGAGGCCCCTCCACGGGACGGGCCTGGGCCAGCGCCTGGATGGCGCTCTTCACTCGCTCGGACGACGGTTCGCTCATGTGCGGTGGCGGAGCCTAGGGTCGCCAGGGCGGAAACGGAAGGCACACGTTGGGGAAAGGACGCTCGGGCATTACGTTGCATTCCATGAGCCGTTCCCGTTCCCAAAAGATGGAGTTCGTCCACCACTTCGAGGGCGCGCCGGTGCTCGACGAGCTGCTCGCGCTCGCGGGCACCTCGCACGACAGCCTCACGGTGCTCGCCCACATGCGCCAGGCCCATGCCGAGGGACGCTCGTCCCAGGACGTGGTTCCCCACCTGTTCGACCGCGAGCCCCGCTTTGGCTCCCCGGAGCTCGCGCGCCGCTTCTTCCAGAACCTGCTCGGGCTGTGGGACCTGGTCGCGGAGGGCAAGCCCGTCCGTCTGGAGGAGGGCCCGCGCCCGCCCCGCCCGAAGAAGGAGAAGGTGGACCCGCCCGCCCCCTTCGCGCCCGGCGAGCCGGACACGGCATTCGTGGAAGCCGCTTGGCGTTACCTGGAGGACGACGACAAGGGGCGCACGCGCCTGCACGATGTGTTCGAGAACCGCCAGGACGCGCTCCTGGGGGAGCTTGACGCGGCGGGTCTCACGGACGAAGGATATGCTGTCGCCCGCCACCTGCTGTTCGAGCTGCACGCCATGCTGGAGCTCGGTTGGCCGCAAGGTATGGCGAGCGTGCCTCCCGAAGCGCTGAGGGGGCCGGGCACGGAGGCTTCGCCGGTGCCCACGGCACTCACCGCGTACGCGGACGAGGCCTTGTTCGAGGCGGAGCAGGACGAGGAGCACCCTTTGACACCCGAGGAGCTGACGCGTGTCCGTTCCCTGGTGAAGCGCGGCACGGCGGCGCTGTGGGGAGCTCGCAAGGGGAAGTGACGCAATGGCACGTGACAGTGATGACGATCGGGGCGGCGGGGGTTTCTCCGGCAAGCGGACGAAGACCTGGCGGGAACTCGACGCCTCGCGCGGCAAGGGCCGGGGACACACGTCCCGGCAGGATGATCCGGCGCAGCAGCGCATCGAGCGCAGCGCCTCCTACGAGAAGTACAAGGCGGCGGCGGACGCGCTCTTCACGGGCGGGGAGCTGCCCGAGGGCCTCGCCAAGACGTTCGATCCGGAAGGCAAGCGCAAGGCGCAGAAGCAGGCCATGCAGAAGCTGATGGAGTCCGCCGAGGACCCCCGCGCCTGGGCGCAAGGCGTGCTCGACTACCTGGAGAAGTACCCGGAGCTGCCCGAGGACCCGTACTTCCTCGACAGCCTGCTGGGCCATCCGCGCGAGCGCATCACGGACAAGGCGCTCGATAAGCTGGAGGCCATGGAGGCCGAGGGCAAGCTGGTGAAGACCAAGCTGCCCAAGAGCCTGGATCAACGGCTCAAGAGCATGGAGCTGACGCACTCGGATCCGGACACGCAGGAGCGCGCCAAGACGCTGCGCGCGAAGCTACGGGCCTGAGCGGAGCGCACCGTGGATTTCAGCTGACTCGTTAAAATGGGCGACCATGAGCGAGTCAGCCCTGAGATACCCCCGTGAAGCCCTGCGCGAGTGGTGGCGGGAACGAAACGGGGGAGTTCCACCGGAAGAGGACGAACTCCACCCACTGGGCGATCTTGTCGACACCCTTTTCTTCGCCAGCCTGGCAAAGGAAGAGGGCCATCCGGCGCTCGTCCGCAGGGCAATCATTTCCATGGTTGCCTGGACCGTCGCAATGTATTGCATGATGTGGGTGGTACCTGAGCCCACGACAAAGGCCGTGGCGGCCACGCTCACCGTGATTCTGGTGGCGTGGTTGGGGTTGGACACTATGTGGGGACTGATGGACGGCTGGGCCCACATGGCCAATGAAGCGCACCGTGCCACCACCTTCGAGGAACTGCGCGCCGCGGGCGAGGAATTCGGCAAGGTACTGGGAGAAGACGCGGCTCGGGCAATGATTCTCGCGGTGGCTACCCTGACCGGGCGCGCGATGGGAGATGTAGCGGCTCGGGTGAAGTCGCTTCCGGGATATCGCCTGGCGGGGGCCCAGTGGGAAGCCCAGGGAGGAGCCGCACTCCTGGCGCCAGAAATGGCGGCGGAGACAGCGCTGGCGCAAGAGGGAGCCCTGGCCAAAGCGGTCGTGGCGGTGGAAGCAGTGGCAACGTCCCCGCAGGGTCCCATGGCTGTCGTGATGCTCAGGAAAGCACCGGGCGGCGGAGGCGGAAAGGTCCCTGGGAGTCGCGGCGCCACCACCGTCATGCGTCACCGGGGCGGCAACTGGCAGGTAGAACTCCCCAACGGCCAGAGATGGCACCTGCCACGTGGAAAGTCAGTGGCGGACATCCCCGCCAGGGACAAAGTGGGGGATCAGCTCCAAGAAGCTGTCACCCAGGCAGCGAAGGAATGGGGGCCGAACAAACTTTCTAGCGAAGAGGGAGCCGCCATTCAAAAGGCCCTGGAGAAGGGCAAGTACTGGCTGGCTCGATTGTTGGAACGCGAGGCTCGGGGCCGCTACGTGCAACGTACGGTGAAAAAACAATTCGAGGGCATCTACCGATTCAACCTCAACAAAGGCGTCGACGTGATCGACCCGTCCACGGGCACCCAGTACGAAATCCTCTCCGGGACGGAATCCAACATGGCACTGCATGGCAGGCGAATGGCGACCGAATTGTTTCGGATGCTCACCTACTGAGAGGGACAATCATGGGATGGCTCAAGAACGTCATCTACAAGAATCAGGAGATCACGAACGAACGGTTGGAGCTGACTGACAAGAACTCGCTCTACTACCTCAGCACGGGACTGACGCTGCGCAACTGCACCGTTGTCTTGAAGGTCCCCACCGCTCGCCTGATCATCAAGCAGGCCCGATTCATCGACTGCACCTTCGAGGTGAAACAAGAGTTGAAGAACCTTCAGGACTGGATAAGCGCCTCCATCGCGGGTTGCCGGTTCACGGGTCGGATGACTGGGTGTGATTTCGGGCACTGGCCCGAGTATGGGAACGACCTGGAGTATCAATACGGGGCCATTGAAGACTGTGATTTCACGGAGGCCCGTCTCAATACCTGTCGCTTCATGGGTTGTGACCCTCGCACCCTGAAGCTTCCCCGCTGGCCCTGCTTCACCATCCTGGACCCCATCCGCCGAGCACCCGAACTCCGCAGCGCCACGTGGCCGGACCTGTTTGGCCGCGTCATCATCAAGCACCTTCACACCCACCCGCCCCGCACGAACGCCCTCACCCTTCACGCCCCCACGATCGCCAAACAACTCGAGACCACACCCGAGGAACTCAGGCCCATCATCGAGAAATTCGACTGCATGGTGTACTGACTCAGGAAGCACGCGGCGGCCGGAGCTTCGACAATCACGTCCTCAAGGATTCCCTGTACCTGAGCGGAGCGAGCACTCGGCTCCTGGAGACGTTGTTTCCGCCCCCGACCTACACTGCCCCCGACAATGCCGTGTTCGAGCTCTCGGGACTCTTGCAGGTGCCGGTCGCGGCATGGGTGCTCCTCGCGCACGGAAGGATCCTGCGAGGAGAGCGTTCATGACCCAGCGCACGGGAATCCCGCGCTCCCGCGCCACCTCGCGCGGGAGCGTCCCGGACTCCAGCTCTGGCTCTGATCAGCGGTTGATGACGAAACCGCAGGCGGAGTCGAGCACCACCTTGGCGCCCTTGAGCGCGGTGAGCAGCCGCTCATAGTGCGCGTGCTCGGCGTCGAGTTGCGCCTCCACGGCCTTGGCCTCCAGGCCCTGGTGCGTGAGCGACAGCTTCATGCGCGCGAGCGCCCCATCCCGCTCGGCCTCCACGGCCTTGCGCGCGCGCGCCTGCAACTTCGCCATCTCCGCCTCGGCGGCCTTGTGCGCCACCGGCACGCCCGCGTCCACGAAGGCCGCGAAGCCCGGGAAGGCGCGCGCCACCTCGTCGCCCTTGAGCGACTTGCCCTCGGTCTCCAGCGCGGGGAGCACCTTGGTGTCCACCGTCGGACCCGAGGGGCCTTCCACCACCGCCACGTGCACCAGGGTGCGCTCCAGGAAGCGCGCGAGCTGACGGCTCGGCACCCGCGCGCCCGGTGAGGTGTCCTCGGGCTCGGGCAACTGCACGTGGTAGAGCAGTTCCACGCCCCGCGCCTTGAGCGGTCCCCGCCGCTCGATGAAGCGCGCCGCGCTGCGCCCATACGGCCCGTCCCGCAGGAAGCCGAACAGCGCCTCCACGATGGAATGGCCCGTGGCGAAGTACTCCAGCTCCTCGGCCTCCACCGCCGTGTCGCGCCAGAAGGTCCCGAGCACCGTGCGGTCCTCGTTGATGTCGATGCCCGGCAGACCCTCCACCTTGAGCGCATGGCCGAACTGGAAGGCGCACTGGAAGGCGTCCACCTGCTCGTCCGTGTCCACGCCGATGCCCACCCGGCGCGCCAGTTCCGTCACCGCCTCCTCCAGGCGCTCGTCCAGGTCGCGCGCCACGCTCCACAGCCCTTCCTCGAGCGAGGGCGCTTCGTCCTCCTCCTCGTCCTCCACGCCCATGCGCTCCTGGGCCCGCTTCACCAACCGCGCCACGGCCTCCCGGTCGAACGAGCGGATGTCCAGCAACGGGTCATACGCGCGCTTCACCTGAGCCCGCGCGGCCTCCACCTTCGCCTTGAGCTCCGAGGCATACGCCATGCGCGACTCGCGCGGCAGGAGCGCCAGCTCGGTGAGCCGGTCCTCCACCTCCTCGAGCACCGCGTCCAGGCCACCCACCGTCTCGCCGAAGACGCCCACCGCGTCCGCGAGCAGCATCAACACGTCCGCGGCCAGCGTGCCCGCGGGGTCGAAGACATGGATTTCCACCGGGTGGTTCTGCCCGATGCGGTCCAGGCGGCCGATGCGCTGCTCCACCGTGGCCGGGCTCCAGGGCAGGTCGTAGTGCACCAGATGGTGGGCGAACTGGAAGTTGCGGCCCTCGCCGCCAACCTCGGTGCACAGCAGCACCTTGGGGCCTTCCGGATCGCGGAAGCGCGCCACCTGCCGGTCCCGCTCCACCAGGGGGAGGTCTCCATGGTAGGCGAGCGCCTCGGTGCCCTCGCGGCCCAGCTCCGTGCGCAGGGCCTCCAGGGTGTCCCGGCTCTCGGTGAAGACGAGCACCTTGGCCTCCCGCTCGGCGCTCCAGATGCCGCGCAGCACGCCCAGGAAGGCGCTGAACTTCGCGTCGCGCGTGGGCAGCTTGAGCGTCCCGGCCACGCTCGCGAGCGCCTTGTTGCCGCGCAGGGCCTCGCCAAAAGCGGCGGGACTGGACTCCAGGCGGCGCAAGAGGTTGCCCAGGGGCGCGCCGCGCAGGGACGAGGACGCGAGCGCGGCGAGCGCGGCATCCCGCGTCTGGATCTCCTCCGGGGACAACGTCACCGGGTGACGGTGCAGGCGGCGCGTGGAGAAGCCGCCCACCACGGCGCGCCGGTTGCGCACGAGCCGGTCCGACAGGCTGTACGTCTCCGCCAGGTGTTGCAGGAGCGCGTCGCGGTCCTCGAGCTTCGCGAGCACGGGGTCATCCGGGAAGCGCGCGGCCAGGGCCTTCACCGCGCCGCCCGCGTCCTTGCCCTCGAGCAGGCCGCGCACCGCGGTGCTCAGCTCCTCCTGGCGCGCGAGCCGCCGCTCGAAGCCCTCCACCGTGGGCGCGGTGGCCGCGTCGATGAGCGTGAGCAGACCGTGGTACTCGGCGGGGTCGAGCTGCATGGGCGTGGCGGTGAGCAGGAGCAGGCCCCAGCTGTTGCCCGCGAGCCCCTCGGCGGCCGCGAAGGCCTTCTCGCCCTTGAGGTGGTGGGCCTCGTCGATGATGACCAGGTCCCAGAAGGCGTCCTCGTCCGCCACGGCGCGCCGGTGCTCCTCGGTGCGCGCGAGCATCTCCAGGCTCGTCACCACCAGGGGGAAGCGCGCCCACGGAGACACCTGGGGCTGCTCCTTGAGCGACTGCGCGTAGCGATCCGAGTCCATCAGCGTGAAGAGCTGGTTGAACTTGTGGAACAGCTCCACGAGCCACTGCACGGTGAGGTGGCTGGGGGCCACCACCAGCACGCGCCGCGCGAGTCCCGACAGCCGCAGGGCGCTGAACACCATGCCCGCTTCGATCGTCTTGCCCAGGCCCACCTCGTCGGCGAGCACGAACCGGGGCCGGCGCGCGCTGAGCACGCGCTGGACCACGCCCACCTGGTGGGGCTTCACCATCACCCGGCTGGCCAGCAGCGCGCCCAGCGCGTCACAGCGCCGCTCGTCGTCGAGCACCAGCGCCTGCTTGCGCAGCGTGAAGGCGCGCGCCTCGCCCACCCGGCCCTCGCGCAGCGTGGAGAGCACGTCCGAGCGCGGGGCGAGCGCGTGCACCTCGGACTCGGGCAGCTCGTCCTCCTCGCCCGTGTCGGCGTAGCGGATGACATAGCGGCGCAGGCCCCGTCCGCCCTCTTCCTCGCCCAGCACGGTGGCACGCCGGCCCCGGGCCGTCCGCACGGGCTCTCCCTTGGACAGGGCGTACGGGGCAAGGGCGCCGCCCTTCGTGGACACCAGCACCGGTTCGCCCTCGCGGGCGGGGAAGAGGACGAGCGCCTTGGCGCCCTCGTCCTGCAGCTCGAGCAGATGCCCCACGCCCCACTCGGGCTGGGGGAGGTAGCGGACCTTGTTGCCTGGAACGAAAGACATTGTGGGAAACAGACCCTCTCGTCTGAAAAGGGGTTGGCTCATAACCGCTGTTGGCCCACGAGGCCACTCCTTGCCGGGCACTGAACCCAACCCCGAACGGAGGCCGCTGTCCTCGATCGGACAGCAACCCGCCCCACGAGGGTGATTTCCTGGTCGCCTGCCCACAGGCATGGTGAAGCACTCCTCGGCTCCGAGGGCGGGGAGCACCACGAGGAGACACCCTCCATGGCGTCATCTCAGTCGAAGACCCTGCTCGGCACGGTGATGGTCCTGCTCGGGCTCCTCGCGTGGGGAGCGGCCCCTTGGGGGGTGACAAGCGGCCTGTTGCTGACCCTCGGGTACGCCCTGGGTTGGGTCTCGCGCTCCAGATCTCCCGCGAAGACCGCCCCGGCCCTCATGCCCCTGGACATGTCCCAGCTCACCACTGAACAACTCTTCCAGGAGCTGGAGCGGCAGAACCGCGCCTCCCTCCAGCGGTAAATGGGAACACCGCGGCGCGTCATCCCCCGCCGAGTTCACTTCTGTTGAAAAGTGTTCTTATAGGCGGCACGGATAATTCCCACGAAAGTTGAAATCCGAGAAGAGTTCCCCTCTAATCCGTTCTGCATGAGAAAACGGTGCTCCCCCAAGTTCTGGGGAAGTGTCGACTCCCATGCGACGCCAACCTGGGTGGTAGGGGCGACGGTTGGCGCGACAACCCGGGTCTGGACGGGCCATGCCCCGCCGGGCCCCAACGGAAAGAGGTCCGCCATGCGCGGTGAGGGAGCACTCTGCGTGCGATCGCGGGGGTTTGTCCGATGGCGGGCGGCCTGTGTCGCGGCGCTGGTGTCTTGGGCCGGTGGGTACGGCGCCCAGGCCGTGGCCGCCCCCGTGGTGCCCCAGGCACAGACGCAGCCCGAGCCCCAGGTCTTGGAGGGCTCGGAAAGCGAGCGCGGCGGTTCGGCCAACGCCGTGGCGCTGGCGCTCGAGGTGGAGAACGGCGAGGGCGTGCTCCTCAAGGTGAAGACGGGGCAGCCCTTCTTCATCAACCAGATCGATCTGCGCGCCGCGGTGACCGGGGTCACCCAGGACGAGGGCGTGAGCGGACTGCGCCGGCAGGGAGACTTCGCGGCGCTCAACTGGCAGGGCATCAAGCAGGTGGATCAAGAGCCCGTGCCGCTCGCCAACGGCGATGGCACCTTCACCCGCCGCCGCTTCTACCGGGAAGCGAAGTGGATGGACGACACCAGCATCATCACGGTGTGGCCCATGGACGCGCGCAACCGCCTCACCGGCCAGCCCATCGTGCTGAACATCGGCCGGAATGATCAGCGCCGCCCCAGCGACGACTTCTTCATCCGCCGCCTGCGCGCCATCCAGACCACGCATGACTGCCGCACGCTCACCGACTGCACCGGCGCGCGCAACTTCACCGAGGAGGCGCTCGTCGAGCTGCGCAACGCGCGCACGGGCGCCACGCCCTTCACGCTCTCGCGCGACACCACCCAGCTCAAGCTCTACTGGTCCGCGCGCCCCGGCCTGCCCTACACCATTCCCGTGGTGCAGGTGGACAAGCCCACCTATGGCTATGGCGTCTCCGTGGACATCAAGGCGCTGACCCCGCCGCGCTTCAACGGCACGTATGCCGCTGGCAGCCAGATCACCTTCCAACTCACGCTCAAGGACGGCAACGGCAAGCGGCTGCATCCGGTGGGCAGCCTGCCCACGTACAACGAGGTCATCTTCGGCACCAACGAGCCGGGCATCCAGTACTACCGGGCCTTCTTCGACGCGACGACCACGTACTACCGCCGCAAGCACCGCGAGCGCATGATGATGACGCAGCTCATCGGGCCCGCGCAGAAGATCCAACCGGTGCGCAGCATCGTGGAGCTGGAGGAGTTCCTCGGCCCCCAGGACGTCCAGACGGTGGCCACGCTGGATCGCGACGGCGTGTATTCGCAATTCCAGACCTTCCCGCCCGCGAACGATCTGTTCGGCGGCGCCTTCGATCCCACGCACGCCGGCTGGGCCGCGCCCGTCAGCGACACGTGGACGTACACGCTGCCCGCCAACGCCACGCCCGGCAGCTACCTGGTGACGGTGAAGGGCCGCCGCGTCTACCTGGGCGAGGACATCCCCTACAGCCGCACCATCACCCTCCAGGTGGACACGCCCAAGCCCACCCAGGCCACGCTCACCACGGGCCCCTGCACCAGCTGCCACAGCGAGGGCGGAGAGCTCGCCAGGCTGCTGCACGCCAGCGACAACCGCGCCGCGTGCGCCGGGTGCCACGCGCCCCTCGGCTTCGAGCTGGAGGGCCCCATCTTCGTGCGCACCCACTTCATCCACGGGCGCTCGGACCGCTTCGACGCGCCCAAGCAGCAGTGCAACAGCTGCCACCTGACGGCCGAGAGCATCCAGCGCACGAGCAAGGCCGCGTGCCTCTCGTGCCACAAGAGCTACCCGGACTCGCACGTGAAACAGTTCGGCCCCATCGAAAGCATGTACGTGGGCGGCGGCCGCGAGTCCTTCCAGCAGTGCACGGGCAGCTGTCACAAAACGCACCCGGGCAGTAGGCTCTGAGCCCTCGGAACACGACTCCAGGAGGTCCCCCGCCTTGGCTCGAGTGAAGATGCAGACGGCGCGCACCACGCAGCTGGAACCGGTCGCCGCGGCCGAGGATCTGCTCCGGCAGCTGGAGGGGAACGAGGAGCCCAGGCTGGTGACCTTGTTCGCCTCCCGGGATCGGGATCAGCTCGCGCTCAACCGGGCCCTGCGCGAGCGGTTGCCCAAGAGCACGCGCCTGGTGGGCGCCACCACGGCGGGTGAGCTCGACAACCGCGGCATCCACGCGGGCAGCGTCGTGCTGGGCGCGCTCTTCGGGGACTTCGAGGTGGGCCTGGGCCTGGGCACCGGCCTGTCCGCGGATGCCGTGAGCGCGGGGGCCACCGCCATGAAGCGCGCCGCCCAGGAGCTGGGCGTGCGCCAGTCGGACCTGGATGCCCGTCAGTACGTGGGCTTGGTCATCGACGATGGCTTCCGCTACAAGAAGGAGGAGCTGCTGCTCGGCATCCTCGAGAAGAACCAGGCGCTGATGCTCGTGGGCGGCGGGGCCGCGGACGCGCAGCAGGACCCCGAGCGGCAGTCCGCCCAGCTGCATGTGGACGGGGAAGTGACCACCGACAGCGTGCTCGTCGCCCTCTTCAAGACGAACGCGCCCTGGGGCGCGCTGCGCTCGCACTGGTACCAGCCCCTGGGGGAGCGCCTCACCATCACCCGCGTGGATGACAGCGCCACGCGGGCCCTGGAAATCGATGGCAAGCCAGCGGCCCAGCGCTATGCCGACATGCTCGGTGTGGCGGTGGACGACCTGGAATTCGGCAAGCCCCGGGGCTTCGCCGCCCACCCCACCGCCCTCAAGGTGGGCCGCGAGTACTTCATCCGCGCCCCCTGGAAGGTCCTGCCCGACGGCTCCATCCTCTTCGCCAACCTCATCGAGGAGGGCAGCGAGCTGGAGTTGATGAAGGCCGGCGACCTGGCGGGCATGACCCGCGCCTTCTTCCAGGAGGAATTGCCCCGCCGCGTCCCCAATCCCCAGGCCGCCCTGTTGTTTCATTGCAGTGGGCGCATGTGGTACGCGCACGCCACCGGGACGGTCCCCTCCCTCGCCGACACCTTGCGCCACGCGCCCACAGCGGTTGGAATGAATGTGCACTTCGAGGTCTACTCGGGGTTCCACATCAACACGACGCTGACGGTTCTAGCGTTCGGGGAAAAGTGACGGATGAGCACTCCGGCGAGTGCGGTGTCGGACCAGGAGACCCCCCGGTTGCTCCTGGTGGCGGGCGAGCCCGAGGGCGAGCGCGTCTTGGACGTCTTGAAGCGCGCGGGCGTGCGGGTCCACGCCGAGCGGGTGTCCACCCCCGAGGAGTTCCAGGCGGCGCTCGGCCGGCCCTGGGAGCTGGCCGTGTGCGCCCCGGGAGTGCCCGGCCTGGGCTTCCGCGAGGTGGCGCCCCCGTGGCGCGCGCACCATCCCCTGGAGCCCTTCGTCGTCGTGGCGGCGCAGTGGGATGAAACGGAGATGGCCGCGGCCATGGAGGCCGAGGCGGGCAGCTTCCTGGACATGGATCGCCTGGCGCTGCTGGGGGCGGTGGTGCGGCGCGAACTCAAGCGCGCCACCGAGCGGCACCAGCATCAGCTGGCGGAGCGGCAGCAGGCCCACTCCAGATGGCTCCTGGAGCGCATCGTCGACAGCCTGCCCTTCGTGCTCTTCGTGAAGGACGCCGAGGAGCGCCGCCTGTGCGTGGCCAACAAGACCTTCGCCGATGCCTTCGGCGTGACGAAGGAATGGCTGCTCGGCAAGCTGGACCACGACTACTTCCCCCAGGAACAAGCGGACTCCTTCGTCGCCATCGACACGGAGATCCTGGAGACGGGCAAGCTCAAGACCTTCGAGGAGCTGGCGCGCACGGGCGGCGTGGACCGCGTCTACGCCACGCGCAAGCTGCCGCTGCTGGATGACAGCGGACGGGCGCGCTACGTGCTCGGCATCACCGAGGACATCACCGAGCGCAAGGCCGCCGAGGAGACCCTGCGCCGCTCCAAGGCGGAGCTGGAGGCGGCCAACCAGCGCCTCGCGGACAACCTGGAGGAGCTCAAGAAGAGCCGCGCCGTGTCCGCGCGCACGCTCGCCAGCTACCAGCAGCGCGCGCTGCAGATGGAGCTCATCCGTCAGCAGAACGAGGACCTGGACCGGCTGGCCACGGAGCTCGCCAGCGCCAAGCGCAACGAGGAGGAGCGCGCGCGCGAGGCCGAGGCCGCCTTCCGGCTGCGCAGCGAGTTCCTGGCCAACTTCAGCCATGAAATCCGCACGCCCCTCAACGGCATCATCGGCTACTGCGATCTGCTCATGCGCGAGGAGGGCAGCCGGCTCACCGCCCACGGCCGGCGCGACCTCAACGTGGTGAAGAAGAACGCGCAGACGCTGCTCGCGCTCATCAACGACATCCTCGACCTGTCCAAGATCGAAGCGGGCCGCCTGGAAGTCGTGGTGGAGCGGGTGGACATGGCGGAGCTGGCCGAGGACTGCACCGCCACGGTGAAGGAATACCTCAAGGGCAAGGACGTGGAGCTGCGCGCGGACATCGACGAGCGCGTGGCCCACGTGCGCACGGACGCGCTCAAGCTGCGGCAGATCCTGCTCAACCTCTTGAGCAACGCGGCCAAGTTCACCGAGTCCGGCGAGGTGTCGCTCACCGCGCGGGCCGAGGGCAACGAGGCCGTCTTCATCGTCGAGGACACGGGCATCGGCATCCCCCCGGACCAGCTGCCCTTCATCTTCGAGAAGTTCCGCCAGGTGGACGGCTCCACCACGCGCAAGGTGGGCGGCACGGGACTGGGGCTCGCCATCGTGCGCGAGCTGAGCAAGGTGCTCGGCGGCGGCGTGGAAGTGCAGAGCACCCTCGGCCGGGGCACCACGTTCACGGTGCGGCTCGCGGGCGTGCTGGAAGGCGACACCCTGGGCGCCTCGCGCGAGCTGGACAAGCCCGTGGCCCCCGAGGACGTGGGCGCCGCGCTCGCCCCCCTCGCGCGCGGCGGCACCGTGCTCGTGGTGGATGACGACGTGCTCGTGCAGCAGCTCATCGCCGGGCAGTTGGAGCCCTCGGGCTTCATCGTGGTGACGGCCTCGGACGGGCTGGATGCCCTGCGCAAGGCGCGGGAGCTGCGCCCCCAGGCCATCGTCCTGGACATCCACCTGCCCCGCATGGACGGCTGGAGCGTGCTGTCCACGCTCAAGAGCGAGCCGGACCTCGCGCGCATCCCCGTCATCATCATCTCCGTGGAGGAGCAGCGCGCGCGGGGCTTCTCGCTCGGCGCGTGCGAGTACCTGATCAAGCCCGTGGAGCCCAACCACCTGGTGGACGTGGTGCGCCGCAGCATCGGCACCGCCGCGGGCGCGGGCGAGGTGCTGGTGGTGGACGATGATGCCTCCACGCGCGAGCTCGTCAGCCGCTCGCTGCGCCGCGCGGGCTTCTCCACCCACGAGGCCCACAACGGCGAGGACGCCCTGCTCAAGGCCCGCGTGTCCCCGCCCACGCTCGTGGTGCTGGACCTGATGATGCCCAACCTGGATGGCTTCGAGGTCATCCGCCGCATGCGGGCCGACAAGATCCAGACGCCCGTGGTGGTGCTCACCGGCAAATCCCTCTCCGCCGAGGAGGAGGCCGTCCTGCGCGATGGCTTCGCCGGCTTCGTGCAGAAGGGCGGCCACGCGCTCGAGGAAGTCATCGGCCAGGCCAAGGGCCTGCTGATCCAACAGAACGCGCAGCGCACCAGCCGCCTGCCCCGCATCCTCTACGTGGAGGACAACCCGCAGAACCGCGACATCGTGCGCCGCTACCTCGGCGGACTCTTCGAGGTGCTGGAGGCCGATGACGGAGAGCTCGGCGTGGAGCGGGCCACGAAGGAAGCGCCGGATCTCATCCTGATGGACCTGTCCCTGCCACGCGTGGATGGCTGGGAGGCCACCCGGCGCCTGCGCCAGGTGCCCGCCGTGGCCAACACCCCCGTCATCGCCGTCACCGCCCACGCGGGACGCGAATACCAGGAGAAGGCCTCGGCCGCTGGTTGCGACGCCTACCTCACCAAACCCTTGGATCGTGAATTGTTGCTCGAGACCATCCGTAAACACCTGGGAAAGACACATGGCTGAGCCAGCCTTCCCAGGCAGAACGCGAGTCCTGGTGGTGGACGATGATCCGGATCAACTGGAACTCGTCCGGCGGACCCTGACTCCCCACTTCGACGTGAAGACCCACGACTCCGCGCTGGGCGTGTCCAACCTCGTGCGGCAGAACGAGCCGGATCTGGTGCTGCTCGACGTGAACTTCCCCGCCCTCAAGGGCGATCAAGTGCTGGGTCTCGCGCGCCGGCATGCCCCACGAGGCACCCAGTTCATCCTCTACTCCGCAACGGATGAGGCCCGGCTGCGTTCACTGGCTTTGGCCTCGGGCGCCGATGGTTACCTTTCCAAGAGCGTTCAGGGAGCGGAGCTCGTGCGCAAGCTCACCGCCTTTCGCAGTCAAGGCCGCGTTACCCCGACCTGACAAGGCACGTCCTCCGCGAAGGGCACCTGTCCCGCTCGCCCTTCAACAAGGAGGAAACCCATGGAGAACATCCCCGAGGTGAGTCATGCCGAATTGCTGCGCCGTCAGCTGCAAGGGCCCTGGCACAACGCGATGCTGGACAAGTGGGTAGGCCGGGGCGAACTGGACTACGAGAAATACGTGCGCACCCAGCAGTTGCTCGCGCTGCAGACGCCGCCCGAGCAATGCGTGACGCCCGATGAGCTGATGTTCCAGGTGGTGCATCAATCCCAGGAGCTGTGGCTCAAGCTGCTCGCCCACGAGTCGGTGGAGTGCGTCGCGGAGCTGGACCAGGACCAGCTGTGGGAAGTCTCGGCCCGGCTCGAGCGCATGAACCGGGTGGCACGCACCCTCGCCTCCCAGCTCGGTGTCCTCGAAACGCTCACCCCGGACGCCTATCAGATCATCCGCCGCGCTCTCGGCAACGGCAGTGGCCAGGAATCTCCGGGCTACAACGCGGTGGGGCTCACCGCGCAGGGACTGGAGGAAGCCCTGGCGCGGCTGTTGTGGCGCCGGGGCGTGGAGCTGGCCACCCTCTATACCCGCCCGGGCCTCGCGGACCTCAAGCGCATGTGCGAACAACTCCTCGACTATGACGAGTCGTTCCAGCTCTGGCTGTACACCCACTTCCAGCTCGTGCGCCGCACCATTGGCGTGGACTCCACGGTGAAGGCGCTGGATGGACTGCCCACGCGGGTGCTCACCGGGCGGATGATGAAGCCCCTCTTTCCCGCGCTGTGGCGGGTGCGGGTGGAGATGACCGCCACCTGGCGGCGCGAGGGCGGTCATGCGCCGGGCGCCCCCCGGGGCTCGACGGGCTCGGACGTCCCATGAGCACGCCCTCGGCGGATCCCCGCGCCCTGCTGCACCTGCTCTTCAACGGCGCGCGCGCGGTGGACGTGGTGGAAACGGCCCTGCGGCTGGGACTCCTGGACGCCCTGGAGCCGGGGCCCGCCTCGCTGAGCGCGCTGGCATCGGCGCATGGCTTCGTGCCCGCGCGCCTCCACAAGTTCCTCGACTGCCTGGAGAGTCTGGGACTCGTGCGGCGCGAGCCGCCCGCCGCCGGGGAAGGAGAAGCCCAGTACACGGCGGTGCCAGGTCTGCGCGCGGCGGCCGCCGCCGTGCTGGGCCCCCATTCGCAGGAACGGAATCGGGAGACGTATGCCTGGCGTGCGCTGCATGGCCACCTCCCCGAGGTGCTGCGAGGCGAGCGGAGCATCCCCACCGAGGCCTTCGACTGGCCCCCGCGCACCCCCGCGCAGGTGGCCGGCTTCGAGGCCAGCATGGCGGCGGGGCTCGGTCCCATCCGGGAGACCTTCCTGCTCCATGCGCCCCGGTTGCTGCCCCAGGGCACCCGCCTGCTCGACGTGGGGGGTGGAGACGGCTCGCTCGGCGCCCATCTGTTGGAGGCGATGCCCGGCCTCCGCGTGGACGTCTACAACCTGCCCACCTGCGAGCCCCTGGTGGCCCGCACCCGGAGCGAGCGGCGGTTGGAGGGCCGGTTGGGCTTCGTGGCGGGCGACTTCCTGCGCGAGTCCCTGCCGCGTGGCTACGACGCCCTCTCCTTCGTCCGGGTCCTGCACGACTGGCCCGAGGACATCGCGCGGGCCCTGCTGCGCGCCGCCCTCGACGCCCTGCCCCCAGGAGGCCTTGTCCTCATCTGCGAGGAGTTCCGGACTCCCGGACGGCTCGCCGCCCAGTTCTTCTGGTCCTACTTCCTCATGGGCGTGGACACCTGCGCGAGCGCCCTGCGCGAGCTGGCCTTCTACACGCGGGAACTCGAGGCACTGGGCTTTCGCGACGTGTGCGTATGGCCCGGCTCCCTCGAGCTCGTCACCGCGCGCAAACCGTGAGCGCTATCCTCCTGCCTGGGGATGGGGTGCATCGGTCTCGGGAAGGATCCGGTTGGACTGGTACATCACCATGGCCATCTCCACGCGGTTCTGCACTTCCAGCTTCCGGTAGAGGTTGGAGACATGCGCCTTCACCGTGCGCTCCGTGATGCCCAGACGCGCGGAAATCTGGAGGTTGTCCGCGCCACTGGCCACCATGGTCAACACCTCGCGCTCGCGCTGGGTGAGCCGCTCCAGGGGCGAGGCGTATTCCGCCGACGTCGGCCGCCCCGGAGACACCAGCTCCGGAGGAACCAACCACTCGCCACGGGAGATCTGCTCGACGGCGGAGATCAACCGGGCACTGCTCACGTTGAGCTTGCACAGATAGCCCACGGATCCCGCCTGGAAGCACCGCTCCAACACCGCGACCTCCCGGTGGGCCGACAGCACGAGCGCGCGGGTGTTCGGAGAGCGCTCACGCAGGATTTCCACCAGGCGCAAGCCATTGTCCACGGCCCAGGAATCCGGTCGTTCGAGCCTCAGGTCCACCACCACCACATCCAGGGACTCCGTCCCCAGTTGCGCCAACACCTCCTCCACGTTCGCTCCCGCGGCGACCACCTGCATCCCCGCGCCCTCGAAGAGCGCCACCAGACTCTCCCGGAAGACCTGCTGGTCTTCTAAAATACCTAACCGGATTCGTTCCCCCATGTGCGACTCCTTGCTGGTACTAAGTTCAAAATCCCCCCCGCGAACGATCGACGCGAACCTCGGCATCCTCCTCTTCGTCGTGTCTGTCCTTGGGAACCATGGCCTTGTTGTCTCGAGCGCAGACACCTGCCAGGATGAGTCATCATCCAGACGAACCTCCCCGAGGAGCTTCGCAACCCATCCATGTTTGTCCATTCGCCCCCGGACGGAAACTGTCCGGAAGAACGAGAGCGGCACCCGCTGCCCTCGGCTCCCCTCGAAGCCACACGCAAGAAGCAGTCCACCGACGCGGGCCCGGCTTTCGTGGCGTCCCGCCCGTCCGCCCGCTCGTTCCCCCTCTTCCTGGCTTTGCGCACCAGGCTGGGTTCACTCTCCGAAGTTCTGACGGGGTTTGCTCGCCTGGCGGGTTTGCGGGCGTTGGATTTATGGCCTCCGGCACCTGTTCCAAGGGGGTAGGACTCCCGCTTGGAATCGGGAGCGGTATCCTGGAGTCCCGCAGCCTCCACGCGGCCAACACGACAACCCATCTCCGCTCCGAAGGGGAGCCCATGTCAGAGATCGAGACGAAGATCCGCGTCCTGGTGGTGGACGACGATGTGGATCAACTGATGTTGGTGGAACGCACCCTGCACGCGTACGGCTTCGAGGTGCGCACGCACCGCTCGTCGCTGGGCGTGTCCAACCTGGTGCGCACCGTGATGCCGGACCTGGTGCTGTTGGACGTGAACATCCCGGCGCTCAGCGGGGACAAGGTGCTGGCGCTCGCGCGCAATCAGGCGCCCTCCACCACGCGCTTCATCCTCTATTCGGCCTCGGACGAAGCCAAGCTGCGCTCACTCGCGCTGGCCTCGGGCGCGGACGGCTACATCTCCAAGAGCGTTCAGGGCGAGTCGCTCGCTCGCAAGCTCATCAGCATCTACAAGAAGAGCCGGCTGCCGGTGGCGGGGGCCCGCTAGGGGGGCTACAGGAGCGCGGCGACCTCCTGGTAGACGCGGCGGAAGTCGCCCTCCGCGCCAATGAGGCGCAGGTTCTGGATGAGCCCTCCGGTGGAACGGAAGAACAGCACCCCTTCCGCGGGCGGACGGATCTTCAGGAAACGGGGGGCGTTGCGCGTGAAGTGGCCGCGCATGTCCCGCGCGATGGAGCAGGTGGCGAAGTCGTACGAGTCCAGGCGCATGGGCCGCCCGGCGATGTCGAAAATCTCCTGGATGAGGGCCTCGCCCTCCGCGTCCGGCAGCTCGCAGGTGAAGCCCACCTCCCGGCTCAGGGCGAGCACGTTCATGGGCTCGAGCCGCACGGCGTGCAGGAACATGCGCCGGTTGGCGTCCACGAAGCGCGGGCTGAAGCGCTTGATGGAGCCGAAGTCGAGCACGCCCAGGCGCCCATCCTCGAGCACCATGAAGTTGCCCGGGTGGGGATCGGCGTGCATGTCGCCCTCGGTGAAGAAGGGCCCGTAGATGGCGAGGATGAGCTGGCGCGCCACGCGGAAGCGCTCCTCGGGCGAGGGCTGGGAGACGACCCAGTCCTTGAGCGTCCGGCCGCGCAGCAGCTCCAGGGTGAGCACGCGCCGGGTGGTCCGCTCGGAGATGACCTCGGGCACCTTCAAGTCCGGCAGCCGGGCGACCCCCCGGGCGAAGGCCGTGCACAGCGAGGCCTCGCGCAGGTAGTCCGTCTCCAGCAGCAGCTCATCGCGCAGCTCGCGGAAGTAGGCGGTGCCGTCCGCCAGGCGCGAGGCCTTGGACACCGTCTTCACCATGAGGCCCAGGTTGTCCATGTCCCCGACGAGCGTCTGCTCGATGCCGGGATACTGCACCTTCACCGCCACCTCGCGGCCGTCGTGCAGCACCGCGCGGTGCACCTGGCCGAGCGAGGCGGCCGCGAGCGGCGCCTGGGAGAACTCGCGGAAGAGCTTTTCCGGAGCGTCGCCCAGCTCCTCGCGGATGACCCGCTCCACCAGCGCATAGGGCATGGGCGGCGCCTCGTTCTGCAGCCGCGCGATGACCTGGCGCACCTCGGGCGAGAACATCTCCGGCTCCATGGCCATGGCCTGGCCGAACTTCATGGCCGCGCCCTTGAGCTCGCCGAGCGTGGACACCAGCTTCTCCGCGGCGGACATGCTGAGCAGCTCGGGCTCCTGGCCCACGAGCCGCCTGGCCCCGCTCTTGAGCACGTCCGCGCTGAGCTGCGCGGAGAGCCCCGCGAGCTTGCGGAAGCGGGTGAAACGGCCCTGCGTGGGGAGCTTGTCGTCGTCGGAATCGGAAGCCATGAGAGCGCCGACATTCTAACGGGACGAGGCCTCCATCGCATCGCCCCGCATCCTCGACCGCAGGGCATGCCACCGTTTGAGGGCTTCCAGATGAAGTGGATCCGCCCGGAGCGCGGCCTCGTAGCAGGTGAGCGCCTCGGGGATGCGGCCCGCGGACATGAAGGCCTCGGCCGAGGCCATGTGCAGGACCGAGTGGCCTTCCGTCTGGGGATGGCGCTGGAAGTAGCGCCGGCGTGACGCCTCCAGGGCGGTGACGGTGAGCCCCGCGGCCAGGCAGCGCATCACGCCGCGCACGTTGCGCAGCTCCGCGTCGTACTCCACGCGCCGCTCGGGGTGTCCCAGCACGCCCAGGCACTCGGTCACCTTGGCGAGCGCACGCTGCACGAAGGAGCGATGGAGCGGCGGCAGCGGAAGGGCGAGCAGCGGCTCGAGGCGTTCCCGGGCCTCCCGGGCATGGGCCCGGATGGTGTCGCCGTCCGCGTCCCGGGGCACCCCCAGGACGGCATAGCGATCCCCCGCGAGGCGCTGGCGGAACTCGCTCAACACCCGAGTCACCTGTGGATCCTCGGGAGGCAGGGGCTCGGGACGAAACTCGGACACGCCCGCGAGCATCCGGGTGAAGGTCCGCTGGAAGGAGGCCGAGGTACCGC
The DNA here is from genome assembly GCF_002305855.1 of Melittangium boletus DSM 14713. Classification (GTDB taxonomy): domain Bacteria; phylum Myxococcota; class Myxococcia; order Myxococcales; family Myxococcaceae; genus Cystobacter; species Cystobacter boletus. Next base: position 4,954,106 of record NZ_CP022163.1, on the reverse strand, counting down.
GCAATTCCACGCCGAAGCCCGGCGCCATGTTCCAGTCCCGGGCCTGCTCGGCCGTCACGTGGCGCACCACCTGACCGGTGCAGGCCAGCTCCCCTCCGGGCAACCGCAAGCGCAGCGGCACCTCGGACAACAACGGGGGCGGCGGCTGCGTGGAGCGCAGGAAGAGACCCATGGGGCCCATCTGCTCACCCACGTACTCCCGGCTTTCGGACCGCTCGGGCAGCGAGATGCTCGCGGTGAAGGTGATGGCGGGAGCCCGGGCGGGAGCGCGGGAGCCCGAGAGCGCGTCCTCCAAGGCGGCGCGCAGCTCGGCGGCGCTGGAGAAGCGCTCCTCCGGACGCTTGGCCAGGGCGCGCAGGAGCACGGCCGAGAGCGCGGGCGCGAGCCCTGGACGGACTTCGTGCGCGGGCCGCGGCGCCTGTTGCAGGTGCGCCACCAGCACCGCCGCGGCGCTCGCTCCGGAGAAGGGCACCTCTCCCGTGAGCAGCAGATGACCCAGCACTCCCACCGCGTAGAGGTCCGTTCGCGCGTCGACGTCCCCGCCGCTGCACTGCTCGGGCGCCATGAACTCCGGAGTGCCCATGATGACGCCACTGCGCGTGGGCGTCTCACCCGCCTGGGGCACCAACCGCTTGGCGATGCCGAAGTCGAGCAGCTTCACGCGGTGGCGGCCTTGAGGCCCGGACACGAGGAAGACGTTGGCGGGCTTGAGGTCGCGGTGGACGATGCCGCGCGCGTGCGCCGCCCCGAGCGCGTCACACACCTGGCCGAGCAGTTCCACGGCCAACGCGGGCTCGATGGGGCCGCGCGCGAAGTCGGCCAGGCTCTGGCCCTCCAGGTACTCCATGACGAAGTAGGGAAGGCCGTCGCGCGTGTCCAGGTCATAGAGCGTGGCGACGTTCTCGTGCTGCACGAGGCTCATCGCACGCGCCTCGGCGAGCAGCCTCGCGGCCAGCTCCGGCGTCCGGGCGAGGTGCGGGTGGAGCACCTTCACCGCGACGCGCTTGGGGATGAGGACATGCTCGGCGAGCAGCACCGTGCCCATGCCCCCGCGCCCCAGCTCGCGCAGGACCTGGAAGCTGCCAAAGCGCTGGCCCACGAATTCACTGTCGCCCGCCCGCCTGGGCGGCAAGGTGCGAAGGGACGCCTCCTGGCCGGAGCCGACACCGGGAACGACGGTGGGACACTCATCCCACTTCGGATGAGGCGTCGGACAGGAGCAGATGTGCGGGGCGTTGGAGTCCACGGCGACGTCCATCCTTGCGATGTTCATGCCGGATCATCCCCACCACCCAGCGGGGTCCCCTCCCCAGGAATCCCGGGCCACTGCACGTCGTCCCCCCGCCCAAGCGAGGGAGCGAGCATGTAAAGAGCGCCAGAAGGGGGCTGAAATTCCTGCACCCTCCGGCCCGTCGTCAATGCGGGTCGTTCGCGCCCATCGACTCCTCGAAGGAGAAGAGCGAATCGCGCTCCTCCTGTTCGACGTCGAGCACCGAGACGGTGCGGCAGGACTCGTCGACCTCGTAGAGCAGCACATACCCATCCACCAGGCAGCGCAGGAGCGGCCGGTCCGTGGCGCCCAGCTTCAACCAGAGCGGGTTGAGCGGGGGAGCCACCTCCGCCAGTTGCGCGATGCCGTCGAGCCGCCGATGCAGCTTCTCGACGAGCACGGGCGGAAGCGCCTTGAGGGTGCTCCACAGCTCCACGGGGATCTGGACGCGGTAGGCCATTGGTCTCCAAATGGCCATTGCCCTGGAGCCCGCCAAGGGGGGGCCTGCGCATTCCCCGACAGCCCAGGACAGACGGCCCCGCTCGCCTGTCCACCGCCCGACACGTCCCCGCCCGGGCGTGTTCATTCGCATGCGCCGCGACGCGCCATGCGCCCCGCGCGAGCCCCAGGGGTTTTCTCGGAAGGCCCCTGGAGCCGTGTTGAGATGTGCTCCGCGGTGGATATCCGCCCTCCCTCCTACCGGAGCCCGACGTCACGTGGAAACACTCGTTCGCATCGCGGAGGCGCTCGGGCGCTTCTCCGCGCGCTTCGTGCCCAGCTCGTTCGCCATCGCGGTGCTGCTGTCGCTCTTCACCCTGGGGCTCGCCGTGGGGTGGACGGGCACGCCCGCGCCGAGCGTGCTGGATGCGTGGGGCGCCGGCTTCTGGGAGCTGCTCTCCTTCTCCATGCAGATGGCGCTGGTGATGTTCACCGGCTACCTGCTCGCGCTCACCCGGCCGGTGCGCATGCTGCTGGAGCGGCTGGCGGGACTGGCCCGGGGACCGAGAAGCGCGGTGGTGCTCATGGCACTGGTGTCCATGGGACTGGCCTACATCAACTGGGGCCTGTCGCTCGTGGCCAGCGCCATGCTGGTGCGCTTCGTGGCCCGGCGGAGGCCGGACGTGGACTACCGGCTGCTCGTGGCCTGCGCCTACTTCGGCCTGGGGGCCACGTGGCACGCGGGCCTGTCCGCCTCGGCGCCGCTGCTGGTGGCCACCCCGGGCCACTTCCTGGAGAAGCAGCTCGGCGTCATCCCCATCGACCGCACCCTCTTCTCCCCCTTCAACCTGGGACTCACGCTCGCGGCGGTGGCGGGGCTCACCGTGCTCGCCTGGGCCATGCACCCGAGCCCCGAGCGCACCGTGCGGGTGGACCCCGCGCTGATGGAGCAGTTCCGGGACTTCGAGCCGCCCACCCGGCCCGCGGACAAGAGCCCCGCGCTGTGGCTGGACTTCTCGCCGCTGCTCAACGTCCTCTTCGGCGTCCTGGGGCTGGCGTGGTTCGCGCGCACGCTGTGGCTCAACGGCGGCTTCAAGGCGCTCAACCTCAACGGGGTGAACTTCCTCTTCCTCACCCTGGCGGTGCTGCTGCACGGCACGCCCGCGCGGCTGCTCAAGGCCAGCGAGGAGGCCGCGAGCGTGCTGCATGGCATCGTGCTGCAATTCCCCCTCTACGCGGGCATCTACGGCATCTTCAAGGCCACGGGCCTCACCGAGCGCATCGGCCAGCTCTTCGTGTCGCTGTCCACCGCCCACACCTTCCCCGCCATCGTCTACCTCTACAGCGGCGTGGTGAACTACTTCGTCCCCTCGGGAGGCTCCAAGTGGGCCATCGAGGCGCCCTACCTCCTGGAAGCGGCCCACGCGCTCGGGGTGGCGCCGGAGAAGGTCGTGCTCGCGTATGCCTGGGGCGACATGGCCACGGACCTCATCCAGCCCTTCTGGGCGCTGCCGCTCCTGTCCGTGGCCCGGCTCGACTTCAAGGACATCCTGGGCTTCCTGCTCGTGGCCTTCCTCTTCTATCTCCCGCTCGTCACCCTCGCCTTCCTCGTCTGGGGTTGAGGGTTTGTCTTGTGCTAGACAGCGCGGCCACACCCAACACGAGGGGGCGGACGACGATGAAGAACGGTCTGAGGAAGCTGACGAGGAATCTGACGCTGTGCGCGCTGGTGACCCTGGGCGCGGGCGCGATGGCGCAGGAGGCCGCGCCCGAGGCCCCGGCGAACGAGCCCCAGAAGGTCCCGTCGGCGGAAGGAGTGAAGGACACCTGGAACTACTTCTACAAGGGCCAGGGCCAGGGCCCGGTGCTGGTGGAGGCCAAGCTGTGCACCGAGGTGGGCAAGGAAGGCCCCAACAAGTTCGAGTGCACCGCCGAGGTCCCTCCCGAGGGCATCAAGGCCAACACCCAGGTCATGGTCTGGCAGGCCTACCTGCTGCCCCAGGGTGAGACGGTCGAGGACGTGATGGTCCAGACCAAGCAGGGCAGCGTGGTGCGCGAGACCAAGGACGTGAAGCTCAAGGGCGAGGGCTGGCGCACCCGCCAGTGGACGGGCATCCGCCTGGGCAAGGCGGGCGAGTGGACCGTGAGCATCCTGCGCGGGGAGCAGGTGCTCAAGACGTTCAACGTCAAGGTCCTCTAATAGAGCGCCCTTCCGGGGAATTCGACTTCCCCACCGGGGACGTGGTACACGCGGGCCGCCTTCAAGAAGCGTGCTCTCCGTCCTTGAAGGGCGAGGCCGAGCTGAAGCGTCCGCGGGCGGGGGTTCCAACCGCGGGCGGCCAACCCCTCGACACACACTCACCTTCTGTCCGTTTTGTGCGCGAGGGCGAGAGCACCACGCGCCACGAGATGATGAGCCACTCGAGGAGTTGTATCGCATGATTCCCGCATCCATCACCGGCAAGGCCGCCAGGGTCCTCGGACTCCTGGCGCTCCTGGCCAGCAGCACCGCCAGCGCGAGCGAGGCGGACCTCATCCTCCCCGACTTCCGGCAGGTCACCTTCCTGGGCGGCGCCCTCACCGGCGACAAGCTGCTCATGGTGGGCATCGCCATCTGCGTCGTCGGCCTGATCTTCGGCTTCCTGCAGTACTCGGCCCTGCGCAAGCTGCCCGTGCACAAGGCCATGCTCGAGATTTCCGAGCTCATCTACCAGACGTGTCAGACGTACCTCGTCACCCAGGGCAAGCTCATCCTCATCCTCGAGGTGCTCATTGGCGCGGTGATGGTGGTGTACTTTGGCTTCCTGCGTCATCTGGAGCCGCTCAAGGTCATCGCCATCCTGGTGGCCAGCCTGATGGGCATCGCGGGCAGCTACTGCGTGGCCTGGTTCGGCATCCGGGTGAACACGTTCGCCAACAGCCGCACGTCGTTCGCGTCGCTGCGCGGCAAGCCCTACCCCACCTACGCCATCCCCCTGCAGGCCGGCATCTCCATCGGCATGGTGCTCGTGTCCACCGAGCTGATGCTGATGCTGCTCATCCTGCTCTTCATCCCGGCGGACTACGCGGGCTCGGTGTTCATCGGCTTCGCCATCGGCGAGTCGCTGGGCGCCTCGGTGCTGCGCATCGCGGGCGGTATCTTCACGAAGATCGCCGACATCGGCTCGGACCTGATGAAGATCGTCTTCCGCATCAAGGAGGACGACGCGCGCAACCCGGGCGTCATCGCCGACTGCGCGGGTGACAACGCGGGTGACTCGGTGGGCCCGTCCGCGGACGGCTTCGAGACCTACGGCGTGACGAGCGTGGCGCTCATCACCTTCATCCTCCTGGCGGTGCCCGTGCAGTACCAGGCGCAGCTGCTCGTGTGGATCTTCATGATGAGCAGCGCCATGGTGCTCGCGAGCCTCGGCTCGTACTTCATCAACGGGCTCATCCAGGGCGGCATGTACAAGAACGCCGACCAGATGAACTTCGAGAAGCCGCTCACGGTGCTCGTGTGGCTCACCTCGGGCGTGTCCGTGGTGGTGACGTTCCTCGTGTCCTACCTGCTCATTCCGGACCTGGCCGGGGACAGCTCGCTGTGGCTGCGCCTGAGCGCCATCGTGACGTGCGGCACGCTCGCGGGCGCCATCATCCCCGAGGCCATCAAGGTCTTCACCTCCACCGAGAGCCGCCACGTGCGCGAGGTGGTGACGGCGTCGCGCGAGGGTGGCGCGTCCCTGAACGTCATCTCCGGTCTGGTCGCCGGTAACTTCTCCGGCTACTGGATGGGCATCATCGTCATGGTGCTCATGGGCAGCGCCTACTACTTCAGCCTCGGCATCCCCGAGACGCTGATGATCGCCCCGGCGGTGTTCGCCTTCGGCCTGGTCGCCTTCGGCTTCCTGAGCATGGCGCCGGTCACCATCGCGGTGGACTCGTACGGCCCGGTGACGGACAACGCGCAGAGCGTCTACGAGCTGTCGCTCATCGAGAACATCCCCAACGTGAAGGAGGAGATCCAGAAGGACTTCGGCTTCGCTCCGGACTTCGACAAGGGCAAGGACTACCTCGAGCAGAACGACGGCGCGGGCAACACCTTCAAGGCCACCAGCAAGCCGGTGCTCATCGGCACCGCGGTGGTGGGCGCCACGACGATGATCTTCTCCATCATCGTGCTCCTGGTGGGCATCGTTCAGGGCCCCAACGGCCTGCCCATGCTCAACCCGGCCAACACGGACAAGCTGTCGCTCCTGCACGCGCCCTTCCTCTTGGGCCTCATCGCCGGCGGCGCCATCGTGTACTGGTTCTCGGGCGCCTCCATGCAGGCGGTGTCCACGGGCGCCTACCGCGCGGTGGAGTTCATCAAGGCCAACATCCGGCTGGAGGGCGTGGAGAAGGCGAGCGTGGAGGATTCCAAGCGCGTCGTGGCCATCTGCACCCAGTACGCGCAGAAGGGCATGATCAACATCTTCCTGGGCGTGTTCTGCAGCACGCTGGCGTTCGCCTGCTTCGAGTCCTTCTTCTTCGTGGGCTACCTCATCTCCATCGCCATCTTCGGCCTGTACCAGGCGCTCTTCATGGCCAACGCCGGTGGCGCGTGGGACAACGCGAAGAAGCTGGTGGAAGTGGAGCTCAAGGCCAAGGGCTCGGAGCTGCACGCGGCCACGGTGGTGGGTGACACGGTGGGTGACCCCTTCAAGGACACCTCCTCCGTCGCGCTCAACCCGGTCATCAAGTTCACCACCCTCTTCGGCCTGCTCGCCGTGGAGCTGGCGGTGGAACTCAAGTCCGCGGGCCAGGGCGCCATCACCACGGGCATCGCCCTGGTGCTCTTCCTGGTGTCCTTCGTGTTCGTCTACCGCTCCTTCTACGGCATGCGCATCGAGACCCCGATGTCGGCCCTGACGGGCGAGTCCAAGCCGGAAACCAAGCCGGCCTGAATCACTCCGGGCTCCGGTGAGCCCAGGCGGTGACACGCGGCGGGAGGCCCCAGGGCTTCCCGCCGTTTTCTTTTAGGGCTGCCCACCCCTGAACAATTAATGCCCACTCTCTCTCGACTTTCCGGGCTGGACGGACTACGCCAGAGGTCCGGCTCGAGTCCGAGCCGAGCAGGCGGCGTGATTCCCCCTGGTAACGAAAGAAGACCGACTCATGGCAACCGGTACTGTCAAGTGGTTCAATGACGCGAAGGGCTTCGGTTTCATCACGCAGGACGGCGGTGGCGAGGACGTGTTCTGCCACCACACCGCCATCCAGGCGGACGGCTTCCGCAGTCTGCAGGAAGGGCAGCGCGTGTCATTCGAGGTGACGCGTGGCCCCAAGGGTCTGCAGGCGCAGAACGTCCGCCCCACGTAAACCCCCCTCGCGTGGGTTTCCTGGAGCCTGACCTCGAGCGGGGTCGGGCTCTTCATTCTTCAGGGCCATGCACCTGCCTCCCCTGCCCCGAGCCGCCGGCTTCGATGACGCGCCCTTCGCGAAGCGCCCGGGTGCGCGCGTGCCGCTCGCGGGCGTGGTGTGCGCCGGCACCCGCTTCGAGGGACTGGTCTGGGGCGGCGTGCGGCGCGACGGTTGGACGGCGACGGACGAGGTGTGCCGGCTGCTCGTGGGCGGCAAGTTCCTCCCCCAGTTGCACCTGGTGCTCCTGGACGGCATCGCCTTCGGTGGCTTCAACCTGGTGGATCTGCCCCGGCTCGCGCGCACGCTCGGCAAACCCTGCGTCGCGGTGATGCGGCGGATGCCGGACCTGCCCGCCGTGGAGCGCGCGCTCGGTCACCTCTCCCGTCCCGAGCGGAGGCTCCAGTTGCTGCGGCGCGCGGGGCCCATCCACCAGCTCCACGGCTTCACCTTCCAGGTCCAGGGCGCCGAGCCGGAATGGGTGGCACGGGCCCTCGGACGTTTGACGGACAAGGGCCAGGTGCCCGAGGCACTTCGGCTCGCGCACCTCATCGGCTCGGCGGTGGTCCGGGGCGAGAGCTCCCGGCGCGCCTGAGCACGGACCGCCTCAATCAAGAGGTCTGCACGTCGATGAACTGCGTGCTGGCGTTCGTCCCGTTGTTGCGGATGTACAGCCGGGTGCCAGGCGCGCCGCACGGCCACGACTGCTGCTGCGCTTGACCGGGATTGACGACGCCGTTGTAGGTGGTGCTGCCGCACCACACCAGGAACGGGACGGCCACGGAGGAGGGGTTGTAGACGCGCCAGGTCGTGGTGCCGAACAGCCAGGTCGGGAAGTCCCGGGTCTCATTCGCGCCGATGCGAGCAAGCTCCACCGCGCCCTCGACCTGACCGACGCCGGCCTCCGTCGGAGCACCCGCCGTCTCGTCCTGTGACTCCATGCCACCACAGCCCACCATCAACGCGCCCGCCAGAACCACCGCCAGACCCTTGACCTGCTTGGACATGAACTCCCCCGTGAATGAAACGTGTCTTCCCCGACAAAAGGTGAAGTCAAGTTACACGGAGGGCACATTTATGTAAACAGGCTAGAACGAAAAATCCGCATACACGGGAAGTTTCCGGCCGAACCGGGGGCTCGGCCCTGGACTCACCGGGAGGAGGGCTCGCCCGCGGGCTCGAGCGAGGCAGCGATGCGGCCCGCCGCGGCGGCCAGCTCCACGCGGCGCACCTCCAGCGCGGCTCGGGCCTGGGCGGCGCTGCTCGCGGCGAGGAAGCGCCGGTTGTCCGCGTCCGACATCTCCAGGCTGGTGGCCACCCCGGCCTTGTAGCCCGCCGCCACCTGCTGCTGCACCCGGGCCGCGAGCTGCGCCTGGGACTCGGCCTGGAGCAGGGCGGCCCGGGCCGCCTCCAGGTTGGCCTGGGCCGCCACCCAGTTGGCGCGGGCCTTGGCACGCGAGGCGGCGTACTGGGCACGGGCCTGCTCCAGGCGCGCCTCGTCCTCGCGCAGCGCCGCGTAGCGCTGGCCCCGGTCGTAGAGCGGCAGGCTGGCCGACACGGACAGCTCGTAGGAGGTGTTCTTCCCGGTGAAGCCCGTGTTGGAGTTGTAGAGGCCGCGCCCCTGCGCCACGACGCTCGGCAACCACGAGAACCGGTCGTACGTCACCTTGCCCTCGTTGGCCTTCACCGCCAGGGCCGCGGCGCGCACCGCGTAGGTGTCCTCCCAGGGCGTTTGATCCTCGGGCGGAATCACCCACTGGGGAGCACCGGCGGCGTCGAGGGGGACGGGCTGCACGGGCTCGCCCACGAGCGCCTCGAGCAACGCGAGCAGTTGGGTGTACTGGCCGGACAGCTGCGCGAGCTGCACACGCGCCTGGGCCGTCTCCGACTGGGCGCGCAGGAGCGCCGCCTCCACCGTCATGCCCACCTGGAGCTGGGCCTTGGACTCGTTCTCGCGCTGCAGCGCCACGGACTCCGCCTCGCGCGCCGCGTCCATCAACTGGAGGATGCCCTGCAGGCCCAGGTACGTGCGCGACACGCCCAGCAGCACCTGCTCGCGCGCTTCCAGGGCGCCCAGCTCCGCCGCCCGCGCGCCATCCTTCGCCGGGCCGATGAGGAAGACGCCCGCGGGGGTGAAGAGGGGCTGGGACACCTGCACCGTCGCGTAGCGCGAGTTCGCCGCCGTGATGACGACGGGGTCCAGCACGATTCCTGGATTGACGGGCGCGATGCCGAACACCCCCCCCACCAGTTGGGTGATCATGCCCAGGTCGAACACCGCCGGAGCGCTGGAGTGGACGTACTGGGCGCCCACCGTCAGCTCCGGCTGCCACGCCGTCCAGGCGCGGCGCACCCCCGCGGCCGAGATGGCGGCCTGGGCGCGAGCGGCGACCACGTCCGGACTCTGCTTCGCGGCGAGCGAGAGCGCTTCCTCGAGCGTCGCCGTGCGCAACGTGCCTGGAGCGGGAGACTCACCGCTCCCGGAGGGAGGAGGCGCGGACGCCTCGGGCGCCTGGGCCAGCACACCGGAAGGAACGAGAGCGGCGAGGAGCAGCGACGACAGGGAGCGCCGGAGGAGGCCGGCGGAGCGGCGGATGGACATAGGCGGGAGTACGCAAGGAGCGGGGAGGGCCGCCCGCCGCGCGCTAGGCGGCGCGGTCGGACGGCGACGGCAACGGCACTTCGGAGGAGGGCAGGTGCTGGGTCTCGGGCATCTTCTTCGCGCCAGACCGGGAGAAGCCCAGGCGCTCCATGCCCGCGAACACCACGGGCACCACCAACAGGGTGAGGAAGGTGGAGGTGATGACACCGCCGATGACGGAGATGGCCATGGGGGCGCGGAACTCGGAGCCCACGCCCTGGCCGATGGCGGTGGGCACCATGCCGATGGCCATGGCGGCGCTCGTCATGAGGATGGGACGCAGACGGCGCGGGCCCGCCTTCATGAGCGCTTCATCCACCGTGGCGCCCTCTCGCAGGTACTGCAGGGCTCCGTCCACCAGGAGGATGGCGTTCTTCGTCACCAGGCCCATGAGCAGGATGATGCCGATCATCGCGCCCAGGGACACGTGGAAGCCGCCGAAATACAGGCCCAGCAGCGCGCCCACGAGCGCCAGCGGCAAGGACACCATGATGGTGAAGGGGTGCTTGAAGGACTCGAACTGGCTGGCGAGCACCATGTAGATGAAGACGAAGGCCAGGATGAACGCCGAGCCGAAGGCATCGTTCTGCTCGCTGAGCATCTTCATCTGCCCGTCGTAGATGAGCGAGTAGCCCGGCGGCAGCGGCTGCGCGGCCACCTTGGCGCGGAACTGGTTGGCCACGTCGCCCAGGGGCGCGCCCTTGAGCTGCGAGTAGATGGCGATCTGCCGCTGGCGGTTCTCGTGCTCGATGACGCTCGGGCCATCGCGCAGCTCCACCCGGGCCACGTCCGACACCGGCACCATGCCCCGGGGCGTGGCGACCAGGAGCTGCCCCACCCGCTCGGGCGTGTTGCGATCCCGCTCGGACAGCCGCACGCGGATGTCCGTCTCGTCCACGCCCTCGCGCAGCTTGGCGGACACGTCGCCGCCGACGGCCAGACGCATCTGCATCGCCAGCCCCGCGGCGCTCAGTCCCAGATCCTTGGCGCGCGCCCGGTCGATCTCGATGGCCAGCTCGGGCTTGGGCGGATTGAAGTCCACGCGCACGTCCGCCGTGCCGGGAATGTCGCGCAGGTACTGCGCGAGCCGCTCGGACTCCTCGTGAATCTTCGCCAGGTCCGGACCGGTGACGCGCACGATGATGGGGTAGAAGTCACCGCCCAGGCCGTCGACGATGGGGGGATCCATCATCATCACGCGGGTGGCGACCAGCTCGGGCACGAGCCGGCTGCGCGCCTCGTCCTTGATCTCCTGGATGCCCCGGGTGCGCGCGTGCTTCTCCGTGGTGAGCACCCGGATGCGCGCCTTGTTGACGTCGCCGTTCTCTCCCACGATGGAGTAGATGTCCGTCACCTCGGGGATGCCGCGCAGGACCTGCTCCGCCTGCGCCACGCGCGCCCCCGTCTGCTCCAGGTTCGAGGCATCCGGCAGGATGAGCTGCACGAGGAACTGCGAGCGATCCTCGGGCGCCATGAATTCCACGCCCAGGCGGCTGGCCGCGCCAAAGGACACGACCATGATGCCCAGGGTGACGCCCATCGTGAGCCACTTGTGGTTGAGCACCGAGCGGAGGATGCGCGCGTAGACGCGCTCGCTGCCATCCAGGAGGCCCCGGATGGAGCGCGCCAGGGCGTTCTCCTGGTGGTGCTCGCCGGGCTTGCGCTGCTTGGCCAGACGCGCGGAGAGCATCGGGTCCAGCGTGAAGGAGATGAAGAGCGAGATGAGCACCGCCACCGAGATGGTGATGCCGAACTGCTGGAGGAACTGGCCCACCATGCCGGGCATGAAGGCCACCGGGACGAACACCGCCACCAGGGCGAGCGTGGTGGCGAGCACCGCCAGGCCCACGTCCCGCGTGCCCTTGGACGCGGCGGACACCGGATCCTCGCCCATCTCCAGCCGGTGGGTGATGGCCTCGCGCACCACCACCGCGTCGTCGATGAGCAGGCCGATGGCGAGCGACAGCGCCAGCAGCGTCATCTGATTGAGCGAGTAGTTGAGCAGGTACATCACGAAGAACGTGCCGATGACGGACGTGGGCAGCGCGAGCGACGAGATGAACGTGCCGCGCGGGTCCAGCAGGAACATGAGGATGATGAGCACCGCCATCGCGCCACCGAAGATGAGCGCGATCCACACCTCGTGGGCGTTCTCCTTGATGGGCACCGACTGGTCGATGATGAGCGTGGCCTGGAAGTCATGGCCCAGCGAGGGACCAATGGTCGCCATGGCCTTCTTCACCGCGTCACTCACCGCCACCGTGTTGGAGCCGGGCTGCTTGACCACCTCCAGGATGACCGCGTCGTTGCCGTTGAGGCGCGTCGTGGTGCGCCGCTCGGCCGCGCCGTCCGTCACGGTGGCGATCTCCTCGAGCCGCACCTGCGCGCCCGTGCGGCTCTGGGCCACCGGCAGCTGGCGCAGCTCGTCCACGGTCTTGAACTGGCCGAGCGAGCGCACCGTCAACTCCGTGGAGCCCAGCTGCAACCGGCCCGCGGGCAGGTCCAGGTTCTCCATGCCGATGCGCTGGCCCACGTCCGTGGCGGACACGCCCACCGCGCGCGCCTTCTCCAGGTCGATGTCCACCTGGATTTCCCGCACGTCACCGCCGTTGATGCGCACGTCGGCCACGCCCTCGAGCTGCGCGAGCGAAGGCTTGAGCTTGTCCTCGATGAGCTTGCGCACCGTGCGCGAATCGGCCTGGGCGCTCGCCGCGTAGGTGAGCACCGCCACCGCCGAGATATCCACGCGGCTGACCACCGGCGAGTCCGCGTCCCGGGGCAGCTTGTTGGCCACGCCCGAGACCTTGTCGCGCACCTCCTGCACCGCCCGGTCCAGGTTCGTCGACAGCTTGAACTGCACCACCACCGTGCCCATGTTCTCGCGGCTGAACGAGTGGATCTTGTCCACGCCGCTGATGCCCGCGGCGGCATCCTCGATGTGCTTGATGACCTGGGTCTCGATCTCCCCGGGGCCCGCGCCCTTGTAGACGGTGTTGACCACCACCACCGGGATGGAGACGTCCGGGAAGAGGTCCGTGCCCAGGCGGCCGAACCCCATCACCCCGAGGACGATGAGGCAGAGGGACATCATGGCCGTGAAGACCGGCCGGCGAATGGAGACGTCGCTGAGGAGCATGGAGGGGACGCTCGGAAAAGACGGGGCGGCGGGGGGACTACTTCACGGAGACGCGGGTGCCCTCGGTGAGCGAGGGCATGGGGTATTCGACGACCTTGTCCAGGGGAGAAGCGGCCTTGACCACCACCTCGCGCACCCCGCGCTCGAGCACCTGCACCTCCACGCGGCGCACCTCGCCGGACGAGGCCACCACGAGCACGTGGTCTCCGCCGGCCGAGGCCAGCGCGCTGGTGGGCAGGGCCTGGGCCTCCTGCGCCTCGCCCAGCGGGAGCACCACGCGCGCCAGGGTGTTGGCCACGAAGCGTCCGTCCTTGTTGGGCACGAGGATGTCCACCGGAATGCGGCGTGTGGCCGGGTCCGCGGAGGGAATCACGGTGCGGATGACGGCTTCCTCCGTGAAGGTGCTGCTGCCCACGACCTCCACGCGCACGGTCGTGCCCGGCTTGAGGCGCGCGCGCGAGGACTCGGCCACCGTCGTCTTGAGCAGGAGCGCGCCCAGGTTCTCCACGGTGAAGAGCGGCACGCTCGGCCCCACGATGGCGCCCACCTGCTCGGGCGCGTCGATGACGGTGCCCGCGAAGGGCGCCTTGAGATCATGCCGGCGCCGGCCCGCCTGCGCCTGGGCGAGCTGCGCCTTGGCGGCGAGCAGCTGCGCCTCGGCCTGACGTGCCTGGGTGCTGGCGGTGCGGTTGGCCAGGTCGCTCACGTTGCCCTGCTGCTGGAGCTTGGCGTTGCGCTCGGCCACGTCCGCGGCCATGGCGGCGCTCACCTCGGCGGCGGCCACCGCGGCCTGGGCCTGGGCGAGCTGGGCGTCGGAGATCTCCGGGTTGAGCTGGGCGAGCACCTGCCCGGCCTGCACCACCTGCCCCTTCGTCACGCGCACCTTCTCCAGCCGGCCTCCCACCTCGAAGCCCACCTGGAGCGCCTGAGCGGGAAAGAGCGTGCCCGTCACCTCCTCGCGCGGCGCGCTGCGCACGGCACGCGGCGCGGCGAGCGACACCACGGGGGCGCCCGGCGCGGTGGGGGCCTGGGCCGTCTGCGTGGAGGCCGCGTCCGCGCGGCAGCCGGACAGGGGAAGCGCGGTGGCGGCCATGCCCACGGCGGCGAGCCCGGCGACGAACGGCGTCCTGGAGAGTTTCACGGTCCTGACCTCGGGGTGCTGCGGGTACGGGAAAGCGCTCGGGCCGGAGCCCGGCGGGAAGAAGACGCCGGCGCGGAGCCGCGCGCGGCGGACTCGGCCGGAAATGACTCGCGGGGCGCACAGCCCTCGCGGATGAGGCGGTGGATGGAGCTGGCCCAGGCGGCCAGGTCCGGCTTCTCCTCCGTCTGGCACATGCGCTGGGCGAGCAACACATAGGTGCCGACGATGAGCGAGCCGATGACCTCCGCGGGCACGTCCGTGCGCAGCGCCCCGCTGGCCTGCAGCCGCTGGAACTCCTGCGACACGTGCGCCACCTCGCGGTCCACGAAGCTCCACATCACCGTGTCGAAGTCCGTGCCCTGGCTGCCCCGGATGAGCACGTGCATCACATCGCGGTAGGACCACAAGAGCTCGAGCGTGCGCAGATCGCTCTCGGCGCTCACCGTCAGCAGGAGCTCGTAGCGCGCGGAACGCTCGACCACATCCCGCGCCTCCACGGGACCGTGCTCGGCGAAGAAGCGCTCCGTCTCCCCCCGCCGCTGCTCGATGAGCGTCTGCAACTCGGAGGTGAACTCGCCCAGCACCTCGGCGAAGAGCGCCTCCTTGGACTCGGCATGCAGATAGAAAGCCCCCTTGGAGAGGCCACACGCGGCGGTGATGTCCTCGATGCGCGCCCCCTTCAGCCCCTTCTTCACGAACTCCGCCCGGGCGGCGGAGATCAAGGATGCGCGGGCGTGGGGAGCGGCGGGACGAGCCATGGTGGCGGCATTTCTAACCCGCCGGTCAGGAATGACCAAGGTGGTTCCTGAACCACCGGTCAACAATCCATTCAATTAATTTATCGAAAACATCAACAATACTTAAACGCATATTCACCCCGAGGTCGTCCCGAGCCACGGCTCACCCTTTGGTAGGGTATCCGCCCCTTGCCGCGGGAGTTCGAAGAGCATGTCCTTGCATGGTGGGCGAAGCGCCCTCGCCGTCCTCGCCCTGGTGCTGCCGCTGGCGGTGGGCGCCGAGGAGTGGCCCGACACCGAGTGGCCCCGGAGTGAAGCCCAGGCTCCCGCCGAGGCCCTGCGCGCCTTCGAGGCCTATACCTTCCCACCCCGGAACGACGAGAAGCCCACCGGGGTGCGGACGGACGCGGTCGTGGTGATCCTGGATGGCCATCTGGTCTACGAGCGCTACACGGGCGAAAACCGCGTGGAGACGCCGCACCTCACCTGGTCGGTCAGCAAGAGCGTGATGGCCGCCGTGCTCGGAGTGGCTTTCAAGGAGGGCCGCTTCCAGTTGGATGACACGGTGGCCCAGCACCATCCGCCCTTCGCCGCGCACCCGGACATCCGCATGCGGCACCTGCTGCCGTGGGCCTCGGGCCTGGCGTGGAGCGAGGGCTACGAGGCCTCGCCACTCAAGTCCTCGGTCATCACCATGCTCTACACGCGAGGCCGGGACGACATGGCCGCGTACACCGCCTCGCTCCCGGCGGTGGCGCCTCCGGGCACGCGCCACGTCTACTCCAGTGGGGAGAGCAACGTGCTGTCGGCCAGCCTCAAGTCCATGCTCGGCGACGCCTACGCGGACTACCCCTGGAAGGCCCTCTTCGAGCCGCTGGGCATCACCAGCGCCGTCTGGGAGCGGGACACGAGTGGGACCTACGTGGGCTCGTCCTATGCCTACATGACGGCGCGCGACCTGGCCCGCGTGGGACTGCTCATGCAGCGCGGGGGCCGGTGGAAGGATGAGCAACTCCTTCCCCCCGAGTGGGTGAGGATGAACCTCACGCCCTTCGAGCATTACGTACCGGACCCGAGGGCCACCGTCGCCGAGGCCATTCCGGGAGGACATTGGTGGCTCAACCGCGCGTTCAAGGGAGCCCCGCGGCCGTGGAAGGACGCGCCCGAGGACGCCTTCGCGGCGCTCGGCCATTGGGGGCAATGCCTGTTCGTGATTCCCTCGGAGAAGCTGGTCATCGTCCGCTACGGGGATGACCGGGACAAGAGCTTCCGCCAGAACGAATTCCTCGCCCGGGCGCGAGCGGCCTTCGTCGCCGGGAAGGGAGCGCCATGAGGCGGGCCGTGAAGAAGGGATTGCTGGCGGGAGTGGCCCTGCTGCTCGTGGGAGGAGGCACCTGGTACGTGGCGAACCGGGAGCACGTGAGCGCGTTCCAGGGCGTCCTGAGTGCCTATACGGCCAAGGAGTACTGCTCCTGCCGGTTCGTGATGGGCTTCTCCGAGAAGTACTGCCTGGGCTACGCCAGACAATACATTCCCTACAGCTCACTCCAGGAGGAGACGGACGCCCGGCGTGTCACCGTCCGGGGCCTGGGCCTGTCCAGCACGGCCACCTGGGTGAGCCCTCGCGAGGGTTGCCATCTGATTCCCGCCACCACCCCTTGACGTATCTACCTCCCACCGTGTCGATCTCCATGCTCAGTCGCTATCGAAAGACGGCGTGTCTCCTGCTTCTTGCCACAGGGCTCGCCTACTCCGACTCACTCCTAAAGAAATGCCCCAAGAAGTGACGGGGAGGGAGAGCGTCCATGTCCCGGAAAAACAAACTTCGCGAACTCATTGAAGCCGCATTCGCCGATACTCCCAAGCCCGGGAATGACCGGATTGGGCACGACCCGAATGACTGGGAAAGCACTGAACTGGCTCGCGCGTTCAAGGGTCGGCATTGGAAGGAACTGACTCCAGAGGAGCTTCAGTACAACAGCAGCTCGTTCCTCAGCCCGGAAGGCTTTCACTACTATTTCCCCGCCTACCTGCTGGCCGCGCTGGAGGACCACGGCAACCTGTTGCCTCACACCGTGTTCGGACTGATCCTTCCAGGGGACGCGACCTCCGAGGAACGACGGCTTCGCGCATGGCATCTTGAGCGATTCGAAAGGTTCTCCGCCGACCAGAAGCATGCCATCCGCGAGTTCCTCGAGTACGCCCGGGATGAGGCCTCGCATTACTTCTCTCAAGGGCAAGCCCCTTCCCTTGCTCTCGAACGCTATTGGGTGCGGTACTGACCCTTCTGATCTGAACCCATCAGCCGCCGTTACTCATCTGCGAACTCACTCGGTCCACTGATTGAAGCACACGCCCGATGGCTTCATGACAGCACCCCCGCCGGCCTTCTTCCCGGACTTGTAGATGGTGATGGGGTACACGTCATAGAGGGGATAGGCCTCGATGGTACCGAACTTGCCCTTGGGGACCTCGTAGCGGGTCTGATCCGAAACGCCGTACTTGCGGGTCACCGAGAAGCCGACCCCCGCCGAGACGAACTTGGCTTCCACCTTGACGTCGGCGCTGACCTCGGTCTCGACGGACTTCTCGACCGTCATGACCAACGTCGTCTTCCCTGCCCCACTCGTCGTCTCGAGCTTGGTGAGACCACAGCTCTCCGAGGGAGCGCCAGCCTTGACCCTGGTGCCTCTTCTGGCCTTCACGGAGACCTCGGACTCCGCGGGGGGAGCCTGAACCTCCGAACTTCGCTTGACGACGGTGTTCGGCCCAGGGACGAAGAAGCCCTTGGGCAGGACAACAGGGCCGGGAGGGGTTTCAGCGGCCCGTTCGGCCGCCAATGCCCCTCCCCCCCCCACCGCCACGACCAACAGGCCCACGAGGAACCCCTTCCAACTCTGCTCAGACATGAGCCCGCTCCTTGCAGATCTCAAAAGTGAGTCTTCGTAGGAGCGCCGCGAAGGGTTTTGTGACGACCAGCCAAGACCCTTCGCTCAGGCCACGAGTGTCCAGCCAGACGCTCGTCAGAACCCCTTCTGCCCCTGGCCCAGGCGAGCCAGGGCAGAGCACAGGGGGCAGGCCGCCACGGCATGACTGCCCTCGCGGCGATGCAGGTCCAGCACCGCGCGCGACACCTCCGCGAGCTCTCGCCGCACCTCCCGGCGCGCCCCCTTCACCCGGGCGATGCTGAGGTTGTCGTAGGCCGTCGTCTGGTGCCGCATCCACGCGATGACGGCCGCCTCGGCCCGGCGCTCGATGGGAATGCGCTCGGTGCGAGCCACCGTGCCACTCCCCACCGGCGTCGCATGCGCCGCCACCGCCACCGCCAGCAGCTTCGCGTGGGGCTGGAAGGACGGCGCGAAGCGCAGGAAGTTCAGCACCGCGTTGGCGAAGTCCACCTCGTACTCGGCCTGCTCGCGCTCCCGGCGGCGCACGTCCGCCTCGCGGCGCTTGGCATAGGCGGGCGTGGCGCGCTCGGACTCCAGGGCCGCCTGGGCGGCGGTGATGTGGGCCTCGGGCGCCCACACTCCCTTGGAGAACACCTTGCGGCCCTTCTTCTCCACCACCGTCCAGCTCGGTCCAGCGGCCTTCACCCGGCGCGTGAGCCCCGCGTCACCCGGGGGCAGCAGCGCCCAGCCCGCGGGCACGGAGAGGATGGAACCATCGGCCGCGCGCACTCGGCGCGGGTCGCTCGTGGGGGACACGGTGAGGGAGTCGCTCATGGGGACGGGCGCGCCTCATAGCGCACCCCACGTCCGGGGGGAAAGCCGTGATACATGGAGGGCGCGCGCACTCGGACGACGCGCGGGAAGGACTTCGACTCATGGGCAGCGCCGGCATGTCCATCCTCAGGCTCACCTTCCTCGGCACCTCGGCCGCGCAGCCGACGTTGCACCGCAATCTCTCCGGACTCGCGGTGAAGGCCAACGCGGACCTGCTCCTCTTCGACTGCGGCGAGGGCAGCCAGCGGCAGATGGTGCGCTTTGGCACCGGCTTCACCGTGGACGCCGTCTTCTTCACCCACTTCCACGCCGATCACTACCTGGGAATCATCGGCTTCCTGCGCACGCTCGGGATGATGGGGCGGGACACGCCCGTGCAGCTCTACGGCCCGCCCACGGCGCGCCGGCTGCTGAACCAGGCGGTGCACCTGGGCGTGGAGTCCCTGTCCTTCCCGGTGGAGATCCACGAGCTGCGCGACGGAGACATCGTGAAGCGGCGCGGCTACTCGGTGCAGGCCGTGGCGGTGGATCACCGCATCAACGCGCTCGGCTACGTGCTTCAGGAGGAGGAGCGTCCGGGGAAGTTCAACCTGGAGACGGTGAAGGCGCTCGGCGTCCCCTCGGGGCCGCTCTACGGCCAGCTGCAGCGGGGCGAGCCCGTGGAGCTGCCCGACGGCCGCGTCGTGCGCCCGGAGGAGGTGGTGGGCGAGCCGCGTCCCGGACGGCGGCTGGTCATCTCCGGTGACACCCGCCCCTGCGCCTCACTGGTGCGCGCCGCGAAGGACGCGGATCTGCTCATCCACGAGTCCACCTTCTCGGATGACGAGCAGGCGCGCGCCCTGGAGACGCGGCACTCGACGGCGCGCGAGGCGGCCCAGGTGGCGCGCGAGGCCGGTGCGCGGCGGCTCATCCTCACCCATCTGTCCAGCCGTCACGACACGGAGCCCGCGCGGCTGCTCGCCCAGGCCCGCGAGGAGTACAAGGGGCCCGTCGAGGTGGCCTTCGACGGGCTCACCGTGGACCTGCCCCTGCGGGACTGAACATCTCCCGACTACTTGATGGTGGCCTCGGCCTCGGCCTTGAGCGCCTTGGCCCCCTCGGGGTCCACGCGCTGCAGCAGCTCCCACTCCATCTCCCGATCCCGCGTGCGGCTGACGGAGTCCGTGCCCGCGGTGCGGTTGTTCGGCGTGGCCATGGCGCCCTGGCCGGACTCCACCCGGTTCTGCCGGAGGATCTCCACCTGGGTCATCGCGGGGCTCGGCTGGTGGCCGCGCACCAGGTAGCGCACGTAGCTGGTGCCCAGGTTGGAGGACGCGCCCAGCTGGTGCCAGTCGGTGCTGATCTCATAGCCACCGGGGGCCTCGCGCACCGGCAATTCCTTCTCCTTCAACATCGCGCGCACCTCGGGCCACACCTCGGCGATGGGCTTGCGGTACACGTAATCACTCGCCTTCTCCTGGATGTACATCTCACGGCGGCTGGCCGCGCATCCGGTGACGAGCACCGAGGCGGTGAGGAGCATCCAGGGCACCGACCACTTCGAGATCTTCATGAACCCTCCCTGCGGAATGGAGGGGGGTGATTTGAAGCACGGGCCTCCCCTGGACGCCAGGAGGGAGCCCCGGACTAGACTGGAGGGCGACATGAAGGACGGGCCCATCCGCCGGGGCATCAAGCGCATCGCGCTGCTGCGCTACACCATTGATCTGGTCTTGACCCGCCTGCTGCTCAAGGCCCGGGGCGAGCCGCGCTACCGCCTCAAGGGCTCCTGCACCGGGTGCGGCCGCTGCTGCGAGTCCCCCGTCATCGCCGTGAGCCGGCCCGTCTTCTCCCTGCGCTCGCTGCGCTGGCTCACCCTCACCTGGCACCGGCTCGTCAACGGCTTCGAGCACACGGGAGAGGATCGCCGGCACAAGCTCCTCGTCTTCCGCTGCACGCACTACGACCCGGCGACGAAGCAGTGTGACTCCTACGACAGCCGGCCGGGCATGTGCCGCGACTACCCGCGCAACCTCGTCTACGAGGCCCTGCCGGAATTCCTGCCGGAGTGTGGTTTCTCGGCCGTGTACAAAAAGGGAGAAGCGCTGCGCCAGGCCCTCCAGCGCTCCAACCTGTCGCCCGAGAAATACGAGGAGCTGGTGCGCAAGCTCCACCTGCGCGAGTGAGCCCCCCGCGCGAGACGTCCGCCGCCACACACGGAAGAGGAAACCCGTGGCCCGGCGGGACTTCATGCACATGATGGGGGCCATCCGATGATTCCCCTCAGTGACGACAACCCCACGCTGCGCACGCCCATCATCACCTACCTGCTGCTCGGAGCCATCGGGGCCACCTGGGTGTGGCTCCAGGGGGCGGGGCTGAACGAGGTGGCCCTGGCGGCCAGTGTGTGCAACCTGGGGCTCGTGCCCGGAGAGCTGACCGGACTGGCCCCCGTGGGGTTGGGCGTGCCCATTGGCGTGGGGCTGGCCTGCGTGGTGGACCGCGAGGCCATCAACCTCCTCACCCCCCTCACCTCCATGTTCCTGCATGGCAGTTGGGGCCACATCCTGGGCAACTGCCTCTTCTTCTGGGTGTTCGGCAACAACGTGGAGGACAGCATGGGGCGGCTGCGCTTCCTCGTCTTCTACCTCGTGTGCGGCCTGGCGGCGGCCCTGGCCCAGGTGGTGGTGGATCCCACCTCGCCCGTACCCATGGTGGGAGCCTCGGGCGCCATCTCCGGCATCATGGGCGCCTACCTGGTGCTCTACCCGCGCGTCCGGGTCAACATGCTCTTCTTCTTCTTCCTGGTCCCTCTGCCCGCGTGGTTGGTGCTCCTCTGGTGGTTCGGCGTCCAGGTCATCACCGGCCTGCCCCAGCTCAACTCGCTCGAGGCCGAGGGCGGCAGCGGTGTGGCGGTGTGGGCCCACGTGGGAGGCTTCGTCGCGGGACTCGTCCTGGTGAAACTCTTCGAGAACCATGAGCTCACCCTGCGGCGCTCGGGGTGGAGGCATCGGTTGCACCCCCACCATCCGTGAGAGCGACCCCCGCCGCCGTCGGGAACGAACGGGATGAAACGTCTGTTTGGCGCACGCGCCAGGGCATGGCATTTGCTCACTGATATCTGACCGCGGTCCGAGGAACGCTCCGCTCCTCGAAGGCCGCCCGTGAGGACGTTGCACGATGCGTTGGGGAAGAATGATCCGCTCTTGCATTCCGCGGCAGCCGCTCGTGGTGCTCGGGCTGATGACCTTGTGGCTCTGGGATTCACCCCGCTCCGAGGCCGCCCGATCGGAGCTCGATCCGTTGGTCCCCAAGAACCGCTCCACGCTCGTGCTGCGGGTGCCCCCGGCCCAGGACGTGGACGAGGGCGAGCTGCTGCGCATCACGGTGCAGGTGGAGGGAGGCCGGCCGGGGACGCGGGTCTTCGCGGAGGGCATGCCCCCGGGGGCGCGGTGGGACGAGCCGTCGCGCACGCTCACCTTCCAGCCCGACTTCATCCAGGGCGGGACGAGCCACGAGGTGACCTTCTCCGCCGTGGATGGCGCCGACACGGCGCGCGAGCGGATGAAGCTCACCATCCAGGACACGCTGCACACGCCCGAGCCGCGCATCATCCAGCGCGAGGAGCTGCCCGGCAGCGTGCGGCTGACGCTGGAGCAGACCACGGACACGTGGCTGGACAGCCCCGGCTACGCGGGGCGCACCTTCGCGGCGGTGGTGACGGTGCCGCTCGCGGCCACGGCGGGCCGGCGGCTGCCGGTGACGGTGACCCTGCACGGAGTGGGCAACTGGCCGCCCGTGGCGCGCACCTCCCCGGACCGCTTCGTCATCGAGCCGAGCGATCCCCACCTCACCTATTGGTGGGGCTACTCGGAGAACCTGCCCAAGGGCCCGGCCGTGGAGGGCAGGATTCCGCCGTACACCGCGCGACGGGTGCTGGCGCTGCTCGAGTGGGTGCTGCGCAGCTACCCCGGGGCGGATCCCCATCGCGTCTTCGTGGAGGGAGACTCCATGGGCGGCGCGGGCGCGCTGTCGCTCGGGCTGCTGGACTCGCGGCACTTCGCCGGGGTGTTCGCCCGGCACGCGCAGCCCGTGGCGCGAGCGCACCGTCCGTGGCGGCTCGCGCAGCTCGCCTCGCTCTGGGGCATGCCCGAGGAGGAAGTGCCCGAGGCGGACGGGCTGGGCGTCTGGAGCCGCCTGGACATGACGCGCGCCCTGCGCGACGACACCGGCGCGCGCGCGCAGTTCCTCTTCCTGGAGCACGGCAAGGACGACCCCATCATCCACTTCGGCTCCGTGGTGGGGCCCAGCACCCTCACGGGCGCGTCCTTCTACGACACGCTGCAACTGCGGCACATCGGCCACGTCGCCGTCTGGGACGAGGGCGGCCACACCGAGCCGGATCCCTGGCTCGGCGCGCGCTGGTGGGACCGGGGATGGAACCCCCGCTCGGACCCCAAGTCCTTCCTGCGCAGGGACCTGGCCTTCCCCGCGTTCAGCCGCTCGACGTGGGATGGGGACCCAGGCCGGGGCGGCAACGGCCGTCAGCCGAGGCGCCTGGACTCCGGCTACGCGGGAGATCCCAAGGTGGCGGGCGACACGGGCTGGGACGGAGACGTGGCGGGGATGATCAACCGCTCGCTGCGCTGGGACGCCACGCGGCTGGTGGACTCGACCCGGCGCTTCGTGATGCCGCTGCGCGCGGTGCGGGGCGCGGGCGTCGTCGGCACGCCGGTGGTGGACGTGACGCCCCGGCGCGTGCAGCGCTTCCAGTGCCTGCCGGGCGAGCGCATCCGCTGGACCTTCGGCGCGGCGCACGGCACCGTCATCGCCGCGCCGGATGGCGGCGTCACCGTGCCCCGCCTGCAGATGGACGAGGACTGGACGCCGCTCGTGCTCGAGCGCTCCTGAGGCGGCTCAGCCCCGGGGCGTGCCCAGGTCCGAGGTGAAGGCCAGGGACTGGAGGGTGCGGTTGACGGCCTCCTGCGCCTCGCGCTTGCCCTGGGCCAGTTGCTCCAGCTCCCGGGCCAGCGCCTCCAGCCGGTCCTCCTGCTCGTTGAGCTTCGCCACGAAACGCTCGGACAGCTCGCGCTGCGAGCCGCCGCTCTTGAGCGAGTCGATGTTGGCCCGGATGCGCTTCTGATCCTCGAAGAGCTGCGTGCGCTCCTCGAAGCGGCGCCGCTCCTCCTCGGTGAGCTGGGCCAGCTTCTCGCGCAGGGCGGCGACCTCGCGCAGGCCCTCGGCCACGCGCTCGTCGATGAAGCCCGAGCTCAGGAAGAGGGCCACGTCGTCCAACCCCGTGTGGGTGAGCATGTACGTGCGCTGGTTGCGCGACGTCTCGGTGACGGCGAAGTCCTCGCTCGCGCCGGACTCCAGCTCGCGCTTGAAGCGCCAGAAGTTGTCCGTGGTCTCGTCGGGCTCGCGCGTGTCCTCGAGCTGCCAGCCCGCGCGCGGGTGCTCCAGGTAGAGCGTCTGCGCGCGCCTGGCCTTGTTGCGAATGACATAGTGGGTGCGGCGGAAGTGGAAGAACTCCACCGTCAGCACGCCCCGGGCCACCACCGCCCGGCGCACCGGCCCCTCCTCCATCGCGTCTTCCACCGACACGGCGCACCCGAGCTCCACCGCGTACGGCACGAAGCGCCGATCGTCCGGCTTCATCGTGTCCAGCATGGCCTCGCCCACGTAGGTGTCCGCGTCCGTCACCGTCACCGGGCCGCCCTCCAGCGTGAGCCCCGTGGTGTTCTTCAGCTCGATGCACGCCATGGGGTTCTTCTCGCGCGTGGCGCGGTTGTAGAGCAGCACCCGCCGCCCCTCGAAGGTGCGGTGGAGGATGGGCACCAGCGCGCTCTGGTTGCGGTGCACCGTCACCGGGTGGTCCACCCGGTACTCGAACAAGTCCCCCACCTCCTTCGTCACCGTCTTCACCGCCGCGCTGCGCTCGCGCGCCTCACGCCTGCCGAACACCGGGCCGCCGCCCCCGGGCGCCGCGCGCATGGGCGCGAGCGCGGGCGCGGCCATGGGCGCCATCGCCATCTCCACCTCCATGGGGGCCTCCGCCTCCGCCTCGCCCAGCGTCCCGTAGTCCTCCTCGGGGATGACGGGCGCCGCGGCCGCCTCCGTGCGCACCTCCACCACGGGCCGCTTGAGGTAGCGCGGGTTGTACAGGTCGTGCACGAAGGACACCGGCAGCCCCGCGATGAGCGCCAGGTCCACCTGCTCCCAGTCCTCGTCCCCCGTGTTGTCCACCACCGCCCAACCCTGGAGCAGGGGCTTCTCCCCCTCCTCCATCAGGATGCGGTAGCTCGTCTTCCACACCGGCGCCTCCAGCACGTAGGAGACGAACAGGTCGCGCGAGCCCTCGCCCGAGGTGAGCACCGACACCCGCTTGGTGTCCTTCTTGTACGAGGACAACACCGTGGCCAGGTAGAACTCCAGGTCCTCGCGCACCGCGTCATCCAGGAAGGTGAGCTCCGCCACGTCCAGCAGGTCGAAGCTGCGCAGGGACGCGCCCACCAGCAGCGTCAGGAAGGGCCGCTCCACGGCCACCTTGCCCTCGATGAGGGGCAGGCACTCGAGCCCCACGATGACGCCCTCCACGTGCTGCTCCTTGCCCACGCGCACGCTCACCCGCGCGCCCTTCACCTGCGCCAGCAGCGCCGTGATGCCGCCGTCATCGGGGATGCGCAGGGTGGCCTCCTGGAGGAGCTGCTCCAGGGGCTTGGTGGAGTCGTAGCTCACCGCCGACACCGAGCCGCCCGACAAGTCCAACACCGTCATGGACTTGAGGACGTCGTTCATGTCCCGCGCCTTGAAGTCCAGGTGGAGCGTGTCACTGCCCTCCACCTTGCCCTGGCGCTCGAAGTAGCCAACACCATGTTTGTAGAGGACGACGCGGCGGATGGGCAGGGAGGGAGGCATGCACGCGGCTCCAGCGTAAAGATGCGAGGACTCTCACTCCCGGTGTATCAAGTCCCCCATGCGAATGCGCCCTCCGTCCCCTGCTCGCGCGCTGCTCGGCGCGGCCCTGCTGCTCCTGCCCGGCTGTATGACCTCGAAGTCCAGCGGCCCCTCCGCCTCCGAATCCTCGTCCGCCCAGGCCACGACGGCCCCGGAGAACGGCTGGCGGAACGCGCGGGTGGGCGACACCGTCACCTACGCCTTCTCCGCGCACCAGGGCAGCATGGAGCGGGGTGGGACGCCCCGCGAGCTCAAGGGACGGGTGACGCTGGCGGTGGTGGCCGTGCAGCGGCCCTGGGTGTGGCTCCAGCTCTCCTTCCGGGACGAGGCCGGCCAGGCCCTGCCCCAGACGCGGCTCGCCCAGGACGTGGTGCTGCCCGTGCGCGCGGACGAGACGCACCCCATCGAGGTGTCCCCGCTCGGAGAGCCCTCCGCCGAGCGCGCCACGGTCGCCCAGCGCACCTGGGAGGGGCTGCGCTACGTGAAGGATGACCGCCCGGTGGACGGCAACCTCGTCAGCCGCCTGTACACGAAGGAGCCGGGACCGCTCTACCTCACCCGGGGCCTGCTCCAGGCCGCCACCGAGTCCGCGGGCTTCCGCGTGCCGGGAGGACTCACGCTGGACCTGGTCGAGTTCAAGGCGGGAGAGGGCTCGGCGAGCGGCGCCGTGCCCTCGCTGGAGCGGCCACTGGGCCCGGGCACCTGGTACGACCGGCGCGTGGACCTGGAGCCCATGCCCACGCTGCAGCGCGTGTGCTTCGGCGCCGAGCGCGGCTACCTGCTGCGCACCGAGCGCCCCATCGACACCCAGGCGGCTCCGTGCACGGACCTCGCGGAGGCCGAGGCCGAGCCGCTCGAGGAGGTGCTGATGGGCCTGGCGTGGGAAGCGCTGACCGCGGGCGACTGGCCGCCGCCGTCCGTGGCGTCCGGCACACCGGGCACGTTCAGCGTGGAGGGCCATGAAGTGCCCACGATCGGCGTGCAGCGCACGATGAGCGAGGAAGGCACCCAGCGCGTCTATTCGGAGACGGTCGCCGCGGACCCCTGGAGCCCCCAACTGTCGGGCCTCGCCCGCGAGGCGCGCTTCCAGGCGCTCGCCGAGGGCACCGAGCGCGTGGGCCCGGGCGGCAAGCGCGAGCCCGAAGGCGGCGTGCGGCTCGTGCGCTGGGGCACGTGGCTCGAGGGCGCGAAGTAACGGAAGGAACGACGGCGGGGGCCGGGACGTGAAGCGCCCGGCCCCGCGCGGATGGACTCAGGCCGCCTCGGACGTGAGCTTCACGTCCATGTTGCCCCGGGTGGCCACCGAGTACGGGCACACCTTGTGCGCCGCCTCCATCAGCTCCTGGGCCTCGGCCGCCGACACGCCGGAGATCTTGCCGTGCAGCTCGGTCGCCAGACCGAAGCCGCCCTCCGGCGTCTTGCCGATGGTCACCTTGGCGGTGATGTGCGCGTCGCTGATGGACTTCTTCATGTTGCGCGCCACCAGGCGCAGCGCGCCCTCGAAACACGCGGAGTAGCCCGCGGCGAAGAGCTGCTCGGGGTTGGTGGAGCCCGGGGTCTCGGGGCCACCGAGCGCCTTGGGCATGGTGAGAGGAAAGTCCACCGTGCCGTTGTCCGAGCGGACGCGGCCGTTGCGGCCACCGTTCGAGGTGGCGGAGGTGGTGTAGAGCGGCTGGATGGAAACAGGGGCCATGAGAAGACTCCTTCTGGGTGGGACCGCGAGGATGGGCCGCCGTTCTAATCGGCCCGCCCCTCTCTCGCATCGCTAATTCCCACCCGGAGCTACTTCCAGCGCGCGGCGTGCGTCTGGGCGAACTGGGCGAAGCCCGTGGGCGCGCGGCCGAGCACCCGCTGGACCGAGTCCGTCACCCGCGCGGCGTGGCCCGCCCTGCCCAGGGCGTTCAACTCCAACAACGCCTCCGTCATCCACCCGGGCATGCCCGCGCCGAGCATGCTCTTGCGCGCGGCCTCCTCCGGCACATCCACGTAGTTCACCGGGCGGCCCGCCACGCCGGAGAGGATGTGGGCGGCCTGGGCGAGGGAGAGTGCCTCGGGGCCCGTCAGCTCGTAGGCCTTGCCCTCGTGACCCGGCGTGGTCAGCGCGGCGACGCCCACCGCGGCGATGTCCGCGCCCGCGATGAAGCTGCACCCGGCTTGTCCCATGGGCAGGTAGATGTTGCCGTCCTTGCCCGGAGGATGGATGTGGATGAAGTTTTCCATGAAATTGTTGGGCCGCAGGAAGGTGTACGCGATGCCCGAGCCCGCCAGGTAGCGCTCGACGATGCGGTGCCAGCGCCCCAGGTCGATGCCGGGCACGACGCCACTGCCCAGGGCCGACAGCTTCACGATGTGCCGGACGCCGGCCTGCTGGGCCTGATCGATGAACTTCGTGCCGTGCTCCACCTGCTCCGCCACGAAGGGCACCACGAGGAAGACCTTGTCCACCCCCGTGAGGGCCTTCTTGATGAGCTCGGGCTTGTTGAACTCGAAGTCCACGGGCGTCACGCCGCCGCCGCGCAGCGCGTCCGCCTGGGCGGCGCTGCGCACGGCCACGCGCACCTTCACGTCCTCACGCCCCTTGAGGGCGGCCACCACCTGCGAACCAATGGTGCCCGTGGCACCCGTCACCAGAATCGTCGTCATCGTCAGCTCCCCCGACCGCGAGTGGACAGGGAGACGACGCTAGTCCGAAAACGTGTCGCTACCGACGCCCTCGCGCCGTGCGCCCCTTGGTCAGGTGCGCCACGGCCTCGCCCAACCCCTCGAGCGTCAACGGGAACATGTCGAAAACGCGACGTACCGCATCAATGGTATTGCCCCGCCACGTCTGGATGGGCTCGGGATTGAGCCAGGCGCTGCGCTCGAAGTGCCGCGCCAGGTCCATCAACCACATCAGGCCTTCCTTGCCGTTGTCCCCGGCGTAGTAGCCCTCGGTGTTGGTGCGCATGGTCAGCTCGTAGGGCGCCATCAGCGCGTCCCCCACCATCACCAGCTTGTAGTGCCGGCCCAGCTGCCCCACCAGGTCCGGCACGCTGATGCCCCCCTTGAGCAGGGAGGACTCGAACACGCGGCCGTACACGCAATTGTGGAAGTAGTAGGTGCGCAGTTCCTTGAAGTGCGTGGCCTGCTTCGCCACGGAGAAGAGCCGGCTCACCAGGTGGGCGTAGGGGTCCATGGAGCCGCCCACGTCCATCATCAGCACCACGCGGGTGTTGGAGCGGCGCGGCGCGCGCGTCACCACCTCCAGCTCGCCGGCGTTCTTCGCCGTGGCCGCGATGGAGCCCTCCACGTCCAGCTCGTCCTGAGCGCCCTCGCGCGAGAAGGCCCGGAGCTTGCGCAGCGCCAGCGCCATCTGCCGCGTGTCCAGCACCACGTCACTCCGGTAGCCCTGGTACGCGCGCGCCCCCGCGAGCTTCATCGCGCTCTTGCCACCGCCGCCCTCGCCTCCCACGCGGAAGCCCTCGCGCGGCAGGCCCGAGTGGCCAAAGGGCGACGCGCCTCCCGTCCCAATCCACTTCGAGCCGCCATCGTGCCGCTCGCGCTGCTCCTCCAGGCGCTGCTGGAAGAGCTTCTCCAGTTCCTCCGCGTCGAAGTGCTCCAGGAGCGCCCGCTCCTCGGGAGAGAGCTCGCGCCGCTCGCGCGCGTCCCGGAGCCATTCGAGCAGCTCGTCGGTGAGCTGCTGCCCCGCCGCCTCCACGCCCTTGAAGTGCGTGAGGAAGGCCTGGTCGAAGGCATCCAGGTGCGTCTCCGCATGCACGAGCAGCGCGCGCGCCACGTGGTAGAAGCCGTCCAGCGAGCTGTCGTGCAGGCCCGCCTTGAGTGCTCCCGCGAGCGCGACCGCTTCCTGGGCACCCACCGGCACCCCGCGCCGCCGCAATTCATAGAGGAAGGGCAGGAACATGGTGTGCCTTTCCCGCTCAGGCCTTCGTCCGGCGGCCGCGTCCGAAGGCCTCCGCCACCGCCATCAGGTCCTGCTCGCGCTTGAGCAGGGCCCCCAGGAAGGGCAGCTGCTCCTCGAGCCGCACCTGGGTGACGCCATTGGCCTTGAGCACGGCGATCCAATCGACGAGCTCGCTCGTGGAGGGCCGCTTGCGCAGGCGCGTGAAGTTGCGCAGCTCGTAGAAGACCTTGAGCGACTGCTCCGTGAGCGACGCGTCCAGCCCCGGGTGGTGCACCTCGACGATGCGCCGCATCAGCTCCTGGTCCGGGAAGTCGATGAAGTGGAAGACGCATCGGCGCAGGAAGGCGTCCGGCAGCTCCTTCTCGTTGTTGCTGGTGATGATGACGACCGGGCGGTGCGTGGCCGCCACGTCCTCGTTCGTCTCCGTGATGCGGAAGCGCATCCGGTCCAGCTCGTGGAGCAAGTCATTGGGGAACTCCACGTCCGCCTTGTCCACCTCGTCGAGCAGCAGCACCACCCGCTCCTTGGAGGCGAAGGCCTCGCCCAGGGGCCCCAGGCGGATGTAGTGGCGGATGTCGCGCACGTCCCCCTCGCCGAAGCGCGAGTCGTACAGGCGCTGCACGGTGTCGTAGACGTACAGGCCGTCCTGGGCGCGCGTGGTGCTCTTCACGTGCCAGGTGAGCAGGCGCAGTCCCAGGCTCTGGGCAACGGCCTCGGCCAGGAGCGTCTTGCCCGTGCCCGGCTCGCCGCGCACCAGCAACGGGCGTTGGAGCGTCAGCGCGCAGTTGACGGCGGCCTGGAGGCCTTCACTGGAGAGGTAGCTATCGGTTCCGTGGAAACGGGGGGCGGTGGACGTCATGGTGTACCCCCTCCTTTAACACCGCCCCGGCGCTCCCGCCCGCTCCCCTCGCCCGGGACCAGGCGTCCCGGCCGGGGGTTGCAATCGAGCACCCCTCCCCACCGCCAGGAACCCGCCTTACCTTTCCCCCGGCACTCCGCCTTCCTCGCGGCACGGACGATGGATATGGGCGACACAGACCTCCGAATCGTCAGCTACAACGTCCGCTACTTCGGACACGCCCTGCGCGGGCTCGCCAGTACCCTCGGTCCTAAACGACGGGTCGCCGCGGCCCTGGCCACGTTGGATCCATTACCGGACATCATCTGCCTCCAGGAGGTGGAGACGCAGTCGTTCCGCAGCAACGTGGCCCACCGGCGCGCGCGTCCCGGCGAAACCCAGCTGGAGGCCTTCATGGGACGCATGGAGGAGACGTTCGTCAACCTCCGCCGCCCCATGCCCTACGAGGCCTTCTACTTTCGCGCCCACCGCTATGGCGTGGGGGACTTCTCGCTCTACACCACGGGGCTCGCCATCCTGGTGAACACCGAGCGGCTCATGGTGGACACCCACAACGTGGACGCGCCCCACCCCATCACCCACCACCACGTGCGGCTGCTGCGCGAGCGCAAGCAGAGCCGCATCTGCGCCCACATGCGCCTGGTGCGCAAGGACAACGGGCTCGCGCTGCACGTGTTCAACACCCACCTGAGCCTGCCCACGCCCTTCGCCCGCGCCTTCTGGTCCACCCGCGACAAGATGGGCAACGGCATCAACCAGTTGCACGAGGCGCGCGCGCTCGCGCAGCTGGTGCGGCGGCAGTGCAAGAGCGAGCCCTTCGTCGTCTGCGGGGACTTCAATTCCCCTCCCGCCTCGCCCGTCTTCCACTTCTTCTGCGACGAGGCCCGCTTCATCAGTGCCCAGGCGGCGGTGGGGCAGATCGATCCCCGCGCCTCCCGGGGCTTCCCCACCGCGGGCTTCATGCACCTGCGCATGCACCTGGACCACATCTTCTCCAGCGCGGGCATCCGGTGGCTCGACGCCGAGGGCACGCTCGCCTTTGGAGACGCGCGCAGCCGCTTCCACGGCCTGTCGGACCACATGCCGCTCATCGCGCGCTTCCAGGTGGAGCCGCTGGCGGAGAGCGCGTTCGTGGCCTCTTGACGGCCCCTGGCCGCCTGCCTCCCTGACGGGGATACGGCCCTTCGCTCAGAAGCAAACGAGGGCTCACCGGTTGGCCCCACCATCGCCAACGTTCACGAGTAACGGAGGCCGTCACTCCAGAGGAGGAGGCATGTCTGGAGATGAGTCGAGACAGTGGATGGAGGCCATGGTGGATCCGCTCGTGGCATGTGACGGGCACGAGCACATCCTCTACGTGAATCCCGCCGCGGAACGCCTGCTCGGCTGGAGGCGGGAACAGTTGGTGGGTCGCCCGTTCGCGCTCCTCCTCCCGGATCGCCTGCGCACCTTCGGCTCCCAATCCTTCCTGCGCCACATGCACTCCCGGGTATGGGAGCGCGGTGGCGGAGCGGTCCGCACCCGGATCCATCTGCACAACCATTCCGAGCGGGAAGTCGACGTGACAGTGGGGGCCTCGGGCGCACCCGGGGAGGAGCGGATCACCGTGGTGCTGCGCCGCGTCCCCGAACGGATCCGCGCGCGGGAAGAACCCCCGGAGTCGGCCACGCACACGACGCCCGCCGTGGAGCACGCCTATCAACTCGTCTTCGAGAACGCGCCCCTGGGCCTGTTCCACTTCGATGACACCCCCACCCTCATCGCCTGCAACGACTACTTCGTGCGCCTCATCGGCACGTCCAAGCGGCGCATCATCGGATTGAACCTGCTGGCCCTCCACGACGAGGCCATCACCGCCTGCGTGCGGGACGTGCTCGAGGGGCGCCACGCCTACTACGAGGGGGACTATCGCACCACCCCCACGGGCAAGGCCACCCCGGTGCGTGTCCACTTCGCGCCCTGCATCGCCGAGAACGGCGAGGTGGAGGGCGGCGTGGGCATCGTCGAGGACATCACCGAGCAGCGCAGCGCCGAGGCCGAGCGCACCCGCCTGTTCCGCGAGGCCCAGGAGGCCATCCGCGTGCGCGATGACTTCCTCACCATCGCCTCGCACGAGCTCAAGACACCCCTCACCCCCCTGTCCTTGCGGCTGGCCAGCCTCGAGCGCCGTCTGGAGCGCCAGGAGCCCGTGGATCCCGCCCTGCTGCGCCATGCGCGCCAGCACCTGCTGCGGCTCACCGCGCTCATCAATGACTTGCTGGATGCCTCGCGCATCGAGGCCGGGCGGCTCGCGCTACAATTCGAACCCACGCGCGTGGACTCGCTCGTGGAGCGGGCGCTCGCGGGCATGGACGCCGAGCGCGGCCAGCACCGCATCGACTATTCGCACCCGTCCGAGCCCGTCCGCATCCGGGGCGACGCCTACCGGCTCGAGCAGGTCATCGCCAATCTGCTGGAGAACGCCCTCAAGTACAGCCCAGGGGCGAGCACCGTGCGCGTATCCCTGGACGTGCGCGGGGACTTCGCGCTGCTGTCCGTGGCGGACGAGGGCATCGGGATTCCGAGGGATCAACAGGAGCAGCTCTTCGAGCGCTACTTCCGCGCGCGCAATGTCTCCATCACGTCCTACGGAGGGCTGGGGCTGGGCCTCTACATCAGCCGGGACATCGTGGAGCGCCACGGCGGCCGCATCTGGGTGGAGAGCGAGATGGGCCGGGGCTCCACCTTCTATGTGGCCCTCCCCCTGCTGTCCGCGGTGAATCCCCCGCCGCCCGAGCCCCAGGCGCTGTCCCAGCACATGCACTGAAAAGACGGAGGCCGGGCTCCGCTCCCCTGGGGGAGAAGAACCCGGCCTCCTGGACTCACGTCACGACAGCGCTCAGCCCTGACGGCGGCGGCGGCGCGCCAGCGTGACGAGCGTGCCCAGGCTCAGCATGATGAGCGAGGCGTCGCCACCCGAGGCCGAGCAGCCGCCAAACCCACCGCCCAGGAAGGCGATGTCATCCTCGGCCACGGCCTGAGTGGACACGGTCCACGTGCGGGTCGCGGGCTCGGACACGTTCCCGTCGGCGTCCCGCGTGCGTACGCGGAAGGTGTGCTCCCCGTCGGTCAGGTTGTCGTAGCTCGTCGGCGGGGTGCACGCGGTGTAGGTCGCCCCATCCAGGCTGCACTCGTACGTCACGCCCGGCGCGTCCGAACCGAACTCGAACGTCGCGCCGTGCTCCGGCGTGGTGCCCGAGGGACCCGAGGTGATCACGGGAGCGGGCGGCACCGGCGCGGGCGTGTCGTCCACCACGGTGAAGCCGCGCGGAGCCGAGTCGGGGCTGGTGTTGCCCGCGGCGTCCGTGGCCCGCGCCGTCACCTCGTGGGGGCCCGGAGTCAGCGGCGTGGTCGTCGGGAAGCTCCAGTTGCCCGAGGCGTCCGTCGTCGTGGTGCCCACTTCCACCCCGTCGATGATGACCGTCACGGTGCTGCCCGGCTCGGCGGTGCCCGAGATGACGGGCGTGGTCGTGGTCTGCTCGGAACCCTCGTCCGGAGCCAGCACCACCGGCGCCGCGGGCGCGAGGGTGTCCACGGTCCAGGTGTAGGACTCCACGGAGGGATCCTTGTGGCCCAACGCATCCACGGCGCGCACGGTCAGCGTGTGCGAGCCCTGGGCCAGGTTCTCCAGCTTCAACGTATCCGTGCAAGACACGACGACCGTGTCCAGGGTGCACTCGTAGGTCACGGGCGACTTGTCGGAGCTGAACGTGAACTCCGCGGTCGTGGAGTTGGACACCAGCGGCGGCTTCGTCTCGATGGTGGTGCTCGGCAGGGTGCTATCCACCGTGAACGTGTTCTCGGGAACCGCCACGGGGCTGGTATTGCCCGCCGCGTCCGTCTGCCTCGCCGTCACCGTGTGGGAGCCATCAGCCAGACCGGGCGAGCCCGTGGGAATCGTGTAGGTCCAGTTGCCCGAGGCATCCGCCGTCGTCGTGCCCAGATCCTCACCATCGACGATGATGGTCACCGTGGCGCCGGGCTCCGCCGTTCCCGTGAACGTCGGGCGGGAGGACTCCTCCGCGCCATTGGCGGGGTCGATCACCACCGGCGCCACCGGGGCGATCGAGTCCACGATGAAGGTGCGCACGTTGGAGTCGACGCTGACGTTGCCCGCCGCGTCCTTGGACGTGACCTTCACCTTGTGCGAGCCCTGCGCCAGATCCGTGGTGGGCGTGTAGCTCCAGTTGCCGGAGCCATCCGCCGTCGTCGTACCCACCTCCACGCCATCGATGTAGACCGTCACCGTGCTGTTGTTCTCGGCCGTGCCCGTGATGACCGGACGAACCGTGGTCACATAGGAGCCCTCATCCGGAGCATCCACCGTCGGCGCCACCGGCTTCACCGAGTCCACGAGGAAGGTGTTGGTGTTGGAGTCGACGCTGACGTTGCCCGCCGCGTCCGTGGACGTGGCGTACACCGTGTGCGCGCCCTCGCCGATCAGCGGCGTGGTGGGCGTGTAGCTCCAGGTGCCCCCAGTCGCGATCGTGGTCCCGGAGAAGACCCCGTCGATGTAGACCGATACCGTGCTGTCGGCCTCGGCCGTACCCGTGAAGGTGGGCGTGAGCGTGGTCACGTAGGTGTTGTTGATCGGGGTCTCCACGACGGGCGCCGGGGGCTTCACCGTGTCCACCGTGAAGGTGTTGGTGTTGGAGTCGACGCTGACGTTGCCCGCCACGTCCGTGGACGTGGCCTTCACCGTGTGCGGGCCCTGCCCGAGGTCCGTGGTGGGCGTGTAGCTCCAGTTACCGGAAGCATCCGCCTTCGTCGTGCCCACCGCCACGCCGTCGATGTAGACCGTCACCGTGCTGTTGGCTTCGGCCGTGCCCGTGATGACCGGACGAACCGTGGTCACGTAGTCGTTGTCGTCCGGCGCCGACACGACCGGCGCTGCGGGCTTCACCGTGTCCACCGTGAAGGTGTTGGTGTTGG
Organism: Melittangium boletus DSM 14713; assembly: GCF_002305855.1. GTDB lineage: Bacteria > Myxococcota > Myxococcia > Myxococcales > Myxococcaceae > Cystobacter > Cystobacter boletus. Next base: position 4,918,975 of record NZ_CP022163.1, on the reverse strand, counting down.
AGTCGGCGCTGACGTTGTCCGCCGCGTCCTTGGACGTGGCCTTCACCGTGTGGGGGCCCTGCCCGAGGTCCGTGGTGGGCGTGTAGCTCCAGTTGCCGGAATCGTCCGCCTTCGTCGTGCCCACCGCCACGCCGTCGATGTAGACCGTCACCGTGCTGTTCTTCTCGGCCGTGCCCGTGATGGGCGGACGCACCGTCGTCACGTAGGTGTTGTCGCCCGGCGCCGACACGAAGGGCGCCGCGGGCTTCACCGTGTCCACCGTGAAGGTGTTGGCCACGCTCTTGGGGCTCTGGGAGGCATCCACCTCCGTGGCGGCCTGCACGGTGTGCGGGCCCTCGGCGAGCGGCGCGGGCAGAGGGAAGCTGTAGTTGCCCGCCGAATTGGACGTCGCCCGGCCCACCTCCACGCCATCGATGTAGATGACCACCGTGGTGTTGGGCGTGGCCGTGCCCTTGATGTCGGGCTGGGGATTGCTCGTGAAGGAGTTGTGGGCGGGCGTGGTCACCGTGGGAACCGCCGGCACCACGAAACCGCCAGGCAGCGTGACGTAATTGCCAGGCGAGCCCGCCTTCGCACCGAAGTAACTGCCATCGGGCGTCCAACTGGTATCAGGCTGGCTACCGGCCGACGAGCCAAACAAGTTGAACGAGCAGGTGCTGTCCGCGCCTCCCTGGAACAACACCCGCCCACCGCCACCGCCACCACCAGGTCCCAGCAGCGCGGTGCCCGAGTTACCACCCACGCCGCCAATGGCGGTGACCGTGCCGCACTCCGCCTTCCCGCTGAAGCGCAGGTAGATGGAGCCACCCGCGCCACCACCGCTGCCCGCGTCTCCAGTCGCGAGACCCGCCGAACCACCCGACGCGGAAATGGAGCCAGAGCCCGTGAGCGCATTGGCACGAACGAAGACGACACCACCGCCGCGCCCACCGGCAACGCCCGTGTTGTTGGAGCCATGTCCCGCGCCACCACCACCTCCAAACGTCAGGTGGTTCAACATCGAGTAGGTAAGGGCCGAGCCACCCTGTCCACCGACGAGTCGAGCCCCATCATTCTGCGTTCCCGACCTACCGGACGAGCGCCCACCTTCACCACCCGCACCTAAGTTGCCGCCGCCACCACCACCGGACTTGAAGCAGACACCGCCTCCCCCGCCATTGGCAATGTTGCCGCGACCCGAAGCGCCAGCAACCGGGCCATAACGCCCTTCGACGATGCCTTCGCCCTTCTGAGCGCCGCCGGCGGTGGCCGCCTGATCCAGTTCCGTACAACCCCGCGTGGCAGCCGCGCCATTCACGTACTGCCCACCCCGGAAACCCGCGCTGGAAGCGCTGATCTCCCCTTCATTGGTCACCGTGCCCGAGGCCAGCAACGCGACCACACCGCCCACGCTCCCATTCCAGGCGAGGGCCGACACCTGGGCGTTGAGGATCAAGTCGGTGTACTCGGGGACGCGGATGACCTGCGTCTTGCCCGCCTCATACGCATAGGAGTGGACGAGCGGCGCGGTCAGGGTCAGCGCGGAGCCCGACGCGGAGTCCAGTCGCGCGAACTCCCAGCGGCCCACCCCGGCGTTGGAGATATCGATCGTGGCCGAACCGCCCGAGGGAGGCACGGGGGTATAGCCCGCCGACTGGAGCACCATCACCAGATCGCCCGCCTTGAAGCAAACCGGGTTTCCCGCGCAGGCCCCCACCGGCAAGATGTTTCCGGGAGCCAGCGGTCCCGTAACGGGCGCGTAGCTGTTGAGGACGATGTCCTCATCCACGGTCAGCGCGCCGTTGTGTCCATCACCCAGACCGAAGGAATCCGGTTCGGCCAGGGCCGCCGTGGAGCCAAGGGCCAGCACGCACAGCGCGGCCGCGAGCCACTTCTTGAAGAGTCCGTTCTTCATGTTCTTCATTTCCTCGTCCGGCCTACTTCAGCTCTTGCTCGGGGGTCACGATGATGAACTCCACGCGCCGGTTGGTCGCGCGGCCCTTCTCCGTCTTGTTCGATTCGATGGGCCGATCGGGACCGTAGCCGTTGGCCACCAGCCGCGAGGCCTCCACGCCCTTGCTCACGAGGTAGGCCTTCACCGACTCGGCGCGCGCCAGCGACAGCTTGCGGTTGGCGTCCGCGTTGCCCCGGTCATCGGTGTGTCCCTCGATGACCATCCGCTCGACCTCGGTGTGCTGCGTGAGCACCTGGGCCACCTGATCCAGCATCTTGAAGGAGCGCGGCTGGATGATGGACTTGCCGGTGGCGAAGAACACCTGCTCCTTGATCTCCAGCTTGCCCGTCTGGATGGCCACGAGCTGCTTCTTCTCCGCCGGGCAGCCCTGGTTGGCGGCGTCACCCTTCTCGGTGGGGCAGTTGTCCAGGTGGTCCGCCACGCCGTCCGCGTCGCCGTCCCGCGCCGGGCAACCCTTCAGCTCCGCCAGACCGGCCTCCGTGGGGCACGCGTCGCGCGCGTCCTCGATGCCGTCCTGGTCCGCGTCCCGTACCGGGCAGCCCTGACGCGAAGCCGGACCGGCCTCCGTGGGGCACTTGTCCTGCGCGTCCTCGATGCCGTCCTTGTCCGCGTCCCGCACCGGGCAGCCCTGACGCGAAGCCGGACCGGCCTCCGTGGGGCACTGGTCCTGCGCGTCCTCGATGCCGTCCTTGTCCGCGTCCCGCACCGGGCAGCCCTGACGCGAAGCCGGACCGGCCTCCGTGGGGCACTGGTCCTGCGCGTCCTCGATGCCGTCCTTGTCGGTGTCCTTCACCGGGCAGCCCTGGCGAGCGACCGGACCCGGCTCCGAGGGGCACTGGTCCAGGCTGTTCACCACGCCATCGCCATCATCGTCGCGCAGGACGGGCGCCGGGCGATCTCCACCGCCCACGGCCAGGCCGAGCAACACGCGGAAGGTGGGCGTGCCCGGGGCATCGCCGAAACCGGGACCGCCCAGGGCATAGGCCTCGACGGACTCGCTCACGGGCAGGCGCAGGCCGGCCAACAGCTCGATGGCATTGGACTCGCGGGTGGCCAACGGCAGGAAGCCGCGCACGTTGAGTTCACCCCGCAGGCCCTCGCCCTGGGTGGCGAGCACCGCGCCCACGCGCAGCTCGTTGCCCAGCTCGTCCTGCACCTTGCCCCCATCGCCGAGCACGACCGCGGGGCGCACCAGGACCGCCGCCTCCGCGCCAGCGCGCAGCCAGCCAAAGCTCCGGCCCAACATCAGCTTGGGCGTGACGCGCACGATGCTGTCGCGCGAGAGCGTATCCGCGCTGCCCACCGGCAGACCCACACCCAGCTCGAGCGCCAGGTCCACCGGAGCGTCCCGCCGCTGGGCGAGCAGTCCGAGCCGCACATGCGCCGAGGGCGTACCCAGGCCCGTGCGGGCCGGTGCTCCGACGCCGTACCCCGTGAGGTCATCTCCTCTCTGCCAGGCCACCACGGGCAGCTGCGCGCCCAACTCCAACCAGCGCATGGGCGCCCACGCCACCAGCAGGTGCGCCATCACCCGGTCCGACACCACCGCGCCCAACTGGACGTCATTGCGGTACATGGTCAGCGGATTGCGCTCGTAGTGCCCCAGGAGCGACAGCCGCAAGCCTCCCTCGGGCAGCAGCTCGCCCGTGCCCAGCACCAGGGAACCCCGGCCGTTCGGATTGAGCTCCAACCGCTCCAATTCGAACTGGGCCAGACCCGTGGGCTGCGCGAGCGCGGCCGGAGCGAGAAACAGGGAAGCGGCAACGGACAGGCCCACGGACATCGCCGACCATGTCGACGGACGTGCGCCGCGCATCGTCCCCTGATCTCGGGACGGCTTGCTGTGGCTCATGTGTTCTCCAAATTGGGGCCCCTATGGATCCCTTTCCGACGGGACCCCCCCACGACGCGGTGCTCCTGATGGGGAGCGGGGAGAGAAAAAGACCTCGTGACTGGAATGACGCGGGCCATCAACACTTGAGACCTCGTTGAGAATCCAGCGATGCCCCTTGGAAGATGTCCACCCGCCCGCTCCTCGGGGCAGCGAGGGCGGGAACGAGCAACCTGCACCTCCTAATCCGGGACAGGGGTGGGGGCAAAAGAATCGTTGCCAGGATGTTGGCAGGTGCGCACCCTGGGTCGGGATGAGTGCCCTGGGGCGAATCGGGTGCGGTCTGTGCCTCGGGCTGCTCGGGTGGATATTGAACCTGGCGGCCCTCGAGGTGTTGCCCGGGGTGCATCTGCTGCTCGGCCCCCTCGTCGTGCTCGCCGCGGCGGTGCTCTTCGGGCCCATGGGAGGAGGCGTCGCGGGGGCGGTGTCCGGCGTGCGCACGCTCTGGCTGTGGCACCACCCGTGGGGCTGGCTCAACATCACGCTCGAGGGCCTGTTCGTGGGCGCGCTGCGCCGGCGCTTCACGCCCCTGGTGGCCGACGCGCTCTTCTGGCTGATGAGCCCGGCGTACTTCGCCCTCACCTATTGGTTCCTGGAGGACATCCCCGCCACGGGCGTGCTGGTGTCGGGGCTGAAGCAGGCGGTGAATGGGCTGCTGTCGGTGCTCGTGCTCCAGGTGCTGCTCCTCATCCCCGGGGTGCGCGGGCGCCTGCGGCCCTTGCTGCCCCAACCCCTCGCGGACGTGTCCATTGGCCGGGCCTTCGGCTCGGCGCTCACCCTGGGGGCCGTGGTGCCCATGCTGGTGCTGGGCGGGGCCGAGGGCCGCGAGCGCTATGACTCGCAACTGCGCCAGGTGAACGAGGAGAACCTGCACGCGGCGCGGGTGGTGGCCAACGAGGTGGAGAGCAGCATCGGGCACGTGAGCCACGGGGTGAACCAGCTCGCGCGCACGCTCGCCTCGAGTCTCTCCGCCAAGGGCCAGTTGCCCGGCCCCCGCTACCTCGAGGGAGAACTCGATGCGCTCGTCACCTATTCGCCCGAGGTGCTCAGCGCCTACGTGGGCAGCCCCGAGGGCATCGCGCTCGCCTTCTCCCCGCCCAATGACCTGGCGGGCCATCCGCTCGTGGGGGCGGATTTCTCGGACCGCCCCTACGTGCGCCAGGTGCGCCTGGCCCAGAATCCCCTGGTGAGCGACGTCCTGGTGGGCCGGGAGCGCATCCACCGGGGCGCCATGGTGGTGGCCGTCTCCCCCATCCGCCACCAGGAGCACTACGCGGGCTACGTGCTCGCGGCCATGGATCTGCCCCGGCTGCGCCAGCACTCGCGCGCCCAGGTGGCGGGCACCCAGCAGCGCATCCGCGTCACCGACGCGCGCGGCGGGGTGGTCTTCGACTCGGCCGCGGAGGAAGACGCGGAGCCGGTGCGCAGCATCGTCGGCACGTCGCTCGCGCGGGAGCTGGAGCACGTGGCGAGCGGTGCCACGGGCACCTACGCGGCCGAGCACGACGCGGTGACGATGGTGCGCGTGGGCACGCTGCACCACTTCGGCGTGGTGGACGTGCCCGCGCTCGGCTGGCGCGTGCTCGTGGAGCAGCCCGGCGCCCGGTTGCAGGCCGAGGTGGAGCGCGCCTATTTCAGCCTGCTGGGCACCATGGGCCTGGCCACGGCGTGCGCGGTGGCGATGGCGCTCGCCTTCTCGCGCACCATCGTCGCCCCGGTGCAGGGCGTGTCGCACGCGGCGGCCCGGCAGGTGGCCGGAGACCGCACGGCCCGCGCCGCCGAGGCCGCCCGCGACGCGCCGCACGAGCTGCACCAACTCGCCGAGACGTTCGACCTGATGACGGGCCAGCTGTCGCGGCAGATGGAGGCCATCGAGCGCACCAGCCGGGAGAAGGACGCCTTCCTGTCCATCGCCTCGCACGAGCTCAAGACGCCCCTCACGGCGCTCAAGGCCCATGTGCAGATGCTGCGGCGCAAGCTGGACGGCGAGCACCACGAGCGGCTGGACAACGTGAGCCGGCAGGTGGACCGGGTGACGCGACTGGTGAACCAGATGCTGGACGCCTCGCAGATGGGCCTGCGGCAGTTGCCCCTGCAGCGCGCGCGCCTGGACCTGAGCGAGGTGGTGCGGCGGGTGGCCGAGACGCTCGTGGCCACCTCGCCCCTGCACACCCTCCAGCTCACCACCGAGCCCCTGGTGGGAGACTTCGACGAGCTGCGCCTGGAGCAGGTGGTGCACAACCTGGTGTCCAACGCCATCAAGTACAGCCCCACCGGAGGCCTCATCGAGGTGCACACCCGGCGGTGCGACGGCCAGGCGGAGCTGTGCGTGTTGGACCGGGGCATCGGCCTGCGGGTGGAGGACGAGGCGCAGCTCTTCGGCCGCTTCGAGCGAGGGGACCGGCGCGAGGTGACGGGCATCTCGGGCCTGGGCGTGGGGCTGTACGTGTCGCGGGAAATCATCCGCCTGCACGCGGGCCGCATCTCCCTGCGCACGCGCGAGGGAGGCGGCGCGGTGGCCACGGTGTGGCTGCCCCTCACCCCCTCGTGACCCTCCGGGGACTCTGCACTTGATTCTGATATTCATTTTCAAATAGAACTTCCCGTCCAGAGGGGAGTTCGCATGAGCCTGGGCAATGAGAAGAAGCAGTGGGGGAAGCGCCGCTGGGTCATCCTGGCGGGGGCGCTGGCGCTGGGGGCGTGTGGGCCGGCGGACAGCACGCCGACAGAGGAGAAGCCCGCGCCCCGGTGTGAGACGCGCGCGGTGGGCTGCGGCGAGCAGAGCATCGACAAGCTGCGGCTGCGCACGGTGGTGTCCACGGGGGAGATTCGCGAGGAGGGCACGGTGGAGGGCGAGTTCCACACCTACGTGGACGGGCGCGCCGGGGGGACGGACAGCCCGCAGTCCTACACCTATGCCCGCTTCACGAAGCAGGGCCTGGAGCGGGTGCCGGTGGATGATCAATCGGCCCTGGCGTCCGGAGACTGGGACATCGCCTTCCGCCGCTATGTCATCCGGACGAATGGTGGCGTGTCGGGCCCGTCCTGCACGACGGTGGCGGAGCTGCCGAAGGGCACGCGCTTCGAGACGGTGACGGCGGTGGACGGCGCCTGGGACTTCCGCGCCGAGGACTACTACTCCGAGACGTGCGAGTTCACCGGGGACGAGTGGGGACTGGGCTCGCCGGCGACGCGCACGGGGACGTTCTGGGGGTACGAAGGGTGTCTGCAGATGACGGGCGCGGTCTACGTGGCGCGGCTGGCGGATGGCCGGCACGTGAAGCTGCAGGTGACGGCCTATTACGATCCCGAGCCGCAGAAGGTCTGTGACGCGACGGGCAGCGTGCCGCAGCCCAGTGGAGCGGCGCAGTTCCGGGTGCGGTGGGCCTTCCTGCCGTGAGACGGGCGGCGTGGCTGCTGCTGTGGGGCCTCGGCTGTGGCCCCGTGAGGCCGCCCCACGAGACGCCCGGAGCGCTTTCGTGGGGACTCCTCCAGGAGGGGCGGCCCACGGAGGCCACGGCGCAGTGGCCCCGCTTCGCCCCGGAGGAGACGGTGGAGTCCCTGGTGTCGCCCGGGGGGCGCTTCCGCATCCACTACTCGCGCCAGGGCCCCAACGCCGTGGCGGATCTGGACGCGGTGATGACCGTGGCGCGCACCTACGACGCGGTGGCGGACTTCTACGCGGGGCTGGGATACCTCGCGCCACCGGAGGACACCGGGGTGCCCGGAGCGCACGGGGGAGATGGGCGCTTCGACGTGTACCTGGTGGACTTCGCGGGCCGGGCGGACGGGGCCTACCGGCTGGAGGGATGCCTCGAGGGCGACACGCGCTGCACGGGCTACATGCTCCAGGAGAACGACTTCGCGGGCTACGCCTACCGCTCCTATGAAGAAGCGGTGGACACGGTGGCCAGCCATGAGTTCTTCCACGCGGTGCAGGCCGCCTATCACCCCCACCTGGGGAGCGTGGCGGCGGAGGGCTCCGCCGTCTGGGCCACCGAGCGCTTCCAACCGGCGCTGGACGACCTGGAGCGATTCTCCCGCGCCTACCTGTCCCAGACGGACCGGAGCCTGACGTTGGATCCAGACGGTCCGGCGCAATCCTTCGGCTATGGAGCCGGGCTCTTCTTCCAGTTCCTCGACGAGCGCTTCGGCGCCGACGTGGTGCGCGCGCTGTGGGAGCAGGCCGCGCGCGAGCCCGCCACGTCCTGGCCGGTGTTGCTCGACACGGTGCTGCGGCGCGAGTGGGGCGCGGACTTCGACACCGCCTTCACCGAGTTCTCCCAGTGGAATCTGTCCACGGGCGCGCGGGCCCGCGCGGGACAGGGCTATGCCCGGGGTGGGGGTTACACGGGACTGGCTCCGGCGGCGCGGACCCTGCCCGTGAACGAGCCCTCCGTGCGGGTGACGTCCGCTTCGGCCCGCTACTTCGAGGTGGAAGGGGGAAGCGAGGAGGTGTCGGTGGCCTATCTTCCCCGGGACGGAGCGGAGGCCCCGGCGCCGCACCTGCTGGTGGCGGCGGTGGACGAGCACGCGGTGCTCCGGGTGGCGCGCGCGGAGGGACCGGGGCCGCTGGCCGCGCGAGTCTCCGCCACGGACGCCACGCGCGTGGTGGTGGCGGTGGTGGACGGGCGCGACGAGGGCACGGGCCGGTATGGACAGCTGTGCATCACCGGCACCTCCACCGACGACCCCTGTGCACGGGAGGAACCCCCCGAGCCCACCTCCGGAGGCTGTCAGACCTCACCGGGGACACTGGCCTGGCCCCTTCTCCTGCTGCCGCTCGTCTGGCGGCGCACGAAGGGCGCTCAGCCCAACACGCCCAACGCGTGAGCCAGCCTCCAGGCCACCACCAATAGGTGCGCGTCCCGCACCGCGTCCAGCCCGGCGATGAGCGCGTCCAGGGGCAGCCAGCGCAGCCGCGATTCACAGGCCGCGTCGGCCTCGACCTCCACCGCGAAGGGCCAGACCACTTCGGGCGTCACTCCCGGCGTCGTGTGGTACGAGCCGCCCAACTCCCACGTGCGGCGCACCGTGAGGGAGAACTCCCCGCGCAGGCGCTCGGCGATGAGGGCGGGCACCTGACTCGGGTGGGTGAACGCACGCGACAGCCGCCAGGCGGGCGCCACCGCGAGCCCCGCTTCTCCCGTGAAGTGCTGCACCGCGGGCAGCTCCCGGTGCTCCAACCCCACCCAATAGCCCTCGCGCGTGCGCACCACCGGCAGGGCCACCGCCGTATTGCGGCTGGCCTCGCGGGGCACCAGGTACTCGCGCGGCACGCTCGCCAGCACCCGCCCGTCCGCGGCGTGCTCGGAGAACGTCCCGAGGCGCAGGTCCAGGTAGCCCGCGGCCCCCTCCTCGTGCGCGGAGAACATCGAGCGGCGCTCGGGCGTCAGCGCATCCGCGGCCCCCGTCAGCGCCACCGCCTGCTCCGTGAGCGCGAGCGGCGCGCCAATCCACGGTCCCGGCGAGGCCCCGAGCTGGCGCAGCAGCCGGTGGATGTTGATCTCCAGCCGCGCATCCACCATGCCGCCCACGTGACAGGCGCGCAGCACCTGGCGCGCATCCAGCTCGCGCACCGAACCGGCGCTCGTGAAGGGGCCGTAGTCCGGCGCGGGAAGGGCCTCCGCGGACGGCGCCACTTCCACCAGGTACGCGGACACGCGCTCGTTCACCCCACCGGGAGAGGTGAAGTAGCGCACCGGCTCTCCCATCCCGAGCAGCCGCTCCGGCCCGAGCCCCGCGCGCTCGCGCAGGATGCGCGCGATGGCCTTGGAGGGGGCCTCTCCCGCGTGGGTGATGGCGGCCAGGGGCTCGGTGACGTAGCCGGACAGCGCCGCGCCCCCGAGGTTCGGATGGTTCGCGCACGCGTTGACGATGGGCCGGGGAAAACCCTTCTTGGCCAGCACGAACACCTGGCCGTCCTGACGGAACCAGGGCAGCACGTCCAGCGTGCGCCCGGGACGCTCCACCAACTCGAAGACCTCGCCGGACGACGCATGGCGCCAGGTGCTCAGCGACAGGAAGCGCGGCGTGGTGAGGGGCTCGCCCCGCTCCTCGCGCAACTCCACGCCCGCGCCCGGCGGGACCTTCTCGCCCACGATGAGGTAGTTGGTGGGCGGAAATGGCAGCGGCCGGCCCTCCACGTCCGACAAGTGGAAGCGCCCCTCGTACCGGTTGGCGAGGATCCACGGGTTGCGGATGGGCATGGAACTGAGGATGCGCAGGCCACGCGTGCGGAAGGCCTGCTCGAACCGGGCTTGGGTGAAGTAGGTGTACTCCTCGAGCAGTTCCACGTCCCAGTGCTCGCGGTAGTCCTTGCGCAGGATGAACTCATTGGCGGCGCGCAGGGTGAGCTGGTAGCGCGCATGGCCCGCGTGGGGAGAAACGAGCCGCGTATAGGGCACGGGCCCGGTGCGATGGACGCCGCACCGGAAGTCGCGCGCGAAGCGCTCGAAGAGCGCGGCGGTGGACAGGCCCGGCACGTCCCCCTCCGCGGAGCCGTCCGTCTCGGGCAGGTCGAGCCAGACGTGCTCGGGCCCCTCGGGGATGACGAAGTCACGGATGATGATGACGCCTCCGGTGCGCAGCGCGCGCACCTGGTTGTCCAGACACGTCTCCAGGCGCGCCAGCGAGAAGTCATTGAAGCTGGTGACATGGTGGAGCACCGACGAGTCGAGCACGCCATCCAGGGACTCGGGCGGGAAGACGGGGTCGGCGATGTCGCCCGCGACGAAGCGCAGGTTGGGCCGCCGCCACGCCTTGCCGGCCATGTCCACGGACACCGGATTGATGTCCACGCCCACCAACTCCAAGCCCTTGTAGAGACACGCCAAGTCATACGTGCCACGGCCCGAGCCGCTGCCCATGTCCGCCACCCGGCCGCGCGTGGGGAAATGCGCCGTGGTGAGGGCCACCTTCTGCTGCATGGAGGCGTCCATGCCGGCGAAGTAGCTGGCGTAGTCGTCCGCGTCGCCCCGGTGCTGGGAAGCATAGGCGTCGGCGGCGAGAGGATTCGAGTGGGCCATGGGCCCACTCTACTCCAGGCCTCACACCTTGAAGTCCCCACCCCCCTCGGGCACCTCGCCCCGCAACCAGGCCTGGAGCCGTCCCACGCACCGCGCCGCCCCCGACGCCCCCAGGGACTCCAGGCGCAACCGATAGGGCTCCAGGTCCTCCGCCCGCCAGTGCTCGCGCCGCTGCAGGAGGTGCACCCAATCCGACTCACCGGCGAAGCGCTCGCGCAGGAACGCCTCCCGCGCCTTGGCGAAGGCCCCGAAGAACGCCACCGGACGGGACACCATCACCTTGTGGGCCCAGGAAAACCATTGCTCCGCTTCCGGCTCGGACGAGGAATCCCTCCCGGCCGCCTCCACCCGCCGCAGCACGTCCTGCTGAACCTGGCCATCGAGCATGCGCAGCAGGCGGTCGGTATCCACCTCCGAGGCCCGCTCGGGATCGATGCGCAGGGGGGCACGCAGCACCGCCGTCATCCACAACCACTCCTCCCCCTGGAGCACCGTGGGCGTGCTTCCCTCGATGATGGCTCGGAGGATGGCCACCTCGTACTGGCCCAACAGGGCCACCAGCTCTGGATCGGACTCCACGGCCCCCTCCAGGGCCTCTTCCCATCCCTCGGGTGACTCCACGAGGACGGCGTTGTTTCCGGACGACGCCCCCAGGGCCTCGCCCACCGCCGCGTGCATGCGTTGGCGGCGCTCCACCCACTCGTCCACCTGCCCCATCATCAACCACGCCACCATCGACAACCCCTCCTTGGGAAAGGGGGGATGACGGGGAGCGGACAGCAACTCCATCACCACCATGGCCAGCGCGGAGCGCTCGGCGGCCGAGCGCTCGGACGACATCAACTCCCGGCGGAAGGTCTGGTCCATGCGGGCCAGACGCTCGGAGTCGAGCAGCTCCGGCGCACAGCGTTGGAACAGCCGCTCGTGCCGTCCCTCCACGTCCCGCACCTCCGCCATGACCCGGAAGAGATGCCGCTCGACGACCGGCACGAACTCCTCCCAGGGCCAGCGCAGCGAGGCCAGCGGCCCGCCCTCGCGGAACATCCCGCGCAGCACCACCATGCAGTCGGACATGCGTTGGAGGACATCGGGCGAGCACAGCACCTCCTGCGAGCGCAGGTAGGCCTCGGTGGTGACGGCGTCCAGGCCCGGAGGGGGCGGACGCGAGTACGCGGGAGTCAGTCCCAGGAAAGCCGGGAGTTTCCCACCACAACACCGCTTGGTCTTCAATCCACTGCCGCAGGCACACGGCATGTTGCGCACGTTCATACATGACTTATAGCATGGGGTCCGGGAGATGACCTCCGCCGTCATGTCCCCGGTGGCCGGGAATACCCGGGGCCGTGGTAGATTTCACCGGGCATGCGTCCCCCGCCGGAGCCGCCGCCCATGTCATCCCGTGCCCTCGTGGCGTGCCTCGTGCTCGCCGCGGTGGCCAGCGTGTTCCTATGGCAGACGGTGTGGCTCTACCCGTTCCGGCTGCTCGTCACGCTCATGCACGAGAGCGGACACGCCCTCACCGCCTGGGCCCTGGGCGCGCAGGTGCTGAGCGTCACCATCAGTCCGTCCACCGGCGGCCTCACCTATCACTCCGGCACGGGCTCGCTCTGGAAGGAGCTGCTCATCTCCTCCGGAGGCTATGTGGGCTCCTCGGTGGCGGGCGCCCTGCTGTTGGTGGCCGCCGGGCGCATGCGCAGCGGACGCCTGCTCTTGTGGGCGCTGGTGGCCTGGATGGTGGCGGTGGCCGTCATCTGGGTTCCCCTGCTCGCGCCGGATCCCGGGGCCTACGGCAACTTCACGGGCTCCTCGCGCGGGGACGGCCTCTTCACCCTCGGCTTCATCGCCGGCATGGGCGTGCTGCTGGGCCTGGTGGCGTGGAAAGGGCCGGTGTGGCTGCGGCGGGGGCTCGTCGTGTGGATCGCCGCGCTCTCGTGCCTCCTGGCGCTCCAGGACATCAAGGGCCTGTTCGGGCTTGGCCTGGAGGCGGGAGGCGTCTCCGACGCCAGCGCCATGGCCCGGCTCACCTACCTGCCCGCGCCCTTCTGGGCCGCGGTGTGGATGGTGGCCTCGCTCGCCGCCATGGCGCTGGGGCTGCGCTCCATCCTGAAGCGCCAGGAACGAAGACGGCTCCACATGCCCGTGGGCCGGCTGTCACCCCGTTAGCATCCAAGCAGGAGGGAGGCTCAAGTCCTGAGCAAGGATTGGAAGTCGCAATCTACAGCGCCAGATGCCGCTCGAGGTCGGCCTCATCGTACGTCCGTGACCCGAGCATGGCTCCAGCGAGGGAGCGAGGTTCTTCCGGAGTTTCGCGGCTGATAGGTTCGGGCCCGTGCGCCACTTTCCCACCGCCCTGCCCGAGCCCGAGATCACTCCCCTGCGAGGAGGGCCCGCGCTGCGCTGGGGAGTGCTCGCCCCCGGACGGATCGCGGGAGGCTTCGTCTGGGCGCTCCACCAGCACACCGACCAGCGCGTGCACGCCGTGGCCTCTCGCGATCTCGCTCGAGCACGAGACTTCGCGGCGACGTATGGCGTCCCACGTGCCTACGGTGCCTATGAGCAGCTCGTCGCCGATCCGGGGGTCGACATCGTCTACGTGGCGTCGCCACACAGTGAGCACAAGCGGCAGGCCCTCCTCGCCATCGCCGCGGGCAAGCACGTGCTCGTGGAGAAGCCCCTCGCGCTCAACGCCACCGAGGCGCGTGAGATCGCCAGCGCCGCGCGCGCCGCGGGGGTCTTCGCCATGGAAGCGATGTGGTCCCGCTTCTTCCCTCAAACGCTCCTCATCGACCAACTGCTGCGCGACGGCGTGCTCGGCGACATCCGTCTCGTCACGGCGGACTTCGGTGTCCGGTTCGACTTCGACCCCGAGGGCCGCATCTTCAACCCCGCGCTCGGCGGAGGCGCCCTCCTCGACATCGGCGTCTACGCCATCTGGTTCGCGCACTTCGTGCTCGGCGCGCCCACGCGGGTGCTCGCGACGGGAGGACTCGCCCAGACGGGCGTGGACGGACAGACGGCCCTCGTGCTGAGCACGGACACGGGTGCGCAGGCGCTCCTGCACACGACGCTCTTCGCGGACACGCCCATCGAGGCGGCCGTCAGCGGCACGCTCGCGCGCCTCCAGGTGGACCCCCGATTCATGAGCCCCGGCGGCTTCACGCTGCGCTCTCATACCTCGGAGGCACGGCTCCGATGGACCGACCCGTCCGCTCTGCGCGGAAGCGAGGCACTTGCCTATCAGGCCTCGGCGGTCGCCCAGCACATCGCGGACGGGCTCACCGAGTCCCCCTTGCATCCGCTCGACCACACCATCGCCGTGCTCGAGACGATCGACGCGGCGCGACGGCAGGTCGGCTACGCGCCCTGATCGAGCGCGAGTCGCCGGGGATCATCCCGGATCGAGCAAGAGAGATGTGTCTGAAAGCCATCTAGTCGCTCTGGTGTAACGACGACATAGTGCCCGTCGTACGGCGGACGGCAGGGCAGGTCCGGGGACCCCCCTGCTGAAACCCCGAGCCCCCCATCGACAGGTTATTCATGACGCCGTCCGATCGCCTCGATGCCACCTTCGCCGCGCTTTCCGACCCCACCCGACGGGCGATCCTCGCGCGTCTCGCCTCGGGCGAGGCGTCGGTGGCGCAATTGTCGGAGCCGTTCGCGATGAGTCAGCCCGCGATCTCCAAGCACCTCAAGGTGCTGGAGCGCGCGGGCCTGATCTCACGCGGCCGGGACGCGCAACGGCGGCCCTGCCGGCTCGAGGCCAGACCGCTCGCGGAAGCCACCGGATGGATGGAGAACTACCGCCAGTTCTGGGAGGGCCGCTTCCAGCGGCTCGACACCCTCCTCGATGAGCGGAAGACCCTGGAGCGCACGGACAACGAATAGAAGTGGCTCGCGCATCACACATACCTCGGAGCACAGTGTGTCTCCGACAAAGGCACACAAAAGAGCTTACGCGATTTCTCTGATTAAGCTGTCTGGGGCAGACGGAATTTTCTATACTGCCCCCAAGTGGCGGAAGTCCGTCCTGTGCGGAACACACCAGGACACGCTGCTTGGGAGAGGACGCATGAATCAGAAGAGGACGACCCAAGGGCTTCGCGGCTCCTGGCTGGCGCTCGGAATGGCGCTGGCGGGTTGCGGTTCGGTGGAAGCGTGGGAGCAAGCCAACATGCTGGCCGCGGGCAGCGCGAGTTCCCTGGCGGGAACCTGCGAGGTGCGGCCTCCCTTCACGCCCAGCTTCTCTCCCGAACTGGAGTGGGAGTGGACGGGCAGCAGCATCATGCCCACCCACAACCAGGTGATGATGACGCCGGTGGTGGTGGACGTGAACGGGGATGGAACCCCGGACGTCGTCTTCAACTCCTTCTCCGGGAGCAACTACTCCACCAACGGCATCCTGCGCGCCATCAGCGGTGATGACGGCAGGGATCTCTGGGCGGTGACGAACCCGAGCTACCGGGTGCGTGGCTCGTCGAGCATCGCCGCGGGCGACATCGATGGCGACGGCAAGGTGGAGATCTGCACCGTGCCGGAGAACGCCGCGGGCCTGCTGTGCTTCGAGAACGACGGCGCGTTCAAGTTCCGCATCAACGGGAGCGGAAACGACTGGGGCGGCCCCTCCTTCGCGGACCTGGACGGCGACGGCAAGGTGGAGATCCTCAACGGCAACCAGGTGTTCAGCAACACGGGCGTGCTCAAGTGGTCGGGCGCGGACACGATGGGCGGCCTGTCCACCGGCCCCATCTCCTACGCGGCGAACATCGATCTGGACGGCACGCAGGAGGTCATCAACGGCCGCGCCATCTACCGCGCCGACGGAACGCTCAAGTGCCGCAACGCGGGCATCCCGCAGGGCCTGTCGGGCGTGGGCAACTTCGACAGTGATCCCTTCGGCGAAGTCGTCATCGTGGGAGACGGCAAGGTCATCCTGATGGATGACGACTGCAAGACGCTCTGGACCACGAACATCCCGGGCGGCGGCGTCGGTGGCGCGCCGAACATCGCCGACTTCGATGGCGATGGGAAGCCGGAGATCGGCGTCGCGGGCGCCAACAACTACGTCGTCATCGAGACGAACGGCACCATCAAGTGGACCAAGCCCACGCAGGACCTCAGCTCCAACCGCACGGGCTCCTCCACCTTCGACTTCGAGGGCGATGGCAAGGCCGAGGTCATCTACGGGGATGAGCTGCGGCTGCGCATCTACGACGGCGCCACCGGCACGGTGCGCTTCGATGTGGCCCACAGCTCGGGCACCACCTACGAGAACCCGGTCATCGTGGACGTCGACGGCGACGACAACGCCGAGATCGTGATGATCGCCAACAATTACGGCCGCTCCTCGGGCCCCACGGGCATCCGCGTGTTCCGCGACAAGAACGACGGATGGGTGAACACGCGGCGCATCTGGAATCAGCACGCCTACTCCGTCACCAACGTCAACGACGACGGCACCATCCCCGCGCACCCCGCCGCCAACTGGCTGAGCTCGGGCCTCAACACCTTCCGCTCCAACAGCCAGGGCGTTGGCAGCACCAGCCCCTTCGCCGCGTCGGACCTGATGGTGGACGAGGGCATCGCCTCCGCGTGCGATCCCGAGTCGCTCGCCGTGACGCTGACGGCGACCGTGCGCAACGCGGGCGACGCCGCCTCCTCCAAGGGGCTCAAGGTCGCCTTCTACCGGGGCAATCCCGCCGAGGGCGGCACGCTGCTGGGCGTGGCCACCGTGGACAGCGTCATCCCCGCCAAGGGCACCGCGAACGTCGCGCTGCGGCTGACCACCGCGCCGGGCGGCAACGCCAAGGTGTGGGCCGTGGCCGACGATGACGGAACGGGCCTGGGCCGCGAGACGGAGTGCCGCGAGGACAACAACGCCATGCCGGCCTCGCTGAGCCTCACGTGCGAGTCGCTGCCCTCGGGCGGATGGACGATGACGGGGAACATGGCGCTGCCGAGGCTGCAGCACACGGCGACGCTGCTGGACGACGGGAGGGTGCTGGTGGCCGGAGGCTTCAACGTGTCCGCGGAGCTGTATGACGAGCAGACGGGGGAGTGGACGGCCACGGGCAGCACGCTCACCACCCACCGGGGCCACACGGCGACGAAGCTGCCCAATGGGCAGGTGCTGATTGTGGGCGGAGGCGAGTGCCCGATTACCCGCATCACCGCGGAGCTGTACGTGCCGTCGGCGGGCCGGTGGAAGGGGGCGCGCAACACGCTGCAGCAGCGCTACCACCACACGGCGACGCTGCTGGGCAACGGCAAGGTGCTCGTCGTTGGAGGAGACGGCAGCGAGTACGGAGAGGACGCGCTGGCCACGGCCGAGGTGTACGACATCGCGAGCGACAGCTGGACGTACACCGGCTCGCTGTCCCAGGCGAGGGCCCACCACACGGCCACGACGCTGCCGGACGGCAAGGTGCTGGTGACGGGAGGCTTCAATGCCTCGGGCACGGCGCTGGCCACGGCCGAGGTGTATGACCCGGCGACGGGCCGCTTCTCCTTCGTGGGGGACATGAAGCTGGGACGCGGCTACCACACGGCCACGGCGCTGGCGGGAGGCAAGGTGCTGGTGACGGGCGGGGCGGGAATCGACCCGGCCCAGAGCGCGTCGGCGGAGCTGTATGACGCGGCGACGGGCACCTGGAGCTTCACCGGGAGCATGAAGCAGCCGCGGCGCTCGCACACGGCGACGCTGCTGCCCAACGGCAAGGTGCTGGTGGCGGGTGGCTACCACCAGGCCACGGGGATTCAGACGGCGTCGGACGTGTATGACCCGGCCACTGGCACCTGGAGCGAGACGTTCGCGATGAACGTGGACCGCTACGGCCAGACGGCCACGCTGCTGCCCAACGGCACGGTGCTCGCCGCCGGCGGTGTCAGCAACCACGACCAGTCCTCCAGCGAGTTCTACACGCCGTGAGGTTCAGGGGGGACGGGTCGAGCGCCCGTCCCTCCTCGCAGTGGCAGTGACTACCCGCGGCCCAGGGAGGGCATGCGGCGAGGGTTGCGGCGGACGATCTCCTCGTTGAGCGCGCTGGCGAACCCCACCCACGCGAGATACGGAACCATCATCCACGCGGCGCCCCGGTCCACCTTGCGTGCCACGCCGGTATAGGCGGCCAGGCTCACGCCCAGCGCCGCGATGTCCACGAGCGCAGTGCGCGGACGATGCGCGCCGAAGAAGAGCGGTGACCAGAGGGCGTTGAAGCCCATCTGCACGCCCCACAACGCGAGCGCCCACGAACGTCTGGGCCCGGCGGGCCGGTTCCACACCCGCCACGCCGACACGGACATGAGGCCGTAGAGCGCTGTCCACACGGGCGCGAACACCCACGACGGCGGTTGGAAGGGCGGCTTGCGCAGACGCCGGTACCACGGCTGGCGGCTGCTGGTGACGCGTGCCCCCCATACCGCCGCACCCGCGGCGAGCGTGCTGAAGGTGCCCAACGCGGCGAGCGATTCCGTCCTCAGGGATGGGTTGCGCAGCATCGTCAGGGACGGGCTGTTCAGTTCATGGCGATCCAGCATCTTCCAACCTCCAAGGGATAGTGCCGGGCAAAGGTGCGGATGCCCCTCCCCCGTGGCCACCCCCTTCCGGCCGAGCAGGCGGCCGCTGGGCGCCTCGTGCTGACGCCTCAGGCCGGAGCACCCGCGGCTTCCTGCCCCACCCTCGCCTCCAACATCGTGCCGGCATCGAGCCAGTCGCGCACCAGCGCCAGGTGCTCCTCTTCAGCATCCAGGGCGAGCTGGAATTCGTCCGCCAGGGCCTCGTGTCCCAACTCACGCGCCAGATCGACGAGCAGTTCCCAGCTCGCGTTGTCGGTGAGCTCGACGATCAGCAAGCCCTCCAGGCATTGCAGCAGGTTGACCTGGGGGTCCACCAGCGTCCGGGGCACGCCCATCGACAGGTTCGAGGCCAGCTCCGCCGCGGGTGTCAGCGCCGTGGGGTCGCCTCCAAGCTGTTCAATGGCGCGCGTGACGAGCGCGAAGTGCGACAGCTCCTCCAGGCGGATCCTCTCCAGCTGCTCGCGCGACGGTCCACCCTCCCAGGTGCCGAACACATCCAGCTTGGACAAAACGGCCTCATAGAGGCGGACCCCCGTGCGTTCGAAGCCGGCGCGCTCGCCCAGCTTGTCGATGAACACGGTGGTACGGCCTCCCTTGAGCATGTCCACCGCGGTCTTGGCCATGCCCTTGAGCCCCACGGGAGGCGGCACCGAGCCCAGTCCATCCACCTCGCTCGCGAACTCCACGCGCACCTGGGCAATGGCCGAGGCATCTCCTGGGCTGCTCGGCACGGCCTTCATCGAGGCCTCGATGGCTTCCTTGGAATTCACCGGAGAGGTCTTGATGCCCGTGCGGTTCAACCCCAACTCACTCGCCTTGCGTTCCATTACTGGATCCTCCCCTCGGTCTGGACACCCAGACGCGCGGCCTTTTCCACCAGTTCCGTGCCGGGCTTCCACTGATAGCCCGCCGCGACGATCTCGCTCGGCGAGCCCTCGGAGTTGATTTCCTCGCGGTAGCGCCGCGTGCGATCCGACTCCTCCGCGCGCGGAACGAACCGGGTACCATTGGCGCTCATGTCCACCTCGGCGCTGAGCGTGCGGCGCACGAACTCGCGGTGGCTGTCGAAGCGGATGGGCTCGGGCAACTCCGCGGGCAGGATCTCGGAGGCGTCCCGCTTCTCCACCTGCTCGAAGAGGCCCCTCACGTAGTGCAGATGTCCCAGTTCGTAGTCCACGAAGCGCTGCCACACTTCCTTGATGCGCGGGTTCGACTCGTAGTGCAGGCAGCTGTAGTAGCAGTAGACCTCGACGGCCTCGTGGAGCAGCCACTTCTCCAGCCACGACTCGTCGGGATCACTCAGTGACTCATACTGGGTGACGTGCTGCTCCTCGATGGAGGCGATCTCCGCGTAGAGCATGCGGGCCACCGGGTCCGTGAACGTGGGCCCGATGTTCATGTAGTAGTCGTGTGTCTGGTGTTCGGCCGCGGTGATGAGCAGCGCGTGGATCTTGCTGAGTGGGTCCGCGGTGCGCCGATCATAGGGCTGGCGCACGTCGTCCAAGGGGTGGCGGTGCTCGATGGAGGTGGGCCGGCCCGGGATGATGTCCGAATAGCTCTGGATGAGGTAGTTCGGGTCCTTGCCCTCCACCCGGTCGTACAAGGCCGCGTAGCGGTAGAGGTGATCGAAGTCCTCCAGCATGCCAAAGCGGTAGGCCTGGGCCAGATAGGGGTCTGGCTCGTGGATGGCCACGCTCGCCGTCACCTCGATGGCCACCTGCTCGAAGCCCACCGTGGTCTCCAGGGGAGACTGGTTGCCCGGGTTCATCCAGTTGACGAGCGTCTGCTGGTGCTGCTCCACCCGGCGGATGAGCGCCAGGGGCTCGCGCAGGTCCCGGTTCATCCGCGCGCAGGCATGACTGAATCGCAGGGACTCGGACTCAATGCCATTCATCAGGATGACACGCACCCGGGTGAAGGCGTCGTCATCCAGCTTGCTGTAGGTGCGTCGGGTGAGGTCTTTCCAGGTGAACTTCTGGCGATCCAGGGGAACGCCTTTTTCCTTCAAGAGATCCAGGCCCACGTCCGGCTCCTTCGCGCCATGGGGCTCATGGATGGGCCGACAGGCCCTCCACCCCGCGCGCTTCGCCGGTAAAGTTCGGGTGATGTCCGGAACGCGGCAATGGACGTCGGGGCCCCCGCCAGGACGGCGGCGGAGTCCCCGGTGGCTCGACTGGCCGCCAGGTCAGCGGAGGTTCAGCGCGCCACGGCCTGGCTCAGCGCCCGGTGCACGGCCTCGAGCGCCTTGCGCGCCTCGAGCAACTCGGCGCGCTCGGCCGTCAGCGAGGCCACCTGCTGAGCGAGCACATCCCGCTCGCCCTGGAGCGTATCCACCGCCCGGCGCAGCACCGCCGTCTCCTCCTGCACGGACTCCAGCTCGCTCGCGAGCCGCTCCTCCTCGGAGAGGCTGTCGGCGAGGGCCTTCTTGGCCTCGGCCACGGCGCCCTCCAACGAAGCACGCTCCTCGGCGGCGGCCTGCATGGCCTGACGGGCCTCCTGCAGGGACAGCAGGGCCTCGTCGCGCTCGCCCTCCAGGGACGACAGCTCGCGCTCCAGGTCGGCCAGCAGCTTCACCCGGCCCTCCACCTCGCTGGCGAGCCGCCGCGCCTCGTCCATGCGCAAGCGGGCCTCCTCGGTGGCCTTCTCCGACTGGCGCCGCGTCACCTCCAGCTCCTGGGTGAGCGTGAGGTTGAGCGCCTTCACCCGGGTCAGCTCCGACTGGAGGCTGGAGATGCGCTCCACGGCGCGCATGCCCGCCTCGGCGACACTCGCCGGCAAGGGCTCGGGGCGCGGGTTCTCACGGACCGCCTTGAGGCGCTCCTTGAGCCGCTCGCGACGGGCGTGCGTGTCCAGCTCCTCGCGCGCTGGAGGCGGAGCGGGCGTCTGCACCTCCACCTCGTGCACGGGCGTCTCCGCCCGGGCCACGGGCGCGGCCGGAGTCATGTCCGCGTCACGCGCCTGCTGCTGGGCGGAGGCGCGCAGGGCGGCGTCCAGGACCTCGGAGGCCGAGGGGCGCGGGGCCCGGGCACGCTCGATGCGGGCGCGCACCTCGGCGGACAGGTCGCTCGCGGCGGTGGCCGGCTCGGGCGCGCGCTCGACGGCGCCATCCCCTTCCGCCAGGGCCCGCTCGGGCCCGGTTTCCATGTCCCGCGCCGGCTCGGACTCCGCGGCCTCCTCGGGCGCGGCGGGGTCGACGACACCGGTGAAGGCGCCCAGCCGCAGGCGCGGCTTGGCACGGGACACGTTCTGCTCGAAGGCCTTCTTCATGGGCGGACTTGAATAGCGGAAGAGGTGAGGGGGTCGTCAACCGGCCTGCTGCGCATCCGTACCGCTACCGGGAGCCGAGCCCGCCCGCAAGCGCGGAAGCACGTGCTGGATGAGGGATTCGATGTCCGTGGCCCCCTTGGAGCCTGGATCGGCCGCGAAAATGGGCCGTCCCTCGCTGGCGGCCTGGGCGAAGCGGGTGCACTGCCGGATGATGGTGGGCAGCAGATACTCTGGATAATGCGTCTGCAGCGCCTCCAGCGCCTCCTTGGCGAGCCGGAAGGTCGCGTTGAAGGAGTTGACCACGATGAACACGTGGTCCAGCACGTGGTTCAGATCCTCGTCCAGGCCCTGCACCGTCTCGAAGAGCAGCTTGAGGCCATGGAAGGACAGGAAGTCGGCCAGGACGGGGACGAACAGATCGTTGGCCGCCATGAGCGCGTTGAGGTTGAGCAGGCCGAAGGACGGCGGCGCGTCGAAGACGATGACGTCGTAGCGGCCCTCCACTTCCTTGAGGGCGTTTCTCAGCTTGAACTCGCGCCCCGCCATGGGCATGAGCGCCAGGTCCACCGTGGACATGGTGAGGTTGGAGGGCACGAAGTCCAGGTTCGGCAGGCTCGTCTTCTGGATGACCTCGGACAGGGGCACCTTGCGCACCAGCACGTTGAGCAGCGTCTGATCGAAGTCCTCGCCCTCGTAGCCCAGGCACTTGGTGGCGTGGCCCTGGCTGTCCAGGTCGATGATGAGGACCGTGAAGCCCAGCTCCGCCAGACGCCACGCGTAGGACGTGGACAGGGACGTCTTGCCCGTGCCGCCCTTGAAGTTGAGGAAGAGCTGCTTCCTGCGGCCAATCGGCTCCGGGAAGCGCCCGAGCTGCTCGCGCAGCGCCCACACCTCCGCCCCCGTGTAGCTGTCCTGCTTGAGCGCCGGAGTGAAGGACTTCAGCGGCAGGCCGAGCAGCTCGGCGACCTGCTTGGGACTGTACGTCGGCGCATCCATGGGAACCCTTCGTCGAACCTTGGGCGGGGGTCATACCTTGCCTCAAGAGGCGAAGTATTTGTGACCTCTCCGAATGACCGAACCCCTGGCCACCAGCAGGGCAAGCGCCTCCTGGGCGAGTTCGGGCGAGGAGCGGATCCCCGTGGCCAGTTCTCCCAGGGAACGGCCCCGGATGGCCACCCGGATTTCCGACAGCAGGGGAGCACACAACGCCTCCACGGGCGAGGGCGCCGCACGCGCGGTGGAACGGGGTGGGACCTGTGTGGCCGGGGTGGGCACGACGGGGGTGGGGGCGGTGGGAGGGGGCGCCGGAGCCGCGGGCGCGGCGGCACGGGGCGGCGGCGCTTTCGGGGCGAGCGAGGCCCGCACGGGTTGCACGGGCAGCGAGGCGAGACGGCGGATCTCCCGGCGGCGGCGGCCCTCGTCCAGGTCCACCACGGCGGACACGTCCTGGCCGAGGATGCGGCCGAGGCTCTGCGCGGCCGACCGGCGCACGCGCACCTCGGGATCCTTGAGCGCCTCGAGGAGCAGGCTTCGCGCGAACTCCCCGCTGCCAGCCCCGAGCGCCAGGGCGGCGAGGCTGCGCACCTCGACGTCTGGATCCTGGATGGCCTCCTCACCGAGGCGCCGCGCGTTCTCCCCCTCCAGGCCGAGCGCCAGCAGCGAGGCGCGCCGGCGCACACCGCGGTCCGGATCCTTCACCGCCTGGGCCAGGTGGGGCGCGGCCTCCTGGGGAGACAGGGCCAGCAGCGCCTTGAGCGCGGCGATGCGCACCTCGGGCACGCGCGAGGCGAGCAGGGGCGACACCACCGAGGCCCCCTGCTCCTTGCCCACCTCGGCGAAGGCCGCCAGGAGCGCGACCTGGACGGTGGGGTCGTCCTCCGCGTGCAGGGCGCTCGCCAGGGCGGGCGCGGCGGCCGGCTGGCCCAGGGCCTTGAGCCGTTCGGCGGCGCGCACGCGGGACGTGGCGTCCGGCGCGGACAGCTCGCGCACGGAGAAGCCGAACAGCGTCTCGTCCCCGCCTCCCGCGCCGGACAGCTCCGCCATCTGCCCGGCGCTCACCTCGAGCCGCCCCTCCTGTTGCAGGCGCCAGGCGTGCTGCACCACGGGCGAGGCCGCCGCCACGGACGCGGGCGCGCCCACCGTGGCGAGCACGGGCGCGGGCTGCGGCGCGGGCTGCTCCGCCGGCGAGGGCCAGGGGTAGGCGGGGCCGGGGCCGCCCTGTCCGGGGCGCTCGAGCACCTCGCTGCGCAGCTGCGAGATGAAGGACGCCAGGTCGATGCCCAATCCGCCCTCGTCCTCGTCGTCCTCGCGCTCGGGACGGCCCGAGGCGCGGATGCGGCTGGCCTCCAGGAGCTTGCCGAGCAACTGGCCGCGCTCGGTGCGCAGGGCCTGGTTGAGGCGCGTCAGCTCCTCGCGCTCGGTGCCCAGGCGGCCCACGCGCACTTCCAACTGCGCCACCTCGCGCCGCAACTCCAGCTCCCGCTGCTCGGAGAGGGTCAGCTCGCGCTTGAAGTGCTCCAGCTCCGCCCGCGTGGACGTCAGCTCGTTGTGAAGCTGCTCGGCACGCGCCTCGAAATAGACAATCTTCTCGAGTGCGCTTCTGAGTAGCGCGTCCGGACGCTCGTCACTCACGGCCTGAATCGCCCTCCCTCGTCACTGTGGGGCCTACCGGACGGCCAGTCCGTGCCTGGGAACACGGAGGACGCCGGGTCCCGGGGAACCCGGGAGGGCGCACCCTATGCCACAACTTCCCGCGAGGTAAACCCCTGAAATGGTTGGGACTTTTCCGGACGATGGCGCCCCTGGGGATTGACAACCGCTCCGGGGCCGAGTTTTCGGCCTCCGGATCATCTCCGCGTCTCCCGATGGACGGCTGGGAGCCAGGTGCGTTTGAATCCCAAGGATGACCCCTCACGAAGCACAGCGGGCCCTGGCGGAAGCGGATGTGGTTCCCTGCCGGGAAATGCCACTCGCGGATGCCCGGCGATTGGTGGAGGCATGTCTGGCCGAGGACCTTCCCGCGCTCGTCCACCGCGAGGCCTGCAGCAAGCCGTCCTGCTCTCCGAAGTTCCAGGTCCTCGTGCGCCCCGAGGACGCGCCCCGGGTGGATGCCCTGCTCCAGCGGCACTGGCGCGACAGCCTCGTGCGCGAAGGACTCGTGCCCTCGGGAGCGCCGCTCCTGGCCCTACCGGAAGAGGGGGAGCTGCCCTGCCCCGCCTGTGGCACCGCCGCCGCCCTGGTCGAAGGCGCGTGCTCCGACTGCGGCCTGCAACTCGAATGACACTGAGTGTCACTCTCGCCATCAAGCGCCAGATACGCGCTCCCTCGCGCCCATGTTACAGGAGGAGAAGATAAAGGGAGCGAGCATGGACGAGCGACGCAAAGGCCCCGGGCAGCCCAACCTGCGGGAGCGCAAACAGCGCCTGCTCCGCCTGGAGCTCGGCGAGGTGGCGCTCGGCTTGTTCATCGAGCGGGGGTTCCATGAAACCACCATCGAGGACATCGCGCGGGCGGCGGGAATCTCGCGGCGGACGTTCTTCCGGTACTTCGAGACCAAGGAAGACGTCGTGCTCTGGCGGCTGCGCTACGGCAGCGAGCAGATCTGCGACGCGCTGGAGGCGCGGCCCGCGGACGAGCCCGGCCTGCTCGCGGTCCGCAACGCCCTGGAAGCCGTGCACAAGAACCTGAGCAGCGAGCGGGAGGGGAATCGCGCCTACCTGCGGTTCCTGCTCGCCACCCCCATGCTCCGGCCGCACTTCCTCGACATCCAGGAGCAATGGCGCATGAAGCTCTCGCGGGTCCTGGCCACGAGGCTCGGCACGCGAGGCGACAAGGAAGACATCGCGTTCCTCATCGCCTCCATCGCGGTCGCCACGCAGGGCGTTGCCTTGCGCCGATGGGCGGCCGACGGAACCCGGAGCCTGACGGACTATGTCGACGAGACCTTCTCGTCACTCGGCGAGGTCATCACCCCGTCCCCCGCACCCGCCAGGAGCGCGCCGGGCGGGGTGAAACACGCCCCGCGCCAGCGGCGGGGCCGAGAGTCCGAGGGCTGACCGCACCCGGAGTCCTCTTTCCCGTTACTCCCGGAGAACCGCCCGCCTCGAGAACACCAAGAAGTCCCACGGGGTCGAGACACCACGGATATGTTGCCCCGCCATGACCTCGACGACCCGTCCCGCCGCCGCCACCTACGTGCTCATCGATGCCGAGAACATCGATTGGGCCGTGTCCAACGTCGTGGGACGCAAACCCGAGCCCCAGGATCGCGTGCAGTTCGATCGCCTGGTTGCTTTCTGTGAGTCCCGCTTCGCCAACCCGGTGCGCTGCATCGTGGTGCTCAATGCCCGGGGCGAGCAGTTGCCGGACATGATGATTGGCTTCGTGCGCGCCCTGAAGACCGCGGGCTGCGAGGTCGTCCTGCTCCATGGCCGCCCCGAGCAGAAGGTCGTGGACATGGGCATCCTCAAGCTGCTCGAGGCCATCCGCACCTCCCGGCCGGGCGCCAGTGTCGCGCTCGCCAGCCACGATGGCAGCGACTTCGCCGCCGCCCTGCGCCCCCTCCTGGAGGAGAAGCGCAAGGTGACGCTCCTGGGCCTGCGCGAGTACGTGAGCCAGCGCTTCCGCGAGTTCGTCCCCGCCGGCCTGGAAATCCTCGATCTAGAGATGGACGCCAAGGTCTTCCAGCGGCCCCTGCCCCGCCTGCTCCCCATCCGCGTGGACGAGTTCGACGCCGCGGCCTTCCTCTAGTCCCGTCTGACGGACTCCACATCCCGGCGATGTTCCCCCGGGGCGCGATGACCTCCAAGGTCATGCGCCCCGATGCATGCGGACCGCCGGCGGTGTTCGTGCACCCTGCAACCCAGACGCCGCGCCCAAGGCCTCTCGGCCGCCCGCCAACGCACGGGAATGGACACTACTTCTGACGTTTCCCGCTGACACATGACTGGAGAAGTCATATAACTCTCGGAGTCAGGACTGGAGGTGACAGGCGCCATGGCGTCGAAAACGACGGTTCCCCCCCGAGGCAGACGCGAGGCCAAGCAGAAGTTGTCCAAGGCACTGGGAGACGCGGCCCGAGAGGCCCGCAAGCGAGAGGGAGTGACCCAAGCGGATGTGGCCGAGCGGATCGGCGTGGCCACGGAGGTCTATGGACGATTGGAGCGTGGACTGCTCATGCCGAGCGTGCCCACCCTGCGCCGGTTGTGCCTGGCCTTGAGACTGCCAGCGGATTCGCTCCTGTCGCTCGGCACGCCCCATCCCCCCGCCTGGGCCGAGACACCCGCCCCTCCGGCGGACGCGGGTGGGCCCCAGATGCGGCGACTGATGCGCCACGTCCGCAAGCTCAACCCCGAGCAACTGAGGGCCCTGTCCCACGTGGCCGCCACGCTCAGGCGCGAGGAGTGAACATCCCGGCTCCAGACGCCTGGGGTCATGGAGCGCACGGAGCGCTATGCTCCGCCCCGTGCGCTCCGCGGATGGACTGGACGACTACCTGCAAGACCCCTTCGGCCGCTACCTCGCCGGGGAGAACTTCATCCACTGGTACGCCTCGCCCGAGGTGTGCGGGTTCACCATCTGGGGCCGGCCGGGAGAGTCGCAGATTTCCCGGCTCACCCAGGTGCTCGACGTGGAGCTGGCCCCCGCGCTCCCCCACGTGTCGCTCGTGGACGCGCGCCGCATCGAGGCTCCGGATCCCAGCGGGCTCTCCGTGCTGGTGAAGTACATGGCGCCGCGCATCTCCGGCTTCGCCCAGACGGTGCGGCGCCAGGCCCTGGTGCGGCCCGAGGGGCTCGCGGGCGCCGTGGTGGGCGGCTTCTACAGCCTCGTGAGCTCCAGCTACCCCACGCGCGCCTTCGCGGATCCCCTGGAGGGCCTGGGCTGGCTCGGCCGTCCCGAGGCCGAGGCACGCGCCCTGCTCGCCGAGTTGGATGAGCTGGTGCTCCAGCAGCAGGGCCAGTCCCCGCTCATCGGCGAGTTGCACCGGGTGTTGCGGCCCCGGCTGTGCGAGGAGCTCAACCTCGCGGACGTGGCGAGGGAAATGGGCATGTCCGAGCGCACGCTCCAGCGCCGGCTGCGCGACACGGGCACGTCCTTCCAGGCCGAGTTCAACATGGTGCAGGTGCGCGCCGCCCAGGCGCTGCTCCTGGAGAGCGACGCCAAGCTCACCGCCGTGGCCGCCGAGGTGGGGTGTGCCTCGCTGCAGCACTTCAGCAGCTTGTTCCGCAAGCACACCGGCGAGTCCCCCAGCGCCTGGCGCGCCAAGCACAAACCCGCGCCCTAGCCGAGCGTGAACCAGTCCGCGAAGGGAGGCGTGCCCCTGCGCTTCACCTTCCTCGGTCCGTACAGGGGAGGGTAGTTCCCCAGCCGCCCGCCCTCGAACGGAAGCGCCGTCACCTCCAGGGGCATGGGCAGCAGCTCCCTCACGGGGTCGAGCCCCAGGCCGGCGTCTCCGAACAGGTCCGGCAGCGCATCCGGCCGCAGCCCGGCGGCACGTTCGCCGCGGGCATCCGCCTTCAGCTGGGCGCGCAGTCCCGCCACTTCTTCCTTTGCCTGGGGCAGCAACGCGTGCAGCTTCTTGCGCTCGGGGGCGTCCATCCGCCACGCGCGGTAGACGCGCCGCACCGAGCGCCCCAGCGCCGCGGCCGCCAGCGACATGTGCACGGGGTTGTCCCCCAGGTGCTCGTCGCCGTAGGCGTGCCACACGTCACCGGCCATGTTCTCCACCCACAAGCCGTGGGTGTTCTCCTCGTTGTGCATGTCCCGCGACGGAAAACCCCCGAGCACGGAGAGCGGCGCGCTCCTGGCCAGCAGCACGCGGGGCACTCGCATGTGCCCGGAGGCGAAGGCGTCGGTGAGGAAGTGGTCTCCGAACGCGTTGCGCAGCAGCGCCTCGTCCAGGTTCCAGGCGAGCGCCTGCTCCAATGCCGCCAGGTGCTCCTCCGCCCAACGCAGCCAGTTGTGCGGTGTGAAGTGGTCGAAGTTGCAGCTGGCCAGTTGGAGGAAGCGCACCGGGCCCACGAGGCACTGCAGCTGCAACGCTCCCGGACGGCTGGGGGTGATGCCCTGGATTTCCCTCCGGATGGCGGGACTGAGCTTGCGCCGGAGTTCATCCAGCGTGGCATAGAAATCCCCCGCCAGGGCCACGACGTCGCCGTAACCCAGGCCGAGCCCGTCCCGGACGGGAAGCTCCCGGCCCTTGGGGAAGACGCCGGTCAGCGCGAGTTCCTCGCCCCGGAGCCACCCCTCCCACTCCCGCGAGAAGCCCACGTCCTGGCGGGTCAGGGGCGTCCCCGTCGGACCGGGACCCGCCACGCGCCGCAGGGCCACGGCGTCCACCTGCACCGCCTCCGTGAACGGGTTCTTCCCCGCGAGAATCTGATCGATCAGCTCTCCCAGGGCGCGGTGCTCTTCGGTACCGAAGTAGTCGCTGCGCACCGGATTGATCCAGACCGCCTCCTGCTGGGCACGAAGCAGGGCCGCCATCCGCTCCTGTTCGTGCGCGTCCCGCTCCGCCCCCTTCTCCGAGGACCGCGCCGCCGCCATCGCCGCTTCCTTCATCCGGCGATGGGACGCGCGGCGCTCCATGACCTCACCCGGAGAAGTCCGCGCTCCGCCCACGTCCATCGCATGGGTGCGCGAGTAGAACCCCGCGGGAACGCCGGGCCTCGACTGACGGAACACCGGGGCGGGTGAACGGCTCGGCGCGGGTGCCGCCTGCTTCGCGCGTGCCTTGGCCCGCGGCTTCCTCTTCGTCGTCTGGCGGCGGGCGCTCATGCCACGCCCCTGGGCGCCGGGACGAAGCCCTTGAGCCCCGCGTCCAATCGGATGGAGGCGAGCAATTCCGCCGGAGCGTGGCGCCGCAGGTAGCCCACCTGGAGCGCGCTGCCGACCCGCGCCGGCCCCGTGCGGCCCGGGTACCAATTCTCCTGCGCGTAGGCACAGGCGGCGAGGAAGATGGCGTAGTTGATGGCCGCCTGCAGGGAATAGTGCTCGGACATGGGTGCCTCCGGAACGGACACCAACCGCTGCAGCGTGCGTCCCGCGTACTTGAGCGCCAGCGCGCGCACCTCCGCGTTGGAAAGGGCCGCTCGTGGCGCCACCTTCGCGCAGACCTCGCGCACCAGTTCCTCGAGGAGCCCTGGTGGCGAGGCGGAATCCTCTCCGCCCACCAACTGGCCCGCGAGCCGCGCGGGAAGCTCCGGATCGAAGCCCTCGGCGAAGCGGGCCGGCCCCACCGTGGCGCCCGCGTAGTAGGCGCCGAAGCGGTGGATCAACCCTCCATCCCGACGGAGCTCGTGGAGCACCGGCTCTGGATGGGGTGTCGCGCTGTCTTTCTCGGGCCAGCCCACCGAGTAGATCTGCGGGTGCTCGGGCGCATGCTCCGTGCCCGGCGGCGAGGTGTCGAAGCCCGCCAGGATGAGGTGGAAAGGCCTCGGCAGGTACCGCAACTTCCTGCGCGCGCGGTCCGCGAGCCGGGCGGCGAGCGTGCTCACCCACGTCAGGAGTGGAAGGGACTGATCCTGGTCACCGTCATCCAGATCCTTGAGCTCGGAGGCGATGGTGCCCGAGCCCAGGCTCCCCACCCCGTTGAACATGGCCAGCACCGCTCCCCCGCGCATGGACACCAGCTTCTCCACGTCGTTCATGCTGGAGATGATGTGCTCGTCACCCGAGGGCGCGACGGAGGTGATGCTCCCCAGCCCATCGGTGACGAAAACCACCGCGTCCGGAATCTTGAAGGCCACGTTGATGGTCATGAGCGGTGAGCATGCGGCAAGGAGCCGAGAGGGCCCAGACCCCGAGTGGAACGACGCCCGCGAGGAGCCAGCGGGAAACAGAGCGAAGGCGCCCAAGCGTTTCCGGGCGGATGATTCAAGACGCCTCCTGACCACGGGTGCACAATTCAGGAACGGTGCCGCTCGGCCACGCGATAGAGCTGACAGAGGGAGTAATCCAACAGCGCTTGTGACGAGCCCATGTAGCGGCGTGCCCGGACAAACGGCAACCAGACGCGATTGCCTACCAGGACCTGGGCCTCCTCGAGCTTCTGGCGCGGGATCCACCGGCCTCCCAGGTGGCGCACCAACACCTCGCCCAGGTAGGCGCCAATGGCGGGCACGGCCCGCTCCTCGATGGCCTCCCGCGAACGGCTCGTCGGGAATTCCTCGCGCCAGAAATAGAAGTCGACGTCCGTGAGCGATTCGGGCATCGCCTTGAAGACGGAGGGCACCTGCGTGTGCAGCAGGGCCACGAGGTGCTCGGCGAGGTCATCGTAGTGCTCGCGAGCCGCCGCCGGGTCCTCCACATCCGAGGGGAGCGCACTGGCGGCGGGACGCCACTCCTCGGGCTCGGGCGGTTGCCAGGCGTTGAATTCGGCGATTCGGCGTTGGCGCTCGTGACTGGCGACGCGGTCCACGACCCGGGTGAGAAGCGGTGCCACGTCCGGGTGGAAGCGGGGTTCCACGGGCGCGAGCCTGGCGCTGCGCTCGCGCAAGGAGCGCAGCACGGTGTCGAAGTCCAGGTCCGGCCGCAGGTGGACGTGAGCGCGGGCCTGGGCCAGACGCGCCTCCTCGCTGGCGAAGTCCGCGGGAGTGGGCCTCGTCACCAGGAGGACGCAACCGTTGGGCAATTCCTCCACCCGCCAGGCGGGAGTGGACAGCATGCGCTCGCGGCCGACGGTTTCCACCAGCTTCGGGCCGAAGACGTTGAGCCAGAACACCTCGTAGATCTTGTCGAAGCCGTCTCTGAATTCAGTCTCGTCGTCGCGGCCAAAATTGGGAGAGCCCGCCAACTCCTTGTCATCCGCGCTGTGGGCCGCGGCATGCGTGACGGGGTAGCGCGAAGCCCAGGCCCTCACCATCTCGACGAATTGGAGACAGCGCTTCGCCTCAGCGAATAAGGAAAGAGGCTTCACCTTGACCATGATGTCCAGTCCAGAAGGAATGGGAGGGAACCAGAGCCGCAGTGCCATATCCAACGCGGGCCATTTCGTCCTGTAGAATCCGAGCCCTATGTTGTTGTCTTCACGCCGCTCCTCCAGAGCCTTCCAAAAAGAAGGACGGGAGTATTTCCGTTGCCGATTGCCTTCGACGACGTCCGGCATCCAGTCGCCCGCGTACTCCTCGAGCGCATGAAGAAAAGGCTCCAGCTCACCCTCGAGTGCCGCCCGCGGATTGAAGGCACCATCGAAAGTGAGTCGGAGAAAGTCCTCATCCCTTGAACCGTAAAACTCCAGTACCTTCATTGGAACAGGACCTCCACTCCTGGAACCGCTTTCTTGGACTCGTTCACAGCTGCCTTCAAATCGCCTGCCCGATAGGGCTTGAGTTGGCCGCCCTCGTAGATGAGGCGGACCCGCTGGACGGGCACACTGCTCCCCTCGCGGAGGAGAGGCTGAAGGGAGCCTCGACGGATGTCCAACACCTCGCCGTAGTTGCGTCGCGCTTCCCTCGCGTCTTCCATCATTTGCGCCGCCAGGGCATCCTTTCCCAGCCCCGAAAGGTCCCGACTCTTGAAGCTGAAGGTCTCCACGCGAGGCGGCCGTCCAGCAAGCTCCCCTTCTTCGATGACGAGCACATCCGCGAAGCGCAAGCCCGTGCCCGGCTTCCTCACGCCCACGTATGTCTCGATTCGGGGCTTGTCGAAGTCCCCGAGGAAGCGGCGCTCCGCCCGGGGCAGCTCCGCGTCGGCCCTCAGCACCTTCACCATGGCGCGCTCGAATTCCAGCCCCCGGGCGAATCCCCTCCACATCACGTCATAGGCAGCCCAGCGCAGCGGCCCCTTGCTGGCCTTGCCTTCCCTGAGCTCTCCCAAACGCCCTTCGTAATAGTCGACGTACTCACGCCAGCGGGGATTGTCTCGGGCTCCGGACGGCGGGGCGTCCAAGGAAGGGCGCTGCTTCTCCAACACCGCCACGTCTGTCGATAAGCGCGGGCCCGGGGTTTCGGACTCCACCGCCACGAGCCGGGCCTCCACCACCTCCCGGGTGAGCCCCACCTCCTGGTCCACCAGCGCGACCAGGCCTCCGGGGTGCTCCACCGCCACCCCGCGCCTCACCGCCGGAGCGCCCGTGGCCTCGGGTTTCGCCTTGGACATCATCGCCTGCGCCCTGCGCACGTCGCCCCGGGCCTCGCGCATCGCCAGGGCCGCGTCCACGCCTCCCACCGCCACGAAGCGGCCTGCCTCCCGGCTGGCTTGAATCTCCCGGGCCAGCTCTCGCAGTCCCTCCGCTCCCAGCCGTGCCTCCAACCGCCGTACGCCCTCCTCCACAACCCTCCAGCGTACTTCCGGGAGTCCTCGCCCTCGTCCCTCGGACAAGGCGCCCAGGCCCTTGCCTCCCGCGTACAGCGCTCCCAGCAGCAAGGCCGGCGCCAGCTCTCGCGTGGCCCGCTCGTACTCGCCCAGCGACAGCGCGGACACACCCTGGCCCGTGCCCACCACCAGGTAATAGAAGCCCAGCGGCACGCCGAACGTCACCGCGTCGAAGCTCCCCACCGCCACGCTTCCCGGCGCGAAGTGCCGCAGCGCCAGTGCCCGCTCCACCTCGTGCGCGGCCTCCTGGTAGGCCGGGGGCAACCGCGCCCACCTCGCCGACAGCTCGCTGTAGCGCATGCCGTCCACCGTCTGGCTGGTGGCGAGCGCGTCCCGGGCGGCCCGGCCCAGTCCCCGCAGCACGTCCCCCGCTCGCTCCTCCCGCTCCGGGAAGGCCGACAGTGGCAAGCCCCGCGCCGCCAACTCCTCGCGTACGGTGGGCATGAGCCCCAGCGTCTGTCCCAACCGCTTGTCCCGGGCCAGCAGCTCCAGCACCTTACGGACTTCATCGTCATGGGCCGTGTGCAAGACGAAGAGGGCGAACACCTCCGCGTGGAAGACGCCGTAGCGCTCCGTGGCGTCGACGAGGAAGGCGGCGCGCTTGCGTTGAAGGAGGTGGGCCGCGTCCTCGCGCACCGGCCCCAGGGCGCCCAGCCGCACCGCGCGCCACTCGTCCAACGCCTCCACCAGCCGAGGCATGTCCACTCGCTCCTGCAACGCGACGAAGTCGCCGGGCGAGGCGCACGTGAGGAAGGGGGCCAGCAGCGCCTCCGCATCACCCGAGGACACCTCGGGCCAGTCCGGGGGCACTGCCACGCCTCCACAGGCGAGCGAGTCCTCCGGCACGCGCTCCACGAGGGGGGGAGTCGCCCGCGAGGGGAATCCACCTGCGCTTCCCGCGGACTCCGTCAGTCGAGGCGGAGCGCGAACAGCGGAGGACTGGGCGTGTATACCCATGCCGCTCGCCAGACTCCCGAGCGGTGGCCCCGTGGCGCATCCCGCCCCGAGCACGAGGGCGGCCAAGGCCAGCAGCACCACACCACCGCCCTCCCTTGGGGCAGGTCTTCTCTCGGGGATGAGCGCGCGGGGGGTCATCAACATGAGGGGCCCCGTCGGTAGCACAATCGCTCCCAAGGGGAGTCCCCTCATCTCTTACGGGTCCGCCGCGAGCCCCCGCAGGTAGTCACCGAAGCCGCCCCGAGCCCGGGGATCGCGCCGGGAGCTCGTCCGCACCCGGGACCGGGCGCTCCAGGCGATGTCCGCCCCGGTTCCCTCCAGGGCCCGCACGAGTGCCACGTCCTCGTGCGCCGGGAGTGGAGGAAAGCCACCCGCGCGCATATAGGCTCGTGCACTCACTCCCAGGTTCGCCCCGTGGATGTGCGCGTGCCCATCCGCATCGACATACGCCGCCTCGTAGCGGTGGCGCACGCGCGGCGCGTGGGGCGACCAGTCATCCACCTCGACGACCCCGCACACGGCATCCGCGCCCAGCGCGAGTTGCACCGCCAGCCAGTCGGGAAAGACGTGGGAGTCCGCATCGGTATTGGCCAGCCACCGCGCGCCCCGGGACAACAACAGCTCCGCGCCCCGGGCTCGCCGACCCGGACCTCCTCGCCCCCGAGCGCCGGATGGAGCGCCGCTCGTACCAGCGCCGCCGGTACTCCCATGAATTCTCGCTGACGGCGTACATGCGCTCGAAGTGCTCCATGGACACGCTCATGTGAGCACCACCTCGAAGGAGCGCAGCAACCGCGCGAGCACATGCGGCGGCAGGAGGGGCGCCCGGCCGGTGGACGGGTCTGGATCCAACTGGCTCACGTAGGCGGCCGTGGCCCGGCGTTTGAGCGCGAGCGTGGGCTCGTCGAGCAGGATGCGCCGCGCGCGGGACCAGGGCACCCGTGCATCCCCGGGCCGGGCCCAATGCCACGTCCAGATGGGCACCTCCACGAAGCGCGTCTCCAGCGCAGCGCTCGCCCGGAACGCGGCGCGTCCGACGGCCTCGTGGTCCGGATGCCCATCCATCCGCCACGTCGCGAGCACCACGTCCTCCGGCCTCAGCCGCTCGCCCAGGAGCCCCGCCAGACGTCCCTCGTGCGACGGGAGGGCCCCATCTGGGAGTTCCAGGCGCTCCACCTCGACATGGGCGAGGCCCAGCCGGCTCAAGGCTTCCCGCGTCTCCCGGGGCCGGGCCGCCGCGAGACGTTCGACGGGCCAGGAGGAAGAGCCCGGATGGCTCGCCGTGCCATCCGTGACGGCGATGAGCAACACGTCCCGCCCGAGCCGCCCGAGCCGCGCCAGCAGGCCCCCCGTGCCGAGCACCTCGTCATCCGGGTGCGGCGCGACGATGACGACCCGGCTCCCCTCGGGCACGAGCGTGGAGGGCTCCAGCACGGGCAGCGTCTCCAGACCGGACCAGGCCGCCCAATCCCGGGCCGACGTTCCCTCTCCGACGATACGCCGCGAATTCACAGCGTCCATACGTCCTCCCCCTGCTTCACCCCTGGCCCTCCAGGGCGCCGAGCGCCCGGCCCACGCGGCTCAACACGCGCTCACCCTGGTCCATCTCCAGTCCGTCGAGGGCCACCGTGAGGGACATGTCTGAGAAAAGTTTTTCCACGGGTGCATGCCTCTTGCGAAGGAGTCATTCCCTCGTGAACCCGCCCCACGCCGAGGAGGGGAGTCCAGCACCACTCAAGTTATGAACGCGGGTACGGGGGTGCCATGGCCCCCCACACAATCCTCAACGCGCCGCGGGCAGCAGGATGACGAAGCGGGCCCCACCCCCCGGAGGGTTCTCCGCATGCAACGAGCCGCCGACCCGTGACACGTAC
This sequence comes from Melittangium boletus DSM 14713, assembly GCF_002305855.1. Taxonomy (GTDB): domain Bacteria; phylum Myxococcota; class Myxococcia; order Myxococcales; family Myxococcaceae; genus Cystobacter; species Cystobacter boletus. Next base: position 4,883,119 of record NZ_CP022163.1, on the reverse strand, counting down.
TCGCGACACAGCGCGAGCCCCAACCCCGTCCCCTTTCCCGGCGGCTTGGTGGTGAAGAAGGGCTCGAACAGCCTCGGCAGCACCTCCGGGGGAATCCCCGGGCCGTTGTCCTCCACCTCCAGGCACACGCCCTCCTCCACCCGCCACGCGCGCACGCGGATGCGCACGAGCCCGCCCGGCATGGCCATCTCCACCGCGTCCACGGCGTTGAGCAGCAGGTTGAGCACCACCTGCACGAGGTGCCTCTGCCCCAGGCGCACCGCTGGCAATCCCGGCTCGAGCGCCAGGGACACCTCGCCCCGGTCGCGCAGACGCACCGACGCCAGCCGCGACGCCTCGCTCAACGCCTCCTCCACGAGGCCCCGCTCGTTCTCCTCCAGGCTCCCCACGCGCGAGAAGCCCCTCAGGTCCGTGACGATCTGCTGGATGCGCAGCACGCCCTGCTGCGTCTCGGCGAGCACGAGCATCAGCTCATCCGGATCCACGCCCCGTCCCTCGCGCAGCAGGTGGCTCAGGTTGGCCTTCACGTAGGCCAGGGGGTTGTTCACCTCGTGCGCCACTCCGGCCGCCAGCTGCCCCACGAGCACCAGCCGCTCCACCTCGGCGCGCTCGCGCTCGGCATGCCTCCGCAGCCGCTCGCTCTCCGCGAGCTGGGCGAGGGCCTCGAGCCGCTCCTGGTGGGCGCTGCGCTGTGCGTCCAGCATGCGCCGGTACATGCTCGAGCCGAGGAGCGCGAGCCCCACGAACGTGGACAGGTTCACCGCCTGGAGCACCATCCGGGACGGCGGCACCTGGGCCAGGACATTGACGATCATGGCCGAGCCCAGCGAGGCCAGACCGCCCGCCAGCGTGGGCAGACGGCTGTCGGGCGAGAACATGGCGAGCACGAGCGGCACGGCCATGAAGACGGGGAAGTAGGCGCTCTGGGGCCCGCCGGTCAGGTGCACGAAGACGGTGAAGGTCGCCATGCCCACGAGCCCCGAGCTGGTCCCCGCCCATTTCAGGGGCACCCAACCCGCGCCCACCCCCACGCCCATCAGCGCGAAGAACGCGCTCGCCAGCAGTTGGGAGCCGATGAGCGGCGGGGGCAGGGAGCGCGTCACCACGCAGTGCAGCGCGAGCCCGAACAGCAGCACGACCGCCACGAGGAGGTGGTTCTTGCGCTGCAGGCGCAGCAGCGCGGGCGGTGCCGGGTCGTCTCGCTCGGCCTGGACAGGGGACGTCCCGACGCGCCTCACCGGAACCCCCTGGCTTCTCCAGGAAACCACTTCACGAGTGGGGTCACACTACCACGGGGCGGGACTCCTCGACCAAGGGCAGCAGGAGGACGAAGCGCGCTCCGCCTCCCGGCCGATTCTCCGCGTGAAGCGTACCGCCACTGCGCGAGACGAACTCCCGACACAACGCGAGCCCCAACCCCGTCCCCTTTCCCGGCGGCTTGGTGGTGAAGAAGGGCTCGAACAGCCTCGGCAACACCTCCGGGGGAATCCCCGGGCCGTTGTCGTCCACCTCCAGGCGCACGCCTTCCTCCACCCGCCACGCGCGCACCGCGATGTGGGCCAGACATCTCGAGTCCGCCATCTCCACCGCGTCCACGGCGTTGAGCAGCAGGTTGAGCACCACCTGCACGATGTGCCGCTGACCCAGGCGCACCGCGGGCAATCCCGGATCGAGCGCCAGGGACACCTCGCCCCGCTCGCGCAGGCGCACCGACGCCAGCCGCGTCGCCTCCTGGAGCGCTTCCTCCAACACGCCCCCCCGCTCCTCGCCATATCCCCCGGCGCGGGAGAAGCCGCGCAGGTCCATGACGATCTGCTGGATGCGCAGCACGCCCTGCTGCGTCTCGGCGATCACCCCGAGCAACTCCTCGCGGACCCGGGGCAGGTCCTCGCCCCGCACCTCGTGCTCGAGGTAGTTCAGGTTGGCCTTCACGTAGGCCAGGGGGTTGTTCACCTCGTGCGCCACTCCGGCCGCCAGCTGCCCCACGAGCACCAGCCGATCCACCTCGGCGCGCTCGCGCTCGGCGTGCCTGCGCCGCCGCTCGCTCTCCGCGAGCTGCTCGAGCATGTCCAGCCGCTCCTGATGGGCCAGGCGCTGCGCTTCCCCCAGGCGCCGGTAGGTGCGCGTGCCGAAGAGCGCCAGCAGCAACAGCATGCCCAGGCCCATCACCCGCAGCGTCATCGTGAGCGGAGACACTCCCGCCAGCATGTCCACGAACGCCACCGCGCCCAGCGTCGCCACGCCGCCCACGAGCGTGGGCAGGCGCGAGTCCGGGGTGAACATGGCCAGGATGAAGGGCAGAGCGGCGAACACCGGGAGGTAGGGGCTCTGGGCTCCGCCGGTCAGGTGCACGAAGACCGTGGCCGCCGCCAGACCGACGAGCCCCGCCAACACCCCCGTCAGCCGGGGCGGCAACCATCCCGCGCCCACTCCCCCGCCCATCAACCCCAAGCACGCGCTCCAGACGAGCTGCGAGAGGATGAGCTCCATGGAGAAGGATCGCGTCAACAGGCAGTGCATCACCGCGCCGGCCAGCAAGGAGGCCGCGCAGACGAGGTAGTTCCTCCGCTTCAACCGAAGCAGGGCCTTCGATAGGAGGGGTTCTGCCGTCATGGAGCGGAAGATGCTATCCGGGGAAAGCCCCGAGATGCGGTTTAGACGGATTATTCCATGACAGCCCGCCCGTCCGCCAGAAGGCCGGGCTCATCCCTCACCGGGGCCTCTTCGCCCGGACCAGGCGTCGCGTCTTGCCCAGGCGCACGCCGCTGGCGGGCCGCCTCGGCCCCGGGGGCGCGTTCGCGGGGAGGATCGGATCCGGACACACCTCGCGCAGCCGGCAGCCCCGGCACTCCGCGCCGCTCCACACCGACTCGAAGAGGGCCGTCGTCCGATCGATGACGTCGAAGTCCTCGGTGACGAAGCCCAGCTCGAAGTTGCGCACGTCCTGGCCCTTGGCCCCGAGCCCCGCCCCGGTGAGGTTCGCGCTGCCCAGGTACGCCCAGGCCCCGTCCACCAGCACCGTCTTGAAGTGCACCCGCGGACACACCTTGAGCTCCAAGCCTCCCTTCACCAGCCGCGCGCGCTGATCGAACTCCTCCCGGAAGGGCCGGCTGGGCAGCTCCGCGTGCAACAACCGCAGGGCCACGCCTCGCGCCGCGAGCCCGTCCAGCACCTGGAGCAGCGGCACGAAGCGCTCGCCCTGCTTCACGTACATGGCCTTCACGTTCGCCGTGGCGATCCACACCGACTCGCGCGCATGCGCCAGCTTGCCGAGCACCACTTCCCGGTACAGCTCACCGCCCGCGAGCAGCTCCGCTTGAATGGGACGCATACCTACACGCTCGCACATGGGGCGGGGGCACGTCCAGGCGTGAACATTCTCCGTGGTCACGCGGGCGGGGGTGCCAGAGGATGACGTAGAGCCCGTGAGAGGTTGAACCCGGCGGGGGCGTATTCCTGAGGAGGAAGCGATGCGCGTGGTGAGCACGAATGAGGAGCAGTCGCGAGCCAACCCCTTCCAGGAGACCTTCGAGCGGTTGAAGGCCCGCCGTTGGGAGCAGGCGCGCACGAGCGCCCCGGAGCGGGTGGCACGGCTCAAGAAGCTGCGCGCGGCGCTGGTGGCCCGGCGCGCGGCCCTCTACGAGGCGCTGTACGAGGACTTCCGCAAGCCGGCCGCCGAGGTGGAGACGACCGAGGTGCTGCTGGTGCTCATGGAGCTCGACCATGCCATCAAGCAGCTCGGCAAGTGGATGAAGCCACGCCGGGTGGGCACGCCCGTGCTGCTCATGGGCACGAGCAGCCAGGTGCGCTACGAGCCCAAGGGCGTGGTGCTCATCATGGCGCCGTGGAACTACCCGCTGCAGCTCGTGCTCGCGCCCCTGGTGGCGGCGGTGGCGGCGGGCAACTGCGTGTGCCTCAAGCCGAGCGAGAAGACGCCTCACACCGCGGCCTTCATCACGAAGCTCATCCAGGACGTGTTCCCGCCCAACGAGGTGGTGGTGGTGGAGGGCGGCGCGCGCGAGAGCCAGGCGCTCCTGGAGTTGCCCTTCGATCACTTCTTCTTCACGGGCGGCGCGCGCGTGGGGCGCAAGGTGATGGAGGCGGCGGCACGGCACCTGGCGGGCGTGACGCTGGAGCTGGGAGGCAAGTCGCCCGTGGTGGTGGACGACACGGCGGACCTGGCGGCGAGCGCCGAGCGCATCGTCTTCGGCAAGTTCATCAATGGCGGGCAGACGTGCGTGGCGCCGGACTACGTGCTGGTGCCCTCGGCGCGCGAGGAGGAGTTCCTCGGCCACCTGCGCGCCTCCATCGAGCGCTTCTACGGCGGCACGGAGGAAGCGCGCCGCGCGAGCAAGGACTTCTGCCGCATGGTGGACGACGCGCAGTTCACCCGGGTGAACACGCTGCTGGAGCGCTCGGTGGCGCAAGGGGTGCGCGTGGTGCTGGGGGGCCAGGTGGACGCGGCCAGCCGCTACATCGCGCCCACGGTGCTCTCCGACGTGAAGCCCGAGACGGCCATCATGGAGGAGGAAATCTTCGGCCCGGTGCTGCCCGTGCTGCGCTACGACTCGCTGGACGAGGCGGTGCGGCTCATCCGCGCGGGCACCAAGCCCTTGGCGCTCTACATCTTCAGCCACGCGAGCGGCACGGTGGAGCGGCTGCTCGGGGAGACGAGCGCGGGCGGCACGTGCGTCAACACGACGGTGGTGCACCTGACGAACATGGACCTGCCCTTTGGCGGCGTGGGCGAGAGCGGCGTGGGCAACTACCACGGCGAGTTCGGCTTCCGCACGTTCAGCCACGAGCGGGCCGTGCTGCGGCAGGGCCCCCTCTTCCTGCTCAACCGCTTCTTCCCGCCCTACTCGGACAAGGGCCGGAAGATGGCGCGCCTGGCCAGCCGGCTGTTCGAGTAAGGAGGACGGCGTGCTCACCCTGGACGCCCATCCGCTCCTCGACGCGGTGGCCTTCGAGGCCACCTTCCCCGCGCCCCTGTCCCAGCTGCCCTCGCCCGACCGCGGGCGGACCTTCGACTGGTACCGCGAGGTGCTCGAGCGGCTGGGAGCGGTGGTGGAGCCTCGGTCCTGAGCGCGCCGGATCTGCCGCTCCTGCTGGCCCAGGGAGCGCGCGCCCTCTCCGCGACCTGGGGCCGGCCGGTGCTGCTCGGCACGCCCGAGACGCTGGAGGGAGGCGCGGTGCGTGCCCAGGTGCGCGGCGGTCCCGTGCCGGGCGTGCTCCTCAAGCACTTCCCGGACGAGCCCGTGCGCGGCTTCGACGACTGGGCGGGCAGCGCGTACCTCACCGGGCGGGGCCTGGAGGCGGTGCCGCGCTTCCTCGCGGGCGACGTGGAGGGGCGCTTCTTCCTGCAGGAGGACCCGGGGCCGGGGCGCACCCTGGAGGAGCTGCTGCGCGGCCGGGACACGCGCTCGGCCACCGGGGGACTGCTCGCCACCGCGCGGATGCTCGGCCAGCTGCACGCCTCGACGCTGGGCGCTCAATCCAGCTACGAGCTGGTGCGCCAGGCCCTGCCCCCCCGCCACGAGCGCGTGCGCATGGAGGAGGCGCGCTGGCTGCTCGAGCACGAGGGCCGGCTCAAGCGCTGGCTCACGGCGGTGGGCACGCCGCTCGCGCCGGGCACCCACGCGGACCTGGAGGCGGTGTCGCGCGCCCTGGCGGACCCGGGCGCCCTGCTCGCCTTCACCCACGGCGGCCTGTCCCCCGCCAGTGTGCTCCTCACGCTCGCGGGGCCCCGGCTGCCCGGCATGGCCGGCTCGGGCATGCGCCATGCGCTGTATGACGCCCTCCTGTGGCTCGTCACCCTGCCCCTGCCCGAGGAGCTGCTGTCGCGCGCGGACATCACCCACCGCCTCACCCTGTCGTCCCGGTGCGAGGCGGCCCAGGTGGACTCGGAGTGGGCGCGGGCCCGGGCCACGGTGGTGCTCGCGCGCACGGTGACGCTGTTGCAGGCCATGAACCCGCGCATGCTGGACGAGGACCCGTCCCCGGCGGCCGGAGCCCCGTCCCTGCACGCCACGCTGCTGCACCACCTGGCGCGCTGCCGGGAATCGCTCGCCACCCTCGACGCCTTCACCGGGCTGGGCCAGACGCTGAGCGGGCTGGAGGCGCGGCTGCGCGAGCGCTGGACGGTCGCGCCCTTCGTGTGGCCCGCCCTGCGTCAGCCCGGGGTCTGAGGACCCAGCACCTGGAGGATGTGGGCCACCACCTCGTCCAGCGGGGCCGACGCGTCCACCCACAGCGCCCCCTGGGGCACCTCCAGCGTCACGAGCTGACTGTCGAGCAGCACGGCCGACATGAAGTGACCCCGCCGGTTCGCCAGCCGCTCGGCGAGCACTTCCCGCGGCACGTGCAGGAACACCCACTTCTCGCGCGCCGCGTCCACGGACAAGCGCCGCCGGTAGGACTCCTTGAGCGCCGAGCACGCCAGCACCAGGCCCTCATCCGCCGCCAGCGCCTGGGCGATGACCTCGCGCATCCGCTCGAGCCAGGGCTCCCGGTCCTCGTCCGTGAGCGCCAGGCCCCCGGTCATCTTCGCGATGCTGCCGGGCGAGTGGTAGTCGTCCCCATCCCGGAAGGTCCACCCGAGCGCCCGGGCCAGACGCGTGCCCACCGTCGTCTTTCCCGCCCCGGACACTCCCATCACGATGACCACCACGCGTGCGTCCTCCCGGCCTCGTCCCGAACCCAACTCCGGAAAGTGTGGAAGTTTGAGCAATTCCCGAACTCCCGCCTGAACGAATTGTTCACCTCGTCCCCACCCCTGGGGAATGTCGCCTCATGAACAAGCCAACCCGCTGTCTTCCGGAGGAGCCGGCACCCACCCCTTCTCCTGGCGGACAGCACGGCGCTTGCAAGCCGTTCACTGGCGTTCATCTCTCACCACCGGACGTCCATGGACCGCGAGCATCGTTTCGAAGAGGCCACGCTGGACACCTGGGGAATGGCCGAGCCCACGAATCCCGTGGCGAGGCACGGGCCCGCGTCGAAGCCCGTCCGGGTGGACATGAGGGGCCGCCTGCTGGGGCACTACCGGCTCGTGAAACACCTGGGCAGCGGGGGCATGGGCTCGGTGTACCTCGCCGAGCAGCGGCTGGGAGGCCCCCAGGTGGCGGTGAAGGTGCTGCACCCGGAGCTGTCCCAGGACGCCGGGTTGCGCGCGCGCTTCTCCGCCGAGGCGCGCACGGTGAATCTCATCGGCCACCCCAACATCGTGCGCATCCTGGACATCGACGACTCGCGCCAGGGGCCGCTCTACTTCGTGATGGAGTACTTGAAGGGCACGCCCCTGTCGCGGCTGCCGCGCCCGATGGAGCCGGGCCTGCTCGTGTGGCTGCTGTCCCAGGCCTGTGACGCGCTGGAGGCCGTCCACCGCGGCGGCGTGGTGCACCGCGACCTCAAGCCAGACAACCTGCTGCTGGTGGAGCGCCCGGGGGAAGCGCCCCTGCTCAAGGTGCTCGACTTCGGCGTGGCCCGCACGTACCCGGAGGCGCTCGGGCCGGAGCGGAGCTCGCGCGGACAAGTCCTGGGGACCCCGGCCTACATGGCACCGGAGCAATGGGCGGGAGAGCTGGTGGACGGACGCGCGGACGTGTACGCGCTGGGCGTGACGGGCTACCTGCTCGCCACCGGCCAGCTTCCCTTCTCCCGGGGACAGCTGGCCCAGCGCGTCTTCGCACCCCACGGCCCGCCCCCCCCGCGGGCGCCGCACGAGCTCGCGCCCTCGGTCCCCGAGCGCCTGTCGCGCGTGCTGCTGCGCGCCCTGGCCCGTCAGCCCTGGGAGCGCTTCGCGAGCGCCGCGGACTTCAAGCAGGCCCTGTGCCGCGCCGTGCGAGCCAGGCCGGGCCCCTACCTCCCGTCCTCCCCGACGCGGGCCCAGACGCCCTCGCGCCTGCTCATCCCCGCCCAGCCGCTCCTCCCCGAGCCCAATGATCCCACGCCTCCGCCCGCCTGGGTGGCCCGCGTGCGGTACGACGCCGGGGAAGAGCCCGTGGTGGTGCACTGCAGCGGGCTGAACCCGGGCGGGCTCCTCATGAGCTGCGCCGAGCCCCTGCCACCGCTCGCCACCCGGCTCGACTTCACCCTGCAGATGGGGGGAGAAGCGGTGGACTGCGTGGGCGAGGTGGTGCTGCACGTGGAGCCGGCCCAGGCGCGCGCCCAGAGCCTGCCCACGGGGGTGGTGTTGCGCTTCCTCCAGCCCTCTCCCCGGCTGCGGGAGCTGCTCCACCGGCTGGACCCCTCCCGTGGCGCCGCCGCGCGGCCCTTCGCCGAAACCCCCGAGGAGTCCCCCAGCACCCATTGAGCAACGGATGCTGTCCGCTATCCGTCATTGGACCCCGAGGCGAGCGTCCGGGGAAGCACGGCGGGCAGGCGCGAGCGGGACGAGGCCTGGAGGCGGGAGTACGCTCCGTCCCGTCATGATGCGCACGGTGCCGGAAATCATCCGTTGGGGAGGGAAACTGGTGCTCGTGGGCGCCGCGTTGCTGCTGGCGGCCTGCCGGGATCCGGCCAAGGTCTCCGGGACGGCGCTCTACGTGACCACCCAATTCGACCCCACCCTGCTGCTCACCCAGGTCCGTGTGTGGGGGGAAGTGGCGGGACAGCCTCACTTCGGACCCCAGGTGATTCCCGAGCAGCAGGAGCGGGTGCTGCACAGCGGGGAGACGCTGCGGGTGCTGCTCGGGGACGTGCCCAACGGCGTGACGGCGCAGGTGAGCGTGGAGGGACTGCGCGACAACGTCGTGGTGGCGCGCGGCGAGAGCGGCGTGGACATCCAGGATGGCTACGAGGTGGATGTCACCGTGCGGCTGGAGCCCGTCGGCACACCGCCCACCGATGGAGGAACGGGAGGCGGGGACGGCACCTTCTGCATCGGCTGCGAGGGCTGCTGCATCCAGGGCCAATGCGCCTCGTCCACCTTCAATACGTGCGGCACGGGGGGCATCTCCTGCGTGGCGTGCGATCCCGCGCGCGCCACCGGGTGCGACCAGCGCGGCGTCTGCGTCTGTGGCGCCAACCCCGCCTGTGCCCCGGAGACCTCGGACCGCTGCCTGCTCGGGATGTGCCGGTGTGGCAACTCCGCGGCCTGCGGCAAGGGGCAGCAGTGCGTGAACGGCTCCTGCGTGTGCACGTCGGACTCCTGCCCGGGGGGGTGCTGCTCGGGCAACACCTGTGAGCCAGGCACCACCAAGGACCGGTGCGGCAAGGGCGGCGAGTCCTGCGCCAAGTGCAAGAAGACCTGCAACGCGGACGGCACCTGCGACTGAGTGCCCCGGCTCAGGACAGCGCGGGCAGGGACACCCGGAAGCACGTGCCCCGGCCCGGCGAGGAGGTGACGGAGATGTGTCCGCCCAGCCCCTGGACGATGTCGCGGCACACGGAGAGCGCCGGCCCCGGCCGGGACGCCTCGTGGGCGGGAAGCGGCGCGAAGACGTGCGGCAGCGCCTCGGGGCCGAGCCCGGGGCCGGTGTCGTGCACCTCGATGACCACGTGACCCTGACCGTCCTCGCGGGTGACGAGCCGCACCGCGTTCAGCTCGGGGTCGCCGTCCTCGGGCAACGACCACACGGCGTGCAGCACGAGGTTGAGCAGCGCCTGGCGCAGGGCGCCATCGCCACCGGCCACCAGGGACTGGGCGCCGTAGTCACGCACCAGCCGCCCGCGCGAGCGCAGCGCGCTGGACACCATCTGCCCCACGGTGTCGAGCACCAGGTTCACGTCCAGGGGCCCCTGTCCCGGCTCGCTGCGGAAGCCGCGCAGGTGGCCGATCGTCTGGCGCAGCCGCTCGGCACCCTCGCGGATCTCCTCCACGGCCTCGAGCCACTGGGACACCTGGGCGCCGAGGGGCCCGGAGGTCGCGCCCCCGGCCATCTGACCCATGCTGGACACCAGGTACTCGAGGTTGGCGGACATGAAGGCGAGCGGGTTGTTCATCTCGTGCGCGAAGCCCGGCACGAGCATGCCCAGGGTGGCCATGCGATCGGCCTGCTGGAGCCGGGCCTGGAGCTGGCGCCGCTCGGTGATGTCGGTGAGCGCGCCCATCACCTCGCCCTGGCCCGTGGGCGAGCTGTACGCGGCCAGCTCCACCCACACGGAGCCGCTGGCCGCCAAGAGTCGCAGCTCCAGCCGGAACGAGGCCTGCAACCGCGCGCCAATCGACTCCAACATCCCCTGGACGCCCGCGCGATCCTCGGGGTGCACATGCTGGAGCAGGGACTGACCGAGCACGCCCTCCACGGGCAGCCCCGTGAGCGAGGCCCAGGTGGGGCCCAGGAACGTGAACTGGCCCAGCCGGTCCAGGTGGAAGACCACCTCGTTGAGCCGCTCGGCGAGGAAGTGGTAGCGCAGCGCGTCCGCGGACAATCCCGAGCGCAGATTCTCGGCGAGCGCCAGCTCGCGCAAGGGTGACAAACCGTCCCGTGCTGGACTCTCGGTGTCGCCCAAGGCACTGGCGCGCGACAGATGTGGGTATCCCATGGACTCGCTCGCTTTCCCCCGGAGGCCCCACCACCCCGACCCCACCTCTCCGGTGCGGGGGCCCTCGTCCAATCCTCCGGAAAGATAAGACCTGGAGTACGAACGCCGTCAATTCGGACGCCGGTTGTTGATCCAGCTTTCCCGCGAGTTGACAGTTTTCCAGGGCGAGCGTCCGGTACTTACTCTTGCGAATCGTCCGATGGTGAGCACGTGGGGTCCCGGAAGCCCGAGACGGGGCGCTCGCGGCGATCCCCGATGACGCGCGCGGGAGTGCCCGCGACGATGGCCCAGGCGGGCACGTCGCGGGTGACGACGGCGCCCATGCCCACCACGGCATGGTCTCCCAGGCGCACCCCGTCGGTGATGCCCGCGTTGGCGCCCACCCACACGTCCTTGCCCAGGACGATGCCCCGGGAGGTGACGGGCTGGGAGCGCACCGGCCGGTCCGGCGCCAGTCCATGATCGAAGGCATATAAGGTGGCGCCCGTGGCGATGCGGCTGCCCTCGCCGATGTGGATGCCCCCGGCGCCACCATCCAGGCTCGCGCGGGCGTTGAGGCTCACCCCCGCCTCGAGCACCACCGGCCCATGCACGAAGACGTTCGCCGCGATGCTCACCCCGGGGCCGGTCAGCCGGATGGGGCGGCCCGGCTCGGCGAACAACCGGGCGTCCGGGGAGATGAAGCACCCCTCGGCGATCTCCACCGTCTCCAGCTCGCGCAGCCGCTCCTGCACCTCGCGCTGCCAGGCCTCCGCCCAGGCGCGGTGGCGCGGCTTGAGCGTGAAGTAGAGCCACGGCATCCAGGAGAGGCGCAGCTTGTGCTGCTCGCGTCGGCGTGCGTCCAAGTCTTCGTCCACACCTGGCTGACTACCACGCCGGGCGCTAGGGCGGCTCGGTGTCGCCGCGAGCCTCCTCGCGCAGGCCGGGGCTCCTGCGCCGGGCCACGCGTGCCACCAGGCCCGCGAGCAGCGCCCAGCCCAGGCCCGCCATCCATCCGCCCAGCACGTCCGTGGGGTAGTGCACCCCCAGGTACACCCGCGTGACGCCGATGAGCAGCGTGAGCACGAGCGCCACCGTCACCAGGTACGCCTTGAGCCAGCGCTTGGAGACGAGCTCGGACAGGAGCGCCCCCAGCGTCAGGTACACGATGGCCGACAGCATGGCGTGACCGCTGGGGAAGCTCTCCGAGAGCACCTGGGTGAGGTGGGGCACCACCGAGGGCCTGGGGCGCGCCACCAGCCCCTTGATGAGCGTGTTGACGGCCACGCCGCCCAGCGTGGAGCCCAGCACCAGCGCCAGGGTGCGCCAGCGCCGCACGAGTGCGAGGAAGCCCCCCACCGCCACCACCATGAGCGCCAGCACCGACATGCTGCCCAACGCCGTCACGTCCCGCGCCGCCTCGGCGAGCCACCGCGGGCCCCGGGGCTGGCCCGGATCGTCCGGGCGGCGCAGCGAGCGCAGCACCTGCTCGTCGAAGGCCTGGGTGGAGTGCTCGCGCACCTCGTCCGACAACGCGAGGAAGCCCGCTCCCAGCAAGCCCAGGATGAGCAGCAGGCCCAGGAATCCACCCTCACGCGGCGTGGGTCGCATACCCACAGCACCCTAGACACTCCGCCCCGTCGCGGGCCTCCCGGTACGCGGAGCGTTGACGGGCCAACGGCCCGGACGTGAAGCACCGGACATTCGAATGAGACCTCGCGTCCTTCTGACGGCCGAGAAGGGCTGTAGGCCTTGGGGAAGGGGCGGAGGCTCCCCAGATTGGCACCGCCTGTCGTCGCCGTGCCGGGCACGCCAGCCGCTCGACGTTTTCCGTCGCGCCTCCTGTACGGCCGCAGTCCTGGAGTGAGGGTCCATGTTCGCTACCGCCACCACCACCACCACCATCCCCGTCGCCCCTCCGAACTTCAAGACGGCGCTCATCAACCGTGTCTTCTTCATCCGGTGGGAGCAGCCGCCCAGCCCGCAGGAGATCCAGCTGGTGACGATGCGCTTTCGCGAGTCGTACGAGGCCCACCGCCAGCAGTTGTGCGTGGTCATCGTCACCGGCGCCAAGGCGCGCGTGCCCAATGGCGACCAGCGCAAGGCGCTCTTCAAGATGCTGGAGGACCACCGCAAGTACATCTGCGAGCTGCACCTGCTGATGGAGGGCAACGAGTTGCAGCACAACCTGCAGCGCATCATCGCCTCCGCGCAGCTCATCGTGACGCGCATCTACGACAGCAACTACGCGCGCCTGCACAAGGCGCCCGAGGACATCGCGCCGTTCCTCACCAGCCGGCTCAAGGCGGACGGCCACCGCATCATCCATGACGCACGCCTGCTGGGCGTGTTCCACTGACAGGTGTCCGCCCGGCGCACGCGGGGGGCTTCGAGGCCCCCCGCGCGCCAGGAATCAGCGCTCCATGCAGACGTAGTAGTTTTCCCCGTAGTAGTCGTCGTGGTCGGCCGCGAGCACGCGCGTGCACCCCAGCCGCCGCAGCTCCGCCACCAGCGCCTCGGGCTCGAAGAACGTCACCATCTCATTGGGGTCGGACACCAGCCGGCGCGTGAGGTCCACGTGGTAGGCGGTGGCCTTTTGCAGGGCCTCGTCCCAGCGCCCCTCGGCCTTCCACTCCTCGATGGACTGCTCCATCACCTTGCGCAGGTCCGGCCGGCGCCGGGGCCCCGCGGAGATGAGGCGGCCGCCCGGCTTGAGGTGCGCCAGGCTCTCGCGCAACACCGCCTCGGGCTCGCGCACGTAGAAGAGGACGTTGTTGAGCACCACCGCGTCCGCGCCGCCCACCGCCCGCGAGGGGAAGACGCGCACGTCGCCCTCGAGCACCGTCCAGCGCGCGCGCGCCTCCTCGGACGACTGGGCCTGCTTGCGCAGCGCCACCGCGAGCATGCCCGGGTTGTTGTCGAACCCCACCACGGTGGAGCCCCGCGCCACGAGCGCCTCGCTCACCAGCCCCGTGCCACACCCGGCGTCGATGACGTAGGCGAGGCCTTGGGTGTCGCGAAGAATCTTGTCCACCATCCGCCGGTAGCAGTTGAGCTGGGAGCAGATGGCGTCATAGCTCCAGGCGAATTCACTCCAGATGTTGTCGACCACGGGGGCCCTCGGTGTCGTCCGGGCGCATCCCGGACCCGAGGGCCAATCTATGTCCGCGTCCAGCGCCGCGAAGGCCGCTCAGTGGCGCTTCATCCAATTGTAGATGGGCTCCCACACCCGCTTGGCCGCATCGTCCGCCAGCCACAGGTCCGCGTGGCCGAACTCCGCCGGGCGCCCCGACTCATTCTTCACCAGCAGCGCCGTCACGTCCTGGCTGCCCAGCAGGTTCTTGGCCGCGTACACCCCATAGGCGCCGAAGCCGCCCTCCGCGCCCACGTAGAGCACCGGCACCTTCACGTCCTTGAGGAAGTCGTCGTAGGGCAGGTTCTTCTTGCCGCACAGCAGCTGGTCCCCCTCCACCATCTCCGTGAAGCTCTGGTAGGGATGCGCCGAGCTCAGGAAGTCGAAGAACCGCCGGTCCCCCACGTACCGCAGCCCGGTGAGCGAGCCGCTCGCGTCGAAGCTCCCGGCGGCGAAGTGGTAGAAGGGCACGGAGGGGTTGACGTTGTTGGCCGCGTCGGTGAGGAAGGAGAAGGTGGCGGCGCCCACGGCGCGGCCCAGGTCGCGGAAGGGCAGCGCCGGCAGCGGCGCCGGAGCGGTGACGTCCGGCATGGCGATGGCCGCCTCCCCCACCGACATGATGGTGACGCCCGCGCCCGGGCCCGACAGGCTCCCCTCGTAGCGCCCCTGGGCCAGGAACTGCTCACCCATCTGGGCGCGCGTGCAGGCCCACTCGCGCTGCTGGGCCGCCTCGGGGCCGAACTTCACCGCCATGTCCACCGGGATGAAGCCGCTCACGTTGCGCTGCGGCTTGGGCAGCCGCGCCTCCGTGTTCATATAGGCGTAGCCCACCTGCGCGCCGCGGCTCCAGCCCAGCAGGTGCATGGGGGCACCACCGCTGCCCGTCAAAAGGCGCATCGAGCGCGCCACCGACAGACCCGAGCCCACGTCCTGGGCGTGCGTCCCCAGGTTCCAGTTCTTCATGAAGGTGAAGTCCTGCGTGGCCGCCGGCACCTGCGTCCAGCGCAGGTCGATGCCCCACACGTCCACGCCCTTGCCCGCCAGATACACCGCGACCGAGTCATCCTTGGAATCGCTCGTCAGCGTGCTGGACATGAACGCGCCACGGAAGTCCCACGCGTCGCCGTGCACCAGGAAGGCCGCGTCGGACGAGGGCACCGGGAACCAGGGCAGCCACTCGCGCACCACCCGGTGCAGCACCACCACGTCATGCGCGCCCGGGCCCACCTGCAGCCGCAGGCTGTAGTGGTAGACGTCCCCCTTGATCCACTCGCGATCGAAGCCCGTCAGGAAGCGGGCTCCGGGGGTGCTCGACAGGCAATCCGCGCACGCGGTGACCTGGAGCATCGACTGCTGGTGGACCCCGATCTCGGCCGCCTCGACGGGCGCCTCGGAGAAGGAGGTCTCGGCACCGCATCCAAACGTCATCAGGGCGAGGGGCAGGATGTGGCGAAGGTTGAAGCGCATGAAATCCTCAAGAAAAATTACTTCTGAAATGATGAAGCAAGCCTACTGCCAAGCTCCCGTTCCAGTCGCACAAGAACAGAGCAGGATTCGAGCCAACTCCCCAACCCCTTGAAATCACAGGGAAATGCCTGACACCTGACCGTCAGGAGTGAAACAGGACGTTCTCACTAAACAATAGAAAGCCTGATTTTCAGAGGGAACCGGTTTAACGGTTCAAAATTGAAACACCGCACTTCAGGAATGATACACCAACCCGAATCCACGGACAAACAGGAAGACCCGTGTATTTCCGGAAAAAGCCGGAGCCCGGTCGCCGGGTCCAGGACTGGGCGACACCCGCGAGGGCCGACGCCGCTTGTCCGTTCTGAACGCCGGGTCCAGATTCCAGGGCTCCCCGAGAAGGAGCCGAGAAGGAGACGCCATGCCCTTCGCCACCGTGGATCCCCGCACGGGCCAGACCCTGAGCACCCACGCCCCCCATTCCCAAGAGCACGTGGAGACGAGGCTTATGCGCGCCGAGGAAACGTTTCGCGCGCTGCGCGACACCTCGTTCGCCGAGCGCGCCCGGTGGATGAAGCGGGCGGGCGAGTTGCTGGAGGAGGAGGCGGAGGCCCACGGGCGGCTGATGACGCGGGAGATGGGCAAGCCGCTCGCGGCCGCGCGCGCCGAGGCCCAGAAGTGCGCCGCCACCTGCCGCTACTACGCCGAGCACGCCGAGCGCTTCCTGGCGGATGAGGCCGTGGACCTGACGCCGGACACGGGCTTCGTGCGCTACCAGCCGCTCGGGCCCGTGCTGGCCATCATGCCGTGGAACTTCCCCTTCTGGCAGGTGGTGCGCTTCGCCGCTCCGGCGCTCATGGCCGGCAACGTGGGGCTGCTCAAACACGCCCCGAGCGTGCCCGGCTGCGCGCTCGCCCTGGAGGAGTTGTTCCTGCGGGCGGGCTTTCCCCCGGGGGCCTTCCAGGCGCTGTTCGTGGAAGTGGAGGGCGTGCGCCGGCTCATCGAGGATTCCCGCATCAAGGCGGTGACGCTCACCGGGAGCGAGGGGGCGGGCCGGGACGTGGGGGCACGGGCGGGCGGGCAGCTCAAGAAGGTGGTGCTGGAGCTGGGCGGGAGCGATCCCTTCGTGGTGCTGCCGAGCGCGGACCTGGACGCGGCGGTGGACGCGGCGGTGAAGGCGCGGCTCATCAACAACGGGCAGTCCTGCATCGCGGCCAAGCGCTTCATCGCCCCCGAGCCCCTCTACGCCGAGTTCGAGCGCCGCTTCGTCGAGCGCATGCGGCGCGTGGTGGTGGGAGACCCGTACGCGCCCGGCACGGAGCTGGGGCCGCTCGCCCTGGCGCACATCCGCGACGGCCTGCACGAGCAGGTGACGAGGAGCGTGGCCGCGGGCGCCCGGCTGCTGCTCGGAGGACAGAAGCCCGAGGGGCCTGGCTTCTGGTATCCGGCCACGGTGCTGGCCCAACCGCCTCCGGGCAGTCCCGCGCACCGCGAGGAGCTGTTCGGCCCGGTGGCCGTGCTCTTCCGGGCGAAGGACACCGAGGACGCGCTGCGCATCGCCAACGACACGCCCTACGGGCTGGGCGCCACGGTGTGGACGCGGGACGAGGCGGAGCGGGAGCGCTTCATCGACGGGCTGGACGCGGGCACGGTGTGCGTCAACGGCATGGTGGCGAGCGACCCCCGGCTGCCCTTCGGCGGGGTGAAGCACTCGGGCCACGGCCGGGAGCTCGCGCGCCACGGCCTGCTCGAGTTCCTCAACATCAAGACGGTGCGCGTGACGGCGCCGCCCCGCGCCCCCGCCCCGTCACGGGCCAACGAGTAGGCCGGGCGTCAACGCGTGGGGACGCGGCTCCGCGAGGGGCCGGCCCCGTCGCTGTTGACCTCCTCCACGGCGCTGGCCACCGCCTCCATCTCCAGGCCCAGCTGCTCCACGCTCTGGCGCAGGCCCGCGCCCGCCACGTCCACGTTCGCCGCGTCCGCCGAGCGCACCCGCAGCACCTGCGTGTAGAGGCTCTCCAGCGTGTAGTACAGGCGCATGTGCTCGGCCTCCAGCCGAGAGGCCGACGTGGCCAGCTCCGCGCGCTGCCTCCGCTGCTCGTCGAGCAGCCGGAGCGCGTTCTCCAGCCGCTCCTTCACCACCGCGTCCCCCTCGGACGCCACCCGCGCGGACAGCCGCGCGCGCTCCTCCTCCAACCGGCGCTCCTCCTCGGGCGGGCTCAGCGCGCGCAGCTCCCGCTCCCGCCGCGCCAGCTCATGGCAGCTCTTGCGCAGCCCCTCCACCGTCTGCTCCGGCTGGTGCACCACGTCCCGCAGGATGGCCGGGCCCGCGCGCAGCTCCGCGAGCAGCTTGTCACACAGCGCGTCCACCCGCGCCCCGCGGGGATCCTCGGCCTCGCGCGGCACCTCGTGGGGCGCCTCGTGCCTCGAGCCCTCGCCGCTCTCCAGGGCCTCACGGGGCGCCGAGGCCTCCAGCCAGGCCCGCTCCCGCTCCCGCGCACGGCCGAGAATGCCCGCCGCCGACGAGCCCAGCCCGAGCGCCACGAAGATGAGCCACCAGTGCGGGGAGAAGACGGCCATCCCCAGCATCACCAGCGCGGCCATCGCGAACACCCACCCCTGGAAGGGGTTGGCCCGGGCTGCCTCGCGCAGCCGCTCCTTCCGGACCCGCTCGCGCTCCCGGCGAGCCTCGCGCCGCTCGCGCCGCAACTCCTTGCGGCGCTGCTTGCGCTCCACGCGATCGGCCCACTTCTCCACCTTGGGTGCGTTGCGCCGCGCCCATTGCTCCACCCCGTGCGCCTGGTGCTGCACCCACCGCTCCACGTCCCCGGCCCGCTGCTCCGCCCACGCCTCGAAGTCCCGGGCCTGCCGCTCCGCCTTCTCCTCCCAGTCCCGGGCCCGCTGCTCCGCCTTCGCTTCCCAATCCCTCCGCGAGGCCCGTGCCCACCGCTCACGCTCCCGGGCCTCGTAGCGCTCCCACTGCTCCATCCACCGGGCGTGGTGCTTATGCCCCTCGGCGAGCGCTTCCATCATGCGCCGCAGGTGCTTCTGCAGAGGAGAATCGGGCGGAGGAGGGTGTGTTGGAGCCATGGGAGTCTCCCGTACGGCTCATCCTGCCCACGAATGCCTCCAAAAAAAACGCCCGCGGGCCGAGTTGGGGGGGTCCTCGACCCACGGGCGCTCCGAACGCCGAAGCGTCCAGCTCGTGAAATCCGTCGATGGCCAGCACCCTAACCCTCGACCACATTCCGAGGCAAATAAAATTTTCCAATAACACTGTCGAATCGGTCGGATGACCCGCGAGAAGGCGGCCAGGGGCGGGCGGACGAGAGCGGCAGGGCAAGCCGGAGCGAAGTGAGTTAGGGAGAGAGGCGCCGATGAGCGCCACCAAGTCCTCCCGTGCCTACCGCGTCTTCAGCTGGTTCACCCTCGCCTACACGCTGGCCGTGGTGCTGTGGGGCGCCTTCGTGCGCGCCACGGGCTCCGGGGCCGGGTGTGGGGACCACTGGCCCGTGTGCAACGGCGAGGTGGTGCCGCGCGCGCCCAACCTGCAGACGCTCATCGAATACACCCACCGGCTGACGAGCGGGCTCGCGTTGGTGTTCGCGGTGGTGCTGTGCGTCTGGGGACTCCGGGCGCATGCCAAGGGCCACCCGGTGCGCAAGCCCGCGGTCTTCTCGCTCGTCTTCATGCTGACGGAGGCGGCGGTGGGCGCGGGGCTGGTGCTCTTCAAGATGGTGGCCGGCAACGAGTCCATCGCCCGGGCCTTCTGGATGGCGGCGCACCTGCTCAACACCTTCCTGCTGGTGGGCGCCATCGCCCTGACGGCCTGGTGGGCGGAAGGACGCGAGCGGCTGTCCTGGCGGCGCCAGGGGCTCACGGGCGGCCTGTTGCTGGGAAGCCTCGCGGGCCTGCTGGTGCTGGGCGTGAGCGGCGCCATCGCGGCGCTGGGCGATACGCTCTTTCCCGCCACCAGCCTCGCGCACGGCTTGAGCCAGGACGTTTCCCCCACGGCGCACCTGCTCCTGCGCCTGAGGGTGCTGCACCCGGTGCTCGCGGTCCTCGTCGGCGCGGGCGTGGTGTTCTCCGCGGCCATGGTGGCCCGGCTGCGGCCCTCGCCCGCGGTGCGGCGCGGGGCCCTGCAACTCGGGGTGCTCTATGGACTGCAACTGCTCGCGGGCACGGTGAACGTGGTGCTGCTCGCGCCCGTGTGGATGCAGCTCGTGCACCTGCTGCTCGCGGACCTGGTGTGGATCGTCCTCATCCGCCTGTGCGCGGCGGGACTGGCGCTGGGCGTGCCCCGGGCGGACGTGAAGGTGCGCGCCGAGCCGTCCCTCACCTGAGCCGCGCGTCGATGGCGCTCAGGGCCTCCAGGGCCGTCATGGGCAGACCGATGGCGCCCCGGGGCACCTCGGACTCGCGCACGTTGATGCGGATGAGCGTGCCCAGCCGGGCCGCCGCGTGCTCGCAGAAGCGCCGCACCGAGGGGATGGCCGTGCCCGCGCCACACTCCACCACCGCCAGCGAGCCGGGCTCCACCGTGGACAACCACCGCTCGAGCCGCCCCTCCTGCACCTGGCTGCGCGAGTCGTCCCACCACCCATCCCCGAACATGAGGATGTTGGGCCGCACGAGCGAGCCACACCGGGGACAGGCCGGCAGGGGCTCCCGCGCGCGGAAGCTCTCCGCATCCACGCTCACGGTATAGGGCGCGGCGGAGCCCAGCTCCTCACAAGGTCCCAGACACTGCGTGTGGTGGATGGAGCCGTGCGCTTCCAGGACGCGCTCCTCGGGAAAGCCCGCCTTCTGGAAGTGGCCGTCGACGTTGGAGGTGAAGACGAAGGCGCCATGGGGCATGCGCTCGGCCCAGTCGCGCAGGAGCGTGAAGCCCGCGTGGGGCGCTGTCGCCCGGTACAGCTCGAGCCGGTGGCCGTAGAAGCCCCAGGCGAAGGCGGGATCCTTCTCGAACCAGTGGGGATTGGCCATGGACGCGAAGTCGAGTCCGAGCTTCGCGTACGCGGGATAGGCCTTCCAGAAGCCCTCGGTGCCACGGAAGTCGGGCAGTCCCGAGTCCACGCCCATGCCCGCCCCGGCCCCGACGAGGAGCGCCTTGGCGGAGCGGAGGACGTCGGCGGCCCGATTCAAATCCTGATGCATTCGCCCATCCTACCCGTTCACGGCACCCCGACGAACGGTCGAGGTGCCCGAGGGTACAACCCGAGACGAACGCCCGTCGGGCGCCCACCGCGTCATGTCACGGCGTGTAGAACTCGCTGGAGGACTGGTCGTGGTTGCTGACACCGCCGGCGGCGAGCACCGTGCCGTTGGGCAGCAGCGTGGCCGTCTGGCCGTAGCGGTCCACGTTCATCGCGAACGTCTCGCTCCAGGTGCCAGTGGCCGGGTCATACACGTCCGACGCCGTCTGAATCCCCGTGGCCTGGTGGTAGCCACCCGCCACCAGCACCTTGCCGTTGGGCAGCAGCGTCGCCGTGTGCGAGCGCCGCGGCTGCTTCATGCTCCCGGTGAAGCTCCAGGTGCCCGTCGCCGCGTCGTACAGCTCCGCCGACGCGCTCTGGGCCGGGTCGATTCCCGCCCCGCCCGTCACCAGCACCTTGCCTCCCGCCAGCGCCGTGGCCGTGTGGTAGCCGCGTCCCAGCTTCATGTCCCCCACGAAGGAGAAGCGGCCCGTCGCCGGGTCATACACCTCGGCCGTGGCCAGCGCCGTGCCCGAGGCATTGAAGCCTCCCGTCACCAGCACCTTGCCGTCCGGCAGCGTCGTGGCCGTGTGGTGGGCTCTCGCCTGGGACAGCGAGCCGGTGTACGTCCAGCTGTCGCTCGCGATGTCGTACACCTCGGCCGTGGCCAGCGCGTCCTCTCCGTACTCGCTGCCGTCTCCTCCAACGACGAGCACCTTGCCGTTGCCCAGCAGCGTCGCCGTGTGGTGGTAGCGCTGCTGCAGCGTGTTGCGCGCCCCCTTCCACCGGCCCGCCGACGGCACGTACAGCTCCGCGGTGATTCGGGTAATCGGGCACTCGCCTCCGCCCACAATCAGCACCTGGCCGTTGGGCAGCTTCGTCGCCGTGTGGCCCCGGTGGGTGGTGAGCGTGCTGCCCGTGGCCGTCCACTCCCCCGTCTGCTCGTCATACAGCTCCGCGGACACGTTGAAGCCTCCGGCCACCAGCACCCTCCCGTCGTCCAGCAGCGTCGCCGTGTGCTGCAGCCTCGGCAGCGCCATGTTCCCCGTCATCGTCCATCCGCCCGAGGGCTCCTCCGGCGGCACGGGCGCGCAGTCGTCGCGGCCATCGAGGTTCGCGTCCCCACAGATGCCGGGATCGAACGGCTCGGGGTCGTCCTTGGAGGGCACGCCGTCGTCATCGGGATCCGCGCTCGGGTCCAGACCACAGGTGCTGTTGTTGACGGGGCTGACCAGCGTGAACCGGCCGTGCGGCTGGGAGCTGGTGTAGAAGCCGAACTTGCCGATGGGGAAGGAGCCCGAGATGTCGAACTGGAGCACGCCATCCACCCAGACGCGGATGTTTGAGGGCGTGTAGGCCATGGTCACCAGGTAGGTCCGCTTGTCCTGCCAGCCTGCGGACCCCAGGGTCTTCGCCCGCGCCAGCTCGGTGATGCCGCCCGTGTGCGGCCAGAAGTTCCCGAGCCCGTCATGACCCTTGGGGGCGATGATGCCCTTCACCCGGCTCAGGGCCATGCCCACCTTGCCCACTTCCCCGGAGTCGAGGGTCTGGTTGGCCTGCTTCCAGTCGAACAACATGAAGTCGGCGTTGGGATTGGTGACGTCCCCCCGCTCGAACCCCACCACCCAGCCGATGAAGTCATCGTCGTCGGTGGTCTCCACCGCCAGCTCGAACGACAGCGTCGTCCCCGCCGCCGGGAGCGTGCTCATGTAGATGGTCGGATCGGAGTTGGTGCTCTGGCGCACCGTCAGCTTGTCCGCGCTGATGGTCCAGTTGGGATTCGGAGCGCTGCCCTTCCAATGGTCCGTGAAGTCCAGGGAGAAGTTGGAGTCCACGCACGCGTAGCCCTCCTCGACCTGGCACTGGCTGTTGCAGCCATCGCCATTCTTCACGTTCCCGTCGTCACACCCCTCACCCGCGCTCCGGTTGCCATCTCCGCAGATGGCCGCGGTGGCGGCGGCGGACGCCTCGCCGAAGGACGCGGCGTCACTCTCATCGATGGCCCCTCCACAGCCAGTGCCCATCAGGCCCAGCAGGGTGAGGCAAACCCAAGCGCGCAAGTGCTGCATCTGGAGACCCCTTCTCGAGGATGTCCCGGGACCTCCAACGTCCCGAAGCAGCACCACTTAAGCAGGCTTTACCATTTAGTCAAACTATTACAGTACGGACGCAAATCACGGCGTGGCGGGGGACGTGGCCACGAAGGCGTGTGCCTCGGCGAACTCCTCGCGGAACACCTCGACGATCCAATCCACGAAGACGCGCACCCGCGTGGGCAGCCGCCGGGTGGGCGCGTACATGACGAAGAAGGGCAGCGGCGGCGCGCTCCAGTCCGGCAACACCCGCTGGAGCTGTCCGTCCGCCAGGAGTTGCCGCACGGGGGCCGAGGCCGGCACCTGCAGCAGCCCCTGGCCCGCGACCGCCAGGGCCAGGGAAATCCCAGCATCGTTGGTCGCCACGCGATGCGGCAGGTGCAACACGAAGGTCTGGTCTCCCCGCTGGAAATCGACCTCGAACGCCTTGCCGGTCCGCCGGGAGATGAAGTTCACGAAGACATGTCCCTCCAGCTCCTCGGGTGAGCGCGGCGGGCCATGGCGCCGCAGGTAGCCCGGCGCCGCGCAGGTGATGACGGGCGTCTCCCCCATCTTCCGGGCCACGAGGCTCGGGTCATGCACCTCGCCGCCCCGGATGACGCAGTCGATGCCCTCGGCCACCAGGTCCACGACCCGGTCGGTGCAGCCCAGCTCGAGCGTGATGCCCGGGTAGCGCTCGATGAAGTCCCCCAGCCGGGGCGCGAGGACATGCCGGCCCATCGAGGTGGGCACGTCGACGCGCAGCCGCCCCTTGGCGCTCGCGCGGTCCTGGCCGAGCGAGCCCTCCAGCTCCTCGAGCTCGCGCAGCAGCCGGCCGCACTCCTCGAGGTAGTGCGCGCCCTCCGGGGTGAGCGACACCCGGCGCGTGGTGCGGTGCAGGAGCTTCACGCCCAGGCGCGCCTCGAGCGCCTGCACCCGGGTGGTGGCACTCGCCTTGGGCAGGCCCAGTTGCCGGGCCGCCTCGGTGAACGAGCCCGTCTCCGCCACCCGGAGGAACAGCTCCATCGCCTCGAGCCGGTTCATTCGTTTCCCCTGAACAATGCGTTCGGATGTCGAGGATTTATCCCGGCGAAGGCGAACAGTACATCTCTCCCATCTCGCAGCCCCCTGGAGCACACCATGAACGACCACCCCCTTCGCCGCCTCGGCCGCACCGGCCCGGAAGTCTTCCCCCTCTCGCTCGGCTGCATGGGCATGTCCGGCATGTACGGGCCCGCGAGCGAGGCCGAGAGCATCGCCACCATCCACGCGGCGCTCGAGCGCGGCGTCACGCTCTTCGACACCGGTGACTTCTACGGCATGGGCCACAACGAGCTGCTGCTCGGCCGGGCGCTCCAGGGACGGCGCGACCAGGCGCTCATCTCCGTGAAGTTCGGCGCGTTGCGCGGGCCGGATGGGGCGTGGCTGGGCTACGACTCGCGCCCCGTGGCGGTGAAGAGCGCGCTCGCCTACACGCTCAACCGCCTGGGCGTGGACCACATCGACATCTACCGGCCGTCGCGGCTCGACCCGGCCGTCCCCATCGAGGACACCCTCGGCGCCATCGCCGACTTGGTGAAGGCGGGCTACGTGCGCGCCATCGGCCTGTCCGAGGTGGGCGAGGACACCATCCGCCGCGCCCACGCGGTGCACCCCATCGTCGACGTGCAGCTCGAATACTCGCTGGTGAGCCGCGGCATCGAGGCGAAGATCCTCCCCACCCTGAGGGAGCTGGGCATCGGCGTGACGGCGTACGGCGTGCTGTCGCGCGGGCTGCTCAGTGGCTCCAAGCCCCAGGGCCCCAAGGACTTCCGCTCCCACCTGCCCCGCTTCACGGGAGAGGACGGCGAGAAGAACCAGCGGCTGGTCGCGGCGCTCGACACGCTGGCACGGCGCAAGGGCGTCACCGCGTCGCAGCTCGCGGTGGCCTGGGTGCTGTCGCGGGGCCAGGACATCGTGCCCGTCATCGGCGCGCGCAAGCGCGAGCAGCTCACCGAGTCCCTGGGAGCGCTCGACGTGACGCTGTCCGCGGAGGACATCCAGGCCCTGGAGGCCGCCGTGCCCGCGGAGGCCGTCGCCGGCACCCGCTACGCCGCCAGCCAGATGAGCGCGCTCGACAGCGAGCGCTGACGCCCTCCGTGGATGTGTCTCGTGCGGCCGGGTGGGATTCCGGTAACCTCGCGCGGCCAACGAAACGGCTCATCACGAGCGGAGAAGGGGCACGCCATGGAGCAGGTTGCACGGGAACAGTCGCGGACCACCGAGGCGGACGTGGCCATCATCGGCGCGGGAATCGTCGGCCTCTTCAACGCCCTGCAATACGCGAAGCGGGGGTTCCAGGTCACCCTCCTCGACAACGCGCGGGGACAGAAACGCAGCTTCAAGGTGGGCGAGTCGTTCCTCATCTTCACCAACCCCTTCCTGCGCACGGTGGGCGGGCTGGATGCATTCGCCGGAGAGTGCTTCCCCAAGCACGGCGTGTGGTTCACCCACGGCCTGGAGCACGCCCAGCGCTTCGAGGCGACGTCCGAGTGGGGTGTCCACGCGGATCCTCCGCACTACCTGTACGAGCAGGCCAAGGACAAACGCTACTTCCGGGCCGCGCTCATGGACGTGCAGATCGTCCGGCCGGAGGCCGAGGACGTGATGCGCGAGTCCCTCCGGGCCTTCCCCAACGTGCGCTTCCTGGACACCGTGAAGGTCCGCGACGTGGTCATCCAGGAGGAGGAGGGCCGGCCCCACGAGCTGAGCTGGGTCTGTCAGGCCACGCGGCAGGAGGGGACGGTGCGGGCGCGGTGGGTGCTGGACTGCTCGGGGCGCAACCGCCTGCTGGCCAAGAAGCGCCAGCACACCGTCGAACTCAACGACGGCTTCCAGACGACGGCCGTCTGGGGACAGTTCGAGGGCATCACCGACGACCTCTTCGGCGAGCCGTGGGTCCACACGTACGCCGACGGGGATCAGACCTCCCGGGATCTCCATACCCTCCACCTGTGGGGCGAGGGCTATTGGATCTGGGTCATCCGCCTGTCCAAGGGGCGCATCAGCGTCGGGGCGACGTTCGACCAGCGCAAGCCACCGCCGGGAGAGACGCCCGAAGCCCAGATGTGGGCGCTCTTCAATCGCCATCCTCCGCTGGCCAAGGTGCTCTCGAAGGAGCGGATGCTCGAGTTCCGCATGTACCGCGACGTGCAGTACATGACCGACACCTTCGTCAGTCCGAGGCGCTACGGCATGGTGGGGGACGCGGCCTCCATCGTGGACGCCTACTACAGCCAGGGCATCTCGCTGGCGCTGGTGAGCTCGTGGCACATCGCCAACCTCGTCGAGCAGGACCTGAGGGGCGAGGGGATGGACCGGGAGTACCTCGAGCGGGTGAACGAGGCGACGCGGCAGGACTGGCACATCATGCGCAACATGATCCGCGAGAAGTACACGGCGGCCATCGCGGACAGCCGCTTCTTCGTGCTCTCGCACATGCTGGACCTGTCCATCTTCTGGTCCGCGGGCGCCTCCCGGTCGCGCATCGCGCGCTGGCTGGTGGAGACGGACGGCGACACACGCCGCGAGACGCCCGAGCTGCGGGAGCTGCGCGAATACCTCTCGCGGCACATGTTCTACTCCCAGACGAAGCCCTGGCACTGGCTGTCGCCGGAGCGGGTCCAGCGGCTCCAGGGGCACCTGCAGGCGGGCATCGGCGAGCGGGCGCGCTGGCGCCTCGAGCACGGCGTGCGGGTGCCGGTGCTCAAGGCCATCGTGCGGCTGGCGGCCCCCGTGCCCCAGCTGTGGAAACTGCCCTTCCTGCGCGGCCAGGAGCAGGCGGATCTCTCGGCGGAGGACTTCGTCCACCCGGAGAAGTTCCTCGAGCGCGTCCCCGCGTGGTTGCGCCGGCTGCTGCCCGCCTCGCCGTCGGAGCGGCTCTCCCGAGCCATCGCCTTGCGCGGCCAGACGCTGCTGGCGCTCTTCCTGCTGGGCTACGCGTACGACTGGGCCGACACCGAGGTGCACAAGCTCCTGCTCCAGCTCGGACTGCTCGAGCCGGCGCCCCAGGAGGGCCCCGGAGCCGAGCCCGTCTCCCCGCACGAGGCGCGTGTGGCGTAAGAATCACCTCAGTCCGCGGTGATACGCAGCGTGCAGTGGGCGAAGCCCTTGCCCGAGAAGAGCTGGCCCATGAACAGCTGGATGGGATCCTCGCCATTGACCTGGAGGGACAGCTCGTTCTTCTCGCCGAGCAGCGTCGCGCCCGGAGCGGCGTGAACCCGTCCACCCAGGGCGGACACCTCTCCTTCGAGGATCGCGCCCTCGGCGACCTGGACATCGCCCCCGAGCGCGGCCACCTTTCCCAGCACCCGGGCGCCCGCCTCCACGGTGACGTTGCCCCGCATCGCCACCACGTCCTTCACCGTGGCACCCGCTCGCACCACCACGTCTCCATCCAGCGCCACCGCGTCGTGCGTCCGCTGGTCTCCCTCGACCAGCAGCTTCACTCCCCGGGAGACCAGATCCCCCTTCTTGACGCTGATGGAGCAGGTGGAGTCATGCAACGCGGCGCCTCCCCGGTCTTCCGCCAGGGCGGGCATGGCGAGTAGGAGGACCGCGAGGAAGGAATGCACGATCGAAGACGACATGGAGACGACCCCTGGAGCGAGAGGATCCGCACGACCTCGCGGTTCCTCGTCTACGGCCCACGCCCCAGGCCATTGCGTCGCGATCGCGTCACGCCCCCCGGAGTGACAGGAGGCGCGCGGCGAGTTTCAGCGCTTTAGTGGCCGCCGGCCTCGTCCTGCTCCACGTATTCCTGGCAGCAGCAGAACTCGGTCGTGGTGGTCGTGCTCGACTTGCTGCCGCAGATCACCTTCTCCAGGAGGTCCTGGAAGCCGTTGAGCGCGTCCTTGGCGGTGAACGCCTTGCCGCCGGTCTCGGACGCGGCGCGCGCGAACTCATCCTCCAGCGCCTTGCGATGCTTCTCCTTCGCGCTGCTCGTCCCGAGGTACGTATGGAGCCGGACATCGCCCTTCTTGGCGACCTCGATGGCGCGGTTGGCGACGTCGATGTCTTCTTGATCGACGTTGCCGCCGCCCTCGAACGCCTCGTCACCGAGGAAGAAGACCGCGCGCTTGGCGCCGGGCCGCCAGTCATAGTGGGTGACGACGTCCTCGATGGCGCGAGCCCCGTCTTCCTGCGCGCCGCCACCAGACACCGTGCCCTTCTTGCGCCCCCGCAGCGCGGCCTCGTCCGCCTTGGCGGTGCCGACCAGGTAGTTCTTGACCGTGGTGTCGAAGCGCGTGTTCTTGAACGTCCCTTCGATACCCAGGTACGTGACGCGCAGGTCCGAGGGGCACTTGGTCTTGGCCGCCTCGATGGCCGCGCCGACCGCCTGGTTCAGCGCGTCGGCCTCGTCCTTCATCGAGACGCTGGAGTCGATGACCACGACCAGGTCGACCGCGGGAATGGTGCTGCTCTCCTCCGTGACCGAAGTCCCCGCGGCCAGCTTGGGAAAGTCGATCGTCTTGTTGAGATAACTCTGTGGGCCTTCGCCGCCGATTCCGGTGAGCTGGGCCGGCAGGGTGGTGTCCGCGGTCAGGCTGCAGATGCCCTTCGCCGGGGAGCCAGTCACGAACGTGAAGCGCTTATCCTTGTCGTCCTGGTTGAAGTAGAACGTCTGGACATTGGACTGGTTGATCGTACCGACGATCTTGTCGTGGTAATAGAACGCGGTCAGCTTGGGCTCCCCGCCGTCGGCCGGGGTCTCATAGGTGAAGCAGCCCTTGCCCGCGATCGAGCCGTCCGGGTTCTTCACGGTGAAGGTATAGCTGGTGGTGGACCCAGGCTTCTTTCCAGGATTGTCCTTGATCACAACGGTGGGCTTGGAGGGCGGTGCCTCGGCCTTGGGCGGCTCGGCATGCGCGGGCTGGCGAGGGAATGCGGAGGCGACATACAGACCCGAATTCTCGACGCGCGGCGACCGGTTGTTGCCCACCGGGAAGATGTCATAGCTCAGGTGCAACGTCTTGTAGCCAGCCGCGTCGAGCCGCACCAGGCCCATCACGGTGTCGATCGAATTGGCCATGCCGCCGGGCGCCGGCTTGTTGGTGCCCTGCAGCACGCCGTTCGTGAGGCTCAATTGCGCGCTGGGCTGATTGCCACCCGCGACAACGGGGGCCGCGCCGCCGTTGAGCAGTTTCCAGCCCTGCGGGCTCGCGGCGCCGCCGTCGGCGAGCGTGCCAGTGATGGTGACCACCGTCTTGGCATAGGTCAGACCCGCGTAGATATCGCTCACGCCGATGAGCGTATTGGCTCCCGCGACGCCGTCCTTGCCCCCGACCTTCGAGCCCTTGTACCGGGAGAAGTCGAGTTCGATCGTGAAGTTGTTCTGAGCGCCCGTGAACTGCCTGTTCGCCTGCATGCGCACCGCGTTGACGCGGGTGGACGCCAGGCCCGTCTGCTCATTCTTGCCGAACGAGGCGGCGCCAGTGCCGTCATTGATTGAACCGTGCGGGGCCACGCCTCCGTTGTTCCAATCAAAGGTGCCGTATCCGGATTTGACGCCGAATCGGATGCCAATCTCCCCACCCAGTCCGTCGGGGATATAGCGCCACTGGTTCCAGTCGCCGGAGCCACTCCACCTGTACCCCGAGGGGTCCCAGAACACCAGGTCGAGTCCTTCGGCGGAGGAGGATTGGGTATTGGGTGTTTGTGACATGATGCGGGATCCTTTGGCGGCTTGAACACAGCGGAAGAAGAGATATCGCCTGGGTGAAGCTTCAGGTTCAGCGCGCATCAGGTAGACCCGTCGGGCCGCATGCGCTATCGAAATAGGACCAGGGTCCAACCCAAGTGAGCGCTGGCAGACATCTCAAAACATAAGAAGGATGGACTGCCTGTTGAAGGCGAGGACGAGGGCGGAGGGGCCGTTGAGCCATCCCATTCTCCGTCTGGGTTTCGCGTGGCGCCTCATGCATCCGCGCTACATTTCCGGAGCCCCCCTGCATTCAGGAGTCCTCATGCATCCGTCCCGACTGCGACTGCTCTTCGCCCGTACGCTCCGCGCCTCTCTCGTCACGCCCCTGGTCCTCACGGGAGGTGGAGGCATCGCCGCGGCCTCTGACAAGCCGCCCGCTCCGCGTGAAGCAACCCGTCAGAAGCAGGACAAGAAGACTCCCGCGAAGGGTCCAACGGGCTACGTCCTGCCCGCCTGTGACGATGACGGTCTCGCGGTGAGCGGCCTGAAGCCGGCGGAGCCCTCGGACTTCGTGCAGTTGCGGCGCATCGACCGCTACCCCCATGGGGGGAAAAAGCTCAAGGACACCGCGACGTCCTCCTCGGGCACCGCCTGCGCGACAGCCACGCACCCGGAGGAATGCAAGTCGGCGCTCGAACACCTCGACCCCTCCCGGGGCTTCCGCGAGCGATGCGAACCCATGTGCGTCTCTTATTACCTCGCCCTCACGCGAGGCGATGAAGTGGCCGCGTACACGTCGTTCGAAGCGCTCAAGCGCTACCTCGGGTCCATCGACACGGCCCCGGAGGCCGTGCTGCTCGCCTTCGCCAACGGGCTCGACGTGACCTGCGATTCCTTGGAGCAAGGCGCGGTGAAGACCCTTCGGGATGGCTCCTTCCAGGTGGTCGGCACCCAAGGACACACCTGCTGGGAAGAATCCTCCCTGTACCAGGTCACCCTGAAGGTCACCGCGAAGGCCGAACTCACCGAGGTCCGTCGCACGTTGCTCAAGCCGAGAGACCCCAACTGTGGCGTGGGCCGCCGGCCCGACGGACTGCACGCCGCCGGGAATGTGGACTGCGACAGCGCCCTGGGCCGCCACTTCGCCCAGGCCGCGCACCTGGAAGCGGCCTCCATCCGGGCCTTCCTCCGGCTGCGCGAGGAGCTCGCCCGGCATGGCGCCAACGAGGCCCTGTGCGACGCGGCCCTGGCGAGCGCCGTGGACGAGGTGCGGCATACGGAGGAGAGCACTCGCCTGGCGCGGCGCTTCGGCGCGCTCCCTCCCCGGCTCCAGGTGGAGGAGCCGCCCGCGCGCTCCCTGTTCGAGGTGGCCCTGGAGAACACCGTGGAGGGCTGCACGCGCGAGACATACGGCGCGCTGGTGGCGCACCACCAGGCACTGCACGCACGAGACGAGGACATCCGCGGCGTCATGTCGCGCATCGCCGAGGACGAGACGCGTCACGCCGAGCTGTCCTGGGCCATCGATCGCTGGGCCCACGAGCGGCTGTCGGAGCCGGAGCGTGCCAGCCTGCGGCGCGCGCGGCGTCAGGCGGTGGAGACGCTGCGCGAGGAGCTCGCCCAGCCGCGCGACGCGGACCTCGTCGCCCAGGCGGGCCTGCCCACCCCGGAAGTCGCCGCGTCCTTCCTGTCCGCGCTCGAGCGGGAACTCTGGGCCTGAGCGCGAAGATCAGCAGCGGTCAGCGCTTGCCCGCGCCGCCCACCTGGACAGGCCCCCCGCGCGCAACGGCGCGCTGGAAGGCGGGACGGGCGTGCAATCGCTCCAGGTAGGCGCCCAGGGGCGCGAAGGAATCCAAAAGGCCCGAGGGCCGCGCCGCCTCCAACACGAAGCTCATCTGGATGTCCGCGGCGCTGAACGCGTCGCCCAGCAGGTAGGGCCCCTTCTCCAGGGCTCCGGCGATGTAGCTCAGGTGGTTCGTCATCTCGCCGGAGATGCGCGGCTTGAGCGGCACGCCCGCCTCGCCCAGCCGTCCCATGTAGATGCCGAGGATGAACGGCAGCATGGCCGAGCCCTCGGCGTAGTGCAGCCACTGCACATAGGTGTCGTACTCGGCCGAGTCCGGCGCGGGCGCCAGCCGTCCCTTCCCGTGGTGGCGCACCACGTAGTCGATGATGGCCCCCGACTCGGCGAGCACCCGGCCCCGGTCCTCCAGCAGCGGGGACTTGCCCAGCGGATGGATCGCCTTGAGCTCGGGAGGCGCGAAGCCCGTCTTCGGATCGCGAGGGTAGGTAACAAGCTCGTAGTCGAGTCCCAGCTCCTCCAGGAGCCAGAGGATGCGATGCGAGCGGGAATTGACGAGGTGGTGCAGTTTGAGCATGGGCGCAGGATGGCCCAGACCACCCCATCCCTCACAAGGCAGCGCCCGCGGCGTCCGTGGAAAAGGCCACACGGCGCCTTCCCCCGAGCCATGGTGCCCCGCGAGCGGCTCGAGGCACTCCGCGGGCCGCCGCACAGGCCGCGTTCGACGCGGATCCCGATTCCATGTGGAACTGGCCGCGCCTCCGGATCAGGATGATTGCAACACCGTGCGGGAGTGCGGCGTGCACCTCCGATTCTCTTGGCTCACGTGACAGCATGGACAGGACTCTTCGCCTCTTCGGACTCATGGACTCCCTGCGCCGACGCCGCCAACCCGTGACGGCGCAGGCGCTCGCCAAGGAGCACCGCGTCTCCCAACGTACGGTGTATCGAGACATTCAGATGCTCCAGAAGCTCGGAGCACCGATTGGAGGCGAAGCTGGACTGGGCTACGTCCTCCGTCCTGGTTTCTTCGTGCCACCGCTGATGTTCTCCGTGGAAGAGCTGGATGCGGTCGTGCTGGGAGCACGCTGGGTCGAGCAACTACCGGACAAGGAGTTGGCGGCCGCTGCCACGAACGCCCTGGCCAAGCTTGGAGTGGCGATTCCAGGCGAACTCGCGGAGCGGATCGCTGACACGGGGTTGTGGCCGGTCGCTCGCGCTTCCGACCCGAGCACGGAACCGCTACTCAAGCTCGTCCGGCGCGCGATGCGCGAGGAACGAGGCCTCTCCATCCAGTACAAGGATCGGGCCGGCGCGATATCGCAACGTGTCGTTCTCCCGGTGCAACTCGCGTACTTCGAAGCGAGACAAGTCTTCGCGGCGTGGTGCTGTACACGCAGCGCGTTCCGTCACTTCCAGTTGGAGCGCGTTCTGCACGCGGAGCTGACCGAACAGCGCTTCCACGAGCGCCGCGTCGAACTCGCGCGACAGTGGTTCGAGGAGTTCGAGGCGGACTTCGCGCAAGGGAAATCGGACCGAGAGATGCCCTGAAGCGACCTACGCCGAGAGCGGACGCCGGCTACTGACACATTCTGTCTCGATGCTGTCGTACCAGACCCGGTGCCGCCCGGTGAGGCGGCGAAACCCGATTCTGGAGCCGCCCATGTTGGAGATCCCCAAGGAGACGTCCCCAGCTCGCCGTACGATTCTGGTCACCGGCGCGACCGGAGCCGTCGGCCGGCACCTCGTCCACCAACTCGCCGCCGCCGGCCACCGCGTTCGCGCGCTGTCGCGGCGCCCCGCCCAGGCGAACCTACCGCGGGAGATCGAAGTCGTTCAGGGTGACCTCTCGGACGCGGCTTCGCTCGTGCATGCGTTCGCGGGCGTGAGTGCCGTCCATCTGATCACCTTCACCGGTGACAACGGTGAATCCCTGTCGAACGGAGACGAGCTCATCCGGCTCGCCGAGCGGTCGGGCGTCCGAAACGCCACGGTCCTGGGAGGTTGGGACGAGACGTCCGTTGAGCAAGCGCTCCGAGGAAGCACCATCGGGTGGACTCGGCTGGAGCCGGTCGAGTTCATGGCGAACGCGCTGGAGTGGGCGGCGAGCATCAAGGAAGAAGGTGTCGTCCGCATGCTCGCGACATGGCCTAGCGCGGTCGTGCACGAAGCCGACATCGCGGCGGTGGCCGCCGTGGCGCTGACGCAGGAGGGACACGAAGGCAAGCGCTACTCCCTGAGCGGTCCGCAGGCGCTCACCCCCGCGGAACGAACCGCGTTCATCGCGACGGCGGTGGGCCGTCCCATCGCCTTCGAGACGCTGAGCGAAGAGCAGGAGCGCGAGCGCCTCCGCTCCTACGGCTACCCAGAGGATTACGTCGAGTTCGGCATCCAGCTGGCCAGAAATCCACCGGCACAGGCGGCCAGCGTCGTTCCTACCGTCGAGCAAGTAACGGGACGTCCTGGCCGCACCTTCGCCTCCTGGGCGATCGAGAATGCCCACGCGTTCCGCGCATGAGCAGCCCCAAACGTCACGGGAGGAGCCCGATGTATTTGAAAGCCAGCGATATCACCCAGTACCAGAGGGAGGGCTTTTTGAAGGTCCCTCAAGTGCTCACCCCCGCGGAAGCGGCCGGGTTTCTCGAAGAGGCCACGGCGATGCTGTCCCGCGACAAAACCCTTCACTGGCCATCGGGAAAGGGGCTGGTCATGGACTGGGTCCCGGACGCGGAGCGCGAGAGCGCGACCATGCGTCGCCTGGCGCTCCATCCCGTCATTACCGGCATCGCCGAAGCGCTTGCCGGCCGGTCGCTGCGTCTGTTCAAGTCGGAGCTCCTGCGCAAAGCGAGCACTGGCTCGACGGAGACCCCTCCGCACATCGACGAGTTCGCGCTCCCCATCAGCGGCGCTCCGGTCACCCTCACCGCATGGGTGGCGCTGGTGGACGTCCCCGAGGAACGCGGGTGCATGAGCTTCTGGCCCGGCTCGCACCGGGTGAAGGTCGTCGACGAGGCGCAAGACCTTGCTTCACACCCCGAGCTGATGTTCCTGCCTCGGGTCACGCTCCCGCTCCGTGCTGGTGATTGTACGTTCCATCACGCACGAACAGTGCATTCGGCCTATGCAAACGAGACACACACGACACGGATCTCCCTCGCCACGGTCTACATGGATGCGGGAGCAAGGTTCGAACCCCGGACGTTCTACGGCGAGGGGCTGACTGACGACCTCTCCCGCCGCCTGGCCACCATGAAAGCGGGCCAAGAGCTATCCGGTGATCGCTTTCCCAAAATTCGCTGGGAAGACTGAGGTTGCTCCGAACTCCCTGACAGTCTGCTTCGACTCCTACCGGAAGAGGCTCTTAGCCGATTTACGAGGTATGCCCATTAAAACGGCTCAGGCTCATCAGGAGCGGTGACTCGGTTGGCCATGGCGATGCCTCCGCCACCGAAGTGGATGAAGCGGGCGATGTCCTGGTGGCGGCGCGCTTCGCTGGCACGGTGGATATCGATGGAACCATGCTCACGACCACGACATCGTGGAACCCGAATGTCTTCATCACGAAGCTCGCGGGCACCACGGGCAGCGCGCGCTGGAGCCAGCGCATGAAGGAGTCGACAGGGGGGAGTAACAACAAGCCGCTCCTGAAAGCCGCGGGGGCTGGCACGGTGTTGGTGCACGGGGGGACTTTTCAATCGGACGGCGGAGGTGTACGACCCGGGCACGGGCACATGGAGCGCGGTCGGCCCCATGACCACGGCTCGCTATAGTCACACGGCGACGCTGCTCCTCAACGGCAAGGTGCTCATCTCGGGAGGCCAGGACCACTCGCAGAGCATTGAGTTCGAGATAGCGGAGCTGTACACGCCCTGAGCCTTGTGAGTCATTGGCATTAACGACAGATACGTGACCGGGGCCCGGCACACGGGCTCCTCCGACGGGGTACGGCGAACACCTACGCTGAACCCGCCACGACAGGCGCAGGTCACCCACCGGACGTTCTAGCTGGACTGTCCTGGTTTTCGGGAGTTCAGTCTCAATTCCCCTTATCCAGGAGCCGTTCCCCATGAAGAACAGTCCTTTGCTGCTGATGTTGGCGGTATTCCACCTGTGCGGCACAGCCGCCCTGGCCCGAACTGGAAAGGCCGACGCCGAGCCAGGCGACCTCGGAGGCTCCGAGCGTGCCGGACCGGCCGCGGCGCAGTGCGGCCCACCCGTTCCGCTGAGCACCCGGGGCCGCTACATCGTCGACCGCTGCGGAGAGCGCTTCAAGCTGAAGTCCGTCAACTGGTTCGGCGCGAGCGATCAGCTCGAGGTGGTGGGAGGCCTGGACAAGCAGAAGCTGTCGGACCTCGTCATGGGAATGAAGGCACTGGGCTTCAACTCCGTCCGGCTTCCGTTCTCCAACAACATGCTGCATCCGGACAACAACAAGCCCGCGGCGCAGCGCTGTCTGGAGAAGTACGGCGTCACGTGTATCGACCCCACGAAGAACCCGGAGTTGCTGAACAAGACGGCGCTCGAGGTCTTCGACGCCGTCGTGGCGGAGCTGACACGGCAGGGCCTGGTGGTCATCCTGAACAACCACACGACGAAGTCCATGTGGTGCTGCGGCTGGGATGGCAATGGCTTCTGGGACAGCAGCCAGGCCCTGCAGCGATGGCAGGACGACTGGGTGATGATGGCGGTGCGCTACCAGGGCAACAAGTGGGTAGCCGGGGCCGACCTGCGCAACGAGGTGCGTCCGGACGGACTGGACAGCCCCAACTGGGGGATGCGCAACCAGCATGACTGGCACATGGCGGCCCAGACGATGGGCAACGTGCTGCTGCGGACGAACCCGGATCTGCTCATCGTCGTCGAGGCGGTCAACTGGTGGGGACTCCTGGACGGAGAGCGCCCGCAGCTCAAGCCCATGAGGCAGCGGCCCATCGCCCTGTTGCGCGGAGACAAGCTCGTCTACGCCGTGCACAATTATGGCTACACCGGGCCGAAACAGTCGGGAGGCTCTCTGGGCAGCGGCCCGAAGTACAGCGACATGGACAAGTCCACGCTCCACGGCACCCTGGACCAGGAGTGGGGCTTCGTGCTCGCGGCGAATCAGGCATACACCGCGCCGGTCTGGATGAGCGAGTTCGGCATCGGCTACAACGAGCAGGCGGCCAACTCCCGAGCGTGGTTCAGCCACCTCGCGGACTACCTGATCGACAAGGACGTCGACTGGGCCTACTGGGCCATGAACGCGGCGAAGTTGCAGAACTCGGTGCAGGGGGAGGACGAAACCTACGGCCTGTGGAGCTATCCGGACTGGAATGGCGTGCGCAACGGTGACTGGCGGCTCGGGACGGGCCCCTTGGGTCGGCTGCTCGGGGCGGACGGGCGGACAGGCGCCGTGGAGGCAACGCGCTTCCTGCCGATGACCGTCCTCCTGAAGAACGGGAGCTCCACCTACTACGTGGACAACAACTCGCTGGATGTTGATTGGCACTCGGGCAAGGCGAAGATCAGCTGTCCGAGGGGCTATCGCGTGGTGGGGGTGAGCGGGGGCTTCTCCATTCTCTGCACCAACGCGGGAGCCGTTCCCGCGCAGCAAGGCACGGGGAGCTACCAGACGGTCACCCAGGAGGTCTCACCGCTGCGCTACCCGGGTGACTGGGCCAACCAGAGCATCAAGTTCGAGTGCCCCATGGGCTCCTACGCGGTGGGCATCTCCACGGCGAACCCGTTCTGGCTCGAGCTGGCGGGTCTGCTCTGTGAGCAGAACACCGGTGGCATCCCCGCCAACAGCAGGTCGGCGAAGGACTTCTGGGGGGGAGACCAGCGCGCGTCGCTCTCGGGAGGCGACTGGAGCGTGGGCCAGCACAAGGGGCAGTGCGCCGACAACCAATACCTCATCGGATTGGCGCATCGCCGGAGCGGGGCCGCGGACTACCCGTCGGTGGCGCTCTGCTCCAACTGAGACCGAGCAAAGAAAAGGAAGCGTCGAATGAAAAATCATCTTTCCAAGACCTCATGGGCCCTGTGCACGGCCTTCGCCCTCAATGCCAATGCGGCACCTTTCGTCGATACCTTCGACCAGTTCATACACCCTCAAGGCCACCGCGACGAGTACGACCGCCGCGGGAGGTGACGTGAACACCGTGTCAATCTCCATCACGATCCAGAACTGAGCGGAGGACGACGGGACCGCGAACCGGTGACAAGTTGGCCGTCTACCGTTACATCGCCGTCTATCGGGACTTCTTCGGCCTGGCGCCGCAGCAGCCCATGCTCTTCACCTATTGAGGGACGGAGCCTGGAGTCAAAAGACACGGCGCGGGGCCCGCTCCCTGCGGGAAACGGGCCCCACGCCGGCGGCATCAACGGCTCACGGCGCGAAGCTCGGCGGACGATCCGACGTGCCGCTGCCCCACGACTCGTTCGCATTGCCGCCCATCACGTACTTGAGCGTGGAGCCCTTGGCGATGTCGGCGAAGCGCACGAAGGTCTTCGTCGTGGCCGTGCCGTCAATCTCCAGGCTCTGGATGTAGCTCGCCGCCGGACCCGCGCCCTGGCCCTCGATGGTCAGCACGTGACCGTTGGCCAGGTGCACCCTCGCACTGGGGAACCGCGGGCCGTTGATCACCAGCACGTCGGTGCCGGGGATGACCGGGTACATGCCGAGGTCGCTCCACACGAGCCAGGCGGAGGTCGCGCCCAGGTCGTCGTTGCCGGGCAGGCCGCCCGGGTTGCCATTGAACTCCGCGTCGATGATGCGGCGGACAATCGCCTGCGTCTTCCAGGGCACCTGGGCGAAGTTGTAGAGCCAGGGCGTGCCGTGCTGGGGCTCGTTGCCGATGTAGAAGTGCGGCCGCTGCGTGCCCGCGTTGAGCTCCTTGAAGAGCTCATCGAGCCGGGTCACCGACTCCGTGTGGCCCCCCATGAGGGTGTACAGGCCCTCGACGTCATGGGGAACCATCCACACGTACTGCGCCGCGTTGCCCTCGATGTAGCCGCACTGCGACGACACATCGAGCGGCTGGCAGTCCCACGCGCCCGTCTTGCCGACCTGGATGGCCGTCTGGATGCGCAGCTTCACGTAGCGGGCCGTGCGCGCCGGGAAGGTGTGCGTGGTGATGTTCGCGGCGTTGCCGGTGACCGTGGCCACGGTCTCGAAGGTCACGTTGTCGGGGCTGACGCTCAGCGTGAAGTCCTGGGTGTTCCATTGGGCCGACTCGCCGCCCGCGCCCGCGTGGGAGACGATGATCTTGTCGATCGACTGCGCGCTGCCCAGGTCCACCTGCCACCACTTGTCGCTGCTGGTGTTGTCACACCACTTGTCGCCGCTGCCGCCGTTGATGGAGCCGTTCACCGCCTTGGACGGGTTCTCGCTCGCGTTGCACGAAGCGCTCGCCGTGGCGTCGTGGTTGAGCGCCAGGTTGGTGGACGACGAGGCGGCGCCGAAGACCTCCACCTCGTAGATGCGCGAGGCGGCCGCGCCCGGCTGCGGCGCGCCCACGCGCGGCTCGATCAGCTTGCTGGCCGGGTTCCAGCTCTCGGTCCAGTAGTGCGAGCGCGTGAGGTACTCATCGCGCACGGAGGTGTTGCCCAGCTCGCCGGCGAAGCGCGAGATGGCGAAGTCCGCCATGGCGTACTCGAGCGACATGGCCGCGTTTCCGCCCGCGTACTTGTACGTGAGCCAGTCGGAGAGATTCCAGCGCTGGGTGTTGTTGGGATTGGTCGCGGACTCGAGCATGAGCCGCAGCGCCTCGCTGGTGTCGAAGCCACGCACGCCCATGGCGTAGGCGTTGGCGACGTTCACCGTGCCCGGGTCCCCCACCATGACACGGGTCTCGACATTCTGATGCGACCAGAAGGGCAAGAGGCCGCCCTGCACACCGTCCTCGACCATGGAGCGGATGATGTCCGGCGCCTCGGGCGCGATGGCGCCGATGAGGTGCGTCCACGAGCGGATGATGTCCCAGCCGGAGTAGTTCTGGTACACGGTCCAGCCGTTGGCCGTGTGCACCGAGCGGTCGAAGCCCATGTACTGGCCGTTCACGTCGCTGGAGACGTTGGGATTCTGGAAGACGTGGTAGAGCGCCGTGTAGAACAGCTCGAGGTCCTCGTCGCTGCCGCCGGTGATCTCGATGCGGTTGAGCACCTCGTTCCACCGCTTGCGCGCGGCGGAGTGCACGGCGTCGAAGTTCCAGCCACTGTTCTCGGCGGCCAGGTTCGCCTCGGCGTTGTCCACGCTGACGAAGGACACGCCGATCTTCATCTGCACCCTGGGGTTGCTCGTCGTGTCGAAGGTCACGTAGGCGCCCGAGCCGGTGCCCCGGGCGGAGGTGGAGCCCGGCGACAGGGTGTTGCCCAGCCAGGTGCCCGAGGCCGAGAACGGGCGGTCGAACTGCGCCGCGAAGTAGATGGTGAAGGTCTCGCTCGAGCCGCAGAAGCCGCCCGCGGTGGCGCTGCCACGGATGCGGTCGTTGCCGACCAGCTGCACGGTGCCAGCGCGCACGCCCGTCGCGCTGCGGCCGGTATGGAGCAGGAGCTGGGCGGCGGTGGAGGCCGGGTAGTGCAGGCGCACCATGCCCGTGCGCGTGGTGGTGGTCAGCTCCACGTCGATGTCACCATCGAGCGTGACGCCGTAGTAGCCGGGCAAGGCCTCCTCGGTGTCCTTCTTGTAGCCGGTGCGGAAGCTGGCCCAGTTCGAAGCGGGCGACGTGGTGAGCGCGCCGACGCGCGGCAGGAACGGCAGGTCCTCGTTGTTGGGGCAGCCCGCGCCGTTGAAGTGCGTCAGGCTGAAGTGCTCGATCTGTGAGTCGCTGTAGCGGTAGCCCGAGGGCGAGGCGGTGGGCGTGTCGGGGCTGAGCTGCAGCATGCCGAAGGGCACGGTGGCGCCCGGAAAGGTGCTGCCGCCCGCGCCGCCCGGCACCGGGAAGGGCGAGTCACTGTCGTCGGTGCCGATGAACGGATCGACGTACCTCGCGCGGTTGGCGCTGGCGGGCGGCGGACCGGCGTCGGGCTCACCCGTGCCGCCGTCCGTGTCCGTCCCGGTGCCGGAGTCCGGGGCGGGGACACCCGAGTCAGGATCGGGGAGCGACACGCCCGAATCGGGGGAGCCGGTTCCGGGCGTTCCCGGCCCCGGCTCGTCGTCACGACAGCCGGGGGCCGCGAGCGTGAGAAGAAAGAGTGAGCCACATAGAACAGCGCGCTGCAGGGTCTTCGACATGAACTCTCCATCGGCGCGAACCTTGGATGAGGAAATCGCAACGCGGGGAATTCCTGTTTACGCGGATCATGTCAAGACAAGCAGTCCTATGCGGCGCACACGACGCGTGCGCACTCACTCCTGGAGGAATTTTCCCTACTGACACGCGGGTCATGGGCCGGACACCGAGCGCGCCGCGCCCTCGCCAACGCGGTCAGGGCATTCTTCCAGGCAGACGCATGAGAGGCTGTCTAGCCGCTCCCCCCTGTCCAGCCTGGAGATGTTGAGAATCGGACGGATGACCTCGGCGCCGTCCCGACGGGCTTCTCGAACGGACGAGGCGGCGTGAATTTCAAGGGATGAGCGCCTTCACGCATGAGAACTCGATTGTCCGAAAGATTTGGGGCGACGCCGACGTCATCCTGTTGATCGCCGCTGGGGCCGCCGCAGAATACTCCCTGCACCGCTCTGTCGACTGGCTGGCGTTCACGGGCTCCATCCTGAACGATCCGATCGGGCGGATCTTCGAGACCGTGGGCTTCGCCCAGCACATCGCCTTCGGTAGCGAGCAGCAATCCAACGCGACGCTGACGCGGATCAACACCATCCACAAGGCGGTCGAGCGCAAGCGGGGCCTGTCCATACCGGACTGGGCTCATCGCGATGTGCTCTACCTGATGATGGACTACTCGGAGCGGGCCTTCACCCTGCTGCACCGGCCACTCACGGCGGA
The DNA here is from genome assembly GCF_002305855.1 of Melittangium boletus DSM 14713. Taxonomy (GTDB): domain Bacteria; phylum Myxococcota; class Myxococcia; order Myxococcales; family Myxococcaceae; genus Cystobacter; species Cystobacter boletus. Next base: position 4,842,376 of record NZ_CP022163.1, on the reverse strand, counting down.
GGAGCAGGAAGGCCTCTACCAGTACATGCGGAGGGTCGGCGAGGGGCTGGAGATACGCGCGCTCCCCGCGAGCTACCCGGAATGGCGACAGCACCGGGACACGGTCCTCACCGAGAACCTGGCGCACAGTGCGCACACCGTGGAACTGATGAAGTCGTTCCGGCGGGACCTGGGCCCCTGGCGCTTCCAGCTGCTGCGACAAGTGCAGAGCCTGATCACGCCCGAGCCCGTGCAAAAGCTACTCGGACTCAAGCCGCTGCCGGGCTTGAATCAGGCGCTCCCATTCTACCGGCTGCTGGTGGCGAGCGGCTTGCGGAGCATCATCCAGAAGACCGTCATTCCCCCCGGCCACCGGACCGCCGTCCAATCCCTCGACCTGTCCCGGGCGACTTGAGTCCATGGCCTCAGTGGAGGACGAAGTTCCGCATCATCGTCGTCGGTCTCTTCACGTCCGAAGCTCGGCAAGCCAGCGCAAGGCGCGCAGTCCGGGCATGAAGCCATACTCACCGCCCCGGGTGACGACGAACCGCGGCAAGCCCTGGAGGCGCCTCGGAATCGGTCGGCGTGGGATGGAAAAGGTGCCAGCCCCATCGCTAGCCCCGACAACAGGGTCCTTCACGGTCCCCAGTCCGAGGAAGTCACCGCTGTTGACCCACTCCGACTGGACGAACTCGAACTGGCGGCCCAGGTGCGTCCCGATGAAGGCGAACATCAATCCCCGGTCGGCGCCGTCGTCCTCGGTGACGCCTTCCGGAAGCGATGGGCCGTAGGCGGTTCCGCGGCGGATCATCCGGTGCAAGCGGACGACGCCGGCCACGGAAGCGTCTCGCGGGTTCGCCCGCCGGATGTGCGAACCGGGGGGCGTCACATATCCCGTCGCGTCCTCCTGGCGGTAGAGGAAGTCATTGTTGCGGCGAGGGTCGGCACCCAGTTCGGGGTCGTCATGGAATGGGCAGCGGGCCAGGGGAGCGCCGCTGCGCCAGCGCCCCATCAGCTTGGCCGCGAGGAGCTCCTCATCCTCGGGACTGGAGGAGTGAACCTCCAGGTACTGGCGGAACGCCGCCACGCGCTGATGCAGCTTGCGGAAGGCGACGTACGTCCCGTTACGCCCCAGGACCTCGGGCTGGGGTATCGGGGGAAAGCCCCCCATCTCGTCGCGGTAGCCGAGGACGAACTCCCCGGCCTTCAATGGCTCCTCCCGGGAGTTGGTCCCGGGGATGCCGCTTCCCTCGATGGCCGGGTGGCTGATGCCATCCCGGAACCCGAAGGGCTCCCGCTGGGTGGGCAGCGCATGGCAGTCCTGGCGCCAGATCGCCGTGACTCCGTCCAGCTCCTCGAGCGCCTGGCGCGCGCGAGCGAGCGCCGTTTCCAGTCGTCGCGCGTCCGGCGCGACGGCCACGAGCACGACGTGGACGTCCGGCGTCCCGAGTGGCTTCTCCCAATTCTCGGGACTGCTCTCGCCTGTGTCTCCCAGCGCCCTGGCGCGTGCGGCCATCCCCTGCCTGAACTCCCACGCGAAGCTGTCGAGCGAAGCCCGCGGGACCCCCAGCGCCCTCAGCCCTTGGAAGGTGAGCGCGACACTCAACCAGGTATCGCCCGCCGGGCTGCTCGGGTTGCCCACCGAGGCCACCGCGGTGCTCAACCGGCCCATCAACTTCCGCCCCGCGTCGCGGTCGTCGATCCGGAGCAGGAGGTAGGTCGCCGCATACGGAGAGGGCCGGGGGCGGAGGATTCCGCTCTGGATGTCATCCAACTCAAGAGGTGTGTCCGCGATCTCGCTCATGGGCCCTCCGCGCTTCAGTGCGCCGTGGCGATGTTCCTCCAGAAGCGCTCCAGGCTCTCGTCGTGGCCGAACAGGGTGCTGAAGACCGTGGAGTCGACCACCAGCACATCCCCGCCCCGGTCGCCGTTCGGCGGCACCCAGACGAGCGCATTGAACTCCTGGTCCCCCGCCAGCGTGAACGGATGCGGCTTGGACATGTCGATGGGCTGCCTGGCCAGGACATGGACGGCCTTCGTCCCCTCGTCCGTCACGGCGTAGTGCGGCAGGTGCTGGTGGAAGTTGAAGTTCGTGACGCCCACGAGCCAGCCGCGCGTGTCCAGATCCCTCGTGACCGACAGCGGCGCAATCCGACGGCTCTCCTTCATCACCGCGGGACGGAGACCGTGTCGATTCTCGACGGGGATTCCGAGCCCCCGCATCAGCGAGCGGGTGTACCGCCCGAACCGCTGCTGGCGGGGCACCAGCGCGTCGCCATGGTGGGCATACTCCATGGCGCGCACCTGCATCTCCGGAGAGGCCCCGACGTCGTGGTGGGGGCCGATGATGAGGCAGGAGCCCTCGCGCTCGAGGAAGTGGCGCACGGCCTCGATCTCCTCCGGAGAGGCCTCCTGATCGGTGACCATGTGGTCCAGCCCGAAGACGAGCAACGTGTCGGCGTCAGCGAGGACTCGCTCGTCGAGCGGCAGCCGGAAGCCGGCCTGGTCGACGCGCTGGAACACGGGGACCTCGTGCCCGGTGGTCTCCCGGATGACCTGCTGGAACCGCACCCAGGCCCAGAAGAACAACTCCAGCGAGCCCGCGATCCCCTGCTGGAACATCAACGGGTCCGCGAACCGCGGTGACTCATAGTCGGGCCAGAGGACCCGGCGGACCTCGGTCATGGTCGAGTAGCGGTTGTCCAGCTCGGCCACATCCCGGTTGGCTTCGCCCGGATAGCTCCAGGAGATGTAGACGCTGACCCGGCGCCGGCCCTGGATGTACTTCCGCGGCACGTGCTCCTGGTTGTAGGTCCGCGCGGGTTCGCTCATCGCCGTATCCTCCCTACGGGTCGCTCCTTCTCACTGCATTTGATCGAGCATCTCGGAGAGGGCGGCCTTCACCTTCAGGGCCTTCTTGATCTCGTCGGCGGTGACATACGGATACTCTCCGTATTCCATGAAGCTCGGGCACTGGTGCGCCCGGACGAACTGGATGAACGACTCGGGGTTCGTCTTCCAGTCCATCGGGAAGCCCTCGAGGTTCTCGAAGACCGTGTCGACACCGGCCCGCTTGAAGAGCTCGATCGCGTCCTCGGTGTATTTGTCGAAGTCGGTGTCGAAGATGCCCTGGTACATGAACCGCGTGTCGTTGTCGAAGAGCACCCAGCGCAGGTAGTGGAGCTTGAGGGGCGCGAGCAGCTCGGAGTCACTCTCCAGCGCCTTCGCCAGCTTCAGCCCATAGCCACGGATGATCTCCGCCGTCCCCGGTTTGACATTCGCGATGATGGTGAATCCGTAGCACGCCGGTGTCCTCGGCCAGATGGGGCCGTGTTTCCCGACTTCCCACGCGTCATCGTGTTTTGGAATCAAGACCGCCGCTGGTTTCATACCGGAAACGTGATGTTGCGCTCCGTGTGGGTCAAGGCGTGGCGTGGCCACCCCCATGTGGGCGCTCGCTCATCTGGGCGGGGAGGAAGGCGGACGCCAACGAACCGTGAGCCCTGCTGGCACCTACTCGGCTTGCTCCCGGCCACCGAGCACGGGGACGAGGGCCTCTGCTGCGGCACGAAGGAATTGATAACGATTCTCATTTTCAATATAGACAGGGTCTTCGTCGCTCGTCCTTCCGCCCGAGGAGACCCCCATGCCTCCGTCCCGCTCCGCCTCACGCTCCCGAGACAGGAAGCGCCTGCCCTGCTGGCTCGCCCTGCCCGCGCTGGCGCTGGGTCTCGCCTGTGCGCCGCGCCACCTCACGCCCCTCGAGCCCTCCGGGGACACCCAGGCCGGGGCGTGCCACCCGGAGCAGGACCGGGCCGCCATCCTCCAGATGGCGGGCACCTACCGTGTGGAGTTCGCCTTCGACGAGACCGTCAGCCTCCAGGAGGGCTACAGCCTGAAAAGCCCCTACCGCGCGAGCGCCACGGAGGTGGTGCGGGTGCTGGAGGACACGCCCCACAAGGTGTCGCTCCAGCACCTGCTGGTGATGGAGCGGGACGGCCAACGCTCGCCCCTCAAGCACTGGCGCCAGGACTGGACGTTCGAGGACACCGAGCTGCTGGAGTTCCGCGGCCGACGCACCTGGGAGCGCCACGCCCTGCCCCCGAGCGAGTCGCGGTGCACCTGGAGCCAGGCGGTGTTCGAGGTGGACGATGGCCCGCGCTACGAGGGCTCCGGACGTTGGACGCACGAGCGCGGCCTGTCCGCCTGGGAGTCCCGGGAGACGTGGCGGCCGCTGCCGCGCCGGGAGTACACGAAGCGCTCGGACTACGACGCCCTCGTGGGCACCAACCGGCACGCCCTGACGCCCACGGGGTGGGTGCACGAGCAGGACAGCCTCAAGCTGGTGCTCGGCCCCACGCCGCATGCGCTGGCCCGCGAGCGGGGCGTCAACCTCTACACGCGGCAGCCAGGCGACGGGACCGCTCCCGAGGTGAGCGCCTACTGGACGCGGACCCAGGATTACTGGCGGGAAGTCCGTGAGCAGTGGCGGGCCCTCTTCCAGGAGCACGCGCGCTTCACGCTCAAGGACCGCGTCGGCGGCAAGCCGCGCCACGACCACCTCTTCGGGCTTTCCGAGGCCTCCCCCCAAGGCCCGAACGAGGGCGCGACGGACGGGGCACCCACGACGCGCCAGCGGTTGCGCACCATCCTCACCCGCTTCCTCGAACCCGAGGCCGACACGAAGGCCGGGCACGGGCCCTGAGTGCTCAGCGACCACTACACCGCGGTATGCCAGCACGCTGGCGGCGAGATAGCCTCGTCCCGCTTCGCTCCAGACGAGGACCTCGCGATGGACACCGCATCTCTTCAGGAAATCGCCGCGCCAGAAGGCGTGTGCTACGGCTGTGGCTGCGACAATCCGCACGGCTTGCACATCAAGAGCTACTGGCATGACGACGGCATCCACGTCATGGCCAGGCACATCCCCGAGTCCCAATACACGGGTTGGCCCGGGCTGGTGTACGGCGGCCTGATCGCGATGCTGGTCGACTGCCACTCGAACTGGACCGCCATGGCCCACCACTACCGCGTCGAGGGTCGCGCTCCCGGCAGTCTGCCGCGCATCGAATGCGTCACCGGCAACCTCGGCGTCAAGTTCATCAAGCCCACCCCCATGGGGGTGCCGCTGACCCTGCGCGCGCGCGTCGAAGGTGAAGTCGGCCGCAAGACCCGGATCATCTGCGAGGTCCATGCCGGCGATGTGCTGACCGCCACGGGCGATTCGATCTTCGTCCGCGTGGATACCGCGCAACTGACGGCGGCGGCGCACGGCCGCGGAACCTGAAACGGACGGAGCGAGGTGCGTAGACTGGGTCTCCACCTCATTGGAGACCCGATGCGCTTCTCTCTCTTCCAGGCGCTGCTGTGCGGAGGCGTGCTCTGCGCCCTGCCCTCCCGCGCCGAACTGCCGACCTACACCCTCCAACTCCAGGCCCGGGCCAACCTGTCCGGCAACCCCTCCGGCGCCTTCAACCTGGAGCCCGACAACCTCCTGCCCGGCAGCTACCGCGTCCCCCTCGCCCAGGACCGCCAGCTCGCCTTCCGGCTGTCCTATACCCCCGAGGGGCGGCGCGCCCTGTGGTGGGGACAGGACGGCGTGGGCCAGCGCATCTACCTCCTGCCGGACCTCGGCGAGGACGTGCTCGCGGGAGACCCGGACCTCAACGCGGCGGGAGACCTCGCGTTCTCCGTCAGCAATGGCACGAGAGACAACGGCATCTACCTGCTCAACGCCCAGCGCCCGGACCAGGTGCGCATCCTCAAGGAGCCCTACGGCGTCACGAGCTGGTCGAGCGTGGCACTCAACGAGGTGGGACAGCTCGCCTTCCGCGCCACCTTCTCCAGCTCGGGGCAGGCCTACGTGATGCTGTCTCCCTCGGGCTCGAACTTCACGACGGAGTACTTCGCCCGCGAGCAGAAGCTCGACTCGTCGAGTCCCTTCACCTACCTCTACTCGCCCGGGTTCAACGACCAGGGGCAGATCGCCGGCGTCGGGGATGTGGGCGATCCAGGCGCGGGGTTTCAGGAGCTGCACATCTGGAGCTCGGGCGGCGGCTCGCGGCGCATCGCGGTCACCCAGGCGCTGGACGCCACCTCGCCCATCTTCAAGATGGCCTCGGTGCAGCCTGCCCTCTCCAATTCGGGGAAGGTCGCGTTCCTCGGGACGGCCAAGAGCGCGACCGGCTCGAACCTCACCTCGCTCTGGTTGTGGGATGGCGCTGAGTTGAGGCTCCTCGCCCAGAACGGACGAGGGGAGATCAAGGAGGTGGAGATCTTCCCGCCGGACATCAACGACAGTGGCGTGGTCGTCTTCCGCGCCTTCGACAGCGCGGGCCTGCGCGCGGTGTGGGTGAGCGATGGCGAAGTCACCCGGCGTGTGGCCACCGAGCATGATCTCGTTCCCTCGGACCTGGGCGAGGCCCGGCTGGACCAGGAGAAGCCCTCCGTCCCCGTGTTCGGCGGCTCACCCACGATCAACGCGCGCGGGGATGTCACCTTCGTCGCCGGACTGGCGCCCCCCGATAATGATCAGGAAGAGTGGGGCACCGCCATCTTCGTCGCGCGCTCGTCACTACCCGAGCCGGATGGCGGAACCGGAGACACGGATGGCGGCCCGGCACCCGACGGCGGCCCAGGTGACGTGGATGGCGGCACGGAGCCAGACGGAGGCCCGGGTGATGTGGACGGCGGCCCGGGCGACATCGACGGGGGCCCGGCTCCGGACGCGGGCTCGGACATCCCCGATGCCGGTTCAGAGGAGGACGCGGGCTCGGACGCTCCGGATGGCGGCGAGGCGGATGGAGGTGGCACGCCCGGCACTCCAGGGACAGGAGCGGACGCGGGACAACCTCCGGGAGAAGAACCCGGAGACGTCTCGCCCCTGCCCGAGCCGTCCCCCTCCGGCTGTGGCTGCCAGTCGGCGGATGCCGGGGCGCTCTGGCCGTGGATGCTCGTGGGTCTGGCGTGGTTGATCGAGGGCCGCCGCCGGGGTGCGCGGCGCGCCTGAGTCACCCGCCCGAGGGGCTGAGCAGAGCTACAGCCGCAGCCCCTTGGGCACCACGAGCCGTTCCACGAGCCCGAACAGTCCGCTCACGAGCAGCGCGAGCACCGCCGCCGGCACCGCGCCCTGGAGGATGAGCGACGTGTCATCCAGCCGGATGCCGGTGAGGATCGGCTGGCCATAGCCCCCCGCGCCAATGAGGGCCCCCAGCGTGGCGGTCCCCACGTTGATGACGGCGGACGTCTGGATGCCCGCGAGGATGGAGGGCGCCGCCATGGGCAACTCCACCCGCCACAGGCGCGCCCCCGGGGGCAGGCCGAGCGCCACGGCGGACTCGCGCACCTCGGGGGGAATGCCGGACAGACCCGCCGCCGTGTTCCGGATGATGGGCAACAGGCTGTAGAGGAACAGCGCCACGATGGCGGGCCGCGAGCCAATGCCCAGCAGCGGAATCATGAACACCAGCAGCGCCAGCGAGGGCACCGTCTGGATGACGCTCGCGAGCCCGAGCACGCCCCGGCCCAGCCTCGGCCTGCGCGCCGCCAGCACCCCCAACGGCACCGCCACCAGGATGGCCGCCAGCAGCGACACGCCCACGAGGAACAGGTGCTCGCGCGTGTGGGACCACAGACCCGCGAGCACGCCCCCTCCGCGCACCTTCACCGTGAGCCCCATCTCCCGCGAGAGGAATCCCGCGGCCACCTGCCGCTCGGGGACACGCTCGAGCTTCGCCTCCGCGTTGAGCGCCACCATCGCGGACTCGGAGACACGGCCCTCCAACCGTCCGAGCGCCGCCAGGGCCTCGGGGGCCCGCTCCGCCAGGTCCGCCCGGTGGATGAACACGGCGTCGTAGGGAGGAAAGTGGCGCAGGTCATCCTCGAGCACGCGCAGGTGGTAGTAGGCGATCTCCGCGTCGGTGGAATACAGGTCCGTCACCTGCAAGGCACCGCTCTCCAGCCCCCGGTACGCCAGGTCATGATCCAGCCCGCGCACCTCGGTCTGGGGCAGGGAGTAGCGCGTGCGCAAGCCGGGCCACCCGTCCGCGCGGGCCATGAACTCGTTGCTGAACCCCAGGCGCAGCTCCGGATGCTGGCGCAAGTCGGAGATCTTCCGGATGCCCAGCCGCTCGGCCTCCGCCTCCTTCATGCCCACCGCGTAGGTGTCGTTGAAGCCCAGGGACGTGCCCATGATCACGCCCTCGGCGGCGAGCGCCTGGCGCAGGGCCTCGTCATCCGGCAACGAGCGGCCGGCGAAGATCTCCTGACGCAGCGTCCCGGTGTACTCGGGGTAGACGTCGATGTCCCCGCGCTTGAGGGCCTGCCAGAGCACCTGGGTGCCGCCCACCTCGCGCCGGTGCTCCACCCGCACGCCCGAGCCGCGCATGAGCTGCGCCGCCATGTCGCCCAGGATGACGGACTCGGTGAACTTCTTGGAACCCACGCGAACCGTGGGGCCGTCTCCCCCTGGACCCGAGCACGCGGCGAACACGAGGAGCAGACACGCGGCGAGCACTCTCATGCGGGGCGGTTCTCGAAAGGCAGGCGCTGCGCCTGGAAGAAGCGGGTGACGAAGGGCTCGGCGGGCGCGCGCTCCAGCTCACCCAGCGGCCCCTGCTGCACGACGCGGCCCTCGCGCAGCAGCACCACGTGCTGGCCCAGGAAGGCGCCCTCCCCCAGGTCATGGGTGACGAGCACCACCGTCTTGCCCAACCGCGCGAAGATGTCGCGCAGGTCCTCCTGCAACTCGTGGCGGATCATCGGATCCAACGCGCCGAGCGGTTCATCGAGCAGGAGCACGTCCGGCTCGAGCATCAACGCGCGCATGAGGCTCACGCGCTGGCGCTGGCCCCCGGACAACTGGCCGGGATAGCGGCCCAGGGCGTCGGGGGGAAAGCGCGTGAGGGCCACGAGCTCGTCGAGCCGCTGCTTCACGCGCGCCCCGGGCCACTTGAGGTAGCGCGCCATGAGGGTGGCGTTGCCCTCGGCGGTGAGGTGGGGAAAGAGCCCGCCGCCCTGGAGGGCGTAGCCGATGCGCTGGCGGACGGCGAGCAGGTCCTCCTCGCGCAGGGGCTGTCCGCCGAAGAGGACTCGCCCCGAGTCGGGCCGGAGCAGCCCGTTCATCAGGCGCAGGAGCGTGGACTTGCCGCAACCGCTCGGCCCGAGCAGCACCGTGGTGCGCCCCTCGGGCACCACCAGGTCGAGCGGGTGCAGCGCCCACGTATTACCAAAGCACTTCGAGACTCCCTGCAGTTCGAACAAGTAGGTGCCTGCTCCCTCTCATGCCCCCACACCCTGGGGTACGTCACCTGGAACCTTCTCGTCGGGACGCTCCTCGGACTGCTTCGGACGGGCGTCGTCCAGCGACTCGAGGCCTCGAGCCTGCCGCAGCCACTGCGGCCAGCTACGAATCTCCTCCTTGGCGTCCTCGATCTGCGCTTTGAGCCATCCCGGCTTTCTCACTGGAGTCCTCCTCACGTGGTTCCACCGCCGACCTGAATTTAAGTCCGATTTCATCCACCTTGGCGGCGAATCGACCGATGCGTTCGACCTCCATGGACTGGTACACAGTGTAGTTTCCTGGATGTTTCGGGAGCACCTCCGTTGGAACCCAGGCGAGCACACTGCCGTCCGTGTCCTTGCGTTCCCCCTTGAGTTCGAAGAATTCCATGTAGCGCCTTGGCGCGATGCCCACGAACGGCGAGAAGATGACCTTCCCGGTGGAACCCCCCTCCGAGCCCTCCAGGGAAATGGAATCCGAGTAGAGGCCTGCCGCGAGGCTCTTAGGGTACGGATCGATGTAGATCACCCGGGAGATGCCCGCGGCGATGATGTGCCGCGCACACTCATGACAGGGGAACGTCGTGACGTACATCACCGCGCCCTGCACGGAAACACCGCGCCGTGCCGCCTCCATCAGCGAGGCCATCTCCGCATGAACAGGGCGCATGAATTCGATGAGGTTCATCACCCGGGAGTCCCTCCAGGGCCCTGCTCCTGTCGCGTCCTTCCTCAAGGCTCGAGCACGTAGTTCCTGGACATCCAACTCGAGGTACTCACTGGCCAGCCACTTCTCCTCCTGCAAAAGCCGGAGGAGTTCGGAGATGAGGTCGTGCTTGTGCCGATCACTCGTGTCCTCACCCCCCACGAAGTCGCGGCCATCCGGCTCGTCGTCCTCCCAGTACAATCCACCCCCCGCCTTGGGCACTTCGTTGGTGCCCACGGCGATGAGTTCTCCCGTGGGGGTCGTGATGGCCGAACCCACTTGCCGTCCCAAGGCCGCGGAGCGCACGGCGGCGGCCTTCGCGAAGAAAATGCCCCACTCGCTCCGGGTCGGCGTATGGAAGGGATGACCGAAGATGAGCCGGACGAAGCGCCGGATACTGCGCTCCATCTCCCTCGGGTTCGTCGCATCGATGAAGACGTCCGCCTCGGGAAAGGCGCGTTGGACATCCTGCCCCATGGGCTCGTCCAGGTCCCGCTCATCGGTACGCACGAGCTTTTCGGCCTCGCTGCGCAGGTCCATCGGACGCCATAGGCCCCGGCTCTCGGAGATGCGCTGGGAGAGATTGTCGACCCGCTTGTCCCGAGGGGCATAAGCGGACATGAGGAAGAAGGCCGGACCGTAGATGTCCCGGAGGGATTTGACCTCTTCCCTTCGCTTGAGCGAATGCAGGATGAACGCTCGCCGCGTGCTGCGACGCTCCTCCCTGAGCATCTCGTTTCGCGCCTGCCGGATGGCGCTCAGGGCCAGCCACGCCATCGCGTCCGGGCTATCCATTCTCCGGCGCAGTTCGGTCCCCGCCTGCATGTGCTCTTCGTAGTAGCGGAACTTGTCCCCTCTCTGGCTCAGGGGACTGTCGAGTCCCTCGATTTCGTGCAGCAAGGACGAGAGCCGGAGGGTCCGCGACTGGTAGTTCGCCTCCGCTATCAGTGCCGTGGAGAGCGCCTTGGCGACCGCTCCCAGGTCCGTCCCGATGGCGCCCACGAGGCCAATGACGAGTTCCGGTGCGGAGCTCGCGGCGCGTCGATTGAACTCATCCTTGTCCGGCTTGTTCCGCGCTCCCTCATGGGCCATGCCCTCGTCCCCCACGTCGCAATCATCGGCTTGCTCGCGACTCTACCGCTCCAGGCGGGGGAGTGAGGCGCCGCTCCTGGTGTCTCGTCACTCCCGTCGCGTCTCCGGAGCCACCACGTTCCGGTCTCCGGCGGCGGGAAGCGCCGGACCTGTACGGGATCCGACGGCTTCGGCGGGCAACAGTCCCTCGGCGCGGACGACGGGCAGGCCATGCGGCTGGCGGCCCAGGTATTCGATGAGCTTCTCGCGCACGATGCAGCGCAGATCGAACGCCTTGCCCGCGTCCGCGGCGCTCACCAGCGCGCGCAGCGTCATCGTCCGCTCGCTGAGCGCCGTCACCTGCAGCCCCTGCACCTTGCCATCCCACAACGCGCGGCCCTCGTTGTTCAACACCCGCGAGAGCTCCGCCCGCAGCGCGGGCACGTCCGTGCGGTAGTCCGCGTAGATCTCCGCCGTGCCGAGGATGTCCGGCGACACCTTGCTCCAGTTCTGGAAGGGCTTGTCGAGGAAGTGGCTCATGGGCACCACCAGCCGCCGCAGGTCCCACACCTTCACCACCACGTAGGTGAGGGTGATCTCCTCGATCCACCCCCACTCGTTCTCCACGATGACGGTGTCGCCGATGCGCACCGGCTGGGTGATGGACAACTGGATGCCCGCGAGCAGCGTGGAGATGGACTTCTGGGCCGCGAGGCCAATCACCAGACCCGCGATGCCCGCGGACGCCAGCAGCGACACGCCCACGTTGCGCACCCCCTCGAACTGCAAGAGCAGCAGCGACGCGGTGATGACATAGGTGGCCGCCTCGATGATGCGCCGCATCACCACGAGCTGGGTGCGCAGGCCGCGCGCCCGCCCCACGTCCTCGCCCGCCCCGCTCACCACCTTCTCCTCGATGAAGGAGGCGGACAGCCGCACGAAGCGCAGGACGAACCACGCCCCGGACACCAGCAGCAGCGAGCGCGCGCTCAGGTCCAGCGCGTGCTGCGCCGGCGGCGGCATCATCAACACGCGAGAGCCCGCCGTGCACAGCACCGCCACGAGCGCGTAGCGCACCGGCCCCCGGCTCGCCGCGAGCAACTGATCATCCCAACCGGACTTCGTCAGCTTCGCCGCGCGCTCGCCCAACCTCCGGCCGATGTCCTCCAGCACCCGGCTCGCCAGCAGGGCCACGACGAGCAGCGTCCCGAGCCCCAGCCACTGCCACAGCTCCAGCACCCACACCGGGCGCAGGAAGAGCCACGCGGGCAACCGCTCCACCAGGGGCGAGCCATGCTCCTCGAAGAGCGCGTCGATGGAGCGCACCGTCTTCTCGCTGAACAACCAGACCGGCGCGCCATCCGGCCCCTCCGCCCGGCGCAGCCGGATGTCGCGCATGCCCCGCCCGAGCGGCACCTGACCCAGGGTCACCGTGGTCGTGTCCGGCGAGCCTCCCGTCGGCTCCTGGCTGATGCTCGAGAAGTCCAGCCACAGCGTCCGGTCCAGCACGAACATCAACCGGCGCCCGAGTCGTTCGCCCTCGGCCCGCTGCTGCTCGGGCGGCAGGTGCGACAGAGACAGGAAGTGCGGCAGCGCCACCGTGTCCCGCGAGTGCGCGGCCTCCAGGAAGCCCGCGACACTCGAGGCGGGCGTCTGGCGCTCCACCTGGGGTGGGGGCTCACCCAACCCCTCGTTGAACGCGAGTCCAACACTGGGCACGAGCAGCAGCAGGACGAAGACGAGTTTTCGGAGCATCACGGTTCCCTGTACGGTTCCAACCCACGAGGGCACGCGACTCGCCCCTCGCCTTGGCTTTCCCTCCCCCTTAAACTGGTTTGAGTGCAAAACAAAATGATGGATGCGTGGAAGCGTCTTTCCGCCCGGCCAGCAGGCGGGCATCGACCCCGCTCATCGGTCACACGCGACGGAGGCGCACGCGCCCCACATCCCCTTCCGGGCACGCCGCGCCGACGACTCGAGCGCCTGGAACTCCGAGCGCCGTGAGCCCCCCGCCGGAGGCACGTAGAGGACGCAGGCATAGCCCTCGTGCGCGAGCAGTGAGTTCACCTCGCGCCCCTCCACGCTCACGTACGCGAGCAGCCGCCCGTAGCGGTCCGTGCACGCCTCCCCATAACTCAACCGCACCGGGCGCCCCTCCACGAGGGAGCGATTGAAGTCGCGGGACTCGGCGCCAAAACAGTCGTGCTTGCCGCCCGTGCTCTCCGGAGTGTCCACGAGCAGGTAGCGCACCCGCTCGCCGCTCTGGAGCACCACCGTGTCCCCGTCCACCACGCGCGCCACCACGCCCGCGCCCGGGCCACAGGCGGACTCCGGACCGCATCCGGCCAGCGAGCCGAGCCCCAGCACGAGCCCCGCGAGGCGTCTCCTCACGGTCCACATGAACGGTTCTCCCCTCCCGGCGTGCCCCGGTCACCAGGTACTGGCCCATAGCGAGCCCCTTCCGGAGCCGCGCAGTAGCCCTCGTCCGAGGAGACGCGAGGCGAGGTCTTGCGGGAGGGGTCCAGTTGCAGGGACACGCCCGCGAGCGGTGCCCGCGTCCACGACATCTCGTCGAGCACCTGCCCGTCCAGGGACAGGCGCAGCAGGTGGAATCCGGCGGTGTTGCTCACGCCGAAGGAGAAGAGCGCCAGCACCGGGGGCAATCCGCCATTGAGCAGGGGCTCCTCCCCATGCGCGAGCACCGCATGGGTCCCGGCCCGTATCTCCAGACATCGCGGAGGCGCCTGGAACACGGTCCGGCCCGTGCCCTCGTTCGAGAGCGTCACGCCATTGAGGTCCACATCGCGCAGCGCGTACACCTCCACCCATTCGCCCTGGGCATCCGCAACGGCCTTCGGGTCGGCCATCACCTCGGTGAGGCGCAGGTCTCCGGGGCGCGGGCGGGACACGCTCCGGTATTGGCCCGTGCGGGGAGACAGGCACGTGTCGGGCAATCCCGCGTCCGCCGAGGCCCGCTCCGGGCAGGGCGGATTCACGGCCCCCGGGCTCGACCGAACGCCTCCGTCCACGGACGCGGGCGTCTCACACCAACGCTCCGGCTCATCGTTGTCGACGGCGTCCGGAACACGCGCGCCATCGTAGATGAGCGAGACGCCGGCACGTGCCTTGGCGTAGCGCACCTCATCCACCACCACCTCCCCACACCGCAGACCCACGATGCCTCCCGTGTTCGCCAGGGCGCCCAGGGCATCGCCATACGCATGGTCCACCGGAGGGGTTGGCACCTCGGCGCGCACGTCCCCAAGCACCACATGGTCCCGCGACGCCACCGGTACCGAGTCCTCGAAGAAGTACGCCCGCTCCTGGGCGCCATCCACCCGCGCCGAGTAGAGCATCAGCCCCTTCAAATCCACGGAGGAGCGCCCCGGGTTGTACACCTCCATCCACTCCTGGCCGGTGTCCGTCCCCTCGGGGTCTGGCAGCAGCTCCGTGATGACGACGTCGCCAGGACGCCAGCCCTCGCAGGCCGGTGCTCCCGTGGAGAAGGACGGCTCACAGGCCCCCCCGGCGAGCCCGAGGGCCGCGCCAAGGCAAGAGATGAGCAAGGGTTGCCGCTTCAAGGAAGGACTCCTTCCAGCTCCAGCCGGAAGAGGTGTTGGGGAGGCTCGGGAGGCGTGCGCGCTCCCTCGGAAGTCTTCAGGTCCAGGACGAACTCGTACCGGGCGCGGATGCCAGAGCCCGACGCGAGCGCCCAGGCGCCCTCCAGCGAGGTGCGCAACGTCTGGGAAAGCCGGGTGTCATCGGCGAGATCCTCGTCCCGCCAGCTCATCCGCCCATGCAGCCGGAGCGAGGGCAGTGGCCGCAGAATCCCTTCCAGCAGGGCCCGGCCATCCTGTCGCACCCCCTCGGGATGTTGGGGACTGCCCATCCAGGTGTGCTGGTACCGCGCGGCCAGACGCAGCGCCTCGGTGGGCTCGAATGTCACCCGGCCGCCCACGCCATACCGCTCACCCGGACAGGGGGCGGGCTCTCCGCCAGGCAGTTCCCCCTCCGTGCCCTCGAAACACAACCCAGGTCCATTGCGGCCCAGGTCCTTGTTGTGGTGCTCCACCCACACCGAGGGCTGGAGCACCGGCACGTTCAGGGCCTCCACCCGGACGGAGCCCGTCACATGGACGAAGCGGGGCGGTCCTCCAGGTTGGGTCCAGAGGTCCACCTGCCCCACCCAGCGCCAGGCCTCATCCTCCGTCCGGTGGAGGTAGCACAGCCGGGTCCCCAGCTCATTGCTCGCGCGCAGTCCACCCGACTCGTCGGAGCTCGCGAGGGGGCGGCCATGGGGATTCTCGAAGCCACGCCCGTAGTAGCGCAGCGAGCCCTCCAGTTGCCGGGCCCGGTCTCCCAGCACGATGCGCTGGAAGGCACCGAATCCTCCGCCCGCCGCGGCGAAGCTCCGCGTGCCCTCGAAGAAGAGGTCCACCGGTCCCGAGCCCCAGGCCGCGTCCAGGCCCACCGCGCCGTACCCACCGCCTCCCGGATAGCGGGCCTGCTCGCGAAAATCGGGCGCCATCCCCTCCAGCGCCCACAGGGGCCCCGCGCCCCAGGCCGTCATTCCCAGGCGCGCACGCGGCGAGACGCCCACGGCCGCGTGTCCCCCACCCACCCACTCATGGAAGACGCCCGGCAGGGTGCGCGAGACGAAGCGCGCCGTCCCCGTCCCCCGCGAGCCAGGAAGCAACGCGAACACCTCGGGTGCCGGACAGCCTCGCGCGGAAGCACACCGCGTCCGGTCGAACAGCTCGTATTGGGAGAGGCCGCGTGACTGGTACGAGCCGAAGCCCGTGAAGGACAGCGTCACGTCTTCCACCCGTCCGTGGACGGTGCCCGCCACACCCCGGAAGCCCTCCGTCCACCCGAAGTCCGGCGTGACGCGGCCCAGGTCCTCGGCGCCACACGCCCCCGCGCCCGACACCATGCAGCGCCGCTCGGGAGCACCCGGCGGAGTGAAGTCCTCGTCGGGAAGGAAGCCCTCCGGGGCCGGCCGGCCGGTGGTATCGAGTGTGAGCCGCTGTCCGAATCCCAGCCGGTACGCGCCCACCAGCACCGAGGCCTGGGCTCCCTCCCAGCGCAGGTGGAACTTCGGCAACCGGGCCGTTACTCCGGGTGGCCGTGCCACCAGCGCCCGGCTCCGGGAGTCGTAGTGCACGGCCTCCAACCGCCTCCGGGTGAGCGAGGCCGTCAGTCCGGCGTGCAAGCCCCAGGGTCCTCGCACCCGGGCCTGGAGCAGTACGGGGGGCACCCGCGCGTCCGCCATGCCGTAGGCACTCAACAGGCGCACGCGACCGGCGACCCCTGACGTGCTCCGTGTCCGCCCCACGAGAAACGCGCGCACCCGGTCCAGCTGAGCCTCGGTGAGCACACCGGCCTCCACCAGGTCCTCCTCCGTGAAGCCGCCCGCCCTCGCCTCTCGCCAGGCGATCAGCGCATCCACCTGCGCCCAGGTGAATCCCGGCAGCGCGTACAGCGCCTCACGCGAGGCCGTGAGCGGATCCACTCCCGTGCGCAGCAACTCGCGCAACGCCTCGACGTCCTCCTCCGGCAGGGCCCCTTCGTCGCCCAGCGCGAGAAGGTCCGCCTCGTCCTCGATGGGGCGCTCGACGGCGTACGTTTCGGCACGCGCCCGGGGAGCCGGGAGCCACCACATCATCCACAGCAGGAACAGGCAGACACGTCGCACGCGGCGGCGCTCTGCACGAAGAAGACCAACGAGGACACCCTGGCAACCCCACCTCCGAGGTGTCCCATCCAGCGCGCATCCATCCAGGGCACGGACCCGAGGACCGGGTCCGCGTCCAGCGGCTCAGTCCGGCAGCAAGGTGAAGGTGATTCCCACGGGGCGCACCAGCCGGGGGTCGGGCGGCACGAAGAGGGCGCCCGCGTTGCCCTCGGAGGGCAGGGGCGCGTTGGTCCGGGCATCGAAGCGCAGCACGGTCCCGGGAGCGCTCGAATCCGGCGTGGAGTCGAAGCCCACCGTGTACAGCCGCCGCTGGGTGCCAATCACCAGGCCCCCCAGGTTGTTCGTCGTGGGCACGGTGCCCGAGTCGTTCGCGGACAGGGTGGCCTCGAGCGCCCCTGTCTCCAGGTCGTACCGGCGGATGTCCTGGGCGACATCGCTGACGAACAGGTCACACGCGCCGATGGCGGTCACGCAATCCGGGCCGAACACCAGCCCCAGCAGACGCACATCGCCCGCCCCCGCCGGAGACGGTTCGGGTTGCTCCACGAAGACCGAGGACTCGCGCGTGCGCAAGTCATAGCGAAGCACCTGGCTGGGCAGGCCCGGGGGGAAGGAGGGCTCGCCGTTGACGGCCACGGAGCCCTCGGTGCTCACGTAGAGCCGGCCATCCGGACCCAGGGCCAGGGCACTGGGGCCATTGAGTCCCCCGGGTTGACCATTGCCCGTGGCGAACACATCCACGAAGGCACCCGTCCGGGCGTTGAAGCGCAGGATTTGATCGCTCCGGAAGCTGCTCACGTACAGCAGCCCATCCGGGCCGAACAGCAGGCCACGGGGCCGAAGCATTCCGTTGCCCGAGGCGAACGTGCCGACGAACAGGCCCGTCTTGCCGTCGTAGCGGAGCACGGCCGAATCCTCCAGGGTGTCTCCACTGGAGACATACAGGAACCCATCCGGGCCGAAGACGAGCGCCTCGGGAGCCACCAGTCCGCCGCTGCCCGAGGGGATGAAGTCTCCGAGAAACGCGCCCGTCTCCTCGTCCAGCCGCACCACGTTGTGGCCACGGGAGTTGCCCACGAGGAGGACGCCGCGCTCGGACCTGGGAGGCGGAAGAGAGCCCTCGCAACCGAGGCCCGACAGACACAACGCGAGGAGGAAGGGGGCGGAGCGCATGGTCCCCACCCTAGATGAAGGGCTGGACTCCCGGGTACGCGGCTCAGACGGCGCCCGCTCCGCGCTGTTGCATCTTGCCCAGAAGGGGGCGGCTCGCGGCGGCGGCTGGACGCCGCGCCTCGGCCTCCTGGGGAGAGCACTCCGCCTCGATCTTCATCTCCCGCGCCAGCCGGCGGCCCAGGAAGACGCCCAGCGCCAGGCTCACCAACAGACCCGCCACGGAGGCGAGCGTCGTCCACGTCTTGCCCTGGCTGAGGGAGCTGCCGAAGGAGGTGGTGAGCAGGGTCCCCGGGATGCTGCCCACGGCGGCGCCCAGCGCGAGCGGCAGGTAGCGAGCCCCCGAGGCGGACGCCGCCGCGAGCATCACGTCTCCGGGAATGACCGAGTTGATGCAGGCGAGGAATCCCACCTGGAAGCCATGGTTGCGAGCCGCGCGCTGGAGCCCGTCGTGCCGATGCCCCGCCAGCCGCTTCATGGGACCCCGGCCGAACCGGCTCGCCAGCAGGTGGATGAGGCCCGTGGCCAGGAGGCTGCCCAGCAGCGAGTAGACGGTGCCCAGCACGGTGCCGAAGAGGATGCCGCCCACGGCCGCGAAGAGCTGGCCCGGCAGCAACACGGCGGGCCGCACGCCCAGCAGGAAGATGAAGGCCAGGGGTGCCCAGTGTCCGAGCGGCCGCAGGTAGCCCGACAACCGTTGCTGGTCCAGGAATTCGGGCCCCAGCAATCGCACCGTCACGAGGATGCCGACGGAAACGCACAGGGGGGCCATGAGCTTCAATCCCAGCTTCAGCTTCCCACTCCGGAGGCGCGCGAGTACGGACATGGCGCAAAGGTGGAGGCCGAGTTCCCCCCTGGCAATTTCGCCGGACTCCAAGCGAACGGCTCCCGAGCGGGCAGCCAGGCCCCTTGCAACACCTGACACTTCGCGCGTGGCGAGCGCGTGACACCCGACGAGAAGTATTGGCCGGGAGCAGGGGCCCATCTATCTTGGAAGTCCCCCTTTTCAGACTGGTGCCCTTCCCGCATGGGTCACGTGCACATCCTTCGCGACTTCTACTCCTCTCAGGAGGGCTTCTCCCGCACCGTGCGCATCTACACGCCGGACGGGTATGACCAGGCCTCCGCCCACCGCTACCCCGTGCTGTACATGCACGACGGGCAGAACATCTTCGCGCACCCCGAATCCGCCCGTTACGACACCTGGTGCGTCAACACCGCCCAGGAGCACCTGGTGGGCTCGGGCCAGCTGGAGCCCTGGCTCATCGTGGGCATCGACTCGGGCCCGGGACGGCTGGACGAGTATTCTCCTTGGAGCCGGGGTGATGCCTACGCGCGCTTCCTCGTGGAAACGCTCAAGCCCTACATCGATCACACCTACCGCACGCGCTCCGAGCCCGAGTGGACGGCCGTCATGGGCTCGTCGCTCGGCGGGTTGATTTCCCTCTACCTGGGCATGCGCTACCCGGACGTGTTCGGCCGCGTGGGCGCGCTGTCTCCCTCGGTGATGTGGAGCGAGTACCGGCTCTTCCAGCACTGGACGGCCCACCCCCGGCGCTGGACGCGCATCTACCTGGACGCGGGCGAGCACGAGTGGATCGACCCGGGCGGCTTCCCCCTGCCCTATGGCCAGGCCACGCGCGACTTCTACCACCACCTCAAGCGGCTCGGGTACGCGGACCACGAGCTGCGGCTGGTGTTGGACCCCCACGGCATCCACCACGAGCAGGACTGGCAGCGGCGCCTGCCCTCGGCGATGCAGTGGCTCTTGAGCTGAGAAAGGCCCGGGTGCGGGTGCTCAGGCGGGCATCTGCACCAGCCGCACCGCCTCGCGCAAGGACTCCAGGTCGTCGTGGCGCGTGAGGTACATCTCGTTGCCCATGGCACTGTGGAAGACGGCGGGCATCTCCTTGTGGAGCAGGAGGGCCCCTCCCAGCTTCCCCACCAGCTCCGCGTGCGAGTAGCGGTAGCGGTGGGTGGCGCGCCGGGCGCTATGACAGACGTGGCGGCGGGCGGTGTATTGAAATCCGCTCACGTCGTCACCGGTGAGCAGGCGGGCCCAGAGCGAGTACACGTCGATGTCGCACGTGTAGTTCATCATGTCCGTCATGAAGGCGCCGGGCGGGCGCAGGTTGGCCTCGAGCACGACGTACTGGCCATCGGACAGACGGAAGAACTCCAGATGGAACCAGCGCTCGCGCAGGCCGAGTGACTCCACGGCCTTGCGGCCCAGCGCCTCGAGCGCGGGAGGAATCTCCTTGAGGCTCCAGAAGGAGATGTCGCGCTGCTCGAGCACCACCTCCATGACGCCATCGCTGTACTCGTGGCTGAGGCGGAAGATGATGTGGCCCTGGCGGTCCACGAGCCCGTCGTAGGTGACGATGGTGCCGCGCACGAAGGCCTGGGCCACGTAGCCCGTGAGCGATTCGGCGAGGGCCGTGTCGACCTCGGCGTCGGAGGAGACCTTGAAGGTGCGCGCGGCGCCCACGCCCACGTCGGGCTTGAGCACGAGCGGATAGCCCACCTCGCGGGCGAAGGCCTTCACCCCGGCGGCGTCGCGCACGGCGATGCTGCTCGGGTGGGGGACGCCGGCCTTCTTGAAGACGTCATGCATGCCGAGCTTGCTGCGCAGGTTGTCGATGTCGACGGGCCGGAGGCCAGGGACATTGAAGTCCTCGCGCAGCCGGGCCTCCACGCCGAGCCAGGTCTCGTTGAGCGAGTCGATGCGGTCGATGCGGCCATGGCGCCAGGAGAAGTAACCGGCGGCGCGCAGGACGGCGTCGTAGTCGTGGAGGTTGGGGGTGAAGAAGTACTCGGAGAGGGCCTTGCGCAGGTCGGCGTGAAGACTATCGAAGGGAGCATCGCCGAGCCCCAGGACGTTGACGCCGCGCGCGCGCAGGGCGTTGATGAAGTGGATGAACTGGGGCGGGAAGTGGGGCGAGATGAAGACGACGTTCATGGGCGGGCTTGGGCGGAGAAGGCGTCGACGCGACACGTCACCCTAGCGCAACCCGGCGCGAGGCTCACGTTTCGGATGGAGGATGGACAGTGGGCACGTCCATGCGGAGACGCGGATTGGCCCCCTGAGCCGTCCTTCTGGGGAAAAAGGCCAAGGGTGGCACACACCATGCTAGGTTCCGAACCTTCTAGTCCAATACGGGGGGATTTGCATCATGAGCGCCCATCTTGAAGATTTGCTGAGTCAAACGCTCCTCTTCTCAGCCAGTCCGACACCGAGGATCGTGCCAGCGTCCTTCTCGTTGACGAGTCTTGTCGGGGGGCGCCCCGATGTCGGCAGCTTCGAGAGCCCTTCCCATCGCAAAATCTGGGAGTACCAGTTGGACGGAGTGGACAGCGTTCGCAACGTCACTGTGAGGCACAGGGAAATGCGCGACATGCGAATGAACGTCTGCCGCGAGATCAAATGGGGCGACGTCAAGGTACTCCACCAGGGGAAGACGTTTTCTCTGCCCTTGACGGAAAAATTCCTGCTTCGAACCTATTTCCTGGCCGAAGGCACGGTCCCTGAATCGGAGGCTGGCTACTGGCAACTTCCCATGAACTTGGACCAGAGTTTCCAGCGACTCTTTGGCTTCGAACTCAAGGCGGGTCAACTCCGGCCGCTGAGTCCTACGGAACTCGATTCACAGCATCTCCTGGCGAAGCCCTCGCTCGTGGCTTTCAATCGAGTGAGAGAGGGTGAGCAGCAGTCCACGCCACTAAGACTCCTGGTCTGCATGGCCTTGGGCTGCGCCAAGGAGCGCAATGATTTCGAGCCTGGAGGTGTGCTGGGAGCAGCGCGCCTGCTCCCTCACATCATGATCGTGGCGAACATGCCCGTGGAGAGCATGGAATCAACGTTACAACTGGCGCGCGACCCCACCACCCTGCACACCCAGATGGACAACGAGGAGATGAGTCCAAGGATCTCTCCAGCGCTGTTCACGGACCGTAACGGTAACCTCACCCCATACCCCACCTGGGACAATCTCTTCGACTACTACTGGATTGACCCTCCTCTTCGCACTGAGATGAAGGTGGTCCGCAGAGACAGACCCCATGCCCGTGAAAAGACAGGATTGATCAATGAGGCCGTAGCAAAGCCTACATCACGAGGAACGGCACATCTCGCGTATAGGGCCAGAACCGTGAAGAAGGTGCCTCGGCAAGGAGAGTTCGACAACATCCACTTCGCGCCCAAGATGAAGTTGCCCGCCTCGGTCCTCCGGAAGGTCCCCAACGACTGGCCAAGGGAGACGACCATGGCTCCGTTCTGCATCCATGACTGCTTTCATATCCACTGGCGATGGGGAGAACCGGGCATCAAATCCACAGTACCCAAGTGGGTCCATGGTTGGTCAAAAAACGCACCACATAGTGTTCCTGGCGCTCCCATGGTTCCACCCAATCAAGATGTGAGCATCACCCTGCTGGATGCCTGCAAATTGGAATACAAGGCGAAGATCCATGCACCCGAGGCAGGACGCTGGCAGATCGTGATGCATCATGGTGCGGCCTATGCGCTTTCCACAGCATATGCGGCGAAAAAGGCGCCGGGCGTCATCGATGCACTGACAACGAGCATGAGAGGAGAAACAGGCAAGGAGGGCAAATGGGCCAACTTCTACTGGCATCTTCGCTACACGCTGTTGGAGCATCCCTTGAGGGCAGTGGATCCCACCAACAAACTGGTGGAGTTTTTGGATGCCCGGGACACCTATGCGGAGCGGCTAGCGTGGGACACTGGCGGCTTCCGGGCGGTGCGAGACCTGTGAAACGTCGCTACGTGCTAGCCATAGTCGCATCCCTGCTCCTGCTGATACTGGATTTCCTATATTACCCATTCCTGCTTTTCGCTGGCGGACTCCAGGTTTTGCATCATATTTTCTATGCACCATTTCTTGGCGGTGAGCGCTTACTGAAATGGACGAAGTATACATTTGGATGGCCCGCCCCCACTGGCCTTGGGACCACATCGGACGAGGATTGGGCACTCGCCCTGCTCCTTCTCAATTGGTGCTGCTACGCCGCCCTGGGCTTCTTCGCCGGACTGAAATTGGGCCGTCTCATTTGGAAGGAGCGGTGACTTGCAAACCACCGCGAACATGACTCGCCCCTCCCCCGGTTCGGGAAGAGGGGCCGGGAAACCACCCGCTCAGCTCTTGGTCAGCGGCCGGTAGCGGATGCGGTGCGGCTCCAGGGCCTCGGGGCCCAGGCGCTTCTTCTTGTCCGCCTCGTAGTCCTCGAAGTTGCCCTCGAAGAAGAACACCCGGCTGTCGCCCTCGAACGCCAGGATGTGCGTGGCGATGCGGTCCAGGAACCAGCGGTCGTGGCTGATGACCACCGCGCAGCCCGCGAAGTTGAGCAGCGCCTCCTCCAGGCTGCGCAGCGTCTCCACGTCCAGGTCGTTGGTGGGCTCGTCGAGCAGGAGCACGTTGCCGCCGCTCTTGAGCATCTTCGCCAGGTGCACGCGGTTGCGCTCACCGCCCGACAGGTCCTTCACCCGCTTCTGCTGATCCTGCCCCTTGAAGGCGAAGCCCGCCAGGTACGCGCGGCTCGGCATCTGTCCCGCCCGGCCCAGGTCCAGGTGGTCCAACCCGCCGCTCACCTCCTCGAAGACGCTCTTGTCCCCGGCGAGCGCGTCGCGGCTCTGGTCCACGTACGCCAGCTTCACCGTGTCGCCAATGCGCAGCTCGCCCGCGTCCGGCTTCTCCACGCCCGTGAGCATCCGGAACAGCGTCGTCTTGCCCGCGCCGTTGGGCCCGATGATGCCCACGATGCCGCCCGGCGGCAGCTTGAAGTTCAGGTCGTCGATGAGCAGCCGGTCCCCGAACGCCTTGCGCAGCCCCTTGGCCTCCACCACCAGCCCGCCGAGCTGCGGCCCGGGCGGAATCGTCACCTCGCCCGTGGGGTCGCGCTTCTCCTGTGACTGGTTGAGCAGTTGCTCGTACGCCGCGATGCGCGCCTTGCTCTTGGCCTGACGGGCCTTCGGCGACGCGCGCACCCACTCCAGTTCCCGCTTGAGCGTCTTCTGCCGCGCGCTCTCGGTCTTCTCCTCCAGCTCCAGGCGCTTCTGCTTCTGCTCCAGCCAGCTCGAGTAGTTGCCCTTCCAGGGCACGCCCTCGCCGCGGTCGAGCTCGAGAATCCACTCGGCCACGTTGTCGAGGAAGTAGCGGTCGTGGGTGATGCAGACGATGGTGCCCTTGTACTCCTTGAGGGCCTGCTCGAGCCACGCCACGCTCTCGGCGTCCAGGTGGTTGGTGGGCTCGTCGAGCAAGAGCAGGTCCGGCTTCTCCAGCAGAATCCGGCAGAGCGCCACGCGGCGCTTCTCGCCACCGGACAGCTTCGTCACGTCCGCGTCCCCGGGCGGCAGGCGCAGCGCGTCCATGGCCATCTCCAGGGTGCGGTCCAGCTCCCAGCCGTTGCTCGCGTCGATGGCGTCCTGGAGCCGTCCCTGCTCGGCGAGCAGCTTCTCCATGGCCGCGTCGTCCATGGGCTCGGCGAACTTGGCGCTCACCTCGTTGAAGCGGTCGAGCAGCACGCGGATGGGCTTGAGGCCCAGTTCCACGTTGCCCTTCACATCCAGTGTGGGGTCGAGCTGCGGCTCCTGGGGCAGGTAGCCCACGCGCGCGCCCGGGTCCGGCTTGGCCACGCCGAAGAACTCCTTGTCCTCGCCCGCCATGATGCGCAGGAGCGTCGACTTACCGGAGCCGTTGGGGCCGATGACGCCGATCTTCGCGCCGGGGAAGAAGGACAGGTAGATGCCCTTGAGGATGTCCTTGCCACCCTTGACCTTGCGCAGGTCCTGCATGGTGAAGATGAAGTTCTGGGCCATCGTGCTTTCTCTCGCTCCTGTGCGACATGGGGTCGGGGACGCAGGGCGGATACTAAGGAGCCACGGCGGGCGCAAGGCGCTCGGCCACGCACTGCCCGGGGTATGACGTCCAGCGTCATCAAAACGATGACCGCGCGTCGGGCGAGGGTGTTAAAGGCGGTTTCACCATGTCCTCCCCTCCCGCGCTGGAGCTGAAAGGTCTCACCAAGACCTACGGCGACAAGCACACGGCCCTGTCCGACGTCAGCCTGAGCATCCGTCCCGGTGAAATCTTCGCCCTCCTGGGCCCCAACGGCGCCGGGAAGACGACGCTCATCGGCTCGGTGTGCGGGCTGGTGAAGAAGACGAGCGGCAAGGTGTTCGTCTTCGGCCAGGACCTGGACGAGGATCCGGTCCGCCCGCGCTACCAGGTGGGGCTCGTGCCGCAGGAGATCAACTTCGACCCCTTCTTCACGGTGGCCGAGTCGCTCTACATCCAGCAGGGCTTCTACGGGCAGCCAAGGGACGAGGCGCGGGTGCGGGAAGTGCTCACCGCGCTCAACCTGCAGGGCAAGGCGAACGCCATCACCCGGGCGCTGTCGGGAGGCATGAAGCGCCGGTTGCTCATCGCCAAGGCGCTGGTGCACAAGCCCAAGCTCGTCTTCCTGGACGAGCCCACCGCGGGCGTGGACGTGGAGTTGCGGCGCGACCTGTGGACGTACGTGCGCAAGCTCGCCGCCGAGGGCACCACCATTGTACTCACCACGCACTACCTGGAAGAGGCCGAGGAGCTGGCCGACCGGGTGGGTGTCATCAACGAGGGGCGGCTGTTGCTCGTGGAGGAGAAGACGCAGTTGCTCAAGCGGCTCGGCGAGAAGCGCCTCCTCGTCCACTTCAGCGCGCCCGTGTCCACGCTGCCCGAAGTCCCGCTCCGGGCGGGCGCCACGCTCTCCGCGGATGGGCACCTGCTCACCTACCCCGAGCGCGAGGGCGGCGTTCCCGGAGGGGACATCCTGCGCACCCTCTATCTGCAGGGACTGCCGGTGGCCACCGTGGAGACGCGCCACTCCCGCCTGGAGGACATCCTCATCGAGATCCTCCGGGGTAGACCCGCCGCCGCCAGCGCCGCCGCCCTCAACTCCTTGCCCCCGGCCACGCCATGAACACGCTTGGGATGAAGACCCTGCTGGTGAAGGAGGTCCGCCGCTTCATGCGCGTGCCGGGCCAGACCGTCCTCTCACCGCTCATCAGCACCTCGCTCTATTTCCTCGTGTTCGGCTACTCGCTCTCCAAGCAGGTACACGAGGTGGAGGGCATGCCGTACCTGGCCTTCATCGTCCCGGGGCTCGTCTTCATGGGCCTGGCCAACAACGCCTTCCTCAACAGCTCCTCCTCGCTGTTCATCACCAAGATTCAAGGCACGGTGGTGGACATGCTGGCGGCGCCCCTGGGCCCCCTGGAGCTGCTGGCGGGCTTCATTGGAGGGGCCATGGTGCGCGGGCTCATGGTGGGCGTGCTCACCTGGGCCGTGGCCAGCTTCTTCACCGGCGTCCACCTGACACACGTCCCCGCGACGTTCGTCTTCCTGCTGCTGTCCTCGTATACGTTCAGCGTGTTGGGAATCCTCGCCGCCGTGTGGGCGGAGAAGTTCGAGCAGGTCAACTTCTTCCCCACCTTCGTGATGACGCCGCTGACCTTCCTGGGCGGTATTTTCTACTCCGTGCGGGAGCTGCCCGCGCCGTGGAACCACCTGAGCCTCTTCAACCCCATGGTCTACATGGTGGAGGGGTTGCGCTACGGCATGCTGGGCCAGAGCGGGTTTCCGCCCCTGCTGGGTGGCGGCATCCTGTTGGCGGTGGCGCTCCTCTCCACCCTCGTGGCTTGGGCGGCGTTGCGCTCCGGATACAAACTCAAGGCCTAGGGCCTATTGGCTGACTGCCCGCCTACTCTGCGGGATGAGGAGTCCCGCGTGCTATTCGCGGATTCTTGGAAGCCGCGTTATCGTGATGCGTCATGTCGGTGTCGCTCGGTAAATACCAACTCCTGAGAAAGATCGCCGCCGGGGGGATGGGACAGATCTTCCTCGCGCTGGAGCGCAACGCGGGCATCGAGCGGCTCGTGGTCCTCAAGCGGGTATTGCCGCACCTGACCCAGGACGAGGACTTCCTGGAGATGTTCCAGGAAGAGGCGCAGCTGGTGGCGGGACTGCGCCATCCCAACCTCATCACCATCCTCGAGTGGACGAAGCTGGAGGACCGGCACTGTCTGGTCATGGAGTACGTCCAGGGCGAGGACGCGCGGCGGCTGGACAAGTTCGCGCGGGCACAGGGCAAGCCCCTGCCGGTGGGGCTGGCGCTGAGGCTCGTGGCGGAGGCCGCCGCGGGACTGCACTACGCGCATCAGGCGTGTGGCCCGCAGGGCCAGCCGCTCAAGCTCGTGCACCGGGACGTGTCACCGCAGAACATCCTGGTGGGCTTCGACGGAGGCGTGAAGGTCATCGACTTCGGCGTGGCCAAGGCGGCGGGAAGCGCCTCGCACACGGCCACCGGGGTGCTCAAGGGCAAGTATCCTTATATGTCGCCGGAGCAGGCCAACGGGCACGCGGTGGACGCGCGCAGCGACCTGTTCGCCCTGGGCGTGGTGTTGTGGGAGTTGCTGACGGGCCGGCGCCTCTTCAAGGGCGAGTCGGACATGATGACGCTGCGGCTGGTGCGCGACTGCCAGGTGCCACCCCCCTCGCAAGTCCACCCCTCGCTGCCCCCCGAGCTGGATGCGCTCGTGCTCAAGGCGCTCGCGCCCACGCCCGCCGAACGCTATCCGGACTGCGGCGCCTTCCGGCTGGCCATCGAGGACTTCCTGCTGCAACACCGGATGCCCGCCAGCAACGCGCACCTGTCCGCGTGGCTGCACGAGCTGTACGCCGAGCGCATCGCCCACGAGGCCAACCCCGCCCACCTGGACCAGCTCGCCGAGGACAGCGACCTGGACTCCCAATCCAACTCCTCGCGCAGCACGACCCAGCGCTCGCAATCGCAATCGGCCGCGCCCGCGGTGAGCACCACACCGCCACGGCCCGCCCCGGAGCCACGCACCCAGCACACGCGCAGCGTGCAGGAGGATGTTTCCCGGAGGCGTCCGCCCGTGAGCCGGGTGGCCACGGGCCTGGGCCTGCTCCTCATGCTCGCCGGCGCCGCGGTCATCCTCCTGCGCCAGCACCCCCCGGAGGCAGCGCCCACGCCCGTCCCCGTGGCCGTCTCCGAGCCCGTTTCCACGCCGCCTCCCCCGCCAGAGCCCGAGCCCCGCGCCGTCATCCTGAAGGTGCGCTCGGAGCCACCGGGAGCCCGGGTGGAAGTGGATGGACGGCTCTCCGGACAGACGCCCCTGGACATGCCGCTCGCCGCGAATGCGCCTCCGGTGACGCTGGCCCTGCGGCTCGAGGGCTACGAGCCGGCATCGCGGCGGGTGTCTCCCGAGGACGCGCCCGAGGTGTCCGTGCGGCTGCACCCCAAGCCCGCGGCGCAGAAACCGCCACGCCGCGGAGTCTCCTCTCCGCCCCCGCCCGCGCTCGACATCAAGATGGGCCGCTAGGAACGCACCTGGCGCCCTAACGGGAGCCGGAGGCTGAACGTGGACCCCTCGCCCAGGTTGGACCTGGCGCTGAGCGAGCCCCCATGCAGCCGCGCGAGCGCCGAGGCGATGTACAGCCCCAACCCGTGCCCCCCGCCCTCGGAGCCCGCCGCGCGGTGGAAGCGCTCGAAGATGTGAGGCACCTCCGCCGCGGGAATGCCCCGGCCCCAATCCCGCACCTCGATGACGGCCAGCCCCGGGTTGAGCGTCAGCAACACCTCCACGCGCCGCGCCTCCCCCCCGTACTTCACCGCGTTGGACAGCAGGTTGTCGAGGATGTAGCGCACCCGCTCCGCGTCGAAGGACAGCTCCAGCCGATCTCCCGCGCCCTTCAACATGAAGTCCACCTGGGGCTGCGACTCTCCCCACTCCCGCACCACATCCCGCAGGAACGCCGTGAGGTCCTCGAACCGAGGACTCAACACCATCTTCCCCTCGGACAGCCGGGCCGCGTCGAGGATGGAGGAGATGAGGGCGTTCATCCGATCGAGTTGCACCAGGATGGCCTCGGAATGCCTCCGCTCATCGGAGGAGGCGTGGGTCTCCTGCTTGCGCAGCAACATCTGGGCGTTGAGCCGCGCGGAGCTCAGGGGTGTCTTGATCTCATGCGCCACCCAGTTGAGCATCTCCTCGCGCATGGAGGCGCCCAAGGCGTCCGGCGAGGGCCCGGCGGGCACGGACGGTTCCGACGCGGGACTCTCGCGCAGCATCCGGAGCACGGCGGACTCGAAGGTGTCCAGGTCCACGGGCTTGGACAGGAAGGCATCGGCCTCCTCCAGCCCCTGGGGATGCGCGGCGCTCAACAACAGGAAGGGCACCTCGCGCAGCCGCTCGTCGGCGCGCATCGCGCGCAACAACTCCATGCCCGTGCGCCGGGGCATCATGTGGTCGCTCACCACCAGATCCGGCCGCTCCGTGCGCGCCAGCAACAGGGCCTCCTCCCCATTGTGGGCCCTCAGGACACGATGGCCCAGGTCCTCCAACACCTGGCCGAAGATGTCGAGCATCGCCTCTTCGTCTTCCGCGATGAGGATGAGGCTCACTGCTCCTCCCCACCGATGCTGGTGCCCAGCGGACGGGCCTGCCCGGTGAGCAACCCCACGGCCGAGCGCAAGGGGGCCAGCACGCGAATACCCGAATCGTTGATCTCGAACTCGCGCAGGTTCCCGTCGTACTTGCTGTCGCGCATCTTGAGGATGGACAGGATGCGGTGGATGCGGCCGCGCAGTTCCACGTACCGCAGGAGAAGCACGTTCTCGGCGAGCAGCGCGATGGGCGTGTCGCTGAAGTCCAGTTCCGCGCCGGAGATCTTCGAGACTTCCTTGGTGAAGAGGGCCGTCACCCCCCGGCTCCGAAGATGGGCGCTGAACGAGGCCAGGAAGATGCGCCGCCGCTCCAGGTCCTGCACCGACAGCTCCAACTCCGTCAGCCCATCCACCACGAGCCGCTGGGCGCCCAACCGGTCGACTTCGCCAAGAACGCGGTAGACGATGGCGTCCGCTTCCTGCTCGGAAGGAGGCAGGTGGAGCATCGTCAACGCGCCGCTCTTCAGCGCACCGCTCACGTCCAGACCCACGCGCCGGGCCCGCTCGAACAGCACGGCGGGAGGCTCGAAGAAGGAGGCGAACAGCGTCTTCTCGCCCCGGCGCGCCCCCTCCGCGACGAAATGCGTGGCCAGCAGCGTCTTGCCAATGCCGATGCTTCCCGCGAGCAGGGTGGTGCTGGTCGAGGGAAGACCACCCTCCATCAGCGCATCGAGTTCGGGCAGACCAAAACCCGCCCGGTGCGGCGGAGGGAGGAAGTCCGGCTCGGGCAATGCCTGGACCTCGAGCCTTGGGATGATCAACACCCCCCCGGCGTCGATCCGCAGCAGGTGCTCACCGGTCAGGTGGGGTTGGCCTCGCAGCTTGATGACCTCCAAGCGGCGCAGGCGGCGGCCCCCCCGGCGCTGGACCCCCACCGCGAGGATGCCGTCCACCGTCGTCGCCTCGGGCAGCGCCATCAGCTTGTCGAGCCCATACTCGGTGGTGAACAGCCCGATGCAGTCCATCGCGGCCAGTCCAATGCCCAGCTCGTACAGGAACTCGCGCAGCATCGCCTCGTCCTGCCACAGGTCGCGGATGGAGCGCAGCCCGTCGATGAAGAGCAGCTTCGCGCCCCGCTCGCGCACGGTGCGCAGCAGGACGTCCCGCGCTTCCTTGGCGCCCTTCTTCAGCGAGGCGTAGGCACTCACCAGGAAGAACGCACCGCCCAGCAATTCCCGCTTGAAGAAGGAGAAGCCGGAGAGCGACTGCACCAGCTTGTCATGAGGCTCGGAGGTGACGGTGACCACCACCGCGGGGGCACCTCGCGCGGCGGCGTGGAAGGCGATCTGACTGCACAGGATGGTCTTTCCGCAGCCTGGCTCCCCCGTGACGATGATGGACTGACGCGCGGGAATACCGCCGCCAAGAACCCTGTCCAGGTTGGGAATGCCGGTCTCGAAGACCCGCGGGGAAGTATCGCGGTCCATCATCCAGTTGGCCCTCGGGCGAAGGAACCACATGGTTCCCTGGGGCTCCTAACACGGAACCTCCCGGGGTCCATTCGCAGTTGGAACTCAAACGCGCCGGGGCGGGGCCCGTGCCACCAACGCTCGGATGACATCTGCCTCGAAGGGCTTGTCGATGCGGGGCGTGGGAATTCTCTTGAGGAAGTCACGTGCGCTGTCGGTGAAGCTCCCGCCGGTCATATAGACGAAGCGCGAGAGCAGTTCCGCGTGGGTCGGCGCCAGTCGGGCGTGCAGTTCCATACCCGACACATCCACCATCATCAGATCGCAGAAGACGAGGTCGAAGCCGTCGTCCCGGCCCAGGAGCGAGAGCGCCTCGCGTCCACTGTGCAACACCACCACCTCGTGCATGCGGCCCAGGATGCGCCGCAGCACCGCGCCAATGGCGGGTTCGTCATCGATGACCAGCACGCGTTTGCGCGCCTGCACGTCCGCCACCGTCCGCGCGGGCTCCAGCACGGCCGAGGTCTCGTCCTCGCACGCCGACAGGGACACCCGGAAGACACTGCCGCGCCCCGGCTCGCTCTCGGCCTCCAGCTCCCCCTTCATCGAGCGCACGATGCCAAGACAGATGGACAAGCCCAGGCCCAGGCCCTCGCCCTGCGCCTTCGTGGTGAAGAAGGGCTCGAAGACGCGGGAAAGCACCTCGGGAGACATGCCCATGCCGGTGTCGCGCACCTCCACCACCACTTGCTCCCCCTCGCGCCGCGACACCAGGGTGATGCAATGGTCCGCCGCATGTCCCTCGGGAATGGCCTGGGCCGCGTTGACGATCAGGTTGAGGAACACCTGGCCGAGCTTCGCCTCGTTGGCGTACACCCGGGGTACCTCGCCGTAGCGCCGCTCCACGCGCGCCCGGTGGCGCACCTGGGTCATGGCCAGCGACACGCTGAACTCCAGCGCCGCGTGCACGTCCACGGGTCCCAGGCGGGACTCATCCGAGCGCGCCAGCGTGCGCAGATCCTTCACGATGGTGCGGATGCGTTCCGCGCCCCGGCGCGCGTCCTCCAGCGCCAGCATCGGCTCGCGCAGCCGCTCCGCCACGGAGGGCTCCACGTCGCGCGCCACGAGGGTCAGTTGTTCGAGCGCCACGTGCAGGTTGCCCGCGACGAAGGCCAGCGGGTTGTTGATTTCATGCCCCACGCCGGCCGCGAGCTGCCCCGCGATGGACAGCTTCTCCGTGCGCATGAGCTGTTCCCGGGCCGAGTCCAGCTCGCCCTCCCGCCGCCGCGCGAGCGCCTCCGCCTCCAGGCGTCCCTGCTTGTTCGGGGAGATGTCCTGGTAGCGCGCCACCAGACCGTCCTGGAAGCGGTGGAGGGAAAGGCGCAGCCATCGCGCGTTCCCCTCCGCCCACAGCTCCAGCACACAAGACTGCCCCGTCTCCACCACCTGGCGGAACACGGCGAAATGCGCCTGGGTGCGCGTGGAAACCGAGCGGTCCAGGAACCGCAGGCCCAGGCGCGCACCGCAGAGCTGGTCCGTCATGCGCTCCGCGGTAGCGTTGAGGAACACCCACTCGAAGTCGACGAGGGCACCGGCCTCGTCCCGGATGGAGCGCAGCACCAGGCAGCCGTCCGGACTCGAGCGCTCCACCTCCGCCAGGGCGCTCAGCAACGCGTCTCCATGCGCCTCCGGGCGCGAGGCGGAGGGGGTGCTGACATCATTTCCGGCGGACATGGAAAAACCTCGATAAGCGTGTCCCCCCGATAGACGCCCCTAGCCTATCGCCGCGCACCGGGGGAAAGCGAGGCGCCACACTCCAAGCGCCCCATGTTTCACCTCTGGTGGGAGGAAGCGACTATTCGGCGATTTCCCGCACACTCAGCCACTTGAAGTCCACGTCCGAGGTGCTGTCCCAGCGGAAGGTGGCGATGGGCCCCCCCCAGAGCAGGGGCATGCCGTTCACGGCGCCACCGCAGTGCCGGGTGTCACCGCCCATCTGGCCGGAGTCCGTGTAGTCATAGACCTTCTTCCAGGTGACCTTGTCCGCGTTCTCGTTGAGCCACAGCTCCAGCTTCACCGCGGGCCGACCGTTGGCCGTCGTGTTGCGCATGATGGACTTGAAGCCCACCCAGCGGCCCTTGAGCGACGAGGTGCCCGGCTTGTAGGCCGTCTGCTCATAGCTCACGTGCCAGGCCTCCTTCTGCCAGCGCACGCGGCCGTCGTAGTGGAGGCTGCCCTTGTACGAGGAGCCCTCGCAGGCGAGCGAGTCGTTGTGCCGGCCACCCCGCGCGTACCACGCGAAGTTGTCGCTCATGTCCTTGGCGGCGTTCACCTTGACGAAGCCCGTCATCTCCACGTTCTTCCAGTCATTGGCCGCCTGCATGTAGCCACGGCTCGTGAGCACGTCCGGGTCATACGTGGGGATGCGCTTGGAGTCGTAACCGGTGGAGGTGAAGACCGACAGGCGCACCTTGTCGCTCTTCATCTTCCAGGAGCCATCCGGGTTGCGGGTGATGGTGTCCTGCGGATCGAAACGCTTGTCGCGCAGGGCGTCGTCGGCGAGGGACCACGTCTCGCCACCGGGCCTGGTGGGGTAGACCTGGGTGATGCCGAACACGTCCTTGTCCGCCGCGGCCAGGGCGGGACCCGCGGCGAGGGTCACGAGGGAAACGACACCCAGGGCGGACACACGTCCGCGACGAGAAGAGAAAAGCTTCACTCTGTGGAGTCCTCGGGGGGGGAAGGAGGAAGCCGCTCCACCGGGGGTCACTCCACCGAGGCGCCTGCTTCCAGTTGTGGGGTTGGCATTCGAAACAAGGAATTGAATAGACAATTCCCCGGGCACGGCCCCCCGCACGCATGCCTCCCCATGTGTGTGTTTGAGATACGGAGCGATTGAAGGAGGCGGCGCGCTGGCCGCCTGGTGTGGGCCGTGGCGGGGAGTGTGGGAAGGCGGGGACGCTTTCCGTCAACAGGGGACGCCCCCATCGTTGAACGGACCCCCTCCCAGAGTGGAGGGATGACGGGAGAAGACTCAATGAGAGCAAAAAAGAAGAGCTGGAGCATCGGCGCCATCGCGGTGGCGGGTCTGCTGGCCGTGCCCGCCCTGGCGCAGGAGCGAGGAGAGGCGCGCGTCTTCAATCCGGACCGGACGGGACGAAACCTGTCCCGGGACCTGAGCGTGGGCGTGGGAGCGGGCGTGAATGCCTTCACCGGCAACCTCGGCCGGGCCACGGACACGGGAGGCTACCTGGGCATCCAGGCGGATGCCCGGCCCTCATCCATCATCGGCTTGGAGCTCGGCTACGAGGGCTCGCGCAACAACTTCACGAACCTCTCGGGCGGCTTGTGGCGGCACAACGTGGGCGCGCTCGCCAAGGTGGGGCCCGAACTGGGACGCAACCACAACCTGCGGCCCTTCGTGGGAGCGGGCGTGGGCATGAGCGTCATCAACCCCAGCGGCGGCGGAGAGTTGCTCTACAACAACGACTTCGTCGGGGAGGTGCCCCTGGCGGTGGGCATTGACTACAACATCGGGAACGTCCGGGCCGGCGCGCGCGCCACCTACCGCCTGGTGGGCGGCCAGGACCAGGGCGCCCTCCAAACGGGTGACATCGCCAACGTCGGCTTGCAGGTGGGCGGCGCGTTCTGAGGCCGCCCCCCCCTCACTCACGGCGTCACTTCGTCAGCCGGACCACCACGGCCGACGGGCCGTCGAGCGCCAGCACCCCGGCACGCAGCGGCGACTTCTCGTCCGCGCCGCCGAAGCGAACCGCTTCGCTCCAGAGGACGAGGCGGGCCGTCTCTGGCAACGGGTACTCCAGGCGTCCCTTCACCGCGACGATGACCTGGAACGAGTCCTCCGGACCCTGGCGCTCGAGCACCAGTCCGTTGTCCCCCAGGGGCCGCGCATCGTAGGTGCCGCGGCCCCTCGGCTGGAGCGAGGGCTCGGTGGAGCGCAGGTGCAGCAGCTCGCGGTACAGGGCGAGCACCCCCGCGTGCTCCGGCTTGTCCGCCTCGCTCCAGTCGAGCTTCGAGCGGGTGAAGGTCTCCCGGGCCTGGGGATCCGGCACCGTGTCACCGGAGAACTTCGAGAAGCCCGCGAACTCCTTGCGCCGTCCCTCCGTCACCAGCTTGCCCAGCTCGGCGTTGTGGTCCGTGAAGTAGATGAAGGGCGTGCTCGCGTTCCACTCCTGGCCCTGGAAGAGCAGCGGCGTGTACGGCGAGAGCAGGAGCAGCGTGCTCATGGCGCGGTAGGCCGCCGGAGACACGTCCGCGCCCAGGCGCTCACCCTGTGCCCGGTTGCCAATCTGATCGTGATTCTGGATGCAGTGCACGAAGTGCCACGGCTCCAGGGAGGACGCGGGCGTGCCCCGGGGCTTCTTGTGCACCTGGGAGGTCTGACCCTCGTAGAACCAGCCCTGGCGCAGCGTGCGCGCGATGTCCGCCACGCTCCCGGTGTAGTCGGCGTAGTAGCCCTCGCTGTCCCCGGCGAAGGCCCGGCGCAGTTGGTGGTGGAAGTCATCCGCCCAGACACCCTCCAGCGCATGTCCGCCCTTGTCCGGGGAGGCCACCAGCCGCGTGTCGTTGCGATCATCCTCGGCGATGATGACCACGCTCCGGCCCTCGGCCGCGGCCCGGGCGCGCTCGGGAATCTGGGTGAGCAGGTGCGGCTTGCTGTCGTCGATGATGGCGTGGGCCGCGTCCAGGCGCAGGCCGTCCGCGTGGTAGTCGCGGATCCACATCTCCACGTTGGAGAGCACCAGCTCGCGCACCACCGCGGAGCCCTCGCCGTCGTAGTTGATGGCCTCGCCCCAGGGCGTGTGGTGCTTGCCGGTGAAGTAGTGCGGCGAGTAGCAGCGCAGGTAGTTCCCGTCCGGTCCGAAGTGGTTGTAGACGGCGTCGATGAGCACCGCGAGCCCCCGCGCGTGGGCCGCGTCGACGAGGCGCCGCAGGCCCTCGGGGCCGCCATACACGGCCGGAGGGGCGAAGAGCGCCACGCCGTCATAGCCCCAGTTGCGCGTGCCCGGCCAGCTCGCCAGCGGCAACAGCTCCAGCGTGGTGACGCCCAGCGCCTTGAGGGTGTCCAGCTGGGGAATCAGCGCGTCGAAGGTGCCCTCGGGCGTGGCCGTGCCCACGTGCACCTCATAGATGACCTGGGCCTTGGGATCCGCGCCCTTCCATCCGGCGTCCGTCCACGCGAAGTCCGGCACCACCACCTCGGACGGGCCATGCACGCCCTCCGGCTGGGATCGGCTCCAGGGGTCCGGAAAGGGGCCCTCGCCATCCACGCGCAGCTTGTAGCGCACGCCCGCGCCCTGGCCCGCGAGCGTGGCGGTGAAGAAGCCCCCGCCCTCGTCGCGCAGGGGCAGCACATCGCCTGGCTGCCCATCCTGTCCGTGTAACACCACCTCGACCTGTCGGTGCGACGGAGCCCAGACCCGCCACCGCACCCCCACGCCCTCCTCCACCCACGCACCCAATCGAGCCACCTGGCCTCGCGTCTTCACGGCTTGTTCCATGGCGCCCTACTTATCCACCCTCACCCCGCGTGGGAGGCGCCGATCCATCCGCGCGCGGGGCAGATGTTCACCAGTCACCCCCGAAACCCCAGTGAATGCCCCCTCCGAGAGCGGCCGGGCACTGACGCCGGAAGCAGGCGGCGCTTGTCGCCCGAGGCTCGGTGCCGGAAAGATGCCCACCACTTCATGAGCCCACGTCCCGACCACCTGCACTCCCTTCCCTTCGAGCCCAGTGAATCCGTTCGCGAGCGCGTCGCCGCCCTGGAGGTGCTCTCGCCCCGGCAGATCGATCAACGGCTCACCGAGCTGGGCTACCGGGGGCAGCGGGAGGCGAGGCGCGCGGCGTCGGTGCTGGCCTACCGCCACGTGCAGCGGCTGCGGCGCATCCACCTGGAAGGACTCGCGCCCGAGCCCGGCGCCCGCGAGAACTGCCTGTTCCTGGGCCCCACCGGCAGCGGCAAGACGTTCCTCGTGGAGTTGCTCTTCCGGGAGGTGCTGGGCGTGCCCACCGTCATCGTGGACGCCACGCAGTTCTCCGAGACGGGCTACGTGGGCGATGACGTGAGGACCATGCTCTCGCGGCTGTACGAGGCGGCGGATGGGGACGTGGCGTGGGCGTCCTGCGGCGCCATCTGCATGGACGAGTTCGACAAGCTCGCCACCAGCCGCTCGGACGCGAGATTCGCGGGACAGCAGACCACCAAGGACGTGAGCGGCTTCGGCGTCCAGCGCAGTCTGCTCAACCTGCTGAGCGCGGCGCGGGCGGACTTTCCCCCGGACTTCGGCTTCACCAGCCGCACGCCGCCCCTGCCGCTGGAGCTCTCGGCGATCACCTTCATCGCGTGCGGGGCGTTCAGCGGCCTCAAGGGCACTGCGGAGGAGACGGGGGGCACGCGCGAGCGGCTGGGCTTTGGCCGCGACGTGCGCAAGCGCGAGGTGGCCATCGCGGAGCAGGTGACGGAGGAGCAGATCGAGCAGACGGCGGCCTTCGCGCGCTACGGCTTCATTCCGGAGCTGATTGGCCGCTTCAGCCGCATCGTCTCCTTCTCGCCGCTGGACGCGGCCACGCTGGGCAACATCCTCGAGGACAACGTGCTGCGCGGCTACGAGCGCGAGTTCTCCCTCGAGGGGCTGGAGCTGGTGGTGGAGCCCTCGGTGCGCGAGTGGGTGGTGGCCCGGGCGCTCAAGCGCGAGACGGGCGCCCGCGGGCTTCGCGCCGCCCTGGTGCCCCAACTGGAGCGCGTGGCCTACGAGCACTTCGGCGAGCCCGAGGTCTCCACGGTGCGCCTGGTGCTCGACGGCGAGCAGGTGCGCGCCGTCACCGGCTGAGGGGCGCTCTCGCGGCGGGAAGTCCGTCCTGAGTCAGGGAAACAGGTTATAATCGTTTTCCCTCGATTACAGGAGTACGTATGGTTTCCCCCAACCATTCCTGTCCGTCCCCGCGTTCGCGGCCGTATCACCTCCTTCCCCTGCTCGGATTCGTCCTCGGCGCGGGGGAGGCCGCCGCCGTGCCCCGGCCCTCACTGGTCAACACGCGCATCTCCACGCCCTTTGGCTCCAACGGCCATGCCTCGAGCCTGGATGGGCGGCTCTTCATCGGCAACGTGGGGGAGGATCACGCGACGACGACCACCACCTGGCGGGCCCGGGTGTTCAAGCCCGAGGCGGTCACCTATGACGCCCAGGGCAAGCCGGGCTTCGGCGCCGCGTTCTCCCCGGGCAAGACGACCCAGGTGAAGAACGGCGAGAACGCGCTGGCGCTCTGCTTCCCCAACCCCGCGCAGCCCTACACGCTCTCGGCGGGCACGGCGGTCTACCAGCCCTACATCTTCGACTCGATGATGTTCAACGGGCCCAACCGCTTCCGCCGCCGCACGTTGGACGCGCGCATCAGCCAGCCCTTCACGACCCAGGCGGAGGTGTCCACGTTCACCACGGGCCCGCTGGAG
Organism: Melittangium boletus DSM 14713; assembly: GCF_002305855.1. Taxonomy (GTDB): domain Bacteria; phylum Myxococcota; class Myxococcia; order Myxococcales; family Myxococcaceae; genus Cystobacter; species Cystobacter boletus. The sequence continues at coordinate 4,804,070 of NZ_CP022163.1, read as the reverse complement.
ACCCTGACGACGGTCACGGGCGCCGGCATCTTCGGCATCGAGCCGACGATGACCTCCGATGGGCGGCTGCTCCTCTACCAGGGCGGTCCCAACAACGACGGCGCCATCGATCGCATCATGTACACCTACAACCCCACGCCCTGCGCGGCCACGGGTTGGAGCACGCCCCGCCCGCTGTCCATGATGTACAACGACACCACGTCGGGCGTGAAACGCTACCCCCTCGCCTGGCAGCGCATGAAGGCCGCCACGGGCGAGTTCTTCGGGGACACGCTCAACGGGGACATCGTCCGGGGCGCCTACCCCTGGGTGGACCACGAGGGCCGCAACGTCCTGTTCATGGCCGTGGGCTTCACCGGAGCGGCGGGTGGCCGCCGCGAGGCGGTCAGCCTGATTGGCGCGGACACGGGGTGGACGGCCCACCACGTCGACGGAAGCATCAACACCGACCGGCAGGACGTCGCGCACCTCTTCTACTCGGGCCCCATGTGGAACTTCGAGCAGGAGCGCGCGCCCGAGCAGAACTTCCCCCCGGGCACGAACAACGAGACGCGCTACCTGCCCGTCACCAAGACGCATGACGTGCTCTCGCTCTTCGGCAGCAACACGGCGGACTACAACGAGGTGGACCTGGGCGAGCTGAGCCATCCCTTCCAGCTGCTCACCCTGCCCATGAACGAGCTGGTCACCCGCGCCGGGACATATGATTTGACGCGCACGCCCGACACCTCGGGCCGCTTCTACACGGGCACGCTCGTGGGCACGGCGAGCATCTCCGCGAGCAACGCCGTGACGCAGCCGCCCTCGGGCTCGCTGTGGGAGCCGCACGGCAAGGGCAAGGCCCTGACGCTTCCCGGCGGCGGCGCCCTCACCGTGAACCTGACCGACGCCACCCACACCGTCCCGGGCGTGGGCGCCCCCGTGCGCGGCTTCTCGCTCCAGCTCGCCGTCCGGCCGGATGCCGCCATCAACCAGGGCTGCTCCGGCAACCCCTACCGCTACCTGCTGGCCAAGCCGGGCGGGTTGGACCTCATCTACGAGACGAACGGCGCGGTGCAGATGTCCTTCGTCATCAACGGCACCCGCACGCGCCTGGGCTGGAGCCCCGTGCTGCCCAAGGGCGTGTGGACGCACCTGGCCTACACCTGGGACGGCGTGTCGGGAGAGTTCGGCGAGTACATCAACGGCGTGAAGACGGGCCGCGCGCTGCCCGTGGTGCCCGGCACCTTCAAGCTGGGCACGGGGACGCTCTACGTCGGCGCGGGCGCCAACCTGGACACGCAGACGTGCCCGGCCAACGGCGAGGGCTCGTTCCAGGGCTTCATCGACGAGGTGCGCTTCTTCACCCAGGCGCGCTCCAACCGCAGCATCTGCCTCACGACCCTGGGCGCGGACTGCAAGGAAGCCGCCATCCAGGAGGAGCCCACGAGCAGCCAGTTCGTCATGAATCAGCAACACCCGGACTGCAACGGCGTCTCGGCGCTGGGGACGGAGGCGTGCGCCGTGGCCATGCACCGCGTCTGCGCGCAGCGGGGAGCGGATGACGCCCTGGCCTCGGCCACCAACTTCTATGACACCCTCCAGCAGGTGGTGGGCAACCGTCCTCCCATCTCGCTCCTGGGCGTGCCGGCCTCCGCCTCCGCCACCGAGGTGAACGTGGCCTGCGCCCCCATCCAGCACGAGAGCCTCGCGGTGACGTACGAGGAGCTGACGCGCCGCCACGCCGAGTGCACCGACGAGCGCGTCTCCCAGAGCACCGCCTGCTCGGCGGCCATCCACCGCTGGTGCAACAGCCTCGGGTGGACGACGGGTCAGCTCTTCGAGATGACTTCCCGGCCGTGGGTGGGCTGCTTCAACTCGGGCCTCATCCAGGACGTGCCCCGGCAGCAATTGGGAACCGCCTCCAGCACCAGCGTCACCAGCGCGGAGTCCCGGCTGGAGGTCAGCAAGTGGTGCCAGGCGCGCGGCTATGGAGCGGGGGTCGTCCAGGAGCTCGGCAGCGGGAGCGTCGCCCAGGTCCACTGCTTCAAGCCCGCGGTGACCCGGCCCTGGAAGTTCGCGCCCTGACCTCCAGACGCACCCGGCCATGCGGCGAAGGGATCGTCCCGAGGCACGTCCCTCGGGACGGGAAGCGCCTTTGGAACCCGCCCCCCTTGTGGGCCCCCCCCTCGGCTCTACCGTAATAGGGAGGACCGCCTCCATGGGGGAGGCGGCCACGACAGAAGGAGGAACAGCGTCATGGCTGATCTACCGGTACGTCGAGGAGGTGGCGGCACGCCGTTGGCCCAGAGGCGGGCACGGGGATTCGATCCCTTCGAGCGGATGCAGGAATTGATGGGGCTCGATCCCTTCGAACAAGTAGGACGCATGCTGGGCACCGAGCAGACATGGACCTTCGCCCCGGCCTTCGAGGTGAAGGAAACGAATGACGCCTATGTCTTCAAGGCGGATGTCCCCGGAGTGAAGGAGGAGGATCTGGAAATCTCCCTCACGGGGGATCGCATCACCATCAGTGGCAAGCGGGAGAATGAGCGGCAGGAGGATTCGGACCGCTTCTACGCCTACGAACGGAGCTTCGGCTCGTTCAGCCGCTCGTTCACCCTCCCCGAAGGAGTGGACGCGGAACACTGCGTGGCGGACTTGAAGGAAGGCGTCCTGCACCTGCGGCTGCCCAAGCTGCCCGAGGTGCAACCCAAGCGCATCCAGGTGGGCACATCGGAAGCCGGCAAGCAGGGCAAGGTGAAGGCCTGAGCTGCTGTCGAGCACGCGGCCCATTCGAGGCGGTGTCCTCGGATGGGCCGCTTCGCGTGGGGGCCCGAGCCTACGACGCGCCCAGCGTGGAGGGTTCCCGCGCCTCGCGGCGCAGCTGAGCGTCGAGCCAGAACGTCCCGCCCGGCACCAACGAGGCGAGGAAGGCCACCGTCACCCGCTTGAAGCCCCAGCGGTGCTCGAGCGCCGCCGTCATCAGCGTGAACAGGTAGGCGATGAACAACACCCCGTGCGCCATGCCCACCGCCCGCACCGCCTGGGGCATGCCCAGCTTGTATTTCAGGGGCATGGCGATGAGCAGGAGGATGAGAAAGGACAGTCCTTCCCAGAAGGCAACGAGGCGGAAGCGTCCAAGGGGCGTGGTCAACATCGCGGTGTCTTTCCTGTTCGAGCGGGCCCATCCCGCCCGGTGGCATCCCGTGCGAGGGCGGTCATAACAGTTTCTCGCGACCCCGCATGGGTTGCCCACCCGGCGCCTCCCCCGCTCGCCTGCCTGTCAGGGGAACCAGTAATAATGTAAATATCCGCCTCGCCGGGGGAGCCCGAGGAACGTCTGGATCGGACGTTTTGGAGCCCGGCGTCTGCTTCGCGCCCTTCGATGCACGAGCGAGCGGCTAAGGTGATTCCCATGGTCGCCGCCCCGCTCATTTTCGAGAAGGCCCACGTCCTCTGCTACCGCACCTTCGACATCGCGGAGGAAATCAACCTCGAGGTCGCACGCCGCGCCGTGTCCTCGGATACCCGCCGCCTCAAGCTGGGCCGTGACAACAGTCAGTACCTCCAGCTCCCCAATCCGCCGCTGGCCTTCGAGCTGGGCCGGCGCGCGCTCGCGCTGCGCCAGGGACCCGTCACCGTGGACGTGACGGCGCGCCTGTTCGACCACGGCGCCGCCTCCATCATCCTGCGCGTGCCCGTGAACCCCGGCACCGGGCTCGAGGAGCTCACCGCGCTGGCCGATGAGCTCTACGACAGCGTGGCCCTGGAGGAGCTCGCCCTGGAGCTCATCGAGTCGGTCCGTCAGACCATCGCCCCGGCGACGCTGCTGCCCCACCTGTGGGATCAGAACGAGAGCTACACGGTCCTCTTCGTCGAGCAGGTGCGGGGCAACCCCTCCGCCGAGGAGCTGCTGGCGCGCGCGGACCTGGCCCGGGTGCTGCTCGGCGAGGTGGACAACCGGCCCCTGTCCGCCCGGGAGCGGGAGTCCGTCACCCAGGCGCGCTTCAGCTACACGGTGGACGATCTGGTCGTCGTCGACTGGAACAGCGCCTTCGTCTACGAGCCGTCCGGCTCCAACGACATCCCGGATCTGCTGGAGGTGGCCAATGCCCAGCTCCTGGAGTTCCGCTACTACGACCATCTGCTGGATGCCCACATGGGACGCATCCATGATCAGATGCAGGCCAAGCGCAACGACTGGCGGGCCCTCTTGCGCAGCCCCTACCGGGGCCTGGCGCGCGAGACGCTGGCCACCCTGGTGGACCTCAACGAGTTCGTCGAGCGCGTGGAGAACAGCCTGAAGATCATCGGCGACTTCTACCTCGCCAAGGTCTACGAGGCCGCCGTCAAGCGCATGCGCATTCCGGCGTGGCAGGCCTCGGTGACGCGCAAGCAGCAGCTGCTCACCCAGACGTACAGCCTGCTCAAGGGCGAGGTGGACACGGCCCGCTCGCTCACCCTGGAGCTGATGATCGTCGTGCTCATCATCCTGGAAGTGCTCTTCGTCGTCCTTCCCGTGCCGCACTGAGCCGGCAGCCCGCCCCGCGCGCCCGGAGGAGAACGCGGGACGGGGCGAGGGAGCACCCCGGCGCGAGCTAGTGCTGCTGGAGCTGCTCCCGGGCCGCCATGCCCGAGTTGTCCGTGCCCGGACCCACGCCGAAGGGCGCCACGCCCCGCTCGGGGGGCAGGGGCTGGGGCTTGGTGATGGCGTAGGGGCCCTGCTCGACCTTGGCCTCCGCCGGCTTGTCACCGCACCCCGTCATGAGGGTGCTTCCCAGTCCGATCACCGTGACGCATGCCACCCACCGCTTCATCGTCCGACTCCTGTTGGAAAGAGGTGTCTTCCCGCCCAGGCTACGGCCCTCCCGGGTGGAGGACAAGAGCGAGCCACCAGGCGGGCCCCCCAGGCACCTCGGGTGAAAAAGAAACGCGGTGCCGGTACGAATCGTCCGGCACCGCGTGTCCATCCAGGTTCCGGAGAGCCACCGGGTGGCGGCCCCCCCTTCTTGCGCGCCGTGGGGGCGGCTCCGCTTAGCCGCGGTACTGGTGGACGGACATGATGGGGTAGTTCATCTGCGAGTAGCTGATGCGCTGCGAGCCATCGCTATTGATGTTGTTGGAGCCGATGTACTGGGGCTTGCCGTTCTTCATCCCGGCGAACATCACCACGTGGTGACCGCCCGGCGTCTTGAGGCTCACCACGTCACCCGGCTTGGCCTGGTTGATGGACACGCGCTTGAAGTTCGGGTCGTTGTCCAGGTTCTTCTGCAGGCCGAGCACGGCGTTGTGGTGCTGGCCGTTCTTGATCTGCCCCGCCTGCTCCAGGCACGCGGAGACGAAGTTGGCGCAGTTGACGTTGTTGGGGACCCAGTCCTCCATGTCCGCGCCCACGCCGTTCTTCTCCAGCTTGAGGCTGCCGGCGTTCTTGTTCAGGTGCGACTTGGCGATGTCGAACGGGCTGCCCTTGGGACCCTGCGACGCCGGACCCGTGGCCGCGGCGCCATCCGCGCCGCCCGTCTTGCCACCCGCCTGCGCGCCGCCCGTCTTGCCACCCCCCTTGGCGCCGCCCTTGGCCGGCTCGAAGCTGTCGCGCGAGCCCGGGATGTTCAGCGTCTTGCCCGCGTAGATCTTGTTCGCGTCCTTGATCTGCGGATTGGCCTTCATGAGCGCGCTGACCGTCGTGTGGTTGCTCTTCGCGATGGCCGACAGCGTGTCACCGGACTTGATGCGGTAGCTCATGGGGTCTTCCCTGGGGCAGGAAAAAGAAGGAATTGAATTCGTAAACTCGGAGAAATTCTCGGGACCTGGGCCTCGGAAGTTGCGGCGAAAAGCGAGGAGGGCGCGGATGGCCCCCGCCCCCGGCCGGGAAAAGACAAAAGACAAAGGGCCGCGCACCGGACGCCTCGAGGAGGAGGCGGACGGCGGGCGGCCCTCTGCTTACGGCGAAGGCGAAAAGCGGCTTACGGGTAGAGCGCGCGGGCGCCCGTCTTGTCCATGCTCGTCAGCACGAGGTCACCCTTCTGCGTGCCCTTGCACTGGGGGTAGTGCATGACGGACGAGGAGTCATAGTTGGTCAGCCCACGCCAGGAAGCGTCCTCGTAGCAGCCGGTGCTGGAGAGGCGGGTGTGCTCGTGGCGGAAGCCGAGCGTGTGGCCCAGCTCGTGGCGCAGCACGCCAGTCAGGGTCCAGGCGCCCGTCATGCGGAAGGCGCTGCTGTCGATGAGCACGTTGCGCGCCGAGCGGCTGGAGTTGGGGAAGAAGGCGCGCGCCGTGTAGGACTGGCCGCTGACCTGGCGCACGTCGAACACCACGCCCGCCTGCGACGCGGTGCAGTTGGTGTCATAGGTGCTGGCGTGCACGAAGTTGACGTTCGCCGTGGCCTCCCAGGCGGCCGCCGCGCTGTTCATCGCGCTCACCACGGCGTTGTAGTTCGAGCCGAAGGAGGTCTTGCTGACGCAGTAGGTGATGTTACGGGCCTGGGTGCTGGGCCACTTGATGTCCTTGCCCACGTAGTAGACGGCCAGGCCGCCCTGCGTGGAGCCCACATCGCCCCGGGCCACCGTGGCGTCGTAGTACTCGCGCAGGTTCTCCACCGCCTCGTCACCGTTGACGATGTAGACGCCCTCGACGTCCTTGGTGGCGGAGGCCTCGAACTCCTCGAACGTGGGGAGCGTCTGCTCGGTGGTCTCGGAGCTCTCCGCACCACCACAACCCACCAGGGACATACCCGCCAGCAACGCCATGGACAGCTTGCGCATCGGAACTTCCTCTTCGGGGGACAACGAGGGGGGACGAGGCCGTTGGGGAAAAGCCCCACCCCGGCCACGCGCCCATTGTCCTGAGCAACCCGCGGGCCAACAGCGCCTCTCCTCGGGAAAGCCCGGCTCACCCCGAACAACGGGGAAGAAGTTGGAGTACCCGTGTTCCAGGAAACCAGGCCGTCCCTGTCAGAATACCTGACACTCTCCCCACTCAACCCCTGTTATTTCAATGGGTTGGATTCCGGCACGCGGATTGTCCTCGATTCGGACAGGACTGACTCATCCTCGGACAGCATCCCGCCAACGCACGAGGAAGGTACCGGCGGTGCCATCGAAGGACCACACATCCACACTGACGTTGCGCGCGCCGGCCATCTGCTGGGCCCGCAGGATGAGGCCCGCGGCGAAGGAGGAGTGATCGTCGAGGACATCGTTCATCCACAGCTCGACGTAGCGAGGCCGGTGCTCCATCAGGCGCACCTCGCTGAAGTTGTTGCCGCTGCTCAGGTCCGCGCCCATGCGCTCGAGCATCCGCCGGGGGCCAATCACCGGCGCGAGATCCGCCACCACGCGTCCCACGGACGTCTGCAGGTAGCCCTCCACGAAGTGGATGCCCATCCACCAGTGCGCCTCGGAGGAGGGCAAGTGGGGGTAGAGCACCGTCGCGGCGGTGCTCACGAAGCGCTTCCACTGCTCCAGGGGGTAGGACACCTCGAGCGGCTGATCCAGGTCCAGACCCACCTCGCGCAGGAGCCGGCGGCCCACGCCCGTCAGGTTCGCGCCCAGCTCCCGCACGAACAAGGCCTCGACGGCCGTGGCGAACACCACCTTCTGCAGCGACATGATGGATCCCTTCGGCACCGTGGCAGCGACGCCTCCATCCGGCAGGTAAACGGATCCTCGCGCCGGGCGCTCTCCTCCCTCAAGGCCGATGCTCACTTTTCCATAGAGGGACCGCCAGGGGTGGCACCTGCCTCCCAGTGCAGGACACCTACACGGGGATGCGGCTCACGATCGTGAGCAGGGTCTCGCCGTAGCGCTCGGTGAGCGTGGGACCGACGCCGTGGATGCGCTGGAGCGCCGCGCCATCCCGGGGACGCGCGCTGGCGATGGCACCGAGCACGCGGTCCGTGAGGATGCGGAAGGCGGGCACGCGCCGGCGGCGGGCCTCGGTGAGCCGCCAGGCCTTCAAGGCCTCCACGAGCTGGGGCGGAGCCGTGCCCCCCCCCGCCGTGCTCACCCCCCACGTCGCGCCACTGCGCCGGGAGCGATCCAGGGCCCGCGTCAGGGCCTCGCGCCCCCGCGAGGGCGCGGCTTGTTCCTCGTATTCGACCTGGGGCTCGGAGCGCCCGGCGGCCACGCGCTCGCGGCCCTTACCGGCGGCGGCCTTCTTGCGGCGAGGCGCGCGGCGTACGCCCCGGGTGGACTTGCCCTTCTTGGACTCCTTGGCGGCCAGGGGCAGTTGCACGAGCCCCGGGGCGAGCGTCCGCGTGCGGCGGCCCTCGGGGGTGAGCGCCACGCGCTGGAAGGCGATGCGCTGGCCATCCTTCTCGAAGGTGTCCTCGGACAGATGCGCGAGCCCGGCGCGCACGAGTCCCCCGAGCAGCCGCTCGAAGTCGCGGCGGGCGAGCGCCTCGCCGAACAGCTCGCGGTGGAGCCGGCCGGTGGCCTGGGCATCGCGCTCGTGGAGCGCGCCGAGGACGCGGGTGAGCGCCTGGGCCTCGGCGGCGGAAGGCTCGCCGAAGCGCAGGGTGGCGCAGGACTCGGGGGCGCACACGTCGCACAGGCCACACGCGGCGCCCGAGTCCTGCACATCTCCGAAGTGCGACACCAGGTGCTTCATCCGGCACCCATGCGCCTCGGCGTAGCGGGCCATGTGCTCGAGCTGGGCCTGCTTGTGCTCGCGCTGCGCGGAGTACGACGCCTTCCAGCCCGGCTTGCCCAGGCGCACGGACTCCTCCGGGGACATCTCCACGCCGCCGTGGATCCACAGCTGCTCGAGCGCCTTGTCGAAGACGTCGGAGGCCATGCGCACCCGGGCCGCGAGCGCTTCCTTGGGCTCGAAGTCCTCGCGCACGGCGCGCTGGAGCCGCTCGAGCACGGACGGCTCGGGGTAGTCGCGCTGGTGGAAGAACTCATGGGTGCGCCGGTCGATGAAGCCGTGCAGCAGCACCGCGCGCGAGGGCTTGCCATCCCGGCCCGCGCGGCCCAGCTCCTGGTAGTAGCCCTCCACGCTCGCGGGCAGCGCGGCATGCACCACGGTGCGCACGTCCGCCTTGTCGATGCCCATGCCGAAGGCGGTCGTCGCCACGATGACGTCCAGCTTGCCGCCGAGGAAGGCCGCCTGCACCGCGTCGCGCTCCGTGGCGCCCAGGCCGGCGTGGTAGGTGCCCGTGCGGAAGTCCGCGGCGAGCGTGTCCGTGTATTGCTCGGCGTGCTTGCGCGTGGCGGCGTAGACAATGGCGGGCCGGTGCGAGGGCTCGGCGAGCAGGTCGCGGATGGCCTCGGCGCGCTGGCCCGGGTTGAGCTCGCGCACCTCGATGGCGATGTTGGTGCGCCGGAAGCCGTGGATGAAGGTGCGGGCGGTGGCGCCGCGCGCTCCCTCGAGCCCCAGTTGCTGGACGATGTCGCGTTGCACGTCCGGGGTGGCCGTGGCGGTGAGCGCGATGATGGGCGCGGGGCGAAGCATGGGCAGGCGGGCCCCCAGCAGCCGGTAATCCGGACGGAAGTCATGCCCCCACTGGGAGATGCAGTGCGCCTCGTCCACCGCCACGAGCGCGGGCGTGCGCCGGGCCAGCAGCTCCACGAAGCCCGGGACGCCGAGCCGCTCGGGCGCGATGAAGAGGAAGTCGAGCTTGCCCTCCAGGTAGTCCGCGCACGCCTGGCGCGACGCGGGGCGGCCCCGGCCCGAGTGGATGCGCTCGGCCGCGAGTCCCAGGGATTGCAGCCGCGCCACCTGGTCCTCCATGAGCGCGATGAGCGGGCTGATGACCAGCGTGGTCCCGGCGCGCGCCAGACCCGGGAGCTGGTAGCACAGCGACTTGCCGGCGCCCGTGGGCATCACCAGCAGGAGATCCTTGCCCTCGGTGGCCGTGCGGCACACGGCCTCCTGATATGGGCGGAAGTCCGGGAAGCCGAACACGGACTGGAGCAGTCCACGCAGCTCGGAGGGAGGCGTGGGCGTGCGGGTGGTGCGCTCGGGACGGGGCTGCTCCGGCAGGGCGAGCGAGGCCTGCCGGGACGAGGCCACGGCGGGTGTCTCCCCCGGAGTCCGGGAGCGCCTGGACGCGGAGGAGGCCATGGCCCCTGGCGGCAGGGACAACGAGGCGGGCACCTTGCCCACCACCTCGATGACATAGGCCTCGATGCCGCGCAGGAAGGAGTCGAGGTCGCCACTGCCCCGCTCGATGCGCTGCAACCACTCCTCCCATTTGCCCGTCATGACGGGACTCTTCACGTCCGGATGGACCACGCGGATGAGGCCGATGCCCTTCTCCGTCGCCTCGAAGGACTTGCCGTTGCGCACCAGGTAGCCCCGGTCCAGGAGCGTCTCGATGATGGCGGCGCGGGTGGCGGGCGTGCCCAATCCCGACTCGCGCATCGCGTCCGCCAGCTCCTTGTCGTCGAGCAGGCGCCCCGCGGACTCCATCGCCGTGAGCAGACTCGCGTCCGTGAGCCGGGGCGGAGGCCGCGTGCGCTTCGTCACTGGCTTCACCTCGCGCACCGCGCGCGCGAGCCCCTTCACCAGTCCGGGGGGAAGATCCTGCTCGTCCTCGGGCGCTTCCGCCTCGGCCTCGCCCTCCTTCTTCGCCTTGCCCGTCTGGGTCCGGGGCGCCTTCTGCCCACCGCCCACGTCCAGGACCTTCCAGCCCTCGCGCTCCACCATGGTGCCCGTGCTGTGGAAGCGGTCCACCGCGTCCGGCGAGGTGACGGCGGTGATGACGGTCGTCACGGACCAGACGAAGTCCTCGTGCCACGCCGCGAGCAGCCGCCGGCAGACGAGCTCATAGACGCGCCGCTCGTCCACGGACAGCCGCGCGCTCTCGGGCGAGGTCGTCGTGGGGATGATGGCGTGGTGGTCCGTCACCTTCGCGTCGTCCACGAAGCGGCGGCCGAGCGGGCGCGACCCCGTGCCGGGCGCGAGCAGGGCCTCGTAGGGCGCCCGGATGGCGGCCACCACGTCCGGGAGCGTCTGGGAGATCTGCTGGGAGAGGTGCCGGCTGGAGGTACGCGGGTAGCTGAGCAGCTTGTGCTTCTCGTACAGCGCCTGGGCCAGCTCCAGGGTGCGCTGGGCGCTGTAGCCATACAGGCGGTTGGCGTGGCGCTGCAGCTCCGTCAAATCGTAGAGCAGCGGCGGCGCCATCTTCTTCGTCTCGGAGGTGACGGACTCCACGGCCGCGCGGCCCTTCTCCACGCGGGCCACCACCGTGCGGGCCTCCTCGCCGTCCGCGTTCAGGCGCCGGGCCTCGCGCGCGTCCCAGTCCTTCTCCTGGCCCGGGAGCATGGGGCGGAACCACGTGCCCTGATAGAGCCCCTGGGGTCCCTGGGGGCCCGCCGGACCGAAGGTGGCGACGATCTCCAGGTAGTCCTGGGGAACGAAGTCGCGGATGGCCAGCTCGCGCTCGACCACCATGGCCAGCGTGGGCGTCTGCACCCGGCCCACCGAGAGCATGTCCCCACCGCCCGCCAGCGTGTACAGGCGCGACAGGTTCATCCCCACGAGCCAGTCCGCCCGGCTGCGTCCCCGGGCGGCGTCCGCCAGGGGCTCGTAGTCCCGCCCCGGCTTGAGCGCGCGGAAGCCCGCGAGGATGGCCGCCTCCGTCAGCGAGGACACCCACAACCGCCGTACCGGTTTGCGGCACCCGGCCGCCTCGTAGATGTAGCGGAAGATGAGCTCGCCCTCGCGCCCGGCATCCGTCGCGCAGACGACGCCGTCCACCTCGGGCGCGTTCATCACCCGGCGCACCACCTGGAACTGGCTCGCCGTCTTCTCCTCCACCACCAGCGGCCAGTCGGCGGGCAGCATCGGCAGCAGCTCGCGCTGCCAGCGCTTCCACTCGGGCCGCATCTCGTGCGGCTGCGCCAGTCCCACCAGGTGACCGATGGCCCACGTCACCACGTAGCCGTTGCCCCGGAAGAACCCGTCCCCCTGCTCCCGCGCCCCCACCGCCCGGGCGATGTCGCGCGCCATGGACGGCTTCTCCGCCACCACGGCCAGCACGCCCCGGACTCCGTCACCCATGGTCATCCCACCTCATCGCGATCCCCACCATACCCCGCCCCGTCTCCGCCCACCTGCAAGTCCGTTCAGCCCGCCCGGCCCTCGTCCCACGGAGCGAGAAAGGCCATACCCCGGGTGAAGCCGTCCAGGTGACTTCATCCCAAGCGCCCACCAGGCATCCAGGTTGGCGCCTTCTCGCAAGCGGTTGGCGTCCGCGCGGAAAACTCGGAACCGGGTTTTGGACAATATCCGGACCTGTCACCAACGCGCTCACGGGCACGCCACGGGGTTGGGAATCCATGAGGCTGAAACTGGAACAGGGGATGGGGGCACCGAACCACGCGATCCACGGCATGTGGGGCGAGGGCGGGAAGGCGAAGGGGGTGCTGCAGCACTGGGGGGGTGAGCAGGCGTCGGTGGCGAGGACTCTGGCCCGGTTGTCCTGGACGACCGGTCCAACCGAGCACGGTGGAAATCACCGACCCGAGGTATCGCTGTGGGCGGTCTTCGCGGGGGCGAAGCACCGTCAGTTGGCGGTACTGAGGGAGGCCGCGGTGACGGCCGGATTGCACGAGGTGGTCACGGGGGTGACCTGTCTCGCGTCGATCCGGCCCTCCGCACCCCGGCTGACGGTGGCTTCCACCGTGCTCGCCAGAGCCTCCAAACGGGGGGGCACGCAGGATCGGAATCACGGGGTGGAGGGGATGGACGAGGGCGGTATCTACAGCTGGTAGGGCCGCGCGCTCGAGAAGTTCCAGGTCGCACGCAGATGCCAGGAAGACCCGCGGGGGCGGGGCTTCCAGGTGGATGACCTCGGATGTCCGTCCTTCTCCAAGGGGGACAGTGACGTCGGGGTCGCAGTCGTGGGGGGTGCCTCGCGCTCAACGAGGCATCCCCCATTCTTTTTCGGCCTACGGGCCCACCGCGCGCAGCACGGACTCCACCCGGGGCAGCGCCGCGCGGATGTCCTCCAGCGACACGGCCCCCACCGACAAGCGGAACCACCCCGTGTCCTCCATCAGGCCAAAGGCCTGGAAGGGCACCAGCGCGAAGCCCGCCTTGTCCAGCAGCAGCTTGCGGATGTCGTTGTTGGTGCGCAGCCCCGCGCGGCCCACCAGCTCGAACTGGACCGACAGGTAGATGGCGCCCTGCGGCGCGATGGAGCGCACGGGCAGACCGGCCTCCCGCATCGCCGTGAAGCCCTGGTGGAGCGCCACCAGCCGCTCGTCCAGCCGCTTCCGCATGGACTCCAGGAAGCCCGACATGGCCGGCACGTCCTCCAGGAAGCGCGCCACCGCGCCCTGCTCGGCCTTGGGGGCCCATGCGCCCACATGGCCCAGCACGTCCTTCATCCTCGAGATGATGGAGGGAGGCCCCAGCGCCCAGCCCACCCGGACTCCCGTGGCCGCGAACGCCTTGGAGATGCCGTCCACGAACACCGTGTAGGGCGCCAGCTCCGGGACCAGCTCCAACGGCGTCACGTGCCGGGCCTGCCCGAACGTGAGCGTCCAGTAGATCTGATCGAACAGGAGCAGCAGGGGCTTGGTGCCCAGCGCCTCGCGCCGGCGGTTCTCCTCCACCACGCGCTGGCCGATGTCGCGCAGGGCCTCGGGGGAGATCATCGTCCCGGTGGGGTTGAGCGGACTGCACAGGCACAACAGGCGGGCCTCGGACAGGTGCGGCGCCAGTTGCTCCACGGTGGGCATGAAACCGTGCTCGGCGTCCGTCCTCACCTCCACCTTGCGCACGCCCATCATGTGCGCGTAGTGGTTGTTGTTCCACGACGGCACCGGGTAGACGACCGTGTCACCCGCGTCCAACACCGTGCGGAACAGGCCATAGATGATGGGCCGCGCGCCCGCGGTGATGAGCACGCTCTCGAGGGGATACCTCAGGCCCAGGGCCCGCTCGTAGAAGCGCAGCACCGCCTGGCGCAGGGGCAGCACGCCGTCCGAGGGCGGATAGTTCGTCTCGCCCGCCGTCAGCCCCGCGGCGATGCCCTCGCCCAGGGCGGAGGGAATGGGGAACTGGCTCGGATCGAAATCCCCCACGGTGAGGTTGCACACCTGCCGTCCCTGGGCCACCAGCTCGCGGATTTCCGCCGCGATGCGCAGGATTTCACTGCCCTGGAGACCCCGGGCCATGGTGCCAACGGTGTCGTCCCGCCGGGGACCAAACAGGGAACTGAGTTCAAGAGCCATGGCGATACCCTCCTTCAGGGACGGTATACGCGGCGCGGAGACCGCGCCCAAGTGGACCGTGGGGCCGCCCCCCACTTTCACGGGCGGCAATCCCACTGGCACTCCGAGGCCACCCGTGACACACGGGGCCTTCATCCGGCCCTCGGGGGGCCGCCAGGAGAACGTGCATGAAGCGCAGAGGACTCGCGGTACCGACGCTGGGACTCATGGTCTGCCTCGCGGGGGTGGGTTGCAGCAAGGACAGCGCGCCCCCGCCCGCCCGCGCCGCGGAGCCGCCCACCGCCCCGGCTCCGGCTCCGGCCAACAAGGACACCCCCGCCCCCGTCACGCCTCCGCCCGCCACCGCCCAGCCCACTCCCGCCGAGCCCGCCCCCGCCCCTGCCCCCGCCGCTCCGGCTCCGGCCAAGGTCGGCGAGTGGATGGAGCGCAAGCTGGAGCTCTCACGCCCCGAGCTGAAACCGGTGACGCTGCGCGAGGTGCGCGCCGCCCGCAACGACGGCTTCGACCGCGTGGTGTTCCAGTTCGACTCGGACCAGGTGCCGGGCTACCGGATCGAGTACCTCGATACCCCCGCCATCAACTGCGGCTCGGGAGATCCCATCCCCCTCGCCGGCCAGGGCCGCTTGCAGGTGAGCCTCCAGCCCGCCCAGGCGCACGAGAATGGCCAGAGCACGCTCGCCGAGCGCGCGCGCAAGCCCGCCCTCCCCTTGCTCGAGGAGATGAAGCTGACGTGTGACTTCGAGGCCGAGGTCACCTGGGTGCTCGGGGTGAAGGAGCCCCACGCCTACCGGGTGCTGGAGCTCAAGGAGCCCACCCGGCTCGTGGTGGACGTGCGCCACTGAGCACCTGGGCTCAGAGGGAGCGCGACTCCCTGGCCAGCCGCTCCAGGGCCTCGATGAGCGGCCCGTGCTGGGCGCGCGCCGCCTCGCCGCCCGCGCGCAGGGCCATCGCCAGGGCGAGCGGCAGGTTCAACGCCGCGTTCTTCCCGAGCTTGCGCGCGTACTCGCCCCGGTAGTCCCGGGGCACGCGCAGGCTCCAGTTCTCCTCGTTCACCGTGCCGGGCGCGTTGTACGTCTCCGTCATCCCCAGCAGGTCCGCGAAGAACACCATCACGTTGCGCGCCCGGCTCACGAACAGGTCCGCGAACTTCGCCTGCACGAGCAGCCCCGGCTCCTCCAGCAGGCTCCGCGCGAAGTCCGCCCGCCCCGCCTCCTCCGGATGGAGCCGCCACGCCAGGTAGTCCGCCTGCGCCCGCGCCTCGCCCGCGGCATGCCACCGCTCGGCCAGCGCCCAGATGGACTTCGTGTCGTGATTGCCCAGCATGATCCAATCCGCGGGCTCCGCGTTCTCCGACCGGTACACATCCCGGGGATTCGTCAGGTCCGCCTTCTGCGTCACCCGGAAGCGTCCCAGCCCGTACCGAGCCGTCACCCGCTGGAGCGGATGGGGCATGGTGCTGAGCACCTCGCACAGCAGATCCGACACGTCCCGCCCCCGCGCGTGCGCCGCCGCGACGATGGCGTCGAACAAGGTGCTGTACCGGGACACCTGGGCCGCGCTCAGCTCGCGCACCCACCCGTCCGCGTAGCGCGGCACCGAGCGGTCCACCCCCTCCGGCGGAACGATCGCCCAGTGCGCGAGTTCCGGGTGGTCCGGCAGATCCGGCGAGGAGAAGAGCCGCGCCCCGCCCTGCACCGCGCGCAAGGGCTCCGGCTCGTCCGCGCGGTAGACCCAGGGACACACGAGCCCGTGAGGATGATCGATGCGCAGTCCGTCGTACTCGGCCAGCATCTTGTCCACCCGCGCGGCCATGAACCAGAGCACCGGACCGGGCCGCGGCACCGGCGCGTAGGCATCCGCTGGATCCGGCGGCGCGTGGTAGAGCGCGGGATCCAACACCGGGTAGTTCCAGGGCTGGCCCTCGGGATTGGTGCGGCTGGGTGGCGCCCCCATCAGGTACGAGCCCAGGAACAACCCCTGCCACGCCCACGCATCGCGCGGCGAATAACCAATCTGCAAATCCCCGTACAGCTTCAGGCCCCACGCCGCTGTGTGCTCACGCAGCTCCGCGTGCTGCGCGTGCACGAGGAACTGCCGGAAGGCATACGCTTCCAGCTGCCCGGCGTACTTCGCCTGGAGCACGCGCCGGCGATGGGCGAACGCCTCCGCCTCGCCCGGACGCGGGTTCCACAGCCGCCGATCCCACTCGCTCGACCATTGCCGCCACCAGCCCCGCCCATGCTCCGCGCACAGCACGTCATAGAGCGCGTCCCGCTCCAGCCAGGCCTGATGCTCGTGCCGGAAGGCGTCGAAGCGCTCCGCCAGCCGGGAGATGGCGCTACCTGGCACGGCCTGGGCCCGCTTGAACTGGAAGGTGGCCCAGGCCTCCTCCAACGCCTGCTCCTGGGCCCGGAAGAACGCGCGGTGCCGCACCCGGGCCCCCGTGCCGGAGTGCTCCGCCCAGAGCGCCCGCACGCGCTCGGGGCTCAACAACGCGCCCCAGGGCTCCTCCCGGGTCAGCGGGCCGAGCGCCACGTTGAGCACGTTGCGCGAGAAGAGCGTGCCGTCATACGGCGAGGCGTTGTCCTCGGACGTCTGCCCCTGGGGGCCCAGCTGGATGCCGTTGAAGCCCAGCTCCCGCGCGAACTCGAGGAAGCGCAGGCCCCCCTCGGCGTAGGGCGAACCCCGTCCTCCGTCCTCTCCCGGAGCCGAGGGGAAGCTGGGATCCTGCAGGCTCAACACCAGATTGCGCACACCGAGCGCGGCCAGGGCCGCCGTCACGTGTCGCCGGAAGTCTTCGGACAGGGTCGTTCGGGACATGGGCACTCGGCGCGGCAGACTAGCGCGCTCAGTGCCGTACCGCACCGCTCAGGTTGAGCACCACCACTCCCGCGATGATGAGGGCGATGCCCGCCACCGCCCCCCAGTGAAACGCATCCCGGAAGAACCACCAGCCAATCATCGCCGTACACGCCGTGCCCACGCCGCTCCACACCGCGTACGTGAAGCCCAGGGGCAGCGCCTTCAACACCTGGCTCATCAGGTAGAAGGCCGAGCAGTAGCCCACCAGCACCACCACGCTCGGCACGAGCCGGCTGAACCCCTCGCTCGCACGCAGTGCGCTGGTGGCCATGATTTCCAGGGCGATGGAGATACCAAGCAGCAGATAGGGCTTCATGACGGGCTCCCGCGCGGTCAGGCCGCGCCCGCTGGATACCCTTCCCGCTCCTCCACCCGCCAGGATTCTCTCAGCACGTCCGGTATGCGGAAGGGCGGGCGCTCACCCCCACGGCCCACCCAGACGATGCTCTTGAGGAGCCGGCGGCCGAATCGCTCGCACACCCGGGCCATCATCCCACCTCCATCACTCCCCTCCTCCATCAGCCGTCCCAGCGCCCGCAGGGGCTCCAGCAGGGAGAGCGCGCCGTCCGAGGGTGGCACCGCGAGCAGATCCGCCGTCGAATCCCCCACCAGGTAGCGGATGAGCGAGGCGCTCACCCCCTCGAAGATATGACCCGGCAGCAGATGATCCAGGCGCTCGATGAGCACGCTCGTCATCGCCCTCCCCTCCTCGCTGGGAGCGAACACCCGCGAGAAGATGATGTCCGCCAGCGCGTTGCCCTCCTCCACGCGCTCGGGCAGCAGCCGCTCGTCCACCCCCATGAGGAAGCCCACCAACCGCCATGCGTGGTAGTAGGCCTGGGCCTCGCGCCGCGTGGGCGTGTAGCCGAGCTTCACCAGCGCCCTCAACGTCACCACCGAGAAGGTGAGCAACGTGCCCGCCATGTCCTCCTGGTTGACGGGCTGGCCCCACTCCGGATTCCACCGGCCACTGCGGTGCACCAGGTAGCGCACCGCGGCGTGCATCAGCCGCACCTTCTGGGCGTCCCGGATGCCCCACCCTCCGGGCGACAAACCGCCCGGACCCATGACGTCCACCACCAGCTGCGCCGTCTCCACCACGCGCCGCAGGATGTCCTTCTCCATGCGCGCCGTCAGGTGCAGGACCTGCACACCTTGTGCGCCCGCGTAGCAGGTGGGCAGCGCCGCGCACACGAGCGCCACCACCGCCAACGGGCCACACCGGTTGAACATCGCCTGACCCTCGTGCAGCAGCTCGGGGTCCACCCACTCGGGCATCCGGCCGCTGTGCGCGAAGTAGCTCCGCAGCGGCTCGGGCATCTGCTCCAATGCCACCGTCTCGTGCGCCACCAGGTGCTTCATCAAGGCGTTGGCCGAGCCCACCTGCCCATGCGCGAAGAGCTCCTGGATCACCGCGTCCGCCAGGGGATCGCACCGCGCGCGCATCGAGTCCAACAGCCTGCTTGTCTCGTGTCCATCCAACATCAGGAAGTCCCTCGACATGGCCCCGTCCTCCGCCACCACGCTCGGACGGCATGCCAGTCTGGCACACCGCCGATGGCTCTCAGTAGAAGCCGGTGGCACGGACAGAGCTTCCCAGCGCGCTGGCGAGCGCCCCCTGTGCATCACACCACCCCCGCCCGAGCGGCATCCCATCGAGCGCAACCCCTCCCAGGGTGGGTCCAGAATACGACAAATACATCGTTCCCGTGGCCCACCACCTCATGCGCACAGCGCACTTGCGGACCAACCGCCAGTGAAGCCCTGGCCTTCGCGAGGAAATTCTGGGCCGGAAAGCCGGTCTTAAGATTCTCTTACGGCGCGGCGGATAGGAGCAAGGCTCATGGGAGAACGCATCCTCCTCATCGAGGACGATCCACAACTGGGCGCGCAGATCGCCGACTTCCTGGGCCGGGCGGGGTTCGAGCCCACCTGGTGGACGGTCGGCCGGGCCTTGCCCGCGAACGAGGCCGCCACCTACCGGCTCATCATCCTGGACCTGATGCTGCCAGGCACCTACGGCCTGGACATCCTCCGGGAGCTGCGCGAGGGCTCGGGCTCCGACATCCCCGTCCTCATCCTCAGCGCGCGCAACGACACCGCCGACAAGGTGCGGGCACTCAAGTTGGGCGCCGACGACTACATGACCAAGCCCTTCTGGCCCGAGGAGCTCGTGGAACGGGTGCGCGCGCGCCTGCGCCGGCCCGTGCTCCAGCGCCAGGGACTCGTGGAGCTGGGCACCCTGCGCGTGGATCTCGAGTCGCGCGAGGTCCAAGTGGCCGGCCGGCCCGTGGAACTCACCCGCGTGGAGTTCGATCTGCTGGTGGCGCTCGCCCGCCGGCCCGGCGCGGCGGTGACCCGCCAGTGGCTCGCGGAGAACGTGTTGGATCCGGAGCGCGAGGGCACCGAGCGCACCCTGGACGTGCACGTGTCCCGGCTGCGCCGCAAGCTCGGCCCCGGCAAGCACATCGAAACGGTGTGGGGCATCGGCTACCGGCTGGGCGAGGGAGAAGAACCTTGAAGCTGCGGATGCGGCTGGCCCTCACCACGGTGGCGGTGGCCATCCCCGTCGCGCTCTGCATGGGATGGGTCCACCTCGTCCTCCAGATTCAAGCGGTGGAGACGGCCCTGTCCGACTACGCGCTGGCCCACATGACCTCCGAGGGCCACGAGCGCTGCGAGGCCTCGCCGGAGACGTGGAGTCAGGAGCCGCCTCCACCCCGCCCCTTCTGGCCGCCCTCGCGCGACAATCCCCTGGGTGGCCCTCCCAGCGGTCCACCCCCCGGAGAAGGACGCGGGTGGGGTCCTCCCCCGGAGCGCCGCGAGGACGGCCCTCCCCGCCGGAGGAAACCCCGGAGCGGCACGCGGCTGTACGCGTACGACTCGAATCTGGTGTCTCGCAACCCCCAGGCACCCACCCTGGAGCCCTCGCTCGCGAACGCCATGCGCCAGGGCGAGGACGTGGCCAGCCACGCCCCGGGATTCGGACCCGGCGGCCCCCGGGAAGCGCTCGTGCGCATGCCCTGGAGCGGGCCCTGCGCCTTCGTGCTCGTGCAGTGGCAGGGACGGCCCGGACCCAGGGACGAGGGCTTCTCCCCCATTCCGCTCGAGTTCTGGCTGCTGCCCACGCTGCTCGCGCTCGTCGGCGTGCTGCTCGCGCTCGGGCCGGTGGTGCGCCGCCTGCGCCAGCTCACGGACGAGGTGAAGATCTTCGTGCGCAGCACCTACCAGGGCCGCATCACCGTGCGCGGCGACGATGAAATCACCGAGCTGGCGCGCGCCTTCGACGAGGCCGGCCGCGAGGTCAACGCGCAGATGGACCTCAAGGAGAAGCGCGAGCAGACGCTGCGCTCCTTCCTGGAGAATACCACGCACGACGTGATGATCCCCCTGACGGTGCTCCAGGGCCACCTGGCGGAAATCCAGGGGAAGACGGCGCGGGGCGAGCCGATGGAGGCCTCGGTGGTGGCGGCGGCGAGCCAGGAGGCCCACTACATGGCGGCGCTCATCCACAACCTGGGGGCCGCGGCCCGGCTGGAGGCCGGCGAGCCCGGAATGCAACGCGTGTCCGTGGACCTGAACGCCCTGGTGGCGCGGTGCCTGGGCCGCCATCGCCCCATCGCGCGCCAGCAGGGCGTGCAGTTGGAGCACGCCGTGCCCGAGCCGCCCGTGCACGTGCTCGGGGATGACACGCTGATCGAGCAGGCGGTGAGCAACGTCATCTACAACGCCGTGCGCTACAACGCGCGAGGAGGCCATGTGGCGGTGGTGCTCGAGCGCGAGGCGGGCGCCACCTTCCGCCTGCGCGTGTTGGACGACGGGCCCGGCATTCCCGAACACGAGCTGCCCCACATCATGGAGCGGCATGTGCGCGGCGACGCGGCGCGCACCCGCGGGCCGGGAGGACACGGCCTGGGCCTCAACATCGCCTCGCGCGTGACGGCGCTCCACGGCTGGAAGCTCCAACTGGGCCGCTCCGAATATGGAGGACTCCAGGTGGACTTCCTCGGCGAGGAGTTGCCTCCCGCGCCCGGGCAGGCGGCGCCAGAAACCGGGTAGGACTGCTACCTTCGCGCCCATGATCGACACCGCCGCCCTCGCCACCGTGCTCTCCATCTACGTCGTCGGTGTCATCAGCCCTGGCCCCAACTTCGTCGCCGTGGCGCACGCGGCCGTGTCGTCGTCGCGAGTCAATGCGCTCGCCACCATGGCGGGCATCGTGACGGTGAGCATGTTCTGGGCGTCGGCGGCGATGCTGGGGGTGCACATCGTCTTCGAGACGTTTCCCTGGCTGGCGCTCGGCATGCGCGTGGCCGGCGCGTGCTACCTCGTATGGTACGGCGTCCGGCTGATCATGCGCGCGCGGCGGGAACTTCCCGTGGCCGGGACGGCGATCGGCATGAGCGTGCCGCGGGCATTCGCGCGCGGCGTGCTGACGAACATCGCGAACCCGAAGGCCATCGCGTTCTTCGCGACGATCTTCGCGTCCGCGCGCCCCGCTCAGGTGACCCCGCCGACGCTCGTGGCGATGGTGCTGGGCGTGGCCGTGGTGGCGAGCACCTGGTATGGGTTCGTGGCCCTGGTGCTGTCGCACGAAGGCATGGCGATGGTGTACCGGCGGAAGAAGGCGATCGTCGATCGCCTGTGCGGCGGGCTGATCGTGGCGCTGGGCGTGCGCCAGCTCGTACGCTGACGCCTCGGCGCGGGACCGACTATAGTGTCGTCTCATGCATGGCCGTCGCGTCCTCTCTCCAGTCCTCCTTCTCGGCGCCGGAACCGGCGAGGCCACCTGCGGAATCCTCTATCTCGCGGGCTATCTGCGACGCAGCGGGATCGAGGCCTTCGTCCGGCTCTACGACGGGGACCAGACCGAGGACGAGGTGGCACGCTCGCTCGAGGCCCTGGTGGCCCGCGTGCGCCCCCGGCTCGTCGGGATCAGCCTCAAATGGTTCCACCACATCCACCGCGCGCTGCTCCTGGCTCGGACGCTGCGCGAGATCGACCCCCACATCCGAATCGTCGTGGGCGGCAACACGGCGTCGTACTGGTGGCGGGAGCTGCACGCGTTTGACTGCTTCGATCACATCGTCCTGGGCGACGGCGAGCGGCCACTGCTGGCGCTCTGCCAGGGCGATCCCTCCCCGCCCAACTGCGTCACCCGGGCTCCGGACGGCACCCCGCGGCGGTTGCCGCTGGAATACGTGCAAGGCGCCACGAACAGCGAAGACATCTACTACTCGCACTTCGACGACATCTTCCTGAGCCATCAGGATCGCCACGCCTTCTCGGGGTGGGTCGCGCCCGGCAAGGGGTGCGGCGAGAACTGCCTCTATTGCGGTGGAGCCCGCGGCAACCAGAAGGCGGCCTTCGGACGCGCGAAGCCGTTTCTGCGCTCCGAGGAGAGTGTGCGCCGCGACCACCAGGAGATCGCCCACCGGGCGTGGCAGTTCCGCTACGACTTCTCGGGAAGCTCGGCGGAGTTCCTGCAAGGCACCTGGGCGGGGGTCGATCTCTCACGCCACTCCTGTATGTATTTCCTGTGGGGAGTGGCCCGGATGGAGCTCATCGACGCCCTGGCCCAGACCTTCGAGCACGTCCACATGGTGCTCGACATCGGCTGCTTCTCGGAACAGCAGCGGCACGAGCAGATGCGCCGCGGCCTGCTCAAGCCGTGTGCATCGGACCAGCAGCTCCTCGAGATCATCGACAACTGCCGCCGCCACAAGAACCTGGACATCGAGGTCTCCGGAATCGCGGGCCTGCCCTTCGCCAGCGCCGCCACGCTCAAGGAGGAAGTTCGCCTGGTGGAGCGTGTGATGAGCCTCGACTGTGGGGTGGGCTACCAGCGGCTCGAAGCGCAGCCCGGGGCGCTCGTCACCGAGCACCCCGCGCGGTTCGACATGGTGACCGAAGCGCGAACGTTCACGGAGTTCCTCGATTACTTCGAGCGGCGCGAGCCCGGCGAGGTGACGGTGCCGATGCTGCGCTTCCGCGACAAGGCGCTCGAGGCGGCGGTGCAGCGCACGTCGGAGCACGTGGAGGCCCTCGAGTGGAAGCACAGCGAAGCGAAGCGACGGGTCACGATCAACGGACGCACGCGCCTGCGGAACACCGCCCCCTCGACGCTCCGGTTCAAGCTCGGTGATTGGTTGGGACATCACCGGGTCCCCGCGAAGGTGGCACAGGAGCAGGTGACCGTCGTCCGGTCGGTGGACGGAACGGGCCTGGTCTGTGCCCCCTCGGTCAGCCCGCGAAGGTTCACCGACCCGACGCTGGATCAGGGCGAAGACGGGCAGATTCTCCTGACCACCCTGGCCGCCTTCGAGCGCCCGACGACGGTCGCCAGCGCGGTGGCGCAGTTGGGAGCGAAGGTGAAGCTCGACCCGCAATCAGCGCGCGAGGTCATTGATCATCTCGTTGACGGACGATTCCTGCAGCCCGCGTGAGGCGCGAGGTGTCGTAGCGCCGGGGCGGCGTGCGTCGATTCAAAGCGTGCCGGAGTGAGGCAGCCCGGCGCGGAGAACACCAGCGGCGATCAGCATCCACCCCATTCCGTCATCGCGGGCGAACAGCTCATCGCGGACGTCTACGCTGGGCGTATGGGGTGCTCTGGTGCCAACGGAGTACGAAGCCGGGACTGACACGTCGAGCGGCCTTGGCGTGCATGAACGGCGAGGCTAGCCGAGGAGCGCCCAGGAACTGTCAGGCCACGCGGAGGAGTTTGCGCAAGGCCCCGGAGGGAACGAGCGCCGTGAGCGGCTCCGGGCAGTACATGTAACTCTGTGGGGGCGTGAATCCGGGCCGGACCCGCCGCGGTTCGTCGAGGGGAATGGGCGGAAGAATCACCGTCCGTCCGATGGCAATCGCCACCGCACTGTCCGTGTTGCGAAAATATTCGGCGTAGTCCTCTTCCTGGATGCCGAGGACGGATCGGTGCCGTTTCCAGAGCGTGGCCACCGGCATCTCAAGTTCCTCCTGGACGAGGAACGCGCCCGTGAGCGCCTGGGTGGGCGATGACGTGTAGATCACCACCACATCTCCCGGATTGGCCCCTAGCTTCCGCTTTCGGAGCTCGAACTTCTTCTCTCCAGAGAGAATGAGTTCGGAGTACTGAGGCTTGATGGAGAGTAGGAAAAAGCGTCTCACTCGGTTTGATCCTTCCCCACCATCCTACGATTCGAGTCTGACGCCAGTTTTTTGGTTCAGCCCAATACCTGGGTGATGAAGGGACGGGCCTCTTCTGGCAGCGGGAGTGGCGGAGCCAGAATCCTCGCTTGGCGGAACAAAACACCAAGGTCTCCTCGGCAACTCCCACGACCTTGACGCACTGTCCTTGTTGGGAGCGGTAGAACAACAGCATATCCCCGGGTTGTATCTGACGTGTCTGCGCGTAGCACAGGTACGCCTTGCGGATGGAGTTCCCGAAGGGGTGTTGCCCTATGGTCAGCGTGAGCTGCTCCTCCGCCTCGGGAAACAGTCTTCGTAACCGTTCACCGACTCAGGCTGAGGCCGAGAGTTGGACCGAGGCATGAAGGGGCAACAACGAGGGAGTCGAAAGGCCCCGTCGATGTGCGTGGAGGGTGTCCGTCAGGAAGTCCAGCACGCCTCGCCGTTGCAACTTGAGGGTGGTAACGGTCGTGAGGATTCGTTCCACGAAGAGGCTGCCTTCGGGGCCTTGCGTGCCAAAGGATGTCTTCCTGTACATGACCGCGTGACGCAGGCACCTCTCGGCGAAGTTGTTTGTCGGCTCCACCTCCGGTATGTCGACAAATGTCCACAGGCACTTCTCCCACCGGAGGATTTCCCGTGCCATGCCGGCTGTTTTCTTCTGCGCGCACACCGCGGCCCGGCGCAGCAGTCGGCCCACTTCGCGCTCCACCTCGGGCATCCTCTTCTCGAAGTCCTCCCGTGCCAGCGTGCCATCGCGCACCCAGTGGTACCAGGTGAAGAAGCGCTCGACTTGCCGCATCAACGCCTCGCCAAGCGGCCCTCCCTCGCCGCCCCGCTCGATGAAGCCCTGGAAGTCGCGCAGCAGGTGGGCCCAGCACAACTGCCTCAGGCCCGGGTCATACCATGCGTACGCGCTCCACCTGTCACTGCCCAGGATGCCCGCGAAGTCTTCTCCCAGCAGCGCACGCGCTACCTTGGCCCCGCGACTCCGAGCGATGTGAAAGACAGCCACCAACGCCGTGGCCACCAGCCACAGCCAGGCACGTTGGCCTCGGCCTTCCCGCCGCCCCTCCACCCACCCCGTCTCGTCCGCGTGCACCCTGTCGGCGGCCTTCACGTACTCGCCAGCCTCGCGCACCGCCGGGGCGAGCGCCTCGGCCATTTGCCCTTCCAGATTCACCACACTGCCCACTGACAGCCGCACCCCCACCATGTCCGACAGCGCGTCCTTCACCAGTCGTTTGGACAGCCGGTACTTGCCCACCAGCAGACTGGCGAGCGCGCCCAACCTATCTCCGAAGGCACTGCTGGCGTACCCGGGCACTTCCTCTCGTGTCACCGTGCCGCACGCGCCGCATTCCAGCGCATGGCTGCGATACTCCGTGACAACGGCCGACAGCGGCGGCACCTCCACCACCTGATGGCGGCGCGGCTCCACGTCTCTTCCCTCCAGCCGACGCCCACAGTCCTTGCACTCCTTGGGCACCAACTCGACGACGTGCCGCACCTCTTCGGGCGGCAGCAGCTCGCGCTCATGCTTCTTGTGTCCGGGCTGGCCCCCAGGACTTCGGCCCGTTGGCTTCTTCGGCTGGCGCCGGGCTCCAGGGCCGTCCGAGGAAGGCGGCTTGGAGGAGTTACTCGAGTTCTGGCTCAGGCGCGCCTCCAACTCCGCCACACGCGCAGTGAGTGCTTCCACCTTCGCCATCAACTCCGCTATCCGCGCGTCTCGCGCGGCCACCATCGCTTCCAGTTCCGCAATCCGCGCGGCTCGGGAATCCACTTCCGCCATGTCTCTGCTACACCACGTCTCCCGTCCCCTCGTCCAGCACTACTTCTCCCGTTACCTCCTTCCTGCCTCCTCCTCAACCGAGCCGGGGCGGTGAACGGTTACCAGTCTTCCTTGCTCGCCTTCAAGGGTTTGCGTAGAACAAGCTCGCCGTTTGTCTTGCGTTCAGGCCACTCATCGAATCCGAAGTTCTCGAACATGCTGATGAGTTCCGCCTGTTTGGGGAACGCGGTAACGTAAATCCAGTCGAATCCCTCGTCGTACCCGCTGTTGAAAGCGGCCTTCATCAACAACTCTCCATACCGAAAGCCCCGATGCCGTTCCGAAACCTTGAAGGAGGAGAGCTTCAACAGTTTGCCTTCCATACCGAACTCGGGGCCAGTTTCGGGCTTCATCAAGCAGAGACCAGCTACCGCTTCCCGGTCTGGTCCCCAGACCACCCATGCCATACGGTGTTCTCGCTTGCTCTTCTGGAGCCAATCATCGAATCCCGGGTAGTCCAGCCGCAGGCTGCCCCAGATGGGGTCCTCCGATGACAACTGGTAGATTGGCACCCGCTCCACAGCGGGAGGTGCTGCCGGAGGAGTGGGAAGAAGTCCTCGTAGAACCGCGAGTGCACCGGAGAGGTAGAGGACACGTTCCCCAAGACCAACACGTCCCCCGCGCGGGGAAGCGCGCACGAGACAAAAGGACCGCGAGACTCGCGCGTCCGTCGGGTCCATCACGTCCCGCACATACAAAGCGGAAAACGTGTTTATTGATTTTAACCTGAAAAACCAATAGAAGATACGCAGGAGGATTCCCCCATGAGGCCACTTCGCCGTCACGCCCTTGGCGCATCCGTCGCGTTCGTCGCCTGCCTCAACGTCCCCCTCCACGCGGACGCGGCTCCCCGGCCCGTGTACGCACCGAGCGGTGGTGGGTTCGCCGACCCGTCCGTGGTCAACCACAACAACCAGTTCTACGGCATGTCGACGGGAAGCCTCGTCCCGTCGGCGCAGGGGAACATCGCCTCCGGTCCCTGGATGGCCGAGGGTCCGGCCCTCACCTCGAAGCCCTCGTGGGCCACGGGCGGCGGCATGTGGGCCCCGGACCTGGAGCGGATCAGCGCGAACGCGTGGGTGCTCTACTTCGCCGCCCCCGTGAATGGGCTGGACGCCAACCAGCGCTGTATCGGGGCGGCCACCGCCAGCTCGCCGCTCGGGCCGTTCACCCCGGTCGCGGGCGGACCGTTGGTCTGCCCGGGGCTGGCGGACGTCCCCACCGCGGATGACACCGTCCCGGGCCGCCCCCTCACGAACGCTGGCGTCATCGACCCGTCCGGGTTCAAGGACAGCGACGGGACGCGCTTCCTGCTCTACAAGACGCAGCAACTGCCCTCGTCGCTGCGCATCGTCCGGCTCAACGCCGCCGGCACCCACGTGGCCGGTGGCGCCACCAGCCGTCAGCTGCTGCGCTCGGACCGCATCGTGGAGAACCCGGTCCTGGTGAAGCGCGCCGGGGACTACATCCTGTTCGCCTCGCGAGGGCCGTACAACAAGTGCACCTACGAGACCATCTGGATGCGGGCCAATGGCGTGGGCACCAACGCCTTCAACGCCGTCACCCAGCACACCCTGCTCACGGATGGGAACACCGGTGGCGTGTGCGGCCCCGGCGGCGCGGACATCGCCGAGGCGATCGACGGCGGGCAGCGGATCTTCTTCCACGGCTGGCTGTGCGGCGGCGGTCCCTGCCCGATCAACTTCGACGCGCAGACCGACGACGGGGGCCGCCGGGGCATGTACCTGGGCGTGCTGGGCTGGGACTCCCATGACAACCCGGTCGTCAACAAGTTCCTCAGCCCGGAATGACCTCCCCAACGCGCCGGGTGATGCAGCCCGGCGCCCACCCCTGAGACATCATGCTCGAACTCTTGTCCTCGGCCGTCCTCAGCCTGCTCCTCTCCCTGGGCTTCATGCCCTCCGCCAGCCTGGAGCGGACGGCGGCGCTCGCGGTCACGACGACCACCGTCGCCACCCACAACACCCTTCACGGAAGCGCGAACCTCAAGCCACTCGCGGACGTCATCGGCTGGCAGGAGGTGGACACCGACGAGGGCCACTCCAAGCTCGGCGCGCTCGAGTACTACGACCACTTCCGTCCTGGCGCGGGCCGGCTCGACGCCCGCAACTCCATCGCCATCTCGTGGCGCAAGAACAAGTACGAGAAGACGGGAGACGGCTCCCGGCTCACGCATGGAGGTGAGGCCGGGGTGACGCCCTCGCGCTTCGTGAACTGGGTGGTGCTCAAGAACAAGGACACCGGCGCGAAGCTGGCGTTCATCAACACCCATTACATCTCCGGCGCCTGGAACGGTGAGCACCCCGAGCGCCAGGAGCGCTGGCGGACGCACAACACCGTGGTGCACGAGGTCGTCGCGGAGCTGCTCTCGCGGGGGCTGCCCGTCGTCCTGGTGGGCGACTTCAACCGTCCGCTCTCGCAGGACATCCCGGGGATGAACCACCTGCGGACGGCGGGTGTCGACGGCGTGCCCATCGACCAGATCTACGTCAGCCGTGGCATCGGCACCGGTCCCGCCGAACGCCTGGAGAAGTACGGCTCCGACCACTTCGCCTACACCACGACCGTCCAGTACTGACGCACGGTTCTCGCTCAGCTCATTTTCTCCAGCAACATCCGCAGCTCCTCCTGCTGCGCGGTGCTCAGGCGGCCGAGCCGCTCGCCGAACGCGTCCGACAACAGCGCCAGGCCCTGGTGCATCACCTTGCGCCCGGCGGGCGTGAGCCGCAGCCGGTGGCGCCGCATGTCCTGGGCGTCGATCTCCCGGCTCACGAAGCCCGCGGCCTCGAGCCGCTTCACGTACACCGTCACCGTCGGCTTGGGCATGCTCAACGTCGCCGCCAGCTCCGCGGGGTAGGGGTGCTCCTCCAGTGCCGCGAGCACGAACAACTCCTTGGTCTCCACCCCCAGCGTGGCGATGTCCGGGGTGACGTGGGAGATGACCGACATCAGCAGCCGGTAGCTCAGCGACCAGATCTTCGCCGGGTCGATTTTCGACATGGTCCGTTGCGCGGAAAAATGGTACGAAATTAAATTGGTTTAAGGCTGAATCATCTCGGCCTCCCCAAGGTAGCACGTCCTCAGGAGCACCCATGCCTCTCGATCATTATGTGACGCTCGGCCGCTCGGGCCTTCGCGTCAGCCCGCTGTGCCTCGGTGCGATGACGTTCGGTGAAGACCTCGGCTGGGGGACCAGCGTCGAGGAGTCCCAGCGCATCATCGACCGGTACATCGAGCTCGGCGGCAACTTCATCGATACGGCGAACCTCTACACGAAGAGCCACTCCGAGAAGATCATCGGTGACCACGTCGGACGCCACCCCGCCCGGCGCGACCGCCTGGTCATCGCGACCAAATTCAGCGGAAACCTCTACCCGGGGGATCCGAACGGCGGCGGCTCCGGTCGCAAGTCCATCATCTCCGCGTGCGAGAACTCGCTGCGCCGCTTGCAGACGGATTACATCGACCTGTACTGGCTGCATAACTGGGATGTGCACACGCCCATCGAGGAGACGATGGCCGCGCTCGAGGATCTCGTCCGCGCGGGCAAGGTGCGCTACCTGGGCGTCTCCGACACGCCAGCGTGGAAGATCGTCGAAGCCAACATGCTGGCGCGCTTCCGCGGCTGGTCGGCATTCATCGGACTCCAGATCGAGTACTCGCTGCTGGAGCGCACCGTGGAGCAGGAGCTCGTGCCGATGGCGCGCGAGTTCGGCCTGGGCATCACGCCCTGGTCGCCGCTCAAGAGCGGCGCGCTCAGCGGCAAGTACACGCGCGCGAACGCGGGGCAGCAGAAGGCCGACCGGGGGATGTTCCTGGACCCGTTCCTGAACGAGCGGACCTACGCCATCGTGGACGCCCTGGAGGCCATCGCCCGAACGCACGAGAGCACCGTGGCGCGCGTGGCGCTGGCGTGGGTGCAGGCGCAGCCGGGCGTGACGTCCACCATCATCGGCGCGCGGCGGCTCGCGCAGCTCGAGGACAACGTGAAGGGGGTGGACGTGAAGCTCACGAGCGAGGAGTTGGGCCGCCTCGATTCGCTCACGAAGCCCGCGCTCGGATTCCCGCAGAGCATGCAGCCGATGTTCCCCTCCATCCACAATGGAGGCACGACGGTGAACGGCACCTATGCGCCCCCGTCCGCCTTCGGCATCGAGAAGGGTGACAAGCCCTACTGACCCGCGTCGGAGCAGTCAGCGCCGACACCAGCCGGTCCGCCGCGCTCGGGGGTTCCAACCCCCTTGCGCCGGAGCGGAATTGGGCTCCTGGGCCGACGTGTAGCGTCCCCATGCGTCCTACACGTCGGCGGCCACTTCTCGCGCACTCACGTGATGGAGCGCGCCTGCTACTTCTTGGCGGGCGTGACGCGGAAGACGACCGTGCCACCACAGCTGGTGTTGGAGTAGCACCCGGCACGCAGTTCGTAGGTGCCCGTGGTGGGCGCCGTGTACTGGAAGAAGGACGCCGAGCCTCCACAGTTCTCGTCGTTGTAGGCGACCTGGGTGCCGCCACCGAACAGGCGCAGGTAGGTATCACCCGTGGCGGTCGCGCCCGGCAAGCTGCAGGTCCCCGCTTCCAGCACATCTCCCGCGTTGAGCGTGAACGTACGGTTCACGGTGTTCTGTTGGGCGCTGTTGGTGTCGGACGCGTTGTAGGTCAGTGCCGGAATGGCGGCGGGCGTGATGCGGAAGATGACCGTTCCCGCACAGCTGCCGCGGGAGTTGCATCCAGCGCGCAGTTCGTAGGTGCCCCGGGTGGTCGCCCTGTGCCGAATGAAGGACGCCTTGCCACCACAAGCATCGTTGTTGGACATGACCTGCGTACCACCACCGAACAAGCGCAGCGAGGTATCCCCCGTGGCGGACGCCCCTGGCAGGTCGCAGGTCCCCACTTCCACCATGTCCCCGATATCGAGCGTGAACGAGCGGTTGACGGTGTTCTGTTGGGCGTTGTTGGTATTGGCCGCCACATAATAGAGGGGAGAGGTGGGCCCGGACGTGACGCGGAAGGAGACCGTGCCACCGCACGCACCATTCGCGTAGCAGCCCGCGAGCACCGTGTACGAGCCCGTGGTCACCACCGGGTATTTGATGAAGGACGCCATGCCTCCGCAGTTGTCATCGTTGGCCGCGACCTGGGAGTTCCCCCCCCAACACGCGCAGGAAGGTATCGCCCGAGGACGACGCCCCCGGTAGGCCGCACGTTCCCACTTCCAGCACATCTCCCGCGTAGAGCGTGAGGGTCCTGTTCTGGGTATTCTGCAGTGCGCCGTTGGTGTTGGACGCGCTGTAGGGGAAGGGCTCCAGACCCGGGGGGACGGGAGCCTCGAAGCTCAGCCGCTCCATCGTCGCGTAGGCCTGGTACGTGTTGATCTGCGCACCGCCAGCCGCGAGTACCGAGCCATCAGGCAGCACATTGAGGGTGAAGTCAGATCGCGGGATGCTGAGCAACCCCACGATGGTCCATCGCTGTGTGGCGAAGTCAAACCACTCGATGGGCATTTGACCATCGAGCTGATCCGTAGAGCCCACCACCATCAGTTTGCCATTGACAAGAACGGCCTTGGACCTCCAGTCGTGTGGGCTGTTGGCTTGAGGCAACAGGGTCCAGGTGTTCGTGGAAATGTCATACACTTGTATGTAGCCATTGTCGCTGGAATCATACCCATCCACGGCGACTCGTCCGTCAGGAAGCAGGGTGGCACTGGGTGATGAATTGCTCTTGAGGAGGGGAGTCAACAAGGACCACGTTCCCGTGGAGGGCGTGTAGAGTTCAACGAGCGTTCGGTTATTGTTCCATGCGTATCCGCCAATCAGCAGCACGCGACCATCCGGCAGTTTGATGGCCGCCGGATGTATCCGTCCGATGCTCAAGGAGCCCGTTTCAGTCCAGGTGTTCGCGAGGGGATCGAACAGGAAGACGTGCGTATAGGACGAAGAGCCACCGGCCACCAGGACGCGGCCATCATCCAATTGGACCATGGACAGGCCGTAGTTGATGGTGGGCATGGGTGGCAGCAGCGTCCACGTGTCGGTGGCGGGGTTGTATTTCTCCGCGGCGGTACTGACACCCTGTGCATCGACTCCACCCAGAACCAGCACATGGCCATCCGTGAGGGTGAGGCAGGTGTGCGCGCGCCGGGCGACGTTCATCTTCGCCCGGAAGGACGTGGTCCGTGTGACTGGATCATAGACCTCCGTACTGGCCGTGAAACCGGACCCCTCGTTCACGACACCTCCCACGAACAGGATCTTTCCATCCGATAGCATCTCGGAGCAGTGCTGATAGCGGGCCAGTTGCAAAGACCCCTCCGTCCGCACGGCTTTCTGCTCGACTCGCACCAGTTGCGTCTGCTCCGTCACGAGCTCCTCGCCCGAACCGCACGCGACAAGACCCAGGCCCAGCAGCGCCGCCTTGAGACACGACTTCCACATGAGACAACTCCCCCTCACCGCCCAGGACACACCTCTCACGGGCGCGTCCCTCGCGGCTCATTTGAACAAAATTTGAATTGAATGAAGGCCCGCGCACCGAGTGGAAAGCGGACGAGCGCCTTGTATCCACAAGGGCCCGAGTCTACTTCCGCAATCACGACAATTGATTGAGCGATGGCGCCACGGTGCCTGGCGCCGCCGCGGGCCCCGGTTCTTGTCGAAGAGGCAGCGGTCAACGTGCCCGCCATCCTCCTGCCCGTCGTCGCGGATGGTTTCTGGACGACCGCGCGGCCCCGCGAGGGGAGCATCCGCGTCCGCCGCCGTCCCGACCTCGCTCTCGGGGCGCAAGCGGCGCGTGGCTCGCGCGATTGAACGGGGAATACCAGATGCAGCTGACATTCACCGCGACGGTGGTCGCGGCCGATGGCTCGAAACCCACCGGCATCCTCACGGTGACTCGCAACGGAGTGCCGCTCACCACCGCCGCTCTGACCGCCGCTCACAATGGGACGGTCAAGCGCCCCCTGCCGAACCCGTCCGTGCCCGGCACCTACCTTCACGTGGTGACCTTCACGGGCGAGGGCTACGAGAGTTCGTCGAGGTCGCAGACCGTGGGATACTTCTGATCGGCTGACGCCCGCCCATCCAGAGCGGGTCGGTCGGCCACCTCGAGAGGACCCCGTCCGTGGCGGCCGTCAACGGCGTGGCGCGCTTCTCCTCGCTGGTGCTGGAGAAGGCCACGGCGAATGTGGGCCCCGGACCTGTACTACAGTTGGACGTGGATATTGGGCGCTCTGCGGCGGTAGTGGCAGAGTTTGGCGACGGCCTGATGATGGCGCCGCCAGCGGCTCCATCGCAGGATGAAGTCCAGCGCGGGCCGCACCACCCAACGCGCGAGTTTCCACATCAGACGTCTCACTTCCTGAACACTGAAGCGGATAAGGACAGGCCTCGCCGCCGTCGAAACGCTCCCATGCGACTGCTTCGATGCGGCGGGCCCAGGCGTTTTGGGACTGGGTGCTCCTTCTCGGACGCGTTGGCCATGACTCGCGCGGCCGCCAGGAATGCATGTGCTACCAGGCACAACGTCATGTGGCGGTACCACCCTCGCCATTTCCTCACCTCATAGTCGTCCAGTCCCACCTCCCCCTTGGCCGACTCGAAACATTCCTCCACCGGCCAGCGCTTGCCGGCCGCTTCCACCATGGCGGCCAGCGACGTCGTGGCCGGTGCATGCACCAGATAAAAGCTCACCTCGCTCTCCTCCGACACGCTTCGACGGAAGAGAAACCACCGCGCCTGGGTCCCCTCATGCGAATTGACTCGGACTCGCGCCCAGTCATACCTGCGCGGTCCCTTGGCTCCCGCCCCCGCCGACAGCCTCGTCCATTCTCGCCTCTTCACCTCTTTCAAGACTTCTCCCGCCGTCACCTGCTCCACCCCGCGCCAGGCGTAGGTATTGGAGGCCACCGCCAGGACATACCGTTGCGACTGGCTCTCCAAAAACCGTCGCAACTCTCCATCCCGGCCATACACCTCATCTCCCACCACCCACTCGGGACGGAGTCCCGCGTCGAAGGCCCGCTGGAGCATGGCTCGCGCCAGCTCGGGTTTCGTCTGGAATCGCACCCGCCGTGGAATTCCCGCCTGACGACATCGGTCCGGGTCCTCCAGCCAGTGCTCGGGCAGGTACAGTTCGCGGTCCACCAGGCAGTGGCCCTTCTCGGTGACGTAGGCCAGGAAGACGCCTATCTGGCAATTCTCAATGCGGCCCGCCGTGCCACTGTACTGCCGGGCCACTCCCGCGGACTTGTCCCCCTTCTTCAAGAAGCCTGTCTCATCCATGGACAAGACTCCCCCCTCGCCCAGTCGCTCGCGGGCATACGTCAACACGTCATCCCGCAGCGCGTCCTCGTCCCAGTGCGCCCCGTTGAGCAGATGTTGAAAGGCGTAGGGCGTCGCCCTGCCCACCTCCTCGCTCAAGCCCCAGGAGTTCTTGCGCTCGACTCGGGCCAGCAACCCTTGCAACAGAGCCTCCGCCGAGGCTCGTGTCTCCGGACGTGCGAAGTGGGGCTCCACCCACTCCCGCACGCGGCGCCACTCCTGCTCCCATTTCTGGACGAGCACCGCTTCGTTGTTGTCCGAGACGATGGCGCTGCTGGACATGACCGCCCCCAGGTAAAGGTGACTTCTCCCATGGGTTGTAACCACGCCACCTCCGGCGTCACCTTCTCCTGCGTTTCGCTTTCTCTCCTGGCTCCCCACCAGACAAGTGGGGCCCGCTATCCCACCTCCGCAGTTGCGCGGACCCAGGGCTGCGCTATCTCAGTGGATAAGGTACGTGCGCGGGGCCCACGGAAGACGGCTCAAGGGAGGTGGTCGCAGCGACCGGGTCAACGGCACTCCTCTGTCGGCCTGGAAAGTACAACTGTAGTAACCTGGAGCGGATCAGCGCCACCGAGAGGGTGCTCCAGGCGCGACGACCCGCCAGGCGTCCGTGCGGAAGGGGCGCCTCCACCGCGTGGCTCGCGCGTCATTTCGACATACACACTGCCAGTGCGGATGCTAAGAGGCCAGACTCCAAGTCTTGAGCATGGGGGAAGACAATGAAGAGAAACACCCTGTGGGCCTATGGTTGCACCGCCCTGTTGCTGTCCGCCTGTGGTTCCACGTCCCCGGCCTCCGAACCCTCGGTTCCTGGAGGGGGCGATACGGAGACGCCGACTCCCGCGAGGGGGAGCGTGAGTGGGAAGTTGTTCAATGCCCGGGGCGCGCCCGTGGTGAACTCCCCCGTGCTGCTGATGCACGCCAGCGGACAGGTCGTGGTGAACACGGACGGTTCGGGCGCGTTCAGCTTTCCAGACGTGGCCGTCCCCTACGATCTCGCCACCGTGACGAGCGACAAGTCGGAGGCGAGGGTTTATAAGGGCCTCACCCAGCGCGTGCTCACGTTGCTCCTCGGTGAGGACCCACTTGTCCCCGACGGCGTCCTCCACTCCGCCACCCTGGAGGGCGCCTTCAGTGGCGGTCAGCCTCCCTACGTCGGCGCGAACGCCCCCGTGATGGTCTTCCGTGCATCCCCGGGGAGCGGGGTTTCCTTCCCCGCTTCCGGCGGCAGCGCGACGGGCTACTCGCGCAAGGTGGAATGGAGGGGGCCTACCTCCATCACCGGCTCGCTCTACGCCCTCCAGTCCACCCAGGACCCCGTCACCGGCCTGCCCACGGGCTTTCCGGGCTATGGACGGCGCGACAACGTCACCCTCACGGAGGGCGCCACCATCTCGGCCCAGGATGTCGCCCTGGAGGCCGTGGCCAGCGCCCCCCTCGCCCTCGACGTCACCGTGCCCACCGGGCTCCAACTGGCCGGCACCGGCGTGGCCATGATGCTCCCGGACCAGGCCTTCTTCTCCATTGCCGGCCAGAACCGCCCCTCGGGCACCTCGTTCCGCTATGTGGTGCCCCAGGTGGCACAGGCCACGTTCATCTTGTTGGCGAGCGCGATGGAGGCATCCCCGAGCGGCATCTCCTACTCCTCGGCCCAGAAGACGGGCATGGCAGCGGGCAGCACCACGACCCTCTCGCTGCCGGACATCGCCCGGCCCATCACCCCCGAGGCGGCCGCAGTCGGCGTGACGCACGGCACCGACTTCTCCTGGAGCCCGGTGGCCGGGGGGGTGTACAACTTCCAGCTCAGGACGCTGCCGGGCAGCTCGCCGCGGCCCCTCTCCCTCGCGGTCTTAACGGCCAATATCCACACCTCCGTGCCGGATCTGCGCGCGATAGGCTTTTCCCTGCCCGCGAACACCTCGTTCGTGTGGTCCGTGATGTTCGACGCCATCTCTCCCGCCACGGTGGACGCGCTGTTCGAGCGCGTCCCGGACAGCGCCGCGGGCTTCTCCGAGCTGGCCACGAGCCTGGGCCCCGCGCGCATGCTCACCACGGCGGCCACGCCCTGAGGGCGGGCGCACCTACAGGGCTTTCATCGGATGGAATCCTTTCGCCAGGGATCCTGGTCGTGACATCTGAGTGATATTCACTTCCAGTCCATGGGCTGGCGGGGCGCCATGCCGTGCGTCTGTCCTGGAGGCCTGTGAAATGCATCCACCCTCCGACGCGGCTTCGATTTCCGCTGCCGCCATGGTTTGACGGAGCGCGTTCAGCGCCGGAACATGAAACGCAGCGCCTTGGGCAGTCGGCGCCTCCAGGCCTTCTCATTGTGCCCGGCCTCCGGGTCCGGGCGCCACATGAGTCCGCCCTCTGGGTAGCCCTTGCGCTCGAGAACACGGTACATCTCCTCGGCGACCGCGAGCATGCTGCCTCCGCCCTCACGCCCGCCGCAGTCGAGATACACGCGGCTGATGAGAGGCTTGGAGCGGCTGTCCACGAAGGGGAAGAGCGCCTTACCGCCCACGGAGAAGGCAGGTGACATGGCAATCGCCCCGCCGATGGCGTGCGGGTAGCGGTAGTGGGACCAGAGCGCCGCCAGGCCCCCCATGGACGAGCCACCCACCACCGTGTGCAGTGCCCCACCCGGCAGCCCGAAGGTGCGCTGCACGTGCGGCATGAAGTGGTGCACCACCCAGTCGAAGAAGTGCTCCGCGTGGCCGCCGCGGCCAGGCGTCATCTCCCACGGCGACAGCTCATCGATGCGCCGGTCGCCGCCGTGCTCGAGCCCCACGACGACGGGCGCCCGGAAGGTCCGGCTGCCCACGAGCTTCTCGGCGGCCTCATGCGCGTACCAGCCACCCGCATAGCTGCCCCAGTCCGTCCAGCTGTTCTGGCCGTCGAAGAGGTAGAGCACGGGCCGCTCGTGGAGCGGCACGTCGTTTCCGCTCGGCATGTACACATGCGCATGGCGGGAGGGAAAACCCGGGACATCGAAAGGCCCGAGCGTATGGAACTGTCCAGGCCAGGCCCAAGAGGTGTCAGCGGTCGCGGTCACGCGTGGCATGGTGCTCCAGGCAAGAGGCGCGCGCCGCTTTTCTGGTCTCATCGAGAGACGGCCCGGCCGTAATCGGGCAAATCGATCTTCTCGGCGGGTGGCTCGATCAGTTTGCCAGCGAGATTCCGGATGCCCGGCTTCGTCGCGAGATTCAAGACGGCCTGCTGGAGCACGATCCCGAACCGCGTTCGCGGATTCGCGATACGCGGGCCTAACTTCGGCACATCCTGCGCCTGGTCGACATAGGGCCGCATGATCCGCTCATAGGCGGCGAAGGCCTCGGCATGGTCGTCATGGCGCGACAGCTCGCCCGCCAGCACATACGCGCCGACCAGGCCGAGGCTCGTGCCCATGCCACTGACCGGCGAGGGGGCGTAGGCGGCGTCGCCGACGAGCGCGGTCCGACCCTTTGACCAGCACTCGAGTCGCATCTGACCGATCATCTCGAAGTAGAAGTCATCCGCTTGAGCGAGCCCCTGGAGCACGCGTGGCGTCTCCCACCCGGCATCGGCGAAGCGTTCCTTCAACACCTGCTTCTGCTCGTCGAGCGAGAGGTCTTCGTAGCCACAGGGCGCCTGCTGGAGCGTGAGCACGGCGCGCGTCGTGCCCTTGGGGTCGGGGCGGAGCAACACGCTGCGCCCACCCGGTGCGTTGTACCAGCGGGCGAAAACACCGTCGTTTTCGCCCTTCGGGAGGGTGAAATAGCCCATGTAGAGATTGAACGGCCGACGCTTCGCGGTGTCACCGAACAGGAGCCGACGCGTCGAGGAGCCGATTCCCTCGGCGGCGATGACGAGGTCGAAGCGACGGGCGCCGCCTTTCTTGAAGGTGACCTCGATTCCTCCCTCTCCCCCGTCGTCGAGTGACTCGATGCTGTCGCCGAAGACGTACTCCGCGCGGTCACGGCTGTGCTCATAGAGAATACGCGCGAGGTCTCCGCGGAGGATCTCCAGCTCGGCGGTCGGGCCGTTGCCGCCGAATACCTCCTTGTCGAACTCCGCCTTCACGCGGTTGTTTTCATCGACGAAGACGATGCCCTGCTCGCCCGTGCCGGCCTTGGCAACCGCCTGCTCCAGCCCCATGCGCCGCAACACCTCTCGGCCGGCCCCACGCACGTCGATGTTCTGGCCGCCATCGCGGAACGCGGGCGAGCGCTCGACGACGGTGACGTTCATCCCGAACCGGTGCAGCCACCAGGCGAGGGCCGGGCCCGTGACGCTGGCACCGGTGACAAGCACGTCGTGTGACATTGGCTGTTCCTCATGCGGAAACATCACTCCACTGAATGGCGCTGTCTCTCCCATTGGTATACAAAGGAGAATCGAACCGTTCTCAAGAAAAGTCAGTGGAATGTCCGATCCCTATCCATGGAGGGAGGCGGCGTCCATGACCGGAGCACCTACGAAAACCGCTCGGAAGGGTCACGGTCGCGCAGTCGCGGCGGCATAGAATCTGGAAGTGGCTTGAACCGAGGGTCTTCAAAGGAAGACATGATGAGCACCTTCACCACCCCTGACGGATGTACACTGGACTACCACATCGCGGGTTCGCTCTCGAGCGAGCGCACCCTGGTCCTGCTGCACGGCTGGTCGCAGTCGCGCGCGATGTACTACGATCAGCGTGGCCACGGAGAATCCGGCCGCCCCTCTCATGGCGCCCGCATCGCCCCGCTCGCGCGCGACCTCGACGAACTCCTGACACACCTGCACACTTCGGAAACAAGAGAGGCGCATGGCACCTGCCCTGATTCCCCTTGTTGCAATCCACGAGGGGAAGGGTTGGATTCCCGCCGCCTCTCACTCAGAGGCAGAAGGGTCATCACGGAGTGCCGGGAGTGATGCCTCTCAGGGGCGCACCGCTCCCCAAGACGATGAAAGGAGCCCAATGGTAGGGATGGGGATGGGTTCGCCTCAAGGCGCGCATGGCTTCCCGTAGAGCGGAGGCTCTGCCCTGCCCCGCGAGGAGGTTGCGGTAGTATGCGCCCATGAGTTGTTGCGTGGAGCCGTCATTCACCGCCCACAGACTGCTCACCACGGTCTCCGCCCCGGCGACCACCAGGGCTCGGCGCAGACCGTAAATGCCTTGACCCAGATGGACCTCGCCCAGACCGGTGTCGCACGCGGACAGGACGACGAGCTGGGTGCCCCACAGGTCGAACCCGGCCAATTCCAGAGCCGTGAGCAGCGTGGCATTGGACCGAGACGTGAAAGCTCCCGCCAGGACAAGGCCCGAGTTGAGCAGGGGCTCGGGCTGAGGTGGCGGAGGACCGTCTGGAAGCGCGAGCGACCCTACGCCGCGCGAGCCCGAGGTGCCAGGAGGGTCGCCAAGGAAGAAGCCATGAGTGGCCAGATGCAAGATGCCCGGAGTGGGCAGTGCCATCAGCCGCTCCTTGGTGGCCTCGGCGCCGAGGAGCAGGTCGGCCTGGGGCAACAGCCGTTTGATGCCCTGGGCCTCCTCGCGTGTGCCCGGCAATCGCTCCCAGGTGCCTCGGGCGAGATCCGAGCGCGCGAAGAATCGCTCGAGGGCGTTGGAGTCCGACGAGGACGGCGCGGAGACGAATGGGGCCGAGAAGTCGGGATCGGCCAACACGAGCACGGACGACAAGGGCGCTCTGCTCTGGGGGGATGGCAACAGCTCGCGGCCCGAGGTGAGATAGGTCACGTCGAAGGTGTCGATGAGGAAGTTCCGGCCATCATGGAGGGCGGCGAAGGGCACGAGGCCCAGTTGACCGTCGGGAGACAGGAGCAGGCGGCGCGTGGTGCCCAGCAACGGCAACAACGGTTGGAAGGCGCGGCGATAAAGCGCTTGGGCTAGGAGCAGGAAGGACGCATCTCGGCGGGCCAGGGCGTCTCGCATGCGCGAAGCGGCGGCGTCGATGGAATCGGCGGGACCCAGATCCACTGCGCGCGTGGAGGCATCGGGCAGAAGCACCAGCGCCAGATAGCGCAGCTGTCTGGGCGCTTGTGCTTTGGGAGTGCCGGGTCTGGGGACAAGGGGGCTGTCCTGGTAGGCAATGAACTCGACCAGTGCGCCATCCGTGGGCAGGGAGGCGGCGACGCGCTCCACGATCTCGGCGGGACGAGGCAAGGCGGTGCGTATTCGCAAGGGCGCGGAGCGTTTGGCGAGATCCGCCTCGAGTGTGTCACCTTCAGCCGTCAGGGTCTTGAGTTGCTGTTGGTAGTCCTCCGGAGCGAGAACTCCCGGGCCGACAAGCGATAGAGACGCCAGGCGGGCACGCAAGTCCCGGAGCTTCTCGAGGGTATCGCGGTCGTCGGCACCCAGGTGCCGGTAGAGGGTGTGAGAAATGCTCGCTGTCTCCTCGACGGAGCGGCCCTTGAGAAGGAGGGCCGCGCTCAATGCCAATCGTCGTACCTGGGCGTTCTCGGGATGCGTACGCAACAAGGCGTAGAGCGTTTCCTCGGCGCTCCGCAGGTGGCGGAGGAAACCGGACAGACGCGATTCGGAGAAGTCGAGCGCCTCCTGCCGCAGACGCTGTTCGGAGATCGCGAAGGCGCGCGTATAGAGCGGTACGGCCTCCTCAAGGCGATTCTGGGCCATGCGGAGCTGAGCGAAATCGCCGAGGAGTAAGGCGATGTCGGGATGCTCCTTGCCCAGCGTGGACTCCATGAGAGAAAGCGCGCGCTGGAAGAGGGGCTCGGCCTGCTCGTATCGACCCAGATCGAGGTAGAGGGAAGCGAGATTGCCGACCGAGGTAGCGACTCGCGTGTGCGTCTTGTCGAGGCCATTCTCACCGATGTTGAGCGCGCGCTGGAAGAGGGGCTCGGCCT
Organism: Melittangium boletus DSM 14713; assembly: GCF_002305855.1. Lineage (GTDB taxonomy): Bacteria > Myxococcota > Myxococcia > Myxococcales > Myxococcaceae > Cystobacter > Cystobacter boletus. Next base: position 4,762,857 of record NZ_CP022163.1, on the reverse strand, counting down.
GCTCGTACAATCCTTGCTCCCGGTAGAGGGAGGCGAGGTCGTTGAGCGAGTCCGCGACATTGGGATGGGCCTTGTCCAGGGCGACCTCTCGGATGTCGAGCGCGCGCTGGGAGAGGGGAACAGCCCGGTCGTACATCATCCGTTTCGCGTAGAGGTTTGCGAGGTTGTTGAGCAGCGTGGCGACCTCGGGATGGGTCTTGCCGAGAACGGCCTCCTCGATATCGATCGCACGCAGGAAGAGCGACTCCGCCTGGATGTACAGTCCCTGGCGCGAATAAAGCATGGCGAGGTTGTTGAGCGAGACGGCGACATCTGGATGGGTCTTGCCCAAGACCGTCTCCCTGATGTCGAGCACGCGCTGCATGAGGGGTTCGACTCGTCCGTACAATCCCTGCTCGAAGTAGAGGCCCGCGAGGTTGTTGAGCGAGTCCGCGACTTTGATATGTGTTTTCCCGAGATTGGCCTCATAGAGCGTGAGTGCGCGCTGCATGAGAGGTTCGGCCTCATCGTACAATTTCTGCGTGAAGTAGATGGCGGCGAGGTTGTTGAGCGAGGCGGCGACATCGGGATGGTCCTTTCCTAAGGCCTCCTCACGAAGAGCAAGTGCTCGCACTGATAATGATTCAGCTTGGCCGTACAATCCTCGCGCCCAGTGGACGCCGGCGAGCGCGCTGAGCGTGGAGGCCCTGGCGAGACGATTGTCGCCAGGGGCCGTCTCCTGGATGGCGAGCGCGCGTTGCAGGAGGGGTTCGGCCTGGGTCATTTCCCCTTTCCTCCGATGGAGATTCCCCGCCAGGCTCAGCGTACTGGAGACCTCCCGATGCTCGCGTCCAAATATGGCTTCCCGGAGTGTGAGTGCATGATGAGCCTGGATGAGGGCTTCTGTGTACTTGCCTTCCTTCTCAAGCTTCGTCGCTGAGTCGAATGCCGTCCGGGCCTCCACCAAGCGCGAATCCGAAGGCTCCTGGCAGGCCGTCATCCATCCCAAGAGTCCGAGCAAGAACAACATCCTCATCCATTCACGGCATCGACGTCCCATGTCGCTCCCATACAGTTGAGTGACGCCCGCGCCAGACCCATATGGCCTGGATCCTGTCCGCCGAAGGCGTTAGAAACCAACGCATTCACCAACCCGCCATCGACAAACCGTTAGTTCCGAGAAAAAGCCCGTCGGTTGAACTGTCGCTCGGCAGTCAGCCTTGCGAGGCGTTGTGAAACGTCTCTCATGAACGGAGTCTTCAACTCAGTCCCGCTGGCAAACCCTCTCCCCGCTACGCCACACTGCTGAAGAGGCTCTGCACCACGGCGTTGTCCCAGCAGTTGCTCATGGGTGACATGCGGCACTCGATGCCGCGAGCAGCCAACGCCTGTCGATAGTCCGCCCTGGCGTACTGACTGCCCCGGTCGGAGCGGTGCAGGAGTCCTCGAGGTCTACCCGAGCCTCATCCGCTTCCGGGGACGCTCCAGTACGAGGCGTCGTTGTCATCCGCCGTGCCACCGAAGAGCAGCACATGGCCCGAGTAGAGTCGGAGGGCCATGTGGCCCATGCGCGCCTTCGCCATGGGGCTCACCGGGGTAAAGGACTTCGCGGCCGGGTCGTACAGGTACGCCGCGCCGCGAGGGCCAGAAGCGGACTCCCGCAGGGCATCGAAGTGGTAGCCGCCCGTCGCCAGCACCTGCCCTGAGTCGAGCAGCGTCGCCGTGTGACCGAGGCAGCCCGTGGTCATGGAGGATAGGCGCTCCAGCACCCCACCGCGCCCTCGAGCCGGGCCGTGTGGGTCTCCGGAGCATCCTGGGTGGACGCCTCGGGCTGGCAGCCTCCCACGAAGGACGCAACCCCCGCCAGGAGCAAAGAGAGACACCTCTCCTTGTGCATGGACTTGTTCCCTTCGAGAAAGACACCATCGGCCTTGGCGTCCCCGACCTCCACGGGCACGGAGACACCGAGAAGCCAGCCTCGGGCCATGGCAAGCGGACGATCGCGGTGAATCCGCGGTTCGCGCGTGGCTCTCGACAAAACGGGGACGGGCGGAGAAAAAACAGGGGCTGAATCCAAGGTGCCGGGTCCGGGAGTCCTACCGCCCAGAAAACGACGGAAGGAGTCCTTCATGAAGAAACAGCTACTCACCGTGTGCATCCTGGCCGCCCTGGCCGTGGGAGGGCGGGCCGAGTCCGCCCCTCCTCCCGAGGTCCCCGAGCCTCCTCCCGCCCCCTCAGTGGCTCAGAGCCAGCAGTTGGAGTCGGAGGTGCGGCGGATCGACCCGGAAGGGAGGCTCACACGGGAGCAACTCTTCCAGTTGCTCCAGCAGCGCGAGGAGCGGCAAGCCGGAAGTCCGTTCGATCCCACCCCTGTCCTCATCTGCGTCTCCCTCTTCGGCTGTATGGCGACGGCCTTCCTGGCCTGGCTGTACGCCAGCTACCGCAGGATGCGCATGATCCACGAGACGGTGCGCATGATGGTGGAGAAGGGAGTGGAACTCCCCCCGGGGCTGCTCGCTCCGCCCCCGCGCAAGCCCTCGGATCTGCGGAGGGGGATCATCCTGTCCGCCGCGGGACTGGGGCTGACGGTCTTCCTGGCGGCCCTCCCCGACACAGAGGGGGCCTGGGGCGCTGGGCTGACGCTCTTCCTCATCGGGTTGGGACACCTGCTCGTCTGGCGCTTGCAGGGCGGAAGAGGCCCCCTGTCGTCCGCGCTCCGGCCAGAGCCCCAGCCGTAGTCCCCGCGCCCCATGTCCTCTCCTCCTGACGAGACCTCGGACGCCGAGCTCATCTCCCGGGTGCTGCTGCGTGACGATCGGCGTGCCTTCGGCGAGCTGGTGGCACGACATCAGTCCGCGGTGCGCGGCCTGCTGCGCCGGCTGACGGGAGGAGACCTGGCGTGGGCGGATGATCTCGCGCAGGAAACCTTCCTGCGCGCCTACCGGGGGCTGCGTGGGTATCGCGGCGGAGCGAAGTTCTCATCCTGGCTCTACCGCATCGCCTGCAACGTGTTCTTCAGCCGCGACCGAGGCAGCCGCGATGTTCCCCTGGAGCCTCCCGCGCTGGAGGCCGGAGACTCCGAGGAAGCCGCCCTCCCGGACCTGCTCCTGGAGCGCTACGATCTGGAGCGGGCGCTCGCGTCGCTCAAGCCCCGCGAGCGGGCCGCGCTCGTGCTCACCTACGTCAACGAGTTGACCCATGAGGAAGCAGCGGTCGTTCTCGACTGTCCCCTGGGCACGCTCAAGACCCACGTCGCGCGCGCGAAGGAGAAGCTGCGCCGGCAACTCGAGGAGACCCCATGAACGGCCGCGATGACGAGGTCTGGCTCGACACGCTGCTCGAGCGGCAATTGCCGTCCGAGCCCTCCGACGATGGATTCCGGGAGCGGGTCCTGCGGCGCCTGCCCCCGCGGGAGCGGCCCCTGCGGCGGGCGTTCATCCTCGGTGTCACGTGGCTGGTGGCGGCCGGTATCCTGCTGCTCCCCACGGGAAGCGGCGGGGTGATGATCTCCTCCCTGGATACGGGAAGCCTCGTCATCCCGTGCAGCCTCGGGACGGCCTTGCTGTGGTACCTCGCGGACCGTCTGTTTTGAGGTCCGATTCCCGCCGCCACCACTGTCGGCCAGACGATGGAGACGGCGTGCTCCCGTGCATGGTGATGGGCATGCCCACCCGCGCCCGGCATAACGGCGGGCGATGAGCACGACGAGTCCGGTGCGATGTGTCCTGAAGGCCCAGTCCCTCAATGGTGAGAATCCCGTCTGGGACGCGGACTCCGGACGGCTGTTCTGGCTGTGCCTGCGCGAGCCCGCGCTGCATGCCTTCGATCCGAGGACGGGCCAGGACACCTCCTGGAAGATGCCCGCGTCTCTCGGCTCCTATGCCCTGACGCGGACCGGGGCCGTGGTGGCGCTGCGCACCGGGCTGTTCGACTTCACCTTCGACGATGGCTCCCTGCGCTTCCTCGCGCCGCCCCCGTTCGATCCCCGCCGCTTCGTCTTCAACGATGGCGCATTGGACCGGCAGGGCCGCTTCTGGATCGGCCCCATGTACGAGCCCCTGGAGCCCGGAGACGCGAGCCCGGCTCCGCGCGAGGCCCCCTTCTGGCGCTACGACGGCGAGGGGAAGTGGCACGCGGGAACGAGGCCCGTCCAGATCGCCAATGCGCTGGCATGGAGCCCGGATGGCCGCACCCTGTACTTCGGCGACACGCCCCGCAAGACCATCTGGGCCGCCGACTATGACCCGCACCTGGGCCTGCCCCTCAACGAGCGCGTCTTCGCCCGCGTCGAGGAGGGCTCGGGCCCGGACGGAGCCAGCGTGGACTCGGAAGGCTTCCTGTGGTGCGCCATCCACGGCGCCGGCAAGGTCGTCCGCTTCGACCCCACGGGTCGCGTGGAGCGCGAGGTGCGCATGCCGGTGCGGAACCCCACCAAGCCCGCGTTCGGCGGCGAGGATCTGAAAACCATCTATGTCACCTCGGCCAACCACACGCTGAGCGAGGCGGAGAGGCGGCAGCGGCCCGAGGAGGGCAACCTGTTCGCCTTCGAGGCCCCCGTGGCGGGCCTGCCGGGCATTCGCTTCGTCCCACCGTCCGGGAAGTGAAGCCGCGCATCACCGGGGCACGTCGGCGCACACGCGCAGGCCCACGGTGATGTCGCGCAGGGTGCGCTCGGGCAGCTCGCGGTTGGCCACGCGCGCCGAGGCGGAGGCGAAGTAGTACGCCCCCCCGCGCGCCACCACCCTCCCGGGCTCCACCGCCGAGCGCGTCCACTCCCACGCGTTGCCCGCCATGTCCTCCACGCCAAATGGACTGCGCGACGCCGGGTGGCTGCCCACCTCGTCCGGACCGAAGCCCCCGGGCTCCTTGCCATACGTCAGGTCCACGTTGGCGTCGTCCGGACCGAGCGCGTCTCCATGGGGGTACTCGCGCCCATCCTCGCCTCGCGCGGCGCGCTCCCACTCCAGCTCCGTGCACAACCGCGCTCCGGGCACCCGCCCCGTCCGGTCCAACCACGCCGTGTACGCCTCCGCATCCTCGAAGGAGATGCCGGTGACGGGAAAGCGCAGCCAGTCCTGGGAGCCGCGCCGCTCGCGCCGGGCATACGTCAGCCGCTCGCCAGCGCGCACCGTGTAGGGCTCGCCGCCGGGTTGGAAGCGCAGGCGCCAGGTGCTCCCCTCGCGCTCCAGCTGGAGCATGCCGTGGTAGGGCGTGCTCGTGCGCGGCAGGCGCCGCTCGCGCTCGCGTCTGGGCAGGTCGGCGAGATAGTCCATCCACTCCGCGTAGGTCGTCTCGTGGCGGGCGATGAGGAAAGGGCCCGTCCGCCGCTCGTGCAGCGGGAGCGCGTTGAAGAAGCTCCGCACGCTCGCGTCCGCCGCGCTGCCAAAGAGCACCCGCCCCACCGGGACATATACCCATCCCTGGGGAAGCGAGCCCGCGCGCATCGGCGTGAGCCCCAGCCGCCGGTGCTCGCCCCTCCGCAGGCGCAGGGGAAGGCGCACGGGCTCGTGGCCCGAGGTGAAGACCGTGAGCCGCCAATCCCCCGGCGACACCTCCCTGTCCACCCAGGGCCCTCCCGCCACGGGCACGGGCGCCCCCAACACCTCGCGGCCCGCCCCGTCGCGCGACACGGGCCGCAGTTCCACCCGCTCCAGCGCTCCGGGAACGGTGAGTGTGACGCGCGCGGGCCGAGTCCATCGCCGCCAGCGCTCGCCGCCCGTGTCGTACAGCCGCAACCGGTGCAGCAGCGCGGGCAACTCCCCCGTCTCCAAGGCCTGCTCGGCATGGAAGGCGCGCTCGAGGAGGAAGTCGGCGAGGGCCTCGCGAACCTCCAAGCGCAGGGGGTCCAACACCAGGGCATGCTCCAGGTGATCGCCCACCTCGCCCAGGAGCCGGTGGAGCGAGACCTCGGCCGTGACAGCGCGTGCCCATGCCGCGTCTCCGCTCGCCATGCGCCCCGCGTCGTAGTGGTGGAAGGCCTCCTCGCGCGCTCGCACGAAGACATTCCGCTCGTTCCGGGCGGCCCGCATGGACAGGGCGGCCTCGGCGAGCCAGTCGCGGACCACCGCGTCCCGCCCCGCCTCCTCGTGCAGCCGCAGGCCCCCGTACACGAGCACGAGCGACAACACGAAGCCCACGGCGAGCGCGTGCCGCAGACGCCGGCTGCGGACCAGGGTGCGGCGCGAGGCCTCCAGGAAGGCCCGCTCGCGGAGGGTGAGCTCCGCGGGCTCGAGCAGGCGCGCCTCGGCGAGCTGCCGTGAGCCCCAGAGCAATTCCCGCTCGCCTCCCACCTGCTCCCAATGGGCGGAGGCCGCCTGCAACCGCGCCTGGACCTCGCGGCGCTCGGCGGCCTCGGCGAGCCAGTGCGCGAGCGTGCCCCACCCGTCGAGCAGCACCTCGTGGGCCACCTCGTAGCAGGTGCCGCCATCCACCTCGTGCGCCACGAGCAGGCGCGCGCGCACCAGGGCCTCCAGCACCGCGCGTTGACGGGGATCCTCCCCCACCAGCTCGCCATCCGTCCTGCGGGCCCGGGTGCCCTCGGGCGTGATGAGGCGCAGGAGCACACCACGCGCCACCGCCCGTTGATCCGGCAACAGGCGCGCCACGGCCGCGTCCGCGTGCCGGGCCAGCGCGCCCGCCACCCCTCCCAGTCCGTCCAACGCCGCCTGGGTGATGACGCCCCGCGCCTCGTCGCGCGCCTCCCACAGCTCCGCGAGCGCGAATTGCAGCAGCGGCAGCCCTCCTTCCGTCGCGGAGATGGAGGCCACGAGCGTGTCCACCAGGGCCTCGGACTCGAAGCGCACGCCCTTGGCCCGCGCCGGGCCCACCACCGCCTCGTGGCTCTCCTCGGGCCCCAACGCGCGCAGCAGATAGAGCGCCCCGGGCACGGCCGCGCCCAGGCCTGGCACTGCGGTGAGCCGGGTGAGGAAGTCGCTGCGGCTCGTGGACAGCAAGCGCACACCGGACACACCCGCGGCGATCTCCCCGAGCGCGATCCCCACCTGGGCGGCCTGGGCGTCCCCCGCGAGCGTCACCAGTTCCTCCAGCTGGTCCACATAGAGGAGCAAGCCCTCGTCCGCGCGCAGCCGGGCCCTCAACTGGCGCGCGAGGCCCGTGGGGTCCGCGCGCAGCAGGTTGGCGAGCCCGTCCTCGTCCATGCCCAGCGCGGGGGCGATGGCGGCGGCGAGCGCGATGACGGGACGTCGGCCGGGAATGAGCCGCACGCCGCGCCAGCGCCGCCCGTCCTCCAACGCGCCGTCGGCCATGCGGGGCAGCACACCGGCCAGACATAGGGACGACTTGCCCACGCCCGAGTCTCCGGTGATGAGCAGGAAGGGCTCGGAGCGCAGCCGCTCCAGCACCTCGCGCTGCTCGCGCTGCCGGCCAAAGAAGAGCGCGCGGTGCTCGGCCTCGAAGGGTTGCAGGCCCCGGTAGGGATTGCCCTCGGGCAGGGCGTCCGCCCGCTCGTCCCGCGTCAGGTGGCCGAACGCGTCCAGGAGCGACACCGCCGAGGCGAAGCGCTCCTCGGGCACCAGGCGCAGGCACTTGTCCACCACCGCCGCGAAGTCGGGATCCACTCCCGGTACGGCCTCGGCCAGGGGGCGCGCGTCACGCGAGCACACCGCCAGGCACAACTCCCGGGGAGGCACATGCCGGAAGGGCCCCTGCCCCGCGCACAGCTCGTAGAGCAGCAGCCCCAGGGAGTACACGTCACTGCGGGCCGTGAGCGCATCACCCGCCCAGGCTTCCGGGGACATGAAGTAGGGCGTGCCCACCCGCATCCCCTCGGGCAGGGACGGCAGGGTCACCCCATCGAGCGGGCCCGCCACCCGCTCCGGGTCCTCGCCCCCCTGCGCGGGAGGCTCTTCCCGGGGCGGCGCGCCCTCGTCCAGGAGCTTGGCCAGCCCGAAGTCCAAGAGCTTCACCTCCCCCGTTTCCGTGAGCAGGGCATTTCCCGGTTTGATGTCGCGGTGCAGCACGCCCCGCCGGTGCGCCGCGCCCAGCCCCCGCGCCAGATCCCTCCCGATCGCCCGCACGCGCTCCCAGGGCAGCGGCCGGGGCAGGCGATCCAAGGACGTGCCCCGGACGAATTCCGAGATGAGGTAGGGGTGGTTCTCCCATTGCCCTACCCGGTAGAGGGTGACGACATTGGGGTGCTGCAGGCGGGCGGCGGCGCGGGCCTCCACGAGGAAGCGGCTGAGCGCGCCGGGGCCGAGCGCGCGCACGAACTTCACCGCCACGGGCCGGTCGAGCAGGGTGTCATGGGCCAGATACACGTGGCCCATGGCCCCACGGCCCAGGGGGCGCACCAGGCGGTATTCGTCGAAGGCCTCGGGGGGAGTCCACCCGTCGGCATCCACGCGCGGCGATGGCAGGAGGTCCACGGCGCCTCCCCGGGAAGAGACACGAGGGAACAGCCGATCGACTCAGGGGCTCGTCTTGGACTTGTCCGGCTTGAGCATCCGGCGGATGCGATCCTCCAGGTCCTGCGGGAGACACGGCTTGGCGACGAACTCGTCCGCGCCCGCCTGCCGCGCCTGCTCGGCGTTGCCCGCCAGCACGTGGCCGCTGAGCGCCATGACGGGAATGTTCCGCGTGCGCTGATCCTGCTTGAGCCGGCGCGTGGCCTCCCAGCCATCCATCACCGGCAGGGACAGGTCCATGAGGATGATGTCGGGAGGAGCGCCCTGGGCCTTCTCCACCGCCTCGACGCCGTTGCGGGCCACGTCCACCTGGAATCCCACGAATTCCAGATATTCCGCGTACATCTCGCGGGCGTCATCGAAGTCGTCGACCACGAGCACGCGCCTGCGCTCGGTGGCACGCGCCGGCTCGGCGGCATCCTTCGTCCTGCGATCGAGGGTGTGCGTGAGCGGTACGGTCATGGCGCGGAGCCCTCGTGCGAGGTGGAAACGCCCACCATGCTATGCACGGCTCCCTGGATGCGCTCGTGGCATCCGGGGGGAGCGCGGGCTTTCCCCCCGCGCTCCTGTCCAGGTGCCAACAGTTGGCTCACGCCGATGATGACTTGGGCGCCCCAGGCCTCGCACTCCGGCCTGGAGCATGGGACCGCGGGACTACGGCCGGGCCATCTGCTTCTCGAGGATCGTCGTGGCGGCCACCGGGGACCCCCACGCCGTCTCGTAGTAGCTGGACAGATCCAGCGGCTGGAACTTGGTGAACTCCATGCGGACATTGGCCGTGGTGGTGGTCGGGTTGATGGACGGGGGACCCGCCGTCCCGGCCGCACCGTAGGCGAAGTAGAATCGGGTGGTGGCGTCGAAACCCGGCTCGATGGGGAACTTCGTGCTCTCCCCGGTGAAGCAGGGATTGGTCGCGGGCGCGGGGTACGGGGCCGGCGCCACGGTCTTGAAGTTCAGCACCTCCGGGCCTCCCGAGAGCGTGACCTCGAGGAGGGTGGTGGTGGGCACCACCGTCTGGTTGAAGGTGAGGATGACGCACTCGCCCGCGTCCAGCACGCCCGTGGTGTTGCCCGTGACGTTGTTGTCCTTGAACGTGACGGACACGAGCGACAGCGGGCGCGGGCTCTTCACGTCGCCGCGCACGAAGAAGCCCTTCTTGGAGAACACCGCGCCCGAGTAGGCCGAGGTGGCACGCACGATGAGGTTGTACTCCTGGCCCTCGAGAACGCGGCCGGCCGCGGGCGTGAGCGAGTACACATCCCCGGTGGCGTTGGGCGTCACCGTGACGTCGATCTGCTCCCGGCCAGCCTCATCGGTGAGGATGGCGAGGAGCGAGTCGCGGGCCACGGGCTGGTTGAAGGCGAGGAAGATGGGCTCGCCGTCGCGCAGCAGGTTGCGCGAGGGCCGCTTGTCGGCGGACTGGAGGCTGGCGAGGTTGGTGGCCGTCAGGCCGAAGGTACCGGCCGTACCGTTGTTGGGCAGGGCCAGGCGCACGAGCTGCGAGCTGCCCGTGGTCAACAGGGTCGAGGCGTCGAACTTATTGTCGTAGCCGGCCGCGTCGATGATGCCGTCGCCGTTGATGTCCACCGGATCCACGAAGAGCCGGTAGCCGCCCGCGGCGGCTTCCACGCCACCGATGCGCGCCAGCTCCGCGGGGGCGGGCACGTTGGTGAACGTGACGATGCCCATCTCATTGGCCACGACGGGGGTGGCGATCACCGAGCTGGTGGCGGTGGCATCGGTGGTGTTGAAGGCGAGCGCGCCGGCGGGGGTGGCCTCCAGGTACGCCCGGGCGTTGGCCGCGGGGTGGCCCGAGGGCGTGAGCAGCGTGAAGCTCACACTGCTGCCGGTCTCGGCGAGCAGGATGGCGCCCAGGCTGGCGTTGCCATTGTTGATGGGGATGTTGCCCGCGCTGGAGGGCACCTGGGCGCTGGCGCGCAACGTGGCGTAGCCGCCCTTGCTCGCGGTCACCAGGACCGAGGAGCCCGCCGGCACGTTGGAGAACATGAAGTTGCCCGCGGCGTCCGTCTGGGTGGTGAACTGACCCGACGCATCACTGCCGATGAGCAGTTTCACTTCCGCGCCCGAGAGGGGCGCCAGGCGGGTGTCGAGCACCTGGCCGGAGACGGTGCCCTTGGGCGTGGCCGGAGCCACCACCGACACGGAATCCGGCTTGAGGATGCCGTCGGCGATCCCATCCCCGTTCGAGTCCTCTGGACCGCAACCCAACACGAGGAGCGGCAACACGAATGCCCAATGCTTCTTCATCGTCCCACCTTGGCTGCTTGGCTTGAAATGTTCTCCGCGCGTGGCGGCGGCCCGGCAGTCTCCGACCCAGGCCCCTCCTGCGTCAAGTTGGCGCGCCCCCAGGGGCCATCCCCGCTCCCGGGCGGGCACTGGTAGCGTGAGGGACCATGAGTGACGTGGACGTGAATGACCCGTGCCTGGGCTGTGCCCTCGTGAACGGGAGTGTCCGGCCCGTGGGAGGGGTGATTGCCCGCCCACCGGGGCTGGTGCTCCATGGCGTGGCCTCCCCGAGCCCCCTGCCCGGCTGGGTGGTGCTCACGAGCGAGCGGCACGCGCGCGCCCTCTATGAGCTGGAGGAGGAGGAAGCACGGGAGCTGGGCGCCTGGGCCGCGCGGGTGATGCGCGCCCAGCGCGAGGTGCTTGGCGCCGAGCACGCCTATGCGTTCGCCATCGGTGACGTGCTGCGTCACTTCCACCTGCACCTGGTGCCACGCTACCGGGACACCCCCCGGCGGCTGTGGGGAAGGGGCGCCTTCGACGCGCTCCCCGCCGAGGCACGCCCGGAGGAGGAGTTGGAGGCCGCGGCCCGCGCCCTGGGCGCCGCCCTGTCACGCTGACAGGTGGACGGGGTACGCCCGCGTGAAAGAATGGGGGCGATCATGCATGTGCTTCGTCTGGGCCTCCTGCTGTCGCTGCTGCTCGTGCCAGCGGCCGTGCGGGCCAGCAACACCGCGGATGAAGCGGATGTGAGCTTCGAGGTGGGCAACCAGGCGTATGCCCGGCGCCAGTACGTCGAGGCGCTGCGCTCCTACTTCACCAGCTACCGCCTGGTGCCCAACCGCAACGTCCTCTACAACATCGCGCGCTGCTACGAGGCGCTGGGCCGCTACAACGAGGCCTACCGCTACTACAACGATCTCACCCAGGAGGCCCTGCCCGCGGCCGACGCGGCCGAGGTGGACCGGGCCCTGGAGCGGCTGCGGCCCAAGGTGGCCCTGGTGCGCGTCACCACCGAGCCGCCGGGCGCCGAGGTGTTCGTGGACCGGGAGGATCTGGGCGCACGGGGGCTCTCGCCCCAGATGCTCGCGCTGCCGCCCGGGCGCCACGAGGTGATGGTGCGCAAGGAGGGCTATCGCCGCGCCACGGTGACGGTGGAGCTGACACGCGGAAGCGCCGAGCAGCAGGCCTTCACCCTGGAGCTCATCACCGGCACGGTGCGGATCACGGGGACGCCCGTGGGCGCCCAGATACGCGCGTCCGCGGACGGCCCCGTGCTCGGACGGGTCCCCGGCACCCTGCGCTTCACCCCGGGCCAGCACGTGCTGTACGTGAGCGCTCCCGACCACACCCCGGCCCAGGTGATGGTGGACGTGGTCGCCGATGACGACGTGCCCTTCTCGGTGGCGCTCAGTCCGCGCCCCACGCCCACCGGACGCCTCATCGTCACCGCCAATCGCGACAACGCCACGGTGCGAGTGGACGGACGCCCCATGGGCTTCACCCCCACCGTGCTCACCCTCACGCAAGGCGAGCACACCCTGGAGGTGGAGAGCCGGGACGTGAGCCCCGTGAACCAGCGCGTCCAGGTGCACGCGGACGCGGAGACGCGCGTCCACGCGGACCTGCGCTACGTGCCGCCCCCGGTGCGCGCGGCGTCCAAGAATCTCTTGAGCGTGGACGAGGCGCCCGCCTCCACCTCCGTCATTTCCCAGGAGGAGCTGCGTGCCTTCGGCTACACCACGCTCGCCGAGGCCCTGAGCGCCGTGCGCGGCATCTTCGTCTCCGACGATCGGACCTACACCTACCTGGGGGTGCGCGGCTTCGCGCCCCCGGGTGATTTCAACACCCGCGTCCTCACCCTCTGGGATGGCCATCCGTTCAACGACATCGTGACCGGGCAGGGCTACGCGGGGAGGGACCTCGCGGTGGACCTGGCGGAAGTGGATCGCATCGAGGTGGTCCGGGGCCCGGGCAGTGCCCTGTACGGCACGGGCGCCTTCTTCGCCGTCATCAACGTGGTGCCGCGCGAGACGTTGGGCGCGGAACGGCACGTGGAGGTCACGGGCGCGGTGGGGGCGCTGGGCACCACGCGGATGCGTGTGAGCACGGGATGGGAGCGCGACCAGAACTCGCTCCTGCTGTCCGTGGCGGGGTTGAACATCCGGGGCGCGGAGATGACGCCCTTGGGGAGCGGACTGCCCACCGTGGAGGGGTTGGATGGGGAGCGTGCCGCCAGCGCATCGCTCCGGGCCCGCGTGGGAAAGCTCGGCTTCCACACCCTGTGGCACTGGCGGCTCAAGCAGAGTCCCATGGGCCCCTTCGACACGATCCTGGGCGCACCGGGCACCCAGGTGAGCGATCTCCGGGGTTTCGCCGAGGCCCGCTATGAGCGGACCCTGAGTGAGCGGTTGGAGCTGTCGCTGCGCGGCGCCTATGACGCCAGCCGTTACCAGGGCGACTGGATGTACGCACAACCCGAGGGGAGTCTGCGGCGGGACACCGATGCCTCCCGCGCCGACTGGCTGTCCGCCGAGGCGCGCCTGCGCCTGTGGCTCTTCGACACCCACCATCTCACCGTGGGCGTGGAGGGTCAGGCCCAGCTCCGCGTGAATCAGAAGAGCTTCGGCCCCCAGGGCGCCGCGCTGCTGCCGGCGAGATCCCGCCTGCTGCTCTCCACCTACCTGCTGGACGAGTGGACCCTCCACCCCCGGCTGAGCCTGTCCGCGGGCGTGCGCGTGGATCGCTACTTCGACCTGGACAGCGCCCCCTTCACCCCGCGCCTGGCGCTCATCGGACGCCCGTACACCAACGGCCTCACCAAGCTGGTGGTGGGCCGCGCCTTTCGCGCTCCCACGCCCTACGAACTCGACTACGAGGACAGCGGCCGGACCCAGGCCGCCGCGGGCAAGTTGGACCCGGAGACCATCACCACGCTGGAACTCGAGCACGCGCACGATCTGACCAACGAGCTGCGCATCATCGTCGCGGGCTACCACAACAGCATCTCCAACCTCGTGGTGCTCCAGCAGCAGCAGGGCGAGCCCCGCTGTGGAGACCCCGCGAGCCCCACCCCGTGCACCATCTTCGGCAACCGCTCCGGGGAGACGCGCGCCTGGGGCGCGGAGGCGGGCCTGCATTGGCAACCCGGACGCTACCTGCTCGTGGACCTGAGCTACTCCTTCGTCTCCCTGCGCAACGCCTCCCAGGAAGAGACCGACGCCTCTCCCGCGCATCTGGCCTCGGGACGGCTGCTGCTCCCCCTGGGCTCGGGAGAGATGCGCCTGGCCACCCAGGCCACCTACCAGAGCGCCCGGGGCCGCGGCGCGGATGGCACCGACCATGGCGAGGCCTTGTTGATCGGGCTCGGACTGTCCGGAGAGCTGCCGCACCTGCGCTACTTCGCCGGCGTGCAGAACCTGCTCGACGCCCGCTACGCCCTCCCGCTCGGTGAGGTGCGCGCCGCGGCGCCCGTGCCCCAATACGGCCGGACCTTCACGCTCCAGCTCACGGGCTCCTTCTGAGCCTCACAGCTTCACGGGAAAGAGCTTCTGGCCCTCGGCGCAGAAGAGACCCAGGCGATTCTGCTCCACGAAGGGCCCTCCCGCCTCGCCGTGCTCGAAGTCCCTGAGCGACACTTCCCGCGAACCCCCAGGCGCGATGCCTCCCAGTTTGTACGTCTCGCGTCCCTGGGCCACGAGGATGCAGTTGCTCCACGTGATGGTGTCCGTGTTGGTGATCTCGAACTTCCTCAACAACGGGGTGCGGCTGCGATCCGCGATGCGTCCCACCAACGCCCGCGGCCCCGAGGGCGCGGCGGGTTTGGGAGGCGCCGTCACGGCGGGAGCCGGTGCGGGGGGAGGCTCCGAGGGAACCTCGAACTTCGCCGGGACGACGAGGGGAAGGACCGCGAAACGCTCGATCCGCCCCGCGTTGCGCACCCGGGCATCCGGTGACACCACGGCGCCCTTCTCGGACACCTTGAGCACCGTCGCCTCGCCCAGCAGCTTCGCCTTTCCATCCCGCACGGGGGCCACCACCACGGGGATGACCATGCCCGGCGAGAGCCCCGCCGCGCGTCCCTCCGGAACGAGGAACTGCGACGCCTTGGGGCCGGGCCGCATCGCCGCCACGTGTTCCGCGGGAACGAGCCGGGCCGATTTCGGGGCCGGAGTCTCCACCACCACCTTGGGCTCCTCGGGAGGCGGGGGCTCCCCCCCCATCGCCGCACCGGCGGGAGGAGGACCCTCGAGCGCCGGCGGCGGACCCACGGGAGGAGGAGGAGGCCAGGGCCGAGGAGGGCCATCGGGCGGTGGAGGGCGATCCTCCGGAGGGCGTTCACCTCGATGAAAACTTCCGGGACCCCGCGGGCGCCGCTCGTCCGGAGGACCCCGATCGTGGGAGGCATACTCCGAGCCAGCGGGTTGATTGTTCGTCAACCACACGGTCGTCACCCCCGCCGTGGCGCCGATCAACCCGAGCGCGCCGAGGAGGATCGCCACCGTCCACCCCTTGCGGCCGGGTCCTTGAGACAGGGCCTCGGGTGAGGGGGACACCACGGGCACGGCGGTACGGCTGTCAGCGCGCACCATGGTGGAGGCGAAGCCAATTCCAGTCGCGTCCATCGCCGCGGGCGTCTGGACGCCGGTGTTCATGGGCATCCCGGTCGGGCCCAGGGGAATGGGGGTGCGGCGCAGGCTCGGGTTGGAGGTGAGCCGGGAGAGGAGCTGGCGCTGCGACGCGAAGGCCTCCGGGCAGAGTCCGCGCACGAAGTTGCCCACTTCCTCGGCGCCCAGGGACGAGCCCTGGCGCAGCAACTGCTCGTTCAGGGCGCGGGCGAAGTCGTCGGCGCGGGCGTAACGGTCCTCGGGATGGGGCGCGAGCGCGCGACGCACCACGGCATCGAGCGAGGGATCCACGTCCGGCCGCAGCTCGTGCAGCGCGGGCACGACGGGGTTGGACATGGCGGCCATCATCTCGCCCACGGTGCCATGGGCGAACAGGGGCTGCCCGGCGAGCAACTCCCACACCACCACCCCGCACGAGTAGATGTCGCTGCGGTGATCCACGGCCTCGGCACGCACCTGCTCCGGGGACATGTAACCGAGCTTGCCCATGACGGTGGAGGGCAGCGTGTACTTGCTCCGGGCGGCGCTCTTGGCGAGGCCGAAGTCGATGACCTTCACCTCTCCTTCATAGGAGAGCATGACGTTGTGCGGCGACACGTCGCGGTGGACGATGCCGAGCGGCTGGCCGTCCGGGCCCATCTTCCGGTGGGCATACCCCAGCCCCTCGCTGATGTGCTGGCCGAGGTAGAGCGCCACCGGGAGGGGCAGCGACTGGCCCTGCACGCGGGCCTGCTCCTGCAGGAAGGCCAGATCCACGCCCGCCACGTACTCGAGCGCCATGTAGTAGGTGTTCTCGGCCTCGCCCATGTCGTAGACCTGCGCGATGGACGAGTGCACCAGGTGCACGAGAACCTTCGCTTCATGGTGGAAGCGATCGAGGAACTGCCGGTCCTTCAGGAGCGTGGGGAGGATCGTCTTGACGATGCAGGGCTTCTCGAAACCCGCCGCTCCGGAAATCTTGGCGAGGTACACCTCTCCCATTCCACCCTGCCCCAGAAGATGGACGAGTTCGTAACGGCCGAGGAGACGAGGCAGGGCAGCGGAGTCGTTCGTCGCGGGAGAGTCCATGGACACAGAAGACACATCTTAGCCCGGGATTATGAACACCGGGTTGCGGGCCCTCCCGGCCTCCGCCTAGGGTGCGCCTCACCGATCCATGGGTGGTGCATGAACGGTGAGGTGGAAGGGTGGAAAGTCCGGGGAACGGGATATCACTGAACTTTTGTACAGCCCCCCCCCCCCCCCCCCCCCCCCCCCCCTCCAAATCCTTGATTTTCCTGTCTTTTCACCTGGTTACGGCACCGGAGCGAAGGGGTGCCCACATGGGAGGGAGCCATGCAGCGGATAGGGCGGTCGCGGGCCGGCAGGGGGGCCGAGCACGCTCGTTCCCTCGGGGAACGGGCATGAGCAGGACCTATACCTCACGTTTCGACGTGGACGCCGTGCTCCAGTGTGTCGAGTCCGTGAGTCAGCAGCAGGAGCGGGGAACGCCGGAGGACGCGGCGCTTCGGGTATGCGCGGCCGCGTTGGCCTACATCCGCGATGAACTCCAGAAAGTGGAGGAGTTCCGCGAGTTCTACCGCAAGCGTTCCCCTGCCTCCGTCATCAGCTTCCGGGTGGAGCACACCTTCGACACCCGCGAGGCCGCGGACGACTGGCTCGCCCTGGGGACGGCCCGCGATGGCCAGCGTGTGCGCATCGAGGGCCAGGGCTACATGGTCGTGGACCTGGGGCCCAAGAAGGGGATGCGGTTGGTGCGCAGGCGGCTGCCGGACGAGCCGCCGCCGCTTCCGAGCCTCTGAGCACCCGTCACTCGGCCTTCTTGGGCGCGCTCACCGGCGCCACCACGCGGTGGACCGGGTACAGCTCGCCCACGGTGATGCCGTCATCCAGGAAGCGCCAACGGCAGAAACCATCGTCCGAGTGGGGCTCGAGCAGGTACACGGCCAGGGTGCCCGTGCGCTGGGCGGTGGGGACGTGGAGCGTGCCCTTGGGGAACTCGCGCGAGGAGCGCTCCGGGGCCACGGTGAGCACCGTCTCGAAGCGCACGGGCTTGGGCTTCTGGCTGAGGGGCACCTCGGCCTGGCCGGGCGGGGGGACGTTGGCGGCCACGTCGGGGCTGAATGTCTCCTCGCGCCGGGCCACCCGGTAGCTGTCTACGGTGAAGCGCTGGGGAGCGTCCAGGCGCTCGAAACGGATGCCGTGGCCCTCCAGGCGCGAGGCCAGCGACTCCGGAACGAGGTAGCCCGAGGGCGTGCTCACCGCCTGCGTGGGAATGAACGTGCGGTGGTGGGGAACACGATAGGTCTTCTTGCGTTTGCCGGGGTAGCGGCGCGCGGTGATGCTCGCCTCGTCGAAGGACAGGAGTTCCGCTTCGTCGCCGGGCTTCACGTGGGCCGGGTACTCGAACACGAGCGCGCCCTTGTCGTCGCGCGTGGCCACGCCGTAGTTGATGCCCACGAGCTGAGACACATCGGGTGACTTTCCGCGCGCGATGACGCGGGCCTCCTCGGCGGAGGTGATGGCGAGGTAGGCGCTGGCGTTCTTCGCGGCGTCGCGGAACAGCTCCAACAGCCACGCGCGCATCACCTCGCAGCGGCGCGGGAAGTCCAGGTAGCTGTAGGTCTCCAGCAACACGTCGATGCGTCCGAGCAGGCCGCGGTAGTGGCTGCCGAAGCGCGGAAGCGCCGGGTAGGTGTGCCAACCCGAGCGGGGATCGCCCTCTTCCTTGTAGTTGCCGTACCAGAAGCTGTCGAAGCCATGACGCTTGGACACCGCCTGGGCCACGCGCTCGAGCATGACGCGGTTGAAGTTCCGCAGCTCCTGGAAGAGCGGCTCGTTCGAGTGCGACGTGTCGTAGGTCAGATCGAAGGCATGGATGCTGCCGTCGGTGGTGTGGCAGTCGATGAAGACGTGCGGCCACCACTGCTGGTGGAGCTTCGCGATGGCGCGCGTCTCCGGCGCCTCCTGCTTCATGCTGTCGCGATTGAGATTCCAGCCCTCGCCGGTGTAGCGCGTGCCCACGCCGCCCTCGGGATTCACCTGGCCCTCGAGGTTCTTCAGGTCGAGCTTGCGGTTGTCCGGGCTGATGCGGTCGTTGCCATCGGGGTTGAAGTCCGGCACCAGCACGAGGCACAGCTTGTCGAGGAGCTTCGCGCCGAGCTTCGTGAGCGTGAGGTCCCGCGCGAGCGCGAGCACGGACTCCTTGCCCTCCACCTCGCCAGCGTGGATGTTGGCCTCCACCATCACGATGACCTTCTTCTGCTTGCGCGCCAGCTCCGGGGTGAAGCAGTTGCGATCGCTCACCACCAGGGCGGTCAGGGGCTGGCCCTCGCCGCTCTGGCCGAAGTCCACCCGCTTCGCGAGTTTCGTCCGGGCACAGAGCGCATCGACGAAGGCGAGCACATCGGCGTGCCGCGAGGTCTGGGTATGGTTCGAGGCTTCGGCGCGGGTGAGCAGCTCGGTCATGAACAAGCATCCGAGCCGCCCTGGCCCCGCACCGTCAAGCACTTCCCCGTCCGCTCAGTCGTCGGCGGACTCGGCCGAGGGCGCGGGCGCCGCGGGCATGCTCCCCGGAGGGGGCATCAGGGACTTGTCGATGCCCACGCGCAGTTGCTCCGCGGTCAACGCGCCATTCGACGCCTCGGGCGAGGCCTCGTACCACCGCTGCAAGCCCTGGGAGAACTCCTCCTGGGAGACCAGGCCACTCTTGTCCGTGTCCAGCGCGGCGAGGATGAAGTGGCCAAAGAACAGGCCCGGGCCCATGGGGGGGTGCTTGATGACGAACCCCTGCTCCTTGCCGTTGAGCTGCGCGGTGATGGACCGCGCGCGCGCCTCCGCGAAGGGCTTGATGGGCCGCACCTTCTCGTTGATGAAGGGATTGGGAGGCGGAGGAGCGCCCTGACCTTTCTTCATCCCCGGCGTGCGCAAGGGCAACTGCTCGACGAACTCACCCGCGACCAGCTTGTCGAAGCGCGCCAGCTTCTCCGGGGATTCGTCCTTCACGGAGGGCCGGATGGCCGCCGCGGTCTCGTCCACCAGGGCCTTGACGCGCTCGGGCTTGAAGGCGCCCTGCTGCAACTCCTTCAGACGCGCCAGGTAGAGCTTCTTGAACTTCGGCTGCTGGAAGAGCCGCGTGAGGAAGCGCTTCTCGCCCTGCCACGGCTGCTCGATGCTCAGCGTCTCCATCTCCTTGTTGGTGAACATGTTGAGGTTGCCAAAGGAGTGGTCCAGATCCCACGGGATGATGGAGAACTTCTGGGTGCGAGGATCCAGGTAGACGTAGAAGTTGTGGCCGATGAGCAGCGGGCTGTCGAGCGTGGTCAGGGACACGGAGACCGCCAGGTAGCGGGCGAAGGTGTCCAGGTCGATGTACTGCTCGATCTTGGAGGCGAAGTCCTTGTCGCTCGCGTGGCTCACGAACTTGCTGAAGGCGATGAGCCGCGCTTGCTGCTTCTCGGTGACCTTCCCCTTGGGGTAGTAGGCCTTCTCGTAGGTCGCCCAGGTGTCGCCCAGGTCCGTGAAGAGGTTGGGCATCACGGGCTTGAAGAGGGCGCCCTTGTCCGTCTGGTAGTGCATCCGCTCGAAGGCCGAGTCGATGTTCTCCACGAGGGAGTAGAGGCCCACGTAGCGCCGGTCATGCAGGCCGGGCACCGAGACCGAGACCCGGGCATAGGCGGTGCGGGGCGCCACCACGCCCCCGTCCCGGTAGAGCCGGTGCGACAACACCTCGTTCATCCAGCTCGTGTCGGTGACGTTGCTGTGGAAGTTGAGCTTGTGCAGACCTCCCAGGCGCTCGTCCTTCACGAACTCGTGGAGATCCACCTTGAGTGAACGCTTGAGGTCCCCGTGGGACTGCATGTACGAGAAATTGCCCTTGTAACGGACCGCCACGTCCTTGAAGGTCTGGCCCTCGAGCTCCAGGTTCGCGCGAGCGGTCTCGAACTGGATGCCCATGACGGCGGCGACGTCGTCGCTGCGCTGATCCTTCGACTCCTCCGCCTTGTGGTTCAGCGCTCCCAGCTCGAACAAGTCATTGAGTCCGTCGCGCAGGTTCTTGCCGTCGAGCCCTCCCCGCTTGTTCTCGTCCCACGTCTTGAACCAGTTGCCCGCCAGGGTCTGGAACTCGGCCTTGGACAACGTGCCGGACTTGTCCCGGTCGCCCTCGGCCACCATGCGCCCGGAGAGCATCCGCCCGGGGGTGAAATGACGCATCCGCTCCTCGGGCGAACCGACGACCTTGGGCTCCAGGGCCGCCCACTGCTCGGGCGTGAACGTCAGGTGCACGTCCCACACGGTGGTGGGTGCGAACAACTGCTCCGCCGTCTGGGGAGCCGGACGCGGCTTCTCCTCGGCCCTCGCCTGCTCCGGAAGAAGACCTCCGCTCATCATCGCCAGCAATACAGCGCCCAGCTTCGCGCTCATCCGTGCACTCCCCTTGTGTGAACCCATCGTTCCATCCATGTCACGAACAGGTGACATCCCTGGCGAATACCGCCCCTCGCCCCGAGGGTCAACGCGGCGCGGACCGCCTGCGGGCGGTGACGCGCAGCCCATGGCGGGGCCGCAGCGTCACGAGTGCCTGGGGCTCGACCGGATGGCCGGGCACACGCTGGAAGTGATAGCGCCGCGCGAGCATGGCGAGCACGAGGTGCCCCTGTAGGAGAGCGAGCCCACTGCCCACACACATGCGCTGACCGCCCCCGAAGGGCAGCCATGCGAAGCGCGGACGCGCGCCGGAACGAGCGGGCAGGAAGCGATCCGGGTCGAAGCGCTCGGGGTGTTCCCAGAAAGCCGGGTGGCGGTGGATGACGTAGGGGAGGATGACGACGATGGTGCCCCGGGCCACGGGGTAGCCCCCGAGGATGTCGTCGTTGAGCGCCACCCGGCTGATGAGCCAGGCGGGCGGATAGAGCCGCATGGACTCATCGAAGACACGCGCCGTGTAGCCCAGGCGAGGCAGGTCCTGGAGCGTGGGCGTCCGCTCGCCGAGCAAGCGCGTCACCTCCTCGGCGAGCCGTGCCTCGGCCTCGGGGTGCTGTTCGAGCAGATGGAAGGTCCAGGTGAGCGCGTTGGCGGTGGTCTCGTGCCCCGCGAGCACGAGCGTCATCACCTCGTCGCGCAGCTGCCGGTCGCTCATGCCCTCGCCGGTGTCCGCGTCGCGCGCCTGCATCAACATCGCGAGCAGATCCTCCGAGGCATGCGCTCCCCGGTGTCGTGCGTCGATGATGCCGAAGACGATGGAGTCCAGCACCTGGATGGCGCGGCGCAGGCGCCGGTGGCCCGGCAGCGGCAGACTCGCGGGCAGGGGCAGCACGGAGAGGACCTGATGGTTGAGTTCCTCCAGCACGGTGGTCACCGCGCGCGCCACGTCCCTCGCGGAGTCACTCAGGTCGGCGCCGAAGAGCACCCGGCCTGTCATGGCGAGCACGAGCCGCATCAACTCGGCCGAGAGATCGAAGGGCTCGCCCCGCTCCGCGAGCGCGTCCCAGCGCGGCAGCGCGTCCTCGATGAGCCCGGTGATGACGGTGGCCATGCCCGCCAGGCGCTCCTTGTGGAAGGCGGGCTGGGCGAGGCGGCGCTGGCGCTTCCAGAAGTCCCCCTCGCTCAGGAGCAGCCCCTCGCCCAACACGGGCCGCAGCCGCTGCATCAACGCGGTCTTCCGGTAGTTCTGCGCGTTGTCCACCAACACCCGTTTGACGTCATCCGGGTGGCTGAGCTGGTGCATCAGGAAGGGGCCCATCGGGTAGCGGACCACATCGCCGTACCGCTCGCGGCCGCGAAGGAAGAGGGAGAGGGGGTCGGATCTGCGCTCGGGAAGGTTACCGAGGAGCCAATGGCCCTTCGGCCCGGGCGGAATGCGTCGGGCGGCGTCGTGTGTCATCGGGGACGGTGTCTCCGCGGGGGCGGTGTCGCCCCAGAGTAGCCGGTCCCGCTAAGGTGGCGCGCGTGAGCACACCCCGCTTCATTCCTGGATTCGATGCGCCCGAGCGTCCCCGCGACCCGGCGTTGCTCTTCGCCGTGCGTGGCTTCGATCTCCTCGTCACCGAGGGAGAGGGCGCGGCGCTCATTCCCACGGCGTCCCGGCTGCCCGCGCTCGCCGAGCATGCGCACTTCCTGGGCACGCTCGACGAGCAGGACTGCTACGTCACCGCGCTGCCCAAGGACACCCCGCCTCCCACCGGCATGCGCTTCATGCCCGCCCGGGATCTCTACCCCGTTGTGGACGAGGTGCTCTTCGGCCTCGGAGGCCGGGCGATCGCCATCGCCGAGTGGGATCTGCAGCACCGCTTCTGCGGACGCTGTGGCCAGCCCACGGCCATCACTCCGGGCGAGCGGGCGCGCCGCTGCACGGCCTGCCGCACGCCCTTCTACCCGCGCATCTCCCCGGCGGTCATCGTGCTCATCACCCGGGGAGACTCGATGCTGCTCGCGCGCAACGCCCGCTTCCCGGGCGCCTTCTTCAGCACCCTGGCCGGCTTCGTGGACGTGGGCGAGTCCCTGGAGCAGACGGTGATGCGGGAGGTGAAGGAGGAGGTGGGCGTGGACATCCAGAACCTGCGCTACTTCGGCAGTCAGCCGTGGCCCTATGGGCGCTCGCTCATGGTGGGCTTCACGGCGGAGTACGCGGGCGGTGACATCCACGTGGACGGACAGGAAATCGCCGAGGCCGCCTGGTTCACCGTGGACCAACTGCCCCGCATTCCCCCGCCCCTGAGCATCGCCCGAAGGCTCATCGACGCCTTCCTCTCCCAGGTGAAGGCCCGGACGCCTCCGGGCTGAAGGCCACGTCCCCTTGGCGGGCAGGCGGTCCAGGGGCACACCCCGTGCCGCGCTTGCGTCACCCCTCCGGCTCGGGTTGAAGAAAAGCATGCCCCTCGCACGCCCCCACATCGAACCCCGTCGTGTTCCCACCGCCGACTCGGTGGTGGTCAAGGAGATCTACCTCTCCGTGCAGGGCGAGTCGTCACACGCGGGGCTCCTGTGCTCCTTCGTGCGGCTCACGGGCTGTCACCTGCGCTGCACCTACTGTGACAGCGAGTTCGCCTTCCATGGCGGCGCGCGCCGCCAGAACGCGGACGTGGTGGCCGAGGTGAAGGCACTTGGCGCCCAGCGGGTGGAGGTGACGGGCGGCGAGCCGCTGTTGCAGCCGGGCGTATATCCGCTGATGGAGGCCCTGCTCGCCGAGGGCATGACCGTACTCCTGGAGACGAGCGGCGCCATCGACGTGCGCCTGGTGCCACCCGCGGTGCACAAGATCGTGGACATGAAGACGCCGTCCTCGGGCGAGAGCGATCGCAACGACTACCGCAACCTCCAGTCGATGAACGCCAACGACGAGCTCAAGTTCGTCATCGGCGGCCGCGAGGACTACGAGTGGAGCAAGCGGCTCATCGCCGAGCACCGGCTGCTGGACAAGCCCTACGAGCTGCTCTTCTCCACGGTGCACGGGAAGCTCACCCCGAAGGACCTGGCCGAGTGGGTGATCGCGGACCGGCTGCCGGTGCGCTTCCAGTTGCAGATGCACAAGTACATCTGGCACCCGGACGAGCGCGGGGTGTGAGCGCGCGGACTATCTCCCGAACAGCCCGAGGAGGAGCCGCAGCACGAGCAGGCCCTGCAGCAGGACGAAGCCGAGGTTGATGACCGCGAGCACCCGCGTGGCCCGCGCCATCGTGCGCGCCCGGGAAGGCAGGTCCGCGCGCTCCAGGCGCCGCAGCTCGCGCGAGGCCATGAACCATCCCGCGCCGAACGCCAGGAGGTTGAGCACGGGCACGCGGCGCAGGAGGGGCAGGACGATGGTGGCCTGGCCCGTGTCGATCCGCACCTGGAAGGGCAACAGCAGCACGAGCGGCGCGGACACCAGGGCCACCCCTTGCAGGCCGAGCGCCAGCGTGAGGGCCCAGGAAGGAGTGCCCCGCCGATGGAGCAGGGCGAAGCAGTCCGCACAGGCGGCGGTCTCTCCGATGAGCTCCGTGCACTCACCACACAGGAAGGTGCCGCAGCGCGCGCAGGTGGCGACCGCCATCCGTTGATGCACGGGACAGTGGGGAGTGGACTCCACGTCGTGACGGGGCTCAGAAGCCAGAAGGCGAGCGCATCATCACCTGCTCCAGCGCATGGGCGCCCAGCCCGAGGAACACGGCGGTGAGCGCGGTGCTGCCGAAGAAGCCCGCGAGGATGAAGTTCTTGCGCGAGTGCTCGAACTGACTGAACGCGTACACGGGCAGGTAGAAGGGCACCAGCAGCACCATCATCCCCGTGCCCAGGCTGCGGCGGAACGCGTGGACGAGTGGGAAGAGGGAGCACACGAAGGTGATGACCCCGAACAGGGCGGCGAGCGGAAGAAGCGGCACGGGATTCCAAATAGCACGCGTGCCGCCGCGTGCTAAAGCTCGCTCCCACGTCTCCTGACCGAGGTTCCCGGACGATGGCCACCTTGAAGACACTGCTCACCTTCATCCTGGCGGGTGCCTTCCTGGGCCTGGCCACGGCGTCCTGGCTGGGGCCCAAGTGGCTCGAGTGGGACAACACCCCGCGCCTCCAGGCCACCCAGATGATGTGCAACCTGCCCGAGGTCATCCGGGGCGTGACGCAACAACTGCTGCACTACCAGTTCATGGGCACGCTGGTGGGCGCGGGAATCATGCTGGTGCTGGGCATCGTGTTCGTGGTGTCGCGCGCGAAGAAGCAGAAGCAGCAGCGGGCCGGGCAGCCGCCCCTGACGCCGCCCTCGCCCGGCCCCTCGGTCTGAGCGGGGCCCGCCTCACGCCGCGGGCAGCTCCACGATGAAGCGCGCGCCGCCCTCGGAGCGGTTCTCCGCGTGCAGCGTGCCCCCGAAGGACTCCACGTACTCGCGCGACAGGGCGAGCCCCAGCCCCGTGCCCTTCTCCGGCGCCTTCGTGGTGAAGAACGTGGTGAACAGCTTGGACAGGTGCTCGTCCCGGATGCCCGGGCCGTTGTCCTCCACGAGCAGCCGCACCCGCTCGGCCGCCACCTCCACCCTCAACATCACCTGCCCATCGCGCACCTTCGCGTCCTCGATGGCGTCCGCCGCGTTGAGCAGCAGGTTGAGCAGCACCTGCCCCAGGCGCCGCGGCTCGGCCTGCGCCACCGGTGTGCCCGGCACCTCCACCGCCAGCGTCACCAGCGACTTGAGCCGCACCGAGGCCAGGCGCACACTCGCGGCGATGACCGGCGTCAGCTCGCAGCGGCCCACCGGCGCCACCACGTCCTCCGAGCGCGAGAGCACCGTCAGGTCCTTCACGATCTGATGGATGCGATCCACGCCCTGCATCGTCTCGCTCAGGGCCGCGGAGAACTCCGCGTCGTCTCCGCCCTCCGTCTTCTGCCGCCACTCCTCGAGCAGGTAGCGCAGGTTGGCCTGGACATAGGCCAGGGGATTGCGCACCTCGTGCGCCACCCCCGCCGCCAGCCGCCCCACCTGCGCCAGCCGCTCGGCCCGCAGCGCGCGATCCTCCGACACCACCAACGCCTGCTTCGCCTCGCGCTCCTCCTCCCGTGCCCGCCTCGACGCCCGCCGCAGCTGGTGGTTGTAGTAGGTGAGCAGCACCCCGAGCGACCCGGAACTCAGCAGCAGCAACAGCCAGGACACCCGCTGGGACCACGCCACTCCATCCAGGGCCATCACGACACTCGCCCCCACCATGGGCAGCGTCCCCCGGACCACCGCCTCCCAGGGCCGCTCCCAGGGCAGCATCATCCCGAACATCGGCAGGATGCACAGGCTCGCGAACACGGGATTGGACGTGCCGCCCAACCGATAGGCGATGAGCGGAATGAAGAGGTTGGGCAGCAGCACGCCCGCGGTGAACCGCACCAGACCCCGGCGCGCGCGGGGAAGGAACTCGATGGCCCATGCCAGTCCCACCATCAGGACCGCCCACAGCCCCCGCAGCAGCAAGGTGTCCCACGTCCACCGCATCGCCGACAGCACATCCAGGAGCCAGAACACCAGCGAGCGCACCGCCACCCATCGCAGGATTCGTCCCTCATCCCGCGCCGTCGCGTCCTGGTGCGGCTGTCCCATGTCCACCCCGTCTCGCCTGATTCCAAGGGGAATCAGGGGTTACGGGCTAACTTGGCATAGATGGAGGTCAGGCGGAACCCAGCCCGGGTCAGGGGCGAACCCGCTCCACGAGTCTCAATTTCTCGGCGCGGGGAAGGCGTTTGAGGGCGGCTTCGCGACGCAAAGCGGACCCTCGATCGGCCGCCTGCTCACTCCACACCAGCGTCACGGGCAGACGCGCGCGGGTGTACGCGGCGCCCCGGCCCCGGTTGTGGGTGGCCACGCGGCGCTCCAGGTCGTTGGTGGCACCGGTGTAGAGGCTCCCATCCCGGCAGCGCAGCATGTAGACGGTCCAGGGGACTGACACGGCGGGGCGGAGGATAGCGCACCCGCGCACTCACCGGGGCACCGGACAGAGCACCGGACGCAGCGGCTGCTCACACGCCGCCATCACCAGGGACACCGGCAGGAGGGGATCCACCCCCCACGCCGACATCACATGCGCCCGGCTGAGCAGGCCGACCAGGCGGCCGGCCTCTCCCACCACGGGCAGGAGAGGGAGCTGGTAGCGCTCCATCATTCCCAGGGCCCGTAGCAGGGTGTCCGTGGGTACCAGGGCGACCTCGAACGACGACAACTTTTCCGCAACAGTCGGCTTTTGCCGCATCTACGCGCCTCCCGGCTTGAACAGGTGGGATGCCCTGCAACCACCTTGCCGACCTGTGGGACGAGTTGATTTTGAACAAAGCGGTCCCAGGCGCGGGCGCGTTAGAGTCCTCGGGTGACGAATCGAAACGGTCCCAGGTTGACGCGCATGGCGGATCTCTTCTCGCGGGCGGTGAGCCGCGATGGCGCCGGATTGCTCACCCTGCCCTTCAAGCCCGATGAGCTGTACCGGGTGCCCACGGACGATGGGGCGGCGGTGGCGCTCGGGCGCTATCACCCGAGGGGAGAACGGCGCCACGCCGAGCCGGTCATCCTCTGCCATGGCCTGGGCGTCAACCGCTTCCACATGGACTTCGACGAGCGCTACAGCCTGGCGCGCTACCTGGCCCGGGCCGGCTTCGAGACGTGGGTGATGGAGCTGCGCGGCCGGGGGCTCGCGGGCCCGTGTCACGAGAACTCCTTCGATGATCAAGCGGAACACGACGTGCGCTGCGCCCTGCGCACCGTGCTCTCCACGGGGGCCAAGGAAGTGCTCTGGGTGGGGCATTCCAAGGGAGGCCTCACGCTGTACGGCCATCTGGCCCGAAACCCGCAAGCGCCCGTGCGGGCCGCGGTGGCCCTGGGCAGCCCCTTCACCTTCGCGGTGCAGCCGGGCCTCAAGGTCTTCGTCCAGCGCGTGGAGCCCCTGCTGCGGCTCAAGGCGATTCCCGCCCGCCGCATCACCGGCATCGCCCTGTTCGGCGCGCCCCCGGGGCCCCTCACCCGCTACATGATGCTCGAGGAGAACATGGATCAGGACGTGGTGCGCCGCGCCCTGGCCAACCTGCCCTCGGACATCTCCGGTGGCGTGGCGCGTCAGTTCGCCCAGTGGATCTCCACCGACTCCTTCTGCATGGTGGATGGCACCTGCTACCGCGCGCCGCTCGCCGGGGTGAAGCTGCCCGTGCTGCTCGTGGCGGGAAGCAAGGACCTGCTCGCTCCCCCGCTCGCCGTGGCGCGCGCGCAGGAGTACCTGGGCGGTCCGGTGAAGCTGGTGGTGGCTGGAAAAGGGCACGGCTTCGCCGCGGACTACGGCCACGCGGACCTGGTGCTCGGACGCCGGGCGCCGGACGAAATCTTCCCCCTGGTGGAGGCGTTCCTGGCGAGTCACGCGACCCGGGCCTGAGGCCCCCGCCCCGTTGTCCGCCCATTCCGGGCGTGCTACCCACGCAACCCGCGCCCGCCATGCCCTCCGTCCTCCGCGTCTCCAGCCTCGCCGTGCTCGCCCTGGTGGGCTGCGAGCGCCCCGCGCTCCCGGGCCAGGCCGTGGTGGACTTCCGCCATACCCGCGTCCCGGGGGGCACGCCCGTGGCCTCCTGGACGGGAGATCGGGTGACGGCGGAGGAGCTGCACCGGCTGCTGGAGGAGATGACCCCCGCCCTGCGCGAGCGCTACCAGACGCTGGAGCAGAAGCGCGAGTACGTGGAGGGCCTGGCGCGCTTCGAGCTGCTGGTGCGCGAGGCGCTCGCGCGCGGGCTCCAGGATGATCCCGAGGTGGTGGCGGGCACCAAGCGCGCCCTGGTGTCGCGGCTGATGCGCGCCGAGCTCGACGAGGTCTCCCCGGCCGTGTCCGAGGCGGACGTGGCGGCGGCCTATGAGCGGCAGCGGGAGGACTACGTGCGGCCGGAGCAGGTGCGGCTCTCGCACATCTTCCTCGCCGCGCCCCGGGCGGACGCGCCCCGGGTGGCCGCCGCGCTCGAGAAGGCCGAGGCGCTGCGCCTCCAGGCCCTGGCCCTGCCCGCGCGGGACTTCGCCGCCTTTGGACGGCTCGCGCGCGCGCACAGCGAGGAGCCGCGCACCCAACCCCTGGATGGAGACCTGCGCTTCCGCTCCCTCGACGTGCTCGCCCAGGACTTCGGGCCCGAGCTGGCCGAGGCCGCGCGCGCGCTCGTGCCCCAGGGGCTCGGAGCGCTGAGCGGCGTGGTGCGGACGGACGCGGGGCTGCACGTGGTGCGGCTCACCGGCCACCAGGCGGCGTTGAACCTGACGCTCGAGGACGTGCGCGCCCAGCTCTCCGGCCGCCTCGCCCAGGAGCGGCGCACCCGCGCCTGGAACCAGTTGCTCGCCGGGCTCGCGCGCCGCTCGGACTTCACGGTGGACGCCGCGGCGCTCGCGCGGGTGCACGTGGACGCGCTCACCCCGGCCCGCCCCACGAGTGGTCCCCCGCCGGGCACCCTTCCCGCCCCTTTTCCCGCTTCCCCCGTGGAGCCATGATCTCCCCAAGGAGCTCCCCCATGCGCCTGGCCGTCATCCGCCGCCTCGCCTCCCCCCTGGTGCTCGCCCTGGGGCTCGCCGGCTGCTCCCAGAAGGACAAGGAGGAGCCGGACGCCCAGGTGGTGGCCACCGTGAATGGCGAGGTCATCGGCCGCGCCGACTTCGAGCGGGAGCTGGAGCGCGAGTTCATCCCCTCGAGCACCGAGTCCGGCCAGCCCTCCCCCGAGGAAGTGGAGCCCTACAAGCGGGCCCTGCTCGACACGCTCATCTCGCGCATGGTGCTCCTGCAGGAGGCGCGCACGCACAACATCACCGTGACGCCCGACGAGGTGGACCGGGGCGTGCTGCGGCTGTCGAGCGACTACCCAACGGGCAACTTCAACGACGTGCTCGCCGAGGGCCAGCTGTCCATGGCCCAGCTCAAGGCGAACGAGGCCTCGCGCCTCACCATCGAGAAGCTCTTCGCCACGACGGTGTACCCGCGCGTGGGCGTGACGGAGGAGGAGCTGCGCGCCGACTACGCCGCGCACGAGGCGGACTACACCATCCCCGAGCGGGTGCGCGCCGCGCAGATCGTCGTCAAGGGCATGGACGAGGCGCGGCGGGTGCAGGCGCAGCTGCGCTCGGGCAAGAAGTTCGCGGAGCTGGCGCGCAAGTACTCGCTGAGCGCGGACGCGCGGGTGGGCGGGGACCTGGGCTTCTTCCCCCGGGGACAGATGCCGCCCGCCTTCGACGCCGTCGTCTTCACGCTCCAGCCGGGCCAGGTGTCCGACGTCGTGGAGACCGAGTACGGCTACCACCTGTTCCGCGTGTTGGAGAAGAAGCCGGGGCGCAAGCTGGAATTCAACGAGGTGCGCGAGCAGGTGGAGGCGAAGCTGCTGGCGCGGGGACGGGCGGAGGCGCAGGCGAAATATGAACAGGACTTGCGGAGCAAGGCCCAGGTGTGGGTGAACGAGGCCATCCTGCAGGCCATCCGCGGACGGCCCGTCACCCACGCGGCGGCGAAGCCTTGAAAGAGAGACGGAGCGTTATGAAGAAGTGGCTTGGGACGATGGTGGCGGCGCTGCTCCTGCAGGGCGCCACGGCGCGCGCGGAGCTGGTGGACCGGGTGGCCGCGGTCGTCAACCGCGACATCATCACCCTGTCCGAGGTGGAGAAGCGCGCCGCGCCGGAGCTCGCGCGCATCAACGGCGGCACGCGCGACGCCCAGCAGCGCACCGAGGAGCGCGCCCGGGTGATGAAGCAGGCCCTGGACACCCTCATCGGCGAGAAGCTGATGGAGGAACAAATCCAGGAGCTGGGCCTCTCCGTGACGGACTCGGAGCTGGAAGCGGCCGTGTCGGACGTGAAGCGGCAGAACAACATCACGGACGACTCCCAGTTCGACCGGCTCCTCGCGGGCGAGGGCTTCACCGTGGCGGCCTACAAGGACTTCCTGCGCAAGCAGATGTCGCGCATGAAGCTCGTGCAGCTCAAGGTCAGCCCCAAGGTGAAGGTGTCCGAGGAGGACCTCAAGGCGGCCTATACCCAGTACAACAAGATGGAGTCGGGTGACGCCGAGGTGCACGCGCGGCACATCCTCGTGCAGGTGGACGCCAAGGCGACGCCCGCCCAGGTGGAGGCGGCGCACAAGAAGGCGCTCGCGCTCGCCGAGGAGGCGCGCAAGCCGGGCGTGGACTTCGCGAAGCTCGCGCAGGACAAGAGCGAGGGCCCGAGCGCCGCGGACGGAGGAGACCTGGGCTTCTTCCGGCGCGGCGTGATGGTGCCCGCCTTCGAGCGCGTGGCCTTCTCGCTCAAGGATGGCGAGGTGAGCGAGCCGGTGCGCACCCAGTTCGGCTGGCACGTGCTCAAGGTGGAGGAGCACCGCGCGGTGGACGTGGCCCCCTTCGAGACGGTGAAGAACGAGCTGGAGTCGCGGCTCAAGCTGCAGAAGACGGAGAAGTACGTCGAGCAGTACGTGCAGGAGCTGCGGCAGAAGGCCTCCGTGGAGACGAAGATCTGAGCGCCCGCCCCCTCGTCGGCATCTCCCTCGGAGACGTCTCGGGAATCGGCCCGGAGGTGACGGCGGCGGCGCTCGCGCTGCCCCGGGTGCGCCGCGCCCTCGTGCCCGTGGTGTTCGGAGATGGGCCCGCGCTCGAGCGCTTCGCCCTCTTCGGCACCTGGGAGCGAGCCACCCCCGCCACGCTCTCGCGGCCCACCCGTCCCACGGTGTGCGTGGTGACGGAGCTCGCGGAGAAGGACCGGCGCCCCGGGCACCCCACGCGCCGGGGTGGCCAGGCGCAATACGCCTATGTCCAGGCGGCCATCGCCGCGGCACGGGCCGGCCAGGTGGACGCGCTGTGCACGGCGCCGGTGTCCAAGGAGCAGATCTCCCGCGCGGGCATCCCCTTCATGGGCCACACGGAAGTGCTCGCGGACGCGTTCGGCCGCGAGGTGCTCATGCTCATGGACGGCCCGCGCGTGCGCGTGGCGCTCGCCACCAACCATGTGCCCCTGGTGGAAGTCTCCCGCCTGCTCACCGTGGAGCGGCTGGTGGCGCAACTCCAGCTCCTGTCCCGGAGCCTCGTGCCCGTGGTGGGCCACGCGCCGCGCATCGGCGTCTTGAGCTTCAACCCCCACGCGGGCGAGGGCGGACTGCTCGGCCGCGAGGAGGTGGAAGTCATCACCCCCGCCATCCGCCGCGCCCGCCGGCTGCGCGTGGATGCACATGGCCCTCTGGCCGCGGATGGGCTCTTCGCCCGGGTGAATGACTTCCCCTATGACGTCGTGCTGGCCATGTACCACGACCAGGGCCTCATCCCGGCCAAGGCGCTGGACTTCGAGCGCACCGTGAACGTCACGCTCGGCCTGCCCGTGCCGCGCACGTCACCGGACCACGGCACCGCCTATGACATCGCGGGCAAGGGCCAGGCGAGCAGCGTGCCCATGGTGGAAGCGCTGCTCAAGGCGGCCCAGCTCTGCGCGCGCTGACCGGGCGTCCCTAGTACTCGAAGGGAAAGCGGATGATCGCGTGGCCTTCCACCCGGTGCTCGGGGAAGGTCCACGAGCGCACGCTGTCCTGCAAGCAGAAGGCGAACAGCGTCCCCCTCAGCGTGCGCTCCTCCACCTGCACTCGGGTGACGCTCCCGCTCGGCCGGATGAGCCAGCGCATCACCACGCGCTGTTTGTTGGCGCGCGCCGGCCGCTTCGGGGCGTAGCGCCGGACACACCTCTGGAGGTCATCCCGGTGCGCGCTGACCACCTGGACGATGTCCGATTTGGACAGGGACTCCAGGGTCACGGTGCCCGGCGCCAGCGGCAGGTACACGGTGCGCTGGGGCCTCGGCTTCTCGACGCGCACGGGGCGGGGGGCCTCCTGATCGAAGCCCAGCTCCCGCTCGAACGCCTTGTCGAGCAGCTCGTTGTACTCGGGGTCGTCCGACGAGAAGAGGGGCTTGGGCACGGGCCTGCAGTTCTCCGGGCAGGCGTTTTTTCGAGGCGCGCTCCCCCCCGACGCCAGGACGACCGTCCCCGAGTCCCCTCCGAACCACACCGAGGAGCGGACGTCCCCGCCCCCCCGCGGCGCGTCCAGGCTCGTCCGCGGCACGAACCGGGGCGGACGCGCGGCCGGAGGCAGGATGAACTCCGTCTTGGCCGGAGTCGGGTGGGGCCAGAGCAGCAGCGAGCGCATCAGGGAGAGCACCCGCGAGGGCAGCGGGGAGCTGGGACCCAGGGCCAGCAGCGCGCTCAAGCCCATGCCCAGCAACACGGGCCCGGCGAGTGCCCCGATCAACAACAACCGGCCGCGGCGGGAACGCCGGGCGGCCACCGCCTCCATCTTCCGGGTGGGCATCTCGGACGCGCCACGCGGCAAGGCGAGGGTCACCTGGCGCACCCGCGCCCTCATCTCCCGCAACTGCCGCAGCCAGGCCTCCTCCTCCGAGATGAGCGAGGGCAGCGGCAGGAACGTCCCGCCCCGGGGACGCGCCAGGGGCAGCGGCGCCGGCGTCCCCCGCATTCCAGACAGCTCGGGCACGAGGCACAGCGGCTTCCAGTGTGGCCAGTCCTGGCACCAGATGAGCGAGTGCAGGTCGAGCCCGCCCCGCGCCCACAGCTCACGGAGCTGCGCCATGCTCAAGGGTCCCTGAGGCCGCGAGTCCCGCCCGCGATACCAATACGAGGTCACCGTCGCGAGAGCTGGCGTGCTCCCTTCCCCAGTAAAGACAGACTCTCCCTCGGCTCCACCCTGATGACCGTCCACGCGCCCCCCCAACCCCTGCCGTCCCGACACCGAAACAGCGTGTGTGGAGTCAACGTAGCGAGGCGCGCCACCCCCACCAGCGCTCTCACCTCGCGGTACGAGCGGGCTCCATCCGCTTCATGACGGTACCGACAGCGGAAAGTTACAGGCCTGACGCACAGGAAACCCGGGACTGAACAGCACCGGGAAACACCCCCCCTTCAGCGCTCCTCCGTCTCGGAGCCGCGAAGGTGTGCGACAAGCTCCACACCGTCCTTCATCGGGTCAATCCCCACCACCTCGGGAGCCGTGGGCTCACCCAACCAGCGGACACTCACCCGCCCCTCGGGGCAATAGCCCAGACACCCGGTGAGGCTGACGGCCACGGAGCCCCTGGGGGAGTGGGGCGCGAGCGTGGCGCGCACCCGCCGGGGCAGGTCCACGCCTCCCGCCTTGGGCTCCAGCCGCATCAAGCACCGGTGACACATCTGCAACCACGGCTCGCGTCCTCGTCCCTGGCTCATCCGCCCCCTCCCCTCCGCCCTCCAGCCCTCTGAGCGTCCGGACAGTCGAGCATCCGGTGTCTCCATCGCCTCGATGCGCATCCTTCACTCGGGGTCGTGGACAAAGACAAAGGAGGGGCCTTTCGAATGGGAGGGAGCGACACGCAGGCGGAAGCACCCGGGAGGGAAGTCCCACGGCTGTCGAGTGGCACACCGCATCTGGATCAGATCCTCGCCGGAGGCTGGCTCCGAGGAGGTACATACATCGTGTCGGGGCCTCCTGGCACGGGGAAGACCACCCTGGGCAACCAGCTCTGCTTCTCCATCGCCGAGCGGGGCGAGTGCGCCTTGTATGTCACACTGCTCGCCGAGACGCACTCGCGCATGATGCTGCACCTGCGCTCGCTGTCGTTCTTCCGGCCCGAATACGTGGGCACCCGGGTCTTCTATCTCAGCGCGACGGCGACACTGAAGGAGAAGGGCCTCCACGGCATGTTGGAGTTGCTCACCCGGACGGTGCGCGAGAAGAAGAGCCGCGTCCTGGTCATCGACGGCGCCACCCTGCTGCGCGAGTTCGCGGAGAGCCCCCTCGCCCTGCGCGAGTTCCTCCAGGGTCTGTCGGTGCTCGGTGGGCTCACGGACTGCACCACCCTGCTGTTGAGCACGGACGAGCACAAGTCCATGGACATCGAGACCTCCATGGTCGATGGCATCCTGGCGCTGAGCGCGGAGCTGCTGGGGCTCAAGGCCATCCGGGGCCTGGAGGTGCTCAAGTTCCGGGGCAGCAACAACATCCCCGGCCGGCATACCTTCCTCATCGACGAGAACGGGGTGAGCATCTATCCGCGCTGGGAAGCGTTGCATCGCAAGACGCCCACGGTCATTCCCGACGCGGACACGCGCCTGCGCTTTGGCATCCCCAGCATCGATGCCATGTGCCACGGAGGACTGGTCGCCTATTCCTCCACCCTGCTGCTGGGCAGTCCTGGCAGTGGCAAGACCCTGCTCGGCCTGCACTTCCTCGCCGAGGGCGCCACCCAGGGTGAACGCGGTCTGTATTTCGGCTTCGCGGAGAGCGGCGAGACGTTGATCCACAAGATGAAGAAGGTGGGTCATGACATCACCTCCGACGTGGCCCGGGGGAGGATCCGCCTGGAGGTCCGCGCGCCTGTGGAAACCCTGCCCGACGCCATGGTGCAGGAATTGATGGAGCTGATCGCGAAGCACCGCTACAGGCGAGTCTTCATCGATGGCCTGGAGCCCTTCGCCAAGGAAGCCATCGATCCGGAACGCACCACGCGCTTCGTGTCCGCGCTCATCAACGCCATGCGGGATCAGCATGTGTCCATGATCGTGACGGAACAGACGAACACGCTCTTCGGACCGGATCTGCACTCGCCCATCCGAGGAGCGGAAGCCATCATCGACAACCTCATCTTCCTGCGATTCGTCGAATTGAATGGCCGGCTGAGGCGCATGCTGTCCGTCCTGAAGATGCGCGACAGCGAGAACGATCCGTTCCTGCGCGAGCTCTCCATCACGAACCACGGCCTGCGCGCGGAGGAATCCTATGCGTCGCTCGACGGGATGCTGACGGGCCTGCCGCGCCACCGGCTCCCGTCCAGCGCCGAGGGGACGCCCGCCGCCCGCCCTGCCCGGAAGACCCGAGCGCCGGCCCGGGTGAAGAAGACCGCGCCGGGACGCCGCCGACGAAAACCGGGAGGACGCGAATGAGCCACATCCTCATCGTCGAGGATGAAGACGTACTCGCGGATTCGCTCCAGGACATTCTCTTGAGCGAAGGCCATACGGTGCGGATCGCGCGCAACGGTCTCGATGCGCTCGAGCTGCTGTCCCAAGGACAGACAGAGCTCGTCCTCCTGGATTTGATGCTCCCCCAGGTGGACGGAGTGAGCGTGCTTCAACACCTGCGGCGCACCTCGCCAGACACCCGGGTGATCATCACGACCTCGTGCTCCCGCGAGGCATTGCGCGGCCATGCCGTGGAAGCCTACCTGCGCAAACCCTTTACCCTGGAGGCATTGCTCGGCGCGGTGGAGACCGCGCTCCGTCCGAAGTCCTCGCGAACCCACACGGAAAGCTCCGTGTGAGCTGATCCTCACACCGGGGCCGTGCCCACGGCCTCCCCCCGGAAGAAGCGCTCGATGGCCCCCAGCACCTTCTTGTCGGACATGAGGGCCACGTGCTCGGACTTGCTGTCCAGGCGCCGGTAGGCCATGGGCAGCACGGGCAGCGCCCGGGACGTCACCACCGAGCCATCTCCATCCCCATACACGGGGTGCTCCACATCGAGCGTCCCGTTCTTCTCCTGGAAGAGATCCGGCGTGGGATGGCCCGAGCCCACCACCACCAGGGTCTCGAAGGGGGGCGGAGGAGGCGGCGACCTGGGCCTCAGCGCCTCGTCGATTTCCCGGTGTGCCTGGAGCATGCGCCCGAGCTGCGCGCGGTAGGACTCGTCCTCGTGCAAGGAGGCATCCCGGAAGGGACCCCACCCCTTCTCCCTCCAGACAGACGGATCGAACGCATCATATTTCACGGGCGCGCCGCGGGCGTCCACGAGGAAGTCGCTCCTCGGTGGCAGCAATTGGAACACGGCGGGGAAGGTGAAGAGGGCTTCCGGGGTGAGCAGGCCCCGGTTGCGCACCGTCTGGGTACCCAGGAGCAGGTCATCGAAAGCGGCCGCGCTGCCATTGAATGGCGTGCCCACGATGGCCACACGCCGCACGTGCTTCGCGCCAGACCAGGGAGCCCCGCCCTCGCCGCCATGCAACAGGCAATACAGGGTCACCAATCCGCCCATGCTGTGGGCCACGATGTTGACCTCGCGCTTGCCCCCTCCTTCCGCCACGAGTTGTTCGATGCGCGCGCGCAATTCACCCGCGCTCTTCCGGATGTCCTGCCGCCAGTCGTAGCCAAAGGGAACGAGCTCCGGGAAGCGCTCGGCGCCGAACCGCATACAGGCGCCATAGGCATCCACCGAGGCGAAGAGCACACCCACCCGGGTCATGGGACCGTCCGGCCGCAGGGGCCCATAGGTCGGCTCGGGGCGCCGGCCTGGAAAAGGAAGGGCGATCGAGCGATGACCCCGGAGCAGTGCCTGTCCCGCGGTGATCCACGCGCGCTCGGGCTTCGGGCCCTCCGTGACGAGAAAGCTCCCGCGGTAGCCCGGCACGAGCAGCGTGGCCGTGTTTCCAGAAGAGTGAGCGACGTTCATCGCCTCAACTTCCTAGGGAATGCCATGCACCCGCAAGGGCCTCGTCCCTCCAGCATGCGGACGAGCGCACGGAGACAAGGGTTCACCCCTCCGTGGATGACGACCGGGAAAACCGTTCCCACTCTTGAAGCAAGGAGGTGTCAGTCAATGAACGACCCAGTGGAGAAGCTGCACCAGCGGGAGCGGGATCAGGAGCGACACCGGCTGCGAGACCTGGAAGCGCGCGATCTGGAAGTGGAAGCGACACGGGGCGCGCGGCCCCTCGAGGGCTTCGCCGGGGGCCACACCACCTGGTCCAGCCAGCAGGACGATCGCGCCGCCACCGAGGTATTCGGACAGGACGAGGAACGGCGTACCCGCGAGGAACCCGAGGAAGAGGAGCCCTGGGAATAGTCACATCAAAAGGAGCGCGTCCGGCACGGGCACCCCTCGACGCCACTCCAACCCACCGGTACTACCCCCGTCGCGCACCGGACTCCCACTGCTCGTCCGTGCCAGCCACGCACCTCAAAGCTAGGGGCGCCCCGCGCGATGGCCACCCCCCCGTGCGCGCGCATGGCGGCACGGCGGGGGAGGAGCCAGGGGCCGGACGGCCTGGGCCCACTCAGTCCTTCAGCTGCGACTCGAAGACGAGCTCGCCCCGCAGGTTGAGGACGAGGCCCGTGCCCAGCTCGCCCTCCTCGTCGTCACGGCCCACGTCGAGCTCCTGCTTCTCCTCGTCCCACTGGCCCGAGTAGTACTCGCCCCCGGCGGACATCCACGCGCGATCCTCGGTGACGAGCGTCTCCACCGTGTCGCCCTTGTCGCTGGTGAGACGGTGGAGGGTCCACTCCTCCACGCCATCCTCCTTCATCTGCTCCAGCAGCTCGACGAGCTCGTCGTCCTGGGGCGTGCCCTGGGGCTGGGCGGGCTCCACCTTCCACTTGCGCGTATCCGCCTGGGGCTTCTTCGCGTTCCAGGCGCGCACCACCTCGAGCAGGGCCTGCTCGGCCTTGTCGCACAGCGCCTTCATGTCCCCGGGCAGACCGACCTCTTCCAGCGCCAGCACCGCCGTCTCCAGCTGGATCGCCTTGAAGGCCCACTCGTTCATCGCCGACTTCAGCATCGCCATCTCCTCGGGGCCCCGTGGCCCGCCCGCCATGCCACGGACAGCCCGGGCCCGGCGCGCGGCTGCCTATCACGTTCCCGTTTCAGGTGGGGCTTCCCGTTCGCGCCAGCCCCGCTACACTCGCGCGCTCTTTTTCCCTTGAGAGGGCTCCCCCCTGAACAGAGCCTTGTGCCTCGGCCTCTTCCTCTTCTGCGTCTCCGCGCTCGCCCAGCCGGAACCCTCCAGCCCCGTCCAGGAAGAAGACGGGCTCGCGGCGATCAAGGCCCGGGGGGAGTTGCTCTGGGGCGCCGACTCCCAGGGTGGCGCGCCCTACGTGTTCCAGGATCCCATGGATCCCAACCACCTCGTGGGCTTCGAGGTGGACCTGGCCGACGCGCTCGCCGCGAAGCTGGGGGTGCGCGCGCGCATGGTGCAAGGGCCCTATGACACGCTGCTGGAGCTGCTCGCGCGCGGCGACTTCGACGTGGTGCTCAACGGCATCGAGGTGGCCGAGGAGAAGAAGCGCGTCTGTCTGCTGACGCGTCCGTACTACGCCGCCGCCGAACGGCTCACCGTGCGCCGGGGCGACACGCGCGCCCCCCACGCGCTCTCCGAGCTGAAGGGGCGCCCCGTGGGCACCCTGCCCAGCACCATGGCCGAGCGCATCCTCCAGCGCGAGGGCGCCGAGGTGAAGACCTACGACGGTGGCCAGGACGACATCTACGCGGACTTGAAGCTGGGACGCTCGGACGCGGTGCTGCTGGATGACCCCATCACCCAGTACTACGGCGCCATCGAGCCGAGCCTGGAGGTGGTGCCGGGCAGCTTCGGCGAGGTGAACTACGCGGTGGCGGTGCGGCTCGGGGACGAGTCCCTGCGCGCCGCCCTGGACGCGGCGCTCGAGGAGCTGGCGCGAGAGGGCGAGCTGCGCCGCATCTACGAGCGCTGGGGTCTGTGGAACGCCGAGACGGCCAAGCTGGTGGGAGACCCGGACCCCGTCCCGCACGGAGTGCCGGAGGCCTACGAGGCATGGCGGGCCGCGGTGGGCAAGGTGCCGCCCTTCCTCGAGCGCGTGCGCGAGCGCTACCCGGCCACGCTGGGCGTGTTCGCGCGCGGGGCGTTGATGACCTTGCTCGTGTCGCTGCTGTCCATGGCCCTGGCGGTGGCGGTGGGGCTCGTGCTGGCGGTGGCGCGCGTCTTCGGTCCGCCGGTGCTGCGCTGGCCCGCCATGGCCTTCATCGAGGGGGTGCGCGGCACGCCGCTGCTCGTGCAGCTCACGCTCGTGTATTTCGGACTGCCGCAGCTCGGCATCAAGCTGGCGCCGCTCGCGGCGGGCGTGCTGACGCTCGGGCTCAACTACGCGGCGGCCGAGGCGGAGAACTACCGGGCGGGATTGGCCGGAGTGCCCGCGGCCCAATACGAAGCGGCGAAGGTGCTCGGCCTGTCGCGCTGGCAGACGCTGCGCCACGTGGTCTTCCCCCAAGCCCTGCGCATCTCGCTGCCGCCCATGACGAATGACTTCATCGCCCTGCTCAAGGACAGCTCCCTCGTGTCCATGGTGACGCTCACCGAGCTGACCCGCACCTACCTCAACCTGGCCAATTCCATGAGGGATCACCTGGGCCTGGGACTCGTGGTCGCCGCCATCTACCTGCTGCTCGGACTGCCTTTCGCGCATCTGGCGCGCACGGTGGAGGCGCGGCTCGGTCAGCACCTCAAGGGAGTGCCGCGATGATCCGCGTCGAGAACCTGCGCAAGCGATTCCCCGGCGCGCCCGCGCCCACCCTGGATGGCGTGTCCTTCACCCTGGAGACGGGCCAGCTCGCGGCCGTGCTCGGCTCGAGCGGCGCGGGCAAGTCCACCCTGCTGCGCTGCATCGTGGGCCTGGAGCGCCCCGACAGTGGCGAGCTCCACCTGGGAGGCCAGGCCGGACTGGTGTTCCAATCCTTCGAGCTCTTCCCCCACCTCACGGCGCTCGGCAACTGCGTGCTCGCGCAACGGCTGGTGAGTGGACGCTCGCGCGCGGAGGCCGAGGAGCGGGCGCGCCGGCTGCTCGGAGATCTGGGACTGGCGGACAAGCTGGACGCCTATCCGGAGCGCCTGTCCGGAGGACAGCGGCAGCGCGTGGCCATCGCGCGCGCGCTCGCCATGGAGCCCGCCGTGCTGCTGTATGACGAGCCCACGAGCGCGTTGGATCAATCCCTGCGCCGCGAGGTGGCGGAGACCCTGCGCCGGGTGGGCGCGCTGGGCATGACCCAGCTCGTGGTCACCCACGACGTGCGGCTCGCGCGGGCCTCGGATGTGGTGATGGTGTTGGACCAGGGCCGCGTCGTGGAGCAGGGACCGCCCGCGCGGGTGCTGGACGCACCCCAGCATGAGGCCACGCGCCGGCTCGTCGCGCAGGAACAAGGCTGACGCGAGGAGCCGGGGGCGCTCAGTAGTCCAGCTGGGGATCGTACCGGGGTGCCAGCAGCGAGGGCATCACCTGGTCCGTCACGTCCTTGCCACCCGAGAGGTTGGTGGCCACGCACCGCGGCGTGTAGATGATGCCCCAGGGCAGGCCCCACCAACCCAGGAACAACGTCAGCAGCGTGTAGCCCAGGCTCAGGCCGAACGTGCCCTGTCCGGCGCGCACGAAGTACACGTCCGAACAGCGCCGCTTCGTCGTGAGGAAGAACGACACACAATATTCGAAGACCACGAACTTACCGCCCCGGTCGAGTTCTTCCTGGACCTGTACGGTCGACAGGCCTTCCATTCCAAAGATGCCAGCCATGCCGCTTCCCCCAGACTGAAATAGCGGCCAAGGCCGCGAGAACAACGAAGGGCAGCCTACCCGGGGGCAATGCCGCTGCACAGACACGCCGAGCGAGAAGTTCTCATTCACACGACAAGCAAAGATCGCCGTCA
Organism: Melittangium boletus DSM 14713; assembly: GCF_002305855.1. GTDB lineage: Bacteria > Myxococcota > Myxococcia > Myxococcales > Myxococcaceae > Cystobacter > Cystobacter boletus. Next base: position 4,721,681 of record NZ_CP022163.1, on the reverse strand, counting down.
CCCGGCGCATAGACCGCGCGCGACAAGTCTCGCGCGCGTCGAGACACCCCACCGCTCCCAGTCCAAGACACCTGTTCCGCCGTACAGTGTTGCTTCCCACGCAACATGCACGCGTGGTTCATGACGCAATACCTGTCCCCGGGTCCCCCCGAGGAGGAGACGAGGAAGCGGGAGCGGGTGGTGCGCCCCTGCCCTCCTCCCTCGTCCTGCTTAACGTGAGTCCACGGGAGGCAGGGAATGACCACGAAGAAGACCGAGAAGAAGGATCCCATCGCGCAGCTGGGCGAGCTCATCCAGGACATCAAGGTCACGATGATGACCACCGTCGAGGCGGACGGGTGCATCCGCAGCCGGCCCATGTGGACGCACAACGAGAACTTCAATGGTGAATTGTGGTTCTTCACAAATGAATCAGCGCCCAAGGTCGACGAGATCCAGGGCGAGCAACACGTGAACCTCGCCTACTCGGACGCCAGCCGGGATCGCTATGTGTCCGTGAGTGGAACGGCCCGTGTGGTGCGCGACCGTCAGAAGATTCACGAGTTGTGGAATCCCGCGCTCAAAGCATGGTTCCCCAAGGGAGTGGATGACCCGGATATCGCCCTCATCTGTGTCTCGGTGAACAAGGCTGAATACTGGGATACGCCCAACAAGCGCATGGTCCAGCTGGTGGGCTTCGTCAAAAGTGTCTTAACTGGTGAGAAATATCGCCCCGGTGAGCATGAGAAGATCGACCTCGGCGACGCGGGCCGCTCCATGCACTGACAGCCAGACTGGATTCCTCTCTGAGAGGATTCCAGTCATCCAGGTCCGCGCTCGACCCTGAATTTTTGACACGTCCATGACGAGGGAGATTTGACACGTCAACAACGTGGGGATGCGGGCACGGGCATCGGACGACAACGGGCCGCGAGCACGGGGAGTGTTCCCGTTCGCGGCCCGTACCGTGTGTATGACTTCTCCCATCGGGTAGGCGAGGCCTTCCCGATGCGGAGGCTCAGCGCGTGAGCGCCGTGGCGATGACGTTGAGCACCTTGAGTTGCGCGGGAGACAGGTTGCGCAGCGAGCGCGCGAGCCGCCTCAGGTCCGGCGAGCGCTCCTCGCGCGGCGGGAGGGAATCCACCCAGGCCGTCACCTCCGAATGGCTCAGGCTCAGCAAGGTGTCCGAGGGGATCTTCAGGGCGATGCTCAGCCGCCGCAGAGTGGGCACGCTGGGCATCATGCCACCCCGCTCGATGCGGCCATACACGCCGGGCGCCAGGCCCACCTTGCTGGCCGCTTCCGCCTGGGTAAGCCCCGCCCGCAGCCGAGCGGCCCGCGCCGCGGCCCCCAGGGCCAGGGCCAGCTTGTCATCCATGCGTTGCTGCGAGGGGGGAGGAAGTGGGGTCCGTTTCGATGCCATGGTGCCTGACGTCCTAAGAGACGTTGGGGGACATTACCCGAGAGGCCAACCCGCGCCTAGGGACTTGCGGCATCTGTTTCTCCTCCGGAGGAACCGTCCACCGCGTGTCCGGGCGCATGACCCGGGGCGTCACCCCGGGGGCGCCTGGAGCGGCGGCAGGGGGAGCGGGGCAGCGAGCCCCCCATGCATCCCACCCACCCATGCCCCCAGGTTTGTGGCCAGCAGGACAAACCTCCAACGGCTTCATGAGGAGATGCGTGATGACTGCGAAGAAGACGACCCGACTCGCTCTGGTGGGAATGCTCGCGGGAGCCCTGAGCCTCGGCGCCGGTACGGCGTTCGCCCAATCGCCCTCCAGTTCCACCGGGAGTGTGCAGACGACGCCTCCGGGCGGAAGCACCGGACAGACCTCGCAGCCCGGCACGGGCTCGACCACGGACGACGTGCAGCGGGATCAGGGGCTCGCGCCGCCCACGGACTCGCTCGGCACGGGTGGCTCGGGCACGGATGAATTGGGCACGGGGAACCTGCCCCAGCAGGGCGATGCGATCGATCCCTCCCGGAACACGGGCGGCAGTGACACCACCCTGAGCCCGGGCACGACCGAGCCCGCTCCGCTCACTCCGGACTCGAACTGGGGCGGCACCGGTGGCTCGGGCACCGACATGGGGAGCACCGGCACCCAGGACCCCGGCGCGAACACTCCCGGGCAGGGCACGATCCAGCCCAGCCCGAGTGATCAATCGGACCTGAACACCACCGAACAGGGGCAGGTCAACCCGGGCACCACCGACCAACAGACCCGATAGCTAGCCCGCCTCGTCCCGCGGTCCCCCCGGAGCCGCCTTGGCCCGGGGGGCCTGGGCGGGTTGGGTGAGCCGCAGGATGAGCGCGCGCCGGCGCTGGGCCAGGTCCAACTGGCGCTCGAGCGTGGCGCGCTCCCGGCGGGCGGGGAGCGATCGAAGGCGCTCGTCCAACCGCATCACCTCTTCATCCAGCAGCACGGGTTGGATGCGCGAGCGCTCCTGGCGCTCCCGCAGCGCCACGGAGTGGTTGTTGTCGATCCACACCGGCACGAGCGACGGGCCCTCCAGGGACACGGGAGCCCCGGGCCGGGAACGGACGAGCGACAGCCGCAACAACAGGGAGTCGCGCTTGCGGCCCCGCGCCTCGGCGCCCGCGCCATGCACGTAGTGCCAGTCCTGATTGGCGAGGAGGTTGCCGAGGGAGAAGGCGATCAACGTGTCGCGTCCGGACGCGGTGCGATACGGCTCGACGGGCTGCAACACGTGGGGGTGGTGGCCGATGATGGCGAGGGCCCCCGCCTCCAGGAACGACTGCGCGAGCGCGCGGTCGTCCGGGCGCGGCGTGTGGTCGTACTCGATGCCCCAGTGCACGTTGACGATGAGCGCGTCACACCGGCGGGCCGCGGCGCGCACCAGTTCCACCGCCGCCTCGGGCGTCAGGGCCTGGGGATCCTTCTTGCGCGAATAGGGCACGAAGGCCACCTGGGGCGCCGCGTCCCAGGTGGCCGGATTGTGCGCGCCGTTGAGCCACCGGGTCAGGGACAGGAACCCCACCCGGATGCCGTTGCTCTCGAGCACGAGCGGTTCCCACGCGCCGGCCTCGGTGGGCGCCGAGCCCACGTACCGCAGACCCGCCCGCTCCAGGTTCGCCCAGGTGAGGGGAACGCCCGCGCGGCGCTGATCGAAGGCGTGGTTGTTGGCGACCGTCACCAGGTCCACGCCGGCGGCCACCAGGGCGCGAGGCAGGGCGGGCGGCGCATCGAAGATGAGCGAGGCGGTGGGCGCGCGGGGATCGCCACTCACGGGCGTCTCCAGGTTCACCACGGCGAGGTCCGCGGCTCGGAGCACCCCGGCGATGGGCTCGAGGACGAAGTCCCAGCCCTCGTTCGAAGCCGAGGACGCACTCGCCCGGGCGGCCTCCTTCACGCCATCGTGCGGGATGATGTCTCCACCGAAGACGAGCTCCACGCGCGAGGAGGGAGCGGCCCACACCAGGGACGCGACGAGAAGGGCCGGAACCATCACCCGGCGAACGTTAACCGAGCCCAGGTCCAGGAAAACAGGGCCCCCCTCCCGGGGAGCAACCGCGCTCAGGCGCCCACGAGTTCGCGGGACCGTTCCGGCGGCGAGACCGCACGGCAGGGCATCCGTACGGTGAAAGTGGTGCCCTCGGCGGCCGTGGAGCGCACGTCCACCTGTCCCCCATGGGCGTGCACCACCTGCTGCACGATGAAGAGCCCCAGGCCCACGCTGCGCGAGGCGAAGTCTGGCTCCAGCGCCCCGCGCTGCATGGCCTGGAAGAGCCGGGGCAACAGCTCCTCGGAGATGGGCGGACCGTGGTTGTGGACCTGGAGCACGGCGGTCACCCCGTCCGCCAGGGTACTCACCCGGACGGACGTCTCCGGAGGGCTGTAGCGCAAGGCATTGGTCACCAGGTTCTGCACCACCTGGTGCAGCCGCTCGCCATCCCATTCCCCCTGGCCATCGCCAGCCCGCTCGAAGAGGACACGGCGCTCCGGATGCGCCAGCTGGACCTCCTCCAGCGCCTGCCAGATGGTGTCGTGGAAGTTCATGGGCTCGCGGCGGATGGGAATGCCGCTGCCCAGACGCGCCTGGGTGAAGTCCAACAGGTCCCGGATGAGCCGCGTGGCGCGCTCCGCGCTGGAGACGATCCGCGTGGCGTTCTTCATCGCGGGGCCGCTCAGCTCATCGCGCCGCAGGAGCGTCTGGGCGGACAGGAGGATGGCGTTGATGGGGTTGCGCAGGTCATGGCTGACGATGCCGATGAGCTGCTTCTCGAACTCCGCCCGCCGCTGGGCCTCCAGCTCGCGGCGCTTGCGCTCGGAGATGTCGCGCGTGACGGTGGCGATGCCCACGGGCTCGCCCGTCTCCGCGTCGGTGAGCTGAAAGAAGTGGTAGAGGACGGGAATCGCCTCGCCCGTGACGAAGTGGCGGAAGCGGAACTCCCCCTCCCAGCGCCCGTGCTTGGCCACCGCGGGCAGGATGTGGTCGCGAACGAAGGGGCGATCCTCCTCCGTGAAGAAGTCGAGCAGGTGGGTGCGGCGCACGTCATCCTCGTCTCGCAACCCCACCAGGCGCCGGCCCGCGTCGTTGATGTAGAGCGCAAGGCCCTGGAGGTCGCCCATTCCGATGAAGTCCGAGGACTGCTCCACCAAGGCGGCGAGCTTCCCCCGCTCGCGCTCGGCCTGGCGCTTCTCCTCACGCGCCCGGGCGGCGGCGATGTTGCCCTCGACGCGGGCGAGCAGTTCCCGGGCCGAGAAGGGTTTGACGAGATAGTCATTCGCCCCATGCCGCAATCCCTCGACCGTGGCTTCCTCGCCGGCCCGGGCCGACAGGAGGATGACGGGCACGCCGCGCGTGCGGGGCGCCTCCCGCAGGCGCCGCAACAGGCCAAAGCCATCCAGCCCCGGCATCATCACGTCGCTGAGCACCAGATCCGGCACCCGGCGGAGGATGGCATTCAGGGCCTCCCGTCCGTTCTCCGCCGTCTCCACCGTGTAGCGGCCCTCCAGCAGCCGGCGCACATAGGCGCGCATGTCCGCGTTGTCGTCCACCAGCAGCACGTGACCGTCCGTCCCCCCGGGGTGCGCGAGAGGCGGAGTCGCGCGCTCTCCGACAGGAGATCCGCCGAGCCACCCCTCCACGTCGTTGAGGAAGGCCGCGACGCTCGGCCCCAGGGAAACGGAGGGCGGCTCCAGCATTCGGTGCTCCGCCGGAAGGTGCGCGTTTCCCGTGGGCACCGACACCGTGAAAGTCGAGCCCCGACCCACGCGGCTGCCCACCTGGATGTCGCCCCCATGCAGTTTCACCAACTCCTGAACCAGGGACAGGCCAATGCCACTGCCCTCGAAGCTGCGGCCCCGCGTGCCCCGCACCCGGTGGAAGCGCTCGAAGACCCGCGGCAGCTCCTCGGCGGGAATGCCCACCCCCGTGTCCGAGACGGACAACACCACCCGCCCGGCGAAGCCGCGCAGAGCCACGCGCACCTCGCCCTCGAAGGTGAACTTGAAGGCATTGGACAGCAGGTTGAGGACGATCTTCTCCCACATCTCCCGGTCCACCCAGATCGGCTCGGGCAGGGGCGGACAGTCCACGACGAGGCGCAGGCCCGCGCGCTCCATCATGGAGCGGAAGGTGCTGGCGAGCCCCTCGGTGAGCGCGGCCAGGTCCGTGGGAGCGTAGGCGGCCTGCACCCGGCCCGCCTCGATGCGCGAGAAGTCCAGCAGCGTGTTGACGAGCTTGAGCAGCCGCAAGCCATTGCGGTGGATCGTCTCCTGGCGCTCGCGTTGGTGGGGGCCGAGCGGTTCACTCGAATCATCGAGGCTGTCTCGCGAGGGCCCCAGCATCAGCGCGAGCGGCGTGCGGAACTCGTGGCTGATGTTGTTGAAGAAGGCCGTCTTGGCGCGATCGAGCTGCTCGAGCGCCTCGGCGCGGCGGCGCTCCTCCTCGCGGGCCCGCGCGCCGGAGACGGACGTGGACACGGTGCGCGCCGCGAGCACCAGGAAGTCCCGGTAGTGCTCATCGAACGCGCGGCGCGGGCTGAGCCCCGTCACCAACACGCCCACGGGCCGCGCATGGCCGGACTGGGTGATGGGCTGCAACCACACCGTGGACGCGCCCTCGGGCCAGGGACCCGCGGGAAGCGGGCCGAGCGCACGAGGCAAGCGCGGCGCGCTCAGCAGCAACGGCTCCCCGCCGCGCACCACGGCCGCCAGGGGCCAGGTGTCCGGCGAGTCCTCGCCAGACGGCACGCTCCGGGGCGCCGCCGCGCCCCCCGCCTCCACGCCGCTCGTGCCCACCAGATGGGCTTCGCCCTCCGCGTCCAGGAGGTACAGCAAGGCGAAGGGAACGTCATTCGGGCACGAGGCCAGGACGCGCGCGGCCTCCCGGCAGGCATCCCGCGCCGTCGCCTGCTCCCCCGTGAGGGTGCTCAGGTCCCGGATGACGCGCAGGCGCCGCTCGTTGATGACCTGCTCGGTCGTCTCCGTGAGCGCCGCGAAGACGCCGCCCATGCCCCCCGTCTCGTCGCGGATGGGCGAGTGGCAATAGGAGAAGTAGCACTCCTCCAGGTAGCCGTTGCGGTCGAGCAACATCAGCAGGTTCTCGACGCGGATGGGCTCACCCGTGACGCGCATGCGCTCCCACGAGGGCCCGAGCACGTCGGCCCACACCTCGGGCCAGGTGAGGGAGGCTTCCTGGCCCAACGAGGCCGGGTGCTTCGTCGCGCCGCAGATGGGGCGGTACGCGTCGTTGTACATCTGCACGTAGTGGGGGCCCCAGGCGAGGTAGAGCGGATAGTTGGACGCGAGCACGATGCCCACCGCGGTGCGCAGCGACTGAGGCCAGCCCTCCACGGGGCCCACGGGCGTCTTCGCCCAGTCCACCTGACGCAACAACTCGCCGCAGGCGCCCCCACCCGCGAGCACCTCATCCACCGCACTCCGTCTCGTCACTCAGTCACACTCCGCCAGCACGCTTGGATGTGGGGGGCAGCCGGCCCCCATGCTGCCCGCCCCCCTTGAAGATCCGCCCGGATTCCAGGCAATCCTGTCGCCAGGAGAACAACCCGCCCAGGACGGGAAGACCTTCCCCTTATCAGTGCACCCACTCCAGGGGCTGGACGTCGATGTGGATTTCATTGCGGCGCATGAAGGGCGGCACGAAGGGCGCATTGTACTGGGCGAGCACGGGAGCGCCCACCGGACGCAGGCCCTGGCGGCGAAGCTCGGCGAGCAACCAGGCTTCCTCCTCCTTCATCGCGGCCTCGGTGGCCGAGCCGGAGAAGCGCCGGACCGCCACGCGCCGTCCAGGCACGGGCTCCAGCTGGACCCGGGAGTCATTGGGCGCGGGCAACGTCTCCAAGGAGGAGAAAGACGAGGGCATGACGAAGGTCATCCGCCACGCATTCCCCCGGCGCTGCAAGCCCACGGGGGCCGTCATGGCGATGGACTGATGGCGCTGGTTGCCCCCGAAGATGTAGCCCGCGAGCAGGTGGAAACCCGCTCTGAGGCTCTCGGTGAACGAGCCCTGGAGGTCCGTGGCCGCCACGACCGCGGGGCCATATTGCCGCACCTCCAGGCCGCCCTTCGTGGCCAGCACCTGGTAGGAGGGTGTCTCGATCTCCCGCCGCCATCGCCGCCACCCCACCCAGCCCAGGGCGCCCATGAGGGCCGCGCTGGACGCCCACAGCATCGTCTGCCGTTGTTTGTTCATGCGGTAGATGTACTCATGCCCCCCGCCCTCCCCCCAGCCCACACCGGAGGGAAACCCGTGGGCGAGTCCGTCGTGAGCGGCCCACCCGCCGGGTGATAGACTGCCCGCTCGCCCTCCTCTCATGCGTCTTCATGCCGTACAGGCCCTGTTGGACGACGCCTTCCAGGCCATGGCCGAGGGAGCCCCGCGCATGTCCGAGCCGGAGGATGTCCGCTTCGATGAGCGCCTGAGCGCGGTGTGGCTGGAGTATCGCTGGTACGTCCACGAGCGCGGCCTGGCCGAGGTGTTCGTGAAGTGGCGGCGGGTGGAGAAGGCCGCCTGTGCACGGGAAGAAGTCTCCGTCCTGCGCCTGCACCTGTTCGGGCACTCGGCCGCGCTCACCGGGTGTGCCCAGCGGGTGCTGGCCGCGGGAGTCCCGTCCCCCGGACGGCTCCTGGAATTGCTCGGCGAGGATGGCGTGCGGCGCGAATGCAGCGCGGCCGGACCCACGGGCATCACGCTCGAATATTGGCCGCTCCCCACGCCCCAGGCGCTGCTGCCCGAGGCGACGTTCCAGGCGCTCTCCGCGGTGCTGCTCGAGCCCGGGTCCTCCTTCGAGGAACGTCACGAGGCGGTGGACCGGCTGTGCCGCGAGCGCAGTCCCCGCGTGGTGCACACCCTGCTCCGGGGACTGGAAGTGGGTCCGTCCCTGTCCGCCCTGCGCCGGCTGTCGGAGTGGGGAGAAACGGCCGCCCTGCCCCACGTGGATCGGGCCCTCGAGGGCGTGGCACCGGACAACCCCGGGGACCTCTGGACGCTCACCGCCCTGAGAAGACGATTCGAGGCGTGGGCCCGGACGACCCGGGTTATCTAGGGGCCATGCGAATCCTGCACACCATGCTGCGCGTGGGCGACCTCGACAAGTCGCTCGACTTCTACACCCGCGTCCTCGGGATGCAGCTCTTGCGGCGCCGGGACTACCCGGATGGCAAGTTCACCCTGGCCTTCGTGGGCTACGGCCCCGAGGACACCCACCCCGCCCTGGAGCTCACCCACAACTGGGACACCTCCCAGTACACGCTGGGCAACGCCTACGGCCACATCGCCCTGGGAGTCACGGACATCCGCGCCAAGTGCGAGGCCATCCGCCAGGCGGGCGGCAAGGTGGTGCGCGAGCCGGGCCCCATGAAGCACGGCACCACCGTCATCGCCTTCGTCGAGGATCCGGACGGCTACAAGGTGGAGCTCATCGAGCAGAGCACCCAGAAGGACTGAGCCCTCACGGCAGGCGCCGGTCCAGCGTGTCCCAGCGCTCGTTCACCCACTGGCGCAGATAGGCCACTTCCTGCTCGTGGGTGGTGAAATCGGTGCGGTCCATCCAGCGCTCGAAGTTGAGGAACTGCTTGCGCCAGCGCGCCTCGTCGCGCGGCGCCACCGCGCGCAGTTCCTCCGCGTAGCCGTCGATGAGCGCGAGCACCTGGGCCTTGCTCAAGGGGCCGCGCAACAGGCTCCGGTAGCGCTCGCGCAGGGGCGTGGAGATGCGCGGGTCCGACAACATGCGGGAGAAGAGCAGGTTGTCCCCGGTGAAGTCGGGCAGGGCCGTGGCGGCGATGCGGCGCGTGTCCCAGAGCTGTCCGAAGCTCGCGTCGAGATCCCACGGGATGAAGCGCCAGGGCGCGCGGCTCATCGGCTCGTGATAATGGTAGGCGTTCTTCGCCGCCGAGTCCGTGCCGAGAATGGCCGTATTGAAGATCCACCAGTCCTCGTAATCGGCCGTGTGGAGCCAGGAGCTCCGCTGCTCGAAGAAGGTCTGGGCGTTCGAGTCGGAAATGAAGGCGGTGAGCGCGTTGAGCGTGTCATACGCCCCCGTCCATCCGTCCTTGGGCGTGCCCTCCTTCTTCTCGAAGCCCAGCTGGAGGGGCGACTTGCCCGCTCCCGCATGGGTCATCCGCGAGAAGTTGGCATCCGCGTCCACCGCCTTGAACAAATCCCCCGCCTCGGACAGGCCGTGGCGCTCCATGAGGTTGTCATCCACGTGGTCCGCCACGGTGAAGAGGCCCCAGAAACGGCCATTCACATACATGACGGCGCTGTAGGTGTTGATCTGGATGTGCTCCGCGGACATGCGGTTCCACAGGTCGAAGGCGAGCCGGGGCCGCATGTATGAATTGTCATTGAAGGGAGAGATGAGCACCAGCCGCCGCGCCGCGCGGAAGGTGCCCCCGGCCTTGTCCGGCTCGTGGAAGGGATCTTCCTTGGCGAACTTGAACGTGTAGTTGCGCTTGGGGAAGACGCTGGAGGTCGCCCCGCGATACTTCGCCTCCAGGGTGTAGCGGTGCCCCCGGTAGACGAGCTGCACGGGCCGGTAGCCGCCCGCGGTGAGCGTGCCGTCGAAGGACAGGTGGAAGACGGGCAGCCCGTACTCCTCGGTGTACGTCTCCGGCTTGAGTGTCTGGACACCGTCGGGGTTCACCAGCTTGACGGCCACGCCCAGGCGCAGTTCGCCCGTCTCCCCCGTGCTCCGCTCGGTGACGGTGAGCCGCCAGACATCGGCCTGGCCCCGTACCGGCGTCCACGTGAGCGTGCCCGTCTCCTCGTTGAAGGAAGCGCCCGTCGGCAGGGGAGACACGGCGAAGCGGAGCCCCGGGGCCGTGTAGCCCGTGCCACAGCGCACGGTGGCGGTCACCGCCTCGCCCTCCTGGAGCCAATAGGTCGCCGCGCCCGTGGGCGCGCAAAGCGTGGGATGGGACGGCGGCTCGGGCTCGCCCTCGGCGGGAGGCGTCGATGGAGGCCGCGAGACCTCCCCCTCGGGGGGAGGCGCGTCGGGCCGCGCGGGCGCCGGGCTTTCCACCTCCGTCGGGTTGGCCGGGACCTTCGGCTCCACCGTGGGTTCACACGCCAAGGCGACCAGGCACGCCCCGCTCACCCACCCCCACCATTTCAGCGCTCTCCCGTTGCCCATATTCCCCTCCCCCAGCGCGAGTGAGAGGAATAAGCATGCGTGTGGAACGCAGCAGATGCGCGGCCCGCGCCTCCACGCTCCGGGGACAGGCGAGGAAGCTCGCTCAGGCGACGAGCGGGTCGGCGCCTTCTTCCAGCGACAGGTGCCGGCGCGCCACGGCCGCCAGGGCATCGATGGAGACGGGCTTGCGCACGAACTCGGAGGCACCCGCCTCCGTCGCCCTGGCCTCCAGATCCGGCGCCTTGCCACCGGTGAGCAGCACGACGGGCACCTGCCGCACCCGCGCCCACTCGCTCGAGCGCACCCGGCGCACGAACTCCAGACCGTCCATGCCACCCGGCATGTTCACGTCCGCGATCACCAGGTCCACCTGCTGCGAGTCCAGCAGGCGCAGGCCTTGTTCCGCGCGATCCGCCTCGAGGAAGTCCAGCTTGAGCTTCATCAAGTAGACCCGGAGGATGTGGCGGATGGTGTTGCTGTCCTCCACGAGTAGCACGGTGCGTTTCACAAGAACCCCTTCCCCTGGACGGCACTTTTCCCGTGCCGCCGTGTTCAAGCCTTCTACCCGCATTATCCAGGATACCAGGATGCGATAAGAAATGAACGCGCGGATCGGTTCTCGGGACGCCCCCGATACTCCCGGAGTCCTCCAATGTACGGGCGGCCACTGGACTTCCGTCCCACGGCCGCCCGCGGGGCGCGCCAGGCCTCAGGAGGCCCGGAAGCGGGCCTCGAAGCGGTTCGCGCCGGGCTCGCGCTGGATGCCCGGTTGGGCGTTGGCGCTCAGGTGCTCGAGCACCTTGAACACCGTCTCCACCTCGTCCGCCGCGCCCACCGCGCGCGCCAGTTCCTCGGCGGTGTACGCCTTGGCCGGCTCGGCCCGCAGACGCTCCACCACCTGACGCTGCAGCTGCAGCACCACGCCCGCCGCCTTCTTGCCCGCCTCCACGCCCGGCTGGTGATAGGCGTTGATGTTCACGAGCGACGCGTACAGACCCACGGCGCGCTCATAGAGGGCGATGAGCGCACCCAGCGTCCGCGCGCTCACGTCCGGCACCGTGAGGGTCATGGACTCGCGGTCCTTCTCGAACAGCGCGCGCCGCGTCCCGAGCAGGAAGCCGAGCAGGTAGTCGCCGCTGGTGGTGCCGGGCTCCACCTGGAGGGACGGCCCTTCCCGGTCCTTGAGCACCTCCACGAAGGTGGCGAAGAAGTTGTTCACGCCCTCGCGCAGTTGCTGCACGTAGGCGTGCTGATCCGTGGAGCCCTTGTTCCCGTAGACGGCGATGCCCTGGTTGACCACCGCGCCGGACAAGTCCTTCTCCTTGCCCAGCGACTCCATCACCAACTGCTGGAGGTACTTGGACAGGAGCATCAGCCGATCCTTGTAGGGGATGATGACCATGTCCTTCTGGCCACGGCCTCCCCCCGCGTGGAACCACATGAGCGCCAGCAGGGCGGCGGGGTTCTTCACGGCGTCCCGCACGCGCGTCGCCACGTCCATGTCGCGCGCGCCCGAGAGCAGGCCCTCCGTATCCAGCCCCTGCAACCGCGCCGGCAGGAGCCCCACCGCCGACAGCACCGAGGTACGTCCCCCCACCCAGTCCCACATGGGGAAGACACGCAGCCACTTGCCCTGTTTCGCGGTGCGATCCAGCTCGCTGTCCTCACCCGTGACGGCCACGGCGTGGGCACCGAAGTTCAAGCCCCGGCGCGTGTAGGCGCGCTCGGCCTCCACCATGCCGTTGCGCGTCTCCTTGGTGCCGCCCGACTTGCTGATGACCACGGTGAGCGTCTGGGCGAGCGCGTCCCCCAGGGTGGCGAGCACCCGATCGATGCCATCCGGATCCGTGTTGTCGAGGAAGGACACGCGCAGCTTGTCCACGGAGGGCCCCCCGAGCGCGTCCGCCACGAGCTGCGGCCCGAGCGCCGAGCCGCCGATGCCCACCAGCAGCACCTGGGTGAAGCGCTCGGCCGTGGGCGGCTTCACGCGGCCCGCGTGCACGTCCGCCGAGAAGGCATTCACGGCGGCGATGGTGTCCTGGACTTCCCGGGTGAGCGCGGGCTCGGGGGCGAGCTCCGGAGCCCGCAGCCAGTAATGCCCCACGCGCCGCTGCTCGTCCGGGTTGGCGATGGCCCCCTTCTCCAGGGCCTCCATCGCGTCGAAGGCCTTGTCCAGCGGTCCCCGCATGCGCTCGAGGAAGTCCTCGGCGAAGTTCATCCGCGAGACGTCCAACGTCAGCCCGACGGATTCCACTCCGCACAAATATTTCTGGTAGCGCTCCCACAACCGACGCTCGCTCATCTCGGCTCCCTCGAAAGGCTGGCCCGGAGTCCCGGGCCGCGGGCCGTGTCCTAGCGCCCCGCTCGCGGCCAGCAAACCGTTTTGATGGAGGCCCCGCCCACCTCCAGACACCCGTCATGTCCCCCCGCCCGCTTGAAGCACGTGGAGCCAACACCCATGATCCCGCCCTCATGAATCCCACCTGGATGCTGGAGACGCCCGCCCCGCCCGCGGATACGCGGATTCCCTATGGGGACATCACCCACCAGTTCGGCGATCTGCGGCTGCCCCGAGGAGACGGGCCGCATCCCGTGGTGGTGATGATCCACGGCGGCTTCTGGCGCGCGCGCTATGACCTGGAGCACGTGGGACACCTGTGCGCGGACCTCACCCGGAGGGGCTACGCCACCTGGAGCCTCGAGTACCGGCGCGTGGGCCACCCGGACGGCGGCTGGACGGGCACCTTCGAGGACGTGGCGCGCGGCGCGGACTACCTGCGCACGCTCGCGCATCGCTACCCGTTGGACTTGAAGCGGGTGGTGTTCATGGGCCACTCGGCCGGGGGACACCTGGCGCTCTGGCTCGCGGGGCGGGGCCGCATCAAGGCCCACGAGCCCCTGCACTCGCGAACGCCCCTGGTGCCGCGCGGCGTGGTGTCCCTCGCGGGCGTGGTGGACCTGGAGCGCGCCCACGCGCTGCGCCTGGGCGAGGGCATCGTCGAGTCCCTGCTCGGGGGGACCCCCGCCCAGGTACCCGAGCGCTACCGGCTCGGCTCGCCCTCCGCGCTGCTGCCCCTGGGCGTCAAGCAGGTGCTGCTGCACGGCACCCGGGACAGCACCGTGCCGGTGGAGCTCAGCGAGAGCTACCAGGCGCGCGCCACCGCGCTCGGGGACAGCGCGAAGCTCGTGCGCCTGGAGAACGCGGAGCACTTCGAGGTCATCAATCCGCGCGCCCGCGAGTGGACCCAGGTCGTCGAGGCCGTGGGCTCGCTCGTGTGAGTCAGCTCCGGGCGTGCCGGTCGAGCACGTCCACGAAGCGGTGCACGTCCACGAAGCTGTTGTAGAGCGGCGCGGGCGCGGCGCGGATGACGTCCGGGGAGCGGAAGTCGCAGTGGATGCCCTCCGAGCGCAGCGTCTGCAGCATGCGCTGGGGGTCCTTGCTGAAGCGCAATGACAGGTGCGCCCCCCGCTGCTCGGGGTCTCTCGGGGTGAGGCTGTGCACGAAGCCGGGCGGGAGCCGGTCGAGCAGGAACTCCAGGTAGCCCGTGAGCTTCACGCTCTTCTCGCGCAGGGCGGGCATCGTCGCCCGGTCGAAGAGCTCCAGGGACGCGCGCAGCGCCGCGAGCTGGAGGATGGGCGGATTGGACAACACCCAACCCTCGGCGCCCGGCGTCGGCTCGTGGTCCGGCTTCATCAGGAAGCGCGTCCGCTTGTCATTGCCCCACCAGCCAGCGAAGCGATTCAGCGAGGCGTCGTGCGCGTGGCGCTCGTGGACGAAGGCACCGGCCAGCGCGCCCGGGCCTCCGTTGAGGTACTTGTACGAGCACCACACCGCGAAGTCCGGCCCGTCATCGTGCAGGGACAGCCGCAGGTTGCCCGCGGCGTGCGCCAGGTCGAAGCCCACGCGGCAGCCCTGGGCATGCGCGGCGCGGGTGATGGCCGCCATGTCGAACGCCTGGCCGTTGAGGTAGTTCACGTTGCCGAACAGCACCAGGGCGATCTCCTTCCCGCGCCGCTCCAGCACCTCGAGGATGTCCTCGGTGCGCAGCACGTCCTCGCCCTCGCGCGGCGCGAGGGGAATCACCGTCTGGGCCGGGTCATACCCGTGGTGGCGCACCTGCGAGGCCACCGCGTATTGATCCGAGGGGAAGGCGCTCGCCTCCATGAGGATCTTCGAGCGCTCGAGCGTGGGCCGGTAGAAGGACACCATCATCAGGTGGAGGTTGACGGTGAGGGTGTTCATCACCACGACCTCGAGGGGCCTGGCCCCCACCACGCGCGCCATCTGCTCGCCGAGCGACAGGTGGTACTCCATCCACGGCCGCGAGCCCTTGAAGTGACCGTCCACGCCCAGCGTGGCCCAGGCGTCCATGGCCTCCAGGACGTACTGCTGGGCCTTGCGCGGCTGCAGGCCCAGGGAGTTGCCCAGGAGGTAGAGCTCGGCTCCGTCCCCGTGGCGGGGGAAGAGGAATTCCTCACGGAAGGCGCGCAGGGGATCCTCCGCGTCCATCCGCCGGGCGAACGCCTCACCGGCCTCGTACCGCGTCGCTTCACCGCTCATCGATCTGATCTCCTCACCGGAGGGCCCGGAGCCCCTTGCGCGAACCGGGCGACCTGGAAGCTCGAATAGCACGGGCCCCGGGCCAGGGCATCCGGACGGGTCGTGACGTCAATCCAATCCTCGACGCCGCAGGGGCAACCGGACGTGGAAGGTGCTTCCCTCGCCCTCGATGCCCCCCGGACTCGGCCCAGATACGGCCACCGTGCTGCGCGATGATGCCCTGGGAGATGGTCAACCCCAAGCCCAGGCCCCCGTAGCGCGCCCCGTGGGCCTGTCCAAAACGCTCGAAGATGAGCGCCAGCTTCTCCGCCGGGATTCCCACGCCCTCGTCCCGAACCCAAAGCGGCCTCGAAGCCATCCATGCCGGGCATCTGCACATCCAGCAGGATGAGGGCGAAGTCCTCGCGCAACAGGCGCAGGAGAGCCTCGTCGCCCGAGTGGGCCTTCACCACCTCGCCCAGGTCATCCAGCGTGGCCTCCAGGGCGAGCAGGTTGGGGGCATGGTCGTCGACGACCAGGATGCGCGCACGCGGCGGTTCCGCTCGCGCCTCGCGCTGTCCATTTCCGCGTGCGTCCGCCGTCCAGGTCGTCTCCCAGACACTTCTCGCGATCGTCCTTGAGGGCCCTCGCCCTCAGAGGGATGCCTGGACTACGAGCCGTCGGCCAGGAACTTCCGGCGCAGCTCGGGGCCAGGGATGGCGCACGCCTCGTACTTGCCGACGAGCCGGTAGCGATTCCGGGCCACCCCGTCGTAGAGCACGTCGCCCAGCGGCCTGGGGATGAGACCCATCAGGAAGGCCAACACCTTCCAGCCACCGCCCAATTCCTTGAGCACCGCGCGCACGGCGCCGTACTTCCACGAAAGCCGCTCCTCCGGGGTGCCGTGTCCGAGCAGCAGGTACACGCCGTCCAGGGAGGCCGCGTCCCTGCCGTAGCGGGCCAGCGTCTCGTGGGCGAGCGGGCTCTGGAGCGCGGCGAAGAGGAAGACGTCCCGCTTGTCCCGGTGGTGGATGAAGTGCACCGTGTGGTTGCACATCACGCAAACGCCATCGAAGAACAGCACGTGCTTCGGAGTGCTCACCTTCGCCTCCCTCGGAGAAACAGTGCGAACCATGTCATAACCCTGGAGAGGCCGTCCCGGGACTCCCGAGAGAGGACGCGTCTCCAGGAAGGATGAGCGGCGATGATCCGACCCATGCGGGAAGCGCTGACGGCGGAGGCCTTCGCGGGATATGGCGAGGTGGTGGAGGTCCCCGAGACCGGCGGGCGCATCATTAATAGTGGCACGGCGTGGCGCTACGACGACGTGGCGGCCCTGGCGCTCGATCGGGAAGGAGGCCGCGCCCTGCTCAGCCTCTTCCGGGTGCAACCCGCGCTCTTCCCGCTGCGCTGCACCCGGCTGGAGCGCCACCCGCTGTCCAGCCAGCTCTTCCTCCCGCTCGGAGAGAGGCCCTTCCTCGTCGTGGTGGCCCTGGGACGCGACGCCCCGGACCCCGCCACGCTGCGCGTCTTCGTCACCAATGGCCACCAGGGCGTCAACTACGCGCCGGGCACCTGGCACCACCCGACGCTCGCCCTGGAGGTGGAGACCGACTTCCTCGTGCTCGGGCGCAAGGACACCCACCCCGCGGACAACTGCGATGAGGTGCCCTTCCAGGGGGATGCCGTCTTCGAGCTGACGTGAGGTGCGTGCCGCCCGTCACCGGGGCGACAGCGTGAGGGACGTCTCGGACACCACCCGGCCCTGGGTGTCCACGAAGCTCGCGCGGACCTTCAAGGGCGCCGCGAGCCAGCCCCCCTGGACGGGCGTGCTGTGGGGGAGCGGCACGTCCACGCCCGGCGTCACCGGGGCCGCGGGGCCCTCGGACGGGAAGAAGCGCAGGGGCTCGCCGGACGGGCCCGCCGCCTCCACCCTCAGCCGCGCCGCCTCCGGAGCCGTGTAGCTGAACTGCACCGCGTCGCCCTCGCCACACGCGAGCGCCCCACCTGGGCTCGCCTCCGCGAGCACGCGCCCCCCGGGCCCGACACAGAAGGCCCGGAGGCCCCAGGCGCTCGTGCCCGAACCGCCCCGCGCCTGCCATTCGGACTCCGGCGCGCGCAGCCGCGGCACCACCCACACCAGCGCCACCGCGGCCACCGCCAGCCCCACCAACGAGGGCAGGAGGAACGAGGGCAGCGAGAAGCGCTTGTGCCCGGACGGACGCACGGCCCCGGGCGCCGTGGCCAGCCGCGCCAGGAGCTCCTGTTCCAGGAGCGCCCGTCGGTGCTCGGGCAGGGCGCGCTTCTCCAGCGCGGAGTCCACCCGGCTCAACCGCTCGTAGACCTCGCGGCACTCCGCGCACCTGGCCACGTGCTCGCGCAGGCGGGAGAAACCCCCGGCGTCCAGTCCGCCCTCGAAGAGCGCCCGCAGGGCCTGCTTCGCCCGCGGGTCCGTGCATGGGCTCATGACTGGCCTCGCCGCTTGAGGAAACTCCACCCCTTGACCTCGATGCCCTCGAGGTACCCCCGCGACTGCAGGAACTCGAGCAGCCGGGTCTTCAACCCCAACTCCCGGCGCCGCACCTGGATGCGCGTCATCCCCAGGCGCTCCGCCGCGCTCTCCTGGGCCACCCCCTCCTCGCCGAAGCGCATCTCGAAGAGCCGCCGCTCCTCCGGGGACAGCCCGTCCTTGAAGCTCGCCAACAGTCCCTCCACTTCCTGATCCTCCAACACTCCCGCCGAGCCCGCCGCCTCCTCCGCCGCCATCTCGCCCACCTCCTCGAAAGGCTCCAGCCCCACCGCCACCTCGCGCTGGCGCGCCTGCTCCAGCAGCACGTTGCGCGCGATGCCCATCAGGAAGTGCTGGTACGGGCGCAGCCCGTCGTAGGCCAGCCGCGTCCTCGGCTCGAAGGCCCTCGCGAACGTCTCCAGCACCGCGTTCTCCACCTCCAGGGCACCCCGGAACGGGCCCCCGCCCCGCGTCCGCCAGGCCATGCCCCGGAGCATCCTGGCCAACCCCTCCGCATGCGCCCGGTACACCCGTCCCATCGTCTCCGGATCGCCGTCGCGGAAAGCCTGTAATGTCCGTGCGTCCCACTCCATCACCTCGGCCACTTAGCGTGCCCCGCCTCCCGCGTCATCCGTCCCCGCTGACCCCAGTTGTCCGCGGCGGCGGGGGTTGGATCACTTCCTGAGAAAAAAGGCGGCGGAGGTTGGCCAGAGGACAGAGGAGCGGCCGGGCACCCATTTTCCGGGTTTTTCCAGACCACCCTTGCTCCGTCCCGCGTCTCCCGGGGACACTCCAGGCTCCATGCGACTGCTTCGATGTGCCCTGGCGGCCGGCTGCGCGGTGTTCCTCGGGGGCTCCACCGCGAGCGCCGCGCCCGAGCGGCCCGCCTACGCGCTCATCCTCGCCAACAACACCGGGACGGAGCCCCAGCAGGCGCCGTTGCGCTATGCCGACGATGACGGGGCGCGCTACCACGAGTTGTTGGCGCCGAGGACGAAGGAGGCGGTGCTGCTGACGGTGCTGGACGCCGACACGCAGGCCCTGCACCCGGGGCTCGCCGCCCGCACGGCCCCGCCCACCCGCGCCGCGCTCCGGGACGCGCTCGCCCGGCTCAACGCGCGCATGGCCGCGGACAAGGCCCGGGGCGCCGAGCCCGTGCTCTATTTCGTCTTCACCGGCCACGGCAAGCGCGGGCCCGCGGGTGAGGGCGCGGTGAGCCTGCTCGATGGGGCCTTCACCCGGACGGACCTGTACACCCAGGTGCTCGCCTCCAGCACCGCGAGCCGCATCCACCTCATCGTGGACGCGTGCGACTCGTACTACTTCGTCAACTCGCGGGGCGCCTTGCCCGTGGCGCCCGCCCAGGCGGTGGCGGTCCGGGAGACGCTCGCCGCGCGGGAGCTCTCGCGCTACCCGCATGTGGGCGCGGTGCTGTCCACCACGCGCGAGCAGGAAAGCCACGAGTGGAGCGCCATCCGCTCGGGCGTGTTCAGCCACCAGGTGCTCTCCGCGCTCGCGGGCGCCGCGGACGTCAACGCGGACGGACGGGTGGAGTACTCGGAGCTGAGCGCCTTCATCGCCGCGGCCAACCAGGGCGTGGACGACGTGCGGGGCCGGCTCGAGGTGTCCATCCAACCGCCCGCGCTGGACCGGAACGCGCCCCTGGTGGACCTGGGGGACCGCTCGCGCCTGGGCTTCCTGTTGATGCCGCCGGGGCTCGAGGGCCGGGTGTGGGTGGAGGACGCCCGGGGGCTGCGCGTGGCGGAGCTGAACAAGGAGCGCGAGCGCTCGGTGGTGCTGGGACTGCCCGCCACCCAGCGCTACTTCCTGCGCTCGACGGGGCGGGAGGCGCCCTTCCATTTCTCCCGCGAGGGCGCGGTGGTGGACGCGGGCGGCCTCGCCTGGAGGGAGAACACCTTCGCCGCGCGGGGCGCCGTGGAGGACGCCTTCCGCGACCGGCTCTTCTCCGTGCCCTTCGGGCCGCGCTTCTACCAAGGCTACATGGCCAGCATCGGGCAGTCGCCCGTGGCCGACGAGCAACAGCCGGATCTCTCGCCATGAGCCTCCTGTCCCTCGCGCTCACGCTCGTGCTCACCCAGGCCTCCTGCCCGCCGGGGGAGCGCGTGGTGCTGGTGCCCCTGCAACCCGTGGTGCTCTCCTCGGCCGAGGCCCGCCAGGTGGAGGAGACCGTGCGCCGGGCGGTGGAGGGCCTGCCGGGCACGTGTCTGGAGCCGCGCGCGGACACGGTGGCGCGGCTGCGCGCGCGGGGCGGACGGCTCGCGGGCTGCTCGGACGCGGCGTGCCGGGGCGCGCAGGTGCTGGCGCTCGGGGCGGACCGGCTGGTGCGCGGGACGGCGCTCGGGGTGGGCGGCGCGCGCGGCGTGGCGCTCACCGTGGTGGATCGCGAGGGCCTGGAATCACATGCCACGCTCGAGCTCTCCCCGGAGGCCCCGAAGGAGGACGAGGCGCGGCTGCGCGAGGCGTTCCAGGGCTCGTGGGGACGCCAGAGCGCGCCCCCGCGGGTGACACGAGGCCCCTGGCCCCAGGTCCTCTGGGCCGCGGGGGGCGTGGCGCTCGCGGCGGGCGTGGGCTTCGGGCTGGCGGCGCGGCACACCCAGTCGGTGCTGTCCACCGGGAGCGCGGGCTGCACGGGCGAGGGCCCCGCCTTCCGCGACTGCTTCGCCCGTCAACTCCAGCAGGGACGCACGCGCGCGCGCGCGGCCAATGCACTGTGGGGAGCGGGCGCGCTGCTGGGCGTGGGAGGCACCCTGCTCTTCGTCTGGGAGACGCCATGAGCCGCTGGCTTCCGGGAGCAGCGCTGCTGCTGGCCGTGGGCGCGTGTGTCTTCGCGCCGGACTTCTCGCGCTACCCCGCCTGTGATGACCAGGGCGGGTGCCCCTCGGGCTTCACCTGCCTCGCTCCGGAAGGCCTCTGCCTGCCGGACTGTGGCGCGCTCGGGCCCTGTCCCCTCGAGGAGCCCCCGGCGCCGGACAGCGACGGTCCCGGGGCCGACGCCGGCGCCGATGCCGGAACGGACGCGGGCGCCGAACCCCCGCCGGATGGAGGCCAGGACGGGGGGGAGGAGGTTCCTCCGCTCCTGCTCGGAGCCGAGCGGCCTCCGGACGGAGTGACGGAGGAGGGCTTCTCCTTCACCTTCCAGGTCCAGGGAGGCACGCCGCCCTACCACTTCACCACCGCCGACGTGCTACCCGCGGGCCTCACCCTCGACGGAGCGAGGGGCATCCTCTCCGGCACGCCCTCGGGCGACGGCGACTTCTCCTTCACCCTCGAGGTGAGGGATGAGGCCGCCCCGGAGCCGCGGCGCGTGAGCCAGGCCCTCTCCGTGCGCATCCACCCGGTGCTGCGGGTGGCCGGGCCGCTCATCCTCGCGGACGTCCCGAGCGGCCGGGCCTACACGGAGCGGATTCCCGCCCTCGGAGGCAGGCCGCCCTACACCTTCGAGCTCTCGGCGGGCAACGCCCTCCCCACGGGCCTCGCCCTGTACGAGGACGGCTCGGTCCGGGGCACGTCGAACGCGTCGGGGGCCGCGTCCTCCTTCGAGGTCCGGGTGACGGACTCCGCGCGGCCTCCGCGAAGCGCCACCCGGAACCTGCAAATCACCCCCAGCACCTGCGCGCCGGCCACCCTGTGCATCCGCACCCGCTCCCTCCCCGACGCACGCCAGGGCGAGGCCTACAGCTACGCGCTCCAGGCCAACACCAATACGCTCGCTCCCTCCTGGAAGCTGGAAAAGGGGCCACTGCCCCCGGGCCTCCAACTCTCCCCGGAGGGCGTCCTGTCCGGCGCGCCCACCCAGGCGGGCAGCTTCCAGTTCACCGTCTGCATCACGGAGTGGCTGGGGACGGTGTTCGGCACCCGGAGCCTGTCGCTGACCCTCAAGGTCCACTGAGCCGGAATATCCGGAAAAAGTTTTTTAATCGGGTTTGATCCAATCACCGGTTTTCCCGCCAATACCTATTGAAGGCGCGATGGCGAACCGGAACCCCCTCCGGCAGCCCCGCGGCTCTTCCTACCCGGAGAAGACCATGACCCCCCGTTCCCTCAAGCGTTTCCTCGTTGGCGCCGCGCTCGTTGCCTCGACCGTCCCCGGAATGGCCCTGGCGGGCACGACCTGCGTGTATGTGATTGGCCAGGTCGGTGGTCAGACGGTCACCACGCCGGCCTTCCCCATCCACATCCCGGGCAGCCTGGCCCTGGCGCAGCCGGTGAAGGTGCACCTGGATGAGACGGCGCAGAACATCCTCGGCTACTCGCTGAACCTGCCGGGCCTGGATCTGATCACCGAGGGCTCGCCGATCTTCTCCATCCCGGAAATCAACGAGACCATCCCCAGCTTCAGCCTCAACATCCCGCTCATCAACCTGACCCGCTACCGCTGCGTGGATGTGTCGGGCGTGACGGTCCCGGCCATCCCCTACTACATCCCCGGCTCGGCCTTCACGGTGCCCGGCGGCTTCGTGGACGTGGGCGACCTCTACTTCAACCTGACGGGCCACGAGTTCACCGTGCCGGGCAAGCTGCTCACCTTCAATGGCAAGCAGATCGTCTTCCCCGAGCAGAGCGGCACCATCCCCGCCATCCCGGTGACCACGCCCGACATGAGCCTCACCTTCAACCTCAACAACATCCCCGTCGTGTCGAAGTACCTGCAGCCCCAGGGTGACTGATCGCACGGGCGCCGAGACAAGCCGGCTCCACTCCAAAAGAAACCCGCGGCCCATCGGCCGCGGGTTTTTTCGTTGAGCACCCGGCGTGCCGGCTACACCACCGCACGCCGTCTGGCTCGAGACAGGTGCTCCTCACCATTCTCCACGAAGCGCCGCACCAGTTCCTCCCGGCCTTGCTTCCCGTGCTGTACGCGGTAGGCCAGCTCGGAGGGCAGCAGCGTCTTGACGGTGACAAGCCGCACCTCACCCGCCGGAGTCGCGAAGTGCCGGGGAAGGGTGTTCGATGCCAGTCCGAGCAGCACGCCCACCCGACCCTCTTGGGTGACGAGGGACCTGGGCATTTCCTTTCCCGACACCTCCATGGTCAGCTGGCCCGTCAGAGCGGCGGTGCGCACTCGCTCATGTTCCGCGACTTCGTTCGCCACGCGCTGGAGGACCCCGAGGGCCCAACTCCCCTGAACATCCTGGACAGGCTCGTCGGTTTCGATGGCGAGTTCCAAGCCGAAGCCCACGGACGGCGCCTCGTGTCCAGGGAAGGGATCGGAGAGGCCATCCGTCACCAGCAGGAGCCGTCGCATCGCACGGTGGATGACGCGCCAAGCCCGCCGTTGGCCCGGCCACTCAGGACCCACGGAGACAATCGGCACAATGGCTGCTTCCTCCAGTTCGCCGAGGGTGCGCCAGGCGGCTTCGCGTGCGGCATCCGCCTGCCGCAGCCAGTCCATGTGTGAACGCGCCAGTGGTTGCGGCTCGACGCTCTGGCGTCCGGGGCCCGTGACCTCTCGGAAGTCGAGCCCCGTGGCACCGGTGCGCTCAAGGGCCTCCTTCACGTCGCTGGCGACGATGAGAGCCACTCTCCACCCCGAGGGACGGAAAACCTTGGCATCGGCGACCTGGGAGGGGTCGATGCGCATCCCGTATACATCCCGGTACTGCCCGACCTTTTCGGGCCGCCCATCCTCCGGTTTCCAGTACAGCACTTCCGTGGACGCCTCGTCGTCAATGCACTTCACGAGGCGCGCGACGTTGACCAGGAAATAGGCCTCCGGCCGCGACTGCACTTCCACGGGGAAGAGTTGGACGTCACCCGGAGCCAGCTCGGCCAGGACACGGGCCACCTTTTCGGTGACCACGGGAATGGCTCCTGGGTCGACCCGTGTGAAATCGAGCGGAGTGCCGGGGTGGTGGACAGGAACTCGAAGGAGACCGTTAAAGCGAGTGGGCTCCCCGCTCATGAACCGCCGCGTGCGCACTTCCTCCCCCCGCTCATCCAGCGGGTTTCCCAACAACCAGCGGTCTGGGCTGGTCATGTCCTCGGTCAGCTCGAAATACCTCTGCGCCATGCCGCTCTCCTCGCCTCACTGAGCCCCGGTCACCAGTTTGTTGAGTTCGGAGCCCACCTTCTTGAGTTCTCCGGCCAGCATCCCCAATTCCCGCGTGAGCGCATCCCGGCACTGCGCCGTGGTCTGGCAGTCCTCCACCGCCTCCGCGAGACGTTGATAGATTCGCTCATGGTACGCCTTCGGGTGGGGCCCCTTGTGGCCTGGGACGCGAACCTTGTTCGCCGTGTCCTCCATCGACATGTCGGCCTTGTCGAAGAACTTCTTGAGTTTTGGCGTCCAGGGCCCGCCCCGATGGGAGGACTTCTCGTTCTCCACGGTGGCGATGTGATGGAGCTCCCCTTCCTCTCCATCCGCCTGCTGCATGGCGAGGAAGGCACCCGAGCCGGAGGGAAGCGTCAGAATGAGTCTGCCCTCGACCACGGACACGGACGTCGCTTCGGATGCCGCTGCTGGCAGACGGAAGCGGCCCATGGTAGCGGCGTTCCGCATGGCCTGGGGGAAACCTGGCAGCCCGCTTCCCGTCATGGCCTCGTTGCCCTTGGTCCCCGCCCTCCAAGTGGCGAGGATGATGAGAACGCGCAGGGTGTTGGGCCCCAGCACCTGGGCGTATCTCTCGCTCGCGTCGCGCAGTTCGAGGAACGTGCTGGCGGCGTCCGCTTCGTCCCAGAGTTGTTTCGTGGCGGAAATCAACCCCCAGAACTCATGGCCGAGATAGCTCCAGAGAAAGAGGGTCATCGCCAGCGCGAGGCCCTTGGAGATGGGCTCCGGCGCCATGAGCACGACGAGATAGAGGGAGAGGCCGGTGAGCAGAGCCGTCATGGCGTGCTCGGAGAAGTCCTGGAGGGCCCCCGTGGCCGCATCCACCGCGGGGGTGAGTGCGAGGCCGAGAGCCAGCGCGAATCTATCCTGGTGACTGAGGGTGGTGTCGTGCGAGCCATCCCCGAGGAGCCAGAAGCAGTCCCCGGGCGACCCGCGCCGTTCGCACAGGCGCGCGTAGCCTCGCTCGATGCTGGAGTCCACGCCACCCGGGGACCAGGAGGCCAGCACCCAGTGGCCGGCCAGCGGTCTGGCGAGGTGGGTTGCAACCCGCAGAGGCACCTCCAGGACGAGCTGCGAGAAGGCTTCGCGAAACTCCGCGTCCGAAACCCGCACGGGTGCGAAGTCGCTCCTGGAGACGAGGGTGACGTACTCCTTGGGTGCCGGAGGGGGCGTGAGCGAGTCATGGCGGTAGCCCGCCAGGAGGCTGCCCCGAGGGGCGCCCGTGACGCACGCGGACTGGAGGAAGAGGACGAGGAGAAACCATCCGCCAAGCAGGGGACTCAACCGTGCGCAAGAAGGACGCGGACCGACAAGCCGGGTGGACACGGCGCACCTCCGGAAGCGACGCGACGTGAATCCATCGCACCGGAATTACGTGGAAACGCGGGTGCGCCCGTCAAGCTGCCCCCGGAGCATGACGAAAGAGCGATGACGTGGGACCTCCAGGCCACGAACCAGGAGGATTCTTCCCGGGACGGCACCCTGAAGACCATTTTGAGGGGTTTCAACGCGCCAACGGACTATACGGGCAGCGCCGAGGGGGACCGACTCGTTCCGGTCCCGCGGCAGTCGCGGTACCCACGGCCCACGGCGCCGGGCTCTTGCCCCCTCGGCGCCGTGGGCTTCTTCACGCCCGGCCGCTGCCCCTCGGACCAAGGGCCCCCGAAGTGGCGCCCCCCGAGGGTCGGATATAGTGCCGCCCCATGTTCCTGAAGACGCGTCACACAGTCGGGCTCACCCTGCTGTTCTGCTACCTCGTGGCCTGGCTGGATCGCATGGCCATCAACATGACCCTGCCGTACATGGCGCAGGACTTCGGGCTCGGACCCGAGAAGCTCGGCTGGGTGCTCAGCGCCTTCTTCCTGGGCTATTCGCTGTCGCAGGTGCCCGGCGGGATGATGGCGGACCGGGTGGGCCCCCGGCGCGTCATCCTCGCGGCCCTGGTGTGGTGGTCCTTCTTCACCGCGGCCACGGGCGTGGTGGGGGGCCTCGCGAGCCTGCTCGTGGTGCGCTTCCTCTTCGGCCTGGGCGAGGGCGTGTTCCCCGCGGCGGTGTGGAAGGTCATCGGCCAGTTCTTCTCCAAGAAGGACCGCGGCACCGCCAACGCCATCATCCTGTCCTCCGTGGCGCTCGGGCCCGCCATCTCCATGATGCTCCTGGCCCAGATGCTGCCCGAGCTCGGCTGGCGCAAGAGCTTCCTCGTGCTCGGGGCCGCGGGCGCCCTGTGCGTGTTCGCCGCGTGGTGGAGCGTGGCCGACTCGCCCGAGAAGCACCCGCGCATGGCGCGCGAGGAGCTGGAGCAGTTCGAGCGCGACACCCGCTCGGAGGCGGCCAACTCCGAGCAGACGCTCGATCGCGGCAGCTTCGGGGACCTCCTGCGCTCGCCGGCCATCTGGGTGCTCTTCTTCGTGGCGCTCATCTACAACCTGACCATGTACGGCTGGCTCAACTGGCTGCCCAAGTACCTCATGGAGGTCAAGGGCCTGAGCCTGGGCAAGACGGGCGTGCTCGGCTCGCTGCCCTTCCTGTTCGGCGGCGCGGGCTGCATGCTGGCCGGCTACGTGTCGGACCGGTGGTTCCGCGGCCGGCGCAAGTGGCTCGTCCTGGGCTGCCAGGTGGTGGGCGGCGCGTGCCTCTACCTCTTCACCCGCATCGAGGATCCGGTGCAGTACATGGTGGCCCAGTGCGTCGCGGGCTTCCTGCTGTTCATGGCCGCGGGCGCCATCTGGGCCCTGCCGATGATCCTCGTGCCCACGCGGCTGATGGGCGCGGGCTCGGGCTTCATCAACACCGGCGGGCAGATTGGCGGCTTCCTCACCAACATCCTCATCGGCTACGTCATCAAGTGGAGTGACAACGACGCCGGCGCGGGCTTCCAGGTGATGCTCGGCGCGCTGGTGGTGGCGGCCGTCCTCGTCGGCGTGGGCATCCGCGAGCGCCCCGCCGTCCCGGCCTCCACCCCCAACCCCTTGTCTCCCGCCACGGGAGGTGGCGCATGACGACCTCGACCCTTCCCCTGGCCCCCATGCCCCCGGGACACTGGCTCCTGGGCCACCTGCGCGAGCGCGAGACGAATCCCCTCGGCCTCTTCCTGCGCGGCCGCGAGCAGTTGGGGGACGTGGTGCGCTTCCGCATGGGCCCGCAGTACGTGGAGCAGCTCGCGCACCCGGATCACGTCAAGCACGTGCTCGCCGACGCGAGCGCCCGCTACACCAAGGGCTCCATCTTCGCCAAGACGCGCCCGCTGGTGGGCAACGGCCTGCTCACGGCCGAGGGCGAGTTCTGGAAGCGCCAGCGCCGGCTGTCCCAGCCCGCCTTCCACAAGGACCGTCTGGCCACGCTCGCGGGCGTCATCACCCAGACCGCCACCGAGGCGATCGCGGGCTGGGAGGCTCCGGTGGCGGCGGGCACGCCCGTGCCGGTCTTCACCGAGATGATGCGGCTGACGCTCAACGTGGTGGTGCGCGCGCTCTTCGGCCTGGACGTGGCCGGACAGACCCAGCTCATCGGAGACGCCTTCACCCAGGCGCTCGAGGTGACCAACCGGCGCATCATCTCGCCCCTGCCCTACGTGCCGTGGTTCTACCGGCTGCCCACGCGGGACAACCGCCTCTTCCAGCGGGCCATGGACACGCTCCACCACACCGTCGAGGGACTCATCGCCCAGCGCCGGGCCCAGGCCCGCGATGGCCAGTCACCGCCGGGCGAGGATCTGCTCGGCATGCTGATGACGGCGTGCGACGCGGACACGGGCGATGCCTTCGACGACCTGCAGCTGCGCGACGAGGTGATGACGCTGATGCTCGCGGGCCATGAGACGACGGCCACCTCGCTCGCGTGGACCTTCCACCTGCTGGAGCAGAACCCCGAGCAGGAGGCGCTGATGCACGAGGAAGTGGATCAGGTGCTCGGCGGGCGCACGCCCACGCTCGAGGACCTGCCCAAGCTGCGCTACACGGGCTGTGTCTTCGAGGAGGCCATGCGGCTCTACCCACCCATCTGGGCCCTGCCGCGCACGCCCCACGAGGACGACGAGGTGGGGGGCTTCCGCATCCCCAAGGGCGACATCGTCCTGCTCGTGCCCTACGTCACCCACCGCCACCCGGAGTTCTGGCCGGATCCCGAGCGCTTCGATCCCACGCGCTTCCTGCCGGAGGCGAGCCGGCAGCGGCCCCGCTGGGCCTACCTGCCCTTCGGCGGAGGCCAGCGCCAGTGCATCGGCAACAACTTCGCGATGATGGAGGCGCAGTTCATCCTCGCCATGGTGGCCCAGCGCTTCCGCCTGCGCGGCGTGCCCGGAGTCCCCGTGGAGCCCGAGCCCCTCGTCACCCTGCGGCCGAAGGGGCCCCTGCCCATGCATGTCCACCGCCGCCAGGGCAAGTCCCGGACCCACCTCGCCTCCTCCGCCTAGCCGCCGGAGGCAAGGCCCGGGGAGCCTCTCCGGGCCCCGGGCTCAGGTCCCGCAGTCGAGGCTGCAGCTGTCGGCCGTGTAGCCGGACCCCTTGCGCTCGCCCACCTGGCACACGCCATCACCGCAGGTGTGCACGTCCTCGGTGCGGATGCGGGTGGTGATCATCTTGTACGTCTTCTCCTTGTACGTGCACTCGGCGTAGTACTTGTCCCCGGGCGCCAGCACGCAGTGGTCACTGCACTGACCGATGCGCTGGATTTGAGGGCAGGCCGGGTGGCTCTCTCCGCCCAGTCCCGTCAGCCCGCACGGCCGCGGCGTGCTCTGGGTCGGGTCCAGGGAGCCCCGGTCATTGCCCGCGAAGAGCCCCGGGTTGAGCGTGGTGAAGACGTTGCCGAAGAAGCACGACTCGTTCTGGGCGAACGTCGTCAGCTCCTCCTCCGTGTAGGGGATGGGCGTGCCCTGGGCGTCTTCTCCGAGCACGGAGATGGGGACGTGCAGCTTGTAGTTGTTGACGTGGGCCGCCAGGCACGCGGAGACGAGCTGCTGCTCGACCTCGGTGGCCGGCTTCCCGCCCGACCATTCCGGCGCCAGGCCCAGGCCTCCCACCCACGTGTACGCCATGCCCGTGGCCGGGTTCTCGAAGTGCCGCGTCTCGCCCAGCGGCACCGCGCAGAGCACCATGTAGCTCATCAGCGCGGAATGGCCCTCGATATTGGCATTGAACCACTTGGCGAAGTCCTCGGTCGACAGGCCATTGAGCGACAGGCCATTGAGCGACAGACCATTGAGCGACAGGCCATTCAACGACAGACCATTCAACGACAGGCCGTTTCCCTCCCGCTGCGCTCGCGACTGCGTTTCCATGTTCGCCGCCGTCTCTTGGAGAGACGGCTCGACTCCACACCCCACGGCACCGCCCACGGACAGTGCCGACATCAGACTCCAGACCACCATGTTCAACCCCGCCCCACGCCCGGACATCTCGCTCCACAGACCCTTGAAAGACGTGAAACCCATGGCGCTACCTCCGGCTCTCGGCCACCTGGGTCTCACCAGGGCCGTGAACACAGAATGCGGATGCGCGGCCTTCCCTGCATCCACGGGAACTCAAGAAAAGCCCTAGCGGTGTGAGGCCAGACATCCGACGCGTGGGGCGTTGGACGTTCCCATGGCGGCTCGTTGAGTGTTGAACGTGTCTGATCACACCGCCACACGTCTCCCGACAGGTCTTGTCTGGAAAAGCGAAGGCACCTTCTCCATCGAGGAAAAGGCCTACCTTGGGCGTATCAGTAGTATCAGTGGAAGCCGCGCGCGCGCTCGCAGGCGCCCGCCAAAGCGAGCAACGCG
Organism: Melittangium boletus DSM 14713; assembly: GCF_002305855.1. GTDB lineage: Bacteria > Myxococcota > Myxococcia > Myxococcales > Myxococcaceae > Cystobacter > Cystobacter boletus. The sequence goes on along the minus strand of NZ_CP022163.1, from coordinate 4,692,201 downwards.
GCCGCGGTGGCGTGTGCATCTCCAAGCCCGCCGCGAGCGTCCTGCCGCTCGATGAGCAAAGACAGAAGCGACGCATGCGCGCCTCCGCCAGACTCCTCCACACATTGCAGGCAGAAGACCACTTCCGCCGCCAGATCCACGAGTCCCTGCTCCCGCACCCAGGGTGCGGCCGCGAGCAATTCCTCTGTCCATGCCACCGCGTCGGGTGAGCGCACGGGGATTCGCAGGTAACGGCTATCGAGCAGGTAGAGGTGCGTGAGCCAATAGAGATCCGCGACGCGGGACACGTCTCGGTATGCGCGCTCCGGAATGGAGAGACGCACGTCGATTCCACACGCCGCGACCATCTCACCCAGTAGCCACGCATATAACCCCTGCCCCTCGCCGCCCGCGCGCTCCAGGTAGGCACGCAGGGACGAGGGCGCCAGGGGCGCGGTGGAAAAACCTCGCTCGCGCCGCACGAACCAGGCATCAATCCGAGCCATGGCTTCCTCCGGCGCCAATCCCACGGGGAGTGAGAGGGATATCTCCGCGAGTGCGGCCCCCGCTGTCTGCAATGTGGGTTCCAATCCCCAACGAGAGAAGACGCGGGGCGCGTGGCCCTCCAGCATGTGCAAGGTCAACGCGCGCAGCGCCCGCGACACGTCATCCGTCCCCGCCGTCGACGCGAGGAAGGCCTCGAGCGCACGCTCCGCCTCCGCGACTGGCGGGGGGGGCGCCAGCGCGGGGGGTCCCGGCAGGTGGAAGAGCGCCAGCGCGTCCCGGGAGAACGAGGCATCTCCCGGCCCGCCGGCCACCGCGTGGGTGAGGACGGAGGCGGCGGCCGCCGAGGCGCGCAGGGCCCGTGTGTAGCGCTCCCGGAAGGTGGCGCCCTCCACCTCCACCCGGTACGGCCCCGCGCGACGGGCACCGGTGCGCGCGGCCAGCCCGGCCTGGTGCTGGCTCTTGAAGGTGAGGACGAGCGGCGCCTCCGGGACGGGCTCCAACGGCCGGGCCGGGCGCGCGGCGGCGAGCCGCAACTGCGCGCACACCGCCTCGGAGGGGCGCGAGCGGGCCTCGGTGAGGGACAGGGCCGTCTTCGTGCACACCCCGCTCACGCGGCCCCCCAGGCTGTCGCACAGCACGTCATCGCCCGAGACGAGCAGCCCGGGCACGCCCACCTCCGCCGCCAGCCCCAGCACCAGGTCCGTCTCCGACAACGCCCGGCCCGCGCACGTCCAGTGTCCCAGTAAATCCACCGTGTGGGCGCCAAAGCCCCCGCTGCCCGCCGCCGCGTGCATGCCCACGCAGGCCACCGCCTGGACGTCCGCGAAGAGCGGGGCCGCGTAGGCATCCTCCGCGAGGAAGTGGAGCTCCACCGCTGGGTGCAGCGCCTCGGTCAGCAGATTCGCCCCGCCCGAGCCGGACAGGTGGCTGTCGCTCACGCGCACGTGCTCGAAGCCCGCGGCGAGCAGCCCCTCCACCAGGGCGTTGACCTCCGCGGTCACCCGCTCCCGGGCCCGCGAGTACCCGGGTGCCCCGGCGATGACCGCGCCGAGGGCGTCCACGCCGGCCACGCCCTCGAGGTCCACGATGATCAGCGCCCTGGCCATGGCCGCGCAGAATGCCGTGTCGCGCGGCGCGGCGGCAGTGACCTGGGGTCCAGGTGACTTCTGTTCGAGGCCATGCTCGGACGCAGTCTCCCGGCGGGGAGAGCGTTCCCCTGGGCCCCCTCGCCCGGCCGCCGCTTGCGAAACCCCGTCTCCACTCCCAATTTCACGATTCCGATACGGTCACACGGGTTGGTCCCGAGGAAATCCCCACGCCTGGAATATCGCGTCGGCTGAACTGGCATCTCCCGGGGAGAGGGTCGTGAGTGAGCGGGAACAGAGGCCCATCGGCGGCGGCGAGATGGGCGCGCTCATCCGCGCCATGGACTGGAGCCAGACGCCCCTGGGTCCCGTCGAGGGCTGGTCCGCCGCCCTGTGCACGTCCTTGAGCACGGTGCTCGCCTCCCCCACGCCCATGGCCTTGTACTGGGGACCCCACTACGTCCACCTCTACAACGACGCCTATTGCCCGCTCCTGGGCACCAAGCACCCCGCGGCCATGGGGCTGCTCGCGCGCGACATGCTCCAGGAGATACGGGACATCGTCGAGCCCATGCTCGAGACCGTCCACCACTCGATGCGCCCGTATTCCGTCGAGGATCAGCCCCTTCTCTTGGAGCGCCGGGGTTTCAGGGAGGAGTGCTTCTTCACCTGGTCCTTCATTCCCACGCGCGATGAGCACGGCCGGTACGCGGGCATCGTGGCCATCGGGAGCGAGACGACCCACCAGGTCCTCGGCACCCGGCGCTTCCAGGTCATCCGCGAGCTGTCCATCCGCGCCGCGCGCGAGAGCACCCAGGAAGGCGTCTTCCGCGCGGTGGAGCAGGTGCTCGCCGAGAGCCGTGCCGACGTGCCCTTCGCGCTGCTCTACCGGGTGGAGGGGGAGCGGGCCCGGCGCGTCGTCCGGATGGGGCTGGAGGACTCGGCGTCCGCGGCCCCGCTGGAGCTGACGCTGGACGACCGCGCGCCCTGGCCCCTGCGCGAGGTGGTGGGCTCGGGCCAGGAGCTGCTCATCAAGCCCTGGGATTCACGCCCCGGGCCGAGCCGCGCCCTGCTGCTGCCCATGGCACTGGACACGGATGGCATCCCCAACGCCGTGCTCGGGGTGGGACTGAATCCCCGGCTGCGCTTGGACGAGGACTACCGGGACTTCCTGCGGCTGCTCTCCCGCCAGGTGGCGGCGGACGCGGCGCGGGCCCGGGCCTCCGAGGAGGAGCGGCGGCGCGGCGAACGGCTCGCGGAGCTGGACCGGGCCAAGACGGCCTTCTTCAGCAACATCAGCCATGAATTCCGCACGCCCCTCACCCTGATGCTGGGCCCGCTGGAGGACATGCTCTCCAACCGGGAGAAGCCGCTGCCGGACGCCCTGCGCGAGAGCCTGGCGCTCGTGCACCGCAATGGCCTGCGCCTCTTCAAGCTCGTCAACAACCTGCTCGGCTTCGCCCGGATGGAGGCGGGCCGGGCGACGCTGACCTATCAGGCCACGGATCTCGCGTCCTTCACCGCGGAGCTGGTGAGCCACTTCGACTCGGCCATCCAGCGCGCGGGGCTCCGGTTGAGCGTGGACCTGTCCGCGCTGTCCGAGCCGGTCTGGGTGGACCGGGAGGCCTGGGAGAAGGTCGTCTTCAACCTGCTGTCCAACGCGCTCAAGTACACCTTCGAGGGGAGCATCGCGGTGGCCCTGCGCCAGGAGGGCGCCGAGGCCGTGCTGAGCGTGCGGGACACCGGCACGGGCATCGCCGCGCAAGCCCTGCCCCACATCTTCGAGCGCTTCCACCGGGTGGAGGGCACGCACGCGCGCGGCCACGAGGGCAGCGGCATCGGGTTGTTCCTGGTGCGGGAGCTGGCCCGGCTGCACGGCGGAAGCGTCTCCGTGCGGAGCGAGGTGGGCGAGGGCAGCACCTTCACCGTGCGCCTGCCCTTCGGCTCCGCCCACCTGCCCCAGGAGCAGGTGTTCGCGGCGGTGCCCTTCCAGGAGACGGCCTCGCGCGCCGCGCCCTACCTGGAAGAGGCGAGAGGCTGGCTCGGCGAGCGGACGCCGGGGGTCCTCCGGGAAGCGTCCTCCACGGCCCCCCGCGGGCCCCGCGTGCTGGTGGTGGACGACAACGCGGACATGCGCGCCTACCTCACGGGCATCCTGACGCCCTTCTTCGAGGTGCGCGCCGTGAGGGACGGCCTCCAGGCGCTGGAGGAGGCCCGGGCGCGTCCACCGGATCTCATCCTCTCGGACGTGATGATGCCGCGGCTGGGGGGCTTCGACCTCCTGCGCGAGGTGCGAGCGACCCCCGCCCTCCGGGCCGTGCCCTTCATCCTGCTGTCCGCGCGCGCGGGCCAGGAAGCCTCCGTGGAGGGACTGGAAGCCGGAGCGGACGACTACCTGGTCAAACCCTTCGGCGCGCGGGAATTGCTGGCGCGGGTGCGCGCCCACCTGGACCTGGCCCACCTGCGGCACGAGGCCACCCTGGCCGAGGCCCGCGAGTCGAGCCTGCGCGAGGCCGTGCACGCCCGCGACGACTTCCTGTCCGTGGCGAGCCACGAACTCAAGACGCCCCTGGCGGCCCTGCGGCTGCAACTCGAGGCGCTCGAGCGCCTGTTGCCCCCCGAGGTGCGCGCGCGCATGGCCGCGCGTTTCGTCTCGGTGCGCCGGCAGATTCAGCGGCTGACGAACCTCATCGAGACGATGATGGACGTGTCGCTGGTGGCCGCGGGCAAGCTGCGGGTGAAACCCCAGCCGGTGGACCTGGCGGTGCTCGTGGCGGACGGCGTGGCGCAGGTGCGCGAGGAGCTGGCCCGGAGTGGCTGTGCCCTGTCGTTCCAGTCCGAGGCGAGCCTGCCCGGCCACCTGGACGCGATGCGCATGGGGCAACTGGTGCGCAACCTGTTGTCGAACGCGCTCCGCTACGGCCCCGGCAAGCCGGTGGAGGTGCGACTGTTCCGGCGGGAGGGACGGGCACGGCTGGAGGTGGTGGACCACGGAATGGGCGTGAAGCCCGAGGACCGCGCGCGCATCTTCAACCGCTTCGAGCGCGCGGTGTCCGCGCGCCACTACGGGGGACTGGGCCTGGGGCTCTGGGTCTCCCGGCAGGTGGTGGAGGCGCACGGGGGAAGCATCACCGTGACGGACACGCCCGGAGGGGGCGCGACCCTCACGGTGGAACTGCCCCTGCACGCCTCCGCGTGAGGCGGGCAGGCGCGGGCCGCTACCGCGTGCCGAAGAGCCGGTCGCCCGCGTCGCCCAGGCCCGGCAGGATGTAGCCGTGCTCGTCGAGCTTCTCGTCCACGGCGGCGGTGATGACGTGCACGTCCGGGTGGTGCTCGCGCAGGTTCGCCAGACCCTCGGGACACGCCAAGAGACACACGAAGCGCAGACTTCCCGGCTTGCTGCGCTTGATGCGGTTGAGCGCCGCCACCGCCGAATTGCCCGTCGCGAGCATGGGGTCGCACACGATGACGTCGCGATCCGCCAGCTGGTTGGGCACCTTGTAGTAGTACTCCACCGCCATGAGCGTCTTGGGATCGCGGTACAGGCCGATGTGGCCCACGCGCGCGCTCGGCACCAGTTGCAGCATGCCGTCGAGAATCCCCTGACCCGCGCGGAGGATGGCCACCAGCACCAGCTTCTTGCCCTCGAGCACCGGCGCGTCCATCTTCGCCAGCGGCGTCTCGATGGGCTCGTCCGTGAGCTTCAGGTCCCGCGTCGCCTCATAGCCAAGCAGCAGGGAAATCTCCTGCAGCAGCGCGCGGAACTCGGCGGTGCTCGTGTCCTTGCGCCGCATCTGCGTCAGCTTGTGCTTCACCAGTGGGTGGTCCACCACGGTGCAATTGTCCGAGTACTTCATGATGCCCTCTCCATCGTGTCTCGGTTGAACCTCAGAACACCGTCCCGTCACTCTCGATCCGGATGGGCGGCGGGCCCCCCGGGCGCTTCTGCGCGGCGATCTTCCGTCCCGCGCTCCAGGTGCCTCCCTGCAGCACCTTGGCCAGGGGCAGCTGCTCGGCCGTCATGCCCAGCCGCTCGCGGACACTCTTGCCCACCTCGTCCAGGAGCGCCACCGTCAGCGCCCGCCATTCGACGATGGGCTCCGCGCCCGGAGCGAACGCCTCCTGGAGCAGCCGCGCCTCGCGGGGAACCAGGACGCCCGCGTCCACGAACAGGCCGCCGTTGCGGTACTCGGGCAGTCCCGTGAGCGCGTCCAGCGCCGTCACCCGGAGGCCGCCTTCCTCCAACGGCTCCAGCAGCGAGTACGTCAGCCACTGCGACAACTTGTGGAAGGGCACCAGCGAGTCCGGGTGATCCCCCGCGCCCAGCGCCGAGTGCGGCCAGACATCGCCCAGGTTCACCCCGTCCAGGGTGACGCGTCCCGGCCAGATGGGGCCCAGGGACTCGAGCACCTGGGACAGCACCTCCGTCGCCGTCACCCGCGCGCCCCTCGCGGCGAGCAGGTCATACAGCGCACCCGGCCTCGGCAGCACCCGGCCCAACCCCTGCAACAGGGCGAGCCGGCCCTCCAGGCCCGCGAGCGGATTGTCCGCCGTCACCTGGAAGCCCCGGGCCAGCGCCTCGAGGCTCAAGCGCCGCAGGCCCTCGGCGTCCGCCTGGAGCGGCTGCTTGGGATCCGAGGAGAACGCCCCCGAGAGGAACATGTGGAAGCTGGCCACGGCCAGGCCCTCGGAGCGCGCGTAGGTGCCGCCCCCGGGCTCCACGTACTTCCAGGACGGACCGCTGCCCGCGTCCAGGAGCACGCTGGTGATGACCAGGTCCAACTTCGCCCGGGCGCGCTCGGCATGGGGCAGCGCGGCGAGCCGGGCCTCCAGCTGCGCGTTGCGCCGCACGCCGCCCACGTCGAAGTGGCCCCAGCGGCTGTGCACCGGAATGTCCAGCGAGGGGTAGGACTCGCGCGTGACGTCCAGCACGAAGTCCGCCACGCCGGGCAGCCGGGACATGTCCACCTGGAAGTGCGCGAGCCGGCCGGCGAGCCCCAGCTCCAACAGCGCCCGGCAGCGCTCGCGGATGGCGCGAGGGCTGCGCAGGAACGCGACCGTGGCCGAGGGGGTGAGGGTCTCAGGCATCGAGTGCCCTGCCCTTCACCTCCTGCAGCTCCGTCTGGGACGCCACCTTGCCCGTGGTGAAGTAGCCGGCGGCCTTCTTCGCCTCCATCTCCACCTTGGCGTCGGCGGGGATGAGGCCCTCGGGGATCGGCACGCGCTCGAGGATCTCGATGCCCGACTTGACGATGGCGTCGTGCTTCATGTCGCTCATGGACACGAAGCGGTGGATGCGGGTGATGCCCAGCCAGTGCAGGGCGTCCGGCATCAGCTCCTGGAAGCGCATGTCCTGCACGCCCGCCACGCACTCGGTGCGGTGGAAGTAGGTGGCCGCCGAGTCCCCGCCCTCCTGGCGCTTGCGCGCGTTGTACACGAGGAACTTCGTCACCTCGCCGAGCGCCCGGCCTTCCTTGCGCGAGTAGGCGATGACGCCCGCGCCGCCCTCCTGCGCCGTCTGGATGCAGACCTCGATGCCGTGCGTGAGGTAGGGCCGGCAGGTGCAGATGTCGCTGCCGAACACGTCCGAGCCGTTACATTCGTCGTGCACGCGCACCGCGAGCGGGATGTCCGGGTTGGGAATGGTGTCCATGTCCCCGAAGAAGTAGAGCGTCTGACCGCCGATGGGCGGCAGGAAGACGTCCAGGTCCGAGCGGGTGATGAGCTCGGGGAACATGCCGCCCGTCTGCTCGAAGAGGCCGCGGCGCAGCGCCGCCTCCGTGAGGCCGAAGCGCCGGGCGATGCCGGGCAGGTACCACACGGGCTCGAGCGCGGCCTTCACCACGGACACGTCGCCATTGGCGCAGAGAATCTTGCCGTCCGGCTTGAGCCGGCCCGCGGCGATGGCATCGCGCAGCTCGGGCATGTTGATGTGCGCCCGGGTGATGGCGATGGTCGGCCGGATGTCCATGCCCTGCTGCACATAGGAGGAGAAGACCTGCGGCGCCACCGCGCCCCACGGGTCCAGGGACACGATGCGATCCGCCTCGCCCCAGGACTTGTGGGGACCGATGAGGGCGGCGGGCGCCGTGTTGGTGAGGTCCGCCCGGTGGTCCTGGGTGAGCTGGCCCGCGGCCACGGCGATGGCGCGGTAGATGGCGTACGAGCCCGAGTGTGTGCCGACGACGTTGCGGTGGCCGGGCTCCGTCAGCGTGGCGACGACGGGGCCACGGCGCATGGGGTCGGACTCTCCCCAACGAATGGGGAGCACCTGGGCATCGCTGTCCGGGTGGGAGGTGAGACGGATGTGATTGGTGCTCTTCTTGTCGGGCATGACGCCCTCCTTGGAATCTCGAAAGCGCGTCAGCTCATCCAGCTGCCGTCGGTCCTGCTGCTCCACTTGCGGGTGACCTTCTTGAGGTCCGTCCAGAACCCGAGGCTCGCGACGCCGGTGATGTCGCCGTGGCCGAACTTGGACTCGCCCGTGCCCCCGAAGGAGAAGGGCTCGCGCGGCACGGGCACGCCCACGTTGACGCCCACCATGCCCACGCGCGCGCCCTCGACCACCGCCTGCGCCACCGCGCCATTGGTGGTGAAGATGGAGGCCGCGTTGCCATAGGGCGAGGCGTTCTCCACCTCCAGCGCGGCCGACAGCGTGGGCACGCGCACGATGGACAGCACCGGGCCGAACAGCTCGCGCTGCGCCGCCTCCATGTCCGGGCGCACGCCGTCGAGCACCGTGGGGCCCAGCCAGTGGCCATTCGCCCAGCGCTCGCCCGCGGGCTTCTTGCCCCGTCCATCCAGCGCCACCCGCGCGCCCGCCTTCTGGGCCGCGTCGATGGCCGCCTCCAGCCGCGTGCGGCTCGCCTGGTCGATGAGCGCGCCCATGCCCGCCCCGCACTCCAGCCGCGAGGCCCGCTCGAGCACCTGGTCGACGATGTGCTGCACGTCCCCCACCGCGAGCATCACGCTGGCGGCCATGCAGCGCTGGCCCGCGCACCCGGTGAAGGAGTCCACCACGGCCTGCGTGGTGAGGCCCACGTCCGCGTCGGGCACGACGATGAGGTGGTTCTTCGCCCCGCCGAGCGCCAGCACGCGCTTGCCCCGCGCGCTGCCCTCCGCGTACACGCGCCGCGCCACCGCGGACGAGCCCACGAAGCCCACCGCGCGCACCTCCGGATGCGCCACGAGCGCCTCCACCGCCTCGCGTCCGCCGTGCACCACGGAGAAGACGCCGGGAGGAAGACCCGCCTCCACCAGCAGCTCGCCCAGGGCGCACGCCGTCAGCGGCACCTTCTCCGAGGGCTTGAGGATGAAGGCGTTGCCCACCGTGAGCGCGGTGGGAATCATCCACAGGGGCACCATGGCGGGGAAGTTGAACGGGGTGATGCCCGCCACCACGCCCAGCGGCTCGCGGCGGAACTCGCAGCTCACGCCCCGGCTCACCTCCAGCGCGCCTCCCGTGTCCAGGTTCTGCAGGGACAGGGCGAAGTCACACACCTCCAGGCCCTTGAGCAGACCCGCGCGCGCCTCCGCCACCGTCTTGCCGGCCTCGCTCGCGGCCAGGTGCGACAGCCGCTCCAGGTGGGACTCCAGCAGCGCGCGGAAGCGGGCCATGAGCGTGGTGCGCTCGCGCAGGGGCATGGCGCGCCAGCCCACCGACGCCGCCCGCGCGGCCTCCACCGCCTGGGCCACGCCCGCCTCGGACGTCATGGGCACGTGGCCGATGACCTCTCCCGTATACGGGCTGCGCACCTCGAGCCGCTGCACATCCCGGGGCAACACCCACTCACCTCCCACGAGGTTGCGGCAGGCAATGGGGCTCTCGGGCAATCGAACGAAGGACACGCACTCCCCCACGGTGAAACGACGACGTCTGATGGAAAGCCTAACAGGAGGGCCGGACAAACCCACAATCCGGGGGGATCGCGGGGCAAACCTGGACGGTATGCTACCGGACACGCACGACCCCTGTCAGGGGGCCTCGGAATCCACTCCTTCGCACTCTCACCCGCCCTCCAGGCGGGCTTGACTCGGCGCCAGGAATCGCTTCACCCCAACACGGGCGTGAGCAGCGTGCCGGTGCCGACGAAGCGCTCGAGGTTGGCGAGCACCAGGTCCGCCATCGCCTGACGGGTCTCCTGGGTTCCACTGGCCAGGTGCGGCAGCAGCACGACGGTGTCCAGGGACAGCAGGGCGGAAGGAACGTGGGGTTCGTGCTCGAACACGTCCAGCGCGGCTCCGGCGATGCGCTGGTGGACGAGCGCCTCCACCAACGCGGCCTCCTCCACCACCGAGCCCCGGGACACGTTGACGAGGAAGCCCCGGGGGCCGAGCTCGGCGAGGACGCCGGCGTCCACCCGGTGCCGGGTCTCCGCGCCGCCAGCGCAGGACACCACCAGGAAGTCGGCCCAGCGCGCCAGGGCGCTCAGGGAAGGCTCGTAGCGGTAGGGCGCCAGGTCCGAGGGACGGCGGTTGCAGTAGCGCACCTCCATGTCGAAGCCCGAGGCCCGCCGGGCGATGGCCCCGCCAATGCGCCCCAGTCCCAGGATGCCGAGCTTCCTGCCACTCACGCGCGTGGTGAGGGGAAAGGGCCCTCGCGACCAGTCGCCCCGGCGCACGAAGCGATCCGCGGCGGACAACCCGCGCGCCACGTCGAGCAGGGCGCCAAAGGCCAGGTCCGCCACGCAGTCCGTCAGGACGCCGGGCGTGTTGCTGACGGCGATGCCGCGCCGCCGGGCCGCCTCCAGGTCGATGGCGTCATGGCCGATGCCGAAGGTGGCGATGACCTTGAGCCCGGGCAGCGCGTCGATCAACGCCGCGTCCGCGCCCAGGCGCGCCGAGGTGACCAGGCCGGAGAATTCGCTCCCATGCCGCGCGAGGAAGGCGGAGGGGTCCGCCTCCCGCCACAGCGGATGGGTATCGAACTTCTCCGTCAGCACGGACTCCAGGGCGGGGAGCAGACGTCCATTCTGCAGGAGCCGGAAGGTCATGCGGCTCTTGATAGCGGAAGTCGCCGGGCCGCGCAGGCCCGCGCCTCCGGGAGTTCACCACCGCACCGGCAGCGACTCGAAGCCCCGTGCGTGCAGCCCCGGTCTCTTGAGCCGCGAGGCCCGCTCCTCGTCCAGCCGCGCGCCAGGCAACTCCTCCAGCACGACCTCGATCAGCGCCTTCAACGTGTGCTTCACCAGACCGGCGTCCAACCGGTAGTGCAGCCCGAAGCCCAGGCTCAGGTGCTTCTGCCGGGCGCTGTCCCGGTCGAGGTCGAAGCACTCCGGCTCGGAGAACACCGAGGCGTCGCGGTTGGCGGAGGAGAGACAGAGGAGCACGGGCTCGCCCTTGCGCAGGGTCTTGCCGCGCAGCGAGAAGGTCTCCAGGACGGTGCGCTGCAGGACGGGCACCGCGGGGCTCAGCCGCAGCACCTCCTCCACCGCTCCGCGCACCCGCGAGGGGTCCGCCTGGAGCCGCTGGAACCGGGCGGGGTGGATCCACAGCTCGTGCAGCCCATTGCCCAGCTGGTCCGCGAAGGAGGACAGGCCCGAGAGCAGCAACAAGGCGATGTGGGACACCCGCTGTTCGGGGCTCACCGCCCCCGGCGGCTGGACCTGGAGCATGCGGCTGAGCAGATCCTCCCCGGGCGTCCGGCGGCGCTCGGCGAGGAGCGGCCCGAGGTAGTCGAGGAACTCGCGGGTGGCCAGCAGGGCGTGGCGGGCCAGCGTGCCCCCGTCCAGATCCGCGGCGGGCGCCTGGACATCCGCGATGGCGCGCGCCCAGGCGAGGAAGCCCTCGCGATCCCGCTCGGGAATGCCCAGCACCTCGGCGAGGACGAGCGCGGGCAGGATGCACGTCAGGGCACGTACCGCGTCCATGCGGCCCTGGTCTCGCACCCGCGTCACCAGGTGCCTCGCCAGGCGCGTGATGGCCGGACGCCAGGCGTCGAGCGCCTCGGGGGAAAAGCCCGGAGCGGCCTGCCGACGCAGGCACATCAGCTCCCGCCCATCCTCCGACCGCGGCGACACGCTCTTGCGGAAGGCCTGGAGCAATTCCTCTCCAGGGCCCTGGAGCGGCGCTTCATGGAAGTCCACCCGGCACGTCCCCAGGCGGCTGTCTCGCAAGCAGCCCGTCACGTCCTCATGGCCCAGGACGATCCAGGCCCTCAGCGCCTCGGACCAACGCAGGGACTCGGACTCCGCGGTCTCCGGGCACCGCATCCTCGGCTCGAGCGGGAGACCGGCGTTGGAGGTGAGAACGCTGAGATGGAGCCTGCGAGCCGCGCTCGACATGTCTTTCCTCTTTCTCAAGTAAGGTGAATTTCGCTAAATTCACGACCTATTCAGGCCTTGCCTGTCTGTGGCGGTTTGCATTGCAGACCCCGGGCCAGGGTTGCCCGCTCGTGGGAAACGCACTCAGAGTGAAAAAGGAAGACCCTGGGCGGACGCCGTCCGGGAAGAACCGTCCGCTCGCGGACACTGACCTCCGGCAACCTGTTCCTCGGGCCGAGTAGGGGAGGACCCAGGGGGTCTCACCAAACCCTTACGGTGCGCTCCAGGTGAAGGACATGTCAGGTAGTCCGCATTCCGCCCCGCCTTTCGTCCGGCTTGCCTCCGCGGGGGGAGATGTGCAGGACAGTGTTCGCGCGCGCCCGGGAGGGTGTACTCCAGGGCGAGTCCGGGGAGGTGAATCCGTACCCTGCCCCGCGAGACACTCGGGAAGGAGCCCGGCGGACACCCGGCGCCGGAGGGGGTGTCAGGGGGGCGGGTCATCATCCCGGGCGCTGCTGGCTCCATCGGGCTGGCTCCGCCCCCATGCGCCACCATGCCCCATTATCGCCTGTCTCATGACGATGCCGTCGCGTGGCTCCGCGCCCTGCCCGAGGCCTCGGCGGATCTCGTCATCACGGATCCCGCCTACGAATCGCTCGAGAAACACCGGGCGGTGGGCACCACCACGCGGCTCAAGCGGGGCAAGGGCTCGAGCAACGCCTGGTTCCCCATCTTCCCCAACGCGCGCTTCCCGGAGCTGTTCCAGGCGCTGTGGCGGGTGCTCAAGCGCGACTCCCACTTCTATTTGTTCTGCGACGCCGAGACGATGTTCATCGCCCGGCCGCTCGCGGAGGCCGTGGGCTTCCGCTTCTGGAAGCCGCTCATCTGGGACAAGCAGCACATTGGAATGGGCTACCACTACCGGGCCCGCTACGAGTGCATCCTCTTCTTCGAGAAGGGCCGGCGGCGCCTGAGCGATCTCGGGGTGGCGGACGTGCTGAGCGTGCCGCGCGTGCACCGGGGCTACCCGACGGAGAAGCCCGTGGAGTTGAGCGAGGTGCTCATCCGGCAGAGCAGCGCGCCGGGCGGCACGGTGGTGGATCCCTTCATGGGCTCGGGCTCGGTGGGCGTGGCGGCGGCGCGGCTCGGCCGGGACTTCCTGGGCACGGACATCTGCCCGGAGGCCCGGGTGCTCACCGAGACCCGCCTGCGCGCGGAAGGCGCCCAGCCCGGCGAGGCGCCCCCGCGCTACGACTTGTTCCGGGCCTGGGGTGCTTGAGCGCCGACGAGGGACACCAGCACGGCGAACAGCTCCATGGGCTCCACGGGCTTGGGCACGTGGCTGTTGAAGCCCGCCAGGAGCGCGCGCGTGCGATCCTCCGCCCGCGCGAAGGCGGTGAGGGCCACCGCGGGGATGCGGCCCCCGGAGCGCTCGGGCAGCGCGCGCACGCCCCGGATGAGCGCGTAGCCATCCTCCCCGGGCATTCCGATGTCGGACAACAGCAGGTCCGGGGACAGGCGCACGAGCAGCTCCAGGCCCTCCTTCGCGGAGGACGCCAGGGAGACGCGCACCCGGCGGGACGTCAGGAGGGCGCGAAGCATCTCGCGGGTGTCCTCCTCGTCCTCCACCACGAGCACGTGCAGGCCCTCGAGCTCGGGAGGACTCGTGGAGGCCAGGGGCTGCGCCCGCGTGGGAATGGGCGGGGGGGTGTTGCCCTTGCGGGCCACGACGGCCAGCGGCAGTCGCACCGAGAAGAGGGCCCCCTTGCCGTCTCCCTCGCTTTCCACCCCCACCGTGCCGCCGTGCATCTCCACGAGGTGGCGCACGATGGACAGGCCCAGTCCCAGGCCTCCATATCTGCGCGTGCTGCCGCCCTCCGCCTGGCGGAAGCGCTCGAAGACGTGCGGCAGGAACTCCGGGGAGATGCCCTGGCCGGTGTCCTGGACGAAGAGGGTCATGAAGGTGCCGTCGCGCTCCAGCCAGATGTCCACGGCGCCTTCCGGAGGGGTGAACTTCACCGCGTTGGACAGGAGGTTCCACACCACCTGCTGCAACCGGTGGGAGTCCCCCATCACCCGCACCGTGGAGTCGAGCGCGCCGCGCAACGGGATGGAGCGGGCCTGGGCGGCCGGGCGCACCGTCTCGAGCGCCTGCTCCACCACGGAGGACACGTCCACCAGCTCCATGTCCAGCTTGAGCTTGCCCGCGAGGATGCGGCTCACGTCGAGCAGGTCCTCGATGAGCTGGGCCTGGGCGCGCGCGTTGCGCTCCACCGTCTCCAGGGCGCGCGCGCGCTTCTCCAGGGGAAGGGTGCCCGCGCGCAGGAGCCCCACCCAGCCGAGCATCGCCGTGAGGGGCGTGCGCAGCTCGTGGCTCACCGTGGCGAGGAATTCATCCTTGAGCCGGTTGGCCTCCTCGGCGGTGGTGCGCGCGGCCTTCTCGCGCTCGAACAGGCGCGCCGTCTCCTCCTGCGCGCGCATGCGCTCCACGCCCAGGGCGATGCTGTCCGCGGCATGCCGCAGCACCTCGCTGGCTCCCGAGGCCGGCTCTCCGCGCGTCACCAGCGCCACCACCCCCACGCACTTGTCGGCCACGAGCAACGGATGGCCCAGGAAGGCCGACAGCCCCTCGACCCGCGCCCACTCCAGGTCCTCCGCGCGGGACGAGCCCTCCGACAACGGCACCAGCAGCGGCTCGCGCGTCCGGGCGACGCGCCCCACCGAGTGCTCGCCCAGGCGCACGCGGCCCAGCGGCCCCTCCACGTGGGCGTAGAGCCCCGCGCTCGCCTCCGGCACCAGCGTGTCCCCGCCCTCCGCCAGGAGCCACACCCGGGCGAAGGCCACGTCCAGGTGGCGCACCAGGGCCTCGGTGCATCGCCGCAGCATGTCCCCGCGGTCACTGCCGCGCGTCAGGGCCAGGCCCACGCTCGCCATCAACTGGCCGAAGCGGGCCTGACGCGCCAGCACCTCCTGGGCCTCCGTGTGCGCGGAGATGTCCTGGATGGCGCCCACCATGCGCACCGGCTTGCCCGCCGCGTCGTAGGAGACATGGCCCCGGTCCACCACGGGCGTATAGCCCCCGTCCTTGCGGCGGAAGCGGTACTGGTCCTGCCAGCGCGGGGCGCCACTGTCGATGACGGAGTGGATGCCGCACACCACGCGCTCGCGGTCCTCCGGGTGCAGGGCGTCGTACCACCACGTGATGTCGCCGCCGACGTCCGCCCGCGCGTAGCCGAAGAGGGTGAGCACGGCGTCGTTCCAGGTCATCCGCTGGGTGACCAGGTCCCAGTCCCAGATGGCATCCGAGGTGGCCAGCGTGGCCAGGCGGTAGCGCTCCTCGGACTCGCGCAGGGCGCGCTCGGCCCGGGTGCGCTCGGCGTCGACATGGGCCTCGCGCAGGGCGCGCTGGATGCAGGGCACCAGGCGCTCGAGCCGGTCCTTCAGGACGTAGTCGGTGGCGCCGCGCTTGAGCAGCTCGATGGCGGTGTCCTCGCCCAGGGCGCCCGAGACGAAGAGGAAGGGCGTCTCGGGACAGGCGAGGCGCGCCGAGGCGAGCGCCGCGCCTCCCCCGAAGCCGGGGACGTTGTAATCACAGAGGATGACATCGAAGCGCTGGCGCCCGAGCGCCGAGGTGAACCCCTCCCGGGTGTCCACCCGCTCCAGCACCGCGCGCAAGCCCTCCTCCTTCAGACGCGCCTGGATCAACTCGGCGTCCAGAGGGCTGTCCTCCAGCAGCAGCATGCGGAGCACACCCGGACCCACGGCGCCCATCATCCGCCGTCCTTGGGCACGGTGCCGGGAGGGGGCTGGTTGAGGATGGCCCAGAACAGGCCCAGCTCCTTGAGGGCCGAGGAGAAGGCGGAGAACCCCACGGGCTTCACGACATAGGCGTTGACCCCCAGGGCGTAGGCACGCGCCAGGTCCGGCTCCTCCCGGGACGAGGTCAGCATCACCACGGGAATCTGCTTGAGCTCCGGGTCCCCCTTGAGTTGCGCGAGCACCTCGAGGCCGTTCAACTTGGGCAGCTTCAGGTCCAGCAGCACCACGGCCGGGTGGCCGCCGAAGCGCCCGGCGTAGGGACCGCGGCGATAGAGGTAGTCGAGCGCCTGCTGCCCATCGGACACCACGTCCACCTCGTTGGCGAGGTTCGTCTCCTCGAGGGCCGCGAGCGTGAGCTGCACGTCGTTGTCACTGTCCTCGACGAGGAGGATTCGCTTGAGGTCACTCATGGGGGGACGCTCCGACACGAGCATGGGGGAGGGAGAAATGGAAGCAGGCACCCTGGTCCACGGCGCCCTCGGCCCAGACGTGGCCACCATGGCGGGCGATGATCCGCCGCACGTTCGCCAGGCCGATGCCCGTGCCCTCGAATTGCGCGGCGGCGTGCAGCCGCTGGAAGACGCCGAAGAGCTTGTCCGCGTACTTCATCTCGAAGCCCACTCCGTTGTCGCGCACGTGCACCCGCACCTCTTCTGGTGACGCCTCGGCGGAAATCTCGATAAGGGCCTCGGCGCGGGGCCGCGTGTACTTCAGCGCGTTGGACAGCAGGTTCTTCAAGGCCATGCGCAGGAGCGAGGCGTCCGCCTGCACCGGCGGCAGGGCCATCACCCGCCAGTGGATGTCTCGCCCCTCCGCCTCGGGAGCGAGGTCGGCGCGGACCTCGTCCACCAGCCGTGCCAGGTCCACCGTGGCGCGCTTGAGCTCCGCGCGGCCCAGGCGGCTGAACGCGAGCAGGTCATCCACGAGCTGGCCGCCCTTGCGCGCCGCTTCCGCGATGACGTCCACGTAGTGCTGGGACTTGTCGTCGAGGGTGCCGCGGGTGCGCTTGGCGAGCAGCTCGGCGAACCCCAGGATGTGGCGCAGGGGCGCGCGCAGGTCATGGCTCACCGAGTAGCTGAAGCTCTCCAGCTCCCGGTTGGACTCCTGGAGCTGGGCGGTGCGCTCGCGGACCTTGCGCTCCAGCTCCGCGTTGAGCCCGGCGCGCATCCGGGCGATCTCCAACCGGGCCCCCACCCGCGCGAGCAGCTCGCGCGCGGAGAAGGGCTTGACCAGGTAGTCATCGGCGCCCGCGCCCAGGCCGTCCACCTGGGCCTCTTCCCCCGCCCGGGCCGACAACAGGATGACGGGCACCATCCGGGTGCGCGCGTCCGCCTTGAGCGCGCGCAAGAGGCCGAAGCCATCCAACCGGGGCATCATCACGTCGGTGAGCACGAGCTCCGGCGGCTCGCGCAGCACGGCGTCCAGCGCGGCCTGTCCATCCGCCACCGCCTCCACCCGCCAGAACGCGCCCAGCAACCGGGCGACGTACTCGCGCATGTCCGCGTTGTCGTCCGCGAGCACGATGCGCGCCCCCGCGGTGGGATGGACGCTCGCGCGCACGGGCTCGGACTCCGTGGCCGAGCCGCGCCCCCAGCGCAGCGCCTCCTCCATATAGGCCTCGGCGCCCGAGGCCGTCGACACGCGCGTCCGGGACACGCCGAGCCTGTCCGAGGGCAGATGCGCGCTGCCGGTGGGCAGGGACAGGAAGAAGGCCGTCCCCTCGCCCACGTGGCTCTCCACGCGCACCGTGCCGCCATGCAGCGCCACCAGCTCGCGCACCAGGGCCAGGCCGATGCCACTGCCCTCGTGGGTTCGCGACCGGGCGTCCTGCACGCGGTGGAAGCGCTCGAAGATCCTCGGCAGCTCCTCGGGAGGAATGCCCGTGCCGGTGTCGCGCACGGTGAGCTCCACGCGCGAGTCCCCGCCGCGCAGCGTGACGGAGATCTCCCCCGCGAACGTGAACTTGAGCGCGTTGGAGAGCAGATTGAGGACGATCTTCTCCCACATGTCCCGGTCCACGTAGACGGGCTGGGCCAGGGGCTCGCAGTCCACGCGCAGACGCAGGCCGGCGCGCTCCACCGCGGAGCGGAACGTGCTGGCCAGCTCCCGCGTCAGCGCCGCCAGGTCCGTGGGCGCGAAGGAGGCCTCGATGCGGCCCGCCTCGATGCGGCTGAAGTCCAGGAGCGTGTTGACGAGCTTGAGCAGGCGCAGCCCGTTGCGGTGCACCCGCTCCAGCTCGGCGCCGTGGAGCGCGGGCTCCGTCGCCGCGAGCGCGTCCTCGATGGGGCCGAGCATGAGCGTGAGGGGCGTGCGGAACTCGTGGCTCACATTGGAGAAGAAGGCCGTCTTGGCCCGATCCAGCTCGGCGAGCGCCTCGGCCCGCTGGCGCTCCTCCTCGAACGCCGCCGCCACGGACATGACCCGGGACACGTGCGCCGCCGCGCGCTCGGCGAACTGCCGGTACTCCTCGTCCAGCGCCCGGCGCGGGCTCAAACCCATGACGAGGAACCCCGAAGCCAGCTCCCCCGTGCCCACCAGGAAGGGCACCACCAACGCCGAGTTCGAGGGCTCCGGCCAGGGGCCTCCCGGCGGCGCGAAGCCCAGCCGCTCCGACAGCCCCGACACCTGCTCCACCCGTCCCGACAGACGGACTTCCGCCAGCGGCCAGGGCGACGGCGCCCCCACCTCCAACGAGAGGACGGAGGGAAGGGAGGGACCTCCGGGCGCGAACCCCGACGAGGCGGTGAGCCGCGCGCCGCCCTCCTTCTCATCGACGAGGTAGAGGGCGCAGAAGGGCACGTCCAGGGGCGCCGCGCCCAGGGAGCTCGCGGTCAGCAGACACGCCTCCCGGGCCGTGCGCGCCACGGCCGTGCGCTCCGCCAGCTCGCGCAACACCTGGGTGCGCCGCGCGTTGATGACACGGTAGGTCGTCTCCAGGACGGCGTTGAAGACGCCCTCCACCCGGCCGCCCTCTCCCCGGATGGGGCTCAAGGTGAAGTTGAAGTAGCACTCCTCCGTGTACCCATGGCGGTGCATGAGCAGGAGGCTGTCCTCCTCATACGTGGCCGCTCCGGTCTCCATCACCCGTGCGAACGAGCGCCGCAGCCCGTCCCAGATCTCCGGCCACACTTCCTCACCGGGGCGGCCAAGCGCCCACGGGTGCTTACCTCCCGCGATGGGGATGTAGCCGTCGTTGTAGAACAGCACGAGGTCCGCCCCCCAATAGATGCCGATGGGGAAGCCAGAACCCAGGCAGATGCTGAGCGCCGAGCGCAGGCTCTGAGGCCAGGAGTCCACGGGCCCGAGGGACGTGGCTGCCCAGTCCATGCCGCGCAACAGAGCGCCGACCTCCCCTCCCCCCATCAGCACCTCTCTCACGGACTCGAGACGCTCGGAGGGCGCGGCGCTCGCTGGCTTCTTCATCGCGGAATCCTCACTGGGATGACCCTAGCGCGGAATACCCCACACCTCTCCAACCTCCCAGCGCGCTCCCAACGATTCCACGGAGAGCCCTGGCCTGGGCGAGCGCCAGGATGGCCGCCCACCCGTCGGAAGGGATGGGCAGCCCCTCAGGTCCCCGCGACGAGCGCGGTGGAGCGCGGCCTGCGGGCGCGGCGCTCCTGCCGGCGGGCGTGCTGACGGGACACCATGCCGTAGGTGATGCGATAGCCGAGCCACGCGATGGGCACCCCCAGAAGGATGGAGCCCAGCACGAGGCTGAGAATCACCGTCATCGCCTCCGGTCCGGAGAGCGTGGACAGTTCCAACGACACCGAGCCCTGCACCGCCGTGCGCGGAGGAGCAACGGGCAAAAGCCACTGCGCCACCGGGCGGCCCACGAGGTAGCACAGCCCATAGAGCGGCGCGGCGGTGAGCGGATTGGTGAGCCACACGCCCGCGGCGGTGGCGACGCGCGACAGGTGCAGGTGCGCGAGCCGGCGCAACAGTTCAGCGACGAGCAGCGCCAGGGGCAGTTGCAGCCCCAGGATGGGCAGCAGCGCGACGAACAGTCCAAGCGCCATCCCGCCGGCGATTTCCGACGGGGCCCCCGCGCCCCGCATCAGCCGCACCCGGGCCCGGCGCAGCTTCCTCTTCACGTGCTTCCACCACGACAACACGGTCCACCACTTTTCTTCGCGCCGAACGGCGTCGACGTTGGCGCCACATTAACCCGAGACAAGCCGCCGCGCAGTCCCCCCATGACATGGATTGTCTGGCAGCGGGCCTCCGCTCAGTGATTGGAGGACGAATCACCCGGCGCCGCGCGCACGAGCGTCAGTTCGGCGATCTCCGGCGCGGGACCCAGGCGCAGCGGAGGGCCCCAATAGCCCGTCCCCCGGTGGGTGTAGACGCGGACGCCCGCGACCGTGGCCAGACCCTGGATGACGGGCTGCTGCAACTTCACGAAGGCCATGAAGGGAAAGAGTTGCCCACCGTGGGTGTGTCCGGACAGTTGGAGGTCCACGCCCAGTCCCCCGGCGCGCAGGGCCACGCGCGGCTGGTGCGCGAGGAGCAGGCGGGGCACGCCCTCGGGAGCGCCCGCGAGCGCCACGTCCGGCCTACATGCGTGGCCCGCCTCCATGCGCCCACCCTCGAGGTCCGTCACGCCCGCCACCGTCAAGCGAGCTCCAGCCCGTTCCACCACCCGGTGCGCGTTGTTCAGCACCGTGAGTCCCAGCCGGGCCACCTCGGCGCTCCAGGCCGCGCCCCCGTGGTAGTACTCGTGGTTGCCGGTGACGAAGTAGACGCCCAGCGGCGCCCGCAGGTCCGCCAGGGGCGCCACCTCGTCCCGCAGCCGCGCGACGTTCCCATCCACCAGGTCCCCCGTCACCGCCACCAGGTCGGGTTTCAAGGCGTTGACCTGCTCCACCACCCGCCGCATGAAGCGCCGGTCCAGCGTGGGGCCGATGTGGATGTCGGAGATCTGCACCACCTTCATCCCCGACAGCCCCTCGCCCAGGCCCGCCACGGGCACCGTCACCCGCTCCACCCGCGCCGGAGAGCGCGCCGTGCGGAAGGCGAGGAGCAGCGCCGGGCCCACCACGCCCACCACGCCCAGCGCCTCGAGCCGAGCCCACTCCATCCCACCCGGCGCCGAGCCCGTGAGCCGCCACACCCACCCCGCCACGTCCGCCACCGCCGTGGCCGTCAGCAGCAGGCCGAACGCGCCCAGCCAGAGCATGCCGCCCCAGTGCAGCACCTGCTCGCGCCAGGAGGGACGCATGCGCGTGGACGCCATCGCCGCCGGGATGGAGAGGAACCCCAGCCCCAACACCGCCCAGCCCAGGTCCGCCCAGGGCGAGGGGAGGCCCGGCGCCGAGATGAGCCTCGCCCCGAGGTAGACGTGCAACCCCGCGACGAGCCCCAGCATCGTCAACACCATCAGGAGCAGACCCGCGGGGGCCCGAGGGGGCGCCACGCGCGCATCGGGGGATGGGGACGACGCCTCCACGGAGGGCTCCTTCGCCAGCGGGGACGCGGCGGACTTCGAGGTGAGGGGAGGACATAACGGCGCCCCTCGCCGCTCGCCCGCTTCCCTCGTCCAGACCTGGCCACCAGGCGTCCAGGCGAATGCGGAGACACCACCGTCCCCTCGCCTTATCTTCACGGTCATGAAGCCATCGAACGTGAAGCGCTCCGGTCGCCGTGCGCTGGGAATGGCCGTCCTGCTCGCGCTCGGGACGGCGGCCGCGAAGGAGGAGCGTTCCTACCTCTTCCTGCGGACTCCCAATAACGCCTACACCGTCCAGGTGGAGGGCAACGACCTCAACAGCGCCGACATCCAACTGACGCGCGAGGGCGACAGTCTGAGGGGCCGAGCGTTCGGCCGGGTGGTCTTCCTGAACCTCGACGCGAACACCGTGGGCGGCACCGCGGGGGGCCTGCTCAGCCGGCTGCAACTCCGGGACAAGGAGGGCGTCACCGAGATCCAGGGCAACTTCCTCGGCAGCCTCGTCCACCTCGACTTCGGCCCCCAGGCGATTTCCGGCACGGTGGGCCGGTGTGGGTATGACCTGAAGGTCAACGCGGACGGGCTCTACGAAGGCTCGCGGAGCTGTGGAGGCATCCCCCAGCGGCCCGTCACGCTCGGCATTCCCTCCTCCCTGACGCAACAGGGCAAGCCCATGACCGTGGCCACGCTCGCGATGCTCCTGGGGAGCACCTAGCCGGGGCTCACGGCATGCGCCCGGAGGAAGGTCTCCAGGTGGTCCTCCAGGAAGCGCTCCACGTCCAGGGGCCGGCAGCTCGCCCCGGACAGCTGCATCTGGTGCAGGAGCCCCATCACCACCGGACACACCAACTCCAGCGCGGCATGACGCACGTCACAGCGCCGCAGCTCGCCCTCCGCGATGTGGCGTGACAGCCGCGCCTCCGCGGCTTGCAGCGTGGGCTCCAGGAGCTCCGTCACGTACACCGGCCCCAGCGTCGCGTGGCCCACGCCCGCGGTGAGCCCGAAGGCATGCGCCGAGCCCACCCCATGGCGCCACCCCATGAGCAGGGACTCCAAGAACCAGCGCAGGGACTCGCGCGCCGGACCATGAAGCGCCGTGGCGGCGGCGAGCAGGTGGGGGAGGCCTCGCCGGTGCATGTCCGCCATCACCTCGGCCAGCAGCGCCTCGCGCGAGCCGAAGTAGTGGCGCAACGTGGCCACGCTCACCCCGGCCACCTCGGCGAGCTCCCGGAAGCTCGCCTGGGCCCCATCCGGAGCGAGCACCCGCTGGCACACCGCCTCCAGCAGGCGCGCCCGTTCCTTCTCGTAGTCGGCGTTGCGGCTCCCCTTCACCCTGGCCATGCGGTTTGAATAATCCGGATGACGTACGGAATCCAACTTCCGCCGCCTGGGCCCAACACCACTCCCTCCGGTTGGCTTGAAATTGAATAAACCATGTCGGATATTCTATCCGAGAGCATTCCAGAGACGGAGGAGCGCGATGCTGGACGGATTCGCCCACGAGGGTCTGGCGGACGTGTGGACGCCCGTGGCGATGTCACGCGAGGTGGGCCGTCGGCCGTATGGGCTGACCGTGGCCGGCGAGCGCATCGTCCTCTTCCGCGATGCCCGGGGAACGATCTCGGCGTTGAGGGACCGATGCCCCCACCGGGGCGTGAAGCTGTCGCTCGGGAAGGTGAACGAGGACGGGTGCCTGGAGTGTCCCTTCCATGGATGGCGCTTCGCCTCGGACGGCGCGTGCACGCACATCCCCCTCAACCCCATGCCCGAGGAGAAGCGTCAACGCTTCGCGGCCACGGCCTTTCCCGTGCGTGAGCGCGGAGGTCTCGTGTGGCTCTACACGCACCCGGGCGCGGAGGCCCCCGAAGAGCCCTATGTCCCCGAGGCGCTGGAGCAGAAGGGGGTGCACGTGTGGCGGTACGCGGAGACGTGGAACGCGCATTGGACGCGGGCCATGGAGAACATGCTGGACGCCCCCCACCTGCCCTTCGTGCACCGGCGCACCATTGGAGGAGCGCTGCGCCGCCGGATGAAGCCGGACTCGCGGATGGAGATCGAGCTGGAGCCCACGCCCACGGGCTTCCGCACCCAATCGAGAATGGACGGGGTGGAGCCGAAGGGCTTCCTCGATTGGCTGCGGCCCAATGGCATGCGGATGAACGTCCCCATTCCCGGGCGCCTCATGCAGCTCTACATGTGGTGCGTGCCGGTGGATGCGAACCACGTGCGGATGTTCCTCGTGAGCGCGCGAGACTTCGTGCGCATGCAGCCGCTCGCCGGACTGGTGGACCGCTACAACACCCGCATCCTGCGCGAGGACAAGGCGGTGGTGGAGTCGAGCCACCCCGTCGAGGTGCCGCCCGTCTCCGAGGAGCGCAGCGTGGCGACGGATCGGGCCACCCTCGCCTTCCGCCGCTGGTACCTGGAGCGCAAGAAGCGGAGCCCGCACGAGGCGCCGTCCGACACGGAGGCAGTGGCTTCACTCGCCATCTAAGCCACCCAGGGGAGGTCCAGGGGCTATTCCGGGTCGAGTGCCCAGGTGCCATCATCCCAACGCCGCAGTGTCATGATCGCTCCGATAGCGGCCACTCCACCTTCCTTCGCCGTTGCTTCCAGGACCGCCCGGGCCTCGGTCGTCCGATAGCGGAGCAGGAACGCGGCCGCCATGGAACGAACATCCGTTTGGGGGTGCTTCAACAGCACCGCGAGGGCATCTCGCCCGGCATTTCCCCGCGCCCGTAGTTCCAAAAGCGCAGCGGTGTACTGCTTGGCATGTTTGTTCCCCGTCTTGGCATCACCTCGTCGGATGGCCTCGGTCTGCGCGGCCACGTGCTGAGCGAACCGTTCGACAAGTTCCTCCAAGCTCATCACCAGAACCTCTTCGACACGTTCTCGATGGCCAGTACTCCGAACTGGCGCTGGGCCTCATAGGACTGCGTGCTCAACCACTTCCGCACGGTCAGCGTATACGAATGCGTAATGTCGTAGCGGATCGACGAGTAGATCGAGCTGATGCGCGTGTGGATGCCCTTGTCCATGGGGACAATGTTGTCGGTGTTCTGAAGGGCTTGTGCTCCGAATCGCTTCACGTTGCCTGGCGTCTGCTCGACGATGTGGTGCCACTCCTTCCCAGGGCCCGCCGAGCCCATGGCCCTCTTGAAACCGCTGTGCGACCCCCATGCCCTGAATCCGCTGGGAGGTGCCTTGGCCGCGGTCCCGCGCATGGATTGGGCCGTCATGGCGACAGCACCAGGCGCGAGCGCGATGGTGACGGACTCGGCGCTCACGACGACCGACTTCACTTCTCCCACCGCCGCGAGCCGGAGACCCACCTGCGTTTCCGCCTGGGCCGCCGCCTGAATCGCGCCGGGTAGCGCCTGCACCTTCGTGGCAAGTCCCGGTGCCGTGTGGCCAATGGCTGCCAGGGCCAGCATGGCGAATGCTCGCGCCGCGTTGCGCCCCATGAGCTTGCCGTAGCGCTCGCCCGCCTCGCGCAACGCGTGAAAGGAGGAGGCCCGGTCCGTCTCGTCCATCAGCCGTTTGAAGCCCACGACGAGGCCCCAGAAGGTATCGACGCCCACGTAGGCGATGAGCGTGGCGGTCATCACGGCGGCGATGCCCTTGGAGACCGTCACGTCAGGCACCGCGAGCAGAATCATGTACGTGGTCCACGTCCAGAGCACGGCCGCCACCATGGCGTGGGGGTCCGCCATGTCCTTGAAGGCCGCCAGCATTTCGTCCAGCACGGCCCCCTTGGCGAGGGCCATGGCCAGCGCGAAACGGCCATCACCGTTGATGGCGCGGCTTTCCGTCAGCAGGCGCAGACAGTCGCCATGCTCGCCGGTGCGCTCGCACCAACGCAGGTAGGCGCGCGTCAACGCCTCTTCCTCCGTGGATACCTCCAGAGGCTCGCCCGCTCCGAGAGCGGTGATGCGGTGGTGACGCGTCTCGTAGGTGAACGAACCGCTGCGCGCCTCCACTTCGAACAGTCGCCGAGCGGCTTCCTGGGGCCGAGTGGGAAATCGCGCGTCCCGGGCAAGCTTCGCCACGGATTCGTTGAACTCGTCGTCATCCAGTTCCACCGGCTCGGCGCTTGTGCGCGGGGTGAAGACGAGCGAGTCGGTCCGGCCCGTGTCCAAGCGCACCGTTCGAGAGGAAAAACCACACCCGACGAGGAGCGCTACCAACACGACCGTGCAGCACAGCTTCATGGGATTACCTCCAGGCCCTGGCCATCCCCGGGTGGCTTAGCGGCGCTTCGTCAGACGCTCCAGCACCTCGCGGTTCTGGGGCAGGAAGAAGCGCTCGCGCAGCAGTCGCGGGAGCGAGGCCTTCTCCACGCACAGCAACTGGAGCGCGTCGTTCCACTCCCCGAGCACGGCGATGGCGCGCACGTCGGAGGCGGTGCGGTAGAGGTCGTTGAGGTTGTGCGCGAACGACGCCAGGTCCTCCACCTCCCAGCGCTCGGACACGTCTCCGGCGAGGATGTGCAACTCCAGGCGAGGCTGCTCGCGCACGTCGACGAGCTTGAAGCGCCGGGCGGCGCCGCCCATGGCCAGCGTCAGCGGCCCCACGAGCTCATCGGCCCGGACCCCGAAGGACACGGTGAGTCCACCCGAGAGCTGGCCCGCGTCCGCGAGCCGCAACAGGGAAATGTGAGGAGGCTCTTCGGGGCGGAACACCTCGCGCGCGGCCTCGCGGTCCTTGAGGAGGCGGAAGCGGTCGAGCGAGTCCAGGAGGGAAGCCATGAGGCGCGTCAGTCTACCTCACCCTCCCAGTATCCCACCCGTGCGCTCAGGGGCAGGTAGGCCTCCAGGGTGCGCGCGGCCTTGTTGCCACCGGGCGCGGCACCCGCCATCACCCCCACCTTCTGGGAGTCCGGGTAGACGAGCACATCCGGCTCGATCTGGGTGGAGAACGCCAGGTAGCGCAGGGGCTGGGTGCTTTCATTGAAGAGCTGGTGCGCGCACTCGGGTCCGGCGGGAAGCGCGACATAGTCCCCGGCCGTCACGGGCAGACGCTCCTCGCCGAGCCGCAGGATGCCGGAGCCCTCGAGGATGAACAGGGCCTCCTCGTTGGCCAGGTGGTAGTGGTGGGGCCAGGACTTCTTGCCCGGAAGCAGCTCCAACAGACTGCACCCGAGCTTCTTGCCCTGGGCCGCGGCGCCCAGCTGCTTGCGGCGGATGGCGACGCGCGAGCCTTGGACGATGTCGGTCCAGGGAAGGTCATTCGAGTGGACGAGGTGCGGGGTGGCCATGGGGTGCTCTCCTGAATCAGGGACGGGTGGCGACGAGGGCGAAGACGCGGTGGGGAATGGCGAGTGAATCGCCGGGAAACCGTTCGGCGAGGAGCGAGGCGAGCGCGGCATCGAAGCGGGCGACGGCGTCGGGAGGGAGCGACGCGCCCACCTTGTTGCTGGCGCGCATGCGGCCGCGCCAGGACTCCGGCGTGTAGGGCAGGAGGACGTCGAAGGAGAAGCTCTCCAGGGACTGGAAGCCCGCCCGGGAGAGGTCCTGGAACCATGCGGGATAGACGCCGACGCCATGGCCGAAGCGCACGTCGGGCGACACGAGTTGGGGATTGAAGACATCCAGAAGCCCCTCGGTGGCCTCGACGACATTGCCGGGCATGGCGAGCCAGTCGAGATGGGCGATGACGAGCCGACCACCGGGCACGAGCACCCGAGCCGCTTCACGCGCGGCGGCGGGGCGGTCGAACCAGTGCCAGCACTGCCCGGCGACAGCGAGATCCACCGAGCCCTCGGGCAGCCCGGTGTGTTCGGCGGTGGCGAGCCGCCAGTCGATGGAGAGTTCCGCCTCGGAGGCGAGTGAGCGCGCCCCATCGAGCATGGAGGCGGATGGGTCCACGGCGGTGACGAGGCAGCCCCACCGGGCGAGCCCTCGGGCCACGGTACCGGTGCCCGTCCCCACGTCCAGGGCCCGGAGACCCGCGCGAAGCACGCCCTCGCGAGCGAGCCGCTGGAAGAAGGACTCGGGGAATCCCGCCCGGTGCTTCACATAGTCATCCGCCGTTCGTCCGAAGTCGACGCGCATGGGCATACACTCCTGGCCGTCATGACTCGACGCGCCGTCGAGTCGAGTCGACATCGCGCGCCGGGAGACAATGAATGGTTAAGGCGAAGAGGCCCCGGGCTCAATCTCGATTCGACATTCGACCTGAGGAGTGGATGTCCGCGGCGGAGGCGGCGGCGCTGTTGGAGGTGAAGCGCGCCACGCTCTACACCTACGTGAGCCGAGGCCTGGTGCGGTGCGTGCCCGAACGGGGAACGAAGGAGAACCGTTACCTCCGGGCGGACCTGGAACGGCTCAAGGCCCGGCATGACGCGCGAGCGGGACACACTGCGGTGGCGGCGGGAGCACTGCGCTGGGGCGAGCCCGTCATCGACTCGGCGGTGTCGCAGGTGGGCGCGGAGGGGCTGGCGTACCGGGGCCACTCGGCGGTGCGGCTGGCGGTGGAGGGCAGGAGCCTCGAATACGTGGCGGAGCTGCTGTGGACGGGAACACCACCGGCCGAGCCCGTGCGCTGGCCCTCACCGGAGCCACTCCTGCCCGCCGCACAGGTAGCGGCCCTGCTGCCACCTGAAGCTCCGCCGTTGGCGATCCTGCTGGCGATGGTGCCGTTGTTGAGCGCCAGGGATCCCACGCGCTTCGCCGCCCCGGCCGAGCAGGAGCGAAGAAGAGGACAACGCCTGCTGAGACACCTGGCGGCGTGGGTGGGCGCGGCACGAGAGCCCGCGAGGGTGGCCCGTGCGCTGGAGGCGGAGACGGTGGCGGACTCGCTCGCGGCGGCCTGGGGGGTCACGGCGAAGCGGGCACCGGAGTTGTTGAACCGGGCGTTGGTGCTGTGCGCGGATCACGAACTGAACGTGTCCACGTTCGCGGCGCGGGTGACGGCCTCCTCGGGAGCGGACTTGTACGCTTGCGTGGGCGCGGCGTTGGCGGCGCTCTCGGGACCGAGACACGGCGGGGCGTGCGATCGCATCGAGGCCCTGGTACGGGAAGTCGAAGGACCGGAGCGGGCGCGCCAGGGAGTGCACGAGCGGCTGAGGCGGGGCGAGTCGGTGCCGGGGTTTGGCCACCCCTTGTATCCAAACGGAGACCCGCGCACACCACCCCTCCTGGAGGTGGCGTACGCACTGCGACCGGAGCCAGTGGCCGTACGGGTGTTGCGCACGGTGGAGGAGACGATGCGCGAGGCGGGCCATCCCGCCGCCACGGTGGACTTTGGACTGGTGGCCCTGGCCTCGGCGCTGCGATTGCCGGAGGGCGCGGCGACGGCGCTCTTCGCCGTGGGCCGAGCGGCGGGCTGGGTGGCCCATGTGCTGGAGCAGCGAGAGCAGGGTCACGTGCTGCGTCCGCGCGCCCGCTACGTGGGAGGGACGAGCGAATAGCTCGTGCTCTTTCCGCTCATGGGGCCGCGCGCATCAGGTCCACGTATTCGGCGACGAAATCGAGGAACTTCCGCGCGGCCTGCTCATGATCACCCTGGCAATCGCGTAGGTATTTGACGTGCCAGCCCTCATCGGGAAGCTCTTTCTTGATGTCGCGCAGCCAGTCCAGGAAATCCATCCAGTCTTGATCCTGGCCTTCATTGAATCTGGCGTTGAACTGGCTGTTGGCGGTCCAGCCATTGATGAAGACAAAGAGAGACTCGACGGTCTCCGCTCCCGTCGTGAACCAGAGTCCACGACCCAAAGAGAGCTGATGCCTCACGTAGCAGAGCGCATCGAGAAGCCCGACCCTGCGACCCTCCCATTCCTCGGGTAGGGGTTCCTCACGAAGGAATCTCTTCTCGCTCATGGTTCACCCACCACTTCATAAGCAATCCGGCTTGTCGGATGCACGACCAACCGATTCATGTAGTCATGGAGCGGTAGACCCATCAGGCCCGTGTAGGCATCGACGATTCGCCCCTCCACCTCCACCGCGATGTGCCGGCCTGTCACCGCGAGTTGGTGACTGCGGATCCGCTGTCCATTCGAGAGTTCATCGAAACCGAGCAGTTTGTACCGGCCTTCGACCGTGAATCGGACGTACGTCGGTTTCTCACCGAGCCTTCGCAATCCCTCATGAATGAGCTTGGCGACATTGGCACATTCGCCCGCTCGTCGGCTGGCCACGGCGAACGCGTTCTGGAACGAGACCAGCCAGGCCGGCATCCTCCCGAGATCCTTCAACAAGAGGTATTGCTCGACGACGCATGACATATCGCCCACGCGGAGACAGGCCTTCAGACGCGCGCTGATGGAGTCGTCCCCCGCCAAAGGGGGGGCCTTGAGGATCAGGGAGGGCAACCCATCGAGAGGGTGTGCTACCGCCACGGGCGAAGCGGCGGTCCAAGCGAGCAGCATCAACAGAACCGACAGGAATCGCACGCATGACTCCCCAACGAATGAGCACGTGACCCGAGCGCAAATGGCAGAGGGTGCCGGGACCTGGATTCGGTCCACCTGGCACCCTCTCGTCCCGCGGCCTTGAAGGCGCGGACTACACGTTGAAGCGGAAGTGCATGCAGTCGCCGTCCTGCACCACGTACTCCTTGCCTTCCACGCGCAGCAGGCCCTTCTCCTTCACCGCCGACTCGCTGCCGAGCTTGAGCAGGTCTTCCCAGCGCATGACCTCGGCCTTGATGAAGCCGCGCTCGAAGTCCGAGTGGATGACGCCCGCCGCCTGCGGAGCCTTGTCACCCTTGTGGATGGTCCACGCCCGGCACTCCTGCTCGCCCACGGTGAAGTACGTCTGCAGGCCCAGGAGCTTGTAGCCCTCGCGCACCACCTTGCTCAGACCCGGCTCGGTGAGACCCGCGCTCTCGAGGAAGCCCGGACGCTCCTCCTCGGGAAGCTGCTGGATCTCCGACTCCATGGCCGCGGCGAGCACCACCACGCCCGCGCCTTCCTTGGCGGCCATGTCGCGCACCTGCTGCACGTACGGGTCCGCGTCCTCCTTGCCGATCTGCTTCTCGCCGATGTTGGCCACGTACAGCACGGGCTTGTCGGTGAGCAGGAACAGGTCGCGGATGACGGCGCGCTCGTCGTCGGTGAGCTTCTGCGCGCGCACCGTGATGCCCGAGTCCAGGGCGGTCTTGATGCGATCGAGCAGCGCGAGCTCGGCCTTGGCCTCCTCGGCCGCCTTGCCCCCCATCTTCGTGTTCTTCTGGGTGCGCTCGCGGCGCTTCTCCACGGTCTCCATGTCCTTGAGACACAGCTCCGTGTCCACCACGTCCCGGTCGCGCACCGGGTTCACGCCCCCCTCCACGTGGGTGACGTTGTCGTCCTCGAAGCAGCGCAGCACGTGCAGCACCGCGTCCACCTGGCGGATGTTCGCGAGGAACTGATTGCCCAGGCCCTCGCCCTTGGAGGCGCCGCGCACCAGGCCCGCGATGTCCACGAACTCCAGGGACGTGGGGATCTTCTTGAGGGGCTTCACCAGGGCGGTCAGCTTGTCGAGCCGCTCATCCGGCACCGGCACCACGCCCACGTTCGGCTCAATGGTGCAGAACGGGTAGTTGGCCGCCTGAGCCCCCGCCGCCGAGACCGCGTTGAACAGGGTGGACTTGCCCACGTTGGGCAGACCGACGATGCCAATGGAGAGCGCCATGGTGAGATCCCTTCGGAAACGGAATTACGAGCGGCGCTCGGCCCCGCCCTTGGTGGGCAGGTCCTTCACGAACTGCTCGGCCAGCGCGCGGTGCTTGGTGTCATCCAGCCGCTCGCTGAGCAACTTGCCGGCCACTTCCACGGCCAGGTCGACCGTCATGGCCTTCACCTGGGCGATGGCCTTGGCCTTCTGCTCCTCGATCTCCCGCTGGGCGGACGCCTTGAACTCGTCGGCCTCCTTGCGGCTCTTGGCCATGAGCTCCTCGCGGAACTTCTCCACCTCCTGCTGATTGCGGCGGAGCATCTCCTGCGCCTCGCGGCGGGCCTCGGCGATGGCCGTCTTCTGCTCGGCGAGCAGCTTCTCGGCCTCGGCGCGCTCACGCTTGGCGGCGTCGATGGAGCTGGTGAGCTGCTTCTCGCGCTCCTCCACCACGGCGAGGATGGGGCCCCACGCCTTCCATCGCAGGACGATGGCCACGATGATGAAGGTGACGAGGGTCCAGAAGATGAGGCCCGGGCGGACCTCCACGATGCTGCTGGCGGCGAGAACGGTGGGCAGGAACATGGCGGCCTTCGGAGAGCTACGGCGTCAGGGACTGCGGTGACGGATGGGTTCGACGGGGTACCGCTGCGGGCCGGCGCCCTCCCGCCGTTGAAGCGAGGCGGGCGCCAGACCGGACTGCGAACGGCCTGCCTACGCCTTGGTGGCGAGCAGGATGCAGACGACCAGCGCGAACAGGGTGGCGCCTTCGATGAGGGCCGCGGCGATGATCATGGTGGTGCGGATGTCGCCGGCGGCGGCGGGCTGACGGCCCGTGGCGTCGAGGGCGGCGGCGGCCAGCTTACCGATGCCGAGACCGGCACCGATGATGGAGAGGCCGGCACCGATACCGGCGGCGAGGAAGGCGAGAGCGAGGCTGGTCATGGGAGTGCTTCTTCTTTCTTCTGAGGGAGGACCCACTTGTGGGGGGGTCGCGTGATGGCCCTTTAGGACTACCTCCGGCGGCCTTTCGAACCGCCGGGTGCTTTACAAAAACAAGGGCTCAGTGGTGGGCGCGGCCGTGGTCGTGGCTGTGGGCCGCGTCGGCGTGGTGCTCGTCATGGTGGTGGGCCATGGCCACGCCCATGCCGATGAAGAGCGCCGAGAGCATGGTGAAGACGTACGCCTGCACGAAGGCCACGAAGAGCTCCAGCAGGTAGATGCCCATGGCGAAGGGCACGCTGACGAGCGCCACCGCGGGGTGGCCGAGCATGAAGATGAGGCCGAGCAGGAAGAAGATGACGATGTGGCCCGCCAGCATGTTGGCGAACAGACGCATCGTGAGGGCGAAGGGCTTGGTGAACAGACCCAGGAGCTCCACCGGAATCATGATGGGCCAGAGCCAGGGGGCCACGCCGCCCGTCAGGTGCGCCAGGTAGCCGCCCAGGCCCGCGGCGCGGATGCCGGCGATCTGCGTGAGCACGAAGGTGCACAGCGCGAGCGCCAGCGTGACGGCGATGTTGGCCGTGGCCGTGGCCATCCAGGGAAAGAGGCCCAGCAGGTTCATGAAGAGGATGAAGAAGAACGCGGTGAGCAGGTAGGGCGTGTAGCGAGGACCCTCCTCCTTGCCGATGTTCTTGATGGCCAGCTCGTCGCGCACGAAGAGCACGAGCATCTCGAAGAGGTTGGCCGCCGTGCCCCGGGGCACCAGCTTCGACTTGTCGCGGTTGCTGAACAGCAGCAGCGAGCCCACGAGCAGGAGCGCCGCCAGCCACATCATCACCGTGTGCTTGGTGATGGAGAGGTCCAGGCAGCCCTCGCTCCAGCCGGGCACCGCCTTGCCGTGGCCATCGCCCGTGTCCCGGGGCTCGCACGAGGCGCCCGCGCGGATGGGGATGCCGAACTGCGGCAGATGGATGGGGATGTGGTGGTCGCCGAGGGGAACCTCGAACTCGTACTCGTTCGAGTCCACGACGTGGTGGAGGATGTAGGCCGCCACGTCCTGCTCTTCCTTCTCCATGGGCGTGCTGTCGTCATGCCCGCCCGGAGAGGACGCGAACGCCACGCTCGTCATCAGACCGACGAGAAGACCCATTGCCTTGCGCATCACTCGCCTCCGCCCGCCGCGTCCCGCGACGCGGCCATCACATAGCTCAGTTCAACCGACTGCAGAACGAGGTAGGTGCCAAAGAACCCCGCGACGAACGCCACCGCGTCCAGGTCCCGCCGCACCACCCACAACAATCCCAGCACCACGCCCACCGCCCGCATCCCGAACACCAACGCCACGACCAGGAGCGCGCCATTCAAGTCCCGCTGCGCGACCCGCCGCTTGAGCAGCAGCCCCACGACGCCCGTCCCCACCGCCAACAGCACTCCGACGAGCGCCACCGAGCGCGCCTCCTCCCGCTCCGGAAGGAAGGCCGCCAGCGCCAGCGCCACCACCGACCCCACCGCCGCCAGACCCGCGTACTTGCGGAAGAGTGCCTCGCCGCCCTTGCTCACCGCCGCCCCTTACCCAACCGGTTCATCTCGTGCAGGAACCCGTAGAACCCCACGGAGATCCCCACCAGGCTCAACCCCAGGAGCAACCACGGCCCCGTCCCCAGGCGTTTGTCCAGGAAGTAGCCGCCCAGCACCCCGACGACCGCCCCACCCACCAGCTTCCACACCGCGGAGATGTAGGGCTCGGCCGCCCGCATCTGCCGGGCCGTCTCCGACAACTCGCCGTCCTTCTCACCCTCCCGGGGCTCCTTCTCCTCCGCCATCGCCTCGACCGCCTCGGGAAAACCACGGGTTCACCCCGCCACCCACCCCCCACCGTCCTCACACGCGGGCGCCGCTTAGCACTGAACGCTCGCACCACGCAACCAACACGCTCCAGCCTCCTCCGCGCTAGTAGGACGGCAAATGTCTGGCCCAAGCGGAAGGCCGGGGGTCCTGCCCCCTTGGTTCCAAGCCCGGCGAGAGCGGGAACTCCGGAGGACGGCTTCCCTCCTTCCGGTGGGAGTGTCATCGTCACCAGGTGACGACGCGCGATGGAGCCCGGGGGGGCCCGTACCAGCATCTGGACACCTTGCCATTCGCCATGGCCGTGATTCGGGACAGCCGCATCGTCTACGCCAACACGACCCTGCTCGAACTGCTGGGGCTGAGCCAGGAGCAGGTGGTGGGCAAGATGCTCGAACTGCTCTCGGAGAACCAGGGGCCGTTCATCCGCGAGCGGCACGCACGCCGCCTGGCCGGCGAGCCCGTCCCGGACACCTATGAGACGGTGTTGAGGACCGCCCGGGGCGAACTCCACGTGGAGCTGACCGTGTCACGGGCCGGAGAGGACATCTATGTCCTGGTGCGCGACCTGTCCGGCCGCATGGGGCAGCGCCGGGTGCTCCAGCGCATGGCGGCGCTGGGCGCCTCGCTGCTGGGCATCCGCTCCGAGGACGAGGTGCTCCGCCGCGTCTTCGAGGGGCTCGCCGAGCTGCGGATGTCCTACGCCTACCTCGTGCCGGAGGGGGCCCTGGTGCGGCTGGCGCACGTGTGCGTGGGGGACGAGGCGAGCGCGGGCGTGCCCTGGCTCACCGGCCAGCACCTCGTGGATGACTCCGGCAACTGGTGTCCCATGTTGAGGCGCGCCTGGCACGAGGGCGCCGCCTATGGGGAGAACCTGGTCGGGGAGGCGGGACAATTCAGCTCGGAGTGGGGCCAGCTCGTGGGCGCCCACCTGCGGCGTGTGGGGCCCTTGCGCGCGCTGTGCGTGCGCATCGATGGAGGCGGCGCGCCCCGGGCGCTGCTGGCGGTGGGCTCGGACTGGCTGGGCGAGGACGAATTGGCCCCCTGGCGCCTCTTCGCCTCCCAGGTGTCCGCCGCGCTCGACGCCGCGCGAACCATCTGCCGCTTGTCCACGCGCAACACGGCGCTCACCTCGCTCAACCGGCTGGCCGCGGCGACCGCCACCGCCCAGGAGCCGCGCGACCTCTTCGCGCCGGGCCTCGAGGAGGTGCACTCCCTGATGGGCTGCGGCGTGGTGCTCCTGCTGCTGCGAGCCGAGGGCCGTGACGACCTGGAGGTCGCCTGGCAACGGGGCCTCCCCGAGGAGGAGGCGCGCCGAGTCCACCGCTTCACCCTCACGGGCAGCATGTCCGCCCGGGTGATGGAGGAGGGCGTGCCACGGGTGGTGGGCGTGGCGGAGTTCTCCGAGCCCATCCGGAGCGGATTGCGCGAGGCGGGCACCGCCTGCGTGGCGCTCGTGCCCCTGCAGGTGCGCGCGCACATGGTGGGCACCATCGCCATGACCTTCAGCCACGCCCGCGTGCTGACCGATCTGGAGCGGGAAACCCTTCAGGCCATGGGCGTGCACTTCGCCGCCGCCATCGAAACCCACCGGCTGCTCCAGGAGCTGCGCGGACGCGCCGAGGAACTCACGCACCTGCACTCGGAGCTGGAGGCCACCCAGCGCCAGTTGGTGGAGCGCGAGCGGCTGGCGGCGCTCGGCGAGCTGTCGGCCGTGGTGGCCCATGAGGTGCGCAACCCCCTGGGCGCCATCTTCAATGCCCTGGCCACCCTGCGCCGCTTCCAGGAGCCCGAGAGCCCCGGGCTCACCCTGGTGAGCATCCTCTCGGAGGAGGCGCACCGCCTCAACCGGCTGGTGGATGACCTGCTCGACTTCGCCCGGCCCCCGAGCCCCCAGCCCCAGCCCGTGCCCCTCGCCCACCTGTTGGAGGAGGCCGTGCGGACGGCGACGGTGGACCAGCCCCGGCTCCGGGTGGAGTGGGCGCTGGAGCCGGACGTGCCCCCCCTGCCCATGGACGCGCGGATGATGCGCCAGGTCTTCCTCAACCTCGCGCTCAACGCCGTGCAGGCCATGCCCCAGGGCGGCACCCTGCGCATCCGCGTCCACCGGTGCCACACGCGGACCGGCGCCCTGGTGGAGTTCACCGACACCGGCCCCGGCATCCCCCCGGGACTGCACGAGCGCCTCTTCGAGCCATTCTTCACCACCAAGGCCACCGGCACCGGCCTGGGTCTCGCCATCGTCCGGCGCACCCTGCACGCCCATGGCGGCCACATCTCCATCGAATCGCCCCCCACGGGGGGCACCACCTTCCGGGTGCGCTTGCCACTCTGAGCGCGGGGCTCGCCCTCCCGCCCGTTCCCCGAGTGGACAAGCCAGGAGGGACTCCGTTGGCCGGAAATCAATTGGCGCGCCTTGTCAAGACATTCCAGCCCCGGTCGCTGGCCTTCGCTCATGGGGGAGAGTAGGAAGGAGGAGCCCTCCCAGGTCCACCGCTCAGACCGGTGGGGATGGCGCTCCAGCGCCCCTCGGGAGGACTGCACCCGGGCGCGGGGCGACCGAGCCTCACGCCCTACCCCGAAAGGTGTCGTGATGCGTCATCTGCTCGCAGGGACTGTCGCAGTGTCCGCGCTGGTATGGACGGGGAACGCTTCCGCCGCGGAGGGCGCATGCGGCTCGACCGCCGCCGGGTGGAACGCCCCCAATGGCGCGGTGGTGTTCAGCCGGGGCGAGGGCCCCATCCGGCCCGTGATGGATGCGATTGGCGAGTACCGCACGCATTCCATGCTCTCGCACGGCCCCGGCGGCAGCACGTCCCACGCCACCCTGGCCACGCCCACCCAGACGGACTGGCCGGGCGTGTGCACCAAGCCCATCAATGGCAATCACTTGCAGTACGGCTACCCGGGACTGGAGCAGATCAACCAGGGCGGTGCCTACCACTCCCTGTACTCGGAAGGCGGCGGCGTCGAGTGGATCGGCTGGCAGCAGGGAAACCCCACCCAGGCCGCGTTGATCGGCGATTCCATCTGGTACAACCACCCCTTCGTCACCGACCGCTCCCGCGCCGACTCGGGCCAGACCATCGACCGCCCCCTGTGGCACAACATGCGGGTCAACTACTCGCTCTACCAGTACCGGGACCTCCAGAGCGTCCATGACATGCCCGGCGACGCGGCGAACAACGGCATGGTGTGCTCCACCTTCCTCGCCTACGCGCACCACTACGCGGGCCGGGGCCATGTGACGCCGTACACGTACTCGCACGGGCAGATCGCCAACGCCTCCAACGCGCTCTACGCGGGCGTCTACAACCAGTGCAAGGCCTCACTCGGCTGGTTCCTCAACGCGGCGCTCACCGTGGCCTGCCCCTTCTACAACGTGTGCGGCAACGCCGGAAACCAGGTGGCCAACTGCATGTCCACCAACTCGTGCGACTCCTCGAGCGCGAGCCCCTGGAAGGGCGTGCGCGATGACCCCAACGCCACCGCCACCTCCATCAGCCCGGATCGCATTGGCGGCTGGGGCGTGCACTCCATGCACAACACCATCTGGGGCCCGGACTACTCGCACCAGTTGCAGTGGAACTCGGGCGGCAACGTCTACGGCTGTTGGCAGTAGGAGGGGAGTCATCCGTGACGAAGCCGACCTCCGAGAACCGCTCCGGGCTCCTGGGGCGGTGGGCACTGGTGCTCACGCTGCTCGTCCTGGGGGCCGCCTGGCTCCTGTTCCAGGGCGACTCCACGCCGGAGCCCACCGGGGAGCGCGCGCCCCCGTCCTCGCCACCCGCCGGGGACGACGCGCCCCCCTCGGCGGTGGCGTCCACTCCCGCGCCTCCCGCCCCCGCCAACGCGCGGCCCGACACCCCGCATGCCGCGGAGCCCATCGTGGACGAGGTGCTCGTGGAGAAGCAGGAGGTGTGCTCGGGCGAGGACAACCTCATCTCCGTGCGCGCCCATACGCCGGACGGCAACGACGCCTTCCTGCACTACGCGGTGGGCGACGGCACCGGCCAGCGCATCCCCGTGCGCGTGTGGCGCAATGACGCGGATGGCTCGTACGAGCTGCCGCGCGTCACCGTGTTCACCCGCGACAACGTGTTCGTCACCGTGCCCGTGCCCGCCTACCGCGTGAAGGACTGCGAGCCCGAGCGGCTCGTGCACGTGATGTCGCGGCGGGTGCCCAACTCCGAGGACGACTTCGAGTTCTTCGCCAAGGTGGTGGAGAAGCCCGTGGCGGCCGGGCAATCCAAGCCCAAGCCCTTCGTCCCCCTGCGCTACGTGTGGACGTTCGACGACGACACCCGCGAGACGACCCAGGGCCCCCTCGTGTCCCATCCCCTCACGAGAGGCTCGGGCACGGGCAGCCAGTACGAGCAGCACCTGGTGCGCGTGGACGTGTACGACGCCTCGGGCCGCAAGGAGACGGGCCGCACCTCGCTGCAACTGCTCAACACGTCCTTCGAGAACTTCAACAAGAAGGGCATCGTCACCCTGCTCGCCCAGGGCACGCCCCGCTTTCCCGTGCTCGACGAGGACGGCGTGGTGCGGCAGACCTTCCGCCTGTCCCACCACTTCCAGGGGCCCGTGCGCATCACCCGCGTCACCACCATCCGCGCCTTCCGGGGCACCGAGCACGCCCCGCCGCCGCCCGAGCAGGTGGACGTCGCGAGCCTGCCCGTGAGCGAGGTCCCCGAGGGCAAGGGCGTCGAGGTGAAGGTCTCCTTCGACGCCAAGGCCGAGTCGGACGTCTTCGCCCTCACCTACGCGCTGGAGGGCGTGAGCGCCGATGGCCATCCCGCCCGAGGCTCCTTCTCCGTCATGCGGCCCCCGCCCCTGCCCACCCGGGAGAACAGCACCGCCGTCCTGGACCCGGTGCTGCTCGCCAAGATCAAGCGCGCGCGGGAACTGCTGAACCAGGAGTTCGTCACCGACGAGGACATCTTCCGGCTGGAGCGCGAGGGGCGATTCGCGGACTTGAAGGTCGGCGCCGCCCCGTCGGTGCCGGACCAGGCGCCTCCGCGCAACCCCGCGCGCTGAGGGCCCGGTGTGGCGCGGGTCGTGCGAACGCGCCATGCTCACGGGTCTGGAGGTAGTCCATGTCCCTCTTCGATGCCGTGAAGGCCGGTGACCTCGAGCGCCTGGAGGCGCTGCTCGCCGGGGGCGCCGATCCCAATCCCTTCGACGCCGAGGGCCGCACGCCCCTGGTGCTCGCCGCCGAGCAGGGCGAGGAAGCCCTCGTGCGCGGCCTGCTCGCCCACGGCGCGGACCCGAGCCTTCCGGACCGCATGGGCGAGACCGCGCTCACCAAGGCGGCCGCCCACGGCCACGGCCGGATCGCCAGCCTGCTCTACCCGCTCGCCTCCCGGGACGAGCAGGACATGGCCCGCGCGCTGCTCCAGGTGGGCACCGACTTCTTCACCCAGCCCCGTGCCCAGGCCCCCGAGTCCGAGGGCCTGCGCCACAAGCTCGCCACTGCGGGCGCCTACGTGACGGGGAAGATTGGCGGCGGCACCGAACGGCTCGAGCGCATGCAGCGCGCGGAGAAGAACGCCAAGAAGCCCTGAGCTTAGAAGCGGTTCGCGCGCGCCTGCTCGAAGGGCACGCGGTGGTTGAGGTACGTCTCCTGGAGGCTGTGGTTCTTCGCCAGGTTGAGGCCACCGTCGCCGAAGCGGTGCACCACCGCGCCCTTGCCCGCGTCCTTGAGGAAGGCGGCGGGATCGAAGCTGCCACCGAGCCCGGTGAGCGTGGGCACCGCGTCGCGGTTGTTGATGTAGTGCACGTACTGGGGACCGTCCGGGTAGCGCGTCGAGGCCGCTCCGAAGGTCTCCACGCTCAGGTGGCTCATCAGCTTCTCGACGTCCGCCTTGCTCATCCCATCTTCGATGCGCAGCCGGTTCTGCACGTCGAAGAGGGCACGCGCGGTGATGAGGCCGCCCTGGCTGTAGCCCATGAGGCTCACGTCGCGGCCCGCCTTGAGCTCCGTGTAGAGCGTGTTGGCCAGCGTGTCCACGGCGGGGTTGGAGCCCTTGTCCAGCTTGTCCTTCACGCACTGGGCCAGGTCGGAGATAACGCCCTCGGTGGAGTTGTGGATGCCGATCGCCTTCGCGCCCGACTTGTCGGCGATGGCCTGCAGGTCGCTCGACTGGCTCTCCTTGTTCGTCAGGATGCCGTTGACGTAGATGATCGTCTTGCTGGGGTTCGGGTTGTCGCGCGGCAACACGCCCGGAATCTGGCTCAGCGGCGTGTTGGGCGGGAAGGTCTGGCCGCCGGCACCCACGAACTGGCCGTCATAGACGATGTCCTTCGGCTTGCCGCCGCCGAACAGGGCCTGGGTCGAACGGGCAGGCGCCGTGAAGGCATCCCCGGCCGGTCGGAGCGTGTTCGCCCCCGGGGGGTTCACGGTGTTCGCGGCGCTCCCCCCCGTCCGCGAGGTGTTGTCCACGCCCTGACGGGCGCCCGTTCCCACGGGGGAGAGAGGACTACGGCTGCGGTCGATCGTCGTCAAGGGGGGCTCCAGCGAAATTCCACGGGGAAGTCCGTCCTCTCATTCTCCGCCAAAAGAAGACGGGGTTGCGCCCCGGGCGTCTTTTTTCGCGGTGCGTCGATCCACCCCCTCGGTCCAACACCCGACGCTTCAATGCCCTCCCGTCACCCGAACAAGCCAGGGCCCCTCCACAAAAAGACGGAAGGTCACATTTTCCGGCCCCCCCCTCGCCTTGGCGCTTGAAGGCCAAAGACACACATTTGCGGAGTCTCACCCCGTCCATGAGGACGAGGAAAAGAGGATGGAAGGAGAGCGGCCATGCAAGGGAGCCCTACGAGTACCTGGACACCAACGGACACGCTCGCTTCCAAAACAGACAACACGGGGACGCATTCTTTTCCCTCCCTGGGAGATTTCGTTCACCAGCTCCGGGAGGCCCATGCCCGCGGCGGCGTGAGCGCCCTGGCCCAGGTGATGCGCGAGGGCGTCCTGGATCGGCGTGCCGTGAAGCCCTTCGCCCTGCTGCGCGATGGCCGGTACACGCGCACGTGCGTCTATCGGGACGAGGATCTGGAGGTCATCGTCATGGGATGGGGCCGAGGCTCGCGTGCGCCCATCCATGGACACGAGGGCCAGGACTGCCTGCTGCGACTCGTCGCCGGGGAGTTGGAGGTGAGCGACTACCGGCTCGTCGCGGGAGGCCGGGAGCCCGGCTACGCCCTCATCGAGCGCGTTGGCTCGCGCCGCACCCTCCTGCCCCGCGCGGTGGACCACAACACCGCCGAGCAGGATCTCCACGCGGTCCGTCCGAGCACGCGCGACGGCACCGCCATCTCCCTGCATGTCTACTCGCGGCCCATCGACACGTGTCTCACCTATGACCCCCAACGCTCCCGATGTGAGCGGCGCACCCTTCGCTATGACCGAGTCATGAGCTTGATCGATCCGCCCGAGCAGACGCGCCCCCGCCCCTCCCCACGCGCCTCCGGGCGTTTTTCCAGCCTCTGGAGCACCCTCTTCCGGCGCATGCGCCAGGTGAAGGAGACGGTGAAGGAGACGCTGGTGCCCGCCCGGGTGGACGAGGACTCGGCGAAGATCGCCGTCAAGCGCGTGGAGCACCGCTACGGCAACAAGGTCGTGGCGCTCCAGGACGTCAACCTCAACATCCGCTCGGGCGAATTCGTCTGTCTGCTGGGGCCCTCGGGGTGCGGCAAGTCCACGCTGCTCTACGCGCTGGCGGGCCACATCAACCCCACCGGGGGCCACGTGCGCATCGATGGCCGGGAGATCCGCGGCCCCGGCCCGGACCGGCTGCTCATGTTCCAGGAGGCGGCGCTCTACCCCTGGCTCACCGTGCGCCAGAACCTGGAGTTCGTGCTCGCCGCCCGGGGACTGTCCCGGAAGGATCGCGCGGAGCGCGCCCGCCGCTTCATCCGCTACGTGCACCTGGATGGCTTCGAGAACACGCTGCCCCATGAGCTGTCCGGTGGCATGAAGATGCGCACGGCGCTCGCCCGGGCGCTGGCGGTGGACTCGCAGGTGCTGCTCATGGACGAGCCCTTTGGCTCGCTGGACGCGCAGACGCGCCACCACATGCACGAGCTGCTGCAGCGCGTCTGGCTGGAGACGCACAAGACGATCGTGTTCGTCACCCACGACGTCACCGAGGCGTTGATGCTCGCCAACCGGGTGGTGGTGATGGCACCGAGACCGGGCCGCATCCTGCGCGACCTCGAGGTGCACCTGCCCATGCCGCGCGAACCCGATGACGTGGCACTGGTGGGCATGGCGCGCCAGATCCGCGCCATGCTCCGTGAGAGTGAGTCCCTCGAAGAGCCCGGCCCGCCGGGTGAAGACGGAGCACAGGATGAAGGCATGGCACCTGATTCAGAAGCTGCTGGTGCTCGTGGGACTGCTGGCCGCGTGGGCGCTGTTCGCCCGCTTCGGCCCCTGGCCGCACCACCTGTTCCCGGGACCCCTGGCGGTCGGTGACAGTCTCTGGGCGATGGCGCGCGATGGCCGGCTGTGGGACGCCCTCGTGCGCTCGCTGAGCCGGCTCGCGCAGGGCTACGGCCTGTCCGTGCTCATCGGCGTGCCCCTCGGCCTCGTCATGGGCCGGGCGGCGATCGTGCGCCGCTCGCTGCGCCCGCTCGTGGTGGGACTGCAAGCGCTGCCCTCCATCTGCTGGCTGCCCCTGGCGCTCCTGTGGTTCGGCCTCACGGAGACGTCCATCATCTTCGTGGTGGTGATGGGCTCGGTGCTGGCCATCGCCATCTCGGTGGAGGACGGGGTGATGGGGGTGGACCCGCTGCTCTTGCGCATGTCCGCCACCTACGGCGTGCGCGGTCCGCGCCTCTTCGCCGGCGTGCTCCTGCCCGCGGCCCTGCCGAGCATCGTCACCGGGCTCAAGCTCGGGTGGAGCTTCGCCTGGAGGGCGCTCATGGCGGGCGAGCTGCTGTACGTCTCGGGCGGTCTCGGCCAATTGCTCACCATGGGCCGGGAGCTGATGGAGATTCCACAGGTGATGGCGGTGATGGTGTGCATCATCGCCGTGGGCACCTTCAT
The DNA here is from genome assembly GCF_002305855.1 of Melittangium boletus DSM 14713. GTDB lineage: Bacteria > Myxococcota > Myxococcia > Myxococcales > Myxococcaceae > Cystobacter > Cystobacter boletus. The sequence goes on along the minus strand of NZ_CP022163.1, from coordinate 4,649,659 downwards.
CGATCGCGTCCTCTTTCAAACGGTGGAGCTGCGCATCCGGCGCCGTTGGGGCCTGGCGGCGAGCTGAGCATGCTCAGGTGAAGGCATGGGGAGACATATGCGCGCTGGAGTTCTCGGAGTGGGCCTCGCGGTGTTGTGCCTGGTGACGGCCGGGTGCAAGAAGGAGCAGCCCGGAGGCCAGACGGACAAGCGGGGCGCGGCCAGCGCGCTGCGGCTGGGGTTCTTCCCCAACATCACCCACGCCCAGGCCCTGGTGGGCCAGGACTCGGGCGCCTTCCAGAAGGCCGTGCCCGGCATCGAGCTGAAGATGTTCAACGCGGGCCCCGCCGCCATGGAAGCGCTCACGGCGGGCTCGCTCGATGCGTCGTACGTGGGCACGGGCCCCGCCATCAACACCTTCCTCAAGGCGGGACGGGAGCTGCGCATCATCGCCGCCGCGGTGGACTCGGGCGCGGTGCTGGTGACGAAGACGGCGCGCACACCCGCGGACCTCAAGGGCAAGACGCTGGCGACCCCCCAGTTGGGCAACACCCAGGACATCGCGCTGCGGCACTGGTTGGGCCAGCAGGGCCTCAAGCCAGGCCAGGACGTCACCGTCACGCCGCTGAGCAACCCGGACATCCTCGGCCTGTTCCTCCATGGCAAGCTCGAGGGCGCGTGGGTGCCCGAGCCGTGGGGGGCGCGCATGGTGGCCGAGGGCGGAGGCCACATCCTGTTGGATGAGCGCGAGCTGTGGCCCCAACGCCGCTTCCACACCACCGTCATCGTCACCACCCGCGAGGCCCTGGAGCGGCGGCGCGAACCCCTCAAGCAATTGCTGCGCGCGCACGTGGAGCTCACCCGGCAGTGGCAACACCACCCCGAGACCTTCATCCCCCGCGTCAACGCCGCCTTCGCCAAGACAGCCGGGCGCCCCATGGACGAGGCCGTGTTGAAGGACTCCTTCTCGCGGTTGGAGCCCGCACTCCAGATCATGCCCGAGCAGTTGAAACAAGCCGCCGAGCACGCGCGACAACTCGGCTTCGTCCCCAGCTCCGACCTGTCGGGACTGGTGGACACGACCCTGTTGAACGAGGTGCTGCGCGAGGAACCCGCTCCCTGACACTCCCGGAGCGGCTTTCGACGAAACAGGCGCTCGGCTAACATGAAGCGTCGCCCCCAGTGCCACCATGTCCGCTCCCCGCTCCGTCGAATTCGATGTATCGCACCATCCCCTCGTGCTCATCCGCTATGAGGGGAGGGCCACGCCTGGGCATCTGTCGGAGGTGTTCGCTCAGCGCACCCGCTTTCTGGAGAGCGGCGAGCGTCACGTGCTCATCCACGACCTGCGCCAGGCGAGCACCATGTTCACGACGGGGCATCGGCACATGCAGCTGGACTGGGTGAAGGCCCACGATGCCCAGCTGCGCGCGTACATGATGGGCGTCGCCTTCGTCACCGACTCCGCGGCGCTCCGGCTGCTGATGAACCTCGTCAACCATTTGCAACCCCTGCCCATGCCCCAGGTGCTGGTGTCGCGGATGTCCGAGGCCGTCGCCTGGGGCGCCGGCCTGCTGCGGCAGGCCGGGCTCGAGCCCGATACCGACAGATTCCTCGCCCACTTCGATCAAAACCCCGCGCGACGCTCGGCATGAGAAGCTGTCCCTCATGACGAATGAGCAACCTCGAGTCTTGCTGGTGGGCGCGGGCGCCGTGGGACAGGTGTTCGCGCACTACCTGCGCTCGGCCGGCTGCGCCGTGACCTTCCTGGTGAAGGAGAAGCACGCAGCCCAGGCCCGGGCGGGCTTCACCCTGTACGAGCTCGGCGTGCGCCAGCGCACCCCCGCCCCCACCCCGCTGTCCGGCTTCGGCGTCCTCGTGTCGGAGCGGGAGGTCCAGAAGGAGCGCTGGGATCAGGTCTGGCTGTGCGTCTCGTCCACGGCCCTGCGCTCGGGCGAGGGGCTGAAGAAGTTGGCCGCGAGCACCGGGGACGCCACCTGGGTGATGCTCCAGCCCGCGCTCGATGACCGGGAGTGGCTGCTGCAATGGATTCCCGCCGAGCGGCTCGTGACCGGGATGATTCCCTTCCTCGCCTTCCACGCGCCCCTGACGCCCGAGGATGCCCTGAAGGGGCCGGGCACCGCTTTCTGGATGCCGCCCCTGTCCCGAGGCTTGTTCAGCGGGCCCTCGGAGCGGCTGTGGCCCCTCCTCCGGACCCTGCGCGCGGGAGGCTTTCCCGTGAAGGAGGACGCGGACGTGACGCGCGCCGCGTCGATTCCCTCCGCGATGCTGTGCGCCGCGGTGCTCGGCCTGGAAGCGGTGGGGTGGAGCTTCGAGCGCCTGCTACGGCCCGAGTCCCTGGAGCGGACGCTGGGAGCCGCGCGCGAGGCGGCGCGGATCGCCGAGTGGGCCACGGGGGCCAGTCCCGCCTCCCTGCTGCCACTCTTGCGGCCCGTCCTGATCAAGGCCTCGCTGGCCCTCGCCACCCGCGTCGCGCCGGTCGACCTGGAGACCTTCCTGCGGGTCCACTTCACCAAGGTGGGCGAGCAGACCCGGTTGATGCTGCGCACCTACCTGGCCATGGGCCAGAGCGCGGGCCTGGACACCCCTCACCTCCAGGCACTGGCGCCCCCGGACCTGGCCGCCAAGAAGTGAATGGGGCCGGGCTCAGTGCCGGTCGTACAGGAAGTCCCGCGCCGGGGCCTCCCGCCGGGAAAAGAGCGCGTAGAACGAGGGCAGCGCGTGCTCCCCGCCCTCGGCGAGGCGCTTGAACACCTTGCCCAGCGGATTGCAGTACCGCTGGGGTCCCAATTGAATCAGCAGGGGAAAGCCGGTCACCCCCTCCATGGACGTGCCCTCGGTCCGGCACCACCCGGCCCCCGCGTGGCGCACGAAGACCTCGCCCACGTAACAGCCGAAGGCGAAGAGCACCTCGGCCACCTGCTCGGCCGGGACACCGTCCCGGTGCAGACGGTCGAGGAGCCCGTCCAGCAGCTCCAGGCTCTCGACGGAGTAATCCAGCTCGATGTCGTTGAGGAGCAGGGCCGCGCAGACGCAGAGCGCGGCGTGTTTGGGTGCGGCTTCGGGGGTGGGGGGGTACTTGAGCCGCAGTTGCATGGGCGGAGGCTCCTGACCGGGGGAGGGCGGGAACGATGACATGCCCCCGCGAGGGTCGCGACCGCCCCCCGGTACGAGACGGTGGGGATGCCCGGGGTGGGCTCCCTGGACGCCACCAGCCGCCCGCCCACCTGCCCGCCGGGAATCCACCCCCCATTCCGGACGATTCTCTTTCGTTCCCCCCGGCTTTTGGGCGAGTGTGAGCCCTCTAGAGGAGACCGATTCCCGTATGGCCGAAACCGAGTCCAAGCCCGTCCACTTCATCCGGCAGATCATCGCGGAGGACAACCAGTCCGGGAAGTTCGGCGGACGCGTGCACACCCGCTTTCCTCCCGAGCCCAATGGCTACCTGCACATCGGACACGCCAAGAGCATCCACCTCAACCACGGCATGGCGGTGGAGCACGGCGGCCAGTTCAACATGCGATTCGACGACACCAACCCGTCGAAGGAAGAGCAGGAGTACGTCGACTCCATCCTGACGGACGTGAAGTGGGTGGGCGCGGACTGGGGCGACCGGCTCTTCTTCGCCTCGGACTACTTCGAGCAGATGTACGCCTACGCCGAACAGCTCATCCAGAAGGGCAAGGCGTATGTGTGCGACCTGAACGCCGAGCAGATGCGAGAGCACCGCGGCACGCTCACCGAGCCCGGCCGTGACAGCCCCTACCGCACCCGGAGCGTGGAGGAGAACCTGGACCTCTTCCGCCGCATGCGCGCGGGCGAGTTCCCCGATGGCGCGCGCACCCTGCGGGCGAAGATCGACATGGCGTCGCCCAACTTCAACCTGCGCGACCCGGTCCTCTACCGCATCATCCACGCGCACCATCACCGCCAGGGCGACAAGTGGTGCATCTACCCGATGTATGACTGGGCGCACGGCATCGAGGACTCGATCGAGCGCATCACCCACTCGCTGTGCACGCTCGAGTTCGAGAACCACCGGCCGCTCTACGACTGGTTCCTGGACGAGCTGGGCGTGTACCACCCGCAGCAGATCGAGTTCTCCCGGCTCAACCTCACCTACACGGTGATGAGCAAGCGCAAGCTGCTGGAGCTGGTGCAGGGCAAGCACGTGCGCGGCTGGGATGATCCGCGCATGCCGACGTTGTCGGGCCTGCGCCGGCGCGGCTGCACCCCCGAGGCCCTGCGCGCCTTCTGCGAGGACGTGGGCGTCACCAAGTTCGACGCCAGCATCGACGTGGGCCGCCTGGAAAACGCGATGCGCGACGACCTCAACCGCCGCTCGCCGCGCCGGATGGGCGTGCTGCGCCCGCTCAAGCTCGTCATCGAGAACTTCCCCGAGGGCCAGGTGGAGATGCTCGACGCGGTGAACAACCCCGAGGACCCCTCGGCGGGCTCGCGCCAGGTGCCCTTCTCGCGCGTGCTGTACATCGAGCAGGACGACTTCATGGAGAACCCGCCCAAGAAGTTCTTCCGGCTCGCGCCCGGGCAGGAGGTGCGCCTGCGCTTCGCCTTCTTCGTCAAGTGCACGGGCGTGGTGAAGGACGAGCAGGGGCAGGTCACCGAGGTGCGCTGCACGTATGATCCCGCCACGCGCGGCGGCGAGTCCCCGGATGGGCGCAAGGTGAAGGCCACCATCCACTGGGTGTCCGCGCAGCATGCCGTGGACGCCGAGGTGCGGCTGTTCGACCGGCTCTTCAACGTGGCCGAGCCGGATCGCGCGCCCAAGGATCCAAAGCTGGCGGCGAGCTTCAACTACAAGCAGAACATCAATCCGAACTCACTGGAGCTCATCTCCGCCGCGAAGCTGGAACCCTCGCTGGGGGCGGCCCAGCTGGGCGAGCGCTTCCAATTCGAGCGTCTGGGCTACTTCAACGTGGACCCGGACTCCCAGCCGGGCGCGCCCGTGTTCAACCGCACGGTGACGCTCAAGGACACCTGGGCCAAGGAGCAGGCCAAAGGCGCCAGCTGAACGCGGCGCGCTGATTCACCCCCGGAGCGCCTCGAGGACCACGGGCGCTTCCGGGGACCCCGCCTGGGACCTCGAGCCCGCGTGGGATGGCTTCAAGTCCACCCCTCTCGCATTCCGGCACGGCCCCATGTCCCTGGACACCGACCCCTACCGCACGGAACTGCTTCACCTCGCGCGGATGCAGGCCAACACGCTTCCTTCCGTGCCGCACATGCACTTCCTGCACACCCTGGACGGACTGGCCCTGCGGGCCGCGCGGGACTCCGCCCTGGCCAGTACGGTGAATGGCCGCATCTCCTTCTACAATGAGCAATACGGCATCACCTACGAGATAGACCATTCAAACCGGCGCATCGTCGTCACGGACGTATCCCCGATATAGACAGTCAAACTTCCGGCTGAGTTCAACGGGGTACTCCATGAAAGCAAAAGACCTCGTCTTCGCATCGATTCTCACACTCGCCGGATGCAGCCTGTTGGGACGGCAGGGATCCCCGCTGGTGCCGCTTGAGGACGACCCCTCCATTGTCTTCCCAGAATTCTTCGACCGCGCGCCTGTCAACGTAGGGGCTCCAGGTAGCATCCACGAGTTGGACGGGGAAATGCTTCGGGCGCTCACGGTCGCCACCCAGGACTTCCTTCCCCCGGAATCCGAGGACCTACCTTGTGCCCTCAAGCGGGAGGCCCAGACCTATCGCATCATCCGCCAAGGAGATGTCTTCTTCATCTACATCTCCGAGAACCTGGCCCACTGTGGCCACAAGTACCCAGCACTCGATTCAGGCGTGAAGTATGCCATCAGCAGGGACGGCCGCATCCTCCGTCGGAGGCTAGATGGACAGCCTGAGTTCCCTCGCGAAACGTCGACGAGCAACGATGGCACCTGGATCCAAGCCGAGCCCGGTGTGTCCTCGCCCATCGAGGCTTATGACAACCCGATCCTGGATGGCGGAACCCAGTCTCACTCCGAAGCAGATGGAGGGACCGGACCAGACGCTGGATAGACTCACGACCACGGGTCCCTGGTCCCCTGACTCCACGGTCGCCGCAGGCGGATTCGATTCCCGCCGCTTCCACTGGAAGTTACCCGCCGCTGTGAGCCGCGCCCTCTGCTGCCAGGGGGGCGCGGTTTGCTTTTGGGGACCAAATCGGGCTCCTTGGAACCAAAAAAGGACCAAACGGAGGGGTCCAGACATGGGCAACAGCAGGGTATGGACTGGCAGGTGGAAGGGAGGGCGGACCTTCAACGGCAAGGATGGTCGCCCGGTGTTCGTGCTGCGTAAGATGGTCCAGGGACGCGCCTATACGGTCTATCTGGACGCGCGCAGCGAAACCGAGGCGGAAGCCGAATTGGCGCTGTTCCTGCGCGATCCGGAGGGCTATCGGACGCGCCAGGAGGCACGGCAGCTCAAGCAGGAGGCCGCCGTCTACCTCACGGCGGAGACCGTGGGCCGGTTCCTGGAGTCGATGCGGAATGCGGGCACCACGGCGCGCTACGTGGGCAACGTGGGCTTCTACCTCGCGACGTGGGCCGAAGCCCTGGCAGGCCGAGACTTGCGCACGGTGAGCCTCCAGGAACTTCTACGCGAGTTGGCGCGGCACCCCACGGGCCGCAAGAACCGGATAACTGCGCTCAAATCATTTGCCTCCTGGCTCAGGGAGCAAGGGGCACTGTCCCTGGCGGAGGACCCCACCGTGTCTCTCAAGGTGCCGGTGACCCGGCCCGAGAAGGCGATGAGGGAGAAGGGCTACAGCATTGAGACCACCGAGCGGCTCTACCGGGCCCTCAGCGGGTGGGAGTTCAAGAACTTCAACCAGGAGGCCACGCGGCGCATGACGGATGTGCAATGCGTGCGGGACGTGCTGTGCATCCACGCGAAGACAGGCATGCACGGCACGGAGATAGAGCGACTGGCCCGAGGAGAGGGCAAGGTGGCTGTGCTGGAGGAGCCGGGAGAAATCGCCGCGACGGTGACGTTCATCCACAAGAGCGGGAATGTGCATCGCCAGAGCATCGACCGGCAAACGCTGGCGGCAGTGCAGAGGCTGCAAGCACGAGGGGCGGCGCCCGTGGATAGCCATATCCGGCGGGTGGTAGGACGCGCTTGCAAGAAGTTGGGGATAGAGCCGGTGCGCTTGGGAGAGTATCGGCATAGCTTCGTGACGTGGGCGTCGGAGTGCGGTCAGGAGGTGAGACCCAAGACAGGGGGACTGCCCCTGGCAGCGATTGCCGCCGTGGTGGGCCACCACTCCGCGAACACCACCAAGCGCTTCTATGACAACGTGAAAGTGCCCCCGATGATCAAAATCCCCATCAGGCTGGAGCACCCCGAGGATCCGGTGTGGCTGCCGGTGAGGGCCGCCGCGCTCAGGCTCGTCGAATCAGCTTGAGGAGGGCTTCCTTCTCGCCCCGCCCGGCATTGCGTCGTGGCGGGCGCCGCTTGAGCCTGGAAACAAGTTCGCGGCGTCCGCTGTCCTGAAACGCGGCAAGGCTGGCGGTGCACCCGGACGGCCATGCCCACTTTGGGGGCACGGTGCCAGGCGCCTGACTTCAATAGCTCGAAGATGCGCGAGTGTCCGCAGGCCAGAAGGGCCTGGGCTGGATCCACGGAGACAGACTGCACCGCCGTCGCAGGCAGAGCGCATGCGCATAAGAGGGATGGGGGCACTGTAGAGGGGGAGAGAGGGTGAAGAAGGGCCGAGGAGGGCCGCTGATGGGGCCGCCCGAGCGATGCGCCCGGTCGGTGGACAGGCCGCGCAGCGCCCTTGGGGTACACGCCTGCCCAGGCCGCGCTCCTCATCAGGTGCGTGGCAGGGGCCCTACGGGCTGTCTTGAGCCTCAACATCACGCGGCCTGGGGTGGCCCTCGTGCCGGGGCCCACCTCGCACCTGCCGTGGGCAAGCCCAGGTGCTCCAGAATCGCCCGCACCCCGCAAGCCCCCTTCACGTACGCCACTACACTCCGCCGACCTCCACACCCCACGCAGGCGAACACGTCGAAGTCGAACGTCCTCCTGAGCAACTCTGCCCAGTCCACTCGCGGTGTCCTTTCCTTCCTCCGCTCCTTGCTGGCCGCTGCCTCAAGCCCTGCTCTCGCCTCCTCCGCACCTGCTGGAGGGAGCCTTCATGATGCGTTCTCGGATCCTGAGTGGATCCGCCTCCGTAGCTCCAGAACTTGGCGGCGAGGGTACAGCCGGTACCCGTTCATCGGGTGTCGTTTCGGCCCGCTTGCGCCGCTCGTACCAGCGCCGCCGGTACTCCCAGGGGTCCTCGCTGTCGGCGTACATGCGCTCGAAGTGCGCCATGGGCACGCTCATGTGAACACCACCTCGAAGGGCCGCATCAACCGCTCGAGCGCGTAAGGGGGCACGATGGGCGGGTTTCCCGTGGTGGAATCCGGCTCCAACTGGCTCACGTACGCCTCCATGGCCCGGCGCTTGAGCGCGAGCGTGGCCTCGTCCAACTCGATGCGCCGCGCCCGGGACCAGGGCACCCGCGTGTCTCCGGGCCGGGCCCAGTGCCACATCCAGATGGGGAACTCCACGCAGCGGCCGTCCAACGCCGCACACGCCCGCGACGCCGCCCGCCCCACCGCCTCATGGTCCGGGTGTCCATCCAGGCGCCACGTGGCCAGCACCACGTCGTCCGGACGAAGCCGCGCGCCCAACCACTCCACCAGCCGCTCCTCGTTCTCGGTGACGGCGCCATCGGGAATCCCCACCCGCTCCACCCGCGCCCCGCCCAGCCCGAGCCGGTGCAGCGCCTCCTGCGTCTCCCGGGGCCGCGTCCGCGCGAGCCGCTCCACCGGCCAGGAGGTGGACCCCGGATGGCTCGCCGTCCCATCCGTGACGGCGAGAACCAACACGTCCCGCCCGAGCCGGCCAAGCCGCGCGAGCAGCCCTCCGGTCCCGAGCACCTCGTCATCCGGATGGGGCGCGACGATGACGGCACGCCGGCCCTCGGGCACCAGCAGGGCGGGCTCCAGGGAAGGCAGGACGTCCAGGCCACTCCAGGCCTCCCAGTCCCGAGCCGAGGTGCCCTCGTCGAGGATGCGCCGCGAATTCACAGGCTCCATCCACCCGCTCCTTCCTTCACCACGAGTCCCGCCAGGGCCTCCAGGTCCCGCTCCGCGTGGCTCTGGCGCAAGAACACCGGCAGGTCCGCCATCCGCCGGGCCACCCGCGCGTCCCGACAGTAGGGACCCGCGCCCACGGCCCGGCCCGTGTGCCGCAGCACGAGCTCCGCCGCGGCCTCCACCCCGGCTCGCGCCCGCCAGGCGACGAGCGACGCATCCTCCCGGGGATGCGCATCGATCCACGCCGCGGCCTCACGCAACAGCGCCCGCGCTCCACCGAGGGCGGTGTCCACCGCGCCCAGGTGCGCGCGGGCGTGGGGCTCCTCGCGCCGGGCACAGTGCGCGCGCAGCGTCTCGCCCACCGCCGCCGCCGCGCCATACCAGCACGCGGCGATGCCCGCGCCGCCCTGCCAGAAACCCGGCCGCGCCGTGTAGCCGCCCGGCGGGCCCACGCGCGTGCCCACCGCGCCCTCGAAGAGCACGTCCACGCTGGCCGAGGACGCCATTCCCACCGCGTGCCACCCCTCCTTCGTCACGCGCACGCCCGCCTGCTTCATCGCCACCGCCACGAGGCACTGACGCTCCTCGGCGTCCCAGGCCGTCACCAGCGCATGGCTGACCTGCGGCGCCCCCGAGCACCACGCCTTACGGCCGGACAGCTCCACCCGACCGTCCGCGCGTCCGCTCACCCGCACCCGGGCCTGGGGAGGCTCGGAGGCCCAGACGCCCCAACTGCTCCCGGCCGGAGGCGGCTCGGCGCCCAGCTCCGCCAGGATGGCGAGCGCATCCGTATGACCCTCGAACAGCTTGATGAGGCCCAGGTCCACCGCCGCCACCGCCGCCAGGGCCCGCCACCGCAGCAGGGTCTGGCCCCGCCCGGGCAGCGGCAGCGCCCCGAAGCCCCCGGAGAGGAGTTGCTGGAGCCCACGCGCCGGAGCGAGCCCCACGGGCTCCTCCGCAGGGCCCTCCAGTCGCCCCAGAAGCAACTGGAGTGCCTCGATTGAGAAGTGTTCTTCCTGGTGCGCCGACTGCTCGCGAAGACCGCTGGAGTACATGTCGGACCAAGGTAGGAATGACCTCCCGAGGGGACCATGGGTCAGCGCTGACGAACGGCGCGCCTGGAGCCCCGGGACAATTCCCTCCTCGGGAGGCGCATCCCATCCTGCTCCGACACACGGGGCCACATACCGCTCCTGAGCTGGACCTGAGCCATCCCCTCGTTTTATCAACCAGGGGATGAGGGGGTTGCCTGGCTGCTTGGCGCAAGAAATCATGTCCTTGATGCTACTGGAGAAGTGAGTTCCAAAGCTATCAACGAGCAGCAAGTCCATGCCTTCCTCTCGGGCCTCTTCGGCCAGGATGTCCACACCATGCGCGTGTTGTCCCTGTCGCTCGCGACTCTGGGCATCATCCATGCCGCCAGCCGCCTTGGATTGGATTGGACGGACTACGACGATGATGACCAGACGACCCTGGTCGCCTCTCTGATGATCCAACACGACGCCCCACGCCGCTCGTCTGGCTCACGATGCAGAAGTCCACGCTCAAGGGGCCGCGCAATGATGCGGTCGAGAGTCCAGGTCACCTTGTTGGCGGACCGCGGCTTCGCGGATGAGAAGAGCACCACACCGCCCGTGTTCCTCGGGTGAGCCGGCGATGAAGCAGGCCCCAGTTGGAGCCTCACGAAACGGCTCGGGCCCGGTCCGTTTTCATTTGGAGACGGCGAAGCGTGTCTATGTCTGGAATGAAACAGCTCCGTCATGAGCAGCCGGGCAGGCGTGAACGACTCCAGCGGAGCTTGTCTGTGAGAACAGGCTCCCCATCCTTCAGGGCATGAACCTGATCGTCATTCTACTGGTCCTGGCGCTGATCTTCGGAGGAGTGGGTCTGTTCGTGGAGGGGCTGAAGTGGCTCCTCATCGTCTCGGCCGTCCTCTTCGTGGCGAGTCTCGTGAGTGGCTCGGTGGGCCGCGGTCGTCTGCGCGCCTGACGCCGCGAATCAAGACACTCCACACATGAAGCATCCACCCAGGGGCTCCTCTCACGAGGGGCCCCTTTTTCTTGTTCGCGCCGGGTGAAAAGGCCTTCACCGGCGCCCCCCAGAAGTGTCTGCCTTTGCACGTGAAGGAGGACTTTCCCCCAAGCAGGTGCGGAGGAGAGGAGCGTGACGCGCCCCCAGGTAGGAGCAGAGGAGGCGAGCGAGGCGCCGGAGGCAGGGGCGAGGCAGGAGCGGAGGAAGGAGAGGACGCCGCCAGTAGACTGGGCGGGGCTGCTGCGCAGGACATTCGCGGTGGACGTGTTCACCTGCGTCAGGTGTGGAGGCAGGCGGCGGGTGCTGGCGTACGTGAAGCAAGCCAGAGGGGTGCGCGCAATTTTGGAGCACCTGGGACTGCCCACGGCAGGTGCGAGCCTGACCCCGGCGCGAGCCCCACTCCAAGACGCATGGTGTTGAGGCTGACGCCGCCACAGCCAAGAGACCTGATGCCCCTGCCGCGCTCCTCATGGGAGGGCAGCCTGGGCAGGCATGCCCAAGGAGGCTGCTTGGCCTCTGCACCGGCCCGGCTCACAGCTCGGCCGGCACCCGTCAGCGGCCCTCCTCGGCCCCTCTGCACCTGCCCTCCCCCTCAACACGGCCTCTCTCCTGCCTATACGCTCGAGTCCCTCGTGCTCCGCGTAGGCGACGATCCGCTCCAGGGCCTTGGGCGCGAGGTGGACATCCGCGTCGCTGAAGAGAATCCACTCGCCGCTCGCGCGCTCCAATCCCCGCTGCATGGCATGGACCTTTCCCAGCCAGTCCGCGGGGAGCTGCTCGATGTGGACCACCTGGAGCCGGGGCTCCTCCTGGGCGAAGCGATCGGCCAGGGAGCCCGTCGCATCCGTCGAGCGGTCATTCACCAGGACCAGCTCGAGCTCGGGATAGGAGTTGCCCAGCTTGGAGCGCATGGCGGGCTCCAACGTGCGCGCTTCGTCGCGCGCGGGCATGATCATCGACACCCGCGGCCACCGCGCGGGTGCCGGTGCCTCCAGTCGCGTGATTCGGGGCAGTGCCCGCATCACCCGGCGCAGCAGGACCGCCAGGTTCATCAGATAGAGGGCACTGACCCCAGTGAGCAGCAGGAGGAGATAGATCATCGTCAGCGGACCTGGTTCATGTCGCGCAGGGTGAGTACAGGATACGGGCCTGCCTTCCTCAAGTGGCGCGAGTGCCGGCCGGCTCAAGTGCCGGCTCTCGCGGAGGGCAGCGGCCCCGTGAGGCCGTGGAAGAAGACGAGGTTGTTGTGGTCCGCCTCCGGGAGCCGCGCGAACCCCATCCGCGCGAAGAAGGGCGCCGCCTGGGCGTTCGTTCCCATGTGCACGGAGTGGGCTCCCGCCGCGGCCGCCGCGAGGAAGAAGGCCTCGAGGAGTCGTCGGCCGTTCCCCCCTCCCCGCGCCTCGGGCAGCAGGTCCAGGTGCAGGTGCGCCGGATAGGGGGCGATCTCGGGGGTGAGCATTCGCTCGGGATGGTGCAGCGTGGAGACCAACCACTCGTCGGTGGTGCGGGTCGGCTCCACGGGGGGCGGGTAGCGCGAGGCCACGCGCGGCAACCATCGCTCACGCCACGTCTCGATGAACGCCGCGGTGTTGGCGGTCCCCAGCGTGTACCCCACCACGCGGCCCGCGTCCTCGACCACGAAGGCCAGGTTCGGCTCGAAGGTCAGGTAGGGACCGGCGTAGATGTCCGGCAACAAGGAGGCGTCGGCGAGCAGGCCCCGCGCGTCCTCTCCCATGGCGCCCGTGCGCACACAGATGTCGTACACCGCGTCCCAGTCTTCTGCCTGGTAGGGACGAATCCGCTGAGACGAGCGCGAGGGACGAGGCGGGGTGGGAGGGACCTGGGTGGACATGGACTGGATTGTCGGGTCATTGCCCTTTCGACTCAATGTCGAGCCCACAGGAAAGCGCATAAGAGGGATGGGGGCACTGTAGAGGGGGAGAGAGGGTGAAGAAGGGCCGAGGAGGGCCGCTGATGGGGCCGCCCGAGCGATGCGCCCGGTCGGTGGACAGGCCGCGCAGCGCCCTTGGGGTACACGCCTGCCCAGGCCGCGCTCCTCATCAGGTGCGTGGCAGGGGCCCTACGGGCTGTCTTGAGCCTCAACACCACGCGGCCTGGGGTGGCCCTCGTGCCGGGGCCCACCTCGCACCTGCCGTGGGCAAGCCCAGGTGCTCCAGAATCGCCCGCACCCCGCAAGCCCCCTTCACGTACGCCACTACACTCCGCCGACCTCCACACCCCACGCAGGCGAACACGTCGAAGTCGAACGTCCTCCTGAGCAACTCTGCCCAGTCCACTCGCGGTGTCCTTTCCTTCCTCCGCTCCTTGCCGGGGAAGGTGTCAAAGGACTCGTTCCGACACCTCGTCTCCTGCGAATCGTCTGACACCCTTCCAGCCCCGTTCCATCCAATCACCCAACGCATCGGCGCGATAGAGGCCGTCATGATTCTTGATCGCTGAAACACATTTAAATATTCCGCTCGACACGGAACAACAAGACTTCACCAATAGTGTTGGCTCACAAATACATGTCATGATAGGAAGACGCCGGGTCACTGGCCAGAACCATCTTGAGTGTTTACAGGAGGCGTCTCATCGACCGCCTATGGCACCCAGGGCGTGGTCTGCCTCCTGGATACCACCAACTCGGGCGTCGCTCCCGACACGTGCCAACTCGTCGTGGGCGTCGGCCTCCAGTGAGCTGAACGAACGTCGCGACTTCACAAAGAGAGGATAAGGAATGAACAGAACACTCCAGACAACGGCCTGCGCGCTGCTGTCGCTTGCGATGCTGATGGCCGGATGCGATGGGGGCGGCGCCCTCGTGGATGAGAACTCCGATATCGCGACCCACGTGGATGTTGCCCAGACGTCTTCGTCCATGGGCACGCAGAGCTGCACCGCGAACGGGGTCTCGCCAGAACTCGAGGCGCTGACCGGAGGGCCGTACCAGAACTGTTACGGCGGCCCCATTCCCTTCATTTCCGTTCAGTCCAACTCCCAGCGTTTCAGCGGATGCTGCGGCGATCTCCTGAGAACCTGCATGGTCTCGGGTTATTCGACCCTGAATACGATGAGCTGCACCGATGGGAGCTGCACCGTGAACGGGGTCTCACCCCAGCTCGCGGCGCTGCCCGGCGGCCCGTACCAGAATTGTCAGGGCGGCACCTTTCCACGGGTCGAGTACCAATCGGGCACCCAGCATTTCAGCGGGTGCTGTGGCGCGCTCGTCCGGACCTGCAAGGTCCCGGGTTATTCGACCCTGAATACGATGACCTGCATGTAGTCGAACCCGTTGGAGCCCTCCAGGAAGCGCGTCGGAGGGCTCGCACGGTCATTCCAGACGAGGATCATGTCCTTCTTGCGGTCCACGATGCGCAAGAAGCCGCGCTCGTCCATCACGCCCATGTCGCCGGATTTGACCTGGACGCGCTGACGAACTCGGCCGAGGGCTACCTCCAGGTGGGGGAGCGCGCCGAGGCCCGAGGCCCCAGCGTGCCGTCATCCCCGAACGCACACGCCCCGCCTCGACCCCTCTTCGGGTCGGCGGGGCGTGGCTCGTCACGCGTGGCTCAGAACACCGCGGTCTGCTGCGTGTCCTGCGGGTTCAACCCGGCGGCGCCGAGCAGCGTGGGCACGGCGCTGGCGGCGCCACCACCGACCTGGTTCACCAGGTTCGTCACGGCCTCGGCCACCTGGGTCACGGAGGAGACGGCGTTGGCCACCGTGTCGAACAGGCCGCCCAGCCCGGACTGGCTGCTGGCACCCGCGCTGGGGGCCAGGGCCTCGGCCGCAGTGGGCAGCGCCCCGCCGATACCGGCGGGCACGCCTCCGGCGGCGGCGTACGGGTCCATCATCGGCGCCCCGGCCAGCTCCGGCGGCAGGCCACCCGCGGCGGCATACGGGTCCATCATCGGCGCCCCGGCCAGCTCCGGCGGCAGGCCACCCGCGGCGGCGTACGGGTCCATCATCGGCGCCCCGGCCAGCTCCGGCGGCAGGCCACCCGCGGCGGCGTACGGGTCCATCATCGGCGCCCCACCGAAGCCCTGGCCCAAGCCCGCGGCCGCCATGGGGTCCATCATCGGCGGCATCATCTGCTGACCCATTCCCATGGGACCCATGGGGCCCATCAGCTGGGGCGCCATCATGCCGACGGTGGAGGCGATATCGAGGCCGGCCCCGGCCAGCCCGGCGACACCCTGGGCAACTCCGCCGAAGGCATCCACCGCGCCGCCCAGCCGGCTGCCCGGCATGTTGGGGCTGAGGTTGCCCGGGTCGAAGCCGGGACGGTTCAGGCCCGGCTTGTTGCCGTTGATGTCGGGACGGGGCGAGAACTCGGGCTTCGCGTCCGGCTTGGCACCCGGCTTGTTGCCGTTGATGTCGGGACGGGGCGAGAACTCGGGCTTCGCGTCCGGCTTGGCACCCGGCTTGTTGCCGTTGATGTCGGGGCGCGGCGAGAACTGGGGCTTCGCGTCCGGCTTGGCGCCCGGCTTGTTGCCATTGATGTCGGGGCGCGGCGAGAACTGGGGCTTCGCGTCCGGCTTGGGCGTGCTGGGCTTGAAGCTAGGAACCTTGTTGCCGCCCTTGAAGAGGTTGCTCGCACCACCGAGTTTGATGCCCATGACGTGTGCTCCGGAAGAAAGAGGGAGAAGAGAAGGGGTTTGCTTGAGGACGCCGAGACGGGAAAGCGTTATTGCAGCGCGCGTGCCAAGCCTCGGCCCTCCAAGAAACCCAGTCTTCTCCATGGGTTGGCCCAGGAAGTAGCGCCTCGGGAGACCCGGATGGTGACGGGGCTCATCAGGTGCGGGGTGGAGCCGAGTCACCACTGGTGAGCGCTGTCACCAGCGCCTGGCGCTCTCCATCCGCGGGCCCGCCTCCAGGAGGGATGGCGATGCGGCCGCCCGCGCACCCTCGGCGAGGTGGTGCTTCGAGTCGACCGGAGCGCCGCCGCTCGCCAGCGGCGCGCACACGCCCCAAAAGAAAAGAGGGCCCCCCGTGTTGGAGGACCCTCTCGAATCAGCTCGGCGACTCAGCTCAGAAGGGCAGCATGTTGACGAGGTCCTTCACCTCCTGGGGAGCGGCCTCGGTCTGGCCCAGCGCGCCCGTGTAGGCGCCCAGCAGCGCGGAGGCGGGGTTGATCTTGCCCGTCCCCACCGCGCCAATCAGGCCCTCGGCGGCGCCCTTCCAGGTCTGGACCATGCCGCCCAGGCCGCCCAGGATCGCGCCCCCGGCGCCACCCTCGGAGTTGCCGATGCCAGTCAGCACGTTGCTGACGCCCGGCATGAACCACAGGTGCTTGCCCGCCTCGCCGGCGAACCACTGGAAGTTGTCCTTGTTGCTGCCGTCCTTCTTCACGTGGGTGTCGGACGTGGTCGGCAGGCGGTGATCCGTGCCCAGGGAGGCGTAGCCCTTCTCGGCGAAGTCCTTGACCATGCCGGCCTCGGTGCCGTGGCGGGCGTCGCCGTCCTTGGTGATGCCCTCGATGTTGCCGTCACCCTTGCCGCCCTTGACCTTGCCCGTGCGCTCGCCACCGTCGGAGATCTGCGAGCTGTCGATGAACTCCAGCACCTTGGCCAGGCGGTAGACGGCGTCGGGGTTCTGCTTCGAGTCCTTCAGGTCGAGCTTGGGATCCACGCCGGTCTGCTTGCACAGCTCATCGAACTTGATGTCCTTCTGACGGCCGAGCTTGGCCAGCGCGGGCGTGTCGTTGACAATGTCCTTCGCCGAGCGCGTGTCGCCCTCCGGCCGCTTGTCCGTGGCCTGGGGAATGGGCGTCCCGTCCTCCGCGAGCGGCGCGGCCGGCTCGGCGGGCTTGCCCTGGGCCTTCTCGAACTCGATCGGGGCGCCGCGGGGTGCCGGGTTGGCGAGCTCGGCGGGCATACCGCCGCCCGAGAAGGGGTCCATCATCGGCGCCCCGGCCAGCTCCGGCGGCAGGCCCCCGGCGAACGGGTCCATCATCGGCGCTCCGGCCAGCTCCGGCGGCAGGCCCCCGGCGAACGGGTCCATCATCGGCGGCATCATCTGCGGACCCATCATCTGGGGCGGCATCATCTGCGGGCCCGGACCCATGGGGCCCATCATCTGCGGACCCATCATCTGCGGACCCATCATCTGGGGCGGCATCATCTGCGGGCCCGGACCCATGGGGCCCATCATCTGGGGGGCCATCATGCCGACGGTGGAGGCGATATCGAGGCCGGCCCCGGCCAGCCCGGCGATGCCCTGGGCAACTCCGCCGAAGGCATCCACCGCGCCACCCAGCCGGCTGCCCGGCATGTTGGACATGGGGTTGTTCGGCATGTTGGGGCGGAGGTTGCCCGGGTCGAAGCCGGGACGATTCAGGCCCGGCTTGTTGCCGTTGATGTCGGGGCGCGGCGAGAACTGGGGCTTCGCGTCCGGCTTGGCACCCGGCTTGTTGCCGTTGATGTCGGGACGGGGCGAGAACTGGGGCTTCGCGTCCGGCTTGGGCGCGCTGGGCTTGAAATCCGGAACCTTGTTGCCGCCCTTGAAGAGGTTGCTCGCACCACCGAGTTTGATGCCCATGACATGTGCTCCGGAAGAAAGAGAGAGAGAAGAGAAGGGGTTCGTGAGGACGCCGAGACGGGAAAGCGTTAGTGCAGCACGCGTGCCAGGCCTCGGTTCCTGGACAACCCCCGTCTTCTCAAGGGTTTGGCGCAAGGGGGAGCACGTCGGGGCGCCCGGCTGGTGACGGGGCTCATCAGGCGCGGGGCGGAGTCGAGTCACCACTGGTGAGTGGAGTCACCGGGGGCCCGGGGCTGGTGGCGCTCGACCACCCGGCGGCCCTTGGCCGACACCTCGCCCGAGACGATGGCCGGCTCCTGAGCGAGTCCGCCGCGCTATCGGGGCGGGTCGACGTTCTCCTCCTGGCTCCATCGCATCGCCTGCGATGTCTTCTTCAGCCGCGACCGCGGCCGTCGCGAGCTCCTTCCCGAGCCCCCTGTCCTAAAGGAAGGGCGCACCGCGTTGGCCTCACCGGACTTCGTCCTGGAGCGCCACCCTCTGGAGAAGGCGCTCGCCCTGCTCAAGCCCCGCGAGCGCGCGGCGCTCGTGCTCACCTCCGCCAACGAGCTGATCCATTAGGAGGTGGCGGTCGTCCTCGACTGCCTCGTGGGGACGCTCAAGACCCATGTCGCGCGCGAAGGAGAAGCCGCGCCGGCAACTCGAGGAGGTCCCTTGAACGCCCGCGATGACGAAGCCCGCGTTCCCCGCTGCCTGGGCGTGGCCCCGCGCTGGGACCTCGTGGAGCACCTGATGTGTGGTGACAACAGTTGGCACTGGTGACCTCAGTCACCACGCGTCCCACACTGTCGCCCGCCCCCTTTTCTCCCAACCCCTTGAAATCATGGGAGGTGACTTGTCCACAGGGGGCGACAGAGGCCTGGCATGTCGGCTGCAATAGGTCCAGACATCGCCGCACCGCCACCCCATCCGCCGCACCTTCCGAGGAGTCTCCCATGGCCCGCATTTCCTCGATGTTCCGCTCCACGCCGCGCCCCTCCGCCTCCCCCACCTCCTCGCCGGCCTCCTCCCCCGCGGCCTTCCAGCCCAAGCCCCTGGGCCGCGCCACGCCGCTGACCAACACGCCCGGCGCCTCCTCCCCCGCGGCCTTCCAGCCCAAGCCCCTGGGCCGCGCCACGCCGCTGGCCAACGCGCCCGGCGCCAATGCCCCTACGGGCACGCCTCCCAAGCACCCCGGCATGCCCGAGGGCGGCCCCTCCTACACCCCTTGGGAGAAGACCTCGGGCGAGTCGCTGTCGGTGAGCGGCGGTGACAACAAGCTCACCGCGCCCGCGGGCGCCCACCAGAACATGCTCGTGGACAAGCCGGGCAGCCCCTTCCAGAAGGACACCTTCGGCGGCGGCAAGCTCAGCGGCAACGTGGGCTCCATGCAGGCCTCCACGACGAGCCACAACGGCGGGGGCGTGCACCACTACTCGGCCCAGGCCGAGGTGCAGGGGCCCCACGCCGCCCTCGAGTGGCAGAAGGCGCACGCGGGCCGCTTTGGCGTGACGAGCGGCCAGGTCACCGCCGAGGCCAACAGCTTCAAGGGCCAGGCCCAGGCCGGCGTGTCCATCGACCGCAACGACCACGTCTACACGGGCGCGATGACGGCCAGGGCGGAGACGGGCGTGGGCGTCACGGCGAGCGCCAACCACGACTTCAACCGGCACGTGGGTGGCTACGTCAAGGGCGACGCCCGGGCCTCGGCCGCCGCGTACGCCGAGGGCGTGGCCAGCCTGGACCCGCGCACGGCCACGGCGATGGTGTCCGGCCAGGTGGGCGCGGGCGCCACGGCGGGCGCGTACGGCACGGCCGGCGGGCACCTGGGCCGTCTGCACGGCTCGGTGACGGGCGGCGTGGTGGCGGGCGCGGCGGCGCAGGCGGGTGGCAAGTTCGGCCTGGAGAATGGCTTCCTCAAGCAGTCCGCGGAGGTCAACGCCGCGGCGGGCGTGGGCACGTACCTCAAGAGCGACGTGGCGGTGGACCTGCGTCACCACATCAAGCCGAGCATCGCCGAGGGCCTGCGTCCCTCCCTGGCCGGCGCCACGGGCGTGGCCTCGCCCGCCAACGTGGTGCAGCCCGAGAAGTCCTGGGTCGAGAAGCTCTTCATCTGAGCCTCGTCGGGGCGACACCACGAGCCGCGTCCCCTGCCGCCTGGGGGGCGCGGTTGGCGTTTCCGGGCACGCCGCGAACGCAGGGAGTCACTCCTCCCCGGCCTCGGGCTTCACTCCATGGACACCACCAAAACGGGGCAGGCTCAACGTCCCACGCGAACGTCCCGCGCAGCTGCGCGCGAAAGTCCACTCGCGGTGTCCTCTCCTGCCTGGGGGAGCTCCCAGCCTTCCGGGGACGCGGGCTGTACCGGGCCCTCGGTTTCCGATTTCCGCGAGGCCGAGCCCCATGACCATCAACCGCCTGACGCCGCGCCCGCCGCCTCCTCCCGCGCCGAAGGTGGCCCCGCGCGAGGTACGGCCCACGTGGCGCAACGGGGGCTCGATGCCCTCGGCACGGCCCTGCATGGCACGGGCAACTACGCGCCCGATCCGGCCCCGGGGCTTCGGCACCACCGCTCCGAGCACGCCCATGCCTCCGGGCGCGCGGCCCGTCCAGGAACCCCAGCCCACGGGCGTGCCGGGCGTGTCGGCCGATCCCGATAACAGCCCGGACCAGGCGAAGGCCGCGCGGCAACTGGCCAACCAGACCGGTGCCAATGTCATCTGCGTCCACAACGGCACGAACGGGTTCGTGCCCGACGTGGCCCAGGCCGCCCAGTCCGGCCAGCCGGTGCACGTGGCGGCGCACAGCCAGGGCGCCATCATCACCAGCGATGCCCTGCAACAGACGAAGGACAACCTGCGCGTCCAGGACATGAGCACGGCCCAGGTCGAGCAGACCCTGGGCATGGGCCTGCCGCCCAACGCGGCCCAGGCCATCGCGAGCGGTCAGCGCGTCGTCGTCGCGCCCAACCCCGGGCCCATCTACGGCGACCCGTTCCAGAACCACGGCTTCTCCGGCTACGTGCCCCAGGCCGGCCTGCCGTCCTGACTCGCGAGGGTGAGCCCTTCGCGTTCGACCTCGTGGCGGCCCGCGACAGGACCCCCACGCCGAGCACCACGCCCACCGCGTAACAGAGATGGACAGGGCGGTCACCAGGATCGTGCGGGAGCGGGACGGCGTGCGGAGCATCGGTCTGCATGCGTCGCAGTGTACGGCCGACGCCTGGGGCCAATGGCGTTCGAGGATCCGTATTACGATGGCACTCGCGCAACCACGGCTGGCTTCAGCCTCAATCCCCAAAGGTGTCTTCGTGAAAACGGACTTGCAGGCCAGGAAGTTCAACCACGTATTCAAGTGGTTCGACCAGAATGGCGATGGATGGGTCACCCAGGACGATGTCGAGACGATGGCCGGGCTGTTCAGCGCCGTGGCGGAGGAGAATGATCAGAAGAACAGGAGCGCGATGAAGAGGGGATTCCCGCACTGGTGGACCCTCCTGCTGGATGCCCGTGAGGACAAGGCCAGCGAGAGGATCGGGAAGCAGGAGTTCATCCGCATCATGGATGCTGTCGTGATCGCTCCGAAGAACTTCGAGATCGCCGTGGTCGGCATCGTCGACGGGTTGCTGGGCGCGCTTGACCGCGACGGCAATGGCAGCCTCTCGCGCGAGGAGTACGTGCGGATGTACGAGGCGCTTGGAATCCCTCCGACCACCTCCGGCGAGGCCTTCAGGCGGCTCGACCGGAACGGTGACGGCGAGCTCAGTCATTCGGAGTTCCATCAGGCCATCGTCGAGTACTACCTGAGCTCGGATCCGAACGCTCCCGGCAACTGGCTGCTGGGTTCCCTGGATGCACTCGATTGAGTGCGAAAATCGCCCACGACCCCCTGATGCTTTAGATGCCGTGGAGGACAAAGGAGGAGCCAGGCGCTCGCTGGACTTCTTCGTCCGTTCCCGATGTTGCGATAGGAGCAGCCGACGCGCTCCTTCCTGACCCGGGGGGCGAAGTCCTCCCATGGGGATGGCGTGGAACCTCGTGAGGTTTGCCCGAGGCGCAGGCACCAGGGACGCCACACGCCGTAAAAACTCCAGCCCGGTGAAGAGCAGGTGCGTGGTGCCGTCCGGCAGCGGGCGCTTCATCCGATAGGCGATGCGGCCGTCTTCCGCTCGTGACAAACGCTGCCACAGAAGTGCGCACCACTCAACCGCGGGCTGTTCACCTGACTTGGCCGCGCGTACCCTTGGGCCGAGACTCCTCCATTCCCTCACGCAAGGAGCTGCCGTGCCAAAAACCACTCGCGCCGACCACCCCGAGTCGCCCGTCAAGGCAGGAGCGCGCGACGGCGCCGACCTCGCGACTCCTCCCTCCCTCCCGGAAGTGCTCCCCGTTCCCGCCAAACAGGAGACCGCCGCCGGGCACAAGACTTCCAGCAAGGAGCCGCGCCCCCTTCCGGGGCTGGAAGTCGTGGGGCGTGGCATCCACCTGCGGCCCTACCAACCCTATTCCCTGGCTCAGCTCCTCTTCAGGAGGAAAGAATTCCGCCCCATCAGCTTCAAGGAAACCCGGGACAGCTATTCGCTGCCGGTGGGCTACGAGGTCAATGACAGCCCTCCGTTCCCGATGAACGAGTCCCTCAACCAGGTGCTCATCGAGGAGTCGTGGGACCGCTTCGAGACGCAGATGAGCATGGACGCGAGCCTCACGCTCAGCAACACCCCCTTCAGCGTCAGTGCCAGCAGTGGCTGGAACAATCGGCTGCGCTCCGAGCAGGACGCCTACTACGCCGTGCGCAGTTCCTTCGTCCCGCTGTGGACGGTCTACATTCCCGATCCGAGTGATTGCATCGAGGAGATCCGCGAGCCTTCCATCCCCGCGCCCTTCTCGCACAGACACCGCAGGGCCTACGATGAGTTCTTCGGCCGCTATGGCTCGCACTACGTGCGGAGAGCCTGGGTGGGGGGCAAGTCCACGCTGATCTTCACCGTGCTCAAGTCCTCGAGCCTGAGCAAGGAGGATATCCAGGCGGGCATCAAGGCGAGCTTCGGCGGGCAGGACAGCGCTTCCAACATGAAGGGAGAGGCGAGCCGAGAGAAGCTCAAGAACAGCTCGCAGTGCACCGTCATCGGCAAGGGGGGCGACGAGGTGTCGCTCGCGGCCATGAGCTCGCTCGACGCGCAGGCCTATGACGGGTGGTTGAAGACAATCCCGAAGAACCCCCAGGTGATCGAGCTGGACGTGGCGGGAATCTGGACCCTGGTCCGGGATCCGAACAAGGCCGCTGCCCTCATGGAGGCCTACAAGGAGTCGGTGTCGTTCGACCCCATCACCGCGGTGTTCGAGCTGGGGCGGGAGATCTACTTCCTGCGCGGGAGCTGGTTCGTCCGCTATGACCGCGACAAGAAGGTGACCCAGGTCCCCCAACCCCTTTCCGACCTCATGCCGAACCTGGAGGAACACGGGTTCGACCGGATCGACACCGCCTTCCGGGGAAAGGATCTGGTGTCCCCGAGCGGAGAGAAGCTGGACAGGAAGCTCTTCATCTTCAGACACAACCGCTTCATCCGCTTCGACGTCGACACCCGCCAGATGGACGCCGGCTACCCCCGGCTCATCTCCGAGGGCTGGCCGGGGGTGCCCTTCGATCGCATCGACGCGGTGTTGGTGACGGGACACGATACGGTCTACTTCTTCCTGGGCAACCAGTACGTCCGCTTCAACCCCTTGAAGAACCGCGTCGACGAGGGCTACCCCCAGCCCCTCAGCAAGCGCTGGGTGGGCGTGACGTTCGATCGCCTCGATGCCGCCATGTATTGGGGAAGCGGTCAGGCGTACTTCTTCAAGGGCAATCAGCAGATCCGCTATGATCTCGCCAACTACCGCGCGGATCCTGGGTTCCCCAAATACATCATTGGTAACTATGTCGAGGACTGGAAGTTCGTCGATGACTAGCCAGACGAAAGGCGGGGCGATGAGCATTGAAGACGAAGAGAAGTCGGCGCGGGCGGCGAAGGTCGTGCGGAACTACATGTTCGGCTCGGCGGCCGCCGGAATCTTGCCGATCCCCCCCCTTCTGGACGCGGGGCTCCTCTGGGGAGTGCAGTTGCGGATGCTCCACCAGCTCGCCAAAATCTACGAGGTGGAGTTCTCCCAGCAGCGGGCGCTCGCGATCCTGGGTGCCCTCTCCGGACTCGGCCTCACGGTGTCGGTGGGAACCCTGCTGTGGATGCTGGTGCCCGTGCCCGGCAAGATCTTGTTCAACCTCGCCGGACTCACGCTCCCGCCCGCGTCCACGTACGCGCTCGGGCAGGTGTTCATCCAGCATTTCGAGTCCGGAGGAACCTTCCTGACGTTCGACGAGAAGCGGGCGAAGAAGGTCTATGAAGAGAACCTCGCGCGGGGCCAGCAGGAGGCCATTCAAAGCTACGCGGGGATCAAACCCTAGCTAGCGGGAGCATTCCCAGGGCCGTTGGACCGCCATGGAGTGTCGCGACAGCGCTTGAGGTGCTCGGGCCGGGCTTGTCTCGTGCGCGAGCCTCGGCTTCCACTTCCTCCATGAGTCCACGCACCGCACGCCGCCGCTCCTGCTCCTCCAATCGTCGCCAACACGGCAGGGGCGCTACCTCCAACTCCACCGGCTCGGCCCATTGCTCGGCGAAGCGCCCCCGCGCTCCCGCCATGTCCTCACTCCCCCTCTTGCTCCAGCGCTTCGTCCAGTTGCACCACGGGATTTGAAGAGCGGTGCGTGACCCGTCTACGCCGAGCCT
Organism: Melittangium boletus DSM 14713; assembly: GCF_002305855.1. GTDB lineage: Bacteria > Myxococcota > Myxococcia > Myxococcales > Myxococcaceae > Cystobacter > Cystobacter boletus. Next base: position 4,625,236 of record NZ_CP022163.1, on the reverse strand, counting down.
TGTTTTCTTTCGGGCACCTCGTTTCGAGTCCTTTGACACCATCTCGGCCCGCGCCGACGACGCGATTGCCCGAGCAGTCCCAGTCGTCACGCGGCAGTGGCTGGCCCGCGTTATCGAATGGCAGTTTCGCGCTATATGCTTCGTTTCGTTCGGCGGCATGGTTCCCAGCATGGAACTCCGGGAACATGCTCCGACGAAGCCGGATGACCGGGCGGGCCGCGCTCGCGTCGGCGCCGAGTCACGAGGGTTCATCGTTCTCGGCGTTCTCCTCATCGCCGCCAACCTTCGCGCCCCATTCACGGGGCTGCCGCCGGTCCTCGGCCTCATTCGCGAGGACTTCGGTCTGAGCACCGCGGCGGCCAGCGCGCTGACGACGTTGCCTTTGCTGGCCTTCGCGCTCGTGTCGCCGAGCAGCGCGTTGCTCGCACGGAAGTACGGTTTGGAGCGCACGCTGTTCGGCGCACTCGTGTCCATCGCGCTGGGGATCGTGCTGCGCTCAGCCGGGGCATCGGCCTTGGACCGATCGTGACGCGGATGCCCGATCAACGTCTGCCCGCGGCCGTCGTGGCGGCGCTCTCGGCGATCGCGCTGCTCGGCTTGCTAGCCGCGCCACGAGACGCGGCCCTCTGGGCGGTCTTGTTCGGCTTGGGGACGGGCGCCGGAATCATCCTAGGGTTGACGTTCGTCAGCTTCCGCACGAGCACCGCTCATCAGGCCGCGACGCTGTCAGGCATGGCTCAGAGCATCGGATACTTGCTGGCCGCCGTCGGACCTATCGGTACATCGACCATCCAACGGAGCACCGAGCATGAGCCACGGCTCGCGCTCGACACCAAGGAACCATGAACCTGCTTGATTCGATTTCTCGACTGACGTTTCAGCTAGCGCTCGTCTTCTTCTGGGCTGGCTGCGCGACCCACACGACGGCAAGAGCCGCCACAGAGGAGAAGTCCGCCATGGAGAGGCCCAATCGTGAAACCACGGTGCTGATCCTCATCAACTCGAAGAACGGAAGCACCGTCCGTCTCGCCACGGAGATTGCCGCTGGCGTGGAGAAGGAGCACGTGCGGGCCGTCATCAAGAAAGTGCCGACGATCGACGCGAAGGACGCGGAGCTCTTCAAGGAAATCCCCGTGGCCACGATCGACGAGCTTCCCGGATATGACGGCATCGCCTTCGGCTCGCCGATCCACTTCGGAAACATGAGCGCCGACATGCGCCACTTCCTCGACCAGGGCATCAAGATCTGGGTGGACCAATCCCTCGCGGGTGTGCCGGCGACGGTCTTCATGGCCGGAGGAAGCGGGCTCGGGCGCGAGTCGGCGATTCTGTCGTTCTGGAACAACCTCGCGTCGCAAGGCATGACGCTCGTCACGACCGGAAACATCGGCGCGGCCGCGGCGGGTGCTCGAGCGCTCAATGGGAACACGCCCTTCGGGATCACGACCATCGCGGGGCGCGAGCCGAAGAACACGCTCTCGGAAGCCGAGGTCGATATCGCCCGCGAGCAAGGCGCCGCGCTCGCGCGCGCGGCACGTGCCCTGAGCAGTGAGCGACCGCACGCCAAGAAGAGCGCCTCGGTGCCCGCGCCACCGAAGAGGAGGACGATCGACACGTCGGCGCTCGGGTTGCCCAAAGCACCGAAGCCCGTCGGAAACTATCGAGCCGCCGTTCGATCCGGCAACCTCGTGTTCATCAACCAAATCGCCCTGAAGGACGGCAAGGTCCTCCATCCGGGAGTCATCGGGAAGGACGTCTCGCTCGAGCAGGCGAAAGAGGCAACGAAGCAGACCATGCAGAACGTCCTGGCCGTCCTGGCGGATGCCCTCGACGGAGACCTGAACCGCGTCGAGCGCTGCGTCCAGTTGACCGGGATCTTCAACACACCGAGCGGCTTCGCCGAGCACGCCCAGGTGATGAATGCGGCTTCCGACTACGTGGTCGAAGTCCTCGGCGACGCGGGCCCTCACGCGCGCGGCACGCTGGGAGCCGCGTCGCTGCCTCTGAATAGTGCCGTTGAGATTCAGGCGATCTTCGAGGTCAGATGAGGGGCTTCGCGGCTCACGCGCTCGTCCGACGTCTCCGCGCTGGCAAGGTCGCCGCCTTGCCTGATGGCGTCGGGAGCTGCGTGACGAACTGCCTTGGGCTCGTGCCCATCAAGCGCCGGAACATCGCGATGAACGACGACGACGTCGCGTAGCCGAGATCCAGCGCGACGGACTCGACGCCGCGGCCCGAACGAAGCAGGGGCAGCGCCGTGACCAGCCGCAGCCGTTGACGCCACTCGGTGAGCGACATCCCGAGGTCGTGCTCGCATCGACGAATGAGCGTTCGCTCGCTCAGGTGAAACGCGCGCGCGAGTTCCGCGATCGAGCGGTTGTCGGCGGGGTTCTGCTTGAGCGCCGAGAGCACCTCGTCGAGCACCGGGTCGCTTGCGCGCGGGATGTAGCTCCCCGTCGTCGAGCAGTTCGCGATTTGGTCGACAAGCACGCGCAGGAGTCGCGCGCGGGCAGCAGGGTCATCGTCCGATGCCTCGTGGTCGCGCAGGTGCTCCAAGATCGCACGAACCAACGGCGTCACGATGACCCCGCAGAGCGTCTTCGGCATGCGCTCGCAGAGCCGGTTGTTGATGTACACGGAGCAATGAACGGCCTCCGCTTCGTTGAATCCAACGTGCTCGGTCTCGGCGGGAATCCACAGACCGAGCCGCGGCGGTGCCAGCACATGCTCGTCGCCCGCCGTGACCTCGACGATGCCGCTGAACGAGTAGATGAGTTCGCCCCAGTGGTGGAGCATCAGCGGGTACGTGGCGTTCGACGGCATCCGCTCGGTCCTGAAGAAGATCGGGACCGGCAGCTCCTTCGCGCCAGCGAAGGGGATCTGCCGAAGATGACGAGCTGAGGGTTGACGAGTGCGCTTCATGGCTTGGCGGTGCTACGCTATATACGAACGTGACGGCGGCCGTGGACGTGTCGATCGAGCGGTGAGCCGTCTCAAGGACACCGAGGGAAACCCCGTCGGCGAGCTCGCCTGGTCGGACATCTTCAACGTCATCCGCGACACGCCCGGCTCCCCCCAGAAGCGGCGCCCGTTCACGGCGAAATGGTTCGCGAGCCGCCCTGGTAGTTCTTGAGCGCGAACGGCAGCGTCAGCGCTCCGAAATCCGGCAGGCCGCCGGGGGTGGCGTTCTCGTCCGGCGGTTCGTCAGACCTGGCGTTCTGCTCCACCGCGATGTCTTGGTTGCGAATCACATAGTCGTGTAGCTCGCCCTCATACGCGGCCACCCCGGCGACCAGATCGTCCTGGTGCGTGGCGAGCTCACCGGCCAGGACGTAGGCGCCGACCATCGCGACCGAGGTGGCCTGACCCGTCCCCAGGGAGACGGCGTAGCCGGCATCGCCGACCAATACGACCCGCCCGCGCGACCAGTTGCTCATTCGGACCTGACTCAGCGAGTAGAAATGGAAGTCGGTCGCGCGCAGCATGTGCTCCACGATCCGCGGGATCACCCAGCCCGCGCCAGCGACGCGATCGGCCAAGAGCCGTTTCTGCGCGTCGATGTCGCGGAAGTCGTAGTCGAGCCCTCGCGGCGCGTTGAAGCCGAGATACGTCCTCGCGTTGACGTCCTTTCGCAGGCCCATGACCAGCGCGCCGACCGAGTCAGGCTGGCTATACATCACTTGCCAGCGCTCGAGACCGAGGAAGTTCGGCATGCCGAAGGTCGCGACGTACAGGTCACCCAAGGCGCGGAGGAACTGCTCATCAGGGCCGAAGGCAATCCGCCGCACTCCCGAATACAATCCGTCGGCGCCGACCACCAACGCGAAGCGGCGAGGCGCGGCACGGACGAACGTGGCGTCGACGCCCGACTCGTCCTGGGTCAGCGATGCGATGGAGTCGCCGAAGATGTACTCGACCTGGTTGCCCACGGCTCCGTGAAGCACGTCACAGAGGTCGTCCCGCAGGATCTCGACATCGGGGCTGTCGAGCCGGCCGCCCGTCAAGGTGCACTCCGTGCTCCGGAAGAGCTCCTCGCCGGCCGAGTCGACCACGGAGATTCCCGTCAGCTTCGTGCTTCGATCGCGAATCGTGGTGAGGATGCCCATCCGCTCCGCGACCTCCAGGGCCGGACCGCGCACATCGAGCGCATGACCGCCCGGCCGCAGATGCGGCGCGCGTTCGACCACCGTGACCGCGAAACCATGACGGGAGAGCCAGTAGGCGGTGGTGAGACCGGAAATACTGGCGCCGGAAACCAGCACTCGGGGGGACGTCGGGCTCGTTGAGTTCATGGGCACCGACGTACGCGTCCCGTATCGAGCCGTCCAAGACATTGATTGCTCGCATATGATACCTTTTCCGCAACGATTGTGACCCATGGAACTCCGACACCTGCGCTACTTCGTGACGATCGCCGAGGAGCAGAGCTTCCGCCGGGCCGCCGAGAGACTCCACGTTTCGCAATCGCCGCTGAGCCGGCAGATGAAGGACCTCGAGGAGGAGATGGGCGTTGAGCTCTTCGAGCCGGAGGGACGTGGCATCAAGCTCACCGCCGCTGGGAAGGCCTTTGCCGAGAGAGCCCGGAGCATCCTGGCGAGCGTCGACGCGGCCGTCGACGAAGCCAAGGGAGTCGCTGAAGGCAGGCTCGGCACCGTGGTCATCGGCTTTGAAACGGGGACGACCTTCATGGGCGCGTTGCTGTCCCTCGTCGCGGCGTTTCGCAGGCGAACGCCCCGTGTCGGCCTGCAACTCATCCCCATGAGCAGCGTCGAGCAGTGGGCGGCCCTGCGACAGGGGACGATTGCCTTCGGCTACGGTGCCTACGCGCCCCACGACGACACCCTGGGCCACCTGGAGATGACTCGTGACCGGCTCGGGCTGCTTGTCTCCGCTGAGCATCGACTCGCACGGATCAAGAAGCTCCGGCTTCGAGACATCGAGAGCGAACGCGTGCTGCTCCAGCCACGTCAGCTCTATCCACGGCTCCACGCGGACATCATCACAGCGGCGAGAGAGCGAGGCGCGACGCTGCACGTGACGGCGGAGGTGCTCGACCTGGAGGCGCTCCTGGCGCTGGTGGTCATCGGCGACGCGGTCACCTTCCTCACGGAGAAGTTCTGGGAGCCGGCCGCGCGGACCTCGTTGGTGTGGCGCGAGGTCGAAGACCTCCACATCCATCTGAGCGAAGTCGTCACATGGCGAGCGGAGGACGAAGACGCGCCCGTGGTGCGAGCGCTGATCGAGAGCGCGCGGCAGGTGAGCCCGCTCCCGCGGCACGCCGCGACCTCCGAGGCCACCGAGCGAAAGCGTCGCGGGAAGCGCTGAAGACGGCGCTCCCCGGGCTCGTCTTGGTCTCCGACTGACCGGGCTGCGTCCTCCTGGCGACGGCGCCCGCCCGACACGGGAGCGTTGGAAACCACTGGCATGGGTCGCGGCGAGCCTGCGCCTGTACTGCCAGGGCGTCAGGCCAAACGCTTCGCGGAGGGCGGGCAGGAGGTCGTGGACGCTCATGTCGGCCAGCGTATAGGCGGGAGAGGGGACCTGTTGAGAGGGAGGGCTGGAACCGAGGGGTCGAGAAGGGCTGCTGCTGGGTGCCACGCGGGCTGTGCGCCGTGCTGGTGGAGAGGCGGTGCAACCCCTTCAGGCACACGCCGGCCCGGCGGAGGCACCAGGGACGCCACACCAAGGCGTTCAGAACGACTCGTCGGGCACGTGCGTCAGGTTCAGATCGCCGCGTTCCACCTACCATGGAAAGCGTGTTCCTGGCGCGGGTAGTAGGTATGCACTTGGCGATCAGCGGGACTGGACCGCCGAGTATGTTTCCCCCTACACTGTACGCGGTTGATGGGGGCCTGAATATGACTACAAGTGATTACCTTTCCGTTTCTGCGGTCGATGAGAGCGGGAGTGCGCTCCGCGTACAGTCCATTAAATTGAAGTTGGCTCCGGCGGTAGGTCGGCCGTCGACTCCGGATGGCGCTGTGATGCTCGCTCTGGGGGGCACGATTTCAGGCAAACACGAACTGATTGTATCGTTTTCAGACCGTCCAGATTTCGTTTTTCCTTTGTCGCTCGTCAAGGATTCTGTTGGGCTCGTTCCCAGATTCGATAAGGGTTCCCCTTCCTGTTGCCCGACGATCATGCAGAGCGTGGAGTCTTCTGGAGGTGTAGCCAAGAGAGTTCACTCCTTGCTCGTGCGCCTGGCGAAGGTTCATTCCGAAGTGCTGCTCGTCGCAGGCTGGGATTATAGCGGAGGCTCCAACAACGTAGCTTTTTGTGAGAGCTATCGTGACGACCTCTACTCGGGAAGTACTTACCGGACTGGAGCAAAGAAGAGCATCGTGAAACGGATAGGCGATGCTACCGTCGTGACTATTTTCGACTTCAAGACGGGTGAGCGAACTCGAATGCTGAAGGGCTCGTCCGAGTGGTTCGAGATGGACCGTGTCCTGCAAGGTAAGAGCAAGACGCATCTCGGAAGTTATAAGGACAAGGCGAATCTCCAGAAGAGATATCTGGATGACTCGATTTCCATCAGGCATGTTTATGATTATGTTGCCGAGCTTGGGGTGAAGGCTCCTGGCTCCCTCGCGGAATTCCACATTTTCTCTCACGCCTGGGCGGGTGGACCCATCCTCGTCGAAACATACGAGGATGCCTTGTATGCTGCGGGTGGAGTACGGCAAGATCAAAGAGATCCGAATGACAAGGACCCCAGACTCAAGGACTTCGATGCCATAAACATGCCGAGATTGAAGGACTTCAAGGCGGCATTCGCTCCCGACGGTGTTGTCAAGGTCTGGGGGTGCATGGCAACAACGGTCTACCGCAACCTTGTTCGTGCAATTGACGGGACCAAAAGCGATGCCGAGAAAATATCTTTTGATTGGATTGGAGGAAGGGAAACGACCACGGCGGGGCTTGCGAAGAGATATTTTCAAGAGACAATCATGGCCAGTAGTTACATGTCCCGGCTGTCTGTTGCCCTCGGCGGTGGCGTGAAGGTTTATGGCGCACCTCCTGGGATGGGGGCGGATTTGAGAGCTGTTCCCGTGGGCAGTACAAAGCGTTATTATATGTACGTCAACAGTCTTACGTACGCCCGGGAGTTCGCGCTTTTGCGGAGGGCGTTCGGGATGGTGCCTGATGATTCCGGCTATGTCCTCTTTTGATGAGCGTGTTGAACGGCGATCCTCATGGTTCTTTGCAAGGCTTGTCTCCTCCTTGCTGATGCTCTCCGCTTGTCGGGAGTCGTCTCCCTCTCCACCGGATGAGCCTGCGGCGAAAGCGGTCGTGAAGCCGCGACCTGTTGTCCCGACTGCGGGTCCTTCTTCCCCTCCGATTAGGGAGGGCTCGCAAGCCGATGCGGGCATTGACAGAGCTCAATGGCTCAAAGCGGAAGCCGACCATGTTTTCAAGGTCGAGCTGCTTTCATGCCCGAGCGGACATGTGCTGGCGACAATGCCACCCGCCATGTTGAGTCGACTCCAGCGAGCCCTCTCTCACACGGTAATCTCAAGGGATTCGGTACTGACAACGCCTCCCTGGATGGCACTCCTCGCTTTTCATTTCGAAGATGGCCAAACCTTGTTTGGACAACTGGTGCGCACTGATTTCCTTCGTTTGTACGGGAGCGCCCAGTGTACGGGGGCGCGGGCCGATGCTCAGGATATGCGCCTGGGCGAGGATGCGAGTTTCCTGTCGGATTGGATTCAGGGATACCTCGGACCCAGTCAGGAAAAAGAATACCAAGCACCGGCGGGATTGCCCCCGCTCCCAAAACCTTGATTCTCGATGCCCCCCCTGGTGTGCGACCTGAACGCGCCTCGAGGTTCAGAACGACTCGTCGGGAAGGTTCATCAACTTCAAGTCGCCGCGCTCCACCATGCGCGCGGCGTGTTCCAGGCCCGGTAGCACCTCGTGGCAGAACCAGCGCGCGCTCGCGACATTGCTCGCGTAGAAGGCCTTGTCTCCCGGGTTCTCCTTCGCTCGCCCGAGCGCCACCGCCGCGTGCCGCACCAGCAGCCAGCCCTCGATCAGATCCGCCAGCGCCATCAGCACCCGGTTGCCCTGCAGGCCCACGTGGTGCACGGACTCGCCGAGCTTGCCCAGCATCGTCTCCATCGCGGTGAGCCCCTGGCCCAACGCCGCGCGCTCGGCATTCAGTTCCTCGCCGCCCTCGTCTCCCTCCGCCGTCGCGCGCACCCGTCCGAGCAATCCCTGCAAGCGTACCTTGGCAGCGGGACTGCTCGCGGCTCAACACCACGCCTGCTGGGGAGGCCCCTGCGCCGCGGCCAGCGGCAGCAGGCCGCGTGGGCAGTGCCAGATGCCGCGGAATGGCTCGCACTGCGTTGGGGGCCGTCAGCTACGCCAACACCCGGCGCCTGCCTCCTCACCAGGCACTGGTAAAGACGTCCAACGCGAACGTCCCGCGCAGTCGCTTTGCCCAGTCCACTCTCGGTGTCCTCTCCTTCTTTGGCTCCTCGCTGGCCCCTTCCTGGGGTTCCACTCTCGCTCCCTCCTCTCCCTCTTGAGGGAACCGCCGCGAGCAGACGGGGCAAGGTGCGCTCATGGGTGCTCGCGGTGGAAGGTCGGTCGGCAACCGCGAGACCAGGGGAGTGAACGTGGGGATTCGACCCCGCCGGACCGACCCGCCAGGGCCCCACACGCCTCCGCATACTTAGCCCTTGCGGTAAGTATCGAGACTTGATACTTAGCCACATGGAACAGTATTCGGAGCGGTTGGACGGTCTCTTCCAGGCGATCGCCGACCCCACCCGCCGCGCGGTGTTGAAGCGGCTGGGCAAGGGGCCCGCGAGCATCAGTGAGTTGGCGAAGCCCTTCGACATGGCCCTGCCCTCTTTCATGAAACACATCCATCTGCTTGAGGACAGCGGATGGATCCATACACGCAAGGAAGGCCGCGTGCGCACGTGCGTCCTCGACAGGAAACCGTTCGCCACCGTGGAGGCCTGGCTGTCCGAGCAACGCGCCCTCTGGGAAGGCCGCACCGACAGGCTGGAGGCGTTCGTCACCACCCAACAAAAGGAAGAACCCGAATGAGTCCGTCTTCACCCGAGCAACTCGACCTGACCATCTCGCGCGTCATCAAGGCCCCCCGACAGGCCATCTGGAGCGCCTGGACGACCCCCGCGAGCTTCGAGCAGTGGTGGGTCCCCGCGCCGGCCCGGTGCAAGGTCCAGGAGATGGATCTCCGCCCCGGTGGCGCACTCGTCACGCGCATCAGCGAGAACGGGGGCGAGTTCCTGCCCCATCTGACTGGCTGCTATCTCGCCGTCGACGCGCTCGAACGGATCGTCTTCACCAACTCCCTGGTCGCCGGCTGGAGACCCGCGGAGCAGCCCTTCATGACCGCCATCATCACACTGCGAGACCATCCCCAGGGCACCCACTACGTCGCCCAGGTGATGCACAAGAACGGAGCCGACCGGGCCTTGCACGAAACCATGGGCTTTCATGATGGGTGGGGCGGCGTCACCGAGCAGCTCGCCCGACTCGTGGAGTGACGTGCCCCGATTCCGCGCGGCCGCGGACTCACGCGCGCACCTGGCGGCGGCCCGCGCTCGCGCCCGAGCAGGCCCTCGTCCGGCACCAATCCGCGCGGCGCGCCGCTGTAGGCCCCGGACTACCCGAGTCCCTCGGGGGCGGCGAAGGTGCGGCGCCAGGCCGGCCACGCGTCCCACAGGTAGAGCGAGAAGGGGACCCACCAGACGAAGTCGTTGGTGCGTATAGCTCGGTGACTCGCTCACCCGGAGCATGGATACGCGGAGGCGCCCTACGACATCGCCGCGGGCAAGGGCGCCGGGAATAACGCGGTCGTCTTCAAGGGCGCCACGCTGCGCAACCCCACCCTGGTGCTGCCGTCCAACCCCGGCACCCCGCCCTACTCCGCCCCCGTGACCGGCGCCGTCATCAACGCGGTCAAGCCGTCCAACACAATGGGCGCGCCCCAGGTGATCTTCTCCTCGCCCGAGGTCACGGGCCCGTCGGCGACGTATGACTCCGCGGCCAGCACCTACTCGGCGAAGCTGTCGTGGGGCGACGCCCCCACCACCACGGGCACGCTGTTCGCGTTCCAGGGCGAGCACGCCTCCGCGTTCTCGGCGCCCTACACGCGCTTCACGGGTTTTGGCCGGCGGGACAACGTGAGCGTCAGCAACAGCTCCACGGTCTCCAACCAGTCCGTCACCCTGAGCAGCGTGGCCAACTCCCCCCTCGCGGGCACCATCGGCGTGCCGAGCGGCATCACGCTGCACAACACCCAGATGGCCCTGCGGTTCGGACCGAGCACCTCCCTCGAGCTGTTCAATGACCTGGGGGGGCCCACGTCGTTCAGCTACACGGTGCCCGTGGTCGCCCAGAGCTCCCTGACCCTCACCGCGGTCGCGGAGAACCGGTCCAGCCCGGACTACACGGCCCGCTCGACCGGCACGAAGTTCAACCTGGCGCCCGGCACCAACAACGTGAGCCTGGTGCTCAAGGCGCCGCCGACGCTCGCGCTGCCCCTGGACAAGGCGACCCAGGTGACACGCGCGTCCGAGTTCTCCTGGAGCGGCCCACCGGACCCGGTCAGGAAGTACTCGGCGCGACCGCCAATTTTCATATCATGACGCGTGAAGGTGGCGGGCCAGGTGGGTGGTCCCCAAAAGCGCTCGAGTTGGCGCGGGTCGGCAGAGGCGTCCCCAAGGCGTTTTTGCGGAACGGGATAGTCGCCCACGACGGTGAGGGTGAGCGTTGCGGCGTCTTTAGTGACAGAGGTAAGCGGCATAATCATTTTCCTTTCGGTAGAAGAACATCGTCGAGCTGCGCCATGCGCTGGCGTCTCTTCTCGAAATGCAACCATATGGTTGTACGTCACGCTTTTGTAAGGCGTATTCGCTGGACTGAGGGCTTCACGAGCCCAGCTACACCTGCCCGACGCGCGCGCTCTCTCCACGGGCGCAGCAGGTTAGCGCGCGGCGTCGGAGCAAATCCCCCCGCCCAACCACTGCGCGGCATCGGCGCGAATTCACGCGCCCGCTTGCTGATCTCGAAGGGTACCCGCCTCGCAAACCCTGGGCGCGCCAACAGCCGCGCTCGCCCGCCCCACGGCCCGACTCCCGGCGCTTTACCGGCGTTTCTCCCGGCGCCACGTCCGGGATTTACCGGGGCCGCACCCGGTGTTTCCCGGAACTCCCACCGGAGCCACCCCTGGGGCCACTGCTGGCCCCACCGTGGCGGTGTCGACGTGGGCCTCGTGGTGCGCCGCTAAACGCTTGTGCGTATAGGAGGGAGAGGGGAGCTGTTGCGCGCGCTGCCCGCGCCCTTCCCGGTGGTGGTGGCGCAGCACATCGTCCACGGCTTCGAGCCGGGCTTCGCCCAGTCCGCGGGCATGGGCACGCTGGTGGCGGCCCTCGCCCGTCAGGCCGCGAAGGGCTGAGCGGGGCCCGGGCCGCGGGGCCCTACGGCGCCGGGCTGGACACGGCCGTGTCGCAGTCGTCGCCCGTGCAGGTGCCCGAGCACGCCACCTGGACGGGGTAGGACGACATGAGGACGCACTGGGTGCCGCCCGAGCAGCGCATCCAGTCGGTGCACACCTCCGCGCCCAGACAGCGCTGCTCGCGCTTGCCGTCCAGCACGAAGGACATGCACTGCGTGCCCGCGGCGCAGGCGGGGCCCTCCAGGGTGCACGTGGGCGCCTCCGCCACGTTCTTGCCCTCGTGCAACTGGAGCCGTCCCGTCTTCGCCGTGTCCTCTGTCCCGCCACAGCCCGCCAGGGCCCACGCCACCAGCCCCACCCACAGTCCGCTTCGAATCCGCATGTCGCCGTCCTTTCGTCCTTCGAGGTGCGTGGAGCTCTGAGCAATCCCCGGACCAGGGCCGCCCGCCCGGCATCGCCTTCCGGACACGGCACGGCGGGCGGCCCGCTCCCCTCAAGAAATTGAGAGGGCCCCGTGGATTTCCCGGTGGCCGCTCCTGGCGAGGGCCCGTACGGCGATGCGCATCCTTCTAGCGCGCGCTGCCCGCGGCCACGCCGAGCCGCTGCTCGTAGGCGTCCAGGGTCCGCTGCCAGGAGGGCCGCGCCTCGCACCGCTCGCGATAGGCGCTGACCCGGGGGTAGCGCTCGAGCACGCCCCCGTGGCGCACCTCGCGCAGCACGGTGGTCATCAGCAGGTCCGCGACCGTGAACTCCTCCCCGGTGAGGTACGGGCGCTCCTTCAGCCAGTCCTCGAGCCCGCTCAACCCCCGGTCCGCCCACTCCACCAGGCCGGGCCGGCGCTGCGCCCCGGTGGGATCCTCGGCGCCGAACAGATCGATCATCGCGATCTGAAACAGCGGGGGCTCCAGGGTGTTGAGCGCGGCGAAACACCAGCGCGTCACCTGGGCTCGGCCCTTCAGGTCGGCGGGCATGAGCTTGCCCGTCTTCTCCGCGAGGTAGAGCACCACCGCGCCCGTCTCGGTGAGCACGAAGCCCTCGTCGTCGAGCACCGGGGCCTGGGAGAAGGGGCTCAGCCGCCGGAACTCCTCGCTCCGGAACTCACCCGCGGGATGATCCAGGCCGCGCACCTGGTAGGGCAGGCCCGTCTCCTCGAGCATCCACAGGACGCGCAGATCGCGCGTGAGACCCACCACCTTGGAGTTGACGCGGCCGAAGCCGTAGAGCGTGAGCGACATGGACCGGTACCCTACCAGGGGGCCGCCCCCCCTCGGTGGCGTGGAAACGAATTCACCGTCTATCTCGGGCGGGAGGGTGAGCCCTTCGCGTCCGACCTCCTGGCGGCCGGGGACAGAAACGCCACGTCGAGCCCCACGCCGAGCGCCACGCCCGCCGCATAACAGAAGAGGTCCGACACGAGGAATCCCCGGCCCAGCACCAGGGCGACGAGGGTGTGGGAGCGGAGCGCATCGAGCCAGGGCGGATGGAAGAGCTGGCTGCCTTCGATGAGGAACGCGAAGCCCAGGCTCCCCGTCGCCGCGCGCCACACGGACAGCCAAGGCCAGAGCAAGAGCACGCCCAGATAAACGAGCGTGGCCCACAGCGTGTCACCCGCGTAGTCGGTGAGGAAGCGCGGCAGCACGTGCCGGGCCATCCCGGAGCGAGAGCCCAACCCCAGCACGACGGTGAGGAGCAGGGCTGGCACCAGGAGCACGCGGGAGCGGGACGGTGGGACGGCGCGCGAAACATCGGTCTGCATGCGTCGCATTGTATGGCCCCCACCCAGGGCAAATGTGCGGGAGAGCCACAAAAGCTGGGCAGGCTCACCAGCTAGACGACCTGCCCTGCCCGTAGCGCGGCGTCATAGCCCTCAGGAGCGTAGAGCGGAAGCTCCCCAAGCTCGGCTGTCTTCCGCTGGTAGGCGAGCATCACCTTCTGACCATGCGCGGAGACGTTGAGCGTCAGGAACTCCTTGGCTTCGAGCTTGATGCCGTCTGGCAGCGGTAGCGAGCCACCGAAGTAGATCGCACGCTTGATGGCGCCTACGGCCGCCTTGTCGCGCTTGCCGAGATGATGGGCGAGCTCGATGGCCCTCGCGACGACGTCGGCCTTCGGCACCACCGCATCCACCGCACCGAACTCCAGTGCCTGCGCGGGCGTGAATGGCTTGCCTTCGAGGATCGCGACGAGCGAGCGATGAGACCCGACCAGCCGGGTCAGGCGCTGGCTGCCGCCGCCGCCCGGCATGATCCCCATCAGCACTTCCGGCTGACCGATGAAGGCGTCCGTGTCGGCCATCACCCGCAGGTCGCAGGCCCATGCGAACTCCGCGCCGAGCCCCAGCGCCTGGCCCTCGAGTGCGGCGACGAACACCACGCCGATGCTGTTCATGCGAAGGAAGATCGCGTGCAGGCGGTCGAGCCCAACGTAGCCCTCCGCGGGCGCCGGCGGCGGCGCACCCGTCTGCTGGCGCGCGACGTAGTCGGCGCCGCCTTCCTGCAGCCATTTCACGTCCGCATGGCTCATGAACCGCCGCGGATGCGTGCTGGCGAAGACCACCGCACGCACATCGGGGTCCTTGTCCACGCGGTCCACGAGCGCTTCGAGCTGCAGCGCCACGTCGGCGCTGAAGAGCTGCAGCGGACCGCCGTCGATGCGCACCACCAGCGTGGGGCCGTGCGCTTCGATATTGAAGAGAGAGGGCGTGGCTTGTCGTTGTGTCATGTGCTGTCTCCCGTGCGTGGGTGTTTCGGATGTGACGCGTCCCTCGATTCGGTTCGATCCGCCGGCGCCTCGAGGGACGGCCCGCGCCGACGGCGTTCCACTCGACCGTTCAGGGAATCCGCACCACCAGGCGCCCCCTGACCTCACCGCGCAGCAGGTGCGCGACGGTGTCGGGGACGTCGGCGAGTGCGATTTCCCGCGTGGCGGCGGCCAGCTTGGGCAGCTCGAGATCCGTCGCGAGGCGTGCCCATGCCGCCAGCCGCAGATCACGGGGCGCTCTCACGGAATCGATACCGGCCAGGGTGATGCCGCGGAGGATGAAGGGCGCCATCGACGTCGGCAGGTCCAGGCCCTGCGCGAGTCCGCAGGCGGCCACGACGCCGCGGTAGCGCGTCCGCGCCAGAACGTTGGCGAGCGTGTGGCTGCCGACGGCGTCCACCGCGCCGGCCCAGCGCTCCGGACCCAGAGGCGGGCCGGGCCGCGCGAGGTCATTGCGGTCGATAACATCCGCCGCGCCCAGCGCGCGAAGGTGCTCCGCCTCCGACACGCGGCCGGTGGAGGCGACGACCCGGTAGCCAAGCTTCGACAGCAGTGCGATCGCGATGGAGCCGACGCCGCCGTTCGCACCGGTGACGAGGACATCGCCGGCATCGGGTGTCAGGCCGGAATGCTCGAGCGCGAGCACGCACAGCATTGCGCTGTAGCCGGCCGTCCCGATCGCCATGGCATCACGCGTGCTGAAGGCGTCGGGCACGGGGACGAGCCAGTTGGCCGGCACGCGCGCCTTCTCGGAGTAGCCGCCGTGGTGCGTCTGGCTCAGGTCCCAGCCGTTGACGAGCACGCGGTCGCCCGGCGCGAACCGGGCGTCATCCGACGACTCGACGGTGCCCGCGAGGTCGATACCGCCTACCAGCGGCAGTGTCTTGATGATCTCGCCGCGCCCTGAAAGCGCGAGCGCGTCCTTGTAGTTCACCGTCGACCATTCGACCCGGACGGTGACGTCGCCTTCGCCGAGTTCGGCGGGATCGAGGTCGGTGAGGGTCGTCGACAGTCCGGCCTCGGTCTTCTCTGTCAGCAGTGCGCGAATGGGGCCTCCCATGGATGCCCACAATCTGGCGGATACTGACAAAACCACAAGAAGGCACAATAATGACGGTTACTATCAAGGATGTACGTATGCGATCCAAGCGCCATGATCCCAAGAGCGGTTGCCCAGTGGAAGCCACGGTCTCGGTGGTCGGCGGGCTGTGGAAGCCGCTGATCCTGTTCCACCTGATGGGCGGCACGCTGCGCTTCATGGAACTCACGCGGCGCATCCCGAAAGCCACACAACGCATGCTCACGCTGCAGCTGCGCGAGCTGGAGGACGACGGCGTCATCGTGCGCCGCGTCTATCCGCAGGTGCCGCCGAAGGTCGAGTACGAACTCACGCCGTTCGGTCGCTCATTGGCGCCGGTACTGCTCACGCTGCGCGAATGGGGCGTGGCCTACCTGCGCAGTCAGGGTGTCGAACCCGATGCGTTGCCGACGTGTGCGGCGAGCGAGCCGTTGGCATCGCCACGGAGGCCGTGAGGCCGGGCAGCTCGCCGCCACGTCTTGTTCACGCGAAAGTGACCCGGCTGATGTTCCTTTGCCAGGCGCATGGATGGTGACTGGCCTCCACGATGGGGACCCAGCCGTTCGGCCAGCGCAGCACGTCGCTCAGCACCTCCTGTCTGAGCGCCGCCGTACAGGCGACGATGACGGCCGCGGCGTTGTAGCCGTCCAGGCGACGGAGGAAGTGGGCCCGCTCGTTCATGCCGTAATACAACGTCCGCCAGGTGGTGTTCCTCAACTGCTGGGCCGGCTCGTTGTCGTTCAGCTCTTCCCTATGGAGTTCGTAGAGAGAGGCTTGGAACTGGACCGGATTGCATATCAGCAGTTCATACTTGCTCGGTGGGAGCTCGAGCCGCTGGTGTCTGTAGAGCAGCGGGATGATGTAATCGCGGATTCCCCAACCGGTGGACCCCTGCGCGGGCGCGATGGGTGTGAAGTCCTGTGTGTACTCGTGCTTGTGCGGCGACTCGAGAATCAGCACGATCCGTTCGTGCTTCGCGCGGTGCTGGTCTGCCCGTACATCGCCGCTGAACCCATCATGGGAGATGAGATCGGCGTCGCCTCGTTCTGGAGGCGAGAGACTCGCGCCATCAGGCGTGTCGCTTGTCAGGTCGATGACGTAGCGCACCACGTCAGGCACACGGTTGCTCTCCTGGTAGAGCCCGGACACGACAGGGCGCCCGCTGACGAGTCTGCACCTCAGATGGGGAGACGGGCTGAGGGTCTGAAGAAGATTCAACTGCCTTGGTTCATTGGGCGTGACGGGAAGAATGAGGGTCATGTTCGGTCATCCGCTGGGTTCAAGCGTGCTCCAGGCCGTGAACGACCGCGAGTGGACGCCCATCGTGGCCAGTGAGCGTCGGCGCGTAGACGACAAGGTTGAAGGAGTCTTGGGGGGTCGACAATTCAGCACCAATCCATGACAACGACATTGAGGATGCTTGTCTTGTGCGGCCCGTTGCCGCTGAGGAAGAACAAACCACGAAACCGGGCAAGAGGGCGTACGCCGAGGCGGCACCAGCGTCGAGGCAGACGCGTGAGCGCGGCCCTGGTGGGCGAGCACCCCCACCTGCCCCTCACGTCCGAGTCCGTGGCCTCGGAGGCGTGGGAGTTCAAGGGCTGAGTCCACGCCGTCCAAAGGGATGGTAGCTTGGCCCCCGGCTTTCGAATCGTGTCGGAAGCAGGGGGCCCATCCACGTGTCGTTCCAGTCGTCGCTGCGCACTCTTCTCGTCTCCTCCCTGGTGTTGGCGGGGTGTGATCCCAAACCCGAGCCCATCACGGACCCGGGCCCTCCGAATCAGGTGAGGGGTAGCCTCCTGGCGCGCTACCGCACGGACACGGGGGACAGCGCCGTGCCCCAGAACCCACCCGCCCCGGGACTCCAGGCCTTCGCGCTCGAGGAGGGAGTCCCGCGGCCCCTGGAGGTGGTGCTGTCCGAGGATGGCTCTTTCCAGATTCCCGAGGCACCCAAGGGCAAGTACATGCTGCGGCTCGGCAGGGAGTACCTGGTGACGGACGCGCGCACCGTGAACCTGGATACCTACACGCTGGGCCGTCGAGAGTTCCGCACGGCCAGCGAGCAGCCGCCCATGATCGTCTCCCTGTCCAATCTCGAGCCCCAGGACTACACCTTCCGGAGCTGGCAGGCCGTCAGCACCAACGCCGGAACGAGCGCCTACCTCTACGCCACCGAGTCCGTTGCCCAGGGGGCGACCTCGGTGTCACGCCACCCCGTCAGCTACAACCAGTACGGCCGGCAGGACAACGTGCTCCTGGACGCCTCGGCGGGTGACGTCCTGTACGTCACCGCCTCCGGGGTGCGCGACAACGCCGTCTTCGAGTACGACGCGGTCAACCGCTTCTTCGTCCAGAGCGTCAGCATGGACCCGGCGAACCCCACCCACCTGGAGGGCACCTTCCAAGTACTGCCCCCGAAGACGCTGACCATCGACTGGCGTCGCTCGGGCTTCGAGCCCTACCGGACCCAGGTGCATCCGCGGGCCACCACCTCGCTCCCTTCCTTCACCCTCTCGGCCATGCCAGGCGGCAAGGACGCCTGGTACAGATACGCGGGCGATTTGATGATCACGTTCTCCAGCCGGGCGGGCCCCGACGGCCCACTGAGCTTCACCTACGGCAATCCCCACCCAAGCGCCTGGGGTGAAGTGCTCATCCTCATCCAGTCCTTCATGCTCGACCTGAAGCTGCCCGGAACGACCACGGGCGACCTGTACCAGCTAGGACTGCACGACGTGCGCCCGTTGCCGGAGGCCACCCAGGCCCCCTTCGCGGTGCGCATCTCTCCCCCCCGGCGGCTGACGGTGGACGGCACCGACGCCCAGCGCTCGTCCACGCTCGGCTCCCTCACGCCGCGCATCGCCTGGGAGGCACCCCAGTTGGGCACGCCCACGGCCTACCGGGTCCTCATCAGCCGCCTGACCGTGGAAGGAACCAGGACCCGCGCCTTCACCGAGGCCTACCTCACCACGACGGACACCTCGCTCCAGCTGCCTCCCGACATCCTCCAGCCAGGCCAGACCTACGTCTTCATCGTCACCAGCCACCTGACGCCCGGCGTGGACCTGGCCACGAGCCTCCACAAGCTCTCGGTCGTCACGGACGTGGCCTCGGCGGACGCGGTGAGCGGCCTGCTCACCACCCCCGCGAGCCTCGGGGCCCAGGGCATGAGCCACACCCCGCCGCGCGCGTCCGAGCCCGACGCCCTCGACTTCTGGGAGCGCAAGACGCCCCGGCACTGGCGCGCGCGCTGAGCACTCCTGGCGGGGACGGAGCCATGTCCGTCCTCGCCCCGCTCACGGGCGCTCCTCCGGGCCGGGGAAGGTGTCAAAGGACTTGTTCCGACACCTCGTCTCCTACGAATCGTCTGACACCCTTCCAGGACACCCTTCCAGCCGCGGGCTGCGCTTGAGGTGCTCGGGCCGGGTATACGGGTGCTGGGCCCTCACGGCGTTCGCCCCCAGGACGGGTTTGTCCCGTGCGCGAGCCTCGGCTTCCACTTCCTCTCTCAGTCCTCGCACCGCACGCCGCCGCTCCTGCTCCTCCAATCGTCGCCAACACGGCAGGGGCGCCACCTCCAACTCCACCGGCTCGGCCCATTGCTCGGCGAAGCGCCCCCGCGCTCCCGCCATGTCCTCACGCCCCCCTCTTGCTCCAGCTCTTCGTCCAGTTGAACCACGGGAACAGTCGCCGCGCCGGCCCCTGCAATTGCGGCGGACACGTGAGGCCCGGCCACTCGGTGCTTCTCTCCACCAGCGGATCAGGCGGGTCGTTTCTCGGACTCCCGAGCAATTCCCCTCGAAGCAGCCCCCCGCTCCCGCCCGGAAAACCCAAGGACCCCGCCCTCGAAGCCCTTGAGGCCGCGACGAAGTTGTTGCTGGAGCGCGTCAAACACCTCAAGAGCCGGATCGCCCGCCAGGCCGACAAGTTCAAGTTGATTTTCAGCGAAGCCGAGTTGAAGGCGATTGCCAAGCGAGGCAAGGAACTGGGCCTGAGCGACTCATTCGTCGACGATTTGATCTTCACGGGCTCGCGAGAGGCCAAGGCCCTCTCTACCGGTAGTGAGGCATTGAAATGATCAAAATCGCATTCCAGGGGCTCATCCACTCTGGTGACTTCAAGACCGTCTCCAACCTGATGACGGAGTGGGTCCAAGCGGAGAAGCTGAAGCTCAAGGTCAAGCTCAGTGGCGACGAGATCGTCTACGAGGACGAGCATATCTATTTCTACTGTCACAGCGCGATGGCCGAGCCCCTCTTCCTCCTGGAAGGAAGCTTGTCCGGGACACTCGCGCAGGCCAAGGCGTTGTTGCAGCGCTTGCTACAACTGTGCAATGCGCGAAAGATTGCCTCCCGTTTCGACTATGCGCAGGTCAACGAGGACGGGGACGAAATCAGCGAGCAATTCCATGTGCAATAGCGGCCACGCCAAAGGTCCCAGATAAAACAGGGGCCCTGAATCCGGGAGCGGTGGCGTGAATCGAATCCGTGAACAAGGCGATAGAAAACCCTCATTCACACCTCGGCTGAATTCTTCGGAGCCCAGGAAGCCCCAGGCACCATCGGGTCTGCATCGCCGTCCCTCGGGTCCTACGGGACGAGGGGCGGCGCGCTCAGGACGCCGGGGCGTGCTCCGCGTTGTCGACGATGCCTCGGACTCCTTCAGCCTGGGCACAATGGGCGCAGCAATAGAAGCTGCCGCTGGCCTCGACGCCATGCCCCAGCACCTTGCATCCACAGTGTTCACAGACGGGCGCCAACTTGTGGGCGGCACACTCGAAACAGTCAAAGGTGTGGGTGGCACCCGCGGTGATGACCTGAAACGCCATGCTGTACTCGTTACCGCAAACCTCGCACGTGGCCATGGAAGCCTCCTGCGAGGAAAATGGAGCCTCATGCTCCACTCGGCGAGCCGTCCCACCCCAGGCAAGCCGACTACCGGCTGACCGCCCGTTCTGGGAGTTCCCGAGGGGGCTTCGCGCTCAGTCCCGCAGGTAGTGGCAGGTGTACCCGTCGGGGTTCCTCACCAGGTAATCCTGATGGTACGCCTCCGCGGGGGTGAACGCGCCCGCGGCGGTGATCGCGGTGACAACGGGGCGGGACCACTTGCCCGACGCATCGACCCGGGCCTTCACCGCCTCGGCCACCCGGCGCTGCTCCTCCGAGAGGTAGAAGATGGCGGAGCGGTACTGCGTGCCCACGTCGTTGCCCTGGCGGTTGAGCGTCGTCGGATCGTGCATGCGGAAGAACCACTTCTCCAGCAGCGTCTCGTACGTCAGCAGCTTCGGGTTGAAGACGACGCGCACGGCCTCCGCGTGCCCCGTCTTCCCCGTGTGCACGTCGTCATAGGTGGGGTGGGAGAACGTCTTCGCCCCGCCCGTGTAGCCGACCTCCGTCTCCAGGACGCCCGGAATCTCGCGCAGCAGATCCTCCATGCCCCAGAAGCACCCTCCGGCCAGGTACGCCGTCTCCGTCACGGCCGCCTTGAGGTCCACGTTCCGCTCCGGAGCCGGTGCCGCGCGTCCGAAGGCAGGCAGCCAGGCCCCGTAGCCCTTCGCGGCCAGCTCGTCGACGGGGATGAAGCGCAGCGACGCGGAGTTGATGCAGTAGCGCAGGCCCGTGGGTTCCGGCCCATCATCGAAGAGATGGCCCAGGTGCGAGTCGCCCTCCTTCGAGCGCACCTCCACGCGCGTCATGCCCAGGCTCACGTCCCGCTTCTCCACCACGCGGCGGCCCTCCACCGGGCGGGTGAAGCTGGGCCAGCCCGTGCCGGAGTCGAACTTGTCGCGCGAGGAGAAGAGCGGCTCGCCGCTGGCCACGTCGACGTACAGGCCCTCTTCATGGTGGTTCCAGAAGGCATTGCGGAAGGGCGGCTCGGTGACCTCCTTTTGTGTCACCTCGTAGGCCATGGGAGACAAGGTGCGCCGGAGCTCCTCGTCCGAGGGCTTCGTGTACCGCCGGGAATCCGTCACCTGCGCGGAGGCAGACGTCCCGGCACGGGTGGACGTCGTGCCAGGCGGGGCACCACGCGCCTCGGTACACCCGCTCGACACCACGAGCAGGACCACTGCCACGGGCAACAACCAACGCGCCGCCGGGTGCGCAGCGCGGCGGACGGGGAGAAGAGCAATGGGAATGGATGACATGGGCTCGGAGACTCCGTGCGCCCGGCACGGGCGCTCTCCCTGGATACGCAGGACCCCCTGGCGCGGTTTCAGCTTTTCTCCGCGCCGGCTGGCTCCCCAGGCGAACGTGATCGGAACAGCGCGCGGCCGGCGCTCACTTCCAGAGCTTCTGGTACCAGGAGCCCTCCTGGTCCTTGGCGGGCTTCTTTCCGGGCGCATCCGCTCCCATCTTCTTCGTGATGGTGCCCAGGCTCCACCCCGTGAGCTCCGCCAGCGTCTCCGCCTCCTTCCGGTGACGCTTGTCCAACTGGAGCAGGTACTCCTTGCCCTCGTCGCACTTCATCTCGCCCTTGAAGGCGTGGCGCAGCACATACCGCGCCTGGAAGTTCTGCTTGTCATTCGTCACCTGGAACACCAGGTCCTCGGGAAAGTGCTCGCCGTCGTAGCGCGCGTGCAGGCGCGTGAGCGTCACCGGCACGCCGCCCATCGCCCCCCGCACCCCATCACCCTCGTTCACCCAGTACACGCCCAACGCCCTCAACTCCTCGTTGGAGAGGGGATCCGCCGCGCACGGGTCGCACCACCCCATGTCCCAGACATACTCGGTCAACAGCGCGCGCTTCTCCGCCTTCTCGTGCGCCTTGCTGAACAACGCGGGATAGAACTGGTTGAACTCCTCCTTCACGTACACGGGCACGTCCATGTCGCTGGGCACCTTCACCGTGCGGTAGTTCGAGGACTCCACCCGCCCCTGGCGCGTCAGCGCGTAGATGACCAGGTCCTGCGGCCCTCGCGCGTTCGCCATGCCCAGGCGGATGGGCAACATGAACTTCTTCGACTCGTACGCCATCTGCAACGGCCGCAGGTACGAGAAGCCCGTGGCCTTCTGCTCCTTCAGGTTCACCTTCGCCACGAAGAACTTCATGTCCTGCTTGATGTAGGGCGCCAGCGCCTTGGAGGCCTTGGGCGGAATCTTGTAACCACTCTCCCGCAGCCACGTCTCCAGTCCCTCCGACTCCGTCGCCGACAGGATGAGGATGTCGTACTCCCCCACCGTGTACTGGGCCTCCACCGTCACGCCCAGGCTCTTGTCCATCGAACCGCCTCCGCCCCCCTTGGCACCCGGCGCGGCTCCCATGGCGCTCATCCGCTTCTCCATCTGGACCGGAGCACAGGGGTCCCTATCGAAGTACTCCACCAGCCGCGGCGCGGAGTAGGCATCCAACCGCTCGATGTGCCGGCGCTCTCCCACGTGGATCTGCTCGCGCTTGAGCACCACCGGCACCGGCACCACCAGGGCGAAGTCCGTCAACTCGCCCTTGTAGTCGTTGGACATGGTCACCACCGTGCGCTCTCCGTCCCGCACGAGCACCACCTGCGAGGCATCGTTGAAGAGGCTCGTGTCCGCCTTGCCCACGTAGAAGCCACAGAACGCCTCGGCGGCGGGCGCGGCGAGGTTCACCAGGGCGGCCATCAGGCCGGTTGCGAGGAGGGGGAAGCGCATGCGTCTGTCCTTGGAGAAGCCCCACCCGAGGGCCACTGGAAACGGTTCGCGGGCAGGAGTCGGTCGATGAGGGGAGTGAAGGGGGAGAGCAGAGCGAGAGACCACACGAGCGCGTTCTGCCACCACAGCCCGTGCAACAAGAAGAAGGCCAATCCCGCCACCGCCACCGCGAAGAGCACGCGGCCCGCGCGATGGTCCGGCGTCGTCTTCGGGTCGGAGATCATGAAGAAGGTGAAGAGGATGAGCCCTCCGGCGGACAACTGGTGTTGCAGGCTCGTCCACGGCGCCCCCAGGTAGAAGACGCGCGCGGCCTTGAGCAACACCCACGCGCCCAGGAAGGCGAGGCTCACGTCCGAGCGGAACGAGCGGTGCGCCACCGCCAAGCCGAACGCCGCGAACCACCCCCACTGCGCCGCGCCGTGGCCCCACTGACTCGGCGAGCACCACGCGTGCTGGGTGAGCAGCATGGCCACCACGAGGCCCAGATTGGTGGGGTTGAAGAGGTGCTTGCCCCGCGCGCGCAGGAGGAACTTGCTCGAGATGGCCACCGCCGCGGCGAACGGTCCCACCCAGAAGGCATCCGTGCGCAGCAGCAGCGACAGGCCCAGCGAGGTGATGATCGGAGAGAGGTACCCCGCCGGGGGCGTCCGCATCCACCGCGTCATCGCCCACTGGGTCGCGCAGGCCGTGAGCGCGATGAGCGGCGGCTGCCACGGGGGCACGTCGAACCCGAGCCACCCCACGCCCAGCATCAGGAAGGTGGAGAGGAAGGCGATCTGGAGAAGGCGGGGGTCCCGAGGGAGCCAGGTGGCGGGCGGCATGTGTCCCCCTGAACGACCCATCCCCCCGGAAGTTTTATCCTCCACTCGGCTACCCTCGTGGCCCATGCACACCAAGGCCCCGCCCTTCCCCCCCGCGATCCTCCAGGGCCGTCACCCCTCACCCCTGCTCGAGGCCTACTTCGAGCTGCATCAGCTCAAGCACCTCTTCCGCCAGGGCTGGTTGCGCGTGGGCATCCCCCGCGACACCTGCGAGAGCGTGGCCGAGCATTCCTTCTTCGTGGCGCTGCTGTGCCTGTTCCTCGCCGATGGCTATTTCCCCGAGGCGGATGCCACCAAGCTCGTGCGCATGGCGCTCCTGCATGACGTGGGCGAGGCGCGCGCCGGGGACATCACCCCCCATGACGGCGTGAGCCGCGAGGAGAAGCTGCGGCGCGAGCGCGAGGCGGTGGAGCACCTCTTCTCCCGGCTGCCACGCGGGCCCGACTACCTCGCGCTGTGGGAGGAGTACGAGCAGGGGACGTCCTTCGAGGCGCGGCTCGTGCGCCAGGTGGACCGGCTGGAGATGGGCTTGCAGGCCACCGTCTACGAACACCAGGGCGCGGGGGACCTCTCCCAGTTCTTCACCTCCGTGCACCGGGCCCTGGAGACGCCCGAGCTCAAGGCCCTGCTCGCCGAGTTGGAGACGCTGAGGCCCGGGGATTGAGTAGGGTCTGGCGCATGTCGGCCCTCACTCCCCGCGCGATTGGACTGGGCAGCGTGCTCGGCGCGCTCATGTGCCTGTCCAACCTGTACGTGGGGTTGAAGACGGGGCTGGGCTTCCCCGCCGCCCTCATCGCCTGTGTCGTGGGGCTCGGCACCCAACGCGCCCTCCTGCGGCTGAGCCCCTCGCTCTTCGGGCCCGCGCTCAGCCTGCCCGAGACGAGCGCCATGCAGTCCGTGGCCTCCGCCGCCGGCTACTCCACCGGCGGGACGATCATCAACGCCAGCGTGGGCTACCTCCTGCTGTCCGGCCATCACCCTCCTCTCTGGGCGCTCCTGCTGTGGACCCTCTTCAGCTCGGCGCTCGGGGTCTTCATCGCCCTGCCCCTGCAACGCGCCTTCCTCCGCCAGGACCCCCTGCCCTTTCCCTCGGGCATCGCCGCGGCGTCCATCGCCCGCTCCTTCCATGCCGGGGATGACGAGGGCAGGCGCGGCGCCCGGGCACTCGGCCTGGGCGCGGCCGGCGCGGGCCTCCTGGCACTCGCTCGCGATGGGTTCGCCTGGGTGCCCGCCGCGCTCGCCATGCCCGGCGCGGTGCTCGGCGTGCCGCTCGCCCAGCTCACCTTCGCCCTGGACCTGACCCTGCTGCCGCTGGGCACCGGCGCCATCGTGGGGCCCCGCATCGGCGCCTCCATGCTGCTCGGCGCGGGAATCTGCTTTGGTGTGCTCGCTCCGTGGCTGCACTCGCACGGATTGCTGCCCGAGACGGGCTACCTCGGCATCCTCGAGTGGAGTCTGTGGCCCGGGGCCGCCCTGGCGACGAGCGCTTCCCTCACCCATCTGGCCATCCAACCGGGACTCGTGCGCCGCGCCTTCGGAGGACTGCGCTCCTCACGCCAGGGCGAGGCGGCTGATCCGCGCGACGTGCCCATCTCGTGGTTCCGGATCGGCGTGACGCTGCTGTCCCTCGCGCTCGCGGCGGTGGGCTCGGTCGCCTTCGAGGTCCCCTTCTTCCTCGGCCTGCTGGGCGTGCTCCTGTCCTTCGCGCTCGCGGCCGTGGCGTGCCGGGCCACGGGCGAGACGGATGTGACGCCCTATGGGGCCCTCGGCCATGTGGCGCAGCTCGTCTTCGGCGCGCTGCTGCCGGGACAGGCCCTGCCCAACGCCATGGCCGCGAGCCTCGCGGGCAACGTCGCCGCCTCCAGCGCGGACCTGCTCACCGACGTGAAGGCGGGCTCCCTGCTCGGCGTCCCCTCGCGGCAGACCTTCCTCGCCCAGCTCTGCGGGTGCGTCGTGGGCTCGGCCCTCATCGTCCCCGTCTTCTACCTGCTCGTGCCCGACGGCTCCGCGCTCTCCGAGGAGCGCTTCCCCGCCCCCAGCGGCTACTTCGTGGCCGCCATGGCCCGCGCCCTCTCCTCGGGACTGGGACACCTGTCCGAGGCGGCTCGCTGGGGCGTGCTGGGGGGCCTCGTGCTCGGCGTGGGACTCGTCCTGCTGGAGCGGTGGGCCTCCCCTCGCGTCCAGCGGTTCCTCCCCTCCCCCATCGCGCTCGGGCTCGCGTTCGCCCTGCCCGCGTCCTTCTCCGTGTCCCTGTTCCTCGGCTCGATGGCCGCCGCGCTTCTCGCCCGCGTGAAGCCAGACGCCGCCCAGGCCCTCACCGTGCCCCTCGCCTCGGGGCTCATCGCCGGGGAGAGTCTGGTGGGTCTGGCCGCCGTGCTCGTGGCGAGCGCGGCGTGAGGCGTCGCTCGACGGCTCACTCGTCCCAGGTCCGCGCCTTGTCCGCCAGGGCCGCGCGGCGCACCTCATTCACCAAACGGTGCGCGTGCCGCGTCGTCTCCGGCTCCCGGTAGCGCGACGTCATCCGCAGCACCCACTCCACCGCCGTGGGCAGGTCCATCAAGTGGCCCGGCGAGACGTACACGGGGGCCACCTTGCTCCGCGTGCGCACCGCCCGGCCCACCACCTCGCCTTGGTGGAGGATGTCCGCCACCGCGCCGCGCTCCTCGCCCAGAGGGCCGTGCTTGCCCACCAGCAGGGACTTCGCACAGCCAATGGAGGGCACGCCGAACAGCAGCCCTCCGTGGCACGCCAGCCCCAGACGCCGGGGATGCGCCGTCCCCTGGCCATCGAAGATGAGGAGGTCCGGCCGCACCTCCAGCCGCGCCCAGGCCTCCTCCAACACGGGCAGCTCCCGGAAGGACAGCAGCCCTGGCACGTAGGGGAAGCTCAACCGCGTCACGGCACTCGCCTGGGCCACCGGGGCCCGCGTCTGGGCATCCAGCACCACGAATCCTCCAGAGGCCCACGGCTCCCCCCGGCTCATGGAGATGTCCGCCCCCGCCACCCGCTCGACCTTCCACCCCTCGGGCACTCGCAGCACCACGCGCTCGCGCAGCTCGCGCTGCAACGCCACCGCTTCCGTCGGCGTCAGGTTCCATCCATGCAGCGTCTCGCGCTCCATCCATCCTCCCGGACCGTGCGCCACCCGCCTGCAAAGGTTCCACGCACGGGACTACCTCCGAGATTAGGCCATCCGGGGCCCGCGTGCATCCGATTCGCCGCGTCCCGACGGGGGGACGCGGCGCTCGGACGCCCGCCTAGAGACGGGACAACAGGAAGGCCAGGGAGTCGATGTCCGCGGCCTTCATGGCGCACTCGTCGGGTGTCGAGCAGGGAGTCGGGGACGTGGACCAGGACTGCGCTCCGCCATCGAAGCCATGCCCAGCCCCCGTGTAGGCGACGAACGCCAGTTCGTGCCCGCTGCCCGGCGTGGAGCCATAGGTGGAGATGGCCGTGGTCGCGCGGGACTGGCAGTTGGAGTACAGCGAGTCCGCGGTGCCGATGTTGAAGCGCAGGTCGTGGTGCGGGCGCCAGGTGCTCGCGCCTGGGCTGCCGAATCCCAGGGCCGCGCCACACCCCGGATAGAACAGGACCGTCGTGCGGAAGAGGGTGTTCGTCGCCTTCTCCGCCGCCTCCACCATGGCCGCCTCCGCGCCCTGGGACCAGCCCAGGATGCCAATGCGCGCGGAGTCGATATGGCTGTCCGCCGCCAACCAGGACCAGGCCGCCTGGGCATCCCACACGCGGGTGGTGTAGGGGTTGACCTGTCCTCCGTACGTAGCGCCCGAGCATTGGTTCTGCCACAGGGAGGCGTCCGCGTCGGGGATCGAGGAGGGCTTGCGCCGGGTGAAGCCGTCGACCGCCAGGGCGACGATGCCCTCCGACGCCAGCTTCAAGCCCCACTTCTCCACCTGGTTCTGCAGGTTGGGGGTGCCATTGGCATTGGTGGCCCCCACGGTCCGGTTGGACCAGTAGCCCGTGCAGCCATGCATCAGCACCACGGCCCGGAGCGACGTCGAGGTCGAGTAGTTGGCGGGCTTGTAGAGCACGCCCGAGAGCAGGCCGGAGTCCAACGTGGTGTCGCCCGAGGGGCCCGGGAAGGTGACGAGCGTGGCGGTCTGAGCACTCGCGCTCGATGCGCACAGCGCCGCGGCGGCCAGCAACGACAGGGATGCACGTTTCATCATGAAGAGGTCTCCTGGGGGGTGAGGGTGGAACGGCGACGGGTGCTTCAGAACGACTGGGGCGCCTCGCCGGGCGCGAACTCAGGAGGAGGGGGCGGAGGCAGGGGAATGCCGATGTGGCCCGTCACCCGGTGGTACTCCACGCCCGTGGACTTGAGGATGTACGCGCGCGCCGCGACGCGCAGCCGCGAGTAGCTGGACGGCGACAGGGTCGTCACCGCGTGACTCGGCATCCACATGAACGAGCACCCGAAGGTGGGGCCCCAGGAGCCACTGACCGTCAGCGAGTCGAGCTGCGTCCACGTCACGCCATCGTGGCTGCCATACGTGGTGGCGCGCAGACGCGCGCTCTCGCAGAGCGACTGGCTGCCCTGCACCGAGGAGTCTCCCCACGCCGCGCTGAGGACGACTTTCTTGTTCCCCGTCGCCAGCGCCTCCACCACGTAATGGCTCGGGCATTCCGGGCTGCCGTAGGTGCCCCCGTTGGACGAGCCGCTCACCGCGTTGCCCGCCTGCGAGCCGAGCGAGGCCGAGACGTCCGCGATATTGGGGTCCGTGCAGAGCGCCGAGGACGTGGTGGCGAACGCCTCGAGGGCCTCCTCGTCCGTCAGGGGCTCCGGGCCCCCACAGGCGACGGAGAGGGAGCCGATCCCCAGCAGGAGGAAGGTGCGCCGGGCGTGAGCGGAGAACGAGGTCATGGTGTGTCCTTGAGGTGATGCGAGAAGAGGTGATGCGAGGAATTGAGCGACGAGAAGGGACAGAGCAATCGCGGTGCCAGTCCAGACATCCCCCCGCCCACGAGGCGGCGGCCTCGGGCGGTCCGTGAGGGACAGGCAAGGCTTGCGCACGGGACGGCAACGATTGCCCGCCGCCTCCGGCAAGCGTTGCCAGCGCCCCCTCCGAAACGTTGTCTGGTCCCCCGAGCCGCGGCACCTCGGGTTGCACCCCGCGCGCGGGGTATGGGATTTTTCCTCCCCATGTCCGACCTGCCCCCCAGTGCCCGCGCCACGAGGCCCCTGGCCCCGGGGGCCTCCTCGTCAGGCGCCGCCCCCGCGTATCTGCTCGTGCTGGAAGGAGAATCGTCCGCGCGCTTCGCCCTGCCCGGCTCGGGCGTCGTCCTGATCGGCCGGGACGCGGAGGCGGATCTCCGGCTGCGCGATGACAGCGTGTCGCGCCGCCATGCCCGGTTGGTGCTCAACGGCGGCGAGGTGCGCATCGTCGACCTGGGCAGCCACAACGGCACGCTCGTCAATGGACAGCGCGTGGAGGGCGCCCGCCCCCTGGTGTCCGGAGATGTGGTGACCCTGGGCACCGTGGCCCTGGTGCTGCGCACCGCCGCCCGCCTGCCTCCCGCCCGGCGGTTGCTGGAGGCCGAATCCCTCCTGGAGCGGCTGGGGCTCGAGGTGCAGCGGGCCCTGCGCTACGGCCGGCCCCTGACGGTGCTCTCGCTGGTATTGCCCTCCCAGGGCGCGCGCCGGGACGACGTGGAAGCGGCGTGCGCGGCGGAGCTGGGCTCGGCCGAGGCGGCGGGCTGGCTGGACGCCAACCACCTCGTGATGCTGCTGCCCGAGGTCTCCGGAGAGCCTGGTGAGGAATCCCTCGGCGAACACGTGGAGGCCCTGGCCGCCGCCTGCCCTGGAGCGCGGTTGGGCTGGGCCGTGTGTCCCTCGGATGGGTGCGACGCCGACACGCTGGTGGCCGCCGCGCGGGGCGCCGCCCAGGACGCCCTGCCCGGCCAACCCGCCTCCGCCGCCAGCAGCGCCACCCGCCTGACGCTCGGCGAGCGCACCGTGCTCGTCGCGGATCCCGCCATGGTGCAACTCTATGCCCTGGTGCGGCGGCTGGCCCCGAGCGAGCTGCCGGTGCTCGTCTCCGGGGAGACGGGCGTGGGCAAGGAGAACACCGCCTTCGCCGTGCACCATTGGTCCCGCCGCGCCTCGGGCCCCTTCGTCACCGTCAACTGCGCGGCCCTCCCCGAGGGGCTGGTGGAGAGCGAGTTGTTCGGCCACGACAAGGGCGCCTTCACGGGCGCCGCTTCCGCCAAGGCCGGCATCTTCGAGAGCGCCCAGGGCGGCACCGTCTTCCTCGACGAGGTGGGCGAGCTGCCCCTGGCCGTGCAGGCGCGCTTCCTGCGCGCGCTCGAGTCGCGCCGCATCACCCGCGTGGGCGAGGTGCGCGAGCGGCCCATCGACGTGCGGCTCGTGGCCGCCACGCACCGGGACCTGGAGGCCGAGGTCGCCGCGGGCCGCTTCCGCCAGGACCTGTACTTCCGGCTCGGCGCCGCCACCGTCCTCCTGCCCCCCTTGCGCGAGCGGCCCCGGGAAGTGCCCCTGCTCGCGCGCACCTTCCTGGACCGGGCGTGCGAGGCCCTGGGGCGTGAGCCGCTCGTGATGGCGCCGGACACGCTGGCCACCCTGGCCCGCTACACCTGGCCCGGCAACGTGCGCGAGCTGCGCAACCTCATGGACTACGCCGCCGCCGCCGTGATGGGCAACGTGCTCGAGGCGCACCACCTGCCCGAGCGCGTTCGCGGAGGCGAGCCCTCGCCGTCACCCGCGCCGCACCCGGAGCTCCCGCGCCCCGCCGCGCCATTGCTTCCGGGCACGCCCACCTTCCAGCCCCTCGCCGAGGAGATTCGCGAGCTGGAGCGTCGGCGCATGCGGGAAGCGCTCGAGGCGGCCGAGGGTGTCCAGACGCGCGCCGCGGCCCTCATCGGCATGCCCATCCGCACCTTCACCTTCAAGATGAGGCAGCTCGGGCTCCAGACCCGCGCCCCCCGCCGGGGAAGCTCCACCCCATGAGCCGGGCCGGGGGCGAGCCCCCGCGCGAATTCGAGGAGTACCGGCTCCTGCGGCCCCTGGGCCAGGGCGCCATGGGACAGGTGTACCTGGCGCACGACACGCTGCTCGAGCGGCTCGTCGCGGTGAAGTTCATCACCCCCGGGGGCGTGAGCGAGGAGACGGCGCGGGCGCGCTTCTTCCAGGAGGCACGCGCCATCGCCCGGCTGCAACACCCCAACGTCGTGGCCATCCACCGCGTGGGCGAGGTGCGCCGGCGGCCCTACCTCGTGTCGGAGTTCATCCGGGGCCAACCCCTGGACACCCTGCCCCGGCCCGTGGAGGGGCGGCATGTGCTGCGCATCGCCGTGGGCCTCGCGCGCGGGCTGGCCGCCGCCCATCGCCGCGGCATCCTCCACCGCGACATCAAGCCCGCCAACGCCGTGCTCTCCGAGGAAGGCGAGGTGAAGCTGCTCGACTTCGGACTGGCCGAGCTCGCCGAGCGCGTCCCGCCCGAGCCGGGCTCCAGCGCCCCCGCGCCGTCTCCGGCCTCCGCTCCCGAGCGCGAAACACGGCCCGTCGCCTCGCCCAGGGAAACCCGGCCGCTGCCCTCTCCGGGCACCGCGCCCACCGCGCTCGCCCTCGCGCCCCCCGAGCCCCGGGCCTCGCCTCCTTTAGAAGGAGAGGCCACCGCGGGCACACCGCT
Organism: Melittangium boletus DSM 14713; assembly: GCF_002305855.1. Lineage (GTDB taxonomy): Bacteria > Myxococcota > Myxococcia > Myxococcales > Myxococcaceae > Cystobacter > Cystobacter boletus. Next base: position 4,593,845 of record NZ_CP022163.1, on the reverse strand, counting down.
CTACCTCGCCCCCGAGCTGTGGCGGGGCGAGCCCGCCAGCCGCGCGAGCGACATCTACGCCCTGGGCATCCTGCTGTACGAGCTGTGCACGGGCCGAGCGCCCCATGAGGACGTGCCGCTCGCCCAGCTGGCCCGCGCCGTGTGCGAGGAGCCGCCCCGTCCCCTCGCGGAAGTGGCACCCGCCCTGCCCCCGGGACTGGCGGCGGTGGTGGACCGGTGCCTCGCGGCGGACCCCGCGCGGCGCTACGACTCGGGAGACGCGCTGCGCGAGGCCCTGGAAGCCCTGGCCGCTCCCACCCGCCCGAGCGCCCTGCCCTCCGGCAATCCCTACCGGGGCCTGCTCGCCTTCGATGCCGGCCACCGCGGCGTCTTCTTCGGCCGCGAGGCGGAAGCGCGAGCCGTGGTGGATCGACTGCGCGCCAGCCCCTTCGTCCTCGTCGCGGGAGACTCGGGCGTGGGCAAGAGCTCGCTGTGCCGCGCGGGCGTGCTGCCCGCCGTGGAGGAATCCGGCCTGGGAGACGGAGCGAAGCGCTGGCACGTGGCGCCCTGGGTGCCCGGACGCCAGCCGCTGGTGGCGATCGCCGAGGCGCTCGCGCCCGTGCTGGGAGGAGACGGAGCCTCCCTCGCGGCCCAGCTGTCGGAGCCCGGCGGGGAACCGGGCGCGCTGGCCCAGGCGCTGCGGCGGCGTCCACCCGACGCGCCCCCGGTGCTCCTCTTCGTGGATCAACTGGAAGAGCTCGTCACGCTCTCGCCTCCCGAGGACGCGGCGCGGCTCGTGGGCGAGCTGGTCCTCCTGGTGCGCCGGGTACCGGGCGTGCGGGTGCTGGGCACGGCGCGCAGTGACTGCCTCACCCGGTTGATGACGCTGCCCGGACTGGACGAGGAACTGCCACGCGCGCTGCACCTGCTGCCCGCGATGTCCCTGGCGGGCTTGCGCGAGGCCATCGTCGGCCCGGCGCGGGCGCTCGGGGTGCGCTTCGAGTCCAGCGCCGTGGTGGAGTCCCTGGTGGCGGCCACCGCGCGCACGGAAGGCGGCCTGCCCCTGCTCCAGTTCGCCCTCGCCGAGCTGTGGGAGGCCCGGGACCGCGAGCACGGCATCATCCCCGCGGCGGCGCTGGAGGCCATGGGCGGCGTGGAGGGCGCGCTGGCCCGGCACGCGGATGGGGTGGTGGCGCGGCTGCGGCCCGAGCAGCGGCCCCGGGCGCGCGAGCTGCTGCTCTCGCTCGTCACGCCCGAGGGCACCCGCGCGCGTCGCACCGCCGCCGAGCTGCACGTCGGCCCCGGAGATACCTGGAGCCACGAGGTGCTGGAGGGGCTGGTGCGCGGACGGCTGCTGCTCGCCGGAGAGACGGAGGGCGGCGAGGGCCACTACGAGCTCGCCCACGAGAGCCTGCTGCTGGGCTGGCCCACGTTGAGGGGGTGGCTCGGCCAGGGCGAGCAGCGCCGCGCGGTGCGCCACCGGTTGGAGCGTGCCGCCACCGAGTGGGAGCGGCTGGGCCGGCCCGCGGAGCTGCTGTACGGCGACAAGCTGCTGTCGGAGGTGGCCGCGGCGGAGCTGGAGCCCGTGGGCCCCCGGGAGGAGGAACTGCTCGCCCATTCACGGCGCGCGGCACGGGGCCGGAGGCTGCGGCGCTGGGCCTTGGCGGCGAGCGTGCCCGTGACGCTGCTCGCGGGCGTGGGCGCGGTGCGCTGGCAGGTGCGCGCGGGCCTGGACGCCACGGTGGCGGCGCGGCTGGGCGAGGCGCGGGGCGAGTGGGACGGGGCACGGAGGCTCGCGGAGGAGAGCGGGCGGCTGCGCCAGGAAGCCCTCGCGCGCTTCGACACGCCCGGGGAGCGCGAGTCCGCCGAGTCCACCTGGGCCCGGGCGCTGGAAGTGGGGCGGGCGGCGGACGCGGCCTATGCGAGCGCCACCAGCGCGCTGGAGGCCACGGGCGGGCTCGCCCCGGGCCATGAAGAGGTGCGCGAGCGCCTGGCGGATCTCCTCGCCGAGCGCGTGGCCCTGGCCGAGCGCGAGGGCCACGCGGAGCAGCGCGCGGAGTTGCTGGGGCGGCTGGCCGCCTATGACGTCACGGGCGAGCGGAGGAAGCGGTGGACACAGCCCGCGCGGCTGACGGTGCGCACCCGGCCGGAGGGCGCCCGGATGTGGCTGAGTGCCCCCGGACCGGACGCCGAGCCCGAGCATGAATGGGGTGCCTCACCCGGAGAGGCGAGGTTGTCCGCGGGCTCGCACCTGCTGCGGCTGGAAGCACCGGGGCGGGCCGAGGTCCGCGTGCCCGTGTGGCTGCGCGCGGGCGAGGCGCTGGCGCTGGACGTGGCGCTGCCCCGGGCCGGAGCCGTTCCCGGGGGCTTCATCCATATCCCCCCTGGACGCTTCCTCCAGGGCAGTGGAGAGGAGGCGCTGCGGCGCACCTTCTTCAACGCCTCGCCCCTGCACGAGGCCCACACCGGCGCCTTCCTCATCGCCCGGCACGAGGTGACGTTCGCGGACTGGATGGCCTGGCTCGACGCGCTGCCTCCGGCCGAGCGCGCGGCGCGGCTGCCCGGCACCCGGGGGGCGCGCGGGGGCGTGGTGCTGGAGAAGGTGGGAGGCCGCTGGCGCCTCACCCTGCGTCCCGCCTCGCGCGAGTACGTGGCCTGGGAGGGCGAGCCCCTGCGCTACGGCCAGCGCGAGCGCCGCGCGATGCAGGACTGGCGCCGCGTCCCCATCTCCGCCATCTCCTTCGAGGACGCGGAGGCCTACGCGGACTGGCTCGCCCGGACGGGCCGCGTCCCCGGCGCTCGGCTGTGCACCGAGGCCGAGTGGGAGCGGGCCGCCCGGGGCGCGGATGGGCGCCGTTTCCCCTCGGGCGACACGCTGGCGCCGGACGACGCCAACATCGACGTGACGTATGGCCGCGAGCCGCTCGGCTTCGGACCGGACGAGGTGGGCAGCCACCCGCGCTCGCGCAGCCCCTTCGGGGTGGACGACATGGCCGGCAACGTCTGGGAGTGGGTGCGCTCCGCCGAGGACCCGCGCCAACCCGTCATCCGGGGCGGAAGCTGGTTCCAGGCGGAGATTGGCAGCCAGAGCGCCAACCGCGAGGCCATGGAGCGCACCCTGCGCGAGCCCCTGGTCGGCCTGCGCCTGTGCGCCACGCCCCAAGAGGACGGGTAGGACGGCAAGGTTTGCCGGAGTCGGCAAGCGTTGCCCACCACCCTTGCCGGAAGGGGCCCGGAAAGACCCCCCGTCCCAGGCGGAGGCAGTGGCACGGCGGTTGAAATGGACGCACCCGTCCACCGGAGAGAGACCCATGCCCCCCTTGTCGACCCGTCTTCTGTTCCCCTTCTGTCTTGGCGCCAGCCTGGGCCTGTTCGCGGCCTGTCAGGGTGAACCCCCCGCGCTCCAGGAGACGTCGGCCTGGACCACCCGCTCCTTCGCCCAGGACGAGGAGGGCTGGCCCACCCAGGGCCGGCTGCTGCACGGCTCGGAGCTGGAGAGCGTCTCCTTCCTGAAGGCGGCCTTCGAGGACACCGGTGAACTCATCCAGGACCTGCGCTTGGAAAAGGGAGAGCTCGTCGGCGAGGTCACCTACCGCGACGACAGCGGCAGCCCCGTGTTGTCCACCTGCGCGGTCACTCCCACCACGGGCGTCAACCGCAACTGCGGCTTCTCCTGGAAGGGCGTGGGCTCGTGCACGCCCCAGAGCTCCGTGCACCTGGGCGCGGGGGGCTGCGGGCTCGGCACCTGCTCTGGAAACGCCGTGTTGCGCGTCTGCCCGGGTACCCAACCGTGTGTCTCCGCGAATGCGATCGCCTCGGGGGACAACGGCTGCAACGGCAGCCTCTGCCCGGATGTCACCTTCACGTGCCCCGCCTCGGGCACGTACACGGTGCTCGCGGGAGCCTGGATGGCCGGCCAGCCCTGGAGCGCCCGCGTCGAGGCTTCCAGCGGCAAGTTCCCCGCGCGCCGGGTGCTGCGCGGCGCGGAGTTGATCGGCGCCCGGCTCTTCGGCACCTCCGTGAAGAACCCGCAACACGACGACATGACCGTCGTCATCGAGGACGTCCTCAACGCGAACCAGGTGGTGGACGAGGGCCGCTCTCCCCCCACGTGGTGGGATGGCAGCGGCAACACCTTCCTCTACAAGATGAAGATGAAGCGCCAGGACGAGTGGGTGACGTGCTCGAACGTGAATGGAGGACCGAACTCGGACTGGATGGTGCCGGTGTCGGGCGTCTATGACGAGGACACGGGCGCCCGAGACACCTCGGATCCCACGCGCTTCACCCTCGGGTGCCACCACGACGTCATCGCCAAGTGCTACCGCTGGGGCTACCAGCCCTGGAAGGACGGCCTCAACCCCGGCGGCACCGGCAACATGGGCGACGCCCACGCCGTCTGCACGCGCATGGCCCGCGCGGACTATTGCGGCAACGGCGGCACGCAGACCCAGGAAGGCACCCACATCACGTTCTGGGACCACCAGGTGAACCCCACCGTCTTCACCCGGCCCGACGCCGACGACATCCTCCCCCAGGAGATCTTCGAGGCGGGATGGAACAGGTCGGGCGCCGTGTGCTTGAGCCATGCGCGCTGGAAGACCCTGCCACCGCCTCCCATCGGCTGCCCCCTCATCGCCCCGTCCTTGCTCCCCGATGGAAGCATCGCGGGGGATTGCAAGCCCGGAGAGAAGTGGCACAACGACGTGCTCTGCCCCACGGTCTGCAACACCCCCGAGGAGGCCTTGAATTACGAGCCCTCCACCAGCCCCATCCGGCTGTTCAACCACTCGGCGATCCATGGCGCCGACGGCGGAACGCCCTCCGACGGTGGAGTGCCCACGCCCTGATGACCGCCCGGAGACCGGACGAGCACCACCGGTCCCCTCCTCCAGCGCCCGGGGAGTTAGACTCCCCACTCCCCCGGCGCAGGAGGCCCCATGGCGGAGACGACGCGTGACACCCAGACCCCGGAGTCCGGCGACTCCTCCCCTCGGACCCCCGCCGCCCTCCGCCCGAGCGCCCAGCCGCCCACCCTCGCCGAACCCTTGCGCGTGGGCGCCCCAGCGAGCGTCGCGGGCGGCGTGACGGCGGTGGTGAAGGCGATGCAGCACGCCTGGGACGAGATGGGCGTCATGCGCGGCGCCCAGACGCTGCTCAAGGTGAACCAGGCGCACGGCTTCGACTGCCCCGGCTGCGCGTGGCCGGACCCGGCCCACCGCTCGGCCTTCGAGTTCTGCGAGAACGGCGCGAAGGCGGTGGCGGAGGAGGCCACCACGGCCCGGGTGACGCCCGACTTCTTCCAGAAGTGGAGCCTCGTGGACCTGGCGGCCCAGACGGACCACTGGCTGGGCAAGCAGGGGCGGCTCACGCACCCCATGGTGCTGCGCGAGGGCGCCTCGCACTACGAGCCCGTGTCCTGGGACGAGGCCTTCGCGCTCGTGGCGAGCGAGCTGCACGCGCTCGGCGCCCCGGACGAGGCGGCCTTCTACACCTCGGGGAGGACGAGCAACGAGGCGGCGTTCCTCTACCAACTGCTCGTGCGGCGCTTCGGCACCAACAACCTGCCGGACTGCTCGAACATGTGCCACGAGTCGAGCGGCACGGCGCTCACGGAGACGGTGGGCATCGGCAAGGGCACGGTGACGCTGGAGGACTTCGAGAAGGCCCGGCTCATCGTCGTCATCGGGCAGAACCCGGGCACCAACCACCCGCGCATGCTCACGGCGCTCGAGGCCGCCAAGCGCCAGGGCTGCCGCATCGTCAGCATCAACCCGCTGCCCGAGGCGGGCCTGCAACGCTTCAAGCATCCCCAGGCCGTCCGGGGGGTGCTGGGCGGGGGCACGCCGCTCTCGGACGCCTTCCTCCAGGTGCGCATCAACGGGGACGTGGCGCTGCTGCAGGGCCTGGGCAAGGCGCTGCTCGAGCGCGAGGCGCGGGCGCCGGGCACGGTGGTGGCGCGCGACTTCGTGGAGTCGGAGACGCTGGGCTTCGAGGCCTGGGCGGCGCACCTGGCGGGCGTGTCCTGGGACGACGTGGTGGAGCAGAGCGGCATCCCGCGCGAGCGGCTGGAGACCGTGGCCGGGTGGATGGCGGAGACGGACCAAATCATCTGGTGCTGGGCCATGGGGCTCACGCAGCACAAGAACGCCGTGGGCAACATCCAGGAGGTGGTCAACCTGACGCTCCTGCGCGGCGCCATCGGCAAGCCGGGGGCGGGGCTGTGCCCGGTGCGCGGCCACAGCAACGTGCAGGGCGACCGGACCATGGGCATCAACGAGCGGCCCCGTCCGGCCTTCCTGAAGTCACTGGGCGCGGAGTTCGGCTTCACCCCGCCCGAGCACCACGGCCTGGACGTGGTGGCCACCATCGAGGCCATGCGCGCGGAGCGGGTGAAGGTCTTCTTCGCGCTGGGCGGCAACTTCCTGTCGGCGACGCCGGACACGGAAGCCACGGCCGAGGCCCTGCGCCGCACGCGGCTGACGGTGCACGTGTCCACCAAGCTCAACCGGGCGCACCTGGTCACCGGGCGGCGGGCGCTCATCCTGCCGTGCCTGGGCCGCACCGAGCGCGACACCCAGGCCTCGGGGCCGCAATTCGTCACGGTGGAGAACTCCATGGGGGTGGTGCACACCTCGCGAGGGACGCTGCCACCCGCCTCGGAGCACCTGCTCAGCGAGCCCGCGCTCGTGGCGAGGCTCGCGCGGGCGGTGCTCGGCCCGAAGGACACCGTGCCCTGGGAGGAGCTGGCGGCGGACTACGGCCGGGTGCGCGAGCGCATCGCGCGGGTGATTCCCGGCTTCGAGGACTTCAACCGGCGGGTGCTGGAGCCGGGAGGCTTCTCGCTGCCGAACGGGCCTCGCGAGGGCCGCTTCACCACCACGAGCGGCAAGGCCCACTTCACGGTGCACCCGATGCCCCGGTGGGAGCTCGAGCCGGGCCAGCTCCTGATGATGACGATCCGCACGCATGACCAGTACAACACGACGGTGTACGGGCTGGATGACCGCTACCGGGGCATCAAGGCCGGGCGGCGGGTGGTGATGCTCAACGCCGAGGACATGAAGGAGCTGGGCGTCACGGCGGGCCAGCCGGTGGACCTGACGAGCCACTTCGAGGGCGAGCGGCGCGTGGCCCGGAAGTTCGTGGTGGTGCCCTACGACATTCCCCGGCGGTGCGCGGCCACCTACTTCCCCGAGGCCAACGTGCTGGTGCCGCTCCACAGCATCGCGGACAAGAGCCGCACCCCCACGTCCAAATCGGTCGTCATCACCCTCGTGCCGTCCGTGGACCTACCCGCCCTGGAGGCGTCGCGATGAACACCGTGAAGACCCTGGCCACCGCCGCCCTGCTCATAATGACCGGCTGCGCCACGACACCCGCGAAGCCGCCGCCCTCGCCGCCCGTGACGGCCCCCACGGGCTTCATCAACAAGGTCTGGAAGGTGGAGGCCTCGCCCACCATCCAGAAGGGACAGCTCTACGTGTTCCTCTCAGAGGGGACGCTGGTCATCGCCTCGACAACGGGCACCCCGGCCCTGGGCACCTGGCGCTACCAGCAGGGGGCCCTCACCATGGTGGAGGAGTCCCAGTCCTACCCGGTGGACATCCTGGAGCTGACGGCGACCACCTTCAGACTCCGGATGCACAACCCGGGGGAGCCCGTGGTGATGACGCTCGTCCCGGCGGACGGAGCCCCGTGAGGGTCGAGAAGATGGCTCACGGCGCGGGCGTGAAGCGCACGTCCACCCAGTAGTTGGTGTCCTTGTACGAGTTCGTCGGGAAGCCTCCGCCCGTGGCGTAGACATAGACGCCGTTGCCACCCACGCTCGCGGGCGCGGTGAGGTTGCCACTGACGAGCGCGCTCGCGAAGCCATCCACGTCCCGCGCGAACTGCCCGTTGGACGAGTAGTAGGAGACCACGTAGGTGGTGCCCGCTGTGATGGGGACGGGCGAGGACAAGGTGCCTTCCTGCCATCCGGGAATGCGCCCGTCGCGAACCGGGACCTGGGCCAGCAGCGTGCCCGACAGGGTCCACAGGCGCGCCACGTAGCCGCTGGCATTGCCGGTGCCCCGGTAGAAGCGCAGCGCGTTGATGGTGCCGGCGACATTGCTACGGAACCGGACGCCCACCTCGACGGCCTTCGTGTCCGCCTGGACGGCGGTGCCCGGCACCCGATCTCCCAGCAGGGTCTGGCTCCACGGCAGGATGAGCGTGGCCACCACGGGGCGATGATCCGACTGGGACGACGCCCCGGGCACGCTGGCGGAGACGGGCGAGGTCCACGCGGAGCCGAGCATCAGGTAGTCGATGCGCCGAGTGGGAAAGCCCGCGGAGCTGGTATAGCCGCGCCCGAGCCGCCCCGCTTCCAGGCGTCGGTGAACTGCTGCATCAGGCTGGAGATGCTGGACTCGGAAGGCGTGGCGTTGAAGTCACCGCCGAGCAGGGCCCAGGGCTTGCCCGCGAGCGCCGCCTTGACGTCCGCGGCCTGGTTGAGCCGCTCGGCGGCGTCGGTGGTGCCGAAGTGGGTAACGCCCACGGGCAAGAGGTGCTGGGCATCCAGCTCCACCGTGTAGAGCGCGAGGACACGCTGCTCGGCGGCCGAGCGCAGGGGGATGCGCTGCGAGGAGCGGATGGGGTAGCGCGACAGGAGCGCCAGGCCGTACTGGCCCGAGTCGTAGCTGGTCAGCGAGGGGACGAACACGGCCTGCATGCCGGTGAGCAGGCCGAGCCGCGCGGCCTGGTCCACCTTGCCCGAGCGCGTGGTGAGGACATCCACCTCCTGGAGCGCGACGAGGTCCGGCGCCTGAGCGTTGATGACGCCCGCGATGGCCTCGAGGCTGCTCAGCTCGCCGTGCTTGATGTTGTACGTCATGAACCGCAGCCCTCCTCCGGGAGTGAGGGCCTGAGCGGCTTCTCTCGGGGTGGCGTCCGGTTCGGAGGCGGACTCGGGCGGAGCGCAGCGAGTGAGGAGGGCGGCGAGGAAGAGGACGAGGACAGCGTGAACACGGGAACGCATGACGCACTCCAGGAGGGAGAATCGCGGGGCTCCGCGATTCTCGTGATTCCCCGACGTCTTGTTGCCTCCCTCCGCCTCGGCTCACAGCACCCGGAGCACGATGCCGGTGATGTTGTCCGTGCCGCCCCGGTCATAGGCGCGGGTGACGAGCCGCTCGGCCATCTCCCGCGCCGAGCCGCCCTGGGCCAGCAGTTCCACCATCAAATCCGGCGGCACGGGCTCGTACAGCCCATCGCTGCACAAGAGGAGCACGTCACCGGGGCGCACGGACACGCGGCCACAGTCCACGTCCACGCTGTCCTCCATGCCCACCGCGCCCGTGAGCGAGTTGCGGTGGCGCAGGGCGAAGGGCGTCTTCGTGTCCAGCCCCGCCGCCTCCATCTCCGCGAGCACGGTGTGATCCTTGGTGAGCCGCTGCACCGCCCCGTCCCTCACCAGGAAGGTGCGGCTGTCACCGAGGTTGCACACCACCGCCTCGTCCTGTTCGAACAGCACCGCGGTGAGGGTGGACGCCATCATGTGCAGCTTGCCCTTCTGCTGGGCCCGCACCTCATGGTGGGCGAGCTGCACGGCCTCGCGCAACAACCGCTCGGGGCCCGCGGCCGCCGGTTCCGATTCGGCGCTCGGCACCGGCGCGGAGGGCGCCGTCCGCTCGTCGGAGGACAGGAAGTCCGTCACCGTGCGCAGCACGAGCTGACTGGCCACCTCGCCTCCCTCGTGCCCCCCCAAGCCATCCGCGACCGCGAAGAAGCCGAGCTCCGGCTTCTCGCAGAAGGAGTCCTCGTTGTTCGAACGGCGGCCAATGTGGGTGGCCGCTCCGCTGTCGATTCGTGACCTGGCAGGCATGGAAGCCCTTTTTAGGGCGCGAGGCTGACGCGGCTCAAGGCGCCGGTGCCACGGTGGGCTTCGAGTCGGGAGGCGCGGGGGGCTTCACGCTCGCGGGAGGGGCATCCGCGGGCTTGACCTCGGGAGGAGAATCAGGGGCGGCCACCCGGCGGCCCGTGTCCTGGGCGATCCGCCGGTACCAGGAGTCCGGATACTTGGGGTGCTGCACCTTGCCCTGCTCGTCGCGCACGTTGCCGTCGATGTATTTGACGAGCAGCTGCTCCCCGAGCTTGCGCCACCGGGCGTGGACCTTGTCTCCCTGCTGGGAGGAGTAGTCGGTGAGGTAGGCGCGGGCCTGCTCCGGCGAGCTCTTGTACAGCTCCAGCGCGGCCTTCTCGATGTCGGGCTGGTCCGCGAGGAACTGCCCCTCCAGCTCGCCCTGGGCGCGCTGCACGTCGACGATCATGTCGCTCCAGCGCGCGTAGGCCTGGTTGGACACCCAGTTGAACACCCAGAAGGACGAGTCCCAGGAGAACTGGCCCCGGCTGGCCACGCCCTGCGCGAAGTGCTGGGGCGCGCGGCGGATGCCCGCGTACATGGGGGTGTAGACGGTGGTGAAGGTGTCATCCACGCCGAACCACAGCACGCCGCCCACGGGCGCCGGCAGCCACGAGCGCATCTGGGCCACGAAGGAGAAGCCCGTCTGCTGGGTGGAGATGGCGCGCTCGTGCAGGTAGTTCTTGCCGTCCACGCTCCAGGTCATCGGGCGCCAGCGGTAGGGCACCGCGTAGGGGCCCGCGCCCACGTCCTTCGTCATGTCGAGCGGGGTGCCCTCGAAGTGGTCACGCATGAGGCCCATCACGTCCTGCACGGCGAGCTTCTTGTCCGGCTTCACCCACAGGGGCAGGCGCTTCTGGGGCGCCGAGCCATCCGCGTACTCCACGCCCAGCCCGAGCGACGGCGCCGCGCGGCGGAAGATGCTCCACACGCGCCCCTCGGCGAAGCGCGTGCCCTCGAAGTCGAGCGGGTGGTAGGTGTCCGCGAAGCTGAAGTCCTTGTCCGCGCCCTTGAACCAGCCCTTCTCGCGCGCGAAGGAGATGACGTCCTTCGAGTACAGCGTGCTGTCGGACTCGTTGAGGGGGAACTGGCGGATGCGCGACTGGTTGGCGTGCGCGGCCAGGTAGCCCTCGGGCAGCTTCCGGGCGACCCACACCGCGCCCTTCTGGCCCGTGCCCTTGCCAATCATCTCCAGGATCCACGCCTCCTTCGGGTCCGCGATGGAGAAGGACTCACCCGTGGAGGCGTAGCCGTGCTCGGCCACGAGGCTCGTCATGACCTGGATGGCCTCGCGGGCCGTCTTCGCGCGCTCCAGGGCGAGCTGCATGAGCGAGCCGTAGTCGATGATGCCCGCGGGCCCCTCCAGCTCCTTGCGGCCGGTGAAGGTGGACTCGCTCACGGAGAGCTGGTGCTCGTTCATGTTGCCCACCACGGAGTACGTGACGGGGGCATCCGGGATGCGGCCGAGGAACTTGCCCGTGTCCCACTCGATGATGTCGCGCTGGGCGCCGGGGGCGTTGCGGCGCGCCGGGGTGTGCGTCAGGTCCCCATACAGCTCGTGCGAGTCGGCGGAGTAGGTGATGAGGGTGGAGCCATCCGCGGAGGCCCCCTTGCTCACCAGGAGGCTGGTACACGCGAGCGCCGAGGGCGCCACCAGTCCCGCCGAGACGGCCAGGGCCGGCAGGAACTTCGAGAAGGGCTGGATCATGCGGGGATGGTACCAAGGGCGCTCCGGAATGCACCCGCTCCGGAGCGTCCCCCGGCGGCGGCTCCCCCGGCGGCGGAGCGGGCACGGCGCGGCGCGCCAATTGCCCCTACAATCCCTTGTGCCCCGACCCCCTTTGACGGAAGAAAGCGCTCATGAATGACTTCCAGTTCCAGGAGATGTTGCCGCTCGGCAAGGACGAAACGCCCTACCGGCTGCTCACCAAGGAAGGCGTGTCCACCCTGGAGGCCGGTGGCAAGACGTTCCTCCAGGTGGAGCCCGAGGCCCTGTCGCTCCTGACGCGCGAGGCCATGAAGGACATCTCGCACCTGCTCAGGCCCGGCCACCTGGCCCAGCTCGCGAACATCCTGAAGGATCCCGAGGCCTCGGCGAACGACCGCTTCGTGGCGGTGGAGCTGCTCAAGAACGCCAACATCGCCGCGGGCGGGGTGCTGCCCTCCTGCCAGGACACGGGCACCGCCATCGTGATGGGCAAGAAGGGCCAGTACGTGCTCACGCGCGGAGGCGACGAGGAGGCGATTGCCCGGGGCGTGTTCGACACGTACCGCACCGCCAACCTGCGCTACTCGCAGATGGCCGCGCTGGACATGTACAAGGAGGTCAACACCGGCAACAACCTGCCCGCGCAGATCGAGCTCTACGCGACCGACGGAGACGCCTACAAGTTCCTCTTCATGGCCAAGGGAGGCGGCTCGGCGAACAAGAGCTACCTCTTCCAGGAGACCAAGGCGCTGCTCAACGAGAAGAGCCTGCTCGCGTTCCTGGACGCGAAGATCCGCGCGCTGGGCACCGCGGCGTGCCCGCCCTACCACCTGGCCATCGTCGTGGGAGGTACCTCGGCCGAGTACGCGCTCAAGACGGCCAAGTACGCCTCGGCGCGCTACCTGGACACGCTGCCCACCGAGGGCAACGCGCTGGGCCGGGGCTTCCGGGACGTGGAGCTGGAGAAGCAGGTGCTCGCGCTCACGCAGCGCACGGGCATCGGCGCGCAGTTCGGCGGCAAGTACTTCTGCCATGACGTGCGCGTCATCCGCCTGCCCCGCCACGGCGCCTCGTGCCCGGTGGCCATCGCCGTGTCGTGCTCGGCGGACCGTCAGGCGCTCGGGAAGATCACGAAGGACGGCGTCTTCCTGGAGCAGCTGGAGGCGGATCCGGCGAAGTACCTGCCGGAGACGACGGAGGCGGACCTGGCGGGCGAGGTGGTGAAGATCGACCTGCGCCGGCCCATGGCGGACATCCGCGCGGAGCTGTCGCGCTACCCCATCAAGACGCGCCTGTCGCTCACGGGCCCGCTGGTGGTGGCGCGCGACATCGCGCACGCGAAGCTCAAGGAGCGCCTGGACCGGGGCGAGGGCATGCCCCAGTACCTCAAGGACTACATGGTGTACTACGCGGGCCCGGCGAAGACGCCGGAGGGCTACGCCTCGGGCTCGTTCGGCCCCACGACGGCGGGCCGCATGGACGCGTACGTGGATCAGTTCCAGGCGGAAGGGGGCAGCCATGTGATGCTGGCCAAGGGCAACCGCTCGTCCGCCGTCACCGAGGCCTGCAAGAAGCACGGCGGCTTCTACCTGGGCTCCATCGGCGGCCCCGCGGCGCGGCTCGCCAAGGACTGCATCACGAAGGTGGAAGTGCTCGAGTACCCGGAGCTCGGCATGGAGGCCGTCTGGAAGATCGAGGTGGTGGACTTCCCCGCCTTCATCGTCGTGGACGACAAGGGCAACGACTTCTTCGCGAACATCAACAAGCCCGCGAAGAAGTAGGGCTCAGTGCTTGAGGCCCGCCACGTGCTGGGTGGGCATGTTCTCCAGCCCGTGGGCGAGCTGGAAGGTGTAGCGCACCCGGGGGGCGGACTTCGTGCCCCCGAGCACCTTGAAGAGGAAGGCGCCGCGGTCCACGTTCTCCGGGTCCGGAAGCACCTGCACGTGCATCAAATCCGTGGTGTCGAGCACCATCTCGCCCACCAGCCGCTTGCCCAGGATGAGCTGCACCACGGGCGTGCCGTTGTCCTCGGAGAAGAGGACCCAGTGCAGGGCCTCGGCGTCATAGAGCCAGGACTCCTCGGTGCCGACACTGAGGATGCAGTTGGTGTGGTCCAGGACCCAGTCCCAGAAGCGCTCGAAGGGGAGCGTGACTCCCGTTTCCGTCTCGATCGACATACCCCTTCACATAGCGCAGGTCGGGCCCCGGGGGGCATGGCCAATGTGGGAGGACGAGGCTCAGGCCGACTTCCGGCGCTCGGGCAGTTGGACGAGCAGCCGCTCCAGCTCGTCCGGCTTCACGGGCTTGACCATGTGCAGGTCGAAGCCCGCCTCCATGGCGCGCGTGCGGTGCTCGCCGCTGTAGCCCGTGAGCGCCACCAGGAAGACGTCCTGTCCGCCCTCGCTCTCGCGAATCCTGCGCGCCACCTGGAAGCCATCCATCCCCGGCAGACCCAGGTCCACCAGCGCCACGTGGGGCCGCTGCGAGGGGAAGCGCTCCACCCCCTTGAAACCGTCCTCGGCCACCTCCACCTGATGGCCCCACATCTCCAGGAGCTCGCGCAGCACCTCGCGCGTGTCCTCGTTGTCCTCCACCAGGAGCACCCGCCGCGCGCTCATCCGGGCCGGAGCCGCGCCGCGAGGCTCCACGGGCGCGGGCAAGGCGTCCTCGGCCGCCAGCGGGAGGACCACCCGGAGTTCACTGCCCCGGCCCTCGCCCTCGCTGTGCGCCGTCACGCTGCCGCCATGCAGCTCCACCAGGCGCCGCACCAGGGTGAGTCCGATGCCGAGTCCTCCCCGGGAGCGATCCAGCTGCTGCTCGCCCTGGACGAAGAGGTCGAAGACCCGGGCCGACAGCTCCGGGCTCATGCCGATGCCCGTGTCCTTCACGCGCAGGTAGGCCCGGCGTCCGCGCACATCGCGCTCCACCGCCACGCCGACGAAGACGACCCCTCCCTCGGGCGTGTACTTGCGCGCGTTGTCGAGCAGGTTGGACACCACCTGCTCCAGCCGCGTGGCGTCTCCGTTGAGCCACAGGCCGTCCACCCCGGGCAGCTCCACTTCCAGGGAAAGGCCCTTGTCCTCGAACGACTGCCGGCGCGCATCCACGCTGTGCTGCACCACCTGGCGCAGGTCCACCCGCGCGCGCCGCAGCTCGATGTGGCCGCGGTTGAAGCGCGAGACATCCAGCAGGTCATCCACCATGCGCGCCATGTGCTGGCTCTGCCGTGCCATGACGCGCAGGGCCTTGGACTCGGAGCCGGGCGAGCGCGTGGTCTCCGCCAGGTGCAGGGAGTTGACGATGGCGGCCAGGGGGTTGCGCAGCTCGTGCGCGAGCATGGCGAGGAACTCGTCCTTGCGCCGGTCCGCCTCGGCCAGATCCGCCGCCCGCTGGCGCAGGGCGTCCTGCAGCTCGCGGTGGGGCGTGATGTCCGTGAGGATGCGCACCGCGCCCGTCAGCGTGCCCTCCCCGCTCCGCACGGGCGTGGCCGCCACGCGGTACCACCGCGAGCTCAGGCACACCGTGGCCTCGTCGCGGCAGTCCAGCGCCTCACCGCAGCTCGGGGGCAGCTCGGCGCCAGCGCTGCTCTCCCGCATGAGCGCCGAGAAGGAGCGCCCCAGCACCTGCTCCGCGGACAGCCCGAAGAGGGACAGGAAGGAGCGGTTGGCGCGCATCACGCGGCCGTCCCCGTCCAGCAGGCACACGCCGTCCCCCAGCGAGTCGAACGTGGACTGCCACTGCAGGGCCGCGTCCCGCGCTTCATCCTCGGCCCGGCGCATGCGCAGGAGCGAGCGCACCGTGGCGAGCAACTCCGAGGAGTCCACCGGCTGGATCAGATAGCCATCCGCGCCGCTGTCCAACCCCTCCACCTTGTTCTCGATGCGGATGTAGTTGGCCGACAGGTGCATGACGGCGATGCCCGCCGTGCGAGGATCCGACTTGAGGCGCCGGCACACCTCGATGCCATTGAGGTCCGGCAGCTTCACGTCCAGGATGGCCAGGTCTGGATTCACCTCGGCGGCCAGCCGCAGCGCCTCGGCGCCCGTGCCGCCTTCCACCACCTGGAAGCCCGCGGCGCGCAACAGCCGCGTCACCGTGTACCGGTTGGCCTCGTTGTCGTTGATGTTGAGGAGGATGGGTTCACGGTGAGACACGCGGGTGCACTCCTCGGGGTCCAGACAGGGGGGGGCGGCGGGGAATTCATCATGCCCGTCGGGCGGCACCGGACAAGGCCCGGTGAAGAAGCTCGGAGGCCACGTCGCGAGTCAGTCCACTCTTCGAGAGGATGCCCACCGTGTGGGGAAGCAAACGTCCGCGCTCCTGCTCGGTCAGGGAGCGGCTGGTATGGATGATGACGGGAATATCCCGCGTATCCTGCTGGCGCCTGAGCGCGTCCAGGACGTCGAAGCCATCCATCCCGGGCAGTGACAGGTCCAGGATGATGGCGGAGGGTTTCATTTGTCCCGCAAGCCGCAGGCCCACCGGCCCCGACTCGGCCTCCTGGAATTGGATCTGCGGCTCGGCCAGCATGCGCTGCAACAAATAGCGGACGACCTCGTCATCCTCGATGATGAGCACCGTGCGGAGACGCGACGCCTCCTCGGGCGGTGGGGGAGCAAGCGTTTCATTCTCTTCCTCGCCTGGCTGCTGGGTGTAGTCGCGAGCCACCGTCACCCGGAAGGTGCTGCCCCGGCTGGGGTGGCTCTCCACGGTGAGCGAGCCGCCCAGGAGTTCCGCCATGCGCCGCGACAGGGGCAGCCCGAGCCCCGTGCCCTTGACGCCTTGTTGGTGGGGACCTTCCACCTGGACGAACTCCTCGAAGATGCGCTCCTGATCCTGCGGGGCGATGCCCACTCCGGTGTCATGCACGGAGAACACCACCGTGCCGCGGCGGCCCAGCGCCACCGAGACCCGCACCTCACCGTGGCGGGTGAACTTGAGCGCGTTGGACACGAGGTTGCGCAGGATCTGCGACAGCTTGCGCTCGTCGGTGTGCAGCTCCGGCATCCCCGGGGTCTCCTCGAAGACGAGCGACACCCCCTCGTTCACCCGCAGGGGCCGGAGCATCCCGCGCAGCGAGCCGAACAGCTCCGACACGGAGAAGCGCGTGGGGAGCACCTCGGAGCGGCCGGATTCGATCTTCGCCAGGTCCAGCAGATCGTCGATGAGCTCCTGCAGGGCCTCGCCGGACTTGCGGATGAAGACGACCTGCTTTTCCTGCTCGGAGTTGAGCGGTCCATCCAACCGCTCCAACAGCAGGCGCGAGAGGTTGACGACGGAGCTGATGGGCGTGCGCAGCTCGTGGCTGATGTTGGAGATGAAGCGCGTCTTCATGTCCGAGGCGCGCCGGAGCGCCTCGGCCTTCTCCTCGAGCTCGGCGTAGAGCGCCACCACGCCCCGGTTGGTCTCCTCCAGCTCGCGGTTGAGCCGGTCCACCTCGGCCTTGCGCGACTGGAGTTCATCCAGGATGCGCACCAGCTCCTCGTTCTGCCGCGCCAGCTCGTCCGACACGCTGGCGCGCCGCTGCCGTTCCAGGTCCATCTGGAGGGTCTTCAAGGCGCCGGGAGAGGGCACGGCGCGAGGCAGACGCTGGGCCAGCTCCAACAAGAGCCACTCCTCGCCCTCCCGCCGCACCACCACGCGCTCCATCAGCCGCTGCGCGGGGACGAGCGCGGACCCCGGCCGAAGCGCCTGAGGAGAATTCCCGGAGACCAGCCCCTCGGTCGACGCCGGAGCGCGCACGCGCACGAGCAGCGAGGGCGGCTGGGACTCCTCCAGGAAGAACTCGATGTGGCCCTTGGCCTGGGCCGAGGCGAGCCGGGCCACCTCGGAGATGGCGGTGGCGATGCGCACCTGATCCTGCGCGTCGAAGCCCATCACCTGGGCGATGTGCCGGCCTCGCTGCCGCGTGTTCACCACGTCCTGGCCCGTGCGCAACTCGGACTGGAAGAGCGAGGAGATCACGGGGAGAGACCCCCGGAAGCAGCCGCCGCCACCAGCACCGTCGCGTCGTCCCGGCCCCGGTAGAAGTCGCGGTAGAGCACGCCGGCCAGCAACGCCGGGTGGTGGGCGAGCAGCCGGGGATAGCGGTCCACGCGCCACTGGGTGGCCAATCCGTCCGAGCACATCACCAGCCGGGAGGCCGGACCCCAGCCGTAGGAGAACGACTGCAAGCGGCTCATCTGATGGCCGAGCGTTCCATTCATGGACACCAGCCGTTGAGTCCCCGACGGGGCGATGATCGCCGCGGAGATGTTGCCCACGCCCACGAACTCGAGCTTCGCGTCGTGCGGGCGCAGCTCGGCGAGCGCCACCGCGGCGCCCCGGGTGCTGCGCATCTCCTCATGCGCGCCCCGCATCACCTGGAGGAGGTCGGCACCACTCTGCTCCAGGAAGGACACCACCGCCGCGCGAGAGGCCCGGGCCGCGTCGGGCCCATGGCCCAGCCCATCCGCGACGAGGAAGCGGTAGCGGCCCGCCGCGGGGTCCACGCAGTCCACGGACCAGGCATCCCCACACACCTCCTCGCCCGCCATGGCCACGCACACGGCGCCCACGTCCATGGACGGCCGCGGAGGAGACTTGTCCGCCCACAGCCGGGCGAGCACCGCCGTGCCCACGCCGGGCTGGGAGTAGATGTCGAAGGTGGAGGCCATGCGCCGCATGGCGCCCAGGCCCGAGCCCCCCGTGCCCGCCGTGGTGTAGCCGTCCTGCATGCAGCGCTCCACGTCCGCCATGCCCGGACCCTTGTCCACCGCGAGCACTTCCACGCCCACGTGAGGACCCTCGTGCAGGGCCCGAAGCAGGAGGAGGCCCTCGCGCGCATGGGCGACGAGGTTCTTGGCCGCCTCGCTCGTCACGAGCGCCACCTTGCCCGCGGCTTCTTCCTTGAAGCCCAGACGCTCGGCCAGGGCGGCGGCCGTGCGGCGGGCGTGGCCCGCCTGGCTGCTCTCCGTGACGGGGAGGGCCGTGGTGCTCACTTCCATCGCGTCACCGTGACTCGAGTCCCCTCTCCCACCTTGCTGACGATCTCGAACTCGTTCACCAACCGCTTCGAACCGCCCAGCCCCAGCCCCATGCCGCCTCCCGAGGTGTACCCATCCCGCAGCGCGAGTTCCACGTCGGGAATGCCCGGTCCCCGGTCCTCGAAGGACAGCCGCAGCCCCTTGCGCAAGCCGTCCTGGAGCATGTGGAAGGTGACCTCCCCGCCGCCCCCGTAGTCCAGGGTGTTGCGGGCCAGTTCACTCGCGGCCGTCACCATCTTCGTTTGTTCCACGAGACTGAATTTGAGTTCGGCCGACCACGTTCGCACCGCCTGGCGCACGAGCACCAGGTCCTGGGACGAGCGGATGGGCATCACCTCACTCCTCAAGGATTGCATCCGAGACCTCGATCGCAGCCTCGTCGGCCTCGATGGAGGCCTGTAGCAGCGCCATACCCTTCTCGAGGTTGAGCGCGGTGCGGATGCCGGGCAGGGACATGCCCAGTTCCACCAGGGTGATGGCCACCGCCGGCTGCATCCCCACCACCACCGTCTGCGCGTCCAGCACGCGCGACATGGTGGCGATGTTGCCCAGGATGCGTCCGATGAACGAATCCACGACTTCCAGGGAGGAGATGTCGATGAGGACACCCCGAGCGCCTGTCTCGACGATCCTCGCCGTCAGGTCGTCCTGGAGCGCCATCGCGATCTGGTCGTGCATGTCGACCTGGATGGTGACAATCAGGATCCGCCCCATGCGGAGGATGGAAATACGCTCCATAGGTAGAGACCCTGGCTAGCCCTTGCTCGCGGTGGCGGTACGCGCGAGGCCGGGAGAAGTGTTGACGCTCTGATTGAGCCGCTTGAGCGCCCAGCTGAACGCACCGGCCAGGCTGGACTTGGTCACCACGCCGGACAGGTCCACGCCCAGGTGGACGATGGTCTGGGCGATCTGCGGCCGGATGCCGCTGATGACGCACTCGGCGCCCATGAGGCGGGTGGCGGTGACGGTCTTGATGAGGTGCTGGGCGGTGAGCGTGTCCACGGTGGGCACACCCGTGATGTCCAGGATGGCGATCTCCGCGCTCGTCTCGACGATGCGCTGCAACAGCGTCTCCATCACCGTCTGGGTGCGGCCACTGTCCAGCGTGCCGATGAGCGGCAGGGCCACGATGCGATCCCACAACTGAACCACGGGCGTGGACAGCTCCATCATCTCCTGCTGCTGGCGGTGGATGACCTCCTCGCGCGTCTTCTGGTGCACCTCGGTGGTGAACAGGCCGAGCCTGTCCAGCAACAGCGTCGCGCTCCACAGCTCATCGGCCAACACCTGCGGCTCGCGGGACCACTCGCGGCGCAGCGCGCTGAACAGGGGCAGCTTGAAGCTGAAGATGAAGGTGGCCGTCTCGGTCGGCGTGAAGCCCTGCAGACTGCGGGAGCGGGACAGCCGCTCGAGCAATTCGCGCACGGGGGTGAAGAGGGACGAATTGATGTCCGTGGTGCCCCCCTGCTGGGTCGCTTGCGACAGCAACCGGAGGAACTCGGCGCACTGCTCGCGCAGCTCCCCCTCCTTCATCAAGGCATCGCGGCGCGCGCCGCTGTTCGCCATCGCCGCGAGCCACTCGCTCTGCAACTCGGATGTATGATTCTTGAGGATGTCGTGGATACGGGTGCTCAACATGGCTCTCCTGTCGAGCAGGCTCTAGCATACGGGCACGGAGAGGGCGCCAGGGCGAAGGCCCCCGTCCCAGTCCTCCCGTCGGGACTGTTCAGTGAACGATAGGGCTTCCGGGTTTCATCCCAGCAGCCACATCAACAGGAAACCCACGGCGAGCGCGACGAGGAACAAGCCTCCGGCGAGCCACCAGGTCCGGGGTGATTCCACGTCGGGTGCGAGCCCGTCGTCCTGGGCTTCCTCGGGGGCACGCACCAGCCCCGAGCCCTGGCCGTGCTCGGCCACCACGGATTCATGGGAGGTGAGGTCCACGTCGAAGGCGACCCGGACCTCGCGTGAAGTGGATGACTCCTGGGAGGCGGGGTCCACCAGCACGACCTGGGAGGAGGGCAGGAAGTCCGCGGGGACCTCGAGCGCCCGGTGCTCGAAGGCGAGCGCCGTGGGGGGAGCGAAGGCGGGCATTTCCTTCTCCGTGAGGGGGCGGCGCAGGGTGGAGCGGCCGCGCAGCAACTCCTCCAGCACCCCATCCTCCACCGTCTTCTCGCGCGCGAAGGCCTCGGCCATGAGCCGCGCCAGGTCCGCGTCGTCCACGCCGGGAGCGAGCGTTTCGCGCGACGCGCGCAGGGCCCGGGCGAGCGCCAGGGCGTCCGGGTAGCGGGCATCGGGCTCGGTGGCCAGCGCCTTCATCACCACCGCGTCCAGGGCCGGCGGCAGGCCCTCGCGGTGTTGGCTCGGAGGCGTCCAGTCCGGGTAGGCCGCGCGGCGCCAGCGCTCGACGACATCCCCCTGTTGGACAAGCGGTTGCCAGGCGAGCAACTCCCAGAGCACCACGCCCGTGGCGTACACGTCCGCGCGCCGGTCCACCCGCTGTTTGCGCGCGTGCTCGGGCGCCATGTACGCGAGGCTGCCCATCACCACGCTGGGGGCCGTCTGGGCCTCCTTGAGGGTGGACTGCGCCGCGCCGAAGTCGATGATCTTCACCTCGCCCGCGTAGGAGATGCACACGTTGGCCGGGGACAAATCCCTGTGCACCAGGTGCAACGGGTGGCCCTGCTCGTCCGTCACGGCGTGCGCATGGGCGAGCCCCTGACACATGCGCTCGCCCACGAGCAACGCGAGCCCCACGGGCAACACCCGGCCCTGTTTGCGCAGGCGCCACATGAGGCGGTTGAGCGTCTTGCCCGCCACGTACTCCATGGCCAGGTAGAGCTCGCCCTGCACCTCGCCCATGTCCCACACGCGGGCGATGTTGGGATGGGACAGGCGCCGCACCACGCGTGCCTCGTCCCGGAAGCGGGCGAGGAACTGGGCGTTGCCGGCGAGCCCCGGCAGCACCTTCTTCACCACGCAGGCGCGGCCGGGCTTCTCCTCGCGCGCGAGGAATACCTCGCCCATGCCCCCATACCCGATGCGCCGCACCAGGGTGTAGGGGCCGAAGGAGACGGCCCCGGGCGCCGGGGCCTTCGCGTCAGGCGGCGGTCCCAAGCGCGCGGAACGCCCGGCGAGCCGCCCGGAGGATGTGCGCCACCTCGGGCTCGTTGATGGACAGGGACAGGAAGGCGGACTCGAACTGGCTGGGCGGCAGGTACACGCCCTCCTCCAACATCTGGTGGAAGAAGCGGCCGTAGCGCGCGGTGTCGCTCTTCTTCGCGCTCGCGTAGTCGAACACCGGGCCCTCGGTGAAGAAGACGGTGAACATGCTGCCCACGCGGTTGATGGTGACGGGCACGCGCGCCTCCTCGGCCTCCGCGCGCAGCCCCGCCTCCAGCTCCCGGCCAATGGAGTCCAGCCGCTCGTAGACGCCCGGCGAGCGCAGGGCCTGGAGGCTCGCCAGACCCGCGGCCACCGCCACGGGGTTCCCCGACAGCGTGCCCGACTGGTACACCGGCCCCTCGGGAGCCACCTTGGACATGACGTCGCGCCGCCCGCCGTAGGCCGCCAGCGGCAGGCCGCCGCCAATCACCTTGCCGAAGGTGCTCAGGTCGGGCCGCAGGCCATACACCTCCTGCGCTCCGCCCCGCGCGAGCCGGAAGCCCGTCATCACCTCGTCCAGCACGAAGAGCACCCCGTGCGCCCGGCACAGGGCCTGGAGCCCCTGCAGGTAGCCCTCCTCGGGGATGAGCACGCCCATGTTGCCCACCACCGGCTCGATGATGGCGCAGGCGATGTCCTTGCCGCGCTCGGCGAACAGCTTCTCCACCGCGCCCAGGTCATTGTAGGGCGCCGTCAGCGTGAGTCCCGCCACCGCCGCGGGGACGCCCGGCGAGTCCGGCAGGCCCAACGTCTCCACGCCACTGCCCGCCTTCACCAGGAAGGGGTCTCCCGCGCCGTGGAAACAGCCCTCGAACTTGAGGATGTAATCACGCCCCGTGAAGCCTCGCGCCAGCCGGATGGCCGCCACCGTGGCCTCCGTCCCACTGGAGACGAGCCGCACCTTCTCCACGCTCGGCACCGTGGCGCAGATGAGCTCCGCGAACCGCACCTCCGCCTCCGTGGGCGCGCCGAAGGACGAGCCCAGGCGGGCCGCCTCGGTGATGGCCGCGACCACCGGCGGCCACGCATGTCCCAGGATGAGCGGACCCCAACTGCCCACCAGGTCCACGTACCGGTTGTTGTCCACATCCGTCAGCCACGCGCCCGCGCCTTCCTTGAAGAAGACAGGCTCGCCACCGACACCACGAAACGCGCGCACCGGAGAGTTCACCCCTCCCGGGATGGTCTCCTGCGCACGGGAGAAGAGGGCCTTGCTCTGGGAGTGGTTCATTCTCAATCCATAACACGGCGCCCCCTCTCCCTTGGACTTCCACCACCCTCCGTGAATGGCTTGCTTCTATTCGTATACTCGTCTACACATTAACTTCACTTACAGTCACAGGACTGTTTATAAGCAGAGGAGAAAATTCCACCGCACCGGCTTCGTGAGCGCTCGTCCAGGTCCACGAATCCCCTGGGCGAGAACTGGGCGGCACCGGCAGCCCCACCGCACCCTCCGTGTCCTCGGGAAGGAAGTCCCCGAGCACCCTGAGGCCCGAGCGAGGGCACCGGCACTCCACGGATAGGACCTGGAGGCTGGGCTGGATGGCTGAAAGAGGGCCGGGACGGGGACATCCGGGGGGAAGGCCTCCGCCCCGGCCTTCTCCCACGACGCCTGGCGGAGGGGACGGCTAGGCTCACGCCCCCATGCTCCACCTCACCCAGCGCCGGACCCTGACTCTGCGGGAGCCGGAGACCCCTGGAGGTCCCGCGCACGTGTCCGCCGCGAGCGGCCTCGTGCGTGTCGGCTCCTGGCTCCACGTGGTCGCGGACGACTCACTCTTCCTGGCCACCTTTCCCCTCGAGGGCGAGTCGCCGGGCGACACGTGGCGCGTCCTCCCCGGGCAACTCCCGCTCGAGCCTCGCGAGCGCAAGGCGCGCAAGCCGGACCTGGAAGCGCTCTGCCTGCTCGCGGCCATGCCCGGCGCGCCGAATGGAGCGCTCCTGGCGGTCCCCTCGGGCAGTGCCCTGACACGCCATCAGGGCGCGCTGGTGCCGTTGGGGGCGGATGGGCGCCCGGACGGAGCGGCGCGGACGGTGGACTGGCGCCCCGTCCATGAACAGCTCGCGCGGGAGCTGGGGCCGCTCAACATCGAGGGCGCCGCGGTATCGGGCGCGCGCCTGCGCCTGCTCCACCGGGGCAACGGCGACGGGGGGACGGACGCGGTGGTGGACCTGGACGCGGGACGGGTGCTGCGCGCGCTGGAGGCGGGAGCCCCCCTCGGGGCGGATGTGGTGCGCACGGTGCGCCGATGGGAGCTGGGCAAGGCGGGCGCCGTGCGGCTGAGCTTCACGGATGCCTCCCCGCTCCCGGACGGCCGCATCGTCTTCACCGCCGCCGCCGAGGACACGCGCGATGCGTACCAGGACGGCGCCGTCCTGGGCTCGGCGGTGGGCGTGCTGGCGCCGGATGGCTCGCCCTTGTTCCTCGACGGCGTGGACGCGAAGGTGAAGCTGGAGGGCGTGGACGCGCGCGTGGAGCGGGGGCGCATCCACCTGCTGCTCGTGGCGGACGCGGACGACCCCGCCCGGGCCGCGCCCCTCTTCGAGGCGGTGCTCGCGGGCGTACCGGGCTGACGCCGTCAGTCGCCGTGATCCCGCGCGGCTTCCTCGGCCGAGCCGCCCGCGGCCTCCACCGAGTTGCGCGGGGGACGCACGGGGGGCGGACGGGCGAAGGCCGCCACGCGCGAGCCGATGTCCAGGGGCGTCGTCGCGGCGATGCGGCGGCGGACCCGGGCGATGGCGTCCTGCACCATGGCGGGCTCCGGGTGGTTCTTGAGCGCCTGGACCCACGTCTCGATGGCCTTCTCGTGCTCTCCCGCCTCGGCCTTCAACTTGCCCATCTCGAAGACGGCGTGGGGGGCCAGCTCGGAGTCCGGAAAGCGGGCGAGCAGATCCGCGTACGCGCGCGAGGCTTCCTGCCGATAGCGCTGCGCCTCGGGCGTGCCCGGGACGCTGCCCTGCAGGGACTGCATGTGCAGCGCCTGCGCCTGGAGGAAGAGCGTGTCGTCCACGTAGGCGCTGGTGGCGAAGCGCTCGGTCAGCTTGCGCGCCTCCAGGACACACTGCTGGTAGTCCTGCAGCTCGAAGTACAGCTTGGCCACCTGGTAGTGCAGCTCCGCGCCCTGGGGCGGGTTGCGCGCGAGCGCGGCGGTGAGTTGATCGATCGCGCCGCGAGGGTCGCGGAAGTGCACGCGCAAGAGCTCGGCGAGCACCACGCGGGCCTCCTGCGCCTCGGGAGACTCGGGGCACTGGGCGATGAGCTCCTTGTAGACGCTCACCGCCTCCTTCACCTTGCGCAGCTCCAGCCAGTACACGTCCGCGGCGCCCTTGAGCGCGCGCGCCTTGAGCACCGGGGCCTGGGTGGAGTCCTCCACTCGCAGGGCGTCCAGCGCCTTGCGGTACTCCACGAGCGCCTCGTCCGGGCGCTTCTCGAAGATGGCGTCACGGGCGCGCTGCATGTGATCAGGGGCGCCATCCCGGGCGCACCCCGGGGCCAGCGCGAGAGCCAGGAGCAGGAACGAACGCCTCACGAGCAGTCCTCCGCCGGAGTCACCCGGAGACACCAGGTATCCAGGCACCGGATGCATTCCACATCGGAGCCGGTATCCGTGATGCACAGCGTCTCGTTCGCGGAGCGGGGACAGTCCTCGGAGGCGATGCACCGGTAGGTCTCTCCCTGGGGGTCGAGCACCTCCGACTCACAATCGTCACGCGAGGGACCGCATCCGGCGAGTCCGGTCACGGCGACGAGGACGACTGCGGCGAACCAGCTTCTCACGGCCAGGGGTTCTAACCGGATTCAGCCCCCACGTCACGCGGACAGCTCCCTACTCGCCTGGTCGTTCAACGTCTACCGGGTCGCCGAGGTCAGGACCGTGCCCGCTGACGCCATGTGTCGACGCCGTGATTGCTCCCGCGTCTTCTCCTGCTGGCGCGCCAGGTGCGTGGCGATTCCGCGCAGGTGCCTATCCGTCACGCGGCATTGGATGGCGGACACCTCGCCGTGCCGCCGCTCCATCTCCTCCCACAGGTGCACGCGGGCCTGGTTGCCGAGCAGCCGGGTCTCCACCACGTCGAACGCCGCGTCCATGCGCGCCTCCTCGGCCTCCAACGCCGCCAGGCGGGCCTCGGCGTCCTCCGGAGGTGACACACACCCTCCGAGCACGGCCAGGGCCATCACCGACATGCCGAGTCTCCAGCGCCAAGTCCCTCCTGCCATCACCCACCACCCCTGGTTGGTATCCGGTGTGCGCGTGAGGTCCACGGGGACTCACGCGAGCGGGCAACCTAGGGAGCCCCCGCCGCCTGCACAACCGCTCCGGGGGGCCACTTGACGATCCGGGGAGACAACGGTTTCCAGTATCCGACGATGCGCCGCAAGCGGCTCAGGGCGCCGGGCGGTGACGGAGGATGAACTCACACACCTCGCGCGCCGCGCCGAAGCCCGCCGCCCGCTGGGCCACGTAGTGCACCGCCGCGCGAACCTCGTCGGGGGACTCGGGAGGCGCCGCCGAGAAGCCCACCGCCCGCAGCAGCGGCAGGTCCACCACCTCGTCGCCCATGTAGCCACACTGCGCGGCCGGCACCTGGAGCAGTTCCAGGAGCTTCTCGAAGTGCGCCACCTTGTCCTGGCTGCCGAAGTGCACGTGCTTGATGCCCAGCGACTGCATCCGCATCTGCGCCGAGAGGCTGTCTCCACCGGAGATGGCCGCCACCTCCAGCCCCGCCTCCTGCAAGCGCTTGATGCCCATGCCGTCCCGCACGCTGTACATCTGCGTCCAGCCGGAGTTGGGCACCCAGAAGATGCGCCCGTCGGTGAGCGTGCCGTCGATGTCGAAGATCATCACCGACAGGCGCGCCACCCGCGCCTTGAGGGCTTCCAGGTTCTGGTTCATGGCGCGCTACTTGGGAACGGCCTTGAGCACGGCCTTGCCGTCCTTGATGACGACCTTGAACTCCACCGCCTTGGCGTTGTGCTGCTTCATCAACTCCGGCACCTGCTTGCGCAGCGACGCGGCGACGGTGTCGTAGCTCATCTTCGACGTGTCCTCCTTGTTGCGGCGCTTGGCGGCCACATACGCGTCGAACACGGACTTGAGCTTGTCGTCGGACAAGTCCCCCGAGCCCGCCGCCGATGGCGGACGCACCGCGGGACGGGGCTGCTGCGCCGGAGCACGGGCCGCCACGGGAGCCACGGCGGGCGCCACGGGACGCACCGCGGGAATGAGCGGCGCCACCGACGGCACCAGCGGCGCCACCGACGGCACCAGCGGCGCCACCGACGGCACCAGCGGCGCCACCGACGGCACCAGCGGCGCCACCGACGGCACCAGCGGCGCCACCGCGGGCACATGGTGCGGCTGCGGCTTGGTCATGGTCGGAAGCACCTCGTCCATGTCCTCGTCCGCCAGCTCCATCGGCTCCTGGGCACGGGACGTGGCCGCGGGCTTCTTCGCCTTCTCCACGCGGCGCCGCGCCTTGGCGATGTCCCGCTTGTAGGTGCCGTTCTCGATCTCCTGCATCGTGCGCTGCCACAGCCGATCGTAGGTGACGAACTTGCCGTGGATGGACTGCACGCGGAACTTGGCCGAGGTGTTGCGCACGAAGCTGGACTTGAGCCGATCCACGCGCTTCTTCAAATCCTCGTGCTGACGCGTGGGCGGCAACCGCTCGGCGCCCATGAAGTAGTGCTCGTAGGCCACCTTGAGCGCCGCGAGATCCGCCTCGATGGCGTCACACTCCTGGAACGTCACCTCGCTGCCCGACATGGTGGGCAGACCGGACTTCGTGTCACCGCTCGTGGCGGCGAGCTTGGCCGAGGACTTGGCCGAGCTGCCTGCCTTCAAGGTCTGATTCTTCGTGGACGACTTCGAGGACTCGTACGCCATGGGCACCCCCGAGTGTCCCCAAGACGCGCGCCCATATCAACCTCGGGCGGGACTGGGCGTCGGCCCCACGCCAGCCGACTCGCCCGCCTGGCGGATCCGCCGGTACAGCAAAGTCGCGCCAAAGGTGAACATGCACAGGGAGATGAACTGGCTGGTCGAAATATTGAACCAGGCTTCCAGGGGCACCGCCTCCGCCATCCGGGAGGCCCCCAGGGACTCCAGCAGACCGTGCAGGGTGCCCCGCTCGGTGTCCCCCCGGAAGAGCTCCACCGTGGTGCGCAGCACCGCGTAGCACATCAGCCACAGGCAGAAGATCTGCCCGTGGAAGCGCCGGAAGCGGCGCGCGTACAGAAGCACCCCGAAGAGGACGAGCTGGCCCACGGACTCGTAGATTTGCGTGGGGTAGACCGGCAAGGTCGTGCCGTGCCGCGCGACCCACTCGGAGATGCGCACCGCGCCCGGGGCCGCGTGGTGGAGAATGTGGCCGGTGGACTCCACCACATAGCGCGCGTCCTGCGCCTGGGACTGGAAGGCGAGGCTGGAGGAGCCGCTGATCCGGCCGAACAAATCCTGGGCGAGCGCCCCTCCGGGAAAACGCGCCGCGAAGCGCGCACCGGCCGCGCACACATCCCCCCAGCAGCACCCGGCGGAAAAGCACCCCAACCGGCCCAGGCACTGGCCGAGCGACACCGTGGGGAGGGCCAGATCCGCCAGCCGCAGGAAGTCCATGCCGTTTTGACGCGCGAAGACAAAGGCCGCGATCCCCGCGCCGATGAGGCCGCCGTAGAACACGAGCCCCCCGCCCAGCGAGAACACCTGCGTCCAATCCCGCGTGTAGTCCTTCCAGTTGACGAGCACGTAGAGCACGCGGCTGCCCACCAGCCCCCCCACGAGCACGTAGAAGGCCAGGTCCAACACCGCCTCGCGCTTGCGCGGACCCTCGGTGTCCACCCACTCGCCACCGCCCTGTGCGTCCGCCACCCACGTGAGCCGACGCCACTCCTCCTGGGCCAGCCGCGAGGCCACCGTCACCGCCATCAGGAAACCCGAGGCCAGCATCACCCCATAGGTGTGGATGGGGATGCCCTCACCCCGCCCCCCGGGAATGGCGCTCGCGGGCAGGGCGTAGCGCAAGCCGAACCCCGCCAGCACCACCGCCACCGCCCCGTAGCCGAACGCCCGGTACCACCGCTGCTCGGACGAAGGCGGCGCGGCCTCGCCGTCCTTGCCCTCGGCGCCCCGCCAGCCGTTGTAGGCGATGGACACCACCGCGGCGAGCGCCACGCCGTACAGGAGGATCTGCGACCAGAGCGAGGTGAAGGTGAAGTGGATGATGACGGGGAGCATGGGGCCTCAGGAACGGGCGTCCGCCGCGCTCGGCGCATCCTTCTTGGGGACTTCCTTGCGCACGAAGGCGTCCACCAGCAGCAGACCCACGCCCACCACGATGGCGGAGTCCGCCACGTTGAAGGAGGGCCACGCCACCTTGTCGTGCCAGTGCGCCTCGAGGAAGTCGATGACGAAGGCCCGGGCGATGCGGTCGATGTAGTTGCCAATGGCCCCGCCGAGCACCAGCGGCAGCCCCCACAACGCCCAGCGCTCCTGGGGATCCTTCCCGCTGAGCTTGCTGAAATACCAGGTGATGAACACCACGGCGGCCAGGCTCACCACATGGAAGAGCGGCCCGCGCACGTTGGGCGGCAGGGTGCGGAACAGGCCCCAGGCGGCGCCCGGGTTCTCCGCGTAGCGCAGGCGGAAGAACTCGGGGAGGATCTCGATGGCGCGCTTGGGCCGGTAGTGCAGGCCATAGACGCCCTGAGGGGGCGGCTCGCCGTACATGGCCGACAACCGCTCGCCCAGCGTGGGCCGGTCATCGAAGCGCGTGGTGAGCTCGCGCACGACGAGGTACTTCGTCCACTGATCGAGGACGATGACGCCGAGCGCCACCAGGACAAGGAGAAGGTATTTGCGGGGCACGGGCTGGCGGCTTACACCACCTGCCCCCCTGGCGTCACGGATTCCACGGACCGGCGCGGCTGGAACGAGTCCAGCAGGAGCAGCCCCACCCCCACGCAGATGGCCGCGTCGGCCACGTTGAAGGTCGGCCACCGCATGCCGGGCTGGTTGCGCCAGTGCCAGTCGATGAAGTCGATGACATAGCCCCGCATCAGCCGATCCACGAAGTTGCCCAGCGCCCCGCCCGTGACGAGCGCCAGGGCCCAGCGCACCCGCGTCTGGTTGGGCTCCAGCTGGCGGTACATGTGGAAGATGAAGCCGAGCGCCACCAGGCTCACCAGGTGGAAGAAGGGCCGGCGCACGTTCTCCGGCAGCGAGGCGAAGAGCCCCCAGGCGGCCCCGGGATTCTCCACGTAGCGGAAATGCCAGTAGTCCTCGATGAAGCGGTAGGGCCGGGTGGAGCGCCGGAAGGCGCCTTCCACGGGCGGCTCATTGTCCAGGTTGCGCTCGGACACGAAGCCCTCGAGCCGCGCCAGACCCGAGCGCCCATCCAGGGCCTCGGTCAGACGGGACACCGCCAGATACTTGGTCACCTGGTCGACGGCGAGCGTCGCGAGGCCCACGAGGAGAAGGACACGAAAACGATTCGCCATGAGTCCCCCACCTCTACCCCGCCCGCCCGGATTCTGACAATCCACCCGCCAATGCCCGGTCAGCGAGCGGGCTGACTCGCCGCCCGGCGCGAAGTGCGGCATGGTGTACACAATGGAGACTGTTGAGCCGCCCGTGACACCGACTCCCGACGAGACCTCCAAACCTCCGCTCACCCTCAAGGAGCGCTACGACCGGTACATGGCGCGCTTCAAGGAGTTCCTGGCGCGCTACGGCATGCTGGCCATTGTCGTGCACATCGTGTCCTGCGCCCTCTTCTTCCTGTGCTTCATGGCGCTCATCCGCGCGGGCTTCAAGGTGAAGAGCGCCGAGGGCTCCGTGGGGGCCTTCGCCGGGGCCTACCTCATCTACAAGGCGACCCAGATTCCCCGCGTCGCCCTCACCTTCGTCATCACGCCCTTCATCGACCGGATCATCCGCCGGCTGCGGCACAAGGGACCAAGGCCCTCGGATCCTCCCGCGCCGTGAACGCCGTCACGCTGCGCTTCCACGGCGGCCTCAATGACTTCCTGGCCCCCGAGCGGCGCGGCACCTCGTTCCTCCACCCCCTCCCGGGCCCCTGCTCGGTGAAGGACCTCATCGAATCGCTCGGCCCTCCGCACCCCGAGGTGGACGTGGTACGGGTGGACGGGCGGGCGGTGGACTTCTCCCACCGGGTCCAGCCCGGCCAGCGAATCGACGTCCATCCTCCCCACACCCCGCTCCACGAACCCCCGGAGCCCCGCTTCCTGCTCGACGTGGGGCTCGGACGGCTCGCGGGCCTGTTGCGCATGCTCGGCTTCGACACCGAGTGGCGCAATGACTTCGCCGATGACGTGCTGGCCCGGCGCTCCCGGGACGAGCGGCGCATCCTGCTCACCCGGGACCTGGGTGTGCTCAAGCGCTCCGAGGTGGAGTACGGCTACTTCCCCCGGGAGACGAATCCCTCGCGGCAGCTCGTCGAGGTGGCGCGGCGCTACCGCCTCACCGCGTGCATGCGGCCCTTCTCCCGGTGCATCGCCTGCAACGCGCCACTCATCGACGCCACCCCGGAGCAGGTGCGAGGACACGTCCCCGAGCGCGTGCTCGCCCTGCACACCCGCTTCCAGCGCTGCACCGGGTGTCCTCGCGTCTTCTGGGCCGGCACCCACCACACGCGCATGCTCGCCGTCATCGACGCGCTGCGCGACGCCGTCCCCGCCTCCTAATCAAGGTCCGGCTCCCACACCCTCCAGGAGCCAGTCGCGCACCGCGAGGAAGCGCGCCGTGGGGGCCGCGGTCCGGCGCCACGCCACCCACAAGGTGCCCCGGGGACGCCGCGAGGAGCGCCGGCCCGCCTCCGGCTCGAGCGTCACGACCCGGCCCGCGAGCACCGCGGGTCGCACCAGATAGTCGGGCAGCACCGCGAGACCCACGCCCGCCTCCACCAGCGCCAGCATCTCGTCCAGGTTCGCGATGCGGCACACCACCTTCGCGGGCAGGGGCTCCTTCGCGCCAAAGGCCGCGCGCCACCACGGGCCCAGCATCGCCAGGTCGGCGTCGAACGCGATGAAGCGATGGGCCCCGAAGTCCCGGGCGCTCCGAGGCGTCCCCCACCGCCGCAGGTAGGCGGGCGCGGCCACCGCCACGAAGCCCTCCTGCGCCACGGGCCGCACCTCCAGGCCGGGCTCCTCGGGCAGGAGGCCGATGATGCCCAGATCCAGTTCGCCCTCCAGGAGCCGCCGCACCACCCGGCTCGGCACGTCGAAGCGAACGTCCAGCCGCAGCTCCGGGTGGCGCTCCATCAGCACGGGCAGGCGCGGGCGGAGCCAGTACCTGAAGAAAGGCCAGGGCCCGCCCAGGGAGACCTCGCCGCGCACCGCGCGCTGGGCCTCGGACGCCTCCTCCAGCGCCGCGTCCAGGGCGGGCAGGTGTTTCCCCAGCTGCTCGACGAGCGCCACTCCCGCGGGCGTGAGCCGCGACCGGCGCCCCACCCGCTCGAACAACACCGCGCCCACGCCCCGCTCCAACGCCTTGAGCTGCTGTCCCACGGCGGACGCCGTGATGCCCAGGCGCGCGGCCGCGGCGGCATGGGTTCCCGCCCGGCTCACCTCCCAGAGAGTCCAGAGCGCTTCGTGATTGCCAAGCATGGCTTCATCTTATGTGAAGACCCCCTCGGTTTTCTTGTGTCCGCCCAACGGGTACTCCTGGGTCCATCAACCCGGCCCGAACAGGCCGTGAGGGAGTCACACACCATGAAGGTCCTGACCGCCGTGAAGATCCTGCTGATCGTCACCAGCCACTCGCAGTTCGGCAGCACCGGGGAGAAGACGGGCTTCTGGCTGGAGGAGCTCGCCGCACCCTATGAGGAGTTCACCCAGGCTGGAGCCCAGGTGGACATCGCCTCGCCGCTCGGAGGCAAGGCGCCGGTGGACCCGCGCAGCGAGAATGAGCCTTCCGAGGCCACGAAGGCCTTCCTCGCCGACGCCGAGGCGGCGAAGAAGCTCGGCAACACGCTCGTGCTCGCGGACGTGAAGGACACCTACGACGCCTACTTCGTGGTGGGCGGGCACGGCGTGATGTGGGACCTGGCGAAGCACGCCCCCCTGCACCAGTTGCTCTCGAAGGGCTACGCCCGGGGCTCGGTGGTCGCGGCGGTCTGCCACGGGCCGGCGGCACTGGTGGGTGTCAAGGGTCCGGACGGCAAGCCGCTCGTGAACGGCAAGCGCCTGGCGGCCTTCAGCAACGCGGAGGAGAAGGCGGCGAAGTTCGACGCCATCGTGCCCTTCCCCCTGGAGACCCGGCTGCGCGAGCTCGGTGCGCGCTACGAGTCCGGCCCGATGTGGAGCAGCTTCGCGGTGCGTGATGGGCGGCTCATCACCGGGCAGAACCCGGCGTCGTCCGCCGCCACGGCGCGCGAGGTCATCTCGGCGCTCAGCGAGAAGAAGTAGTCCCCCGAGCGGAGGGAGCCGAGGCGATGACGCACCGCCGCCATGCGGTGCGTTATCGCTTTCACGCATCAGCGATTCTACCATCGCCGCCGAATGAGACGACCGCTCCTCCTCCTCTCCCTGTTGCCCCTCCTGGCTGGCTGCGAATGGGTGGCCAACCCCATGAAGTTCACCCGGGAGGACGTGCCTCGTTTCAAGGCGTACACCGAGCACCCCGCGCCCGTGGCCCAGCCCACCGCGCTCAAGGTGATGGCGTGGAACGTCAAATACGGCGCCTGCCGCATCGACTTCTGGTTCGACTTCTGGGGCGACCGCGTCCAGATGACGCCCACCGAGGTGACGGATTGCCTGGGCAAGGTGGCGGCGCTCATCCGCGAGTATGACCCGGACATCCTCATGGCGGAGGAGATCGAGGTCGGCTCCAAGCGCAGCGCCTATATCGACCAGGTGCGCTTCCTGCTGGAGAACACGAACCTGCGCTACGCGGCCTACATGCCCGCCTGGGACTCGCGCTACGTGCCCTCCGAGGGCGTGGGCCGCATCGACATGGGCAACGCCATCCTCTCGCGCTACCCCATCACCCAGGCCGAGCACATCCGCCAGAAGGACCGCACGGATCAAGACGTGCTGACGGAGACCTTCTACCTCAATCGCTCCATCGGCCGCGCCGAGGTGGACGTGGGCGGTGGCCGGACGATCGCCGCGTACGTGGTGCACACCGAGGCCTATGATCAGGACGGCACCAAACAGGCGCACATCCAACAGATTCACGACACCCTGCGCGAGGAGACGCTGCCCTGGGTGCTCGGGGGAGATCTCAACGAACTGCCCCCGGTGTGCGACGAGCGCGCGGCGCCGGGAACGCCCGAGTCCTGCGAGGGCAAGCTGCGGCTGTCCCACTTCCTGGACGAGCGCGCGAGCAGCATCGGCACCGACTTCGAGCAGCCGCCCTACACCCCCAGCGTCATGAAGCAGTACTACGACGACTTCGAGCCGTTCATCCCCCTGAGCCGCTACGGCGTGGGCGAGGAGAACCAGCGGCGCTACTTCACGCACTCCATCCTCGGCCCGGACATGCTCAACGACCAGGGCGTGCCCGGCGATTGGAACCGCACGCTCGACTACCTCTTCATCCGCAAGGGCGAGGTGTGGACGGACACCGACGTCATCCAGGGACCCGGGCGCCTTGGCGTCCAAAGCGATGCGCTCCGGCTGTCCGACCATGCCCCCGTCGCGGGAACCTGGAGGCTGCCATGAGGGCCCTGCTGCTGTGTGTGCTGCTGAGCGGCACCCTCGTCACCGCGCAGCCCCTGGCCGCCCGGGACACCGCGGACGTGGGCCCGCGCGGCTCCTGGAGCGTGGGCCTGTTCAACCCCCTGCGCTTCTCGCCCATGGACGGCGTGGAGTTCCAGACCCATCCCCTCACCTTCTTCGTGGCGCCCAACGCGAACGCCCGCGTCGCGCTGCTGCGCTCGTCCTTGCGCCTGACGACCGAGGCCGGGCTGAGCCTGCCCACGTTCGCCCTGCGCCTGACCAAGGGCTACCTCTTCCCCCTGTGGGCCACGAGCGACAACGACATCGGCTGGATGCTGATTCCCCGCGCGGGTCTGGTGCTGTCCGGCGATGCATCCCGGCGCGGCGTGTGGACCGTCAAGGCGGACGCGGCCTTCCGGATCGCGCTGGGCCCCCACAACGCCTCGCCGCTCAACTTCATGTCCACCCCGTTGGAGCTCCTGCTCGCGGCGCCCCTGACCGGCCTGAGCACGCGCGTGGGCGGCGCGTATGACCACGCCCTCACCGAGCGCCTGCGCGTGCGCGGAGAGCTCAACCTCTACGTCACCGGCTCCCAGGGACACCTCGTCGTGTCCGGACAGGACGTGGGCGCCATCGCGGCCATGTCCCCGCTGTTCGTCACCGCCCATGTGGGGTTCGACCTCGCCGTCTTCCGTCACAGCCGTGTCACGCTGGGCGCGATGTGGGCCAACGCGGACCAGGGCGCCACGAAGCTGGTGACGGGCGCGGACGGCTACAGCGAGCGCCAACGTGTGCGCAGCAACGACTTCATGCCCACCCTGGACTTCATCTGGGCGGGCCTCTGAGCCTGGCATCAACGCCCACTGTCGAGCACTCGCTCCGGGCTGGTGTCACGACACCTGCCCCGCGCGGGGCCATCCATTAGAGTCCGCGGAGCCGAACCCGTCCCACCTCCCGGAGAGCCATGAGCCCGCAGACCCAGCGATCGTTCGGACCCGACTTCGCGCTCGATGTGGAAGATCCCGCCTACGTCAAGAATCCCTACCCCACCTACCGGTGGCTGCGGGAGAACGCACCCGCCTACAACTGGCGCGCACATGGAGATGCCGTCGTCTTCACCCGGCACAAGGACGTCAAGGCGCTCCTCTTCGACCGCCGCTTCAGCAATGACTACCGCACGTGGGAGTTCGCCCGGGAGTCGAGCTGGCCTCCCGAGCACGCCGAGTACAAGGAGCTCATGGACAATGGCCTCTTCGGCCTGTCCGACGCCGACCACATCCGGGTGCGCAAGCTCGTCAGCGTCGCCTTCACGCCCCGGGCGGCCGAGCGGATGC
The DNA here is from genome assembly GCF_002305855.1 of Melittangium boletus DSM 14713. GTDB lineage: Bacteria > Myxococcota > Myxococcia > Myxococcales > Myxococcaceae > Cystobacter > Cystobacter boletus. Next base: position 4,558,051 of record NZ_CP022163.1, on the reverse strand, counting down.
GGGGGGAAATCCAGCAGACGGTGGATGACCTCATCGCCACCCACGCGAGCGGCAACCGGTTCAGCCTCACGTCCATCACCGAGCCGCTGCCCATCAACGTCATCAGCGACATGCTCAAGATTCCCGAGGACCTGCGCGGCGAGTTCCGGGAGTTCGGTCTGGCGGTGATCCGCAGCTCCATCCTCTTCAGCAACATCGAGCAGATGTTCTCGCTCATCGCCCCCATGCCCCGGTGGCTGCGCATGCTCCGGGGTGTCATCGAGGCGCGCCGGGCCAACCCGCTCGAGAATGATCTGCTCACCACGCTCATCAACGCGCAGGAGGGCGGCAGCAAGCTGTCCGAGGTCGAGATGATCTCCCTGGTCCAGGGGTTGATCGCCGCCGGGTCGGACACCACGGTGCACGCGGCCAACTGGGCGATGTACACCCTGCTCCGGCATCCGGAGCAGCTCGAGAAGCTGCGCGCCGATCCCTCGCGCATCCGCAACACCATCGAGGAGTGCCTGCGCTACGACCTCTTCGGCAAGACGGGCGTGCCCAGGTTCGCCAAGGAGGAGCTGGAGTTCGCCGGCGTCAAGCTGCGCAAGGGCCAGATGGTCATCCCCCACATCCCCGCCGCGCTGCACGATGACGAGGTGTTCCCGGAGCCGGAGCGCTTCGACATCGGCCGCGACATGAGCCAGACCATCGCCTTCGGAGGCGGCCAGCACTTCTGCCTGGGCGCCGCCGTGGCCCGGCTGGAGCTCGACCTCGTCGTGGGAACGCTCGTGCGGCGCTTCCCCCAGATGAAGCTCGTGGGCGAGCCGGAGTTCGAGCCGCATCCCCTCATGCGTGCCATGAAACGGCTGGAAGTCTCGGTGGACTGAGACGGCCCACGCCCACGCGATTTCCTGGTACAGGCCGTGCCCATTTCGGAGAGGCCATGGCCTGGTTCGTTCTGATTCTCTCGGGTGTGTTGGAATCCGCGTGGGCACTCGCGCTCAAGAAGTCCGATGGGTTCACCCGCCTGGTGCCCAGCGTGACGTTCCTGGTGCTGGCCGTCTTGAGCTTCGTGGGGCTGGCCTGGGCGATGAAGAGCCTGCCCGCGGGGCCCTCCTACGCCGTGTGGACGGGCATCGGCGCCGCCCTGACCGCCGCGCTCGGCATCCTCTTCCTCGGCGAGGCGGTCTCCGTGGTGAAGCTCGTCTCCATCGGGTTCATCATCACCGGCGTCGTGGGGCTGGCCCTGTCCGGCGGCGGTCACTGAGGCCCGTGCGAAGGCCCTCCAGCACCACATCCATCATGCGGGGGAAGATCTGCTCGACGGACATCTCCAGTTCCTCCTGGACGTCGGGCCGCAGCAACTGATCCACCAGGGTGAGCATCATGCGGATGACGAGCCGGGGCTCCACGTCCGCGCGGAAGGCGCCCTCCCGGACTCCGGCGGACAAGAGCGCGCCGAAGTTCTCCTGCACCGAGCGCCGCCGCACCTCCAGCAATGTCAGCCAGAGGCCAGGAGCCTCGCGCTGGATGTCCTGGAGCGTCGCGGCCCCTCGGGCATAGTGGCCCGCGATCGTCTTCACGAAGAGCCGCAGCCGCTCGCCGAAGTCCAACCGCTCCTGACGCTGGATGGCCGCGAGTTCCTCACCCACCCCGGCGAAGTACGCCACGAGCACGGCCTCTCCCAGCGCTTCCTTGCTGGGAAAGCACCGGTAGAGCGTCTTCTTGCTCATGCGCAACTCGCCGCCCAGTTCCTCCATGGTCATCCGGGAGTAGCCCCGGGAGAGCATGAGCTGGCGCGCCTTCTCCAGGATGCGGGCGCGCACGTCCTCCGAATCCGTCATGCGCGGGCCGGCCCCTCGTACACCAGCGCCACGCCATGGCGGGGGCCCAGGGTGATGTTGCGGCGCGCCGGACGCTCCGGGGCCGCGTGCGGAGGAGACGAGAAGCGGTGGGCGGCCAGCAGCGTTCCCAGCACCACCCGCATCTCGTACTGCGCGAAGGCGGCTCCGATGCAGCGCCGGGCCCCGCCCCCAAAGGGCAGGTACTCGAAGGGGGAGTACCTGCGCTCGAGGAAGCGCTCGGGCCGGAAGCGCTCCGGTTCGGGGTACAGCTCCGGGCTCGCGTGCGCGAGGCAGATGGCGGCCATGACGCCGGTGCCCACGGGCAGCTCCCGCCCGAGCAGGGTGAAGGGGGCGAGCGTGCGGCGGCCCACCACGGGCACCACCGGATGCAGGCGCAACGCCTCGTCGCACACGGCGCCCAGGTAGAGCAGCCGGGTCAGGGCCTCGGGCTCGGGCGAGGGACCCAGCGGCGCGAGTTCATCCCTCAAGCGGGCTTGGACCTCGGGCAGGCGGTGCACGTAATGGAGCGCCCAGGCCATGCCGATGGCGGTGGTCTCGTGGCCGGCGAGCAGCAGGGTCCGCAGCTCGTCCCGAAGCTCCTCGTTCGTCATGGCCTGTCCGTCCTCGTCCCGGGCGGCGAGCAGCAGGCTGAGGATGTCGGTGTGCCCCGCCTCGTGTCCCCGACGGTTCGCCAGCTCCTCCGTCAGCAGGGCGTCCACCTGGGCCAGGTGGTGTTGGAAGCGCGCCCACGGCCCCAGCCCTCCAAAGGAGCGGCGCAGCGGCACCGCCATCATCAGCAGGGGCGTATAGGAATCCATGGCGGGCACCATCACCTCGCGGTAGCGCCGCACGCGCTCCGGCTCCTGGACGCCGAAGACGATCTGGATGATGGCCTCCAGGGAGATGTGCTGCGTGAGGTGCTGCGCGCGCAGGCCCTCGCCCGGGCGCAGGGACTCGGCCGCGTGCAGGGTGAGCGCTCGCAGCGTCTGTCCATAGGCGCGCATGCGCTCGCCATGAAACGGAGGCATGAGCAACTTGCGCTCGCGCTTGTGCCGGGGACCGCTCAACAACAGCATCGAGAGCTCACCCACGATGGGCGCCAGGGGAAGATTGCCCAGGGGCTCGAACACCGCCGGGTCCGCGCTGAAGATCTCCCGGATGCCGTCCGGCTGGCCGGTGAGCACCACGTCGCCCACGGGCAGGGGCGCGGTGAAGGGGTCCCCATAACGCGCCTTGGATTCCAGGCAGAAGCGCGTGGGGTCGCGCAAGAAGCGCAACGCCTGCACGGGAGTGAATCGAGGCCCCGGTGGCAACGGGTGGGTCATGGCGTGTCCCCCGACGAAACGCTGGATGGAAACTCAGGAAACCCTAAACGTTTCCCAAGTTTCCCGCAAGGGTTACCCCCTTTCTCAGGACGGCAGCACCTCGAGTTCAACGAGGATGCGCCGCAGCTCATCGCGCTGCTCCGGGTCGAGCGGCTGAAGCGGTGCACGGAGGGGTCCCACTCGCGTTCCCATCAACTCGAGCGCGGCGGAGATCGCGCGCGGAAGTCCGTGCGCCACGATGAACTGGAGGAATGGCAGTTGCCGGTAGAACACCGCACGCGCGGCGTTCAGGTCGCCCCGGGCCACCGCGTCGTGGAGTTCCAGGTTGAGTTTCGGGATGACGTGTGGCGCCGCGGTGCACCAACCGCGGGCCCCCGCGACCAGGGCCGCGAGCGCGAGTGGGTTGCTGCCGTTGTAGAACGCGACGTCGTCTCCACAGAGACGCACCAGGCGGTGCATCCGGTTCACGTCGCCCGTGCTCTCCTTCACCATCGTCACGTTCGGGATTCGCAGAAGCCTGGCGATCATGTCGGGGCTCAGGTCGAGGCCGCCAGTCGCCGGGTTGTTGTAGACGGCGATCGGAATCGAGATCGCCTTGGCGACCGCGTCGAAGTGCGCGACGAGCTCCCTGTCCGTGAGCCTCCAGTAGCTCATCGGGATGATCATCACGGCGCTCGCTCCCGACTTCTCCGCGTGGCGCGCATGATGAACGGTGCGCTCCGTCGTGAGACTCGACACCCCCACCAGCGTGGGGACGCGGTTGTTCACGCGCTTGACGACGGTCTCCGCCACGGCCTCCCGCTCGTCATCCGAGAGATACGGCAGCACGCCGGTGCTCCCGAGCGGAGCGAGCGCGTGGACGCCCGCCTGGATCATCTTCTCGACGATGTCGCCCAGGAGGTGGTCGTCGACACGCCCCGACTCGGTGAACGGGGTGATCGGATACGCGACGATTCCGCGAAGTGGGGCGTTCATCGCGCACCTCCCTCAACCTCGTGGTTCTTGTCGAAGAGCTGATCCCCGCGCTCGGGGACCTCCTCGCGGAGCGCCACGCCGCCCATGTTCTGGAGCATCGGAGCGTTCTCGCATGCGAGGTAGCGTGCTCGACCCACGCCGGTGTTCACGTGGTTGTGCCAGGCCCAGACTGGCACATAGACGGCGTCGCCCTGTTTCCAGTCGACGCGTTTGCCTCCCACGTATGAGTAACCCTCCCCCTCGAGGATGTAGAGGAGGGTCTCGTAGGTGTGACGGTGGCGGTTCGAAGACTGGCCCGGTTCGAGCCAGCCGATCGTCATGCTCAGCGCATGCGAAGGGAGGTCGACGAAGAACACGGGGTGCTTGCGCGCCTTCGAGTAGTCACCGTGGGCGCCGGCGCTCTCCACGCTGGGGTGGGCGAGCTTGTCGGGCATCACCACGCGAGGGCGAGGCGGGGTCTTGTCGAAGTCGGCGGAGTGGAACCTGGCGGGATTCTGGACGGTCATCGATGCTCCCATGCGGCGCGGGGTGGACTTGCGCGAACGGAGACGTAACGCGAAGCTGGACCCATGGGAGGCTCCAGTTCACACATGCCCAGGGGTCCAGATGGCCGGCCGTGGCGATTCGACTTCGACCTCGAGGAGGACGGCGTGGGCGCACCGCGCCACGAGCAGCTCGCACGGGCGCTGGTTCGGGAGATCCAACGCGGTCGACTCGCGCCTGGCTCACTCCTGCCCGGAAGCCGGACGCTGGCGAAGTCCCTCGGATTGAACCGGAAGGTGGTCGTCGCCGCACTGGACGAGCTCGCCGGACAGGGCTGGCTTGAGACGCTGCCAGCGCGGGGCACGCGGGTCGCACGGACGTTGCCGGAAATGCCCGTGGCCGATGTGCGCTCCGCGCGGGCGAAACGCGACGCGCCGTCGTCGCCGGCCGTTGCCCGGTTCAACCTGAGCGACGGCGTGCCAGACGCCCGATTGGCACCTCTCGACGTGATCGCAAGGGCGCAGCGGCGCGCGCTCAAGACCCTGGGGCGTGGAGGGCTGGGGTATGGAGATCCCGCTGGAGACCGCGTGCTGCGAGAGGTTCTCGCGAACTTCGTGAACCAGGCGCGCGGACTCGCGTGCACCCCGGACCAGGTCCTCATCACCCGGGGAAGTCAGATGGCGCTCAGCCTCGTGGGCCTCACGCTTTTCGACTCCGGTGATGTCGTCGCTGTCGAGAGTCCAGGATACGTGCCGGCGTGGCGGGCCTTCGAGTTCGCGGGTGCCTCGGTCCTCCACATCCCCACCGACGAAGAGGGGCTCGTCGTCGACGTCCTCGAATCGAAGCTGAAGACGCTGCGGGGCCGGCTGAAGGCGGTCTACGTCACGCCGCACCACCAGTATCCGACGACCGTGGCGATGTCGCCCGAGCGCCGCATGCACCTGCGTGCCCTGGCCGCCCAACACGCGTTCACCCTCATCGAGGACGACTACGACTACGAATACCACTTCGAGGGGACACCGCTGCTCCCCTTATCGGCCGCGAGCGACGCGGGCCGGGGAACCATCTACGTCGGCTCGTTATCGAAGCTGATCGCTCCCGCCGTGCGCATCGGTTATCTCGTCTCGGACGCCTCGTTCGTTCGGCGAGCATGCGCGGTCCGGGAGGTGATTGACCGGCAGGGGGACATCGTTCTGGAACGTGCGGTGGCCGAGCTCATCGAGGACGGAGAGCTCCAGCGCCACGCGCGGCGCGCGAGACAGATCTATCGAGAGCGACGCGACGCGATGGTGCGCCTCCTCCGCGACGACGCACGCACCAGGCGCGTGGTGGACGTCCGCCCACCAGCGGGTGGTCTCGCGCTCTGGGTGCGCGTGGACGAAAGCGTTCGGGTCGGGGAGTGGGCTCGCGCGGCGGGCGCGCGAGGGCTCGGCTTCACTCCGGGGGTGGCGCACGTCCACCACGGCGAGGTCCAGGCGTTCCGGGCGGGCTTCGCGACGCACTCACCCGAGGAACTCGCACACGTCGTGGAGATTCTAGGAGCGAGCCTCGAGGACCTGGGCCTCGGCTCGAAGTAACCCGCCCCCAGCGGATCAGGCGAGCGCGTCCTGGCACTTGCCGCAGACGGGAGCCCCCGCGGCCACCGTCTCCGCGTAGGTCCAGCAGCGAGGGCACTTGGCGCCCCGGGCGGGCAGCACCTCGGCCTTCACGTCCTCGCCCAGCACCTGCGCCAGGTCGAGCGCCCGCGCCTTCTCTCCCGCGCCGTCCGCCAGGTCCACCTGGCTCACGATGAACAGCCCGGGCAGCTCCGCCGCGTTCGCCTGGAGGAAGTCGCGCGCCTTGCCGCTCGCGCTCAGCACCACGCGCGCCTCCAGCGACGAGCCGATCATCTTCTCGCGCCGCGCCGCCTCCAACAGGCCCTGCACCGCCGAGCGCACCGCGAAGAGCTTCGTGTAGCGCTCGGCCAGCACCGGGTCCGGCTTCACCGAGGGCTCGGGGAAGTCCGTCAGGAAGACGCTCTCGGCCTTGCCGCCCGGCAGGTACTGCCACGCCTCCTCCGCCGTGAAGCTCATGATGGGCGCGAGCACTTGCAGCAGCACCGTGGCCACCTCGTGGAGCACCGTCTGGGCGCTCCGCCGCGCCGCTCCCGAGGCCCTGGACGTGTAGAGCCGGTCCTTGAGGATGTCGAAGTACACCGCCGACAGGTCCCCCGCGCAGAAGTCCACCACCGTGGCGTACACGAGGTGGAACTCGTAGGCCTCGTAGGCCTTCTTCGCGCGCGACACCACGTCCGCGAGCCGGCCCCGTGCCCATTGGTCCAGGGGCGACAGCTCCGCGGCGCCCACCGCGTCCTTCGCCGGGTCGAAGTCGTACAGGTTGCTCAGCGCGTAGCGGATGGTGTTGCGGATCTTCCGGTAGCCCTCGCTCAGTCCCTTGAGGATCTGATCCGACAGGCGCACGTCGTTGCGGTAGTCGCTGCTGGCCACCCACAGGCGCAGCACCTCGGCGCCGTACTGCTGGATGATCTTGTCCGGGGCCACCACGTTGCCCTTGCTCTTGGACATCTTCTCGCCCTGGCCATCCACCACGAAGCCGTGCGTCAGGCAGGCCTTGTAGGGCGACGTGTCGCGCGTGCCCACGGACACCAGGATGGAGGAGTGGAACCAGCCGCGGTGCTGATCACTCCCCTCCAGGAAGAGGTCCGCGGGAATGCGCTGGCGCCGGTCCAGCACCGCGCTGAACATGCACGCCGAGTCGAACCACACGTCCAGGATGTCCGTCTCGCGGCGGAACTCCGTCTTGCCGCACTTCGCGCAGGCGTGGCCCTCGGGCAGGAAGTCCTTCACCGGCGTGCGGTACCACACACCCGCGCCCTGCTTCTCCACGTCCTCGGCGACCTTCTCCATCAACTCCGGAGAGATGAGCGCTTCGTCACACCCCTCGCAGTAGGCGATGGGGATGGGCACGCCCCAGGTGCGCTGGCGGCTGATGCACCAGTCCGGGCGCGTCTCCAGCATGCCCCGGATGCGGCTCTGTCCCCACGAGGGCACCCACTGCACCCGGTCCACCTCGTCGAGCACCCGCTGCCGGAACGTCCGTCCGCCCGGCGCTGGCTGATCGAGCGGGATGAACCACTGGTACGTGGCGCTGAGGATGACGGGGTTGTGGCAGCGCCAGCAGTGCGGGTAGCTGTGCTCGACCTTGTCCGTCTTGCCGTTGAGCAGCACGCCCTTGTCCGCGAGCACGTCGATGACGAGCGGATTGGCCTCGAAGACCTTCCGGCCCGCGAGCCATTCGCCCACGCTGTCGTCGAAGCGGCCGTCGTGGCGCACGGGGTTGTAGATGTCGAGCCCGTATTTCAGGCCCACCTCGTAGTCCTCCTGGCCGTGGCCGGGCGCGGTGTGGACGAGTCCCGTACCGGCCTCCAGCGTCACGTGCTCGCCGAGGAGGATCTTGCCCGTGCGCGAGTAGAAGACGTGCTGGTAGGTGCAGCCCTCCAGCTCATCGCCCCGCGCGTAGGCGAGGATGCGCTCGGGGTCCACCAGCGCCGCGGCGGCCACGTCCCCGCCCGGCAGCTTCACCGTCTTCACCTCGAGCTCGTCCGCCTTCACCTCGGCGAGCACCTTGGGCAAGAGGTCCTTGGCCACGCAGATGACGCGCTCGCCGAGCGCGTAGAACACGTACTCGTACTCGGCGTTCATCGCGATGGCGAGGTTGGCCGGGAGCGTCCAGGGTGTCGTGGTCCAGATGACGAAGGAGACGGCCTTGCCCTTCAAGGCGGGCACGCGCTCGGTGACCTCGGGGCCCGCGGGGAAGGCCACGTACACGGAGGGGCTGGCGTGCTCCTCGTACTCCACCTCGGCCTCGGCGAGCGCCGTCTGGTCCGTGAGGCAGAAATACACCGGCTTCTTGCGCCGGTAGAGCATGCCGCGCCGGGCGAAGGTGGCCAGCTCGCGGATCTCCTGGGCCTCGTAGGAGAAGTCCAGGGTGCGGTAGGGATTGTCCCAGTCCCCGAGCACGCCCAGGCGTTTGAACTCGGAGCGCTGGATGTCGATGAACTCCAGGGCGTAGGCGCGGCAATGCTCCAGGAAGGTGTCGCGGTCCAGGGTGCGCTTGTCGATCTTCTTGTCCTTGAGCCGCTTCTCCACGGCCTGCTCGATGGGCAAGCCATGCGTGTCCCAGCCGGGGATGTAATCCGCCTGGCGGCCGGACAGGGCGCGGTACTTCACGACGATGTCCTTGAGGACCTTGTTGAGCGCGTGGCCCGCGTGGAGGTGGCCGTTGGCATACGGAGGACCGTCCGCGAGCACGAAGGGCGGGGCGCCCACGCGCCGCTCCAACATCTTTCCCCAGAGGGCCCGATCCGCCCACCGCTCGAGCATCTTCGGCTCGAGCTGGGCCAGGTTCCCCTTCATGGGGAAGTCCGTCTTGGGAAGGTTGACCGAGTCCTTGTAATCCTTGGGGGGCGCCACGGGGTCACTCATGCGAGGGCGCGTAACACGGGCCCCGGCGGGGCTTCAATGGGGGCCCAGACCGCCTCGGAGGATGTGCCCCCGGCTGACGGCACAACGCGCCCATCTGGGTTCTTCGTCTCCCGCCTGGGAAGGAATTCTCCAAGTACAATCCTGAACGTTCTACGCACCAGGACCAGGAGGGCTCCGCATGCCGCCACGAGGGACTGTTCTGCTGCTGCTCGTGCTCATGGCTGGATGCGGGAGTGCCACGAGAGTGGTGCGATTGGACACGGGCCAGGGCAAGCCCATCGTGTTCACCCCACGCGCTGATGCCGAGCCGGTGGAGTTGAACAAAGACGAGTTCAAGGAGGCCGTGGCCAGGCTGGGCGAAGATGTACCCCGGTCCGCACGACCACGGTCCGATGCTCGTCGGTTATTCCAGCCCCCTTCGGATGATGCGTACACGCACGTACGGGGGCACATCGGTCTCGTGTCCGTGGGCCCCCGGCCAAACCCGCCCAGCGGCCACGTTCAACTGAACGATGCGTAGAGACCCGATGCGGATTCCGAACTGACGCGAGCCTATGGCCGCTGGTGCGAGCGGACGCGGCACGTCGGAGACTGTCTGCATCTATTGGAAGAGGGTCCCACGATCGACGAGGAGGGCAAACGCACCCTGGCTCTCCAGTTCGCCATGGACTCGGTCTTGAAAGAGACCCAGGAAGCATTGGGCACGATGGTGGATCCGGTGGCGGTGCGAAACAGCATCCTCACGGCCATGACGGTGTATCTCGGCCTATGGCTCCTACCCGAGCCGGTGAGTAAGGGCGTCGCGGCGACCCTGACGATGTATCTCTTCGCCTATCTCGGCGTGGACACCGTCTGGAACCTGCTCACCGGCTGGCGGCAGCTCGCCAAGGAGATAGCGGTCGCCACGACCTTCAATGAAGTGCGTACGGCGGGCGAGACGTACGGCAAGGTCATGGGCGAGAACGCGGCGCGCGTCTTCGTCATGCTCGCCACCGCCGCCATGGGGAGCACCGCGGGGCTGGCAACCAAGGCGCCGGGCCTCCCAGGCTCCGCACAGGCGGTGCGGCTGGCCAGCACCAAGGGAGGCTTCCGGCTCACGGCGATCACGGAAGTGGTCTCGGTGGCCATCCCCGCCAAGGGAGTCATCACCATCGCGCTCGCGCCCGGTGCACTGGCCATGACGGCACAAGGCATGAGCGCCGGAAGCACGGCGCCCGTGGACGAGGAGGGCCCCTGGCACCACATCGCCTCCAACAAGTTCAGCGCGTCCACCCACAACGGAGGGCCCTGGACACCGAGGTATCAGGAAATCTTCGATCGGGCGGGTATGCCACTCGACGATGCGGCGAACCAGGTTCGCGTCCCGGGCCACAGAGGGCCACACCCCAGGGAGTACCATGAGGAAATCTACGAGAGACTGGACCAGGCCACTTCGTCTTGTAGAAGCATCGAACGCTGCCGAGAGGCGCTGACGAAGATGCTCGGTGTGCTGGCGAGGGAGTTCACGACGAAAGGCACCCGGCTCAATAGGTGGGTCACCCGGAGCGAATGAAGGAAGAAGAACCTCATGCCGAAGCGCTTCTTCAAATTGTCCGATGATGTGTACCGCTCGGGCCGTTGGGAACTGGGGCACCCTCTCGACCATGAAGGCCGGAAGCTCGAGGATCCCTGGCGGTTCAGGCTCGGGCAACGAACCCACGAGGACGAATATGTCCGGATTCCGATCAAGCTCTCTGGCGAGCCGCTCGACTACTCCCACGCGGCGTTCAGCATTCCCGTCGTCCATGCCAGAGCGGCGTCCATCTTCACCGGCAAGGCACCCGACGACGTGCAGCTCATCCCAGTGGAGATCGATTCCCAGTCCGCTCCGCACTTCATTCTCAACGCCACGCGGTTGGTGAAGTGCATCGATGATGCAGCATGCGAGGAGGTGCGGTACTGGACCCCAGAGGATGGAATGCCCGAGAAGACAGGCACGTACGCCTCGGTCTCCGGAATGCGCATCGCTCCTGAAACGGTGGGAGACGCCGAGGTCTTACGACCCTGGGGCTGGACCGTGGCCCTGCTCGTGTCCGAGGAAATCAAGGACGCATTGGAGCGCGCGGGCATCACGGGCACGCGGTTCACGGACGTGACGGGATAACGCCCCATTGGGGCCTTCACACGGCGTCAACGAGGCTTCATTCCCTTGGCATCCAGTTGGTATTTCTTCACCAGCCGCTCGATGGACTTGCGGTGCAGGCCGCTCTCGCGGGCCGCGCGTGACAGGTTGCCCTCGCAGCGCGAGAGGACGCGGTTGACGTATTCGCGCTCGAAGTTCTCCAGCAACTGCTCCTTGGCGTCCTTGAAGGACAGGTGCTCGTTGAAGGGCAGGGGCAGCTCGCGCGCCTGGCCCCGCAGCCGGGCGGGCAGGTGCTGGGGAAGGACGTCCTCGCCCTCGCTGAAGGCGAGCACGTGCGAGAGCACGTTCACCAGCTCCCGCACGTTGCCCGGCCAGTCGTAGGCCATCAGCAGCGCCTGGGCCTCGGGGGTGATGTGCTTGCGGCCATGGCGGGCGAGCACTTCCGGGTCCGCCAGGGCGCGCTTGAGGATGAGCGGGATGTCCTCGCGGCGCTCGCGCAGGGGCGGCAGTTGCAGGTGGATGACGGACAAGCGGAAGAAGAGGTCCTCGCGGAAGTTGCCCGCGGCGATCTCCTTCACCAGGTCCCGATTGGTGGCGGCGATGACGCGGCAGTCCACCTCCAATACGTCGTTGCCGCCCACGCGCCGCACCTCGCGGTTCTCCAGCACGCGCAGGAGCTTGGGTTGCAGGTCCAGCCGCAGCTCGCCCAGCTCGTCCAGGAAGATGGTGCCGCCATGGGCCCGCTCGAAGGCCCCCGGCCGCGCCGTCATGGCTCCGGTGAAGGCGCCCTTCTCGTGGCCGAACAGCTCGCTCTCGATGAGCTCGGGCGGAATGGCGCCGCAGTCGAGCACCACCAGGGGGCCCTTGCCCCGGCTGCTGCGCTCGTGGATGGCGCGCGCCACCAGCTCCTTGCCCGTGCCCGTCTCCCCCCCGACGATGACGGACACGTCGAGCGGGGCGATCTTCTTGATGAGCGCGAAGACCTGGCGCATGCGCACGCTCTCGCCCACCAACCCCCCGAGCTCGCCCTCGCCGTCGGGCTCCAGCGTCACCTCCTCGTCGATGGGAGTGAAGGAGAGCTGGGAGGAGCCCGCGCGCACCTGGGCACCCGGCGACAGGTAGGCGCGCTCGACGCGCCGCCCGTCCAGGAAGGTCCCGTTGGTGGAGTTGAGGTCCACCAGGAGCCAGCCCCGCTCGGTGGTGAGGATCTCGAAGTGGTGGCGGCTCACGGCGCGGTCCTCGGCGAGCACCAGGTCGTTGGAGGAGTGGGCCCCACAGCGCAGGCGCTCCTTGTCGGACACGAGGGAGCGGCCCTCGTCCGGCCCCGCCGTCACCTGCAGGCGGCAGCGGCGCAGCTTGAGCGTGGTTTGGGGCTGCAACACCAGGACTTCCGTGCCCGAGCCGACGCCGCCCGCTTCGGGGATGAGGACGGAGTCGAGCCCGCTGTCCCCCGGATTGGTGAGGACATCGTCCGGATTGGGTTCGTGGGAACTCATGCGGAATGGATGATAGCAAACACCACGGACGCGGCCCGGACACGTCCGTGGTAGGGTCCCGCCCCCCCATGCCCGCCAAGAAGGTGTCGACCAAGAAGGCGTCCGTCCGGGCCCGTGACAAGGCCCCGACGCGCGAGGCGGAGCCCCGGTCCGCATCCGCCACCCCGTCGCCTCCCCGCCGCCCGAGGGCCAAGAAGACGGTGGTCATCCTCTCGCGCAAACGCTCGCTGTACTCCACGCGTCGGCTCGTGGAGGCCATCAAGCAGCGCGGGCAGAGGCCCCTGGTGCTCGACACCCTGCGCTGCAACATGGTGCTCGCCCCCAGCCACCCACGGATGATCTACCGGGGCGTGGACATCAAGGGCGTGGACGTGGTGATTCCGCGCATTGGCGCCTCCATCACCGGCTACGGCCTGGCGGTGGTGAATCACTTCGAGATGATGGGGGTACCGGTGCTCAACAGCGCCGCGGCCATCGCCCAGAGCCGCGACAAGCTCCGGGCGCTCCAGTTGCTGTGCCGCGCGGGGCTGGATGTGCCCCGGACGGTGATGGCGCACGACCGCAGCGACGTCCGCACGCTCGTGCGGGAAGTGGGCGGACTGCCCGTCATCATCAAGCTGTTGCGCGGCACCCAGGGCGTGGGGGTGATGATCGCCCACTCGATCCAGGAGGTGCAGACCATCGTCAATACCTTCTGGGACCTGGGGCAGGAAGTGGTGCTCCAGGAGTTCGTCGCCGAGAGCAAGGGCCAGGACGTGCGGGCCCTGGTGGTGGGGGACCGGGTCGTGGGGGCCATGCGGCGACGGGCCAAGAAGGGCGAGTTCCGCTCCAACATCCATCGCGGCGGCGAAGGCACGTCCGTGCAACTGCCCGACTCCTACGTCGAGGTGGCGGTGAAGGCCGCACGCCTGCTCGGGTTGGAGATCACGGGCGTGGACATGCTGGATGGAAGCAAGGGCCCGCGCCTGATGGAGCTCAACTCCAGTCCGGGCTTCGAGGGCCTGGAGCAGGCGACGAAGAAGGACATCGCCGGAGAGATGATCGACCACGCGCTGAGGCTCTCCGAGCGGCAGCGGATGGCCACGCTCATCCGGCCGACGCTGTAGGAAGAAAGGGCAGGCGGGCGGCCAAGCCCCATGCCTGGCCCTCCTGGGAATGGGCTCGGTGGGGGTGGATTGGAGGGGATTGGCAAGAGGAGCGCGGCCTTCGTAGTCTGGGCGCCCTCGCATGAAGCCCGCCTCCAAGCCCCTGCGGATCACCGTCTACCAGGATGTGTTGTGCTCCTGGTGCTATCTGGCCGACCTGCGGCTGGAGACCCTCAAACACGAGTTCGGCGACATCATCCGCTGGCGAGTGCGACCCTATCCGCTGCGCGTGCAGGACAAGCGGCCCACGGAGAAGGAGCTGCGCGGGCTGAGCGCGGAGGTGGAGCGGGCGCGGCAGGAGCCGGAGCCCGTGGCGCGGCAGCTCACGACGGAGCTGTGGCGGGGAGGAGACGCGCCGCGCTCGAGCATCCCGGCGCTGATGGCGCTGGAAGCGGCGCGGCTGCAGGGGCCCACGGCGCGCGCCCAGCTCGCGCGGATGATGCAGCACGCCGCCCTGGAGCAGGGCATCAACGTGACGCGCACGGACGTCATCTTCGAGCTGGCCAGCCGCGTGGGCCTGGACATGGGGCCCTTCTCGGCGGCGTACCACTCGGACGACACGCGCAAGCTCATCCTCGACGAGCACGAGCTGGCCTCGAGCCGGGGCGTGCGGGGCGTGCCCACGCTCGTCATCGCGGGCCGATGGATGGTGTGCGGCCTGCGCGAGGTGAGCGAGTACCGCGAGCACATCCTCTCGTGCCTGGGCAAGCTGTACACCCCCCGCCCGGGCTCCAGCGAGCGCGTGGTGCACTGAGGTTGAATTTCCGCACCCAGCCCGCGTCCATCCCCGTGTTGCCGTGATGAAATGCGCCGGGTGGGCTCGTCACCGGCCCTGGAGAACCCTCATGCGTCCCCTGCTCGTCCTCGCTCTGCCGACCGCCCTGCTCATGGGCTCGGGCTGTGTCGTCCATGCCCACCACCGTGCCGGTTACTCGACGGTGAGCACCTACGAATACCGCTACATGGGCGAGCACCCCGACTCGTACGGGGGCTGGTGCACCCTCTCGTACGACCATGTGCACGACTACGTGCCCGTCGACGTCAACACGTACACCTATTCCAACCAAGTGTACGTCTACCGGGGTCCGCGCCAAGTCTGGTACTACGACTACCACCCGGGTCCGAGCGGCGACACCTGCTACCTGCACGGCCGCCACCACCACGACTACTTCCCGCGCACCTACGCGGGCAGCACGTACAACTGGGACCGCGGCCGCTCGGTGTACGTCTACAACAACTACCGGCCCGCGCCCCGGCCGAGCAATTACCAGCCGCCCCCGCGCTCCGGTGGGTGGGGCAACTCGCACGACGCCACGCCCGCGCCCCCGCCCCGTGGCGGCCACTCGCCCTCCGCGCCTCCGCCGTCGCGTCCGCGTGACGGCGGCTGGGACTCGGGCTCCCCCAACCGTCCGCCCCCGGGCTCGGGCCACGGCACGCGTCCGCCCTCGGGCAACGACTCGGGAGGCGGTTGGGGCTCGCCGCCTCCGGGCACGGGCTCCGGCTCGCGGCCCCCGAGCGGCGGCGGTTGGGGCGGCAACCCGAATCAGCCTCCGTCCCCCCCGGGCGGCGGCAGTCCCTCCACCCCGCCCACGCCTCCTCCGAATACGCCGGGCAACCCGAACACGGACCCGCCGGGACGCCGTCCCGACCGGGACAACAACCCGGGGGGCTCGTCCTCTCCCGGCCGCGGCGGCGGCTGGGGCTCGGGGAGCGGGAGCAGCAGCCCCTCCACGCCGCCCCCGTCCCGCGGCGGAGGCAGCAGCGGTGGGAGTTGGGGCAGCGGCGGCGGCCGCGACAGTGGCTCCTCGCCGTCCCGTGACAGGGGCTCGCGTGACAGTGGCTCCTCTCGCGGTGGCAGCAGCCGGGGCAGTGGTGGGTGGGGCAGCCGTTAACGACGCCTGAGCGTGGGGTCCTCGTGAAGGCCGCTTCCTTCCTCATTCCGAGGCGGGGAGGCGGCCTTCGGTGTCTTCAGCGAGCCCGTCCGCCCGTCGACACTTCGGACCTGGGGGGTGGATTGCCAACGCGCCGAGGCATGGAGAGCTTGGCTCTCAGTCATGAAACGTCCGACTGTCATCCTCTGTTGCGCGCTTCTGGGTCTCGCCCCGGCCGCCTGTGGTCCCGGGTTGGAGCCGGAGTCCGACGGAACGGGCACGGCGATCGATCCGGACAACCCGACCATCACCGTCTCCGGCCAGGCCGAGGTGTATCCCGAGGCCATGCGGCTGCTCGCGGCCCAGGGCCAGGGCACGCCCGTGCTCGAGGGCTTCACCCTCACGCTCGAGGAGCCCCTGGGCGTGGGCGTGAATGACGAGCACGCCGTGCTCGCCCAGGGCGTCGTGGACAGCGGCGGAGGCTTCTCCGTGCCCGGCGTGGCCGTGAATGGCATCCACCTGAGCCTCGCCGCGCGCCTGGAGCACGAGGGCTTCGTGCGCAGCTCCACCATCCTCTTCGACACCGTCTTCACGCGCACGCGGCCGACCCTGGATCTCGTCGGCACGCGCGTCTGGGCCCTGCCCGATGCCTTCCATGACGCCCTGACGCACGCGGTGGGCGAGAAGGCCATCCGGACCCGGAGCGAAGGACGGGCGGGCACCTTGAAGGAGGCGGGCTTCATCCTCGGCCGCGTGGTGGACGCGTCCGGCGCGCCCCGCGCGGGCGCTCGGTTGGTGGGTGAGAACAACGGCGTCACCGCGCACATCTACTACCCCAGCGCGGACTTCCAGAGCGCCGACCAGAAGCTCACGAGCGAGACGGGCCTCTTCGTCTACGTGCACTCGGGCACGGCGCCGGAGGTCTTCGAGCTCGCGGTGAAGGGCGAGAAGGTCTACATGAAGCGCAACGTGGGCGCCGCCCCGGGCGCCGCGCTCGTCGTCACCTTCCACCCGGCGGAGTGAACCAGCGCGGCAGCCAATCCGCGCCCGGGGACGTGGTCAACCGCGTCTGTCCGCTCCCATCCGCCCGCATCAGGAACAGCTCCACGTCTCCCAGCCGGTCCGAGGCGAACACCAGGTACTTGCCGTCCGGACTCCACGCCGGTTGATCATCCACGGCCTTGCCGTCCGTCAGCGCCACCGGCTCGCCGCCGCCCGCCAGGTCCACCAACCAGATGCGCGCCTGGGTGCCCTGAGCGTCCTTGGCCTTGGACGGCGCCACGAAGACCAGCTTGCGCCCATCCGGGCTCCACGCGGGCTCGCGCTCCTCGCCCAGCTTCGCCTTCCCGGACACCGCGCGCAGCGTCGTCCCGTCCGGCTTGACCACGAACAGCCGCACGCGGCCCTCCCGGTCGCTCAGGAACGAAATCCACTGGCCATCGGGACTCCAGAGCGGCGCCATGTCCTCCCTGTGGAAGGTGGTCAGCTGGCGCACGTCCGAGCCATCCGCCTTCATCACGTAGACCTCGGGGTCCCCCGAGCGGCTGGACACGAACGCCACCTGGGTTCCATCCGGGGACACGCTCGGCTCGAAGTTGCCCTCGCGCGCCGTGGCCAGCGGCAGCACCTCCGCGCCCTCGCTCGGCGCCTGCCGCACCACGTCGCTGAAACCCTGGGCATCCGACTCGACCACGAACCAGCGGCCATCCGGCGCCCAGCTCGGGTTGCGCGCCCGTGAGCGGGGCGGCGTCACGTTCACCACGGGGCCGCCATCGAGCGGGGCCAGCCGCAGTTGCTCCACGTGCAGCCCCTGCATCTCCGCCGAGGCCACCACCATCACCGCCGAGCCGTCCGGAGACGGCGCGGCGGGGTACTCATCCTCGGGACCCCGCGTGAGTTGAGTCTCCTCGCCCGTGGAGGGCCGCACCAGCCAGACATCGCGCTGGGGCGCCCGCTCCGACACGAAGGCGATGACGCCCGGCAGGGAGCGCCGTTCCGACTCGGACAGGGGGCCGGAAGCACCGCACCCGCCCACCTTGCCGCATCCAGCCAGGGCCAGGGCGAGCACGGCCCACCGCCGCCCCCCACCCCGTCCCCAGCGCTTCAGCCACTCACGCGTCATCACGCCTCATCACTACCGCACGCGGATGGCGTCCGCGACGACCACGTAGCCTTCCGTGGCCCAGCGGCTCAGCTGCACCTTGTTCCAGCCCGCCGTGGCGGCGAAGGTGCCAATGGTGTTCCAGGCACCGCCGCCCACCTGCTGGTTCACCTTCGGGGTGGCCACGGTGGTGCCCGCGGCGTTCACGAAGATGAAGGGCGCCGCCGGAGAGCGGTTGGTGCCCGCCGTCCACCAGGCGTCGATCGTCTTGGTGCCCGCCGCGGACGCGTAGAAGTAGAACGTCGCCGGGTCCGAGATGGCCTGGGTGCTGGCGTAGTAGTAGTCCGAGCCGTAGTAGCCCGCCGTCGACGTCGTGCGAGCCCACGAGCCCGACATCTCGACATAGCCCTTGGCTTCGTCGTTGTTGGCGTTGTTGCTGTCGATGATGAGGCCGCCGCTCGGGGGAGGCGTCGTGCCACCGGAGCCGCAGTAGCCCTTCACCTTGCTGATGTAGGAGCTCCACGGCCAGTTGGGACCCGGATCCGTGCGGCTGGCCGGCTGCAGCTTGCCGTGCGCCACGATGTGGTAGCTGTCGATGGTGATGCCGTTGTCCTTGGCGATGTTGCACGTGAGCTTCGCCGAGGCCTCGATCTGCCCCGCCGGGAAGCTCGACTGGCTGGCCGAGCCACCGTGCTCGATGCCCACCGCGAAGTTGTTCACCGACGTGCCGCTCAGGTTGGACAGCACGCCCCCGTTGAGGCTGGGGCTGTAGTTGGCACCCACGTGCCAGCCGCGGCTCGACTCGCGCACCAGCTGGGAGATTTCACTGCCGCTCTCGTTCACCACGTAGTGCGCGCTCACGCCGGAGGCCGAGTTCGTCAGCCAGCTCCAGCAGCTCGAGTAGCTGCCCTCACACGTGTGGATGACGACGATCTGCACGCCGCCGCCCGAGCCCGAGGGCCGCGCGTTGTAGTTGGGCGAGGCGCGCCAGATGGACGACGCGTAGTCGGGGCCCGCCGCCATCGCGTGCACGCTCGGGGAGGCGAACTTCGCCTGCACCTCGGTCGGCAGCAGCGACACCGCCACGCCTCCCGCCGGCGTCTGTGCCACCACGCCCGAGCGCATCACCCCGTACACCTCCCGGTGCACGTACTGCGCCTGCGCCTCGGGGTTCGTGATGCCGCTGAGCTTCACCACCACCGGAGCCCACGCGCCCACGTCCTCGCGCACGATGCCTTCCGCCTGGGCCCACTGAGACAGCAGTGCCGCCGCCGCCCGGATGTTCGCCTCCGGCTGGGTGCGCGCCTCTTCCACGCTCACTCCCGCCAACCGCGCGCCTTCCGTCAGGTTGTCACCCCGGAGCGCCATCAGACCCGAGGCCGCCGGCATGCCCTCGAACTCCTGGTGGCCCTGGATCATCTCGAAGCGCGTCTCCGCGTAGGCGATGCCCTTGAGCAGCTCCGCGGGTACCTGGAAGTCCTGGCCAGCCCGGGCAAATGCCGCGTCCAGCTCATACGGCGTGCGCTCGGCCTCCGCCTGCTCGGGGGTGCGCGCGTCTTCCACGGCACTGGACGGGGACTGCACGGACTCCTGCGGGCCACAGGCGGACAGCGAGAACGCCAGGGCGGCGGCGGCCACCAGTGGCTGACGGAACGGGCGCATGCGAGCACTCCTTGGGGATGGACGGCGACTCGGCCCCCTCCAGGGGGCGAGGGCCCGTCAAAATGCCTTGTCCTGGATCCCAAGGGAAGCCAGTTTTTCTTGTCTTCAGAGAAAAGACTTCAGTGGATCGGCCCTCCACCCAGAGTGCGAAGCCGATCCACCGAAGAGACACGTGTCAGCGCACGCGGAGTGCGTCGGCGATCACCACCGAGCCCGTGGTGGTCCAGCGGCTGAGCTGGACCTTGTTCCACCCGGCCGGGAACGCGTAGGTGCCGAGCGTGTTCCACGTGCCGCCCCCCGTCTGCTGATTCACCACCACCTTGGCCAGCTGCTTGCCACTGGCGTCCAGGACGAGGAAGGGCGCCGCCGTCGAGCGATCCGTGCCCGAGGTCCACCAGGCGTCGATCGTCTTGGTGCCCGCCGCCGACAGGTAGAAGGAGAACGTCGCCGGGTCCGAGATGGCCTGGGTGCTCGCGTACCAGTAGCCCGAGCCGTAGTAGCCCGCCACGCTCGCCGAGGACGTCCAGTTGCTCGACACCTGGATGTAGCCCTTGGAGGCGTCGTTGTAGTCGTTGTTGCTGTCGATGATGAGCGCGTCCCCGCACAGCTCCTGCACCCGGGCGAGGTACGAGCTCCACGGCCAGTTGGGACCCGGATCCGTGCGGTTGTAGGGCTGGAGCTTGCCGTGGCCCACGATGTGGTAGCCGTCGCGCGGCACGCTGTTGTCGCGCGAGATGTCGCACGTGAGCTTCGCCGAGGCCTCGATCTGCCCCGCCGGGAAGCTCGACTGGCTGGCCGAGCCGCCATGCTCGATGCCCACCGCGAAGTTGTTCACCGACGTGCCCTCCAGATGGGTCATCTGGCCGCCGTTGAGCGAACTGACGTACGTGGCGCCCACGTGCCAGCCGCGGCTCGACTCGCGCACCAGCTGGGAGATTTCACTGCCGCTCTCGTTCACCACGTAGTGCGCGCTCACGCCGGACTCGGTGTTGACCAGCCAGCTCCAGCAGCTCGCGTAGCTGCTCTCGCACGTGTGGATGACGATGACCTGCACGCCGCCGCCCGAGCCCGTGGGCCGCGCGTTGTAGTTGGGCGAGGCGCGCCACACGGCCGACGCGTAGTCGGGACCCGCCGCCATCGCGTGCACGCTCGGGGAGGCGAACTTCGCCCGCACCTCGCCAGGCATCAGCGATACCGCCACGCCGCCCGCCGGCGTCTGTGCCACCACGCCCGAGCGCATCACCCCGTACACCTCTCGGTGCACGTACTGCGCCTGCGCCTCGGGGTTCGTGATGCCGCTGAGCTTCACCACCCCCGGAGCCCACGCGCCCACGTCCTCGCGCGCGATGCCTTCCGCCTGGGCCCACCGCGACAGCAGCGCCGCCGCCGCCCGGATGTTCGCCTCCGGCTGGGTGCGCGCCTCCTCCACGCTCACTCCCGCCAACCGCGCACCTTCCGTCAGGTTGTCGCCCCGCAGCGCCATCAGGCCCGAGGCCGCCGGCACACCCTCGAACTCCTGGTGGCCCTGGATCATCTCGAAGCGCGTCTCCGCGTAGGCGATGCCCTTGAGCAGTTCCGCCGGTACCTGGAAGTCCTGGCCGGCCCGGGCGAACGCCGCGTCCAATTCATACGGCGTGCGCTCGGCCTCGCGCTGCGCGGGAGTGCGCGCGTCTTCCACGGAGGAGGGCGCGGCGGCTTCCAGGGACTCCTGCGGGCCACAAGCGGCCAGGGACAACGCCAGGGTGGCGGCCACCAGTGGCTGACGGAACGGACGCATACGGGCACTCCTCTGCGAGGGGATGGGAGGGGACGGCATCCAACACCATACATTTTCCGCTTCCACGGGAAAAGTCCGCTTTACTTTCAATACCAACATGTTCCAGGGAAGCGTTGGGAAGTGCCCACCGACGGGGACGACGCGCGGGGACGGGTTGGGTTAGGAGGAATCCATGCGTCTCTTCGCCATCGGCGACACCCACCTGCCCTCCACGCGCAACAAGGACATGCACCGCTTCGGTTGGACGGAGCACCCGCTGCCGTTGCAGCGCGCCTGGGACGAGAAGGTGCGCCCCGAGGACGTGGTGCTCGTGGTGGGCGACATCTCCTGGGCCACCCGCCCGAGCGAGGTGCTGGAGGACTTGAAGTGGCTGGACGAGCGGCCGGGGCGCAAGGTGCTCGTGCGCGGCAACCACGACTACTGGTGGGGAGACTCGGCCGCCAAGCTGCGCCGGCTCCTGGAGCCGTACAAGACGATCGAGGGCTTCCTGCACAACAGCTCCGTGGTCATCGGCCGGTGGGTGATCGCCGGCACGCGGTTGTGGACGGCCCCCGAGGCGCCTCCCATGCCCGGCGGAGAGATGGGCGACGAGAGCGGCGACGCGGGCTACGTGGAGCGCGAGACGCGGCGGCTGGCCACCTCCATCGCCGACGCGGAGAAGAAGGAGAAGGAGAGCCCCACGCCCCTCACCCGCGTGGTGGCCGTGCACTTCCCGCCCATCTACGCCAACGAGAAGCCCACGGCGTTCCTCGGGCCCATCGAGGCCTATCAGCCCAAGGTGTGCGTCTACGGGCACCTGCACGCGGGCGGCATCCCGGCGGGATTCACCGGGGAGCGCGCCGGCATCCGCTACGTGCTGGCGTCCTGTGACGCGGCGGGCTTCTCGCCCCTGCTGCTGGACGGAGAGCCCTGAGCCTCCCGGGGTGCTACGGCCCCCGCGACACCACCGGCTTCCACGACCGCGAGGCCTCGTCGGTGGACAGGCAGGAGCGCCACTGCTCGCCGCTGTCGGTCACCGGCGTGCCCCGCTCCACCGGCACGCCCACCGGGCAGATGCCCTGGGTCCGATTGCCCGCCGCGTCGCGCACCTCGAAGTGCACCGAGTACACGCGGCCATCGCCCTCGGCCTGGCGCGCCACCTTCACCTTCACGGTGGTCGCGTCCACGAAGACGATGTCCGGCGCGCCCGAGCCTTGGGCCTCATCCGAGGCCACGCAGGAGATGGACGCCGTGGCGCCCGTCTGGGTGAGCCCACCGCTGCACCGGTCATACACGGTGATGCAGTCCTCGAGGCGCACGGTGCGGTAGTCCTGATCCACCGGCCACAGGGGCGCGGGCGGCGTCAGGGTGACCGCGGGCGGCGTCTCGTCCACCACCTGGACGGTGGAGGTGCACGAGGCCTCGTTGCCCGAGGTGTCCTTCGCCGTGTAGCGCACGGTGCTGGTGCCGAGCGGGTAGAAGTCCGCCTCCGGCCCCTTGAGCGTCACCGGGGAGCAGCTGTCCGCGCCTTGCGCCGAGCCCGGCTTCACCCAGGCGGAGTTGCGGCCAGTGCACTCGGCGGTGATGGCTGGGGGGCACGAGACGGCAGGCGCCTTCGTGTCCACCACGAGCGCCCGGGTCGAGCAGGTGGCCGTGTTGCCGGAAGAGTCCGTCGCCGTGTAGGTGAGCGCGTGAGCACCGAGCGGCAGGGCGGTCGCCTTGGGCGGCGCCACCGGGGCGGGGCCACAGTTGTCCCGGGCACTCGCCTCGGGAGGCTGCACGAGCGCCACGCCCTCGGCGGAGCACTCCACCTGGAAATCCGCCGGGCACGTGAGCGTGGGGGCCTCGCAGTCGCGCACCGTCACGTCGGACCAGCACGAGTCCTGCTTCTGGCCATCCGACGCGGTGACGCAGACGCCGTACGAGCCCGGAGCGTAGGGCCCCACCGGATGCGCGTCCCAGGAGATGGCGTCTCCATCCGGGTCCACCGCCGAGGCCATGCCGCTGGGGCTCGTGGCGACACACACGCCCGGATCCGTGCACACCGAGACGTCCCGGCACGTCACCTCGGGAGCGCGGTTCTCCTGGGTGCACGTGGCGCCGCACCCATCCCCGCTCACCGTGTTGCCATCGTCACACGTCTCGCCCGGGTCCACGTGCCCGTTGCCGCACACGTGGCAGTCGGTGTCCTCCCAGTCCACCTGGCCGTCGCCGTCGTTGTCCTTCCCGTCCTCGCAGTCCTCGGCGGAGAGCACCACCGAGGTACCGCCGAGCATCACCGGCTGGCCCACATGCGGGTGGTAGGCCTCGTCGTTGACGGCGAGCACCTGGAGGCCCGAGTAGCCGCTCGGCCCCGTGAAGACGTTGTGGAAGGACTTGTGGCTCAGGTCCACGGCGGTCAGGCTCGGGACGAAGGCCTGGAGCGCCTCGGTGGGCTCGGCGACATCGAACGAGGTGTCCTGGGTGGTGAGCGGAACCGGCAGGAAGCCCCAACCGCCCTCCACGCCCGCCTGGGTGAGCGCGAGCAGCGAGCCACCCTTCTCATTGACGAAGCGGGCCAGGTCCGCCTGGCGCTCGTTGAGGGTGGCGATCTGCCGCGCGGTGAGGCCACCCAGCGTGTGCTCGCCCGCCGAGGGCAGGTACACGAAGGCGTACTGGGCGAAGTCCACGCGGGAGATGTCCTCGGTGGAGCGCGCGTGGGTGACCTTGGCGCCAGGGCCGCCCTGGGCGGCATCGTTCCAGCTGTTGAAGGCGATGAGCGCCTGCTGGTCGTTCACGCCGATGGCGAGGATGCCCTTGCCTCCCGAGCGAGAGCGCGCGAGCGCGTCCTTGAAGAGCGCGGGGTAGAGGCCACCACACGCCGAGCCCTCGCAGTGCCAGAGGTCATCCGCGTCATCGCCCGTCACCACCACGAAGCCGCCGCGCGGTGTGGGGGTGGGAGTCGTCTCGGGCGGCCTGTCCGGCGTCGTGGGGCTGGGACGTCCCCCCGAGGACGGCACGTCGCCCTTGCCCGGCACGGGCGAGTGGCCATGCCCAGGCCGCCCGGGCGACGAGTAGGACTCGTCCTCGTAATAGTAGTAGCCCCCGCAACCGGACACGGTGCTCACGAGCGTCAGGAGGAACACCGACATCCCCAGCCAGGGGCGGAGACGCGGAGAACGAGCGGACGGAGGCAGTGGGAGCATGGTTTTCCCCAACGTGGGCAAACAAGTTCCCACGCATTGAGGCATCAGTAGGGATTCCCTCCCCAGCCCGAGGAGCGGGCGAGCGTCGAATCCGCCCTCGCGAGGGCGTGATGTGTCGAGTGCCCAACGAACGCGGTGGCGTTACCGTCCACCAGTAGAGGCTCCCACACACGACGCGCTGCGAACCGAGCATGGACTACCCAGTCGCGGCCAGAAACGCGCAGACCAGAGCAACTGCGTTCAGAGCCAATCGCGAATGTCCGGGTACTGCTCCAGCACGCGCAGGCATCGTTCGTCGATGAACCGGGCCGCATTTGTGCTCTCGGCGATGTCTCGGAACCAGACGAAGACGCTCGCGAAAGGAGTGCGGCAGAGAGTCCGTTGCACAGCAAGCGCGAGCAGCCAGTTCTCCTGCTGGCAAGCAGCGTCGTAGCGCAGCAATAAAGCCGGAATGGTATGCCACGCGTCCGTCCGGCCCTTTTCCAAAATGTCACGGTCCAGACCGAACACCTTGATACTCCACTGCCCCTTGAGGCTCTCCACCCCTTCGTGCGTCCTGGGCTTGTACTTACCGGTCCTGACCGACAGGACCAGATGCGTGCGCGGGTCTTCCCTGGTTGGATCGACCAGCAGCGGCAACCCAGCATCATCCAGAGGGAACTGATCGCGCTTCTCGTTGCTGTTGCACCCACTACACGCCAGCAGGTAGTTGGTCCACGAAAAGGCCCGCTCGGGATACTTCGACTTCGGCCAGAAATGCTCGATGTCCGTGCCCACGCTGTCTTCGCAATACATGCAGCGCTGAAGTCCTGTGGCCATGGATTGCAGCTTCGTGCGGATCTCCTCGAAAGCAAGGTTCTCCTTGAGCCCCCACAAGTGCTCCGCTTCTTTTCTCGGGCTCGCGGCACCGAGCACCTTCTCCGAGCGCTCCTTCAGAAACGCCGCCGCCGAATCACTGAGCGTCTCACGTTCCAATTTCTTCATTTGTCGAGCCCGAACTTCCTCACGGCTCTGTCCACGAGCTCGCTGCCCGTATTCGGAAGCTGTGCGGCGAGCCGCTCGAGTTCCTCGCCTTCCTCGGGACTGGCCATGCCTTCGAGCACACGCGACTCCAACCGGGCCACACGCTCGCGCAACTTCTCGGACGCATCCGAGTGAACATGCTCCAGACCAAACAACTCGGTCAAAGCAGCTTCATCCACGGTGCCATTCACCACGGTCTTGAACAAATCTTCCGACACATGCGTGACAGGACGACCCTCACCAGGCGCGGGAAGCCGGATCAACCCATTTGGGTCCGCCGCCTGACAGACGAAGGGGCTGTGAGTGGTCACAATGAATTGAATGTTCGGGAAATGCTCTTTCAACCAGAAACCAACACGCCGTTGCCATGAGACGTGCAGGTGCAGTTCCACTTCGTCGATAAGAACCACTCCCTGATATGGAACACGGCACTGACCGTTTTCATGCACGATACTCAGTCCTTGGCTCGCATCATGGATCTGACGAACAAGATCCATCACCAGAGCGGCCATCGTCCTGTAACCATCGCTGAGATCCTGGATGGGAAGAGTGACGCCTCCCTGAGTCACCCACAAGCCGTCTGAATCGAACTTCGCGACCCGGGTGGAATCGGGAAGCAAACCGTTATTCAGTAAATCCAACACCCCTTCCAAGAGTTCTTCGGCCCCTCCCCGTCCTTCCAAGCGCCGCAAATGAAGTTCCCTGAGCCATTGGATGCTCTCCACCAGCGAGGCATCTTCCCGGAAGAGGGAAACCAATCGCGCCAACCTCGGTGGCCCCACCATCAAGCGTTGAGCGTCGGACGCATGGCCAGAGAGACGACGAAAGGGCCCATACCCCGCGATAAACCAGCCCGCGGGATTATCAGACCAGGGGCCGCGCTCCGAGGCGGACTTGTGGCCCTCTCCGATCGCCATGCTCGGCTCTGGACCTGAATCCGATTGAGTCCAAGCCAATCCTGTCCAGAACTCGGAAGGAGGGCGCCTTCCACGACCAACGAATCCATCTACATTTTCATCAAAAACCAGCATGGATCCCGCATACGCTTGTTTCTGGCCATGCCGAATCCAGCCTGAGAAACTTTGCTGCAAGGACCGGGCGGAGTTCGTCCCCACGACCGTGAGCGCTATCGCTTTCAATAAGGTCGATTTTCCCGCGCCATTACGCCCGGCCAGAACCGTCCAACCCGAGAAGCTTCCGTCAGGCCGACGCAGATCGAGTTCGACGTGGAGGTCTCCGTCGCCGAACCCTCGTATGTTCTTCAGCCAAATTTTACTGATGTACATGGGGTCGACCTCCTACGCTAAATACTCTCACTCACCCACAACCCAGAAGCTACAACTCCACCTGCGCGCCCAGTTCCACCACGCGGTTGGGGGGGATGCGGAAGTAGGACGTCGCGCTCCGGGCGTTGCGGCTCATCCACGCGAACAGCGCTTCCCGCCACATCGCCATCCCGGGCTTCTTGCTCGGAATCAGCGTCTCGCGGCCCAGGAAGAAGGACGTGCCCATCAGGTTGAACTGCAACCCCTTCTCACGCGCCCGCTTGAGGATGTCCGGGATGCTCGGGTTCTCCATGAAGCCGTAGCGCGAAATCACCCGCACGAAGCCCTCCTCCAGCCGGATGATCTCCACCCGCTCCTCCGGCGGCACGTGCGGCACGTCCTCCGAGGCGATGGTGAGCAACATCACCTGCTCGTGGATGACCTTGTTGTGCTTGAGGTTGTGCAGGAGCGCGGGCGGCGTACCCTCGGGGTTGCCCGTCATGAAGATGGCCGTGCCCGGCACCCGCACCGGCGGATGATCCCCGAAGCTGCCCAGCAACTGCTGCAATGGCATGCTGCTCGCGCGCAGCCGCGTGGCCAGGATGTCGCGGCCCCGCTTCCACGTCGTCATCAGGGTGAACACGCCCAGCGCCAGCACCAGCGGGAACCAGCCGCCCGCGGCGATCTTCACCGCGTTGGCGCCAAAGAAGGACAGGTCCACCAGCAGGAATACCCCGGCGATGGGCAGCGCCACCGCGCGTGACACGTTCCAGCGCTCGCGCGCCACCACGTAGGCGAGCACCGTGGTGATGGTCATGGTCGTCGTCACCGCGATGCCGTACGCCGCCGCCAGGTTCGTGGACGACTTGAAGCCCATCACCAGCAGGATGATGCCCACGAGCAGCGCCCAGTTGACGCCCGGCAGGTAGATCTGCCCCTGGGCTTCGGCCGAGGTGTGCACCACCTCCAGGCGCGGGGTGTAGCCGAGCTGGATGGCCTGCTGGGTGATGGAGAACGCCCCGGAGATGAGCGCCTGGGCGGCGATCACCGCCGCGCCCGTGGCGATGATCACCAGCGGGTAGAGCGCCCAGTCCGGCGCCAGGAGGAAGAAGGGGTTGCGCGCGGTGTGCGGGTCGCGCAAGAGCAACGCCCCCTGCCCCATGTAGTTGAGCATCAACGACGGCAGCACCAGCGTGAACCACGCCCACTTGATGGGCTTCACGCCGAAGTGGCCCATGTCCGCGTACAGCGCCTCGCCGCCCGTCACCGACAGGAACACCCCGCCGAGCACCAGGAAGCCGTGCCCGCGGTTCTCCAGGAAGAAGCGCACGCCCATGCCCGGCGACAGCGCGCCCAGCACGGAGGGGTACATCACCAGTTCCTTGATGCCCAACACCGCGAGCGACAGGAACCACACCACCATGAAGGGCCCGAAGATGGCGCCAATGCCAGCGGTCCCCCGGCGCTGAAGGAGGAACAGCCCCACCAGGATGATGATGGCCAGCGGCCGGATGTAGTCCTCGAACAGGGGCGTGGCCACGCTCAGGCCCTCCACCGCGCTGAGCACGGAGATGGCCGGCGTGATGAGCCCATCGCCATACAGGAGCGCCGCGCCGAACAGGCCCAGGGTGACCACCACCGGGCGCACCTTCACCTCCTCGCCCCGCTGGCGCTGCATCGCGAGCGCCATCAGCGCCAGGATGCCGCCCTCGCCCCGGTTGTCCGCCCGCATCACGAACACCACGTACTTCACCGACACCACGATGATGAGCGCCCAGAAGATGAGCGACAGCACTCCCAGCACGTTGTCGTGCGTCGGCGCCACGCCGTGCTCGCCCGTGAAGCACTCGCGCAGCGCGTACAGCGGGCTCGTCCCGATGTCCCCGAAGACGATTCCCAAGGCCCCCACCGCCAGCGCGGCCACACGGGGCTTGCGGCCATCAGGCCCTTGGGGCACCGAGGGAATGGAGGTCAACGAGGGAGGGGAGTCAGTCATAGGAGGCCTCCTCTAGCCCAACCCGAGCCCGGGAACAGCTACTTGCGGTCCCTCCACCCGTCTCGATTCCAGTAGGACTGGAAGTAGGAGGAGCAGCGGCGCACGCCCCGTGTGGAGCTGGACAGCCGTCTTGTCCCAGGGGATGTGCGCGAACCGTCCAGACGAACGATCGCGCGCGGCTCCACAAAAGCGGTGCCCTGGGTGATGTCGGACCCACGACGTCCCATGCGCTCGTCCCTACGTGCCAGGAGGAGTGCCCTGTCTTCATGGAAACCGGTTCTCGCGCCGCTGCTCATGGCCGCGCTCGTGGGCTGTGGCTCGGTGAACGAGTCCATCCCTTCCGACGGCGCCGCCGGGGTGTACGACATCGACGCGGCGGCCTCCGTCGAGGAGCTCTACCTCGACATGGTGCGCCTGCATTCGGCGGGGCTGCTGTCGGCCTCCCGCCTGGAGTCGCTCCACCAGTCCCTGGACGAAGTCGACTCCCGCCATGAGGACGGCAGCGAGGAACACCACGCACAACAGCGTGTCGTTCTCGCTTCCTCTCTCCGCCGCGCGCTTCACGAGTTGCGCCAGGGAGAAAACGCCGGGGTGGCGGAGGCCTGGTACGAAGGCCGCGCCTACGCTCGGAAGTTGAACCGCGCCGGAGTGCGCGAAGCGGAGCATTACGCCAAGAACACCCTGCTCATCGCCGGCATGATGGGGGTGCCTACCGGAAAGGAGGACCTCGTCCTCCTGGTGGCCCTTCCCGTCGGCGGCTACGTCGTGGTGAAGGTGGGGGGCATTGCGATTCACCGCGCCGCCTTCCTGCTGCGCAAGCTGCGCTCCGTGGACGACGTCCTGGAGCACGTGAAGCCCTGGGGCCTCCACGCGCGCTACGCCGCCAACGACGCCGAGTTGCGGCGGGTAGCGGGTAACGAGGCAGCGGATGCCGCGCTCCGCACCCAAGCCCACATCGGCGCGCCTCGGGAGGGGCAACGCCCAGGCAGGGAGAACGTCTGGAACCCCTCCGACCGGAACGACAACTGCACAGCGTGTGTCGCGACCATCATCCGCAACAGTCTGGAGGGCTACTTCAAGTACTCGGCGGACGAGATGGAGCGGCTGTTCGGGTACGCTGGACGAGAACGCCAATTCAACGTGGATGCATCCTTGCGGTATATCGAGAAGGCGACCGGCCTGAAGGCAACGTCCAAGCCCGTGACGATGCTCGGAGGGGCCCCTGTTGGCCATTACGCCATCTTCACTCGCTGGAGTGATGGCGGGTACAGGCACGTCGTCTACGGCCGGGTAACGCCTACAGGCCGCGTTGTCATCTTCGATCCGCAGACCCTGGAGCACATGACCTATCAGCAAATGCAGCAGAGGGACGGCGCCATGGCAAGACCATTTCGGCTGGAGGCCGCGGAATGAGTAACGAGCAATACTTCTGCGATTACTGTGGCTACAACTCCGATAGCAGAGAGCGCTGCACTCACTGTGGAAAATACATCGCCGACCTACACGACAATCCGCCTCAGTTCATCCCGCCTCTCTGGGGAAAATTGATCCTGCGCCTCCACGATGGGACGGAAGCGAAACAAATCTGGACGGAACTGGCCGAGATCTGGCGAGCAAAGGTGGAAGTCACCAGACCTCACAAACCCAGCCAATTGGAACAGTTCCACACGAGCGCGAGCACCGTGGAATTGTACGGAGCCGACTACATGGCCAGCATCATGCGTGAAGCATTGGGGGCACGCGGCTCCGTCGAATTCCAGGAACTCCCCCATGAGCAGATGCCTCACCGGCCGAAATCTCAACTGCCTCGCCCTCCCACCGTCCCCCGCAACAAGCGCTAAACCTTCGTATGCCTCTACACGTCAGGATCTTCCTCTCGGCGTTGCTCCTGTTCCTGTCCGCCTGCAAGAAGTCCCCGCCCCGAGATCCATCCACCCTGCCTCCCGTGGACTGCACGGACAACCTTGACTGCTTCATGGCCCGGGCTCGCGTATGTGCCCCGGCGTCCATCCTCCACCGGGAGCAAGTCGAGGTTTCTGGTGCTTCGGTCCACACGGTGACGCGCCACGAAGTGGTTGGTCGTGTCCAGGGCAGGTGCCATCTGCGACTCACCCGAGTGGAGCCGCCACCTCCACCCATCCGCGAGGTGAAGGATCCATTCCTTCCAGACGCGGAGCCCGTGGAGGAGCCCAGCGCCGAGCAAATGGCACTCGATGAGCGCAGCCCTCCCCGGCGGCAATGCCTCTATCACGAGGATCAGCTCACCGAGGCCGTGCGCAGGCTCTCCGATGGGCTCCCCACCCCCGAGGATCTCGAGCCCTGCTATCCCGGAGACGGACGTTGCGGCCCGGTGCCACTGCTCTCCCCGCCTTGTGCGCTCGGCGACTGCCTGCTGGGGCGCTGGACCTACTCGTGTGAGGCACGCGGTGGCCGGGAGATCTACGCGTGCGAGGGAACCCGCCTGTCGGATGCGAGTCCGCCCGATGCGGGCTGTGCCTCGTGGTGCGGCGCCGATGGCCGGGAGCAGTTGGACTGCCGGAAACGACTGGAGACAACTGAGTGAGTGCAGAGCAATACTTCTGCGAATATTGCGGCTACAACTCCGAGAGCCGAGAGCGCTGCACCCATTGTGGGAAAGAGATTTCCGATCTCTTCGACAACCCCCCTGGCTTCCGGGTCCCTGTTACGGGGAAGCTCACGCTTCGGCTCCATGCCGATACGGCGGTGGATCAAGCCTGGAAAGACGCCGCGGACGTCTGGAAGACCGAGGAGGAAACCCAGCCCGCCTGGGGGATTCCCAGTCAGCTGGAGCGGTTCGTCACGTCCTCCCTCACAGTGGAGGTGTACGGGATGGACTACATGGAGAGCGCCTTGCGCAAGGCCCTGGGCGAGCGCGGCACCGTCTCGTTCCAGGAAATCCCCCATGAGGCGTGGCCCTTCCGGCGACCCAAGTACCAATTGCCCCGCCCTCCCACCGTCCCCCGCAACAAGCGCTGAGCCCTCGCGCGCCCCACCGCTCAGGGCGCGATGTCGTCGAAGGAGCGCGCCACCGGGTGGGGCCCCGGGTCCACGGAGGGACCCTCGCCCCGCATGACACAGCAGGTGCGCAGCCCCGAGGCCGCCGCCGCGTCCAACTCCGCCCTCACATCCGACAGGAACAGGATGTCCCCACCGGGCAGCCCCAGCTCCCGGGCAATGCCCTCATAAGAGGCCGGCTCCTTCTTGCCCCCCATGCCGGTGTCGAAATAGCCGCGGAACAGCGGCGTCAGGTCTCCGAAGGGCGTGTGGCTGAAGAGCAGCATCTGCGCGTGCACCGAGCCCGAGGAGTACACGTACAGGCGCAGTCCCCGCGCGTTCCACTCGCGCAGGCACCGCGCGGCGTCCTCGTAGACGTGACCCTGGAAGTGGCCCTGGCGGTAGCCCTCCTCCCACAACAGGCCCTGCAATCCCTTGAGAGGACCCACCTTGCGGTCCTCGTCCATCCAGCGCAGCAACACCTCCACCAGCCCCGTGTCGTCCAGGCCACCTCCCGCCATCTGCCGCGCTGCCTCCAACAGCCGGCGCACCTGGAGATCCTGACCATGCGCCCGCACGAAGGCGGGCAGGTGCCTCGCCGCGTAGGGAAAAAGCACCTCGTGCACGAAGGACAGACTGGAGGTGGTGCCCTCGATGTCGGTGACGATGGCCTGGGGCATGCGGCTCACTCGAAGCGCGGGAAGCGCCCGGCGATGTCGTTGCCCGTCGCCTTCGCCACCCAGCCCGCCGTGTCCGTGAACAGGCGGATGACGGTGAAGCGCGGCTGGGGGCCCATGTCGAACCAGTGCGGCGTCCCATCCGGCACGCTCAAGAGGTCTCCCTTCTCGCACAGCACGAAGAAGACGCGCCCCGCCGTGTGGATGCTGAAGAGGCCCTGGCCCTCCACGAAGAAGCGCACCTCGTCCTCGCTGTGGGTGTGCTCGTGCAGGAACTTCGCCCGCGCCGCCTCCTTCTGGGGGTTGTCCGGCAGCATGGAGAGCACGTCCGCCGATCGCAGACCCCGCTCCTTCATCAGCCGCTCCACCGAGTCCTGGTAGGCCGTGAGCACCTCTTCCTGACTCGCTCCCGGCGCCAGCGGACGGCGCGCCTCCCAGCGCTCGAAGCGGATGCCCACCGCGTCCAGCTCACGCTGGATGGCGTCGAAATCCCGGGTGTGCACCAGCGCCCGGCTCGCGTCCCCCTCGTCGAAAACCCTCAGCTCGCTCATCTGCTCAACCTCCTCATCTCCAGTTCGCACGCGAACAGGAACTCGAACGCCTCCACATGCCGCCGCGCCTCCTCCACCGTCCGCCCCCAGGTGTACAGGCCATGGCCCTCGATGAGGAAGCCAGGCGTGCCTGGCCGGTCGCCGAGAAAGCGCTCCACCCGCTGGGCGAGCCGGGGGATGTCCTGGTCATTGCCGAAGACGGGCACCTCCAGGCGCGCCGTGTGCGACACCACGCCCGGCAGCGCCTTGAGCACTTCATACCCCTCGAGCACCACCCCGCCGGGACTCAGCCGCGAGAGCACCGTGGCGGGCAGTGAGTGCGTGTGCAGCACCGCCCCGATGCCCGCCTCGCGCCGGTAGAGCAGCAGGTGCAGCGCCGTCTCCGCGGACGGCTTGCGGTCCGGGGTGAACAGCGCGTTGTCCAGGCCCACCACCAGGAACCCGTCCGCGTCCAGCTCGCCCTTGTGGCGCCCCGAGGCGGTGATGAGCACGCGGCGCTCGTCCAGCCGGGCCGAGAAGTTACCGGCGGTGGCCGGCACCCAGCCCCGCTCGAAGAAGAAGCGTCCCGCGCGGGCCAGCTCCCCGGCTCGGACATCCACGTCCCGCGTGCGGTCCATGGCCAGGCACTCTACACGGTCCGTCCCGGGTGCGCCGCCTCGCGCGACGCGCCAGGCGCCGTCCCCAGAGCGGCCCCGAGGCTGTCGCGCAGGCCCGCGACGATCTCGAAGGAGCGCAGGCGGGCGGCATGGTCATAGATTTGAGCCGTCACCATCAGCTCGTCCGCGCCGGTGCGCCGCAGGAAGCCCTCCAGCCCCTGGCGCACGGTGTCCGGCGCGCCGACGAACGAGCAGGACATCATGTGCTCGAGCCGCGCCCGGTCCAGCTCCGTCCAGCGCCCCTCCATGCTGTCCACGGGCGGCTGCAGGAGCCCCGGCGTGCCGCGCATCAGGTTGACGAACTGCTGCTGCAACGAGGTGAAGAGGCGCCGGGCCTCGGCGTCCGTGTCGGCGGCGAAGACGTTGACGCCGAGCATGACGTAGGGCCGGGCCAGCGCCTCCGAGGGCCGGAACTGGCTCCGGTAGAGGTCGATCGCCGAGCGCATGTGGTCCGGCGCGAAGTGCGAGGCGAAGGCGAAGGGCAGGCCGAGCGCGGCGGCGAGCTGGGCGCTGAAGAGGCTCGAGCCCAACAGCCAGATGGGAACGTCCAGGCCCGCGCCGGGCACCGCGCGCACCGCCTGGCCGGGCACCGCCGGACGGAAATAGGACTGCAACTCGAGCACGTCTTCCGGGAAGGAATCCGGGCCGCCCATCAGGGTCCGGCGCAGCGCCTGGGCCGTGCGTTGATCCGTGCCCGGCGCCCGCCCGAGCCCCAGGTCGATGCGGCCCGGGTAGAGCGAGGCGAGCGTGCCGAACTGCTCGGCGATGACCAGCGGCGCGTGGTTGGGCAACATGATGCCGCCCGAGCCCACGCGGATGGTCGAGGTGCCCCCCGCCACGTGGCCAATCACCACCGCCGTCGCCGCGCTGGCGATGCCCGTCATGTTGTGGTGTTCGGCCAGCCAGTAGCGGTGGTAGCCCCAGCGCTCGGCGTGGCGCGCCAGGTCCAGCGTGTTGCGAAAGGCCGTCGAGGCGTCGGCGCCCTGGGTGATGGGAGAGAGATCGAGGACCGAGAGAAGGGGCATGGCGAATCCTGGGAGCGCGTACCGTGCGAGCCCCTTGCCTAACGGTCCCCGGTGCGCCGGGCAACGACATCCCGCCCGCCGGACGGGCGTTCAGTCGCGGCGTTTGAGTTCGCGGGCCACCACCTCGCAGCCGGGCGCGTAGGAGCCCCGGATGGCCTCCAGCGCACGCGCCAGCGTCACCTCGGCGATGCGCTCGTGCTGCTGGGGCAGCGAGTTGACCTTCACCGGCAGGAAGTCGAGCAGGCGGTCGTCTCCGAACGTCGCCATGCGCAACGTCCGGGGCAGTCCCCCGGGCTGCTCCAGCAGCACATCGAGCACTCCCTGCATGAGCGTGAACGAACTCGTGACGAGCGCGTCCGGCAGACCATGGGCACCCAACAGCTCGCGCATCATGCGCGCCCCTGTCTCCCGATCGTACCGGGGCCCGGACAGCTCGTGCACGTGCGCGACCCGCCCCTGGACGGCGCGCCGGAAGCCCTCGCGCCGCTCGTGGGTCACCCCCACCGAGGCCACCGCGTCCAGCCACGCCACCCGCTGGGTCTTCTCATCGAGCACCGAGCGCGTGAGCACCTCGGCGGACGGAGCGTTGTCGCTCACCACGCAGACGAACCGCGAGGGATCCAAGGCGCGGTCCACCGCCACCACCGGCAGGCCGGACGTCATCAGCCCCGCGTAGAAAGGATCCTCCGCGGGCAGGGCGCTCGCCACGATGAGCGCGTCACAGCGCCGCGCGCGCAACATCAACGCGAGCTCGCGCTCCGTGGCGGGATCGTCCTCGGAGCCGACGATGAGCAGTTGGTAGCCCTCGCGCCGGGCACCGCGCTCGAACAGCTTGGCCAGCCGCGCGTAGCTGGCGTTCTCCAGGTCCGGCACGATGAGCCCGAGCGTGCGGCTGGCGCCCCGCCGCAACGCCGCCGCCTGCGCGTCGATGCGGAAGTTGTGGTGCTCCACCACCGCCATGACGCGCGCCGCGGTCTGCGCGCTGATGCGCCGCGCCTCGGCCTGCCCATTGAGCACATAGCTGGCCGTGGTCCTCGAAACCCCCGCCAGGCGGGCGATATCCGTCAGTGTCATCGAGACGTCCTCACTTCGGTCACCCTCATCGGGCTCGCCATCGGACCGGAAATTCGGGGTGGCATTCGACTATTAAACCCCATAGGTGACACGATTCAGCCCAATGATTATAAGAGTGGCACAAGGAGACCTCGACTGATGCTAATGCTGACCCGAGAGGATGTCCGTCTGGGTTGCCAGGCCGCTGACTGGAGAGGCGCGCTGGCACAAGCCGCCCAGTCCCTCGTCGAGGCGGGCCGAGTGTCGCCGGAGTACGGCGAGGGGTTGCTCGCCCGGGAGGCCCAGTCGTCCACGTATCTGGGCAAGGGAATCGCCATTCCTCATGGTACCCCGGACAGCCGACGATTCGTGCGGGCCACGGGCGTGCGGGTGTTGCAATTCCCCCAAGGCGTCTCCTGGCATGACGGCTCGCGCGTCAACTTGCTGGTGACGATCGCCGCGCAGTCCGATGAGCACCTGGACATCCTGCGCCAGCTCACCCACGTGCTCGAGCGCGAGGGCGTGGCCGAATCCCTCGCGGGCGCCACGAGCCCCGAGGAGATCATCGCCGCGCTCTCCCGCCTGCCGGTGACGGCGCGGCTCGACGCGGACACGCTCTGCCTGGGCCTGCCCGCGAAGGATCGGCTGGAGCTGGCGCTCTCGGCCGCGGCGAGACTGCGCCACGTGGGCTGCGTGGACGCGGGCTTCGTCGCCGCCATCGCCGGCCAGCAGCCGGTGCCGCTGGGCCAGGGGCTGTGGCTCGTGTTCGGCACCACGGGCGTCTTCACCCCGGCGCTCGCGCTGGCCACCCCGGACAAGCGCCTGCACGACGAGGGCGGAGACGTCACGGGAGTCTTCTGCCTGGCCGCCCAGGGAGACGCACACCGGCCCCTGCTCGATCGGCTGGATGGCCTCATCGCCCGGGGGGATGGCACGAAGCTCCACGGCCTGCCCGCCGAGCAAGTCCTGTCCCGGCTGGCGGGTGAATCGGCCAGGGCGGAGACGGCCCGGGTGCGGCTGCTCAACGCCCATGGTCTGCACGCGCGTCCCGCCGGAGTCCTGGTGCAGACGGCCCGGCAACAGTCCCTGCCCGTGCGCGTCCGCCTCCTGGAGGGCAGCACCGAGGCGGTCTCCGTCACCAGCCTGAGCAAGGTGCTCGGCCTGGGAGCCCGGCGCGGCCAGACGCTGGTGTTCTCCGCCGAGGGAGAAGGCGCCGCGAAGGCCGTGTCGGCGCTCGTCGAGGCGGTGCGCGGGGGCCTCGGCGAGCCCGTGACGCCCCTGGACGAGGCCCACGAAGTCTCCGCTCCACGCCCCCTCCCCGTGGTGCCCAAGGCGCCCCCGGCGCCGCCTCCCGCCGACGAGCCCCTGACGGCCGTCCCCGCCGCGCCCGGCCTCGCCATCGCTCCCGCCTACGTGGTGCGCCCTCTCGAGTTCCATTACCCCGAGCGCGCCCACGACGCCGCCCGCGAGCGCTCGCGCCTGGAGAACGCGCTGCTCGGCGCCCGGCAGCAGCTCGGCGCGCTGGTGCAGCGCACCGTGGGCGGCGAGGTCGCTCAAATCCTCGCCATCCACCTGGAGATGGTGGAGGACCCGGCCCTGCGCGACTCCGCGGCGGAGGCCATCGGCGAGGGCGCGTCGGCCGAGGCGGGCTGGTGGCGCGCCATCGAGACCGCCGCGCGCGCCCAGGAATCCCTCGCGGACCGGCTCCTCGCCGAGCGCGCCGCGGACCTGCGCGACGTGGGCCGCCGCGTGCTCGGACTGCTGTGCGGCGTGGAGATGCCCACGCCCCCCGAGCACCCCTACATCCTCGTGGCCGAGGACGTGGGCCCCTCCGACGTGGCCCGGCTGGACACGGCCAAGGTGCGGGGAATCGTCACCGTGCGAGGCGGAGCCACCTCGCACAGCGCCATCCTCGCCCGGGCGCTCGGCATCGCCTCCGTGGCGGGCGCGGGCGAGCGCGTCATGGCCCTCACCTCCGGCGTGGAGCTCATCGTGGACGGAGAGCTGGGCCGGCTCGTCGCCGCGCCGAGCACCGCGCGCCGTCAGCGCACCGAGCGGCGCATCGCGGAGCAGGAGACCCTGCGCCAGGCGGCTCACGGCCGGCGTCACGAGGAAGCGCGCACCCAGGATGGGCACCGCGTGGAGGTCGCCGCCAACCTGGGCAGCACCGCGCATGCCGCGGACGCGGTGGAGCGCGGCGCCGAGGGCGTGGGCCTGCTGCGCACCGAGTTCGTCTTCATGGCCCACCCCCAGGAGCCGGACCTGGCCACGCAGATCGCCGAGTACAGCAAGGCCTTCGACGCGCTCGGGGGCCGTCCGCTCGTGGCGCGCACGCTCGATGTCGGAGGCGACAAGCCCCTGGCCTACTGGCCCATGCCCCAGGAGGACAATCCGTTCCTCGGGGTGCGCGGCATCCGCCTGACACTCACCCGGCCCGAGGTGCTCGAAACGCAACTGCGCGCCCTGTTGACCGCGGCGGGCACACGCCCCGTCCGCATCATGTTCCCCATGGTGAAGGACATCGAGGAGTTCCGCGCGGGCAAGGCCCTCTTCGACCGGGTACAGGCCCAGGTGAAGGCCGCCGACGTGCAGCTCGGCGTGATGATCGAAGTACCCTCCTGCGCCCTGCTGGCCCCCTCGCTCGCGAAGGAAGCCGACTTCTTCTCCATCGGAACCAATGACCTCACCCAGTACACACTCGCCATCGATCGCGGCCACCCGCAGCTGTCCGCTCAGTCCGACGCCCTCCACCCCAGCGTGCTCCACCTCATCCGCCTCACCGTCGAGGCCGCCCATGCCGAGGGCCGCTGGGTGGGCGTGTGCGGAGAACTCGGCTCGGATCCCCAGGCCATCCCCGTGCTCGTGGGCCTGGGCGTGGACGAGCTGTCCGTGAGCAGCCGCCGCGTCCCCCTCGTCAAGGCCCGCATCCGCGAGCTGACCCTGCCGCGCGCCCGGGAACTGGCCGCGCTCGCCCTGAAACAGCCCACCGCCGCCGCGGTGCGCGAAGCCCTGGAGACCGCCTGAATGGCCCGCGTGCTCACCCTGACCCTCAACCCCGCCCTGGACCTGGCCATCCGCACCGGGCCCCTGCGGCTGGGCGAGGTCAACCGCACCCAGAGCACCCGGCTCGACGCCGCGGGCAAGGGCATCAACGTGGCGCGCGTGCTCGCCCGGCTGGGACATGACGTCACCGTGTCCGGCCTGCTCGGCGAGGACAACGAGACCGCCTTCGTGCGCGCCTTCGCCACCTGCGGCCTGGGGGACGCCTTCATCCGCATCCCCGGCGAGACGCGCATCAACGCGAAGCTCTCCGAGCCCGATGGCCGCGTGACGGACCTCAACGGGCCGGGCCCCCGCGTCCCCCCCGCCGCGCTGGAGGCCCTGTTCGAGCGCCTGGAGTCCCTGCTGCCCGGGCTCGACGCGGTGGCCATCTCCGGCAGCCTGCCGCCGGGCGTCACCCCGTCCATGCTCGCCGAGCTCATCACCCGCGTCCGCGCGCGGCAGGTGCCCGTCTGGCTCGACACGAGCGACGCGGCGCTGGTGGCGGGAATCGCCGCGCGGCCCACCGGCGTCAAACCCAACGACATCGAGCTGGCCGAGTGGGCGGGCCATCCGCTCGACACCCCCGAGGCCCAGCTCCGGGCGGCCCTGCGGCTCAACGCCGAGGGCATCGACGACGTGCTCCTGTCGCTCGGCGCGGAAGGCGTGCTCTGGGCGTCGCGCGGCGAGGCCCTGGCCGCGACGCCGCCCCGGGTCTCCGTCATGAGCACCGTGGGCGCGGGGGACACGCTGCTCGCGGGCACGCTGCACGGCGTGCTCTCCGGCTGGACGCGCGAGCGCGGCCTGGGCTTCGC
Organism: Melittangium boletus DSM 14713; assembly: GCF_002305855.1. Taxonomy (GTDB): domain Bacteria; phylum Myxococcota; class Myxococcia; order Myxococcales; family Myxococcaceae; genus Cystobacter; species Cystobacter boletus. The sequence continues at coordinate 4,518,508 of NZ_CP022163.1, read as the reverse complement.
CACGGCGCTCGCCGCCGAGTCCGTGCGGCACATCGGCGTGGGCGAGCCGGATGCTCCCGACTTCGAGCAACTGCTGCGCGCCACCCACGTTCGCGACCTGAGCACGGATCCACACACCGGGGAGACCCACCCATGAACGTCATTCTCATCACCGCCTGTCCGAGCGGCGTGGCCACGACGTTCCTGGCGGCCCGGGGACTCGAGCGCGCCGCGGCCCAGCGCGGCTGGACGGCCTCCGTGGAGATGCACGGCCAGCTCGCGCCCTTCAAGCCCGTGGACGCGGCCACGATCGACGCGGCCTCGCTCGTCGTCGTCGCGGCGAGCGCCCCCGTGGACCTCTCGCGCTTCGCGGGCAAGCGGCTCTACCAGGCCCCCATCTCCGAGGCCCTGCCCGACCCGGCCGCGTTCCTCGCGCGCGCCGAGGCCCAGGCCCGCCTCCACGGCCCGGCCTCGAGCCCCACCCCGGCCCTGGCCGGCGCGCCCGTGGAGCCCAAGTCCACGGCCGGAGGCACGCCCCGCGTCGTCGCCGTCACCGCCTGTCCCACCGGCGTGGCCCATACCTTCATGGCGGCCGAGGCCCTGACCCAGGCTGGCAAGGCGCTCGGCTATCCCCTGCGCGTGGAGACGCAGGGCTCGGTGGGCGCGCAGGACGCGCTGACCCCCGAGGAGATCCGCGCGGCGGACGTGGTCATCCTCGCGTGTGACATCGAGGTGAACACCTCGCGCTTCGTGGGCAAGCGCGTGTTCCGCACCTCCACGGGCGCCGCGCTGAAGAAGTCCCAGGCCACCCTGCGCGAGGCGCTGGACAAGGCCCAGGTCCTGGAAGGCGCCCAGGGCAGCGCGCCCGCGGCGGCCCCGGCGGAGAAGGGCGGCGCGGCGGGCCTCTACAAACACCTGCTCACGGGCGTGTCGTTCATGCTGCCCATGGTGGTGGCGGGCGGCCTGAGCATCGCGCTGTCCTACGTGTTCGGCCTCGAGGCCTTCGAGGACAAGGGCTCACTCGCGGCGGCGCTGATGGAGATTGGCAACGGCGCGGCGTTCAAGCTGATGGTGCCGCTGCTCGCGGGCTACATCGCCTACTCCATCGCGGACCGGCCCGGCATCGCGCCCGGCATGGTGGGCGGCTATCTGGCGAGCACGCTGGGCGCGGGCTTCCTCGGCGGCATCATCGCGGGCTTCCTCGCGGGCTACATGGCCCAGTCCTTGAGCCGCTACGTCAAGCTGCCCCCCAGCATGGAAGCGCTCAAACCCATCCTCATCATCCCGCTCGCGGGCACGCTGATCACGGGACTGGTGATGATCTACGTGGTGGGCACGCCCGTGGCGGCGCTCATGTCCTCGCTCACCACGTTCCTCAAGACGATGGGCACCGGCAACGCGCTGCTTCTGGGAGCGGTGCTCGGCGCGATGATGTGCTTCGACCTGGGAGGCCCCATCAACAAGGCGGCATATGCCTTTGGCGTGGGCCTGCTGTCCGAGAGCACCTACGGGCCCATGGCGGCCATCATGGCGGCGGGCATGGTGCCGCCCATCGGCATGGGCATCGCGAGCGTGCTGGCGCGCAACAAGTTCTCCAAGCCGGAGCGGGAGGCGGGCAAGGCGGCCATGGTGCTCGGCCTGTGCTTCATCTCCGAGGGCGCCATTCCGTTCATGGCCAAGGACCCGTTGCGCGTGATTCCCACGAGCCTGCTCGGGGGAACGCTCACGGGTGCCCTGTCCATGTACTTCGGCGTGCAGCTCATGGCGCCGCACGGCGGCCTGTTCGTGCTGCTCATCCCCCACGCGGTGAACCACGTGCTCGCGTACCTGTTCGCCATTTCCGTGGGCTCGCTCGTCACGGGCGTGGCCTACGCGCTGGTGAAGACGGGCAAGGTGGAGCTGCCGGGGGCCTCTGCGCCCACCCAGGGCAAGGGCTGGAGCAAAGGCGCGACGGTCGGGTAGGAACGAGGCCTCACGAATCGAACGAAGGCTTCGTCAGGCCACATCTCTCCGCCATCCGCAGGGCCAGGGCCTCGAAGTCGTCCCGGCATTGGTGAACCAGCTGGGTGTAACTCCCCATCGCCCCCGTCGACGGCGACAAATCGAACATGGGTTTCCGCGCATCCCAGGCCATGGACATCAGGCTGTAGTAGTTGCGCAGAAGCGACAGACAGTTCGGGTCCTCGTCCACGGAGCGGGCCGTCGACGATTCGCCCAGGACGTCCTCCGCGTAGCTGGAAGGAACCCGGCCAAGGACTTGAGCGTGGGAGCGATGCGGACGCCCACCGTAGACATTGGTTCGAACCATGATGTACCCGACTGGGGACATGCTTCCATCGGGGACATCCGTTTGGAGTTCCTGAGCGGACTCACGTAACTGACGCCATTCCTCGCGCCACTCCCTCAGTGTCGGGCCGAGGACCCGAAGACCCAGTAACGAAAGGGTATCCACGGCGAGAGGAAGAACCAGGAAATCCGCGGCGAGCAGCGCCGTGCGATTGAGTGCTCCCAGTCCCGAGCCCAAATCAAGCAGGGCCACCGCGCTCTTCGTGGAGGCACCAGCCATTCTCACGACCTGCGCGAAGCTGGAGAGGATCTTGAGCGCGAGACGATTCCCCGTGCGGGCATTCACCCAGGCGTTCGCCAGGATTCCCTCCAGGCGCCAGAGAGCGGGGTCACCCGCCAGGCCCCACAGGGAATCCGAAAGAGGAGTGGGCTCGGGCAACGCGAGTTCATCCGAACCGCGCAGCAGCGGAGCGACACAAGAGAAAACCGTCCCCCGCCCTTTTTCCCACGCTGCCTCGAGCTGAGTCTCCTCGAAGAACATGGATGACAAGGCCGCTTGCGGATCCAGATCCACCGCGAGCGTCGGGTAGCCGATGCGCGGCAGCATGTGCGCCAGATGATAGACAAGGGTCGTCTTCCCAACGCCCCCCTTCGAACTCACGAAAGCAATCGTCTTCACCGTGAGGCCCTGAGTGTCACCAGCATGTGGGTCGGCTCGATGGCGAACTCCGCGGGAGGGTTGTTGTTCGCGGCCAAGGCGGCTTCAGCCCGAGCGATCCCCACCCCGAAGCGCTCGACATAGCCGAGCACCTTCATGGCCTCTCCGAGCACGGGATTGCGATAGTCGCTCACGCGGCGGAAATTCTGCGGCGTCACCTGACCGTAGAGCCCTCCAGGGCTGTGGATCTCCACCTTGCCTTGAAACCAGTTGAGCCGGACAGGCGCGCTGGTGCCCTCGTAGTTGCGATGCAGCAGTGCATTGAGCACCAGTTCCCGGATGGCGATGAGCGGGTAATCTGGCTTGTCCTCGGCCACCAGTCCTGGACCCTGCACACGCGCCGTCCGGACTTGGAGTGGCAGGAGCGTGTCGAGTTGCGTCAGGGTGGTGAACAGATTGCCCTTCAGTTCCTTCTGATCCTGCACCCGGTCCGTCAGCGAATCCCCATCGAAACGGACGAACTGGACGTAGGCGCCCGGCACGAACTCGAGCGGATTCTTTCCAAACAGGAGGATCGCGGCATGCGTCGGCTCGCCCCGGCGGAGATCGAACAGCCGCAAAGCGGCGAGCTTTTCCTCCAGGCTCCGGTGATTTTCGGCGAGAACGCTCCGCGCGATGGCGCGGGGAAGGTAGTCGTTGAGGATGGTGTCCGTGAGGAGATCATCCAGCCGCCCGCCAGGACAGGCGCGCTGGTCGAACGTGCGCGCCTGGGCGATGCTTCGCTCGGACAGCCTGCGCTCCTCCTCCGCCGTGGCGGTGGCGCGACGCGGTCCAACTCGGACCCAGACCTGCCCCTTGAACCGCACGGGAGGAGCATCGGAGGGCTGAACCTCGACCACGGCCACGGGGCTTCCGCGCAGGTCGACCTTCTCCACGTGGAGGCGAGGGGGTGGGAGGATGTTTCCATCCGAGCGCATGTCCGCCAATGTCAGCAGGAGCTGGTCCGTCACGGGCTTCCCCACCGGCACGCCCGAGTCGTCCACGCCAATGAACAGGTAGCCTGGCAGCCCCGTGCCCGGCAGATCATTGGCGAAGGCGCAGATCGCCTGGCGTATCTTTTCCGGGTCGGTCAGCGCCTGTTTGCGCTCGACCCGGTGTGACTCCAGGTCCGCCAGCAAGCGTTCAAGTTCCTCGACCCTGAGCATCACGCCTCCTCACCTTGAGAACGACCATAGGGAGGCAATACCGGGGGGTCAACGATCCCGCCACCCCCACCACCGCACGAGCACGCATCCGAGCGTGAGTCCCAGGAGGGCGCCCGTCACCGTGGGCCAGAACGCCCACCACACCTGGGCCTCCAGCGCGCCCATGTCCTGGTAGTGGACCAGCCGCCACGCGAGCCCCATGCAGGCGCCCGCCACGAAGGGCACGAGCAGGCACAGGAAGTCCACTCGTGAGCCCCCCGGCACGGGCTCCAGGTGGCGATAGCGCCTCGCCATCATTCCGAGAACCACGAGCGAGCCAACTCCCGAGGAGAGGTGTTGGAAGACGCGGGCGAGCGGCAGCTCCCGGCTCCCCAGGGGCACGGTCACATCGCCGTAGAGTCCCCGGGCCGGCCACATCGTGCGGTGGGTGAAGCCGTCCCAAAGCACATGGGTGCAGATACCGAGCACTAGCGCCACCCCGACGGCCCCCCACGCGAGCACCGTCCGGGGCGGAGGGGACGCCACCGCGAAGCGGCCCCACTGCACGCCCCGCCACTCGGGCAGGGCCCGCCGCAGCGCGGGCAGGACGAGCCCTTCCAACACCCCCAGCACCCCAAGCCCCACGGGCACTCCGAACAGGAGGCAGTCCGGAAAGAGGTGGGCCAGGTACCTGCCTCGCAGCAGGTAGATATAGGAGAGGTCCGGCGTGCACGCGCCCACGACGAGCGCGGTGCGCGCCCAGCCGCTCGGGAAGTGGCGCCAGAAGGGCAGGATCGCGGCCGCGTGCGCGGGCAGGGTCACCGGCATGTCAGGCCGCGTCCGTCCGGGAGTCCTCGGCGGGCGCCTCGTCGGGCCGCCACGGCCACGCGAGCGGTGCGATGCGCGCGTAGAGCAGGAAGAGCGCGTCCCCCTCGGGGTGCTCCATGCACACGCGCGTGGCCTCTCGCAGCAGCGCTCCGGGCCCCAGCTTCCGCCCCGACTTGCGCGCCGCGTTCCGCAGCGACTCCGGCAGCGCCGCGAGGATGCCCTCCTTGGTCAGCCGCTCGTCGTTGGCCTCGGCGCACAGCTCCAGGTGCCGAGTGAGCTCCGAGCGCAGCCGCGCGTCGTGGCCGAAGACATACGTGCACAGTTGGAACAGCTCCGAGCCCGCCTCCGTCATGAGGTCCGACTGCTCGCGCGCGAAGCCCGGCTCACCCGCCGCGCGCCACAGGCAGTCCCAGCGCGCCTTGGCCGCGTACCGCGCGAACAGCGCCCGGGCCGTGAGGTAGCTCTGCATGGAGTCGTGGAAGAAGCGCACGTGCGTGGGCACCGGCCCGGGCCGGGCGTCCGCGGGGACCAACAGCCCCGCGTCCAGGAGCCGGCGCAGCTTCGCCTCGTCGGGGCTGTCGCGGAACACGAGCAGGCGATGGCGGTGCGCCCAGTAGCTGTCCAGGCACAGCGTCTCCGCGAACGCGAGCATCTCCGAGGTGGCCGCGTCGTCCGGGTCCGTCTTGAGCAGTCCCGCGAAGACGGCGCGGTAGAGGTTGATGACGCTGTCCACGCCCCCACCGCCAAAGCGCAGCGCCAGCCGCACGAGCAGGGGCACATAGGTGCCATCCGCCGCGCGCCCCCGGCAGATGTGCCGCAGCGCGCCCGAGAGTTCCGCGGGCTTGCCGTCCGGCCCTGGATACGCGGCCTGGAAGCTCACGAGCCCGTCCTCGTCCAGGCGCTTGGGCTCCACCGCCATCCAGCGCAGCGCGTGGGACATGGCCGTGCGGTAGGACTCGTTCGGCCGGGCCGACAGGAGCAACGGCGCGTGCAGGCCCATCTCCCGCTCCAGGTAGCGGCGCAGGGCCTCGGGCGACAGCTTCGACTCGGTGAGGCCGTCCAATACGAGGAAGAAGTCCCCGGACTCCAGCAGCGCGTCGCGCAGGGGCTCGGGCAGGCCCAGCTCGCGCAGCGCGTCCTTGGCGGCGGCCTCCAGGTCCTCCGCCGCCGGATCGATGAACACGGGCAGGGGCGAGGCGGGCCGCTCCACGAAGTGCGCGAGCGACAGCCGCACGAGCTGCCGGAGCAGGGCGCTCTTGCCCCGGCCGCCCGCGCACTGGATGAGCAGGTGGGCGCGCTCGTGGGTGAGCAGCAGGGCCAACTCCTTCGCGGTGCGCTCCGAGGCCGAGGGCGGCATGCCCGGCGCGGAGTGCTCGATGACGTGCGCGGACAGGTCCACGAACACCTCGCCGTTGGCCTGGGCCGAGGCCACGTCCACCCGGCGGAGCACCTGGCGCACATGGCCCGCGAAGAAGCGGCGGCGGAAGGCCGGCCAGCGCAGGAGCGGCGCGGCGGCCCAGGAGAACGGGTGCGTGAAGGCAAGCCGGCGGAACACGGCCGGAGACACGAGGCCCAGGCCCGCGCACAGCACCAGCTCGGCGGCCATCACGGCCACCACCGTGGGCAGGTGCACGCGCAGCCCGCCCAACAGCCCCAGGAGCTCGCCGCCGCCCAGGCCCACGAGCGACGCGGTGTAGGCCACCAGCGGCAACCACCTCCGGGACATGCCCGCGGGACGCAGGAGCAAGAGCGGCAGCACGAGCAGCAGCGTCACCGCGAGGCACGCGAGCGCCGTGCGCACCCACACCCGCTCGAGCAACGGCACGCCGAAGGGCACGTTCTGGAAGACGGCGGTGAGCCGGGTGCCGTTCTCCACCTCGTGCGACACCACGGCGCGGTAGCGCTGCTCGGCGTCGCCCGGCGGCTCCGTCCACTGGAAGAGAGGGCCCAGGGGGTCGGAGAAGCGCCGCACGCCCTGCCCCACCCGCTCGCCGCCCTCCGCGTACAGGTCGAGCCGCAGCGAGCGCCCCGCCGCCTCCGCCTCCGCGAGTCCGGGCCAGTCGAGCACCAGGGACTCCAGCGGCGTGCCCGCCTCGAGGCGGCCCGCCAGCGTCACCGCGCCGTCCATGCTCCGCTCGAGCCGCGCGCCTCCCGCGAAGCCCACCTCCACGCGCCGCACCTCCGCGGCCGGGCCGTAGACGTAGCCGCGCGGCGTGCCCGCGAGCCAGAAGCGCGCCGTGCCGGGAATGGGCAGCACCTCGCCCAGGCTCACGCCCTCGAGCACCGGAGTGAGCGTGAGTCCATCTGGCCCTCGCGTGAGCCGGTGCAGCCGAGTCCCCTCGTCCGAGAGCACCCATCCCCCGTGCTCGTCCCGCGCCTGGAGCCGGAGGGCCCGCAGGCCCGTGTCGATCGACGACGTCACGGTGATGTCCCGGCCCGACACCCCGAGCAGGAGGACCGTGCCCGAGCGCGTCACCGCCCACGCGCGCTCCGCCGAGACGGGCACGAGCCGTACGCCCCCGAGCGAGTCCGCGCTCCGCGCCACCACGTCCCCCTCTTCCCCGAGGAGGTACACGCGCTGCTCATCGCTCAGCCACACGTGCCCGTCCGGCGCGTACTCCAAGGTGTAACGGCCATGCACCTCCACGCCCGGCCCCACCTCCTGGCCCTCGGCGTCCGAGAGCAACAGCGAGGAGGAGGCCATGCTCGGCTCCGAGGGCCGCGCGAGCCAGAAGCGCTCCCCGCTCGGAGGGGAGTAGAGCCGCTGCACCTCGCCGGACATCGAGGCGGCGAGGCTTCGGACGCCCTCGCGTCCCACCCGGACGAGCTGCGTGCCCGTCTTGCCCGGCGTGCGCGTGAAGACCCAGGCGACGCCGGGCCTGGCGGTGGGGATGACTTCCTTCACGTCCCGGGAGCGCAGGGGCTTGGGGTTGAAGGGCGCGCGCGCGAGCAGATCCACCTGGTAGAGGCTCTGGTCCAGCACGAGCCAGCCCTGCCGGCCGTCTCCCACGGGGACCACCTGCCCCACGGTGGCGAGCGGCTGTCCGGACGCGGCGAGGGCCACCTCCCGCGTGCCCCCCGCCGCGTCGAACACCCAGAGCGAGCGCACGTCGAGCGTGGGGACGATCCACAGCCGCTCCCGGCCCTCGGAGGGCGCGAGCTGCATGTCATGGAAGGGCAGCGGCAACCGCTCGAGCGTGCCGCGATGGTCCACCGCGTACACGGTGCTCACCACCTTGCCGACCATGGGCGCGCGCTCCTGCACGTGCACCCAGGCGCGCTCGGGGTTGGCCGAGGGCACCACGTCCACCACCCACACGTCCTCGTCCCAGGGGCCCGCGCCCCCCAGGGACACGGAGGCGAGCTCGCGCCCATCCGAGTCCACGAGCCACAGTCCCGGGCGCTGCGGCGTCCAGACCCAGACATGGTCGCCATGCGCGCAGGGCGCCAGCCGGCTGCCCCGGGGAAACGGCCGCAACCAGTAGCCCTCGACGGACGCCTCGACGGAAGCCGGGGGCGCCTCGCTCCGCGCGTCCCCGGCGAGCACGAGCCACACGGCGCTCACGAGCAACGGGCCCAGGGCCGAGGAAGATTTCATGATGCCGCATCGTGCCACGGCGGGCGCGTCTTTCCACCCGCCGACAGTCGGGGCCGCTCGTGCACGGCAGCCAACAGTGGGGTGCCCCTCCAGGCGAGGAAGTGTGGGGGGGTAGGCGGTGCGCGCTCCCGCGACACGACCCATGTTGTCGCTCTCGGAATGAACAGGAGACCCGTGTCTATGCGGCTTGCCGTTTCCTTGATGTGTCTGGGCCTGTTGGGCGTGCAGGGTGTCGCGAGGGCGCAGCAACAGCCGACACCGGCCTATGTCCCGCCTCCCGTGGAGCAGACGGCGCCCGTGCCGGCGCCCCAATACGTGCCCCCGCCTCCGAGCCAGGGCCCCGTGGAGACGCCGGGGGAGCGCGCCGAGCGCTATAGCCGCTACAGCCGGTTCTCCAGTGGCGAGGGCGGCCTGCTGCTCATCTTCACGGAGCTGATTGGCGGCGCGGTGACGGGCGCCTTCTATGGGCACTCGCTCGAGAACCGCAACGGAGCGTACGTGGGCGGCGTCGTGACGGGCCTGACGCTCGGCACGGCGGCGGCCGTGTACCAGTACTACGTGCCCGTGGAGCGCAACGAGGCCGCGCTGTCCGCGGCGGGCGCGGCGCTCGGCTTCCTGGCGGGCTTTGGCTACGGCACCCAGGCGAACCTCAGCGACAAGAGCCGCGCCGTCACCGCCCTGCTCACCACCCAGTTGGGCATCATCGGCGTGCTCGCGGCCACCGCGCCCGTGGGCGACGTGAGCGACGGGGACACGTCCCTGGTGGCGATGAGCGCGCTCTATGCCTTCGTGCTGACGGGGCTCACCCAGGCCACGGTCGCCCTGGCCAACGAGGGCAAGGATCGCATCAACCTCGCGCCCTCGCTGGTGGCGCCGCTCGTGGGCATGGGCATTGGCGGCCTGCTCGCGGTGCCCTTCGAGCTGCGGCCCAGCCGCGTCTTCAAGCTCACGGCGCTGCCGCTGGGCGTGGGCGCGGTGCTGCTGGTGGTGGGCACGGCGCTCGCGGATGGCCCCGCGGTGCCGCTGTCGGCCATGGGCGGCGTGGCGGCCACCTTCGTCATCACCCTGCTGGCCACCGCGGACGAGCCCAACGCCTATCCGCCCTCGCACACGGGACGGCGGCTGCGCTCCCAGCGCGCCGATTCCTTCAAAGCCATGCCCGTGCCGGTGTTCATGCGCTCGGGCGAGCGCGGGGACTCGCTCACGGCGGGCCCGGGCATGATGCTGCGCTTCTAGCCCTCGGTGTTGCGCAGGAAGTCGGCCACCTCGGCGAAGCGCTGGTCCAGGAACCGGCGCACGCCGCCCTTCACGCCCCGGGCGTCCATGGCCCGCCGCATGCTGCGCAGCCAGGCGTCGCGGTGGTCCAGGTTCACGGGCAGGTGGCCATGGCGCATGCGCAGGCGCGGGTGGCCGTGCCGCTGCATGTAGTGCTGGGGGCCGCCGAGCCAGCCCATGAGGAAGAGGCCGAAGCGCTCGCGCGTGCCCCGGTTCACCCGGCCCTGTTCATCCAGCTCGTGCAGCCGGGCGAGCGCCGGTTCCTCCGCGTCCATGGCGTCGTAGAAGGCCTCGGCCAGCGCCTGGACGCCTGGCTCGCCGCCCAGCCGGTGGAAGGGCATGTCCTCCATGCTGGGCGTCCAGTCATCATCGGGTCCAGGGATGTTCAACGCCACGGGCTTCATCTCGGTGGACATGGTGTGGCTCAACCTCTCGTGCCGCTCGGTCATTTCAGGGCTCAGGACTCCGCCCAGCGCTTGGGGCGCGAGCGGAGCGTGTTGAGGCCCAGGGACTCACACCACGCGAGGTAGCGCGCCCGGGGCACGCCCGTCCAGGCCAGGTCCTCCAGGGACTCGCGGAGCGGCGCGTCCGTCACCACGGTGGCGAGCCGGCGGTACAGGAGCGCGTCCTCGCGCCGCTCGCGCAGGGTGGCCGCGAGCTTGTCCGCGCCCCGGGGCCTCACCGTCCACGCCGCCGCGTCCGGGGGAATCGCCTCCAGGTGCCCATAGGCGGACAGGAGCGCCGTGGCGCCCTTCTCGCCGAAGCCGGGCAGGCCGGGGATGCCATCCGCCGCGTCCCCCACGAGCGCCAGCAGGTCCGGCACGCTCGCCGGGGCCACGCCCAGCCGCGCCTTCACCCCCTCCTCGTCCAGCTCCTTCTGCTGCTTGCGGTCCACCTGCACCACCCGGCGGCCCCGCACGCACTGCCCCAGGTCCTTGTCCGGGGTGAGCAGCCGCACCTGCTCCACCCGCTCCGCCCAGCGCGCCGCGGCCGAGGCCATCGCGTCATCCGCCTCCAGCTCCTTCATGGACCACACGGTGACGCCGAGCGCCCGCACCGCCTCCTCGGCGCCATCGAACTGGGCGTGCAGTTCCGGGGGCACGCCCTCGTCGGACTTGTAGTCCGCGAAGAGCTCGTTGCGGAACGAGCGGATGGGGTTGTCGAAGGCCACGGCCAGGTGGGTGACGGCCTCGTCCGCGTCATGCAGGAGCGCGAGCAGGCTGGAGACGAGCCCCACCGTGGCCTTCACATCCCGGCCATCCGGGGCGCTCGCACCGGGCCGGGGGGAGTAGTGGGCGCGGTAGAGCTCATAGGTACCATCGACGAGGTGCAGGCGCATGGGCCAGCGGTGTAGGAGGTGGACCCTCCACCAGTCAACGGCGAGGCCATGAAGCGCGCCAGGACGAGCCCGCCCCGCGCTAGCGTGGCCCCGTTCCCCATGCGTCCGGAATCCTCCCAGGTCCTCCTCACCACCCCACGGCTGTACGTGACCCAGCTACCTCCGGACGCCGCCGCGCGTGTGCTCACCTACCACACCGCCAACCGCGATCACCTGGGCCCCGTGTCGCCCACGCGCCCCGACAACTTCTTCACCGTCACCTGGTGGCGCTCGCGCCTGGCCCAGGACGCCGAGGACTGGCGGCGCGGCCTGGCCCTGCGCCTCTTCCTCCTGCCGCGCGAGTCGCCGCCCTCCTTCGGCCCCGTGATTGGCAGTGTGTCCCTCTCCGACATCCGCCGGGGGGCCTTGCAGTGCGGGGAGCTGGGCTTCGGGCTGGACGCGCGCCACCAGGGCCTGGGGTTGATGAGCGAGGCCGTGCACGCCCTGTGCGACTACGCCTTCGGGCCCCTGGGGCTGCACCGCCTCCAGGCCAACCACCTGCCGGACAACCACCGCAGCGCCGCGGTGCTGCACCGGGTGGGCTTCAGCGTCGAGGGACTCGCGCGCCAGTCGGTGCTCATCGACGGCCGCTGGAGAGACCATGTCCTCACCGCGCGGCTAGCCCCCGGGGCGCTGGAGCGCTGAGGGCTAGTGGGCGCGCCGCTGGGCGAAGAGCCAGGTGCTCACCGCCTCGTCGAGGTACACCGTGTCGAAGATGTCGTGCCCGAGCCCGGACAGCTCCGTGTAGCGCACCGTGGTGTTGCCCACGGCCTTGATGAGCCGGAGGAAGGCGAGGCTCTCGCTCACGGACACCTCCTTGTCCGCCTCGCCATGCCACATCCACAGGGGCACCCCCTTGAGCCGCTCCGCCACGCTCCGGTCCGCCGAATGCTCGGACACCGCGAGCACGGCCGCGAAGCGCTCGGGCACCCGCGCCGCGAAGCGCACCGTGCCGTGAGCGCCAATGGGCTCCCCGGCCAGGTACACCCGCGAGGCATCTCCCTCGTACTCGGCCAGGGTGCGCTCCAGCGCCTGGAGGGCGAAATCGGCCACGTCCCCACTCCAGTCCCGCCCCGGCGGACACTGGGGCAGCACGAGCAGGGCGGGATAGCGCTCCGGGTACTGGCGGACCGCCTCCGCCAGACGCTGGTTGCGCGGCAGCACGCCCTCGGTGCCGCGCGAGTTCGCCCCATGCAACGCGAGGATGACGGGCCAGCGTTGTCCCGGGCGGTACATGGCCGGCAGGTACACCGAATAGAGGTACGTCGTGCCCCGCACGGTGAGGGACTTCGCCACGAACGAGCCGGGCGCGCCCTGGGGCGTGGAACCCGCCTCCGGAGTGCCCGCCAACAACCACCCCACCAGCGCCAGTGTCACCGCGCCCATGTGCCTCCTCATCTTCTGAGAAAGGCCCCAAGTTAACGCTCCCGCCTGGCGCCTGAATGGCCTTGGCGTGAACGATGCGGGCAAGGGTTGCGTATCCGTCACCTCGGGCACCGCGGGGCGGCCCGCCCAGGCTCCAAGTGCGGCCGCGCGCGTCCTCGGGGTTCGACCCGCCGGGGGGTGACCCCCGAGGACGTGCGCGGCCAGCCGCAGCCAGAAACGCCACCTTGGAGGGGAATGAACGCTGCCTGCGAGCTATCAACCTACTGGAGTCCCGGTTTATTCTCGATATTTTTTCTGGAATTTCTCGCTTGCCGCCCCGCCCGGGAGGGAGGCGGCGCGCCTAGGCCTTGGAGAGCACCCTGCCCAGGAAGAGCAGCACGATGGCGCCGAGCACCGAGCCGATGAAGCTGCTCGCGTGGAAGACGCGCCAGGAGCCCCCGCCGATGACCGACGCGAGGAAGCCCCCCATGAAGGAGCCCGCGATGCCCAGCAGGGTGGTGGCGATGATGCCCATGGCCTGACGGCCCGGCATGAGCGCGCGGGCGATGAGTCCCGCGAAGAAACCGAAGACAATCCACCCACACAGGCTGAACATCGCGCCCTCCTTCTCCTTGATGAGGAGTGAAGCCCCCAGTGTGCATGAAGTACGCGCCTGGGCGAGTTCTATTGCGCGCGAGGGCTAGCGCAGCGGCAGGCCCTGACGGTGCCGCTCGAGCATCGCCTCGCCAATGCGCACCAACCGCGCGCACAGGCCCTCCCTTCCCACGCTCTGGGCGGTGACCCGGGCGCCCTCGAGCAGCAGGTGCAGCTCGTCCGCGAGCAGCTCCGGCTCCACGAGCCCCGCGGCCCGGCCCAGCCCCACGAGCCGCTCGTGCTGCGCGACCTTGTACGCCTCGATGACCGGACGGGCCGGATGCTCCCGCTCCGCCAGCTCCACCGCGGCATTGGCCAGGGCGCACCCGCGCTGGTCCGCGCACGTCGCGTGCTCCGACATCTCCCGCAGCCACTCGCGCAGCTGCTCGAACGGCTCACCCGGGTGCATCCGCTCATAGCGCGCCCAGCTCTCGTTCGACGTGGCCGCGGCCCGGCGCAGGTACTCGGCCACCAGCTCGTCCTTCGAGGCGAAGTGCCGGTACAGCGTCATCTTGTTGGTGCCCGCCGCCTCCGCCACTGCTTCCACTCCCACCGCGCGAATCCCATGCCGGTAGAACAGGTCCGCCGCCGCCAGGAGGATGCGCTCACGCGGTGCCACGCGCTCGCTCCGCCCCCCGCCCTTCACCGTGTCCGCCATGAGTGCACCTCGCCTTGACATGGATGTTACCGGTCGGTATCTCTCTGCCGTTACCGATCGGTAACACCCATTTTATAACGCAGGCCCGGAGCAATTCACATGGCGCCCCATCCGCACGCAGCGTTGTTCACGCCGTATAAGCTGGGAGATCTGGAACTCAAGAACCGCTTCGTGATGGCGCCGATGACGCGCAGCCGGGCGCTGGTGGACGGCAACGTCCCCAACCCCCTGGCCATCACCTATTACGTGCAGCGCGCCTCCGCGGGCCTGCTCATCACCGAGGCCACCCAGGTGAGCCCCCAGGGCGTGGGGTACATCCGCACGCCGGGCATGCACTCGCCCGAGCAGGTGGAGGGTTGGAAGAAGGTGACGGCGGCGGTGCACGAGGCGGGAGGGCGCATCTACGCCCAGCTGTGGCACGTGGGGCGCGTCTCGCATCCGGACTTCCATGGCGGCGAGCTGCCCGTGGCGCCCTCCGCGGTCCCCGTGGACATGGAGGTCTTCACCCACAAGGGCAAGACGCGCACGGTGACGCCGCGCGCCCTTGAGACGCGGGAGCTTCCGGGAATCGTCGAGCAGTTCCGGCGCGCGGCCGAGAACGCCCTGGCGGCGGGCTTCGATGGCGTCGAGCTGCACGGCAGCAACGGCTACCTGCTCGATCAGTTCCTGCGCGACGGAACCAACCAACGTAAGGACGAGTACGGGGGCAGCATCGAGAACCGGGCGCGCCTCCCGCTGGAGGTGGCGCGGGCGGTGGCCGGGGTGTGGGGGGCGAAGCGGGTGGGCTACCGGCTCTCGCCGCAGCCCTTCCCCTACGCGGGCATGTCGGACTCCACGCCGGTCGAGACGTTCACGTACATGGCGCGCGAGCTGAACACGCTGGGGCTGGGCTACATCCACGTGACCGAGGCCGTGTCGGGCAAGACGATTCCGACGGCCGAGCAGCGCATCACCCCGAAGCTGCGCGAGGTGTTCCGGGGCACCGTCATCGTCAACGGCGGCTACGACGCGGCGGCCGGAGAGGCGGCGCTCACCCGGGGCGATGCAGACCTGGTGGCCTACGGCGTGCCGTTCCTCGCCAACCCGGACCTGCCGGAGCGCTTCCGCAACCAGTCCCCGCTCAACGCGCCGGACTTCAACACCTTCTACGCTGGCGAGGAGAAGGGCTACACGGACTACCCGGCGCTGCGCTGAGCCAGGAACATCCGGGGGAACTTGGCATGTCTCTACAGGAAATGATTCGGGAAGTCACGTTCCCGACATGACCTCGAACGTCGACTTGAGCTTGCCCATGCGGAGCGGCCACCGGTAGCCTGCGCGCCTTCATCGGCGAAGGCCTCGCGTGCGCTCCGTCCTCTGTTCTGCCCTCTTCTTGCCGCTCATCCTCGCGTCTGGCCCGGCCGCGGCCCAGGAGCGGCCCACCGGGCGCGTGTCTCGCAGCCGCACCCTTCATGTCCCCATGACCGCGGATGGGACGCCGCCCGAGTTGCATGTCGCGGGAGGCACCGCCACGGTCATCTCGGTGGATGTCCCGATGGGCCCCGAGGGCCCGCGCATCCAGGACGAGCGGGGACGCTTCCGGCTCGTTCCGCTGGAGGGCTCCTCCTTCATCATCCTGCCCAACACCGATGTGCTCGCGGGAGAGCGCCCGCTCCTCATCCTCCCGCTTCAATCGGGTGCGCCCCTCCAGCTCGCGCTCAACTCGCGAGAGGACGAGGTGGACGCGGAGGTGCGGCTCATCCCCCACCAGACTCCTCCTCCTATCGAAAAAGCGGAGGGAGACATGGCCCGTCTCCTCAATTCATCGACCGAGGGCGCGGTCGAACTCCCCCTGCCGAAGAAACGACTCGTGGTGATTGGACGTACCCGCCTGTGGCTCAAATCCGTCCTTCGGATCGAGCAGCGCATCTTCATCTCGCTGGCGGTCTGGGACCTCCCACCGTCCCTTCCACTGGAGCAGCAGCTTCTCCCGTGCGCCGTGATGAAGGAGGGAAAGGTCGTGACGTTGCCCATGTTCCAGGTCGTCGCCTTGCCGTCTGAATCACCTGTCCAACACCGCACCCTGGTGACCTCGCTCCCGGATGGAGCCGAGCAATTGACCCTGCGGGTGAGTGGCGATCGCACTCCGGATGAACGCATCTCGTTCCCACTGCGCCGCGCGAAGCCGACACCATGAGCGAGGCGATCCACCCCAATCAGCTTCGCCCGGGAGATCACATCCGGGAGTACCGCCT
This sequence comes from Melittangium boletus DSM 14713, assembly GCF_002305855.1. Taxonomy (GTDB): domain Bacteria; phylum Myxococcota; class Myxococcia; order Myxococcales; family Myxococcaceae; genus Cystobacter; species Cystobacter boletus. The sequence continues at coordinate 4,502,411 of NZ_CP022163.1, read as the reverse complement.
CGTGCGTCGTCTGGGAACGGGTGGCTTCGCCATCGTCTTCCTGGCGGAGTACAGGGGCCAGAGCTACGCCGTGAAGGTGGCACTTCAACCCGCCTCGGATGATGACGGGGACCATCTGGACGGATGGATGCGCCGGGAGGCGGTCTCGCTGGAACACCTCTCTCATCCCAACCTGTTGCCCGTTCACGAGTTGGGACGATGGCCACAGCCGAGGACAGGCTACTCCTTCTACGTCACCGACCATGTCCCAGGCACGACCTTCGGCGACTGGAGCCAGACAGGTTCCATCACCCCCTTCCAGTGGGTGGGGGTGCTGTGTGAGGTCCTGCGTCCACTGGAAGCCATGCATGAGCGAGGGATGTGCCACCGTGATCTCAAGTCCGAGAACATCCTGGTACGCGAAGGAGACGACTGGCCGTTCCTCATCGACTTCGGCGCCGTCCATCTACCGTGTGCGCGTCCACTGACGGAGGGCCTCGCCCCGGGCACGATCTACTGCCAACCCCCAGAGACCGTCCGCTTCCTGGTGGGCAAGGCGGTTCTCGAGAAGGGAGCCCGCTTCGAGGCCCGGCCGTCCGCGGACATCTATGCCGTGGGCGTCATTCTTTATGAGGCGCTGACGGGTCACCATCCCTTCGATCCGAAGCTCCCCCTGGCACAACTGCTGTCGGCCATCCTCACCGTGCCACCGGCCGACCCACGGCGGCTCAATCCCGAGGCGCCCGCGTCCCTGTGTGACCTGACCCTGCGCCTGTTGTCGAAGGAGCCCTCCCAGCGTCCGCCGAGCGTCCGCGTCGTACGCGAGGAACTGGAGCGTCTGCGGCAGACGGAGGGAAAGACGCCCACGTGGAGGGCGCCCCTCATCCTCGCCGCCGAGAAGGCCGAACCCATGGAGGACTCGCGGGCTCTGGTGTCGACACACACGGGCGTGGCTCAAATGCCGCGCGAGGAGTCCGCACCCACCGGAGCGACACCGCGAACGAGACACAGGCGGAGGGGAATTCTGACGTGGGCGCTCGGGATGGGATTGCTCGGGTTGATAGGGTGGGGACTTCTCCACCGCGTGGAGACCACCGCGCCGACCCTACCCATGCGCCTCGAACAAGGAGCACACTCCGTGCAGTCTCGCCCAACCCACGAGCCATTCTCCTCCCATGACCTCCTGACCGAGACGCCCACGAGCGGATGCTCGCGCATCCAGATCCTGGTGGGACTGACCGTGGCGCAGTTGGTGGGTTGTGCCACCGCGCCCACCGTGCGTCCGGATCTGGTCAGCTACCTCCAACGGTGCCCCGCCGAGGCGCGCGCCACTCCAGAGAAGCTGGGCTTCCACACCACGGGTCCCACGCCCTATCTGTACGGCAGCTATATCCGCGGGGGAACCTCCGCATCATCGGAGATACCTATCGACCAAGGAGGTCCCCTCAATCTCAAAGCCGGTCCCGTCTCGGCCACCGTGCACCCCCACAATGACCGCCGCACCTATCTGATCGAAGGCATGGCGGTGACCACGAAGATGCGAGTCTATATCCAATTCGACCGCATCCAGGCATCCGATGGCACGTGGCTGCCCATCTGCGGCACGGCGGTCAGCACGGCGGAGAATGTGTACGGCATTCCGACGCGCGAGGCGGTGGTGTTTCCGGCTTCGCCCGTGGACCCGGCGAAGGTGGACCACAGTCCCGGCAGCGTCGTGCTCAACGACCCCCAGTTCATGACCTTTATCGAGCCCCCCGAGGGGGCACGCCGGGCGAAGATCGAGGTGGCGGACCCCGACGCGAAGGTGGATCTTGAGTTCTAACAACTCAAGTCGACACGGGGTCGGAATCTTCCAATGCCGCTGCGCGTGAATTCTTCCCTCGACGACACGCTCTCGTCTTGAATTGACAGGCCTTATACAGAACCGTACCGTCCATTCACTCCTGGTGAGACAGCCATCACTTTCCGTTGCCACTCCCAGGAGTCAGGACGCAGCCCAACACGCGCGGAGAGTCATCAGCTCATGGTCCATACTTTCGGTAAGGTCGCACTGGCGTTGCTCGCGTCGGTAACGGCTCCTTCATCCCTGCCCTTGGATGAGCAAGGCACGGATCTCATGGAGAAGGCCGCCACCACCGCCACCATTTGTTTCAGCTCGGCCACGCCGGCCGGCTGGGTGGACATCCAGTGGTATTACTCGTCGAGCTGTGGCACCGGCTCCTTCGCGCCGAACACCAAGAGGATCCAACTGCTCACGGGCGAGCCCATCGGCACGAGGGTCAACGCCTGTAATTCCTCGTATGTTCCGGCCGGGTGGGTCCAGACGGCCTACTACTACAACAGCAGCTGTCAGTCCGGGAGCGTGGGGAGCCTGAACCCCAACACCTGGACGCTGCAGCGTGTGAATTGACCCTCGGCGTCAGGTGCGCACGAGCCCAGGCCGCGGTTTCCGGAGAGTCGCTCCGGAAACTCGCGGCCTTCGCGTCGTGACAAAGGTAGCGCTCAGGACGACCCGCGTGCCACCTCGCGCAGGCTCTCCTCCACGCCGCCAAGCAATTCCTCCAGCGCGGCGTCGGGGATGTTGAGCGCGGGGGCCACGTACACCGTGTCGCCCAGGGGCCGCAGGTACAGCCCGCGCCGGCGCGCCGCCTCGTACACGCGCCAGCCCGCTCGTGCGAGGTAGCCCCCTCCCCCCAGGTCCACCGCGCCCACCATCCCGAGCGCCCTCGGGCGCGTCACGCCGGGAATCGTCTCCGCCATGCGCTCGAAGGCCGCCCTCACCCGGGGCGCCTTGCGCGCCACCTGCCCGAGCACGTCCTCATCCCGGTACACCGCCAGCACCTCGCGCGCCACCGCCGAGCCCAGTGGGTTGCCGCAGTACGAGTGCCCGTAATACAGCGCCCGCTCGGGCCCACCGCCGAAGCCCGTGAAGATCCGCTCGGTGGCGAGCGTCGCCCCGAAGGGCAGGATTCCCCCCGACAGCGCCTTGGCCAGACACAGCAGGTCCGGCACCACGTCCGCCAGGTCGCACGCGAAGCGCGCCCCCGTGCGGCCCAGGCCCGTGAAGACCTCGTCGGCGATGAGGAAGGTGTCCACCGCCCGCGTGGCCTCGCGCACCGCCCGGAGGAAGGCGGGGGCGTACATCTGCATGCCCGCCGCTCCCTGAATCAACGGCTCCACGATGACGGCCGCGATCTCATCCGGGTGCTCGCGCAGGGCCGATTCCACCTGGGCGAAGGCGCGCTCCCAACCCGAGGGCTCCGCCGGAGACGGCACGTGCACCACGTCGAAGAGCAGCGGGCCGAAGACATCGCGGAACACCTCCACGCCGCCCACGCTGGTGGCGCCGATCGTCTCTCCATGGAAGGCGCCCGAGAGCGTGATGAAGCGCGTGCGCTGGGGACGTCCGTTCTGCGCCCAGTACTGCGCCGCCATCTTGATGGCGACCTCCACCGCCGTGCTTCCGTTGTCCGAATAGAAGACGCGCGAGAGCCGCGCCGCCTCGGGCACATCCGCGCGTCCGGCACCGGGCGCCAGGGCGGCCAGTTCCTCGGCCAGCAGGGCCGCCGGCTCATGCGTCACGCCCGCGAGCGAGGCATGGGGAAAGCGCCCGGCCTGCTCGACGAGCGCCCGGACGAGGCGCGGGTGACGGTGCCCCAGGGTGGACACCCACCACGAGCCATTGGCGTCCAGGTAGCGCGTGCCATCCGCGTCCCGGAGATAGGGGCCCTCGGCATCCACCACCACGAGCGGATCCGTCCTGGCGATGTACTCATCCATCGCGGTGTAGGGGTGCCACACGTACCGCTTGTCCCGCGCGACGACGTCCGAACGCTCCATCTCTCCGTCCCCTGGGTTGAGAACCGAGGCCCCGGCTAACAGCGCCTCCAGGCGATGTCGATGACGAAAGCGCGCATCTCTCCCCGGAGACGCGCGGACTCAGGCCAGAATCCCTCCCGTGAACTTCATCGAGAACGAGACGCGCGACAAACTCCGGGGCGGCTACTACACCGACCCCGCCATCGCCGCGTATCTCGTCCGATGGGTCCTGGAGGTGAGGCCCCGCGCGGTGCTGGAGCCCAGCTGCGGAGACGGCGCGTTCTTCCGAGCCTTGAAGCAGACCCCGGAGCCCACCGGACTCGAACGGCTCGTGGCCTGTGAGCTCGACGGAGAGGAGGCCGCCAAGGCATGCCAGGAGGCCCAGGCGCTGCCCGGAGTCCGGGCCGAGGTCCACCATGCGGACTTCCTCGACTGGGCGCTCGGACGGATGCACGAGCCACCCGAGTTCGACGCCGTGGTGGGCAATCCCCCCTTCATCCGCTACCAGTACCTGAGTGACACGGCGCAGGGGCTCGCCGCGCGGGTCATCACCCACTTCGGGCTGCGCTTCACCCGGCACACCAACGCCTGGGTGCCGTTCGTCATCGCCGCGCTCTCACGGCTCAAGCCCGGTGGCCGTCTGGCCATGGTCGTCCCAGCGGAGCTCCTGCACGTGCTCCACGCCGACTCCGCGCGCCGCTACCTCTTGCGCACCTGCTCGCGCATCCTCGTGTTGGACCCCGAGGAACTCTGGTTCGAGAACACGCAACAGGGCGTGGTGCTACTGATGGCGGAGAAGCGGCGGGCGGACGCCCCCGAGGGCACACTCGGCGCGGTGGCCATCACCCGCATCCGGGGCCGGGAGTGCCTGGCGAGCACCCCCGCCAGACATGTCGAGGGCGCCGAATACGTCCCCGGCGAGGAGCTGCCGGGCAAGTGGATGCTCGCGCTGCTCACGGCGAGGGAGCGCGCCATCCTCGGGGGGTTGCGAGGACACGAGGCCGTGCGGCCCTTCTCGCGCATCGCCAGGGTGGCGGTGGGCATCGTCACGGGGGCCAACAAGTTCTTCCTGGTGCCGGACTCGGTGGTGGAGGAGTACGGACTCGGCGCCTACGCCTGGCCCATGTTCGGGCGCAGCGCGCACGTCGAGGGCATCATCTATGACGCGCGCGCCCACGCGGAGAACAAGCGCCAGGGCCTGCCCACCAACTTCCTGTGGTTCAAGGACGCGCCCCGCGACGCCCTGCCCGAGCGCGTGCGCGCGTACATCGAGCGGGGCGAGGCGATGCGGCTTCACGAGCGCTTCAAGTGCCGCATCCGCGAGCCCTGGTACACCGTCCCCTCGGTCTTCACCGCGCCGGTGGGGATGCTCAAGCGCTGCCACGACTACCCGCGGTTGATCCACAACGCGCACGGCGCCTACACGACGGACACCGCGTACCGCATCTTCCCCCGGGAGCCCTCCGCGCCGCGGCTCGTGCACGCCTTCGTCAACTCCCTCACGGCCCTGTGCGCGGAGCTCGAGGGGCGGCATTACGGCGGGGGAGTGCTCGAGCTGGTGCCCTCGGAGATCAACCGGCTCCTGGTGCCCCTGCCGCCCGAGGGGGGCGAGGACCTGGGAGACCTCGATGCCCTCTGCCGGGCGAACCTGCCCGCGGAGGAAGTGCTCGCCCAGCGGGACTCCGTGTTGCTCGGAGGCATCGGCTTGTCGCCTGGAGAATGGGGAGAGCTCCAACGCGCGTGGGGACGGCTGCGCCACCGGCGCCAGCGCACGGGCGGTGGGGACGAGGCCGAACCCGGCGAGGAGTGAAAGACCTGGTGGGTCGGGAACGTCCCGGAAAACCCGGTCAACTGGGTCATGGGTGCCGCACCCCCTCGCGTGTCGGAAAACCAAAACTTCACGCACAGAGGGGGTTGGCGATTCGACGCGGCGTGACAACCCATGGGCGGCCACCCTCCCCAGGTGAACCCCATGGCGTTGTCAACCGCTCCCGCGATTTCCCAGGCGCAGACTCCCACCCTGGAGGTGGGCCGAATCGCATGGCGGCTGTTCTTCCTCCAACAGCTCAACCTGTTCACGTCCCTGCCGTGCGCCATCTACATCGTGCTGCTCATCGCCCAGATTCCCCCCGAGCAGGCGGCGGTGGCGATGATGCCCATCCCGGTGTTCGCGCTGTTGTGCGGCATCGCGGCGCCGCTGGGCCTGGTGTGGTGGCTGACCCATCGCGCCTTCGCCGTGAATCCCGGTGACGCGCCCGGGGCCCGGCTCGTGCGACTGCTCAAGCTGCCGCAGCTGCTCGAGGTCAGCATCCTCTCCGTCTATATCCTGGGCAACTCGGCCTACCTGTTGTGGCTCGCGCTGCGCCTGGACAAGCCGCTCTACATCGTGCCCTGGGGCTCGGGTGTCATCCTGGTGATGATGATGCTGGTGATGATCTGGACGCGCGTGTTCATCCAGCGCCAGCTCATGCCCCACGCCGTCGAGGAGTTCTTCCGCGCGCCCCAGGCCCGGCTGCCGGACTCGCACGGCGTCTTCTGGCCCCGGCAGAGCTGGTACCTGCCGTACTGCTTCGCCCTGTTCGTCACGTGCACCGTGTTCTCCCTGGGCTCCATCGTCGTGCGCATGGGCATGGACCTGTACGCGGAGCTGGTGCGGGCGCTGCCCGTGGCGCTGCTCGCGTCGGTGAACGAGGCCATCTCCAACTTCCTGAGCGAGGCGTCGCTCCCGCTGTTCCTCGTGAGCCTCTACATGCTCGTCACCAGCGCGTGCGCGGCGTGGCTGCTCACGCGCCAGCAGGAGCAGGGCACGCTCGCCGTGCGCGACTCCATCGAGGGCTTCGCCAACGGGGCGCCCCGCATGCCGGCGTGGGTGACGACGGACGAGACGGGAGACCTGTCGCGCGCCACCGCGCGGGCCTACCACAAGCTGCGCGACTTCTCGCTGTCCCTGGACCGCACCGCGAGCCGGCTGGGCAGCAGCGCCTCCCAGTTGCACCACGCCAACAGCCAGCAGAACGAGGCCATCACCCGACAGGCGGCCGCGCTGCAGCAGGCCCAGGAGACGGCCAAGGAAATCCAGGAGACGTCGCGGATGACGTCCCAGAAGGCGGAGGCCATCCTCCAGCAGACGGCGCGCTTCCAGGAGCTGGGCGAGCGCGGCGAGGCCACCATCCATCAGAGCATCGAGGGCCTGCAGGCCATCCACACGCAGGTGGGCTCCATGGCGGACAACATCCGCGAGTTGAACGTGCGCGCCCGGGAGATCGATTCCATCGCCCGGGTGGTGAAGGACCTGACCACGCGCTCCAACATGCTCGCGCTCAACGCGGCCATCGAGTCGGTGCGCTCGGGTGAGCACGGCAAGGGCTTTGGCGTGGTGGCGCGGGAGATCCGCCTGATGGCGGACCAGTCCAGCAAGGCGGCCGGCGAGGTGCGCGACATGCTCACGGGCCTCACCGAGGCCATCCGTCGCACGGTGGAGCTCACGGAGAAGGGCGCCGAGACGGTCAGCACCAGCGTGGAGCAGGTGAAGGCCACGGGCGACAGCCTGCGCTCGCTCACCACGCTCGTGCACGACAGCGTCAACTCGGTGCGGCAGATCAGCGCCACGGTGGGCCAGCAGGACACGGGCGTGACGCAAATCTTCGAAGCCATCAACGACCTGAGCGGCATCATGGTGGACACGCTCACGCAGCTCGGGGAGATGGACGAGGTGTCGCGCAGCGTCACCGAGGTGGCCAAGGACGTGCACGGCCTCATCACCCAGCACGGCTGGGAGCAGCAGGGCTCGGCGCACTGAGGCGGGAGCAGCGCCGTCAGTGCTCGGCGGCGATGGCCGAGGGGTCCCCGGAACGCAGCAGCTCCGCGAGCCAGCGCGCCCCCTCGCGGTAGCGGGGGTTGCGGCCCTGCCAATCGAGCATCCCCAGCACCACGTCGAGCACCGTGCGCACGAACAGGTGGGTGGACGGGCCGTCGTCGAAGGCCACGAGCCGCGCCAGGCGCTCCAGCAACTCCTGGTGCAGGGCCGTCACGGCCCGGAACGCCCGCCCGGGGCCACACAGGGCCACCGCGCCCACCACGCCCTCGCGCGCGTCCCGGGGCGCGGAGAAGAGATCATCCGTCATGCAGGTGACGACGTTGGCCACGTCGACGATGCGCTCGAACTCGTCCCGCCACTCCACGCCCTGGAGGGCGAGGTACATCAGGAAAACGCACTCCATGCCGCCCCGGACGCGGCGCACGCCGAAGTACTCCCCCAGTGAGTCCACGCGGGGCACGTCCCCCGTCTGACTGACGATGTGGTCCCACACGGCGCGCTGGTAGCGGGGGTGGTTCTCCAGGGGATATCCCAGGGCGCGCAGCTGCCGCCGGTGCGCCAGCAGCAGGGCCGCCGCCTGCGCGGGGAAGGCCCACCGGTCCTCGTCCTGGGGTTCGAGCCCCTGGAACGGCGTCTCATCACCCCACCAGGCCCGGGCCAGGACTCGCCGCAGCTCGGGCAGGTAGGCGGCGGACAAGGCATCGCGCTCCGCGTCCACCAGATCATCGAGCTTCCAGAAACAGGCGAACCACGAAACCAGCGCCTCGGCCTCCTCCCGCTTCACCTCCCGCGCGGGGCGGAAGGTGTGGGCGGAGTAGCTGATCGCCAGCTCCACGAGGCCCCGCCAGGAAGCCGCGGGCGCCGTGTGGAAGGGCGCCTGGGCCAGCTCGTGCTGGAAGTGGGCACGAACCGAGGAAAAGCCGGATCCCTCCACCACGACCGGGCCCGATCCCCACTGGTCGGGGCGAAGGAAGAGCGCCGAGCGCCGCAGGAGGGCGGCCAGCTCGGACCGGGGGCCCCGATGGACGGCCTCACGAGGGCGCGCCCAATCGGGCAGGGCGGAGGAAGACGAGGAGGTGATGCCAGGGGGACAGGTGGACATGGGGGGCTCGGAGAAGTCAGAAGGAGGGAGCTGGCGGAACACGCCACCGAGGCCTAGGAGTAGGCACGGACGGGCGAGGGCGGAAGCGAGGCCCTGATCGCCCTGGGGCCGCGGGTGGGTCCCACCGCCCGGACGTGGGGTGGCCTGCCTCCTCGCCCCGTGTTGGAGGACGAAAGGAGAGGCGGCGGGCAGCGGAAACCCGCGTTAGATGGAGCCCGTGGCCGCCAACCTCCGCCTCCGCCTGCTCGAGTCCATCACCGATGTCTCCGCCACCGACTGGGATGCCCTCACCGGACCCGCGGCCCCGCCCTTCGTGCGCCACGCGTGGCTCGCGGCCATGGAGGAGAGTGGCAGCGCGACGAAGGAGACGGGCTGGGAGCCCCAGCACCTGACGCTCTGGCGGGGAAAGAAGCTCGTGGCCGCGTCACCCGCCTACCGCAAGCACCACAGCATGGGCGAGTACATCTATGACTTCGCGTGGGCGGGCGCCGCCGAGCGGCTGGGCATCGAGTACTACCCCAAGCTCGTCGTGGGCGCGCCGCTATCGCCCGCGACCAGCGCGCGCTTCCTCATCGCCCCGGGCGAGGACGTGCCCACGCTGCGCCTCGCCTTGATTCAAGCGGCGGTGGAGAGCGCGAAGGAGAGCGGCTGCTCCTCGGTGCACTTCCTCTACCCGCTGGAGGAAGAGGCGGCGCTGCTGGAGGAACAGGGGCTCGCGCGGCGCATCACCCTGCAATTCCACTGGAAGAACCCGGGCTACCGCAGCTACGACGACTACCTGTCGCGCTTCGACTCCAAGCGCCGCTCGCAGCTCAAGCGCGAGCGGGGAGCGGCCGCCACGCAGGGCATCACCGTGCGCACGGTGCGGGGGGCCGAGCTGGGACTGGAGCACGCGCGGCGCGCCTACCGTTTCTACGAGGCCACGTGCGCGAGCCGGGGTCCCTGGGGCCAGGTGCAGCTCACCGAGGACTTCTTCGTGCGCGCGTTCCAGGCGATGCCCGAGCAGGTGGAGCTGGTGCAGGCCGAGCGCGGGGGCGAGGTCATCGCCGGGGCCTTCAACCTCGTCACCGCCGAGCGCCTCTATGGCCGCTATTGGGGCTGCTTCGAGGAGCACCCCTTCCTGCACTTCCACGTCTGCCTGTACCACTCGGTGGAGGAGTCCATCCAGGCGGGACGCCAGGTGTTCGAGCCCGGCGCGGGGGGCGAGCACAAGATTTCCCGGGGCTTCGAGCCCACGGCGGTGCACAGCGCGCACCTGATCTTCCATCGCACCTTGGATCGGGCGGTGCGCGACTTCCTCCACCGCGAGCACGCGCATCTGAGCCCCGCGGTCGAGCAGGCCGAGCAGCTCGCGGGCCTCAAGCCCTGGCCGCCGCCGGGCCGCTAGCCCTGGCCCGTCCACCCGCTTGGACCCGGGGCCACCGGACGAGGGATGGGTCACGGGAGCCTGTCGGAAAAGTGAATCGGGTGGAAACAACCCGCTAGAGTCCCCCCGCTATGAAAGCGCCTGAGACGGATGAAGACTTCGTGCAGTGGTATGAGGACTGCTGGGCGGATCGGGACGAGGTGGAATACCCCAAGCTGTTCGGGGCCATCCACGAGGACGTCATCGCGCTAGAGGGGTCGGGAGCGCTGGAGGCCTGGCTGGACAATGACGATCCGAGCCTGCCGAAGGAGGCGGATCCGAACTGGCTGCCCATGGGCGTGCGCGTCGCGCCGCCGTCGCCCGAGTACCCGTACTGGACCTATGTGACGAGCGGGTTGTCCAACCCCTTCACCCTGGCGCCGGGAGACGACCTCCCCGAGGGAGCATCGAGTGGCCTCGGCTACGAGATGGTCATCCATACGCCCACGGAGGAGCGCTGGCCGGTGCTGCGGCTGCTGGACATGATGGCCTACAACCTCGTGTGCGCGCGGCTCTTCGCGGTGGGGCACCGCTACCCGGTGGAGGGCACGTTGACGGGCGGAGACACGAAGCTCAGCGGCTTCGTCTTCGTGACGGACCCCTCGCGCCCGGCGCACTTCGACCTGCCCTCGGGCAAGGTGCAGCTGATCACCCTGGTGGGTGTGACGAAGAACGAGATGGCCTTCTCGCGCTCCAACGGCATGGATCGGCTGATGGCGAAGCTGACGGACGCGGGCCCGGCCTACATCACCCGGCCGGACCGTGACGAGGTGAAGCTCTAGCCCCACGCCCCAAGGGCCCCTCCCCGCGAGGGGAGGGAGCCCCGGCCCGGGGAGACAGGAACGACCCGGGGCCCGTCCCCCTGCCCGCTGGGTGGCATTGGACTCATGTCCTCTCCAGCTTTGCCTCCGGAGAACCCCAACCGGAGGAAGGCATGAACAAGAGGATGACAGGTGTCATGGCGGCGGGCGCGGCGGTAATCACCCTCTGCGCGAGCAGCGCCCTGGCGGCGGCGGGCCGCGAGTCCAGCGCGGACATGCGCGGAGTCTCCGTGCTCGTGGGCGGCGGTGTCGAAGGGTACACGCGAGGGCTGGGAGCGGACATCCAACCCGGAGCCGCCTACGGGGCGACCGTCATCCTCCGTCCCACCAAGGTGGTCGGTCTGGAGTTGGGCTACGCGGGTGCGTCGAACAACTTCGACCGGAGCAACGTGGCGGTCTCCGAGGCCACCCGGGGCCCGGACGTGATGCGCAATGGCGGCCAGGCCGTGGCCACCCTGGGCCTCACCGCCTCGCCCGTGCAGCCCTACCTGCTCGCCGGCCTCGGCATCAGCCGCTACAACGTCCGCGCCACCGCGGCGGGCTTCCAGGACGACACCGTGGGCAACGTGCCGCTGGGCGGCGGGCTCCGGGTGCACCTCGGTCACTTCACCGCGGATGCGCGCATCAACTACAACGTCCTCGTGGACCAGCAGCTCGCCACGGACCTGCCCTCCACCAGCGCGACGTCCAGCACGGGCGGCATCTACACGGGCACCGTGAACCTCGGCTCCACCTTCTGACCCGTTTGTATTTTTTCGCCCCGGCACGAAATCGGGCACCGTGGGGGCTCGGCGAGAGCCTCCAGCATGAAACCGCCCCTCGTGTCTGTGAAGCACTTCACACCCGCCCTGTGAGCGGCTTCACAGCCCCCGCGCTCCGCTGGCGCTATGAACACGAACGGGACCGAACGCCGCGCCCCAGGTGCGAGCGGAGTGATGTGTGGGTGGGGTCGCCGCGGGCCACTCAGCAGCGAAGAGAAGGTCGCCGACAACAACTCGTTCCCGGGGGGGAACATCGCTTCACTCGTGGACGGGGGCATGGCGTTGCCCGGATCCCAGGGTACGACCGCGCGGGGGGGCGCGGTGGACCTCGGCTCAATCCACGTCCCGGCGCAGACGCTCCACGTCCAGCAGGGTGATCTGCCCGTTCTCGTAGGACAACAGGCCTTCCTGCACGTAGTGGCGCAGCCACTTGTTGGCGCTCTCGCGCGTCACTCCACACTGGTTGGCCAGGTCCGCCTGGGTCCGCTTGGGCAGGAGGATGCCCTCGGCGCCCTGCTGCCCCTGGGTCCGCGCGAGTTCCAGCAACACCCGCACCAGCCGGGCGCGCCCCTCCAGGAAGGCCGCGTCGTGCACGTGCTGCGTGACGCGCCGCACCATGCGGCTGAGCACCGCCAGCAGCCGCATGGCCACCTGGGGACGCTCGCCCAGGAAGCGCCGGAAGTCCTCCTGGTGCAGGCTCAAGAGGTGGGTCTCCTCCCGGGCCACCGCGTCCGTCGAGCGCGGCTCGCCGTCCAGCAGCGCCAGCTCTCCGAACGAATCACCCCGGGACAGGATGGACAGAATCACCTCGCGGCCCTCCGAGGAGCTCAGCCGGATGACCACCTCGCCCCGGCGAACGATGAACAGGGCCGTGCCCACATCCCCCTTGTGGAAGATGACCTCCCCCTTGGCGTAGCGCCGCTGCTGCAACAACCCCGACAAGTGGTCCAGCTCCTCCCCCGAGAGCGGCTCGAACATGGGGATTTGCGCCAATAGCTGCGAGTAGGACACGGGTCGCCTCGACGTCGGAACGAGATAAACGGGGAACCCGGGAAGTCTCACCTCCCTGGGGACCGGGGCCAAACCATATTGAAGAGGAACGATGGCCAGAGTGCTCTTTCGTGGGCGTTGAGAAAGAGGCACGCCACTCCCCCGCCCAGGAGGCGGCGAAGTCGTTGACCGGAGAATCCGCTTGCGAAAGGATGGGCGGCTCGGGTAACGCCCAGACCCGGCACGCGTGGAGGCCACGTCGGCGTTCCTCGAAGCTCAACGAGCGCATGACCGTAGAGGCTCCACCATCCGCGACAGTCCCCCGCGCCCTGTGCCCGCGCTGTGGCACCGAGGTGCCGCTGCTGATCGCGGGCACCCAGGTCATCCGGTGCGCGGGGTGCGGAGCCGCGCTGCAGGTGAGTGTACGCCCGGTGGACCCCACGGGCACACCCCCGTCCGCACCGCCTCCGGTGGCCGAGGAGGCCCCCCGTCCCCGGCGTCGGCCCATGGTGGAGGTGTCCGGTCCCCGGCGCGCGGAGGGGGCCCGGCCCGTCCACACCTTCACGGTGGAGCTCTCCCAGTCGGACATCGACACGGAGGGCATCGAGTCGAAGGCCGCGCCCGCGCGCCTGCCCCCTCCCCCGCCCGCGCCCCTGGCCCCCACCAGCATCGACACGCCCTGGTACGCCGAGGACATCGAGCGGCTGCCCGAGGCGAACGCCAGCCTGGGTCAGCTCGCGCTGGAGAGCTTCGAGGCGCTGCCTCCCCTGCCCCTCCGCCCCGACGTGCCCGCATCCTCGAAGGAGACGCCGCCCGCCCCCCGTACGCCCGGCAATTCGTCCCGGGACAAGTGATGGCCGCTCACCCGGCGGGGGGTCGGCCTCCGTCTTCCCATGTCCTCATGGAACAATGATGGCGTGCGGTATCATGGCGCGAGCAGGCCCCTGATGGAGGGAGTGGACGCAGCGTGAAGAGGAACGCAACCAGCAGGCCGCCGCCCGAGGGCGCGCTTCAGGAAGTGCGCCGCGGCTGCACCGACCTGGGCCAGCAGGTCGAGGGCATCGCCGAGCAGGTCGTCCCCGTGCTGAGGCAGGCCACCCAGGAGCTGGGCCGGATGGAGGCGCAGCGCGACGAGCTGCGCAAGACGGCCTCCCGCGACGCGCCCCCCGTGGTGTTGCCCCGCCTGCTCGAGCGCATCGAGGAGCAGGGCCAGCACGTCAAGCGGCTGGAGCGCGCCAGCCGCGGTCTCAAGGAACTGCTCTCGGCGATCAGCGGCCTGGGTGAACAACTCCAGGAGGGACTGGCCCGCCAGGAAGAGGAACGGCGCGAACAGGACGCCCTCGTGCGCGAGGAGAAGCGCCTGTGGTTGCGCGAGCTGCTCAACCTGCGCCAGCGCGCGGGTGGGGGAACCCCCACGCCCTCCGAGGACTCCCATCAGGCCGGGGGCGAGGAGACGGTGCGGCTGCGCGCCGAGCGGGATGGGCTCGCCCAGCGCGTGGAGAGCCTGGAGCGGGAGCTCGCCACCCGGGAGCAGGCCCTGAGCGCCAAGGAGCAGACGCTCGCGGATCTGCGCCGGATGATCGTCCTGCTCTCCGGGGACAAGGCCCCCGGCGCGTCACCGCCGCCCCAGCCCCTGCCGCCCCCCCTCTCGCTCCCCGTGGTGGCGGCCCCCGTCCGGCAGACTCCGGCCCGGGGCCGGCAGGCCGTGAAGGCCTCGAATCAGATGTTCGGCAACAGCACCATGGCGCTCGCCCACAGCATGTTGGAGACGCTGGGCACGGAGGAGGAGCCCTCCACGGAGTCCTTCGCCAACGCGACCCGGGCGCCCAGCATGGAGATCATGCTCGGCCCGCTGGACGAACTGGAAGCGGGGGGCCCGTCCGAGCCTCCGCCCGTGCCCGCGGTGACGCCTACCGCGAACCAACCCGCCATGGCCAAGGCGGGCGCCCGCGTCCCCGCCCCGGAGCGGCCCTCCGTCCCCGAGCCTCCCCGGCCCGCCTTGAATCGTCCGGGAACGCTCGTCATCAGCGAGGACATGTTCAGCGACATGCTCGTCGATGAAAACCCGCCTCCCACCGGTAGGAAATGAGCACCACGTCCGGGGATCGTTCACTGCCGGCCCGCTTCGGCCGCTATGTCCTGCTCAGCCACCTGGGCCGCGGCGGCATGGCGGACATCTACCGGGGCATCGCGCTCGGGGCGGGCGGCTTCGCCAAGCCCGTGGTCGTCAAGCGCGTGCTGCCCGAGGCCATCCAGCAGGAATCCGCGGTGAAGATGTTCATCGAGGAGGCGCGGCTGTCGGCGCTCCTGCAGCACATGAACATCGCGCAGATCTTCGACTTCGGAGAGCAGCGCGGCGAGTACTTCATCGCCATGGAGTTCATCCATGGGCGCGACCTGCACGACATGATGCGGCGCATCGCCGCGCGGGGTCAGGGCATCCCCGTGCACATCGCCTGCTACATCGCCATGGAGGTGCTCAAGGGGCTGGACTACGCGCACCGGGCGCGCTCGGCCGCGGGCGAGCCGCTGCACCTCGTGCATCGCGACGTGAACCCCACCAACATCATCCTCTCCTTCGAGGGAGAGGTGAAGCTGCTCGACTTCGGGGTGGCGCTGGTGGGCAACGCGGGCGCCACCAACAACGTGCGCGGCAAGCCGGGCTACATCCCGCCCGAGCAACTGGCGCGCAAGAAGGCGGACGGACGCGGGGACATCTTCGCCCTGGGCATCACCCTGTACGAGATGCTCGCGCGGCGCCATGCCTTCAAGCCGGGCTCGGTGATGGACGTGCTCAAGCAGACGGTGGCGCTCCGGGCGCGGCCCCTGCGGCTGCAGGACGCGGCGCCCTTCCTGCCCGAGGGGCTGTGCACCGTCGTCAACCGCTGCATGCTCGCCAACCCGGACGAGCGCTACCAGACGGCCGCGGACGTGCTCGACGCGCTGGACGAGTTCCTGCTCGGCGCGGGCCTGCGCGTGTCCCAGCGCGACCTGGCCGCGCTCTTGAGCACCTGCTACGAGCCGGAGGTGCGCACGCCGCCCGTGCAGCCCCCCATCCCCCCGGAGCTGCTCGGCCTGGAAGCCCCCGCCGCCATCACCTACACGGTGCGGGAGCCAGGGGGAGGCCTCTTCCTCATGAAGCTGGGCGAGGAGGACGTCCAACTGCTCTTCGCCAGCGGCAAGCTGTCGCCCGAGGTGCAGGTGTCCCAGTCCGGCGGGCCCTTCCTGTCCCCGTCCGCCTTTCCCCGCATCGGCGCCTCGGCGGCCGCGGCCCTGGAGCGGCTCAATGACCGGCGCTCCTCCACCCCCCGCCCCCGCTACGCCGGCAACCTCACCCTGGCCACGCCCCTGCGCGTCATGTCCCGGCTGATGCTCACGCGCGCCACCGGCCGGCTGCACTTCGAGGACAACCGCGTCCACAAGGAGCTGTTCCTCAAGGCGGGGCAGATCATCGCGGTGCGCTCGAGCCTGGCGGCGGACCGCTTCGGCCCCTTCGTGCTGAGCACGGGCAAGCTGACGCCCGAGCAATGGCAGCGCGCGGTGGAGGGCACCCGCCCCTTCACGGGCCGGCTCGTGGAGGCGCTGCTCGCCGCCCGGGCCCTGTCCCCCACGGAGCTCGCCGAGTGGACGCGCGAGCACCGCCGGAGCGTGGCGCTGGGCCTGCTCGCCTGGACGCGCGGCCGCTACGCCTTCTTCGAGCGAGAAGCCCCCATCACCGACGGCTCCGAGGAGCGGCTGGGGGGACTGGCCCTGCTCAACGAGGGCCTGCGCATGCACTACCCGCTGGAGCGGCTGGTGCGGGAGCAGGAGCCCCTGCGCCACAAACCGCTCTACCGCAACCTGGATGCCCCGCTGTCACCCAGCGACCTGAATCTCTCGGCCTCCGAACTCCGGGCCGCCTCCCTTTTGAACAAGCCGGGCAGTACCCTGTCCGGCGCGCTTGCGGAACTCAAGCGTCCGGAGGATGAAGGAGCGCTTCGTCGGGTGGCGCTGCTCTTCACCGAGCTCGGGTTGCTGGCGGCGGCCTGACGGCGGCGACACGGAGGCAAGAGGGGTTGTAATGGGAATCGTTCTCGGCATCGACCTGGGCACGACCAATAGCTGCATGGCCCGGGTGGACCCGACGTCGGGCCAGGCGCGGGTGTTGCCCAACCGCGAGGGAGAGACCACCACCCCATCCGTCGTGCACTTCGACCCCTCGGGCCGGGTGACGGTGGGCAGCGCCGCGCGCCGCCAGGCCGCGCTCCACCCGACCAGCACCATCTTCGCCGCCAAGCGGCTGATGGGCCGGCGCTTCTCGGACCCCGTCGTCCAGTCCATGCGCCAGCTCCTGCCCTATGAGCTGGTGGCGGACCCCGCGGGCAACGCCGCGGTGCGCGTGCACGGTCAGGTGAAGAGCCCCGCCGAGGTGCTCGGCCACGTGCTGCGCTACCTCAAGGAGAGCGCCGAGGCGCGGCTCGGCCAGGGCGTGGACGGCGCCGTCATCACCGTGCCCGCCTACTTCGACGAGGTGCAGCGCCAGGAGACGAAGCAGGCGGGACAGCGCGCCGGACTCACCGTGCACCGGCTGCTCAACGAGCCCACCGCCGCCATGCTCGCCTGCCGCTTCGACGAGTCGCGCCCGGAGAACATCGCCGTGTTCGACCTGGGCGGCGGCACCTTCGACATCTCCCTGCTGCACGTGGAGGACGAGGTGGTGCAGGTGCTCGCCACGTGCGGGGACAACGCCCTGGGCGGCGACAACGTGGACGAGCTGATGGTGGACGCGCTGCGGCGCATCTTCCTCAAGCAGACCGGGGTGGACCTGACGGGGGCCCCGGACGCCCTGTGGCGGCTGCGCGAGTCGGCCGAGGCCACCAAGCGCGCCCTGTCCGAGCGGGAAACCACCGCGCTCGACCTGCCCTTCCTCGCCACCCGCGGGGGCAATCCGCTGCACCTGTCCCTGCCCTCCTTCTCGCGCACGCTCCTGGAGAACCTGGCCTCGCGCGAGCTCGAGCGGCTGCGTGCCCCGTGTGAGCAGGCCCTGGCGGACGCGGGCCTCGCCCTGGAGGACATCCACCGCGTGGTGCTCGTGGGCGGCATGACGCGCATGCCCGCGGTGCGCGCGCGCGCCGAGCGCTACCTGGGCCGGCCCGGCGAGCGCTCCGTCAACCCCGACGAGGCCGTGGCCCTGGGCGCCGCGCTCGAGGCGGACATCGTCGCCGGCACCTCGCCCGAGGCGCCCCAGGTGCTGCTCTTGGACGTGCTCTCGCGCAGCCTGGGCATCCGCACCGAGGGCGGCCGCTTCAGCGTCCTCATCCCCCGCAACACCACCATCCCCGCGCGCGAGACGAAGGTCTTCACCACCACCTTCCACGGCCAGACGCACGTGGACCTGGAGGTCTACCAGGGCGAATCCCCCACCGTGGACGCCAACCGCTACCTCGGCGAGCTGCGGCTCACCGAGCTGCCCTCCGCCGAGGCCGGCGCCGTGCGCGTGGCCGTGGACTTCACCATCGACGCGGACGGTATCCTGCAAATCACCGCGCGCGAGCCCGCCACCGGCCGCGAGGCCCAGGCCACGCTGCGCCCTCCCACCGCCGCCTCGCCCTGAGGAGGACGCCCCATGTCCCAGGATCCCCTCTCCCACGACAAGAATCCCTTCGAGGTGCTCGGCCTCCAGGGCACGGAGGACCTGCCCGCCATCCGCAAGGCCTTCCTCCTCATCGCGTCCACCTCCCACCCGGACAGGCTCCGGATGAAGTCGCCCCAGGAGAAGGCCCAGGCGCTGGAAGTCTTCCTCGGCGCCAAGAAGGCCTTCGAGGTGCTGTCCCAGCCGGACAAGCGGCGCGAATGGAGCGAGCGGATGCTCCGCCCGGCCCAGCTACCGGCCCCGGCCCGGACCCCACCGCCCGTGAGCGCGCCCCCGGTGGTGTCCCGCCCGGGACCCGCCCTGACGCCCGCCCCCGGCCTGCCCACCGCCGCGACTCCGCCGCCTCGTCCGGGCCCCGCCCTGACGCCCGCCTTCGGCATCCCCACCGCCGCCACGCCCCCGCGCGCCCCCTCCTCGGCCCCGCGGCCCGTCACCGACTCCGGCGCCCGCCCCGCGCCCTCGCCCGACACGATGGCGCTCCAGCTCTACCGCCTGGGCATGAGCGCCCTGGAGGCGCAGGACTACGCCAAGGCGCTCGGCCTGTTCTCCCGGGCCGCGAAGCTGATGCCCACCCCTCGCCACCAGGCCATGGAGCTCGTGTGCCGGGGCCACCAGTACCTCAGCACCCGCTTCTTCGATCGCGCCCGCGAGAGCTTCGAGCGGGCCCTGCAACTCTTGCCCTCGTGCCGCGAGGCCCAGGTGAGCCTCGAGCTCGTCGACAAGCAGGCGAGCCGCTACCAGCGGGGGCGCTAGCGCCCCGGCGCCCCGGCGGCGCTCAGGTGATGGTGATGGGGATGTTGTAGAGGAAGCACACCGGCACCTTCTGGGGCTTGTACTGCCAGCCCTCGCGGATGCCCGTGATGATGTCCTCGTCCGCTCCGGGCACGTTCTTCACCGGCGTCACCTCGTACACGTCTCCGCTCGTGGCCACGCAGATGCGATACATGCCGTTGATGGTGCCCTGGTTGCGGTGCGACTGCTTGAAGACCTCGGACAGGCGCGGCGGCGTCTGGCGCACCACGTCGCGCTGGATCACGAAGGGCGGCACGTTCTTGGGCTTCACCGGGGCCTCGCCCGTCCCACCGAGCTGGCCTCCGAGCTGACCGCCCACCACGCCTCCCACCACTCCGCCCACCACGCCCCCGGCCACGCCGCCCTCCACCCCTCCGGGCACGCCCGCCGGATCAGGCGTCGCGACGGGCTCCGGGGTGGGCTCGGGCTCCGGAGTCGGCTCCGGCTCCGGGGGCTTCTCCTCCGGCTTCTCCTTGATGGGCTCGATCTTGTCCGGCTTGCGCAGCACCACTTCCTTGCGGGGCGTGGGCTTCTTCTGCACCACCTGCCGGGGACCCCCCGCGGGAGGCGGAGGCGGGGGGGGCGGCGGAAGTTGACGCACGAGCGTCAGCTCCACCTCCTTCTGCTCCACCACCGGTTTCGCCTGCGGCTTCGCCAGGGTGAACAGGGCACCAATCAGGCCCACGTGGACTACCACGGAAATCAGGGCAGGACCGAAAAAGTTGGGAGCTGGGGGAGCGGTCTGCTGCGAGAACATGGGGCCTCAACTGAGAGGGTCGCCCTCTCATAGCACAATCCGAGGGGCTGTTCTCCCTACCCCCCGGGTCACTGGGTGAACTTCGGGTGAAAAACGGCTCCCTTGTTGGAAAATGGCTCGAACTGTTGATACACGGACGCTCCGGCAGCGGCCTGGCACGCTTTCGGATGCTCGAGCCGCGAGCCCCCCTCATTCCCCGCGAGGCTCTCGTGCAGACGAAGCAGAAGTGGGCCCTCACGCTGATGACGGCGTGGGGAGCCATGTCGTGTGGTCCGGCCCAACCGGTGGATGCGTACCAGGGAGCCATGGATGGTTCGGCGCTGAGCGCGAACTTCCGGCCCCCCTCCATCTGTGGCGAAAAGAAGGATACGGCGTGCACCACGTACCAGGCGGTGACGGCCAACGCGAACCAGGAGACGCTCTCCTTCTACAACCTGGGCTTCCTGGCCAGTAACGCCTCGGGGCTCGTCAAGGACACCGCGCAGCGCCTGTCCCTGCCCGTGAGCCTGGTGAAGAACAACGTCTATGACGTCGCCAGCGAGTGCACCGCGGGCAAGGCGTTCGACGTGCGCACGGACGCGTATCGCGAGGACGTGCAATACCCCGTCTTCGATGCGCTGCCGCTGGGCACCACGGCCGTGCTCCCGCCCCTGGTGGCCGTGAAGACGTGGACGGATGCGTCCGCGTACACCTGCAACGCCATCAAGAGCCACCAGTCCCTCCAGGACGGCGTCTTCGGCGGCGCCGAGGCCGAGGGCCAGACGTACGCCCTGCGCGCGGTCATCAACATCGCCCTGGCGGTGCAGCCCCCGGCCAACAACCCCGCCTACGTGCCCGCCTACGGGTGGTACCGGGGCCTGCAACTGGCCTACCTGGACGGCGGCGCGGCGCGGACGGAAGTCGTCGATGTCGACAACAAGGGCAGCGTGTCACAGGTGCCGGTGTTCACGGCCATGGACGGCGTGCAGGTGAAGGCCAAGCAGGAAGATGCCGCGCCCACGCCCGCCAACCCCGGCGCCGTGCTCGTGTTCGCGGCCAGGCCCGGCACGCCCGAGTGGTCCCCCGTGGTGCGCGTGCGCACCTTCGTGGTGCCCGCTGGCAAGCAACCGAGTGACTACACCTCCCTCTGCTACGCGGCGGAGGACTGCCCCGAGAACTCCATCGACATGAAGACGCTGCCGGTGACCAACGCCGCGGGTCTGCTCTTCGTCGTGGCCAGCAACCCGTAGGCCTCCCTCCCCTTCCTCCCCCTTTCGAGAATCCCCCATGAAGACCCCATTGCTCCGAGGCTGGGCGCCGCTGCTCATGATCCTGGCGCTCGCGCTGCTGCCCTCGTCCGCGCGCGCCGCGGGCGAGAACTACGGCCGCGTCTCCGGCTACGTGTACGACCCCACCGGCACCGCCCTGTCCGAGGTGCCCCTCACCATCAGCGGCCCCGCGCTCCAGCAGCCCATCTCCCGCACGAGCGGCGAGGACGGCCGCTACGAGTTCGACCTGCTGCCCCCCGGTGAGGGCTACACCCTCGAGGTGACGGTGGAGGGCTTCACCCCCACCAAGATCAAGAACATCGGGGTGCGCCTGGGCCAGACGACGCCCGTGGACGTGAAGCTGGAGGTGTTCACCGAGACGCAGGCGACGGCCACCTACGAAATCACCGAGCGGGCCAACCCCATCATCAACCCGGACTCGGCCCAGACGGGCGCGGTGGTGACGGCGGAGAAGGCGGCGCAGACGCCCATCTACACCCAGCCGCAGGGCATGGCCCAGCTCGTGGCGGGCGTGGGCCCGGGCACCGCCCCGAGCAGCCGCGGCGGCATCTCGCGCTGGGGCAAGTTCTACGTGGACGGCATGGACACCACGGACGTGTCCGACGGCTCCATCTCCTCCACCATGAACTTCTACGCGGTGGAGAACTTCGAGATCATCACCGGCGGCCTGGACGCGCAGTACAACTCGCTGGGCGTCGTGCAGAACATCGTCACCAAGACGGGCTCCAACCGCTTCACCTACGACGCCGCGCTCGTGCTCCAGCCCTCCTGGGCCGGCGCCAAGACGCAGTTCGCCTCCAACCAGCCCACGAGCGCCGGCGGCCTGCTGCAGAGCAGCGGCCCCCAGGCGGTGACCACCTTCTATTCGCCCGTGCTCGCCCTGGGCGGTCCCATCGTGAAGGATCGGCTGTGGTTCTACCTGAGCGGCCAGATGAACTTCAGCCTGCGCGAGACGCCGCTCACCCTCAACGGCGTGCAGGAGAACCGCCCCAAGGACACCCGGACGAACCTGGCCCGGCTCAAGCTCACCTGGCAGCCCACGGCCAGTGACCGCCTGTCCCTGGCCGTCAACGTGGACCGCAACACCATCACCAACAACTACTCCAACGCCAACACGTCACTGGATGCCGAGTCCCGCATCGCGCGCGGCGGCTACTTCCTCATCGCCAACTACGACCGCAACGTCAGCGACAACGTCCTCTTCCAGCTGCAGACAGGCGTCACCTACAAGAACGTGTACCAAGGCCCCCAGAACAACGACCTGGACGCCGTGGCCCACATCGACACGAGCAACAGCTTCGCCACGGGCTCGTCCAACTCGCTGTCCAACTACACGGGCAACTACTCCACGGAGAACAAGTACCGCTTCCAGTTCGACCCCACGCTCCTCTTCAAGCTGGGCGCGCACCAGATGAAGGCGGGCTTCCAGGCGGGCTACCTGTCGGGAGACCAGGAGCTGGGCACGAGCGGTAACCTGCGCTACCTGGACCGGGGCGGCGTGTGCAATCCGGACGACCCAGCGACCTTCGGGTTCTGCCAGACGCGCGTGTCCTTCTACGGAGCGGATGGCCAGCCCGGCGCCAACACCACCAGCGCCGGCGTGGCCCAGCTCGGAGCGTTCCTCCAGGACCGCTGGACCATCAACCGTCAGCTCACCCTGGTGGCGGGCCTGCGCGCCGACGTGGCCCGGCTCTACGGCGACAATAACACCTTCGTGACCAACCTGGTGGGCATCGGGCCCCGAGTCTCCGCGACGTATGACATCACCAACGACCGCAAGACGCTCCTCAAGGCGCACTACGGCCGCTCCAACGAGATGGGCGACGTCTTCATCGCGCAGCACGCCAACCCGGACCTGCTCCAGTACAGCGCGTCCTTCAACACGACGACCCGGACCTTCACGGACTGCACGCCCGACACCCCCTCGGGCACGACGGGCTGCAGCGTCTCGGGTGGCGCCAACGGCCGCTCCTTCGACAAGACGCATACCCCCCCGAGCGTGGACGAGGTGAGCCTCGGACTGCACCGCGAGGTGTCCGAGGGTTCCGTGGTCGGCGTGGACCTGACCTACCGCCGCTACAACAACATGTGGATCGACGAGGAGGTCAACCAGATCTGGGACCCCAGTGGCACGCGGGTCATCGGCTACGTGGACCCGTCCACCTCGGGCACGGTCTACCGCATCCGCAACCCGGACGACGCCTGGCGCGACTACAAGGGCGCGGACCTGTGGGTCCAGGGCAAGCTGGGCCGGTGGGACCTGCTCGCCAGCTACACCCTGGCGTTCAACAACGGCACCGTGGGCAACTACTTCGACGGCTACGGCACCAACCCCCGCCTCAAGTACCTGTTCGAGGGCCCCATGCCGGACGACATCCGCCACACCCTCAAGGGCGCCGTGGGCTACAGCACCCCCTTCGGTCTCGACTTCAACCTGCGCGCGCGCTACCTGACTGGCACGCCGCTGTGGCAGTACCAGACGCTCAGCAGCAGCAGCACGGGCGCGCCCGGCTCCATCTCGTTCTACCGCTCGCCGCGTGGCACGGGCTACACGGTGAACCGGAACAGTGCGAATGTGCTGGTGTCGAACTTCAACGATCCGGCCACGCTCACCGAGCTGCGCAATCCCGCCCAGCTCGTCATCGACGCCCAGGTCCGCTACGACCTGGGCCGCCTGGTGAAGCTCGGCCAGAACAAGATGGAGCTGATGCTGCTCGTAACGAACGTGCTCAACAACACGGACGCCACCGCTCTGTATGATCAGTACGGCACGGCCACCTACGGACAGACGCGCTCGCGCGGCAACAGCCCCATCGCGGGACAGATGACCCTGCGCTTCCGCAACTGACAGCCGTCCCCCCGTGACATCCAGGGCCCTCCGCGGAGCACTCGCGGAGGGCCCTTTCGTTGGGCCGCCGGCCAGGGACGTGGACCGGACCGCCCGGCGTTAGACTGAGGCGATCCCGCGAGCCCCGAGCCCCCGCCATGAGCCTCATCGTCCTGTCCATTCCCCTCTTCTTCGTGTTGATCGGAATCGAGTGGCTGGCGGGGCGCCTGCGCGGCCGCCGCGTGTTCCGGGGGACGGACGTCTTCGCGAACCTCTCCCTGGGCGCCGCCCAGACGGTCTTCGGGGCCGTGGCGGCGGGTCTGCTCGCGGGCGCCTACGTGGCCCTCTACTCGGTCCGGCTCTTCGAGATTCCCTCCACCTCGGTGTGGGCCTGGGCGCTGCTGCTGCTCGGCACGGACTTCTGTTACTACTGGTTCCACCGCGTCTCGCACCGCACCCACCTGGGCTGGATGGCCCACGCGCCCCACCACCAAAGCGAGGACTTCAACCTGTCCGTGGCCCTGCGGCAGGGTCCGGTCCAGCCCTTCTTCTCGCGCGCCTTCTACCTGCCGCTCGCGCTGCTGGGCTTTCCCCCGGCCATGTTCGCCACCGCCGTGGCGCTCAACACGCTCTACCAGTTCTGGGTGCACACCGAGCTCATCGACAAGCTCGGCCCGCTCGAGTGGATCTTCGTCACTCCGTCCCACCACCGCGTTCACCACGCCTGCAATGGCCGCTACCTGGACAAGAACCACGGCGGAATGCTCATCGTCTGGGATCGGCTGTTCGGCACCTTCGAGCCCGAGCGGGAGCCCGTCACCTACGGCACGGTCGAACCCGTGCGGACCTTCAACCCCCTGCTGGCCGCCTGGAGGCCCTTCCGGGAGGCCGTGACCCTCGTCCGGAAGACGCCTCGCATCTGGGACAAGATCCGCTTCTGGTTCATGCCTCCCGAATGGCACCCGCCCGGCGTGGAGCCCGCGCACCTGGACGTGCCACCCGGGCGTCCCCGGTTCGAGGTGTACCCCTCGCGCCGGGTGGTGCTCTACATGGCGGTCGTGGGCATCCTGACGCTGCTCGTGACCGTCCTCTTCCTCTTCCGGGGAGGAGCGCTGTCCTTCCCCGTGAAGCTCGCGTTCACCGCTTGGTTCCTCGCCTCACTGGGGGGACTCGGAGGAGTGCTCGAGGGACGCCGCTGGGCACGGTGGGTGGAGGCCACGAGACTCGCCGTGGTGCCACTCGCGCTGGCGGCGTTCTGAGCCCTGGGTAACGGCTCGTCGTCAGACGACGCCTCACGGCAAAATGAGCAACAGCACCCTCGTGGCCGAACCAAGGACGCCTTGGCGCCGCGAAGCGCACGCGAATGGACGTGCCGCGGCACCGAGCCCCTGCACCTTGGGGGACCTGACCACGAGCACGGTCCCCGACGGTGCATCACCAGCTTGGGATGTCGCAGCTCGAATCGACCGCGATCAACTCAATCCCCTGTTCGAGAGCTGCGGCCTTGACGAAGTCGCTAGCCCCCCCAGCATTCTGACTGAGACTCAAAAAGTGGAGCCCGAACTCCCCCCACATCCAGAGGCAGGCGTATGGAGAGTGCCGGAGCACGAACTGGAGAAGCATCGAGTCAATCCGTTCTCCGTGGAAGAGGGATCTCAAAGAAGCTGGAGGATCAGGCGGAAGAGTATGCCCAAAACGTTTACGCAACTTCTGCTTCTTCAATTCATGGTGGAGATGCTGAAGAGCATCCACATCCCCCCGCAATTCGGAATCGGGAGGCCCGAAGGACAGGCAGCCGCGCGAGGACTCTCTTCGTACAACCTCGAATGCATGGCTGTCGGTCGGATGCAACAATGGCATGGAATCCATTCCCGAAGAGAGGATCATGGAACCGCGCAGCATCCGCTCGACCATTGTCCGTCCCTCCGGAAACCGATCGAAGCCAGAAGGGCCCACGCGCGATGCCTTGTAAACGTACAGATGACACTCGATGGATGAGAACAACGCCCCCCCGTCCGAGACTTGCTGCACAAGGCGCTCATGTCCATCTGTGAAGAAAATACCCATTATGAACCTCATTCCTGTCCAGGATAGGTGAAGACCTTCCCCTCTCCCTGCTTATTGACTGCATGAACGTGAGGCGACTCGTGGTGTGCGGGGTGGTCCGGGCCGACTTGATGGGGATGCCCATCGGGATGATCCATGAAGTAGGCGTCGCTGTTGGGATCACGTCGGCCCAGACTTGAAGCCCCCTCACCTTGTATACGCGCGTAATTGGATCCTTTACTCTCATCGTTCAGTGCCTTGAAATCGATGTCCTGTCCCCCACGCGAGGTTCGCGGCACCTGGGCATGACCCTGAGCCCCCTGCATCGCCTGAGCGCGAGACTTCGTGGGAACAACCTGCGGACCATGGCCGCCCGAGCCCGACTTGTCGGCCATCTGCAGGACCTGGAAGCCCTTACGAACATCCGCCACGCCATCGATGGCGACCGCCGCCCCCACACCAATCGCCACCGTCCCCACGGCCATGGCGGGTAGCCCCACGACCGACCCAACAACCGTGGCACTCGCGACCCCACCGCCGCCTACCATTCCTCCACCGGAGAGCATCACTCCCAGGCCATTGATCGTCTCGACGACGCCTCCTGCGGCCATCGCGGCCGCATAGCCCACGTAGAAGTACTCGTGCTGCTCCGGCGGCACGGGCAGCAGGGAGCCCATGGGAAGCAAAGCCGCGGTGCTTCCCATGGCCGCCCCCGAGACGAAATCCTTGAACTCCTTCGCGAACTTGCCGCTCGGATCGCCGTAGCGCAGCGGATTGTTCCGGGCATAGCCATACAGGTTGCACTCCACCGGGCTGTCCACGCAGCGCCACGGATGCTCCAGGAACAGCGGATCCGGGGTGAGGAAGCGGTTGAGCTTGGGGTCATAGTCCCGCACGCCCATCCGGATGAGCCCCAAGTCACCGTCATAGCCCTTCTGCACGTAGTCGATCACCGCCGAGAGGACCGGCCGCACCGCCCGGTCACCAAATGGGGACGCGAGCCGCATCGTACCATCCTCGTCCGCGATGACCGTGCCGCGCAGATCCGTGGCCACCATGCGAAGGGTGCCTCCACTCACCACCCCCACGAGCTGGCCGTCGAAGTGCAGGGGTTGCGTGAGACCATCCTCATCGAGGTGGAGTCCCTGGTCCAGGTAAGCGGCGACGGGGATCCCCCCGGCGAACTTCAGCAACCGATGTCCCCTCTCGTCATACAGGAACGACCATTGATCGGCGCCATTGTGGCCAGCCGCCGAGAGGTGTCCGT
This sequence comes from Melittangium boletus DSM 14713, assembly GCF_002305855.1. GTDB lineage: Bacteria > Myxococcota > Myxococcia > Myxococcales > Myxococcaceae > Cystobacter > Cystobacter boletus. The sequence continues at coordinate 4,475,128 of NZ_CP022163.1, read as the reverse complement.
TCGGGCCATAGCGGAAGAACAGGCTCCCCCTGGTGAGGGCTCGCCCCTGATCATCGAAAGTGTAGGTCACCCCCCCCGCGGAGAGCGTCTGATCTGACTGGACGATGTCGCGCCGCGCGCCACCCTCTTCGATGAACGTGGGCATGCCGGAGGCATCGAAGCCATAGGCATAGGCATTCTCCGCGTCACCGGCGCTCGTGAGAAAGGTCCGCGACGAGTACCCATACGCCCGCGACAGATTCGTGGACCCCACGGAGATCGACTCCACATCCAGGAGTCCTCGCGCGTTGAGTTGGATGCTCGTGGACGCGTTCCACCCGGACCCCACCTGGGCGAGCGACACCCGCTGGCGCGTCACCGGATCATAGCCGAGCGTCACCTGCCCTCCCGGCAACGACATCGATTGGGGCTGGCCGTTGGCGTCGTAACCGAGAATGGCCTTGGGCATGCCGTTGAGCCACAGCTCGGAGAGCCGCCCGTGCGTATCCCGGACCCACCCCTTGGAGACGGTGGTTAGGACCGAGCCATCCGCCGCTCGGACGGACGTCAGCTCAGAGCGCACCTCGCCGCCGTCCGTGAAGGTGAGTTGCGTATCCACGGTCCGCCAATCCGTGAGATGCAGGACGCTGCGCTCCATCTGGGCATCCGGCCGGTATTCAAAGAGTTTGAGATAGCCCTTTCCCTCGATGGCGCTCACCAAACCCCGAGCCGTCCTCAGGCCTGGCTGAGCAGGCGTCGCTCCGTCGCGGTAGTAGCGGTACACCAGATCCGTGCCTCCGGAGAAGTCGGTGTACGTCTCCATGGAAAGCCGGCCCAGGGAGTCATAGCCCAACGTCAGCTGCCTGCGGATGGCGCCCGAGGACGTCGCGTAGCGCTTCACGGTGAGCAGGCCCGTCACGGGCGCATAGCCATATTCCACGCTGGCCAGGTCTTGACGCAGCAGAAGGGACACGCGTCCGTGGTCGTCATAGACGACGCGGTGGAACTTTCCATCTGGAAGGTCCACCTGGCGCAAGCGACCCAGGGCATCGTACCGGTAGCTCGTGCGGACATTCGCCTCGTCCTTGAATTCCACCACGCGCTGGGACGCATCCAGGAGATGCCGGGTACTCCAGGTCCCATTCTCCATCACCGTGCGCGTCATCCGCCCCGCGTCCAACCCCAGGGACGTGGCCACCTGCTGCTCCACGGTGTCGTGGAAGCTGGTGGAGGAGAGGATGGATGAGCCGAAGGCCGTGGTGCGCGACGACACCCGCCGCGAACCCGACAGCAGTGCCGTGTAGTCCAGCGACTGCATGTCCACGGTATCCGCCATGCCCGGCCGCAACGACGTATGGGTCTGAGAGAGTGACGACAACCGCTCCACTACGCCATCGAAGACCCATCCCTCGGGAACACGGCGGGCCGTCGTCACCGAGCCGCCCGCTGCAGTGGAGTAGTCAATGAACTCCCGTGCCGAGGAAGAGGCCGCATCCACCAGCTGCGACACGAAGGTGGAGCCAGGGGTGGTGGCCGTGGCATAGCGGTAGGAGTAGGTCCCCTTGGGGTTGAGTTCGGCCCCCCCCAGGCTGTCCCACTGTCTGGCCAGCCGCTCCTGCCCGTCGAAGCGGAAGAACTGCTGATACGGCGTGCCGCCACGGTCCATTTCCAGGGCGAGGATGGCATCCGTCACGGGATGGCGCTCCGTCACCCGCGTCACCACGCCCTCGGGCGAGGTCACCTGCCGCAACATCCGCCGGGCGGGCTCGTAGTCGAAGGCCATCACTCCGCGGCCCGGAATCGAGATGGAACCCACCGAGAAGTCCGCGTTGTACATTACCTCTTGCAATGTGAGGGATTGCCCGGGAACGAGGCTGACCACCTTCGTTACCTGCCCAGCCGTGTTCCGCTCGATGCTTCCCTCATGGCGAAAATTCAGGTTGGGATCCGAGTGGGAGCCCGTCATGACCAGACCGGAGTCCAGACAGTGCAAGGACTGATTCCAGCCGGGCAACACCGAACGAGAGTGCTCCGTCACCAAGGTGCCGTGCTCATTGGAGATCCGCACTTGGGCCGGACACACTTCCGCGGTGTACGCCAGATACTCCGTGCGCTCGGAGACCCGCTGAGCATCGCCAGGATCCATCCACCCCTGCACCCGCGCGGAGGGACGCTTCCAGGCAATTCCCTGCAAGGTGACGTCCTGGTATTCCCATGACTCGAAGGCCCGCACCTGGGGCGAACCCACGTCCGTCCGCACAGAAGACAATGGCAGTCCCGCGACGTGGTCCTCCATCAGGAAGTCCATGACGTGCGAGACCCGCGAATCCACGCGGGAGACCGTCTCATAGCCCAGCGGAAAGCCTCCCACTGAGTGCACGCGCGGGTTCTGGTAACTGTAGTGGTAGGTGACGGTTTCCTGGCCACTGGACTTCACCCGCATCTGCGCCAACACAGACTGGCGAGGGCCGCTCCCCACGGTGGACGGACCGCGCTGATACATGAAGTCCAACCGGGTGCCCTTGCCGTCATCCGCGCTCTTGAGCAGTCCCGTGCCCGGAGTGTTGAGAGCGACCGAGTGCGCCTTGCCCTCCTTGGAGAAGAAAACCTCCGTGTTGCCCGTGCCCGCGAAGTCCTGGACGATGGGAAACGCCGAATCGAGCCCCGACGGATTCAAGCCGGGCACCGGCTTCTCCACGAGCCTGTCCCCCACGTTCACCAGCAGGAAGGCCCGCGTCGAGTTGTTGATGAGCACATCCGTCAGACCATCCCGGTTGGCGTCCACGAAGCTCACCTGGAAGCGTGACAGATCGATGGTCGTCCCCGTAGTGCCATAACCGCGGAACGTCTGCCCCGTGGGCTCGAAGAGGAAGTTGCCGCGTCCCCGGTACACCACCAGGGTTGCGGAATTGCGCATGATGAGGTCCGGCAAGCCATCGCCGTTGAAGTCATGGACCCAGACAGCCGAGGGAGCGAAGCCCATGGTCAGCGTGCCAGTCATCTGAGCACCGAACGCATAGCCGGCGCTCGTGCTCTGATTCGGTATCACCCAATAGCCATTGCGAAAGACGCGCACGATGTCTGGCTGCCGATCCCGATTGAGGTCGGCCAGACGCGTCGTCGCGTCCAGGGTCCAGGTCCCCGAGATGGAGGACTCGTGAACGGGCGTGCCATCGCGCTCGCACAGCAGGATCTTCGTCTGACCCACACCGGACTGGACGAGCAGCCGCACCACTTGATGGGTGGAGAGATCCGCGCGCATGCGGGCCAGCGTGCGAGGAGTGTTGCCCGAGGACGGCGCCGCCCGGCATTCCGACCGCGCGTTGCCGGGAGCCGCAGGAAGTGACTCATAGCTGAATCCCTCGGGCCCCTGCCGGATGAGCTTGAACTCGGTACGCTCCTCCAGGTCCGTCCAACCATCCGACTCGGAGTCCAGGATGGTGGAGCGGGTCGGCATTAAGACACTGGACGAGAAATCTTTCAGCACCTCATCGAACGAGGGCGTGGCCCGCAGGGTAGCGGCGGTCAGCGTCGGCTCGGCCAGTTCGTACTCGTACGTCATGGCGGGCGCGCGCTCGCCCGAGGCGAACACCTGTTGGACCGAGGTAAGCAGGAACGTGGGCCCCAGCCCCTCCTGCCGATAACCCAGCTCATGTGTCCAACGCAGCTCGAACTTCCCCGTGGTGATGTTCTTCGCGCGCAGTTCTACTCGCGAGACGCGGCGGTCCAGCACCAGGGCGTCGCGCGAGCGAAGATCCGCGAAGGGAGTCGTCAGCGTGTCGTAGATGAAATCCACGCGAGATAGGAGTTCCTCACCCATTCCTCCGTAGAGCGCGGACTGGAGGAAGAGCCGCCCGGAGGCGTTAGCCGTGTACGACAGTCGCGTCTTGTACCCGGTAGCCAGGATGACCTCGGTGAGGTGCCAGGCATATGTGCCACTCGACGTCTGCACGCGTGCCCCGCCACCGAATGTCCAGCGGCTTCCGTCCGGGTGGTGGGCGATGAAGCCGTCCGCCACGGGCTCCACCCGGATGTGACCCGTCAGGCCCTGCGGATACCAGAACCCGTCGAGCCCCCGCACCATCCGGCCCCAGGGGCCGGTCAGCTCATCGGTGGAGTAGTCGAGGTCCCCGATGACGCGCGAGCGCACGATGGCGAGCGAGGAGCGCCAACCCTGACCCCACTCCGAAACGCCGTTGTCGGGTGAGTAGGTGGGAAACACGGAGGCCAGCAAGGGGCCCCGCTCCGCGGGCACAACGAAGGGCGAGGACAGGGAGAAGCCACCCCGGCTGACGTCCGCGGGTCCAAAGGCCGTGCTCGCATACTGGCCCACGAGCGAGCCACGCTGAGGGGCCGACAACTCGGGAGCCTGGACCTGATAATCATTGACGGTCTGTGCCGTGACGGGACACGCCAGCAGCAAGCCGAGGAACATCAGTAAACGGGACATGATATGGCATCCTCACCGGAGCAGTGAAAGCGCCCCGGCTGATGAAGGATGGGTGAAGAATTCTTGGGAAAGACACCGCGAGGGCGTTGCGGTCGCGTGGCGCCGGAGCCCCCCAGCCAGACGAGATACCGGCTGGGGACGAGACAGGAGGATGGGCCCTGAAACGCGCCCACCCTCCCTCACCTCAATTGCTGCTGCATCCCGGCACGCCCGGCAACTTCGCGCCGGGCGCTTCCTGCCGAGGCTCGACCCGGAACGCGATCAGCAACTCATCGGCCTGATAGAGCGGATTGGTTGAACCCAGCGAGCCATCCGGGTTGTTCGGGTAGCGCGACCGGAAGCTGCGCAGGTCGAGATGGATGGAGCTGAACGGCGAAAGTCCCGTCGCCACCTGGGTTCCCGAATTCTGCCAGTACGTGTGCAGCGAACTCAGTACATCCTCGGGGAAACCCAGGATCATCTGCACCGTGGGTGCCAGATAGTCTGGCCGGACGAAACTGTACTCGTACAAATCGGCCGTCGTCGGGAAGGTCATCTCCGGCGAGAAGGTCGTCGACAGACTGAAAGGCAGGTAGCTATTGCTGGAGTTATGCACGAGATAGAAGGCCATGGTGTTGATGATGGGGGCCGACTGGGTGCACCCCAGTACCAGCGGGCCGCCTCCAGGCTGATAGATATGCGCTGGGTTCAATGTGATGACGGGGTCTTTGCCCGCGAGAATCTGGCTCCAGACGGCGGTGGCCATCTCGCTGCTCACCGTGGAGAACTCGCTGAAGGCGCCCTTGTCGACCCGGGGAATGCTGACGATGATTTCACTGACGGTCTTCGTCGGTCCCCGATCCCGCTCGTTCTTGAGATGGGTGTTGATCATCTCCGCCGCGTCCGCGGCCTTGGAAGAGAGGTCCACCAAGTCGGAACTGAGTGGGTTGTAGTCCGTAAGGGCCTTGAGCTTCGCCTTGTCCGCATCAACGAAGCTCATCTTGAGTTCATGGTGGCGCAGCTTCATGACGGGCTCCACCAGACGCGTCATGATGTCATTCAGCTTGCCCAGTTCACCGCGCAACGCTGAACCATCCAGGTTGCGCAGCGCCCATATGGGCTCCAACGCCAGCAACCGGGACTTCCCTTGAGCCAGGGTGTAGTTCTTCGCCAGCGCCTTCAACTCCAGATTCAGTGAACGCATCTGCCGCTCGATGTTGACGAGTTCCACCTCACGCTCGATGGCAACGATGTCATAGGCCAACCAGGTCTCGAAGAGGTTGCGCAGGCTCTCCGAGTAGGTCGACAGGTTGCTGCACGCGCAGCTCTGGCCTGCGGGGCAGTCGAGCACACACTGGGCATAGACCTGGTTGTAGGCAGTGTTGCGCAACAGCATGGCCTGGCTCGGAAGCAGGCGGCCCTGAGCCACGTACATCTCGGCATCGTCCCGAAGCATCTTCTCAGCCGAAGCCATGGCACGGAAGATGTTCCGAGCAGCAGTGGCCTCGGACTGCAGATGCGCCACCTTCAACGTCAGCGCCGAAGGATTCACCGTGCCACAGCTAGGGTCGGACAGGTCATTCACGACGAAGTAGAGGTCCGAGGCGTTGTCCACGAGCACCGAGGTGTTCGGCGCCCGAACGACTTGGACGGACAGGATGCTCGAGGCGGGGATCGAGGATGGACTCGGCGCCGCCTGATGCGAGGTGCGAACCAACAGCAAACTGCCCGCTGGCTGATTCGGGAAGGGCGTACGCTTGGCGCGCAATCCTCGCGACAAGGTCAATGTGGACCTGGACTCCGAACCTTCCCCATTCGTATTGCTATCGGTCTTGTTCCAGGTGTCGCCCATATCGAAGCCCCCGCAAGCCTCGGCCTTCGCGGAGAATCCCAATAGCTCCGAGATCACGGCGATGGGCTTGGCGAAAGACAAGCCCGCGCACACCTTGGCGCTCGCCGTCCAATTCTCGTACTTCCCATTGGCGGTGACCGTCTGGATGCCTTCCGCATAGTAATTGCCCTCCGCGGTGGTCACGGTGAAGCCTTCCGGACCCGTCATTGCGGCGGTCAGGTTCTCGGTCACGGGCTTCACCTTGCTGCCATTGAAGCCCGTGGTCTGGCTCAGGGCACACGTAGGCGACCACTCGCCGGAGACCTGGATGTTGACGATGTCTCCCTCCTGAGCATCGAGCTTGAAGGGAAGGCCAGACGAGGGAACCACCACGGTCGCAAGGTTGGACACGCCCCCCAGCCCGTTATAGGTCGCATGCGCGGCGGAGATCGACAGCGATCGCTCGACCTTGACCACGTCCCGTCCTTCCGAGGCCACGCCGGCGTTCAGCAACTCGAAGCCTTTCATGAACCCGCCATGGCGGACATCGTCGATGGCTTGACTTCCGCGCAGACCATCCAGGTCCTTGCTGAGATTCACAGTCTGCGCGTAGAGCACATCCGTCTGGGCGCTGATGTTGGTCAGATCCTGCTGGCTAGCGAGCTGGGATAACAATCCTTCCACCAGCGACTTGCGATCAAACTTATAAGCATCCCTGCGCGCGCGAATGGCCGCGACCTGCACGTCCACCTGGGTATTGATGTTGACCTGCTTCTGGGCATCGAGCCCCACTTCCAGCCGATGGGCGTCACTGAGCACGAAGAGCGCGTTGGTATCGTAACCCGCTACTCGCGCCCGAGCGGTCTTCAGCAAGGAGGTGAAGGCCGTGGCGGTCGCGGGCAGCGCATCGGGGGAACGGGTGAACCAGGCATCCTTGTCGTAGGGAGCATTGCCCAATCCCAGCGCAACCTTTGCCGCCGACTGGAAGATGCCGTGCCGGTCCCGAATGTTCGTGAACACCCCTACCCACTTCTCATCGAGGCGCTCGGCGCTGAGCATCTGGCTGATGGCCGACAACTCCGCGTCCAGAGCATCCGGATCATGCATCGATCCCAGCAATCCCCAGAGCTGCCGGGTCTTCGATCGGAGCGACGTGCATGACATGAAGCGGCAACTCATGTCGTGCAGAAGGGTCACATCCTCAAGGCGCCGCCGGACTCCCTCCAAGGCATCCCCCATCACGTAGAGCACGAGATCTCCGGTCAGAGGAGGAGCTGGGTTGGAAGCACTCGCGAACGTGGCACGCAAGACCTGGCGTTCCGCGCGCAGTCCTCGGTCCAGAATACCCAGGCGGATGGCCTCGGCCTGCGCATCCTGCTCACTCGTCGTACCGCCGGTGATGGTTTGACCGATCTCCGCATCAATATAGACGATGTTCCAGAAGTGCTTGAACAGCTCATTGATACGGATCGTCAGCGCGTCGTCCGGCACAGAGGGAGGAAAAACCTGCGCGCGCGCTGGCGTGTACCAGGTCTGGATGACCTTGAGCTTCCCATGCAACTCGTCGCTGCGCGCGAGATCCTCGGCCTCACTGTTGCCCAGGGGAGTCGACAACCGCCCCACATATTTCATCAGGATTCCCATGGAAACATCCAGGTAGGCTTCGCGATACAGGTCCACGTCGGCGCTCGAGCAGGAGGACAGCGCCAGATCGGCCACGTAGTTGGCCGTTGTGGAAAAACAGGTGTCGAAGATCGTGGGAAGGACAGTCGTGGGCACGTGCTCGAACCGCATCTTCTCGCACATGGCGAACGTCTCCTTGACGTAGCCCGGAACCAAGCAGGAAGCCGTCACTGGCGCCGTCCAGGCCGAGCCACACTGGCTCGTCAGGGTGGACTTGCTCATGTAGAGGGTGGTCACTTGGTCTCGCTGCTGGATGGACAGTGCGTCCGAGCGCGTTTCGAACAACAACTTCAGGTGGTGAACGAGTTGCCCTTCCAGCGCCCCACGCGCCGCCGCACTCAATCCCAGGGAGTTGAGCCGGTTGAGTTGAGTCCACAGGCACTGGAACTTGTCTTGGGGATTCGAGAGATGCTCGCACGTCAGGCAGTGGGTACTCTTGAGTTCCAGAGGAAGAACGATACCGTTCAAGGAGTTCCACGCCTGGAGAGTCTGCGACTCCTGCTTGATCTGGTCGACCGAGCGGCCGGGAGCAGACAGGATAGGTCCTGCAGAGGCACCGCACGACCCCGCAGGCGCCTCGCCAAAACTGGGATGGCGACAGGTGCCGTATACATTGTCGTACTCGTATTCATCCGGGCGGCATTGACGAACGGAACAACGACTGTCGCTGACCCGCTCTACGATCGGCATGCCGTGGAGGATATAGGAGCATTCGAACGGCCTGCCATCCCGGTCATCCGGCCACGGCCCGTTCGTCAGCGTGTAATCCGAAGCCCCCACCCTTGCGGCGTGCGCGCTCGCAGCGGCGTAGCACGAGGAAGGTGTGAAGAAATAGTGATACTCGTCATAGCAGTGCTGATATTCACAGCGGGGAGTATCACACCCGCAAATCTGTTCGGCATAGCCAAAGTATGGCTCGAGGACCGCGAAATGCGGCTCGTCATGGTAGCCCGTGACAACATCGCACGACTCGTAACACGTCTTCGGCCGGGGAACGCGCCCCGTCACCGGACAGTGAGAGTCATTGGATTTCTGATTGTAACATTTGAGCAACCATTCCTGAGGGCCCCCGCAGGCATTCGAGTCAGGTGAAGTTCCCGTCGGCCACGAGAGCGACTCGGCCGTACAAGCGGAACTCACCACGGATTGCTCGCTTTGACTTGGTTGATTCTCGGCCTCGGTAGCATCAACGGAACCACAACCCGCGAGCCACAGGACACATCCAACCCACCACAACCACTGACCGCGTTTCACGAAACGTCCCCCTCACGAACATCCACGGAGGGAGTGCCTCATTGATCGAGGCCGACCTATTCCCCCCCGGGAATCACCAAAACGGTCGCGGGAGATACAGCAGTCACAGGTGAAGAAGAATGCCCTTGGAGTGTGAAATTTTCACACTTACACGAGATTCATCTATTGAACTGATTCAGCCTTCTAATGGAAAAACCGGTCGAATCTCTCCACTCTCAAACATGGAGAAAGCCATGCCGCACAGTCAGGGCAGACGAGAAATCCAGGTCTGCCCACCTGCTCAGGCGAATAACTCCAGCAGGTCGTCCCGGGTGATGGTCGTGGCCGCGGAGGCCTCCGCTCAGGGCCGCCTCGAACAGGGCGCGCTTCTTCTCCGAGTGGCACCCACCCGGCGTGGAGCCCGCGCACCTGGACGTGCCACCCGGCCGTCCCCGGTTCGAGGTGTACCCCTCCGCGCCGGGTGGAGCTCTACATGACGGTCGTGGGCATCCTGACGCAGTTCGTGACCGTCCTCTTCCTCTTCCGGGGAGGAGCGCTGTCCTTCCCCGTGAAGCTCGCGTTCACCGCCTGGTTCCTCGCCTCACTGGGAGGGCACGGGGGCATCCTGGAAGGACGCCCCTGGGCGCGGTGGGTGGAAGCCGTGAGGCTCGCGGGGGTGCCCCTCGCGCTGGCGGCGCTCTAACTGAAGAAATGGAAGACCAGCCCTTCTGGATCGGCCTCTCGCCCGATGGCCCCCCTCGCCTTTTTCGCGAGGACGTACCCACCCAGGCCGACAGAAGCATCAATCTCGTAGAGGACCAGTTCACCCGCCAGGACGGCTCTCGTGCTGGTCGACGGAAATTCCAGCTCCTGACACCGCTCTCGCGTTCCCTCGCGCGAAGCGGACCAGACGTACAAGTCGAGCAGGACGTTCTGCTCGCGAAACGGCCCCAGTTCCAGGTCCTCCACGCCCAGGAACTCCAGGAAGGCGGCCGCGCCATCGGGCATCCGCAGCCGCAACGTCAGCTTCTTCGCTTCCCGGTGGTTCTCCACCGCCACCACTTCCGAGTCATGCACGGTCAGACGAGATGCACTCACAAGGTCTCTCCCTGCTGGAGCGGACGCCCAGGTTGCCGCGACGGATTCGGCGCCTGAGGTGATTCATAGGTCCAATCATGGACGTGCGGATCTCCCGCTCCATGATCATGTCCATAATCAATATCCTTCACCGGTTTGCCTTGAGAATCATACCGGCGCTGCTGTTGCAGCTCACCGGTCTGGGGATTTCGTTTCTCGAGGACGCCATCGGCGGGACCCACATCCCCATTGCGCCCCTCGGGCAGACGGTTCTTCGTTCTCGTCCCAGCGGGCTGGGTATTACGTCCGGGCGCTTGCTTCTGCGGAGCCGATCCACCCCCCGCCCCCGCCTTGTTGGACATCTGCATCACTTCAAAGCCCTTGCGGACATCCGCCACGCCATCGGTGGAGATCGCCGCCCCGAGCCCAATCACCACCACGCCAGTGGCCGCGGCCGGCACGCCCACGACCGCGCCCACACCCGTGGCGCTCGCGGCGCCACCACCACCGACCATTCCAGCACCGGACATCATCGTCCCGATGCCTTGGATCGTCTCGACGATCCCCCCCGCCGTCATGGCGGCCGCATAACCCACATAGAAGTGCTCGTGCTGCTCCTGTGGCACCGGCAACAGAGAACCCGCGGGGAGCAACGCCGCGGTGGTCCCCATGGCCAGGCCCTGGAAGAACTCCTTCGCCCCCTTGCCGCTGGGATCGTCGTAGCGCAGCGGGTTGTTCCGGGCGTAGCCGTACAGGTTGCATTCCACGGGACTCGTCACGCACCGCTCCGGCTCCTCCAGGAAGAGCGGATCCGACGTGAGGAAGCGGTTGATGGACGGGTCGTAGTCGCGCACGCCCATGCGCACGAGCCCCAGGTCCGCGTCGTAGCCCTTCTGCACGTAGTCCACGACGGCGGCATTGTCCGGATGCACGCTCCGGTGACCGAAGGGCGAGGCCAACCGCGCCGTGCCATCCTGGTCCGCCATGAGCGAACCCCTCATGTCCGCGGCGAGCAACTGGAAGGAACCGCCCCGCACGAGGCCCACCAGTTGCCCAGCGAATCTGAACGGCTCGGTGAGGTCATTCGCGTCCAGGTAGCCACCGCTCTCCAGATAGGCCGCCACGGGGATACCGCCCTCGAACTTCATCAGGCGCTGACCCGCCTCGTCGTACAGGTAGCCCCACTCGCTCGTGCCCCGAGTGGCGCGCGCGAGGTGGCCATTGGGCCCGTACTCGAACGTCAGGTCCCCCTTGGTGATGGTGCGTCCGAGCGCGTCGAAGGTGTACGTCGTGCCGCCCGCTGTGAGTGAGCCACTGCCCGCGATGAGATCGCGATGTCCATTCGCATCCTCGACACTCAGGGGGAGGCCCGCGCCGTCGAACGTGTACGAGTAGGCGTTCTCCGCGTCCTGGGCATGGGTGAGGAAGCCCTGCGCCGAGTAGTCATAGAACCGCAGCAGGTTCTTGCCGCCGACGACCAGGGACTCCCGCGCCAGGAAGCCTCGCGCGTCGAGCCGCTGAGCGGAGGAGGCATTCCATCCCGCCACCGCCGTCTGCGCCAGGGACAACCGGCGGCGGGTCAGCGGATCGTACCCGAGTTGGATCTGGTCACCCGTGTTGAAGGACGCCCACGAGGCCTGACCGTTCCCGTCGTAGCCGAAGGTGGCCAGCGAAACGCCATTGCGCAGCACCTCGCTCAACCGGCCATGGGCATCCCACCGCTGTTGCGTGGTGGAGGTGGACAGCACCGAGCCGTCCGCCTCCCGCACGGTGGTGGACGACCACGTCGGCTCTCCATCGGCCGCGTATTGGAATTGAGACTCCACGGTACGCCAGCCATCCAGGCGCAACGTGAACAGGGAGAGCTTGCCATCCGCGCGGTGGTCGAACGTCTTGAGGTAGCCATCCCCCTGCACCGCCGACAGGGCGCCCAGGTGCGTGCGCCTGCTCGGCATGCCCGGAAGCGCTCCGTCGTAGAAGAAGCGGTAGCTCTGGGTCGTCCCGTGGATGAGGTCCGTGTGCAGTTCCACTGACCTGCGCCCGATGGCGTCGTACGTCCACGTCTCCGAGCGCTGGGGCACTCCCTGGGCCGAGTAGAAGACGCGGCTGCTCAGGAGCCCGGTGATGGGCGCGTAGTGATAGACAATCGAGGACAGCCCCTCGCGCGTCACCTGTGTCACCCGGCCATACGCATCATGGGTGACGCCATGGTGCTTGCCATCCGGCAGCAACACACCGCGCAGGCGGCCGAGCATGTCCCGCTCGAACTGGTAGGTGGTGCCATCCGGTTGTTCCCGGCGCACCACCTCCCGCGAGCCATTACGCCACACCCGGGTCCGCCAGGTGCCATTCTCCAGCGATTCGCTCCGCACCAGGCCCGCGTCCAGGCCGAGGCTCGACACCACCTGCCGCTCCACATCCGCGTGGAGCTTGGACAGCGCCTCCACTTCATGGCCAAAGCCCGCGGCGCGTCGGATGCCCACGGACTGCAAGCCCGTGTGCAGTTGCTGGTAGGTGACCGTCCCCGGGACGGTGCTCGCCGGCTCCGTGGGGCGGTTGTAGTCGCGCGTCTCCAGGAGACCCGGGTGGAACGTGGTCACGCCCTCGAAGGCCCACCCCTCGGGAATGCGCTGGGCGGTCGCCACCTGCCTTCCCGCCGCCGTGCTCCACTCCACCGATTGCCGCCGCGCTCCGGACAGGGCCTCCACCAGCGTGGTGATATTCACCATCGCGGGCCGCTGAACGGTCGCGAATTGGTAGGCGAAGCTCAGCGCCGGGTTGGACTCCGTCGCGCCCCCCAGGCTGTCCCACTGCTTCTGGAGCCGTTCCTGCCCGTCATAGCGGAAGGACTGCGTATAGGACTGGGGCCCGTGCTGGTTGGACAGCACGCGGATGGCGTCCGTGAGGGGATCGCGCTCGGTCACTTCCACCACGGAGCCGTCCGGAGACGTCACCTTGCGGAGCAGGAAGCTGCCGGGCTCCATCTCGAAGAACGTGGTGCCGCGGCCAGGCACCGACACGCTCTCCACGGCGAAGTCCGAGCGGTACACCACCTCCTGCAACGTGAGCAGGCCGTCCTCACCCACGCTCTGCACCCGCTGAACCAGGCCCACCGCGTTGCGCGTCAGCCAGGCCTCATGGTGGAAGTTGAACGCGGACTGGGGGTGCTGCCCGGAGAGGATGAGCCGATCCTCCAGACAGTGCAGGTGCCGCGAGAGCCCCGGCACCACGGCGCGCCGGCGCTCGGTGGTGAGCGTGCCCTGCGCCGTATGGCGCACCGTGCGCGACGGGCACAGCTCGGAGTCGTCATAGGCCGGGTACTCCGTGAACTCCTCCGACACGAGAGGCCCGTCCACTGTCTGCTGCGTATACCCCGAGCGCTCCTCCTTGAGCCGCCGCCAGGGCAATCCCTGGAAGAAGACGAGGTCGAAACTCCGGGTCGAATAGCGGCCAATGCCCGGCGTGCGCGCGTCGGACTCGAACGACGACACGGAGAGTCCCACGGACGTATCGTCGTTGATGAACCCCACCTGCTCGACGAGCGACGGGGCCTGACGCACCACCTGGTCGAAGCCCAGCAGGTGCAGCCCCTTGGAGTGCACGCGCCCACCGGAGTACTGGTACGTGTACGTCACGGGGTCCGCACCCGACGAGTCGACCACCAGCTTCTTGAGCACCGTGGCGCGTTGGCGTACGCCCGCTTCCGCCGGGGCCCGGCCGTACTCGAAACTCAGCACGGTGCCCTTGCCATCGTCGGCCGTGCGCAGCAGCCCCGTCTCCGCCGCGTTGAGCGCCACCGACTGCGTCATTCCCTGGAAGGCCTCCACCACCGCCACTTCCGTGTCCCCGCTGCCCGTCACGTCCACCACCATGGGGTAGCTGGCGACGAGCCCCAGCAACGTGCGCAGCGCGGGCACCCGGATGTAGCGAAAGCGCGTGCCGTCATTGATGAAGATGAACACCAGCGAGTCCTGCGCGATGAGCGCATCGGACACGCCGTCCTTGTTCACGTCGACGAAGTGGATTTGGTAGCTCGACAAGTCTCCCAGCAGCGCCCCATCCGCGTAGAAGGACATGAGGACGGCCTCGGGCGCGAACTCATGTCCTCCTCGGCCGAACCACACCGCCAGGCCCGGGTCGAAGTACGCGACGATGTCCAGCAGCCCATCGCCATTCATGTCATGCAGCCACGTCTTCTCCGGCAGGAACTGCGGCGAGAGCGCGCGGCGGATGGGCGCCCCGAAGGAATACCCCGCCGCCGTACTGGTGTTGGGCAGCACCTGGTAGCCCCCGCTGAAGACCTCGATGAAGTCCGGGCGTTTATCTCCATCCAGGTCCACCAGACGGTTGTTCGGCCCGGACTCCAGATTGCCCGGCAGCTCGGCGGTGTGGACGGCGACCCCGTCGCGCTCGCACACCGTGAGCCGGGTGGTGCTGGAGGACGTCACGCCGTAGCGCAGATCGAGCACCCGGTAGGCCGTGTCCTCGGGCCGCAGCTTCATCAGGTGCCGCACGGGGTTCTCGGCCGAGGGAGCCCAGCGGCACGCCGAATGGACGGGACCGCTCGCGGCCGGCAGCGACTCCAGGGTGAAGCCCGTGGGGCCCTGCACCGCCAGGACGTTGCTCTCATGGTGCTCGAGGTCGACCAGCCCGTCCTCGTTGACGTCGATGGGCGCCGTGCGCGTCGGGTAGAGGGCATCCCAGCCCAACTGCGCCGCCACGGAATCGAACTGGGGCACGTAGCGGAACTGCGCGGACGTCAACCGCGTGGTCCCCGTGTTGTAGGTGTAGCGAACGGGCGGCTCGGACTCACCCGAGGCGAACACCCGGACGACGTCCTTCAAGAAGAACGCCGGGCTGAGGGCTTCCTGTTGATAGGTGAGGTCATAATGCCAGCGCTCGCGCAGCACGCTCGACGCATGGCTCCGGCCCGACACCACCACCTTCTGGACGCGCCGGTCGAGCACCAGGGCCTGGGAGGAGCGCCAGTCGGAGAAGGGCACCGGAACCGGCGCGTAGACAAACTCCACCTGGTACTGCGTGTTATTGCCCACGCCGCCAAAGGACACCGTCTTGAGGAAGAGACGGCCCGAGGCGTTGGCTTCGTAAGCAAGGGACGTGCGCCATCCGGTCGCCGTCACCACCTCGGTGAGGTGCCAGGAATAAGTCCCCCGCGCGTTCTGGACCCGGGCCGCGCCTCCGAACACCTGCCGGGTGCCATCGGGCAGATAGGCCACGAAGCCATCCGCGGTGGCCGCGACGCGCACGCCCGTGCTCAGGCCGCGCGGGTACCAATCCCCATCCGTGCCTTGGACGAGCTCACCCCAGGGGCCCGTGAGCCCATCCGTGGCGTAGTCCAGCGAGCCCACGGCGCGGAAGCGGGTCAGCGCGAGCGTGGCCTGCCAGCCCATGCCCCACTCGGAGATGCCCTGATCCACCGAGTACTGGGGGAAGATGGGGGCGAGCAGGGGACCCTGGTCCGAGGGAACCGCGAAGGGAGACTCCAGGGTGTACCCCCCCCGGCTGAGGTCCGACGCGGAGAAGGCAACCCCGGCGAGTGAACCGACGAGCGAGCCGCGCTGTGGCACCGCCAGCCCGGGAGGCTGAATCAGGGAGTCCGCGAAGGGATGGGCCGCATGGGCGGGGACGGCGAGAGCCGTGGCCAGACAGACCACGAGCGGGAACAGGATTCGGAGTGGAAGGGAGGACACGGAAGGGGCTTGGGAGAAGAGGACGGCGCCAGGGTGAGGCATGGCAATTCACCATGTCTTCCCTGGCGGCGCTGTGAAGTGGATCACTCCGCCCGAACGCTCCCGCGCCGCGGCCCTGACGAACCGTCAGGCGAACAGTTCCAGCAGGTCGTCGCGGGTGATGGCCGTGGCCGCCGAGGCCTCGCTCAGGGCCGCCTCGAACAGGGCGCGCTTCTTCTCCTGGAGCCCGAGGATGCGCTCCTCCACCGTACCCTGGGACACCAGCCGGTACACCATCACCGGCCGCTCCTGTCCGATGCGGTGGGCCCGGTCCGCCGCCTGCGCCTCCGCCGCCGGGTTCCACCACGGGTCCATCAGGAACACGTGGTCCGCCGCCGTGAGGTTCAAACCCGTTCCGCCCGCCTTGAGCGACATGAGCAGCACCGGAGCGCCATTCTCTCCCTGGAAGCGCTCGGTGATTTCCCCTCGGTTCGTCGTCGTGCCGTCCAACCGGTCGAAGGCGATGCCCGCCGCCTTCAGATGCGGCTCGATGAGATCCAACAGCGACGTCCACTGCGAGAACACCAGCGCCTTGTGGCCGTCCGACACCGCCGTGTCGAGCGCGTCCACGAGCATCTGCACCTTCGACGAATTGGCCGCGCGCTGTCCCGGCACGAGCGCCGGATGGCACGCCGCCTGGCGCAACCGCAGCAGGGCCTCCAACGCCTTGAGCACGCTGCCGCCCTCGTTCAGGAGCGCCACCACCTCCGCGCGCGTCGCCGCCATCACCGCGTCGTAGACGGAGCGCTCGCGCTCATCCATCGACACGTGCATGACGGACTCGGTGCGCGGCGGCAACTCCGGCGCGACCTCGCGCTTGAGCCGGCGCAACACGAAGGGACGGATGCGCCGGCGCAACCCCTCGGCCGCGCCCTTCTGCCCGTCCGTGATGGGCCGGGCCACCTTCTCCTCGAACTGGCGGCGCGCCCCGAGCAGCCCCGGGTTGGTGAAGTGCATGAGGCTCCACAGTTCCTCCAGCCGGTTCTCCAGCGGCGTGCCGCTCAAGGCCAGACGAAAGTTCGCCTTGAGGCCAAACGCCGCGCGCGCCGCCTGGCTCTCCGGATTCTTGATGGCCTGGGCCTCGTCCAGCACCACCGTCTCCCAAGTGCGCGCCGAGAGCACCGTCGAGTCCAGCCGCAGCAGCGCATACGTGGTGAGTGTCACATCGGCGGACTCGTCCAGGGCGCGGCCGGGCCCGTGGTACACGTTCACCTTGAGCGAGGGGCGGAAGCGCTTGAGCTCCGCGGCCCAGTTGGGCAGCACGCTCGTGGGACAGACGACGAGCGAGCGCGCGCCCAGGACGCAGATCGTCTGGAGCGTCTTTCCCAGACCCATGTCGTCCGCCAGGATGCCGCCGAGCCCCGCGCTCTTGAGGAAGCCCAGCCAGCTCACGCCCTGCAACTGGTAGGAGCGCGGCGTGGCGGTGAGGTCCCCGGGCAGTACCGGCGCGGGCAGCTTCTCGAAGCCCTCGACCAGGGGCGCCAGCTTGTCCAACCCCGGAGGCGGCGGCTGCTCCAATGTCTCGCACAGCGCCTTGAGCTCGGGCAGGGCGAAGCTCGCCACCTTGCCATCCGCCTGCCGCGCCGCCAGCAGATCCGCGACGCGCGCGCCATTCTTGTCGAGCCACGCCCGGGGCAGCGGCGCCCACCCTCCGCCCTCGAGGGGCACCAGCCCCAGTCCCTCGTTCCACGCGCGCACCACCGCCGCCGCGTCCACCGTCCTCGGGCCGCCCTTCATGCCCTCCACCTGGAAGTCGAGCGTGAAGCGCACCTCGGGCATGCCCGCCCCCGCGTCGGTGGACTCCACCCGGAGCGACGGCACGAGCCGCGTGTCCGGGCTCACCACGCCCGAGCCATCTCCCGTCAGGTCTCCCCGCCAACGCCGCAGCTTGTCCGCCCAGCGCACCATCTCCTGGCCCTGCACCATCACCCGCCGTCCCGGCACCAGGTTCAGCTCGTCGCGCAGTTGGTGGATGAGCTTCTGCTCGGCCACCTCGTCCCGCAGGGGCACCGAGCCGCGCAGGTACGTCATGCGGCCGTTGTCGATGCGCACCGCCGGCGGCGCGCCATAGACGAGCGTGGGGAACACGGACAGGCCGGACTCCAACTGCTGCAACTCCACCAGGATGCGCGGCTTGAGGTCTCGATCGATCGACGGCAGCCGCTTGCTGCGCATGTCGATGGGCATGCGCCGGGCCAGCTCCGGGAGCACCTTCGAGGAGATCTCCCCGATCTGCTCGGCCGGGTAGGAGCGCGTGCTGGGCAGGTTCTGCAACCACACGCCCGTCACCGAGGTCTCCCCCAGCCGGGCCAGCGCATCCGCGCAGACGGCGACGCCCGGGCTCACCACGTCGGTGATGCGCGGATCCTTCGCCACGGTGATGACGATCTGCCCGCCCCGGTCCTCCACGAGCGCGCGCGGATAGACGATTTCATCCGACACGGCCACGGGTTGCCCATCGAGCAGGACGTTGCGGGCGGGCTCCAGCACCTTGAGCAGGGCCTCCAGACGCTCGGGCGGCAGCGCGCCCCGGGTGCGCTTCTCCAGGAGCCGGTCCGCGAGCAGGTCCGACTGCTCGACCTGGAGCTTGGCGGCGCGGGCGGGTTTGGCCAGCACCAAGGCCAGGCTCTCGTCCAGGGGCTCCGTCGTCCCGTCCGCGTGGGCGATGTGCCGATGGAGCTCCAACCCGCCCTCCACGCGCGAGAAGCGGTACACCACCCGGGACCAGCGCGTGGCGGCCACCTCCATGGGCGCGTCCTGCTTCTCCGCCTGCTGCACGGCGATGGCCGCGGCCACCACGTGCTCGCACGGGTCCACCTGGCTCGGACAGTCACACTCCCAGACGTCGTCTCCCGGATAGAGCGACACGGTGAGGGCCACGGTGCGTCCAGGGGCCTTCACCCGAAGCTGGAGCTCCTTGTCCGTGCGCTTCTGGAGCGCGACGGCTCCGGAGCGGGCCAGGTTCACCCCGACGGTCCAGATGCCAGGGCGGGCTTCCTTCCGAACAGCTTCCTGCAATTGAGCGAGCGCGGACATGGGACGTGCTCCCTACGCCCGCCGAACGCCCCGCGCAATGGTCCTCCCGAGCGAGCGAGCGCCGGTCGACTACCCGGCTCGGGTGAAGGTGTACTCGTGGCGGAACTTGAAGGCCTCTCCCGGCAACTGGGTCTCCCGCAGGAGCTGGTAGCGCTCGCGATTCACGGTCAGCTTGAGGCGGACCGCCACCTCCTGGCCGTCCTCCACCCCCTGGCCGGAGAGGGAGAACACCCCCTCCCCCTTCTGACGCAAGGCGAGGAGATTCGCGTCGTCCGAGAACCGATAGACGGAGCGCGAGCCGTCCCGGCCCGACACGACGGTCATCGTGCGCTCCGTGGAGTCGATGCTCACGGTGGATTCCTCCCGCACCGTCTTCATGGGCCCGTCCTCGTAGAGGTAGACGAAGCGCATGGATGTCCCATCGCGGCTGGGAATGACCTCGAGCCGGGTGGGCAGCCAGACCCGGTCCTCGCTCGTGAAGTCGCGGTACTCCAGGGTGCCCGTCCACCGGCCCAGGAAGGGCTTGTGGGCGCGCATGGCCTCCATGGCCTTCCGGGTGGGTGCTTCCGGAGGCGTCGACGGGGAGGTGGTCGAGGACTCGACCGGAGGCACCACTCCGAAGGGAGAGGTGCACGCCAGGGTCGACAGCAGACAGGACAGAGGCAGGAAGGAGAGGCGCATGGTCCGGACTCCTACCAAGCCCTGGGTCCGGGATGCACCCCCGACGAGCCCCCGACTCAAGGCGTCATCACGACCTTGATGCACTCATCCTTCTTCTCACGGAACATCTTGTAGCCCTGGGCCGCCTCCGACAGTTTCAGGCGGTGGGTGATGACGAAGGACGGATCGATCTCGCCCGTCTCCACCTTCTCCAGCAGGGGCTTCAGGTAGCGGTGCACGTGCGTCTGACCCATCTTCATGGTCAGTCCCTTGTTCATGGCCGCGCCGAACGGAATCTTGTCGAGCAACCCCACGTACACACCCGGGATGGAAACGGTGCCCCCCTTGCGGCACGCCATGATGGCCTGACGCAGCACGTGCGGGCGATCCGTGCCCAGGTGGGCGGCCACCTTGACCGTGTCCACCACCGCGTCGAGGCTGCCCGTCGAGTGGGCCTCGGTGCCCACCGCGTCGATGCAGCGATCCGGACCCCGGCCCTTGGTCATCCGCAACAGCCGGTCGTGAACGTCCACGTTGTCGAAGTTGAGCGTCTCCGCCTTGCCCGACGCCTCCGCCATTCGCAGGCGCTCGGGCACGCGGTCGATGGCGATGACCCGCCCGGCGCCCAGCATCCAGGCGCTCTTGATGGCGAACTGGCCCACGGGACCACAGCCCCATACCGCCACGGTGTCGCCCTGCTCGATGCCACAGTTCTCCGCCGCCATGTAGCCCGTGGGGTAGATGTCGGACAGGAAGAGCACCTGCTCATCCTTGAGCCCCGAGGGGACCTTCAACGGGCCCACGTCGGCGAAGGGCACTCGCACGTATTCGGCCTGACCGCCCGCGAATCCACCGAGCATGTGCGAATAGCCAAACATGCCCGCGGGAGATTGCCCCATCGCCTTCGCCGCGATCTCCCAGTTCGGATTGGAGGTGTCGCAACAGGAGAACAGGCCCTTCTGACAGAAGAAACACTCGCCACAGGAGATGGTGAACGGAACGACGACCCGGTCGCCGACCTTGAGGTTCATGACGCCCGAGCCCACCTCGACGACCTCGCCCATGAACTCATGGCCCAGGACATCGCCGGACTTCATGGTCGGCATGAAGCCATCCATGAGGTGCAGGTCGGAACCGCAAATGGCCGTGGTCGTCACCTTGATGATGGCATCGCGAGGATGCTGGATCCTCGGATCCACGACCGTATCCACGCGGACGTCGTTCTTGCCGTGCCAGCAAAGCGCTTTCATGTGCTCCCCTGTCCTTGTCTCGGAACGAGGGCCAGAACGGCCCACCGCCCGACACGCTGGGCTAGAGGTGTGCACTCGGACGACACGGGCAACGACCGTCGTGTCCAGAGCCTCCCTGCTCGGTTGCGTTAGACGCCTGACAAGAAGGAGAAAACCCAGACCTATTGGGAAGGATGGACGCTTCCCCCCCGAGCGAGGAAGGACACTCCCCCGTATGGCGGGCGCGACGTAGCCCCCTCCGTTCATATCCGGCCGAATCCGCTTCACTCCATGGCGGCCCGCACGGTCTCCGCCACCTTGCGCAAATCCGCCTCGAAGTGCGATCGGGCCTGCGCGCGAGCCCGTTCGTCCGGCATGCGCAAGAGCGCCGAGGGGTGGAACGTCGCCATCCAAGCCGGAGCCCACGGCGTCTCGAACACCTGCCCCCGGCTCAGGTTGATGCGAAAGCCCGGGCCCAGGAAGGACTGCGCCGCCGTGGCGCCCAGACAGACAATCATCCTCGGCTTCACCTGCGCGACCTCGGCCTCCAGCCATGCCTTGCACGCGAGCACCTCGCGCCGGCCAGGTTTGGCGTGCAGCCGCTGCTTCTCGTCCCCCATCCACCCGAAGTGTTTCACCGCGTTGGTGACGTAGAGTTCCTGGCGGTTCAATCCCACTTGCGCGAGCACGTCATCCAGGAGTTGCCCCGCCGGGCCGATGAAGGGCCGCCCCTCCCGGTCCTCGGTGTCTCCGGGCTGCTCCCCCACCAGCATCACCCGCGCCCCCACGGGCCCCTCGCCGAAGACCGTCCGCGTGGCGCGCTCGTGCAGGGGACACGCCTTGCACCCCTGCGCCGCCCGGGCGAGCGAGGCGAGATCCCGGTGCTCGGGCAGGTAGAGGCTCGCGTCGGACACCTCGATGCGCGGACGCACCATCCTCGCCGTGCGCTCGGGCGCGCCGCGCACCAGCTCCGGAATCAGCCGGGCCTCGGGCAGCGTCGCCCAGTGCTTCTGGGGCATCTCCGCGCGCATGGCCCGCACGTTGAGCCGTGCCGGGTTGAAGGTGGAGGCGTAGTACGTGCTCCACATCTCCTCCAAGGCATCCCCCTCTGGAGCCTCCGAGCGCGGCACGCCGGGCCCATAGGAGAGCTTTTCCAGGTCCCACGACACGCTCGCGTCCGGGGTGAGGATGCTCCAGCGCATGGAGGGAAAACGCCGCGCGAAGAAGGGCGCCACGTGGCGCACGATGAGGTGATCCGGCCGATGCCACGCGATGAAGTACTCCTCGCCCTCCCGCTCCACCTTCCGGAAACGCACGAAGGCCTTCATCTTGTGCGCATCGCGCTGCACGGCCTTGGCGAGCGTGTGCAGGCGGTACACGTCCTCGTCGCTCACCACCTCCAGCAACTTCCGCTCGCCGTGGGTGAGCCGCCACAGCACCCGGTACAGGGAGCCCCAGCGCTCGGGCGCGCGGTGGCAGGCCACCCGCTCCGCCAGGTCCAGGAAGGCCGGGGGCACGGACAGCCCCGCCACGGGAGCGCTCCGAGGCGGCGCGTCCACCGTCAGGAGCGAGGACTGCCGCTCCCGTTCCTCGGAGAAGAGCACCTGGTCCGGCGACACGCCGCGCACGAGCAGGCCCCGCGCCGCCTCGCGGAAGGACGTCAGGTCCGCCACCTCCACCCGCATCAGAGTTCTCCCGAGCGCGCTTCCTGGGCGGCGGTGAACAGGGACAACTGCGTGGGCGCGGGCTTCACCTTCTCGACGAGCCGGGACGAATCCAAGAGCAGCGTGGGCCGGTGGTCCGCCGTCACGATGAAGGGCTTCACGCGCGTGAGGGGCACCCGCAGCCGCGCCAGGTCCGCGAGGGTAATGCGGTGCCACCGGCGGATGCGCAGCAGCCGGTCCACCGTGCGCACGCCCATGCCCGGCACGCGCAACAGGCTCTCGCGCGGGGCCCGGTTCACGTCCACGGGGAATGACTCGCGGCGGCGCAGCGCCCACGCGAGCTTGGGGTCCAGCTCCAGGGACAAGTCCGGGTGCTCGGGCGGCGCGAGCTCATCCACCCGGAAGCCATAGAAGCGCAGGAGCCAATCCGCCTGGTACAGCCGGTGCTCGCGCACGAGCGGCGGGGACTTCGCCGGCAGCCGCGCGTCCACGAGCGGAATGGGGCTGTAGGCCGAGTAGTACACCCGCTTGAGCTTGAAGCGTGTGTACAGCCGGCTCGCCGTGTCGAGGATGGCCGCGTCCGGCGTGGGCGTGGCGCCGACGATCATCTGCGTGCTCTGGCCCGCGGGGGCGAACTTCGGGGCCTTGGGGCTCTCCTCGCGCTCGGCCTTCGCCTGCTCCACGCGCGTGGAGATCTCCTTCATCGTCTCGCCGGTGACGGCGAAGCTCTTCTCCGGCGCGAGCTTCTTCAAGTCGCCTTCCGTGGGCAGCTCGATGTTGGCGCTCAGGCGGTCCGCGTGCCGCCCCGCCTCGTCGATGAGTTCCTTGGACGCGCCCGGTACCGCCTTGAGGTGGATGTAGCCCTGGAAGCCGTGTACCTCGCGCAGGGTGCGCGCCACCTCGATGAGCTGCTCCATCGTGTAGTCCGGGCTCTTGATGACGCCGGAGCTGAGGAACAGGCCCTCGATGTAGTTGCGCTTGTAGAAGTCGAGCGTGAGTTGCACCACCTCCGCGGGTGTGAAGCGTGCCCGGGCCGTGTCGCTGGAGATGCGGTTGATGCAATACTGGCAATCGTAGATGCAGAAATTGGTGAGCAATATCTTCAGCAAGGACACACATCGGCCATCCGGCGTGTAGCTGTGGCAGATGCCCATGCCCTCCACGCTGCCCAGGCCCTCTTTTGAAGCCTTGCGTTTGCCACCACTGCTCGAACACGAGGCGTCGTACTTGGCGGCATCGGCGAGGATTTCCAGCTTCTTGCGCACATCCATGGGCGAAGTCTAACCACCCCCACCGACGTGGGACGCCATGGAGCACTCCCAGCTTTTCCCTCGAAAACGAAGTATTGTTGGTGAGTGCCCGGCGGGTCTCCGGGGGATCATCCAGACACGGGCTCAACGCACCGCGTCTTGAACGAGTCAGCCAGCAATCCCCTCGCCTGGGCAGCTTGCACGGCAGGCGAGCGGGTGCTTTCATGCCGCGCCAGAGGGGGACTTGCACATCATTGTCTGTATGTCTTCCCTCATGACCGCACCCCCACCCCCGAGGTTCGCATGTCGTCGACTGTCTATGAAGCGCCGGGTCAGAAGGGCAGCAAGGTTCAGTACCTGCCGCGGTATGGCAACTACATTGGAGGGGAGTTCGTTCCGCCCGTAAAGGGACAGTATTTCGAGAACATCAGCCCCGTCACCGGCCGGCCCTTCTGCGAGGTCCCCCGCTCCACCGCCGAGGACGTGGAGAAGGCGCTCGACGCCGCCCACAAGGCCAAGGGCCCCTGGGGCCGCACCTCGCCCACCGCCCGCGCGGACATCCTCCTGAAGATCGCCGACCGGATGCAGGCGAACCTGGAAATGCTCGCCGTCTCCGAGACGTGGGACAACGGCAAGCCCGTCCGTGAAACGCTCGCCGCGGACCTGCCGCTCGCCATCGACCATTTCCGCTACTTCGCCGGCTGCCTGCGCGCCCAGGAGGGCAGCCTGTCGGAGCTCGACGAGCACACCGTCGCCTACCACTTCCACGAGCCGCTCGGCGTGGTGGGGCAGATCATCCCCTGGAACTTCCCCCTGCTCATGGCGGCGTGGAAGATGGCGCCCGCGCTCGCCGCCGGCAATTGCATCGTCCTCAAGCCCGCCGAGCAGACGCCCGTCACCATCCTCAAGTTCGCCGAGCTGGTGGGCGACCTGTTGCCCCCCGGCGTGCTCAACATCGTGAATGGCTTTGGCATCGAGGCCGGCAAGCCGCTCGCGAGCAACAAGCGCATCGCGAAGATCGCCTTCACGGGTGAGACGACCACGGGCCGCCTCATCATGCAGTACGCGAGCGAGAACCTCATCCCGGTGACGCTGGAGCTGGGCGGCAAGTCGCCCAACGTCTTCTTCGCGGACGTGTTCTCCAAGGACGACGACTTCGCCCAGAAGGTGCTCGAGGGCTTCTCCATGTTCGCGCTCAACCAGGGCGAGGTGTGTACCTGCCCCTCGCGCGCGCTCGTCCAGGAGAGCATGTACGAGGAGTTCATGCAGAAGGCCATCGCGCGCACCAAGAAGATCGTCCAGGGCAACCCGCTCGACACGGCGACGCAGATTGGCGCGCAGGCCTCCAACGATCAGTTGGAGAAGATCCTCTCGTACATCGACATCGGCAAGCAGGAGGGCGCCAAGGTGCTGCTCGGCGGCCAGCGCGCGCGCCTGTCCGGGGCGCTCTCGGAGGGCTACTACGTGGAGCCCACCATCTTCGAGGGCCACAACCGCATGCGCGTCTTCCAGGAGGAGATCTTCGGCCCGGTGGTGTCGGTGGCGAAGTTCAAGGACCTGGACGACGCGCTGGCACTCGCCAATGACACGCTCTATGGCCTGGGCGCGGGTGTGTGGTCGCGCGACACCAACACCGCCTACCGCATGGGCCGCGCCATCCAGGCGGGCCGCGTGTGGGTGAACTGCTACCACCTCTACCCGGCGCACGCGGCGTTCGGCGGCTACAAGCAGTCGGGCATCGGCCGCGAGACGCACAAGATGATGCTCTCGCACTACCAGCAGACGAAGAACATGCTCGTCAGCTACGACCCCAAGCCCATGGGTTTCTTCTAATGACCATCGAGCGCGTCACCGTCACGCCCGTCGCCGAGGACCTGCTGCGCAAGCTGCAAGGCATTCACGGCCCCCTGATGTTCCATCAGTCCGGGGGGTGTTGTGATGGCAGCGCGCCCATGTGCTACCCGCGCGGGGACTTCAAGCTGGGCCAGGAGGACGTGTACCTGGGCACCATCGTGGACACGCCGTTCTATATGGGCGGCGCCCAGTTCGAGTACTGGCAGCACACGCACCTCACCGTGGACGTGGTGAAGGGGCGGGGCAGTGGCTTCTCCGTGGAAGCGCCCGAGGGGGTGCGCTTCCTCATCCGCTCACGGGTCTTCACGGATGAGGAGTACGAGGCGTTGAAGCACGAGGGGCCGCCTCCGCGAGGGCCCCAGCCGAGCTGAGCAACCCAGGTTCCGAGCCGGGGAGGAAAAGGGCCCCGGCTCGGCCCACTCAGTGGAAGTGGTAGACGAAGCGGACCGTCCAGGACCAATCCGCCTCGGTGCTCCCCGGTTTCCAGATCGCATCCGCGGTCACGGTGAACCTCCGCCCCGTGGACTGCAGCTTGAACCTGGCCTCGGGATGGGAGGTCGTCCCCGTCGGGTGGGTCTCGTTGAGGGTGTAGGCGCCAGACAGCGCCATCTTCATCGAGTACTCATCCTGGTGGACCGCGTTCCACTCCAACCCCGCCGCGGTGACCAGCTTGCGGGAGTCCAGTGGGTCGAGTGGGAAATCCCTCCGCGAGCCATTGACCTTCACCGAGGCGTCCAAGGTGTTGGTGCGCGTGGAGGTATTCGGTCCCGTCGAGAATTTGTACCGCAGTTCACCTCCCAGCTCCGTCACGAGTCCCCTGATGTACTCGTGAGGCTGGGAGGGCTCCTCGGCGACCGCCTGCGTGCCACTCGCGTTCAGGGACAGGGAGGCGGATCCCACCGAGAGCCGGGACTCGGCTCCCAACCGATAGAGGTTGCTCCCCGAGGTCGGCTCCCAGCTTTGATTCATGGACCCGCCCAGCTTCGCGGACATCCTGTTCGTCTTGGAATAGAGGCTCGCTCCCACACCAGGGATGTCTCCAATCCGGACCAGCTTCTGTTCCTTGGAATGGACGTCCTTGACCAACAGATCCGGGGAGAGCCGCTGACGCAGAAGCAGGTCACGCAGCTCGTAGGTGGTGTAGTGCGCACAAGTCATCGCACAGAACCACAGGCACCCATCGTCGAAGCCGTTGGCCATCAAGGCCGTCTTGTCTGCATTGGGAGCGATCCGCCGATGATTGAACCATTCTCCCGACACGGCGACGCCCACTCCCAACCCAGTGAACTCCTTCGCCGATGGATCGGTGAAGAGATTGCCCGAACTCTTCATCCTCACCTGCAGCTGGACCTCATTCGCCTGCGTGGGCAGACCTCCGGCCCTCGGGAGCGGACTTTTGTAACTGACTTTTTCAAGCAGGGAATTGGTGACACCCAGGGCCTTTTCATCCCACTCCGTGGCCGTACCGTTCACCAACCGGCGTCCCATTGAATAGACGAGGTAGCCCCCTCCCACGGCGAACGGGAGGAAGGCCGTCTTTCCCAGGAAACTCCCGCTCCACAACCGCCTGGCGAAGATGATGCTTTTTTTCTTGTACCCCTCCAGACGAACCCGAGTCTGGGCAAAGGTCTCCTCGTTTTCCTTTTGGATGGGCCCGAGGATGTACTTGAGGCTTTTCAAATCATCGACACCCACCTGGCTACCGTCCACTTGCAACTGCGTGTAGAACGCCATGAAGGCATCGAAGTCGGCATAGCCCAGGTTGACCCAGAACTTCTTGTTGTCGATGAGCCCAGCCCAAGCGGAGTCCTTGTCGGGAGAGGGCGGAGCCGAATCGGGAAGGGCGCGCTTGCTCGCCTTTTCAATGGGTCCGATCTCGAGGAGCGCCAGCGTGTCCCCATCCAGAACGCCCGTGGCGACCTTCTTCATCGAGGTCTGGAAGGACTTGAGCGCATCGACCGTGTTCGAACCAAATTTCGATTCGCGTGGGAACCACGTCTTCTGCTTCGGCTCGAGAATCCGGCGGCCGACCTGGAGCAGTTTCTGGACATACCGCACCGCGGGACCGCGGCTCCCCAACCCCAGTCGAAGGTCACCCTCGCGAAGTTGGTTGATCTCTTGTTCCTTGAATACCAGCCGATCCCTGGCCATCGACTCGAGGATCCGGCCGGTCCGTTCCGCGCCGTCCTTGCCTGGCAGCGTCAAGGCTCCCTGTCCGAGGCTCTTGAGCAGCACGCCCTCATCCTTCACCGCCGACCCCATCATCATCAACCGCGAGAAGGTGTCGATGCCGATCGCCAGGACGAAATCCAGCAGGGCGATCTTGCTCTCCCTGAACAACAAGTCGAACACGACCCCCAGGGATCTGCTCGCCGCGTCCAGGGCGTCGACGGCCTGCTTGAGGAATTGAGGAGACAGGTCGTCATCCAGGTGCTCCATGCGGCAGAAGGCCTCCAGGAGGGCTGGATTGATGCCAGCATCGACGAGTCGCGAGATGAGAGGCCCCACGTCGTTGGTCTGGTTTTTATTCCCCATGCACCAGACCTTATTGACGCACTCGGAGTGCGTCAAACCTCGGTGGGGAGTTTGTCTGAAACGGGGATCACACACCAAACCCGCTCTGTAAGGATAATCGGCTTCTGCCTGCATATGGGAAGCCGACCGGAGCAGCTCAGAGCTTGTACAGACCCACGCCCACCCAGGGCAGGGGGAAGGGGTGACCCCCATTGCCCTCGGGCGTCTGGGGCAGGTAGACCCAGAGCGCCGCCAGGTCCAACCGCACGCGCAGCCGATCCGCCGCCAGCGGCCCTCGCGGCTCCGAGCCCCCCACCAACCAACGCACCCCCGTGGTGAGAATGGACTGCTCGAAGGGCGCGCGCGGGAGGAACTCGGCCGCCAGCTCGCTGTGGGGCCCGAGCACGTACTGGGCCCCGACGAAACCTTGCACATAGGTCGGCAGGCGCGGCAGACGCTGTCCATCGGCAATGCCACCGTTGCCGTCCTCCACGTTGCCCCCCGCGCCCACCACGACGGCCGCGCCCTGGGGGATGAGGTGGTGGTTGTCGAGCAGGTACGCCCCCGCCGTGAGCTGGAAGTCCCCGAAGTGCTTGGCCGCCACGAGGCTGAAGAGGTTGAACTGGAGGTTGGCGCCCGCCGCGCCCGCCGCGCCCTCCACCAACACCCCATTGCCGGCGATCACCACGCCCCCGCCGCCAATCGCTCCCGCGAAGACATTGAGGAAGTCATAGGAGACGGCCAGGCCCGGCACGTAGCGCGACTCCTCGAGCACCTTCACCTTGAGGCCCAGGTCGAACGTGCCCAGGACGCCGATTCCCGCCGCGCCCGCGCCTCCCGCCGCGTGGATGAGGAAGAGCGGCACGCCTCCGGCCGCCGGAATGGGCAGCGCCCCGCCCCACATGTCCACCTGCACGCGCCGGCCCAGGCCCACGCCCAGCCGGAAGAGCAACAGCTCGTCATTGCTCAGCACCAGCTCGCCGGGCTCCAACGTGAGCGCCGTGGGCGTGAGGAACAGCCGCTCGTCCGCCGCCCGCCGGTTGACGAACTCATCGCGCCGCCGGGCCATCCGCTGGCCCAGGGCCTCGCCCGCCTCGCGGCCGCCGCGCGCCGCCAGCGTCTCCGGAGTCCCCGCTGACTCCCACCGCACGAGGCCCAGGGGCTTGTCCTCCCCGGGCGCCAGCAACACGCCCTCCAGCGCGAGCCGTCCGCTCGACTTCTCGAACGCCGTGAGGCCGAAGGCCGTGCGCGCCCGCTCGGCGACGCGCTCCGTGTCGGAGGTGGGCGAGGACTCGGGCGTGACGGCTTCCAGCACGCGCACCTCCACGCGCAGGGGAGCCCCTCGCGCGTCCACGGGCCGCTGGGCCCGGCCCTCCACCGCGCCCTGGAAGGACGTCTGGAGCGGCTGCTTGAGCGCATCGGGCACCTCGCCCTTCACCTCGACCTCCACGCCCCGCGCGTCGTCATAGGGGCCCAGCGCGTCCACCTTCACCTGGCGAACACCGCCCAGCGCGCACCCCGTGAGTGGCAAGGCGAGCCATGCCGCCAGCCAGCGTCCGTTCATCGTCCACGTCTTCACATCCACGCCCCTCCCGCCCGTGGCGGGGAAGAAAGGGTGCCATCCTGCTCCGGCGGCACGGGAGAAGGGAAAGGCGATGTCCATGTCACGAAGGCTGACGGGTCTGGCGCTGTGCGGTGTGTTGTGGGGCTGTAGCTCCACGGGGGATGAACCCGCCTCGCGGGGGCGGCTCCAGCTCCGGGAGGGCCGCTCCATGGCCGAGGCGCCCGAGTGTTCCCTGGAGGGACCCCCCTGCCCGGCGGGCACCGGGTGCATGTCCTTCACGTTGGAGGGCGTGAGCCATCAGCGCTGCCTGGGGGGCGATGCCTGCACCGAGTGGGTGAAGTGCACGGGGGGCACCGAGTGCGTCATCCTGGAGTCCTATCCCGCCCAGTTGCGGTGCGCGGGCAAGTGCACGGGCGCGGATTGCGACACGTCCGTATCCAGCCCGGCGCCGTAGCGCCTCAGCCCCGCGAGGCCGTGCGGGCGAGGGCCGCCACCAACAAGCCCATGCCCGCGGGCGTGAGCGACTGGCGTGCCGCGCCAAGCGCCCGCGCCGCCCCCGGCATCCCGTCCACCACGCAGGTCGAGCCCTCCTGAGCCACCGTCAGGGCCCCCGCCTTGCGCATCGCGAGCAGACCCTCGGCGCCGTCCACGCCCATGCCCGTGAGCAACAGGCCCACGGCCCTGTCCCGGTAGAAGCTCGCCACGCTCTCGAAGAGCACGTTCACCGAGGGCAGGGCCACGCCCTTGGAGGGCTGCGTGCGCAACCGTCCGCCGCGCACCAGCAGGTCGCGGTCCGCCGGCGACACGTACACGACGCCCGGCTCCAGCCAGTCCCCGCTGCGCGCCACCTCCACGGTGTGCCCCGTGGCACACAGCCACTGGGCGAAGCCCGGCTCGAAGCCGTGGACGATGTGCTGCGCCACCACCACCGGGAAGGGCGCGGGAGCGGGCAGCGCGCGCAACAACTCGTACACCAGCGGCGGCGCGCCCGTGGAGCCGCCAATCGCCAGCAGGGCGCAGGGCTGGGTCTCGGTGGGCACCGGAGGCATCTGGCTCGGCGGCACCGGCAGCCCGCGCAGCGACGTGCGCCGGCGGCTCGTCACCCGCGCGTGAGCCATGGTGCGCACCGTGCGCAGCAGCCGCTCGCGGAACTCCCGCACCGCCTCCAGGCCGCCCAGGGTGGGTTTGGCCAGGACGTCCACCGCCCCCGCGCTCAGGGACTCGAAGGTCCGATCCCTCCCGCGCGTGGCCAGCTGACCGCTGAGCACCACGATGGGGCAGGGCGCCGTGGCCATGATGGCGGCGATGGCCTCCTCGCCCCCCATTCCCCCGGGGAGCACCAGGTCCATCAACACGAGCTGGGGCCTCCAGCGCTGCACCGCCAGCACCGCGTCGTGGCCATTGTCCACGGGCGGCAATAGCTCGATGTCCGGCTCCCGGCGCAGGATCTGCTCGAGAAACGCGACGACGGAGCGCGAGTCCTCAACCAACAGCAGCTTCAACGAGGTGCTCTCCCGTGTTCGTCAGCTTGCGCACCAACCGCAGGAAGGTGGCCTGCTCGAATTCGCCTTTTACCACGTACGCATCCACGCCCACGTCCAGGGCCCGCCGCCGCGCCTCCGCGCCGGTCTGGGAGGTTACCAGGATGACAGGAGTCCGGGGCCGCTCGGAGCGGCGCACGAAGCGGCACAGCTCCGCTCCGTCCAGCAGGGGCATGTCCAGGTCCGTCACCACCAGGCTGAACGGTTGGCGGTTCCACGCCTCGACGGCGGCGAGTCCGTCGGAGGCCACCACCACGGGGAAGCCCGCGGCGCGCAGCACGTTGCGCAGGAGCATGCGCAGGGTGGGCGAGTCATCCACCACCAGCACCGCGCCTAGCGCTGGAGCGGAGCGGGGTCCGAGGGACGCCGAGGCACTCCCCCGCCCCACCCCTTCCGCCGCCCGGTCGAGGAGGGCGGGGACCTGGAGCACGGGCAGCACCGAGCCATCCGCCTGCAGGGCCCCCCCGAGCACCAGGGGCGCTCCGGCGAAGGCGGGCCCGAGGGGTTTGATGACCAGACGCTCCTCGCCCGGCACGTCGTCCACGAGCACCACGAGCCGCCGGGAACCTTGACGCACCACGACACCCGTGCGCTTGGGGCCCTCGGGTGCGCCCTCCCCCTGGAGGCCCAGGAGCGAGGCCAGGGCCACGAGCGCCACCGGCTGGCCGTCCAGGGGCACCGTGGCGTGCCCCTCCAGGACGGTCACGTCGCGCGCCCCCACCCGCACCACGCGCTCCACATGGTGCAGGAGCAGGCCGAAGCTGTCCTCCCCCACGCGCACCACCAACCCCCGGTGCGTGGAGGCGGACACGGGGACCTCCAACAGGAAGGCCGTGCCCCGCCCCGGCACGTGCTCGAGCCGCCACTGTCCCTCCAGCCCCCGGAGGATGTTCGCCACCACGTCCAGCCCCACCCCCCGGCCCGCCAGGGCGTCCACCTCGTCCCGTGTGGAGAAGCCCGGCCGGCTGAGCAGGGCCAGCAGTGCCTCGGGCGAGGTGTCGCGCGGCGCCGCCCCCCCGTCCAGCTCCCGGGCGCGCTGGAGCACCCGCTCCACGTCCACGCCCGCCCCGTCGTCCGCCACGCGCAGGAAGGCCCGCGCCCCCTCGCACCGCGCCTCCAGGGTGAGCGTGCCCGCCTCCGGCTTGCCCCGCTCGCGCCGCCGCTCGGGGGACTCCACCCCGTGGACCACGGCGTTGCGCACCAGGTGCAACAGCACGTCGCGCAGCCGCATGAGCACCCCGCGGTCCACCTCCGCCCCGGCCGCGCGCACCTCCAGGCGGACGTCCTTGCCGCACGCGCGCGCCGCCTCCCTCGCCACCCGCGCGTACTCCTCCAGGAAGGGTTGCAGGGGCATCAGCCGCAGCTCCCGGATGCCCTCCTCCAGTTCCCCCTCCACCCCCGCCGTGTGCGCGAGCAGCGCCGGGGCCTCGCGCGCCACCGCCGAGAGCATCTTCCAGGCGCTCGTCATCGCCGGGCCACACGCGTCCCGCGCCGCCTTCACGCCCGCCCACTGCGCGCGAGGCAGCGTGCGCTTGCAGGGCTCCAGCCGCGCGCCCAGCTCCCGCCAGCGATCCATGGCCTCGCCCAACCGATCCCGGGTCTCCAACAACCTCCGCGCCAGGGACTCCCGGCGCAGCCGGCCGAGCACGAGCTCTCCCGTCAGCGCGTGCAACGCCTCCACCCGCGAGGGAGCCACCCGCAGCAGTTCCTCCACCTCCTCCTTGGGCGCCGGGCCTTCCCCTGGTGTTCCCTGCTGCTCCTCGAAGGCCGGCGCCGAGGGCCCCGGACCCAGGACCTCGTAGACGTGCTCGAGTCCCGCGAAGAGCGCATCGAGCCCCGCGCCTTCCAGGAGCGTCCGGCCCTCCTGCACGCCACGCACCTGGTCCTCCAGCGCATGCGCGCCGCGGGCCACCGCGTCCCTGCCCGCCGCGGCCGCCGCGCCCTTGAGGGTGTGCAGCCCGCGCAGCATGTCCCGGCAGCGAGGTCCGCGCTCCGCGGGGTCGCCTCCGACCAGGCCATGCAGCGCGCGCTCCACCTGGCGCAAGAGGTCCTTCGCCTCGGCGGCGAATGACACCTGGATGGCCAGGTCCAACTCCTCCATCGTCGGGGCCATGGCGGGCGGAGTCACGCCAGACGGTATTCGGGCGCCTTGGGCTGTTTGGGCCTCGAGAACGAATCCACGAGCTGGTTGACGCTCTGGGTCAGGTCATTGAGCTGGTGGGCGGACGTCTCCGTCTGGCCCAGGCTCATGAGGGTGCTGTTCATGGCGTCGCGGATGTCCACCATGGCGTCCGCCACCTGCTGCACACCGGCCGTCTGCTGACGCGCGGCGCTGGCGATGAGCCGCGCGGCCGACGAGGACTCCTCGATGCTGCCGCCCAACTGCTGGATGCTCTGGCCCGCCCGGTTGGCCAGCTCCACCCCGGCCTCCACCTTGCGCGTGCCCGCCTCGGTGGCCACCACCGCCGAGTTCGTCGCCGACTGGATGCTGCCGAGCAGCTTGCGCACCTGCACCGTGGCCTGTTTGGACTGATCCGCCAGGCTGCGGATCTCCGTGGCCACCACCGAGAAGCCCCGCCCATGCTCGCCCGCGCGGGCCGCCTCGATGGCGGCGTTGAGCGCCAGCAGCTTGGACTGCTCGGTGATTTCATTCACCGAGGCGATGATCTCTCCAATCTGCTGCGTCTGCTCGCTCAGCGAGAGAATCTTGTCCGCGATGGCCTCCACCTGCTCGCGGATCTCCCGCATGCCCTGGATGCAGGCCTCCACCGCCTGGCCCCCCAGGCGCGAGGACTCGATGGAGCGCTCGGACACGGTGATGACGCCCTCGGCCTTCTCCAGCGCCTGCATCGAGGTGAGCCGCAGCTCGGACAGGGCGCTCGTCACCTCGGCGATGGAGCTCGCCTGCCGGTGGGCGGCGCCCATCTGCCGCGACGTGGCGTCGAGGATGTCCCCCGAGGACGAGGACAGGCTCGCGGACATGCTCTCCAGCGCGCTCACGAAGCGGCCCACCTGCGAGGCCTCCCGGTCCGTCATCGCCTCGATGTACGTGTCGATGGCGAGCGACATGTCCAGGTTGACGATCTTCACCAGGGCCTGGAGCGTCCCGGACAGGGAGTCGGAGGGATCGAGGCCACCGCGCTCGAGCACCAACGGGATGAGCGAGCAGAGGTACTGGCTATAGGCGCCCACGTACCACAGGGGCCCCAGGCCGATCCGCTCATGGGCCCGGCCCACGCGCAGCCGGTTCTCCACGTAGGCGGGGTCATACGCGCCTCCGAAGAGCTCCAGGAAGTACTGCGACTGGGCCCGCTTGAGCGCCTCGATGTGCTGGGGACTCTGGAAGTGCGAGCGCATCTCCTCGTGCGACATCAGGTGCTCGTAGAAGCGCTCGACGACGGCGC
This sequence comes from Melittangium boletus DSM 14713, assembly GCF_002305855.1. GTDB lineage: Bacteria > Myxococcota > Myxococcia > Myxococcales > Myxococcaceae > Cystobacter > Cystobacter boletus. Next base: position 4,440,430 of record NZ_CP022163.1, on the reverse strand, counting down.
CATTGCTCGCCTCGGCCACGGGGCGGAAGTCGGCCAGGTGCCGGGCGTCCGTGTCGGAGAAGCCCAGCACGCGCTTGCGCCGCTCGAGCTCCTCGGCGGCGGAACCCAGACGGCCATCGGCGACACGCGGGGAGGGGGAAGGCATGGGACATCCTCTCTGGGGGAAGACGGGGAAGGATTCAGAAGGCGCGGAAGAAGGCGGGCGTGGAGAAAAGCCGCTCGGGCTCGAGCAACAGGCGCTGGCCTCCGAGCACTCCGCGAAAACACGCGCCGCGCTCCCCCAGCGTCACCGGCACCGCGCTCCATTCCGAGGCGCCCAACCGCTCGATGCCGGCCAGGGTGTCCGCCAGCAGGCCCAGGCGCGCCCCCGCGTGCTCCACCACCAGCACCCACTCGGCGCGAGCCCCCGGCCCCGTGCCCAGCCACGCGGCCAGGTCATGCGCGCTCAGCAACTCTCCCCGGAACTGGAAGACGCCGGCCACCACGGGCGAGGCCCCGGGGACGCGCGCCAGATGCCGCAGCGGCCGGACCTCGCGCAACGACACGAGCGGCAGCGCGTAATGGCCCGAGCCCCGACCGAAGGCCGCGTACTCCACCACCGTCGTCAGGACGGGAGCACCTGGGCGCGCGTAGCGGGCGGCACGCCGCTCGAGCAGCGCCTCGACGGGATCAACCGCCATGGGCCGCCACCTCGTCGGGCTCCAGCACCGTGAAGAACTCCTCGTCCACGAGCGCCATCCGGCGCGGGCGGCCGCCGCCCACCGGACGGGGCGTCAACCGCTCCTCGGGCAGCAGGAGCACGTCATGGGCCTCGTCCACGATGAGCCCCACGCGCGTGCCCGCGCGCTCGCGCAGCACGAGGATGAGGCGCGAGGGCTCGAGCGGCGCGTCCCGTCCGGCGCCATCGAACACCGGCACCAGCTCGCCGCGCAGGTTGAGCACGCCCCGGCACGCCCCGTCCTGGCCCTCGACGCGCCCCAGCGACATCATCGGGACGACCTCCTGCAGGTCCGCCACCCGCACCAGCCAGCGTTGGCGCCCGGTGTGGACGCGCACGAGCGCTTCGTTCATCCCATGGGCCTCGCCGTGCGGCGCAAGGCACTATTAATGATGCAGCGCGCGGCATCCGAGGAGGCGCCCTTGGGAATGATGCCCACCGCGCCCACCGTCTGCGCCGCGGCCTCCAGCTTTCCCCACGGCTGGCACGAATGGATGATGAGCGAGAGGCGCTGCTGGTAGCAGCGGCGCATGAACGCCGCCCACTCCACGCCCGGCAGGGACGGCATCTCCAGGTCCAGGAGGATCAAATCCGGCCGCGAGTCGCGCAGGTAGACCGGCAGCTCCCGCACGTCACTGACGGTCTCCACGAGGTGCCCATCGCTCAGCAGCAGGCGGGACATCGACAACGCGACCGTGGGGCTGTCATCAATGACGAGGATGCGGGCCATGGTTTTCCCTGGAGTCATTCAGCGGGGGGCGCGCCTTCCAAACCGGGAAGAGCTGTAACTCCGAGAAACTTGTTAACGCACGGGTCAACTGTCTGCCGGGTCCGGGAGCTTTCGTATCGTTCAGTGCCCAGTGGAGGTCAATCCAGCCACGGCGCCATGGCCTCCGAGGGCGCTGAAGTGTTGGGTGACGGACTTGCGAGCCGCGTCGGCTTCCGCGAAAGATGACCTCCTTCTTCACGGGGGTCTCCGGCGACATGGCTTCTCGATGGATGGTTCTCCTCGGTGCGCTCCTCGCGCCCGGGATGAGCGCAGCCCAGCAGCCAAGGACCCTGCCCGTCTTCGCGCTCGAGCGCCTGCACTTCGACACCTCGGGCATGGGTTCGCTCGTGGTGGGCACGGGCCGCTCCCTGGAGCCGGGCGTGGCGCGCGTGTCCGTGCAGAGCCACTACGAGCGCCTGCCGCTCAACTTCGCCCGGACGTGGGACCCGGGGATCACCTCGGTCTCCCTGGTGGAGAACAAGCTGACGGGCCAGCTCACCGCCGCCGTCGGCGTGCGGCCCTGGCTGCAGGTGGGCACCCACCTGGCCTACATCCTCGGCCAACAGGGCCAGTCCGTGCTCGGCATGAGTCCTCCCAATGGCGGAGGGTTGGAGGCGGCCTGGGCCTCGGCGCGCGTGGCGCCCTGGCGCACCCGGGACGGCTCCCCCTTGAACGTGGCCGCGGAACTCACGGCGGCCCTGCCCGTGGGCCAGGCGCGGCTGCTCGGACGAGAGGCCTATCTGTTCCTGCCCCGGTTGCAGGCGGGCATCGCCGCCGAGGGCTACCAGGTGGGCGGCGAGGTGAGCCTCCTGCTCCGGCCGCGCCAGGACTTCACCGCCCTCACCTCCCGGCCCCATGACGTGCTGGGCAACGAGGTGCGCCTGGGCGCCACCGTCACCTCGCGCGGCGAGAACGACACCGCCACCCGGCCCGAGGTGAGCATGCTGCTCAACCTGCCCCTGCAGGGAGGACGGCCCAGCGCGGAGTTCCTGGTGGGGGTGCGCAAGCACCTGGTGCCGAGCGTGGACCTCTTCTTCCTGGGCGGCCCCGGCGTGGGCACGGCCATCGACCTGCCCACGCTGCGGCTGCTCGTGGGCGCCTCCTTCGTCACGGCCGAGGCCGACTAGGCGGACAAGCGGCCGTCGCCCCACACTCCCCGCTCACTCCGAGCGGTCCCGGGGAGGGTGGTCCAACGGGATATCCACGGGTTACAGTGTTCACGGCCGTGGGGCGCGCGACCCGCTCCGCATGCCTTCGCGCGAGACGAGGAAGAACACGTTGATGAATCGTCACTCCCTGTGCACCTGGCTGCTGGCGGGCGCTCTCTCCGGCGGCCTCGTGGCCTGTACGAGCGAGGAGCCCTTTCCCACCGCCGACGAATTCGAGCTGCTCAGCAGCCTGCATTCGCCCACGCGCACGCCTCCCGCGGATCCCACCAACCGCCTCGAGAACCAACCCGCGGCGGCGGCGCTGGGGCTGCGGCTCTTCAAGGATCCGCTCCTGTCGGGCTGCGGCACCATCTCCTGCCAGAGCTGCCACGACGGCGAGGGCCGCACCGTGGACACGCCCACGGCCGAGGGCTGCTTCGGCCAGCGCACCGGACGCAACCCCCCCACCGTCATCAACGCCGCCTACAGCACCTGGTACATGTGGGACGGGCGCGCGGACCGGCTGTGGAACCAGGCGCTGCTGCCGCTGCTCAACCCGGTGGAGATGGCCAGCAACCCCGCCATCCTGCGCGCGCGGCTGAGCGAGGCCTACGCGGAGGAGTACCGCGCCCTCTTCGGCAAGACGCCCGAGGAGGAGACGGACGATGACCAGTTGCTGGCCCACTTCGGCAAGGTCATCGCCGCCTACGAGCGCACGCTGGTGCGCAACGACGCGCCCTTCGATCAGGACGTGCGGCGCTTCATCGCGGCGGTGGAGGCCGGCACGCAGGAGAAGGATCCGGCGTACCTGGGCCTCAAGACGTTCGTGCGCAAGGGCCAGTGCGCCGCGTGTCACAAGGGCCCCATGCTCAGCGACGAGCAGTTCCACAACATCGGCGTGGAAGACCTGAGCGAGGGCCAGCGCGGCGTGGCGGCGGGGGCGGACCCCATGCTGACGTGGGCGTTCAACTCGGCGGGGCCCTACAGCGACGCGCCCATCGGCGCCGAGTCGACGCGGCTGCAGCGCCTGCGCAGCGACCTGACCGAGAAGGCCGGCGAGCTGGAAGGCGCCTACAAGACGCCCACGCTGCGCAACGTGACCCTCACGGCGCCCTACATGCACACGGGCGAGGTGAAGACGCTCCTGGACGTGGTGGAGCTGTACAACAAGGGCGGCGAGGCCCCGGGCAAATACGCGGGCGTGGTCTCCGTGACCATCCAACCCCTGGACCTCACCGACGAGGAAAAGCAGTCCCTGGTGCGCCTGCTCGAGTCCATGACGGGAGCGCCCTGAGTCAGGCGCCCCCGCGCGACAGGACTCAGTGAATCGGGGGCGGCGCCGAGTGCGCGGGATCCGGCCCCGCGTGGATGCCATCCCCGGGCGGCTCGGCCGTGGGCGAGAAGGGCGGCAGCCGGGGCGCGTAGGCCCCGGTGATGAGACGCACGTCGCGGCCCCGGGTCATGAAGGTGAAGAACCAGTTGAGCATCACGGCCAGCCGGTTGCGGAAGCCCACCAGATAGGCGATGTGCACGCCGGCCCACAGGGCCCAGGCCAGGAAGCCGCTCAGCGGCACCTTGCCGAACATGGTGCCCACCGCGTAGCCGCGGCCAATGACGGCGAAGCTGCCCTTGTCCACGTAGTGGAAGGGCTCGGGCGGCTTGCCCGCGAGGCGCTCGAGGATGCTCTTCGCCACGTGCCGGCCCATCTGCATGGCCGCCGGGGCGATGCCGGGCACGGGCTTGCCGTCCTGCTGCAGCGAGGCCACGTCCCCAATCACATACACGTCCGGGTGCCCGGACAAGGTGAGCGAGGCATCCACCTTCACCCGGCCCGCCTTGTCGAGCGGCGCGCCGAGCGAGCGCATCAGCGGCGAGGCCGCCACGCCCGCGCCCCAGAGCACCGTGCGCGTGGGGATGCGCTCCTCGCCAATGGACACGCCCTGCTCGTCCACGCCGGACACCATGGAGCCGGTGCGCACCTCCACGCCGAGCTTCTCCAGGTCGCGGCGCGCGTCCTCGGACAGCTTCTCCGAGAACTGAGAGAGCACGCGCGGCAGGCCCTCCAGGAGGATGACGCGGGCCTTGCGCGTGTCGATGCGGCGGAAGTCCTTGGGCAGCGAATGGCGCGTCATGTACGACAGCGCCCCTGCGAGTTCCACGCCCGTGGGCCCCGCGCCGATGATGACGAAGGTGAGCCATTCGCGCTGGCGCTCGGGATCCGTCTCGCGCTCGGCGGCCTCGAGGGCCAGGAGGATGCGCTCGCGCATGGCCACCGCGTCATTGAGCGTCTTGAGGCCCGGGGCGATCTTCGACCACTCCGGGTGGTTGAAGTACGAGTGCGTGGCCCCCGTGGCGAGCACCAGCGAGTCATAGGCCAGCTCGCCGCCGTCGCACACGAGCACCTTGCGCGCCGTGTCCACCGAGCGCGCCTCGGCGAGCAGCACCTGCGTGTTCTTGCCGCGCAGGATGTGGCGGATGGGCGCGGAGATGTCCGCGGGACTGAGCACGGCGGTGGCCACCTGATAGAGCAGCGGCTGGAAGAGGTGGTGGTTGTAGCGATCCACCACGGTCACCTTCACGCGCTCCTTGGCCTTGCCCAGCTTGCGCGCGGCCTCCAGCCCTCCGAAACCCGCTCCCACCACCACCACGTGATGCACGTCCCGGTTGCTTTCCATGCCGGAAAAATGCGGACTGCCCGTGCGCCCGACCAGTTGCCGCGCTGAGTCATGTTGATTGGTGAACAGAGGCGGGCACGCCTGGACGCGGCCCCTGCTTATTCATCGCACCAGATGGAAGGCCGTCTGGCGATCGAGCGCCCAGCGCACCTGCCCCTGGGCATCGAGCACCACGTCTTCTTCCTGCGCGGAGCGTACCTTCTGCCCGTCCCATTCGGGCACGGGGCTCGTCACCTGCAACTCGATGGAGAACCACTGGGAGGGCATCACCCGGTGATCGCCATTGCCTGGCACCCCCTCCTGCCTGTCCCACAAACCGATCATCGGCCCCGCGCCATGACCATGGAGTCCGATGGGGTGGGAGTACACCGTCCCGTCGAGCCCCTCGGCGAGCATCCGCTCCCGGGAGGAGCGGAGGATGTCATTGCCCGTGCGGCCCGGGCGCAGTTCCCCCACGACGATGTCCTGCAAGCGGTTGGAGCGGGCGAGCGCCGCGCGCAGTCCCGCTGGCACTTCGGTCTCCCCTTCGCGCAGCACGTAGCCCATGTGCTGGGTGTCCGTGTTGAGCCGCAGCGCGGTGATGCCGAAGTCGCAGTGCAACACGTCTCCGCGCTCGATGATGGGGCTCTCGCCCAGTTCCGCCTCCGTCTTGCCCCGCCGCTGCACCGACACCGAGGGATGGAACCAGGTGTCGAGCCCCAGATCATTGAGCCGCTGCCGCATCCACCACACCACGTCGCCCGTGCGCGTCTGGCCCGGGGTGATGACCTGGTGGGAGAAGGCCGTGCCGATGACATCCCACGCGAGCTTCGTCAGGTCCGCGTAGAAGCGAGACTCATCCGCGCCGCGCCACGCGAGCACATCCACCGGGAGCCCTTCCGCGGGCTTCATCCGCGACATCCACGCGGGCCCCAGGGCCTCGGCCATGCCCTCGTACTCGCCATGCGTCAGCCCGTCCGCGAAGGCGAACGTGCGCGACACGTCGATGCCAATGACCTTGGGCTGCCGCTCCTCGAGCACCGCCTTGAGCACCTGCCATTGATCCGGCCCCCACAGCTCCGCCTGCCGGGTGACGCCGCCGCCGTCCACCTGCCGCGCCGAGCGCCGGGATTCGTACACGCCGCCCTGCGTGCCCCCACCGAGCGCCAGACGCTCCACGCCCTTGTCCGGGCCCCGATCATGGAAGACGTAGATGGTGCGCCGCCGCGCCGCGAACGTCGTGGGCGAGACGAGGGCCGGGAACACGGGGTCCTCGTTGTACTCGCGCATGGGCACCACCCACATCTCGATGCCGTACTGGCGCATGAGCGTGGGCAGGGCCTTGTCCAGACGCTCGCGCAACCACGCCTGCTGCCGCTCCGCCTGCTCACGCAAGGTACCAAAGGGGCGAGTGGGGGACGGAGCCGGGGACACGGCGGGAGCGGAGGCCGTGGTGGCACAGGCGGACGTCAGGAGGAACAGGGGAGCGAGGAGCCGGAGCCGAGGAGTCTTCATGGGCCGCGCAGCTTCGCACGAGCACTCGGTGTACTTCGGGCTCGAGAACCACACGGGACGCCATCACTCCGATGTGGGGTGGCGCTGCGACGAACCGCACCATTTTCAGCAGCACGGGATTTCCCATCTGCTACGGTGGACTCAGGAGGTATCCACCCTGGCCCGACTTCTCCCGTCGCTCCCGCTCACGCTCCTCTTGACGGGAGCCACCGCGGCAGCTCAGCCCCCGTCCCCTGCTCGCGAGAGGCAGGAGCGGCGCGTCACCCTGCCCAGCGCCCCGGACGAGCCGGGCTTGGAAGTGAGCGTGGCCGCTGGCATCACCACCTACCTGCGCTTCGACGCCGCCTTGGACAAGACCGCGGTGGAGGTGGAGAACCGCCCCCTCCGCTTCACCTGGGTGGACGTGGGAGACACCCTCGTAGCCTTGGAGCCCTTGGTGGACTTGGGGGCCGAGGAGAAGCTGGTGGTGCGCGTGCGCTACCGAGACGGGGCCTCCCCGGCGAAGGCCACGCTCGCGCTGGTGACGCGCCCCGGGGTGGTGGACAAAGAGGTGGAGGTGGTACGCCGCCCCCGGACGCTCGAGGCGCTGGAGGCCGCGCTGGCGGAGAGCCAAGCGGAGCTCGCGGCGCTCAAGGCCCAGTCCGGAGCGAGTGGGCTCGCCGGGCTCGTCTTCACGGGGCGCCTCAATCTTCACGGTGTGCGGGCCCGGCGCCTCGAGAGTATCCGTACCAGCACTTGGAACGGGCTGGCGTACGTGGGAGGCGAGGGGTACCGCGCTGGCCGTTGGGCGCTCGCCGTCATCCGCGTGCGCAACCTGCCGGGGCAGCAGTCCTGGATGCCGGGCTCCGCTCTTCTCACCCGGAAGGACGGCACCCCGGTGAAAGTGCTCTCCGTGGCCATGGACAAGGCGCAGCTCGCCCCAGGAGAGGAGGGCCTCGTGGCGGTGGAGACGGAGGCGCCCTTCTGGACGGCGGACGAGGATCTCCGCCTGGAGTTCAGGGACAAGAGCGGCGGCCGCCGCCTTCCCATCCCCAACGTGAATCTATAGGAGCGCCGACGTATGACGACGCCTGCCCTGCATCCGGACCATCTCCGACCTGGCGACAGCGTAGGGCCCTGGCACATCGTCCAGGTGCTGGGCCAGGGCGGCTCGGCCCGGGTCTTCAAGGTGGAGCGTGATGGCCACCCCTACTCCATGAAGATGGCGCTGCGCCCCCTCTCCGACTCCCGGGAGGAACTCTCCGAGGAGGAGTACCAGGAGGAGAAGAACACGTACCGTCAGCTCGCGCACGAAGCGGCGGCCCTCTTCACCTACGCCACCCACCCCAACCTGCTGCGCGTGTACGCGGTGGACTTCTGGCCCAGTCCCAGCAAGGGCTACTCCTTCCTCATCACCGACTTCGTGGACGGGGACAACTGGCACCAGTGGCGCTGGCGCAAGCCGCCGCATGCCGCCCGGTTGGTCGCCACTTATTCCGAGGTGGTGCACACCGTGGGCACGTTGCACGCGCGAGGCGTGTACCACCGGGACTTGAAGGCGGAAAACCTCCTCATCCGCCGTGAGGACGGCCGGCCCTTCGTCATCGACTTCGGCACCGTGCGCCTGCCGTCGGCCCTCACGAAGACGATGGGCATACGGGAGGGCGTGTTGCACCTGCTGCCGCCCGAACTCCTGGCCTACACGCGCACCGAGGCATGGAAACGGGGCGAGCCCTTCGTGGGCGGCGTGGCCGCGGACCTGTATGCCTTGGGGGTGCTGCTCTACCAGGCACTTACGGACATGCACCCTTTCGATCCGGAATTGTCGGACAAGGAACTGCTGGCCGCCATCGCCGACACGCCCCCCACGCCGCCCCACCTCCTCAACCCCCTGGTGCCGCGCTCCTTGAGCGACATCGCCATGCGGCTGCTGGAGAAGCAGCCCGAGGCGCGCTACCCCAGCACGGAGGCGCTGCGCCAGGCGCTAGAAGGAGCCGCCGAGAAGGGGCGTTCGTCCCCCTCCTGGAAGGTGCCGCTCTTCACTGCCGAGGACGGCCTGGCGGAGCTTCCGCCCGAGGAGGACGAAGAAGTAACGCCTCCGCTGGAGTCGGAGCGCGAGGGGCCCGATGAGGAACAGCCCATGGGCGAGGAGGCGCGGGCGAGGCAGGAACCTCCTGCCTCGGATCCCCTCCAACCACGCGCCCGGAGGCCCAGGCTCCTCCTCGGGGCCGTGGGTTTGAGCGTGCTCGGCCTTGCCTTGTGGCTGGTGATCTCCACACTCGCGCCCCTGCCCGAGGCACTGCCGCTCGGGTTTGGCCGCTCCGCGAAAGGAAGTCCGCCCGTGTCCACCTCGCTCCGTTCCCCTTCCTCTAGTCTCCTCGCCGCTTGGTTGTGTGCCGCCGGGCTGGGGTGCCCCGCTGCCCAAGTGAAGCCCCCATCGCCCGCCGACTGCCCTTCGGAAGCCACCGAGGCCATGTCTCGGGATCTGAAGATCGACAGAGCCAGTCCGCTGGAGGCCATCATCGACATCAACCAGCCAGGCCGATTCGTGGAGGTAGGCATCTACCAGGACGGCCCCGTCATCAGCCGCATCACCCGGGGCGACGGCAACCTGCCGGAGGGGACAATCCTCCATGGCCAACTCTGGACGGGTCCCGGCATCGACGAAACCCATGGGGGGGAGAAACTGCCGGCCGCCATGGGTCGCTACACCCAGGCGATACTACCGGATGGTCGGAAGTACCCTGTGTGCATCGTGCTGGGCGACGTGGATGGGCGTATCATCATTGGGGAGGACTCCAAGCCAGGAGCCTACACCCTGAACCGCACGGTGCCGGTGAGCGTCGTCTCGCGCTGGCCGTGAGGCATGAGACCTCTCGGGGCTGCTTCGGTTTGAACGTGAGCCTGCCCCGTTTTAGTGGCTCTCCCGCGCTTTGTGTGCTCGCCATTCAGGTGGCGAGTCGTCTGCGACGGAGCAGCAGCTATCCCGGCGCTTGGTGCACATGAAGTGCGGGAGAGCCACGTAACCGGCTCAAGCCCACCCTGCGCCCCCCAAGAATCAACAGCGATCCGCGCCTGCAAACAAGGCAGCGCCAGTGCATATCAGCCCGCGATGCGCGCGAGGTTTCCCCATGGCTTCTGAGACGTCCAAACAACCCCGGTACTTCGTTCTGCGAGAGGAGGTTAATTGGTCCCGGTACGACTTCGAAGCCGATAAGGTAGAGCCCGTCAATAGAGGAAGTGCCGCCCGCTGCGCACGGTGCGGAGGCATCGTGGGCATGCTGACATGGCTGCCGCCCTACCGAGTCGACCTGATATTGCATGGAGAAGAGTACGGAGACCTAGTCCGGATCGCCGGTGATGACGTCCTGCTCTCCGAGCGATTCGCGAACGCCTTCCGCGAGGAAGGGCTCACGGGGCTTGATGGCTTCCATCCCGTCGAGGTGCGCCGGGTGCGCAGGGAACGCAAGGGCCCCAAACCCTCGCACGTTCCCAATTACGTCGTCGCCACGGTCTGCTTTGGCCGTGCGGCGGTGGACCTGACCCGCAGCCGGGTCCGCTACGTCAAGACACCCACCTGCGAGGAATGCCGCTACGAAGGCTATGAAGCCGTGCGCGGCTTCACGCTGGAGCCCGGCGCCTGGCGAGGCGAGGACGTCTTCGTTCCCCGGGGACTGCAAGGGCAGTTCGTCGTCTCCGAGCGCTTCGAGCGCTTCGTCACCCACCATGGCTTCACCCACCTGCGGCTGACGCCCACCGAGGAGTTCGTCTGGAATCCACTCGACCGCGAGGTTTGAATCCCTGCCTCACCTCACGGTGAAAACCAAGTCATCCACGTCATCGAAAACCCCTCCCGGGCAGGGCTCGGCACGACCCGCGTAACGGAACACGCCCCGCACCGCCTGCAACGTCCCCACGGGCAATACATACGTGGCCGACAACACCCGCGCCCCTGACCCCTCCGGCTTGAGCGTCGCCACGTGCGTCCACACTGGCTCTCGCGCATCCGCCGCGAAGTACAGGTCCAACCGGTTCGTCTCCGGATCCTCATACGCCCAGACCGTGGCCTCCACCCGCACCCGCCGCCCCGACGCCAGGCGCTCCCCGTCCTCCGTCACCACACGCAACGCCTCGAGCGACTCGTCCCGCCCGGCCACGCCTCCCCCACCATCCCCACACGTGCCTCCCAGCGTGTTGGGCGCATGGGGCTCGGGACCCAGGGGACCTCGTCCCGCCAGCCCGGCGCCCGAGGCACACCCCACTCCCGCCTCGTCACACCGGAGCACCCGCAGCCGCGCGTCGTAGCCAGCGCGCTCCACGCCGCAGCCGTCCTCGCCACACCGGGGCGCCTCCTCGCAGGGGCCGCACGTGAGCGTGCCCCCACACCCATCCGCCAGCGCTCCACACACCGGGCCCGCCGCCTCGCATGTCAGGGGAAGACAGCGATCGGGTACGTACCGCTCGCTTGGGGACAGGCCGCCCCCCACCACCCGCACCGCCCCCTCCTCCAAGGCGAGCAGTGCCGCGCCTCTCCTCGCCTCCTGGAGCGGCGACTCCTCGCTCCAGCTATCCGCGACAGGGTCGTACCGCTCCACCGAGGCCAGCGCCCCCGTCGAGGCGTGAAAGCCTCCCACCACCAGCACCCGCCCGTCCTCCATCACCCACGCCGCGTGTGCCTCGCGCGGAGAGCCGGGCGCCGCCACGAGCCGCCACTGCCCGGTCTCGGGCTCGTACACCTCCGCGGTGGCCGCCGCTCGGGCCGTCGTGCCGCCCACCACCAGCACCCGTCCATCCCTCAAGCGCGTCACCGTATGGCCCGAGCGATGGGTCCCCGCCGCGCCCCCCACCGGGCCCGCCTTTCGCCAGGCGCCACTCGCGGGCTCATAAAGCTCCGCCTGGAGGCCACTCACGAAGAGCGCCTGTCCTCCCTCGAGCACCACGCCCGTGCGCGCCCCCTGCCGCGTGGCCAGGGGAGCCCCCGTGCGCGTCCATCCGCCCCGGACTGGATCGAACACCTCCGCCGAGCGCACCGGCTGCCGCCGTCCGTCGAAGCCGCCCACCACCAGCACCCGCCCATCCGCCAGCACCACCGCCGCCGGGTCCTCGCGCGCCTCGAGCAGATCCGCCACGGGCGTCCATCGGCCCGTCGCGGGCTCATACACCTCCGCGCTCGCCAGCGCGCCCGAGGCCGCCGACGCGCCCCCCACCACCAGCACCCGCCCGTCCGCCAGCCGCACCGCCGCGGGTTGTCGCCGGGCGGTGTGCATCACCCCCGTCGTGCGCCAGCCCCCCACTTCGGGCTCGTACACCTCACCTCCCCCCACCGCCAGCACCCGTCCGTCCGCCAGATCCACGAGCGGCCCCTGCACGCGCGGTGTGGCGCCCAGGCTCCCCATCGACACGAGCGCCATCAGGACACGTCCCACCCAAACCCTTGTCATACGCCATCCCACTCCTGTCACGAGGGCGGCGGTTCTACCCGCCGGGTCTGACATGGATGGCGCCGTATTCCTTTATGATTCCAAGGGTTTATCACCCAACGTACGACAGACCTGGAGGGTGGTTCCGGCCTGCCCGTCATGAGGCGTCGGAGGATGTGGGTAAAAGTTTGCCTTCACTGTCGGACGATACAGATGTTGCCATTTGTGCGACTGGGGCAGGACGAGATGCACGCTTATGGAATGTCCGGCATGCTTTGAGGGCAATATGCCGGGGGGGATACTGTTTTTCCGGCCAAGCCAGGAGGCCACGTGAGCGTTTCCGCCACGCCGATCCGCTTTGTCCTTCCACCCACCCTGGGCGAGGTGAAGGAGCATGTCCGCGCCGAGCTATTCGGCCGGGCGCTCACCCAACGCCTGGGCCGCGCGGTGGTGGTGGAGCTCGCCCCCTCCTTCGAGGCCCTGGAAAAGGAGCTCGCCGAGGAGCGGGCGGACCTGATCTGGGGGACCGCCGATCAGTGCACGGCCTACGAGCCCCGCGCCCGGGCGGTGTTACGGGCGGTGCGGGCTGGCCGGAGCGACTATCACGCGGCGCTCGTGTGCCGGGCGGAGCATCCGCTCTCCCTCGACAAGCTCCAGGGCATGCGCGCCGCCTGGGTGGCGCCACGCACCACGGGCGGCTACCTGCTGCCCATCCGCTACCTCTCCGAGCGAGGCCTGAGCCTGGCGGAGACCTTCTCCGAGGAGCGCTTCTTCGGCACCTACCGCAAGGCACTGCTCGCGGTGCTCTCTGGCGAGGCGGACCTGACCGCCATCTACACGAGCCACCCGGAGGAGAACACCGTGCGCGCCTACATGGCCGAGCACGTGGGCACCGACGAGCGGCGGCTCATGCCCTTCGCCTATACCGGGTCCACGCCCGCCGACGGGCTCATCCTCACCTCGCGCCTGCCGGAGCGGGACGCGGCCGCGCTGGTGTCCATCCTCACCTCGCTGACGGGCCGGACCGGAGGCCTGGAGCCCCTGCTGGGCCTCTTCGACAGCGAGGGCTTCGTGCTCGCCTCCTCACGCGCCCCGCGCAGGCGCCACCCCGCGCCCGTGCGGCAGACGGAGTACCTGGCCGCGGAGCTGGACGCGAACGAGCGGTGCCTGCGGCTGTGGACGCCCACGGGCGAGGCCTTCGGCCAGGACGTGCGGTGGGCCGAGGGACGGCCCCTCTCGGAGGTGTTCGGCATGGACGCGGCGGGCCCCCTGGTGGCGCTCGCGCGCTCGGCGCGGCTCGACGGAGGCGGCGGCCGGGTGGAGTACCGCGCCCAGGTGGAGGGCGAGACGCGCTGGTTCGCCGCCGAGGCCACCGCGCGCGCCCAGGCGTCCCGTCCAGAGGAGGCCACCACGGCGTTGCTCGTGCGCGACGTCACCGAGCTGCGCACGCAGGAGGAGACGCTCTACCGGCTCGCCTCCTTCCCGCTCCTGCACCCCGAGCCCATGCTGGAGGTGGGAGCGACGGGGGTGCTGCGCTACGCCAACCCCGCGGCGCACCTGGCGTTTCCGGATCTGCTGGCGCGCGGTCCCCTGCACCCTCTCGTGGAGGCGGCGCTCACGTGGGCCCAGCAGGAGCCGCCCGGCGAGGTCCCCTCGGTGCTCCACCTGGGAGAGCAGTACTGGGAGTTGACGCTGCTGCCCCTGTTGGATCCCGAGGGCCTGCGGGTGTTCGCCAAGAACGTGACGGCGCGCAAGCGGGTGGAGTCCAAGCTCAAGGCGGACCGTCTGGCGGCGCTGGGCTCGCTCGCGGCGGCGGTGGGCCATGAGATGGGCAATCCCCTCGCGTACATGCTGGCCAACCTCGGCTTCGCGCGCGAGGAGATGCAGCGGGTGGGCGAGGCCCTGCGCGAGCAGGACAACCCCCTCTCCCGGGACGTGGCCGAGGTGCTCGAGGCCCTGGTCGAGGCGGCCGACGGCGCCGGACGGCTCAAGACGATCGTCCAGGACCTGCGCACCCTGTCGCGCGCGCCGCCGGAGCACCGCCAGCCCGTGGAGGTGATGCCCATCCTCGAGCACGCGCTGAACATCATGCGCGGAGAGCTGCGCCACCGCATCCGCCTGGAGCTGGACTTCCACGAGGTGCCGGACGTGGTGGGAGACGAGGCGCGGCTCGGGCAGGTGTTCGTCAACCTGCTGCTCAACGCCTCGCAGGCCATGAGTGGCATGGAGACGGCCAACCCCGTGCTCCGGGTGGCGACGTACACGGCGCCCACCGGCGAGGCGGTGGTGGAGGTGCAGGACACGGGCCGGGGCATGCCCCAGGAAGTGCTCGCGCGCCTCTTCGAGCCCTTCTGCACCACGAGCCCCTCGAGCAAGGGGCTGGGGCTGTCGGTGAGCTACGCCATCGTGACGGGCCTGGGCGGCACGCTGAGCGCGGCGAGCCGCGAGGGACGCGGCACCACCCTGACCGTGGTGCTCCCGGCCGCGTCCGCGCACGACGCACGGCAGCACCGCTCCGAGCCCGTGTAGGGGGCGCGGCTTGCCGCGGGCGTCCGGGGATGAGAAGGAACGCCCCCTATGATGGTTCACATCCCCCAGGTCCTCACGCCCGAGCAGGTGAGCCGCTGCCGCGAGGTGTTCGCCCAGGCGAAATGGGAGGACGGCCGCGGCACCGCCGGCCACCAATCCGCGCAGGTGAAGCGCAACCTGCAACTGCCCGAGGACAGCCCCGAGGCCCGGGAGTTGGGAGACCTGGTGCTCCGGGGCCTGGAGCGCAGCCCCCTGTTCATCTCCTCGGTGCTGCCCCAGCGCGTCTTCCCGCCGCTGTTCAACCGCTACGACACACGCATGGCGTTCGGCTCGCACGTGGACAACGCCATCCGCCCCATTCCCGGCACCGCCGAGCGCCTGCGCACGGACGTCTCCGCCACGCTCTTCCTGTCCGAGCCGGACAGCTACGACGGGGGCGAGCTGGTGGTGGAGGACACCTACGGAAGCCACTCGGTGAAGCTGCCCGCGGGGGACCTCATCGTCTACCCGGCCTCGAGCCTGCACCACGTCACCCCGGTGACGCGCGGCGTGCGGCTCGCCTCCTTCTTCTGGGTGCAGAGCATGGTGCGCGACGTGTCCCAGCGCGCCCTGCTCTTCGACCTCGACATGGCCATCGTGCGGCTCAACCAGGAGGTGCCCCAGAGCCCCTCGCTCGTCATGCTCACGGGCGTCTACCACAACCTCTTGCGCCAATGGGCCACGCCCTGAGGAACCCGCTCCGGGCTCCACCGCGAGTTGAATGGGCAGCACCCGTGAGTGATTCAACCCCCCCGTGTTGACGGAGCCCGGCACGTGGGATATTTCGTTGGCCCAGAAAATGAGAATGATTCTCAATTTCCCCATGGAACTGCCCGAAACGCAGCCAGAAGGCGTGAAGAGCGCCGGGCCCCGCGAGCGGCTGTTCCTCATGGGAGAGGCGCCCCAGGGCCGCGATTCGGGGAGCCGGTGGGGCGGAGCCCTGCTGCTGGCGGTGCTCGTCCACGCCGGCTTCGTGGGCGCGGGGCTCGCCATGGCCTCCTCGCCCGCGCGCGAGCCCGTGCGCCCCGAGGAGCCGGAGCTGGTGTTCTTCCAGTTCGCGCCCCCGCCGCCTCCGGCCTCGAGCGCCACGGCCACCCGGGCGATCCAACCCGTCCAGCGCCGCGCCCGCGCCCATACCCCGCGCCCGGTGATCCACAAGCCCATGCCCGTGGAGGCGCCCCGGGTCGAGAAGCAGCCCGATCCTCCCGCCGAGCCCGTGCCCGAGGCCCCCGCCGAGGAGGCCGTCGCCGAGACGACGCCCCCGCCCGACGTGGCGGCGGACGCGGCCTCCGTGGCCAGCGCGCTCGATGGCGTGCTCGGGGGCGTCCTCGGAGGCCGGGAAGGTGGACTCGTGGGCGCCACGGGTGGCACCGCGCTCGACCTCAAGCAGGTGGCCCAGGCGCCGCGCGTGCTCGAGCAGGTCAAACCCCACTACCCCCGGCGGGCCCGGAGCGAGGGCATCGAGGGGCTGGTGTTGGTGCGCCTCATCATCGGCGTGGACGGACGCGTGGAGCCGGACAGCCCGCGCGTCCTGCGCTCCGTGGCCGCGCTCGACGAGGCCGCCCTGGCCGCCGTCAGCCAGTGGCGCTTCTCCCCCGCGCTCGGCCGTCAGGGCCGTCCCGTGCGCGTCATCGTCGAGATTCCCGTCCAGTTCTCCTTGAAGTGAGGCGCGGCGCTGGGACTCCTCCCCGGCACCGCCCTCGTCCGAGCCGACATGCGCCTCACCCTGCACAACGTCATCTTCTGGCCGCACCTCGTCGCGGGTGTCCTCGCCGGGCTCATCATCGCCGTCATGTCCTTCACGGGCGTCGCGCTCGCCTTCGAGCATCAGATCCTCGACTGGGCGGAGCGTGACACGCGCAAGGTCCAGGCCCCCGCGCCGGACGCACCCCGCCTGCCGCTCGACGAGGTGATCGCCCGCGTACGCGCCGCCCGGCCCGAAACGCCTCCCACGGGGGTGACGGTGTACCCGGAGCCGGACACCGTGGTGCTGGTGAGCACCGGCCGCGACAGCGGCGTGTACGTCGACCCCTACACGGGCGAGGTGCGCGAATGGGGCGCCCAGGGCTGGCGCTCGTTCTTCCACCTCATGGAGGAGTGGCACCGGTGGCTCGGCGCCCAGGGGGACAACCGCCCCGTGGGCAAGGCCCTCACCGGCGCGAGCAACTTCATCTTCCTGCTGCTCGGTGTGACGGGCCTCTACCTGTGGTGGCCGCGCAAGTGGACGTGGCGCTCCGTGCGGCCCTCGCTGTGGTTCCGGCGGGGACTCAAGGGCAAGGCGCGCGACTGGAACTGGCACAACGTGATCGGCTTCTGGCTGCTGCCCGTGCTCATCGTCCTGACGGCGACGGCCATGGTCATCTCCTACAAGTGGGCCTCGAACCTGGTCTTCACCTCC
Source organism: Melittangium boletus DSM 14713 (assembly GCF_002305855.1). Taxonomy (GTDB): domain Bacteria; phylum Myxococcota; class Myxococcia; order Myxococcales; family Myxococcaceae; genus Cystobacter; species Cystobacter boletus. Next base: position 4,423,261 of record NZ_CP022163.1, on the reverse strand, counting down.
ATGGGCGAAACGCCCCCCGCCGCCTCGGGTCCCGGAGCGCCCCCCGTGGTCAAGGTCGCCGAGCCAGCTCCGGGCACCCCGCCACTCCCCCTCGAGGCGCTGCTCGTCGAGGCGCGCAAGCAGACGCCCGCCTGGGAGAACATCACCCTGCGTCTGGGGGGTGGAGGGCCGCCACGGGGCAACGCGCCCGCGCAAGCCCAGGGCGAGGGACGCCCCAAGGGACAGGGTCCCCGCAAGGAAGGCCCCACGGCCGTCACCTTCGCCATCCGGGAACAGGACGGCTGGCCCCTGTTCGCGTCCACGCAGGTGTCGGTGGATCCCTTCACCGCCCAGGTGCTGCGCCGGGAGGCCTTCTCGGACATCTCCCCCGCGGGCCAGGTGCGCCGCTGGCTGCGCTTCCTGCACACGGGCGAGGCACTCGGCGTGCCCGGCCAGCTCGTCGCCGCCCTTGGCTCCCTGGGCGGGCTCTTCCTCGTGTGGACGGGCTTCGCCTTGTCCTGGCGGCGCTTCCTCGCGTGGAGGCGCGCCCGCGCCACCGTGCCCGCCCCTGAAAGCACCGAGCCCAGCGTCTAACGGCACACACGTACCGGGCGTTGAAGACAAACACGCCCGGTATGGCTCAGACCGGCCCCCGCGCAGCAAGGTGCGGGGGCATGTTTGCCACCAGAAGAAAAACAAACAGTCGCCGGGTCCGAAGCGGATTGCTTTTCGTTTCAGACTCAAATACTGAGAATGATTCTCAAATTCAAGTCATTGGCCGATGGCGCCGAGTACCGGCCCTCCGCCCGGAAGGAACAAGGACCGAGCATGTCATCCAAGCGCAACACCTCCACTGGCATCCATTCGGCGAAGGGTTTCTCTGGAGGCATCCGCGGCGCCTTGTGGCCCGTGGGCCCGGCGGCGGTCGGCCTCGCGTCGGCCCTGGTCACCGGAGGCGCGCTCGCCCAGGAGTCCACCCCTCCGCCGGACGCGCCCCGGACCGAGAGCACCGCGCCCGCCCCGGAGGCTCCGAGCACGAAGGGCACGGAGAACACGTTCGTGCTGCCCACGGTGCAGGTACAGGAGAGCGCCGAGGAGAAGAGCTACCACGCCGAGGAGAGCGCCCTGCCCCGGCTCACCCGGCCCCTGGTCAACACGCCGCAGTCCGTCAGCGTGGTGCCCGAGCAGGTCATCGAGGAGCAGTACTCGACGACGGTGCGCGAGGCGCTGCGCAACGTGTCGGGCATCACGGTGAGCGCGGGCGAGGGCGGCCGGCAGGGAGACACCTTCAACCTGCGCGGCTTCTCGGCACAGACGGACACGTTCCGTGACGGCGTGCGCGACCTTGGTTGGTTCACCCGCGACACCTTCAACCTGGGCGGCGTGGAGGTCTTCTTCGGTCCTTCCGCCGTGCTCTTCGGCCGGGGCTCCACGGGCGGCGCCGTCAACCTCGTCACCAAGAAGCCCGTGCGCCGCTCCCAGCGCAGCGTGAGCCTCACGGGCGGCACGGCGCCCTCGGGCCGTCTCGAGGCGGACATCAACGAGGCCCTGAGCGAGCGCGTCCAGGTGCGCGTCAACCTGCTCGGCCAGCGCGCCAACGTCGCGGGCCGCGATCACACGCAGGAGAATCGCGTGGGCTTCGCGCCCTCGCTCGCCGTGGCCCTGGCACAGAACACCTCGCTGGAGGTCGACTACTTCTACCAGCACGAGGCCAGCATCCCCGACTACGGCCAGCCCTACTACAACGGCTATCCGGTGGGCATCAGCTACGGAGTCCGCCGCGACGCCTGGTACGGCGTGAAGGCCGAGGATCGCGAGCGGGTGAATGCCCACGTGGGCACCGCGCGCTTCCAGCACCGCTTCGGCGAGGGCGGCGCCTCGAGCCCCCGGCTCACCAACACGCTGCGCCTGGGCGGCGTGGATCGCTTCGCCCGCCCCACCGCCCCGCGCGGGCTCGCGCCGGCCACCAACCCGCTGACGATCGGCCGGCAGCGCTTCGAGACGAACACCGACAACCTCTACCTCATCAACCAGACGGACCTGCGCGGCGAGCTCACCACGGGCATCGTCAAGCACACGGCGAACATCGGGCTCGAGCTGTCGCGCGAGTCGAGGGATCAGGACCGCAACAACCTGGTGGGCTCGACGACCGCCAACCTCCCCGCGGACCTGTTCGACCCGGACCCCGCGCCGGACCTGTCCTCGGTGAGCCGCGTGTCCACGGGCTACAACACGAGCCGCCAGTGGGACGTGGGCGTCTACGCGGCGGATCAGCTGGAGATCACGCGCTATGTCGAGGTGCTCGCCTCCGCGCGCGTCGACGTCTTCCGCACCCGCTACTCGGCCGTGAGCGCCACGGGGGAGAAGACGGACCTGGACAACAAGGACACGCTCTTCAACTGGCGGCTCGGACTCGTGCTCCACCCGCTGGAGAAGACGAGCGTCTACGCCATGTACGGCACGTCCGCCAACCCCTCCGCCGAGGCGGGAACGCTCGCCAACAACAACGCCACGGTGGACCCCGAGAAGAACCGCATCTACGAGATCGGCGCCAAGGCGGAACTGCTCGAGGAGCGCCTGGGCGTGACGGGCTCGGTGTTCCGCATCGAGAAGACCAACGCGCGCGTGGCCAGCGCCGACCCGTCCGTGCCGCAGCTCGTGCTCGATGGCGCGCAGCGGGTGCAGGGCTTCAACCTGGGCGTGACGGGCACCATCAACCGCTACTGGCGGGTGCTGGCCAACTACACCCACCTGGACTCGGAGATCCTCGCGAACCCCAACGCGTACCTGGTGGGCCAGCCGCTGCCGAGCACGCCCAAGCGCAGCTTCTCGCTGTGGACCACGGTCGAGCCCATCGAGCGGCTGAGCCTCGGAGGCGGCGCCGTGTACCAGGACGTGACGGTCGTGAACAACCCGGCCTCGGAGACCGCGGTGCTCAACAAGGTGCCCAACTACTGGCGCTTCGATGCCTTCGCCAGCTACTCGCTCTGGGACAAGCTCGACCTGCAGCTCAACGTGAACAACCTCACGAACAAGCTCTACTACGACCAGTACTACTCGGGTCAGGCCGTGCCGGCCGCCGCGCGCACCGCGTACCTGACCGCCCGCGTGCGCTTCTAGCCGCCTCCCGGCTGACCAGGGGAGGAAGCGGCGACCACCCTCGCTCTGCTAACGTCCTCGGCACGGCATTCTCCGCCGTGCCTCCCCATGCGCTGCCCGGTCTGCTACCGCCGCCTCGTCCCCGGCGCCGCCTGTGCCCTTCACGGAGCGCCCCCCCGGCCCTCCCTGGAGGCCGAGTCCTTTCCGCTCCCCCAGGTGCCCGGGCTCCAGTTCCGGGCACCGCTGGGCGCCGGAGGATTCTCCCGCGTCTTCCTGGCCACCCGGGAGGAGGACGGACGCGAGGTGGCCTTCAAGGTGGCGCTCGGGAACTTCTCGGGTCGCTTCGCCCGCGAGGCCGCCGCCCTGCGCCGCGTGGGGCCGCCCACCGTCCCCGCCCTGCTCGGCGAGGGGCAGGTCGGTGGACATGCCTTCCTCCTCCTCGAGTTGCTGCGAGGCCAGACCCTCGCCGCGTGGATGGCGCAATGGCCCGGCACCGGCGCCGTGCCCCTGCCCCGCGTGCGCGCGCTGCTCGCGGACTTGTGCGCCGCCCTGGAGGCCGTGCACCGCGCGGGCATCGTCCACCGGGACCTCAAGCCGGAGAACCTCTTCCTGCGCGAGGACGGAACGCTGAGCGTGCTCGACTTCGGCCTCGCGCGCTTCCTCGACACGCCCGACGCCGACGCGCCTCCGGAAGCCCTCCACCTCACCCGCACCGGCCAGCGGCTCGGCACGCCCTTCTACATGGCCCCCGAGCAGTGTCTGGAGTCACGCGACGTGGACGCGCGCACGGACCTCTACGCGCTCGGCGTCCTCCTCTTCGAACTGCTCACCGGCGCGCCTCCCTTCACCGGTGGGCCGGACGAGGTGCCCCACGGGCATGTGAACCTCCGGCCGCCCCGGGTCTCCCAACGCGCGCCCCTCCTCCCCCGGGCCCTCGACGACGTGCTCCTGCGCTGCCTCGCCAAGGAGCGCGCCGCGCGCTTCGACTCGGCGGCCGCGCTGCTCACCGCCTTCGACGCCGCGTGCCTCGCCACGCCGTCCATCTCCACGCCCTCCGAGGCCTCGCCCACGAGGCCCCAGGGCGTGCGGACCGTGGCGCTGCTCGGCGTGGGCGGAGACCTGGACGCGGCCTGGCTCGCCGAGACGGTGGCGCCCGAGGGCGGACTGATCGCGCGCGTCCACCCGGAGCGCTACCTCGTGGCCTTTCCCGAGCACCCCTCGGCCGAGGCGGGGCTGCGCGCCGCCACCCGCGCCGCGCGCCCGCTCGCCACCGAGCCCGGCCTCCGCCTCGTCCTCCACCTCGCGCCCCTGTACGTGCGCCCGGGCGCCTCCGTCCTCCGGCTGGCGGGCGAGGCCCTGGACCATCCCGCGCGCTGGTGGCCTCCGGACGAGGCCCGGACGGACGCGTCCCCGCGCGCCACGCCCGAGGCCGCCCTCCTCCTCTCGGAGGACGCCTCGCGCACCACCGCGCCCCCCCTCGCCGAGCCGCCGCCTCTGTTCGGCCGCGACGCGCTGCTCGACTCGCTCCTCGCGGACGCGGCGCGCGCCTTCTCGGGCCCCGGCCCGGGACTGACCCTGCTCACGGGCGAGCCGGGACTGGGCAAGAGCCGCGTCCTCGACGCGCTCGCCACACGGCTGGAGGCGAGCGGACGGGCCCGGGTGGTGCGCCTCGCCGCGACTCCTCCCGACGCGGGCCCACCCGAGGCCCTGCTCCAGGCGCTGTGGGCCCTCGCCGCCCCGGGCAAGCCACTGCCCTCTCCGCCCGCGGGGGCCCGGCGTCATGCGCTCGCCCGCGCCGTGGCCGGAGCCCTGCGCAAGCTCGCCCACCCGAGGCCCCTCGCCCTGCTGGTGGATGACGCGCACCAGGCGGACCCCACGGCCCTGGACGCCCTGGAGGTGGCCACGCTCGCGGCGCCGGAGGTGCCCCTCTGGGTCTGTATCGGCGCACGTCCGGAACTGCTCACCTTGCGGCCCCTGCTGGGCGAGCGCGCCGGCCACCTCGCCCACCACGCGCTGGCACCCCTCGAGCCCGACGCCCGCCGCGCCCTGCTGCGCCGCCTCCTGCGCCCCGCCGAGTTCATCCCCGAGCCGGTGCTCGCCCGCCTGGACCAGCTCACCCAGGGCGTGCCCCTGTCGCTGGTGGAGGTGGCCGGAGCGCTGCGCGCCTCGGGAGCGCTGCGCACCTCCGCGAGCGGCGAGGGGTACGTGGCGGCGGATGAGCTGTTGCACGTCTCGGTGACGCCCCTCTTCGAGAGGCTCGCCGCGCGCGCGCTGGCGCTCCTGCCCGAGTCGCACCAGGGCCTCGCCCAGTTGTGCGCGGTGCTCGGGCCGGAGCCGACGGTGGCCCAGGTGGACGCGGCCCAGCGCCACCTGGAGAAGACGGAGGACGGAGCCCGGGTGGCGAAACTGGACGCGGGGGCGGGCCTCGCGCGGCTCTCGCGCACGGGCCTGCTGCGCCCGGTGGATGCCGAGCGCTACGCCTTCCGCCAACCCCAGCTGCGCGAGGCCCTGGAGCGAGCCCTCCCCGCCGCGTGGCGCCGGACGTTGCACGCGGCGGCCCTGCGGAGCCTTGGAGGAGGCGGGAGCGAGGGCGAGCAGCGCCAGCGCGCCCGTCATGCCGCGGCGTGCGGCGCGCACGAGGAGTCCTTCGCGGCCTGGTTCGCCCTGGGCGAGGCCGCGCGGCGGGCCCACCGCCACGTGGAGGCCGAACAGGACTACACCCACGCCCTCGCGCAGCTGCCCGAGGGAGACTCCGCGCGGCGGGCCCGGGTGCTCGCGGGACGAGGCCGGGTGCGCTACCGCACCCACCGCTTCCATGAAGCGCTCGCGGACCTGGTCGCGGCGCGGGCACTGGCCCACGCCCTGGGCGACACCGCGCTGGAGGTGGACCTGCTCCTCGAGGAGGCCACGCTGGTGGACTGGCTCGAGGACGCGGAGGGCTCGGCCGCGCGCACCCAGGAGGCGCTGGACAAGGCCGAGTCGTTGGATGACCCCAAGTTGTCCGTGCGCTGCTCGCTCGCCCGCGCGCGCTACACCTGGAGGCAGGGGGACTGGACGCGCGCCACGCGGCTGCTCACCGCCACGGTGGAGTCGGCCACGCTCGCCCGGGACACGGAGACGCGCATCATCGCGTTGATGATGCAGGGCACGGGACTGTCGCTGGCCGGAGACGAGCCCGGGTCCTCGGCGGCCTTCGACGAAGCGCTCGGCCTGTGCCAGCGCGAGGGAGACGCGCTGCACCGGGCCGCCACCCTCATCAACCGCACCTTCCTCTGGCGGCTCCGCGGGGACCTGGCGGGCGCCGAGAGGGACTTGCGCGAGGCCATCACCCTGGGGCGAGAGCTGGGCCACGCGCAGGTGGAGCGCTGGAGCGTGGGACAACTCGCCGAGTGCCTGCACTGGATGGGGCGGGAGCGCGAGGCGCTGGGCCTGGCCCGGAGGGCGCACGAGCTGGGGTTGCGCTTCTTCCGCGAGCACCCGGTGGCGGTGGACGCGGTGCTGCTGGCGCGCGTGTGCGCGGCGCTCGGGGACATCGCCGAGGCGCGCACGCTGCTCGCCTGGCTCACCGCGAACTGTGCCCCCGAGACCACTCCGCCCAACACGCGGGCGCTGTGGCGGATGGTGGCGCTGCGCGTGCACGAGGCCGAGACAGGCACCTGGAGCGCCCCGGCCTGGACGACGTTGGCCTCGGAGACCGAGCCCGACGCCTCGGGCGACGAGCTGACGGAAGTGCTGCACCAGGCCGCCCTGGGCGCGCACGGAGCCGGACGGGAACAGGAGGCCCGGGAATGGCTCGGCCGGGCGCGAGCCACCGCGGCGACCTCCCCCCTGTGGCGCTCACGTCTGGACGCCCTGCATGTGGCCTGGGAGGCAACAGCTCCACCCCCGAAGCCGTAGCTCCCCAGGACACATCCGACCGCCCCCGTCCTCTCCCGCGAGCCCACCTTTTCATTGAATGGCCCACCCCATGCATTCACTTCTGAACATGGATTTCCCGCGAGTTCGGCTCACTCCTTCCTCTACGTACTCCCCGCTCGGAACGCTCGTACTGACCGTGTCGACGCTGTTGAGCGCGGGGGGATGCAACCCCGACGCCCTGGAGCCTGCGCCGGACGAGCCGGCCGTCTCGGCGGAGCAATCCCTGCGGGTGGCCAACTCGCTCACCACCCAGGCGCTGGTGCTCAACGCCATCTCCACCAATCCCCAGGCCATTCCCCTGCTCGTGGGCAATGGGCTGGTCCCGCTGTTCGCCCCCACCACGGGCAATGCCTACCTCCAGCAGCAGCTCCGGGATCCGGACGCGCGGCAGTTGATGTCGTACCTGGTGAGCTGCGCGTTGCCCAAGGGCAACAACGTCACCTGGATGGATCCCACCACGGGCCTGACGAACATCTGGGAGGGCAAGCTCGGGCTGTGCCCCCAGTGGAAGAGCGCGGCCCCCACGGAGACCTGCGAGCGTTGGGTGTCCGCCTGTCTGCTGGCGCGCAACAACGCCCAGGGCCGGCGCGTGGAGCTGTCCCTGCGCGGAGAGGATCCCTCCCGCCCCACGCTCTTCTCCCTGGAGAGCGCGACCAAGCCGGTCCCGTTCGACCCGAACACGGACGCGCCCGTGCCCAGCTACGGCACCTGTGCCTCGCCCGGCACGTCGGTGAGCCGCGATTGTGGCTGGAAGGCGGAGGGCATCGGCCGGTGCGTGCCGGGACAGGTGGTGCGGCTGGGGGCGGGCGGGCGCGCGCCGGATCAATGCGGCGCGGGCGCGGCCCTGGGCGCGGCGAGCGGGACGCGGATGATGCTGCGCGTGTGCGACGACATCTTCGGGTGTGATCACGGCGAAGCACGGGAGCTGGAGCGGAGCGAGGGCGCCTGCGCCACGACCTCCGCGGCGATGACGTTCACCTGCCCCGCGTCGGGCTTCTTCAACGTGATGTCCGCGCCGTACGACAGCACGCAGACGGGCGCGGTGGCGGTGGGCGTGGAGACGGGCACGCAGGCGTCCACGCGCTATCCGCTCTCCGAGGCCGAGGCGTTCTTCCTGCGCGAGGGCGCCTACTACGGCAACATCTTCGATCCCGATGCGCTCGCGGTCTCCGTCTATGTGGACCGGGAAGGCAAGACGCGCGGCAAGGAGCAGATCGTCCAGGGCTCGGTGTACCGCAAGATGTACTCCTGCCAGGCCGCGGGCTGGAGCGGCACGGCGGCCTATGCGACGCATCGGCTGTGCGCGGTGCCCGGCATGGGGTCCAACTGCGCGGCGACGTCCCTGGGCCTGTGCGTGGATCCCACGGACTCCCGATTCCCGGCCTCGCGGTGCCAGTACGACGATGGCCGCCTGGTGAAGGGGGATGGAGACTTCGAGGTGTGCTCCGATGCGGGCGGCAATAAATGGATGGAGCCCATCACCGTCTTCCTCCACGACGCCTGCGGAGTGGTGCCGGGAGCGCCCCCGGACGTCTGCCGCTCGCGCACCGTCAAGTAGAGGAGCCGAGGATGAAGGACAATGCCGCCCAGTCCCTGTACGGCGAGGAGCTGTCACCCGGAGCGCTCGTGGGCGGCTACGTCGTGGAGGACGTGCGCTACCGGGGTACCGTCGCGACGCTCTACCACGCACGCGAGGCGCGGAGCGGAGCGCCCGCGGCCCTCAAGGTGATGCGCCCCCAGTTCGCCACCGCGCGCGGGGCGCTGCGCCGCTTCCAGCAGGAGGCGGAGACGCTCAAGCGGCTGGACCATCCGCACATCGTGGATGTGCTCGAGCACGGGACGCTGCCGGACGGTCGGCCCTTCATCGCCATGGAGTGGCTGGAGGGAAGGGACCTGGCGGCGGAGCTCCTGGCGCGAGGCCCCCTGTCGGCGCGCGAGGCGCTGGACGTACTCGAGCAGGTGGGCTCGGCGCTCGGGGCGGCGCACGGCGCGGGCGTGGTGCACCGGGATCTCAAGGCGCAGAACGTGGTGATGCTGTCCGAGGGAGGCCAGGTGAAGCTGGTGGACTTCGGGGTGGCCAAGCTGCTGTCGCCCGAGGACGCGGGCACGGGGGCGACGAGCACGGGCATGGTGCTGGGCACGCCCCTGTCCATGGCGCCGGAGCAGATTCGAGGCGAGACACCGGACGCGCGCACGGACCTGTATGGCCTGGGCGTGTTGCTGCACCAGCTCGTGACGGGACAGCCGCCCTTCCAGGGAACGACGCAGGTGGAGTTGGAGGAGCAGCACCTGCACGCCCCGGTGCCGAGGGCGAGTGAGCGAGCACCCGTGCCGGTGGCGGTGGACGCGGTGATCGCGCGCTGCATGGAGAAGCGGCGCGAGGACCGCTACGCGGGGGTGGGCGGGATGCTGGAGGACTTGCGGCGCGCCGTGCGGGGCGTGGGTCCGGGCCACATCCAACAGGTGCGCGCGGTGGGATTGTACGTGGAGGCGCGGATGGAGGGGCGGGTGGACGACCAGGTGCTGAACACGGTGGACACGTTGCTGGAGGAAGTGCGCGCGAAGACAGACGCCCTGGGATTGAAAGTGATGGTGGAGGGAGGCAGTTTCCTGTTGAGCGTGGCGGCATTGCCAGACGAGCCGGACGCCGAGCGGGAGGCGCGGAGGCGGGTATTGGAGATGGCGCTCGCGCTCACCGAGGGGCGACAGGAGGAGACACGAGAGACGCGGGTGACCCTGGTCCCCACGCTCCACGTGGACCTGGCGACGCTGCGTCCAGGAGCGCTGGGTCGCAAGAGCCTGGGCGGGGGCCGCCTGATGCGGCTATCGGCCTGGACGGGAGGACATCCCGGCCATGGGGTGGTGGTGACGGAGGCCGCGCTCTCGGGACTCGAGGGCGGATTCCAGACACAACACCTCGCGGGAAAGGAGCACCTGCATCACGTCTGGAGGGACACCCCACTGCAGTGAACCCCCGAGGCGTCGGCTTCGCGCATTGACGCACCAGGACCGCCGACCTACGGTCCCCCCATGCGAGCCCGCTTGGCGATCCGGTTTCTGCATGTCGCCCTCATGAGCTTGGCGTGTGGACCCGCGCATCAGCAGGGCGTCGTTCCGATTCCGCCAGATGGAGCCCCCTACATCCCGGGGCCCATGCCCGGCTTCGGACCCTTCCCGACCCACTCCGATGCGCTCCTGGCCGCATGTCCCAAGCTGCTATCCTTCGATAACGCGGTCGCGACTCGACCCCAATCCCCCCATCTCAGCCGATACCGGAACGTGCCCAAGGAGTATTGCGCGTGGATCTACTCCACGCCCCAAGGGCAATATGAGATGAGCCTCGTCGCCATGAGCTCCAGTCAAAATGTGACGAGGTGCAGACTACCGGACCACGTTCTGGACCATCGCTTCACACCAGAAAGTCTTGGATATGTATTCGCGATTCACAACCACCCATTGGGTAGCGAGCTATCCGAACAAGACATTGGGTTCATCGTGGAGGAGGCCCGCATCCACGGCCTCACCGTGCACACCCACGAAAAAGAGATAGACCTCGGCATTGCCGCGTTCTTTTCGCGCAGCCAGAATGGAGGTCCTCCGGGTTGTGATGGTTTTTATCTTTACTACCCCAGAACTGGCGAATTGCTGAAATGGACTCAGTCGGATCAGCACGACTGGTCGAAAAGGACGTATGGCCGGGTCACATTGAGCGAGAAGTCCACACCTCCTGGATTCGAAATCACGATCGAAAAGGCCGAGGAATGACCATGCGACTGGGCGCCATCCTCCTCTTGTGCTGCAACTCGCTCCTGGGCTGCGCGCATGGACCATGCAGAGCGCTGGGCTCGCTCCTGGGTTGTGACTGCGTCAGTCAAAGGGAGCAACCCGAGTTTCAAGACATGAGCGTCGAACTCCCGGTCTTCAATTACGATCTACCCCTGGATACGGATCTGGATGGAGCAACCCTCCAAGCCATTCGCATCGCCGCGGACAATTTCCTCGACGCGGATCCGAAAGGAAAAGCCTGCGCGGAAAAGCAGTCCTCGTACCGGTACCGGGCAGTGAGACAGGGAGATATCATTTTCGTCCGAATCACCTACAAGCCCGAGAATTGTGGCCAGACCGTGGGCATGCTCGACGGCGGAGCCACCTATGCAGTCAGCGCGGAGGGCAAGCTCTTGCGCCGAAACCTGGATGGCCTCGGCGACTGGTAATGCTCACTTGATGCCGTGACGTCTGAGCAGGCGGTACAGGTAGACGCGGTCCATGTCCGCGCCCGTGGCCGCCTGGGACACCTTGCCCTGATGCTGCGCCAGGAGCGCGCGCAGGTAGCGCCGCTCGAAGTCATCCAGCGCGAGCCGGCGCGCCTCGGCGTAGGGCACCTTCGGGTCCACCTCGAAGCGGCTGCCCTGGGGCGCCACATCGGAGAGGGACAGCGTGTCCTCGAACACCAGACAGCGCTCCAGGTAGTTGCGCAGCTCGCGCACGTTGCCCGGCCACGCGGCCTGCTCCAGCTTCGAGATGAAGCCAGGCGAGCGCAACGCCTGGGTCCGCTCCGGCTCCGCGCCCAGCGCCAGGAGCGTCTGCTCCACGAGCAATTGCAGATCCTCGGGCCGCTGGCGGATGGGCGGCAGGGGAATGCGCAGCACCGCCAGCCGGAAGAAGAGGTCCGAGCGGAAGCGCCCCGCGTTCACCTCCGCGCGCAGGTCCCGGTTGGTCGCGGCGATGATGCGCACGTCCACCGGCACGTAGTTGTTGGTGCCCACGCGGCGGATCTCCCGCGCCTCCAGCACCCGCAGGAGCTTGGGTTGCAGCTCCGCGGGGAGCTCGCCCATCTCATCGAGGAAGAGCGTGCCCCCGTTGGCCTCCTCGAAGGCACCGATTCGCCGGGTGGCCGCGCCCGTGAAGGCCCCCTTCTCGTGGCCGAACAGCTCGCTCTCCAGGAGGTCCGCGGGAATCGCGCCGCAGTCCACCGTGAGGAAGGGTTTGTCACGCCGGGCGCTCGCCTGGTGGATGGCCTGCGCCGCCTGACTCTTGCCCGTGCCCGTCTCGCCCTCCAGGAGCACCGTCACGTCCCGGCCCGCCGCGCGCTCGAGCAGCGCGAAGCACATGCGCATGGGCACCGACATCCCCACGAGCGAGCCGAACCGGGTGAGTTCCGACACGGGCAGCCGGTTGTTCTCGGGGGTGTAGTCGAAGCGCACCACCACCCGGCCCAGGCGCAGGAGGCTGCCTCCGCGCAGGTATCCCTCGGCCACCTGGACGCCATCGAGGATGACGCCGTTGGTGCTGTCCAGATCCTTGACCCGCGCCCCCCGGGGCCCCACGCGGATTTCACAGTGGAAGCGAGACACCGTGGGGTCATCGAGGTTGAAGTCGTTGCTCGGGTGCGAGCCGATGGAGCACGCGTCCGACACGGAGTCCCAGACCGCACCGGGCGTGGGACCTTCCACCACGGTGAGCACGAAGCGCCGGACGGCGGGCCCCTCGGAGGCCTGGGGCAGGTTCGTGTAGGGCCGCGTCACGCTCATGTCCTGGGCATCGAGCGGACTCCCCGGCGCTCCGGCATCCTTCTGAGAGGGAGGCGCGCCACGGGATCGGTCAGACGGAGTCATGGCCCCACGCTATCACGCGGCCCCCACGGCGCGACGGATGGCGCGAGGAGTCACCGCCATGGACGAAGGCACCGGAAAAAGCGACGCTCCCGTCCCGCGGAGAGAACACCGGGATGACCCCACCCACCGACGAACGGTTCTACATCGAGCTGCTCAAGCTGCTGCTGCACGTGGCCTGGAGCGACGACGAGCTCAACCCCCGCGAGGCCCAGGCGCTCCTGGGCGCGGCCCAACGCTGGAAGGTGCCGTTGCATGAGTTGCAGCGGCTCGAGCGCTGCCTCGAGCTGGGGGAGCCCCTGCCCGCGCCGAACCTGGGCCTGCTGCGCCAATCCCCCGACGAGGTGCTGTCCACGGTGCGCACGCTCATCCACAGCGACGCCCAGGTGCACTTCGCCGAGGAGGAGATGCTCGCCCAGCTGCGCGAGATGCTGGGACTGCCGCCCGCCTGAGTCATGGACGTGCGAAGGGCCAAATCTGGCCCGGGAGAGTTCCTGGCTGGACGACCCCTCAGCCGGAGATGATCCGCTGCAGTTCCTCCTTGTCCTTGGAGAAGGAGAAGGAGGAGTTGAGCTGGTAGCCGTTCTGGCGGTCCAGCACGCGCGGCCACAGCAGCCGCACCGCGTTGAGCCGGTCCGAGGAGAAGGAGAACTGGGGCAGCAGTTGCTGCACCTGGCCCACGAGGAAGTAGTTGCCGCGCGCGGACTCCTCGAGGACCCGCGTCTTGTTGGCGGCGAAGGACTCACGCGCCACGGCATCCAGGATCCGCCGCAGCTGGCTGTCGGCGATGGGCGAATACGCCGGAGGCGGCGGGGGCGCGGGCGCGGGCGGCCTCGGGGGGTTGTAGCCGCGCGCGTCGGGAGCGGAGGAGAGCACCTTCCGCAGATCTCGCAGTTCCTGGTACGCCTCGTTCAGCTTGCCCCGGCCATCGCCGCGGCGGCTGCGCTCGACGGCCTCGCCCATCAGCGACTCCAGCCGGGCCAGACGCCGCTCCAGGTCCTCGCGCTCGACCACCACGGGCGTGCCACGCGAGCCCCAGCGGGCATCGGCCTCGGGGCCAGGACCCCCGCGAAAGCCCGTGGCGCCCGGAGACACGGCTCCCGAGGCCTCGCCCGGAGGCGGAGTCAGGGCCGGAGAGGTCTGGGCGGAGGCGGAGAGGGCGGCGAGCAGGGCCAGGGCGGCGAGCAGCGGTTTCATGGGATCTTCTCTCGGGAAGGAGGCGCCTTGGCGCATCCACCCCCCCCAGACGTGGGCCGGGCGTACGAATTCAAACGGCCCCCGCTCCGAACGCACCTGGACTGTCCGAACAGGCGCACCTGCCTGGCAGTGAACCCGGGAACTCCCGTTTTCGAGCGCACGCCTGTCCCAGAGGGAGAGCATCCAGGCAGGCGTGACGAGGAGACCCCCTTCGCCCGCGCGAGCCTCAGCGCCCAGCAGGGAACAGAACCGGCCAAGGGAGTGTTTTCCGTACGATCGCGCCCTTGCGTCGGATGTCGTGAAAACGAGGCCAGGAGATTTCCTGCCTCGACTTCACGGTGAGCGGGGTATAGGTCCGATCTGCGCTCGAGTGAGCGGACAGTTTGGCGATGGACGCCCTGCTGTACAGGAAAGCATCAAGGCAATGGCAACTGGCACCGTGAAGTGGTTCAACGACGCGAAGGGCTTTGGATTCATCGCGCAGGATGGCGGAGAGGACGTGTTCTGCCACCACACCGCCATCAACATGGACGGCTTCCGCACGCTGCAGGAGGGTCAGCGGGTGACCTTCGACGTGACGCGCGGCCCCAAGGGTCTTCAGGCCTCGAACGTGCGCGCGGAGTAGCTGTACCCGCGACCCACGCACCTTATCTTTTAGTGAAGAGGCCCGGCCTCCCAAGAGGCCGGGCCTCTTTTTTCCTCTATCCGCGGAGCAACCATGCAGGGAAGGTCGACAAAGCGACAGAAGGAAATGGCTCGCCAGCAGAAGCAGCGCGACAAGGAGGCCCGGAAGGAGGAGCGCCAGCGTGACAAGGAGGCTCGTCCCACCCGGCAGCCCGGTGAGGAGGATCCCGACATCGCGCACATCGTCCCCGGACCCCAGCCCCTCCCCGAGGGGTGGTGACGCGGTCCCGTGTGCGCATTGAACACCCCGCCTGGGGTCATCCGGGACAGGGCCACCCCACGGTCGGCCTGTCCTGGGTGAAGTGCGGAGCCCGTCCCCAGGAGCTCGTTCAGTCCGGGAGAGGGTGGCGTCGCAGGAACTCCGCGCGCAGATGATGCAGATAGTCCCGAGCCTCGGGAGCACCTTCCTCCGGTGCCCAGGGGGCGAAGGACTTGTCGTTGGCCAGTGAATACGGCCCGTTTTTCGCCTCGAAGAGCACCGTGTCTGGCACGAGCGCCACGAGGCCATGGAAGGGACCCGGACCCAGGTCCACGCCAAAGCGTTCGCCGCCCGCTTCCAACCGGACACAGTCGCGCACGCGCCCATCCTCCTCGAAGGTGAAGAAGGCCACGGCACCGCGCAGCACCACCCAGGACTCGGAGCGGGGCGGATCCAGGTGCCGATGGGGCCGCACGTAGCTGTCCGGCTGGACGACGTTGAGCATCCGCTGCAACCCTTCCGACTCGTGCTTGTGCAGGGGCAGGATGATGCGCTGGCGGGGACTCGCCCGGGAGGCCTCCGCGGCCTCGTCCACCTGCGAGCGCGAGAGGATGACGAGTGTGCCTTCGGGTGCGGTCAGGGCACGGCGGAACGAGGAGGTCATGGCGCCCAGCGGACCACGACTGGCGCGGACTGGCCAGTCCCATGCGGGAGTGGAATGGGGACAACGAATACCGCACTGCGTGCTGTCGCCAGGCAAGCTGGCGGGGCAAGATACATCCCGCCATGACTTTCGAGGAGTTGGAGCAGCGGCTGAAACTGGGTGAGGACACCGTCACCGAGTTCAAGAGCACCGTGGTGAACAACTACCTCGTGGATCCGAAGGACATCGCCAAGGCCATCACCGCGATGGCGAACACCCAGGGCGGCCACCTCTTCCTCGGCGTGGAGGATGACGGGACAGTGAGCGGCGCTGGAACCCCTCAGCAGGTGGACAAGCTGATGCTCCAGGTGAGCCATGCCTGCAACCAAGGCATCCAGCCCCCGCTCACCTGCTCCTTCCAGAAGCTTGAGAGCCACGGGCAGACGCTCCTAGTCGTGGAAATTCCCCGATTCAGCGCCGAGCGCCCGTACCACGCGGCGGGCAAGTACTACGTCCGCGACGCGAACCAGTCCCGGGAGGCCCGGCGTGACGAGCTCATCCGCCTGCTCCAGTCGGCCGACTACCACTTCGACGAGGAGCCCGTGGCCGGCTCCCGGTTCGAGGATCTGGATCCCGAGGCGATCCGCGCCTTCCTCGATCTCCTCTACGACGAGCCAGATGAGGCGGACGGACGCCAGTTGCTCTCCGCCCTGCAATGCCTGGATGCATCGGGTACTCCCACCGTCACGGGAATGCTGCTCTTCGGACGGGAGCCCCAGGGCAAGTTCCTGGACGCGCGCATCTCGGCCGTGCTGTTCAAGGGCACTGAATTGACCTCCGAGTTCGTCGACCGGAAGGAAATCACGGGCAGGCTCTTCGACCAGATCGATGACGCGGTGATCTTCCTCAAGAAGAACGTGCGCTCGCCTTCTCATGTGGAGGGGATGGAGCGGATCGAGGAAGGCCTGCCCGAGAAGGTCCTCCGCGAGGCCGTCCTCAATGCCGTGGCCCACCGCGACTACCGGGCGGCATCCCAGGTGCGCATCTTCGTCTTTGACGACCGGGTGGAGATCGTGAATCCGGGAGAACTGCTCAACAAGCTCACACTCGAAGGCATCCGGGTGGGCGGCATCAGCCAGCGCCGCAACCCCGTACTGGCCGGACTGCTCGCCCGTGCGCGCCGCCGCGAGAACCTGGGCATGGGTGTTCCAGAAATGATTCGCCAGATGAAGGCACGCAAGCTGCCTCCTCCCGAGTTCAGCGTGGGCGACGGCCATTTCCGCGTCGTACTCCGGCTGCGCGGAGAAGATGGCCATGCCTGACGCCCCCTGGTGGGAGCGCACGCCCGAGGGCACACCGCTCCTCCTGGCTTTCGTCCAGGTGAGCCGGGACAGAGTGGCGGAGGAATCACTCCGACAGCGGGCCCGCTACATCGCTGGCGTCGAGTATGTCGCCGATAAGGTCAGCGCGGCTCAACCTCTGAGCTGGCGCGAAGACGACATCCTGTTACTCGTCCAAGGCGAGGATTCGCACACGGCCATCATCAATGCACTCTCAGCCGCCGAGGCCATCCGTGAACGAGCCATGGTGGACCTATCGATGACCGTCCGACTCGCGGTGCATGCCGCCCGGGTCGATTGGACTCCGACGCGCGAGAAACTCGCGCCCCAGGATGTCGCTCGATGCGAACAACTGGCACAGGCCGCCCCTCTCCAGGGAATCGCCATCACGGAAGACGTGTACTTGTCCTTGACGGACGCCGAGCGACGGCGTTTCGCGCCTCTAGGGAAGTGGGTCCACGACGGACTGGCCGCGTATGTCTTTCCCACGGGGCTGGCCACTCAGGCAACTCCCGGGGCCTTTAAACCCCTCGGGAACACGACACACTGGCAAGCCATCCGGCGCTATGTCAACAGTCCGGAGATCCGCCGACTGCGCTACGTCGGATTTCCGCTCCAGAAGAAGCAACCTCCGAGCCTGGACATCCGCGAGGTCTTCATCCCGCCCGAGGCGCGGCGCCTCGGGAACCTGCTCCCGAACCATGTCCAGGCAGCCCGGCAGCTACACGTCAGCATCGGACCGTCCGAAAAAAAGGTGGAGGCCGGAGGTGGGAAGAAGGGAGGGGTTCCTATCCCGCGCGAACCACTGGCGAGGCTCGTACGGACACACAAAGCCCTGGTGGTACTCGGAGACCCCGGCGCGGGAAAGACCACGGTACTAAAATGGCTCGCGGTGCTCGCCGCGGGAGGAGCGCTCGCTTGGGCAGAGCGGATCGGCACCTCGGAGCGACTGCTTCCACTACTGGTCAGTGTCGGCCGACTGGCACAACTCCGCTCTCAGATGGACGAGGACTGCTCCGTTGCTCACGTGCTCGCCACCTACTTCCAGGATCGTGAAGTGGGGGATGCGGCGGAACTGAGGCCCTTCTTCGAACGGACGCTGGAAGCGGACGAGTGCATGCTCCTGCTCGATGGCCTTGATGAAGTCCAGAGCAAGGAGCGAAGCGTTGTCCTGCGCTGGATTGAGACATTCTGCGCCCAATACCCGCGCAATCGTTTCGTCATCTCCACTCGCCGCGTGGGCTACTCCGGAATCACGCTTCCCGAGGGAGTGGAGGTAGAACTCGCCGAGTTCCAAGACGAACAGATCCACCGATATGTCCGCGCCTTCGAGCGCGCCTGCCGCCGGTGGGAAAACGAGGGAACGCCGGATGATGCGGGAGCAAATAGGAACTCGGAACGGCTCCAGGAAGCGCTCTTCGCCAATCCCCGTCTGACGGATCTCGCCCGCAATCCCTTCCTTTTATCCGCCCTAGCCCTGATTCACAGAGCCGAGGGGCGTCTGCCGCGGCATCGGGTGCAGGCGTATGAGATCTTCGCGCGGACCTTGTGCGAAACCTGGGGTCGAGCCCGCCAAATCGTCGCGAGTGACATACCCGCACGAGATATCCGTTACGAGGAAGAGGCCATCCCCATCCTCGGAGAACTCGCGCTGCGAATGCACCTGGAGTGGCCCACGGGAGTCGCCCCTGAAGACTTCGTCATCCGAACCCTTACCCAAGCCCACCAGGAACACACTGGAGTAACGCCAATCGAAGCCGAACGCTCCGCGAAGGAGTTTCTGGAGCGTGCGGGCCGGGAAGTTCAGATCCTGCTAGAGCGAGGCGCGGGCCAATGGGGTTTTCTCCACTTGACCTTTCAAGAGTTCTTCACCGCCGTGGGACTCCTCTCGGCGGAGAACTTCGAGCCCGTCGCGCTTGAGCACCTCTTCAATCCACGCTGGGAGGAAATCATCCGGCTGGGCGTGGGCTACATGGCGCTCATCCAGAAGCGGGCACAGGCCACGCAACGGTTCGTCCGCCAAGTGTTAGCCCACGAGGTAATCAGCCCCCAGCAGCACCTGAGCACATCCGAGCGGAAGCCAGTCTATCTCGCCGCGCTGCTGGCCAGCGAAGCGGGAGATACACTACCGCCCTCCCTGCAAGTGGAGATCGCCAAGGCGGTGATGACATGGAACCAATCCGTCCCAGAAACAGTCGCACTGCCGTTGCTGCGTGAACTGGCCCTGACGGAGTTCGCGGAACGGCTCTTGGATGAACTACTGAGTAACGCTTCCTCAAATGAAGAGACCGTCCAGGAGAAGGTCCTTCTCGCACTAGGCATTCTCCGGGGTGCACGCGCACGCCAAGCACTACAACTGGCGGCGAAGGCGCAAAACAGCGCGATCAGAGCGCAAGTCGCCCGGAGCATCATCATGGGAGGGGATCCGATGGATTGGGAAACGCTCTCTCTACTCGCCGATGATCGGGACTCAAGAGTCCGCAGTTCGGCGTTGGCAGGGTTCATTTCATCCCAAGACCCGTACAGACGCGACGAAGCGCTCGAGCTGCTTTTGAACAACTCTCGGGCGGAGGTGCTAAGGCACGTCATACAGATTATCGTATCCATCAGAACCTTGCAACCCAGGCACGAGTTCCCAAGCACATTCAAAGCAGCTGCACCGCATTTCGTTCAGCACGCCCTCTACAGGGGTCTTTCTCACGAGGACGAAAGTGTGCGGAAGGAAGCGTTCTTCCTCCTTGCCATGGAGCACGAGCGTTTTCCGGACGAGGCCCACGCTCACTCAGAAGAACTTGAACGGTTCATCCAATCGACTCTCAATCCTTCTTCTCCATTCCAACGCCCTCCGCCAGTCGATGAGGAGCGGGAGTTACATGAACGCGCACTTCAAGGGGACCCCGGGGTTCTGACCGACCTCGCGCAGTCCTTTGCCCACCGGCTCGAGGGAACCTTGAGACGCGACATGAGGTGCGATGCGGAAGCAGCCTACGACGCCGTCATCGACGTGCTCTTCGCCTATGTCACCATGCCCGAGCGGTATGATCCCCGGACGGGTCGCCTGGAGACCTACCTCACACAGGCGGCGAAGCATCGGGTGCGAGATCGAATGAGGTCGCGGGCTTCAGAGGCCCTGCGCGAGGAGAATTTCGCGAGCGTCGTCGAACTCTGGCAGTCACCTCCAGGGGATATCTTGGAGGATTTCGTGGAGGCATCCCGCGCGGTGGACCGGCTCATCCAGCAGGAGCACCTAAGGGACGAGAAGGACGTCGCTTTTCTGCGGTTGATCCTGAGTGGGGAGGGCTCTACCGAGAAACTAGCGGAAGTGCTGGGACTAGAGACAGACTCCCAAGAGCAGATGCGAAGGGACGTTAAGCGACATCGGGATCGGCTCGCGAAGATGCTGGAACGGTTTGGCAAGGAGCTTGACGACCCGGTTTGACTGGCTCCTAACTGGCAAGCCCATGAACGGCTCGTCGGCCCCCTCGCCCTCCAAGCCGCCCTTGAGCCCCTGAGCGCCAAGCCGCCCAGCACCCCCGTACAGGCCCGCGCTAGAGGGAGAGGCCGGGGCCCCCCGCTCCTTCCGCCTCCTCCAACGGAGCAGGCAGGCTCCTCCTGGAAACCAGTGGTCATCCCACGCCATGCGTACCAAATCATACATGTCACCCAGTGAGCGGAAGGCTCCCGAGGAGGTGGGGCATCACCGCGGAGCCTGCTCCTGGCGACAGGATCGGTCTTGTCCCAGGGAAAGGAGCCGGTGCGGCCATGAGCACGATTTTGCTTGTCGATGACGAACCCGAGTTCCTCGATCTCTACACCGAGATCCTCGAGCTGATGGACCACCGGGTCGTACAGGCCCACGATGGACACGAGGCACTGAAGCTCGCCCACGTGCGCAGGCCCGATCTCGTCGTGACCGACTGGCAGATGCCGCGCATGAGTGGCGTGGAGCTGTGCCAGCAGCTCATCCAAGACGCGGAGCTGAGCGGCATTCCCATCATCATGCACAGCGCCGAGCAGGACCCTCACGCTCCGGGCGTCACCGCGTTCCTCTCCAAATGTTCGACGCTCTCCCGCTTCGAGGAGGTCGTCAATCAAGCCCTCACGGACTCGAGTGAAAATCCACAAGGTCCTCCCTCGGGCCCCTCCGTGAAGGAGCTGTCCGCGACCTCCCGGGACACGCTGTGGAAGCAGAGTCGCGCCTGTGGGCTGCTGCATTGAGGGCGCCCGTGCCCCCCGCTGGCTCTCCCACCAGGCGAGCAACCTGGGTCCCCTGCCGCTCCGCGCGGCGTGTGTAGCTTCACCCCACACCACAACACCTCTCGGAGGGGTACTTCATGGCCGCACCGGCTCTCACGACTAGCGCTTACGTTCTTCACAACCTCGGTCTCGCCGTTGGTTTCGGAGGCTCGCTGTTTGGACAGGCGGCGCTCAATCCGTCCGTCAAGCTCATCGCCGACAAACAGGAGCGTGCCAAACTCGTCAACGCCGCCTGGAATGGCTACAACATCATCAACCTGCTCGGCCTGGGCACCACCGCCATCACCTGGCTCATCGGCCGCTCGCGCATCAACGGCCGCGCCATCTCCGCCGACGCGCACAAGCTCGTCATCGCCAAGGACATCTTGCTGGGCGCCACGCTCGTGAGCGGCCTCGTCAACGTGTTCACCGGCGGATTCCTCGCCAAACGCTCCATGAAGGACGGCGTCCCCATGGACTCGGGCTTCAAGGCCGCGCCCGAGGCGCCCCAGGACGTCAAGCGCGCCACCTCGCTCGTCAACGGCCTGGGTCTCTTCAGCATCATCTCCATGGCGGGCCTCATCGGCGTGTCCACGTGGCTGGACAACACCGCCCAGAAGAGTGTCCGGTGGAACATCTTCGCCCGCTTCCTCCCGTGAGCGGGTGATCCATCCCCAGGCGGGCGTTTCGCCCACCGGGGTCCTGGCCTCCCTTCGCCCGCGAAGGGGGGCCTTCCCGTTTTCCGGCTTCCCGCGTCCCGAATACGACGGGAGAACACCTCCCCATCACCCTCGACGATGCACACCCTGATGGCGCGATCATCTTGGAGGGGCGTCATGGGCGGAAGCAGACGGGGGTGGGGGCTGGTAGGAGTGTGGGCGCTCCTCATGGCCGGATGCGGGCCCGCGGAGGGAGGTCCCCAGGAGGTCCTTCCGGAGACCCCCGAGGCCACGACGCCCGCTCCTGGGAATCCCTCGGATGGGCACACCCAGCCCCTGCCGGACGGCATCACCGTGACCCCCGTGCGTCCGGATGAGCAGGGCACGCCGCCGAGGCCCCTGGCCCCCCTCTTCCAACCGGGCTTTCACGAGGCCCTGCGCTGGTCCCAGAGCACCAGCGCCGTGACGTACCGCCTGCGCGTGCCCGTGGGCCGCGCGGGGACGCGCCTCCGGCTCGCCTTCCGCTCGGGTGACGGCGGCATGACCCTCAGCAAGGCGACGGTGGCGAAGGCGGGGGCCAATGGCTCGCTCGCGTCCACGCCGGTGACCGTGACGTTCTCCGGCTCGCAGGGCTTCTCCGCGGGGGCGCGCCAGCGCGTGGAATCCGATCCCATCCCCTTCACCGTGCGCTTCCGGGACGAGCTCGCCGTGTCCTTCGAGGTGCAGGGCGCCCTGGCGGTGAGCGCCATCGAGACCCTGCCCGGCAGCTACGTGCGCGCGGGCTCGTACGCGAGCACCCCGGGCGCGCTGGGCGGTTCGGCCTGGGCGAAGGGCATCGGTCTGGCCACGATCGACGTCGAGGGCCCTCCGGCCCGCGCCTTCGTCGCGATTGGCGACAGCATCACCGAGGGCTACATCACCGACCATGACGACACGCGCAAGGCATGGCCCTCGGTGGCCGAGGCCCAGCTCGGCGTGCCCATCGTCAACGCGGGCGTCTCCGGCCAGGGCTTCTACGACGAATTGCAGAACCTGGATCAGGAAGTGCTTTCGCTCAAGGGCGTCACGGATTGTCTCATCCTGCTGGGCACCAATGACTTGTCATCCCTGGACATCGAGGGGCTGAAGACCCGCATGGGCCTGCTCGTGGACCGGCTCAAGCCCCGCTGCCGCCCCTGGGTGAGCACCCTCCTGCCCAAGGAGAAGTCGAACCACGGGGACTACGAGGTGGTGAAGCGCGATCGGCTGGCATTCAATGCCTGGGTGCGCTCCACCTACGCCGCCAACCTCATCGACCTGGAGGCGGTGACGCGCCAGCCCGGCAACGTGCACCTGTTCATCGACGGGCTGGAAGTGGATGGCATCCACCCGAGCGCCCGGGGCCACCAGGTGATGGCCACCGAGGTCGTGCGCGTGCTGCGCGGCGCGGGCGTGCTGGCCGAGTCGGGCGTGCAACCCCTGCCCGCTCCCGAGGCGGAGCCCGACACCGAAGCCGAAGCCGAGACCCAGCCTTGATGAAGCCCCACGGGCCCCCCGCGACTCCATGACGGGCCCCTGGTACGACGCGGTGGTGGTGGGCGCGGGCTTCGGCGGCCTTGGCGCCGCGCTCGAACTCACCCGGCGCGGTGCCCGCGTGGCGCTCTGCGAAACCCTCAACTACCCCGGGGGCTGCGCCAGCACCTTCCACCGCCACGGCCACGCCTTCGAGTCCGGTGCCACCCTCTTCTCCGGACTCGCCGACGGGCAACTCTTCGGCCGATGGGTCCGCGAACTCGGGCTCGACGTGACGGTGGACTGGGTGGATCCACTCGTGGAGCTGCGCACGCCCGGCATGCGGCTCGTCGTGTATCACGATCGCGATCGCCTGCTGGACCAACTCCGGGCCTTTCCCGGCGCGCCGGCACGCGCCCTCGGGGACTTCTTCGCCCTGCAACGCCGGGTGGCCGATGCCCTGTGGCCCCTCTTCGATGATCCCACCCTGCTGCCTCCGCTCGACGTCCGGGCCCTGCTCCACCACGCCTCGCGCGCCGGGAGCTACCTGCCCCTGGCACGCTGGATGGGCCGGCCGCTCGGCGCCGTGCTCGAGCACCTGGGCCTGCTCGGCTTCACGCCCCTGCGCACCTACCTGGACGCGCTCTGTCAAATCACCGTGCAGTGCGCCGCCGCCGAGGCGGAAGCGCCCTTCGCGCTCGCGGCCATGGACTATTACTGGCGAGGCACCGGCCACGTGCGCGGCGGCATCGGCCAGCTCGCCCGGGCGCTCGCCGGAGCCGTCACCGCCGAAGGAGGCGACGTGCTCCTCGCCAACCGGGTGAAGTCCCTCACGCCCACGTCCGGCGGCTGGCGGGTGGAGTCGCGCCGGGGAGAACTGCTCACGCGCCACGTGGTGGCCAACGTACTGCCCCAGGGCCTCGCTAGGCTGTTGAGCCCCACCGCCAGCAAGCAGCTTCCCCACCGGGTCCGCTCGCTCGCGGGGAAGGTGGCCGAGGGGTGGGGA
Source organism: Melittangium boletus DSM 14713 (assembly GCF_002305855.1). Taxonomy (GTDB): domain Bacteria; phylum Myxococcota; class Myxococcia; order Myxococcales; family Myxococcaceae; genus Cystobacter; species Cystobacter boletus. Next base: position 4,399,198 of record NZ_CP022163.1, on the reverse strand, counting down.
GCCGTGATGCTCTACCTCGTCGTGGGCGCCCCCGAGGGTGCCTCGCCCCACGCCCATCACCTGGAGCTGATCCAGGAGCCGCACGCGCCCTTCATCGAGGGCAATCACCTCTTCGCGTCCTTCAGCGGCGAGGCCGACATGGGCCGCGCGCCCCCGGGCCAGCGCACCGTGACGGTGTCCACGCACGTGCCGCTGCGAGCCCTCCGGGACGCGTCTCCCGAGGAGCGGGCACGGCTCGTCTCTCGGCTACAGCAGCGGATGCGCGAGGGACTGGAGCACCTCGCCCCCGAGTGGATGAGGGATGTGCGGCACGAGATGACGGGCTCGCCCCGCACCTTCGAGCGCTTCACGGGACGCGACGGAGGCGCGGTGGGCGGGGTGCCCCGCCGCGCGGGGTTGCACCACTATGTCTCGATGAGCCCCCGGCCCGTGCTGGAGGGGCTGTGGCTCGTGGGCGACTCGGTCTTCCCCGGACAGAGCACCCTAGCCACCGCGCTCGGGGGCGTGCGCACCGCCGCCCGCGTCGCGCCGCGTCAATCACCCGCGAAGCGGACTCCGGCCGCTTTCGCCTCGGCCACGAGTGCATCCACTTTCTGGAGATAGGCGTCCATGTCCGCCTTCCGCTCCAGTCCACCCGAGGACATGTAGCGCACAGTGCCGAAGATTTCCCGCTGGCCCCAGGGCCGGTCGTGCAGACCAAACACCCAGCCCACGTTGGCGAAGGAATTCGCGTCGCGCCCATCCAGGAAGTACGTGTTGTTGAGCGTCAAGGCGGTGCGGTAGCCGTGCTCCGGAGTGCTGCTCCACTCCAGGATCTTCTTGCCCCAGTACATGCGCATGGCGTTGTGCATGTAGCCCGTGTAGCGCATCTCCCGCATGGCGGCGTTCCAGTAGGGATCGTGCGTCCGCGCCGCCTCGAGCTGGACATAGGAGTACTGGTGGTGCCGCTCATCCCCGCGGTGCTGGTGCAACGTGTCACGGGCCCACCGGGGCAGACAGGAGTAGTCGTCGTAGTGGGGCGTGTACTCGCAGAAGTTCTGCGCCAGCTCGCGCCGGACGATGAGTTCCTCGAGGAAGCTCTCGCGCTGGGAGTCCGCCGCCCGGGCCGCCCGCGCGGCGAGCGCCACCGTCACCGGGCTCACCTGTCCGAAGTGCAGGTACTTGCTCATGTGCGAGACATGGTCCGTCTCGGGATGAGGCCGACTCTCCTTGTATTCGGGCAGATGCCGGGTGAGGAAGGCGCGCAGGAGCTGGTTCGCCCGGCGCGTGCCTCCCTGGAAACGGTGGTGGACCGGAGGCACGCCGCGCTCCAGCTTCATCCGGCCGAGCAACGCGTCGAGGTCATCCAGCGAAACGCCTTTCACCTCCAGGTGCGAGGCGTTCGTCTTGAGCGGCGTGGGTGAGAGGGGCGTCAGGTATGCGTTCCACAGACGGTGGATCTTCGGCCGCAAGGTGCGAGCGGCGTACTCGGCCTTGCCCGAGACCGAGTCCACGGGCACCACCACGTCTCCCTCCACCTGGAACACGGGACAGCGGGCCTCGGCGGCGAGCGTCTGGCGCCACTGTTTCTGGTGGCGCAGGTAGCCCCGGTCGCACACCACGAGCGCCGCGCGCCGCGCGAGCTTGAGCGCCACGGCCTCTGGACCGCCGCGCTGGACGACGAAGGGAATCCTCCTTCGCGCGAGGGCCCGGGCGGTGTCCCGCAGTCCCTCCAGCAGGAAGCGGTAGTGACGCACGTTGGCGCCCGGATAGTCGTCCATGAGCCCGAAGCCCACGAGCAGCGGCAGCTTCGCCGCGTTGGCGCGTTGCACGGCGTACTCCAGGGCCGGGTTGTGCTCGGCCCGAGCGCTCTGCTGCATCCAATAGAGGACATAGTCGCCGCCCTTGGCCTCCCGGGTGCTGAGTTGCTGGATGCGGCTGTCCTCGATGCGCCTGTTCGCCATGAGCTGGCTCCGTTACCACAGCCCCCGTGCCGCCTGACGGCGGACGCCGGGAATGTGCACGTCTCAAAACTCAATGGGTAGACTCAGGGCCCATGGCTCGCCGCAAACAGGCTCCCCCGCCCACCGATGAGACCACCCTGCGCGTGCGCAACCTGATCGCACTGGACGCCGCGCATCTCATGCGCCGCCTGGAGGCGCGTCGCGGCGAGATGTTCGTCCTCTTCTCGCGCCTGCGCAGCCGTGCCCCCATGCTCGAGACGCTCGCCACGCGCTACACCAGCGCCACCTTCCACGAACTCATGCACCTGCCCGCGCGCGAGCAGTCGATCGTGGACCACTTCTACGAGTGTCTGGACACGATGCGCTGGTACTTCACCTATACCGAGGACATGCCCAGCACCGCCCAGCAGACCTTCTCCACCCTGCACCGGCGTCTGGAGGAAGCCCACCGCAAGCTCGTGGCCACCCTCGGCCCCCCCGTCTCCCCCGACGGCGTCACCGTGGTGGAGGGCGAGGTCCTGCGCCGCGCCGACACGCCCGAGCCCGAGGCGCCGAGCAAGCCGCGCCGCGCCATCAAGTCCCTTCCCTGACGAGCGAGCGAGCGGGCGGCTCGGGCCGGTGAAGTGCTCCGGCCGGTTCCTGGGTCACCAGGAGGTTTGCGTCTAGACTTCGCCCCGCATGTTCGATGCTTCTCGTGCCCGGCGGTGGACGGGCTTTCTCCTCCTGCCGCTGCTCGGTGTGCTCACGTGGGGGCTGTCGCGTCCCCCGCCCGAGCCCAGCTCCCATCGCCGCCCCCGTGCCAAGCGGACCGCTCGGACTCCCGCTCCGAGGAGCCCGCCCGTCCTGCTCGCCCGGGCGCCCCCCCCCAAGGCACCTCCTCCCCCGGCCCCCATCCGCCGTACCCGGCCCGCGCCCTCGCCCCGCGCGCTGCGGCTGCACCAGCTCGGCGAGAAGCTGGGCACGCTCACTCCCGGGATGGAGAACCCCTGCGTCACCCCCTCGGAGGAGCGCTGCGCCCGGACCGCGCTCGGTCCCTTCTTCGACTCGCTCGACGCCCTCACCTCCGGAACGGCCACCGCCCCCACCGTCATCTCCGCGTTCGGCAACTCGTTGATCGCGGGGGATCGCATCGTCGACGTGGTGCGCGAGGAGCTGAGCGGCGCCTTCGGTGACTCGGGCCGGGGCGTGCTGCTCGTGGACCGGCTCGCGCCCTATGGACCGCGCGCGCGCGCGGGCTTCGCGCAGGGCGAATGGGAGCCGCGCACCCTGGGCGAGCTGCAGCTCGCGCCCCTGCCCTTCGGCATCAGCGGCGTGTACCACCAGTCCGTCAGCGCCAGGGCCCGCAGCCGCTTCACCCTGGAGGGAGAGCCCCGGGGCACCCTCTGGTGGCTCGACGCGCCCGAGGGCGGCCAGTTGTCCGTGCACTCCCAGGGACAGGTCCTCGCCACCACCGAGCCCCAGGGCGACGGCCAGGCCAGGTCCCTCGCCTTCGACATTCCCGCGGGCGCGCGCACCCTGGACGTGGTGGCGGACGGCAAGGGCGCCGTGGTGCTCGGCGTGGTGTTGCAGCGGTCACGCCCCGGAATCGTGCTGGACACCCTGGGGGTGCCCTCCTCGGACGCCAATCTCTTCCTGCGCTCGAACGAGGACCTCTTCCGCGCCCAGCTCGCGGAGCGCTCGCCCCGGCTGATGCTCTTCATCCTCGGTGGCAACGAGGCCAAGCGCCTGGAATGGGGCCGCTCCAACCTGGAGGAGGTGGAGGAAGGACTGCGCGACTTCGTGCGCCGCGCGCGCGCCGCCGCGCCTGGCTCGGCGTGTCTGGTGGTGGGCCCCATCGACGCGGTGCGCGGCGGCACCGGACCCCAGCGGCTCGTGCAGCGGCCCTACCTCGACGAGGTCATCACCGTGGAGCGCAAAATCGCCCTGGCCGAGGGCTGCGCCTTCTTCGACATCTTCTCCGCCATGGGAGGCGAGGGCTCGCTCGCGCGATTCATCGAGGCCGGACTCGTCCATGACGACCTCGTCCATCCGCGCGGCCAGGGGTTGGACCTGCTCGGACAGCTCATCACCGACGCGCTCCTGAGCGCCTGGGTGGAAGAGGGACAGGTCTCGACGACCGAGGCCGTGCCATGAAGGCGCTGCTGCTCTCCGCGCTGCTGCTGGGGGGCACGCCGGTCCTCCCGGCCCCCACGCCCCCCGAGCCCCCGCTCACCCCCATTCCCATCGAAGCGCCGTCCCTGCCCGAGGACATCCAGAGCGCGTTGGATGGGCACGTGCGGGCCGAGCTCGCCCGGAGGCCCCATGCGGGGCTCTCGGTGGGGGTGATGCACGGAGCCCAGCGCTGGGTCCGCGGCTATGGGATGAGGGATGTGGCGCGCCGCAAGCCCGCCACGCCCCGCACGACGTACCGCATGGCGTCCATCACCAAGTCCTTCACCGCCGTGGCCGTGCTCCAGCTCGTGCAGCAGGGGCGCCTGAGCCTGGACACGGACGTGCACACGCTCGTGCCCGCCTTCCCCGCCCAGCCCTGGCCCGTCACCGTGCGCCAGCTGCTCGGTCACCTGGGCGGCGTGCCCCACTATGACGGGCCCGAGGCCGCGGAGAACATCCGCCGCCTGGACACCGCGGGCGCGCTCGCCCTCTTCGCCCACAAGCCGCTCGTGGCCGAGCCCGGCACCCAATTCGTCTACAGCACCTGGGGCTACAACCTGCTGGGCGCCGCCGTGGAGAGCGCCTCGGGCCAGGGCTTCGGCGATTACCTGCGCACGCACGTCTTCGGGCCCACGGGGATGAGCACCGCCGCCCTGGACGACTACCGCACGCGCGACACACACCAGGCCGTGGGCTACCGCCTGTCCCACCAGGGACGGCTCGTCCCCTCGCACTACCTCGACGTCTCCAGCCGCTTCGCCGGCGGCGGCGTGCGCGCCTCCGTGGAGGATCTGCTCGCCTTCGGACAGGCCATGCTCCACGACCGCCTGGTGACCCGGGACACCGCGCGGATGATGCAGACGCCCATGCGCACCCGGGACGGCCTGCTCACCGACTACGGCATGGGCTTCGCCACCTACCCCCTGCGCGGCCACTACGTGGTGGCCCATGCCGGAGGCCAGCCCGAGACGACCACCCTGCTCCTCCTGTTGCCCGCCGAGGACATCGTCCTCGCACTGGCCACCAACCTGGAGGGAGACGCCAAACGCCTGAGGCGCCTGTCCAACCGCATCATCGAGACGCTGCGCGAGGACGGTCATGTGCGCCGGGACGCCGCGTTCTCGGATCCCATGGACGCCACGGTGCACGAGGGCATCGCCCGGCTCTTCACCTACGGGCTCGCCTATCACGCCGCCCCCGGAGACGTCCCCAAACCGGGAGATCTGATCCATGCCTTCACCCAGGTGACCGAGCTGCTCGATCGCGCCCGCATCGCCCCGGAGCTTCCAGCCACCCTCGAGCGCATCCGCACCGCCCACCAGCCCCGCGAGGGCGCGTTGTTCATCCGCGTGGGAATGGAGATGGCGCGCACGCTCGAGCGCGTGCATGGCCGGGACAAACTCGGCGAATACCCCCGGCGCGGCCCGCTGGCCTTCTTCACGGACTACCTCGCCGCGTGCGAGCAGGAGGAATGCCCCGCCCCCCTGCGCTTCAACCAGGCCCTGCGCCAGGACGCGCTGCGCTTCAACGAGAACTGGCGGCGTGCCCAGGTGCCAGGACTCGTGCGCACCCGGTTGAATGAAGCCACACGCCCCGAATCCCTCTGGCCCGCGATGGAGGCAGCGAGCACGGGCGTGTTCCCCCACCCGGACTACGTGGAGGAAATGCTGCGCGTGGCATCATCGCAGGCCTCGCTCGGCCGCTTCGAGGAGCAGCGGCGATGGCTCGAGCGCGCCGTGGCCCTGCACCCGCGCTCGGAGGAGGCGCGCATCGCCCTCGCCCGGGCGCGTGCCCCCTCGGGCCAGGTGCCGGGCGGTTCCGCCTCCCCCCTCCCGCGTGCCGAAAGCCCCGTGCCCGACAACGCCGGGCTCCTCCGCCGCCAACGCCCGGCGGCCGAATTCCCATGAAACCCCGCTCTCCGGATCGTGCCGGAGCACGCGGCTTCCATGCGTTTCCGTCTTCTCCTGACACGCTCGCGGTCCGTCCAGGATCACGACAAGTCAACCACTACCTGATATTCATGGGTCCGCCGCGCGAGAGGGTACATCCCCGCGGGTGCCAAGGAGGGACCTCCGGGTTCGTCGAGAAGAGGGTCGGCTCGTGACGCAGCAGGTGGGCAAGTACCAGTTGGTTCGCAAGCTCGCCACCGGCGGCATGGCCGAGGTGTTCCTCGCCAAGGCCGCGGGCCCCATGGGCTTCGAGAAGACCCTGGTCCTCAAGCGCATCCTGCCCCACCTGGCCGAGGAGCCCACCTTCGTCCAGATGTTCCTGTCCGAGGCCAAGCTCGCCGCGCGCCTGACGCATCCGCACATCGTGCAGATCTTCGACTTCGGCGAGTCCGAGGGCGCCTACTTCCTGGCCATGGAGTACGTCGACGGTCCCAGCCTGCGCACCCTCATCAAACGCGCGCAGGCCCAGGGCACGTCCTTGCCGCCCACCTTGTGCGCGCGGCTCGTCTCGCATTCCTGTGAGGGGCTGGCCTTCGCCCACGACTTCGTGGACCCCGACACCGGCGAGCGCGAGGGCCTCATCCACCGCGACATCAGCCCGGACAACATCCTGCTGTCCCGGCAGGGCGCGGTGAAGGTCGTGGACTTCGGCATCGCCAAGGCCGCGAGTCAGGGCCACAGGACCCAGAGCGGCGTCATCAAGGGCAAGCTCGCGTACATGCCGCCGGAACAGCTCCGGGCGCGGGACATGGATCGGCGCGTGGACGTGTACGCGCTCGGCGTGGTGCTCTACGAGTTGCTCACGGGCCAGCGGCCGTACAGCTCGGACTCGGACGCCGGGCTGATGCAGGCCATCCTCTTCGAGTCACCCGTCCCCGCGGCCAGCATCCGCCCGGATCTCCCCGAATCGCTTCTGCGCATCCTCGACAAGGCGCTCGCCAAGGACGTCTCGCAGCGCTACCCGGACTGCCATGCCTTCCAGGCGGAGCTCGAGGAGTACATCGTCTCGGTCGGCAAGCCCGTGACGACGCAGTTGGTGGCGCAATTCATCAACCAGACCACGTCGAGCACGGAGCTTCCCGCGCTCCGCGGCCCGGGCGCTCCGAACACGGAGTTCCCCGAGCTGCGGACCACTCCCCTGCCGACGATCGCCACGATCTCGACGCCCCCTCCCGCGACGCCGCCGCCCGTCGAGCCTCCCTTTCTCACCAAGAAGCGCAGCGCCTCCTCGACCACGAACGAGGTGCTGACGGCGAATCTGCGCAGCCCACTCCCCGCCAGGGACGAAGAGCCCAGAACCCTCGTCACGCCTCCGTACCAGGTGCTCGCGTCCCTACCGTCCTCGGCTTCGACACCGCCGACGCGGCCCGCGCCGCCCTCCCGTCCCAGCACCCCCGCGGCCTCCGTTCCGACCGCCCAGATGCGGCTCACGCCCCCGCCCGTCGCGCCCGAGCCTCCGCCGCCCGCCCTTCAGACCACCCAGATGAGGGTCACGCCCCCTCCGCGACCTGGGCCCAGACCGACGCCGCCCCCATTGACGCTGATGCCGGCCGTCTCCCCCGCCCCACCCGCCGCGTCGGCCCCCACTCGCTACGTAGAGCCCGAGGAGCAACGGCCCACCGTGAGCACGCCCACGGTCTTGCCCGCGCCCCCCGGTCCCTCCGCGAGTGCGCCCATCGCGCGGCGCCCCGTCATGTCGGCGGCGGCGAAACCCCGGCCCACGAAGCGGTGGCCCTCGCTGCTGGGGAGCTCGCTGCTCCTGCTGAGTGGCGGGGCGGTGTACTGGAAGCTGAACTCCCAACCGGAGGTTCCGGCGCCTCCCCGCGGCACGGCCGGGAGTCCTCCCGCGATGGCGGTGGCGGAGAAGCCCACCCCGCCCGCCCCGGTCCCCGCCGTCTCCAATCCCGCGCCCGATACGGCCACGCCGTCTCCCGACGCGGGTCCATCGGCGCGGCCGGAAGAAGCCGCCCAGGAGATGGCCCTGGTCCCGGCCCCGGACGCGGAGAAGACCGAGAAGAAGGACGAGCAGGACGCGGGAACCGAGGTCGCCGCCGCGCCCGCCGTCGAGGCACCCGAGCCCGAACCGGTGGAGCAGGAGAAGCCGAACTCTCCGCGGCAACAGCAGCAGGCGCCCGCCAAACCCAAGCGCACCGCGCCGCCGCCCAAGTACGTCCTCAAGGGGACGCTGGAGCTGCGCATCCGGCCCTACGCCACCGTCTTCGTGGACGGACGGAGGCTGGGCGATACCCCCATGGCCCCCCAGGAACTGCCCGTGGGGCGCCATGTCGTGAAGCTCGTCAACACGGATCTGTCCAAGACGTTGACGCGCGAGGTCGACATCAAGGTGGGCCAGACCTTCCAGCTCAAGGAGAACCTGTTCGAGGATTGAGGCAACGGCTCGCCGAACGCGGCGTCAACGCCACTTCCGCGACCAGAAGTCGATCGCGCGCGAGGCATCCACCAACGCCTCACGGGAATCGGCGTCCCGGATCCTCCGGCCCAAGCGGAAGAGCTCCCTGGAGGCGCTCTGACGGCTCGAAGGACTCATCGCGGCGGATTGCTCCTGGAGAAGAAGCATGCGCCGCATGAGCCGCTCACACTCGGCGGCGACCACGACCTGACAGCCAAACAAATCCCGCGGCTCGTCATCGGGAATCGACTCCGCCTCGGCTCCCTCCGGGGGAACGGGCATGGGAATTTCCATATCATCCGGATCGATCTCCGACGCGGCCCGCGGCAACAAGGCCTTCGCCGTGCTCCACGCGGCCTCTTCCGGATAGACGGAGAACTCGCGGGAGGCCTTGCTGATCTCCTGGCTGATGAGCAGTCGTTTGTAGCTCGAATCCGCCAACATCATTCGCTGGTGCAGGTCCGACAGGATGCTGACAATGGAACCGCGAAGCCTGCCGCGCGCGCACAGCATCTGCTCCATCGTGGCGATCCGCCACAACTGCTGGGCTTTCAGGGTCCTGCCCAGCGCATTCACGGGCGAGGAAGAACATGAGGACGTATCCACGACCTCCTTGGGCGCGGCCCGCTGGGGGAGTGGAGCGAGGAGCTGGGCATAGTCTTTTCCGTCCTCCTCCACCAGAGCCGAGGCCACCTGGGCAGATGACTCCAGATCTTGTTTGACCAGCTTCCGGATGGATTCGAGATGCGCCTCGACCTTGGGAGCGACCCGCTCGGGCAGTTTCGCATCGGTATTCAGCATCAAGGCCATCTGAAAGGCATCACCGGCATCGGTCAGCCTCCCCATTTCAAACAACAGGATGCCCTCGTAGAGGTACAAGGTGATGACGTCGCGCGTCGCCAGGGGCCGTTGCCGCGCGAGTTCAATCTGGGCGAAGGCCTCCTCGTACTCGAGCTGTCCATAGAGCCGGCTGATGGCTCCGATGAAGTTGGAGACGTCAACAGTGGCCCGCCCATCCGCCTGAGCGGTGGGAGCCGACGCCCATACGAGCAGCAAGATGACGGGGAGGATTCTCTTGTGGAACATGGCGCGCATGCGATGACTCATCTTCGGAGCGGTGGTTCTCTTCACGCTCAGTAAATGACCGAATCCGCTTCGTGGGTAAATGGTCATTTACAGGACGGCACGATTTCCATGAGGCGAACCAGTCATCCTGGCCTGAACGTCTGGCTTGTGCCACCTGGCTGGTAGGACAGCGAATCCAGACACCACTAGGTATTCAAGGTCTCGGTCTCACCGGCTCAGACTCGCCGTGACTCGCCTCGGGCGATGCCCCTCTGGCACCAAGCGACTGGACGATTCAGTGGCGTGAAGATTCGTGTGCCCAGGCGTCGATATCGCGGCTAGCCGCATCCAACTCCGCAGGCGTCCGAGCCCTCCGAATCCGTCGACCCAGGAGGAAGAGTTCTCTCGTGAAGACAGCCCGGAACTTGGAGTCAAGGGTGAGTGATTGCTCCTGCATGAACAGCAGGCTCCGCATCAGCCGCTCGCACCGGGCGGCGACCGCGAGCTGACACCCGAACACATCCCTCGGCTCGTCCTTGCCCAAGGCAGTGGGTACGAGTCCTGGAGAGACGTCGCTCGGAGTACGGCTCACGCGCTCCGGGGATGCCTTGCTCGAGACACGAGAGACGGATTCCGAGGGATCCACCAACAAGGGAACCTCCGGGTCGTCATGCTCCAACACCGAGAGCTCTCTCGCCACGGAGGCTTTCGCCTGGAGCCAATCGGCGGTAGACGGATAAACCGCTAGAGCGCTGGACAGTTTATCGATGTCCTGACAGATGCGCAGCCGGTCATAACTCGAGGATGCCGTCGCCATCCGGCTCTGCAAATCAGATAACTTCCTGACCATGCTGGCTCGGAGCACCCCTCGTATGCACAGCATCTGTTCCATCGAGGCCAACCGCCATAGCTGTTGGGCTCTCAAGTTCTTGCCCAGCGCCATCACGGGAGAGGGTGGGCACCTCTCCACCGCGGCAACTCCGTTGGTGGACGTGGAAACCTGGTCCTCGCGCATGCGCTGCCGAATGGACTCGAAGTGGTTCTCGACCTTGGGAGCGACCTGTGCCACGGGAAGCTTCGCGTCGAGCCGCAGCGATAAGGCCAACCGGAAAGCCATGCTCGACTCAGGCAGCTTCCCCATGTCATAGAAAATGATTCCCTCGAAGAGGAACAGGACGACCTCGTCACTGACTTTCCGTGAGAGCTGTCGCGCCCGCTGAATCTGCTCGAAAGCCCGTTCGTAATAGAGCTCGTCATAGAGGCGGCCGATCTCTCCGAGGGAACTGGCGATGTCGGCGTTGTTCACGCCCCCCGCATGCGCGGCGCGCGGCGCCATCCAGGCGAGAAGCATCATGACGGGTAGGACGCTCTGACGGAACATGGCACGCACGTGACAATTCACCCGTGTTGGACTGGAGATGTTCGCCCCCAGCAAAGGGCCAATCCCGCTCGCTGGCAATAGTCCGTCGTCTCTCGTGAGTGGGTCCATGGCAGTGGGCCTCGGGTTCCCCCTCTAACAGACGAGGCCTTTCACCGGGCGGGGCTCACGACAAGTCAAACGCCACCTGATATTCATGGACGCTCGGAGTGCGGGCCCACCCTCGCGAACGCCGGGGTGGGAACGCCGGATTCATCGGGAAGGAGGTCAGCTCGTGACGCAGCAGGTGGGCAAGTACCAGTTGGTTCGCAAGCTCGCCACCGGCGGCATGGCCGAGGTGTTCCTCGCCAAGGCCGCGGGCCCCATGGGCTTCGAGAAGACCCTGGTCCTCAAGCGCATCCTGCCCCACCTGGCCGAGGAGCCCACCTTCGTCCAGATGTTCCTGTCCGAGGCCAAGCTCGCCGCGCGCCTGACGCATCCGCACATCGTGCAGATCTTCGACTTCGGCGAGTCCGAGGGCGCCTACTTCCTGGCCATGGAGTACGTCGACGGTCCCAGCCTGCGCACCCTCGTCAAACGCGCGCAGGCCCAGGGCACGTCCTTGCCGCCCACCTTGTGCGCGCGGCTCGTCTCGCATTCCTGTGAGGGGCTGGCCTTCGCCCACGACTTCGTGGACCCCGACACCGGCGAGCGCGAGGGCCTCATCCACCGCGACATCAGCCCGGACAACATCCTGCTGTCCCGGCAGGGCGCGGTGAAGGTCGTGGACTTCGGCATCGCCAAGGCCGCGAGTCAGGGCCACAGGACCCAGAGCGGCGTCATCAAGGGCAAGCTCGCGTACATGCCGCCGGAACAGCTCCGGGCGCGGGACATGGATCGGCGCGTGGACGTGTACGCGCTCGGCGTGGTGCTCTACGAGTTGCTCACGGGCCAGCGGCCGTACAGCTCGGACTCGGACGCCGGGCTGATGCAGGCCATCCTCTTCGAGCCGCCCGTCCCCGCCGTACAACTGCGGCCAGACCTTCCCCCCTCACTGTCGCGCATCCTCGACCAGGCACTCGCCAAGGACGTCTCGCAGCGCTACCCGGACTGCCACGCCCTCCAGGCGGACCTGGAGGACTTCATCGTCGCGGCCGGCCGCTCCGTGACGACGCAGCAGGTGACGCAACTCATCGCCCAGCTCACGTCGAACACGACCTCACCGGAACTCTCGTCCGCGCAATCCATGGTGGGGCCGTTGGATCCGTCTGGCCCGCTCCAGAAGCCCGCGGAACGGCATCGGCTGGTGACGCCGTCCCCCTCCCAAGAGACAGAACCCGAGACCCGTGTCGCGCCATTGACGGGCACCTCTCGGGAGACAGCGGGAGATAAGACCGAGCAGGCCACGCATATGCTCGTGGGCACGCCTCCGGCGAATGTGAAGCCCCGCTCCTCAGGCCGGTGGATTCCCGCCCTGGTGGGTGGCGTTCTGTTCCTGGCGGGCGGAGGCATGCTGCTCTGGCGGATGAGTTCCCCGCCCGAGGCTCCACGGCCCGCCCCCATGGCCGAGCGCCACGAGGAGACACCGCTGGCCCAAGCCGAGCCAACCCTGCCTCCAGCCCCGGTTCCGTCAGCGACCCCCGTGGAGTCCGCCCCGGAGGCGCCCGCTCCAGCGGCACCTGTCGCGGAAGCCCCCACGCCGAAACAACCCTCCCCGCCCGTGGCGGCGATCCTCGGTCCGAAGCGCGAGCCCTCTCGCGCCAAGGCTTCCACCCCGGCTCCGCCCAAGGTCTTGCCCACGGGCACCCTGGAGTTGCGCGTCCGGCCCTACGCCACGGTCATCGTGGATGGGAAGGACATGGGAGACACGCCCATCAAGCCCCTGCGGCTCACCGTGGGGCACCACACCGTGAAGCTCGTCAACCAGACCCTTTCCAAGACAGCAACACGAGGAGTCACAGTGCGCGCCGAGGAAACCACCCTGCTCAAGGTCAATCTCCTGGCGGAGTGAGCCGGCCGCTCAATTCCACTTCTGCGACCAGGCATCGGCGGAGAGCGAGGCCTGCTCCAGTTCCGAGGGGACCACGGCCTCGCGAACCCGCTGACCCAGGCGGAAAAGTTCCTTCGCAGCCCTGGCCTTCCGCTCGGCATCCAAGCCCTGCATCTGGTTCTGGAGTTGCAGCAGCCGCATCATGAGCCGTTCGCACTCATCCGCCACCGCCGCCCGACAGCCGAACAGATTCGAGGGGTCCGTGGAGGGCGACTCGTCCACTTCCGGCTCGGCGGGGGCCTCGGGCAGGGGACGCTCCGGATCCTCCCCCACGGCCTCCCACATGTCCTCGGGCGCGGAGTCCTTCGCCTGCGTCCAGGTGGCGTTGGTGGGGAACACGGACAACTGGGTGGCGATCCGATCGATGACCTGGCTGATGCGCACCCGCTCGGCGTGCTCGGTCGCCTGCCCCATCTGGATCGTCAGGGACGACAAGGCGCTGGCCACCGGGCCTCGCAGGGCGCCGCGCCTGCACAGCATCCGTTCCATCGACTCCAGACGCCACAGCTGCTGCGCCCTCAGGTTCCTGCCCGTGGCCTGGATGGGCGAGACCGAGCACTCCACTCCAGGAGACGCGGACCGGGCGCCGTCCGGTTGCGCTGGCTCCCGGGCCAACCGCCGGGCCGTCTCGAAATGCGCTTCCACCTTGGGGGCGACCTGCTCGGGCAGCTTCGCGTCGGGCCGGAGCAGCAACGCCATCTGGAAGGCATCTCCCGAGTCCTCGACCCTGCCCATCTCGAACAGGATGATGCCCTCGTAGAGGAACAGGACCACCAGTTCGTGCGTTCCCAGCGGGTTCTGACGCGCGGCCTGGATTTGAGAGAAAGCCGCCTCGTACTCGAGCAGTCCATACAACCGGCTGATCATGCCGACCATGGACCTGAAGTCGACGGGCGCGGGCTCCTGTGCGTGCGCGGAGAAGGACGGCATCCAGGCGAGGAGGACAAGGACGGAGAGGACTCTCAGGCGGAGCATGGCACGCACGGGGCGACTCATCTTCGGAGCGGGGGAGTGCTTCACCCGGAGTAGAAAACCAAAACCTCACCGAGGGCAAAGAGTCATTCACCTGACGACACGTCTTTTCGTGTCGTACCCGCTCACTCTTCAAGCCTGTTCCTTCCTACCTGGAAGAACAGACATTTCAGCTGACACCTGATATTCAGGGTCTTGGCCCTGTTTGAGTGAGGTCAGGTCGTGACGGAGCAGTTGGGCAAGTACCAGTTGGTTCGCAAGCTCGCCACCGGCGGCATGGCCGAGGTGTTCCTCGCCAAGGCCGCGGGCCCCATGGGCTTCGAGAAGACCCTGGTCCTCAAGCGCATCCTGCCCCACCTGGCCGAGCTGCCCACCTTCGTGGACATGTTCCTCGCCGAGGCCAAGCTCGCCGCCCGCCTGACGCACTCGCACATCGCGCAGATCTTCGACTTCGGTGAGTCCGAGGGCGCCTACTTCCTGGCCATGGAGTACATCGACGGGCCCAGCCTGCGCACGCTCATCAAGCGCGCCGCGACACATGGGCTCGCCCCACCCCCCGCGGTGTGCGCGCGGCTCATCTCGCACGCCTGCGAGGGGCTGGCCTTCGCCCATGACTTCGCGGACCCCAACACCGGCGAGCCCCTGGGCCTCATCCACCGCGACATCAGTCCCGACAACATCCTGCTGTCGCGCCAGGGCGAGGTGAAGGTCGTGGACTTCGGCATCGCCAAGGCCGCCGGGCAGAGCCACCGCACCGAGACGGGCGCCCTCAAGGGCAAGCTGCCGTACATGGCACCCGAGCAGGTGCGCTCGGGGCCCCTGGATCGGCGCGTGGACGTGTACGCGCTCGGCGTGGTGCTCTATGAGCTGCTGACGGCCCGCAAGCCGTTCATCGCGGGCTCGGACGCCGAGCTGATGCGGGCCATCCTCCAACAGGAGCCCGTGCCCGCGACGCAGCTGCGGCCGGACATCCCCGAGCCCCTGCAGGACATCCTCGACCGCGCGCTCGCCAAGGATCGAGACCAGCGCTATCCGGACTGCGCCTCCTTCCAGGCGGACCTGGAGGACTTCATCCTCTCGGTGGGACGGCCCGTGACCACCCAGTACGTGGCCCAGTTCATCACCCACACGCTCTCGGGCACCGAGTGCCCCACGCCCACGCCCCACTCGGGCTCGGGGCGCAGCAGGCCCAGTCATTCGTCCACGCCCTCCCGGGCCGCCTCGCGCCGTCCCAAGGTCGATCCCAACGACGAGACGCAGCCCAACCCGGAAGAGGCTCCCAGGGGAGAGGAGCCCAAGACCCAGGCCACCCCGCCTCCCGTGACGTCGGCCCGGCCCCCGAGGCGCTGGGGGCTGCCACTCCTGGGTGGCGTGCTGCTGCTCTCGGCCATGGCCATCGCGGGCTGGCGGGCGAGCCTTCCGATCGCGGCCCCGCCTCCCGCGCCCATCCCCGCCATCGCCCAGGCCCCCGCCCCTCCTCCCAGCCCCGAACCCGCCGAGACTCCGCCAGAGGAAGAATCCGGCACGGACCCCCAGGCCGCGAGCCCCGAGAACGCCCCCACCCCGAAGCCCAAACGCACCGTGGCCTCGCGCCCCGTGCTCAAGGGCTCGCTCGAGCTGCGCATCGTCCCCTACGCCACCGTCTTCGTGGATGGCCGGCGCCTCGGGGAGACCCCCATGGGCCCCGCGCTGCTGCCCGCCGGACACCACACCGTGAAGCTCGTCAACGCGAAGCTCTCCAAGGTGGTGACGCGCACCATCGAGGTCAAACCCGCGCAGTCCACCGTGCTCAAGGTCAACCTCCAGGAGGAGTGAGCCCCCATGCTCGAGCTGCGCGTCTGCATCGATGTCGAGGACCTGGAACGAGCCCTCGCCTTCTACACCGCGGCCCTGGGCTTGAAGCCGGGACGGAGCAAGGGCAACGACTGGGCGGAACTGCTCGGAGCCACCTCCCCCATCGACCTGCTCGCCAACCCCGCCGGAAGCACGCCCGCCCCGGGCACCTCCGCCGTGCGCGACTACCGCCGACACTGGACGCCCATCCACCTGGACTTCACCGTCACCGACCTGGAGGCCGCCGTCCAGCGAGCCCAGGCGGCGGGAGCCACCCTGGAGCGCGGCATCCAGGAACGGCCCTGGGGCCGCATGGCCCACCTGGCGGACCCCTTCGGCCATGGGCTGTGCCTGCTCGAGTTCCACGGCCAGGGCTACGACGCGCTCGCCGACTCCTGAGCCGAGCCACCGAGCCCCACCCCGTGAATCCCCGCGGGTCCCCGGCGCGGAGCCATGGAAGACTGCGCCCATGTTGTCCGCGCTCCCCCGTCTCTCCCCGCCGCTGCTGTTGACGCTCCTGCTGTCCCTCTCCGCCGGGGCCGCGCCCCCTCGCAAGGCGCCACGCTTCCCGGAGCGCGAGCCCGACGCGGCCCGCGTGGAGCGCGTGCTCCAATCCCTGTCGCTCCGGGAGAAGGTGGGGCAGTTGCTCCTGGCCTACCCCCAGGTGGGAAAGGAGACGCCCGTGGAGGTGGGCGGCGTGCTGTTCGTGGGCGGCACCCTGCGCAAGCTCGACGCGGCCCGGGAGCGCATCCACTCGTCGCGCGAGCGCGCCCGGGTCCCCCCCTTCTTCGCGGTGGACATCGAGGGTGGCGGATTCAACCGGCTCCAGCGCCACGCCTCGCTCAAGACACTGCCCTCCGCGCGGGAACTGGCCGCCATGGAGGACGCCGAGGTGGAGACCTGGGGCGGACGCGTGGGCAAGGCGATGCTCGACGTGGGGCTCAACATGAACCTGGCGCCGGTGTTCGATGTGGCGTCCTCGGGGCACATGTTCCGCAACGGCCGCGCCTTCTCCGGGGACCCGGCGCTCGTCCAACGCAAGGCCACCGCCTTCGCCCGGGGCCTGGCGCGCGCGGGCGTGGCCGCCATCGGCAAGCACTTCCCGGGCTATGGCGACCTGGACGCGGACTCGGACCACGTGCGCGCGCTCGCGGACTGGAGCCAGGAGCGCGTGCGCCAGGAGGCCTCGGCATTCCGGGCCGCGGATCGCTTCCTCGGGGGCGTGATGATGTCGAACATCGTCTACACGAAGTTCGGCCCGGCCCCCGCCATCCTGGAGCCCTCGCTCGTGGCGCTCGCGCACGAGGGCGGCGGCATCGCGGTGACGGACGACGTGGCCATCGCCGCGCTCGCCGAGCACCTGGGCACCGCGCGCGAGGAAGTGGTGCGGCGCGCCTTCCTCGCGGGCAACGATCTCATCCTCACCACCGAGCCCCCGGACTGGTCCGGCGGCCTGGACTACTTCGGCATCCTCACCACGCTGGCCCAGTCGGATCCAAAGCACCTGGAGCAGCTGGACGCGGCGGTGCGGCGGGTGCTGCGGCTCAAGGACCGCATGGGACTGCTGGACGGCTGGACGGAGTAGGCACTCCGCGCGGGAAAGAATCCGAACGAGGCCGGGTGGGGGGAACGCGCCCGGCCTCGTCGCGGAGCGCACGCCTACGGCAGGGGCGTGCGGCTGGATTGAATGGCGGTCAGGAGCGCTTCGCGCAGGTGGCTCGCCTGCTGGACCTGGAGGAACTGGCCCTCGCCCGCCAGGGCGATGCTGCGCAGCATGGGGCTGTTCGAGCCCAGGCTGACAACGGACGTGCGCAGCTTCTGGTTCCCGGGAAGGTCCGTGCGCAGGTCCGTATGCGCCAGGAAGAAGGCCACGTCATCCATGAAGTTCTTGTTCGTGCTCGCCAACCCCGTGGGCCAGTTGTAGTCCGTGTAGTCGCAGGCCTCCTTCGTGGTGCCGAACAGGTGGCAGTAATTGACACCGCCGGGAGTGGGGTTCGTCTCGGGGCTGGAGGGCTCGAAGGTGAGCGGCAGACCACTCGGGTGGAGTGCCCCGTTCGCCTTGAGGATGTCCATCATCTTGGTGATGGGCACCGTGTTGTCATTGTACGGACGGCCATCGGTCAGCACGATGACGGAGCTGGCCTGCGTGCTGGAGCACATCAGACGCTCATTGGGATCCCAGGACTCCCAGGGTTGACCGGGCAGGTACACCCCCGCGACGGACTTGGGCCCCTTGACCCACTCGTCACTCACCACGCCCCAGAAGAGGCCTTGATTGCCCGTGTACGGGTTGTCATAGGTGCCGCCGTTGCAGCAGCCCGGCCAGCCGAAGGCGCCTGGATTCAAGGGTTGCTTGAACCAGTTGGTCCAAAGGCTGTCCTTTATTTCCGAGGACATGTAGCCGCCCAGACCGAACAGGGCCTCGCCGATGGGGCGCTCTGGAGCACGAAAATTCGCCTGGTTGACGGCCCTCTTCAGCGCGAGCTTGTCGGCGGCATCGAATGTGAAATTCGGAGTGGCCTTGTCACAGTCGGGCAGCGGCCGGGAATGGACTACCGGCGGATCATACCAGCCATGATCGACACCGAAGGTGGCCACCCCCAGGCGCGCTCGCGGTGACGAGTCGATGAGGTCCTTGAGCGCCTTGCGGGCGATCACGAACTTGGGCGGACGCAGATTGAGCACGCCTCCCTTGACGACCCACTTACGCAAAGCCTCGGTGGGCAGGGGCGGTGCGTCCAAGGCACGCGTGGGGCCTCCCAATGAAACAGACGTCTTGGCGGACACCAACGGTCCGCGCCACCACCCCTTGGTGGCCAGACACCGCTCGCATTCATCCATGACTGGCGAGTAGAAATACTCCGCACCCCAGCCTACGACCTGGTAGCAGATGTTGGTCGTCAACGGTTCGCTCGTCAGGGACGTGAAGTGCATGAGCGAGTACGGACCCTCCGCCCCGCCCCACGCGAGGCGCCGGCCCCGCGAGTGATAGAACCGCGTCGCGTCGAAGAACTGGGAGTCCAGGCCATCGGAGTCGTAGGGGATGGAGCCGTTCTTCGCGGGATCCGCGCTGCCCTTGTCGAACCAGCTCATCGCCGCGACGAGCGCCGGATCCGAGCAGCCCGTGTTGAGGAAGTGTCCGCCGGGCCCGTCTCCGCCCAGGTCTCCCGGACGGGAACTCGACGGGGGAGAGAAGCCCGGAGTGAAGGCCTCGGGCAGGTACTCGGGGAAGTCCTGCATGGACTCGCTGCTGTCCACCAGGACGAGGATGTTGGGGGGCACCTCCTGCGCCAGGCTTGCCGAGGGGAGCCATCCCGCCGCGATCAGGCCCAGAAACGAGGACAACCTCTTCGAATGAGCACCACCGTGCATAGGTTCGTGTCTCCTGAACGCCTCACGAACGACGCCGGGGGACGTCGTCACCGCTTCCACACCACGGCCGGGATTCGCCGCGGACGGAAGACCAGTACAGGCATTGTCCAGGAAACGCAGTGAGCCGCCTCACAGAAACGGTGTGAGGCGCTTCACTCGAAGTCAGCGCTTCTCGAGTTCCTCGGGGTGGAAGACGCGCGAGGCCACGCGGTCGAGGACTTCGTCCCCCCACACGACACTCGCCGCGCCCAGGCGCTTCATGTCCCGGGCGAAGGCCTTGCCCTCGGGCACCACGGTGTAGGTCCGGCTGAGATAGAGCCCGCGGTTCTCCCGCTCGTAGTCCACCTCGCCGCCTCCCGCGTCGGTGCCCTCGCGGGCCTCGGCCTGGAAGCCCTCGAGCACCCCCGGCTTGGGCGGCTCGCTGAACTTGTACACGAGCGCGCTGCACTCCAGCGCCCGCTGCTCCTCGTGGTACTCGAAGTACACCTGGGAGCCGCCCGCGGCGATGCCGCCAAAGCCCTGGGCGTTGAGCCCCGGGCTGAGCACGGCGCCCTGCGAGCGCACATACCAGCGCACCAGCTCCCCGGCGGTCTCACGCGTCAGGGGGCCACCACTCGGGGGCGGTGGCGGCCCGAGCCCCACCGCGGACATCAACCACTGGAGCATGGTGCGCGCTCTCCTCGACTCAGACTACTTGGCGGCGCGGGCCTGGTCGAAGGGCAGGCGCTGCGGCAGGTAGGCCTCGGCGAGCGAGTGCGCGCCGTTGATGCCCGAGCCGAAGTCGAAGCGGCGGATGACGGCGCCCTTGCCACCGTCGCGCGCCCACTCGTCCACGCCCTTGCCGTTGCCCTGGCCGAACCAGGTGGGGACGATGTCCTTGTTGTTCACGTAGTGCACGTACTGGGGGCCGTCCGGGAAGTGGGCCGCGGCGCCACCGAAGGTCTCCACCTTCAGGCCGCTCATCTTCTTCTCCACCTCCGCCTTGCTCAGCCCGTCTTCGATGCGCAGCCGCTTGGCCACGTCATTGAGCGCGCGGCTGGTGATGAGCGCGCCCTGGCTGTGCGCCACCAGGTGCACGTCCCGGCCCGCCTTGAGCTCGTTGTAGACGGTGTCCGCGAGCGTATCCACGGCCGGGTTCTTGCCCTTGTCCAGCTTGTCCGTCACGCACTGCGCCAGGTCGGACACGATGCCCTCGGTGGCGTTGTGGATGCCCACGACCTTGGCACCCGTGCGGTCGGCGATCTGCTGCATGCTGTTGAACTGGGTGTCCTTGTCGTTCTGGATGCCGTTGACGTAGACGAACGTCTCGGTGGGGTTGGGGTTGTTGCGCGGGGTGACGCCCGGCACCTGGCTCAGCGGCGTGCCCGCGGGGTACGTCTGGCCGCCCGCGCCCACCATCACGCCGTCATAGACCTTGTCCGACTTGCCGAAGAGCTTGTTCACCGCACCGCGCACCTTCGACGCGGCGCTCTCGAAGCCGTCCGTGATGACGTTGCCCTTGTGCGCGGCGGCCGCCGGCGCGCTCTGCTGGGGCGCCACGGTCTGGGCGGTCTTCTCCACGGGCGAGGGGGTCCCCGTGCGCACGGTGTTCGGGGAGGAGTTACGGATGGTGGTCATGGGGGGCTCCGCGAGGTCGGGAATCGGAAAAGGAAAACTTTGAAGGATTGTCGCACGAAGTGGGATGAAGTTGCGTCCCCCCACCCTGATTCTCTCTAGGTGAGGGGTGCACCACTCGGGGAGCACGTTGAAGCCGCGATTTCGGGGGGGCTAGGCTCGAAGGATGAGCCTGGTGGACCGTTTCAGCTTCTTCGACCCCGAGGTGATGCAGGACCCCTACCCCTATTACGCGGAGTTGCGTGAGCGGGCACCCCTGCTGTGGAACGCCCCCCTCCAGGCCTACATCGTCACGCGCCACGAGGACGTGGCCCATGTCCTCAAGAACCCCGCCCTGTTCTCCTCCGCGAGCCTGCGGTTGGCCGGCCAGCCCATCGACGTGGTCGGCACCATCCTGGGCCGCCCCTCCGTGCCCGCGCTCGTCAACACGGATCCCCCCCTGCACACGCGCATGCGCTCCATCGTGAGCCGCACCTTCACCCCCAAGCGGATCTCCGCGCTCGAGCCCCGCGTGCGCGAGCTGTCCCAGAAGCTCGTCGCGGAGATGACCGCCCAGGAGGAGTTCGACTTCATGGAGGGGCTGGCCACGCCCCTGCCCGTCATCATCATCGCGGAGATGCTTGGCATCGAGCCCGCGCGCCGCCGCGACTTCAAGCGCTGGAGCGACACGCTCATCTCCCTCGCCTCCGCCGCCGGTCCCGGTCCGGAGTTCAGGCGTGATGGCCAGGAGATGCACGCGTACATGACGCGCATCGCCGAGGAGCGCCGGCTCGCGCCCCAGGAGGACCTCATCTCCCTGCTCGTCCAGGGCGGCGAGGGCCAGACGCTCTCCGCCGAGGAGGTCAACGCCTTCGCCCTGCTGCTCATGCTCGCCGGCAACGAGACCACCACCAATCTGCTCGGCAACGCGATGCACGCGCTGCTGAGCCACCCCGAGCAGTTCGACTGGCTCAGGAAGAACCCCTCGGGCTGCGGCGCCGCCATCGAGGAGGCGCTGCGCTATGAGTCGCCCGTGGTGTCCGTGATGCGCCGCACCCTGCGCGAGGTGGAGCTGAGCGGCGGCAAGGTGCCCGCCGACAGCATGCTGATGCTGGTGCTGTCCTCGGCCAACCGCGACCCGCGCAAGTTCCCGGACCCGGACCGCTTCGACATCCAGCGCGACGCCCAGGGGGTGATGTCCTTCGGCCACGGCATTCACTTCTGCCTCGGCGCGCCCCTGGCCCGGCTCGAGGCCCCCACCGCCCTCGGGGAGCTGATCGCGCGGGCCCCCCGGCTGCGTTTCGCCCCGCGCCAGCCCCTCCGGCCCGAATACCCGCCCTCGTTCGGCGTCCGCGCCCTCAAGACGCTCTGGCTCCGCCGCGAGTAGCCCCGAAGCGGGCTCACTTCGAGGGCAGCACCTCGATGCGCGTCACCGGATTGTCCCGGGCATACAGGTTCGCGGAAGTCTTCACGCGCATCCCCTTCTCGAGGCTCTCGAGGGTCGTGGGGCGGCCCGCGCGGAACACCTCCACGTCGTTGGAGAGCGTCAGCGTGTGGGAGCCGCCCCCGTCCTCGTCGAGCACGAGCCGCTGCGCGGACACCGAGCGCACCCGGCCCGTGTGCAGGACGTTGGCCAGGGCGTAACCCGACTCGTTGTCATCGGCCCCCGAGGCGCCGCTCGCGCTCCCACTCCCCCCCGTGTCCGAGGGGGAGCCCACGCCCGAAGCCCCTTGGGGAGCCTCGGCGTTGGGATTGCCCACGGCCGAGGAGCCCTCGGTGCCACCGCCGCCCACGCCCGGCTGGGACGCGGAGGCCGGCTGCTGACCCGACTGGGCCTGGGCGAGTTGCGTGCGCATCCGCGCGAGTTGCTGCTGGAGCTGGGCCACCTGGGTACGCAACCGCGCGATCTCCAGGCGTTGCTGGGCCTCGGTCATCTGCGCCGACGGCTGCGTGTTGGTGTCCTGCCCCCCACCCTGCGGCTGGGTCTCGGCCACGCCACCGCTCACCGACCCGTCCGTCGTGCCCGACACCCGCGAGCCCTGGGAGATGTCCTCCCCCGACGCCCCTCCCGGGTAGGCAGGCGGAGACGTGGACTGCGCCTGGCCCTGTTCCGCGCCCAGCACGACGACCATTCCCACCGCCGCGGCCCCCAGGCCCATCCAGGTGTGTTTTCTCATGAGACCTCGCTCCTTCCCGTTTGTTCGTGGGGACCGCGCACCGGGAACTACCGTTGAGAGCCGCGAGACAGCACGATGATGTCGCGCGCGAGCTCCTCGCCATCGACGTACGCGAACGACGTGCGCACCTGCGCTCCCTCGGAGAGCTGCTTCACCGGAATGCGGTTGCGCGCCGAGCCTCGGAACACCCGGGTTTGATCGTCGATCCGCAGCCGGGACACCGTCCCATCCGTGCTGTCCACGACCTCGACATACTGGGGCGTGACGTCGCGCACCCGTCCGTCGAACTCCACGGTGATGGCCGGAATGGGCGCGGCGTTGTCGCTCGGCGCCGGAGCGGCCGTGCCCGGAGTCGTGCCCATGTTTTGCGCTGGGGCCGCTGGGGCCGCTGGGGCCGTCGTGCTCGGTGCCGGGCCCGCGCCGCCCGTGCCACGCAGCGCCGAGACCTCGCGCTCCAGCGCTCCCACGCGCTGGTTCAGGTTGTTGAGGTCCGCTCCCTGCCCGGCACTCGGGGTGGCGCTAGCGGCCGGAGTCCCCGTGTCCACCGGCGCCTCGGGCGCGCCACGATAGGTGGGGCCGGAGCCCGCGCCGCCCGTGCCCGCGCCGCCCGTGCCGAAGGACGTGTTGCCCTGCGCGGCGGGATCCTGCAACGGAATCCCATTGAGCCCGGGGATGCCCGGGAAGAGGGCTCCGCCCGCGGGTTGACCCGTCGTCCCGAAGGCCGAGGTCGTCCCGGCCGAGTCCTGCCCTTGCTCAATGCTGGCCGCCCCCGAGGGTCCCGCCGCGGGCTGCTGCGCCTGGGGGGCGCGCACTCCCGCTCCCGTGGCCGGCTGCGCCAGGGCCAGCGGGGCAGTCCCCACCAAGGCCAGCGCCATCCATATGGCTCCGCGCATGTCTTTCTCCTGGTGATGAGTCCTTTGCTGGGCAAAGGTGGGAATCGTTCCCGGCGGGACACACCCGGGGGGGTGCCAAGGCCCGCCCGCCCGGCCGCCCTCGGACCCGGCGGCCCCGGGTTTGACGCCCGAGCCCGGAATGAATGAGAAAGAACGCTGAAACTCGGGACGGGTTCATGTCACTCCGGCGCGTGGCCCACCTCTTCGCCGTCCGAATGACCCTCGCGGGGGATTCCGCCCAGGAGCGCGACGGCGAGCGCCGTCTGCTCATGCGCGCGCGGGGAGGTGACTCGACCGCCTTCCGGACCCTCTTCGAGCGGCATGCCCCCGCCGTGTGGCGCTTCTCCCGGGACCTGTTCCAGGACGAGGCCGCCGCGGACGAGGCCACCCAGGAGACCTTCGTCCGGGCGCACGGGAAGCTCGCGGCCCTGCGCGATGACACGCGCTTCGTCTCATGGCTGTTGGGCATCGCGCGCCACGTCCACCTGGAATCGCTCCGGGGCCGGGCGGCGCACCTGGACGTGGCCTCCGAGGAGAACGAGTCCCTGTTGGAGGCCGCGCTGCCCTCGCCCACGCCCGAGGCGCTGCTGCTGGACCGCGAGCTGGAGGGACTGCTCGCCGAGGCCCTGGGAAGTCTCCGCGAGGAGCGCCGGGCGGCACTGCTGCTGAGAATCGACCATGGGCTGGCCTACGAGGACATCGCCCAGGTCATGGGCTGGTCCCTGCCCAAGGTGAAGAACGAGATCCACCGGGCCCGGTTGCAGTTGCGCGAGCGGCTCGCCGGGCATGTGGGAAGTACAGGAGGTCGGCCATGAGTCCCCCGTGCCGTGAATCGGACCTGGACGCGCTGCTCGCCCAGGAGCTGTCCGAGGCGGACGCCCTGCGCGTGAGCGAGCACGCCACACACTGTGACACCTGCCGTCGCGCGCTGGAGTGGTTGCGCCTGGAGCGCGGCTGGATGGCCCAACGGGCGCGGCGGCAACCCTCGCGGCGGGCGCTGGACTATGGCGCGCTGGAGGCCCGGCTGCGCCCCGCCCCGGCGCGCCGGAGCCCCTGGGAGTGGCGGGGTCTGGGGCTCGCGGCGGTGGCGGCGGGGCTCGTCATGGTGATGCTCAGCGGCGGGCCCCCGGCGCACTCCCCCTCCTTCAGCGAGGAGCCCTGGGGAGAAGGGCTCATGTCCATGGCGCGGGTGGAGGTGTGCCAGGACCCGAGCCTCGAGGCGGCGGCGCGCATGGAGGCCCAGGTGGGGGCGTGCCTGGTGGCCTCGCCCTCCCGGCCGCCCCGGTGAGGACCCGGACGGGGTGGTCTACGGAACCCACTTCTGGGCCAGTTCCACCGCGTCCTTGGCCTGCACGAGCCCGTAGCCGAAGACATTGTTGCGGCCAGTCCCGTTCTGCTCGCCCAGGTGCTTCGCCGAGTTCTCGAGGATCTCCTTCACCTGCTTGTTGGTGAGCGAGGGGCGGGCGCTCCACACGAGCGCGGCGACGCCGGCCACATGGGGAGTGGCCATGGAGGTACCGGTGCTCAGCGCGTAGTCACTGCCCCGGATGCCCACGCGCACCTTCGAGCCCACCAGTCCCTTGAAGGTGGGCACGAGCGTGGTGGGGATGGCCGTCACCGGAGGCCAGGTGGCCGCCGAGCCCAGCGTGAAGGCCAGCGTCGCGTCATCCTTGGGATCGTTGTTGCCGACGATGACGGCGCGCGCGCCCTGGGAGCGCACGTTCTTCACCTTGTCGCTGAACCGGATGTCACCCCCGCGGTCCACGTAGGCGACGAAGCCATCGCAGGTGGCGGCGGCGTCCGCCGTGCACGAGCGCAGCCCATCCCCCACTCCACAGTCGACGAGCGTGCCCTCGTACTCCTCGAAGGGCACGAAGTCGAAGGAGGACGAGTTGTAGAAGGTGTCCCCGGCCGACAGGCTCGCGTACGGCGAGCGGCCCTGGGGATAGGTGGAGTAGATGTTCACGCCGGGGGCCACGAGGTCCAGGTAATCACCGCCCTGGGAGAACTCGGGGTGCTTGAGCTCGCTGTCCACCGCGCCCACGGCCACCACGGACTCGTAGGCGCCCGGGTAGATGCGGGAGGTCTCGGTGGCGGTCGCCCCCCCGTTGCCACTGGCGGCGAAGGACAGCATTCCCTCCGCGAAGTACCGCTGGAAGAGGGCTTCCTCGGCGTCGTCCCTGTCGGGCGAGCCGAGCGACAACGAGGCGATGTGCGCGTGCACTTCCTCATGGCACCACTTGAGCGCGGCCATGACGTCCGTGGTCCGGCCGCCGCCCGAGGTGTCGAGCACGCGCGCCACGTACAGCTCCGCGCCAGGAGCCACGCCCACCATGCCCTCCGGGCTCAGGCTGGCGTCGTTGGGGTTCACCGTGCCGTGCAGGCCGAGCTGCGCCACGATGGTGCCCGCCACGTGGGTGCCGTGCCCACCGCCCCAGTTGCCGTCCGCGTCCTTGTCCTCGGGATTGTCATCCCCGTCGATGAAGTCCTTGCCCGCGACATAGGCGGCCATCAGCTCGGGGTGGCGCACGTCCATGCCACTGTCGATGACGCACACGCGGATGCCCGAGCCATTGGGCGCGCCGGGCTTGAGCACGCCCTGGTTGTCCGGATCCCAGACCTCCTGGGCCCGCGTCATCTTCACGCCGTAGGTGTACTCGGAGGTGCTCCCCAGGGGACTGGGCGTGGTGGCCGCCGACGTCACGAACGCACCGCTGGCCATGTCCATCGCGCGCACCACGCGGTCCGGAGACACGGAGAGCACCTCGGGATCGGCCGCGAGCCGGGCCTGGGCCTCGGGCGTGAGCGACAGCGCCAGGGTGTCCAGCTCGGGCCAGTGGTACTTCACGCGCGCGCCCAGGGACTTCACCTTGTCCTCGCGCTGGCGGAGCGCGGCGGCGGTGCGCATGCCCGCCTTGGAACGGAAACGGACGATGACCGGCTGCGCGCCCTCGGCGACTGTGTCCGTGCCGCTCGACGCGACGGGCACGAGGTCCAAGCGCGCGGAAGCCCGGTTCGCCAGGGCCTTCGGCTCTTCGGACGCATCCCGTACGACGAGGTCCGGGCATACCGGCTGTTCCTGCTGCACGAGATCCGTCGGAGGATCCTTCACGCACGCGCCCATACCCAGCAGGCTCAACAGCACCAGTCGTCTCACGGGACGTCTCCTTGTACCCCGTCCAGGGGGGATGACAGCCGCCCGGGACGAAACCCTGGCGGAGGACAGAGCGCTGACGAACCCATGGCTCCGACGCGCTCATTCCCGGATATCCACGTTAGGCTGTCCGCCTACCGGGCGATAGACACTCGGAGGCGATTGCCCCCGGCGCAGTCCAGGAACCAGCACCTTCACGCCGGATCGATGCCGAACAGCCGCTCCACGTGGCGCGAATAGTCGGCGAGCTGCCGCTCGATGTCCTCGGGGCTCCAGCCCAACAGGGGCGCGATGTCGGCGGCGGCCACCCGGGCGGCGGCGCGGCCCAGGTCCCGCGTCTCGAAGGCCACCTTGAGGCGGCGCACGAGCAGGTCATCCAGCGTGTGGACGAACTCGTGGGTGACGCCGTGGAGGGCTTCGGCCCGCACATAGGGCAGGCCCGGAGCGAGCGGTTCGGCCAGCTCGGGCCGCTCGCGGGTGAGCTCCCAGACGAGGCGCCAGCGGCGGCCATAGGCGCGCACCAGATGACGCGCGACGTCCTGGCGGCCCACCTCGGCCTTCGCGGCGGCCACCTCGTCGTCGAACGAGGAGAACTCGCCGCCGGGCAGGGGCAGGGAGCCGGTGAGGGCCTTCTGGTGGGGCACGGCCAGGGCCTTCTCGATGGCGTTCACCATGTCGCTGGCCATGACGCGGTAGGTGGTGAGCTTGCCGCCGGAGATGGCGAGCACGCCCGAGGGGCTGGCGTGGATGGCGTGCTCGCGGCTGGCGCTGTTGGCGTCGCCCCCGCCCGAGTAGGCGCTGGCCACGAGCGGACGGATGCCGGCCCAGGCGCTGACGACGTCCTCGCGCACGAGCCGGGCGTCGGGGAAGAAGCCATTGGCCGAAGCGAGCAGGTAGTCCACGTCGGACACGCTGGCGCGCACCTCGGAGGGGTGGGCGTGGGTGACGGTCTCCGTGGTGCCGATGATGGTGTGGTGCTCGGCGGGGAGGATGAACATCACGCGGCCGTCCACGCCGGAGAGCACCGTGAGGGCGGTGTCATCGGGCGTGGGCAGGCGCGCGCGGGGCACGGCGATGTGCACGCCCTTGGAGCCACGCACCGCGGGGGCGTTGTCCTTCGAGTCGAGCTTGCGGATCTCATCGCTCCAGGGGCCGGTGGCGCTGACGACCACGCGGGCGCGCACGTTGAGCTCCCGGCCGGTGAGCGCGTCGACCACCGTGGCGCCCTTCGCCCGGCCCTCCTCGATGACGAGCCCGCTCACGGAGGCGTGGTTGAGCAGGGTGGCACCCGCCTCGGAGGCAGAGAGCGCGTTGGCGAGCGTGAGCCGGGCATCATCGGTGGCGGCGTCGTAGTAGCGGGCACCGCCCGTGAGCTCCTCGGTGCGCAGGCCGGGAATCTCCTCGCGCACGCGCTGGGCGCTGAGCGCGCGGGAGCCGCGCACATTGCGGAAGAGCGCCAGGGCGTCATAGAGCTTGAGGCCCACGGCGAGCTTCCAGCGAGGCAGGCGGGCGCCCTTGTAGGTGGGCCACACGAAGGCGAGCGGCCGCACGAGGTGGGGCGCGAGCCGCAGCAGCCGGTAGCGCTCGATGCTGGACTCGAAGACGAGCCCCAGGTGTCCGTGCTCCAGGTAGCGCACGCCACCGTGCACGAGGCGCGAGGAGCGGCTGGAGGTGCCCGAGGCGAAGTCCTCCCGCTCGACGAGGGCCACGCGCAGGCCGCGCAGGGCGGCGTCGCGGGCGATGCCGCAGCCGGTGACGCCTCCGCCGATGACGAGGACATCGAAGACCTGGGACGACAGGGCGTTCAGGCGCTCGGCACGCGAGGCGGGCTTCTGGGGAGCGGGCAGGGAGGCGAGGGCCTGGGCGCCGCGGGCGGAGAAAGCAGGGGCCTGGGCGGTGAGGGAGGCGGCGGAGTCGGAACGCACGACGGGAGTCTAACGGCGAGTCGCGGCCGGTGGCAGTGAGAACGGAACGCGGCGCGTCACACGGGGAACGGTGGACGAACACCTTCCGGGCACGGGAGGCCGGGGAGTGTTGGCCAGTGGCTGTCGAGGGGTGCTGGGAACGCCCGCCGTGCATACCTCCCACCAGAGGGAGCCTGAGTGTGGAGGTGGTGCGTGAAGACAGTGACGTACGAGCGCAGCGGGAGGACGAATACGGGGGCTCAGGCGGTGAGGATCGAGCGCCTGCGCCACCTGCGCGTGCTGGAGCAGGGCGAGACGGTGGTGGAGCGGGCGTTGACGTACGATGAGCGGGAGTACCTGGGACCACTGGTGGAGGAAGCCGAGCGGCAACCCGCCCCGGCCGTGGTGGTGCCCGCCCCGGGAGGCCCGGACACGCTGGCGGTGACCCTGGCCTTCGAGGACGAGGAGTCGCCCCGGGTGAGGGTGGCGATGCGCCCGGGACGCCCCGCCCGGGACATGGGCACGCCCTACGACACGCTCATGGGGGTGCTGGACACCCTGTTGACGAAGGAACTGCACGCGCGCTCGCCGCGGCACGCCCACGCGGTGCTGCCCCACGAACTGCGGCAGGAGGAGTAGTCCCGCGACGGATCGTCACACCGCGACGGGGGAGACCCCCTCCGTCCGGGGCCGGGCGGGCGGCGCGAGCGGAAGTGACACGGTGAAGGTGGCGCCCTGACCGGGCTGGCTCCGCACGCGGATGTCCCCGCCGAGCGAGTCGACGATCTGCTTGCAGATCCACAGACCGAGCCCGAAGCCGCCGTAATGGCGCTCGGAGACGGCGCGCTCGAAGCGTTGGAAGATGCGAGCCTGATCCTCGGGACCGATGCCAATGCCATGGTCGCGCACGGTGAGATGGGCGACGGCACCTTCCTGGTGGACGGCGAGTTCCACGGGGTGGGAGGCGCCGTATTTGATGGCGTTGGAGAGGAGGTTGGTGACGACCTGCTCGAGCCGCAGCCTGTCCCAATGTCCGACGATGGGAGGACTGGGCGCGAGGTGGAGGGTGCAGCCGGCGCCCACGGCATCGGCCTCGGCGCGAGCGACGACGTCCCGGAGGAGCGCGGCGACGTCCACGGTCTCGGGCTCGAGCGCGAGCCGATCGGCGCGGATGCGCGAGACGTCGAGCAGGGTATTGACGAGCTTGTGGAGCCGTTCGGCGGGCCGGCGGGTGGCCTCGATGCGCTGGCGAGCCGGGTGGGGACGTCCCTGGGCATCGGTCTCGGGAAGCGAGCGCCACAACAGTTGGAGCTGGAGCTGGAGCGAGGTCAGGGGCGTCTTGAGCTCGTGCGAGGCCACGGAGAGGAAGTCATCGCGGATCTGGAGGGCCTTCTGGAGATCCGCGGTGAGCGTCTCCATCTCGCGGCGGACGAGCACCTGTTCGGTGACCTCGGCGCACACCCCCATGATCCCAAGGATGTCGCCCTCGACGCCGCGCCAGGGCTGCAAGGTGAAATCGAAGTACTTCACCTCGGGGTGGCCGGTGCCGGAGTAGTCGGCGAGCAGGGGCACCTCATGACCCACGAAGGGCATACCGGTGCGGAAGACCTCGTCGAGCAGGTGGAGATCCAACCCGGAGACGGTGTCGCGCACGGCATGACCGGGACGCAGATGATCGCCCACGAGGGTGCGGCACAGGGGATTGACGAGCTCGACGATGTGCTCGGCGCCGCGGGTGAGACAGATGGCGACGGGGGCCTGGAGGAAGAGGGTTTCCAGCCGTTTGCGTTGGGCCTCGACCTGCAGGTGGGCGTCGTGCTCACGGGCGAGGAGCTGGGCGCGCTCCTGCTCCTCGCGGAAGCGGGCGGAGATGTCGCGAAAGACGACGAGGCTGCCACATGGACCGCCCGGGAACTCCGCGAGCGGGATGGCGACATGCTCGACGGAAAGCTCGGCGCCGGAGCGTGAGCGCAGGAGGACGAGGTGGCCTCCGGAAATGGAGCGTGCCTCGTCATCCGAGCAGAGGTGGGGCGGGACGGGCTCCTGGGTAGAGGGGTCCACGAGCGACAGCACGCGCGCGAGGGGCTGGCCCAGCGCTTCGGAGATGGACCAACCGGTGAGGGAAACGGCCACGGGGTTGATGAAGCGCACGAGCCCCTGGGAGTCGGTGGAGATGACGGCCTCGCCGATGGTGCGCAGGGTGAGGGAGAGCACATGACGCTCGCGCTGAGCGGCCTGGAGGGAGGTGCGCACATGGCGGGCGGCCCAGGAGATGGGCACGGCGAGGCCCGCGAAGAACACCCCAGAGATGAGGGCGGACGACGGGACGAGCGGTTCGCCGGAGAAGACGAGGGGAAGGACGATCGAAGCGGCGGTGGCGAGGAGCGCGGGTCCGAGCCCGCCCCACCAGGCGGAGCCGAGGACGGCCGCGAGGAGGAGGAAGGACGGAGAGGAGGCGAGTCCACGAGGGAAGGAAGAATCGACGAGGAACGCCAGGCCGGTGACGAGCAGGGCGAGACCCCCCTGGAGCGCAGCGGGGCCAAGACGCGATGCACGAGGGTGACGGGAAGAAAGGACCATGGCGCGAGCCCGGCTGGGAAGACCGCGACGCTCCGGGTAGAGCGCGAAAAGTCTACCTGTCCGCCCGAGCACTCGACCAGGAGGGGGGCCCGGAACGAGGGGAAACCGAGGCTCCAGGCCGTGTTGCGGGGAAGGCGGGGCCATGCGAGAGAAGAAGCCATGAGGCGAGTGCGGTTCACGGTCCACCGGACAGTGGGCGAGGCAAGGCTCCAGGAAGGATTGTTGTCGGGCTCGGGATTCTCGGTCGAGGTGAGAGGAGAGACGTTGGCCCCCCTGGGAGGGGAGATTCCGAACACGGAGACGTGGGTGGAGTTGTGGCTTCCGGAGGAGGAAGTCGCGCGAGCGAAGGAATTGCTGGCGGAACTGGAGGCGGATGGGGAGAAAGCCAGGAGGACGGTGGGCTGTCCGCGCTGTCGGGAGGAGAATCCAGGCAATTTCGAGCTGTGTTGGAGCTGTGGGGAGGATTTGCCGGAAGTGCCGAGACCCTGCCTGCGAGCGGTGTCCTGAGGACCCGTCGAGACGGATGACCTGGAATCGAGATCCCGTGTTGAACGAGCCGCCCGCCGAAGAAACCCGAGCGAAGCGATCCATGTGGAATCGAAGCGCGAAGAAGGCGCTGCTCGTGTGCCTGGTGGCCCTGGTGCTTCACCTGTTGATGTTGTTGCTCCCGAGGAACATGCCGGAGCAGGAGCTGTCGATCGCGCGGGCGATTCCGGACTCGGCCAAGCGAGTGACGCTGCTCAAGCCGCTCAAGGAGCACCCGAAAGCAACGGGAGCGAACCTGAGGGAAGCGGCGGAACTGCTGCGCGAGGGCTCGCCGCTGGACGCCTACGAGCTGGCGAAAGCCGCGGAGAGCAAGGAGCCAGGATCCGAGGAGACGCAGCTGTTGCTGGCACGGATCTGCCATGGGCAGCGGATGAAGCGGTGCGAGGAGGAATCGCTCCAGCGAGCGGAAGAACTCTCACCGGAAGATCCCCGGGCGGCGCTGCTGCGAGCGGACTTCCACGAGCGGGACGGCGACGTGGAAGGCGCGTTGAAAGCGGTGGAGGAGGCGTACCGGAAGGCGCCGGGGCGAGAAGGCGTCGGAGTGAGGTACGCGAGGCTGCTGAGCGCCACCTCGAGGGGTGAGGAGGCGATCAAGGTGCTCGAGACACAGGCACGGCTCCTCGGAAAGTCACGCCTGTGGGTGGAGCAGGGACTGGTCCGAGTGGCACAGGGGCGGCTGGAGGAGGGACGACGGCTTTTCGCCCGAGCGGTGGAAGAGGATCCGAAATTGGCCCCGGCCTACTACCACCTGGGCCTCACGGAGTACCGCCTGGGGGACATCGAGGCAGCGGAGGAGGCGTTACGGGAGGCGGATCGCCTGGACATGACGAGCATGAGGGCCCTGTCGGCGCTGTGCGAGATTCAACGGCGGACGGGCCGGGTAAACGACATGACGGTGACGCGGATGGACCTCGAGCGGCGCTTTCCCGAGAAGCTTGGCGCCGTGCAGAGCGCTTGCGGCACTCGCTGACGAGACCGTTTCCGGTCACTCGGGGATGCCGCGGATCCGCCGGAGCAACCGCGCGGCGGACTTCACCTCGCTGTCGACGACGCCACTGGCGATCTCGGTCCGGACGACGGCTTGAAGAAAGGCGACGGCCTCATCCTCCCGCTGCTGTTCGACCAACAGTGCTCCGAGGGCCATGCGCGCCTGGGTGAGCAAGACCAGGTCCTCGGCCTGGACCGCGGCGTCGATGGCATCACTCAAGGCGGATTCAGCGAGTTCAGGCCGGCCCCGCTGGAGGAGCTCACGCGCACGCAGGAGGTGACGAGACGCATCCATGGTGAACTCACTGGAAACAGGAGGGAGGACAACGCGGCCGGAGGCGGGTTATCCCAGGGAACATGGACGACGAGTCGCGAATCGTGGAACTGGAGCTGCGCTACATGCAGCAGCAGGAGTTGCTGCAGGAACTGAGCGGCGTGCTGTACGAGCAGCGGCGCGAATTGGACAGCCTGCGTGCCGAATTGGAGCTCTTGAAGAAGAAGCTCGCGGACGAACCTGGGCTGGTGGATGCACGTCAGCAGGAACGCCCCCCCCACTACTGAAGGGAGGAGCGATCCCGCGCACGTGGGTCAGAAGCGCCAACCCACCCGCAGACCGATGTGGGGAGAGGGGTCGAGATAGCCGATCTCGAGGCCGACGCTGGCCGAACGGCCCTGGTAGCCAAAACCGAAGGCGGCATGGGCGCGCAAGGCCTTCCCCGTGAAGAGGATCCAGGGACCCACGAGCCCCTCGATATAGATGGGGGTGTTCCTGGGGGTGATACGCAGATCGAAGTCGAGTGGGATACCCAGGGAGTTGGGCGTGGTGGTGAGCAACGCACCGAAGCGAGCTCCCACGGAGAGCGGTCCCACGAAGACCAGATCCACGGAGCCCATGAGATCGAAGAAGGCTCCGTTGTCGAACTGGTAGTCAGCGCCCAGCGTGAGACGGAAATCCGTCCTCGCCTCGGACTGCGTGGGCGTAAGGCATACGGCGAGCGCGAGGAGACCACCGACAACGGGACGAAGCAGCGGGTTCATGAGTGAGGCGCTCCAGGCTGAGTGGATGAAATGCCAATCAATCAAGCCTGGAGAAGCACTGCCAGTCTGAAGATGAAAAGCTCATCACTCCCCAGGCGTATTGTCGCGAGACAAACGCGCGCGGGGAGAGGAGCCGGCCCCCGGGAGAAGCCCGC
Organism: Melittangium boletus DSM 14713; assembly: GCF_002305855.1. Lineage (GTDB taxonomy): Bacteria > Myxococcota > Myxococcia > Myxococcales > Myxococcaceae > Cystobacter > Cystobacter boletus. The sequence goes on along the minus strand of NZ_CP022163.1, from coordinate 4,365,069 downwards.
AAAGGAGAAGGCCCCGAGCGACCACCGTGGGGTGGAGGCTCGGGGCCTTCAAGAGAAAAAAATCCGGCAGCGACCTACTCTCCCGCGCGGTTTCCCGCGGAGTACCATCGGCTCTGGAGGGCTTAACTTCCGTGTTCGGGATGGGAACGGGTGGGACCCCTCCGACATTGCCACCGGAAAACTGGTGTCCGTCTCAAGTCCATACGAAGGGTAGGGAAATCAACTCCGGCTGCGAAGCTCGCAAGTGCCGTCTTCCGGGCCCGGCGCCTTGTCTCCCTCTGGGAGGGGACGCGCACGGGGCCTCGAACCTGGCCTCGACTCCTCGGACACCTCCCAACCTGGCGGGAGCTCCTAAGAGATTGAGGTAAAGTAAGCCTCTCGACCTATTAGTACCGGTTAGCTCAACGTGTTACCACGCTTACACACCCGGCCTATCAACGTCGTCGTCTTCGACGGGTCTTCTGGGGCTTGCGCCCGGGATACCTATTCTCGAGGTCGGTTTCCCGCTTAGATGCTTTCAGCGGTTATCCAATCGACACATGGCTACCCAGCGATGCCTCTGGCGAGACAACTGGTACACCAGCGGTGTCTCCAACCCGGTCCTCTCGTACTAAGGTCAGAGCCTCTCAAGTATCCTACGCCCACAGCAGATAGGGACCAAACTGTCTCACGACGTTTTGAACCCAGCTCGCGTACCGCTTTAATTGGCGAACAGCCAAACCCTTGGGACCTGCTCCAGCCCCAGGATGCGATGAGCCGACATCGAGGTGCCAAACCTCCCCGTCGATGTGAACTCTTGGGGGAGATAAGCCTGTTATCCCCGGAGTACCTTTTATCCGTTGAGCGATGGCCCTTCCATTCAGGACCACCGGATCACTATGACCTGCTTTCGCACCTGCTCGACGTGTCCGTCTCGCAGTCAAGCTCCCTTATGCCATTGCACTCGCCGCCCGGTTTCCAATCGGGCTGAGGGAACCATCGCGCGCCTCCGTTACGTTTTGGGAGGCGACCGCCCCAGTCAAACTACCCACCAGACAGTGTTCCAACTCCCGGTAAGGGAGCATGGTTAGACACCAGAATCCGACAGGGTGGTATTTCACCGTTGCCTCCACCGAACCTAGCGGCCCGGCTTCAAAGGCTCCCACCTATCCTACACAGTCGAACCCTAGTGTCACTGTCAAGTTGTAGTAAAGGTTCACGGGGTCTTTCCGTCTTGCTGCGGGTAAACTGCATCGGCACAGCTATTTCAATTTCGCTGAGTCCCTCTCCGAGACAGCGCGGAAGTCGTTACTCCATTCGTGCAGGTCGGAACTTACCCGACAAGGAATTTCGCTACCTTAGGACCGTTATAGTTACGGCCGCCGTTTACTGGGGCTTCGGATCATCGCTTCACCTTGCGGCTGACGAATCCCCTTAACCTTCCAGCACCGGGCAGGAGTCAGACCCTATACGTCGGCTTCTTGCCTTCGCAGAGTCCTGTGTTTTTGGTAAACAGTCGCTACCGCCATTTCTCTGCAACCCCTCTGGGCTTCGGCTGTACGCCTACACCTACCAGGGGCCCACCTTCTTCCGAAGTTACGGTGGAAATTTGCCTAGTTCCTTGGAGGAGAGTTCTCTCAAGCGCCTTAGGATTTTCTCCTCACCCACCTGTGTCGGTTTGCGGTACGGACACCCTGTAGACTCCCCGCGGAACTTTTCTTGGAAGCCGAGCATCAGCGACTTGCCCCGTGAGGGGGGCCATGGGGTCTCGGGGATAGCTGCCGCGCCTTTATTCGTACGCGACACCCCTACGCCTTTGGACTGACACAACCACCGGTCAGCTCGCCTAGCTTTCTCCGTCCTTCCTCGGTTCAACGTCTACAAGATGGCGCAGGAATATTAACCTGCTTGCCATCACCTACGCCTTTCGGCCTCGGCTTAGGTCCCGGCTAACCCTGGGAAGATTAACTTGACCCAGGAAACCTTGGGTTTACGGCGAGGGGGTTTCCCACCCCCTTTATCGCTACTCATTTCGGCATCAGCACTCGCAACCGCTCCACCAGCCCTTGCGGTCTAGCTTCTCAGCTGTTGCAACGCTCCCCTACCACTGCATGCGCCTGACGCATGCAATCCGAAGCTTCGGCGCTAGTCTTGAGCCCCGTTACATTTTCGGCGCGGCCTGTCTCGACCAGTGAGCTATTACGCTTTCTTTAAAGGATGGCTGCTTCTAAGCCAACCTCCTGGTTGTCAATGACCTGCCACATCCTTTCTAGTGTTCACTTAGACTAGACTTGGGGGCCTTAGCTGTCGGTCTGGGTTATTCCCCTCTTGCCAATGGACGTTATCACCCACTGACTGCTTCCCGAGATAACAAGTACTGGCATTCGGAGTTTGGTACGGTTTGGTAATCTGGTGAGACCCCTAGCCGTTCCAGTGCTCTACCTCCAGTATTGAATTCCTCGAGACGATACCTAAATATCTTTCGGGGAGAACCAGCTATCACGGAGTTTGATTGGCCTTTCACCCCTACACACAGCTCATCCCAGAAATTTTCAACTTTCATGAGTTCGGTCCTCCATGAGGTGTTACCCTCACTTCAACCTGGCCATGTGTAGATCACCCCGCTTCGGGTTATAATGCACGCAACTCATTCGCCCGTTTCGGACTCGCTTTCGCTCCGGCTCCACCTATCGGCTTAGCCTCGCTACGTACATTAAGTCGCCGAATCATGATGCAAAAGGTACGCCCTCGCACTGGGTTGCCCCGTAGTGCTCGGACTGCTTGTAGACATGCGGTTTCAGGTTCTTTTGACTCCCCTCACTGGGGTTCTTTTCACCTTTCCCTCGCGGTACTAGTTCACTATCGGTCGCCAAGGAGTATTTAGCCTTACCGGATGGTCCCGGCGGATTCAGGCAGGATTGCACGTGTCCCGCCCTACTTGGGTACCCCACTCGGCCTCCGTCCGTTTTCGCGTACGCGACTATCACGCTCTCTGGTCCACCTTTCCAGGTGGTTCCGCTAACAGACAAAGGTCCTACCGTGGACCCGCAACCCCGATGCCATTTTCATGACACCGGTTTAGGCTCCTCCCATTTCGCTCGCCGCTACTCTGGGAATCACTCGTTGTTTTCTTCTCCTCAGGGTACTGAGATGTTTCACTTCCCCTGGTTCGCTCCTTCGGCCCTATTTATTCAGGCCGAGGTAACGAGGCTTTCACCTCGCTGGGTTTCCCCATTCGGACATCTCCGGCTCAACGTTCGGTTGGCAACTCCCCGGAGCTTTTCGCAGCCACCCACGTCCTTCTTCGCCTCTTGGCACCTAGGCATCCACCGCACGCCCTTAGTAGCTTACTTACCTGAATCTCTCAGAAGCCCGCCTCCCGGCGGTTTCCTTGGTTTCGAGACCAGGCTCCAGGCCCCGACTCTTCGTCGCGGACCCGAAAAACTTCACTTGCTTGAGTGCGTGAGCTTCGTGCCGCCGGGCCGCTCTCGCAGCCTGACTGCCTCCCGCTTCACGCAAGAACTTCTCAGCAGAAATTGATTTCTACCCTTCGTATGCACTTGTCAAAGAACGCTTCCGACGTGTTTCCATGTCGGACAACCTGTGGAGCTGGACGGGATCGAACCGACGACATCTAGCTTGCAAAGCTAGCGCTCTCCCAACTGAGCTACAGCCCCAGTAATGTGTCGTAGGCACCCACTTTGCCGGCCGTCTTCGCGTCACCCCTCCTCCCCTCTTGGGAGACTGGTGGGCCTAGGTGGACTTGAACCACCGACCTCGCGCTTATCAGGCGCGCGCTCTAGCCAGCTGAGCTATAGGCCCAGTGGATTTCCCTCACAGCGTCCAATTCTTTCAAAGAACCGAGCCCCTTCGGCTCAGCCTCTCAAAACCAGACAGCAAGCCCTCGACAGTATTGCAGAAACGTTGACCTGGTCGACCTCGGCCACCGAAGTGGCTGGTACACCCTGTGGCGCCGAAGCGCTCACCGTGTACCCGGTCTCCTTAGAAAGGAGGTGATCCAGCCGCAGGTTCCCCTACGGCTACCTTGTTACGACTTCACCCCAGTTACCGACCACTCCTTGGGCACCTCTTGGTGAGATGACTTCTGGAGCAATCGACTCCCATGGTGTGACGGGCGGTGTGTACAAGGCCCGGGAACGTATTCACCGCAGCGTGCTGATCTGCGATTACTAGCGATTCCGCCTTCATGGAGTCGAGTTGCAGACTCCAATCTGAACTGAGACCGGTTTTATGCGATTAGCTCCCTCTCGCGAGTTGGCAACGCTTTGTACCGGCCATTGTAGCACGTGTGTAGCCCTGGTCATAAAGGCCATGAGGACTTGACGTCATCCCCACCTTCCTCCGGTTTAACACCGGCAGTCCCTCTAGAGATCCACTTGCGTGGCAACTAAAGGCGAGGGTTGCGCTCGTTGCGGGACTTAACCCAACATCTCACGACACGAGCTGACGACAGCCATGCAGCACCTGTCTCTCGGTTCCCTTGCGGGCACCCCCTCATCTCTGAGAGGTTCCGAGGATGTCAAGACCAGGTAAGGTTCTGCGCGTTGCGTCGAATTAAACCACATGCTCCACCGCTTGTGCGGGCCCCCGTCAATTCCTTTGAGTTTTAGTCTTGCGACCGTACTTCCCAGGCGGAGAACTTAATGCGTTAGCTACGGCACCGCGGGGGTCAACACCCACGACACCTAGTTCTCATCGTTTACGGCGTGGACTACCAGGGTATCTAATCCTGTTTGCTACCCACGCTTTCGCGTCTCAGCGTCAGTCACCGTCCAGGTGGCCGCCTTCGCCACCGGTGTTCCTCCCCATATCTACGAATTTCACCTCTACTTGGGGAATTCCGCCACCCTCTCCGGCACTCAAGCTCTGCAGTTTCGAACGCACTTCCTCGGTTGAGCCGAGGGCTTTCACATCCGACTTGCAAAGCCGCCTACACGCGCTTTACGCCCAATAATTCCGAACAACGCTTGCACCCTCTGTATTACCGCGGCTGCTGGCACAGAGTTAGCCGGTGCTTCTTCTCCCGGTACCGTCAAGCCCCTGAGTATTAGCCAGGGGGTTTTCGTCCCGGTCGAAAGTGCTTTACAATCCAAAGACCTTCATCACACACGCGGCGTTGCTGCGTCAGGCTTTCGCCCATTGCGCAAAATTCCCCACTGCTGCCTCCCGTAGGAGTCTGGACCGTGTCTCAGTTCCAGTGTGGCTGATCGTCCTCTCAGACCAGCTACCCGTCGTCGCCTTGGTGGGCCATTACCCCGCCAACTAGCTGATGGGCCGCGGGCTCATCTGGGTGTGATAGCTTGTATACAGAGGCCACCTTTTCCCTCAAGAGCCGAAGCTCCCGGGGGCTCATCCGGTATTAGCCAATCTTTCGACTGGTTATCCCAGACACCCAGGCAGATTACCCACGTGTTACGCACCCGTGCGCCGCTCTACTAGGATTGCTCCATTCGCGCTCGACTTGCATGTGTTAGGCACGCCGCCAGCGTTCGTTCTGAGCCAGGATCAAACTCTCCAATTGAATTTTTGAAGGGTTGAACCGGCTTGGCCAGGTCCCGGCTAAGGGGTTGCCTGACTTCGCTGTTCATCGGAGTCCTGCCAATCGACTCTCGCCGACTCGCCTTCGGACTCCGTTACTGCCAAGAATTGACTGCGGTTTCCGCAATCTGTCTTCTTTGGGCTTGCTATCTGGTTTTCAAAGACCGAACCGCTTGTCGCGGGCCTGCTGCTGTGCTACCGTCGGCTTCGCCTTTCGGCGCCGTCCCGCCTTGCTGCGCGGGCTGCCTTCTCTACTTCCGAACCGGCTCGACTGTCAAGTCACCGTTGTGACTTCGTCTTCCCCGCTTCGCTTCGTCTCGAAGTCCGCTTTCGCTTTCTTCTTCCGAAGGGGCGCGGAACCTACTGCCTTTCCGCCGCCGCTGTCAACTCGCTTCGTCGACTCGTTTTTCCTGCTGCCCGTCCAGCGTCGCTTGCGCGGCCTTTTCGGTTCAGCGGGAGGCGGCTTCTATCACCGCCGCCATTCGAGTCAACTTCGTTTCGTTGACGTCTTATTTCCTCTGTCCCTGCTGCGTCCGGAGGTCCCCACCGCCAGTGCGGTTTCGCCTTCCCGTCCGTGGGGGCGCGCCTTCTAGCCCCGCGCCCTCCTCCGTGTCAACTCCCTTCGTTGACTCCGGTGCTTCCCCCTCCCGGCCGACTGTCGCCTGCGCGACACCCGCTTCGCTCGGGGGACGCGGCTTCTACCACCACCGCGTTTCGAGTCAACCCCACTGCGTCGACTCTTTATTTCTCTGCGCCTCGAACGCCGTCCCACCGCCAGCGCGGTTTCGCCAACCCGTTCGAAGGGGCGCGGCTTCTACCATCGTCGCGTTGGGTGTCAACCGCCTTCTCCCGCGCTTTTCTTCCCGCCCCTCCCGCCGGCTGAGTGGATGTTGCGCGACCCTCGGAGGACGTCAGGAGGTCGTCCTCCCGCCAGGCAGGCGCCGAATGCCGCGCCTGCGCGCCCCTCAATGTCCCGCCTGAGTTCGCGCAGCGCGATTCGCGAGGCACCCAGCGAACGCACTCCACTATAGGGACTGAAGCTGGCGCACATTGGCGCCTGGCCCGAAGCACGCCCTCTTCCTTGGCAGGATGACTCCGATGCCTCCTCGTAAGCTCCCCCGGCACCTCGTCTGGCTCGAATCCTTCGCGGCCGCTGTCGAGTCCGGCAGCCTGGAAGGTGCCGCCGAGCACCTCGGTGTCGCCCGATCCGTCGTCAGCGAACATCTGCGCGCGCTCGAGGATGCCCTCGCCGATGGGCAACCCCTTCTCGAGCGCGGTCCAGGCCGCCGCATCCAGCTCACCGCCCGTGGGGAAAGGCTCTACGAGGGCACTCAAACCCCCCTCCACCAACTCGACCTCAAGCGTCTTCGCGACCTCGCGAGCGCCGAGCCCAGCTTGCGCCTCGGCCTCAACCCCACCCTCTCCCATTTCCTCCTCGCCGGCATCGCCGGGGACGTCGCTCGCGCTCACATCAAGTTGGAAGTCAGCTTCGGCAGCACCTTCGAGCTCGTGCGCCAGGTCCAGACGAACCAGCTCGACCTCGCCGTGGACTTCACTCCTCTCCCGCCCCATCGCGGCGTCGAGGCCGAATCCCTCCTGCACCTGCCCTTCGTCGTGCTCTCCGGCCCAGACAACCCCCTCGCTTCCCGTCATCGCGGCCGACGCTCACTCCATGTGCGAGATCTCTCCGACCAGCTCTTCGTGGACTGGCAACGCGATGATCCCTACGGCGCCGCCAACAGCGCTCGCTTCACCGCCCACGCCGTGTCCGTACGCGAGGTGGCTCGCGTGCAGAGCTTCCTCCTCCTCTTCGACATGCTGCGCGCCTACCAGGCCTGCGCCATCGCCCCCGACCTGCGGCTGCTGCGCTCCTTCCCCGAGGATCTCTGCGTCTGGCTCCTGCGCGAAGAGACACCCCAGGCTGTTGAGGTAGTGGCGCTCCAATCCTCCGGCGGCGTGAGTTCCGAAGCCGCCCAGAAGGTCCTCGCCGGACTGCGTCAGCGCCTCGCGTCGAAACGACGGAAAAGCGACTAGGACGTCGTTTTTTATCGGATTTCCGCCACCCCGTTTCATCCCTAGATTTGGGGTACCCGGGAGGAATACCGATGAACGCCACCGAACGGACCCTCGCTCGTCTGCCCGCTCACCTCCGCCGCTATGTGGTGAGCCAGGACTACGCTTCCTATACGCCCAGGGACCAGGCCGTGTGGCGCCACATCCTCGGACAGCTTCGCAGCCACCTCGCCACCAAGGCCCATCCCGTCTACATCGAGGGGCTGGAGGCCACGGGCATCGGCGTGGATCGCATCCCCAGCATGGACGAGATGAATGAACGGCTCGCCAGGCTCGGTTGGGGGGCCGTGAGCGTGCGCGGCTTCATCCCCCCCGCCGTGTTCACCGAGTTGCAGTCCCTGGGGGTGCTCGCCATCGCCGCCGACATCCGCACCCACGAGCACATCCAGTACACCCCCGCTCCCGACATCATCCACGAGAGCGCCGGTCACGCCCCCATCATCGCCAACACCCGCTACGCCGAATACCTCAAGCGCTGCGGACTCGTGGGCTTCAAGTCCATCTCCACCATCGAGGACGAGGCCGTCTTCCAGGCCATCCGCCACCTCAGCATCGTGAAGGAAGACCCCACCGCCACTCCCGCCGAAATCCAGCACGCCGAGGCCCGCCTCCAGGCCGCCAACCAGAGCCGCCGCTATGTCAGCGAGAGCACCCGCGCCTCGCGCCTCTACTGGTGGACCGCCGAATATGGACTCATCGGCTCCCTCGACGCCCCCCGCATCTATGGTGCCGGCCTCCTCTCCAGCATCGGCGAGGCCCAGCACTGCCTCACCTCCGAGGTGAAGAAGGTCCCTCTCAGCACCGCGTGCGCCGACACCGAGTACGACATCACCCGGATGCAGCCCCAGCTCTTCGTGGCCCGCGACTTCGAACACCTCTTCGAGGTGCTCGAGGCGTTCGAATCCACGCTCGCCTGGAAGCGAGGCGGAGACTACGGCCTCCAGGAGGCCATCCGCGCCCGCACGGTCAATCACCTCGTCCTCGCCGATGGGCGCGAGCTGACCGCCCGCGTCGTCGAGGCGCTCCCCGGCGCCCAGCCCGTGGCCGAGGGGCTCTCCACCGCCCTCGTACGCCTGGAAGGTCCCGTCATGCTGTCGCGCGGTGGCCACTCCGACTCCAAGCCGTGGCCCGGCCTCGCCCTCGTGGCATTTGGCGAGGGCCAACTCCCCGAGCGGGGTGACTTCCGGGTGGAGCTCGCCAGCGGCCTCACGCTCCAGGGCTTCGCCGTGGGCGGCGGTGAAGTGCTCAACCTGCGCGGCACCCTCGCGGGCCAGCCCATCGAGCTGCCCAACGTGGCCCAGCTCTTCCTCTCCACCGGCCTGCCCTCCGTCGCCGGCGGCCCCGCCGATCCCGGCGCGTGGGACCACTGGTTCGGCGAGCTCAACGCCTTCACCGAGGGCGAGGGCGAATCCCTGGCCCGCGCCAGGAAGGCCTCCGCCCTCCACCCCTCGCTCGCCGCCCTCTACCGCGAGGTGCGTACCCTTCGGGAGTCGAAATCCTTCGACTCCAAGCGCCTGGAACAGCTCTCCCGCGCCACCACCGCCTTCCCCGAGGAATGGCTCCTGCGCCAGGAAGTCGACGAGCTGCGCGCTCCCCGCGCCTGAGCCCAGGAGGGCCGCTTGAGCCCTCCCCGGGCCCCGCAGTACGGTCGCACCCCGCCATGCACCCCCTCCCCGACGTCCTCGCGGCCATTGGCAACACCCCCCTCATCAAGCTGCGCCGCGCCTCCGAGCTGACGGGTTGCACCATCCTCGGCAAGGCCGAGTTCCTCAACCCCGGTCAGTCCGTCAAGGACCGCGCCGCCCTCTTCATCGTCCGGGATGCCCTCGCCCGCGGCACCCTCCGCCCCGGCGGCGTCATCGTCGAGGGCACCGCCGGCAACACTGGCATCGGGCTCGCGCTCGTGGGCCATGCCCTCGGACACCGCACCGTCATCGTCATCCCCGACACCCAGAGCCAGGAGAAAAAGGACACCCTGCGCTCCGTCGGCGCCGAGCTGATCGAGGTGCCCGCCGTCCCCTACAAGGAGCCCAACAACTACGTGAAGGTCTCCGGCCGCCTCGCCGAGGCCCTCAACGCCCGCGAACCCCACGGCGCCCTCTGGGCCAACCAGTTCGACAACGTCGCCAACCGCCAGGCCCACCAGGAAACCACCGGCCCCGAAATCTGGGACCAGACCCAGGGCCGCATCGACGGTTTCGTCTCCGCCGTGGGCTCCGGCGGAACACTCGCCGGCGTGGGACTCGCCCTCAAGGCGCGCGACCCCCGCGTCGTCATCGCGCTCGCCGACCCCCTCGGCGCCGCCCTCTACCACTACTACGCCCATGGCGAGCTCAAGTCCGAGGGCTCCTCCATCACCGAGGGCATCGGCCAGGGCCGCATCACCGCCAACCTCGAGGGCGCCCCCATCGACGTGGCCTTTCAAATCCCAGACACCGAGGCCATTCCCCTCCTCTTCGAGCTGCTCGAGCACGAGGGCCTGTGCCTCGGCGGCTCCAGCGCCATCAACGTCGCGGGCGCCATCCGGCTCGCCCGGAAGCTCGGGCCCGGGCACACCATTGTCACCCTCCTCTGTGACTCCGGTACCCGCTACGCGAGCCGCCTCTTCAATCCCACCTTCCTGCGCTCCAAGGGTCTGCCCGTCCCTCCCTGGTTGGAGGCCGATGCGGAGCCGTCCCTGGCCCGCTCCCTCCTGCGCGACGTGCTCGTGCCCAAGTCCCCCTAGTTGAGGGGCAGCCCTACCCGGAAGCACGCCCCCCGGGGCACCGACTCGTCCAGTTCCAGCGTGCCGCCGTGGTTCTCCGCGATGATCTGCCGGCAGATGGCCAGCCCCAGCCCCGAGCCCTGGCCCACGTCCTTCGTGGTGAAGAAGGGCTCGAAGATGCGCGAGCGCAACTCGGGGGGCACTCCCGGGCCGTCATCCGCCACCACCACCTCCACCCGGCCCGCCCGCACCTCCGTGCTCACCCGCACCGCGCCCCCCTCGCCCACCGCGTCCAGGGCATTGCGCAAGAGGTTGAGCAACACCTGGCCCAATTGCCCCGCATGGAAGGCCACGCTCGGCACGTCGCCGCACCGCACGTCCACCCGCGTGCCCGGCGGCAGCGAGCGCCGCACGAACTCCACCGTGTCATTCACCGTGCGGTTGACGTCTCCCGGCTCCAGCCGCGGGCGCTCGCCGCGCAGGAACGCCCTCAGGTCCGCCTGAATGGAGCGGATGCGCTCGGTGGCGAAGCGCATCGCCTCCAGCGCCTCCGGCGTGTCCTTCAGCACGAAGTCGAGATCCAACTCCCGCCACCACTTCGCCACCTCGGCCGCGTCCTCCGGGCACCCCGAGAGCCGCTTGCGACAGCGCGACAACGCCTCGGCCTGCTGCTCGAAGTACTCGCGCACCGGCGGCAGGTTGTTGTGGATGGCCGTGAGCGGGTTGTTGATCTCATGCGCCAGCCTCGCCATGAGCTGTCCCATCGCCGAGAGCTTCTCCGCCTGGGCCACCTTCTCGCGCTCCTGGGCGAGTTCGGCGGTGCGCGCCGCCACCAGGCGCTCCAACTCCACGTTGCGCCGCCGCAGCGCCACGCTCCTCCAGCGCATCACCCCCGCCCCGGCCGCCCCCAACAACAGCGCTCCCAGGCCCCTCGCCCACCACGTCTCCCACCAGGCCGGCAAGACCCGCAGCGGAAAGCCCACCACGGCGCTCCACGCGCCCCCTCCATGGCGCGCCCTCATCTCGAACTGGTAGCCCCCCGGAGGCAACGCGCTGTACTGCACCCCACGCCCCTGCACCGGGTGCCAGGTGTCCAACCCCACCAGGCGCACCTGGTGCTCCAGCGCCCCTTCATCGTTGGTTTCCAGGTCGGCGAAGTGCACCTCCAGCGTCGTCTCTCCCGGGGAGGCCACCAGCCCCGCCTCCGGAGGCCGGGAGAACACGCGCTCGCCCAGGCGCGTCTCCAACAGCACCACGCGCGGCGGCGGTGGGCCCGTGTAGCTCGCGCCCTCGAAGCGGCCAAGCCCGCTCGAGGTGCCCACCCACACCGTGCCGTCCTCGTCCGCCAGGAAGGCGTTGCTGCTGAAGTCGTCACCCGGCGCGCCATTCGTCGAGTCGAAGTACTCGAGCGGTCCTTCCGGGCCCACCAACATCACCCCCGCCCCCGTGCCCACCCACATCCGGCCCGCTACGTCCTCCCCCAACTGGTAGATGACATCGTTGTGCAGTCCCGAGCCCCGGCTCAGGTGGGACGCGTCGGTGAGCCGCCCCTCCCGATAGGTGAAACAGCTCACCCCCTGGGGCTCCCGGTACGACACGCACACGCGATCGTCCCGGCGCACGAGCAGGTAGCGGAGGTGATCGTCCAGCAGCCCCTCCGCCTTGCCCAGCCGCCGGAAGCCGCCCGCCTCGCGCACATAGAGCCCATCCCCCGAGGCCCAGATGCGCCCCTGGCTGTCACGCCCCACGCCCAGCACCGTCGCCCGCTCGGGATTGGGAATCGCGGGTGCGAAGGACCACCCTCCGCCCTCCGTCCGCACGCCCCGCAGCAGGCCCGAGGTGGTGGCCGCCCACAGCGTTCCATCCGGCTCCCGCAGCAGCTTGAAGGTGTAGCGCGCGAAGTAGCCGGACTCCTCGCCAAAGGTGCGCAGCTGGCCCGTGCTCGGCGTGTAGTGGTGCAGCCCACTGGGCGTTCCCGCCGCCCAGAGGCCTCCGTCCTCCTCCACCACGATCGACTTGATGGAGTAGCTCTCGAGCCCCGGCACCGACACCCACCCCCGGGCCGTGCCGTGGGAAAGCCCCCTGTCGGTCCCCACCCACAACGTCCCATCTCCCCCTCGGGTCACCCCCCACGTCATGCTCGTCGGCAACCCCGTGCTCGAGTCATGCACACTCCACAGGCCCCGGCCCAACGAGCGGTTGACGCCCATGCTCGCCACCCAGAGCGTGTCCTGCCGGTCCTCCAGCACGTCCCACATGCGCGCGATGCGCTCGGGCAGACCCAGCCGCCGCAGCTCCGAGTGCTCCTCCTCCACCTCCAGCAGGCCGATGTTGTTGGGCACCTGGAGCTGACCCCGACGGCCCACGCGCAGCCGGTTGCCCGCCCCCGACAGGCCCTTGAGGAGGGGCGTGCGATCCTCGAGTGGCGCGCCCGCCCTCGGTTGCATGGCCAGCCACCCCGCGCCGCTCAGCCACAACCGCCCCCGCCCATCCCGCACCACCGCGGTCATGGAACGCGGCGCCACCGGCACCTCGAACACCGACCAGTGCCCCTGGGGATCCCGGCTCACCAGGCTCCGCTCGGAGACGACCTGCAGCGCGTCCGAGGGATCCATCCACAGCTTGAGGGCGGGGCCTCCCGGCCACCCGGGCGCCAGCACGAAGCGTCCCGGTGCCTCCTCCATGTACAAGCCCCGCTCGCTCCCCACCCACATGCGCTTGCTCGAGTCCAGACGGACGCTCCACACCAGGGAGTCCACTCCCGGCATCGGCACCCTGGCGAAGCGGCCTCCCTCCCAGCGCACCACGCCCGCGCGCGTCACCAGCATCAGGTGCCCCACCGCATCGAGCGTCAGCTCCATCACGCTCATCGAGGGCACCCCGGACTCCGCCCCGAAGCGGTCGAAGTGCGCTCCATCGAAGCGGTACACCCCATCCGCGGCACTGGCCCACACGAAGCCCTCCGCGTCCTGGGCGAGCCACCCGATCTCCTGATTCTGGATGCCCGACTCCGCGCCGTAGGTCCGGAAGTTCACCCGGCCCGGCGGTTCCGCGCTCCACGCCGCGGCCGACACGGACACGACCAGCGCCGCTCCGAGGAGCATGGCGATTCGACACAACATCATGGTGCTCAAGGCCTCTCCACAGCGGCCGAGCCGCACGACCCTTGAGGTCACTTTATCACGCGTCAGGGATCTCGTGGGCGAGGCGACCCAGAGGATGCCATGGCTGCCTCCGCATCCGCAGCGCCGCTCGAGCGCTTGCGCCAAAGCCCGTAGCGCTTCTTCAAGGGAAGTGTGACGCCCAGGCAGATGGCGAGCACGCACAGGGCAAGACCCAGCGCGGGCAGCGCTTCCCGCGAACGGCCCAGCCGGCTCGCCAGGCCCGGGAAGGTGGACCAGCCATACGCCAGGGGCAGGTGCGCCACGTACACCCAGAGCGACGCGCGCCCCACCGGGCCGAGCCCTCCATCCAGGCGCGCCGGCAGCCGCATCGCGAGCCCCGCCACCACCGCCACCAGACCCAGCCGCCACAGCACCAGCGTGACATCAGCGAACCAGTGGGGCCCGCCTCCCCACAGCGACACCAGGCCCAACAGCCCCGTGCCCGCGCCCAGCAGGACGAGCCAGTGCGGCAACCGCTTCACCCCCGCCAGGACGAGCCCCGTCACGCCGCCCACCAGGAAGTACGCCGACCAGGGGAACAGCGGGAAGGCGGAAGTACGGCCCGCCAGGGCCTGCTCCAACGCCAGGGGTAAGCCCCCACCATTCACCGCCGCGCGCACCCACGGCGTCACCAGGGGCACCCCCAGCGCGAGTCCGCTCAACGCGGCCACCCGCCCCCGGGGCTCATGCACCACCGACAGCACCAGCGAGCCCATGAGCAACGCCCCGGCCACGCCATGCAGCGCATCGAAGGCCAGGAAGTGCTGCCACACCTCGAGTTTGCCCGCGAACAGGGCATCCAGGCCCCAACCCGGCCAGCGCAGGAAGTAGCCCCAGAAGAGCAGCAGTCCCACGCGCGGCAGGTAGCGGCGCAACAGCGGAGCGCCCTTCGCACCCGTGCGCCGCACCGTCGTCGCGAAGGCCCAGCCCGCCACGAACAGGAACAGGGGCGCCGTCACGGCCCGGAAGGACCAGTACACCATCATGCCCGTCGTCTGACGGGCCGAGTCCGTCAACACCGCGTCCAGCGTGTGGCCCATCACCATGGCGATGACGGCCACGGCACGGGCCCGATCGAGCCCGTGATCGCGGGACTCGACCGGCGCGGCGACGGACTCCTGGGAAGTCACTCCACCCACTCAGCGGCTCAGACGCGCATCGGCATCACGACGGCCGTGAAGCTCCGGTCCCCCGGCGCGTGCAGCACGCCCGGGCTGTGCTCGTCCCCCAGCTCGAACGCCACCTCGTCCGTGTCCGTCACCCCCAGCACGTCGATCAGGTAGCGCGCGTTGAAGCCGATGGTGATGCCCGCGCCCCGGTAGGCGATGTCCAGCGCGTCCTTGGCCTCGCCCAGGTCCGGGTTGTTCGCCGTGATGAGCAGCTGGTTCTCCGCCAGCCCGATGCGCACCGCGTAGCTCTTGTCCGCGCTGAGCAGCGCGATGCGCTTGAGGCCCTCGAGCAGGCGCGTCTTGGGCACCAGCACCGCCTTGTCCCCCTCCTTGGGGATGACGCGCTGGTACTCGGGGAACTGGCCGTCGATGAGCCGCATCACCATGGTGAGGCCCGTCTTCTTGAACAGCGCCGAGTTCTCCGCGAACCCCAGGTGGCACTCCGCGTCCGGCGCCTCGTCCAGGAGCCGCTTGAGCTCCATCAGGCCCTTGCGCGGGATGATGACGCCGCTCTTGAGCTTGAAGTCCCCCGGCAGCTCGCGCTCCACCAGCGACAGGCGGTGACCGTCCGTGGCCACCATGCGCACCTTGCCTCCCGCCTGCGGCTCGAAGAACACCCCGTTGAGGATGTAGCGCGTCTCGTCCGTGGAGATGGCGAACTGCGTCTTCTTGATCATCTCCAGGAGCGTGTTGCCCGTCACCTGCACGAGCGGCGCGCTCTCCTCGCGCGGCAGCTTCGGGTACTCCTCCGGCGCCGTGCCGACGATCTTGAAGTGCGCCGGGCCACTCGTGATTTCCACGTAGTTGTTGGCCAGCTTCTTGAGCGTGACCTGGGCGTCCGGCAAGTTCTGCACGATGTCGAAGACGTACTTGGCGCTCAGCGTCACCGCGCCCGGCTTGATGACCTCGGCCGCGTGCTCGGAGACGATGCCGATCTCCAGGTCGAACGCCGTCACCGTCACCCCCGCCTTGTGGGCGGTGAGCAGCACGTTGGCGAGGATGGGCATCGTCGTCTTGCGCTCCACGATGCCCTGGGCGCGGTAGAGGGCCTTCTTCAGCTCATCGGCGGCGATGCGGAATTCCATCTCGGGGGACCTTGAAGAACCGGGGGGTCGGGGAAGAGTCGGCGGCCCGGAGACCGCCCTCCGCCGGATGTAGCCCGCCCCCCTCGGGCCGTCAACGAACCTGACGTCCGAAGTCACGCCGATTCGACAGGCTGTCCGGCGGTCAACCCGTCCGAAATCAGGGACTTGGCCCTATGGGTGGATGTAGGACAGGTCGTGTTTCCCCATCGCCAGGCGAAGGCTCTGGACGATGTCCCGCCACTGGGTGCTGGAGGACTCCCCCCCCTGCTGAAACCACAGCAGCTTTCGCACCACGGAGTCCTCTGGACTCTTGATGAAGAGCCCTCGGCCCTCATCGGTCAGCACCACCCGCCGACGGCGGGAGAACTCACTCACGTCGAAGGCGCCCGAGCCCAGGAGGAAGAGGTCGACCTTGGTCACCGTGGGCAGATGGAAGATGTTCCAGGAGCTTCGCCGCACCACGGCCTCTCGAAGCGACTCCTCATCGATGTCAAAATCCTCGCCCAGTTCCCGAGACAGGGACTCCAGCTGAGGCAGGCGGAGATCCACCACGAAGTCGATGTCGTTGGTCGCACGAGGCTCCCCCTGGAGAGAGCTGGCCAAGCTTCCGCCCAGGAAATAACCAGTCCCCGCTCGCTCGAAGGCTTCCGCGCACTGCAAGGCGACGGCCAGGATGTCGGGTTCGCTCAAGACAGAAGCGCCGGGTGAGCACCGAAGAGGCGGTGAGCGACCTCACGACCGTACAGACGCACCGTCAGCCGGACCTTGAGTTCCAGAGCGTCCGCTTGAGGGAAGCGCTGCCGGATCCCTACCTGAGCCAACTGGCGCACCGCCTGGGTCAATGCTCCCGCCTTGCGGAGCCGATCCGCAGGCGACTGCACACGTAGGAGTTCGAAGTAGCGCTCGCGCCTCCGCAGATCCGTGTCCTGATCCATGGGAGCAAACATAGCGCACCCCGGCGCAGCCCTCAGCAAAAGCACGCCGACTCCGTACAGCGGCGGACGCTGGCGCTGCGCCGGTAACCCACCAGACGAGTTCCAAGACCGGAGATGTCGCTCAACCCCTCACGACAACATCACAGGGCGCGACAGTAGAGCGGCTGGTTGACGCAGCCGTTGCTGTCATGAGTCGAGATGACATTGTTCGGCCCCAGACGCCAATAGCGATGCCTCCACGTGCCAGAAAGGCATCCGTCATCATCAGGCGCCAGCGTCCCTGTATAGAAGACGAAGCCACCCCAGGATACGCCGCTCGCGGGATTATCGCTGTAGACGAAGTAAGGGTCCTTGTTGTGGACACGATAACCCACATTCCAAGTCACACACACAACAGGAATGGGGCTCTGAACGTTGTACGCGATGCCATAATCGTATCTGGTATTCGGGAAATTCGGGATCTGACAATTCGACAACTGGCCCAGATTTCCGCACGGGAACCACTCGCCTGCCATTGAAACGCCAGGCACCGCGAGCATCGACAGCACCACGGCCGACTTCACGAATCCTGCCTTGCTGGCTCTCATTCAACCCCCCCAGAGCATGGCGTCTTCACAAGCCCACTTCATGCCGACAGGGGAGGTATTCATGGCCTTCTGGCAAAACAAGGCGTCCCCCTCGGCCCCCGGAGCGGCATGACACTCCGGGAGCCGCGGCGGCCTCAGTTGATCTCCACCCGGCACAGGGAGTTGCAGCCGTCTCCGTTCACGGTGTTGCCGTCGTCGCACTGCTCGCCAACCTCGGTCTGGACGATGCCGTCGCCGCAACGCGGGCCCCTCATGCACGTGCGGGAGCACTCGCCCGCGCCGTTGTTCGCCCCCTCGTCGCACTCCTCGCCCGGATCCAGCGTGCCATTGCCGCACAGCGCGATGCACTCGGTGCGGCGCGCCACGAAGTCCGTGAGCGTCAGCGTGTACGAGGACGCCGAGGTGTGCCGCTCGGCCTGGAACACCACCGCCTCGTAGATGCCTCCCAGCGTGAGGCCCAGCCCGGCCGCGTGATCCTTCAGGGTGATGGTGCCCGTCTCCGCCCCGTGCACACCGCCCAGGTCCAACGCCAGCTTGCCGTTGATGAACACCCAGACATCGTCATCGCCCAGGAAATTGAGCACTTCCGTACCCTTGTATTCGAACCAGTAGCGCGCCTCGCTCGTGAAGCTGAAGTTGTGCGAGCCGGTCGCCACGGGCCTCAACTTCTCCTGCCCCAGCGCCACCCACCCCGCGTTGTCGAGCGGAAAGAAGGTCGTGTCGCTAAACACATACGAGCGCGTCGTCCCATTCCTCATGAGTTCCAGGGAGCCCGCCACGGTCTTGTTCACGTTCGGCGTGTCCCGGTACCATTGATCGAACGCCGCCTTGCCATGGGTGGTGTTGGTCGACACGCCCTCCTTCGCGTACACGGGCTTGCCGTCGGCGCTCAGCGACGCGTAGAGCGGTCCACAGATGCCACGCTCCACGCCATTGGCGTTCTCGAAGTCGATGTGGCCACGCGGCAGGCCATTCTCGGCCGGCAGGTCGTAGCCTCGGAAGTCGCGGTAGACGACGGGAATGGACACCTTCTCGGGCGCGGCCGCCTCGACGGACTGGCAGTTGAAACCCTCCTCGAACTGGCACGTCGGCGAGCAGCCATCGTTCGCGCGCGTGTTGCCGTCGTCGCACTGCTCCGTCGGATCGTTGGACAGCAGGACACCATCGCCGCACCGGCTCTCACACGTGCCGTTGGCGCAACGGGGCTCCTTCGTGCACAGCGTCGAGCACCCATCGCCCAGCTCGTTGTTGCCGTCGTCGCACTGCTCCGTCCCCTCGACGACGCCATCGCCGCAGACCGTGCGGGTGCAGGGCGCGCCCACGCCATCCGTGCACTTGTATCCCGACTCCAGGCGGCACGCGGCGCTACAGCCATCCCCGCCCACGGCGTTTCCGTCCTCGCACTCCTCGTCCCCGGCGATGATGAGGTCTCCACACGCCGAGGCCTGGCAGCGGCCTCCCAGCGAGGGACAGCTCCACCCCGCCTCCACGAAGCATCGCGCGTCACACCCGTCGCCCGACTGCGTGTTCTTATCGTCGCAGGCCTCGGTGTTCTCCAGGGTGCCGTTGCCACACGTGGTGCGCACACACGCCTGGCCCGGCGTGTCGCACGCCCAGCCCTCCTCGATCACGCCACAGCTCGCGGCACAGCCATCCCCGTCCACCGTGTTGCCGTCGTCGCAGACTTCCGCGCCCTGGCGCTGTCCGTCTCCACACCGGGCGGCGGGCTCGCTGTCTCCTCCACAACCATGGGCCAGGATCGACACGAACAGGGAGGCGAGCACGAAGCCCGCGAAGCGAGATCCAGCGGGGAAAAGGTTCCTCATGAGGACGGATGCTGGAAGTGAGGGACGGGCGTGTCAACGCATCCCTGCCGCTCGCCTGAAGGGGTGTCTCCCTGAATCCAGTGGGGCTCCCAGATGTGAACCCGGAGCGCACTCGTGGGAGGAAAACGAGTGGAAGTGGCATCCCTCCCCGGAGGCGGCGAGACTGGCGGTGCTTCCTCGATCGGAGCCCGAATCCATGCCGTCCCAGCGCCCGACGTTCCTCGCCACCGCTCTCGCACTCGGCCTGCTCGCCGGGTGCAGTTCCAACACCCGCACCGCGCCTCCGGAGACGCGCCCCGCCGAGTCCGGCGGCACGCCCGCCCCCACGCCGGACACGCCCAGCAACAAGACCGGCCCCTCGCTCCCGCAGGGGGAATCGGGCGGCACCGCCGACAGCAAGCCGGTCGTCTATTACGTCAAGGACAGCGGCGTGCGCTGCATCTCCGCGCCCTGCCCGAGTTTCATCGCCATCCGCGCGGACCGTCCCGACGAGGACGGCATCCAGATCACCGAGTTGGATCTCGCCGCGATCGGCGCCGATGACGAGCAGCGCGCCAAGCTGCTGGAGTCCACCCACGACGGCAGCCGAGGCCTCAAGGTGGAGGCCACCCTCGTCAAGGTCCCCAACGCCGGCCCGGCGGGCGATGGCACCCGCCTGAGTGTCAACCGGGTGCTCGAGGGCAAGTAATCTGTTCGATCTCCGGAGTCCCGGCTCCGGAGCGTCCCCCGGCCATCAACTCGCCGCGCCGTCCGGCCGCACGTGTCCGGTGAGCCGGTATCTTGCTCCCCCCGTCCGTTCACGGACAGAGGGGGGGGTGATTCCGGGATGGTGGGGCACACCCACGCACGAGCGCCGCGCAAGGCAGGGACCCGGGGCGTCCTCGGGGTGTTGGCCCTGGGGTGTCTCTCGGGTGCCAGCGCGAGCCGTGCCGCTCCGCCGCCCCGGTTGGAGGCCTCGCCCCGCCAGTGGCTGTCCGGACGCGATGGCCTCGCCACGCTCACCGTGACGGGCCTGCCCGACGACGCGCGCCTCGCGTGCAGCGCGGGCCAGGTACGGACTCCCACCCGCGCCACCCCGGACACGCTCGAGGCCACCTTCGTGCCGCCTCGCTCCGACACCCTCGCCCCCATCCTCTGCGCCGCCGTGTCCCCGTCCACGGGCGCCCATGCCACCGGGGTGCTCGACGTGCGGCGCCAGCAGGTGCTGTCCCTCACCGGACTGCCCCCCTTGAGTCGCGTGGAGGTCCGCATCGGAGACCGCCTCCATGGCCCCGTTCGCGCCGACACCACCGGCCAGGCCGAGGTGCCCGTGCTCCTGTCCCCGAGCCATCCCCATGCCACGCTCCTGACCACCGAGCCCGGCCAGGCGCCGCAAGAGCGTGAGCTGCCCCTGCCCGTGACGCCCCGGCCCGTGGTGCTCCTGCTCGCCGAGGGGGACTCCGTCGAAGCGGATGGCCTGAGGGGCGTGCGCGTGTGGGCCTTCGGCGTCGATGCCCTGGGCGAGCCCCTGAGAACCCCCCTCGCCTTCACGCGCACCACGGGCACCTATGAGCCCCAACGCGTGGCCCCCGGCGTCCAGGTGGGCACCTTCCTGCCGCCTCCCCGGGCCATGCCGGGCGAGGGCGTGCTCACGGCGCTCGTCGACGGGGTGTCCACCTCCGCGCGCGTGGAGCTGCGGCCGGGCGTGCGGCCCGTCCTGCGCGTGGACGCCACCGTGCACGAGGTGCTGGCGGATGGAGACTCGGGCACGGACGTCACCGTGAGCGTCCAGGACGAGCGGGGGCGTGCCCTGCCCGGCCAGCCCGTGCGGCTCCAGACCTCGCGCGGCCAGCTCTCCCCACCGCAGGACCGGGGCGATGGCACCTACCTCGCGCGCTACCGCGCTCCGGCGGGAGGAGGTGAGACCCAGCTCGTCGCGCTGCTCGAGGGCGCCGCCCCGGCCACGCTCGCCCTGACGCTGCGCGCCCCTCCCCGCCTCCTGCTCGAGGCCGCCACACACGAAGTGCCCGCGGACGGACTCACCCGGCTCCTGCTCCACGTGTCCGCCCGCGATGCCCGGGGTCAGCTCGCCCCCGACGGCACGGAGCTCTCCTTCACCACCACGCTCGGCGCACTGCCCGCCACCGTGCGCACCCGGGGCGGCCAGGCCACCGTGGACTACGTGGCGGACACGCGCGCCGGCGAGGCGCTCATCCACGCCCGGTGGGAGGAGGCGAGCACGTCCACCTCGGTGCGGCTCATGCCCGGCCCTCCGGCCCGGTTGCGCGTGCACGCCGAGTCGCGCGAAGTGCGCTGCGACGGCCAGGACAGCGCCCGCGTCCATCTGCTCGTCCAGGACGCGCGGGGCAATCCGCTCGACGGCCTGCCCATCACCCTGCACGCCGCGGGCACGCAGGCCGAGCATGGCGCCTTCGAACGCGTGGCGGCGCTCGGCGGAGGGGAATTCGTCACCCGCTTCCACGCCCCCGCCCGGTGCGAGGGCGGCACGGCCACGCTGCTCGCCTCGGTGGGCGAGGCCCGGGGCGATGCCCGGCTCACGCTCGCCTCGCGCATGCCCCGGGGACTCACCGTGCGGCTCGGCGCCCAGGCCCACCTCGGCGCGCGCGTCCAGCCCGCGTTGGAGGTGGAAGGAGACCTCCAACCCTACGCACTCGGGGAACGGCTCGCCGCCAGCGCCTCGCTCCAGGTGGCCGCCGGCCGCTTCTCCCTCCAGGGCGAAAGCGCCTCCCATGAGCCCTTCTCCCTGCGCGCCAGGACCCTCACCACCACCCTGTCCCTGGGCACGCGCTGGAGCCATCCCCTCGGCCGCATCCTGTCCGCCTACGCGGGAGTCGGGCTCGACGCGCACCTCGTCCACCTCGACTGGCACCTGAGCCTGGAACCGAGCCCCCAACGGCAGGTGGCCCCCGCCCTCGGCGGACATGCCCGGGTGGGCCTCGCGTGGGCCCTCGGCTCCGGCGCGCTGCTCGTGCAGGCCCGCTACGGCCTCGCCCGGCTCCCCTCGGACGGCGTCTTCCATGGCTCCGTGGGGGGACCCTCCGCGTCGCTCGGCTACCGCTTCGAACTCTAGCGCTCCACCGGAGGCACGCATGCGCTCCCCTCTCCTCCACCCGCTGGCCTCGCTCCTCCTGGCGTGCGCGCTCGCGTGCGGCTCGGCCCCGGAATCACCCCGCCTCGATACCGTTCAGCCGCCCCAGGCCTTCTATGGCACCCCCGAGCACCTGCGCCTCCGCGGAGCCTTCGCGCCGGACCTCTCGGTGGACCTGGGCTCGGACGCGCCCCCCTCGCTGGAGAACCGCTTCGAGGTCCGCATCGGCTCCGAGCGCGCCTACGCGGTGCGCTTCCTGACCCGAGACATGCTCGAGGCCACCGCCCCCGCCACCCTGCCTCCCGGCCGCCATGACCTGACCGTCATCGACGCCCAGGGCCGTGCCTCCACGCTCCCGGGTGGCTTCGAGGTGGTGGATCGCGGCGTCCACCGGCTCGTCTTCGTCACCTCCATGCGCTCGGCCCACACGGGCGAATGGTCCGAGCCCATCCGCGTCGAGCTGCGCGACGGAGAGGACCGGCCCGCGCCCACGTCCCTGCCCCGCGTGGTGCGCCTCACCAGTGACTCGGACACCGGCCGCTTCGCGCGCGTGGGCGGGAATGAGCCCGTGCCCTCGCTGGAGCTGACGCTCGCGCCCGGCGAGTCCGGCGTGGACCTCGTCTACCGGGACTCGACGCCCGGCTATCACACGCTGGAAGGCAGCAGCCTGGGCCTGCCCCCCATCGCCCAGACGGTGGCCGTGGGCCGGTTGGGTCCTCCCCACCAGGTGCGCTTCACCCAGCTGCCCCTGTCGCCCCTCCGCGCCGGAGAACCCGCGGCGCTCGCCCTGGAAGTGCTCGACGCCAGCGGAGGCCCCGCCGCCCTCCCCCTCACCGGCATCCGCGTGGAGCTGCGCACCGACGCTCCCTCGGGGGGCCTCGCGCGCACCGCCAGCGGCCCCTACCACCCGGCCCTCGTCCTCACCCTGCAGCGCACCGAGGGCCGCCTGCCCCTGCTCTACCGCGACACGCGCGGCGCGGCCCAGGTGCGCCTGAGCGCCCACGCCATCAACCAGGACACCCTCACCACGCTCATCCCAGACAACCAGCGGCTCTCCGTCCAACCCGGACCCACCCACCGCTTCGAGGTGCTTCGCGACGACTCCGGGCCCCCGCGCGTGGGCGAGCCCGAGTCCTTCACCCTCCAGGCGCTCGATGCCTGGGACAACCCCACGTCCTATGCCGGGCCGGTGCTCGTGGGCACCCTGCCCCCGGACCCCGACTTCTCGCCCGGCGGCGTCACCCTGGAAGCGGGGCGGGCCTCGCTCTCCGCCGAGTTCACCCAGGTGGGCACGCGCGCCCTCGTCATATGGAATCCGCACCAACCGGACGTGCGCGGCACCTCGGCGCCCCTCGTGGTGGGCCCCGGCCGGCCCGTGCTCTTGAGGGTGACGGGAGGCGGCGGACCCCAACGCGCCGGCGAGCCCTTCGCCCTCACGCTCGAGGCCCTGGACCGCTTCGGCCACCGCGCCCAGACCCCCCTGCGCGTGACGCTGTCCGCGCTGGGCGTGGCCCAGGGCGCGCTGAGCCCCACCCGCAGCGGAACCTTCACCGGAACGACGACGTTGTCCGTCACCTTCACCACCGCCGTGCACGAAACCCACCTGCGCTTCGAGGAGGAAAACCCCGAGGGCCCACCCGGCCTGAGCGCCACCACGGGCGACTTCACCGTGCGCCCGGGCCCCACGAGCCGCTTCCTCGTGGAGGACACGGCGGACAGCCCCACGGCGGGCGTGGCCTTCCCCGTGCGCGTGCGCGCGGTGGACGCCTGGGGCAACCCGTCCGAGGACGTGCACGAATTGTCGCTCGGCGCCGAGGGCCTATCGGACGCGGACCTCTCCCCCACCCGCTTCGCGAGCTTCCAGGGTGAGGCCACCGTGTCCCTCACCCTGACGCGGGCCCATGTCCCCACGCGCCTCACGGTGGAGGCGAACGGACGAAGGGGACAGCAGACGAAGTCCTTCACGGTACGACCCGGGGCATTCGCCTCCTACGAGCTCAAGGGCCCCGGGTGCATCACCGAGACCGACAACTGGTCCCTCTCCCTGACGGCGCGCGATGCCTGGGGCAATCGAGTCTCCTCCTACACGGGCAAGGCGCGCCTGTCCGTGCAGCCCAAGGGCACCCCGAGCCCCGGGGAGACGGCCTCCTTCGTCGAGGGCGGCACCCACCTGCAACTGAGCCTCAATGAGATCCACGCCCCCCAGGCGCATGTGACGATCACCGCCCGGGACTCCGCCCACGGGGGCAAGCAGGGCACGCTCCAGCTCTCCCTCCAGAGGAGCTGCCGTTGAGCCCGAGGGAGCGCCCACCATGAGGATTCGCACCCGGCTGCTGCTCCTGCTCATCGCCACCGCCGCGCTGCCCACGGGAGCGGTGGGGCTCTTGACCTACCGGGGCGCGGAGGCGGCGCTCTCCGCGGCGGTGTCCGGCCAGCACCAGCGCACGGCGCGCGCCGAGGCGGAGCATGCCTCGGCCTATATAATGACCCTGGCCACGGAGCTGGACGGCGCGCTCCTGCACCAGGACCCGGCGACGCTCGGCCCCGCGGGCACCCAGGAGTTCCTCACCCGCGTCTTCCTGCGGAGGGATCGGCTCTCCCTCGTGGGCCTGTTCGACGCGAGGGGCCGGATGACGGCGAGCGTCTTCGTGGATGACCCGAAGGCCTTCGCCCGGCAGGAGCCGCAGTTCCGCCGCCACGACACCGTCTCCGCCGTGGAGGTGGAGGACTTCCGGCGCCGGGCCGTGGAACTGCTCGCCCACGCGCCGCCGGGCCAGGCCCATGCCATCTCCGAGCCCTACCTCACCGCCGTGCGTGGACGGCCCGCGGTGGTGGTGGCCGCGCGCTCCCCGGAGGCACCTGGAGGAGGACTCGCCACGGAGCTGGGCCTGGAGGAGCTGTCCGCGCGGCTGGCCTCGCGTGGGGAGGGCCACGAGCGCACCTTCCTCCTCGATGCCCGAGGCCGGCTGCTCCTGGACGGGGACGCGGCGCACGAGCGCGGCCAGGAGGACTTCTCCACGCGGCTCCCCCAGACCCGGGGGGCCCGAGTCCCAGGACTCGGCGATTACGAGGTCGCGGGCCAGACCTGGCTCGCCGCCTACAGCCCGGTGCCGGAGCTGGGCTGGGTGGCGGTGGTGGCCCGCCCCCGCGAGGAAGCACTCGCCCCCCTGCGCGCGCTCGCCCGGGGCTCGTTCGGAGTGCTGGAGCTAGCGCTGCTGGGCGTGCTGCTCCTCGCGCCCCTGCTCGCACGAGCCCTGGCGCGGCCCATCGCCCGGCTCGCGGACGGAGCGCGGGAACTCGCCCGGGGCCACCTCGCCCACCGCCTCCCACCCGAGCGCTCGGACGAACTCGGGGACCTGGCGCGCGCCTTCAACGACATGGGCCAGGCGCTGGAAAAGGCCCATCGGGAGCTCCTGGGTTTCAACGGCCAGCTCCAAGCCCAGGTGGAGGAGCGCACCCGGGAGCTGCGCGAGGCCCAGGCCCAGCTGTCCCGCAGCCAGCGCCTCGCCGCCATGGGAGACTTGGCGGCCGGCCTGGCGCACGAGATGAACAACCCGCTGGCCGCCATCCTGGGCAACGTGCAACTGGTGCTGATGGACCTGCCCCCGGAGGACGGCCCCCACCGGATGCTGTCCGCGGTGCACCAGCAGGCGCAACGCATCGCGGCCATCGTGCGCGAGCTGCAACTGCTCTCCGAGCGTCAACAGCGGGGCCGCCACGCGTTGGACCTGCACCGGGTGCTCAGACAGGCCCTGGAGACGCGCGGCGCGGAGCTGACCCAGGGAGGCGTGCAGGTGGATTGCCACTTCCACCCCGGCGAGGCACGGGTGCTCGGCGATACCCAGGCATTGGGAGACGTCTTCGCGCGGCTGCTCTGCAACGCGCTCAACGCCTTGAAGGATCGGCCCGAGCGCACCCTGACCCTGGCCACGCGCGTGGTGGACGCGCAGTTGGTGCGCGTGGAATTGCGAGACACGGGCCGGGGCATCCCGCGCGAGCACCTGGAGCGCATCTTCAACCCCTTCTTCACCACCAAGCAGGAGTGGACGGGCAAGGGATTGTCGCTCGCCGTGTGCCACCGAGTCGTCGAGGACCACGGAGGCACGCTGACCTTGCGCAGCGACGAGGGCGTGGGCACCACCGTCACGCTGGTACTGCCCGCGGCGCCCGCGGCCCGGCACCTGTCCTGACCCGCCCTGCACACCTACACGTAGTGGTTCAGGTCATTGGAAATCAAGGCGGCAACCAGAGTCGCTCCACCAGGTGGGCAGCGCTCGATCTCCACGCCCGGTACAATCGCCAAGGCATTCTCTGGGGAAAGTGGCTCGTATCCGAACACCTCCTGGATCGCATGCTCAATCATCGAAGTGCCCACCGCGACTTCCGGGGGCCGCTCTTGCAACAACACCTCGGGATCGTGTCCGAGCCCCTTGAGTCCGTAACAAAAGAAAACCGGGGCGAGCACACTCACGCACCCCACGGCGGTGAGTGGCTTCACCTCACACACGAGAGCCACCCTCCATGAGGGATGCATGTACGGCACTGTGAGTTCTCGCACCCGATACGCCGGCGTGGCTCGTTCCCGCAGAAGCGCCAACACCCGTTGCCAGGGCTCCGCATTCCGCAATGCGAGCCTCCATGCCGCTCGGGCCCGGAGATACTCGGGCGTTTCAGTATAACGCTCATCCCACGGTGCGATGCCATGCGGATGGAATTGCTGCGCGGTCTTGATCAGCGATGCAAGCGGAGTGTTCATCATTGACCGTCCGGCGAAATGGGAATGATCGGGATGTCGTGTATACAGGTGCTATTCACGCGGGACCCAGGAATAGTGCTCTTGAGAAGTCGGTCATACTCTCCGACGAAGGCGCCGCAGAGTACGGCGGACATTGCATCGGGTGTAGTCCTTGAGAGCACGAGATACGCGGCCTGATTGGCTGCTGTCGCCCCTGCGCCTTGCGCATGCTCGCTCGTGATGTCTCGCGGCGGTGGAGCATCCGGGCGAAGCCGGATCGGTATGCCTACCGTAAACGTACAACGAATTGTGGCACCGGTATTTCCATGAGTGAACGCGGCACGAAAGCAGACCGCTCGCCACCCGCCATCAACATCTACCGGAACAATCTGCCTGAACTCGAACTTCCTCGGCGTAATGAAGCCTTTTACCACGTTGGGGCCAGCGCCACACAGAACGCAGATCGTTGCCAAGCCCCAAATCCACTTCAAAGGCCTTATCATTAGCGCTCCGAAGAATATCGTCGATGAAACGGCAGGACTACTCCCCATTGAGGCTCCCGCCTGGGGAGCATCTCACTACGCGATCCGCTGGACCGGTCCCATCACGGTATCATGAAGCATCTCGGCTCGTCACGACCGGGCACCACACGGAGTATTGCCATCCATGATTCGTCCCAACCAATGACTCATCAATGGCTGGCCCAAGGGGAGGGAGAGTTGCCCTGCATCAGTGGCGCGCGCATCGACACCGGAGCTCCGCGGATGAGCCCGAGGGGCGCCACGAGTCCCCGTGTGATCCACGTCATTCCCAGGCAGTGAATCCCGTCACAGCCCCCGCGAGGCTCGGATGGCAGAACCATCTCCACCCTGGCGCCGCTGGCGCCCGGGCTCACAACGAGGAGAACTCCCATGTCGATTGCCCATTATGGATTGCTGGTGGCCCAGGCCGTCGAAGGTCGGCGCGCGACCGACTCCCACGCCCACTATCAGGTCATCGCCCAGGATCCGGCGAGCGGCGAGCCGTATCAGATCGACATCAATGTCCGCTCCAAGGACGGATCCGAGGTTCTCTATTACGTCTGCGATTCCTGCCAGAACGCCCTCACGGACAAGCTGCTGAACGGCCCCCGGACTGGCATCAATCCGCTTGAGAGCGTCCCGGACTCGCTGGCCATCGATTACCTCCGGGGCGGTCTCTTCCCCGTCTCGGACATGGCCCCGCTGGGCATGGAGTCCCCTCCACGCAATGACCTCAACGATCTGATCGACGGGTACATCCAGCGAGCCATCCAGACCCAGGGGGCGCGGCTGTTCGCGTTCGGGCAGTATTTCCTGGGTGGCAACGACAAGCGGCACGCCCACGACTCGGGCGACCAGCCCGCCAAGGGCATCCACGACATCCACATGAACCAGGGGAACGCGGGACAATGGGAGGGTGACAACGGGACCTACCAGGATGGCGGTCTGATGATCCACTACCCCGGCCAGGGCTGGGTGGCCCTCTTCCTCGCCTTCCAGGAGCAGGCCTTCCAGACTACGGCCTCCGGCGACCCGGCGGGCCCCTCCTGGGAGGAACTCCACGGAGGAGCAGTGGACGAGACTCCGGACTCCGCCGCGGCCTGAAGCGAGGCTCAGTCGGCCATCAGGCGCAAGCCGTCGGGCTCCAGCAGGGTGATGACGCCGCCCTCGACGGAGAGCAACTTCTCACGGGTGAAGAAGCGCAACCACCGGTTGGTGCTCTCGCGGGTGAGATTGCACAAACTGGCCAGGTCGCTCTGGGTCAACCGGGGTGAGATGGCCACTCCCTCCGGGCCGGACTCGCCCCGGCTCTGGGCCAGGTCCAGGAGCACGCGCGCCAGCCGGGCCCGCGCATCCAGGAAGTTGGTGTCGTGGATCGTGCGCGTGATGCGCCGC
The DNA here is from genome assembly GCF_002305855.1 of Melittangium boletus DSM 14713. Lineage (GTDB taxonomy): Bacteria > Myxococcota > Myxococcia > Myxococcales > Myxococcaceae > Cystobacter > Cystobacter boletus. The sequence continues at coordinate 4,336,249 of NZ_CP022163.1, read as the reverse complement.
ACCAGTCGGCTCAGGTCCGCCAGCAGGACGGGCAGGACCTGGGGCCGCTCCTGGAGGAAGCTCTGGAAGGCCTCGCGGTGCAAGCGCAACAACACCGTCTCCGAACGCACCACCGCGTCCGTGGAGCGGGGCGCGTCATCCAACAAGGCCAGCTCGCCAAAGCTGTCCCCCTGGGTAAGCAACGCCAGCGAGACCTCCTTGCCGTCCGGCGCGCTCAACCCGATGGTCACCTCACCGGAGTGGATGACATACAAATCGGTGCCCACGTCGCCCCGGTGAAAGAGGACCTGCCCGGGAAGCACATGCAAAGGCCTCAGCCGGGAGGAAAGCCGCTCGAGATCTTGAGGCTCCAACGAGGAGAACAGGGGCACCTGGGTGAGGCTGTCTGAGTAGGACATGGTCCGTGGTGGTGGATGGCCGGGAGTGAAGAACCATCCGCACGGAGGCTCATCATGCCCGGAATGGGACAAAGACGCCAACCACCCCCATCCCGGCCGCCCTGCTCACGGAGTGACGGCCTGGGGCAACGACTCCTTCTTCGCCACGGGCAGGTAGCACTTGCCCTGATACTCGGCCTGGGTGTCGAAGCAGGGAGGCTTCTTCGCAAGCTCTATCCAGCATCCGTTCTTGATCTCCACGGCGCCCTTGCGGGTCTCGCAGGGAGGCACGGCCTGGTCCACGAAGGGCTTGCTCGGCAGGGGATAGGAGATGAGCGCGGGATTCGCCCCCTCGAGCTTCGCCAGTGCGGGCGCACGCGTGAAGGAGAAAAACTCGGGAGGAACGTCTGCTCGCTGGCTCTCCAAGGGTCCGCCCGGACGCCCGGTCCAAACCCCCAGGCACAACAGGAACAGGGCGATGCCCGAGGCGGCCCCCCATCCCCGGGAGCCCAGGATCCAGAGCGCGAGGTAGGTCCACCGCGTCCAGCGGTTCGGAGGCCTGCCCGCGAGGTGGACCTTCACCTGGGGGCTGTCCTCCACGCGATGGCCCACCAGGGACATCAGGGTGAGGAGATTCACCCAATCCATGGTCTGCTCGGGGTCGGATTGACGCTCCACTTCCACGGTGACGGAGTCTGCTCCAGGCGAGAAGTAGAACCAGCCCCGCCGGGGCCCCATGGGCTGCCACTGCACGCTGTCCTTGGGAAACAACGTCAGGGCCGGTCTGCCCGTGAACACATTCACCGCTTCATAGAGCTCACCCAGCCTGGGCTCGACTTCATCGCAGCGCCGGAGCAACCGGAATGGCCCTGGTCCGTGCTCCCTCTCCGTCTTCTCATCCGACATGTGCTTGCCCCTCGATAGAGGCACACAATGTCCGGGAAATTGACCTCTGGAGTCAAGTCCACGGATGGAGCCTGTCGGGTCGGTATCGGTCAACCTGGAAGGTCAGGTCGCCTTGACGAAAGCGAGTCCCCTCGGTGTGATGACCATGGCCCACGCCCGCCATCCGGGCACGAGGGAGGCACACCGTGTCCACGCACTCGACAGGCACACGCGTCTTCCTCGGCACATGGGGACTGCTGCTGCTGACACTGTGGAGCGCGTGCGTCCCGGGCTCCGCCTCCAGGAGAAACCCGGCCAGGGCCGCCTCCACGGCCGAGCCCTCCGTCGAGGCGGCGGCCGAATACGACGTGAAGGAGGTGGAACCCGAAACGCTCCTGAACTGGCCGATGACGGTGAGCCCTCGGGACTTCCAGGGCGCGATGCGACACCTGAGCCAGAACCTGGCGCTCCGGGGCACCCCCCGCGAAGCGGCGCTCGAAGGGCTCGCGGCCTCCGGGGAGCCACCGGAGGATCCCTGGCGGCTGGAGGGCCACTGGCTGGCGGAGGTGTCCCACGGCCAGGTCTTGACGCTGGTGCCCCTGGACGAATCGCCCCTGACCCCCGAGGCCCAACGCGCCCTGCTGCGCGACTACGCGAGCTGGTGTCAGCGCCGGGGCGGGGGCGATTGCCTGTACCTGCTGGACGATGGGCCCTTCCTGCGCGCGGACGACAGGCGCACCCTGGCGCTCGCCCTCGCCCTGGGCGGCGTCCTGGACGAGGCGCTCGGCGCGCTGGAGCGCGAGGTGGCGAGCCCCCACGCCGTGCTATCCCTCCTGGTGTGGACCATCGGGCTCTACGCCATGCTCTGGCTGGTGCCCGAGCCGGTGAGCAAGGGCCTGGCCGCGGCACTCTCCGTATTGTTGATCTCCTGGCTCGGAGTGGACACCCTCTGGGGTCTTTTGGAGGGCTGGGCGCGGCTGGCCAGCCGCGCCCACGCCGCCACCCGCTTCTCCCAGTTGCGCGGAGCCGGCGAGGACTATGCCCGCGTCCTGGGCGAGAACGCGGCTCGGGCGCTCCTGATGAGCGTGGCCGCGCTCACGGGACGCACCCTCGGTGACCTCGCCGCCCGGGTGAAGGCGCTCCCGGGCTCCGACCTGGCGGGGGCGCGGTGGCTCATCCAGACGCAGGGACGGGCCGGCGAGGTCCTGGAGCAGGTAGAGGCCCTGGCCGCGAACGAAGCGCTCGCTCGGGCCGTGGTGACGGTGGAGACAGTGGCGGCGACTCCGGGGGGACCCCTGGCGGTCGTGCTCCTCAAGCGGCGTGGCCCGGCATCCTCCGCGACCGGCAGTGGCCCCTCCGTCACCGTGGGCCTGCGCCACCGGGGAGGCAACCAGCAGGTCATCCTGGACAACGGCCAGCGCTGGCACCTGCCTCGCGGCGCCTCTCCCCGCGACATTCCCCTTGCCGATCCGGTAGGAGACCAACTCCAACAGGCCGTCTCCCGGGCGGCGAGTGCGTGGGGGCCATCGGAGCTCAACCGCCAAGAACTACGAGCCATCAACAAAGCCCTGCAGGAAGGCAAGTATTGGCTCGCACGGCTCCTGGAGCGCGAGGCCCGGGGCCGGTTCGTGGAACGTCGGGTGAAAGCTCAATTCCGAAACCAGCTCAAATGGAACAAACAGGGAGTGGACGCAGAGCATCTGGAAACACGACTCAAATACGAAATCCTATCGGGCTCCCCATCCAATCTGGCATGGCACGGCAGACGAATGGCGGGTGAACTCTTCCGGATGATCACCTTCTGAAAGGGCGTACCATGGCATGGCTGGAAAATGTCTGTATCGAAGACAAGAAAATCCACAATGAGCGACTGGAACTGACCGACAACAATGCTCTCTATTTTGTCGGTCCGAACCTGGAGCTCAGGGAATGCACCCTCGTCCTGAAAGTGACCGCGAGACGACTGCACATCCGGGGTGCACGCTTCATCGACTGCACCATCGAGATGAAGCAAGCATTGAAGAGCCATTCGGATTGGCGCACGGCCACACTCAAGGGTTGCCGATTCAAGGGCAAGATGTCGGGATGCGACTTCGGCCACTCGCCCGAGTGGGCGAGCTCCATGTCCTTCGGCGAGGGCTTCATCGAGGACTGCGATTTCACCGAGGCGCAGTTGGATGGCTGCCGATTCCTGGGCTGTGACCCGAGCACCCTGCGCTTCCCCAAGTGGCCCTGCTTCACCATTCTGGACCCCATCGGCAGGAGCCAGGAACTCGCGCGGATGCCCTGGCCGGGAAACATTTCCCCCATCGTCATGGAAGGGAATGCCCAGGACCCCTCCGCGACGGTCGCCGTCACCTATCACGCTCCCACTCTCGCCAAGGAGTGTGGCACCACTCCCGAGGCCATCCTCGCCGTCCTGAAAACCTGCGAGGGTGTCATCTACTGACACGCCCCGCTCCGGCGGGGATGATTCTCGTCTGTACTTCCACGGAAGGCTCGCGGCACCCGCCCGCCTGGTCACCGGGCAAGCCCCGGGCTGCTTGAATGTCCCTGGGTGGCCTCCAGATGTTGAGTCCTGGCGGTAGCCTGGACACGACCTCCTCTTCTCCTGGCGAATCCGGGAACGGATCCCGCTAGCGTGGCTCCCCTGCGGTTCCCCTCCTGTCGCCCCCATCCCCGTGACTCCCGACTCCCAGATTCTTCTTCCCGTTGATCCTCACGAGGCGCTCCGAAAGGCCTATCTCTCCGCCCAGCTCAAGGGCAACCGCCGCGAGGCCCTGCGCCTGGTGGTGGACGAGGGCCTGCTGCGCGGCATTCCCTTCGCCACCCTGCAAGCGGAGATCATCCGCAAGGCGCAATGGGAGATTGGCCGCCTGTGGCAGGAGAACCACATCTCCGTGGCCCAGGAGCACATGGCCACGGCCATCTCCCAGCTCGCCCTGTCCCACCTCTATCGCCATCTGCCGAGGGATCCGGCCAACGGGCGCACGGTGATGGTGTCGTGCGTGGAAGGGGAGTTGCACGAGCTGGGCGCGCGCATGGCGAGCGATTTCCTGGAGATGGCGGGCTTCGACGTGCGCTTCCTCGGCGCGAGCGTGCCCGTGGAGCACCTGGTGCGCGAGGTGAGGGAATCCCCGCCGGACCTGCTGGCGTTGTCGGTGACGATGACGTTCCATCTGCCGGCCCTGCGCGAGGCGGTGGCGGCGGTGCGCGCGGCCATGCCCCAGGTTCCCCTGATGGTGGGAGGGCTGGCCGTGTCGTGGGCGCCCGGCGTGGAGGCGGAGCTGGGCGTTCCCTTCATGGGCACGGACGCGCGCGACCTGGTGGCCGCGGCCTGCCGACTGCTGGGGGTGTGAGACATGAAGACGCTCGCGAGAGAAGTGGAGGCCCGGATGGAGCGACTGGCCGCGGCCTCGGTGGGGGAGCTATACGCGGACCCCTTCTGGTTCGCCCGCTATGGCGAGGCACGCGCGCGCCGCTTCGGCAGCGAGGACGCCGTCTTCCACGTGCGCTACCTGGTGCAGGCGCTGGAGACGAGCGATGCCGGCGTCATGGAGCGCTACGCGCGCTGGTTGCAGGGGCTGCTGGTGCCTCGGGGCATGAGCTCGCGGCACATCGCGGCCCACTTCCAGGGGCTCCACGACGCGCTCGTGCACGAAGGGCTCACCCATCCCCCCCGGGCGCTCGAGTACGTGCGGGCGGCCGAGCAAGCCCTCCACTGGCCCGAGGGTCCCGCTCACGATTTGGGGCTCGCGCTGCCGCGATTGGTGCCCCTGACGCTGCGCCTCCTCGCGAGTGGCGAAGGGCGTTCCGAGCGCGACGCGGGCCTGGAAGAGGAAGTCCAGCTGCAATTTTCCTACCTCCAGGACGCGCTCGGGACGGGCCGGACCGGGCTGTTCGTCGACCACGTGAGGTGGTACGCCGGGTTCTGGCCTCGTCGGCGCCTGCGGGGTGACTACCGCACGCTGTTGCAGGCGATGGAAGCGGCATTGGCCCGTGACGCTTCGCTGCCGGAATTGCCCCGCGTGACCGTGGCCATGGGGCTCACCGCCCTGGACGAGGAGCATCCGTGACGACCCCCGTACCCACGCCCTTGTGGCAGGCCCTGAGCCGCGAGGTGGCGCTGGCATGCGCGGCGTCCGGTGAAATCCTCTGGGCGGACGAGCGTGCGGTACGGCTGTTGGAAGCAAAGCCCGGACATTCCCTGCGCGCGCTCGCGGCCCAGGGCACCGAGGACAAGGTGGAGCGGCTCATCACCCTCGCGCGTGACGAGCGCGTGGAGGGATGGGAGGTCGTGCTGTGCGTGGCGGACAAGCCGTGCACCTTCGCCTTCCGGGGAGCGCCGCATGACGGAGGCGTGGCGCTGGTGGGCAGCCTGGTGCCCGAGGACTATGCCGCCTCGCTGTCCCAGGTGAGTGAGACCCTGAGCGAGCTGGCGGCGCTGCACCGCGAGACGGAGCGCCAGCAGCGCGAGCTCAAGCGGCGCGCGGACGAATTGCTGCGCCTCAACCGCGAGCTGGAGGAGTCCAACCGCGGCGTGCGCACCCTGCACGCGGAGCTGGACGAGAAGACGGAGAGCCTGGTGCGCGCCGCGGAGATCAAGAGCCGGGTGGTGGCCAACGTGAGCCACGAGTTCCGCACCCCGCTGCACTCCATCCTCGGCCTCGCGCGGCTCTTGCTCAACCCCGCCAACGGCACGCTGTCCGGCGAGCAGCACAAGCAGGTGCAGTTCATCCGCGGCTCGGCCGAGGCCCTCTTCGAGCTGGTGAGTGACTTGCTGGACCTGTCCAAGCTCGAGTCGGGCAAGTCGACGCTCCGGCCCACGCGCTTCAACGCCCGGGACTTCCAGGGCGCGCTGCGGGGGATGATGCGGCCCCTCATTCCCGCGGACTCGCCGGTGGACCTGCGCTTCACCGAGCCCCTGGACGAGCTGCTGCTGGAGACGGACGAAGCCAAGGTGAGCCAGGTGCTGCGCAACCTCGTGTCCAACGCGCTCAAGTTCACCGAGAAGGGCCACGTCACCGTCTCCGTGAGGGCGGGGCCCGACGACACGGTGTGCTTTCAGGTGAGCGACTCCGGCATCGGCATCGCGCCCGAGCACCACCAGCACATCTTCGAGGAGTTCGCCCAGGTGGACAGTCCCCTGCAGAAGAAGGTGCGCGGCACCGGCCTGGGGCTCTCGCTGTCGCGGCGCATCGCCGAGTTCCTGGGGGGCGACCTCTCGGTGCGAAGCACCCCGGGTCAGGGCTCCACCTTCACCTTCACCCTGCCCCGCGTGCACCCGGAAGTGGCCGAGTTCGCGGGCATCACCGAGCGCAGCCAGCACCTGGACCCCACCCTCGCGCCCGTGCTCGTGCTGGAAGACGACCGGCAGACGCTCTTCCTCTACGAGAAGTACCTGTCGCGCTCGGGCTTCCAGGTGCTGCCCGTGCGCACGGTGGACGATGCGCGGCGCACCTTGCAGCGCGTGCGCCCGGCCGCCGTGGTGCTCGACGTCATGCTGGAGGGCGAGACGAGCTGGAGCTTCCTGTCCGAGCTCAAGACGAACGAGGCCACGCGCGACATCCCCATCCTCGTGGTGACGCTCATGGATCGGGAGCAGAAGGCACGCGCGCTCGGCGCGGATGAGTTCTGGCTCAAACCCGTGGCCGAGGAGCAACTGCTGCGCAAGCTCACCGCCATGGCCCGCGCCTCCCCGGTGCGCAAGCTGCTCATCATCGACGACGACGACGTGCACCGCTACCTCTTCCGCCAGATGCTCAACAACTCCCCGTACGTGCTGGAGGAGGCGGCCACGGGCCCCGTTGGCATCCGCATGGCGCGCGAGGGCAGTCCGGATCTCATCTTCCTGGACTTCGTGCTCCCGGACATGACGGCCTTCGACGTCCTGGACGAGCTCAAGGCGGACCCGCGCACCCGCGACATCCCCATCATCCTCCACACCGCGCACCAGTTGAAGGAGGAGGAGCGCCAGCGCCTGGCCAAGGAGACCTCCACCATCCTGGCCAAGCACACCCTGAGCCGCGAGGTCGCCATCGCCCGCATCCGGGATGCCCTGAACAAGAGCATCGGGAGCGGAGGGGAGGTGCGCCGTGGCTGAGCGGACCCAGGGCGAGAGCATCCTCGTCGTCAACGACGACCCGGCCAGCCTCTACCTGGCCTCGCGGCTGCTGAGCACCGCGGGCTACCGCGTGTTCGAGGCCGCCACCGGGCAGGAAGCGCTCGGCCTCGCCGGGCGCGAGCGTCCGGACGTGGTGGTGCTGGACGTGAAACTGCCGGACATCAGCGGCTACGAGGTGTGCCAGCGGCTGCGCGCCCACCCGGAGACGGCCTCCCTCGCGGTGATGCACACCTCGGCCACCTTCGTCACGCCGGACAAGAAGGTGCGCGGCCTGGACGGGGGCGCGGACGCCTACCTCACCGAGCCCTTCGAGGGAGAAGAGCTCATCGCCACCGTGCGCTCGCTCCTGCGCATGCGCCGCGCCGAGCAGGCCCTGCGCCGGCGCGCCGAGGACCTCACGGAGGCGGACCGGCGCAAGGACGTGTTCCTCGCCATGCTCGCCCACGAGCTGCGCAACCCCCTCGCCGCCATCACCACCGCCGCGGGCATCCTCGAGCGCCGGGACCCGCAGGATCCCCGCGAGGTCCGGATGATCTCCATCATCCAGCGCCAGACGAACCATCTGTCGCGGCTGGTGGACGACCTGCTGGACGTGAGCCGCATCACCCGTGGCAAAGTGGAGCTTCGCCGCGAGTGCGTGGACCTGTGCCAGGTGCTCGAACAGGTGCTCGTCTCCTTCCGCCCGCTCGCCGAGCAACGAAAGCTCACGCTGTCCTCCGAGCTGCCCGGCAAGGCCGTGTGGGTGGACGCGGACCCGACGCGGCTGGAGCAGGTCTTCACCAACCTGCTGGACAACGCGGCCAAGTACACGAATCCGGGGGGCTCGCTCTGGTTGAAAGCGAGGGAAACCCCCGGCGGCGCGGACCAGCCGGGCGTGCGTGTGAGTGTGCGCGACACCGGCATCGGCATCCGCCAGGACATGCTGCCCACGGTGTTCGAGCTGTTCTCCCAGGCGGATGAGTCGGTGGAGCGCTCACGCGGGGGCCTGGGCATCGGGTTGACGCTGGTGCGCAACATGGTCGACCTGCACGGCGGCCAGGTGGAGGCCCACAGCGCCGGTCCGGGCCAGGGCAGCGAGTTCGTGGTGTGGCTACCCGTGCGAGGGGGAATGATTCCATCCCCGGGGTTGCCCTAGGCTCGGGGTGACATGGCGTTCATCTCTGGATGGCGGCCCAGCCTGCTCACGAAATTCTACGGAGCCCTGCTCCTGTGCGTGTTGCCCCTGCTGCTGCTGCAACAGTACTACGTGCTGCCCATCATCCGCGGCCAGCTGCGCGAGGACCGGGTGCGCGCGGTGCGCAACCTGGTGGAGGTGGGCTACGGCATCCTCGAGGCCCAAGAGGCCCGGGTGCTCGCGGGCGAGCTGACTCCCGCCGAGGCGCGCCAGTCCGCGGCCGCGCTGCTCCAGCACCTCATCTACGAGGGCAACAAGTACTACTGGGTCAATGACCTGGAGACGCGGATGGTGGTGCACCCCTTCCTGCCCAACCAGATCGGCCAGGACATGACGGCGTACGTGGACCGGGCGGGCAAGCCGGTGTTCGTGGACATCGTGGAGCTGGCGCGGCAGCGGGGCGAGGGCGTGGTGGAGTACCTGGCCACGCGTCCGAACGAGCCCGACCCCATCGCCAAGCTGTCCTACGTGAAGCTGTTCGCCCCGTGGGGCTGGGTGCTGGGCACCGGCGTGTACATGGAGGATCTGGAAGAGGAGGTGGCGGCGGTGCAGCGGCGGGTGTGGGCGGCGCTGCTCGCCGGGGGCGTGCTGGCGGCGCTCGCGGGGGCGTACATCTCCCGGCGGATGCTCGCGCCCATGCGCACGCTCGTGGACGCGGCGGGCCTGGTGGCGCGGGGGGACTTGCGCATCTCGGTGCCCCCCCCCTCCCAGGACGAGGTGGGGGACTTGAGCCGGGCCTTCAGCGGCATGGTGACGGACGTGCAACGCATGCTCGGGGAAATGGCCGAGGTGTCTCGGGTCACCGAGGTGGGCGCGGGGAACATCCACCGCGCCACGGACGGGCTCCGGCAGGTGGCGCAGGACCAGTCCTGGGGCATGCAGAACGTGTCCGCCACGGTGATGGGGATGACGCAGCAGCTCGCCAAGGGCGCGCATCAGGCGGAGCTGACGGCGCGCACCGCCGAGGCCAACGAGCAGGCCGCGCGCGAGGGCGGCGTGGGCGTGCGCGTCACGGACGAGAAGATGAAGCAGATCGCCCAGGTGGTGGAGCGCTCGGCGCGCACGGTGGACCGGCTCACCGAGTGGAGCGAGGAGGTGGAGCGCGCCATGGAGCTCATCTCGGACGTGGCGGATCAGACGCGGGTGCTGGCGGTGAACACGTCCATCGAGGCGATGCGCGCGGGCGAGCACGGCAAGGGCTTCGCGGTGGTGGCGCTCGAGGTGCGCAAGCTGGCGGAACAGGCGCGCGCGGCGGCGGAGCGGATCCGCGCGCTCATGCAGCAGAGCAAGGCGGAGACCCAGGCGGCGGCGGCGCAGATGCGCGAGGGGCGTGCCCGGGTCCACGAGGGCCTGCGGCTCTCGGCGGACACGGGCAAGGCGCTCGAGCGCATCGTCACCGGCGCGGAGGAAATCCAGCGGCGGGTGAAGGAGACGGCGAGCGCCCACGCGGCGGAGGCGGCCGCGGGCGAGACCCTCGCGCTGCGCATCCACACCCTGTCCGGCCAGGCGATGGAGGCGGCCAAGGAGGTGGAGCACATCACCCGGGCCGCGGAGGAGCTCACCGCCCGGGCCCGTCAGTTGCGCGAGCGGGTGACGCGCATCCAGGTGAACGCCTCCGAGACGCCGTGAGGCCTACCGGCAGTCCGCGCGGCGCAGGGAGACGCCCGCCTCGCTCCTCCACTCCGGGCTCCCGGATGAAGCGGTTACTGACGGATGACCTGCACCTCGTCCAGGTGGACGAAGCTGCTGCCCGTGAAGGCCTGGGTGTGGAGACCGAACTCCAGGTAGCCCGCCGTCACGGCGATGGTGGGCGTCTCGATCTGGGTCCAGTTGCCGTAGGTGCCGAGGTTCGTGGAGGCGGGAGTGCACTCGGCGCACGTCTTGGCCTGGAGCCGGGAGAAGCCAAAGTCACCGCCCTTGCGGACCTGGGCGCGCACCCGGTAGTTGCCATTGGGGATGTTGCTGATCATCTGGTACGTCCACGTCTCGAAGGCGCCCGGGCTGTAGTGCGTCAGGTGGTTGGCGCTGTTGTAGCCCCCGTTGTACGTCTCGGTGAACGCGGCGCCCTGAGTGCCATTGGGCGACCAGGTGTTCCACCCCGACATGCCGGACTCGAAACTCGCGTTGGTGACCGTGGGGTTGCCACCGGAGGGCGGCGGGGTGGTGCCACCACCGTTGAGGAGGGTGGCCGCCCTGTCCGGCTGCAGCGCCACGAAGGCGTTGAAGGCCTCGTTGAGCTGCGCCTGCTTGCCGGAGTCGCCCGCGTACTGCTTGCGCTGCGCATACAGCTTGGCGATGAGCTCCAACTGGCTCTGCCCATATGGCACGCCGAGCTTCTGCTGCAGGGTGGTCAGGGCGCCATAGCCAAACTCGCGCGTCGGCTCGATCATCGTGCCTTCGCCGTAGTCATTCCAGGTGGCCAGCTGGATCCAGTTCACGCCACTGTTCTTGGCCATGTCCATCGTCTGGCCGAAGGTGCCAGCCCCGTTGTGGGGAATGGTCCACGTCGGGCCGCCCCAGCCGCCCTCGTTGTAGAAGGAGTGGAAGCCCGGGTAGGCCACGCCGAACTTCACGCCCGGCGACACGTTCGCGTACCAGTGCTGCAACCCGGCGGTGAAGTCCGAGTAGATCCACGGGTACTCGCCCTGGGCGTTCGCCCCGGCATCGCCCTTCTGGTACCAGAGCGTCAGGAAGGTCGGCTTGGTCGACAGGGGCGAGAAGATGTTGCTCCAATCCGACGGCGACTTGAACGTCTGCGGGCCGAAGTCCAGGAGCAGCGGCGCGTTGTTGATCTTGATGTAGTTGGAACGGTTGAAATAGTTGTCCCGCATGTAGACCATGTCACTGCGGGCCGCGCCGAGCTTGTCCGGAACGGAGCAACCGTAGGTGGGCGCCAGCGTGAAGTTGTTGTCCTCGTAGACGATGGCGAACTCCAGACCCGCGGCGGCCGTCTTGTTGATGAAGGCCTCGGCGTTCTGCTTGTTCTTGGGGTAGTCCACGCAGTTGAGCGTGCCCGGCCAGTCGATGAGCACGCCATCCACGCCGGCGTACTTCATGAGCAGCAACTGGTACTCGATGACGTCCTTGTCACCCGACCCGTAGGGCCCGATGAGCGGATAGTAGTGCGCGGCGATCTGCCGCTTGCCCGAGCCATCCACGATGTTGGGATTCTTGGTGTTCATCGTCCAGTGGGCACCCCAGGCGCCATTGCCCGAGGTGGTGTTGGACTCGAACCAGGGCATGAGATGGACATAGACCTTCTTCGTGAAGCTCTTGCTCACGGCCACCGGAGCGCCCACGGACGCGGTGGGCTCCTGGGTATCGGTCGGAGCCGAGCCACAGCCCGCCAGCACGAGCGCGGCGACCACGCCCGCTCCCTCGTTCACGAAACGACGACGCGTCATGACACTGCTCCTTCGATGGGGGGCCTCACCACACCGTGTCTGGAATGAGGACGGACGGGGGAACGAGGCCGCACTGGAGACGACGGCAAGAGAGTTCGCCGCGCGGCACATTATCACTGTCATAGTTCTCATCAACCAGAAATACCGTCTTATCCAGCCAGAATAGCCAAAACCGAAAATTCCTCCTTCCGGGACGAAGCCCCCCGGGACATGGACGCCAGCCCCGAAGCGGGGGTAGACGAAATCCCATGCGACTGCTGGCGCCATGCCTCGTCCTGCTCCTCGCCACGCCCGGTGTCACCGCCCCACAGGGCCCGCCTGGCACGTACTCCCCCGCTCGCTCGCGCACATTGGAGAAGCAACTGCTCGGCGCCGTGCGCGCGGTGGGCTTCGAGCAGGTGCTCGACTGGCGGCGGCAGGGCCAGCGCATCGCGCACCCGCCCAACGTGGACGTGGCGGTCATCGAGCTGGACGCGAAGGGACGCCCGGTGGCGGCGGCCAACGTGTTGCTGTCTCGGGACTACCCCCAGGGCCGGGGCGTCCCCATCGAGGCGAAGACCCTGGGCACGCGGGCGGTGCGCTTCACGCGCTGGGACCTGGATCGCTGGAACGGCAAGACGGGCTGGGCGGACGCGGGAGCGGACGCGGACGTGGTGCCCGGGCGAGAGGGCGCCGCGTTGCGCTTCATGGCGCCCTACCCCGCGTCGCTGTTCAAGATCCTCATCGCCTACGGCGTCCTGCGGCAGGTGGACCGGGGCGGGCTGACGCTGGACACGCCCTATCACTTCACGAATGGAAAGGAGGAGCGGGGCGAGCGCCCGCTGCGCGGCTGGTTGGATCCCATGATCACCGAGTCGAACAACGGCGCGACGGAGGCGCTGGTGAAGTGGCTGCACGAACGGGGCGCCATGGCGAAGCTGAACGCGGACCTGGCGGAGCTCGGCCTGGGGACGCTCCAGGTGAACGGGACCTCGCCCGTGACGGGCCGGAGCTGGCAGCCGGGGAGCATCCACATGACGGCGCTCGACACGGCGCGGCTGTTCCTGCTCATCAACGGAGGGCCGGGCACGCTGTGGAAGACACCCCGGGGCCGAGCGGTGACGGCGGCCGAGCTGTCCGACACCTCACGGACCTTCCTGAAGAAGCTCCTGGCGGAGCAGGGGTTCGCGGAAGGCTTGAGCTCCACGGTGGTGTGCGGAGACCCCAACGCACGGCCGGGACTGCCCGTGGCGGAGCCCTCGCGCTGGCTGGACGGGGAAGGCACGGCGACGGTGGGGACGAATGCGTTCAAGCGGGACACCCGGCCGTGCAACGCGGCGGCCCAGGTGGAGTTCCTGCACAAGACGGGACAGACGGAGAACTATGGCAGTGACGCGGGCATCGTCCGGGCACTGCCGGGACACCCGCCCCGGCACTACGTCATCGCGTTCCTGTCGAACCTCGGCTACCGCTACTACGACGCGGGCGTGGCGGGGACGGCGAACTTCCAGGACGAGGAGAATGGCTTTCCCCGGGTGGTGACGGGCATCCACTTCACCCAGACCATCGCGGACCTGGGCCGCCGGGTGGACGAGGTGATGAAGCAGCGAAGCGCCCCCTGAAGAGGGAACACCCCGGGAGGCACCCCAGGGCGGGGAGACCTCTCGGGGTGGGGAGCCTCCCGTGAATCACAGCGAGGGGACGGAGGGGTCCACCTGGAGCTGCTGGGGCTCGGCGCTCTTGGGCATCGACTTGCCCAACTCGCTGGACAGCTTGTCGAGGGCCTCACCGGCCTGGGCGATCTTCTGGGCGTCGCCGCTCGCCAGCAGGTCGAGCACGTCCTTGAGCGCGCTGGTCAGCTTCTCGATGACCGACTTGGGGTCGGCGGCCTCGGGAGACGCGGGAGCCGCGGGAGCCGCCTCGGCCGGAGCCGAGGGAGCCGCCGGAGCCGCGGGGGCAGCCGCCCCGGCCCCACCCGCGCCGCCAGCGCCGCCCGCACCACCCGCCGGAGCCGCCCCGGCCCCACCCGCGCCGCCAGCACCCGTCGACCCACACTTGCCGGCGCCACCCGCCGCACCGGCCTCACCCTGCTTCTGACCGCCCAGCAGCTCCACCAACTGGCCGAGCGCCTTGGTCACTTCCTCCAGCTTCTGGAGAAGCTCCTGCTTCAACCCGCCCTTGTCGGCCTTGCCCACGCCGCCGGCATCGAAGCTGTCCGCCAGCATCCGCTTGCCCTCGAGGCCCTGGGGCTTCACCGCGTCCACGCCCTTCGACTCGATGACGGGCGCCTGGACGGGAGAGGAGACGTTGTTGGCGTTGAAGGAAGGAGCGGGACGGGAGGCGGAGGACAGGGAGGAGATGGACATGGCGATCATTCCTGCGCGATTGAGAGGGAGGAAACCGGGGCCACCGCTTCGTGGCATGCCCAGACGTAGAGCAGGACGCGTGCCAACGCCCCACGGGAGGCGCTTCCCTCGGAGAGCCCCCGAGCCCGGGGCCTCGAAGCACCCCAAAACCCGGTGACTGCGGTCACCACCTGGAGTCCACCGTCACCAGTTCCCCCTCTCGCGAGGGGCCAGGGACCTCACGGCACCAGCACGAGCTTGCCCACGGTGGTGCCGGACTCCAGCGCCCGGTGCGCGTCGGCGACCTGGCCGAAGGGGAAGCGGGTCACGGGCGGAGGCAGGATGCGTCCCTCGTCCACCCACGCGAGCAATCGGCCCATGGCCTCCTCCAGCACGTCACGCCGCTCGAAGAGGTAGGACAGGTTGAAGGCCAGGACGCTCGCGTTGTCGCTGGTGAGGTCGAGCGGATTGAAGCGCGGGGTGCGCAGGAAGTCGGCGGCGAGCTTCAACCAGTTCGGCCGGCCGCCCTGACGGGGCAGCATGGAGTGGAAGCCGTAGAGCACGAGCTTTCCAGGCCGGGCGAGGTGCTTGTAACTCTCGCTCAGCGTGGAGACGCCATTGGCGTCGAGCACCACGTCATAGCCTTGTGGGGAGATGCGCTCGGCGGCGCGCCACAAGTCCTCGCGGCTCTTGTCGATGACGGCGTCGGCCCCGAGCGCCCGCGCGGCCTCCACCTTGTGACTCGCCCCCACCACGCCCACGGTGCGGCACCCCGCGATGCGTCCCAGTTGCAGCAAGGCTCCGCCCACGCCCCCGGCGGCCGAGTGCACGAGCAGGGTCTGTCCCGGGCGCGGATGGGCCAGCTCGAAGAGGGCGAAGTACGCGGTGAGGAAGACGGCGGGGAACCCGGCCGCCTGGGCCATGTCGAAGCGCGCGGGCAGCGCGAACACCTGATGCCGGGGCACGGCCACCCGGGTGGCGTAGCCGCCAAAGCGCGTGACACCGAACACCCGGTCCCCGGGCGCCAGATCCGTGACGGAAGCACCCACCGCGCACACCGTCCCGGCGAACTCGAAGCCCGGAGTGATGGGCCAGCCGACATACTCCCGGGCCGAGGAATACAAGCCCATGCGGACGACACAGTCGGCGTAGTTGACGCCAATGGCCTCCGGAGCGACGACCACCCCCGTGGGCTCGGGCAGGGGATCGGGCCGAGTCTCGACCGTGAGCCGGTCGTAGCCTCCGGCGCGCGGGATGACCACGTGGCGCATGGAGCAGCGTCCCTACGCCTTCACGTCTTCCGCGTCGTCCTCGAACGGCAGCAGGGCCTCGGCGGGCGCGGGCTCCAGGTTCTCGATGTCATCGAGGCTCGCGACGAACGCGCCCGCGTGCGGGTCCTCCACCTCGGCCGGCTCCAGGTTCTCGATGTCATCGAGGCTCGCGAGGAACAGGTCCGCGCCGGGATCGCTGTAGACCTCTTCCTCGTCGTCGACATCCTCGGCCTGCTGGAGCACCTCGAGTTCCTCGGCCATCCAGTCCGCCGCGTCCTCCTCCGCCGGAGACTCGTCCAGGAGGAAACCTTCCTCCAGCTCGGCGGCGGCCGCGGCGGCGGCCTCTTGCGCGGCCAGGGCATGCTCGGCGGCGCGCAGCTCGGCCTCGGCCTGCTCGAGCTCGGCGCGCTGCGCCGCGGCACGCTCTTCCCGAGACACCCGCTCATACACATTGGCCCGGGCGAGCTGCGCGAGCGACACGCCCGGCTTGTTCGCGTGGCGGGGCTCCGGCTGCTCCAGCTCGTCGCGCGTGCCGCCCTTGAGGTCCACCAGCTCCTCGGGAAGCTTCTCGTACCCGTCGCGCATCATCAGCCTGGAGCGCAGCGTCTCGACCTGCTGGGCCTTGCGCGCGCGCTCGGCCTCGAGGGCTTCCAGTTCGGCGCGGTAGTGGCTGTTCAGGGACTCCAGACCGTCTTCCTCGGTCTTGAGCTCCGGGTCATCGGCCCCGATGTGCTTCTCCACCGGATCCACGCGCCGTTGGGCCTGCACGAGGCTCGCGGTGGAGACGAAGGGATTGAAACCAACCCTGCGGATGGACATCGGCGAGCCTCGTTGAACACACGGGGGGGACTTCGTTGGGGGATTGTCGCAGCAAGCGGGTCCGGGTTGCGAACCCCCTCTGAAAAAGCGAGCCTGCCAGCCCACACTTCCCGTACGGCCGGAGGCCCACTCGACAGGACCCTGGCCCGGAGGTCGCATGCCATCCGCGTCCAGCCACTACAAGGCGAACCTGCGAGACCTGAACTTCAATCTCTTCGAGTTCCTGGACATCGGCCACACGAGTCTGGGCAAGGCGCCCTTCGGGGACTTCGACGAGACGGCGGCGCGCCAGACGCTGGAGACCTTCGCGGCGCTGTGCACCCACGAACTGGCGGCCAGCTTCGCCGAGTCGGAGCACCACCCCCCCCGGCTGGAGGGCGGCGAGGTCCGGCTTCCGCCGGGGATGAAGCGCTCGCTGACGGCCTACTACGACGCGGGGATGCACCACCTGGAGCTGCCCACGGCGCTCGGGGGAATGGCGGCGCCGCCCACGCTCGGCTGGGCGGCGTTCGAGCTGCTCGTGGGGGCCAATCCCGCCCTGGCCTTCTTCACGCTGGGTAACATCCTGGCGCGCGTCATCGACCGGCTGGGCACCGAGTCCCAGAAGAAGCGCTACCTGCCGGCGATGATGGAGCGGCGGTGGGTGGGCACCATGGTGCTCACCGAGCCGGACGCGGGCAGTGACGTGGGCGCGGCGCGCACGAAGGCCCGGCGCGTGGAGGGAGACGTCTGGGAGCTCGAGGGCGTCAAGCGCTTCATCACGAGCGCGGAGACGGACCACGCGGAGAACATCGTCCACATGGTGCTGGCGCGGCCCGAGGGAGCGGGCCCGGGCACCAAGGGCCTGTCGCTCTTCATCGTGCCCAAGTTCTGGGTGGAGGAAGGGGGCGTGCTCGGCGAGCGCAACGGCGTGGTGTGCACGAAGATCGAGGACAAGATGGGCCTCAAGGGCTCGGTGACGAGCGAGCTGACGTTCGGGGACGGCCAGCGCGCGCGGGGCCTGCTGCTGGGCGAGGTGCACGACGGCATCCGGCAGATGTTCCACATCATCGAGCAGGCGCGCATGGCGGTGGGCATGAAGTCCATGGCCACGCTGTCCACGGCGTACCTGAACGCGCTGGAGTTCACCCGGGAGCGCAAGCAGGGCGCGGACCTGATGGGCGCCCGGGACGCCCACGCGCCGCGCGTGCCCATCCTGCGCCACCCGGACGTGCGGCGGATGCTGATGGCGCAGAAGGCACACGCCGAGGGCATGCGGGCGCTCGCCCTGTACACGGCGTCCATGCAGGACCAGGTGGAGCTGCGCGGCGGACACCGGGCGCTGGAAGCCGCCGAGTACGACTCACTCAATGATCTGCTGTTGCCACTGGTGAAGGGCTACTGCTCGGAGAAGGCGTATGAGCTCCTGGCCCTGTCGCTGCAATGCCTGGGCGGCTCGGGCTACCTCAAGGACTACCCGATGGAGCAATACATCCGGGATCAGAAGATCGACACGCTCTACGAGGGCACCACGCACATCCAGGCGTTGGACCTGCTGATGCGCAAGGTGGCGCGCGACGGTGGGACCACGTTGCAGGGGCTGCTCGGACGGGTGCGCGCGACGGCGGAGGGAGACGAGGGCGGCGAGGAGCTGAAGGCCGAGCGCGCGGCATTGGGCCAGGGGCTCACCGCGATGGAGACTATGCTGGGCACGCTGATGGGCAAGCTCGGCGAGTCCGTGTACCACGTGGGCCTGCAGGGCAACCGGGTGCTGATGGCGCTGGCGGACCTGATCGTGGGCTGGCTGCTGGTGCGGCACGCGGCGGTGGCGCTCGAGCGCGCGAAGGAGAACCCAGGAGACAAGGCCTTCTACGCGGGCAAGGTCGCGAGCGCGCGCTGGTTCTGCCACGAGGTGCTGCCGGGCCTGGAGCACGCCGCGCGCATGGTGGAGCGCGGCGACCTGGAGTTGATGAACCTGCCCGACGAGTCGTTCTGACCGGAGGCGCCCGAGAGGCACGCGCCCGATCAGTGAGGCGCGGGAGCCGAGCCCGGCGTCGCGGTCTTCCCAGGAGGAGTCGTCTGCGTCTTCTGGGGAGCGGGCGCCTTCGCGTCCGGAGCCGTCTGCGTCGAGCCCGAACCCTCCGCCTGAGGAGCGGAAGAGGCCGAGCCTGTCACCCGCATGGTGCCGCTCTTGTATTGGGTGTACTTGTTCTCGTCGCCCTTGTGCATCCGGCCCGTCATGACCTGTCGCGTCTCGGTTTTGAACCAGGTGCCGGAGGACTCCTTGATATCGCCAGAGGTCTTCGAATCGATGATCTCGATGGCCCGTCCGTTGAGCGTGATGCGAGCGGGGCGATAGCGCGTGTTGCCGTTCTCGTCCCCATCGTGCGCACGGCCGATCAACACCATGCCCGCGGGCGCGTTGTACCAGGTGCCAGAGGACTCCTTGATGTTGCCGCTCCAGTTCTGCGCCTCGATGCGGATGGTGCCTGAAATGGGCGCGAGGGTATCCGCGTCGATCGCCTCCAGGGAGGCGCACTGGTAGGTGGTCTGTCCGTTCTCATCCCCCGTGTGCATCCGGCCCGTGAGCACCTTGTCCGACGGACAGGTATAGGAGCTGTTGCTCTCCTTCATGGAGCTGGAGTCGGTACGCTCCAGGGGGACGATGAGGATGGTCTGCGCGGAGGCGAGGCTGGAGACCAGACAGGAGCCCATGAACAACAGGGCGAAGGAGTTCTTGGGACGGAGGGCGCTCATTTTTCTCCAAGTGATGAAATACAACACCTTGTGTGAACCAAGGCCTTATAACCATCCGCCTCTTTCACGAAAAAGGCTGTCTTCCACCAACGTGCGCTCCGCGACACTTCCGCCCCACCCGGCCTCCTACTGGATCTTCTTGTGCCAGGGACCGAGGGGACCGGTGGTGGCCGCCTGCTCACCCACCTCGCCCCAGGCGCCCGCGAAGTCCTTCCACGGCTGGTCCTGAAGCGCCTGCACGTTATCCGTGATGACCCACGCCACGCCGCCGTCCCGGGTTTCGTCTGTACCAGCGATGTGGAAGTTGCCCACCGAGGGGTAGAGCGCGTGGGTGCCCTTGGCGGCGTACACCACCAGGTACTGCACGTTGCCCTCGACATACGTCTGCAGCGAGGAGATGGGATGGAACGTCCGCTCGCCATGCGCGCTCAGCGACGCACCGGTGATGAGCCCGTTGGACGTGTGGACGGTGACGTCTTCCCAATCCCCCTGATGGGAGAAGCTGATGATGTAGGAAGACTCGTTATAGCCATAGAAGAGCCAGTACTGCTGGCGTCCGTCCTGCGTCTGGTAGCGGAATGAGGGCACCTGCCCGGTGGGCGAGAAATTCCCCTGCGGATGACCCTCGGGCTGCAGGAACACGTTCAAATCGCTGCCGGAGTTGGAGTCCCGAGGGCGGCGGTTCGTTCCATCCGGGTTGATCGCGTAGCTGTTGATGATGCTCACCGGGATGTCGAAGTAATCCCAGGACTTGTCGTTTCCGGTGACCCACGAGTAGCTGGACTTGCTGAAGCCCTGGTCCGTCCCCCACCCCTTGTGATGGCGGAAGCGGGACGCGTGGATGAAGTCCATCGGGTCCATCGGATAGAAGGCCTCCTGCGGGTGCAGCTTCACGATGATGCGGAAGGCATTGGGCGGAGGCGGCACGGACACACGCAGGGAGCCGCTGCGGTAGTAGGAGTTCTTGTTCTCGTCTCCCTGGTGCATGCGGCCCGTCATGACCCGCCGCGAGTCGGTGGTGAACCAGAGGGAGGCGGACTCCTTGAGGCCACCCGAGGTGATCAGGTCGACGACCTCGGTGGCCTGGCCGTTGAACAGGACGCGGCCGGTGAGGTAGCGCGTGTTGCCATTCTCATCACCGGTGTGCTGACGGCCGATCAACACGGTGCCCTGGGGCGAGTCGAACCAGATGCCAGCGGACTCCTTGATCCAGTTGCTCCACCCGAGCACTTGGACCTCGATGGTGCCCGCGACGGGCTGGTTGAACTCATTGAGCGCCTGGAGCGTGGCGTACTGGTAGACGGTCTGTCCGTTCTCATCTCCGCCATGCCAACGGCCCGTGAGCACGGTGTTCGTCGGACTGACGAAGGTGCTGCTGCTCTCCTTGCTGGAAGCCGAGTTGTATCGGTACTGGGGGACGAGGAAGACGGTCTCCGCGAAGGCGGCGCTGGAGAAGAGGCACAGGCCCATGAGCAACAGGGCGAGGGGGTTCTTGGGTAGGGACGATCGCATGGAGAGATTCCGGGAAGTTCGATGCAACAGCGAAAAATCAGGTCCATGATACCATAAAATTCCCATTTAACCGGAAAACATGATTCCCACGCGATACTGGATTTGCCCCAGCTACGTGGGTCTGCCGCACTTTATGTGCGCCATGAGCCATCCAAGTTCATGGACTCCTGCGGCTCCGTTGCATGCGACTCGCCATCCGAACGGCGAGCTCACAGTGTGCGGGAGAGCCCCAAAACCGGGGCAGGCTCACCTGCCGCACGAGGCCCAGTGCCCGCTTCACAGAGAGGGCCCCTTCCTCGCGCAGCAGGGTGCGCTGGCCAGAGACGAAGTCCAGCACCATGTAAGGGTAAAGAGGCACCCTCCTGCACACCATGGTCGATGACCAAGACGCAGCACGGATGCGATGTCGGCTCAATGGAGGCGCGGGAGGACACCAACAACCCCTTCCGACCAGACCACACGCGGCCACGGGCCACTCTTCACTTCCTTATGCGTGGATCTCGTCCGCTTCGATCCAATCGGCCTTGATCCGCGAGGGAGTATGCCCGCAGAGCTGTGTGTACATGTGTACATGACGTGAGCGGAGAATTCCTCAACGTTCACTGCATAACATTTCCGCACCGGGCCTCTTGTCTTGGAGATGGAGCGTCACTCCCGACGCCCCCCGCTTAGAGGGTCCATGGGCCGCATGAAAATCCGGGTGCTGCATCTTCTGTGTTCTTGGTTGGTCGTCCTGATGGCTTGCGGTCAGGCGGCTCCTACGGGGTCGGCTCAGGTGGTGGCCTCCCTCCAGCAATCGCTGTCCGCCACGGACGTCACACGGGTCCAGGTCACCGTGAGTGCCGCCGACATGGCGCCCCGGAGCGTGGAACTGGTGAAGACGGAGGGCAAGTGGGCGGGCATTCTCGGGGAACTTCCCGCTGGCATGGACCGTACGTTCTCGGCGCGGGCCTTTGGGTCGGATGGCACGGCTCTGTACGGCTGGGATGCGACGGGGGTGACAATCACGGCGGGGCAGGTCTCGATGGTGTCCCTGATCCTCCAAGAGCTGAATCCACCCCCTCCATTTGAGAACGCAGCGCCGTGCATCGGCTCCCTGATCGCCAATCCGAGCACAGTGGAGCCCGGGGGCGAGGTGACGCTGCTGGCCTCGGCGAAGGACGTGAACCCGGGCGATACACTCACCTACGCCTGGACCGCCGCTGCGGGCTCTTTCAGCGCCAGTACGAGTTCCTCGACATCCTGGACGGCCCCCTCAAGCACGGGTCCGGTCGTCCTCACGCTCACCGTGACGGACTCCAAGGGCGCCACGGCCACAGTGAGCCTGACCATCACCGTGCGCCCAGGGCGGGGAGGTGCGGCGGTGGATATCTCCCTCAACACTTGGCCACAGGTCTCCACGGTCAACGCACTCCCTTCCGCAGTGCGCGTGGGCGAGCCGACCTCGGTGACCGCCGTCGCGAGCGACGTCGATGGAGACGCCCTCACCTATCTGTGGAACTCCAGCTGCAAGGGAACCTTTGGAAACGCCCATGCGGCGGCCACCACGTTCACACCCTCCGAGCAGCCCTCCGGTGAGACCTGCGCGAACTGCACGTTGTCAGTGCGAGTGGAGGATGGACGCGGGGGGCACACGACGGGCTCTTTCGCCTTCTGCGTGGGAGACAAGCCGACGGCTCGCTTTCCACCGGAGATCGTGGAGACCTTTCAGTCGGTGGCGTCCGCCAAGGCGGGAGGCTCCGTCGTGTTCCGGGTGAAGGCGGAGGACCCTCAGGCCAGCGCGCTCACGTTCTCCTGGAGCGCGTCCGTGGGTCTGATCTCGACACCTTCCAGTACGTCCAACACCAGTGACGTGGTGTGGCGCGCGCCCGCGTGCACGCCGACGGGCGACGCCGCCGTCATTTCCATGACCGTGAAGAACGCGCTTGGCCTGTCTGCCTCCACCTCCTTCCAGGTTTCAGGAGGTACGGTTTGTACGGATGTGTGGACGCCAACGGGTAGCCTGCTCAGGGCCCGCAGCGCCCACACCACCGAGGTTCTCGCTTCGGGGAAGGTCCTGGCGGTGGGCGGGATCGACGCAGCGGAGGCCCTCGCGAGCTCGGAACTCTATGATGCCTCCACCGGCCGGTGGAGTTCCACCGGGAGCATGACGTCTCCCCGGTTCTATCACGCCACCGTCTTGCTCGCCTCCGGGAAGGTCCTGGCGGTGGGCGGGTATGACAACAATTACAACGTGCTGGCCAGCGCGGAGCTTTACGATCCGGCGACTGGAAAATGGACGCGCACTGGAAGCATGACGTCGGCGCGGGCACTACAGACGCTCAGCATCCTTCGCTCTGGATGGGTGCTCGCCACGGGCGGGTACAACGGCGCCGACGCGCTCTCCAGCGCGGAACTCTACAACCCCGCGACGGGCACCTGGAGCACGACGGGGATGATGAGCTTCAGTCACTACCAGCACACCGCGACTGTTCTGCCCTCAGGCGAAGTGCTCGTCATCGGAGGCAGCAACGACGTGGGCCCGATCGCCAACGCCGAGCTGTACAACCCGGTGTCGGGAGGCTGGTCGGTGGTGGGTAGTATGACCTCTGCTCGCTATTCCCATACCACCACCTTGCTGGCGACGGGCGCGATGCTGGTCGCCGGAGGCAGCTCCGACGGGGTGAACACACTCTCCAGCGTGGACCTTCAGGACTCGCCCGCCGCAGCTTGGCGGTCGGGTGGGCGCATGGCATCCACTCGCGCGATGCATGCCTCCAGTGTTCTCCAGAACAAGGTTCTGGTGATGGGAGGTATGTCGGGCTCCCTTACACTCTCCAGTACGGAGCTGTATGACGTGGCGAAGGGCACTTGGTCGCAGTCCGCCAACATGGCGCAACCGCGCTATCAGCACACAGCCAGCGTTTTGCCTTCTGGCAAGGTTCTGATCTGCGGGGGCCTTGGCGCAGGTGGTTCGATGTCGAGCGCCGAGCTCTACACGCCTTGAGTGTTGAGTGGATTTGGGTGGCTGTGTTCTCTTTTCTGAAATTGGATATTGGCATGTTCAAATTGCGAAATGCATTAAAGCTGGGTTGTTTCTTCCTTGGGGCGTTGGCTGCAACTCCGGCGGTCGCCCAGACCACGCCGCAGTTGGTGGTGGAAGGCGTGGATGTGGATTACTTGGGCGAGGGCTTGTTCGTCTCGGGCCGGGGCTTCGACAACGGCACCAGCCCGGTGGTGAAACTGGCGGGGCGGTCTCTGGAAGTGAAAGCCGTCGCCAGTGACGGCAAGGGGCTGACCGTGTTGTTCCCCTCTGACCTCTCGGGCCTGGTGGGCTCCTACCTGCTGACAGTTTCTACGGGCTCGGCGGTCGCCCAGAACGATGCCTTCTCGCTGACCCTGGGGGCGGCGGGTCCTCAAGGCCCCTCCGGCCTGGCGTCGCTGACGAAGACGGCCCTGGTCTCGCCCGGCACGAACTGCGCGGCGGGGGGAGTGCGCATCGACACGGGTGTGGACAGCAACCGCAACGCGCTGCTCGACCCATGGGAGGTCAACACCTCCATGACCCGCTACATTTGTAACGGCATTCAAGGCCCAGTGGGGCCGGTGGGACAGCAGGGCAACACCGGACATCAAGGTATCAAGGGAGACAAGGGAGACAAGGGAGACAAGGGAGACAAGGGAGACAAGGGAGAAAAGGGAGATCAAGGCATCCCGGGCGGCTTTACTGGCTCTTTTAGCTGCATTAATGTGAATGGACCCGAGACATCATCCCGTGCGTTTAATTCCCCCTCACGCGCCACATGTCCAGCGCCTTGGATAGTTACAGGCGGAGCTTGCCGACACGGTTCCGGCACTGTCGTGGGAACAGGATCTGTCATATACGGCAATTCCTACGATTGTGTTCTCACTGGGCCCACTTCTGGGGCTGGCTCTGTATATGCTGTAGCGAGATGCTGTTTGGTCCAGTGAAAGGTGGAATCATCAGTTGAATCCCAGAGGGATTACTACGGCGATGACTTCCCCTACGCACGTACGCCACTACACTCCGCCTGCCTCCACACATCAAGCAAGCCAACACGTCCAGCGCGAACGTCCTGCGTAGCAGCCCGGCGAGAGTCCCATCTGGGTGTGCGCTCCTTCTTCGGCGCCTCCACCGTCTCGGCAAAGGACGGGCTCTCCTCCTCCGGCTCCGGCCTTGCCTCTGCTTCGGGAAGCCATTACGAGCCGTGCCGAACTTCACGGGATGGAGCGCCCGCCGATCTCCGGGAAGCGCTCGTGGGCCCGTTTGAGCGCGTCCAGTACGTGGGGTTGTCCAGGTCGAGCGGCGCATCCGTGAGCCGGACAATCCACCCTCCTGTCGCGGTTCGCCGCACCCGCGAGAGTAGATCCGCGTCTCGCACCGGGTCCGAGAAGTCGATCGCCCGTGCGGCAGCATCCGACCAGAAGTTCAGCCACCCGAGGTAATGAGGAATCTCCGGCGCAGGGTTGTACCGTGGGAGTATGAGCGAGGGCAACCCGTGGGGCGGCGCAAGCGTTCGCCCTGATGGCGATGGCGCTGCTGACGCACACGGCGAAGGGCTTCGCGGAGCAGGTGGGAACTCTGCCGGGTTCGGGGCAGATGTCGATGCGGGCCGCGAGCCGCGAAGGCATCCTGTTGTCGGAGGTGAGTTCGGCCGAGTCGGTGACGGTGACGGCCGAGGGCTTCAGCGTGGCGCTGGCACCGGGCGCGATCGCGATGGCGGCACGCGGCGCGCGTGCTGACCGCACGGAGACCCACCACATGGCGACCATCGCGAACAAGAAATCCACCCTGCGGGGTGGCCCGTGAACTCAACGGATGGAGCGGCTCTTCGCCAAGGCGGGAATGCAGCTGACGGACCGCGAAAACATCGTGCCCATCCAGGGGCACAAGGGGCCGCACCCACAGCGCTACCATGAGATCGTCTACGATCGTGTAGATAGGGCGCTGGGAGACTGTAGCAGCATCGCGGAATGCCGGGCGCGGCTACTGCCCGCGCTGGATGAACTCGCTAAACGGATCTCGATACCCGGAACGGAGTTGAACCGACTCGTCACCCTGGGGAAATGACGCTAGAACCTGCCTATGTCCCAGCGCTTCTTCAGGCTAGCCGACGACGTCTATGTCCCCCACCGCTGGCATCTGGATACGCCCAACAACAATCAGGGACGCAAGGTGCACGACTGGGACTTCAAGCGAGGAACGCCCGTGCAGATGGAGGGACGGTTGAAAATCCCCATCGAGACTGAGGGCAGGCCGCTAGACTTCTCCGAGGCAGGAATCAGGATTCCCGTCGTCCACGTCAAGGTGGCCGCCATGATGGCGGAGCGAGCCCACGGCGACGTGCAGTTGATCCCCGCGGACATTGAGGGCCAACCGGATCAGTACCTCGTCCTCGTAGCAACCCGCCTCATCCGCTGCATCGACGAAGAGGCGTCCGAGGTAAGCTTCTGGAAGCCAGAGCATGGAGTGCCCGAGAAGGTCGGGCAATACATGGGCGTGGATCGCTTGCGCATCGACAAGGAGAAGGTAGGGAACGCCAAGGTGTTCCGTCCTGAGGGGTGGGAGGTCGCCCTGATCGTCTCCGAGGAGATCAAGGACGCTTTAGGGCGCTTGGGCGCTACGGGCACGCGATTCGAGGAGGTCTAATCAATGACCGTGCCCCACTCCCCGGTGCTCGAGTTTCCAGCGATGCTCCACGGCCTCACCGGCACCGTTCTCCGGAATGTGAGAGCCAAGGGCCAGGGATGGGCCCGGGAGTACCTCAAGACGAGTGTCTTTACCCAGCCCCAGCGAATGCTCCAGGTGCCGCCCGGCGAGCTTCTGGAAATGCAATCGGGGGTCTTGTTCGACAACAAATCCCACCCCCGCTGGCGGGTGCACCTGTTCGCCGAAGTCTTCATGAGCTTGAATGATGGCGTCCCGAAAGAGGAGCGCCCGCGGATGGAGAAGGCCTTCGAGTCCTTCTGCCTGAGCACCCCGTGGGGCGCCCTCTTCCATGCCGTGTCTCCCCTCCCACCACGAAGCGCGGAGCGCATGGCGAGGCGGCTCGCCGCGCTGCTGCGCTTCTGGGATGTGCTCCAGGGCCCGCGCTACGCGTTCTGGTTCGACCGGAAGGACACGCTGGAGGAGTTGATGGAGGACATCTACCGCGAGACGATGGAGGCGTGGTGCCCCGGAAGCTCCGCTTCGGTGCGTGAACACCTGGCGCTGACGGTGGAGCGCATGGCTCACGCGACCCGAGAGGATTGCATGGAGGCCGTGCTCCGGGTGATGCCCGCCCTGGTCGGGGTGGACACCGGATTCAAGCACCGCGAAGTGCTCGGCGATCCGGGCTTCCTGCGCGAGCGCCTCGCCGCGCTCCGCCCAGAGGACTTCGAGGATGTCTCCAGCGCCTACAAATACACGGTGAGCATGCGGTTGGCTGCCTGGGACAGGGAGTTGGGGCGGCATTAGCAGCCACACAAGTGTGTGTCCCGTGTGACGCAGGTGGCCCACGAGCCGCACTCCGTCCAGGTGCCAGGCGAGCAGGGAAGCCCCGCGCATGGCGCGTGCAATGCACCGCCATCTGGAGCACAACGCGAGGGCGCGTCGGCACACGCGCGAAGGAAGGACAGGCGGAAGATGCACGAGGGAATCGTGGGAGCAACCGGGGGGAAAGTGGCGTCGTGGCTGGAGCTGTCGGCGGGAGCGCTCGCCACGAACGTGGCCACGCTGCGCGCTCTGTCCACCGAGACGGGGGGACCCCGGGCCCTCGGCGCCGTGCTCAAGGGCAACGCCTACGGCCATGGCCTCGCTCAGGTGCTGCCGCTCGTCCACCCCCTGGTGGACGTCCTGTACTTCATCACCCCGGGCGACGCGCTGACGGTGCGGACACTCGAGCGGGCGAGAGGCCTGCCCTCCCGGCAGGTGCTCGTCATCGGCGCCATGGACGCCGAGGAAGCGGTGGCCCTCGCCCATGAGGGGATAGAAGCGGTGTTGGGCGATGGCTCCTGGCGGGACATCGTGACGGAGCTGCGCCGGGCGAAACCCGCCCGCCCCCTCCGGGTGCACGTGCATGTGGACACGGGCCTGGGCCGCGAGGGCTTCACCCCCGGGCAGATCTCCCACGGGGAGCTCGACTTCCTGCGCGACGCGACGGACGTGCTCCAGGTCGTGGGCGTGCTGAGCCACTTCGCCAACACCGAGGACGTGACGGAGCAGCAATACGCCGAGTCCCAGCTCGACGTGTTCGAGGCCGGACTGAGCGCGCTGCGCGCGAGCGTGCCGGTCCAGGAGCCCCTGCAACGGCACATGGCCGCCAGCGCGGCGACGCTGGTGCTGCCCCGGGCGCGCTATGACGCGCAGCGGGTGGGTATTTCACTGTATGGCCTTTGGCCCTCGGTGGAGACGCGGCTGTCGGCGCGGCTGGTGCTCGGCCGGGTGCCCGAGTTGAAGCCGGTGCTCTCCTGGCGCTGTCCGAGTCAAATCGTGAAGTGGCTGCCCGCGGGCAGCTACATCGGCTACGGCTGCACCTACCGGTGCGCGGACGCCACGCGCGTGGCGGTGCTGCCCGTGGGCTACTTCGACGGCTACCCCCGGCTCCTGTCGGGCAAGGCGCACGTGCTGGTGAACGGGCGGCGCTGTCCGGTGCTGGGCCGGGTGATGATGAATCACATCATCGTGGACGTGACTCACGCCACGCGGGACGAGCGGCCCCTGACGGCGACGCTGCTCGGCCAGGAGGGCGATGAACACCTGCACGCCGAGGCGCTGGCCACCTGGGCCCAGACCATCCACTACGAGTTGGTGACCCGGCTCGGCGCCCACCTGCGGCGCGTCGTCGTCCCCTGATCACGGCGCCAGCGCCGGCGTACAACCAAACACGGACATGTCCTCGGTGACGGTGGCGCAGGTCCACCCCGGCTGACAGGCATCCGGCGCCATCGGGTCGCACTGTTGGAAGCAGGTGCTGACCGTGGCGCTGCCCATGCCGCAGACCTCGCCCGCCGAGCAGGTGTCCGCCAGGACGGGATTGCAGATCCGGGCACACCAGAACGTGGCCCGTCCCCGGGACATGCGCAGGTTGCACCGCTCGCCCTCGGGGCACGGCGTGTCCTGACAGTCGCCTCGCGCGTCCGCGAGACATTGAAAATCCCCGTCCCGGACGCGCCCGCAGTGTTGTCCCTCCGGACATCCGCGCCGCTGGCAGTCGGGGAAGCACCCGGAACCATCCAACCCCTCGGTACAGACGAATCCCTCCTCGCAGCGCGTATGGCCCTCGAGCGAGCACGGCGTGGTGCACACCTGGTTCACGCACCGCAGGCCCTCGCGGCAGGACCCCGTGGGAGACAGGGGCAACACATCACAAGGCTCGCCCTCGGCGCGCAGTCCCTCGGGAGCACAGCGGCGCACGACGGCGCCGGTGGCGCCCGTGGTCACCGCGCGGCACACGGCGCCGGGAAAACAGTGGGTGTCGACCTCGCACTCGGAAGCCATGCACTCGAAGCGGCGCGTCTCGTGATTCGCGACGCATCCCTGACCCGAGGGACAATCTCCATCCGTCCGGCAACTCCCGCACGAAAAGCCCTGCCCCTCGCGCGTGCAGCGCATCCCCGACACGGGAAGCCCATCCGGCGCTGTTTCCCGCGATGACAGGGGGAGTTCCACCCCAACGGGGAGTGGATCGGAGCGAGACTCGGGGGAGGGCGGCGCGGACTCAGCCCCTCCGAAGAAGTCAGGCACCCTCGCGAGGGCGACCGCGGCGACGGGAACGAACCGGGGCGTTCCCGTCCAACCGCCGAGGGACGCGCTCCGGAGACGGGGCTCTGGGGCGAGCGCCTCGGGAGGAGCCGATGCTGGCGCCTCCCAGTCCTCGAGGAGCGGGAGAGCCGCGCCCCACAGGAGCACGAGCAGACCCGAGCCCGCGCAGGCGAGCGCCGCTCGTCCCGCACGCATGTCGTCACCCCGACGTGGGGCCGTGTCTCTCCGCATGGAGTCCCCTCCCCCGCGCGCCAGGAGCGCGCCCTTCCCACCGCTCAGCAGGCGGAGACGTCACAGCACAGCAGATGGCCTCCATCCGAGCCACAACCGCACGGAGAGCACTGCCAGCACTCCTTGCGCATGGCATAGGCCGCGCCACTGCCCAGGGCAGCCGCCGCGCCAAGGATCAACATCCAACGCCGCCAATGCATCTTCACGTTCGTTTTCATGGTGTCCTCCGGGTTCACGACAAGCAGAAACAACCGCACATCGCACGGCGACAGGCAGGCGGATCATCCGAGGGAACACTGGACACGGTCAGCCCCCACCCACGACGCGAGGAGTCATGCCCACGCGCTCTGACCTGATGTGTCACCCAACCTAAACGATAGGCCTACCCCGGGGGAGGCCCAAAGTTGGCAACCGTGTACCCACCAACTCGCCCCAGAGGACAGGGAACCTGCACTCCAAGTGATTCATCCCTCCAAACCTTGACGCGAGGAGTCATCCTCATGCGTCAAGGATTCGTCCCATGGCGAGCCTCGATCGCCAGACACCAGAACCTGAACGCTGTTACAATCTGGCTCGCGGCGCGCGTCCCCGAACGCCGCTCCCCCCAAAGAAGATCAGGAGAAGAACCATGCGGCTGCGTCATTCCCTCTCATGGATGGGTGCGCTGGTGTTGGGCTCGCTCGTGAGTGGTTGCGGACCGGAGCAGGACGCCCCCGAGGCGTCTCCGTCCGCCACGATGCCCCAGGCCACGGCCACCACCGAGCAGGCGGCGGTGTCCACGGCGGGTGTCACCTCGCACTTCAATGATTGGTTGAAGGCCAACGGCTACGAGCCCGCGTACAACCTGGTGCGCGCGGATCTGTCCGGCGGCAGCTACGGAGGCAAGGCCAGCGCCTCGGACACGGTGGTGAACCAGCCCGTCATCTTCATCCACGGCAACTCGGACAAGGCCATTGGTACGGGCAGTGCGGGCCAGTCGGGCTGGAATGCCTCCATCGAGTACTTCCTGTCCAAGGGCTACAAAACGAGCGAGCTGTACGCCACGACCTGGGGCCCGGCGAGCGCGGCGATGTCGGCCTACCAGTACCACTCGAAGACGAACGTGATGAAGGTGCGCAAGTTCATCGAGGCGGTGAAGGCCTATACGGGCGCCGCCAAGGTGGACATCATCGCGCACTCCATGGGCGTGACGCTCGCACGCAAGGCCATCCTCGGCGGCTACGCCACGGACGCGCTGGAGGGGGGCCAGTACTACATCGGCGCGCCCCTGACGTCCTCGGTGGACACCTTCGTGGGCATCGCGGGCGCCAACCTCGGGCTGACCTCGTGCTACCAGACGGGCACCACCACCTATACGTGTGGCAACACCAATGGCCTCTACCCGGGCTACCTGACCGCGTTCGGCGTCAGCGGCCGCTCCGCCTACCTGGATGATCTGCTCGCCCAGAAGGGCTTCGAGGGCGCCTACCGCTACAGCATCTGGTCCACCGTGGACGAGATCGTCGGCTACGGGGGCGTCGTCTATGGGAGCTACACCTCTCAAATCCCGGGACAGACGGGAGAGAAGCGGTACTCGTCCACGCCCTACGGACACTTCAACTCCAAGGACCTCACCGGGGCCGTGCAGTGGAGCATGGTGAAGAACCACACCATTCCCTGACGCCCAGGACGGACACCGGAGCACTTCCCCCCGCTCCGGTGTCTGTCTTCTTCAGGGCGCCGGAGGAGAGGAGGCCCCGAGCCCGTCGAGGAAGCCGAACACCTGGGGGTTGTACTCCTGGGGGCAGTCCATCTGCACGATGTGGCCGCAACCCGCGAGTCCCACCAGCTTCGAGCCGGAAATCCGCTCGTGGCCATAGCGCATGACATCGCGCGCCCAGCCGCCGTGAAGGAAGGCGTTGGGGATGAGGCGGTCATCCTCGCCGTAGATGATGAGGGTGGGCACGGCCACCTGCGTCAGGCTGTCGCGCACGAAGTCGTTGTGGGCGAGGCCATTCACCGTGCGCACGTTGGCGTAGGCGTAGGAGTCGAACTCGGGGCTCTTGGCCACGCGCACGCGCTCCTCGATGAGCCAATCGAGCTCCGGCCGCCAGCGCTCGAAGTTGGCCTGCCGCACACTGCCCCAGATGGAGGACTCGGACGCGCTCTTGATGAGCGAGGTGCTGAAGGCGCGCTTGAACCAGGCCTTCTCCCGGACGCTGAAGTGCTCGAAGCCCGCGGGAGAGGTGAGCACGAGCGCCTTCAAATCCTGGGGGTAGCGCAGAGCGTAGGAGAGCGCCGTCTGGCCGCCCATGGAGTGGCCCACGAGGATGGGCTGGGAGGCGCCCAGCTTCTGGGAGAACTCGTGCACCACATCCGCCATGGCCTCCATGGTGTAGGGGAAGGAGGCGGGCTTGTCGGACTTGCCATAGCCCGGCAGATCCAAGGCGAGGACGCGATAGCCCCGGGCGGCGAAGGCATCCAGTTGGTAGCGCCAGAACTTCAGGTACGAGCCCAACCCATGGATGAAGACGACCGTCTGGGCGCCCTCGGGGTTGAGCTCGACGTAGGCCACCTCGGGCACGCGCTGGAGGGCGTGGGTGGCGGCCGTCTCCGGCAGGGCCATGCGTCCCAGGGGCCAGGGCTTGCCCTCGGTGGAGGAGTAGTCGAAGTCCTGGAAGGACAGGGCCGGGCGCGCCGCGTACGAGGTCACGCATCCGGAGGAGAGGCCCGCCAGGGCGAGCAGTGCCCATGCAATGGGAGTCTTCATGGTCAGAAGGCGTACCAGGTGAAGGTGGTGAAGCCGGCCCAGGGGTTGGCGGTGACGAACGTGTTGCCGTTGTAGAAGCTGCCCCGGAACATGTAGCCCGCGTGCAGGCCCACGGTCATGAGGTAGCGGATGGTGTAGCGCAGCTCGGCGTTGACCTCGGTGCCGATGACGCGGCCTCGCGCCACGCCCGGGCTGACTTCCGGAGGCGTGACGGAGCTCTGGGCGTACCCCGCGCCCACCCGGAGGTGGAGCTTGTTGGGGATGAGATCATACGCCCCGGTGGCGAGCAGGGCCTGGAGACCGAAGCCCTGGTTGGAGATGTCCGTCACCGCGCCCGTGTAGTTGTTGGCCGTGCTGGTGAAGGGGAACAACAGCATCATCTTGTGGTTGAACCACACCGCGCCGGGCAGGCCGTACTGGTTGAGCGTGAAGGCACTGGTGTAGCGGCCGTCGTTGAGATCCTTGTCGCCCGTGGAGAACATGCCCTCGAGCGTCAGCAGGTCATTCGACGTGCGCCCGTAGTTGTAGAGCAGCTCCAGGTTGGCTGACAGGCCGCTGATGTCCACCGCGCGGTTGAGCACCGTGTCCTCCTTGGTGCTCGTGAAGCGGCCGCCGTTGTACATGACGAAGCCGGAGGCGCCGAGCCGGCCGGTGCGGAAGTCGATGTTGTGGTGGAAGTTGGCGCCCAGCCAGCCCACCCAGCCCGTGGGGCGGTCGATGTTGAAGCGCGAGGTGCCCACGAAGAATGGCAGGCCCGTGGAGGAGGGGCCACTCTTGACCAGACCCTCGAAGGCGTAGGCATCGCCCTTGGTGTCGTCGCGCAGGTACCACGCCGACACGCCCACGTTCGTCCCGGGCGCCACGGACCAGGCGTAGTCGGCCATGCCCAGCAGGGCGTACTTGAGGCGGGGATCATCCAGCAGCGCCTTGTCCGCCTGCGCGCTGCCCAGCGGGAGCAGGCTCAACCGGGCGTGGCCCTTGTAGCTGCTGAACGCGGACACGCCCGTGGCGTCGCTGCCCAGGAAGGTCAGCTTGTAGCCGGTGCGGATGAGGTCGTTGAGCGGGGTGCGCGTCGGATCGAAATACGCGTCATAGACGGGCTGCGTGCCCACGATGAGCGCGAGCTCGCTCGGCTTGCGCGTGGGGTACAGGGCGACGTTGACGTTCTTCGTCTGGATGTTGACCTGGTCCGCGTTGAAGCCGCCGCCCTCGTTCTGCTGCAAGGCATTGGCCGAGCGGCCCCAGAGGTAGTCCACCTCCAGTTGGGCGCGGAAGCTCGCGAGGCCGTCCATGAAGTTCGGGCTGTATTCGATGACGGGAATCCAGCGCTGCTCCACGAAGAACGCCGAGCGGCCCGGCGTCGCGCGCACCGCGCTGCCCGCGCCAACGCCGATAGGGCCCAGCGCCACGCCCTTGAGGCCTGCGGGGTCCGCGATGAGGTTGGTGGCGGTGGCCCGGGTGAAGAAGTAGTTGATGAGCGTGAACTCGCGAGGCTCGGCGTCCTCCGCGCGATCCTTGGTGTCATACCACCCGGCGTAGGCGCCGGGCAGCGGCGGACCCGCCTGGGCCCACGCGGGAGAGGCAAGCCCCGCGAGGCCCAGGGTCAGCGCCAGCGCGCCCCCTCGCAGCCGTCTGTCTGTCTCGGAAAACCGCCACGTCATATCCGTCTCGTCTCCGGGAAGGGAGGGTCACGCGCCAGGCGAGGCGCCTCGGGTTTCTACTGGATGGTGTAGGTCTGGACGGCGTTGCCGGTGAACGGCGCGCCCTTGAGGATGACCGTGCTCGCGCCCACCGCGCCGTCGGCGCAGCGGTGGCCCGTGGCCTGGTTCACGAAGAACAGCTCCAGCTTGAGCGTCTTGCCATCCTGGCTCACCTGGCCACGGCCTTCCTGCACGACGCCACCCGGGAAGGTGTACGTCACGTCGAAGCAGCTCCCGTCCGCCTTCACGTTCTCGAGGAGCACGGCGGTGGAGGTGAACTCGAGCTGGGTCAGGACGGCGTCATGGTCGCACTCGCCCTTGTCGCCCACCTTGGGCGCGTTGAGCAGCGTGCCCAGCACGCTGGTGACCTTGTAGAGCTGCTCGCCCTCCACCGTCATGGTGACGGACTGGTAGCACTGGGTGGCCTGCCCGTAGTTGATGTCCTCGTCGTAGCCATTGGGGAAGCTGGGGATGTCCGCGCCCGTCATCACCAGCGTCTTGCCCGCCAGGGCCGCGTTGATCTTCGCCTGGGTGTTGTACTTGGGCCCATCGTTCGGGTTGGTCGGAGTCGGCGTCGTCGGCGGGTCCTCCACACCACAGCCCACCAGCCCCAACGCGCACAGCACCACCGCGGACAACAGTTGCTTCTTCATGGGACGACTCCTCTGGGTGAATTCGATGTCTGGCTTCAGGCCTTCGCGCCGCCGCTCGGGCCTTCTTCCGCGAGCGCCCGCTCGCGCAACTCGCGCTTGAGGATCTTCCCCGCCGCCGACACGGGCAGGGAGCCCACGCAGTCCACGCGCTTGGGCACCTTGTAGCGGGCCACCCGGCCACGCAGGTGCTCCAGCAGGGCCTCGGGGGTGGCCTGGGCACCCGGCTTGAGCACCACGAAGGCCCGCCCCACCTCGCCCCACTTCGCGTCGGGCACGCCCACCACCGCGCACGCCTGCACGGCGGGGTGCTCGTGCAGCGCGGACTCCAGCTCCAGCGGGTACACGTTCTCGCCTCCGGAGATGAACATGTCCTTCTTGCGACCGACGATGAAGTAGAAGCCGTCCGCGTCGCGACGCGCCAGATCCCCGGTGTGAAACCACCCCTGGGCGTCGATGGCCTCGGCGGTGGCCTCCGCGTTCTCGAAGTAGCCCGAGCACATGGAGGGCGCCTTGAGCACGAGCTCGCCCGTCCCGCCCTCGGACACTTCCCGGCCGTCATCGTCCACGAGCCGCGCGTCGACGAAGTAGTTGGGCCGGCCGATGGAGCCCGCCTTGGACACGGCGAACTCGGGGCCCATGCTGAAGATGCCGGGGCCGAACTCCGTCATGCCGAAGCCCTGCTTGAAGGGCACCCGGTGCACGGCCTGCCACGCCTGGAGCAGCGGCACCGGCAGGGGCGCCCCGCCGCTCGTCACGAAGCGCACGCTGGACAGGTCCGCCGAGCGGAAGCGGGGCGCGTCGTACATCTGCTGGTATTGCGTGGGCACGGCGAAGAAGAACGTCACCTTCTCCTTCTCCACCAGCCGCAGCATCTCGTCCGCGTCCCAGCGGCGCATGAGCACCACCGTGCCGCCCACGGTGAGCAGGGGCAGCGTGTACACGAGCAATCCGCCCGTGTGGAACATGGGCGTGTGCGTCACGGTGATGTCACCCGGCCGCAGCTCGTGCACGAGCGTGTTGAGCGTGTTCCACGCCACCATCCGGTAGCTGATGCACGCGCCCTTGGAGCGGCCCGTGGTGCCACCGGTGAAGAGCAGGCAGAGGATGTCCTCCTCGCGCACCTCCTCGTTCGTCACCTTCGTGGTGGAGCGGTGCGCGAGCGCCTCGGCATAGGGATGGCTGCCCGGCAGCCCCTCGCCCTCCAGGTGCACGAGCCGCAACGCGTCGCCCACCTGCCGGTGCACCGCCGCGATGCCGTTGCTGAACTCGTCGCTGAAGAGCAGCACGCGCGGACCGGTGTCCCGCACCAGCTCCGTCAGCTCCTGCGCGTGCAGGCGCCAGTTGAAGGGCACGAAGAGCGCCCCCAGCTTGCCGCAGGCGAAGAAGGCATCCAGGTACTCCACGCCGTTGTGGGCCACGAGCCCCACCCGGTCTCCCCGGCGCACGCCCGCCACGTCCCGCAACCAACCCGCGAGCGCCTCGGCGCGCGCGTTCATCGTCCGGTAGGTGTAGCGGCCCGCGTCTCCCCGGGCGACGTCCACCACCGCGGTCTGCTCGGGCCAGTACATGGCCCCCCGGCCCATCCAATCACCGATGAACATGGTGTGTGTCCCCTCCTTCGACTCGTGTGGCGGCTCAGGCCGTCCAGCGGTAGAGCGCCGAGGCCATGGCGAGCCCCCCGCCGCTGGCACACAGGGCGATGAGGTCGCCCTTCTTGATCTTCCCCTGGACCACCGCGTCATCCAGCGTCATGGGGATGCACGCCGAGCCCGTGTAGCCCCACTTGTCCATCGTCCAGTGCGTCTTGGACAGGGGCTGCTCGAGGACCTGCATGGTGGCCTCGATGGTGCGCAGGTTGAGCTGGGTGAGGATGAACTGGTCCACGTCGTTCATGGTCAGCTTCGCGCGCTCGAGCAGTTGCTTGAGGAGCTGGGGCCAGCGATCCGTGTTGAAGGTCGCGGGGAACTTGCGCACGAACTGCACCGCGGGCTTGCCGCCGGTGAGCGCCACCGTCTCCGCCGTGGCGGGCCGCCAGGTGCCACCGGTGTAGACACCCAGCGCGTCATGGTACTCGCCCGCCGCGAGCAGCTTCGCGCCGAGGAAGCCGGGCGTGTCCCCCGCGCCGAGCACCACCGCGCCCGCGCCGTCCGCGAAGAGCGTGCAGGTCTTCTTGTCCTTCCAGTTCACGTAGCGGGTCATCCCGTAGGCGCCCACCACCAGGACGCGCCGGTAGCTGTCGTCCGCGGCGATCGTCTTGCTCGCCACGTCCAGTGCCGTCACCCAGCCCGCGCACGCGCAGTTGAGGTCGTACGTCCCCGCGTTGGCCGCGCCCAGCTTCGCCTGCACCACCGAGGCCGTGGCGGGGCTCAGGTAGTCCGGCGTGTCCGTGGCCACGACGATGAGATCCAACTCGCCCGGCTTCACGCCCGCGCGCTCCATGGCCTGCCGGGCCGCGTTCACGCACAGGTCGGACGTCACCTCGTGCTCGGCCATGACGTGGCGCTGCCGGATGCCCACGTTCTGCTGGAGCCAGGCGTCCACGGGCTCGCCGAGGATGCGCTCCACGTCGGCGTTGGTGAGGACCTTCTCGGGGACATAGCGGCCGGTGGCCAGGATGTTGGCGTATCGCATCTCAGGTCTTGCTCCGTGAGCCGCGCGGCGTGCGCGACCCCTTCTTCTTGTTGCCGGTGGGGGCCTCGGCCGGACGCGCGTCCAGGCCATGGCGGATGAAGGCCATCGCGGTGTCCAGCACGTGCTCCAGGCCCGCGTCGCTCTCCCACAGCACCCACCGCATGCCCAGGAAGTCCCCCATGCCCATGAGGCAGTAGGCGAGCGCTTCCGGATCCAGGCGATTCACCTCGCCCGCGTCCATGGCCCGCTTGAGGCCCGACACGTAGCCCCGGGCGAAGCGGTCGTAGTAGCGGCGGTAGCACGCCTCGTCCACGAACTCGGCCTGCCGGACGATGCGGTAGAGGTGACGCTGCTGGCTGGCGAACTGGAAGAAGGTGCGCAATCCCTCCCGCTCCACCGCCATGCGATCCTCGCACCCCGCCACCGCCTCCGCGATGAGCCGGCGCAGCCGCGCCCCCAGGTCATCCACCACTTCCACGAAGATGGATTGCTTGTCGGGGAAGTAGACATAGAAAGTCCCCAACGCCACCTCGGCCTCGCGGGTAATATCCGCGATGGAGGCGTGCTCGTAGCCCTTCTCCCCGAAGAGCGTCTCCGCCGCGCGCAGGAGCTTGCCGCGCGTGCGCTGCCCTCGGGGGGTCAATGGCACGACACGGGGGGCGGGCGGAGTTGAAGACCGATTCATCTTTCAACCTTGCGTAACATCCCCCTCGCTGTATTGTCAAAAGCCATCATTCCAAACGCTGACGCACCCAGACATGCAACGCATTGCGTCAGCCGCCAAGGAGCGCCAGCACCATGCAACTCAAGGATTTGAAGGTCATCGTCACGGGCGGAGCCCAGGGAATGGGCGCGCACTTCGCCACGAGGCTGCACGAGGCGGGAGCCCAGGTGGCCGTGGGTGACGTGAACGAGGAGCGGCTCGCGGCGCTGCCGGCCGCCATCCACCGCCGCCGCCTGGACGTGGCCAGCGAGGATGACTGCGCGGCGTTCGTGGCGTGGGCCCACGAGGCCATGGGGGGCCTCAACGGCCTCATCAACAACGCGGGCATCCTGCGCGACGGCCTGCTGGTGAAGAAGGATCGGGCCACGGGCGAGGTGAAGAAGCTGTCCACCGCGGACTGGAACGCCGTCATCGGGGTGAACCTCACGGGCGCCACGCTCATGGTGCGCGAGGTGGTGGCGAAGATGGCGCAGGCGGGAAACAGGCCCGGAGTCATCGTCAACATGAGTTCCATCGCCCGGCACGGCAACCGCGGGCAGAGCAACTACGTGTCCGCCAAGGCCTCGCTCGCGGCGAACACGCTCACCTGGTCGCGCGAGTTCGCCCCGTTCGGCATCCGCGTGGGCGCCGTGGCGCCGGGCATGATCGAGACGCCCATGACCCAGGGCATGAACCAGAAGGCGCGTGACGCGCTGGTGGCCAACATCCCCGTGGGCCGCATCGGCCTGCCCGAGGACATCTGGCTCGCGGTGAAGTTCGTCCTCGAGTGCGACTACTTCAACGGCCGCACCATCGACGTGGACGGCGGCTTGAGCATGTAGCCTCGCCCTGAAGTGCCGGATGGCGGGGCGTCAGATCTTTTCGCCCCCTTCGTTCGTTACAGGGAAAGCAGGAAGCATCGACCCGCGGACCGGGCGGACTTCCCGCCGAGCGGCGGCTTCACGCCCGCCGCTCTACCCGGAGAGCAGGCAAGCGCATGGACGCGAGTCCCATGCGAAGACAAAGGGGTGCAAGTTGGGACGTCTCCGCACAACCGCAAGCCGCACACACGTTCAGGGGGGTTGCGGCCGGGCAGTCAGGTGAGTAAATCATTTCCAGTCGGGAATAGATGGGACGCTCGGAAGGT
Source organism: Melittangium boletus DSM 14713 (assembly GCF_002305855.1). Lineage (GTDB taxonomy): Bacteria > Myxococcota > Myxococcia > Myxococcales > Myxococcaceae > Cystobacter > Cystobacter boletus. The sequence goes on along the minus strand of NZ_CP022163.1, from coordinate 4,297,066 downwards.
CAGGCTTGGCAGGAGAGCCTGAACCCAGGAAACACCGGCTCCCATGGGGAGAGGCAATCCCGACTCAACGAGGGAACCCAGAGTCCCGCTCGGATGTCCAATCATCAGGGGGGCTGACTCAGGTATACATCTCGAGGCCCGCGGTCCGGCCGGCATCGAACACGTTCGAGCGCTGGAGCTGCTCCAGGACACGGGGCGTACATACGAGCGTCACCATGGGCACGGAGCCCGGCTCGCTTACCCAACGGACCGAGCCCATCAACTGGTGCGCGTGTAAATAGCTCAGCACCGAGTCGTGGAAGCGCTTGCCCTGTTCCAGGGCGGTGCGCTGGACGGCGGAGCGATCCCTCTGCACGGAGGGCTGCCAGGGTGCTTCGGCGTCCTCGCGCTCCATGACCAGGACCTCGATCCAATCCTGATTCATCTCCAGCCGGGCCCCCGGCAGCGGGGACACGGCGGAAATGCGTGGAAAGCGACCGGAACTCCGGCGCGGCAACGTGGCTGTCGTCTTCCTGGTCATCCGACTTCCTCCCCCAGGCCCGGCGCTCATCCGCCGCCGGCCCTGGTAGCCGCCATCCCTACCTATAAACCGCCAGACCCCGGCCCGCTCGTCCTTCGGCGGTCCGCGGCAGTTTCAGGACATTGTCGAGAATCAAATCCCTGACTTCAAGTGCCGTCAAGTCAGGGGACCGGCAGCGATATAGCGCGGCCAGTCCGGCGACGTAAGGGGCGGCCATGCTCGTTCCGCTCATTCGTTCATAGAACGCCTGGTTGTTACACCGTCGTTCTGTGCTCGAGTAAACGTTCACGCCATAACCCATCACATCGGGGACCGGGCGTTGGTTCACCACGCCGCTGGCGGAGAAACTGGCCACGCGACGCGCGAAGTCGACCGCCCCCACGGACAGGGCCTCTGGGAAGGCCGCTGGGTAGCCAGCCGTGCCAGCGCCTCCATTGCCGGCCGCCACCACGGGCAGGACGTTGGAGTCCACCAGGCGGCGCACCAGCGTCTGCAGGGCGCGGATGTTGAGACGATACTCCATGTCACTGACACCCGGCGGCGCCTGGACGGGGAAGCCCAGGGACAGGTTCACCACGGCGGGGCGCATGGCGTTCTCCGGGCGGGAGAACTGGTGCAGCAGCCACTCCATGCCGGCGGCCACCCGGCCAAGGCTGGTGCGGATGGTCTCCGACTCGATGACCGAGGCGACGTAGAGGTCCACCTCCGGGGCGACCCCGTGGAAGGTGCCCGCGGCGATGCCCGCCACGTGGGTGCCGTGGCCATCCGGATCGAAGCCGCGCACGTCCCGCGCGGGGTTCTGCGGTGAGTTGGGAAAGAGCGACACGTAGCGGAACTGGATGACGCGGTCCTGGTGCTCGGGGTGGTCCGCGTCCACGCCGGTGTCCAGGATGCCGAGCATCACCCCGGCGCCCTTGATGCCCTGGGCATGGGCGGCGGCGATGCCGCTCTCCTCGGGCCACTCGCGGTTGACGAGCGAGGACAGGCCGCGGTTGCGCGGGCCAATCTGCCCCGCGGCCACCGGACCCGGGAAGGTGAGGTGCACCGTGTCCGGGATGAACTCGAAGTCCTTGCCCAGCTCCGCCCGGGCGATGCGCTCGGCCTGCTCCGAGACGAAGTGCGCCATGGTGGCGCCGATGAGTGGCATGTGGCGGTAGGTGCCCACTTCCGCGGCCGTGGGCAGTTCCATCACCGGGCCCTCGCTGGCGGCGACCTGGACCTCGTTCTTGAGGCCCCGCTTCGCCGCCGACTTGCGCTTGCCGCGCGCCACGACGGGGCCGTTCACCTCGGGCAGGCGTCCGGGCAGCGTGGCGGAGTTCAGCCCGAGGCTCCGCAGCATGTCCGGTGCCCGCCCGCTGATCATGAATTGAAGGGCGGTGCTGCGCTGCAACACGCGCTCTCCCTGCTCCGTGCCCCGCACGCCCGGCTTGGCATGGGTCTCGATCGACTCCTTCGGAACCAGGAGATAGGACTTCATGGTGGCTCTGCTCCTTGACGACGGAAAAACCACGACCGCACCGGCTGGGCGCGTCAGACAGCGGGAAGGGCGCCAGCCGCGCCCAGAGGCCAGAAAGAGGGACTCTTAAGCGCGACTAGACCGTTTCCCCCTGACATCCCCCCGCCGTCCCCGATGTGGACGCCGGGGAATATCCCGATGTTCCACGGGAATGACCCACCAACGTTCGAAACTGGAAAACATTCTCAACCCGAAGCGTAATACGAATCGGGACAGCCCTGAAACGCCGGTCCGCCGGTGTGAATCGTCCGGGAAGCCGTTCCCCTACATCATTGTTCGCCACCTCGGCGCCAAGGCGGATTATGGCGACATGCCGTCCGCCCGCCGGAGACCCCCTTGATTCCCTATCTGCACGTTCCTCCCCTCAAGCTCGGCCCCTTCACCATCGAGCCGTTCGGCATCTTCGTGGCGCTCGGCATCTTCCTGGCGGCCCGGCTGCTCGCCACCCAGGCCGAGCGGCGGCAACTCGACTCCAACGCGCTGCAGGACTACGCCCCCTGGGGCGTGGGCGTGGGCATCGTCGTGGGGCACCTGCTCCATCTCTTCGCCTATCACCCCGAGGAGCTCTCCAAGAGCCCCTTCCAAATCCTGAAGGTGTGGGACGGCCTGTCCTCCTTCGGAGGCCTGCTGGGCGGCATCCTCGCCGCCGTCGTCTTCTTCCGGGTGAAGAAGCTGCGCTTCCGCGACTACGCGGATGCCTTCGCCCTGGCCGTGGCCCCCGGATGGGCCGTGGCCCGGCTCGGCTGCTTCGCCGTGCATGACCACCCCGGTGTGCGCACCGACTTCTTCCTCGCCGTGAACTTCCCCGGCGGGGCCCGGCACGACCTGGGCTTGTATGACGCCGTCTTCCTCTTCGCCCTGACGGGCCTGCTGTGGGCGCTGCGCAACACCGACGCCATGCGCGGCAAGCTCCTGCCCCTCCTGTCCCTCCTCTATGCCTTCGGCCGCTTCTTCTTCGACTCGCTGCGCGCCACCGACCTCTCCTATGTCGATGCCCGCTACCTCGGCCTGACTCCCGCCCAGTACGGGTGCATCGGGCTCGTGGCCTTCGGGCTCTACGGACTCGCCACCTGGAAGGCGACCGCCCGCGGGCCCCGGACCGAATCCGGTGCGCCTGGAAACGTCCAACCCCAGGCGCGGTAGATCGGCTGACGCACCCTCCGTCCTAGCGCGGGGGGTCGGAGCATTCTTGTAGGCTATCCCTCGTTCGCCCGCATGCTTCACGCCGGGTGAATCCTCTGGAGGGGGACTCTCATGAAAGCTCATCTGTGTTGGCTGCTCGCCGCGACCCTGCTCGGTGCGTGTGGAGGCGCCGATGAAACGGCGCTCCCGTCCGCCGGCTCCGACGCCGCGGTGCTCGAAGAAGCCCTGCGGGAGACCGGGGGCGGCGGCACGGGATGGCGAGAGGGCTTCGTCCAGCTCACCACGGGCGTGCGCATGCACTACGTGGAGCAGGGCCGTCAGGACGGGCCGGTGCTCGTGCTGCTGCACGGCTACACCGACTCGTTCCACTCCTTCGACCTGGACTCCGCGCTGCTGCCGAGCCGGTACCACGTCTACGCGCTCGACCTGCGCGGCCATGGAGACTCCTCCCGGCCCACGTGCTGCTATTCCCAGTCGAACCTCGCCGCGGACGTCGTCGCCTTCCTCAACAGCCGGGGCGTGTCCCAGGCGGTGCTCGTCGGCCACTCCATGGGCAGCTTCATCGCCCAACAGGTCGCGCTCGAGTCCCCCCAGCGCGTCCGGGGGCTCGTGCTCGTCGGCTCGGCGCCCACCGCCAACAACGCCGTCATCCGGGAGCTGAAGGCCACCGTGGACACGCTCCAGGATCCCATCGATCCGGCATTCGTGCGCGACTTCCAGGCCAGTACCTTCTACCGCCCCATTCCCCCCGCCTTCCTCGACACCGCCGTCTCCGAGAGCCTCAAGGTGCCCGCGCGCGTCTGGAAGGCCGCGCTCGCGGGCCTGGCGGCGGAGAACCACGCCTCGCAGCTCTGGCGCATCCAGGCCCCCGTGCTCGTCGTGGGCGGAGACCGGGATGGCATCTTCTCCGTGGGCGAGCAGCGCGCACTCGCCCACGCCCTGCCCAACGCCCGCCTCGCCCTCTACGCCGACACCGGGCACGCCCCTCATGTGGAGCTGCCCCAGCGCTTCGTGAACGACGTGGTCGCCTTCCTCCAGGGCCCCTGCGCCCTGCCCTAGCCGCCTACCAGTTGTTCACCGACTTCAAGTCGAAGAGCTCCGGGTAACCGTTGGCGCGGAGAATCTGCGCCGCCGCCGCGCTGCGGCCCCCGGCCTGGCAGTACACCACCACCCGCGTGCCCGGCGGGCCCACCTCCGCGAGGCGCTGGGGCAACTCCTGCACCGGGATGTTGCGCGCGGGCTCCGGGTGGCCCTGACGGAACTCCTCGGGGGTGCGCACGTCCAGCAGCACCCAACCCTCGCCCACCAGCTCGCGGGCCTTCTGCGACAGCTCTTTCGGCGTCATGGCACCGGACTTTAGCCGGAAACTGGAGCCCGAACGTCAGGCCGCTACAGTCCTGTCCCGCGTATGCCACCGCTGGACAAGAATTCGTTGCTCACCCAACTCGTCGACCGGCTCCACCAGAGTGACCGGCTCGCCCACCGCGCCGAGGCCGACGCGCGAGAGGCCGCCCGTTCTCTCGCCACCGAGTCCGAGAAGAAGGAAGACGGCCGCGCCGCCATCGAATACGGCAGCCTCGCCACCGGCCAGGCCCAGCGCGCCCGCCGCGTCCACGAGGAGTTGCAGGCGCTCGCCGAGTTGCAGCAGGCGGGCCTGCCTCGCCAGAATCCCAAGGGGCCCGTGGCCCTGGGCGCCATCATCGACATGTCCACCGAGGACGAGGAGGGCTTCGCCGAGCGCACCTTCTTCCTCTTGCCCGTGGGCGCCGGTACCGAGCTGACGGGCCCCGGCGGCGATGGCTTCCTCTCCGTCATCACCCCCTCCTCCCCCGTGGGCCGCGCGCTCATGGGACGTCGGGCAGGCGACACCATCGAGGTGACGCTCGCCGGGGAAGTGCGGGAGTGGACGGTCCTCGAGATCGCCTGAAACACCCGCCTTGCGGGCGTCCCCGGACTCCGCTCAGGCTCGGGGGCGATGGGCAGGCGCTCGGCTCGCCGCCCCCCGCACGTGTCTTGCGATGGACGATCCTCCGTGGGACGGTGGATTTGGCCCGTCCAAGCTGATTTGGAAGGGAGCTTCATGCGCTCGTCCACCGAGCCGGTCCCGACCCACGGGCCCGCGCGCACGCCCTCGCTGCCCATCACCTGGCCCGCCGCCCTGTTCGGGCTCATGTTCGGCGTGGCGATGACCTACGCGCCCTACGAGTTCCACGCGGCCCAGTTCCGGCCGCTCTACCCGTACGTGCGCTTCATGGGCATGGCCTACCTGGTCAGCAGCATCGTGCTGATGGCCACCATGCTCTACCCGCCCGCGCCGCGCTGGCTGGACGTGCTCGGGCGCGTGGGCTTCGGCGCCGTCACCAGCCTGTACTGGTGGGTGCTCAACGTGCGCACCGGCGGGCTCACCGGCGCCATCCTCTATCCGCTGCTGCTCGCGGGCGTGGCCCTGGAGACGAGCCCCCGCTGGCGCAAGCGCGAGGTGCTGCGCGGCGTGGTGGCCCTGCTGGCGCTCGCCTTCGGCGTCATCATGCTGGTGGCCCACCAGCGCTTTCCCTCCGTCTTCTACGCGTCGCTCACGCCCCTGCTCGTGCCCATGGGGCTCGTCTTCCTGGGCTGCGGCGTGGGCCTGCTCACGCCCGCCATCACCCGGCGCTCGCCCCACCTGTCGCGCGTCTTCTTCGCGCTGCTCGCGGTGGACTTCTCGCTGCTCGCCTGGGGCCTGGGCCGCATCGGCTCGGGGCCCGCCGCGCTCATCTACGTCATCCTCACGCTCGCGTGCGTCGCCGCCGCCACGGGCTTCCGCCCCCGAGCGCCCCGCACCGTGGGCTTCAAGCTCTTGCGCGGCCTGGCCTTCTCCGGCGTCGTGCCCCTGCTGGCGCTCGGCGGCTTCGCGGCGTGGCTCGCCCAGGGCGCCATCGAGCGCCAGGTGCGCGACGACACCATCCGCGCCGCCGTGGGCGAGGCCGACTTCCTCGTGCGCTACCTCGACGACTCGCGCGAGTCGCTGCAGCTGCTGCTCGAGTCGCCCGGCTTCCGCTCCGCCTTCGCCGCGCGCGACAGGAAGCTGCTCGAGCTCTACCTGCGCAACCTCCCCGCCCAGGCGCGCGCCTTCGACGCCGCCATCGCCGTGGACAAGGAGGGCCTGGGCATGGCGGCCAGCTACGGCAAGGAGGACCTGGGCACCTTCGCCCACCGCGACTTCTACGCCGGCGTGCTGAGCACCAACGCCCCCTACGTGTCGCGCCCCTACATCAGCCAGCTGGGCCTGCCCCACGTGGCCGTGGCCCTGCCCTTCAAGCAGGACGGCAAGATGGAGGGCCTGCTCGTGGGCCTCTTGTCCCTCGAGCGCCTGAGCGCCGCGGTGACGCCCGCCGCCCAGCGCTTCCGCGTGCAGGTGCTCGACCGGCGGGGGCTCCTGCTCCTGCGTGACACGCTCGCGGGCGCGCCGCTGCTCAGCGTGGCGCAGCTGCCCGATGCCCTGCGCGTGCACCTGTCGAGCAGCGACGAGGGCGTGGTGGAGACGTTCGGCCCGGACAACCAGCGCCTGCTGCTGGCCGCGGACGCGCCCGTGCCCGGCACCGAGTGGAGCGTCGTGGTGGCCCAGGACATGGGCGTGGCCTACCGCGCCATCACCCGCACGAGCGTCGCCTTCGTCCTCATGCTCGCGCTCGGCGTGCTGCTCATGCTGGGCCTGTCCCAGTTCGTGGCGCGCGACATCATCCGCCGCCTGGACACGCTGCACGGCGCCACCGCCGCCATCGGCCGCGGCGAGCTGAGCCAGCGCGTGCCCGTGGGCGAGGACGACGAGCTGGGCGAGCTGTGCCGGGGCTTCAATGAAATGGCCCAGCGCACGGAGCTGGCCCAGGGCGAGCTGCGCGAGGCGGTGCGGCTGCGCGAGGAATTCCTCTCCGTGGCGAGCCACGAGTTGCGCACGCCCCTCACGCCCCTCAAGGGCTTCGCCGCGCTCACGCTCAGCCGCGTGGAGAAGGGCGGCGACTTCCCCGAGCGCGAGCGCACCCTCAAGGCCCTGCGCTCCATGGCCCGGCAGACCGACCGGCTCACCCGGCTGGTGGACGACCTGCTCGACACGTCGCGCATCCAGGCGGGCCGCTTCGAGCTGGAGTGCGCCCAGGTGGACCTGGTCCCCCTGGTGCGCGAGGTGATTGAACGCTTCGAGCTGCGCGGCACCGAGGGCCTGCGCTTCGTCTTCGACGAGCCCGAGCAGCCCGTGGAGGGCGTCTGGGACGGCCCCCGCCTGGAGCAGGTGGTCACCAACCTGTTGTCCAACGCGGTGCGATACTCACCCCATGGCGGCACCGTGCGCGCGGCCTTCCACTTCACGCCGGACTGGGTGGAGCTGCGCGTGCGCGACGAGGGCATCGGCATCCCCCCCGAAAGCCTCGCCCAGCTCTTCCAGCCCTTCGCCCGCGCTTCCAATGCCACCGCGCGCCACTACGGCGGTCTCGGGTTGGGACTTTTCATCTGTCGTGAAATCGTTCAGCGCCATGGTGGCACCATCTGGGCGGAGAGCCCAGGCGCGCAACAGGGCAGTTGCTTCCACGTCCGCTTGCCCCGTGAAGTTCCAGTCACCGCCGCCATCCCGCCCCCTCCCGCCGCCGCCGCCAGCTAATCCGAGCACCGTGGAAAATCCGTTTACGTGGAGTGGGATGCAGAAGCGCGTCCGGCAAGGTAACGTAATTGTTCAGCGCGGCGGTTCACGGAGAGTCCCCCCCTCCGAGATGCGATGTCCTTCTCATCCATGCACGTGAAGCCCCAACCGACTCCGCTTCTCTTGGCGCACGCGCAGCGCTCTCCGTCCACCGACCATCCGGGAGAGGTCGTCTTCCAGCTCGATTCGCACGGGCAGCTGACGTACCTCACGCCGATGTGGACGGAGCTGACGGGCTTCGCGGTGGAGGAGTGCCTGGGTCAGCCCGCCTGGCATTACGTGCATCCGGAGGACCGGCCGCTCTATGACGAGCTCGGCCGTCGGCTGGCCAGCGAGGCGTGCGATGTGTCCAAGCGGGAGTTGCGCTACCGCACGCGGGACCACGGCTTCCGGTGGGGCGAGGTCTACCTGCGGCCCATGCACGCGGAGGAAGGCGCCTACGTGGGCCTGCGCGGCACCCTGCATGACGTCACCGAGCGGCGCGAGGCCCAGGACGCCCTGGCCCGGCGCGAGCGCTACCTGAGCGCCCTGGTGAACATCCAGCAGCTGCTGCTCGGGGTGAACTCGTCCCACAATCTCTTCGCGCGGCTGATGCAACCGTTGGGCGAGGCCTCGGGCGCCAGCCGCGTCTACGCCTTCGAGGCCCACCGCAGTCCCGACGGCGACATGCTCGTGAGCCAGCGCGCCGAGTGGTGCGCGCCGTCCATTCCGCCGCAGATCGACAACCCCGAGCTGCAGAACCTGCCGATCGAGACCCTGCTGCCGCGCTGGTACGAGCTCATGTCGCGCGGCCAGGCCATCACCGGACTGGTGAAGGACTTCCCGGCCGGGGAGCGCGCCGTCCTCGAGCCGCAGGAGATCCGCTCGCTGCTGGCACTGCCCCTGTGGGTCCACGGCACGCTCGCGGGCTTCATCGGCTTCGACAACTGCGTGGACGAGCGCGCGTGGGACAAGCTGGAGGTGGACCTGTTGCAGGCGGCCACCAGCGCCATCTCCCTGTCCATGGAGCACCGCCAGGCCGAGCGCGCCCTGCGCGAGCGCGAGCAGCGCTTCCGGCGCATCGCGGAGAACTCCTCGGACGTGCTCTACCGCTACCAGCTCGCGGGCACACGCTCCTTCGCCTTCGTGAGCGGCGTGGTGACCAAGAACCTGGGCTTCACCCCCGAGGAGCACTACCGCGACAGCCTCTTGTGGCACCGGCGCGTGCACCCCGATGACCTGGAGGTGCTCGAACAGCTCCTCTCCGAGCCCCAGCGCGTGGCGGACACGCCCCAGGTGGTGCGCTTCGCCAGGCCGGATGGGCGCACGCTATGGCTGCAGCACGTGGTGACGCCGGTGTTGGACTCGGCGGGCATGTGCGTGGCCGTGGAGGGCATCGCCCGCGACGTCAGCGAGCGCCGCCAGTTCGAGGAAGCCCTCAAGCTGTCCGAGGCGAGCTTCCGCATCCTCCTGGAGGGCGTGCCCGAGCCCGCCGCCATCCAGCGCGACGGCCACATCATCTACGCCAACACGGCGCTGGTGACGTCGCTCGGCTTCGAGCTGCCCTCGGAGGTGATGGGCCGCCGGCTCCAGGAGTTCCTGCTCGACGAGCCGGCGTCGCCTCCCGACGCGGTGCCGCTCGTCACCGGGGAGCGGCGGCTGCTGCGGCGCGATGGCAAGGTGCGCGTGGCGGAGTTCGCCTCCCTGCCCCTGCTCTTCGACGGCAAGCCGGCCGTGGTGTCCATCGCGCGCGACGTCACCGAGCAGCGCCAGTTGCAGTCGCGCCTGAGCCTCGCCGACCGCATGGCCTCCATGGGCACGCTCGCCGCGGGCATCGCCCACGAAATCAACAACCCGCTCGCCTTCGTCATCTCCAACCTGGGCTTCCTCGCGGACGAGCTGCGCCGCATGCCCTCCATCATGCCGCCCGGCGGGCTCGCGTCCCGGCCCGAGGCCAATGAGTGGCGCGGCGTGCTGTCCGAGGCCCGCGAGGGCGCCGAGCGCGTGCGGCAGATCGTCCGCCAGCTCAAGGCCTTCTCCCGCCCGGACGAGGAGCGGGTGGACGCGGTGGACCTGCACGCCGTGCTGGACTCGGCGGTGATGCTCGCGGCGAACGAGATCAAGCACCGCGCGAGGCTGCGCCGCGAGTACGGGCCCATCCCCCGCGTCATGGGCAACGAGGGCCGCCTGTGCCAGGTGTTCCTCAACCTGGTGGTGAACGCGGCCCAGGCCATCCCCGAGGGCGCCGCGGACAAGAATGAAATCTGTCTGCTCACGCGCCTGGGCCGCGATGGACGCGTCGTGGTGGAAGTGCGGGACACGGGCAGCGGCATCCCCCGCGACGCGCTCGGGCGCATCTTCGACCCCTTCTTCACCACCAAGCCGGTGGGCGTGGGCACGGGCCTGGGGCTCGCCATCTGCCACGGCATCGTCACCAGCCTGGGCGGAGACATCTCCGTGGAGAGCGAGCCCGGACGCGGCACGACCATGCGCGTGGTGCTGCCCGCGAGCGAGGAAAGCACCCGCGTGGAGAAGCCCGTGGTGGCGCCCGTGGCCGTCCCCACCCAGCGGGGCCGGGTGCTCATCGTGGACGACGAGCCCGCCGTGGGCCGGGCCCTGCGGCGCATCCTCCGCGAGCACGACGTGGAGCTGGCCACCAGCGGCCGCCAGGCCCTGGAGCGCCTGACCACCGACACCCGCTTCCACGTCGTCCTGTGCGACGTGATGATGCCGGACCTCGGCGGCAAGGACCTGTACGAGGCCGTGCAACAAGGGGGCTCGGGGCTCGAGCGCCGCTTCGTCTTCGTCTCCGGGGGCGCCTTCACGCCCGGGGCGCGCGACTTCCTCTCCCGGGTGCCCAACCCCACGCTGGAGAAGCCCTTCGACGAGGCCGCCGTCAAACGCGTGGTGCGCGAGCTGGTGATGAACCCCTCGCCCGCCACCAACTGACGGACTCCGCCGGGTGACGGATGGGCCGGCGCGCGCGTCTGCGTCAGGCTGTGCCCGATGAATCGCACCTACCTGCTGCTCGCCGCCACCGGCCTGCTCGCGCTCGGCGCGGCCGTGGTGGGGCTCCCGACGCCCCCGCTCCCCCCGCCTCCGCCAGGGCCCTCGCGGCCGCCCCCCGCGGTGAACACGCCCCTCGTCCAGACCCAGCAAGGCGCGCTGACGTTCGAGGGCAGGTTGTCCAATGCCGTGCTGCCCGTGGGCCCCCACGAGGCCTATGCCCTGCTGACGGTGCGCGCGGAGCGTCCCCGCCAGGAGCGGCGCATGCCGGTGAACCTGGCGCTGGTCATCGACCGCTCCGGCTCCATGCGCGGCCAGAAGCTCTCGGATGCCAAGCGCGCGGCGCGCATGCTCGTGCAGCGCCTGGGGCACGAGGATCGGCTCGCGATCGTGCACTACGGCTCGGACGTGCGCGTCCTCCCCAGCGCGTACGTGATAGAGGAGGCGCGCGGACGGATGCTCTCCTTCGTGGAGGCCATCGAGGACACGGACGCCACGAACCTGAGCGGCGGCCTGGAGGCGGGCGCCGAGGCGCTGCGCCCCTTCCTGAGGGACTTCCGCGCCAACCGCATCATCCTGATGAGCGACGGCGAGCCCACCGATGGAATCACGGAGGAGGAGGAGCTCGGGCGTCTGGCGAGACGCTATCAGCGCGAGGGCATGGCGGTGAGCGGCCTGGGCGTGGGCGAGGAATTCAATGAACAGCTCATGCGGGGCCTGGCCGAGCAGGGCGGCGGCTTCTACGGCTACATCCAGGACTCGGAGCGGCTGGCGGACATCCTCCAGCGCGAGGTGGACCAGGCGGCGAGCACGCTGGCGCGCGGCGTGGAACTGCGGCTCACCCTACCCGAGGGCGTGAAGGACGCCCAGGCGTTGGGAGTCCCGTCGCGAGTCGAGGGCGGCGAGCGGGTGATTCCCCTGTATGACCTCGCGGGCGGCCAGGAGGCGAGTGTCACCGTGAGGCTGACGCTCGACCTGGGGGAGCGCCCGGAGCCCCTGCCGGTCCTCCACGCGCGCCTGCACTACCGCGACGTGGAGACGGAGCGCGCGGTGGAGCAGGAGCTCCACTTCACCGCCCGGACGGACCGGGGCGCGGCGACGGGGTATGACGCGATGGACCCGGAGGTGCGGGTGGCCGTGACGCGGGCGCTCGGGGCCCGGGAGATGCAAGCGGCGGCCGAGGCGATGAAGCGGGGCGATCGCACCCGGGCGCTGGGCATGCTGGACAAGGCGCGCACCCTCTTCGGCAGATCCGCCGAGGCGCTCTCCGGGGAGATGGCGGACGTGGACAGCACCCAGGCCGCCTATCTCAACGCCCAGGATGAAACTTCCGTGAAGCGTGAAGCGTTGAAGCTCCACAACAAGTCGCTCAAGTCCTTCGGACAGAGCAACGCCTACTAGGAAAGACCGGCCATGGCCTTCTCGGTACAGCTCCACGCGCGCGAGGACTTCGAGGTACGCACGCTGCGCGCGCTGGGCGGTGCGGCCGTGCTGGCGCCGCTGGTGGCGCTCGGCGAGTGGTTGCATGTGCGCGTGGACGTGGCCTTCATCGCCCTGGTGGGCGCGGGGCTCGCCAGCGCCCGGGTGGGATGGAAGACCTGGGTGGCCCTGGCCGTGGGCCTTCCCGCCCTCCTGAGCCTGCCCGAGCTGCTGCGCCTGCCCGTCCCCGCGGCCCAGGTGCTCATGGGCGTGCTCGCGGCGAGTATGGTGGGCCTCTGGAATCCGGAGTGGAAGCCCCGCCCGGAGCAGGTGCTGGCGGGAGCCCTGGGCGCCGGGGCGCTCGTCCCGCTGGGCATGTATGTGCGCAGGGTGCTCGACGCGCGGCTCCTCGACGGACTCACGGGCCCCCTGCACGCCGCGCCCGGCCTGGCGGTGGTGGCCCTCTTCTGGAGTGTCGGCCGGCTGGCGTCGCACCTGGAAGTGCACGCCAACACCGTCGAGGCTCGGGGGGCCCGGTTGCGCACACGGATGGTGGGCGAGCCCCAGGAACTGGTGGCCCGAACGGTGACGCTCTACCGGGAGTGCCGCGCGGAGACGGCGCAGCTCGGCTCGGCCCCGGGACGCAAGGAGCTGGAGCGCGTGCTGGACACGCTGGCGCTCGAGGTGTTCAACCGCGCGGAAGCCCACGCACAGCTCGAGTCCCAGTTGAAGGGCGCCCGGATGGAGGACGTGAACACCCAGGTGACGGCGTTGCGCACGAAGGCGACCGCGACGACGGACGCGGTGGCCCGGCGGCAGTTGGAGCTCGCGGCCGGCGCCCTCGGCGAGGAACTGAACCAGTTGGAAACGATGGGCCGCAAGCGCGAGCGGCTGCTCGCGCAGCTCCACGCCCAGGTGGCGATGATGGAGCGCGCCCGGGTGTCCCTGGTGGCGGTGCGCGGAGGCGACGTGGCCGCGAAGGGCGAACAGGCGGCGCAGCTCGCGCGACGGCTCGCCGAGCTGGGCCAGGAGGACGCGGGCGGTCCTCCGGCCCAGTGACGCCCCGGGGCCACCGCCCTCACACGGGCCGCTTCTCCCGGGCCACCCGCTCCAGGAGTTCCACGCCCCGCTCCAATCCCGGCAGGGCCAGGGCCTCGGCCTGGATCTTCCGGGCCCGCTCCCGGTAGCCGCCGTCCTTCAACATCTCGCGCACCTGCTGACGGACGACCTCCGGCGTGAGCGAGGCCAGGTCCAACAGCCGCGACACCCCGAGCGCCACGCAGGCCTCGGCGTTCATCGGCTGATCCGCGCCCAGCGCCATCACGAGGCTCGGCAGGCCCGCGTACAGCGCGCTCTGCACGCTGCTGTAGCCCCCGTGCATGATGGCCAGGTCACACCGGGGCAGCAGCAGCGACTGCGGGATGTAGCGCTCCACGTGCACGTTGGAAGGCTGGGGACCGAACTGCTCGGGGTCCTGGTCCCGCCCCACCGTGACGATGAGCTCCACGGGCTCCTCGCGCAGCCCCTCGATGATCATCGCCAGGGGCCGGTTGAACTTGTTGAACACCGTGCCGAGCGTCGCGTACACCACCGGCCGCGAGCCCAGCGAGGACACCCAGGCGGGCAGGGCCTCGGTGCCCGAGCGGTCGAACAGCTCCGGCTTGAGGTGGTGGGCCGTGGGCGCCAGTTCGCTCCCGAAGAAGGAGACCGGCAGGAACGCCAGGTGCAGATAGCGGAAGAGCGCCTGGCCCCGGGGATCCGACGGCAGGCCCGTCTCGGCGCGCAGCGCGTCCAGGTGCCGCAAGAAGATGGGCGAGTCCGTCATCCGCATCCGGCCGCCGCCCACCTGGATGGACGCGTACGGAATGCCCAGCTTCTCGCCCACCAGCGTCGGCGCGAAGTCCATCGAGTCGAACACGATGAGCTCCGGCTTCCAGCTCTCGCACACCCGTTGCAACTCGGGCACCTTGCTGCGCGCGAACGTGTCGATGAACATGCCCGCGGCGTGCTCCTCCGTCTGCTCCGGGGAGGCCGAGCGCATCGAGATCTGACGCTGGTGCTCCTTCAGTTTCTCGGGGCTCAGCGAATCGAAGCTGATGCCCGCGGGGAAGACGCGGAAGCCGTTGGCCTGCACGAAGGACTGGAACGTCTCGGGGACGCAGAAGGCCACCTCGTGGCCGTGAGCCTCGAGCGCGCGGGCGGTGGGGACCAGGGGATGGAAGTGACCCGTACCTGAGTGGGTCGAGAAGAGGACTCGCATGGGGGAACTCCGAGTCTGCGGGGGAACGCGCCCCATATAGCGCTCCCGGTCCCACGCGGCTCATCATCGAAGCGCACCGGCCTTCTGACCTCCAACAGTTACCGTGGCCTTGTGACGCACCAGTCACGCAACAACGCTCTCTCAAAAACCGATAATCCGAGGGCGGAGCAGCTGTCCGGCTTCGCTGGGAGACACGGTCGTCTCCGGCCCCCTTCACCGCTCCTTCGCGGGAGCAGGATGTCCTTCGTGCGAATGACCCCCCCCTCTTCGAGCCACCCCCGCCCCTTCCGGTTGACCGCCGCGCTCACCCTCGCCCTGGTGGCGTGCGGCGCTCCCACCCAGGAGGAAACGGGGACGGAGGTCACGGCCACCCAGCAGGCCGAGCTGGCCACCGCCCGGGTGCGGCTCATGGCGGCCAACATCTCCAGCGGCAACAACCAGAGCTACGACCCGGGCCACGGCACCCGCATCTTCCAGGGCACCCAGCCGGACATCGTGATGATCCAGGAGTTCAACTACGGCTCCAACTCCGCCGCGGACATCCGCTCCTTCGTCAACACGGCCTTCGGCTCGAACTTCTATTACTACCGCGAGACGGGCGCTCAAATCCCCAACGGCGTCATCAGCCGCTACCCCATCCTCGAGTCGGGTGAGTGGACCGACACGCAGGTGAGCAACCGGGACTTCGCCTGGGCGCGCATCGACATCCCCGGGCCCAAGGACCTCTGGGTGGTGAGCGTGCACCTGCTCACCTCGGGCAGCGGCGTGCGCAACACGGAGGCCACCAACCTCGTCAACTACATCAAGTCCAAGGTGCCCTCGGGGGACTACCTGGCCATCGGCGGCGACTTCAACTCGGACAGCCGCAGCGAGGCCCTGTTCTCCACCTTCTCCTCGGTGGTGTCCACGGCGAGCCCCTACCCGGCGGACAAGAATGGCAACGTCAACACCAACGCGAGCCGCGGCAAGCCGTATGACCACGTGCTGGTGAGCAGCAACCTGCGCGCCTACCAGACGTCGACCGTCATCGGCTCCAGCTCGTTCGCGGCGGGCCTGGTGGTGGACACGCGCGTGTACTCGCCCCTGTCGGACATCTCCCCGGCGCAGAGCGGCGACAGCGGCTCCACCAACATGCAGCACATGGCCATCATCAAGGACTTCCTCGTGCCCTCGGACAGCGTCAGCACGGGCGTCACCGTGACGTCGCCCAACGGCGGCGAGAGCTGGACGACCGGCAGCACCCAGGCCATCACCTGGACGTCCTCGGGCGTGACGAACGTGAAGCTGGAGTACACCCTCAACGGCTCCACCTGGACCACGCTCACCTCCAGCACCAGCGCCAGCACGGGCCGCTACACCTGGACCGTGCCCACCACCGCCACCACCACCGCCCGCGTGCGCGTGACCGACGCCTCCAACTCGGCCACCACCGACACCAGCGACGCGGCCTTCACCCTGACCACCTCCTCCGGCGGCGGCACGGGCAGCGCCAAGCTCGTCATCAACGAGGTGCTGGCCAACGAGGCGGGCTCGGACGTGAACGGGGAGTTCATCGAGCTCGTCAACACGGGCGGCGCCTCGGCGGACCTCTCTGGCTGGACGCTCTCGGACGCCTCGAGCGTGCGCCACACCTTCCCGAGTGGCACGAGCCTCGCCGCGGGCAAGGCGATCGTCGTCTTCGGCGGCGCCTCGGGCATTGGCGGCACCCCCAACGCCGTGGCCGCCTCCACGGGGCAGCTCAACCTGAGCAACAGCGGTGACACCGTGACGCTCAAGAGCTCCGCGGGCAGCACGGTGGACACCGTCACCTATGGCTCGTCGCTCTCCGGCTCGGACGGGGTGTCCTTCAACCGCAGCCCGGACCTCACCGGCACCACCTACGTGCTGCATACCAGCCTCGCGAGCACGTCGTCCTCCGCGGGCAAGAAGGCGAACGGGTCCGCGTTCTAAGCTGAGGGATGTTCACGAGCGATCACCCTCCTGGGACTTCCGGGCGGGTGTCCTCCCCGAGGTAAGCGGGCAATCTGAGAGCTCTGGATTGCTCGCTTCCAGGGAGAGACCCCATGCGCGCCCGTCCCTCACTCCGTCACTCGGCCCCGGATGACGCCCGGCCCCCCGTGGCCCGGCTGTGTCCTCCCCGCGAGCACGTCGCCCGCCCCCACCGCGCCACGCGCCGCCGCTTCGCCCAGGAGCTGGAGCTGCCCGGACTGATGTGGGCCGGCTGCGTGAGCGCGAGCATCGGCGCCATGCGCGACATCGGACTGGCCGTGCATGACCTCGGGCGCGGACTGGGGGAGCTCGCGCGGGGAAGATGGCGCCGGGGCGCGCGGCGGCTCGAGCGGGGCCTGTTGAAGATTCCCCAGCTCTTCCTGGACATCGCCCTGAGCCTGGGACTCCGGCTGGTGAGCGGCATGCAGACGCGCGTGGGCGTGGAGCCCCTGGGCACCCGGCTTGGCCTGAGGCAACTCACCGAGCTGCGCAAGGTGTTCGGCGACAGCGTCGACTACGCGCGCGTGAGCCTCAAGATGGGCCGGCTCGGACTGCTCTCGTTCCCCGGCCGTGCCTTCGTGCTCGGCCACGTCCTCTATGTGCCCTCGGACTCGCCCACGCCCCCCTCCAGCTCCATGCAGAGGCCCCTGCACCTGCTGGTGCGAGAAGTGGGACGCGTCTGGCAGTACCAGCACGGCGGGACGGATTATGGATGCGAAACACTCTGGGCGCGCTGGTTCGCCGAGCCCGAGGACTGGCGCGCCGCCCTGAACGAGGGCCGGAGCTGGGCCGAGCTGGATCCCGAACAGCAGCTCCAGTTCCTCCAAGCCGCCTATAGCCGCTCGCGCTACTTCATGAGCCCGGACCAGCGCTTCATCGACGACGACACGGGCGTGGACTACACGCCCCAGCTCGAGGCCGCGCTCGAACAACTCCGCGCGGGGCGTGGCGCGCCCTGACCTGAAACCAAGAGCCCCTACTTGCGCGAGGCGCGCGACCGACGCGTCACGCCCGCGGACTGGCTGCTCTCGCCCGAGGGAGGCTCGAACAACCCGGTGGTCTCGCGATACACCCCGGACGCGATGCGCTGGGTGATGTCCTCACGCAGGCGAAGGGCCTCGGAGAGCGCCGCGTCGATCTGTTCACGCACCTGAACCGAGTGCTCGTCCATGGCGATGCCCCGGTACTCGGAGGCCTCGCGGGGCCGGGCGATCCGGCCCACCGCCGCCTTGCCGCGGCGCCGCTTCTTCACACCCTGCCCACCCCGGGCCGGCTTTCCAGTCGCCGCCTTCCGCTTGTCCGCCATCCCAGCCTCCCCGCATGAGGTTCCGCCTGGGAAGGTGGGGTGGGCCCCTCCGTGCCGGAAGTCCTGTCCCACCAGGCGGACAACCGCCGGGCCCTCGAGGTACCCGCTCCGGGGGCCGCCAGACGGGCGGACGGGAAAGAAGAGGACCGCATATCCAGGGGCGCCCTCCGTCCCAAGGGGACAATGTCATCTTCCACGTTTCCAGCCGGGTGCTCCGCGCAGGTGGAACGTGCGGAGGGAGTCCGCCTGGGTTAAGCGTCGCCCGACCCGCCAGGACGGACTCCGAGCAAGCCCCAGAGTCCCCAGCGCGGGAGGAGGATCCGAGTGATGTCCGCACAGCAGCCGAAGAAGAAGCGCTGGCCCTATGTCCTGGGAGGCATCGTCCTGGTGCTCGTGGCGGCGGGGGCCATCGCCCTGTGGCGGCTGGATGCCTTCCTGCTGGACACGGCCCGCGCCGAGGCGGCCGTCTACGCCCAGAAGCTCGGACGGCCGATCGACATCGGCGCGCTGTCCACCCGGCTGCTGCCCTCCGTGGGCGTCGAGGTGGAGAACGTGGTGGTGGGCGCCGCCCCGGACGAGCCCGCGCCGCTCCTGGAGATGAAGCGCCTGGAGGTGGACGTGGCGCTCTGGCCCGTGCTGACCTCCAAGGGCAAGGACATCCAGGTGAAGAACGCCGAGGTGAAGGGGCTCACCCTCCACTTGGTGCAGCTCGCGGACGGCACCACCAACGTGTCGCGCGTGCAGGAGAAGCTGGCCGAGGAACAACCCGCCGAGCCCACCCCGGAGGAGCCCGCCCAGGACCTGTCCGGCGTGCGCGTGGACCGGGCCGCCCTCACGGACGCCACCTTGCGCCTCATCGACCTGAGCGGCGGCGCCAGGCGCGAGCTCGCCATCAACCACCTCGACGTGGAGGTGAAGGACCTGCGCGCGGGCAAGCCCCTGGAGGTAGCGCTCCACGCGGCGGTGCTCTCCGAGAAGCAGAACTTCCACCTCGACCTGAAGACGGCGCCCCTGCCCGCCTCGCTCATCCCCGTGCCCGAGAGCGTGGTGCTCAAGTCCGAGCCCATCGATCTCACGCCCCTCGGGCCCTTCCTCGGTCCGGAGGTGGGGTTGCAGGCGGGAACGCTCCAGGCGAACTGGACGGCGGACCTGGGCGCGGCGGTGCCCGGAGGCACCGGGCCCACGGCGCTCAAGGGAGGACTCCAGGCGCGCGGCCTGCGCTTCGCGGGCGCCGAGGGCGGCAAGGCGCTCGACGTGGTGCTCGACACCGACGTGACGGGCGACATGCTCACGGGCGACCTGTCCCTGCAGAAGATGCTCGTGGAGCTGGGCCCGGCGCGCCTCACCGGCAAGGGCCAGGTGAAGGGCCTGCTCACCCCTAGCCCCGCGGTGCAGGATTTCGAGCTGGTGGGCGAGAAGCTCGACCCGGCGCTGCTCGCCGAGTACTACCCGCCCCTGCGCAAGTCCGTGGGCAACCAGGTGGCGGGCCCCATCGGCTTCGTGGTGCGCGGCGGCGGCAACCAGGCCGAGCAGGCCCTGAACGTGAACGTGGACCTGACGCCGGTGCGGCTGCGCATCCCGGCTCAGCTCACCAAGGAGGCCGGCGGAACCATGAAGCTGACGGCCCGGCTCACGGGCGCCGCGGCCAGTGGCGGCGCGCTGCGCTTCGACGCGAAGACGGACATGACGGGCGTGGACCTGCGCCCGGGCGCGATTCTCGACAAGCGCCCCGGCCAGACGTTCACGCTCGACACGGCGGGCACCTACCAGCCGGCGAATGGCAAGGCGCCCCTGAAGGTGGACCTGAGCCGGCTGGCCCTCGCGGTGCGCGAGTACACGATGTCGGGCACGGCCTCGGTGGCGCTCGGGGGACAGGGCGCGAAGCAGACGACCACCTTCGCCCTGGCGCTCAAGAGCCCCCGGCTCAACGCGGATGAACTGCTCCTCAAGACGGAGGCGCCCGCCGAGCCCAGCACGCCCGCGCCCGAGGCCCCCGAGGATCCCCAGCGCTTCAACGGGATGAGCGGAACCGTGCGCCTGGAGATCGGCGCGCTGCGCATGAGCGAAATGGACTTCAGCGACCTGATCGCCGAGCTGAGGATGGAGAATGATCTCATCACCGTGGAGCGCTTCACCACGGGGGTGTACGGCGGCACCGTGTCGGCGAGTGGCAGCTCCGTGCGGCTGGGGCCTCCGGCGGCGCAGCGGCCCTTCGTGGTGAAGGCGGAGGCCAAGGGCCTGGAGATGGAGCAGGCCCTGGCCACGCGCACGCCCAAGAAGGTGCTGGGCGGCAAGTTCGACGGCCAGATGGACCTGCAGGGCGTGGGCTACGAGATGTCGAGCCTCCAGGAGCGCATGGCGGGCGCCATCCAGGGCAACCTCGCGGGCGGCGTCTTCTTCGGCGCGGATCTCCCCGCGGCGGTCTCCGGACCGCTGGCCCGGGCGCTGCCCTTCAAGAGCAAGGAGCTGAGCAGCGAGGGTGTGACGAAGCTCGCCGAGCAGCTGCCCTTCAGCCTGCAGATCAAGGACGGCGTGGCGCAGCTGTCCAAGCCCATCACCTGGACGCGGCCGGAGGCGGCGATGAGCTTCGCGGGCGGCATCCGGCTGGACGGCACGCTGGACCTGGCCGGCACGGTGAACCTGGAGCCCGCGCTCATCAAGACGCTGACGCTCGGCAAGGTGACGCCCCCCGAGGCCCTGCCCCTGGCGCTCAAGCTCACGGGCAAGGCGTGGAGCCCGGAGGTGACGGGGCTGGACGTGAAGCCGGCGGCCACGGCCCTCGCGAAGCTGGCGGCGGCGGGCGCGGCCAAGGAACTGCTCGGGAGCAAGGGCGAGGCGGTGGGCAACATCATCACCGGCGGCACCGACGCGGCGAAGCAAGCCGCCCAGGCGGAGGCGGACAAGCGCAAGGCGGAGCTGGAGGCCAAGGCCCGCCAGGAAGCGGACGCCGCGCGCAAGAAGGCCGAGGACGAGGCGAAGAAGCGCCTCAAGGGCCTGCTCGGGCGTTGAGCCGGTGGGCGCCGGCGCCGCTCAGCCGATGTTCGGCGAGGGCGCCAGGCGCCGGGGCCCGAGCCGATCCCGATCATGCGGGACGCTCAGGTCCACCGAGGGCCCCAGCGGAACGATGCGCGTGGGGTTCACCGCGTCCTGGCTCCAGTAGTAGTGCACCTTGATGTGCTCCAGGTTCGTCGTCTGCGCGAAGCCGGGCGTCTGGTACAGGTCGAGCAGGTAGTTCCAGAGGTTGGGGAAGTCCTGGATGCGCGCCAGGTTGCACTTGAAGTGCGCGTAGTAGATGAGATCGAAGCGCACCAGCGTCGTGTAGAAGCACAGGTCCGCCTCGGTGAGCACGTCCCCGCACACGTAGCGCTGCCGGGCCAGCACCCGCTCCCAGCCCTCCAGCGCGGCGAACAGCTCGCGGCACGCCTGCTCGTAGGCCTCCTGGGTCTTGGCGAAGCCCGCCTTGTACACGCCGTTGTTCACCGGCTCGTAGAGCGCGTTGATCACCCCGTCCACCCGCTCGCGCAGCCCCTCGGGCCACAGCGTCACCGGGTGGAGCGCGAAGGCATCGAACTCCGTGTCGAACATCCGCATGAGCTCGCGCGACTCGTTGTTGACGATCGTCCGCTCGCGGATGTCCCACAGGATGGGCACCGTCACCCGCCCCGTGTAGTGAGGATCCGCCCGCAGGTAGAGCTCCCGCAGGTGGCGCGCCCCGTTGAGCCGGTCCATGTCCGAGCCCGGGAACCCCTCGAAGCTCCACCCGTCCGGCCCCATGCGGGGGTCCACCACCGTGACGCCCACCACGTCCTTGAGACCCTTGAGCGCATGCATGAGCAGGGCACGCGACGCCCACGGACAGGCGTAGGAGACATAGAGGTGGTAGCGGCACGGATCCAGAGGGAAGCGCCCTTCCCGCTGGGCGGACACCCGGTCGCGGAACCGCGTGGGCGGGCGCACGAAACGCCCGGCCTCGTCCGGTGCGTACCAGTCCGTCCGCCACTCTCCATTCACCAGCATTCCCACGTGCACATGCCTCCCGGCATCCCCACAACATGCCCTTGGGTGAAACCCCGACGAGGAGGGCTGATATCAAAACCGGGGCGCCGGGGGCTCATACGCGGAAGCTGATCGCGATCCGCTTGAGCCGCTCGAGCGAGGTATTCAACCGGCCCACCGCCGCCTCCGCGTCGTGCGTGGAGGCCACCACGTCGTTCATCCGCTGGGACAACGAGGCAATCACCTGGGTCATCTGCGTGATGCCCGCGTTCTGCTGGGTCACCGACGCCACGATCTGCCGGGCGGCCTGGCTGCTCTCGTGCACCACCGTGGTGATTTCCGTGAGCCGGTCCCCCGAGGTCAGCACCTGGGAGATGCCCTCCTCCACCTGCTCGCTGTCCTGCTCCGCGTTGGACACCGTGTCCCGGATGGCCTGGTTGATTTCCCGGAGGATCATCCCGATGCGCTGGGTGCTCTGCACCGACTGGCCACTGAGCGCCCGCATCTCACGCGCCACCACCGCGAAGCCCCGTCCTTCCTCGCCCGCCCGCGCCGCCTCGATGGAGGCGTTGAGCGCCAGCACGTTGGACTGGTCCGCCAGGTCGCGCACACTGCCGATGATTTCCCCCGCGCGCACCGCCTGCTCGGACAGGTGCGCCACGTTGGCCATCATCGCCTCCACCCGCGAGCGCAACTGCCGCAGCCCCCGCGCGCTGCTCTCCACCGAGGTCCGGCCCGCGGCGCTGAACTGGTCCGCCTGCCCCGCCACCGTCAGCACCCGCTCGGCCCGGCTCGCCGCCAGGCGCGACGTCTGGGCGATCTCCTCCATCGTCTCGCTCGCCTCGGTGAGGCCTCGCGACTGTTGGCCCAGCCAGGCCAGCTGCCGCTGAGTCGCCTCCGACAGCTGCCCGGCCGCCCGCTCCAGCTCGTCCACCGTGCCCTGCAGCGCCACGGGCACCGTGCGCAGCCGCGTCACCAGCGCCTCGATGCCCCGCGCGAGCTGGCCCACCTCGTCCTTCGAGTCCACACCGATGTGCTGGGTGAGGTCTCCCTCGGTGGCGATGCGCGTGGTCACCTCCGTGAGCCGGGTGAGCGGCCGCAACACGCCTCGCGCCAGCCACACCGAAAGCCCCCCGAGCACCAGGATGCACAGCCCCCCGAGCGACAACACCCAGCGCTGCCGCCACTGCTGCAAGAGGACGATCTCCTCGGAGGAGCGATCCAACCCCGCCTGGGCCCACTCGCTCGAGCCGCGCAGCGTCTGCTGCAGGATGGCGTGCTGCTCCAGGGCCTGGGCATGGGCCGCGGCCGCGCCCGCGTCACGCGCCTCCGCCAGCGTCAGGGCCCGCTGGGTCTGGACCCAGAACGACAGGAAGGCCTCCCCCAGCCGCTTGCGCCGGGAGGACTCCATCACCGGGTTGGCCTGGACGCGCACCAGCTCATGCTCGAAGTCCTCCGCGAGCTGCCTCAAGGTGTGGCTCCGGACATCGTCCCGCGTGGGAGCGGTCGTGCCCAGGTTCCAGCGCAGCAGCGACCCCAGCGCGTCCAGGTGCCGAAGGGAGGCGAGCGCGGGCGAATAACCCCGGATGATCCGCCCGCCCAGTTGCGCGGCGTCGTGACCCGCCCACGTCGACAACGCCAGGAGGGCCAGGAGGAACGCCGTGGCCACGGTCGGCAGCAGGAAGACCTTGCGCTTGAACGACATCCTCTCCGCCTTCCCCCATCAGGGGGCCCGTGCTCCGAGCCAGGGGCATGCGCCACCTCGACCCACCCGGCAGGATACTGGATGAGCGCCCCCGCGCGCGGGGCTTTGTCCCGCCCGGGGGACAGGGGTGGGGAAAGGGGGCACGATGGCGCCCCCGTGACGCCGCCCGGGCATTGGGTGGACGGTTGTGCGCGCATCGTCGCGAGGACTCGGCTAGGAGAGGGACATGGCCGAGACCAAGCCTCCCGCGAAGAAGAAGAAGGGCCCCCTGGAGGTCCGCGTGCGGCGCATCCACCGCCGCGATCTCAACCGGGCCTGGGAGTTCCTCAAGCTCGTCTTCCGGGACGTCAACCGGGAGACCGTGGAGTACCAACGGCCCCGCTCCAAGCGGCGCTTCCTGGAAGTGTACTCCTCGGACTGGATCGAACAGCTCGTCTACGAGGTGGAGGGGGAGATCGTCGGTTACTCGGAGTGCGCCTTCGAGGCCACGGGCGACGACAACTGGGTCAACCCGCGCTGGTTCGAGAAGCGGGGCATGCGGCCGCTCTTCGTGGAGGAGCTCGCCGTGCACCCAAACTACCAGGGCCAGGGCGTGGGCAGCTTCATCCTCGAGCAATTGCAGCACCTGGCGCGCACGCGGGGTTGCACCCACCTCGTGCTGGAGGTCGCGGAGAACAACGAGTCCGCGCTGAGCTGGTACCGCACGCGCAACTTCACCAAGCTGGACGCGGCCATCTTCCTCGCCCAGAAGGTGCCCGGAGAGCCGGACCTCCTGCCTCCGCGCCGCATCAAGCCGCGCCCCTCGCCCGCCTCCGAGGGCAACCCCACCATTGGCGTCGCGTCCCAGGAGGGCGGGCCCGCGGTCACCAGCGCGAGGAAGGCACGGCTCGTGCGCGCCCTGTCCGGAGGGGGCCGCAAGAAGGCCGCCCCCGCGGCCAAGAGCACTCCCGAGCCCCAGGACGAGTAGTGCCGCTCGCTCAACGCGTGCCAGGGCCGTAACGCGACACCTTGCCGCGACAAGCCGCGTCGCACTCGGGGAACAAGCGCAGGAAGCGGGCTCGCGCACGGCAGTCCGCCAGGAGTCCGCTCTCGGGAGTCCCCAGGCACATCGACTCGAACGTGGCGAAGTCGCGCTGGAAGAGTTCCGCCCGCTCCGCGGGATTCATCGCCATCAGCGCCCGCCGCTCCTCGCCCTGCCCCCAGTAGAGGATGAGTCCCAGCAGCAACAGCGCCACCACCCACCAGACCATCCGAGGGAGGGACCGTCCGCGACCAGGGGAGAGCCCCGGCTCCACTCCTGGGGGATGCATCACGCGCGTCGCCATACCCCGAGGATGGGGATGGCACCCACCCCGGGGATTGTCCCCCGGGACAAGGGGACCGCCCACGCCAGGCGCCCGTCCGCCCCATCGGCTTGATTAGCGGCGTGTGCGAGTGAGCTGTTCGGCCACGTGCGCTGCGCCTTCACCGGAGCCATCCGGGACCAGCCCTAGTGGCGCATCGCTTGACGGAACTTTCGGCCCAACGCGACACTGCCCTCGTCGGAGTACGTTATCGAGAAGGGGGGAGCGACATGTCATTGCCTCCGAAGGTGTTGTCGAAGGGATCGTCACCAAGGCTGGGCCCGCCGCGTAACACGGTGGTGTCCCTCCTCCGGAACACGCCCTCCTGGGTCGCAGTGGAAGGAGAAGCACTCCAGAGCAGCCTGGCCCAGGACGAGCTGCGCTCCCTCGCCGAGTCGATGACGTCGGAGGAGTGGGTATCGTGGCTGCGGCTCATCTTCGGTGAGGACATCCCCCGGACCGCCTACCAACGTCTGCGCGCCGAAGTGCTCAATGGCTCGCTGCCTTCGCCTCGGCTCGTCATCGTCCACGAGGAACTCAATGGGCACTCAGCCGCCTACCACGGCCAGAGCCGCTCCATCCTCGTCTCGCGCGCATTGGTTCTCCGGGCGCGACAGGACAACGAGGAAGCCTGGAAGCTGCTCGTGTGCCTCACCGAGGAATTCGGCCACCACCTGGACCACCTGCTGCGAACACACTACGCCGCTGTCGGCGGGGATGCGCACCTCGACGAAGGAGCCCGGCTGGCCTACGCGCTCATCGACTTCGGCTATGATCGGGGACAGCAACGCCGTGAGTTCGCTCGCTACATCCAGGCCGAAAGCCCCGTGGCCCTGGAAGTGGAGTTCGGGGGGATGACGGCGGCCGTGCGGCGCTTCGTTAGCGCGCCGGAGCAGTGGGACGACGGCCGCGCGGGAGGGCTGGAGTATTTCGGCGCTGGACGAGGCTCCGAACGTCCGGGCTCCTTCGGACACGAGTCCATCGAGGATGCATTGCAAGAGGCTGGTTTCAGCCGTCAGGCCCGAACCGCCGTCTATTTCGGCAACTGGCTGCGCGATCACTCACAGCTCGTCGATCCCAAGCTGGTCCGCAAGAAGGGTGCTCCGGTCACCACCGGACTGTCCCGGGAAAGCATCACGCGCATCGTGGAGGTCATGGCGCGTGAGAAGTTCAGCAACGAAGACCTCTCGAATACGTCTTCATTTCGAGTCGACATCCAACGCTTGGGCGTCTACCGCAACGAGGAGCACATCGATAATCCGAACGGCATCACGGACGCCCGAGCCATTGATCCCGCCTTCCGAGGCGCCTGTCGCACCGAGGAACTGGCCGTCAACTCCCTGCGGATGAAGAACTTCATCCGCTCCGGAGGAGTTGCTGGAGGCCGACCCCCGCGAGCCCATCGCGTGAGGGATGGAGAATCGCTGGACAGCATCGCCCGTGCACACGGGCTGACCTGGCAGGAGTTGGCGCGCTACAACTTCGGCACCGACGTCAAAGACGAGGTCTCCCGGCAGCTCGCCACGAAAGTGGGCTGCCGCAAGAAGACCTTTGATGGCCGGAGCTATATCTTCACGAGCCAAGATTCACCCGGCCTCATCCAGATTCCCGGCGTTAGCGGGAGCCCAGCCCAGGAGGCGTCCTACAGCGCATTCCACTACATGAGCACCCAATTGCGCATCGCGGTGAAGCATGGCCGATCAACAGATGGCTACCGGCACTTCGGCCATGCGCTGCACACGCTGGAGGACTTCTTCAGTCACACGAACTTCGTGGAGTTGATGCTCATCCAGCTCGGAGCGTGGGTGGAACCCTGGGTTCCCACCCAGGGCGCCAAGGCGGGAAATGCCGCCGCCCTGACCCTGACCAGCGGTCAGTTCGGTGGGTTGGACACCCTCGCGAGCCTTACCCTGGGCATCGCCGAATCGATGCAAAAAGAGCAGGAATGCATCGCGGGCGAAATGAAATCGGGAACACGGATCGCCCTGATTCTCCTGGAGGATCAAGGGTATACCGAGATTCGCGATGCCATGGGCGGGCTCCTGGAGAGACTGCACGACTTGGAGAAAAGCTACCCCACCCTCGCTACCCTCAGCTGTGAGACGGTGGGATTGGCACTGCGTGCACTCAAGGCCCTACTGGGAGGAATCATCCACTCCGTGGCCAGTGCCCTGGATGATGCACAGACGGCCTTCCTGAGCGACCCCTCGAGCACCAATCCCACCCACACACAGTTGGCCAAGGACCATGATGACCACCCCTTACACTCCCTCGCGGCCAACCTGGCGGCGGGCGCCGTGTTGGATGTGGGCAAGGTCATTCAACGGGCGTGGAGCGGCCGGGCTACCGCGGATGAAGTCGTCCTCACCGCCTCCCGCTACGTCCTGCACCCCGCGCTGATCGATCCCAAAGGGAGCGCCGGGTGGATGCGCGATCACGTCCAGGTGTGGATTCCCGGCCACCGGGCGGCCATCACTCGCCTGGGCTCGAAGAGCTGGATGACGGAGTGGACGAAACAGTCATCCCAGCGCTTGCAGACGATGATGAAACGCGCCCATCGGCTCATGAAACAGGGGGGACGATGAGCCCATCGTCATGGGTGAGCAAGGGGCTCCTGCTTCTACTATTGAGCGGCTGCCGGGAGTCCACACCCCCTCCACCTCCCATTCCAGGATCCACCACGTCTCCCCTCCTCACGGTGGAAGGCACATCGGTGCACTACAATGGCCAACTCCTGGATTGGGAGAATACCGAGAACTGGAGACAAGTACTCGGTCCACCCAGCCGGGAACAGGAAGGCATCCTCACCTGGGACGAACTCGGGCTCTTCCTCTACGACCAGGAACGCCAACGCCCCGGGCCCGAGTCCTTCGAGATCCTGATGGGCCGCAAGCGACACTCCCAGCTCACCCGAACCGAGCCTGACTTCTGGCCGCGTAAACTCTTCCCCGGTCGACTCTTCGTGGATGGAGGACCCATCACCAGTAAGTCCAACATCAACGACATCAACCGAGACAAGAAGGGCAAGTCCTTCGGCCGCGGCCACATGAGTGGGCTCTACAGCTATGACGTCGGGGACTTTTCCATACACCTCGACTATGGCCATGACCGCTCACTCACATCCTTCGGACTGTCGAAGCACCTCATCCCATCTCCGCCGGAACGTCTTGAAGAAGTCCGTCAGGAGGAACTCCGCATGAGCCAGGAAGCCGACAGCCGTATAGCGAAGTAGGTACTCACTCCGACTGAGCCGCGACGAAGCCCCTCCACCACGGCCGCGCGATTGGGGCCTCAAGGCCCGCTTTCATCACGTGACGTCTTCGGGCACCACCTGGCGGATCGCGCGCAGCTTGTCGGGGTTGCGGGTGATGTAGATGGCGACGATCCGGCCCTCCTCGATGGCGAGCGCCGTGGTCTGCAACGCGCCATCGAATTCGACGGTCACGAACCCCGGCAGCCCGTCGATCATCCCCTCGTACACGAGGCGGGACCCGGTCGACCCCGCGCGCCTCGCCAGTCCCGCGGTGAAGCGCAGGGTCTTCTCCCGTCCATAGATGGGATTGAGCGCCGCCCGCGCCTTGCCCCCGCCGTCGGAATACGTGACGACGTCCTGGGCGAGCAGCGCCTGGAGCGCGCCCATGTCTCCGCTCCGGGAAGCGGTGAAGAACGCCGAGGCGAGTTCCCGGCCCTGCCCCTCCGTCACGGGGAAGCGCGGCCGAGCCTCTCGCACATGACTCCGCGCCCGGCTGGCGAGCTGCCGGCAGGCGGCGGGGTCTCGGTCGATGGCCCTGGCCACCTCGTCGAAGTCCATGCCGAACACGTCGTGCAGGAGGAACGCGGCCCGCTCCAGGGGAGACAGGCGCTCCAGCGCCAGCATCAGGGTCAGGGTCAAGTCATCACCCTCCACGGGCTCGACAATGGGCTCGGGAAGCCACGTGCCCACGTATTGCTCGCGCTGGACACGCGCGGACTTCAGGACGTCCAGACACAAGCGCGTCACCGTGCGGACGAGCACGGCCTCGGCGTCCCGCACCGTGGCGCGGTCCGTCTGGTGCCAGCGCAGGTAGGCTTCCTGCACCACATCCTCCGCTTCCGCGACACTCGCCAACATCCGGTAGGCGATGCGCAGCAGGCGCGGGCGGAGGGGGTCGAAATGTTCCGCGGGATTGTCGTCAGGCGGCTTCACTGCGCGAAGATACCGGATGGATGGACCGGAAGCCGATGGCGATCCGGTTCCAGGCGTTGATCGTCGTGATCGCCAGGGTCAGCTTCACGATTTCCACTTCGGTGAAATGCGCCTTCAGCTCCGCGTAGTCCGCGTCCGGCGCATGGGTCTGGGACACGAGCGTCAGGGCCTCGGTCCAGCCCAGGGCCGCCCGCTCGCGGTCGGTGTAGAGGGGCGACTCCCGCCAGCCATCCAACAGATAGAGTCGCTCCTCGGTCTCCCCATGGGCGCGGGCGTCGCGGGTGTGCATGTGGATGCAGAAGGCGCAGCCGTTGATCTGCGAGGCGCGGGTCTTGATCAGTTCCAGGAGGCTTCGCTCGAGCCCGCAGCCCTCGACCTTCGCGCTCAGGTCGAACAGGGCCTTCATCATCTCCGGCGCGACCGCATGGGGATTCATCCTCGGCTTCATATGTGGCTCCATTCCGGGCAGAAGAGCCTGCCCGCCCCCAGGACGAATCACCTGGGATGGCTGTGACATGGCCCTCGAGAAAATGAACTGCCCGCCTGGACGCCCCCTGGGATGGAAGCCGTGAGGGCCGCCAGGACGCTTAGAAAGCCCAACCCACGGCGAGCGTCGTGCGCGGAGCCACCGACCAGGAGCGCAGGTAGCCCTCGTCCGCCGAGGGGGTCGACGCCAGGGTGTGGTTGCGGTGCCCCGTGATGCCCACCGCCAGCTGCGCGGTGAGGCCTGGCGCGAGGATGACGGTGTAGCCCAGGCGCGCGCTGGCGCCGTAGGTGAGCGAGCGCCAGCCGCTTTCGACACTCTGGCTCGCCTCGGGGTAGACGGTGTCGTTGCGCGAGGTGACGTAGTCCCCGAAGACCTCGAGGTGGGGGCCCACCCACAGGCCCTCGGGCGCGCGGCCCGTGAGGAAGAAGTGCACGCCCGGGTCCAGGCCCAGTCCCCACTGCGTGGACGAGAACCCCGTGCCGAGCGCGTCCGAACGCAAGTCATTGAAGTTCGCCATCACCGTCACCGTCGCCGCGAGGGTCACGCGCTCGCCCACCGCGTGCTCCACGCCCGCGCCGAGCTGGCCCGTCAATCCCGGATGCGCCAGCACCACCGTGCTCCGGACCTCCTGGCTCTCCTGCTCCAGGAACTCCTCGGCCCCCACCTGCATCGGCAACAGCGCCACTCCGGCACACGCCATCCAGTTCATCCACGTCCGCATGATTCGCTCTCTCTCATTCGTTGTCCGGCGCACGGCCCACCGGAGGGAAAAGGAAAAGGAAACACCTCGAGGCACGGCGCCCAGGGCTAGAAGGCCCAGCCCACGCCGACCGTCAGACGCGGCGCCAGCGACCAGCCGCGCTCCGTCGTCTGCTCCACGGTCCCGGTCCCATCCGCCGAGGCATTGACGATCGTGGTACGTCCCCGCAGGGCCGAGAGCCCCAGGCCCACCTGCGCGGACAGACCCGGGGAGAGGATGGCCGTGTAGCCCACCCGCGCGCTGCCTCCGTACTGGAGCGACCCCATGCCGCTGTCGACCGGCAGGCCCCCATCGGGGGTCACGATCCTGTAGTGACCGGACATCCGTTCCCACGAGGCCTCGAGATGGGGACCCACCCACAGGCCCTCGGGCGCGCGGCCCGCGAGGTAGAAGTGCACGCCCGGGTCCACGCTCACGCCGTAGCGCACCGTGGAGATGCCGGGCGCCCCCGCGGCCAACCGGAAGGTATTGGCGATGAACGTGCCCTGGACCGAGGCCGACAGGGCCACGTGCCCGCCCACCGCCTGCTCCACGCCCGCGCCCACCTGGCCCATTCCCATGAACAGCGGTTGCACCAGGAGCACGGTGCGGCGTGCCTCCGGGGGCGCCTCGGCCCGGGCCGTCATGGGCAGACATGACAGTCCGGCGCACACACTCCATTTCATCCACATCCGCATGGACATCCTCCCCATTCGCCGGAGGGCTCACGGCGTGACGGAAAGGATTGCAGCACGCATGCCAGCATGGCCCCCGAGGGAGGGAACACTGTCGGGACTCGATTCCTCGACAGATTGACCCGTCCTCACCCGGAGGACGAGGGACAATCTGTCTCGACCCGCCAAGACCCAGGCGCGGTTCGCCCGGCCGCCCGGCCGCCCGGGGTGGTTGATCGCCTGTACCGAGGTGCACACGCTCCGATGGAGGACGCATCCCCGCGCGCTGAAAGGATCCAGACGATGATTGGAACCATCACCCGACCCGCCGGAGAGCTGGAGCCAGGGACCATCGCACTGGCCAATGGAATGTCGGTCTCCTTCCTCTCGCTGAACCTGAGCCGGGAGCTCGAGGAGGCGGGACCGGGCACCCAGGTCGAGTTCGACCTCGAGTTGGAAGGACTGGATGGCGGACCCCAGGCCTTCAACATCCGCGAGGTGCATTGAGGCGCCCGGAGGAGGTGCCCCTAAGCCCCCGCGGCGGGGAGGGAGAGGTCGTGCCGGAG
The DNA here is from genome assembly GCF_002305855.1 of Melittangium boletus DSM 14713. Lineage (GTDB taxonomy): Bacteria > Myxococcota > Myxococcia > Myxococcales > Myxococcaceae > Cystobacter > Cystobacter boletus. The sequence continues at coordinate 4,265,563 of NZ_CP022163.1, read as the reverse complement.
CGGGTGGGTGGCCAGATAGGAGTCCTCGGCCCGGATGAAGAGCGAGCGGATGGCGGCGGCGGAGGGGGCCGCCAGCACGGACTGGCGCAGCCGCGCGTCACGCAGGAGCGCCGCGATGCGCGCGAGCATGCGCAGGTGAGCCCCCGCCTCCTGCGCCGGTGACACGAGCGTCACCCAGAGCCTCACCGGCAGCCCATCCCTGGCCCCGAAGTCCACGCCGCTCCCCCGGTGCACCGCGACACAGGCCGTCACGTGGCGCAGCCGCTCCACCCGGCAGTGCGGAATGGCGATGCCCTCGCCAATCGCGGTGCTGCACAGGTGCTCGCGTGCCTGGAGCAAGCCCTCGACCTTCCTCAGCGGAGCGCCGGTGCTCGCCGCGAGCGTTCCCGCCAGCTCGTGCAACACGCCTTTCCGGTCCCCGCTCCACAACGTCGGGACGATGCAGTCTTCCGACAGATGCTCGGTGAAACGCATTGGGTGCCTCCCCGAGGAGATGCGATGGCGATCCCCGGTGCGCGTGGGTGATGCACGCGCGGCTCCCATGGCATCGGCCTCCCCCCACGCACATGCTCGGAATGCTCCCGCGTATCGGCAAGCCCCCGCGTCCCGGACAGACGCGTCTTCCCCGGTGGGGTGTCGGGTGGAGCACCCGTTGGACGAGCAAGGTTTTCATCCAACGCGCACCCCGTCCCTCGGGGCCGGTCCGCGCCCGGCCGCCGCAGGGGTGCGCGGCCCGGGACGAGGTGCGAGACTGCCTTCGCGGAGGCGGAGACGATGGACGTGGGGCTGATCGTGGAGGACCGGGAGGACGCCCGGGTGTGGTTGCAGGCGGTGCTGATCGCGGCCTTTCCCGGCATCCGGGTGGACATGGCCGCGAGCGTGAAGGAGGCCCTGGCACGACTCGAGGGGCCCTCGCCCGCCATCGCCCTGGTGGATCTGGGATTGCCGGATGGCAGTGGGGTGGACATCCTGCACGCGCTGCGCGAGCGCCATCCGACCACGCTGCGCATCGTGACCACCATCTTCGATGGGGATCAGCACCTGTTCCCCGCCCTGCGCGCCGGGGCCCAGGGCTATGTGCTCAAGGACCAATCGCGCGCGCACCTGGTGCAGATGCTCCAGGCGATCTCCGAGGGCGTTCCCGCGCTCTCGCCGTCCATCGCCCGGCGGTTGCTCGGCTTCTTCGCGCCGCCCGCGACGGAGCCCGCCCACGAGGCGCTGACGCCCCGGGAAGTCGAGGTCCTGACGCTGCTGTCCAAGGGGTTGAGCATCGCGGGGGTGGCGGAGGTGCTCAAGCTCAGTCGGCACACGGTGGGCGGCTACGTGAAGGAAATCTACCGCAAGCTCGGGGTGTCCACCCGGGCCGAGGCCGCCCTGGAGGCGGCGCGCCGGGGCCTCGTGCCCATCGAGGGCTGAGTCCCCCGAGCTGCCTTCGAGGCAACACTCCCCGCCGAAAGCCCAGGCACACGCGCGCCCCGCCCTGGTAGGCAGGGCCCCTCACCCAGGAGGCTCCATGCTGAACGCAGGGGATGCGGCGCCAGACTTCTCGGTCATCGACCATACGGGCAAGACCCACACGCTGGCGGACTACCGCGGCAAGACGGTGGTGCTCTGGTTCTATCCCAAGGCGGACACACCGGGATGCACGGCCGAGGGCTGTTCGTTCCGCGACTACAAGGCGGAGTTCGAGAAGAAGAACGCCGCCATCCTGGGCATCAGCTTCGATCCGCCCGAGGCGAACAAGGCCTTCGCCGAGAAGTTTGGTTTCAACTTCCCCCTGCTGAGTGACACCGGACGGCGGATGGGGCTGGCGTATGGCGCGTGCGATGACACCCAGGCGGCCTCGGCGCGGCGGGCCGGCATCATCATCGGGCCGGACGGCAAGGTGAAGGCCTACCACGCCAAGGTGGATGCCCGAGCCTTCCCCGCCGAAGCGCTCCAGCAGGTGTAGCCAACCCCCTTCTAAGGAAGACGACACCCCATGCTCAAAGTGGCCATCATCCTTGGAAGCACGCGTCCGGGACGCAACGGCGAGGCCGTGGCCCGGTGGGTCCATGGGCTCGCGACGAAGCGCGGCGACGCCGAGTTCGAGCTCGTGGACCTCCAGGACTTCCACCTGCCGCTGCTCGACGAACCCAACCCCGCGACCCAGCACCAGTACACGAAGCCCCACACCCAGCGCTGGTCCGAGAAGATCGCGTCCTTCGACGCCTATGTCTTCGTGACACCCGAGTACAACCACGGCACGTCCGGCGCGCTCAAGAACGCCATCGACTACCTCTATACGGAGTGGAACAACAAGGCGGCCGGGTTCGTGAGCTACGGCAGCGCGGGCGGCGCGCGAGCGGTGGAGCAGTTGCGGCTGGTGCTGGCCGAGTTGCAGATCGCCACCGTGCGCGCCCAGGTCATGCTCTCGCTCCGCGCCGACTTCGAGAACTTCAAGGTCTTCAAGCCGGACCCTCACCACGAGAAGTCCGTCACCACCCTGCTCAACCAGGTCATCGCCTGGGGCGGAGCGCTGAAGACCCTGCGCCAGGCCTGAGCGGCGGGTTTCCCCCCTCCCCGTCCGGACCTCACGCCGGCGGGGACTCCAGGGGCAGCCGCAGTTCCACCCGGCACCCGCGCGCGCCCCGCGCCCACTCCACCGTGCCTCCCAGATCCGCGGCCCGCTGCCGGATGGCCTTCGTGCCCGTGCCCGCCTTCCACGCCGCCGGCTCACCCGTGCCCGCCGTCCCGTCGTCCTCCACCGACAACGACAGACGCCCCTCGCTCCAGCGCACGCGCACCTCCAGCCGCTCGGCCCGGGCATGCTTGAGCGCGTTGGTGATGGACTCGCGCAGGATGCGGCCAATGCTCGTGCGCTGACGCGCGCTGAGCTGGATGCGCTCCGCGTCCGCCCCCTCTTCTTCCCAGATGAGCTGGAAGCCCATGGCCTCGGCGCGGCCCCGGGCCTCGGCGCTCCAATCCACCAGGGCCTCGGCCAGCGAGCACGACGCCGCCTCCAGCGCCGCCAGCACGTCGCGCATGTCCCGGAGCGCCGAGCGCGCGAGCGCTTCCGTCTCGCTCTCGCGCGCCATGTACACGAGCGACAACAGCTTCGCTCCCAGGTCATCGTGCAGGTCGCGCATGAGACGGCCCCGCTCGGCGAGCGCCCCCTGTTCGCGCTCGCGCTGGGCCTCCAGCGCCCGCCGCGCCATGCCCGAGAGCACCTCCGCGTCGGCGATGTCCTCGCGCCGGAACAGGCGGCTGCCCCGGGCGGGGTGGCGCAGCAGGACGGCGTGCCCGGGCCTCGGCGCGGGAAGGCACAACTCCAGGCCGTCCTGGGACACCTGCACCGCGCTCAGGGGCCGCTCGAGCTCGAGCAACTCCAGGGGCGCGAACTCGGCGCGCAGGAGCGCGTGCCACTGGGTGCGCAGCGTCTCCTCGCGGCTGGTGGAGAAGAGCGTCAGCATCCACTGCCCCGCCCGGTCTCCCCCACCCCGCCCCGCCCGCCGCCGCCACCGAGACCACACCACTTGGCGCAGGGGGAAGTAGATCCATCCGGACAACGCCAGCGCCACCCCGAGCGCGCCCCACTGGGACACCTGCAACAAGGCCGCCAGCACGAAGTCGAAGAGGATGACGGCCACGCCCCCCAGGAACCAGCTCAGCGCCTGGAACCACCAGCGATCCAGCTCGAACAGCCGGTAGCGGGTGATGCCCAGGGCGATGCCCGCGAACATGAAGAGGAACACCACGAACATCACGCCCTGGCTCACCGGCGGGGCGAACCCCAGGGAGGAGGGCAACAGGACGGCGCCCGCGAACAGACACGTGCCCAGGTAGATGGACAGCAGGAACCACATCAGGGCCGCGCGCTCCACGGGCCGCCCCCGCGTGCCCCACCACTGCACGAGCGCCAGCACGAAGGTGACGGAGAACAGACCCAGCACGAAGCCGTGGATCCAGCTCACGCCGGGCGTCCACTGGAGGAAGGCCGCGACACACGCCAGGCCCTGCACCCCATAGGCCAGGGGCCACAGCGGACCCAGGTGGCGCGGGTAGCACGCGAGCAGCGCCACCAGGGCGGCGGTGAAGAACGTGGCGCCAAACGTGTTCGCCATGGACAGGCCGAACATCAACGTCCCTCCCATGAGGAACTCGCGGGTGCTGTACACCGCCGCGCAGCAGCAGAAGACGAGCATCCCGAAGCCCGAGAGGGCGAAGTGGCGCGCGGCCCCATCCGAGGGACGGAAGGCCAGCACGCCGGCCGCCAGCAGGAAGCCCGCGCATCCCACCACCACCTGGTACCAGAAGAGGAAGGGCAGCTCGGTGACGCCCCGAGGCCGGCTCCCGAGCCGTACCTGGCGCCCATCCTCCCGCTCCACCGTCAACCCGCCGCGCGCCACCGCCTCCGCGAGCGCCGTGTGCCGCGCCAGGAAGTCGTTGTAGCGCTCCCAGGAGCCGAGCTGATCCGGCTCATCCCGAAGCAACTCCCCGTCCAGGGGAACGCGGCCCGAGGGAGTGAGGGCCGCGACGAGCACCGCGCCGGGCTCGAGCGGTACGGACACGTCCGGGGACACCTCCAACACCCGGAGGCCCCGCCCCGCCTCGTCGCCGGTGAGCCGCAAGCCGAGCGCGGGAGCCTGGCTGGCCAGGAGCATGGCGCCCCCCGCGAAGAACGCGCACAGCAGGGCCGCGGCGGCCAGCAGGGTCTGCGGCGAGACACGCGGAGCGGAGAGCAATCCGGACATGGCCGGAAGCTAGGCCGCGCCGCGAGGGGCGCCAGAAACACGCCGCCGCGTCACCGCACCAGGGCGAGCCTGCGCACGGGCGGCTCCCGGGGAGCGGGCGCGGGCGGCTCCAGCACCTCGCCGAGCGCCTGCTCCACCCGCGCGAAGAGCTGATGATCCTGACAGTGCCACACCGGGCGCTCGCCCTCGGCGGTGCGCACCACGAGCCAATAGGTGTCCGCGGCCGCCACCAGCCGCGCGATGGCGGTGAAGACGAGCAGCGTGGCCACCACCAGCGCGGCCGTCACCCGGAAGGAGTCCGGCTGCAACAGGAGCATCGGCACCACGAGCGCCGCCCCCGCCCCCATCCCCAGCGGGAGCACGAGCCCCGGGGACTCGCGCCGCGTGCCGTAGCCTCGCAACTCCGCGAGCCCCCACGAGCCGCCGGCCACCTCCAACCGCTCGCTGGTGAGCCGCAGGCCCTCGGCCTCCACCCACACGTGCTCGCCCGGGGGCATCGGGGGCCGGGGCGCCACGGCGGGGAGCACCCACAGCACGGGCCTCGGCCGCGCCCCTGAATCGTGCCTGGATTCAAGCTCCCTCATCGTGCCTCCCCGGCTCACCCCAGTGTCCCGGGGCTTCTGACTGGCTCATGTCGCGCAACAGCCGCTTGAGCGATTCCAGGGGCGTGCCCAGCGCGTAGCAGCCCTGGGCGCCCAGGCGCATCGCCAGACACCGCAGTCGCTCGTCCTCGAAGGGAAGGAGCACGAGCACGGGCGCCGGGCCCGAGCTCTCTTCCACCGCCCGGAGCACGCGGGGCACGCTGTCCTCGCGTTCCACCAGCGCCAGCACCACGTCCGGCCGCTCCCCCCCCACGTCCGGCGCCAGGCGGATGCCCATGTCGCCCAGCACGTCGCTCAAGAGGGAGCGCAACGACTCATCCGCGCCGTGCAGCCTCGCCTCTCGGGGGAGCGCTCCTCGCACGCTCACCTCCCGCCCCGGGCCGGAGCAGTGTCGGCACCCGGCGGGGTCATGACGCGAAACGTCGAGGCGGGGCACATGACGGTGGAGTCTCCTCGGCGGGTTTCTCCAGCAAGGGACATGCCCCACGTGCTCCGCCTGGGAGAGGGCCCTCGTGCGCGGCCAGGCGTGGCAAGGTGCCAGGGTGCCCTGGCGGATTTCCACGCTCCACCCGGGCGCGGAGGAGTTCCGTTCATGACGCGGCGCGCCTGGAACTCCGACGGGAACTCAGAGAACGGGGAAGTTCTTCATTTCGTAGGGCTGTTGCACCAGTCGCAGACGATCTGGCGTCCAGACACCGGTCTCCGCCTCCAGGTACATCCGCCCACCTCGACGCAGAAGCAGGACCTTTTCTCCCGAGAACGTGAGGACGGCGTCGCCTGGTATCTGACCGAGAGCGGCGAGAATGCCTCGAAGCATCGACGTTTGGGCCGAGTGTCGATCCCCAAGCGCATCGAGCCAGAAACGCAGGTCGACATCGGGAGAAACATGCAGCGCCTCCTCGAGCATGCGCCTGCTCGGCGTACCCATCGGGCCGGCGCTGACGAGAAAGCCAGGACCGGTGCTCTCCTTGAAGACCCCCTCCGCCGTGCGATCGGTATTGGGCATCAGGCCCAGTTCCAGGAGCGCGATACGCAGAACCCGCTGAGGCGACAACGGGGTCGCGATACTGAAATCATAGTCCAGCGACATGGCGACTCCCCATCCGTCACGGCCAAAAGGGGACGAGCCGCCCCTCTTGGGTGATGACCAGGACCTCCTTCAAGTTCGGCATCACCCAGTCCGTGAATTGTTTCTTCAACGCGGCGAGGTCCACGCCACTGTCTCTCAAGTTCAGGACGATCCTGTCCGCCTGCCTCGGTTTGCCGACCGGATTGACCTTCGAATCATTGAGCACGGTCCAGATACTGCGCGGATTGCTCGTGCTGGGAGCGTAGTTATCGAAGATCTGCCCCTCGATCCGGTAATCAGGCCTGCGGGAAGCACCTGGAACGAAAGGCCTCTGCTCGACACGGTAGCCAGCCTGCGCGAGCAGGTTCGCGGATTCATTCTCCCGCATCAACGACCGCCTGGTCGCCTCATCATCCTTGGGAAAAGGAGTGGCGCTCTGTCCATCCGGCTTCGCATGAGGATCAGGGCGCATCGAGGGTCTGGTGTGACCCACGGCATCCACCGATGTATTGCCCCTGACGCTTCCTCCGCGCACGTCCCTCGAGGCCATGCTCAGGACATTGGCGGGCAAGACGACGCTGAAGGTTCCCTCGCTCACCGCGACCTTCACCTTGTCCGCGTGCAGAAGAGCCGAGCGCACATCATTGATGCCGGCATGGGACTTGAGCGCCTCGGTGGCTTTCGCGAATCCCGGCAGCTTCGGCGCTTTGGACACGAGCGCCGCCGTCTCCCCCACCGCCGCCGTGCCCAACATGAGCAGGATGCGCACGCTATTGGGCCCGATGACCTCGCCGAAACGGTCTCCCGCCTCGCGCAGTTCCGCGAACGTGGCGGCCTCCGCCGCCTCCTCCCACAACCGGAAATAGGCTTGAACCAGGTCGAAGAGTTCCCAGCCCAGGTAGCCCCACATGAGAAGGGCCAGTGCCGCGGCCACGCCTTTAGAAACGGGCTCGGGGGCCACGAGCAGCGCCATGTAGGCCGCGAGAGTGACGCCCACCATCGTGTAGAGCTGCGTCGTGGAGAACATGGAGCGCAGTTCCCCATCCAGGGAATCCAGCGCTGTAGTCACGGAGAGGGCCAGGGCGAGATCTCGCTTGTCCTCGCCGTCCAGACCGGGCCCATCATCGAACAGCCCAAGACAGTCGCCCGGAGTGCCGCTCCGCTCGCAGAAACGCCCATAAGACCGCGACAAAGGAGTACGCCACTCCTCGCCCATGAGGGGAGTGGAAGCCTGCGCCAACATCCGGTGGAGATAGAGTGGCGGGAAGGAGGCCGCCACCCGTAGGGGCAGATGCAACACCAGAGAGGCCAGGGCCTCATTGAGTTCGAACCTGCTCACCTGAACCGCCCCGAACCTGGAGGGCGAAGCGAGGTGAACCGAACTGGACACGGCCTGACCACCAACGTCGGGAGGCCGTGCGTCGATGGCGACGCAGGCGGCTTGGAGAAACAGCAACAGCAAGAACCCACTCCAGCCGGGGCACGGCAACACACGGGCCGGGCGCGGGCCCATGAGATGAGTGGACACGGTGCACCTCCCCCCAGGCCACATGGCCCGGAATCCGTATTTCTCCAGATATCGCGAAGTGTCATCATGACGGGAGGACAAACCCGTCATGGATTGCCACAGGTAGAGCAAGCGAGGCCTCGACACGGAGTCACTGGCGCCTATGAAACCGCCGCATCCCGTCAACGAGCCGCTACGTCGCGATCGAGCCGCGCTCTGGAGTCAGTGGCTCACTTTCCCGCGCATCCTGGGCCTGTCGCTCATGGCCGCGATCGTGCTCGCCGTGCCCACGCTCGGCATGGGCTTCCTGTACGACGACTACATCCACCTCATCCGGCTACAGGGCGGTGAGGCGCCCGGCTCGCGTCTCGATCTCTTCTCCTTCGCCCTGGGAGACCCCACGGAGATGCGGCGATGGGTGGAGCGAGGGCCCTATCCCTGGTGGACGTTGCCCGAACTCAAGCTCGCCTTCTGGCGCCCCTTGTCGACCGCGCTCGCGGTGATGGATGACCGGCTCTTCGGGCGAAATGCCCTGGCGTGGCATCTGCACTCGCTCGTCTGGTACCTGGGCGTGGTGGCCGCGATGGGCGCCGTGCTGCGGCGAGTCCTGCCGGGCTCCGTGGGCGCGCTCGCCCTGGGGCTCTTCGCCATCGACGGCGGACACACGCTGACCGTGGGGTGGATCGCCAACCGCAACGCCCTGGTGGCGGCATTGCCCGCGCTGGTGGGGCTCTGGCTGCACCTGGAAGGGCGCGAGGCCCGGCGCGGGGGCGCCCGGCTCCTGGCCCTCGCGGGACTCGGACTGGGGCTGCTGGGCGGAGAGAGCGCGCTGGGCGTGTTCGCGTACGTGCTCGCCTATGAAGCGGTGGGCGCCCCGGGTGGAGCGAGGGAGCGGCTCCGGGCCCTCGCTCCCGTGGCACTGCTCGGAGGCGTCTACCTCGTGGGCTACAAACTGGGCGGCTACGGGGCGTGGGGCTCCGGCTCCTACATGGATCCGGTGGGCGAGCCGGTTCGATTCCTCGGGGCCGCGCTCGCACGCATCCCGGCGATGGTGGGAGGACTCGTCCTGGAGATCCCCACGGACCTGTGGGCGCTCGACGCACGCCTCCGCCCCGCGCTGGTGGGCCTGGGAGTCCTCGCGCTGGGCGTGCTCGGGGGGAGCCTGCGCGCCGCGTGGCCGGAACTGAGCCCCGAGGAACGCCGGCACTGCCGCTGGCTCATGCTGGGCGCGGCGCTGTCGCTGGTGCCCGTGGCGGCGACCTTTCCCTCCAATCGCCTGCTGCTCATCCCGGGGCTGGGAGGCAGCGTGGCGGTGGCGGCGGTGCTCGTGGGGGCCTGGCGCTCGCGAGCGCGAGGCGGGAGACCCCGAGGCCTGACGCTGGGCGCGGGCAGCCTCGGCCTCGCGCATCTCGTCCTCGCGCCCCTGCTCTGGCCCGTGATGGGCAGTGGCTTGCACTCGATGAGTGCCCAGTCCGAGGAAGCCGCCCAGACACTGGAGGGCGCGTTGGACTTCCAGCGACTGCCCCAGCAGCGGGTGGTGGTACTCGCGTTGCCGGTGTCGACGCTCGGCATGTACCTGCCCGTGATGATGGCCGAGCGCGGCATGCCCAGGCCCGAGGCGTGGTGGACGTTGAGCCTGTCACCTCATCCCCACGTGCTCACGCGCACGGGACCCAACGCCCTGGAGCTCACCCTCACCGAGGGCCGCTTCTTCACCAGTGAGTTCGAATCGATCTTCCGGGACCGGGAGCATGCGCTTCGCGAGGGAGCGCGGGTGGAGTTGCCAGGCCTGACGGCCAGGGTGCTGGAGGCGGACACGCAGGGACCCACCCGGCTTGGCTTCACCTTCGACGTCCCGTTGGAGGATCCCTCGCTCGTGATGCTGCACTGGCGCGACGGAGGACCGCGCCGCTTCACCCCGCCTCCCGAGGGCCAATCCGTCTCCCTCTCACGAAGTGGATCCAACGCCGGATGAAGCAACACATGCGAAATCTGCTCGTCCCCATGCTCATGCTCGCCCTGGCATGCGTGGGCCGCAAGCCCTACTATTTACATACCGAATTACCTAAACTGGAAGACGACCCGGACTTGGCGATTGCGCCCGGCCCATGGAAGACAGAGAGCGTTCTCGTCGTTCTCTCCGACTCGGCCAGTGTCCCAGATGACCTGGTGATTCCCGCGCTCAAGGCGTTGATGGCTCTACCAGGTGCCACGGATGCCTGTGATCCAAATACAGGCCATCCCCGCCCAGATGCGGCTGAGTATTGTATCGCACTTTACAGAACCCCCGAGGACTGGCGCGTCTCCTGGCCCATCCGGAATCTGACAGGAGAACACAATTCCTGCCAGCCGCCGTTCGGTGGGGTCGACGACGAGGACTTCGGACGAGACCTTCCCATTCTGGGCTTCGCGCACAACCACCCGTGCGGGACAAACATGAGCAGTCCTGACCTGAGTGTTTTTCCCAAGGTGAAGGCAGGAGAAGGCCTGTGGGTGATGGTTGCCTACGGAGCGAGTCCCAGCGGAAAGCTCCTTCGCGACGTTCGCGGTGAACTGCTCCCTGCCTGGCACTGGCTCGCCACGGGTCAACCCGACAGACCTCGCTTCTACAGGTGGGACCCCGAGGGCAAAGTATTCAGATGGAACGAAGCCAGTAGAATCTGGGATTTCCAAGCAACCTGTCAGCCTCGCTCCGCCTCCATGCTGAGTCCCAGGGCCCTCTCGCCGCATTGCTCTCCCGCCTTGGACTGGTAAAAGACCGTGGTTCCTTGGAGTTGCCCATGTCGAGGCCATATCCCGCCCTTCTGGTCGTCGCCCTCCTGATGGAAGGAGGAGTCCCTTCAGCCGGAGACACGGGCGTCGTGACAGCACCCGCCCTCAACGCCCCACTCGAAGACGCGGGCATCCTCGTGCCCCTCCCCCTTCCCAGCACCCCCCCCGAAGACGCGGGCGTCGCGGCGGCCCCCGCGATCGTAGCAGAGGGCATTCGCTGGCCCGATGACGTGCGGCCCCTGGCGACCTTGGACGGGCCCGCGGTTCTCGCCGCGCATGCGGCACTGCAACGCGTACTGACGCGCGTCCCCAAGGCCTACGCGGGAACCTGCGCATACTCGGCCAAGGCCATGGAGGTCATCGTGGGCCAGGAGGAAGGCTTGTACTTCGTCCGCATCAACCGCCGCGTGGACAAATGTGGACGCATGGCGCCCGGTGCCGTCACCGCGCTCGATTGGTTCGAGCTGTATGCCGTATCGCCAGACGGGCGAATCCTGGCTCGATACCCGTACTTCCCCTAGAAGAAGCAAGGTGCCCCGCGTGCAAGCTCCTGTCTGGGAATCCGGTCCCCGAGGCGCCACGCCTCTCGTCTTCCTTCATGCCGGTGGGCTGAGTGGCCGCATGTGGCGGCCCCAGGTGGAACGCCTGGGGGATTGTCATTGCCTCGTGCCGGATCTGCCCGAGCAGGGCCAGAGCCCCGCCTCCCCGCCCTTCTCCCTGGAGGAGGCCGCCCGGCAGGTGGCCACGCTCATCCGCGAGCGGGTGCCCGAGGGCCGCGCCCATGTGGTGGGACTGTCCCTGGGCGGCGCCGTGGCCCTGGAGGTGCTGCGCACCGAGCCGGAACGACTGCGGAGCGTCTTCGTCACCGGGACGTCCGCGCGCCTGGGCCGCGTGCTGGGAATGATCTCGCTGGCGAGCGCCTCGCTCACCCGGGTCCTGGGTCCGGAGCGTCTGGCGGAGCTGTCCCTGCGTCAGTTCGCCATTCCTCCCGAGTACCAGGACATCGTCCGGGAAGACCTCGTGCGCGGCTGCGAGGAGCCCTTCCTCCGTCACGTCACCCAGGCCCTGATGGCGCAGCGGCTGCCCACGCGAGCCACGGTGCCCACGCTCGTGGCCGTGGGCGAACGGGAGACCCTGCCCGCCCGGCGCGCGGCCCGCACCCTGGTGGCGACCCTCACCGGGGCACGCGGCGTCCAGGTGCCCTCGCTGGGCCACGTCTGGAACCTCCAGGCCCCGGACCTGTTCACGGCCCTGGTACGCGCCTGGAGCACCGGCGCGCCCCTTCCCGAGGGACTGACGTCCCTCTGAATCACTCGAGGCGCTCCTCGAGCGGTGAGTCCAAGTCGCGCAGCTCCGCGCTGGCCGTATCGCTCATGATCCCGAGCCGCGTGACGCCCATCCGGCGAAGCGTCTCCACCAACCACGGCAGTTGCGGGAAGTCATCCAGCGGGGACACGGGCGCCGCCCCTTCCCTGTCGAGCCACAGGAGGGCGTCCGCGTCCATTCGCAGCACGCGGCACAGCTCGCGGAGGGTGGGCGCGCTCGGGAGCATGCTTCCGCGTTCCACCCGGCCGAGGATCTCGACCGCGAGCCCGACGCGCTCCGCGACCTCCTCCTGAGTCAACGAGGCCCGCTCACGCGCCTCGCGCAGGGCTCTGCCCAGGCGGGTCGCGAATCGCTTCTGTTCGAGGTGCATGGGCGCCTCCTGGTGACGTGGAAAGTAGGAACATGCTGCCCACTCAGGGGGTCGGGCGGCAAGCTCAAAATCGTCCCCCCGACGACGCACCGGATCCGGGGCGTGCACGGGACAACACGCGGCGGAGCCGACGTGCCCCGGCGTCTGGCACCGGCACGGAGGACGAGACAACGTGACGCGGATGCGAGGCTCCGTGCGTGAAGCGTCCCGTCAGCAAGAGGAGCCGAGGAACCTCGCCCTCCTCACCCTGGCCGCCATGGGCGTGGTGTTCGGGGACCTGGGCACGAGCCCTCTCTACGCGCTGCAGGAGTGCTTCCACGGCCCCCACGCGGTGCAGGTGACGCGGGACAACCTCCTGGGGGTGCTGTCGCTGTTCATCTGGTCGCTCATCCTCGTGGTGTGCATCAAGTACCTCACGCTGCTCATGCGCCTGGACAACCAGGGCGAGGGTGGAATCCTCGCGCTGGTGGCGATGCTCGAGCCGGGCGGCAAGCGCGGGGGCCCGCCGGTGCTGGTGGGGCTCGGACTGTTCGGCGCGGCGCTCTTGTATGGAGATGGCGTCATCACCCCGTCCATCTCCGTGCTCTCGGCGGTGGAGGGATTGAAGGTGGCCACCCCCGTGCTCGAACCCTACGTGGTGCCGATCACCGTGGCCATCCTCCTCGCGCTCTTCCTCGTGCAGCCCCTGGGCACGGGGCGGGTGGGCGTGGTGTTCGGGCCCATCGTGGCGTCGTGGTTCGTGAGCATCGGGCTGCTCGGGGCCTGGGGCATCTCCCGCGCGCCCGAGGTGCTCGCGGCGTTCAATCCCTGGCACGCGGTGCGCTTCTTCTGGGAGCATGGCTGGCAGGGGGTGCCGGTCCTGGGCGCGGTCATCCTGTGCCTCACCGGCGCCGAGGCCCTGTACGCGGACATGGGCAACTTCGGCCGCAAGCCCATCCGGCTCGCGTGGTTCGCGCTCGCCCTGCCCGCGCTGCTGCTCAGCTACCTGTCCCAGGGCGCCTTCCTGCTGCGCCACCCCGAGGACGCCAGCGCGCCCTTCTTCCGCTCCCTGCCCGGCCCGGCGCTCTACCCCATGGTGGCGCTGGCCACGCTGGCCACGGTGGTGGCGAGCCAGGCGCTCATCGCGGCGGTGTTCTCGCTCACCCACCAGGCCGTGCAGCTCGGCTTCAGCCCGCGCCTGACCATCCGCCACACCTCGCCCGAGCACGAGGGGCAGATCTACATGCCCACGGTGAACTGGGCGTTGATGGGGGCGTGCCTCGCGGTGGTGTTGAGCTTCCGGTCCTCGGACCGGCTCGCCTCGGCGTACGGGCTGGCGGTGTCGGGCACCATGGCCATCACCACGGTGCTCTTCGCGGCGGTGGCGCGGCGGCGCTGGAACTGGTCCGGGTGGGTGCTCGCGCTCGTGGTGGGCGGCTTCGTCGTGTTGGACCTGTCCTTCCTGGGCGCCAACCTGCTCAAGCTGCGCGAGGGGGGCTGGCTACCGCTCGCCATGGGCTCGGCCGCCTTCGTGATGATGCAGGTGTGGCGGCACGGGCTCGAGCTGCTCCGCGAGCACGGCGCCTCGAGGAGCATGCCGTTGAACCAGCTCGTCGAGTCGCTGTCGCTCGGTCCCCTGCCCCGGGTGCGCGGCACGGCCGTCTTCCTGAGCGGCGCGGTGCATGGCACGCCGCTCGTGCTCCTGCACCACCTGAAACACAACCGGATGCTGCACGAGCACGTGCTGCTGCTCACCGTGCGCATCGAGCCCGTGCCCACGGTGCCCGCGCACGAGCGGGTGACCTGGGAGCCGTATGACCTGGGCATCCTCCGGGTGACGGCGCGCTACGGCTTCATGGAGCACCCGGACGTGCCGAGTCTGCTGGAGCAGGCCCAGGCGCGGGGCCTGGACGCGCTGGTCCAGCCCGTCACCTTCTACGTGGGGCGGGTGTCCCTGCGCATCCACGCGGGCGGCGGGACACCCGTCTGGGTCAAACGGCTCTTCGGCCTCATGCAGCGCAACGCCCACCCCACCACCGAGCACTTCCGGCTGCCCGCCGGCGAGGTGATGGAGCTGGGCTCGCAGGTGGAGCTGTAGCGCTCAGGTGGACCAGGAGAGCACTTCCAGCATGCGCACGAAGCGGCGATCCGTGCTGACCGCCGCCACCACGAAGCCGGCCGCCTCGCCGGGGCCGCCGCGGCCCTCGGTGTGCCAGTATGCGATGTAGAGCCGGTTGCTGTTGCGGGAGATCTCCGTCACGTACGCCAGCGCGCCGTCCACCTCGTCCTGGCTCGGCGTGCCGAAGTACGTCGACGCCTGCAACTTGGCGATGAGCTCACGGGGATTGATGGGCTCGAAGGAGAGCGGGTAGTCATAGCCGCCGCCGAAATACTGGGTGTATTGGTTCGACAGCGTCACCTGATTGGCCACGCCCTGACCGTTGGGGATGTAGCCTTCCTTGACGCGCGCGGACCGGGACAGCGCCCCCGAGGCACCGAAGAGCTCGGCCGTCGTGCCCGCCACCGGGCCCAGCGTCAGCGGCGCCTCGCGGTCCGCCGCGTCGTTGAGCTCGTGGAAGTCCGTGAGGTACTTCTTCGCCTGGCCCGTCAGGCCCTGGAGGAAGAGGGCATCGCCCAACTGGGTGGCCAGGTAGGCCCGCTCCTGGGCGTCCACATGGCCATCCAGGAAGAAGGAGCCGTTGAGGGCCCCCGCGATCTCCGAGCGCACGACCGCCGTGCCGCCGGGGCTGGTGGCGGCACGGGCGGCCGTCATCTTCGAGGTGAAGGAGGCGATGGAGGCGGCGCTGTCCGCCAGGGCGGGGGCGGCCAGGAACATCAGACTTCCGAGCAGGGGCTTGAGAGCGGCGATGCGGTTCATGTCGAGACCTCTCGTGGGCCCAGGAGGCATGCTCCTGGGATGGGTCCCCTTTTGTACCTCACCGCTCTCCCCGCTTTTCGTGAACTCCTTGTTTCATGAGAGGGCGAGGGCCCCGAGCTGCTCCCAGACGGCGCGCACGTGCCGCTCCTCGGTGCGCGTGGCACCAATGGCCAGACGCAACACATAGCGCGAGGGCGCGCCGTCCACCCCGGGCAGCACCGTGTGGGTGAGGAAGGCCTTGCCGCTCGCGTTGAGCCGCTCCAGCAGGTGGCGGTTGCGCGCGTCCGTGTCCGAGGACGCCTCGCCCGGCAGCGGCTTGAGCCGGAAGCACACCAGGGACAGCGAGCGCGGCACGGCCAGCTCGAAGCGCGCGTCGGCCTCCACCCAGCCGGCGAACAGCTCCGCCTGACGGACGTGCTCGCGCAGGTAGGCGCGCAATCCCCGGGCCCCGTAGTGGCGCAGCACGAGCCACAACTTCAGCGCGCGGAAGCGCCGGCCCAGGGGCACCTGCCAGTCGCGGTAGTCCACCACCTTGCCGCTCGCGCTCGCGGCGTTGCGCAGGTACTCGGGCATCACACTCAGCGCGTTGAGCAGCGCCTGGCGCTCGCGCGTGTAGAAGACGTTGCAGTCGAAGTTGGTGAGCAGCCACTTGTGCGGGTTGAAGGCGAAGGAGTCCACGCCCTCCAGACCCTCGCCCAGGGCGCGGAACTCGGGACACACGAGCGCCGAGCCCGCCCACGCCGCGTCCACGTGCACCCAGCCTCCCGAGGCGGTGAAGCCCGTGCGCCCCAGCACCTCCACTACGGAGCGCACCGGATCCATGGCGCCCGAGGAGGTGGTGCCCAGCGACGCGCACACGAAGAAGGGCTGGCGGCCGGCGGCCAGGTCCTCGCGGATGGCCCGCTCCAGCGCGTCCGGGCACAGGGCATAGCCGGCGTCGGTGTCGAGCTGGCGCAGGTGCACGCTGTCCGCCACGTCCCGCGCCACGCCGGAGATGAGGGCCGCCTTGAGCACGGAGGAGTGCGTCTGGGTGGAGGTATAGGCCACCCACTCGGCGTCCCGGCCGAGCACCCTCCGCACCCGGTCGCGCGCCGCCACCATGGCCACCAGCACGGCCTCGCTGGCGGTGCCCTGGATGACGCCGCCGCCCGTGCCCGAGTCCGAGCGGAAGGAGGCCGGCAGCGCCATCAGCTCGGCCAGCCAGTCGAGCACGCGCGTCTCCAGCTCGGTGGCGGCGGGGCTCGTGGACCAGAGCATTCCCTGGACGCCCAGGCCCGCGGACAGCAGCTCGCCGAGCACCGCGGGCCCCGAGGCATTGGAGGGGAAGTAGGCGAAGAAGGAGGGCGACTGCCAGTGGGTGACGCCCGGCAGCACCACCTCCTCCAGGTCGCGGAAGACGGCCTCCCAGCCCGCCTCACCGTCCAGTCCCTCCTCGGGAGGATGCGCGGGCAGCTTCGCCATCACCTCGCCCGGAGCCACCGCCGCGCGCACCGGAAAGGACTCCAGCCGGGCCCAGTAGTCCGCCACCCAGTCCACCACCCGATGCCCCAGCCGCCGGAACTCCTCCGCGCTCAGATGAGGCACCGCCCCTTCACGCTTCTCGCTCATGTCATGGCTCCTTCGTGGACCCCAGGGAGGATACTGGAACCTGGAGGCGAGCCTCACCGCTTCACGAGCTGGAGCCTCGAGCGCTTGAAGTGCTCGAGCACCTCCATCGCGGACCGATCGGAGCGCTCCGCCATGAACAGACTGGCGCTCTCCGTGCCCACGAAGCGGGCGCACACGCACTTGTGGGCATCATAGGTCTGGGCAACGGCCCGGTAGAAGGCCTCGTGCTGAGGCTTCAAGGATGGATCCAGCTTCAAGAACAGGGGCCGCAGTCCAGTGAGCACCTTGATCAGATACTCGTGGTCCCGCCAGCGCAGCCCGGTGAGCTCGGAGGGTGCTCGCGGAGGCATGAGGTGGGGGCGTACCGAGCGCTCGTAGGCGCTGGCGTCATAATCCCCGGCGAAGCGCATGGCGGACTCCGAGCCCCGCATGAGCACCGTGGCCCGCTCCAGGCCGGCTCGCGCGGCGGGGATGTCCGAGGACTCCAGGTCCCGGTGCAAGCCATTGAGGACGACGATGAGCCCCTGCAAGAGGACCATGAAGACGTGGTGCCCGCGCGTCCAGCGAAGGAGCGCATCGCGCTCACCCCCGGTAGTGGAACGCGGCGGCGCCATGGGCACGCCGTCCTCCCGCTCGAAGGGACGATCCAGGAGGATGTCGAACACCGTATGCAGTGCGGCGCGCAACCCTCCCCAGGCCTCGGGCTCCAGATCCGTCCCCCGGGTGAGCGCTTCGTCCAGGAGCGTCACGTATCCTTGAAGCGCGCTGTGCACGAGCAGGGGCATGCGCCCGCCGTCGACCCGAACGATGGAGAAGACCTGATCATTGTCCCGGTTCTCCCGCGACTCATGCGGATCCTCCCCCACGGGCTGGAAGTCCCCGGGACCCAGACCCAGGCGAGCGAGTGCCTCGTGGGCCGCGGCCAGGGCGCGTGGTTCGGCCTCGTTCCGGTACCGCGTGGCCAGGGGCTCGAGCACCGACGCGACATCGCTCGCCAACTCGTTCCGCCCTTGAGGCAGACATTCCGGCCGCAACAAATAAAAGCCAGCCATCACCCGCGAATACCCCTCTGTGAATGAGTTGTCACGCTTGCCCTCTCAACCCATGGAGCTGCAAGCTGGCCGTCATGCGGAGCGTGCTTCATGGCCCCCCTTTTCAACTCTCGACGAACTGGACCCTGGAGAGTGCTCTCACGAAGATGCGGACGATCGTCCCCGCGTGCCGCGAAAAACCGGCACTCCTCACGGACGAGGGAATCGTCAGTTTTCAGGAATTGAGCACGCGGGCCCAGCGCCTCTCGCGAGTGCTACGGGCGCGGTTGCGCGGAACGTCCTCGCCGGAAGGCGCCCCTTCGCCCGGGTGCCGGAGGACGGCGCCGAGCCGCGGCTGCACATCCCGCGGCTGTGAGGAACGTTCACCCCCGCTCGCGCTCGCGGCGGTGGATGGTGGAAACGTCGATGCCGAGGATCTCCGCCGCCCGCGTCTTGTTGCCCCCGCACTGCGCCACCACATAGGCGATGTACTCGCCCTCCAACTGGCGCAGCGGCACGAGCCGGGTCCGCGCCTGCGCGAGCGGGTGGTCATCCGCGGCCACGCCGGGCGCATGCAGTTGGAGCGTGGGTAGATCCACCGTCTCCTTCACGGTGACGACGGCCAGCCGCTCCACCAGGTTCTCCAGCTCGCGCACGTTGCCCGGCCAGGGCGCGGCGGCGAGCGCGGCCAGGGCCTCGGGGGTGAAGCCCGCGAGCCTCGCGCGGGGATTGCGCTCGCGCGACTTCATCAGGAAGTGCTCCACGAGCAGGGGAATGTCCTCGCGCCGCTCGCGAAGGGGCGGCACGCGCAGGGGCACCACGTTGAGCCGGTAGAAGAGATCCTGCCGGAACTTCCCCTCGCGCACGCGCGTCTCCAACTCCTGGTGCGTGGCGGCCACCACGCGCACATCCACCTTGCGTGACGCGTCCGCGCCCACCGCGCGCACCTCACCATCCTCCAGCACGCGCAAGAGCTTCGCCTGGAGCTCGGGCGCCATGTCGCCAATCTCATCGAGGAAGAGCGTGCCTCCGTCCGCCTCCAGGAACAGGCCTCGGCGCGGCGTGGTGGCCCCCGTGAAGCTGCCCTTCACATGGCCGAACAGCTCGCTCTCCAGGAGCGAATTGGGAATGGCCGTGCAATTGACGGCCACGAAGGGACCAGCCTTGCGCGGCCCCTCGAAGTGCAGCGCACGCGCCACCAACTCCTTGCCCGAACCGCTCTCACCGCGCACCAGCACCGGCGCGTGCGAGTGGGCCACCCGCTCGATGAGCTCGTACAGGGCGCGCAACGGAGCGCTGCGGCCCACCAGGGCCCCGAAGGCCGAGCGATCTCCCACCGCCTGACGCAGGGCGCGGTTCTCCTCGCGCAGGCGCCGCTCGGCGATGGCGCGCTGCACGTACAGCAGCACCTCGTCCAGGCGGAAGGGCTTGGTGAAGTAGTGCGTGGCGCCGCGCCGCATGGCCTCCACGGCGTTCTCCACGCCCCCGAAGGCCGTCATGATGAGCACGGGCAGCGTGGGGTCCGCCTCGCGCACGGCCGCCAGCACGTCGAAGCCGTCCACCTGCTCCATGCGCAGGTCGCACACCACCGCGTCCAGCACCCGCCCGCGTACCACCGCGAGCGCTTCCTGGCCGCTCGTGGCCACATCCACCGTGTAGCCCTCGTCCGTGAGCGCGTCGGCGAGCAGCCGCGCCATCTCCACGTGATCATCCACCACCAGCACGCGTCCCTCAGACGGCATGTCGCTCCTCGCTCGGCGCGGGTGGCGTGGGCCACCACAGTGTCACGCACGTGCCCTGCCCGGGCTCGCTCTCCAACTCGATGCGGCCTCCGTGGTTGCGGACGATCTGCGCCACCACCGCGAGACCCAGGCCCGTCCCCTGGCCACGCTTCTTCGTGGTGAAGAAGGGATCGAAGACGCGGTGCAGGCTCTCCGGGGGAATCCCGCACCCGTCGTCGCGCACCGTCATCCGCACCCCGCTCCACGCCCCTGGCTCCCCCGGCGCCTCCACATGGGCCGCGAGCCGCACCGTGCCCCCTGGCTCGCATGCGTCGCACGCGTTGAGCGCCAGGTTGAGCACCACCTGCTGCAATTGATCCGGATCCGCGAGCAGCAGCGGCAGCCCCTCGGAGACCTCCACTTCCAGGCGCACCTTGCGCCGCTCGGCCTCGCCGTGCAGCAGCTCCCGCGCCCCCTCCAGCAGGGCCCCCAGCGCCACGCCCCGCACCGCCACCGGCTGCACCCGCGAGAAGTCCAGCAGCTCGCGGATGGTGCGGCTCACGCGGTCGATCTGCTCGACGATGACCTGGATGCCCGCGGCCTGGGGATGCCCCGCCCCCAGCTTGCCCGCCACGTACTCGGCCCGGCCGCGCACCACGCCCAGGGGCGTGCCAATCTCGTGGGCGATGCCCGCGGCGAGAATGCCCACCGTGGCCAGCTTCTCCGCGCGCAACAACTGGGACTCGAGCGCGCGCACGTCGCTCAGGTCCTCCACCACGAGCAGCACCCGCACCTCGGCGTCGTGGCGCTCCAGGGGCACGGCGTGGATGCGGTACTGGCCCTCCTCGCCGAAGAGCGGCAGGGGCTCGTGCAGGCTCAACACCCGCTGGGCGGCGCACGCGTCGGCCACCAGGGACGCGAGCCGGTCCACCACCGCGGCGGGCGCGTTCGGAAAGGACTCGCGCAAGGAGGCCCCCACGGCGGTGGGAGGCAGCCGCGCGCGCAGTGCCTGGTTGACGGCGGTGACGTGCCCCCCCGCCGACAGCGCGAGCACGCCCGTGGGAATGTGGTCGAGGATCTTCTGCGTCTTCTCGTGCAGGTGGGCGAGCTGATCCGCGTGGCGGCGGCTCTCGCGCAGGGCGACGGCGCGGCGCGAGGCGATGATGACGTAGGCCCCGAAGACGACGAGGAAGAAGGCCACCAGGGAGGCGCCGAGCGCCACGCGCAGGATGATGCCGCGCTCGTGGGCGCGCAGCTCGTCCGAGGAGGCGAGCAGGGCTACGGACCAATAGGGGCCCCCCCGCATGGGGATGGACTGGAAGGCGGCCATGGCGTCCGCCGCGCCCAGGCCCAGGAGCATGGCCTCGTTCTCCGGCAGCAGGAGCGTGCCATGCCCGCCCTCGCGCATGCGCCGCACCAGCAGGGCGAAGGCCGGCACCTGATCCGGCACCGCGTCCGCGCGCTGCACGCCCTCGATGAGCGAGGGAGCACTCGCCGGCGTGGGCAGACCGTGCGCGCCGAGCAGGAGCAACCGCACCTCGGAATCGGTGGCGATGAGCTTGAGCGGGGCGAAGAAGCTCTCGGTATCCACCAGGACGGCCAGCGCCCCACCGGGCCCATCCTCGCTGGGCGCGTAGGCGGTGGCGAAGATGCGGAACCAGTTGCCAGGAGCGGCGGCCACCGGCGGGGTGGTGAGGATGTCGCCGGGCACGCCGGTCAACGCCGCGTGCGCCATCTCCGTGAGGGAGGTGCCCACCGCACCCCGGGTGACGGCGGGGCCCGCGCGCCGATCCAACACGGTGAAGCGCGGCTCGCCCTCCGCGTCCAGCACGACGATGGCCTTGAACTGGCCCACCACCTCCAGGAGCGCGAGCAATTCGCGCCGGTGCTCGTTGACGGAGCCGGGGCGGGACAGGAGCTCGCCCGCGAAGCGCAGGTCATCCGCCGCGTCGTCGAGCGAGTCGGCCACCTCGCGCGCCGCCGCCTCCACCTGGGCCGTACGCTCCGCGGCGAACTGCGCCACCAGGGCCGCCCTGTCCCTGCGAATGAGGTGCACCACGCCCACCACCACGCTCGCGAGCGCGGCGCACAAGAGGAGCACGGAGACGACGGTGTTGCGATTCATGGCACCCGGGGACTCTACGCCGCCCCCGGATGGCAGGACACCTCCAGGGGGAGGCCGAGCGCGGCCAACTCCGCCAGTTCCTCCGGGGACAGCGCGAAATGGCAGGGCCCCTCGTAGGCGACGAGCAGGGAGAGCGTGGCCTCGGTGGCGCCCAGGGCGCGAAGGGTAGGCAGGGCCGCCTTCAACTCCCGCAGCGGGCCCCGGACGGAGGCCCCCGGGGCCACGTCGTCATCGAGCAGCGGCAGGAGCGCGCTTCCATAGGACAGGGCCTTGCCGGCGTAGCGCCCCGAGGGCGCCACCTGCCCGGGCTCGTTCCCATCCACGAGCGGCAGGCCCGTGCGCGCCACCGCGAGCGTGGGCGAGAAGGCCTCGCCCTGGAGGAGACAATAGAGGAAGCGGCGGATCATTCCACGTCCACCACGAGCGCCAGGGGCGTGCCACGCCGCATGAGCAACAGGGGCAGCACCTCGGGCGCGGGGGCGCTGGAACGCCTGCGGCGAGCGGGCCGGCGGGGAGGCGGCGAGGCGCGGTCCACGGCGGCGGCGCACTCGGGACCCACCAGGGCGTCCAACGACAGACACAGCGCCCGGCACAACTGCCGCAGGGTGGCCGGGCCCGGAGCCATCGTCCCCCGCTCCAGGCGCCCGTACGTCGAGGGCGCCAGACCAATCCTGCGTGCCATCTCGTCCTGAGTGAGCGCCGCGCCCTGACGGGCGGTGCGCAGCGTGCCCCGGAGGGCCAGGGCCAGTTGTTCGCGGACACCAGGAGACAGGTGACTTGGCATGGTGGCCACAACCCTAGCGACCCTGGACGTCAAGTCAACAGGTCATCCTATTTTGGCGGTCACTTGTCGCATTCCCGCCGCCTCAAGTAGGGTCCCGCGCGCCCCGCGCCAGGAGCACGCCCCACCTGACACGTGGAGTGCCCCCCGGCCTCGCCCGCGTCTTCCACGACGCGGCGCGTTTCGGACACCACGGCAATTTCGGCTTCCGTTGGATTGACTCCCGCGTCGAAGGGGTGCTGGAAAATGGAGGCAGACAGGCAGGCGCGGGCCCGTCATCGCCTTACCCCTCGCCGCGCAGGGAGTTTCCTCCATGAACCGAAGCACCCCCTTCCGCCTGCCCTGGCGGGCCCTGCTCGCCGCGAGCGCGGTCCTCTCCTGCGGTCCCGCCCAGGAGCCCTCCACGCCCGTCGAGACGCCCAGCGCCGAGGGCCAGACGCAGGCCGCGCTGGCCTGGACGCTCGGCGCCCAGTACGACACGGCCCAGAGCAACATCACCTTCAACGTCTACTCCTCGCGCGCCACGCGGATCGAGCTCTCCCTCTACGCCACGGCCCAGGGCTCGCAGGAGAAGGCCACATACGTGCTCACCAAGAACACCTCCACGAACGTGTGGACGGTGTCCGTCTCCGTCTCCGCGCTGCGCTCCGCGGGCATCACCGGCACCGTCTACTACGGCTACCGGGCCTGGGGTCCCAACTGGACGTACAACCCGAGCTGGAAGAAGGGCAGCGCGCTCGGCTTCACCGAGGACGTGGACAAGAACGGCAACCGCTTCAACCCGAACAAGCTCCTGGTGGACCCGTACGCGCTGGAGCTCAGCCATGACGCCACCAACCCGGCGAACACGAATGGCACCCTCTTCGCCTCGGGCCCCAGCTATCGCAACCTGGACAGCGGCGCCCAGGCGCCTAAGGGCGTGGTGCTGCCGCCGGGCAGCCGGGACTACGGCACCAAGCCCACGCGCGCGCTCAAGGACGACATCATCTACGAGGTGCACGTGCGCGGCCTCACCCAGGGCGACACGAGCATCACGGCCGCCTACCGGGGCACCTACAAGGGCGCGGGCCTGAAGGCCGCGTCGCTCGCGGCGCTGGGCGTCACGGCGGTGGAGTTCCTGCCCGTGCAGGAGACGGACAACGACGACAACGACGTCAACGCCACCACCACCCAGGACGACAACTACTGGGGGTACATGACCCTCAACTACTTCGCGCCGGACCGGCGCTACTCCTCGGACAAGAGCCCGGGCGGCCCCACGCGCGAGTTCAAGGAGATGGTGAAGGCCTTCCACGCCCAGGGCATCAAGGTCTTCATCGACGTCGTCTACAACCACACGGGCGAGGGCGGCGCCTGGAGCTCCACGGACAAGACCACCTACAACCTCCTCTCCTACCGAGGGCTGGACAACCCGACGTACTACAGCCTCACCGGGGACATGCAGAGCAGCTGGGACAACACGGGCGTGGGCGGCAACTTCAACACCCGCAACGCCGTGGCGCAGAACCTCATCGTCGACTCGCTCAAGTATTGGAAGGACGAGCTGGGCGTGGACGGGTTCCGCTTCGACCTGGCGTCGGTGCTCGGCAACACGTGCGAGCACAACTGCTTCAACTACGACAAGATGGCG
Source organism: Melittangium boletus DSM 14713 (assembly GCF_002305855.1). GTDB lineage: Bacteria > Myxococcota > Myxococcia > Myxococcales > Myxococcaceae > Cystobacter > Cystobacter boletus. Next base: position 4,241,431 of record NZ_CP022163.1, on the reverse strand, counting down.
GGTGGCACGGCGCTCAACCGCATCTGGGGCAGCCTGTCCCCGCGTCCGGCGGGGGGCGGCAGTGGCGCGGACCTTATCGCCGAGCCCTGGGCCATTGGCGGCAACAGCTACCAGGTGGGCAACTTCCCGAGCGGCTGGGCCGAGTGGAACGGTTACTACCGGGACACCTTCCGCAAGGATCAGAACCAGCTCGGCTCGGCCACGGTGACGCCGGGAGACCTGGCCAAGCGCTTCGCGGGCTCCTCGGACCTGTACGAGGATGATGGCCGCAAGCCCTGGAACTCCATCAACTTCCTGGTGGCCCACGACGGCTTCACCTTGAAGGACCTCTACAGCTGCAACAACAAGAACAACACCCAGGGATGGCCCTACGGCCCGTCGGACGGTGGCGAGGATCACAACATCTCCTGGGACCAGGGAGGCGCGGGCGCGGACCAGCGCCGCGCGGCGCGCACGGGCATGGCCTTCCTGATGCTCAGCGCCGGCGTGCCCATGTTCAACGGCGGCGACGAGTTCCTGCGCAGCCAGAACTGCAACAACAACGCCTACAACCTGGATTCGAGCGCCAACTGGCTCAACTACGGGCTGACCACGGATCAGACGAACTTCAAGACGTTCACCCAGCGCCTCATCGCCTTCCGCAAGGCGCACCCGGCGCTGCGCCCGGCCAACTTCTTCAGCGGCTCGGACACCAACGGCAACATCATGGAACAGATGCGCTGGTTCCGTCCGGATGGGGCCGTGGCGGACACGGCGTACATGGGCGATGGCAACAACCACGCGCTCGCCTTCCGCATCGATGGCACGGAGTTCGGTGATCCGGCGTCGGCCATCTACGTGGCCTACAACGGGTGGAGTGGCGCGGTGGACTTCAAGCTGCCGTGGGCTTTCAATGGCAAGCAGTGGTACCGGGTGACGGACACCTGCAACTGGGCCGAGGGCGCCAACCAGGTGGCGGCGCCTGGCTCCGAGCCGGCCGTGGGCGGCGAGGGCGCCACCTATGGTGTGTGCGGCCGGGGCCTCGTCGTGTTGATCGCGAAGTAGTCCGGGAACAACCCCAGACACAGGTCAGCGGGGCGCGGCGCCAGTCAGGGCCGCGCCCCGTGGCGTTTCACGGATCGGTTGTAAGACGTGCAAGAGAAGAACCGCCGTTGGCTATTGCGTCGGGTGTACGAGTAGAGGAAAGGGGAAGAGGCATGTCCCTTCCCTCATCGACTCCGCGAGGAAATGTGCGGTGGCATCCCTGGGTCCGGGTGCTCGCCTTGGCGCTGCTCGCGTCACAGGTGGGCTGCGCGTCTCACGCCCTCCACGCACCTCCACGGGAGCCACCCCCCGCGCCCTCGACGCACCCCGCGCCCCAGTCCCTGTCCACCCGCTTCGGAGCGGTGCGGCTCGGCGCCTCCGAGTTCGACGCGGCCCTGGCCTCCCTGTGGCTCCATACGCCTCTCCAGGTGCGTTCCGCCCCCCCGCCCCTTCGGCCTCGACTGCTCCGGGTCTCCCACGCCACCTCACACGGTGGGGAAGGCGCGGAGTTGCTCCGTGCCTACGGCCGCTTCTGCGCACGGCGCGGCTCCTCGGGTGACTGTCTGCGGCTCCTGGAGGACGGGCCCTCCTTGGATGGTGGCGACAGGCGCGACCTCGCCCTGGCTCTCGCGGTGAACACCGCCCTCGAGTCCCTGGACTCCGAGGTTCGCGCCCTCTTCTCCACCTCCCAACTGTGGACCTCTCTGAGCCTCACCCTCTCCGGCTATCTCCTCCTCCTCGCGGCACCCGAGCCCTTCTCCAAGGGCGTCGCCACCACCCTCACCGTCCTGCTCTGGGCCTACCTCGGCTGGGAATTCCTCGACCTCCTCCACGCCTGGTTCCAACTCTCGGAGGAAGCCCACTCCGCCACCACCTTCGCGCAGCTTCGCACCGCGGGTGAGCGCTTCGGCGCCGTCATCGGCCCCAACAGCGTGCGCATCCTCGTCATGCTGGGCACCGCCGCCATCGGCGGCAGTGGTCCCCTCCTGGCCCGAGCGCCCTCCCTCCCGGGTTTCGCTCGGGCGACGAACTCGGCCAGGTCCCAGGGTGTCCGCTTGTTGGAGGCTGCTCGGGACGCGGACCGGGTACGCGTCGCCGTGGCCGAGGGCACCCTCCACGTCGTCCTCCCCTCCAATGCCTTGAGCATGGCGGCACGAGGCGGACCTCAGGTGCACCACATCGCCACCGTGGAGAACAACACCTCCACCGCCCGGGGTGGCCCCTGGACTCCCCGGTTCAAGCGATTCTTCGACAAGGCCGGCATGTCCATGGAAGACCCCGCCAACAAGCTGCTGCTCGATGGACACAAGGGTCCACATCCCGAGGCCTATCACCGAGAAGTCCACTGGCGACTCGAAAAAGCCACATTGAATTGTGCTGCTCCACAGCAATGTCGAAGTGCACTGGTCAAAGAACTTCGGGAGATGGCGAATGAACTTTCCGATCTTGAATCCGTGCTCTGGAATCTCCTTACTCAAAATCCCGCGCGTTAAGTCATGACTCCATCGCCTCGCTTCTTCTACTTGAGTGACGACGTCTACGTTCCCGATCGCTGGGACCTGGGCACTCCCACGGATGATCAGGGCCGCGAACTGGATGATTACCTTTTCAAGAAGGGAGAGCCCGTCTCCGTCGAAGGCCGACTACGAGTCCCCATCCGGGCCTATGACGGCAAGGTGCTGGACTTCACCGAAGCGGGTATCAGTGTCCCAGTTGTCTCGGCAAAGACCGCTTCTGTCTTCTCTGAGCTGGCGCCCCATGACATTCAACTCATTCCCGTGGACGTCGAGGCGCATCCCGAGCCTTTCTTCATCCTCGTCTGCACGCGCGTGGTGAAGTGCATCGACGACGCGAGGTGCGCTTCCGTCCAGTACTGGAAACCCGAGGACGAACGCCCGGAGCTGACAGGCACCTACCGAGCCGTGTACGGCATGCGGATCGACCCCTCGAAGGTCGGGGACGCCCAGGTCTTTCGCCCCTGGGGCTGGGTAGGGCTGATGGTCTCCGAGAACATCAAGCAGGCCCTGGAGCGCGTGGGTGCCACGGGCCTCCACTTCGAGCATGTCACCGGCCCGAGCGAACTCACTCCCGAGCAAAAGGAACGGCAGCTCAAGTCCCGCGCCCGGCGCGAGCGCATCGACTCCGCCCGCGATGCCTTCTGGCGCACCCTCGGCACGCTGGACTCCTCCATCATCCCCATCGCCGCCTATGGCTCCTGGCCCGCTCACCGCCAGGTCTGGCGCATCATCGGCCGTCCCCATGGCCACACCTTGCTCGTCACCGACGGCCTCTCCGATTACTTCGTCGACCAGCAGGAGGACTCCGTGGGCTTCGGCCTGGAACTCGCCCTGGAGACGGACGCCCGATTCAAGCACCTCTACAAGAGCTGGCCCACCCAACTCCTGCAACGTGTGAGCACCGAGGTCTCCGAACACGCGCACGTTCGCCAGGGTGTCCTCGCCGGCCTCTTCTCCATGGAAGTCTCCGGCGAGGGCATGCCCAAGGCCCTCCTCTCCCCAGAGGGCCGGGTCGCCGTCCTGCTCGGCGTGCCCACCCCCTCCCTTCCCTCTCACTTCGCCATGCCCGATGGACAGGTGAAGCTCATCACCGTCAAGGCGCTATTGCCCTCGGAGCTCGCTTACCTCCTGGAGCACGGCGCCGACGGGCTCGCCGAGCTCTCACGGCGCTTTCAGCCCAGCACCGAGCCTCATCTCTCCCGCTCCCGCCGCGCGCCCGTGGTGGGCTCCCGATAGTCGGGGTTCCGCTTCCAGGCCGTGACAGCTGTCTGGTGGACGAGCGCCAGGCGGGCTGGTGCCGTTGTCTGCCAGACAGAGCCTTCGCACGCTCGGAGTCCCGCCCCTGTCTCTGGACTCCAGGCCATACATTGCACACGGATTGCTCGCCGGAGCGTGAATCCCCGGCGGAGGTGCCATGATGACCGAGCACAGGCAGGGAAGGAGACGCTCCCCCACCCCTCGGGAGGACATCGAGAAACGGGTTCGGAAGGAGCTGGAGGACTGGGAATCCGCGGGGACCGACTGCGAGGATGGATTCACGACCTCGCACCGGAGCGTGTTACCCGCCCCCTCGGCGCCCCCCCTCTGGAGCCTCCCGATCCCGGCCTCGAAGAAGGACGGGCACTAGCTCCAGCCCGGCTTGGGGCTCACGGGCAACCGGAGCTCACCGACAGCGCGTCGTACGCCATCCAGCCATTGCGCTTGGTGCCCGTCGCCGCGATGACGTACCCGTAGATGAACTTCATCGTGCCCGACTGCTTGCGGTAGCGGCCCTCGCTGTCCTGCACCCACAACGGGATGTCGATCGATGGCGCGCCCCCGTCGGTGGGCACGTCCAGGCGCTGGAACTTCGTGCCCGCCGGGAAGTGGTCCACCGCCGGCCCGCCCAGGGCGAAGCCCGGCACGTTGAAGACGAGGTTGGCCGAGCGCTGCCCATTGGCCCGCACCAACGGCAGGTAGTCCCCCGCGCGCTCGTGCGTCGCGTCGCTGTCGTAGACCACCTTCTTCAACTCCAGCGTCGTGTCGTGCGAGTTGCGCACGGCATAGCAGCCCAGCTTCGCCAGCCCCGAGCCCAGGGCCGACACGTGCCCCACCTTGTTCTCGAAGGACGTCCGGCCCAGGATGCTCGAGACCGGCAGCCACCCCGCGCTCGAGTTCGACGTCGAGACCGCGAAGGCATGAGTCTCGCCCGCGAACACCCGCGTCTGGCCGTGATTGAAGGCCGCGCTCGTGCGGGTGTTGGTCCCCACCACGGTGCCATTGCCATCGCGAATGGGCACGCCCGTCACGAGGCCCCAATTGTCATCGGCGGGATCATTCGTCTCGACGCGGTTGCCGCCCTCGACCCGCAGCTTGCAGTTGTACGGGCTCGCCAGACAGTACCCTCCGTTCACGCCCGCGTAGGCCGCCTGCTTCGTCGTGGCCAGTCCCTCCACCTCTGGGCTCGCCTCGCCACCACACGCCGAGGACAACAACGCAATCGAGGAAATCGCAAGAAAGTGGTTTTTCATGGAGCCCATGGAAATCGAAGTCCACCCGTGGTGTCAAACGGTCCCGGGCAACGCACCTCGTCATCACGCGGAGCGTGGATTCCTCGAGCGTTCCGCCACACCGTGGAAGGCATTCGCTCATCCCCGGACAATGTGACGCATGCGAATCTCTTCTCGGCGTGCCCGGGCGCCAGGCGTGACGACCACGGCCGGGCTGGTGAAGGCTCTCGCGGAAGCACGGGCGCTGGTGGCCCTGTCGAAGAACGCGAAAGGACTCGTCCTGGGCGGCCGAGGGCGGCTCCACGGTCTGGAAGTGCGCGCCCAGGTATGCCGGCTCGTGGCGCAGGCCATCGCGGATGGCGCGCGACAGTCCTCCGCCTGCCGGTTGCTGGGAATCTCGGACCGGACCGTGCAGCGTTGGCGCAGACCCGAACAGGTCCAGGACGGACGGCTCAAGACGAACCGCCGCCCCGCCAACCAACTCAGTGACCAGGAGCGCGGGCTCGTCTTGAACCTGCTCCGCTCGCCTGTCTTCTCGGGACTCTCCCCCAGGCAGATCGTTCCACGACTCGCGGATCAGGGCATCTACGTGGCGTCGGAATCCACCATGTACCGGCTCCTCCGGCCGCCCCCCCACACACCGCACGCCGAGGACATCCGCGCCAGGCCACGGCCAGGACACGAGCGGCGCGTCTCGGCGCCCAACCAGGTCTGGAGTTGGGACATCACCTGCCTGAAGGGCCCGAGCCGAGGCTCCTCCCTCTATCTCTACATGATGATGGATGTGTTCAGCCGGCGCATCATGGGATGGAGGATCCATCGGGAGGAGCGCGCGGAGCACGCCGCCCGCTTCGTCCGCTCGGTCTGCGAGGAAAATGGCATCCAACCCGCTGGGCTCGTGTTGCACTCCGACAATGGGCGGCCGATGAAAGGGAACACGATGCTGTGCACCCTCCGGCAACTGGGCATCGTCCCCTCGTTCAGCCGTCCCCAGGTCAGCAATGACAATCCCCATGCCGAGGCGCTGTTCAGCCTCCTGAAGCGGCACAAGGACTATTCGCCCACGGCCTTCTCCTCACAGGAGCTCGCGTGTGCCTGGATGGTCCGGTTCAGCGAGTGGTACAACCGCCAGCATCTCCACGGAAGCCTGTGTTTCGTCTCTCCCAATGACAGGTATTTCGGACGTGAGGGCCAGGTGCTCGCGAGGCGGCGAATGGTCTATGAGCGAGCCAGGCAGCGGGCGCCCATCCGGTGGTCCAGGGGATCGAGGCGTTGGCAGCCCCCGGACCCGCTCCAGCTGAGGCTCCGGCCTCCCGTCGGCGACTGACCAATAGGCGACAACTGCCTTGACACGCACCGTCTCCAAGGCGCGTCACGGAAGCACGTCCCGGGGTGGCAGCATTGTTGTCGCTTGGATTGCAGGCCGCGCGAGGACACCGCGGGGTCCTCGTGACCAGCCATGTCAGCACAAGAGGAGCCGCGACGATGCAAATACAAGAGGGATTCATCAAGGGGACCGGAGCGCTCGTTCACGGGGTCGATGTCCGACAGCTCGGTGGAGAGGAGGTGCGTGCGCTGCGGGAGGTCCTTCTCTATCGGCAGCGGTTCATCCTGTTTCGTGGACAATCGCTTTCGAACACCGAGTACATCGACTTCGCCCGGAAGTTCGGCACGCCGCAGGTCTATCTGCAGGACAACTATCACCATCCCGAGCACCCGGAGATCTTCATCTCCTCCAATGTCTCGGTGAACGGCAAGAAGCTGGGAGTCGCGCGGACGGGTTATTACTGGCACACGGACTGCTCCTTTCAGCAGACGCCCCTGTCCCTGACGATGCTCTACCCGCAGATTCTTCCGAAGGCGCGACGGGAGACGCTGTTCATCGACATGCACGCCGTCCTGGAGCGACTTCCCTCGGGACTGCGCAAGCGGCTCGAGGGCCACACGGCCCTGCACGGCGGGAATGGGCGCTACAAGGTCCGCGAGGAGGATGTCGGCAAGCCGCTGCACGAGCTCATCGAGGATGAGTCTCGCCTCGCGCCTCCCGCCCGCCATCCCGTCGTCATCCCGCATGTCGTGACGGGCGAGAAGTTCCTCTACCTCAACGAGGGATTCACCCTGAGCATCGACGGCTACGCGTCGGACGAGAGCAAGGCGCTGCTCTCGGACACCCTCGCCTTCATCGCCAGGCCAGAGCACATCATCACCCATGAATGGCAAGAGGGAGACATCCTCGTCTGGGACAACCGCACGATGCTCCACCGCTCCGGCGCGAGCCCGCTGCACGAGCCGCAAATGATCTACCGGATTGGCATCTACGACGGCCACCCCTTCTACACCCTCGAGAACTAAGCCCTCATGAATACCCTGCCTGAACACAGCGCCGTCTCACGCGAGCTGATGGACCTCGTCCTCGCTCCGTATCTGCCCCCATGCCGTTACATGAAGCAAGCCTTCGCGAGGGTTCCGGACACCGCGTCGGCCAACTCGTCGTTGGTGCTTCATGCGGACTTCGTGATTCCGTCCTCGTGCTACATCAACTCGACGGGCCACTTCAACGCGGTCGAATCCAATATCTGCGTCAACCAGCTCGCCTATCTGCTGTTCGCCTGGTCGCTGCGGGGAGCGAAGGATCATCCTTTCTCCGCCGAGGTCGGTCCATTCGACATGGAGACCTTCCGCGAGAAACAGCTTCCCAACATGTGGATCCTCTCCCTGCAAACGTCCTTTCGCAGGGCCATCAACCCTCACGGCTTCCAGGGGACGATCGAGTGGACCCATGCGACCCGCACGCGCACGAAGCTGCTCTTGCTGGAGATGTCCTTCCGGTTCTCCGACGGCGAGCGAGGGCAGGCCGAGGGCCAGGTGAAGTTCGGCATCAACTGAATGGGAGCTCGAGTCATGAACAACACCGTCAAGACAGACATTCTGTATCCCGAGAGTGAGTTCCTGCTGGTCGTCGAGGCGAAGCAGCAGGGCATGCCCGCCGCGGCATGGGCCGAGGAAAACCGTGCGTTCCTGAAGGCCGCCATCCTCCGCCACCGCGGCGTCATCCTGCGCGGCTTCGACTGCGACCGGAATGGCTTCTCGGCCACGGCGAAGGCGCTCGAACCGGAGGCCATCGACTACCGGGGCGGCATCGGACCGCGCACCCTCGTCGCGCCGGAGGTCTACAACTCGACGGAGCTGCCGCCCAAGCACAGCCTCGCCCAGCACCACGAGATGGCCTACAACGCCTACTGGCCCATGCAGATCCTGTTCTTCTGCGAGGAGCCTCCCGAGGAGGGAGGCGCGACGACCCTCTGCGACGCGCGCCGTCTCTACGAGAGCCTGCCCACCTCCCTCCGGGACAAGTTCCTCCACCACGGGCTCAAGTACGTGCGCAACTACACGAAGGACACGCCCTACCGCTCCATCCAGGAGACCTTCGGAACCACGGATCCCCAGTGGATCACCGAGTTCTGCAAGAAGAACGGCGTCCAGGCCGAGTGGCACGGCGAGAACCGGCTGACGCTCACGCAGCGGGCCCCCGCGGTGCGCGCGCACCCCGAGACAGGCACTCCCGCCTTCTTCAACACCCTGGTGCTGTGGCACTACACCTACTGGTCGAAGCTCCTGGGGTCGTTCACCGGGACGATGTCGAGCGCCGCGCAGGGCGAGGTCTGGCAGAACGCCTTCTACGGCGACGGCACCCCCATCGAGGACTCGGTGGTCGCCGACATCCTCGCGCTGTACGAGGAGCAGGAGGTGTCCATCGAGTGGAAGAAGAACGACGTCCTCTACTTCGACAACATGCTCGCCTCGCATGGCCGTCTGCCGTTCGCCGGCCGGCGGAAGATCCTGGCGTCATTCCGCTCGCCCCGTTACGCCGCGCAAAGCGCGTAGTCAGGATTCCTCCACATGGAAGCCGTCAGGAATATCTGTCGCGACCTGGTCGAGGGGCTGGAGGGAGGACTCGCCTGCGCCGTCATCGACCTGCGGACCACCCAGCTCATCGGCGTCTACAACAAGGTCACGGGAAAGAGCACGCTGCACGAAGCAGTGGTCGCCGGGTTCGCGGAGATGTTCCGCGGTCCCAGCGTCACCCGGGTGGAGCAACTGGTGCGCATGCAGCGGGGCATCCCGGAGAACGGTGATTACGCCTTCCAGGAGATTCAAATCGTCTCCCGGAACAACCTGCACTTCGCGAGCGTGCTCTCGCAGGGGCGTGCCGCGCTCATGTTGATCACCTCGCGCTCGACCCGGCTCGAGGAAGGCTGGAGAGGCGTGCGCGAGCACATCCCTCGCATCGAGGCCGTCCTCTCCACGGCCCACTGAGGCCCCCTGGAGGAAGGAGGGAGACGCATGTCCTTCCTCCGTTCATTTTCGCGACCACCCACGGTGGGTGGAGATAAACCGCCCCCAGCGGTCCTTCCGAGGAAAAGCGCTTTCTGGTTGAAGGGATTGGGTGAGTACGACGTCGACGAAGAAGCCCGAGGGGGGCATGGCCCCAGCAGGGAAGCATCACCTGCGCCGCTCGCAGTGCCACCAAGCAGCCGCAGAACGACGGTCCCCTGGGTGCTCCTTGACGACCTCGATCCACGCCTACAGGATCGAACCATGAGCCCTCACGCAGATCTCGTGGTTCGAGACCGGGAAAACAGGAATGTCCTGATTGTCGAGGTCAAGGGCAAGGCATTGACCCGCTCCGTGCGACACCTGCCGGACTCACTCCTCTCCGCGAGCAAGAAGGTCTCCTTCGCCATGTGGGTCGATCCATTGGAAATCCGGATCTTCCGCGGTGGCTTTGGCGACCTCTCCAATCCCATCTGCATACTTCGCACCCGGGACATCCTCCAACACTACGACCCGGAGTTCGCGAGCAAGCGCATTTTCAGTCCCTACCTCACAACGTTGGTGGACGCGTGGCTGCGAGACCTCGCCTATCACTGGAATAGTCCCGTACCACCCGCCTCGGCTGAACTCGATGCGATTGGACTGCTGCAACAACTCAGTGGCGGCTCGACTGAAGCCGAGGCGCAGGTGTGATTCTCTACGTTGAAACCAACTTCTTGATGGCCGTCGCGACGGGTCGCGAGTCAAACGTTCAGGAGATTCTCAAGACCATTCCGCCGCTTGTTCTCGTTCTGCCAAGGATTTCGACCATGGAGGCATTCTCCGCTCTAGAGTACGATCGCAAGGGCAGAAAAAAGTTCGACCGCCAAGTTGACGAACAAATCAGTCAATTGCGTCGCGACAACACTTCGCTCAATGCCTCGGCCATGATCAAGAGCCTCGAACAGGCGAAGCTCCAACACGCCGACCTCATGAACGACGTCCAGGATCGATTGTTCGATCTGCTCCGGGAGTTATCCTCCCAAGCGACAGTGGTCGACACCAACCCACAGACACTCCTCGCGGCTCTCGACAACGAATTGATCGAGGGGGAACCGACAGACAACCTGATCCTGCACACCATCCTCCATCACAGTCAGCAACGTGCGGCGGAGACCAAGGCCTTCCTGAGCGAGAACACCAAGAGCTTCGAGCAACCAGAGGTCAGAGCCGCACTGGTCTCCAGTGGCATCAAGTTCTTCAGTAACTCGCGTTCCTTTTTGGAGTGGGGCAGTCGTCACCCTTCTGGCTTTTGAGCGCCCGCCTCGCGATTCGGCAAGCAGGCTCAGCCCTGTCGAAACCGGGTACGGCCTTCATCGCCAGATGTAGCAGGCGGACCCGCGTGCTCAGGGCTCCACGGTCAACGCGCAGCTCGCCTGGAGGACATTCTCCTCGGCGAGCGGCAGCGTGCGCGGCGTGAAGTCCTCCGGCTCCGGGTGGATGGGGGCCGTGCGCGCCCTCAGCGCTCCCCCCTGGCGTCCGGAGAGGAAGGCCTGGAGTTCGGCGATGATCGACAGGGCGATCTCGTCACCGCCCTCCGCTCCAATGTCCAACCCCATGGGCCCGTACACCCGCGCGAGCTGCTCGGCCGAGGGACGCACGCCCTGGGCCGCGAGCGTCGTGAGCAGCCGCTCGGTGCGGCGCCGGGGTCCGAGCACGCCGATGTAGCGCACGGGTGAGGTGAGCAGTTGCGCGAGCACCGCCTCGTCCTCGGGGTAGTTGTGCGTCATGAGCAGCGCGAGCGTGCGCGAGTCCAGGTTCAGCTCGGACAGGGCCTTGTCGGCGCGCGCGCCCACCCACGCGTCCGCGCGCGGAAAGCGCGTGCGCAGGTTTCCCGTGGGCCGGGTCCCCACCACCGTCACGTGCCAGCCCACGTTCTTGGCCAGGTCGACCACCGGGAGCACGTCGACGCCCGTGCCGAAGATGACGATGGGCACCGGGGGCGGCACCACCTCGATGGCCACCTCCACCACCCGAGCGGCCGTCTCCCGGCGCTGGTAGCCCGAGCGGCCACTCGCCAGCGCCCGCTCCAGGTCCTCGCGCAGCAGGCCGCGCAGGGCCTCGTCCTCGATCGTGGCCTCCATGCGCCCGCGCGCGTCGAGCATCACCCGCGCCCCCACCCGCTCACGGCCCTCGGCGGCGACCACCACGGTGGCCAGGGCCGCGGCGATGCGCTCGCCCTGAGCGCGCTCCAGGAAGTCGAGGACGCTCCCCTGGAGCGCCGTGGGGTCCAGACGCTCGAGCAGCAGCTCGACGAGCCCGTTGCAGCCCAGACCCATGGTGAAAGCGAACTCGTCATCCGAGCGCGAGTCGTACTGAATGACGACGGACTCGCCCTGGGAGGTGCGCCAGAGCGCCTTGCGCAACACGTCCGACTCCAGGCAGCCGCCGCTGATACCGCCCGCGAGCTGGCGCTCACCCGTCATCAGCATGCGCGCGCCCGGCCGCCGGTACGTCGAACCCTCCACACGCACGATCGTCGCGAGGATGAGCGGCTCCGGGCTGCTCCTGGCGGCCCGCCAGGCGGTGAGGACCTCGCTCAGCTCTCGCATGGTGCTTCACACCTCCTCGAGGATTTTATCCAACGTCAGGGGCAGCTCGCGCACGCGCCGGCCCGTGGCGTGGAACACCGCGTTCGCGATGGCCGCGCTCACGCCCGTGATGCCGATCTCCCCGATGCCCTTGACGCCAATCGGATTCACGTGAGGGTCGTTTTCCGGCACGAAGGTGATGTCGATGTCGGGAACGTCCGGGTTCACCGGGACATGATAGTCCGCCAGGTCCTGGGTGATGAAGCGCCCGCTGCGGGGATCCACCACCGAGTGCTCCATCAGCGCCATGCCGATACCCATGACGATACCGCCGTACATCTGACTCCGGGCCGTCTTGGAGTTGAGGATGTTGCCCGCGCCGAACGCCGCCACCCACCGGCTGACGCGCACCTCGCCCAGGTCGGGATCCACCCGGACCTCCGCGAACTGGGCGCCGAACGAGTGCATGGCGTACCGCTCCTTCTCCTTGCCCGGCCCGGCGTCCGCCTCGGCGTCCAGGGAGTCGAGCTTCTGGCGCTTCATCAACGCGGCGTAGCTGTCCTTCTTGCCGCCGGACACGAGCTGGCCGTTGTCCACCCTCACGTCCTCGGCCTTCAGGCCCACCAGGGGCGAGGCGGTGTCCGCGACGGCGAGGGCGATGGCCTTGTCCCGCAGGGCGAGCGCGGCGAGCTTCACGGCGGAGCCCGTGCTGGCGGCCGTCTGCGAGCCGCCGGACACGGGCGTCTGGGGCATCTGGGTATCGCCCAGGTCGAAGGACACCTGGCTCGGGGGCAAACCGAGCGCGTCCGCCGCCACCTGGGTGAAGACGGTGTAGGAACCCGTCCCCAGGTCCTGCGAGCCGGAGACGACCCGCACGCGGCCATCGGGCAGGAGCGAGGCCCGGGCGCCCGCCTTGGAGCGGTGCACCGGGTAGGTGGCGGTGGCCATGCCCCAGCCGATGAGCGCGCGGCCGTCCTTCATCGAGCGCGGGACGGGGTCGCGCCGGGCCCAGCCGAACTTCTCGGCCGCCACGCGGTAGCACTCCTTGAGGGACTTGCTGCTCCAGGGCTTTCCCGTCTCGGGATCCAGGTCCGCGTGGTTGCGCAGCCGCAGCGCGAGGGGATCCATTCCGAGCGTATAGGCGAGCTCGTCCATGGCGCACTCGAGCGCGTGGCTGCCAGAAGCCTCGCCGGGGGCGCGCATGAAGGTGGGAGTGCCCAGGTTGAGCCGCACCGCCCGGTGCGAGGTGGAGATCTGCTCGCTCGCGTAGAGGATGCGGGTGACGGCGGCGCACGGCTCGATGAACTCGTCGAAGGTGGAGGTGGCCGTCAGCACCTCATGGCGCACGTCGAGGAGCTTGCCGTCCTTCTGGGCCTGGAGCCGCACGCGCTGGTGCGTCTCCGGACGGAAGCCCACCGGGCCAAACATCTGCTCGCGCCGCAGCACCAGCTTCACCGGCCGGGAGACCGTGCGCGCCGCGATGGCCGCGAGCACCGTGTGCGCCCACGTGCTGCCCTTGCAGCCGAAGCCTCCGCCAATGAATTTGGTGATGACGCGCACGTTCTCCGGCGGCAGGCCGAACAGCGCCGCCAGCCGCTCGCGGACGTTGAAGACGCCCTGGGTGGCGTCGTACACGGTGAGCTTTTCCCCGTCCCACACGGCCGTCGTCGCGTGCGGCTCCATGGGGTTGTGGTGCTCGTAGGGCGTCGTGTACGTGGTGTCCACCTGGGCCGCCGCCTTCACCGTGGGCGCCTTGCCCTGCACCAGATCCGCCTGGCGGCCATTCATCGCCTCCGGTTTCGGGGTGTACGCCCGCGAGCGCTCGGCCAGGAGGTTCACCTTCGCCTTGCTCTCGCGGTACTGGATCTTCACCAACGCGGCGGCATGCGTGGCCCGCTCCAGCGTGTCCGCGATGACGAGCGCCACGGGCTGTCTCTGGTAATCCACCTTGCGCGTCTGCATCACGTGGACGAAGCGATCCTGCGGCTTCTGCTTCTTGCTCGGATCCCGCGCGAGCTTGGGGGGATGGTCCGGGGTGAGGATGGCGAGCACGCCCGGCGCCTTCCGCGCCTCCTGGGTGTCCACGCGGGTCACCGAGCCATGGGCGATGGTGCTGGTGATGATCACCGCGTGCACCAGGCCCTCCAGGGGATACTCGGCGGAGTACTTCGCCGCGCCCGTCACCTTGAGCCGCCCATCCACCCGGTCCAGCGGCTTGCCTACCGTGTTGTCCATGGCGTTCTCGCTCCGTCAGACGAGTCCAGCGGTGAGGGACAGGGCGCGCACGAGCGTGCGCCGCGCCAGGTCCACCTTGAAGGCATTGTGCGTGCGCGTCTTGGCGCCCTTGAGCGCGGCGGCGGCGGCGGCCTTGAAGCGCACCTCGTCCGCCTTCTGGCCGATGAGCACCGCCTCCGCCTCCGTCGAGCGCCAGGGCCGGGTGCCCACGCCGCCCAGCGCCACGCGCGCGTCCTGGATGGTGCCCTCCTCCAGTTGCAGCGCCACCGCGGCCGAGGCGAGCGCGAAGGCATAGGACGCGCGATCCCTCACCTTCACGTAGCGCGAGCGAGACGCGAAGCCCGACGCGGGCAGCGTCACGTGGGTGATGAGCTCCCCGGGCTTGAGCACGGTCTCCCGTTCGGGGTGCGTGCCGGGCTCCAGGTGGAAGGCGGCGAAGGGCACGTCGCGTTCGCCCTCGGGGCCCCGGAGTTGGATGGACGCGTCCAACGCCACGAGCGCCACGTTCATGTCCGAGGGATTCGCGGCGATGCACTGGTTGCTCGTGCCCAGCACCGCGTGCATCCGGTTGTAGCCCTCCAGGGCCGCGCACCCGGTGCCGGGCTCGCGCTTGTTGCACGCCTGGGACACGTCGCGGAAGTACGCGCAGCGCGTGCGTTGCAGGATGTTGCCACCGAGCGTGGCCATGTTGCGCAGCTGTGGCGAGGCCCCCGCGAGCAGCGCCTGGGAGAGCACCGGGTAGCGCTCGCGCACGAGCCGGTGGTTCGCCAGATCGCTGTTGCGCACAAGCGTGCCGATGCGCAGCGCCCCGCCCTCCAGTTCCTCCACCTGGTCGAGCGGCAGCCCGTTGATGTCCACCAGGAGCGCCGGGTTCCGCACGTGCAGCTTCATCAGGTCCAGGAGGTTGGTGCCTCCGGCGACGAGCGAGGTCTCCATGGGCCGGGCGGACAGCTTCTCCAGCGCGGCGGGCGCGTCCTGGACGGCGACGTAGTCGATGGCTCTCACGGGGTGGCTCTCCCTCTCACGCCTTCTGGGCGCGCGCCTCGCGCACCGCGGCCACGATGTTCGGATAGGCTCCGCAGCGGCAGAGGTTGCCGCACATGCCCTCGCGGATGTCCGCGTCGCTCGGGCCCCAGGGCTCCTTCGTGAAGCCCACCGCGCTCATGATCTGCCCCGGTGTGCAGTAGCCGCACTGGAAGCCGTCATGGGAGAGGAAGGCCGCCTGCATGGGGTGCAGCGTGTCGCCCTGGGCCAGGCCCTCGATGGTGGTGATGGACTTGCCCCGCTGCATCACCGCGAGCGTGAGGCAGGAGACCACCCGGCGCCCGTCCACGAGCACGGTGCACGCGCCACACTGGCCCATGTCGCAGCCCTTCTTCGTGCCGGACAGGCCCAGGTTCTCGCGCAATGCGTCGAGCAGGGAGACGCGCGGCTCGAGGGTCAACTCCTTCTCCTGGCCGTTCACCTGGAGCGTCAGGGACACGGGCGGCACCGGGGGGCCGTCCAGGCCTGGCGGAACTTTCGAGCTGGCCGCTTCCACGCTCGCGGGCGAGAGCAGACCACTGGCGAGCAACGCACCTCCCGCCACGGCGGTGCCGACGAACTCGCGCCGCGTCAGCCGCGTCTCGTCGTCGGGCTCATGCGGCGTGTCACAAGGTGCCCCCATGTGGGGAGGCCGATTCGGGTCGGACATGGTGCGCTCCTGCGAAGGCATCCATCGGTACGCCTCACGCCGCGAGCGCGATATGACAAGGCGCTGGGACTGTCGGATGAGCGACCCGGGATCCAGGTCGCTGTCGGACACCTCACAGCCCGGGACCCCCGGCCCGGTCAGGAGCGCGCATGAAACCGATCACGATCGTGGTACTCGCGGCGGGTGCGTCCACCCGGCTCGGACATCCCAAGCAACTCGTCGTGTGGAGGGGCGAAACGCTCGTGCACCGCGCGGCGCGAATCGCGGTGGAGTCGGACATCGGACCCGTGCGGGTGGTGACGGGCGCGCGCGGGGACGAGGTCGCCCGGGCGGTGAGTGACCTGCCCGTCACCTGTATCCACAACCCCCACGCGAGCGAGGGCCTGTCGAGTTCCATCCACCGGGGCCTGGAGGGGCTCGACACGAACGTGTTGCTGCTCACATGTGATCAACCCCTGCTCACGCCGGACCACCTGCTCGCGCTGGCGGACACGCGGCGCTTCACCCAGGCCTCCATCATCGCGTCCGCGTACGAGGGGGTCGTGGGCGTGCCCACGCTGATCGCCCACGAGTTGCTGCCGGAGCTGCGCGCGCTCCAGGGAGACCAGGGCGCACGCGCCCTCTTCGAGGGACGCGCGGTGGAGCCCGTGGTGTTCGACGGAGGCGGTCTGGACGTGGACACCGAGGAGGACATCCTCCAGCTGCGCGAGCGCGCGGGAAGCCTCTATTGAGGCGCGAAAGCCCGGGGGGCATTCATCGCGCCACCAGGCCGGTGAGGCCTCGGGAGACGAGGGAGCCAATGTCCGCGAGCACTCTCGGAAACGCGAGTCCCCCGGGTGTCGCCAGGTAGCGCGGCGTCCACACCGGGTGGAACTTCTCCTTGAACTGCCGCAGCCCCTGGAAGTTGTAGAAGTGCTCGCCGTGAGCGAAGAGGAACGCGCCCGCGCGCTGCCACAACGGCGCGAGGGCGTGGGACTCGAAGCCGGAGAAGGGCGCCATGCCCAGGTTGAAGCGCTCGTAGCCCCGCTCCCGGCCCCACAACATGAGCGACACGAAGAGGTGATCCATCACCCCTCGGGGCGCTCCCGGCCGGTAGCGCATCAGGTCCACCGACAGCTCCACCTTCAGCTCGGGCGCCCAGAGGTTCGCGAAGCCCAGGAGCTCGCCCCCCTGGCGCACCACCGCCACGGGCCCCTCGCGCAGATAGCGCTCCGAGAAGTAGCCGAGCGAGAAGCCCTTCTCCCGCGTGTTCTTCTCCGCGAGCCACGCGTCCGAGAGGGCGCGGAGCTGGGGCAGCAGCGGCTCCACGCCCTCGCGCGGCACCACCTCGAAGGTGACGCCTTCCTTCTCCAGCTTGTGGTGCGCGTGGCGCAGCGTCCGGCGCTCGGGCCCGTCCAACCGGAAGTCCGCGAGCGGCACCGTGGCCTCCTCGCCCAGCTTGAGCAGGGACAGCCCCAGGTCCAGGTAGCGCGGCAGCGCGCCGGGACTCACCTGGTAGAAGCACGTCCAACCGTGGTGCGCGTCCACCAGCTCCCGGAAACGCCACGCCAGCTCCGTGCCCTCCTCGGGCGTGCCGCCCACGGGGTCCCCCATGGCCACCCACGCGCGCCCGGCCACGCCGTACATGAGGAAGGCCGTGCCCTCCTCGTTGAAGAGCAGCGTCTTGTCGCCCACCAGGGCCAGGTGGCTCGAGGACTCGGGGGAGCGCGCCACGAGCGGCCGGGCCCGCGCCAGCGCATCCTCCGAGGGCGGCTCGCTCCGAGGCGGGGCGGGAGCGAGCAGCCGCGCGATGCCATACAGGAACACCACGCCCACCACGCCCACCGAGGCGCGCAGGAAGCGGGGCGCGTCACCCTCGAAGGTGAAGTGCCACCACAGGTCCCCGCTGTAGTCCACATGCCGGTAGGAGAAGAAACCCAGCCACACCGAGGCCACCACCACCGCGCCAATGGCCACGAGCCAGGGGGCGCTGAAGCGCTCGGCGAAGAGCGACGTGCGCCGGTAGAACTGGGACCGGAAGGGCGCCAGGGCGAGCGCCAGCGCGAAGAGCAGCGAGGCCTCCTCGAAGTCGATGCCCTTGGCGAGCGACAACAGTCCCCCACCCGCGAGCAGCCCGAGCGCCAGCACATACGCCGCGTCCAGCCGCCGTTGCAGGCTCCGGGCGAGCAGCAGGAGCGACACCCCCGCGAGGCTGCCCAGCAGGTGGGACAGCTCCAGCAGCGGCAGGGGCAGCCACCGGCGCAGCACGAGCAGCCGCTCCGCCACCGTGGGCGTCGCGCCGGAGAAGAGCAGCACCGCGCCCGAGAGCATCGCGCCCAGGGCGGCCACGAGCGGCACCACCGGACCGAACGAGGCGCGCGCGCCCTTCACCAGCCGCGACACCTGCTCGCGCCGGCGAAGCAGCTCGTTCACCGCCATCACCCCCGCCGCGAGAGTGAAGGGCGCCAGGTAGTAGACGGCGCGCCACGCCACGAGCGTGCCGAGCACCGCGGGAGCGGGCACGCGGGGCGAGAGGGAAGCGAGGAGGATGGACTCGAAGACGCCCAGCCCGCCGGGCACCTGGCTGATGAGCCCCGCCACCTGGCCGAGCATGTACAACCCGATGAAGCCAAACAGGGACAGGCCCGTGCCCCCGGGCATGAGCAGGAAGAGCACCGCCGCCGCGAGGAGCCAGTCCGTGCCCGACACGAGCAGTTGCGCCACCGCGAGGCGCGGCGCGGGCAGCGCCACCGCATGGCCGCGCACGGTGAGCGGACGGCGCCACCCGAAGCACAGGGCGACATAGCCGAGCGCCACGAGCAGGAAGACGGCGCCCACGAGCCGCCCTCCCAGGGGCAGCGTGGCGAGGCCCGGCACCTGGACGGGCGAGACGAGCAGGGTGATGCCCCCGGTCAGCCCCAGCCCCAGCCACAAGGTGACGCCGCAGAAGACGGCCACGCGGGTGACGTCCACCCCGCTCAAGCCCCAGGAGGAATAGAGGCGGTAGCGCACCGAGGCGCTGCTGAGCATGGCCACACCCGTGTTGTTGCCAAAGGCATAGGCGATGAAGGACGTCATCGCCACGCGGGGATAGGGCAGCGACTTGCCGACGTAGGCGAGCGCCAGGACGTCATAGAGGGACATGAGCGCGTAGTTGGCCGCCGTGACGAGCACGGCCAGCGCGAGCCGGGAGGCGGGCAGCGCCTCCAGGCTGGCGGTCACGTCATGCCAGTGGAAGTCACGCAGTTCCCGGTGGAGCACCCAGGCGGCGAGCCCCAGCAGCACCAGGGGCAACAGCGCGGCGAGCACGCGTGAAGGCCTCATCCCGCTCCCATAACAACGGCCCTCGAGCGGCGGAACGCACGGAGCCCTGGAGGCCGGGGTCTATCTGCTCACCTTCGGAAGGTCTGGACGAAATCCATCCCGGAGAGGACAGCGCCCGCGAGCAGCAACACACCCATGCCCCGCACCACCCACGTCATCGCGCGGCGGGGAAACCGGTGCTCGAAGCGGCGCAACAGCCCCACCATCGAGGCCTCCCAGCACCCCACGCCCAGGCCCGCCGCGGCGCCGAAGGGCAGCGCGCCCAGGGGCGTGAAGGTCACGAACTGCCGCGCGTAGAGGAAGGCGACGGCGGCGCTCCACGTGGCCAGCAGGGTGGGGTTGAAGGCGGACACGGAGAAGCCCACCAGGAAGCCCTTCATGCCCTCGCCGTCGCCGGAAGGCTTCACGTCCTCCACCTCGGGTGACCACCGGGCGAAGTACACCCCGAGCACCATGAGCAGGATCGCGCTCAGGGCCTTGGACACGGGAAGCACCAGGGGGTGCTCGGCGAAGAAGTGGGTGAAGCCCCAGAAGGCCATGGCCGCGTAGAAGGACTCGGCCAACGCGGCGCCCAACCCCACGCGCAGGGCCACGTCGTAGCGCTTGAGCAGACTCTCGGAGAACACCATCACCGCCACCGGCCCCGTCAACGGCATGGAGCCGATGAAGCCAAACGCGAAGGCGATGAGCGCGGTGAGCAGCAGGTTCATCCACGCCCCTCGGCCCGTGTCCCGGCTGTCCCGGCTACGCGGAGGGCACGCTCTTCACGGAGCCGGACGGCCTCGTGGCGCCGTCCACCCCCACCAGCGGCGCGTTCTCCGAGCGCAGGAGCGCGGGCATGGGCTGCTCCCGGCGCAGCTTCACGTACGCCTTCATGGCCGCCTCCAGGCCCACGTCCTTCTTGGCCCGCTCCGACAGGAACCACTTGTGCTCGAGCACCTGGCAGTACAGCTCGGCCTCGTCCGCCGCCGGGCCCAGGTCCTTGGAGATGCGGTTGAGCGTGGGCCGGAAGCGCTCGTCCAACCAGCGGAACGCCGCCACGCTCAAGGGCACGCTGCGGTTGAGCTCGCGCGTGAGCGTGGCCTTCAGCTCACGCACCTCGTTGAGCAGCATCGCCGCCTGCCGCTCCTCGGCCACCACGCCCGTGAGGTTGTGCAGCTGGTGGCGGTGGTACTCGCGGTCCGTCACGATGGTGCGCATGCGCAGCTGGCTGCCATCGCCGCTCGCCACCAGGTCCACCTCGCCCACGGAGAAGCCCAGCTCGTTGAGCGCCCGGATGCGCTCGTGGATGCGGTAGCTCTCCCGCGGCGAGATGGAGATCTCCTTGTTGATCTCCGTCCACAGCCGCTCGTAGCGCTGGCGGATGCTCGGGGCCGTCTCGTACACGTCGAGCGCCTGGGGCAGCTCCACCTCCGCCATCGCCGCCAGGTCCGCGAGGCCCCCGGTGACGTTCTCCTCCATGATCATCAGGTCCAGCTCGCGCTGGCCGTCGGACAGCTTCGCGTGCAACTCGGACGTCTCCGCGTCCACCGCGTACGCCTGCAGCTCGCCCGCGTCCCGGCGGAAGAGCACGTTGGACAGGGAGCAGTCACCCCAATAGAAGCCCCCCAGGTGCAGCCGCACGAGCAGGCTCGCCATGGCGTCCAACAGCCGCTCGCGGTAGCGCTCCATGCCCTTGTTCATGAAGAGCACGCGGTAGGGCAGCGACGAGCTGAGGAACTGGGTGAAGAGGATGGCCACCTCCCCGCCCGGTTGATCCGGCGCCCGCACCCGCGCGTGCCCCACTGGCGTCACCGAGGGCAATCGCCTGTCCTCCAGCCCGCGCAACACGTCGTACTCGCGCTGGCCGATGGGGATGGGCAGCTCCTTGAGCGCGTAGATCTCCGCCCCGTAGCTCACGAAGACGACCGTGTGCCGGGAAAGGCCTCGGGGGACTTCCACCAGCCGGGGGCAGACCGCCCGGGTCCAGTTCTCCAGCGGCAGTTGCCAGGGGAGATCCAGGAAGTCCGGATGACCCTGACGGAGGTGGATCGCGTTGAGGGCGCGGGCTGGGTTCATGGTGATGAGTCTACCGGGACCGCTCGCTGGAATCAGGCTCCGATGGTCGTGAGACACGTGCACTCCCCCGGCGCGTCGGTAGGATTCGCGCGCATGCAAAACACTCAAGGATGGACGGCCCTGGTCACCGGGGCCACTTCGGGTATCGGCGAGGCCTGCGCCCTCTCGCTCTCCCAGCAGGGCGCGCGGCTCATTCTGGTGGGTCGGCGCGAGGATCGCCTCCACGCGCTCGCGTCCCGCCTCTCGACGCCCTCGCATTGTCTGGTCCTGGACGTTCGCTCCCGCGAGGAGGTGGAGCGCTCGCTCGCCGGCCTGCCCGAGGGCTTTGGCGAGGTGGACGTGCTCGTCAACAACGCGGGAGTGGCCCTGGGGCTCGAGCCGGCGCAGGAGGGAGCGCTCGACGACTGGGATGCGATGATCGACACCAACTGCAAGGGGCTCGTGTACGTGACGCGGACGCTCTTGCCCGGCATGGTGAAGCGCAACCGGGGCCACGTGGTGAACCTGGGCTCGGTGGCGGCCACGTACCCCTATCCGGGCGGCAACGTGTACGGGGCGACCAAGGCGTTCGTGCACCAGTTCTCGCAGAACCTGAAGGCGGACCTGGTGGGCACACGCGTGCGGGTGACGGACATCCAGCCCGGCATGGTGGAGACGGAGTTCTCGGTGGTGCGCTTCAGGGGCGACGCCCAGCGCGCGGGCAAGGTGTACGAGGGCATGCAGCCCCTCACGCCAGGAGACATCGCCGATGTGGTGACGTGGTGCGTGACACGGCCCGCCCACGTGAACATCAACGTCGTGGAGGTCATGCCCGCGGACCAGGGCTTCGGCCCCTTCAACGTCAAGCGGCGCTGAGCGGGATTCCTGTCAGGATTGACGCGCCAGCATCTGGCGCGTTTTCTCAATCATATCGTCGAGGATATCCACCGCGTTCTGGTGCTCCACGAGGTTGGGAAGCGCGAGCGCCAGGCGTTGGCGCAAACGCTTCGCTTCGTCATACCGGGTCAATGCCTCCTCGCCCTTCCCTTGAGCGAGCAACACATCCCCCAAGGATTTCAAGGAGATGCTGAGATCCCGTGTCAGCTCCGGGGTGTCTCCCAGGCGCTCCCGCAAGGCGCGCTCCAACGT
Source organism: Melittangium boletus DSM 14713 (assembly GCF_002305855.1). GTDB lineage: Bacteria > Myxococcota > Myxococcia > Myxococcales > Myxococcaceae > Cystobacter > Cystobacter boletus. The sequence goes on along the minus strand of NZ_CP022163.1, from coordinate 4,219,080 downwards.
CAGGCATTCCCCGTAAGCCGTCTCCGCCTCCGCACACTGGCCCCGCGCCTGGGCTATGTCGCCCAGACGACCCAAGGAGATGCACACATCTCGGATCACCTCTGGAGTCTCGCCCAGCCGGCTCCGCCGGGCCCTCCGGATGGCCAGACTCTCCTGGTACAGGGACATCGCCTCGTCCAACCGTTCTCGAGCCCGCGCCACGTCTCCCACATTGTCCAGGACAATGCCCAGATCGCGCATGATATCCGGCAGGTCGCCCAGGCGCGCTCGCTGCTCTCGGGTCAATGCCAGACTGCGCTTGAAGGCCTCCTCCGCGACATCCAAGCGATGGCGCGCCAGCGCTACCCGACCCACGTTGTCCAGGGCGATGCTCAACTCACGCACTGACTCCTGAGTGGGTTCCGAGTGGTTTGGCCGTGCACTTCGGATATTCAAGCTCTCCCGGTAGGCCGACTCCGCGTCTTCGAGCCGCCCCTGCACCTGGGCGATCCGGCCCACGTTGTCCAAGGCAACGGTCAGGTCACGCATCACCTTGGGCGTGTCACCCGAAAGCCTCCGCAGCTCCCGAGTCAGCTCCAGGCTCTCACGGAACATCTTTTCCGCTTCCTCTATCCAGCCCTTCGACTCCGCCATCATCCCGGTGCTATCGAGCACCACGCTGAGATCGCGTAGGACCTGGGGGGTGTCACCCAGACGTCTCCGCTGCTCCCTCGCCAACACCAGACTCTCCTGATAGGCGGAATCCGCCTCATCAAGCCCTCCCCTCGCCAGGGTCAGTTGCCCCAGGCGGAGCAGGCTCTGGAGCAGACCGCGCACCACCTCCTGCGTATGCCCCACGAGCGTCCGCAGTTCCCTCGCCACCTCGATGCTTTCCCCGTACGCCTCCTCGGCATCCGCGAACCGCTCCTGCCGCCATGCCACCTGCCCAAGGTTGTCCAGCGTCATGCGCAGGTCGAGCAACACTTCCGGGGCATCTCCCACGAGTTTCCGTGACCCCCTGGCGCTCGCCAGGGCTTCCTGGTACGCGGCCTCCGCCTCCCCCGGGCGTCCCTGCTTCAGCGCGACATCTCCGAGGTTGTTCAGGGCCACACACAGGTCATGCAGGACCTCCGGCGAGTCCCCTGCACGCGTTCTCAACTCCTGGATCACCTCCAGTCCTTCCCGATAGGCCACCTCCGCCTCTCCCCACCGTTCCTGTCGCTCGGCCAGGGCTCCCAGGTTGTTCAAGGCCACGCTCAGGCTTTGCACCACCGCCGGCGTGGAGCCCTCGCGTGTTCGCATGTCCTTCGCGAGTATTATCGATTCGCGAAAGGCCGCCTCGGCCTCCACCACTCGGTTCCGGGTCCAGGCCACGCGACCTTGAATGTCCAGACACGCGAGGCGCAGACGTGACGTCTCCGGGTCCTGGCCGTCCCTGCGTCCGACACGGCGTAACAACTCCCCGGCGATGTGCTCCGCCAGTTCGAGCCGTCCCGAGTCCAGTGCGATATCCGCGGCCCTCCATCCCGCCTGGATGACGGCGGGCGCCACGGACTCCGTCCGCTCAAGCCTTTCCCACTCCTTGAGCCGAGCCTCATCCGCGGAGTCGAGCACCCGCGATTCGCTTCCGGACTCGGGGGTTTCATCAAACCGCTCCCCGCGAGACTGTCGATCAGCATCCGCCATCGACACGAGCCCAGGCTCACTCATGTCCAGGCTGTAGCCACGGATCGACCACAAGTCGGGGGCGATCTCACGAGCACGGGTCCTGTGCGCCGAGGGCAGGACGAGCACGACGGGGCGCTCGAGGCGGCGCAGCCACTCCCGATGCTCGTTGATACGTGCCAACAAGTTGTCCACGGCCCGGGTCCACTCGGGCCCGCGTCCAGAAGACAAATCCATCCATAAAGGAGAATGCGCCTCGGCCAGGAGGGAGGACGGCTGACGGATGGGCTCCAGAACGTCCGGAATCAGGGTGTCGGCATTCCGCGGAGACACCTTCTCCAGGGGCGCGGTGCGCAGCAGGCAGATCCGCTCCAGACGCTCACGGAGCAGCGCCTCGATGGCCGAATCGGGAGCGAACAGGAATAGGAGGACGAACCCCTTGGACCACTCGATGTGGTAGCGGAGCGCCAACCACTCCTCTTCACCCTTGGCCGTCAGCACGGGCGGAGTCATCACGGGCATCACTCTTCAACTCATCCCACAGCAAGGGGTGGACGTCATACCAGTCCTCGCCGTTGCGGTAATTGAGAACCAAATGCGTATCCAGGAAGCGCGCCAGTTGGGGCAGGTGATCGATCTCCTCCAGTCCTGGTTTCTTGGTCTTCTGGATGCGACGAAGCCACTTCTTGTCCGCCTCGGCCAAAGGCAACATCTCCCGCCGCAAATGGTTCTCGGAATCACTCAAGACCGTATCGGCCAAGGGCAGGGAACTCTTCGTGTTCGAAGCGGCCTTGACGAGGCAGTTCCGGGCTAGACGGAAGAAGTCGCGCAGATCTCCGCCCGTGCTCAGCGCCATGCGATGAAGTTGCGTCTGAGTGAAGACGGTCCGCCAAGCGGAGTGGCGCTGCTGCATGATCCTTTCCATGAGGGCCAAGCCCTCGGACGTCTCCTGTCCATCCCGGCCCCGCACCTTGAGACTGGTCAAGGTGAAGATGGAACCCCCGCCCAACACCCGCCCCACACTCGGTGCCAAGGGGACAAGGTAGGGCGGAATGGTATAGACCATATGGACATGCGGGATGTTCAAGGCAGCCGCGTGGCCCGAGAAGAGTTCCTCCACGCTCTTGTACATCGCGCTCGCCTCATCAGCAGCCTCGGCACGAAGCTGCTCGACCGAGTCCACCAGCAGCACCAGTTTCCGATCCTCCCGTCCTGTCTTCTTGCGAAGTTCCGCCACGACCTCCACGGCGAAATCGTGCGCTTGCTTCACGACCTGCGCCACGTGACCCCGGAGAGATTCCTGGAGCCGCCCCTTGAAGCTCGGGTCCTCCCTAAGTGAAGCGCCCAAGCCTAGTTTCAACGGCCCCAGCGACAGTTCCGCCTTCGGAGCGTCGATTTTCATGCGCGTGGAGAGGAAATCGAGGATCCGCGTCTTGAACAGGTCCCTCAAGAAGTCCTTATCGACATTCTCCAATGCGTCCGTCAGCGCCGCCATGACGGACACGAGGAAATCGGTGATCTCCACCGGCCGCGTCATGTTCATGTAGTCGCGCATGTCGAGCAGGACGACATCGCACTCGTCCGGCAGCAGCAACTTGCGCAGCCGCCTCAGTTCCGTGCTCTTGCCACTGCCGCGCTGACCCGAAAGCAGATGGACGCTCGACGACTCACTCCAGCGAATGCTGGTGTGCATCTCGATAATGGGATCCGCGTCGGGGTGAATCTGCTGCTGGATGGCGACATAGAAGGCGTCATCGGGCTCCAAGGGCCGGTCCTGGAGACTCTGGAAGAACGTCTTCAGCTGCGCCTGCGTCTCGCGCGTCAGGGACATGAGGGTGCCTCGTCTACCGCAACAATGTAACGCCGGGGCCCTTGCACCGCCGGATCCGTGGGCCAAGTGTCCGCTGCCTACCCCGATTCTCCGGGTGACGCGACTCCGAATCAGCGTGGTACATCCGCCGCCGACATGACCACGGACAACCCACGAGCGGCGGACGCCCCCTCCCCGGGCAAGCGGACGGTGCACTGCGCGGACGCGCTCGAGTGGCTCGCGGGCCAGGGCGTGCTCACCGGCTGCTCGCTCATCACCTCCATGCCGGACCTGTCCGAGTTCCCCTCCTTCACCCTCGCCGAGTGGAAGGACTGGTTCGTGCGCACCGCCGGGCTCGTGCTCTCGCGCTGCCCGGACGACGGCGTCACCGTCTTCTACCAGACCGACATCAAGAAGGACGGCACGTGGGTGGACAAGGGCTACCTCGTGCAGAAGGCGGCGGAACAGCAGGGGCACGCCCTGCTCTGGCACAAGGTGGTGTGCCGCGCGCCCGCGGGCCAGGTCACCTTCGGGCGGCCCGCGTATTCGCACCTCCTGTGCTTCTCGCGCGGCATCCGCGCCGACCTCGCGCGCTCCTCGGCCGATGTGCTCCCCCAGGCGGGCGAGGTGACGTGGACGCGCGGCATGGGCGTCCAGGCCTGTCTCGCCGCCTGTCGCTACGTGCTGGCCAACACCCCCACGCGCACCATCGTGGACCCCTTCTGCGGCCACGGCACGGTGCTCGCCGTGGCCAATGACCTGGGGCTGGACGCGGTGGGCGTGGAACTCAGCAACAAGCGGGCCCGCAAGGCCCGCGCCCTGCGCATGCCCCTGGGTGACGAAGCGCCCTGAGCCTCGCCCCCGAGCCTCACCGCCGGACGCGGCTCGATCGCGAGCGGAGGAACTTCGTGATGAGGCGTCCGCCCTGGGCGAACGCCTCGGGCGACAGCCGCTTGAGCCGCCAGACCCACCGGCCCATCGCCATGGGCACCACGTAGAAGTCACCGCGCTCCACGCCCTGGAGGCAAGCCCGGGCGATCTCCTCGGGCCCCACGCGCGCGTCATTCACCATCCGGGCCGCCATGTCGCGCAGGCGCACGGAGTGCTCGTCGTCGCTGGACCACGAGGTCGTGGAGGCGATGTTGGTGCGGAAGAACATCGGACACACCACCGACACGCCGATGCCCTGGGGCTTGAGTTCCGCCAGCAGCGTCTCGGACAGCGACACCACCGCCGCCTTGGAGGCGCTGTAGGGTCCCATGTACGGCGCCGACATCAGTCCCGCCGCCGAGGCGATGTTCAACACGTGGCCCGAGCCCTGCCGGCGCAGGAGCGGCACGAAGCTGTGGCAGCCGTGGATGACGCCCCACAGGTTCACGTCCAGCACCCGCTTCCACTGCGCCAGGGGCAGCTGGCCCACCTCGCCCGCCGCCGCGATTCCAGCGTTGTTCACCACCAGGTCCACCCCGCCCAGGAGGCGCTCGGTCTCTCGCGCCAGGAACTCCACCTGCTCGGGCTTCGTCACGTCGCAGACCACCGCGTGGGCCTCGCCCCCGGCCAGGCCCACGCGGCGCACCGTCTCGCGCGCCTCCGCCTCGTTCACGTCCGATACCACCATCCGCCCTTCACGGCGCCCCAACTCCAGACACAGCGCACGGCCCAGACCACTGCCCGCCCCGGTGATGACGGCGCGAGGACGCTCGGGAAGACCCATCTCGTGAACTCCTGGCAGGACGGGGCCCCAGCCCCGCGTGGGCCAGAGACTACTGGAGGCCGCGTCAGTGAGCCCGCGCCTGCGACACGCGCCCGGACGTCTCGGAGTTCTCGGCCGGGGATTCCGGCTCCTGCCGCGTGAACGTGAACGGCGGCACCCGGGGCAGACGGACGACGAAGGTGCTGCCCTCGCCCACGGTGCTCTCCACACGCACACGGCCTCCATGGGAGGTGATGATGCCGTGCACCACCGCGAGCCCCAGCCCCGTGCCCTCACCCTCGGGCCGGGTGGTGAAGAAGGGCTGGAAGAGATGCGCGAGCACGTCCGGGCCCATGCCCTCCCCGGTGTCGCGCACCGTCAGCACCACGTCGTCCTCGCCATCCGGCCGCGTGGAGACGAACACCTGGCCCCGGCGCTTCATCGCCTGGGCGGCGTTGAGCAGCAGGTTGACCACCACCTGGGAGATCTGCCGGGGGTGGCCGAGCATCGGCTGGAGCGGCTCGAGCGACACCTCCACGTCGCAGTGCGCCTGCAGGCGTCCACGGGTGATGCGCAGGGCCGTCTGCACCTCCTCGTTCAAGTCATACGGGATGAGGGCCTCGGGGTCTCCCTTCGCGAAGCGGCGCAGATCCGCCACGATGGAGCACACGCGCTGCACCCCCTCGAGCGTCTCCGGCAACACCTCGACCGCGTACTCGCGCAACCCCGGGGGGAGCTCCGCCTGGCCGCGCAGCTCATGCTGGAGCGCGTGCAGGTTGCTCTTCACGTAGCTCATCGGGTTGTTGATTTCGTGCGCGATGCCCGCCGCGAGCATGCCCAGGCTGCTCAGCCGCTCCTGCTCGCGCGCCCGGCGGTGCGTCAGGTCCAACTCCGTGAGCGAATGGGCGAGTTCCTCCTGCCGCCGCGACAGACCTCCCACCGTGTGCGCCGTCAGCTCCAGGTAGGCGCCCGAGGTGCCGGTGATGAGCACGGACAGGAGCAGCATGGTGATGGACACCGTGGGCGGGCTGCCCTCGAACAGCGCGAAGAGCGTGATGGCCACGAACATCACGTACATGTAGGCCCGATGCCGCGGATGGAGCGCATGGCGCACCCACAGGCTATTGAGGGGCAGGAAGAACCAGACGGGGAAGATCCACCCGGTGAAGTGGCCATAGCCGGCGGTGATCACCAGGTTGAGGCCCACGCGCAGGGTCTCCCGGGAACTCGCCGCCTCGGAGAACTCGGCGAAGAAGTCGCGCGTGAGCAGCAGGTTCACCCCCGTCGCGGTCAGGCCGAGGGCCAGGACGATACCGAAGGTCTTCCAGTGGCCCCAGTAGGCGCCCATCATCACCAGGACGTCGAGAGTGACCAGCGCGAAGATGAAGCCCTTCACCCGCCCGTTGATGCGTTTCAGATGTAGCTCGGGCGCTTCCTCTAGCCCTGGTGCGCGCATGCCGCCTCCGTCCGAACTCCCGCCCGCTTGCCTCGGACCTGGCAACCTCGTGGCGCCCCTCTCTTAGCGCCGCGTGCCCGGTGGTGCTCGACATGCGGGTGCGCTCAACCTAGCAGAAAACCACGCCGGAACTCGCCCCGAATTACACTCCTATAGTGATTTTTCCATTTCATTGAACTCAGGGCGCCCGGGAGGGGCGCGCCAGGAGCGGCCAGGGGGGCGAGTAGCAGGAAAGTCCTCGTTTGCTTGAGTTGGTTGGCACACAACGGGCCGAGCGGCTTTCCTGGTTTACGCCCTTCCGCCACACCACCGCATGGGGCATCCTCTCTCCCCCCGCGCGCCGCACCCCGGCTTACTCCAGGAGCGCTCCATGACCCGCATGCTCACCCTGGTGAGTCTCCTGCTCACGTCCCTGCCCCTGCGGGCCCAGGACGGTGCCATCCATTCTTTGACCGCCGACGAGCTGGCGCGGCGCCTGGGCGAGACGACGTGGGGCATGGAGGAGCTGCTCGCGGGCAAGGTGGAGGAGCTGACCGTCACCCTGCGCGTGGAGGAACTGGATGGGGACGGCCGGGTGAAGCACACCCAGGAGCGGGTGGATCGCTTCCGGGTGAAGGACGGCCAGCAGCGCCGGGAGATCCTCCAGGCGAGCAAGGACGGAGAGGACGCCACCGAGGCCCTGCGCAAGGATCTGGAGGAGCGCCAGCGCCGGGGCGAGGGCCGCGCGGAGTTCAACTCCATCAACCTGCCCTTCGCGTCGGCGTCGCTGTCCCACCACCGCTTCTCGATCGCGGGGCCGGATCCGAAGGATCCCCAACGATTGCGGCTGCGCTTCGAGCCGCGGGACGCGAAGGCGCCCTCCATCCACAAGGGAGAAGCGCTCGTGGACCCCACGACGGGCCAGTTGCTGCGCCTGAACTACAGCCCGTCCATCCTTCCGGATCGCGCCCACCGCGTGGACGTGCGCATGGACTTCCGCACCCAGCCGGGCATGGGCCAGGTGCTCGACACGCTGCGCGTGGAGGCCGAGGGCGGCTTCCTCTTCTACAAGAAGCACCTGCGCATCACGGCGCGCTACTCGCACCTGGTGCCCGCGAGCAGCGCGCCCTCGGCGCTCATGACCCCCGCGCCCTGAGACGAGGCGTGTTCCGCCGCGAAGGGCATTTCCAGCGTGCCGCCGCACGACTGGCGCTCGTGCTCGTGCTCGTGGCAACGATGGAGGCCCGGGCCGCGCCAGCGGATGATGTCCAGCACCTGCTGGAGCACGCGGGCCTGCCCGGGCACGCCCACCTGTCCCAGGGAATGCCCCTCACCCCGGACCGAGCCCAGGCGCTCTGGCTCGGCCTGCTGGACAGCACGCCCACCGCGCGCTCCTTCGCTCCCCGCACCGTCCTGGCCCGCCTGCTGCGCGATGCCCTCGCCTCGGGGCAATCCCTGCCCTACGCCACGCTGCGCACCCAGGCCGAGCGCTTCCGTCGTCTCGTCGTGGTGCGTCCAGATGGCTACGCCTGCGTCGCGCTCACCGGGGCCCCCCTGGCGCCCCTGGGGCGCCCCGTCCAGAGAGAGGGCCAACTCCACGTCCAACTTCTGCGCGTGGGTGCCTTTTACTTCGACGAGGCCGGCGTCTTCTTCGCGGTGGATGAGTCCTTGCGACCCCAGGGCCTGCCGCTCGGGGAAGTGCCCCTGGCTCGCGACCCCGCCACGGCCGCTCTCCTCGGAGCCCAGGACGCCGTGGAGCAGATGGCACGCGCCCTTGCCGAGTTCCTCACCCATCCCGTGCGCTCGTTGGACGGCCTGCGCCAGTTGCCCTCGGCTCTCGCGGGCCTCATCGCCTCCTCTCCCGAGTACTTCGCTCGCTACGGCGCCATGAACCTGGAGACCCAGATTCGCGAGGCATCCCGGTTGGCGGCCCACCTGTTGACACTCGAGGCAGGCCTCGCCTCTCAAGGCGCCCGCATGGCCGGGGCCGCGCGCCTACCCGTGCTCTCCCTCTCCGCCCGGGGCGAATTGGTGACACGCGTGGTGGCCGTGCCCTCGGGAGCCCGCATCTCGACGCTGGGCGCAGGGGCCGCTTCCGCCTCCCTCGTCTTCATGGCCCAGGGATCGCCTCTCTCGGGCAACTCCTCCTGGACTCCGCCCTCCGGAGGGCCAGGTCAGTGGATTCAGAAGCCCGAGGCCATGTCCGATGAGGCCCGGCGCTACCAGTCCCAGGTGACGGGCGCTCCCGAGGGCTGGGTGTACCGGGTGCGCACCGGCCCGGGCCCCAGGGACTTCGTCGACTTCGATGGATTCCGCGACGGTGTCCTCCTGGAAACCAAGGGCCCCGGCTACCAGGAACTCCTCCGTAAAATGCATGGCAAGGAGTGGTTCGATGGACTCAATGGGATGATCGGACAGGCACAACGACAACTGCGCGCGTCCGGGGGTCTCCCCATCCATTGGCACTTCGCCGAACGAAGCGTAGCGAACCTGATGAGCAGACTCCTCAAGGAAAGAGGCCATGGCAGAATCAAGATCATCCCTCCCCCAAGCCCTCACTGATCACGCCCAGACAAACGAGGCTCACTATCTGGGAGTGTATTGGCTGGCACGGAGGGAAACCGCCGAGCGCTGCGCCCAACGCACCGAGCACCTCTTTCAATCGCTGGCGGGTTGCGACCGGAACCTGTCGAATTGGTACATCAAGGGCCGGACTCTCGAGGAAGCGACGGAGAAGCGGCTCGAGCCCCATGCGTCGGCCCTCCAACGGGAGTTCCTTCAGCAAGAGGAGCGAGAGGGACGAATGCGTGGTGAAGGCTTCTCCTTGAGTCTTTGGAATGGAGCGCACCCCGAGGGAGAAACAGGCCTCTCCCTCCTGTGTGGCGAAGCATCTCCCTGGGTGACCAACTCCTGTCTGTTGAATCTCCCGCGTGAGGGCCCCACGGCGGAGCGTCTGCTGCGCGCCCCCGCCCTCTCCAGCATCCTGCGCGCCATGGTCCTGGCCTTCGAGCCCGAGTGGGGCATCGCCACCGCCCATGAGCACCTCGACCTGGTGACGGAGTCCACCGAGGTGGGCACCTTCGCGGGCTGGCTCACCTATTTCGCCCACCGCCGTGGGGTCCTGCCCGCCCTGCCACCGTCCGTCCAACTCGAGCCCGTGGATGCCCTCGGCACCCTCGTCATCCTCACCTCCGAGCGCTTCACCGCCGCCAATCCCACCCACGTGGCACTCGCCCGCGAGGTCTCCGAGCGTCTGACCCACGCGGGACTTCTCTCTCCCCTCCACCCGGAGTCTTCCTGACACCCCCTGGCCGGGTTCGAAAAGACTCGCACGCTCGCCTGCCCGCCAATCCCTTTCCCAGGGGTGACGGGAGCACAGCCCTCTGCTAGGTAGGGGCGCCCCCACGCCCCCGCAATGACACCCCTCTCGAGGTTGCACGCCCTCGCGGCGTTCCTGCCCGGCTCGCTCATGCGGGCCCTGCGGGAGGATGACACGCGCCCCCGCGAAGGGGCCTGGCGCGAGCAGCCCGGCGCGGTCCTCTTCGCCGACCTCACGGGCTTCACCCCCCTCGCCGAGACGCTGGACCAGGGTGGCCCCTCGGGCGCCGAGCGTCTGCGGGAACTCCTCGACGCCTACTTCTCCCAGCTCATCGACACCCTGCGCGCCCACGGGGGTGACGTGCTGCGCTTCGCCGGGGACGCGCTGGTGGCGCTCTGGCCGGCGGAGTCCCAGGAGGAGTTGCCTCGCGCGGTGACGCTCGCGGCGCGGTGCGCCCTGGTGGCCCAGTCCCTCATCGAGGCGAGCATGCCGGTGGCCGGGATGCGCACGCGCATCAAGGTGGGCATCGGCGCGGGCCGCGTGCGGCTGTCCGACGTGGGGGGCGAGCAGGGCCACTGGGACTTCCTCGCCTCGGGGGAGCCCCTGCTGGAGATGGTCCAGGCGGAGCACGCGGCGCAGCCAGGAGACATCATCGTCGGCCCCCAGGCCTGGCGCCACGTGCCCGAGGCCCAGGGCGAGCCCCGGGGCCCGGCGGGCTTCAAGCTGCTCGCGCTCGCGCCCGTCCCCCTGCCCACCGTGCTCCCCATGGAACCCGCGCCCCACCTGGAGCCCGCGCTGCGCGCCTACCTGCCGCGCGTCGTCTCCCTGCGGCTGGAGGCCGGCCATGGCCAATGGCTGTCCGAGTTCCGCACCGTCACGGTGCTCTTCATCAACCTGGGAGACCCAGCGTTCGCCGCGAGCCAGCATCCCGAGGCGTTGCAGCTCGCGCTGCGCACCCTCCAGGCCATCCTCTTCCGCCACGGGGGCAGCGCCAACCAGGTGGTGGTGGACGACAAGGGCGTGGTGATGGTGGCGGCCTTCGGACTGCCACCCCTGTCGCACGAGGACGACGCGGTGCGCGCGGTGCAGGCGGCGCTCGAGGTGCGCGCGGCGCTGCGGGAGCGAGGCGCGACGTACCGGCTGGGGCTGGCCACCGGGCGCGTCTTCTGCGGCACCATGGGCGGGGACACCCGGCGCGAGTACGTGATGGTGGGCCACACGGTGAACCTGGCGGCGCGGCTGATGCAAGCCGCCGTGGACGACATCCTGTGCGACGCCTCCACGCTGCAACTGTCCGCCTCACGGGTGCGCTTCGAGCTGCTGCCGCCCCTCAAGATGAAGGGCATCACCCACTCCGTACCCATCTTCAGGCCCCAGGAGAGCGGACTGGAGCCGGAAAGTGGGCGGAGCACCCGGGTGGTGGGACGTCAGCACGAGCGCTCGCGGCTGTCCGCCGCGGTGCGCGCGCTGGCCGAGGCGGGCACGGGGGGCACCGTGCTCATCGACGCGGAGGCCGGCATGGGCAAGTCCGTGCTGGTGGCGGAGGCGCTGGAGGAGGCGCGCGCCCGGGGCCTGTCCACCGCCCAGGGCGCGGGCTCGCCCGAGGAGCGCTCCCGGGCCTACCATGCCTGGCGCTCCGTGCTCCCCGCCCTCCTCGGACTGGAGGGAGCCCAGGACGCGGCCACCCGCGCCGCGCACCTGCTCCAGCGCATGCGCCACCGGCCCGAGCAGGCCGCCTGGGCGCCGCTGCTCAACGGGGTGCTGCCCGTGCAGCTGCCCGAGGGCGACTTGCCCCAGCACATGACGGCCGCCTTGCGCGGAGCCAACACCCGCGAGTTGCTGGTGCAGCTTCTCGACGATGCCAGCCGCGAGCGGCCCCGCGTGGTGGTGCTGGACGACGCGCATTGGATGGACTCGGCCTCGTGGGAGCTGGCGCTCGCGGTGCAGCGCCGCGTCAAACGGCTGTTGCTGGTGCTCTGCACGCGGCCTCCCGCCGAGACGGCCATCGCCGAGTACCGGCAGCTGCGCGAGGCGCCCGGCACGCTGAACCTGTCGCTCGAGCGCATGCCCCAGGACGAGGTGCTCACGCTCGTGTGCCAGCGGCTCGGCGCGCGGCGGCTGCCCACCCCCGTGGTGACGCTCCTGCGCGAGCGCGCCGAGGGCCACCCCTTCTTCAGCGAGCAACTGGCGTGCGCCCTGCGCGACGCGGGCCACCTCACCGTCGAGCGGGGCGAGTGCCGCTGGGTGTCGGGCACGGGTGGGCAACCCGCGCCGGGGATTCCCGGCACCATCCAGGGCCTGCTCATCAGCCGGATGGATCGCCTGACGCCACAGCAGCAGCTCACCGTGAAGGTGGCCAGCGTGCTGGGCCGCACCTTTCCCTTCGCGCTCCTGCGCGACATCCACCCCGTGGAGTCGGATCGCGCGTCACTGCCCGAGCAGCTCGCCGCCCTGCACCGCCTGGGGCTCGTGGAGCCCGAGGCGCCCTCGGACGAGGGCCCCGTGTATGCCTTCAAGCACGTCCTCATCCAGGAAGCGGCCTACCACCTCATGGCCTTCTCCCAGCGGCGCGAGCTGCACCGCGCCGTGGCCCAGCACCACGAGCGCGCGGGGCACGGAGCGGAACACCTGCCCCTGCTCGCCCACCACTGGCACCGGGCGGAGGAGCCCGAGCGGGCGTTGTCCTATCTGGAGCGCGCCGCCGAGACAGCCGCGGCGCGCGGCGCTCCCCGGGAAGCCATCACCCTGCTCACCCAGGCCCTGGAGTTGTCCGCGAGCGGCCCCCCCACGCCTCCCCCGCGCGCCACCCGCTGGCACGCCCGGCTCGCCGCGGCGCACCACGCCCTGGGGGAGATGGAGCCCGCGCTCACCCAGGGGGACCGCGCCCTGCGGCTGCTCGGCGACTCGCGCCCCGTCAACCGCTGGGCCTGGATGCGCCGGCTCCTCGTGGAAGGCGGCCAGCACCTCGCGCGGCTCGTCCTGTCGCGCGGGCGGCCTCCCGCTCCGCCCTCGGACGAGGAGCGCGAACGGCTCACGCTCGCCGCGGGCCTCTTCGCCCTCCTCTCCGAGCAGACCTTCTACGAGAACCGGCTCCTCGAGAGCATCACCTCCAACTTCGCCGCGGTGAACCGGGCGGAGCGGGCGCGCGCCTTCTCCACCGCGGCCGTGTCCTACAACGCGCTGGGCTACATGGCGGGCATGGGCCGCGCGCGGGGACTCGCGCGCCACTACTTCCGCCGCGCGGGCGCCTCCGGCCCCAGTCCCCACACCGACGTGGTCGAGGGCGCCTACCACCTCACCTTCGGCCGCTGGGAAGAGGGCCTGCGGCAGGTGGAGCGGGGAATCGCCGCGGCCCGGCGAATCAATGACTGCTTCACCCAGTGCACGGGCCTGGAGGTGCTGGGCATGGGGCTGGAGATGGCGCGCGCGCCGGGCGCCGCCCAGGCCGTGCGAGAAACCCTGCTCCAGGTGGCCACCGAGGCCGCGAGCGCCGTCAACTCCATGTGGGCCCTCTCGGAGATGGCGCCCACGCTGCTGCAGCTCGCCCGGCTGGAGGAGGCCCAGACGCGGCTGCGCGAGGCCCAGGCGCTGCTGCCCCACTCGGATCCCCTCGCCGTGCTGCGCTACCACTGCAACGCGGCGCTCGTGGCGTACCGCGCGGGCGAGGGTGTGCAGTCCCTGGGCCACGCCCGCGAGGCCTTGCGCATGCTGCGTCTGCGGCCCGTGGTGGTCTGGTCCGACGTCACCTCGCTCAGCGCGCTGGTGCAAGCCTGTCTGGAATTGTGGGAGGAGGCCCAGGGCGCCAGTGCCTCCGTGCAGGCCGAGGTCCGCGCCTTGATGCGCGAGTCCCTGCGTGTCCTGCACAAGGCGAGCCGTCTGTACCCCACCGCGCTCAGCCGCGCCGCGCGCCTGGAGGGCACCCGCGCCTGGCTCGAGGGAAAGCCCGCCCGAGCCCAGACACTCTGGCGGCGCGCGCTCGAGTACGCGCGCGCCTACCGCATGCCCACCGACGAGGGCCTTGCCCACCAGGCGCTCGCCCGTGCCGCCGCTCCCTCGAGCGCCACCCGCGTCCTCCACCACCACCAGGCGCGCCGGCTGTTCGAGCACCTGGGTGCTCACGGGTTGATACAAGCGCTCGACAGGTGGGAGTACCCCTCAACACTCCCCGGACAACCCATGCCCAAAAGCATTGTCTTGTGAATTGCTTCACAGCGTGACCTCGCCCAGAGGTTTAGGCTGACCGGTAGCGCGGGGGGGGAGCGGTTCCAAGAAATCGCCCGCGAGGAGTCACATACATGCCGTCGAGCCTCTGGACTCACGACTTCATGGACGACATGCGGATGCAGATGGATCCGCTCGCCGATGGAGTCATCGAGAAGCTGTTCGCGGATGGAAAGGTGGACTCGGTCAACCAGCTCATGCGCTCGCTGGTGGGAAACGACGATCTACCCTCCAACAAACTGCCCGCCTACGTGATGGAGTACCTGCTGCGCACCAAGGCGTCCGTGCCCCGGCTGGACGCGGAGAAGCTGCGCCGGGCCCAGGAGGTCTTCGAGCTGTTCGGCCCCGAGGTGATGATGATCCTCGGCTTCTACTCCCTGCCGGCGGCGTACGCGGCGCGCCGGGGGGTGCAGGTGCTCGCGCGCACGGGCTCGCTGCGCAACCGCCCGGTGCGGCGCGTCTTCGAGACGGCGCAGATGGTCGTGGACGTGATGAGCCAGGGGGGCCTGGAGAGCAATGGCCGGGGAGTGCGCACCACGCAGAAGGTGCGGCTGATGCACGCGGCCGTCCGCCACATGATCCGCCGGGACTGGCGCGCCCCCTGGCCCGCGCGGGAGCTGGGAGAGCCCATCAACCAGGAGGACATGGCCGGCACGCTGATGACGTTCTCCTATGTCGTGCTCGAGGGCATGAAGGCACTGCGCATCGAGCTGACGCCAGAGCAGCAGGACGCCTGGATGTATGCCTGGAAGGCCGTGGGGAGGATCCTCGGCGTGACCGAGCGGCTGCTGCCGGACAGCCTGGACGAGGCGCGCGCGCTCACCCTGCTCATCCGCCAACGCCAGGTGGAGCCCTGTCCCGAGGGCGTGGCCCTGACGGGCGCGCTCATCGAGGGCATGAAGGAGATGGTGCCCAGGCCCCTGGAGGGTCTGCCCGCGAGCATGATCCACTTCTTCCTCGACCAGGACCAATGGCAGGGGCTCAACGTGGCGGACATGATGCAGGTGCCCCGGCCGGACTGGACGACGAGCATCGCGCAGGCCATCACCTGCGTGGGCGGCTTCACCGACTGGGTGGGGGACCACACCTTCCTGCCCGCCAAGCTCCTGCGCCTGCTGAGCAAGGACATCGTCGAGGCGATGCTGCGGGCGGAGGCCGGGGGCCAGCGCACCCACTTCCACATTCCGGAGCAATTGCAGACGAGCTGGAACCTCAAGCCCCTGGTGCGCCGCCCCTCGGGGACGCATCGGGTGCAGGACGCGCTCGTCACGGACGCCAGCCTGAGGGTGGCCTGAACCATGCACCCGACCCTCGTCCTCCATCAGTCGCTCCCCGGCGGGCCGTTGGATCCCCTCGCCTGGTTCAACATCATCGGGGAGGTGGGCTGCGTTCTCTGGATCATGGCCTATGGCTTCATCATCCGTCAGTGCTTCCGGGACAAGTCGTATGGCCTGCCCCTGGTGGCCATCTGCATGAACCTGGCGTGGGAATTCCTCGCCGCCTGGGTGCTGCCCAATCCCGTGGCCTTGTGGCTGTTCTTCGACCGGGTGTGGTTCTTCGTGGACCTGGTCATCGTCTACCAGCTCCTGCGCTACGGCCCGGCCCTGCAACCCATTCCGGAACTGCGACGCCATTTCCACGCCATCGTCCTCGGCACGGTGCTGCTGTCCGTGTTTGGACTGTATGCCTTCCACGTGCAGTACCATGATCTGCTCGGGCTGATGGGCGCCTTCATGGTGAACCTCGTCATGAGCGTCACCTTCCTCTTCTTCTACTTCTCCCGGAGACAGCAGGGAGGACGGGGACTGTCCGTCCCGGCGGCGTGGTGCAAGATGCTCGGCACGCTGGGCACGTCCATTGAATGCCATTGGGTGATTGGCCAGACGCAGAGCTGGCTCGGAGGGCTGCACTTCCTCACCTTCCTGAGCCTGTCCATCCTCCTGTTCGACGCGCTCTACGTGGGACTGGTGACGAAGCAAGCCCCCGCGCTCGCCACCGCCTGAGCGTCACGCGGCGTCGGCCACCGGGGAGCGCGTCCGGGGGCCTTCCCCCAGGGGTTCGGCGGGCATGTCCACGGGCAGGTAGTCACACAGGGCCCGCCGCGTGGCCTGCCACCGCGCGGGACGGGTGTCGTCCCACATGACGAGCACGGGGTAGTCCGTGTGCCAGCGCCTCGGGCCCGGCAGGGCCCGCCAGGCGCGGCACAAATCCCGGGAGCGCGACACCGAGGGCGCGGCGGACGGGGCGAGCGGACGGCCTCCGGCGTCGTGCAGGGAGTCGGCCATGAAGAGGATGAAGTCCGGATCCTCTCCGTGCGCCAGGAGCCGCCCCCCGCGCAGGAAGTCCTGATAGTGGGCCACCACGAAGTGCAGGGGCCGCTCCTGGAGGGACTCGGGGCCGGTGCGCGTGCGGCCCGTGACGGAGCCCAGGCACTGGCCGTCCTTCTCCACGAGGAAGCGGTAGTGATAGCGCGTGCACGGCTCCAGGTTCGTCACCCGGACCTTCAAGGTGTGATCATGCGCGCACGAGGTGGAGAGCCCGGAGGACTCCAGCACGCGGTGCTCGAAGCGCGCGTCCCGGGCGACCTGGAGGGAGAGCGAGAGCCGGGCGCCCGGATGCCGGGGATCCACCGCCCGGGTCCACAACACCACGTCATGGGCCCCAGGCTCTCCCGAGGCCACCGCCTGGGGAAAGTACGCCTGTCCGTCTTTCACTCGACGCGCCACCGGCCAGGGACCGGATGCGCGGGCGGCGAGACACGGCAGACTGCTGCGAGGGGACGGGAATCCAGACACGGCGCTCCTCCACGTCGGACCGGATCAGCCCGGAACCGTGGAAAGACCGTACGCACTGGGGTCCAGGACACTCCCTTGGACCCAAGGGCAGGTTGTCCTCTGGCCAGCACAGCTTGCGCCCCGGACATCCACTACCCGTCGATCAGGCCTCGGATGGAGGCACCAGCTCGCGCGTCATCTCCACCATGGTGGGGCGCCACCCCAAGCGCGTGAAGAGCCGCCGCGCGGAGTCGTTGCCCACCTCGGCCATCAGCATGATGCGCGGCACGCCCTGGGCGCGCAGCCGCCGCACCAACTCCTCGGCGAGCGCCGCGCCCACGCCGCCCCCCCGCGCGGAGGCCTCCACCCACAGGTCATGCAGCTCGCCATGGGGCTCCCGGAGCGCGTTCCAGTCCCGGCCCTCCACGGTGCCATAGGCGTAGCCCACCACCGCGCCCTCCCGCTCGGCCACCAGCACCACCGCGCCCGCGCGCTTGAGTTCCTTCGTCAGCCACCACCGGTAGCCGGACTCCGCGTCGTCGCCGGGCGCCATGAAGCGCCGGGGGTCCTGGTCATGGTGCATCTGGATGAGCGCCGCGCCCATCCTCCCGAGCGCGGGGCCATCCTCGGGGCGGGCGGGGCGGATGACGGGGGCCATGGAGGACACGCTCAGAGGGCCGCCGCGTTCTCGGGTGCCCGGGGCAGCTTCACCCGGAAGGTGGAGCCCTTGCCCGGAGTGCTGTCCACCTCGATGGCGCCGCCCAGGCCCGAGACGATGCCGTAGCAGATGGACAGGCCCAGGCCCGTGCCCGTGCCCGGCGGTTTGGTGGTGAAGAAGGGATCGAAGATGCGGCCCAGGTGCTCCGGGGCGATGCCCACCCCGTTGTCGCGCACCTCCACCATCACCCACCCCTCCTCGCGCTGGCGCGCGATGACGCTCACCCGCGGATCCTCCCCGCCCTTGGTGGCGTAGCCCGCGTTGTTGAGCAGGCCCATGAACACCTGCTCCAGACCCTGCTCGCTGCCCCACACGGGCGGCACGTCCTGGAAGTCACGCACCACCTGCGCCTTGCCCAGGTTGTAGCTCGCCCCGGACAGGGCATGGTCCAGCACCTCGCGCAGGTCCACCAGCTTCTGCGGCTCGCTGTCCAGCCGCGAGAAGAGCCGGAAGTCATTGACGATGCGGAGGATGCGCTCGGCGCCGATGAGCGCGTCCGAGCACACCTCGCTCAGCTCGCTCGAGTCCAGGGAGCGGCCGCCCTTGGTGTGCTCCTCCAGCTCCGAGCGCATGAAGCCCACGCTCGCCATGATGACGCTCAGGGGGTTGTTGATCTCATGCGCGAGCCCCGCCGTGAGCCGACCGAGCGCCTCGAGCCGCTGCGCCTGCACCAGGCGGACCTCGAGCTTCGCCCGGTCCTCCATCTCCTTGCGCAGCCGGTCATTGGCGATCGCCAGCTCCTGGGTCCACTCCTGCACCTCGCGCGTCAGGTCCTCCATGCGCCTGTGGCTCTGGCGCAGGAGGGCCCACTTCTCCGTGAGCGCGTGGGCGAGCTGGCGCACCTCGATGTTGTCGAAGGGCTTGCGCAGGATGAGCAGGCGCTGGCTGACGCCCAGCCGCTGCGTCATCTCCTCCCACGAGTAGTCGGAGTAGGCCGAGCAGAGCACCACCTGGAGATCCTCGTCCTCCTTCCACAGGCGCAGCGCCGTCTCCACCCCGTCGATGCCCGGCGGCATGCGGATGTCCACGAAGGCGAGCGCATAGGGGCGCCCCTCGGCCATGGCCGCCTTCACGCGCGCCACGCCCTCCTCGCCCTGGTGGGCCGAATCCACCTCGAAGCCCGCGTCCGCGCTGGGGGCCGCCACGCCGCCGAAGAGCGCGGCCTCCATGGCGTCCAGCGCGGCGGTGGCCGGTGGGGCGCACAGAATCTTGCGGAAGTCCTGGTGAATGGCCTGGTTGTCGTCCACCACCAGAATGCGGCGGTTGGCCGTGCTTGTGCTGGGCCCGCTCATACCCTGCTCTCCTCGCCCGAGACGGGCAGCTCAATGGTGAAGGTGGCGCCCTGGCCGCGGCCCTCGCTCGCGCAGGAGAGGAACGCGTCCATCTCCGCCGCCGCCAGCGCGCTGATGTGGAGGCCAAAACCGTGGCCGTCCTTCTTCGTGGTGAAACCCTGGGTGAACAGGCGTGGCGCATCCTCCGGCGCGATGCCTACCCCATTATCCGCCACCGCGATACGCAACCGCTCGTCGGAGATGCGCTGCACGCGGATGGTGAGGACCTTGTCCGGCCGACCGCTCTCCACGAGCGAGTGGCGCGCGTTGCTCAGGAGGTTGAGCAGGATTTGCAAGAGCTTGTGCCGATCCACCCGCACGAGGAAGCCCTCGGTGTACTCGCGCCGCACCCCGATGCCTCCGCGCTCGAGCGACACCGCCTGCAGCCGCAGGGCGTCATCCAGCAGCCCCGTCACGTCCAGGCGCTCCACCACGCCCGAGAAGCGCGCGTGCTCCTGCTGCATGCTCACCACCGACTTGATGTGATCCAGGCTCTTGAGCAGGGTGTGCACCTCGTCCAGCAACTCCGAGCGCTCGCGGGACATCTGCCCCGTGAGGGTCCGTAGATACTCCGGCAGCTGCCGTCCGCGGGGATCCTCGGTGAGGAAGGTGCCCAGGTCCGCCGAGTGCTCGCCAAGCAGGTGCGTGGCCCGGGTCAGGCCCGGATGGACCCGGGAGCGGTGCAGTCGCTCGGCCAGCAGGTTCACCGACACGTTGACGCTGTTGAGCGCGTTGCCCACATTGTGCAGAACCCCGGTGGCGATCTCCGCCATGCCCGCCTGGCGGGACACGTCCAGGAGGCTGCGGTGCATCTCGCCCAGCTTCGTCTCGGCCTCCTTGCGCTCGGTGATGTCGCGGCCGAAGATGGTCATCCCCACCACGCTTCCCGACAGGTCGAACACCGGGTTGAGCGAGATGTCGAGCACCCGGGGCCTCTTGAGGCGCGAGGGAGAAGCCTCGAAGCGCACGCGCTTGCCCGCGAGGACCTGGGAAGAGCAGGCCACCCAGCGCCGGAGCACGCTCGGGGGCGTGGTCTCCGGGAAGAGGATCTCTCCCGGCTGGGGCTCGCTCCCGAGCAGCTCCCGGTACATCTCCCCGAGCGCCGGATTGGCCGCGATGAGCCGGCCCCGCGCGTCCACCGAGCACACGATGTCCTCGGTGTTCTCCAGCAGGCTCGTCAGCTTGCGCTCGTGCTCGCGCAGCGAGCGCAGGGCCCGCTCCAGGGCCTGGTTGGCGTGGTTGCGCGCCGTGATGAGCAGGCAGGTGAGCGCCCAGGCCCCCATCAGGCAGAAGGCGGTGGAGTAGTTGCGCGCCCACGCACTCGCGCCGAAGAGCAGGGGCAGCAACACGCCCACGTGCAGGCAGGTCACCAGCGTGAAGAAGAACCCCGGACGCGGCCCCAGCAGGTACACCGACAACAGGGGGATGAGCATGCAGAAGGGATGGGCGCTCGTGGGCGCGACCCTGCTGTTGAGCGTGCTCACCGCGTAGCCGCACGTGAGCATCCCGCACATGAGCAGCGCCGCGGGCCGGGACGAGCCACTCCAGTGCAGCAGCCCGAACGCCGCCGCGTACCCCACCGCGCAGACCGTCCCCACGAGGATGAGGGGCCCGGGGGAGCGCGCCTGGGGCACGAAGGTGAGGAAGAACAGCACGTCACACAGCAGCAGCACGCCCAGGGCCGCCACCAGCAGCCGGCCCCGGCCCAACTCCTCGGAGCAGGACCCCCGCATCCCCGCGGGCAGGAGCGCGTCCAGGACCCGCAGCAGACGGGAGACCATGAGCACGCGCGCGGCCTCGCGCCGCCGCGGTCCCTCGGCCCCGCCTGGTACTGCCTCGATCCTGGTGGACATGCTCGACATGGGCTTCGGACGCACCCCCGGCGCCAGCCGCGCGAGTATGCCCTAAACCTGTCTAGCCCCGCAGAGCGGAAAGATCGGCCAACCCGCCCTGAACGTCCAACCCCCTGAGTCCCCTTCCACCCCGGGTGGGTATCGGCCGTCCCACTCCGCGGCCGGACGGCCCCCCCCGGGGCGTGAGGCTACGGCTTGGGTTGGACCGCGGCGGCGGCCGGGGCCGCCGGTGGAGGCTCGGACTCGGCCGGAGGGTGGTGCGAATGGGCCCGGCGGTACTCCTCGTAGCCCTTGGAGTAGGTGCCGCCGAAGAGCTTGTCGAGGTAGGCGAAGAAGCCCGCGTAGTTGCCGAAGAAACGCCGGTGGTGGAAGTCGTGGTAGGCGGGCCCCTTGTAGAAGGGCACCAGCAGTCCCGGGTTCCACGGCACGTCATAGCCCGAGTGCCCGTCGGCGGCCTCGAACTGGCGGAAGACGACCCAGATCCACAGCGTCACCACGTGCGCGCCCACGAGCGAGGGGCCGATGAGCACCAGCGTCGAGGTCAAGATGAACTCGACCGCGTGCATGTAGTTGCCGGTGAGCGCGAAGGGCGTGGTGATGCGGTGGTGCACCGAGTGCACGTGCTTGTAGAGCCAGCGCGTGTGCAGCGTCCGGTGCATCCAGTAGTACAGGAAATCATCCAGGACGATGAAGAAGGCGATCTGCCCCACCATCACGTACCAGGGCGGCAATTCTCCCGTGTGGATGCCGGGCAGGTTGCGGATGAGGGGCCAGACGAGCACCAGCGACAGGAAGGACAGGAAGCCGTTGACGAGGAAGCGTCCGAGCGATGGCCAGAACCAGCGCTTGATGGGGAACTCGCGTCCCTGCACGCGGAACTTGCGTAGACTTTCGGGGTCCTTGTAGGCCACCCACGTCCACGGCAGGGAGAAGAGCAGGAACGCGCTCATGCTCAACAGGGTCGAGGCGACCCCGACGAGCAGGAAACGCTCCTCCTGGTAGATGGCCAGGCTGTTCTTGAGTGTGTCGATGGCGCCTTGCATACCGCCCTCCCGCGGAGAAGCGAGCGCATGGACCACCCCACCCCGCCATCGCGCTTTCCGGTTGGATGCACAGCTTAACCGGACAAGCGTCGGGCCGCGAGCAAGAGCCAGACTCTCTCGTGACGCGACCCGGCGAGCGGGTGGCATTCCGACCGTTCACCCAGCGGCCGGGGGCTCGGGCGTTTAGAGGTAGCTGCCAAAGAGCAGGGTCATCCGCTCGGCCAGGCGTTTGATAAGGCCCCGGCGCCGCCACGAATCCCAGCGCACCTCGGTGGAGTGCGCCAGGTCCTCCTCGTAGGCCCGGGCGAGTTGCGCGGCCATGGTGGGATCATCCACTACGAGTGAACCCTCGTCGGCGCCAATGGCGAGCGCGTCCAGGTTCGTCGAGCCCACCAGGGACAGGCGCTCGTCCACCAGGATCGTCTTCGAGTGCATCATCGACACCTGGTACTCCCAGATGCGCACGCCGTTCTCCAACAGACGCTCATAGGTGGCGCGCTGGCCGGTGTGGATGGGCGGGATGTCGTGGTGGCGACCGGGCGCCAGGATGCGCACGTCCACGCCCTCCCTCGCCTTGACGATGAGCATGTCCTGGATGGCGCCGGTGGGGATGAAGTACGAGTTGGCGATCCACAGCCGCTTCTTCGCCGAGGCGATGGCCAGCAGGGTCATGCGCTCGGCGTTGGTGAGCACGGGCGCGCCCGTGTGGGTGACGAAGCCCGCGCGGGCCTCGCCCCGCGAGGCGATGACCTCCGGGAAGGCCTCCGCGGAGAGCATGTCCCCGCCCGCCTCCTGCCAGTTCTGCGCGAAGGCCAGTTGGATGCCGCGCACCGCGGGGCCTCTCACGAAGATGTTGGCGTCGCGCCACTCCTCGGGCTTGCGCCCATCTCCAATCCAGCTCTTCCAGATGCCCCAGCCGCCCGTCATCCCGCGCTCTCCGTCGAACACGGCGAGCTTGCGGTGCAACCGTGCCTGGAAGCGCTCCAGGTTGAGCTGGGTCATGGTGCCCCGCAGGGGCCGGAAGACGCGCACCTCGCAGCCGGCCGCCACCAGGTGGGGCCCCACCATGTCATCGAAGCGCAGGCTGCCGAGCGGATCCACGAGGATGCGGCAGGCGACGCCCGGGGCGCGCTCGCGCAGGGCCTGGATGAGCCGGTCCGAGGGATCTCCCGGACGCCAGATATAGACGAGGATGTGGATGCTCGAGCGCGCGGCGCGGATCTGCTCCTCGAGGATGTCGAAGACGCGGCCGTTGTGGACGAGTTCCACGTCATTGCCCGGCTCGAGCGGCACGCCCACCGTCTGATACCAGGCGAGCGACATGCCCTCGCGCGAGTCGGGGACGTCGTCGCGGATGCGCAGCGCGAGCCGGTGGTTCGGCATGGGACAGCCCGCCAGGAAGAGAGCGAGCAGCGGTAGGAGCCAGCGAGTCGTCACGGCGGGAAGCTAGTCACGCGCCCCGGGGCTGGACCGGGAGCCGGAGCCTCCCGTCCACCGGCGGACATCCACGTCGTTCCATTGTCCGCTGACGGCCGCTGGCACGGCTTCCCGGGTGGACGGTGGAGGACACCCACCCCATCCCTGGGGTATGGGCCCACCCTCGACGACCCTTCCGCGCCTCGTGAGCCTGCTCGTGAGCCTGCTCGTGGCGCCCGTGGCTCGCGCCGAGCCCCCCCCGGACGACCCCGCGAGCGACGCGCCCACGCGCGACTCCGCTCGGGCCGAGGCCGGGACGGGAGGGGGTGGATTCACCACCCAGAAGAGGGAACCGGATCTCGGCCCCCAGCGCCCCCGGGGCTGGCGGCCGGTGACCCAGAAGCCGCAGACGCCCCTGGACGCCCCCGTGTCGCCCGGGGCCTGGGCGGTGTACGGCTCCCTCACGGCCTTGCCGCTCGGCGGCGTCTATGGCGCGAGCCGACTGGGCGGAGAGCGGCTGTGGGTGACGGCGGCCGAGACGGTCGCGGGCGGTGTGCTGGGCTCGCTGCCCGGCTCGCTCCTCTTCCTGCAACCTCCCGAGGCGGGCGGACGGTGGACGGAGCCGGATGTGGCGGCGTTTGGCGCGGGACTCGTCCTCACACCGCCCATGGCGGCGCTGGGCACCTGGGGCCTGGGGGAGCTCGCCTTCGGCGGCAGCCAGGAGCGGGGACGTGCCTTCCTGGGCGCCCTGGGTGGAGCGGCCGCGGGCACGCTGCTGGGCGTGGCCATGCACGGACTGATGGAGGAAGTCGTGGGCAATCGCGAAACCCTCCAGGGCTTTCGCAAGTACGTGACGCTGGGCTTCATCGGCTCGGGCGCCACCCTGGGATATCAATGGGCCGGGGGAGGCGCCCGTCCCCGGGGACGTTGAGCCCAGCCGGGCCCCTCCCTCTTCCCGCGAAGACCTCCGAAGGACAGCCCCCATGAACCGTCCGTTGCCGCTGCTCTCCCTGTGCCTGCTGCTCTCCCTGTCGTCCGCCTGCGGCTCGGACTCGGGAGACCCCACGAAGGTGACCTATGCCGCCGCCCTGGGCGTGGATCTGACCGCGATGAACCGCGGCGAGTCGGGGCTGTACACGCTGGACCAGGAGGTGGGCACCGGCGCCGAGGCCACCAACGGCCGCCTCCTGGAGGTCCACTACTCGGGGTGGTTGCCGGACGGGACGCTGTTCGACACCAGTCGCCGCACGGGCCGCACGGCCTTCTCCTTCACGCTCGGCCAGGGCCGGGTCATCCAGGGGTGGGACGAGGGGCTGGTGGGCATGCGCGTGGGCGGCAAGCGCCGGCTCATTCTCCCCTCGGAACTGGGCTACGGCTCGACGGGCAGTGGCGCCATCCCCCCCGACTCCGTCCTCGTCTTCGACGTGGAGTTGCTCTCCGCGCGCTAGCACCGGGAGAAAAGCAGCGACCCCGGGGCACAGGCGCCCACATGCGTCATGGTGCCCCAAGGTATCCTGCTTTAACTTTCTATTCTCAAGAAATTGCGAATTCCGGTTGAATCAACTTTCCAGGTTTTGGTATGTCAGGCGCCGTTCACTTCGCGAGAGCGACGTGTCCCCTGAACCATTTCCTGGAAGGAAGCCCCATGCGCGCTGTGCGAAACGTGCTGTTCCTCGGTTCCGTGCTGTCCCTGGCTGCTTGCGGTGGAAGTGAGATGGACATGCAGCAGGACGAGCTGGGTGAGAGCCTGGCCCCGCTGCACCAGGCCGCTCCCGGCATGGGCATCCAGGGTGACTACATCGTCAAGCTCAAGGACGGCGCCAACGCCCGCTCCGTGGCCGCCATCCTCGGCGTGTCTCCCAACCACATCTATGACACGGCCCTCAACGGCTTCTCCGTCACCCTGGACGCCGCCCAGCTCAAGCAGCTGCGCCAGAGCCGGGACGTGGAGTTCGTCGAGGAGGATCAGTTCGCCATCGAGTCGGCCACCCAGACGGGCGCCACCTGGGGCCTGGACCGCATCGACCAGACCTCCAACACCCTCAACGGCACCTACACCTACAACAACACGGCGTCCAACGTGAACGCCTACATCATCGACACCGGCATCCAGACCAACCACCCCCAGTTCGGTGGTCGCGCCTCCGTCGGTTATGACGCCATTGGCGATGGCCGCAACGGCCAGGACTGCAATGGCCACGGCACGCACGTGGCGGGCACGGTGGGTGGCAGCACCTACGGCGTGGCCAAGGCCGTCAAGCTCTACGCCGTACGCGTGCTGGGCTGCACCGGCTCGGGCAGCAACTCGGGCGTCATCGCCGGCATCGACTGGGTGCGCACCAACCACAAGAAGCCGGCCGTGGCCAACATGAGCCTCGGTGGTGGCTACTCGGCCGCCACCAACACCGCGGTGACCAACCTCTCCAACGCCGGTGTGTTCGTCGCCGTGGCCGCCGGTAACGACAACAGCAACGCCTGCAACTACTCGCCCGCCAGCGCTCCCGTCGTCACCACCGTCGGCGCCACCACCAGCACCACCGCCCGCGCCACCTACTCCAACTACGGCAGCTGCGTGGACATCTACGCCCCGGGCAGCAGCATCACCTCCGCCTGGACGGGCAGCGGCACCAGCACCATCAGCGGCACGTCCATGGCCTCGCCGCACGTGGCCGGCGTGGCCGCCCTCTACAAGGGCACCTACGGCGACGCGTCCCAGGCCACCATCGACACGTGGCTGAAGAACAACGCCACCAACAACGTCGTGAGCGGCAACCCCTCCGGCACCGTCAACAAGCTGCTCAACAAGGGCTCGCTGTAGTCCCTTCCGCGTCCCCTCGAGGGGCGTTCAAGACCCCGGGAATCGTGGCCCCTCGTGCCGCGGTCCCCGGGGTTTTTTTTCTGCGGGTAGACTCCGCCTCCAGCCATGACCGATTTCATCGAAGTCCACGACGGCGTCCTCCCGCCCGCGCTGTGCCAGGAAGTCCTCCAGGTCTTCTCCAAGAGCCCCCACGTCACCCGGGGCCAGACGGGGGGCGGCGTGGACGTGAGCAAGAAGGACAGCTACGACCTGCTGCTCAACCCCCACGCCGAGTACCAGGAGCTCATCCGCCGGCTGCTCGACCACGCCTTCCCGCCGCTCAAGGCCTACCTGCGCAAGTACATCTACACGCTGGTGGGCGCGGTCTCCCTGTCGGTGAAGCACCCGAAGACGGGACAGCTCGTGACGCTCACGCGCGAGAACTTCGCCGAGATGGGCGAGCCCCACTTCGATCAGCTCGTCGGCGTGCTCTACCGCTACGGCAACCTGCAGGTGCAGCGCTACGTGAAGGGCAGCGGGGGCTATCCGCACTGGCACTCGGAGGTGTTCCCCAAGGACGCGAGCTGCGAGCCCCTGCACCGCGTGCTCGCCTTCCAGTTCTACCTGAACGACGTGGCCGAGGGCGGCGAGACGGAGTTCTTCTACCAGGAGCGCAAGGTGGACTCGAAGGCGGGCCGCCTCGTCATCTTCCCCTCGGGCTTCACCCACACCCACCGGGGCAACGTGCCGCGCTCGGGGGACAAGTACATCATCACGTCCTGGGTGCTCTTCCAGCGCGCGGAGACGCTCTACGGCGGAGCACGGCCTCCGGCCTGAGCGGAGGGCTCAGGACTTCTGGGCCCAGGAGGCGCGGTAGGTGATGCCCCGGGCATCCGTGCGCAGCACGTCCACGTGGGGCTGCTCGGCGCCGCCCACGCGCATGCCCGCGAGCACGATGCCCGCCACGAAGTGGCGCAGCACTTCCTGCGTCTCGTTGAACCACAGGTCCATCTCCGTGGGCGACACGTCGGAGAGCACCACGTCGGTGTAGTTGTTGCCCGAGCGGAAGTTCTTCCGGCTGCGCTGCAGCATGCGCCGGGGCCCGAGCAGCCTGAGCGTGGCGAACATGGCGCGGCCGATCATCGTCTCCTGGTAGCCGTCGATCATCCGCTCGCCCAGCTTGTGCCACGCGTCCTGGGGGTTCTCGTCCGGGAAGACGAAGGGCGCGCTCAGCTCGATGCAGCGGCTCCAGGTCTCCACCGGGTAGGCGGGCAGGAACGGCTTGTCCAGGTCCACGCCCGACGCGCGCAGCTGCTGCTTGAGCGCCTCGGGCACCCCAGCCGGGAAGGCACGAGCGAAGAAGCCCTGGATGGTGTGATTGAAGATGAGCGGCGTGTCCGACATGGCGCGTCACCCTAGCGCGTCGACCTTGCTGGTGGGAAGTCAGCACACGGCGCGGGGGACTCGAATGGTGAAGGCGGTACCGGTGGGCCCGGTGCGCACCGTCACCTTCCCCCCGTGCCCGTCCACCACCTGCCGCACGATGTACAGCCCCAGTCCCAGGCTGCCCGCCGGGCGGAACGTCGAGCTGCCCCGACGGAAGGGCTCGAAGAGCACGGGCAGGAGCTCCTCGGGGATGGGCTCGCCCTCGTTGGCCACCTCCAACACGGCCTCGTCCGCGGTACACGTCACGCGCATCCGCACGGACGAGCCCTCGCGCGCGTGCCTCAGCGCGTTGCCCAGCAGGTTGCCGAACACCTGCCGCATCCGCGAGCCATCCCACTCGCCCGCGCAAGCGCCGTCGCCCTCCAGGAGGATGCGGCTCCCGGGGTGCGTGATCGAGAACTCCTCGACCACCTCGCGGCCCAGACGCACCAGGTCCTCCGGCCCGCGCTCCAGGGGAATGCCGCCCCCGAGCCGCACCCGGGTGAAGTCCAGCAGGTCCGACACCATGCGCCCCATGAGGTCCGCGCTGTGGGCGATCCTCCCCGTCATGCGCAGCAGCGCCTCGGCCGAAGGGCGCTCCATGCGCTGGAGCGTACGGGCCCCCAGGGAGATGGCCTGCAGGGGGTTGCGCAAGTCATGGCTCACCATGCCCAGGAAGCGCTGCTCCAGGGCCGACTGGCGCCGCGCTTCCTCCTTGGCCAGACGCTCCTCTTCATAGAGCCGGGCACGCCCGAGCGCCTGGGCGCACAAATGACCGAGGGCTTCCAGGTGGGCCTTCTCCGCCACGCCGAAGCGGCGGGCCGCGGCGAAGCTCAACCACAGCACGCCCCCCGTCCGCTCTCCCTCGCGCAGGGGCACGCCCATCCAGGCACGGCTGCGCGCATCGCGCAGGCCGAGACGAAACGCGGGCCAGTCCCGCTCGAGCACCTCGAGCCCCGGGATGCAGACCGTGCGGCCCGAGCGCGCCACCTCCCATACGGGAAAACCCGGTGGAGGCGGCTGGACGGCCTGGATGACCGCGTCGTCGTAGCCGAAGTGGCTCAGCAGGCGCAGCGCCTCGCCCTCCACCGCCCAGACCGAGCCCGCGAAGGCGTCCATGGACCGCACCCCGTGCTCCAGCAGCGCGCGCGTGACCTGCGGAGGGGTGAGCGCATGCGAGAAAGCGGCCGTGGTGGCCTGGAACTCCGCGGCGCGCCACTCGGTCAGCTTGCGCTCGGTGATGTCATGGCAGATGCCCGCGACGCCCTCCACCTGTCCGTCGGCCGAGAAGTGGACCCGCCCGAGCACGGACAGCCAGCGCACCAGTCCGTCCTCGAAGCCCGTCGTCCGGCCCTCCACCCTGAAGACGCCCCCCTCCTCCCCCTGGCAGCCGCTCCGGGCCACCGCCATCATCCGCTCCCGGTCCTCGGGGTGGATCCGCGCGCTCACGCTCCCGAAGTCCGCGGGCTGCTCGGGCGTCATGCCGAACAACTCCCGGGCCCGCGCATCGCAGTGATAGACCTGGGTGGCCACGTCATAGCTCCACGTGCCCAGCTCGGCGGCCTCGAGCGCCAGGCGCAGGCGCCCCTCGCTCGACTCCAGCTCGCGATGCAACCGCCGCTGCTCGCTCCCGGCCTCGTGACGATCGCGCTCGCGTTGGAGCTCCGCGCGGCGCATGCGCACCAGCGCCCACGTCTGGGCCACCAGGTGCTTGGGCTCGATGGGTTGGGGCACGTAGCCATCCGCCCCATCCTCGAAGAGCCGCGTCTCCAGCTCCTCGTCCCGGAGGAGCGCGGACACGTAGAGCACGGGGATGGCGGCGGTGACCGGGTCCGTCTTGAGCAGGTGACAGACCTCGAAGCCGCTCATGTCCGGCAGACGCACGTCCAGCAGCACCACGTCCGGCTGTCCCGCCGCGGCCAGGAGCGCCTCCTGCCCGCTCCCCGCCTCCAGGACCTCCATGCCCGCGAGCCGCAAGGTCTGGGCGATGAGGTAGCGCTTGCTCTCGGTGTCATCCACCACCAGGACCCGCCCCTCGAGTCGGGAAACGGGCATGGCGGGGGGAGTGCGGGGAGGAGAGGACGCACTGCGGCTCGGCACGGCAGGACTCCCTCTGGATCGGGGATGGGGGCTCGTTCCGATCCTGGCCCCCGGGACAACACGTGTCGACCACCTTCCGTGTCCCCAGCGCGTCACTTTCCGAGTGTTCCGCAGCTTTCCCGCCTGGAGCCCTCACCCCGAGTGTCGGGACCCATCACCCTCCGCATCCGTCAGGCCCGGCAGCTCCAGCTGCGCCCGGGGGACTGGCGCGCGCCGCCACCCGGAACGCCCGGACGGCCGCCGAGGAGGCGCGTCGGTGGGCAGTAATTCTCCCACTCCCGCCCACCCCTCCCGCACGAGTTCATCGAAGGAAGGCCCGGTGGCCACGGCCTCGAGCCGGCGCGCCTGGCGGTCCAGTTCGCGCAGGGCCGTCAGCCGCTCGTCGTTGCCGAGCCGCGCGGCGTCCACCGCGCCCCGGAGCACGCGCAGCGTCTCGTCATAGACGTCGAGTCGGACCGGGAAGGGGTGGCGATCCTTGCCGCCCTGGGCGAGCGAGAAGCGCGCGGGGTCCGTGAAGCGCGAGGGCGCGCCATGCACCACCTCGGCCACGCTGGCCAGGGCCGCCACCGTGCGCGCGCCCACGCCCGGGGTGAGCAGCAGCTCGGCGAAGTCCCGGGGCCCCCGCTCGGCCGCGGCGGCGAGCGTGCCGTGGAGCCGGCGCAGGAGGACATCCTCGTGGGTCACCTCCTCGCGCAGGGGCAGTTGCAGGTGCGGCAGGGGCGGCGTGAAGGGCACGGGGGCCGCCTGGGCCGCGCGCACCTCCCGCAGCACGCCCAGCACGGCATCGGGGCCCTCGGACACGAGCTGGACCTGGGCGGCGCGCGCCCGGGCGGCCCGCCGGTCCGTGAGGTTGAGGATGACGCCCTGGGAGGGCCCGGCGATGGCGGCGTGGGGCGCGTCCACGAAGGAGCCCAGGCCCTCGGACAGCCAGTGGTAGCGCCGGGCCTGCCCCGCCGCCGGGTTCATCCCCTGCTGCACCACGGCCCACGCGTTGTCGTCGGAGAACACGAGGCTGTGCGCGTACAGCTCGAAGCCGTCCTGCACCGCGGCGCTGTCCACGCGGGCGGCGAGCCGGCTGGCGCGCAGGAGCGCGGGCGCGTCGATGCCCACCCGATCCCCGATGATGCGCAGCTCCTCCGGGGCACGGCGGGCCTGGAGCCCCTTGCCGCCCACGACATAGAGCCCGAGCTGGCGTCCCCCCGGGGTGAGCCCCTTCTTGAGGGCGCCGAGCACCGTGGTGGTGACGCCCGAGGAGTGCCAGTCCATGCCCATGACGGCCCCGAGCGACTGGAACCAGAAGGGGTGGGCGAGCCGGCGCAGCACCTCGTGGCGGCCGTAGTGCAGCACGAGCGCCTCCACGAGCACGCGGCTCATGCGCGCCATGCGCTCGGCGAGCCAGTCCGGCACCCGGCCGGAGTGAAGGGGGAGATCCGCGCTGCCTGTCCTGTCCATGGGGCTGACTCCAGAAGTCACGTCCAGGGGTCAACCTCGTGGCACGGGTCCTTCTTCACCACCGGGGCGAGGGTGCTTCTCGGCTGGCCGCTCCGCGTGCGGCCGCGTTGGCATTCCCAGCGGCGTGATAGAGACACCCCCGCCCATGACGCTCGTCGTGCACCCCCACTTCCACCGGCGCCGCACCGGCGTCACGGCCCACACCGAACTCATCGTCCCGGAACTCGGACGTCTCATGGAGACGCGGGCGCTGGGCGGACACCTGGCGCCGGACGTGCCGCGCATCCCCTGGGGCGAGCTGTGGCGGCGCATCCGCGAGGAGCCCGTCGTCTGGCACGCGCACCGCAACAACGAGCTGCTCTTCGGCTTCCTGCTGCGGCTGCTCGGCCGGCGGGTGCGGCTGGTCTACACGCGCCATGGCCCCTACAAGCCCAGCGGCTTCACCCGGCTGCTGGCCCGCCGCGCCGAGCGGCTCGTCACCCTCAACCCCCAGGGCGCCGAGTGGATGGGCATGCCCTCCTCCATCGTCACCCATGGGGTGGACCTCACGCGCTTCACCCCGCCCGAGGAGCGCGAGGAGGCCTGGCGCGCGCTGGGGCTCGGCGGACGCTTCGGCATCGGCGTGGTGGGCCGGGTGCGCCCCAACAAGGGCCAGGGGGACTTCGTGGAGGCGATGAAGCCGCTGCTCTCCGAGTTCCCCGAGTGGACGCCCGTGCTGGTGGGACTGGCCAAGGGCCAGGACGCGGCGTGGGCCCAGAAGCTGCGCGCGTCGACGAATGGAGCGCTGGTGCTGGCGGGCGAGCACTCCAACGTCGTGCCCTGGTACCAGGGCCTGAGCATCCTCGTGCACCCGTCCTACGGCGAGGCCTTCTCCATGGTGTTGGTGGAGGCCATGGCGTCGGGGTGCTGTCCGGTGGTGACGCGGCTACCGCACGTGCCGGCCGTCATCGAGCACGGCCGCACGGGCTTTCTCTACGAGCCCGGGGACGTGGCCACGCTGCGCGAGCACCTGCGCATGCTCCTGCGCGAGCCCGGACGCGCCCATGCCGTGGGCCGCGCCGCCGCCGAGGAGGCCCGCGCGCGCTTCGGCGTGAGCCACGAGGCCAAGGCGCTCGCCCGACTCTACGAGGAGGCCCTGAATGGTTGAGAACACGAAGTCGCGCGGCCGCCCGGGATTCTTCCTGGGCCTTGGCCTGGGCGTGGTGTTGACGTTCCTGGTGGCCTTCATGCTGGCGTTCTTCTGGGTGAAGCAGAAGGAGCATCAGGTCCGCCGGGGTTGGAACCTCGTCCCCGTCGTCAGCCTGGCCGAGGATGTGCCCGCGGGCACGGTGCTGACGTACGACCACATCTCCCAGCGCTCCTTTCCGGAACAGTTCGTCACCGCCTCCGTCATCAAACCCGCGGACGCCGCCACGGCGGTGGGCAAACGGCTCATCGCCCCCATGCGCAGGGGGGAGATGCTCCTGCACACCTCCCTGTGGCAAGGCACCGAGCAGGATCTGACGGCCTGCCGCGAACGGAACGTGGCGCCCGAGAAGGACCCGGCTCCCCAACCCTGAGAGCCGGGGAGAGTCACGTCCGGACGGCTCAAATCGCCGCGATCGGGGTGCTCGTGCGCGGGACCTTCTTCGCGCGCGGCGAGCGGGACACCTTGCGGCCCGTCTTTCCGCTCGCGGAGGTGGCACGGCGGGCCTTGATGCCGGTGCTGCGCGTGCGGCGGGCGGGCGAGGCGCGCTTGTCCTGGGCGGCGCGCTTCACCGCCGTCTTGGTCTTGCCAGCCGCCTTGGCCACGGTCTTCCTGGCCCGCGTCACGGCGCGCTTGGCGCGCGTGCGCACGGACTTCTGGGCCTTCGAGGACTTGCTCCGGGTGCTGCTCGAACCACGAGGGGGCATTCGTTCCACTCCTATGTTGACTCACTGGCCTGCGAGCAACATGGGGATGGCGTTTTCCAGACGCTCGGAGCGTCGAGGATTCCGCGAGGCCGACCGTTGAACAGTCGTCGCTCGCGAAGCCCTTGAAACGCCTGGACATCCACCAGGAGACACAACGCCCGCCCCGGGTGCCCGGAAGCTGTCAGGCCGCCGACTCGGTGGAGCCCGAGGAGCCCTCGGCCACGCGCAGGGTGATGAAGAAGCGGGTGCCCTGGCCCGGCGCGCTCTCCACGCGGATGTCGCCGCCGAGCGAGGTGATGATGCGGTGGCACACCGACAACCCGAGCCCCGTGCCCATGCCCACGGGCTTGGTGGTGAAGAACGGATCGAAGATGCGCCGCAGGTACTCGGGGGGAATGCCGGCCCCGGTATCGCTCACCTCCACCGTCACCAGACCCGGCGCGGACAGACTCGCGTGCACGCGGATTTCATTGTCCTGCACCCGCCCCGGCGCGATGGCGTGCGCCGCGTTGATGAACAGGTTGAGGAAGACCTGGCCCAGGCGCGCGGCGTTGGCGTGCACCGGAGGCACGCCCTCGCACACCTCCACCAACCGGGCCTTGTCCCGCGTCTCGTGCCGCGCCATCTTCGCGGACGAGCGCACCACGTCCGCCACGTTCACCGGCCCGAGCGCCACCTCGTCCGGGCGCGACAGCGTCTTCAAGTCCTGCACGATGAGGCGCACGCGCTCGGCCCCCTCGCTCGCCTCGGCGAGCGCCGCGATCATCTCCTGGCGCGCCTCCTCGCTCGGCGCGCCCGTCAGCTCGCCGAGCTCCTGGTGCACGTAGCGCAGGTTGCTGAGGATGTAGGCCAGGGGGTTGTTGATTTCATGGCCCACGCCCGCGGCGAGCCGCCCCACCGAGGCGAGCCTGTCCGCGGACAGCAGCTGCTCCTGGGTGGACTGCAACTGCTGGAGACTGTCGCGCAGGCGGGTGTTCGCCTCGGCGAGCTCGGTGGTGCGGGTGCGCACCGTGTCCTCCAGGAGCGCGTGGTAGCGCGCGGCCTCGCGCTCGCTGGCCTCGGCCTCGGCGCGGCTCAGCCGCTGCTTCTCCTCCAGGGACTCGCGCAGCTCGCGCGCCATCCGGTCGATGGCGCGCGCCAGGGTGCCCAGCTCGTCCGGGGACGAGACGTTCGTGTGCACGTCGAAGTCGCCATGCCCGATGCGCTCCGCCGCCTCGGTGAGCCCCTGGAGCGAGTGGCGCAGGGGCGTGAGGATGGCCAGGACGAGGAACACCACGAGCACGAGGCAGAGCACGGGAAAACACAGCGCGACCCACTCGCCCACGAACACGCCCGCGTCCAGGCGCTGCTCCAGCAGCTCCAGCTCGTAGCGCGCCTCCTCCTGCACCTCATGGATGAGCTGGCCCACCGTCTGCTCGAACTCCGAGTACAGGAGCCATTCCACGTTGGGCGCCACGGACACGTTGGCGGGCAGCTCATTCACCCGCCGCTCCGCCAACGCGGACCAGCGCAACAGGGCGGCACGCACCTCGCGCTGCTCCCATCGCTCCTGCTCCAGGGTGCGCATATCCCCCGCGTCCCTGCCCTGCCGCAGGCTGCTGTCGGCCAGCCGCACCATCTCCAGGTCCACCCGCCGCGCCAGCTCCTGGGACACGAGCGCGGTGTCCATCTGGGCCTGACGCGCCTGCGCGAGCTGATTGAGGAAGGGCCAGGCGACCGAGTGCAGGCGCGTGTAGCCGTCGATCTGCTCCTGGATGGCCACCAACTGCTGGCGCAGCCGCTGGCCCTGCCGGGCGGCGCCAAAGAGGAACAGGCCCATGACGCACACGAGCACGACGGCGACCGCCGCGAACAACAACACCTTGGCGCGAATCGTCATGGACCGGTTCTTGGGAAAGCGACCATTCCTTGGGTGCATGCTCGCACGGAGGCCCCCGGGCGCGCGAGGGGGGGCGTCCGGGCCCTCAAGGAGGGGGGGTGGGCACCACCCGCTCCCGCAGGCGCCGGTAGAGCTCCAGCACCAGCCGCAACTCGTCCGCCGTGCGCCGCTCGATGGCCTCGTGCTCGCCGCGCTCGTAGCTGTCCCACACGCTCTTGCTCGAGCCCTTGCGCTCGCGCAGCCCCAGCCGCCCCGCCAGCTCCCGGGTCGTCTTGGGGTAGAGGTGGGGCTCCTCGGGGAAGAGGAAGCCCGCCTCGTTGGACAGGTCGATGGGCCGCGCCTTGAAGTAGAGTTCGTATAACTCCACCGCGCTGGCGACCTCATGCAGGAGCGAGCGGCAGTAGAGCGCCGGCAGGTCGAACCGGGCGATGCCCGCGCCGCACACGACGAGGTCCACCACGGGCTTGCCCAGCACGCGCGCGTTCTCCGCGCGCTGGCGCGCCCACTCCGCCTCGAAGCGCTCGCGGATGGCCCGCAGGAGCGCCCGCTCGGAGCCGAAGTGCCACAACCAGAGCCCCTGCACCTCGGGGGCCTCCGGGAAGGGGTCCGCGAAGCGCCGGGAGAAGAAGCACCCGCCGAGCAGGATGTGACCGGGCCGGGCCGGATTGACGATGAGCGAGCCACGGCTCGCGGTGCGCTCGTCCGGAGGGGCGTAGGCCTCCAGGTCGAAGAACAGCATGGGTCACCTCCCCCCCGAGCATCGCATGTGCCCGCTCCCCAACGTTGTCCCCGAGCGCTGTGTTCATGAGTGGTGCCTGGGCGCGGAGGGCGGCGGGGAGCCGCGAAAAACATGCTCCTATGAGCGGTCCGCCCAGGAGTGCTCCCCATGCCACATGCCCCACGAACATGGTGCGCCGCGATGGCCGCCGGTTGTCTCCTCGCCGCTCCGTCCGCCGAGGCCCGTTTCGGCAAGGCCGGCTCGCGCGCCCATGGCGCCTCCGCGGTGGGAAAAACCCGGAGCGAGGGAAAACCCCCGAGGCGCGGCCCCCAGCGCCCGACCCTGGCCCCGTCGACGGCCATCTGGGTCTCCGCGGGCGTGTCCACCGTGGCCTACCGCCCGTACAGCCCGCCCTCGGAGCGGTTCTTCGAGGACCCGCCGGAAGCGCAAAAGCAGGTGCGGCTGGGGGTGGAGGCCCAGGGCGTGAAGCAGGGAGGCGCGCTGGGCTTGCACTTCGCGCTGGAGGAGGAGCGCTGGGGCGTGTCCACGCGATGGACGTCGCTCTCCTTGAGAGCGGAGGACGGCCTGGGCGGGAGGGACACCCTCCACCTGGGCGGGGCGAACGTGACGTTCGCCGCGGCGGTGAGCCACAAGGGGAGGCTGCGGTTCGAGGGAGGCGTGGCGGTGGCGCGCGCGCCGGGAGCCACCTTCTTGGGACCGAGCCTGGCGATGACCTTCGAGCGCTGTCTGCTGGGGGAATTGGACCTGGAGGGCGGAGTGCAGTGGGTGCCCGTGCCGCACCTGCAACTGGACGCGCAGTTGGGATTGGCCTTGCACCTGGGGCCGCTGGCCTTGCGTGCGGGCTGGCGCGGCCTGCTGCTCAATGATCGCGGCCTCGTGGACAAGGTCGTGCATCGGGATGTGCTCGCAGGCCCCTTCGCGGGCCTGGGCCTGCACTTCTGACGGAGCGCTCACACCTCCTTGAGCGGGGCCTCCAGCAACCTGAGCACCCGGAGCAACTGCTTCACCTTCGCGGGGCGCCACCCCCGCACCAGGACCATGAGCTGCCGCAAGTCACCGGAGAGCTCGACCTCGGGAAGCGGATGGTGGACGGAGGCGGCCACGTCCTCCTCGCGCAACAGGAGCAACGCGTCCGTGGAGAGCTCGAGCACGCGCGCGAGTCTCCGCAACGTGGGGACGGCGGGCATCATGCCGCCGCGCTCGATGCGGCCGTAGACATTGGGCACGAGCCCGACGCGCAGCGCGACCTGGGCCTGGGTGAGGCCCAGGCGCGCCCGGGCCGAGCGAGCCACCTCCCCCAACAGACGCTGGAGCTGTTCGGACGATAGGGATTCGGAGTCCACGGCTCACGCCTCCTGGCTTTCGCGAGGGCGCCGCGACGCGCGGCGGGGACG
Source organism: Melittangium boletus DSM 14713 (assembly GCF_002305855.1). Lineage (GTDB taxonomy): Bacteria > Myxococcota > Myxococcia > Myxococcales > Myxococcaceae > Cystobacter > Cystobacter boletus. The sequence continues at coordinate 4,182,144 of NZ_CP022163.1, read as the reverse complement.
AGCCTCCTGGGCACGCGCCAGGGCGTTGGCCGTGGCGCCCAGCAGCGTGAGTTGCCGGGGCGAGAGCCGACGCGCCACGCGCAGCAGACGGCGCAACGCCGGAGGCTCATCCTCCGCAGGCGCCTCTTGCGGCACGAGCCAGGAGGGAGGCCGTGTGGTGGTGAAGCCCAGGAGATCATTGGCGTCGAGCGACAGGGCGCGGCTGAGCCGCATCAACGTGGGCACGCTGGGCAACAGGTGGCCGCGCTCGACGCGGCCGTAGACTTCCGTGGCCACGCCGACGCGCTCGGCCACTTCCTCCTGGGTCAACCCGATCCGGTTGCGTGCCTCACGGGCCGCCCGTCCGAGGTAGACGGCCAGCTGGGCTTGCGTTCTGTGAACCTGGGGCATGGGGAGGCCTCAATCGAAGGGTCCTGGAGCGAAGCGCGAGGCGGGAACGCGCGGCATGACGACGTCTCCCGGTGCGGATGGGCCGTGGACGTCCGTGTCTCGACAGGTAACACAGCCAAAATCGAAAGGAAAGCCCGGCTCTACCGAGAAGGTCATGACCCCCACTCAACCTGTCAGAGCGGTGGAGGCCCATTTCCCGAGGAGAGGCGCGAGACCGACGGGAACCCGACCTGCCGACCGGGGAACCATCACCCAACCTGAAAGGTTTCGACCCCCCGGGCTTACCGGAGTCCCCCGTTTCAGGGAGGCATCCAGGCGCGCTCCCACGACCGATGCGCGGACTCAGGGCTCCGAGGGCGTCAGCTTCTCGAGCCTCTCGACGATGGAGAAGGGGAAGAGAGCCCGGTGGTGGATGTTGCGGTAGTGGACCGCGAGGTAGTGCGCGCCTCCCACCTGGATGACGGTCCAGGGGAGCGGGGCGCACTGGGCGTTGAACCAGGCTCGCGCCTCCTCCAGCGTGTCGAAGCGGGCCGTGGCGGGCGGCGACCCATCGCGCGTCAGTTCCTGGATGTAGTAGGCGATGGTGAGGTCCGGCGGCAGATACCGCTTCTGCTGGTCATCCGAACACATGACGACGTGGTACTGGTCCGCGATCAACACCTTGGCCAGAAGCGGCACCCGGGGCTGAGCCTTCAACCAGGCGTGCGCCTCGTCCTCGGTGTCGAACGCGGCGATGACCCGCAGGGGAGCATCCGCGTCTTGATCACGGCGGTACTCCTCGAACTCATACATCTGCCCATTGCGCCAGATGAACCAGAGCGCATCGACCGCCGTGGCCAGGAAGTCTTTTTCCTCTTGGGACTGGGCGTTCTCTTGAGCCAGGCCCAGAAGGTTCTGGGTCCGCAGGATCCGTTCTTGAATGGTCATTGGAGCGCCACCCGCTCGCCCACCGACCCAGGCGCCGCGACGGACAGCAGCGTCGCGGGAACGAGCACGAGCAATCCCGCGCCCGCGGACACCGTGACGAAGACGACTCCCGCGATGATCACCACGCTCCCCGCCAGGAGCACCTGGGAGTGGCGCTCCAACCAATCCACGGCCTTGTCCATGGCCGAGAATTCGTGGAGCTGACGCCCCTGCGACTCCTCGCAATCCCTGAAGGGCCGCATGCACTCATCCTGGCAGTATTGTTCCTTCGCCCCCTTGCCCCTGTTTCCCAGCGTCATGTGACCGAACCCGCGAGGAAGCGGTCGGCGCATGCATCTGGCCACGCAGTCCAGGAGTTCCGCATGGCAATCGCGCGGCTGCATGGCGGCGAACACGACGCCTCCGCTCGAGCCCGAAGCCCGAGCCGGATGCTGGTACGCCGAAAGGTCGATCGTCTCGGCCCGGCGCCATTCGTGCGTCATCCCGCGGCCCGGAGCGGAGTGGAGGACGAGCACGAAGTCGGAGAGTTCTTCTGGCGCGGGCGAGGCCACCGTCTTCACCGGGTCCGCCCCGAGTTCCGTCCGCCAAGCAGTCTCCGTCGCGCAACCCGTCACCAGACTCCCGAGCAAGACAACCCAGCCCAGGCGCGAGAAATGAGTCGAGAGATTCATGAGTCCCACTCTACTCGCGCCATCTGATGTGGCGACCAGCCCCCTCAAGCAGGCTGTCTCACCCTCAACGCTCCTTGTTCGCCCGCTTGAGCAGGTGATCACCGTGGTCCTCGCGCAGCTTCGTCTTGAGGAACTTGCCCGTGGAGGTGCGGGGAATCTGCGCCAGGAAGACGTAGTCCTCCGGCAGCCACCACTTGGCGAAGTGCGTCTCCAGGTGCGCGGCGAGCTGCTCCCGGGTCGCGGACTGGCCCGGCTTGAGCACCACGGCGGCCAGCGGACGCTCGTCCCATTTGGTGTCCTTCGCGGCGAACACGGCCGCCTCCAGCACCGCCGGGTGCGCCATGAGCGCGTTCTCCAGGGCCACGGAGCTGATCCACTCGCCGCCGGACTTGATGACGTCCTTGGAGCGGTCGGTGATGCGCACGAACCCCTCCGCGTCGAGCGTGACGACGTCTCCCGTCTTGAACCATCCATCCGGCGTGAAGCGGTCCGCGCCCTCGTCTCCGTAGTACGAGGAGGCCACCCAGGGTCCGCGCACCTCCAACTCGCCCATGGTGGTGCCATCCCAGGGCAGCACCTCGCCCGAGTCGCTCACGTGGCGCACCTCGACGAAGGGCAGCGCGTAGCCCTGAGTGGCGCGCAGGGCGAAGCGTTCGGCGGGGCTCTTGCCCTGGTGCGAGTGCCGGGGCCTCGCGATCGTCCCCACGGGCTGGAGCTCCGTCATGCCCCAGGCGTGGGTCACGGCGAGACCATGGCGGTTCTGGAAGCCCTCGATCATCGCCTGGGGGGCCGCCGAACCACCGATCAACATGCCCCTCACGCTCTTCAAATCCCAGCGCGAGGGCTCCTGATCGAGCAAGGCGAGGATGCCCAGCCAGATGGTGGGCACGCCGGCGGCCAGGGTGACGCGCTCGGCCGCCATGAGGTCCAGCAGGGACGTGGGCTCCAGATGCGGCCCGGGGAGGACGATCTTCGAGCCCGTGAAGAAACCAGCGAAGGGCATGCCCCAGGCGGCGGCATGGAACATGGGAACCACGGGCATCACGGCATCCGCCTCGCCGATGCCGAAGGTGTCGGCCATGCACTCGGCGAGCGTGTGCAACACGATGGAGCGGTGGGTATAGAGCACGCCCTTGGGGTTGCCCGTGGTGCCCGAGGTGTAGCAGAGCATCGCCGCGGAGCGCTCCTCGAGCGGGGGAAAGACGAAGGTGCCCGGCTCGGCGGCGAGCAGCCGCTCGTAGTCCAGCCGTCCCTCGGGCGCGGGGCCATCATCCGGAACGACGATGATGTGCGCGACGCTCGGCACGGAGCCGATGAACTTCTCGAGCAGGGGCAAGAGCGAGCGATCCACCACGATGAACCGGTCCTCGGCGTGGCGCGCGATGTAGCCGAGATCGTTGGGATGGAGCCGGAGGTTGAGCGTGTGGAGGACCGCGCCCATCGCGGGCACGGCGAAGTACAGCTCCAGGTGGCGGTAGTGGTTCCAACACAGCGAGGCGACGCGATCGCCCGGCTTCACGCCCAGACGGGTCAGGGCCTCGGCGAGCTGACGCGCGCGGCGCGAGAAGTCGGCATAGGTGTAGCGATGCAGCGACCTGTCCGGCTGCCGGCTGACGATCTCCGACTGGCCGAAATAGGTCCGGGCCCGATCGAGGAAGTGGGTCAGCGTGAGCGGGAAGTCCATCATGCGTCCGGTGAGCATTGGTGTGCCTCGCTGCGGGGGAAGGAAGCCCCCATGCTAACGAGGCCGCTCACCGGAGCGAACCTCCGGGATCAGGTCATCGCACGCGCAACACCACCTTGCCCACGGCCGTGCGTGACTCGAGCGCGCGCAGCGCCTGGGCGGCCTGCTCCAGGGGGAAGACGGGGCCCACCACCGGCTCGACGAAGCCCTTCTCCGCCAGCGAGGCCAACGCGCGGGAGATCTCCGCCGTGATGCCGGGCTCGTGCAGCAGGAAAGAGCCCCAGGCCACGCCCACCACGTCCACGTTCTTGAGCAACAGCCGGTTCACCTTCACCTCGGGAATCCGTCCGCCCGCGAAGCCCACCACGAGCAGGCGGCCCTCGGGCGCCAGACACTTGAGGCTCAGGTCGAAGATGTCGCCGCCCACGGGATCCAGCACCACGTCCACGCCCCGGCCTCCGGTCGCCTCCTTCACCTGGGAAACCCAATCCCCGGAGGTGGACAGGAACGCCCGGTCCGCGCCCGCGCTGCGCGCCACCTCGGCCTTCTCCTCGCTGCTCACCACCGCGAGCACGCGCGCGCCCGCGCCTCGCGCCACCTGCAGGCTCGCCGTGCCCACGCCTCCCGCGGCGCCATGCACGAGCACCGTCTCGCCCTCGCGCAACCGGCCCCGGCGGTGCAGCGCGAAGTGGGCCGTGTGGTAGTTCATCACCGTGCCCGCGGCGGCCTCGAAGCTCCAGCCCTCGGGGATGGGAAACGTCATGCCGGGCGCGGCGGCCACCACGTCCGCCCAACCCCCCAGCAGGGTGAAGGCCATCACCCGGTCTCCCGCCTTCACCGCCGCGCCCTCCGGCGCATGGCGCACCACGCCCGCGACCTCCACACCGGGCACGAAGGGCAGCGAGGGCTTCATCTGGTACTGGCCCCGGCTGAGCAGCAGATCCGGAAAGCTCACGCCCGCGGCCCTCACGTCGATGAGCACCTGATCGCCCGCCTCGGGCTCCGGCACCTCCGTGAGCAGCAACCCCTCGGGACCCTCCAACCGCTCCAATCGCAACGCGCGCATGGTGTTCCTCCGCCTGGACACGAGCCGGAGACGCTACACGGCACCAGCGCCGCGCGAGAACCTCGCGATCAAGGCCGTCCCATCAGGCTCCCTGGCCACAGAATTCGCCTCCCGCCGGAACTCGATGCAGGGTGCAACGGACTCCAATCCCTTTCAGGGAAAACGAGAGAGGAATTCTCGGAGGGGCGTCAAGGGCAGACGTGCGAGCGAGCGTCTGGCTTCACGCGGGGAAACGCAGCACATAGGCTTCGAGGAAGAGGGTGGGCAGGGCCAGGTCTCCCGTGGGCTCGCGCACGAAGCCCCGGCGCTCGTACATGCGCGCCACCCCCACCGCCCCCTGGCGCACATGCAAGCAGATGGCGGGCACGGACCACTCACGCGCGAGCCGCTCGGCCGCGTCCAGCAGGGGTCCGGACAGCCCCTGTCCATGGAAATCCACCGCCGTGGCCAGCTGCCGGAGATCCGCCGCGCCCGGTATCCAGGCCTCGGAACCCGGCGCGCCCGGGGGCCACAGGGACACGGTGCCCACCACGCGCCCCACCAGCTCGGCCACCAGCACCCGGCCCACGGCGCGCCGACGCGCCACATCCCGAAGCTCGCGCTTGCGCGTCTCGTCATAGCGCACCTCTGGCAGCTTCTGGGCGTACTGGGTGATGAACGACTCCACCAGCAGCTCGCCCACGGCGGCGTCATCCTCGGGTCGCGCCTCGCGGATGACGACCCCCTCCCACCTGTGTGGACTCATGCCCGAGCCTCTAGCACGCTCACGTCGCGCCTCCACGCGGAGCACCCATGAGGTCCTGCCCCTCGCACCCACCTCCTACAGGTAGGACGCGTGTGGGCCTACAACGCCTATCCACACACGGGCTTCTACCTGGGGTGGATGAATCCAGGGATGGTTGACGGATTTCAGCCCAACCCTTTACGCTGTTCGCTGCGGACTCCGGAGGCCGCGTGCTCTGAACAGTTGGGTGACCCCCGCTTCATGCCAGCATCTCGGTCCTTTATCATCCGGGCCGTCGATTCCAACTCCTGACAGGCTCACGAATGCGACCCGCATCTGAAATTGGTGCCCCTTCCCACGAGCCTCTCTCCAACAAGTCCCAGGAGGGGGCCGAGCCCGTTGCCCACCTGTCGGCGTCCGTCGCGGCGCCGCTGGTGCAGCAGGCGGCGGCCACTGGAGCCGAGGAGACGAAACAACCTCTGGCGCTCGTGCCCGCGCGGGCCACGCAGCCGGAGCCCTCGCGCTTCGCCCCGGGCTTCGCCGCCAAGGTGAACCTGGTGGCGGACGTGGTGCTGGTGGTGGCGGCGCTGCTCATCTCCACGACGCTCATGGGGCATGACCTCCACCTGGAGCGCACGGATCTCTGGGTGCTGCTGGGGGTGGGCGTCATCTCCTGGCTCGTGGTGGGCACGGCGCTGTGCCTCTACGACGTGCACTTCGCGGATCGCGAGCGCCTGGATGATCTGGCGCTCATCTCCATCCAGGTGATGGTCGTCACGGTGGTGCTCTTCCTCACGCGTCTGGTGATGGGCACCGAGTCGTGGATCGTCGCGCTGAGTCTCTTTCCGCCGCTCTTGTGGCCGTCGGTGGCGCTGCCGCGTCTGTACTTCTTCCGGCGGCTGTCCGTGCAGGAGCAGCCGCGCGATGACGTGCTCATCCTGGGCGTGGGCCCCATGGGGCGGCTCACGGGCGAGGATCTGACCACCAAGCACCGCCGCAAGGTGATTGGCTATCTGAACTTCGGCAACGAAACGGCCTCGGGGGAGATACCGGCGCCCATGCTGGGCGCGGTGAAGGACCTGGAGCAGGTGCTGAGCACGGTGCCGGTGGACGAGGTCTACATCGCCGGCAACCTCGTCAAGCAGTCCACGGAGATGCAGGCGGCGGTGAAGCTGTGCGAGAAGTTCGGCATCCCCTTCGCGCTGCCGGCCTACCACATGCGCTTCGACCGGGCGCGCCCGGTGGATGACCACGCGGTCTCCGACGGCTACCTGCACTTCGTGACGCACGCCTTCCTGCCGCACCAGATGGCGCTCAAGCGGCTCTTCGACATCGTGAGCTCCACGGCGGCGCTGGCGGTGCTCTCGCCGCTGCTCGTGGGCGTGGCGCTGGCGGTGAAGTTCACCAGCCGCGGGCCCATCTTCTTCAAGCAGGAGCGCGTGGGTCTGCACGGCAAGAGCTTCGGCATGCTCAAGTTCCGCTCCATGGTGGTCAACGCCGAGGAGCTCAAGGCGAAGCTGGAGGCGCTCAACGAGCAGTCGGGCCCCGTCTTCAAGATGAAGAACGATCCGCGCATCACCCGCGTGGGCCGCTTCATCCGCAAGTACTCCATCGACGAGCTGCCCCAGCTCATCAACGTGCTGCGCGGCGAGATGAGCGTGGTGGGGCCGCGGCCGCCCATCCCCAAGGAGGTGGCGAAGTACGCCGCGTGGCAGCGCCGCCGCCTGTCCGTGCGCCCGGGCCTCACCTGCATCTGGCAGGTGTCGGGGCGCAATCAGATCTCGTTCGAACAGTGGATGTACCTGGACATGCAGTACATCGACCACTGGAGCCTCAAGAACGACATCAACCTCATCCTCAAGACGGTGCCCGTGGTCATCACCGGCAGCGGCGCGAGCTAGCGGCGCGAGCAGTCAGGCGGATTTGAGCACGCCGGTGTCGGCGGCCACGCCCGGGGCGGAGACAGGCAGGTGCTCCAACTCCAGATCGATGTGCCGGGCCTCGGGGATGACGGCGCGCACCTCGGCCTCGATGGCGTCGATCTCCTCGCTGAGCAGACGGATGAGGCTCTGGGCGGAGGGCAGGAGCGCCTGCTCTCGGCCCTCCCCCGAGGGCAACTCGCCCATGCCGCGCAGGGCCTGGGACAACCAGGAGGCCACGAAGGCGTCGCTGAAGCGCACCTCGGCCTTGAACAGGAACACCTCCGGGGTGATCTGCCGCGTCTTCACGTCGTGGATGTCCGCGATGCTCGGCCGGGCGCGCACGAGCGCCACGAAGCGCGCCTCCACCTCGTCGGGCACCGCCCGGCCCAGCAGGTGCGAGCGGTTCTCCACCACCAGGTACACGGCGATGAGGCCCAGGAGCAGGCCCACCACCACGGACGCGGACGCGTCGAACAGGGGATTGCCGGTGACGTGGGAGAGCACGATGCCGCCCGTGGCGAGGAGGAGGCCCAGCACCGCCGCTCCATCCTCGAGCAGGATGGCCACGGTGGCGGGGTCCGCCTTCTCGCGCACGTAGCGGAAGAAGCCCAGCTCCCGGCTGAGGGGGAGCACCCCGCGCACGGCCATCACCAGCACGCCGCCCTCCACCAGGAAGGAGAAGCCCAGCACCGCGAAGGTGAGCGGGCCCACCTGGGCCGGGTGGGGATCAAGCAGCGAGGAGACACCGTGGTACACGGTCACCCCGCAGCCCAGGAAGAAGATGCCCGCGGCCGAGAGGATGCCGAAGACGAAGCGCTCGCCGCCGTAGCCGTAGTGGAACTCCTCGTCCCGCGCGCGGCCAGCGCGCTTGAGACCTAGGAAGAGCAGCACCTGGTTGCCAGTATCGGCCGCGGAGTGAACGGCCTCCGATAACATGGCCCCGGAGCCGGAAAGCGCGAAGGCGAAGAACTTCGCCAGGGTGACCAGCGCGTTGCCCGAGAGGGCGAGAAGAACCGTTTTGATGGAAGAAGCGGGAGCGGACATGAAGGGAGAGAAGGGACGCGAGGAGGAGCCAACCTAGCATGGGCCCCGGGACGATCCGCTCCCTCGCTCTACAGGCCTGTAGGTGTTTGTTTGACGGGGGGACACCTCTGGCGTTCACTGCGCGGGCTCTTCGTTTCGAGGTCACCGTCATCGACATGCCCCCCACGAGCGCGGCGCCCACCGGGGCCGAGCCCGCCCCTCCCCCAGCGGTGGATGCCCACACCTCCCTGCGCAACGCCCTCAAGCTGGGCGGCTCGCTGCTGGTGACGTACGGCATCGCGCTGGTCATGCGCATGGTGTTGCCGCGCTACCTCGGGCCCGAGAGCTTTGGCCGCTACAACTGGGCGGACGGCTTCTCCGGCGCGTTCTTCGTGCTCAGCGCGCTGGGCCTGGACGTCTACATCCGCAAGGAAGTGTCGGTCCGGCGCGAACACGCGAGCGAGTTCTTCGGCGGCACGCTGCTGTTGCAGCTCGCGCTGGCGCTCGTGCTCACCGGCGGAATGCTGTGGGTGATGCGCGCGGGAGGAGAGCCGCCCGAGGTGCAGCGGCTGGCGCTGCTGCTGGGCGTCTACCAGTTCTTCTTCCGGCTCAACGCCATCCTCGCCGCGGTGCTGCACGCGCGCGAGAAGGTGGACGGCCTGTCGGTGGCCCACGTCGTCATGAAGTGCATCTGGGGCGGCGGGCTGGTGCTGGTGTTGCTCCTCGGCCTGCCGCTGCCGTGGCTCGCCGCGCCGTTCATCGGCGCCGAGGTCGTCAAGGCGGGCTTCCTCGTGCACCTCACGCGCGCGCACGCCGGGCTCCAGTTCCGGGTGGACGCGCGCGCCACGGCGGCGGCGCTGCTGGCCGCCCTCCCCTTCTTCCTCAACGAGGCGGCGCTGGCCACCAACGGCCGCGTGGACGTGAGCATCCTCGGGCTCGTGGCCAACAAGACGGAGGTGGGCTACTACGGCGCCATCTGGGGCATCGCCGGCATGACGATGCTGCTCTCGCCCATCCTCGGCTGGGTGCTCCTGCCGATGATGTCGCGCGCGGCGTCGAGCTCGCCCGAGGAGTTCACCCGCATCCTCCGCCGGGGCCTGGAAGGCGTCATCACCGTGTCCGTCCCCGTGACGCTGGCGCTGGCGCTGGGCTCGGAGACGTGGGTGCGGCTGATGATCGGCGAGGCCTACCTGCCCGCGGCCCCGGTGCTGCGGCTGCTCGCGCCCATCTTCGTGCTCACCTACGTGGCCACGGTGTGTGGCAGTTGGCTCATGGCCGCCAGCCGCACCTGGACGGTGACGCGCACGTCCCTGCTCGCCGCGGTGCTCAACCCCGCGCTCAACCTGCTGCTCATTCCGCCCCTGCTCGCGCGGATGGGCCCCACGGGAGGCGCGAGCGCCACCGCCCTGTCGCTCGCCCTCTGCGAGGTCATCGTCACGATCATCCTCGTGTCCGCCATCGGCTCGCGCGCCTACGACGCGCGGAGCCTCGCCGTGCTGGGCAAGACGGCGGGCGTGTGCGCCGCCGTCACCGGGGTACACCTGGGGCTCGGGCACGTGGGGCTGGACTCGCGGGATTTGCTCCGGGGCCTCGCCCGCCTCGTCGTGGATGGAACCGTCTACCTCACGCTCATCCTGGCCACCGGAGCGGTGCGCCGGGACGAGGTCCTCGCGCTGGTGCGCCGGGTGAAGGATCGCCGCAAGCCCGCTCCCAGCGCCGCATCGCCCGCCTCCCAGGAGGAACGCGCCGCATGAAGCCCATTGCCGTCCCTTGGATCGCCCTGACCGCGCTATTGCTCGCCTCCGGGTGCTACCAGCCCGGCCGTTTCATCTGGGTGGATGATTACCGCGAGCCCCAGACGCAACAGGACGACAGCTACCTCATCCGCCGCGGGGACGTCATCACCGTCAACGTGTGGAACCAGGGGCAGATCTCCTCGCCGCGCCTGCGCGTGCGCGATGATGGCCGCATCAGCCTGCCCCTGCTCAACGACGTGGACGCCGCGGGCCAGACGCCGGCCGCGCTCGCCCGCGCCGTGGAGCAGCGGCTCAAGGACCTGGTGGCCAATCCCGTCGTCACCGTCGTGGTGGACGAGGCCCAGCCCGTGAAGATCTCCGTGCTGGGCGAGGTGCGCAACCCCGGCAACAAGCAGCTCTCGCCGGGCGCGGGCCTCCTGCAGGCGGTGTCGGAGGCGGGCGGCTTCACGGACTACGCGCGCGACGACGGCATCTTCGTGCTGCGCCGCGAGGCCGGCTACCAGACGCCCGTGCGCATCCGCTTCAACTGGGAACTCCTCAGCCGCAACGAGGGCTCCGCGGCGACCTTCCGCCTCCGCACGGGGGACGTGGTGGTGGTGGAATAGACGCATGGCGCTGCCCGCCCTCGCACTCGGCTGGCTGCTCGTGGCCTCCGTTCCGCCCATCAAATACAAGCTCTCGGCGCGCCTGGACTCCGTCGTGCGCACGCCGTTGCTCACGGAGCTCGCCCCCGCGGGCACCAAGGTCGTGACGGACCTGATGGTCGCGCCACGCCTGGACAGCGTGATGTACACGAACCGCCTGGAGTGGAAGCTCTCCTACGAGCCGCAATTCTGGATGCGGCAGACGGGCGTGCGGCCCACGTTCGAGTCCCTCCAGTCCGTCTTCACGCAGCTCGAGTACTCGCTGCGCCGCGACTTCAGGTTCCTGGCCATCCACACCACCACCTTCGGCACCTTCCCGCTGGACACCTTCCAGGGAGCGGGGGGCAGCGCCCTGCCCGTCGCGCCCATCGAGGAGGCGAGCACGGGCAGCTCCTACACCTATACGGAGACGGCGGTGGGCTTCGTGAGCTCACTGGGCATCAAGCGGCTGAACGTGGCCGGCACGCTCGGCTGGGTCGTCAACGGCCTGTTGGATCCCCCCGTACGCCCCGTGAAGCGAGGCGACGCCGCCTATCCCCAGCAGCGCTACCCCGAGCTGCGGGTGCAGTCCTTCTATGGCGCCACCCGCCGCGATTATTTCACCATGCTGCTGTACGGCCGGGACGTGAGCTTCTCCACCGGCAACCGCGACGCGATGCTCCAATTCGCCCCGGGCATTCAGCACCAGTTCACCAACCTGGTGGACGTGAGCGTGGAGCCGGGGTTCGCCGTGGGCCGTGTCTATCCCCGCCGGCCGGATCAGGCGCCCTTCGCCTTCAGCATGCCCACGCTGGACATCGCGCTCAACACGCCGGTGCCCATCGGCCATCACTGGCCGGTGAAGGCCAAGGTGCGCGCGCGCTATCTGCCATACATGGATCCGCTCACCACCCAACTCATCCCCCGGGGCGAGACGGGCGTGGAGTTCAAATGGGAAGGCCGGCGGGAGGCCAAGGTCACGGGCAAGCTCTTCTACAGCCATGCGCTCACCTCGGGAGTCCATCGCTATGACGACGAGACGAAGGCCGAGTGGGATGCGCTGTTTCCCTTGCCGCTTGGCCGCCACCTCTTCTTGCAGACAAAGGGGCAGTTCAGATGGACACACCACGTCGTCTTGTCGACCGACGCTGTTGTCCAGTGGTCCACGAGCGTCGGATTGGTGGTCCGGTATGACCGTGGTAGGCTTTGAGGTCACCAGGCCATGAAGAAGTTCCTCCTGATGTCCGTGCTTTACGCGCTTCTGGTGCTCCCCAGCCTGGCCGCCCGTGAACAAAACGCGGTCCGGGGCGTAAAACGCGCGGTGGCGATGTTCGTGGCGTACAACTTCTTCTACATCTTCGTCGTCCTGGTGCTCTGGACGTCGATGGCGGACTGAGAACCTGAGAGATTCTATGGCGCAGCAGCAAGGAGCCGTCCTCGTGGTGGAGGACCTGGAACTGTCCCGGAAGATCCTCACCGGGGAGCTCCAGGCCCTGGGCTTCACGCACATCGTGGAGGCGACCAATGGCGCGGACGCCCTGGCGTGCCTCGCCGAGATGAGGCCGGTCCCCGTCCTGGTGTGTCTGGACCTCACGCTGCCCGACATCTCGGGCTACGACGTGTGCGAGATGATCCGCAATACGCCCCTGCTGCAGGAAATCCCCGTGCTGATGGTCTCCGCGCGCACCCAGACCATGGACCGGGCCCAGGCGGAGCTGGCCGGCGCGAGCGGCTACCTCATGAAGCCCTTCACGACCGAGGAGTTGCGCCAGCAGGTGGAGCGAGTGCTCCCGAATCCTCCGTGGAAGAAGGCATAGACGGCCATGTCCTCCCCGCACGAGGAACTCCCGGAAGTGGAGCGCGCCCAGTCCCAGATCTTCGACTGGGAGGCGATGCGCGACTACTTCGGCTATGTGAAGAACGCGCTCCTGCGCCACAAGCTGCTCGCGCTGGGCACCTTCGTGGTGACGGCGGCGTTGGGGCTCGCGCTCGCCAAGTTCCTGCCGCGCACCTTCTACTCGGAGGCCACGCTCCTGCCCAAGCGCGCCTCCACCATCGCCGCCCTGGTCAACCCGGACCGGATTCCCGCCCTGGACGCGGATCCGCCCAACCCCCTGCGTCCGCCGGGGGAGATCGACTCGGTGACGCGCTCGGCCGCGCAAGCCGTGATGCGGCGCGAGAACCTGGTGTCCCTCATCAAGCGGGTGAACCTGCTGGACCGCTGGGACTCCACGCGCGCGCCCCTGCTGCGCTTCAAGGACAAGGTGATGAACCTGGTGTCCGGACGCCCCAGCGAGGACATCAAGCTGGACGCCCTGGTGGGCATGCTGGAGAAGTCCCTCACGGTGAACACCGAGGATGGCCGGGTCGCCATCTCCGTCATGTGGCCCGAGCCCCAGCTCGCGTATGAGCTCGTCGAGGCCGCGCAGCAGGGCTTCCTCGAGGCGCGTCAGCGCGAGGACCTGGCGAGCATCACCGACGCCCAGAGCATCCTCGAGGAGCACGAGAAGACGGCCCTGGAGGCCTACACGAAGGCCTTCGTGAGCTTCGAGAAGATCTTCGCGGCGATCATGATCGAGCGGCGGCGCGCGGTGGGAGATCCGCGCGTGGGTGGCTTCAACACGAACCAGCAGATGGCGGAGATGCGCTTCCTCATCCGCGCCAAGCGCCGCGCCATCGACGACTCCGAGAGCCTGTACAACCGGCGCCTGGAAGGACTGCGGGCGGAGATGGTGGCGCAGCGCAAGCTCGTCGGTGAGAACCACCCGTCCCTGATGGCGCTGGAGCAGCAGGTGGCGGCGTTGCAGGCGGAAGGCTCGCTCAACACGAGCACGCTGCGTTCGGAAGAGAAGCAGATGACGCGCGACTACGAGCGCATTGGCGGCGGCTCCGTGCCCTTCCCGGACGAGCCCGTGCCGGACCCCTACGGCCTGGAGCGCGTGCTGATGGGCATCCTGCCCGCGGTGTCGGAGAACCCCAAGGCGGCGACGGCGCTGGACGAGGTGCGCATCCGCAGCGCCAACCTGCAGCAGCTGCGCCGGCGCATCGAGACGGCCAAGCTCGAGACGGACATCGTCAAGGCGACCTTCAAGTACCGCTACACGCTGCTCACCCCGGCGGAGTTCCCCCGCGCGCCCATGAAGCCCAACGCGAAGGTGATCGCCATCGGCGGCATCATCGCCGGGCTGCTCCTGGGTGTCTTCGCGGCGCTCGCGCGCGACGTACTCAGTGGCCGGCTCCTGCAATCCTGGCAGGTCAAGCGGGGCCTGGGCCTGCCCGTGCTGGCCGAGATGGAAACGCTGCCGCTGGAGCGTCAGTCCCGATAAGCGCGGTGGCCGCCGAGCCCCCACGCCCCAACCGGAGTCCGCCTACCCCGTGATGCTGCTCGACTTGTCGCTCCTCGTCCTGGCCGTGCCGGTGCTCGCCGCCTCGGGCTATCTGCTGCTGCTCACGCTCCTGTCGGGTCTCAAGCCAGCACCGCCGCGACTGCCCCCGCGGCTCAAGTTCGACGTCATCATCCCCGCCCACAACGAGGAGGCGGGCATCGCGAACACGGTGCGCAACCTGTCCGGGGTGGACTGGCCGGTGGAGCTGCGGCGCATCATCGTGGTGGCGGACAACTGCTCGGACGCCACGGCGGACCGGGCGCGCGAGGCCGGGGCCAAGGTGCTCGTGCGGCACAACCAGGAACTCCGGGGCAAGGGCTACGCGCTGCAGCTCGCGTTCGAGACGAGCCTCGCGGAGGGCTTCGCCGACGCGGTGGTGGTGGTGGACGCGGACACGCAGGTGACGCCCAACCTGCTGCATGCCTTCGCGCTGCGGCTGGAGGCGGGCGCCCACGCGGTCCAGGCGCACTACGGCGTGCTCAACCCGGAGGCCTCGTGGCGCACGCGGCTCATGGCGGTGGCCATGGCGCTCTTCCACAAGGTGCGCTCCATGGGCCGCGAGCGGCTGAGCGTGTCCTGCGGCCTGCGCGGCAACGGCATGTGCTTCACCCACGCCATCATCCGCAAGGTGCCCCACGAGGCGTTCTCCATCGTGGAGGACCTGGAGTACGGCATCCGCCTGGGCCAGGCGGGAGAGCGCGTGCACTACGCGTGGGAGGCCGAGGCGCTCGGGGAGATGGTGTCCGGAGAGAAGGCGTCGCGCTCGCAGCGCCGCCGCTGGGAGGGCGGACGCATGGCGATGATGCGCCAGCATGGTCTGCCCCTGCTCGCCGAGGGCCTGCGCAAGGGAGATCGGGTGCTGGTGGACCTGGCGGCGGATCTGCTCGTGCCGCCCCTGAGCTGGGTGGTGCTGGGCGCGGGAGCGCTGGCGGTGGCGTCCGCGGCGCTGTCCTGGATGAGCGGCGGCGTGGCCTTGTCCGCCTGGGCGGCGGCGGCGAGCGTGCTGGCGCTCGTGACGTACGTGATGCGCGGCTGGTGGGTCTCCGGCCAGGGCGTGCAGGGATTGCTGGCGCTCGCGCGGGCGCCCTTCTATGTGGCGTGGAAGCTGTGGCTGGTGGTGAGCCGTCCGGCGGAGAAGAAGGGCGAGTGGGTACGAACCACCCGCGAGGGCCAGAAGCCCTGAGCGGATGACGGGTGGGCCTCGCGCCCGCTGGGATGACGATGGAAGCCTTTCTCTCTCGCACTCCCGTGTTCATGGCGCTGCTGGCCCTGCTCGTGCTGGCCACGCTGGGGCTCGTCATCCTGTTTCCGGCCGTGGCCCCGGTGCCCATGGTGCTCGCGGCCTTCCTGTACTGGGTGTGCCAGCAGCCGGTGCGCAAGCTGACGCTCGCGCTGTTCGCCGCGGCCGTGACGGTGGACCTGGTGCCGGAGGTGCCCTACGAGGGCCGCTGGCAGTCCCCCCTGTACTTCCCCGGCAAGCTGCTCTTCCTCAACCTGAGCAACGTGCTCGGCGTGCCCGGCCTGGGTTTTCCCCTGCTGGACATCGCGATCATGGGCTTCCTGGCCCTCTACGCCTACCGGCGCATCAACGGCATCAAGACGGACGCCATCACCCCCTCCCTGCCCAAGCCGCTGGTGATCGGACTGCTCGTCCTGCCCGGCACCATCGCGTGGCTGCAGGTGTTCGGCATCTTCATCAACGGGGGCAATTCGCGCGTGGCGCAGTGGCAGTGGCACCAGATGGCGGTGCTGCCGCTCATGGTGCTGCTCTTCAACGTCGCCCTGAAGGGGCCCGAGGATCTGCGCGCGCTCGGCCGTATCATCGTGGTGGGCTGCTGCACCAAGGCGTGCCTGGGCGCGTGGTTCATCGTGATGATCGCCCGGCCCCGGGGCTACTACTTCGAGTACGCCACCACGCACTCGGACTCCATGCTCTACGTCACGGGCCTCGCGTGCGTCATCTTCTCGTGGCTGGAGGAGCCCACGCCCAAGAACTTCAAGCGCATGCTCTGGGTGTGCGCCATCATCTTCATGGGCATGCACTACAACGACCGGCGCCTGGCCTACGTGAGCTTCATGTTCTCGCTCATGGCCGCCTTCCTGCTGAGTCCCTGGAGCCCCCTGAAGGTCAAGATGACCCGGGTGGCGCTGCTCTTCCTGCCCTTCTTTCCCTTCTACCTGGTGGCGGGCTGGCAGAACCCCACGGGCATCTTCGGTCCGGTGGGCATCTTCAAGTCCGTCCTCGAGGGCGAGAACCTCGCCAAGGGGCAGATGGACTACCGCGACATCGAGAACCTGGACGTCATCCACACCTGGGAAGCCAACCCCATCATGGGTCGCGGCTGGGGTCATGAGTTCGACGAAGTCATCCCCCTGCCCGACATCTCCCACGCCTTCGCCGACTACCGCTACCACCCGCACAACTCGGTGCTGGGCATGCTCGCCTTCGGTGGAGTGGTGGGCTTCAGCGGCCTGTGGGCGTGGATCTCCATCGCCGTCTTCCTGACGGTGCGCGCCTACCACCGGGCCCGGGATTCCCTGTGGCGCACAGGCTGTTTGGTGGCCATGGCGGTGATCGTGGCCTATACCAACCAGTGTTTCGGAGACATGGGCACCATCAGTTGGCTGGGCACCCTTCTCATCGCCATGGCCGCGACGTGCGCGGGCAAGATCGCCACCCTGACCGGTGCCTGGCCGAACGCCCAGTCACGGAGCGACCGCGCTGTTCAAGAAGCCGGTAAAACAGGGACCCTGGCAGGAAATCGTGTATGATAGCGCACCGCAGACCCAAGAGGCCACGCAAATACGACAGTCCGCGTCAGGGCCCGTCCGCTTCTGAGGTGCCAAACCCCCCGCGACGCGGTAACATGGCTCCAGCCATGTTCGAGCCGAACGACAAGAAGACCAAAGGTGGCTCGCGTGGTGGCGGAGGAGGCCCCACGCCGCCGGAGCCGCGCCGCGTGGTGCAGCCCCTGTCGGTGGTTCGTGGAAACCGGCCAGTGCCCAACCCCGTGGTTCCGTCCGAGCCGGCCCTCGGCATGGACGGTGTCGCGGCCGAGGTGGCCGAGCCGCAGTACAAGCCCGCGCCCAGCGCTCCCTCCAGCACGCTGCTGCACCTGTGGGCGATGCTCAACCAGCGCCATCGCTGGTCGTCGCTCGTGGTGGTGCCCGCGCACGAGGGGGGCTCGGGCGTACAGGCAGTGCAGGCCATCCTCGAGGTGGCCAGCCGGCAGAGCAGCACGCCCCTGCACTTCCTCGATGCCGAGGGCCTGGAGCTCGGTGCCTCGCAGCACGTGGTGAGCGAGATGCAGGCCTACGTGGAGCAGGGGGACCGGGTGGTGGTCCTCATCGACTCCATCGTCGCCAATCCACTCGGGCTCGAGGTGGCACTCGCCGCGGAGCGGGCGTTGCTGTGCGTGACGCTCGGGACGTCGGACTACACGTCCGCCCGGCGCACGCTGGACCTGATTGGGAAGGAGCGCTTCCTGGGAAGCGTTACCCTCCAGCCCCCGTCCGGAGCCCCGAAGAAATGAACGCAGCTTCCGGCGCCCCTGGCGCCGTTGTTCCCCCTCGGCCCGTGGCCCCGCGCCCGAGGCTGAGTGTCGTCGTTGCCACGTACAACCGCGTGGACCTCATCCAGCGCCTGCTCTCGCAGTTCGCCCGGCAGACGCTCGCCCCGTCCGACTTCGAGGTGGTGGTGGTGGATGACGGCTCGAAGGAGCCGGTGGCGCCCCATCTGGAGAAGCTCACCCTGCCCTACGCCTTGCGCGTGGAGACGCAGGCCAACGCCGGCGCGGCCGCCGCGCGGCACCGGGGCGTGCTCGCGGCCCAGGGGGACATCGTCCTCATCACCGACGACGACATGCAGGTGGCCGAGGACTTCCTCGCGCTCCACCTGTCACGCCATCCGCGCGGCTCACGCAACGTGGTGATTGGCGGCATCCGTCCCGACCCCGCCATCTCCGACATGCCGCTGTTCGAGCGCTGGTACGCCTGGCTCAACAACCGCATCGCCGCGAGCATGAGTGGCCCCAAGCGGCGCGCCCACGGCTGGCAGCTCTTCACGGGCAACGTCTCGTTCCGGCGCGAGGACTACGTGGCCGCGGGCGGCTTCGACAAGAGCCTGGGCCAGTCCGAGGACATCGAGCTGGGCGTGCGCCTGGAGAAGGCCGGCTGCCGCTTCGAGTTCGCCGCCGCGGCGCACGTGCTGCACGGCTCGGATCACACCAGCTACGAGAAGTGGCTCAAGCGCGCCCACCGCTATGGCGTCTTCGACTCGCGCGTGGCGGGCAAGCACCCGGATGTGCCCCAGGTGGACCCCTGGCGCTTCCTCTTCGAGATGAATCCGCTGGCGCGGCCGCTGCTCGCCGCCGCGGTGCTCGCGCCCGAGGCCACCCGTCCCGTGACGGAGGCCGTCATGGAGGCGGCGCGCCGGGCGGACCAGGCGGGCTACACGAAGCTGGCCTTCATGGGCACCTCGGTGACGTACGCCATGGAGTACCTGCGCGGCGCGCGCGCCGAGGCGGGCTCGCTCGGGCGGGCGCTCCAGCACGTGGGCCGCTTCGCCGTCACCGGCGGCAAGCCGGGCCAGGTGCTCAAGCTCGCCCAGGCGCTCAAGGACGACGCGCTGGAGGCGGCGCGCGCCGAGCATGGCCACACGGGCGTGAAGGCCGTGGCGTCCATGGTGCTCACGTCGGACGGCTTCCGGGTGCTCGCGCTGCAGCGCCTGCGCGAGGCGGCGCGGGGGCTCGGCATTCCGCTGGGCAACCACGCGCTGCGCGTGGCGCAGACGGCGCTGCTGGGCGTGGAGATTGGCAAGGACGTGGAGCTGGGCAGCGGCGTCTACTTCGTGCACAGCCTGGGCACCGTGGTGGGCGGTGACGCGAAGGTGGGCGACCGGGTGCGCTTCTACGGCAACAACACCGTGGGCACCGCCAAGGACGACGGCTACCCCGTCATCGAGGACGACGTGTGGGTGGGCGCCGGCGCGCGCATCCTCGGTCCCATCACCATCGGAGCCCGCTCGCGCATCGGCGCCAACGCGGTGGTGCTCCAGGACATCCCTCCCGACAGCGTGGCGGTGGGCATCCCCGCCCGCGTCCTCCCGCGCCGGGACGTGGACGGCGAGTGATGCGCAAGGCCTCCGTGGCCCTGTGGGCCGGCCTCAGCCTGGGCACGATTCCGCTCATCTCGTGCAAGTCCTGCAGCCGCGGCGAGTCCCAGGCGGCCACGACCTCGGCGCCGGCGCCGGGCGGTGTCTATGACATCCCCGCGCTCACCGAGGTGGCCTTCGCCTCGACCCTCCAGGAAGGCTGGACGGACGAGGGGTGGAGCGTCCGGGAGTTGAAGGAGCCCGGCCCGGCGAAGCTGCGCCTGTCCAACATGGGCGGCTGGATGCTGCGCAAGACGGGCATCCAGGGCGACTTCGGCGGACTCGCGCTGCGCTATCGCGCCCCCGAGGGCTACGGCGACTTCCTCGAGGTGCGGCTCGACTCGGAGGGCGAGACGCTCTTCCCCCGCGTGCGCGTGGACGCGAGCCACGTGGCGCGCCGAGAGCAGGGCTGGGTGCAGATCTTCGTCCCCTTCGACAAGCTCAATCCCCAGCAGTTGCCCTTCACCCGGCTCGTGCTGCGCGCCTACAAGCCGGTGGGCACCGACTGGGTGGAGGTGGATCAACTGGGCCTCACCGCCCCCGGCGGCATGACGCTCGTCGAGGGCACGGGGGCCTCCGAACCGTCCACGGCCCAGGCCAGCGCCGAGGCGGCGCCCCGGCCCACCGTCGTGCCCGTGGAGCTGGCGTATGACAATGGCTTGCGCCCGGGGTGGGAGGATCGCGGCTGGGCCGAGCGCGAGCTCAAGGACGAGACCCAGGCGAAGCTGCGTCTGGCCAAGATGGGAGGGTGGGCGCTCTACAAGAAGGACCTGGGGACGGAATATGGCGGACTGACGCTGCGCTACCACGCCCCCGCGGGCTTCGGGGACTTCCTCGAGGTGCGGCTGGACTCCAGCGGCGAAACGCTCTTTCCGCGCGTGAAGCTGTCCAACGCATACGTCACCCAGCGCGAGGGCGACTGGACGCAGGTGTTCGTCCCCATGGACGAGCTCAACCCGAAGAAGCAGGCCTTCAACCAGGTGGTGCTGCGCGCCTACAAGGAAGTGGGCGCGGACTGGGTGGAGTTCAACCAGGTGGGCTTCGCCCGGTTGATGACGCCGGACGCGCCGCCTCCCGAGCCGCCGCCCCAGACCGCCGTCAGCGTGGGCGGAGGCCGTCTGCCCATCGGCAACGCCAAGAGCTCGCGCGTGGTGGTGGACTGCACCGCGCCCGGCCATGCCATCAGCCCACTCATCTACGGCATCGCCTTCAACAACCTGCGCGAGCAGAAGGACACCCACCAGTGGGAGCTGGGCGCCACCGCGCGCCGCTGGGGCGGCAACCCCACCTCCCGTTACAACTGGAAGATTGGCAACGTCTGGAACACGGCCAACGACTACTTCTTTCGCAACATCATCCTCGGCACCACGCCCCAGTACACCGCCGACACCTTCCTCCAGACGAACCTGCAGAAGGGCGTCCAGTCCGCCCTCACCGTGCCCATGCTCGGCTGGGTGGCCAAGGACGCCACCTCCACCAGCTTCCCCCGCTCCCTCTTCGGCTCCCAGCAGAAGATGGATCCCGACGTGAAGGAGGCCGGCAACGGCATCGCCGCCGGGGGAGACGCGCTGCCGCCGCCCGTGCCCACCCTCACCAGCGTGGAAGCGCCTCCCGCCTTCATCAACGAGTGGGTGCGCACCCTGCGCGAGAAGGACAAGAAGCGCGGACGCAGCGTGCAGATGTACATCCTCGACAACGAGCCGATGCTCTGGAACACCACGCACCGCGACGTGCACCCGGAGCCCGTCACCTATGACGAGCTGCTCGAGCGCACCATCGCCTACGGCACCGCCGTGCGCCAGGCGGATCCAGACGCCGTCATCGCGGGCCCCGCCGAGTGGGGCTGGCCCAACTACTTCTCCTCCGCCGCGGACATCGCCCCGGGCGGCAACAAGAAGGATCGCAAGGCGCACGGCAACGTGCCGCTCTCGGCCTGGTACCTCAAGAAGCTGCGCGAGCACGAGCAACAGACGGGCACCCGCATCCTCGACGTGTTCGATCTGCACTTCTACCCGCAGGGAGAAGGCATCGGCTTCGAGGAGCGCGGCGCCACCGACGCGGACACGTCCGAGCGGCGCATCCGCTCCGTGCGCGCGCTGTGGGATCCCAAGTACCGCGACGAGTCGTGGATCGACGACACGGTGGAGCTCATCCCCCGCATGAAGCGCTGGGTGGCGGAGAACTACCCGGGCCTGGGCCTCTCCCTGGGCGAGTACAACTTCGGCGCCACGGGGCACATGAGCGGTGGACTCGCGCAGGCCGAGGCGCTCGGGCGCTTCGCCGAGCAGGGCCTCACCTCGGCGTTCCTCTTCACCTACCCGCCCTTCCGCAGCCCCACCTTCTGGGCCTTCCGCGCCTTCCGCAACTTCGACGGCAAGGGCGGGCGCTTCCTGGACACCTACGTGCCCAGCCGCTTCGACAAGGAGGCGGACACCCGCGAGCAGTCGCTGTTCGCCTCGCGCAGCGACGACGGCCGGCACATGGTCGCCGTGGCGCTCAACCTGTCGCCGGACACGGCACGCAACACCCAGGTGGAGCTCAAGGGCTGCGGCGACGTGGCCAGCGCGAAGCTCTACACCTACCGCGGTGACGCGTCTGGCTTCGCCGCGAATCCGTCCCTGCTCCAGTCGGGCAGCACCGTGCAGACGGTGCTGTCCCCCTGGTCCATGACGGTGCTGGACCTCACGCTCACCCGGCCGTGAAGTCCCCGCTCCGCCTGCCTCAGGCCGCCGCCCGCTTCGGCGCGGCCGCCGTGGCCGCGAGCGCTTCCACCTGCTCGGGGGTCAGCTCCAGCTTGGCCTCCGAACCGCTCCACACGAAGGGGATGCCCGGCTCGCGGTAGAGGTTGGCGGGGATGTGGCGCGCGAGCTGCGCGTGCAACTCCGGCAGCTTCGACCAGTGCAACCCATGCTTCGAGTGGTGCGCGGTGTGGTAGCCGAGGTTGCCCGTCATCAGGTTGTAGCCCTTGTGCAGGATGTTGTACGAGGCCTCGTTGTGGTCCTTCGTCTCCAGGCCCACGTGGTGGAAGTAGGTGGCCCACGCCGTCACGTAGAGCGACACCGCCATGGGCAGCAGGAAGACGAAGAGGGCGTTGTACCAGTTGTGCCAGAACAGCGCGCCGAGCAGCACCACCTGCAAGAGCGCCATGCCCACGAAGACGCGCAACGCCTTGCGGTGCTGGGGCTGCTCCAGGCCCACCTTCAGGGCCCGCGGATAGGCGGTGAGCGCCGTCTTGAGCGAGTACTCCAGCTCCCCCATCGTCGTCCCGTCCGGCCGCTTCCACGTGGACTCATCCTTCTCCTGGTCCAGGTAGTTGCGGTGGTGGCCCACCACGTGGTGCAGGAACCACGCGTGCGACGTGACGCCCGTCTGGAAACCGAAGACGATCTCCAGCAGCCGGTTGGGCAGCGCGTGCTTGAACATGGGCAGGTGCTGGTGGTGGTGGTTCCACGAGCTGATCCACCCCTTGGGGATGATCCACAGGCCGAACCACAGGATGGGCAGCCACCAGTTGCTCGCCAGGAAGTACACCGACAGGTCCAGCGCGAACACGGTCGCGAACAGCAGGACGGGGATTCGATCCTCAGGGTACCGGAACAGGGTCATGCGCCTTCCAAAGGAAGCCAGGCCGACGTCCCGCGGGGGCGGGGCCACCGGGAGGGGTGAGCGATTGTCTCCCAGCATACAGGAAAGAACCGGGTATCCAGAGGCCGGCGATGCATCCGCCCGGTCCCTTGGCCCCTTCCATGACACGCCCGTGACATCCGGGCCGACCCGCCCTACCGGTCGAGCACCATGGTGCGGATGAAGCCCCGCGGGTGGCGCGCGTAGGAGCGCAGGTGCATGGCCACATCCACCATCCACGGGACCCAGTCCCCCGTGTCGATGACGGCATCCACGGCGCGCTCGCGGTTGCGCGCGTACCACTCGCGCCAGTGCGTCACCTCGTTCGAGGACAGCCGGCCCGAGAGCCCCTGCGCGCGCAGGAGCAGCTCGAAGATGCCCCGATGGCAGTAGATGTACTGGCCCGCGCCCTTCCACTCGAGCGCCGCGCGCGCCACCTCTCCCAACCGGTCCTCGTGGCCACTCGCCGCCTCGTACACGAAGAGCGGCAGCGGCATGCCCCGCGCGATGTCGAAGCCCATCTGGCTGTAGAAGCGGGGGTTGAAGTCGATGAGCAGCTGCCGGCCTCCCGCGCGGATGAACTCCACCTCGAAGGTGCCGAAATAGCCGAGCTTCTTGCACAGCTGGCGCACCTTCTCCGCCAGCTCCGTGTCCACCGGCACCTCCTCGAAGCACAGGCCGATGCCCAGCTTGCGCGGCCGCTGCAACACCTTGAGCGCCCCGCGCGCCACGAACCACTCGCCCGAGCGGTCCACGAAGCCGCTCATGCTGAAGATGTTCTGCGCCGCCTCCGGATAGAAGGCCTGCACCATGGGCCGGTTCGCCCGCGCGTCGTACGCCAGCAGCTTGCGCCCGTAGCGGTTGCGCTCCAGGAACTCGCGGTGGCGCGGCAACAGCTCACTCGCGCGCTCCACCTGCGAGCCCTTCACATGACTCTCGAAGAGGATCTGCGTCTGCGGCTTGAGCAGCACGGGGAAGCGCGCCTCGGCCGCCACGCGCTCCAGGTCCGCCTCGTTCTCCGGAAACCACGTCTCCGGCACATCCAGCCCCACGTCCTTGCACAGGTCGTGCAGCCGCTGCTTGTTGAGCAGGCCGTAGATGGCGTCCACCCCCGGCTGGTACATCCGGAAGTGGGGCGCGAGCTCGTCCTTGTGCAGGGCGAAGAGCCACGCCATGTCATCGCTCGTGGGGTAGAGCACGTGGCCGGGGTTCTTCGCGCCGAAGCGCAAGAGCCACTCCAGGAAGGCGTCCGAGTCGCCCACGTCCGGACACTCCACCCGGCGCGTCACGTAGCGGCTCCACCGCGCGGGCGCGAGCAGCTTGGATTCGGCCATGGTGATGGGGATGCCGAGCCGGCCCAGACTGCGCGCCGCGGCCAGCGTGCCGTAGTAATCGGCCATCGTCAGCAGGATGGGGGGACGCGCGGGGGTGTTCATGACAGTCTGTCTCCTGTACGGCGCTAGCCGGGGTTGGCCGGGGTGTTCGCCACCGGGGGCACCACGGCCGGCTGCGGCTTCTTCTGGTCGCGCCAGTCGAAGCGGTTCTTGAGCTTGAGGAAGGGCTTCTCGAAGTAGCGGAAGCTGATGGTCGCCAGCACCATGCTCAGGGCGATCGTCAGCACGTAGTAGAGCGCCAGGTTGTGCGGCACCACGCGGCGCACGATGTTGAGCGAGATCATGTGCAGCAGATAGATGCCGTACGTGATGGAGCCCATGTAGCGCAGCCACTTGTGGTCCACGAGGGGCGCGAACACGTGGTGGGGCCGGATGCACATGGCCACCACCATCAACGTGAGCAGCAGCGAGGACAGCCACAGGGGCGTGTCGTGGTTCCAGACGGCGGCGGTCACCAGCGCCACGAGCACCGGCGCGCTCCACACCTGTCCGAGCACCTTCCACGTCCACACGAAGGGCCGCTCGAAGTGCGTCAGGTACGCCGACAGGCACCCCATGCAGATGGAGATGGAGATGCTGGAGAGGATGCGCACCCACAGGTGCCGCGTGTCGAGGAAGCCCGAGCTCACGCCCCAGCCGGCGAACAGGCCCAGCGCGAGCAGTCCCGACATGAACACCACCGGCCCCCACGTGCCCTTGAAGTAGCGCACCACGAAGGGCCACATCAGATAGAACTGCTCCTCGGTGGCCATGCTCCAGGCGAAGTAGAAGATGATGCGGCCTTCATCCAGCTTGATGAACCAGTTCGACGTGTACGTGAGGTAGTAGCGCACGTTGTCGAAGAAGGCCCCTCGCACCGCCACGTCGTGCTCGAGGAAGAACACCAGCACGATGTAGAGCGCGCAGACCGCGTAGTAGAGCGGGAAGATGCGCAGCGAGCGCCGCGCGTAGAAGCCCTTGAGCGAGATGGTGCCCGTGGTGTCGCGCTCGCGCAGCAGCAGCGTGGTGATGAGGAATCCGCTGATGGCGAAGAACAGCGAGACGCTCAGGTAGAAGCGGCCCACGAGCCCCTCGCGCGCCTCGAGCACGTGGTAGAGCACCACGGCGAGGATGGCGAGGGCCCGGAGCCCATCCAGGGCTCCAAAGGTCTTGGTACGAAGGAAGGCCTGATGGGCGGCTTTGGCGGAATCCATGTTCAACGCACTAGCAACGCAGAATTCCCCAAGACCGACAAGAGGCCCCCCACGCGCCTTGAATAACAGCCATCAAGGCTTCGCTTGCCCGCTCGCCGCTCGGCCATCGCGGCTCCAACGAACCTCGGCCACGTGCGCGAAGTAGACGGGGATGCCCACCACGTACCGGCCGAAGAGCCGCTTGGGCTCCACCGCCAGACGGAACAACCACTCCATCCCCGTCTGCCGCATCAACCGGGGCGCGCGCGGCACCTTGCCCCCGATGTAATCGAGCACCGCGCCTCCGTTGACGATGAGCACCGGATGCGACAGCGCCTCGCGCAACTTCACCGACACCTCCTCCTGCTTGGGCATGCCCATGGCCATGAGGATGAGGTCCGGCTTCGTCTCGGTGGCCAGCCGCAGGTACGTCTCGGGCGGATCGAACCCCTCGTGACAGGCCACGACGATGAGCCCCCACCCCTCCAGCGTGCGCCGCGCGTTGTCCAACCACGGCGAGCGCGTGCCGAAGAGCGCCACGCGCTTGCCCGCGTACGCGCGCGCGATGCGAGGGATGAAGTCCGTGCCATTCATGTTCAGCCCGTACCGGCGGTGGAAGGCCCGCAGGCCCAGCTTCACCCCGATGCCGTCGCGCAACAGCACATCCGAGCGCATCAGCCCATCCAACATGCCTGGCTGCTTCCACCCCAGGTTCACCGCGTGCGCGTTGACGAAGGACAGGATGAGCGGCTTGCCCGGCCGGGTGAGTTCATCGAGCAGCGCGTCTTCCGCCGCCTCGTCCTCGACGATTCGCAGCCGGTCCATCAGCGCCATGAAGTCACGCGCCCGTTCGGTCCGGCCACCCGCCTGTGTCGCCATGCGTCCTCCCCTGAGACCCCCGGAGGATAGGCGGGACTTCAATCCACCTCCAGCCCCGGTTCACCCTCCTCCAGGGCCGCCAACACCAGCGCCGCCGCCTTCCCCAGCGAATAGCCCGGCGCCAGCTCTTGCGCCGCCGTCAGCACCGGATGCAGCCGCTCGGCCAGCTCGCGCGCGCCCAGCGTCTCGCCCCGCATCACTTCCTCGCAGAGCGTGAGAATCAGGTCCACCAGCACCAGCCGCCGCCGATCCACCCAGCCCTGCGACAACACGGGACTCGGCTCCTCCGGCCCGGCGGCCTGGACCCGCTCGCGCACCTCCTGGAACGCCGCGATCAACTCCTCGCGCCGCTCCGGCGCCAGGCGCCCCTTGCGCGAGCCACGCTGCTTCTCCAGCTCGGGATGATCGCTCATGGACGGGGGCTCGCGGGGGCCTCGGGACGGGGCAGCACCCCGGGCATCTCGGCCAGCACGTAGCTCACCCATGCCAGCGCCGCCGTGCTGTGCGCCAGGTCCTTGGGGTCCACCTTGTCCAGCGTGTCCGCCTCCGAATGGTGCACGTCGAAGTAGCGGCTCGCGTCCACGCGCACGCCCACGAAGGGCACCCGCGCGGGCACGAGCGGCGAGATGTCCGCGCCTCCCGCATCGCCCGGCAGGAGCGCATTCGCCCCCAGGGCGGCGAGCGGCTGCATCCACGGCTTGAGGAGCGCATCCCCCCCCGCGCCCGCGCGCAGGACGACGCCCAGGGGCCGCCCGCCTCCGCTGTCCATCTCCAGCGCCGCCACGTGCTCGCCCAGCTCCGCCGCGTGCGCCGAGGCATAGGCGAGGCCGCCGCGCAGACCGTTCTCCTCGTTCATGAAGAGCACCACGCGCACCGTGCGCCGGGGGGCCCGCTCCAGCCGCGCGAGCAGCCGCGCCGTCTCCATCACCATGGTCACGCCCGCGCCGTCATCGTGCGCGCCCGTGCCCACGTCCCACGAGTCCAGGTGCGCGCCCAGGAGCACCACCTCGCGCGGCTTCTCGCGGCCCTTCACCTCGGCCACCACGTTGAAGGAGTCCGCGTCCGGCAGGCTCTTGCACGTGAGCCTCAGCTCCACCTTCACCGGGCCTCCCGCGATCAGGCGGTGCAGGAGCTCCGCGTCCTCCACCGACACGGCCGCGGCCGGAATCTCCGGCACGCCCTCGTCGTAGCGCATGGCCCCGGTGTGCGGCGTGCGCAGCGACGCGGTGGCCAGCGAGCGGATGAGCATGCCCACCGCCCCCGCCTTCGCCGCCACCGACGCGCCCCGCGTGCGCAACCCCGCCGCGCGGCCATAGTCCTGCGCCTGCGCCATGTCGTGGTTGAAGAAGACCACCTTGCCCTTCACCTTGTCGCCCAGCGCCGCCACCTCATCGAAAGAGCGCACCTCGACGACCTCCGCGGAGAGGCCTCCCTCGGGCGTGCCCACGCTGCCGCCCAGCGCCAACAGGGACAGCGTGTGCCCCCGCGTGCGCTCCGAGGCCAGCACCCGCCCACTCCCCTCTCCGCGCACCCACCGCGGCACCTTCACCGGCTCCAGCCACACCTTCACCCCATCCGCCTCGAAGCGCTTCTTCGCCCAGCGCACCGCGGCCTCCGCTCCCTCCGAGCCGGACAGCCGCTGGCCCACGCCGTCGGTGAGCTCGGCCAGGCGCGCGTAGGCATGGCCCTCGGTGAGCGCTGCGCCGATGAGCCGCTCGGCCACCTGGAGCGAGGGGCCCGTGTCGCCCCGGACCGCCTCCGCCCGAACCGGAGCCTTGGGCGTGGCGGTGAGCAGGGACAACAGGGCGGCGGAGAGCGGAAGGGCTGCGGGCACGGCGATGCTCCGGAGAAAAAGGGAC
Organism: Melittangium boletus DSM 14713; assembly: GCF_002305855.1. Taxonomy (GTDB): domain Bacteria; phylum Myxococcota; class Myxococcia; order Myxococcales; family Myxococcaceae; genus Cystobacter; species Cystobacter boletus. The sequence goes on along the minus strand of NZ_CP022163.1, from coordinate 4,153,891 downwards.
ACCCACTCTCGTCCCCAGCGCGGCTCCTCGCAAGCCCCGGGAGGGGGCTCGCCCGTCTCCAGAGGTGACGGCACCCCGAGCGCCACGCGATACTCGGCCACCACACCCAGGGGGAAGCCCCATGCACCGTTTTCCCATGGCCATGCTCGCGCTCGTATCCATGTTCGCGCTGAGCAGCTGTGCGCCGTTCACCGCCTGGTTCGAACACGCCGCGAACGATCCGAAGCTTCAGCTCGTCGGGCGCATGGATCACACCAACCCCGAGCAACCCCTGTGGGCATTTCCAGGGACCGCGGCGCGCTTTCGCTGCAACTGCACGGGCGTGGACGTGGCCTTCGAGGACCTGGGCTCAGGCGGTGAGGAGCACACCAACTGGGTCAACGTCATCGTCGATGGCAAGACGGAGGTCAAGCTCGAGCTCAAACCCAAGGCCACCTGGCTCAAGGGCGCGCGAGGCCTGCCGCCCGGTGAGCACACCATCGAGATCGTCAAGCGCACCGAGGCCTACGCGGGCGTCGTCCGCTTCTTCGGCGTGAGCGTGCAGGGAGTCCTGCTGGATCCTCCGCCCCGGCCCGAGCGGCGTCTGGAGATCATCGGCGACTCCATCTCCTGCGGCTACGGCAACGAAGCGAGCATCACCACCACCAACGCATACACCGAGCCCAACACGGGCTTTCACTCGAAGAACGAGGACATCTCCCAGGCGTATGGAACGTTCCTGGGCCGGCGGTTCAACGCCGAGGTGATGAGTACCTGCATCTCCGGCACGGGCATCTACCGCAACAACAACGGCGCCACGGAGGGCACCTTCCCGGACCGGTATGGGCGCACCCTGCCCGACAACGAGGATTCGCAGTGGGACCTGTCGAGCTTCGTGCCGGACATCATCATCATCAACCTGGGCAACAACGACTTCAACGTGGTGGACCCCACGGACAATCTGCCGACCGCGCCCGACGCCGAGCCCTTCAAGGCGGCCTACGCGGCCTTCGTCCGGCGGCTGCGCGGGCTGTACCCCGCCGCGCACATCATCTGCTCCATCGGCCCGATGCTGAACGACAGCTACCCGAAGGACCGCCAGCACTGGACGAAGATGCAGGAGTACGTCTCCACCATGGTGGCGTCCCTGGGCGACGCAGGCGTGCACTACTTCGCCTATACCCCCATCCAGGGAGACCCCTACGGGGAGGACTGGCACCCCACCGCCAACGGCCACGCGGCGATGGCCGCGGAGATCGGCACCTTCATCGAGGGGCTCGGGTGGTGAGCCACCGCCCCGTGTATGCTCGCCCCCACGCCATCACGTGACCTGGAGCTGATGACATGAGCCGCTTCATCGTGCTGTTCGATGCCTCTCCCATCAACGAGCCCACGCCGTGGATGAAGCAGGCGGCCACCCAGGCGGATCTCCACCTGGTGCTCCAGGACGACATCGCGCGCACCATGGCCGAGGACCCCCAGGCGCGCGCGGAGCTGCTCAAGCTCAACAGCGTGGGCCCGGACCCGCGCATGGCGCCCCACTACCAGGCGGCGCTCGACAAGCTCGCCCAGGGCAAGACGCGCCTCGCCCTGCACAGCGCCACCTGGACAGCCTACGGGGTGAAGCCGGATGCCCTCATCTACTCGTTCGACCAGATGCAGAACGAGCGCGCCAAGGCGCTCAAGCTGGGCATGAAGGACGCGGACTACGACTTCTTCGTCAAGGAGGCCAAGCAGAAGGTCAGCGTCTTCTTCAAGGGCGTGCCCCTCGATCGGATGCTCGAGGTCAGCGGCAGCGAGGCCCAGAAGACCTCGCTCGCCGTGACCTTCATCCGCTCCAAGCAGCCGCGCTAACAGCGCCCCGGCGTTCCCCCCCCGCGAATCACGGCGGGGGGCCGCCTCCGGGGCTCACGTGCCGAAGGCGAACTCGTTTCCGAAGCTCTGCACGTCGCTGACCATCGAGCCGATCTCGTGGATCGCGTCGATGGTGCCCACGATGCCACGCAGCGGGCCCGTGATGCTGCCCAGCGCCGGGATGGTGCCCGCCAGGTCGAGCGCCACCTCGGCGCCCTTGAGCCCGATGCTCACCCAGTCCTTGTCGTCCTTGCTCAGCTCCTGCACCAGATCCACGCCATCGCCGATGGCGCTGATGATGCTGCCACCCGGGATGGCCGAGCCGCCCGCCCGGGCCACCGTCTCGGCGATCTGCGTCTGGAGCTTCGTCTTCACCGACTCGGGCAGGGCCTCCACGAACTGCGTGGCCATCCGGCCCATCATCTCCATGCCCTCGGCGCCAAAGGGCAGCGTCACGCTCGGGTGGCCGAAGACGGGCCCCTCGATCTTGAAGTTCTCGCCGTAGCCCATCACCTTGCCCGCGCCCTGCATCAGGTCGCCCAGCGCGCCCATGATGTCCCCGGACGCCAGCTTCTGCGTGGCCTGGAACACCTCGGAGATGGCACCCGACTCGACCAGGCCCTTGTTGAGCTCGGGGTCGCTGAAGAAGCGGCCCACGCTGCCCGGCAGCTTGCCCATCATGTCCAGGAAGCCCGTGGCCAGCTCCGGGTGGTCCGTGGCCAGCTTCTCGCCCGTGGCCCCCAGCTCCGAGATGAAGTCCTGCACGTTGCCCTTGGAGAAGGCATCCACCGCGGCGCCCAGGTGCTCGCGCACCTCCGGGTCCTTCAACGCATCGGCGCCGTGCAACACCATGTCCGACAAGCCCGGCGGCAGCTTCAGCTTCTCGGTGAGCTTGTCGCCGATCTTGTTCTTGAGCCCGTCCGGCAGGTCGTTGATGACGTTCAGGCCGGCGTCGATGGCCGCCTTCACGTCCGGCGGATTGGCCGTGAGCGCGTCCTTGAGCGTCATCACGTCATCGAGCGCCCCGCCCGCGTCCGCCAGGTCCTGCGCCGACGTGAAGCCCACCTTCTCCAGCTGCTTGCGCAGGCCGTCGTTCTTCCACAGCGAGTTGGCCACGGCCGTCATGGCGGGCTCGTTCGCGGAGATGCCGCGCAGGCCCTCCTTGATGCCCTCGGGCGTGCCGCTGAGCAGCTGGCCGATGGAGCCGTGCAGGTCCTCGTTCGTCACGAGTTCCTTCACCAGATCCTTGTCGGTGAGCACGTCCTTGAGCAGCCCGTCCGGCAGCTTCTCGCCCACCTTGCTGATCATCGTGGAGACGATCTCCGGCGAGCCCTTCAAGGCCTGGCCGATCGACGCGAGCGCTTCCTCGGGCTTGCCGTCCGCGAAGGACTGGGCCGCGTTGACCAGGTGGGGCAGCGCCGCGCCCGCCTCCTTGAGGTGCTCGGGGGTGATGCCCAGGCCGGCGAGCTTCTGCTTCATGGGCTCGGGCATCTTGTCGGCGATCTTCCCGCCGAGCTTGGCGAGCAGCTCCGGCGCCGCGTCAGCCGCCTGGCCCAGCGAGTCCAGGGCCTTCTGGATGTCGGGGCTGTCCCCGAGCAGCGCGCGCCCGGCCTCGAACAGGTGCGGCGCCGCGTCCCCGGCCTGCTTGAGGTCATCCGCCGTCAGGCCCACGGACTCGAGCTTCGCCTGGACGCCCGGGTCCTTGCCCACCACGTCGAGGACGGAGTTGCGCAGGCTCTCGTTGCCGAGCAGTCCGCCGATGCCCTCCAGCTCCTTGCCGGGGGTGAACAGGTTCTTGGCGGAGGCGAAGGCCTCGTCGTTGTTGATGAGCTCCTGGATGACCGCCGGATCCTTGAGGATGCTCTTGCCCAGGCCCATGGACTCGGGAAGCTGCTCGGCGAACTTGCCGATCATCTTCTCGCTCAGCGCGCCGCCCTGCTGAAGGGCCTCGCGCATGCTGTCGAGCGCACCCGGGAAGTCCTTCTCACCCAGCTTGCGGGCCGCGTCGAGCGCCGAGGGGAGCGCGTCCTTGAGGGAGAGCAGATCCTTGGGCTCCAGGCCCGCCTTGGCCAGCGCGGCCTTGACGTCCTGGGCCTTGCCAGCCACCTCGGCCACGGCGTTGCGCAGCTTCTCGTTCTTGGCCAGCTCCGAGAGGCCTTCCAGCGCCTTGCCATTGGCGAGCTTGCCCACGGCGTCGAGCGCCGCCGCGCCCCCGGCGAGCACCTGCTCGCGCACCTGGGGATTGGACAGCAGCTGCTTCGCCATGTCCGGCAGCGCCTTGGCGGCCGAGTCGAGCAGCTTCTTGGCCACGTCGCCCTTGGCGAGCTCGGGATTGGCCTGGAGCGCGTCGCGCAGCGAGGCAAGGCCCTTCTGGGCGTCACCACCGGGTTGCAGCTGGGTCACCGCGTCGAGCACGCCCTCGGCGCCCTTGCCCAGCTTCTCCAGATCCTCGCCCTTGAGGCCCACCTTCTGTAGCGCCTGCTGGATGGAGGGATCCTTGCCCGCGGCCTTGAGCGCCGTGTCGCGCAGTCCCTCGTCGCGCGTGAGCGCCTTGAGGCCGTCCATCTTGGCCTGGGGCTCTCCACTCAGCACCTTGCCCAGGGCCTCGCTGGTGCCCTTGTCGTCGAGCGCCTTCTTGGCGACATCCGGGTTGGACAGCAGGTCGCGGCCGAGTCCCGGAGGCTGCTGCTCGGTCAGCGTCTGGAGGCCCTTCTCGGCGAGGTCACGCGAGCCATGGGCGGCGGCCTCGCGCAGCTGGTTGAGCGCATCCGCGGGCTTGCCTTCCCCCGCGGCCTTGCCGGCGGCGTCCAGGGCACGTTGGGCCTCGGGCTTGGCGGCGGCGTACTCCTCGGGCTTGACGCCCACGCGCTCCAGGTTCGCCTTCGTCTCCGGAGGCAGCGCATCGGCCTTGGCGGCCAGGTTCGCCTCGCGCGGCGTCTTGCCCGCGGCGATGGCGTCGGCGAGCTTCGGGTCCGCGAGGGGCTTGCCCGCGTCCCCCGCCGCCTTGCCCGCGGCCTGGAGGATGTCCGAGAGCGCCTGGGGCTTGACCGTCTTCTGCGCATCGGCGAGCCGCTTGTCCGTGGCGGCATCCACGCCCGTGCCTTCCGCCGAGCGCGCCACCTGCTCGCCGAGCGTCTTGAGGCCGCTGCCGTCCTTCACGCCGAGCTTGTCGAGCGCCTGGCGCGTCTCGGGCTTCTGCGCGAGCCGCGCGTAGTCGCGATCCGCGTCGAGCTTGGCCTGCATTTCCTTCGTGGGAGCGGCCTGGGAGTTGCCCAGCTTCGCGTCATCGGCGCGCAGGGGATCGTAGCCCGTGCGCTGCTGGACTTCGTTGCGCGGGAAGGGCTCGGGCTTGCCCTCGGCCTTGGCGATGGCGTTGGCCTCGTTGGTCTTCTTGAAGGCCTCCTTGGTGGCCTGCTGCGCCTGGGTGCGAGCCTGCTCCGCGGCCTTCTGGGCCGCCTCGGCCGCCGCCTTCTGGGTCGCGGCTTCCTTGGTGGCCTTCTGCGCCTCGCCCATGGCCTGCTTCGCGCCGGCGGGGTCCTTCTTGGGGTCGATCGCCTTGGCCTGATCCACGGACTGCTTCGCGGCGGCCTTCGCCTGCTCCGCGGCCTGGGCCTGCTGGGCGGCCTTCTGCGCCGCTTCCGCCGCCTTCTGCGCCGCTTCCGCCGCCGCCTTTTGCGCCGCCTCCGCCGCCCGCTTCGCCGCTTCCGCCGCCGCCTTGCGCGCGGCCTCTTCCGCCGCCTTGCGCGCGGCCTCCGCTGCTGCCCGCCGTGCCGCCTCCGCCGCTGCTGCCGCCGCGGCGTTTCCACTTCCATTGATAGGCGCGGGCATCGTCGTCTCCCAGTCCGGGTCCGTGAAAAGCCGGAAAAAGTCTGTTCCGGCAGATTATCGGATCCTGGGAAAGGAAGTTGCCATCCCCCCTCCCCCCCAGAGCTCACCCCCGTGAGGAGGAGAGACGCGCCGCGTCAGTCCCGGTGGGTGCCCAGCGAGGACGAGGAGCCCCAGGTCCGCTGGCCCTCGCGCTCGAAGAAGAGGGGCTCGCGCTTGCGGGCCGCGCCTCCCACCTCGTCGAGCGTGCGAGCGTCATAGAGACGGCCGCCCACCATGGTGTAGCGGATGGCCCGGCTCTGGCGCGGGTCCTCCAGGGGGTTGGCGTCCAGCACGAGCAGATCCGCGAGCTTGCCCGGCTCCAGCGAGCCGATGTCCCCATCCAGTCCCAGGTAGCGCGCACCCGCGAGCGTTCCCGCCCGCAGCGCTTGCAGGGGCGTCATGCCTCCCTGCGCGAACATCCAGAGTTCCCAGTGCGCGCCCAGGCCCTCGCGCTGGCCGTGTGCGCCGAGCTGCACGCTCACGCCGCGATCCAGGAGCGCCTTGGCCTCCTCGGCGGTGTGGATGTGGCCGTACTCCTCGTCGGGAGCCTTCACGCGCCGGCGGGAGCGCTCGTCCACCATGCGCCGGGGCACGAACGCGAGCAGCCGCTCGTCCTCCCAGACGTTCGTTTTGTCGTACCAGTAGTTCTCTCCCATGATGCCGCCGTAGGCCACGATGAGCGTGGGGGTGTAGCCCACGCGGGTGGCGGACCAGAGCCGCCGCACGTCCTCGTAGGCCCGGGCCACCGGCAGCGAGTGCTCGACGCCCGTGTGCCCATCCACCACCATGGTCATGTTGTGGTGGAGGAGCGAGCCGCCCTCGGGCACCACCATCATCTCCAGCTCGCGCGCCGCCTGGAGAATCTTCTGCCGCTGGTCGCGCCGGGGCTGGTTGTAGCTCTTCACGCTGAAGGCCCCCACCGCCTTCATGCGCCGCAGGTGCGAGCGCGCGTCGTCCAACGTGTCGATGGGAGCACGGAATGCTCCGGCGGCGCCATAGAGGATGGTGCCCGTGGAGTAGACGCGCGGCCCGAGCATGCCGCCCGTGCGCACGAGCTCGCTCGTGGCGAAGATGGCGCCCGTGTCGTTGGACGGGTCGTGCACCGTCGTCACCCCGAAGGCCAGCGAGGACAGGAGCTTCCAGTTCTGCTCGGGGACAATCCCCTCGTCCTCCATGGAGCCGTGCCAGTGCACGTCCACGAGCCCCGGCATCAGCGTCTTGCCCCGCACGTCCACCACCCGGGCCCCCGCGGGCACCTTCACCTCGGAGCGGGGCCCCACCGCCACGAGCCGGTTGCCCTTCACCACCACCACCCCATCCTCGAGAACTTCATCTCCTTTCATGGTGATGACACGGCCGCCCACCAGCGCCACCGTCCCCGTGGGCACGTCCGTCTTCGCCTGGAAGCCGATGGCGAGTCCCTGCTTCGGCGGCTCGGGAAGCGCCTGGGGAGCGCCCGCGAGGAAGCGGAAGCTGTCCTTGAGCTCGCGTGTGAACAGCTCCGGCCCGAGCGCCCAGTGCAGCCGCTTGCCATCCCCCGACCAGTGCAGCCACTCGCCCGCGTCGCGAGACACCTTGGCCACGGGCAGGGCCCTCGTGTCGGGGCTCGCCACCGCGCCCTTGGCCCCCCGCGGCAGCGGCATGAGGAAGGCATTGAAGTTCTCCCGGAACGCCAACCACTTCTCGTCCGGAGACACCCGGTACTCCGTCGCCTCGTCGCTCGTCAGGTGCGTGCGCGGCTCGCCCCCGTTCAGGCTCACGCTCTTGAGCGCCCGCTCGTCATCCTTCTCCCGCTGCGTCACCGACAGGAAGAACACCCGATCCGAACCCGCGCCGAAATGCGGCAGCTCGCCCGTCTTCGTCAGCAGGCGCGGCGAGCCTCCGGCGGCGGACAGGACGAACAGGCCCTGCTCCCGGCTGTAGAGGCCCGTGCGCAGATAGCCGCTCCCGAGCGCGCGATACACGATGAACCGGCCATCCGGAGACAGCGCCGGCTCGGCGTAGTGCCCGGGCCGCGAGGACACCACGCGCCCCTCGCCACCCGTCACCGGCACCACGCGGATGGAGCCCAGCTTCTCGTCATCCCACGTCGTGTAGACGAGGCTCTTGCCGTCCCGGGAGAACGACGGATACAGCTCCGTGTGGTCCGTCTGCTTCGTCAGACGCCGGGGCGTGCCATTGGGCAAATCCTTCACATAGAGATGGCCGAGGGCCTGGTACACCACCTTGTCGCCCTTGGGAGACACCTGCACCCAGCGCAGCATCTTCACCGGGAAGGTGTCGGGCGCCACCTTCTGGGGGAAGCGCAGCGCCTCGAAGACGGTGCGCGAGCTCTTCACGTGGAAGGGAATGGGCGTCACCTTCTTCGTGCCCACGTCGATGCGCTGCAACTTGCCCCCCGCCCAGAAGACAATCGAGCGGTTGTCGGGTGTCCACGCCATCGTCGGGTAGACGCCGTGGATGGCCCACGTCTCCTGCATGTCGCGATCGAGCCCGTCATACAAAGCCCGCTCGGCGCCGCTCGTCACGTCCGCCACGTACAGCGTGCTCTTGCCGCGCACCCGGCGGATGAATGCCAGGGATTTGCCATCCGGCGACGGCGTGGGGCGGATGGAGCCGCCGGGGCCGAATACGAAACGCTCCGTCTCGCGCGTGTCCAGGTCCAGCCGCTGGATGACATAGATTTCGCCGTTCGGGTCCTTATTGTATTCGAACACGGGGCCTGGGGTGACGTCCTGGCTGTAATAGACATACCGGCCGTCTGGAGAGAACACGGGCTCGCCCACGTCCTTTTGGTCATTGGGACGCTCGGTGAGCTGCACCCCGTCTCCCCCCGAGCGGTGATACATCCAGATCTCCCCCGCGCCGAGCGAGCGCCGCGAGGAGAAGTGTTTGCGCGCGATGAGGAATTGACCATCCGGCGACCAGGCGGGGCTGTTGAGCAACCGGAAGGACTCCTGCGTCACGCCGGTGGGCTCGGAGCCGTCGCGCTTCATCACCCAGAGGTTGTCCCCGCCGCCCCGATCGCTCGTGAAGGCGATGGACTGGCCGTCCGGGCTGTAGCGCGGCTGCATGTCCCAGGCGGGGCCATGGGTGAGGGCTCGGGCCTCGCCGCCCGCGATGGGCAGCGCGTAGAGATCGCCCAGGAGGTCGAAGACGATCTCATCGCCCTTGGGGCTCACGTCCAGGCTCATCCACGTGCCCTCGGTGACGTCGAGTTCCACCTCGCTCGAGGGGAAGCCGGGCGCGTTCACGTCCCACCACGCGTTGGCCGAAGGCGTGCCCGCGTCCGTCACGGGGACGGGCGCCTGGGCTCGGGCGGAAAGGGGCAACGCGCTCGTCAGCAGGAGCGCGAGGCAGCAAAGGCTCGGTCGGGTCACCGCGAATCCTCGGGGGCTGGATGAGGGGGCGCAGACTACCCGGGGTGCCTCTCGGGGGACGCGGAGAAATGGCAGGACGCGAACACCGGTGCACGCCTGGAGTGAGTTACTGGAAGAACGATTCCGAGGGATCCCCAAGTGGAACCACCAGGAAATCGACGTGGTTGACCTCAAGACGGGCCGTCAGTAAGTGACGGACAAAGAGTCGCTCTACTTCCTCGGCCCCAACCTGACGCTGAAGACATGCACGGTTGTCCTGAAGGTGCCCGCCAAGCGGCTACACATCCTCGGAGCCCAGTTCACCAACTGAACCTTCGAAGTGAAGCAGGAGTTGAAGAACCACCAGGACTGGATAAGGACCTCCCTGAAGGGCTGCCAGTTCATGGGGCGGATGTCGGGCTGCGACTTCGGGCACTGGCCTGAATACGGGAGTGACCCGGCGTACCAGAATGGTTCCATCACGGATTGCGACTTCTCCGATGCCCGACTGGACGCTTGCCGCTTTCATGGCTGTGACCCCAGCACCCTACGATTTCCCAGGTGGCCCCACTTCACCATCCTGGATCCCATTGGCAGGAGCCGCGAACTCAACAGCATCCAGTGGCCGGGACGATTTGGCCGGATCATCATTGAAGACCTGCATGACCAACCGCCATCCACCAGAGCCCTGACCTTCTTCGCTCCCGCCGAGGCGAAGCGGTATGACACCACGCCAGAAGCACTCCGGGCCGTCATCGAGAAGTTTGATTGCATGATCTATTGAGTGACCTCTCAAGACCCATGTTCGGACTTGACGTGAGAGGTCGAATGGAGTCCAAGGAGGGTGCACGAGGCAGTGGTCGATGCGAGGAGGGGCCACCGATGGCGGACGAGAAAACCCGGAAGTCTGGCGCACCGGAACGGTTCGAACTCGGCGCGAGCTACGACGAGATAGGGCCCGACCTGGGGAGCCTCCACGACGCGTGGCAGGTGGACACGGGAGAGGCGGCCCTCCACTTCCAACCTGGAGACCGGGTGGAGTGGCAACTCTCGGGTGACTATGAGGTGAGCCTCTCCTGCCGACGCGGCTCATCCATCGTGCGGCTGCGGGTCAAGGAAGGCCCCCGGTCGGTGCGGACATCGGAGCTAGCCGACATCTGCATGTGGATGCACGCCGCGCTCCAGCGCGTGGAGCACAATCCCCGGGTGAGCGCCCACCTCACGCGCCCGCCCTCACCCTCGCATCCCCCGACAAGTATCTCCCGAAGTCCATGCACCCCGGCCGTGCTCGCGCTGATGGCGGTGCTCTCCTGGCTCCACCTGACGCGCGAGCCTGAACTCCCGAGCCCCGCACCTGCAGGTGCGCTGTCAGATGTCCACGCCCCTGCGGACGCCCCCTACGTGACTGACTCCGACCCTCCGAGCCCGCCGTCACTCGCCTATCCCCTGCCCTCCAAGCCCTTCCGCAATCAGGCGGCGGCGCCCTGCAAGCCCGAGTTGTGGGAAGAGGAGATCAACGGTGGGTGCTGGATGCAACTGGGTCGACCTCCTCCCTGCCTCAAGATTCACGCCGAGTACCAGGGCAAGTGCTACCTGCCCGTCTCCAAGGACCGGGGCCGCCTACCCTCCACCGTCCAGCCCTGATGTCCAAGGGGAACTCGAAACGCCCCCATCCACTGGAATGCCCCCATCTTGGCCACTGACTGGAGCGGGAGAAACGTCTTCGGGTGGATTGCTCTCGACGGGCTCATATCCCGGGACGACACCTGGCTTCGCGGGGACGCCTCCATCGGGATTTGACTCATCCAAGTGCTGTTCCGGTTGCCCATCGAAGACGCGCCGAAGGATACGACCATCTGAACTGATGGCGTACTTCACGCCAGAGTCCAACGCCACATACCCACCACCGCAATAATTCTCATCCTCGTAGATGTAGACGAAGATGACGTCTCCCTCGCGAATGACGTGATAGCGCTGTGCCTCCAGTTGGCGATGACACGGGACGTTCCGCGTCCTGTACGGCAGGAAGTCGTTGGTGGCTATCAGCACGGCACGCAGTAACTCGCCATCCCACGCGTAGTGTTTTCCCGGCTCCCCCACGGCGGTGCTGGGCTGAGCAAGAAACGAAGGAAACACGACCGACTGGTCATCCTCCACGGGGACGGAGGATGGAAACGGGCTTCGCACGCAACTCGCCGCGAGAACGATCAACGTCAGAGTCGGGATTCTCATCCGCATGAATCGCCCTCGGCGACAGTGCCCACACCTATCTCGGGTGGCCACATCAATGGGCGCTCCCTACTGGTGATATTCCCGGCCATTGAGGAGGAATGTGTTCGCATTGATCCAGGTCACCTTGCCCATTTCTTGACGCATCCACGCATCGCCCGTCCGGACAAATCGCAGGAGATCACGGGTCTCCGGCGTGTATTGATAGAACCCGTCGCATGAAGGAACCGCTCGATCCGACTTCGAGAAGAAAGCGACGATGGAGAGCGGCACTCGACCCCTCTTGGTTTCCACGACCCATTCGTGCAGGTTGGCGAGCGCGATGATCTGGCGCATGTCATTCAAGGAAAGCGCGCCACCGAACGGATGGTTATGGAGAGCGAAGATGTACTTGATGTCCCAAGAAGAAAAGCGAGGATCTTCCACATACGCGGGGAGCCTGCAGGTTTTTCTTCTCCGCTGCGGATCATCCGAACCCGACTGATCCGTCATCATGCTCATCTGATATTTCTTATCAGGCGTGTAATACAGCCAAGCGCAGTACTCCGTCGAGGTTCTCATCGCCACCTCGGGATCCTTGATGTGCCCCACGCTCGCATTGGGTTTCGATAGAAACAGCGAACATGCCGCCCCCAGTGCGTCAGAGGCATCGTCAAATGGACCGAACTCGGGCATCGGACCCGGCAAACGGTCCAAGAAGCCCGCTCCAGGCTCGGGCCTCACGACGCCGGGAATAGGAGTAGGGCCCGAGCATCCGAGTCCGACCAAGATCGACGCCACTGCGAACCAACCTGAAGACCTACATTCCGACATGAAACGAAATGTAACACATCCCCACTTGCCCCCTCTCGGAATCGCGCCGGAAGAAACGCCGCCCACGCGCGTTCCCCGTGAGAAGACCTCCTGATCCCTCCACGACCTTCTTCCTCATCCGCGCCGGAGCCCCCCGCGCACGACACCCGAGCGTCCGTCCCCGACTCCCGTTAGAAGCACGCGGTTCGCTCGACAGCACCCGGGGGCTCGCTTGCCTGGGTGCACTCCACGGTTACTCGTTGGTCTCGTCCATGTGTCTTCCCCACGAAGGTTCGCACTCCACCGACTCCGCATCCACCGTCTCCGACCTCGTATCCCGCTGTAACCTTCCCTCGAGCCCACTTGAGGTGGGCCCGGCGTTTCCAGGGGGACATGCATGGAGCATCTGAAACGATCTCCGACGGAGGAGTCGGCCAGCCCGCCCGAGGCGGGCAGCGCGCCGCACCCGGAAGAGGGCGCCGAAGGGCTCGCGTGCGCGCTGGACGTGCTGGAGCTGGAGCTCCAGCGCGCCCATGCGGTGCTGCGGCAGGGCGTGGACGAGCCCACCCACGTCGTGGGAGCACCCCCTCCCCTCCCCTCCCCTCCCGAGGAATCCCTCCCCCTGCCCCAGGGCACCGCCGTGGGGCGCTACATCGTGCGCGAGCGGCTCGGCGCCGGCGGCATGGGCGAGGTGTACGCCGCGTTCGACCCCCACCTCAACCGCCGGGTGGCCCTCAAGCTGCTGCTGCCCGGCGGCGCGGACCGGAACCAGGCCCGGCTGCGCCTCATGCGCGAGGCCCAGTCCATGGCCCGCCTGTCCCACCCCCACGTGCTGCCCGTCTTCGACATCGGCGAGCACGGCGACCAGGTCTTCATCGCCCTGGAGTTGGTGGAGGGCCGCACCCTGCGTCAGTGGCTCAAGGAGGAGCCCCGGCCCTGGCGCGAGGTGGTGCAGGTCCTCACCCGCGCGGGCCAGGGACTCGCCGCCGCCCACGCCGCGGGACTCGTCCACCGCGACTTCAAACCCGACAACGTGCTCGTGGGCCATGACGGACGCGTGCTCGTCTATGACTTCGGCCTCGCCTGCGAGCAGGGCACCGGCTCGCCCGGAGCCCCCGTCCCCGTGGACCTGTCGGTGCTGCTCAGCGCCCAGCCCCCCGCCCCGGACGCGGACGCCTTCGCCGACCTGCACACCCGCGAGCCCCGCGAGACGCCCGTCACCCGCGCCGGTCTCATCATGGGCACCCCGGGCTACATGGCGCCCGAGCAGTACCGCCATGAACCCCTCACCGGGCAGGCGGATCAATTCAGCTTCTGCGCCACGCTCCACTACGCCCTCTATGGCGAGCACGCCTTCGAGGGCCATGGCGCCGGCGCGCTCGCCCGCGCCACGCTCGCGGGCCGCCTGCGTCCACCGCCCCGCGACTCGGACGTGCCCGAGTGGGTGCGCCGCGTGGTGCGCCGGGGCTTGAGCCTCTCGCCCTCCGAGCGCCATGCCTCCATGGAGGCCCTGCTCGAGGCGCTCCAGGACGAGCCGGGCGCGCGCCTGCCCCGCAAGGTGCTCATGGCCGTGGCCGCCGCCTTCCTCGCGGCCGTGGTGGCCGGAGCGGCGAGCCAGTGGAGCCAACGCCAGGGACTCTGCCACCACCTGGGCACGTCGCTGGACGGCGTGTGGGACGCCCCCCGCCAGGACGCCGTGCGCCAGGCCTTCCTCGCCACCGGCCAGCCCTACGCCGCCGCCGCCTGGGCGGGGGTGAAGAGCGCGCTGGACGGCTATGCCTCCGCGTGGGTGGACCGCCAACGCCATGCCTGCGAGGCGACGTTCCTCACGGGCCAGGCCTCCGAGGAGCGGTTCACCGCGCGCACCGCGTGTCTGGAGCGTCGGCGCTCGGAGTTCAAGGCCCTGACGGCGCTGCTCGCCGTGGCGGATGCCTCCGAGGTGGAGCACGCCGTGGAGGCCGTGCGCGGCCTGTCCGAGCTGGAGCCCTGCGACGAGGCCGCGACGATCACCGAGCGCGTGCCCCCGCCCAGGGAGCCCGCGGCGGCCGCCCGGGTGGAGGCGCTGTACACGGAGCTGGCACGGGCCCGCGCGCTGCGCATCTCCGGCCAGTACGTGGCGGGGCTCGCCGCGGCCATCCCCGTGGCCACCGAGGCCCGCGCGGGCACCTACGCCCCCTTGAAGGCCGAGGCCCTGCTGGAGCTGGGGCAGCAGCAGCGCGGCTTCGGAGACCCCACCGCCGAGCACACCCTCCTGGAGGCGGCGTGGACGGCCGACGAGGTGGGGCTGGACGAGGTGCGGGCCGAGGCCCTGGTGGCCCTCACCCAGTTCATCGCCTACGACAGCGCGCGCGTGGCGGACGGCCATGACTGGTTCCACCAGGCGCGCGCCCTGCTCGTGCGCACCCGGCGCCAGGGCCGCCTGTCCGCGCAGCTCGAGAGCGCCCATGGCCTCTTGTACAGCGCCCAGGGCGACCCCATCGCCGCCGAGGCCTCGCAGCGCAACGCCCTCGCCGAGTGGGACAAGGCGGCCCTCGCGGAGAGTCCCGAGCGCGCCTCCCTGCTGCGCCACCTGGGCCTGACGCTCTCCGCCCAGGGCCGCCACGAGGAAGCCCTCGCCGAGTACCAGCGCGCGCACGCGGCGTATGTGCGCACGCTGGGCGCCGGGCATCCCCGCGTGGGCAGCGCCCTGGTGAACCTGGGCGGAAGCCTGAGCGTCCTGGGCCGCCCCGAGGCCCTGCCCACCCTGCGCGAGGGCGTGGCCATCGTGGAGCGGACCCTGCCCCCCCGCCACCCCTTCCGCGCCGTGGCCCTGGACGCCCTGGGCTCGGCCCTGACACGCGTGGGACAGCGGGAGGAAGCGAAGCGGGTGCTGCTCCGGGCCGTGGTGGCGGCGGAGGGCTCTCGAGGACCCCAACACCCGGACGTGGCGCCTGCCTGTGACAGCCTGGGCCGGGTGCTGCTGGAGTTGGAGCATCCCGCCGAGGCCCTGGCCCACTTCACCCGGGCGATGACCCTGCGCGAGCGCATGATGGGCGGGAAGCATCCCGAGCTCGCCTCGTCCCTCACCGGGCAGGGAGAGGCGCTGCGGCGGCTGGGCCGGAGCCACGAGGCCCTGGTGCCCCTGGAGCGGGCCCTCACCCTGCGTGAGACACATGCCGTACCGCCCGAGGACCTGGCCGACACGCGCTTCGCCCTCGCGCGCGCGCTGATGGACTCCCGCCGGGACATGAGGCACGCGCGGGCCCTGGCCGAGCAGGCCGTACAGGGCTTCCAGGGTCCAGGACATCAGGCGGCGCTCGCGCGGATCCAGTCCTGGCTGGGCGCGAGGCATTCCCGGGAGTAGAGGGAAGCCTCATGACCCACGAGCGCAACGGACGCGAGCCATGGCCCCCCGAGCTCACCGACCACTTGCGCAAGGTGGATCGGCTGCGGCGCGCGGGCCGCTACGCGGAGGCCCTGTCGCGCATGAAGGAGCTCGTCGAGGCCTATCCCCGGCAGGTGCGCGTCTTCTTCGAGATGGGACTCACCCTCGGCATCTGGGGTGGCCAGCCCGCCGAGGCCCTGCCCTGGTATGCCCGCGTGCTGGAGTTGGCCCCGGGCCACACGTCCGCCCAGCTCCACCGCGCGCTCGCCCTCGCCCAGCTGGGCCGTCACGCCGAGGCCGTGGACGGCTTCGACACGCTCGAGGCGGGAGGCGAGTTCCGCAAGGCGCTCGTCCTCTACATGCAGCGCGCCGAATCCCTGGAAGTGCTCGGCCGGCTCGAGGACGCCGAGCGCGACTGGACGCGAGCCCACGGCGAGGACCCCCGGAACCCGTGGCTGCTCCACCGGCGCGCCTCGCTGCGCGCCCGGCTGGGCCGCCTGGCGGAGGCCGTGGACGACCTCACCCGCGCCCTCGCCTCACCGGACGAGGAAGCGGTGGACGCGGAGCTGCTGCACGACCGAGGCCTGTTGCGCGCCCGGCTGGGAGACCTGGACGGCGCCCGCGCGGACTTCGAGGCCGGACGGTCCGCCCTGCGCGAAGGCGACCCTCCCGACCTCGTGGAGTTCCTGCACCGAGGACTACCAGAGACAGTCTGAGAATCCACCGCTACGTCGTACGAGGACACATGAATCGGACGGCATGTGACATGCATATCGCATCCAGCGAGACCAAAAGGCGCTTTGGTCAGAGGACGAACCTAGGATGCGCGCCTGTCATCTTGCCCACTGCCGACCCCCCTTGAGAGTGCCTGTAGCAACGGAGAGGAAGCTCATGAAGTTGGACTGGAACAAGCTGCTGTGCAACCGACGTCTCCGCGAATTGAATGGAGGCTCCCCCTCTGCCCGTGACGAACAGGAACTCCGCTCTGAATTCGATCGGGACTACGATCGGGCCGTTTTCTCGACTCCGGTACGTCGCCTCCAGGACAAGACCCAGGTCTTTCCTCTTGAACCCAATGACGCCGTACGAACGCGCCTGACTCACTCACTGGAGGTCTCCACGCTGACACGAGGTCTCGCGCGGGCCGTGGCGCAGAAGCTCGCTTCCACCGAACGTATTACTCAGGAGCAGGCCCTCAGCATCGAGGTCATCGCGACGACCTGCGGACTGATTCACGATGTTGGCAATCCGCCCTTCGGGCATGCGGGCGAAAAGGCCATCAGCAGTTGGTTCCAGCAAAAGCTCGCTCTCGAACCGGGATTCTTCCAGGAGTTCGATAATCATCAATTGGGTTCACAACTTCGAAATGACTTCTTGGAGTTCGAGGGCAACGCCCAGACCCTGAGGATTATCTCCAAGCTTCAACTACTCGCGGACAGACACGGACTCAATCTGACCGTAGGAACCCTTTCGGCGGCCATGAAGTACACGGCCGCGTCGAATCAGACGGGCAAGGCCGCCCACACACACAAGACCGGGTACTTCGCCTCCGAACAAAAAGTCGTCGACAGAATCCGGGAAGAGACGGGAACACAGGCCGCCCGTAACCCCATTGCCTACCTAGTCGAGGCCTGCGATGACACCATCTACGCCACGGTGGATCTCGAAGATGGAGTCAAAAAAGGGGTCATCACCTGGAAAGACCTAGAGCAGGCACTTCCGGACGTGGCACCTGAAGAGGCCAAGGACTTCATCCGTGAGCAGCTAAAAACTGCGGCCAGCTATATCGATGGTCATGTCCAGAAGGAACCCGAACTAGCGCTCAAGGGTCGAGCGCTCGACGAGGCCAAAGCCCAGCACTTCAGGACCGTGGTCATCGGTAAAACAAAAACCGCAGTCATCGAAACATTCGAAGCTCAATACGCATCCATTATGAGTGGAGACTACTCCGGCGAACTCATCGCGGACAGCAAGGCGAACAAGCTCATCAAGGCCTGCAAAACAGTTGGACGCAACCACGTCTACTCGTCGACCCAGACCCTGAAGTTGGAAATCCTGGGCCGCCGGGTCATTCACGACCTGATGGACATCTTTTGGGAGGGAGCATCCGCTTACACTCCTTCTGGGAAGATGTCTGGTTTCAACGAGAAGATCTACAATCTGCTCTCCCGCAACTACCGAACAGTCTTCGAACAGGCCCTCAGAAACTCGGACCTGCCCGCGAGCTACCATCGTTTCCAATTGGTAACGGACTATGTCTGCGGCATGACTGATACGTTCGCATGTAAGCTTCACTCCGAACTCACCCATGGTTGACGAGACGAATCCGCAACTCGAGTTCCGCCTCCGCAGGCGTCTCAGTGCCTTCATCCATCGCGAATCCGTATGGCGTCCCGCGCTCCGTTCACTCCAGGAAAGGACCCAGGCCCGCGGTTGGACGATCTACGTCTTCGGCGGAACGCTGAGGGATCTGCTCGCGCTCGCCCCGTCGACGGTGCCTCGAGATCTGGATCTCGTGGTCGCGGGCACGACCCGGCAGTCACTCGAGTCCGTTTTCGAGAGAGAACTCGTCCGTGTCAACCGGTTCGGAGGGCTTCACCTGGTCACGCACAAGTTGCCGGTGGATATGTGGACGCTCGACTCAACCTGGGCCTTCCGTGAACGACTGGTCCACGGAAGTGACTTCTCGGACCTGCCCCGGACCACGTTTCTGAACGTCGAGGCCATCGCCGCTGAATTCCATACGCGCCCCGGCCGGGCTCGCACCCTCTACACGCGGGGCTTCTTCCGTGGCATCCAGGAGCGACAGGTCGAAATCAACCTGGAGGACAATCCCTATCCGGCGCTCTGCATCGTCAGGTCATTGATCACGGCGCAACGGCTTCGCTTCTCGCTGGGCCCCCGCCTCGTGCGTTTCATCATGCATCATGCGAGGCGGATTCCCATCGAGGAGTTGGAGGCCATCCAGCGCTCGCACTACGGCCGCATCCGCCTCAATCGCCATCAACTGCACACCCTGACGGTCCTGGTGCGTGAACAGGCCAGTCACATCAAGATCCGGCCCGTGACGCTGCCACGCGAGCATCAACTCGCGCTGCGTGGGGTGGCCTGACGTCAGGGAGGCCCGTCCACGACCACCCTTCCCGCCACGCCTCTTGATTCGTGTCGCCAGCGGCGGTGACGCGTACAAGAAGGCGGCAGAGCCTCGTACGTGGCTCCCTCCAGCGACAACGTCGGCGGACAGGGCATCGGTAATGGCTCCGGTGGCGGCCAGCGGCTCAGGCCACCATGGAGACGGGGACGGCGCCCGCGCGGACTTCGAGGCCGGACGGGCCGCCCTGCGCGAAGGCGACCCTCCCAGCCTCGTGGAGTCCCTGCACAGGGGGCTTCCCGGGACGGATTGACCTCGGCGGAGACACGGCTGGCGAGTCAGCCAGTGCACACATATGGTGAACAAGGCACTACCCTTAGTGTAGCGCCCGTAGACTTGTCCTCTTCCAGCCCAGGGTCACCTCCCGCGGTGCGGTCTCACAGGACTCACGCAATCCCATGATCAAAACAGCCCATCAACTCATGTCGACGAGCACGCTTCTCGGTCTGCTCCTCACCAACGTCTGTTTCGCCCAAACGCCCGAGCAGGAAAAGGCCGCCGCCACCCCGTCAAGCGCCCAGCCCGGCTACATCGCCGACAAGAACAAGCCCTTCAACCAGTACACGTGGTTGACCGCCCACAATGCCTTCTCTTATGGAAACTACGGCGGGGTCAACTCCAGCCAGAGCATGAACCTCAGCGAACAGTTGGAGAAAGGTGTTCGCGGAATGATGCTCGACCTTCACGTGAAGGATGGCGACATCTACCTGTGCCATGGGACCTGCCTCCCCGGCAGCCTCAAGTTCGAGACCGCGCTCAAGAACTCCATCCTCCCCTTCTTGCGCAATAACCGGAACGAAGTGGTCACGCTCTTCTTCGAGGATTACTCGAGCAAGGAAGATCTCCAGAAGGTCTTCAGCAACACGCCGGAAGTCGCGACGTACATCTTCAAGCCCGAGGGGTGGCCCTCGGGTACCTGGCCCACGCTCGCCGCGATGATCAACAAGAACGAGCGTCTGTTGATCCTCAGCTCCAAGAGCGGCAACAGCGGCAGCTACAATGGCGGGGCGTACGTCATCAACGAGCGAGCGCTCACCGTCGAGAACACGTACAACCTCGGCAACGCGCTCCTGCCCGATGACGGCGTCCATGACTACGATTGTGAGAAGCGTGGCGAGAGCGCGGAATTGAATACCGCCGCCTCCTCCACCTACAAGAACTGGCCCCGGCCCTTCGTGATGAACCACTTTCACCAGTACACCGTCCTGGGCGCGCACAGCGACTTCGACAACCGCTTCGACAAGATCCTCAAGCGCGACAAGGACCACTGCCGGTCCAAGGCCAACCGCCCCCCGAGCTACATCGCCCTGGACTACGTGGACAAAGGAGACGCCATGGAATACGTCGAGTGGCGCAACAACGGGGGCGTGATCTTCTATGAGGGCGATAATGCCACACAAGACATCGTGTGCGGCATTGGCACCCAGATCAAGCGCACACTCAACTTGCAGTCCAGCGACGAAGCCCGCATGGGTTGTGAAAACGATGAAATGCGCTCCGCCGTCTTGAGCGGTATCCGCAAGGGAACGCGCATCAAGTTGTATGACAGCCCGAGCGGAGACAGACAGGACGACTACGCCATCATCGACGCCAAGAGGGATATCGGCATCGACGAGCGCGTGGTCATCTCCAGCCTCGAGACGAACAGCGACAACGCGGACTACACCATCCGCTTCCTTCGGAACAATGGCCTCAATGGCAAGGTCTCCCGGATCGAGGTGGATCCCCAGCCGACGGACTTCCCCGACAGCGCGATTGTCCTCTATGAGGGCGGGAGCGCCAGTCAGAACATCGTCTGCACCTTGCCCTTGACCAGCAGCACGTTCGTCAACTTCAAAAACGACGGCTACGGGTGCGACAACGACGAGGCCCGATCGGCGAAGATCCTCGAGGCCAAGGCGGGCACGACGATCACCGTCTATGACGATCCGAACGGTGGCACGGGCGATGATTACACGAGCATCCGGGTCAAGAAGAACATCCAGTCCCCCAGGGTCGTTGGCTCCTTCGAGAGTTCCTTCAGTGATGAGTATCTCGAGGTGACGTTCAAGCGGAAGAACGGGCTCAACGGAAAGGTCTCCTCCGCGCGGATATCGGCCGCGACCCGGGCGGGTGAAGCCTCCTCGGAAGCGGCGCCCCCTCCCCCGGAAGGGGCGAAGCAGTAGTCGCCGAGGGGCCGGTCGCCTATCGTGGCACCGGCCCACGGGGCCACATCACGGCCACTCCACCTTGGCTCGGGAGAATGAACATGTTCGGAAAACTCGCGGCTGACGCCCTCGGGCTCAGCGACATCGGCTCGGTCATCGCTCCGGCGGACTATGACAAGGTGGACGCCGACGACTACGTGATGCACGAGGACCAGGAGAAGATCTACTTCCTGATCAAGTCCAAGTCCGACGAGTACTGCTTCACCAACAAGGCGCTCATCCACCTGGACGGAACCAGCGCCGCCAGCAAGAAGCGCATGCTGCACCGCTACAACTATGGCTCTCACCCGGTGTCGAAAGTGCTGCTCGAGACCGCGGGCACCATCGACATGGATGTGGAGATCAAATTCCAGCTCGGCGCGAAGAGCTTCTCGATCGACGTCCACAAGAAGCAGCTCGAGCAGGTGAAGGACCTCTACAAGGCGCTGTTCCGCATCTCCGAGCTGATGCTCGAGAATGAACTGGCGCTCGGTCACGCCAAGGCCAGCATCGAGCTCGCCTCCACCACCCTGGGCCGGGGCCAGGCGGGCACCGCGCCCCTCGTGGAGACCTTCAAGGAACTCAACCAGGCCGCCTTCTCATGGCTGCTCGGCGCTCAGCAGAAGTACTGGGTGAAGGACTTCGGCTCCGTGTTCGAGCGGTACATCAAGGCCTGAAAAGGGGAGTGGGCCTACAGCCGCTGCACGCCGGACTCCTCCTCGTCCCGCTCCTCCTCGAGCGCCTGGAGGGCCTTCTGCGCGAGCCGCACGCCCCACTCCTCGCCCACTTCCTTCGCCTCCTGCATCACCTGGGGCTGCGCCGCGAGGAAGCGCCTGCCGGACGCGGACTCGTGGAAGGCGATGGCCGCGTCCACGTCCTCCTCGGACAGGTGCTTCATGTAGATGGGCACCAGTTGATCCACCAGCGACTCGCGCGCCGCCACCTCGCGGAACTTCTCCACGAAGCCCGGAGGCAACTCCGCCGAGCGCTGGAAATGGTCCGCCATCAACTCGAACATCATCCGCCCCGAGGCCTCCGCGCCCGTGAGCGCCATCAGCCGGCGCACCTTGCGCTCCTTCTCGGACAGGGGTGAAACACTCGCGGAAGGCGCCATGGCCTCTTCCCGCGTCCCTCCCGGGTGCGCACACGCCCCCGCGAGAAAGGCCAGGACACACCACCGCCACGACGCCACGAATCGCCAGGAGCCCATGCCTTCCACGATAGGGCCCCGATTCAAGGGTCCGGAAGTGCCGCCAGGTCCCAACTGTTTCGGGGCTTACCGTCCCGCCTCATTTCCGAGTGACGATGAGCTGGTGATATTTCCTGACCTTGACGCACTCGCGGTGAATGCCCCAGGAGCAGGAGATACCAAATGCAGAGCAGTCCTCGAGATTGGCTGAGCAGGATGTTGGGCGTATGGCTTGGGCTGTGGTTGGGGGTGGGCTGCGGACAGCCCGCCGTCGAGAGAGAAGAGCCGGTATCGCTTCCCTCCCCTCTCCGGGGTGCGCAGACGAGAACCCGTATCTCCGGCGCCTCCCAAACACTGACGGTGCGCTCGGATGGCACGGTGTGGGCCGTGGGAGACAACACCTCCGGCCAGTTGGGAGATGGCACCACGAGCAACCGCACGTCGCCCGTGCGGGTGTATGGGGTGCTCGGAGCGGTGGCCGTGGCCGCGGGCGGCCAACACTCGCTGGCGCTGCGCTCGGATGGCCTGGTGTGGGCCTGGGGTTCCAATTCCTTCGGCCAGTTGGGGGATGGCTCCACGAGCAACCGCACACAAGCGATGCCCGTAGAAGGATTGGGCAATGTGGTGGCGGTGGCCGCGGGCAACCTACACTCACTGGCGCTGCGCTCGGACGGCACGGTGTGGGCCTGGGGCTACAACTCCTCCGGACAGTTGGGGGATGGCTCCACGAGCAACCGCACGTTGCCGGCGCAGGTCCAGGGACTGAGCGGGGTGGTGGCCGTGGCCGCGGGCCACCACCACTCCCTGGCGGTGCGCTCGGACGGCACGGTGTGGGCCTGGGGCCTCAACGACTCCGGCCAGTTGGGGGATGGCTCCACGAGTAACCGCACGCTGCCCGTGCAGGTGCCAGGAGTGAGCGGAGTGGTGGCCGTGGCCGCCAGCTACTCCCACTCGCTGGCGGTGCTCTCGAGTGGCGCGGTGTTGGCCTGGGGCTACAACTCCACCGGCCAGTTGGGGGATGGCTCCACGAGCAGCCGCACGTCGCCGGTGCTGGTCCAGGGGCTGACCGGGGTGGAGTCCGTGGCCGCGGGCACGGGCTTCTCGCTGGCGCTGCGCTCGGACGGCACGTTGTGGGCCTGGGGCTACAACCTCTTCGGCCAGTTGGGGGATGGCTCCACGAGCAACCGCACGTCGCCGGTGCGGGTGCAAGGAGTGAACGACGCGGTGGCCGTGGCCGCGGGCAGATACCACTCCCTGGCGTTGCGCTCGGACGGTACCTCGTGGGGCTGGGGCTACAACTACTCCGGCCAATTGGGGAATGGCTCCACGAGCCACCGTGCGTTGCCGGTACAGATGCAAGGCGTGAGCGGAGGAGTGACCGTGGCCGCGGGCGCCAGCCACTCGCTGGCACTGCGCCCGGACGGCACGGTGTGGGCCTGGGGCATCAACGACTCCGGTCAGTTGGGCAATGGCACCCTGGGCCACAGCGCGTTGCCGGTGCGCGTGCAAGGATTGAGCGGAGGGGTGTCCGTGGCCGCGGGTAGCCACCACTCCCTGGTGGTGCGCTCGGACGGCACGGTGTGGGCCTGGGGTCTCAACCCCTTCGGCCAGTTGGGAGATGGCACCACGATCACCCGTACATCGCCGGTACAAGTGCAGGGATTGAGCGGCGTGGTGGCCGTGGCCGCGGGCCTCTCCTACTCGCTGGCGGTGCGCTCGGACGGCACGGTGTGGGCCTGGGGCTCCAACATCTTCGGCCAGTTGGGCAATGGCACCACGAACGACAGCGCCTGGCCGGTGCGGGTGCAAGGGTTGAGCGAGGTCGTGGCCGTAACCGCGGGCTCCTACCACTCGCTGGCGGTGCGCGCGGACGGCACGGTGTGGGCCTGGGGCTTCAACTACGACGGCCAGTTGGGCAATGGCACCACGAGCAACAGCACGTTGCCGGTGCGAGTGCAGGGATTGAGCGGCGTGGTATCCGTGGCCGCGGCCTACACCTACTCGCTGGCGGTGCGAGCGGATGGCACGGTGTGGACCTGGGGCTGGGGCTACGACAGCTCTGGCCAGAACACGGTGCCGGTGCGGGTGCAGGGGTTGAACGGAGTGGTGGTGGCCGTGGCCGCGGGCTCCACCCACGCGCTGGCGGTGCTCTCGAGTGGCGCGGTGCTGGCCTGGGGCGTCAACTCCGACGGCCAGTTGGGCAATGGCACCACGAGCGCCAGCTCGCTGCCCGTGAAGGTGTCAGCGACCAACACGGGGGTGGCCGTGGCCGCGGGCTTCCACCACTCGCTGATGGTGCGCTCGGACGGCACGGTGTGGGCCTGGGGTCAGAACGGCCACGGCCAACTGGGGGATGGCACCACGCTCAACCGCTCGCTGCCGGTGCGGGCGCAATGACCCGCCTCACTTCTCGGTGACGATGAGATAGCTCCGGCGCGCGCCGTCCGACGTCCACACCGTCAGCTTCGTCTGGCCCGGCTTGCCCGCGGTGACGCGAAGGACGTCATCGCCCATGGCCTGAATGTCCGCGATGTCCGGGTCCCCTACCGCCACGCGCGTCAGCCCCACGACTCGCAAGTCCCGCTCCTCCTTGGGCTTGAGGGTGATCGTCTCCTCCCGCGCCTCCGCCGCGGTCTTCTTGTCGGCCTTCGCGGGGGCCCGCGCGCTCACCTCCGAGCCACCCACCACCGCCAGGACAGCGAGCACACCCAGGGAGTTCTTCACGTTCATGACGGGCAGTGTCCCACGGCGGTGAGGCCAAAAAGAAGGGAGGCGGCCCCTTGTTCCGGGCCGCCTCCCTGTCACTCAACAGCTCCGAACCTGTCTACTTCGTGAAGGACAGGGGGCCGTTGGACAGCGTGGAGTTCCCCGCGCCGTCGATGGCCCGGACGCGCCAGGTGTGGCTGCCCGCCGCGAGCCCGGTGAGGCTCGTCTGCTCCGTGCCCGCGCCGTACACCTCGAACTCCCACAGCGAGTAGCCATACGGCAGGGCACGCTTCACGCCGCGCATCCGCACGTAGCGCCCCACGCCGCTCAGGCCCGTGAGGTCATCGATGCCGCCGTTGCCCGCGCTCTCCGTGTACAGCGCCTTCCAGTTCGTCGCGCCGTCGAGCGACGTCTCCACGACGTACTGCGTGCCGTACGCGGCCTCCCAATTGAGCACCACGCGCTTGATGGCGTAGACGGCGCCCAGGTCCACGGTGATGGACTCGGTGTCGGGGCTGGCGGTGTCCGAGCGGCTGGACCACCGGGTGGCCGGGTTGCCGTCCACCGCGTCGTTGCCCGAGCCGAACTCCGACGACGAGGCGTAGGCGTTGCGGCCGAGCGCCAGGTTGGTGGTGGGGCTCACCCGGGGCCTCGGGTTGATGGCGGGCGTGCGGTCCGCCCCGTCCACCTGCAGCACGTAGCGGGAGATGCCGCTGCCCACGTCCGAGGACTGCTCCCAGATGAACGTGGTCGTGGCGCCCGGCGCCGAGGTGCCCGCCGCCGGCACGAGCGCGGAGAAGGCCGCCGGAGCCGTGGTGTCATTGAGGGTGAAGGTGAACGTGGGCGAGGACGTGACGCCGCCGGCCCAGTTGTAGGCCCTCACGTACCAGGAGTGCTGGCCATTGCCGAACACCGTGCCCTCGAGCGGCGCGCTGGTCGTCTTCGTCGTCGTCAGCGCGATGCCGTCGATGACGACCTCATAGCGGTGGATGCCCGTCTGGGGATCCGAGCTCGCGTTCCAGGTGAACGTGGGCCGCGCGCCGGTGATGACCGCGCCGTTGGCGGGCGCCGTGAGGGTGAAGGCCGTGGGCGCCGTGGAGTCGCTGAGACCGAAGCCATCCAGGCCCGCGCCGTACTGGAAGAGCGGGTTGCCGTAGACGGGCAGGATGTGCTCACCCGCGGCGATCTTCTGGCGGATGGTGGCGCGCTCGGAGTCCGTGGCACCCAGGTCGAAGGGGATGTCCCACTTCTCCAGCTGGTTGCTCTCGTTGTCGGTGCCGATCTGGCTCATGCTCCGGGGCAGCTGCCAGGGCAGCTTGCCGCGCGGCAGCACGTCGCCGAAGAGCAGGTCCGCCACCGCCAGGCCGCCCATGTCTCCGGGACGGTAGGCCATGAGCAGCGCGTTGCTCTGCGGCACCACGTTGGTGAGCACGTAGGGGCGCGGGAGGATCATCACCGTCGTCGTGGGAATGCCCGCGGACTTGAAGCGGGTGATGACGCCGTACTGGTCTCCCCACTTGGCGTCGTGCGCGGGACCGATGGGGTCGCCCGGCAGGTAGGGCTTCTCCTTGTCCCACTCGGTGCCGTGGGTGAAGTAGCTCTCGCCCACCACCACGATGGCCGCGTTGGGCGTCACGCCCGCGGGGGCCGCGTCCTTGTACACGGTGATGCCGTCGCGCTCGGCGCGCTGCTTGATGGCCTGGTAGATGGTCAGGTCGCCGAACTCGGTGCCGTGGAAGTCCGAACGCCACGTCACCATGCACGCCGGATCATCCGCGCGGGGACCCGCGACGACGAGCCTGGAGCCCGCGGGCAGGCGCAGCGGCAGGGCGCCGTCGTTCTTGAGCAGCGTCAGGGACTCCTGGGCGGCCTGACGCGCGAGCTGCTTGTTGGTGGCGGTGTGCCACTCGGCGGTGCCCGCGGGGCCCTTGCGGTACGGGTCCTCGAAGATGCCGAGCCGGAACTTGAGGTCCAGGATGCGGCGCACGGCGTCGTTGATGCGCGCCTCGCTCACCTCGTTCTCGAAGTTGCCCATCTGCGTGGGCGTGGCGCCGCCCATCACGTCCGAGCCCGCCGTGGCCGAGCGCACCCAGGCGCCCGAGGGCAGCCAGTCCGAGCAGATGACGCCCGTGTAGCCCAGGTTCTGGCGCAGGTAGTTGAGGATGCCCGGGTTGTCACCGGCGCCGTAGCCCTCGGGGCCCAGCAGCCAGCTGCCCGCGTAGCCCGGCATGATGCCGCTGGTGCCGGCCTCGATGGCCGCGTGCCACGGACGCATGTGGTAGTGGATGGTGGTGCCGTCGTAGGTGATGCCGCCCTCGCCTCCCGCGCCCTGGCCCGGCCAGTGCTTGGTGGTGACCCAGATGGAGTGCGGGTTCACCTCGGGGCCGCCCTGCAGGCCGGCGATGAGGGCGCGCGTGAGGCCAGCGGACAGGTCCGCGTCCTCGCCATTGCCTTCCTGGATGCGGGGGTAGAGCACCTTGGTGCCCACCTCGGCGAGCGGAGACAGGGTGCCGCGGCTGCCCACCGCGAGCTGCTCGCGGCGCTGCATGTCACCCATGTCCCAGGCGCGCTGCGGATCCCGCGTGGCGGCGAGCGCGGGCTGCGTGGGCCAGCTCGTCTTGTAGCCGTGGATGGAGTCACCCGCGTCGATGATGGGGATGCCCAGCCGCTCCAGGGCGGAGGCGCGCTGGAAGGTCACGATGTCCTCGGGGCTCAGGGGGCCCATCATGAAGCCCGCGTTGGGCGTCGTCTTGGAGTCGAAGAACATCTGCAGCGCCTTCTCGCGCTTCGTCATGCGGCCCATCAAGTCGTTGACGCGCGTGGCGATGGGCAGGTGCCAGTCCTCGTACGGCTCGATGGTGCCGTTCTTGTTGAGGTCGCGCATGCCATTGATGAGGTTGATGCCGTCGGCGGCCGTCTCCACCACCGGCAGGTACACGCTGAAGTTGCCGATGTCCGAGCGGCTGGTGCTCCCGCCCACGGTCGCCACGACGTACCACTTGTACGTCCAGCGATCCGACAGGTCCTGGGTCAGGGTGAAGGAGGTGCCCGTGGCGGTGCCGACCTCGGAGTAGCGGTCCAGCAGGTTGCCCGCCGCCATCCAGTCGTAGTCATCCCGGGTGATGTTGACGAAGACCTTGTAGCTGGTGGCGCCCGACACGGCTGCCCAGGTGAGCGTGGGCCGGCGGGTGTTGGTGATCATCGCGCCGTTGGCGGGCGAGGACACGCGGAACGCGCCCGTCACCGCCGGGGGCGCCGGAGCCTTGTAGGGGTCCGGGATGATGGTGCGGTCGCGCGGATCCGTGGAGCCGCCCGTGGAGTAGATCTCCACGTTCCAGTTGGCACCCTGCACCGCGAGCGCCGTGACGCTCTGGCCGCGCTGGGTGACGCCCTGGGAGTTCACCACCGCCAGACGGATGTCCGTGTTGGGCTGGGTGGGGGAGAACTGGTTCTTGGACATCGTCACCGTGGTGTTGGCCGGATAGGTGAGCTGGTAGGTGAAGGGGCCCGGGGGGTTGCGCACGCCGGGCGAGCTGATGTCACCCTCCTGGGGCGCCGGCGAGATGCTCAGGGGCGCGGGCGACAGGTTGATGCGCGCGAACGCGAGCTCGGGGAAGTTCAGGTTGATGACCTGGTTGCCCGTCTGGGGAGGCGGCGTGGTGCCCCCACCCGGAGCGTAGACCTCGAAGGACCAGAGCGAGTAGCCGTGGATGGTGGTGCGCGAGGTGCCGCGCACACGCACGTAGCGGTAGGTGCCCGACACGGTGTGCTCCCGGCGGCCCGGCGCGCCGTCCGTCACGGTGGCGAGCGTCGTCCAGGAGGTGTCGTTGGAGGAGCCGTCGATGGTGTACGTCTTGGCGGAGGCGGTCTCCCAGTCGAGCACCACCTTGCCCAGCGCCTGGGCCGAGCCCAGGTCCACGCGAATCACCTGGGGATCCACGCCCGGGGCGGAGGACCAACGGGTGCCGGAGTCGCCATCCACGGCGTACCCGGGCCCATTGCCCGGGGCGTTGTTCTCCGTGCTCGTGGCGGTGACCGGCCGGCCCTGGGCGAGGTCCGAGCCCGTCGGCGAGCCGCCGCCGCTGCCATAGACCCCGAACTCATAGATGGAATAGCCGTAGCCAGTCAGGGCGCGCGTCACGCCGAGCATGCGCACGTAGCGGTAGGAGCCCGACACCGCGATGGTGTCCACGCCGCCATCCGAGTTGGTGACGGAGCTCAGGTCCGTCCAGGCCGTGGCGTTGGTGGAGCCCTGGATCTTGTAGTCCTTGGCGTAGGCCGCTTCCCAGTTGATCACCACCTGGGAGATGGCCGTGCTCTGTCCCAGGTCGACGTAGAACCACTCGTTGGCGGTGAAGTTGCTGCCCCAGCGCGTGGCGAGGCTGCCATCCACGGCCTCGGCCGGAGTGCCGACCTCCGTCGAGGAGGCATAAGCGGTCTTGTTGAGCGCGAGGTTCGGGCCCGTCTGGGCCTGCGCGACGAGGGGCGAGAGCATCGCGCCCAGCAGCGCCACGCCCGCACGGGCATGAAACAGCCAGGACCGGACGCCCCGAGGGCTCCGGCCAGGAAGGAGGGGAAGTGTCATGGGGGGTAGGGGGGAAGGAACCGCGGGGTGAAAACCAGGCCCCCCCTGGCGGAATGCCGCCGAGGGGAGCCTGGGGGCCAGACGTGGCTACTTCAGGTCGAGATAATCCACCGAGAAGATCCAGCCGTTCGGGTGGGTGACGCCCACCAGGCAGAGCGTGCCGGTGCCCGTGCTGGTGAAGGAGGTGGAGATGTCCTTGAGGCTCGGGCTGCTCCAGCCACCCGTCGCCGTGCTCAGGTTCAACGTGCCAATCACCGTGTTGTTGAACTTCACCTGGGCTTGTCCACCGGCGTAGGGAGCGCCCACGTGCGCGGTGGCCGTCTTGAGGCCCGTCAGGTTGACGTTGCTCCAGCAGATGGAGTCACCGCCCTCGAAGGCGACGACCTTGCCCCCGCTGTCGCCACCGGCCTCGGCGAAGCAACCGGTCTGCGTGCCCGCCTCCGCCTCCAGACGCACGGGCGTGCCGCCCGTGGGAGGAGGATCCGTGGGGGGCGTCGTGCCGCCGCCGTTCGCGGTGCACTGGCCCCAGGCGGCGCAGGCCGTCCCCGAGCGGCAGGTGCCGCAGGAGCCACCGCAGCCATCCGAGCCGCACTGCTTGCCCGTGCACTCCGGCTGGCAGGCGTTGGCCGTCGTGCCCAGGTACATGTTGTCGATGTACACCTGGGAGCCGTTGAACGTGGTGCCGCTCGTGGTGCCCAGGTCGATCTCGAACTTGTAGGTGCCCGTGGCGCTCGCGGTGAAGTTCGGCGGCGAGCACGTGGTCCACGTGGTGCCCACGTTGCAGTTGAAGGAAGCGATCGTGGTCCAGGGATCCTTGGTCAGGGCGATCTTGATGGGCACCGTGCGGGCCACGCTCGACTTGAGGTCCACCTTCCACTTGTACTGGGTGCCCGCGGTCAGCGGCAGGCCTTCCTGACGCACCTGGACGCTGTGGTTCTGCCAGCCGTTGTTGTCGATGCGCACCCACTGCACGTAGCCGCGCGTGCCACCCTCGTTGATGATCTCCGTGAGGCCCGCGCCACCGTCGAAGAACAAGTCACTGCGGTGGTAGGTGTAGTCCTCGTTGAAGCCACAGTTGCGGATGAGGTTGTCCGGCTTGCCGTCGCCATTGCCATCCTGGCACGCGGCCGCGGGCGCCTGCGCGTAGCCCGCGTCCCGGTGGTACCAGCGCACGTAGTCCACCTCGAGCTTGGCCTTGTCCCCGTGGTTCGCCCAGTCGATGTTGACGCACGAGGCGGGCGTCTCCTGGCACTTGCCGCTCACGCACGCGGAGTTGTTGGCGCACTGCGCGCTGGAGGTGCAGGCACGGTTGCTCCAACCCAGACAGCCCAGCTCACCACCCACCGCGTTGTTGAGGATGAGGTACATGGGCTGGCGGAACTCGGTCGCGCCATCGCCAATGGCGAACGAGCCCACGGGCGTGCCGCCGTTCTGCGGCAGGTTGTCGATGTAGATCTTGAAGCCATTCTCATCCCAGAGAAAGCCCCACGTGTGCCACTGGTGGTAGTCAATCGTCTTGCCGTCCCACGTGGCGCGCGCGCCATTGAGGTTCCCGCTGCACTTGACGTCGCCGTTGTTCGGCCACGAGCTGCACGCGTTGGGCTCCCAGCCACCCGCCCTGGCCGCCAGCTCGCCCGCCTCGGGAATCTCGCGCCACAGGACGTTGTAGCCCATGGCCTTGTTCTCCGGGTAGAGCGCCTTGTTCTCCTTGATCTGCGTGTACTCCATGATGTCGATCTCGCCCGTCATGGGCCAGCCAGCGCTGTCCTCGCGTCCACCATTGGCGATGGCGCCGTTGGCGCCCAGCATCCAGATGGCCGGCCACATGCCGTTGGGCGGCGTCGCCCCGGCGGGCAGCTCCGCGAAGGGCATGCGCGCGCGGAACTCCACATAGCCGTAGCGGTACTCCACCTTCTCGTCGCTGCTGATGCGGCCCGAGGTGTACTTGGTGTCGTTGGCCGGAGCGTTCGCGATGCCCGTGAAGGGCGCGCACTCCTCGTGATCCCAGACACCGTTCTTGTTGCGATCGTTCAGACAGTAGCCCGTGCTCGCGCACGTGCCGCCGTTGTTGCACTGGCTGCTGCTCGTGCACGTCTGCCAGACCACGCAATCCAGCGGCTCCTGCCGCGCGCGCAGGGTCAGCTTGCCGTTCTCGACGCAGTAGTTCCAGTTGTTGGCATTGCTGGGGTTGGCGCACTCACGGTTGGTGTACGCCTGCTGCTCGTAGTTGACGCCCAGGTTCTCCTTCGTCCAGTACGTCGTGTTGAGGTAGCTCTTGGTCTGGCCGCCATTGAGCGCCCCGCCGAAGTCGTCCTCCCACGTCAGGGAGAAGGCCTGACCGCCGATCGTGAGCGACGCCGCGAGCGACGCCGGCTCCTGGCACACGGCCTCTTCCCCCTGGACGTCCGCCGCGCCCATCACTCCGGGCTCGCTACAGCCCACCACCCCGAGCGCTCCGCAGAGCCATCCCAACCGCAGCCATCGACTTCCGCTTCGACTCATGTCTCGAACCTTTTCTTCCGGAAAATCAGGGGATAACCCCGAAACCTGGAATTCAATCAGTACCATTAGAAAACATTCTCGCAAACCGGGAATCGATTGACGCAGCGCGGCGAACGCTGGGGGTGATGCGAAGACTGGAATTGACGCACCGCATCCTCCTCGGGAGACATTTTCGAGGAGCCGGAGTCTTCACCCGGGGAATGTCTGTTTCGAGACAGCTCCCAGGGTCGGAAGAGGGCGGAGCGCGGGCCTCATCCCGCAGAAATGACAGCGCCAGAATGGTGCAATCGCCATCTATTACAGGGACCGTGAAAGCGGATTGAACCGGAAGAAAATAGTATTCCCGCTTTGGCAAGAGGTGACAGGTCCGAGGTGACGGGCAGAGAACGGACCCGATGCACACGGCCGGACGAAGCGCGCGACGACTGTCCGAGCGGAACGGTCCAGCTCCAGGCACATACCGTGCTTGCACTTCCAGCCTTCCAGCGAGGGGCGCAGTCGTCCTGGCGCCGAAAGGGAAGTGGACGATGGGTCCAAGGGAATTGAAGGAAGAGGCGTTGCACCTGTACGCGCAGCGGCGCTTCGCCGAGTGCGCGCGCACCTATGCGAAGTTGCTGGCGCTGGAGCCGGGAGATCCCTCGCTCCACGTGCGCCAGGCCGAGGCCTGCCGGCGCGCGGGGGAGCGGCACCAGGCGATGCACGCCTACCGCACGGCGGCGGAGTTGTGGATGCGGCTGGGGAACGAAGCCCGGGCACGCGCGGTGTTGAAGGTGGCGCTGGAGCTGGAGCCCCGCAATCAGGAGATGGCGAGGGAGCTGACACGGCTCGGCCCTCCGGCCGCGCTCGCGGGTCCCCAGGAGCTGTTCGAGTTCCCCGAGGATCTCGAAGCACCCCACGCGTGGAGCGGGAGTCCCCCGCCCCCGGCGCTTCCCCTGCCCTCCTCCGCGGAGCTGCGCCGGCTGTCGGACAACCTGCTCGCGATCCGGGCGGCGCCGGGCACCCGCTGGTGGGTGGTCTCCTCGCGCACCCCCCTGCTCGCCTACGAGGTGGATGACATTGAACGCGTGGCGGCGCCGGGGGAGGGAGCCCTGGAAGTGACGCTCCTCACCGACTCCTGAGCCTAGCGGCAGTGGCGCTTCACGATCGTCATCAGCTCATCCACGTCGATGGGCTTGGGCACATAGGCGCTCGCGCCCGCCGGCGGCCGGTGACTCGCCGAGGTGACGACCACCGGGATGTCCGCGAGCAATTCCTCCGCGCGCATCCGCGCCATGAAGGTGTGCCCGTCCATCACCGGCATCATCACATCCAACAGGATCAAACAGGGGCGCGCCATGCGGTGCAGCTGCGCCAGCGCCTCCTGGCCGTTGTTGGAGGTCACCGTCGGGTAGCCCTCCATTTCCAGCAGCTCGCAGACCGTCTCGCGGATGTCTTGATCATCCTCGACCAGCAGAATGGGGGCGGCGGACGCGCTCATGGGCTCTCCGGTGACGTGCGTCAGAGCGTCGCCGTGTCCCCGTGTTCCGCGGCCTCGGGCAGCGTGGAGAGGAAGTCGTCCACCTGGGAGGCACCGGGCTCATCCGCCCGCACCATGCCCTCGCAGTGGTCGCTCTGGCGCTTGGCGTGGCAGTGGCGCACACCGTAGACGTGATGGCAGCCACACGAGTCCACTCGCTTCTTCGCGCACAGGGAAGGGTTGAACACCGGCGCCGTCTTCACCTCGAGGGGCCCCGCGTGCACCGCCAACGCCATCACCACCGCTCCGAAAATCCCCATCTCCCAACCCCCTTGCCGTGCTGCCCGTCCTAAGAGGAGAAATGGGAATTCCCCCGGCGCGCGGCAACTGGGGCCCGGGCCGTACCCCGGTATGGACCGACAGCCCGTCCACCTGACGCCAGACTGGCCGCTTGCTCTGTCCGTCAGCTTTCACCGGACGTTCCCGTCGCTGCCGGCGGTTGAAGTACTCCCAGGGAGGACGCGCCATGAGCTGGACACAACGGTTGGAGAAGGTCGCGGACGGGCACTACGTCCTGCCCAAGACGAAGACGATGCGGGTGGATGCCCACCTGTTCCTCTCGGACAAGCTGCTGCTGGGCGAGGGCCCCGGCCTGCCCGGCCTCGAGGA
The DNA here is from genome assembly GCF_002305855.1 of Melittangium boletus DSM 14713. Classification (GTDB taxonomy): domain Bacteria; phylum Myxococcota; class Myxococcia; order Myxococcales; family Myxococcaceae; genus Cystobacter; species Cystobacter boletus. Next base: position 4,120,003 of record NZ_CP022163.1, on the reverse strand, counting down.
GGCCGTCTTCCAGCAGGTCGTCAACGCCGCCTCCTTCCCGGGCGTCACCCGGGTGGCCGTGACGCCCGACTGCCATGTGGGCTACGGCGTCCCCATTGGCACCGTCGTGGAGACCGAGGGCGTGCTCCTGCCCACCGCGGCGGGCTACGACATCGGCTGCGGCATGGTGCAGTTGCAGACGAGCCTCACCGCCGCCGACGTGGCGGACCCCTCCAAGCGCCGCAAGTGGATCGACGCGGTGACGAAGCGCATCGCCGTGGGCGTGGGGGCCTCGCGGGTGCAGCACCAGCGCAAGGTGGACGCGCGCACCTTCGCGGAAGTGGTGCGCCATGGCGCCCAGGCGCTCGGCCGCCACGGCTCCATCACCGAGCGCGACTTCCTCCCCGTGGAGGATGACCGGGTGGACATCCCCCCACGCGCCTACGAGAAGCGCGAGCAACTGGGCAGCCTCGGGGGTGGCAACCACTTCACCGAGATGCAGGTGGATGAGTCCGGCCGCGTCTGGGTGATGCTGCACACCGGCAGCCGGGGCTTCGGCTGGAACATCGCCAAGCACTACTTCGTCGAGGGCGCGGCGGCGCTCGGGCTCGGCCGGCACAGCGAGGACTTCATCTGGCTCGACGCGGGAGGACGACTCGGGCGCGAGTACTGGAACCTGCACAACATGGCGGCCAACTTCGCCGTGGCCAACCGGTTGCTCATCGCCGAGGCCGTGTGCGCCGCGCTCGAGGAGGTCTTCGGCGGCACGGCGAGCGTCTATTACGAGATCTCCCACAACCTCATCCAGAAGGAGGCGGGCAGGTTCGTGGCGCGCAAGGGGGCCACGCGGGCCTTCCCTGGCGGGCACCCCTCGCTCAAGGGCACGCCCTGGGCCTCCTCGGGCCACCCCATCCTCATTCCCGGCTCCATGGAGACGGGCAGCGCCATCCTCTTCGCCGAGCCCGGTGCCGAGCGCTCCATCTACTCGGTGAACCACGGCGCCGGACGGCGGCTGTCGCGCGGCGAGGCCCGGCGGGTGCTCGATCAGGGCGAGACCGACGAGCGCATGAAGGAGGCCGGCATCCTCCTCAACACGCGCACCACGCCCATCGACGAGTCGGGGCCCTGCTACAAGAACCTGGACGACGTGCTGGACACCGTGGAGATGGCGGGTCTGGCCAAGGTGGCCCGGCGCCTCAAGCCGGTGGCCTGCATCAAGGGCGCGGACTAGGCGGCCGGGCAACCCTCGTCCCCGGCCCCCTGGCCCCCGAGCCCCGGCCGCCCCAGCTTCTCAGGCGAGAGGGCCCCGCCCGGGCCCGTGGCGAGCCAAAGGAGCCGAGGCATGCGCATCCATCACCTGAACTGCGTGACCATGTGTCCACCCGGAGGGCAGTGGATGGACGGACGCAAGCATGCCAAGGGTCTGCCCGCCTCCCTGGTGTGCCACTGCCTGCTGCTGGAGACCGAGCGGGGGCTGGTGCTCGTGGACACGGGGTTTGGTCTGAATGACGTGCGCGAGCCACGGCCCCGGCTGAGCGGTGTCTTCCTCGGACTCAACCGGCCCCAGCTCCACGAGGAGATGACGGCGATCCGGCAGGTGGAGCGCCTGGGGTTCAAGCCCGGCGACGTGCGGCACATCGTGCTCACGCACCTGGACTTCGACCACGCGGGCGGCCTGGATGACTTCCCCGGCGCCGACGTGCACGTGATGCTGGACGAGGTGGAGGCGGCCGCGGCCCAGCGCACCTGGTTGGATCGGCAGCGCTTCCGGCCGAGGCAGTGGAGGACCCAGCCGCACTGGGTGACGTACCCGATGCCCTTCGGCGGAGAGCGGTGGTTCGGCTTCGAGGCCGTGCGGGATTTGAAGGGCCTGCCGCCGGAGATCCTGATGGTGCCGCTGGTGGGGCACACGCTGGGACACGCGGGCGTGGCCATCCGGCAGCCGGACGGGTGGCTCCTGCACGCGGGCGACGCGTACTTCCATCACGAGGAGATGAATCCGGATCATCCCATGTGCACGCCGGGCCTGTGGGCGTATCAGGAGTTGATGCAGAAGGATGGGCGGATGCGGAAGCTCAACCAGGAGCGGCTGCGCGAGCTGGTGCGCCTGCATGACCGGGACGTCCAGGTGTTCTGCGCGCACGACGCCACGGAGTTCGAGCGCATGGAGGAGGACTCGCGCGCCGACGAGCCCCACGCCCTGAGGGGACTGGGCTCGATGCGGGACGCGGAGCCCACCCCGCCCCTGATTCACTGAGGCCGTCTGGTCCTCACAGCTGGATGTTCTCGTGCTTCACCAGCGCGTCGAGCGCTTCCTCCATCACCGCGCGCGCGCCCGCCGTGTACCGGTAGAGCATCGCGTGCACCTGCCGGTCCGCGTCGTCGCGGTTCTCGCACTGCTTCGAGTACTCCTCGAAGGCCTGCAGGCCCGCCACGATCTGTGACAAGTGGTTGGGGCACTCGCATCGCACCGAGCTGGAGTACTCGAGCAACGTGCCCAGTTGCTCCTGGGTGTAGCGCGGCGGCTTCGGGACGGCCGGCACCGTCACCGTGGCCAGCGTGGCGCCTCCCGGCGCTCCCAACTGCATGGGCGACACCGGCTGCGCGGCCACCGGGGGCGTCGGCGCCGGATTCACGGGGGGCCGCACCGGCTGGGGCTGCAGCACATCGTCCAGCACCGCCAGGTGCACGTGCGCGCGCAAGAGCGACAGCGAGATGGGCCCCTGCAGCAGCCGCACCTTGCCCGCCGGGTACTGCTGCAACACCCCGCGCCGCGCGAACCGGTACGTCACGATGGCGTGCCTGGCCCGCGCGCGCTCCAACAGCGACGGGATGACGCCCGTGTCCACGGCATTGAGTTCCAGGAAGTCCAGGGCCAGCACGTCCGGCCTCATCTCCGGCACTTCGTTCTTGAAGGCCTCGAGCGACGTTCCAGACCACACCACCTGCACATCCCGAAGCGCCTGCGGATTCTCACGCAACTGCGACGGAAAGGACTCTCCCAACAGGGCCAATTTCACCATGGATGCACCTCGTGCTCGCGCCCACGGTTTCCGATCCTCCCTGACCGATCAACCCACCTAGTGCATCGAGCCCGGCGGGGCGGGGTCTGCATCCAGTTCCAGACGCATCGCGCGCAAGGGCAGTTCAACAATGAACGCCGCCCCCTCCCCCCAGGCGCTCTCCACCCGGACATCGCCGCCGTGCGCCTCCACGAGCTGCCGCACGATGTAGAGGCCCAGCCCGAAGCCTTCCTTCCGCTCTCCCACCGAGGGCGCCTTGGAGAAGCGCTCGAAGATGGTGAGCTGCTGATCCCTCGGGATGCCCGGGCCGTGATCCCTCACGCTCAGACGAGCCCCTTCCCCGGTCCGCTCCACGGTCAGCTCGATGGGGTGCCCCTTGCCGTACTTGAAGGCGTTGGACAGCAGGTTGGTCAGCACCCGCTCCAGCCGCAGCTTGTCCCACTGCCCCACCACCTCCTCCACCCGAAGCACGAGCGGGCTGCCTACCTCCTCCGACTGCTCCGCGTGGCGCACCGCCGCCTCGCGCACCAGCTCGGCCAGGTTCACCTCTCCCAGCTCCAGCTCCAACCGACCCGAGGACAGCCGCGACAGGTCCAACAAGTTGAGCAGCAACCGGCCCAGCCGCTGGGTGTGGCGCACCGCCCGGGTCAATCCCTCGCGCAGGGCCTCCGGCTCCGTGGGTGGCAGGCGCCTCAACTTGCCCAACATGAGCTGCAACGCCTGGAGGGGATTGCCCAGGTCATGCGCCGCCACGCCGATGAGCTCCAGCGCCGCCTGGGCCTCGCGCAAGAGCCGCCCATTCTCCAGCGCCAGCGCCGCCCGGCCCGCCAGCTCCTCCACGAAGACCTGATCCGTGAGGGTGAAGCGGCGCTCGGCCCGCTGTGACACCAGCGCCAACACGCCCAGCGTCTTGCCTCCCGCGCGCAGCGGCACCGTGAGCATGGAGACCACCCCCAGCCGCTGGAGGATCGACAGGTGCCCGGCGTCGGGCGCCATCCGCAGCAGGACCCGGGGAGTGACCTCGGTGAAGAGCTCGGACGCCCCCGTGCGGAGCACATGGCGCATCCCCGCCACCTCCCTGGGAGGAGGCACCGGCAGGCGCAGCAGCTCCCACAGCAGGGCCTCCTTCTCCGGAGACACATGGGCCACCGCGAGCGGTTCGAGCCCTCCCCGGGTGGACACCAGCCCCAGGAGGCAGCCATCGGCGAGCTCCGGAACGAGCAGCCGCGGCAGCCCCGCCACCGCCTGCTCCGGATCCTTCTCGGCGTGGAAGACCCCCTCGGCCTCGACGAGCAGGCGTTGGCCGCTCTCCAGGCGTTTGCGCTCGGAGATGTCGCGGGTGAGGACCGCGAATCCCTCGAGTCGTCCGCTCGCGTCCTTCAGCGGGGTGAGCAGCGACTCGGCCCAGAAGCGCGTGCCATCCTTGTGGATCCGCACGCCCTCCGACTCCAGCCGCCCCTCGCGCTCGGCCCGCTCCCGTTCGCGCAGGGGGGTGCCATCCGCCATCGCCTCGGGCGGGTAGAGCAGCGCGCCGGGCCGGCCGATGATCTCCCCGGCCGACCAGCCCTGGATGCGCTCGGCGCCCGGATTCCAGCTCGCCACGCGCCCCTCGGTGTCCAGCAGGTACAGCGCATAGTCCTTCACCCCCTCCACCAGCAGCCGGAAGCGCGCCTGGCTCACCCGGGCTTCCCGGTGCAGGGGCCACAAGCCCCGCGTCAGCACGCCCGCCAGTCCCGCCGCCATCAGCAGGCCGAGCGTCGCCGCGGCGAGCACGAGCCAGAAGACCTGATGGTCCACCATCCGGGCCCGAGAGGCGTCCTCGTTGAGTTGCTGGCGCGTGAGCCAGGACAGCCCCTCGAGCGACTCCTGCGTCTGGTCGCGCGCATCGGTGGCCCGCCTGTACACCGCGTCCCACTCCTGGGGCATCTCTCCCCCACTCTCCCGAGCCTCGTTCAGCCGCTGCATGGCGAGCTGATGCTCCGCCTCCGCACGGGCCACGGCCTCCAGGGCCTGGGCCTCGTCGGATGTCCGGGGACGTGCGCGCAAGTCATCCAGGGTCCCCAGGAACTGACCCCGGGCCAGGTTGGCCTCGGCCACGAAGGAAGCGTTGCCCGTCAGGGAGTAGCCCCGTTGGCTCGCGAGCTTTTCGCTGAAGGCCCGGCGCAACCGCTCCACCTCCGCCAATCTCAATCCCTGGCGGAGAATCGCCGCGTCCGTGCCGCTGTGGGTGAGCGTCCGCAGGGCGAGCGCGGTGCTTCCCGCGATGGCTCCCGCCACCGTCAGCAGGACGGCGAAGCCCACCGCGATTCGCCGGGCGAACGTCCACGGCCGCATCGATCGTTTCCCTTCCCCCTCCATCACCCCACAACCCCCCCTCCAAAGGTGGCGTTCCCAGCCCCGGACAGGAACCATGGCCCCCAGACCAAGCGGGCGTTGGATACCGGCCCACTTCCTGTCCCCAGCGGGCACGCCGCTCCGTTCACCATCGGGCGTCGTCGCCCCGGCCGCCCTTCCGCATCCCGGACACGAGTCCCATCCTGAGACCCCATGGACCACTCGCTCAGCCGGGTGGAAGGTCGGGTAATGGGCAACCGATGGGGCGTCGGACGGGCGTGGATGTGCCTCGTGGTGGTGTGGCTGTCATGTGATGGCAGGTGGAATTCCCTGGACGTCCTCGCCCAGGGCTCTGGCTGCCAGGCCCTCTCCTGCGCGGAGCAGGGACTGGATTGCGGCACGGCCATCGACGGCTGTGGGGGCGTGCTGCATTGTGGCACCTGCCGCGTGGGGGAGACGTGTGGGGGTGGCGGCCGGCCCAATGTGTGCGGCCTGGCGCCCTGCACCCCCTCCACCTGTGAATCGCTCGGAGCCCACTGCGGCGACATTCCAGACGGCTGCGGCGGACACCTGCGGTGCGGCATCTGCCATCCCCCCGACACCTGCGGCGGCGGCGGCACGCCCTACGTCTGTGGCCGCACGCCCTGCACCCCCACCACCTGCGAGGCCCGGGGAAAGAATTGCGGCACCGTCTCGGATGATTGCGCCGGGACGCTCGAGTGCGGCACCTGCCCCGATGGGGAAACCTGCGGCGGTGGCGGTTCCCCCAACGTGTGTGGCCCCGCCACCTGCACGCCCACCACGTGCGCGGCCCTGGGCAAGAATTGCGGCAGCATCTCGGATGGCTGTGGCGGGACGCTCGAGTGCGGCACGTGCGCGAGCGACATGACGTGCGGCGCGGGGGGCGTGCCCAATGTGTGTGGCAAACCGCCGTGCATGCCCGTCACCTGCTCGAGCATGGGCCAGGAGTGCGGCCTGCTCCCGGATGGATGTGAAGAGACCCTGCTGGATTGTGGCACCTGCCCGGGGGACTCGACGTGCGGCGGCGGCCCGGCGCCCAACACCTGCGGCCCAGCCTCGTGCAACCCCACCACGTGCGTGGCCCTGGGCAAGAATTGCGGCCTCGTGTCCAACGGCTGTGGCGGGCTGCTCGACTGTGGCGCGTGCTACGGGCATGACACGTGCGGGGGCGGCGGCGTGGCCAACGTCTGCGGCAGCGCGCAGTGCCAGCCCGACACGTGCGCCGAGCTGGGCAAGAACTGTGGCCTCGTGCCGGACGGGTGCGGGGGGATTCTCGAGTGCGGCACCTGCTCGGGCGGCGCGACCTGCGGGGGCGGCGGCGTGGCCAACGTGTGCGCTTCAACCACGTGCCGGCCGTACACGTGTGGCCAGCTGGGAAGGACGTGCGGCACCGTGTCGGACGGGTGCGGAGGAACGATCGAGTGCGGCACCTGCGCCGCGGGCGAGTCGTGTGGCGGCGGCGGCGTGGCCAACGTGTGCTACCAACCCCAGCCGGTGTGCATGGACCAGGACCTGGGCAGCACCCTGCCCGTGAGCCTCAAGGGCAGCACGGCGAATGTCCGGGATGACCACCTGGCCTCCTGCGGGGGACAGGGCGCGCCGGACCGGTCCTACGCCTGGAGGGCGCCCCACGCGGGCGTCTTCACCTTCGACACGGCGCGCTCGGCGATGCGCACCCTGGTGAGCGTGCGGCGCGAGGACTGCCTGGGCGAGGAACTCGCGTGCGCCACCTCCGGCATCAGCTACGGGGGCGGCGCGCGGGTGGCGGTGAGCCTGACGGCGGGACAGCGGGTGCTGGTCATCGTGGACTCGCCCCGGAGCGGGGACTTCAGCTCGGGCGACTTCGAGCTGCACATCCACGAGCGGACCCCCACCGAGGCGGGCAGCTGCTTCGACGGCGCGGACAACGACGGGGACCGGTGGGTGGACTGCGCGGACACGGACTGCCAGGCCGAGCCCCTGTGCGACGGGAGGGGATGCTCGGACGTGAACCTGGGCAGCGCCTTGCCCGTGACGTACCAGGGAGACACGGTGCACTCGGGGGACGGCTTCCAGGGCACGTGCGGCGCGCTCCTGCAACCGGACCGGGGACACCTGTGGACGGCGCCCCGCGCGGGCACCTTCGTCTTCGACACGCAGGGCAGCGACGCCAACGCGCTGTACGTGCTGACGGGCTGCCGGGGCCGGGAGCTGGCCTGCGCGGCGAGCCAGGGCTCGGGCCAGGCGGGCGCCGCGTCGGTGAAGCTCACTTTGGAGAAGGGGCAGACGGTGCTCGTGGTGGTGGACGGCATGGCCCGGAGCGACCGGGGCGCGCCCATCCGCTACACCCTGCGCATCTCCGAGCACGGCGCCCACGCCCCCCGGTAGCGCACCGGGGGCTCAGGCCGACGGTTCGCGGTCGAGCGCGTCCAACAGGCCCCGGGCCTCGGTGTCCTGCCGCTGGTGGGCCTGGACCTCGGCCACCTCCTGCCAGCGGATCCACCCCTGGCTCGCGGCGTGGCGGGCGGCCGTCACGGTGTCGTCCACGGTGAGCATCTGACTGCCGCCGGCGCGGATCTCCTCGGCGATGCGCTCCAGCTCCCGCTCGCGGCCCGGGCGATGCCACACATTGCGGATGTAGACGCAGCGGATGCGGCCGGGGAACTCGTTCACGATGGTGCGGTAGTGCTCGGCGTCCTCCTGTCCGCTGTCCCCGATGAGCAGGAAGGGCAGCGGGGCCAGGGTCTCCATCAATCCGCGGATCTTCTCCAGCTTGTGCCCATGTCCGCCGCCGGGCGCGAAGCCGGTGCGGCTCAGGCCCCAGTCGCGCAGGAGCAGCGGCCCCGCCGGAATCCGGTGCAGCCCGAGGAATTCATCCAGGTGCTCGTAGAGGTTCCACGGGCTGGAGGACACATAGAAGATGGGGTTGCCCGCCGAGCCGGTGCGCCCCTGCCGCAGCGCCTCGTAGAAGGCGTCCACACCCTCGAAGGGCAGACGCGTGCGGTGCTCGGTGAGGAAGAGCGTCCAGGTGCGCTTGAGGAAGTTGGTGACGTGCGTGACGATGACGGTGTCGTCGATGTCGCTGATGACGCCGACCTCCGCCTCGCTGCCCGCCACCAGCACGGGCGCGCGCACGCGGGGCACTCCCTTGGGCGAGGGCGACACGAGCTCCAGCTCCACCTCGTGCCAGCCCGAGCGCACCCCCGCGGGCGGCTCCACCCACAGCTCGAGGAAGCCCTCCTCGTCGGTGGTGCCCTCCCATGTCCGGTCGCCCCAGCGCGCCACCACGCGCGCATGGGGAATCTCCACCGTCATGTAGCGCTTCCACGACGCGATGGCGCTGCCCAGCAGCGTGTAGCGCCTCCAGGGCGGACGCACCTTGCGATCCTCGAGCACGCGCGCCTTGATGACGCTCTTGCCCGGGGTTCCATAGCCCCGGTAGGGGAGGATGCGCGGTGGACGCGCCAGACGCAGCTTGCGCCGCACGCGCCAACTCCAGGACTCGACGTGGTGCTCGACCTGGAAGGCGAGCCGGACCAGCGCGTGGGGCGGTTTCCGGGACATGGGATAAGAGCTAACTGGCTTCACCCCCAGGAGACAACCCCGGACCAAGAATGACCTACCCGGCGGGAGCCCGGGCGAGGAGCACGCGGGGGTGCACCAGGAGCGCGATCGCCTCGCGCACCGTCCAGTAGAAGCGATCCGGCGCGCTCAGGTGACGCTCACTGAGGAGCGCGGGGCTCGTGGACACCTCGAAGCCCTCCAGCCGGAAATACTGGCGGGCCCGCAGCAGGTGGTACGGATCAGACACCACCACCACGCGATGGACGCCCAGTTCACGCAGCAGCCGCGTGGAGAAGCGCGCGTTCTGCTCGGTGGAATGGCTCTGTTCCTCCAGGAGACAGGCCTCGGCGGGAACCCCGAGCCGCACCGCCACGTCGCGCATGACCTGGGCCTCCGAGGGAGGATGGGTCCCCACGCCCCCGGAGAAGAGCAGCCGGGACACAAGGCCCCGGTGGTAGAGGTCCACCGCCTTCTCGATGCGCGCGCGCAGCGCGGGCGAGGGCACGCCGCCGGGCAGCACCCGCGCGCCGAGCACCACGCCCACCTCCGCCGGGAGAGAAGACTCGCGCTGGCCAAAGCGGTCCACCACGAAGGTCAGACCGAACAGACCGCAGGTGGCCACACCCAGGCCCACGACGAACCATCGCCGGAGCGGGCCCGGCCCCTTCCCGAGCGCGAGTGGAGGCATGCGCGGCGAGCATAGCCGGACCCCACGAAGCCACAGCGAATCGGCGAGGCATGCACGAACATTCAAATGATTTGAATGCTCGTGCTCGCCGCCAAAAGAATCGGGGAGGAGCCGCCCCCAGCAGCCCCTCCCCGACGGTCTCACCCTGCCACTGCCCACTCCCCCGAGTGGTCCTGCCCCCATAACCCCCCGAAACCCCTGACCCGCCGCCCTCGACCTGCCCGCCCATCCCCAACCGCGCCCGACCCCGAACCCGCCCGTCCCAACCCGTGTACCTGACGAGGATGGACTAGAGCATTCCGCGTGCCAGCGCCGGGACTCGGCTGCCTCGTGTTATTCCAGGCACTTACAAGGCACTCGGGGACGGGCCCCGTCCGTAATCCGGTAAGAGTTACCCGGCCCGGAGACGGGCGGACCGTATTTCCAGGAAGTCTGGAGCCGGCATCTCGTCCCGGAGCGGTCTCTCCCTCCCGATGAGCGGGGGGCGCGGACCTCCAGGCCCGGTCAGGTTGGCCACACCCTTCTTCACAAACGGTCCACGGGGTGTGACCCTGTCAGAGGAGTTCCCAGAGCCGAGGCCTGCTCGCTCGCCCCTCATCCACCCCAGGAGGTGGGATACCCCTCTTGATTCCAGACCCGTCTCGGAGTTAGTTAGTTAGCGATAGCTAACCAATTCATGCGGGCGGTTACATGGGGCGTCCCCGGCAGGTCCTGGACGAGGAAATTCTGGAAACCGCGCGAGCGTGCTTCATCGAGCATGGGGCCTCCGTGAGCACGGAGACCATCGCCGCGCGCCTGGGCGTCTCGGGGCCGGCGCTGCTCAAACGCTTTGGCAGCAAACGGGAGCTCCTCAAGGCGGCCTTCGCCGTGGGCAGCGCGCCCCCCTGGCTCCCCCTGGTGGAGGCGGGCCCCGACGCACGCGACTTCCGCACCCAGGTGCGCGAACTCGCCCACACCATTGATGGCTTCTTCCGGCGCATGGTGCCGGCCTTCTCCGTCTTGAGAGAGGCGGGCATCACCCCCGAGGAGTGGCGCGGCAAGGACGACCCCGCTCCCGCGCGCGCCTTCGAGGCGACGACGGACTGGTTCCGCCGCGCCCAGGAGCGGGACCTCCTGCGGGGCGGAGATCCCAAGGTGATGGCGGGCCTCTTCATGGCGGGAGTGCAGTACCGCTACTTCCTCGCGCATGTGACGAACCAGCGGGTTCTCTCCGAGGAGGAGGATCCCTGGCTGGAGCGTCTGCTGGACATCCTCTGGCACGGAATCGGCCCGAGCGAGAAGGCGCCCTAGCCGGGCAGCCGCCAGCACACCAGGCGCCCGCCGGGCAGCCGCATCCCCAGCACCCAGCGCCGCGCCTTCCCCACCCGCCACAGCCGGGGAACCCATCCCCTCCGCGCCACCACCCCGCCCTCTGGTGTGAGGCGCCAGCGCAGCTCGAAGCGCAGCAGTTCCTCCTCGGCCCGTCCCACGGGCAAGCGCCCCGAGGCCCGCAGCGCGTTCGCGTAGCGGTAGCCGTCCGCGCCCGCGTGAGGCTCCACGCCCTTCAGGGGATGCGCGCGCGCCCAGGCATCGAAGTCCGGGGAGAAGTCCTCGCCCAGCGCCTCGCTCAACAGGGGCCATGCGCGCCGCACGCCCCGCCGGCGCTTGGAGAGGAGCGCGTCCGCCGCGGCCCGCACCCGCTCGGCGTCGAAGCCCTCCGGCACCGGTCCGCCCAGGCCCAGCGCCCGCACCAGTTCCGCCTGAACCCGCGCCAGTGCCTCCCGCTCGCTCATGCGCCCGCCCGTCTCGCCTGGCCGCGCGCCAGCGCCTCCCGCATCGCCTCCAACTCCCCCGTGAGCTCCTCGGGCGCGGGAAAGTGATCATCCCGCTCCAACAACGCCGGAACCGCCCCCACCCGCGCCACGAGCGCTTCCAGCAGCACGAGCGGCCCTTCCGGCACCGGATGCGCATGGGTGTCGTGGTACAGCGCCCCGCGCCGCACCCCGCCCGCCACGTGCACATAGGCCAGACGCTCGCGCGGCACCGCCTCCAACACCGCCCGCGTGTCCGTGCCCAGGTTGAGGGCGTTGGCGTGCAGGTTGGCCACGTCCAGGAGCACGAGCGCCCCGGTGCGCTCGAGCACTCCGGTAAGCAATCCCGCCTCATCGAAGGCGGGCGCGGGCCACTCGAAGAGGCTCGCCACGTTCTCCAGGGCCAGCGGCACTGGGAGCGCCGCCTCGGCCAGGCGCACGTTCTCCGCCAGGATCTCCAGCGCGGCCTCGCTCCGGGACACCGGTAGCAGGTGTCCGGACTCCACGCCTCCCGCACGCACGAAGGCCAGGTGCTCGCTCACTCCCACCGCGCCCAGCCGCTCGGCGAGCCGCGCCAGCCGGGACAGACGCTCGGGCGCGGGGGGCTCGGCGCTGCCCAGGCCCAGGGAAACGCCATGCAGCACCACCGGCACTCCGCGCTCCTGAAGTCGCACGAGCGGCACGGGCAGGGGCCCCCGGGCGTCCAGGTGCTCGGCCAACACCTCCACGAAGCCGATGCCCTCGGCCGTGTCGATGAAATGCGCGAGCTGCCGCCGCCAGCCCAGCCCCACGCCCGTGAGACCCTTCAATCGCCACCCCCATACCCTCCGCATCCGTCCCCACCACAACTGTCCGTCCCGCAGGAGTCCCCACCCGCGTTCGGAGGCACTAGGTAATCGCGCAGGGGATCGTCAACGAGCGCCCGGGTGCCCACTCCGAAAAGGCCCGCTGCCAGCAACAGGTCGCGCGGGCGCATCGTCCGGGGAGAGCATGAGACGAATGGCCCTCGCAGCCGGGTACCAGGAAGGCCATGCGCCGAACTGGGTGAGCGACCCACTGGAACATACGAGTGCCCTGCCTTGGCCAATGTCACCGTGGGGCAAGACAGGATGAACGAGTTGGTGGTTTCGGAGCAAATCGCGACGAGCTCGTATACACGCAAATGAAAGCACGGCGGACACGAACTCCTAGCGAAGAACGCCACCTTCGGATGACAAGGCACATCACTCATGTAAAGGCAGCCGTACATGAAGGTGATTGACAACGAGCCCATTACGGAACGTGGCGCAGTCAGCCAGTTCGCTCGTATCGGACACCCTCGTGTTTCCTACCATGTAGTTCATCACCCTGCCCTCCGCAGTCTCCTCGGTGACGATGAACCGCGGAATGGGGTCGAACTCGTGAAGCTGTAGGAAAGGATCTAGAACCGGGTTCGCGAAGACCCGAACTTGCACGGTGTAGAGCTTGGAATCCAAGGACCTCAGCTGAAATGGAAGTAGGGCCTGAAGCCTCGTTCGCGCACGCTCACCGTTGCTACCAGTCTCTGCGAAGATACTGTCATTGGCACGTACCACCTGCACAGTGTCATCGAAATCACCTCCGTCCGTTCGGATGGGAACCTTGACAATTGTCTGTCCCAAAACGATATCTTCCATGGCGTGAAATGATTCCGGCAGATTCCTCAGGTCGAGCGCGACAATCAGGGGGACCTTGTACTTCCCCAATTTCTCGTGGATGGCCGCGCGAACAGCGTCGAGGTTCTGCCCGTGCATGGGTGCCCCCATCCACCCAGCAAGTGCGGACACCTCGGTTTCAAGCGCCTTGTGGACATGAAATTGGACGTACACGCCGTCCTGGTCGAAGACTTGGATCTCGTCCGGCCTGGGGACTGCGAGAAGCGCCTGAAGGTGCTTCAAGAACGGTTTCAATGAGGATTGACCATTGATCCGAGCGCGCCGGATGCCAATGGGCGTTCTGGTTTTGAGTCCGCTCAGCGCATCACGAAGGCGCGAAATGTCTTTGCTCATTACGTCCCGCAATGGGCCCGCTGCACGGCGCACCTCCACGAGATAGACGGCATTCCCCTTACGGATTCGCAGGTCAGGCGTCCCCCCAGCCTCCTCCGGTTCATACTCCACCTCCCAATCCAGGTCAGCCAGTGTTTTGGCCAGCAAAAGCGTTCCGAGCGCATCCATGACCTGGTCGTCAGAGGATTTCTTCCCACGTATCGGTCCCAAAACCCGCTGATGTTTATCCCCGGGGACCGCTGCCGCTGCGCACTCAATCTGATCACGAAGAGCTTCGCCTTCAGTCCCGTCGATTAGCGCGAGGCGGTGGAGCAAGGGACCGGAGTACTGCTGATTCCGCTTCACGAGAAGCATCAGGTCGGGGGTGAAGATCAGCCGCTTGGCTTGAGAATCGCTCATGGGTGCGGGCCACGATACAATACCCTGTGCTCCTGGGCATTTGGAGCAGTCCCCGAGTGGGTGGACATGCGGAATGAGCGTCCGGGCGTCTCTCCCCTGCGAGGTAGGTAGACTCCTGGCCTATCCTCAGGGGTTATCTGCAGTCGGGAGGGGCATTCAACATGGAGAAGAAACACTGCGGCACCGACGGGGGAAAGGGCGCGGCTGGACGAGCGCGGTCGCACTGGGCACCGGCAGGAGCCATCTGGCTGCTGGTGCTGTTTCTCCAGGCGGCGTGTGCGACGCGTGCCCCCATGAAGGGCCCTACGGGGCCAGGGAGCGAGGGAAGTGCGACTGAGCCCGGGCTTGAGGGCGCGGTTGTCTTGGATGTGGCCGTCATCGAGCAGGAGCGGGTGAATACCCGACCGGTGCCCATCAGCAAGGCGGAGTTCCGGGAGCACGTGGAGCGCCTTGCTTCGGGCCTCCAACTCCACGGCAGGCCCCAGGAGGTGGCCATGCAACTCCTCAAGGTGAGGGAGCTGCTGCGCCAAGCCCAGGACATGCAACCGGTTTCAGCGGTAACGGCGAGCGGCCGGTATCTGGCCGAGGCGGACCCAAGAGCCAATAACGGCCGGGGAGAGGTCTACTCCCTTCTCCCAGTGGAGCAGACAGGGCCCGTGCTCCTCACGCCGGAAGCCGAGGCCGAACTCCGGACGAGGTACGAACGCTTCTGCATGGTCCGGGGAGGAGGCGACTGCCTCGGGCTCCTCGACGATGGCCCCTACCTGCGCTCGGAGGACCGGAGGACGCTGGCCCTGGCGCTGGCCTTCGGCTCGGTCCTGGACGAAACGTACGCGGCGCTCGGGCACGAGCTGAGCCCCCAGATGATTCTCGCCTCGGTGATGTGGGCGGTGGGGATGTATCTAGGCCTCTGGCTACTGCCGGAGCCCGCGACAAAGGGGGTGGCGGCCGCACTCACCGTGGCGCTGGTGGCATGGCTGGGCATCGACACGGTGTGGGGCCTCATGGACGGCTGGGCGGTGCTGGCGATGAAGGCCCGGGAGGCCACCACGTTCGACGAGCTGCGTGAGGCCGGAGCGGAGTTCGCCAAGGTGCTGGGGACGGACGCCGCCCGGGCCATGATTCTCACGGTGACGGCTCTCTCGGGGCGGGCGCTGGGCGAGATGGCAGCGGTCCTGCGTTCACTACCGGGCTACAAACTCGCGCGGTTGCAGTTCGCGGCACAGGGAGGACCGGGTTGGGTGCTGGTGAAGGTGGAGCGGGTGCAGGCGGTATCGGCCTCGACCAAGGGCGCCCTATCGGTCATCGTGGCGCCCGAGGGTGCGCTCGCCGGGGCGATGATGAGCCGCAACGGCGCGGCGAGTTCAGCCCCAGGCAGGCCCTCTGCCAACGAGGTGTATCGGCACCGCGGAGGAAACAGGCAGGTGGAGATCGGCGGCCAGCAGTGGCATCTTCCACAAGGCCTGTCCGTGAGTGACATCCCCACGTCGGATCCGCTCGGTGACCAGCTCCAGGCGGCGGCGAGGGAGGTGGCGGCGCAGTGGGGGCCGAGGTACTACTCACCGAAGGTGAGGGCGGCCATGACCCGGATGCTCAATCGAGGCCTGTTGCACCGCGCGGAGCTGCTGGAGCGCCAGGCGCGTGGGCGATGGGTGGAAGAACAGCTGAGGCGGCGCTTCAAGCACCTGTCCTGGAATAATCGGGGGGTCGATGTCACAGGGCCGGCAGGGCAGCGGTACCACTACGAGATCCTGTCTGGTACTGAGTCCAATTTCGAGCTGCACGGTCGGAGGATGGCCACCCTCTTCTTCCGCATGATCTTCTTCTGAGGGCCGCGTGACTCCGAACGTCCACTACGACCACCGCGAACTCGAGGACGAGCGGCTGGAGTTGTCGAAGGGTGGCATTTATTGGCTCGGCCCGAACATCACGCTACGGCGCTGCACGCTGGTCATTGGCGTCGAGGGACGCTGGCTGACGCTCATGTCAGGACGGTTGATCGACTGCACCATCGAAGCGAAGCGCGAGTTCAACGACGCACGCTGGACGACGATGGGCTTGAAGGGCTGCCGCTTCAAGGGCCGGTTTAGCGGCAACGAGTTCGGTTACCGCGAGGAGTACCAGGACCCGTGGAAGCTCGGCGGAATGGAGGACTGCGACTTCTCCGAGGCCCGACTAGACCTGTGCCGATTCCACAGCTGCGACATGGAGACAATCCACCTTCCGAAATGGCCGAGCTTCACCATCGTGGACCCCATCAAATACGGGCCGGAGCTGTTGAGCGTGCCATGGCCGGGCGACTTCACTCCGGTCATCCTGCAAGGGCCGCTCAAGGAGCTTCCCTCCACGTCCGCCCTGACATTCTACGCACCCGCCGAGGCGAAGCGCTCGGGCGCCACCTTGGAGGAGTTCAAGGCGGCGGTGGAGCGTTTCGACTTCATCATGCGCTGATCAATCCCCACCGCCTCCGCCACAGCCCCCGCAGCCGCCACCCCCCCCGCTGTCGCCCCCGCCGCAGCTGCTCGAGTCGCTGCTCGAGGAGTCACTGCCCCAACTACTGTTGTCCCCGCCACCGGGGCCACCCCCCGACGAAGGACTCACGGGCATCAGGTAGTCGCGCAGGAGGGGAAAGTGCACGATGGAGAGCACCCCCACTCCGAAGAGGCCCGCGGCGAGCGCCAGCTCCCTTGGACGCATCGCCCCGGCGGAACCCTCGGCGGAGGCGCTGTGGAGCAGGGTCTCGTGCCGCTGCCGCAGCAAGGCCAGTGCCCGCTCGCCCCGGCGCGTGCGCCGACTGTGGAACAAGCGCAGGCTCAGGCCCAGCACGAAGGCGACGAAGAGCAATCCCACGAGATAGCCCACCGGCCTGTCTCGAGACAGCCCCACCATCACCTTCATCACTCCCAGGCCGAGCGCCACCAGGAAGAACAGCCAGGGGTAGCTCTTGTAGCGCGCGTCCTGCTCGGAATCGCGCAGGAAGCCCCGCCCCCTCAGGGAATCCTCCAGGCGCCGCAGCTCGCCTTCCACGTCCTCGCGCAGCTCGCTCAGGGTGCCCGACTGCTCTTCCACGGAGCGGTACACGGCGCGCTCCAACTCCATCGCCCCACGGGGCAGGGGCGCGGCCACGCGCAGCGCGTCGTCCTCGAAGCGCAGGGAGCCTCCGTGCACGAGCGCCACCACCGCGCCGCGCACCGCTGCGTCTGGCCCCTCCAGCATGGCCACCTGGTAGGGATCCAGATCCAGCTCGAAAGGCGCGGGGGGCTCCGCCGGCTGGTTGAGGGCATGCTTCCACGCCCATGCGACGAGGAAAGCGGCCACGAGGAACAATGCGTAGAAGCCGAGGAACTCCGGCCCCGTCCAGTCCAGCGGATTCATCCCACACTCCCGGGCATACCGCCCACGCCGGTGGAGCCCTCACCTGGAAGAACACACCGGAACGGGCCCAGCATACACGGGCCTTGAACGCTCAGTCCTCCTCGCCCAGGGAGCGGTTGAGGTTGTACGCCGCGCTGATGAGCGACAGGTGCGTGAAGGCCTGGGGAAAATTGCCCAGGGACTCGCCCTCGAAGCCAATCTGCTCGGCGTACAGGCCCAGGTGGTTGGCGTAGCCGAGCATCCGCTCGAACACGAGCCGCGCCTCGTCGAGCAGATCCGGCCGGCTCACGCTCGCGCGCGTCATGGCCTCCACGAGCCAGAAGGTGCACAGGTTGAAGGTGCCCTCCTCGCCCATCATCCCGTCCTGGGTGGTCTCCGGATCATAGCGGAACACGAGCCCGTCCGACGCGAGGCCCCCTTCCGTGGGCGGCTTGCGGATGGCGTCCAGCATCGAGAGCATCCGGGGATCCACCGGCGACAGGAAGAAGACGAGCGGCATGATGAGGTTGGCCGCGTCGAGCGCCTTGGACTCATAGGACTGCGTGAAGGCGCCGCGCTCGTGGCTCCAGCCCTTGTCCATGATCTCCTCGAAGATGGCGTCGCGCTCGTGGTGCCACCGGGCGCGGTCCGCCGGGAAGCTGCGCTTGTCCGCCAGCCGGATGGCCCGATCCAGGGCCACCCAGCACATCATCTTCGAGTAGACGAAGTTCTGCCGGCCGCCCCGCACCTCCCAGATGCTCTCGTCCTTCTGCCGCCAGTTGTCACACAGCCAGTTCATCAACCGGCGCAAGTGGCTCCAGAAGTCATACGAGATGGGCGCCCCGTGCTTGTTGTACAGGTACACCGCGTCCATCAGCTCGCCGTAGATGTCCAATTGCAGGTGCGAGTGCGCCGCGCCATTGCCGATGCGCACCGGGCTCGCCCCCTGGTAGCCCGACAGGTGCTGGAGTTCCTCCTCCTTGGGCACGAGGCCGCCATCCAGCGCGAACATGAGGGGAAGCGGCTCGTTGGGCCCGAGCTTGGAGATGCGCTGCTCGAGCCAGCGCATGAAGGCCCCCGCCTCCTCGGAGAAACCAATGCGCAAAAGCCCATACACGGTGAAGGCCGCGTCGCGGATCCACACGAAGCGGTAATCCCAGTTGCGGCTGCCCCCGGGGGTTTCCGGCAGGCTGCACGTGGGCGAGGCCACGATGGCGCCCGAGGGCGCGAACGTCATCAGCTTGAGCGCGAGCGCCGAGCGCTGCACCACCTCGCGCCAGCGGCCCTTGTACGTGCAGCGGCTCAGCCAGTGGCGCCAGTAGTCCACCGTGGCGCGGAAGAGATGATCGGAGTCTTCCTGGCCCAGGACGCGCTCGGCGCACATTTCCGGCGCGCCCTCGCTCAGGCTGAGCACCACGGACTGGCCCTCCTCCAGCATGAAGCGCGAGGTGACGCGCTGCCCATCCGTCTCCAGAGGGGCCTGGGTGGAGAGCATCAGGCTCAAGGTGTCGGACACGAAGGAAGCGCCGCCGGACACCAGCTTCGCCGTGTGCTTGTCGCGCGCGTAGTTGAAGGCGGGCAGACAATCCATGGTGAAGCGCATCTTGCCGCGCACCACGCGGATGTAACGCACGAGCTTGCGCACCGGCTCGTGGCCATCCGTCCCCACCACGGGCATGAAGTCGATGAGCTCGCCCACACCATCCGAACTGTAGAAGCGCGTCACCAGCACGTTGGTGTCGGGCCAGTAGAACTGCTTGTGCACCGCCGACTTCTGGCCGTCCTGGAGTTCCGGACAGACACAAAAGTGGCCTCCCTTCTCGGGGTCCAACAGCGCGGCGAAGATGCTCGGACTGTCGAAGTTCGGAAAGCACAGCCAGTCGATCATCCCGTTGGTCGCCACCAGGGCGACCGTGCGCAGGTCGCCGATGACGCCGTGGTCCTCGATGGCCGGTGAGCGCGCTGTCTTTTCCGAATTCATGGGCCTCTCCCGGAGGGTGGAGGCACCGGCATCCGCACCGGAGCCCTCCACGGATGAGTTCTTGAGATACGAACCCCCGGGGAGCCCAGACCAGTGCGAAGCGTTCATCCGCGTGGAAGAAGTGCGCCGGATGTCCTCACGAGAACCTTACCGGCCACCCGGACCCGCTCAGGAGGCGTCACGCATCGAGCGCACGAGCGCTCGCGCGGGCGAGCCCCACTCGGCCTTCACTCGCAGTGGCAGGCACACCAGCTCGTGCACGCCCACCTTCACCTCGCTCAAGTCCAATCCCTCGATGAGCCACACTCCGGCATCGCGCAGGCGCTGGTGCACCGCCAGGCCCTCCGCGTGGAAACCCGCGCGCGAGACATAGTCCACGCCCACGCACACCACCTGGCGCTCCACCAGGAGCTGCGCCGCCGCGTCCGACAACATCACGAAGTCCTCACCGTGCGGCCGCTTCCACCACTCGCGCGAGGAATTGCGCGTGCGCAGGAGCAGCCGCTCGCCCGCGCGGGGCTCGTATTCGGCCAGCGAGTCCGCGCGGATGCAGTCCACGTCATCGAGCAGGAGCACCCGCGCCTTGCCCACCGTGGCGCTCAAGGGCAGACGCTCGGTGTCCTCCAGGTCCAACTCCAGACTCGGGGGCGCCGTCACATAGGTGCCCATCCACGCCGCGCGCTTGAGCCAGTCGGCCCGCGCCTGGGCGTTCTCGGAAAAGCCCGCCGCCGAGCCTTCTCCTCCTTGAGCGGGCTCCTCGCCAAATGGCACCGAGATGTCCAGCCAGGCTCCGTCCATGTCCATCCTCCTGTGGTTCGCGCGACGTGGCTCCCCTCCCCCCGGACCCGGTCCCCCACCTCCTGCCGGGAAGGGAGCGGACCAGTATCCCCCACTTCCTATCCCCGGGAAAAGACGATGACGTCCTTGACGGCGCTGCTTTTGTCGCCTGTCACCACTTCGGCGTAGTCCTCGGGAGGATGACGCGCGGTGATGATGGCCTCCAACCCTCCGGGCCAGGTGCCGCGAAAGAGGCTCAAGTCCCTCACCGCCGCCTCGAAGTCCTCCGCCGCGGCGTTCACCGTGCCCAACAGCACCTGGTTGTTGAGCACCAGCTGCTTCATCAGCGCGCCCTGATCCACCTTCTCCTTCTCGCTCTCGGGCACGCCGGTGAAGACGAAGACGCCGTTGGGCGCGAGCCCGGACACGAGCGTGAACGCGGCGCCCGCCGCGCCCGCCGCCTCGTACACCACGTCCGCCCGGCCGCGCTGCTCCACCAGCGCCTTCACCTCGAGTTCCTCGGAGGACAGGTACGGCACGCCCCATGACTCGGCCAGCTCCGCCTTCTTGTTGGGCTTGCGGGAGTGCGAGTACACGGTCGTCTCGTAGCCCGCGCGCACGAGCGCCATGGCCCCGAGCAGACCCACCGGCCCCGCTCCCAGCACCACCGCCCGCTCGGGCGCGTCGCGCTTCCAGGGCACGCGCTGGCGCAGGAGCGCCACCTGACGCAGCGCCTTCTCGGCGATGGTGAGCGTCTCGGTGAGCACCCCCACCTGGCGCAGCTCGCGCGGCAGCACGTGCAGGTAGCGCGCGTCCTCCACGAAGAACTCCGCGCAGAAGCCGTGCGCGCCCTGGATGCCGCGCTCGGTGTACTGGCCCGTCACGCAGAAGTCCGCGTGGCCCTGGCGGCACGGCGCGCAGGACGCCTCGGAACACGGCCGGCGGACCCGGGGCACCACCAGGTCTCCGACCTTCACGTCCTTCACCCCGGCGCCCACCTCCACCACCTCGCCCAGGCACTCGTGCCCGACGATGAGGTGATCCTCCCCCTGGGGTGGACGGCCATGCAGCCCCTGGACGATCTCCTTGTCCGTGCCGCACACGCCCACCTCCAGGGTGCGCACCCGCACCTGGCCGGGCGCTTCCAGACGCGGCTCCGGCACGTCGATCACCTTCACCTCGTGCCCCTTGGGAAACACCGCCACCGCCTTCATCGCGCCTCCTCGCTTTGGCCGAGCCCCTGTCGTTGCCCCGGACCCCCCCACTCCGTCACCCCCTCGGGAGACATGGCCGCCGCTGGTGGACACTCCAGGCCGCTCGGGTGCGCATTGGTCAACAGCACCATGCCGCGTGTTAAGAGAAAGGGCGTGAGCGATACCCCGCCCCCCGTCACCCCCTCGCGCTCGCTGTTCCTCGCCGGCGCGGGCATCCTGCTCCTGTCCATCCCCTTCTTCGTCTTCGGCCTGGGCTTCCTCGACACCAAGGCGCGCGTCGAGTTCCAGTGCGAGAGCGGCGGCCCCTGCGACCTCACCCGCGTGGGATGGCTCACCCGGGAGTCCCCCCTCACCTTCTCGCTGGAGGAACTGCGCGGCGGCCGGGTCGATCGCCGCCGCAGCTCGCGCGAGGGCGAGAGCATCTACCGCCCCATGCTCGTCACCACGCGCGGCGACTTCCCCCTGTCCGCCCACTGGATGGAGAACGAGCGGCAGGCCCAGGCCCCCGTCATTTCCGTGGAGCGCTTCATCCGCACGCCCTTCGCGCCCGGCTTCAGCATGTGGCACGACGACCGGCCCCGCGCCAGCCGCGTGGGCGCCCTGTTCACCGGGACGGCGGTGCTCGTATTGCTCTTCGGCGTGCGGCTCACCTGGCGCGCCGTGCGCCGACGGGGAGAGGAGCGCACGCTCCCCGCACCTCCCGTTGCATGAGGCACACGGACGGTGTGGGGAAAAGGAGGGTGGCAACTGGCGAGGCCTCCTCACGATAATTGAGAAAACACTTCCCCCGAGACGTCCATGCAAATCCGCAATACCGCCGCTCCCGCCGCCACCGCCCGCACCGCGGCCGCCGCCGTGACCGCTCCGCCCGCGGGCCTGGAGTTTGGCAACCGGAGCCCCCAGGTGAAGCAGTTGCAGGACGCGCTCGTGAAGCTCGGCTACATGACGAAGGAGCAGGTGGCCACGGGCCCCGGCGTCTTCGGCAACAAGACGAAGGCCGCGGTGACGAAGTTCCAGGGGGACCACAAGCTGCCCACCACCGGCTACTACGGGGACCTGACCCACGCGGCGCTCAAGAAGGCCCTCGCCGCGGGCGGCAAGCCCCCCGTGGAAGGCCCGAGCAAGCCCGGCCCGAGCAAGCCCGGCACCTTCACCAAGCCGCCCGTCATCAACGCGCCCTCGCCCAACTCCAACTCGCGCGGTGGCATGGACATCGACACCATCGTCCTGCACCACACCGGCTCCAACAATGGCGCGGGGGACCTCGCCTGGATGCGCAACCCCCAGAGCCAGGTGTCCGCCCACTACATGCTGGACCGCGACGGGAAGATCTACCAGCTGGTGGGGGATGAAAAGCGCGCCTGGCACGCGGGCAAGGGCGAGTTGCACGGGGTACCCACCGACGTCAACGGCCGCTCCATCGGCATCGAGATCGTCAACGACGGCTCGGGCAAGACGGCCTTCACCGACGCCCAGTACAAGTCGCTCACCCAGCTCGTGGGCTACCTCAAGCAGGAGTACAAGGTCCCCGCCAACAACATCGTCGGGCACAAGGACGTGGCCGTGCCCAAGGGCCGCAAGAGCGACCCCGCCGCCAACTTCGACTGGAAGCGGCTGCGCGCGGGCATCTGAGTCAAGATGACTCCATGACGCACGCGGAGCACATCCAACAGCGGTCCCGGCTCGCGCGGGGCCTCGCCCACGAGCGGCGGGAACTCCTCGCGCGGGTGCCCTTCGCCCACGAACTGGAGCGCTCCACGCCCGCGCTCGAACGGCTCGCACGGCCCGTGGTGGCCCTGGCGGGAGAAGCCCCGGCGGACACGAGCGCCCTGCACCAGGCGCTCGGCGCGGACGTGCCCTGGCGGTGGCTGGAAGTCGGCGTGGCCCGGAGCGAGGACGTGATGTCGGCGATGGGCGACCTGGGCCCGGACTTCTCCCTCACCGAGCTGTCCGAGCACTGCCTGCTGCTGCTGTCCGCGGACACGCCGCCTTCCGATGAGGAGCAGGCGTGGCTGCGGCACCTGCCCGAGTCCTTTCCCGACGGCACGCTCCAGGTCGTCCTCGTCCACCGGGGCGCGCTCCCCGCGTCCTCCCCCGACGCGAGCCCCCGGCCGCCTCGAGGCGCCCGGCTGCCCCCCACCCTGCCCGTGCTCGAGGTCTCCCTGCTCGGAGAGGGCGTCGACGCCCTGCGCGAAGCGGTGGCCGAACGGGTGGCGGCGCGGCAGCTCGCCCTGCTGGACGCGGCCATGAAGGACTGGAGCCGCCTGCTCGCGGATCTCCACGCGCTGTTGGAGTTGCGGCCCCTGGCGCCGCTGCGTCCCGGGACGCTCTCGCGGTTGCGCCTGGGCCTGGACGAGGTGCTGGCCGACGAGGGGCGGCGGCTGGAGCAGGAGCTGCCCCGCTTCGTGGAGGCGTGCGTGGACGCGCTCCACCCCCGGCTGCCCGAGTCGCAGCGCCGATTGACGGAGGCCTTCCGCGAGAAGCTGAGCGAGCGCATCGAGCCCTCGCTGCACGCCTTGCGCGCGCGCCTGGAGCGGCGCATGGCCCAGGAGCTGGCGCGAGACGTGGAGGGCCCCACGCGCGCGGCGCTGACGGATCGCTTTGGCCGGCTCGTGGAGCCACGGGCCCTCTTCTTCGACTGGAGCTCGGCGCGCACCGGGGGACTGGCCGCCCTGGGTGCCGCGGCGTTGATGAGCTCCATGCGCAAGAAGGGCGGTTGGGCGCTGGCGGGAGCGGCCCTGGTGGGCGGCGTGCTGGCGGGAATGCTCGGCCGGGGTGCCCGGCTGCGCACGGACGAGGAGCTGCGGCGCGAGGTGGCCGAGCCCCTGCTCGAGGAATCCCGGCAACGCCTCCAGGAGGCCCTGGATGCCTCCCGCGCGGACGTGCACCACCTGTGCGATCTGCTCCAGAAGGCCGCCGACATCTTCTCCCCCGAGCGCGGAGCGACCTACGACGCCGAGCGCCTGGGCGAGGCGATCTCCCAGGCGGAGAGCCAGCGCGATCGGCTCGACCGGGAGTTGGAGGAGCTGCGCTGGAAGCACCGGCTGGAAGCCCTCACCGGGCCGACACGTCAGCCCATGCCCCTGACCCAGCATTGATCAAAAGCAGAGCAGGCTTGAATCCTTGACGCTCTCCACGGAGCAGTTG
The DNA here is from genome assembly GCF_002305855.1 of Melittangium boletus DSM 14713. Classification (GTDB taxonomy): domain Bacteria; phylum Myxococcota; class Myxococcia; order Myxococcales; family Myxococcaceae; genus Cystobacter; species Cystobacter boletus. The sequence goes on along the minus strand of NZ_CP022163.1, from coordinate 4,095,726 downwards.
ATCGCTATCGCTCAAGACTATTGGCCTTCGCGCATGGAAGCCTACCTGCGTCCGGAGACATGCACGCAATTCGAGCGGTTTCACGATCGATGGCGGCATCAACTCGCGCACATGGAGACATGGCGGACGTTCCTCGATGCACTCAAGGGGGACTTGCCGGATTTCGTTATCGGAGATGCGACCGCTACCGTGGATGCATCCCTCCGGTGTGCCGTCTATCCGCGAGACAACAACAAACCGCCTCATGCCGACTGGGCGGTCGTGGGTTGTGTGAGCATCCTGGCCCCGGTCTACACCCTCTACGCCGTGCACCATGAGTTCAAGGGAGGAAGGCCTACGAGCCACGAGCTGTTCTTCCCTCCCTTGCCGCCCGAGTGGCGGGACATCTCACACACGATCGCCAGGAGAATCGAGGCGACGTTCAACGTCAGCGCTCTTTCGCGAGAAACGGCCGAGATGCCCATCCCTCTCTGCGTGGACCCCCACCAACCACCGGACACCACGCTCTTTCACGCGCTCTTCACGAGTCGGCCCCAAAGCGTGCCCTGAGCCGCCGTCACGCCGCTTCCCGCACACTCGCCTGGTGCTCCTCCATCGTCTTGTGACGGCCGAAGTACTGACCGAACGCTCGGAGCATCCCATCCCCATCCTGCAACTTGCTCAGGCAGATGGAGCGCTTGCCCTTGAACAAGCCCGCGTCCTTGAGCTGCAGGTCCAGGTACTTCTTGAACATCCGCTCCTCCGTGCTGGCGGACTTCACCTGCGCGAGCGACACGGGCTCCTCCCACTCCGTGCAGCTCACCTGCGCGAAATCCAGACGCACCTCCAGCCCGGCCTTCTTGCCCTCGAAGGACAGGGGCGGGAAATGCTTCTCCACGTGCCGCCGCTCCTCCTCGGTGGACGGCACATACCGGTAGGCGAGCACCAGGTCATGCGCCTCCGCGAAGCGCGCCTCGTACGCGCCCCAGAGCCGCGCCTCGATGGCCTCCGCCTCCAGGATGGCGCTCACCCAGGAGGCGCTGGTGGGCGCCAGCAACACCCGCACCACGTCGTCCGGCTCGAGCACCTCTCCCACGTTCTCCAGACGCGCGGCCAGCGGAGGGTGGGAGTCGAAGGGGTGCGGCGTCACCGAGCCGTGCAGATCCCCATGAACGGCCTCGGAGCCCGCGTACTCCGCGAAGCCGAGCGCGACCCGCTGCGCGATGGCCACGTCCTGGTGCTGCTCGTTGCCCTCGAAGAGCCTGGACTCCACCCGCTCCCGGAAGCTCGAGTACGCGCCCACCTTCACGAGTGAACGGGCGATGTCCCGCCCCGAGGTGATCCCCGCCGCGAGCCGGTCCGCGGCGAGCTCGCTCGCTCTCCGGCTGCGCCCGAGCGACAGCTCGAACAGCCCCCGGTACGCCAACATGAAGTGGAAGATGGGCAGCGTGAGAATCCCCTCGCGCAACGCCTGGAGGTACTGCGCGAAGCGCGCGAGCATCGGCGCGAGCCGCTTGCCGTGGCCCGTGTCCCCACCGAGCAGGTGCCCCATCTCGTGCGCGAGCACCGCGTCCGCCTCGGAGCGCTCGAGCAGGCGCAGCAAGGACAGGCTCACATAGAGCGTCCGGCCCGTGAGCGTCCGCTCTCCGACGCGCACCTCGCTCTCGGTGACGAAGAAGTTGGTGTCGATGCCCGCGAGGATGTGGTCCGGAGGCTGCGTCCCCATGCGCTCGCAGATCCGGCGCACGTGGGCCCAGAGCTCCGGCGCGTGCGCCTCCTCGAGCACCTCCGCCTCCACCTCGAAGTCCATGGCCGGGCGGCGGAAGATGGCCTTCACCACCTGGAACAGGGCGAACGCCGCCAACACACCGACGATGACGATGAGCTTCGGGTAGTAGCGCTCGAACCACACCGCGGTCATCCAGTAGGACAGCCACACGGCCAGCGCTCCCTGGGCGAGCGCCTGGAGCGCCCCGGTGACCCGGAGCACGTTCCAGCCCACCACGAAGCCGCCGTACTGCAAGGGCCGCGAGACGAACGCCGCCAGGGCGCACAGCAAGGCGAGCACCGCGGAGACAATCCCCACCAGCACCGAGGCGAGCGACAACAGGCGCATCCAGTCGAACTGCCGCACGTCCGAGCACGCCTCGCCGAGACTGTTGCGGAACCCCGACAACTCCTCCGCCGGGTCGAGGCAGGCCACCGAGGCCGGAACGGCGCGGAAGAACTCCAACGCCTCCTGCCGCTCCTCCTCACCGAGCTTGGCGTTCCGGGAGATCTGCCCCTCGATGCTGGTGAGCACGTCCCGGTCGAACCGATCCGTGGCGTGACCGGCGAACCACCAGCCAAATAGGGGGAGGGCGAAGATCCAGAGGGCGGGCAGCGCGTAGACGCGCAGGAAGCCAGGAAGGGACAGGGCGGAGCGCATGGGGAACCGATGAAGGGAGAGAACCCGGACGCTACCGCGAAGGATGGGCGCGAGGGCAGTCCCCCCAGCGAGCGCGCTTCCTTCGAGCCACCCTGTCTCAAAAGTGGGACTCCGGGAGTTGTCCTGGGAAGTAGGCTCCTTCTGCTACCGTGTCCGCTCCGAGGTGAACATGCACGAGAGCGACACGCTGGAGCTGCCTCCTGGCACGCACGTCAGCGGCACGGTGGTGGAGGCACGGGTGAAGGCCGGGGGCTTTGGCACCGTCTACCGCGCGAGGGATCCGCTCACCGGCACCTTGTTCGCCCTCAAATTCATTTCCCTGCGCCAATCGGAGGCGCGCGCCCGGCGCGAGTGCGCCATCGCCATGCCCTGGCGCCATGCCAACCTCGGGCGCCAGCTGGGCTTCGGCCTCTGGCCCCTCACCCTGCCTCGCTTCCTGTGGCTCAAGTCGCTCTACATCGAAGGCCCCGAGCTCGGGGTCTGGGCGCATCGGGACAACCCCGACGCCCGGGGCGTGGTGCTCAAGGGGATGGGCGTGACGCGCGCGCTGGCCGTGATGCACTCCCACGGCGTCGTCCACCGGGACGTGAAGGAGGCCAACATCCTCGTGCGCGACCGGGACGGAGAAGCCGTCCTCGTGGACTTCGGAGCCGCCCGCCGCGAGGGACAGAACACCCTCACCGAGGGCGTGCTCCCTCCCGGCACGGCCGACTACCGCGCTCCCGAGGCGTGGCGGTTCTTCCTGGAGAAGGCGCTCCAACCCGGGGCCCACTACCGTCCCGGCCCGGCGGACGACCTGTACGCGCTGGGCGTGGTGCTCTACCGGCTGCTCACGAATCGCTCTCCCTTCGAGGTGGAAGCGGACGAGCCCGAGTCGCTTCAAGCCGTCCTCCACCAGGTGCCCCTACCACCGCACATCCTCAACCCCCGCGTGCCCGAGCCCCTGAGCCGCGTCTGCCTGAAACTCCTGGAGAAGCGGCCCGAGGATCGCTACCCGAGCGCCCTCGCGTTGTACGAGGCGCTGAACGGGCTGTTGGCCGGAGCGGATGACTCCTGGCGGGTGCCGCTGCGAGACAAAGCCTCCGTCTCGGAGGAGACGCGACGGCCCCGGTGGCGCCAGGCACTCCCGCGCGCGGGGGTGGCGATGGCCGTGGCCGTGGGCCTTCTCTACGGAGGATGGAGGCTCGCCACGTGGGACGAGCCCTCCCCTACCCAGAGATGGAGGTCTGGCCAGGAAGTGGCGTCCCCGGGAGCACCACCGGAGATTGAAAGGGCCTCGGCTCCGCCCCAGGTGGCGAACACCCCCGCGGCCGTCGCCCCCACGGTGACGCAATCCAAGGACGATGCCGTGACGAAACCACAGGCCCCCGGCGCCCCGGGAAACACGAAGAAGAAGGTCCTCGCTCCCGCCGCCCGATGGTGTCTGGGGGCAGCCGCCGCCGCCCAGGCCGCGTGCACGGGTACGCCCGTTCGCCCCACCCCCGCCGACGTCTCCAAGTCCACGCCCAGCCTCCCGGAGTGCCCGGAAGGAGGCTTCGAGAGCATGAATGCACTTGAATTGCTTCCCCTGACCAGTTGGACACACCTCGTCGGATTCACTCCCCTGGGTGAGCCTCCGGACAGAGTTTTCGTCCGCGAAGGAGCCACCACGGTGGAGTTGCGCGATCCGTGGGGAAAACTGGAACGGCGAAGCACGTTCCAGGGTCATCTCGTCTTCGGGCAGAACCGCGTCTACGGACGCTTCACCGAGGCCCGGACCCCCAGCGGGGCCACCTTCAAGATCTGCGTGGAGCTCACCTTCGACGGCGATCTCGGTGCCAAATCGAAGGAAACCAAGGACACGGCGAACATCTTTTCCGTCCAGGACGTGGTCTCGGTGTACCGCGAGCGGTATTAGCGCTCGAACAGAGGAACCAGACAGCGTCTCCCTACCGGGGAAGAAGGCGTGTTAGAGACCACGCCCGAGGTCACCCGCCTCTTTGCCCGAGGATCCACCGCATGTACGCCCTGTTCCCAGCCGCCGTGGCGTTGGTGCTCTTCACGGGGCTCCACGCACCCGCCCAGCCACGCTCCCTGGACTGCGCGGCGTCACCGCATCGCCTTGAATTGTCGCCGGAGTCTCCGGCGGAAGTGAAGCCGGTGTGTATCAACCCGGACCAGCCCACCACCTTCCTCTTCGACTCGCCGCTCGTGCCAGAGTCGGCGGAAATACAAGGCCGGGAACGTTTCACCGACGTGGCCATGGGAACGCGGAGCGTCACCCTCCTGCCTTCAAAAGATCTCCAGCCTGGAGAACGTTTCACGATGGTCGTGCGCTTCGCGGACGGCGCGGCTCCGGCCAACGCCTCATTCTCCCTGGTCGGGCATCCCGCGTTCGGAGCACGGAAGGTGGAGGTATTTCGCCACAAGCGCACCGTGGAGGAATACCAGCGGGAAATTCAGGAGGAGCGCGAGAAGTCCCGGCAGTTCGCGAAGGAGTTGGAGCAGCTTCGCATGCAGAATGGACCCGGTGGCCTGACCGGACTGATCGCCAGCGGGCTGATGAAGTTGGACAGTAAAGAGAATGGCGTCGTTACCAGGACCCTGGACATAGCAACCAAAACTCCTCGCGAGACGATCCACGCGGAGAAAGGCATCAGCTATCGCTCCAGCACCACACGGGAACACGAGGGCCGCGAGGTGGTGCGCATCGCCGTGGCGATGGTCTTGCGAAATCCGGATCCACAGCCGTGGTCGAGCGCGGGCGCGGCACTGGAGAGAAAGGGACAGGAGCCCAGACCCGCGCGAGTCTTCTGGCAGGCATCGCCCATCGCGCCGGATTCAGGGACGGGCCTGTTCGTGGTGGAGTGGGAACTGACCGCTGGGGAGGCTCAAGGAGCATTCACCGTGAAAGCCTGGGATGAAAGCGGCCACCGGCTCATCCTCCTGAACGGCGTGACCTTTCCCTGATGAGATCCACTCCAAAGTCACTTGCCGACCTTGGCTCGCTTGCTCAGCCTCCGTCTGACAGGAGCGGCGCGTTCCATGCGGGATCGGCTGCGCTTGATGGGTAGTGCCGAGCGGGACGCTTCTGACTGTCTCACCGCATCTTCGGCTAGGTCCAGGGACCATGTGCCCTCTTCCCACCGTTTCAAAGCCTCAAACGCCTCGAAAGGAATCAGCCCCTTCCCCTTCGCGGCCTCTTGCAATACCGCCTTGGCTTCAGCCGTGCGATATCTCAGGAGGAACGTCGCCGCGGATGTGCGAACATCCATGCTCGGATGCGTGAGAAGTTCCGCGAGTGCATCGCGACCGGCGTCCCCATAAGACCGCAACTGGTCAAATGCGGCGAGCACCTTCGTCGCATGCTTGTTTCCGGTCTTCGCGTCGCCACTCCAAATCTCTTGAGTTTGCGCCTGCGTATGATGGGCGAACGACTCGACTAGCTTTTTGAACTCATCCACCAAATTTCACTCTCCCCATCATCGATCGTCTTCAATCCGAACGCATGCTGCGCGTTCACCCATGACGCTATCAGTCAATATCCAAGCGCCAGGTGCCCTCTTCCCAATATTTCAACGCTTGAGACGCCACGAAGGGAATCATTCCCTTTCCCTTGGCTGCTTCTTCCAAAACGGGCTTTGCCTGCTCTGGTCTATCACTGAGCAAGCAGGCGGCTGCATTGACTCGAACGTCCATGCGAGGATGTACTAATAATTTTGCGAGTGCATCCCGGCCCGCCTCTCCGTGGTCTCGCAACTTCTTGAACGCAGCGATGTAGCGTTTGGCGTACTTATTCCCGCCGCTTCGGTCACCGCCATGAATGGCATCAGTCTGTGCAGCCACGTTCAAGGCAAACTCTCTTGCGATACTCTCTAAGTCCATTACCACACCCCACTCCTGATATTCTCAATCGCAAGTAAAGCAAACTCTCGTTGCGCCTCGTACGATTGAGTACTCAGCCATTGCCTCACCGTCAACTTATTGGTTCTGGTGGCAACCAACTGGATCGACGAATAGAAGGCGCTCACCTCTTCATGCAAGTCTTTATCTAGAGCAATGACGTTCTCGGTATTATGCAGAGCATCCCCCCCGAACCGCTTCGTGTTGCCCGGAGTCTGCTCCACGAGGTGATGCCATTGTTTTCCCGTTCCCGCGGGACCCATGGCCGACTTGAAGCCACTGAACGACCCCCAGGCCCTGTGGCCGTTTGGAAGGAGCTTACCCCTTCCCGGCGGACTCCCAGCGGCGGCGCTCCGGCCCACCATGGCCACGACGTGCGGTGCCCCCACGACGAGACGAAGCGCGCCCTCGGACGCGGAGACAATGACGCGCTCGGCCCCGGTCGCCGCATCCAGCAGCTTCATGCCGGTTCTGGCCGCAACTCTCCCCGAAGCCTGTCCGAATCCCGGTAGCTTCGGCGCCTTGGACGCGAGCGCCGCCGTTCCACCGATCGCCGCTGTCCCCACCAACACGAGGATCCGCACACTGTTCGGCCCGATGACGCGGCCGAACCGCTCGCCCGTCTCCCTCAGCTCCGCGAAGCTCGTGGCCCGGGGGGCTTCCTCGTGAAGCCGCGCATAGGCTCGCAGCAGGTCGAAGAATTCCCACCCCAGGTACCCCCACATGAGCACGGTGAACGCGAGGGCAAGGCCCTTCGTCACGGGCTCGGGTATCGGCGCCAGCAAGAGCGCCATGTACCCCGCGATGCTGATGCTCAGCAGGGTCAGCAACTGGGAGGGGTCGAGCATGGCCCGGACTTCCGCGTTCACGCCTTCCAAGGCGGGGCCCACCGCCAGGGCGAGCGCGAGGCGGCGCTTGTCATCCTCCTGGAAGCGGGGCCCATCCTCGAACAGCGTCAGGCAATCTCCTGGCGTCCCGCGCCGTTCGCAGTACCGCCCATAGGACTTCGCCAGCTCAGACCGCCACGCCTCTCCACCCGATGACACGGACGTCAACACCACGCCATGGCCAACCTGACGGGGTGGTTGGAACCTGGCCACCCGCAGCGGCATGTCGAGCCAGAGTGTCGCCAGGGCTTCGGTCAGCTCGGCGTTACTTACCCGCACCGCGGCGAAGTCCGTGGGCAGCCGGGTGAAGACAGCTTCTTCGCCTCCGGCGTCGGCTCTCGACTCCGGTGAATCATGCCGCACGGCCGCGCCCATGGGCCTTCCCGTGGCGCAGGCCGTCACCCCCATCAACACCGCCAGTGCCAGCGCCCCCACACGCGAGGGCCGCCGTGTATCCACCTCTTCAGACATGGTCTGACCTCTCCGTGGAAGCGGCCGTGGACACGGGGTGAATCAGGGGTGAGCCTACCCGTGCACGGCGGTCAGGAACGCCGCCTGCCGCTCCTGCATGAACGCCACGCACTCACCGATCACGGACGGCGGCGGAAACACGGGCTCCTTCATGAAGGCCATGATCGCCAGCTTGACCTCCTCGTAGAGGGCCGGACTGAACGGCTCGCCCGGCTTGGTGCTGACGAGCAACTCGTGCATCTTCCGCAGAAGGGGCTGAGCGGTCCCGGTGGCCACCTGCGCCTCCTTCTCCAGCGTCACCAGCAACCGCTCCCTCATGGCGTTCAGTTCGGGCGGCTCGACGGGAAGCGCGGGGGGTAGGTTTTCCTGGGACATGGGCGGGCCTCTTTCGGGAAAAGGGGGTTCGGAAAACGATACCAGGAGTCACCTTGCTCCGACCCGGACCTCGTTGGGAGAGTTCCACCCCATGCACCCTTCTCCCTGGCGCGCCCTGGGCCCCCTCGCGGCCTTGTCCCTCCTCATGTCGAGCACCCTGGCCGAGGCCACCACCGTCCGCATCCACTACGACGTCGGCTACGGCAACCGCATCACCGTCCGGGGCAGCAAGGCGCCCCTCTCCTGGACCACCGGCAACAACGCCACCTGGAGCACGGGCAACATCTGGACCCTGTCCTGGTCCAACGCCGTGGGCGACGTGGAGCTCAAACCCCTCGTCAATGACGTCTCCTGGTCCACCGGCGCCAACTACCGCGTCAAGGCTGGAGCCACGGTGGACCTCTACCCCTTCTTCGGCGCGGCCTCGGGGCGGTTGCAATACGTCTCCCAGCTCTATTCGCCCCAGCTCGGCAACTCCCGCACGCTCGCCGTCTACCTGCCGCCCAGCTACTCGGAGAATCCGCTCAAGCGCTATCCCGTGCTGTATGCCCATGACGGGCAGAACCTGTTCAATGCCTCCACCGCCTTCGGCGGCGTCGAGTGGCGCATGGACGAGACGGCCAATGCCCTCATCGGCAACGGCTCCATGGACGAGGTCATCATCGTGGGCGTCTATAACGGGGACGCCAACCGCATCTACGAGTACACCCCCTGCTGCGATCCCCAGTACGGCGGCGGAGGCGCGGACAAGTACGAGCGCTTCCTCATCGACACGGTGAAACCCTATATCGACCAGAACTTCCGCACGCTGACGGGCAAGCAGAACACCGCGCTCATCGGCTCGTCACTCGGTGGCCTGGTGTCTTTCTACATGGGACAGCGCAATCCGTCTGTCTTCGGTAAGCTCGCGGCGCTGTCGAGTTCCTTCTGGTGGAACAACCAGGCGCTCACCCAGCAGGTGGAGGCGGCTTCCACGAAGGTGGCCGTGAATGTCTACCTCGACGCCGGGACGAGCGGTGATGGGCTGCCGGAGACGACCCGCATGCGCGATGCGCTCGTGGCGGATGGCCATGTCCAGGGTCAGGATCTCTTCTATTACGTGGCCCAGGGCGCGGGACACAACGAGTCCTCCTGGGCCGCGCGGCTGAACCTGCCCCTGACGTACCTCTTCCCCTGGCAAGGCACGGCCTACTGAGCCGCTTCCTGTTGTCCGGGAGGAGGCGGCGGCTCGGGTTCCTGGTGGAACATGTCCGCGAGGATCCGCTCCGCCGCGTCCGCGAGCACGTCTCGCTCCAGGCGCATCTCCTCGCCGAAGAAATGCTCGCCCACGCTCGCGTCGAGCGCCTGGGTGGCCAGGAGCGTGAACGCCCCCGCCTCGTCGAAACCCGTCTCGGAGGCCAGGACCCGCTTGCCTGGCTGTAAATCCTCCTGGTCGAAGTGGCCCTCCCAGGTATCCCCCAGGGTGACGGAGAAATACTGCATGGCCACGTTCCCGGGACGAGACATGTGCGCGACCGCGACCACCGCCCGCAGCCGCGCGCGCTCCTCTGGCGTCATCCGCTTCTTCCAGGCCTCGACCGTGGCGTGCATGGTCTCGAGCTGATCCCTCGCCGCGTCCTCGATGTTGCCCATCAACTCCGGCAGGTGCGACCGGGTGAAGGCCCACAAGGTGGCCGGCTCGATGCGGTCCTCGGCCAGGACCCGCTCGACGAGGCCAAGCGAGCCCTCGAGCAGGCGGCGTTGGCGGGTGAGCTGCTCCGGAGTGAAGCCCCGCCGCGCCAGGCTGTCCTCCGCCGCGGTGATGAGTCCCCGCAGGGAGGTGAGCCGTTCCCGGGTGCGCCCATCGAGCGCGCCTCGCCTGTCCATCAGGAGCACGTACAGGGCGAGCGGCAGGTGGTTGATGGCCTTGAGCTCATGGTAGCGACGGGTCCTCGCGGGGCCCTCGAGCCGCTGCTCCCCGTTGCGCAGGATGAGCACGTCGTCGATCTGCGCGATGACCGGACCCATGCCCGCGAGCAACGCGTCCCGCCGCTCGGCATAGGCGTCCCGGAAGGCCTCATTGAGCACCTGGAGGGGATCCGTGGCCTCCAGCGCCACGGAGCTCGGAGCATTGCCAGGAGGGGAAGCACGGGGAGCGAAGGGACACTCGGCCATGGGCGTAAGGTAATGCGGCCCTGTCCTCCCGGCTGGCGCCCCTCGGCCTCCTGGACGGGAGGCGAACACCTCCGTGGAATCTTCAACAGAGTCGGCCCGGAGATCGCGCCGTTGCGGCTGGGGAGCTTGCTGTCATAGGACAGGGCGTATGCCGCCCATCCAGCGAGAGTGGACGATCGGAAGGCACACCTTCCACTTCGAGGCTCCCGATCTCCTCTGGTCGAAGCTCCAGGGAGGATGCACCCTGGAGCAGGCCGTCCAGATGGTGAATCTCTACAGGGAGCTGGGCACGGCCCATCCCTTCTTCATCATGGGGGACATGGAGACGGCGGAGGGGATGGAGTCAGAGGCCAGGCGCTATGTCAGCGAGCACGTCCGGTCCGAGTGGATCCTGGGGGTCATCTACTTCAAGACGCGGCTCTTGCATAAAGCCCTCGCCATGGGACTGCTCCTCGCCGCGGAGATGACCCGGGCGGAGAAGAGTACCCTGCGGGGGAAGATCCACTTCGTCTCCAGCCAGGCCAAGGCACGGGCGCTCCTCGAGCAACTGCGTGAGCAGCGGGGCGGGAATTCCACCTGAGGGGCCCCCCATTCCGTCCCACGGACACCCCTCCTATGCTCGGGAGGGTGAGCACCCCGAACACCCCCCGGCCCGAATACGAGGAGGAACTCCACTGCGCGCTCGCCGAGGGAGTCGTCTCGCGCGAGCAGGTGGAGTCCTTGCGCGAGGAGGCCGTGCGCCTCCAGCGCAGTCCCCTGGAGCTGCTGCTCGAACGGGGCCAGCTCTCCCCGGACACCCTCGTGTCCCTGCGCGGCCGGGCCACCCCCTTCGAGGCTCCCTCCACCCAGCGCCCCGGTGCTCCCCCGCCCCCCTCCGCGTCCTCGGAACCCGCCTTTCCCCTGCCCGGTTGGGAGCGCTATCAGGCCGTGCGCTTCCTCGGCCAGGGCGGCATGGGCCAGGTCTTCCTCGCGTATGACCCCCGCCTGCGCCGCAACGTGGCCCTCAAGTTCGTGCGCGACGGAGACCCCCAGCTCGCCCAGCGCTTCCTGTCCGAGGCGCGCGCCCAGGCCCGGGTGCGCCATGAGCGGGTGTGCGAGCTGTACGAGGTGGGGGAGATCCACGGCCGGGCCTTCATCGCCATGCGCTACGTGGAGGGGCGCCACCTGGGGCAGCTCGCCCGGGAGCTCACCCTGGAGCAGAAGCTGTCCGTGCTCCGGGACGTGGCCGAGGGCGTCCACGCCGCCCACCATGCCGGCCTCATCCACCGCGACCTCAAGCCCTCCAACATCCTCGTCGAGCGGCCGGAGGACGGAAGCCTCAAGCCCTACGTCATGGACTTCGGCCTGGCGCGCGACTGGCACGAGGAGCACACCGCCTCGGGCGACGTGCTCGGCACCCCTCATTATATGGCCCCCGAACAGGCCCGGGGCGAGGTGGGCCGGTTGGATCGCCGCGTGGACGTCTACAGCCTGGGCGCCACGCTCCACCACATCCTCACGGGCGCGCCTCCCTTCGCGGGGAACAACGCCCTGGAGCTGCTCACCCTCATCCAGACCGAGGAGCCTCCTCCGCTCCGGCGCTCCCACCCCGACCTGCCCGTGGACGTGGAGGCCATCGTCCTCAAGTGTCTGGAGAAGGATCGCTCGGCCCGCTACGACTCGGCGCGCGCCCTCGCCGAGGATCTGGAGCGCTACCTCTCCGGAGAGCCCGTGCTCGCGCGCCGCGCCGGGCCCGGCTACCGGCTGCGCAAGAAGCTGCGCAAGCACCGGCTCCTCGTGGGCCTGGGCACCACCGCGCTCGTGGGCCTGGGCCTCGCGCTCGGGCAGGCGGCGCTGACCCGCCACCAGGTGGCCTCGCGCGAACGCCTCGCCCGCCTCTTCACCGAGCGCGTGGAGCGCCTGGAGGCCCAGGCGCGCTACTCCGCCCTGGCGCCCCTGCACGACACCCGCCCGGATCGGCTCGCCCTGCGCGAGGGCATGCGCGCGTTGGAGGAGGACATCCGCCAGGCGGGGGGAGACGCCCAGGCGCCCGGGCACTACGCCCTGGGCCGTGCCCTGCTCGCGCTGGGGGATGCCCAGGGGGCCCTCGAGCGGCTCGAATCCGCATGGCGCGGGGGCTACCAGGAGCCCCGGGTGGCCTATGCGCTCGCGCTCGCGCTCGGCCAGCTCTACCAGGAGCGGTTGCTCGAGGTGGAGTGGACGCGCAACCCCGAGCAGCGCGAGGCCCGCCGGCGCGAGCTCGAACAGCGCTACCGCGATCCCGCGCTCACTTATCTGCGAAGGAGCGAGGGCACCGAGGCCCCTTCTCCCCACTACGGCGCGGCGCTCCTGGCCTTCCATGAGGGCGAGCACGAGCGGGCCCTGGCCGAGCTGGACGCGCTGGGCACCCCCACGCCGTGGTTCCACGAGGTGCCCCTGCTGCGCGGCGACATCCTCCGGGCCCGCGCCTGGAAGCGCCGCAACGCCGGGGATCGGACCGGCGCCCTCGCCGACCTGGAGGCCGCCCGCGCCGCGTACACCGCCGCCGCCGCCATCGGCGAGAGCGACCCCGCCGTGTACTCCGCCCTGGGCACGCTGCACCTGGGCTCCCTTCTGCTGGAGTTCTTCGGCCCGGGGGACATCCAGGCCCCCTACGAGCGGGGACTCGAGGCCGTCTCCCAGGCGCTCACCGCCGCGCCGGACCACTTCCAGGCCCAGCTGCTGCGCGCGCGCTTCCACCGCCGGATGGCCGAGTACCGTCTGCAGCAGGGCAACGGCGAGGTGCTGCCCCTGGTGGAGCAGGCGCTGGAGGAGGCGCGCGCGGCGCTGGCGCTCTCGCCTGGAGACCCGCGGGCCCAGATGGAGATCGCCCGGAACTTCCGCCTGACGGCCCGCTACCGCCAGGAGCACGGCGAGGATCCCGCCGAGCCCCTGCGCGAGGCCTTCCAGTCCCTCGAGGGCGTGGCCGAGAAGGATCGCGACTACGTGTTCCACACCGAGCGCGGCTACCTCCTCAAGATCTGGGCCGACTCCGAGGACCAGCGGGGAGGCGACTCGCTCGGACACCGAGGCCAGGCGATCCAGGCCTACCGGGCCGCCATCGCGCTCGACCCGAGCCTGGTGGATGCGTGGCTCAACCTCGGAACGATGTACTTCAACCGCGCCACGAACCCCCGCGCCCCGGACGCGGACGGAGACCTGGAACAGGCCCGGGAGACGTTCGAGCGCGCTCGCCGCATCGACGCGGGGCACTACGTGCCCTACTACTACGGCGCCCAGGTGCACGAATGGCGGGCCCGGCGGCGCTTCAACCGCGGCGGGGAGCCGGACAGCGAGCTGGAGCAGGCGCTCGCCCTGTACCGTCAGGGCTCGGCCATCAACGCCAAGCTGCCCGCCTTCCCCAACGCCCTGGGCGGAGCGCTCCTGTGGAAGGCGGAGCTGGCGTGGGACGCGGGACAGGACGCCGAGCCCCTGCTCGACGAGGCCCAGGCCGCCTTCGAGCGGGCCCGCGCCGCCGCCCCCCAGCAGGGCTTCGCCTACAACAACCTGGGCGAGGTGCACGCCTGGCGGGCCCTCTTCCAATACCGGCGGGGGGAGGATCCCACCCCGAGCGCCCGGGCGGCCCTGGAGAGCTATGCTCAGGCCATCGAGCGCCTGCCCAAGCAGGCCCAGTTCCGGGTGAACCCAGCCAAGGTGCACCACACCCTGGCGCTTTGGACCTTGAAGCGGGGCGAAGACCCGTCACCCGAGCTGGAGCGGGCCTCGGAGGCCCTGCGCCAGGCGCTCGAATTGAATCCCGGCATGGGGTACGCGCTGCGCTACCAGGGCGAGGTGGAGGCCGTGCGCGCGCGCTGGCTCGCCCGGAAGGGACAGGCCCGGGGCACCGACTTCGAGCGGGCGGCGAACTCCTTCCAACGCGCCCTCGAGGCGGACCCCGAGTGGCAGGAATACCGTCTGGCCGCGGCGCTCCTGCGGGGCGAGTGGGCGGAGTGGCTGACCCAGGCGGGCGGAGGAGACCCCGCGCCCGTGCTGCGCGAGGGGCTGCGCCAGGTGGAGCAAACCCTGGCCGCCCGTCCCACGTGGGCCACCGCCCGGGCCGCCCGGGCCCGGTTGCTGCTCGCGTTGGCGGAGACTCCCAGCGCGTCCCCCGCGGAACGCGACTCGTGGCGGGGCGAGGCCCGGAAGGACCTGGATCAGGCCCTCGCCCACAACCCTCACCTCTCGGTGGAGTACGAGCCCCTGCTCAGCTCACGCTAAGGCGCTCACTTCTCGATGAGGATCGGCGGCTCCGTGCCGACATCCACTCCGCCGGACACCGTCCCGGGCGGCTCGGGATCCTCTCCATGCTTCCACGGCTCCGGGGGGGGAGGCACCTTGAATTCATATCGCCGATAGGGGGCGTCGCTCCGGACGACAGGCGACTTCGAGGCCGTGAGCGTGGAGCTGCCGTTGAGCACGAAATCGTCTTGATTGAAGGGAGTCCCCTCCTCGAACTTCACCGTCACGGTGTCCGTGCTGTCCTCCAGGGTGAAGACCACCGTGTCGCCTGGATAGACCAAGGGCGGGTTGATGGAATAGATCGGCTCGCGGCCGATTCGGATCTGGATCGTCAGTGTCGCCATGGATGTCTGCCTTTCTTTGGGCACCCCATAGCAACCTTGAGCGGGAGCCGCCATGAACGAAGCGTCCTTGGACGCTCCGGATGACCTCTTGACATGTCAATGACGTGTCAAGGCTCAGCGCTCATCCAGGCCCAGCTCCCGGACGCGCCGCTGCAGGCCCCGCTTGGAGACCTCCAACCGCCGCGTCATCTCATCCAGATCGCCTCCACATTCCTGGAAGCAGCGGGAAATCTCCTCCACGCTCAAGTCCCCGGCCGTGCGCAGGCTGGGACTCTTGTCGATCAGCACGTAGAGCGAGGGCCGGGTGATGCCCAGGCGCTGGGCGGCGGCCTTGAGGTCCCACCCACTGGCGCGCAGGGCCTCGATCAGCTCGGCGTCCGTCACCTCGGAGGGCTTGCGCCGGGAGCCCTCGGGCTCGGGCGGGGCGGCCCGCTCGGGCTCCCCCCGGGGCGCCGCCACGCCGGGAGAGGCGGAGGGCGGAAGCGTGATGCCCGCGTCCAATTCCCGCTCCATGCGCGGCGTGGCCTTGAGCGCCCCCTGCCCCCGGCTGCCGATGACGAGCTGGCGCGCCAGGTTGCGCAACTGCCGCACGTTGCCAGGCCAGGAGAAGCGCACCAGCCGCACCGCCAAGGAGGACGGGAGCCAGGGCTCGGACGCGGAGGACAGCGACTCCAGCCCTTGCCCATCCCCCAGCGACTCTCCCTCCTGCCGGGCGAAGTGCTGGAAGAGCAGACCGATGTCCTCGCGGCGCTCGCGCAGGGGCGGCACCTGGATTTCATACCCGGCCAGGCGGTGCAGCAGGGGCGCCTTGAAGAAACCCTGACGGATGCGCTCCTCCAGATCCGCGTCCGTCGCGGTGATGAGGCGCACATCCACGGCCACCGCCGAGTGCCCCCCCACCGGATACACCTCGCCCGTCTCCAACACCCGCAGCAGCATCACCTGGACCTCGGGAGGCGCCTCGCCCACCTCGTCCAGGAAGAGCGTGCCGCCATGGGCGGCGCGGAAGAAGCCCTCGCGCTCCTGGGTGGCGCCCGTGTACGCCCCCTTCCTCGCGCCAAAGAGCTCCGCGGCGGCCAGTTCCTTGGGAATGGCTCCCAGGTTGACGCTGACGAAGGGCCCCCGGCGGCGAGGGCCACGCTGGTGGATGGCCCGGGCGACCAGCTCCTTGCCCGAGCCCGTCTCGCCCCGGATGAGCACGGGCACCTTCAAATCCGCCACGCGCACGACGTCCTCACGCACCCGGCGCGTGCCCTGGCCCTGGCCCACCATGCCCAGGTCGTCCTGCACGACGAGCGCCTCGGAGGAAGACGTCAGGTGAAGCAGCAGCACCACCCGCTCGGCGAGCACGATGGGCACGCCCAGGGCCAGGGCCTCGGGCCCCAGCTCCCGGGAGCCCACCAGCGGCGCGTCCTCCACCCAGACCGGCGTGCCACCCGCCTCCGCGCGCAGCCGGACTCCCCCCGAGCCCGTGCTCTCGAACACCAGGGGCTTGCGGCTCAGGAACGTGTCCGCGAGCGGCAGACCCAGGGTGGCGCCCGACGGGGTGAAGTCCGGCCCCACGCGGGACACGGCCACCGAGCCCCCGGAGAGCAATGCGCCCAGGAGAAGCCGCTCTCCGGCCCGGTGGGGCGTGGGATGGGACACGATGGTGAGCGCGGGAACGGGGCGGGACGGCTCCGCGCGCTCACGCCGGGGGGTGGCGGCCGTGGAGATGTCGGTGAACGGCTTGTCCTTCATGGAAACCTGTTCTCGAAGACCGGGGGACGGGATGGGAGTCTATCCGCCCATCCGACGCGGCCTTCCCTCCAACCCCACGGTCCGTAGCAGGAAAGGGCCTCGCCCGCGAAGTAGAGACCATTATCCCACTCCGCCAGACAACCCGTGGGGGTGGATGGCGTTGAGCTGACCTTTCATGGGGGCTCACTCCATTTGAGAGGAGACGATGGGGTTCTGCTCCGCCGTCTGCCGGGGAAGATCCGGCCACCAGCGGGAGGGCTCGGGCCGGGCCTCGGGCTCGAGGCTCTCGCCGGGACGAGGCTGGGCGATCGTCACCTGGGCCGAGCGCGCCGCCACGAGCGCCCGCTCGATGGGCTCCGTCCACGTGTGCATGGCGAGGTTGACCAGGCCCCAGTGCACGGGCAGGAGCACGCGCCCGCGCAACATCTGGTGCGCGAGGATGGCCTGCTCGGGCCCCATGTGCCAGTCGGGCCAGGGCCGCCCGTACTGCCCCACCTCGAGCAGCGTCACGTCGAACGGTCCCAGCCGCTCGCCAATGTCCCGGAACGCGGGGAACAGTCCCGTGTCCCCCGAGAAGAACGCCCGGTGCGAGGGGCCCCGCAGCGCGAAGCCGCCCCAGAGCGTCATGTTGTTGTCGAGCAGGTAGCGGCCCGAGGCATGGCGCGCGGGCGTGCAGACGATCTCCAGATCCCGCACCTTCGTGCTCTCCCACCAGTCCAGCTCGACGATGCGCTCCTCGGGGATGCCCCAATAGGCCAGATGCGCTCCCACGCCGAGCGGCACCACGAAGCGGGTGTCCCAGTCCTTCATGGCCACCAGGGTCGCGTAGTCGAGGTGATCATAGTGATCATGGGAGATGACGACGGCGTCGACGCGGGGCAGCGCGTCGAGCGCGATGAGGGGCGCGTACCAGCGCTTCGGACCCAGCCAGGTGAGGGGCGAGGTGCGCTCGCCCCAGAAGGGATCCGTGAGGACGCGGTGGCCATCGATCTCCACCAGATTGGAGGAATGCCCGAGCCAGGTGACCCGCAGGCCGGTGGCGGGAGGCGTGTCGAAGCGCCGGGGATCCACGGCCGCCGTGGTCACGGGGCTCGTGGGTGTGCCCTCGAAGCCGCGCTCGAACAGGCTGGTCACGCTGCCCCAGTTGTCATTGATGATGGGCTGGGGATTGACGAAGCGGCCATCCTTCCACTGGGGCGAGCGCTCCATGCGGGCCCGGCGCTCACCGCTGGCGCGCTGTCCGAAGGCCTTCCACCCATCCACCCCGGCGAGGACGGCGAGGAGGACCACCAAGGCCCCCACGCCGAGGGCGGCACGGGACACCCAGGACTTGATGCGGCTCATGGAACCTCCAGGAGGGGGAGACACATCGCGCGGACCGCGATGGTGATGCCCTTGATGAACTCTTCGCGAGTGGCGACGCGGTGCTTGAGCCCGGACGCCGTGATGATCAACGTGTCCGCGAGCTGGCGCGCGGTGAGCCCCACGGGTTTGTAGGCGGCCATCGAGCGCGACGCACGGAGCGTCCTGGCGATGGCCTCGGCGAACAGTCCCTCGTGATCCTCCACCATCGTGCCGAGGAGTTCACGGCTGGCCTCGGCCAGGTCCAACGCATCCGGGTGGGCCTTCCCGGCGAAGCGGCCGAAGACCTCGTCGAGCGCGCGCACCAGCCGGGCGTCGAGCGCGAGCGAGGCGTCATTCAGCACGGACGTGGCGGCCCGCAACGCCCCCTCGAGGAGGTGCTGGACGGCCGCGCGGAAGAGCTCTTCCTTGGCGGAGAAATGAAGGTACAGGCCCTGGCGGGAGATCTGGGCGGCCCGGGCGACCTCGTCCATGGAGGTCTTGCGATAACCATGGCGCGCGAACACGGACATCGCCGAGTCCAACAGCGCGCGGCGGCGTGGATCATCCGGGACACCCTGTCTCGGAGCAATGGAATCGACCATATGGACAAGGTTGACAACATGGACACAGGTTGTCAACCGAGCCTGGCCGACGTGGAGTCCGGAGAGCAGGTGGACGACCGGGACATTCGCCGGTACACCTGCCACCCCTCTCTTGCTCGCCCTCTTCGTGACTCCCGTCTCCCACGCTCAGTCCTCCCTCGCCAGTGATGGCAAGAGAGCTCTTGTCACTCCTCAACTTGGGATCAGCAAGTGAGCCCACCTTTCCCTCGAATCCGTCTCTATTCTTCCCAGTCAGGACAGGAGCGCCTGGTCCGGCGCGAAGTGATCCGGCTGGTCCTGCATCTGCCCTTGGACCATTACGATCTCTCGGTCCCTGTGCGCCAGGCACTCGACCTCTATTTGAGCACCATCAATCAAGGGCCCGAGGTCCTTTCGGATTGGTACGACCTCGAAACCGAACCCTTCCCACAGGACGAGGAGAGCTGGGAGATCATCCGGGCGGTGATGGCCCCACCCCGAGGAGATCGCTTCCTCGACGACACCCAGAATCCCCAGGACGTTCACCGGTACATCAAGAATCAGTTCGAGCGGGCCGTGGAGTTATCGGGTGGAACCACTGGAGTCAGTGGTTATGGCTTCTTCTATCGGGCTCGTCTGCCCTGGCGTCACCCGCGCGACACCGTCAGCCTGGTGAGCTTTTCCTGGCCCACGGAGTATCTGGAAGAACAAGGGCCCAAGCGGATGCGGGAATTGATCTTGGAGTTGGCCTCCTCATTGCCGTTCTCCTCCGGCCATGCGGGACTCGCCTTTTCATCCACCAACCCCTTCACATCCTCGTTGGGAGAGATTCGCGAAGAAGCGTTTCGCTATCCAGGGATCGACGTGACCCATGGATGCACATCATTGGGACATCGGATTGATGGGGTTCATTGGATCAACCTCCTGGGCCCATCCGTGCTCGGCGAAGTGGGTGGCATCAACGGTCTCCATGACCGGCTGTGCTCCCCGGGCACCCATCTCCAGGAGTTGGAGAGAGGACGAGCGGTGGTGACACTCGGAGAGTGGCCGAGAGCGGGAGACATATCTCGAGGAGACTCCTTGCCCGACCATCGGGAGTTGGCACGAGCACTGGAACCGTGGTTGTCCACGTGTCCGGATGGCTACACCCTGGAGGGTGCTTCTCCCTCTGAAACCCGCACCTGGTGGCGCCGCTTCCTCGATTCTTGAACCAAGCAGTGGGTTTTTTATTCATCGCAGACGTCAAGAGGCTGTTAAACAGGGAAGACTTATTTCAAGGGAACGCTTATGAACAAACTATGGTTGGGTGTCCTGGTTTTCACATCGGGCTGTATTCATATCCACCGAAAAGCGACCGTTGCTCCACCGGAGACTGCTTCTCGCGTGCAATTCCCGGATTGGAGAAAGGACGTAGCGGCGGTGGCAGGTCCTCAACTCAAAGCACTTCAAATCGCAATGGACGATTTTCGTCCAATCGGATCAGGACATTCCAACAGTGACGAAGCCTTGGTCCGTTGCCTGCAAAAAATCGAGAATTACGACGCCTGGGTCAAGCGAGGTGAAGGGATGACGTTCATCCACTTCACCCCCAAGGAAGACGAGCGCTGTGGCCTCGCTCCAACGCCAGCTGACATTGGCGCGAGCTACGCCATCGACGATGAGGGCATCATTCTCAAACGTGAATAGCAACAACCCGAGCCACTACATATCCGGATGACTAAGCCACTGTGGGTTCTGTATTCATCGCGGACGTTGAGGCTCGCCATCGAGCAGGCGGCGGAGAAGACGCCCATCCTTGCCGATGGCATAGGTCGCTCCAGCGTCCAACGAGTGAAACTTCTCTCCACAGCTCGCGGGATTGTAGTCGATCCTCACGAAGACAATGTCATCCCGCTGGATCGTTTGGTAGGTGTACGCCGCTTGTTTATCCCAACACGCCTCGTCCGCACGGTCTCGCCCCAAGAAGTCGTCCGCGGCCACCCGGATGGCTTGGAGCACCACACCCTCCGTCGCGACCTTGCCAGGGTCCGAGGCATTGAAGAGGGGAAGCTCAAGATTCATATCCTGCTGTTCCAGCTGTTTTTGAGCCACCCCGCAGTCGCAACCGATCAGCCTTCCGATATGGGCACAACCCGAGAGCAATCCACCTGCCAGGATGGCGATGAAGAGGTCCTTCACGAGTACATCCCTACTTCGCTTCATAGATGATGTCGAAATCATCGCCCCTCCATTCCACCCGGCCGTATACCTCATCCTTCCACTTGCCCTCATCCCCTATGGACCACTTCATCAATTCCCTGGTCAACGGGATGTATTGAAAGAAGCCATCACACGTCGCGTTCCCTCGTTCCGCTCGAGAGTAGAACGCGATGATCGAGATAGGCACATCGCGATCTTTCGTCTTCACAGAGAAACCGTGAACTGCTCCCTGCTCGACAATGAAACGAATGTCGTTCCGGGAAATTTCCCCTTCGTACGGGTGGTTATGGACGACGAATAGATACTGGATTTCGTCAGCGCGATAGCGCGAATCAGACACGACCGAAGGAAGTCTGCATTGGCGCATGCGCGCGTCGTCTTGAACGGCGCTGACCGCCAACATACTCATCTCGTACATTCCGTCAGGCGTGTAATAAATCCAAGCGCAATACTCTTTCGACGTACGCCAGTAGAGTTCGAAATTCTGGGCATCTGGCCGGCCCGCTACGGCATTTGGCAAACCCAGCACCAAGGGGCAAGCGGCCATCAATGCATCCGGGTGAGATGGGAATGGACCAAATCCGGGCATCGGGCCAGGGATGACCTCCAGCCTTTCCCCAGGATTGGGTTGGACGACACCCGGAATGGGTGGAGAAGCGCATCCGCTCAGAATCAAATACCCTAGACAACATAGCCACCACGAGCGCATGGCATCCCCGGCTTGTGAAACAGCTTGAACTCCTTTCATCGAAGCTATCATGGATTCAGCGCCCGCCGCATCCTTCGCTGGCGCCCATCCGGCGGGCTGACCCATTTGCCACTGGCGGCGGGGTCCTCCACCCGTTAGGCAGGGCGTGCGAATGCGCACCACCCACCGCCCCCTCACCACGCTCGCCCTCGCTCTCTGCCTCTTCATGGCCGCCCTGGAGATGACCGTCGTCTCCACCGCCATGCCCACCGTGGTCGGAGAACTCGGAGGCCTCGACAGCTACGCCTGGGTCTTCACCGCGTACATGTTGACCTCCACCATCACCGTCCCCATCTACGGCAAGCTCGCCGACCTCTACGGCCGCAAGCCCGTCCTCCTCTTCGGCATCGGGCTGTTCCTCGTGGGCTCCATCGCCAGCGGCCTGTCCACCTCCATGAACATGCTCATCGCCTTCCGCACCCTCCAGGGACTGGGTGCCGGTGCGATGCAGCCCATTTCACTCACCGTCATCGGCGACCTCTACACCCTGGAACAGCGAGCCCGCGTCCAGGGCGCGTTCAGCGCCGTGTGGGGCATCGCCGGGCTCGTGGGGCCCCTCACCGGCGGTCTCATCGTGAAGTACCTCACCTGGCATTGGATCTTCTTCATCAACGTCCCCATTGGCCTGGGCGCCGTGGGGCTGCTCCTGTCCTGCTTTCATGAGCAGGTGGAGCACAAGACCCGGACGCTCGACATCGCGGGCGCGTTCCTGCTGTCCGCGGGCGTGGTGGCGCTCCTCTTCGGCGTGCAGGGGTTTGGCATGAACCTGCTCGCGCTCCCCGTCGCGTTGATCATCCTCCTGGCTTTCGTCTACGTCGAGCGCCGGGTCCCGGAGCCCATCCTCCCCCTGTCCCTCTTCCGCATCCGCGCCATCGCCGTGTCCTCCACCGCCGGCGCCCTCTTCTCCGCGGCCCAGTTCGGCGCCACCACCTATGTGCCCCTCTATGTCCAGGGCGTGCTCGGCGGCTCGCCCACGCTCGCGGGCGGGATGATCACCCCCATGATCGTCGGCTGGCCCCTGGCGAGCCTCGTGGCCGGACGGCTCCTGCTCAAGACGGGCTTCCGGCCGCTCATCGTCGGAGGGCTCGGCATGGCCGCCGTGGGCACCTCGCTCATGGCGCTGTTGCTCAAGCCGGGCGCGTCCATGCTCGTGCCCGAGCTGGCCATGGGGCTGTTCGGCATGGGACTGGGTTTCAGCTCCACCGGGCTGCTCATCGCCGTGCAGACGAGCGTGGGCTGGGAGCTGCGCGGCGTGGCCACCGCGAGCAACATGTTCTTCCGCACCATCGGCGGCGCGCTCGGCGTGGGACTCATGGGCGGGGTGATGGTGCACGCGCTCCTGCGCGACGCGCGCATCCCCTCCTCCGCCGCCGCCGAGCTGCTTGGTCCCGAACATGGCCGGGGCCTCGCGCCCGAGGTGCTGCGCTCGCTCGGCGGCGCGCTCGGTTCGGGGCTGACACTCAACTTCTGGATCATCAGCGCCTCGGCCCTCCTGGCCTTCTGTGCTGGTCTGTTCTTCCCCCGCGCGAAGCAAGCAGCGCCGCCGTCCATGCCCTCGCCCGACGCCATGGCGCCGCACTGACGGCTCCACTCCTCGGGGGATGTCAGGCAACAGGGCATTTCATCGGACGCCCTCCGCCCAACAGACAGACACTCCAGAAAGGCTCGCGGGTGGAGGATGGCGGACGGAGGGACGCGTCTCTTTCGCTTGCGTTGGAGCCTTTCCCACACCTGGGTTTATTGGTTTATCCGGATTCTCGGGTTTATGTATAGTTTGAGGATCGGCCGGGAAGTGGCCTGGGACGGGCGAACGAGAGGCCCGTCATACAGGGGAGAGTGCCGTGGACGAGAAGAGCATCATTCAGGGGATCATCCGTGGGGGCTTGGTGGGGTTGTTGCTGGCCGGTTGTGGGCGGACGGCTTCCCTGGACAGTGGGGCGCCCGGCCTTCAAGACGCGGCACTCGTGAGCCGCTGTGAGGCGCGGCCTCCCCCCAAGGCACATTTCGAGCCAGAATTGGAATGGGCCTGGACCGGCAGTGCCGTCTTTCCCAAACATATCAACGTGATGATGACCCCCGTGGTGGTGGATACGAACGCGGATGGAGTGCCCGACGTCGTCTTCAATTCCTACGAGGGGGAAAACTACGTGAGCAACGGCATCCTCCGGGCGATCGACGGTGCCACGGGCCGCGACTTGTGGGCCGTGACGGATGAGCGCTACCGGGTGCGCGGCGCGTCGAACATCGCCGCGGGAGATCTCGACGGGGACGGCCGGGTGGAGATCTGCACCGTGCCCGAGAGCAGCCAGGGGCTGTTGTGTTTCGAGCACGACGGCACGTTCAAGTTCCGCACTCCTCCGCCGGGCAACAACTGGGGTGGACCGTCCATGGCGGATCTCGACGGGGATGGCCAGGTGGAACTCATCAATGGCCATGCCGTGTTCACGTCCACGGGCGCGCTCAAGTGGTTGGGCGCCGATGGGACGGGGGGCCACACCACGGGGCCCATCTCGTTCGCCGCGGACATCGATCAGGACGGCGTGCTCGAGGTGATCAATGGCCGATCCATCTACCGCGCCCATGGCCAGCTCAAGTGCTCGAACAGCACCATCGGTCATGGGCTGTCGGGGGTGGGCAACTTCGACGCGGACCCCCAGGGGGAAGTGGTGGTGGTGTGGAGTGGCTATGTGTCGCTGCTGGATGACGACTGCAAGCTGTTGTGGACCACGGCGATTCCGGGTGGAGGCGCGGGCGGAGCGCCGACGATCGCGGACTTCGATGGCGACGGTCAGCCCGAGGTGGGCGTGGCCGGAACGGATCGCTACATCGTCTTCGAGACCCAAGGCGGGGTGAAGTGGACGAGCCCCACGCGCGATTACAGCTCCAACCGCACGAGCTCCGCCGCCTTCGACTTCGAGGGAGATGGCAAGGCGGAGGTGCTCTACGCGGACGAGCTGCGGCTGCGCATCCATGACGGAGCCACGGGCGCGGTGCGCCTGGAGGTGCCTCACAGCTCGTGCACGAGCTACGAGAACCCGGTGGTCGCGGATGTGGATGGGGATGGAAACGCGGAGCTGCTCGTGGCGCAGAACACCACCTGTGGCATGGGCTTCCACGGGGGCCTGCGCCTGTACCGCGAGCGGGAGGACGGTTGGGTGAACACGCGGGGCCTGTGGAACCAGCATGCGTACTCGGTCACCCACATCAATGATGACGGCACCATTCCCCCCTACTCCGTCACTCCGTGGACGCGGGGGTTCAATGCCTTTCGCTCCAACAGCCAGGGCACCGCCACCCTGACGCCCTTCGCCGCGCCGGACGTGAAGGTGGTGTCCGAGGTGCTGTCCTCCTGCGACTCCACCACGTTCGCGCTGACCCTGAGCGCGCACGTGCGCAATGACGGCGACGCGTCCGCCTCCGCGGGACTCCCGGTGGCCTTCTACCAGGGCGAGCCCGGAGCGGGAGGCAAGCTGCTGGGAACGGTCCCAGTGCCCACGCGGCTCGCCCCGGGCAGCGTGGTCCGGGTCGAGCTGAGGCTGCCCACCGCGCCGGGCCTGCGCGCCAAGGTGTGGGCGGTGGCGGATGACGACGGCACGGGCCACGGCCGGGAGCGCGAGTGCGACGAGCGCAACAACTCCGCCGCCAACGAGGTGAGCCTCCAGTGCGCGCCCTCTTCCGCGGGCAGGTGGACGCTCACGAGCGACATGCGCCAGCCTCACCTGCAACCCACCGCCACCGTGCTCGACGACGGCCGGGTGCTGGTGACGGGCGGCTTCGACACCAGCTCGGAGCTGTATGATCCAGCGCTCGGCACCTGGTCTTCCACGGGCGCCATGCTCACCCACCACCGCGGCCACACGGCGACCCGGCTGTCCGACGGACGGGTGCTGCTCGTGGGCGGTGGACAGGGCGCCGCCCCGCTCGTCGGCGCCGAGCTGTACATGCCCTCGCGCGGTGAGTGGAGGAAGGCGGGAGTTGTCCACAAGTTGCGCTACCACCACACCGCCACCGCGCTGCCCGGGGGCCAGGTGCTCGTCGTGGGCGGAATGAGCGCCGAATACGGCGGAGAGACCCTGGCCTCGGCCGAGCTGTACGACCCGGCCACCAACACCTGGAGCCTCGCGGGGGCACTGGGCATGCCGCGCGGCCATCACACCGCGAGCCTCCTGGGCGATGGAACCGTGCTGGTGGTGGGAGGAATCGACGCCGAGGGAAGGCCCCTGGCCTCGGCCGAGCTGTTCATCCCGGCCACGGGCGGCTTCACCTCCGTGCCGGGCCCCCATCTGGGCCTTGCCCACCACACCGCCACCGTGCTCGCGGATGGCCGGGTGCTCGTCATGGGAGAGGGAGACGCGGAGGTGTATGAGCCGGCCACGCGCACCTGGTCGGCCGCGGGCACGCCGCGCGCGCCCCGCCGCGCTCACATCGCCAGCCTGTTGCCCAACGGCAAGGTGCTGGTGGCCGGGGGCTACCACGAGTCCTCGGGCATCCTCACCACGGCGGAGCTGTATGATCCGGTCAGCGGCCTCTGGAGCAACACCGCCCCCATGCGCGTGGACCGCTACCTGTCCGCGGCGGTCCTCCTGAACGATGGCACGGTGCTCGTCATGGGAGGCGTGAGCAACACGACTCCCTCCTCGGCCGAGTACTACACGCCCTGAGAGGCGCGGACACCCGGGAGGGCGCGAAGGCACTCCCGGGTGGGGCTCACTCGCCGCTTCGAGGCGTGGTCGCCTCGCACAGGTGCTCGATGAAGTCGGGCAGCAACTGAGAGGAGAGCACCCAGATGCGGCCCTCGCCCAGGTCTCCGAGCTTCGCCTCCTCGGCGTAGCGGGTGTGATTCTCCTCCACGTAGTGGATGAAGACATCCAGCCCCCGGGCGCGGTACCACTCGGCCGCGCCCGCGAGCAGCGCCAGCATCGCCTCCTGGGCCTCGGGCAGGGACGCGTCCACGAGCGGGATGATGCGCAGGCCATTGAGCACGTGGAACAGGTTGAGCCCCGCGTGCGCCGACTCCATCACGCCCACCGCCACGGCCCGGCCGTCCTTGCGCGCCACGAGCACGTGCCGCTCCCGCTCGAGCTTCGCCTCGCTCCACTGGCCCTTGAGCCGCGCCAGATCGAAGCGCTCGGGCACCAGGTCCAACGCCTCGCGGTAGGCCACGGGCCGCGTGCGCTCGAGCCGGGAGAAGAGCGCCGCCTTCTCCTCGGGCGTGGGCTCGCCCAGGGTGAAGCCCGCGGGCATGCGCCAGTCACGCCGGGTGTCGGCCTCCATGAGGCGGAAGGGCAACACGCACGCCTGGCCCGTGTGCTGGTACCACTCGGCGAAGTCGATCGCCGTGAAGCGCACCCAGCGCACGTTCGCCTCGCAGTAGGCGAGGAACCACTTCACCTCGGGATCGGTCTGCGCGGGCTCGAAGCCCCGCAGGTAGATGTCGCGCAGGGCCTCGCGCGCCGTGCCCCGGCACCGCTCGTTGGGCGGCTGGTGACGCGCCAGGTGGTGGGCCATCCAACTGCCCGAGTACGGCTTGAGCCAGGACAGACTCGCCTCCACCGTCTCGCTGCCGGGGATGGGCCGCACCACGCGGTAGCCCACCCGGGGCCGGCGATGCAGCCGGGCGTGGGCCTCGCGGTACTCCTCCTGCATCCGCTTGAAGTCCTCGGGGCTCTTGCCCGACAGCCGGAAGTACCCCGAGCGCTCGAAGAGGTTCCACGTGCCCTTGTCCCACTCGCCCGCCACGCGGGTGTTGGGGTGGCTCTGCTCCTCCACGAGCGCGTGCCAATCCCCGGTGTTGCCGCTCAGCGGCTCCACCTTCATGCCGCAGCGGCGCGCCGCGGTGGCGCCGGAGATGTTGCGCACCTCGCCCTTGAGCCACACCGAGCGGCCCCCCGGCATGCGCACCTCCATCTCGGGCAGCACCAGGCCGGGGTAGAGCAGATCCTCTCCCGGCTCGGTGGCGAAGGACAGGCCCTCATAGGAGATGTCCATGAGCTCGCGCTCCACGCGCACCTGGGGCCAGAGCGGATGGGCGAAGCGCGCCACGCACCCTCCCCACGCCGCCGCGCGCCGCAGCCGCCGGTGCCGGTAGCGCACCAGCTCGCGCGGCATGGGCACGCTCCACAGCCCATCGTCCTCATGCGCCTCGCGCACCTGGAAGTGCATCACCGAGGAAAAGCCAAACACCTCGATCATGAAGGGCCCTGGCGGTAGCACCCCGCCCCGCACGTCCCACGCCACGCGGCCGTCGTACTTGTCGAAGAGCGCCGCGGCCAGCTCCACGTCTCCCAGCGCCGAGCGCGCCATGCCCCGGCAGCGCCGCGCCGTGAGCGCCTCGAAGATGCGGCCAATGCGATCCTGCCGCGTGATGTGCTCCTTCCAGATGGGAG
Source organism: Melittangium boletus DSM 14713 (assembly GCF_002305855.1). Taxonomy (GTDB): domain Bacteria; phylum Myxococcota; class Myxococcia; order Myxococcales; family Myxococcaceae; genus Cystobacter; species Cystobacter boletus. Next base: position 4,067,951 of record NZ_CP022163.1, on the reverse strand, counting down.
AAGCGCTCGGCGTCTCCAGCTGGCCCTGATCGCGCCAGCCCTCCAGCATGGACACGATGTGCCGCCCCTGGGCGAGCGGAGGCGCCACGAAGCGCAGACTCAGCTCCGGCAGCGCCTCGGGCGCCGGCACGTGCACGTTCGTCACCTCGGCCCGCAGGCACGTCACTTCCCTTCCCACCCCCAACATGACGTTGGCCCGCTGCCCCGGCCTGAGCGCCGTGGGCTTCTGCAGACACACCGTCAAATGCTCCGGCGACAACTGCACCAACCTGCCCGCCGGCAGCACCTCACCTTCCACGGAAGCTACCGCCGCCAACCCTGGGCTCATTCGGTAGCCCAGGACGTTCTCTCGGGCTCGCATGCGCTCCGCCTTCTTCGTCGCCATGGGGAACTCCGCCTTCGGATTCCGCCAATGTGGACACACGCCCCAACCTGTGCAGCACCACCGGAAGGCGCGAAGGGGTGGAAGCGTTGCGAACCAACCCACTCCCGTTGGGATGACGGACAGTGAACGCTGGCCTCGTCCCGTGGGCTCAGCTTGCCCCACCCTCACCCACGCCCAAGGACGAGGGCTCTCCAGTTCTCCTGGAATTTTACTCTGGCTCTTGAGAATGGGAAAAAAGAGTGGAATTTCAGGGATTTCGGGGAGCCACACGTCCGTCGTGCGAGGGAGCGAGGTTTGACTGGAAAGCAGTCCAATTCCGCCCCCACGCGAAAAACGAAGGGCCGACTTCCGCCCGGAGCGGCCGGGCCTAGGGGCAAAAACGCGGGACTGGCTTCCTCGGGGGTGGGTGGGTCCTATAGGCTCGCCCACCTCGAATGTCTGGGTCGATGCGTCCCCCCGCGCCGGATGATGTGCGCGGCCGGCAGATGGGCAACTACGAGGTGCTGTGTCGCCTGTCCGCGGGAGGCATGGCGGAAATCTTCCTCGCGTCCAAGCGGGGCCTGGCCGGCTTCCACAAGCCCGTGGTGCTCAAGAAGATCCTCCCGGGCATCCAGGGCCAGGAGGAGTTCGTCCAGATGTTCCTGGACGAGGCGCGCGTCACCGCCGCCTTCAACCACCCGAACATCGCCCAGGTGTTCGACCTGGACGTGGCCGGGGACGAGCTCTTCCTCGCCATGGAGTTCGTGCCTGGCGCCACGCTCCTGGAGGTGGCCCGCGCGTGCCTGAGCGCCAAGGAGACGATGCCCGTGGGCTTCGGCCTGGCGTCCGTGCGCGACACGGCGCTCGCGCTGCACTACGCGCACACCTTCACGGACGCGCTCGGCAACCCCTCGCCCGTCATCCACCGCGACGTGGCCGAGAAGAACATCATGGTGACGTACGAGGGCGTCACCAAGCTGCTCGACTTCGGCATCGCCAAGAGCCTGATGGAGGTCAGCCGCACCCAGGTGGGCATGGTGAAGGGCACCAGCGGCTACATGTCCCCGGAGCAGATCCTCGGCGAGCCCCTGGACGCCCGGAGTGACTTGTTCAGCCTGGGCGTGGTGCTGCACGAGTGCATCACCGGCCGGCGGCTATTCCCCGGCAAGGCGCCCGCGGCGGTCGTCAACGCCGTGCTGCGCAACCCCATCCCCGAGCCCTCGCGCCTCAACAAGGAGATTCCGCCGGAGCTGGACGCCATCGTGCTCAAGGCGCTCGCCCGCAAGCGCCAGGAGCGCTACGCGAGCACGCTGGAGTTCGCCCGCGAGCTGGAGCGCGCCGTGGGCCCCCTCATCTGGCTGCCCGAGCAGAGCGGGGAGCTGTTGCGGCGGCTCTTCGCCGAGCGGCGCGAGCAGACGCGCCAGGTGCTCGCGGCCGGCCGAGCCCCCACGAGCGAGGTGAAGCTCGCGCCCTCCTCGGGGGAGAAGGAGACGGCCACTCCCGCGCCGCGCCTGCCCACCATCTCCGCGACCCCCGCCCAGGCGCCCCGGGAGCCCGTGTCCGAGGCCACGGACATCGTCCCCTACTCCCCCATCGCGAGGCCGCCAGGCGCTCCCGCCGCGGGCGAGTCTCCCCGGACCGTGTCCTCCCGGACCGTCCCCCGTCCCCCGCCTCCTCCGGAGCCCACCCGCAACGGCCCTCCCGCCGAGCCGGCCCCGGCACGCTCGCGCAGCGCCAGCCGGGTCGAGCTACCCGCGCGCGAGGAGCCGCAGGAGGAGCCGGGCCTGCGCACCGCCATCATCCGCAACCGGCGCGCGACGCCCACCCCGGAGCGCGCTCCCACCGCGGATCCTTCCAACCACACCCGGCCCATCCGCCGCCCGACCTCCAATCCCCGCACCCCGCCGCCCGCGGCCAGGTCCGCCGAGGAGGAGAACGAGCGCACCGCGCCACCGCAGGGCCGTTCCGTCCGCGCCCGTCCGGCGGTGATCGAGCAGGAGCCGCCGGACTACCCGACCGCGCCCGGCCTCCCCCCGATGGAGCGCACCCCCCCACGGGAGGAGCCCGAGGACGAGCTGCAGACCTCCGGGACCTACCCCATCGCGCCCCAGCGCTCCGGGCGGGGGCTCCGCGTCGTCATCGTCCTGCTGCTGCTCGTGATCATCGGCGGGGCCGGCATGGCCCTCCTCCAGCGAGAGAACGAGCCGGTGGCCCCCCCTCCGGCCCGGGCCGTGACCACGCCCCCCCGGCCCCCGGCCCAGACGCCTCCCACCCCCGCGCCGAGCCCCGCGCCCGCGCCCCAGGAGGCCTCCCCGGCTCCCCAGGACACCTCACCCGCTCCCCAGCAAGCCCCGGCCGAGCCCCAGCAAGCCACGGCCGAGCCCCAGGACACCCCTTCCGCTCCCCCCGACGCCGAGGCCGAGCCCCAGGAGACCTCCCCGGCTCCCCAGGACACCTCACCCGCTCCGGAAAACGACCCGGCCCCTCCTCCCGCTGACCATGGAGCCGCCGCCGCGACGCCCCCGGCTCCGGACACCGCCGTGAAGGAGTCGGCCCCTCGCGCCAAGGTCGCGGCTCCCCGTGTCCGAAAGGAGTCCACCCCCAGCGAGTCCTCCGCGGCGGCCGCCGAGTCCGTGGAGGCCCGGGGCTGGCTCACGCTCACGACGGATCAGTACGCGCGGGTGTCCCTGGGCGGCCGGGTCCTGGGTGAAACGCCCCTCTTCAAGGTGTCACTGCCCGTGGGCAAGCACACCCTGCGGGTCGTCGGGCCCGACAACAAGCCGTTGAAGCTCGCGGTGGAGATCCAGGAAGGGCAGATCACCCGGATGCCCGTGACCCTGAACACCCTCTCCCGGGAGTAGGCCCCAGGGAGGGCCCCCATGAAACGTCACGCGCCGTCCGCCGAGCGCAACCGCGAGCCGCTCCTGCCCGTCCTGCGCGAGCTGCTGCCCCCGAGCGGCACCGTGCTCGAGGTGGCCAGCGGCACGGGCCAGCACGCCCTCTTCTTCTCCCGCGCCTTTCCCCACCTCGCCTGGCAACCCACGGACGCGGACCCCGCGGCGCTCGCGAGCATCGAGGCCTGGCGCCAGGAGGAAGGTCCCCCCCTGTTGCACGCGCCCCTCGCGCTGGATGCCCGCTCCGACACCTGGCCCGTGGAGCGGGCGGACGCGATCGTGTGCATCAACATGGTGCACATCTCCCCGTGGGAGGCCTGCCAGGGGCTGCTCCGGGCCGCCGGGCGGCTGCTGCCCCCGGGCGGACGGCTCATCCTCTATGGCGCCTACTTCGTCGAGGGCGAGACTCCAGCGCCGAGCAACGTCGCCTTCGACGCCTCGCTGCGCGAGCGAGACCCCTCCTGGGGTGTGCGGGAGCTGGGCGCCGTCACCGCCGAGGCCCAGGCCCACGGCCTTTCCCGCGAGCGGGTGATTCCCATGCCCAGCCACAACCTCACCGTGGTGTTCCGCGCTCGAGGAGGGTAGGCCACGGGCCTACCCTGTCCCCAAGTTATCCACAAGTGCGGGGCCCTACGCGGGCAGGGGGGCGGTGAGGGCGGAGAAGAGCAGCTTGAGGGCGCGATCCTGGGCCACCAGCAGCTTCGTGGCCCCGAGCACCCACTTCACGGTCCGCCGGGACACCTTCACCGGCTTCTTCTCCAGCACGGCGGCGTTGCCGTTGAGCTTGCGCAGCGTCATCACCGCGAGGAACAGCGGCCACAGGCAGAAGAGGCGGATGCCGTGCTCCTCGCGGGGCAGTTGCATCACGTAGTCGAAGGCCACGCGCAGCTCGCGGTGGGCCACCGCCAGCAGCCGGGAGTGGGCCTTCATGGCCTCGCCCCGGTGGGCGGGCTCGAGCAGCGTCTCGGGCGTCAGGCCGTGCTCGGCCAGGAGCGTGCGGGGCAACCAGCAACTGCCGCGCTCCAGGTCCTCGCGCACGTCCTTGAGGATGTTGGTGAGCTGCAGCGCGTTGCCGAACGCCACCGAGCGCGGCTCGAGCCGGGCCGCTCGCCGGGCCACCTCGGGCGAGTACCACTGGAAGAGCCGGGTGAGCATTTCCCCCACGGTGCCCGCCACGTAGTAGCAGTATTCGATCGTCTCCTCGAGGCTCGCCAGTCCCAGGCCTCCCGCGAGCGCGCGGCCCTTGGCGCCCATGCGGCCCATGCCCTCGGACATCGTGCGCACGCAGACGGCCACGTGCTCGCGCACCGGCACCGGGTGCGTCGCGAGCGCGCGAAGCACCTGGGGCACGCCCTCCACCAGACGCACCTCGGCCTCGGGGGCCTGGGCGCGCAACACCCGCGCGGCCTGCTCGGTGAAGCGCAGCGCATCCGCTTCCCACCCCTCGGGCAGGGTGCACAGGCGCGCGAACTCCGCGAGCAGCACCTCGCTCGTGGGGCCATGGGCCTCGTCCTCCAGCGTGTCGGCGACGCGGCACAGCAGGTAGGCCACCGTCACCGCCGTGTCCAAGGGAGGAGGCAACACGGGGATGTTCAACGCGAAGGTGCGCGACACCGCCGGCAGCACGTCACGGCAGAAGGTGAGGGCGGAAGAGGGGTCCGGCGGCATGGTCGGCGCGAGGTGCTCTGACGAGTTGCCCCTGGAAGCAGGGACCTGATGCGTACTATGAGAGGCCCCGTCGTACGGCCGGGAGCCATGGGGGGGACTCAACTCCAAGGGCGATCCTCCCCGTGGCTCCTGGTTTCCTCCACGCGTGGGCTCACGCTCCCAGGCCGACAACCGTCCATCGATCTCCCGGGCTCGCGTCACGAGAGGCGTGAATTACTCCACCCGGAAGGCCGGTGCACGCACTCCGTGCGTCCGCCCACCGCTTCACCCGCAGTGCTCGCTTCCAGCACGACCAGGCGGAGGAGCCTTCCGTCCTCCTCCAAGGCCCAGGGCCGCGTCGTGACGCCCCCGAGGTGGCTCTCCCCACCCTCGCGGCCGCTCCGGCGCGCCACGGCCCCTTCGCGGCCCTTCCAAGGGCTTCCCGTAAGCCCTCCGCCCGTTCCCCCGCCCGCTCCCGGTTCCCTGACATTTCTACGGAACCCAGGCCCCTGGCGCATCCAACCCCTTGAAATCATGGGCTCCTCTCCGGGTACGCTTCTGGCAGTCCCCTCCGTCATGGCTTTCCATCAATCCACGATTCAGGAGCGGGAGCAGGCGCAGGCGTTCACGGTCTACATCCCGGCCGCCTTGCAGAGCGAGTTGGAGGGGCTGCGTCCGGACACGCGGCACACGCTGGTGGGGGAGCTCTTCCGGCTCGCGGCCCAGTCCGCCCGGGAGCGGGGACTCCTGCCTCGCTTCGGCCCCGTCACCCTGGAGTTCATGCTGGCCGGGTGCGACGTGACGCTCGAGCTGGATGCGGCCAGCTCCCGCCTCACCCTGGTGGCCCTGCGCGACGGCTGGCACTGATTCCGCGGGGCGGTTGTCCACAGTCCGGGGTTGTCCCCAGGCCCCACTGTTTCTGTACTGAGTGAAGAGTGATCTTGATCTATTAGGGGTAACAGCAGGGGGTGTGGACTTGTGGAAAAGTCAGTAACCCCCCGCAACCGTTGGGCTTTCGCGGATATGCTACATGTGGGGAAGTTGGAGCTTTTCCCCCGCCATCCACAGGCTGGGGATCAGCCGGGGACTTGTCCACAGGGACTCGGGGGTCCATCCACAGGCCGTCCACAGGGGGTGTGGGCTATGCTCCGCGCCCATGTCCGACCCGTCCCGGGGCTCCCCGTTCACCTCCACTGACTTCACTGATCCGCATCGGGGCTCGCGCATCGGACGCTACCAGGTGATCTCCCAACTGTCGGTGGGAGGCATGGCGGAGCTCTTCCTGGGCTTCACCTCGGGGCCGGGCGGCTTTCGCAAGTACGCGGCTATCAAGCGCATCCTCCCGGACGCGCGCAGTGACGAGCAGTTCGAGCGGATGTTCCTGGACGAGGCGCGCATCACCGCGGCGCTCAACCATCCGAACATCGGCCAGGTGTTCGAGCTGGGGCAGGACGCGGAAGGCCTGTTCCTGGCCATGGAATTCATCGCGGGGCAGAACCTGGCGCAGGTGATCAGCGTATGTGGCCGGAGCCAGACGCCCCTGCCCCTGGGCTTCGGCCTGTCGGTGGTGCGCGACATCTGCCTCGCGCTGCACTCCGCGCACGCCTTCACCACGCCCGGGGGCAAGCCCTTCCCCGTCATCCACCGGGACGTGGCGCACAAGAACGTGATGGTGACGTACCAGGGCGAGGTGAAGCTGCTGGACTTCGGCATCGCCAAGGCCCGCGGTGGCGCGTCGCACACCCAGGCCGGCATGGTGAAGGGCACCACCGGCTACATGTCCCCGGAGCAGGTGCGCGGCGATCCGCTCGATGGCCGGAGCGATCTCTTCGCGGCCGGGGTGATGCTGCACGAGCTCATCACCGGCGAGCGCCTCTTCTCGGGCAACTCGGAGGTCCAGGAGATGCAGATGATCCTGGACGCGGAGATTCCCGAACCCGTGTGCCGCACGGAGGCGATGCCCCCGGGGCTGGCCGGAGTGGTGCTCAAGGCGCTCTCGCGTCCGCGCGAGGGGCGCTACGCGAATGGCCGGGAGATGGCGCGGGCCATCGAGGCCGCCGCGGGCGGGCGGCTCTTCGACGCCGAGCAGCGGGCGGCCTTCATGGCCGAGCACTTCCAGAAGCAGAAGGAGAACACGCTTCGCCTCCTGGAGAGCGCGGACGAAATCCCCGACGCGCCCGAGGCGTTGGGCGGCGCTCCCGTGGCCAAGACGGAGCCGAGGCCCGTCGCGGCCCCCCGTCGCAAGCCCGTGGCGGCGTCGAACGAGACTTCACAGGGCGTGATGACCACGGGGCGCCGGGTGCCCACCCGGGAGCAGCCCGTGGTGGTTGCTCCCCCACCCAGGTCCTCGGACAAGCCCTCCGGGAAGGGCGGTCCGGCGGTGGCGAAGGTGCTCCTGTTCCTGCTCGTGGCCGGAGGCCTGGGGCTCGCCGCGGTGGGGCTCATGGAGGTGGATCGCTCGGGCGTGGACGTGGCGACCCGGCTGACCCCGGAAGAGCTCTCCCCCATCACCCCCATCGATCCGCCGCGCGGGAAGGAGCCCGCCGAGTCCGCGCCCAAGGCCCCGGTGGAGGAACCCCCGGAGCGGCCCGACGCCGACGAGCCCCCCGCCCGCACGGGCAAGCAGGGCTGGCTCACGCTCGTCGTGCTGCCCGAGGCCGAGGTGACGCTCAATGGGCGCTCGTTGGGCAAGACGCCGCTGTTCAAGGTCCAGGTGCCCGCGGGTCAGCACCGCCTGCGCATCAAGGGCGCGGACGGCAAACGGCGCGAGCTGTCGGTGCCCATCGCCGCGGGCAAGACGGCCCAGTTCAAGCTCGCCCTGACGGACATTCCCGAGCGCTGAGTCCGGGCCCCCTTCCGCCCCCCGCGACTCGGGTGCCACCGGCGCGGGAAGCGTGCTAGCGTGCCGGGCCGTGGCGTCTTACGACGATGAAGAAGGAGCGGACGCAACGGCGACCCTGATGCGCTCGGGTCCAGGCCGCATCCGCATGAAGCTGCTCGTGCTCTCGGGCTCCAGCGGGGGCCGCTCGTTCTCGCTCGACCAGAAGGAGTACGTCGTGGGCAAGGCGCCCACCTGCGACATCATCCTGGAGGACAAGACCATCTCGCGGCAGCACCTCAAGCTCGAGGTGCATGACGAGCACGTCCTCGCGGTGGACATGGACTCGCGCAACGGCTCGTTCTGCGAGGGCATGCGCTTTTCCCAGCTGGAGCTGAGGCCCGGCAGCGTCGTCACCCTGGGCACCACCGAGCTCAAGCTCGTGCCCGAGGACACCCGCGAGCGCTCCATGGTGCTCTCCGGGCGCGATCACTTCGGCGCCCTGGTGGGCAGCAGCCGCAAGATGCGCGAGGTCTTCACCCTGCTCGAGCGCATGGCGCCGGGCGGCTCGGACGTGCTCATCCAGGGCGAGACGGGCACGGGCAAGGAGCTGTGCGCGGAGGCGCTGCACAACGAGAGCAAGCGCGCCAAGGGCCCCTTCATCATCGTGGACCTGGCGGGCATCGCCCCCTCGCTCATCGAGTCGGAGCTGTTCGGCCACGTGAAGGGCGCCTTCACCGGGGCCCAGACGGATCGGGCCGGGGCCTTCGAGCGCGCCGCGGGTGGCACCGTCTTCCTGGACGAGGTGGGCGAGCTGCCCCTGGATCTGCAGCCGCGCCTGCTGCGCGTGCTGGAGCGCCGGCAGGTCAAGCGCGTGGGCGCCAACGACTACCGCACGGTGGACATGCGCGTGGTGGCGGCCACGCACGTGGACCTGGAGGGCGCGGTCAAGGCGAACAAGTTCCGCCGCGACCTCTTCCACCGGCTCGCGGTGCTGCGCGTCACCCTGCCCGCCCTGCGCGAGCGCCCCGAGGACATTCCCCTGCTCATCGACACCGTGCTCGGCCGCATGGGCCGGCCCCCGAGCGCCCTGTCCGACCAGACGCGCGCCCTGCTCAGCCAGTACCCGTGGCCGGGCAACGTGCGCGAACTGCGCAACGTGGTGGAGCAGGTGGTGAACCTGGGCGAGGAAGCCCTGCCGGAATTGCCTCCCCTGCCCGGCGGCGAGCTGTCCTCGAGCGGTGGGAGCACGGGCGCCGTGTTGGATCTGCCCTTCAAGGACGCCAAGGAGCGGCTCATCGAGGGCTTCGAGCGCGACTACCTCAAGGGTCTGCTCGAGCGCTGCGAGGGCAACATCTCCCGCGCCTCGCGCGAGGCCGGCATCGATCGCGTCTACCTGCGCAAGCTCCTGCGCAAGCACGGCCTGGACAGCGGCGGCGACAGCGCCTGAGCGCGGGATGTCGAGCCCGGGATACCTCGTGGTATAGGGTGGCTTCGCATCCCCACCCACCCGCCACGAGGAACCGCCGCCATGTCCAACGACAGCACCCCCGCGCAGACCCAGAGCCAGACCTCCTCCCAGGGCGCTCCGCCGGACAAGCTGGCGTTGCTGCGCCAGATGGAGGCGATGATGAGCACCTTCGCGCAGATCGTGAAGCTCATCGCCCCCCAGGCGGCCGAGGCGGCTCCGGCGGCTCCCTCCCAGGCCGCGGACACCAGCAGCAAGACGGTGCAGGCCAGCCGCGTCCTGCTCGAGTCCGCCGACAAGCTCAAGGAGCTGCTCAACCGCCCCGAGGGCACGGACCTCAAGGAGACGGCGCAGAAGCTCGGGCAGATCGTCGAGGAGACCTCCAGCCGCATCGACGCGCTGATCGGCCAGAAGGTCGGCTGAGCCCCCCGAGCGGTGGTGACTCCCGTCACCGGGTGATGACTCCCGTCACCAGGGCTCGGAGGGGTTTCGACGCACCGCGCTCTCCTGAGAAGTGCTCCCGGGTCATGTTTTCGCCTACTTAGGAGCTGATGTAGGCCTCATGTAGGCACATGAAGGCGGTATGTAGCTCCCTGGATTACCTTTTGCAGGGTGGAAGTGCGCACCCATCGCACAGAGGTATCCATGGACCTCCAACTCGCATACACGGCCATTCCCCGGCGCACGGCGGGTTTCCGGCTGGTCAGCGAGCCCCGCCCGGAGCTGCTCCAGGGCAAGGGCGTGCCCCGGGAGGCGGACAAGGCGGCGGTGGGCCCGGCGCCGAAGCCCGCGCCCGGAAGGGCCGTGGGCAAGAAGGCCGCCCCGGCCCCCGTTGTCCGGGACGAGCCCGAGGGCCGCAGGCGCCTGCGCGCCGCCATCATGGACCGGTTGGGCCGCGACATGGCGGATGTGCTCCAGCGGCTCGACGGCTTCCTGACGAGCGCGAACACGAGCCGCTCGGGCATCGTCAACCTGTCGCTGGTGCTCAGCGAGAGCTTCGTCGCCCAGGAGTTGTGGAAGGAGCCGCGGCGCTCGCCCGAGGCCCGTGCCCGCCTCGAGCACGCGCTCGGCCTGGGTCCCCAGACGGATCCCGCCACGCTGGTGCGCACGCTCGTCACCGAGGTGCACCAGGCCTTCGGGGACTTCCGCGAGAGCCGCCCGGGCCTCGAGGCGCGCCAGCGCTACGAGGACATGCTCGCCCGCTATGAGCGGTGCGGCGTGGTGCTCGTCATGGCCGGCCACGACAGCGGCCCCATGCACGACGAGCTCCAGCGCCTGGGCGTGACGGCGGAGCCGGACTTCACCCGCTCCCTGCTGCTCGACGAGCGCGTGCTCGCGGTGGGCCCTGGCTCCGCGCGCGGGGCGCCCTCCCAGGTGATGGTGGCGGGCCTGAGCACCACCCAGCTCGGCATGGTCGTCGCCCAGCTGCGCCAGCTCAATCCCCGGCTCACCAACCGACAGCTTCGCCACGTGCTCGCCACGGTGCTCAACGAGGTGCGCGCCGAGCAGCCTCGCACCCTCGGCCGCGCCCAGGTCGAGCGCCTCCAGGAACTCGCGCGCCAGCTGCTCAGACTCCAGGTGACGGGCTACCTCTGCGCGTGAAGGCCCTCCCGGATGAGTCCGGCTCCCACATGGACCCCCCCTTGCAGATGGGTGTAGAAGAACAGTCTCACGCAAGGGGTTCACCATCATGAGCGTCCGGTTGGGACAGCCGGCACCGGGCATCGCGCCGCGGCCGCAGCAGCAGCAGCAGCAGGCGCTGACGAACAACCCCAAGCTTCGCGACGATCCCCGCGCCAAGGACACCGGCAAGGGCTCGTCCTCCTCGGGCAAGGCGGGTGACTCGGGAGACAAGGGCGTCTCCGGCGGTGGCAAGGGCGGCGCCAAGGCGCTGCGCAACCGCGACGGGATGGACACGGGCGGCCAGGTCGGCTCCTACACCGGGGGCGGCTACGGCGGTATCGAGGAGAACACCAACGCCCGCTTCAAGTCGCCCGCCGGCCGCGCCGGTGCCCAGGGCCAGCACAACGCCCTCTCGGGCTATCCCCAGTCCCAGGGCGGTCCCCAGGCGCAGCACCTGCGCGAGTCCCCGTCCGCCGCGCAGTTGGATCTGCCGCGCGAGCAGCAGCGCGCGGGGGGTGAGCGCGAGCAGTCCGCCAACGCCGCTCGTCAGGCGCTCGAGGGCCGCGCGAAGCTGCGCGCCGCGGTGTTGGATCGCCTGCTGCACGGCATGAAGGACGTGCACGGGCGCCTGGCCAAGTTCCTCAAGAACCCGGGCCGCCTGGGCGTGGTCAACCTGTCGCTGGTGCTCAGCGAGAGCTCCATCACCTACGAGCTGTGGAAGGAGCCCAGCGGTGTCCCCGAGCGCCGCGCCCGCATGGCCCAGACGCTGGGCGTGCCTCCGGAGCTCAGCGACGCCATGCTCCTGCGGGCGCTGATGACCGAGGTGCACGAGTGCTTCGAGGAGTTCATGGCGAGCCGGCCCGGCCGGGAGATCCGCGCGGAGTATGAAGAAGTCCTCGCGGGCTACGAGGCCGTGGGCGTGCTGCCCGTGATGCCGGGCTTCGACACCGGCCCCATGCAGGCGGAACTCACCCGGGTGGGCCTGCCCCACGACAAGGACTTCGCCCGCTCCATCCTCATCGATCCGCAGATCCTCGCGGTGGGCATCAGCCCGGATGACGGCGTGGAACCCCAGGTCATGGTGGCCGGCCTCTCCGTGGCCCAGCTGGGCACCATCATCGCCCAGCTGCGCCGCCTCAACCCCCGGCTCACCAACCGCCAGGTGCTCAACCTGATGATGCTGGCCTCCACGGACATCAAGAAGGCCATGCGCAAGGCGCTCGGCCAGTCCGAGGTGGATGGCGTCCAGGAAATGGCGCGCCAGCTGCTGCGCCTCCAGGCCGTGGAACTGCTCTACCCCTGAGCGCGAATCTGGACGCCGCCGCCCCGCGTGGTACCAGGACGGAGCGCGTGATGACCCGGCCCCTCGAGGCCCGGGACTCCGCCGCTCCGCCTCTCGCACGGCCCGTTCCGCTCTCCCCCCGTGGTGACTTCAGTCACCAGGCGGTGACTCCCCTCACCAGGGCGCTTTCCTCGGAGGCTTCGCCGCGCCCGGTGACTCCCGTCACCACGTCTCTCCTTCTCACCTGTCTCACCACAGTGAAATCAAGGACTTGGAGCGCAGTGCGCAGGAGGCGGCATATGGCACACATCATGCTCTATGTAGCGCACATCAACCACACAAGGTGACCCCCCTCCCACCTTGTCTCCTTCGAAAGCCCTCTGCCATGCAGATCTCCAACAAGAACCCGGTTTCCGCTCCCGTCGTCTCCACCCCCGCCGCTCCCGCCGCCGCGGAGACCCCGGCCGCGGCCCCGCAGGCGCAGGCCCCCGCCACCACGGGCTTCAGCAAGGACTCCAGCTTCACCCCGGCCGCCGCCAACGTCGCCTCGGCTGCCCGCGCCACCGGCCCCCTGTCCCTGCGGAGCGCCGAGGCCCAGACGGCCATCCAGAAGTCGGTGGACTTCCTGCAGCAGAACAGCCCCACCCAGCGCGGCATCGTCCCCAGCACGCCGGTGTCCGCTGCCCTCACGCCCAAGCAGGTCTTCAAGGACGAGCTGGGCATGACGCACGTGCGCATGGACCGCACCCACGAGGGCGTGAAGGTCTTCGGTGAGCAGGTCATCAGCCACCTGGACAAGGACGGCAAGGTGGCGGACGTGACGGGCTCGGTGTCCCACGTGCCCGCGGGCCTGGGCGCCTCGCCCGTGAAGCTCACCGCGCAGGACGCGCTGGCCGTGGCCCAGAAGTCCTTCGGCGCCGAGACCTCGCGCGCGCCCTCCTCCGAGCGCGTCATCGTCCAGGGCCAGGACGGCCAGTACCACTCCGCCTACCACGTGCAGCTCGACAAGACGACGGACCTCAAGGCGAACGAGGCCCCCCGCCGCATGAACTACTTCGTGGACGCCAACAGCGGGCAGATCCTCGAGAGCTTCGACCAGATGGGTGGCCTCGCCGAGGACGCGAAGCGGCTCCAGGAGCTCGGCTCCAAGGCCTCGCCCTCCACCCCCAGCACCCCGTCCACCCCCACGACGCCCGGCGGCCCCTCCCTGCCCACCACGGGCAAGGCCGATGACACCTCGCTCTACAGCGGCAAGGTGGACCTCTCCACCACGAAGAAGGCGGACGGCACCTACACCCTCGAGGACACCACCCGCGGCGATGGCGTGGTGACCTACGACGGCCAGAACAAGGCGCGCCCGAGCGGCCAGACGCCGTTCACCGACGCGAACGACGTGTGGGGCGAGGCCACGGACAACGAGCGCACCAAGGCGGCGGTGGACGCGCACTACGGCGCCGAGATGACGTACGACTTCCTCAAGGACGTGCTCGGCCGCAACTCGCTGGATGACAAGGGCGAGAAGCTCGTGTCCTACGTCCACGTGGACAAGAACCTCGTCAACGCCTTCTGGGATGGCGAGAAGATGAGCTACGGCGATGGCAACGGCAAGGACGCCGGCCCGCTCACCACGCTGGACATCGCGGGCCATGAGATCGCCCACGGCCTGACCGAGCGCACCGCGGGCCTCGTGTACCGGGGTGAGTCCGGCGGCCTCAACGAGGCATTCAGCGACATCATGGGCACGGGCGTGGAGTGGTACGCCTCGCAGAAGAACCCCAACGTGAAGTTCGACTGGAGCATGGGCGAGGACGCCTGGCAGCCCGGCAACACCACGGGCGAGGCGCTGCGCTACATGAACGACCCGACCAAGGACGGCTACTCCATCGACAACTACAAGAACTACCCGAAGCAGACGGAGGTGCACGGCTCCAGCGGCATCGCCAACAACGCCTTCTATCTGCTGACCGAGGGCGGGAAGAACCGCACGTCGGGCCTGGAGGTGAAGGACGGCATCGGCATGGACAAGAGCCTGAAGATCTTCGGCCGCGCCCTGACGACGTACATGACGCCCAACACCACGTTCGCCCAGGCGCGCGAGGCCACCATCAAGGCCGCCACGGACCTGCACGGCGCCGACTCGGTGGAGGTCCAGAAGGTGAAGGACGCCTGGACCGCCGTGGGCGTGGTGAGCAAGTAAATCCAGACACGACGAGGGCCTGGAACCGGTGAATGGCTCCAGGCCCCGCGCCTCACATCACTTGCACACGTTGCTTGTTGGTGATGTCCGCGACGGTGCCGCCGCAGCCGGAGAGTCCCACCACGCCCGCCACCATCAGTCCGAGATTCATTTTCATGGGCGGGAGTTAGGGGCGGAGACAGGGCATCTTCCGCAGTCGCTCCACCTGCTCGGGGGTGAGCTTTTTCAAGAGCTGGTAGGCCTCGGCGATCTCCGGGTCCGCATCGTTGAGGACCTCGACCTCGGAGGGCTCCTTGGCGAAGAGGACGGCGGCGCTGCCGACGAAGGGTTCGACGTAGGTCTTGTGCGCCGGGAGCATGGCCACGAGACGGTTGGCGAGGCGCTTCTTGCCCGCAGGTGAGCCCCAGATGTCTTCTCGACCTCCGTCTCGCCCCGGCTCGCGGCGAGCACTCGGCGGGCGTAGGAGATGGCAGCCTCGCTTCGGTCACGTCACGCATCGCGAAACGTTTCTGGGTCGGAGCCCCAGACCGGGTCCTTCGTCGTCGGCGCATTCATGTCGCGCGGCCTGACCACGGGCTCATCCCTCTTCTGCTCGCGCGAAGCCGCGGACGGAGCCTTCTCGGCGCTCTGGTCGAGAGCCGGGCTCTTGGGCTCGCGCGGCTTGGCAGTCTCGGGCATGCGTCGGCCTCCGCTGGGGGCAGCCGCCCGCACGCGGAGGGGACAACCCCGCAGAAACACATCGTGGACCGGAGCTGCTATCCGCTGGTATAGTGTATAGTGTCCATTATAGTTGACATTACGTTCTGGGCCGGTCATTGTTGGTAGGCGAGGTTGCCCATGCCCAACGAACCGAGGTCACGCATGCCCGACGAACCGAAGCCGAAGGGTCGAACAGACAGCACGGCAGCAGTAGGCAGTGCGGTTGCCGCCGCGAACGTCGTTCATCCAATCGTCACCGCCGGTGCGGTGACGGACCCCGGGGTGCTCGACCAGGGCCGCGTTTTCGCAGAAGCGCTCAACCAGACGCGCCCTATCGCTGCCCCAGGCAGTGCCGACGCGCTCCGAATCGCGAACATGGTTCGTGACGGGACGGCGAGGCCGAATGGCCTAACCCAGACGGCTGCCGAGCGAATGGTGACCTCGGGCCGGTCTCTGGATTCGTTCACCAATGGGGCCAACCCCGGTGGCAAGGCATCAGAAGTCGTCGCTGTGTCGGATTACCGAGCCCTCCACGCTGGGCATGAGACGGGCATCGTCAACCCGCCCGAGCACGTCGCGGCGAACGTTCGAGACATCCGCCTCGCGCCCGACTCTTCGAGTCGCAAGGACATCGTCTTCGCCTTCGACACCAAAAACGGCGAGGTGGTGTGGAAGTACAACGGGCAGGTGAAGACCGGTGGTCCGCGCTACGTCGCGGACACGCTTGTCGAGATGGTGAAGAATCCCGGCTGCGGCAAGGTCGGCTATGTCGACGCACGCTACGTCAACGCGGATGGGACACCCCGTGTTGCGCCCGGCGCCTTCGCGGAGGGCCATGCGCGCCGCCTTCAGGAAGCTAAGGTCCGTCTGCGCGGGATTCCGAACCTGGAGAAACGGGCTGAGCAGTTGATGGCGAACATCAAGGCTGACAGGGTCGACGGCCTCGGCCCCGTTGCCCGCCAGGAACTGCAGCAACTGCGCGACGACATCACCTCCGCGTACAGGGCGAGGGGTGTCATTGGCCGCATCGGCGGCGGCGCCGCGATCGCCGCCGCGTCGGCGGCCGTCGTGTCCCTCGTTGTGCAACTCGCGACCGAGGGGAAGGTCGACGCGAGGACCGTCGGCAAGGCTGCTGGCACCGGGACGATCTTCGGTGCTGGAGGTGCAGCGACCGACGCCGGTCTCTACCACCTGGGCACCAAGGCGCTCGAGATGGCGCCGGAAGTTGCAAAGGAGTTCGCCAAGCAGGGCGTCGCGGTCGGCTTCTGCGTGCTCGCTGTGGGCACTGACCTTCTCTCGGAGATCCGTGCTGCTCGACGTGGGGAAGTGACGGTGGCTGGCGCCATTGGAGGAACCGCCGCGAAGACCGCATTGGACCTGCTCCCTCTCGTGATGGCGCCGCTTGGCCTCGTTGGCCTTCCCGTTCTCGTCGGGGCCCAAGTTGGTGGTCGCTGGCTCATCGGAAAGGCGCGCGAGGCGGACCATGTGCTCGAGCAGGCGATCGCGGCGGACATGACACTCGCCGAGAACCTCTCGGGGCGGATGAGCGAGTTCACCAAGGTCGTCGAGGACGTGACCGCTGACTGTTCGGCCACCGACACCCTCTTCAACGAGGTCATGGGCAGCGCTCTGCCCGTGGCGCACCCGACCCTGCGTCTGGTGAAGAACTGATCAACGACCCAACAAACAAGAGAACGATCATGAACCCCATCGTCTTTTGGCGCATCGTGGCAGCAGTCGGATCTCTTCTCGGGATCGGCGGTACGGCGTACGGTGTCGACCAGCACCAGAAGCGGAAGAAGGAGCAGGCTGCGAACCGTGCTCGCCTGCAGCAGCTTGAGGCCGAGCTTGCCACCAAGGAGCAGCAGCTCGCTTCACTCCGCGCTTTCCTCGGGGACAAGAACGAGCAGGTACGCATTCTCGTCGCCGAAGTCGCGAGTCTGCGTAGCGCCGCTAACGACATGAGGCGCTCGGCATGACGGATCGCGCTCCTGACTCGGCGCCCCTGTCCCTGCCGCTCGAAGAGGTGCGAGATACGCTCGCTCGCAACCTCTCGGCGGCGCGTAGCGCCCTTGGGCTGTCCCAAGACCAACTCGCCGCCGCTGGTGGCGTTTCGCGGGCGACGATCAACCAGCTTGAGGGGGCCGAAGGAGACCCTCGACTCTCGACGCTGGTCGGCCTCTCCGCCGCGCTCGGTGTCTCCCCCGTGTTCCTCTTGCTCGGCCGAGACGAGCTCGATGCGATCGCCAAGGCGCCGGGTAGCAAGGAAGCCAAGAAGGTTCAGGCCTATCTGACGCCGGAGGAACTGGACACGATGCGCCGGCTTCTGCGGTCTGGCGTGGCCAAGAACCGGGCGAAGGCCGTCGCGATAGGATCAATGGCCGCCGTCACCGCAGGTGTGACCGCCGGATCGCTCGCAGCAGCGGCGATCGGAACGGCGCTCTTGCCGGGGATCGGAACGGCCATCGGGGCTGCATTCGCTGCCTCCTGGCTAGCGCGGAAGAAGGCCGAGGAAGCGAAGGACGACGACGAGTGAGCACGCCATCTCCTGACACCATCACGTGCATCTACTGCCGCCAGGTGCGCGGGCCGACGCGGGAGCACGTCCTTCCTCGATCGCTCGGAGGCGACTTTGTCCAGCCCATCCTCTGCGGGGACTGCAACTCCCGGCGGCTCTCCCCGTTGGACCAAGCACTGGCGGAACGGTCGTTGGTGGCTCTCTCGCGGATCGGCTTCACGCCGGAGGCTGCGTTCGACGTGCGACTTGGCGGCGATCATTTCGTCAAAGACGAAGCCACGGGGCTCATGATCGACGTGGCCCTCACGAACGAGGTGCGCCCCGTGGTTATGCCGCAGGTCCACGTCGCGCCAGATGGCAGTCTCGCGAGGGTCTGCATCCTTACAGCCGACACCGACTCCCTGAAGCGCCTTGATGCCTTCATCGTGAGGCAGATCAATGCCGGTCGTCTCTCCAAGATGTACGTCAAGCTCGGTCCCAGCAACGCTGGTCCCTATGCGCGCCTTGTGATGCACCGCGAGAACGACGGCTACCTCCGGGCCCAGACGGCCGAGGACGCCCAGCAACTCGTGGCGATCCTCCAAGCGAACTGGCAGGCAGCGTACGCACAGCATGCTTCTCGTGTGGCAAGTGGCGAGGCGATTGCCGAGGGGCAATCGATTCTCAACCCATCGGTTCACGTCAACATGTCGTACTGCCCCGACGACGTGAACAGAGCTATTGCCAAGATCGTTCTCAACGTCCTGGCTGCTCGCGTCGGCTCCCAGTTCGCGCTTGCACCCGAGTTCGACGAGTTGCGTTGCTACATCTTGGGCGAAGACATCCGCCATCCCGAACGCCTCGCACCGGACCAAGTTGCGGTCGACTCCAGGTTCGTATTGCAGCTTCCCCACGACACGCAGCCGATCGTCCCGACAGACGAACACGCGGTCACGCTCTACTATGTCCCGTCCTCGCTATACGGCTGGGTGACGCTCTACAGATCGCACAACTTCATCGTGAAGCTCGGAGAAATCGCGCTCTCGGAGAACCTCTTCGTCGTCCACGAATTCTCATCGATTCGTCGTGGAAACGAGGCGCTCGATATCTCGGAGATCTACAAGCGGATTCGAGCTGTTCGCCAAGATGGCCAGGAGTAGCCCTCACACTATCGCGAGCGTCGTGGTGCGGCAGAGGCCATGGTACGGCGGGAACCCGATGCCAACCTCCCGGAGAGCCAAGTCCGAGGCCAGTGGGCGGAACAGAGAACCTCGGCCAGGGCAGTCCGCTCGCCCCCCCTGGTTCACGTAGAGCACCGTTCGCCCGTTCTCCAAGTCCGTGCGCTCTCTCACCCAGGACAGCTCGCGCTTGATGTCCTCTGGCCACTCGAACTGGTCGAAGCAGACGGAGGTGCACGGCTCCAGCGGCATCGCCAACAACGCCTTCTACCTGCTGACCGAGGGTGGGAAGAACCGCACGTCGGGCCTGGAGGTGAAGGACGGCATCGGCATGGACAAGAGCCTGAAGATCTTCGGCCGCGCCCTGACGACGTACATGACGCCCAGCACCACGTTCGCCCAGGCGCGCGAGGCCACCATCAAGGCCGCCACGGACCTGCACGGCGCCGACTCGGTGGAGGTCCAGAAGGTGAAGGACGCCTGGACCGCCGTGGGCGTGGGCAAGTAAGCCAGACACGACGAGGGCCTGGAACCGGTGAATGGCTCCAGGCCCCGCGCCTCACATCACTTGCACACGTCGGCCTTGGCGCACCGGTTGTAGGCGGTGTCGATCTGGTCGATGATGCTGCCACACGACGTGGTCTTGATGGAGTTCAGACAGACATCGAGGCTGTCTCCATTGATGTGGCCGTCGCAGTCAGCGGCCTCCCACCGGCCATTCCAGAAGTCCTTGTTCTCCGCCAGGCAGGCGTCACGCGTCTCGTACTTCTTGCCAGCGCCGATCTCCTCACAGTCCTGGTAGCGATCGCAGCTCTCGCCCGCCGCGGCGTTCACCGCGTCCGACTGCTTGTTGGTGATGTCCGCGACGGTGCCGCCGCAGCCGAAGAGTCCCACCACGCCCGCCACCATCAGTCCGAGATTCATTTTCATGGGCGGGAGTTAGGGGCGGAGTCCACGTTCGGCAAGGGGCGAGGTCAGTTGCCGGCGCAGATGCTCGCCTGGGGGCACTTCTCGTTGTTGACCTTGAGCTCGTCGGTGAGGCTGTTGCAGGAGATGGTCTGGAGGGCCCCCAGACACACGGACAACTGGTTGGCGTTGATGCGCTTGTCACAACTCGTGGCGGGCCACCGGTCGCTCCAGTAGGCCGAGCGCTGGGTGACGCACTCCTCGCGCGTCGAGTACCCCTTGCCGGCGCCGATGTCGCCGCAGGCCTCGTAGTTGTCGCAGTTGGCCTCGGCGGCCCGCTCCACCGCGTGGGACTGACCGCCCGAGGTGTCCGTCCCACCTCCGTCCACGCTCGAGCCGCCACAACCCACGAGCCCCACCACTCCCACCCACACCCACGCGTTGATCTTGCTCATGGAATCCAGTTAGGCGCCGCTCCCTCATGCGGCAAGTACACCGGGGGTCCCCAGAATCCCCCCTGCGTGGACTATTCCACAGAGGCTCGAAAGGCTGGCGCGTGCGTTGCACCAGGGCCGGCCGCATGAAACGCCCGACCCCCCGCCTGTGCATGGGATCATGCGGCCGCCCGTGCGTGATACACGGGCCGCATGAATGACAAGACCGTGATCGTGACGGGGGCCAACTCGGGGGTGGGACTGGCCACGGTGGTGGAGCTGGCGCGCCAGGGCGCCACCGTCATCATGGCCTGCCGCAGCCCCGAGCGAGGGGAACAGGCCCTGAGGGAAGCGATCGAGCGCAGCGGCTCGGCGAGGATCGAGCTGATGCTGTGTGACCTGGGCTCGCTCGACAGCATTCGTGCCTTCGCGAGCGCCTTCCAGGCCCGCTACCCGAAGCTGGACGTGCTCATCAACAACGCGGGGGTCATCTCCCTCAAGCGCGAGACGACCCGCGACGGCTTCGAAGCGCAGCTGGGCACCAACCACCTGGGCCACTTCCTGCTGACGCTGCTGCTGTTGGAGCCGCTGCGGGCGGCGCCCCAGGGACGGGTGGTGAACGTGTCCTCGAACGCGCACCGCGTGGGCTCCATCCGCTGGGAGGATCCCCACTTCACCCAGGGCTACAGCGTGTGGAGGGTCTACGCCCAGTCCAAGCTGGCCAACATCCTGTTCACCAAGGGGCTGGCGTACCGGCTGCGTGGCACTTCCATCACCGTCAATTGCATGCACCCGGGCGCGGTGGCCACGCGTCTGGGCGTGGACCGGAAGACGGGCTTTGGCAAGACGGTGATGCGCCTGCTCAAGCCCTTCTTCCTCACGCCCGAGCAGGGAGCGGACACCTCGGTGTACCTGGCCACGAGCGACGCGGTGGCGGGCGTATCCGGTGAGTACTTCTACCGCCGCGAGCCCGCCAAGGTGTCCCGGTTGGCCGAGGACCGCGAGCTGATCGACCGGCTGTGGTTCTGGAGCGAGAAGCAGGTGGGCCAGAGCTGGCCCGGGCCTTGAGCGTGCATCAGTCGAGGAACCGGCGCCACCAGCGGTGCCACTCCTCCGCGGCGGCGTTGTCCTGTTCGCCGAGGGAGTCCCACGGGAAGGGCTCCAGCCAGGGCTCCAGCACCCGCGCGAACTCGCGGTATGCGGGAAGTGTCTGGCCATGAGCCGTGTCCCCTGCTTCGGGCTCCGGCCCCAGGGTCACCAGGGCACGCTCGTCATCGAGTTCCTGGACGTCCGTGGAGGATTGAAGCCGAGCACGAAGGCCCGCTGCTCCACCCAGCGCGGAGAGAACGGGCTGGCCAAGGAAATTCATCCAGTGGACGCCATCCACTCGGGGGCCCAGCGAATCGCGGATGCCGGCATCGCGGAGATCGAATCCAGGGTGACGGAAGATCAGCGGGCGCAGGGCATCGAGTCGGCCGAGTCTGGGATATGCGACGTCAAGTGCGAGCCCAGCATGCCCGGAGGCGAAGGGAAGGCGAGAGGCCAGATCCTGGGAGAACTCGTGGACGAATTCCGCGCCCCGCTCCTCGAGGTATTCCGTGGGCAGGGTCGCGCGGAGGACAGTGGCGTCGCCGGGTGAGGCCTCTCGCCAGGGAATCCGAGCGTGGTACTCGAACGAGAAACCACTGTCCTGTTCACCGTAGATGCCGAAGTAGGGGTCCGCCCCAGCCTTCAAGATGTCGGAGGCCTCATCGCGCGGGGAGTCATCCGCATATCGGCGTTCTTTCGGGTTCAGGGTGGCTCGAATGAATTCCCCTCCCCTGTCATCGAGTGGGCTGGGCTCCCAGTCGCAGCAGGTATATGTCGAGAGCGCGACCGGGCGGTCATTGACAGCACGCAGGTAGCTGTCGAGTGCGTGGGACACGCCCGTGGCGATGTCGAAGTGGTCGTGGGGCACGAAGAAGACAACCCGTATGACATCGCGAGCGATGAGGTGGTCCAGGTATCTCGTGACCTCGCCTGTCTCGGGAGACCATGACGTATAGGGGATGGGTCCTGGGATTCGGATTCGCGGTCGGAGGGATGTCATGGGTTCACGGACCGGCGAATGATGGCACGCTGAGGGGTCACGAGCGCGGGAAGGCACTCACCACCGAGGCGCCCGTAGGCAGTTATTTGGGCCACGACATCGGCGGTCCACGGATTGGCTCCCACGTCATAGCCACAAGGAAACTTGAGGTCGTAGATGCACTGAATCCGGGTGATATTGCGGGCGAAATGAATGACAATGTCTGGTTGCAGTGAGCCCTGCCACCTGTCGGTGAGTAACACTTCTCGGGTGAGGTCGTCTTTTCGGAGGCGTGGCTCGATCGAGAAATTCTCGGGGAACTTCTCCGAGAGCCGTTGCTGGATGCATTCGAATGCAGCGGCATGCTTGAGCTTTCCGAGATGTCTACGCCAGCTAGGCGCGAGCTTCTCCCTGACGGTGGGCTCTTTGTTGCACTCCGAATCGGGTAGGGATCGTCCCTTCCCGAAGAGTTCATCGTCCACCTTTGTATTGGCTTCCCTCACGCACACTACCAGGATGTCCTCGACAACTCTCTTCTGGGCCTCATCGAGGTACCTACTCACGGTGATGACGCCTTGGAGGACTTCGGCGGCCTGAACGACTTTCTCTAGCATTGGACTGGCTCGGACCGCCGTAGGAGCAAGAATTTCCCCGGTGCTCACATTGACCGGGGCTCCACAAGCCGCGCCACAGGACTGCTTGAATTGAGCACGTGCGCCAGTGGCTTGCCCACTCCATGAGGACTGGGGCCGAAAGCCGTGTGGTGAGTGGGGAGTGGGGGTACAGGAGAGGCAGAGGAGCGCCGTGGCTGCGAGCGCGAGGTCGAGAAGGTACATGAGGTCAGGTGTCGGACCGGGAGCGGCCTCACGCGGACATCATAGCCACCAGGTGCTCTCGGAGTGTCGATGAACGCCACTCCCCTCCCCCGGTTCCCCAGCGGGCGGATTGAATGTCTGGGGCTCCACCGTCTTCCAGGGAAATCACGACCATGGGTTCGCTGCCGGACGACGGAGCACCTGCCACCTGGCTATGGTCGCGTCCGCTCCGGGGGCCTCTGTTATGAAATGAGAAGCCAACTTCCGGGGGGAGTTCATGGAGAAGGTGTTCGTGGCCGAATGCAGGCTGGGTCGGGGACTGTTCGCCGAGGTGCCACTCAAGCGAGGGGAAGTCATCCTCACCTTTGCCGGTCAGGTGCTGTCCCTTCGAGAGGTCATGGGCCGGCCCGACTCCTTCAACATGCTTCAAATCGGACGCGGGGAGTATCTGGACCTCGAGTCCCCCGGCTTGTACGGCAACCACTCGTGTGAGCCCAACGCGGGCCTCCGGGACAACACCACGCTCGTGGCGATGCGAGACATCCTCGCGGGCGAGGAAATCCAATACGACTACTCCACTACGATGAGCGAGGATCTGGAGACGATGGAGTGCCGGTGCTGCACCCGGAGCTGCCGGGGCGTGGTGCGCGACTTCCGGTACCTGCCGCCCGAGGTGAGACACCGCTATCTGTCCCTGGGTCTCGTGCCGGACTTCATCCTGGAGGAGCAGACCGTGCCCCTCCCCTTGTTCGCCGAGGAAGGGCTGGCGGGCTCCTGAGCTCCTCAGCGCCGCTTGGCCCGGAACCGATTAGAAGTCGCCCGTGACGGACCTCGCCGTGGGTGGGTTCAATGCCATGTCTGCTTCTCCGGGAGGGCGGCTTGCTCGTGGGGCGGAACGCCTGGAGTCAGGGTTCGAGCGGCCAGGCGCAGCAGCTCGTCGTCGGAGAGCTGTTCGGTGGCGAGCGCCGAGGGCTCGGCCTTGACGCGATCCACCTTGCCATCGCGGGCGACGTGGAATTCGCCCGTGCCCTGGCCAGGGATCTTCGCCGGGTCCACCCGGGCCTCGCTGAGCATGGGCTTCATCTTGTCCAGGGAGACCTTCTCCTTCACCCGGCCGATGAACCAGGAGCGGATGTTGTCGCGGCACTTGTAGTCCAGGTCACCGGGGCTCTGGGTGGCCAGCATCAACCCCAATCCCGCCGAGCGCGCGCGTTTGATCAGATTCTCCATGGGCTGCTTGGTGGAGGGCTGACGCATGGCGGGCAGGTACATGTCCGCCTCGTCGAACAGGAGCACGGCCTGCAAGGTGTTGGAGGGATTGCGGTTGAGCCAGCGCGTCACCTCGATGAGCAGCTGGGACACCCAGAAGAGCACGCTGTTGTTGTCCCCGAGGAACTTGGTGCTGATGACGGACACGCGAGCCTTGCCGGGCCGGGCGTGGGCGCCGCGGCCGAGCAGCAGATCCATGTCCAAGCGCTCCGCCTGGGTGTCGAGCAATGTCTGGGTGTCGAGCAGCAGCCGGTTCAGGTCATCGGCGAGCTTGTCGAAGAGCTTCACGTCGAGCCGGCCCACGACACTGACGAGGCGCGGATCCTTGTCGCCGATGAACTTGATGAGCCGTTCCAGGGTGACGCTCTCGCGCGTGAGCTGGACGAACTGATCGATGGCCTGAGCGAGCAGCGTGCGGCAGGACTTGTCCTTGGGGCTCTGGCGGTAGTCGAGCATGCCCGCGAGGGCCTCGGCGGAGTGGCGCGTGGCCTGTTGCCGGTCGAAGTCCGGCAGCGAGTCGAGCCCGTCCGGGACGATGGGAATGGAGAGGGGGCGTCCATGGGGATGTCCCGGGGTGAAGACGGCCACGTCGATCCGTTCACGCAGGAGGGCCTGACGCGCGGCGCGGCGCGGATCGCTCACGTCGTCCTTCCAGAAGGACTCGGTCGCGTAGCCGCCCAGGTCGCCCTTGCGGTCCACGAGGATGGCGGGCACGCCTTGCAGGAGCAGTTGCTCCACCACGTTGAGCGCGAGCGTCGTCTTGCCGCTGCCTGGCCCTCCGAGGAACGCCGCGTGACGGGTCAGCTCGTCGGGGGTGAAGAGCACGGGCTCGCGCAGCAGGCTGTCCGTGTCGCCGATGCGGATGGATTCGCGTTTGCGCGGGGCGTCCTTCCCGGTACTTCCGGTGGAACGTGGACTCACCGAGGCACTGCCAGGAGCGGCCTCCCGCACTTGTACGGGCATGGGCTTGGTGAGGGATGTCGTGCCCTCGACCTTTGGTGTGCTCGGGGAGTCCGTGGAGTCGGTCTTGAAGAGATCGAGCGTCTTCTGGGCCGAGGGGGGCTTTGGGGCCGGAGCGGATGGAGGCGCCGCGGAGGTGCCCGAGCGCAGATGATCCAGGTCGAGGATGTCGCGCAGGGGCTTGAGCTGGGTGAGGGGTTGGGCGGTGCGCAGCCAGGTGGAGAAATCCGGGCGGGACCCGTGCTGCTGACGGAAGGCGCGCAGCGCGAGCAGGGTGCGGCTGTCGCTGTCCTCGAGCACCGCGCGGCGCCCTCCCTTGCTGATGAGCTTGCCGAGCTCGGTGGCGGTCGTGCCCCTCGGGCTGCTGGGGAAATCGCTCGTGCGCACGACCACGGCCGTGCGGCCGCGTGAGTCCTTGCGGACCTGTTCGATCTGATTGGCGAGCCCGCCGCGCTGGGTGCCCTTGTTGCACAGGGCCACGTGCAGCTTCTCGCCGCTTGGCGAGACATCGACATGGAGCACTTCTCCGACGAGCCGCACGTCGAAGCCATGCCCCGTCTCCAACTCGTCCGCGCTTGCCTTCAACGCCCAGGCGAGCAGTTCGGCCAGGGAGGCATCCTCCTCGGGAGGCGGCGTGGAGTGGGTGGAGCGGAAGTCATTCCAGGTCTGGTCGAGGACCAGGTGCTTGGGTCCTCCGGGTGGGAGAATGCCTTTTCCTCCCTTCGTCCCCGACTCCAGGGGGAACCGGTCGGGCAGTGCTCCCGAGCGCATGGCCTGCTCACGCCAACGGCGGCACGCGTCGAGCACTTCACGCGTGCTCAGACCCGACAGGTGTTCGAAGCCTTCATGGCTATAGGGATAGGTGGGCTCGGCCGGATCGAACGGTGCGTCCTCCATCGAGTAGAGGTGCTCCAGCCGACGCTCGACGATGAGACGAGCCTCGTCGGCCGTTCGCAAGTGCTCCAACTTGATGGGCTCCGGGTCTCGCTCGATGCGATCCAGGATGGAGGTCGTGAGCCGGCCCTTGAGGCCACTCCAGAAATCCGTGAGGCAGCTGATGACGATGAGGGACGAGGGGGCCCGCTCGGCGAAGTCACACAGCAGGTGCATGGCATTGCGGAACACCTTGGCGTTGTCCGCGTCGATGTCGAAGCCTTCCAACTGGTCCACGCACAGCACGAGCGAATGGCCGAGCGTCGACATGAGCCGGCCCAGGTGCAGCACCATGTCCTGGGGATCGGTGTCGTGGATGCGAGGCACCAGTCCGCCGAGCACCTTGCGATCATTGTCGGACAGGTTCTCACAGCGCAGGTATTTGAGCACCCGGCCGCGGATGCGCGTGTCGTCCCGTTGCAGGTAGAGCAGCGCGCGCAGCAGATCGAGGTCCAACTTCTGGAACTGGGGCCGCTTCTGCAGATCATCCGCGGCGTTCTCCACCAGGATGGAGATCTCGTCGGGATCCTGCTCGGGATCCGCGAGCAGGGCGGCCACCTGGCCGCAATGGGACAGGAGCACGTCGGACAGCTTGCGCAGGCCGGAATGGGGCTCGCCCGGCTCGTGGTAGGGCTGATCCAGCGAGTCGATGAGGTTGCTCAAGACGTAGCGTCCGGGGTTGGACGTGGACGTCGTCATCTGCATGTAGCCCACGAAACCCAAGGACTGCTCATGGGTGTAGGAGCGGAAGGCCCGCAGCAGGTGCGTCTTTCCGCACCCCGAATCACCGAGCAGCAGCAGGATGCGTCCCGAGGGAGTGCCGGGGGGCGTGGTGGCGCGCGTGAGCATGCGCTCGAAGGAGGCGCGTGCCTCCTGGTGCACGGACTCCACGTCGTAGGGATCCTGGCGCCACACCTCGTGGCGGTGCTGGATGGAGTGGAGGACCTCGGTGCGGTCCGACAGGAACGCGGCGAGGCGGAGATCGGTCGTGTCAGTCGGAATCATCGGCATTCCCCCGGGCCGGACGAGCTGTGGAGGTGTTACAGGGAGATGAAATGGAAGGTGGCGTTGAGGTAGCGGATCTCGGAGGCGGACACGTCCGAGGGATCCATCAGCTCCACCATGTCGGCTCGGCTCAGCGACACGAGGTGTTTCTGATTGGCCTCGACGAGCCGCTGCTTGAAGGCGCGCTCATCCAGGACCGGATCTCCGAGCGCCCGCCAGACATGGGAGATGAAGACGCGATCCTCCCCGAAGCGTCCGCTCGTCGAGTCCCGGGCCGCGCGCAGCACGCGCTCGGCGAAGGCGGACAGGGGCTCCTCGGCGGGCCTCGTGGGCTCGGGAGCCGTCTGGGGCGCGGACGTGGGCAGGAGCCAGGATTGGAGGGCCGCCTGGCGCAGACTCTCCGGATCCGTGCGCCGGGCTCCCACCTGGCGCGCGGCGAGCTGTTCCATCGCCTGGCCGGGCTTCACCTCGCGCGAGGACTGGAGCACCCGGGTGAGCAGGAAGGACTGCACGTTCGCGAGATTGAAGGGCTTGTCCGTCGTCACGCCGAGCTGCTTCCAGCATAGCTCGTCCTGGACGGCCTTGAGCGAGCGCTCGCCGACGCGCCCCAGGCCCGTCTGTTTCTGCACGAGCACCGCTCTCAGGTCCCCCGCCTTGCCTATCTTCTCCTTCTGGGAGGAGGGCAGGCCCAGCGCGCGCGCCGTCAGGTATGTGAGCCGCACCTTCTTCCAGGTGAGGGCTTTCGGCGGACGCTCCTCTCCGAGGAAGCGAAGGGCCCGGGCCTTCCCCTCGCGCGTGAGCCCCAATCCCTTGCGCGCCGTCTGCTCGATGAAGCCACCTTCCGCGAGCGCCGCGAGCGTCGCGTCGAGCTGGGCCGTCCATTCCCCGGGACTCCATCGGTGGGAGGTCAGGGATTTGAGCGCGCTGGCCACGCCACTGCGGGCGCCCCTACCCTCCGCGCGCGTCAGCAACCACACCAGCACCAGTTCCCCCACGCGAGACACTTCAGGCCCCTGCATCTCCATCCTCCCGGTGAGACGGGGACCCTTCAAGGCCCTCCCGTCGGAGTGAGACGACTTCACGAAGAGTGTCCCGGATTTCCTCGAGCCTCGCCACCACGTCGTTCGCCAGGATGCGCACCACCCAGTAACCGTGGCGTTGCAGGGTCAGGTCCTTGCGCCGATCCCGGCGGTAGGCCACCTCGTCGCGGAAATGGTGGTAGCCGTCCACCTCGATGGCCACGCGCAGCCGGCGTGACAGGAAATCCACCTCGATCTCCCGGCCCCCGAAGCGGAACCCGGCCCGGGCGTTGAGCTCGAAGAGGCCCCGCGTGGCGGGCATCGCCTCGAGCAGTTCATAGAGGAAGCGCTCGGCGCTGCTGCGCGCCCGGTCCACGTTCTCGGACCCGTGCGAGGCGGCCTCGAGGTACCGGGCGGCCTCGCCATAGTGGACCAGGACCTCATCGGGAACGCCTTCCTCGGCCAGGCGCGCGAGCGGTCCGTCCAGCGTCTGGATTGCCTTCGGGAGGCCGAGGGATTCCAGACGCCGCTGGAGCTGCTCGGCGGACGGGGCCTCGAGGGGGAGCAGGCCTTCCCGGACGTAGGTCTGGGCGCGGCTCCCGCCGGGCAATCCCAGGTACGCGTCCACCTCGGCTGGGAGGGCTTGGAGCGCCATGACGAGCGAGGGCACCGTGTTGAACGCTCGATCGGCGAAGCGCGCCGCGTCCGCGAGCCACCGGGCGTCCCCGGCGCCGGACAGGAGAAGGGCGGGTGCCTGGCTTTGCGGAACGAGGGCATGCATGGCGCCCAGTGCGCGCAGGGGCTCGGTGGGCCACTCCGCGAGCAGTGCGTCCACCGGCCCGCCGGACTTGTGGACAACTTGTGCGGACCTGAGCAGGAGCTGGCACGCGGTGGCCGCGTCTCCGGGCGGCAGGGTGGGCCAGAGCGCTTGAAGGATGACGTCGCGCTCGTGCTCGGTCCTGGCTTCCAGGCGGGTGGGCAGCTCTCCGGGTCTCATACCCGCCGCGGCCCCGAGGAAGTCCGCGGCGAGCGTCGCGAGGGGGTGGATGCGATCGAGCGCCGTCAGCCATTGACGAACGCCCACGGACGGGGCGCCCTCCGAGACGAGGGCGAGTGGCCGGGCGTGCGTGTCGAGCCAGGAGCGCCAGAAGGCCAGGGCGGCGCCGGGAGGGCCCGCGAGCACGCTGAGGGTGGGATGGCCCCGTTCACGCTGGCGCTGGTGCCGCTCCAGGGGGTGAGCGCGTGTCGGCGAGGACGAGCGGGACGGAGGCATGCGGCCGAGCGTCCCCGAGGTTTGGCCGAGGTGGCAAGGCGGGCGGGGTAGACGCCCTGTGTCAAGGGACGCCCGAGTGTGCTTTTTCTGTCGCGCGGGCGCACCCGTCCGTCTTACTCACGGGCCCTGGTTCTCCTCTTCTCCCCCCTTGGAGTCGTCCCCATGAGCACGCTCACCCTCGGCTTCCTGATGGATCCCCTCGAGACGGTCCGGGTGGACCATGACTCCACCTTCGCGCTCATGTTGGAGGCGCAGCGCCGGGGCCACCAGGTGCGCTACTTCGAGCAGCCCTGGCTGCGTTTCGGGGGCTCGCGCGCCGAGGCCCGGATGCGGACGGTCACCGTGCGCCGCGAGCCCGGCCGTGCCTTCGACGTGCTCGACGAGCGGGTGTCTCCCCTGTCGGACCTGGACGCGCTGTTCATGCGCAAGGATCCGCCGGTGGACGCGGACTTCATCCAGGCCACGCACCTGGTGGAACTGCACAACGGGCGGACGCCTGTCTTCATCAACAACCCGGTGGGCATCCGCGACGCGAATGAGAAGCTGTTCGGCTTGCGCTTTCCGGACCTGATGCCCGAGACACTCATCACGCGGAACATGGTGGACCTGTCCCGGTTCGTGACGGAGCACGCGGCGGGCACCATCCTCAAGCCGGTGGAGGGCTTTGGCGGCCAGGGCATCATCTTCCTGCAGCCGGGGGACCGGAACATGCGCTCGCTGCTGGAAGTGCTCACGGTGGGTGGACGCAAGGCCATCGTCGCCCAGGCATACCTGCCGGAGAGCCGCCAGGGAGACAAGCGC
This sequence comes from Melittangium boletus DSM 14713, assembly GCF_002305855.1. GTDB lineage: Bacteria > Myxococcota > Myxococcia > Myxococcales > Myxococcaceae > Cystobacter > Cystobacter boletus. Next base: position 4,037,801 of record NZ_CP022163.1, on the reverse strand, counting down.
ATCATCCTGGTGGATGGCGAGCCGTGTGGGGCGGTGCTGCGGGTGCCCGCGCAGGATGATCACCGGGGCAACATGGCGGCCGGAGGCAAGCCGGTGAAGACGGAGCTCACGGCGCGCGAGCGGGAGATCTGCGCGCGGATCAAGCCCGCGCTCCTGGAGCGGGGCCTGTATCTGGTGGGTCTCGACGTCATCGGCGACTGGATGACGGAGGTGAACGTCACCAGTCCCACGGGCATCGTGGAGATCGATCAGTTGGACCAAGTGAACGTGGAGGGCAAGGTGATCGACCTGGCCGAGCGGCTGGTGGGCGCCCGGCGCTAGCCAACGCGACGCTCGCCCCGAATTCCTGGCTTGCGGTTCTGGGGAGAAGTGTGTTCGCGCCCGTCCCGTTGACGCGCGGGGGCCGGGGTGTTGAAGATGGAACGAAGGGAAGGGGGGACTTCCCGACGGCGATACGAACGGGTGGGGTTCGATGACGCGGGGACGAGCCAGGAGCGGGTGGTTTCTCGGCGGGGTGCTGCTGATGAGCGCCTGCAGCCAGTCCAGGTCCGAGGCGACCTCGGAAAAGCCCACCTTCACCCGGCGCGTGTCGCTGGAGATCAACGGCTTGAACTACACCGACTTGTACATCGACGGCTTCCTGGTGAATGGCCAGGGAGGTGGGAACATCTTCGTGAGCACTCCGACGTCGGGCGGTGGGAAGAGTGCCTGTTGCGTGAGTTTCTGGCCTGGCGCGGAGCTGCCAGCGACGCTGAAAATCAAATGGACGCGAGATAACAACCGCTGGTGTGAGGCGGAGGCGGTGCTCAAGCAGTTCGTTCCTCCCAATCCTCAACACCTGGGAGTCCATTTCTATCCCGACGGACACATCGAGGCGGAGATCACCGAGGAAGATCCACTGCTGAGATTGAAATTAGAAGCCTTCGATGACGGACAGCGCAAGGAGTCGGGAAACGTGGTGGCGGATGAGCAGACGGCGAGGTGCCAGGATGGCTATTGACCCTCAATTGAGGAGTCGGGCGGTGAAGCCGTGCGCGAGGTGGGTTCTGAGCGGGGCCCTGTTGCTGATGAGTGCCTGCAGCCAATCCAAGTCCGATGCGAAGTCGGAAAAGCAGCCAGCCAAGGTCGTTGAGGAAAAGCCCATCATCACCCAGCGCGTGTCGCTTGAAATCAACGGCTTGAATTATACCGACCTGTATATCGACGGCTTCCTGGTGAATGGCCAGGGAGGTGGGAACATCTTCGTGAGCACTCCGACGTCGGGCGGTGGGAAGAGTGCTTGTTGCGTGAGTTTCTGGCCTGGCGCGGAGCTGCCAGCGACGCTGAAAATCAAATGGACGCGAGACAACAACCGCTGGTGTGAGGCGGAGGCGGTGCTCAAGCAATTCGTTCCTCCCAATCCTCAGCACCTGGGAGTCCATTTCTATCCCGATGGACACATTGAGGCGGAGATCACCGAGGAATTCCCGCCGCTGAGATTGAAGTTGGAGACCTTCAATAATGGGCAGCGCAAGGAGTCGGGAAACGTGGTGATGGACGAACAGACCGCGAGGTGCAAGGATGGCTTCTGAGCAAGAATTGAAGAAAATTCAATCACCCAACCTCATGAGACAGGCTGCTTCCCTGTCGAATACGAAGGTTGAGCCGACCCGCTCTCCTCCCATACAGCTAGGTGCAGCCCAGAACAAGGCTTCGCCCAATATCGTCCGGCATGGGCTCAAGGTCTCCTTCTTCTTCGACGGTACCGGCAACAACCTGGAAGCGGACTACGCCACTCGCGAACACAGCAATGTCGCGAGGTTGTTTCGCTTACATATACAATCAGACAGCGGTGATGTCGCGGTTGGCTATTACATCCCAGGGCTCGGAACACGCTTCAAGGACATCAACGATCCGGGAGGAACCACCTCAGGGCTTGCTTTTGGAGGAGGAGGAGAGGACCGTCTCGACTGGGCGATGAAGAAGCTCAAGTCCCATGTCTCCCAGAGCAAGGGGCGCCCGGTCCATGTGGCCTTGTTTGGCTTTTCTCGGGGAGCAGCCCTGGCCCGCGCCTTCGCTCGGCGCATCGCCGATCGCTGCGTGAAGGCCGCCGGAGGGGGCTGGAAATTCCAGCACGATCGCACCCATGCCCCCCTTCATCTGTATTTCATGGGTCTGTTCGACACCGTGGCCTCGGTGGGAGCGCCCATGGGTACGAACAATCTGCAATCCATTGACCTGACCACGGGAGTGATCAATCTGGAGCAGGCCTTGAGGGCGCGCTCCGCCTACGGCAGCACGCTCAGCGACATCGCGTTCGCTCGCGATGGCGCCCCGGGTGCGGACCCCGCTTCGGGCCTCGCCAATGGCCACATGTCCTGGGCGGACGATCTGCGCATCCCCGCGATGGTGGAAGACTGCGTCCACATGATCGCGGCCCATGAAATCCGCAATTCCTTTCCCGTGGACAGCCTTCTCCAAGGGAAGGGCTATCCGAAGAACTGCCGGGAAATGGTCTATCCCGGAGCGCACTCGGACGTGGGCGGAGGCTATCGCAAGGGCGAGGGGGCGCGCAGTCCCCTCCCCGGTTCGTTCCTGAGCCTCATTCCCCTGCGGCACATGCGCAACGAGGCGCTTCGGGCTGGAGTCCCCCTGGAGACAGAATTGCCCATGCCCCTCAAGGAAGACTTCGCCGAGGACCCCGCGAGCAAGGTGGCCTTCGAGGTGCTGTGCCGCCGGTTCGACCTCTACATGAAGAAGGTGGGGAAGACGGCCGGATCCCTGGGGTCCGTGATGCTGGCGCACATGCAGGTCTACCTGCAATGGCGCTTCGCCCGGGCCGCCAGCGACGAACGGGCCCGCGGCTCCTACGGGCCGACGCGGGACCGGCCCATGATCAATCAATTCGAGCCCATCTGGCGCAAGGAAGAGAAGGCGCTGAAGAAGACGGTGGACGCGTTGGAGAAGGAGTACAAGGACGCTCAGGCGACGGCCCGGATCCTGTTGGAGTCCAGGGCCACCGTGATGCCGCAAGGCCGCAAGGAGTTCGAGTTCCAGTCGAGACTCGCGGAGCAGAAGCGGGACGAATTCCTCTCTCAGAAGTCCCGCTATGACACGCTGCCTGGCGCGGATGAGTCCTTCTCCCGCAACTCGCGCATCTATGATCGGCAATTGATCGCGGATGCGAACGAACTCCAAGCGCTCGCGAAGAAGAAGGGGCGCAACGAGCTGCGTCCCCACTATTTCGCCTTGCTCTTCGCCTACGAGGCCGAATTCGAGCGCAAACAGGGCATGCGCAACGAAGAACTCACCGCGTTCTTCGACACGTATGTCCACGACTCGCTGGCGGGCTTCGCCAAGGACGCGACCCTGCCGTCCGACCCGCGTGTCATCTACACGGGTGGAGACGACAAGCTGCGCTACGCCGCGAATCAGCCGGGCCGGCCGGGTCTTGGCGCTAGCGCCACCGCCACGGGCTGAGGCGCCATCGCTTCCCCGCTCCCTCGCCGTCGAGCGGGGGCTTCCGGGACGTGCTCGGCCTATTGGCTCTGGCCCGTCACGGTGAGCGTGGTGGTGCACGCCTGGTTGGACAGGGCATCCGTGGTGCTCAAGGTGGCGGAGAGCACCCGGTGGCCGTCCCGCAGGGAGACCACGCCCGTGGCGAGTACGTCCAGCGTCACGGTCTGCTCACTGGTGCGGTTGGCGAGCCGGGTCGTGCGCGTGTCGATGCGGAACGAGCCGATCATGTCCGAGGTCGACGCCATATAGACGTCGCCGGACAGGGGCACTTCCACCTGGGTGGTGGGATCGATGACGTGGAGGACCACCTTGCGCCGTTCGCTGCTCTGCTGGAGTTCCACGCTGGGCGCGAGCAGGTAGGGGCTGAACGGGCAGTTGCCCACGGGCACGCTGTCCTCGAGGGAGTACACGCCGGAGATGTCCGGACAGCCTTGGGTACACGGAGCCTGGGAGTTGTCGCAGCCGCCAGCGGCCAGCGCCAGGAGGAGCACGGAGATGCCAGAAGGTCGAGCCATAAGGCCACCACACTGTGCACTCCCGTGGGTGAAGCCAGCCCGGAGGCGCGCGGGTGGTGCGGGACCTGTACACGGTTGGATAGAGGGGCCGCCCAATGGCGGACAGTCTCAACGCCGGTCGAGGATGCGCCCCTTCGCGTCGATGGCGTACACGGCCCCTCCGTCCAGGATCTCCTCGTTCAGGCCGCAGCGCTTGAGGTCCGGAACGAATGCCACGAACACCGCTTCACCTTCCCTGGGCAGCAGCAGGGTTTCATAGGTGCTCCTGCGCGAGAGGCAGGCCGCGACGCGTTGGTCGGGATCCTCACTGGTGAATTCACTCCCAGGGGGGATGAAATCATCCAGGGCGATACGCAGGGCGGCGAGGGTGGGCCCCGACAAGCGGATGCCTTCCTCCATGGAATCCGGGAAGCGGACGGTCGCGGCCTCCTCGGGCGGTGCGCGCTCGGCCTTCTCGATTCTGTAGAGACCCAAGAAGGAGCAACCACTCGTCATACTGGCGAGCAACATCAGGGGGAGATATGCCTTCATCGCGTGTCCTCCATCCATTGTGTGCTCATGGCAACCAGCCCTGACCGGGGAAGGGAGTGAACGTTCCCCAAACTCCTTTGGTTTCGCCAATGGCAACCCATTTCCCTTCCCGCAGCGCGGACACAACGCGAGTCGCGTAGTTGTAGCGGTACGCGAAACATACCTCGTTCAGATCCTTGAAGAACGCGTACAGTTCACGCTCCCAGAGTCGACCGGTAGAGGGGTCGACGAACCTGGAAGGCCCCACGGGCGACCATCCTTCAGGTCTGGCCGCGCCCATGTCCACGGGTGAAAACTCACGATTGTGTGGATGGGTATGCGCGGGTCCGGTGATAAGAATGCTCTTTTGATTCAGTTCATTGATGGCACCAGGAACGTTACAGAACTTGGTTCCTCCCGCTCCGTCTCCACCGATGTCGGAAAGGTATGTCAGGTAATAGGCCTGATCCTGCGTTGAGTAATAATGCAGGGCGCAGTATTCCTTGCCGAGCTTGCCGTGCTTCGCATCCGCACCAGGTTGGCGGGTCATCAATTCACAGCCGTGAGCGGCCAGTTCTTCCGTCTTCTTGAAAGGTCCCGCCAGAGGTCCATCGACTTGGATGACTCCATTGGCCATCCGTGTGACCCGGACATTGGGATTGGGAGCCGAGCACCCCAGGGAACTCGTTAGAAGTGCCAGCATGAGAGTGCGAACCGCGACCATCGTGTGAGCATGTAGTAACATGCTGAGGTCGCTCAAGCACTTTATGGAAGAGACGGACGTGAGCACTTCCCTCCCCGCGCCGGATGAAACACTCGACTCCATTGGCACCGCCGGTGTGCGGGTATTGCAACGCCGCGGGGGCTATCGCTTCACGCTGGACGCGGTGCTGCTCGCGGCCTTCGCGGCCACCGAGGCCTCGTCCGTTCCGGGTCCCCTCCTGGAACTCGGCGCGGGCAGTGGCGTGGTGTCCTTCCTGCTCGCGTGTCAGTTCGGCCTCGGCCCGGTGGATGCCCTGGAATTACAACCCGAGGTGCATGCGCGGCTCGTGCGCGCCGTGGCCCTCAATGCCTGTGAATCCCGGGTGCGTCCCCTGCTCGGTGATTTGCGCGAGGCGCGCTCCCTGTGGGCCTCCGGTGCCTACGCGCACGTCGTCTCCAATCCCCCCTTCCGCCCCGCCCACGCGGGCGTGCGCAGCCCCGACGCCGAGCGCGCCCTGTCCAAACAGGAAGTGTCCTGTGACGCGGCGGCGGTGGTGGCGGCGGCCCGGCACGCGTTGCCTCCCGGCGGGCGGGTGAGCCTCGTCTACCCCGCCGCGCGCGTGGCCGAGGTGCTGGGACTGCTCGCCGCGGCCCGCTTCCACCCCGTGGCCTTGCGCTTCATCCACGCGCGCGCGGAGTCCCCCGCCACGCGCTTCCTCGTCCACGCGGTGAGGGACAGGCCCCGGGGGCTCGCGGTGCGTCCGCCCCTCATCGCCCATGGCTCCGGCCCGGGTGGCTACTCTCCCGAGGTGGCCGCCCTCATGGAGCCGCCCCTCGCCGAGCGCCCCGCCCCCCGGTTGGAGGACGGGGACTGACCTCCCCGCCTCAGCGCTTGGCCGGGTAGAGGAACTCGAGCACCTCGCCGAAGCGCTGGGACCAGGCCGCCTCGTTGTGCTGCGCGCCGTCATACACCTTGAGGCTCACGTCCGTGGCGGACCAGCCCTTGTCCAGCAGCGCCTGGTGCAGATCCTCCGCGTCCTGGACCGTCTCCGCCTCCGCGTGGGTACCCTCGTCCGTGCCGATGTCCACCCAGACGCGCAGGGGCAGCGGTCCCGCCAGCGCCGCCACGCGCTCGAGGATGTCCCGCTCGTCCCACCACACCGAGGGCGAAATCACCCCCAGCCGGGTGAAGGTGTCCGGGTACTTCATCCCCAGGTACATCGACACGAGCCCGCCCAGCGACGAGCCCGCGAGGCCCGTGTACTGGCCCTCGGGCCGGGTGCGGTACGTGCGGTCGATGAGCGGCTTGAGCTCGTTCACGAGGAAGTCGCCATACACGTCCGCGCGGCCCGCCTTCGGATAGTCCTTCGTGGACGTCTGGGTGTACTCGGGCAGGCGGTCCACCCCGGCGTTGTAGATGCCCACGATGATGACCGGCTCCACCTTGCCCGCCGCCACGAGCGCCTCGGCCGTCTCATCCACGTTCCATTCCACGTGGCCGAACGCCGTGACCACGTTCATCAGGTTCTGCCCGTCGTGCATGTACAGCACGGGGTAGTGGCGCGCTTCGTTCTCCGGCTCCTCGTAGCCCGGCGGCAGCCAGACGATGACGTCGCGCTCCTTGAGCACCTCGTTGGCCGGCTTCACCAGGTGGTACTTCACCAGGCCCGTGATCGATGGCTCGGGAGGCGGCGCGGGCGGCGGACACTCCGCTGCGGCCCAGGACTCCACCGTCAAGGAGACGCGCTCGTAGCCCTCTCCCGTCGTATGCGCGTGATCGCTCAGCTCTTCACCCATCGCACCCTTCTCCACCGTCTCCCAACAACCCAGCGTCGCCTTGAACCCGAGCGACGTCCCCGCCTCGAACGACAAGGATGTCGCGTACAGGCTGTTCATCGCCTTGTGGAGCTTCACGCCCGCGCCATTCCAACTTCCCAGTTCGGGTTCATTTCCGGACAACCATACCTCCGCGTCGGGCGAGGTGGTGGCCGGTACCTCCACGAGGAAGACGGTCCTCGGCCCGGTGAGGCCCGCGGGCGGCCCCCAGCGCTCCACGACGAGCTCCACCTTCTCCTCGGCCTCACGGGCGGTATGGGTGCCCGCTTCCGCGGGTGTCCCCGCCAGGGTGAGCGGCACGTGCGCGTCGGGCGACGTCATCCACACGGAGAAGGACACCTGCTTCTGTAGGAGCACCCGCGTCTTGGCCGTGAAGGTGTTGCCTCCCTGGTAGATGAGCTCCAGGCCTCGTCCGGCGGGGCCCTTGAAGGCGGGATCCTCCCCCCGCAGGTAGAGCGTGGCGGTGATGGGGGTCTCGGGGGGGACTTCCACGTCGAACTGCACGTCGGCGTAGTTCTGCTCCTCCACGGGGGTGGACGGGGTCGAGGGATCGCAGCCGGTCAGGGCCATCCAGGCCCACAGCAGCAGGGAGGACAGTCGGGCAAAACGCGAGGTCGGGTTCATGCGCGGGATCGCGGGGCGAGCGGGCCCGGGGATTCGGCGTCCGTTCCCCGTGAAAATCTCACATTAGCACGGACGTCGGACCTCCCTGGAGCCCAGGTCCGGGTCCACCACCCGACGCTTCACCCAATCCCTATAACCTGGATTAAGAAGAAAATTACGCGCCAGTTCGAACCCAGGTATGAACGAATCGCGAGGCGCCACGGTGGCATCAGGATGGGTGATCCGGAAGGCGTTTGTCTTCCGAATATAGGGGGCATGGGTGCGCCCGACCGGGGGGAGACAGGAGCATGGAACACCAGCGGAACGTGGGTTTCGTCGTGTCTGGCGAGTCGACTCTGGCTCCCCTGCCCCCCAACGAGGCGGCGCGGCTCGAGGCGCTGTGGGGCTATGAGGTCGACCCGGCTCCCGAGGTGTCTTTCGATGAACTCACCCGCCTGGCGACACGGCTGTCCGGCACGCCCATCGCGTTCATCGCGTTGATGGAGCGCGAGCACCTTTGGTTCAAGTCCCGTCAGGGCCTGGAACTGAGGGCGACGGCGCGCGACATGTCCTTCTGCGCCCATACCGTCTTCCTGGGCCGCACGCTCGTGGTGCCGGATACCGCCGCCGACGTGCGCTTCCGCTTCAACCCGTTCGTCGCCGGTCTGCGCTTCTACGCGGGAGTGCCCCTCGTCAACCCGGAGGGCTTCGTGCTCGGCACCTTGTGTGTCCTCGACACCGTGCCCCGGGTGCTCACCCTGGAGCAGATTCACGGCCTGGAGATCCTCGCGCGGCAGGTGATGCACCAGTTGGAAGCGCGGCGCACGAGCCGCGCGCACGCCCGGCTGTCCGAGGCCCTGCGCGCGAGCCAGGAGCGGTTCGACATCCTCCAGCACGCCCTGAACGAGGCTGTCTGGGAATGGAATCCGGAGACGGGGCGGGTGTCGTGTGGCCCGCGGCTCGCGGCGCTGCTCGGTGAGACATTCGGATCGATGGGGGGCGGAGGGAAGGAGTGGTTCGGACGCATCCACCCGGAGGATCAGGAGCGCGTGGAGCGGGGTTTTCGCGCCGCGCTGGACGGGGACGCCCGGCTCTGGACGGACGAGTACCGCGTCCAGCGCTCCAATGGGACGTGGACGCGGGTGGTCAACCGGGGGGTCTTCGTGCGGGACGCGGACGGGCGGCTGATGCGCGTCGTGGGGGCGGTGGAGGATCGCACCGAGCGCGAGGAGCTCCGCGCGCGGCTGGCGTTGTCGGACCGCATGGCCTCGGTGGGCACGCTGGCGGCCGGGGTGGCGCATGAACTCAACAACCCGCTCGCCTACGTCCTCGCCAACCTGGACTTCGCGCGCGAGGAGCTGCGGACGGCCCTGGAGCCGGGGTCCGGGGTGGAGCCGATCGCCCAGGCGCTCGAAGAGGCCCGGGAGGGCGCCGAGCGCATGCGGCTCATCGTCCGGGACTTGAAGCTGTTCAGCCGCAAGGATGATGAGCGGTTGGAATGGGTGGAGGTGCACCGGGCACTGGACTCGGCGGCGGCCATGGCGTGGAACGAGATCCGCCACCGGGCGCGGCTGGTGAAGGACTACCAACCCCTGCCGGCCGTGTACGCGAACGAGGCCCGGCTCGGGCAGGTGTTCCTCAACCTGATCGTCAACGCGGCGCACGCCATCGCGGAGGGCGCGGCCGAGCGCAATGAAATCCGTCTGTCCACGCGCGTGGACGCCGCGGGCCGGGTTGTCGTCGAGGTGCGGGACACGGGCGGGGGGATTCCCGAGGAGCTGCGCCCGCGCATCCTCGAGCCCTTCTTCACCACCAAGCCCCTGGGAGTGGGGACGGGGCTGGGGCTGCCCATCTGCCAGGACCTCCTCACGCGCCTCGGAGGCGCGCTGGAGTTCGAGAGCGAGGAAGGGGTGGGCACGGTGTTCCGGGTGGTGCTCGCGGCGCCGGAGCGGCCCCAGCGCGAGGAGAAAGGAGTGAGCGCGAGCAAGGCTCCGGTGCGGAGGCGGGGCCACCTGCTGGTGGTGGACGACGAGCCGATGGTGCTCGCGGCGCTCCAGCGCACACTGAACCAGGAGCACGACGTGACTGTCTTTACCCGGGCGGAGGCGGCGCTGGCCTGGTTGGAGCAGGGATTGCCGTGGGATTTGCTGCTGTGTGACGTGATGATGCCGGAGATGACGGGGATCGAACTCTACGAGGTGCTCGCGAAGCGGATGCCCGAGCGGGTGGGGCATGTCGTCTTCGTCACCGGGGGGGCGTTCACGGAGCGGGCGCGGGAATTCCTCGGCCGGGTGGACCCGCCGCGCCTGGAGAAACCCTTCGATTTCCAGGCGCTGCGCGGAATGTTGGAGGCCCGGCTTCAGATGGACTGAGGACCGAGTTTGGCGAAGGAATGAGCGTCGGCGAGCTGTTTGGATTCAGGGAAGAGCTGGCGGGCGCGCCCGGCGATGCGCGTGGCCTCGTCTGTCTTCTCTTGTTCTCCGAGGGCTTCGATGAGGCCGGACCAGGATTCTTCCAGCAGTTCGAGCGTCCGGTTGGAGGCCTCGCGGTAGAGCGCTTCCGCGGCCTCGGGCGAAGCGCGCACGACGCTCATGAATCGAGCCAATCCCATGAGGGCCTCGGGGGATCTGCCCGAGGCGTCGACGGCGTCATGAAGCATCCGTTCAACTTGATTGAAGACGGCGTCCGTTTGCCCTGAGTCGTCCTGGCTCCAGAGTTCGGCCCGACTCGCCAGCAATAGAGCGGGAACGAACGCCGGACACCGTGTACGGATCTCCTCGAGGAGCTGTAGCTGCCGGGCACTGCCCAACTCCAGGCTCCTGGCTTCGGAAAGCAGCTGCTGCAATTCGCGTGGACTGGAGTGCATGGCTCCTCAAATCTTTTCAAGAAGACGCGAATGATCCTTCGCGACATCTTTCAAGAGCTTCAGCGCGGTCTGAAGTTCCTTCTTCGAGGCCATGCTGAATCTGAAAGCGAGTGAGTTCCTTGAGCTTCGCTGGAAAATTGGGGACCCGTTGGAGTCGAGCGGGAATTTCTCCGAGTTTGAGGGAGAGGTCCGCGATTTGTCTTCTCAGGACGGTCGCGGTCGATTGTTCGATCAATCCCGAGGACACGGATTCCGTGATCAGCGCCTCCGCTTCCGTGAACTGACCTTCCACCATGTGCGCATGACGTCAGAAGGGCCCATGACAGCAGTGTCATCACAAGGACGGCGTTTCGCTGAATCCCATGGAGGGAAGCTGTCCTTGAGCGCATGGAGGGCATGGTCCAATTCTATTGGAACCCAAAGTTTGATTCAACCTCCACTGTCTCACCGAGGACCCGTTTGGGACTGAGTCCCGGAGCGGCGCAGCGTGTCGATGATGAACAGCTTGAGCGCCCTGGCCGCCGCGGTGAGGTATTCCTCTCCTCGATGCACGAGCGCCACCTGGCGCCGGGGTCCTCCCTTGCTCAAGGACACCACTTCAAAGCCTCGCGCGGCGTGATCCCTCGCCATCAACGCGGGCAGCAGCGCCACTCCCAATCCCTGTTCCACCATCCGCCGCATTCCTTCCGCGCTGTCCATCTCCACCGAGATCCGGGGTTGGATGCCTCGCGTCTCGCTCGCCACTTCCAGCGCCGAGGTGCCTGTCATTCCGGGCATCACCACCCAGGTCTCCTCCACCGCCTCCGTCAACGCCACCGGCCGCCCAAGTCGCGACAACCGGTGGCCCTTGGGCACGGCCAGCACGAACTCCTCCTCCCACAGCTTCTGCTCCACCAACTCCACCCGCCGCAGCGGCAGGCTCACGATGCACATGTCCAGCTCGCCATCCGCCACTCGCGCCTCGAGCGCGTCATGCATGCCCTCGCTCAGCTTCAACAGCACTTCCGGATAGCGATGCTTGAATCCCCGGGCCAGTTCCGGCAGCAGGTACGCGCTCACCGTCCGCAGTGTCCCGAGCGAGACCGCGCCTCCCGGCGTCGTCGTCAGCTCGCCCAGCTGCGCTGTCCCCACCGCCAGCGCGTCTAGCGCCCGCCGCGCATGCGGCAGGAAGCGCTCTCCCGCCTCCGTCAGCACCGCGCCTCCCGGCGTCCGGACGAGCAGGCGCACCCCCAACTCTCCCTCCAGGGCCTGGAGCTGACGGGTCAGTCCGGATTGGGACACCCCGAGTTGCCGCGCGGCCACCGTGAGCCGCCCTTCCCGGGCCACCCGGACGAATGCTTGGAGTTGTTCCGTATTCATGCGCTTTACGCATGGAGTCTATGCGAGGGATGCGTCTTCCGCATGCGCCCAGGTCCGCTATTTCTAGAGGCCATGGATGCGAGTCTTTCGGAAGCTCCCTCGGCCGCCCGGCCGGGGATGGCCCGGCGCGTGGCCACGGGCGCGGTGTTGCTGGGCCTCGTGGTCGCCGCCTTCGAGGCCACCGTCGTCACCAGCGCCATGCCCACCCTCACGCGCGAGCTGGGTGGACAGCACCTCTACTCGTGGGTCTTCTCCGCCTACCTCTTCGCCTCCACGGTCGGCATGCTCCTGTTCGGCAAGCTCGCCGATCACCTCGGGAGGAAGCCCGTCTTCACCCTGGGCATGAGCCTGTTCCTCCTCGGCTCCATCCTCTGTGGCGCCGCCCCGAGCGTGCCCGCCCTCATCGCCTTCCGCGTCCTGCAGGGGCTCGGTGCTGGGGCGCTCCAGCCCACCACCATGACCATCAGCGCGGACCTCTACTCCCTGCGTGAACGCGCTTCCATCCAGGGCCTCTTCACCGCCGCCTGGGGTGGCGCCAACGTCGTGGGTCCCCTCATCGGTGGCTGGCTCGTCATGCACGCCTCGTGGCGCTGGGTCTTCTTCGTCAACGTGCCCGTGGGTCTGCTCTCGCTGGTGCTCCTGCACCTGTCCTTCAAGGATCCCGTGCGGCCCGCGACCCGCGTGGATGTGGTGGGCCCCGCCCTGGTGGGTCTCTCGCTCGCCCTGCTCCTCTTCTCCCTGGAGGACGGCGCCGGGGCGTGGCGTCCGTTGCTCGCGCTCGCCGCGGCCGGGGGTCTGGTCGCCGTCGTGCGGCAGCAGCGCGCCTCCCCCGCCCCGCTCATTCCCCTGGAATTGCTGGGGGATCGCACCCTGCTCTCGGGCGTGTTCGGCGGTCTGCTCGCCGGAGGTCTGCTCTACGCCACCACCGCCTTCGTGCCCCTGTGGATGACCGAGCGCGGGGGCCACAGCCCGCTCATGGCGGGGCTCGCCCTGGTGCCCTTGCTCGGGGGATGGGCCTTTGGCTCCACCTTCGGCGTGCGCGTCTTCGTGCGCGGGGGACTCCGGGCGAGCGCCGGAGGGGGGTTCGTGCTCGCCTTCCTCGGCACCGTCCTGTTCACGCTCGGTGTCACCCGGGACTGGCACGTCCCCGCGCTCTTCGCGAGCCTCGGCTTGTTGGGGATGGGGCTCGGGCCGGCCGCGTCCACCTCGCTCGTGGGGCCCCAGACGCGTGCGCCCTGGCAGCACCGGGGCATGGTGACGAGCGCCGTCTATGCCTCGCGCATGCTCGGAGGGTCCTTCACCATCGCGTTGGTGAGCCTGCTGCCTGGCGGCTTTCCCGCCCGCTTCGCCTTCCTCGCCGTCCTGGCGGGCATGGCCGCGCTGGTGCTGTGCACGCTCGCCCCCGGCCGCGTCGAGACCGAGGCCGTGCCCGCTCGGGCATGAGCGCTCGTCCAGCGGACAAAGGCTTTGTTCGCTCCCGAGGGCCAGACGCGCCATGATGCGCGCCCTATGGGAAGGACGAGTCATCCATCCACGCGGCTCGGAGCCCCCCTGGCATTGCTGCTGGGTGGGCTCCTCGTGAGCCCGTCCGCGCGCGCCCAGGCCGTGCCCGTGGAGACGCCCATCACCCAGTGCGGTGACAAGAAGGTGGGTCCGGGAAAGGATGAGCTCCAACCGCTGGGCCATGGCTTCTACGCGGAGGGAGAGCGCGTGCGCCGTGGCTGCACTCCGCTCCTGCAGCAGCCTCTCAAGAACCGGCCCCCGCAGCCCTTCGCGCCGGAGTCCTTCAAGCCGCTCGGCTGTGGCTACTTCCGCTATGCCACGGGCATCTACTGGGACAAGCCCCTGGGCGAGCAGGACACGGTGGACGAGGCGGACGGCGTGCGCGCCGAGGTGCTCACGCGCCTGGACCTGGCGGACGCGGCGACCTTCGAGGTGAATGAGGACTGCCAGCCGCGCGACGCCCGCTTTCTCTACCTCAATCACACCGCGACACCGGCCCTGCCGCCCTTCGTGGCCGTGCCGCGTGGCGAGGGCAGTGGGTACGAGGAACTGGGGTGCGGCTTCGTGCGCACGGAAGGCCGCGTCTTCTTCGGCGTCCAGCTCGTGGAGGGAGCGCATGCGCCCTCGTTCGCGTCGGTTCAGGGGCGTCTGCCCTACGTCGAGTGCGGCGAGGGACTGTATGGCAAGGATCGCACCCGTGTGTGGTGGCGGCAGCAACTGGTGAAGGGCGCGAGGGCGAAGCTGTTCCGCGTGCCCAAGGACGACAACCCGGGGGCACGCGTGGCCTGCGTGGGGCGCCGCTCGTTCCAGCTCGGCGTGGTGGACAAGAAGCCCAACCCCGTGTGCCGGGGGGCGAAGAAGTCCGCGCGGGTGGTGAAGAAGAACAAGCGGTGAGGCGCTTCGGTTGGCGGCGCCTCAGGGGGCGTTGAGCGCCTCGAGCTGGCTCTTGGCGTTGCCGTTCTGCGGTTGAACGGGTGGCTCCGAGGCCGACGCGGGAACCTCGGGAGAGGACTCCGTGGCGTTTGTTTCTGGTGACGCTGGGAGTTGAGTGGGCTCGGGAGGAGGAACTGACGGAAGAGCCTCCTCGGGCCCGGCTGGGGGTGGGGCACGGGCGATCACTTCGCCTTGAGGCGTGACGGCATAGACGTACCACCAGTCGAGCACACGTCCCCGGGGACCGCCGCATCGATCGAATCGCTCATCCAACACGACGTAGTAAAGCTGGGGAGTGGGTCCGGTGAAGACGGCGACATCCAATCCCTGCTCGGGACTGGTGCATCCAGAGAAGAGGCCGGGGACCGTGTTTTCTCGTAGCATTTCACGAACGGCCCCGGCCGCCGCGAGGGCGGCCCCCGCCTCCATGGGAGATACGAGGCTCCGAGCGGAATTCTCATCGGGCCATTCGACCGTGACCGCCGGGTGCGCGGAGCGCAAGACACATCCCGGTAGAGTCACCGCGACCATTGCAAGGACATGGATTTTCATTGTTTCTCGAGGGACGGGGAAATGCTGGATGTTTCTTGTTTTTATGGGTAGCGCTTGTTCTTCATGATTAGGTATAGGTAGTGGTTGGTCTGTCTGGTGCTAAGTCCTTCTCCGCCAGGACTGATGTTCGTGATAGGGAACTTGAAACTGCATCTACGGGCGTAATCGATCAGATCCTTTTCTAGTTCGGCGGCAATGTCCGATCTGTATGCTTCGTAGACTACTACCATTCTATTCCATCCCTCCGTTGTGTGTTGGTCCCAGCGCAATTCTGGTTCTGTGGTGACTCCAATGTAGATGCTATCCCAATGACTCCGGAATCCATCAAGCATTGGTTTTAGGGATTTCATTGCGTCGTTACGATGCATTCGTACGATTTTGAATTCGATCAATTGGTGCTCTTGGTGAATTGTTTTGGCTTTACTTAATGGCACTCGCCGCGGCCCTGGTCTCCCACGCCTCCATCCACCTGGAGGAATTCCCAGGTATAGCCAGTCTCCTCCAGCGTGAGTTTCAGCACGCCGTGTTTGTCTCCGAGCCGCATCACGCTGCTCGCGGGGGCGGGCTCCAGCGGATAGAAGAACGTGCCTCCCGTGCCCACCACGAACTCGCGCAACCCCTTCTCGGCATCCATCTCTCCAAAGGGCGTCTGCGGCGCGAAGCGCTCGTAGAAGTGATCATGCCCCGCGAGCACCACCTCCGCGCCCGCCTCGGCCAATGCCTCCCAGAGCGGTCTCACGAAGACGTTGTTCCTCACCGCCATCGACGTGAAGAGCGGCCGGTGCATGTAGGCCAGCGTGCAGCGCGTCGGGTGCGCCTTCAAATCCTCACGCAACCAGCGCTGTTGCTCGACGGAGGCCGCTCCCGTCAGCTCGGTGTTGAGCGCCACCACGTGCCAGGTGCCCAATTCATAGCTGTAATAGCCCTTGCCCCGCTCCCCCGCCGCCTCGCCGAAGTAGTCGAAATAGGGGCCCGCTTCCGGTTCCAGATACTCATGGTTGCCCGGCACCGGACGCGTGCGCGCCTTGTGCCGGCCCCACGTGGGCTCGTAGCAGCGCGCGAAGGCTTCCGCCGAGCCCGTCGGGTAGGCGTTGTCTCCCAAGGTGAGGATCGTCCCCGGCAGTCCATCCAACAGCGCCGCCGTGGCCTCGTCTCCCTCTGAGTTGCAATTGCCGATGTCTCCGGCCGCCAGCACCACCTGGGGCATCGTGACCGGCGGATCTCCCTCTGGCGGCTTCCCCGGTGTCTCCTGGGGGTGTTTCTGACAGGCCGTGAGGCACCCCGACACGAGCAGGGCCACCACGGAGCGGCTCGAGAACAGGCTTTTCATGATGATGACTTCCTCAAGGTGAGTCGGGCAGGGGGCGTGGCCTCCACCCTACACGAACGCCAGCTTCTCCTCGGCCGTCCGGCCGTCGAGCGTCCCAGGACTCCCATCCGGCACCTCCCCTCCCCCGCCTCCCGGTAAGATGCGCGCCCCCATGCGCTCTCGTTTCCTCGTGCTTTCCGTGTTCGCGCTCGCCTCGCTCGGAGGTTGCGCCACCCCGCGTGCCTCCGCTCCCGCCGAGCCTCCCGCAGCTCCCCAGCCGCCGCCTCCCGCGCCGCCGGTGAGCGAAGTCCCTCCTCCTCCCGCCGTCCCCGAGGCGCCTCCCGAGCCTCCGGTTCCCCCCGCGCCGCCCCCCGCCGAGGAGCCCGCCCTGGTCTCCTCCGCCGCCGAGGTGGACGCGCTCTACGCCCAGGGCGTCGAGGCGCTCAAGGCCAAGGACGCCGCGGGCGCCGTCACCGCCTTCTCCGCCTGCACCCGCTCGGCTCCCGCCCGTGTGGACTGCCACTGGGAGCTCGGCTGGGCGTACTCGCTCCTCAACCGCTGGCCCGACGCGCTCGCCGAGTGGACCACCGTGCAGAAGCTGGATCCGCGCCTGCCGGAACTCGAGGACGCCCTCACCCAGGCTCGGGGCCAGTCCGCGCTCCAGCGCCAGCTCGCCCAGGGCGAGAAGCCCGCCGCTCCCCGTCCCCCGCCCCCGCCCGATGCCCGGCTGCGCATCCGCGCCGTGGGAGACGTGATGCTCGGCACCTCCTTCCCCGAGGGCCTGCTGCCCCCCGATGACGGCGCCGCGAGCCTCGCCTCCGTCGCCCCGCTGCTGCGCGACGCGGACCTCACCTTCATCAACCTGGAGGGCCCCCTGTGCGACAACGGCGAGACGCAGAAGTGCCGCAAGGGAGGCAACTGCTACGCCTTCCGCTCCCCCACGCGCTATGGCGCGTACCTCAAGGACGCGGGCGTGGACCTGGCCTCCACCGCCAACAACCACTCGGGTGACTTCGGCGAGCTGTGCCGTCGCGAGACCGAGAGCACCCTGGACGCGCTCGGCATCGCCTGGAGCGGCCCCGCGGGCACCGTGGCCACCGTGGAGCGCAACGGCCTGCGCGTGGCCATGGTCGCCTTCCACACCTCGCCCAACTGCAACCACGTCAACAACCACGCCACCGCCGCCGCCTTCATCCGCTCCGTCAAGCACGAGCATGACCTGGTGCTCGTGTCCTTCCACGGCGGCGCCGAGGGCGGCAAGGCGCTCAACATCCCCCAGGGCACGGAGATGTTCTACGGCGAGAACCGGGGCGACCTGCGCGCCTTCACCCACGCCGTCATCGACGCGGGCGCGGACCTGGTCATCGGCCACGGCCCCCACGTGGTGCGCGCGCTCGAGTTCTACAAGGACAAGCTCATCCTCTACTCCCTGGGCAACTTCGCCACCTACGGCTCCTTCAACCTCAAGGGCCCCCAGGGGCTGGGGATGATCGCCGACGTGGAGCTCGACGGCCGGGGGCGCTTCATCGCCGGACGGCTGCTGCCCACGCGCCAGGAGGGCCGCGGCATCCCCCAGCCGGATGCCCGCGCCGAGGTGATTGCGCTCGTGCGCCGCCTCACCGCCGAGGACTTCCCCACCTCCGGCGCCCGCGTCAGCCCCGAGGGCGTCATCTCCCCGCCCAAGGCCTCCGCCTCCCGCGCCGAGCGCTAGCGCTCTCCCCCTGGACCCGTTTGAACCCATACGGGTCCAGGTCCTGTTTGTACCCATAAGAATGCATCCTCGCTGGAAACCCCCGAAATGCCTGTCGGCCTGGTGGGCGAGGAGACATTTCTGACAATGTATGCACGTGCCCACCGAGCGCGCGTGGGACGTTCGGGTTACAAGGGGGAAGCGTGCCCGCCCTTCAATTGTCTCGCTTCTCTTCGCTCCGGGCCTTCGGGCATCGGGATTTCGTCCATGTCTGGTCTGGAGCGCTGGTTTCCAACATTGGCACCTGGATGGAGACACTCGCCCTGGGTGTCTTCGTCACCACGGTGACGGGCCGCGCCGAGGCCACCGGTGGCATCGCCGCGCTCACGTTCCTGCCCGGAGTCCTGCTGTCGCCCGTGAGTGGCGCGCTCGCGGATCGCTTCGACCGGCGCACCTTCGTGGCCATGGGCATGCTCGCGCAGGCGGTGCTCGCCGCCCTCCTCACGCTGATGGCCTTCACCGGCCGGCTCACGGTGCCCGCGGTGGCGGTGCTGTCGTTCCTCAACGGGTGCGCGAGCAGTCTCGTCAACCCGGCCTTCGCCGCGCTCATCTCGCGCTCGGTGCCGCCCGAGGATCTGCACAGCGCCTTCAGCCTCAACTCGGCGCAGTTCAACCTGGGGCGCATCATCGGTCCAGCGCTTGGGGCGGCGGTGCTCGCCACCCATGGCATCACCTGGACGCTGGCCGTCAATTCCCTGTCCTTCGTGGCGGTGCTGTGGGCGCTCTGGCGGGTGCGGCCCCAGCCCCCCTCGGCCCGTGAGCGGCGCGAGCCCCTGTGGACCGGGCTCGTGCGCGGGGCCCGGGTGGCACGCGAGGATCCCACCCTGGGGATGACCCTCCTGGCCACGCTGGCCGTGTCGGCGCTCGTGTCGCCCTTCATCGGCCTGGTGCCGGTGTTCGCCATCCGCGTCTTCCACGAGGGCGCGGCCGCCACGTCCCTGCTGGTGGGCTCCCAGGGCATGGGCGCGGTGATGGCGGCGGTGCTGGTCGGCCCGTTGGTGGCGCGGCTCGGGCGCCGGAGGCTGCTCGAGGCGTGCCTGGTCTTCATCGGCCCCATGGCGGCCGTGTACTGGATGGCGCCGACCCTGCACACCGCCGCGCTCGCGCTCGTGGGTCTGGGTGCGCTCTACATGGGCACGCTCACCAGCCTCAACACCGCGTGCCAGCTGCGCGTACCGGCCGAGTTGCAGGGCCGCATGAGTGGCATCTACAGCATGATGATCGCCGTGGGGTACGCGGCCGGGGTGTGGATGCAGGGCGCGCTCGCGGACCGGGTGGGGGTGCGCCTCATCACCGCCGGGTGCGCGCTCTTCTTCCTCGCGCTCGTGCTCACCCAGCGTCTCCTGCGCCCCGAGGCCTTCGCGGCCACCGAGGCCCCCCGTGCGCCCGAGCTCGTGGCGGCGCCCGCGGCCTCGCCGCACCTGGACGGGGGCGAGTTCTGAGCCAGGGCCGGCCGCGGACCGGGGAGGCCTTGCTCCCCGCCGCGGCCCCGGAGGCGACTACTTCGCGTCGACCGTGAGCACCATCCAGCGGTCCGTGCCGTAGTCGATCTTCACGTTGTTCGCGCCCGCCTCCTGGAGCTGGTGGACGACGCGCTCGAGGAACTGCAGCTGCTCCTGGGTGGCGTCCACGAACACGTTCTTCGCGCCCGAGCTCTTGAGCTTGGGCTTCTTGGCGGCGCCCTGCGCGCTCGCCAGCGGCTCGCTGGAGGCCACCATCTTCAACCGGCCCGCCATGTCCTCCACCGGAGCCTCGGGCTCGGAGTCGAGCTCGGGCTCGGCCCGGGTCTCCTCGGCCTTGTCCGTGGCGGTCTCCACGTCGCGCAGCGCCTGCTCGCGCAGCTCGTTGAACGTCTTCGCGTTGAGCGAGGCGCCGAACTTGTCCTTGTAGGTGTCCATCGCCTCGTTGCGGCTGATGTCCGGCTGCGTGCGGAAGAGCTCGAGCAGGAAGGTGTGCCGCTCTTGAGCCTGATCCTGGGAAATCCTTGCCATCTGTGCAGAACCTCGGAGTGCTCGCCCGTGTCCCGCGAGAAGCCGCGGTGGGGGCGGGGGCGGCGCAAGCTAACCGAGCCCTCGGGGGAGCGGAAGTCACCTGCCGCGAACCCGCTCGCTCTCCTCCCGGGGAGCCGGAACCGTTGGAACTCGGGAACGAAAAAAGCCGGTGCCCCGTGAAGGGCACCGGCGGGGGTAAGGACGCGCCGTGGCGTGGTGCTACTTGCAGACGTTGGCGCAGACTTCGGGCTGCTTGGAGGGGTCCGTGGAGAAGGCGGCCAGGTAGTCCGCGCAGGACAGCTTGCCGCGCGCGTCCGAGCAGTCCGAAGCGGCGTCCAGATTGAACGTCTTGCCCGCTAGGGCGCCCGTGCAGTTGTCGTTGTCCTCCTTGCGCTCGGAGCACTTCGACACGGCGTAGAGCTTGGTCTTGCAGTCCTTCTCACTGGTGCCGTAGGCGGCCTGGAAGTTCGCATCGGCCTTCACCGCGGCGGACTGACACTCGAACTGGCGCTCGCAAATCTGATCCACACCGGCCTCGCACACCTTCTCCGGCGTGGCACAGCCAACGGCGAACAGGGATACGGCGGCGCTGCTGATCAGGAAGAATTTCCGCATGGGATTGACTCCTTGGGGTAGCCGTGGCGCGGCCACGGGCCCCGGTTGGTTTCCCCCCCCTCTGGAGGCATGGTCCAACCGGCGAGCGCCGCCTTGTTAGCACCGGCGATGACCAAAGGCGAACTTCTCCTTGGGTAAAGAAAGCCTTTACGCTGCGCGTCAATGACAACCATTCAACGCCGCGACGCGACAGGAGAAAGGGATTCACCGGGAAGGAGGGAAAATAGCGGCCATCTGCCGGAGCTGAGCGAGCAGTTGGCCCCGCTCGTCCCACACTTCCGCGAGGTCATCCGCGTAGCCGTCCGCCGCGTGGCGGGCGTGGCTCGTGCGCAGGAAGAAGGCGTCCGGAGCGGCCACGAGCGGCAGCGGCGCGTAGAAGTGCGCCGTGTAGTCCATGGTGGCGCCATTGCAGAAGCCATCCACGCGGGCGAACGCCGCGGAGGGAAAGGCATCCAGGAGCCCCACCATGAGGGGCGCGTCGATGGGCTCGGGCTGGCGCGGGCGGATCCACCCAGCCATGCGGGACTCGGTGGAGCCGGAGAAGGGCAATCCCTGGAACCAGCGGTAGTCGAAATGGGCACCGAACGCGGGCAGGAACTCGTTGGGGATGGAAGGGATGTCGCCGGGAGGCGGGGCCTCGGGCGAACGCGCGTCCGTGAAGACGAGTGACGTGTCGCGAGGCAGGGCGAACGTGGCCGTCGCGAGGCACGCCACCTTCCCGTCCTGCTCCAGGCGCGCGGACAGATGGGACACCTGACGTCCACCACGCTCCAGGCGCACGGTGATGAGGGCATCGGCCTCGCTCACGGGTCCGCAAAAGTGCACGGTGAAGGAGCGGGGGGAGCGGGCGGGCTCGTTGAGTTCGCGCATCATCGAGCGCAGCAGGACCCCACCGAGCAGTCCGCCATAGGAGCCCCGTCCCTGGAACCACCGGGGGTGGATATTTCCCGCGTAACGCCCCTCTCCGAGCGCTTTCCAGGTGGTGGCGGTGGCGAAGGGCGTCTGCTCAAGGGTGTCGGTCATGGACGGACCCTAGCCAAACCGGACGGTTGGAGCACTCGCCTCGCGGGTGTCTTTCCGAGACGGTGGGATGACTCCCTGGCGGGACGGGCATTTCTGTACAGGTGTCTCGGGTCCTTGATTCCAGGACTTCACTTGCCGTAATATTGATTTTCATGAATTTCCTACGTCTCTGCTTGGCAGTAGCCGTGCTAGTGGGCTTCGCGGGAACTTCGCGAGGCGCGGTTCCGGTTCCTCAAGTGGTGACCGCGCAGGTGCTCGCCGCGGACTCCCTGAGCAACCATACGGTCGCGCTGCTCGCTCGAGGGCAAGTGACGGAAGCCATCGAATATTGGGCACTGACCACCGGGAAGGATGCTCCTGCCTGGCTTCTGGCGATCCGCACGGCCTTCGATGCGAGCAAGCAGGTGGCGGGAGCCTGCCAAGGGGTCGCACAGACGATTCATGTGGCCTTTACCCGCCTGGGGGGCAGGCCGGAGTTCGTGGAGTTACGGACCGTGTCCGCCAGGGATTTCCCCTATATGCTTTTCAAGATGCCGAACGGTCGGGAATCCATGATGACCGAGACGGGCTACCACGTCGTGGTCCGGATGAATGGACGTGCTTATGACGCATACACGGGTGCGACGGGACTGCCCTGGGCGGAGTACATGAGCCGGTTGGGCGCACGGTCGGACATCACCCAGACCGTGGTTGAATCCGTGACGGGGGCGCGATGAACCAGACAAGCGCAATGGCTGCTCCTGTGAAGCCGATGGTACCCCTCTGGGATGTCCTGCTGCGCATCCGTCAGGACATTCTGAGCCGCGCCTCGGGCCCCTATCTCCATATTGGGATGCCCGATGTGGAATGGGTGACGTGCTTCGTGCTGGGTTATGGGGAATGCCTTCGTCATGGAGGTGTGAGGGAAGGGACGGATGTCCTGTTCGGTGAGTGGTTCCGGGACGTCAGGAAAGCCTGGCCCGGTCAAGGTTGGGGACCTGCCTACCTGCGAGAATTCCAGGGTGACCAGACCCGGGCCTTGCTCAAATATCTGGATTACGTCGCGGAGTTTCGTGAGCTGTCTCCCGAGGCCCTGGCCGCGATCCCCTGGTATTCCCAGGGTCAGCATCCCGCCACCATGACTCCCTCCTGGGTGCCTGCCCATCGGCCCAAGCCCACGTTGGACCTCCTCTTGGAGATTCGCCGGGAGATTGGAGATGTCCCGGGACGGCTTGGTTTGTTCATCGGCACCGTGGATGTGCGGCGCATGGCGGGCTTCATCGATGGATATCGCTTGTGCCTCGCCCTCGCGGGAACACGGGACGAGGAATACGCCCGTTTCGAGCGGTGGCTCCACGAGGCCAAGGCCCTCCCTCCTGGCGCGGAATGGCCTCAGCCCTTTCTCCAGGTTTGTGGAGGTGACTCGGAGCAGGCGATTCGCCGACTTCTGGGATTCGCGGCCGAGTTCCGCTCCAACTGATGGTTTTGAACCGGGAGTGCCGGGTCCTTTTCCCGGGACCCGAACCGGAGGGTGCTGGGCGCCCTCCTTCGTGCTGGCTGGTGCCCCACCCGATGCTCATTCCCGGGCCGCGGACGATGACAGGGTCCGTACTCCCCTGACGGCGGCGCCGGAGACGAGCGCCGCCAGCACCAGCAGCCCGAGCATTGGCGAGCCCGGTATAGAGGCGCTCGACGGCCTGGGCTGGTAGAGGGGCAGCTGCTCGAAGTCGGCCTTCTGGAATGGCCGCTCCTGGAACAGGTACGGGTAGTAGAAGTCGCGAAGCCGTGTGTGGAACTCCTCGATGCTGCCCTGATAGGCCAGATGCGCCAGCAGGTCGCTGTCCGCGGCGCGGTGGAGGAGCGTCTGGACGGCGGCCGCCGGTAGGACCCAGCCGAGCCGGGCGGTCCACACATCGCGGGCCGTCAGGCGCCGTCGGTAGTCCGCGACCTCGGTGGAGACTCCCTCATCGCCCACCTCGTGCATGGCGTAGTACCACTTCCAATGGAAGCGACCGAGCACCGGCGGCGTGTCGCGCCACTCCGGATGTTTGACGAAGAAGGCACGGAAGGTCTCCTCCTTGGGAATGTCCCAGGCGCGGTGCACCTGCTCACGCTGGGCCAGGGTCAGGTCGACTCCCTGGGCCACGGGGATGGAGCGGGAGATGACGGCGTTGGCCAGCGCGGGCGCCAGCAGGGTCAGCACGATCCAACATGCCATCAGCGCGGCGCCATTGGCCGCCGAGCTCCGGCCCCAAGCGGCGACAAGAAGCGCCAGCCCCCACCAGAATGCCCCATAGAGCGCCGCCGCCAGGGCGATGGCGAAGGTCCCCGTCACCGGGGCCCTGGAGATCGCGGCGCCCACCCCGAGCGGCACGAGCAGGGCGCCCAGGACGAGCAGATAGCGCAGGACGCCGCGACGTCCCCACACCCCACGACCGGAGGCCGGTAGGGAGACCAGGAGCCGGAGCCGGCCCGCCTCGCGTTCGCCCGACACCAGATCATGCATCAGGGCGATGATGACCAGCGGAGCCAGGTAGGTCAGCACGAAGGCGAAGTCGAAGGCGCCTGGAAGCGCGAGCTCCGGGCTCAAGGTCTCGGACTCGTAGAGTTGCGATTGCAGGCCCAGCAGCCGCACCCGCAGGACATAGGGCTGCACATCCCTCTGGCCGAGCGCCGCGAAGGCCAGGGGCGACGGAGGGTCCGTGGTGAGGTGGAACGTGTAGTAGGCGGCGGAGCCCGCGTCTCCGTCGGGCTTGCCATGCTCCCGGGTCACCGAGGCCAGGTCCATCCGCTGAGCGGCTTCCACCCGCTCGATGATGGCCTCCTGCCGAGCGGTCGCCGCGAGGCCGGCCGCCACGGACAGGGACGTCAGGAGAAGGAGCAGCAGGAGCGCACCCGCGCTCAACGGCGCCCGGAACAACAATCGGAGTTCCGCTTTCCAGACGTTCATCGCGTGGCCTCCCCCAGACGCCGGGCCGCGAGGCCGCAACCGACGAGCAAGGCCGCCAGCCAGCAGACCAGAACCAGGAGGTTGTCCCGGATCCGGTCGCCCGCGAGCAGGAGCACGTCCGGCCGCTGGTAGGTGAAGCTCGGTAGCGTCTTCCAATGATCGGCGGAGATCCGGGGGTCCGCTCCGGCGTTCCGGTTCGGGATCTTCGTCACCTGCATGAGGTTGAGCGCCTGGACGAAGGCGTAGCGGTGCCGCTCCACCTGCTCCAGGAAGTCCTGGTGGCTCTCGGTGTCGGTGGCGGCCAGACTCATGGAGAGCTGGCGCACGGCGATGAGCGGGCTGAGCACCCCGAATCGGCGCACGAGCCGGTTCTGCTCGGCCTCTCTCGCGAAGGCTTCTCGCGCGTAGCGATCGAACAGTCCGCTCGTCAGGCGCTCGCCTTCCATGCCGACCAGCCCCGCCCACTGGACCGGCAGCTCCTCGACCTTCTCGACGCCGTATCGGGCGAGGGTCTTCGCCTTGAACTCGGAGAAGTAGGGGTCCTCCGGATTGTGGCTGTCTCCTATCTGCTTGAGTTCATGATGGATCGCCACGTCCGTCTCGATGCGCGTCGGCGTGGGGATCCGCGCCACCGCGAGTTCGGGAAGGATCCGGGGCGCGAGGATGACCCCGCCCATCCAGGCCGCGACCAGGACGATCAGTGCGTCCCGGGAGCGCCGCACCAACAGCGACACGAGCAGGGCCGCGACCGCCCAGATGGACAGGTAGACGAGATAGCCGGACACCATCAGCAGGCTCGGGACCGGCGGCGCCCAGCCAGCGAGCGCCGCGGCCGCCAGCACCAGGAGCGCCGGCGCGGCGATCGCGGCCACCACGCCGGCATAGGCCCACAGCTTGCCCGCGGCGAGCTCGAACGGCCGCAGCCCCTGGGCCAGGAGCAGCCGCAGGATTCCCTGTTCGCGCTCTCGCGCGACGGCACCGAAGGCGAGGAAGACGATGAGCAGCGGCGCCAGGGTCTGCAGCACGAAGGCTGGCGTCAGTTGGCCGAACCGCAGCAGCAGCGAGGATTGCCGCGCCTCGCTGAAGTTGGCGCTGTTCTGCCTGTGGCCTTCCAGGAACACCGTGTTGCCGGTGAAGCCGTCCACCCCCGGATCGAAGAAGGCCAGCGCCGAGAGGGGCCGGAAGACGAACTGCCCATAGTGCACCATCCGGTGCGGATGGCGGTCCGGCTGGGCGTCGAACGCCTCGTCCGCCGTCGCCTGGTAGCGGGCCCGGGTCGCCTCCGTGGCGTTCCGCTGCTCCACCCCCAGGAGGGCGGAGGTCACCAGCAGGGCCGCGAGCGTGAGACTGGCGATCATCGCCACCCGGTTTCTCACCAGGGCCCGCCACTCCTCGGCGGCGACCCTCGAGATCTTCATGCGTCGGGAGTTCATGCGGCCTCCCCTGCCCGCGCGTAGCGCTGATGCAGGGCCCTGACATCGAACCGCTCCGCGCCGGTGGCGGCCAGCTCCTCCTCAAGCTGGCCCCGCGCCAGGAAGCCGATCCGGTCGGCGATCTCGGCGGCGCTCAGCAGGTCGTGCGTCACCATCAGGGTGGCCACACCGCGCGCGCGGGCCGTGTCCAGCAGACGGTTGAAGTCGCCGGTCGCCCGCGGATCCAGGCCGGAGGTTGGTTCGTCGAGGAGGAGCACGGGCACGCGCCGGGCGATGGCGAGCGCGATCGCCACCTTCTGGCGCATGCCCTTGGAAAACCCGCCCACGCGCTTTGCCCACGCCTCACGCGCCAGTCCGACCGCCTCCAGCGCCTCGTCGATGTTCGACGGAGAGCGCTGCTCGCTTCCCGCGATGGTCAGGAAGTAGTCGATGTTCTCCCGCGCGCTGAGGTGCTCGTAGAGGGCCACGTTCTCGGGGACATAGGCCAGCCGCGACCGCGCCGCCCGAGGGTCGGCCGCCACGTCGTGGCCACAGACCCGGGCCCGCCCGGCTGTCGGGCGCACCAGTCCCAGGAAGATGCCGAGCGTCGTCGACTTGCCCGCGCCGTTGCCGCCGAGCAGGGCATAGATCTGACCGGGCTCCACGGTGAAGTTCAGCCCCCGAAGAACGGTCTTCGAGCCATAGCGATGTTCGAGCCCGATCGCCTCGAGGGCGCCAGTATTCACGACGTTGGACATGTCCTCATTAAGTGCAACTCAGTGGCAATTGCAAGGCCGTTGCCCACGCGAGGGAGCGCGTTCACGTGAGGGGGAATGCAATCCCTTATCGAGCGGATGAAGTTTGATGCGGCGGGAGAAGACTCCATGCGACCATGGAATCGTCCGCGCGCGATGCCCGGACTGGAATGGGAAGGACGGTGGCTGTGAGCATTCGACAAGGAATCCCCGAATCGAGCCGTGACTCCTCGCCCAGGTCGGCGGCCGCTCGCGACGATCGGGCCCACGTGTTTCACTCCTGGTCCGCCCAGGCCACGTTGGAGCCTGTCGTTGTCGTTGGCGCGCGGGGGTCGAGGTTCTGGGATGAGAACGGCAAGACGTGGTTGGACTTCTCCAGCCAGCTCGTCAACGTCAATGTCGGTCATCAGCATCCCAAGCTGATCGACGCCATCAAGGAGCAAGCCGACAAGCTGTGCACGGTGGCGCCCTACCATGCCAACGAGGCCACCAGCGAAGCGGCCCGGTTGATCGCCGAGGTGGCTCCAGGCGATCTCAACAAGGTGTTCTTCACCAATGGGGGGGCCGAGGCGATCGAGAACGCCATCCGCATGGCGCGCCACCACACGGGGCGCCACAAGGTGCTGGCGGCCTACCGCAGCTACCACGGCGCCACCGCCGGCGCGATCGCGCTGACGGGGGACCCTCGCCGCTGGGGCTCCGAGCCCAGCATGCCGGGCGTTGTCAGGTTCTGGGGCCCCTACCTGTATCGCTCCGCGTTCCATGCCACCACGCTGGAGGAGGAGCGCGATCGCGCGCTGTCACACCTGGCCGAAGTGCTCACGATGGAAGGCCCGCACAACGTCGCCGCCATCGTGCTGGAAACCGTGGTGGGCGGCAGCGGCATTCTCGTTCCGCCGGACGGCTATCTGCAGGGGGTCCGCGAGCTGTGTGACAGACACGGCATCGTGATGATCGCCGACGAGGTGATGACGGGTTTTGGGCGTTGCGGCGAATGGTTCGCGGTGAATCGTTGGAACGTCACGCCAGACCTCATCACCTTCGCCAAGGGCGTCAACTGCGGCTACGTCCCACTCGGCGGGGTGATCATCAGTGAGCGGATCGCCGAGAGCTTCGCCCATCGCCCCTACCCGGGGGGCCTGACCTATTCCGGCCATCCGCTCGCGTGCGCGACGGCCGTGGCCTGCATCAACCTCTACAAGGATGAACGAATCATCCAACACGCCAGGCATCTCGGCGACGAGGTCCTGGGCCCGGCGCTGGAGGAGCTCAAGCAACGCCACCCCTCGGTGGGCGAAGTGCGCGGCCTCGGCGTGTTCTGGGCGATCGAACTGGTGCGTCACCCAGGAACGCGCGAGCCGCTCGTGCCGTACAACGCCTCTGGTCCCGCCAACGCGCCGATGGCGGCGCTCGCTGGCGCGTGCAAGGAGCGGGGGTTGTGGCCTTTAATCTTCTCCAACCGTGTGCATGTCGTGCCGCCCCTGACGATCAGCGATCAAGACGCGAGGGAAGGCCTCGCCATCATCGACGAGGCGCTGGCGGTCGCCGATCGCTACGTCTCGAGTGGCGGGGGGTGAGCGGGCTCCTCGCTCAGTTGCTTCGAGAAGATCTGATCCTGGTTGCGGAACGCCTTGAACTCCAGCGCGTTGCCCGAGAAGTCGTGGACGAACATGGAGACGTGCTCCCCCACTTTGCCTTCGAGCCGGACGTGGGGCTCCTTGACGAAGCGCACGCCGCCGGCCTTCAGCCGCTCGTGGAGGTGATGGAAGGCGTCCCAGTCGAGGTTCAGCCCGAAGTGGGGGATGGTGACATCGCTTCCGTCGAAGTCGGACTCACTGGTCCTCGGCCGCTCGGGCGCTAGATGCGCGACGATCTGGTGCCCGTAGAAGTCGAAGTCCACGTAGTGGTCGGTGCTGCGCCCCTCGGGGCAGCCGATGACGCCCGTGTAGAAGGCCCGCGCCGAGGCGAGGTCCGAAACGGGGAATGCGAGATGGAAGTCCTTGATGTTCGCCATGTGAAGTCAGTCCTTCTTGCCAGGCACGTGGGAGGCAACGTCCGCGGCCTCGAAGATATTGTCCCAGAACCGGTCGAAGACGCCCTTGCTCTTCTTGTAGCCGCCGACCAACCCCTCCAACGCCGCCGGATCCCGATCCACCGCCGCCATGAGCGCCTCGCGCAGCCGCTCGCGGTGCTCGATGTCGATTTCCCCGGTGTGGATGTCCCAGAACCGCTGATCCAGCCGGTCCTTCATCTCCTGAATGGCTGGGTTCTTCATGAAGTAGGCATGCATGGCCGCGAGGTAGACCTGACACAGGCACTCGCCGCCCATGCCGCGGAGGCCCACCGCGTACCAGGGTGACTCCTTCATCACGAGGTCGCTGATCTCCCCCAACAACCGCAGGTTGGTCTGGTGGGCATCCGCCTCGAGCTCGTCCTGGGACATCCCGAGGCTCACCAGGAAGTCGTCGTAGATCCGCTGGTGCGCCTGCTCGTGCTGGCCGTTGCCCAGCTCGTCGTTGAGGAAGTCGGCCAGCAGGCTTCTCAGGTTCCCGAACGGAAGGCGGTAGACCAGGAGCGCGAGATCGCTGATGTAGGAAATGGTGAAATAGCGGTACTGAACGAAGATTCGCTTCAGGACGTCCAGCGAAGCATGCTCCAGGTACTGGAGCTTCTTGTCCGCCAGATACTCGGTCTGGGTCCGGGCATTGTCCGCCATCCGCCAGAACTCCTCCTTCAGGGTCTGGATAGAGCGCTGCTCCACTGAAACGGCCTTTCTCCCACGGGTGGGGTTCGCACCAGGAGGCGAATCCTATCGCGTAGCCCTCAAATCCCGAAAAGCACCGGGTCGGTTGCTTCTCCACGGAGCATGGCGCCGTGGGGGGTTTTCCCTGGGGGCGCCGTCCTATGCTGGGAGGCCATGAGCGGCCCTTCCCCTGTTTGTTCCTTCGAGGCGCTGTCCCCCGAACACTCTGCCCTGGCGGGAGGCAAGGGCCGCACGCTGGCGCGGCTGTTCCAGGCGGGCCTGCCCGTGCCCGAGGGCTTCGTGGTCCTGGTGAGCGCGTTCGAGGGCGACTCGCTCCGGGAGACGGCCTGGGAGCGGGTGAAGGCGGAGCTGGCGCGGCTGGGCGCCGGGCACGCCCTCGCGGTCCGCTCCTCCGCGCTGGGGGAGGACTCGGCCCGGGACTCGTTCGCCGGCGAGTTCGAGACGCGGCTCGACGTCCGGGGCGAGCAGGCCGTGCGCGACGCCATCGAGGCCGTGCGCCGCTCCCGCCACGCGGCCCGGGTCTCCGACTACAGCCGCGCCCGGGGGCTGTCCGCCGAGCACGAGGTCGCCGTCGTCGTCCAGCGCATGGTGTCGCCGGACTTCTCGGGCGTGCTCTTCACCGCGGATCCGGTGACGGGCAGCCGCTCGACGATCGTCGGCAACGCCGTGCCTGGCCTGGGCGAGCGCCTCGTGTCGGGCGAGGAGACCGGACTGGCGTTCACGCTCGGACGGCTCGGGGGCGGCTACTCCGGACCTCCCGAGCTGCGGCGCTTCGCCCGCGCGTTCCGCCAGCTCGCCGAGCGCCTGGAGCGGGAGTTCGGTGTGCCGCAGGACCTCGAGTGGGCGCTCGTGCGGGGCCGCGTGGTGCTCCTGCAGGCCCGGCCCATCACCACGCTGCGCGGCCATGATCCCACGACGGGCGAGCACAACGACAGCCTCACGAGCGACTGCCTGTGGACGAGCACGAACCTCGGCGAGGCGGTGCCCGGGGTGATGACGCCCTGCACCTGGTCGCTCGTGCGCATCTTCATCGCCGAGACCCTGCCGACGTTGTTCATCACCGACTTTCCGCCCATCGGCAACATCGGCGGGCGCTTCTACATGAACCTGAGCCTGACGGCGACGATCGGGCGGGCCTTCGGCATGAGCGCCCAGCGGCTCGCGAAGATGAGCGAGGAGACCTTTGGCACGCTGCCCGAGGGCATGGAGGTGCCGCTGCTTCCGCTCGGCCGGTGGCGGGTGTTGCGCGCGCTGTTGCCGGGCGTGCTCCGGCTCAAGCCGCGCATCCGGGCACATCTGGCGCGGCTGCCCGCCTTCGTCGCGGCGGCCCCGGCGCGCTGCGAAGCGCTCCGGGCCCGGATCAAGGCCACGGACCGCGCCCCCGAGCTGATCGCGCTGTGGGAGCGCGAGGTGCTGCCGTACGTCCAGGAGTGCTGCCGGATGTTGGAGGCGGGAGCCCGCCACAAGGGCCGGGAGCTCAACACGGCGCGTGCCCGGTTGCGCGAGTGGGTGGGGGACGCGGACGCGAACGCGCTGCTCTCCGGTGTGGAGGGAGGAGCGCACGCGCTGGCGAGTCTGGAGACGTTGGTGGGTCTGGCGCGGCTGGCCCGGGGCGAGCTCGATCGCGAGACCTACGCGCGCCGGTATGGCCACCGGGGCCCGCACGAGTTCGAGGTGTCACTGCCGCGCCCCGCGGAGGAGCCGGCGTGGCTCGATCGGCAGCTGGCCCGGGCGCGCGAGACGCCCGTGGATGTGGACACGCTGCTGGCGCGGCAGAAGGAGGCGCGCGCGGCCGCCTGGGAGCGCTTCCAGGCGCGCCACCCCTCCCGGGTCAAGGCCCTGCGCCATCAGCTCGAGGAGGTGGCCGAGGGGCTCCAGGCGCGCGAGGCGGCGCGCTCGGAGGTGGTGCGGGTCTTCTGGGTGCTGAGGGTGTTCGTCCTGCGCGCCGGGGCTCTCCTGGGCCTGGGCCCGGAGGTCTTCTTCCTGGAGATCGACGAGCTGCTGGGCGTGCTGCGCGGAGACACCGCGCCCCTGCCCTTCCTCTCCGCTCGCCAGGCGACCCATGCGCGCTACGCGGCACTGCCCGTCTACCCGACGCTCATCCGGGGCCGCTTCGATCCCTTCCAATGGGCGGCGGACCCCCGGCGGCGCGCGGATGTCTTCAACGCGCGGGGCGAGCCGCCCGCGGACAGCGAGCACGTCACCGGCTTTCCAGGCGCGGCGGGCATCGTGGAGGGCCGGGTCCGGGTGCTCACCTCACCGGACGACGCGGAGGAGCTCCAGGTCGGGGAGGTGCTGGTGACGAGCGTGACGAACGTGGGCTGGACGCCCCTGTTCCCCCGCGCCGCGGCGATCGTCACCGATGTGGGG
Source organism: Melittangium boletus DSM 14713 (assembly GCF_002305855.1). Lineage (GTDB taxonomy): Bacteria > Myxococcota > Myxococcia > Myxococcales > Myxococcaceae > Cystobacter > Cystobacter boletus. The sequence continues at coordinate 4,006,006 of NZ_CP022163.1, read as the reverse complement.
GCTCCGCTCTCCCACGCGGCGATCGTCGCCCGGGAGCTGGGCATTCCCGCGGTGGTCGGCTGCGGCAACGCGACGATGCGCCTGCGCACGGGGGACCGGGTGCGCGTCAACGGAGCCCAGGGCCGGGTCGAGCTGCTCCCGCCCACCGCTTCCGCCTGAGCTCATGTCCCAGGGCCGCGACGCCTCGCGGTGCTGGTGCGGTGGGGGGCTTCGCTTGGGCGCCGAGGGCTCGTCGGTCTGTCTCACGTCCCCTGTTCCCGCTCCCACTTCGCGAGCCTCTCGACGATGGAGATGGGATGGATGGCGCGGTGGTGGATGTTCTCGTGGAAGACCGCGAGGTGGTACTCCCCGGCAATCAAGATGAAGGCATGCGTCGGTGGCGCGAGCTGCTTCGCTAGCCAGTCCTCTGCTTCCTCACGAGAGGCAAAGGAGGCCACGGTGGCAGGAGGCCCCTCCTCCATCAATTGCCGGATGAGCATCTCCAAGGTGAACTGCGGTCGGAGCCCCCGGCGGTTCAGCTCGCGGAAATAGTAGAACTGATAGTATTCACCCGCGACCAACACCTGTCCTTGCGCTGGCGGCTCGGGCTGATGGTCGAGCCAGGCCTCCGCCTCCTCGCGCGTCCTGAACGATGCGACGACGTGTGGCGGCCTGGCGGCGAGAGCATCGCGGCGAAACGCCTCGAACGCCGTGCGCTGGCCGGTCGAGGCGATGAAGTGGAGTGCGTCGATGAAGACCGACACCAGTTCCTTCTCCTCCGGTGAGAGGTGTTCCCCTCGGATCCGGACCATGAGCGCTGCCGCTTCACTCAGGAGCGTCTTGATGGAAGCCCCCCCCCCAGAGGGCGAGAGAGGGGCGTCGGGGCTCCGGCGATAATCCTCGAAGCGGTAGTCCTGACCCAACTCGGAGATGAACAACAAGGCATCTCTCGCCACCAGGAGCAGTTCTCTCTCCTCGGGAGAGGTCTGCTCCGTCAGGTATCTTCCGATGAGCCGGGGAGCCTCGAAGCTGAGAATCTCCCCTATCCTCATTGTGGTACCTCAGCGAAGAGCAAGACGGGAGCGAGCAGCACGATGCCTCCACTACAGGCGGCAACATAGAAAGCCACCCCCGCGATGACGACAACGGCTCCGAGCGCAAGCTCATCCTGGTGGCGCTCGAGCCAATCGACCGCGGTGTCGATGGCCTCGAACTTCAAAGGCTCACGGCCCGCCTCTCCCATGCAATTGGCAAGCTGCTTCATGCAAGCGGTCCTGCAGTAGCTCCATTTCCCAGTCCGCCAAGGACCGTACTGCTTGGTATCGTATATGTATTTGTCGACCTGATGGATTCTCGTGCTGGCCTGGCACTCCGGAATGCAAATGTCATACTGACGTTCGCATTCCGCCGCATCGAGTGAGACCCGGACGATGCGACCCTTGTCGACCCGGACGCTCGCCAGGTTCCGGTACTCCGTCAGGTCGAAGTCCTTGGCGGGTTTCCAGGCATGGGTCGCCTGCCCATCTGCCGTATTCTCGATGACGAGCACGTACCTGGACAGGTCCTGCGGCCCGGATGGGCCCGCTAGCATCGGCCGGGTGGCGCCACATGAGCCCAGGAGAAGACATAAGCTCAACGCCATGAGCTTTCGCATCATCGTTCTGATACTCATCTAGAAGGACCTGTGTTCCTGTGAGGCCGAATCCCATCAGCACCGGGTGGTGGGCTGAGAGTGAAGGTACCCGGTGAGCCAGTCACACGGGGCAGGGATTTTCGCGCCGGGGCCCGGTGCAGGCTCCTCACCCCGTCCCTCTCCGCAGAGGAGAGGCGAAGTCCCTCAAACCGCTCAAATTGGGACATCCTCGCCTGGGTGGAGGGCTTGCTCCACCGGCCCGAGTGCGTGTCTCTGCGTCCCCCGGAGAGGTGTCAAAGGAGTCGAGTGCGCTGACGGCCAGCGACTGGTGGCACGGAGCCGCAACGTGCAGCGAGTGGGTTCGGAGGGCTCGGTGAGGGCGGGCCTCTGCCGTGCCGCCGTGGCCGGAGTGCCCGGGTGCTGGGGCTGTCAGCTCCCGGGCTGGCGGCGAGGGCCCCGGCCGACCTCGTCGTCCTCGGAGGTGGACTACACCAAGCTCTACGGGCACACGCGGGATGCGCTCCTCGACTCCTACCTCTTCGCCGACTCTTACCTCTTCGCCAGTGGGAGCGATTGCGTCTGCGATGTCATGGTGGTCGGGCGCTTCGTGGTGCGCGAGCGACACCACTCGCAACCGCCCGGAACCATTGGAGGTAGGTATCCCGCCGGATCCCCCCTTGTCCCGCCTCGTTTCGGCCGATTCCGCAGGCTCCCGCGACATACGTGCAACATGCCGGGGACCCGTACGAGCGATCCGGCCTCCCACGGTGACGGGTCGCCGGATAAGGGGGGAAGCGGTCGTGATTGAGTTTCGCTCTTACTTGAGTACATCCATGGGACCCAGCAGCCAGTTGCCGGGAGCGTTCGGGTCCGCACTCAGGTAGTATTCGAAGAGGGCTTGATGGAACTCCGCACGACTGATCTCGCCATCGCTGTCCCGGTCGAGCCGCCTGAAGGCCTCGGTGGAGGTGGTCGGGGGGATTCCAAGCTCGTCGTACATCCTCACGTACTCTTCCTTCGAGAGGCTGCCATTGCCGTCGCGGTCAAGAGCGCCCAGCAACCCTTCGACGATGTTGCCCACGGCAATCTCGAAATTCTTCGGGGCGATCACGACAGCATCCATGATGCGGATGAACTCCTGCTTCCCGATCTTCTCGCTCGCCTTGTCCTCACGGGCCTCCAGCAGGAGGTTCCACCAGTTCATGAAACCCTGACTCATCGCACTCTTGTTCTTCTGATCAGCCTCATCCGCCAGCGCGGTGAACAGCTTGGCCATTTTCTCGATGTCGTCCTGGGTGATCCATCCATCGCCATTCTGGTCGAACCACTTGAACACGTAGCTGAACTTCTTGACCTGCAAATCCGTTGTCACGAAGACACCCCTCTGGATTGATCTGTCACTGTCTGAAGCCAGCCTTGGATCCGCCATTGCCACGTATCGGGCAGGTGCACAGGGCACGGCAGTTGGAGCGTAAACAGCTCCTGACGCCGCGGCAAGGAAAATGGGTGCTCCCGCCGGGGCCTTGGAGCCACCTTTGGACAGATGGCGCTGTCTGCCATTGGCCCGGCCGAGAGCGGGGAAGCTGCTCCGGCTACCGCGGCGTGAGGCATGGCTTACCCAAGCGAGGCCGACCGGAAGGGGGTTTCGGCTCATTTGCAATGGTGACGAGAGCTACCGGGTAACGGTTTCTGGGTGGGAAAGCCCGGCGGGGCTCTCCCCGGAAGGGCAGGCACAGTTTGAATTCCATGCCTGAGATTCCGCATCGCCTGGGGTGGCTGAACTACTGGTCGGCCGCGGCTGCGGAGGCCATCGGCTTTCCGGACCCTGTCCGCGATGCGGACCTGCTCGCGCGCTCACGGCGTACCGCGACGGGCGGGTGGGTCGTGCAACTCACCGATGCGCCGCTCGACTTGGACAACCTCGCCCACCTGGACGCGCTCAAGCGGGCCTACGAACGCTTCCCGGAGATTGGCGGGCGCTCCATCCCTTGACGCTCGGCTCGTCGTGGAGGGTCTGCTCCACCGGCTCGAGTGCGTGTCTCTGCGTCCGTAAGCAACTTTATCCCACCCCTCCCGACAATTTTCATGCGGGCCGGCATCGCGCCAGGCCCGCGGTGGGGAGATGACACCCCACCTCCAGTGGGGAGGCACCATGTTCAGGCGGCTTGCGCAGGTGGGAGTCAGCATGGGAGTGGGTCTGGCGAGCAACGCGATGAGCCAGCGGCTCAACGAGCGCTCGGGGCAGACGCCGGGACAGGGCTCGCAGGGCGTGGGGCCTCGGCCCGGAGGCTCCTTCGAGCGGGGTGACACCAAGCTCACCCGCCTGGCCGACTCGATCCGACCGGAGGCGAACGCGAGCGCCCTGAAGGACGGGCTGGATGGCTTCGTCGAGAGCCGGCAGAAGGCGATGACGTCCGTGGGCCAGGTGGGCTCCGCCGTGGCCAAGGGCGAGGTGGGCTTCGAGGACTTCTCCCAGTCGATGGAGCGGATGAAGGAGCAGCTGGCGTTCAGCACCAAGGCCGCCCAGGTGGTGGGCCACGGCGAGCTGGGCGCGAAGGAGGGCCTGCGGGTGGCGGGCGCGGGCGTCAAGCACACCGGGGAGAAGGCACTGGAGTCGCTCGCGCAGGGCAAGCCGCTCGACGCCCTCAAGAGCCTGGCCCATGCGACGAAGTCGGGCGCCGAGGGGGCCTTCGCCACCTCGACGGTGTCCGAGCAGGGCCTGGGCTCCGTCAAGGATGCGTTCCAGGAGCGCACGAAGCACGAGACGCAGAAGGTGCTCACCGGCGCCGCCCTGTCGACGGGGGCCAGCGTGCTCGCGGGGATGATCAACCCCGGACTGGGCCTGGTGGTGCGCACCGTGAGCGGCGTGGCCCTGGGGCATCAGATCGGCGAGGCCGCGAACAAGATCCACGGTGGCTCGGAGACGGGCGAGATGGGCGCGATGCGGGCCGAGATCCGGAAGATCGTGGAGGAGAAGGCCAGCGCCCCGCTCAAGAAGGACTGAGCCGGTCGTTCGGGTGTTGCGCGAGCGCCGAGCGGCGCAGCTCGAAGAGCGCGAGGTCCTTGTCCTTCGCCTCGAGCATGAGGTCGGCCGGCCCATCCAGGGCGGCCACCACGGCGCGGAAGTCCGCGGGATCGATCCGGACCGAGTGCGCGCCTGGACGGCCTCCGGGCTCCTGGCTCGCCAGGTGGAATTTGGGCCGCAGGTCGAGCGCGCGCCACGAGGCCGCGGACTCACGCAACAGCTCCTCCAGCGGCATCACCGGCTCCGAGGGCTCGATGGTGTTGTGGAGGTTGTCCGCGAGCATGGGCAGCCCATGGGCGCGGGCCAGCGCGAGCGTCTCGCGCGCGGTCCACACCTTGTCGTCGTGCTCGAGCACGAGCCGATCCCTCAGCTCCGGCTCCATGGAATCCAGCAGGCGGTGGGCGTTGTCGAGCGCCTCGGGGCGGCTGGGGGCGGCGCCCCCGAGGTGGAGCACCACCCGCGATTCGGGGCCCTGGCCGAGCAGGTCGAGCACCCGGGCCGCGTAGCGCAGCTCGGCGAGCGCGGCGTCACGCACGCGTTGATGCACGGACGTGAGCGAGGCCGCCGCGGGCGATGGATGCAGGGAGAGCCGTTGGCGCGAGCGCCGGGCGATGTGTGCCAGCCGATCGAAATCGCGGGCATGGGTGCGCCACCAGCGCAGTGTGTTGACAGGGTGCGAGCCGAAGGGAATGAGCGACGAGCCGATGCGGAACAGCTCGATTCGATGGGCCTCGTTGAAGAGGAGGATCTGCTCCAGCTCGGCGAGGTTCTGCTCGATGAGCGCGGTCAATCGCTCGGGTGTGGCGCCCGCGAGCCGGCACGTATGGCTCGCGCCCACGCCAATCGAGAGGCAGTTGGCGACATATCCCAGCCGGTAGGTCGAGGTTCCTTCACGCACCCGACAAGGATGGGGATGACGGCCGGGATGTCGCCCAGACTGGCCACGCCTGGCTGGAGAGGTAGCAGCTGTCCCAGCGCCGCTCGAACGCGGTTGGACCACTCAGAGACCGGAGAAATGCTCGGGGCCGGGCCTCCACTCGTCTGTCCAGAAGTACACCTAGGCGCTCGTCAAGCGTGGAACGCCAGGATGTCTACGACGGCGGCAAGGTGACAGACGTCTATAAGCGAGACGCCGCGAGTCCGCTCTGTCTGGTGGGCGCCATCCTCTGCGAACTGGCGAACTTCTACGGCAGAGGCTCCTTCTGATCGGCGGGAGCCGCTCGTCCACTCGGCCCCGTGGAGTTGGAAGTCCTTCATTTGGTTTGAGTGGGGTGGCGGGCTCGGTCGAGGGGGCCCCGCGGCTCCTCGACCGTGGCCGTCGCGGCCCTACTTCGCGACCTTCCAGACCTGGCCGGAGTTGCGCCAGTAGACGCCCTCCGCATCCACCGAGAGGATTTCGGGCGTGCGCGTCTGGGGGGTCGATACGGTGGCCAGCACCTGGGAGCCACCGCCGTTCTTGCACGTCGCCGTCAGGGCCGAGCCATTGAACCAGTAGTAGCGCTCCGCATCGACGGCAATGGACAAATCGGTAGCAGTGCTCGCCAGCCGGGTGACGGCGCCGCTGCTCTTGGACGCCTTGAAGATGCCTCCCGCGCGGTCGGCGAAGTAGAGGTCCGTGTCGTCCAGCGTGAGCGATACGATGCTGCCCGGGAGGGTGACGAATTTCGTGGGCGTCGCCAGGTTCTGCTTCGGCGCCTTCCACACGATGGACTGGTTCTTCGCCACGTCGTCGGCCACGATGTACACGTGGGTGCTGTCCACGCGCACGCTCCTGCCCGCCACGTTCGCGATCGGCCGGGTGGCCTGGGTCCAGGAGCCTCCCGTGAGCGGCGTCGACCAGACGCTCTCGTTACTGAGATCCAACACATAGAGCTTCGTCGCGTCCACGGTGGGGATGGAGAGGGAACGGGAGCTGTCGATGCCCGGCACCGGGGTGAGGTTGCCGAGGGGCCCGATCTGGTTCAGGTGGCCGAGCCCCGAGCTGCCCGGGTACCTGACGAGGGCGTAGGCGGAGGTTCCGTTCGACAAGAACAGGGGCGGGCGCTGGAGCCTCTGGGCGAGCTGGACACTCGAGCCGCCCTGCTTGGAGACTCGGTTGGCGAAGCTATAGCTGGCCTCGTACGTGATGGCCCCGGAGAAGTACACGTTCTCGCCAAAAGGAAGGATGGGCTGATCGAGACCGGAGGCTTGCGCGAGCTGGACCGGCGTGCAGCTCCCATTGCACAGCGGCGTGCAGCTCGCGGCGGCGGCGGAAGGCGCGGGCAGGACCTCGCCCAGGTTCGTCGCCAGCGCCAGTCCGTCCGCGGACTCCGCTCTCTCGACCTCTGCTCCGCATCCGCTCAGAACGGCCGCGAGGAAGAGCGCCGAGACCGAATGAGACAGCGTGCCGAGTCCATCCTCATGCTTTGTCATGATCATCTGTGGGCCCTGTCGGGGGTGGGTATTACCGGTTTTTCCGGTTTAGCCTGCTGTTTGATCTCAATGCTGTCAAGGCGATACTTCGAGCGAAATCGCTGACGTGATGTCATGCATCCATTCCCTCTTTTCCCCGTGGGGACAGGGATTGCTCTCAATGGATGAGAAAAGAGGCCAAGGGCGGGGGAGCCCCGAGGGAGCGGCCCTGGCACGGTTGAGTGCGCGGTGCCGCATGGCTGCCGACAATCCCGCGAGCGAAGAGGTCCCGTCTTCACTCCGGGCGCGAAACTCCGGTCCGCGTGGGCGCCCGGAGCACCACCGCCTGGTAGGGCAACAGCCTCAGTTCCTCCGTGCCCGCGCCCTCCAGGACCGGGTGGTTGTTGCTGAGCACCTCCCCGTCCACGAACGCGGCGGGAACGCGGCACGTCTGGGACCCGCCGTGGAAGTGCCCGAGCACGAGCAGGCGGGTGTGGGCGTCCTCGCGCACGTAGGCGAAGACGGTGGGATGCTCGGCGTCCAGGAGCGTGAAGGTGCCATCGCGCACGACGGGCAGCGCCTTGCGCAGCGCGATGACGGCCCGGTAGTGGTGCCAGACGGAGTGCGGATCCGCCTCGGCCGCCTCGGCGTTGATGTCCGGGTAGTTGGGGTTGAGGGCGATCCACGGCGTGCCCTCGGTGAAGCCCGCGTGGGGAGCACTTGACCAGTGCATGGGCGTGCGCGCGTTGTCCCGGCCCCGGGCATACACGGCCGCGAGGATGCGCGCGTCGTCCCAGCCGTGCTCCTCGCGCAGCACCTTGTAGGCGTTGCGCGTCTCGATGTCCTTGTAGTGGTCCAGGCTCTCGAAGGACACGTTCGTCATCCCGAGCTCCTGGCCCTGGTAGATGTAGGGCGTGCCCTGCATGAACAGCAGCACGGTGCAGAGCATCTTCGCGCTCTCCACGCGGAACTCGCGATCATTGCCGAAGCGGGACACGGCGCGGGGCTGATCGTGGTTGTCCCAGTACAGGCTGTTCCACCCGCGCCCGTGCAGGCCCGTCTGCCAGCGCGCCAGCACGCGCTTGATGTCCGGCAGGGCCAGGGGGGGGTTGCTCCACTTGCCGCGCTCGGCGGTGTCATCGCCGAGGAACACGTGCTCGAAGTGGAAGACCATGTTGAGCTCGCCGCGCCCGGCGCCGCAGTACAGGGCGCCCTCGGCGGGAGACACCCCGGGCGTCTCGCCCACCGTCATCACGTCGTAGTGCGCGAGCACCTCGCGGTGCATCTCCTGGATGAACTCGTGGATGCGCGGGCCATTGAGGAACAGCGGCTGGCCCTCGGTGAGCCGCGTGCCGGGGATGGGCCGGCCCTCGGGGAAGTCCTGGGGCTTGCTGAGCATGTTGATGGTGTCCATGCGCCAGCCATCCACGCCCTTGTCGAGCCAGAAGCGCATCATGTCGTACACCTCGCGCCTCACGGTGGGGTTCTCCCAGTTCAGGTCCGGCTGCTTGCGGCTGAACAGGTGCAGGTAGTACTCGCCGCTGGCCGCGTCCTTCTCCCAGACGGAGCCGCTGAAGAAGGACTGCCAGTGGTTGGGCGGCTGGCCGTCCACGCCCTTCCTCCAGACGTAGTAGTCGCGCTTGTCCGACTGGGGGCTGGAGCGCGACTCGATGAACCAGGGGTGCTCGTCGCTGGTGTGGTTGACGACCAGGTCGAGCATGATCTTCAGGCCCCGGGCGTGGGCCTCGCGCAGCAGCTCCTCGAAGTCGGCCATGGTGCCGAACTCGGGCATGATGGCGCGGTAGTTGGAGATGTCGTAGCCGTTGTCGTCGTTGGGCGAGGCGAAGATGGGCGAGAGCCAGAGCACGTCCACGCCCAGGCGCTTGAGGTAGTCGAGCCGCCGGAGGATGCCGCGCAGGTCCCCCACCCCGTCGCCATCGCTGTCCTGAAAGCTGCGGGGATAGATTTGATAGACGACGGCGTCCTTCCACCAGGGGATGAGGGATGTGTCGGCGGGCGGCATGTTCGTCTCCTCGGGGTTCACGGCGCGGCCTTCTTTCTACGCCAGCCCGGGAGCGGTGCGACATCCCGGGCGGCGCGGAGGCCGCCCGGAGTGTTCGCGCGGGGACTAGCAATCATCCCACTTGGCGCCCACGTACTTCAGATTATGGTTGGCGCACCAGTATTTGGAGTAGGTGATGCAATTGCCGGGCGTCACGTGCTTGAGCGGACCATGCCATTTCTGGTCGGAGCACTTGGCGTAGCAGCACGCCGTCTGCGCGGACACGGTCCCCGGGAGCGTCTTCTCGAACCCCGGCAACTGGGAGTCGTCCGCCACCGACTCTCGCGGACCGGCCGAGGCGTTGTCGCCCTCCGCGGGCGCGGGCATGTCCTGGGTGGGCTCCGAGGCCGGCCCGCCGCAGCCGGCCATCAGCAGCGTTCCCAGCAACACCAGACCCAGTTCCTTGAATCCATTCTTCATGTTCTTCTCCATGGACGTATCATTGAAGCGTGAATGAATGAGTCAGTCGTGTGACGGGATTACAGCGAGCAGGCCCTCCATTGATTGTTCACGTAGCCGCCATGGCTATAGGCCGGGCAGTAGTATCTGCCGTAGGTCGCGCAGTTGTTGTATTTGACGCTCTTGAACGGCCCATACCAGTTCCCGTCTCCGCACTGGACATGGCAGCACGAGGCTTCCGCCCCGACGCGACCCGAAGCCTCATCGTCCGGCTCCCGCGCGGATTCCTCCGGAGGGATGGACGCGGGCTGCTCCCCGCCCTGGACGGAGCCGCTGAGGGGCGCCTCCTCCGTGTCCTGCTGCATGGAGCCGCCACACCCCGCGGCGAGCACCGCTCCGAGCACGGACATACCCACAATACCAAGACCCTTCCTCATGGACTCCTCCTTGTCGTTCGTTCTCAACGCGGGGTCGTCCAGAGCCCGAAACCTCTCGGACTCCCGTCCCCACGGAACCGCTGCGTCTGGGTTGGATGCCACGACACGAGCACTCACGGCCCATCGAAAAGACGGCATTACCGCGAATGCTCGCTTCTGATATGGCTGTCTGCCCATGAACAGACAAGCTCGCGCCCAGAGTGCGTTTCAGCTCGTCTGGTGAGCGGCCGAGCAGTCAACATTCCGAGATCTCTCCGCATGGAAAATCATCGGCTTGCCTCGTGAGACCAGGGTCCGCCTCCCTCCGTCAGGGGACTGGACGGTTCACGGAGAGCGGTGGCTGATTCCGGGCGTCAAGGCATTGCGTTTCGGAAATCCGGTTCCTGCTCTCTCCACACCGTCCCACCTGACCGCTGCCTCCACATGACCTTGAAGACGAGCCCGATCCGCGCGCTTGACAACCCATAAGCGTCAGCTTATGCGTCGTGCATGCAAAGCGCGGTCGTGGCCGAAAACAAGATCTTCCAGGCACTGGCGGACCCCAGCCGCCGGGCGATCTTCGAGTCGCTCACGCGGGGCGAAGCGGCGGTGAAGGACCTCACGGCGCGCTTCGACATCTCTCAGCCGGCGGTCTCGCAGCACCTCGCCACGTTGAAAGACGCCGGCCTGGTGAACGGCCGGCGCGAGGGGCGCTGTGTCTACTACCGGGTGGAGCCGCGCGGGATGAAGCCACTCATCGACTGGATCGCGCACTACCGCGCCTTCTGGACGGAGCACATCGATCGCCTCGAGCGACTGCTGGAGGAAATGGATTGATGACGCCCACCGGCAAGAGCGCACCATCGCGAACTGAACAGAGGAGATCGCATTGAACTGGAACAAATGGATTCGGGAAATCCATCGCTGGCTGTCCATTGCCTTCACGGTGGCCGTCATCGTCAATATCGTCGCCTTGGGACGGGAGGCGCCCCCCGTCTGGGTGAGCTTCTTGGCGCTGCCTCCGCTCGCCTTGCTCCTGTTCACCGGTCTGTATTTGTTCGTGCTGCCGTATTCCACCAGATGGCGCGCCGGGCGACGCGCCGATTGAGAGTTCGACCATGGCCTCTTCCAATCCACACCCCGCGGACAGCCACGACCTGATCCGCGTCCAGGGCGCTCGCGAGAACAACCTGAAGGACGTCAGCGTCGAGATCCCCAAGCGGCGGCTGACGGTGTTCACCGGCGTCTCCGGCTCGGGCAAGTCGTCGCTGGTGTTCGGCACCATCGCGGCGCAGTCGCAGCGGTTGATCAACGAGACCTACAGCACGTTCGTGCAGGGATTCATGCCGACACTGGCTCGGCCCGAGGTCGACGTCCTGGAAGGACTGACGCCCGCGATCATCGTCGATCAGGAGCGCATGGGTGCCAACTCCCGGTCGACGGTCGGCACCGCGACGGACGCCAACGCGATGCTGCGGGTGCTGTTCAGCCGCCTCGGCAAGCCGTACATCGGCTCGTCCAACGCCTTCTCCTTCAACGTCCCGTCGGTCCGCGGGGCCGGTCAGATCTCGGTCGAGAAGGGCGAGGGCAAGACCGAGAAGCGCGAATTCACCCTCACCGGCGGCATGTGCCCGCGATGCGAGGGCATGGGCTCGGTCTCCGACATCGACCTGTCCCAGTTGTACGACGACAGCAAGTCGCTCAACGAGGGGGCGATCACGATCCCCGGCTACACGGTCGACGGCTGGCAGGTGCGCATCTTCTCGGCCTCGGGCTTCCTCGACCCGGACAAGCCGATCCGGAAGTACACCCAGAAAGAGCGCCAGGACTTCCTCTACAAGGAACCGACCAAGGTGAAGGTCGAGAGCATGAACCTCACCTACGAGGGCCTCGTCCCGCGCATCCAGAAGTCGTTCCTGTCCAAGGACGTCGACTCGATGCAGCCGCACATCCGCGCCTTCGTGGAGCGCGCGGTCACCTTCACCGCCTGTCCCGAGTGCGGTGGCACCCGGCTCAGCGAGGCCGCCCGGTCCTCCAAGATCAAGGGGATCAACATCGCCGACGCCTGCGCGATGCAGATCAACGACCTGGCCAGATGGGTGCGGGAGCTGAACGAGCCGTCCGTCGCGCCCCTGCTGGCGACGCTGCGGGAGACGCTCGACTCGTTCGTGGAGATCGGGTTGGGCTACCTCAGCCTCGACCGGCCATCCGGCACGCTGTCGGGGGGTGAGGCGCAGCGGACCAAGATGATCCGCCACCTCGGGTCGTCGCTCACCGACGTGACCTACGTCTTCGACGAGCCGACGGTGGGGCTGCACCCCCACGACATCCAGCGGATGAATGACCTGCTGCTGCGGCTGCGCGACAAGGGCAACACCGTCCTCGTGGTCGAGCACAAGCCGGAGACGATCGCGATCGCCGACCACATCGTGGACCTCGGCCCCCGCGCTGGCACCGCCGGCGGCGAGGTGGTCTTCGAGGGCACCGTGGAGGGGTTGCGCGCCAGCGGCACGCTCACCGGGCGTCACCTGAATGACCGGGTCGCCCTGAAGCCGTCGGTGCGCAAGCCGTCGGGGGTGATGAAGGTGCGTGGCGCCCGCACGCACAACCTGCGGGGCGTCGACGTCGACATCCCGCTCGGCGTGCTGGTGGTGGTGACCGGCGTGGCGGGGTCGGGCAAGAGCTCGCTGATCCACGGCTCGGTGTGTAACCAGGCCGGGGTGGTGTCGGTCGACCAGACCCCGATCCGGGGCTCGAGGCGGAGCAACCCAGCGACGTACACCGATCTGCTGGAGCCGATCCGCAAGGCGTTCGCGAAGGCCAACGGGGTGAAGCCCGCCCTGTTCAGCGCCAACTCCGAGGGCGCCTGTCCGACCTGCTCCGGCGCCGGGGTGATCTACACCGACCTGGCGATGATGGCCGGCGTCACCACGATCTGCGAGGACTGCGAGGGCCGACGCTTCCAGGCGGCGGTGCTGAAATACCGGCTCGGCGGGCTCAACATCGCCGAGGTGCTCGACCTGCCCGTCCAAGAGGCGGTCGGCTTCTTCAACGCCGGCGAGGCGCGTACGCCGGCCGCGCACGCGATCCTGAAACGCATGGCCGACGTGGGGATCGGCTACCTGCGGCTCGGCCAACCGCTCACCACGCTGTCGGGTGGAGAGCGGCAGCGGCTCAAGCTCGCGACGCACATGGGGGCCGACGGCGGCGTCTACGTGCTCGACGAGCCGACCACCGGGCTGCACCTGGCCGACCTCGAGCAGCTGCTCGGGCTGCTGGACCGGCTGGTCGACTCCGGCAAGTCGGTCATCGTGATCGAGCACCACCAGGCGGTGATGGCGCACGCCGACTGGATCATCGATCTCGGGCCGGGCGCGGGCCACGACGGAGGGCGGATCGTGTTCGAAGGCACCCCGGCCCACCTGGTGGCGGCGGGGTCGACGCTGACCGGCGAGCACCTGGCGGCATTCGTCGGCGGCCGTCCCGCGGCCCGAGGCCGTACCTCCGCCGTCCCCGTCGAAGCCGGCGACGCCGCCCGCACTGAAGACGGAGACCGAGGTGGCGCCCGCCGTCGACGTCGATGAGCTTCGAGGGTTCACCCAGGAGGATGTCGAGAGCGTCAAGGCGCTCGGCGATGTGGAGTGGTCGCCGAGCTGCCGCTCGCGCCTGTTAGCACCTGGGGCTGACATGGCCCACGGCCCCGCGGCCACTCGTCAGTGACCCGCGGCTGCCTCTCCGCACCAGGTATGTGTTCCCTTGCGTTCTGTCCAATGCGTACCACCAGAAGGTAGGGTTTAGAACCCAGGTGGTGGTTTTCTCACGAACAAGCCGAACCCATGTGTTGCGTCCTTCACCGTGATGGTGGGTTGGGCTTAAGTGGTCTGGTTGCTGGGTTGCGTGTGCGTGTTGGCCTTTACAAATGGAGAACCCCCATGGCTTCGATCACGATCATCAACAAGACGAATGTCCCGATCAACTCCACGGCGGTATACGCTGGCGTCAACTCCAGTTGGCGCAACAAGATCAACCCGACCGAGTTCTTCGTCCACAGCGCGAGCCCAGCGGTCCAGTACACGCTGAAGGTGAACTACTGCCTCAAGCGAGACGACCTCTACCATTCGAACTGGAGCCGGGTGGCGGAACTCATCGGGCTCGCCTCGCTGGATCTGATCGCGATCGGTCTCTCGGTCGTGGGGCTTGGCATGGCGGTCGGCGCGGTGACGGGAGCATCCACGGCGCTGGGGTTCGTGGCGGGCACGGTCGAGGCCGGGGTGGGTGCCTCCGCGTTTGCCGTCGACATCGTTGCGCTCGGCATCAACGTCCGCGACTTCGTCGTGGACCGTGGTTCCGCGGACACGGAATGGACGGACATCTGGGGGCATCATGATGTCGTGTTCGTGGCCGAGGGGGGCATGGATATCAATGAAAACAACGGTCGGGAGAATCCGGCCAAGTTGAAGCCCCTCACCCTCAGGAAGATCAGCCAGGATGAGTTCGAGCGGATGAAGAGGACCAACCAGATCTACGAGCGCAGCAAGCTCTGCCACGCGATCCGCTTCGACGAAAAAGGCGACAGGTACTACATCACTCCGGATGGCAAGCACATCTACAACCCAGACGGAGATGAATACTACAAGGCCGCCGGGGGCACTCACGTGAAGTACGAGGAGTCCCCCCCGTCCAACCCCGCGCGCGCCAACGTCGAGTGGACCAAGGGCATCACTGGAAACGACCGGGGAGAGTGGCAGACCGAGGTGCATGTCGACCCACGGCGGTTCGCCAATGGCATCGAGGTGCGCGAGCAGGACAAGTACGGCGTCATCAACGCACGACTGCTCGATGGCGACAAGGCGCATGAGAAGGAGACCTTCTGGACCTCCAAGAACATGGGCGACGACTCGCCTACCAATTACCGGCAGCAATTCTTCGATCCCGAGTGCCGGATCTTCAAGGTGGAGGTCCGCGAGGAAGAAGGGTATGGCATTACCGACATCCGGTTCCATGTCCTGTGCCAGGAAGGGATGGCGGGGTGCGTGACCGACTGGCTCACCGAAAACAACGAAGGCGAGTCGAGCAAGATTCACATCCGTGAGTGCGAGGTCCCCAAGGACCACGCCATTGTCGGATTGCAGGGGAAGGAGCAGGGAGGGTTCGGACTGGTCGACATCAAGTTCGCATACTCGCCCTTCACCAAGAGCCAGGCCGCGAGCTGAGCGGGCGCGGCGGGTCGCGACGTGGGAGCCACCCTCCTGAGGCTCCATCTCAACGCCCGGGGCGGTTCGCATCCCGGTACGGAAGCCCTCTCTGTAAAGTGCCGGGTCCATGAAGAACGCCAAGGCGGCACCCCAGCTCCTCTTCCTCACCGGCAATGCCGGCAAGCTGCGCGAAATCCAGGCCGCCCTGCCCGAGGTGCGGGCCTGGGATGTGGACCTGCCGGAAATCCAGAGTGTCGATCCCCGGCGGGTCATCGAGGCCAAGCTGCTCGAAGCCACCCGGCTGCTGCCCGGGCAGCGGCTGATGGTCGAGGACACCTCGCTGTCCCTCGATGCCCTCGGGGGGCTGCCCGGCCCCCTCATCAAATGGTTCATCGCCGACGGCTCGCTGGGGCTGGAGGGGCTGGCCGACGTGGCCGCGGCGCGCGGCAACCTCCAGGCCCGCGCCACGACCTGGATTGGCCTGCTCGAGCCGTCCGCCACCGGCCTGTCGCTGCGCTTCTTCGAGGGCACGGTCCGAGGCCGCATCGTCCGTCCCGTCGGCCAATCGGGTTTTGGCTGGGATCCGATCTTCCAGCCCGAGGGCGCGGACAAGACCTTCGCCCAGATGACGCCGGAGGAAAAAACCCGCTTCAGCATGCGGAGCCTGGCGCTCGACGCTTTACGGAAGGCCTGGGAACACGGCTGACCGGGCGTGCCGGGAAGCGACCGCAATCACTCTTCTCGTGTGGAGGCGGCGGGAAATCGAACCATCCCGCCGCGTCCCCTGGCGAGGTGCGCCTTCGCCTTACCTCATCCTGAATTTCCACATAAAGCAGAAAATGCCTTCTTCATTGTAAAACCGGAAATCTTTTGTTATGAGAGGAACCCGCTGCCGCGCCCGATTCCAGCGGCGCCTCCAGAGGGGAACTCCACATGAAGATGCTGATGCTGGGTTTGGTGTCTGGCCTGATGATCACCGCGTGTGGTGGCCCCGAGCCCGAGGACGCCCAGGCACCGGCGGAGGAACTCGGCACGACCCAGGGCGCCCTGTGTGAGGGCTGGGACTCGGGCGCGCGCAAGTGTTCCTTCCAGTGCTACAGCTACTCCACGTGGTGGACGACCTCGGCCACGGTGAGCTACGGCCAGTGTCAGGAATACGCCAACGGCCAGTGTGGACGGACCGCGTATGGCGCGTGCTGGAGCAAGTGAGCACCCCCATCCCACCCCTGTGAACCCTCCTCCCCCAAGGATTGCTCCATGAAGATGAAGACCCTGCTGCTTGGCCTCGTGTCTGGTGTCCTCCTCGCCGCCTGTGGCGGTCCACTCCCCGAGGAGATGGACGCCCAGGAGCAGCTCGGCACGACCCAGGGCGCGGTGTGTGAAGGCTGGGACTCGGGCGCGCGCCTGTGTACCTGGAAGTGCACCAGCAGCGCGCCCCAATGGTCCGCGGTGGGCGCGGGCGTCGTGGCTTACGGCCAGTGCCAGAGCTACGCCAATGCCCAGTGCGGACGGACCGCGTACGCCACCTGTTGGAGCAAGTGAGTGACTCGCCGCGGCGCCTGACCTGAAGCGTCGCGGCATGATTGAGAAAGAGAGGGTGTGACTGGCTTCACAAGTCCGGTGTGAACCCGGGCATGGCCAGCACCTGCACAGCCAGGGCCCGAGCCACACACTCCGCCAGCGCCCCCCACTTCTCTCGGGAGCAAGCTGTGGAATCGGCGGGAATCGAACCCACGCCGGGCGGTGCGAAACTCCCAGCAGAATCGCGCCCTTACCTCGTAACCGCCCGGAATGATTCGGAGTCGTCATCCCGCCGCGTCCCCTCCTGTCCCGCTCTGTTCCAGGTCATTCCGCAGTCTCCTGCGACATACGTGCAACATGGCGGACGTGGTGAGCGCTCCGATTCATGGGCGGCCACGTCGGACGCTGGCCTCTCGGTGGGCATGTCCTGTCGGCTTCAATTCGGAGAAGCCGGGGAGCGGAAGATTCGGATCGTGGACGTGCACGTGCGCTTTGGAGGACCGCTGCCCGAAGGGCGAGACGTACTCGCATTGTTCGAGCCATGATTCAGCCCGCTGTGTGCTTAAACTGGCCGCATGGGACTCTTGACCTTCAGCATCAACGTCACCCTGGACGGCTGCGTCGACCACCAGGAGGGAATCGCCGACGACGAGACACACGCCTTCTTCACCCGCCTCATGGACGAGGGCGGGGCGATGCTGTGGGGCCGCGTCACCTACGAGATGATGGAGAGCTATTGGCCGGCGGTCGCCCGGGGCGATGAGTCGGCGCCGCCAGCGATGCGCGAGTGGGCACTCAAGCTGGAGGACAAGCCAAAGTACGTGGTGTCGTCGACGCGAAAGGACTTCCCGTGGACCAATAGCCACCACATCGTTGGCGACTTACGCACGGCTGTGCAGAAGCTCAAGGATGCAACCCCGTCCGGCGTGCTCCTCGGTAGCGGCAAGCTCGCGACCGAGCTGGACCGACTGGATCTGATCGACGAGTACAAGTTCCTCGTCCACCCCAGGATCGCCGGCCACGGCCCGACCCTGTACCAGAGCGGTCTGCCCAGCACACGACGGCTCGAGCTGGTCTCGGCGATGCCGCTCCGCTGCGGCGCGGTCGCCATGCACTACCGGCGCGCGCTGACCCCAGCACAAGCTTGAGCACGTGGTCCGGGTTCTTTCCCCGACACTCGCCCTGACGGAGCTTCTCGGAGACGCAACACGATTGTGCGATCGGACCTATGGAGATCAGAGCTATGAACCTTCAGAGGATTGAAGCGGGCACAGGAATCGCGTTCCACCTGAAGTCGGGCCAGCGGCTCAGAGTGGTCCAGGAGGGGTGTCAGGAGGGGTGTCAAAGAATTCGAGCTACGCGACCTGGCACGACCCGCGGTGGGAAGGAGAAGGGCGGAAAGGGGGCTGAGAAGTCCCCCCACATCCACCGAGCCGCCGCCTCTCGGAATGCCGCGACGAAGGCCCGGTACTGCTCGCGCAATTCATTCAGTGCCTGACGCGTGGAGGCATGCCCCAGCGGCCGCGGGCTGTGCTTGAGGTGCTCGGGCCGGGTATGGGGGTGCTGTGCCCTCACGGCTCGCGCCCCCAACACCGGCTTGTCCCGTGCGCGAGCCTCGGACTCCACCGCCTCCACCAACGCCCGCACCGCACGCTGCCGTTCCTCCTCCCCCAGCCTTTTCCAACATGGCAGGGGCTCCACCAGCAACTCCACTGGCTCGGCGATTTCCTTGGCGAAGCGCCCCTCCTCCGCCGCCAAGTCCTCGCTCCCCCTCTTGCTCCAGCGCTTCGTCCAGCTGAACCACTGGAACACACGCCGAGCCGGGCCCAGCAACTGAGGCAGGCACGTGAGGCCCGGCCACTCGGCGCTCCTCTCCACCAGGCCCTCCTTCACTCCATGGGCGAGCACGTAGCGCAACCGGCCTACCAGCGCCTCGTCGTCCAGTACCGGCTCGGCTGAATAGCGCCTCTCCCAGAAACCCCCACTCCAGTCCACCAGCCGCCCTGCCTTCCTGGAGAGGTTGGCGCGCAGATACTGCATGAAACCGGCGAGCGCTGCCCCCCGGGCCCACACCAGCAGGTGGAAGTGGTTGGAGGCGAAGGTGAAGGCGTGCAGCCGTACATTGCCGGCGCTCTGCTGGACGGCTCGTGCCAGCACGCCACCCACCACCTCGTTCACCTCCGCGCTGGGACGCAGCAGCAGCCGTCCCTGGAAGCACCTGGACGTAACGAAATAGAAGCCCTCCTCCTGGAACATCCTCAGCGGCCAGCCCATCCCCAACCCCCGCGCACAATCCGCCAGGCAGGATTGCACCCCGTGGGCCAGCGCCAGGTCCTCGGAAAGACTTGAAGAGCGGTCGGTTACCCGTCCACGCCCGAGCCTCGTTCTCGCTCAGGCCCCTTGTTTCGAATCCTTTGACTCCATCTCCGGGTTTCGAATCCTTTGACACCATCTCCGCGCGCCAAGTCCTCGGAAAGACTTGAAGAGCGGTCGGTTACCCGTCCACGCCCGAGCCTCGTTCTCGCTCAGGCCCCTTGTTTCGAATCCTTTGACTCCATCTCCAACACCATCTCCGGGCCCCTTGTTTCGAATCCTTTGACACCATCTCCGGGAGCTATTCATCCCTCGCGACTATGTCCAATAACTTCGTTTACAGTCCACTAGCTCCAAGGGAGGACTCGGCCATGCGTCTCCGAGCATGCATCGCACTTCTGCTCTTTCTCTCAGCCTGTACGACGACCCCCCCAAGCCCAAGAGAGCCAGCGGCCAGAGACCCAAGGCTCGCCAATCTCCAGCGAGCGGCGACGCTGCCGTGGACGGACGGGGGGCGGTGCGCCGTCCGCGAAGCTTCTGAGCCCTGGTCCGAACTGGCGGAGCGGTGCTTTCATGCTCTGGACCATGACCGGATCGAATTTCACGACACCACGGGACGATGTGCGGTCGCCTCCGCAGGTGCGGCAGTGGGCGTCGGACTCTGTGTCTTGGCGGCGCCGGAGATCGTCGTGGGAACGATAATCGTCGCGGGCGTGGTGGTGGTGGGCTTCGCCATCAAGGAAGCGCTGGATGTGTATGAGCTGAGCTGGGGCGATCCCGAGAAAGTGAGGCCCGCGCCAGAAACAAGGCCCGCGCCAGAAACGCGCCCTGTGCCAGAAACGCGGCCCGTGCCTGAAACGCAGATCGCTCCGCAGAAACCCTCGCCGAAAAAAAGGCCGAAGCCGGAGCCAAAAGGACCGGATTTCCCTCCTCTGGAGCCACCCGAGACCTCGGAGCGAGATCGCCCCAGGTGCGAGCCCGTCCCAGTGCCGTACCACCTTGGCGGTAACAAACTGCACAACAAGTGCGCCGACAGAATTCCGAACAACAGTTTCCCCGGCGGGGATGTGTTCGTGAATGGGAAAAACTTCGACGCGCTGCAACTGGCCACGCGCACGCTCTGGGAAGTCAAGACTGACAACTTCGACACGTACCCGCCCGACCTTCGAGAAATCGTGGTCGAGAGTCAGGTGGAAAAATTGCGGCATGAGCGCGCCCTCGCTCTGGCTTGTGGATTTGACTTCCGGGTCGGCGTGAGGAGCCCCGCACACAAAGCCGCACTGGAACGCACGGCCCCGGAGCTCGATGGAGTCATCGTAGTTATGGAGTGGTGCTGAGATGCCAGCCACACAAGAAAATGAAATTGCCATTACCGTTCATGCACCTGAACTCGTGGGCAACGATGGCCGCCCTCTGGCCGTTGTTCATGGAATGGAGCGTGCGCTCCCTGGCTTGCGCTTGGCGTGGACGATTTCTAGCGAGGGGAAGCGCATCCCAGTGCCGCAGCGCGAGGCATTTCTCGCCCGAGGGAGGCCAAACGGGCGTGGATTTCCGCTCCTCCGCAACGGGGATGATGACTTCCGGGTCACGGTGACTGGATTGGAACTACCGGCGGGCAGCTCGCCGGGTGGCCAATCCCAGCTCGATATTCATGCGGTGTTGCCTCTGGCCGTAGACGGCATCGCGGCGGCAGCGGAGGTGCTGGAAGCCATAGCGGAGGGTGCTCGCGCCTTCTGGGGGCACGCAACGCCGTTCAACGCGGGAGTGGATATTGCGCGCCAGACGAAAAACTGGGCGGCGAATCCGCAGCCTCCGCCCCGAGGGCTGCCAGCGCTGAAGCTCCCATGGAACATCCGCTCGCCTGAGATTCCGCATCGCCTCGGTTGGCTGAACTACTGGTCGGCCGCTGCCGCACGGGCCATCGGCTTTCCGGACCCCGCCCGGGACGTGGAGCTGCTGTCACGCTCACGGCGTACCGCGACGGGTGGATGGGTCGTGCAACTCACCGATGCGCCGCTCGACCTGGACAACCCCGCGCACCTGGACGCGCTTAAACGGGCCTACGAGCGCTTCCCGGAGATCGGTGGGCGCGCTACCCCTTGAGGCTCGGCACGGTTCGCGCTGGCCGCACTCAGGGCCCCTGCGCTTTCCCCTCGGGGAAGGTGACGTTCTCAAGGGTGACGGTGCGCGGCTCCTGTGCTTCCCATAGCTTGAGCGCGGTCCCTCTCAATGCCCACCACGACGGCACCGGCACCATTCGCGGGGATGGGCGCCAGTGGCCATCGGGCAAGCTCCACCTCTTCCCCCGCCGAGTCCACCACCGCCGCCCCCGCCAGCCAGCGTCCTCGGCCAGCGTCCTCGAGAGGGGTGTCAAAGAATTCGAGCTACGCGACCTAGCACGACCCGCGGTGGGAA
This sequence comes from Melittangium boletus DSM 14713, assembly GCF_002305855.1. Lineage (GTDB taxonomy): Bacteria > Myxococcota > Myxococcia > Myxococcales > Myxococcaceae > Cystobacter > Cystobacter boletus. The sequence continues at coordinate 3,984,657 of NZ_CP022163.1, read as the reverse complement.
GGAGAAGGGCGGAAAGGGGGCTGAGAAGCACCACTTTCAAGGTCATGTGGAGGGTGCTACCCTAGCGGTCAGGTGGGAGGGTGAAAGCCCACCTGGGCGGAAGTGGGTCCGGGGAGCCGGACGGTCGAGGCAAATTCCTCGCGCCCCATCGCGGAGGAACAAACGTGGCCTTGAAGGCAATCATGGAGCGTTTCACGCAGCGCAGTCCCGTCACGGTGATGGTGCGCCGCACGCTTGAGCATGCCCTGAGTTCGCAATGGATTGATGAGGTATTCGAAGCGAACCGAGAGCAGCAGTACACGCGCGAGTTGCTCTTCTCCTCGGTAGTGGATTTGATGGGAGTGGTGGCGCTGGGACTGCGACCGTCGCTGCACGCCGCGGCGCAGTCCGACCCGGACTTGACCGTCTCGCTGGCGGCGCTCTACGACAAAGTCAATCACACCGAGCCCCAGGTGGTGCGAGCCCTGGTGCAAGGGAGCGCGGAGAGGTTGTTGCCCGTGGTGCGGCCCATGAAGAAGCAGGGGCCGTGGGCGGCGGGTTACCAGGTGCGAGTCTTGGATGGCAATCACCTCCCCGCCAGTGAGAAGCGGCTCAAACCGTTGAGAGAATTCCGAGGAGCTGCGCTGCCCGGACAGTCGTTGGTGGTGTATGCGCCGGAGTTGAGCCTGGTGGTGGATGTGCTGCCGGCTGAAGACGCGCATGCACAAGAGCGGGCGTTGATGGGGCCGGTGTTGGAGCGAGTGCGGGAGGGAGAATTGTGGCTGGCGGACAGGAACTTCTCCACGAGCCGGATTCTGCGCGCGGTGCATGAAAAGAGAGCGGCCTTCATCATCCGAGAGCACGGCGTGTCGCCCAATCCGACCGCGCTGGGGGAGCGGAGGGAAGTAGGCCGAGGGCCAGCGGGACGTGTGTACGAGCAGGCAGTGCGAGTGGAGGGGGAAGAGCCGTTGGAGTTGAGACGGATTGAAGTGGAGTTGGAGGAGCCAACAGAAGACGGGGAAACAGCCATTCGGCTGCTCACGAACGTGCCCGAGGAGAAACTGAGCGCCGTGGAGGTAGCGCAGCTGTACAGGAAGCGCTGGACGATTGAAGGGATGTTTGGAGAGTTGGAGGCCGTGCTCGAGAGCGAGGTGCGGAGTTTGGGGAGACCACGAGCGGCGCTGCTGGCCTTTGGGGTGGCGGTACTGGCCTACAATGTGTTATCGGTGGTGAAAACCGCGGTGGAAGCCAGCCATGACCTGGAGGCTGCCAATATGCAGGTGTCCACCTATTACATTGCCGCCGAAGTGAAGTTCGCTTACGGAGGAATGATGATGGTGGTGGAGCCGGAGGACTGGAGCGGACAGGAGGTACGGAGCGCGGAGCAGTTGAGTGAGCTCCTGCTGGAGCTAGCGAAGAAGGTGAAGCCTTCCACATTGCGCAAACATCCCCGCGCCGCCAAGAAGAAGGTGAAGAAAGGCTATGTACCGGGAGAGGTGGCGCGCAAGCATGTGGCAACAGCACGTGTGCTCAAGGGCGAGAAAATCTCCTGAACAGCAGACGGAGGCCAACCAAGGCAGGCAAGAGACCAGTAGCACCGCAGCGCCGGGCGCTTCATGGCATGGCTATGTCTGATGGTCTGCCCAGCTTCACTGATGCGCCCTCATCCGCCCTGTCTAAACCATAAAGGTGGCGAGCCACTATTCGACCTTGAAAGGGGTGGGGCTGAGAAGTCCCCCCACATCCACCGAGCCGCCGCCTCTCGGAATGCCGCGACGAAGGCCCGGTACTGCTCGCGCAATTCATTCAGTGCCTGACGCGTGGAGGCATGCCCCAGCGGCCGCGGGCTGTGCTTGAGGTGCTCGGGCCGGGTATGGGGGTGCTGTGCCCTCACGGCTCGCGCCCCCAACACCGGCTTGTCCCGTGCGCGAGCCTCGGACTCCACCGCCTCCACCAACGCCCGCACCGCACGCTGCCGTTCCTCCTCCCCCAGCCTTTTCCAACATGGCAGGGGCTCCACCAGCAACTCCACTGGCTCGGCGATTTCCTTGGCGAAGCGCCCCTCCTCCGCCGCCAAGTCCTCGCTCCCCCTCTTGCTCCAGCGCTTCGTCCAGCTGAACCACTGGAACACACGCCGAGCCGGGCCCAGCAACTGAGGCAGGCACGTGAGGCCCGGCCACTCGGCGCTCCTCTCCACCAGGCCCTCCTTCACTCCATGGGCGAGCACGTAGCGCAACCGGCCTACCAGCGCCTCGTCGTCCAGTACCGGCTCGGCTGAATAGCGCCTCTCCCAGAAACCCCCACTCCAGTCCACCAGCCGCCCTGCCTTCCTGGAGAGGTTGGCGCGCAGATACTGCATGAAACCGGCGAGCGCTGCCCCCCGGGCCCACACCAGCAGGTGGAAGTGGTTGGAGGCGAAGGTGAAGGCGTGCAGCCGTACATTGCCGGCGCTCTGCTGGACGGCTCGTGCCAGCACGCCACCCACCACCTCGTTCACCTCCGCGCTGGGACGCAGCAGCAGCCGTCCCTGGAAGCACCTGGACGTAACGAAATAGAAGCCCTCCTCCTGGAACATCCTCAGCGGCCAGCCCATCCCCAACCCCCGCGCACAATCCGCCAGGCAGGATTGCACCCCGTGGGCCAGCGCCAGGTCCTCGGAAAGACTTGAAGAGCGGTCGGTTACCCGTCCACGCCCGAGCCTCGTTCTCGCTCAGGCCCCTTGTTTCGAATCCTTTGACTCCATCTCCGGGACACCATCTCCGGGTTTCGAATCCTTTGACACCATCTCCGCTCTCCGGGTTTCGAATCCTTTGACACCATCTCCGGACACCATCTCCGGGGTTTCGAATCCTTTGACACCATCTCCGGTTACCCGTCCACGCCCGAGCCTCGTTCTCGCTCAGGCCCCTTGTTTCGAATCCTTTGACACCATCTCCAACACCATCTCCGGGTTTCGAATCCTTTGACACCATCTCCGCTCTCCAGGTTTCGAATCCTTTGAGTAACCGTTCACCAGCTCAGGCGGTGAGCGCGAGCTGAGGTTCGGGCGCGGAGGGGAGGAGCGAAGGCCCGCGCAGGCCGCGGCGGTGCGCGGCGAGGGTCTCGGTCAGGAAGGCGAGCACGTCACGGCCCTGCAGCTTGAGGGTGGTGGTGGCGGTGAATATGCGCTCCACGAAGCGGCTGCCCTCCTCGCTCTGCGTGCCGAAGGACGTCTTCCTGTACATGACGGCGTGCCGGATGCAGCGCTCGCCGAAATTGTTGGTGGGCTCGAGGCCCGGCACATCGACAAACGTCCAGAGGCACTTCTCCCACTGGAGGATTTCCCGGGCCATGCCGGCCGTCTTCTTCTCTGCCCGCAGTGCCGCCTCGCGCAGCAGTTGGCCGACTCTGCGTTCCACGCCGCGCATGCGCTCTTCGAAACGCTCGCGTGACAGGGTGCCGTCACGCACGCGGTGGTACCACTTGAAGAAGCGGTTGCGCTCGCGCATGAGCTCTCTGCCTATCCGCCCACCCCGGCCGCCCCTGTCGATGAAACCCTGGAAGTCGCGTGTGAGGTGTGCCCAGCACAGCTGCCGCAGCCCTGCATCCACCCACGCGTAGGCGCTCCACCTGTCGGTGGTGAGGAAGCCCGCGAAGTCCGCGCCGAGCAACTGGCGGGCGACCTTGCCGCCGCGGCTTCTGGCGATGTGGAACACCACTACCAGCGCAGTGGCCACCACCCACAGCCAGGCGCGGCCGGCCCGGCCGCCCTCTCGTCCCTGTGCAAACCCCGTCTCGTCGGCGTTGACCGCCTCCGAGGTCTGCACGTAGGCGAGGGCTTCGGCCGTCGGTGGCGCGAGTGCCTCCGACATCTCGCCCTCCAGGTTGCTGACGCTGCCCACCGACAACTCGACGCCCAACATGTCTGACAAAGCGTCCTTCACCAGTCGCTTGGACAAGCGGTACTTGCCCACCAGCAACGAGGCGAGCGCTGTGAGCCGGTCACCAAAGACGCTGCGCGCGTGCACGGGCACTTCCCCGCGCGTCACCACCCCACAACCAGGGCATTGCAGTGCATGGCAGCGGTACTCGGTGACAATGGCCGACAGGGGCGGCACTTCCACCACCTGGTGACGCCGGGGCGCGGTGTCCTGCCCATTCAGTCGCCCCTTGCAACCCCGGCACTCCCTGGGCACCAACTCCACGACGTGCTGCACGTCCTCGGGCGGCAGCAGCGCGCGCTCATGCTTCTTGTGCCCAGGCTGGCCTCCGGGACGGCGGCCCGTGGGCCTCTTGCTCTGGCGCGGAGTGCCTGGGGCATCCGAGGAGGGCGGCTTGGAGGAGTTGCTCGAGTTGAGCCCCAGCCGTTCCTTGAGCCATCGATTCTCCTCGCGCAGCCTTTCATTCTCCTCCTCCAACTGCGCGATACGCTCCAGCGCTGCCTCCAGCCGTTTCTCCAGCTGCGCTATCCGTGCGTCTCGGGCATCCACCTCCACCATGCCCTGGCTACACCACGCCAGACGTCCTCTTGTCCAGCACCACTTTTCCGGTCACGTCTAGCCCGGCTCCTCTTCAACCAAGCCAATGCGGTGAACGGTTACTCCTTTGACACCATCTCCGACACCATCTCCGCTCTCCGGGTTTCGAATCCTTTGACACCATCTCCGACACCATCTCCGCGTGGGCATGGGCGCGGCGATGTGGACGACGGGCACCTGGGAGCGTGTGACGTCTCCCAACATCAACACCGCCTACCAGATCGAGCCTTCATTCGTCCCGCTGTCCCAGGCGGCGGTGCTGGAGCGCCACCTCGGCAAGCCCTGACATGGGACGCTCGGCCGCCAGGTGCAGTATTCGCGGATAGTTCTCGTATTCCCCGTGTTGCTTGACTCTCTGGAAGAGAGAGGGCATGGATGCTCCTCCCCACCTCGAGGAGGACGCATGAAGAACAACCGTCTGATGGGCTGGCTCACCCTGGGTTCAATACTCTGGGGTTGTGGTGGACCGAGCGAGGAGCCGCCCATGGCGCCCGAGCCGGAAGCCCGCGTGAGTGATGCCGCGCTGGCCGGGCCCCTGCCGTACCGGGGCATCAACCTCGCGGGGGCGGAGTTTGGCTCGGCGCTGCCGGGCACGCACGGCACCACCTATGTCTACCCGGATCCGGCGTATTCGAACTACACCACGGCGGACTACTACATCAGCAAGGGCATGACGACGTTCCGTCTGCCTTTCAAGTGGGAGCGATTGCAGCGCACGCGCAAGGCCGCCTTCGACGCCGCGGAGCTCACCCGGCTCAAGACGACCGTGAACCGGCTCCTGGGCAAGGGCGCGGTCGTCATCCTGGATCCGCACAACTACGCGCGCTATGCCGGCGCCGTCGTCGGAGCGGGCGTCCCCAATGCCGACTTCGCCGACTTCTGGTCGCGTCTGGCCAATGAGTTCAAGAGCAACCCGAAGGTCATCTTCGGTCTCATGAACGAGCCCTACAGCATGCCCACCGAGCAGTGGTTGGGCGCCGCCAACGCCGCCATCCAGGCCATTCGCAACACCGGTGCCACCAACCTCATCCTCGTGCCGGGCAACGCGTGGACCGGCGCCCACTCGTGGACCGGGAGCTGGTACGGCACGTCCAACGCCACGGTGATGTTGCAGGTCAAGGATCCGGGCAACAACTACGCTTTCGAGGTCCACCAGTACCTGGACAGCGACTCCTCGGGCACCCAGGCCTCCTGCGTGAGCGCGACCATCGGCGCGCAGCGGATGCAGTCCTTCACGAACTGGCTGCGCGCCAACGGCAAGAAGGGCTTCCTGGGCGAGTTCGCGGGCGGAACGGACTCGGTCTGCCTGAGCGCCGTCGACAACATCCTGGACCACCTCGAGGCGAACTCGGATGTCTACCTCGGGTGGACGTACTGGGCCGGTGGTCCCTGGTGGGGCAGCTATTTCTTCTCGCTCGAACCGACGAGCGGCGTGGACAAGCCCCAGATGGGGGCCCTGAGCAGCCACCTCTGAGATCCGCCAGGATTCGCTGGCGTGGGGTGAACGCGATAGAAGGAGCGGACCCATGAGCATCCACGTGAAGACGCCCAGCAGACTTCATCACACGGCCTATGTGACTCGGGATCTCGAGGCGACGCGGCGGTTCTACGAGGACGTGATCGGCCTGCCGCTCGTGGCGACCTGGTGTGAGTCGGACGAGCTTTTCGGCGCCGTGCGCACCTACTGCCATGTGTTCTTCGAGCTCGGGGATGGGAGCGCGCTCGCGTTCTTCCAGTTCGAGAAGCCCTCGGATCAGGAGCTCTTCGGACCGAGAATGCCGCCTTCGCCGTTCCACCACATCGCGCTGAATGTCGACCGGGAGGTGCAAGACGGCATCGAGCGGCGTCTGCGGGCCGCCGGCTACTCCGAGCCCAAGATGTATGTGCTCGAGCACGGCTATTGCCGGTCGCTCTACATCGAGGACCCGAACGGGATGATCGTCGAATTCACCTACGACGATCCGAAGGCCGTGACGCCCGAGGCGGCGCGGGCCCGCCGCGGCGAGGCACACCGCGAGCTGGCGCGCTGGCTCGCGGGGGACCGCGCCTCGAACAACACGTTCCGATAAGGCTCCTCGGCGGTCAGGCGGGCGGGCCCCTCCTCCACCGTTCCCGGCTAGCCATTGGCCTCGAGTCCACCGCACATTGGAGGACATCGTCCATCAAGGGGAGGCCTCACCATGGCCAGGAGCGACAAGCCGGGGAAGAACGCGCGGAGCGGAAGCACGCCCTCTTTCAACAAGGATCGGGTCGAGCGGGGCCAGGAGGCGGATGACACGCGGCCCCTCTACGCCGCCGATGCCATCCACCCCACCGAGGAGGCCAAGTTCTCCCTCGACAGTGACGGCCCCGTGGGGGGCCCCGTCGCCGACATCCGCAGCCCCATCGACGAGGCCGATGAGTTCGCTCGACAGGGCCGGGGCCGCACGGAGTCCGAGGAAGACGAGGACGTGCCCGAGCGCTCCTAGCGGCTGGCGGCCGGAGCCTTCCCGGGGCTCTCCGTCACCCACTGGCCGAGCCCCAGTCCTTCCACCTGCTTCTGGACGGCCTCGGGGTCTCCCACCAGCACCACCTGCAGGGTGTCGGGGCTCAGGTAGGCCTCGGCCACCCGCTGCACCTCGGCGGGCGTGGCCTTGCGCAGCCCCTCCACCGTGCGCTCGAACTCGTCCAGCGGCCGGCGCAGCGTGAAGAGCGCCGACGCGCTCGCCCCCAGGCCCTCCACCGACTCGAAGCTGCCCGGAAAGCCGCGGATGAGGCCCTCGCGCGCCGACTCCAGCTCCTTCGCGGAGATGGGCCGCTCGCGCAGGCCCTTGAGCTCGTTGAAGAACTCCGTGAGCGCCGCGCCCGTCACGTCCGCGCGCACCGAGGACGAGGCCGTCAGCGGCCCCACGCCCAGCCGCGGGTCCGAGCTGGCGTTGGCCCCGTAGCTGTAGCCCTTGTCCTCGCGCAGGTTCATGTTCAACCGGCTGCCGAAGAAGCCGCCGAACACCGTGGTGGCCAGCTCCAGCGCGGCCTCGTCCGGGTTGCCCGCGGCGATGCCCGGCCGGCCCAGCACCACCACTGTCTGGTCCAACCCCGGCTTGGGGACGAACACCACCTGGGTGCGCTTCGGCGTGGGGGGCGCGGGCGGCACCGGCGGCAATACCGCCTTGCCCTTCCAGTCCCCGAAGGACTTCTTGGCCAGCGCCACCGCCTGCTCCAGGGTGATATCCCCCGTCATCACCAGCGCCGTGGTGCGCGGGCCCACGTGCGCCTCGTAGAAGGCCTTCACGTCGCGCGCCGTCACCGCCTCCACCGTCGCGGGCAGGCCGCTGACGGGGTGGCCATAGGGGTGCGAGGGGCCGAACACCCCGCGCAGGTAGGCCTGCTGCGCGAGGAAGCCCGGGCTGCCCAGGGCGCGCACCAGCTCGGCGAGCTGCAACTTCTTGCGCCGCTCGAAGTCCTTGGCCGCGAACGTGGGCCGGCGCACCACCTCCGTGAGGAGCGCGAGCGCCTCGTCCGCGTTGCGCGAGAGCACCCGCACGCCCAGGTTCGCCCCGTCCGAGGAGACACTCACCCCGGGCGACACGCCCAGGTTCTGGAAGGCTTGGTCCAGGGCGAGCGTGTCCTTGCCCGCCGCGCCCTCCAGCATCGTCTTGTAGGTGAGGTCCGCGAGCCCCCACTTGCCCTGGGGGTCTCCCGCGCCGCCCACCGCGAAGCTCACGCCCACGTAGATGAGCGGCAGCTCCCGGCGGGTGCTCACCAGCACCGTGAGGCCATTGTCGAGCTGGGCCCGCTCGAACCTCGGCAGCACCAGCGCGGGTGACTCACCGGGCTCGGGAGGCCGGGCGCGGAAGGCCTCGGCGTCCGAGGGCGAGGGCGCGGCCTCGGCGGAGGGCGCGGACGGGGGCGCCTCGGGCACGGGCGCGGGGGCCGTGCGGCAGGCGGAGGCGGTGAGCACCGCCAGGGTGGACAGGGCCAGCAATGGGCGGCGCATCAGGGCTTCTCCTTGGGCTGCGCGGGCACGGCGTGGAGCACCACGCGCGCGCCAGGCTTGAGGTACTCACGGGCGAAGTCGCGCACCGCCTCGGGCGTCACCGCGTCGTAGCGCTCCAGGTCTCCCATGAGGAAGCCCGGGTCGCCGTGGTAGTGGTTGTAGGTCTGCAGCGTGTCGGCCTTGCCGCCGAAGCCGCCCACGGATTGCAACCCCGCGAGCATCTGCGTCTCGAAGCGCGTGCGGGCCTGGTCGAGCTCCGCGGCGGAAGGCCCCTCGCGGCGCACGGTGTCGAGCACCGCGTCCAACTCCCGCGCGAGCGCGTCGCTCGACACGCCGGGCCGGGCCACGGCCTCCACGGAGAAGACGGACTGGGCGCCGAGGCTCTGCTGGGACGCGCTCACGCTCTGCGCGAGGCCCTTGTCCACCACCAGGTGCTTGTAGAGCCGGCTGGACTTGCCCGTGCCGAGCACGTTGGCGAGCACGTCCGCGACGGCGTCCCCCGTGCTCAGGTAGGGCGGCGTGAGCCAGGACATCACCACCAGGGGCAGCGTGCCCACCTTCTCGTCATGGCGGATGACCTGCTCCTGGGCGCGGACGAGGGGGGCCACCTGGGGCCGCGCGGGCTTGGGGCTGCCCTGGAGCGTGGCGAAGTACTTCTCCACCAGGGCGCGCGCCTCTTGGGGGTCGAAGTCCCCCACGATGGCGAGCGTGGCGTTGGCGGGCGTGTACCAGGTGCGGAAGAAGGCCTTCACGTCGTCCACGGTGGCCGCGTCCAGGTCCGCCATGGAGCCGATGACCTTGCCGAAGTACGGGTGGGGCGCGGGGAAGAGCGCCTGCCAGAGCTTCTCCTGCGCGAGGCCATAGGGGCGCGTCTCCACGCTCTGGCGGCGCTCGTTCTTCACCACCTCCTGCTGGGTGCGCAGCTTCTTCTCGTCGAGCGCGTCGAGCAGGAAGCCCATGCGGTCGCTCTCGAGCCAGAGCGCCGTGGCGAGCTGGTTGCTCGGCACGGTCTCGAAGTAGTTGGTGCGGTCGAAGTTGGTGGTGCCGTTGAGGTCCGTGGCGCCCAGCTGCTCGAGCAGGGCGATGTGCACGTCGTCCGGCACGTGCTTGGAGCCCTGGAACATCATGTGCTCGAAGAGGTGGGCGAAGCCGGTGCGGCCCGGCTGCTCGTCATAGGAGCCCACGTGGTACCAGATGTTGACGGCCACCACGGGCAGCTTCGGGTCGCGCGCGAGCAGGACTTCCAGGCCGTTGGGCAGCGTGTACTTCTCGTAGGGGATGGCCAGCGCCTCCCGCCCGGGACTCAGCGGCTTCGCCTCCTGCTGTTGCTGGGCGAAGGCCGGAAGGCCAAGGGCGAGGGCGGCGGCGGCGATGAATGCTTTCATGCGGAGCGAGAGCCTCCTCGGGGTCGAGGGCCCTTCGCTTAGCACGTGCCCTGGGAGGGGCGGAGCGTGAATCCCCCGGGGGCGTTCACCTTCACGCCTTCGCGCCGGGGCCGCGCGCGGGCACGGGCAGCTCCAGGCGCAGCCGGGCACCGCCCTCGGCCCGGTTCTCCGCGCGCAGCGTGCCCCCGCAGCGCTCCACCATCTCGCGCGACAGGGACAGCCCCAGCCCCGTGCCCTTCTCCGGCCCCTTGGTGGTGAAGAAGGCCTCGAACAGGTGCGGCAGCACCTCCGGGGCGAAGCCCGGTCCGTTGTCCTCCACCAGCAGCGCCACCCGCCCCGGCTCCGCCACGCCGGTGACTCGCACCTCGCCGCCGCGCACCTGGGCGTCCTCCAGCGCGTCCCCCGCGTTCACCAGCAGGTTGAGGATGGCCTGCGCGAGCCGCCGCCGCGTGGCGAAGACCTCGGGCAGCCCCGGGGGAATCTCCACGTGCAGCCGCGCCACGTTCTTGAGCCTCACCGCCGCCAGCCGCGCCGCGTCCGTCACCACGTCCGCGAGCGCGCACTCGCAGGGCTCCTCCATGTCCATCCGCGAGAAGCCCTTGAGGTCCGAGACGATCTGCCGGATCCGCTCGACGCCCTGGCGCGTCTCCTCGAACACCTCGGCGAGCTCCGCGCGAGACTCCTCGCGCAGGGGCTGCTGCATCACCTCGGTGCGAAGGAAGTCCAGGTTGGAGCGCACGAAGGCCAGGGGGTTGTTCACCTCGTGCATGACGCTCGCCGCGAGCCGCCCCACCGTGGCCATCTTCTCCGTCTGGGCCCGATGGCGCTCGGCCAGGGCCAGCCGCTCCATCGCCTCGCGGCGCGCGCGCTCCACGCTGGCCTCGTGCAGGGCCTCCTGCGCTTTGCGGTAGTGCACCGAGCCGTACACCCCGATGAAGGTGGCCGTGCCCACCATGGACGCCCAATTGACCGCATGCAGGTATTGCGCCTCCTCCCACAGCAGGGCGAACACCCCCAGCGCGCAGGTGACGCCGCTGAGGATCGCGGGCCGCGCGTCCATCGGCCGCACGAGCGCCATCATGAGGGGCAGACAGAGCGCCATGTTGAGGTAGGGGCTCGTGCCCGCGCCCGTGAACCACACCATGGTCAGGAAGTAGAGGCTGGTGAGGACGCTGTTGAGACTCGAGAGCCGCTTCTCCCAAGGGCTCCCCAACTTCCGCCACAGCACCCCGTGGAGCAGGACGTGCGAGGCCCACACCAGCCGCACGCCCAGGGTCGTGAGGCTCCAGTGCCCCAGGACGAGCCAGTCCATGGGGTAGAGCAGCACCAGGGTCGCGGCGAACACCCGGAATGTCCGCCACCGCCGAGGCCAGGGCTCCTGGTTCGGACTCGGGCCTTCCTCGGGACGGGGCGACGGGGGCGACATGGGGGGTTGATGACTTCCTTGTTAAATAAGGAAGTCTTGAAGAGTCGGTTGACCGGGTCAAGCAAGCAGGCTCCGCTTTCCCGGTTTCAACTCCGGGTCGCGATGACCACGCACAGCCCATAGCGGTCGAAGGGCGCGGGCAGCACGTCGCGGTGGACCTCCACCTGGAAGCCCTGGGCCTCCAGCAGGGAGCGGGCGCGCGGCAGCAGGAAGGTCAGGTAGTACATGACGAAGGGCGGGCTCCAGAGCGCGTTGCGCACGCGCATGGCCGCGTTGAAGGCCCGGGCCATCCAGTAGCCGGGGCGCAGCCGCGAGGGCTCATCGCTCGTGACGAAGAGGAAGCGGCCGCCGGGGCGCAGCACCTGGTGGATGCCCTCCACGAAGCGGGGCTCGTCCACCTCTGGAATGTGACCGAAGGCGCCAAAGCTCGTCACCAGGTCGAACTCCTCCCGCCACGGGGGCGCCAGGGCATCCCCGCGCACGAACTCCAGGAGGGCCTCGCCCGGGGTGTCCGCGAGCTGGCGCCGGGCCTCGTCCAGCATTCCCTGGCTCACGTCCAGACCGACCACCCGCTCGCGGCACAGGGGGCGCAGGTGGCGCATCCCCGCGCCCGTGCCACAGCAGATGTCCAGGGCGCTGTCCACGCTCCGGTCCGCTCCCGCGAGCAGGAGGCTCGACGCCACCACCGCCTCGGGTGTGCGGAAGGGGGTGTACTCGAACTTGGGAGCGAGCAGATCATAGCCCCGCTCCACGGATTGGAAGCCCTGGTAGAGCAGCTCCCTCAGACTCGGGCCCTTGGGATGGAACATGGGCCCCTCGTTTTAGCCCAGGCCGGGCCTCGAAGGGGGCGCGCTCGCCTGGCCACTCGCTCAATCGCCGACGATGCCCACGCGCACCCGGTGGTGCTCCTGGCCCGTGGCCACCTTGAGGGTGAAGTCGGCCACGTCCTCGGCGTACACCTGACGGCCACCGGTGGGCAGGGCCTCCACGGCGGTGCGGTACTTGCCCGTCTTCACGCCGCTGGGCATGACGGGGGGGCACACCACCACCCAGTCGAGCCCACTGTCCTGCAGGCCCAGGAAGGCGCCGCGGTGATCCTCGAAGGCGTGGCGCAGGAAGGGAGGCAGACCATGCTCGCCGGTGAGGCCCCCGGCCGCGTGCGGCAGGAGCCCCGCGGCGCCCACGGTGACGAGCCGCTGGACGCCCTCGGCCTTCATGGCGGTCACGATGGCGCGCGTGGCCTCGGTGACGACCGTCACGGCGTGGGTGGCGTCCCGGGCGCCGATGGCGCTCACCACCACCTCCGAGCCCCGGATGGCCTCGGCCACGGTGGTGCCGTCCTCCAGGCTGCCCTTCTTGATGACGAGCCTGCCGTGCTTGATGCCCAGCCGCTTCGGGTCCCGAACGTACGCCGTCACCTCGTGCCCCTGCCCCAACGCGTCGTGCACCAGGGTGTGCCCGACCCGTCCCGTCGCTCCGAAAACCGTCAACCGCATGGGTGTTGCTCCTCCGTGCCCGTCCCGAGAGCGGACGCGGGGCCCTTGCGTGGAGTGGCTTGGGGGCCTCGCGGTGGGCGGGCGACCCCCAGGTATAGCGAACCCGGTGCCGGGTTGTCCTCCCTGGCGTCCACCCGGATGTGGGTCCGGGGGGGCCGCGGACGCCTCAGGCGGTGGGGAGGGGGGCCCAGGCCCGTTGAATGGCCGCGGTCAGTTGCTCTCCGAGCCGTTGGACCGCCTGCTCCAGCATCTCCAGCCGGGTGTTGTGCTGATTGAAGCGCTCCGCGACCTCGACTCGCAGGGTCTGCAGATCCTCGGACAATTGCCGGTCGCGCTGTTTGCTGGCGGCGGCTTCGCTCTCCACCCGGAGGGTCAACATCTGGAGGTCCCGGCCGAGGACTCCTACCTTGTCCTCCAGCGTCTGGACCTGCTGCTCCAGGCGCTCCATGCGCTGTTCCATGTGATCCATGCGCTGTTCCAGGCGCTGTTGGCCCTGTTCCAGGCGCTGTTGGCCCTGTTCCAGGCGCTCCAGCCGGGGCTCCCACCCCTCGAGCAGCGCCAGGATGCGCTGTTCTCCGGGGGTGAGACCTGGCTCGTTCCTGGCTTGAGACGACGACGTGGACCCATTCATCGACACACTCCTCTCGTGGTGACCGCGCGGGTAGGATGACCTGAAGGGTCACCCGCAGTCAAGTCACGCTGGAGGTTGGGTCACTCGCCGGTCAGCTTCGCTTCCAGCTCGTCCAACTCGCGCTTCACGCCCGCGTCGGTCTCGCGCAGCTTCTCCACCTTGCGCACCGCGGAGATGACGGTGGAATGGTCCTTGCCGAAGCGCGCGGCGATCTCCGGGAAGGAGCCCTTGGTCAGCTTGCGGCTCAGGTACATGGCCACCTGGCGCGCGTGGGCGAGCGCCTTGTGCCGCCGGTCCTCCTTCAGGGCCTCCACGGGCACCTTGTAGTAGCGCGCCACCTCCTTCTGGATACCTTCCACGTCCACGACCTGGCGGCTGGGCAGCACGTCCTTGAGCACGTGCGCCGCGAAGTCCACCGTCACCGGCTGGCGGCTCAGCGAGTGGATGGCGCTCACCTTCACCAGCGCTCCCTCCAGCTCGCGCACGTTCTTCTGGATGGCCCGCGCGATGAAGTGCGCCACGTCGTCCGGCAGCTCCAGCCCCTCCATCACCGCCTTCTTCTGGAGGATGGCCACGCGCGTCTCGAAGGTGGGCTCCTGGATGTCCGTGATGAGCCCCATGCTGAAGCGGCTGCGCAGCCGGTCCTCCAGCCCCGGCACCTCGGCGGGCACCATGTCGCTCGTGAGGATGATGGCCTTGCCCAGCTCGTGCAGGGTGTTGAAGGTGTGGAAGAACTCGCGCTGCGTCTCCTCCTTCCTCCCGAGGAACTGCACGTCGTCGATGAGCAGCACGTCGCACTCGTCGCGGAACTTGCGCCGGAACTCCGGCATGCGCTGCTCGCGCACGCTCTCGATGAACTCGTTGGTGAACTGCTCGCTCGACAGGTACACCACGCGCTGGGTGGGGTCGCGCTCCCAGATTTTATTGCCGATGGCGTGCAAGAGGTGCGTCTTGCCCAGGCCCGTGCCGCCATAGACGTAGAGCGGGTTGTAGGCGCGCCCGGGGCTGTCGCTCACCGCGGCCGCGGCGGCCGCCGCCAGCTGGTTGCTGTCCGCCACCACGTAGGTATTGAAGGTGAAGCGCGCGTTCATCCGCGGGGGCCGGGCTCCCTCGGGCCTGGCGGCCGGCGCGGCCTGGAGCGTGGGTCCCGGAGCCAGGCCCGCCACCACCTCATAGCCAATCTTCACCGGCCCATCCGTCACCTTGGCGAGCGTGGCCTCCAGGAGCGGGCGGTAGTGATCGTCCACCCAGTCGCGGTAGAAGCGGTCCGGCACTCCCAGCACGAGCACGTCCTCGCGCACGTCCAGGGGGCGCATCCGGCCGATCCACCCGAGCGCGTAGTCCCGCTTGTCCTGGCGGAGGCAGTCGAGCATCCGATCCCAGAGATTCTCGGCACTTGAGGGGATGGAGGAGGAGCGGGCGAGCGCGTTCACGGGCGGGTCTCCGGTGCGCTGGCGGAGGGCCAGGCAGGGGACCTCGGGTGCTAACAGGGGGTATCCGGGCGATCAAGTTCGCGACCCCAACCCCTGGGATTCCGGGCACATGGACCCCGCCGGCTGATCGCGGCCGATCTTGGGGGTGGAATCCCCACCCCTCCCCCAGGGGTTGGGGGTGGGCGGCGACCGGGGCTTTCCGGACTCCCGGAAGTGATCCCGACGTTGACTTGGGTGGGAGATCGGGTTACGAGCGCCGCCTTCCTCTGTCTCATGGATAAGGGCGTGCGCCTCCGGGGCGAGCGCCACAGCGTCCCAGGAGTTCAGCCGTGTCCAAGCGCACTTACCAGCCGTCGAAAATCAAGCGCAACCGCACCCACGGGTTCCGCAAGCGCAACTCCACCCGCGCGGGCCAGGACGTGCTCAGCCGCCGCCGCGCCAAGGGCCGCAAGCGTCTGGTCGTGTCTGCCTACAAGAAGTAGTCCGGACGCTCGCGTGAAGGCCGAGGGCCAGGCGCCATCTCGCGACGAGCGCTTCCCCAAGGCCGCCCGCCTCCTGCGGCGGCGCGAGTTCCTCGAGGTCCAGGAGAAGGGTCAGAAGATTCCCGCTGACTGTCTCCTGGGGCTCGTGAGGCCCAACGGCCGGCCGCATTGCCGGGTGGGTCTCACCATCTCCAGCAAGGTGGGCAACGCCGTGGAGCGTGCCCGTCTGCGCCGGCTCCTGCGCGAGTGCTTCCGCAAGCGCCAGGACCAGTGGCCCCCCGGAGTGGATGTCGTCCTCATCGTGCGCCAGTCCGCCAAGGACGCTCCCTTCTCCGTCGTGTCGCGCGCCTTCGATGGCGTCACCCGCAAGCTGCAGAGGCTCTTTCCCTCGGCCCCCCGCGAGTCCCGATGAGTCCGACGATGAGTCCGCTCGCCTCGCTGCTCGCGCTGCCCATCCGCTTCTACCGGCGGTGGATTTCCCGGTGGCTGCCTCCCGCCTGCCGTTTCCATCCCTCCTGTTCCGTGTACGCCCTGGAGGCGCTGCAGAAGCATGGCGCCCTCCGTGGCCTTGGCCTCACCCTGCGCCGCTTGTCGCGCTGCCAGCCCTTCCATCCGGGTGGTTTCGACCCGGTGCCCTGACCGCTCCCTGCCTATGAACAACGACCTGGATCCGCTCTCGCCCAACTCGGCCGAATCCCAAAAGCGGCTGCTGATGGCGCTCGGCCTCGCGATGTTGCTCACCCTCGCCTACACCACCTTCTTCGCGCCCCAGGCGCCGCCTCCCGGGGCGGGTGGCGAGGCCGACGCGGGGACGGTGACGGCGCTCACCGACGGGGGCACGCCGGCCGTGCAGCCCGCCGGGACGGGCACGCCGCCTCCCTCCGAGGGCACCCCGGCCGAGGGCGCCGTGGCCGAGGCCCCCGAGCCGCCCGTGCGCTCGTTGGAGCTCAAGCGCGTCGAGACGCTCTACACGTTCTCCACCCAGGGCGCGGGCCTGACCTCGGCGGTGCTCCAGGGCGTGAAGATGCGCGAGCAGGCGAGCCTGTCCATCGCCGAGGGCTACAAGCTGCTCTTCGGGGGCGAGGTGCCGCCGCCGCCGCAGATGAACCTGGCGCAGCCGGTGGCGGGCCAGCCCCTGCCGCTCGCGGTGGCCATCACCGGCCAGGCCGCTTTCCCGGCCGAGACCCGCTTCGCCCTCTCCGAGTCCGTCAATCCCCAGCAGGGCGCCACCTTCACCGCGCGCCAGGGCCCGTGGGAAGTGGTCAAGAGCGTGCAGTGGCCCCAGGAGGGCTTCGAGCTGCTCTACACGGTGCAGGTGAAGAACACCTCCTCGCGCGCGCTCACGGGCGAGATGGCGGTGCACTACCACCGCGCCATCGACCCGGAGAACGAGCACGCCCCGTCCTTCTTCGGCGGCGTGGGCAACCTCAGCTACGCCTCGTGCCACGTGGGCGAGGAGAAGCACAAGCTCGCGGCGGACCAGTCGCAGCCCGAGCCGGAGACGCTGCGCGGCTCCGTGCACTACTTCGGCATCGATCAGCAGTACTTCCTCTCCGCGCTCTACCCGCTGGAGGGCCCCACCCCGGGCCGCTGTGAGCTCGTGGCCACCCCCACGGCGCGCGGCGTCGTGGCCCACTTCCCCCTCACGGCCGAGGCCGGCCAGACGGTGACGTTCCGCTTCGGCGGCTACCTGGGCCCCAAGGAGCCGGATCTGCTCGCCGCCCTGCCCGGCGCCGAGCTGCGCCAGGCCACGAACCTGCCCGCGGGCGCCCGCGCTCCCGAGCTGAGCGAGACCATCGACTACGGCATGTGGGCCGTCATCGCCAAGCTGCTCGTGGGCATCATGAAGTTCTTCCACGGCCTCACGGGCAACTGGGGCGTGGCCATCATCCTGCTCACCGTGCTCGTCAAGACGCTGCTCCTGCCGCTCACCCACCGCTCCATGGTGAGCATGGAGGCCATGAAGAAGCTGCAGCCGCGCGTCGAGGAGCTGCGCAAGAAGTACGGCGATGACCGCGAGCGGCAGAACCTGGAGATGATGAAGCTCTACCAGGAGGCCAAGGTGAATCCGCTCGGCGGCTGCCTCCCGATGATCATCCAGATGCCGGTGTGGATCGCCCTCTTCACCGCCCTGCGCAACAGCTACGACATCTACCAGGAGCCCTTCTTCGGCCCGGTGTGGCGCGACCTCACCTACAAGGACCCCACCTACCTGCTGCCCATCGCCCTGGGTGTCAGCATGATCATCACCCAGAAGCTCCAGCCGCAGATGGGCGACCCGGCCCAGGCCCGGCTGATGACCTGGTTCGTCCCCATCATCTTCACCGCCACCCTGTTCAACTACCCGGCGGGTCTCGCGCTCTACATCTTCACCAACAACCTGCTGTCCATCGCCCAGCAGTACGGGCTGCGCAAGTGGCTCGCCAGCCGCGAGGCCGCCACCGCCGGCTCGGGTCCGGCCACCACCGGAGGCAAGCGCAAGTGAGCGACGCGCCCACCTCCCCCGCCTCCGCCGACCTCCGCCCCCGCGTGGAACGGCTCCTGTCCGACATCCTCGGGCTGATGGGCTTTCCCGCCCGGCTCGACTTCAAGGACGCCAGCGATGGCAGCCTGTGCGTCGCCCTGCACTTCCAGGCGGGGGCGCCTCCCGGCGTGGAGACCGGCAAGCGCAGCCAGGTGGTGGACTCGCTCCAGTTCCTCCTCAACAAGATGCTCCACCGCCCCGGCGCCGAGCGCCGCTTCGTGCTCCTGGGCGCGGGCGTCCACCCCGAGCCCCGGGGGGAGCGCGCCCGCCGGGAGCCCGTCCCCCAGCCGCCGCCCCGCTCCCGCCGCGCAGGCCCCGTGCCCGCGGCGCCCGGGCCGCCGCGCCTCCACCCCCCGCCCGCGCCAACCCACGCGCTGCCCCGGTGAAGGGCGCTCCCGCCCCCGCCAAGGCCGTCCCCGCCCGCCCGGTCGAGGCCGACGAGCGCACCCTGGACGTGGTCGAGGAGCCCTCCTTGCGCGAGGCCGCCCGGGTGCTCGCCGAGAAGTCGGCCTCCCTGGGCCGCACCTACGCGCTCGTTACAATGAAATCAGAGGACCGCGCGCGCGTCCTGAAGGCCGTAGGGGAAGTGCCGGGTCTCAAGGTCTCTTGCGAGGGCGAGGGCCGCAACCGGCGCGTGGTGTTCACGCCGGACAAGCTCGCCCCGCTGCCCAAGCGGAGCATGCTCCCGGCGGATGATGACGAGGACGATCTCGAGGGCTGAACCCGCCCTCGCGGTGTAACCGAGGAAAGGGCAACCCGATGGGCAAGGCCAAGTCGCTCAAGGACAAGCTGTACGGCGCGGCCGTGCTGAAGATGAGCTTCCGGCTGCGCGGAGACGAGGAGTCTCCCGCCTTCAAGTTCGTGTACCCCGGTGTGCTCCGGGACCTGGAACTGGAGGATGACGCGGTGGAGCGCTACATCGTCGACAATCGCGAGGCGGTGGAGCGCGCCGCGCGCGGCACCAGTCCCGTGCCCGGCCCGCGCACCTGACCCACGGGGCCAATGGTCCCGGCGTCCAAGCCCTTTGTCGCTCGGGCGTCGGCGTTTGGGAGCAACCCTCCACGGGTGGACGTTGTGCGCGTCGTCTGGCGGAGGCACGGCTGGACGCCCGCCGGGGTGGCGCCTACCTCCTGTCGTGTCACCGGCGAACCCATTCCGGGCTTCCGTCCGAGGACCGTGCTCCCCCGAGCACCGGAGGGCTTCCCCATGCGACGTCCCCTGGTTCTGTCCCTGTCCATCCTCTTCTCCCTCACCTCGGCCTGCGGCGGCGACGACGTGTCCCGCCTGGCGGACATCGAGCCGACCACGCGCGGCGGCATCCCCGGACCCGCGGGCCCCCGCGGAGAGCCGGGCCCGGCGGGTCCCGCGGGCCAGTACGCCCGCATCAAGGTCGTCCCACCCGGCTCGACGCCCGAGAGGGGCGGCGAGAACCTGCGCGAGGCCCTCGCCGCCATCCTCTCGCCGTCCGCCACCGAGCCCTGGCTCGTCTTCCTCGAGCCCGGCGTGTACGACCTGGGCGGTGAGGCCCTGCACCTGAGGCCCTTCGTCTACCTCCAGGGCGCGGGCGCGGGCCTCACCACCGTGCGCTCCCACTCCGCCGAGCCCACCTTCGTCGCCGCGGCGGACACCGAGGTGGGGGCGCTCACCGTGGAGAACATGGGCGGCTCGCCGCACGCCGTGGCGCTGTCCACGCCCTCGGCGAACTTCCGCGCGCGGGACGTGGTGGCGCTCGCCCACGACGGCGTGGAGCGCACGGTCGCCATCGTGTCCTGGGGCGTCCCAGGGGCGCCCGATTCCCAGGGCGTCGAATTCACCCACGCCCGGGCGGTGGCCAGCTCGGCCCAGGGCGTGGTGAAGGGCTTCGACTGCCAGGACTGCTCGGTGCGCCTCGCCAGCTCCTCCTTCCTCGCCCAGGGCGGCGGTCAGGCCTTCGGCATCGCCGTGCACGGCGGCTCCCTGGAGGTGTGGGACTCGTCCGCCGAGGGCCTCAAGGGCACCGAGGAGAGCATCGGCGTGGACGCCCGGGGCTCCTCGCACGTGAGCCTCGTGCGCGCCGAGGCCCGGGGCACCCAGGGTCCGGTGTCCACGGGCATGCGCCTGTCCTCCTCCACCGCCACCGTGCGCGACAGCGCGCTCGCGGGCACGGGCCTCGCCGCGCACCAGACGCGCGCCCTGGACGTGTCGCGCGTCGCCCGGCTCACCTACCGGGTGGACGTGGAGCGCTCCACGCTCGTGGGCTCCACCCAGGTGGTGCGCGGCGCCGAGGGCTACTCCATCTTCATCGGCGGCTCCCAACTGCGTGGCGGCCAGGTGGAGGGCAATGGCATGGTGGCCTGCCACGGTTCCTACGACGAGAACTTCACCTCGCCCCCCGCTCCCGCCTGCCCGTAGTCCCGGGCGCGGCGGCCGGGGGGGCCGCGAAAGACGCATGAGCCCTCCCGCCGCCACCCTCGCCGCGCTCGCCACCGCTCCCGCCGCCGGAGCGGTGGGCATCCTCCGGCTCTCCGGCCCCGCCGCCCTCGAGGTGGGGCGCCTGCTCGCCCCGGGCGTCCCCGCCTCGCCCACGCCCCGCCACGCGTACCTGGCCGCCTTCGTGGACGCGGACGGCACCGCGCTCGACGAGGGCCTCTTCCTCTACTTCCGCGCGCCCCACTCCTTCACCGGCGAGGACGTCGTCGAGCTGCAGGCCCACGGCGGCCCGCGCCTGTTGCGCCTGCTGCTCGCGCGCGCCCTCGCCCACCCCGCCGTGCGCCCCGCCGGCCCGGGGGAATTCACCCGCCGCGCCTTCCTCCATGGCCGCCTGGACCTGACGCGCGCCGAGGCCGTGGCGGACCTGGTGGCCGCGGACTCGGAGGCCGCCGTGCGCGCCGCCGCCGCCGGGCTCTCCGGCGCCCTGTCCTCGCGGGTGGAGGCCCTGGAGACGCCGCTGCGCGCGCTCCACGCGGACCTGGAGGGCGTGCTCGACTTCCCCGAGGAGGCCGAGGGCGCGGACGCGGACGCGGCCCCCCGGCTCGCCGCCTTGAGGGCCGAGGCCGAGGCCCTGCTCGCCGAGGCGGGACGGGGACGGCTCGTGCGCCGGGGGGCGCGCGTGGCGCTCTACGGGCCCGTCAACGCGGGCAAGTCCACGCTCTTCAACCGGCTCGTCGGCGAGGCGCGCGCGCTCGTGGACGAGGAGCCGGGCACCACGCGCGACGTCCTGGAGGCGCGGCTCGAGTGGGACGGGCTGGGCATCACCCTGCTCGACACCGCGGGCTTGCGCCCCACGCCGGGCCGCGTGGAGGCGCTGGGCATCGCCCGGGCGCGCGAGGCCCTGGCCACGGTGGACCTGGCCGTGCTCGTGCTGCCCCCGGGGGCCGGGGAGGCCGAGGCGCGCGGCTGGCTCGCCGAGGCCGGGGACTCGCCCGTGCTGCGCGTGGCGGGCAAGTGCGACGTGGCCCCCGCGAGCGGGGACGTCCCGGCCGTCAGCGGCCTCACGGGCGAGGGGGTGGAGGCCCTGCGCGCCCAGGTGCTCGGGCGGCTGTGGGGAGGCGGGGCGCCGGGCGCGGTGGCGCTGGTGTCCGAGCGGCACGCGGATGCCCTCAGGCGCGCGGCCGAGGCCCTGGGCCGCGCCGGGGAGGCCCTGGCGGTGAGCACCCTGGAGGCCGTCTCCGGCGAGGTGGGACTCGCCCTGGAGGCGCTGGGCGAGGTGTCGGGAACGTGCGCCTCCGAGGCGCTGCTCGACGCCATCTTCGAGCGCTTCTGCATCGGCAAGTGATGTCAGACCCGTCCGTAGAGTGCTGCCCCTGCCCGGCCCGCTGGGGGCCAGAGGAGGACAGGGTGATTCCGATGTGCAACAGCCAGGCGGCGTACTCGGCTCTCGAGGCGCTGCCCATGGGATGGGTGGGAGAAATCGTCGACGAGGAGCTGGTGGCATCGCCCCGGCTCGCGCCCCCGCAGGCGCGCGCCGCCTTCATGTTGGGCGTGGAGCTGGGAGAGCGGCTGGAGCCGCGGCGCGGTGGCTCCGGACGCTGGTGTCTCTTGCGCGCGCCCGAGCTGCGCCTGGGCCCGGACGTGCTCGTGCCGGACCTGGCCGGCTGGCGCCGAGACCGTTTCGAGCTGGCGCCTCTCCCCGACGAGCCCTTCCTGCGCATCGCCCCGGATTGGGTGTGCGAGGTGCTCGGCCCGTCCACCGCGGTGCTCGACCGCACCCGCAAGCTGCCCGCCTACGCGCGCGCCGGCGTGTCCCACGTGTGGCTCGTGGACCCCGTCGCCCGCACGCTCGAGCACTTCCAGCGCGTCAAGCGCGGCTGGCTCCTCGCGGGCATCCACGAAGGGGACGCCCTGATCCGCGCCGAGCCCTTCGCCTCCATTCCCTTGGAGCTCGGCGCGCTGTGGACGCCCTCGGAGGGGCACCTCGAGCTGGTCCGTTAGTCGGCCCGCGCGGGCGCTCCGCCGAGCAATCGCCTCACCTCGCTCCGCAAGAGGGCCTCCTCCAGGGGCGCCGCGATGAAGCCGTGGGCCCCGAAGCGCCTGGCCCGGTCCTTGTCCGTCCAGGGCTCCTTGCCCGCCGCGAGCATCCGCGCGCGGGGCCGGCGGGGCAGGGCCTCCAGCCATGGCAGCGGCGCGAACACCAACACCTCGGCCTTCGCCGCCAGCACCTCGGCCTCGCTCGCCAGGGCCGCGCGGTGGCCCGCCTCCGAGAGCAGGCGCACCAGCGCTTCTCCCACCCCCTCGCGCCAGCCGTAGACGAGCACCGTGCCCGTGGGGCGGGGCCGCTCGGTGAGGGCGTGCGCGGTGTGCTCCAGCAGCGCCTCCAGGGAGGTGTCGTCCGGGCCGCTCGCGGCGTCCGCCAGGCCGTAGAGCCGGTCGATGGCGCGCGCGAGGGCCTCGTCCGTCACGAGCTTGGGCACCACCCAGCTCTTGTTCGTCACGGTGCGCACCGCCTCCAGGGCCGGGAGGCTCGCGGGCGCGGCGATGGCCACCACCAGCACCGTGTTCCGGGGCCCCTCCAGCCGCAGGGGCACCACCCGGTGCCGCTCCGCCAGCCGCCGGGGCACCTGGTGCGCCAGCGTGGGGTCCAACCGCTCCGCGTCCAGGTCCAGGGCCGGCACCCCCGTCTGGAGCGCCAGCGCCTCCAACAACTGCGTCGCCGTGCACAGGCGCAAATCCAACATCACCTGTCCCAGCGGCGCTCCACCGGTGCGTTGGTGGGCCAGCGCCGAGTGCAACTGGCGTCCGTCCACCATGCGCTTCTCCAGCAGGATTTCCCCCAACCGCTTCTTCGTCGTCAACATGGACAGCCCCCCGGTCAGTCGCCCCATGGGTAGGGCCGGGGCGCCAGGAGCGCTCGTCTCGCGCCCCCGCCGGGGTTGTTCGTTGGACGTCCACCGCGCGCGCCTTGAGCGGCTGTCCGCTTTGTCGGGGCGCCCGGCGCGCGCGGGTGTGGGGTGGTCGACGCTCTCCACGGCCTGCCCTCCGTGCGAGTGGGCTCGGAGGGAGCGCATGGGTCACCTTCATCCTTGATTTTGGACTCAGTCCAACTTAATTATGCGGGGTGCGTGAACCTTCCCCTCTTCGACCTACAGCTCGTCAAGCAGTTGGCGGAGGAAGATCGATTCGCCCTGGGGACGGGCCCTGCGTGCATGGGAGCGCTCGAGAGCTATTTGCATGGAGAGTTGGGGCGGTACCGTCCCTTCGCTCAGGAGGTCATTCGCCTGCTCTGTGTGGAGGACTTCTTCCGGACGAAGCGCTGGCCAGAGCCGGAGGGCAAGCTCGCGGATGAGTACGGTGTTCGCCTTCCAAGGCAACTGCTCGAGGAGTTCGAACTCGATGTTTCCACCTGGTACGTGAAGGTGGAGGTTCAGAAGGGTCGCAAAGGCCAGCTGCTCTTCTTCATGTCGCTGCACCCTCTGGCCTTCGAGATGCACGAGCGCAACGGAGGTGTGTTGCGCCCCGATAAATAGGAGGAAGCCATGGAAGGCTTCGACTGCCCCACGTGCAACCGCGGAGAGATCGTCATGGCCAAGGGGCCGGGTCGGCGGATGCGCTACCGGCACATTCCGGACCTGGAAATCCCAGCGGAGCTGGAACTGCCTACCTGCTCGGCCTGCGGTGAGCGCTGGCTCGATGCGGAGGCCACGCGCCGTTTGGAGTCCGCCCTGGAGTCTGCTTATCGCACGGCCCTCGCGCGTAAGGCCGAGCAGGCCATCGAGGCGTTGCGTCCGCATGTGGCCCAAAGAGACCTTGAGCGGTTGCTCGGGATTTCAGCGGGTCTGTTGTCCAAGCTGAAAAATGGCAAGGAAACCTCGGGGCCCATGGTGGCGGTCCTGATGCTCCTGGCCGAGAAACCCCATCGTGTGGAGGCGCTCCAGCGCTTGTGGGCGCTCGTTCCAGAGCAGGCGGGCGTCGGTCCCATGCGCATCCGGAGGTCCGAGGAGCCGCTTCGTCCGAGCCTTTTCAAGGAGGTTCCAAAGGCTTCCGCGCGGCTTCATGTCTCGGTGGATGAAAAGGCTTCGCCCTTGCTCTTGAGGCTCGTGGCATGAGCACTTTTTCAAAGGAGGTATCGCAAGCCGTGGCGGACCTGGCGCGGCTCGTGAGACTCGCGGACATTCGGACCGTGGAGTTCGGAGCCCGACTCTTCGCGCAGGCGCCCGAGACGATTCAAGAGATGCACGCGGAGATCGATTCGCAGGTTCGTTCGGCGACTTTGGATAACGGCTTCCTGGTGGAAGGCCAGTTCAAGGTGACCGCGAGGACCCTTTCGGAGGAGCCTCAAAACTTCCTGGAATTGAATTACCGGGTGGGCGCCATCTATCAGGTGGCGCCCTCATCCATGCCCTCCGCGGAGGTGCTCAGTGCCTTCGCCGAATCCAACGGCATGGTGCATTTGTGGCCCTATGTCCGGGCATATGTCCAACAGGCGTGTGCTCAACTCGCCATTCCGGTCATTGTCCTGCCCCCCTTCCGCGTCTTGTCGGTTCACGCGGAGCCCGATGTGGGGAGGACGGCCCAAAGAAACTGAGTTGGGCCGAGCCCGCCCCCACCGCGGCTGTCCGCGGTAGGGGGGTGGTCAACGGTCGACGGCCGCGCGCTACCAGGTGGTGTCCGGCACCGGCGCGGAGAGCACCCGCTGGCGCTCGCCCACCAGGCCCAACTGGACGCCCAGCCGGTGGAGGGCCTGGGTCCGCGCGGCCAGCGCCCTCCAGGGGGCCCACACCGCCACGGCCGCCTCCACGTCGTCGCTGTTGTCCCCGTGGTCGTTGCCCAACAGCTCCGCCACCACCTCCGCCGTGCCCTTCTTCTTCGGGAAGAGCTCCACGCGCACCTCGCCCTCCAGCTTCGCCGCCTCGCGCGCGAGCCGCAGCGCCACCGGGAAGCCCCCCAGCTCGTCCACCAGGCCCCGCTCCTTGGCGTCCGCGCCGGACCAGATGCGGCCCTTGGCCACCTCGCGCACCTTCTCCAGCGGCAGGTGCCGGCCCTCGGCCACCTTGGCCGTGAAGTCCTCGTACACCCGGTCCAGGAAGGCCTCGTTCTTGGCGAGCTGCTCGGGGGTGAACTCCCGCGAGCTGGCGTACATGGTGGCGTTCTTGCCCACGCCCAGCGGCTCCCAGCTCACCCCCAGCTTCGCCCATGCCTCCTGCGTCACCAGCTTGCCGCTGTACACGCCGATGCTGCCCGTCAACGTGCCCGGCTGGGCGACGATCTTGTCCGCGTCCATGGAGACGAAGTAGCCGCCGCTCGCCGCGTACGTGCCCATGGAGACGATGACGGGCTTGCCCTGCTCCCGCGCGCGCTTCACCTCGCGGCGCACCGTGTCGCTCGCCACGTAGCTGCCTCCGGGGCTGTCCACCCGGAAGAGGATGGCCTTCACGCGCTCGTCCTCCACCGCCTTGCGCAACGCCGCGGCCACCGTGTCGCCGCCCATGCCCGCCTCGCCCGACACGGGATTGCCCCCGCTGCTCTTGCCCCGGGAGATGGCCCCCGTGCCGTAGATGAGCGCCACCACCGGGCCCTGCGTGTTCGGCCGCCCCGCGCGCTCCAGGTACTTCTCCAGGAAGAGCAGCTTCGCCCCCTCGCCCGCCTCCGCCTTCACCTTCGCGTACACCTCGTCGCGGTAGAGCAGCCCGTCCACCAGCTTGAGCTCCAGCGCCCGCGTGGCCAGGAGCGGCGCCTCGTCGATGGCGGCGCGCACCTGCTCGGCGCTCAGGCCGCGATCCTCCGCCACCCCCGCCGCCATCTGCTCCACCACGCTCGTCAGGTAGCGCTCCAGCTCCTCGCGGTGCGGCTCCGTGTACGTCTGCTCGGTGTAGCTGTTGACGGCCGCCTTGTACTCGTAGCGCTTGCCCATCTGCGGCTTGACGCCGAACTTCGCCATCGCGTCGCGGAAGAAGGGCGTCTCCGTGCCCACCCCCGTCACCGACAGGTCCCCCGAGGGCTGCACGTAGACGGCGTCGAACGCCGCGGCCAGGTAGTACGCGCCCGTGCCGCTGCTGTCCTCGCCGAAGGTGTCGGCGTACGCCACGGCCTTCTTGCCCTTGGCGCGAAACGCCTTCACCGCGTCGCGCAGCTCCTGCACCACCGCCACGCTGCCCGGGCTGCCACCCAGCTTCACCACCAGCGACTTGACGCGCGAGTCCCCTCCCGCCTTCTCCAGCGCGTCCACCACGTCGCGCACCGTGGGCTTGTCCCCCTGCAACGCGCTCGCCAGCGACTCCTGCGCCACGTGCTCGGCGAGCGGCTCGCTCAAGTCCAGCTCGAGCACCACCGCCCCGGGCACCCCCGGCTTGCTCGACGCGCCCAGGAAGGCGAGTCCCACCACGGCCCCGACGAAGAGGATCGTCATGGCCCCCACCACCGCGAGCAGACCGATGAAGAAACGTTTCATGTGCACGGACTCCCAATCCCCACGGAAAAGGCCTTCGGATTAACACCGCCCCGCGCCCGCTCCGCCCCAGGACGAGCGGGTGTTCACCCGAGGACGCTCGAAGCGCGCGACGCTCCCGGGTGTCTCACACTACGGAGCCCCGGGGTCTTTCCCCCCGAGGAGGGATGACTACTCCTTCCGCTGACGACTCGCACCTCTCTCGTGACGAACCGGACCCTTCATGAACCCCCTCTCCCCCCTCTCCATGCGGACCGCTTCCCAGGACGCGCGGCCCTTCTGCGAGCCCATCTCCAGCCGGGTGCACACCCTGATGGGCGGGGGGGGCGTCACCCTGCGGGTGAGGGACATGGGAGACCCGGAGGGGCCGCCCCTGTTCTTCCTGCATGGCTTCTCGCAGTCCCACCAGGCATGGCGGCGCCAGCTCCACAGCGCCCTGGGCCTGGGCTTCCGGCTGGTGGCGATGGACCTGCGCGGCCATGGGGACTCGGACTCGCCCCGGGGCGCCTACGGCGACGGACGGCTGTGGGCCGATGACGTCCAGGCCGTCATCTCCGGGCTGGGCCTGGAGCAGGTGCTGCTGGTGGCCTGGAGCTACGGGGGCATGGTCGTCGCGGACTACCTGCGCCACTACGGCGAGCGGCACGTGGCCGGGGTGAACTTCGTGGGCGCCATGGTGAAGAGCGGCACGGAGGAGGCCTTCGGACTGCTCGCGCCGGAGATGCTGGCGCTCATCCCCGGACTCTTCTCCCCGGACGCGGTGCCGGGCCACGCCGCGCTCGAGTCCTTCGTCTCCCTGCTGCACCACGCGCCCGAGACGCCCGAGACGCGCCGCGCGGTGATGGCCTACACCTCGCGCGTGCCCGCCCACGTGCGCGAGGGCCTGGGCTCGCGCTCCCAGGACAACGACGACGTGCTCCGGGAGCTGTCGGTGCCGGTGCTCGTGTCCCATGGCCTGGAGGACCGGGTGGTGCTGCCCGCCTCGGGCCTGCACATCGCCTCGCTCCTGCCCCACGCCCGCGTGTCACTCTACCGGGACACGGGCCACTCCCCCTTCTGGGAAGACGACCGGCGCTTCAACCGGGAGCTGGCCGCGTTCGCCGCGAAGTGCTGGTAGCCCCGCCCCCACGGGCGTGCACGTGTGGAATACTCCGGGAGTGCCGGGTCATACGAACCGTGAACCCTGGAGGGGCTGCCCATGGATCCCTGGTCGCGCTTCAAGCCGGAGGAGCAGAAACTCGCCCTCGGCGTCGTCGATGACTTCGGCAGCTCCCTGGAACTCGAGACGATGTTCTCCAACGCGCGGGAGCGGCTGAGTCAGTTGATCCCGATGGAAGCCCTGGCGTTGTGTGTCTCCCGGCCGGGCGATGCCTTGGGGTACGACTGGGTACCCTTTGGACTGTCTTCCTCGTTCTTCCAGCACTATCCGGAGGTGGCGCCGCATGACTTCGTCCGGAGCAGCACGACGCGCCTTCCCAACCAGGCCCTGCGGGACTCACAGATGGTGCCGCGCGACGCGTTGATCCGCAATCCCATGTATGAACGGTTGCGCGAGCTGGGCCAGCCCATCGAGCACTGCATGTCCGTCTCGCTCTGGGTGAGTCCTGAGTGGCACGGCGGCTTGACGTTCTATCGGGCCCGACGCCGGCCCTTCTCCCAACACCATCAGGCGCTCCTGCAATGGCTGACGCCCCGGCTGGCGAGGGCCATCGGCCACTGCCGGACGTTCGGAGAGACGCGGACCCATGCCGCGCTCCTGCGCGCGGTGGCCGAGCGCCAGGGCGCCGTCATCCTCGTGAGGGGCACGGGTCTGGACGACTGGACACCGACGGCGTCGGCCACGGCGTTGTTGGAGGAGTGGTTCCCTCCCTCGGAGCGGGTGGCGGGCATTCCCCAGGAGTTTCGGACCCGGTTGGCTT
Source organism: Melittangium boletus DSM 14713 (assembly GCF_002305855.1). GTDB lineage: Bacteria > Myxococcota > Myxococcia > Myxococcales > Myxococcaceae > Cystobacter > Cystobacter boletus. The sequence continues at coordinate 3,956,029 of NZ_CP022163.1, read as the reverse complement.
GCCTGGCCAAGCGCGGGGGAGGCCTCGACGACGGGCCCCTGGTGTGGATCAAACGGGACACGGACAAGGACTTGAAGGTGACCTTCGAGCCCCTGCCCACGTTGGGCGGAGAGGCGCGCTCCTGGCTCATCCAGTTGGAGGAGCGTCGGCTCTCCATCCCCTTTCCCAGGAGCTGGCGAGGAAAGCTCTCGCCGAAGGAGACGGAGGTGGTGTCCCTGGCCTTCCTCTTCTGGGACTACCAGTCCATCGCCGAAGAGCTGGAGATCAAGCTGAACACGGTGAAGCAGCACATCGAGAGCGCGTGCAACAAGCTGGGGGCGTACAACCTCAAGAGGCTCATGGCGCTGGCCCTTCGCGATTCGTGAGGCCCCCGGCAAGGTGACATGTCAGCGGGGACGAGCACCTTCCAGGAATGACGGAAAATCTGGTTGTTGCTTGAATCCTGGAATTGGCCGTGGCAACACGGGCGCTCCACTTCCCGTTGCGAGGCTGAGAGCATGATGCGTCGTGCGCTGATGAAGGTGTCTGGTTTGCTGCCGTTGGCCGTGCTGGCCGCGTGTGGGAACGCGACCGGAGGCGGCACGCCCGCCGAGGCGTTGGGCCAGGGCACGCGGGCGGTGCTGTACGCACCGCCCTGGCCGGCCAGCGGCAACATCCTGGACAGCACCACCTACCTGGGCCCGTTGAGCCTGGGCGGCTCCGTGCGGACGTACTTCACCCACAACCCCCAGTACTACGCCTTCAAGGTGACGGCGCCGGGCGCGCTCACCGCCCGCTTCGAGGTGACGCACGAGGGCAGCTCCATGTACCTGGACACGGGCCTCATGGTGTACGGGCCCCGCGACGCGAGCGGCAGCTACGGCGCCTCGCCGCGCGCCCAGAACGACAACGCGGGCTATGGCGAGCTGAGCCGGATCGACTCGGTGTCCCTGCCGGCCGGAGATTACCTGGTGGTGGTGAGCGCGGGCGTGGGGGCGGACAACCAGTTCCGGCTCCAGAGCTCGTGCCTGAGCGGCGCGTGCCCTGCGGCGCCGGTCGCGACGCTCGACACGGCGGGCATCGTGCCGTCCCTGTCCGAGCAGGACGTCACCGCCCAGCTCGAGACGACGCTCGCGGCGGGCAACGCCGCGCGGACCTGGACCGAGGGCTCGCTGCGCCGCTTCGACTTCACGTGGCCGTACGCCACGCCGCTCACCCTCGCCCAGGCGGACCGGGCGGTGATGGCCCAGCGCGAGTACTCCGCCTACGCCGCCGATGACTCCGTCGCGAGCAACTACTCCCAGGCCCGGGCCTACCTGTATCCGGAGTTCGAGCCCCTGCACCCGCAGATCCTCGCGGCCTACGGCAATGGCTCGGAGACGGTGCAGGTGGCCACGCGCTACCACTCGCACCTGGTGGCCGCCGGCTCCCATGGCTGGTTCCGCCTTTTCATCATCCTCTTCCCCCAGTCCAAGAAGATCATCGTCTTCGAGCAGACCGGCTACGAGGTCTGAGCCTGCCCCACGTAATCGGAGCAAGCTCAGTGCCCTCCCCTTGACCCCGTTGGGGCCCCGGAGGTGGTCCTCGGGTAGAGGGGGGGCATTCCAGGTCTTCTGGTGCCCTTGCTCTACCGCATACCCCTTTCGAGGTATTGGCGCGCGAGTTCTCCGGGTCCAACGTGGAAGCAGGGTTTGCCCCGTTGAGGCGAACCCCCACGTTCTGGCTGACCCAGAGGAACCCATGTCCACCCGCGTAGAGTGTCCTAAATGTAAAAACAACACACTGGTCCTTGAGGAGGGCAACGATCCCAGATGTCGCTGTGGTTACTCGGGTGATGCAGGTGATGTCGCGGACCGGTACATCCAGGATGTTCTCGGCGTCAGCCGGTACGAAACGACAAGAGACGGTGACTCGTGGCCTCTTCACACCTGTCCCTCTTGTGATGTGGACGCGATGGTAGAGATGGGAAAGAGCGGTGAAGGTGTCTTCATCTGCTTCGGATGCGCGCGTACCTTCAAGAGTGATGAATTGGTGATGTGTGATGGTGCTGGATCACGCGGCCCACATTGGACCTTCTCCTTCGACGCGGCTGTCTGCGACGCCTGCATGGCTGACGTGATCTCAAGCGACAACACCTGAGCCCCTCGCGGTGACTCATAAGGAGTTTTCTCCAGTGAATACCTTCTTCTGGCGCCTCGCTTACCTCTGGCTGTTCTTTCCGAGTGACCGTTCACCGGCCCAGGCTGCGAGAGCAACCGGAGGGACGGGGGTGGCAGGCAGGAGCGAAGGTTCCTGCAAGCAGCGACGGTACGCGGCGAGGGCCTCGTTCCAGGAAGTCAAGCACATCATGGCCTTACCACTTCTCGTCTGTCCCCCTCCTCAACCGAGCCAGGACAGTGAACGGTTATGTTACGCGCTTGGAGCCTTTCGAGGGTCTTGCTTGCGGAGGGGCGTGGGGCGCTACCCACTGTGAGTGGTCCCCCCCCCTTGTTTCCGTTCAGCTCTCCCGCGCTCGTGAGCTAGGCACTTCGGCCGACTCGAAGGTCGAAGCGCAGGTTGCTTCCCTCGCAGTGGACTACCAGCCCGCTCGCGAGCAACGCGAGGATCACTGCCACGACAGGCCGTAGGTCCATACTGGAGGACTTCTTCTTGGGGATCTTCTTCACATGTCACCTCTTGGCAAAAGGCGACCCCTTAAAAATACCGCCAACGATGCTGTGTCAAATCTCCCGCCAGAAAGAGTCCGACCGTCAGGGTCTGCCGGTGCCCCACGCGCGGTCTCCCCGAGGAGGTGGCCTTTACGGCCCGCGTGCGTGAGTTGTTGGTCCGGGCGGGACCCGTCGAGCATCCCCATTCCGCGCGGTAGAGTGGACCGCATGGTGAGGGCCACAGTCCCTCCCCAGGTTCGGATTGCGCCGCGATGTCCACGGGAATCAGCCGCACATCGTTGGGCTCGAATTCCGCGAAGAGGGTTGCCGTCTTGGCTTGGAGCCCTTGGAGTCCATGCGGCCCGTGAGGAGGATGAACAGGATGACGTGTCGGAACGGAGTCGAGCGCCGTGCTCGCACGTTGAGCGCGTGGTGCGTGGTCGCGCTCGTGCTGTTGAGCGGATGCGCGACGACGGACCTGGGACGGGGTGGAGGATTCCAAGGGGAAGACGACCTTTCGGATGGACAGGACGCCTTCCTCGCGGTGCAGCGGGCGAGTGGCCTCGAGCCGGAAGAATGGCATGCGCCGGAGCAGCCCCTCACGGTGGAGCAGGCCCGTGCGCTGCTCGGCCGGGTGGCGCGAGCGCGAGTGACGCAGCGGAGCTTCGCGCCACGTCGGGTGCTCGCGTGGCTCCTGGGCGAAGTGCTGGCGAGTGGTGAAGGCGTGGACGCCGAGGAACTGTGCCGGAGGGTGCGGCGCTTCGACCTGGTGGTGGTGGTGCGACCGGATGGCTATCTGGTGGCGGCTCCCACGGGCGCGCCCTTGCACCGCATGGGGCGCCTGACGCTGGTGGAGGGCGAGTGGCGGGTGGGACGCCTCGTGGTGGGGGACTTCTACTCTTCGAGCGGAGGCGTGCTCTACCCGGTGAACGAGGTGATGCGCCGGGAGAACACGCCGCCGTGGGGAGAGGTGGGCCTGGGGAGGGACTGGCTCAACGCGGCGCTGGATGGAGCGGGGGAGGCGGTGGGGGAGATGGCACAGGCACTGGCGCACACGGTGCTCCACCCCATCAGGACGGTGGAGGACCTGGCGCACTTGCCAAGAACGGTGGCGACGCTCATCGCGGCTTCACCCGAGTACTTCGAGCGCTATGGAGCACTGCCTCGGGAGGATCAGATTCGGGAGGCGGCGAGGCTGTCCACGCATGTGGTGATGCTGTTGGGCGGCGGGGAGGCCGCGGCGGGAAGGTTGGGGCGCCTGGGCATGGAGGTGTCACTGACGGCGCGGGGGGAACTGGTCCTGGGCCGGAGCGCGGCGGTGGCGGGCGCGGGAACGGTGGTCCTGGGAGCGGGAGCGCTCTCGGTGTTGCACATGGCGGGAGGGGGAACGACCTCGGCGGGAGCTCGAGCCAGTCCAGGCCCTGGACGATGGGTGCACCAGACGCCCACGACGGAGTCGGCGGAGGCGCTGGACTACCAAGAGCAGGTGACGGGCCAGCCGGCGTGGCGGGTGTATAAGGTGGGTGAAGTGGAGTTCGACGGCTTCAACGGCGTGGAACTCTTGGAGGCCAAGGGCAGCAGCTACAAGAAGTTCTTGGAGAAGACTGGCGAGGCAAAGCCTTGGTTCCAGAATGGAAAGGGCTTCCGGGGCCTCATGATTCAAGCCGAAAGGCAGTGGAGGATCTCCACCCGGCTGGGCGTCCCCCTCATCTGGCATGTGGCCGAGGCGGAGTTCGCGAATTTCCTCCGAGTCACATTCGAATCCCAAGGATGGAAAAGCATCCAGGTTCGCCACACGCCGCCAACGCGGTAAAGAACACCCATGAAGGAGCACTATTTCGTAGGGGCCTACTGGGGTCCTCGTCAGGAGACCGCACCGGAATGCGCCCGGCGAGCGGAGAACTTCCTGCACCTGTTGTCGCGGTGTGATCCGACTTTCGCCCAATGGTACCGGGGAGGGCGCAAGGCCCCTCCAGGATTGCCGGGCCATCCCATCCAGGAAGCAGGGGACCTGGAGCGGTTGTTGTTGGAGGGACGCAACCGCAGTGACTTCGACCGGAAGATCATCCTGGAGGACCATGGCTTCATGGCCGGGGTGTTCAACGCGAAGAAGGGACGCACGCAGCTCGACTTCCACTGTGGTGCGTATTTCCCGGAGGGCCACAACTTCTGTCTGTTGGACCCACCCTCGGAGGGCCCTGTCCGCGAACGGCTGCTGAGCGCGCCGGTACTGGCGCAAGTGCTCACCTGCATGGCCACGGCGTGGGAGCCGGACTTCGCGACGGCCAGTTCCCTGGAGATGTTGAGGCACACCGAGAAGCGGGAATGGGAAGTGCGTGTGGGCTGGCTGACCTACGTGTCACGCCGGTTGGGGACGGTGCCACCGCTGCCCGCGCCCGTGCGCATCGAGCCGGTGGGCACTCAGGGCTGGTTGCTCACGCTCTCGCCCGAGCGGATGACGGCGGACAACCCCGAGCACGTGGCCTTCACGGCCCGCGTGCGGGAACTGTTGGATCGCGCGGGGCTCGTCGAGCATCCCCATGCCGCGAGGCAATAGCCAGGAGGGTAGACCATGTGCGCTGACTCGCCGCGAGCCCCGAGGGCGGGCCTGCTGCTCGCCCTGAGCCTGCTGTCCTCCGGCTGTGCGTCGCGGATGCCACCGCCCGGCTGGGAGATGACTCCGCGCTACTCGCCGCGCGAGGCCGCTGAGACTGGATGGGCCGAAGGGCCGCGTGAGGAGTCTCCGCTCACCCTGGCGTCATGGCCCCCGCGGTCGCACCGTCCGCGGAACTCCCGGGAGGCGATGACGAGTGCAGGGCACAGCGCCCTCGCGGCCCACCTGGCGTTTCGCGGGGCCCTTGGCGACGTGTCCGGCTCCACGCGCCGCATCTCCAAGGCACTCTCCAGACTCAAGACGAGCCAGCGGGGCATCGTCGGCAAAGCCGCCGGTCTCTTCGTCCGTTACCTCGAGGATGGCGACCGCCAACTGCGGTGGATTGACGCCGAACTCTCCGCCGCCACCCGGCTGGCTCACACCGCCTCGGAGGTGGCGGACCCGGACATGCAACTCGCCTTGCTGCGCCTCGCCGGCCCCCGGCTCGAAGCCGCCATGCTGGGCGCGCTCCTGCTCGCCGCATGGCTCGACTTGCTCCAGTTCGTCGACGGGGTGCTCCAACAGGGCCTCAACAGCATGGAGACGCTGCTCGTGGACATGGAGCGCTGGCGCAAGAGGATGGCGCCCGTCATGACGGCGCTCTCCTCCCTGGAGCTTGGTCAGGTGGAGGCAGCGGCGAAGGACGCCCCCGCGCTCATGGACCATCTCTCCGACGAGTTCCATTCGACCGCGGAGCGCATCCGCGTGGCGATGAAGCGCGGCGAGCAGGCGATTCTGTTGGCCCAGCTCGTCGAGACGCTCACCCTGCTGTCGGCGATGAAGTTCTCGCTGCCCACACTGCCGCCGTCCGCACCCGCCACGCTCGGCGTGGGCCTGATGGTGGGCGGCGACGGTGTGATGATGGGCACGCGGATGGTCGTGTCCGCTGAGTGGGTGGAGAGGATGCGCCAGCTGGTACGGGCAGGCGTCATTTCCCTTCCCGCCGTCAGCGCGGCCGTGCGAATTCAGGCTGGCCAGGTGATGATGGCACAGTCTCACGACGGGCTGCCCAAGGGTGTGCGCGACGCGCTCGGCGACGGGCCCGAGGTACGGGGCATGCGCGTGACGGGCAGAGCGGGGGCTGGCATGAACGAGCCACCGCGACACCACGCACTGCCCAAGGAGTTCCGCGAGTGGTTCGAGCAGCGCGGTTTCACCGGCGAGATGGACATCGACCAGTTCTGCGTCAGGTTGGAGCAAGCTCACCACGAGGCCATCCATGGCGGTGGGAACTGGACGCTGGGCCGCACCTGGGCCGGTGAGTGGAACCGGATGATCATGGAGGCACTGCGCGAAGCAGAGGTAACGGCCGGCCGGATGTTGACGCGAAACGAGGTGCTGGACATCGTCGCGTATCGCATGCGGCGCTATGGTGTTCCGCTGGAGTTCACTCGATGGAGAGGGCAATGAGCGGCGGACAGGCTTGGCGCGGCAATTGGAGGGTTCGCCTGTACGAGCGAATCCGTGAGCGTGGCTACCCTTCGCTCACCGCTTTCGCGAAGGCCCGCCCCACTGCCTCTCTGGTGGCGCTGGCCGAGGAGCTTGGCGCGGACGATGTCGTCGGGGTGCAGGTGTTCAGCGGGTTGCTCGCCGAGGCGGAGCAGCGCAAGCAGGTCTCATGCTTTGTTCGCGATGTGCTCGTGCGCGAACTGTCCGAGTGCCTTCCCAACGGCTGGCCGGCCGTGCTGGATGACGCCAACCGCTTCAAGGTGGCCAAGGCGCTCGGCTCGTGGATTGCCGATGCCCCAGAAACCCATAAGGAGCGGGCCAGGCAGGTCAGAACAGCCGTCCTCAACACGCCGCCTCCGCCCGGCTGGCGTCCGCTCGGGCCCGACGACGCGCTGCTCCTCACGCTCCTGCCTGACGAAGAAGTCTGAAGGGGTCCGCTCGGGGAGCGGACAGCCGAGAGGGTTCACTGATAACCGGTCGTTTTCACTGACGATTCCGCCAGGCACTTCCGGAGTGCCACCCGCTGATGAAGATTCTGTTCGGCCGTGTCGATCCCGCCCGGCCTCACTCGTCGCCTATACGAAACAACCCACTGGCGCCGAGGCGCCCGAGCGAAAGGACACAGCGATGAAGGTCATGGTGATCGTGAAGGCCACGAAGAACAGTGAAGCGGGCATCATGCCGAGCGAGAAGCTGTTCGCCGAGATGGGTAAGTACAACGAGGAGCTCGTCAAGGCGGGCATCCTGCTCGCCGGTGACGGCCTCCACCCGAGCGTGAAGGGCAAGCGCGTCCATTTCTCGGGCAGCAAGCGCACCGTCGTCGACGGTCCCTTCACCGAGACCAAGGAGCTCATCGCCGGCTACTGGGTATGGCAGGTCCGGTCGATGGAGGAGGCCGTCGAGTGGGCGCGTCGCTGCCCCGAGCCCATGCCCGGCGAGGACGCCGAGCTCGAACTCCGTCCCATCTTCGAGGCGGCGGACTTCGGGGAAGCGCTCACCCCCGAGCTGCGCGCGCGGGAGGACGCCCTCCGCCTCGAGGTCGAGCGGCGGAATCAGAAGGCGTAGACACCCGCGCGCACGGCCCGCGCGCGGGAACCGTCATCCCAGTCCGCGCGGTAGAATGGGCCGCATGCCCCTGCTCGCTCGCGTCGCGGTGCTATTCGCCCTGGGTTTCCTGACCTGGCCCTCGGGCGCATGGGCTTGCAGTTGCCCCATGGCGCTGGATGTACGCGATTCCTTGAAGACCGCGCGCGAGGAGGCGGATCTCGTCTTCCACGGCCGGGTCGAGGCCATCCAGCGGGACCGGGGTGCCGACTTCGAAGTGGACTCGCACCTCCGCACGACGTTCACGGTCCTCGAGACGTTCAAGGGGCGGGCGGCTCCCCGGCGCGTCATCACCACGTTCGAGGACATGTGCACCTATTCCTTCGACCCGGGCGTCGAGTACCTCGTCTACGCGCATCGGAACGCGAAGGGCGATTTCCACACCGACGGCTGCACGCGGACCCAGTCCGCCAACAAGGCCTCCGTCGAGATGGCGTCCCTGCGCGACGCCACCCTCCCCCTTCGTCCCGTGGCCATGCGGCGGCAACACCTGAGCTGCACCCGGTGCGACGTGGAGGCCGTGGCTCGAACCCTGGTCTGCGGTGGCGCGGAGTCTTGTGCTCCGAGCAGCGGGAAGGCCTCGGAAGCGGCCCTGCGCGAGGGCCGCCCCTTCTGGGAGATCCATGAGCGTGGCTCGGGGGAGCGGATGAGCTTCGGGGTGGGGCGGGATGGGCGAGCGTTCCAGCTCGAGCGGCGGCCGGACGACGCGCGCGTGAAGCGGGCCTGCGAGCAGCGCGTGCTCCGGCGGGGATGCGCGCGGCTGTCCCTTCAATCCCCGGGGAGTGAGCCGCGCGTGACGTGCGTGGACCCCTCCCCGGAGGAGCCGCTCTGCGATGAAGCGGCCACGCGCCGCGCCTCCTGGGGACCCGTGGAAGCGCCGCCTCGGGGACTGTGCATCTGGGGACGCGCGGACGCTCCCGTCTGTGAATGGAGTCCGGAGACCGTGCCGCTCGCGCCCGGTGCGCCCACGCGTCCCGGGCTGGTGTGCACGAACGGGCCCCGGGGGAACATGTTCCCCTGCCGGGTCGTCCCCGATGTGGCCTCCGTCCCATCGCCTCGGGAACACGGCCCGGACGCGTCCGGTTGGTAGCTTCCGTACGCCGTCCAGGCTTCCTTCCCCCCTTTCCGAGGCCCCTCGCATGACCCTGCCTTCCCGCCCGCGCCTCCTCGTCGCGGCCCTGTTACTGGCGGCCGCCCCCGCGCTCGCCCAGGCACCCGCCGCTCCCAAGGCCGCTTCCTCGGCCCGCGCCCCGGCCAAGGCCACCCTCCCCGCTCCCCTCACGAGCGTCGAGGGCATCTCCGAATACCGGCTCGACAATGGCCTGCGCGTCCTGCTCTTCCCGGACCCCACCAAGCCCACCGTCACCGTCAACCTCACCTACTTCGTCGGCTCGCGCCACGAGGGCTACGGCGAGACGGGCATGGCCCACCTGCTCGAACACCTCATGTTCAAGGGCACCCCCACCACCCGCAACGTGCCCCAGGCCCTCACCCAGCGCGGCGCCCGCCCCAATGGCACCACCTGGCTGGACCGCACCAACTACTACGAGACCCTTCCCGCCTCGGGCGACAACCTGCGCTGGGCGCTCGGCTTCGAGGCCGACCGCATGCGCAACAGCTTCATCGCCCAGAAGGACCTGGACAGCGAGATGACCGTGGTGCGCAACGAGCTGGAGAAGGGCGAGAACAGCCCCTCGCGCATCCTCCACCAGCGCGTCATGAGCGCCGCCTACTCCTGGCACAACTACGGCAAGTCCACCATCGGCGCCCGCGCGGACCTGGAGCACGTGCCCATCGAGCGGCTCCAGGCCTTCTACAAGAAGCACTACCGGCCGGATAACGCCCTGCTCGTCATCGCCGGCCAGTTCGAGCCCGCCCGGGCGCTCGCCGACGTGCGCGCCACCCTCGGCCGCGTGCGCGCGCCCAAGGAGCCCCTGCCCACCACCTACACCGAGGAGCCCACCCAGGATGGCGAGCGCCGCGTCACCCTGCGCCGCGTGGGCGACGTGAGCGCCCTCACCGCCGTCTACCACGTGCCCGAGGGCGCCCACCCCGACTTCGCCGCCATCGACGTGCTCACCTACGCGCTCGGCAACACCCCCTCGGGCCGCCTCTACAAGGCGCTCGTGGAGACGAAGAAGGCCTCGAGCACGGGCGCCTACAACCTGCAATTGCACGACCCGGGCGTCCTCACCGTCTCCGCCGAAGTGCGCGAGGGCCAGTCGCTCGACGCCGCGCGCGAGGCGCTGCTCGACACCGTGGAGAACGCCTCCGTCACCCCCTTCACCGCCGACGAGGTCCAGCGCGCCAAGACGGCCCTGCTCAAGTACGTGGAGCTCATGCTCAACGACTCGGAGAGCGCCGCCATCCAGCTGTCCGAGTGGGCCGCCATCGGCGACTGGCGCCTGTTCTTCCTGCACCGCGACCGGATCGAGGCCGTCACCCCCGAGGACGTCACCCGCGTGGCCGCCGCCTACCTCAAGCCGAGCAACCGCACGCTCGGCGAGTTCATCCCCACCCCCCAGCCCCACCGCGCCGAGATGCCTCCCCGCGTGGACCTCTCCGCCATGCTCCAGGGCTACCAGGGCCGGGGCGAGGTCGCCCTCGGCGAGGCGTTCGACCCCTCCCCCGCCAACATCGAGAAGCGCGTGACGCGCTCGGAGCGCGACGGCCTCAAGTTCGCCCTGCTGCCCAAGAAGACGCGCGGGGAGATGGCGAATGTGACGCTCAGCCTGCGCTGGGGCACGGAGAAGGCGCTCTGGGGCCGGAGCGCCGCCGCGGATCTGGCGGGCTCCCTGCTCTTGCGCGGCACCACGAAGCACACCCGGCAGGAGCTGCGCGACGCCTTCGATCGGCTCAAGGCGCGGGTGGGCGTGGATGGCGGCGCCACGGGCGTCTCCGCCTCCGTCGAGGCCCCGCGCGCGTCGCTTCCCGAGGTGCTGGCGCTCGTGGCCGAGGTGCTGCGCGAGCCGGCCTTCGATGCCCGGGAGTTCGAGCTGTTGCGGCAGGAGCGGCTCGCGTCGCTCGAGTCCCAGCGCAGCGAGCCCACCGTCCAGGGCCGCAACGCCTTCTACCGCGCGCTCTCGCCCTACCCCGCGGAGCACCCCTACCACGTGAACTCGGTGGACGAGTCGATCGCCGCGCTCCAGGGCACGACGCTCGAGCAGGTCCGGGCCTTCTATCGCGACTTCTACGGCGCCTCGCGAGGCGAGGTGGCCGCGGTGGGGGACTTCGACTCCGCAGCGCTCGAGGCCCAGGTGGGCGAGCTATTCCGCGGCTGGAAGAGCCCCGCGCCCTACGAGCGCGTGGTGGCCCAGCCCTACAAGCAGGGCATCGCGGGACAGGTGGTCGAGACGCCGGACAAGGCCAACGCCCTGTTCCTCGCGGGCCAGGGCCTGGCGCTGCGCGATGACAGCCCGGACTACCCGGCGCTGGTGCTCGGCAACTTCGTGCTCGGCGGGGGCTTCCTGAACTCGCGCCTGGCCACGCGCGTGCGGCAGAAGGATGGCCTGTCCTACACGGTCAGCAGCTCGTTGAGCGCGGGGGCGATGGATCCGGTGGGCATGTTCTCCACGTTCGCCATCTACGCGCCGCAGAACGCCGAGCGGCTGGAGACGGCCGTGCGCGAGGAGTTGCAGCGGGTGCTCGACAAGGGCTTCACCGCGGACGAGCTGGACAAGGCGCGCGCGGGGCTCCTGGAGTACCGGCGCACGGGACGGGCGGATGATGGGAGCCTGGCGCGCACGCTCTCGTCCTACCTGTACTACGGCCGCACGCTGGAGTTCGACGCGGGGTTCGAGAAGCGCATGAGTGCGCTCAAGCCCGAGGACGTGCGCGCGGCGCTCGCGAAGCTGCTGGACTGGAAGCAGGTGACGGTGGTGAAGGCCGGGGACTTCGTGGGCGCCCAGAAGAAGGCCCCGGTGCCGGCCGCCCCGGCGGCGGTGAAGGCCCCGACGGCGCCGTGAGCCGGTGGGGAGAGGCGCTATCCTGAGGGCGTTTCGCGCGTCCCAGGAGGCGTCTCTCGTGCACCCGCTCGGACCTGGAAGGACTCGAGGCAAGACGCCCGGCGTCGGCCCGGCGTGCCTGGCTCTGTGGACACTCGTGCTCCTGGCGGGGTGCGCCACGGGGCCGCCGCTCGGGAGTCTGATGCACGCCCAGTCCTCCGCTGTTCGCGCTCCGCCTCGACTGACGGAGTCCGTGGGCGGGGCGGGAGGATTCCCCACTCGGGCGACTCCCCCTCTCGTGGAGCGCGTGCCGCTGGACTCACGGGCTTGTGGAGGCGTGGCCGTACCTCCGGACTGGCCCGAGGTGTCCTCGGGTGATGCGGAGGTGCTGCTGGCCCCCTTCCTCACGTGCGCCTCGCCCGGCGACTTCGTCGCGTTGCAGGAGCGCGTGGACATGCCTCGCTTGGTGGAGGCCTTGGACGACTGGCGCGCGGTGCGGCTGGGCGCCCTGGGGCCGGTGCGCGAGGACGCGGCCCACCTCCTTCAACGCAAGCGCGCCGCCTTCCTCGTCGACGCCACGGAGCGCTACGGCGTCTTCCACGCGGAGGTGTTCGCCCTCTTCGTCTTGCACACGGCCCATGACGACGAGGTCCGCGAGGTGCTGGGGCTGCTGGCCCGGGACAAGCGGTTGGGACAGACACTGGGGCTCATGCCCGCCGTGCGCGAGGAGTTGGAGGCGCGGGGCCTGCCGCTGGCTGCCTTTCCAGAGCGGAAGGAACGAGCCGGGGACGTGCTGCGGGGACTGGGCCGAGCCGCCAGGGACGCGCTCGCCACCAGTCAGACGATGGATGGCCTACGCTACAGCGAGCTATCGGCGAGGTGGGCGCGGTTGCCCCCGGCCTACCAGGAGGCGGCGCAGGAGGTGGAGCGAGCCCTGGCGCTGCGGCACTTCGCGCCGGGAAGCGTGGCGGTGGGGAGCTTCGACGCGGTGACGTTCGGCGTGCCGCTGGGCTTCTATTACCTGGTGGTGGGCACGGGACAGGGTGCGGTCGCGCTGTCGCGGGGCGAGTACGAGCGGGCCACGCGAGAGTTGGCTCCGGCCCTGCTGCTGGGAGCGCTGTACGCGGGAGGCAAGGGCCTGGGCGCTCTGTCCGAGGCACGAGGGCGAGGACTCCCGGAAGTACGCTGGACGAGCCTCAAGACACGGGTGCGGGAGTTGGAGGCACGGCTGGGCGTGGAGGGCGTGAGGGCATTGGCCCGGGAGATTCAAGCCAGCCGGGAGGCGGGCCGCTTCGTGGCGGTGGGAGGAGTGGACGCGGCCCTGGCGATGCGCGAGGCCCGGGGAGATGTGGCCAAGGCCCAGGCGATGATGTCCAAGGCGAAACCCGAGGCCACGGGCGCTCCGGCGGTGAGGCGCGGTGTGGCGGTGGAGCACCCCGGAGGCCTGGCAGCGTTGGTGGACACGGAGGTGGGGCTCACTCGGGAGGTAGTGGAAGCCCGGCTCGTGGCGGTGGAGAGCGAAACCACGGGCCCGCGCCTGTCCAGGGACGTGACGGTGTTGGAAAAGCAGCGCCCTTCCTTGGAGGCTCCGCCGTCCGGAGCCCGAGACAACCCCCGCTGGCGTGAGTACGTCGACTATTACGAGGGGCGCCTGGGAGAGCTCAGGGAAGGCAAGGCCACCAAGGGGCCGTTGCGTTGGGCGGCCTACGAGGTGATGTGGAGGGGATTCGCCCGGGGGCTGGAGTTCGAGCGCGCCATGGTGAAGGTGCTGAGGGCCGATGCGGAACTGCCCCGGGCGGAGCGCCGTTTCCTCGGGGACTTCGACAAGCCGCGAGTCGAGACGTACGTGGGCGTGAGGAAGCCGGGTACGGGTTTGCGCTTCGCGGACGTGCTCGTCATTGAAGAGGGAGGGGGCACTGGAGGACCGCCGCGCGTGGAGACCTTCAGCTTCAAGAGCCGTGACCTGTTCGGGTTGGATCGCGATGCATTGAAGGCGCAGATGATGGATGACGCGAGGGAGGCGCTGCGGAAATATGGCGGGACATTGGACATCCGCCGAGACTCCCTCCAGCCTCTTCTCCGTGAGGGCAGCGAGGTGCCCATCCAGCGAGTCCGCCTCGTCTATGAAGGGGGAGCGCTCAAGCCCGCCCAGATGAAGTCCTTGGATTCATCCATGAATGCGATCATGGCAGCCGTTCCCGAAGTGGAGGTGCTATTTCAGTGAAGGCGTTGAGCGTGCACGATTTGAAGGCGGAGGACAGCCTCCTGCTCACTTTCGACGGTGCGTTCGACCCGCGAGTGGCGCGGGAACTCGAGCTGGAGCCTTTTCTTCATGTGCTCGAGGAGCACGCGGGCGAGTGGATGCCAGACATCGTGGCAGGTAAGCGGCAACGGAAATACGCTCGCGCCGCTCTCTGGAAGGCTCTGGAGGAGCGGGGCAGCGAAAGATATACACATTGTGGGCTGTACCGTACCAGGTGGCCCGCGTTGGATATGGCGTTCGGTCTTTACCTACCGCCTCTTGCTCCCAGGTTGAGCATCCTGCTCGAGGTCAAGCCGCTCGCGCTCTTCACGGAAGAGGAGCGGTGCCGCCAGTTCGTGGAGATGGTGCGCGCGTGGGCATCGCGCTACCCGGTGTCCCATGCGTCGGCCCATGGAATGGCCGACGACCAGTTGTCGGGGGCCCCCCGCTTTGGTCGCGATATGCAGACGTCCATTCGAGACGGGTTCGACAATGTCTACGAGGTGTCCTGGCTCAACGTCTTCGGCCCGAAGCTGGTGGAAGCCGTCGGTCGCGAGCGCATGCTGTCCACGCCAGCCTGGCGGGTGGAGGAGTTGCCCAACGGGTGCGTCCTCCTGGTGACGAGGCCCACCGCCGCGGACTTCGCCAGTGAGGAGGCGCGTCTGGCCCAGACCCGAGCCCACGTGCACCTGCGGCCAGAGCTGGACTTCGACACCGTGCTGCGCACCCTGCGCGAGCGCAGCGCCCTGCTCGCGCCCGTGGAGCCCCGCTTCCACCCGGACGTGGCTCAGCTCCTCGCGCGCGTGGTGGACCGCGCCGCCAGTCATGAGCGTCAGCGCACCATCGCCGAATTCAACGCCTGGCAACCTCCCGAGCCCGAGGAGTGGCGCCCCGCCGACGCCGCGCTCCCCTCGGACGTGGAGGAGCCGCAGGGGGCTCGCGAGCACTACGACGACCTGGCCGAGCACCTCGTGGCCCTGCTGCACACGCAGGTGCCCTCCGTCTTCAAGGCGACGCCCGAATCGCTCACGGATATCGACTTCTACTTCTGGCGAGAGGAATTCCCGACGAGCCGCTCCAGGGAAGCCATCGAGGAGCGCGCGGTGCCCGCCATTGGCGCCTACCTGGGCGAGGTGCTGGTGCGTCACCTGGGGGGCCAGTGGATACCGCGCCAGAAGCTCGAGGAGGCCCAGGTGCGCGTGGGCCATCGCGTCTGGCTGCCCTTTGTCCGGGCGCGCCACTACATGGGCTCGAGACAGGCACTGCTGGACTACTCCCTCACCCACCTCTATCGCGAGGCCGAGCGGCACCGGGGCTGACCGGAGGCGGAGGCCGTGGCGTCATGGGGACTCATCGGGCCTCGTCGAAGCCATCCGTGGACAGCGCGAGCTCGCGCCAGGCGGCCAGCTCCTCGGTGACGCTCCGGTGTTTGTTCTCGATGCGCGCGAGCGCGTCGCTTCCGAGCGGCAGCCGCACGGGTGGCCGGGCCGTGTGCGCCAGCGCGATCATCGCCTTGGCCAGCTTCGCCGGATTGCCCGGCTGCGCGTGGTTGAGATCCACGGCCGCGGTGCGCGTGACGCCCGAGGTCTCCGCGTAGTCGGCGATGGGCTCGGCCACCGCGAGCGACTGTCCATCGAGGAAGTCCGTGCGGAAGAAGCCCGGCTCCACCACGGTCGCGTGGATGCCCAGCGGCGCGAGCTCCGCGGCCAGCGCCTCGGTGATTCCCTCCACCGCGAACTTGGTGGCGCAGTAGACGCCCCAGCCCGGATAGGCGCTGTAGCCGCCCAGTGACGACAGGTTGATGACGTGCCCCGCCCGCTGACGCCGCATGTGCGGCAGCACCGCCCGGGTCACCGTCAGCAGCCCGAAGACGTTGGTGGCGAACAGGCGCTCGACCTCGGGGCCCCGCGCCTCCTCCACCGCCCCGAGCAGTCCGTAGCCCGCGTTGTTCACCAGCACGTCGATGCGCCCGAAGCGCTGGAGGGCCGCCTCCACGGCCTCCCTCGCCTGCGCCTCCTGGGTGACGTCCAACCGGACGGCGAGCAGCCGCGGGTGCTCGCCGAACCGCTCCACCAGGCCCTTGGGGTCCCTCGCCGTCGCCACGACGGCATCGCCCGCCGCCAGGGCCTCGGCGGTGATCAACGCTCCAAAACCCCGGGAAGCTCCCGTGATGAACCAGGTCCGCATGATGTTTCTCTCCGTGTGGTGCGCCGCCGGACTGGATTGCCGGCCGACGAGACACAAGGTACCGGCGGCCCTTCGCTGAATGAATCACTTGAATCCGCATCGAGCTGGTGAGCTCATCTCACCAATGAAGCGCATCGACGCGGGTGACCTGACCCCCTTCCTGGCCGTCGCCACGCACCGGAGCTTCCGCCAGGCGGCGGTGGAGTTGGGGGTCACCCCCTCCGCCCTGAGTCATTCCCTGCGCGCCCTGGAGGAACGGCTCGGGGTGCGGCTGCTCAATCGCACCACCCGGAGCGTCGCCCTGACCGAGGCGGGTGAACGGCTCTTCGCCCACATCCGCCCGGCCTTCCTCGACATCCGGGGCGCCATCGATGAGTTGAACGCCTTCCGGGGTCAGCCCATGGGTACCTTGCGGCTCAACGCGGCCCGGCAGTCGGCGCATCTGGTGCTCCTGCCGCTCGTCACCCGGTTCCTGCGCGCCTATCCGGACGTGCGCGTCGAGGTGCGCGTGGACGATGCCCTGTCGGACATCGTGTCGGAGGGGTTCGACGCCGGAGTGCGCTTTGGCGAGCGCATCGCCGCGGACATGGTCGCCGTGCCGATCGGCCCCCGTCAGCGCTCCGCGGTCGTCGCCTCACCGGAATTCCTCGCGCGTCATGCCGCGCCCCGGACGCCGTTGGAGCTGAGGGGCCTGCCCTGTATCCGCTACCGCTTCCTCGGGGGCGTCGTCTACCGCTGGGAGTTCGAGCGGGGTGGCGAGGAAGTGGAGGTGGAGGTGGAGGGCCCCCTGACGCTGAGTGATCAGGAGTTGATGATCGACGCGGCGCTGGCGGGGGTCGGACTGGCCTATGTCTTCGAGGGACGGGTGACGGACCTGCTCGCCCAGGGGCGACTGGTGCGGGTACTCGAGGAGTAACCGTTCACCGCATTGGCTTGGTTGAAGAGGAGCCGGGCTAGACGTGACCGGAAAAGTGGTGCTGGACAAGAGGACGTCTGGCGTGGTGTAGCCAGGGCATGGTGGAGGTGGATGCCCGAGACGCACGGATAGCGCAGCTGGAGAAACGGCTGGAGGCAGCGCTGGAGCGTATCGCGCAGTTGGAGGAGGAGAATGAAAGGCTGCGCGAGGAGAATCGATGGCTCAAGGAACGGCTGGGGCTCAACTCGAGCAACTCCTCCAAGCCGCCCTCCTCGGATGCCCCAGGCACTCCGCGCCAGAGCAAGAGGCCCACGGGCCGCCGTCCCGGAGGCCAGCCTGGGCACAAGAAGCATGAGCGCGCGCTGCTGCCGCCCGAGGACGTGCAGCACGTCGTGGAGTTGGTGCCCAGGGAGTGCCGGGGTTGCAAGGGGCGACTGAATGGGCAGGACACCGCGCCCCGGCGTCACCAGGTGGTGGAAGTGCCGCCCCTGTCGGCCATTGTCACCGAGTACCGCTGCCATGCACTGCAATGCCCTGGTTGTGGGGTGGTGACGCGCGGGGAAGTGCCCGTGCACGCGCGCAGCGTCTTTGGTGACCGGCTCACAGCGCTCGCCTCGTTGCTGGTGGGCAAGTACCGCTTGTCCAAGCGACTGGTGAAGGACGCTTTGTCAGACATGTTGGGCGTCGAGTTGTCGGTGGGCAGCGTCAGCAACCTGGAGGGCGAGATGTCGGAGGCACTCGCGCCACCGACGGCCGAAGCCCTCGCCTACGTGCAGACCTCGGAGGCGGTCAACGCCGACGAGACGGGGTTTGCACAGGGACGAGAGGGCGGCCGGGCCGGCCGCGCCTGGCTGTGGGTGGTGGCCACTGCGCTGGTAGTGGTGTTCCACATCGCCAGAAGCCGCGGCGGCAAGGTCGCCCGCCAGTTGCTCGGCGCGGACTTCGCGGGCTTCCTCACCACCGACAGGTGGAGCGCCTACGCGTGGGTGGATGCAGGGCTGCGGCAGCTGTGCTGGGCACACCTCACACGCGACTTCCAGGGTTTCATCGACAGGGGCGGCCGGGGTGGGCGGATAGGCAGAGAGCTCATGCGCGAGCGCAACCGCTTCTTCAAGTGGTACCACCGCGTGCGTGACGGCACCCTGTCACGCGAGCGTTTCGAAGAGCGCATGCGCGGCGTGGAACGCAGAGTCGGCCAACTGCTGCGCGAGGCGGCACTGCGGGCAGAGAAGAAGACGGCCGGCATGGCCCGGGAAATCCTCCAGTGGGAGAAGTGCCTCTGGACGTTTGTCGATGTGCCGGGCCTCGAGCCCACCAACAATTTCGGCGAGCGCTGCATCCGGCACGCCGTCATGTACAGGAAGACGTCCTTCGGCACGCAGAGCGAGGAGGGCAGCCGCTTCGTGGAGCGCATATTCACCGCCACCACCACCCTCAAGCTGCAGGGCCGTGACGTGCTCGCCTTCCTGACCGAGACCCTCGCCGCGCACCGCCGCGGCCTGCGCGGGCCTTCGCTCCTCCCCTCCGCGCCCGAACCTCAGCTCGCGCTCACCGCCTGAGCTGGTGAACGGTTACCTCGAGGATTGGTGTCCTGACTATCCCGGCTTCTTCCTCTACTACCCGAGTCGGCGTCAGCTCCCCGCCGCGCTCCGGGCGTTCGTCGATTTCGCGAAGGCCTCGGGGTGAGGATGCACGGGCGGAGGTCCGGTGCGCTGTCGCTGATGGGCGTGTGGTGGGTGTCGGGTTGTGTCGCGGGGCCGAGAGGATTGCCGGAGTACGGCCCGAGGCTCCAGGGGCAGTCATGTGTGCTCAGTCCCGGGTGCATGGCACCGGCGGTGGGTGGGGAAGTGCTGGTGCCCACGACGGTGGTGAGGGCGGCGCAGGTGGTGAGGGGAGTGCTGACGCTCAAGGACTTCCTGGACGAGGCGGAGGTGGCGAGGGTGGAGGAAGTGCTCGTGCGATGCGCCCGCGAGGCGGACTTCCAGGTCAACGAGCGCGAGTACGGCCGGGGCAGGATTCCGGACGACAAGGAGTGCAATCGCGTCGTGGGCCAGGACAAGTTGGGGAGGAAGATTCGACGGTCCATGGAGCTTGGCACGCTGAAGCATGAAGTCGCCTTCGCGTGTGTCGAGCGTGAACTTGGCGAAAGGTTTCCAGACCACTTCACCCGCGAGCCACGTTACGGAAAGAGCTCCATGACGGAGGGGTACTCGATGACCGACACTCGATTGGATTCCCTCGTCCCGGATCTCGTTCTCCACTTCGTCCGGAATGCCAACCGCATCCAGCGTCTTTATGACTTCTACTTTCCCTGTACGGCGAGCAAGAAGAGCAACCCCTTGGGTGATGCGGGAGAAACACTGCGTCAGAAGTTGGATAAATACAGAGAGCTTCCCGGCGCGGATCAGCGAGCGCTCGTGACTCCTCAACTTGGAATCAGCCGATGACGAGTCCCTATCCTCGAATTCGTCACCATGCTTCGTCGGGGAACGAGGGGCGCCTCATCCATCGGGAAGTGATTCGTCTCGTGCTGCATCTGCCCTTTGGGCATCGAGAACTCGCGGCGCCCGTCGGTCATGCGCTCGAGAGGTACTTCCGAGATGCGAGCCTGGGGCCAGATGCCTTCTCCGAATATTTTCTGGGAGATGAGCCCATGGCTCTCGATGCGGACGGTTGGGCGGACATCCGGGACACCTTGGCGCCGCCTCCACCGGACGCTTTCCTGGATGAAGGAACAGAGGCGTCCTTCCTCAAACAGAAGGTGAAGGAGCAGTTCGACCGGACGGTGGAACTATCGGTCTCGTCTGCCGGCGTCACGGGATACGGATTCTTCTACTGGGCGAGGCTGCCGTGGAGAAGGCCGGTGGAGGGGGAGATGAGTCTGGTGAGCTTTTCCTGGCCCACGGAATACCTGGAGGAGCGAGGAGAGGAGCGGATGAGGGAGTTGATTGAGCGGTTGGCGGCGCTGTTGCCGTATGAGTCGGGGCACGCGGGACTGGCGTTCTCCTCACCCAACCTGTGGGGCCCGGCGATGAAGGACATCCACGAAGAGGCGATGCGCTACCCGGGACTGGACGTGACGCACGGGCAGAAGGAGCTGGGCACGCGAGTGGATGGCGTGCACTGGCTCAACTTCCTGGGCCCGGAGGTGCTGCGGCAGGTGGGCGGAGAGGAGGCGCTGCGTGGCCAGTTGAGCGCTGTGTCCACCCGGGTGGAGGCCTTGGCGGGAGGACGGGCCGTGGTGGCGCTGGGAGAGGAGCCGGAGGCGGGAGACCTGGCCCAGGGTGAGACGTTGCCAGCGTACCGGGAGTTGGCGCGGGTGTTGGAGCGATGGCTCTACCCCTGCCCGCCCCTGCTCGCTTGGAGGGACTGTCCCGCCGGCAGCGCCCAGCGCTGGTGGCGCCGCTTCCTCGACTGAGCGGCTTTCAGGAGCGACGCTGCCGCTCGAAGGGAGCGTAAGCCGGTGGTGCGACTCAGGAGTCGAGGACGAGGTGGAGCGAGCCGGAGCGCCGGAGGGTGGGCGCTGTCGCTGATGGGCGTGTGGTGGGTGGCGGGTTGTGTCACGGGGCCGAGAGGCTTGCCGGAGTACGGCCCGAGGCTCCAGGGGCAGTCGTGTGTGCTCAGTCCCGGGTGCATGGCACCGGCGGTGGGCGGGGAAGTGCTGGTGCCCACGACGGTGCTGAGGGCGGCCCAGGTGGTGAGAGGAGTGCTGACGCTCAAGGACTTCCTGGACGAGGCGGAGGTGGCGAGGGTGGAGGAAGTGCTGGTGCGGTGCGCCCGCGAGGCGGACTTCCAGGTCAACGAGCGCGAGTACGGCCGGGGCAGGGTTCCGGACGATGTCGAATGCAAGCGCGTGGTGGGCCATGATTCCAAAGGAAGGGAGATCCTGCGGGCCATGGAACTTGGCACGCTGAAGCATGAAGTCGCCTTCGCCTGTGTCGCTCGAGAGCTTGGCGAGGACTTCACGGATCATCTCACCCGGGAGCCGCGCTATCGACGGGAGCCTGTCACTGGAGCCTACTCCCTGACCCAGACGCTGTCGGGCTCGCTGCGGCCGGACATCGTTCTCCATCTGGTCCATGACGCCGACCGGATCCAGTTCTTGTATGACTTCTTCTTCCCCTGCACTTCTGGGAGCAAAAGCAATCCGCTGGGTGCGGAGAACAAGAACCTCCTGGAGAAACTTGGTAAATACAGGCTCCTCGCGGAGGAGTCTCGACGGGCTCTGGTCACACCTCAACTTGGAATCAGCAGATGACTGGAACGTACCCACGGATCCGCCACGGCGTCCCGTCTTCATCGGGACGACGCCTCGTGCAGCGCGAGGTCGTCCGAATGGTGTTGCATCTGCCCTTCGATCATCACGACCTCGCGAGGCGAGTGGGCCACGCGCTCGACGTATACCTGGACGCGGTGGGTTCTGGGCAGGACGTCTTCTCCGAATACTTCTTGGGAGTCGAGCCCGATACCTTGTGTCCGGAAGGCTGGCCTCGTGTTCGTGGGATGCTCGCTCCGCCCTTGGGGGCACGTTTCCTCGACGATGTGGAGGATGAAGCCGAGGTCCATTCGTACATCGAGGATCAATTCGAGCGCAGGGTGGAGTTGTCGGGTGGAGCCTTGGGCCTGAGCGGATACGGATTCTTCTATTGGGCAAGGCTGCCGTGGAGAAGGCCGGTGGAGGGGGAGATGAGTCTGGTGAGCTTCTCCTGGCCCACGGAATACCTGGAGGAGCACGGCCCGGAGCGGATGAGGGAGTTGATTGAGAGGTTGGCCGAGCCGTTGCCGTATGAGTCGGGGCACGCGGGACTGGCGTTCCACTCGCCCAACCTGTGGGGCCCGTCGATGAAGGACATTCACGAAGAGGCGATGCGCTACCCAGGCCTGGACGTGACGCACGGGCAGAGGGAGTTGGGCACGAGGGTGGACGGAGTTCACTGGCTCAACTTCCTGGGCCCGGAGGTGCTGCGGCAGGTGGGCGGAGTGGAGGCGCTGCGTGGCCAGTTGCGAGCTCCGTCCACGAGGGTGGAGGCCTTGGCGGGAGGAAGGGCCGTGGTGGCGCTGGGAGAGAAGCCGGAGGCGGGAGACCTGGCCCAGGGTGAGACGTTGCCGGCATACCGGGAGCTGGCGCGGGTGTTGGAGCGCTGGCTCTACCCCTGCCCGCCCCTGCTCGCTTGGAGGGACTGTCCCGCCGGGACGGCCCAGCGCTGGTGGCGCCGCTTCCTCGACTGAGCACTGCCCTCGGGGGTCATGGTCCCCTCCCCTTCGGACGACGCGCGAGGGACGGCAGGGCATGAGGGCTGTTGGCCCTGGACGGGCGCGGAAGTCACGGCTTGCCCTGGGAATGACGAGTCCTACGTTTTTCCTCGACGTCACGAAATGGAGGAACCCGTCATTCCATGAGTCCGTTCAAGCGTAGGTCGTGTCTGTCGGTCTTCGTGAGTGTCCTGGGGGCGATGGCCGCCGGGGCGGTTCCCCTCGAGGAGGATCGCGCCATGCCGGGAGGAGGCTTTCCCTCGCCCGATCGGGACTTCCTCCTCGTCAATGTCGGCTTCTCCCTCTGTCTGACGGTGGTGGATGGCCAGGTCGAGGGTCTGCCCTGTGTTTGGGATGGCGCCCCCCTGGCCCAGCGCTGGCGTTATCAAGATCAGCAGCTCATCAGTCTGATGGGCGGCGAGTGCTTCCTCGCGCCCTCGCTGGTGCCGTGTCAGTACACCCGCTCGTTCGACGTGACGTATGATCTGCTCACGCAGCACCTCGTGCTCACGCCGCGGGGCGCGCTCCCGAGCGCCAGTTGTCATGTCATGGACCAGGACCTCCATGCGGACGCGTCCACCGGAGGGGGAGAGCCCCGCTATGTGCCCCTCCGGGCCTCCCTGGAATCCAATCCCTGTGCGGTCTCCCGGGCGTCGTCTCGCTGGGTCATCGTCCCGGTGTCTCCGTGACGCCCTGCCCCGGCCCCCGCCTGTCGGCCGGTGGGCTTGCTTCGCCCCTCCATTGAAAGGGATTCGGTTCCCCCAAACAATACAGACCCGGGGGTTCCGTCATTGCGGGTTTTTCCTCACTTTCCGCCCTCATGCTTGAGCGGAGCATTCTTCCCTGTTAGGGGAATGCTCCGTTTGTTTTCAGGGGGGAGCCATGATGAAGAAGAATCCCAGGTCATCCTGGACGTCTTGGGTGGGGGTGGCGCGTTGGGTGGGGGTGCTGCTTTCGACGGCGGGTTGGAGCGGCGCGCTGCGCCCTCCCGCGGAAGGACTGTCATCCCGGGTGCTGGTGGAGGACGCCCAGCGCATGCGCGTCTGGTATGACGCCTTCCCCGGCCGCTCGAGCGTGGTGTTGAATCTCGGAGACGACGGGCACTACGCCTTCGTCACGCACCGGCTCCAGGCGGCGGGCAAGACGCCGGTCAACTCCCCGGAGCTCTTCCGTCGCCTGGCCCGCTCGCGCGAGCGCTCCCGCGGCCGTCCTTTCATGGGCCCGCTCCAGGTGAGCGAGGCGGGCCTGTGGTGTGACCATGCCGTGCTCGTGCGCCCGCCCGTGACGTCTCCCTCCGGGGACACCCTCACCTTCCACCCCTACGTGCGCGTGAGCTGCCTGGGGGGCGCGGACTACGTCTACGCGGACGTGCTCGTCCAGGAGACCCTTCGGGACGACTCGCGGCGCTCGCTCGTGGCCTCCCGGGCCGGCGAGGAGTTCGGCGGTGGCACGGACTTCATCGACGTGGGCGCCGAGGCCCGGGTGAAGGGGGCCGAGGGGCGCCTGCTGCGCGTGGAATCCCTCGCGCTCGCCGTGGACGAGGCCACGGGCCGCGAGCTCGTCTCCTATACCGTGGCGCGCACCTCGCTCGCCTTGCGCCCGGACGGTGGCTTCCAACTGCTCCACCCGCGCCAGCTCGTGCCCGGCCCCTCCGAGGACATCCTCCTGTGCCAGCGGCGCGGCGGCTCGGACTGCGACTACGCCCTGGCGGCGCTCGAGGACGGCGTGCCCGAGCCCTTCGCCGCCGTGCCCACGGGACTCGCGGGCGCCCTTCCGGGGGCTCCGGGCCACTTCAGCCCCGAGGACTACTGGCCCTTGCCTCGCGCCCATGACGCCCGGCGCCTCTACGTGCCCGTGCGTGCCCTCCTCTCCCCCGGCTCCCGGAATCACCTGCCGTGCACGGTGGAGCGCTACGTCTCCGCGAGACTCAAGCTCCTCGACTCCCAGGACGGCGTCACCTGCACCCAGGCGGTGGACCCCCGGGCCCTGCTGCCCACGGGCCAGTCCTCCTCCACCTTCAACGCCCTGCTCGACACCTCCTATCTGCTCAACGCGAACCGGCCCGACGCTCCCCAGTGCCAGGCGGCCTTCCTCCTCGACAAGCCCGCGAGCCTGAGCTTCACCCTGGTGGGCGAGGCGCGCTGCCCCAACGCCGATGGCTCCTCCTCGCTCGAGCCCTTCTTCCTGTCGGAGGCCATCGACCGGCGCTCGCCCACCCAGCGGCGGCTCCTCTTCCGCGAGGGCTGCCTGGCCGAGGGCACCCCCATCACCCTCGCCGACGGCCGCGGCGTGCCCGTGGAGCGGGTCCAGTTGGGAGACCGCGTGCGCGTGGACACGCTCGGCGCGGTGCTCACCGTGACGGACGTGGCGCGCGGCCAGGAGTCGGCGCCCCTGGTGCTCCTGCGCGACAGCGCCGGCCGCGAGGTGCGTCTCACCGGGAACCACCCCGTCCTCCTCGCGGATGGGCGCGTCGTGGCCGCCGGCTCGCTGCGCGCGCGCGACGAGGTGCGCACGGATGGGGGCGTCACGCGTCTCACCTCGGTGAGGCGCGTGCCCGCGGACGGCCAGCGCGTCTTCAACCTGCGTCTGGGCACCGAGAAGGAGCTCGCGCGCCTGGCCCCCGGGAGCCAGACGACGCTCTTCGCCGGGGGCTTCCTCGTGGGCGACCTGGCCATGCAGCGCGCCCTGCAGTCGGCTCCCCGGCCGGCGGCTCCCCTCGCCCGCCCTTGGCTCCGCGACCTGCGCCACGCCCGCGCCCGCGCTCACTGAGCCGGCCCTCGGAGGGAGGCTCCGACCCCGTCGGCGGCGTGAAGGACGTGTCGGGAAAGCCTCTCTCACTCAGTGAGAGAGGCCGAGGTCGTCCGTCACCCATGGAGAGGGGGTCCGTACACCCGGCTTCAGGGGTGATGGAGGCCCGAAGGTGTTGGCATGCGCCCTTTGTTGCGGGAGCTCTGGTGTTTCCCCGGCTTACAGTGATAACCGATATTTCGGAGACTCCGGGAACCGGCGTGTCATAGGGGGTTGGCACACTCATCTCGTGGGTCTTCGGCTCCACCCCGACCCACGAGGCAGTCCGTCATGTTCCATTCGCTCGACCCCTTCCCCCTCCACCCCTCGCCCCCCTCCTCCACGAAGCTCTCGCCGCGCCCCCCGCGTCGTGGCGAGTTCGAGCCGGCGCCCTCCGAGGAGGGCCACCCTCCGGAGTCCCTGGACGAGCAGGTGCGTGAGGTCCTCGCGGATCTCCACCAGATCCTGAAGGACCTGGACGCCGAGGAGTCCCTGCGCGAGGTGCGGATGAGCGCGGAGCCGCTGGACGCGCAGGTGCGAGAGGTGCTGGCGGATCTCCACCAGCTCATGGCGGACCTGGGATAGGCGGGCCGCCGGGCACGCGTCCCCAACTCGCCAACGCGGGCGCGCCGTGAGAGACAAGGCGGCCGTGTCCTCCCCTTCTTCTGTCGTGGGTTTGAAGCCGCGGTACGACGTGCTCGTGGTGGGCCTGGGCCACGCGGGCAGCGAGGCGGCGCTCGCGTGCGCGCGCATGGGCCTCACCACGCTCGGCCTCACGCTCAAGCGCGAGCGCGCCGCCGTCATGAGCTGCAACCCCGCCGTGGGCGGCACCGCCAAGGGCCACCTGGTGCGCGAGCTCGACGCGCTCGGCGGCGAGATGGCTCGCGTGGCGGACCTCACCGGCACCCACTTCAAGACGCTCAACGCCTCCAAGGGCCCCGCCGTGCAGGCCACCCGCGTGCTCTGCGACCGCGACGCCTACGCGCGCGTCATGCAGTCCGTCCTCTTCTCCCAGCCCGGCCTCACCGTGCACGAGGCCGAGGTCTCCGCCGTCATCGCCGAGGGCGGCCGCGTCTCGGGCGTGGTGCTCGGCGATGGCACCCAGGTGGCCGCCTCCGCCGTGCTGCTCACCACTGGCACCTTCCTCCAGGCCCTCATGCACGTGGGCGAGAAGAAGGAGGTGGGCGGACGGCTCGGCGACGAGTCCGCCCAGGGCATGTCCCACTCCCTGCGCGCGCTCGGCTTCACGCTCGGCCGCTTCAAGACGGGCACCCCCGCGCGGCTCGTGCGCGACAGCATCGACTGGGCCTCGCTCGCTCCCCAGCCCGGTGACTTCCCCCCGCGTCCCCTCTCCTTGCGCACCCGCGCCGCCCCGGGCCCCTTCCCCCACCAGCCCGCTGTCACCTGCGCCCTCACCTACACCACCGACGCCACGCACCGGATTCTCCGCGACAACCTCCACCGCTCGCCGCTGTACCAGGGGGAGATTGTCGGCCGGGGCCCGCGCTACTGCCCCTCGCTCGAGGACAAGGTGGTGCGCTTCTCCGCGCGCGAGCGGCACCTCGTCTTCCTGGAGCCGGAGGGCCCCGCGTCCCCGCTCGTGTACCCCGCGGGCCTGAGCACGAGCCTGCCCGCCGAGGTGCAGCTCGCCTTCCTGCGCACGCTGCCGGGACTGGGTGATGTCGAGGTGGCGCGCTACGGCTACGCGGTGGAGTACGACTACGCCCCGCCCACGCAGCTGCACCCGACGCTTGAGACCAAGCGCGTGAAGGGCCTGTACTTCGCGGGGCAGCTCAACGGCACGAGCGGCTACGAGGAGGCCGCCTTCCAGGGGTTGTACGCGGGGATTCAGGCGGCGCTCCAGGTGAAGGGCGAGCCCGCGCTGGAGCTCGGGCGGCACGAGGCCCACGGCGCGGTGCTGGTGGACGAGCTCGTCACGCGGGGGGTGGATGGCGAACCCTTCCGCATGTTCACCAGCCGCTCGGAGCACCGGCTGCGGCTGCGCGAGGGGAACGCGGACCTGCGGCTCGCGCGGCACGGGGCGCGGGTGGGGCTCGTGGGCCAGGACATGGCCGAGCGGGTGGACGCGCGGGGGAGGGCGGTGGCGGACGAGGTGGCGCGGCTCAAGCGCACGGGGCTGGCGGCGCGGCTCAAGCGGCCCGAGGTGACGTACGCGGCGCTGGCGGCGGAGGGCGGCGAAGGCTGGCCCGCGCTGGCCCCGGACGTGGTGGAGGAGGTGGAGGTGGAGGTGAAGTACGAGGGCTACATCGTCATGGCCGAGCGGGCGGCGGCGCGCGAGGCGGAAGCGTGGGACGGGTGGCGGATTCCCGAGGACTTCGAGTACGAGCGGGTGCGGGGCCTGTCGGCCGAGGCGCTCGAGAAGTTCGTGAAGCACCGCCCGGGCACGGTGGGGCAGGCGCGGCGGATTCCAGGGCTGACCCCGGCGGCGTTCTCCCTGTTGCTGGTGGCGCTCAAGCGCGGTGGGGTGGGGGCGCGCGCGGGCGGTTGAGATCGCACAGGGGGGTGTGGACAAGGTGTGGGGAACTTCGAGGAGTCCCCAATGTGTAACCAATTCAAGGGGTTGAGACCCCGGTTCAAGAGGGTGGGTTGTGGATAACGCGCGCTTCGCCGATCGGATTCAGGAGGGCTGCCGGGCCTTGGGCGTCACGGTGGCCGAGGACGTGCCCGGGCGGTTGTTCCGGCTGATGGGCGAGCTTCTCAAGTGGAACGCGAAGGTGAACCTGACGGCCATCACCGCGCCCGAGGAGGTGCTGGAGAAGCACTTCCTGGACTCGCTGGCGGTGCTGCCCGAGGTGGAGGGGGCGGCGACGGTGCTGGACGTGGGAGCGGGGGCGGGCTTCCCCGGACTGCCGCTCAAGATCGCCCGCGAGTCCCTGTCGGTGACGATGGTGGACGCGGTGGGCAAGAAGGTGGGCTACCTCAAGGCGGTGGTGACGACGCCGGGGCTGGGGCTCGCGGGGACGAAGGGCGTGCACACGCGCGCGGAGGGCAAGCCCGAGGCGGAGGGCCTGCCGCGCGCGGACCGGGTGGTGGCGCGCGCCTTCATGGATCTGCCGGACTGGTTGGACCTGGCGCCGGCGTACCTGGCGCCGGGAGGCCGGGTGGTGGCGATGTTGGGCAAGGCGCTGCCGGAGGAGGAGTTGAAGGCCCAGGCGGAGAAGCGGGGCCTGGTGCTGGTGACGGCGCGGGCGTACCGGCTTCCGTTCTCGGGAGCGGAGCGGCAGGTGGCGTCGTTCGCTCGGGCGGAGTAGCGGACGGCGCGTCGGTGGGGTCCGCCTTTCCGGCCGGGCGCGGAGCGGCGGGTGTTATCGGCTGGGGGGTCGGAGTCTCGGTGGGTGTATGGGGATCGTCTGCTTCGCCAGCTGGGGGCGGAGACTCACCGAGCACCTCGCCCAGGGCGGTGACTGCGTACTCGGGAAGCGAGCCGAGCATCCGCCCCGACGGGCCGCCACACCGGTCGAAGCGCTGGGCGAGCGTGACGAAATAGAGCCTGGACGCGGGTTCTAGAAAGACCGCCACGTCGAGTCCTTGGGCGGGGTGGGTGCATCCCCGATACAGGTAGGGGTCCGGGTGGGTCCGGATGAATTCTTGGAGTGCGGCGGCTGCGGCGATGACGGCCCCGGCTTCGGACCCGGGAAGCACGAGCGTGGTGGCATCCGGCGCGGGCCATGGATCAGGGGCAGGGGGAAGGGGAGGGCGGAAGAGGGCGCATCCTCCAAGCCCCACAGTGCACAGCACCAGGGTTACGGTTTTACGCATCGCGTTCTCCTCGTCACTCGCGAAGCAGACGCAGTGAAGCAGGCTGACACTGAGGTGGATGAGGGCGGTCGTTGCCTGGGACTGGTGCGCAGCGGCCCAACCTCACCCATTCATGTTTGGCGGTGCTCCATTGTTGGACCTCTCCCGTGGGGTAATAGCGCAGGATGACACGTGCTCCATCCTGTCGTTCACCGACCAGCGCGGAGGCCATCTCGATGGCTGTATCCTTATAGAGGGCTGGCGCGGGATTGCCGGGAATCAGGCGAACTTCAGCCATGGCCACATAGGGCCTGAATGCATCCGTGGGCCAGCCCGAGAGATCATCGGACGAGGGCGCTCCGGCACAAGGGTGACTGTGGACATAACCCACGACCCACACCTGGGATGGCGGATGATCCGCATCACGCACGGAATAGCGCGGAGTGCACGACCTGTGATCTCCCGCAATCGGCTCGGTGACTCGCCAGGACATGGAAGATGGCTCGCCCGCGACATAGACCGTGGAGCAGTACTCGGTGGACAACCCCACGATAGGGCGACGGGTAGATGCCTCGCAGACCTTGGCACCGGGGCGCTTGAGTAGCGCATCAGCTGCGTCCTGGAGCAGTGCTATTGGAATGGATGTGTCGCCCGTGGGCATTCCGATGATGGGCACCTCGGCCCAAGGCCCCTTGGAGGCATCTGCGTCTTGGGAGAGAGGATGCGGAGTGCTCGCGCAACCCAGCGGACTCATGAGCAGGAGCATGACGGCCTGATGGCGAATGCACGTTCTCGACATGTCACCAGGAGCGTACACGGTTGCACGATTCGTTGGGAGCGCTTGACGGCGATGCGTCATTACCTTGGAACGACCGCGCCCTTGGCGAGCGCGCGGCCGAACCGAACTTCTGGCGAGTCAACTCAGCGTGTGCGGCGTTGCCGTGAACTGCGCTCGAGGATGTTCAAGGCCCTCCAAGTGATGCCGAGGAAGAACAACACGAGGACTACGGCGATGAAGATGAGCACATCGACAGGTTCGAGTGACGAGGTCGCGAGCTTGGCCGCAACCGAGGTTGCTGAGGCAGGTTCCATCGTGCACTTCCTCCTTTGATAGGGAGCGCTCGCGAGGTGCATTCGACGCGTGTCCGCGCGGGCGGCTCCGGGTTTGTCCCGACGACGGTTTGCCGACCGTGGATCCGGGATTCCCTAGAAGGTAGGCACGGTAGGTTTGGTAAGGAGGCTGCAGGCCCAGTCTCTGCTCTTGTACGGGAGTGCGATGCTTCTGTTTTCCCGCGAATATTGATGTCCCCCCAGTTGGAGGCGTGCGCACGCTATCCGCTGGGGACGTCGTGGGGCCTTTAACCGGGGCGGCGAAGTTGAGCGAATTTGCGGAGCGGTGCAATTGACTGCACCGCGCTTTGTGCGCATCCATTGCTCAGGTTTGACAACGGGTTCCACAGGTTTGACAACGGTGCCCCGATTCGCCGCAGTTGGCCGCTCTATTAGCGCGCTAGCTGACCCGTAGGGTGAATGTCTGAATACTTTTCGACGCGTGTCCGCTCAGGCGGTCACGATTCAGAGGGGCGCTCGCTTGCCGGCGGGTGCCCCTCACTTTTGCCATGGAGGATAGCCTCTTGTGCTCCGCGCCTTCCTTCGGGCAGATGCGGTTGCGTGTGTCGTGTAGTGCGTCCCTTTCGGTACTGACCTGTATGGAATCGAGTCTCGGCGGGCTTTCAGCCAGCGCGGAAAGGCGCCGTCGTCATGCATTCTCTCGTAGGGTGATGGACAGTCGCGAGGAGTCGTCCCTGCTCCACTTCGACCCAGAGTCACTTCCATGTTCGATGCTCATTCCCAACCGGGCAGTTGGCCGACGCACCGTGGAAATGGGTCACTCTTAGCGCCGCGCCTGTCCCGGTTCTCCGCTGATCGGCAAGGACCAGTCCTGCGAGACGACGAGCATGTGCTCGGTGCTAGAGGCGGCTCTCGTCTCCTCGCGCTGGTGTGTGCAGCTGCGCCGCCAGCCCGACCTCCAAGTGGCATCCGTGAAGGAGGCGGGGAGCGAATGCTTTGACGAATGAGCGCTGTGGCGGCGAGCGTGGCCTCACAGGAGGAGAGGACGTGGGGCGCTGCGTCCGGAGCGGGCCATGGCACGGAGCCTTCGGCGTAGGAACGAACAACCCCGGAGCTACATCGTGAGCAGCGCCAGCGTTCCGGACATCTTCATGACTTCCTTGACGTGACCTCAGTGGTGACGCAGGCCACTTCGCGGCATGCCGCTTCCGCCGTCGAGAGAGGTCATTGATTCCGGCGCGTGGGTGCTGCCGAAGGGGCCGCTTCGCATCGGCCGGGCGACTCCGCCGCTTCGTCGTGTTCGGCCGACGGACACGGGCGCGGGGACGACTTCTTGGGAAAAGGGGCGGAGTGTGATTGCGCCAGATCGTCGCCATGGCGAGCAAGGACCACAGGGCGATGAGGCCAGACGGCGAGACGTGATTGGCCGCCTTGGCCAGTTCGGCGACGGCGGCGAGATGGATGACGAGGTTCATGGGGACTCATGAATCGAAACGACCCGTCGTGCCGAGTTCGGCTGGGGATGTTCCGGTGGGAAGGGTTCTACTGGAGGGGACTTGTCGACCAGCGGAAAGGCCCGGAACGGGTCTATCTCCCGGGGGGTGTAACTCCTCACCTCACGGTGAGCTCTTGATCGCTCACCCATGAGGACGGGGGGAGGAGCCGGTGCTGGGCTCATGGAGGGATGCATGAACCCAGCACCGACCTCTCTTCATGCGGTGGCTCTTGAGCCTGGAGCGCCGAGGCTACCGGCGGGGCCGCCTCGCATGGGTCGGGCGACTCTGGCGCTGTGCCGAGTTCGGCCTGCGGGGATGGGAGGGGGCACGACCTCTCTGGGCAATGGAGGGAGATTGATTGCGCCAGGCCATGGCCATTCCGAAGAGCGACCACAGGACGATGAGGCCAGACGGCGAGACGTGGTTGGCCATGTCGGCCAGTGTGATGAAGAGGTTCATGGGGATGCTTGTGCCTCGTGCTGTGAATGCGGGAGTGCATTCGCCGAGGAGAAGGGGCGGCATCGCAGTCCCCAGAATCGCCTCTCCTTTTCGCGCTCAAGGGGCGGCACCGCTTTCATCGCCTGGATGGTCTCGGTGTCAGTGCTGATTGATAGGGAGGTGCTCTTCTTTCGGAGTCCGCGCCGTGAAGGCGCGCGCGCAAGTGGCCACGAAGCGCGCCCTGGCCGGACTCGATCCTTCGATGGGGCGTGTGCGCTGGCGGCAGGACTGGAACGACGTGCCAGAGGCTTGCTTCGTGTCGCATCCCGAGAGGTCGTCGCCGGATGCACGGACCTATGCCCACCACGGACGCACGCTGCGAGAGGGCTCGCGTTCAGGGTCGAGTCTTCTGTCGGGCGAGGTCTTCACTTGCCCGCGCGAGCACGGGCCAAGGGGCGGTGCTCGCCGCCTGAATCCTTGCGAACTGCCCGTCCCGCCGCTGTTCGACGGCGGGACGTAGGACTCGCCACCTCCAGTTGTTCAGGAGGCTCGAGCGCCCGAGGGCGGAGCGCTTTCTGGGACCGGAGGCAGCACTCCATGGCGTTCCACGTGACACGTCTGGCTCCGCGTCCCTGGATGTCGAGCGCGGGGTGCGGTCGAGCACACCACCGGAAGCGAACGTGTTCCACGTGGAACGGGAGGGGAGGGAAGCGCTCGGGCCTTTCCATGTGGAACCCCCAGTGCCCCGAATGCAAAAGCTGCCTGGATAGGAGCCAAGGCTCGCCTCGCCTATTCCTGGCAGCGACTGTGGGCGCGTGCTGTTCCACGTGGAACGGGCGAGGAGGGGATGGGCTGTCTTCGTTCCGGGCGGAACAGAGGGAAGTGACACGGTCAGATGTTCCACGTGGAACGCCCTCCCGTGCGGGCCCCTGCTTAGCTGGAGGGGCATCTTAGCGGAGGAAGCCGAAAGCAGGGGTGGGGCGCCAAGCCGCCAGTCGCCTGCTCCACGTGGAACAGAGAGTCAGGCACGTTGAGGCCGTTCCACGTAGAACGCTCGTGGCGCGCTCGTGAAGCTGAGCGGCCGAAATCTTCCCGCGCCTTGTCCCACGTGGAACTTCCCGTCGCCATCCGGCCCGAGGCCGGGCGTGCGTGCGTGTCGCCCCGCCCCTTACCTGTTCCACGTGGAATGTCTCCTTTCCCAAGTGGGGCGGAGAAGGAAAGGGGCGGGGACTTTTCGCACCCTTCCATGTTCCACGTGGAACGTCCTCCGCGTGGGGTTGGCCTCCGCTTCCGGCCAGGATTCACGCGGGCGCGCACCTTGTGCCGGTCCTCCCGTCTTGTTCCACGTGGAACGGCGCCGTCTGAGCGGCCACCGCGAATCGCATCCAGACGGGGGAGCGGGGTCTTGCGCTCTCCCCGGTTTGTTCCACGTGGAACGTTACCTCCCCCTCACCCGTGCGGCTCCTGGGCGGACCAGAACCCGGGCCCGCGCGGTGGACCGGTGTTTTTCGCCACCCCCGTTCCACGTGGAACGCCTTCCCCCATCTCTGGCGCCAACCCGGAACGAATTGGTTCCAAGGCGCCTCCGCATCCGGTGCGATGTGCCACTCTTCCTGTTCCACGTGGAACGCCTCGCCCTGTGCTCCCGCCGCACGCCCGACGAGGAGAAGTGGTCCGGTGTTCTGATGCCTCCGCCCCGGCGCGCCGCCTGTTCCACGTGGAACGCCGACCTTCGTCTTCCGGCTCCAATCCGGCCCGATGCGTCCCTTCCCCCGTTCCACGTGGAACGCCACGGCCCGGTCTCCTGGCTCCGTCCGAGTCCGCGTGAGGCGCCATCCCCCGGGCGGAACGCGCCTCCGGGCTCCCGCGCCCCCCGTCCCGGCGCCGTGCTTCTTTCCGGGGCGTTTCCCCCGCGCCCGTTCCACGTGGAACCGTTCCGCCACCGTCCCCCGCGCGGCCCGTGCCCCGGTCTTCGCCCCCCGTCCGTGGCCGCGCGCATGTCAGGCGGGCAGGCTAAAGCGCTGATCCGGTCACGGACTGGATCACCCGGCCGTTTGATGGATCAATGCGTCGGGTCGCTACAGCCCTCCCCCAAGGATGGAACGCGTGGGTCGAATCATCTGCATCTCGAATCAGAAGGGCGGGGTCGGCAAGACGACCACCGCCATCAACCTGGCCGCGAGCCTCGCCTCCGCCGAGCGCAAGACGCTCCTCGTCGACATGGACCCGCAGGGCAACGCGGGCAGTGGCCTCGGGCTCAAGCGCGAGGAACTCCAGGGCACCGTCTATGACGCCCTGCTCGGCGGCCGTCCCATGCGCGAGCTCCTCCACTCCACCGAGCTGCGCTACCTCCAGGTGGTTCCCGCCACCCCGGACCTCACCGGCGCCGAGGTGGAGCTCGTCTCCCAGGAGCAGCGCGAGTACCGCCTGCGCAACGCCCTGCGCCCGCTCGCGGACCAGTACGACTACATCCTCATCGACTGCCCGCCCTCGCTCGGGCTGCTCACCCTCAACGCGCTCATCGCCGCGGACTCGGTGCTCATCCCGCTCCAGTGCGAGTACTACGCGCTCGAGGGTCTGTCCCAGCTCAACCACACCATCGACCTGGTGCGGCAGGCCTTCAATCCGGACCTCAAGATGGAGGGCATCCTGCTCACCATGTTCGACGCCCGCGCCAACATCGCCAACCAGGTGGTGGAGGACGTGCGCGGCTTCTTCAAGGAGCAGGTCTTCACCTCCGTGGTGCCCCGCAACGTGCGCCTCGCGGAGTGCCCCTCGTTCGGCAAGCCCATCATCCTCTACGACATCAAGTCCAAGGGCTGTGAGAGCTACCTCGCGCTCGGCCGGGAGATCATGCAGCGCGAGCCCGCCTCTCCCCCGGCGCTCGAGGCCGCCCCGGCGCCCAAGTCCCGCGCCCAGCCCCGCGCCTAGTGCTCCGGCTCCGGTGTTCCGCCTCCGCCTCCTTATATAGGGCGCGGGTGGAGGCGGTCCGGAGCGGGAGGTGTCATCCACGGTTCCGGGGGCAGCCCGCCCCACGCCGGAGCCTCCCACCGGGTCTCAGGTCCCCGCGTGGTGAGCCGTGTCAGGATCTGATCGCCCGGGGCCGCCCCGGTGGGAGTGCACGCAGTGTTGAACGGTGACAAGCAGAAGCGGGC
The DNA here is from genome assembly GCF_002305855.1 of Melittangium boletus DSM 14713. GTDB lineage: Bacteria > Myxococcota > Myxococcia > Myxococcales > Myxococcaceae > Cystobacter > Cystobacter boletus. The sequence continues at coordinate 3,920,948 of NZ_CP022163.1, read as the reverse complement.
GTTGGGCCGTGGCCTCTCCGCCCTCATCCCCCAGGCCGCGCCTCCCGCTCCGGCGGGGGCCTCGGTGGTACCGCCCGAGCCGCCTCCGCCTCCCAAGGGCGCCGTGCTCAAGCTGCCCATCGAGGCCATCCATCGCGACACGCTCCAGCCCCGCCGCCACTTCGACGAGGAGAAGCTGCGCGAGCTCACCGAGTCCATCAAGGCCCAGGGCGTGCTCATGCCCGTGCTCGTGCGCAAGGATGGCGCGGGCTTCAAGCTGATCGCCGGGGAGCGCCGCTGGCGCGCCAGCCAGCTCGCGGGCCTGCATGAGATTCCCGCCATCATCCGCGACGTCACCGAGGTGGAGGCCTTCGAGCTCGCGCTCGTGGAGAACCTCCAGCGCTCGGACCTCAATCCCATGGAAGAGGCCGAGGGCTACCACCGGCTCGTGGAGGAGTTCGGCCTCACGCAGGACCAGGTGGCCCAGCGCGTGGGCAAGGAGCGCCCCACGGTGGCCAACGCCCTGCGCCTGCTCGGGCTCCCGGACGATGTGAAGGGCATGGTGGCCACGGGGCAGTTGAGCGCCGGCCATGCGCGCGCGCTGCTCGGCGTGCCGCGGCTGCCGGAGATGACGGAGCTCGCCTCGCAGGTGGCCGCTCGCAAGCTGAGCGTGCGCGACACCGAGAAGCTCGTGCAACAGGCCAAGGGGCAGAAGCCGAAGGAGACCGCCTCCGCTCCGCCCAAGAAGCAGAGCCCCCAGGTGAAGGCGCTCGTCGAGGAGTTGCAGCGCGCGCTCGGCACCAAGGTGCGCCTCGTCGAGAAAGGCAGTGGAAAAGGCACCCTGGAGGTCGACTACTTCTCGTACGATGATCTGGATCGCATCCTGAAGGTCTTCAGGAAGGAGTAGGGACGTGGCGCTCCTCGGCGGCAAAAAAGAAGAGAAGACGAACGTACCGCTTCTAGGCATTGGTTCGAGACAGGAGGAAAGCGTGGCAACGCGTCCGGGTGAGGTTCATACGCTGCTGGGCAAGGGCAGCGAATTCGAGGGCAAGCTCACCTTCGAGGGACAGGTTCGCATCGACGGGAAGTTCAACGGGCAGATCATCACCAAGGACGTGCTCGTCATTGGCGAGGGCGCCCGGGTCCAGGCGGAGATCAACGCCGGCACCGTCATCATCAACGGCACCGTGGAGGGCAACGTGCGCGCCGCGCAGCTCATCGAGCTGCACGCGCCCGCGCGGGTGAAGGGCAACCTGGAGTCGCCCGCGCTCACCATGGACCGGGGCGTCATCTTCGAGGGCACCAGCAAGATGGAGAACCTCGGCGCCAAGGGCACCCCTCCACCTCCGGTGGGGGGCGAGGTGAAGAAGTAGGTGATGCGCGCGCCGCCCCCTCGAGTCTGGGCCGCCCTGGTGGCGCTCGCCGTGGGGGCGGCCGGGTGTGAAGGTTGTCGCGGGAAGTCCCCGCGCGAGGGCGTGGGCGAGGAGGAGGCGTCCCCCGCCGGGGCGGCTTCCCCGCCACCGCGCCGGGTGGGGGTGAAGGTTCCGCTGCCGCCGGGGTGGAGCAACCAGCCCACGCAGGATGGCAGCCTCCAGTTCGGTCCCCCTCAACACCCCGTGCTGCGCGTGGACCTGCGTCCCAACGAGGGCGCGTCCCTGCCCGAGCCCGAGGCCCTGCTCGACTCGGTGTCCCGGGCCTTCGAGGGCTTCACGCGCTCGGACGCCCGCGCCGAGAAGGGCACGGACTTCGTGATGGTGCGGGTGATGTTGGCGGCCACCGGGGAAGACGCGGGCGAGAGCGAGGCCCATCCGGCGTTCATCGGCGCCCGGCGCGTGGGACGGGACTTGTTCCTGTGCGCGAGTCTGCCGGGGGTCACCGTGGAGGAAGTGCAGCGGGCGGCCGAGGCCTGCGCGGGCATCCACGTCCCGGCCAACGTCCCCTAGTGGAGTGTCCGACAAGTTTTTCAACATAGTCAGGACAGGTGGCGGTCCACCCACGAGTGCATCTTGGCGCGAGTCCAGGACCAGGTGAAGGGGTGGGCGTAGAAGCGGTTGTACTCGGGCCAGCTGGCGTCGAGGTGCTCGACGAACTCGTCACGGCTGGCCCAGTCCCCGCGTCGCAGGTAGCGCTCGGCGAAGGCGCGTAGCAGCAACTCCGCCTGGTTGAGCCAGGAGGCGTGGGCTGGAGTGAAAAGCACCCGGACGTGCGGGTAGTGAGTGCGGAGGAAGTCGTGCGTCTGCCCGGCGGTGTGACTGGGGGCGTTGTCCCAGATGAGGTGGATGCGCCTGGCGTCGCGATGGTCCCCAAGTAGCCGCGGCAGTACGGCGCGCAAGCACTCCCCGTTGTTTCTCTCCAGGTGCCAGCTGCGCATGCGGCCGGAGTGCACCACGAGCTTGACCAGGAGGTTCACCGTGCCACGCCGCACGTACTCGAACTCCCGGCGTTCGATGAGGCCGGGTTGCATGGGCCGCACGGGCTGCTCACCGTGCAGCACCTGGATGTTGGGCTTCTCGTCCACGCACACCACCACTTCGTTCCTCTGGGCCAGCTGCCGCGCCTGCTCGTAGCACCACAGCACCTGGGCCGCTTTGTGACGGAAGGTGTCGTCCAGGGTGGGTGTCTTCCAGTAACGCGTGCGGTGAGGCTGCAAGTCAGCCTCGCGCAGGATGAGCGCCACCGTGGAGTGGGAGAGGGTCGGGGCAATACCCCGTCGGCGTGCCACCAGGGCCAGGCTCCGGGTGGACCAGTGCATCATCTGCAAGCCCACGCCCGCCGGCTCACAACACGCCAACTGTTCCACCTCTACTCGTTGCAGGGGGGGAAAGCTCCCGCGGACGGCCGGAGCGGGGCGCATCCAGCACGACATCGACACCGTACGCTTCGTAGCGACGGCACAAGTGCCAAATGGTGGTGCGCTCCAGCTCAAGCCTGTCGGCCAACTCCGACACGACGGTGTCCGGGTCAGTCATGGCCAGCAGGACGCGCGCTCGGCGCGCGACGCGCTGCTCGGTACGTCCGTCCTCCACCAGCGTCTTGAGGTAGGCCACTTCCCCAGGCGAGAGGTGGAGGAGGTGCGGCGGTCGTCTCCTCATCCACCCAACTTACCCAGTCTCATCCTCCTCCCAACCAGCCCCCTGGTCTCGACTATGTTGAAAAACTTGTCGGACACTCCACTAGCGCGCCCTGTGGGGTGAGGCCTTCCCCCGCAAAGACATCGGGCGCCACCACCTGGGACGGTCATCCCGTCCCGGGCGTGCGCCCGATGAATCCCCCAGGCACCTGGTGGACGACCCTTCCCCCCGGATGATCGTCCTCGGCGCTCACATGTGGGGCCCGCCGCCGCTCGACGCCAGAGGCTGGACCGCTGATGCGAGAGGTATGACGCAAGTGGACGCCGACGGGGTCTGCCCCCCCCATGAGGACGCACTCCAGGTGTCGGGCGCTGGACGCCACGTGCCGCCCGGGGCCCCTGGAATGTCGGGCGGCGGGCGCTCGGGCGCGGATTTCTCAGCGCTTGAGCGCGAGAGAGAGTGCGAAATCCCCCGCCGCGTCCGTCCAGCGCTCGGCGAGCGTGAAGCCCGCCGCGTCCAGCTCCGCCTCCACCTGCTCGGGGAGGAACTTGCAGCTCACCTCGGTGCGCAGCGGCTCGCCCTCGGCGAAGTTCACATGCCGGCGCAGGGCCGGCAGCCGCACCGTCTGCGCCCGCGTGGAGATGAGCCGCATCTCCACCCACCGGTTCTCCTCGTCGAAGGGCGCCAGGTGCTCGAAGGCCCGGGGATCGAAGTCCGCCCCCAGCTCGTGGTTGAGCACGTGGAGCACGTTGCGGTTGAAGGCCGCCGTCACCCCCTGCCGATCATTGTACGCGGCGAACAACCGGGCCCGATCCTTGAGCAGATCCGTCCCCACGAGCACGCCCTCTCCCGGTGACAGGCTCGCGGACAGGCTCGCGTAGAAGCGCGCGCGCTCGGGGGGCTTGAGGTTGCCGATGGTGCCTCCGAGGAACGCCACCAGGGCCCGCCCCCCGCGCGGCCAGCGCCCGAGGTGCCGCTCGAAGTCGCCCACCACGGCGTGCACCTCCAGCCCCGGGTAGTCGTGCGCCACCGCCTCGGCCGCCTGGCGCAGGAAGGCCTCGCTCACGTCGAAGGGGATGAAGCGCCGCAGCCTTCCCTCGGCGCGCATGGCGTCGAGCAGCCAGCGCGTCTTCTCGCTGCTCCCACTGCCCAGTTCAATCAACGTGTCCGCGCCACTCTCGCGGGCGATGTCCCGCGCGTGCGCCTGGAGGATCTCCTTCTCGCGCCGCGTGGGGTAGTACTCGGGCAGGCGGGTGATGTCGTCGAAGAGCTGGCTGCCGCGCTCGTCATAGAGCCACTTGGGCGACAGCTCCTTGAGCCTTCCCTCCACGCACAGCCCCGAGCGCACCTCCGCGAGCAGCGCGCGCCGCGCCTCGCCCGACTCCAGGTGCACCTCCATCGTCACCGCCGGCGCCTGCCTTCTCAGCGCCCCTCGCCCACCCTGCCCCTTGCTGTCCGCCATGTGCCCTCACCTCGCGTCGCGCGCGCACCGGAAACCGGCGAAGATGTGCCGGCGGATGGGGTAGTCCCAGTTGCGGAAACTGTTGCGGACGGCGACCGGAGCACTCGCCCAGGCGCCCCCCTTCAGGACCCGGTACTCCGTCCCGAAGAAGACCTCCGAATATTCGCGATAGGGAAAGGCCACGAAGCCGGGGTGGCCGTGGAACGTGCTGCTCGTCCACTCCCACACGTCCCCGATAAGCCCCCAGATGCCCTCGGGCGTGGCCCCCGCCGGGTAGCTCCCCACGGGAGAGGGGCCCCACGTGTCGCCCCCCAGGTTCGCCCGCTCCCGCCCCGCGGGCGTGTCCCCCCACGGAAACACGCGGGACGCGCCCGCCAGCCCCGACGCGGCCCGCTCCCACTCGGCCTCGGTGGGCAGCCGCTTGCCGGCCCAGCGCGCGTAGGCGTCCGCCTCGTACCAGCACACGTGCTGCACGGGCTCGTCCGCGGGCAGCGGCTCCACCCACCCGAAGCGCCTGCGCAGCCACGCGCCTCCCGCCTGCGGAATCCAGAAGAGCGGATGGCGCACGCCCTGCTCCCGGATCCAGGCGTAGCCCTGGGGGTCCCACCAGCGCGCGTCCTCGTAGCCCCCCGAGGCGACGAACACCGCGTAGTCCCCGTTCGTCACCGGGTGCGCGTCCAGGAGGAAGCCGGGCACCCGCACGAGGTGCGCGGGGCGCTCGTTGTCGTAGGCCCAGGGCGAGTCGCTCCCCAGCCGCACGAGACCTCCCGGCAGGTACACCTCACCCTGGGCGGCGCGGCCGGGACGGGGCCGCGGGCGCGCGGCGGGCCGGTACGCGTGCGACGTCATCCACTGCAACGTGGCGCACAGCGTCTCCAGGTGCTGCTGCTCGTGCTGGGCGACGAGCCCGAAGACGAGGCCCCCGCGCAAGAGCGGCACGTCCGAGTCCTCGGGGAACCGCTGGAGGTGCTCGAGCACGGCCTCGCGCACCCGCGCGGCGTAGGCGAAGGCCTGGGCCGGGGGCAGCAGCGGCAGTTGGCAGCGCGTGGCGCGCGGGTGGCGGAACGCGTCGTAGAGCGCGTCGAAGTCCGCGGTGGTGAGCGCGGGCGCACCGAGGGCGCGCAAGAGCCACTGCTCCTCCTGGTTGGCCACGTGGGCCACGTCCCAGAAGAGCGGGGACATGAGGGGCGAGTGCTGCTGGACGAGCACGGACCCGGGAAGTCCCTCGAGCATGCGCCGCATGCGGGCGCGCGCGGCGGTGAGCTCCTCCACGGCCCGCGCCTTCCAGGGGAGGGCGCGGGCGCGTGCCACGGGTGAGTCGAGTGACATCCGCATCGTGCCTTGCAAGCTAGGGAGCCGATGTGGGCGCGGGGAGTGCTGCCCTGGAGGGAGGGGGGGCCGTGGGCCACGTCACACTCCTCCGCCGTGATGTCGGGGTGTTGCAATGCCCGGGGAGTGGACACGTCCTGCTTACGCGCCGGGCATCAGCACGGCCTTGAGCACTTCCCCGCGCGCGCTCGCCCTCGCGGCCTCGTCAATCCGGGAGAGCGGCCAGGTCTGGATGAGCCGCTCGAGCGGGAAGCGCCCCTCGCGCCACAGCTCGACGAGCCGGGGGATGAAGCGCCGCGGGACGCTGTCCCCCTCGACGATGCCGCGCAGCGTGCGGCCATGGAGCACGGTGTTCATGTCGAGCGTGAACTCGGTGCCCATGGGCATGAGCCCGATGATGCCGCACACACCGGTGAGCCGCAGCGACTCCACGGCCTGACGCACGACGCCCGGCGCGCCCGTGCAGTCCAGCGAGTACTGCGTGCCCTCGCCCCCGGTGAGGGCGCGCACCCGCTCCACCACGTCCCCCTCGCGGGCGGAGAGACAATGGGTGGCGCCGAGCTCCCGGGCGAGCGCGAGCCGCGACTCCAGCAGGTCCACCGCGATGAGGGGCGCGCAGCCCGCCACCCGCGCGGCCATGAGGGCCGAGAGCCCCACCGAGCCCAGGCCGAAGATGACGAGCGAGCTGCCCGGCTCGGGCCGGAGCGCGTTGAGGATGGCGCCCGCGCCCGTCTGCATCGAGCAGCCCAGGGGCCCCATGAGGTGCACGGGCACGTCCCGGGGCAGCTTCACGAGGCTGTCCTCCGGGGCGAGCGCGTACTCGGCGAAGGAGGACTGCGCGCAGAAGCAGCCGTGGATGCGCTCCCCCCGGGCATCGCGGTGGGGCGAGCTTCCATCGAGCCGGCCGCCGCTCAGGTTGCGGGGGAAGATTTCCGGGCAGTAGGCATTGAGGCCCCGCTGGCAGTTGGGGCAGGTGCCGCAGCTCGCGTAGCTCATGACGACGGGATCTCCTGGGACGAAGCCGGTGACGTGGCGGCCCACCCTCTCGACGATGCCCGCGCCCTCGTGGCCGAGCACCGCGGGCAGCGGCACGGGCATGTGCTGATCCCTCACGGCCAGGTCGGTGTGGCACAGGCCCACGCCCGTGATGCGCACCAGCACCTCGTTGTCTCGCGGCTCCTCGAGTTCCACGTCCTCCAGCGAGAAGGGTCCGTGCTTCGCTCGCACCACAGCGGCTTTCATCGTGGGCATGGTGTTTCCCCCAGGGCGTGTCATCGGTCCACGGGATGTGACCCGATGTCTCGATTCTACGCTCAAAGACAGACGAAAGACAGACGCCGGGACGGCGGATTTCGTGTCTGTCTTTCTTGGACACCCGGGACAACGGGAACCCCTCGGAAGCGCACCCCCCGCGGCGGGTGAATTTTCCTCGTTCAGGGCGCGCAGCCAGGCGCGGGGCCGGGGCCCGCGCCGATGTGCCGGGTCGTCCACTCCTGGGCCACGGCGAACCACCGGGGCGCGTCGGGAATCGTGTTGAGCATGTGCCCCGCGCCGGGCAGCACCCACGCCTCCGTGCACGGCGCGTTCGGTCCGAGCCGGGGCGCCTCGGCGGCGAGCAGCGCCTGGGCGCTGTCGCAGACCGTGCCCGTGAGCGTGGGGCCGCAGAAGAGCGCGTCCTGGGTGCCGTTGACGAGCAGCACCGGGACGCGGATGTCCAGCGGGCGCGCGAGCACGAGGGCGAAGGGGGCGAACTCGGCGAGCGTCAACGTGCCCTTGGTCCGCTCGTCGAGCGCGAGCACGGCGGGGTCGACGGGGCTCGGGGCATAGAAGGTGGTGTAGCGCGTGCCGGGCCGGGTGGTCAGGTACGTCAGGTCGTGGCCCTGGCCGAGGAAGGCCGGGTCGAGCGCGGCGGGCCACAGGGGCAGCAGGACGCTCAGCGGCGCCGCGGTCTGGAAGGTGTGGCTCACGCCGCTGAGGATGACGCCATCCACGTCCTGGTAGTCGCTCGCCGCGTACCAGGAGGTCATGGAGCCATAGGAGTGGCCCACGAGCACCACCTTCTCGAAGCCGGGCGAGCCCGAGGTGCCCGCCACCGTGCCCGCGCGCAGCGCCTGGATCACCTGGTGGACGACGTAGGCGTTGGTCTCGATGGTGACGAGGGCGCCCAGGGGGTGGGAGCTCTTCCCGCTCCCGATGCGATCCAGGGCCAGGGTGGCGAAGCCCGCGTCGAGCGCCGCGCTCACGTACGAGTAGCGCTGGGTGTGGCCGGTGGGGTCCGGGAAGTCCCAGTGCAGGTGGCCGTAGGTGATGCCGTGCACGAGCACCTGTACCGTGGCGGGCGGCGTGGGGCCCTCGGGCAGACACAGGCGCGCGAACACGTGCTGGTCCGCGGGCAGGCCGGGCGCGAGCGCCACCGGGATGTGGTGGTCGCCGCAGGCCCGTCCGGCCGCGAGCGCCGGGGCGCTCCCCGCGAGGAGCGCTCCCAGCGCGGTGAAGCCCCGTGCCGCCTGGGCGAGTGTCCGCCCCGTTCCCTTCATCATGTGAACCCCTCCCTGTCGTTGGCGGACACCCTACCGCCAGGGAGTGACATGGCTCAGGTGGGCGACTGGTTCTCGCGGCCGCCGAAGCCCCAGGGCCCCTGCTGGCGCGGCTCCTTCGAGTCGCGCAGGTCGCGCAGCTCCAGGGCGCGCAACAGGTCCTCCTGGGAGAGGCTGCCCACGAGCACGCCGCCCTCGGTGACGGGCAGCTGGGTCAGGCGGCGCTGGCCCATCTCCTTGAGCGCTTCCCACGCGGTGGCGTCCGGGGTGAGCACGGGCACCTCCTGGGCGAGCTCGCGCACGGGCACGCTGGAGAGCCGATCCACCGGCACCTGGCGCACGGACTCGAGCATCAACAGGCCCACCACGCGGCCCCCCTCCACCACGGGCAGGGCGCGCTGGCGCTCGGTGTAGAGCAGCTCCGTGGCGTCGCGCAGCGTGGCGCTCGCGTCCACCGAGACGGTGTTGCGGCTCATCACCTCGCGCACGGGCACGTCGCCCAGCCGGGACTGCATGAGCACGTCGCGCGACTCGGCCGCGGCGCCCATGAAGACGAAGAAGGCGATGAAGAGCAGCAGGAAGTTGCCGGACAGCAGCGCGTAGAGCCCGAAGAGCAGCGCGAAGCCCTGGCCCACCCAGCCGGACACCCGCGTGGCGCGCACGCGCCCGAGCTTCCCGGTGAGCAGCGCGCGCAGGATGCGGCCTCCATCCATGGGGAAGGCGGGCAGCAGGTTGAAGACGCCGAGGAAGATGTTGAGCGAGCCCAGGTAGAAGAAGGCGAAGCTCAGGTTGAAGGAGTCCGTGCCCGCGAGCAGCAAGTGGACGCCCAGCGACAGCGCGCCCAGCACCAGGCTCGTCACCGGACCCGCGAGCGCCATGAGCGCCTCGTGCCGCGCCCCGTCCGGCATGCGGGTGATGCGCGACACGCCGCCAATCATCATCAGGCTGATGTCGGACACGGCGCCGCCCTTGGCCAGGGCATAGACGGAGTGGGCGAGCTCGTGCAGGAGCACGGACAGGAAGAGCGCCACGGCGACGCCCAACCCCCACAGGATGGGCGGCCCGGACAGGCGCTCGGGGGGCACGTTCGCGGCGATGGCCGCGGCGCGGAACGCCTGGCTGAAACTCCAGGCGAGAAAGGGGAGGATGAGCAGGAAGGTGAAGTGCACCCGGATGGGAATGCCCCTCAGGGAGCCGACCTGGATGTGTCCGCGCATGTGTCACCTCGTTCCCCACAAGGTGAGACTCGACAAACGCGAAATCATCCGGGCGGGCGGGAAGGCCTACCTCGCCCGCCTGGAGGACGGGCGGGCGGCCGCTCCCCCTGGCCCTACTCCCGGGGCGGCGCCGGCTCGGAGATGCCCTCCAGGGCCTCGCCCACGCGCTCCTCGTCGAAGTCCTGGGACAAATCCCCGATGGACACGATGCCCACCAGCGCCTCGTCCCGGTCCACCACGACGAAGCGGCGCAGCTGCTGCTTCTTCATGCGCTCGAGCACGCTGCCCACGTCGTCGTCCTCGAAGCATACCTGCACGTTGGACGTCATCACGTCGCTCACCTGGGTGATGGAGGGCTCCATCCCCAGGGCGATGGCGCGCACGATGAGGTCGCGGTCGGTGAGTACCCCCACCACGCGCTCGCCCTCGCACACCGGCAGCACCCCCACGTTGAGGCTGCGCATCGACTCGGAGGCATCTCGCACCGTGTCCGTGGGCCGCAGCGTCTCCACGTCACGCGTCATCACTTCGGAAATCTTCCGGGCCATGGTCGCTCCTTCGTGGCTTCCCCAGGAGAACCCTGGGGAGCCCCCCCGGAGCGGGCAAGGGCCTCGTGCAGTCCCTCCCGGAGGGCCACCGGGCGGACGTGTCCCTGGCGCGGGGAATGCGCGCGCCCCGAGGCTCACACGGGCGTGCTGGGCCCCTCGGAGATGCCCTGGAGCGTTTCGCCCACGCGCTGGCGGTCCTCGCTCGAGGACAGGTCCCCCAGCGCCACGATGCCCACCAGCTTCTTGTTGCGGTCCACCACGACGAAGCGGCGCACCTGCCGCTCCTCCATGCGCCGCAGCACCGCGTCCGTCTCCTCGTCATCGAAGCAGTACTCGATGCCGGGGCTCATGACGTCCGCGACGCGCGCGGTGGAGGGGTCCAATCCCTGCGCCACCGCGCGCACGACGATGTCCCGGTCGGTCACCATGCCCACCACGCGCGCGCCATTGCAGACGGGCAGCGGACCCACCGACAGGTCGCGCATCATCTCGGCGGCCGCGCGCACGGTGTCACTGGGTTGCACCACTTCCACGCCGCGTGTCATCACTTCGTGAATCTTCCGGACCATGGAGGCTCCTCCCACGGTGCCTCGGCGCGGGCCGGGCACCTCTGTCCATTCCAGACAAACGTGGGAGCCCCGTGCGGAGCGAGCCAGTGGACCCGGGGTCAGGAGTCCCGTCAGGCCGGCGCCCAGCCGGACTCCGAGGGGGGCGCGTCCCGCCAGACATGACGGCCGGAGGCCGGGTCCTTGTGAAAGCGCATGAAGTCCCCCAGGCCCGTGTCGAGCGCGCGCGCGTCGAGCGCCTCGGCGACGCGGCCGAGCACGTCGAGCGCCTCCCGCGAGGGGCCATGCACGAGCAGCCGCACACGGGGCGTCACCTCCCAGGGGCCCAGGTCGAAGGTGATGGAGAAGCCCTCGCCGTGGTAGCTGCCCTCGGTGGGGCTCGGGAACACGAGCGAGGGGAGCACGTCGCGCAGCTGGCGGATGACGGCGTCGCGGGGGCCGAGCGGCGGAGGGGCCCAGCCCTCGGGGAAGTCGCGCACCGAGTCGAAGCCGGCCGCGCCCATCAAATAGACAATCCAGCTCATGTGGCACCCCCTGGGGCTCGTGTCCTTGATGGCTCACACACTACGCGGGGTGTCTGACATTGACGGAGCGGGCGAGGAGGCGGCGCCATCCGCTGACACGTGCTGAACACGCGGGGCGGTTGATTTCGGGGGCGCGCCATGACACGCGGGGCCCAGAGATGATTCACCCGGACACGGTCGTTGGCCATCCCCGTCACGTCCACCGCCTGGCGGTGGGGACGTTGTTCTTCCTGCAGGGGTTGTGTTTCGCGAGCTGGGCGTCGCGCATTCCGAGCATCCAGCAGCGGCTGGGGCTCACCGAGGCGGCGCTGGGCCTGGCGCTGCTGGCGCTGCCCGCGGGCTCGATGACGAGCCTCGCCTTCTCGGGCTGGCTGGTGGCGCGCCGCGGGAGCGCCCAGGTGGTGCTCGGGGCGCTGGTGCTCTACGCGGGGCTGCTGGTGGGCATCGGGGCGGTGGGCAGCCTGGGCGCGCTCGTGGGGGTGCTGTATCTGTTCGGCATGGCGGGCAACCTGGTGAACATCTCGGTGAACACGCAGGCGGTGGGGGTGGAGGCGCTGTATGGACGCTCGGTGATGGCGTCCTTCCACGGCCTGTGGAGCCTGGCGGGCTTCGTCGCGGCGGCGGTGGGCTCGGCGATGATGGGCTGGCGCGTGGCGCCGCTGCCGCACTTCGTGGGGACGCTGGGCGTCGTGCTGGCGGCGCTCGCGGCGAGCGCGCGCTTCATCCTCCCGGACGAGCCCGGGCGGCACCCGGCGGTGCGGGTGCTCTCGCTGCCGGACCGCTCGCTGTGGGGCCTGGGGGTGATGGCCTTCTGCTGCATGATCTGCGAGGGGGCGATGTTCGACTGGAGCGGGGTGTACTTCCAGCGGGTGGTGCACGCGGAGCGGGACTGGGTGGGCTCGGGGTACGCGGTGTTCATGGGGGCCATGGCCACGGGGCGCTTCCTGGCGGACGGGCTCACGCGGCGGCTGGGCCTCCAGCGGGTGTTCCAGGTGAGCGGTGGGCTCATCGCGGTGGGGCTGATGACGGCGGTGCTCCTGCCGCGCCTGCCCACGGCGCTGTTGGGCTTCCTGATGGTGGGCTGTGGGGTGTCGTCCGTGGTGCCGCTCGTCTATGGGGCGGCGGGCCGCAGCAAGACGATTCCCGCGGGCGTGGCCCTGGCGGCGGTGTCCACCATCGGCTTCCTGGGCTTCCTCCTGGGCCCGCCGCTCATCGGCCTGATGGCGGAGGCGGTGAGCCTGCGCGGCTCCTTCACGCTCGTGGCCTGCATGGGACTGGGCGTGGCCCTCATCGGCTCGCGCAAGGCGTTCTGAGGGCCGCGCCGCCTCAGCCTCCCAGCCGCTCGCGCAGGGCGTCCACGCTGTCCCGGCAGCGCCGCGCGAGCGCTCGGAAGTCCTCGCTGAGGGCCGCCTCTCCGGCGGCCCGCGTCCAGAACGTGCTCGCGTGGAGGGCGGCATCGGCCCAGACGTCGAGGGTTGCCGCGGTGGGTGGCGAGGGCTCGAAGGGTCGCTCCACGACCGTCGTGACGGAGGGCGCGAACGTCATCGGGAGCATGTCGTAGGCGGGCGCGAGCCGGAATCGCTGGGGCCCTGTCTCGAGGAAGCTCACGTTGCCGAAATGGCGATCCGAGTTGGCGATGAGCTGACCGAAGACGTCGAGCCAGCGCAGGCGCCGGGCATCCTCGGCCTGGATGAAGCGCCGCTCCAGGAGCCGGGGCGCGAGGCTCGTCCAGTGGGCGCCACGGCCCGCCGCCCCGATGTATTCGTTGTCCAGGGCATCCAGGGACAGCATGCCGCGCCGTCCTCGGGCGCCCACGCGGTCGAAGCGCTCGACCTCCAGGAAGCGGTAGTTCCCCTCGTCGAACCAGCGGGCCGAGGCGGCGTCGAGGCCAGCCCGCCGGATGACGTCGAGCGCGAGGCTCTCGCACACGAGCAGATCCCTCCAGCGGCGGGCCACCTCGCCCGCGTCGTGGCTCGCGAACTTGACCAGGACGTGACGCCCCTCGGAGTACGTCAGGAACTTGGGGTGCTCACCGCCCGCGGACGAGCCCACCTGCTCCGTGTCCGAGCGGAGCGCCCACGCGGGGTAGTCCGAGGGGTGCACGGACACGGTGTCCCGGCGGAACCAGCGGTCGAGGGATTCTTCCCCCAGGATGAGATGGCCCACGCAGTCCTCGCCTCGTCGCGCGAGGGCGATGAGGCAGTCATCATCGTTCCAGTGCGTGATGCGCGCGGGCAGGGCCAGCTCCGGGTACTTCGCGCTGAACATCCGGCCGACATACCCCTGCGGCCGCATGTCCGAGGCGAAGGGGGGAAGTCCCTCGAACAAGGAGTCGGTCTCGCTGTACCAGTGCCTCCCCGCGGAGAGCAGGTGGAGGTGCCCGGCGAGGGTGCACGTCCCCGCTTCGTCGATGCGGTGGACGGGAAGGGACGTCCCGAGTCCGGGAAGGGCCCGCGTGCGGGCGTAGCGGGTCGCGCGCGTCCGCCCCATCCGGCAGATGCGATCGCCCGCCGCCTGGATGAGGCGCGAGACCGTGGGCTGTGACACCCCCAGGGCCTCCGCCAACTCCTGGGCCTGCGCCTGACCCCGGCTCGCGAGCAACGCGAGCAGCCGTTCGGTGGACATGGTGAATGGAAAAACCGTCGAATCGAGGAGGGAGCTGGAGAAAATCTCCTGGGAAAATAAGGGGTTCCATGCCCATCCACAAGGAAGCCTGAATAGAAATGGATGGGAATGCGCGCCCAGGATGAGGGCCTCGTGTGAGGTGGTGGACGCCTGCCCCACGTGCCGGGATTGCACGTCGCGAGGCGCACGGGGGCCCGGCGCGCTTGTCCGGCTTGGCCGGTGCGGCGGACATCCCCAGCCTTCCGGGACCCCACTGCCCGTATGGGGAAGGAGCCTGCTCATGAAGAAGACGCAGTGGAGGGCCCTGGCCCTCGCCCCCATGGTGTTCATCCTGTCGGTCTGCGGCGGAGCGGAGGAGGCGCATGCGCCGAAGCTGTCGCAGGTGCGGATGTCGCAAGCGGAGGCCGCGCCGACGGGGGACGACGTGACGACGATGGGGGGACGGGGTCACGGCTGTCCGAGGCAGGGCGGTGAGTGCCGGGCGTATTGCCAGAGGGAGGGCCACACGTCGGGAGGTTGCTCGGGCTTCGGCCGTGGCGAGTGCGTGTGCCGGGACTCGGACTCGGTGAAGTAGCGCCGCCGTTCCCCCTCCTCCTCCTGTCTCGAGGCCAGGCGTGTGCTGGGCGTCCCTCGCGCCTCTCCGCCCGATGCGGCCGACGTCGCGCTGCCTGGTTCCTCTCATCGAGGGAGCGCGGTCCTAGTTTTCCCTCATGCGCCGCTATCGAGATCGCCACCACGGGGGAAGGGTGCTCGCGTCCGCCTTGGAGGCCTATGCCGGACGCACGGACGTCATCGTGCTCGCCTTGCCACGGGGCGGAGTTCCCGTCGGCTTCGAGGTCGCCCGGCACCTGGGCGCTCGCCTGGATGTCTTCCTGGTCCGCAAGCTCGGAGTCCCGGGCCACGAGGAGTTGGCGATGGGGGCGCTCGCCAGCGGCGGCGTCCGCGTCGTGGACCCCGAGGTGGTCGACGGCCTGGGCTTGACGGACGCGGTGCTCGACGAGGCCGCCCGGAGAGAAGCGCGTGAGCTGTTGCGGCGTGAGCGGCTGTACCGCCGCGGCGGGCCGCCTCCCCGCATCGAGGGCCAGACCGTCATTCTCGTGGACGACGGCATCGCGACGGGCTCCTCGATGCGCGCGGCCGTCGCGGCACTCAAGTCCCAGAAGCCTTCCCGGCTCGTGGTGGGAGTGCCCACCGCGGCGCCTTCCACCTGCGAGGCGCTCGCGCGGCAGGTGGACGACATCGTCTGTGTCGACACGCCGGAGCCCTTCATGGCGGTGGGGCTCTGGTACGAGGACTTCGCGCAAACGACGGACGAAGAGGTGCTCGCGCTCCTCGAGCAGGCCGCGCGGGAGCGGGCCGAGGAATCCCAGGTGCCTGGGGGCATGTGACAGGAGGACATCCGCGATGAACAGGCGAGTGGAAGAGCATCCGGTGCGCGTGCCGGTGGGGGAGGGGCTGGTGCTGGAGGGAGACCTGACCCTGCCCGAAGAGGCCCTGGGGGTGGTGCTCTTCGCCCACGGCAGTGGCAGCAGCCGCTTCAGCTCGCGCAACCGCTTCGTCGCCCACTCCCTCGTCTCGATGGGACTGGGCACGCTGCTCATCGACCTGCTGACGGCGGACGAGGAAGAAGCGGAGCGCTGGACGCGCCATCTGCGCTTCGACATCGGCCTGCTGGCCCAGCGGCTCGTGGGCGCGACCGACTGGCTCGTGAGGGATGAGCGGACCCAGGCACTCTCCATCGGCTATTTCGGCTCGAGTACCGGGGCGGCCGCGGCGCTCGTCGCGGCCACGCGCGTGCCGGACCGGATTCGCGCCGTCGTCTCGAGAGGGGGGCGGCCCGATCTGGCGGGAGAAGCGCTTTTCCTCGTCCTGGCGCCCACGCTCCTCATCGTGGGCGGCGATGACTTCCCCGTCGTCGAGATGAATCGGGATGCCTACCGCCTGCTCCAGACGGAGAAGCGGCTGGAGATCGTCCCGGGCGCGACGCACCTCTTCGAGGAGCCCGGCACGCTGGAGCAGGTCGCGAAGCTGGCGGGACGCTGGTTCGTGCGTCATCTCCCGGTGGGGGCGCGGCGGGGGGCGGAAGCGACCGGGCAGAACCCGTGAGCCTGGCGGGACGGCCTCAGTGTGGCGCTTCGCGGTGGAAGAGCTTCCGCAACTCGTCCTTGGCCTGGGCCAGGACGCGCTTGCGCTCGGGGCTCAGATTCCTGCCCGCCCGGTTGATGTAGAAGTTCAACATCGACATGGCCGAGCGGAAGGGCTCCACCTTCCGCCGGTGGCTCCGCTCCGCCGAGCGCTTGAGCGACAAGGCGATTCCCCGAGCGCTGGACTGTTTGAAGACCTCCTTCTCAAGGTCGAGCGCATCGCTCGTCTCCGTCACGTGACCGGACCAACGGTGCTGGGTTCTTCCGGGAGCGCGTTTCGGGGAATGGGAGTGTGTCTTCGAGGAGGTGCGGCTGGCCATGGGACTCCTCCGCCTGGGGCTGAGCCTGGGAACTACAGGTGGGGGCCGCCGCGATGAATGGCAAGGCGGAGCCCGTGTCCCGCCCCGTCGATCCGAAGAAGCTCGCGCGCAAGCCCTCGGCGCGGAGATGGGGCTCGATGTGGGGGTCGCCCGGAATGACCGCTCGCGGATCCGACTTCCTCGCGAAGTCCGTGGCCGAGTTCTTCAAGCGGGAGGACACGAAGTCTCCGTGAGGGACGCCTCGCGGTGAGGGGACGCTCTCCCTGGGCCCTCCAGCGGGGGCGGAGGTGGCGAGCGGCCGAGCGAGAGCGTGGCCCTGGATTTGCTCCCTGGCGGCGTGGCGCCACAACCCTTGAGGAAGGGGGACGGCGGCCGAGGAGGGCGTCACGGATCCACGACATGAACTCAGGTTGAGGGGGCCGGTCGTTCAGGCGGGGTGCGTTCCAGCGCCGTTGGTGGAGGCATTGCTGCACCTCCTTGGGGAAGGCACGCGGCGGGCACTGCGCCTGCGCATCGAGGGACGGAGCACCGCGCGAGGTGAGTTGCCCGTGTGGATGCGTTCCGCGGAGCCGTTCGAGCCGCGCCTCGAGTCCACCGCTGAGCCAGGCATTTTCCGAGTCGAGTCGCGCCCGTTGGGTCAGGTGCTCCCCGCGAACCTCCTGTCGGGAGGGCCTCCGTTCGACGTCGCTCCGGACCAGACCGCCATGGAGCTTTTGGAGACGGGGCTTGCGGAGGCGCTCTCCGGCGCCACGAACAGCACCGCGTTCGATGCGGGGCTCCTCGAGACGTTCAGCGCGTTCGCCCGGCTCTTCGAGCAAGGCGTGGAGCTCATCGAATTCGTCCAGGAGCGCGTGCTCCGCATGGATCGCGACGCGGTGGAGCGGATGGCCCATTTGCGCCGCCAGATGCCTGCCTCGCGAGCGGTCTGGATCGCGGGCACGCTCGATTTGCCCCGGCCTGGGGATCGGGTCTTTACCCTGGTGCCGAGGTCGGGCGCGGTGCTCAAGGGGCTCGCGGAACAGATGGAGCCCGCGCGGCTACTGGCCCTGCGAGGCAGGTCCGTGGTGGTGTCGGGGATGGTGGCGTTCCGGCCTTCGGGCGCCATCGCGCGGATCCACGCGGAGCAGATGCACGAAGCCAGTGCGCGGGACCTCGAATTGTGGTCCGACGTCCCCGGTCCGCTGTGGAGTCTTCCGGGCGAGGGGTGGTCTCGGGCCGATCCCGAGACGCGGTTGAGCTTCGAGGCCCTCCTGGGCTCCCGGCCAGAGGAGGATGAAGAGTCGGAGGAGGACTTCCTCGCCGCGCTCGAGGAGATGTCGTGAGTCCGGCGGCAGGGCCCGTCCTGTTCGACACCAATCTCATCTTCCATCTGCTCAAGGCCAGCCCCCTGGGCGACAAGGTCGCCGACGAGCATTCCCTGCATCGAGGGAGCACGCGGTCCCTCTGTTCGGTCGTCTCCGTGGGAGAGGCTCGGGCCTTCGCGCGGAAGCGGCGCTGGGGGGTCTCCAGGGTCACCCGGCTCCATGAGGTGATGGAACGTTTCGCTGTCATCGACATCCGCCCTGGCACGCTCCTGGACCACTACGTCGCGTTCGATGCCTTCTGCGAGGCGCGGGGACGGGTGCTGGGAAAGAACGACCTCTGGATCGCGGCCACCGCCGCGGTGACCGGCGCGTTGTTGTTGACCACGGACAGGGATTTCGATCCTCTCCACCAGGAAGGCTTCCTGCGTCGCATCTGGTACGACCCGGCGGAGGGCCACCGAGACCCATGAGCAACGCGTCCCAGCAAATCGTCCGCCCTCGTGGCCCGGAAGCCGCGCACGGGAGGGAGGGACCTGGATGCCGCGCCAGGCCCCTGGACATGGGGACGGCTCAGGGCCCCGCGTCGCCGCCATCGGCCTGGATGCCACTGTCGGGCACGGGCGGCTCCTGGTCATAACAATGGTACGGATCCGAGCCGCCATCCGGAGCCGGGGTGTTACAGGGGGGCATGCCGTAGCACGCCATCAGGGTGATGGCCGCCACGCCCGCACTGGCCAGAACCACCAGGCCCTTCGACATCACTCCTCCGCGTGGCGCCGGCTCCTGCATCGACGCACCGCAGTGCACGCACTCGGCGAGCTCGGGGGGAACGAAACCATGACACCGCTGACATGAGGACAGCGTGGACATTGGGACTCCTCGTTGTGGGGCCTCCTTCATGGGAGGCCGGGGGGAGCGGGTTCGTGCGAGGAGTGTGCCACGCTCCAACACGTGAGGAGGGCTTCTTGTCCCGTGCCGGGCAGGGGGCTCGCGCCCGCTTCTTGCTTCGTCCAAAGTCATGCCCATGTCGCGCCGACTCGATGTCTCCCGGCAGGACTTCCACCCCGCCTACGTGGTCTGGGAGTTGACCCTCCGCTGTGATCAGCCCTGCACCCACTGCGGCTCGCGCGCGGGCACGCACCGTCCCGATGAACTCTCCACCGAGGAGGCCTTGGACGTGGTGCGCCAACTCCGGGAGATGCGCACGCGGGAAGTGGTGCTCATCGGCGGCGAGGCCTACCTGCACCCCGGCTTCCTCGACCTCATCCGCGCCTTGAAGGAGGCGGGCATCCGCCCGGGGCTGACCACCGGCGGCCGGGGCATCACCGAGGCCCTCGCGCGGCGGATCGCCGAGGCCGGACTGTACGCGGCCTCCGTCAGCATCGACGGCCTGGCGCCCACGCATGACCTGATGCGGGCCGCTCCGGGCAGCTTCGCCTCGGCCACGGCGGCGCTCCGCTTCCTCGGGGCGGCCGGCGTGCGCGTGGCCTCCAACACGAACTTCAACCGGCTCAACCAGGCCGACCTCGAGCCCCTCTATGAGCACCTGAGGGGGCTCGGCATCCGCTCCTGGCAACTTCAGATCACCGCCCCCCTGGGCCGGGCCGCGGATCGTCCCGCCCTGCTCCTCCAGCCGTGGGATCTGCTCGACCTGCTCCCGCGCATCGCGGCCCTGAAGACGCGCGCCCTCGAGGACGGCATCACCCTCATGCCCGGCAACAACCTGGGCTACTTCGGCCCCGAGGAGGGCGTGCTGCGCTCACCCCGCCCCGATGCGGGAGACCACTGGCGCGGGTGCATGGCCGGCCGGTACGTGATGGGCATCGAGTCCAATGGCGCCGTGAAGGGATGTCCCTCGCTCCAGACGGCGCATTACGTGGGCGGAGGCCTGCGCGACAAGCCCCTGCGCGACATCTGGGAGCAGGCACCCCAGCTCGCCTTCACGCGCGCGCGCACCGTGGAGGACCTCTGGGGCTTCTGCCGCACCTGCCCCTTCGCGGCCACGTGCATGGCCGGGTGCAGCTTCACGGCGCACTCGCTCTTCGGCAAGCCCGGCAACAATCCCTATTGCCACTACCGGGCCCGGACTCTGGCGAAGCGGGGGCTGCGCGAACGACTGCTGCCAAAGGCGCCCGCTCCCGGCACGCCCTTCGACCATGGGCTGTTCGACCTCATCGTCGAGCCGCTGGATGCCCCCGACCCGCGCCCGCCCACGCCCCGCGAGCTGGTGAGGAAACGGAAGTGGGCCGGAGCCGGGGCGTCTTGACGCGGTCCCGAGTGCTCAGGGGACGTTCGGATCGCCCACGCCCTGGAAGGGGTTGACCTGCTTTCTGGCGCATGGGGAACCGTAGTGGATGGGCTCAGTCAGTAGGCCCCCTGGTAAGCTGTAGCGCATGCTCTCCTTCCTTTTGACCCTGCTGCTCGCGCATGTCCCATGCGCGCCGGCTGATGGGACCGCTGTGTGCGGGTGCAAGCAGGGCTCTCCGACAGCCTGCGAGGCGCTCCGCGTGGCCGACCCGAAGAAGGCCGCGGAGATCGAGCAGGCCGTCGCCAAGGCCAAGCCCTCGCCGGCCCAGCTTCAAGCACAGCAAGGTCAAGCGGCGCGAACGGCTGCCCCTCCACCCCCCCAGGGCATCGAGGAGCTATTGCGGCCCGGTGGGCATCTCATCGGCACTGAGGGGTCCAGTTCCAAGATCAGAATCATCAAGGGCGGCCTGCGCGAAGCCGAGAGATTGTTCGAGCAACTCTCAGGCAGCGGCACACGAGTCACCGGTACTTCCTATCCGGGTCCATTGGTTCGTCTCCCCAATGGTGGCTCGGTGGGCCTGCGCTACTCCTCGACCTCGGGGCCACCGACAATTGATGTGACAGTTCAAGGTATTGGTATTCGGGAGATCAAGTTTCTTCCATGAGCTACGAGCAGGATGTGGAGGACGCTCAGCGCGGCTGGGTTCGAGATGCGCTGAGTAGCGACCTGGGCCTGTGGTGGCTGGCGGCTGATATCCGCGAGTTGCGGCCCGGCGCACCGGAAGATGAGGTGCGCTCGGAGACACTGCGCGCCCTGCGCCCCTTGCTGGCCAGCGGTGCGCTCCGGGCTGTCCACCTCCTCCCAGGGGGCGCCTTTGCGCTTTGGGAGGGAGCGGCGGCGGAGCAACTCGCGCGGATTGACGCGGAGTGGGCTGCACTCGGACGCCCCCCTGACCTCGGTGACATTGTGTGGTTTATCGGGGCTCGGTAGCTCTGGGCTTGCCCCGGTTGCCCACGTTTGGCGCATGCGCTTGGTTGCTGGGATGTGCCGACCCTCGCGCCGCTGGGCAGTTCCAGGCCCGCTGTGCTAGCTGTCCGAGCCTCCATGTCGGCTCCCGCCCAACGCGCTCCTGACGCTCCTTCCCTCCTCGCTTCCCCGTGGCTCTGGGGGCTCGTGGGCTGGGTGTTGGCGCTGATGCTGGCGCACCACGCGGTGTTGCTGTCGGGTCTGCGCCTCATCCAGGGCGACGAGGGCGACGTGCGCTTCGTGCACTATGTCCTCGAGCATGGCTTCCTCTACCTGCGCGGGGATGTCGCTCATGCGCGCTTCTGGGATGCGCCCTTCTTCCACCCCGCGACCAACACGATCGCCTACTCGGATCCACTGCTGGGCGTGTTGCCGCTGTATGCCGCCTGGCGTGCCGTGGGCCTGCCGCCCGACACGGCCTACCCATTCTGGGTGTTCTCCATCACCTCGTTGAACTACCTGGCGGCGCTGTGGCTCCTGCGCAAGGGGTTCGGGGTGTCCTCGGGCGCGGCGATGGTGGGCGCGGTGCTCTTCGCCGCGGGGGCCTCGCGCATCAATCAGACCAACCACCCCCAGCTGCTCGCGCAATTCTACAGCGTGCTCGCGGTGGGCGCGCTCCTCGCCCTGGCGCGTCCGGAGACCTCGCGCCGGGCGGGGGCCGGTTGGGCCGCGTTGCTGGTGGCCTCCTGCGTGGCGCAGTTGTACGCGGGTTTCTACTGGGGCTGGTTCCTGGGTTTCTTCCTCGTCCTGACGGGGCTCGTCGCGCTCGGCTTCCGCGACACGCGCACGCGGCTGTTCCAGGGCCTGCGCACCCACGGACCGGCGCTCGTCGGGTGGGGCGTGCTCGGGGCGGTGGCGCTGCTGCCGCTCGTTCAGCACAGCCTGGCCGCGGCGCGGGAGGTGGGGCTGCGCTCCTTCGCCGAGGCGTCGGGCATGGTGCCGCGCTTCGCCACCTGGTTCCACATGGGCGATGCGAACTGGCTCTACGGCTGGACGGGGGCGTTCAGGACCTTCACGCGCATTCCCGTGGAGGGCGAGCACCGGGTGGGATTGGGCGTGCTGACGCTGGTGCTGGCGGGAGCGGGGTTGTGGCAAGCCCGGGCGCGCCCGGCCGCGCGGCTGTTGATGGGCGTGGTGCTCGTGACGGTGTTGATCGCCACGCACTACCGGGGGGGCATGACTCCCTGGTGGTGGGTGTTTCACGGGTTCCCGGGCGCGAGGGCGGTGCGGGCCGTCTGCCGGATGGGCATCTGGATGCTGTTGCCCGCGTCCGTGGGGCTGGCCCTCTTCCTGTCGCGCCAGGCGCGGGCGGGGCACGCGTGGGTGGCGGCGCTGCTGGGGAGTGTGTGCCTGCTCGAACAGGGCGTGAGTGTGGGCACCTTCGACGCCGCGGCCTCGCGCGCGGATATCCGAGGGGTGGCGGGACAGGTGGGGCCCGGCTGCCAGGGCTTCTTCTACAATCCGGTGGGAGGGACCGAGCCCACGTGGAAGTACCAGATCGACGCGATGTGGGCCGCGCTCGAGCGGGGAGTGCCCACCCTCAACGGCTACTCCGGCAACGCGCCGCCGGGCTGGGCGTTGGACCCCGTGGGGGGCGCGAGCGCGCGGAGGGCGGCGCGGCTCGATGAGGCGGTGGACGCCTGGGCCCGGGCGCGAGGGTTGGACGCGTCGGGCATCTGCCGCGTCACGCGGCCCGGCCCAGCCACCAGCCCACCCCCGCCGTGAGGAGCACCGCGGCGGCGAGCCCCCAGCGTGAGGGGAGCGCGCCCGCCGAAGGTGCCGCCCGAGCCGTGTCCGGCGTCTTCCGGTCGAGCACCTGCTGCTGACGGCGCAGCGCGAGCCGCAGCACCTGCGAGAGGTGGAGGGGCTGGCGGCCCGTCCCCTGGAGAATCTGCTCCTGGCAGGAGAAGCCGTCGGCGATGACGAGCGTGTCCGGGCCGGCTTCACGCACGTGGGGGAGCAGCACGCGCTCGCCGCACGCCACGGACGTGTCGTAGTGGGACGCCTCGTAGCCGAACGCCCCCGCCATGCCGCAGCAGCCCGCCTCGGGCGTCTTCCAGTCGAGGCCCGTCTTGTCCAATTGCTTCGTCTCGGCCTCGAACTTCATCACCGCGTGGTGGTGGCAGTGCGGCTGCACCACCGCCTGTCCGCGCAGCCGGGGCAGCTGGAAGTCCGGGGCCTTCTTCTCCAGGAGCTCGCTGAGCACGTAGGTCTGCGCTCCCAGCCGATGGGCGTCCTCGTCGTGGGGGAAGAGGTTGAGCAGTTCGTCGCGGAAGGTGGCCGCGCAGCTCGGCTCCAGCACCACGAAGGGCGTCCCGGCGCGGATCTCCTCGCGGAAGCGCGCGAGCGTGTGGCGCAAGAGCGCCTTGGCCGTGTCCAGCATGCCGTAGTCGTAGAGCGGCCGGCCGCAGCAGACGAAGCCCTGGGGCACGTGCACCTCGAAGCCCGCCGCGTCCAGCACCTCGAGCGCCGCCTGGGCGGTGTCCGGGTGGAAGTGGTTGTTGAAGGTGTCGGGGAAGAGCACCACCCGGCCGCGCGTGCGCGGCGTCACCTCGCGTCCGCGCACCTGGCGCTGGAAGGAGCGCGGGGCAAAGCGCGGGATGCTCCGGGCCGGGTGCACGTCCGCCGCCCACTTCGCCAGCCGGCTCAGGCCCGGGGTCTGGGTGACGAAGTTGGCGAGCCCCGGCGCGAGTGACGCCAGGCGGGCCCAGAACATGATGAGCCCGAAGGCATAGGCGCCGCGCGGCCGTGCCCGTCCCTCGTAGTAGTGGCTGAGGAATTCCGCCTTGTACGTGGCCATGTCCACGTTGACGGGACAGTCGGACTTGCAGCCCTTGCACGCGAGGCACAGGTCCAGCGCCTCCTTCACGTGCTCGCTCCTCCAGCCGTCCTTCACGGGGTCGCCCTGGAGCATCTCGAAGAGCAGGTGCGTGCGGCCCCGCGTGGAGTGTTTCTCCTCGTGGGTCACCATGAAGCTCGGACACATGACGCCCGCGCCTTCCTCGCGCCGGCACTTGCCCACGCCCACGCAGCGCGTGGTGGCGCGCGCGAAGTCGTGCTCGTCCTCGGGGAACTGGAAGTGCGTCCGCTGGGGCGCGGGCGCGAACGTGGTGCCCAGCCGCAGGTTCTCGTCCAGCCGGTAGGGGGACACCACCTTGTGCGGGTTCATCTTGTTCGTGGGATCCCACAGCGCCTTGAACTCGCCGAAGGCCCGCACCAGCTCCTCGCCGTACATCTTGGGCAGCAGCTCCGCGCGCGACTGCCCATCTCCGTGCTCGCCCGACAGCGAGCCGCCGTGCCGGAGCACCAGGTCCGCCGCCTCCTCCACGAAGCGGCGGTAGTTCTGGAGGCCCTGCCGTGTCTTGAGCTCGAAGTTGATGCGGCAGTGCAGGCAGCCCTGGCCGAAGTGGCCATAGAGCGCCGCGTGGTAGCCGTGCTTCTTCATGAGCTTCTGGAACTCGCGCAGGTAGACGCCGAGCCGATCCGGCGCCACCGCCGAGTCCTCCCACCCGGGCCACGCGTCCGGCTCGCCCGGGATGAAGGCGGTGGCGCCCAGGCCCGACTCGCGCACCTGCCACACCAGCTCTTCCTGCCACGGCTGGTCGAACAGGCGGAAGGTGGGTGGACGGGGACGCAGCCGGAGCTCCTCCATGAGCCGCCGGGCCTTGCCGTCCGCCTCCTCGCGCGTCTCCCCGCCGAACTCCACGACGAGCCAGCCCTGGCCCTCGGGCAGGAGCTGGAGGTGGTCCGCGTGCAGCCCCTTGCGGCGCATGCCCTCGATGAGCTGCTCGTCCAGGCCCTCGAGCGCGATGGGCCCGTGCGCCACCACCTCCATCACATGGTCCGCGGCCTGGAACACGTCCGGGTAGCCGAGCAGGAGCATCGCGCGGGCGCGCGGCTCGGGCACCAGCTTCACGGTGGCGCTCAGCACGGTGACGCACGTGCCCTCCGTGCCCACGAGCGCGCGCGCCACCTGGAAGCCCTTCTCCGGCAGCAGCTCGTCCAGGTTGTAGCCGGACACGCGCCGGGGGATGTCCGGGAAGCGCTCGCGGATGAGCGGGGCGTAGCGGTCTCGCAGGGACTTGAGGCCCCGGTAGAGGTCTCCGCGCCGGCCCTTTTCGCGCAGGAGGTGCGCGAGCTCCTCGTCACGGGTGGCGCCCACGCTCAGGCGCAGTCCGTCATAGGTGAGCACTTCCAGGGACTCCACGTTCTGGGAGGTGCGCCCGGCCATCTGCGCGTGCGTGCCGCAGGAGTTGTTGCCGATCATCCCGCCCAGGGTGCAGTGGGTGTGGGTGGAGGGGTCCGGGCCGAAGGTGAGCTGGTGCTGCTTCACGGCCCGCTGGCGCAGGGTGTCCAGGATGACGCCGGGCTGGACGCGCGCGAGCCGCCGCTCGGGGTCGATGTGCAGCACGCGGTCCATGTGGCGCGAGAAGTCGAACACCACCGCCACGTTGCACGTCTCGCCCGACAGGCTGGTGCCGCCGCCTCGGCTGAGCACCGGGGCGCCGAACTCCCGGCAGGTGCGCATGGCCTCCTCCACGTCCTTCACGGTGCGCGGCCGCACCACGCCCAGGGGCACCTGGCGGTAGTTGGACGCGTCCGTGGCGTAGAGCGCCCGCTCGCCCGCGTCGAAGAGCACCTCTCCCTCCAGGCGCGCGCGCAGCGTCTTCTCCAGGCCCTCGAGGTCCACGGGAGCCTCGGGCCGGCGGCGGGCGCGCGTGCGGCCCACCTCGAGCAGGGAATCGAAGGGAGGGAATCTCATGGGTGTGCCCTCACGGCATAGGGGGCGGCATCCGCCCGTTTGAAGTCGAGCCCCAGGCCGGGGCGGGACAGGTCCGGCTCCAGCGCGCCGTCCACCAGCCGGGGTCCGCCGTCGAAGAGCAGGCGCTCCAGGCGGACATGGTCATGGAAGTACTCCAGGTGCACGAGCCGGCGCGCCGCGGCCGCCACGTGGGCATGCAGCGAGGGCGCGCAGTGGGCGGACAGGGGCACGCCGTACGCGTCGCACAGCGCGTCCACCTGGAGGAAACCGGAGACGCCGCCGCAGCGCGTGGCGTCCGCCTGGAGCACGTCCACCGCGCCGGACTCCAGCATGCGGCGGAAGTAGGGCGCGTCATGGCCGTACTCGCCCGCGGCCACGTGAATGCTCGCGGGGGAGCGCTCGCGCACGAAGCGCAGGCCCGCCAGGTCCTCGCTGGACACGGGCTCCTCGAACCAGGACACGCCCTGCTCGGTGAAGCGCTCGGCGAGCGCGAGGGCCCGCCGGGTGGAATACGCCCCGTTGGCGTCCACGTAGAGCCGGGGGTGGGAGCCGATGGCCTGCCGTACCGCCCTCACCCGGTCCGCGTCCTGCTCGGGGTGGCTGCCCACCTTCATCTTCACGCGGGGGATGCCCTGCTCCACCCACCCGGCGAGCTGGGCGCACAGCCGCTCCACGGAGTACGAGGTGAAGCCGCCGCTGCCGTAGACGGGGACGCGGGGGCGCGCGGCGCCGAGCAGCCGCGCGAGGGGCACGTCCAGCAGGCGCGCCTTCAAGTCCCAGAGGGCCACGTCCACGGCGGAGAGAGCCAGGGTGGCCAGTCCCGGGCGGCCCAGGTTGCGCACGCGCTGGAGCATCGTCTGGAGGCGCGCGGGAATGTCCCACGCGTCCTGGCCCAGGAGCTCGGGCGCGAGCACCCGCTGGAGCAGGGGCACCGCGGCCGCGTCCGTATAGGTGTAGCCGAGTCCCCACCGCCCTCCGGCCGTGAGCTCCACCAGGACGAGCGTGGTGGAGTCCCAGGCGAGGGTGCCATCCGCCTCCGGCGCGTCGGTGGGCACGGTGTAGGCCGAGACGTCCACGCGCTCCACCTGCACGGCTCCCGCCTCCCGCCGTGTCTCCACGTGACCACCTCCCCCCGGAACGCCGACTTCAGGAAAAATAGGGAGGGTGGGAGAAGTGAGTACCTGCACCCCTGTCCACTGGGCGGAGCCCGCTCGGCGGCTCAGGAGGCGGTGGGAGGAGCGACGTCGAGAGGCGAGCCCCGCCGCAGTCGTTCCTCGGCCCACGTGAGCGTCCGCGCCGCCCGGAGCATCGACAGGTGGGCGAGGGCCTGGGGGTGATTGCCCAGCAGCGCGCCGGTGGACGGCTCCACCTCCTCGGAGAACAGGCCCACGTCGTTGGCGTACGCCACGAGCCGCTCGAAGCGGGCATGCGCCTCCTCCAACCGCCCGTCCATCGCGAGCACGTCGACGAGCCAGAAGCCACACTGGAGGAAGGCGCCTTCTTGTCCCGGCAGTCCGTCCGGGTGCAGGTAGCGGTGCACCAGGGCGCCGCTGCACAGCCGCTCGCATACGCGCGCCACCGAGGCGCGCACCCGGGGGTCGGAGGCGGGCAGGAAGCCCGTGAGGGGCACGAGCAGCACCGAGGCATCCAGCTCGGACTCGCCCAGGGCATGGGTGAAGGTGCCCCGCCGCGCGTCATACCCCTGGGTCTCGAGGGCTCGGCGCAGGGTGTGCCGGGCGCGTGCCCAGGCGGCGAGGGGCCCCTCCAACTGGTGGCTCACGGCGAGCCGCAGCGCCCGATCCACCGCCACCCAGCACATCAGCTTCGAGGCCAGGTAGTGGCGCCGGGGCGGGGGCTCCTCCCACGGCCCCCGGTCCGGCTCGCGCCAGCGCCGCGCGGCCTCGTTCGCGAGCGCGCGCAGCATCCCCCAGACGCCGGGCTCGGGGGGACAGTGCTCCGGGACGGAGAAGAAGAGGGAGGCGGCGCCCATCACCTCTCCGTAGAGGTCCAGCTGCACCTGGTGGGTGGCGTCATTGCCCACGGTCACCGGCCGCGCGCCGCCGTGGCCCGCCAGGTGCGTCAGGTGGTGCTCGGGCGCCACCCGGCCGCCGTCCACGCGGTAGAGCACCGAGGGGGCGCGGTGCTCCAGCCCGAGCGACTCCAACCACCCGAGGAAGGCCCGGGCCTCCTCGCGGTGGCCCAGGCCCATGAACACGTCCATGACCCAGGCCGAGTCCCGCAGCCAGGTGTAGCGGTAGTCCCAGTTGCGCACGCCGCCGGGCACCTCGGGCAGCGAGGTGGTGGGGGCGGCGACGAGCGTGCCCGTGGGCGCGTGGGTGAGCAGCTTGAGGGTCAGGGCGCCGCGGCGCAGCAGCGGGGTGTGGAGCCAGCAGTAGTCGCCCTGGTTCGCCCAGCGCTCCCAGTGGGCGCGGGTGAGGGCGAGGGCCCTCTCCGCCTCGGCGTCCGTGGGAGGCTCCTCCGGCCGCGCGCCGCCCGAGGTGAGCACCACCCAGCCGCGCTGTCCGCCGTGGATCCGCCAGCGCGCCGAGACTCGGCCTCCCTCCCCGGGGACGAGCCGCACCGGCGCGCGCAGCGCGAGGGACTGGCCCGCCCCGGACAGGAGGGCGAGCCGGCCGTGAGGCTCCACGCGGGCCTGGGCCCGGGCGAAGTCGAAGGTGGCGTGCAGGTCCACCTCCACCTCCAGTCCGTCACCAGCACGCAGGTGTCCGCCGCGTAGTGGCGCGAGGCCTGGAAGGCCTCGACCGGACCCACCCGGAAATAACCCCCCTGCCCGGCATCGAGCAGCCGGCACAGGACGGCGGGCCCATCGAAGCGCGGCAGACACAGCCAGTCCACCGCGCCATCGCGCGCCACCAACGCCGCCGTCCGCATGTCCCCCACCAGCGCGTACTCGCGCAGTGGCAGGTCGCCTCGCCGAGCCATCAAGCCCCCTGCCCGCGAGGGTAATCATCTCCAGCCGGGGGGCTGGGGCCCGCTCGCCTGGCGGGTGGTGACCCCGGGTCCATCCCGCGCCCCCCAGGGGGTGGCCAGTTTGAGTTGGCGGCATTCCGTCAGGGTTCATCGCACCAGGGAGATTCAATGAGTGCCACCGTCAGCGACTACCTTCTCTACCGCCTGAGCCAGTGGGGCATCCGGCGCGTCTATGGCTACCCGGGAGATGGCATCAACGGCCTCCTGGGGGCCTTTGGACGCAACTCCGAGTTCCAGTTCATCCAGGCGCGGCACGAGGAGATGGCGGCCTTCATGGCCTGCGCGCACGCGAAGTTCACGGGGGAGGTGGGCGTGTGCATGGCGACGTCGGGACCTGGCGCCATCCACCTGCTCAACGGCTTGTACGACGCGAAGCTGGACCACCAGCCCGTGGTGGCCATCGTGGGCCAGCAGGCGAGCAGGGCCCTGGGCGGGGCCTACCAGCAGGAAGTGGACCTCCAGGTGCTGTTCAAGGACGTGGCCAGTGAGTTCATCACCATGGTGAGTCATCCCTCGTCCGTCCGCCACGCGGTGGATCGGGCGATGCGCATCGCCCGGGCCGAGCGCACGGTGACGTGCGTCATCCTTCCCAACGACATCCAGGAGATGCCGTACGAGTCGCCACCGATGAGGCACGGCACGGTGCACTCGAGCGTGGGCTACAGCGAGCCGCGCGTCATTCCCCAGGAGCAGGACTTGAGGCGAGCGGCGGACGTGCTCAACGCGGGCAAGAAGGTGGCGATGCTGGTGGGCGCGGGAGCGATGCGCGCGGCGGACGAGCTCATCGAGGTGGCGGAACTGTTGGGCGCGGGCGTGGCCAAGGCGCTCCTGGGCAAGGCGGTGTTGCCGGACACGCTGCCCTACGTGACGGGCGCCATCGGCCTCTTGGGCACGCGTCCCAGCTACGACATGATGATGGGTTGCGACACGCTGCTGATGGTGGGCACGAGCTTCCCGTACTCGGAGTTCCTGCCTCCCGAGGGCCAGGCGCGGGGTGTGCAGATCGACCTGGATCCACGCATGTTGGCCATCCGCTACCCGGTGGAGGTGCCGCTGTCGGGAGACTCGAAGGAGACGCTGCGGGCGCTCATTCCGCTGCTCAAGCGCAAGGAGGACCGGAGCTGGCGTGAGCAGGTGGAGAAGGGCGTGCGCCGGTGGTGGAAGGAGGTGGAGGGGCAGGCGATGGTCGCGGCCAAGCCCATCAATCCGCAGCGTGTCTTCCACGAGCTGTCGCCGAAGCTGCCCAAGGACGTCATCCTGTCCTCGGACTCGGGCTCGGCGGCCAACTGGTTCGCGAGGGACTTGAAGGTGCGCGAGGGGATGATGGCGTCCCTGTCGGGGAACCTGGCCACCATGGGGTGCGGCGTGCCGTATGCCATTGGCGCCAAGTTCGCGTTTCCGCACCGGCCGGTGATTGCGCTGGTGGGAGACGGGGCCATGCAGATGAATGGCAATGGTGAGCTCATCACCATCGCGAAGTACTGGAAGGAGTGGAAGGATCCGCGGCTCATCATCCTGGTGCTCAACAACCGGGATTTGAACCAGGTGACGTGGGAGCAGCGGGTGATGAATGGCGATCCGGAGTACAAGGCGTCGCAAGACATTCCGGATTTCCCCTACGCACGCTACGCGGAGTCCATCGGCTTGCGAGGCATCAAGGTGGACAAGCCCGAGCAGCTCGCCGACGCGTGGGACAGGGCGCTGACGGCGGACCGGCCGGTGGTGTTGGAGGCCTACGTGGATCCAGACGTGCCGCCGCTGCCGCCGCACATCACGCTGGAGCAGGCGAAGCAATTCTCCGCGGCCCTGCTCAAGGGGGACGCGAGAGCCGGAGGCATCATCGGCCAGTCGATCAAGGGCATGGTGGAGAAGCTCAAGCCCCACAAGGGGTAGCCGAGCACATCACTCTCCCTCGTCGAGCCCGTGGCCTTGGAGTCCGGGCTCGCGAGACCTAGTCAACGTCCAATCTCCAGGTGCCTTCCTCCCAATACTTCAAAGCCTGGGAGGCCTCGAAGGGGATGACGCCTTCTCCCTTGGCTGCTTCCTCCAATATGGGCTTGGCTTGCGCTGGTCTGTCGCTGAGCAAGAAAACCGCCGCGTAGACTCGAACATCCATGCGCGGATGCGTTAGCAATGTCGCGAGTGCGTCCCTTCCCGCTTCCCCGTGACCGCGCAACTTCTTATAAGCGGCGGTGTAGCGCTTGGCACACTTGTTTCCGCTCTGACTGTCGCCCCGCTGGAGTGCAGCGGTCTGCGCGGCCACGTTTCGGGCAAACTCCGCCGCGATCTCCTCCAAATTCATCTCTAGACACCCGTTTGTTCAACTGCGGTACCGTTCGGCTACGCGAAAGAGGAGGGTGAGGGAGTAGTCCAGGAGCGCCTGTCGCGAGCGCATGTATTGTCGGGCCCGGACAAAGGGCAACCAGACGCGGTTGCCCACGCGCACCTGGGCCTCCTCGAGCTTCTGGCGAGGAATCCACTGGCCCCCCAGGCGGCGCACCAGCACCTCGCCCAGGTAGGCGCCAATGGCGGGGATTGCGTGCGCGTCGATGTTTTCCCTCAAGCGGCTGGTGGGAAACTCCTCACGCCAGAAGTAGAAGTCGATGTCCGTGAGGGATTCGGGCGTTGCCTCGAAGACGGAGGGCACCTCGGTGTGCAGTAGCGCCACGAGGTGTTCGGCGAGGTCGCCATAGTGCTCACGAGCGCGCGCTGGATCTTCCATATCCGGGAGAAGGGCGGACTCGGCGGGGCGCCACTCCTCGGGTTCTGGCGGTTGCCACGCGTTGAACTCGGCGATCCGGCTCTGGCGCTCGTGAACGGCGGCACGGTCCACCACGCGGGAGAGGAGGGGTGCCAGGTTGGAGTGGAAGTGGGGCTCGACGGGGGCGAGCCTGGCACTGCGCTCGTGTAGGGCGTGCAGCACGGTGTCGAAGTCCAGGTCCGGCCGCAGGTGGACGTGGGCTCGGGCCTGGGCGAGGCGTGCCTGCTCACTGGCGAAGTCCGAGGCGGTGGGCCATGTCACCAGGAGGACACAGCCATTGGGCAACTCCTCCACGCGCCACGCGGGCGTGGACAGCATGCGTTCGCGGCCGACGGTTTCCACCAGCTTCGGGCCGAAGACGTTGAGCCAGAACACCTCGTAGATCTTGTCGAAGCCGTCTCTGGACTCGGTTTCCTCATCGCGTCCGAAATGAGGCGAGCCCGCCAATTCCTTGTCAGCCGCGCTGTGGGCCGCGGCATGAGTGACCGGGTAATGACAGGCCCAGGCGCGCACCATCTCCACGAGTGAGTGACAGCGTTCCTTGTCCGAGAAAAAGGACAGGGGCTTCACCTTGGCCATGATGCTCAACCTGGGCGCAAGAGGCGGTAGGTAGAGACCGACCGGCATGTCCAGCGCGGGCCACTGAGTGCGATAGAGCCCGCAGTGCGTATATCTTTCGCCACTTCGCTCCTCCAGGGCCTTCCAGAAAGCCGCGCGAGTGTATTTCCGCTGCCGCTTGCCTCCCACGAGGTCTGGCATCCACTCGCCCGCGTGCTCCTCGAGCACTTGAAGAAAGGGCCCTAGCGCGTCTTCTCGTGTCGCCCGCGGGTCGTAGGCCCCGTCGAAAGTGAGTCGAAGGCCATCCTCTGACCTCAAGTCATGCACGCTCAGTGCTTTCATTGGAATAGCACCTCTACTCCCGGAACCTCGGCCTTGGTTGCATTCACGGCTGCCTTCCAGTCCTCCACGTCCATGGGTTTGAGCGCTCCCCCCTCGTAGACGAGGCGAACCCTCTGGACGGGGGCCTCGCTGCCTTCGCGGAGGAGGGACTGGAGGGAGTCTCGGCGGATGTCCAGCGTCCCGCCATATTTCCGCAGCGCTTCCCTCGCGTCCTCGATCATCTGCGCCTTCAATGCGTCTCCCTCCAGGACCGAGAGGTCACGGCTCTTGAAGCTCAACGTCTCGACGCGAGGCGGCCTTCCGGCGAGTTCGCTCTCCTCGATGATGAGCACATCCGCGAAGCGCAGCCCGCTACCCGGCTTCCTCACCCCCACATAGGTCTCGACGCGAGGCGTGTGGAAGGCCCCGAGGAAGCGGCGCTCGGCCCTGGGGCGTTTCGCGTCGGCCCGCAACAACTCCACCATGAGTCGCTCGAAAGCCAGTCCCCGGGCGAACCATCCCCGCATCCTCTCGTAGGGAACCCAGCGCAGAGGCCCTTCAACGGCCGTGCCCTGCTGGAGTTCCCCCAGGCGTCTTTCGTAGTAGGCGACGTACTCAACCCAACGCGGGTTGCCTTCGGCTCCCGGTGGCGGCGCATCCACGGAGGGACGTTGCCTCTCGAGCGTCGCCATGTTCTTGGGCAGACGTGGGCCCGCGGCCTCGAGTTCCGCCAGCGCCAATCTGGCCTCCACCACCTCTCGGGTGAGGCCCGCATGCTCGTCCACCAGCGAGGCCAGACCTCCAGGGCGCTCCACCACACCGCTCCCCTTGAGTGAGGGCCGTGCGGTGTTGTCCGTCCTCGTGGCCACTTTCCCGGACCTTGTTCCCGCCTCGTTCCCGCCTCGTTCCTCGCCGCCCAGGCGCCCGTGGCTTCGGGTCTGCCCCTGGACATCATGGCCTGCGCTCGGGCCACATCTCCCCGGGACTCGCGTAGCGCCAGCGCGGCGTCCACTCCTCCGGCGGCCACGAAGCAGTCCGTCTCTCCGGATGGACGTGTTCCGGGGGCGCAACGCGCTTCCGTCTCGAAGCCCATGGGCCTGTATCGAAGAGCTTGCGCCTACCTTGTGGCCTGCTACAGAGCGCATCAGGGGAGGTGTGCGATGGCCTATACTCCGGATATGCCTACAGCGGCCCGGCGGCTTCTGGATGCAGCGAGAAAGTTGGATTCCGACGGGAGAGCCGATGTCGCGGCCTATTTATTCGGCCTTGCTGCCGAATGTGCTCTCAAGGCTGTGGCTCAGACCATTCCTGAGGCGCGTCGTGACGACGTGCTGTATGCTCATTTTCCCCAATTGCGAACAGTCCTGCGGGACGTGCTTTCAAGTCGCCGTGCGCAGGAGCTGCGTCGGCTCATTGAGAGCGATCGATTCCTGAATGAATGGGAAATCAAAATTCGTTACGCCCGTGCGGACGACATCCGCAATAAACCTGTCAAAGACTGGGAAGAGCAGGCAGTGAAAGCTATCAACCTTATGGAGAGAGCATGACCTTCGACGCCAATGTCTTCTTCGATGATAGCTTGCCGCGACTGGTTGAGACGGTTGCTGCTGAACTCGGTGATGAGGGCCTTGCTGCAGGAGTTGTTCTGCGTGATGCCTCTGGACGACTGGCCTTCTTTGCAGGGTACCCTCTTGACGCCGAACGCTCCCAACGACTCGCAACCCGTTTATTGGGGGAGCTACGCGCCTACGCGCGCACTGATCGCGTTCTTGTGGGACCGTCCGATTTCGGAGCGAAAGAGATCCTGGAGGATTCATCGGTGCTTCAGTGCCGAGTTGGTCAGCGTACTGTTCGTTTAGCGGACCGCCGACTCGTTGGCGCTGACTGGCTGCGGAAACCTGCGGAACTTGCGCCCCCACCGCCTCGTTTCGTATTTGCCAGCTTGAAGGGGGGTGTAGGACGCTCGACCTCATTATCGGTTGTAGCAGCTCATTTGGCTGCGAGAGGTGGTCGGGTGTTGGCTGTCGATCTGGACCTTGAGGCGCCTGGATTAGGGGCCTTGCTGCTCACTCGAGACATTCTCCCTGAATTCGGAACCATTGATGCTCTGGTGGAGAACAACCTCCACGAACTCAATGACAGCTTTCTCTCTGATCTGATTGGTCCTTCGTCCCTGGCGAGCCGTGGGGGGCGGATTGACGTCGTTCCAGCGTTTGGACGTCGTTCGCTGGATAATCCTGGGGATATCCTAGGTAAGCTCGCACGCGCATACGCGGAAGACATCCGTCCCGATGGGTCGGTGGCAACGATCCTGGATCAAGTCCGCGACCTGATAGATCGGCTCGCGAGCGCTGGCGGCTATGACGCCATTCTTGTCGATGCCCGTGCGGGGCTACACGAAACCACTGCGTCTGCTGTGCTGGGACTCGGCGCAGATGTGCTGCTATTCGGTCTCCACGAGGAGCAGACCTTTCAAGGATATACCGCGCTGCTCGCACATTTGGCCCGACTTGTACCTCCTGGGTCGCTGGTACCCGAATGGGTTGAACGACTCACTCCCGTTCAGGCCAAGGCGCCCGTTGACGCCATCGCTCGATCGGAGTTCAACCAGCGGTGGCAATCGATGGTGAGAGAGCATGGCCCACTAGCGACAGCGTGGGTGGCGCCGAGGGAAGTACAGATACCAGAAGGTTTTCGCGATGTTCCGTGGAACGAACAAGTTCCCGATGAAGAAGTTCTACCGCCAGAGTGGTCGCTGCTTGAGCCCATTGCGGTGTTGCGCGATGACCGCTTCGAACGATTCGACCCTCTTCGTCGGCGTGATTTGCTCTCCGAGGAGGTTTACCGAAGTACTTTCGGCGCAATTCTCGAACGTGTCGAAGGCGCCGTTTTCCCAAAAAATGAGGTCTCGTCGTGACTACGACCAACAAGGATTTCGTTGCTCTTCGAGACGAGTTAGCGTCGTGGCCTGCCGAATCGTCGAGTGACGCACATGGTGTGCAAGCACCGGCCGAGCGCGAAGTCTATGCTCCTGCGACCCACTCGGCGGCGCTCGATCCCGCATCGACCATCGTGCAAGGTTCCCGCGGCACCGGGAAGAGCTTCTGGGCAGGCGTACTGGGAGATCCTTCGCTTCGGGCGGCCACGGCCAAGGCCTATCCTCGCTTGGGTTTGGATCAACTTGATGTCCGGTTTGGCTACACTGGATTGGCAGGACCAGAAGGGGTCGACAAGGAGAAACTGGACGAGTGTGTATCGCCGAGGGCAGCCATCGACGAGGCGCGCGTGTTCTGGTGGGCGACTATCCTGCGTGCGATAGATAGTTCCGTAGGCCGCACCGCGCGCAGGCCGAAGGAATTCCTCGATGTTGCAGCCAACATCGAGCAGCGCGAGGCGATGATAACGGCGCATGCCCGCAGATTGCAGGCACATGGTTCGACGCTACTCATCGTGTACGATGCTCTCGACACATTAGCGTCATCTTGGAAACGGCGACGTATGCTCACCTTGGCACTGCTTGAGGTCGTCTGGGCGATGAGAGCATGGCGTGCGATTCGTCCGAAGCTCTTCCTTCGTCCAGATCAACTTGAGGACGAGTCCTTGCGGTTCGTGGAGTTACCGAAGTTGCGTACTGGCGCTGTGCGTCTTACTTGGAGTGGTACTGACCTGTACGCTCTTTTCTTCGCGCGTCTATCTACTGGCCATGCGGCTGACTCTTTTAAACGCCTTCTGGCATCGCTGAGTTTGCCATGGGTGCCCTATGATCAGATTCTTGCGAGGCAATGGCCGCTTGCTCATGATGAGCAGAGTCAGCGTCGGTTGATGGCCGCGCTGGCGGGGGCCCACATGGCGCCGGGGCCGCACGGACACAAAAAGGGAAACACCTACGATTGGCCGCTCAAGCATTTGGGTGATGCATTTGATGAGGTTACGCCAAGGAGTTTCCTAAGCCTATCCATCGGCGCGGCGAAATATGGCGAGTCACCCCCAGAGGATCGTGTCATCACTCCGGAGGGCATTCGGCACGGGCTACGCGCGGCTTCGAAGATGCGCGTTGACCAGCTTCACGACGAATTCCCGTGGATTAAAGGAGTGTTGGCTCCGCTCGCGGGTCTTCTACTTCCGTGCGATGAAAAAGAGGTCTTCAAGGTGTGGAAGAAAGCGAAGACGGTCAGCGAGGCGGTTGAAAGCGCTAAGCGGCACGGCTATCTGCCTCCGTTCCCTGAGCAAGAGGATGCGGATGAAAGAAATCTTTACATGGCACTCAAGCGTATTGGCGTCATGTTCCGACGCCAGGACGAGCGCCTCGACATGCCAGACCTTTTCCGCGTGGCGGCGAAACTCCTGAAGAAGGGTGGGACCGCTCCGCTGTGAGCGGTCTGTTGAGCGCTGACTAGCTCCGCTATTCTCGGTCGATGGAGCCCTGGGCATTTTCGTTCAAAGACTCTCGTGGCCGAGCGCTCCCTGGGAATGAGCGCCCACGTGCTCCTGGGCCGCCCGCTGTAGCAACTGTTGCACTTCCTCATCCGAGGTCTGCTCGAAGTCCTGGTACCAGTCCCCCACGGCCCAGAAGGGCTCGGGGGTACGGGCGCAGATGATGTCATCCACCTCGTCCCGCAGCGCCTCGCACGTCTCCTTCGCGGCCACGGGCACGCCCACGATGATGAGCGCGGGCGCTTCCTTGCGCAGCGCCTCCACGGCGGCCCTCATGGTGGCGCCCGTGGCCAGTCCATCGTCCACGAGAATGACCGTGCGGCCGTGCGCGTCGGGCGCCGGCCGCTCGCCCCGGTAGAGGCGGTTGCGCCGGGCGATCTCCCGCTCCTCGCGCTCCGTCAACCGGGCGAGCGCCTCCGGGCCGATGCCGCACTGCTCGATGAGTTCCTGGTCGAGCACCCGCACGCCCCCCGCCGCGATGGCGCCCAGGGCCACCTCCTCGTCTCCGGGCATGCCGAGCTTGCGCACGAGGAAGATGTCCAGGGGGACTCCGAGCGACCGGGCCACCTCGAAGCCCACGGGGACACCTCCGCGCGGCAGCGCCAGCACCAAGACGTCGGCGCGGCCTCGCCAGGCGCCGAGTCGCTCGGCCAGCGCGCGTCCCGCGTCATACCGATCCTGATACCTGGAGGAATTCATGAGGTCGCTCCGGAGCGGGGTCCTCCTGGAAGATGGAGTCCGCACCCGGGGTGGTGCGGGGTCCATGCAACGGGATGCGGCCCGCTCGGCATGCCCCCGGGTGGGCATCCAGGCTCAATGCATTGCATGACGCCCAACGCTTCACCGCGGGTCGCGGTTCACCAGTGCATAGAGCCTGGGCCGCGTGATTGTCGTGCCTGTCTGCCTTCTCTAGGGTCGACGGCACCTTTTCATGGCCTGGATCTTCACACCTCGCGCCAACACCGTGGCGCGTGTCGCCGCCCTGGGCCTGTTGGCCACGCCCGTGGTGGGTGTCGGAATCCTCTGGCTCTACGCCCGGAGTCCGCTCGCGCAGAACATGCGCCAGCCCGTGGCCCAGCCCGTGCAATTCGATCACCGTCACCACGCCGGTGAAGAGGGCATCGACTGCCGCTACTGCCACCACACCGTCGAGGTGTCCTCGAGCGCGGGCTACCCGTCGCTCGCCACCTGCATGGGCTGCCACGCGCAGATCTGGAACCAGAGCCCGCTGCTGGAGCCCGTGCGCCAGTCCTATTTCGCGGACCGCCCCCTGGTCTGGCGCCGCGTGCATGACCTGCCGGACTTCGTCTACTTCAACCACTCCATCCATGTGGCCAAGGGCGTGGGGTGCGTCACCTGCCATGGGCGGGTGGACCTGATGCCGTCCGTCTCCCAGGTGCATCCGCTGTCGATGGGCTGGTGCCTGGAGTGTCACCGGGACCCGGCTCCCTCGCTGCGCCCCCTGTCGGCCATCACCTCGATGCGCTGGGAGCGCGGCCCGGAGGACCCCTCTCCCGAGGCCCTGGTGCGCCTCCTCGACGTCCATCCGCGAACGGACTGCACGACATGTCATCGCTGACCGACCGCTACCCGCTGCCCGTGATCCAGGACGCGCGTCCCCGCGCGTGGCGGAGTCTGGAGGAACTGCACGGGGACGTGGAGGCCTCCGAGGGCGAGTTCCCCCCGGGCGCGAGCGCTCCGCCCGAGGGCATGGACCGGCGCCGCTTCCTCCAGCTCGTGGGGACGACGGCGGCGCTCGCGGGGCTGGCGGCGTGCAAGCGGCCCGCGGAGAAGGTGCTGCCCTACACCCAGAATCCGCCCGAGGTGACGCCCGGCGTGCCCCAGGCCTACGCCACGGCGTGGGAGTGGGAGGGCTACGCGGCGGGGCTCGTGGTGACGGCCTGGGAGGGGCGGCCCACGAAGGTGGAGGGCAATCCGGATCACCCCCTGAGCCTCGGAGCGACGAGCCCCCAGGCCCAGGCGCTGCCGGTGGACCTCTATGATCCGTCCCGCACGCGGGGGGTGAGTCTGCGCGGCGCCCCGCGCACGCTCGCGGAGTACCTGGAGGTCCATGCCGGGCGCGCGCGCGCGCTGGAGGCGAAGGGCGGCGAGGGGTTGTGGTTGCTCCTGGAGCCCTCGGCCTCGCCCACGCGGAGAGAGCTGGTGGAGCGCATCCGCCAGCGCTTCCCACGGGCGCGGGTGGAGGCGCACCACGCGCTCTCGCGGGACGCGGTGCACGAGGGGGCGCGGCTCGCCTTCGGCCGGCCGCTGGAGACGCGGGTGCGCTACGACGAGGCGCGGGTGGTGCTCGCGCTGGACGCGGACTTCCTCACCCAGGGCCCCTCCGCGCTGCGCGACGCGCGCGCCTTCGCCCGCTCGCGCACGCCCGAGCGCGAGGCCATGGGCCGGCTGTACGTGGCCGAGAGTCATTTCAGCGTCACGGGGATGAACGCGGATCACCGCTTCCCCCTGCGGCCCTCGGAGGTGGAGCGCTTCGCCCTGGCGGTGGCGGGGGAACTCGCGCGGGAGCACGGACTCGAGCGCCTGGCGCCCTGGCGAGAGCGGGCCCCCGCGTGGCCCGAGCGGGCGCGGGAGGTGCGCGCGGTGGCGGCGGATCTCGCCCGGCAAGGGGCTCGGGCGGTGGTGGTGGTGGGGCCTCGGCAGCCCGCCCGGGTGCATGCGCTGGCGCATGGGCTCAACGCGGCGTTGGGCAGTCAGCCGGGGCTCGTCACGCTGCACGAGCCCGGTGTGGACACGGGGCGGCCCACGGGGCCGGGGGTGCTGCGCGAGCTGGCCGAGGCGGCGCGCTCGGGCCGGGTGGACACCCTGGTGGTGACGGCGTTCGATCCCGTGTCCTCGGCTCCGGCGGGCGTGGACCTGGGCCAGGCGCTGGGCGCGGTGCCCCACTCCATCTACCGGGCCTACCGGACGGACGAGACGGCGCGGCGCTGTGGGTGGGTGCTCCCGGCGGCGCACGTGCTGGAGTCCTGGGGAGACACGCGCGCGGTGGACGGCACGGCGAGCGTCATCCAGCCCCTCATCCAGCCGATCTTCGGAGGGCTCACGGAGCTGGACGTGCTCGCGCCCTTCGCGGGCGTGGCGGAGCGCTCGTCGTACGAGCTGGTGAAGGCGAGCTGGGCGCGGCGGCTCGGGGGCAACGGGCCCGCCTTCGAGGACGCCTGGGAGCAGGGGCTCGCGGTGGGCGCGTTCCCGGGCACCCAGGCCCCCGAGGTCGAGGCGTCCGTGGATGTGGAGGCGGTGGCGGCGGGCGGTGGCTCCCCGGCGCCCGGGGGCGCACCGGGGCTCGAGCTCAACCTGCTGCCCGGCTACAAGGTCCACGACGGGCGCTTCTTCCACAACGCGTGGTTGCAGGAGCTGCCGGATCCCCTGACGACGCTGACGTGGGGCAACGCGGCGCTGGTGAGCCCCACCACGGCGGGGCGGCTGGGGCTCGGGACGAGGGACCGGGTGCGGCTGACGCTGCGCGGACGGACGGTGGAGGCGGTGGTGTACGTGCTGCCCGGGCACGCGGATGACACGGTGTCCCTGGAGCTGGGCTGGGGGCGCGAGGGGCCGACGCCGGAGCGCGAGGTGCTGGGCACCCCCGCCTATGCGCTGCGGCACGAGGACGCGCCGTGGTTCGCCTCCGGGCTCCAGGTGGAGAAGGGGGAGGGCCAGGGGCGGCTGGCGGTGACCCAGGCGCACGGCGTCATGAAGGGGCGGGAGATCGCCCTGCACGACACGCTCGGGGACTTCGAGGAGAAGAAGCCCCGGTACCTGGCGCACCTCAAGGGTCCGGTGGAGAGCCTGTACGACCCGTTCAAGTACGGCGAGCCCTACCAATGGGCGATGGCGGTGGACCTGAACCGGTGCACGGGCTGCGGGGCGTGCGTGGTGGCGTGCCAGGCGGAGAACAACATCCCGGTGGTGGGGCCCGAGCAGGTGGAGCGGAGCCGGGAGATGCACTGGCTGCGGGTGGACCGCTACTTCGAGGGCCCGCCCGAGGCGCCGCGCGCCATTCCCCAGCCGATGATGTGCCAGCACTGCGAGACGGCGCCGTGCGAGTACGTGTGCCCGGTGAACGCCACCGTCCACACGGACGAGGGCCTGAACCAGATGGTCTACAACCGCTGCGTCGGCACGCGGTACTGCTCGAACAACTGCCCCTACAAGGTCCGGCGCTTCAACTTCCTGAACTACCACCGGGACATGGCTCCGGTGAAACAACTGGGCTTCAACCCGGACGTCACCGTGCGCATGCGCGGGGTGATGGAGAAGTGCACGTACTGCGTGCAGCGCATCGAGCGGGCCCGCATCGAGGCGCGCAGGGTGCTCGAGCCCATCGACACGAAGGCGCTCGTGTCCGCGTGCGCGCAGGTGTGCCCGACGGAGGCCATCGTCTTCGGCTCCCTGCACGAGCCCGAGTCGGAGGTGGCGCGCAGGCACCGGGACGCGCGGCGCTACGACGTGCTGCACGAGCAGGGCACGCGCCCACGCACCGTGTACCTCGCGCGCATCAGCCATCCCAACCCGGAGCTGGACCATGGCTGAACCACTCATCGTGGGCACCCAGAGCGCGGAGAGCCTCACGGGCTCGCTGCTCGCGCCCATCCACCGGCGGCCGGGCCGGGTGTGGTGGTCGCTGTTCTTCCTGACGCTCGGGGGCACGGGCCTGTTCGTGGCGGCCATCCTCGTGACGCTCACGCGGGGCATCGGCGCGTGGGGCAACAACGTCCCGGTGGCGTGGGCTTTCGGCATCATCGACTTCGTGTGGTGGATTGGCTTTGGCCACGCGGGCACGCTCATCTCCGCCATCCTCGTGCTCTTCCAGCAGAAGTGGCGCGCGTCGGTGAACCGCTTCGCCGAGGCGATGACGCTCTTCGCCGTCATGCAGGCGGGGCTCTTCCCCCTCCTGCACCTGGGGCGGCCGTGGGTCTTCTACTGGCTCATCCCCTACCCGAGCACCATGCGGGTGTGGCCCCAGTTCCGCTCCTCGCTGCCGTGGGACGTGGTGGCCATCACCACGTATTTCGTGGTGTCGCTGCTCTTCTGGTACCTGGGGCTGCTGCCGGACCTGGCGTCGGCGAGGGACCGGGCGACCACACGCGCGCGGCAGTTCTGGTACGGGCTGTTCTCGCTCGGGTGGACGGGCTCGGCGAGGCACTGGCACCACTGGCGCACGGGCTACCTGCTGCTCGCGGGACTGGCCACGCCGCTGGTGCTCAGCGTGCACACCATCGTCAGCTTCGACTTCGCCATCGCCCAGGTGCCCGGCTGGCACTCCACCATCTTCCCGCCCTACTTCGTCGCGGGCGCCATCTTCTCCGGGCTCGCGCTGGTGCTCACGCTGCTCCTGCCCGTGCGAGGGCCCCTGGGCCTCGGCCACGTCATCACGGAGCGGCACGTGGACATCCTCTGCAAGCTGATGCTCGCCACGGGGATGATGGTGTCCTACGGCTACCTGCAGGAGCACTTCTTCGCCTGGTACAGCGGCGACGAGACGGAGCTGGCCGCGTATGCCTTCCAGCGCTCGGGCGAGTGGGCGTGGCTCTTCCGCTTCCAGATGCTGTCCAACGTCCTCCTGCCGCACCTCTTCTGGTTCTCGTGGGCGAGGAAGAACCTGGCGGTGGTGTGGCTCACCTCGCTGGCGGTGGACCTGGGCATGTGGGTGGAGCGCTTCACCATCATCGTGCCCTCGCTCGCGCGGGACTTCCTGCCGAGCAGCTGGGCGCACTACGCGCCCACGTGGGTGGACCTGTCGCTGCTCGGCGGCTCCATGTGCTTCTTCGGGTTCCTCTTCCTGCTCTTCCTGCGCTTCATCCCGCCCGTGCCCATCAGCGAGGTGAAAGAGCTGCATCACGAGCTGAGCCGGGCGGCGGGGAAGGGGGCCTGAGCCATGCGCTACTGGGTGGTGGGGGAGTTCGGCTCGGGGGACGAGGTGAAGCGGGCGCTCGGGCGGCTGCGCGAGCTGGGCTACGCGAAGGAGACGCTGGATGTCTTCTCGCCCTACCCGGTGGACGGCGTGGACGCGCTGCTGGAGCTGCGGCCCTCGCCGGTGCGGCTCTTCGCGCTGGGGGCGGGGCTGGCGGGCGCGGTGTTCGGCTACACGGTGCAGTGGTGGTGCAACGCGGTGGACTGGCCGCTCAACGTGGGCAACCGCCCGCCGCACGCGGCGCCCGCCTTCGTGCCCATCACCTTCGAGTCCATGGTGCTCTTCGCCTCGCTGGCCATCTTCCTCGGGCTCATGGGGCTGTTCCGCTTTCCCCGGCCGCACCACCCGCTCTTCGAGCTGGAGTCCTTCCGCTCGGCGTCCACGGGGGGCTTCTGGGTGAGCGTCACCCTGGAGGACGCGGCCCGGACGGAGTCCGTGCTCGAGCACCTGCGCGCCCTGGAGGCGCGGACGGCCTCGGTGGTGGAGGAGACGGCATGAGGCACTTCCTCGGTGTGCTGGCGGTGGTGGGGCCGCTGATGGGCTGCTCCGTGGACTTCCAGGGGTGGGCGGGGATGAAGGACCAGCCCAAGGCGATGGCCTACCGGGAGAG
The DNA here is from genome assembly GCF_002305855.1 of Melittangium boletus DSM 14713. Taxonomy (GTDB): domain Bacteria; phylum Myxococcota; class Myxococcia; order Myxococcales; family Myxococcaceae; genus Cystobacter; species Cystobacter boletus. The sequence continues at coordinate 3,877,679 of NZ_CP022163.1, read as the reverse complement.
CGACGTCTTCGCGGACGAGCGCGCCATGCGCGTGCCCCCGCCGGGCACGGTGCCGAGGGAGTACAAGGACCGGAGCCGGCGCGTGCGCACGGGTGGGGACACGGTGGAGACGAGCGCGGGCATTCCCCTGACGCTCACGCGCGAACTCCTGGAGCAAGGGCACAAGTCCTTCGACATCTACTGCGCCACGTGTCACGGCGTGCGCGGAGACGGGGTGAGCCCGGTGGCGCGGAAGATGGGGGTGCGCGCGCCGCCGTCGCTGCTGGTGCTGCCGCCGTACGCGGACGGCCACTACTTCAACGTCATCGGCCGGGGCTTCGGATTGATGCCGGGCTACGCGGAGAAGCTGACGCCCGAGCAACGCTGGGCGGTGGTGGCCTACGTGCGCGCGCTCCAGGCGAGCCAGCGCGTGCGGCTGGAGGACGTGCCGCCCGAGGCGCGCGAGCGGCTGCTCCAGGAGAAGGCGCCATGACGAAGGCGCTCGGGCCCTTCACGGGAGGGCTGGAGGCCACGAGGACCGCGGCGGCGGTGGGGGTGGCGGGGCTCGTGCTGACGGGCGTGGGCTTCGGAGAGGAGCCGAGGCGCGCGCTGTTCTCCTACCTGTTCGCCTTCGCGTACTGGGCGGGCCTGGCGGTGGCGTCGCTGCTGCTGCTGGGCACCTGGCACGCGTCCCGGGCACGCTGGCCCGTGGTGCTGCGGCGCATGCTGGAGACGATGGCGGCGAGTCTTCCGCTCCTGGCCCTCTTCTTCCTGCCGCTGCTCGCGGGAGCGCACCTGCTCTACCCGTGGATGGGCGCCGTGCCCGCGTGGTCCGCGGAGGACTTGAGGAAGCTCGAGCACAAGCGCGCCTGGCTCCAGCGGCCCTTCTGGGACGTGCGCTCGGCGGTGTACTTCGGGGTGTGGATCGCCGTGGGCGAGCTGCTCTTGCGCTGGTCCCGCCGCCAGGATGGCACGGAGGACGCGCGGCTCACCCGGTGGCAGCGGTGGCTGGGCACGGGCTCGCTGCCGGTGGTGGCGCTGGCCATGTCCTTCGCGGCGCTGGACTGGCTCATGTCGCTCGAGCCGCTCTTCGTCTCCACGGTGTATGGGCTGTACTGGTTCTCCGGGGCCTTCGTGGGGGCGCTGGCGATGCTGACGCTGGCCACGGTGCTGGCGCGCGGGCCCGCGTTGTATGGCGAGCTCGTCAATGCCTCGCACCTGGCGAGCCTGGGCAAGTTCCTCTTCGCCTTCAGCCTCTTCTGGGCCTACATGGCCTACAGCCAGTTCTTCCTCATCTGGATCGCCAACGTGCCGCGCGAGGTGCCCTGGTACGTGCTGCGCGCCAAGGGGGCGTGGGAGCCGGTGGCGCTCTTCGTGGTGGGCGCGCGCTTCGTGCTGCCCCTGTTCATCCTGCTGTCGCGGCCGTTCAAACAACACCGCCGCACGCTGGGGACTCTGGCCGTGTGGCTGCTGCTCGCGCACGGCGTGGACACCTGGTGGCTGGTGATTCCCGTGGTGAGCCCCGAGGGGCCGAGCCTGTCCTGGACGGACCTCACGGCCTTCCTGGGGCTGGGGGGCTCGGTGGTGGCCTTCACCCTGTGGCGGCTGCGCGGACACGCCACCGCGCCGGTGGGGGACCCGTTCCTGGCCGACTCGCTGGGGTACGACGAATGAGCGGCGACACCCCGGGGGAATGGAAGACGCCCGAGAGGGACAAGGCGCCGGTGAGCGGGTGGGCCGTCACGGCGGTGCTCGCCGGGGCGCTGTTCGTCTTCACCGTCTTCGGGTGGCTCACGTGGCGGCAGCTCCAGGCGCGCGAGGCCCATCTCCTCCCCGCGGGCCCCCGGGAGCCAAGGCGGCTGGATTCGCCGGAGGTGAACCTGGTGAACACGGGGCTCATCGTGCTGGACACCCGCGCGGACGAGGAGAAGGCCGCCGAGGCGCGGCGGCTGCACGGCGAGGGCTGGGTGGATCGGGACGCCGGCGTGGTGCACCTCCCCATCGAGCAGGGCATCGAGCGGGTGCTGAGCGGACAGCGTCCTGGGGGAGAGGCGGGGACGCCATGACGCTCAACGAGCTCTTCCGCCGGGTGCTCTTCCTGCCCGAGCAGGCCTCCACCTTCGCTCGGGACGTGGACTTCCTGCACTACGTCATCATCAGCACGGCCATGTTCATGGCCACGCTCATCTTCGGGTTGACGGGGTTCTTCCTCATTCGCTACCGGCGGCGCTCGGATTCACAGACCACGCGCAAGGTCCAGACGTCGCTCGCGTGGGAGGTGGTCTTCGTGGGAGCGCCGCTGAGCGTCTTCCTCGCGTGGTTCTTCATCGGCTACCACGACTTCGTGCACATGCGCACGCCGCCGACGGATGCCATGGACGTGTACGTGGTGGGCAAGCAGTGGATGTGGAAGTTCACCCACGCCGAGGGCCCCAACGCCGTGGGCGTGCTGCGGGTACCGGTGGGCCGGCCGGTGCGGTTGCTGCTCACCAGCCAGGACGTCATCCACTCCTTCTATGTCCCGGCGTTCCGCGTGAAGCAGGACGCGCTGCCCGGGGCCTACACGCAGGCGTGGTTCGAGGTGACGCGGCCGGGCCGCTACCGGGTGATGTGCGCGGAGTACTGCGGGCTGAAACACTCGGAGATGTGGGCCGAGGTGGTGGCGCTCTCGCCGGAGGACTACGCGGCGTGGCTGCGCGAGCAGCGCGAGGGGCCGATGGAGAAGCGGGACGCGACGCCGAGCGTGGCCGAGCGGAAGACGCCCCAGGAGCCCGCGCTCCAGGCGGTGCGCTACTCGGCCGAGGCGCCTCATGGAGAGTTGATGGTGGCCGAGCGGGGCTCGCTGATCGAACGGGGCGAGCGCGTGGCGGCGGAGCAGGGGTGTCTGCGCTGCCACTCAGTGGATGGCACGGCGCACATCGGGCCCACGTGGAGGGGCCTGTATCGCAAGCAGGAGCGCCTGGTGGGGGGCACCACGGTGGTGGCGGACGAGGCCTATCTCACCGAGTCGATGATGCAGCCGCTGGAGCAAGTGGTGGAGGGGTTCGAACCCGTGATGCCCTCGTACCAGGGGCGGTTGGAGGCGGCGGAGGTGGCGGCGCTGCTCGAGTACATCAAGTCGCTGCGCGGCTCGCCGCGGCGGTTCATCCAGACAGGAGGGCCCGTGTATGAGCCCATCGGCGCCCAGTAGCCCGCCAGCCACCACCTATCTCTCCCACGAGACGACGGCGCGCTCGTGGCTGCTCACGCGCGACCACAAGCGCATTGGCGTGATGTTCCTGGTGCTGACGCTCTTCGCGCTGCTGCTCGGGGGCACCTTCGCGATGCTGCTGCGTCTGGAATTGCTCACGCCCGGGCCCACGATCATGGGCCCCATGACGTACAACCGCGTGTTCACCCTGCACGGCGTCATCATGGTGTGGCTGTTCATGATTCCAGCCATCCCCTCGGCGTTCGGCAACTTCGTGCTGCCGCTCATGCTCGGGGCCAAGGAGGTGGCCTTCCCGAGGCTCAACCTGGCCTCGGTGTATATCTACGCGGCGGGCTCGGCGCTCACGCTCTTTGGCATGCTGTGGAGCGGCGCGGACACGGGCTGGACGTTCTACACGCCCTACAGCACCACCTCGCCCACGGCCGTGACGCCCATCCTCCTGGGCGTCTTCATCATCGGCTTCTCCACCATCATCACCGGGCTCAACTTCATCACCACCACGCATACGCTGAGGGCGCCGGGTATGCACTGGACGCGCATTCCGCTCTTCGTGTGGACGATCTACGGCACGTCCGTCATCCAGGTGGTGGCCACGCCGGTGCTCGCCATGGTGCTGGTGCTGGTGGCGATGGAGCGCGTGGTGGGCGCGGGCATCTTCGATCCCTCGCGCGGGGGCGACCCGGTGCTCTTCCAGCACCTGTTCTGGTTCTACTCGCACCCGGCCGTCTACATCATGGTGTTGCCCGCCATGGGCGTCATCACCGAGGTGGTGTGCGCGTTCAGCCGCAAGAACATCTTCGGCTACCGGATGATCGCCGCGTCCACGTTCGGCATCGCGTTCGTGGGCTTCTTCTCGTGGGGACACCACATGTTCGTGTCGGGCCAGTCCACGTTCGGCTCGGGCGTGTTCGGGGTGCTGAGCATGCTGGTGGCCATCTTCACGGCCATCAAGATCTTCAACTGGGTGGCGACGATGTATGGCGGGGCCATCGACTTGAAGGTGCCGCTGCTCTACGTGCTGGGGTTCATCTTCCTGCTCACGTTCGGCGGGATGACGGGCGTGGCGGTGGCCACCACGTCGCTGGACGTGCACTGGCATGACACGTACTTCGTCGTGGCCCACTTCCACTACATCATGGTGGGCTCGGTGCTCATGGCCTTCCTGGCCGCGCTGCACTACTGGTGGCCGAAGATGTTCGGACGGCTCTACCCGGAGCGCTGGTCGTTCCTGGCGGCGAGCACCATCATCTTCGGCTTCATCGTGACGTTCCTGCCGCAGTTCCTCCTGGGGAACATGGGCATGCCCCGGCGCTCGTACCAATACCCGCGCGAGATGCAGTGGCTCAACGTGCTGAGCACGGCCGGTGCGTCGCTGCTGGCGTTTGGCTTCTCGCTCATCGCGCTCTATCTGCTGTGGTCCCTGCGCTACGGGAAGGTGAGCCCGGCGGACCCGTGGGGCTCGCGGGGATACGAGTGGTTCAGCGCCTCGCCACCCGTGCCGCACAACTTCACCGAGGCGCCTCGCTTCGAGCGCGAGGTCCACGACTACACCGAGCCAGGAGCGCCCCGTGTCTACTGAGGCCTCGCCGTGGCGGGAGTATTTCGGCGGCCGGGAGAAGCAGAGCGAGGCGGCGCAGCTCGGGATGTGGATCTTCCTGGGCTCGGAGGTGCTGCTCTTCGCGAACCTGTTCGTGGGGTACGCGCTCTATCGCTATTACTTCCCGGAGGTGTTCATCGCCGCGAGCAAGCACCTGAAGGCGGAAGGGGCCCTGGTGCAGACGCTGCTCCTGGTGACGAGCAGCCTGTTCGTGGTGTTGGCGGTGCACTTCATCCGCCAGGGGAAACAGTTCTCCGCGGCGGGAGTGCTGCTGGTGGCCATCCTGCTCGGGGTGGGCTTCCTCGTCATCAAGGGCTGGGAGTATTGGGAGCACTGGAAGGAGGGAGCGCTGCCCGGGGAGTACTACCGGCTGGAGGACCTGCCGGTGCGCGGCGGGAGCCTCTTCTTCACGCTCTATTTCCTGCTCACGGGGCTGCATGCCCTGCACATGCTGGTGGCGCTCGGGGTGCTGGGCTGGCTCGTCCTGGGGGCCATGTCCGGGAAGTACACGGCGGACTATCACGTGCCCGTGGAGGTGGGTGGGCTGTACTGGCACCTCGTGGACATCTTCTGGTTGTTCATCTTCCCGCTGCTGTACCTGGTGGAGTGAGGAGCACGTCATGGCGAGGAGCGCGGAGAAGAGCGCCTGGGGCTACGTGGGCGTGTGGACGGTGCTGGCGGCGCTGTCGGTGGTGACCTGGTGGCTGGGGACGAAGCTGAACCTGGGGCCCTGGTCCTTGCCGGTGGCGCTGCTGATCGCCGTGGCGAAGACGGTGCTGGTGGCCATGTTCTTCATGCACCTGGTGGAGCAACCAGGCGCCCGGCGGGTGGCCCTCCCGGTGTCGGCGCTGTTCATGGGGCTGCTGCTGGGAGGCGTGCTGCTGGACGCGATGACGCGCGAGCGCATGGCGCGGCCGGATGGACCCAAGGCGCTGGAGCCCGTGAGGCCGGGCTCGACGCGCACGGCGCCGCCGGGTTCGCCCACGCGGTGGATGGGGCACTGAGTCCTGGCCCTGGTGGTCAGCGGTTGGACGGCGCCTTCTCCAGGAGCTCCGCGAAGGAGTCCTCCATTCGCGGGGTGGAGTTCAGACCTCCTCGTCAGGCAGAAGCGTGAGCAGAAGCTCGTCGTTGGGGCCGAGCGGGCGCCAGCCGGGCGGAGGTGGCGTGGCGCGAAGCGCTGCCCTGGCCTGTCTGACACGCTCTTCATGGCTTTCTGGGGTGAACGCGCTCCACGAGCCGAGCGCCTTTGCTAGCTTGAAACGATTTGCGTCATCCATCACGGTCGGCCAGCCGTTGGGAAGGCACTCGTACAGTTCACGTACGAACTGGCTGCGCGTCAAACGCGTGAGCTGATGGCTCCGTTCCGCTTCGGAGACCAACCCATGGAATACCTGCACCGCGTTGATGTCACCTTGACCAAGCTCCTCGGCGAGCTCAACCAACGAGGCGGTGGGGCGCTCTTCGGAGAAGGCGGTGAGTGAACGATAACCGCGCTCGTGGACCCGCTCGTACAGGCGGACCTTCCAGTTGCCGTCCCAGGAGCGTCCCTCGCTCATCGCCCTCTCCACGGAATGAACTTCATCGGAAGGTCATAGCGCTTCATGTAGCCCACGACGACGTCCAGGACTTCGTTTCGCGTCAACATCCGTCCAGCGTCCACCTCGGCTTCGCGCAGCGCCTTCATGAGCATCCGGTTCCACTCACCGGGCCAGGTGCGGCCCAGCATCCACTTCCCACCGCCATGGATGGCCTCGTGGTGAGCTTGCTCCAACTTGACGCAGAACTGGTCGATGTCCATCTCGCCGGTGAAGCCGCGCTGCTCGAACCACTCGCGGAACTCCTTGGGCAGGACATGGTGTCGCGGTGGCTCGTTCATGCCTGCCCCCGCTCTGTCCGTCGCGCGCATGCCCCGCACCTCGGGCCCGTCGCCGAGTGCGTCGCGCACCCCCTTGGGCAGCTCGTCCTGAGACTGCGCCATCATCACCTGGCCGGCCTGAATCCGCACGGCCGCGCCGACGGCGGGAAGGGAAATGACGCCCGCCCGCACCAACCGGCGCATGCTCTCCACCCACTCGGCGGACACGACCATCCGCGTGCCCATCATCACACCGTCGCCGCCCACCATCAGGCCCACTCCGAGCGTGGCGGGTGCGGACGGCGGCAGTGTGGGCAGCGAGAACTTCATCGCCGATAGCAGGGTGAGCGTCTCGACGAGCTGGGCCAACAGAATCGCCTGCTCGCCGCGCTTCATCGCCACGCGGATGCGCTCCGCGGTCGAATTGAACTCATCGGAGAGATGGTCCATGAGCGCGGGGGCGTCCTTCGCCGCTGCCTCCATCTGCTCGGGCTCCAGGGAGGAGAGCGCCGTCATGACGGGCGCCATCCTCTTGCGCCAGCGCTCCATGTCCACGAGCAGCGTCTCCAGGCTGTTGAGACCCTGTTGGAGCACCCCATCGACGAACTGGAGCAAGTCGAGCCATGCCGCGAGCAGGAGCGAGCCCAGCATGGCGGCTTCGAGCCGGGGGCCGGCGAGGCGCAGCAAGGCGAGTTGCATGTCCGGGTCCGCCACCTCCGAGGCGGTGTGAGCCAGCCGGGTGGCTGCAGCGAGTTCGGCGTCAATCCATTGCAGTTGGCGGTCGCCATACTCGAGGTAACGGACGAAAAGACCGGCGGCTTTGCCGGCGATGCCCCGCTGGCTCGTCTTGAGTCTGGAGAGTGCTTCGGAGATGCGGCGCGTGGAGCCGGACACGTCGCCAAGGGCCCCGCGAAACGCCAGCTGGGCCGCGAGGGCGCTGCGCCATGCGCTCCCCTTGGCGCCGCCAGGGCCCGCAACCGTCATCGCCTCCCGGGAGTCTCGCGGTCGGTGCGACCGCGCCAGTGCGTCGGGCTCGGGAGAAACAGAGGGCCATGAAGCGAGGGTGAGTGGAGACGCTTCTCCCGGCTCCTCGGCCCACTCCGCCCCAACGGCCTCTCGCGGCGAGTCGTGCGGGGTCATCCTCCGGCCGGGTGGTGACATCCGCGACGCACAGCTGGTGGACAGCAGGCTCAGGGTGAGCAGTAGGCCCACCTTCGGAGCTCGTGGCGAGTCGGCGCGCATGTTTCATCCCCCCGGCTAAGGTCCAGACGTCAGGACGGAAATGAGCCTACTTCGTGCGGCCGACCGGATGAGCGCCGGTTTCGTCCCAACCGCGAAATCACTGTGTCCCTGGGGCAAGCTCAGGCGTGGGAGGTGACCGGCGGACCAATGGTCACGGAAGCATCCTGGCTCTAGGTTGCCACCTGATATTCTTTCCATTCTTCGGCGCGGACATTCTTGAGGTGGTTTCACGGCTTTCGAGGGGGTTGGGCATGGTCTTCCAGCGCCGCCCGTTTCGTCGGCTCGTGCTGGCGAGTCTTCTCCTGCCCGCGGCGGGAAGACGGCTGGTGGCACTCCTGGGTCTGGGCGCGTGGGCGGCGGGCCCCCTCCGACGAAGGCAGGCACGGCAGCGGCGGTTGGAGCGGTCGCTCCGCCTCTCGGAAGCCCTCTTCCAGGGCGTCGTCTCGAACGCGTTCGATGCCATCATCTCGGTCGACGACGCGCAGCGAATCACCCTCTTCAACAGGGGCGCGGAGCGCATCTTCGGCTACTCGGCGGACGAAGTCCTGGGCCAGCCCCTGGACCTGCTCATCCCCGAGGAGTTTCGCTCCCGTCATCGGCATCACGTCCAGGCGTTCGATGACCGCGCGCGGACGGCGCGGCAGATGGGCGAGCGGTTGACGGTCGCGGGTCTGCGCAAGGGCGGCGAGGTGTTCCCCGCGGAGGCCAGCATCATGCGCTCGGTGGTGGACGGGATGCGGCTGCTCACCGTCATGTTGCGGGACATCACCGCGCGCAGCCGCGCCGAGGAGGTGCTTCGCAACAGCGAGGAGCTCTTCCGGACCGCGTTCGAGAACGCTCCCATCGGCATGGCCCTGGTCTCCCTGGAGGGCGGGTTCCTCCACGCGAACAGCGCTTTGTGCGAACTCGTGGGCTACTCGCGGCGGGAATTGCTCTCCAAGACCTTCCAGGACATCACCCACCCGAGTGACCTGGAGCCGGATCTGACGAACGTGAGCCGGCTGCTCGAGGGAGTGCTCGGCACCTACCAGATGGAGAAGCGCTATTTCCACAAGCAGGGGCATGTCGTGTCCGTCCTGCTGACGTGTTCGCTGGTGCGCGGCGCCCGGGGAGAACCGCTCTACTTCGTCGGGCAGATCCAGGACATTTCCGAGAGCAAGCGGCTCGAGCGGGCCTTGCGCTTCCTGGCCGAGGCGGGCCCGAGGCTCGCGGACTCGCTCGATCCGCGCGCCTCGCTCCTCGCCGTGGCACGGATGGCCGTTCCCTCGCTGGCGGACTGGTGCGTGGTGGAGATCATCGAGGAGGACGGGCAGGTCTCCCACCTCGAGTGGGTGGCGGCGTCCGAGGAGAAGTCACGGCTGCTGGAAGAGCTGTTCGCCACCCATCCCCATGTGTCGTTCCGGCAGGGGCACCTCGTCGCCAATGTCATGCGGACGGGCCGACCCGTGCTCCTCCCCGAGCTGTCCGGGGAGGTGCTCGAGTCGACGGCGGAGGACGCGCATCACCTGGGTCTGCTGCGCCAGTTGGATCCCCGCTCGCTCATCGTCGTGCCGTTGCTCGCGCGCGAGCGCATCCTGGGCACGGTCATCCTGCTGATCTCGCGGCCGGAGTGCCAGTACGACGCGCATGACCTGGAGCTGGCCGAGGAGCTGGCCCGCCGCGCCGGGCTCGCCATCGACAATGCCTTCCTCCACGCGCGCACGGAGCAGGCGATCCGTCTGCGCGACGAGGTCCTGCGGGTCGTCGCCCATGATTTGCGCGCGCCCCTGCAAGTCGTCTCCTTGAGCAGCGAAGTCCTCCTGAGGCGATCGGCACCGGGAGAGAGGACGGCGGACCAGGGGCCGCTCGGGGCCATCCGCAAGGCGGTCGAGCGGGCGAACCGGCTCATCCAGGATCTGCTGGACGTGGCCCGGATGGAGGCGGGTCATCTCTCGGTGGTCAGCGGCCCGCGGGAGACGGCGCTGCTGCTCCAGGAGGCCGCCGAGCTGCATCGCGAGCTCGCGCGGGAGAAGTCCATCCTCCTCTCGGTGGAGGTCCCGGATGGTGCGTCTCCGATCCTGGCGGATCGGGATCGGGTGCTGCAGATCTTCTCGAACCTGCTCGGCAACGCGCTCAAGTTCACGCCGAATGGGGGGCGGATCTCCCTGCGGGCCTGGCCCCTGGGGGACATGATGTGCTTCTCGGTGAGCGACACGGGGCCGGGAATCTCCGGGGAGGAGCTGCCCCACCTCTTCGAGCCGTTCTGGCAGGCCCGGAAAGGGCACAAGCAGGGGGCGGGCCTGGGGCTCGCGATCGCGAGGGGGCTCGTGGACGCCCACGGGGGGCGGTTGTGGGCCGAGAGCGAGCCGGGGCTGGGAAGCACGTTCTACTTCACGCTTCCGCGCGTGATGTCCGCCGACGAGCCCGCCGCGGGGCAGCTTCCGGCGTCGTGAGTCTGGAGGTCACGGGCCGAGGGGAATCGTCCGGGTCTCGTGGGGCGGGAGGCGCAGGCATTTTCCCCGCACACAGACATCCAGCGCGGGCTCCTGGTCGCTCCACAGGCCGGTGAGCCGCAGGGTGTCCGGGGTGATGTCCACGTCCACCAGGTGCTTGTGGTAGCGCAGCGAGAACCTCAGCCGCCGCAGCTCCTCGGGCAGGTAGGGGTTGAAGTGCAGCATGCCGCCACGGACCTCGATGCCCGTGTAGGCGCGCTGGATGAGGTCCACCGAGCCGGCCATGGCCCCCAGGTGGATGCCCTCCTGGGTCGTGCCGCCCTGGACGTCCGAGATGTCACTGTGGAGGACCTCGCTGAAGAGCCGCCACGAGGCCGCACGATCCCGGCGGGCCAGCACCCAGGCGTGCACCACCCCGCTCAGCGTCGAGCCGTGGGAGGTGCGTTGCAGGTAGTACTCCACGGTGCGTCCGATCATCTCCGGTTCCATCCGGTAGCCGAGCCGCTCGAGCAGTTCGCGCAGCTCCTCCGCCGACAGCAGGTAGAAGAGCATCAACACATCCGCCTGCTTCGACAGCTTGTAGCGGTTGGGGGTATCTCCCTCGGCTTCGAGGATGCGATCCAGGCGGTGGATGTCCTTGTAGCGGGCGCGGTATCCCTCCCAGTCGAACTCCTGGAGCTGTTCATAGCCCTCGAACTGGCTGAGCATTCCATCCGCGTGGAACACCAGCCGCATCCGGCGGCTCACCTCGTCCCAGTGCGCGAGCTCCGAGTCCTCCAGCCGCAGCGTCTCGCGCAGCTCCTGGAGGCGTTCCGCGGGCAGCAGGCGCAGGACCTTCAATCCCTTGCACAGCACCCACACCGCCATGAGGTTGGTATAGGTGTTGTTGTCCAGTCCCGGCTCGGCGCGATCCGGGTAGCCCGTGTGGTACTCGTCCGGACCCATCACGCCCTTGATTTCGTAGCGCTTCAGCGCGGGGTTCCACTGGGCCATGCTGGCCCAGAAGCGCGAGAGCTCCAGCAGCATCTCCGCGCCGTGGAAGTAGAGGAACTCCGAGTCCGCCGTGGCCTGGTAGTACTGCCAGATGTTGTAGGCGATGGCCGCGTTGATATGGCGTTGCAGCGACGTCACGTCCGCCACCCAGCGCCCCGAGCGGGGATTGAGGTGCAGGGATTGGCTCTCCTCGCGTCCGTTGCTGCCGCTCTGCCAGGGGAACATGGCGCCCGGGTGGCCCGCCTCACGGGCCGCCTGGCGTGCCTGGGGCAGCCGCCGGTGGCGGTAGCGCAGGATGGCGCGCGTCAGGGCGGGCAGCCGCAGGTTGAGGAAGGGGAAGATGAACAGCTCGTCCCAGAAGATGTGTCCCCGGTAGGCCTCGCCGTGCCAGCCCCGCGCCGGCACGCCCACGTCCTGGTCGATGCTGTGCGGTGAGACCGTCTGCAGCAGGTGGAAGATGTGCAGGCGCAGCACGCGGTGGGTGCCGTTCGGCTCGGCCAGCTCCAGGGTGAGATCTGCGCGGCGCCACAGGTGCGTCCAGGCCTGCGCGTGCGTGGAGACCAGGTCCTCGAAGCGCTCGGGCGCCGTCCTCGCGGCGTGCCTCGCCTCCATCGCCGCCTCGGACACGGCGTGATCCCTCGACGAGTAGAGCGTCACCACCTTCTCCACCGCCAGGCGCTGCCCCTCGGTCAGCGACACGGTGAACTCGTGCGCGACATAGCCCTCTTCCTTGAGCAATTCCCGCGAGTGCTCGGCCGGAGCGCCCTCCACGAACAGCCGGGTGCGCGCCGCCTCCGCCACCGTCAGGCGCGACTGCACCGTTTCGACTTCCAGCAGCAGCGTCTGGGCGTCCACCTCCTCGGCCACCAGCGTGCGCAGGTGCCTGCCCTGGAGCCGCTGGTAGCGGGGGACTCCGGCGTTGATCACCCGTCCATCCAGCGCCGAGCGCACGCGGACCTGTCCGCTCCAGTTCTCCGGCACGAGCACCATTTCCTGTCCCGCCAGGTGCTTGTCCCGCATGTGCACGAAGCGCCGTTGCTCCAGCCGTGTCCTCCGGCCCCGGGCGTCCACGAAGCGCACCGTGCGCAGCAGCAGGCCCCGCGCCAGGTCCAGCACCTGCCGATACTCCAGCGGGGTGACCGCCCGGAGGTCGAACCAGTCCTCTCCCTCCAACCGGAAGGTGAGGGGCAGCCAGTTGGGCATGTTGACGAGGTCCTCGTTCTCCACCACCTGCCCGGACAGATCCGTCGTCAACCGGTTGTAGCCGCCCGCCAGGTAGGTCCCCGGGTAGTGCGTCCCATCCGCGTGGGACTCGGGCGCCGCCCCGCGCGTGGCGAAGTACCCATTGCCCAGCGTGCACAGCGCCTCGCGCAGCCCTTCCCGCTCGGGCGCGAAGTCCTCGTAGGTGAACAGCCACGGCTCTGGGTTCATGGCATCGCTCCCTCGGCATGGGTGTCCGCGCCGTCCACGTCCACGGCGGAGAGCTCCGTCACCTCCACGTCCGCGCCCGCCCTCAACAGCTCGCCTCGCGCTCCGGAGCGGCGCACCCCGATGACGCACCCGAAGCCGCCTCGCCGCCCCGCCTCGACGCCCGCCTGGGCGTCCTCGAACACCACGGCCCGCGCGGGCACCACCCCCAGGCGCCGGGCGCCTTCCAGGAAGGTGTCCGGCGCGGGCTTGCCCGCCAACCCGAGCCTCCCGGCCTCCACGCCATCCACCCGGGCGTCGAACAGGTGTCCGAGCCGTCCCGCCCGGAGGATGGCCTCGCCGTTGCGGCTGGACGTCACCACCGCCGTGCGCAGGCCCGCCGCGCGCGCCCGTTCCAGCAGCCGCACCGCCGACGGACTCACCTCCACGCCGCGCTGCTTCAGGGCTTCCAGGAACCAGGCGTTCTTGCGCGCCCCGAGCCCCTGCACCGTCTCCGCGTCCGGGCCCTCTTCCGGAGTGCCCTCGGGCGCGGTGAGGCCCCGGCTCCTCAGGAAGCAGCGGATGCCCTCCAGGCGCGGCCGGCCATCCACGTAGAGGCGGTAGTCCTCCGGGGTGAAGGGAGGCGAGCCCTGGGGGAGATAGGCGTCGAACAGGCGTTTCCACGCGGCGGCATGGACGCTGGCGGTGCGGGTCACCACACCGTCCAGGTCGAACAGGAGCGCGTCGAACTCACGACGCGACAGGTGGATGGACTCGGGTGCGCGCGAGGACATGGAATCGGGACTCCCGGGGAAGGCTCCACCCCTGTTCCCTCCACGCTATGCACGCTCCCTCTCCCCGGTCAGGGGAAGCGGGGGCAGGGGAGGGGGCGGCCTCTCGACGGGCGGGTGGCCCGGGTTCCGGGTCACGCGGGAACGAGGGCCCGCAGCGCCTCGGGTTCCTCGCCGAGCCATTCGGGGTGGGTGGCGGTGCCATCGTAGACGGACGAGGTCTTGAAGGGCTCGAACTCGCCCCGGGCCGCGGCCGCGCGCGTCTTGGCGAGCAGGGCCTTCCACGCCTCGTCCGAGAAGGGCTTGAAGGTGCGAGCCGCCTCGAAGGCCTGGTCCAGGATGGCCTCGCTGTCGATGCCCGTGATGACGGCGGAGGTGGGCAGGTGCAGCGCGTAGTGCAGACACTCGATGGGCGTCACCGTCTTGCTGCGCAGGAGCGAGCCGTTGGCCAGCGTCTTCATGGCGAGCACGCCGATGCCCTGGCGCACGAGCTCCGGCACGACGAGCTGGGAGAAGCTGCGGAAGTGCGCGTCCATGAGGTTGAGGGGCATCTGCACCGCGTCGAAGTGGGCGCCGTGCTCGCGGGCGACCTCCAGCATGTGCAGGTGGATGCGCGGATCCTTGTGCCCGGTGAAGCCCACGTAGCGCACCTTGCCGGCCTTCTGGGCCTCGAGCAGCGCCGCGTGTGCGCCCTCCTCGGCGAAGACGCGGTCGGGGTCCTCGTAGCGGAGGATCTCATGGTGCTGCACGAGGTCGACGTGGTCCGTGCGCAGGCGCTCCAGCGAGTGCTCCAACTGCCGCAGCGCCTCCTTCTTCGTGCGCCCGTCGATCTTCGTCATGAGGAAGACCTTCTGGCGGTAGCCGTCCTGGAGCGCCCGGCCCATGCGCAGCTCGCTCAGGCCCTCGTGGTAGTCCCAGCAGTTGTCCATGAAGTTGATGCCGCGGTCGATGGCCGCGCGCACGAGCCGCACCCCCAGCTTCTCGTCCACGGTGGGCAGTCCGATGTGCCAGCCGCCCAGGCCGATCGCCGACACCTTCTCCCCGGTCTTTCCCAAGGTGCGGTAGGGCATGTCCCCTCGCACGTCCGCCTCCGCCATGGCCGTTTCCTCCTGAACCGCGTCTCCACACGCTGGGGATGGGCGCTCCGGGAAGGAAGCGGGGGAGCCACGGCCATGCGGTCAGGGGGGCGAGCTCCAGGCTCCCTGGCCACGGGCCGCGTCAGGGGCGCTCGGAGGCGAGCTGCCGGCGCAGTTGCTCGGCCAGGGCGAGCCGGTTCTGGCTCGGGGGTTGGGACAGGGCTTCCCGCTCCAGCAGCCCGAGCGCGCGTTTCAGGTCTCCGTGCTGGGCATGGAAGCGCGCCAGGTTCAACAGGGACTCCTCGCTGCCGTCCAGGGCGAGTGCCCGCTCGAAATGGGCCTGGGCCTCTCCAGCGCGCCCCTGGAGATCCAACGCCGCGCCGAGCAGACGATGGGGCCGGCCAAAGTCCGCGTCGAGCGCGATGGCCTCGCGGGCGCACCGCTCGGCCTCGCTCCAGCGGCCGAGACTCAACCAGGACGCGGCGGCGTTGGCCTGGAGCACGGCGCCGCGGGGCTCCACCTCGATCGCGTGAAGGGCGAGCGAGTCGCCATCGCGCCAGTCCGCGTGTCGCGACTGCACGGCCAGGGCATTGCCCGCGCCGAGCGCGGCGAGCAGTCCCCAGGCGAGCGATGGCCGGGGCAGCCGGGCGGCGAGGCGCGACACGGCATGGGCCAGGGCGATCGAGGCGCCCATGAGGGGCGCGTAGAGCAACCTTTCTCCGTACAGGGAGGGGCTCACCACGAGCAGGTTGGAGACGGGGAGGAACAACAGGAGGAACCAGGCGAGGCCGGCGCTCGCGAGGGGCGCCCGGCGCCACAGGGCCACGGCCAGGGTGGCGAGCAGCGCGAGCGTGCCCAGGCCGAGCCAGGCTCCGGCGCTGTCCACGCCCGCGGGGGCGCACGCGGGCGCGGAGCACAGGTAGAGCCGGTGCAGGGGGTTGACGATGCCGGCGAGGTATTGAGACCAGAAGATGTCCGCCGCGCCGAGGACGCGCCCGCTCCAGGAGGCGGTGACGAGCGGGTTGGTCATGTCGCCGATGCTCGCGCCGAGGACCGTCCCGAGGGCGTGCGCGCGAGCGCTCAGGACGAGCCCCGTCACGAGGACATAGGCGCCCACCCGGCCCCAGGGGAGCGAGCGCCAGCGGCCCGTGCGCAGCGCCTCCAGCAGACACCACACGAGGGGGTAGAGCAGGGCGCTCTCCTTGGAGAGGAGCGCGAGCGCGTAGGCGAGCACGGCGAGTGTGGCGGCGCGCGGGCCCGGGGTGCGGTGGGCGGCCCAGCCGAGCAGTCCGAGGAGCGCGGCGAGCACGTCCGCGCGGCCGACGATGGAGTGCACGGCCTCGGCGGGAGCGGCGAGCGCGGCGAAGAGCGCGGCGGCGGCCCAGGCGGTGGTGTCGCCCGCCCACGCGCGCCACGCGCCGTACAGGGCCGCCACGGCGAGCACATGCAGCAGCACGTTGGTCAGGTGGAACACCCAGGGCGCGCCGCCGCCCACCCGCTCGTCGAGCACGAAGGTCAGCACGGCGAGGGGCCGGTAGGTGCCGATGGTGTTCGGCGGAACGCGGCCCCAGTAGTCGCGGAGGAAGGCCTCGGCCGGGGACACCTCGCCCTGGACGACGGGGCTGCTGGCCACGGCGAACGCATCGTCCAGGACGAAGCCCGAGGGCACGGCGCCCGCGTACACCAGTGCCGTCCATGCGCAGAGCAACACCCACCGACGTGTCTTCACGGACGGCCTCCCTGGCGCATCCTTATATATGCCGAGGGCCGTACGCGGGGCCGCTGGTCCCTCGGGGGACAGAGCCACTCGGGTGCGCGCGGATGTCCCGCCCCAGGAGACCTCGCCTTCACGGCGCCGGACGCGCTGGCGAGTGCTCCGGGCATGGCGCGCGCGCTGCGCAGAGTGGCTGGGAGGAAAGGGCCCGGACGTGCTGACCTTCCAGCACGGGTGATACGGCGCGGCGAGGGCGCGGGAGATGGTACGGGATCGAGTCAGTATGACAGGCGTGCCCTGAGGTGGGTCCGTCCTGACACGCGCCCCATGTGAAGATTGATGTCGGCGATACACACGGTTTTACCTGGACGTCCAGGTGTGACAGGATTTCCAGGACACGGGGGTGGGCGGGGTCCACGGGTTGGATCGGGGGATGGGTTCGCCGAGGCGAGCCGGGGAGGGCGCACGGGATGAATATCGGCATCGAGGAGCGCACGGCACTGGCTGGCCAGGAGCTGTCGCAGCAGCTCGCCTGGCTGTCGCCCGAGGACACCCTGCGGGGCATGTTCTTCCGGAGCGTGCAGGAGGCGTTGTTGGCGCTGCGGGGCGAGGCCGCCTTGGAGGCGTGCCTGGAGGAGTGCGGAGCGGGCCGAGACTTCGTGGACTTCTTCGCCTACCCGGCGAAGGACTTCGTGAAGCTGCTCGGGCGGGCGGCGTGGTTGATGGCGGAGGGGGAGTGTGACGTCGAGGAGA
Source organism: Melittangium boletus DSM 14713 (assembly GCF_002305855.1). Taxonomy (GTDB): domain Bacteria; phylum Myxococcota; class Myxococcia; order Myxococcales; family Myxococcaceae; genus Cystobacter; species Cystobacter boletus. The sequence goes on along the minus strand of NZ_CP022163.1, from coordinate 3,860,629 downwards.
TGATGCGGATGTTGGGGCACTTGGGGACGGCGGTGTTCCTCAAGAGTCCGGTGGGCCGGGCCATGGACGTGCTGAGCTCGGGCACGCCGCGGCGGGTGTTGGAGAACCTGCCCATGGCGTACCAGGTGCTGACGCCCATGGGGGGCCCGATGGTGGTGACGTGGCTGTCGCCCACGCGCGCGCGCGTCACCTTCACGCGGGCGCTGTTGCCGCGTCCGTACCTGGAGGGCCTGTTGGAGGCGATGCTCAAGAAGGCGGGAGCGCGGGGCGTCCGCGTGGCCAGCCATCGCCTGGGCCCGATGATGAGCGAGTACGACCTGACCTGGTCGGTGTAGGGCGCCCGCGTCAGGCCCTCCTCGCTTTTCCAGGTGGTTTCGCGGTGTTCGGAGTGCATGTTCCCAGGCGGGAGGCCCGTGGCGTGGGGCTTGCTGAGGGGCCTGGGCATGAACCTTCGATCGATGCTCTGGGTGTGTCCCGTCGTGCTGTCCCTGGGTTGTGGCTCGGGAGAAGTCATCCACGAGGAGGTGGGGAGCGCGAAGTACTTCCTCGACAACCAGTCGAGCCATGCGCTGCGCGTGGAGTGGAAGACCACCGGGCAACTGGGAAGCGAGACCGAAGGCGTGGCCTCCGTCCCGAGCGGCACGGTGCGGGAGCTGCGCTCGGACAGCGCCTTCGGAGTGAACCCCAGGCCCACGGACACGTTCGTGTCGCTGACGCTCTACCGGACGGACACGGGTGGGCGGGTCTACTCGCAGGAGCCGGTCCGCGACGAAGCGTGGGTCAGCGAGCGCGAGGACTCACGGACCTACGGACTCACCCATCACACCCTGCGCATCCGCGACGAGGACTTCCAGTGAGCGCACGAGACAGGAACCCCCTTCGTGCCGCCCTGCTGCTCGTCATCGCCACCCTGTCCTCCGCTTGTGGCTCCAACACGTCCGCCTGCACCCTGGAGGCGCGGGCCTCGGTGCGGATCCAGGTGGTGGACGGGCAGGGCCATCCCCAGCGCGACGCGCGCGTCACCTTCACGCGCGATGGCGGGCCCGAGCAGCAGGCGTTGTGCAATGGCAGCCAGACGCGGCAGGGCAACTGCGACGCGTGGGTGACCGGGTACGAGAGCCCGGGCGAGTACGTCCTCACCGCCACGAGCGCCGACGGCCAGCGCACCGTGACCCAGTCCGTCTCCGTGGGCGAGGACGCGTGCCACGTCCAGACGCGGAGCGTGACGCTCGTCCTCCCGGACTGAGCGGGGCCGTGCGTCAGAACGCGTAGCGCACCCGGCAGTAGGGCATGCGCCGCTCCAGCAACTGGATGAACTCGCGCACCAGTTGCCCCTTCATCCCGGTGCGGTAGCGCACGTTGGTGCCCCCCATCTGGGACACCTTCGCCTCTTGTAACTCCGGCCGCCACAGCAGCGCCTCGGCCTGGGGGTGCCAGCCCAGGTTCACCTCGTGCAGCCGCTCGTTGTGGGTGAGGAAGATGATCTCACACGCGAGCTGCGCCTTGGCCGCCGCCCCCAGCGTGTCGTCCAGCTCCTGGAAGAGCGCGTCGTACTCCGCCTGCCAGCCGTCGGTGATGACCACGGGCGAGAAGTTCAGGTGCACCTCGTAGCCCGCCGCCACGAAGTCGTCGATGGCGGCGATCCGCTCGGCGATGGGGCTGGTGCGCACGTCGAGCAGCTTCGCCTTCGCGTGCGGCATCAGGCTGAAGCGGATGCGCGTCTTGCCCTGGGGCGCGTAGGTGAGCAGCTCGCGGTTGACGAACTTGGTGGCGAACGAGCCCATGGCGTTGGGCAGGGTGGTGAACAGCCGCACCTGATCGCGCACGTTGTCGCTCAGGGCCGCGTCGGCCGAGCAGTCGCTGTTGCACCCGATGTCGTAGACCCAGTAGCGCGGGTCCACGAGGTTGGGCTCGCGCTTGGGCCCCAGCTTGCCCGCGTGCCGGCGGAGGGCGGCTTGGATCCGGTCGATGTTGACGAAGACGGTGACGGGGTTGGCGTAGCCCTTGTGACGCGGCACGTAACAGTAGGCGCAGGCCATGACGCAGCCGTTGGCCGCGGAGGGCGGCAGGAAGTCCGCGCTGCGCCCGTTGGGCTCGAAGCGCATCGTCTTCTTCATGCCCAGCACCAGGGTGCTCCCCTTGATGCGGTTCCAGGACTCGACGTTGCCCTCGTTGCCGTGGAGGCCGGGGATGTTCCAGTGCGAGCGGACCTCCACCCGTTCGGCGTCGGGGAAGCGCGCGAGGATATCCCGGCCGCGCGGGTGCAGCCCGGCTTCGGGTTCCAGGTAGATGCGCGAGACCCTCAGCAGACGCTCGAGGGGCCGGGTCGCGGCGGAGGGCTCGGGAGGAAAGAGGTCCAGGTTCATCACGTCACGGGAGAGATACATCCGGAAACCTCCCGGTGCCGGGAAGGTGACGCCCTTTTCACCTTCCCTCCCGGCATGGGCTAGAATGGTGGCATGTCCTCCCGTCCTCCAGGACAAGTCATCGTCCTGCCAGCCGCCGTCACGCACTGGCACAAGGCGCGGATGCGCCGACGCAAGATGAAGATCGCGCTGGCGAGCGTGGGGCTCGCGGGCCTGCTCGTGGCGCTCCTGGAAGTCGTCTTCGAGGGGAATGACTCGGGCCCGGGCGACGGCGACTCGATGATGGACGAGTCCCCCTTCCGGCCCTCGTCGGGTGGCGAGTCCCGCGACATGGATGGCCCCGCGTGGTTCTCCACCTCGGGTGGGGGGCGGCCGTAGGACGGTGCCTCAGATGTCAGGGGACGACTTCGATCGCGGCATCTCCCCTCCACCGGCCGACGAGTTGGCCCATGTTGTCGAAGCCGAAGCACCAGACTGCGTCAAGAGGACCGGCCGGTGGCGCGCTCTTGAGGGAGCGGGGGGTTCCGGGTGGAGGTCTGAGCGTGCCTACCCGCAGGGTTGCATTCGATGCGTTGGCCGAGACATGAGGTTGCTTTGTCAGATGCAAGCAGGGCTCTACTGCGAGGAGGATGTCCGCCCCGTCAGCGGCGTCCATTCTCGGTAGGTCCGACCTCTCGAACGGGGTGCACACCCAGAGGCGTGGTCCAGGTCCGGTGATTCCTAGCAGTCTGGGATGCAGGGCCTCGCGCGAGCCATGGTGGGGGACTTTCAATCCCGTATGGTCAGACAGTCCGGGATGGCGCTTGTCCACGGACTCCCATCCGCTTGGCAGCACCGAGCCACTCGGATTCTTCCACGGTAAGTCCGCGCCGAGCATCAGTCGTGTCTGTCCCCAGGTTACCTCAAGGACGGTACTGAGTTCATTCGCTCGTTCCTTGGGAAGATGGGAGAGGAGCGTGCGAATCTCCAGTTCCGTGGGGGCGAGGCACCGCACTCTCGCCGGACCAGAGATGAGCGTCTGCTGGTCGCGGATGGGAAGGAGTGTCGTGGCCCCAGAGGAGACGAGTCGCTCCATTGCGCTCACTGCCGCCCGGACCGTGCGAGCGGCGATGTTCTGACTGGTGACACCCGATAACTCCAGATCGCGAATACGCCGGGCGAGATCTTGTTCGGGAGGTGTATTACCTGTCACCGCCACGAGGGGTGGGCGCATGGCGTCGAGCAGCTCCGCCAGGCCAGCCGCGTGATCGTCGTGCGGATGCGTGAGCACCGAGATGAGGAGTTGATCCTCTGGAGAGCGACGCCATCGCGAGATAATTCCTTCCTGGGGCAGTTCTCGTCCGACCTTGCACGAATCGACCGTTATCCATCCGCGTTCAGGAAGCGCGAGGGCGAGTGCTTCGGCTCCATACCCTGGTCTACCGCCCGGACCGCAGACGAACAGGTACATCCGATCTTCGCGAAGGGGTGTTTCAAGAGTGGCAAGGCTGGCTGCCGGAATCATGGCGACGATGTCGCGGACGTGCCGAGCCACTGGTGGACATAGCGGAGCAGCTCGAGATTCTCGTCGGGGCCAGAGCCGATCACCTCGATGCTCTTGGCGGGCCAATGAAAGATTCGCCTCACTCCTTGCGAGTATTCGGCCAGGATGACGAAAGCGTCGCTCTGGGGGGCACGCCCGCGCGCCATTTCATTCCATTCATGGAGCGAGAGTTCGACCCCTTGGAGTTCCCGGGACTCCGCCTTCTCGTCAGGCTCGGCGTAGACGAGTTCAATGTCCGCCTCACCCACCCTGCGCACTCGCCCGGGACGCCAAGTCTCCAATTCATGGCCGTCGTCTTCTTCAGGGAGGAACGCGGGCTGCGTCCAGCGTTCTTCTGGAGGAATCGCTTGAGGGTAGACGGACTCGCCAAGCTGCGTCGCTTCCATGGCGTCGGCGACTCGCGCGGAGAGCGCACGGAGTACGTTGCTGGATGCGATGATGTCACGAGGTACGAGCGACATCACTTCGTTCGCCCGGTCAATCTCACCCATGTTGAGCCATGCCTCGATGAGCCAGCGATGGAGGGAATGTGCGAATCGCGCATCCTCTTGGACCTCGACTTCGCTCGGGTCGAGATGCTCGAGCGCTCGGCGAAAGGCCTCTTCCGCGTCACGGAACCGGGCGCGGTGGATGAGGAATGTACACAGGCGCGCGTGCCACCAGACGTTGTCCGGACGCTGTTCTATCGCGAGGGCGTAGTGCTTCTCGACCTCGTCGGGCTCGCGAGCAGCTCGATCGAGATTCCACGCATAATAGTGGTGCGCATAGTCGTCGTGCTGGAATTTCGTCCAACAGCGTCTGTACACGAGCGCCGCGTCTTCGAAGCGCTCTTGTTCACGGCTGAGTGCGCGTCCAAGGTCCCAATACATCTCGGGAGCGGGCAGGTCGAGGTGCTCGAGCTGTTCGCGGGTATGCGTGCCGGCGTGCGCCCTGTGGTGCATTTTCTCTAGCCACGGAATCACCTTGCTGGGGTGGAGTTGCTCCGGGGTTGTGGCACCATCAAGTTGCGTCCAGGCTTGTTCGAAGCGCGCATGGGTGAGCAGGTCGGGCTCGGCCAGTTTCTGTCCCAATATGTTGCCCGACAGCAGTGCCTTGCGGACCGGTTCGCTCAGGCGTACGCGCCCGTCACTCGTCTCATACCCCAGCCCAACGCGGACGAGGTCTTCGATGTTCTGGAGTTCCGGGACCGAGGCGAGGAGTTTGTCCCAAGACAGAGCGAATCTGGCGAATGCAGCCCGCTGAAGGGCGGGGGCGTGCTCGTGCCAAGCCAAGGTTTGACGCAGCTGTTCGAGCAGGGGCTCCAAATCATGGCTGATGAGGGAGCGGAGTCGTCGTGCGATCTCGGCAGGCGGGGAGCCGAGCGAGACAAGTGCGACCGCCAGCCTCAATTGGTTGGGAGTGGGTAGATTGGAAGGGCGCGTCCTGGTGACAAGTTCTTCCCGGAGTCGATGGAAATCAGTCTGAAGCGTGCGCCAGGGTGCTTCATCTTCGAGCGCATGTTTCGCGAGGCGGGGGACTGGCAGGGCAAACTCTTGTGTGGCGCGATACCCCAGATCGCGAAGAGCCCCGCGGGGATGTGAACTCGCGAGAACAAGCACGCGGAGGAAGGGCTTTTCCTTTAATGCGAGCCCGAGTTGACGCACGAAATCCCCAGCGCGCTCGGCGATTGTTTGCTCGACCGCATTGCGCCCTTCTCCCCATGAGGGGTGGATGCGTAATGCAAGGATCCGTTCTTGCTCGTGCAATTGGTCGATGCTGGCGGTAAGCGCCTCCCGAGTCGATCCCGACAGCAAATTCGGGGTTGGCTTCTCGCGGCGTGCCCATCCCGCGAGTTGCAGGCGCGCATGCGCGACGGCATCGGCGGAAGAGAGGGACACGGTCCGGACTACGGCGAGCTTGTCCCCGAAGCGGGATTGCAGCGTGTCGAGGACAATATCTCGTCCCGAGCCCTGGCCGCCATGGAACCAGACGAAGCTTCCAGACCGAGAGAGGGCGTCGGCCGCTTGTTGAGCCTTGAGTCGAATCGGACCTGGATCGACGAGTACAGCCATGTAGCAACCGATAGCATGGCCGCACCACACCCGCACCAATTCCGCCTGTATGCGGGCGACCCATGAAGAGTCGTCAACGTCGCTCCAAAGGAGTTACAGCCTTGGCGGAATAATGGCCACTTGGCGTTGGGCGGGTGCCTCAGGTCAGAAGTTTTATTTCCGCGGCTCCTTCCTCACGAGCAGGGTCGAGGGCGGAGCGCTGATGCCGTTCACGGTGATGCCGCCGTGCATGAAGGTGGGCGCGCCCTGGAGGAAGCCGGCGGGGAAGTTCAGCGTGGGCTGGGAGACGGCGTCGAGCGCGGCGGTCTGCTCGGGGGTGAGCTTCACGTCCAGGGCGGCCAGGTTGCTTTCCAACTGCTGCATCGTGCGCGCGCCGATGATGGTGGAGGTGACGCCCGGACGGTTCTGCACCCAGGCGAGCGCCACGTGGGCCGGCGTGCTGTCGGTCTCCTTCGCCACGCGCTGCAGCACGTCGATGATGGCGTAGGCGCGCTCGGTGAGGGCGGACTCGGTCCAGGCGCCCCGGGCGGCCTTCACCTGTCCCGCGTTCTCCCGCGTGTACTTGCCGCTGAGCACCCCGCCCTTGAGCGGGCTCCAGGGGGTGACGCCCAGTCCTAGCTCGCGCGCCATGGGAATCAGCTCGCCCTCCACGGTGCGCTCGATGAGCGAGTATTCGATTTGAAGGGCGATGAGCGGCGTCCAGCCGCGGAAGTGCGCGATGAGCTGCGCCTGGGCCGTCTTCCACGCGGGCGTGTCGGAGAAGCCGATGTAGCGCACCTTGCCCGCTCGCACGAGGTCATCCAGGGCGCGCATCGTCTCCTCGATGGGCGTGTGCTGGTCGTGGCAGTGCATCCACAAGAGGTCGATGTAGTCCGTGCGTAGGCGACGCAGGGACTCGTGGGTGGAGGCCAGGAGCGCCTTGGCGCCCGCACCCCCTCCGTTGGGGTCTCCCGGCGTCAGGTTGCCGAAGAACTTGGTGGCCAGGACGACCCGGTCCCGCTTGGACGGGTCCCTCCCCAGGTGGTCTCCGAGGATGCGCTCGGAGTGGCCCAGGGTGTAGATGTTCGCCGTGTCGATGAAGTTGCCACTCAGAGCCAGGTAGCGGTCGATGATGGCCTGGGTGTCCTGGATGTTCGAGCCCCAGCCGAAGTCGTCCCCGAAGGTCATGGCTCCGAGGCACAGGGGGCTGACGCGCAGGCCGGAGCGACCCAGGGTGACATAGTGGTGGAGGGGCATGGGGCGATGACTCCGCGTGAGAACAGGGGGAGGCGCTGTGCTAACGCGGGAGGCCGGGCCGCGCCAGGCGGGGAATGGTCGGTGGGGGCGGTCCGGGGACTCGACCGGGTATCCCGGGGGTTGACGCCCATGGAGACGACGAGCGAGGCGACGAGGGGAATCACATGGAGAAGCGCGTCTGGGGTTCCACGGGAATGGGGGTACCGGTGCTGGGTCAGGGCACCTGGCAGATGGAGGGCGATGCCCGCGCCGAGGCCCTGCGCGCGCTCCAGGTGGGCGTGGAGCTGGGCCTCACCCACGTGGACACGGCCGAGCTGTACGGCTACGGCGAGGTGGAGACGTGGGTGGGCGAGGCGCTCGCCGGACGGCGCGACGAGGTGTTCCTCGTCTCCAAGGTGATGCCGAGCAACGCCACCTACGCGGGCACCCTCCAGGCATGCGAGCGCAGCCTCAAGCGGCTGAGGACGGACCGGCTCGATTGCTACCTGCTGCACTGGCCCGGAGCCCACCCCCTGGAGGACACGGTGCGCGCCTTCGAGCGCCTCCAGGCGGACGGGAAGATCCGCTCGTGGGGCGTGAGCAACTTCGACGTGGAGGAGTTGGAGGAGGCGCTGGCGATCGCGGGGCCGGGGCGCATCGCGTGCAATCAGGTCCTCTACCACCTGCGCGAGCGGCACATCGAGCACCGGGTGCTGCCGTGGTGTGAGCGGCACGGGGTGGCGCTCGTGGGCTACAGCCCCTTTGGCAGCGGGGACTTCCCCGAGCCCGAGAGCGAGGATGGGCGGGTGCTGGCGGAGGTGGCGCGGGCGCATGGCGTGAGCACGCGGCAGGTGGCGCTCGCCTTCCTGACGCGGAGGGCTCCGCTCTTCGCCATTCCCAAGGCGAGCCGCGAGGCGCATACCCGGGACAACGCGGCCGCGGCCCGGCTGCGGCTCACCTCCGAGGAACTCTCCCGGCTGGAGGCGGCTTTTCCCTCGGGCTCGCCCGAGCGGGCCTTGCCCATGGTGTAGACGGGCGGGCGGGCGAATGGCACCGCCGGGAGTCCCGCCGCGTCTGATACGGTGCGGCTCGCGGTGCCTATGGAAACCCCCCATTCCTCCCCCCGCCCGACGATGGAGACCTACCGCGACTTCCAGTGGGAGCGCGCGCCCGCGCGGCTGAGCCAGCTCGCGTGGCTCGGACTGGGACTCACCCCCCTGTGGTTCCTCCTGGACGTCCTGCACATGAATGGGGTGCAGGTGCATGGGCGGATGCCGGACGACGCGGTCTGGGGCGTGGCCGCGCTCGTGCGGCTGCCCTGGGGACTCCTGCCCCTGGCGGTGCTGGCGGCGGGCGAGCGCATGAGCCGCGCGGTGCTGCCCACCGTCATGTTCTGGGCCACGGCGCTCTTCGCGCTCGGCAATGAGTGGGCCTTCCACCGGCTGGGGCTGTCGGGCACGCGCTACCACGCGGTGGGCCTGCTGATCGATCTGCTGCTCGCGCCCTCGCTCATGCCGTCGGGGCGCTCGGAGCGCTTCGGCTTCTACGCGCTGTTCGCCCTGATGCACGGGCTGTTCACCGCCGTGTGGTCCACGGTGTCCCTGACGGCGCAGTTCGTGACGGACGCGCCCGTGCTGCTCGCGGCGGTGCTCGGGGCCCTGGCGCTCGAGTCCCTGCGGGCGAGCCACATCCGCAACTTCCACCTGCGGCGGGACACCACCCGGACGCTCGCGGAACTGGAGCGCTCGCGGGGCCGGGTCGTCCAGACGGGGCGCGTCCTGGCGGACTCCGCGCTCGTGCTGTCCTCCACGCTCGAGGACATGGCCGAGCAGGCGGCGCTCGTGCGCGTCGCGGCGCTGCGCATCTCCTCGGCGAGCGAGCAGATGGCCAGCGCGGCCGGGGCGCTCTTCCGCCACTCGCGCGCGAGCGCCACCCAGGCGGACGAGGCCCAGCGCTACACGGGCGAGGTGGACGGGCTGGTGAATGGCCTGGAGTCGGGCCTGTCGGCCATCGGACACGCGGTGGGGCGCAGCGCGCTGAGCGTGCAGAAGCTGGAGGAGAGCTCGGACCGCATCCACGGCTTCGTGGAGACCATCCAGGAGATGGCGGCGGCGACGAACATGCTCGCGCTCAACGCGGGCATCGAGGCGGCGCGCGCGGGCGAGCATGGCCGGGGCTTCGCGGTGGTGGCGCGGGAGGTGAGCAAGCTGGCGGCGGAGTCGGGCCGTTCCTCGGCGCGCATCAGCGAGGTGATGGGCGGGGTGACGGGGCAGATGTCGGAGACGCTGCACGCCGTGGGGCTCATCCGCGAGACGAGCGAGCGTTTCACGCCGCTGCTGGAGTCGGCGCGCACCACGCTGCGCTCCATCCGCGAGACGGTGCAGCAGAATCAGAAGCTGATGGAGAAGAGCTCCGGCGAGGCCGAGCGTCAGGCGGAGCAGACGGCGCACATCTCCCAGGCGTGCGCGACGCTCTTGGAGTTGGTGGACACGTACGTGCGCATGGGCACGGACCTGTCGGCGACGGCGCGGCGGCTGGGGACGATGGGCGACGAGCTGGCGGGGCTCCTGCCCGAGCCCGGCCCGCGGGGCCCCTCGCGCACCTAGATGGGGTGCGTCTGGGCCCAGTAGGAGATGACGGCGTCGTCGTCCACGATGCGCGAGTGGTGGTGGTCCCACACGTCCGAGAGGGCGACGGCGTGGCCCTTGATGAGCCGGGAGGTCAGGTAGAGGGCGTAATAGTCCGCGCCGCTGCCATCATCCACGGGGCCCAGCTTCTCCAGCGGCTTCCCGGTGGCGGGGCAGCAGAGGGTGCAGCGCGTGCCCGGGGCGATGTCGGTGAAGCCCTGCTTGCGCCGGTCTCCATAGATGGGGGACAGGTGCACGAGCCCCTCGCGCCCCTCGGGGGTGCGCACGAGCACGGTGATGGCGGGGTGTCCGTTGAACGTCACGTCCGAATAGCCCACCAGGTTGTGCCCCTCGGGCCCGAAGGCCTGGGTCACCACGACCGTCACGGGCTCGGACCAGGGCTGGAAGCTGTCGTGCTGCTCGGCGAGGTCCGCTCCCGGCGAGGCAGGGGTCGCTTGGATGTCGTGATGCATGGCGGAGTCCTCCAGTAGTGGGAGTCGCGAGGTGCCCCAACATAGAAACGAGGTGCATGGACGGACACCCCCCTGTTCGCATCCGCCCTGCGCGGCACGTCCCCTGCTCCACAGTCGTGAGGTATCAGGGGATGCCGTGATGCGCGGGCAAGGTTCGCCTTCCGGGGCTCCCCACCGGCTCTAGTGTCCCGGAGCGCGGGGCATCCGCTCCTTTCGGACAATGCGGATGGCTCCGCCACACTACCTCTAGAGGGTGCGATTCTCGGGGTGACTCCCGGAATCAGTAGGGAGCATTGACAGGACTTATCAAGTCGGTATGGTGGAGCGGCTTTCCTCGTCCCCCCGTGCGCCCATCCTGGAGGCCCCCGCGTCATGCCCTTGGTCCGTGTTGAACGTCCCCTGCGCAAGAGTCTTGGCGCGCGTGTGAGGGCCGCTCGTGAGCGCGCGGCGCTCGGCCCGGGCGAGGTGGCGCGCCGGGTGGGGGTGTCGCTCGCGACGTATGGCCGCATCGAGCGCGGCGAGCGCTTCCCGAGCCTCCCGGTCCTGCGGCGGTTGTGCGTGACGTTGGGCATCGGCTCGGACGAGCTGCTGGGGCTCGGGGCGGACTCGCCGAGGCTGCGCCGCCTGCTCCACTCGGCCATCAGCCTGGAGGACGCGCAGCTGCGGATGCTGGACCGCCTGGTGCGGGCCCTCGGCGTGTCCACCACCACACGCGCGCGAGGAGAAGCGGGCCGCGGCCGCGCCTCACGCGCCTAACCTCGGGGGCCTCTTCTTTCCTTTGTGAGTCGTGGGCCCGTGATGACCGTGGTGCTTCCCCTGTTGCTCGTCGTGCTGAGCGTGCCGCTCGTCCTGGGTGTGGGCCGGTGGCGTCCCTCCTGGAGCGGAGGGGTGGGGGCGCTCGGCACGGCGGGAGCGCTCGCCGCCTTCGCGTGGAGCGTGCACGAGGGCCCCGCCCAGGTGTCCGTCGATTGGATTCCCACCTGGCACGTGCGTCTGGCGCTCGCGCTGGATGGGCTCTCCATTCTGTATGGCGTGCTCATCCTCGGGGTGGGCCTGCTCATCCTCCTCTACGCGCGCGTGTACATGCCGCACTACCTGGAGGAGCAGCGCCGGCCCCGCCACGACGAGGTGCGCCTGCATGCGTGGATCCTCACCTTCATGGCGGCCATGTTGCTGCTCGTCATGGCGCGCGACGCGCTGCTGCTCGTCATCGCGTTGGACCTGACGACGGTGGCCTCGTACTTCCTCATCGGCTACGACCGCGGGCGCGTGGAGTCGCGCTCCGCGGCGCTCCTGGCGCTCATCGTCACGGGGAGCACCTCGGTGGTGTTGCTCGGAGGGGTGGTGCTGCTGGGCGTCACCTACGGCACCTTCGCCCTGGACGAGCTCACGGACCTGGCCTCGCGCGTGGGGCCGGGGCCGCGCCTCACCGCGGCGCTCATGCTCCTGGCGGTGGGCGCGCTGGGTAAGAGCGCCCAGGTGCCCTTCCACTTCTGGCTGCCGCGCGCCATGGCGGCGCCCACGCCGGTGTCCGCCTACCTGCACTCGGCCGCCATGGTGGCCGCGGGCGTGTTCGTGCTCCAGCGCTTCTTTCCCCTCTTCGCGCTGGAGCCCCGGGTGCTCCACGGGCTCGCGGGGGTGGGGCTCCTGTCCATGGGGATGGGCAGCCTCTTCTCGCTCGGGGCGCGGCGGCTCAAGCGGGTGCTGGCCTATTCCACCATCGCCCAGTACGGCTATGTGCTGGTGCTGGTGGGCCTGGGCGGAGACGGCGCGCCCTTCTATGTGCTGGCCCACGGCCTGTGCAAGGCGGCGCTCTTCCTCACCGTGGGCGCCATCACCGAGGCCACGGGCAAGGACTCGCTGTCGGACCTGGGGGGCCTCGCGCGCTCGCAGCCGTGGCTCGCGGGCACGAGCGCCGTGGCCGCCGCGGGGCTCGGAGGCCTGCCGCTCACGGTGGGCTTCTTCAAGGACGAGCTCTTCTTCCATGCGCTCGCGGCGCGGGGGCCCTTCTGGGGCGCGGCCGGCGTGCTCGGCGCGGCGCTGACGCTCGGCTACACGGGGCGGTTGTGGGTGCGCCTGTTCCTCGGCGAGCCGCGCGGCGTGGGCCCCCGGGCCCCCGGGGGGCTCGTGTGGCCGGTGGGCGTGCTGGGCGCGGCCACGCTCCTGGGTGGCGTGTGGCTCGAGCCCCTGTCCTGGCTGGCTTCGGCCGCGGGCGGGGAGATGAAGGGACACGCGGTGGAGGTGTCGCTCGGCTACCACCTGGACGCGCGGGTGGAGAACCTGCTCGCCCTGGGCGCGTGGACGCTGGGGGCGGCGCTGGTGGCCACGCGGCACCGGTGGGAGGCGGGGCTGGTGAAGCTCATCCACGCGGCGAGCCGGGTGGGCGCGGAGCGGGTGTACGGCGAGGTGCTGTCCCGGGCGGATGCGCTGTCGGATGCCCTGCGCAACCTGGAGGTGCGGGACTTGCGAGACCGGGTGGCGGCGGTGCTGGTGCCCGCGGGCCTCCTGGGCCTGGCGGCGTTGCTGTTCACCCCGTCCGAGGGGCCGCTCTTCGTCGTGGGGCCCCTGGGCCGGGCGGATGTGCCCCTGTTGATGGGGTTGCTCATCGCGGCCGGGGCGGCGGTGGCGGCGCTCGGGGCGGGCAACCACCTCCACCTGGTGATGGTGCTCTCGTGCGTGGGCTTCAGCCTCGCGGCGGTGTTCTCCTTCGCGGCGGCGCCGGACGTGGCCTTCACCGCCGTGCTGGTGGAGACGACCTTCACGCTCCTCTTCGTGGCGCTCCTGTCGCGGCTGCCGCGCCGCAGCCGCGAGCGGGCGCAGTCGGAGGCCACGCGGCCGAGGTGGCGCGACTGGCTCTACAGCGCGGTGGCGGGCGGCAGCGCCATGGCCATGACGTGGAACGCGCTGTCCCACCTGAGCGAGGAGCGCGTGATGACGCGGCACATCGCCCTGACGGAGTCGGCGCATGCGAAGGACGTGGTGTCCGCCATCATCGCGGACTTCCGCGGCCTGGACACCGTGGGCGAGACGTCGGTGATGGTGGTGGTGCTGCTCGGGGTGATGCACCTGCTGTCGGGGGAGCGCGCGGAATGAACAACGCCTTCATCCAATCCGTGTCGCGCATGCTGTTGCCGCCCGCGCTCGTGGTGGCGGTGGCGGTATGGCTCAAGGGCTACGTGGAGGCGGGTGACAGCTTCGGCGCGGGGGTGCTCGCGGCGCTGGCGGTGCTCCTGCAATACGTGGCGAGCGGGCGAGACGCGGCGCGGCGGCTGCCCGGTGTCCGCTACGCGCCCCAGGTGGCCGGAGTGGGGCTGTTGCTGCTCCTGGGCGTGGCCTTCGTGCCCTGGCTGGGCGGCTACCCCCCCGTCACGCACTTCCCTCGCCCCGGCCGGCCCGTCGCCCACTTCGGCACGGTGGAGTTGCACACCGCCGTCGTCTTCGACGCGGGCATCTTCCTCGTGGTGATGGGCTTCATCGTCACGGCCATCGACGGATTGTTGTCCCAGCGCTCCGGCAAGGCGTCCTCCGAAAGGGGGATGGCGTCCCCGGAGGAGATTCGCTAAATCCCGCCCCGGGGGGGAACTCGAGTCCGTACGCGGACGGGCCAAGCGCGATCGCCTGGGCCCCCTTCCAAGGAGACTCATCATGTTGAAGCGCTATGGGACCATGGCCGCCGCCGTCACCGTGCTGGCGAGCCAGGTGGGGTGCTACCACACGAAGATCGTCACGGACCAACGGGCCGAGGGCCGGGAGTACTCGGACCGGCAGTGGTTCACCATCGCCGGCCTCGTGCCGCTGTCCTCGCCCGCGGGGCGCGAGTGCCGCCACGGATTGGCCCGGGCGGAGAGCCGCATGAGTGGCACGGATTGGCTCATTGGCTTCGGCCTGGGCCTCGCGGGCGGCCTGGTGGGCGCGGCGGCGTGTAGCAGTGGCTCCGATGCGGAGCGATACTCCTGCATGACGAGCGGAGCCTCCCTGGCCACCTTCCTGCTCGGCTCGCGCACGGTGGAGTACCGCTGCGCCGAGGGGCCTCGCGACGACTACGGGCCTCGCGACGGCTACGGCCCGCCTCGGGGCTACGCGCCTCCGCCGCCGCCTCCTCCGCACTATGCGCCGCGGGAAGGCTACGCGCCGCAGGAGGCGCCCCCCGCTCCCTCCGCCGCGCCGCAGCCGCCGCCGCCGCCTCAGCCCCCGCCTCCGCCTCCCGCTCCGTGAGCCCGGCCGCCCGGGTCAGGCGTGCTCGGGCGGACGCGAGGCGCTGAGCACGTCCACGCGGCCTCGCCACAGGCCCCGGGTGGCCCACAACCACCCCACGCCATAGAGCAGGGACACCCCGGCCAGGGCCCACGAGGCGCCATTGAGCCCCAGGCCCTCGGCGGCGGCGCTGGCGGCGAGCGAGGAGGCTCCCGCGCACAGCGTGGCGAGGCTGAAGTCGAGCCCCATCACCCGGCCGCGCAGCCGGTCCGGCGTGGCCAGCTGCAAGCCGTAGGTGGACAGCACCCACTGCGCGCCGCCGCCCAGGTGGGCGAGCAGCACGCACGCGGCGGCGAATCCCAGGCTCGGGGCCCAGGGCAGCGCCAGGTACGCGAGCCCGTACACCACCATGGAGCCGCCGCTCACCAGGAGCAGCCGGCGCTCGTCATGGCCCACCCAGCGCTGGCCGAGAATGGGGCCGAGCAGCGCGCCCAGGCCCCGCGCGGCGAGCAGCAGGCCCACGCCCTCGTCCCCGGCGGAGAAGGTCCTCGCGGCATAGGCGGGCAGCAGCCCCACGATTCCATTGCCGAGCCCCACGCCCACCTTGGTGGTGAGGAGCGCGCGCGTCTCGGGGCTGTCCCGGGTGGTGCGCCACACCTCGCGCAGCTGGTGCCAGGGGCTCTCGGGCGAGGCGGCGCGCGGGTCGGCGCGCTGGAAGGAGCGGCGGATGCCCCGGAGCAGCAGCGCGGAGACGAGGAAGGTGGAGGCGTTGAGCACGAGGCTCGCCTCGCGGCCGAGGGCGAGCGTGGCCAGGCCTCCGAGCGCCGCGCCGACGAAGAGCATGCTGCCCCAGACCGTGCCGAGCACCGCCTGGGCGAGCGGGAGATCCACGGGGTCGACGACGTTGGGGACGGAGGCCTCGGCGACGGGATCGAAGAAGGAGGAGAGCGCGGAGAGCAGCGCCACGCAGGCGAGCGCGAGCACCGGGGACTGCCACTGGAGCGAGGCGAGCAGGCCGAGCGCGGGAAGCACGCGGATGAGGTCCACGGAGATCATCAACCGCCGGCGGTCCACGCGGTCGGCGAGCAGGCCGGCCACGGGGGACAGGAGGCTGGCGGGCAGGACGCTGGCGGCGAAGACGGCGGCGGAGGCGCCGAGGCTGCCGGTGGACTCGGTGACGAAGCCGCTGATGGCCACGAAGGCGAACCAATCGCCGAGCAGGGACACGAGGGTGGCGAGGAGCAGACGGCGGTAGTCCGCGTTGCGGCGCACCAGCGAGAGCACGCCGCGTACGGAGACGGAGGAGGCCATGGAGGGGGCGCACACTATCCGGCGCGTGCCCCGCAGGCGATGGCCGCCCGTCCAAGTCCAATGGGCGAGCGGCTGTAACCCCTGCTGCCGCGGATGGATCCACTCGCTCCTCCCCTCATGAGTTCGTCCAAAAGGAGCATGACCTCCCGTTCGCGTCTATGATTTCGAACCGTTCCTGGTGGGGTGAATGAGTGTCCTTATATTTGAGACGGAGAGATGCTGTCTTGGGTTCGCGAGTCAAGGCGATCTGCGACCCCATGGCGAAGCCGGTTGTTTTTGGTGTTCCCGCGCTTGGTTTCTGAACGATTTGGTCCTTCATGGCCCCATCAAGAGAAGAACTCGTCGCGATCGTTCGAGAATACTACAGCTCGAACAACGACTTCCTTTTCAATCTGAAGCCATGTCCCGAGGAGGAGCGGCGTCAAGCCTTGTGGTCACAGAGGATTGAAGACATGGGCTCCTGGTACTCATTCAGGGACAAGTTGAGTGAGGCGCTTCCCAACTTCATCACCGGGGAAACAGGCTCAACGAGTGATGGTGCTCTCCGCTGCATCGTCTACCCACCGGAGGCGGCGAGGGTGCCCACATCCAACTGGATTGTCGTGGGATGTGTGAGCATCTTGGCGCCTGTCTACTTCGTGTACGGCGTGGAGTGTGACTATGCCGATGGTCGTTTGCAAAATCCAAGGGCAAGCTTCGAGCGGCCTCCATCCAGCATGGATTTCCCAGCCCAGATGGTTGCCAGGACGATTGAGATGGCATTTGGGTACAGCGCCGTTCCTCGTGACATCGCGGAAACGCCTGTACCGCTCTTCGCCGGATTGCTGGAACCTCCAAAAACCACGCTGTTCCATGCGCTTTTCACCAACGAGCCGAGTAGCATCCCATAGTGCGACGCTCGCCTCGCGGTCGAGGGCGAGCGTGGCCAGGCCTCCGAGCGCCGCGCCGACGAAGAGCATGCTGCCCCAGCTGGTGTCGAGCACCGCCTGGGCGAGCGGGAGCAGGGGGACTTCCACTGGAGCGAGGCGAGCAGTCCGAGCGCGGGAAGCACGCACACGACCAATCGCCGAGCAGGGACACGAGGGCGGCGAGGAGCAGTCGGGGCGGTAGTCCGCGTTGCGGCGCACCAACGAGAGCACGCCGCGTACGGAGACGGAGGAAGCCATGGAGGGGGCGCACTCTACTCGGGGGCGGGGACCTGGCTCACGGCCAGCGCCAGACGGCGCTGATGGGAGAATCCCGCAGCATCCGGAACGTGCCGGGCTTCTCGCTTGGCTCCCGGGGCATGCGACCGTCCGAACCGCCCAGGGCGATGCATACCGGGTACTCCTGGCCGTTCGGGAGGACGGCCCGTGAGTAGCGGCCGATGATGGCCTCCTCGCCGAATTCATCTATCAGGCCAGGGGTCGTCCAAAGCTGGCCGTAGAGCAGCGTGCCCGTCACCAGCAGTCCCGCTCCGTCCGTGATGCGGCCGATGAGGGGGCCTTCACGGTAGAGGCCGTACCCTGCGGTGCGCGAGCGGGGACGCTTGCTGCTTTGTCGCGTGCTGCTCGCCGCCTGAGGGGCGATCGCACCAAGTGTGGGAGAGGGACTCAAACGGGGCAGGTTCACCGGGCCAGTGGAGAGGCGGAGCAGCCCCCTGGAGGCACACACTCAGTCGATGGCGACCTCGAGCCCTCGTACGAGGGCGTCGATGAGGAACTGACGCAGGGCGAGCACCGCGTTCATGGTGTTCGACAGTGTCTGAACAGTGCGGCCCTCTTTGTTATCGTACGTGTCCACGAGCCCGGACGCCTTCGCTAGGACAGCGGCGGCAGGCCCGGGGCGGAGCTGCCACCGGTCGTCCGCCGCCTTTGACACGTCATCCTCGATGCCCTGCAGCAGGTCGACGATGCGGCCGAGGTCCAGCAATGGAATCAGCCGGTGGAACGACTCGTTCTCCAATAGATCGTGCTCGAGGATGTGACGCAGGCGCGCGCCCTTCTGTGGGTTGACCAGCTCAAGGAGCCGACATGCTTGGTCCAGGTAGCGGGAGCCATCGGGAAGCTCGTCGCGAAGCCCGGCCGGGTTCTGAAGGGGGTCGAAGTCCGCTTCGCCCTCATCGAGTCCAAGGATGTAGAGGTTCATGCGTCGTGCTCCACTCAGTGCGTGGGGGCGCCACCGCCGCCATTGTTCTGCTGCTGGGCTTGCCATTCCTCGAAGAGCTTCGTGGCAAGGTTCTTGAGGTCACTTTCGGTCAGCCCCAACGACTCGTTGTATCTCTTCTGGTTCTTCGGGTCGCCAACAGGGACAGGGCCGCGGTGCTTCTTCAGCGCTGCCGCGTCGCTGGCGAGGTCGAGCTGTTTCGTGATGTCGACGCCGTCGGGCAGTTCGAACCGGATGGTTTCATCGCCCGCAGCGGCTTTCTCGAACAGTCGGCCCACCTCGTCGAGCTGCTTTTGCGCCTTGCCGGGGGTGTCACCGGCGCCGGACTTTACCTCTTCGCGATAGCGGATGCGCGCCTTGCCGGAGGGCTGCTCTTCGACCAGCAGGAGGTCGATCTCCCCCACCTTGATGTACACCTTCCCGTACTTGGGGAAGGCGCCCTCGAAGACCTTACCGTCGTTCTTCGCCGCGAAGTCTGCGCGGAACTCTTCCACCGAGCGAAAGCCTTTCTGCTCCTGGATGACTCGGAGGCCGCGGTGTAGGACGTTGCCGGGATTGTTGCCTCCATGCGCCGCGAGCACCTCTTCGGCAGCCACCTCCTCGGCGATGAGCCCTCGCAGGCCATGCTGCTTGTCCTCGGCTGACCCCTTCCCCAAGAGGACGTCGCGGACCTCGCGCCTGCGTAGGAAGTCGTACTTGAGGAGCTGTTTCTTGAACGTCTGGACGAACTCGCTTGACCTCTCCAGCACGGACTTGTCGGCAGTCTTCGCCTTGGTTCGCGCCTTGGCCATACCCTCCAGGTAGCTCGCTCCTCCCTGTTTCTGAACGTTCGCCCAGATGCTCAGCTCGGACTCGGAGTTGCGTCGCATTGACTGCAACTGCTCGCGCGCCGTCGGCGAGAGCTTCTGCTCAAGTTTGTCGAGGGTGGCGCTGGCCTTTGCTTCGGCCACTGCATCGATGGTCGGCTGCTTGGATGCAGCAGTCGCGGCCTGGTTGTCGGTCCCGTGTTTGCGGGCGAGCTCTTTGAGCTTCGCCTGCCGCTCGAGGTACGCCTTGCCTCCCTCGTTCTCCAGCAAGGCGCGGACCTGCGTGTCCGTCATTTGCTCGCGTAGCTCCGCCAGCGCCTTCTTGGCCTTCGGCGTCAGGCGCGCGGTGAGTCGCTCAAGCCACTGTTTCGCAGGGATCTCGGGATCCGGCGCGTCGCCCACCAGGCGTTCCTTGAGGTGACCGTGCTGGTCCGCCGCAGCCTGATCGACGGCTCCTTCGCCCAGGTTCTTCTCCACCTTCGCAAGGGTCGCCTGGGCCTGATCGGCGGTCGCCGCCTTCTCGAGCGCCTGGATGGCCTTCTTCACCTCGGCGTCCAGTCGCTGGACCTGCTGCTCCATGGCGGCCGGCGCGTCATGCACGGCCCGGAGCAGTTCCTGCCGCAGGCGCTCCAGCGAGGCATGGCCCTCGGGGGTCCCGACGATCTTCTGGTATTGTCGGCCCTGCTCTTTCGTGAGCCCAGTGAGTTCCAGGAGTGCGGGGTCTCCGGCGGAGAGACGCTCCGCGAGCGCCTTGCCGCTCTTGATGCTCTGGAGTACCCTGGCCTGCTCCATCATCATCTTCGTCGTCTGGCCGAGCGCCGCCCACATGGCGGCCTGTTTCTGGCGCAACTCGAAGAGCAGGTCTGCGCGCCACTTGATGAACGCTTGGCCCCGCGGGGTCCTCGCCACCGTCTCACGCGCGCGCTTGAGGACCGCGCCCACGTTCTGCAGCCGGTTTCCCAGCGGGAGCCGACCGATGAACCGGAACAGCAGGCCCGAGCCCAGCATCCCCGCGCCCACCATGGTGTTGGTGGTTACCTCGGCGGCCTTGTCCACCTCGGCGCGGAAAGAGGCTTCGGTGGTGGCCTCGCCGGCTGCCTGGATGCGCAGCACATATTCGCAACCGCCGAGGACGAGCATCCCGACTCCAATGTAGAGGGCGGTGGTGGCGAGCACGGCCACGTTGACGCCGGGGATGAACAGCAGCCCCACGTAGATGAGCGCCGCCACGGTGCCGAGCACGGCCGCCGTTAAGCCCAAGGCTTTAGAGAGCGCGCCGAGCCCCGCGGCCCATCGCGAATAGGCGTAGCGGTCGCCATCCGCTGCGGCTCGGATGTCGTCGGCCATGGCGGTAGCGAACTCGTCCAGCCGGATCATGGATCGCGCCATCCCCGCCGCCGTCTGGCCGGGATGTTCGAGCATGTGCTTGAGCTGCGCCTTCGACTGCTTCCAAGAGAGGTCGCGGGCGAGCGAGCGTCGTTCTCTCGCGCTGAGTAAGGGTAACTGGCTGGTATCGAAGCCCTCCCAGACCTGCTGCGACACGTCCTCCAGAGTGGGCCCGCCGGTGGGTTGCTGCGCGGTGGCTGCCGCGATCTGCTCGGTGAGTGCTTTGCGGTGGAAGAGGAATGTGTCCACCGCTTTTTCGAACTGGTCCAGGTCCTTGGTGAGCGAGGTGGCCAGCAGCCTGTAGAGAGCGCGCTCCTCGGGGGTTAGCTGCTTGAGCTTCTCTCCGATGCGGGTGAGCTGCGCGTAGTCCTCGGGCTTGGCCGTCGCCGCGCCGGGCAACAGGGTCTTGACGTCCTGGGGCAAGGCATCGAGCCGGGCCTTGGCGGCGGCAGTCGCAACCTCCTCCTCGCGGAGGACATCGTCCTCGATGGCCTCCCGGAGGCGCTGCTGCTCCCCCTTCGATCCCTCCGCGCCATCGGGCTTGTACCCGGCGCGCTGCGTGTACTCCTGGTCCACGATCTCCCGGATGCGCTGCTGGTGTGTTTTGGAGCTCTCCTTGAAGCGCTGTCGGCGCTCCTTCGCCTCGCGCTCGGCTGTCCCGTAGGTCTTGCCGGTCTTGCTGTACATCACCCTCTGGTAGAGGCTGGCCTCGACGAAGAACTCCACGAACCCCGCCGCGCGTTTTTCTTTGGTGATGGAGAAATTGACGAACATGCCCTCGCTATGGACGAGGTGTTGAGCAGCAGGCATGTCGAGCTTGAACACGCGCATGCACGCATGGACAACGAGGTTCTGATCGTTCATCCCCGCCGTGATGAACAGTTTGAACGGGCCAACGTACACCTCGGATTGCGGTTGGGACGCCTCCTTGCCGTTCTGTGGAGCGCTCCGCTGAGACGATGTGCTCCGCTGGAACTGCGCAGCCCGCGTCTTCTGCTTCTCCAGGGCGACGGCGCTCGGCGACGTGCTTGCGGCCTGGATTTGAAAGACGGGTGGTTCGAGTTCGAGCGCCAGCAGCTTGCCGTTCTTGAAGGCGTCGGTGAGGCGTTGCGTGAGCTGCTTCTCGCGGCTTCCGCTGCTTGTTCCTGAGGAGGACGTGGGCTGATTCCGCTCCAGGACTTCGTAGATCTCCTGAAGAGTCTGTTTTCGCGAACGCAACCAGTCCGGCAAATGCATGAGCACCTTGCCCACGGGGACAAGGCGGCTGGTCTCGCGGGCGACAGCGTCGTTGAACCCGACGATGAGATACGAGGCCAGCTTCCACTGTTTGTTGAAGGACATGGGGTTGGCTGCTCAGCGCTGGAGGTCGGCGGATGATAGCCGAGCATAGACAGATGGGACT
The DNA here is from genome assembly GCF_002305855.1 of Melittangium boletus DSM 14713. Taxonomy (GTDB): domain Bacteria; phylum Myxococcota; class Myxococcia; order Myxococcales; family Myxococcaceae; genus Cystobacter; species Cystobacter boletus. Next base: position 3,839,110 of record NZ_CP022163.1, on the reverse strand, counting down.
TTGTCAAGGGGGGCGTGCGGATGCAGAGCGGTAATGTGCGGGAGAGCTACCGTCGTGTGGGGCGGAGACGAGCGCGAAGCTGGCGTACGCTGGAGAAGCGCCGTCCTTGTAGCGCACCTGCGGGCCCCGCCGCTCCCCGTCCCCTGGAGCTACGAGCGGCTCGAGGTAGAGCGTGCGCTCGCCGACGTCCACCAGCAGCTGGAAGCGCGTTGCCCGTCCCTCCATATTCACCGAGACCCTGTCGATGGCGGCGTTGAAGACGAGCGTGGTCGCGATGTTCGCACTTCAGGCACTGGCTCGCCGGGGTTGCTGGAGACGGCGACCTGTTGTTGCTGCTGCTCGCGAACGAGGGATGTCTCGATCGGCCGCCGTTACCCCTATCAGACGGAGGTTGAGGCACTGTGGGCCTCCTGGGGAAATCGCGTCCTTGGATGCAAGGCTGCTACGCTACCCGGCCGATGATGTCCTCCTCTCCCGTTCCGCGCTCCTCCGTCTCCGCGTCGGCGGCCTCCGAGCGCGCGTTGATGTCCCGGCTGGTCGAACACCTGGAGCGTGTCATCCGGGGCAAGCGCGAGGCGTTGGAGCTGGTGGTCTGCGCCGTGGCGGCCGGTGGCCACGTGCTCCTCGAGGACGTGCCGGGCACGGGCAAGACGACGCTCGCCAAGGTGCTCGCCTCGGGCATTGGCGGGGCCTTCAAGCGGGTGCAGTTCACCCCGGACCTGTTGCCCACGGACATCATCGGCTCGTCCATCTTCCTGCCGCAGGAGGCCCTGTTCCGCTTCCGGCCGGGGCCGCTGTTCGCCAACGTGCTCATCGCGGACGAGATCAACCGGGCCTCGCCACGCACGCAGTCCGCGCTCCTGGAAGCCCTCAGCGAGGGGCAGGTGACGGTGGACGGGCAGACGCACGTGCTCGCGCCGCCCTTCCTGTGTCTGGCCACGCAGAACCCGGTGGAGTTCCACGGCACCTACCCGCTGCCCGAGGCCTCGTTGGATCGCTTCGCCGTGCAGCTCTCGCTCGGCTACCTGCCCGAGGACGAGGAGCGCGCGCTGCTCATGACGCGCTCGGGGCCTCCGCCGCTGGAGGACCTGCGGCCGGTGTGCTCGCTGGAGGAAGTGGTGAGGTTGCAGGAGCGGGTGCAGGAGGTCCGGCTGGAGGAGTCGGTGGCGGACTACCTGCTGCGGCTCGTGCAGGCGACGCGTGGGCACCCGAGCCTGCGCCTGGGGGTGTCCACGCGAGGGGCGCTCCTGTTCGGGCGCATGGTGCGGGCACGGGCGCTGATGCAGGGCCGCGACTACGTGCTGCCCGAGGACTTGAAGGCGCTCGCGGTGCCAGTCCTGGCCCATCGCCTGGTGCTCGATACGCGGGCGCGCTATGCGGGCTCGGACAAGCGGGTGCTCCTGGGGGAACTGGTCGGCACGGTGCCGGTGCCACGGTAGGGCTTCCGCTCAGCCGTCGAGGAGTTCCCGGAGCCGGGCGACCGAGCGGACCAGTCCATTGTGGTGCAGGCTGTCCAGGACATTGGAGGGACGCTTCGGTGGATTCTTCAGGACCGCCGCCTGAGCGCGGATGACCTGGAGGACGGCACCCTCGTTCAAATCGATGAGGTCGAGGACGAAGTCATCCGGGGATTGCGCCTCCATGCCGTAGCGCGCGAGGACCCGCTTGGGAAAATCCTTGAGGTTGCTCGTGACGATGACCTGGGCGCCACAGCGCACGGCGGCGGCGACCACGTGACGATCGCTCGGGTCCGGCAGGCCGGTGATTCCCTCGATGAACTCCTCGTAGCCGGTTACCTCGACGTCGAAAATGGCCTCCTCCAGTCGTTTCCGGCTGCTCGCGAGCTGTTCGGACGTCAGGTCGGGCCGATGTCTCAAGATGCCGTGGAAGCACTCGTCCAGGATTCGACGGCTCCACTTCACCTGGCAGAGGCCGGTGTGTCCCAGCCTGACGAGGAGATCCCGGAGGGGCGCGGGATGCAGGACGCATGCGTCGTAGACCACGATGAATGGCACGATGAAGACCCTCTCGGTGGTGTCACCACGGCAACCCTGTCCGTGATGCGACCAAGCAAGCTCCATGCCCACCAGGGACCTGTTGATGGGTAACACGATGCGGTTGCGTTTGCTTCGTTTATTGCGAATATTGCGTTGGGTATCACGTGATACTTTGTCCTCTGATACTGGGTCTGACGACAGGGTCTCGCCGGGAGCGTGGCGACATGGGAACCGAATTGAATCTGAATGACATGGCGCCCCCGAGTGGGGCCGAGGCCGAGAAGGCCGCCGAAGCGGCCCGGATGTTGGCGCCGCTGCTCAAGGGCTCCAAGCGCCGCTCTCCTGACGTCCTGCTGCGGTCGGCGGTCTCCGACGCACAGGAGACCATCTCCATTCCCCGGGGCGCGTTCGCGCTGTTCGTCCAGATCCTGGAGCAGATGGCCCAGGGCAACGCGGTGACGCTCGTGCCCGTCCATGCCGAGCTGACCACCCAGGAGGCCGCCCACCTGCTCAACGTGTCCCGGCCCTTCCTCATCGGCTTGCTGGACCAGGGGAAGATTCCCTTCCACAAGACGGGCACCCACCGCCGCATCCGCTTCGAGCACCTGCTCGCCTTCAAGCGCGAGCAGGAGCGCCGCCAGGAAGAAGCGTTGAGTGAACTGGCCGCCGAGGCCCAGAAGCTCGATCTCGGCTACTAACGGATGGCCCCCCCGCGCCGCTGGTCGTTCTTCATGCCGGCCGAGGAGCACGGCTTCATCCGTGTCCTCGCCGACCGCTACCACGGGTGGTTCACCCCCGTGGGCCGCGTGGTGATGTGGACGGCGCTCGCCACGGGCTTCCTGCTGCTGGGGGGGCTCGTCACCCCGCTCATCCTCTTCTTCTCCTTCGCCTTCATCGCGCTCGCCGCCGCCGTCCTGGTGGGACTGCCCTTCCGGCCGCGCGTGTCGCTCACCCGCCTGTTGCCTCCACCCGTGTCCGCCGGGGACATGCTCAGCTACCGCGTGCGCGTGCTCAACACGGGCCGCCGTCCCGTGCGCCACCTCGTGGTGGAGGAGCGAGGCCTGCCCGCCGAGCTGCGGCGCGTGGACGAGCCGCCCGTCATCGACGTGCTCGCCCCCGGGGAGTCCACCGAGGTGACGCTGCGCCTCAAGTGCACCACCCGGGGCGTCTACGTGCTCGGGGGGCTCCAGGCGGCGAGCGTCTTTCCCGCGGGGTTGGTGAAGAGCGCCCGGCGCTCGGGCTCCCAGGATCGGCTGCTCGTCTATCCGCGCTTCACGCCGCTCGACGCGCTCGACGTGCCCCATGGGCGCAACCACCAGCCGGGCGGCATCGCCGTGGCCAGCCAGGTGGGCGAGTCCACCGAGTTCTCCGGTACGCGCGACTGGCACGAGGGAGACCGGACGCGGGACATCCACTGGCCCTCGTTCGCGCGCACGGGCCGCCTGGTGGTGAAGGAGTACCAGGAGGAGTTCTTCGTGCGGCTGGCGCTGGTGCTGGACGTGCAGTCGCGCTCGCGGCGGGAGGACGAGCTGCTGGAGCGGGCGCTGTCGCTCGCGGCGGGGCTGGCGGACGTGCTGGCGCGCCAGGAGTACCTGCTCGACGTGTTCGCCGCGGGCTCGCGGGTGTTCCACTTCCAGGCGGGGCGGGCGCTCGCGCACGTGGAGCACATCCTGGAAATCCTCGCGGCGATCGAGTCCGGGGAGCGGTTGGATGTGGACGCGCTGGAGGCGGTGCTGCTGCCCGAGGCGAGCCGCCTGTCGGCGGTGCTCTTCGTGGTGATGGACTGGGAGCCGAGGCGCGCGGCGCTGGTGGCGCGGCTGGAGGAGCGGGGCGTGGCGGTGCGGGTGTTCGCGGTGCGCTCGGACGGGCCTCCCGAGGAGCTGGCCCCCGAGGCCCGGAGGGTGGCGCCATGAGTCCCAGGGTGGGGCGGCTGTTTGATCTGCTGCCGGTGGCGGCGGCGCTCGCGCTGCACGCGGTGGCGCATGGCCGGTGGCTCGTGGTCGCGCCGGTGCTGGTGGGGCTCCTGGCCGCGGTGCTGCTGGACGCGCGGGTGGCCTATACGCCCGCGAGGTTGATCGCCTCGGGGGTGGCCGGGGCGGGCGTGGGCACGGCCATGTTGTGGGTGAGCCTGCCGCCCACGGGGCTCTTTCCTCCCGGCTTCTTCGGCCCCCTGTGTGGCGCGCTGGCGGGCCTGTGCGTGTTCTGCGCCCTGGGCCGCGAGCGCCACTACTCCTGGACGTACGCGTGCCTGCTGGTGGCGCTCAGCCTGCGGGTGCACGGGCTCGGCGAGGGCATCTGGGTGTTGCTGGCGGTGGTGCTTGGCGTGCTGGCGGTGGCCTTTCGCGAGAGCGGTTTGATGCGCTCGGGAGCGAAGGGCGTCGTGGGCTTTGGCGTGTTCCTCGGGTTGGTCGCGGGAGGCACGGGGCTGATGGTGGCCACGCTGTGGCGGGCCGAGGGCAAGCTCGTGGACCTGCTCTACCGGATGACGCGCGGAGCGACGCCCGGCATGGGGGTGGACTTCCAGTCGCAGGTGGACCTGCGCACGGTGGAGCGCAAGCCGCGAGGCTCCGAGCAGCCGCTCCTGGTGCTCTCGGGCGCGGCGCCCTCCCGGTTGCGCACGCGGGTGTTCGATGTGTTCGACGGGACGCGGTGGACGACGTCGGACGCGCTGGCGGACACGCGGCTCGCGCCTCCGTCCGAGGGGGCTCCAGGGGACGCCCGGTGGCTGACGGTGACGCTGTTGTCCCCGGTGGGCCGGTGGTTGCCGACGCCCGCGGGCACGCGCGCCGTGGAGGGCCTGCCGTTGCAGGTGTGGGGCGGCTGGGTGTGGACGGGGTTGGAGCTGGCGGGCACGCCGCTCGCGCTGCACGTGGAGGGGGCCGAGCGTTTGCCCTCCGAGGAGCCGCCGGGGTCGCTGCTCACCGCGCTGCCCGAGGCCCTGCGCGAGGAGCTGCGCCCCCTGGCGCTCGGACTGACGGAGAAGGCGGCCACGCCCAGGGAGAAGGCGCGGGCGTTGGAGGCGTATTTCCGCGAGGGCTACGAGTACTCGCTGAACGTGGACCTGTCGGGCGAGGGCAGCGCGCTGGCGGTGTTGGTGCGCGAGAAGCGCGCGGCGTACTGCACCTATTTCGCGAGCGCGATGGCGGCGCTGCTTCGCTCAATGGAGGTGCCCGCGCGGGTGGTGGGTGGCTTCGCGATGGGGGACATGAATCCCCTCCTGAAGGCCACGATGGTGCGCGAGCGGGACGCGCACGCCTGGGTGGAGGTGTACCTCGCGGACGAGGGGCGCTACGTGGCGTTCGATCCGACGCCGTGGCGCAGTCGGGACGAGGAGCTGGGGCTCGCGGGAGACAAGCCGGGGCTCGTGGGCCAGGTGTTCGAGGCGATGGGCATGTACCTGCGGGAGCTGGGCGCGGGTCTGTACCACCAACCGCTGGCGCGGGCGAAGGCGCTGGTGGGCTCGCCGGGGTTCTGGGTGCTGGTGATCGCGGGGGTGCTGTGGCGGTGGCGCTCGAGGCGGGTGGAGCGCGGACCGGTGGTACGGCGCAAGGGGCTGGGGACGCGGGATACGAAGCTCGCGGCGGTGTACGCGCGCTATTTGAAGACGCTCAAGCGGCGGGCGGGCCTGGTGCCGCACCTGGCGGAGACGGACGACGAGCTGCTCGCGCGGCTGCGGGCGGCGAGGGGCGAGGCGGTGGCGGGGCTCGCGGAGGGGTTCCTCGCGCATTACCGCGAGGCGCGCTACCGGGGAGGGGCCGTGGCCCCCGAGCAGGTGGGCGAGTGGGTGGAGCGGCTGGACGCGGCGCTGCGCGCGCCAGGGGCGTGACTCGCCTCACGGGACGGGCGCGAAGCAGGCCTCCACGTCGGCGTCGCGCACCTCGGCGAGCGTGGGCGGGCTCCACCGGGGCTTCTGATCCTTGTCCACCAGCACCGCGCGGATGCCCTCGCGGAAGTCCGGCCGCGCGGTGCAGTGCTGGCTCAGCCGGTACTCCACCTCCACCAGCTCGTCGTAGGGGAGGCTCCGGCCGATCCTCAACTGGCGCAGCGTCACCTTGAGGCTCGTGGGGCTCATGCGCCCGAGCGTGGCGCGCGTCTCCTCGGCCCAGGGCGTGCCCTCGGTCGCGAGCGCCGCCAGGATGTCCTCGATGCTCCCTCCCGCGAAGCACCGGTCGATCTCCGCCGCGTGGGTGCTCAGCGCCGACTCCCCCGGCTCCGTGGCGAAGCCGGAAATCACCCGCGTGGCCACGTCATGCGCCGGCCCCGTGCTCCAGTCCGCCACGCCGAGCGCGTCCACCACCGCGTCCAACCGCTCGTGCGGTACGTGCGCCGTGGCATACCCGAGCCACCGCGCGTCCGCGGCATTCGCGCGCGCTCCGGTGAGCCCCAGGTACGTGCCCGCCTCGCCGGGGAAGCGCGGGAGGAACCAGCCGCCGCCCACGTCGGGGAACAGGCCGATGCCCGTCTCGGGCATGGCGAGCACCAGCCGCTCGGTGACGACGCGGTGCGAGCCGTGCATGGACAGCCCCAGCCCTCCGCCCATGCAGATGCCATCCACGAGCGCCACGTAGGGCTTGGGGTAGTGGTGGATGAGCCGGTTGAGCCCGTACTCCTCGCGGAAGAAGGCGCGCGCGAAGGGCTCCTCTCCCTGGGCGAGGGGCTGGCCCACGGCGGCGGCCACGGCCCGCACGTCCCCGCCCGCGCAGAAGGCCCGGCCGCCCGCGCCGCGCACCACCACGGCCTTCACCTCGGGGTGGGCCGCCCAGGCCTCGAGCGCCGGGGTGAGCGCGCGGATCATCCCCAGGTCCAGCGCGTTGAGGGCCCGGGGACGGTTGAGCGTCACCAGAGCCAGGGGCCCTCGCCTCTCCAGCAGCACATCCGGATTCATGCCACCGGGGATAGCATGCGCTCGGGCTACTCGATGAGCGTCATCCACCCGTGGCGGTCCGGCAGGGTGCCGTACTGGATGCCGGTGACGGCGTCGTACAGGCGCTTGGACAGCTCGCCCAGCCGGCCCTCGCCGATTTTCAGCTCGCCGTCCTGGAAGCCGAGCCCTCCCACCGGGGAGATGACCGCCGCGGTGCCCGTGCCGAACACCTCGCGCAGCTCGCCCTTCTGGTGCGCCTCGCGCAGCTCGTCGATGGACAGCTTGCGCTCGCTCGTCCTCACGCCCCAGTCGCGCAGGAGCGTCAGCACGCTCTCGCGGGTGATGCCCGGCAGGAAGGTGCCGTCCAGGGGTGGGGTGACGACCTCGTCACCGATGCGCACGAAGAGGTTCATGGTGCCCACCTCCTCGATGTAGCGGTGCTCGAGCGCGTCCAGCCACAGCACCTGCGCGTAGCCGCGCTTCTTGGCCGCCACGGACGCCTGGAGGCTCGCCGCGTAGTTGGCCGCCGCCTTCGCGCCGCCGATTCCCCCGGGCGCCGCGCGCGTGAGCTGCTGCTCCACCCAGATGCGCACCGGCTCGGCGCCATTGGAGAAGTAGCCGCCTACCGGGCTCATGATGACGAAGAAGATGTACTTGTCCGCCGGGCGCACGCCCAGGAAGGCCTCGGAGGCGATCACCACCGGGCGCACGTACAGGGACGTGCCCGGAGCGCTCGGGACCCAGGCCGCATCCAGCTTCACCAGGGCCTGGATGGCCTCGCGCGCCAGCTCGGGGGGCAGGGGCGCCATGCTCAGCCGCTCGGCACTGGAGGACAGCCGGGCGCAGTGGTCCGCGAGGCGGAAGGCCCGCAGCTTGCCGTCCTGGCCACGGAACACCTTGGAGCCGTCGAACACGGACTGGGCGTAGTGTAGCACCGCCGCCCCGGGGTCCAGGCCGAGGGGCCCGTGGGGCAGGATGCGCGCCTGGTGCCAGCCCCGTTCCGTCGAGTAGTCCATGCGGAACATGTGGTCGGTGAAGTACTTGCCGAAGCCGAGAGCCTCCGAGGGAGCGGGCTTGGCCTTCAGGGGGGAGGCACGATGGACCTCGATGGGCGGTAGCATGGCGTCGGCTCCTCGTGGGTGGGGGTGGGCCCCAGGGGGGCGTGATTCCCACGGACGTGTTTCGTGACAATGCCGGTGGAAATCGGGACAATGAGTTACGTGGCGTCCCAACCTTCGTCAAGTGTACCGATTGTCACCATGACAAGTTGGAGTCCGGATCTGCGCGAACGCACGGGTCCGCTGTACCGCGTCATCGCGGATGCGCTCGCGGAAGACAGGGCGGCGGGCAGGCTCGCGCCGGGCACGCGTCTGCCGACGCACCGGGAGCTGGCCGAGCGATTGGGCGTCACGGTGGGCACGGTGACGCGCGCGTACGCCGAGGCGGAGAAGCGCGGCCTGGTGCGGGGCGAGGTGGGCCGGGGCACGTACGTGAGGGATGCCGGGGTGCCCGCGCACATGCCCTCTCCGGTGGACGCGGGGGACGAGGCCTCGCTCGTGGAGCTGGGCGTCAACGCGCCCGCGACGCCCGAGGGAGACCCCGCGAGCCACGCGCTGCGCAAGTCCCTGGAGGAGATGGGCCGCTCGCCCCGCCTGGCGGAGCTGCTCGCCTACCAACCGGCGGCGGGCGCCCTGGCGCACCGCGAGGCGGGCGCGGCGTGGGCGGCGCGCTTCGGCCTGGTGGCGAGGCCCGAGCAGGTGGTGGTGTGCGCGGGTGGGCAGCACGCGATGGAAGTCGCGCTGGCGGCGCTCACGAAGCCGGGGGACACGCTCGTCACCGAGGCGCTCACCTACCCGGGCATCAAGGTGCTGGCGCGCCGTTTCCAGTTGAGGGTGCAGGGGTTGGCGCTGGACGCCGGGGGGATTGTGCCCGAGGCGCTGGAGGCCGCGTGCCGCGCGGGTCCGGTGCGCCTGCTCTACACCCAGCCCACGTACCACAACCCCACGGGAGTGGTGCAGGGCGAGGAGCGCCGGCGCGCGCTGGCCGAGGTGGCGCGGCGGCACGGGGTGCTGGTGCTGGAGGACGACTCCTACGGCCTGCTGCCCGCGATGAGGCCGCCGCCCCTGTCCACCTTCCTGCCCGAGGCGAGCTACTTCATCGCCGGGGTGTCCAAGCTGCTCACACCGGGGTTGCGCATCGGCTACCTGGTGGCGCCGGCGCGGGCGCGGGGCGAGCGGTTGGCGGAGGAGGTGGGGCTCGCGTCCTTGATGACGACGCCGCTGATGGCGGAGGTGCTCTCGCGCTGGGTGGAGGATGGGACGGCCGACGCGCTGGTGGTGCGCCTGCGGAGCGAGACGGCCGCGCGGCGGGCGCTGGCGTGCCGGGTGCTGGGGGGCGAGGGGGGGTGCTGGGGAGACAACGCGGAGGCGCTCTACCACTTGTGGCTCGCGCTGCCCGAGGGGTGGAGGAGCGAGGAGTTCGTGGCCCAGGCGAGGCGGCACGGGGTGTCGGTGTCGTCGGCGGACCTGTTCTGCACGGGGCCGGGACCGGGGCCGGCGGCGGTGCGGGTGTGCATCGGCGCGCCGCGCACGCGCGCGCGGTTGGTGCGGGGCCTCTCACGCCTGCGCGAGGTGCTGGACTCGGGCCCCGAGCCCCGCGCCGCCATCGTGTGAGTACCAGCCAACAGCCTCGCGCGGCCTCCGGACCCTTGCTTGACGGCTCCCAGGTCGGGGGTGTTGTGTGGAAATCCGTGGCCACTCCCCTGGATCTGATCGCGCAGTCCGAACGTCTCACCGTGCTCGAGGCGGACAACGCCCGCCTCCGAGAGGCCCTGCGCGAGGCGGAAGCCGCGCTGCGCGCGAGCGAGGAGCGCTACCAGCTCATCCTCGGGGTGTCGGAGTTCGTGGGCACCTGGGACTGGGACATCCTGAATGATCGGCTGCTCGCGAACGAGCGCGTCGCCGAGTTCTTCGGGTTGGACGCCGCCCAGGTGGCCTCGGGCGTTCCCCTGTCGTCCTACGTGGCCGGCATCCATCCCGAGGATCGCGAGCGCGTGTGGGAGGCGGTCTCGCGCACGGTGGACTCGGCGGGGGTGTTCGCCGAGGAGTACCGGCTGCTCGGACGGGATGGCTCGGTGCGCTGGGTGTTCGCCCACGGCCGGTGTGCCCGGGACGAGCGAGGGCGCTCCACGCGTTTTCCGGGCGTGATGTTCGACATCACCGGGCGCCGGCGGTCCGAGGAGGCCCTTCGCGAGCAGGAGGCCTACCACCTCGTGGAGGTGGACCTCACGCCCCAGATTTCCTGGACGGCGGACGCCGAGGGCCGGGTCGACCGCGTGCCCGCTCGCTGGTTGGAGGTGACGGGGCACCCGAGCGAGGACGCCCTCGGGGACGACTGGCTGCGGCTGGCCCACCCGGAGGATCGCGCGGCGACGAGCGCGGCCTGGGCGCGGGCGGTGACCTCGGGGAATACCTACGACGCGGAGTACCGCATGCGCGTCGCGGACGGCCGCTACCGCTGGATGCATTCGCGGGCCCTGCCCCGGCGGGATGCCCAGGGCCGCATCCTCGGCTGGCATGGAATCACGCAGGACGTGCACGACCGGCGCAGCGCCGTGGACGCCCTGCGCGAGCTGAACGAGACGCTGGAGTCGCGTGTGGCCGAGCGCACGCATGAGCTCGCGGCGGCCAATGAACGGCTCCAGGCGGAGATGGGCGAGCGCGAGCGCGCCGAGGCGGCGCTGCGCCAGGCGCAGAAGATGGAGGCGGTGGGGCAGCTCACCGGCGGCATCGCGCACGACTTCAACAACCTGCTCTCCGGCATCATGGGCTCGCTGTCGCTGCTGGAGAAGCGGCTGGAGCTGGGACAGGTGGATCAGGCGGGGCGCTATATCCGCGCGGCCACCTCCTCGGTCAACCGCGCGGCGGCGCTCACCCACCGGCTGCTCGCCTTCTCGCGGCGCCAGCCCCTCGAGCCCCGGCCGGTGGATGCCCACAAGCTCATCATGAGCCTGGAGGAACTCATCCGCCGCACGCTCGGCCCCTCCATCCAACTGGAGGTGCCCGCGGGGGAGTCGCTGTGGCCCACGCTGTGCGATCCCAACCAGCTGGAGAACGCGCTGCTCAACCTGGTCATCAACGCGCGGGACGCGATGCCCTCGGGGGGGCGGTTGCGGCTGGAGACGGTGAATATGCACCTGGGGCCGGACGACGTGGCGGCGCAGCGGGACGAACTCCCGGGTGACTACGTATGCATCCGCGTGTCCGACACGGGCAGCGGCATGACGCCGGATGTCATCGCCCGGGCCTTCGAGCCCTTCTTCACCACCAAGCCGCTGGGCCAGGGCACGGGCCTGGGCCTGTCGATGATCTACGGCTTCGTGAAGCAGTCGGAAGGGCACGTGCGCATCGACAGCCGGGTGGGCGAGGGCACGAGCGTGGCGTTGTTCCTGCCGCGCTTCGAGGGGGCCGTGGGCGAGGTGGGGACGGCGGTGGGCGCGGCGGAGACGCCCCGGGCCGAGGGCGAGACGGTGCTGGTGGTGGAGGACGAGGCGCTCCTGCGCGAACTGGTGGTGGAGATCCTCGGGGAGCTGGGCTACCGCACCATCGAGGCCGAGGATGGCCCCGCGGGCCTCAAGGTGGTGCAGTCCAAGAAGCAGCGGATCGACTTGCTCGTCACGGACATCGGGTTGCCGGGGCTCAACGGGCGCCAGCTGGCGGACGCCGCGCGCGAGTCGCGTCCGGGACTCAAGGTGCTCTTCATGACGGGGTACGCGGAGAACGCCGTCTTCGGCAATGGCCTGGACTCGGGCATGCAGATGATCACCAAGCCCTTCAACCCGGACGCGCTCGCCTCGCGGGTGCGGGAGATGTTCGAGGCGTGAAGGCGCGCGGAAACGTTCCGTAACGGACGTGGCCGGCGGGCCCCGGCGAGGCGTGGGCCCCTTGGGGCGGTGGCCCTTGTATGAGGAGGGGGCTATGCGTCCTCGCTTCCTCATGCGCCCACCCGGGAGGCGCGTCTGAACGCCGCCGTGGCCCTGACGGTGGGGATTCTCTTCGGCGTGGGGGTGATGCTCACGCTGAGGAGGGACCTGGTGCGCATGGCGGCCGGGGGCCTGCTCGTCACCAACGCCGCCATCCTCTTCACGCTCTCCACGGGCTTCGCCCACCGGGGCGAGCCGCTGCTGCCGGACGCGGACGGCCGGCCGATGACGGACCCCCTCGCCCAGGCGCTGGGGCTCACGGCCATCGTCATCGGCTTCGCCACCTCGGCGCTGCTGCTGGCGCTCGTCTACCGCATGCACGAGCAGCACGGCTCCATCGACCTGCGGGACATGGTGCACGCGGAGCTGGAGGAGGAGCGCACGCTCAGCCAGGAGCCCGAGCCGCCGGAGGACGCCTGATGCCGTTGGTGTTACCGCTCATGGGGGCCTGGGGGCTGGCGGCGGTGCTCGCCTTCCTGGACGGGCGGCGCAAGGCCGTGGCGTGGTTCGCGGTGGTGGGGCTCGCGGGGGTGCTCGCGGCGAGCCTGGCGCTGTTGCCCGCGGCCATGTCCGGCGCCACGCCGCGGCTCGTGGCGGGAGGCTGGCCGGAAGGGGTGGGCATCCGCCTGCGCGCGGACCTGTTGTCGGTGCTCTTCTGCGCGGTGACCAACACGGTGCTCCTGGGGGCGCTCCTGTGCGAGCTGCTGGAGGGCATTGGCACGCGCAGCTTCCCGGCGCTGGTGCTCTTCCTGTCCGCGGGGCTCACGGGCGCCTTCCTGACGGCGGACGTCTTCAACTTCTACGTCTTCTTCGAGCTGTCCATGGGCTCGGCCTTCGCGCTGGCGGGCTATGGCCGGGGCGTGGCGCCGTTCCGGGCGGGCTTCACCTTCGTGGTGGTGAACCTGATGGGCTCGGTGCTCTTCCTCACGGCGGTGGTGATGCTCTACCAGGCCACGGGGACGCTGGACATGGCGAGCATCTCCGAGTGGGTGGCCAATCCCCACACGCGGCGGCTGGACGTGGCGGGGGCGCTGCTGCTGAGCGCCTTCGGGGTGAAGCTGGGCCTGTTCCCCTTCCACTTCTGGGCGCCCGCGGTGTACCGGGGCGTGAGCACGCCCATCGCGGCCATCCTCGCCGGAGCGCTGGCCAACATCGGCGGCTACGGGCTGGTGCGCTTCGGCCCGGGGCTGTTGAGCAACGAGCTCGCGTACTCGGACTGGGTGCTGGCGGTGCTCGGGGGCGCGAGCCTCGTGTACGGGGCCTTCCTGGCGCTGGCGCGGCAGGTGCCCGCCGAGGTGCTGGCGTACTCCTCCATCGCCCAGGCGGGCTACATCTTCACGGCGTTGGGACTGGGCTCGACGCGCGGGGTGGCGGCGGCGGTGCTGCTGGCGCTGTCGGGCTCGCTGGACAAGGCGGTGCTGTTCCTGGCCACGGGGCTCAAGGGCATGCGGGCGCGGACGGCCTTCGCGGCGGCGGCGTTCAGCTCGGCGGGGCTGCCGCTGTCGGTGGGCTTCCTGGCCAAGACAGAGCTCCTGAGCGCGGCGCTGCGCGAGGAGCGCTGGTGGCTGGCGGGCTTCGTGGTGCTCTCGAGCGTGCTCTTCCTGGTGGCGCTCTTCCGGACCTTCCAGCGCCTGTACTGGGTGGACTCCCAGGCGCACGAGGCGCCCGGTGCGGCGGCGGGCGGGGTGGTGCTGGGGCTGGCGCTGGTGGGCGTGGGGGTGGGGGTGTGGCCCGAGCCCCTGCTGTCGTTGGGCATGCGGGTGGCGGAAGCGCTCGCCCAGGGGGTGGAGCCATGACGCGCTGGGTGGGGCCGTGGCTGCTGCTCACCTGTGTGTTCCTGCTCATGGTGGGCAACGTGGACCCGTGGAACGTGCTGGTGGGGGCCGGGGTGGCGGCGGCGCTGCTTCGATGGAGCGGGCGCTGGCTGATGGACGGACGGCCGCCCGGGAAGCTGGGCCCGAGGCGCGTGTGGGGCTTTGGGGTGTTGGCGCTCGCGGTGCTGGCGGACGTGGTGCGAGGCACCTGGCGGATGATGCACGTCATCCTGGGGCCGAGCCCGGGGGCGAAGCAGGGGGTGGTGGAGGTGCCGCTGGGCGAGCGCACGGAGGGAGGCGCGCGGGTGTCGGCGCTGGTGGCGTCGATGGCGCCGGGCTCGGTGCTGCTGGACATCGACTGGGAGCGGCGGGTGATGCGCTTCCACATGGTGGATGCGTCGCGGGCGGACGAGTTCCGCGCGGACATGGAGCGGTTCTACCGGGAGCGCCAGCGGGCGGTGTTTCCCTGAGGGACAGGAGGCTCGAGGTGCACGACGGGGTCTTCTACGTGGCGCTGGTGTGGCTGATGGGGCTGCTGGCGGTGTTGGTGGTGCTGGCGGTGAAGGCGCGTTCGACGCTGGACGTGGTGCTGGCGCTGGACACGCTGGGGCTGGTGTTCGTGGCGGTGCTGGGGCTGTTCAGCGCGTGGCGGGGAATCACGGGCTACCTGGACGCGGCGCTGGTGCTGGCGCTGGTGTCCTACGTGCAGACGGTGGCGGCGACGCGGCTGCACACGGGCCAGAAGGCGAGGCCGCGATGATGCACGAGGCGCTGCGGTGGGTGGCGGACGTGCTGGTGCTGGTGGGGCTCATGGCGGTGACGGTGTCAGTGGTGGGCATCATCCGCATGAGGGGGGTGCTGATGCGGGTGCAGGCGGCGGGGCAGGCGGTGCTGGTGGGCATCATCATCGTGCTGATGAGCGCGGTGGGCTCGGGCGAGTGGGCGCTGGTGGGCCGGGCGGTGCTCGTGGCCGTGTTCCTGCTGCTCTCCGCGCCCCTGTCCGCGCACGCCATCGCCCAGGCGGCCGCCCGTGAAAGGGAGGCGAAGGCGGAGGGGCAGGACGAGGGCCCGCGCTGACGCGGCTTGAGGCCGCACGCCTCGTCTCTCGCGAGTCGGATGGTGGTTATTACGGTTTCTTGATTTGGATGATGTGAACCCTGGGCTCGAGTTTACAGACCATGTGGAGTTGTCTTCCATTGGCGATCCTCAGATTGAAATGAGGATTCGGGTCTGGATCATGCTTCGCGCTTCCCACGCCTCCCTCATGGATTCCCGCCGTGACGTACCATCCGTTGCCGCGCATGGCATCCAGCAGCTGACCGGCCATGTATTTCCGGCTGAGTTCGGGTGTTTCCCCCGGGATGCTATAGCCCACGGGTCTCTGCTTGGCGTCATCGAGCAGGTCCACCACCATGTCGGCGGTCAGCTTCTGGTACAGATACTCCGCGAGGGCTGTATTGTTGCCCTCTTTGTCGAGGTATGGGCGCTGGGTGTTTCGCTTGCCTTCGTAGTTCGCGATGATTTGGCTGCGGACTGTGTGATTGATCATCGGGCCCCCGGGTGAAGCGCGGAGTCTAAACCGCCTGACGGTGTTCACCGAGAGTGAAAATCCACTGCCCCTCCGCGGGCATTCCATCAGTCGAAAACCAGACGCATCACCCCGGGCCGCGGTGAGGGGCTACCCTGACCTCGCCTCGGCCTCCAGGTACGCCACGAGCGCCGGCAGGAAAAGGGTGATGCCTTTGTAGTCGGCCAGCTCGGGGGGAAGGGTGCGCAGCACGCCCGCGAGGCGGCGGCGGCGCTCGGGGTCCTCCACCTCGTGCGCCACCGGGGCGACGTAGGTGTGGATGGTGAAGAGGATGGCCCCTGTCTCCGGCATCACCGAGAGCGTCTGGCGCTCCAGCCGCATGAAGCACCGCTCCCCGGCGTTGCTCGGAGTGACGCTCTGACGCAGGGCCAGCCACTCGGCCCGGGTCCAGGGGGCCAGGTCCAACTGCGCGGTGACGGCGATGCCCCAGTTGACGCGGGTGACGGCTCGCCCTGGCTTGAGCCCCTGCATCAGCTTCACGGTGCTGGGGCCCAACTGGGCGTTGAATCCGGGCACCGGGGCGTGCACGTCCAGCACTGGCAGCCCCAGCTTGTCGGCGAGGCACCAGCCGGCGGGAAAGCACAACTGGCCCGCCATGAGGGGCAGGCCCTCGCGCGTGCCGTCCATCAGCAGAAGGTCCTCCTGCACCTGGCGGCCGAGCCAGTCGAGCGGGGCCTGGGGCAGGCCCTCCGGCTCGCCCGGCGTGAAGCGGAGCTCCGTGCCGAGCAGGTGGTTCCTCCAGTGCCACTGGCCGCCCTCCTCCCGGTCCAGGGCGAAGTGCCGGGGGTGCTGAGAGGCCATCAGGGGCAGCACCGTCGTCACGGTCTCCCACTGCGCGGCCTCCGTGCCCGGAAGGGCCGCGAAGCGCACGTGGCGGGGCTCGGCGAGCAGCCGCTCCTTGAGGGCGACTTCGTCGCGGTAGTGCGCTTCCTCCACCTCGATGAGGGTCTCGTCGGCCCGGAGCGCGCGCACTCCCAACCTCATGGCGAAGACGTCCTGATCGAAGGGAAAGTAGGGCAGCACGGTGGGAGTCTAACCGCGCCACGTTTTCCCAGGCCATGACGCAGGGCGGCCAACCAGGGGGGCCCTCGGGTGAGGGGGGCTAGGACGAGACGGGCTGCGAGGCGGATGCACCCTGGGCTCAACCCAGGTGGGTCGCGTGCCTACCGTGTCCGGAAACCAAGGGGCATGCACCATGAGCGGAACCGTCGGCGACTACCTCCTCTACCGCCTGAGCCAGTGGGGCGTCCGGCGCATCTACGGCTACCCGGGAGATGGCATCAACGGCCTCCTGGGCGCGCTGGGCCGCAACTCCGAGTTCCAGTTCATCCAGGCGCGGCACGAGGAGATGGCGGCCTTCATGGCCTGTGCGCACGCGAAGTTCACGGGCGAGCCCGGCGTGTGCATGGCGACGTCGGGGCCTGGTGCCATCCACCTGCTCAATGGCTTGTACGACGCGAAGCTGGACCATCAGCCCGTGGTGGCCATCGTGGGCCAGCAGGCGAGCATGGCCCTGGGCGGGGCCTATCAGCAGGAGGTGGACCTCCAGGTGCTGTTCAAGGACGTGGCCAACGAGTTCATCACCACGGTGACGCATCCCTCGGCCATCCGCCACGCGGTGGACCGGGCCCTTCGCATCGCCCGGGCCGAGCGCACGGTGACGTGTGTCATCCTTCCCAATGACATCCAGGACATGCCGTACGAGTCGCCGCCGATGAGGCACGGCACGGTGCACTCGAGCGTGGGCTACAGCGAGCCGCGCGTCATTCCCCAGGAGCAGGACCTGAGGCGAGCGGCGGACGTGCTCAACGCGGGCAAGAAGGTGGCGATGCTGGTGGGCGCGGGAGCGATGCGCGCGGCGGACGAGCTCATCGAGGTGGCGGAACTGTTGGGCGCGGGCGTGGCCAAGGCGCTCCTGGGCAAGGCGGTGTTGCCGGACACGCTGCCCTACGTGACGGGCGCCATCGGCCTCTTGGGCACGCGTCCCAGCTACGACATGATGATGGGTTGCGACACGCTGCTGATGGTGGGCACGAGCTTCCCGTACTCGGAGTTCCTGCCTCCCGAGGGCCAGGCGCGGGGTGTGCAGATCGACCTGGATCCACGCATGTTGGCCATCCGCTACCCGGTGGAGGTGCCGCTGTCGGGAGACTCGAAGGAGTCGCTGCGGGCGCTCATTCCGCTGCTCAAGCGCAAGGAGGACCGGAGCTGGCGTGAGCAGGTGGAGAAGGGCGCGCGCCGGTGGTGGAAGGAGGTGGAGGGTCAGGCGATGGTCACCGCCAAACCCCTCAATCCCGAGCGCGTCTTCTGGGAGCTGTCGCCGAAGCTGCCGGATGGGGTGATCATGGCGGCGGACTCGGGCACGTCGGCCAACTGGTTCGCGAGGGACTTGAAGATTCGCGAGGGGATGATGACGTCCCTGTCGGGGAACCTGGCCACCATGGGGTGCGGCGTGCCGTATGCCATTGGCGCCAAGTTCGCCTACCCCGACCGGCCCGTCATCGCGTTCGTGGGCGACGGCGCCATGCAGATGAATGGCAATGGCGAGCTCATCACCATCGCGAAGTACTGGAAGGAGTGGAAGGATCCGCGGATGGTCATCCTGGTGCTCAACAACCGGGACCTGAACATGGTGACGTGGGAGCAGCGGGTGATGGCGGGGGACCCGGAGTACAAGGCCTCACAGGAGCTGCCGGACTTCCCCTACGCGCGCTACGCGGAGTCCATCGGCTTGCGCGGCATCCGGGTGGACAAGCCCGAGCAGCTCGCCGACGCGTGGGACCGGGCGTTGACGGCGGATCGGCCGGTGGTGTTCGAGGCCTACGTGGACCCGACAGTGCCGCCGCTGCCGCCGCACATCACGCTGGAGCAGGCCAAACACTTCTCCGAGGCGCTGCTCAAGGGAGACCCCAAGTCCAGGGGGGTCATCGGCCAGTCCATCAAGGCCATGGTGGAGAAGCTCAAGCCCACCAAGAGCTGACGCGCTTCGGCGCGGGTTCAGGCGTTGGTGCAATCCGGAGGATTGCTGGCCACGCGGATCAACTCCTGGGCCATCCACTTCGTGTCCAGGCCCACGTAGTTCATCATCTTGGTCTCCTGGCTGGGTTTGGGGTTCCAGTCCAGGGGCGCCAGGAAGATGGTGGTGGCCCGCTTCTCGGTGTAGGCGCTGGCCCCGAAGGTGGAGAGGTTCCACACCGTGTTGGCGTGGACCTTGTAGTCGATGTTGTGGCGGCCCAGCTCGGTGGGGGCGCTGCCTCGGGTGACCAGGCTGGAGAGCCGGTTGGTGATGACCTCCATGGTGCCCGCGCCCAGGCTGTTGGTGGCGGGCCAGCCCTCCAGTTGGAAGAAGGTGTTGATGCGCTTGTGGTTGATCGTCGGCGTGGGCGCGGCCCATGGGGAGCCGCCGTAGCTGCCCCCGACGAAGGCCACGTCGAGTGCCCCGTGCGAGGTGGGGCCGAACAGCAGCGAGACGATGGTGGGGCACTTGTCCTGCGGAGCGGTCTCCCCGATGGGGGTCTTCGGGTAGTAGACGCCGCGATCCTTGTACAGCGAGCCCGTCATCCCTCCCAACAGGTTGCCGACCGCCCCATAGTGGGAATGCATGGGGGCGGTGCGCGTGCGGTCATTGAGCTTCCCCTTGCCGCCCGTGGAGCCGGGGGCGACCAGCGCGTAGAGGCTCTCCAATCCCTGTCCACCGAGGTCCTCGTTGCTGTGGAGGGCCACGAAGTGGGCGCCCGAGGCGAAGTACTTGAGGAACAGCTTGATGTTGCCTTCGTGGAACTGCTTGAACTGAGAGGAAGTGAAGATGCGGTGGCGCACGTACTTCCTGATTTCGTAGATGGGCAGGCCGCTGGTCGTCTGGGAGACCCGGGTGAAGTCCGGCACGTACATGGCGAGCCGGTTGCGCCACATGTACTCCTGCAGGAACTGCAACACGAACCGGTCCCCCTCATGATGTTGGGGCATGTCGCCGACCGAGCAGAACAACTTGTACCAGTGGCCGATGAGGGCGGAGAGCTCGTCGTCCTTGAGGAGAAAGGCCACCGTCTCGTTGTCCTGGATGGCGCGTTGGATGGCGATTCGCAGCCGATCCTCGCGAGAGAAACATCCATCCAGGAGGTCATGCGCGTTCTTCAGGTTCATGGCGGGCTCCAGTCCGGTTTGTCCATGATTCCACGAAGTTCCGGACTGGAACAAGGAGGTGCGAGGTTCAGCCGAAGCGCTTGAACACGAGCACCGCGTTGGTGCCGCCAAAGCCGAACGAATTGCTCATCACCGCGTCCACGCGTTGCTCGCGCGGCTGGTTGGGCACGCAGTCGAGGTCACATTCGGGGTCGGGCATGGTGTAGTTGATGGTCGGGGGGATGACCCCACCGCGCAGCGTCAACACGCTCACCACGGCTTCGGCGCCCCCCGCCGCGCCCAGCATGTGGCCCGTCATGGACTTGGTGGAGGACACCGCGAGCCCCCGCACGTGGGGGCCGAAGACGCGCTGGATGGCCTGGGTCTCGCTGGCGTCGTTGAGCGGCGTCGAGGTGCCGTGCGCGTTGATGTAGGTGATGTCCTCGGGATTGAGCCGCGCCGACTCGAGCGCCAGGCGCATGCAGCGCGCCGCGCCCTCGCCTCCGGGGGACGGCTGCGTCACGTGGTACGCGTCCGAGTTGGTGCCATAGCCCACCAGCTCCGCCAGGATGCGGGCGCCGCGCTTCTTCGCGTGCGACAGCTCCTCGAGCACCAGCATGCCCGCGCCCTCTCCCAGCACGAAGCCGTCCCGGTCCCTGTCGAAGGGGCGGCTGGCGGCCGCGGGGTCCTCGTTGCGGCGGGACATGGCCTTCATCACGGAGAAGCCGCCCAGGGCCAGCGGGGTGATGGCCGCCTCGGCGCCGCCCGCGATGACGGCATCACACTCGCCCAGGCGGATGGACTTCCAGGCCTCGCCGATGGCGTGGGCGCTCGTGGCACAGGCGGACACGGGCGACCAGTTGGGCCCCTTGCAGCCGTAGCGGATGGAGATGAGCCCGGGCGCCATGTTGATGATCATCTGGAGGATGAAGAAGGGCGAGAGCCGGTCGAACCCCTTCTCCATGCCCTTGGCATATTGCTCCTCCAGCGAGGAGATGCCGCCAATGCCCGAGCCGACGATGACGCCCACCTTCTCGGGCGCGTAGCCGTGAGGGGCGTCCGGTCCAATGGGCAGCCCACTCTCCTGGACGGCCATCTCCGCCGCGGCGAGCGCGTACTGGGCGAACAGGTCCATCCGGCGCGCTTCGCGCTTCTCGATGAACCGCTCGGGCTGGAAGTCCTTCACCTCTCCGGCGATGCGGGTGTCGATCTTCCCCACGTCGAAGCGGGTGACGGGCGCGATGCCGGACTGCCCGGCCATCATCGCGCGCCAGTTCTTCTCCGTGCCAGTCCCCAGGGGGGTGATGAGTCCGGTTCCGGTGATGACGACTCGACGCTCCGACATGGGTGTCTCCAGCTGCCTCACGCGCGCGGGGGCGGGGGAGGCTCTTGGGTGAGGGCGGCCGTGCCGAGCTCCTGGGCGGCCTCGAGGAATTCATCGCTCAGGCGCGTGCCGCGGACGGCGCGGGACAACGACAGCGCGCCGTACATGAGGGCGAACACCCCGAGTGCCTTGCGCCGGGACTTCTCACCGGGGCCGAGCAGGGCGCTGAACGAGCGCAGGAACTCGGCGAGCTCGCCCTCCAGCGCTCCCCGGTAGGGCTCGCCTTCCCGCGCGACCTCGGGGGCGATACTCGGCAGAGGGCAGCCGGAGTCCGCGCGGTCGCGGTGCTCGCGGGACAGGTAGCGCTCGAGGACGATGAGGGCGGGGGAACGGCTCGGGCCGCCTTCCGCCGTCGCCCGGTGGAGCAGCCGGTTCCACAGGGTGCGGGCCGTGGCGCGGATGGTCTCGGTGAAGAGGTGCTCCTTGGAGTCGAAGTGGCCGTAGAAGCCCCCCACGGTGAGGCCCGCCCCCTTCATCACGTCCATGACGGAGCTGGCGCGGATGCCCCGCTCGAGCAGCAGCGTGGCCGCGGACGCGAGGATGGCTTCATGGGACTTCTGCTTCTGTTCCGACTTCTGGCTCATGCGGTGGCTTCGCTCCCGAGCGCGCGCGACGTGCGCCGCATGCGCCAGGGGTATCATATGGGGATGATGGATGTAATATGATGAATGTAATGGGGCAAGGGAAGGGTGCACCTCGGCCTGACCGCATTCGTGGTTCCATACTCAGGGTAAAATTATTCCGTCGCAGGTCTCTTTTTTCCGTTGGGGTGGCAATCACTTTCCGAGAGGCGTGCACCCTCGAACGGGCCCACACGACAGGGGGCGCAGGGGAAAGGTGGGTGTTTTTGGCCAGGAGACTTGTTCCCAGGGCCAGAGGGGGTGGCATGACGCTCGCAGTGCGCCCCGCGCGAAACGCTCAAGGGGGGTCGCTTGTTGGTCCGCGGAACGCTGCGCAGTGTGTGGGTCACGTGCGTGATTGGAGCTCTCGGAACGGCATCGTTGGTGGGGATGCATCGCGCGTCCGCGGAGTTGGGACGTGCGCTGTGCATGTCCAGGCAGGCCGCCGCGACTCCGCCGACGGGACTCGAGGCGAAGGCCAAGGAGACGGTCCAGGCCGCGGTGAAGGCGCCCGGAGTGACGCGGGCCCTGTGGGGTCAGCGCGTGGCGCGGCGCGCGGCGGGCCTGGTGGGGGAATCGGTGATTCCCGCGCGGGTGCCCAATGACTGCTCGGGGCTCGTGCGCGTCGCGTACTACTCGGTGGGGGTGGAGCTGCTGCACCGGCCCCGGCGCGAGGAGAACGCGGTGACGGCCATCTACCGGCGCGCGGCGGCGCTGGGCGCGGTGCACTGGGGCAAGCCCCAGGTGGGAGATCTCATCTTCTTCCGCGAGACGTATGACCGGAATGGAGATGGCCGGCGCAACGATGGCCTCACGCACGTGGGCATCGTCGAGTCGGTGGCGAGCAATGGCACCGTCACCTTCGTGCACCGGGTGGGCCCGGGGGTGATGCGCAGCCGGGTCAATCCCCGCTTCCCCTCGGTGTACAGCCGGGGAGGCCGGATCTTCAATGACTTGCTGCGCCGGGCCGAGGGCAAGGAACCCCCGCGCCTGACGGGGGACTTGTTCGTGGGCTACGCCTCGTCCGCGCGGCTGTGAGTGAGACGCCCGGGCGGGTCCGGCCCCGTGGAATGGTACGATGTCCCGCTGGAGATCCTCTCTTGACCCGAGCCTCGGTGACCGTGACCCGTACCCAACTGAGAGGAGAGCTGCGGCGGCTGGGGGTGGATGCTGGCGATCTCGTGATGGTGCATGCCGGCCTCCGGAGCCTGGGCCCCGTGCTGGGCGGCGTGAACACCGTGGTTCAGTCCCTGCTCGATGCGGTGGGCGGCGGCGGCACGCTCATGGCGTACATGGATTGGGAGATGGGGGCGGAGCCGGAAGACTTCGAGGACGAGCGCCTTCGCGAGGAGATCCCCACGTTCGACAAGCGCATCGCGCGGGCGAGCCGCGACCACGGGATTCTCGCGGAGACGATTCGGACCTGGCCCGGTGCGGTTCGGAGCGATCACCCGGATGCCGGGGTGGCGGCGATCGGTGCGCGCGCGGAGTGGATCTGCGCGGACCACCCGCTGCGATACGGGTATGGCCCGGGCTCTCCGCTGCACAAGCTGGCGGAGGGGGGCGGCAAGGTGCTGATGCTCGGTGCGCCGCTCGAGAAGATCACGTTGCTGCACCACGTGGAGCACCTGGCGAACATCCCCGGCAAGCGCATCACGCGGTACGAGCGGCCGCTCTGGGTGGAGGGCGAACGGCGCTGGGTTTCGTTCGAGGAGTTCGACACGAGCGAGCCGGTGACCGACGCGCTGCTCGCGTCCGGCGGAGACTACTTCACGGCCATCGCGGAGCTGTGTCTCGCGCAGGGGGGCGGCCGCGCGGGAAGGATCGCGCGGGCGCCGTCCTATCTGTTCGATGCACGCCGGCTGGTGACGTGCGGCGTTGCCTGGTTGGAGAAGCACCACGGGGGCGGTGGGCTCCCCACGGAGAGTTAGTCCAGCTGCGCGACGGCGTTGGAGCAGGCCGTACCCAGACCCACGGCGCCCGCGACGCCGCCGACGACGCCGCCGACGACGCCACCGGCCACATCCGCCAGCACCACATGCCACCACTTGATCCTCGCCGGGGGGCTCTGCGTCCAGAAGAGCAGGGAGTGGCGAGCCGTGGACACGCCCGAGAGCACCGCCAGGTCCGCCGTCTCGCGGCCCAGCGACTGCACCGCCTTGTTCTCCAGGTCGGCCAGTGACTTGGACGCCTGCTCGGGCGACTGGGTCGACAGGACGCGCTCGATCTCCAGGGCGAAGTAGTACTGCTTGTCATTGAACGCCTTGCGGTGCGGAGCGAGCGTCTCGCTGAGCGGAGCCAACAGGTTCTCCGGCATGAGCTCCGTGTACTCCTGGATGAACTCGTCGGCCGGCTGCTCCGGCTTGAAGCCGCACTGGTCCACCAGGGCCTCGAGCGGATTGCTCTTCCCATCCGCGTTCACCTTCTGCAGGCACGCCAGGTAGGCGTTGTGCTGCTCACCCACGTGGTTCATGGGGTTGGCGGACTTGATTTGAGCGGAGGCGGCACCGGCGAACAGGACGGCGAGCAGGGTCACGGAGCGGCGGAGGTTGCACATGGGGTTCTTCCTTCCAGGTGTGGGTACCAGGAAATGGACAGACAACCCGCCGGAGGCAGCGAGCCGGCGGATGCGGAGACTCAATGCAGACCTCATGCCGACCTCCCAGCAACTCGGGTCTTCCTCGAAGGCGCCGCGTTTCCACCCAGAACCGGAGGTCCCGTGTTGCGTGGAGGGCGACACCGGGAACCCGTGCTCGTGGCCTTCTGAACAACGCCCACGCGAAATGGCCGAGAAGGGCCCGAGCCTCGCGCCGTCCCGGAAGAGCGGGTACCGCGTGGCGCCAAGCGAGGCGAGCGAGAAGGCGTTGTCCCCACGGCAATGAGAACTCCGCGCCGACGCCCAGCCGCTGTCCGGCACAGAGAGGGCATTTTTCGGATGCCTCCAGCGGCGGGGTCGATTCCCGCCGCATGAGAGGGATGGGGGCCCTGTTGCTCCCGTCCGGTGGACAGGCCGCGCAGCCCCTTGAGGTACACGCCTGCCCAGGCTGTGCTCCCCTCAGGTGCATGGCAGGGGGCCTGGACCTCTTGGCTGTCTTGAGCCTCAACACCAAGCGGCCTGGGGTGGCCCTCGTGCCGGGGCCAACCTCGTACATGCCGTGGGCGCCGCATGCGGTGAAGGACACGGGTTCTTCTAGGGCGGTGATGATCTCCGTGACAGGCCGGCGCCGTGCAGGCCCTTGAGCACCTTGCTCACCGAGGGCAGCAGCACCTGGGCACACGCCGACAGTTCCTTGGCCGTGCGCGTCCCGGAGCCGGCATGCACCAGTTCGGTCAGCAGCATGATGCCGTAGTCCGTCATCTTGCTCATCCGGAGCATTCGGAGCCTCTCCACCATGCTGGTCTCCCCGGGGACGTCCAGGGTGCCCCGGCATGAGGGCCTCTTCAAACAGGACTAAACTGGCCCGCATTGAAATCGCGCCGAAGCGCCCGGCTCCTGGCTGGTCCACGAAAAGGGGGGGCAAAGGCGGTATGCACTCGTCCAGGGAATGCGCCCATGGGAGCGAGAAGGCCAGGACGAGTAGACTCCCGCTCGAAGCAAAAGGGGGGGTGTTATCGTGGAGCACGGCATCGTTCTGAAGCGACCCCTCCCCCCGATTGGCCAGGACCTCTACAATGAGGACGCTCATGGGTGAAATTGACTACCGGGTTCGTACGGGAGACACGCTGTGGGGGATCTCCAGACGGTACAAGACCAGTGTTGAACTGCTGAGCCGAGTCAACACATTGCACGATGACCGGCTTCAGGTCGGGCAAGTGCTGCGCATCCCCAGCAGCAGCAAAGACCCGAGCGCGCTCGCGAAAGAGCTCCTGCGGACGACCAGCCTGACCAGCGGCAGCACAGCCACACGGGGAGGCAAAGCACGCCCGCCGAGCACGATTCCCCATTCAAGCCCCGGTCGCGCAGCGGCTCCAGACATCGAGGACGTTCGCTCCGGTGAAGCAACCCTCCGATTCGGGATGGAGGGCTCCGCGGTCAAGGAACTCCAGCGATTGCTCGTGGTCTCTGGACAGCTCCTCCAAGAGCGGATGAACATGAGCCCGGGGATCTTCGGCCCCGCGACCCGCTCGGCGGTGAGCGCGTTTCAACGAGCACACCACCTCATTCCCTGGGGAAATCCCCAAGGAACCGTTGACCGACCGACCTTGGAGACATTGG
This sequence comes from Melittangium boletus DSM 14713, assembly GCF_002305855.1. Lineage (GTDB taxonomy): Bacteria > Myxococcota > Myxococcia > Myxococcales > Myxococcaceae > Cystobacter > Cystobacter boletus. Next base: position 3,813,524 of record NZ_CP022163.1, on the reverse strand, counting down.
ACTCGGTCGGCACGGAGAAACGAGCGGACTTCCGCCCCAAGAATGTCCACTCGGAGGTCAAGCCTACCGGTCCCACTTCAGGTGGCGTGCACAAGGCATCCGCCCCCAAAGCAGCGGAAACCTCAGGGAAGACTCCCACCAATCAATCGTGGCTCGAGGCCATTTGGGACTGGATCCTGGGAACGGCGCAAGGCGACTTCAACAAGGATCCCGCGCTCAGCCAGATCATCGTCAATACGATTCTGGGCCTCATCCCGGTGGTGGACCAGATCCTGGATGTCAGGGATATCATCGCGGGCCTCAAGGACATCATCGAGTACTACCTGGAGGATGAAACGGAGCAGAGGCGCCATGAGTCGGTGCTGGGCCTTCCCTATGAGTACTGGATTTGGCTCAACATCTTCATCATCGCCATGGGTTGCATCCCGGAAGTGGGCTCCGCCGTCAAGGGCGTGCTCCGCGTCCTCATCTCGTTCCTCGCGACGCTCGGCAAGGTGGGTGGGACGCTGACGGCTGTCCAGGCCCAGCGGCTCTGGCGCGAACTGGACAAGGTGGTGAAGCACCTTGGCGTCGGGAACCTGAAGGCCCAGGATTGGTTGAAGCGCTTCGAAGGCGACCTCGACAAGCGGGTGGAGCAGGCGTTCCTCCTGATCAAGCAGGCACTGAACGTCCTGAACTCCTTGCTTACGAGCGCGGAACAGGTCGCCACCGGTTGGCTCGCCAAGCGGGTCGTGGATGCCAAACAACTGAAGGAGTTTATCGCCCAGTTGCGCGAAATCAAGCAGACGATTAGGCAATGCCATGCCCGGCTCAACCTGGCCAAGGAGGAAATCAACCGGTGGCTGAGGGCACAGCTCAAACAACTCCTTGGCGCCGCTCCGCGACTCCCGTCGAACAGCGTACCCCGCGCATCACAAGCTCACGTGAAGTCGCAAGCTCAGCGCGCCGACGAGCTGTCGCGGGCAGTTACGAAGAGCAAAGCCGCCGCCAGTCTCGCCGAACGACAGTACCACGCCGCCGCCGAGGAACTTTGCGCGGCCCTTCGAGCCAGCCGCAGCACGCTGTATTCCGGACTGGATCCAGCAATCATTCTCAAGGTTGTCAATACGGCTTATTACGCAGCCAAGACGGGAATCAAGCGGTTCGACGTCTTCCTGAAGGAGCTGCGGCTCAAGAACTTCGCCAAGAACATCGACTTCGATGGCCTGAGCGCCCGTGAACTGGAGGAGTTCGAACAGGCCTTCATGAAGGGGGTAGACAAAGCGAGCAATGAATTTTCCGTTACCGTCCCTTTCAAGAACGGGCCGCGAACGATCCACACCAACGACGCTGGACAGTTGGTATTGGATGGACACATACTGGGCCCAACAAAGTGCAAGGAAATATACAAACTCCTTGGTCTCTCACATGCCATCGACGGACATGGTCCACTAAAAGATCTATTGGAAGTCATCAACGAGGCGCTCCAGAACAAAAGCTTCACCTCGGGCAAATTCAACTCCGACAGGGCACTCCTGGAGGGCATCCAGCTGGCGACGGCCGAATTGAATGCGGGAAGATTCTACGTGAACGCCGCTGGAGGCCCGCGCATTGTCGACCTTCCAGCCAATGCAGAGATCGGGCGAGCATTCATGGTCAGGAACGAGGTTCCTCAAGGCATCACGCCGCTCGCCTTCGACACTCAGATCGATAATGTCGTAGAACTAGAGGTCGTCAGTATTCGAGCCGTGTTCAATGCCAACGGCACCATCAAGACCATCTATCCTCGAGGACTTCCTCCATGAGCAACGAATTCCGTATCAACTACACTAATCCACGGACTTCGATTCCAACACCCGAGAAATACGAGGGGTATGACTTGGAGTCAGCATTCTACGACTACAAACCCAAGGGACTGACAGTTACGCTCGAAATCGATGGATATTCCCTGCCCATGTCCTCCAGCAGGTTCATTGAATTTGTACTCGCCTGCCTTCCATTGGCAGAGCAACTGAGGGACCTTCCGCCCGAGACTCCCCACCAACTTAGAAAACATTTCCCGGAGGTCCCTTCTGATTTCAAGTTCTACTCATGGATGTTCGTGGACTTCATGCAGTGGTTTCCCATCATCATTTTCGCGACGGATAGGAGCATGACCTGGATCTATACGAGAACACAGGATGAGTCCAAAGAACACCCGCTCATCGTCCTACCTGAACGGGACAGAGAAAAGCCCGTCAAGGTCCCTCGGAATCTCGTGATCAAGGAAATCTGCGTGTTCCTCACGCGGTATCTCGATGACCTGTCCTCGGCCATTCCATTCATCCACTCAGACACACTGTACAAGAAGTACAGAGCCCGGATCGCCGCGCTTCAGATGAGTCGGGTGCTCTTTTCGTAAAGCGCCCGTCCTCTGTCGTCGGAGCCCCGTCTGGGTGTCCGTCTGGGTGTCAAAGAATTCGAGTGACGAGACCCGGCACAACACGGGGAGGGAAGGAGAAAAGCGGAAAGGGCACGGAGAAGTCCCCCGTCTCCAGCGCGCCGCCGCTTCTCGGAACGCCGCGACGAAGGTCCGGTACTGCTCGCGCAACTGCCGCAACGCCTGGCGAGTGGAGGCATGCCCCAGCGGCCGTGGGCTGCGCTTGATGTGCTCGGGCCGGGTATGCGGGTGCTGGGCCCTCACGGCGTTCGCCCCCAGGACGGGTTTGTCCCGTGCGCGCGCCTCGGCTTCCACTTCCTCTCTCAGTCCTCGCACCGCACGCCGCCGCTCCTGCTCCTCCAATCGTCGCCAACACGGCAGGGGCGCCACCTCCAACTCCACCGGCTCGGCCCATTGCTCGGCGAAGCGCCCCCGCGCTCCCGCCATGTCCTCACTCCCTCTCTTGCTCCAGCGCTTCGTCCAGTTGAACCACGGGAACAGTCGCCGCGCCGGCCCCAGCAATTGCGGCAGGCACGTGAGGCCCGGCCACTCGGTGCTTCTCTCCACCAGCCCCTCGAAGAGGAGCGGGGGGGGCCGCCTTGGCGTTCTTCATGGACCCGGCACTCATGAGTTCTTTCGAAGGATGGCTGAGGAACAAGGGAGTCTACGAGGGCAGGATCTCGACGTACCCTTCCGTTCCATGCACGCGGATGCGTTGCCCATCCTGGATCCGCCGGGTCGCCTGCTCCACGCCGACGACGGCCGGCAAGCCGTATTCCCTGGCGATCACCGCGCCATGGGTCATCAGTCCCCCCACCTCGGTCACCAGGCCCTTGATGGACACGAACAAGGGCGTCCAGCTCGGGTCCGTGAAGGAGGTGACCAAGATATCCCCCTCTGACAAATCAGCGTCGGCCATGTCCAAGAGGACGCGGGCTCGTCCCTCCACCACGCCCGAGGAGACCGGTAGACCGACGATGGCTCCGGCGGGGAGATCGGCTCGTTTGTACGCACCCGCGACGATTTCACCATCGGACGTGATGACCCGCGGTGGCGTCAGCTTCCGGTATCGTTCGTGCTCGTCCTTTCGTCGGCTGACGATCTGGCCATCCAGCTGGTTCGTGCGCACGACTTCGCGAAGCTCCTGGAAGGTGAGGTAATAGATGTCTTCCTTTTCAGGAATCACGTGGGCCCGCACGAGCTGCTCGGCTTCCTTGAGCAAGGCCTGCTTGCAGAGGAAGTAGCGATTGACGATGCTGTATTTCGGGTACTCCCGGTAGCCGATGAAGTTGCGGAGCCGGCGGATCATCCGTTGCGCTTCTCCGGCTTTTTGTTCCCCATCCGGCAATTGCTTCAATCGCGCCAGGAGCTCCTGTTCCTTCTTCAAGGCCTCTTGCCGCCCCTGCTCGAACTTCCGGCTGCTGGCCCCGGGCTCGAAGGTCTTGACGTTGCCGAGGATCAAGGGGACGAGGGTCGTGGGTTTTTCGCGCCAACGCGTCCTCGTCACATCGATTTCCCCGACGCATCGCATGCCGAATTTGTCGAGATACGCGGAGAGGGCGTCGTGGGCTGCCTGTCCACCCTCCAACCGGGTCAGGCCCTCCAGGAAGCCCTCATCCTTGGCAGTTCGCAGGTATTCGATCACCTCCGGATGCGGCCGGATCGCGTCCGCGACATCCAGGAGCGCCAGCCCCATTTCCGAGGTGATGTTGTTCGGCACGGACTGAGAGAGCGTGTCCGCGGCGTTCTTCTCGCCCAACCACGCCATCATCTTCTCGTTGATCCAAGACGAGGCGTTCATGCCGGCCATGATCGCGCTGAAGCTCCGCGGTTCAAGCAAGCTCTTCCGCAAGTGCTGAATGTCTTCCAGGATGAAATCCAGTAATTCCGTTCCGGATTTCGTTTGGATGTTCCGCTTCAGCGCTTCGATCGACGTCTGGCTGTGCGCGATCAACTCGGCGACGATCGCCGGATCGTCGTCGAGAGGCGGGTGGGAACCCGCGGGCGACAGACCTGGCTTGCCTTGAGCGGGACCCGATGCGGGTGGATCCGCGGGCGACGGTTCGATGAAATCGCCCCGCTCGATGAGGGTCATGAGGGCGTCCTTGATGAGCGGATCGGATCCGCCCAGGACATTCAAAATGGCGTCCCGGCTGGCCGGTGAAGCCAGCTCCTTCGTGAGATCGACGAACAACCTCCCACCCGCCGCATACATGGGGCGAGCGGCGGTCAACTGCCACAAGGACAGCCCCAAGGGCTTCATGGGGTCGGTCATCATTTGTTGATGGCCGACGGAGATGAAGACGTGGTTGCCTCGATCACCCACATCCGGGATGGGGTACAGGGTCGTGATGGGCCGACTCTGGACGATGGAGAACGCGTCGTCGACCAGGCACCATTCGATGTCCTGGGGATGACCGAAGTGCTCTTCGATCCGCCTGCCCAGGCGCTCGAGCCGCACGATCTGCTCATCCGTCAGCACGGGGCTGTTCCGCCGCTCGGGCTCGAGCGCCCGTTCCCGCGTACCGCCCTCCGCCAAGGCCCAAGTCGCCAGCTTCTTGGTGGCGACCGTCTTCTCGGTGACCTGGCCGCTGCGCACCTTGTAGCCATCGGCGTTCACCAGGCCGGAGACCAATGCCTCACCGAGGCCGAAGCCCGCCTCGATGGAGGACACCTTCCGGTTCGAGGTCACGGGATCGGCCGTGAACAAGATTCCGGCCGCCCGAGGGATGACCATCTTCTGCACCACCACCGCCATGTGGACCTTGCGGTGGTCGAAGCCGTGTCGAACGCAGTAGGAGACCGCCCGCTCGGTGAAGAGCGACGCCCAGCACCGGCTGACGTGCGCCAGGATCGCCGACTTCCCGATGACGTTCAGGTACGTGTCCTGCTGGCCCGCGAAGGAAGCCGTCGGCAAATCCTCCGCCGTCGCGCTGGACCGGACGGCATAGGCGGCTTGCTCGCCGAGCCTGGAAAGGAAGCGGGTGATCGCTTCCTGAATGTCTTCGGGGATGGCTATCCCTTCGATGATCGTGCGGATCTCCGCGCTGAGCTCCCGGATTCCATCCCGGTCTTCCGCCTTCAGACGCGACAACCGATCGAGCCATTCGCCCAGCGTCGGCGCTTCTCCCAGGATCCGCTTGAAGGCTTCGGTCGAAACGCAAAAGCCATCCGGTACGCGGATCCCTTCCAGACGGGAAAGCTCCCCCAGGCTCGCGCCTTTCCCCCCGACCACCATGATTCGGGTTCGGTCGACCTCCTGGAGACCCAGCACGTAAGCACGCATCCCGTCACCTCCCTCATCGAAGGGCGCCACTATAGGCCCGAGGGGGCTCGCCCCTGTCCTCACGGAAGGTGGCTCAGTTGAGCAGGGAGCGCAGACCGGTCGGGTAGTACACGGGCCGGTCATTGCCCAGCTGGCCATCGTCGTTGAAGCCCCAGGCCCACCCGGTTCCATCGGAGAGGGCCAGGAGCGAGTGCGAGCCGCCCGCGGCCAGCGCCGTGCCGCCGCTCACCCCCGCCACCTGCAGCGGCGCGTAGAGCGCGTAGCTGTTGGTGCCCGTGCCCCGTTGGCCCTTCTCGTTGTTGCCCCAGGCCCACACCCCGCCGTTCTGGCACACCGCCAGGGAATGGGCGTCACCTCCGGCCACGGAGAGCACTCCAGTCAGCGTCTTCACGCGCACCGGCGTCAGGCTTCTGCTCACGCTCGAGTCGCCATGGCCCAGCTGGCCATGATCATTGGACCCCCAGGCCCACGCCGTGCCATCCGAGCGCACCGCCAGCGAGTGGAGCTGGCCCGCGGCCACGGAGACCACCCCCGTCAGGTTCTTGACCTGCACGGGGACGGAGCGGCTGGTCTGGGTCCCATCCCCGAGCTGGCCCGTGTACCGGTTGTATCCCCAGGCCCACGCCGTGCCATCCGAGCGCACCGCCAGCGAGTGCAGCGGTCCCGCGGCCACGGCTGTCACTCCGCTCAGCCCCTGCACCTGCACGGGCAGCGGACGGTTGCTCTGGGTGCCATCACCGAGCTTGCCGTACTCGTTGTCGCCCCAGGCCCACACCGTGCCGTCCGAGCGCAGCGCCAGCGAATGGCCCTCGCCCGCGGCCACGGCCGTCACTCCGCTCAACCCCCGCACCTGCACCGGCGCGTCGCGGCTCGTCGTGGTGCCATCCCCCAGCTGGCCCAGGCCATTGAGCCCCCAGGCCCACACCGTGCCGTCCGAGCGCAGCGCCAGCGAGTGGAAGGCCCCCGCGGCCACGGCCACCACGCCGCCGAGCGCCGGGACTGGCCCCGCGGTGGCCTGGCTGTTCGAGGTCGCGGTGCCCAGCTGGCCATGGGTGTTGGAGCCCCAGGCCCACACCGTGCCGTCCGAGCGCAGCGCCAGCGAGTGAGCACGTCCGGCGGCCATGGCCGCGGCCCCGCTCAGTCCCTGCACCTGGGCGCGCGAGGTGGACGAGAAGAGCCCGCTGCCCAGCTGGCCCACGGAGTTTTCGCCCCAGGCCCACACCGCGCCATCGGCGAGCCGCACCAGCGAGTAGCCCGTACCGGCGGCCACCTCCACGACCCCGCTCACTCCGGGAAAGGGGCTCGGCACGGGGTGAGGCAGCGCGTCCCGGCTTCCCGTCGCCAGCTGGCCCTCGGCATTGGAGCCCCAGGCCCACACGGAGCCGTCCGAGCGCACCGCCAGCGAGTGGCTCACGCCCACGGACACGGCCGTCACCCCGCTCAGCCCCAGCACCCGCACCGGCGAGGTCCGAGCCGTCGTGGTGCCATCTCCCAGCTCACCCGAGCCGTTGCTACCCCAGGCCCACACGGAGCCATCCGAGCGCACCGCCAGCGAGTGGCCGTCGCTCGTGGCCACCGCCACCACGTCGCTCAGCTCCAGCACCCGCACCGGCGAGGTCTGATTCGTCGTGGTGCCATCCCCCAGCTTTCCGGAGAAGTTGGAACCCCAGGCCCACACGGAGCCATCCGAGCGCAGTGCCAGCGAGTGGTCATGACCCGCGGCCACGGCCACCACGCCACTCAGCCCCAGCACCCGCACCGGCGAGGTCCGCTCCGTCGTGGTGCCATCGCCCAGCGCGCCCGCATCGTTCTCGCCCCAGGCCCAGACCGTGCCATCGGAGCCCACCGCCAGCGAGTGATGAAAACCCGCGTCCAGGGCCACCATGTCCTGGAGCCCGGACACCTGCACGGGGACGTTCTGATCGCTCCAGGAGCCAATGCCCAGCTGGCCTTTGAAATTGGAGCCCCAACTCCAGACGGTGCCATCGGAGCGCAAGGCCAACGAGTGCTCATACCCCGCGGACACCGCCACCACGCGAGTCAGTCCCGTCACCTTCGCCGGCGTGCTGCTCGAGGCATAGCCGCCGTTGCCCAGCTGCCCGTATCGGTTGTAGCCGGAGGCCCACACGGTGCCATCCGCGCGCACGGCCAGAGAATGATCCCAACCCGTGCTCAACAACAAACGCGCTTGCACGGACTGTCGGTGGGACCCCAGCGCGGCCTGCTCCGCCACGGGGCCTTCAGGGGGCTGGCCACAGCCGCTCACCAGCCAGAGCCCCAACAGCAGGCCCAATGCGTGTTCCATCCACGAGGTCGTACGTCTTCGCATGTTCAGGACTCCAGGCCCTGCGGGGCTGAGGGATTGCCGCACCGGCCTCAAGGCGCGTCCACGCGCTCCCGACAGCCGGATGCATTCCAGACTAAACCGTCTTCCTTGAATTAAAAGCAAGACCGGGCACCAAGGCTCGCACGCCTCATTCCCGGAGACTTCACCGTGGGTTCATGCGGCGCCTCCGATAGGCTGTGACCGTGGGCCTCTGTCCCCCTGGACAGGCGGTTCTCGGGAGCTCAACCGATGCGCTCTGTTCGATTCCTCGCCGTCCTGATGCTCGCTGGCGGCCTCACGGCTTGTGCCGCCCCGATGGCCGTCGCGCCCGTGACGCTCGCCAACGCCAGTGAACGGCCCGTGGAGGTGGTGGTCGAGCGCGACGGCGGCCGCTGGACGGCCGAGTTCGTCCTCGACCGGGAGGCGCCGGTATGGGCTTTTATCCGCTCCGCTCTCGCGCTGAGGACGCACCAGCCCTGGCGGCCGGAGCAGTGGACGGTCGAGACGCCCAACGTCGTGCTGGAGAGGCAGGGAACACGTGATGTTCTTCGGGCCGCGGACGGCGGTCCGGTGCCGCGGCGCGTGCGCGTGGCGATCCGACCCGCGTCGGTGGACCTGGAGGCGGACTACGATCCGGCGCTGCTCTTCACCGATGGATCGGTCGCGCTCTACACCGCTCAGTTCGACGTCATCCCGTTGCGGTCCATGGAGGCCGCGCGGGCACTGCCCCATGACCTGAACGGTGTGGAGGTGGCCGGCGGGCCCGCGCGTGTGACGTGGCGTGACCGCGCGGGACCCGTCCTGTTTCGAGGTGAGCGGCGCGCCGAGGCCGTGGCGCGGGACGCGAACACCTATGTCCTGTTCGGTCAGGCCGGGCTGGTGGAGGGCGAGCGATGGGCCACCGTGCTCGATCCTGCCCTGCCCCCCTGGATGGGTGCCGAACTTCGCGCCTTCACCCCCCGGGTCACGGACTTCTACGCCGAACGGCTCGGCCCGGGCGGCGCGGACAAGTACACCCTCATGGCCAGCTGGGATGGCCCCACCCCGCGGAGGACCAGTATGGGCGGCAGCGTCCTTCCCGGCCTCGTCGTCATGACCTTCGAAGGCGAGGGCGTGGTGCGGCCCTCGGAGGAACTCCTCGCCCGGGCGCGCTGGTTCATCGGACACGAGAGCGCCCACTTCTGGCTTGGAGAAACCGTCCACTACGAGCGCGCCCGCGATGCGTGGATCACGGAGGGGGGCGCGGACCTGATGGCCATCCGGGCGCTCGAGGCAATGAATCCGGCGTATGACGCGCGTGCCGGATTGCAGAAGGAGGTGGACGACTGTCTCACGCTCTCACGGGGCCGGAGCGTGGCCAGCGCGGCCGAGCGGGGCGAGCACCGGGCCTACTACGCCTGTGGCGCGGTGTTCGCGCTGGCGGCCGAGGGAGCGGTGCGTCGCGGGGGAGGGCGGGACTGGTTCGACTTCCTCCGGCCGCTCGTGGAGGCCAACCGAGAGGACGGTGTCCTCTCGCGGGCGGAGTGGTTGGCCGAGCTGACCCGCGTCTCGGGGGACCCGACGCTGGCCGAGGACATGGCGCGCCTGCTGGACGAGGGGAGCGCGGACCCGGCGACGAGCGTGGCCGCCCTCTTCCAGCGCACGGGGGTGCCCCATCGTCTCGAGGACGGGACGGTGCGGCTGTTGTAGCGTGTCTACCTCCGGCGCGGAGGCGGAAGAGAGGCATGGAGGGCCTTTGCGCGTCTTCAGGCCGATCGACGTTCCGAGTCTCGCCACTGGTTCGGCGTCACCCCTTCCCAACCGCGGAAGGCCCGGGTGAACGAGTTCAACTCCTCGAAGCCCAGCAGGAAGGCCACCTCGCCCGCATCCAGGTCGGTGTTCGCGAGCAGCCGGCACGCGGATTCCCGGCGGACCTCGTCGAGCAGCGATTGATAGGTCGTCCCAGATTCCTTGAGCCGGCGCTGGAACGTGCGCGGACTCATGCGGAGCTCGTCGGCGAGCTTCTCCACGGAAGGGCGCTCTCCGCACATCCACCGGCGGAGCGCGGTCCGCGCGTCATCGGCGAGCGAGCGATGGGGCGAGCGTTCACTCAGCGCGGCTTCGAGCCCGGGCAGGAGGACGGCGAGCAGGTCCGCGTTGTGGGTCACGAACCGCTCGTCCAGCGCCCGCGCATCGAGGACGAGCAGATCCACGGGGGCGTCGAACACGACCTCACAGCCGAAGTGGCGGGTGAGCATGTCCGTGTTGGCGCGACGCCGTGCCAGCTCGACGCGTCTCGGGATGAGCGGTCTTCCCATTCCGCGGCGGGCGAGCGCGAGCAGGGAGGCGAACGTCGCATCGAGGAGGCGCACCGGCAACGCCCCCTCGGCGAGTACCCAGTGGAACCGCAGCCGTGCCTCACCGTCCGCGAGCTCGATCGTGAGATCCTTCGGGCAGGTGAGGCGCTTGTACCGGGCGAGCTTCTCCAAGGCCTCGCCGAGGCTCCCGGAATGAAGCGCCGCCATCGACGCCACGTCGTACTGGTGCGGCAGCGCCTCGGAACCCACGCGCAGACCCACGTCCCGCCCGCTGCCCGTTTCCAGCGCTCGCCAGAGCGCCAGGAACTCGCGTGTCGTGAGGTATGCCTTCGCTTCCTTGAATCGCGAGCGCAACACACCTGCTTGTCGCAGCACGCGCTCGACGTCCACGCCGAGCACGGCGAAACGCTCGAGCAGCACACCTGGCACGGGAACGAGATCGACGGGCAATTCAGTTCCTCTTCTCGGCCAGCATCCTGGCGATGGGAGTCTCGGCGAAGTCACCCATGCCGTCGAAGTCCGTCGACATGCCGAGTGACTTCCACCTGGCATCCTCTTCCGCTCGAGCCCGGGCAACGGCCCCCGCGAGGAACACCGCGTCCGAGCCCAGCAGGAGCCGAAGCGGCGGCTGTGGCTCCGAGGCGATCTGGAGGATGGCCCGCGCCGCCTTCAGGGGGTCGCCCCGCTCGATGCCCGCGTGCTCGCGGAGGTTCTGCAGCGCACCCACGGTTGCCTTGTAATCGTCATGGACCGGGTCGATGCGCATCGACGCGCCCGCCCAGTTGGTGCGCATGCCGCCGGGTTCGACGATCGTCACGCGAATGCCGAGCGGCCCCACCTCTTTCGACAAGACCTCCGAGAAGCCCTCCACGGCCCATTTGGAGGATTGGTAGGCCGAGAGCCCCGGGCTTCCCAGGCGCCCACCCACGGACGAGATCTGGATGATGTGCCCATCGCGCTGCGCCCGGAGCACGGGGAGCGCGGCGCGCGTGACGTTCACCACGCCGAAGAAGTTCGTCTCGACCTGCGCGCGGAAGTCTTCCTCCGCCACGTCCTCGATGGAGGAGATGTTCGCGTAGCCGGCGTTGTTGACCAAGACATCCAGCCGGCCAAAGGCGGATGTCGCGGCGGCCACGGCCCGGCGCGCGGCGGCGGAATCGGTCACGTCGAGCGCGACCGCGCGCACCTGCTCACCAGGGTGTGCGACGAGTTCCTGGAGCTCCTCGGGATTGCGTGACGTCGCCACCAGGCGGTGGCCGGCGGCGAGCACGGCCTTGGCGAGATCGCGGCCAAGGCCGCGTGAGCATCCAGTGATGAGCCAGACTTTCGACATGCGCGGGATCCTTCGTGGCGCCGGGGATTCGGCCAGACGCAGAGTCACGAAGATCGCCAGAGGACGCTAATCCGATCGCGCCAAAGAATCATGGGATCGCGACACGGGTTCCCGCGAGCTCGAAGGTGAGGGGCTCGGGGGGGCGCGGCGAGCCTCTACGCCGGGGAGTCACCTATGATAGCGAACGTGGAGACGATGCGCCGCGGACGCGGCTCACCCGTCCACCTCGCCTGAAGGGAACACCATGACCGCCCCCGCCCCCACCCCGACGACGAACAACGAGCCGAAGAAGACCCGCGCCACGAGCACCGCGCCGACGCCGTCGTTCAACTTCGTCACGCCGGAATTCCGTCGGGACCCGTATCCCTTCTACGCGCGGCTGCGGCGAGAGATGCCGATCATCCGCCTGAACCAGGGGCGCCGCGGCGAGAGCTTCTATGTCTCGCGCTACGACGACGTGATGGTGCTGCTCAAGGACACCGAGCGCTTCGCGAACGACAAGCGCAGCGCCGGTCTCCAGGTGTCGTGGCTCGAGTCGCGGCTCTCGATGGGCATCGTCGATTCCATGGTGATGAAGGACGGAGTCGACCATCGGCGCCTGCGCACGCTCGTGCACAAGGCGTTCATGCCGGCGCGTGTCGCCGCGCTCGAGCAACGCATCGAGCAACTCACGGACGGATTGCTGGATGCGGCCGACGCGCGCGGCACGCTGGACTTGATGGCCGACCTCGCGCTGCCGCTGCCGGTCGCGGTGATCTCCGACATGATGGGGGTCGACGAACGTTATCAGCATGACTTCCATCGTTGGATGAACGGCATCCTGGAGCTGGACGGCGCCGGTCCCCTGGAACTCCTCACGAACGTCCCCAACATGATCAAGCTCAACCGCTTCTTGCGGATGCTGATCGCCGAGCGCCGCAAGAACAAGGGCGATGACGTCCTGAGCGCGATGATCGAGGCCGAGGAGGCCGGTGACAAGCTGAGCTTCGACGAGCTCGTCGCGTCGACCCTCATCCTCCTCCTCGCGGGGCACGAGACGACCGTCAACTTGATCGGCAGCGGGGTGCTCGCGCTGGTGGAGTACCCCGATCAGCTCGAGCGCCTTCGGGCGCACCCCGAGCTCATGGACTCCGCGGTCGAGGAGATGCTGCGGTACACGAGCCCGGTCCAGCTCAACGCGCCTCGCTTCGCTCGCGAGGACACGGAACTCCGCGGTGTGTTCATCCGGAAGGGGGAGGCGGTGTGCCCGATCCTCGGTTCGGCGAACCACGACGAGGCGTACTTCGAAGACCCGGAGCGGTTCGATATCGGGCGCCAGCCGAACCGTCACGTCGCGTTCGGCTTCGGGCCGCATTTCTGCCTCGGCGCTCCGCTCGCGCGGCTCGAGGCAAAGGTCGTCTTCCGCGCCCTTCTGCGACGATACACGGACATCCAGCTGGCCGTGCCGCGCTCCGCACTCACCTGGCGCCGCTCGCAGTCGGTCCGCGGCCTGACCGCTCTCCCGCTCCGGGTTCGGCGCTGACCTGGCGGGGTGTTGAGCCCATGCAGTCACTGCATGGGCTGCGAGTCGGGCTGCGGCCCCCTGGGCTACTCCAGCTTCGCGACGGCGCCGGAGCAGGCCGTGCCGAGACCCACGGCGCCCACGCCGCCGCCGAAGACGCCGCCGACGATGCCGCCGGCCACATCCGCCAGCACCACCTGCCACCACTTGGCCCTCGCCTGGGGGGGGCTCTGCGTCCAGAAGATCAGCGAGTGGCGAGCCGTGGCCACGCCCGAGAGCACCGCCAGGTCCGCCGTCTCGCGGCCCAGCGACAGCACCGCCTTGTTCTCCAGGTCCGCCAGCGACCTGGACGCCTGCTCGGGCGACTGGGTCGACAGGACGCGCTCGACCTCCAGCGCGACGGAGTACTGCCTGTCGTTGAACGCCTTGCGGTGCGGCGCGAGCATCTGGCTGAGCGGAGCCAGCAGGTTCTCCGGCATGAGCTCCGTGTACTCCTGGATGAACTCGTCGGCCGGCTGCTCCGGCTTGAAGCCGCACTGGTCCACCAGGGCCTCGAGCGGATTGCTCTTCCCATCCGCGTTCACCTTCTGCAGGCACGCCAGGTAGGCGTTGTGCTGCTCACCCACGTAGTTCATGGGGTTGGCCGACTTGATCTGGGCGGAGGCGGCACCGGCGAACAGGACGGCGAGCAGGGTCACGGAGCGGCGGAGGTTGAGCATGGGGTTCTTCCTTCCAGGTGTGGGTTCCGAGGAATGGACAGACAACCCGCCGGAGGCAGCGAGCCGGCGGATGCTGAGCCTCAATGCAGACCTCATGCCGACCTCCCAGCAACTCGGGTCTTCCTCGAAGGCGCCGCGTTTCCGCCCAGAGCCGGAGGTCCCGTGTTGCGTGGAGGGCGACACCCGAAACTCGCGCTCGTGGCCTTCTGAACAACGCCCACGCGAAATGGCCGAGAAGGGCCCGAGCCTCGCGCCGTCCCGGGATGGCGGACACCTCGTGGCTTCGGGGCGATACGGGCGAGGAGGCGTTGTCCCCACGGCAATTGCTCGCCATGCTGCTCCCGCTGGAGGCGTTACCCGCGGCCCCCATCGAACAGGGGCAGCCCATCCTCCTCGGGACACGATTCACCCTGCGCTCGGACACGCTCGGAGAGGACCGGTCCTATTTCGTCCATCTGCCGCCCGGCTACGAGACCTCGTCAGAGCGTCATCCCGTCCTGTACCTGTTGGATGGCGATGAGCACTTCCACCACGCCACGGGGCTCGTGGACTTCCTGGCGCGGGGCGGGTTCATCCCCCCGCTGATCGTGGTGGGTATCTCGAATACGGAGCGGGGGCGGGATCTCACCCCGCCCGTGCGGGGGGATGCCCGGTTGCCCAACGCCCCCTCCCTCCGTGTCGCCCAGGTCATGCCCTTGGCGGGCGGCGCGGATCGGTTCCTGCGATTCCTGGAGGAGGAATTGCGGCCCCAGATCGAGTCGCGCTACCGCACGCTGCCGTACCGGATCCTCGTGGGCCACTCGTATGGCGGTCTGTTCGGCCTGCATACCTGGGTGTCACGGCCCCACCTCTTCCAGGCCCTCATCCTCAGCAGTCCGAGCCTGTGGTGGAACGAGGGCCAGTGGGTGCGAGACGCGGCCAGGGCCCTCGGGCGGTTGCCCTCGCCGGAGCGTTTCCTCTACCTGAGCATGGGCAACGAAGGGCCCGCCATGCTCGCGCCCATTCAGGGACTCGCGCGCACACTCGCGCGCACGCGCCCCCCGGGGTTGCGGTGGCACTACGCTTTTCTGAGGAAGGAGCACCACGTCAGCACCCCCCACCGCACCCTCTCCGATGGCCTGGAGTCGCTCTTCGAGGGGTGGATCGTGCCCGAGTACCCGGCGACCCCCGGGACGCTGGCGAAGATTGAGGCGAACTATGCGCGCTTGTCCCGACGGTTCGGCATGGAGCTCCACCCCGCCGAGGACATGCTCAACGGCGTGGGCTACCAGTTGCTGGAGCAAGGCCACACGCGCGCCGCGCTCGCCGCCTTGCGGCGCAATGCCGAGTGGTATGCCCAATCGAGCAACGCCTGGGACAGCCTGGGCGAAGCTCTAGAGGCCACGGGTCAATGGGACGCGGCGCGCGACAGCTATGCGCGAGCCATCGTACTCGACCCCACACGCCCCGCTTTCCAGCAGCACCTGGAGCGCGTCAATGCCAGGACGCGTCCTCCCGGGCCGTGAGGCCGAGTGCTTTCGGACGTGAGGTGCGCACGAGAACGTGGCGCCGGTCATCTGGTTCTCGCCCACCGGCATGCGGGTATCCTGGCTTCATGAGAGCCCACGTCACAGGGCGCCCCTGGCTCGTGCCGCTGGAGGCGTTGTTGCTCACGACAAGATGTGTGAACCCAACGGCGGGGGGGCCTCCCGTGAGAGTTGAACTCCGAGTCTTCAGCGGCCTTCCCAACCACACCTGGGCCGCTCTCCGCCGAGGAGGTCCAGGAACTCGAGCGGCGCCTGCACGGCCTTCCTCGACGTGACGGGGCATTCCAGGACGGGGGAGGGGGTTACTCCGGCTTCACGGTTTGGAATCCCAGCCTCGCGAGGGGGCTGCCGCAGTCGATCTGGGTGTGCCAGGGCGTGGGCATTCCTCGGGACGAGGCGCTCGTCGCCTACGACGACATCCATGATCTGGAGGGATGGCTGATCGCGCAGGCCCGGGAGCGAGGCCACGGTGGGCTGTTCACGGACGACGGCTGAATCACTCGAAATCCGTCTTGAGCGACGCATCCAGCCTCTTCATGTCCTGATGCCATCGAGCGTCGCGCCGGTGACGGCCACGGTGAACTGCTGGGTGCTCTCGCTCTGGCTTCGCAGCTCGGTCTTCTGCTTGGGGGAGCCGCCACGCGATCACGCCCCTCTCCTGCGAGCAGACGGTCCCCCTGACCTCCTCGGCGGAGGCGCTCTCCCTGGCGCGGGCCTACTTCCCCGAACTCGCCGCCGACGTGACGGCGTCCCCCGGAGTCCCCCTCGCGCCCGCTTCCGCCGAGCAGGCCCGTGCGCTCACCGCCCAGCTCACTGGGAGAGGCTTGCTCACGCTGACGACGCACGGGCTGACCTTCCAGGCTATGCGAGCGCGACGCTGCTCTCCGATGGCCGTATCCTCCTCGCGGGAGGCTTCACGGGCGCGGGGAGCACCACCCACGCGGAACTCTATGACCCAGTGGCCAACACGTGGACCGCCACCGGCGCGCTCCTCCATCCGCGCAACGGGCACACGGCCACCCTGCTGCCCAATGGATTGACCGCCTCGCCGATGCGCTGGTGGTTCGGTACATGGATGCGCTCCATCAGCTCTCAACAGCGACCGGCACGCCCAACTCGGTTGCCACCGGCGTGTAGAGATCGACCTCTGTCTCGTCCGTTTCTATCGAGACGACGAGTGAGAACTGGACGGACGTGGGCTTCTCGACCCTGCGGGCGTCCGCCTTCCACCCTCCGACCGGGAAGACGGCCAGGACCTGACGCGAGGCAAGATCCGCCGCAGACCCGTGCCACACATCCGAATGGATGGAGCCACGATTGCGCCGGTTTCCTCCGAGTTCCCAGCCGGGGTCTGTTCCTGTACTACCCGTGTAGCCGTCGTCCTGCATCGCCTTGCTGAGCCTCGCGCGAAACGCGGAGTCATTCTCAGTAGGACGACGCACCGAGAACCGGAGTCCGTGCGATTGGTAGCGGAACCGCCCCATCCAACCGCGTTGCGCCGGATTCGGCTCGATGAAATAGGAGAGCGTCACCCGAAGCCGGACGTCGGCGGCGCCAAGGCGCTGAAGTTCCTCGACCGGCCATGGGAACTTATGAAGGCGCATCTGCGCCGGCGACTTGCCCACTTTAAAAGGGCGAAGCTCATCTTCGACCACGAGCGTCAGCGCATCGCGTGCACTCCACCGGGCTCGCGCGAGGCTCGGTACTCCGTAGCCATAGAGCCGAACACGATTGTTTTTGTTGGGGGTCCGGCTCACCATCGCGGGCGTCCACCGGGCGGAGTGGACAAGGAGGGCCCGAATCGTTTCGGGCCTGAGCGTGGGGTACTCGGCCCAGAGGTGGGCTGCCATTCGGGAGGCCTGCGCAGTCGCCGCGCTCGTGGCGTTGGTATACGTGAACAAACGACCTCGAATCATCCGGTCGGTCGTGAGCAGCGAAAGGCTGGGAATCGAGGCGTCTGGCGGAAGAATGCCTCCGGGGCTCAGCGCGACGTTTCCTCCCTCAAGGACAAGGTCGGGCTTGTTCGGCCACCCTCTTTCGAAGGTGATGGACGAAGTGCTCGTGGGAGAGATGTCACCGTGTGGAGCAATCGGCAGCCACCCAGAAAGCGAGGGTTCTGCAATAATGTCTCTCTCTGTGTAAGCGCCGATGGTCAGCGCGTTCCACGCCTGAGCGGGATCAAGCGGCTTCCCCGTCATGGCTCCTTCCGGGTAGTGCGGATACCAGTTCGGGTCAGCGTTGCCTGCGCAGATGCAGTAGAGCCGCTGCCGTCCGTCATCCACACCTGCGGCGAGTCGATCAATCTCCGCCGACCACGAAGAGGGGCGGCCTGCGCTCCGGCCGTTACTCGTTGAAACCGACATCGAGAACACGCGGAGACGCTTTGGAGCAGCAACCTCGACCTGACCGGCCGCATCGGCGGTGATCGCACCGTAAAGCTCGGGAGCATTCGTAGCTGGTGGTGGCGGAAGGATCTTCACCGACTCGAGACCTACCTCGAGAGCAACACGCATCTTCGACTCAAGCGCGTCAATCAGGTCTCCATACCCCGCGAGGCCTGCCATTTCGGTGCCGTGGCCGTCGTGATCGGCAAGGCCCCAGTTCCTTTGATAAGCGAACATGTTCGCGGCGGGGAGAAGAGGAGCGAGGAGCGGATGATTGTTGCTCACTCCCGTGTCGAGCACGCATACCACTGGCGCATCTGCTGCGGGAAGAACAAGGCGGGACATCAGTTCCCGGCTCCACTCGCCTTGCTCGCGCGACGGCATCTCCACGAACTCCGTTGGTGGCGTACGCGCTGGCCTGAGTTCGGCGAGCGTATCCAGGATGGCGAAAGATGAGAGCTGGTTTGCCGTACCCGATACGAGCACGACTCGCCGGTCAGGGAACTCAAGCGAGCGCTGTCCGGTGACCAGCCCATGTTGCCTGCACAGCGAGAGGAAGGAGGAGAGCAGTTCCTCGGAAGAGTCGCGGAGCCAAGCCTCCCAAGCCATGGGCTGAGAGGGGGCGGGGAACGGGAGTTCCGGGTCGGTCCAGAGTTCCTCAAGAGCCGCGAGCTGAAACGAGGCGATCGAAGCGATGAGGGCCTCGTTGGCGGGCTTACCTTTAGGGGTGTCCTTACGAAGATAGTCCTGCAGCTTCTCTTCGATGAGCTGAAAGCCGCCTTGAGGCACGAAGACCTGAGCGACTGTCGCGCCCTCGACCTCTCTCACGGCCAGGACACGTGGACCATCAGGACGTCGGCTGTCGAGTGACTCGATGGGAAGCTCGGACCCGGGCTCGCTGCGCACGGTGAGCGAGACCCCCGGAATATCGGCTCCGCCACCACGAGCCATAATGCCGGTCTTGAAAGCGGCTCCGTATTCCCTGAGCAATCGCTGACCGTGAGCAGCACGGTCTCTTGTTGGAGTAGTCCGCGAGTGCGGCACGGAAAGCGTCGAAACGTAGTTGTAGGATGTACCAGTTCCCTGAACGAGCAGGTGCCGCAACTTTTCCGGTTTCTCTTCTGCCATCAGCCCCCCGCGTACTTGCTCTACTTCATCGCGGCGAATTCCCGCTGTTCACGGAGCGCCTCGATGAGCGCCTCGGTCGAAACCTCTCGCGTTCCAGCGAGAACGGCCTGCTTCGCCGCATCATCACACGCCCGCGCAAGCAGCGCATGGCTCAGCCCACGAGCTGCGGGGCGAATCCGGGTCCACTTTAGGCGGCCCGTGTCGAAGGGGGCGAGTCGATTTCGCATCGTGTCCTCTGCTTGGGCCTGGGAAGGCAGTGAGAACTCGATGACGTCGTCGAAGCGACGGAAGAGGGCACGATCCAGCATCTGGGGGTGATTGGTCGCGGCGAGAACGATGCTGTTCGAATCATCCTGCTCAAGGAGTTGCAGGAACGAATTCACCACCCGCCGGATTTCACCAACATCGTTCCCGGCCGTGCGCTGCCCGCCAATCGCGTCGAACTCATCGAAGAGGTAGACGCCTCGGGTTGCCCGTATCGCGTCGAAGACGAGCTTCAACTTCGCGGCCGTCTCGCCCAGGAACTTCGTCACCAGGGACTCGAACACGACCTTGAAGAGAGGCAGGTGGAGCTCGCCCGCGATGACGGTCGCACACAATGTTTTGCCCGTGCCCGGCGGGCCGACGAGCAGCACTCGATGGCGCGGGCCCAGTCCATGAGACCGGAGCTGCTCCGCCTGACGCTGTTCGTGAAGAAGCCTGTCGATACGGCGCCGAAGCTCGGGCTCGACTACGAGTTCGTTCAGGGTCGCCTTCGGGTACGACGCGGCAAGGAGCCCACCTAGTTCACCCCGAGGCTGCGCGAGGGGGACAGGCCGTTTGACCCCATCCTCCTTGGCTCGGTCGATGATCTCGCGAAGCTCGCCAGCCAGCCGGACGTGGCCCTGCCGGGCTTCAAGGGCAGCGACCTGCATGGCAACCGCCAGGAAACGAGGCTCGTCTCCCTTCGTATGGCTCTCGATGAGGGCTTTGACTTGCTCGGCAGTAGCCATGGATTTTCCTCACTCTACGGTATTTCCCTGACAGAGCCCATTTTTGGACACCATTCTTTCTTCTCGCGGCCCGTCCGAGGAACAGCTTGGCTCCTGCTGTCCCGGATGTCTTCCCCTGCACGAGGTCTTATTGAGGGCCTCTGCCTGAGCAGGCTCGGGCACGCCGTCATATCCCGCTTCTCCAGAGAAGCCTCGGCCACGAGGGGGGGAGCGCGACAGCAAAATTGACCCCCTCCCGGGGCCTCCACTCCAAGGAGGCAAGCTCGATGGGAGAGACGGCGGAAGTTGTGGCACCCCGCGCGGCGGAGGTGTCGATGGTGGAGCAGGAAGTGGTGCGACGCATCCGCGTGCTGGCGGAGGCGGGATGGGGCCACAAGCGGATAGGGCGCGAGGTGGGCGTGGCGCGCAACACGGTGCGGCGCTGCCTGCGCGCGGGCCGAGCGGCGGACAAGCAGGTGCGGCCCAAGGCGCGGTGGCTCACCGAGGCCGAGCAGCAGCGCGCGGTGGAGTTGTGGGACGGAGCGGCGGAGGGCAACGCCGTCGTCGTCAAGGCGCTGCTGGCGCAAGAGGGCGTGGAGGCCAGCGTACGCACCGTGCAGCGAGCGGTGGAGGACAGGAGGCGGCAGGTGCACGTGGCGCAGGTGGCCACAGTGCGCTTCGAGACGAAGCCAGGGTAGAGCAGATGCAGGTGGACTTCGGCGAGAAGAAGGTACGGCTGGGCGGGCAGCTGGTGAAGGTGTTTCTGCTGGTGGTGGTGCTGAGCTTCTCGCAGCGGCTGTTCGTGCGCGCCTTCCTCAATCAGTGAGGAGACGATTGGCGCGAGGGCGTGGCCGCGGCCTTCGTGCACTTCAGAGGCGTGGTGCTGGAGGTGCTCGGGGACAATGCCCGACCACTCGTGCAGGAGCACGACAGGCAGGCGGGGAGCGTGCGCTTCCACCCTGCCTGGGTGGAGTTCTGCCGCGACTGGGACGTGACGCCCAAGGCGTGTGGGCCGTACCGCGCGCGCACCAAGGGCCGGTGAAGGTGTCAAAGGATTCGCAGGGGGAGTCATCTCTCCGCTGCTGGCGAACATCTACATCAGATGGGATGAAGCTGACGCTCAACGAGACGAAGACGAGCCGCGGAAGGAACATTGCTGCTTTCTCGGGTACGAACTGGGGCTACCGGTCTACAAGAAGACCGGACAGAAGTACCTGGGAGCCCGACCCTTGAAGAAGGCAATGGAGCATGCCCGAGGTGAAGTGAGCCGAATCTGCGGGTTCTATCCCCGCTGCCTCCAAATAGAGGTTGCCCGCCGCCTTGAGTCGAACCCACTCCTAACGAGGCGGCGCGGATCGCTTTGGGGGACCAAGTCGGTTCTTATCGGACCAAATTCATTGCTCACGAACTACCGGCAGGTCGTGTAGCTCGTCTACAGCGGCGTGCCGCCAGCGCTGTACACCACGAGGTTGCAATCCTGCTGCAGCCACAGGGAGGCACCCGCCTTGTTCCCGGTGGCCGTATTCCAGAGCGCGCTCATCGAGCTCGGATACAGCACGAGGTTTACATCCGTCTGCATGATGAAGGTCGAGGTGACCTTGCCCCAGGTGCCCGTGCTCCAGATCTCCCCCGCTGGTTGTAGAGCACCACGTTCCCGTCTGAGGTCACCGATGAGCATCAGGTTCTTCCAAGCGGGTTTATGCAAGGCGGTTCTCTAGTAGGTGAAGCAGAGGTACGCTTTCGTGGGGAGCGATCGTATGGCTCTCACGAGATATGCGCGGCACCCCTTTCAAGGGCGTGTTGGCGTGCGGTGCGTATGCCGGGTCGGTCGGAGCGTGGTACACGCCATGTCCCGGTACGTCAGCCCATGGCGCATGCATGGGCCTGGAGGGTGAATGCAGCCAGATTGGGTCTCGGGACGTCTCCTCTTCGTGGTGCTCTGCGGTGTCTTCACCCTCTCCTGCGAGCGGACGGTCCCCCTGACTTCCTCGGCGGAGGCGCTCTCCCTGGCGCGGGCCTACTTCCCCGAACTCGCCGCCGACGTGACGGCGTCCCCCGGAGTCCCCCTCGCGCCTGCTTCCGCCGAGCAGGCCCGTGCGCTCACTGACGCCGGTGAGTACGTGGAGTTCCTCGACGCGCGGGGACAGCCCGTCCTGCGCTTCCATCCCTCCGAGGTGCGCGACGCGCACGGCCAGTCCCGCCGTGGAAGCGTGAGCCTGTCAGGCGTGCGCGAGGCCTCGCGCGCCAACGAGTTCGAGGCCGAGGGGGCCCGCGTGGGCCTCGTCACCGAGGTCTCCCTCGCGGGGCTCACCGCGCCGTTGGTGGTGGACCCGGGCTGGTCGTCGACGGCCAGCCTGGCGAGCCCGAGAGCGCAGCACGCCTCGCTGCTCCTGCCCGGCGGTGGTGTCCTGGTGGCGGGCGGCGTCAACCGGAGCGGGTTCGTGACGTCCGCCGAGCGCTTCGACCCGGAGACTGGCACCTGGGCCTCCGCCGGCAATCCTGGCATCCAGGGCAACGTCACGTCGGGCGTCCTGCTTCCCACCGGGAAGGCGTTCATCATGACGGACGGCGGCACGTCGGCACGCATCCATGAAGCCGCGACGAACACCTGGTCCGCCACGGGGGCGATGTCCGCGTCGCGCAGCCTGTCCACCGTCACCCTCCTGTCCTCGGGGCAGGTGCTCGTCGCGGGAGGCTCCAACCTGAACACGGCGGAGCTCTACGACGCCGCGACGAACACCTTCACCGCCACCGGCTCCATGTCCGTCGTCCGCCGGGCGCACACCGCCACCTTGCTGAGGGACGGCCGGGTGCTGGTGGCCAGCGGCTTCAACACCCTGGGCGAGGTGCCTGTCGCGGAACTCTATGACCCCGCGGCCGGGACCTGGTCGCTGGCGGCGCCTCCCCTGATTCCCCGGCACTATGCGAGCGCGACGCTGCTCCCCGATGGCCGGATCCTCCTCGCGGGAGGATTCACGAGCGCGGGGATCACCCCCCACGCGGAACTCTATGACCCGGTGGCCAACACGTGGACCGCCACCGGCGCGCTCCTCCATCCGCGCAACGGGCACACGGCCACCCTGCTGCCCAATGGCAAGGTCCTGGTCCAGGGGGGCTCGGACGGGGCGCGCAACGCGCAGGCCGTGTCGGAGCTGTATGACCCGGCGACGGGAACCTGGGCCGCCGCCGGGACGATGGCGGTGGCTCGCGAGAATGCCACCGCCACCCTGCTGACGACCGGTCAGGTGCTGATCCTGGGAGGCTTCAGCTCGAACCCGAGCCTGACCTTCTATTCGGACGTGGAGCTCTACGACGCCTCCAGCGACCGCTGGGCTCCGGCCGGCAATCTGGTGCAAGGCCGGGGCTCCGCCGCCGTGCTGCTGCCGTCGGGACAGGTGCTGGCCGCGGGGGGCCGGGGCGCGAGTGGCGTACTCGGGACGGCGGAGCGCTACACGCGCGCGAGCAACACCTGGGCTCCCGCCGCCTCCCTGGCCACCGCGCGCGAGCGCGCCACGCTGAGCCTGTTGCCGTCCGGCCAGGTGCTCGCCGCCGGGGGTGGGAATGGAGGGGGGCCGCTGGCCTCGGCGGAGCGGTACGACCCCGTGGCCGATGCCTGGACGCCCGCGGGCTCGATGATGGCCGCCAGGGAGGGGCACACCGCGACGGTGCTGGGCTCGGGCCGGGTGCTCGTGGTGGGCGGCGCGAGCACGGGGGCGGCGGAGCTGTATGACCCGGCCGCCAACGCGTGGAGCTCCGCCGGTTCGGCCGCCACGCCCCGCTCGCGTCATGCGGCCGTGCTGCTGCACGACGGCCGGGTCCTGGTCGCGGGTGGCGAGAACGGAGGCGCGGCGCTGGCCTCGGCGGAGCTGTATGACCCGGCCTCCAACACGTGGGCCCCCGCCGCGGGTCTCTCGCAGGCACGGGCCTCCTTCACCCTGACGCTGCTGCCGTCGGGCCGGGTGCTGGCGGCGGCGGGGACCTCGCTCGCGGCGGAGCTGGCGTCGGCGGAGGTGTATGACCCGGTCTCCAACACCTGGGCCCCGGCGGGGACGCTGGCCAGCCCGCGCGCATTCCATTCGGCCGCGCTGTTGCCCTCCGGCCGGTTGCTGGTCGTGGGCGGTCAGGGGCCGGGGGGGACGGGACTCGCCACCGCGGAGCTGTACGACAGCGCGACCCACACCTGGAAGCCCGCGTCGGGACTCGCCGCCCAGCGGCTGCGCTTCGACACCGTCGTCCTGCCCTCGAACGAGGTGCTCGCGCTGGGGGGGCAGGGCGCCGCGGGCGCGTGGCTGGCGAGCGCCGAGCTGTACGAGGACACCGGGGCGCAGCCGGCCTGGCGTCCGGTGGTGACGGGGCCCGACGTGGTGCTGCGCGGCTGTTCCGCGCGCATCACCGGCACGCTGTTCCGGGGCATCTCCGGAGCCAGCACGGGAGACTACAGGGACTCCGCGACGAGCTTCCCGCTGGTGCGGTTGCAGGCGGCCGAGGGGCACCGGCTCTGGACATTGTCGGGCACCGAGATGGCCGCCACCGGCGTGACGGTGTCCATTCCCGACAGCGCGACGCCAGGCGCCCATACGCTCTCCGTCTTCGCCAACGCGAGAGGCGGCGGGCGGATGGTGACGGTGGCGGAGAACACCGAGCCGGTGGCGGAGGACCTGACGGTCTCCATTCCGTACGGCGAGTCCGTGAATCTGTCGCTGGTGGCGACGGATGCCGAGACGGAGCCCGCGTTGACCTTCGTCATCGTCACCCCTCCCGCCCATGGGACGCTGAGCGGCACGCCGCCCTCCGTCACGTACACGCCCGAGCCGGGCTACCTGGGGCCGGACAGCTTCACCTTCCAGGCACGGGACTGCGGCCTGGACAGCAACGTCGCCACCGTGACGCTCGCCGTGGTCGACCAGACGCCTCCGGAAATCACCTGCCCGGCGGATCTGGTCGTGGAGGCGACGGAGCCCGCGGGGGCGCCGGTGACGTATTCCCCCGCCACCGCGACCGACAACCTCACCGCGAATCCCCCGGTGACGTACTCGTGGCCCTCGGGGAGCACCCTGCCGACGGGGAAGACGACGGTCACCGCGATAGCGGAGGATGCGGCGGGCAATCAGGCGATGTGCTCGTTCACCGTGACCGTTCAAGCCCGGGTGGTGTCGATTGCCGGCGGCGGCTGTCAGGCCACCGGTGGCGGCACGGACGCGGCGCTGGTCGTGCTATCGGTCCTTGCTGTGTGGGCGGGACGCCGGCGCCGTGAACTGGCATGGACCTGTGTGCTCGTCGCGGCCCTGGCCACCACCCGCGCCTCGGGGCAGACGCCCTCCAGCCCCCTGGTGGCGTTCGACGTGGAGCGCCTGCGCCTCAGCGCCGCCGCGACGGACTCGCTGCTGGTGGACTCCGGACGACTGCTTCCCCAGGGCGGCTATCGCCTCGGCCTCCTGACCCACTACGAGCGCGGCATCCTGGTGCTGCGAGGCAGTGATGGGTTCGACCGCTCCCTCTTGCACTACCGGACGTCGGCCTGGCTCATGGGGGCGTGGTCTCCGGTGGAGCGCCTGGAGGTGTCCGCCCGGCTGCCGGTCATCCTCTTCCAGGGGGGCCATGGCGCGGAGACGCTGGTCGGGGTCTCCACCCCTTCGTCCTCGGGGCTGGGGACGCCGGAGGTGGGAGGGCGCTACGCGCTGCTCCGGCGCGAGGAAGGGGCGCCGGTGTCCCTCGCGGTGGGGCTCGACGTGGGGCTGCCGGGGGGACGGGCGAGTGCGTTCGGACGCCAGGAGCATTGGGCCGGGTTTCAGTTCTCGCCCCGCGTCTCGCTGGGGCGCGAGGTGGGAATGTTCGTGCTGGGGGCCAGCGTGGGCGCGCGGGTGAGGTCGACCGAGGTCGAGCCGGGTCGCGCCGTGGGCACCGAGCTGGAGCAGGGGCTGGTGGTGGCCACCCGGAGGGAGGGCCTTCGCGGCGAGCTGGCCCTGCAACTGGCGGAGTCGCTGGTGCACCCGGACGTGGCGGTGGAGTTGCTCGGGGGAGTGCGGCTGCCCATGGGACATGGCCTCGAGGTGAGCGCGCTCGCCGGACATGGCTTCACCGACATCCCGGGGACGCCCTCATGGCGGGCGGGGGTGGCGGTCGCTTGGGCTCACGGCCCTCCGCGTGAGGGCGGTGCCTCCGTGCCCAACAAGACGGACCGCTGTCCTCATGAGAGGGGCTCGCCGGAGAACGCGGGGTGCCCGGACCGGGACTCGGAGGGCGATGGCGTCGTCGACCGGCTGGACCGGTGCCCGAACGAGCCGGGAGTGCCGAGCCGGCAGGGCTGTCCCGAGCCGGTCTCGCCTCCGGTGAAGGAGGAGCGGCTCTCCCTGGCGGGCCGGGAGATCGTCTTCCAGGTGGGCCTCTCCAGGATTGAGGGGGACGGCACGCGCATCCTGGATGAGCTCGCCGAGCTGCTGAAGTCGCGGCCCGATGTCTCGCTCCGCATCGAGGGCCATACGGACGACTCGGGACTGGAACAGCTCAATCTCACCCTGAGCCAGGAGCGTGCGGATGGGGTGCGGGCCTACCTCATCCAGCGCGGCATCGAGAGCTCTCGCCTGGAGGCCCGGGGCTACGGTCCGTCCCGTCCCATCGCATCGAACGACACGCCGGAAGGTCGAAGCCAGAACCGCCGCGTGGAGTTCATCATCAAGAATTGACTGCGTATAACCTCGCCACGCTCCCATGAGATGCGCGGCAGGGGCCTGGAGCTCTTGGGTTTGATTCCCGCCGCCTTCATGGGGCGTGGTGAGGCGTGGTGTGTTTATCGCTGGGACACCTTGTTGTCGGTGCCCGTGGAACTCACCTTGGGCTTCTTCCGTCCGCCCGCGGCCTTCTTCCAGGTCACGGTATTGTCCGTGCCCGTGACGTCGATCCGCTCCACGGCGTCCAGGGTGACCTTGTTGGAGCTGCCCGTCACATCGACGCGCTTGCACACTCCTGTGAACGTCAGCTCGTTCGAGGAGCCGCTGATCGACACCTCGGTCGTGCCATTGCAGGCGAGTGTCTCCTTGCGGCCCGCGCCGGTGATGTCGATCTCCGAACTGGAATCGTCATCGGCGTCCTTTTTGTCGTCGTCGCCGTCCCGTTCCACCCCGACCGTGGTGCGGGTGCCCTCGCTTTCGACCTTCACGTTGCCGCCCCGCACGTCCACTTTGCTGCCACCCGAGTGAACCTTGACGTTCCCGTCCTTGCCAATCTGGATGGTGTCTTGCGCGCCCGCCGCCATCGCGAAGCAGACGGTGAACGCTACGGCCGCGGAACGAATACTCTTCGACATGCTGTGAGCCCCCTGAGGATGTGACGGTGTGATGGGGCGCTTATACCTCGGGTTCACGGCCCTGCTGGAGGGTAGCCTCCAGCAGGCGGACATGGCGCGCCGCGTGCTACGGCACGAGGGGGGTGCACTTGAAGTTGCGCTGGGCTGACGCCGTGGCGCCTACGGAATCCCGGACGGTCAATGTCACCTGGTTCGGCGAGCCGATGGTGCTGCGCGTGCAACTCCCTTCGATTCGCGTGTTCGTCGGACCGATGGCCACGTGGTCGATGGTGGCGTAGGCGTTGGACGTCCAGGAGAAGGTGTAGGGGGGCGTTCCGCCATTGGCTCCCCCCGAACATCCGTAGAAGCCTTCCCCCATGTTGGTGCAGAGCGGGATGCCCGTGTGCACCCTGCTGGAGGGCCTGCGTGTCCGCCACGTCTGGGGCCTCCTCCATTTCAGGGGTTTACCCACCATCTGGGTCTGTCATGCGGACCCAGCTGCTCGGCAAGCTGCTGATTGACACGGGGGCAGGCCCCGGCTCAGTACCGCCGGAACGGATCGTTGTAGGCGCTGTAGTCGAAGTTCCAGTCATTCCAGTGATCGATCAGGACGTACTGCTGGACCTGATCCCACGTGAGCGGCGTGATCGGAGGGGTCGGCGGCCCGACGATGATCATGTCGTTCTTGTGGATGGCCGACAGGTAGTAGAGATCCGTCCGCCAATCATTCACCTGCTGGGTGCGCTTGTACTTGAAGTTGGCTCCGCACTTGTTCGCGGCGGAGGTCGCGCAGTGCGCGTACACCAGCACGACCTGGTAGATGTAGAAGGTCCCGGGTCCATGGAGGGTCGTGGTCCACGACTCGTCCCGCTCCTGCGACCAGGACTGCGTCTGCGAGAACCCCGTGCTGATGCTCGAGCCCACGTTGACGATGTCGATCTTCGCCCCCACCGAGTAGCTGCTCTTGACCTCCGTGGTGAAGCTCGAGGTGAGGCCGCTCTTCTGCGTCACCTGGTGCTGTAGATCCACCTGATTCGGGATGGGGTACTGATCGACGAACTCGAGATAGGCGAAGAGCGGGCGGGTGTAGGTGCCCCAGTTCTGGCTGGTGATGTAGATGTCGCCGTACACCGTCTCGCCATTGACCCAGCAGGCCTGCGAGGGGTTGAGCGTCTTGAGGTACTGATCGATCCCGAAGTCACCGGTGGCCCAGGGGTAGCTCGCCGCCACCAGGTTGGACCGGTTGGTTCCGGCCGGGACAATGGCCGAGCGCTCGTGGGCGATGAAGTCCTTCATCCGCTTGAGATCAAGCGCGCCTTCGGACGAGGACGTGGTGAGGTTTTCCATGGGGGATTTCCGTAGTGTGTTGGGGTGGGCGGCGTCCTGAAGCGCCGTGACCCCGGACATTGCACAGGGTGGGCCACCCACCCGGCGCGGTCCCTTCCCTCGGAGAACGGAGCCGAGAGCTGGCTCCCCGCCCCGCGCTGACACGTTGTCGTGGGGCGCTGACACGTCAACCCCTGTCAATGACTCAGTGATCAAAGGGGCGGAGGAGGGCCGAGGACGGGAGCCGTCCGAGGTGTGCGCCCGGCCGGTGGAGAGGGCGCGCGGCCCCTTGGGTACACGTCGGCCCGAGCCACGCTCCCATGAGATGCGCGGCAGGGGCCTGGAACTCTTGGCTGTCGTGGAAAGGACATCGCCCACTGCCGGTAGGGCACGCGCGGAAGCACCCGCTCCACCGACTTCTATGGGTTCACGAAGGGCTCACCCTGGGCCCCTCGCGTTCGCACGCGCGGCGATCTGGCGACAAACATCCAGGAGCGTCTCGAATGGCTCGGCCGCGTCGAGCAGAAGGCCGTCCTCGCTCATCTTGCGGTAGTCCTCCTTGAGGCGCACCAGGAGCTCTCCCTCGGGGAGAAGACGAAGACCTCCGTTCACGGCCTCGAAGTAGTCAATCGCTACTCCAGCGGCCTTCTCCGCGAAGAACATGCTCTTGTGCTCGGCCACGGCCTGCGCGAGGGAGAATTCCCCGAGAGCCGACTCGACGTACCCCTTCTTGTCGAGTTGGACCAGGTCGTACCAATGGCGAGAAAAGCGATCTCCCCCACGAAGTTTGCCCCCCGCACAGAGGACGTGAATGGCCGTCGCCTTCTCCCAGAAAGTGCGCTCCGCGCGCATGACGCGAGGGGTTGCCGTGGGGAAAATCACATCGGGCAGGGCTTTGGCTGCGTCACAGTGCACCTGCCGTGGATCACACGGCTCACCCGTTGCTCGGCCACCAAACTCCAGTAGCACCACGGGCGAAGCATAACGCGTGACCTCCGACAGAGGCTCGTACTCGATCAGAAGGGCGTGGTCATCATTCGGATTGATGCTCACCTTCGCGGGAACCCGTTCGGCGCGGACGGCGGCTTCCACCGTGTGGAATGCCTGATCCCCGACCCACGCCGTGAGGCGCTCCTTGATCTCCTTCGACCACTTCTTTTCCTGGCTGCGCGTCGACGGGATTGGGTGCGGTCCCTGGCCCGTCAGGTCCCCCGCGAGAGCACGGATGTCGTAGGTGAGGTCCACATCCTCCGAGAATCGGCGGATGGCGTCGAAGGCCTTGGATAGGGAGGTGCCTCCCTTGAAGACGAGATGCTCGCCAAAAGAAGCGGAGAACATCACGTTCAATGCCCACACCACCCAGACATCCTTCTCCAGCAGATGAAAAGGCCGTGTGGACTGCCCCGCTGCGACCTCGAGTGCCTCCCGACGGTCGTGCGCCGAAAGCCGCAGGAAGTCCTCAGTCATGGACAAGCGCGCCTATCTGCTCGGCCATCCACGTCGGGAGTTGTCCGCTCATCGCGGCGAGTTCCTGGAGTTCACCCTCGGACAGCTTCCCTCTGAGGGACGACAGCTTCTTGGGACCTTCTTCCTTTCCAAGCCATGCGAGGGCGCGAATGACCTGGCCCGCTGGGCGATGGGGTAGAGCCACTTGCCAGGAGGAAGCGTGCCGCAGTTCGACTTCTTGCGTCCCCAGCGTCAGTCGTCGGCTGCGTCCCGTTGTCAGGTACACGGTCCGCACCGGAACCTGCGTCGTCATCCCCAGTGCGTTCGCGGAAGCCGCCCCCTGCGGAGCGATGTGCTTTCCTTTCGCCGAAGCAAGCGCCTCGACGACCTTGGACACGGACGGAGGACGCACGCCAAATCGCGTCTCGACAGGCCGCACGTACACCCCCCGCTCCGGTCGGAGGAGCCGGCCACTTCGATGGAGACGTGACAAGGCCTGATCGACCGCGGCCCTGCTACCCAGATGCAGGAATTCCTTCGCGAATAGGGGCGTGCCTTCGGAGAGAGCCGCCGCCCTCTTCATGATGGATTCAGCCAGGGCCGCCATCGCTGCCTCCCGTCAGAACACTCTATTAGGGCCGAACGATCTGTCAGAAACCTAGGCCTGTTTCTGACAAGAGGCAAGGCCCGTTGCATCCATGCGGGCGAAACTCCAGCATCCTCCAAGAAAAACATGAGTTATTTCAGTGGGTTGGAAATTGGCGTGCCCTTGCTCGCTTCCTTGATGGCAACGGGCAAGGGTCCTAGCCCACGCCTGACCGTCCTCCTCCCGGGAGCACCCGCACCGGGAGGGCGGCGGACGGAATCAGGGCGTGGCGCGCGAGGCGCTGGCCTTGGGCGGGGAGATGACGCCCTCGGGGCTGACGCGGGCGCTCGAGGTGGGAGCCTCGTGCGGTAATTCCGCTCGCTGGGATCTGCCGTCCCTACCGCGACCCTTTTGCCTTGGGCGCCCTACAATGGAGGGCGGGAACCCCGCTGCTCCAGTTCAACACCCTCTGAGGATCCACGCCGGAGGGTGGAGCCGAAGGGTCTCGCGCGTAGGCGCATAAATAAGGAGGGGAGGGAGTAGGCAGGAGCAGAGGGGCGGAGGAGGGCCGCGGACGGGAGCCGCCCGAGGTGTGCGACCGGCCGGTGGAGAGGGCGCGCAGCCCCTTGGGGTCCACGTCGACCCTCGCCAGGCTCCAATGCGTCGGCGATGAGAAACACGATGCAGAAGAATCCGCGGGCCGCGGCGGGAGAAGCGGGGCGGGCAGTTGTCTCCTGCGCCTACCCCACTCCCCCCCGTCATTCATTGCTCACGAACTACCGGCAGGTCGTGTAGCTCGCCCACAGCGGCGTGCCGCCAGCGCTGTACACCACGAGATTGCAATCCTGCTGCAGCCACAGGCTGGCTCCCGCCTTGTTCCCGGTGGCCGTATCCCAGAGCGCGCCCATCGAGTCCGGATACAGCACGAGGTTTCCATCCGTCTGCATGACGAAGGTCGAGGTGACCTTGCCCCAGGTGCTCGTGCTCCAGAGCGCACCCCGCTGGTCGTAGAGCACCACGTTCCCGTCGAGCTGGTGGGTGAGCCAGATCCTGCCGTCGCAAGACTGGAGCGTCTGTCCGGGCGCGAGCGCCTGGCCGCTGCTCAGCTTCCCACAGGAGGGAGGCGGATTGCTGTAGAGCAGGCGGGTGGTGGAGCCGCTGCCCGCGTTGGTCACCTTGTTGTCCGGGGAGTTGATGACAATCGCCGCGGCCACCGTGGCGGGAGAAGCGCCCGGGTTGCTCTGGAGGTACAGCGCCGCCGCGCCGGCCACGTGCGGGGAGGCCATGGACGTGCCGGTCTCCGGCCGGGAGGTGCCGTCGAGCGCGGCGGAGACGATGTTGACCCCCGGAGCGAAGACGTCCAGGCAGGGGCCAAAGTTGGAGCCCTGATAAATCTGCGAGTTCCCAACGAACCTGGAGTCCGTGTTGTCGACGGAGCCAACGGTGATGGCTTCGGCGACACGCGCGGGCGAAATGTAGCACGCGTCAATGGTGGGGGAATTGTTGCCCGCGGCGACGACGATGGTGACACCCGAGGCGATGGTCTTGCGCACCGCGGCGTCCAATGCATCGTTGGTGACGCCTCCCAGGCTCATGTTGGCCACCGCGGGCTTGACGTGATGGGCCGCCACCCAATCCAGGCCCGAGATGACGCCCGAGAGGGAGCCATTTCCATTGCAGCCAAGGACGCGCACGGAGTGGAGCCGGACGCCCTTGGCCACGCCCCAGGTGGAACCGCCTACCGTGCCGGCCACGTGCGTGCCGTGTCCATTGCAGTCATTGGCTCCGTAGCCATCGTTGATCGCGGTGAAGTCCCCCGAGGCCCGGCCACCGAAGTCCGGATGGCTCGTCATGATGCCCGAGTCGATGATGTACGCATGGACCCCGGCGCCGGTGCCGTTGTAGCCATAGCTGCCGTTCAACGGCAGGTTGAGCTGATCGATGCGGTCCAGGCCCCACGTCGCATTGGACTGAGTGGCCATGGCGTGAATCTCGCCATCCTCCACCACGAAGTCCACGTCGGGACTGGCCGCGAGTGCGCGCGCCGCCGCCTCGTTGGCCCGCACCGCGAAGCCGCTCAGCGCGTGGGAGTACGTCTGAAGGACGGTGGCGCCACGCTGGAGGGCGAGCGCCTGGGCGACCTCGGGCACCCTGGAGGTACGGAGGGCGGCGGCCTTCAGCACGACGATGTATTGCCCGGGGATGGCATCGGCGGATTTCCGGAACTTGCCCTCGGGAGTGGAGGCCGCGTCCCGCGCGGACTCCTGCGCGCCGGTCTTCTGGGCGAGGCCCGCCGTCTGTCCCAGGTTTCCGGTGGCGTCGAGGGACGGGCTCCCGCAGGCGGGCAGGAGGGTGAGGCCACCGATGAGCATCAGGTTCTTCCAAGCGGGTTTATGCAAGGCGGTTCTCCAGGAGGTGAAGCTGGCACGACCGTGGCGCATTGACGGACCGGCCTCAGCCGATCAGCGCGCGCGTCGCCTGCACGATCGATTGGCCGGTGACGTCGTTGATCTTCCGTGCGGCCATGGCCGAGGCCACGGGCGAGGATTGATACCTGAAACGTGGCGCGTCGCTCGTGACGGCTTCCAGGATGACCGCGGCTACACCCTCGGGCTTCTCTCCGCCGCCTTTCATCGCGGCCGCGAGGGCGTCGTTGTAGCGGCCCATCATCGCGGCGTACGGGTCTTCCTGGCCGCTCGCGCCGACTTTGCCAGTCATGTTCGAGAAGAAGGACGTGTGCACGGGGCCCGGCTCGACGACCGAGACGTGCACGCCGAACGCCGCCATCACGGGGGCGAGGCCTTCCATCAGGCCTTCGACCGCGAACTTGGCGGCGTTGTAGGCGTCGCTGAACGGCATCGCGATGAGGCCGTTCATGCTCGTCACGGTCACGATCCTTCCCCGCCGCGCCGCGCGCATCCCCGGCAGCACGGCCTGTGTCATCCGCGCTACGCCCCAGAAGTTGACGTCCATCGACGAGGCCATCTCGGCCAAGGTGAGCTGTTCGAGCGTCCCGCGGTGCCCAAGGCCCGCGTTGTTCACGAGCACGTCGATCCGGCCGTGATCGGCGAGCACTCCGCTGACCATGGCCGCGACCGATGCATCCTGGGTCACGTCGAGTCGCCTGACGTCGAGCCGCACACCCGCGAGTGCCGCCTGCTCGAGGACGCTCGCCTCGCCACGCTCGTCGCGAACCGTGGCGATGACGACCTGGCCGGCCTTTGCCAGTGCGAGGGCGGTGGCAAGCCCGATGCCGGACGACGTTCCCGTGACAATGGCGACTTGATTCATGAATCCTCCGTGAAGGGTAACGAAGGCCCACTCTAGCCTCGATGCGCTGAATCCATCGTCAGTCAATGAAAGACAGTTGACCCTTGTCCTCCATGGGGGCGGCCTTGACGGCGCGTCGCCGCCGCGCGACGAGCCCGCGGACGGAGGCCTGGAGCACCCATCCCAGCGCGACCAGCCCGGAGAGCAGACCCACCGAGTCCCCAATGCGTGCATAGAGCGTGGGCACCCGCCCCACCGGCAGCTCCGCGCGCAGCACCCGCTCCTCCGCCGTGAAATGGTCCAGCTCGCCATACACGCGCCCGTAGCCGTCCACCGCCACCGAGAGCCCCTGGTTGACCTGCCGCACCATGCTGAAGCCCCGCTCCACCGCGCGGAACACCGCCTGCCGTGTGTGCAGCGGGCTGATACCCTTCCAGTCGCTCGACGGCAGCAGGAGCAGCTCGAGCCCTCGCTCCGAGGCGCTGGCGAACACCTCCGGGAAGTCTCCGTCGAAGCAGATGGCGCCCCCCAGGACTCCCACGCCGGGGGCCTGGCCCACCGCCGGCTCCGTGCTGCCCGCGATGGAGTGCTCCGCCTCCCAACCCGGCACCGGCCGGGACTTCACGTAGCGCCACGCCACCGCGCCGTCCGGCCCCACCAGGATGAGCTCGTTGCGCAGCATCCGCTCCACCGAAGGCGTGAAGCTCGCCACCGACATGCCGAGCCACACGCCTCGCTCGCGCGCCAGCGCGCTCCCCCGCGCGATGAGCGCATCCAGCTCCCCGGCCAGCACCACCGCGTTCCCCTCGGACCAGAGCAGGAGCTTCGCCCCCTTCGCGGCCTCCCGCTCCGACAGGCGCAGCAGCTCCTCGTTCACCGCGCGCGAGGCCTCGGCGAATGCGCGCCAGTCCTCATCGCCAAAGGCCTCGCCCTGCATGAGCCGGGACAGCCCCGCCTCGCGGCCCGTGGCCACCTCTCCCGCCACGGTGATGCCCGCCACCCGGACGGGCTCGCCCACGCTCCCCGCCCCCGCGAGCCGCAGCGCGCCGAAGCCGAGGATGGCCACCAACACCCCCGCGTACACCGCCACCCCGGGCAGGACGCGGCGCCCCGCCTCCCGGTGCTCGAACGCCCAGTTGGCCACGGTGGCGAACCACACCAGGACGAACGTCAGGCCCCACAACCCCGTCACCGACACGAGCTGCACCAGCACCGGTACCTGGGCCTGGGTGTAGGCCAGCACGCCCCAGGTGCCGAACGGGTTGCCCATGCTGCTGAACAACTCCAACCCCGTCATCGCCGCCGGCAGGAAGAGCGTCCCCGCGAAGGAGCCCCGCGGCCCCACGATGAGCCGATCCGCCAGATACACCCCCGCGACGACCACCGCGCCCCCCAAGGCCATGCCGAAGGCGTTCGCGGCGGAGCCCGGGAACACCCCCAGGTTCGCCACGCCGGCGGCGACGGTGTTGGCCACCAGGAGCCCCACGAAGCCCACCGCGGGACGCCGCCGCCGGGAGAAGAAGAGGAACAGGGCGCCCATCAGCCAGCCGGGCAGCACGGCCCACTCCGTGTTCAGCAACATCAACAGTCCGGCCCCCACGCCCAGGGCGAGCCACGGCACGAACGTGGGCAGACGCCGCGCTCCTTCTTCCGGATGACCGCTCATCGTTCTTTCCTCTTCTTCGTCGAAACCGTCGTCCGCTCGAGCCGCTGGAGCGCTTCGCGCGCCTCGTCACACCAGCGCAGGTGCGCCTCCAGCCCGTGCAGCCCCGCGCGAATGGACAGATGCTGGTAGGCAAGCTCCGGGTCGTCTCCCCGGGAGTGGCGGACGTTCTCGTCGATGAGGCGCAGCGCCGCCAGCAGCCCCTCCGCCTCGGCGCGGCTGCGCTCCACCTGGGCCAGGGAGTCCGCGGGTCCCACCTGGGCTCCGAAGAAGAGCTTGAGCAACAGCTCGTTGCGCTCGACGTGGGGGAGCACCGGCCGCCTCAGCCATTCCGCGAGCGCCGTCCGCCCCGTCGCCGTCACCCGGTACACCTTCCGGACCCGTCCGCCCCGCGAGTGCTCCTCCGGGTCGAGCTCGACCAGGCGCTCCTCCGCCATCCGCTCCAGCGTCGGGTACAGGTTGCCGTAGCTCTCCTGCCAGAAGTGCCCCACCGACCGCTCGATGGCGCTTCGCAGGTCGTATCCGCTCATCGGCTCCCGGCACAGCATCCCCAGGATGGCGAACCGACAGGTGCTCTCCCTCGCCATGACGGCCTCCTTCACCGCGATATATCAGACTGATATATCCGGCCGCTACTTCTTCGTTCGGCGTCCACGCTGGAGGGGCCGGGCCTTCAATACAGGTCGTTGCGGAGCCAGTCCGCGAAGACCAACGTCTTCGAATCGATCACCTGCATGAAGCCGGGGGGCCCGCCCCGCGGCGAGGCGTCGAGTCCCTCGTCATCCTCCCGCGACCACGAGGCTCGCATGGAGAAGAGCTGGCTCGCGCACTACCGGCGGGATGGTCGGGAAGGGTACCGATCCCCATCTGCCCTCGCGTGCTATCGTTCGGGCATGAGTCCGACCCGGATTCGTTGTCACATGAAGGCGCCCCGCGCGCGGGTCTATCGCGCGCTGCTGGATGCGCGGGCCATCGCTGCGTGGCGGGTGCCCACCGGCATGACCAGTCATGTGCACGTGTTCGAGCCCCACGAGGGGGGCTCGATCCGCGTCTCGCTCACGTACGATGCGCCGACCGCGATGGGCAAGACGACCGCCCACACCGACACGTACCATGGCCACTTCGTGAAGCTCGTGCCGGACACCCAGGTGGTCGAAGCGGTCGAGTTCGAGACGGAGGATCCCGCGCTGCGCGGCGAGATGACGCTCACGATCACCCTCGCCGATGCGGACGATGGTGGCACCGAGCTGCTCGCCGTGCATGAGGGGCTTCCGTCGGGCGTGCCAGCCGCCGACAATGAGCTGGGTTGGCGCCTGTCCCTGGAGAAGCTCGCGGCGCTTGTCGAGGCGGGCTAGCCGGTCGAGAGGCTCGAGAAGTGGGCGCGGGAGCAGGGGACGTGAGACAGGCCGGTTGGCGCATCGGGTAACACGCCGGGCGGCGGGCACGTGCACCCGCCGCCCAGCGAGGACCTCAGCGAGGCACCGAGGTGTACAGGGCGCTCACTTCACTGTCGTTGAGTGCGCGGCTGTAGACGCGCACCTCATCGACCGACCCCGCCCAGAAGTCGGTGTTGCCGCCGTTGTACTTCGCGCGACCGATCGCCAGGGGCCCGGTGCTCACCGCCGCCGTGCCCGCCGGGGCCGTCGCCACCCGGGTACCGTCGAGGTACAGCCGCAGCTCGCCTCCGGCCCGGACGCCAACGAGGTGGTACCAGCGGCCGATGACCGGATTCATGGTGTACGTGGCGCGCTTCGCGCCGGGCGTGCTGAACGCGAACGCGCCCTGCCCGTACTGCAGGTAGAACGGATTCTCCCTCTGGCGGCCGTCCTGGCTGACCGCCGAGGCGTAGTTGCCCGGCAGCTTGTCGAGCGTCACCCACGCGGAGACGGTGTAGTCACCCCGGGTATCCAGCACCGGGCTGGCGGTCTCGGCGAAGTCGCCGTTGCCGTCGAAGTGCAGCGCCTGTCCGCGGACACCGGCCGTCCAGTTGGTGTTCCCATGCAGCGTCAGGTCGCTGCTCCCCTCGGTGTCCTGGGCCTTCGAGCCACTGCCCTCATCCAGCGGCCAGGTCCCGAGGCCGGGGAACGTCGCGTCCTCGCCCGCCGTGACGCCCGCGGCGATCACCCGCAGGTTGATCTCCCGCACCGGCGCCATGTCGACCTTCGCCACCCGCCGATCGTAGGTGTAGAAGCCGTTGAGCTCGTTCTCCACGTCCGTGACCTGGGTGTAGACCGAGCCGGACAGCTCCGCCCCGGCGGCGGCCAGGTAGAAGGTCTGGGTGTTCTCGACGTACTTCGCCGTCAGCGCCGCCTTGTCCGCCACGCCGCTGTAGATGACCGTCGGCGCGCCCGGCCACTGGTGGCCCGGCATGCGCAGGGTGAACCCGCCGTGCTCGCCATCCATCGCCGCGCGCGTGGCGTCCGGGTAGGCCGGGTCGTTGTTGACGTAGTCGTGGTGGTCGATGATGTCGCCCTTGCCGGAGTCACCCTTGGAGTCGCAGCAGTTCACGCCGCTGTGGGCGTTGATCCACCGCGACGGGTCGGCGGCCTTGACCTGCTCGGCGAGCCGCCCGGACTCCTCCCGGTTCCACTCGCCCCAGCCCTCGTTGAAGACCACCCAGCCCACGATGGCCGGCGAGTTGTGCAACTGCTCCATCATGCGGCGGCCCTGGGTGATGAACGCCTCCTGGCCTTGCGTGTTCGTGATGCTTCCGGAGACGAAGTCCTGCCACACCAGCAGGCCGATCTGATCCGCGTGGTAGTACCAGCGCGCCGGCTCCACCTTGATGTGCTTGCGGACGGCGTTGAACCCGAAGTCCTTCTGCGTCTGCAGGTCCCAGCGCAGGGCCTCGTCGCTGGGCGCGGTGTAGAGCCCGTCGGGCCAGAAGCCCTGGTCCAGCATGGCGAGGGAGAAGACCGGCTTGCCGTTGAGCACCAGCTTCGGGAAGCCGCCGACGTTCTGGAGCGTCACCGAGCGCATTCCGAAGTAGGCGTCGATGGTGTCGGTGCTCGTCCCCTCGGTGAGCGTGACCTCGAGGTCATAGAGGTACGGATCCTCCGGCGACCACAGGTGCGGCGTCGCCACCGGCAGCGTGAGCGGGGTGTTGGCCGCGCCCGTGACGGAACCGACTTCCTGGCCGTCGGCGTCGCGGGCCACGGCGGTGACGCTGGCGGTGGCCGAGGCCGACGCGGAACGGACCCGGATGGCGAGCGAGTTCGTCTGGATGTCCGGCGTGGTCACGATGTCGTCGATCGCCACGGTGGGCACCGGCTCCAGCCAGACGGTCTGCCAGATGCCGGAGGTGGGTGTGTAGAAGATGCCGCCCGGACGGCGCGTCTGCTTGCCGACCGGCTGGTTGGGGCCGATGGTGTCGGAGACCGCGACGATGAGCTCCTGCTCACCCGTGCCGCTCAGGGCGCCGGTGATGTCGGCGGTGAACGCGGTGTAGCCGCCGGTGTGCTCGGCCACCTTCTGGCCGTTGACCCACACGCGCGCCTGGTAGTCCACCGCGCCGAAGTTCAGCAGCAGCCGCTGCCCGGTGCCAATGCCCCAGGCGGCGGGCACGGTGAAGAGCTTGCGGTAGAACATGTGGTCCTCGTGGCGCTCCAGCCCGGACAGCTGGGACTCCACGGGGAAGGGCACGATGATGCGCTCCGGCAGCGTCTGGCCGAACGTCGGCTGCGCGTTCGCGGTCGCGCCGGCGAACTCCCACGGGCCGTTGAGGTTGAGCCACTTCTCGCGAACCTGCTGCGGCCGCGGGTACTCGGGCAGCGGGTGGGCCGTGTCGAGCTGGTCGCCCCACGGGGTGCGCAGCCGG
This sequence comes from Melittangium boletus DSM 14713, assembly GCF_002305855.1. Lineage (GTDB taxonomy): Bacteria > Myxococcota > Myxococcia > Myxococcales > Myxococcaceae > Cystobacter > Cystobacter boletus. Next base: position 3,774,265 of record NZ_CP022163.1, on the reverse strand, counting down.
TGGGTCGACGCGTTGCTGGCGTCGCGCGCGATCTGCGGCACCGTCTCACCTTCCACGCTCAGGCCGCCGAGGCCGTCGTAGGCGACGCGGACGCGCTGGCCGCGCTGAACCGGCTTGGAGAGGGTGACCACCACGAGGGACGCGTCGCTGGTGTCGATGGCGGCCGAGGCCTGGGGCATCGCGGTGGTGTCGGCTTCCACCACCAGATGCGGGAGCAGGTCTCCGAGCGCGGTGACCGGCCCGTCGAAGTCGAGCGTCAGCCGGAGGCCGTCCTCGCCGACGGCGAGCGCGACCGGGTAGACCTCGAAGCCGTCCGGGGGGGTGAACGCCGTGGTCGGCACGATCTGCTTGCTGATCGTGGCGCTCGACCAGCGCAGGTACATGTTCGCGCCGCCGACGTCCTGGAACAGCTCCATCCGGAAGTCGTGTGCCTCGCCCGCGACGAGGTGCACGGACGCGCTGTGCTGCTCGATGTCCCAATCGCCGACCCAGTGGTCGATCACCGGAGCGCCATCGAGGAACATCCGGAAGCCATTGTCGCCGATCGCGTGGAACGTGTAGTCGCCGGTCTCCGGCGCGGTGAGCTTGCCGGTCCAGCGGGCCGTGGTGTGCTCGGTGCGGCCGTTCGACGACTGGAACATGGCCGTCAGGTCGGAGAAGTTGATGTTCGGCTCCAGCGCGACCGCGCCGAGCTGGGCGAAGTCACGGGCGCCGGGGGCCGACATCCGGTAGTACTCGCCCTTGAGACCGTGCACCTCCACCGGGGTCGAGGCGTCCGGGGTCGAGGCGTCGGGGGTCGAAGCGTCCGGGACGTCGGGGGTTGACGCGTCCGGAGTCGAGGCGTCGGGAGTTGAAGGGTCCGGGTCCTGTGTCGACGCGTCAGGGGTCGGCGCGTCCGGAGGGGGATTCGAGCAGCCGATCAAGGGATTGATCAGCACGGAGGAAAATAACAGCAGGCCGAGGGTGATCGACCTGAACTCAGGGCGAGGCATGGCATCCTTTCTGGATGTGGTGGGGGTAAGGGCTAGAGGAGCTTGGATTGCAAATGACCCAGATGTCCATGCCTAAGAGCCTGGTTGCCTGAGCCAGATTGGGCCACCTGGGACATGCGCCTGTCGCACCTGGCTGGGGCATGGCCACTGCGCGTGTGTCCGCCCGTCTTGTTTCAGAGGCCCGAGGCGGGCATAACGGCCTCTCCCCTGGTGCGCCGCTGATGGGCGAAGGTTGTCAGCCGAACGTTGGACGCCTGAGAACGCAGAGGGGCTGAAGGGCGGCGTCGTAGACGGCCTCGCCCGAAACGAACACCACGCCATCTCGCGACCGGGCCACGAAGGCCTCGGTGGCGTCCAGCATCTCCCAGGCATCGTCCGTCATCCGCAGCGGCTCGACTTCGATGGTGATGAGTTGCCTGCTCGCGCGAATCCGCTGGAGGAGCGCGGCATGACTTGTTTCCAGTCCCGCGTCGAGAAGTGTCTGGATGAGCTCCTCGATTGAGTGCGCTAGGACATCCTGTGTCGCGTAGTGGAGAACAATCGGGCGCCCGACTCCTGGAGGATGGACTTCGAATCTCGCCCATTCCAGGTGTGCGGCCTCCGGAGCATCCAACGTGGGTTCGAAGCGTGGGGGCGCGTTGAAGAACCAACCCTCGTGGATGAAGTTGCCGATCTCCGCTCTGGGCAGCGGTCTCTCGGTGCGGCACAGGATGCGCAGGTATTGGCTCATGGGCGGATGACCGAGCAGCATTCGGGACTATCGAGACTGAGGTGTGGACAGGCAGGTCCGGGTGTCGATGACGCTTGGGTCCTCGCCGAAGCGATACAGGATCCTCTTGGAGAGATCTACCTTGTCGACAAAGAGCAGCGTATCGTTCTTGTCCAGGTGTGCGAGTTCCTTCTTCAGTTTCGCCCGAACATCGGCTCGGGGTATACCGCTCTTCAACATCTCGTCGACCTCGACGTAGTCGATACCACCCGAGGAATTGGGTTTGTAAAGGTCGACGAAGTTTTCACCGAGCCGTTTGTTCTCCGTATTGATGTAGCCCTCCTCTGTCAGCAATTGTCGGGTGGCCACCTGGGCTGGCCCCCCTGGACGGCCTGGACGGCCACCGCGCGATGTCGGATCGAAATACGCCGGCTTCCATCTCTCGAAGTCGAGAACCTCGTGAGGTTGCTTTCCTGCCGTGTGCTGCTCGTGGAGGTAACGCTGATAGCGCCATTGGGCCGCGGTCGGTTCATCAATCCCGGGCATGGGCCCTTGTGGAGGAGTAGGTGGCCATTCAATGGGCGGCGATGATTTGAGCGCCTTGACCTGGCTGTGCGATGTTCGAGTCTCGGCCGCGGGGCTCCGCATCGTTCCCTTGACGATGACCCCAGCCATGAGGGCATTCACCCCGCTCAGAATCGCCGCATCCGTGCGTCCAAGTTCCCTGGCTCGTGCCTGGTAGGCGTCCCCAAGCGATTTTCGGAGCCGTATGCCTCCAGGTTGGTCCTTGGAGAGGAAATCGAGGAATGCCCAATTGGGAATACAACTCCCTGATAGCTCGCGATAGACCGGGATGGCGCAGGGTATCGCGCGGGTCTGCTCGGCGATGGCACGGCCTATGGCGGGAAAGTGCTGCGTTTCGAGTTCTTGGAAGACGCGAGCTGCCCGAGGGTTGCCTTGGGTCGCTTCGGTATGAAGCTGCTCAAGCAACGCGGGTCGCTGAACCACGACCTGGACTGCTTCCAGGTGTTCTGCGTGGATGTATCCTTTGGCGTCACAAAAGCTGTCGTAATCCAGCGCGGGTTCCGCACCGAGGAGCAGAACGAGTGCGAACGCCGCGAAAGGGAGAGATGGCATGGGGAGTGGGGGGCAAGGTCAATGCTGCTGGAATCCTCCCCTGTCTGCACCTTGAGTTTGAAGTACTTCAGACTCGCCCGCGATTCGCTCTTGAACGGACTTCCCTCGGATGGCTTAGGCTGTGGGGACCATGCGCCTTCCCTCCCAACGTCACCTGTTTGATCTGCCCGAGGGCCTCACCTGGCTCAACTGCGCGTACATGTCTCCGCAATCGCGGGCCGTGGGGGACGCGGGGCGCGAAGCGCTCGAGCGCAAGGCGAAGCCCTGGCTGGTGCGCCCCGAGGACTTCTTCACCGAGTCCGAGACCCTGCGCCGGCTCTTCGCCAGCCTCGTGGACGCGGACCCGGAGGGCGTGGCGCTGGTGCCCTCCGTCAGCTACGGCATGGCGGCGGCCGCGGCCAACCTCCCGGTGCGCGTGGGCCAGCGCCTGCTGGTGCTCGCCGACGAGTTCCCCTCCAACGTGTACCCCTGGCGTGAGCTGGCCGAGCGCTCGGGGGGCCAGGTGGTGACGGTGCGCCGGCCCCAGGACGGGGACTGGACCCAGGCGCTGCTCGCGGAGCTGGATGAGCGCACGGCGCTGGTGGCGGTGCCCCACTGCCACTGGACGGACGGCGGCCTCGTGGACCTGGAGCGCGTGGGGGCGCGGGCGCGCGAGGTGGGCGCGGCGCTCGCGGTGGATGGGACGCAGTCGGTGGGGGCCCTGCCCCTGAGCGTGGCGCGGGTGCGCCCGGACTTCCTCGTGACCGCGGGCTACAAATGGCTCATGGGTCCCTACAGCCAGGGCTACCTCTACGTGGCGCCGAAGTGGCGCGAGGGCCGGCCCCTGGAGCACAACTGGCTCCTGCGCGGTGGCAGCGAGGACTTCTCGCGGCTGGTGGACTACCGCGATGACTTCCAGCCCGGCGCCCGCCGCTTCGACGTGGGCGAGCGCAGCAACTTCGTGCTCGTGCCCATGGCGATCGCCGCCCTGCGCCAATTGCTCGCCTGGGGCGTGGCGGACATCCAGGCGACGCTGACCGTGCTCACCGAGCGCGTGGCCCGGGGGGCGCGCGAGATGCGGCTGGAGGTGGTGGACGAGTCCTTGCGCGGCGGGCACCTGATGGGGCTCAAGCGCACCGGAGGCTATGCGCCGGACGTGGCCGCCCGGCTCGCCGCGCGTCAGGTGTACGTGAGCGTGCGCGGGGACAGCCTGCGCGTGTCGCCCCACCTGTACAACACGGAGGCGGACGTGGACCGCCTCCTCGAGGAGCTGGACGCGCTCGTGTGAGCGCGCCCGGGCGCCCGGGGCTCAGTCGAACTTGTAGCCCTTGGGCACCACGACGATGCCGTTGTCCGTCACGGTGAAGCCGCGCGCCTTGTCCGCCGCGAGGTCATAGCCCACGCGCGCGTTGGGCGGCACGTTCACGCCCTTGTCGATGATGGCGTTCTTGATGTGCGCGTGCCGTCCCACCACCACCTCGTCGAAGAGCACCGAGCGCTCCACGAGCGAGTAGGAGTTCACGCGCACGCGCCGCGACAGGATGCTCTCGCGCACGGTGCCGCCGGAGATGATGCAGCCGCCGGCCACCATGGAGTTGAGCGCCTTGCCCATGCGCTCGCCCGACTCGTGGACGAACTTGGCCGGGGGGCTGAACTCCACCGCCGTGCGCAGGGGCCACTCGGGGTTGAACACGTCGAACTCGGGGTTCACCGAGACCAGGTCCATGGAGGCCTCGTGGTAGGCCTCGAGCGTGCCCACGTCGCGCCAGTACGTGTTCGCCTGCGTCTGGCCGGGGATGGGGTTGGAGTGAAAGTCATACGCCTGGATGTGGTAGCCGTCGCGCAGCGCGCGCGGCAGCACGTCCTTGCCGAAGTCGTGCTGGCTGCCCTCGGTCTTCGCGTCGATCTCCAAGAGCTCGTCGAGCACCTTCCGCTTGAAGATGTAGTTGCCCATGCTGGCCAGCGCGTGCGTGGGCTTGCTCGGCATGGGCGGCGGGTTCTTCACCTTCTCCTGGAAGTCGGTGACGCGGCCGCGCGCGTCGATCTGCATGACGCCGAAGCGGTGCGCCTCGGCGAGCGGCGTGGGGTAGGCGGCGATGGTGATGTCCGCGCGCGAGGACTCATGCACCTCGCGCATGTGCGCCACGTTCATCTTGTAGATGTGGTCACCGGAGAAGATGGCCACGTCGTCCGCGTTGTAATTATTCACCAGATGGAGGTTCTGGTAGATGGCGTCCGCCGTGCCGCGGTACCACACGGGGCCCAGCTCCTCGTAGAGGTACATCTGCGCGGGCACCAGCGTGATGAAGTAGTCGGCGAGCAGACCCGAGCCGAAGCGCCATCCGCGCTGGATGTGCTCGGTGAGCGACTGGGCCTTGAACTGGGTGAGCACGTAGACGGAGTACACGCCCGAGTTGAGGAAGTTGCTCAGGGCGAAGTCGATGATGCGGAACTTCGACCCGAAGGGCACGGCGGGTTTGGAGCGACGGGACGTCAGTGGCGCCAGGCGTGTGCCCTGACCGCCCGCGAGAATCATTCCCAGGATGCGTTTGCTGTTCATTCGAAGGTGAACCCCCTGGGGGCCACTATACGGGCCTGTCCGAGAAAGGCGTGTTTCTCGTGATGGACTTCAAACGACGCGATGCGGCGTGGGCGCCGTGTTCCAGTCGTGTCTCAAATACCTGTGTCTCAAACGACAGTGCGCCGGGCGCAATCCGCTGGCCGCGTCCTCCCCGATGGGCGGCCAGCCAGGAGGGCGCCACGTGCGCGGGGCCTGGGGGCTGCCCACCCTTGGCCTAGGAGCGACACGGTTCCTCGATTCCTCAGACATGGAGAGACACATGACCAGGACCAGGCTGATGCTGGCGGGGCTTCTCGCGGGTGGCATGCTGCTGGGCAGTGCGTGCAGTTCGGACAAGGGCGCGCGGCGTGACGAGCCCATGGAGCCGGCGGCGACCACGCACGCGCCCTCGGACAATCCGGATGCCGCCACGACGCCTCCGCCCAATCCCCCGGACACGGGCGGCTCGGGCGAGGAGGGCAATCCGTCGGGCACGGGCCTCTATAATGACTACACGGTGCCCCAGGAGGACCGCGGCAGCACGGGCGGCTCCGGCTACCTGGACCCCGTGACGAACCCGGGCGCCAGCGACACGAGCAAGTCCAAGGAGAAGGAGGACGTGCGCGACCAGGATCCAATGGAGGAGCGCGGCACGGGGGGCTCGGGCTACGAGAAGGACAGTGATCTGTTCAAGCAGAACCAGGAGTTCGGCGGCTCGCGCTTCCCCGGCGACAAGGCCGTGCCCCAGCGCTTGTGACGCGGTGCGCGGCGTGTACGGGCGAACATCGGTGAAAACAGGGGAGTGGTGGCCGGGCCCGCGGCGCTAGAGTCGCCGCGTGGCCCATCCTCTCGCTGGCAAGCCCCCTCCTGATTCACTTCTCATCAACCCGGAGCGTCTGCGCGCGCAGTACTTCTCCGAGCACCCGGACGTTCGTGAGCCCGAGCAACGCGTGGCCTTCGGAACGTCCGGCCATCGTGGCTCGGCCGCCCGCCGCTCCTTCAACGAGGCGCACATCCTCGCGGTCGTCCAGGCCGTGTGCGAGTACCGGGAGAAGCACGGCATCAACGGCCCGCTCTTCCTCGGCATGGACACGCACGCCCTGAGCGAGCCCGCGCAGGACACGGCGCTCGAGGTGCTCGCGGCCAACGAGGTGCGCGTGCGCTACACGGATCGGGCCACGCCCACGCCCGTCATCTCCCACGCCATCCTCACCTACAACCGGGGGCGCACGGGCGGCCTGGCCGACGGCATCGTCATCACGCCCTCGCACAACCCGCCCGAGGACGGAGGCATCAAGTACAACCCGCCCAACGGGGGCCCCGCCGACACCCACATCACCAGTTGGATGGAGAAGCGCGCCAACGAGCTGCTCGGCGCGGACAACTCCGGGGTGCGGCGCATCGCCATCGAGCGCGCGCGCAACCTGGCCCATGTGGAGCGCCACGACTTCATCACCCCCTACGTCGCCGATCTGCGCCACGTGGTGGACCTGGACGTGGTGCGCGGGGCGAAGCTGTCCATCGGCGCGGATCCCCTGGGCGGCTCCAACCTCGACTACTGGGAGCCCATCGCCGAGCACTACGGCCTCGACCTCCAGGTGGTGAACAAGACGGTGGACCCCACCTTCCGCTTCATGCGCGTGGACCATGACGGGAAGATCCGCATGGACTGCTCCTCGCCCTACGCCATGGCGGGGCTCGTGGAGCTCAAGGATCGCTACGACATCGCCTTCGGCAACGACACGGACTCGGACCGCCACGGCATCGTCACGCGCAGCGTGGGGCTGATGAACCCCAACCACTACCTGTCCGTGGCCATCGACTACCTGTTCAGCCACCGCCCCGGCTGGAACAAGGACGCGGGCGTGGGCAAGACGCTCGTGAGCAGCAGCATGATCGACCGCGTGGCCCGGGACATCGGCCGGCGCGTGGTGGAAGTGCCCGTGGGCTTCAAGTGGTTCGTGGACGGGCTGCTGGAGGGCTCGCTCGGCTTCGGGGGCGAGGAGAGCGCGGGCGCGTCCTTCCTGCGCCAGGACGGCACCGTCTGGTCCACCGACAAGGACGGCATCATCCTGGACCTGCTGGCGGTGGAGATCCTCGCGCGCACGGGCAAGGACCCGGGCGTGCACTACCAGGAGCTGACGAAGAAGTTCGGCTCGCCCAGCTACACGCGCATCGATCAGCCGGCCACCTCCGCCCAGAAGGCGGTGCTCAAGAAGCTGTCGCCGGAGGCGGTGCGCGCCACCACGCTCGCGGGCGAGCCCATCACCCAGCGGCTCACGCGGGCGCCGGGCAACGACGCGGAGCTCGGCGGGCTCAAGGTGGTGACGGAGAACGGCTGGTTCGCCGCGCGGCCCTCGGGCACCGAGGACGTCTACAAAATCTACGCGGAGAGCTTCCGCGACCGGGCCCACCTGGACGCCGTCGTGGACGAGGCGCGGCAGATCGTCAGCGACGCCTTCAGCCGAGGGTAGCGCTTCCCCCTCACCCCTCGCTGAAGCGGGTGAGGAGGGTGAGCAGTTGCTCGCGCTCGGCGGCGGAGAGCCGGGACGAGCGGGCGCGGTGCACCGAGTCGAGCAGGGCGTGCGCCTGGTGCAACCGCTCGCGTCCCGGCTCGGTGAGCCGCAGCAACGTGGCGCGCCGATCCTCGGGGTCCTCCTCCCGACGCACCAGCCCCTCGGCCTCCAGCCCATCCACCGTGTCGGTGAGCGTGCGGGGTACCACCCCCAGCGCGTCACTCACCTCGCGCATCCGCCGGGGCTGGGCCTCCAATAAATCCATCACCTTGAGCCGCGCGAGCGACAGCCCGCACTCGCGCAAGCGCTCGTTCGCCTGGTTGCGCAGCCGGTGCGCGGTGGAGACCACCGCGTCCACCAGGGCATCTCCGATCCGGGGCTTCGTCATTGACGGCGAGACCTCTCGCGATTAGTGAGTATCCTCAACATGAGTCTGCCTCATCATAACGCGGCGGGCTCCTCGTCACCATGAGGTCCTTTCTCATGTCCTGGGTTCAGCGGCGTCCCGAGTACGTGGTCGCCATCGTCTTCGTCGCCGCCATGTTCATGAACATCCTGGACACCACGGTCGTGAACGTGGCCCTGCCCGCCATGGCGCAGCAGTTCGGCGTGCGGGCGACGGACGCGGAGTGGGTCGTCATCGGCTATCTGATGAGCCTGGCGGTGTGGATTCCCGCGTCCGGGTGGATGGGGGACCGCTTCGGCACCAAGCGCACGTTCCTCACGGCGCTGGCGCTGTTCACGCTGGCCTCGGCGCTCTGTGGCCTGGCCCCGAGCCTGTCCTGGCTGGTGGCGGCGCGCATCCTCCAGGGCGTGGGCGGCGGGATGATGGCGCCGGTGGGCACCGCCATGCTCTTCCGGGCGTTTCCTCCCGAGCGGCGCGCCAACGCCGCGCGCGTGCTCATCATCCCCACGGTGGTGGCGCCCGCGCTCGGGCCGGTGCTCGGCGGCTTCCTCGTGGACACGCTGTCCTGGCACTGGGTGTTCCTGGTGAACCTGCCCATCGGCGTCGCCGCGTTCGCCTTTGGGGCGTGGGCCCTCCGGGAGCACCGCGAGCCGGGCGTGGGCCGCTTCGACGTGGCGGGCTTCCTGCTCGCGGGCGTGGGCCTGTCGCTCCTGCTCTACGCGCTGAGCACCGGGCCGGTGCTGGGCTGGGGCCTTCCGTCCGTCCTGGGCGCGGCGGTGGTGGGCGCGCTCGCTGCCTCGGCGTTCGTGTGGAACGAGCTCCGGGTGAAGAACCCCATGCTCAAGCTGCGGCTGCTCGCGGACCGGCACTTCCGCAACGCCAACCTGGCCGCGGGCTTTGGCAGCGCGGGCTTCATGGGCGTGCTCTTCCTCATGCCCGTCTTCCTCCAGGGTGTGCGGGGCGAGTCCGCCTTCTCCTCCGGGCTCACCACCTTCCCCGAGGCCCTGGGGGTGCTCTGCTCCTCGCAGCTCGTGGGGAAGCTCTACCCGCGCGTGGGACCCCGGCGGCTCATCGCCCTGGGCCTCTCGTGCATGATCGCGTGCACGCTGCTCCTGGCGCTCGTGGGCCTGCGGGCGGACCTGTGGGTGCTGCGGTTGTTGATGTTCGCCACCGGCGCGAGCATGGCCTTCCTCTTCATCTCCCAGCAGGCGGCCACCTTCGCGAAGGTGTCCAGCGCGGACACCGGACACGCCTCGGCCATCTTCAACACCCAGCGCCAGGTGGCCTCCATGCTCGGGGTGGCGCTGCTGGCCACGCTGCTGTCGGCCCGGCTGGGCGTGGACGGCGTGCGCCCCTCCCCCGAGTCCTTCGAGGCCTTCCGGCTCGCCTTCATCGCCGCGGCGGTCATCGCCCTGGGCGGCGTGGCGGCCGGGCTCGCCATCCGGGACGAGGACGCCGCGTCCACCATGCGCCGTGGCGCTCCCAAGCCCCTCTCCCCCGAGGCCGCCGAGGCCGCGCTGCCCTGAGCGTGGGGCCTCTCAGCTGGGCTGCAGGCAGGCACAGCCCCGTTGGGCCGACGTGCTGCCTAGAATGCCCTTGAATATCAACCGGTTGGAGCCGGGCTTGCGTGTGGGGCCGACCAGCTGTACTTTTTTTCCGGGAGAATTCATACCATCATGGCGACGGCGGCAGATCCTCGGCTTGAAGAAGGACAGGTCTACCGGACGCGGGAACTACAACGCTGGGGCGAGAATCCCTCCCGCTTGGCCAAGCGCCTCGTGAGGGAGGAAGTCCTGGTTCCTCTGTCGCATGGGCTTTACTACTGCCCCAAACGCGGTCGCTTCGGTGTGTCGCCCCCTAGCGACGATGCGGTGATGCGGGTTTTCCTCGGAGGCAGCCCTTTTGTTTTCACGGGGTCCGACCAATGGAACGCACTGGGGCTCGGCTCGACCGCCGTCTTCGCCGTTCCCCTTGTGTACAACACGAAGAGATCAGGCTCTTTCACGTTCGGGGGCCGCACGTTCGAGTTGCGGCGCGTGGCGTTCCCCTCGAACCCCCCGCGGGAGTGGTTCGTTGTTGATCTCTTCGAGAACGCGGCTCGGGCCGGGGTCTCGCGCGAGCAGCTGGCGAGCGCATTGACGCGTGCACTCGGACGTGGCCTGTTCGACTCCGCGCGTCTGCGGGAGATGGCCCGGAATTATGGCACGATGGCCACTCAAGCGCTGATCGAGTCGGCTATTCGGACTGCGAGTTCGTGAACTTCGTCCACGACGATCCCGATTTCGACGACCTCCTGCGGATTACCGCCAATCAGCGGCGGCTCTCACTGGGGCTCGTCGAGAAGGACTACTGGGTTACCCATACGCTATGGGCGCTCCATGCGACGGGGTTCGAGGTCTGGTTCAAAGGGGGCACCTCGCTCTCCAAGGGGTTCTCCCTCATCCATCGATTCTCCGAGGATCTCGATCTCAAGCTGGATCCTGGGACGGTGGCCTTGCCCGCTGTTTCGAATTGGAAGAGCGAGGGGACCCAGGCGACAAGCCAGCGCCGAGCCTATTTCGAGGCGCTCCCCACGCTCGCCTGCGTTCCGGGGACGAGCGCCGTGTTGGACACCGACAGCGCGGACAAGCACTGGTTCCAGGCCAACGTGCGAGTCTCCTATCCCGCTCGCCATCGCGGTGACCTCGGTGGAGTTCTGCGTCCCTTCGTGTTGCTTGAGGTTGGCAATGCGCGCGTGACGCCCTTCGTGCGGCGCGACATGCAGTCTTTCGTCCACGACGAGCTCATGAGATTGGGTCAACTGGACGATTTCGCGGACAATCGTCCCAAGGAAGTGCGCTGCGTGCATCCCCTCGTCACTCTCCTCGAGAAGCTCGATGCCCTCCAGCGGCATGTGCCCAGAGCGGACCGGGAGCCTGCCTCTTTTGTGCGCCACTACGAGGATGCCGCTCTCATCATCGCCGCGGAAGCAACTCTTCCTTCGTTGCTGGACTACCCCGATGTGGGGGCGTTGGTGACCGAGATGCGCAAGCAGAAGCAGATTGCTCCACCGCCAAGACCTGATTCGCTCGCATTCTCGCTACAACCAGGTGCGCGCACCAAAGCTATTCGTGACGCCTTCGCCGCCATCCAGCCCATGTTCTGGGGACCGCGGATGACACTCGATGAGGCAACGGATTCGATCCGTGCTTGGCTTGAGCGCACGCCCCTGCCCTCTGGGTAGGGGGACGCGCTACATCTCGCGCAGGCGCTCGGGGTGGGTGTAGACGTTGAAGCGTCCACCGCGCACGAACGTGGCGAGCGTGATGCCCGCGCGCTCGGCCAGATCGATGGACAGCGAGGTGGCCGCCGACACGCTCGCCACGAGCGGAAAGCGCGCCACCGCCGCCTTCTGGAGGATGTCGAAGCCCGCGCGCCCGCTGACCACGAGCAGCGTGGGTTGGAAGGCCTCGGGCCGGGCCGCGCGCGCCGAGCGCAAGCCGTGCTCGAGCACCAGCGCCCCCACCACCTTGTCCACCGCGTTGTGGCGGCCCACGTCCTCGAAGGCGGCGAGCACCCGGCCCTCGGTGTCGAGCGCCGCGGCGGCATGGACTCCGCCCGTGTGCTCGAAGTGGGGCTGCACGGTGCGCAGGATGTCCGGCGCGCGGGCGAGCACGGACGCGGCGATTCCGGAGCCGGGGGGCACGGGGTGGCACGAGGCCAGCAAGTCATCCACGCTGCGCCGGCCGCACACGCCGCAGGCCGCCGTGGTGAGGGTGCCGCGCTTGCTCGCGCTCACGCGCTCGAGGTCCCACACGAGCCCCGGCGCGGGCGTCACCTCGATGACGTTGCCGTAGCCTTCTTCTCCGGGTCGGCCGCAGTGCACGAGCCCGCCCAGGTCATCCACCGAGTGGATGAGGCCCTCGGAGAAGAGGAAGCCCGTGACGAGGAAGCGGTCCGCGCCGGGCATGCGCATGGTGAGGGCCACGGTGTCGCCGCTCACGCGGAGGTCGAGGGGTTCCTCGAGCGCCACGGAGTCGGGCTCGGGAGGCGAGAGCCCCGTGTCCGGCGCGTAGCGGCCAACGGGCCTCCGGGTGACGCCGGGAGGCAGGGGGCGCGAGGGTGGCTCCATCCGGCACACGCTAGCCGAGCACCGCCGGGCCCGTGAAGGTGGACGCTCGGGACTCGCATGGGCGCGACCCGAGGCGATACTGACTTGGATCGTTTGTGTCCCGGCCCGAGCGGGCTCCCCTCGGTGGGTGATTCAAGACTTGGACGGGCGGGCGGGTTGACTGCCCGGTAGTGCGCGGCGCCCGAGGCTTCGTGGAAATCTGGAGATGGGGATTGTCCGACGCCGAGCCCCAGCGCGGGCCGTGTGATGAGGCGCGGCGGCTGGGAATGTTATGGCTCATCCGCTCCCTGCGAGCGACAAACCCATACCCGAGGTTCCCATGCGTCGTACCTATCGCAACGCGGCGATCGCGGTGACGAGTCTTTCGGCCTTCCTGGCGCTGTGGACCGCCCGGCCCACCCAGGCCGCCGCGGAGGCATGCACGGGACCCAACAAATACATCACCCGGACGGAGACTCCGAAGTATGTCTACTCGTCCGCGTCCTCGACCAAGCGCATGACCTTCACCTACAGCGAGAGCCATTGGCCCGCGGGCACCTGTCTGACGGTCATCCCCGCCGCCATCCAGAAGGGCAAGTGGGTCACGGTGCATGACAGCCTCAAGCTCGTGCACACCGTGCAGGCGGGCTTCATGGCCCACCCCATCACCTTCCTGCAGACCACCGTGCAGCGGCCGGGTGGCTCCACCCCCGTCCTGTATTGGTTGAACGAGGCGGACGTCGAGCCCGTCCCGGCGTTCTAGTCAGGGCGCGCCCGACCCCAGCACCCCCTCGTCGAGGCAGCGCTGGAGGAAGGTGGCCAGGCCCCGCACGTCCCCGGGCTCGAAGCGCGGGGGGCCTCCGGTGCGGTGGGGGGCTCCCACCACGGCGAGCACGTCCGGGCGGGCGGTCTCGAGCGGGGGCTCCAGTCCCTCGCGCCACACCTCCACCTTGGGCAGGGGCCCGTCCTTCCATCCCTCGACGAGCACCAGGTCCACGCGCCCGGAGAAGGGCGCGAGCAGCAGGAGCAGGTGCGCCGAGGGCGCGGGGAAGGTGAGCTGCACGCCCGAGGGGGTGGCGAAGCCCACCAGCGCCGCGCCCACCTGGGCCAGCCGCGCCGTGTCGCTGCCCTCGGGGTGGAGCGGGTGCGCGTGCGACGAGTGCTTCACCACGCCCACGCGCAGTCCCCGCGCGCTCAACTCCGGCACCAGCCGGGTGAGCAGCGTCGTCTTTCCCGCGCCGGACCAGCCGATGATGCTCAGCGCGGGCGGCGGCCTCATGGTGCCTCCGCCGCGAGGTACTGGGGCCGATCGAAGCACTCGAAGTCCACCGTGTCGCCCTCGGAGAAATCGGCGCGGCCCGGGGGGAGGATGGCATGGCCCTCGGCGCCGACGTTGCCGAGCAGTTGGCCGGCGCCCTGGGCGCGGATGCGGGCCCAGAGCTGGCCGTCCTCGCGCGTCTCCAGCGTGCCCGACACCAGGTAGGTGAGCCCCGCCTGCTTGTGTCGGCCCTCGTCGAGCCGCGCGCGCACCCGCCGGCGCTGCTCGCGCACGCCCTGGTGGTGCAGGAGCAGCGGCCGGGCGAACTGGTCGAAGGCGACGGTGGCGGCGCCCGGGGTGCCGGGCAGCACGACGACGGCGGTGGAGCCCAGACGCCCCACGGCCACGGGCTTGCCGGGCTTGATCGCCACGCCGTCCACGAGGAAGGTGCACCCGAGCGCGGAGAGCACGCGTTTGACCCGGTCCCGGTCTCCCACGGAGGCGCCTCCGGTGGTGATGAGCACGTCCGCGCGCTTGGCGAGGCGCTGGAGGGCGGGGCGCAGGACGTCGTCGTCGTCCCGGGCGCGCTCGCGGGCCACCACCTGGGCCCCGGCCTCGCTCGCGAGCGCGGCGACGAGGACGAGGTTGCTCTCGTACACCTGGTGGGGGAGGGCGGGGGTGCCGGGCGGCACGAGCTCGTCCCCGGTGGCGAGCACGGCGACTCGCGGCGGCGGGCGCACGAGCACCAGGGGGTCTCCCAGCGACGCGAGCACCCCGAGCACCGCGGCGTCGATGCGCTGGCCCGCGTGCAGCACGGACGCGCCCAGGAGCAGATCCTCCCCCTCGGGGCGGATGTCGCGGCCCGGGGGGACGGTGACGAAGAGGTCCACGGTGTCGTCCGAGGCGGGCCGGGTGGCCTCCTGGCGCACGACGGCGGTGGCGCCCGGGGGCAGGGGCGCGCCGGTGAAGATGCGCGCGGCCTGGCCCGGCTGGAGGGTGCGCAGGGGCAGGTGCCCGGCGTAGATGGTCTCGCTGACGCGCAGGCGCACGGGCGTGTCGCGGGTGGCGCCGACGGTCTCCTCGGCGATCACGGCATACCCATCCATGGCGGACATGGGGCAGCCGGGCAGCGAGCGCGAGGCGATGAGGGGGCCCGCGAGGAAGCGGCCCAGGGACTCCAGGAGGGGGACGTGCTCGGGAGCTGCGGGAGTGAGCGCGTCGAGGGCGAGCTGCCGGGCGGTGGCGAGCGGAGTGAGGGTCATGCGAGCGAGCGGGGCCTGGGGACTTTGACGCGGTGCAGGTTAGCCTCTCGGGCGGGACGAAGTACCGGAGTGTGAGGAGATCCGACATGCGCGAGCGGGAAGGGGAGTTCCCGGAGGTGACGCTGGCGGTGATCGCCGGGGGGCAGGGCTCGCGTCTGGGCGGGGTGGCCAAGGGCCTCTTGGAGGTGGAGGGCCGGACGGTCCTGGAGCGGGTGCTGGCGCTGGGGAGCTGCCTGGGGGACACGCTGCTGGTGGCGAATGTGCCCGGGCCTTATGCGCGCTTCGGGGTGCGCACGGTGGGGGACGTGGTGCCGGAGCGGGGGGCGCCGGGGGGCGTGCACGCGGCGTTGGAGGGCTCGCGCACGGAGTGGGTGCTGGCGGTGGCGTGCGACATGCCCTTCGTGACGGAGGCGGCGGTGCGGGTGCTGCTCGGGGCGCGCGGGCCCGGCGTGGACGCGGTGGCCTTCACGGTGGAGGGCCGGGTGGAGCCGTTGCTGGCCCTGTACCGGAAGTCACTGTCCGCGCCCTGGGGCGAGGCGCTAAGGGCCGGGGAGCCTTCGTTGCGCGCCCTGCTGTCCCAATGTCAGGCGAGGCTCTTGCCCGAGGACGCGCTCCGGGCGGTGGATCCGACTCTCCGCGCGGTGATGAGTGTGAACACGCCGGAAGACCTCGCGCGTCATGGGGCCACGCTTCCGTCCTCCTCCTGGACTCGGTGGGAATAATGACGCTGCGAGTCAGGCTTCCTCGTCGGGCAGAAGCGTGCGGAGAAGTTCGTCATCGGGGCCGAGCGGACGCCAGCCGGGCGGCGGTGGTTTGGCGCGGAGCACTGCCCTGGCCTGCTCAACGCGTTTCTGATGCGTCTCTGGGGTGTACGTACTCCAACGCGCGAGTGCATGGGCGACATCGAAACGATTGCTGTCGTCAATCACGGCGGGCCAGCCGTTCGGGAGATGCTGGGACAGCTCGCGCACGAGCTGTCCGCGCACCAAGCGTGTAAGCTGTCCACTCCGCTCCGCTTCGGCGACCAATCCGCTGAACACCTGTACCGCGGCGATGTCGTCCTCTCCAAGCTCCTCGGCTAGAGCTATCAGCGAGGCGGTGGGGCGTGCCTCGGCGAAGGCGGTCAGCGAAGGGAAACCTCGCTCGCGGATCCGCTCGTACAAGCGGAGCTTCCAGTTTCCCTCCCAGGAGCGGTCCTCACTCATCTTCCACTCCAGGGCGTGAAGTTCATCGGGATCTTGTACTCCTTCATGTATCCCGCTACGACCTTGAGGATCTCGTTTCGCGTCAACATCCGGCCAGCTTCGAGCTCGGCCTCTCGCAGCGCCTTCATGATCATCTGATTCCACTCTCCGGGCCACAAGCGACCCAATCGCCAGTCGCCACCGCCGTGGATCGCCTCATGTTTGGCTTGCTCCATCTTGACGCAGAACCGGTCGATGCTCATGTCACCGGTGAAGCCGCGCTTCTCGAACCACTCGCGGTGCTCTCTTGGCAGGACGTGATGCCGTGGCGGCTCGGCCATACCCGCCCCCGCCCTGCCCGTCTGGTGCATGCCGCGCACCTCGGGTCCGTCGCCGAGCGCGTCGCGCACGCCCTTGGGCAACTCGTCGTGCGATTGGGACATCAGCACCTGTCCGGTGTGTATCCGCACAGCTGTGCCAGCGACGGGTGCGGAGATGACTCCCGCCCGCACGAGCCGACGCATCATCTCGACCCACTCGGCGGAGACTGCTACCCGCGTCCCCATCATCACGCCGTTGGCTCCCATCACGAGGCCCACTCCGAGTGTCGCGGGAGCGGCCGGCGGCAGCCTTGGCAGCGACAGCTTCATCATCGAGGCCTGGGTGAGCATCTCGACGAGTTGCGCCGCCAGCATCATCTGACCGCCGCGCTCCGTTGCCACGCGCACGGCCTCACGTATCGAATAAGACTCGCGGGTGAGCTGGCCCATCAGGCTGGGAAGCGTGCTCGCCGTGGCCTCGACCTGCGCTGGCTCCAGAGAGGAAAGCGCCGTCATGGACGGCTCCAGCATCTTCCGCACGCGGTCCAGGTCCCGAACCAGCCGCTCGTCGCTGTAAAAGGGAGCGTGCTGGAGGATGGCGTCGGCGAGGTTCAGGAAGTCGAGCCACGCGGAGAGCAGGTGCGCACCGAGTAGGGTGGCCTGGAGCCGTGGCCCGGAGAGGCGGAGGAGCGCGAGTTCCATCTCAGGCTCCCCGACCGTGGAAGCCGTGTCCGTCAGCAGGGCGGCGCCACCCAGTGAGTCCTTGAGCCATTGCAATTGAATCGTGCCGTAGTTGATGTACGGGACAAACACGTCGTTATCCCCGGCGATGCCGGCCTGACTGGCCGCGAGCTTGGGGAGTGTGTCGGCGATGTGGCCAATGGAGTCTCGTACGCCGTCAATGGCTCCGAGAACCGCTTGCCGGGTCAGTGTGACGCTCTGTTGCGCTGGTTTCGCCGCGAGCTCAGGGGCCGTTGCCGTCACGGCCTCGCTGGAGCCCCGGTGGTGGTGCCGCTGTCGCGCCGCCGGCCCTCGCGGGGAGCGCGGTGGGGACTCCGCTTCCGGCGATTGCGCCAACATGGGCCGGGTGGCCGTGCGTGGCGTATCTCCCAGGTACATCCCCTGACCGGGCGGTGACGGCAGCGACGCACACCCGGTGGTCATCAAGGATGCAGTCAGCAATAGGCCCACCCACCAAGACCTCGGCGCGTCAGCGCGCATCGTTCACCTCAATGCCTCGGAGTGTTCGTCGAAGCGGTCAACCTTCCATGAGGGCCAGGGAGTGCTCGACCTTGTTGTATTCGAGGGTGTTCTGTCGGAGTGATGGCGATCGCGGGCGGGAGCGGCGCCTATCCTTGTGTAAGCTTGTCATGGAGACTGACGCCGGGCTTGAGTTCGAGGGGGCCCGAGTCTTGATAACGCTTGTAGTTGTGGAAATGGAACTCCGATAGCTACATGGCGAGGACCCTTCTCCGGAAGATTCAGGAGCCTGTTCACGCTCCGTTTCTCCGTCCACATTCAAGACGGTTGGGGTGTGTGTCCAAGTGGGCGGCGCGTTATGCCCCGTTCCTCTTTTTTCAGGCCCAGAAAACTCGGGATCCCAGGTAAGGTAGGCCTCCTCGCCTATGGAACGACTCAAGGACAAGGTGGCCCTCGTGACGGGGGCGGCATCTGGAATCGGCCGGGCCACGGCCCTGCTGTTCGCCCGGGAGGGCGCGCGGGTGGTGGCGACGGACATCGCGGGCACGGGCGAGCAGGTCGTCCAGGAAATCCGCGCCGCCGGCGGCCAAGCCCTCTTCTTGCTCCATGACGTGACGGACGAAGTGGTGTGGAACAAGGTCATGAGCCGCACCTTCGAGGCCCATGGCCGGCTGGACGTGTTGGTGAACAACGCGGGCACCGCCACCTCCCGTCCCGTCGCCGACCTCTCGCTCGCCGAGTGGCGTGAACAGCTCGCGGTGAACCTGGACAGCGCCTTCCTCGGCACCAAGTACGCCGTGCGCACCATGCGCCTGGGCAAGCGCGGTGGCTCCATCGTCAATGTGGCCTCGGTCTCGGCGCTCGTGGGCAGCCCCGGCACCGCCGCCTATTCCGCCAGCAAGGGCGGTGTGCGCATGCTGAGCAAGGCCGTGGCCATGGAGTGCGCCCAGGACGGCATCCGCGTCAACACCGTCTTCCCCGGCGGCGTGCGCACGCCCAGTTGGCAGACGGCGGACTGGTGGAGGGGCTTCGTCGATCAAATCGGCGGCGAGGAAGAGGCCTGGAAGCAGCTCGAGGCCTCCGCCCCCATGGGCCGCATGGGCGAGCCCGAGGACATCGCCGAGGCCATCCTCTATCTGGCCTCGGACGCCTCGCGCTATGTCACCGGCTCGGAGCTCGTCGTGGACGGCGGCTACACCGCCCGCTGAGCCGCCTCATTCCTCCGTGCCTCGCTTCGGCACGTGCCGCTTCCGCGCCTCCAGGACGCGGGACAGGTTCTCCTCGATCCAATCCGTCAGCACCTCCACGTGCCCGGCCACCTCTCGCCCCAGGGGCGTCAGGCTGTAGTCCACCCGGGGCGGAATCACCGGGTACACCTCGCGCAGCACGAAGCCGTCCTGCTCCAGCGCCTGGAGCGTCTGCGCCAGCATCTTCTCGCTCACGCCCGCCACCTCGCGCCGCAGCTCGCTGAAGCGGCGGGTGCCCTGGAGCAACACCACCAGCACCAGCACCCCCCAGCGGCTCGTCACGTGCTCCAGCACGCCGCGCGAGGGACACAGGGGGGCGTACAGGTCGCCCCGCTCCTTCCGCTCCGCTTGCTTCGTCACCGCCCGCGCCAGGTGCCCGGGTCTTTTTCTTTCCGCCATGTTAGTAGCTTACCCAAAGGTGGGTACTTACGAAAGGGAAGTGACGGCGTTACGGTGAGTGCCGAGTCCAACGCCTCACTTCCTTCAAGGAGCCTCACCATGATTCTCGTCACTGGAGCCACGGGTCATCTCGGTCGTCTCGTCGTCGAGGGCCTGCTCGAGAAGCTGCCCGCCCAGAAGATCGCCGTGGCCGTCCGCGATCCGGAGAAGGCCCAGGCGCTGGCGGCGCGCGGCGTCCAGGTCCGCCGGGCCGACTACAGCCAGCCAGACACCCTCTCCGCGGCCTTCCAGGGTGTGGAGAAGCTGCTGCTCATCTCATCGAGTGAAGTGGGCCAGCGGGTCGCGCAGCATCGGGCCGTGGTGGAGGCCGCCCGGAAGGTGGGCGTCCGGTTGCTCGCCTACACGAGCATCCTCCGGGCGGACACGTCGAGCCTGGCGCTCGCCGCGGAGCACAAGGCCACCGAGCAGCTCATCCGCGACTCCGGCCTGCCCTTCGTCTTCCTGCGCAACGGCTGGTACATCGAGAACTACACGGCCAACCTCGCTCCGGCGCTGGCGCATGGCGCCCTCGTGGGCAGCTCGGGCGAGGGCCGCGTCGCCGCCGCCACCCGCGCCGACTACGCCGCCGCCGCCGTGGAAGTGCTCACCGGAAGCGGCCACGAGAACAAGGTCTACGAGTTGGGTGGCGACACGCCCTTCACCCTGTCCGAGCTGGCGGCGGAGGTGTCCCGCCAGACGGGCAAGGCCATCGTCTACAAGAACCTGCCTCCCGAGCAGTATCAGGGGGTGCTCGTGGGGGCGGGACTGCCCGCCGGATTCGCCCAGGTGCTGGTGGACTCGGATCTCGGCGCCGCCCGGGGAGAGCTGAATGACTCCACCGGGGAGTTGAGCCGCCTCATCGGTCGGCCCACCACCCGGCTCCCGGACGCGTTGAGCGCGACGCTCAACGGCTGATGCTGGGCCGGGTCAACATCTCGGGCGGGTACGAGCGGTTGTGCACCAGTCGCCGCTCGTTGGCGTCCACTTTTCGGGCGAGCGTGCAGACATCGCCGTCCCCGAGGTCCTTCTCGCTCTTCTCGAAGCGTCCGGGGCACTGCTGCATGACTTCCTCCAGGGGCGTGTTCTTCCGCGTGCGCGCCAGGCACCACGCGCCCTCGGGCGTCCACGCCGCCTCGAAGGTGGCCCGGGAGGGCGAGAAGCCAGGCGTCTCCCGGGTCTCGCGCTCGACGTGTCCCATGCCGTCGTACATGTCGATGATGTTGTTGTCCTTGGTTTCGCTGCGGCCGTCGCCGCAGTAGTCGGCCCGGGCCATGCGCGTGCAGGCCTGGTGCAGGTCCGCCATCTTCGAGTCCCAGGGCTTGTAGCCCCACGTGCTGCATTTGGCGATCGCGCCCAACTCGCAGGCGAAGGTGAAGCTTCCGTTCACGTCCTGACGCGCGCCGGTCTCATCCCAGACCCCACGCACCGCGAGGGCGCGCGGCGAGGACACTTGCCCGCTGGGCACACAGGGGTTCACCCACTTCGTGCTGTCCTTCTGACGCACTTCGATCTCGTACCAGGTCTCTCCACCGGACTCCTCGGCCGAGCAGATCGCGACTTCCACGGGCGAGTCATCGCTGGATTTCCCCTGCAGCACGATGTCGCCGGGCTTGAAGGACGGCATCACCAGCTTGCCCTCCTCGAACCTCAGCATTGGAGTCCTCTTTCCCGATACGGGTTTCGCGTCGCTCAGTTTGGCCGACACGAGGAGCGCACTCCTGGGCTGAGTCTCATTCAGGCGCGTGGTGCCCCACAGAAGCGTGCCCTGGGGATGATGGGAGCGCGTCGGAGATTGAGGCTGACAGGGCTGTACCGCGGTCTGAGGGCTCTTGGCGAGCGCAACGCCCGAGGGGACTGCGAGCGCAAGGGTATAGCCGAGAAGAATCCAGGAACGACGCATCGAGGGCCTCGCTGAGGGGGGTTGGAGCCGTCGAGGCGTGCCGGTTCGTCATGGCACGCGCTCTCCCCGGTAAGAGGCTTCTCGTTCCTGGGTTATGCGTTCATCCTGAGACCGTCAGGGCTTGGGGGCGGGGGCGCACAGGCGCACACCCACGAGGGCATCGCCCGCGTCATCGGTGTTCGCCTGGCGGTTGGCGACCTCGATCGCCTCGGTTCCATAATACGAGGCCCCTCCCATCAGAATGGTATCGCTCTCTCCCATGTCGTGCGTCCAGGCGGCCGTGATTTCGTAGACGTTGCCGGCCATGTCTCTCACGCCGAAGGGGCTGTTCGACGCGGGATGGGAGCCCACCTCGTCGGGGCCGTAGGCGCCAGCCGTGCGGTGGTAGGAAACATCGATGTTGGCATCGTCCTCGTGGAACGAGTTGCCATGCGGGTATTTTCGCGTGTCGGCTCCCCGGGCGGCCCGGGCCCATTCGAACTCATCGCACAGCCGCGCGCCGCGCATCCGACCGGTGTCGTTGAGCCATTTCAGGTAGCCCGAGTCACTCAGGAGTTCCTGGGCGGAGACACCCGATAGCGGGAGGCGGCGCCACTCTTGCGACGCGTGGTAGTTCCGAAGAGGGCTCTCTCCCTTCGCCCGTGCCTGTTCCTCGAGCTGCTTCCGGACGACGTTCTCGATGCGTCCGTTGGAGTCCAAGGCGGGGCGGAATCCATCTCCGCCCATCGGCTGGAGGACGAGCGTCCAGGCACCGCTTTGTCCTTCGCGCAGGGAGATGGTTCCGTTCGCGATCTCCCGCTCCCGTGTGAGCAATTGACGGTCCGGATGGCTGGCATCCAGGGTGTCGAGGTAGGTAACCCAGTCCCCCAGGGTCACCTCATCGCGACCGATGAAATACCCCTCCCACAGACAGCGCTTGTGGATGGGGGCACTCTTCATGAACTGACGGATGTCTTCTGGAGCCGGGCTTCCGATGAACGAGCAGCCCGGTGGGATGTAGACGACGCCCTCGGGGACGGGCATGGGCAGTTGCACGTCGATCAGGGTGCGGCCACCGCGCTCAAGGACGACGGGGTACTCCATGGTGGCAACGGGCCCCGGTGGCTGGATGCGCAGGTGGTAGGAGCCGGGTGGCAGCCACACGCCGTCCAGAGGCGTGATCTCGAAGGGGACGGGGGTGGGCACGAGCGACATGCGGCCCTCCGAGTCCTCCTCGTAGCGCAGGACCTCGATCGCCACTCCGGGGCGGTGGGTCGTGACGTCGAGCCGGGCGGGCACCTGGAGCCATCCCCGCCAGGAGGAATCCGTGGCCGAGAGCACCTCGAACCGTTGGCGAACGGTCTCGTGGGGCTGGTGGAATAGCTCGGCGAGCAGGATGCGCTCGGCGAGTAGTTCGAGGCGATGCCGCCTCGCGTCGGCATGGCCCGGCACGCGTTCGAGTACGCCATCGAGCGCGAGAATTGCCTGATCCAGGGCGGATGCGGTCCGGTTGAATTTCTCAAACGCCTCTTTCCAATGCCGCTCCGCGCGTGCTCTCTGTTGCTGCTCCTCGCGTACTATCTGTTGCTGCTCCTCGGGTGTTCTCTGTTCTTTTTTGGGAGAGTGCTCCCGTTTGTCGAACAGGGTGAGGGCCTGCTTTCGCGCCATACCTGGCGCTTCCTTCTGGAGCGTGGCCATGGCCGCGGTGGTCTGCTCGCGGGCGATGCTCCGCACGTCCAGCCATTCGTGGAGCCGCCACCCTCCGTAGAGCGCGATGAGGCCTATCACCCCGAGCACGCCGCCCAGGATGCGCCGCCGCTTCTGCCGGGCTTCCGCGCTCCGGGAGGAGTGGAGGAAGGCGCGTTCGGGCGCGTTGAGCTCCTTGTCGTCGAGCACGCGGGCCTGATCGAGCTGGCGTCCCCGCCACAGCCACTCCTCGGCGCGATTCATATGCGTCCACTCGGTGCTCGCGAGCTCCACGCGGTGGATGAGCGCGCGCCGGCCCGCGTCCTCGTCCAGCCAGTCGCGCAGCGTCGTCCAGCGGGTGATGATGGATTCGTGGGCGATTTCGTAGTGGGTGCCGCTGCTCGTGGCGGTGCGCGCGTGCAGCAGGCGCGCCTCGACGAGCGCTTGCAACGCGACCCGGGCATCCGGGTTGATGCCCACCAGCTCCTCCTCGCTGCGCTCGCGGCGGGTGCCCTCCGGCGTCACGAGCCGGGCGAGCAGGTGGTGCGCCGCCTCGCGCTGGGCTGGCGTGAGCCGGGCGAGCACGGCATCGCCATGCCGTGACAGCGCTCCCGCGACGCCACCCATGGCGTCGAGTGTCGCCCGGATGATGTGGCCTCGCTGCGGATCCCGGCGCTCCCACAGCTCGGCCAGGGTGAACTGGAGCAGCGGCAGGCTCCCCGCTCCCTTCTCCGTGTCGTCGATGAGCAACTGCACCATCGCCTCGGATTCGAAGGTCACCTTGCGCACGCGCGCGGGACCGACGATGGCATCGCGCACCTGCTCCGTCCGCATGGGCCGTAGCACGTAGAGGGCCCGTTCGATTTCGTCTCCCAAGCCAGGCAGTGTCCCCAGGCGGGTGAGGAAGTCGCCGCGCACCGTGAGCAGCACGCGCACGCCCGCGGTGGGCAGGGCCAGCTCTCCCAGGAAGCGCGCGAAACACGCCGCCGCGCCGGGCTCCGATAGGGTCAACAGCTCCTCGAGTTGGTCCACGAAGATCAACAGGCCCCGGCCCTCGGCGTGGGTCGAGCGCAGCAGCTGGCCCAGGTGCTCGGGCGTCTGTTCGAGCTTGGCGCCGAGCTCCGCCTCCGTCATGCCCAGCACGGGCGAAAGCGCGGCGGCGAGGGCCGCGAGGGGACGGCGGCCTGGCTCCAATGTGAGGCAGGTGAAGGTCCGGCGGCCGTCCATTTCTCCACGGGCCACCAGGGGCAGCAGGCCCGCGCGGCACAGCGAGGACTTGCCCACGCCCGAGTCCCCGGCGATGAGCACCAGGGGCTGGCGGCGCAGCCGCTCGAGCACGGCGTGCACGTCGTCGTCACGGCCGAAGTAGCTCGCGCGGTGCTCGGCCTCGAAGGGGGCCAGGCCCCGGTAGGGGTTGCCCGAGAGCCGGGGGAGATAGGGCGCGCCGAGCCGATCGAGCGCGTCGCGCAGCGCCTCGGCCGAGGCGAAGCGCTTCTCGGGTTCGGTCTGGATGCAGCGCTCGATGATGGCGGCGAAGTCGACGTCGATGCCGGGGACGCGCTCGGTGAGGGGCTGCTGGGTGTGCTCCTTCTGGAGCGTGTCGCCCGTGCACAGCTCGTGAAGGATGAGCCCCAGGGCGTAGATGTCTCCCAGGGGCGTGGCGTCGCCGCGCAGGGCTTCCGGCGCCATGTAGCGCAAGGTGCCCGCGATGCTTCGCGCCCCAGCGGGTCGCGCGTTCGTTCCCGTATCGAGGAATTCCGCCAGGCCGAAATCGAGCAGCTTCACCTCGCTCGAGGAGGTGAGGAGGATATTGGAGGGCTTGAGGTCGCGGTGTAGCACGCCCTGCTGGTGGGCGGCCGTGAGTCCTCGTGCGAGGCCCGCACCGATGTCCATCGTGCGCCGCCAGGGCAGGGGACAGTCCAACTGCGCGAGGGTCTTCCCCTCGAGGTATTCGGAGACGAGGTAGGGGTGGCCATCCACTTCGCCGGCGCGAAAGAGCGTGACGACGTTGGGATGTTGCAGCCGGGCGACAGCGCGCGCCTCGGTGAGGAAGCGGGCCCGGATGCGGCTATCAGGTTGGGAGGCGGCGATGAACTTCACCGCCACCTGCCGGTCCAGGGATTCGTCGTGCGCCAGGTACACCACCCCCATGGCGCCCCGGCCGAGGGGCCGCACGAGGCGAAATTCGTCGAAGGTCGCGGGGGGCGCCCACTCGTCGGGCGAGAGGGCGGGTTCAGCCTCGGGGGTCCGCTGGCTCGCCGTGCTCTCGGCGATTCCTCCGTCGTTGATTCCCCCTTGCACGACGGTCACGAGAAGGCCGTAACAGGGGGAACAGCGCGCCGCGTGATGATGGACGCGATCCAACTCCTGGGGGGACAGCCGCCCGTCGATCAATTTGGCGAGGAGTTCATCGGTCAGATGGAATTCGTCGTTATCTTGGTGAGACATGAAGGAGGCGGTTTCCCTGGTTGAATCGATACTACCTTGGCGACGGTCGCCAGCTTAGGTTGAGACAATGCTGAGCGGTGAAACAAGGGAAGGCATTTTGACCGTGTCAAACAATGACGACGGACTTGAGCAGCCGTTGCGCCTGGCCTGGGCTCGGGCGCGGGCGTCATGGCCCTCCCTGCCCCTCGCCTTCGAGCCCTTCGGCGCGCACGTGCGGAGACTGTTGCCCGCCGATGACGACGCCGGACCCCGCGCCGCGCTGCTCGACGCCCTGGCCGCGTCGGACCTCTATCTCGCATGTGCGTGCTTGCAAGGCATGAGCGCCGCGCACCATCTGCTGGAGACCCACTTCCTGGCCCGGCTGCCGTCCCAACTCGGCCATCTCAAGTTGTCGAAGCCGGTGCTCGACGAGGTCTGTCAGTCGGTGCGCATCCTCCTCTTGGTGGACACGCCCGAGACGCCGCCCCGGTTGGCGGAGTACATGGGGGTGGGCTCGCTCTCCAGTTGGCTGCGCGTCATCGCCGTGCGCATGGCCCACAAGCAGAGCCCCCCGGCCCGGGAGACTCCCGAGGACGACATGCTCGAGGCCATGGCGGAGCTGCCCTCGCCCGGACCAAGCCCGGAGTTCGACCTCATCCGGCGCCGCTACCACCACGACTTCCTCCAGGCCCTGAACGAGGCTTTCTCCACCCTGCCTCCCGAACAGCATTACCTGCTGCGGCTGCGCTTCGTGAATGGCCTGTCCACCATCGAGCTGGGCGCGCTCTATCGCAAGAACCAGTCGACGCTGTCGCGCTGGCTCAAGAGGGCCCGGAAGAAAGTACGCGACGAGACCAAGCGGCTGTTGTGCGAGCGCCTCGGCTTGAACTCCAAGGATTTCGAGAGCTTGCTGCTGATGCTCGGCAGTCAGTTGGACTTGAGCGTCAGTCAGATATTGCGCGAGGAGGATGATTCGTCCTCCTCCGAGCCGGAGGAGGAGTGACGCCGCTCGGGATTGCGCACCCGGTCAATCCTTGTTCCCCGCAGGCCCGGTGCGTGTCGCCGATGAGGTGGAATTCGTGGTTATCATCGGGGTCCATGAAGGATGCGGGCTCCTTGGTTGAACGACACGACCTGGGACGCGGCCGCCCGCTTGGGTCGAGACAATGCCAGGCCGCGAGACAAGGGAAGGCGTGTTGACCGTGTCAAACGAGAGTGACGAGTTCGAGCAGCAGCTGCGTCTGGCCTGGGAGAAGGCTCGGAAGGTCTGGCCTTCCGTGGCCCTGGCTTTCGAGCCATTCCGTACCCACCTCCAAGGGATTATTCTGTCCATCAAGGGAGGTGCCTCATCCCCCGCCAAGGTGCTCGAAACCCTGGCCGTGGCGGACCTCTACCTCGCCTGTGCGTGCCTGCAGGGCATGAGTTCCGCGATCCAGGTGCTGGAGGACCATTTCCTGGCCCGGCTGCCGTCCCAACTCGGCTCTCGTCGGCTGTCGGCGTCGGTCATCGACGAGGTCTGCCAGTTGATGCGCATCCACTTGTTGGTGGGCACGCGAGAGATGGGGCCCCAACTCGCGTCGTACAAGGGCCAGGGCCCGCTTGAGACCTGGCTGCGCATCAGCGCCGCGCGCATGGCCGTCAAGTTGAGTCCATCCTCGGCTGAGTCCCATGAAGAGGACGTGCTCGAGTCCCTGGCGGCGCTGCCCGCTCCTGAACCGAGCCCGGAACTCGAACTCATCCGGAGCCGCTACCGCCGCGACTTCCTCCAAGCCCTGCGCGACGCCTTCAAATCCCTGTCCCCGGATCAACGCCACCTGCTGCGGCTGCACTTCGGAGATGGTCTGAGCACTCCCGTGCTGGGCAGGCTGTTCGCCAAGAACCAGTCCACGATATGGCGTCGGCTCCAGGAAGCGCGCATGGCGGTGTACGAGGAGACGAAGCGGCTCTTGGGTGAGCGTCTCGGTCTGAACTCCAAGGACTTCATGAGCCTTTTGTGGATGCTCGACAGCCAACTGAATCTGAGTCTCAGTCAGGTGCTGAGCGAGGAAGAGGATGGGCCCACGTCGAAGGACAAGCCCGAGCCGAAGGACAAGCCCAAGTCGAAGGATGGGCCCGAGTCGGAGGATGGGCAGGAGGTGGAACCCGGGCCGAAGTCCCCGACCATTCGTCCCTCGGGGTTGTTTCCAGCGGCCGCGATGGCGGCGAAGCCGAAGGCCGAGGAGGTGGAGTGACGCCGCCAGGGGCCGCGCGTCAGTTGCGGCCCCACTGCCGGGGCTGGCCGAAGCGGTAGAAGCCGCTGGCCTCCTCCTCGGCGATCGTCTGGGCCTCGTCGGCGAAGTAGCGGGCCCGTAGCTCGCTCAATCGCCGCTCCAGCTCCGGGCCCGTGTGTTGCTGGGCGAGGATCGCGCGCTCGGCCATGTACTGCTCCCCCAGGGCCCATCGCGCGTCGCGCCGCGTGTCGAGATCCTTCCACCGCTCGAGCGCCGCCTCGTCCAGCCCCATGCCCTCGCGTATCGCGCGCAGGTGCTCCGCGCGTTGCTCCGGCGTCATCGCGCCGAGGTCGCGCTGCACCGAGCCCAGGTCCAGGAAGCGGTTCATCAGCTCCTGCTGGTTCGCCTGCATGTAGCCAGGGGCCTCGTCGCCAAACGTCTGCTCCAGGCTCTGCTTGTAGCGCGCGAGGCGCTCGTTCACGTCCGCCTGGGGCAGCGCGTCGATGATGGAGAGGGTGTTGCCCACCGACTCGTTGCGCAGCTCGGCGGCCCAGATCTTCCGGGCCGTCTCCTCGCCGAACAACTGGTTGCGCTCCTCCCACACCGCCGCGCGGCGCTCGGCGACGGGCTTGGCGCGCAGCTCCTCCCGGTGGGACTCCATCCATTGGGCGTACGCCACGCGCTGGCGCAGCCGCAGGGCCAGCTCCTCGTACAGCTCCGGGAAGGCCTGCTTCACCAGCGCGAGCAGCGGCTCTTCCCATCCCGTGGGGTAGAGCTGCTGGAAGTGGCGCATGAGCTGCTCGAGCATGCGCATCTGCGTGTGGGGCTCATGGATGCGCGCCGCGTAGCGCGAGCGCAGGGAGGCCGCCATGTCCGTGCCGGGGCGCATCGCTTCCCCGTCCTCCGGGTCCGGCGCGAGCGGTGCCCGCGTCCGGGCCGCCTCGGAGGAGGCGGTGGAGGGCTCGGCATGGGCGGGAGGCTTGCCGCGCGGATCATTCCCGCGCTCGGGCAGGATGCGCGTGGCGAGCACGGCGGCGCCGGCGAGCAGCAGGGCCAGGGCCAGGAACAGGGGGGCCTTGGGTCGGTTCATGGGTCCAAGGCTACTCCCGGAGGACCCCCGCGCGCGATGGGGGGCCTCCCGGAAGGCGTGCCGAGCCTCAGTCGTGGTTGCCGATGTACTGGAAGATGGCGGCGTAGAACTCGGGCTCGTCGAAGGTGTCCGGGCCCACGCCCACCACGTCCACATGGTCCTGGTTGATGACGCTCGAGCTGGAGGTCATCTGCTGGGAGGTGGGCGCGTTGATGTTGCTCAGGTAGGGCACGCTCTTGTCGTCCTCGATGGAATCGAAGACGAAGGGGTTGTTGGTGTACTTGAGCCGGTAGCCCATCTGCTGCGAGTTGATGCCGACCATGCCGTCGTCATCGTCCTCGTCCGCGTAGCCGTTGCCCTTGCCCGCGGCGCCGTCGTTGTCGCAGTCATCCACGCAGTAGCCGTTGCCGTCGATGTCGAAGATGTATTCCTTGATCAGGTAGAGCGCGGGATTGACGTTGAGGCCCCGCTGGGCCGTCATCAACGAGGCGTAGCGCGAGGCGTAGCGCGAATCGATGGGGTTGTTGACGTTGAAGGCCTTGGTGCCCGTGGTGATGCCGTCGCTGGCGCTGTAGTCGTTGTAGACGAGCTGCTTGGCGGCGGCGTAGCCGTCATTGCCCGGCCCGTAGACGATGTCGCCGTAGTACTCGGCCAGGGCGGCGATGACGCTGGTGACGCCGGGCTTCAAGTCCAGGATGTACTTGGCCACGGGCGAGCCGCGGTGGGGCGAGGACACGCTCACCATCACCGACACCACGGTGTAGCCCTTGCGCTGGTAGAGCACCTTGGCCGCCTTGCGCGCGTCCAGGCCGCCCTGCGAGTGGCCGATGAGGTTCACCCGGCTGGCGCCCACGCTCGCCATGTAGCCCTCGATGTCGTTGGCCAGGTCCAGGCCCCGCACCTCGGAGTTCTGCATGGGCTGCACGGCGGCGGCGAACGACTGCTGGTTGTAGTCGAGGTCGTCGTTGCAGATCCAAGCGGACTTGCACGTGGTGCCGACGAACATGCCGTAGTCGTCGCCCCAGTAGTTGTAGCCGAGCAGATCGTCGAATCCGCCCAGGCCGTGGGCGAACACGACCGGGTATGTCGTCTTGGAGGCTCCCGCCTGGGCCTCGGTACCGAGGCCGAGCGCGCACAGCGCCAGCAGGAGGGTGGACAGGTGCTTCTTCATGCGGACAGCTCCTTGGGGAGCCCCCCGGGACAGGGTGACTGTCCTCCGGGGAGCGGAGGCGTGGCTGGGATTGCGGTGGGGTGCTCGGGGACGCCGGGTCGGGATGGGCGTCCGGCACCCGAGCAATTCCCACGCCAGACCCCTGGCGTTGGCCCTTCCAGGACGACGCATCGCGTCACCCGACCCCGAGTGGAGCATGGATGCTCCACTGGGAACTCCAAGAAACTGAGACTTCACGAAAACCGAGGGGTTGCGCCGCCCCGGGGGGTGTCCTGGGTCAGGACACGGGGTGTCCGTTTCGCGGACAGCGGCTCAGGGCCGGTACTCCCAGTGCCAGGGCTCGGAGGGCACGGTGCGCTTGAAGCCGTACTCGGCGCCGTGGGCGGCCAGCCACTTGTAGGTGGCGGTGCCGGTGCCGCCGACGTTGATGTCCACGGCGATGCCGCCCTGGTGGTTGGAGTAGCCGGGCTTGGCGGCGAGGTTGCCGGTGCCGTTGAGGTACTTGCGGTAGAGCTCCTGCTGCTCGGCCATGGAGCGGAAGCCGCTGTTGACGTGCAGGTTGATGCCGGCGCGGGCCGCCGCGGCGTGCATGCGGTTGAAGGCGGCCGCCGCGTCCGAGCGCATCTCCTTGCCGTTGGGAATCTTGGACAGGGTGATTTGACGCGGCGCGCCGTTGACGTAGCCGGTGACGGTGCGGCCGCCGCCGGGGGCGGGGGTGGTGCCGGAGCCGCCGCTCACCTTGATGCCCAGCTTGTCCCACGTCTTGGGGCCGACGATGCCGTCGGCGGTGAGGCCGTGGGCGCGCTGGAAGGACTTCACGGCCGCTTCCGTCTTGGGGCCGAAGGCGCCGTCCGCGGCGCCCACGTTGTGGCCGAGCGCGTTGAGGCGGTTCTGCAGCGCGCGGACGGCCTCGCCCGTGGCGCCCTTCTTGAGGGTGGGGCCGGAGCCGCCCGAGGAGGCGCCCACGCTGTTGAGGGCGCTCCACGTCTTGGGGCCGACGATGCCGTCGGCCTCGAGGCCACGCGCCTTCTGGAAGGCCTTCACCGCGGCGGCCGTCTTGGGGCCGAAGGCGCCGTCCACCGCGCCCGGGTTGAAGCCGGCCGCCTTGAGCTTGTTCTGCAGGGCGGTGACGGAGGCGCCCTTGGCCCCCTCGCGCAGGACGGGGTTGGAGGCGGCCGCGGTGGTGCGGAGGGCGGTGGAGGGGGCGGCGCGGGAAATGGCGACCATGGGGGCTGACTCACCTTGTCGAAGGGGGACCAACTGCTCCTATTTTCGTAAGGGGTGAAAGGAAGTTTCCTCTTCCCGCTCGATTTCCCGGAAGTGTCCGCCCCGGGCGGCGTCCCGGGTGTGCGCAAAAGGGGCTGACCGCGTGGGAGGGGCCCTGTACTCTGGAGGGCCTGGGGTTGGGCTTCCGGGAGGGGAACGTTGGGCAAGGGCAAGAGACACGACACGCTGGCGGGGGAGGCGTTCCTGCGCCAGGACGGGGCGGTGGAGGAAGCGCCGCGGTTGGGGCTGGTGACGTGCGGGGAGGACCTGGCGCGGCTGCTCGACGGCGCGATGGCGTGCAACTTCTCCCATGAGGCGCCCCAGCGGGACGAGGCGGACTCGGAGGAGGACGCCCTGGTGGCGCGCTTCCTGCGCGACTGCGTGGAGTTCTGCGACGTGCCGGGGCTGCCCGAGCCGCTGCGCGAGGAGATGGAGGAGTACTTCGGCCACGAGCTGGACGCGCTCTGGCGCCGGGACTGGCTGGTGTTCGGCGCCGCCGAGGAAACGGTGCTGGAGCCCGGCGACGAGCCGCTGACGGGCCGCGCGGTGACGCTGTGCCTGGCGCGCGCGGACAGCCCCTCGGTGGAGATGGATGCCCGGCTGCGCCGCTCGCTCGAGTACTTCAAGGAGGCGATGGCGCGCGTCACCCGCCCGCCCCCGGACGACGAGGACGGCCCGGGCGGACTGATTCACTGACGTCCCGGCTCAGCGGGTGCGCTCGTCCGGGGCGGTGTCGTCCCGGGGCACGCGCGTGGGCGGGAGCTCCTCGGCGCGGCGCTCGAGCAGGCTCGTGACGTGGGGTTTGCCGTGCATGCGCGAGAGGGACAGGGCCGTGGCGCCCCGCGAGTCCTGGCGCAGGGGATCGGCGCCCGCCAGCAGCAGCACGCGCACCGAGTCCTCGTCTCCCCGGAGCGCCGCCAGCATCAGGGGCGTGGTGCCCTCGCCGCTCGCCGCGTCCACGCGGGCCCGGGCGTCGAGCAGTTGCTGCACCAGCAGCGCGTGCCGCCGGTCCGCCGCGTAGTGCAGCGGCCTCCAGCCGGAGTCCCGCCGGTTCTCGAAGGGCAGGAAGGGGGTGCTCTGGGCTTCCACCGAGGCGCCTCGCCGCAGCAGCTCGTCCGCCAGCGCCGAGTGGCCTCCCAGCACGGCGCAGATGAGCGGCGTCTTGCCCTCCTCTCCTCCGTACTCCAGCTCCGCGCCCGCCTCGTCCAGCAGCCAGGACGACACCAGGCGCTGCCCCGCGCCCACCGCGTGCCGCAGGGCCTCACCCCGCTCCGCCGCGTCCGCCCCCGACACGAGCTGCCGCGCCGCCTCCAGGTGGCCCCGCTCCGCCGCCAGCATCAGCGCCGTGGCGCCCCGCGCGTCCTTCACCGACGCCACCGCCCCTTGCGATAGCAGCAGCTTCACCACCTCCACCGCGCCATTCCAGGCCGCCCACATGAGGGGAGTCATCCCCTGGGAGTCTCCTCGGCCCAGCGCGCGCGGCTCCCGCTTGAGCAGCGCCTCCACCACGGACACGTCTCCCAGACGCACGGCATCAATCAGGTTGGCCACGATGTATCCCATCCGGGGGGAAGGGTTGAGTTGCACACACCTTACAATGAATCCGCGTTTTACGTGATTAGATTGTTGAGCGGGGATAGCGGGTTTCTAATCCGGGGGGTGACTTGGGGCGTCCAGGTGCTTCTCGTAACGAGACTCGAGGGCGAGGAAGTAGCCCCGCTCCTCCCAGAGGGCGGCGGCCAGTCGCGCGGCGAGGGAGGCGCGCTCGCGGGCCTCGTCCTCTGGAGGGGTGTCCAGGGCGCGCGACAGGGCATCGAGCAGCAGGCGGCTGCCCGCGAGGAGCCGGCGCAGGGCCTGGTTCACCGGGCGCGCGTCCA
Organism: Melittangium boletus DSM 14713; assembly: GCF_002305855.1. Taxonomy (GTDB): domain Bacteria; phylum Myxococcota; class Myxococcia; order Myxococcales; family Myxococcaceae; genus Cystobacter; species Cystobacter boletus. The sequence continues at coordinate 3,741,361 of NZ_CP022163.1, read as the reverse complement.
CCTCCTGGCAGGCGGCGGTGATGGCGGCGTGCACGCGGCGCGCGGCGTCCGGGGTGCCGAGGGTGTCCTGGGTCAAATCCCCCCGCGTGAGCGCGTGGCGCAGCAGGTGGCCCTGGTGCAGGGTGATGGAGGCCATGTCCACGCAGTCCTTCACCCACAGGGCGGTGAGGACGCGGCGGTAGCCCTTGCGCGTGGCGAGCCGCAGGGGCAGCAGCGCCGCCTTGCCCGCGAATTGTTGCAGGCGGCTGCCCTGGCGCGGATGGCGGCCGGCGAGCAGCGACACGGTGTCCCGGGGCGCGGTGAGGCCGCGCTCCTCGAGCAGCTCCCGCACCATGTCCTCGCGCACCCGGCGCAGCGCGTAGTCGTCCAGGAAGGGCACGGGGATGAGCGGCGTGAGGCCGGAAGCCACCACGAAGGGCGCCACGCGTTGCATCGACTCGAGGAGCGGAGATGCGGGGGGCGGGGGAGTCATGTCACCTCTCGCCCGAGAGGAGAGCATGGACCCGCTCTCTCCGCGAATTCACCTACGTCCCGGAGGCCTTGTTTCCCGGCTCCCCCCGGCCCGAAGTGCCCAGTGCCCGACACACGGAGACGTAGTGCCGGTGCAACTCCAGGCTGAGCGGATCCAGCAGCAGGGCGCGCTCATAGGCCTCGCGCGCGAACTCCAGCCGCCCCGCCCGCTGGTCCGCCTCCGCCCGGGCGAGGTGCGCGCGCAGGGAGGACCAGGTGTGGGGGTGGCGGGCGAGGAAGTCGCGCCGCAGCTCCTCCAATTGCGCGAGCGTGAGCCCCGCGGCCAGACAGCGCGCCACCCCGTGGAAGTTGCCCCGCTCGGCGTCGTACATGGCGCGGGGGCGGGGGTGGCCCAGCGTGTCGCCCGCCTTGCGCACCCGCTCCAGCACCGCGTCCACCCGGGCGCGCAGCACCGGGGAGATGGGCCGCTCCCGCAGCCGCTCCAGCGCTCCTTGTGCCCGGTGCGCGCGCAGCCGCAGCTCCTCGCAGTCCTTGTCCCACGGCAGCGCCAGCACCGCGTACAGGTCCTCCGTGCCCCGCTCCCGGTAGGGCGCGAGCACCTGCTCCACCTCGGCCTCGGTGGCGGGATCGATGGGCGGCTTGAGCGTGTCCAGCGGCTGGCCGAGCAACAGGTGCGCCACCGCCGCCTTGAAGGAGATGGACGGGGAGACGAGCTGCACCCCGAAGCCGGGCGCCATGCCCCAGGCACGCGCCTCGTCCGGGCGCACGTGCCGCACCACCTCGCACTCGCACGCGAGCTCCCCGTCCGGGTGCTCCAGCGCCACCGTCACCCGCGACAGCAGGGGCGGCAGGCCCTGCTCGGTGCACAGGAAGAGGCCCGCGCGGGTGAGCTCCGAGCAGCGCAGCCGCTCGCTCGGGAGTCCCGGCTCCGGGCGCGTCACGCGCACGGGCAGCGCCAGCGCGGGGCGCAGCACGAAGGCCGACAACGGCGGCGGGGTCCGCACCGGCCCCGGCAGGGCGAAGCCCTGGGCGAGCGCCACCTGGAGCGCTCCGCGCATCGTCGACGCGCTCGGGTAGCGGTTCTCCGGATCCTTCGCGAGCGCCCGGAGGATGACGCTGGAGAGCGCGGGGGGCACCTCGGCGCGCACGGAGGTGGGGCTCGGCGGCGGCTTCGTCTGGTGCGCGAGCAGCAGCGCCGTGAGCGTCTTCTCCACGAAGGGCAGCCGCCCGGTGACGAGCTGGTAGGCGATGACGCCCAGGGCGTACAGGTCCGAGCGCCCATCCACGGGCTCGGCCCGCGACTGCTCCGGCGCCATGTAGTCCGCCGAGCCGATGACGGCGCCCTCGGCCGTGTCCGTGGTGCGCTCCTCGGCGTCCAGCAGCTTGGCGACGCCGAAGTCGAGCACCTTCACGAAGGCGGGCCCCTGGCCTCGCCGCACCAGGAAGAGGTTCTCCGGCTTCAAGTCCCGGTGCACGATGCCCCGCGCGTGCGTGGCCTCGAGCGCGTCGCACACCTGCGACAGCAGCGCGATGGCCACCTCCGGGTGCACCGGGCCCCGGGCGAGCAGCGCCGACAGGGGCTCGCCCTCCAGGTACTCCATGACGAGGTAGGGCCGGGGCGGCGCGGGCTGGATGTCGATGACGCTGACGATGTTCTCGTGGCCGATCAGGTTCACCGCGCGCGCCTCCGTGTGGAAGCGGCGCAGCACCTGCGGCGACGTGGCCAGGCGTGGGTGGAGCACCTTGATGGCCACGCGGCTGCCAATGCCCACGTGCTCGCCCAGGTACACGGCCCCCATGCCGCCCTGGTCCAGCTTGCGGGTGAGCCGGAAGCTGCCCAGGCACGCACCCAACAGGGGATCGGGCTCGGGCGGACGAGGCGCGGGATTTTGAGCGTGGATGGACATGAGCCGGACGTCTGTCGGGGCGGACGTGAGTGGGTTCCGCGGGATGTGCCCCCCCGGCACATTCTCCACGGCCATCATCCACGACCGGGCCGTGTGGGCGCAGGCCCTCGTCCGGGAGGGGTTCAATCTTGAGCCCGGGTGCTGCGCGCTAGCGGACACTCCACCTATCTAGTGCAAGGAGCAATGTTCGCGGACGTACTCCTGGAGAGTGCGCGTTCGTTCTCTGGGGCCATGGGCTAATTGCCCATGTTGGGGCGTGCCGCTGCGCCTGATTCCCGACATGGTCCACGCACTGAGCACATTTAAGTAGTTTCCGATGCTTACCTGCAACGGGCGCTCTGTGCGCATCTAAACGACGGCGACAGGTCGTCCTCCGACCAAGAGCGAAATGGCCTGCTCCTTTGAGTGAAGGGCGCCTCGCATCTTCCGCTGTCCGCAATTCGGGCTCGTGAGGATCGACAATGGGTAAGCAGGTGTGATCTATCTCGACGTGTGCCTAGGGAGCCATCGACAAGTTCTTCCAGCGGGTCATCCATGAAGACCGACTGGAGCCGAAAGCCGGAGATCTACGTGCCAAGGGCATGCTTCCTTGCCTGCCGTGGCGCTGTCAGACCGCATGGTAATATTAGGTGACCGATGGCTGGCGCCCTTTCCGCAGAGCACATCCCAGCACTCATCCAGCTCATTTGCAGCTGGGCCGCAGAACGGGATGAGGTACTAACACCCACGCGGCTCGTGAAGTTCTTGTACCTCGCCGATCTTTATTACGCCCGCCGGATGGGAGGCGTCACATTGACGGGATGGACATGGAGGTTCGTTCATTTTGGACCTTACTGTTCCGAGTCATTAGGGGCTATCGACCAAGCTGTCTCCATGAGGTTGATCGATAAGAACTCCTACGAGTCAAAGTATTCCGGCGACGATAGGCATGTGTATCGGGGTCGTCGCCTGAAGTCCGAGCCACCAGTCGAGCGTCTACTCGACTCAATGGCCACGTATGTGAGTTCTGCGCTGAAATCTGCCGTACGTAAATGGTCTGACGACACAGCGGGCCTTCTGACCCATGTCTACTTCGAAACCGAACCGATGCAGCAGATCGAGCCGGGTGATGTCTTGGACTTTCGGAAGGCGCAGGCCCCTCAAAAGGTTGTTCCAGTACCTGCCATGAAGCTTTCCGCGAAGAAAATGCAACAGGCGCGCGAGGCGCTTAGCTCGCTCCGCCGCCGGACCCTTGAGGCGCCGACGAAAACCCCTGCGGACACAGGACCCTACGACGATGCTTTTCTTCACGCGCTTGAGCATGAAGATGTAAGCGAGGGAGGTGCTTCCTTCTCGGGTGTTACCGCGTTTGGTGATTTGCGGCAGCCGGAAATCGAGGATTAACGCGGCATGGGACTTACGACGCTCATCGGCCCCTTCTACAAACCCTTGAATGAGCGAACGTTCCGGCAGGCTCCCTCGCTTGGGCAACTTGCGTGGGTCCCGGTCCCCGCCTATCCACCAATTCCCCAAATTTTGGATGTTGAGCGGGATAATCCCCGAGGACACGAGTCAGCGCGTGCCACCGTCCGAAATGTGACCAGGGATGATTTCAAGAAAAGGCGAGGACTTCCTGTCTATAAGCTACAACTTGCCGATAATGAAGAACTCATGGTCCAGAAAGCGAAACGACGACTAGCCATCGTCATTGCTCCACTGGGAACTGCGTTCGACGATGTCGATCCACTCTTGAGACAAGCCGGGAAAAAGCACCTCCAGGAACGGAATGTGCTGGTCGCGCCACTCTATGGAATTCAGTCGGAGAACCATCCCACTGGCTTTCCTGAGTTGATGCGGCATCGAATTGATGCTTTGCTCTATAGCCAATTCTTTTTCTGCCCAGCGAATAGCAGTCCAATCGTCTATGATGGCGTTGCGCGCCTGGATCGACTGTTTCCCGTAGTTCCGAAAGATCCAGCCGCTTATGACCCTTTACCGCTGGCGCTTTCTGATGATGCGCTTCCCGTTTTATTGGCCCTACTTCGGCTCCGTTTTGGCTCTAAAAGCGAGCCAGAGATCGATGTAATGAGAGAACTGCTCGTCGACACCATCCCCGAGCAGTTTCGCCCATCATCATCCAAGGGTTGATTCATCGGCCCTTGCCCATAGTGCGTACTCCGCATGGTTTCCATTCGTGGAAGCCGTGGCGTATCAGCCACGTACGGAGCTTGGTCTCGCGGTGGATATCAGCGCACCACGGGCAGGGGAAAGCGCAGCGGCTTGCCGTCCGAGGCGTGGGTGTGTGCCGTGACCTCCGCCGCGCCCAGGCCCTGGCGCTGGGATTGGAAGGTGGCCTGGGCATCCCTCGACGACACCTTGCCCGCGTGGAACACCGCGAAGCGGGTGAGGAGCGCTCCCACCGTGCCGAGCAGCGCCGCGGCCCGCGCCGTCCCGGGGCGCCGTCCCGGCCACAGGCCCAGCACGAGCGACGCCGCGGTGCACACCCGCGCCGCCTTCCACATCGCCCCCGTGCGTCCCTGTTTCAAGGGCAGGGCCACCTGCTCCACGCGCGAGGCATCCCGCTGGACCGCGCGCTCCGCGAGGAGCGTGGCCACCTGGCCCAGGGTGCTGAACGCGTGGAGCACCTTGTCCTCGCGCGGCGGGTGGGGCAGCAGCCGCAGGAGGCTCCCGGCGCCCGCCACCGAGGAGGCCATGAACAGGAGCGGCAGCGTCTTGTGCACGGACTGCCACAGGGGCACCGCCGTGTTGGTGATGAGGACCGCCGTGTACCCCGCGAGCGGCATGCCCAGCAGCCCTCCGCCGATCGCCGCCCCATCGCCCACGCGCCCGAGCCAGCCCTTCTGGCGCGAGAGGAGCACGGACAGGGTGTTCATCGCCCCCGAGCCGGAGAGGATCCACGTGCCCAGGCTCATGGGGGAGGTGGGGCGGAAGACGCGCAGCATGTTCAGGAAGCGCTTGGGCCGGCCCAGGTCGTGAATGAGCAGCCCCGCGCTCACCATGTCCCCCACCGCGCCCACCCACCGGCAGCGCTGGCCGAGGGGCTTCAAGGACTCGCCGCCCACCAGCTCCACCGCCACCCCGAGCACGCTCGCCGCGCCCGCCGTGCCGCCCACGTAGAAGTAGAGCGGCACGCTCCAGATCCACACCGGCGCCTTGAGCACGGGCTGGCCGTAGTAGCTCGGCGCGTCGGCGGAGGCCGCGCCCGATTGCGTGGGACGGGTATGCAACGGCTCCCGTCCGGCGTCCGGCCCGTCCAGCGTCTTCACCCGCTGCTGCGCGCCCTCGCCCGAGAGCGTGCCCAGGCGGGGATCGATGTTGCGCCCATCGCTCCGCGTCCCGCTCATGCGCGTCCCTCCCGTCCGAACAGCACCGCCCCGAGCGCCAGCGCCGCCATGCCCAGCGCGCCCCAGCCCGCCATCCTCCAGGACTCCCGGCCCTTCATCGTCGGCACCACCGGGTCGGGCGGCAGGTTGTAGACCTCGGGCTTGTCCACGAGCAGGAAGAAGGCATTGAGCCCGCCCGTGCCCGGCTGGTTGTCCGCGTCCGCGCCGTACAGGTACGCCGCTTCCCACCCCTTCTCGTGCAGGGCCTTCACCCGCAGCTGGGCCCTGTCGCGCAGCTCGTCCACGTCGCCGAACTGGATGGACGCCGTGGGGCACGCCTTGGCGCACGCGGGCGTCATGTCCTCGCCCAGCCGGTCGTAGCAGAGCGTGCACTTCCACGCGCGGCCGTCGTCCTCGCGCCGGTCGATGACGCCGAAGGGACACGCCGCCACGCAGTAGCCGCAGCCGTTGCACACGTCCGGCTGCACGTACACGGTGTCGAACTCGGTGCGGATGATGGCGCCCGTGGGGCACGCCTCCAGGCACCCGGCCCGCTGGCAGTGCTTGCACACGTCCGAGCTCATCAACCACGAGAAGTCGAGGAGCCCCACCGTCTGGCCCGGCATGGGCACCGGCCGCTCCACGAAGGCCACGTGCCGCCAGGTCGAGGCGCCCAGGTGCCCCGTGTTGTCGTACGACATGCCCGTGAGCCGGAAGCCGTCATCCGGCAACTGGTTCCATTGCTTGCATGCCACCTCGCAGGCCTTGCACCCGATGCACAGCGTGGTGTCCGTGAAGAAGCCCTTCTGTCCCATGGCGCGTCACTCCTCCTGCGCGGGTTGATCCTCGGGCGGCCCCACGTCTTCCTGATCCCTGGGCAGCTCCACCACGCCCGGCGGCAGCGGCGGCGGCGTCCAGCCCATGGCCGCGCGCCGCCCCAGGCTCCGGCGTCCCGGGAGGATGGCGCACGTGAGCACCTTGGACTCCTGGATGGACACGTTTGGATCCGCCGAGAAGGGCGTGAGCTCGTTCGCGCTCTCGCCCGTCACCCGTCCCGCGTAGCTCCAGTGGTAGGGCATGCCAATCTGGTGCACGCGTCGATCGCCGATGCGCAGCGGCCGGAAGCGCTCCGTCACCAGCACCCGGCACTCCAGCTCGCCGCGCGCGCTCGTCACCGTGCACCAGCCCCCGTTCTCCAGCTCCACCTCCTCCGCCAGCTCCGGAGACACCTCCACGAACATCTCCGGCTGCAGCTCGCTCAGCCAGGACAGCCACCGGGACATGCCGCCCGCCGTGTGGTGCTCGGTGAGCCGGTAGGTGGTGAGCACGTGCGGATAGCGCGGATCCCCCCAGGCCCGGTGCGCGGGGTTGTCGCGGCGCCGGTACTCGGAGCGCGCCGGGTTGCACTGCTGCCCGTAGAGGAAGTTCGGCACGGGCGACTCCAGCGGCTCGTAGTGCGTGGGCAGGGGCCCATCCATCATGCCGCTCGGCGCGAAGAGCCAGCCCTTTCCGTCCGCCTGCATGATGAAGGGATCCGTCCCCGCCAGCGTGTCCACCCCCCGCGTGTCCTTCGAGGGGCAGTACGAGGGCGGCCGATCCTCGATGAAGTCGGGCACGTCCTCGCCCGTCCAGCGCCCCAGGCCCTCGTCCCACCAGACGTACTTCTTGCGCTCGCTCCAGGGCCGGCCCTCGGGGTCCGCCGACGCGCGGTTGTAGAGCAGCCGCCGGTTGGCGGGCCATGCCCAGCCCCACTCGGGCGCCACCCACGTCTGCTCCCTGCCCGGCTTGCGGCGCGCGGCCTGGTTCACCCCGTCCGCGTACACCCCCGAGTAGATCCAACAGCCGCACGCCGTGCCGCCATCGTCCGCGAGCTCCTTGAAGCCCTTCACCGGCGCGCCGTCCGCCACCCGGTACCCGCTGATCTCCCGGAGCACCGCCTCGGCGTCGGGCTCCTGCTTCTCGCCCTTCGTGGGGTAGTCCCAGGTGAGCGCCTGAATGGGCCGGTCCTTCTCCTCGGTCGAGTCCGAGTACAGCTTCTTGAGCCGCACGCCCAGGTCGTGGACGAAGTGCAGATCGCTCCGGGCCTCGCCGATGGGCTCCACGGCCTTGTGGCGCCATTGCACCAGGCGCTGGGTGTTGGTGTACGAGCCCTCCTTCTCCGTGTGCGCCGCGCAGGGGAAGAAGAACACCTCCGTCTGGATGTCCTCGGGCCGCACGTCGCCGCGCACCACCTCCGGGGCGGTGCGCCAGAACTCGGCCGTCTCCGTGAGGGTGAGATCTCCCACCACGAGCCAGTCGAGCTTGTGCAGTGCCTTGCGTTGCAGGGCGCCATTCATGGAGCCCACGGCGGGGTTCTCCCCCAGCACGAAGTAGCCCTTCACCTTGCCGTCGGCCATGTCGGCCACGGTCGTCATGTGCGAGTGGTCTCCCGTGAGCTTGGGCAGCCACTGGAAGCCGTAGTCGTTGTGCTTCGTGGCGGCGTCGCCGTAGTACGCCTTGAGCAGCGAGGTGATGTACTTGGGGAAGTTGCTCCACCAGGCGCTGGCCGACTCGTTGTTGTGCACGTACTGGTCGAAGCGCTGGGCGTCCGGCGCGTGCGGCATGGGGATGTAGCCGGGCAGCAGGTTGTAGAGCGTGGGGATGTCGCTCGAGCCCTGGATGGTGGCGTGGCCGCGCAAGGCCATGATGCCGCCGCCGGGCCGGCCCATGTTGCCGAGCAAGAGCTGGATGATGGCCGCCGTGCGGATGTACTGCACCCCCACCGAGTGCTGCGTCCAGCCCACCGCGTAGCAGAAGGCGCTCGTGCGCTCGCGGCCCGAGTTGTCACACAAAGCCTTGGCCACCTGGAGGAACAGCTCCTCGGGCACGCCGCAGATGCGTGAGACGACCGCGGGCGTGTAGCGCGCGAAGTGCCGCTTGAGCACCTGGAAGACGCAGCGCGGGTGCTGGAGCGTCTTGTCGTTGTGGACCTCGGTGATGTGCTTGCCCCGCACCCGGCCGTGGCCTCCCGCGCCGGGCTCGGCGAAGATCTCCTTGTGGCCCGCCGCGGGTACCACGCCGTCCAGGCCCTCGTACTGCCAGGAGTGCGGCTGGTACTTGCCCGTCTCGGGGTCATAGCCGCTGAAGAGCCCGTCCAACTCCTCGGTGTCCTGGAACTCCTCGCGCAGGATGGCGGGCGCGTTGGTGTAGTGCACCACGTAGTCGTGGAAATAGCGCTCGTTCTCCAGGATGTAGTGGACCAGTCCTCCGAGGAACGCGATGTCCGTGCCCACGCGGATGGGCACGTGCAGGTCCGCCACCGCGCTCGTGCGGCTGTAGCGCGGGTCCACGTGGATGACCTTGGCGCCGCGCTCACGCGCCTCCATCACCCACTGGAAACCCACCGGGTGACACTCCGCCATGTTGCTGCCCTGGATGAGGATGCAATCGGAGTTCACCAGGTCCTGCTGGAAGTTGGTGGCACCGCCTCGGCCGAACGAGATCCCCAGACCGGGGATCGTGGAGGAGTGTCATATTCGAGCCTGGTTCTCGACCTGGACGATGCCGAGGCCCGCCGTGAAGAGCTTCTTGAGGAGGTAGTTCTCCTCGTTGTCCAGGGTGGCCCCGCCCAGGTGCGCGATGCCCAGGGTGCGGTTGACCACTTCCCCCTTGTCCGTCTTCTCCTGCCACGTGGCGTCGCGCGTCTTCTTCACGCGCTCGGCGACCATGTCCATGGCCTTGTGCAGCGGAATGCGCTCCCACTGCGCGGCGCCCGGGCGCCGGTAGAGCACGGTGTGCACGCGGTGCGTGCCGGTGACGAGCTGGAAGGTGGCGCTGCCCTTGGGGCACAGCCGGCCGCGCGAGATGGGCGAGTCCTCATCGCCCTCGATGTCGAGGATCTTCCCGTCCTTCACATAGACGCGCTGGCCACAGCCCACGGCGCAGTAGGGGCAGATGGACTGGACGACCTTGTCCGCCCGGGCGGTGCGTGGCTCGAGCGCCTCGCTGCGCTCGGTCATCGCCGTGCGGCCCAATCCGAGTGCGTCCTTCTGACGCAGCTGCCGCAGGAGGGGCCAGCGAGACAGGCGCTTGAGGATTCCCAAGGTGCACCTTCCGGGTGGGCGGTGGCGACTCATTCACGATGGCCATGGGCGGGAGCGCCGGGGAGTGGTCCACGAGATGGACTCCTCTGTCCGGAGGGAGTTGACGGGGAGACAAGCGCCGGGCGCGATGTTCGTCGCCGGACGCGCCAACACGTCGGGGCACGAGAGGTCGATGGGGTTCGGCACCGGGGGGTGCAGGCTGTCCGGGCTGGGTGAACACGAGGAGCCGTATGCGGCATGCGGTGACGTGGCTGGCCTGGGTGCTGCTTCTGTGGGGAGTGTGGGTGCTGCTCAATCTGTCCGCCCTGTCGGCGGCGGAGTGGGGCGTGGGCGGCGTGTGCGCGGGACTGGCGGCGGGAGTGGCCACGGCCCTGCATGCCCAGGGGTTGTTGCGCATGCGGCCCCGGCTCGGCTGGCTGCGCTTCACCGGCCGCCTGCTGCGGCACACGGTGCTGGACACGGGCACGGTGCTGGCCGAGGTGGTGCGGCGTCTGGCGGGAAGGCCCTCGCGCGCGGCGTTTCGCACCTATTCCTTTCCCGCGCGGGGGCGGGATGCGCGGAGCGTGGCGCGCAAGGTGCTGGCCACCACCGCCCTGTCGCTGCCGCCCAACGCCTTCGTCATCGACTTCGACGAGGAAGGGGATCGCGTGCTCGTGCACGAGCTGGTCGCCAGGCCGCGCCCGGATGATCACTGGAGGCACCTGCTGTGACGGCCTGGGAATGGGCGGCGTCCGGGCTGCTCGTGGCGCTCATGCCCTGTGGCGTGCTGTGCGTGCGCGCGAGGACGATGGACCGGCTGGTGGGACTGCAACTGGCCACCACGCTCACCACGCTCCTGCTGTTGGTGCTCGCGCGGGTGTACCAGCGCGCCATCTACTTCGACATCGCCCTGGTGCTGGCGGTGCTGTCCTTTCCCGGCGGACTCCTCTTCGTGAGGCTCCTGGAGCGGCGCTCATGAAGGCGTGGGGGGTGGTCGCGCTGCTGGTGCTCGGTGTGGGGGTGCAGTGGCTGTGCGCGTGGGGGCTGCTCGTGTTGCGCGGCCCCTTCGAGCGGCTGCACCTGCTGGGCCCCGCCAATGGCCTCGGGGCGCTGGCGATCGTGGTGGCGGTGGCGCTGGACACGCCCGCGAAGGAGGGCGGGGTGAAGGCCCTGCTGGTGGGCGGCGTGTTGGTGCTGTTGAGCCCGGTGCTCACCCACGCGGTGGGCCGGGCGGCGGTGCTGCACGAGCGCTCGTCCCGCTCTTCGCCAGACGACCCCGGGGTGGAGCCATGAACGTCTTCCGCGCGGTGCTGCTGCTCATGGTGGGGTTGGCGGGCACGGGGGTGGTGCTCAGCCGCGACCCCGTCCAGCAGGCCATGGCCACGGGTTACCTGGGGCTCCTGCTCACGGTGCTCTTCGTCGTCTTCCAAGCGCCCGACGTGGCGCTCTCCCAGGTGGTGGTGGGCGTGGTGGCCCTGCCGCTGATGATCGTGCTCACCGTGGCGCGGGTCCGCCGGAGCCGGAAATGAACCCACGTGCGCGTGGTGCCCTCTTCGGCGTGGGCGCGGTGGGCCTGGGGTTGTCGTTGCTGGCGGCCGTGCGGGGGCTGCCCGCGATGGACCAGGGGCACTCGGCGTATGGCGACGCCGTCAACGCCACCACCGTGCCCCTGCGCCAGACGGTGAACGCCGTGGCGGCGGTGACGTTCGACTACCGGGGCTTCGACACCCTGGGCGAGGAGTTCATCCTCTTCGCCGCCGTCATGGGCGTCACCCTGCTGCTGCGCGAGCGGCGGACCGAGGAGGACTCCGGCTTGCGGGGCGGGATGCGCGTGGGCGCCGAGCCGCCGGGCACCACCGACGCGCTGCGGGTGTGGACGCTCGCGCAGGTGGCGCCGGGGCTGCTGTTGGGCCTGTACGTGGTGGTGCATGGCCACCTGTCGCCCGGCGGAGGCTTCCAGGGCGGCGTGGTACTCGCCGGGGCGGCGGCGCTGGTCTTCCTGGCGGGCGCGTCGTGGCGCACGCGGCGGCTCAACCCCATGGCCCTGCTGGATGGACTGGAGGGGCTGGGCGTGGCGGGCTTCGCCGGCGTGGGGCTGCTCGGGATGCTGCTCGCGGGCCAGGAGTTCCTGCGCAACGTGCTGCCCCTGGGGACTCGCGGTGAGCTGCCGTCCGCCGGGCAGGTGCCGCTGCTCAACGGGTTCGTGGGGCTGGCCGTGTCCGCCGGCATCATCCTCATCCTCGCGGAATTGCTCGACCAGACACTCGTCGATCGGAGGAAGGGAGACGCATGACGCACCTGCCCTATTACGTGGCCGTGTGGCTGTTGCTCGTGGGCCTTTACGGCGTCGTGAGCAGTCGCAATCTCATCCACCTGGTGGTGTGCCTGGCGGTGATGGAGGCCTCGACCTACCTGGTGCTCCTGGGCGTGGGCACGCGTGAGCATGCCACCGCGCCCATCCTCCACGGCACGGCCCCGGACGCGGTGTTCGTGGACCCCATCGTCCAGGCGCTCACGCTCACGGATGTCGTCGTGGGCGCGACCGTCTCCTCGCTCCTGCTGTCCCTGGCGATGCTGGCCCACCATCACTTCGGCTCGCTCGACCCCGGACGCATGTGCGTCCTCAAGAGATAGGCTCCGGTGTCTCCCGCCCTGCCCGTCGTCCTGCCCCTGCTGGCCGCCGCGCTCCTGTCCGCGCTCGGCAGGTGGATGCCCCGCCGCCTCCTCGACACGCTGGCGCTGCTCACCACGGGCACGGTGGCGGTGGGGTGTGGTTCCCTCGTGCGCGCCTCGTCCCAGGCCCCGATCGTCTACTGGTTCGGCGGCTGGCGGGTGCACGACGGGGTGGCGCTCGGCATCAGCTTCACCGTGGACCCCCTGGGCGCGGGTCTGGCCACGCTGGTGGCCGCGCTGTGCACCCTGTCGCTCGCCTTCGCGTGGCATTACTTCGACTCGGCGGGCCACCTCTTCCACGTGCTGATGCTGCTGTTCTGCGCGGCCATGGTGGGCTTCTGTCTCACGGGCGATCTCTTCAACCTCTTCGTCTTCTTCGAGCTGATGGGCGTCTGCGCCTACGCGCTCACCGGTTTCAAGGTCGAGGAGCCCGAGGCCATTCAAGGCGCCTTCAACTTCGCGGTGACGAACTCGGCGGGCGGGGTGTTCATCCTGCTGGGCATCGGCCTGCTCTACGGCCGCACGGGGCAGCTCAACCTGGCGGCGCTGGGCCAGGCGCTCGCCGCGGGCCCCCTGGACGCGCTCGTGGGGTGCGCCTTCGCGCTGCTCGTGGTGGGCCTGGGGACGAAGGCCGCGCTGGTGCCCTTCCACTTCTGGCTGGCGGACGCGCACGCGGTGGCGCCCACGCCCGTGTGCGCGCTCTTCTCCGGGGTGATGGTGGAGCTGGGCCTGTATGGGCTCGCGCGCGTGTACTGGACCGTCTTCGCGCCCGCGCTCGGGGCGCACGCGGCGGCGGTGCGCGGAGTGCTCGTGGGCGTGGGCGTGCTCACCGCCGTCGTCGGCGCGCTGATGGCCTTCCAGCAGCACCACCTCAAGCGCCAGCTCGCTTTCTCCACGGTGAGTCACATGGGCCTGGCGCTCATCGGCGTGGGGCTCTTGTCGGGCAAGGGCCTCGCGGGGGCGGCGCTGTACGTGCTGGCGCATGCCCCGGTGAAGGCGGCGCTCTTCCTGGGAGTGGGCGTGCTGCTCGACCGGTACCGGAGCGTGGGCGAGGCGACCCTCTGGCGCCGGGGCCGCGAGCTGCCCTGGCTGGGGGCGTGCTTCGCGCTCGGGGGATGGGGGCTCGCTGGGGCACCGCTGCTGGGCACGATGCCGGGCAAGGCGGCGCTCGAGGAGGCCGCGACGCAGGCGCATCTGCCCTGGCTGTCCGGGGTGTTGCTCTTCGCGGGCGTCCTCACCGGCGCGGGCGTGCTGCGCGCCACCGCGCGCGTCTTCCTCGGCTGGGGCGGGCCGGGGCCGCGCGAGGCGCAGGACGCGCGGGCGGATGCCCTGGCGCCCGAGGAGTCCCAGGAGGCGCCGCGGACGCGGTGGGCGATGGGCGCGGTGGTGGGGCTGCTCACGCTGGCGGGCATGGTGCCGGGGTGGGTGCCCCACCTGGGCGCATGGGTGGAGGCGGAGGCGGTGCGTTTCGTGGAGCCGTCGGCCTACGCGGCGCGGGTGCTGCGCGGCGAGGTGCGGCCGGTGCCCGCGTCCGCGCGGCCAGTGGAGGTGGGGGGAGAGGCGCTGGCCCTGGGTGGGGGCTCGGTGTTGGCGGCCCTGGCGCTGGTCTGGGCGGTGCTCCGGCGCTCCCGGTCGCCGGACGGCGGTGGCTTGAGGCGGGTGCTGCGGGCGGCGCTGGCTCCCTTGCGCGATGCGCACTCGGGACACGTGGGTGACTACGTGGCGTGGTGGGTGGCCGGAGCCGCGGCGCTCGGTGGCTCGCTGCTCGTCCTGCTGCGTTGAGGCCGTGGGGGCGGCTCATTCGAAGCGGTCGAACAGCCACCAGAGCGCGCGCCGTATTCCGGACACGAGGGTGTAGGCCCCATGGACGTGGAGCACCTCGCGCGAGTGGCCGAGGTCCTCCTGGAACGTCCGCGCGAGCGCCGCGTTGAGGCCCGGGTCGTCCGCCACGAACGAGCCCTCCTCCAGGACGTTGAGCGACAGCGGGTCCAGGTTCGTGGAGCCGATGACGCCGCGCCGCTCGTCCACCACGGCCGTCTTCGCGTGCATCATCGTGGGTTGGTACTCCCAGACGCGCACGCCGTGGCGCAGCAGGGGCCGGTACGTGGAGCGCTGCGCCGCGCGGGCCAGGGCCACGTCGTTGATGGGGCCGGGCAGCAGCACGCGCACGTCCACCCCCGAGCGCCGCAGCCGGAGCAATTGGCGCATGAAGGCGTCGTTGATGGCGAAATAGCCGCTGGAGATCCACAGCCGCCGCCGGGCGGAGTCGAAGACCTGTTCCAGCATGCGCTCGGAGGGCTCGGCGCCGGGACGGGCGAGGCTCTGCACGAAGGCGGCCGGGGCGGGGCCGTCGGGCTCGAGCCGGGGAAAGCTGTCGGGTGGCAGGGGCTCGCCCCCGGCGCGCTGCCAGTCGCGCGAGAAGGCCGCCTGCATCTGCGCCAGGGCGGCCGGACCCTGGACGCGCACGTTGGTGTCGCGCCACTCGCGCCACGCATCCGCGATGCCCCAGCCCCCCGTGAGCCCCGAGCGCCCGTCCACCACGAGCAGCTTGCGGTGGTTGCGCATGAGCAGCCGGAAGGGATGTGCCACCCGGGGCGGATGGAAGCGCCGGACCTCGCAGCCCGCGCGCTCCAGTCGGGGCCGCACCTCGCGCTCGAAACCTGTTCCGCCGCCGAACGCGTCCACGAGGATCCGGCACGCCACGCCCTCGCGCGCCCGCGCCGCCAGGGCCCGCACGAGCCGGTCGGACACCTCGCCTGGGCTCCAGATGTACATGCACAGGTGGATGCTCACGCGCGCCCGGGCGATCTCCTCCTCCATGACATCGAAGACGCGGCCGTCACACACCAGCTCCACCCGGTGCCCGGGCAGCAGCCGCAAGGTCTCCGAGGAGGGATCGGCCTCATCGGGGACGAGCGCGCGCGGAATGTCCGGCTGGAGGGGGCCCCGCACCAGGGGGATGGCCCCGAGGGGGGCGTGTCGCAGCGAGCCGGCCCGGGTGACGAACGCCCTTCACGTCAGTGCGCGGCGCAGGATGCGGTAGGAGCCCTCGGTGACGCCGCCATAGGCCAGGTGCGCCATGAGCGCGCTCAAATGCGTGCCCGCGGGCGTCTGGCGCGGCGTGGGGCCGAGCTTGAGGGCGGGCACGAGGAGTTCATCCCCGAAGAGGAACAGGCCCAGGCCGAACCCGAGGCCGAAGCGTCTGCCCGTCCGGGGCAGGAAGCGGTGAAGCGCGCCATAGAGGGCGCCCCAGACGGTGCCGTAGCCGTAGTGCACCACGTCTCCGGCGCGCTTGCGTTGCCTGGCGCTCAGCCGGATGCCGAGGGGCCGGAGCACCGCCACCGCCGTCTTGACCGTGGAGGGCTCACCCTGGAGGAAGGCCTTCCATTGGGCCTCGCGCTTCATCTTCCAGGGCAGCTTCTTCATCGTGCCGCGCAGGGCATAGCCCATGAGCCACGAGGCGAGCGCGCCTCCCGCCGCGCCACAGAGGATGTCGAGGAGCGGCGAAGTCGAGCGACGGCTGACACGGGCCATGGGGTCCTCCAGGGTGGAGCCGGCAGACGGGGGCCGGAATGGTCCTCAAGGTGTGCATGGCCAGGGGACGCCGCGTCCCGGTGCGAGGCCTCGGAGGCAGGCCGCCTGCTCGCCAGGCTCAGTCGTTGGACAGGTGTTCCTCGTACCAGTCCCGGCTCGGATCATTCCGGGGCGGCGCGAACCGGGCCTTCGAGCGGAGGGTCCTCAAGACCTCGCGGACCCTGTCCGGACTCAACCCCAAGCGCTCCGATGCGCGGCGGATCAGCTCCAGCGTGGCCTGGAGTTCGAGCGCGGGATACAGCCGTTGGAAGACCTCGCGCACCTTGCCGTCATCCGAGAGCAGGGGCAGGGCGAGTGCGCCCGCCAGGGCCACGGCTTTCGCATCGACGTCGGTGAGCCACACCGCCGCGCCGACGAAGGCGTCCTCGAAGGATGCTCCCAGGTCGGCGGGCTCGGGTGGCAGGACACGGCCCGCTTGCTCGAGTGCGCTCCAGTCACAGACGAGGCGCGTGGGCTGGCCCTCCTCATCCGGGGGCCCTCGGAGGTATTGAGCCTCCTGCTTCACCTCGGGATGAAGAATCAGCGTCCAATCCAAGGCGTGGAGGAAGTCGGAGGCGCGGTCCGTGGCCAACAGGTTGAGGGCCGAGCACGCATCGGCGACGACGACGCGGATGGGCATTCCCTACTCCGTGCTTCCAGCCTGGAGGACGTCCTCACCCAGATCGAGGACGAGCTTTCCTCCCTCGGCTTCCTCGACCTGCTGCGCGAGATACCGGTCGCGTGCGGTGACGCGATCGCAGTGCAGATAGCGCGCGAGTTCTCCTTCGGACAGCAACTCCTGTGCATGGGCCTCGAAGGCCATCCGCTCATACCTCGCGGGAAGCCAGCGCTCGAAGGAGTCCCTCACGGGTGTCACCTCCATCCGCCGCGGCGCTTCCCTGGGCTGGAAGTGGCGTTCGCGGAGTCTGGCGTAGGTGCCCTGGGGCAGCAGTCGCAATTCCTCCAGGCGCAGCGTCATGGCCTGGAAGGACACCTCATGGAATCGCGCCATGGCGATGAGATCCGCGGGCGAGAAGTGCGCGCCCTTGTCCCGGAGGTGCTCGGCGAAGCGGCGGCGCACCCCGGTGGCGGGCATGAGGAACTCCGCCGCGAGCGCTTCGCTGAATTGTTCCGCGGGGTCGCGTGGGTGCTCCACCTGGAGCGGCAGCACATCCCCCGCTTCCCGATCCCGCAGGAAGTGCCCCAACTCATGGAGGAGGGACCATCGCCTGCGCTCCAGGGGATGGAGCCGGTTGATCGCGACGCAGGCGCCCATCACGTCGCTCCAGAGGAAGATGGCGGCCACGTCCGAGGGCAGTGGGAGCTTGAAGATGCGCAAGCCCGCTTCCAACTCCAGGAGGGACTCGAGTTGAGACACGGGCCCATCGCCCAGGTCGAGGTGTCTGCGCAGGAATGCCGCCGCGTCCTGACCCGCGAGCTGGGGAGCGAGGTGCACGGACGTGGAGGCGCGATAGGCGGTGACCGCTTCCAGGGGCGCTGGCGTCCGGGTGATGGAGAGGACCTGCTCCAGCTCGACATACTGCCGTCCGAGGGCCTTGAGTCGTTCAACCGCCGCGTCGACGGCCGCGTTCCGGGCGAACCGAGGGGCCATGCGGAAGCGGGGCGCCGCGTCCGCGACAACGGTGTGCTCACGCAGCAACTCGTTCACGGTCACCGAGAGCTCCTGCGCGAGTTTGATCAACTCGGCGTTGCTCGGGCGCCGCTCGCCCTTCTCCATGGCGACCAGGGTCGTCCGGGCCACGCCGAGGGCCTCGGCCAGCTCCGCCTGCGTCTTGTTCCGCCGCTTGCGCGCCTGGGTGAGCCGCTCACCGAGTCTCTGGGATGAGATCATTGGATCTGTTCGCTTTCGAGGGGACCGTGCGATGAGCTGCGAAGGTCCCCTCCAGGTGAGCACCGCTCGTGCCACGTGGAATGGCCCAGGAACTCGCTGGCGCGTCAGCGGTCGGGTCGACGCAGGGTTCTCCCTGGAGATGGACTCACCCCCTTCATCTCCTCCGACAATGTCGGGGCCACTGCCTCATGGTAACGGCCGGAATCGACTTTGTCGACTCCAGGCAGGCCAGCCCTCATGAGTGATGGTTCCAAGTCCTTGAAATGACGGAGGTTGATGTTCTCGCGCCGAAGCGAAGGCGCGATGATCGGGCTTTTCCTTCGTTCGAGGCCTGGGAGAGAGGATGAGCGCGGAAGCCATGAGGAGAGGAGTGGCGCTGCTGGTGGCGGTGTGGGCGACGGGGTGCCTGACGCTGGAGCCGGCGGTGGGGCTGGAGGAGGGCCGGGTGACGGTGTGCGGAGGGAGGAGTGCGCCGGAGGGGTGGCCCGGGGAGGCGGAGGGGGAGGAGTTGCTGGGGCCGTTTCTGGAGTGTGGAGGGCCCGGGGACTTCGTGGAGATGCAGGGAGGGGTGGACATGCCCCGGGTGGTGGGGAGGCTGGACGAGTGGAGGGCGGTGAGGCTGGGAGCACTGGGGCCGGTGAGGGAGGACGCGGCGGGAGTGCTCAACGGAAAGAGAGCGGGGTTTCTACGCCAGGCGAGTGAGAGGTACGGAGCGGCGGCGGAGGTGCTGGCGCTCTACGTGCTGCACACGGCGACGGACGAGGACGTGAAGGAGGTGCTGAGGAGGCTGGCGAGGGAGAAGGTGTTGGGGGAGACGGTGGGGCACATGCCGTGGGTGAGGGAGGAGTTGGAGGGGAGGGGAATGAGGCTGGGGGAGTACCGGGAGAGGGAGGAGAGGGCGGGGGACGTGGCGAGGGGTATGGGGAGGGTGGCGAGAGATGCGTGGGCGAGCACGCAGATGGGAGACGGGGCGAGGTACGTGGAGTTGACGTGGCTGAGGGGGCAGTTGCCGCCGGAGTACCAGAGGGCGATGGACGAGGTGGAGAGGGGGCAGATGGAGAGGCACTTCGAGCCGGGGAGCGTGGCGAGGGGGAGCTTCGACGCGCTGACGTTTGGAGTGCCGTTGGGTTTCCACGGCTTGGTGGAGGGGACGGCGGAGGGAGCGAAGTCGCTGGCGAGGGGAGAGTACGAGAGGGCGACGAGGGAGTTGGCGCCGGCGGTGTTGATGGCGGTGATGTACGCGGGGGGGAAGGCGGTGAGGGCGGGAGGAAGCGTGGGGGAGAGGGTGAAGGCGCTCCAGGAGGTGAGGAGGAGGCTGGAGGAGAAGATGGGGGTGGAGGGGCTGAGGGAGTTGGGGAGGGAGATACAGGGGAGCCGGGAGGCGGGGAGGATGGTGGCGGTGGGGGGAGTGGAAGCGGCGGTGGTGCTGCACGAGGCGAGGGGAGAGGTGGGGAGGGCGAGGGCGTGGAGGGCGCAGGCGCACGGCGAGAAGGCGGGGAAGACGCCGGGGGGAGGAGTGGAGGGGAGGCCCGGGGTGGGAGTGGCGGGGCTGGTGGACGAGGGGGTGGGGCTGACGGCGGAGGTGGTGGAAGCGAAGTGGGCGCTGGTGGAGGTGGAGGTAGAGGGGGCGAGGCTGACGAGGGACGCGGGGGTGTTGGAGAAGAGGAGGCCGGTGCTCGACGAGCCGCCACGAGGAGCCCAGGGCAACCCGCGCTGGGAGGAGTACGTGGCGTATTACGAGAAGAGGTTGGGGGAGGTGAAGGAGGGGAGGGCGGAGAAGGGGCCGTTGAAGTGGGAGGCGTATGAGCCGATGAGGGGGTGGTTCGCGAGGGGGCTGGCCTTCGAGCGAGCGATGGTGGAGAGGTTGAGGGCGGACGCGGTGCTGCCGAGGGCGGAGAGGAAGTACCTGGGGGACTTCGAGAGGCCGAGAGTCGAGACGTACGTGGGGGTGTGGAAGCCGAAGGCGGGGCTGCGCTTCGCGGACGTGCTGGTCATCGAGGAGCAGGCGCCCACGGCCGGACTGCCGCCCCGAGTGGAGACGTTCAGCTTCAAGAGCCGCAATCTCGCGGGGTTGAAACGCAGTGCTCTGAGAACCCAGATGGTCGCGGACGCGAGCGAGGCCCTGGCCTATTACGGTGAGGAGTTGGTCATCCGTCGGCCCTCCCTCAAGTCCTTGGTGGAGGGGCGCCGCGAAGTGTCCATCGAACGGGTTCGCCTCATCTACGAAGGCGGCGTACTCAAGCCCTTGGATGGACGGATGTTGAAGGCGGTCGTGGATGAGATCAAGGCGACGGCTCCGGGAGTGGGGGTGTTGTTTCAATGAAGGCGCTGGAGTTTCACGATCTGCAAGTGGAGGACCGTCTCCTGCTTTCTTTTGAAGGCGCCTTTGAGCCTGGAGCCGAACTGGCGCACGAGCTGGAACCTTTTTTTCAAGCGCTCGAGGCGTACTCCGATGGATGGATGCCGGATGTCGTCGAGGGCAAGCGCCGACGCAAATACACGCGCGCCGCCATCTGGAAGGCCTTGGAGGAGAAGCGCCACGCGCGAGGGACCTCCCTAGGGCTCTACCGGACGAAGTGGCCCGCGCTGGACCTGTGGCCCAGGGTTCACTTGCCGCCGCTTTCTCCTTCGCTAGCCATTCTGCTGGAGGTGCAACCGCTCTCCCTGTTCGCGGACGAGGCGCGGTGCCAGAAGTTGGTGGAGATGGTCCGCGCATGGGCGTTGCGCTATCCGGTGTCCCACGTCTCGGCCCACAGTTTGGCTGACGATCAATTGGCTGGTGCTCCTGGCTTTGGTCGTGACGACGAGACTCGGCGCCGCGACGGATTCGACCAGGTGTACGAGGTGTCGTGGCTGAACGTGTTCGGGAGGGAGTTGGTGGAGAAGGTGGGACGGGAGCGGGTGCTGAGCACGCCGGCGCACCGGGTGGAGGAGTTGCCCAACGGAGCGGTGCTGGTGGTGTTGAGGCCGACGGTGGCGGACTTCGCGAGTGAAGAGGCGAGGGAAGCCCAGGCGAGGGCGCACGTGCACCTGAGGCCGGAGTTGGACTTGGACACCGTGCGGAGCGCCTTGCGCGAGCGCAGCGCGAGGCTCGCGCCGGTGGAGCCGCGCTTCCACCCGGATGTGGCGGCGCTGGTGGAGCGGGTGGTTGCGCTGGAGCCCTTGAGCGAGCGACAGGTGAGAATCGCGCACTTCAACGCCTGGAAGCCGCCGGAGCCCGAGGAGTGGCTACCGGTGAGCGCGGCGCTGCCCTCGGACGTGACGGACGTGGCGGAGGCGGTCGATGCCTACGACGACCTGTCGGAGCGTCTGGTGGCGCTGCTGCACACGAAGGTGCCGTCGGTATTCGACGCGACGCCGGAGTCGCTGACGGACGTGGATGAGCAGTTCTGGGTGGAGTACTTCCCGGGGATGTTCGAGCGGGAGAAAATCGACGAGCACGCGGTGCCGGCGATAGGGGCGTACCTGGGCCAGGTGTTGGTGAAGCACCTGGGGGGAGAGTGGATACCGCGGAGGAAGTTGCAGGAGGCCCAGGTGCGAGTGGGCGAGCGGGTGTGGCTGCCCTTCGTGAGGGCCTGGCGCTACATGCGCGAGCGCGAGTCGGTGCTGGACTACTCGCTCACCCAACTCTACCGAGCCGCCGCCCGAGGCCGAGGGAGAGGGGAATAGACTGCCGCGTTTCAGGGGGGCGGAAACCGCTCCGGGAAACGGGGAGAACATGAGCGCGGAAGCCATGAGGAGAGGAGTGGCGCTGCTGGTGGCGGTGTGTGCGACGGGATGCCTGACGCTGGAGCCGGTGGTGGGGCTGGAGGAGGGCCGGGTGACGGTGTGCGGAGGGAGGAGTGCGCCGGAGGGGTGGCCAGGGGAGGTGGAGGGGGAAGTGATCCAATGAAGGTACTGAGTGTCCGAGACGTGAAGGCCCATGACGACCTCTGGCTCTCTTTCGAGGGCGCCTTTGAGCACTCGGATTGGGAGGGCGGACTGCCCGCTTTCTGCCAGGCGCTTGAGCAATGCGCGGGCGAATGGATGCCGGATGTTGTCCAGGGCAAGCGGCGGCGCAAATACACACGAGCCGCCTTCTGGAAGGCCCTGGAGGAGGCTCGTGATGAGAGGGTAACGATTCTCGGGCTTTTCCGGACGAAGTGGCCCGCGCTGGATATGGTGTTCAGCATCTACTCTCCCCCTCTTGTTCCCTCCGTGAGTGTCTCGCTGACGTTGCGGCCACTCTCCTTCTTCGCGGACGAGGAGCGCTGCCGGATGTTGGTGGAGATGGTCCGCGCGTGGGCCGTGAACTACCCCGTCTCTCATGCAGAGGTCTCGAGTTCGGCGGATGCGGACTTGTCCGGCGCCCCGCGTTTCGGCCGGGACATGCAGACGTCGATTCGCGACGGATTCGACCAGGTGTACGAGGTATCGTGGCTGAACGTGTTCGGGAAGGAGTTGGTGGAGAGGGTGGGACGGGAGCGGGTGCTGAGCACGCCGGCGCACCGGGTGGAGGAGTTGCCCAACGGAGCGGTGCTGGTGGTGTTGAGGCCGACGGTGGCGGACTTCGCGAGTGAAGAGGCGAGGGAAGTCCAGGCGAGGGCGCACGTGCACCTGAGGCCGGAGTTGGACTTGGACACCGTGCGGAGCGCCTTGCGCGAGCGCAGCGCGAGGCTCGCGCCGGTGGAGCCGCGCTTCCACCCGGATGTGGCGGCGCTGGTGGAGCGGGTGGTCGCGCTGGAGTCTTTGAGCGAGCGACAAGTGAGAATCGCCCACTTCAACGCCTGGAAGCCGCCGGAACCCGAGGAGTGGCTACCGGTGAGCGCGGCGCTGCCCTCGGACGTGAAGGACGTGGCGAAGGCCGTCGACGCCTACGATTATTTGGCGGAGAGGCTGGTGGCGCTGCTGCACACGAAGGTGCTGTCGGTATTCGACGCGACGCCGGAGTCGCTGACGGACGTGGATGAGCAGTTCTGGGTGGAGTACTTCCCGGGGATGTTCGAGCGGGAGAAAATCGACGAGCACGCGGTGCCGGCGATAGGGGCGTACCTGGGCCAGGTGTTGGTGAAGCACCTGGGGGGGGAGTGGATACCGAGGAAGAAGTTGCAGGAGGCCCAGGTGCGCGTGGGTGACCGGGTGTGGCTGCCCTTCGTGCGGGCGTGGCGGTACATGCGCGAGCGCGAGTCGGTGCTGGACTACTCGCTCACCCAGCTCTACCGCGTCGCCGCCCGCCACCGAGGGTGAGCGGAGTACACTGCCGCGTTTGAGGGGGGCGGCAACCCCACGGGGACGTTCGTGCTAGGCCATTTCGTCCGGCAACAGCGTGCAGAGCAACTCGTCGTCGGGGCCGAGCGGGCACCAGCCTGGTGGTGGCGGCATGGCCAGGAGTGCATCGCCAACCCGATCGACACGGGCTTGATGAGTCTCCGGTGTAAATGCGCTCCACAAGCCAAGCACCTTGGCGACCCTGAAACGGTTCGCCTCGTCCAACACGGTCGGCCAACCGTCGGGCAAGCCTTGTGACAGCTCGCGCACGAGCTGTCCGCGCACCAGCCGTGAGACTTGGTGATTTCGCTCCGCTTCGGCGACCAACCCGCTGAACAACTGCACCGCGCTGACAGCACCCCCACCAAGTTCTTCGGCCAGTGCTACCAGGGACGTGGTGGGGCGTGCCTCGGCGAAGGCAGTGAGCGATGTGTATCCGCGCTCACGGACCCATTCATACAGGCGGGTCTTCCAACTGTCGTGCGAGGATCCGCCCTTGTTCATCGCCCTCTCCAGGGGGTGAAGTTCAGCGGGATGTTGTAGCGCACCATCACCTCCGCGACGATGTCCAGGACCGCATTCCGCGTCAACATCCGGCCAGCCTTGGCCTCGGCTTGGTAAAGCGCGCGCATGACGGTCTGGTTCCATTCGTTGGGCCATGTGCGACCCAGGTGCCAGTTTCCACCGCCATGGATTGCTTCGTGGTGTGCCTGCTCCATTCGGACGCAGAACTGGTCGATGCTCATGTCCCCGTTGAAGCCGCGTTTCTCGAACCACTCGCGGAACTCCCGCGGCAGGACATGGTGTTGCGGTGGCTCGGCCATACCGGCTCCCGCTCTGCCCGTCACATGCATGCTCCCGACCTCGGGCCCATCGCCGAGTGCTTCGCGCACGCTCCGAGGCAATTCGTCATGCGACTGCGCCATCATCACCTGACCGGCGTGAATCCGGACAACGGCGTTGACGATGGTGAGGGAGACGACGCCTGCCCGTACGAGTCGGCGCATCATCTCCACCCATTCGGCGGAGGCGACCATCTGCGTACCCATCATCACACCGTTGGAGCCCATCACGAGACCCACGCCGAGCGTGATGGGCGTGGCTGGTGGCAGTAGCCGGGGCAGCGCCATCTTCATCGCCGAGGCCGCGGTGATCGTCTCGATGAGCTCCTTGACCCTCATCATCCTCTCGAACTGCTCCGCCGCCGTGCGCACAGCCTCACGGGTTGCGCCGAACTCGATGGTGAGATGACCTATCAGCGCGGGCAGGTCGGTTGCCGCGGCCTCGAGCAGCCCTGGATCCAGGGAGGCAAGCGCCGTCATGGTGGGCTCCATCATCTTGCGCAACTGATGCATCTTCCTGAGCAGTCGCTCCTCGCTGTAATAGGGGCACTGCTTGAGCACGACGTCAGCTAGGTGGAGGAAGTCGATCCACACGGCGAGCAGAATGGAGCCCATCATGGCGGCCTCGAGCCGTGGGCCGGTGAGACGCAGGAGAGCGAGTTGCATGTCCGCGTCATCCACCTCCGAGGCCGTGTTGGACATCGTGGTGGAGGCCGCGAGTTCGGCATGGAGCCATCGCAGTTGCTGGATGCCCTGCTCCACGAAAGGGACAAACAGGTCGGCATGTCGGCCGGCGATTCCCTGCTTGCTGGCCTTGAGTCTGGAGAATTCGCTGACGATACGGCGGGTGGAACTTGACACGTCGAGAACGGCACCCAAGACCGCTTGACGGGCTTGGGTGGCGCTCTGTCGTGCGGACTCCGAGGTGTGGGGGACTGCAACTCCAACGACACCCGCCGCTCCACTGGGGCTCTCCCTTGTTACCGCCTCACGCGAGTCTCGAGGACGGGATGGCAGTGCCGGAGCCCTGGGCTTTGGTCGCGAGGCCGACGGAGAAGTGACGACGCGCCGCGACTCAACACTCAGTCCTTCGGTCAGCGCGGATGCGGCGGCTTCGTGCTGCATGTACCTCGCATTCGACCCTCGATTGGAGGAAGGCGTCAGCGACGCGCAACCGCCTGCCAGTATGGTGATCAACAGGAATAGCCCCGTCCAGTGGGCCTGTGCTGAGTCGGCGTGAATGGTTCACCCCTAGGATTGTGGGTAAGTGGCACTTCCTCACTTGATGCGAATCGAGAGGGGGGCGCTTGCCGTCACTCTCCCGCTGGGGGTCTGGTTGGCGGAGGCATGGACCGAGGGCGACCGGGAGTTTCCTCGTAGAGCGTGGGAAACACCACCGGAGTGAGCGTGATGGCGCGCCCGCTGTCGTCCCAGATTGTCAGCGTCAGGTGTCCTTGGGCCTCCGAGTCCGTGGCTATGAGTTCAACGACGACCGTTCCTCTCTTTCCGGGTTCGATGGATTCCGCCAGAAGGAGTTGCAGTCCTCGAAATGTTTCTCCCCCCTCGTTCATCAGCAGGGCCCCCGTCGCGATCCAAGGTGCCGAGCCGTTATTCAGCAGCGAGATCTCGGCCGTGACACTCGCGTCGATGCGGAAGGCCCTCCCATTGAAGAACGAGAGTCCTCCGGTCGATTCGGCGGGGCTGTCCGGTGCCAGGGCGTGCGCTTTCACACCGTGTGTGCCGATGCGCTTCATGGCGAGCAGATACCCCAGTCCCTGGTGTTGCTCGAACTGGGAACGCAGCCGCTCGTTCTCCTCCTGGAGCCGACGGTTCTTCGCTCGTTCCGCTTCCGTTTCTTGCCGCAGGGATTCCGCGGGTCTCGGGTCGCGGAAAACCTGGACCTGATGCGTGGCCAGCCCTTGTTGGGCCACCAACATGAACGTGATGGTTTGGCTCGACTCCCCTCCCGTGAGCTCCACCGTGAGCCGCAGCCGCTCTCCGGTTTGCAAATCGGAAGGCGGCATGAGGCCAAGCATTCGCCGGCCCCGGTTCACCTCCACGAAGCGCACCTCGTCCTGCACCTCGACGGCGCCGATGGGAACGTCGAAGACGAAATCCGTCAGACGTCCGGGACTGATACAGACTTCTCGAGGTCCCACGACCGGTGACCGGGCCAATTCGACGTGGAGATCCTCACAGGCTTCGACGGAGGACGAAGCTTTCTCGGGCGAGGCGTGAAGCCAGGTCAGCAAGAAGAAGGAAGCGGGGAGCACGAGCCGTTCTCCTGGGAATCAGTCCCAATTCAGGTACTCGAAGCGCTTCATGAGCCGGACGCCCTGATTGTTGCTGACGGAGGCACGATGAGGGGTGCTGCCCTTTGGCAGTCGGATCCCCGTGCTGCCTCCACCCTCTGGCTTGAGTTCCATGCAGATGGGAACGACCTCTCCATCGTCCAGGTGGGCCTCGGTGAAGCGGCCGTAGATCTTTTCCCGAGTGAAGTACAATCTGCCGACGAGCGTGGTGCTGTCGGGCAGGTCGCCCCAGGAGCCCAAGGTCACGACCTTGATGGCTCCTTCCTCGACGGTGATGGGTTCCTCCCGCCTCCTCTGCTGGCGCACGAACTCGATGGTGTTGGTGTACCGATACACATCGGGCGACATGAACCTGAACCGCTCATGAGTCGCCGCGGCGCCGGGAGGGCACTCCGTTGGAGGAGGCGGCGGGTTGAACTTCATGGTCGCGCACCCGGGCGCCATACACGCGGCACCAGCGAGCAGCGCGGCGCGGGTCACGGTGCGAACCTTCGGGGATGTCTTCATGTCGGTGTTCTTTCGAGGTGACGTGCGGGGTTCCGCATCGCGCACAACCTCTCCCGTCATCCGCGCGGCCGCCATTTCCTGGCGAGAACCGGCTTGTTGAGGCGGGGGAAGCTCGGACCACTCATAGCGTGGGGTGAGGGAGAACAGCACCAGCGCGAGTCCCATCGTGAGGGCCCACGTCAGACGGGAGCGGCGCTCGGGCGCGGCTGCGGGAGGCGCTGGCTCCGGAGCGGGCCGCGCGAGGAGGGGGTGGTTCCAGGCGCGGTCCGCGTGGCTCCAGGCCTCCGACAACGCCTGCGCGAGCGCTCGGGCGTCCGGGTAGCGCGCCTCGGGGTTCTTCTCCAGCATGCGCATGCACACGTCGCCCAGGGCCGGCGGGACGCGCGGGTTGAGCACCTGGGGCGCGGGCGGCGTCTGGTGGAGGATGGCCTGGGTGAGCGCGCCGTGGCGGTCTCCGAAGGGCATCGTGCGCGTGAGCAGCCAGTAGAGCGTCACGCCCAGGGCCCACAGGTCATCCCGGGGGCTCACCGGAAGGGGCTCGCCGGTCCACTCCCGGGCGAGGCGCAACTGCTCCGGGCTGCGGTACTCCGGCGTCCCGGGTGGCAGCCTCGGCGTCAGGCGCTTCGCCCCCTCGTGACAGGCCGCGCCGAAGTCCACGAGCACCGGCTGCCCGTCCTTCTGGCGCACGAGGATGTTGGTCTCCTTCACGTCCCGGTGCACCACCCCCGAGTCGTGCACGTCCGCCAGCAGCAGCACGAAGGGCAGGAGCACCTGGTGCACGAGCTCCAGCGCGGAGGGGTTCTCCTCGTCCGCCCAGGCCAGCAGGGTGCGGCCCTCCACGTACTCCAGCGCGAGCACCTGGTAGCGCGGCGCCTCGTCGGGCCACAGGCCCCAGCCCTGGAAGCCCACCACGTTCGGGTGGCGCTGGCGGCGCAGGGCGTCCATCTCCCGGTCGCTGCGGGGATCCTCCAGCGGCAGCAGCTTGAGGGCGAAGCGCCGCCCGTCCCTCCAGGCCCGGTACACGGTGCCGAAGCCGCCGGAGGCCAGGGGCCCCTCGATGAGGAAGCCGGCCACGAGGGTTCCCGGCTCCAGGTGTAGCGCGTCGTGCATCCGCATCCCCTCGCGAAAATCGCGCAGGCTAGCCGGGGGGCCGGAGGTTTTCCCGGACGTGGCGGGTTGGCCGCCCTATCCCTTGCGCCACACCTCGCTCGCGAGCAGGGCGCGCGCGGCGAGGAAGCCGCACAGGCCATGCACGCCCGCTCCCGGCGGCGTGGAGGCCGAGCACAGGTAGAGGCGCGGGTCCGGCGTGGCATAGGGCACGAGGCTCGCCACGGGCCGGGCGAGCAGTTGCAGGCCCTCCATGGCGCCGCCGGAGATGTCCCCGCCGAGGAAGTTCGGGTTGTAGGCCTCGTACTGCGCGGGCGAGCGCGTGTGCCGGGCGAGGACGCGCGCGCCGAAGCCCGGGGCGAAGCGCTCCAACTGGGCCTCGATGCGCGACGTCATGTCCTCGGTGCAGCCGTTGGGCACGTGGCAGTAGGCCCAGCCCGTGTGCTGTCCCGGCGGCGCGCGGCTCGGGTCGAAGGGCGTGTGCTGGGCCACGAGCACGTAGGGGCGCTCGGGCACCTCGCCGCGTGCCACGGCGGCCTCGCTCGCGGCGAGCTCCTCCAGCGTGCCGCCCAGGTGCACGGTGCCCGCGCGAGCGCAGCCGGGGGCGCGCCAGGGGATGGGGCCGGAGAGCGCCCAGTCCACCTTGAAGACGCCGGGCCCGCGCCGGTAGCGCTGGAGCTTCTCCACATAGCGCGGAGGCAGCCGGTGGCCCGCGAGCTTCACGAGCTGCGCGGGGGACACGTCGAGCAGCACGGCGCGCGCCCGGGGCAGCTCGTCCACGGAGTCCACGCGCTGGCCCGTCACCACCTCGCCGCCGAGCGCGCCGAGGTAGCTCACGAGCGCGTCCACGAGCTTCTGCGTGCCGCCGCGCGGAAAGGGCCAGCCCACGGCGTGGCCGGAGGCGAGCAGGAGGATGCCGAAGGCGGAGGTGAGGGGGCGCTCGAGCGCGGAGAAGGAGTGCGCGGCACCGCCGGCGAAGAGGGCGCGCGCGAGGGGGCCTCGGAAGGCGCTCCGGGCCTGGGCGTGGGCGGAGCGCAGGGCGCGCAGGCCGAAGCGGGCGAGCCGCAGGGGCCGGCGGGGGAAGTGGAAGGGGTCGCCAAGTTGGGCCATCACGTCGTCGAAGGAGCGCACCATGGGGCGCATCCAGCGCACGTAGCGCCGGGCATCCGGGCCGAGGCTCCGGGCGGTGGCCTCCAGGTCGCGCTCGAGCACGGCGGCGGTGCCATCCTCCAGGGGGTGGGCGAGGGGCGCGTCCGGGTGCACCCATTCGAGTCCATGGTCGGCGAGGGGGAGCTGGCGGAAGAAGGGCGAGGCGATGGCGAGCGGGTGGATGGCGGAGCAGACGTCGTGGACGAAGCCGGGCAGGGTGAGCGCGGCCGAGCGGGCGCCGCCGCCGGGAGTGGGGGCCGCCTCCAGCACGCGCACCGAGCGGCCCGCGCGGGCCAACGTCACCGCGGCGGCGAGCCCATTGGGCCCCGCGCCCACCACCACCGCGTCGAGCACCGCCGTCATGGCCTCCAGTCTGAAGGGACCTCGCGAGTCACGGGCGGAATCGCCCCCTCCATGCGTTCACCACCGGACGCCCGAGGTCGTCCGGCGCCAGGGCACCCGGGCGGACGGGCGGGTGGAGGCGAGGGGTTGTCTGCGCGGAGGGGGCGGCGTCCGCATCCTGGGGAAGCGAGGTGCCGCGTGAGGCGGGCCATGTGGGGAGGGACGATGAAGCGCCAGGACGTGAAGGGCCAGGTGGCGATCGTGACGGGCGCGTCGAGCGGGGTGGGTTGGCAATCCGCGGTGCGGCTGGCGGAGGCGGGGGTGAGGCTGTGCGTCACGGCGCGCACGGCCCAGGCCCTGGAGCGGCTGCGCGACGAGGTGCTTCAGCGAGGGGGCGAGTGCCTGGTGGTGCCCGGGGACGTGACGGTCCAGGAGGACGTGGAGCGGGTGGTGCGCGAGTGCCTGGCGCACTACGGCCGGGTGGATGTGCTGGTGAACAACGCGGGGGTGCAGTCCTACGGCCTGTTCGACGCACTGCCCTGGGAGCACATCACGCGCGTCCTCGACGTCAACTGCCTGGGCTTCATGCGCTTCGCGCGCGGGGTGTTGCCCCACTTCCGGAGGCAGGGCCGGGGCCATGTGCTCAACGTCCAGTCCATGCTGTCCAGAGGGGGGGCGCCGCTGTTGTCCGCGTACACCGCGAGCAAGCACGCCACGCTCGGCTGGGCGAAGGCGCTGCGGTTGGAGCTCGAGGGCACGGGCATCGAGGTGTCCAACATCCTGGTGCCCTCGGTGGACACGAACATGTTCGCCCACGCGCCCACGTTGTTGTCCCGGGCGCCCGCTCCGGTGCCGCCCACGTATGACGTGGACGTGGTGGCGCGCTCGGTCGTCGCCGCCGTGAGGCGTCCGGGCAGGACGCGCGTGCCGGTGTTCCTCCAGGGCCGGCTCATCCTCGCCCTGGACGCCGTCGCTCCGTGGGTGGGCCAGTTCCTGCTGGGCCACTTCGGCGCGCGCATGCAACAGCGCGATGAGCCCGTGGAGCGGCGCGAGGGCAACCTCTTCCAACCGATGACGCGCAGCTACGGCCCCCATGGCCCCGTGCCTCCGACGCCCCGGTGGAAGCGCTACTCGGCGACGGCGGGACTCGCCGCGCTGGCCGGGGGGGTGGTGCTGGGCGTGGCGGGACTCGCGCGCGCGGCGCGGTGAGCGGCCCGTCAGGGCTCGGCGTCCAACACCTCGAACAGCACCTCGCCCTGGGTCTGGTCGAGCAGTGCCTTGTGGAAGGCCTCGAGCTGGTGCTCGGGCAGGAGCAACTGGTAGCCCACCGTGACGGCATACGTCTCCGCCACCAGCTCCGCCTCGTGGGCGGCGAGCATCCGGCGCACGCCGTCGACGCTCGCGTACTCCAGCTCGACGGCCACGCGCACCTTGCGCACGCGCTCGAGGGTGGGCAGCGACTCGAGCACCTGCTGGACGCAGGCCGTGTAGGCGCGCACCAGGCCGCCCTTGCCCAGCAGCGTGCCGCCGAAGTAGCGGGTGACGACCACGGCCACCTCGCCCACGCCGCCGTGGAGCAGGGCCGTGAGCATGGGCCGGCCCGCGGTGCCATGCGGCTCTCCGTCGTCGCTCATGCCCACCTGGGCCGTGGAGCCGGGGGGACCTACCGCGAAGGCCCAGCAGTTGTGCGTGGCGTCGGGAAACTCCTCGCGCACGCGGGCGATGAAGGCGCGTGCCTCCTCCACCGTGGGCGCCGGGGCGGCCGTGGTGAGGAAGCGGCTCTTCTGGATCTCCTGCTCCACCCGGTGGACGCGCGAGGGGACGCGGTAGCGTTTGGCTTCTTCACCCATTCCCGCGCCGACTCTAGCCCGGAGCCCGGAGCCACGCGGGGCCGTTCCAGGCGCGGAACAGTGAGTGCCGGCACCGCTGGCTAATCCCGGCCGTCACCCTTCGTTAGCGTGTCTCCTGCCTCGTCCACCCAGGAGCACGCCATGCCGTCCATCAACGCCCAGACCGAGCAGCCCAACGCCTTCCGCCAGGTCCTCCACGCGGGCCAGCATGTCTTCCACGCGGACGTGTCCGCCGCCACGGGAGGCGGGGGCTCGGCGCCGGATCCCCACGACTACTTCGATGCCTCGCTCGCGGCGTGCAAGGCGCTGACGGCCACCTGGTACGCGAACAAGATGGGAATGGCCCTGGAGCGGGTGGAGACCCACGTCGAGCGGGATGCCTCCGGGGAGCGGCAGGGGAAGTACGCGCTTCGGGTGAAGCTCACGTTCCATGGCGCGCTGAGCCCCGAGGAGCGCCGGCGGCTCCACGACGCGGTCGCGCGCTGCCCCATCCACAAGTTGATGACCTCGGCGACGGTCGACATCGTGACCGAGCCCCTGGACGTGTGATGTCCGGCGCCGTACCCTACCTCGGATGTCAGACTCCCGGATAGGATGGGAGCGGTCGGGCTCGGGGCCCGGCGGGAGGCAGGCACATGGGCAGGGAGAAGTTTCCGGCGACCTACGAGGACATCGAGGCGCTGCCGGTCGGGTGGGTGGGGGAGTTGATCGACGACGCGCTGTGGGCCTTTCCCCGGCCGGCGAGGTGGCATGCCTGGGCGGCGTCGGTGCTCGGAGTGGTGTTGGGTTCCACGTACGGCGAGGGCGGGGGAGGGCCCGGGGGGTGGTGGATCCTCGACGAGCCGGAACTGCACCTGGGCCGACAGGTGCTGGTGCCGGACCTGGCGGGCTGGCGGCGGGAGCGCGTGCCGGAACTGCTCGCGCGGGACGAGCCTTTCTTCGATGTGGCGCCCGACTGGGTGTGCGAGGTGCTTTCCCCCTCCACGGCGGCGTTGGATCGCGGGCGGAAGATGGCGCTCTATCACCAGGAGGGCGTGAGCCACGCGTGGCTGGTGGACCCAAGGGCCCAGGCCCTGGAGATCTACCGCCGGGAGGCGTCGGGCTGGCGGCCCGTGGGCCGGCATGAGGGGAACGAGGTGATCCACGCCGAGCCCTTCGACGCCGAGCCCCTGGAGCTGGGACGGCTTTGGGTGCCGCGCTCCTCGGTGGCCCCTGGTGACAACAGTCACCAGGGGTAGACCGCAGACACCAGGGCGGCCCGTGGCGTTCCCAATGAGTCCAAGGGGTTACATGGCTTCCAGGAGGGCCGGACGCTGGCACGGCGCCTGCTTTGGAGGATGTCCGCAGTCCCTTCCCGAGGAATCGTCCCATGGTCCGCGCCGCCGCCCTCTCGCTCCCGATGAACACCGCCCGCGTCGCCGAGGGGCTTCGTCCGGTGGCGACGCCTCGGACCCAGACGGCGGCGCCGGCCACGGCGAAGGCCCGGGTGGGGCAGAGCAAGGACAGCTTCGGAGCCGCCGCGACGCATGCGGGTGAGCGGCTGGGTCAGGTGCTGCACTTCCCGGAGCAGGGCGAGGAGCGGGTGGGCCCGGGCTCGGGTAGCGCGGGTAAGGCCGAGTGGAGCGAGGAGCAGATCTCCGAGCAGGCTCGCGGCACGCTCGCGCAGCTGCTGCAAGGCGAGGGGATGTCGGCCGACGAAGTGGGCGAGTTCATGACGAACCTGTTCAACTCGCTCGATGGCAACGCCAGCGACGTGCTGGGCGAGGAACTGGTGGACCTGTCCAACGACGGGCTCGAGTCCTCGGTCTTCTGAGCGGCGGTTCCACCTCCTTATATAAGGAGGGAGGGTTCAGATCCCCGCCACGCCCACCCGCCGGGGTTTGGCGTCATGGGGCGGGGTCCTCCGGGACAGCACGGCCTCGGTGACGACGCCGAAGAGCATCACCTGGAGGTCGAGCAGTGCCTTCTCCCCGAGAGACCACGTGCGCCAGGGAGGCGTGACGCGAAGCAGGGGAAAGGCCACGTGCTCGAGGAGTGCCACCGCGGCGCCGAGCGTGAGTCCGCCCAGCCGAACGGACGCGGGGAGCCGGGGGCGCAGGGCCGCGTAGAGGGTGCCCATCGCGGGGCCGTACAACCACCGGGCGAGGAGCCCCCAGCGCAGGGCGGAGCGGGGCGAGAGCCGCACCCCCCAGGCCCGTCGAGCGCCCAGGGTGGCGAGGGACCTCACGGCGTACACGGGAGGATGGCCGAGCAGCGCATCGCGCGCGGGCTCCCATGCACTCACGGCGAGGGTGCCCAGCGCGCCCGCGAGGGCGCCCGGGGCCGGTTGCATCGCGCTCATGCGTCACCTTCCATCCAGGGGTCCGCCCTGAACATGGGGATGACCTGGCGCGATGCCTCTTGGGAGGTGTCCTGGTGGCACTCCAGGGAGACAGCCGAGACCTTGTCTCTTCACCTGGACCTACGCGGCCAGGGCTTCCGCCTGCCACTGAGAGCGTGACTCGCGCAGTTTCATGCGAAGGGGAACGGCGTCTCCCTGGGCGACCTCCGCCAGTTTCTCGAGGGGATACTCCGCGAGGGGTGCTCGGACGAAGACCATCAGCCTGAGCGCACGCTCGGAGACGGGACTCATCTGCTTCTTGCCGTTCTCCCACCGGGACACGGTTTCGGGAGTGACGTCGAGGACCGCGGCGAAGTCCACGCCGGAGAATCCGAGGTACTTGCGCAGGAACCGGACTTCCATCGGCGTGAGCCGGGCCGCCTTGGCCGCGACTTCCTGGGCGATGAGCCGGTGCAGTTCTTCGATGCGGGGGATGTCCACCTCGTACTCACCGCACTCGGCGCAGCGGCGGACTTCCACGTTCATGAGCGTGACGGTGTCCAGGCCACAGGCGGTGTACAGGAAGTTCTCCCGTCCACTCTTCATTGGGGCTCCACAGGCGTCGCACTTCATTTTTTCTTTCTCCAAGCCGTGACGATCCTCAGCTTGGACTCGGACACGAAGGAGACAACCACGACCATCCGCTCGGTGTGGACCCTGTAGCGCCAGGTGTCCCGTTCCAACTCGGCTGGTTCGGTGATCTTCCCCGCGCGAAGCACGTTCGTCGCATCGACGGTCGTCAGGTCATCCTTCGCGAGTTCTTCCTCTGCGTGCCGGGAGAACACCGTGAGTCCCTCATTGAGGATCTTCAGGACGAGCTTCTTGGCTTCGTTGCGGTCGAACGGCTCCTTCATACGAGCCACTGTAACGAGGCTCCGCGCTCCGGATCAAGCAATGACCTTAAGTCAATTATTTGCGACAAGCGCAGGCTGTTGTCAAGCGACGTCACCAACTGAGGACGTCCAACTGCCATCTAGTGGGTAAGAGGTCGAGTTCGCTCCCCCGCCTGCTTGGCGGTAGGCACGGGGAGTGGGCAACTTGGACGCATGTCCGACTACGACTTCGACTTGTTCACCCTGGGAGGCGGTTCGGGAGGGGTGGCGGCGAGCCGCCGAGCGGGAGCCCTGGGCGCGCGGGTGGCGCTGTGCGAGGAGCAGGAGGTAGGGGGCACGTGCGTGCACCGGGGCTGCGTGCCCAAGAAGCTGCTCGTCTATGGGGCGCACTTCCGGGACGAGTTCGAGGACGCGGCGGGCCATGGCTGGTCCCTCGAGCCGCCGCGCCTGGACTGGAAGAAGCTCCAGGCGGCCAAGGCGCGGGAGTTGGAGCGGTTGGAGGGCGTGTATGGCCGGCTCCTCAAGGACTCGGGCGTGCGGGTCATCCGGGGCCGGGGCCGGGTGCTGGACGCGCACACGGTGGAGGTGGGCGGCCAGCGCTACACGGCCCGGTACCTGCTGGTGGCCACGGGCTCGCATCCCTTCCTCCCGAAGGTGAAGGGCATCGAGCACGTGCTCACGTCGGATGGCGCGTTGCGCCTGGAGACCATTCCCCGGCGGTTGCTCATCGTGGGAGCGGGCTACATCGGCGTGGAGTTCGCGGGCATCTTCCAGGCGCTGGGCTCGAAGGTGACGATGTTCTTCCGGGGCGCCTCGGTGCTGCGCGGCTTCGATGACGATGTGCGCGCCACGCTCTCGCAGGAGATGCGCAAGCGGGGCGTGGACCTGCGGCCCGAGACGGTGGTGGCGGACGTGGAGAAGCGGCCGGACGGGACGCTGAGCGTGCTCACGGCCATGGGCGAGACGTTGGATGTGGACGCGGTGCTGTTCGCCACGGGGCGGGTGCCCAATACGAAGGGCTTGGGGTTGGAGGCGGCGGGCGTGCGGCTGGACGAGCGCGGCGCGGTGTGTGTGGACGAGCACTCGCGCACGAACGTGGAAAGCCTCTACGCGGTGGGGGACGTGACGGATCGCATCAACCTCACGCCCGTGGCGATCGCCGAGGGCCGGGCGGTGGCGGAAACGCTCTTCAATGAGCGGGACATCACCCTGGACCATACGGGAGTGGCCTCGGCGGTGTTCAGCCAGCCACCGGTGGGGGCGGTGGGGTGCACCGAGCGCGAGGCGCGAGCGAAGCACGGCGAGGTGGATGTGTACCTGTCCACGTTCCGTCCGATGAAGCATGTGCTGAGTGGCCGGGACGAGCGGACGATGATGAAGGTCATCGTCGAGCGGGGCAGCGAGCGGGTGCTGGGCTTTCACATGGTGGGGGCGGACGCGCCGGAGATCATCCAGGGGCTGGCGGTGGCGTTGAAGTGTGGCGTGACGAAGAAGCAATTGGACGCCACGGTGGGCATCCACCCCACGGCGGCCGAGGAGTTCGTGACGATGCGGGACAAGCGCCCGGAGCCCGAGGTGGAGTCGGCCCGGGAACTCGGCCACGACGCGCGCCGGAGCGCGGACTAGCCCTGGAAGAAGTTCTTCAGGACGAACCAGACATTGGCGGGGCGCTCGGCGAGCCGGCGCATGAAGTAGGGGTACCAGTGCTTGCCATAGGGGACATAGACGCGCACCGGGTGGCCCTCCTTCACCAGCCGCTCCTGCAAGTCCCCGCGGATGCCATAGAGCATCTGGAACTCGAAGGCGCCGCGCGCGAGGCCCTGGCGTTGAGCGTAGGCGAGCGTTTCGGAAATCATCCGCTCATCGTGCGTGGCGATGCCATGGTACAGCCCGCTGTCGAGCAGCACCCGCATGCAGCGCAGGAAGTTCTCGTCCACGTCTCGCTTGTCGGGCCAGGCCACCTCGGGCCCCTCGAGGTAGGCGCCCTTGCACAAACGGATGCGGATGCCCTCCGCGCACAGGGCGCGGGCATCGGCCTCGGTGCGGTAGAGGCTGCTCTGGAGCACGGCGCCCACGTGGGCCTGGCCGAATTCACGGTGCAGCGCGCGGACCACGTCCAAGGTGGCCTGGGTGACAGGGCTCTGCTCCATGTCGATGCGCACGAAGGAGCCGCGGCGCGCGGCCTCGGCCACCACCTGACGCGCGTTGCGCAGGGCGAGCTCCCGGTCGAGCAACAGGCCGCACTGGGTGAGCTTGAGCGACACATTGCCCCGGGCGCCCACCTGGTCGATGCGCATGAGCAGGCGCAGGTATTCCTTCACCTCCTCGTGCGTCTCGGCCTCGTTGCGCACCGCCTCGTTGAGATGGTCGAAGGACACCGTCATGCCGCGCGCGTTCAATTCCTTCACCGCGGCCACGGCGTCCTCCATCCGCTCGCCCGCGATGAAGCGCCGGGCCACCTTCTCCAGGGCGGGCACGCGGGTGGCCAGGTCCTTCAATCCCTCGCGGCGCGAGAGGAACATGAGGGCGGAACGGGACAGGTGGGTGGTCGGATCCATGGGCGGGCTGGGGCCTCACGTGTCGTGTTGGGAGAGGAAGTCGCCGACGAAGGCATTGAAGGCGTCGGTGTGACTCATGTAGGGCAGGTGGCTGGCCTCGCGCAGGACTTCCAGGCGGGCGCCAGGAATGCGGGCCGCCACGTCCCGGGCGGAGGACAGGGGCACGAGCTTGTCTCGGCCTCCGTGAAGGACGAGCGTGGGCACGCGCAGTTGCTCGAGCCGCTCCAGGTAGTCCGCGTCGAGGATGTCCTTGAGCCGTCGCAGCATTTCCAGGGGCGAGAGCCGGCGCGCCTCGCGGACGATCTCCGCGCGCCCCTCGGGGGGCAGGTAGCGCCCGCCCATGACTCGCGCCACGGTGGGAGCGAAGAGGAAGGCGAAGGGTTTGGGAATGCGCACCAGGGTGGACAGGGCCACCGCGCCCCGGCGGATGCGTTGCACGCTCGCCACGGGAGACACGAGCACCAGGGCCTTGAGCCGCTCGGGGTGCTCGAGGGCGAACGCCAGGGAGACGAGGCTGCCAAAGGACGAGCCCACCAGGGCGAAGCGCCCGGGCAATCCCGCGTCCGGATGCGCCAATGACGCGACATTCCATTGCAGCGGGGTATGGGTCAGCGGGGTGTGCGGGGGCGGCGTCCACAGGAGCAGCCGCCAGTCGGGGGCGAGCGGACGCATGGGCGCGAAGGAGCGGCCCGAGGCGCCGAGCCCTGGCAGACAGACGACGGTGCGAGTGGGGTCCGTGCTCCCCTGGGGAAAGGTGAACAGCCGGGTGGGAGCCCCTCGGACGAGCCGCTCCTCGCACGGCAATTCATAGCCGTGCTGGATCTCCCCGGGCGCGGGGACGAGGCGTGGAGGCGCCGGGGGGGACGAGGAGGGAGCGGGGGGGAGGGAGGCCTCAGGCATGACAGGCTCGCACGAGGAGGTGGCGCACCCGGGAGGCGATGCGCTCGCGGAAGTGTTGCAATTGCTCATCCGAGGCGTCCGCGCGCGGGGGGAGCAGCGGCGCGCCGAGCACGAAGGTCATCCGCACGGGCAGGGGAAGGGGCCCCAATCCCAGCCCGAGGGGAACGCGGTATTTCTCACCGGGTGCGAGTGAAACGTGCCAGCGTTCATCCTCGGGACAGACGAAGGTGCCATCCACGCCATAGCCCGCGAAGGGAATGATGGGCACCTGGGCGCGGGCGGCCAGCCGCGCGAAGCCGAGCGTGCCCTCCCAACGCAGCGTGTAATGATGGCGGGGCTTCTTGAAGGTTTCCCAGGCACCCCCCGGATAGCAGACGACGAGGTGGCCCTCTCTCAGGGCGGCGAGGGCGTTGTCCCGCGTGCCCTCCACTCCACCCAGCCAGGGCAGCAAGGTCTTCACCAGGGGGATTTTGAAGAAGCCCCGTTCGGCCAATCCCTGTGGGTAACGGCCTGTAGCGCGGTGTAACAGATGGAAGAAGGCAGGTGTTTCGTATCCCCAGAGGCCGTGATTGCCCACCAGGAGCACCGGGCCGGCAGGGGGCAGGTGCTTCGTCTCCAGGAGCTGGGCACGGTGATAGCGCGCGGAGAGGGCGGCGCCCGTCTCGGCGAGGCGGAAGAACGCACGGCGCAAGGGATTCTCGGTGGTCTCCACGGGGAATGAAGTTGGGGATTGCCCGTTGGGACGGCACCTCCTCGGGACGGATTCGTGCTCGCCCGCCTCCCCGCCAACCCCTGCCCAGAAGTCGCGGGGAGTGTTGGATTACTCCCGAATCAACCACGCAGGACCCCGACGCGGAGTGGAACGCACGCGTTCGGAGGGAGGGTCCTCCTTGTCCTGACGGGTCAGGGTTGCCCCACGCGAGGCTTTGCGGCCGGAAACCAGATGCGCCACGCAGGCACTTTGTCTTCGTCTGGGTGGGCTGAACGGATGTGCAGATGTAGCAGTCCAAGGCGTGCCACTCGCGACATTTACTTCAATTTAATCGACAAAACGTGTCTTTATGGCGTTATGTTTGGTCAGCTGTTGTGTAGAACAGCCCCAACAGCAAATCCCCACGATGCGCCGGCCCGAGACGAGGCGGCCCATCACCAACGCAGAGGATCCACCCGCATGTCGGTCGACAAGGCTTTCCGAGAGATGGTTCGTAACGAGATCGAGGCGCAGCTCAAGCCGCTGCGCGACCTGGTCTCCCGGCTGGAGGCGGGCACGTCTGACCTCGACAGCCTGCGCAGCGTGGCCGAGCAGCTCGCGCCCCTGGCCAGCGCCGTGGGTCCCCTGTTTGGTGTCGCCAGTGGCGGCGGCCGCGCGTCCGCTCCGGCGGCGGGCCGCCGCAGCCCGGGCCGTCCTCCCAAGAGCGCCGCGGCTCCCGCCGCTTCCAGCTCGAGCGCCGGTGGCAAGCGCCGCGGCCGCAAGCCGGCGGACGAGGGTGGCGCGCGGGATTGCGCCATCCAGGGTTGTGGCAAGCCCAGCCGCACCAAGGGCTACTGCGCCGCGCACTACCAGAAGCTGCGCATGCTCGAGAAGACCAACCGCCGCCCCTCCGAGTGGAAGGACTACGCGGCTCCCAACAGCGTGGAAGACATCAAGCTGCCGCGCGGCCGCGCCGCCGCCAAGGCCCTCGCCGAGGCCCAGAAGAACGCGGGGTGATGCCCCCTCTTCCGGTGCCGTGAGCCGGAAGGCGGACCGGATTTTCCCCTCGGGGGCGAGTCCGGTCCTTGCGGGCCTCGGGGGGGCTCGCCATGCTCATCCTCATGAACAAGCGTGAGCTGGAGCCTGGAATCTTCACCGACCTGGCGGGTCGGACGACGTATGGCGAGTACTTGCAGCTGGATCGATTGCTCTCCGCGCAGGTCCCTCGCTCGCAGCCTCCCCACCACGACGAGCTGCTGTTCATCATCCAGCACCAGACGAGCGAGCTATGGATGAAGCTGCTCGTGCACGAGCTGACGGCCGTCATCCGCTACATCCAGAAGGACGAGCTCGAGCCGTCCTTCAAGATCTTCTCCCGGGTGGGACACATCCAACGGATGCTCTTCGAGCAGTGGAGTGTCCTGGAAACCCTCACCCCCAACGAGTACCTGGAGTTCCGCGGCGCGCTCGGGCAGGCCTCGGGCTTCCAGAGCCATCAATACCGAGCCCTGGAGTTCCTGCTCGGCCACAAGAATGAAGCAACGCTCGCTCCCTTCCGCCATTTGTCCAACGAGTACGCTCAATTAGAGCGGCTGTCGGCTTCACCCAGTGTCTATGACGAGTTCCTGCGGCACCTGTCGCGCAAGGGCCATGCGGTCCCCGGGGATCGCATCGAGCGGGATTGGCGTCAGCCCTATGAGAAGAGCGACGCGGTGGTGGAGGTCTTCCGCCTCATCTACCAGGACCCCGAGCGGCATTGGGACGCCTACGAGATGTGCGAGAAGCTGGTGGACGTGGAGGAGCGTTTCCAGTTGTGGCGCTACCGCCACATGATGACCGTGATGCGTGTCATCGGTTTCAAGTCCGGGACGGGCGGCTCCTCGGGAGTGGGCTTCCTGCGCAAGGCGTTGGACCTGCGCTTCTTCCCGGAGCTGTGGGATGTGCGTACGGAACTCACGCCGCCCACGGGCCGCTAGCGAGCGTTTTCGAGTGTTCATCTGGCGGCCCGGGGGGGATGAGGGCCGTTTGAGCCCCATGCTAGAGCGGGCGGCATGCTCGTGCTTCCACTCGCCGTCCTGTTGTCGGCCACGCCTCCCTCCCTGGAGGGGTGGAGCCGCCGGGCCTGTCCTCCTCCAAAGCAGACACCCGAGTCCAACGTCGAGCTGAAGGTCATGGAGGAGCAACACGCGGAGTGTTTGCGCAAGGCCATGGAGCGGGCGCTCGGCAAGGCGTTGCTGACCCTCAAGAAGTCCCGGCCGGCGGCCGTCCAACAGGCCGTGGCGTTGCAAGCGGACTATGACCGCTGGGTGGTGGAGGCCTGCTCCACCCTGGAGGAGGCCAACTGGGTGGACCTCACCTCGGGCGAGCGCTCCATGGGCACGGGGTATGGTTTCACGATGAGTGAGTGCCGGCAGCGTCAGTATTCCTGGCGGGGCTTCTACGCGGACATCTGGGCGCGCGGGCACTGGAGCGCCTTGGATGCCGTCTTCCGGGCGCAGGGAGGCCCGGCGGAGACGACGCGCCAATCCCTGCTCGACTACCGGGATCGGGCGCGGCGAAGCGCGGCCCGCGCGCCCGCCCAGGCGGCCGTGAGGGCGTCCGCCCTGCCCCAGCGCAAACTCTCCCGGGAGGATTGGAAGACCTATCTCGAGCGGCTGGACCGAGCCATCGCCGGTCCGGAGGGGCTCGCCCGCCGTCAATGCGCGCTCCTGCCCACCGCCCCCGAGGACTGCACCCAGCGCCTCGCCGACAGCCTCGTCGCGCAGTTGGACTTTCCCGAGGCCCTGCGCGCCTCCTCCCGCCACCCGCCCGCCCGCTCCGAGCCTTGAAGGGAGCCGTCAACCCGCCCACCCTGGAAGAGCCACCATCTCGGATTGGACGCTCGGGGCGGGAGTGGGTAGGCAAACGTCACCCGTCATGACAGGCTGGGGCCTCGTCCGGGGGGGGAGTTCAGTCCGGGCGGGGGGGTGGGCATGCGAATGCCCCAAGAAGATGTCATGTCCGTCGTGGAGCGCATGTCGCATGCGTTGGAGCGGCTCGCGTTGGCTCCGGCGAGCACGGCCATGTTGCGGGAAGTGGTGCATGCCGCCGCCGCGGCGTTGGGATTGAAGCGCGTGGCCATTGCCTGGCTGGGCGCGGATGGGCTGCTGTCGACGCAGGCGGCCCCGGGCCCCATGCCCGAGGCGCTGTCCGACGGCGTCCAGGATTCGTGGGAGGCCTCGCTGGTCCATGCGGTGCGCGGCGCCAGGGGGAGTTGTCTGGGAATGTTGCTGGGGTGCGCGGAGGCGCCGCGTGACTTCTCCGGGGAGGAGCGGCGGCGCTTCGCCCTCTTCGCGCAACTCGCGGGTCTGGCCCTCGAGCGCGTCCGGCAGGGCGCGGCCCCGGTGGCGGCGGAGGGGCCTTCCGGATGCCTGGACGAGGCCGGATTCGCGGCGAGGGCCCTGGCGGAGGCGGCGGACGCACGGCTGCGGCTGCTCGCGGACGTGGGGACGATGCTCTCCGGCCCGGTCGAATGGGAGACGGCGGTGTCCTCGGTGGCGCAGCTCGCGGTGGGGGCCTTCTCGGACTGGTGCGCGGTGGACTTCCTCGACGCGCACGGCGCCCTGCGGCGGCTCACTGTGCGGCACGCGTGGCCCGAGCGCATGCCGCGCACCGCCGCGCTCGAGGCCTGTACCCCCGAGCGCGCCCGCCCCTCGGCCATCACCGAGGTGGTGCGCTCGGGCCGTGCCCAGCTCCTCACGGGGCTTGGCGTGTCCGACCCGGCCGCGGCGGACGGAGGCCCGGAGTCCGAGGGCGGCTCGCTCCTCGTGGTGCCCCTGGTGGCGCGCCATCGCACCCTGGGGGTCATGTCCTTCGTCCGAGGCCCCTCGAGCACGCCCTTCACCGCGGCGGATCGCTCGCTCGCGGGGGACGTGGCGGTGCGCGTGGGGTTGACCATCGACAACGCGCGGCTCCTGCGCGAGGCGCGCGAGGCGGAGGCCGAGGCCCGGCGCCACGCGTCGCGCCTGCGCGTCCTCGTGGACGTGGACCGGATGCTGGCCGAGGCGGGGTTGGACTTGCCCGCGGTGCTGGACGTCATCGCCCACAAGGTGTCCGAGGTGATGGGCGACGGGTGCGTGTTGCAGCTCTCGTGCGAGGAGGGCGCCTTCCTGGAGCCCGTCGCCATCCACCACCCGGACCCCGAGGCGCGCTGGCTGCTGTCGGGCACGGTGCACGCGCGGCGGCAACGGCTGGGGGATGGCCTGCACGGGGGCGTCGTGCTGCGGGGGCAGGCGGTGTTGCTACCGGACGTGGACGCGGAGACGGCGCGGGCCTCGGGGGGGCTGCCGGAGTACCTGCCCTTCCTGGAGCGCTACGGTGCCCAGAGCCTGCTGGTGGTGCCGCTCGTGGCCAAGCAGCGGGTGTTCGGCACGCTCGGGGTGGTGCGCGACGTGGCGGGAGGCAACTGGCCCTATGGCGAGGAGGATGGGCTGCTGCTGCGCGGCCTGGCCGAGCGCGCCGCCCTGGCCATCGCGGACGCGCGGGCCTTTGTCGCCGTCACCGAGGCGGTGCGCCTGCGCGATGATTTCCTGTCGGTGGCGGGGCACGAGCTCAAGACGCCGCTGAGCGCGCTCCGATTGCAGATCCAGATGCTCGGGCGCATGACGCGGGACGTGGCCGCGTCGCAGGACCTGGCCCAGCGCGTGGCCCGGGCCGAGCGGACGAGCGAGCGGTTGGGGGCGCTCGTGGACGAGCTGCTGGACGCGGGGCGCATCACCTCCGGGCGGCTGAAGCTGGAGCGCGAGGAGATGGACCTGGCGCAGCTCACGCGCGACGCGGTGGGGCGCATGACGGACGCGCTGGGCCGGGGGGGCAGCGAGGTGCGGCTGATCGCGGACGAGGAGGTGGTGGGACGGTGGGATCGGGTGCGGCTCGAGCAGGTGCTCGGCAACCTCCTGTCCAACGCGGCCAAGTATGGACGGGGCCGGCCCGTGGAGGTGCGCGTGGAGAGGGGCGGCCGGGGGGCGGTGCGCCTGGTGGTGAAGGACCAGGGCATTGGCATCGCGCCGGTGGATCAACCGCGCATCTTCGAGCGCTTCGAGCGCGCCGTGACGGACCGGCAGTTCACGGGCCTGGGTCTCGGGTTGTGGATCTCAAGGGAGATCATCGACGCGCACGGGGGCTCCATCCAGGTGCACAGCGCTCCCGGTGAGGGTGCCACCTTCACCGTGGAGCTGCCGCGAGAGTAGGCGGAACTTTCCCGTCTGTCTGTGTTCGAGGGGGACCGGGGAGCCATCGGGAGTGTGACCCCGGCGGAGCGCTGGGGTAGGCTCGGCGCGTCTGGAATCACCCCTCACGGAGGTAGAGCATCCGTTGACCCGTCCGACCCTGGACAACGTGCCGACCGCGGCCCCGGCCGCCCCGGGGCGCGTGGACAGTCCGCTCTTTGGCGAGCTCCTGCTCAAGCTCGGCATCGTCACGCCCAACCAGATCGAGGAAGCGCTCGCGCTGCAGTCCCTCAACGGACAGCGCCTGGGCGAGGCGCTCATCTCGCTCGGCTACGTCACGCGCGAGCAGATTCAATCGGCCCTGGGCGAGGCGCTCGGCCTGAACGCGCCGCCCCCGGGGGCGCTCCCCATCCAGCCGCCGCTGGGCGAAGTGCTCGTGGGGCTCAAGTACCTCACCGTCACCCAGCTCGACGAGGCGCTCGCCCACCAGCGCCGCTCGGGCCGCAAGCTGGGGGAAATCCTCGTGGAGCAGGGCTACTGCTCCTACAAGCAGCTCTACGAGGGGCTCGCCCTGCAGGGCCGCGCGGGCCGTCCGGAGCCCGAGCCGCGCACCCAGCCGCTCGAGGGCCACCACCGCGTCATGGTGGTGGATGACAGTCCGCTCGCGTGCGCCTTCGTGCAGGACGGGCTCGTCTCGCTCGGCTACGAGGTGGTGTGCTTCCAGGATCCCTACGAGGCCCTGGAGCAGGTGAACAAGGTGCTGCCGGCCATCGTGCTGAGCGACCTGGACATGCCGGGGCTGGACGGGGTGGAGCTGTGCCGCCGGCTCAAGGAAGGCCCCACGCGGGCCATGCCCGTCATCATCCTCACGGCCAACGACAACGAGGCCGAGCGCGTGGGCGGCCTGCGCGCGGGCGCGGACGACTACGTCAACAAGTCCGCCTCCATGGACGAGCTGGCCGCGCGGA
Source organism: Melittangium boletus DSM 14713 (assembly GCF_002305855.1). Classification (GTDB taxonomy): domain Bacteria; phylum Myxococcota; class Myxococcia; order Myxococcales; family Myxococcaceae; genus Cystobacter; species Cystobacter boletus. Next base: position 3,696,608 of record NZ_CP022163.1, on the reverse strand, counting down.
TTGAAAGCGTCATGCGCCGCACGGGCGAGACCGAGCGCATGCGCAAGCTCTTCGCCCGCTACACCTCGGACGCGGTGGTGGAGGAAATCCTCAAGAGCCCGGACTCGGTGGTGCTCACGGGCGAGAAGCGCGAGGTGACGACGCTCTTCGCGGACATCCGCAACTTCACGGGGCTCGCGGACAGCCTGCCGCCCGAGCAGACGGTGGGTGTGCTCAACCAGGTGCTGGGCGGCCTGTCCGACGCGGTGCTCACCTGCGGGGGCACGCTGGACAAGTTCCTCGGGGATGGGCTGATGGCGGTGTTCGGCGCGCCCGTGTTCCGCTCGGACGACGCCCTGCGCGCGCTGCAGTCCGCGAAGATGATGATGGTCTTCATGGGCGAGCTGCGCCAGAAGGCCGAGGCGGAGTGGGCCACCACGCGCCAGGGCCGGCCGCTCACGCTGGAGCTGGGCATTGGCATCAACACGGGCGTGGCGGTGGCGGGCAACATCGGGGGCGCCGTGCGCGCCGAGTACACCTGTATCGGGGACGCGGTGAACGTGGCCGCGCGCCTGTGTGCCCTGGCCGGCCCGGGGGAAATCCTCGTGGGCGAGCGCACCGTGGCCGTCCTGCCTGGCCATGAGGCGGGCTTCGAGGAGTTGCCACCCGTGCGACTCAAGGGCAAACCCCATCCGGTGCCGCTCTTCCGCGCGCTGTGGTAGTCCCCGAGGGGTGACCGCCGCCCCTCCGAGCTCCCCGAATCCGAAGAGCGCCCCCGCGCGCCGCATCCACCCGATGGTGTTCTTCCTGGCCCTGGCCCCCGTGCTCATCGGCCTGGCCGTGTGGCTCGGTCTGACGGGCAAGCACGACCCCGGCCAGGACCAGGCCCACGCCGACTTCGCCCGCATCAGCTCCGCGCTCGAGGAGTACCGGGCCGAGCATGGCTCCATCCCCGAGGAGGGGGATTTGTCCTTCCTCGTGCCCCGCTATTTCTCCTCGGTGCCCACGGACCCCTGGGGCCACCCCTACGCCTACGCGAGCGATGGGAAGAAACCCTTCCTCCAGTCCTACGGCGAGGATGGATTGAGGGGAGGCAATGGCTCCAATCAGGATCATACCAACTACGACGGGCACCCCGTTCCTACCGGGCGGTAGGCGTTTTCGAGCGCGCGAGGCCGGTTTTCCGGCCCGCGAGTGCTCTTCCGGGTTCGACGGATAACCCCTCCTTGCGCTAAAGTCTGTCCATGAGCGGTCATGACCAGGGAGGTCGCCTTTGACACCGAGGGGGTATGGTGAAGAGGAGCTGCTAGCGAACCGGGCGTCGGTGCTGCTGACGGGGGGAACCGAGGACGAGCGGCGCACGTGGGCCACCGTGGCGGCGCGCAACTTCCTTCAGGAAGGCGCGCTGGTGGAAGTCCGCCAGAACGAGCAGGTCACCGAGGCCCTCAAGCGCCCCCGGGGGGTGGTGTTCATCCCCGACGTGGCCCGGCTGAACTTCGTCGCCCAGGGGCTCATCGTGCGCTGCCTGCAGACGCAGGAGGAGCGGCCCAAGGTGGTCGTGGGACTGTCGGGGGGGGTGGAGCCCGCGCGAGGCAAGGGCACCCTGCGCGAGGACCTGCTCTACCGGCTCCAGCGGGCCCATGTGGACCTGGCGGCCGAGGGCATGCGGGAGCGGGTGGCCCAGCGCCGCGTGCAACTCGCCGCCGAGGAAGCCGCTCGCAAGGCCGAGGCCGAGCGGCTGGCCGCGGAGAAGGCCGCGCAGATGAAGGCGGCGGGCATCTCGGTGAAGACGGGCCGCATGCACAGCCGCTCCGCGCCCCGCGCCGCCTCCCCCAAGGTGACTCGCGGCTGAGGCGGCCGTCAGTGGCCGTGTTTCTGGCCGCGCTTGGCCTTGAATCCGCCCGCCGGGGCGGTGACGCGCTTGGGCGCCGTGGCCGAGGCCGTCGTCTTGCGCCCCTGGCTGCGTGACTTCGTCGAGGGCCGCGGGGCTTCCGGCTCGGCCGAGACGGAGATGCGCAGGGGGTTGCGCGCGGGCCTCGCGCCCCGGATGCGCTGCTCCACCGCCCGGGCCTCCTCCAGGATGCGCTCCGCGGTGGCCTGGGCCTGGACGCTGATGCCGGGTGCCTGGGGCCGGGTCCGCTCGCTCCTCTCCAGGGGCGTCTCGAGCGGCTGCTCCGCCTCGGCCTTCTGGGCGAGCGTCGCCTGGAGCTTGTCCACGGCCTTGGCCGCCGCGGTGGTGCCTTCCACCAGATAGTGGACGCCTCGGTTTCCCGCCTTCACCGCCACCTGCTTCAACTTCCCCACCAGGCGCGCCTTGAGAGTCGCCATGTCCGTGTCCCTCCCTATCATGTGAGCTGTCGTGCGTTGTTTGGACGCCCGGACAAGGTATGCATGGACCCTGGGACTGGAAGCGCCGCGTCAAACCGGGGTGTTCGGCTTGCTTGCCCGGACCCCCGCCCGAGGGGCACATTGCCAGGAGCCACCCATGAGTGACGCCCCTTCGAGCGACGCCTCTTCTTCAACGGACCGGCTGGTGTTGATGCGCGGAGACCTCACGACGGTGGCCGCGGACGCGCTGGTGAACACGGCCAACGCCTCGCTCATGGGCGGGGGGGGCGTGGACGGCGCCCTGCACCGCGCGGCCGGGCCGCGGTTGCGCGCCGAGTGCCGCAAGCTCCGGGGTTGTCCCATGGGGGAGGCCCGCATCACCGGCGCCGGGCTCCTGCCGGCCCGCTATGTCATCCACGCCGTGGGCCCGATGTGGCGCGGGGGGCAACACGGCGAGCGCGAACTGCTCGCCAACTGCTACCGCCAGGTCTTCGCGCTCGTCGAGGCGCATGACCTGCGCTCGGTGGCCTTTCCCTCCATCGCCACGGGCGTGTACGGCTTTCCCATCGAGGAGGCGGCCCCCATCGCCCTGCGCGCCATGCTCTCCGCGCTCGAGCGGCTTGCCTCCCTCGAGCGCGTGACGGCCGTGCTCTTCTCCGACGCGGACCTGGCCGTGTACCGCCGGACCCTCGACGCCCTGCGCACCCCATCCCCTGCTTGACGGATGGCCGGTGTCTGGCCGCACCCCAAGTGCTGGGCTAGAGTTTCGGGCTTCCCTCTTGATGGTTTGAATTGGAGTCCTTCCGATGAGCCAGCAGAAGCCCCGTAAGCCGCTCTCCGCCGAGCAGATCCGCGCCAAGGTCCTGGAGGATCCCGACAGCAAGCGCATCGCGAAGGCGGTGGGCCTGGACCTGGCCGCCTACGCGGACAAGGTGGTCGACTACGCGATGAACCCGGACAAGGAGCCCCAGCTCCAGGTGGCTTCGGACGAGGCGCTGCGCGCCGCCGGCTACGACCCGCCCAGCGCCGAGGACGTGGGCAAGTTCTTCCTCGCCGGCGCCAATGGGGAACTCGGCCTGGAGACGGTGCGCCTGGATCGCTCCGGCTTCGACGCCTCCCCGAATGGCGCGGGCAAGCCCTCGCTCTCGGGCACCGAGGGCCAGAAGCAGGCCACCGTGGACAGCGCGAAGAGCCAGGAGCTGATGGACCAGGTCCGCAAGGGCGGCGGAAGAATCAATTAATCCCCGACGCAACTCGGAAATTCGCCCCCCGATAATCCTTTTGTACTCCCCCTCACGGGGGGCTCCTGACAAACACCTTCCGGTCCTCGCGGCTGGATACAAAACGAGGTTTCTCACATGGGTCTGTTGAGCGGAATCAAGGACAAGCTGGGCGGAATCGGCAAGCTGCTGGGCAAGGCCGCGGGTGCGGTGGGCAAGATCGCCGACGTGGTCGGCAAGGTCACCGACTTCATCCAGAAGCCGCTCAGCAAGCTGATGGAGCCCATCAAGAAGCTCGTCGGCAACGTCCTGGACAAGCTGCCCTTCGGCATCGGCAACTTCATCAAGCCCTTCGCCGACAAGTTCCTCGACAACGCCCTGTCCTTCGTCGCCGGCGGCCCGCTGGGCGGCCTGGGCTTCCTCGCCAAGGCGATGCCCACCATCTCCAAGATTGGCGACCTGGCCCAGACGGTCGGCGGCATCGCCAACAAGGTGAGCGACTCCATCTCCCCCGAGGGCAACATCAACCTGCAGAACATCTTCGCCCACGCTCACGCCCAGAAGCTGCTCACGGCGGAGTAGTGGCTCGCTTCACCGCCCCGATGAGGGGCGCCGTGCCCCGATGAGGGGCCGTGAACGCGAATCAGGGCCGGTCCTCCCGAGCGTCGAGCCCGGGGGCACCGGCCCTTCGTCTTTTGCCTACCCGCCCGAGCCCAAGAGCCACCCGGCGTCCTGGCGCAGCCGCTCCACCGCGTCGTCGTCCTCGCTGTTGTAGTAGCCGCGGATCTCCCCCGAGCCGTCCACCAGCACGAAGTGCGAGCCGTGGAAGATGCTGGGGATGTCGTTCTCGTCCTCGCCGTTGCGGCCCATGGCGATCTTGAATCCCCCCACGACGGTCTCCTGCAGGCGCGTGTAGTCGCCGGTGAGGAAGCTCCAGCGCGCCGGATCCGCGTGGTAGCGGGCCGCGTATTCGGTGAGCCGCTCGGGGGTGTCGTACTTCGGGTCCACGGAGAAGGACACGAGCGCCAGGTTCTCTCCCTCCGTCAGCTTCTGCAGCCGCGCCATCTTCTGGGTGAAGACGGGGCAGATGGTGGGGCAGCGGGTGAAGATGAAGTTGGCCACGAAGGGACGGCCGAGCAGCTGCGCGCGTCCGAAGGGCTGGCCGTCCTGGCGGGTGAAGGTGAAGTCCGGCAGCGCGCCGAGCCGCTGCGGGGGCACGGGGCCCGGGCGCATCACCGCCATGCCGAGCAGCAGCAGACACGCCGCGGCGGTGGCGGCCAGGGCCACCCAGAACGAGGAGTTCACGAAACGCGTGGGCGCGGAGGCGGGAGTCGTCGAGGTGTCGGTGGACATGGCGGGGCTGTCCGTCCCCCTAACGGATGCGCCCCGGAGGCACAAGGCCCCCTCCCGGCGGGGCGGTCCGCCTGCCTCTCGGTGGACCCTGGACCCCTGGGTGTCCGCCAACCCTCCCTTGGAGCGGTGGGCGTCCAACAGTCGGAACTCCCGTCGTGAGCGGCTGTCACCGGGCTTTGCTAAGCCAGTGGGGGTACGCATCCATGCCTATTTCCGAGCCGTCCAGAGTGCCCCCCCGTGGGCAGGAGAGCCACTACTACAAGGGAGTGGATCCCCTGCTCGATGGTGTCACCGACGGCATCCTCGTGGTGGATGGAGCCTGGCGGGTGTCGTGGCTCAACGCCGTCCTCGAGCGGTGGGTGGGTCGCCCCCGGGAGGGGCTGATCGGACGGTTGTTGTGGGAAGCCCTGCCGGAGCTGGCGGACAGCCCCTTCGCGGCCGCGTGGCGCCGGGCCCTGGCCGAGCGCACGTTGGTGCTCCTGGAGGACTTCCTCGCCCCGGCCGGGGTGTGGCTCGAGTCGCGGGCATTCCCCTCGGGGGAGGGCCTGGTCGTCTTCACGCGCGACGTGACGGAGCGCCGCCTGGTGGAGAACGAGCGGGTGCGGCTCTTGTCCGCGGAGCACGTGGCGCGCACGGCCATCGACGGGGAGCGCGCGCGCTTCCAGGAGATGCTGATGCTGGCGCCCACCGCGGTGAGCATCACCCGGGGCCCCGAGCACCGCTTCGTCTTCTCCAACCTCCTGCACCGGCGCTTCTACGGCAACCGGGAGCTGGTGGGCCTGCCCGTGCGCGAGGCCCTGCCGGAGCTCGCGGGGCAGGGCGTCTTCGAGGTGATGGACCGCGTCTACGCCTCGGGTTGCACCTATGTGGGCCGCGAGCGGCTGGTGAAGGTTCCCCGCGAGGGCGGCGGCCGCGAGGAGATGTTCTTCGACATCGCCTACCACCCCCAGCGAGACAGCGCCGAGCGCGTGGAGGGCGTGGCCATTTTCGCCTATGACGTGACGGACCTGGTGCGCTCGCGCCGCACCGCCGAGGCGCTCGCGAGCGACCTGGGGCACAGCGAGGCGCGCTTTCGCTCCCTCGTGGCGGCCATGACGGACATCACCTGGGCCTCGCCTCCCTCGGGGGAGTTCATCGAGGACCAGCCCACGTGGCGCGCCTTCACCGGACAGACGCGCGAGGAGCTGCTCGGCTGGGGGTGGCTGGACGCGGTGCACCCGGAGGATCGCGAGCGCGTGGCGCGCACCTGGGGCGAGGCGCTCGCGGCGTGCACGCCCTTCGAGCAGGAGTACCGGCTGCGAGGCGCGGATGGCGCGTACCGCCACATGTTCGCGCGCGCCGTGCCCGTGGTGGAGAAGGACGGCTCGGTGCGCGAGTGGGTGGGCGCCCTCCGGGACGTGACGCGCAAGCGCCTGGCGGAGACGGAGCTGGAGCGCCTGCTCGCGCGCGAGCAGCGCCACGCCGCGCAGTTGCAGGGGCTCGCGAGCGCCGCGCTCGTCATCAGCGAGGCGGACTCCATCGAGCACATGCTCAAGGCCATCACCGAGCAGGCGCGCGAGGTGATTGGCGCCCACCAGGCCATCACCAGCCTGGTGCTCGAGGGGGACTGGGCGATGGCGCGCGGGGCCGTGTCCGTGTCGGACAAGTACGCCTCGTGGCGCGACTGGGACGTGCGGTTGGATGGCTCGGGCATCCACTCCTGGGTGTGCCGGCTCAACCTGCCCATGCGCCTGTCCCAGCACGAGCTGGAGTCCCATCCGGCCTGGCGCGGCTTCAACCGCCACACCACGCCGCGCGCGCCTCCCTTGCGCGGCTGGCTCGGCGCGCCCCTGGTGGGACGGGATGGCCGCAACATGGGCCTCATCCAGCTCACGGACCGCAACGAGGGGGACTTCAGCCCCGAGGACGAGGCCATCCTCGTGCAGCTCGCGCGCATGGCCTCGGTGGCCATCGAGAACACCCGGCTGATGGCGGAGGCGCAGGCGGCCAACCGCGCCAAGGACGAGTTCCTCGCGGTGATGAGCCACGAGCTGCGCACGCCGCTCACGGCGGTGCTCGGCTGGACGCAGATGTTGCGCGGCCGCCAGGGGGACGCGCGCGCGCTGGAGAAGGGCCTGGGCGTCATCGAGCGCAACGCGCGCGCGCTCGCGCAGCTCATCGAGGACGTCCTGGACGTCTCGCGCATCATCACGGGCAAGCTCACGCTCCACAAGAAGGGCGTGGAGTGGGTGGGCGTGGTGCAGGCGGCGGTGGAGGTGGTGCGGGCCCACGCGGAACAGAAGGGCGTGTCGCTCTCGCTCGAGGTGGCGGTGGGGGGCAATGGCTCGGCGGTATTGGTGGGGGACCCGAGCCGTCTGCAGCAGGTGTGCTGGAACCTGCTGGTGAACGCGGTGAAGTTCACACCTTCGGGGGGGCAGGTGCGCGTGCGGGTGGCGCGCGGCGAGCGCGAGGTGTTGCTCCAGGTGACGGACACGGGCAAGGGCATCCGCTCGGAGTTCCTGCCGCACCTCTTCGAGCGCTTCTGGCAGGCGGACGGCTCGGCGACGCGCGAGCACGGGGGCTTGGGGCTGGGGTTGGCGATCGTCCACCACCTGGTGGGACTGCACGGCGGGGACGTGAGGGCGGAGAGCGCGGGCGAGGGCCGGGGTGCCACGTTCACGGTGACCTTGCCGGTGCCGGCGGTGCTGCCCGAGGTGCACGCGGAGGCGCTACCGGGAGCGGAGGCGGCGCCGGGGGTGAAGCTGGACGGGGTACAGGTGCTGCTGGTGGAGGACTCGCCGGACGCGCGCGAGCTCATCGCGCTGATGCTGCGCGAGCGGGGGGCGCGGGTGCGCACGGCGAACACGGCCAGCGAGGCGATGGACAGGCTTCAGGAGTCGATGCCGGACGTGTTGGTGTCGGACATCGGGTTGCCGGGAGAGGACGGGCACGCCTTGCTGCGGCGGGTGCGCGCGTGGGCGGAGGCGAGGGACCAATGGGTGCCGGCCATCGCGCTGACGGCGTACGCGGGAGCCGAGGACGCGCGGCGGGCGTACCGAGCGGGCTTCCAGGTGCACATGGCCAAGCCGTTGGAGCCCGTGGCGCTCCTGGAGGCCGTGGCGCGGCTCGCCGGGCGCACCGACGTGGACGCCCGGGTGGGGTGAGGCTCGGGTAGGGTCGGCTCCCATGGGGCGAGCGACAAGAGCCTGGGTCTTGCTGGTGGGGCTGCTCGCGGCGTGCGCGGGGACGAGCCCCCGGGTGGAGCAGGCCGCCGGGCCCGCCGAGGAAGTGACGTCCTGGGAGGAGGGCTGCGAGGACGCGCGCAATCTGGTGCTGGTGTGCCAGGAGGACGGAGAGGAGTGCGGCCTGTTCCCGTGCCGGGAGGTGTTCGCGTCCGAGGTGTTGCTGGCATACAGGGGCGGGGGGCGGAGGCATTCCGCTGTTCGGGGCGTCACCCGCGCCCAGGCGCTGGTGGGGACGCGCGCCTCCGGGCTGGCCTGGGAGCAAACAACCCGTCCTCACCTTCCGCTTCAACCGCCACTTCGACCCGAAGCCGCCGCCCTTCGCCCTGCCGCCGGGCCGTTGGGCTCGCCACCATCTCTTTCCCCAGGCCCCGGAACTCCGCAAATGGTTCCATAGACAAGGCGTGCCCAACATCCACCAGTACACGATCCTCATCCCCGAATCCGTCCACGTCCGGATTCATTCTGGAGGGGCTCGTGGCGGATTGTGGAATCAGGCGTGGACGAACTTCATCAGAGCCAATTCAACAGCGACGCCTGCGGAAATCTACCGGCACGCGGGGGAACTGCTCTATCGATTCCAACTGACGGGGCCCATTGTGCCGTATTACGGCGCAGCGCCCGTGAGGTGAGCGGATGTCCAGGTTCTACGAACTTCGAGCGGCCCGAGACTCAAGATACACGGGCGATGTCCACATGGACTTCAGGTGGCAACTGGCTGGAGTTCGCTGTCCTTCTTGTCAGATCACTGCCTCTGGAGGATTCACCGCCTATCCGAGCGTGGACCTCTCTTCGTGCCCCGTACGTGGGGCGTATGAAGAGGGCCGGGTGGAATCGCCCGAGGAGTTCTTTCGGTTGCGTGCGCAGTTGCGGCCATATGTACCGGCTGAAAAGCCCCTCTTGCCTGGAGTGCGGCTGGGTCCGCTGAAGGGGACGGCAATGGGGTCCTTCGGTTCCTTCTTCCTGCATTCGTTATGGGCGAATCTGATGCGGAATGATGCGTTGGCTCGATTGAAGGCCGAGGGCGTCCGGGGACTGAGTGGGTTTCCCACGGAACTGCGTTTCCGGCAGGACAGTCCGCCCGACCTGGTGGAGTTGGAAATCCTGCCGCATGGAGGGCTCCATCCGGAGTGCACTTCCGAGCGGCCCCCGGCTTGTCCCAGGTGTGGCCTGACGCATTTCCGTTTTCCCGACGAGCCCATCCTGGACGAGGCTTCGCTCCCCTCTCACACGGACCTGTTCCGCCTGAGTGACTTCGAGACCATCCTGATTGGGACCGAGCGGTTCGTCGAGGCCGTGCGGCGCCTGGGACTGGATGACATCGACATCCGCGAGGTGCCTGTGCGCTGAGACGGGCTTTCCGCTGGACGGATGTCCGGAGTAGTAGGGTCCGCTCCCATGGGGCGAGCGACAAGAGCCTGGGTCTTGCTGATGGGAGTGCTCGCGGCGTGCGCGGGGACGAGCCCCCGGGTGGAGCAGGCTGCTGGGCCCGCCGAGGAAGTGACGTCCTGGGAGGAGGGCTGCGAGGACGCGCGCAATCTGGTGCTGGTGTGCCAGGAGGACGGAGAGGAGTGCGGCCTGTTCCCGTGCCGGGAGGTGTTCGCGCCCGAGGTGTTGCTGGCGTACCGAGGAGGAGGCGGAGGCATTCCGCTGTTCGGGGCGTCACCCGCGCCTAGACGCTGGTGGGGGCGCGCGCCCGCGGGTTGGCCGGGGAGCAAACAACCCGTCCTCACCTTCCGCTTCAACCGCCACTTCGATCCGAAGCCGCCGCCCTTCGCCCTGCCGCCGGGCCGTTGGGCTCGCCACCATCTCTTTCCCCAGGCCCCGGAACTGCGCGACTGGTTCCATCAGCGGGGCGTGCCCGACATCCATCAGTACACGCTCCTCATCCCTGAATCCGTCCACGTCCGGATTCACTCTGGAGGCGCGCGGGGCGGCATTTGGAACCAAGCGTGGCGGGATTATAGAGACGCCCACCCTGGAGCGACGCCAACGGAGATCTACCGCCATGCGGGCGAACTGCTCTACCGGTTTCAACTGACGGGCTCCATCGTGCCGTACCACGGAGGAGTGCCGAGGTGATGCGTTCGTGAGATTCTATCGACTCAAGGGTCCTAGGGACTCCGCGTACACGGGCGATCTCGATGCCCGGCGCATGTGGGGGGCGCTGCCGGGGCTTCGTTGTCCTGAGTGCGGGGCGACCTGGGCAGGTGCTGCCACCGCCTACCCGAGCGTGGATTTGTCTTCTCTCGATGAGCGCGGGGCCTATGAAAAGGCCAGACCGGAACCCTTTGAGGAATTCGCGCGACTGCGTGAACTGGTGAGGCCCTTCGTCCCTTCCAGGGCCCAACTGCTTCCAGGGACTGCGTTTGGCTCATTGGTGGGAATCGCCGATGGAACCTTTGGCGCGTTCTTTCTTCACCTGGGGGGGATACGGCTGATCCAGCGCGAGGCGCTGGAGCGCTTGCAGGCCGAGGGAGTTCGCGGCTTGCGAGGCTTCCGCACGCAACTGCTCTTTCGACAGGAAAACCCCCCGGACCTCTGGGAACTGGAACTGCTTCCTCAAGGGCGACTGCATCCGGAGTGCACTCCGGAGCGGCCACCCGCCTGCGCGAAATGCGGCCGGGACGGTTTCCCGTTCCCCGACGAGCCCATCCTGGAGGGGGCCTCTCTGCCCACGGACACGGACTTGTTCGTGTTGAGCGACTTCGAGACCATCCTCATCGGGACCGAGTGGTTCGTCGAGGCCGTGCGGCGCCTGGGGCTGGATGACATCGACATCCGCGAGGTGCCCGTGCGCTGAGCCTCGGTGCCGGTTCCATCGGTACTCGAAGTTCAATGAATCCAAGGGGTTGCGTGCCAGGGGGCGGAGAAACGTCACAACCGCCGCAACCTTTTCTCAGCCGTTACGAGAATTGGATCACGGTTCACGCTTTTCCCCCTTCTCCACGGAGCCCCCCCACCATGAGCACCTACTCCGTCCGCAGTGGCGACACCCTGTCGGCTATCGCCAGCCGTTACGGCACCACCGTGAACAGCCTCGCCAAGGCCAACGGCATCAGCAACCCGAACCTCATCCGCACGGGGCAGAAGCTCAACATCCCGGGTTCCTCCGGTGCCGGCGCGGCGCCCCGCTCGGGCGGCTCCAGCTACACGGTGAAGTCGGGTGACACGCTCAGCGGCATCGCCCAGCGCCATGGCACCACGACGAGCGCCCTGGCCAAGGCCAACAACATCTCCAACCCCAACCTCATCCGCGTGGGGCAGAAGCTCACCATCCCCGGTGGCTCCGGCGCGAGCGCCCCCGCTCCCGCCCCGTCCAAGCCGACGCAGAACTACACGGTGAAGTCGGGTGACACGCTCAGTGGCATCGCCCAGCGCTTCGGCACCACCACGAGCGCCCTGGCCAAGGCCAACAACATCTCCAACCCCAACCTCATCCGCGTGGGGCAGAAGCTCACCATCCCCGGCGGCGACAGCTACCAGCCCGCGCCTCCCTCGGGTGGCACCGGCGGCGCGGGTCCCGTCACCGGCCCGACCCCCGCTCCCGGCAACGGCCAGGGCGGCGTGTCCCTGCAGCAGCTGCGCTCCATCATGCCCAACCTGTCGCAGGCCAAGGCGGAGCAGTACCTACCCCACCTCAACCGCGCCATGGCCGAGGCCGGCATCAACACCCCCATGCGCAAGGCCGCCTTCCTCGCGCAGCTCGCGCACGAGAGCGGCGAGTTCCGCTACATGGAGGAGATCGCCTCGGGTGCCGCCTACGAGGGCCGCAAGGACCTGGGCAACACCCAGCCGGGTGACGGCGTGCGCTTCAAGGGCCGTGGCCCCATCCAGCTCACGGGCCGCTCCAACTACCGCGCCGCGGGCCAGGCCCTGGGCATCGATCTGGAGAACAACCCCAAGCGCGCCGCGGATCCGGACGTGGGCTTCCGCACCGCCGCCTGGTTCTGGAACAGCCGCAACCTCAATTCCTACGCGGACGCGGGCAACTTCCGCGAGGTCACCCGCCGCATCAACGGTGGCTACAACGGGCTCGCCAGCCGCGAGGCCTATTACAACCGCGCGCTGAGCGTGCTGCGCTGAGCCTTTCTCCTTCTTGAAATAGGACCCCCCTGCTTCTCCGGGCGGTGGGGTCGGGGGACCGCGTGCGCCAGCCTGGGCCGCGGTCCTTTCTTTTTTCCCGCGGGCGGCCCCTCGCCCGCCTCCCGCTGGGCGGCCGTGCGGCCTTCCTCGGGAAGGCACCGCTTCACTCCCATGCGCACCCTCGGGGGAGCGGCACTCCTTTTCACCGGGACGGAGCGAGGGACACCCCATGTCGATGGAGCGAGCACGGCGTTTCGTGGATGCACTGACGCGGCTGGAGGAGACGGGCGACGCGGAGGCCCTGTTGGCGCTCTTCGGCGAGGATGCCCAGGTGAGCAACGTGGTGTCGCACCGCACCTTCCACGGGCGGGAGGGCGCTCGGGACTTCTGGACCGAGTACAAGGGCATGCTGCGCCAGGTGAAGTCCACCTTCCGCAACATGATTGAATCGGGAGATCGCGTGGCGCTCGAGTGGGAGTCCAGCGGCACCGCGCACAACGGCGCGGCGGTGGACTACGAGGGCGTCTCCATCATCGAGTGGGACGGAGAGCGCATCTCGCGCTTCTACGCGTACTTCGATCCGCGGCAGCTGGGCCAGGAGCTGTCCCAAGGCAGTGCGCCGCGCTCGGAGGTGCCCGCCACCACGCCGGCCTAGTACAGCCGGCTCCAGAATGAGCGCCGGGCCGAGACGCGATGCAGGGCGTCCTGCAACTCCTCGTCGTGCTCGGCGCGCGTGGCGATGTCCGCCATCGACACGATGCCGATGAGCCGGTCGTCGCGTTCCACCACGGGCACGCGGCGCACCTGGTGGTGGCCCATGAGCGCGATCAAATCCGGCAGGGTCTCGTGGGGCAGCACGGCCTCCACCTCGTCCGTCATCACGTCCTGGGCTCTCAGGCTGTCCGGCGAACGCCCCTCGGCCAGGGCCCGGACGACCAGGTCGCGATCCGTGACGACGCCTCGCAGCCGGCCCCGCTCGTCCACCACCGGGACGATGCCGCAGTCCTCGTCCTTCATCAGCCGCGCCACCTCGCGCAGTCCGCTGTCGAGCCTCACGGTGCGCACCTGCCGCGTCATCACCTCGCGCGCCGTCAGCGGCTCGCGGGTCCAGCGGCGTCCCGGGGTGGACGTGGGAGCCGGGGGCGCGCGTGTCGCCGGGGCGCTCGCTTCCTCGCCGGCGCCGTGGCGGTTCCACGGCCGGTACTCCCGGGCGGGACGCCGGGTTTCCTGGGACGTGTCCCAATCCTGATCGCCCAGGCGAGGCCCCGCGCCCCTGCCCACGGCGTCGTCGAGCGCGCGATCATCCCGGCCATAGGGTCCGCCCGGTATTCGCACCCGCGCGTCCTCGGTGGGCGGCGTGTCGGTGCGGGGGTCGGCCATGCGCATCTGGGCGGCGCGGTGGAAGCGGCCCTGGCGCATCTCGGGGGGCTCGTCGCGCTCGACGCTCCAGCCGGTGACGTCCGACTCCGCGCGCGCGCTCGAGCCCGGGGGCGACTCCGCGGCGCGGCGATCCCGATCCGCTGGGGAGTGGGTGCCGTTGGACGGCGGAAGCTGCGCCATGGGAGTCCTCCTGGGGAGAGCCGGGTCTGAGGCGGAAGGCTCGCCACGGACGGGGACTCCTCCAAGGGGGGTGGGGCGCTGGCCCGCCTGCCTGTCGGCTCCCGGTCAGTCGGGATGCCCGGACATGGACAGTGCTCTGGGCCCGGGAGGCCTCACGACGTGGCGAGCGCGTCGCCCAGGCGCACGAGGCCCCCGAAGTCCTCCAACTCGCCGCCGGACTCGGGCGCGGCCACGGCCACGGCCCCCGCGGGTAGCTTCTCCGCGAGCCGCTGCAACAGGCCCCGGTGCACCTCGGCGCGTGCCCGCTCCTGCTCGGCCAGGTGGATGAGCGCCTGCACTCCGCCGCGCGCGGTGTCGTCCGACACGTGCCGCAGCAGTTCCTCCGGGGCCGCCAGTCCGTCCTCGCGGGCCCAGGAGCGGTTGAGCACATAGCCGGCGAAGGGCAGCCCGCGCTCGCGCAGCATGTCGCGGAAGTAGGCCGCCTCGTCGAGCGAGGCCTGCTCGGGCGACGTCACCAGCAGGAAAGCCGCGTCCTGGGCGGACAGCCGCTCGCGCAGCCGATCCGCGCGCAGGCGGATGCCGGCGAACAGCCCGCTGAATGCGCCCAGGAAGGCGCGCATCTCCTGGGTGAAGCCCTCGCCGAAGATGCTGCCCAGCACGTTGCCCAGCAGCTGCGACGTCTTGCGCCACAGCCGCCCCCCGCGCCCCTTGTCCTCGGGCAGGAAGAGCGAGACGATCCGATCATCCAGGAAGCGCGCGAGCCGTCCCGGTGCCTCCAGGAAGTCGAGCGCGTGGCGGCTCGGGGGCGTGTCCAGCACGATGAGCTCGTAGCGGCCCTCGTCGAGGAAATGATCCAACGCCTCGGCCGCGGCGTACTCCTGCATGCCCGCCACCAGGTCCGACAGGAAGCGGTAGAGGCGGTTGTCGAGGATGGTGCGCGCCGCCTCGGGCGTGGGGGACAGCCGCCGCACGAAGCGCTCGAACACGATGCGGGGGTCCAACATCCACACGTCCAGCTGGCCCGTGCCCGCCGGGCCTCCGGCGTACAGGCGCTCGGCGGGAATGGAGGTGGGCTCCGCGCCCCCCTCCTTCATGCCCATGGCCTCGGCGAGCCGCCGCGCGGGATCGATGGTGAGCACCAGCACCTTGCGGCCCGCGCGCGCGGCCGCCACGCCCAGGGCCGCCGCCGTCGTCGTCTTGCCCACGCCGCCCGCGCCACACAGCACGAGCACGCGTTTGTCACGCAGCAGGGATTGCAGATTCATGGCTGGGCTCCGGCGCCTCGGCGCTCGGGCGAGGCGGACGCGGTGGGAGGCGGGGACAGGTGCGTGGCGAGCAACTCCACCAGCCGGGGCCCCGACGCGGGAAACTCGGGCAGGGTGAGCAGCGGGGCGGGAAAGTTCGCCTCCAGGCGGGCCTGCGCCGCGCGGGCCCGATCCAGCCGGCCCAGGGCGCGCTGTCCCCGGTGGGGCCCATGCGCGCCGAGCAACTGCTCCACCGCCGCGCGCCCATCCGGCGAGAAGGGGTTGTCCGGCATGCGGTTGAGCACCCCCGCGGCGATGGGAATGCCGTGGCGCTGGATGGCGGTGGCCAGCTCCAGCGTCTCGCTCACGGGCAGGGGCTCGGGCAGCGTGACGAGCACCGCGCCGGTGAGGGCCGGGTCGCGCAGGAGCGCCATGCCCTCGCGCACCGCGCGGCCAATGGGCCCGCCGGGCATGACGGTGAGCAGCGTGTCCGGCAGCGCCGCGAGCGCGAGCGCATGGCCCGTGGCGGGCAAGTCCAGGATGCACAGCGGATGCCGCGGGTCGCCCTCCGCGCGGGTGAGCCGGATGAGGTGCAGCATCTGGAAGAGCACGCCCATTTCCCGCAGCGCCGGAGCGGCCTCGAGGAAGCGGCGCAGGGCGCGGGTGCGCATGGCCGCGTCGGCCATGACGCGCAGGGGGAGGATTTCCTGCAGGAAGAGCCGCTGGCCCTCGATGGCGGACAGGCGCACGAAGGACAGGTTCGGGGACACCGGGGTGACGCTCGCCCCGTTGACGCGCGCGCCCACGAGCTCGGCCAGGGGAGAGGGGCCCTCGTTCGTCTCCGAGCCCACTTCCACCTCGGCGAGCAACACCCGGCGGCCCGCGTTCACGGCCGCGCGCGCGAGCGCCGCCGCGACACTCGTCTTGCCCACGCCGCCCTTGCCCGAGACCAGCAACGCCCTGCGATCCCACAATCCATCCACCAAGGCCGTCGCTCCTCCCATGCCACGTGCGGAGGGACAGTCTGTACGACGTACCCCCGGCCCACAAGGGCGCCGACATGGGGGGGCGTGAACGTCGATTAATGCACGGGCCAGCGCGCGGCGATCTCCTCACACGCCCGCCGCACATCGCACAGGCGGCGCGCGCGCGCCCGGGGCGCGGAGTAGGCTTGGCCGGCGAACACATCCACCACGAGCACCCGCTTGGGGCAGATGGGCCCCAGGGGCGCGAGGTGCTGCTCGCAGAAGGCCTCCAGGAGCGTGGCGATGTACTGCCCGGAGCGCTCGTCCAGGGGATGGTGCTTGGAGAAATAGAGCTTGAGCACGCCCACGCGCGCGTCCCCGTGCGCGTCCACCTCCTGGAGCACCACCTGGGGGCGCACCTGCACCGCCACGCCCTCGAGCTGCAACGGAGGCGGCGTCTGTCCCACCTCCGTCACCACCAGGCCGCCGAGGCCCAGCCCCGGGTGCACCTGGCGCCACGCGTCGATCGCCTCGATGCAGGACTCGGCGCGCCGCGCGTCGAACGCGTCGGCGAACACCGTGGTGGCCAGGCGGTGCTGGTGCCGGCGCAGCACGGCCTCGTCCTGGCCGTGGCACAGGAAGTCGGTGATGGCGTGGGCGGCATCGGGGTAGCGCAGGTAGCGCGGATCCGGCGGGTGCTTCTGCGTGTCGATGAGCTGCTTGCGCAACGCGGGCGTCGCCGTGAGGTAGCGTCCCAACTTGCTCTCCGAGACATGAGGTGACTCCGTACGTCCGGACATTTCGTGCCTCCCTGCGGCGTCGTGATTGAGCAAAGATTAACGGTTGGGTCTGACATTCCAGCGGCGGCGGGACACCCGCCTATTCCCCTCGGAAAAGAGGCCCGCGGAGGGCCGCACGGAGCGGGAGCGGAACGGCGCTTCCCGGCCCGCCCGAGCGGTGTCACACCCGCCCCTTCGCGCCACCTTTCCAGGACGAATCGGAACGCGGGAGGCAGCGCATGTCAGCTCGACGCAAACTGGGGTGGGTGGGCGTGGCGGCGGCCCTGGGGTTGGTCGTGCAGGCTTGTGTGGCCGTGCCTGTGCGGGAGCGCCCCCACTACGCCTCCGAGCCCCGGTACTACGGCTATGGAGGCAGCGGCTATGCCGTGCCCGAGGTGAATCCCCGCGAGGCGCGGGAGCAGTGCCTGTACGCGGCGCGAGCCTTCCGGGGCTACCGGGGTGTGCGCGCGGGGTCGGTGGCCCAGACGGGGCCGGAGACGGCCCGGGTCCGGCTGTTCGTGGGGCAGCCCTACGAGCGCGAATACGCCCTGGAGTGCCGGTACGACGCCCGGACGGGGGCGGCCTACGTGCCCTGACAGGCGACGAGGATGCCGGGGCGCGGACCGGAGGCGTCCCGGCGGACCCGAGACGCTAGGGGCAGTAGGCATTGCCGTTCGCGGCGGTGCGGCATGCACTCCCATTGTTGCAGAGACCGCTGGAGGGACACCGAGGCCGACACATGTCGTTATCGGCGCAGATGCTCGCCGCGGGACAGGACATGTCCGGGTAGGCACAAGCGAGCCCCTGCTCGACGGTGTCGAGCATCTCCGGCGTGTCCAGCTCGGCGGCTCCACCACAGCCCATCAGCATTCCGATCGAAACCGCCACGGCGCACACCAGTCGTCGCATGTTGTTGCCCCTCAGGTGAAGTGGAGCGCCCACCCTACACGAGTCTTCGTGGGCTTCGTGTGGGGCTCAGTAGTGGGTGGGAGTCAGATCCACGTTCACGACGATGTTCCCATCCACGGTGAAGGTGCCGACGGCCCGGTAGGAGTAGTAGCCGTCGTAGTCGATGGCATCGAGGCTGAAGTCGTACGTGCCGGGCGCGAAGTCGTGGAGCGTGATGCCGTCGTAGCCATTGATGCTGCACGGGTAGTAGCCCCTGTTCTCGAGCGCCTCGCCGGGGATGGTGACGAGTACCTGCTCGATCCGCCTTTCCTGGGCGCAGTTGGCGCCCGCGAAGGACCAGGAGAAGGTCACGTCTCCTGGATCGGACGCGTCCGAGTAGACGCACCCGGACATGAGGCTCGAGGACAGCAGGGCGGAGAGAAGACCCAGACGATTCATGCGCATGAATGGCTCCGGCGGAGAGAAGAAGTGCGTTTTCTCCGGCGGAGGGTGGAGAGGAACCGGACGCGCCACAACTCAGGGGTGTGTTCCACGGTTCGGAGTGTGGGCCACGCAACGCCTTCGCGACAGTCCGTGTGGAAAAATCGCCGGGTTTGGTGGGAGAGCTGACTTCAGCGGCGAGTGTGCGCTCTGGCTGGGCGTGGGGCTATCGGGATCGAAACCGCGCCGCCGCAAGATAGATGATGCACACGGTCAGATGACAAGCTCCTAGAAGACCCGCAGCCGCGACTGGCGAAAGTGCATCACGGAGCATGGCGGAGCCAAGGGCACCTATCACTATCCATGCTCCCCAAGTGCTCAGAACCACGGACAGCCGCTTGGGTGGATGAACGACCAACGACCGGATTCCCAGAAGAGTTGTCGCTCCCGCGATAAGGCCGGCCGCGCCTCCCGATAGGGCTCCTACGGTGAGCAATCCCATGGTGAGCCTTCGGTCTGTCAGGAGGCCCAGCGCTTGGCCCGTGAAGAAGAAAATCAACCCCATCCACCAATAGGTAATAGCGGAACCAATTGTTCCAAGAGCTAGAATCAAGATTCCACCAAGGGCTCGCATGGCGATTGTCTCGTCCGGTCACCAGTTGAGGAGTTGCCTCAGTTTGTTCTCTAGGTTTTGTGCGTCTCTCGAGATGTGCTTCATGCCATTTTCGAGAGCTTCTTTTGATGAGATGGCTGAAGTCGACATGGCGATCTCCGTTCTGTACATCTCGGCTCTGTCGCATCGACTCGAAGAGATGTTCTTCAAGAAGGGACGTGGGTCCCCGGGCATGGATGAGTTCGTATACACCTGGAATCCCGCATTGCGAACTGGGCTCTTCTCCCGCTGGTAGTCCGCGCTCCAGGTGGTTCCATAATAAATGCCACGAATGATGTGGACGCGTTTCTACACCCACCACTTTCAAGGTCATGTGGAGGGTGCTACCCTAGCGGTCAGGTGGGAGGGTGAAAGCCCACCTGGGCGGAAGTGGGTCCGGGGAGCCGGACGGTCGAGGCAAATTCCTCGCGCCCCATCGCGGAGGAACAAACGTGGCCTTGAAGGCAATCATGGAGCGTTTCACGCAGCGCAGTCCCGTCACGGTGATGGTGCGCCGCACGCTTGAGCATGCCCTGAGTTCGCAATGGATTGATGAGGTATTCGAAGCGAACCGAGAGCAGCAGTACACGCGCGAGTTGCTCTTCTCCTCGGTAGTGGATTTGATGGGAGTGGTGGCGCTGGGACTGCGACCGTCGCTGCACGCCGCGGCGCAGTCCGACCCGGACTTGACCGTCTCGCTGGCGGCGCTCTACGACAAAGTCAATCACACCGAGCCCCAGGTGGTGCGAGCCCTGGTGCAAGGGAGCGCGGAGAGGTTGTTGCCCGTGGTGCGGCCCATGAAGAAGCAGGGGCCGTGGGCGGCGGGTTACCAGGTGCGAGTCTTGGATGGCAATCACCTCCCCGCCAGTGAGAAGCGGCTCAAACCGTTGAGAGAATTCCGAGGAGCTGCGCTGCCCGGACAGTCGTTGGTGGTGTATGCGCCGGAGTTGAGCCTGGTGGTGGATGTGCTGCCGGCTGAAGACGCGCATGCACAAGAGCGGGCGTTGATGGGGCCGGTGTTGGAGCGAGTGCGGGAGGGAGAATTGTGGCTGGCGGACAGGAACTTCTCCACGAGCCGGATTCTGCGCGCGGTGCATGAAAAGAGAGCGGCCTTCATCATCCGAGAGCACGGCGTGTCGCCCAATCCGACCGCGCTGGGGGAGCGGAGGGAAGTAGGCCGAGGGCCAGCGGGACGTGTGTACGAGCAGGCAGTGCGAGTGGAGGGGGAAGAGCCGTTGGAGTTGAGACGGATTGAAGTGGAGTTGGAGGAGCCAACAGAAGACGGGGAAACAGCCATTCGGCTGCTCACGAACGTGCCCGAGGAGAAACTGAGCGCCGTGGAGGTAGCGCAGCTGTACAGGAAGCGCTGGACGATTGAAGGGATGTTTGGAGAGTTGGAGGCCGTGCTCGAGAGCGAGGTGCGGAGTTTGGGGAGACCACGAGCGGCGCTGCTGGCCTTTGGGGTGGCGGTACTGGCCTACAATGTGTTATCGGTGGTGAAAACCGCGGTGGAAGCCAGCCATGACCTGGAGGCTGCCAATATGCAGGTGTCCACCTATTACATTGCCGCCGAAGTGAAGTTCGCTTACGGAGGAATGATGATGGTGGTGGAGCCGGAGGACTGGAGCGGACAGGAGGTACGGAGCGCGGAGCAGTTGAGTGAGCTCCTGCTGGAGCTAGCGAAGAAGGTGAAGCCTTCCACATTGCGCAAACATCCCCGCGCCGCCAAGAAGAAGGTGAAGAAAGGCTATGTACCGGGAGAGGTGGCGCGCAAGCATGTGGCAACAGCACGTGTGCTCAAGGGCGAGAAAATCTCCTGAACAGCAGACGGAGGCCAACCAAGGCAGGCAAGAGACCAGTAGCACCGCAGCGCCGGGCGCTTCATGGCATGGCTATGTCTGATGGTCTGCCCAGCTTCACTGATGCGCCCTCATCCGCCCTGTCTAAACCATAAAGGTGGCGAGCCACTATTCGACCTTGAAAGGGGTGGTTTCTACACCGTCATGACCGTTCGCGATGAGCTGCTCTTCTGCTGCCCGGACCAGCTCGATAAGCTCACGGACGTTCTTGGCGGGTTGGTGGTTCTTGACTGTGTTGGGTTTGGCAGTGCCTGGCTTGTCAGGAAAATGTCCTGGCCTCGGGACGGGAAGTTTCTTTAGGGGCGTGAAGTGGGCACGGCCGTCTGCCCGTAGGTCTTCCACTTCTCGAGCACCCGGGCCATCTCGTCCGAATCCAGCAACACGGGCTCGCCCACCTGGAGCGCCCGCCAGTACATGGCCGCGAGTGTTTCCACTTCCACCGCGAGCTTGAAGGCGCTCGGAAGGCTGTCACCCACCGCGAGCATGCCGTGGTTGGCCATCAGGCACGCGCGCCGTCCCTCCAGTGCCATGAGCACATGGCGCGACAGCTCCTCCGAGCCGAACGTGGCGTAGTCCGCGCAGCGGATGTTCTCCCCTCCCGCCCGCGTCACCATGTAGTGGAACGCTGGAATGGGCCGGCGCAAGCACGCGAGGCTCGTGCTGAACATGGAGTGCGCGTGCAGCACGCCCCCCACCTCGGGCCGCGTGGCGAGCACGTCCCGGTGGATGCGCCACTCGGAGGAAGGCTCGCGCCGGCCCTCGGACGTGCCGTCCAGGCGCATGTGCACGATGTCCTCGGGCATGAGCGCGTCGTAGTCCATCCCCGACGGGGTGATGAGGAAGCCCCCGTCCACCCTCTGGCTCAGGTTGCCGCTCGTGCCCTGGTTGAGCCCCGAGTCATTCATCCTCCGCGCCAGGGCGATCATCGCCTCGCGCTCGGCCAGGTGTTCGAGCGTGCTCATGTGCCCGTCCCCCGCGCCGGGCGCCGCTCGGGGAAGAGCGTGAGCAGGCCTTCCTCGGAGGCCGGACACACGCCCCGCTCGGTGACGAGCGCCGTGACGAGCCGCGCGGGCGTCACGTCGAAGCCATAGTTGGCCACGGGACTGCCCTCGGGGGTGATGCGCACCGTGGCCACCTCGCCGGACGAAAGCCGGCCGCTCACGTCCGTCACCTCGCGTCCGTCCCGCTGCTCGATGGGGATGTCGCGCACCCCGTCTCCGAGCGTCCAGTCGATGGTGGGCGAGGGCAATGCCACGTAGAAGGGCACGCCGTTGTCCTTCGCCGCGAGCGCCTTGAGGTAGGTGCCAATCTTGTTCGCCACGTCGCCGCGTGCCGTGGTGCGGTCCGTGCCCACGATGCACAGGTCCACCTGGCCGTGCTGCATGAGGTGCCCGCCCACGTTGTCGGAGATGACGGTATGGGGCACGCCGTGCTGGCCCAGCTCCCACGCGGTGAGGCTCGCGCCCTGGTTGCGCGGCCGCGTCTCGTCCACCCAGACGTGGAGGGGCAGGCCCTCGTCGTGCGCCAGGTACAGGGGCGCGAGCGCCGTGCCCCAGTCCACCGTGGCGAGCCAGCCCGCGTTGCAGTGGGTGAGCACGTTCACCCGTCCCTCACGGCCCTTGCGCGCCCAGGCCTCTCGGATGAGCGCGAGCCCATGGCCGCCGATGGCGCGGTTGATGGCCACGTCCTCGTCACACAGGAGGGCGGCGTGCTTCCACGCGGCGGCGGGGCGCTCGGACGGAGCCAAGGGACGGAGCGCCTGGCGGATGCCCTCGAGCGCCCAGGCGAGGTTGACGGCCGTGGGCCGGGTGGCCTGGAGAAGGGTGCATGCGTGCTCCAGGGCCGGGTCGGAGGCGTCCTCGCGCAACGCCAGGCACACCCCGTAGGCCGCCACCGCGCCGATGAGCGGCGCCCCTCGCACCTGCATGGAACGGATGGCGTGGGCCGCCGCGTCCAGCGTGGAGAGGCGCAGCGTCACGAAGGCGTGGGGCAGGCGCGTCTGGTCGATGATGCCGACCGAGCCATCCGGCTCGGCCCAGACGCTGCGCATGGCTTTTCCGTGGACCTTCATGGGCTCTCCCGGCCCCGGCGTGGGGCGACCCTTCCATCATGCCTGGGGGCGGGAGCGGGGCGGGAGGATTCGGGCCGTGCGGACGAGCGGGCGCTCAGTGGCTCCAGTCCACGAGGTTGGAGAAGGCCAGCTGCTCGGTGGCGATGATGAGGTAGGCGCTCGTGTCGACGAAGCGCTGCCACGCGGCGGGGCGGGCGCCATTGGCGGTGTCCACCCAGTCTACGAAGCCGCCGACGACGCCATCCACGGACGTGTTGTTCACCCAGCAGCCCGAGCCGTTCGCCGAGCCCAGGGCGGACAGGGCGAAGTTGTAGTGCTTCCAGGCCGCGCCATACAGGTCATGGTAGTTGCCCGTGGCGCGGGCGATCTTCCACTCGGCGTCGGCGAGCTGGAGCGCGGAGCCGGGGTACACCTTGGTGTCGGTGCCATTCTGGGGCGTCCATTGGTGCACGCCGCCCGCGTAGCGACCGCTCGCGATGCTCAGGGGCACGCCGTTGTACGCCGTGCCGGTCTCCCACCAGTCGGCGAGCTTCTTCGCGTAGGCCTCGCCCGGGTCGCGCGCGCTGAACTCGTAGGGGGAGAAGCCCGTCTGGTCGATGCCGCCGTTGTAGACGCCGTTTCCGCCGCCATCCAGGTAGGCGTAGTAGTTGCCCCAGCTGCCCTTGTCCTGGGCGTTGGCGAGCCAGCCGGCGACGGTGTTGGCCTGGGCGTTGTAATAGTTCGCGGTGGCGGTGTCGCCCACGGCCGTGGCCCAGTGGGAGAAGGCGCGGAAGGCGGCCACGGCGTAGGAGCGGTCGATGGTCCACGAGCCCAGGTGGGCGTTGATGTAGTCGGCCATCTGGTGCGCCAGCGCGTACTCCTGGGTCTGGTAGTTGGCCCGGTCCCCGTTGGGCGAGTACAGGCAGTACTTGCGCATGGCGATGAGGACCTCGGCGGTGGCGGCGGCGCCGGCGGGGAAGGAGTTGGTCCGGTTGCCATGGGCGTCGTAGTTGACGAACTGCCCGGTGGGCGACTGCATGAAGCCCACGCGGGTGGTGCCGTTCACGGTCTCGACGACGTGGTTCTGGGGGTTGCGCACCCAGCTCCAGAAGTAGCCGCTGAGGGCCGTCTTCGCGCGGGCGTCGAGGTCCGGATTGCTGCGGCCCGCGGCGAGCAGGCGTTGATAGCCATACAGGAGGCCGATGGCGCCGATGGCCGAGGTGCCCGGGTCCACCGCGTCCGCCGAGCGGCTGGTGCCGATGCGCCAGTCATTGAGGGCGCCGTAGCCGGGGGAGCCCGTGGAGATGTTGCCCACGTTGGGGTTGGCGGCCGTGAAGGAGCACTGGGTGATGTAATAGGTCTCCATCCAGACGTTGTCGTAGCTGTCCGCCCGCGCCACCGACGCGCCGAGCAGGAGTTGGACCGAGAGGGAACCGACCAGCAAACGGGAGAGGAGTCGCATCCCCCAACGCTGGCCGAGTCAATTCCTGGAATCCAGGCATTTCACCTGGAGGCCCGTGTCGGTGTGTGTCGGAGGGACGAAAGAATCGAGAAGGGGTGCATAGGTGGCCCGCTTCGCGTCTCATCTTCATGGAGCACCGCGTGATGGATGGCCACCGCGGCGGCGGGTGCTCCATGGGGGGGGACAATGCCAGGCTGCCCGGCTCCGGGCATCGGACCTTTGGGGCCGGTCAGCCGGGCGGCGTCAGCGCTTCAGCACTCGTCCCGCCACGGCGTCGAGCTTCGCGAGCATGGCGGGATCCCGCGCCTCGGGGGCGGTGATGAGGGCGTGGTCGAGCGCCCGCTGGCAGCCGTGGACGCAGGGCCCCGCGTGTCCGCCGAGCCGGGGCACCACGTTCTTCACCAGTGCGCGCGCCTTGCCCGAGTTGGCGTGCATCACCGACACCACCTGATCCACCGTGACGGCGTCGTGCCCCGGGTGCCAGGAGTCGAAGTCCGTCACCATGGCCACGCTCGCGTAGCAGAGCTCCGCCTCCCGGGCGAGCTTGGCCTCGGGCATGTTCGTCATGCCGATCACGCTGCAACCCCACGCCCGGTACAGCTCGCTCTCGGCGAGGGAGGAGAACTGCGGCCCCTCCATCACCAGGTAGGTGCCGCCCCGGCGCGCCGCGATGGTCACGTCCCCGCAGGCGTCCATCACCGCGTCCCCGAGCCGCCGGCACACCGGCTTCGCCACGGACACGTGCGCCACGCACCCGGTGCCAAAGAAGCTCTTCTCCCGCGCGAACGTCCGGTCGATGAATTGATCCACCACCACGAAGGTGCCTGGAGGCAGGTCCTCGCGCAGGCTGCCCACTGCGGACACACTCAGCACGTCCGTCACGCCCGCGCGCTTGAGCGCGTCGATGTTCGCCCGGAAGTTGATCTCCGAGGGCGGAACGCGGTGGCCCCGGCCATGGCGGGGCAGGAACACGACGGGCGTGCCCTCGAGCGTGCCGAAGCACAACGCGTCCGAGGGCGCGCCGAAGGGCGAGGACACCTGGCGCCAGGAGACGTCCGTCAGGCCATCGATCTGGTAGAGGCCACTGCCTCCGATGATGCCGATGACGGGCGAGGAGGACGGGGTCATGGCGGGGCCTTTCAGCTCGCGGGGATGGAGAACGCGGCGCGCACGCGCGTGGCGGCCGGGGCGAGCCCCGCGTCCTGGAGACGTTCGGCGGCCCACGTGATCGCCTGGGACTGCGTAGGGGTGATGACGTAGGGGGAGTTCATCCCCGCGCAGTGACGGATGAGGCTCGTCATGATGCGCCCCTCGGGCGATCTCAAGAGATAGGCCGAGCCCAGCAGGCACGGACGCAGGGTGTCGGCGTGCTCACGCAGCCAGTCGATGTAGCGCTGGCGGATGCTGGAGCAGACCTGGGACAGGCTCAGCTCGCGCACATCGAGGACGTGCACGTGAGGCTCGCGCCGACGCAGCCACTCGTTCCGGACCTCCAGGTACGCCTCGAGGTCGGTGGCCTGGGAATCGGGGCCGAACTTCGCGACGAGGAGAGGCCAGAGCCGTCCATCCACCGAGAGATTCTCGGTCAGTGCGGTGGGGTCGCTCCCGGAGAGGAGGTAGGACGGGCGCGAGCCGCCTGTCGGATGAATGGCGTGAAATAGGACCACGGGTGTGACCCTATACCACCATTTGGCCCGGATGTTGAGTTTGGGGCGATGGTATGGGGAGGCGCGGGTCCGGAACGAGAGGAGCCAGGGATGAACCTGCGGTGCCAGTCGTGCGGGGCGGAGCTGGTGGTGGCGCCCGAGTTGCGCACCACGGTGTGTCCGTACTGCGCGGCGCCCTCGGTGGTGGAGCGTCCGCCGAGCGTGGACAGGCCCGAGCCCGTCTTCACGTTGGGCTTCGCGCTCACGCATCAGGCCGCGGGCGAGCGGGTGAAGGCGTGGCTGCGCTCGCGTCACCCGTGGACGCACTCGGGGCTCAAACGAGCGCCGCTGCAGGACGTCCGGGGGGTGTATGTGCCGGCCTGGCTCTACAGCGCCCGTGCCGAGTCCGAGTACAGCGCCTCCATCGGCGAGGACTACCGCGAGACGGAGACGTACACGACGACGGAGAACGGCAAGACGGTCACCAAGACGCGCACGGTGACGAAGACGGAGTGGCGCTCGCTCCGGGGCGCGCACGCCGAGTATGTGCCGGACGTGCTGGTGACGGCCTCGCGGGGCCTGCCCAACGCGGAGCTGGAGGCGCTGGAGCCCTTCGATTTGAGGGCCCTGGCGCGCTACGAGCCCGGACTGGTGGCCGGCTGGGTGACGGAGGAGCCGTCGCTGGCGCGCGAGGAGTGCCTGGCCCAGGCGCGCGCGGAGGCGGAGGCGCTCGTGGCGCGGCGCCTCGCGGCCTTCATGCCGGGCGATTCGCACCGGGACTTGCGCTACCAGATGCGCTTGGAGGAGGAGTCGCTGGACGTGTGCCTGGTGCCCGTGTGGGTGCTGGCGGCGCGCTACGCCCCGAACGCGCCCCCGCTGCGCGTGGTGGTCAACGGACAGACGGGTGAGGTGTACGGCAATCCGCCCGTGTCGTGGGTGAAGGTGGCGCTCACGGTGCTGACGGTGGTGGCGCTGGGCGTGGGGCTGTACTTCCTCCTGCGAGGCCACTCATGACGGCGCTGGCGGCGGTGGGGTGCGCGCGGTGTGGCGGCGCGCTCGAGGTGGGGGACTTGCGCTGTCCGCTCTGTGGACTGGCGGTGCCCCGCTCCCGGGAGTCTGGCGTGCCGCGCGAGAAGGTCCGGGCACGGGTGGCGCGCTGTGACACCTGTGGGGCCGCGGTGGAGTACTCGGTGGAGGCGAAGGCGCCCCGGTGTGCCTTCTGCGCGTCGGTGATGCACGTGGAGACGACGGCGGACCCGCTGGAGCAGGCCGAGGCCATCGTGCCTTTCACGGTGGATCCCTCCGCGGCCCGCGAGGCGCTCGCGGGCTTCCTCTCCCAGAAGCGCTTCTTCCGGCCCTCGGATCTGGCGGTCCGGGCGGCGGTGGACTCGCTGAAGGCCCTGTGGTGGCCGGCGTGGGGTTTCAGCGCGGGAGCGCGGGTGAGCTGGGCGGCGGACTCGGACGCGGGCAGCCGCCGCTCGGACTGGGCGCCGCACGCGGGGCAGGTGGACCTCGCCTTCCAGGATGTACTCGTGTCCGCGTCGAGGGGCCTCTCGGCGCGCGAATGTGCCCAGCTCGCGGGGGGCTACCGGTTGGGTGCCGCGGCGCGCGAGCCCCGGGGTCCCGAGGACGCGCAGATGGAGCGCTTCGACGTGACGCGCTCGGGGGCGCGGCGGCAGATTCAAGCGGCGGTGGAGGCCGAGGCCCGCCAGCGCATGGAGCGCGAGCACATCCCGGGCCGCCGCTTCCGCAACGTGCACGTGGCGGTGGTGCTCTCGCGCCTGGAGACGCGCCGCTACGCGCTGCCCGCCTACGTGCTGGCCTACCGCTACCGGAACAAGCTCTACCGGGTGGTGGTGCACGGGGAGGATCCGGCCGTGGTGCTGGGCGACGCCCCGGTGTCGGTGGTCAAGGTGCTGGCGGTGGTGGGCGCGGTGTTGCTGGCGCTCGGACTGCTCTTCCTGTTGATGCGTTAGGGGGCTGTCATGCGGATTCCAGAGTTCAAGCTCGAGCGGTACTTCGCGAAATGGGAGTTCCAGGCGCCCTATCTGCTGTGCTCCTCGGACATCGAGGGCTGGCGGATGAGCGACCTGCTGGCTCTGGCGGACGCGGACGCGCGCGAGCGCTGGGAGCGGCTGAGCCTGGGCTACACGGAGTCCACGGGCCTGCCCGTGTTGCGCGAGGAATTGGCCGGGCTCTACCCCGGGGTGGACGCCGGGCAGGTGTTGACGTTCGCGGGGGCGCAGGACGCGATCTTCGTCCTGCTCAACGTGCTCCTGGGGCCGGGGGATCACGCGGTGGTGACATGGCCGGGCTACCAGTCCCTGTACGAGGTGGCTCGGGCGACGGGGGCGGAGGTGTCGCTCCTGCGGCTGCGCGAGGACGAGGGCTGGCGCCTGGACCTCGCGGCGGTGGAGCGCATGCTGCGGCCGGACACGAAGGTGGTGGTGGTGAACTTCCCGCACAACCCCACGGGCGCGCTGCCGGACGCGGAGACGTGGCGGGGGTTGTTCGCGCTGGCCGAGGCTCGGGGCGTGTACGTGCTGTCGGACGAGGTGTACCGCTACCTCGAATACGACGCGCGCGACACGTTGCCCTCGGCGGTGGAGGTGTCGGCCCGGGGGGTGAGCGTGGGGGTGATGTCCAAGGCGTTCGGGCTGGCGGGGCTGCGGGTGGGGTGGCTGGCGAGCCGGGACGCGGGGCTGCTGGCGCGCTGCGCGGCCTTCAAGGACTACACGTCCCTGTGCAACGCGGCGCCGAGCGAGGTGCTGGCGCTCGTGGCGCTGCGGGCGCGGGAGCGGGTTCTGGCGAGGAGCCGGGCGCTCCTGGCGGACAACCTGGCGCGGATGGACGACTTCTTCGCGCGGCGGCGGGAACACTTCTCCTGGGTGCGGCCCAAGGCGGGAAGCGTGGCGTTCCCCCGGCTGTTGAGTGGAGAGTCGGTGGAGAAGTTCTGTCAGGCCCTGGTGGCACAGGAAGGCGTATTGCTTCTGCCCGGAGCCGTGTATGACTTCCCCGGGAATCACTTCCGGCTGGGGCTGGGCCGCATGAACCTGCCTGAAGCGCTCGCTCGACTCGAGCGCTTTTGCGACACCTTCTTTCAACGCTGAGTGGCCGTCAGGCTGGTCACTTCACGCAACTCTGGGGTCCAGTTCCTGCTGCGTGGGGATGCGGATCATCACGCGGTACCGCTTCAGTCGGTTGTAGCCCACGGAGTAGAGGTCGCCACCGATGGCGACCACCGCTGGAGGTGGGGGCTCGGGTTGTGTTGCCAACCATGTGTCCGCCTCCTCCCGGGTCGCGAAGGACTGGAGCGGATGCGAGGTCCTGGATGCGAGGAGGGTTCGCCGGTACTCCTCGAATCCGTGGTCTTCCCCTACGTCCATCACGAAGTGGAAGGCGAGCTTGGCGACGCGGAGGGCATCAATCTCCTCGGGCGAGGAGAGTCGCTGCTCAAGTTGATGGAGATGGAAGAAAGACCAGTTGGCGAAGCCAAAGACACTGAACATCGAGCGATGGCTCCAATGGGGAGGGGGTCGTTCATCCTCTTTTTCCTCGGCCTGAACTTCGGCGTCATCCGTTCGTGTCAGTTCCTTGTCGGTAAGGACGCGGAGAAGCTTCCGGTGTTCGAGTTCGCGCAGGTATGCGAGCGTGTAGAGAGAACCCGCTGCCCCAATGGTGGCACCATGAGGCGGCGCGGGGTGATTCCTCAGCCAGGCGTCCGCTTCATCTTTCGTCTCGAAGGCGATGAGGGGCCTGCGCGACTCCGCGTCGAACTTCTCGAGATAATCCGCGAACGGACCAGCCTCACTCCTCCCCTCGATGAAGTAGAGGGCGAGCCTGGCGTTCTCGAGCGCTTCGTGTTGTTCCGGTGTGGATGCATGCCGACCCACCTCGTGGAGCAGATTCAAGGTGCTCTTGATGAGTTCAGTGTTCATGGAAGGGTGACAACGATCAGCGGGGTATGCATCCAGCCTCAACCGGCCACGAGCACCATAGGCGCCAGGACGACAGCTCCCGCGCCCGCGGAGAGGGTCACGAACGCAACGCCAGCGATGATGACCATCGTGCCAACGAGAAGCTCCGTGCGGTTTCTCCGCAACCACTCGACCGCGTCACTCGCGGCATGAAATTGCAGGGCATGGGACCCTTGCAACTTCAAGCAAATCAGATACTCCTCCAAACACTTTGGAGGGGGGAACCGCGACAGGTCGAGTTCGGTGGCTCGTTGCCAGGAGTGGTGGACCTGACCATTCTTTTCCTCGATGACGAGCACGAAATCAGAGAGTTCTTCCGCTCCAGGAGTTGCCGCGTGGCGAGCACTGCCGCAGGCAATCAGCAGCAAGGCGAGACCGTGCGCGAGTATTTGTAACCAGCCAGGTGGGATTTCATGTCGTTGCGCTCTGTTGAACGGTACGCGTACTGCCCGGAGTGGCCAGGGTTCTGCCACAGCCCGGCGCTCGAGCCAAGCCGCTACCGTTCTGGCTCCTGGGTGCTGGAGTCGGGCTCGCCAGTCTACCTTGCTGCTCCTCCTCGTGGCCTCCGTGGCCATCGCCGGGGCGCATGAGCCGGTCGAGCGACCCCTCATCCTGAGTCCGTCGTGACCACGCACACGCTTCGGAGGGCTTCTGGGAAGCAGCGAGGTCCCCCGGCTGTTGGAAGAAGGTCGGTGGAGACGTTCCTCCAGGCACGGGGGCGCAGGAATGCGTATTGCTCCCGCCTGGAGCCGTGTATGACCCTCCAGACGACCTGTCCGGCCCTCGGCCGCGACCCCTCCTTTCAACGCTGAGGCGTTCTTGAACAACAACGAGCACCGGATCGCGCTGTTCCTCGACTTCGAGAACCTGGTGACGAACACCGGTATCTCCCCCAACAACTTCGACCTGCAACCCGCCATGGACCGCCTGCTCGAGCGCGGCAAGGTGGTGTTCCGCCGGGCCTACTGCGACTGGTCCCGCTTCAAGGAGGCGAAGGGCAACCTGCACGGCTACGGCGTGGAACTCATCGACGTGCCTCCCTCCACCCGCTCGGGGAAGAACGGCGCGGACATGCGCATGGTCATCGACGCGCTGGAGCTCTGCTACGCGCGCGAGCATATCGACACCTTCGCCATCGCCTCGGGAGACAGCGACTTCTGCCCCCTGGCCTACAAGCTGCGCGAGAACGGCCGCACCCTCATCGGCCTGGGCGTGAAGGAGGCGACCAGTCCCCTCTTCGTCAAGGCCTGTGACGAGTTCATCTACCTGCGCCCTCGCCACAAGGAGGAGAAGGAGAAGGACCGGGAGCACAAGAAGGAGGACAAGAAGGACAAGCGCTCCGAGGAGTCCGGGCGCGGCCGAGGTAAGCAGGGCAAGGAGAGCAAGGACGCCGCGCATCCGGCCAAGGGCAAGGCGGACGTGCCGGACATCGCGGTGGAGGTGGTGCAGCGGCTGCTCGGACGTGCCACGGGCTCGGTGAACCCCTCGCTCATCAAGGAGGCCATCGTGCGCAAGGAGCCGGACTTCGACGAGCGCGACCACGGCTTCTCCACCTTCGCCAAGCTGCTCGCGGCCATGGAGCACGATGGCCTGCTCAAGCGCGTGCAGCAGGGCCGCCAGTGGTACGTGGTGGCGCCGGACGCCGCCGTCGAGCCCCCGGCCGCCAGCAAGGGCAAGAACGCCCGTGCCGCCGTCGAGGAGGACGAGGAAGAGGTCTACCCGGACCCCATCGACGATTGAGCCGGAGCGCTCAGGGCTTCACGGGCGCCGGGGGCTTCTTTCCGTGCGCCTCGATGCGCGCCTTGAAGTCCTCCAGCAGGTCATTGGGGATGGGCACGGACAGGTTGTACTGGGCGATCTTCCACCCGCCCGCGTCCTTCACCAGCACCCCCGAGCCCCGGGCGGGACCCATGTTGGGCGTCGCCAGGGCCTCGTCGAACCAGGCCACCGCCCCGTCCTTGGAGAAGGTCACCCGGCGAGCGCTCGGGGTGAAGCTCCACGCCTGGCCCCTCGTGAAGTAGGGCCGGGCCCACGCGCGGAACTCGTCCCGAGTCCAGCGCTCGCTCCCATCCGTCCCGAGGTACACGGCGTCCGGGGTGAAGTGGCCGAAGTAGCGGGCCTCGTCCGCCTGGGCGGCCGCGCGGTGCCAGTCATCCAGCACGGCGTTCACCGCGGCCAGGGGCGAGGGCGTCTTGACCGGCTCGGGCGAGGCGGTGACGAGGGTGAGCAACAGCAGGGGGAGCGGGGACATGGCCCTCATGAGTGCGTGAGGCGTCGCGCGGGGTCAAGCGCTCCGCCGGATCTCACCTGGGGCGGCACCGCTGTTATAACGGCGATTCGCATGCCCACTTCCGAGGAGAATCCATGACGACCGCACTCGATATACGCCCCCGCTCCGAGCTGGCTCCGGGCCGCTTCGCTCAGAGCCGCTATGTCATCCGCCGCAAGGTATTCAAGCTCTTCGGGGGCGCCTTCCACATCTACGACGAGGCGGGCCAGGTCGTCTTCTACTCGAAGATGAAGGCGTTCAAGTTGAAGGAGGACCTGCGCGTCTTCACGGGCGAGGACATGCGCGAGGAGGTGCTGACCATCAAGGCGCGCAACATCCTCGACATCAGCGCCACGTACGACGTCACGGATCCGACGACGGGCGAGAAGCTGGGCGCGCTGCGCCGCAAGGGCCTCAAGTCGATGCTGCGCGATGAGTGGCTGGTGCTGGACGTGCGAGACCAGGAAGTGGGTCTCCTCCAGGAGGACAGCATGATGCTCGCGCTGGTGCGGCGCCTCCTGTCCAACCTGGTGCCACAGACCTTCACGGGCACGATCGGAGGCACGCCGGTGCTGAGCTTCCGCCAGCACTTCAACCCCTTCGTTCAGCGCATCTCGCTCGACTTCTCCATGGATCGGTCGGGGAAGCTGGACCGCCGCCTGGGCATCGCGGCGGCCGTGCTCCTGTGCGCCATCGAGGGCCGTCAGCAGTAGGCCCTCGGGCGCACTGGGTGGGAATCAGCCGAGGGCCGCGTGGGGGGCGGCCTGGCTTCTCGGCTGATTGACGGCGTATTTCATCTTGTTGTTGCCCCCGGTGTAGATGACGCGGGGATCGGACGGCAGGGTCGAGTCCTGGGCGAACGCCGCCAGCGAGTCGTGTACGTAGGTGTCGAAGAACTGGATGATCGTCTGATCCTTCAGGCCCTGTCCGCGTTGCTCGTCCTCATAGGCTTGGAGCATCTGCTGATAGTGGGGCCGGAGTTTCTGCCGGCCCAGGAACTTCGAGAGCGCCTGGATGGCGCGGACATCCTCGAGGAGTTGTGCGTCGTAGACTTTCAGGGACTCCAGGAACGATCCATCCCAGCTGGGCAGGGTGTCCAGACGTGCCTTGAGGGACAGGTAGTCGTTCTTCATGGCGTTGGCCATGAACTGTTCTTTCTGCACGAGTTGCTGCCGACGCTGGGCACCAAATGAGTTTTTCAACTCACTGGTTCGCTGCGCCTGTGCGAAATATTTCTTTTGGAAAACCGCTGTCTCCTTGGACAAATCCTTGCTCTCGGTTTTCCATTTGGCCTGGAACTCCCGGAGGAGTGCTTCGTCCTTGGTGGGCCGGCGAGCCTCCCGGTCCTTCTTGTCGCGGGCGATTCGGTGGAATCGCCACTGGTAATAGCGCTTCATGTGGGCCAGAACTCCGGTGCCCAGGGGTTGCTCGCCCCAACCCACGGCATTCATGTAGCCGCTGAATCGCTGGTGAAGGAGTTCGAAGGACTCCTTGCTGGCGGCATCCTCGGCGAAGTCTCGACCGTTGAGGGCGCTGTCCAAGGGAACACCCGCCTGGATGGCCTGATCCCGCATGACCCGCAAGGGAATCATGCTCAGGAGCGAGCCATTTGTCCGGCTTCGGGCTCCTTCTCCTGTACGGTAGCCACCGCCCACGTCCGAGTGTGCTCCGGGATAGAGCATTTCACGACAATTGGCGGGGTACTCCGAACCTTGGAGAAGACTGTCCACTGGGAACGAATTGCGAAGTTCATGGGCCGCCACGATGTGAAGACAATCCTCGACCATCTCGGGAATGTGGAGGTCATTGGCCCAGGCCCAATGGCCGGTGGACAATCCAGGCGCGGGATCCGCACCCGGCTCGGTGCCGAACGCGAGTTTGGAGAGGTCGCGGGCATTGCGGTCCATCATTCCCGCCCGTGTGCTCACCGTGCTCATCAACACGGACGCTGTGTTGTTGAGGCTCAGGGGCGTGCCCACGGAGGCCACTGTGTCGAACAGTCCCATGAAGTACAGACGAATGGGGGAGGTGCGTTGACCTAGCGTGAGGCGCCAGACGCCATCTCCACGGCGCTGGCATTTCTGAGCAATGCGCAGAGCGAACGCGCGTGCGAGCGTGGCCCCACGCGAGAATCCGAACAGCGCCAGATGGAGCGTCTGTCGGCCATCGCTCTGGGCGAGGTGTTTCTCCAGCTTCGCCATCGCCCACTGGAGCCGGGCTTCCCCCTTGCCTCCCGCCCCGTTGCCCAGGCGCTCGCCGCCGGGGTCTCCTATCTCCCGGAAATATGTCCCGATGCCTGGGACGTAATGGCGATATATGCCTTGCGTCGGATCTTCACGATGGGCCTGAAAGAGCCGAGCCACGTTGCTGTGCTCTCCGGTATCATGGTCCGCTTCCAGATTATTTCCCGTACCATCGAAGAAGATGGAGACGTGCGTTCCAGTTGAAGGCTGTGATTTCTGAGCACTGTTACCGTTGGCCCCAAGTGCTCGTGTGGTCTTCCCGGTGCGCATGTTCAAGAATGTGACGGACTTGCTCAGACTGGAAAGGACTTGAGTCTTCTGGTCACTGTTGGTTGACATTCTTGCACCTTGCGACTTGCTCGTCCAAGACGACATTGCCCGATTCCTTGCGCTGTGTGGCGCTGAAGCGCTCCAATCGCAGCTTGAGTTCTGGATAGCCCTCTGTGAGTTCGATCTCGATGTGCCCATCGGGGAAGAAGTGCACCGCGAAGTTCTCTGGATTTGGAGGTACGGGGCCAGTGATCATGACTTCCTTTTCGCACCGACGCTTGTTGTCCCGAGTCCAGGAGACCTTGATGGGGATGGGCAGGGCCGCTCCTGGATACCAAGGCATGCAACACACACCACCACTACTTCCAGCGGTAGGTGAACTGACGGGAATGTTGGCCCCTCCAATGCCCGACACCGAGAAACTGTCGATGTACAGGTCGGTGTAATTCAGGCCGTAGAGCGTCAGCTCGATGGGCTTAAGTTCCTCGGGCAAGGACTCTATTTCCTGCTCGTATTCGCGAAGGCGTTCCTCGTCGCTCTTCATGCACGTGCAGGCACCTGGGCCCATGAACAGCCCGAGCAGCATCAAGTTTCGGAACATCCTGGAGGTCATTGTCCGAATCCCAAGGGGAATGGCGTGGGGTGTTCTACTGGAGCCCATACCGCGCTTCTTCCAGAATTCCGCCAAGGGGTGATGCTAGCCCGCCATGGGCGGCTTGGAGCCTTCTGTGTGTCCCTACCGGGCCGTGTCGGGGCGGAAGCGCCGCTCGATGCGCGCGCGCAAGAGCTCCAGCACCTGTGTCTCGCTCTGTCCGGCCTCGGGCGCGATCTTCACGGTGACGCTCCCCCGGCCCACATGCGCCTCGGCGTCGAGCGTGTGGCCTCCTTGCACCAGCCGCACGTGCTCGGGCGCCAGCTCCACGCCATAGGGTTGCAGGTACAGGTCCACGAAGCGCTGGCGCAACTGGGCGGCCGTGAGGGCTTCCCGCTCCTCGGGCAGCAGTTGGAAGCCCACGCTCGTGCCCGCCAGCCGCACGCCCTGCTCCACCACCGTGCCCAGCCGCAGCGCGTGGGGCAGCAGCGCTTCCTGCCCCTCGGAGCGGCTGTAGAGCCAGTAGCTCTTCTGGGTGTGGGCGCACAGCGGGCAGACCATGCCGTTGAGCTCGTCGAGCCCGCGCGTGCGCAGCAGGTGTTGCAGCAGCACCTCCTCGCCGCAGCCCTTGCACTGCTCCTGCGGGCCAATCACCGAGAGCACCGAGCGCCCCCGCTCGGCCACGTCCGCGCGCTGCAGGGCCAGGGGCACGGCGGCGAGCAATTCCGCCTCTCGCAATTGCAGG
This sequence comes from Melittangium boletus DSM 14713, assembly GCF_002305855.1. Lineage (GTDB taxonomy): Bacteria > Myxococcota > Myxococcia > Myxococcales > Myxococcaceae > Cystobacter > Cystobacter boletus. Next base: position 3,660,779 of record NZ_CP022163.1, on the reverse strand, counting down.
CCGAAGCGCACCTCCTTCTTCATCACCCTCAGGCCCAGCTCCAGATGGCGCGGCAGCCGCGTGAGCGCCTGGTCGTAGGTGGGCGCCTCCGGCATGTCGAGCTCGCGCAACAGCTCGTAGCGCTCGGCCCAGGCGTCGCTCGTGTCGAGCCCCGGGGGTGGGCGGCCCGCGGCCTCCGCGAAGAAGGCCATGAGCGTGAGCGACACCTGCCAGGGCTCCTGGGTGACGGCGTCCTCCAAGCGGCGCGCCAGCTCGCGCGCGGCGGGCGTGGCGCGCTGGCGCTCCAGGCGCAGCACGCCCTGGCGCACCAGGGGACTCTCCAGGACGGGATCGAAGGCGCGCAGCTTGCGTCCCTTGGCTCGCTCGGGGAGGGTGGTCATCCGCTTGTTCCTCAAGAGGGTCAGGGCGCGCGCGGCGCGCTCGAGCTGCCGCAGGCGGGCGCGCACATCCTGCGCGAGTCCATGCAGCTCCTCGTCCAGTTCCACGCGCGATTCGGCCAGGTAGTCACGGCCCTCGGCCTCGCGGCGCTGGGCTTCCTCGTGCAGGCGGGCGGTGGCGGTGGCGCGCAGGCGCTCGCGCTGCTGGCGCAGGGAGTGCGCGGCGGTGGACAGCACCTGGATGCGGCGCTCCAGGTGGGCCAGCCGCTCGTCGTCGGTGAGGGCTTCCGCCGGTTCCCCCGCGCCCACCCGGGCCGCGATCAGCTCCAACGTGGCCCGGTCTCCCGCCTCGTAGGCGACGTTGACGCGGACCATGAGCGCGTCCAGCCGCGTTCGCTCCTCGTCCGACTGCGCCAGGTCCGGGTGCAACAGCCGCGCGAGCCGCCGGCGCAGCCGCTTGAGCACGCTGGCCTCGTCCTCGCGCTCGGGTTCGGCGAGCGCGGGCCTCGCGGTGGAGGGCACCTCGTCCTCCTCGGCCTCTTCCCGGAAGGCCGCCTCGTCGTCCTCGTCCTCATCCGGAGGGGTGACGGTGGGCGCTCGCGGGGTGGTGCGCGCGGAGGTGGAATCGGAGCGTCGGCGCGGGGCCTCGGCGGAGGGCGGAGGCTGCTCCAGGAGGCGCGTGAGGGCGGCGATCGCGTCCTGGAGGGTGCGCAGCCGGCGCAACAGACGTTCCGCGCGGTTCACTTCCTCGGAGGGCTCGGCGAGGGAGTCCTCATAGGCCCGGGCGAAGCGTTCCAGCTCCTGGTGGAGCGCCTCGAGGCCCGAGTCCAGGGCGTCGATCTCCGCGACGAGTTCGCGCAGGCGCTGCTCGGCGCGGCGCAGCGGCGGCTCCTCGGCGGGAGGCGCGACGCGAAGCAGGGCCGACTCGGGAACGAGCGGGGCTGTCGACGAGGAAGACATGGGGGGCGGCTGCCGGTGCAAGGTACTCCGACGGCGGGGTGATCGCTCGGAAACGGTCCGGGTGCAAGCTGTCGCCCGGCCGCCGGGGAGGCGGGCTTGCCGGGTCGTGCACGTCGGGTGCGCTCCGGCCTATGCTCCGAGCGGACCCGAGCACCGGAGGCATTCATGGCAGGCCGAGACCCCTACCGTCGTGTCTATGGCACCCCCGCCTTGCGCCGTGTGGGCGGGGGGCAGGAGCAGTTCGACAAGGAGTCCCTGGAGGGGCCCGCGGAGAGCCCCACCGCCGCGGTGCGCGCACAGCGTCAGCTCGACGCGCCGCTCAACCCCGGGCGCAAGAGCTTCGCCTCGAGCCTCGAGCGCTTCGCTACGCCCCCGAAGAAGAAATAGCGGCCAGTTCGCGCCAGTCCTTCGAATCATGGGCGCAGAACACCCGCACCTTGCCCGCCTGGGTGCGCGCGAGTTCGTGCAGCCGCTTCCGATTCTCGTGCCGCTCGCGTCCCTTCATCTGGAGGAACGACTGGTAGAGCCGCAAGGAGACGGGGCAGTGGGCTGACTCCTCCATCTCGCCGCGGAAGAAGTAGGCGTCCCCCGCGTGCAGGAGCCACGTGTCGCCCCGGTTCACCGCCACCCCGCAGTGTCCGCGCGTGTGCCCGGCCAGCGGCACCAGCAGGATTTCCGGCGGCAGGCCCTCCAGCTCGCGCACGCAATCGAAGCCGAACCACCGCTCGCCCCGGGTCGAGTCGTACAGCTTCCAGTCCGGGCCATGCGCCCACTGCACGTCCTGGTAGCGCATGCGCTCCAGGAAGGAGCGCTTCTCCATGGCCGCCACGTGCTCCGTCGCGTACACGTGCACCCGCGCCTTGGGGAAGTCCGCCAGGCCCCCGGCATGGTCCAGGTCCAGGTGCGTGAGCACGATGTGCCGCACGTCGTCCCGCCGGAAGCCCAGCCGCTCCACCTGCCGCGCCATCGTCTCCGCTGGGTCCCAGATGGGCCGCACCGAGCGCATGTTGTCGCGCACGCCCTGGCGGGAGGAGGCGTGGTGGTCCTCCAGCCCCAGGGCCGTGTCCACCAGCACCAGGCCCGCGTTCGTCTCGAGGAGCAGGCAGTGGCACACCAGGTGGTTGTCTCCGCCGCCAAGCACCAGCTTCCGGCCCCAGGGACACAGCGTTGCCCCATTCAGATGATGGATGCGCATGGCCCGCCAGCATGGGCCGCCGGGTGACGGAGTCAACGTCCCGGTGCGCTCATGGCACTCTGGGGCGGTGCGTTCCTTCCTGTTCTCATCCTTCTTTCCCCTCGTGCTCCTGTTCGCGGGTCCGGTCCGCGCCGAGGAGGCGCCTCCGCGCGCGTTGGCATGTCTGTCCCGGTGGTACGCCGTGCGGCCCGTGCGCGTGGGGGACGCGTGGCATGCGCAGGTGGGGGCGGCCACCTTTCCCTGGGACGATGGCCGGACGAAGTCCTTCGAGGAGAAGCTGGCCTCGCCGGACCTGGAGGACACCTTCTCCCAGCCGTATGTCTCCGGCCCCGTGCGCCCGGTGACTCGGGAGAACGAGGACCCTGGCCGCATCCGCTTCGATCCGCTCTTCCTCGCCACCTACGGGGACCGCCCGGCCCGCGTGGACGTGGTGGAGATCGTCTTCCTGGGACAGCGCTTGAAGGTCCACCGCAAGGTGGCCCCCGCCTTCCTGCGCGTGGCGGAGCGGTTGGAGCGGGCCCTGCGCGACACTCCCTCCCTGCGTCCGTACCTGCGTTCCCTGGGGGGCACCTTCTCGTGGCGGAAGATCGCCCGCACGCAACGCCAGAGCGCGCATTCCTATGGGGTGTCACTCGACCTGAACGTGGCCCTTTCCCACTACTGGGACTGGGCCCGCCCCCGCGAGCCGGTGCGGTGGACGAACCAGATTCCCCCGGCCATCGTGGAGGCCTTCGAGGCCGAGGGGTTCATCTGGGGCGGGCGCTGGTACCACTACGACACGATGCACTTCGAGTACCGGCCCGAACTCCTGGATGCCGCGTGCCGGTAGGCCCGGCTCAGGGCGTGTAGCGCGTGGTCTCCGAGCCCGCGAACAGGACCTGGCCGGTGTGCAGCAGGCCGGTCCTCCGGGCGTGGAGTCCCGGCTTCCCACTGGTCGAGAGCGTCCAGGTGTTGGTGGTGGGATCGTAGATTTCGGCGGAGTCTCCGCTCGCGGCCATCACCTGGCCCGAGTAGAGCAGGATCAAGGCGTGATCCTGTCCCCGCGCCTGCTTCATGTCGGGACCGCGCGTCCACTGGTCGTTGAAGGGGTCGTACAGGTACGTCTCCGCGGTGTCGCCCTGGCCATTGCCGCCGCCCGTCAGCAGCACCTGACCCGAGTACAGCCGTATCGTGGAGTGGAAGGCGTGGGGGCCCGGGACATTCGTCGCGGTCCGCCAACTGTTGGTGCTGGGGTTGTAGATTTCCGCGTTGCGAGCCGGGGAGACGCTGCCGGTCACCAGCACTTCCCCCGAGTAGAGCTTCGTCGCCGCCTGGAAGAAGCCGACGATGGCCTTGGGCCCCGTGTAGCTCCAGGTGCCGGTGTCGGGGTCATACACCTCCGCGGTGGAGGTGAAGGTGCCTCCGTGCGCCATGCCGCCGGTGACCAGCACCTTGCCGGAGTCCAGCAGGGTGAGCGTGAACGAGGAGCGGCCCGTGTTGAGCGAGCCCGTATAGCTCCAGGTGCCCGTGTCCGGGTCATACAGCTCCGCGGTCGGGCTGCCGGACGTGGTGCTGTTGGAGCCGCCGACCACCAGCACCTTCCCCGAGGCGAGCCGGGTCGCGCGCGCGTTGACCCGCGCCTCGTTGGGTGCGCCCGTGACGGTCCAGGTGTCCGTGTAGGGGTCGTACAGCTCCGCGCTTCGCAAGCGGGTCCCGCCTTGGATGCCGCCCTCCACCAGCACCAGACCCGAGTTGAGTACCGTGAGGGTGTGATCCGAGCGCGACGCCTTCATGGGCGCGTTGATCGTCCAGGTGGCCGCCGTCGTGCCCAGACCCTCGGACCGCGAGGCCATGGAGGTGCCGTTCGCGGCATCCGAGGGCTCCACCGGTGCTCCACAACCGCTGGCGAGGGGAAGGGCGCCAGCGAGCAGCAGTGATAACCGCAACGTCTTGTGCATGGGGGATCTCCTTGGGGGAAACGCTCGGGGTGGGAGCGTCTCGGAGCGCCAGCTCCGTGCCTCTTCACGCAAGGGCGGTGTGTTTATTCTGGGCGTGCGGAGAATTCGGAAGTCGCTCCATCTGGCTCGGGGGGTGGCATGCTCGCCGCCTTCCCCAGGAGGACACACATGAGTGGAGAAGTCGTTTTCTATCACAACCCCCAGTCGCGGGCGCAGATGGCCCACTGGATGCTCCACGAGGTGGGTGCGCCCTTCCGCGTCGTGCGCATCGACTTCGAGAAGGCGGAGCACAAGAGCCCGGAGTTCCTCGCCATCAACCCGATGGGCAAGCTGCCGACGCTCGTCCATGACGGCACCGTCGTCACCGAGACGGCCGCGATCATCGCGTACCTCGCCGATGCGTTCCCCCAGGCGGGCCTGGCGCCGCCGCCGGGTGACAAGCGCCGGGGCACCTATTACCGCTGGCTCTTCTTCGGAGCGGGCTGTTTCGAGCCCGCGCTCCTCGACACCATGTTCAAGCGCCCGCCCGTCGAGCGCAAGGGCGCCATCGGCTACGGCAGCTACGAGGACACGATTGGCGCGCTCAAGACGATGCTCGCCCAGGGACCCTACATCCTCGGGGACCAGTTCAGCGCGGCGGATGTCTACGTCGGCTCCGAGATCAGCTGGGCCATGTCGTTCAAGGCGCCGGGATTGGATGAGCCCCTCTTCAAGGACTACATCGCGCGGATCACGGCGCGCCCCGCCTACAAGCGGGCGGCGATCGCCGACGGCCGCACCGACCTGAAGTAGGGGACAAGGCCCGGTGGAACGCTCCGCCGGGCCCTCCCGCTACTCGCGCATGCCATCCACGACGTGCACGTGGCGCAGGAGGACGTCCGCGAGCCGGGGCACGACGGCGCGGGGAATCGCATGCCCCATGCCCTCGATCGTCACCAGGGTCGAGCGCGGCAGGTTCTCCGCCAGGTGCCGCGCGTTGGAGGCGGGGCTGATGGGATCCTCCGGCGTGGCGATGACGAGCGTGGGCACGGTGACGTGGACGAGCTCCGCCCCACGTTGCAGCGCCGAGTAGTCGGCCCGTGCGTGGGCGCCTGGATTGTCGGGCCGGCCCGCGTGGGCCATGATCCGCTCCTCCTGCTTCCGGAACTCCTCGGGGTCGAAGGGGATCGCCCGCCCGTTGAGCCTGCGCCAGTTCTCGAGCCGCCACGCGAGCTCCGCCTCGCGGTCGCGGGGCTCGAACATGTGCGTCCAGAACTCGAGCAGCTCCGGATCGACGGGGGCTTGCAGCGTGCCGTCGGCGAGCGCGGGCGTGCCCCCCAGGGCCGCGGCACCAAAGACCGCCGCGCTGAGCAGCCGCTCGGGGTGGGCGACCAGGAGCCACTGGACGAGCAGGCTTCCCAACGACATGCCCACGACGTGCGCGCGGTCGATCTCCAGCTCATCGAGAATGACCAGGGCGTCCTCGGCCAGTCGCGTCAGCGGGTAGGGCTTCGTGTCGAAGGCCCAGGTGGAGGCACCGGTGTCCCGGTGGTCATAGCGGATGACCCGGTGGTCCCGGGCCAGCAGATCCACGAGCGCGTCGGGCCAGGCCAGTCCCGACGCGTTGGCGCCCATGATGAGCAGGATGGCGGGCGCTCCCTCCGGACCTCGTGATTCGACCCAGAGCGAGACTCCCTCGGTGACCTCGACGAAGCGTTCCATGGCGTCAGCCTCGCATGCTCGCGGGCTAGTACGCCACCGCGACGCCCTGACGGATGTACTTCCGGGCATCCAACTCCCCGACGAGGAACTCCGCGACGTCCCCCCGGGCGATCTTGTTCCCACCCTTGATGCAGTAGGTCTCTTCCTGTCGGTAGTGACCCTTCGGGGGTTTGTCCACCAGCCGGGGGGGCCGGACGATGGTCCAGGCGGACAGCTTGCTGTGCTTGACGGCATCCTCCATGCGGGCCATGTCCGCGAAGACATCCTTGAGGAAGAACGGTTTGACGATGTAGTTGAGGATGAAGGGAGCGCCGGGATCCTTGCCTGGGTAAGCGCCGCCCGCCGAGATGCACAACAACCGCTCGACCTTCTGCTTCTCCATCGCGTCGATGATGTTGCGGATGCTGTCGGAATAGAGCGTCACGTGCTTGGTATTCGAGCCGGAGCCGATGGTGGAGATCACCGCTTCCTGCCCGGCGATGGTCTTTTCCACGGCGGCGGGATCGGTCACGTCGCCTTGGATGACCTTGAGCCGCTCATGGGTCGTGGTCAGCTTGGAGGGGGTCCGGACCAGGGCGGTGACGGTGTGGCCTCGTGCGAGCGCCTGCTCCAGGACGAGGTGCCCGGTGGCGCCCGAGGCGCCAAAGAGTGCGAGCTTCATGCGAATGCCTTCCTTCCACGTATGGAAATATGTTCATTCGCGGCTGGGGGAACAACCGTACGCCGCGAGCACTTCGTAGAACGCGGCCCCTGTCGTGTACTGGCGCAATGACTCCAACGTCTTTCCGCGGTGGACGGGGCCCCGCTCCCAGGCACGGAAGGACTCCAGGCTTTCCCACTCACTCAGCACCACGAAATCCGTGGCCTTGGCGCAGGAGTGCAGCAGCTCGTTGCGCACGAGCCCCGGCGTCCCTTCCAGGACGCCGCTGATCTGTCGGTAGAGCTCCTCGATGGTGGAGCGCTCTCCCTCCGGAGCCTGGACGAAGAGCATCACCCGGGTCCGTCCCGTCATGATTCTCGCGCTCCGGGGAGGTGGTGCAGCACCGTCATGGTCTCCATGCTTCCCCTGGCGCGCACCGTCCGGAGCTTGTCGAGGTGCGCGGCATGCTCCCAGCTCTGCTCGAACCGGCGGAAGGTCTCCTCGTCGGGCCAGTCGCTGACGATGACGTACCTGCCCGGAGACTCGCGGCTGGCGGACAGCCACTGGGAGATGTTGTCGGGATGCGCCGCCACCGTCTTGCCCACTTCCAGCCAGACGCGCTCGAACTCCTTCTCATTGCCGGGTTGGACGTCCATCGTGAGCTCCACCCGGAAAACCTTGTCGTCCATCAGATGCCTCCATTGACTTCGAGAGTGATTCCAGAAACGAACCGGGAGAGGTCGCTGGCGAGGTAGAGCACCGCGCCGGCGATGTCCTCGGGCTGGCCGAGCCGGCCGACCGCCGCCATGGCCTCGTACTTCTTGCGTTGCTCGGGTGTCAGCCGGGAGACCATGTCCGTCTCGATGATGCCCGGCGCCAGGGTGTTGACCCGGATGCCCCGGGGCCCCAATTCCTTGCACAGCGATCGGGTCAACCCAATGATTCCCGCCTTCGAGGCGGTGTAGTGCGCGCAGGCCGCCATTCCCCGCGTGGCGACGCTCGAGCCGACGTTGATCACCGAGGCGCCCTCCGACAGCAGGGGCAGTGCCTCACGGACCACCAGGTAGATGGAGGTGAGGTTGGTGTCCAGCATCCGGTGCCACTCCGCCGGGGTGAGATCCGAGAGCGGGATGTGGCTGATCGCCCCGGCGTTGTTCACCACGATGTCCAACCGCTCGAAGCGCTCGCGGCAGGTCTCGAACAGCCGCGCCACGTCCTCCTCCCGGCACACGTCCGCCTGCACGAGCGTGATGTTGCCGAGCTCCTGGGCCTCGCGGGCCAGTGACTCCACCGCCTCGCTCCGTTGGCGGTAGCAGGCCACCACGTTGACGCCCTGTCGCGCGAGCGCGAGCGTGATGGCGCGGCCGATGCCTCGGGAACCGCCGGTGACCAGCGCGTTCCTGCCCTTCAACTCAAGCTGCATGGTGCTCTCCCCGCGACGCTTCTTCCACCAGGCGCTTGATGCGGCTCATCTGGATGGCCGAGTTCTCGTTGATGCGCTCGGTCATCGCCTCGTCATCGACCGGTGCGCTCGGCTTCATCTTGAACTGCTGCTGCCAGCGCATCTCGATGCCGTCCTCGACCTGGAGGTAGGACCACTGGATGTTCATGTATTCGAACGGGCCGGGCTCGACCCGCCGCGCGCGCACCGTGCGGGTCTCCGGATCCACGGTGCGCTCGGACACCCAGCTCCACACCTTCCCGTTCGCGTCGGGGTGCATGGTCAACCGGAAGCGCACGGTCGGGCCGTCCCGATCCAGGATCTCCACGGCCGCGTACTCGCTGAACAGGGAGGGCCAGGACTCGAGGTCATTGGTCATTCGCCACACGAGATCCATGGGCGCGTGGATGATGATCGAATTGTCGGTATTGCCCACCATGATCAGACCCCCATGTGGATGTAGTCGTTGTTGGCCGCGTTGTCGTTGACGTAGGCAAGGGCCAGGCGCGGCGTCATCTTCTGGAACATCAACTCCTGGATCGGAACGCCGAAGTCCTGGGTGAGCCGGGCCTCCACCTGCAGGATGGCGAGCGAATCGCAGCCGAGCTCGGGGAAGGTGTTGTCCAACCCGTCCTCCGTCACGATGTTGGGTTCTCCCATGCACTCGTGGATGATCTGATTCAGATGTTCGATGGTCAGTTTTCGCATCGTCTTTCCCTCGTGGGTTGATTCAGGTGGTTGAGCCATCCAGGTTCCGGGGCTCACCCGGTGCGCCGCACCACCACGGCCGAGTTGAAGCCTCCGAAGCCTCGGGCGAGCACCAGCGCGGTGCTCACTGGCGCCTTCCTCGGCTTGTCGAGAACCAGGTCGAGATCACAGCCAGGCGCGAGCTCTCGGGTTCCCATGGTGGGTGGAATGACCGAGTCGGTGATTGTGAGCAGCGCCGCGACGACATCCAGGGCGGCTCCACCGGCATACAGCCGGCCAGTCATCGTCTTCGGCGCGGTGACCGGCACGCCCCTCGGTCCGAACAGGCGGATGAGGGCCTCGGCCTCGATGCGGTCGAGCGCGGGGATTCCGGCTGCGTCCGCGAACACGACGTCGATGTCTTTCGGGGCGATGCCCGCATCGGCGAGTGCCTGCTCGGCGGCGCGGTACAGGCCCGGCTCCCGGCCCGAGCCCGGCCGTGGATCGAAGGTGGCCGCGTATCCGGCGATCTCTCCGTAGAGCCGTTCGACGCCCCGCGCGCGGGCCGCCGCTTCGTCCTCCAGGATGAACATGGCTCCTCCTTCGCCGGGGACGTAGCCGCAGGCCTCCGTGTCGAAGGGGACGTAGGCCCGTGAGGGCTCCGCCCGGTGGCTGAGCAAGCCATGGGAGAGCTGGCACGTCAGCGCGTAGGGACTCAAGGGCGCCTCCGTGCCGCCCGCGAGCGCCATCCGCGCCCCGTTGCGCAGCACCCGGCGGGCATGCCCCACCGCGTCCAACCCTCCCGCCTGTTCCGACACCACCGAGGAGCAGGTCCCCTTCATCCCGTATTTGATCGAGAGCTGTCCGGTGCTCGCCGCGTAGAACCAGCCGATGGACTGGTACACGCTCACGAACTGCGGGCCCTTGCTCCACAACCGCTCGATCTCCCGCTGGCCGAACTCGTTGCCGCCCGAGGAGCTGGCGCTGATGACGGACATCTCGTAGGCCTGCATCTTCCGGGGATCCAGCCGGGCGTCCTCCAGCGCCATGGAGGCGGCGGCCAGTCCGAACTGCGTCCACAAGTCCGTCTGGACGATGAGCCGCCCATCCACGAGCTGCGAGGGGTTGAAGTCGCGGACCTCGCCCGCGAGCTGGATGGGATAGAGGCCGGGATCGAAGCGGGTGGGGCGCTGGAGTCCTCCGCGGCCGCTCAGCGTGGCATCCCACCAGGCGCGGACGCCCAATCCGTTCGGGGCGATGGCCGAGATGCCGGTGATGACGGCACGGCCGCTATCGAGTGCGTTCAAGACGACACCTCCTTGGGGCGCGCGAGCAACATGGCGGTCTGGAAGCCACCGAAGCCGCTTCCGACACTGAGGACCACGTCCACCCGCTGCTCGCGCGGAACCTGGGGCACGTAGTCGAGATCGCATTCCGGATCCGGCGTGCGCAGGTTGGCCGTGGGAGGAATCACTCCCCGTTGGATGGTCAGGGCGCACGCCGCGATTTCCAGCGAGCCGATGGCCCCGAGCGAGTGGCCGATCACCGACTTGATGGAGCTGACCGGTACCGCGTACGCATGCGCGCCCAGGCTCTTCTTGAAGGCCGCCGTCTCGTGTCTGTCGTTCTGACGCGTGCTGGAGCCGTGCGCGTTGATATAGCCAATCCGCTCCGGCTCCATCCTCGCCTGCCGCATCGCCACGCGGATGGCCTCGGCCATCTCCTCGCCGTCGGGGCGCAGGCCGGTCATGTGGTAGGCATTGGCCCGGCAGGCGAACCCGACGACCTCGCAGTAGATGTGGGCTCCCCGCCGGCGCGCATGCTCGAGTTCCTCGAGGACGAAGACCGCGGACCCCTCGCCCAGCACGAAGCCGTCGCGGTTCATGTCGAACGGGCGGCTGGCGTGCTCGGGATCATCGTTGTTGGGCGACGTGGCCTTGATGGCGTCGAAGCAGGCGACGGAGATGGGCGAGATGGGCGCGTCCGATGCACCGGTGATCATCACGTCCGCGGAGCCCTCCTCGATGAGCTGGAAGGCATGGCCCACCGCGTCCAGTCCCGAGGTGCACCCATTGGAGATGACGGCCGAGGGGCCCTCGGCGCCGGCCAGCCAGGCCACCTCCGCGGCGAGCGTGCTCGGAATCAGGCTGAGGTACAGGTGAGGCGTGGCGTAGGCGGGATCCACCTGCCACTTGCGGCCTCCGTCACTGACGACGACGTACTCGTCCTCCAGCGACATCGTGCACCCCACCGCGCTGCCGATGCTGACGCCCGTGCGATGGGGCTCGCTCGGCGTCGACTTCAGTCCGCTGTCCGCCAAGGCCTCCCGCGCCGCGACGGCCGCGAACTGCACGCAGCGGTCCATCCTGCGCGCCTCCTGGGGGGACAGCCCCTCGCGCTTCGGATCGAAGTCGCACTCGGCGGCGATCCGCGAACGGAAGTTCGTGGGATCGAACAGGGAGATCCGCCGGATGGCGGAGCGCCCGGACAGGAGCCGGTCCCAGAAGGCCTTGACCCCGATGCCCCCCGGCGCGACCACGCCGATGCCGGTGAGGGCGACCCTGCGGCGATTCATTGCCCACCTCCCACGGCCGCCTGCACGGAGTTGGGATAGGGCTCGGTGTCGACGTGACCCAGCTCCGGCCGGGGGGCCAGCGGGCAGAGCTGGAACACGAGCGACGCGGGCTCCATCCCGGCGTTCTCCAAGCGGTGGCGGGCGTTCTTCGGCACCAGGAGGGCTTCGCCAGCGCTCAAGGGGATGGGCTCGCCATTGATTCGCGCGATGATCGCCCCCCGCGTCACGTAGAGGAATTCCTCCGAGTAGGGATGGTAGTGCTCCGAGATGAACTCCCCGGGCTCGAGGTGCGCCACGCCCATGAACCCAGAGGTGGAGCCCACGGTCTTCGGGCTGAGAAGGACTCTCACATCACCCCCGCGACGGTGGTCCGCGTGAGCATTGCTGGCCAGGATTTTGGTGATCTGTGGTTGGCTCATGACATTGAAATTGGGATGGGGGGGATGTGTGACAAGAGGGCCGCGGGGACTACTTCGAGTGCCAGGAGTAGAATTCGTACGCCATGGCGTCGCTCGGGCCGCGCCAGGTGGCGGGGTCGTACGGCGAGATGTAGCGGGCCAGCTTCGTGTTCACGTCGAGGAAGAGCGGGTGCTCCCGCATGCGGACGAGGTGCGGCTCGATCTCCCGCTCCGACTCGAACAGGTGGAAATAGAGGCCCTTGAAGTGGAACAGGTTTCGATGGGTGACGCCGAGCAGCCGTGGGAGCTCTCCCGCGTCGGACTCCGCGAAGATGTTCGCCACGACGTTCGCGCTCAGGGGGTTCATCCGCGCCACGATCAACTTCTTGTACGAGTTCACCGAGCCTCCTCGATGGGTTGGGAATGGGTCATCACCGTGCTCCGATGGGCCGGGCCGCCGAGTTCGAAGATGCGCGAGGCGTTGTCTCCGAGGATGGCCCGTTGTTCCTCCGCGCTCAGAGGCAGCGCCTCGATCTCGCGGATCTTGTGTGCGTGGACCACCGGGACCGGTGGCCAGTCGCTGCCGAACAACAGATGCGACGCTCCGAGCACCTTCAGGTTGGCGAGGTGGAGATCGCGATTGTCCGCGGTCGTATCGGCGTACAGCCTCCGGATCAGTTCGCTGGGGGGCGTGCGGGTCCGCTGATCGCGGAGCCCTTCTGGCTTCTTGCCCGCCCCGGCCCAGAGCTGGGAACGCCAGGCGATATCCAACCGGGAGCCAATCAGGCTCAGGGCTCCAGCGCTCGCCGTGCCGATGATTCGCAGCGAGGGGTATTGCTCCAGCCGGCCAGAGAGGACGAGTGCCGACAGGCCCAGGGTGACGTCGCAGTAGCGGCCCACCATGTCGAACAAGCCGTAGTCGGAGATTCCCTGGCAGCAGACGGGATCCATCCCGGAGTGGACCATCACCGGAACGCCCCGCGTGGCGGCGAAGGCGAAGAAGCCGTCCGCCCTGGGGGAGTCGAGGTATTCACCATGCCCGCTGGGGTTGGTGATGATTCCGACGAACTCCTCGCGGCCCAGGTACTCCTCGGCCGCCGCGAGCACCGTGTCGTCCGCGAACGGATCGCAGTAGACATAGGCCCGCAGCCGGTCGCGGTGTTTCGCGACGGTCGCGCCGAGCCAGTCATGGAAGGCGCGCAGCTTGTCCAGGGGCTGCTCGTAGTTCCCCCCTCGCGAGGCCGGGACCAGGGTGCCCGGACCGCTCGGGCTCCCGATGAGCGTGAGGTCGATCCCCGCCTCGGCCTTGACCTCGATGAGTCGCTCCACGTCGAGGAGGCTGGGAGGAACAGGGGCGCGCTTCGCCAATTCGGGATGGGCGAGGTGCGAGTGGATGTCGATGATCATGAAAGAATGTCCTTCGCGAGTGATTCGTTCGCGTCCTCGGGTCTCCGGAGCGAATCCGTGAGGAGTTGAAGCAGCTCGGATGAGAAGTCGATGATGTGAGTTTGTGAGTAGCCATTGCTCGTGAGCTCGCGAAACATCGAACTCGCCATGATCCGGATGGCCTTGCTCCGTTCGGCGGACGCTACGTCCTGCTGAGTGGTGTTCGTGGTTTCCATTGAGTTCCATCCCCCGCGTTTCAGGGCGTCAGAAGGCATGGGCGTGATTTGTGACCGGGTGCCCTCCGGGGTTTTCCGGCGGCTCGCCTGGCCAGCGGGCGACCGGAACCCGGCGCCTGGTTGGCCAGTCGGTCACATCGCGGCGATGGCTCCTCTTTCGGAAGGATTTCAGAAAAGGCGGATGCCGGGAGGATGACCTTGCTGACCCAGGAAGCCCATGCGTGGACGATGAAGACGGAGCGAGTCCCCGACGCCATGCGCATGCAGTGCGAGCCGTTCCTCGCCCACATGCATTTGTCGGGGATCGAGTGGCGGGACATCTTGCTCGCACTCGCGGGGATGGAGGTCGACGATCTATGCGATGACTGGAACGACTGGCACACGCGCTGGAGCGAACTCGGGCGCGGCTACGAGAATCAGGCACGGCAAGGGGACGTGCGGAGCAATCGCGCCGCCTTGAGGCAGACCCTGCTGAGGGCCGCCGCCTGCCACCACATGGCGGAGCTCATGTTCTTCGACAACCCCGAGGCGAAGTTCATGACGCGTCGGCGGGTGACGCGCCTGTTCCTGGACGCCTGCCCCCTCCTGCCGTACGAGGTCCGGAGGCTGTCCATTCCGCATGGGGACCTTCAGCTCCCGGCCTACCTCCTGCGCGCCCGTTGGTCGGAGCCGGCCCCGTGTGTGTTGCTGTTGAACAGCCTCAGCTCGGCCAAGGAGAGCGAATTGCTCGTCCTCGCGCGGGCCTTCCTGGCCCAGGGCCTCTCGGTCCTGCTCTTCGACGGTCCTGGTCAAGGGGAACTGGCGGGACTTCACCGCATGGTCATCTCCTTCGAGCGGGTCGTCGAGAGCGTCCTGGCTCATGTGCGTGCGTTCCCGGAGATCGACTCCGATCGGATGGGAATCTGTGGCCTTGGCCATGGAGGCTACCTGGCGGCGAGAAGCGCCGCGCTGCTCCCCGGCCAGCTCAAGGCCTGCGCTTGCCTCTCGGCGGGATACGACCACGACCACCATCTCCGACTGAGCCCGCTGGTGCGTCAGGAGTTGCGGTACGTGTTTGGTCAGCCCCATGACGCCGCCATGAACCGGCTCGCCCGGGAGGAGCTGAACCTGCGATCGATTCCCCGGCTCTCCGCGCCCCTGCTCGCCATCCACGGCAAACAGGACACGGTCGTGCCCTACGACTCCTGCATCCGGCTGCTCGACTGGGCGCGAGGTGACAAGGACCTGCGCTGCTACCCCGAGGAGCGCCATGGCTGCGTGGAGCGCACCGATGATTTCCTCCCGTACCTGGGGCGCTGGATGGCGGGCAGCCTGGGCTCCCCTCGGTGCTGAACGCCCCCGGCGGGTGCTCGGACGCTCCCCCCTGGACGGACGATCGTCCAGGGGGGAGCGGCGCTTCAGGGCCTCACCCGGCGACCTGCCGCTCCTCGTGCGCGGGCTTCTCCAGGGGCGGGCCCAGGCGCCTGGCGAGTTCCGCCACCAGGGGCTTCACCTGGATGGGCTGGGCCCGGTGGGCCACGTACCCGTCCGGACGGACCAGGTAGAGGCACGCGGCCCCCGCGCCGAAGCAGCGGTGCACCTCGCCTGTCGCGTCTCCCAGCGTGTGGAACCCAGACGCCGCGCCGATCACCACCGCCCGCGCTCGGAGCAAGTCAGGCCCGTGGGACTCCTCGAGCTGGCGGGCGAGCGCCCCCAATCGCGCGGACGTCTCCTGATCGGAGTGCCGCCCGGCGAACAGCAACAGCGTGTGATGGGGGCCTCGCAGGACCTCGTGCAGGCGCTCCACGCCCGCTCCCCAGATCGGCAGGTCCGGTACGCGCTCTCCAGGCGCGAGTCCGTCCACGAGCCTCACTTCGCCCGCGTCCTCGCCCGAGATGGACTCGGTGGACAGGGGGCTGTGCCGGTAGTGGATGAACAGCTCGGAGACGAACCGCAGCAGCTTCCGCTCCATGAAGGAGGTCCCGAAGAACAACCGCGCGGCACGGGGCAGCACATGGGCGCGCAGGATCCTCAGCCCGAGGCCTCCGCTGGAGATCAGGGCGAACCGCTTGTCCGTGCCCTCCAGCAGCTTCTGGCCCACGTGGTGGCGCTCCAGGTGGTAGGTGTCCAGCAGCGGCTCCGCCGCGCGCCCCCGTGTGACGAGCGCCAGCTTCCAGGCCAGGTTGTAGGCGTCCTGGATGCCCGTGTTCAGTCCCTGCCCGCCCGCGGGGCTGTGGATGTGCGCCGCGTCCCCGGCGAGGAACACGCGGCCCTGGCGGTAGTTCGGCACACCCAGGCGGTGTTGCCGGTAGCGAGTCATCCAGCTCGGGTCGCTCAGGCGCGTGGGCACCGGCACCATGCGGTCCGTCAGGGCCTGCATCTCCCCCAGCGTGAGCGGATCGGTCTCCTCCTTGCCATCCCGGGGCATGATGAAGGTGAGGCGATAGCGGTTCTCTCCCGGCATGGGGAATGCCCCCACCACGCCGTATCGGGATGGGATGATGAATAGCTCGCCGTGCCCCAGGGGCCAGTCCACGCGCACGTCCACCAGCATGCACGCGTAGTCATACGTCTCGCCCTCGAAGGGGATGCCCGCTTCCTTGCGCACCCGGCTGCGGGCGCCGTCGCATCCGAGCAGCCAGCGCGCACGCACCGTCTCCCTCGCTCCATCCAGATGCCTCAGCGAGATCTCCACGCCCTCGGCGTCTTGTTGAAGGCGCTCGAAGCTCACGCCCCATTCCACCGCGAGGCCGAACGAGGAGAGGTACTCGGTGAGCACCGCCTCGGTCGCGTCCTGGGGAACCATGTGCGGGATGGGATAGTGCGTTCGCAGCCAGGGAAAGGGTTTCATGGGGATGCGCGCTCGCCGCCCGCCCGGACCGAGGACGTTGTAGCCCCCCATGGGTTGGCCACGGGCCAGCAGCTTCTCGGCCATGCCGAAGTCGTCGAAGAGCTCGAGGGTGCGCGATTGCACCACCAGGGCCCTCGACAGGTGCGAGGGCGCTTCGAGCGCATCCACGATGCGGCAGCTCAGGCCATGCCGTGCCAGCTCCGCGGCCATCGTGAGCCCCGTGGGGCCCCCGCCCACCACCAATGCGTCCAACATGTTCACTCCACCCGCGTCTCTCGGATGATGGAGTAGCCCGTGAAGGCGCCTCCGCTGGAGATCTGGGTCGTGTGGAGCCGGGTGTCGCCCTTCACGTTCACCACCTCGACGCTGGTGCTGGGCGTGGGCAGCGCGCTCTCATACGTGTACACGACCGAGTCTCCGACCTGGAGGGCCGTCCCCTTCATGGCCGGGTTGTTCACCACGAAGCCGTCGAGCTTCTTGGAATAGGTGGAGGTGAACTCGATGCGCTGTTGCTGGCCCTGGGCGTCCGTGAGGACGAGCAGCGTGTAGAGGGAGTCGCAGTCGACGCGATTCTCCGACTCGACCTGCATCGAGCCCAGGACCTGGCCATCCAGGGAATATTGGGTCACGGTGCCTCGCCACTTCCCGGAGATCTTCCGGAAGGCGCTCAAGTGGTGGGTTGGGCACTTGCGTCCATGGACGTGGCGCGAGTCGTCGGGCGGGCGATGGGGATGGAGCGAGGCCATGATTCGAATGGTTCCTTTCCCTCCGCTGGAGTGCCCCCGGTTCGTTTGTGACGGACGTCCCCGGAGCGCATGCCCGCCCGCGCGGCGGCGGAGCGGGTTCCGCCCCGGAGTGCCTGGTCCTCACATCCACTTCCGGCGGGCTCCAGTCTCCCAGACATCCAGCAGGTGAGAGGCGATGGACATGGACACTCCCCATTCAGAACCCCGGCATTCACACCCCGATGCGCCGGAGCCGATGCACGGCCCTCACGGGGTGCGCCGCTGCGAACAAGACGTGTTCGTGGCGCTGATGGTCGAATACGCCCTCAACCAGATCCGCCGGCTCCACCCGGACGGAACGACGGCCGGGTGGGACACGGTCAAGCTGCGCTCCTACAACGGCAGGCTGCTGGGTCCCACCATCGAGGCCCGTCCCGGGGACACGCTGAACATCATGCTGCACAACATGCTTCCCCCCGACCCGAATCCGGCGCCTCCCCCGGGCATGCCGAATCGCCCGCATGGCTTCAACCTCACCAACCTCCACTTCCATGGGATGCATGTCTCGCCCAGCGGGAACGCGGACAACATGATGGTCGAGGTAGGGCCCGGGCAGATGTTCGAGTACGAGGTGAAGATTCCCATCGATCACCCCGCGGGGACCTACTGGTACCACGCCCACAAGCATGGCTCGATCACGCTCCAGCTCGGCAGCGGCCTGTCCGGCGCGCTCATCGTCCGGGGCGACATCGACCGGGTGGAGGGGATCAGGGAAGCCCGGGAGGAAATCCTCGTCCTCCATCAAATCCCCTATGACCTGAAGGACGATCCCACCCAACCCGGGCAGAAGGCCAACATGGTGGAGGACTATACCCAGTTCAATCCGGGGAACTGGGTGCGGCTGCAGCGGCACTTCACGATCAATGGCGAGGTCGTGCCGACCTTCGAGCTGCGGCCGGGTGAAGTGCAGCGCTGGCGGTTCATCCACGCGGGGGTCAACGAGGGGGTTCGGCTCCGGCTGGTCCGGCGTCAGGGCAGCACCGAGGTTCCCCTCCCCCACTTCCAGATCGCGCACGATGGCATCACCTCGGGCCGGCTCGAGCAGGTGGACGAGACCGAGTTGCACCCGGCGTACCGCGAGGACGTGATGGTGCGCGCGAGCGACGCGGCGGGCAGGCCCCTGTCTCCAGGGACTTATTGGCTCGTGGACGAGCTGGCGGCCACCCCCGCCACCCATGTCCTGGCCCGTGTGGAGGTCAAGGGTCCCCCAGTCCACATGCGGCTGCCCCGGGAGAGTGACCTGGCCCGGCTGGCCCCGTTCAAGCCCATCGAGGACCATGAAATCACCGGCCAACAGCAGTCCGTCTTCTCCGTGCTCAATACGCAGCCGCCCCAGTTCTTGATCAACGGCAAGGCGTTCGATCCCAACGCTCCCCCCAGACAGCTCCCGCTGGGCGCGGTGGAGGAGTGGACCGTCAGCTCGCTGAACCTCGACCACCCCTTCCACATCCACGTGAATCCATTCCAACTCACCGTCGACGGGAAGCTCGTCTGGCGGGACACGCTCATGGTGCGTCAGGGAGAGACCGTGAAGCTACGAACCCGCTACGAGCGCTACATTGGGATGTTCATGGCCCATTGCCACATCCTGGCGCACGAGGACCTGGGCATGGCGGAGATGATGGAGATCGTCATGCCCGGCGCGGATTCCGGTCACGGTGGGCATCACCACTGAGCGGACCCGATGCGTCGCTTTCATGAATGGAAGTGGTCTATGTATAGCAAGATCCTGACCCTGATGGTGCTCGCCAGCAACGCCATCTTCGTGGGGGGATTGGTGATGGTGGCGGCCGCCGTCGTCCCCGCCTTCCGCACGGTTCCCGCCCAGGTGTACATCTGGATGCATCAGGTGTTGGACCGCTACATCGAGCGGTACATGCCATTCACGGCGGGCTTCACGATCCTGACCGGACTGGGCCTCGCCTTCCTGCAACCCGGAACGTGGCCGCGTGTTCTCGTGTTGGCCGGGGTGTTGTTCACCGCGACGGTCTCGGCCATCTCACAGTTCGGCAACGTGCCGCTCAACAAACGCGTGCATGCCTGGAACCCCGAGGCGCCTCCCCCCCCAGGGGAAATCGCACGCCTGCTGGCGAGCTGGCGGCGCCTTCACCTGGTGCGAACGGGCTCCTCGATCCTGGCGCTCCTGTCGTTCGTGGGGGCCACGCTCGTCCGCTAGGTCCGCTCCCGGCGCCGCCAGGCGAGGAGGAGCGGCCAGGCGCCGGTCAGCACCACGGGCAACCAGCTCGGCACGCCCACCCACGAGGCCGCCGCTTTCTCTGGCTCACGCACCGGAAGTTCCGTGGGGGGGTACTCCTCGTGGATGAGCCAGAAGCCCCTCAGGTTCCAGATGGAGCGCGGCTGGGGGCGCCTCGGGGCGTGGAAGAGCGCGGCTCCCAGGTCCAGGGGGACCAGCTTCCTGTCCGGAGGGAGCCTGAATTGATCCGCGCCCATCAGGAAGGCGCCATTGCCGGGCCAGCGGAAGCGCACGTGGGCCTCGATCGCGGCGGGTTCCTCGTGCCGGTCCACGTCGATACCCACGGAGGTGTAGAACCCGTAGCTCGTGGGCCACATCACCAGGAAGCCCAGGCAGGGCACCCAGGCGAGGCCACGAAGGAATCTGTGCTCGCGCTCTTGCCCACGGACCATCACCGGACTGTAGCGCTGATTCAGGGTTGGACGGCTTGTGGCGGATGGCCCCGGTCCTTCGACACGGGCAGGTAGCACTTGCCCTCGTGCTCGGCCCGGTCCTCGGCGCAGGGAGGGCGCTGCGCGAGCTCCACCCAGCACCCGCCGTTGATCTCCACCTCGAGCTGTTTCTGGATCTTGCAGGGCGCTTTCGCCTGATTGCGGAAGGGCTGCTTGGGAATGGGGTAGGCGATGGGCGTCCCGGAGTTGATCAAGGACGGAGCATCCAGGGAGAAGTTCCCCGTCGGGCAGGGGCGATCGAGAGAGGAGGGCGCTCTCGCGGTGATGTGGAACCAGAGTCCGAGGCCCAGGGCGAGCGCGGCGGCGCCCGCGAGGGCTCGGGAGGCCCAGGCCTTCCGGGAGGCCTTCACGGGTCCGGAGGCGAAATGGGCGTGGAGACGGGGCGAGTCCTCCACGCGCCGGAACGAGGCGTTCATCAGCACGAGCAGGTCCATCATCTGGGTGGGAGGCGCGAAGGGAGGCGCCTTGCCGAGCCGCAGGGACACATCGGGGGAGTCGTGCTCGCAGGAGATGATGAGTTCCCAGGGCCCCCGGTGCAGCCAGTGCATCCTGTCCCCGGGCCGCAGCGTCACGGCCGGCTGACCCGTGGGCACGTGCCATGACTCGTAGAGGTGTCCGAGATCGGGTCCAACTTCGTCGAACTTCCTTCCGAGCCGGAAGGGCCCCGTTCGAGTGAGTGCCTGCTCCTTCTTGTCCGCCACGTGCCGTCCCCTCGTGTGGGCGCGCTGATGCGCCACCGGCACAGAGGACCGGATTCAACCACTCAAGTCAAGAATGGGGATACGTCCTGATAGGTGACAATAGGATCCGTATGCCTACGCGGGGAACTCGCGAAAAGAGGCCTCAGCTCGAAACAAGACCCAGTCCAGGCAACAAGTCCCTGTCTGCTAGGCCCCTGGTTCCAAGTACTAGGTACTAGGGAGCTACTAACTGGGACCAAATTAGTAGCTAGGGAGGAGGAACTACTAGGGAGCTACTAACTGGGACCAAATTAGTAGCTAGGGAGGGGGAACTACTAGGGAGCTACTAACTGGGACCAAATTAGTAGCTAGGGAGGGGGAACTACTAGGGAGCTACTAACTGGGACCAAATTAGTAGCTAGGGAGGGGGAACTACTAGGGAGCTACTAACTGGGACCAAATTAGTAGCAATCTTCTTGTCCGGAGGGGGGCCTCCAATTACCATCTAGCTACTATCTGCTACTAAATTAGTAGTTCGGAGTTTTCGTGCAGATTCCTCCTACGCCCCCTGACTTTCGTACTGCCCTGAATGCCCTTCTCAAAAAAGGGCCGGAACACTTCGGGCATTTCATGTCTCGTGGAATCAAACCAGAAATCGATGGAAGTTATCTTCATTGGGACCAGCTTCGGCGGCACCCCCCTCCAGACGGACTGACGCATGAAGAGTGGTGGGCCGGTGTCAGCTTCGCGCGGAGTGTCCTCAAAATCGAGTTGCCACTGATTGACAACACAGGGCGCAAATTCCACTTCGCGCGAACCGACGGACTTCTTCTCGCACTGCACCAAATTGATCGCGATATGGGTGGACGTCTTGAGGTCGCCGACCCGCAGCTGGCCAATAAGGACGTTCGAGACCGTTACATCATTCGTTCCCTTATGGAGGAAGCGATTACCTCCAGCCAGTTGGAGGGTGCTTCGACGACCCGCCGGGTCGCGAAAGACATGCTTCTGCAAGGGCGGCCGCCACGAACAAAAGATGAACGGATGATTTTCAACAACTTCCGGGCGATGGAACTGCTTCGCGGAAAGGTGCGAGAGCCCCTATCCGCTGCTTTCCTCCTAGAATTACATGAGGTCATCACCGAGGGCACTTTGGAAGAGCCCGGCGATGCGGGAAGGCTAAGGCGCCCGGACGAACCCATCACGGTGCTGGATATCAGCAATGGGCAAGTCCTCCACTCCCCACCCGACGCGAATGAACTTCCTGCTCGAATTGACGCGCTCTGCGCATTTGCCAATGAAAATGCTGGGCATGCCTTCATCCACCCGGTCGTTCGCGCCATTGTGCTCCACTTCATGCTCGCCTACGACCATCCGTTTGTCGACGGCAACGGTCGCACGGCGCGTGCGCTCTTTTATTGGAGCATGATCAGACAAGGATATTGGATCGCGGAGTTTCTCTCGATCTCCCGCATCATCCAGCGCGCACCTGCTCAGTATGGCCGTGCCTTCCTATATACAGAGACAGATGGAAGCGACGTCACCTACTTCCTCTTGCACCAGTTGGAGGTCATCCGAAGGGCAACACAAGACCTCTTCGAATATCTCGACCGCAAGAGCAAGGAGTTGCAAGAGGTAGAACCGCTCCTGCGCTCTGGTGAGAACATCAATCACCGTCAACGGGCGCTCCTGGCGCATGCACTTCGCCATCCGGGCGCGCAGTATGCCATCGAGCCCTATCGACGCGAGCATGGCGTCGTCTACCAGACCGCGCGCCAGGATCTGCTCGACTTGGAGAAGGCAGGCTACCTGCGGAAGAGGCAAGTGGGGCGGGCTTTCTATTTCCAAGCTGTCCCGGACCTCGCACGATTGCTGATGGGGAACGGACGCCAGGATTGAGCCTCACCGCGGAGTCTTCGCCGATTGCCGGGCGAGGACGTCCTCATAGGCGGCCTGCAAACGCTCGGCGACGGACGGGCCCTTGCGCTTCGCCGGTGTCCCGAGGTGCGCCTCGCGCAGCTCGGCCATGAACTGCTCCCACAGGGCCGAGCCGCCCTCCTCCAGGAGTCGCGCGCGGATGCTCAGCTCCTCGCTTACGGGCAGGTACCTGCGTCCCCAGGCGCCCAGATGCGCGAAAATGGGCACGAGCGCGATGGACTTCTCCGTCAGGCTGTAGACCGCCTTCTGTTTGTGGCTGGGATCATCGGCCTTGGTGACCATGTCCTCGTCCAGCAGCATCTTCAGGCGATCCGCCAGGATGTTAGACGAGATGCCTTCCTCCGACTGCGTCAGCAGCTCGCGGAAGTGCCGTCGGCCGCCGAACACCATGTCGCGCAGGATGATCAGACTCCAACGGTCTCCGAATACCTCCAGCGAGAGATTGATCGGGCATCCCGACCGGTGTGCTGTGCTCATCCGTCCGCTCCCTGAAAACCGGTTGCATTCTCGCATCAGTGTTCATGCCCTACAACCGGTTGCGTTTCGCAATCAGTGATGCGCGGGATGCGCGGGCGATGCAACGTCGTCCATGGAAACGACGCGATTCACACGGAGCTCAGCCGTCGGCGTGTGCTCCTGGGCGCCACGGTCATCACTCAGGGTGGTGCTCGGCTTCGCGGAAGAGATGGGTGAGGGAGAAGTCGAGCAGGGACTGGCGGGAGCGCATGTCGCGATGGGCGCGCACCATGGGCAGCCAGACGCGGTCACCGACACGCACCTGGGCTGCGCCGAGATGACGCACGAGAACTTCGCCGAGGTAGGCGCCAATGGCGGGCGAGGAGGGCGTCGAGGGGCAGCCACTCCTGTGGGAGCCGCCTCCTCGCGGGCATGTCGCTGGGAAGCCCCATCCCAGGAGTACACGAGGGAGGGCGCACGGCCGTCAATCGGCCCGTGACGGTGCGGCGCTATCCGAGCGGTTCAGTGGGGTACGCGGACCAGTAGTTGGATGGCAGGGGGTTGGTCCCCTTGTCGCTGCGGATGCCGTCACCATCGGGTAGCTCGCCCACGCCTCCGTAGGCTTCCTCGTCCTCGGCGTCCTTGTCCCTCGCCTGGCTGCCGTGCTCACTGGGGGGCAGTTGTTGCTCGCCCTGGGCCTCCCGCGAGGGGCCGGTGGATTCCTCGTCGTGTCGAGGGCTCGTGGGCCGGCCAAACATATCTTCCGCGGGCTGGGTGGGATCCTTCCGTTCCGTGGTTGCCATGGTGCGCACCTCCGAACCTGGAAGTTCGGCATGCGGCCGCCCAGCGGCAACCCGGCGCGCCCCCCCGACCGGAGTTCATACGGCCGGGAAAGCGGGCGCCCTAGCGGGCCGTGGCCGATAGGGGGCCGGGTGGCGCCGACGGCGGAGGCTCTTCCATGGGCGGCGCCTCCTTGGGCATGGCGAGGCCCTCGGGCAGGAAGGCGAGCAGCACCAGTCCGGGCAGGGCGAGCACCACGGTGAGGCCGAAGAAGCCCGCCCATCCCACCCACTCGGCCAGATAGCCCGAGGTGGCCGTGAGCACGCGTCCGCCGAAGTTGGCCAGCGCCGAGAGCAGGGCGAATTGCGTGGCGCTGAAGCGCTTGTTGCACAGCGACATGGTGAAGGCGCCGAAGGCCGTGGTGGCCATGCCGCCGCAGATGTTGTCCGAGCAGATGGCGAGCGCGAGCATCGCGTGGTTCTTGCCCACCAGCGCGAGCGCGAGGAAGGTGAGGTTGGTGACGGCTTGCAGCGCGCCGAAGATGAAGAGGCTGCGGCGCAGGCCCAGCTTCGCGAGCAGCGCGCCGCCCACGAGCGCGCCCACGATGGTGGCCACCATGCCCACGCCCTTGGTGATGGCGCCCACCTCCAGGTTGGAGAAGCCCAGCTTGAGGAAGAAGGGCGTGGTCATGCCGCCCGCGATGGCGTCGCCGAGCTTGTAGAGCACCAGGAAGAGCAGCGCGAGCACCGCGCCGTCCCGGCGGAAGTAGTCGACGAAGGGGACGATGGCGGCATCCGTCAGGGTGCGCGGTGGGCGCTGGCCCTGGGGCTCGGGGGCGAGCAGCGTGGCCACCACGCCCACGAGCATCAGCGCCGCCATGCTCCAGTACGTGCGCGGCCAGCCGATGAACTGCGACAGGCTGAGCGCGAGCGCGCCCGCGGCGATCATCCCGAAGCGGTAGCCCATGACGAACGTGGCCACGCCGAAGCCTCGCTCGGCCTCGGAGAGGGTGTCGGTGCGCCACGCGTCGGACACCACGTCCTGGCTGGAGGACAGGAAGGACACGAGCAGGGCGATGCTCGCCATGAGCAGTGGCGTCTCCCGGGGGTTCACCAGGCCCATGGCGGCGATGGCGGCCATCAGTCCCACCTGGGTGAGCAGCATCCACCCGCGGCGCCGGCCCAGGAAGGGCAGCGAGTAGCGGTCCATGATGGGAGCCCAAAGGAACTTCAGGCTGTAGGGGAAGGCCACCAGCGTGAAGACGCCAATCGTCTTGAGATTGACGCCCTCGTTCGTCATCCACGCGGACAGGGTTCCGCCCACGAGCAGCAGCGGAAGGCCGGAGGCGAAGCCGAGCGCGACGAGCAGCCACGCACGGGGGCTGGTCAGGACTTGGAGGACGGAGTTCTTGGGCGGCATGGATGGAGCCCCACCATACCGGGCTCGGGGCCGAATCCATCCTGCCTGCTCGCCGTGGGGAGGTGTCCGTTGCCTGGTCAGCAGGCGGACGACACTTCGAGGTAGGTTGCGCCTGCTTCTCCCTACCCCCCTACTGGAGCCGTCCATGAAGCTTCATGCCAACCCGATGTCCACCGCCGCCTTCAAGGTCTTCGCCGTCGTGAACGAGCTGGGTCTGTCCGTCTCGACCGCCGCCGTCGACATGCTCAAGGGCGAGCACAAGTCGCCCGCCTTCCTGGCGATGAACCCCAATGGCAAGGTGCCCGTCCTGGAGGTCGACGACGGCTTCTGTGTCTGGGAGTCCAACGCCATCCTCTGTTACCTGGCGGCGCTCAAGCCCGAGAGCGGCCTGCTGCCCACCGATGCCCGGGCTCAGGCCCAGGTCCAGCAGTGGTTGCAGTGGCAGGCCACCACCTTCGGTCCGTCCACCGGCGAAATGCTGATGGAGACGGTCTACCTGCGCTTCATGGGCGGCCGCGCGAAGGACGAGGCGAAGTACCAGGCCGGGCTGGAGAAGTCCCGCCGGGACCTGGGCGTGCTGGAGAAGGCGCTCGCGGGCCGGGAGTTCCTGTGCGGCCCGTTGACGCTCGCGGACTTCTCGCTCGTCTCCTGCCTGTTCCTGCGCGGGCCCATGGGCCTGTCGCTGGAAGACTTCCCCCAGGTGAAGGCCTGGGTCGCCCGGCTCGAGGCGCGCGAGGGCGTGCGCAAGGCGCTGCCCCCGCTGTAACCGCCAGGGCCTAGCGGCGCCGGTCCTCGCGGCGCTCGCGCTGGTCCTCGCGGATCTCCTGCTTGGTCTCGTGGACTTCCCGCCGGCCGAGGTCGATGAGCTGCGTGATGAGGGTGCGCGTGCGGTGCAGCTCGCGCGGGCCGCGCTGGCCCACGAGTCCGGACAGCTCGCGGGCGATGGTGGCCCGGGCCGACTGTGAGGCGCGCTCGTTCTGGTAGTCGCGCATGTCGTCCCGGCGATCCTTGCGGTCATCCCAGGTCCCGTCGCGGCGCACCTCGCGGTTGTCCCGGCGGATCTCCGCCCGATCCTTCTGCAGCTCCTGGTGGCCCTCGGCCAGCTCCGCGTTCACCAGGCGGCGCAGCCGGTCCTCCACATCGCGCATGGCGCGCTCGTCCCGGCGGGCCTGGGCCGCGTCGAAGCGCGCCAGCACGTCCTCCAGCTCCCGCACGTCGCGCCGGTCATCCTTGAGCTCGCGCTTGTCCTGACGCGCCTCCTGGCGGTTCTGCGCGCGCTCGCCCCGATTGTTGTTCCAGCCCTGGGCCTGGGCGGCGCCCGCGCAGAAGAAGAGGGAGGCGAGGACGGCGGAAGAGATGCGCTTCATGGGATGTCTGCTCCTGAATGGGAGGCCAATCGGCTGGCCACGTCGATTCGGACGTTGGCACGCGAAGATTATTCAGGGCCAGGGGCCGCGGCCCCGGGGGGTGTTCGCCAGTGCGTGCTCGGATGCCGGGCGGGCGCGGCGCCAAAGGGGGCTCGGTTAGGTTCGCGGGCCATGGTGGACTGTCCGCTCAACATCGACCTGGGTGAGCTGCCGGACGAGGACCCGCGGCTCTACGCCCATGCGCAGGTGGCGAACATCGCCTGTGGAGGGCATGCCGGAGACGAGGCCAGCATGCGCCGGGCGCTCGAGGCCTGCGCACGCCATGGGACGCGCGCCGGGGCCCACCCCTCCTTCGAGGATCGGGAACACTTTGGCCGCGTGGAGCTGCGCGTGGCGCCGGAGGTGCTGCGCGCCCAGGTGGCCGCCCAGTGCACGCGGCTGGCCGAGCTGGCCCGAGAGGTGGGAGTGCCCGTGCGCTCGGCCAAACCCCATGGCGCGCTCTACCACGCGGCCAACCGCGAGCCCGCGCTCGCCCGGGCCGTGGTGGACGGTGTCGTCGAGGCATTGGGCGCCGGTGTGCTCTTCGTGGGGCCGGGGACGGGCGCGCTGCGCGAGGCGGCGCGCGAGGCCGGACTGGCCTACGCCCGCGAGGGCTTCGCGGATCGGGGCACCCGGGAGGATGGCTCGCTCATTCCTCGCGGCGAGCCGGGCGCGGTGGTGACGGACGTGGTGGTGGCACGCGAGAATGCGTTGCGGCTCGCGCTCTCCGGCACGGTGGACACGCTGTGCGTGCATGGGGATTCGCCGGGCGCGGTGGACCTGGCGCGCGAGGTGCGGAGCGTGTTGGACGTGCTGGCGCTGCGGCTGGAGCCCCTGGGCGAGGGGGCCTTGCGGCTGGTGCTGCCCGAGCGGCTGTCTCGCGGAGGGGTGCTGGACGCGCTCCGGGCCCTTCCCGGGGTGGGGGACGTGGTGGTGGGCGAGGCGCACGCTTGTGTGTACTTCGAGCCCTCCGCGCCTCCGGAGGACCCCCGGCGGGTGCTGGCCCGGCTCGTGGGGCACGAAGAGGGCGCGGAGGCGCCCCGGCTCGTCACGGTGCGCGTGCGCTATGACGGAGCGGATCTCCCGTCCGTGGCCGAGCGGGTGGGGCTGTCGGTGGACGACGTGGCGCTGTTGCACGCCTCGTGCGAGTACTCCGTGCGCGGAGTGGGGTTCCTGCCCGGCTTCGCCTACCTGGGCGACGTGGACGCGCGCATCGCCGTGCCCCGGCTGTCCACGCCGAGGCCGAGCGTGCCCTCGCTCGCGGTGGGCCTGGCCGGGCGCCGCACCGGCGTCTACCCCTTCGCCTCGCCGGGGGGGTGGAACCTCATCGCCACCGCCGTGGACTTCTCGCCCTTCGACGCGGTGCGCGGGGCGCTCCTGCGGCCCGGGGATCGGGTGCTCTTCGAGCGGGTGGATTGACCATGAGCGCACAGCTGGAGGTGGTGGACGTCCGGGGACTCGTGCTGGTGCAGGACGCGGGGCGCCCGGGTCACATGCACGAGGGCGTTCCTCCTGGAGGCGCGCTGGTGCCGGAGTGGCTGGCCGCGGCCCAGCGCGCGGTGGGCAATGGCGCGGAGGCGGCGGGGCTGGAGTGTTACGGCCGCATGGAGCTGCGGGTGCTCGGACGGGGCGCCTGGGTGTCCGTGGGAGGCGAGGCCTTCCGGGTGGAGGACGGTGAGCGCTTCCAGGTGCCCGCTCCCGAGCGCGGCGTGGTGCGCTATGTGGCGGTGGACGGTGGGCTCGACGTGCCCCGGGCGCTCGGGGGCCGGGGGACGCTGCTGGTGGCGCGGCTCGGGGGCTGGGAAGGACGGGTCCTCGCGCGCGGGGATGTGTTGCCACTCGGGGGTGAAGGCGGTGGTGCGCGATGCCCACCCACGGAGGTGGTTTCCTGGACGGACGAGGTGCGCGTGGTGCTGGGTCCGGAACCGGGGCGCTTTGGCGCGGGCGCGGCGGAGGCCCTTCTCTCCAGCGTCTTCACCGTGTCCCCCATCAGCAACCGCGTGGGCATGCGGCTGCGCGGCCCTCGGTTGCCGGTGACGGATTCAGGCGAGGCCCTGTCCGGACCCATGGTGCGCGGAGCCCTCCAGGTCCCGGTGTCCGGCGAGCCCATCGTGCTCGGGCCGGATCACCCCACGCTCGGGGGCTATCCCGTCCTCGCGGTGGTCATCCGCGCGGATTGGGGCCGTCTGGCCGCCCGGCGGCCGGGAGACTCCGTGCGCTTTCGCGCGGTGGGGGTGGAGGAGGCGCGCGCTCTCTGGCGGCGGCCCGGGCTGGTATAGGGGGCCAGGGAGACAACACAGTGAAGAAGATCATGAAGCGTGGGGCGCTCGGGCTGGTGGGGCTCGTGGCGGTGTTGGTGGGCGTGGGCCTGGTGTTGCCGAGGCAGTGGCACGTGGAGCGCTCGGTGCTCATCGACGCCGCGCCCGAGCACATCCATCCCCTCGTGGAGGACTTTGGGGACGATCAACGACTCGCTCGGGGCGCACTTCCAGCACGCGCTGGGCAACCTGGAGGCCGCCGCTCGGAAGCGCCAGGAGGAGTCCGTGGCGCGTGAGGCCTCGCCGCCCGTGCCGTGACGTGAGCAGAACATCCGGAGTGGGTGCGACAACATGTCTCATTCCGAGGGACGGCCCCGCTCCGTAGAAGGCACCCCACGTTTTTCCGCCTGGAGGTGCACGGATGAAGGTTCAAGCCAGTTCGTTGTCCGCGGTCGCGGTCTTCCTGTTGAGCCACGTGGCCGAGGCGCATATCGGCCTGTCCACGGGGACGCCCGCGATCGCGGCCACCACGCAGGAGCTCTCCTTCGCCGTGGGCCACGGGTGCGAGGGGCTCGACACCTTCCGCATCGAGGTGCGCATTCCCGAGGGCGTGGGCGGCGTGCGGCCGATCTCCTCGGCGTTCGGCAAGGCCGTGGTGTCCAAGGACGCGAATGGCCGGGTGACGGCGGTGACGTGGACGAAGGCCGACGCCGACGTGCTCGCGGAGGACAGCCAGTTCTACAAGTTCACCCTGCGCGCCGCGCTGCCCAACGTTCCCTTCACCACGCTCTACTTCCCCACCGTGCAGAGCTGCCGCAAGGCCGACGGCACCGTGGTGACGCAGGAGTGGGTGGGGACCGGCTCGGACCACGGGGGCCATCTGGCCGAGGACACGGCGCTTCCCGCCCCCGCGCTCTTCGTGCTCCCCGCGCGCACGCCCGGATGGAACAAGTACACGGTGACGCAGCACGTGCATGACCTGAGCGTCTTCCATGACGCGCAGATCGTCTGGTCGGGCAACGCCGCCTACAGCCCCAGCGCCCCCATCTCCGACCTCATCGCGAAGGAGCCCAACACCCAGGTGCTCCGGGAGATCCACCCCGACACCGACATCTGGGTCCGCTACTGACGGCGAGGAGGGTGTTCGCGATGCGTTCCTGGATCATCCTGTCGGCGGTGTCCTTGTTGTGTGCCTGCCCCGCGGAGCCTCCTTCGTCCCCGGACGACCCGGGCACGGCTCCGGCCGCGTCCGGCCTGCCCGCGGAGCTGCGGCCTCCGGGCACTCCGGGGGCGGCCTCGGAGCGGCCTCCCGAGGGCCCGGGTCTGCCGGACTCCCTCAAGCCTCCGCGCTGAAGAACGACGGGGCCCCCGGGAGTGCTCCCGAGGGCCCCTCGTCATGCCGGGCGGCCTACTTCTGGGGCACGCTCGTGCCGTTGTTCATCATCCCATCGTTGATGGGCGCGTCATTGGAGTCCGGGACGACCGGTGCGTCGAGGTTGTCCTGGCCGAGCCCATCCGGTTCGAGGCCATCACTGTCCGGCAGCGTGCCGGAGCCGCCCGTGCCCGGCTCATCGAGGGGCGGCGCCCGGTGCACGTCGGGCTCGCGCTCACGCGTGCCCGTGTCGCCCTCGATGGGGGTGGTGTCGGACGGGGGCATGGACTGAGGCGTGTCGAAGCCGGTGCCACCCGTGCCCGTGTCCGGCGCCGGCGGCGTGGACTGCTGGGTGCCGCTCCGGGACGCCGTGTCCGTCTTGCAGCCCGCGCCGAAAGCCACCGCACCCGTCAGCAGACCCGCCAGCAACAGTTTGGTCTTCGTCATGTGTGTTCCCTCCCTGTGGTGTGAGCGGGATAGTGGGGTGCCTCTCCCCATCGTGCAGCGAGGGCCCGCTCGTCTGGCCGCTGGGCAAGGGGGAGGCATGGAGTAGGGTGCTGGCCCATGACGGCGAGTACGCCCCTGCGTCTGATTCCCGCCCGGCCCGAGCACGTGGACGCGTGGTGGGCGATGCGCGAGGAGCCCGCCTCCCGGCGTCTGATGCCGTTGGAGCCGGCCTCGCGCGAGTCGCTGCTCAAGCGTCTGGCGGAGTCGAGCTCGAACCTGGGCGATCCCAAGGCCACGAGCTTCCGCTGGATGGTGGAGTGGGAGGATCGCCTCATCGGGACGGTGTCCGCGCGGGAGCTGTCGCGGTTCCACGGCCGGGTGGAGGTGGGCTACATGCTCCACAGCGCGTATCACGGACGGGGATTGGGGACGCGGGCGGTGGCGGCCGTGGTGGCGCGGCTCTTCGACTGGCCCTTCCTGCACCGCGTCTGGCTCACCACGGCGGTGGACAACCACGCGTCACAGGGCGTGGCGCGCAAGCTCGGCTTCTCGTTGGAGGGCGTGATGCGCGGGCACTACCTCATCGAGGGGCGGCGCAAGGATCAACAGGTATGGGGTCTGGTGCGGCCCGAATGGGAGGCGCGGCGCGAGCAACTGGCCCCCCTGCTCGAGGGCACGCTCGGCCCGGAGTGAGGGACCCTATCCGGCGTCCGGCGTGGTTCCGCCGTCGAAGGTGGGCGACGCGCCGAGTTCCCCCTTGAACCAGTGGCCGCTGTCATCAGGCCCCGTCAGCGAATCCGGGTATTCGGGCTGTCCGTCGAACAGACGCCGGAGAATCCGGCCGTCCCTGCTGATGGCGTATCTCACACCGGAGTCGAGCGCTGGGTATTCATGGCCACAATGAGCCAGGTTCTCGTGGATGGAGATGAAGAAGATGTCTCCTTGGCGGATGAGCCGGTATGTCTGCGCTTCCTTCCTGTACTGGCAGGGCAGCCCTTCCTCTCCTGACGGCCGGAAGTCCTCCGCGGCGATGGAGAGTGCGCGAAGCGCTTCTCCACTCAACTCATAGGGACTGTTGCTCGCTCCGACATCGATGGCGTCTTGGTCGAAGAATGGAGGAAATGCAATGGACGGGTCATCCCCGACGGGAACCTGGACGGTGGATGCGTGCCGGAACAAGGCACAGCTCGCGAGCAAGATGACGGGCGTGAAGGAGAGGATTCGGATGCGCATGTCTTGCCCGTGGGGGATGCGGTGGGTGAGGTCACCGTTCTTTGATGATGTCGAACTTCGTGTCACTGGTCCATTCGACTCGTCCGAGCCGGACTCCATCCCAATCACCGTTGGAGTGGACCCACTTCAGCAGTTCGCGGGTCGCGGGAATGTATTGGTAGAAGCCGCCGCAGCGGGAGTTCGCTTCATTCGCGGGGTTCGCGAAGAACGCGATGACGGAGAGGGGAATCTTCCTGTTGCCCACATCGGCGAGCAGTGCATGGGCATGGGTCATGGCCGCCGCGAAGCGGATGTCTCCGGAGGAGATGCTCGTGGCGAAGGGGTGATTGTGAAGAATGAAGATGTATTTGATGCTGCTCGGGGGATAGCGGCTGTCATTCACGTCTGGCGGCAACAGACAGCGTGTTTCTCCCCGGAAGGAGCTGCCCGGTACGGGTGTATCGGTCAGCATGCTCAGTTCGTATTTGCGATCGGGCGTGTAATAGAGCCAGGCACAGTACTCCGTGGATACTCTCAGGGCGAGCTGCCGGTCGCTGCCTGGGAGGTGGCCGACGGATGCATTGGGTTTCGAGAGGATCAGCGGACAGGCTGCCTCGAGGGCGTCCGAGAAGTCATCGAATGGGCCGAAGTCCACCACCGGTCCAGGGATGCTGTCAGGCTGCGTTCCTGGAGCGGGTCGCCAGAGCTGTGGATCCTGATGCTGAGCGGGCACACACGCCAAGCAAAGCAGGGACACCAGCCAAGGGCGTGACTTCAAAAAGTTCATTGCCCGTTATTTTACCATGATCACGGAGCCGAACACAGTATTATTTTTAGTGCAGGAAAGATGTCGCCGCGAACGTGCTGGCTGGCGGGCCGAACCCCAACAGGCTCGGCCCGTTTGGGCTGTACCGCTACCGGCCTTCGCCTGGGACGTTGGAGGGCCGGATGGCGCCCGTCTTTTCGTTGCCCGGGCCCTGGATGTTCCCTCGGCGGGAATGTTCATCCAGCGCGGCTTGATGCTGGGGATGTTCGGAATTGAGGGTCTTTGACCGATCATCATTCGATTGATTCGGATTCGGACTCTGTTGTTTCGCCATGGCGTCAGACTCCTTTCCTCCTCAAGATAGGACCTCGGTACGGGAACGACAGCCACACGGAGCGAGCGTCCGCTCGGCACCTGTCCCGTGGCTCAGCCGTGGCTCTTGCGCGAGCGCCCCTTCGTCGCGGTCTTCTTCTTGGCCGTCTTCTTCCGGGCCGTCTTGCCCCAGCCCCGCTCCATGTTCTTGTAGGCCTTCTTGCCCACCGTGGATTTGCTCTTGGGACGAGAGGTCCCCGCCTTCTTGCGGCGGTTGATGTTGGCCACGAGGCTGTTCTTGGGCTTCGTCATGTGCCGCTCTCCTTCTCGCTCACGAGCGCTTGCGCGAACTCGTCCGTTTCGTCGTGGTGCGCTTCGTCGTGGCGCGCTTCGCCGCCGGGCGTTTGGCGGCGGCCCGCTTGGCGGCCTGGCTGCGCTTGACGGACTTGCTCTTGCGCGTGGCCGCGGCCTTCTTCGCCGCCTGGGAGCGCTGCGCCGAGGTGCGCTTGCCCATGCTGATCCTCCCGCCGCGCCGCGAGGACTTGTGTGACTCCGGCTTGCCATGCCCCGAGCCTCCGGGCTTCTCGCCTCCTCCGGACTCGGCGTTTACCGTGGCCCAGGCTCGTGCCGCGGCGATCTTGGGCGGCGTCCCGTGCTCGATGTAGCCCTCCTCGATGTGCTCGGCCTTCCTCTTCTGTTTGTCGGTGTACTTGCTCTTGTCGCCACGGGGCATGGTGTCTCCTCCTTATAAGAGCAATGTGCGGTGGCTCGGCCGGGATGCAACTGGGATAGCCTTCCGTCCATGTTCGAGACGCTGTCGTGGGTGCACGAGGGCTGTCGATTGTCCTACGGCGTCGAGGGCGCGGGGCCTCCGGTGCTGTTCATCCAGGGCGTGGCGGTCCAGGGCGAGGCCTGGCGCCCGCAGGTGGATGGACTCGCGGCCCACCACCGCTGCCTCTGGTTCGACAACCGGGGCCTGGGGAGCAGCCAGCCACTCACGGGCGCGTTGAGTGTCGCGCGCATGGCCGAGGACGCGCGGGCGTTGATGGATGCCCAGGGCTGGGAGTCCGCGCACGTCGTGGGCCACTCGCTCGGCGGTCTCATCGCCCAGCACCTCGCGCTGACGGCGCGCCCGCGCGTGCGCAGCCTGTCCCTGCTGTGCACCTTCGCCCGGGGCCAGGATGTGACCCGGCCCTCGCTCGGGATGATGTGGCTGGGGCTGCGCTCGCGTGTCGGCACGCGCGCCCAGCGCCGCCGCGCCTTCCTGCGCATCGTGATGCCCCCCGAGGTCCTCGCCAGCGCCGATGAGGACGCCCTCGCCGAGCGCCTCGGACGGGTGTTCGGCCATGATCTGGCGGACTCGCCCCCGGTGACGATGAAGCAGATGTCCGCGATGGGGGCCTATGACGCCCGGGCCCGGCTGGGGGAACTCGCTGGCCTGCCCACCCTGGTGGTGAGCGCCACCGCGGACCCCATCGCGCCGCCGCGTCTGGGCCGGGCGCTCGCCGAGGGCATTCCCGGAGCGCGCTTCGTGGAGATTCCCCGCGCGTCCCACGGCGTCACCCTGCAGCTCGCCGCCGAGGTGAACGCCCTCTTGCGCGAGCACTTCGCCCGCGTCCCCTGAGCCCCGCGCGTCACGGGCGGACGGCTCCGAAGCGGCCCGACAGGGACGCGAGCACCGCGAGCAGCTCCACGGGCTCCACGGGTTTGGGCACGTGGCTGTGGAAGCCCGCGAGCAGCACGCGGGTGCGATCCTCCACGCGCGCGTAGGCGGTGAGCGCGATGGTCGGGGTGCGGCCTCCTTCCGAGGGGGACAGCGCGCGCAACCGGGCGATGAGCGAGTAGCCGTCCTCGCCGGGCATGCCGATGTCCGAGACGAGCACGTCGGGCCGCTCCTCCTTCAAGCGCGCGAGGCACTCGTCCACGGTCGCCGCGGTGCTCACCTGGACGTTGCAACCCTCCAGGAGGGTGCGCAGGAGTTCCCGCGTGTCCTGCTCGTCATCCACGATGAGCACGCGCAGGCCGGTGAGCTCCGGGGGGCATTGAATCCCCCCGTGGGCGTTGCGGAGCGAGGGCGGCACGTCCACCTCGCGGCGCAGCGCCACGGACAGGGGCAGGCGCACCGTCATGGTGGTGCCCTTGCCCACGCCCGCGCTGAACGCATTCACCGTGCCGCCATGCATCTCCACCAGTTGCTTGACGATGGACAGGCCCAGGCCGAGCCCTCCCGCCCTCCGGGTGAGGGTGCCCTCGGCCTGGCGGAAGCGCTCGAAGATGTGGGGCAGGAAGTCCGGGGAGATGCCCGGCCCGGTGTCCGCCACGGTGATTTCCACCGAGGAGTCACGCCGCTCGATGAAGACCTGCACGCGCCCGCCCTTGGGGGTGAACTTCACCGCGTTGGACAGGAGGTTCCACACCACCTGCTGCAGCCGGTGCGCATCCCCCATGACGCTGCTCGTGGAGTCCAGGGCCGTCTGCAGCCGCAGCCCCTTGGCATCCGCGGCGGGCCGCACCGACTCGAGCGCCTGCTCCACCACGGCGCTCACCTCCACGGGCTCCACGGCCAGCTTGAGCTTGCCGGACATGATGCGGCTCACGTCGAGCAGGTCCTCGATGAGCTGGCCTTGCGCGCGGGCGTTGCGCTCGATGGTCTCCAGGGCCCGCTCGCGCTTCTCCGGGGGGATGTTGCCGTTGCGCAGCACCTGGACCCAGCCGAGCATGGCCGTGAGGGGCGTGCGCAGCTCGTGACTCACCGTGACGAGGAATTCATCCTTGAGCCGGTTTGCCTCCTCGGCCTCCTGGCGTGAGGCCTTCTCGCTCGCGAGCAGCCGTTCTCTCTCCCGCTCGTCGCGCATCCGCCGCGCTTGCGAGGCGCCAGCACTCAGTGCCTGGGAGATGCCCGTGGTGATGAAGCGCGTGAGCACGCGCAGGTCCGCCGGGGAGGGCGAGACACTGGATTCCCGCAGGAGTTCCGACACCACCTCGCCCAGGGCGTCATATGCCTCCACCAGGGAGTCGAGGCCGACTTCCTCCTGGAGCCAAGGGGGAGCGAGCGGCCGGTGTTCGTCTGGCGTGTGCCGCTCGCTCATGGCGAGCACCAGGGCGGTGAGCAGTTCCGGGAGTGGAATGGGAGGGGTGAGGTCCCCGGGAGGCGCGGTCCGTCCGCGCAGGGCCTCGTTCCAACGGCGCAGCACTTCCTCGCGTTGGGTGTCGAGCAGGGTCGCCAGGGAACTCATGCGAGTCCTCCTGGGACGGGCGGAGGGCGGGACTCCTGAGGACTGTTCGCGGACGGCGTGGCTTGCAACACGAAATGTCGGTCTCCTCATGACCAACATCCACATCGTCTCCGTCCATGGCACCTGGGGCCGAAGGCGTCTGATTTCGAGCGGAAGGGGGATTGTGGATGGGCGGGAGGGTGACGGGTCGGAGGCTCCGGAGGTCCCCTGTGCTGGAGGGCGCGCGGCGTCAACGGGGTGGAGCGAGGCCCGGAGCGCGGAGGCGGAGTGTCTGCCTTCCCGGTGTCCGCCCGGGCACGTCCTACCGCCAAGGAGACCTCAGACCCTTCAAGTGGAGCCGCGCGAGCGCCGAAGCGAGCGCCTCGCGAGGATGAGGCTGTACACGAGGCCGAGCCGGACCAGGAGGGCCAGGAGGGCCAGGACGGACAGGAGGGCAACATCGATGCCCGACGAGCCGCCGTAGCTGAGGCCGATGAAGAACAGGGGGACCATCAGCATGACAAAGGGGGGAGTGAGCCCGACGATGCCGAGGATGCCGAGCACGATGGGAATGACGTGCAGCGCGAGGTTGCCAGGCCTCGGCTCGACCAGGATCGCGAGGGCAGGGAAGACGACCAGGACAAGAGTCATTAGCGCTCCGGCCATGACGCCCTCGCTGCCGACGAGGTCGCCGAGCTCGTGCGTCAGGACAGTGGCCTCAATCACCGCCCAGCACAGGGCGAGCGCTCCGACACGCATTCGCTGGGCGAGGAGGTTCTTCAAGAAGGACGGAGCCGGCTTCCTCCCTGTGCCCGGGGAAGCCCGGACGGTAGGGGCTTCCGTCAGGAGACGCCGCTCCCAGGGGGACAGCTCCCGCGCATAGGTCTCTCCCAGGGCCACGAGGGCGTGTGCAGCGGTCACGTCCACCCTCCGTCCATCGCTTCCCGCGACGCCTTCGATGAAGGTGTCCTCGAGGAGCGCGTGCAACACCTTCGCGCGCTCGCGCTTGTCCTCCTCGGAGGAGAGAAATCGGGCGCACTCGGCGATGAGCGCGTCGATGTCCTCCGGGCCCGCCCCGGGGGCGCGCGCCTGATCGTGCAACATGTGCAGTGGGTCCGGGGACAGGTGAAGGTCCGGCGTGCGCGTCGTCATGGCGTGTACCCGGAGGCTGCCCTTGATGA
This sequence comes from Melittangium boletus DSM 14713, assembly GCF_002305855.1. Classification (GTDB taxonomy): domain Bacteria; phylum Myxococcota; class Myxococcia; order Myxococcales; family Myxococcaceae; genus Cystobacter; species Cystobacter boletus. The sequence goes on along the minus strand of NZ_CP022163.1, from coordinate 3,623,483 downwards.
GGAATGGCGGCGCGCGAAGAAATGGGACGCCAGGGCGGGCAGCATCGCGAGGCGCACGAGCGCGGCCGCGACCAGAACGAGGAGCATTCTCTCGTCCTGCTCGGGGTGCTCGCTCTCGATGCTGGGGCCGTGGATGAGTCGTCGCGCGAACTGGTAGAGGACCAGCAGGAGGACCGCGGAGAGGGTGGTGAGGCTTGCGGAGGCGAGATACGCGGCGCCGGAGGAGCGCCGATTCCGGGAGAGGATGAGGCGGCCCGGCAGCCCGAGGGTCACGCCGATGACGGCGAGGGAGGCCAACAGCGTCAGGAGCGCGACGGGATCATACTCCCATTGGACGAAACTCTGGAGGCAGGCCCACGCCATGGCGCTCAGCTCGAGCAGTCCCCAGCCGAGGCCGAGATAGGCAACGAAGTGGCGCCACGAGCGGGGCGGATGAGCGTCGATGGGCTCGGAGGGGTGGGTCATGACGGGCACACGAGCATAGGCCATTGGGGTGCCGCTCAGATGTTGCGCAGCAGCCCGCCACCCTTGCGCGTGGTGAGGGGGGCGCACTTCCCAGGACAGGGGGACGGCACGTTCAAGGCGTCGGCGAGGTCATCGACGAGGGCACGTGCGAAGGACGCCCCTGACTCCTCCCGGAGGACCTCGGTCCAGTCGAGCACCTGGAGGGCATCGAAGCCTTCATGCGTCTCACGATAGGCGCGCAGGCGCGTACCGATGGGGTCGCACAGGTATTGGACGTAATGCTTGGGGTGGCGGTGACGCGGCTCTCGCTTCCAGGGGGCCGTGGAGGGCGCGGGAGCGAGATAGGCCGGATCCTCCACCTCGAAGTCCTCCAGGTCTCGTTCGGGAGCGAAGCGATTGGGCGCCAGGTGGGCCTTGGCACGAACGAGCGCGGCGGGCTCACCGAAGAAGTAGGTCTCCACCATGGGGTTGAGCAGGTGGAAGGAGCCATGCTCGCAGAGCCGTTGGTACACGCGTGTTCGAGTGGCTTCCGAGGCGAAGTGCTGCTCGACGTGCGCCTTCACCGCGTGGCGGAAGTACTCCAGGACATGTGCGGGCTGGTCCGCGTTGGAGAGCTCCAGGTCGTCCACCGCGATGACATGGTCCGCTTGCAGGTCGCCACCCCGGCCGGGATACACCGATGCGACCAGCGCCCCCGCGAGCTTCGCAGCGAGAGAGCGTGTGGCCTGTTCCTGGGGGAGCAATGCGCCTACGCGGTTGGAGGTGAAGTCCTGGGTCTTCAACGGACGGAGAAATTCCACATCCGCACCCGTGTGGGCGAAGAGCTTGCGGAGCGACAGGTGCAGCCCAAGTTGCTCCAGTTCGCCCGTGACGATGAGCTGGACCCGGAGCGTCACGGAGGCGAGCGCTTCTGGGCGCCGAAGGACTGATCGCTGTAGAGGTCGCCGAGCGCGAAGTGGGAAAGCCACTCCGGGTCGCTGTGCTCGCTCAGCGCGATGGGCAGGGTGTCGTGCCCGGGCTCCATGATGTAGACGCGGCCAGGCTCCGTATTGAAGGTATTGAGCACCACGGGCGAGTGGGTCGCGAGGAGGATGGTCACATCCCGGGCCTCGGCGCGGGCCCGCGCGAGCTCCAACAAGGTCCGAATGGCGAAGGGGTGCAAGCCGTTCTCGGGCTCGTCGATGGCCACGGCGCCATGGTCCGGCGCGGAGGCGATGGCGCACAGGTGCAGCAGGGCCACGAGCAGTCCATGGGGCGCCGAGTAGGCCGCGACCGGCTCACGCAGTCCCTTGAAGAAGAACTGGACCGTGACGGTCTGTCCCGCCGCGAGGAACTCGAGATCCTCGAAGAGTTCCGGGAAGCACTCGCGCAGACCCTCGCGGACAAACAGCCAGCGCTCCTCGTGTTCGCGGCGTCCCGCCTTCCAGTTGCGCAAGAGGGAGAACGCATTGCCTCCATCCGAGTGGAGGTGCAGATCCGCCGTGGCGGGCGAGCCGATGGTCCGCAGGTTCCAGAACTGGAGGTTTTGATACAGCCGGAAGTTCGACACGAGTTCGTGCAACGGCTTCACGGCCTCGCGCAGTTCGCTCGGGATAAGGCGAATGGCCTGCCCGAAGACCGAGTCACCCGAGACCTCCACTTCCCGCTCCAGGATGGAGGCTTGGTTCTTCGAGGGCGTTTGAGCAGCGACGGTCTTCTTGTCGATCACCAACCGCTCGATGATTTCCAGGGACGGCGATTTGAGCAGGGGGAGCACTTCCCAGAGGCAGTTGCCGCTGAAGAGCCGGAGCAGGATGCGTTCATGCGGCGCGTGCTGGTTCACGATGCTCGCGGTCCCACCAGAGAACTCGATGGCTGCCTGAACGCCGCGCTCGAGGAAGTGCCGGAGGAACTCGATGGCCGACAGCAGTGTGGTCTTCCCCGCGCCATTGGGTCCCGTGATGGCGCAGACGCCCGAGGGGCTCCAGTCCACTTGGCGGAGTGCGCGGTAGTTGTAGACCTCCAACGTGAATCCCATGAAGTTCCTCGAACGCGCCGCGCCGTCCCCAGCCACCCGGGGACGGCGCCGTGGACTTGCGTGACTACTTCTTGGCCGACTTCATCACCTCACGGGCGGCCTCGATGACCTTGTCCGTGGAGAAGCCGAACTTCTGCAACAGCGCCTTGAGGGGCGCGGAGGCGCCGAAGGTGCGCATGCCAATCACCTTGCCGGTGTGGCCCACCCAGCGCTCCCAGCCGAACGCCGCGGCCTGCTCCACCGCCACGCGCGCCGTGACGGCCTTGGGCAGGACCTTCTCCTGGTAGGCCGCGTCCTGCTGCTCGAACAGCTCCCACGAGGGCATGCTCACCACGCGCGCCTTCACGCCCTCGCTCGTGAGCTTCTCGTAGGCCTCCACGCACAGGGTCACCTCGCTGCCCGTGCCGATGAGGATGACCTCCGGCGTGCCCTCGCTGTCCGCGAGGATGTACGCGCCCTTGGCCACGCCCGAGGCCGGGGCGTACTTCGTGCGATCCAACGTGGGCAGCGCCTGGCGCGTGAGCACGAGCACCACCGGCTGGTGCTTGAGCGGGGCGATGACACGCCACGCCTCGGTCACCTCGTTGGCGTCGCCGGGGCGCAGCACGATGAGGCCCGGAATGGCGCGCAGGCTCGCCAGCTGCTCGATGGGCTGGTGCGTGGGCCCGTCCTCGCCCACGCCGATGGAGTCGTGGGTGAAGATGTGGATGCTCGGAATCTCCATGATGGACGACAGGCGGATGGCGGGCCGCTCGTAGTCGCTGAAGATGAGGAACGTGGCGCTGTAGGCGCGCAGGCGGCTGAGCGTCAGGCCATTGGTGATGGAGCCCATGGCGTGCTCGCGCACCCCGTAGTGGATGTTGCGCCCCGCGTACTCGCCCGGCCGCAGCGGGCTGGAGCCTGTCAGGTACGTCTTGGTGGACGGGTTCAGGTCCGCCGAGCCGCCCACGAGCCACGGGTAGTTCTTCGCCAGGGCGTTGAGCACCTTGCCGCTCGAGTCGCGCGTGGCCAGGCCCTTGGCGTCCGCGGGGAACACGGGCAGTTCCTTGTCCCAACCCTCCGGCAGCTCGTACTTCTGCATGCGCTGCAGTTGCTCGGCCAGCTCCGGGTGCTGCTTCTTGTACTCGACGAAGCGCGCCTCCCACTCGCCGCGCAGCTTCTGGCCGCGCGCGCCCACGCCCTCGGCGAAGCGCTCGCGCACGCCCTCTGGCACGAGGAACTGGGCGTCCTCGGGCCAGTTGTAGTTGCGCTTGGCGCCCTTGATTTCCTCGGCGCCCAGGGCCTCGCCGTGGGCCTCCTTGGTGCCTTCCTTCTTGGGCGCGCCGAAGCCGATGCGGCTGGTCACGATGATGAGCGTGGGCAGGCCGCGCTCTTCCTTGAAGGTCCGGAAGGCCTTGGACAGGGCGCTCAGGTCATTGGCGTCGGCGACCTTGAGCACGCGCCAGCCATAGGCCTCGAAGCGGCGGCCCACGTCCTCGGTGAAGGCCAGGTCCGTGCTGCCGTCGATGCTGATGTGGTTGCTGTCGTAGACCCAGCACAGGTTGGGCAGCTTGAGGTGGCCGGCGACGGAGGCGGCCTCGGCGGACACGCCCTCCATCAAGTCGCCATCACCGCACAGGGCCCAGACGTCGTAGTTGAACAGCTCGAAGCCGGGGCGGTTGTAGTTGTCGGCGAGCCAGCGGCTGGCGATGGCCATGCCAACGGAGTTGGCGACGCCCTGGCCCAGGGGGCCGGTGGTGGTCTCCACGCCGCTCGTCCAGCGGTACTCGGGATGGCCGGGCGTGCTGCTGTCGAGCTGGCGGAACTTCTTGATGTCCTCGATCGACACCGCCGCCTGGTCCTCCACGGTGTATTCGGAGGTGATGCGGCGCACGCCCGTGAGGTGCAACAGCGCGTAGAGCAGCATGGACGCGTGCCCGTTGGAGAGCACGAACCGGTCGCGGTTGGGCCAGATGGGGTGGTTGGGGTCGTAGCGCAGCTCCTGCTGCCAGAGCTGGTAGGCCACGGGCGCGAGCGCCATGGGGGCGCCCGGGTGGCCGGAGTGGGCCTGTTCCACCGCGTCCATGGCGAGGGTGCGGATGGTGTTGATGCAAAGCCAGTCGGTCTTGTCGTGGGTCATGTCTCGCGGATCCTCTCGGGCGCCGACCATGCCTCAAAGCGGGCGGAAGTGGCCGGGCATTCGGCGGGAAGGCGTGGCCGGGTCGACAGAGTGACCCCATACGGTGGGTCGGACTGGCGGACAGCCCCCCAGGGTGGCATATGGTGTGTGTATGTCGATCGAGAAACCGTTGCGAGAACTGGTGCAGGCGGAGTTGAAGACCCGTCTGGCGCCCATGCACAAGGCCATCACGCGGATGGATGCGCGCCTGGACATCGTTCCGGAGCTCGTGGACATCATCCACCGGCTGGCGCCCCTGGCCACGCGCATGCAGTCGCTGCAGCTGGCGCTGCCGGGATTGTCGCTGCCCATCCCCGGACGAGGCAAGGCCGCGCCCGCGGCCCGTAAGGCTCCCGTGGCGCGTCAGGCTCCCGTGGCACGTCAGGCTCCCGTGGCGCGTCAGGCTCCCGTGGCGCCCGCTTCCCGTGAGGCTGCCTCGAGCGCGGCGGTTCCCGCGCCCCGGGGCCGTCCCGCTGGCCCGGCCGTCGTGGCGCGCGCGGTGGAGGAGGGCCGTCGTTGCGCCGTCATCGGGTGCAAGCGGCCCGCGCGCTCGAAGGGGTATTGCTCGGCGCACTACCAGAAGCTGCGGCTGCTGGTGAAGAGCGACCGCAGGCCGTCGAGCTGGGTGGATGACGCCTCGCCGCAGTCGGTGCCGGACGTGGTGCTGCCGCGGGGCCGCGCGGCCTCCAAGGCTCGCGAGGAGACGCCCGCTCCCACGCCTGTCCGCCCCGAGCCGCCCAAGCCCAAGGCCTGGGTGCGCAAGAAGGGCGCGAAGGAGCGCGTGTCGCTGCACTGACGTGGGTTGCCGCCGGACGCTCGCCCCGGGGAGTCATTGACACCTCGCCCCGGGGGTGATTTCCGGCGGGCATGAGCGATCAGGGTTTTCCGGTGACGGTGGCAGTGCGGCGCCCGGACGGGCGGACGGAACAGGTGCGTGTGGGGACGGCGGTGCGCAACGGGGAGGGCTTCTCGTTGCGTCTGGGGGAGCTGAGCATCGGCTCCACGCCCGACGCGGCTCCGGCGCCTCGGCGGGCCGCGTCCTCTTCCTATGGGGGCGGCGGCGGGGGCGGGGGCGGCGAGATCTCGGTGTTCCCCAACTACGGCCGCAGCAAGGGCGGGCCCATCCAGGGCGCGAGCATGGGGGATCTGGAGTACTACGCGAATGGCGCGCGGCGCTCGCTGGGCGACCCGAGCAAGTCGCGCTGGCACGATCGCGAGCGTCAGCTCCTGGCGGCCATCGAGGCGGAGATCGCCCGGCAGCGCGGGGGTGACTTCGGGGGTGGGGACAACGAGCCGCCTCCTCATGGGGACGATGATTTCAACCGCGGCGGCGGCGGTAACGACGACGACAACATCCCCTTCTAGGCGCGAGGCCTCGCGCGGGGAGGGGCGGGCTCCAGGGGCAGGCGGACGGTGAAGGTGGTGCCCTGTCCCGGGGTGCTCTGCACCGCCACCTGACCGTGGTGGGCCTCGATGATGCCGCGCACGATGGCGAGCCCCAGGCCGGTGCCCAGCGCCTTGGTGGTGAAGAAGGGCTCGAACAGGCGCCGCATCACCTCCGGGGAGATGCCGGTGCCCGTGTCGGTGATGGAGATGAGGGCCTGGGGTGGGCCCTCGCGCGCCTCGGTCCGGCCGAGCTCCACCCGGAGCGCGCCCCCCTGGGGCATGGCCTGCAACGCGTTGAGGAACAGGTTGCTGAGCGCCCGGTGCAGGAGCTGGGCGTCGAGCGGCGCCTCGGGGAGTTCGGGGTCGAGCGCGCGTGTCACCTCGAGCGGGCCGGGACGGACTCCGGAGCGCAAGGCGGACTCCAGGGCGCCCTCCACCACGGGCGCGAGCGGCTGGGACAACAGGCGGGGCGAGAGGGGCCGGGCGAAGTCGAGCAGGCCATTGACGAGCAGGTCCAACCGCTGCACCTCCTCGCCCATGACGCCGAGCAGCTCCCACGTGGTGCTGTTGGCCTCGGGGCGTGACAGGCGGAGGAGCGCGGCCACGGAGTTGGCGATGACGGCCAGGGGGTTGCGCACCTCGTGGGCCACGCTGGCGGACAGCTCGCCCACGGCGGCCAGGCGCTCGCGCCGCACCAGCTCGCGCTGCGCGGCGGCCAGCTCCCGCAGGGACTCACTCAGCTCCTCGTTGAGCCGGTCGCTCTTCTCGCGCGCGCGCCGCTGCTCGCTCACGGCGCCCGCGAGCAGCAGTCCGGAGCCGCCCACCGCCGCGAGGAAGGACTGGAGGAAGAGGAGGCTCGCGGTGGTGGCGGCCGCGGGGGTGCTCTCCAGGGTGTCGCTCGCGGCGAGGGCGAAGGGGCCGTGGCCCATGAGCGTGTGGGCCACCGTCACCGCGGCGAGCGCGAGCAGGGCGAGGGAGGTGCCCCGCGCCTCGAAGCGCAGCGCCGCCCAGAGGATGAAGGGGAAGGCCGCGTAGGGCAGGGGGTGGTGGGGGCTGGGCGTCGCCGGGGCCCACTCGAAGGCCAGGTGCACGGTGGCCACGAGCCCGAGCAGCAGCGCCATCAGCTCCACGACGCGGCGGCGGGGCCAGGGCACGGAGCCCGAGGCGCCCCAGGTGAGCAGCAGGGGGGCCACGAGCAGCACGCCCATGGCGTCACCCACCCAGAAGACCCGCCACTGCCGCCACCAGTCCGCCCAGGCCACCTTGTCGTTCAGGGCGAGCAGGGTGGCGCCCGGGGTGGCGCTGAGCACGGGGCAGAACAGCACGGTGAGGCCGAGCAGGCTCAACACGTCGCGCACCCGCTGCATGGACGGGCGGAAGCCCACGTAGCGGCGCAGGAGGAAGGCTCCGACGAGCGCTTCCAGGGCGTTGTCCGCGGACAGAATCAGCGTGCCGGGCGTGGGCCACTGGCCCGGCGCGGTGGCCAGGGGCTCCAGGAGGATGGCCGTCACGAGCAGCGGGGGCCAGTGCCGCCAGCGCGTGATCAGCAGGGCGGTGAGCAGCACGCCAGCGGGCGGCCAGATGGCGGAGAAGTGCTCGCCGGGGGGCGTCAGCCGCATGCCCAGCCAGGCGCTGGCGCTGTACAGCAGGATGAACAGCCCTCCCGCTGCGAGGGGCGGCCAGCGTTGGATGATGTGCTTGGACTCGGGCACGCGGGCGTGGAGTGTACGTTGGAAATGGAGCGGGGACGCATGTGAAGTCCCGGCTCCGGGGAGCCCGGGCGGGGACTTCGTGGGTCGACTGGCGGTAGAGCGGCCGAGGGGCTCACCCCGGGCGGCGCAGCAACTCCTCCACGTCCCTGGACGGTGCCTCCGAGGGGTGGACCTCGCGCATCCGCCAGTCCTTCACGGCGACGTCATCGAGCAGCAGGTGGGGCTTGGGCAGGAAGGCGACGAAGCAGTCCGCGAGTCCCAGCTCGGTGGCCGTCTGGCGCGCGTAGGCGGCGCCGCCGGTGCTCCAGCAGTACAGCTCGGCTCCTCGCTCATGCAGCTCCCGGACGCGCTCGACCATGGGAAACATGGGGATGCGCTTGGAGCCGAAGCTGCGCACCAGGGTGTCGTCCACGTCGACATAGATGACGGTGGGCCGGGGCGCGAGGGGGAGGGCCATGTCACGAGTCCTTGGCTTGCAGGCCGTGCCGGCGCACCCGGCGACCGAGCGTCACGGGATCCATCTCCAGCGCGGCGGCCGCGCGCCGCACCACGCCGCCGTGTTGCTCCAGGGCATCGCGGATGATTTCCCGCTCCAACTGCTCCAGCCGCTCGCGCAGCGAGCCCGCGCCGCTCACGCGCACCTGCTGCCGCCGCACACCCTCCGCGTTGCCCACGAGCGCCGGAGGCAGGTGCCGGGCGCGCACCAGCTCGTCCTCGCCGGACAGGAGCACGGCGCGCTCCATGCAGTTGCGCAGCTCGCGCACGTTGCCCGGCCACTTCGCCCACAGGAGCACCTGCGCGGCGTCATCGGCGAGGCCCGCCGCCGTGCGCCGCAGGGTGCGGTTGAAGTGGGCGAGGAAGTAGCGCGCCAGGTCCAGCACGTCCTCGGGCCGCTCGCGCAAGGGGGGCAGGTCCACGGTGAAGCTGTTGAGCCGGTAGAACAGGTCGCTGCGGAAGCGGCCCGCCTGGACTTCCTCGGAGAGGTCGCGGTTGCTCGCGGCGATGATGCGCACGTCCACCCGGCGCACCTGGGTGCCGCCCACCGGCCGCACGTCGCCGCTCTCCAGCACGCGCAAGAGCTTGGACTGGAGCGCGGGCGTGGTGTTCTCGATTTCGTCCAGGAAGATGGTGCCCCCGTCGGCGAGCACGAACAGGCCCGGGTGGTCCGCCACGGCGCCGGTGAAGGCGCCCTTCACGTGGCCGAACAGCTCGCTCTCCAGCAGCGTCTCGGTGAGGGTGCCGCAGTCCTGCACCACGAGCGACTGGCTGCTGCGGCCGCTCAGCCGGTGGATGACGCGCGCGAGGACCTCCTTGCCCGTGCCCGTCTCTCCCTGCAGGAGCACGGCCACCCGGTGGGGGGCCGCCACCCGCACCAGCTCCAGCACCCGGCGCATGGCGGGGCTGCGAAAGCCCGGCTCCTCGGCCACGTCCGCCCCGGTGGCGAGCCCGGGGGCTTCCCGCGCGCGCTCGCGCAAGAGGTTGCGCTCGAGCTCCAGCGCCGCCCGCCGTTGCTCGGTGCGCAGGCCCAGCTCGCGGCTGGCCTGGAGCACCGCCTGACGCAGCGCCACGGGCTCGAAGGGGGGCGTGAGGGCGCGGAAGATTTTCCCCTGGTTGAACAGCTCCACGAGCCGCGTGGGCATGGCGGGGGCGCAATAGAGGATGCGGGGGGACAGGTCGCTCGCGGGCCCGGCGCCGGTGGGATCCGCCTCCGCGCGCCGCGTGGCCAGGCGCTCCACCAGGGCCACCGCGCGCGCCTCGTCCCGGCCGCAGATGAGCAGCGCGCTCACGTCCCCGCGGCCCAGGAGCGTGTCCACGTCCTCGGGGGCCTGCACGAAGCGCAGCCGCACGTGGTTGTCGAGCGCCACGCGCAGCTCCTTGAGCTCGCTCTCCTCCGCGTACACCACGGCCACGTAGAGCTGATGGTCCAGCAGGTAGCGCTTGAGCGCCACCCCATCCGAGCCCTCGAAGGAATGGAAGCTCACGCCCAGGGCCGTCACTCCGCCCTCGTCCCGCTCGGCGGGATCGTGCCGCCAGCGCACCGTGCCGCGCACATGGATGCGCGCGCGCGAGTCCGGCAGGGTGAAGGCCATTTCCAGATCCTCCCCCTCCCGGGGCCCCTGCGTGCGCCCGCCCGGAGTGGCGATGAGTCCAATCCCCGTCTCGCTGATGTTGACGGCGCAGCAGCCCTGGAGGTGCGGTTGGGTGACCACCTGCACGTAGAGGGGTTTGCGCTCGCTGGGCGTCGGGAGAACGGGGGGATCGCTCGGGGCCGTCATGTCGGAGGGGGGCGGGCGTCGGCCGTGACGCCGGGGGGAATTCAGGAGAAACCAAGAAAAGAGGTGTTTGTCCAGGTGCCGGAAGAGGAGGGGAGGGGCTCGTGCGCCAGGCGGGGGGCGGCCAGGGCGTGGGGGCGGGAGTCGGGCCGGTGGGGAGGCAGGGAGAGGTGGGGAGGAGCACCACATATCGGTGGAGGCGGGAGGGCCCGTGCATGGGAGGTAAGGGCACGAGGGATGTGGGGCGGCGCACGAACGGGGCGGGGGGCGTCGGGGAAAGAACGGGGCGCGGTGCCCGGCGAGAGGAGCGTGGTTAGCCTGGGGCCTGGTGGCGGACGGCGCCCGGCGCGTGAACGGGAAGGGTGGAGTCATGATGACGAGCGACTGTGGGCTGGCGCCGGACCTGGAGCCGGGGGACTCGTTGGAGGACCTGTCGCGGCGGCTGGCCCTGGTCATTCCGGGCGATACGGTGCGGGGCACCTTCTTCCTGGGCACGCTGGACATGGTGCGCGAGTGCCGGGGAGAAGCAGGGGTGCGCCGCTGCCTCGCGGCGGTGGACGAGCCGCGCTTCATGGAGTTCTTCCATTACCCCGTGGGCACCTTCCTGCGGCTGAACGAGGCGGCGGTGGTGGAGCTGACGCTGAGGGGGGAGGGGAACTGGACGTGGGCGCAGCGGAGGCTCGGGCGTCGGGCGGCGGCGGACCTGCTCTCGAGCGCGGCGGGCCGGGCGTTGGTGCTCTTGTCGCGGGGCGAGACGCGGCGGCTGATGGGCAACCTGCCCTCGGCCTACCGGGCGGCGGTGAATCACGGGGAGCGCTCGGTGGTGTGGGAGGGAGAGCGCCGGGGCCGGGTCATCATGCGGCGCGACTTCATGCCGTGCGCCTTCCACGAGGGGCTGCTCGCGGCGCTGCTGGAGTCCACGAAGGCCCAGGGCGTGGGGGTCCAGGGCGCGCGGCTGGACGTGCTGGATGGCGAGTACCGGGTGGAGTGGGAGTAGGATGCGGCGCTCCGCATGTCCCTGCCCCTCGTGCACATCTATTGTGACGGCGCGTGCTCGCCCAACCCCGGCATTGGCGGCTGGGGCTCCATCCTCATCTCCCCGGCGCACGACAAGCGCCGCGAGCTGAGCGGCGCCGAGCCGCATACCACCAACAACCGCATGGAGCTCACCGCGGCGCTCATGGCGCTGCGGGCCCTCAAGGCCCCGTGCGACGTGCAGCTCTTCACGGACTCGCAGTACGTGCGCAACGCCTTCGAGGAGAAGTGGCTGGAGAAGTGGCAGCGCACGGGCTGGAAGACCTCGAGCAAGCAGCCGGTGCAGAACGCGGACCTGTGGCAGGCCCTGTTGGAGCAGACGAAGGTGCACCGGGTGAAGTGGAACTGGGTGCGAGGCCACTCCGGGCACGAGGAGAACGAGCGCGCGGACGCGCTGGCGGTGGCGGCCCGGCTGGCGCTCGCGGCGACGCTGGGCCGCTGAGCGTCAGGGCTCCCGGTACGGACAGATGATGGGGCCGCCGTGCCGGAGCCGTCGTGCGCCCGGGGTGACCTGTCATGTCGGAGGTGACCTTTAATATCCCGCCTGGGTGGATGACCCAGGGGGTGAGGGATGGCAGGAGCGGGGCAGGTTCCAGGAGTGGACGGGAACGAGGGCGGAAGTGCGGAGGGGGAGGGCGCGCGGGTTGACGGGCGAGGTCGGGTGCCGCACGCTGAGGACATGGCACGGCAGGGAGAGAAGGACCGGTACCCCCGAGCACCCACGCAAGCGGCGTGGGATGCGATGAGCCCCGAGGAACGGGAGCGGGTGGTGGCGGAGCTACCCGGGGAGGTGACGGACGCGGAGATGTCTCCTCCGGAGGGGGATCTGCACTTCCAGGCGAAGGTGCGCGCGCTGGACACGCTGCGGGGGCACTTCACGCGGCGGCGGCGGGAGGTGTACTTGGCGGCCGAACTGCCCGTGTACTACCCGGACGAGCGCCGCTTCGCGCCGGATCTCCTGGCGGTGCTGGACGCGCCGGTGCACGAGCGGAGCAAGTGGATGGTGAGCGCCGAGGGCAAGGGGTTGGACTTCGTGCTCGAGGTGCACGTGGGAGGAGATCGGAGGAAGGACGCCCGGAGGAACGTGGCCCGTTACGCGCGCCTGGGGATTCCCGAGTACTTCATCTACGACCGGAGCCGGGAGCGGTTGCTGGGGTACCAGTTGCCGATGCCGGAGGCGCGGGAGTACGTGCCGATGGTACCGCGCGGGGGCGTTTTCGTGTCGGAGCGGCTGGGGGTGGAACTGCGCCTGGAGGAGGGGCGGCTGCGCTTCTTCGCGGGGAAGGAGATGCTGCTCGAACCAGACGAGATGATCTCTCGGCTGGAGGAGTTGTCCGAGCGCCTGCGGCACCGGGCGGACGAGGCGCTGCAGCGGGTGGATGCGGCCCAGCGCTGGGCCCTCGAGGCGGAGAAGGCGGCGGAACGGCGGGCGGCGGAGGTCCGGGAGCAGGCGGCGGAAGCCGAGCGACGGGCGGCGGAAGCCGAGAGGCAAGCGGTGGAGTCCGAGCGACGGGCGCGGGAGGCGGAGCGGCGGGAGGAGGCGCTTCGGGCCGAACTGGAGCGGCTTCGGGAGGCGGGAAGCGGACGGGGATGACACGAGGGGCTGGCGAGGAGGCGGGCGCGGTGTAGAAAGGCGCCTCACGCGATCGCGCTCAGGGAGAAGAGACACCGCATGGCTCGGGACATCGTCATCTGGCCGAACAAGGTCCTCACCACGCCGACCCAACCGGTGACGGACTTCGGGGACAAACTCACCACGCTGCTGGACGACATGTTCGAGTCGCTCAAGGAGGCGGAGGGCATTGGCATCGCGGCCAATCAGGTGGGCGTGCCGTTGCGCTGCTCGTGGGTGGGCCGCGAGGACGGGACGTTCTTCGAGATCATCAACCCTCGAATCCTGGAGCAGTCGGGCGAGGTGACCCTGGAGGAAGGGTGCCTGTCGGTGCCGGACCAGTTCGCGAAGACGCCGCGCTTCCACAAGGTGAAGGTGAAGTACCAGGATCGCTCGGGCGCGTGGCACGAGCTGGAAGCGGAAGGCAAGCTCGCGCACGTGTTGCAGCACGAGATTGGCCACCTGGACGGTCACGTCTTCGTGGAACTGCTGCCCCAGCTCAAGCGGACCCTCATCCTGGAGAAGATGCAGAAGCTGCAGAAGGCGCTCAAGCGCCGCAAGAACCAGGGCGAGTGAAGCCCCCTGGCGCGGGGAGGGGCGGTCGTGATGGACTCGCGCTCCCGCCCCCCCGAGCCTGGAGCCGTCCCCCGTGCAGATCCTCGTCCTGTTCGCCCTGGTTGGGGTGTTTGGCCTGGGGGCGTGGCTTGTCTTGAGGAGCCATCGCCGGGTGGCGGCGGGAGAGGCGCTGATCCTCGAGCGGGGAGGCGCGCCCACGCGCGTGTGCTTTGGCGGCGCGTGGGTGGTGCCCCTGCTCCACCGGGCGGAGGTGTTGGACCTGTCGGTGCGCAAGGTGGTGGTGGAGCGCCGGGGTCGGCAGGGGCTGTCATGCCGGGACGGCATCCGCGTGGATCTCCGGGCCACGTTCCTGGTGAAGGTGGCACGCCGGGAGGCGGACGTCTTGCGCGTGGCGCGAGAGGTGGGCTGCGCGCGGGCGAACCGGCTGGAGGAGGTTCAGGCGCTGTTGGAGGAGCGCTTCGCCTGCGCGCTCGGCCAGTCGGTGAGCACGTTCAGCTTCGAGGAGCTGGTGGCGGACCGGAGCCTGTTCATCGACCATGTGGGAATCGAGGTGGGCGACGAGCTCCTGGGCTTCCAGATGGAGCGCATGTCGCTGGGCCGGCTGGAGCAGACGCCGTTGGATCAGCTGGATCCCACGAACGTCCTGGATGCCCAGGGCATCCAGAAGCTGACGGAGCGGGCCAGTCGCCTGGCGCTGGAGGCGGGGCACGAGCCGGTGGCCTCTCCGTGGGACGAGCCTCACGCCGGCAGTGGCGAGGACGAGCGGGCCGTGTCGGAAGGCGAGCGGAGCAACTGAGCGCCCCTCGCGGGCTCACGCCTGGAAGCGCGAGCAGTCGATCTCGTACTTGGTGACCTTGTAGTTGACGATGCGCTCGGTGGTGCGCAGCAGGCGCGCGGCCTTGGCACGGTTGCCGCGCGTGCTCTTGAGCGCATCGAGGATGAGGTCCTTCTCGAACTGCTGGACGGCGTCGGTGAGCGAGGTGTTGGTGTGGCTCTCCGAGGCCTCGGCGGTCTGGAGGGTGGGGGGCAGGTGGTGGCCGTGGATGGCGTTGCCGTCGCAGACGAGCACGGAGCGCTCGATGATGTTCTCCAGCTCGCGCACGTTGCCGGGCCAGTGGTAGCTCACGAGCATGTCGATGGCGGGGGTGGAGATGCGGCGGATGTTCTTGCCGTGCTCGCGCGCGTACTTGGCGACGAAGTGGTCGGCGAGCAGCAGCAGGTCGCTCTTGCGCTCGCGCAGGGGCGGGATGAAGAGGGTGAAGACGTTGAGGCGGTAGTAGAGGTCCTCGCGGAAGCTCTTCTCGGAGATGGCCGTCTCCAGGTCCTTGTTGGTGGCGGCGATGAGGCGCACGTTGCTCTTGAGCGTCTCGGTGCCGCCCACGCGCTCGAACTCGCGCTCCTGGAGCACGCGCAAGAGCTTCACCTGGGTGGCGAGGTTGACCTCGCCAATCTCGTCGAGGAAGAGGGTGCCGCCCTCGGCGAGCTCGAAGCGGCCGCGCTTGCGCGCCTGGGCGCCGGTGAACGCGCCCTTCTCGTAGCCGAAGAGCTCGGACTCGATGAGCGTTTCGGGGAGGGCGGCGCAGTTGACCTTGATGAAGGGCTTCTTGGCGCGGGTGGAGTTGTAGTGCAGGGCGTGGGCGATGAGCTCCTTGCCGGTGCCGGACTCGCCGCGGATGAGGACGGTGGTGTTGGTGCGCGCCACCTGGTGGATCTGCTCGTACACCTGGCGCATGGGGCCGCTCGTCCCGATGATGTTGGAGAAGTCGTAGCGCTCGCGCAGCTCCTGGCGCAGGGTGGTGTTCTCCTCGAGCAGCCGCTTGCGCTCGTCCTCGAGCAGCCGGTGGGCGGCGAGCGCCTGGCCAATCATGGACGCGATGACGCCGAACAGGCGCGTCTCCTCGGCGAAGTCGCGCTCCTTGTCATGGCGCAGGTCCACGCCGAAGGCGCCCACGGGCTTGCGGTTGAGGGAGATGGGCACGCAGATGAAGGAGAACTCCTCGGGCCCGTTCTGCCGGCCGTGGAAGGCGCGGTGCAGGAAGAGCGGCTCGCGGCTGATCTCCGGCACGACCACGGGCTTGCCGCTCTGCACGACGCGGCCGGTGATGCCCTCTCCCAGCTTGTAGCGCACGTTGCGGCCCTCGGCGCTCAAACCGATGGAGGCCTCGATGGAGAGATCCTGGGTGTTGGGGTCCATCAACGTCACGGTGCCGCGCAGCACGCCGTGGTAGCGCTCGAGCCGTTCCAGGACGCGGTGCAGGGCGGCCTTGAGGTCGACCGCGCCGGCCAGGGCCTGACTCACCTCCAGCAGGCTGGCGAGTGCCGCGTGCTTCCCCGTCTGTTCCTGGACCCGCTTCGCCATGGGCGTGTGCCTCCCTCTGGAGTGACTAATGAATCAATGGAGCGGTTCCTACAATTTCGTCGCTTCTGGGTCGAGCCCCTACGAAATTGTAGGGAGCGGAGGCCCCTCCCCGAGGGGCGGCGAGGCGGAGGATTGTCCGTCAGCGGGCGTCAGCGGGACCTTGGGCGTCGGATTCTAATCACCGGAAGAAGGGTGGACCTACCGATCGGTAGGTGCAGGTCGCGGGGAGTGGGTCTCCTCGGCACGTGGACGGGCACCGCGGCCAAGACGCGAGGCGTCGAATCCGACGAATTTGTAGGACGAGGAACCAACTCCGACAAAAATGTAGGAGTCAGGAAGTCGCCGGGCCGCCACGGGGTGAGGCATCCAACGTGATTCCGAGGGGTTATGGGGAAGGCAGCGAGATGGGGACCATTGGCACCATCTCTGCATTGAGTCCGGGCATCAGGAAGTGAAGTCGAGGGCCCCCCGACAGGGCCAGGAGACGTCGAATGCGCAAGGTGATGGCGGAGTACATCTGGATCGATGGGCAGAAGCCGACGGCGAAGCTTCGCTCGAAGATGAAGGTGGTGGAGAAGCCGGAGATCAAGAGCCTGTCGGATCTGCCGGACTGGGGCTTCGACGGCTCGAGCACCTACCAGGCCGAGGGCAAGAAGAGCGACCTTCTGCTCAGGCCGGTGCGCTACATCCCCAACCCCCTGCGCCCGGGCACGCCGGACGTGCTGGTGATGTGCGAAGTGCTGATGCCGGATGGCTCTCCGCACCCGAGCAACACGCGCGCTCCCCTGCGCGCGGTGGCGGAGAAGTACGCCTCGCACGACACGTGGTTTGGCCTGGAGCAGGAGTACACGCTCTTCGAGGGCAACCGGCCGCTGGGCTGGCCGGACAAGGGTTTCCCGGCGCCGCAGGGCGGCTACTACTGTGGCGTGGGCAGTGACGAGGTCTTCGGCCGCGAACTGGTCGAGGCGCACGCCGAGGCGTGTATGCTCGCGGGCCTTCACATCAACGGCACGAACGCCGAGGTGATGCCCGCGCAGTGGGAGTTCCAGATTGGCCCCGTGCCGGCGCTCGAGATGGGCGACGAGCTGTGGCTGGCGCGCTGGCTGCTCTACCGGATGGGCGAGGACTACGGCATCAGCGCCACGCTGCACCCCAAGCCGGTGAAGGGCGACTGGAACGGCACGGGCTGCCACACGAACGTGAGCACCAAGGCGATGCGCGAGCCGGGCGGCCTCAAGGTCATCGAGGCGGCGTGCGAGAAGCTGCGCGCGCGGCACGAGGAGCACATCGCGGTGTACGGCGCGCACAACGTGGAGCGCCTGACGGGTCTGCACGAGACGGCGCCCATCAACGTGTTCCGCTACGGCAACAGCGATCGCGGCTCGTCCATCCGCATCCCCATGGGGACGGTGAACGACGGCAAGGGCTACTTCGAGGACCGCCGTCCGGCCGCCAACTGCGATCCGTACGAGGTCTGCCGCATCATGCTCGAGACGATCTGCAGCTGAGATCGTCGCAACAGGACTCCTTGGGGTAAGGAGGCGTTGGTCTGGCGGACGGGAGGTGTCGGGCTTCCCGTCCGTCAGGCCCAGCGTTTGCCCCGGAGCACGAGGTGTCGAGGAGAAGGACTGTTGCCCCCGTTGAGCGCCGCTCCGGGGGAGGACAGGGTGGTCGCGGTAGACCCCTTCGGGAACCCGTCTCCCGGAGGGGAGTTTGCTCATCCGCCGGGCATGCGTGCGGTCGAGCCTCCGGTGTGGGGGCGAGTCCCTGCGGGCTGTGCGCGAGCGGGGGACGTCCCTACGTTTGGTCCATCCAACCGCAGGAGGAGACGACCATGGGTGAGTGGACGGACAAGACCAAGGGCAAGGTGAAGGAGACGGTCGGCGTGGCCACGGGTGACCGCGAGCTGGAGGCCGAGGGCAAGGCGGACACCTTGAAGGGCAAGGTCAAGGAAGGCATCGAGGACGCCAAGCGCGCCATCAAGGACAAGGTGGACGACCTCAAGGGCAACAAGCGCGAGGATCCGGACGCCATCTAGGCGCGCGTTTCCAGGGTGGAGCAGCGTGGGCCGCGAGGGATTTGTCCCTCGTGGCCTTTCGCGTTTTGGACAGTGGGCGCCGTGCTGGAGCACTTCAGCGGGACGCGGGGTGAATTCCTCCTCACCCCGGGCGGGCCTTGGCCCCACGTGAGTTTCAACGGGTCTATGATCATCCGCCCGGAGGAAACTTTTCACGCCGAACCTCCGACCATTCATCACATCGAGCACGGGTTGTCCCAACCGCGCCGGAGGAGAGCGACGGTGAGCACGTCCAAGATCAATCAACCCCCGAAGAGTGGAATCCCCGGCCCGAAGACGGAGAGCACGCCGACGAACCGGGAGACGCGCCCGGCGAACGCGGTGAGCCGCGAGACGAAGACGGAGAGCAGGGGCGCGGCGGCCTCGGTGAAGACGGCGGACGGTTTCGAGTCATCCGCGCGAGCGGGGGGAAGGAGCCAGGCGTCCTCGTTCGAGTCGGTGTCCACGACGTCGTCGAGAAGCGCCTCGGTGTTGGGCGGCGCGGCGGGAGGCGAGAACGTGGCGGGTGCGCGAGCCGCGGCGGCGGTGACGACGGCGGCGCCGGTGACGGGAGCGCTGGTGAAGCGCTCGGTGACGCTCACCTACGACGCGGGCCCGCACAGCCAGATGACGAATCTGAAGGTGAAGGGGAGCTGGGACGCGACGGGCAAGTACAGCGCGCAGTGGAACGAGCAGTCGGTGGCGATGAAGCCGTTGGGGGACGGCAAGTGGTCGGTGACGGTGGAGTTGCAGGACGACGGGCAGCCCCGGGACTGGCAGTGGGGAGTGACAGCGGACGGCCCCACGGGCAAGGACCAGTGGGTGGTGATGGGCGAGGGGAACCTGAAGTTGGACCCGAGCAAGCCCACGGCCAGCTACGCGCCGACGACGTACCACGAGATGGGCTCGACGCGGTCGGGGGAGGACGCGGCGTTCAAGTTCTGGGCACCGGGAGCCAAGAGCGTGCAGGTGAAGGTGACGGACAAGCAGGGGCGGGTGGAGCGCTTCCCGATGAAGGCGGACGAGGAGGGCAACTGGTCGGCGCGGGCGGAGGGGCGTTGGAACGAGCTGTTGGGCAAGTCGTACACCTACGAGGTGGTGGACTCGGTGGGCGACTTGAGCGAGCGGCCGGACCCGTACGCGCGCGAGATGATGGGCGAGCAGCGGGGCCTGGATCGGATGTACCTGGATCCGAAGACGGGGCAGGAGGTGAACCGGTACGCCACGGGCGCGAAGGAGTTGATGCGCTTCGACGTGGACGGTGAGGAGGGGGCGGATCGGGCGTACCTGGTGCTCAAGGACGAGAATGGGTGGGCGCTGAGCAAGGACGAGGTCATCAAGCGGCTGGGCGAGTTCGACACGTCATTGGTGGACAAGCTGCGGGGCGGGAAGTTCAACGACCACTGGTCGAAGAACATCGAGGCGGACGGGCGCATCCGGATGACGAACCAGGAGGGGGCGTGGACGACGCTGGTGGATGACCCCAAGAAGCTGGTGGGGCTGCGCTACGAGTTCCAGGTCTTCGAGAAGGACGCCCAGGGGCAATTGAGGATGAAGGGGGATGCGAACCGGGACGGGAAGCTGGTCGATGCCGAGCGGCTGGCGTCGTCGGTGAACGACCCGTGGAGCGACGTCATCACCGAGAGCAGTGGCGTGTCGTTCCGGGGCTCGGTCATCACGGATCCGACGAGCTTCCAGTGGAAGAACAACGACGCGCCGCGGGAGAAGGACCACTCGAAGTGGGTGGTGTACCAGCTGCACGTGGGCAGCTTCCTGGGCGAGGGGGGCAACTCCAACCGCTCGACGCTCGAGGACCTGACGGCGAAGCTGGACTACTTCAAGGAGTTGGGCGTGAACACGCTGGAACTCCTGCCGGTGAACGAGGTGGAGGGGGCGCGCAACTGGGGCTACCTGGGCGTGAACAGCCTGGCGACGGAGAGCTCGTTCGGCTTCGAGGACAAGGATGGGCGCTGGGTGAGTGGGACGGAGGCGATGAAGCGCTTCATCGACGAAGCGCACGGCAAGGGGCTCAACGTCATCTCGGACGTGGTCTACAACCACGTGTTCGGCGACTACAACGGGCTGTGGAACGTGGGCGGGCCGGACAACCCCTACTTCAACTGGTCGGAGGAGCCGGGGAAGAACGAGCTGCGCGAGACGCCATGGGGGTCGGTGCCGGCGTACTCGGAGCCGAAGGTGAAGCAGTTCTTCGTGGACCACGCGGTGCAGCAGGTGCAGGAACTGCAGTTCGACGGCCTGCGCTTCGACTTCACCGAGCCCATCAAGGGGACGGGAGGCAAGGACGGCTGGGAGATGCTGCGGGAGATCAACCGGCAGGTGCACTACTACAACCCGGACGTGTGGACGGTGGCGGAGCAGTTCGACTACGACCCGAGCATCTCGAGGCCGGCGCAGAAGGACGGGACGGGGGGAGGCTTCGACGCGCAGTGGTACACGGAGTTCCAGCACCGGCTGGTGAATGACAACAGCAAGCCGGGGTTGATCCAGGCGGCGTCGAGGGGCCTGAAGACGGACATGGACGCGTTCGTGGGGCTGATGACGCACCCGCGAGGGCTGGACGGGTGGAAGAACGCGCTGTCGATCATCTCGAACCATGACGAGGTGGGCAACGCGCAGCGGACGATGAACACGGCGGAGGGCAACGCGCCCACGGATTTCCCGGAGCAGTGGTCTCGGAGCGCGGCGCGGTTCGCGGCGGGAATGGGCCTGGCGGGGCCGGGCATTCCGATGTTCTTCCAGGGAGACGAGTTCGGGGCGCAGAACGACTTCCGATGGGGCAACCCGTCCACGTGGGACAGTGGTTGGTCGTGGGAGTCACTGGGCAAGGACTGGAACTGGGACAAGGTGACGTTCAACGACGCGCGCAAGGCGGACTACGAGCGGCTGTTCCAGATGCCGGAGGCGACGCGGGCGAAGGACAAGGCGTACCAGGGGTTGTCGAGCGAGGACAGGAAGGTCTTCGAGAGCCTGGCGGCGATGCCCGCGGAGAAGCGCTCCGAGGCGATGCTGGACATCACGAAGCGGCAGAGCTTCCAGTTCTACAAGGACGCGATCGCGCTGAGGCAGTCGAGTCCGGCGTTCAGCGCAGCCGCGGAAGTGCACCGGGTGTACACGCACAACGACGATTCGGTGCTGGCCTTCACGAGGAAGGCGGGTAACGAGGAGTACTTGGTGGTGGGCAGCCTGAACCAGAAGAACCAGGAGGGCTACACGCTGCCGTTGCCCCCGGGGAACTGGAAGGAAGTGCTCAACAGCGACGCCGCGGCCTATGGCGGCGGCAACTTCGGTAACTACGGAGCGACGCTGAGTGGCGGGAACACGAAGGTGAACATCCCGGCGGCGGGATACGTGGTCCTCAAAAAGGTGTAGTGCTCCTTCCGCGCACGGGGGAAGGCGGGTTGCCTCCCCCCGGAGACGCGGAGCGGGGGCGTGGTGCGCGGATTCCTCTCCGGACGAGTCCACGTCGTCCTTGCGGCGGGGGTTGCACGAAAAGCGGGACGCAGCACCTTGGGGACAGGTCGGGGGTGCCTGGAGACGAGCTGCGACGGTCATTGGCTCGGGTGCCACGGACGACTCAGCTGGATGGGCGGGAAGAAAAGCGCGGGAGAAGGCGGTTGACACTCAACGCGGCGATGGTAGAAGCCGCGCCCCTTCGAACGGGCAGGCGAAGCCGCACTGGCGGCGGGACACCGTTCGGGGACAGAAGAAATACGGAGTCGACGAAGGATTGTTGACTCCAGACGCGGTGAGAGTAGAAGCCGCGTCCCCTCGAACGGGCAGGCGAAACCGCGCTGGCGGTGGGACGGCGTTCGAGGCGCAGAGAAATAAAGAGTCGACGCAGCAGGGTTGACTCGAAACGCGGTGGTGGTAGAAGCCGCGTCCCCCGAGCGAAGCGGATGTCGCGCAGGCGACAGTCGGCCGGGAGGGGGAAGCACCGGAGTCAACGAAGGGAGTTGACACGGAGGAGGGCGCGGGGCTAGAAGGCGCGCCCCCACGGACGGGAAGGCGAAACCGCACTGGCGGTGGGGACCTCCGGACGCAGCAGGGACAGAGGAAATAAGGCGTCAACGAAACGAAGTTGACTCGAATGGCGGCGGTGATAGAAGCCGCCTCCCGCTGAACCGAAAAGGTCGCACAAGCGACGCTGGACGGGCAGCAGGAAAAACGAGTCGACGAAGCGAGTTGACAGCGGAAGCGGAAAGGCAGTAGGTTCCGCGCCCCTTCGGAAGAAGAAAGCGAAAGCGGACTTCGGGACGAAGCGAAGCGGGGAAGACGAAGTCACAACGGTGACTTGACAGTCGAGCCGGTTCGGAAGTAGAGAAGGCAGCCCGCGCAGCAAGGCGGGACGGCGCCGAAAGGCGAAGCCGACGGTAGCACAGCAGCAGGCCCGCGACAAGCGGTTCGGTCTTTGAAAACCAGATAGCAAGCCCAAAGAAGACAGATTGCGGAAACCGCAGTCAATTCTTGGCAGTAACGGAGTCCGAAGGCGAGTCGGCGAGAGTCGATTGGCAGGACTCCGATGAACAGCGAAGTCAGGCAACCCCTTAGCCGGGACCTGGCCAAGCCGGTTCAACCCTTCAAAAATTCAATTGGAGAGTTTGATCCTGGCTCAGAACGAACGCTGGCGGCGTGCCTAACACATGCAAGTCGAGCGCGAATGGAGCAATCCTAGTAGAGCGGCGCACGGGTGCGTAACACGTGGGTAATCTGCCTAGGTGTCTGGGATAACCAGTCGAAAGATTGGCTAATACCGGATGAGCCCCCGGGAGCTTCGGCTCTTGAGGGAAAAGGTGGCCTCTGTATACAAGCTATCACACCCAGATGAGCCCGCGGCCCATCAGCTAGTTGGCGGGGTAATGGCCCACCAAGGCGACGACGGGTAGCTGGTCTGAGAGGACGATCAGCCACACTGGAACTGAGACACGGTCCAGACTCCTACGGGAGGCAGCAGTGGGGAATTTTGCGCAATGGGCGAAAGCCTGACGCAGCAACGCCGCGTGTGTGATGAAGGTCTTTGGATTGTAAAGCACTTTCGACCGGGACGAAAACCCCCTGGCTAATACTCAGGGGCTTGACGGTACCGGGAGAAGAAGCACCGGCTAACTCTGTGCCAGCAGCCGCGGTAATACAGAGGGTGCAAGCGTTGTTCGGAATTATTGGGCGTAAAGCGCGTGTAGGCGGCTTTGCAAGTCGGATGTGAAAGCCCTCGGCTCAACCGAGGAAGTGCGTTCGAAACTGCAGAGCTTGAGTGCCGGAGAGGGTGGCGGAATTCCCCAAGTAGAGGTGAAATTCGTAGATATGGGGAGGAACACCGGTGGCGAAGGCGGCCACCTGGACGGTGACTGACGCTGAGACGCGAAAGCGTGGGTAGCAAACAGGATTAGATACCCTGGTAGTCCACGCCGTAAACGATGAGAACTAGGTGTCGTGGGTGTTGACCCCCGCGGTGCCGTAGCTAACGCATTAAGTTCTCCGCCTGGGAAGTACGGTCGCAAGACTAAAACTCAAAGGAATTGACGGGGGCCCGCACAAGCGGTGGAGCATGTGGTTTAATTCGACGCAACGCGCAGAACCTTACCTGGTCTTGACATCCTCGGAACCTCTCAGAGATGAGGGGGTGCCCGCAAGGGAACCGAGAGACAGGTGCTGCATGGCTGTCGTCAGCTCGTGTCGTGAGATGTTGGGTTAAGTCCCGCAACGAGCGCAACCCTCGCCTTTAGTTGCCACGCAAGTGGATCTCTAGAGGGACTGCCGGTGTTAAACCGGAGGAAGGTGGGGATGACGTCAAGTCCTCATGGCCTTTATGACCAGGGCTACACACGTGCTACAATGGCCGGTACAAAGCGTTGCCAACTCGCGAGAGGGAGCTAATCGCATAAAACCGGTCTCAGTTCAGATTGGAGTCTGCAACTCGACTCCATGAAGGCGGAATCGCTAGTAATCGCAGATCAGCACGCTGCGGTGAATACGTTCCCGGGCCTTGTACACACCGCCCGTCACACCATGGGAGTCGATTGCTCCAGAAGTCATCTCACCAAGAGGTGCCCAAGGAGTGGTCGGTAACTGGGGTGAAGTCGTAACAAGGTAGCCGTAGGGGAACCTGCGGCTGGATCACCTCCTTTCTAAGGAGACCGGGTACACGGTGAGCGCTTCGGCGCCACAGGGTGTACCAGCCACTTCGGTGGCCGAGGTCGACCAGGTCAACGTTTCTGCAATACTGTCGAGGGCTTGCTGTCTGGTTTTGAGAGGCTGAGCCGAAGGGGCTCGGTTCTTTGAAAGAATTGGACGCTGTGAGGGAAATCCACTGGGCCTATAGCTCAGCTGGCTAGAGCGCGCGCCTGATAAGCGCGAGGTCGGTGGTTCAAGTCCACCTAGGCCCACCAGTCTCCCAAGAGGGGAGGAGGGGTGACGCGAAGACGGCCGGCAAAGTGGGTGCCTACGACACATTACTGGGGCTGTAGCTCAGTTGGGAGAGCGCTAGCTTTGCAAGCTAGATGTCGTCGGTTCGATCCCGTCCAGCTCCACAGGTTGTCCGACATGGAAACACGTCGGAAGCGTTCTTTGACAAGTGCATACGAAGGGTAGAAATCAATTTCTGCTGAGAAGTTCTTGCGTGAAGCGGGAGGCAGTCAGGCTGCGAGAGCGGCCCGGCGGCACGAAGCTCACGCACTCAAGCAAGTGAAGTTTTTCGGGTCCGCGACGAAGAGTCGGGGCCTGGAGCCTGGTCTCGAAACCAAGGAAACCGCCGGGAGGCGGGCTTCTGAGAGATTCAGGTAAGTAAGCTACTAAGGGCGTGCGGTGGATGCCTAGGTGCCAAGAGGCGAAGAAGGACGTGGGTGGCTGCGAAAAGCTCCGGGGAGTTGCCAACCGAACGTTGAGCCGGAGATGTCCGAATGGGGAAACCCAGCGAGGTGAAAGCCTCGTTACCTCGGCCTGAATAAATAGGGCCGAAGGAGCGAACCAGGGGAAGTGAAACATCTCAGTACCCTGAGGAGAAGAAAACAACGAGTGATTCCCAGAGTAGCGGCGAGCGAAATGGGAGGAGCCTAAACCGGTGTCATGAAAATGGCATCGGGGTTGCGGGTCCACGGTAGGACCTTTGTCTGTTAGCGGAACCACCTGGAAAGGTGGACCAGAGAGCGTGATAGTCGCGTACGCGAAAACGGACGGAGGCCGAGTGGGGTACCCAAGTAGGGCGGGACACGTGCAATCCTGCCTGAATCCGCCGGGACCATCCGGTAAGGCTAAATACTCCTTGGCGACCGATAGTGAACTAGTACCGCGAGGGAAAGGTGAAAAGAACCCCAGTGAGGGGAGTCAAAAGAACCTGAAACCGCATGTCTACAAGCAGTCCGAGCACTACGGGGCAACCCAGTGCGAGGGCGTACCTTTTGCATCATGATTCGGCGACTTAATGTACGTAGCGAGGCTAAGCCGATAGGTGGAGCCGGAGCGAAAGCGAGTCCGAAACGGGCGAATGAGTTGCGTGCATTATAACCCGAAGCGGGGTGATCTACACATGGCCAGGTTGAAGTGAGGGTAACACCTCATGGAGGACCGAACTCATGAAAGTTGAAAATTTCTGGGATGAGCTGTGTGTAGGGGTGAAAGGCCAATCAAACTCCGTGATAGCTGGTTCTCCCCGAAAGATATTTAGGTATCGTCTCGAGGAATTCAATACTGGAGGTAGAGCACTGGAACGGCTAGGGGTCTCACCAGATTACCAAACCGTACCAAACTCCGAATGCCAGTACTTGTTATCTCGGGAAGCAGTCAGTGGGTGATAACGTCCATTGGCAAGAGGGGAATAACCCAGACCGACAGCTAAGGCCCCCAAGTCTAGTCTAAGTGAACACTAGAAAGGATGTGGCAGGTCATTGACAACCAGGAGGTTGGCTTAGAAGCAGCCATCCTTTAAAGAAAGCGTAATAGCTCACTGGTCGAGACAGGCCGCGCCGAAAATGTAACGGGGCTCAAGACTAGCGCCGAAGCTTCGGATTGCATGCGTCAGGCGCATGCAGTGGTAGGGGAGCGTTGCAACAGCTGAGAAGCTAGACCGCAAGGGCTGGTGGAGCGGTTGCGAGTGCTGATGCCGAAATGAGTAGCGATAAAGGGGGTGGGAAACCCCCTCGCCGTAAACCCAAGGTTTCCTGGGTCAAGTTAATCTTCCCAGGGTTAGCCGGGACCTAAGCCGAGGCCGAAAGGCGTAGGTGATGGCAAGCAGGTTAATATTCCTGCGCCATCTTGTAGACGTTGAACCGAGGAAGGACGGAGAAAGCTAGGCGAGCTGACCGGTGGTTGTGTCAGTCCAAAGGCGTAGGGGTGTCGCGTACGAATAAAGGCGCGGCAGCTATCCCCGAGACCCCATGGCCCCCCTCACGGGGCAAGTCGCTGATGCTCGGCTTCCAAGAAAAGTTCCGCGGGGAGTCTACAGGGTGTCCGTACCGCAAACCGACACAGGTGGGTGAGGAGAAAATCCTAAGGCGCTTGAGAGAACTCTCCTCCAAGGAACTAGGCAAATTTCCACCGTAACTTCGGAAGAAGGTGGGCCCCTGGTAGGTGTAGGCGTACAGCCGAAGCCCAGAGGGGTTGCAGAGAAATGGCGGTAGCGACTGTTTACCAAAAACACAGGACTCTGCGAAGGCAAGAAGCCGACGTATAGGGTCTGACTCCTGCCCGGTGCTGGAAGGTTAAGGGGATTCGTCAGCCGCAAGGTGAAGCGATGATCCGAAGCCCCAGTAAACGGCGGCCGTAACTATAACGGTCCTAAGGTAGCGAAATTCCTTGTCGGGTAAGTTCCGACCTGCACGAATGGAGTAACGACTTCCGCGCTGTCTCGGAGAGGGACTCAGCGAAATTGAAATAGCTGTGCCGATGCAGTTTACCCGCAGCAAGACGGAAAGACCCCGTGAACCTTTACTACAACTTGACAGTGACACTAGGGTTCGACTGTGTAGGATAGGTGGGAGCCTTTGAAGCCGGGCCGCTAGGTTCGGTGGAGGCAACGGTGAAATACCACCCTGTCGGATTCTGGTGTCTAACCATGCTCCCTTACCGGGAGTTGGAACACTGTCTGGTGGGTAGTTTGACTGGGGCGGTCGCCTCCCAAAACGTAACGGAGGCGCGCGATGGTTCCCTCAGCCCGATTGGAAACCGGGCGGCGAGTGCAATGGCATAAGGGAGCTTGACTGCGAGACGGACACGTCGAGCAGGTGCGAAAGCAGGTCATAGTGATCCGGTGGTCCTGAATGGAAGGGCCATCGCTCAACGGATAAAAGGTACTCCGGGGATAACAGGCTTATCTCCCCCAAGAGTTCACATCGACGGGGAGGTTTGGCACCTCGATGTCGGCTCATCGCATCCTGGGGCTGGAGCAGGTCCCAAGGGTTTGGCTGTTCGCCAATTAAAGCGGTACGCGAGCTGGGTTCAAAACGTCGTGAGACAGTTTGGTCCCTATCTGCTGTGGGCGTAGGATACTTGAGAGGCTCTGACCTTAGTACGAGAGGACCGGGTTGGAGACACCGCTGGTGTACCAGTTGTCTCGCCAGAGGCATCGCTGGGTAGCCATGTGTCGATTGGATAACCGCTGAAAGCATCTAAGCGGGAAACCGACCTCGAGAATAGGTATCCCGGGCGCAAGCCCCAGAAGACCCGTCGAAGACGACGACGTTGATAGGCCGGGTGTGTAAGCGTGGTAACACGTTGAGCTAACCGGTACTAATAGGTCGAGAGGCTTACTTTACCTCAATCTCTTAGGAGCTCCCGTCAGGTTGGGAGGTGTCCGAGGAGTCGAGGCCAGGTTCGAGGCCCCGTGCGCGTCCCCTCCCAGAGGGAGACAAGGCGCCGGGCCCGGAAGACGGCACTTGCGAGCTTCGCAGCCGGAGTTGATTTCCCTACCCTTCGTATGGACTTGAGACGGACACCAGTTTTCCGGTGGCAATGTCGGAGGGGTCCCACCCGTTCCCATCCCGAACACGGAAGTTAAGCCCTCCAGAGCCGATGGTACTCCGCGGGAAACCGCGCGGGAGAGTAGGTCGCTGCCGGATTTTTTTCTCTTGAAGGCCCCGAGCCTCCACCCCACGGTGGTCGCTCGGGGCCTTCTCTTTTGCGGGCTTCTCCCGGGGCTGACCGTTCACTTCGCGCCTCCTTCCCCGTGGGGAGGCGTGTCCGCTCACGTGAACATCCTTAAGATCGCTCCGTGGCTTCTTCTCCGGACAGCTTGCGAGCGCGGCTTGAGGATCGAGCGGATCTGCTCGAAGCCGCTCGTCTGCGCTACCAGGCGCTGCGGCTCATGCTCCGGGCGTTCTTCTGGCAGGAGAAGGTCCGCGCGAACCTCGAACTGCTGAGACAGGTCGCGCTCGATCAGCCCCAGGTGGATGCCACGCTGGAATCGGTCTCGCAGCGCGCCCAGGTGGAGGCCTGGCCGCCCAACTCCTCGTCCATGGTGCTGCTGGCCGAGGTGGTGAAGCTGCGGACGGCTCTCTCCAAGGTGGTGGACAGGCGGCTCAGCGCGAAGGTGAAGCCCGTTCGTCTTGGCGAAGCCTTGCTGCTGCTCGAGGAAGAGGTCTTGCGCGCGGGTCCATTGCTGGGTCGACGCTTGTGGACCCAGGCGGTGGATATCCTGCCCCGCAACCTTCCCGATCTGCGGGCGGCATGTGTGTCCGCGGAAGTCTTCGAGCGCGTGTTCGCTCGCCCCGTTCCGGCGGGGTCCTTGCCCTTTGGCGCGGAGGAGGCGGACGAGGTTCGTCGCGCTTTTCCCCTGTCCGACAAGGCCATGCAGTCCCTCTGGGACAGGGTGGAGCGCTTCGACACCACAGGCAAACTGCGCGCGTATCTGGAGAAGGGGGCGAGACGCGCCCCCATGCATCCACCTCGGAGTGGGCCCGAACTCTTCCTTCACGCGCTCTTTTGGCGGGATCTGGCGCGGTCTCGCCTGCGCGTCCTGCTGGAGAGCCGTGTGTCCCCCCTGATTCCTGGCGAGGAGGAAGGGCCGGAATTGCTGGTGTGGTTGGTGGCCCGCGAGGCTTCGTCCGAAGCCCGGCTGGCGGCATCTCCGCTGTTGAGCGAGGGACGGGCGGGGTTGCTCGAAGTGGCGGCGGAGTTGACCGCCCTGTCTCATTCCCGCCCGGACGGTGCCTGGAACATCGAAGTCGCCTGGGGGCGGCTCTGGGCCGCTGCCCAACGGGCGAAGGCCGAGACCGGGCCCGACATGGAACGGGTGTGCCAGGCCCTGCGTCTCTTCATCCGCCTGCGCGGCCAGGCCGAGACTCCCGCCAGGCTCTTTTCCCGGGGAAGCGAACAACAGCTTTCCCGGCTCGTTCCTCTCTCCACCACGGAGGCGGAGGATCTGCCCGGCCTCGTGCGACAAGCCCGGCAAGTGACCGGGCGGTCCTCCTGGGCGAAGGTTTCGGGCTAGGGCTTTAACCTGGACGCTCACGCGAACGGATGGGAGAAAGGTCTCCCGTGCGCCTGTTGGCACTCCACGTCCAGGACTTCCGCAACCTTGGTCAGGTCTCCCTGTCGCCGAGTCCTCACGCGACCATCGCCGTGGGCCAGAACGGTCAGGGCAAGACGAACCTGCTCGAAGCGCTCTACTTCCTCGCCACGCTCAAGCCCCTGAGAGCGGGACGCCTCTCGGAACTCGTGAGGTGGGGCGCTTCATCGGCACGTGTCTCCGGCCGCTTTCTCCTCAAGGGCGCCGAGCGGGAAATCTCCGTCGAAGTGGCGGGCGGCGTCCGTCAGTCCTTCGTGGATGGCAAGAAGGCCTCCAGCCTGGAGGAGTATTTCGGCGGAGTCTCCGTGGTGGCCTTCACCCCGGATGATCTGGAGGTGGTGAAGGGCGGTCCGGATTCCCGGCGAGGTTTCCTGGATCGAGCCGTGTTCAACCGTTTCCCCTCGTTCTTGCGAGAGAGCCGCGAGTACGGCCGCGCCTTGAAGAACCGCAACCGGTTGCTGCGCACCGGTCCGGTCGAGCCCGCCTATCTGGATGCCTACGACGAGACGCTCGCCCGGGCCGGAGCGCGTGTGTATGCCCGTCGGCGCTCCCTGATGGCCGAGCTGGCTCCTCGTGCCCAGGCAACGTTCGCTTCCATCGGTCGTACGCCAGACCCCGCCGTGTATGGCTATCACCCCGCCCACCTGGGGGAGCTCGACTTCGATGGTGTCGATGAAGCGGCGCTGGCCACGGCGCTTCGAGAAGCCCTCGCGGCCCGCTCCCGAAGGGATATCGATCGCGGTTTCACCTCCGTGGGCCCCCATGTGGACGATGTCTCCGTCACCCTGGGTGGACGCAGCGCTCGGGCCTATGCCAGCCAGGGCCAACAACGCGCCCTCGTGCTCGGCTGGAAGATCGCCGAGATCGAGAACCTCGAGGCCTCCATGGGTTTTCTTCCCTTGTTGCTCCTGGATGATGTCTCGAGTGAGCTGGACCCCGAGCGCAATGCCTATCTGATGAATTACCTGGCGGCGAGTGGGGCCCAGGTCTTCCTCACCACCACGGACGCGGGCCTCGTGCGCAATGCCGCCGCTCAGGACACCCTCTGGATGGGCGTGCGCTCGGGAGAAGTCTCGCTCACCCCTCCCTAGCCTCGACGTGCTCCCGTCCAGAAGGAACTGGGCACGAAGCTCGTGCAGATCATCACGCCCACGAACACACCCAACATTCGTACCGGCTCCGCTTGAGCGCGCGTGAGCAGCCACGGCAGCCCCAGCGCTCCCGCCAGGACCGTCCATCTCGCGGCGGGTGCCTGAATCCTTCGAAGCAACCCCAGCCCCAGTGACGGCTCGAACAAGTGCGCGGCCGACCCTGGCTCCTCGCTCTCGCTCCTCTCCGTTTCCCGCCCGGCCGCCTTCCCCTCCACCGTCATCGCCGCGTTCATTCGCGCCGAGGCCTGGGCCTCGGTGCGCCAGCGCGCCTCGTCATCCGCTCGCTGCTCGGGGGTCTGGAGATCCGCCCCACACGTGACGCAGGCCCGGGTGAAGCGGCTGTTGCTCGTCTGGCACTGGATGCAGCGTGGAAAGCGCTGCTCCCGCTCGGGCATCGCGTCCAACACCAGTGGCGTCTGTCCGTGCAGCTTGAAGCGCTCGAGGTGGGCCTCCGGCACTCCGTGCTCCGGCGACGTCGCGGGGCCGGGGCCCTCCACGGACTCGAAACGGCCCCCATCGTGCAACTCCACCTGACCCTCGCCGTCGGTCTTGTCTCCCCGCGGGCGCTCAAGATGCATGAAGCGGGAGAATCGGGACGTCATGGGCTGCTCCTCGCGGGGCCACCGCCCGAGGCCGGCCGGGTTCGTCCTCGCGCCCACTCGCGCAGCCGCAGGACCTCGTCCCTCAGCGTCACGGCCAGGGGAAACGTCTCCTGGATGGCCCGGTTCAGATGGCGCTGCTCCAACTCCACGTTCTCTCCGAACGCCTCGTAGAGCGCGGCGACCACCACCTGCTCCACTTCCGCTCCACTGAAGTCCACCGCCAGCTCCGCCAGCGCGTTCAAATCATACGCCGCCGGATCCCTCCCTCGCCGCCTCAGGTGGATGCGGAAGATGTCCCGACGCTCGGCCACCTCTGGCAGATCGATGAAGAAGATCTCGTCGAAGCGGCCCTTGCGCAACAGCTCCGGTGGCAGGCCCTCGATGCGGTTGGCCGTGGCCACCACGAACACCGGCGCCGTCTTCTCCTGCAACCACGTGAGCAGCGCCCCGAAGACCCGCGCCGTGACACCCCCGTCCGTCGTCCCCGAGGACGCCACCCCCGACAGGCCCTTCTCCAACTCGTCCACCCACAGCACCACCGGGGCGATGCTCTCCGCCACGTGGATGGCCTTGCGCAGGTTCTCCTCGGACGAGCCCACCAGCCCGCTGAAGATGCGGCCCATGTCCAGCCGCAACAACGGCAGGTTCCAGTGCGCGGCGATCGCCTTCGCCGTCAGGCTCTTTCCACACCCCTGCACGCCCAACATCAACAAGCCTCGCGGCTCGGGCAGGCCGAACTGACGCGCTCGCTCCCCGAACGCCGCCGTGCGCCGGTCCAACCACTGCTTGAGATTGCGCAGCCCTCCCACGTTCCCCAGCTCCTCCGAGGGAGGGTAGTACTCGAGCAGCCCACTCTTGCGGATGACCTGGCGCTTCTCGTCCTGCACCCGGCGGATGTCCTCCACGCTCAGGCGCCCATCATGGGCGATCGCCTTGGCGAACGCGTTCTCCGCCTCCGAGAGCGTCAGCCCCTGCGCCGCCTTGATGAGCTGCTCGGCTTCCTCTCGCGACAGCTCGATGCTCGCCTTGTTGCTCCGGCGCACCACCGCCACGATCTCCTTGAGCAGGTTGAGCAGCTCCTGGAAGCCCGGCAACGGCACGTCCAGCACCGACACTTCCTTCTCCAGCTCCGTGGGAAGTTGCAGCGTCGGCGACAACAGGATGACCGTCGTGAAGGTGCTCTTGAGCGAATGCGCCAGCTCGCGCAGCGCTCGCACCACCAGCTTCTCCTCCAGGTACGGTGGGAAGTCCTTGAGCACCACCAGCGAGGGCTCGGACAGCGCCTCGATGGCGGCGATCGCCTCGAGCGGGTTGCGCGTGTCCTCGGGCAGCGTGGGGCCCCGGCCCGCGCTCATCTGCCGCAACCCCTTCCTCACCGACCACGTGAGCAGCAGCTTGCCGTGCACCCGCGCCCGCTCGCGCAGGATGCTGTCCACCCGGTGCTCCTCCCAGGACACCAGGTAGATCAACGGATAGCGGGCTCGGATGA
Organism: Melittangium boletus DSM 14713; assembly: GCF_002305855.1. GTDB lineage: Bacteria > Myxococcota > Myxococcia > Myxococcales > Myxococcaceae > Cystobacter > Cystobacter boletus. Next base: position 3,591,077 of record NZ_CP022163.1, on the reverse strand, counting down.
GCAGATCGAGATCCTCCAGCCACGTCGCGCTGGAGGCGGATGAGGACCGCGCCGGGCCGGATGCCATGCCTCCGGTATACCAGCCCCGTCTACTTGAGAACCACCGGGTCCACCTCGGCCAGCAGCTTGGTCACCCGCGCCTCGTCGATGCGCGCGGTGATGCTCTCCTGCTCGTGCTGGTCGCGCACCGTCTTGGACAGGGTGAACGTGGAGCCCACGCTGAACAACAGCCCCATTCCCAGGAACGCCTTCTGCCAGCCGTCCACCGGCAGGTGCCAGATCCCCACCGTCGTCACTCCCACGGACAGCGCGAAGGACAGCCAGGTCTGGATGATCCAGGCGCCACTGTGGCCCTGCTTCACGGCGGAATGATGGGGAGAGCGGGACATGGTGAACCTCGTTCGGATGGCGCGTCCCGGAAGGGGACCGCGCGTGGACGAAACATAACATGTCTCAACCCATCGTAAACCGCATGGAACGAAGGGCTCGGTGTTCGATAAGCTGGAGTGTATGATTCAGCTCCAGCGTCTCGAGGGCTTCTACTGGGTCGCGCGCTGCGAGGGGTATGCCCGTGCGGCTCGCGCGTTCCCGTACCCCATCACCCAGCCAGGGGTGCACCAGCAGATCAAACGGCTGGAGTCCGAATTGGGTGTGCGCCTCTTCGAGCGCGTAGGTAAGGACCGCGTCGTGCTCACCCCCCAGGGCCGCGTGCTCTACGACGCCGTGGCTCCCTTCTACGAGGGTCTGCCCGCCCTGGAGCGCTCCCTGCGCACCGGTGACGTGGGCGGCCGGTTGCGCATCCATGCCTCCGGACACGTGCTCCGCCACCTGCTGCCCCCCTGGCTGCGCAGCCTGCGCTCCCAACGGCCCGATATCGAGGTCGCCCTCTTCGAAGCCAAGGTGCCCGCCATGGCCCTCGTGCGCTCGGGCGAGACGGATCTCCTCGTGGATCACCTGCCCGAGGTGCCGCCCGATCTCGACACACGGCAGGTGGGCAAGACGCGCGTCTTCCTCGTCTTCCCCTCCCGGCCTCGCTCCCCGATCCGGGGCCTCGTCAGCCCCGTCCCCTTCCGCGACGAGCTCTTCATCACCTACAGCTCCGACCCCCACCTGCGGGACTTGCAGCTCGCGGCGCTCGCCCACTTCGGCATCGTGCCCCGCCGCATGTACGCGGCCGATTCCTCGGAGACCATCCTCGGCTTCGTGGCCGCCGGGCTTGGCTACTCGCTCCTGGCCTCGCATGAACCGCGCGGTCCCAAGGTCCCTGGCGTCACGGCCCTGCCCCTCACCGAGCCCGCCCGCGAATTCCCCCTCTATGTCGCGTGGCGTCGCTCCCCCCAACGCAACCCCCTCATCGAGGCCCTGCTCGCGCTCGCTCCCAAGCCCTGACGCGCTCCGTCACGCGCGGCGAGGTGTCTGGCCATCGCCTTGCAACAAGCCCTTCCCGACACTGTGCGTAGGAGGGGGGCATGGCCATGAAGGGGACGCTGAGGGGACTCGGGGTGCTGTGGCTGGTCGTGAGCGGAAGCGCCTTCGCCACGGAGTCCAAATGCGCGGGCAACCGGGTCGAGCGAGGGGGAAGCACCCAGTACACCGTGCGCAGCTCGGGGGAGACGATCTCCATCGTGCGCATGGGCGATACCCAGGGCAGGGCGGTCAAGCAGGCGCAGGGGCACGCCATCGAGGTGGGCGGGGACACCGTGGCCACCCTGCAAGACGGTCACATCTACAGGGGTGAGACGCGCTGGGCCTCCGTGAACGAGGCGCAGCGCGTCTACGACTGCCCGGAGCCCATCGCCGCCACCCTCTGGGTGCTCGAGCGCACGGGCCGGTAGGGCATCAACGCCGGCGCCCGCGGATGTGACGCGAGGTGGTCCCCCCGGGGCCGGCTTCCTGGGGAATGTGCTGGAAGAAGGCGAAGCGGAACTCCGCCCACAGCACCAGGTAGGCCACTCCGAAGAGCGACGTGGCCACCACCCACCACCAGGACACCGAGAAGGCCAGGCTCACCAGCGCCGACACCAGGCAGACCGCCCCGATGCCCAGGGCGAGATCCCGGCGCCGGGGGCTCTCGGTCATCGCGAAGCCCATGGAGACGACCGACAGCACCAGCAACAGCGCCGCCAGCCAGACCGCCTCCCGAGCGTAGAGAAGGGCAATCGACAACAGGAACAATCCCAATCCAAACAGTCCCAGTCCGCCGTCCATGGGCGCCTCCTCCTCGTTCAGGGGGTTCACGGGGTTCACGTCTCAACATCCGCATCCGTCCTCCCCCCTTGGAACACCCGGTGCGGCGGGCGCCCGGTCCGCCTGCCCGCCCTCCAGTTGTTTTCAGGAATCAACCTTTCCTCCCCCTAGGGAACTCACCCCGCGGAATGTGGGTGCCTACTGTCGCCCCAATGAAGCCGGGCGTGATTCGCTACATCGGGGTGTTGGGGTCCTTGTTCGTGCTCGCGGGTTGTCACCGCGGCGTCCGTTTCGAGAACCATGTGGTGTCCAAGGAGGGTGTCCGCTACCGGCTCGGTGCCCTGCCTCCGGGCTGGGAGCGCGTGAAGCTGCCCGGCAATGACGTGGCCTGGTTCATCGAGGACACCGGCCATGCCTTGTCCGTGAACGCCACCTGCCGCGAGCACGAGGACGCCCCGCTGGATGTGCTCACCCACCACCTTCTCGAGGGATTCACCGAGCGGCAGGCAGTCTTCCACCGCCTGGAGGTCGTCGACGAGCGCGAGGCGTTGCGCTCGCACTACCTGGCCAAGCTGGATGGCGTTCCCGTGGAGTTGATGCTGCTGGTGCTCAAGAAGGACCGCTGCGTGTTCGACTTCTCCTATGTCTCGCCCCTGGGGCGTCTGGACAGCCACCTCGCCGAGCTGGACGCCATGGTGCTCGGATTCCACTCCGAGGAAGCCTCATGAGCACGGATGCCCAGCTGACCCAGCCTCCCGCCGAGGTGGACACCTCGTCCGGTGAGGACTCCTTCACCGGCCGCATGAAGGAGCGCATGGAGCGCCTGGGGTCCATCGCGCTGATGACGGGCCAGGTGTTCACCCGCGCCTTGAGCCCGCCCTATTCGGGCTCCGCCTTCATCTACCAACTGGAGGCGCTGGGCGTGCGCTCGCTGCCCATCGCCCTGCTCACCGCCACCTTCGCGGGGCTCGTCATCTCCTTGCAGTTCGGCTTCTTCCTGGCGCGCTTCGGCGTGCAGTACACCGTGGGCCGCGTCGTCGTGCTCACCCTGTTTCGCGAGCTGTCCCCCGTGCTCATCGCCCTCACCGTGGGCGCTCGCGTGGGCTCGGGCATCGCCGCCGAGCTGGGCAGCATGACCGTCACCGAGCAGGTCGACGCCATCCGCGCGCTCGGCGCCGACCCCTTGCGCAAGCTCGTGGTGCCGCGCGTGCTCGCCTGCTTCGTGCTCGCCCCCGCGCTCACCGTGCTCGCGGATGTCATCGGCATGGTGGCCGGCGCCCTCGTGGTCAACGTCCAGTACGGCATCGGCTTCAACCTGTTCTTCAAGGGCGCCCTGGACGTCATCCTCATGAGCGACTTCCTCTCCGGCGTCTTCAAGGGCTTCGTCTTCGGGGGAATCATCGGCATCGTGGGCTGCTTCAAGGGGCTCACCGTGCAGAACGGCACCGAGGGCGTGGGCCGCGCCACCACCGAGACCGTCGCCATCACCTCCGTCACGGTCTGCCTGGCCGACTTCTTCATCACCAAGCTCACGCTCTCCCTGTGAACATGTTCTCGCGCCCCTCGCCGCGTCTGCGCTTCCACCCTCCCCAGCCCGGGGAAGAGCTCATCCGCTTCGAACACCTGCGCAAGGCCTTCGGCCCCAAGCGCGTCTATGACGACGTGCGGCTGTCCGTTCACGCCGGGGAGACCCTCACGGTCATCGGCGGCTCGGGCACGGGCAAGAGCGTGCTGCTCAAGTGTCTCATCGGCCTGCTGCGCCAGGACTCCGGACGCATCCTCTTCCAGGGGCAGGACCTCTCCGACTTCCGAGAGGAGGACTTCATCGCCCTGCGCCGGCACGTGGCCATGGTGTTCCAGGGCGCGGCCTTGTTCGACTCGCTCTCCGTGGGCGAGAACATCGCCTACCCGCTGCACGAGCACTTCCCGGACATGACGCCCGCCCAGGTGCGCGAGCGCGTGGCGGAGAAGCTCGCCCTCGTGGGCCTGCCCGACACCGAGCACCTCAAGCCCGCGGACCTGTCCGGCGGCATGCGCAAGCGCGTGGGGCTCGCGCGCGCCATCGCCACCAACCCCGAGGTCATCCTCTGGGACGAGCCCACGACGGGGTTGGATCCCGTCACCACCGAGACCATCAACCAGCTCATCCTGGACATGCAGCGGCAGCTCGGCTGCACGTCCATCGTGGTCACCCACGACATGATGAGCGCGTTCACGGTCTCGGATCGCATCGCCATGTTGGCCCATCGCAGGATCGTCCAGGTGGGCACCCCCGAGGAGATGAAGCGCTCCTCGGTGCCCGAGGTCCGTGCCTTTCTGGACGCGCGCAAACAGGAGTTGGAGCGGGAGGCGGCGCCGTGAGTGTGTTCACCAATACTTCCAAGGATCGACGTCTGGCGCTGCGGGTGGGCGCCTTCATGGTGATGGCGCTGGTGCTGGCCGGACTCGTCGTCATGCTCATCGGCCAGGAGACGCACCTGTTCGAGAAACAGGTCCTCTACCGCACCTACTTCGCGGGCGTGGATGGGCTGTCCGAGCATTCTCCCGTCTGGCTCAATGGCCTGGAGGTGGGCCGCGTGGACGGCGTGGGTTTTCCCACCGCGCCCGGAGAGAAGCGCATGGAGGTCCGCCTGAAGCTGGGCGCCGAGTACGCCTCCCGCATCCGCGCCGACTCCGTGGCCCAGCTCTCCAGCATGGGGGTGCTCGGAGACAAGGCGGTGAACATCACGCTCGGCTCCCTGGACCAGCCCCCGCTGGCCGAGAACGGGGTGATTCCCAGCGAGGGCGGCGGGGACGTGGCCGCGATGCTGAGGGGCGCTTCCAAGGTGCTCGAGGACGCCGTGGTGGTGAGCGCCACGCTGCGCAAGGCCGCCGAGGCCTACGCGGACCCCGCCATGGCCCAGGACGTGGCCGCCGGCGTGCGCAGCCTCCGCCATCTGATCGAGGAGGTGGAGAAGGGCGACGGTCTCCTCCACGCCCTCATCTATGACAAGGATACCGGCAGGGAAGTGCGCACCCTCGTGGCCAATGCCTCCCGCACCGCCATGCGCATGGACCGGGCCGTCGCCCGCGTGGATTCCCTGCTCGGCGAGGTCGAGCACGGCCAGGGCACCGCCCATGCGCTCATCTACGGCCAGGATGGCGTCAACGCCCTCAAGGAACTGGGCTCCGCGGCCGGACAGCTCGCCGGACTGCTTGAGGACGCCAAGACGAATCCCGATGGCGCCGTGCACCAGCTCGTCTACGGCAGCGCGGGCAACATGCTGTCGGACCTGGGCAGCGCCGCCGCGGACATCAAGCAGATCACCGCCATGGTGGCTCGCGGCGAGGGCTCGCTCGGCGGAATCCTCAAGGATCCCACCGTCTACGAGGACCTGCGGCAGGTCGTGGGCAACGTGAAGCGCAACCGCTTGATGCGCGCGCTCGTGCGCTTCGCGATCGACAACAACGACAACGTCCAGTACGTGGGCCGGCCCCTCTCGCCCCAGGACGCGGCGGCTCGACAGGCCATCGGTGGCTCGGGCCCGGAGCCGACCCTCGTGCCCCTGCCAGTGCCCTCGGGTAAGAATCCCTAGATGCGCTCCCTGATCGCGTCCGCCTGTGGTGTCCTGCTGCTCCTCGCGTCTTCCTCCCTCGCCGCCGCGCCAAAGGCGGCCCAGGCGCCATCGGGCAAGGTGAACGTGATCCTCAAGACCGAGAAGGGCGAGATCGAACTGGAACTGGACGCGGCGCGGGCTCCGAACACGGTCCGCAACTTCCTGCACTACGTGGACGCGGGCCTGTTCTCCGCGGGCGTCTTCCACCGCACCGTGACGCCCGACAACCAGCCGGACAACGCCGTGAAGATCGAGGTCATCCAGGGTGGCATCGCTCCTGGGAAGGCCTCCGAACAGCGCCCGCCCGTGGCCTTGGAGCGCACGAGCGTGACCGGGCTCAAGCACCTGGAGGGCACGGTGTCGATGGCGCGCGACACGCCCGACTCGGCGATGTCCGACTTCTTCATCTGCGTGGGCGACCAGCCCGAGCTGGACTTCGGTGGCAAGCGCAACCCGGATGGTCAGGGCTTCGCCGCCTTCGGCCGGGTGGTGCGCGGCATGGACGTGGTGCGCGCCATCCAAAAGGCTCCGGCGAAGGGACAGCGGCTCACTCCACCCATCCGGATTCTCAGCGCCACGCGGAAGGGCTGAGCGGTCGCGGCGCGTGAGGTAGAACACACCGCATGGACCTGGAACTCAAAGGCAAGACGGCACTCGTGACGGGCAGCAGCCGGGGCATCGGACGGGCCATCGCCCTGGGCCTGGCGCGCGAGGGCGTGAAGGTGTGTTTGAGCGCTCGCGGGGCGGAGGGCTTGGAGGCGGTGGCGTCGGAGCTGCGCGCGGCTGGCGCGGACGTGGCCCTGGTGGCGGGAGACGTGGCCACGCCCGAGGGAGCCCAGGCCGCGGTGGAGATGGCGGTGCGCTCCTTCGGCGCGCTCGACATCCTCGTCAACAACGTGGGTGGCAGCGGAGGGGCGGGGGCCTTCGACGTGGCCAGTGCCGCGCAGTGGAAGGACGTGGTGGACCGCAACCTGCTGTCCACGGTGTGGTGCAGCCAGCACGCGGTGGAGCACATGAAGACGCGCGGCGGCGGTTGCATCGTGCACATCAACTCCATCTTCGGCCGGGAGTACGCCACCAGCGCGCCCTATACGGCGGCCAAGGCGGCGGTGACCGCGCTCACCAAGGAGATGGCCGTGGACCTGGCGCGCCACCGCATCCGCGTCAACGGCGTGGCTCCGGGCGCCATCTTCTTTCCGGGCGGGAGCTGGGACCGTCGGCGCCAGAAGGACCCCGAGAAGGTGGAGAAGATGGTGCGCGAGGAGTTCCCCTGGGGCCGTTTCGGCACGCCCGAGGAGGTGGCCGAGGTGGTCGTCTTCCTCTGCTCCGAGCGCGCCCGCTGGGTCACCGGCGCCACCGTGCCCGTGGATGGAGCCCAGGGCCGGGCGTTCTGATGGGGCCCTGATTGCGCTATCACGCGTCATGTTCGAGCGGCACTATTTGGGCGCATACTGGGGTCCTCGGCGGGAGACGGCGCTGGAGTGTGCCCGGCGCGCGGAACTCTTCTTCCACCTGCTGGCGAGGTGTGACCCGATGTTCGCTCAGTGGTACCGGGGGGGACGGGGTTTTCCTCGTGAGTTGCCAGGCTACCCCGTCCGCTCTGATGCGGAAGAGTGGGAGCAGTTGTTCCTCCGAGGGAGGAACCGCACGGACGTCGGCAAGAATGTCATCGAGGACCTGGGGTTCACCGAGCATGTATGGAACGCGAAGAAGGTGCGAACCCGCGTCCAGCTCCACTGCGGTGAGTACTCGCCCTGGGGATCTGGAAACACCTGCCTCCTCTACCCGCCGGAGGAGGGCCCGGGGCGGGAGCAATTGTTGCGCGCCCCCTTGATGACCGCGGTTCTCTCCAGCGTAGCGACAGCCTGGGACCCCGACTTCGCCATGGTCAGCTCGACCGACATGGTGGATCTCATCGAGAAGCGAAATCGGGAGGTGCGGGTGGGCTGGTTGACCTACCTGTCGCGCCGCTTGGGGCGAGTGCCACCGCTGCCCGCGCCCGTGCGCATCGAGCCGGTGGGCGAGTTGGGCTGGCTGCTCATTCTCTCCTCCGAGGCCATGACGGCGAGCAACCCCGAGCATGTGGCGTTCACCGCGCGTGTACGTGAGTTGCTGGACAGGGCGGGTCTCATCGAGCGGCCCGAGCCCGGACCCGCCGACGGGTGATACCTTGAGGCTCCTGCTCCAGGAGTTCTCATGAAGACCCATCCCGTGGCGCACCTGACCCATGGACCGGCGACGTCACGCATCGATGGCATCGCCAAGGTGACGGGCCGCGCTGATTACTCCGCCGATGCCGTTCCCGAGGGGCTGGCCCATGCCGTCCTCGTCGGTGCCACCATCGCTCGCGGGAAGATCGCGAGCATCGACACGGCCGCGGCGCTCGCCGCGCCCGGTGTCCTCGCCGTGTTGACCCACGCGAACGCACCGAAAATGAAGAAGGCCGCCGCTTTTCCCCTGGGCGCCTCGGGTCATCGTCGCCGTCCCTTCCTGGACGAGGAGATCCACTACCGGGGCCAGCACATCGCCGCCGTCGTCGCCGTCAGCCTCGAGGCGGCTCGTCATGGGGCCTCTCTCGTGCGGGTGACCTACCGTGACGAGACTCCCCCCGCCGCGACGCTGGCCACCGGTGACGTCCAACGCATGGCCAGCATGGGGTTCATGGCCAAGGCGCTCAGCGAGGACACCCAACGCGGTGAGCCGGATTCCGCGCTCGCCTCGGCGCCTCTCGTCATCGAAGCCGTCTACACCACGCCTCGCCACTACCACGCCGCCATGGAGCCCCATGCCACGCTCGCCTGGTGGGAGGGGGAGGACCGCCTCTCCGTGCGCGAGGGCTCGCAATGGGTCGACGGCGCCCAGGACGTGCTGGCGAACTGGTTCGGTTTGAAGCGAGACGATGTCCGCCTCATCTCCTCCTTCGTGGGCGGTGGATTCGGCAGCCGCGTCAACATCTACCCGCATGCCGCCATCGCGGCGATGGCCTCGCGCGTGGTGGGCCGTCCCGTGAAGCTCGTCCTGTCCCGCTCCCAGGTGTTCCTGGCGGTCGGCAACCGGCCCGCCACCCGGCAGCGGCTGCGACTCGGTGCCGACGCCCAGGGCAAGCTCTCGGCGTTGATCCACGAGACCGCCAACGAGACGAGCCGCGATGCCCTCTATGGTGAGCCGGGCTCCCGCTCGTCCCACGCCACCTATGCCGTGGCGAACTACCGGGCCGAGAACTCGGTCGCCGAGCTCGACATCTCCCCGCCGGGCTGGATGCGCGCCCCTGGGGAGGCACCGGGCAGCTTCGCCGTTGAATCGGCCCTGGATGAGCTCGCGGCCAAGGCCGGAACCGACCCGCTGGCGCTGCGGCTGCTCAACCATGTCGATTCGGACCCGCACAGTGGCAAGCCCTGGTCGAGCCGCAAGCTCAAGGAGGCCTACGCCGCGGGTGCCGAGGCGATCGGTTGGTCTCGACGTTCGGCCGAGCCTCGAAGCCGCCGCGAGGGGCATGAGTGGATTGGGCTCGGCATGGCGACCGCCTCCTATCCGACCCGGAGCTTCCCCTCGGAGGCCCGGGTGGGCGTTTCCCGTGAGGGGCGTGTGTTCGTCGAGAGCCGCGGCGTCGACATCGGCCAGGGCACCTATACCGCCATGGCGATCGTCGCGGCCGAGGTGCTGGGCGTGTCTCCCTCTCTCGTCGACGTCCGGCTCGGGGATACGCGCTACCCCCGCTCGGCCATGGCCGGTGGTTCCATGTTGTCCCAATCACTGGGAGACGCCGTCCATGGCGCCGCCGTCGAGTTGCGCGAGAAGCTGCTCGACCTCGCTCGCCGGACGAAGGGCTCCTCCCTCCAGGGAAAGGAGCGCGCGGCGCTCGGCGTCCGTGATGGCCGAGTGGTGTCCCTGGATGCGCCGACGGTGGGTCTGGACTTCGCGGCCGTTGTCTCCACCCAGGGCGAGGCGGGGCTCTCCGTCACCTACCACAGCCTCCCCACGATGGTCAGCCGGATCATCGGTTCCAAGGCCTTCACCTCCGCGGCGGGCGTCCGAGTGCAGACGGCGGGTGACAGCTCCATCCACAGTTGGGGCGCGCAATTCGCCGAGGTCGCGGTCGACGAGGAACTGGGCATCATTCGCGTGCGCCGCATGGTCGGGGCGTTCGACTGTGGGCGGATCCTCAATCCCAAGACGGCGCGCAGCCAGATGATCGGCGGCATGACGATGGGGCTCGGCATGGCCTTGCTGGAGGCGGGGCACGTCGACCCTCGCACGGCCCAGCTCGTGAACGGAGACCTGGGCGAATACCTCGTTCCCGTGCACGCCGATGTGCCGGAGATCGAGGTCTTGTTCGTGGGCGAGCCGGATCCTTCCAATGCGCTCGGAATCAAGTCCGTGGGAGAGATTGGCATCACGGGCGTCGCCGCCGCCATCGCCAACGCCGTCTACAACGCCACCGGACGCAGGCTGCGCGAGCTCCCGCTCCAGCTGCGCACGTCCTGAGTCTTTTTCTCGCGGGAATTGGAGATTTTACGGCTCTGGCGGGTTTTCATCGTTCTGGGAGGGTGGTACATCCACCCTGTCCTCATTCCTCCTGGAGCCCTCCATGCGTCGCGTCCTCCCCGTCCTCGTCCTGGTTCCCCTTCTCGGATGTGGGCCGGAATCCGCCCTGGAGGAGGTTCCGGCCCTGGAGGTGAATGCCGAGGCGCTCGCGGTGCCGACGCTCGCCAGTCCTCCCCAGGCCGCCGTGGACCTGGCCATCGCCGCGCCCCTGGGCCGCTTCGGGACCAATGCCTCCGGCGGGCGCTACTGCGTGGATTGTCATGGCCAGTCCATCCTGCTCGCCGTGGCCTCCTTCAAGGGCAACACGAGCGCCGATGCGCGGCTCCTGCAGCAGATCCGCTACGTCATTGGCAACGGGCGGGATCCCTTCGGCAACGGCGGCTACATGGCCCAGCACGAGCGGATGATGACGGGCATGTTCGCGCTCGCGAAGCGCACGCCGCGTGTCTGGAATCAGCTCACCGCCACCGAGGTGCAGAAGATCGACCTCATCATGAAGGCCACGCTGGTGGGCTCGGCCTACACCACCTCCGATGCGAGCTACCTGAATGGCGCCGTTCCCACGGGCATCGACGGGGACACCAACCTGAATCGCGGCTGGAACCCCAACTACCGCGAGGGAATGGTGGGCGCGATGCTCGTCTCCACGCTCTACCTGGGCGGGCGGACCCCCACCGAGGCCTTCCTCAATGCCTACTCGCATGCCTCGTTCGTGACGCAGCTCCAGGCGCAGGGGCTCACGACGCTCCACAAGGTGTTCAACACCGCCGTGTCCACGCCCTCGGCCGGAGCCCCGAGCGCCTCCAAGATCCAGGCCGCCATCAAGAACTACCGCTACAAGGGATTGGCGCTCGACCAGCTCTTCGACATCTACGTGCAGCTGGCGAATGACACGTTCAGCGCCACGGTCGACTGCGGCCTCAACAACGGCGCGGGCGTGGCCCTGGGCAATGGCGAATCCTCCGGCTACCTCGTGACGGGGTGCTCACAGCTTCCCAACAAGGGGAAGGTGGGTCAGCTCAAGGAGTTCCGCTCCAATGACGCCCAGGGCTCGCGCAGTGCCACGTTCTACGCCTACGACGGTTTCAAGCCGCACCTCATCAACCACGCGGTGCTGGTGGCCTATGGCGCCATGCCCGCGGGCACCTCGACCACCGCCGTGGTCAACCGCATCTCCGTGGGCGCGCAGGACTTGTTCTTCAAGGTGAGCAAGGGCTACCGCAACTACGCCAAGGGCAAGGACTACGGCCTCTACCAGTTGCCGGCCTCGGGCGTGGGCGATGGCTTCCAATACAACCGTCCGCTCTGGGAGAAGGTCATCGCTCCCGCGCACGGTCTTTGAGCGTCATTCTTTGAGCGTCATTCTTTGAGCGTCATTGCGCGAGCTGCCCGGAGGCCATGGCACTCCGGTCGCTCGCGGGCAGTCGGACGGTGATGCAGGTCCCCCGCGCCGGCTCCGATTCGACGTCGATGCGCCCCCCATGGCCGGTGACGATGCCATAGGCGACGGCGAGGCCCAGGCCCGTTCCCTGGCCCACGGGCCGGGTGGTGAAGAACGGCAGGAAGAGCGAGCGGCGCACCTCCGTCGTCATGCCCACGCCGTTGTCCCTCACCTCCACCAGCGCCTCGTCTTGCTCGAGCCGGGTCCTCACCTCCACCACGCCCCCCTGTTCGGGGAGCGCCTGCCCGGCGTTGGCGAGGAGGTTCACGATCACCTGGCCGATCTGCCGGGGCCGGCCCCTCAGCGGCGGCAGCTCGCTCAGGTCCAGCTCCACCCGGCAGCGCCCCTTCAATTCATCCCGGGAGCGGCGCAGCGCCGAGGCGACCTCCCGGTTGAGATCGAACTCGACGGGCGCTTCCAGATCTCCCCGGGCGAAGCACCGCAGATCCGCCATGATGTCGTTGACGCGGCGGATGCCGTCGAGGGTTTCCGGCAGGACTTCGTCCACGTACTCGCGCAAGGGCCCTGGCAGTTGGGGCTGCGCGGAGAGGTCTCGCGTGAGCCCCCGGATGTTGCTGGTCACGAAGGCCATGGGGTTGTTGATTTCATGCGCCACTCCCGCGGCCAGTCTGCCCAGGCAGGAGAACTTCTCCTGCTCCACGAGCTGCTCCTGCATCCGCTGGAGCTTCTGGTAGTTCGTCCGGGCGTCCTCCAGGGCGGCGAGGAGCATCTGATGGCTCGCCTCGCCATACCCATACAGCAGACAGGCCATGACGCAGACCGTTCCCACGACCCCGGGCGCGATTCCGTCATACAGGGCCCAGCCCGCCGCCGCCGGCAGGAAGATGCCGATCGCCAGCCGATGCTCGAGGCGGTGGTCCCGCTCCGCGAGCCCATTGATGAACACCACCTGGAAGAGGACGTGCAGCCAGGCCAGCGGACTCCAGTCGAGGAGCCGCGCCTCCAGCAGGGTGACGACCATGTTGATGCCCATGGCGACGTTCAGGCCCGATTCCCGGCGGGTCGTCCATTTCGCCCAGACGTACACCCACAGGTTGGCCAGGAGCCGGGCCCCGTGCAGGCCGAGGAGGCTCGCCACCGTCTCCCATTGGCCCCAGGTGCTCGCGAGCATCAGGGCCTCCACGGTGAGCATCGCCACGGCGCTCCAGCGCAGCACCTTCCCGTTCACGGGATTGTCTCCCGGGCTCTCCCCGGGACTGGCGCTGGAAGTGGAAGTCGTCGTCATCGGGCTCCTCATCGGTGGTGGATCGAGCGTAGGGATGCTGGCGAGCGGCCTCACTCCTTCCGGGCGCGTCCACGTGCTTCATGCGTGAACCGCGCGACAACCGTGTTCCTCGGGCCCATGGATTTGCCCGGTGCCGGACAGATGCGGCTTCGGTCACGTCTTCTTGGGCACATCGCGCAGGAGGATGATCTTCCCGCGGATGCCTCCGCGCTCCAGCAGTTCCTGACCGGCCCTTCCCGCCAGCAGCGGCAGGCGGTGGGCGATCAGGGGTTGGATGCGCCGCTCCGCCAGCAGCGTGAAGAGCTGGGAAAGATCCTCGCGCAGGAGCGAGGGATCCTTCTGATAGAGCTGGGTGATGCCATAGACGGACGGGCGGCGGCCCAGGAGCCGTGTTCCCACGAAGAGCGCCAGCAGGCCGCTGAGGCCGCCCACGTTGTCGCCGCCTCCATGGCGGCCCACCGCGCTCGTGAAGCCGTAGGAGATGAGCCGTCCTCCCCGCCGGACCGCGCGCGTGCACCTCGCGATGCTGTCCCCGCCAATGCCGTCGAAGGCCACGTCCACGCCCTCGGGGAGGCGCTTCCTCACGGCCTCGTCGAAGGGCCGCTCCCGGGAGTCGATGAACGTCGCTCCCAGTTCACGCACCAGCCCCGCCTTGGGCGGAGAGTCCACGCCGTACGCCTGGACTCCGGCCACCCGCAGGAGTTGGAGCAGCGCCGTGCCCACGCCTCCTCCCGCTCCCGTCACCAGCGCGCTCTGGCCCGCCCGGAGCCGCGCCACGCGGTGGATCATCTGATACGCCGTCACGTAATTGAGGATGAGCGCGGTGACCTCCGCGTCGTCGAGCCCCTCGGGGACTGGGATGAATTCTCCAGCGTCCCGGATGATGGACTCGGCATAGCCGCCATGAACGGTGAGTGCCGCGACGCGCTGCCCGGGTGTGAAGCCCGTGACCCCAGGCCCGATGGCCTCCACGTCTCCGACGACCTCGTAGCCCGGCGTGAAGGGCAACTTCGGGGCATCGGGGTGGTAGCCCCGCCGCATGATGATGTCGGTGAATCCGACGCCGGTCGCGCGCACTCGCAGGCGCACCTGGCCGGGGCCGGGTGCTTCGAGGGGCAACTCGCGGAGTTCGAGCGCGTCGAGGCCGCCGTTCCTCGTCAGCACGACCGCACGGTAGGTGGAAATCATTCGCGCACAGCTAGCGCTCCGCGTCCGTGAGCGTCGAGATGCGGGCGTGCAATACTGCGTTGCACGTATGCAGGCGACGAGTTGGGACGATCTGCGTTTCTTTCTCGCCGTGGTTCGTCACGGGACGCTGGCCACGGCCGCGCGAGAGCTGGGCGTGAATGCCTCCACCGCCGGGCGCCGCATCCAGGCCCTGGAGAAGTCGCTCCGGGTGCGGCTCTTCTTGCGCACGCGCGAGGGGTTGTGGCCCTCGACGGCGGGAGAATTGCTGCGTCAGCGGTTAGAAACGCTGGAGCCGGAACTCGCGCGGTTGCTCAGCGGTGAGCTGACGCCCGCCGAGACGGTGGCGGGCACGGTGCGCATCGCCACCACGGAAGCCCTGGCCACGTACCTGGTCGACCGGGGGCTGTGCTCCTTGAAGGACGAGCACCCGGGGTTGCGGCTGGAAATCCTCGGGGGCAACCGCACCGTGGACATGTCCCGGGGCGAGGCGGACATCGCCGTCCGGCTCATCCGGCCCGAGGGCGCCAATCTCAAGGTGCGCCAGCTCCAGTCCCAGAGCTACGCGGTGTACGGCGCGGCGAGCTACCTGCGGCAGCGGGGGCGGCCCCGGAGTGAGCGGGAGCTGGCGGGGCATGACGTGCTGGTGGTGGGCGGCGAGCTGGGCGCGCTGGCGGAGGCGCGCTGGATGGAGGGGCAACAGGGCACGCGCATCATCCTGCGCACCAACAGCATGTCGGCGCTCGTGGCGGGGGTGTGCAAGGGCGTGGGGCTGGCGGTGCTCCCCGCGGGGTGGGCCCAGATGGAGCCGGACCTGGAGCGCCTGTTCGACGTCCCCGAGTTGCCTCGCCGGCCCGTGTGGCTCGTCATCCAGTCCGAGGCCTGGGAGCGGGCCGCCGTCCGCGTCGTGGCCAACCGGCTCAAGGAGCTGTTCGGCCTGGAGTAGGCGCGGGTCCACGGGAGGGGGGCGGATGTGTATAGAGTGCGGCCGTGCTGAGGCTCTACAAGAAGGAAGGCGGCACCCTCCGCTATTGGGAAGCGTGGGTGCACGAGCAGTCCATCACCCTGCATTGGGGCGTCGTCGGAGAGACGGGCGAGGAGAAGGTGCTCCCCCTGCCCGCGGACGAGGAGGATCCGGACATGGCCATCGCCCAGCTGGCCGAGCCGCTCGTGGACCAGGGCTATGAGGATCCGGACCTGGAGGAGATGATTCCGCTCGTCATCCAGTACGCGTTGAAGGGCAAGGGCTCGGGCCAGGACTTCGAGAAGCGCCACAACGTGGAAGCCGTCATCAACGACACGCTCGGCTGGACGGGCAATGGCGAGGTGGAGGGCGCCGAGTCCCAGCCGGGCCGGATGAACGTCTACTTCCGGGTGATGGACGCGGACGTGGCCGTGCGCACCCTGCGCGAGGCGTTGGAGAGCGAGGAGTTGCTGGAGGGCGCCGTCATCGCGGTGGCCCCCGACGAGGGCGAGCCCCGCGTGCTCTGGCCCGCCGTCCACGCCGTCCCCTTCAGGCTCTGAGCCCATGTCCCTCCGGCCGCTGCTCGCCGTCCTGTGGCTCTGGCCGGGTGTGGCACTGGCCGGCATGCCGTTCGTCCAGCTGACGGACCTCGCCACGCAGCGCCTGGAGGCCCTGTCCTTCTTCCTCGGCTTGTTCCTGCTCGTCACGCTGGCCGTGAAGGCGCTGTGGAACCGGCTCGCGCGTGACGTGCCCCGCCTGCCCCGGTTGGGTTCTGGCGCCGCGCTGGCCCTGGTGTTCCTCTGGACGCTGGGCTTCCAGCTCGTCCTGTCGATGATCGCCGGAGGACGGGAGCTGATGACGCCCGGCGCCTGGGAGAAGTCGGGCACCACCTACGCGCTCAAGGGCGCCCCCCCGCTCTCGGACACGGAGTGGATGCTCCAGGCGCGGCGTCAGCGGCTCGAGGAGCTGCGGGACGCGCTGTGGGTCCACGCCTCCCAGCATGGACAGCGCTTCCCCGCGAGCGACCTCTCCCCCGAGCTTCCCGAGGCGCGCTGGCGCGTGGTGGGGGGCTCGGGCCTGCACTTCATCTACGTGGGCGGCCAGACGGCGGATGCCCCCAAGGCGCCCCTGGCCTACGAGCCAGGACTCTTCGGGCCCTCGCGCTGGGTGCTGTTCACGGATGGAGACATCCGCCAGCTGCCGCTCCGGGACATCCACGCGGCCCTCCAGGAGGGTGCCCCATGACGGCGGGCCGCAAGCTCCTGGGCTGGGGACTGGTCCCCCTGCTCCTGCTGGCGCCTTGTCTGCTGGCCCAGGGCTCGGTGTGGATCATCACCGCGCCCCTGCTCCTCCTCTTGGGGTGGATGTCCTTCCTCGCGCGGGTCGTCCCCCAGGTCCAGTGGCGATGGGAGTTCATCGCCGAAGCCCTCGCCGTGGCGTGCCTGCTGGGCGTGGGCTCGCACCTGTTCCTGCGCGGGCTCTGGCGTCGCTTCCACGCCGAGACTCCCGAGGCGCGTCCGTGGCCCGTGCGCTGGAGCGTGTCGTTGCTGACGCTGCTCGTGCTGCTCTTCCTGGCGACGATGGCGACCGTGGGCGCCGCGCACCATGTGGGCTGGCTCGTGTCCACCCGCGAGCCCCTGGTGGTGTCGTCGTGGTTCCGGCCCGGGGGCTTCCGGGAGCGGCTCGAGCGGGAGCGGCTGTGTGAGTTCGCCCTGCTCCAGGCCCGGGAAGGCGTGACGATGGAGCACCTGTCCCGGGCCTTGCTGCGGAGCGAGGACACCCGGGAGGTGGCCGAGCGGATGTTCGTGGCGTCCAGGCGGGGGCCTGGAGATGCCCTGGGCATCCTCGTGTTCCCGAGGGATCCGACGGAACTCGAAGAGATCGGTGGAACGCGGTGTGGGACCGGTGCGGAGCGCGCGCGGCTCGTGCCCTCCCGCGAGGTGTCCGAGTTCCTGTCCGACATGAACGTGCGTCCGGGCGGGGCGCCCTGACGCCCAGGTCGCTCATTCCGTTTGGAATGTGTCTTTCGCTCCTTATTGGATGGGCTCCTTGCGCACGGGTAGTTCATTGGATATGGTTTTAGAACATACGATGCTGTGCTGTTGACAGAGTTCGAAGGTGAGTTGAGTCTTCGCCGGAGGCCTGGGGGGTTGAATGTCGTATCGAGCTTCTTTGGACGGAATTATAGGTCCCGCCGCTTGGGCGAGCCTGAATCAATACTCTTCCCGTCCTTTCGTCATCGGGGGGGTCAAGACTCCAAAGGGGTTTCCGTTCGCGATGGGGCGGGAGGTTTCTTGTTTCGGCCGAGTCGCTCATGCCCATGG
The DNA here is from genome assembly GCF_002305855.1 of Melittangium boletus DSM 14713. GTDB lineage: Bacteria > Myxococcota > Myxococcia > Myxococcales > Myxococcaceae > Cystobacter > Cystobacter boletus. The sequence goes on along the minus strand of NZ_CP022163.1, from coordinate 3,573,589 downwards.
AGTAGAACTCCGAGGGCGGCCCGATCCCTTAGACCAAGTCAAGGCAAGACTCCCATTCAATACGTGCGTTTTCGCGAGTCGTGAAATCGCTGGTGACTGGTATTTCGTGACGCTCGGTAATGGCCAGTCCGGTTTTGTCTACTCAAAGCACATTCTTCTCAACTCGAATGATCCTGGTGCGCTTCTCCATAGAGTCAAGAAGAACGAAGGTGCTCTGGCAATCGTCAAACAGTACTACAAGGGGAGTTCCATCAGATGGGGACAGGATGAGCGGTACTACGCCAATGTCCTCGCCGAGGCGAACCGAGGAGTTGGGCTTCGTGGTATCTACAGGTCAAGCGATGCTGCGCATCCGGATACTCTGCTGACTCGTGAGGATTACCTCATCTGGATACCGAGTCAGGTGTTCGCCGAGGGCCTACGCGGCAGGGTCGGGTCAGGGTCGAGCAGCTACGATTTATTGCAAGATGCTAAAAGCCTTACCAAGGCCATCGGGAGTTTCTATCTGGAGGGGGCCGCCCTCACGGCAGGATTGATCCACGGCGCGCTCGAATCAGTATGGGATCTCTTGACGGGGATCTTCGAGCTACTGGAGCTGGTGTGGAACTTCGTCTACAGCATTCTGACCGGCGAAGTCTTGTCGGACATGAAGAGCTTGTGGAATCTAATTTCAGCGTTGGACATCAAGACGCTGACCGAGGCGGGTCTCGCCGCTTTGCTTGAGCGGTGGAATTCCCCAGATCTTCTGAGCCGTGCACATTTCCGTGGATGGCTGATCGGTTATGCTATCGCCGAGATCGTCATGGCGGTTGTTTCCGGAGGGGCCGCCGTCTTGAAGTGGGCGGGCAAAGCTGGAAAACTTGGCAGGCTCCTTTCAAAAATGCCCAGGTTCGTGAGGCTCGCGGAGAAGACGGCGCAATTATCGAAACCACTCGATGACGCGTTGCTGATGCTGAAAAAGGTGGGAGGGCGTTCACTGGTGCGGACCAAGGGGAGTGTGAGTTCCTTCTGGTCAAGACTTCGGCCCGAAAAACTGGCTCAGGCTCGGGTTCGGCGGGCCTTGCTGCGCAATAAGTTGAAGGATGCTCGCGTCAAATCCTCCCATGCTCGCCGGGATGCTCGCCTCGCCAGGTTGACGGAGGCCAATCCTGTCGACAAGGTTCGCGCGAACATGCTTCGCAAGTTTCCGAAGCTGCTCAAGAAGAGATTGAGGCACATCATCGATGGAGATAAGACGGGAGGTGGGCACGGTCCGCTGTCCCTGGCGCCAGGAAAGAGCAAGTTCGATGCCTCGGTCAATATCCAGAAACTCATCACCGATGCTGCCAGTAGGGGAACGATTCGCCCGAACTACAGGAGAGGAAAACCCCGATTGGACGGTTCATTCCTGGTGGAGAAGACGTATCCTGCTCCCGTTGGTTCCAACCAAGCTGGACATCCCGTGCACTCCGTGCGAGTGGCCATTGATGACGCGGGTCGTATAATTACTGCTTTTCCGGTGCCACCGTGAGGAACTCATGTGGATGAAGTGTGTGTTGTCCGACGAGGAGATCCGGCGGAGTACCTCCTCCGAGGTTGATGAGTTGCTTGTTGGATATCACCTGTTCCAGACGGCTGTGTTTCTGGGAACGAGTGTTCGAGCCGACGTCTTCGGCGATGCCAATGCGGCGGCAGCGGGTGATTTCAGCAAGTCATTGTTCGTGGTGCCTGGAGTGGACTTCGCGCTGGCGTGGTCCCATGTTTTTTCGTGGCTTGATTCTCCCGAGAAGAAGTGGGTCTACGACCATCCAGATGATGCCGCGCGTCTTGTCCTGGAGAAAACCAGCCCTGGACGCGTCAGGATTTACCTGGATTGGAAACCAAAGGACTTCATTGAAGTCGATGGAAACGAGTTGCTCGAGGCGAGTATTGAGGCCGTGGACGGACTTGTCCTCAATCTCGTACAGCATCTGCCAAATTGTCCTGCGGAAGACGTAGCGGACAGTCTGGAGGAACTGGAGACGTCATACGCGGAGCCAGAGTAGTTCGCACGGTGCTCTGGCGCTGACGCCTCGTGCGGTTCAGTGAGTGGGGGCGGGTGAAGGCCAGAAGGTGGCCACGCGTGCCGTGTCGGAGTGGAACACGCGCTCGCCAGTGCGGAGATCATAGAGGCGCGGATGCGTGCCCACGCTGTCGGCCGAGACCAGCAGGAAGGGGCCTTGTGCCCGCACGGCGACGAAGTCTCCGTCCGTGAAGCCCAGGTCCTTCACGGGCTTCAACTGGCCCCCCACCTCGAGGACGAGATGCCCCGTGGTGTGCATGAACTCGCCGCTGACCCGCCAGGCGTAGAAGGAGCCGCCCGGCGTGACGACATGGCTCCATTCTCCACCCGTGTCCATGTCGTCTTCCCGAGGCTGGAGCAGCGGGGCCGGGCGCAGCGGCTGGAGCTTCTGGGCCTGTTCCGCGGTGGGCTCGGTTCCCTCATCGCCCATGCGGGCATCGAGCAGGGTGTCGGAGTTGGAGCCGAGGGACTCGGCGATCTCCAGCGCCCGGGTACCAGGCGCATAGTCCGAGCCCTCGCCCGTGGCCTTGATCTCCACGCGCTGCCACTTTCCGTCCGCTCCGAGCCGGTAGGCGAAGGCCAGCGCGGGCGCGCCCTCGACCTCCTTGTTGAGGGGGATGGCCTTGCCGTCGACCGTGACGGAGTCCTGGGCCATCTGCTCCTCGGTCAGGGATTGCAGGGACAGCGCGACGAGCTCCGAGCCCTTGTAGCCGAAGGAGTCCAGTGCGCCCTCCACGGGGGGCGAGGGAACCGGACGCACCTGTCCCGAGGCCACCGTCACCTCGTACAGCCGGGAGGTGGCTCCGGGCGTGGGTTCCTCCGCGGGGAAGCCCCGAGGCGAGACGCCGGGAGCGAGGTAGGCGCCAGAGGCCACCCAATCGGGATCGAACCAGACGAGCGCCTTGCCCAGGTCCGCGCTCCAGAAGAGGCGGGCGCCCTTGCAGTCCCCGTCGAGCGAGGCCACCGCCGCGCGCTTGTGGGCGACGGGGTCCTCGCGCGTCCACTGGCACTTGCCCTCGCGGGGTTCGAGGAACGAGAGCGTGGCGTCGGTTTTCGGCACCTCGGTGAGCGGATCCTTCCGGGCCGGGGCCGGAGTGGGCGCGCTGGCGCTGGGTGGGGGCTTGGCGGGAGCCGCCGGGGGCTGCTCCTTCTTGCAGCCGGGGAGGGTGGCGAGGGTGGCGAGCAGCAGCAGGTGGGGTTTCATGGCGAAGGGACTCCAGGGCACAAGGGCCAGTGGGGGAGGTCTCGCGGGTTCAGGGCATGATGGGCGCGGGCCAGAACAGCGCGCGCTCGTGGAGGCCTTCGACGGAGTGGAGGTTCTTCTTCGTCTGGCTGTCGAAGACGGAGGCCGAGGGCTTTTCTCCCAGGACGTTGATGAGCACGAACGCGTCGCTCAGTTGGAGGGCGATGTCGGTGGAGGCCGGCTGCGTCATGCCCTCGGGTGCCACCCACTTGCCCTCCTGTTCCCAACGCACGGGCGTGGACGCCGTCGCGGAGCCATCCGCGTCCTCCTGGCGGGCCCGGTACAGCAGCGGCCCGCCTGGCGTGGTCAACGCCATCCACTTGCCGAACTTGTCGGTGGGCCGCACGGCGGCGGTGAGCCGCTTCGCCTGCTCCTTCGTGGCCGCCTCTCCCACGATGCTCTCGGTGCGAGAAGGGGATGGGTCATACATCGACCTGACGGTGTCCAGGTCGGCGGGAGAGCCGAGGACCTTCAGCTCGACGCGCTTCCACTCCGTGCCATCCCAACGATAAGCCAGACAGAGCCGCCGCCATCGCTCGTTCTCCGCGACGGGATAGCGCTTACCCTCGAAGGTGATGCCGAGTTCTCCGGTGTCGTCCTCTGGCTTCTCCGACGAGGACATGAGGGCCACCAGCCGCCCCTGGACGTCGAAGTTCACCTGGAAGATGCGGAAGCCGTCGGAGGCCAGCTGACCCGTCCCGGTGGGCAGTCCCTTGAACTCCACGGCCTTGCCCGTCTTCGTGGCGAAGTCCACCTTCCAGATGCGCTGCTGTCCTTCTCCCAGGGGCCAGTCGAGCACGACCCCCTCCTTGCCGTTCGGGCTCCAGAAGAACACCGACTGGGCGCAGTCGGCATCGAACGAGAAGACCGTGGCGGAGGGCCCGGAAGGCAGCGGCTGCCGGATCCATGCGCACCGGTGGTCCCCCGCGGATTTCAGATACGCGAACGCGGGCCCGGTGAGCGCTGCGGGCTCGGGCGCCTGGGCCGTGGCGGGAGCGGGGGCCTTGGACGGCGGAGCGCTGTTTGCCTCGTGGCCCATCCAGAGGACAGCCATGACAAGCCACGGGGGGCTCGTGCGAAACAGATGCATTGTTTCTCCTCTGGACCTGTGGGCCTCACTTCATCTGAAGCACGGCCTTACCGGGCTCGGCCTTGATTTCCGTTCTCACGGCGGTGAGCTGTCCGTCGCGCACCGTGCAGACCGCTTGCTCGGGGCGGACCCAATACACCGGATTGAGCGTTTCGGGCCTGCCCGGCTTCAGCTTGCTGGTGGCCACCCGAGAGTCGGGCCCCTTCCCGCTGTCGCTGTCGCTATAGACGACGCTGATGCCCCGGAAGAGATCGGGCGGCAGCTTCACCTTCAGCCAATAGCCTTCCTTTCCTGGCATCTGTGCGCGCTCGACCTGAAGCGTCTGTTCCGGCTTACCGAAGCCGGGGAACACCTTGCCGTCGGCGATGCGGATGATCCACTGCTTCGGCAACTGCTCGTCCGTGGGCGGTCCACAGTCGGAGAGTTCCTGGGGCGGTTCCGGGGCCAGCCATACCTCCAGATGATCGTCATTGAGCCACTTGGCGCTTGGGCCCGTCACCTTCTCGTCGAGCACCTCGATCATGAGCGTGTCGTCCGCCACCAATAGCACGGTCAGTGAGGCGTCGTTCACGTCGCGTACTTTGTCAGCGCCCTGGAGATACGTGTCCGCGGTGAGGAAGCATTCTCCTTCTCCGGAGGCGAACCCTGTCTGTTTCCACCCTCCCTCGATGTAGGCCTTGTCCACCTGGACCTGAGGCAAATAAGGCAGGGTCCTTCCTTCTGGGGCCTCCTTCCCCGATGCGCAATCAGAGGGGGCGCGGACGACCTCGCCACTCATCTTCTCGAAATCCCAGGAGTCCCCATCTTCTTTCTGTTTCTTCGTCGTGCGCGAGATTCGCTGGGTGCGGTTGACTTCACTTCCCGGCAACAGGGGCGAGAGTTGGACCGAGCGCGAGGAGGACCAGGGCGAGTCACGCCGGACCCCGGAACGGGTATAGAGAAAGTGATTGGAGCCGGCCGAGCCCGTGGCTTCGCGCACGGCGCCCTTGCCGTCGTTGCACAGGGAAAGCAGAAGTTGCTCGGGTTTGCCCGGACGGAGCAGCCACCACTCCTGGGCCTCGCACTGGGTCGTACCCGGAGTGCCCTTCTCCTTGCGCCCTTCTGGTCCGAACTTCTGTCCGACGGAGCGGGCGCCGGACTCCAGCTCCATCCAGCCAAGGGAAAGCCGCTTCACCTGCGAAGACTGTCCTTGTTCGTCCTGCCCCGCGTCTTGGGTCTCCACAAGGGTGCATGGCGCACGCTTCTCACACAGAGGCTCGCTGGCACTCGAGGGCGATGCACCTACCAGGGACATCCACAAGAGGGTACTGGTCGCGTTCATGTGGCGCAGCCTACACCCACCTCATGAGGTGAGGGGATGGCCTCCGCGCGGGCGGACCGGAACAGCATGTGGGGCGATGGCGTTCCATGTATACTCGGTATACTCGCCAGTTGCGTGGAACTGGGTCGCTCCCCCAGGGCAATCGCACCATAAGCGCTTGATTTCATGGCCTGTGGGGGTGTAGCGGCAGCAGTCTCAAGAACGATGCGTGAGGAGGGCCATCAGATAATCATGGTCCCAGCCCGCCTTCTTGCGACGCCCAGCAATGCCCGCTTTTGTCTTCGTGTCCTGCTTCAGCAGAGACAAGGCCAGACGCCGCATCATGGCCATGTTCTGCTGCGCCTGCCTTTCGCGCACCCGACTCTCGTCCTCACGGAAGGCGACATCCAGACTCCAGTGTAAGTCGTTCTCCACTGACCAGTGCTTCCGGACGATTCCCAACGTCCTCCGCGCGTCGTCCGCCGACAGACTGCTGATGAAGTAGCGCCTCTCCACTTTCGTCTCATTCTTTTCCCGCTCCGTCCTTTCGCTCTCCAGCAGGACGAAGCTCCTCAACCGCCTCCACTCCGCATGGTGCTCGTAGGCCTCCACCCGCGGCGTCACCCAACAACGCCGCGTCTCCACACGTCCGTGGCCCTCCTCGAAGGTTTCCGTGTAGGCCAGCGCTGTCTTCTTGGTCTCTCCTTCACCCGCGAAGGCAGCCTTGGCCGCCTCGTGCAACGTCTCCTGGTTGCCTTTGAGGGCGATGATGTAATCCGCCCCTCTCTCCACAATCTTCTCCACGATGGCTCGCTGGCACCCCATGGCGTCCAGCGTGACGATACATCCCTTGAGTGCGAGCATCTCCAGGAGCTGGGGAATCGCGGTGATTTCATTGGATTTCTCCTCGCACGCCACCTGGCCCAGTACGCACCTGTTCTCCGCCACCCAGGCATTCACCAGGTGAACGCAGCCTTTCTGGCTTGCCTTGTCGAAGCTGCGACGCACCGCCTTACCATCGATGGCCACCACCTTCCCCTCCGTCACGTCCGCCACCGTCTGCACCCACTGGGTGAAACAGCGGGCGAAAGGCTCTGGCTCCACCATCGAGAACACCCGTCCAAACGTGTCATGAGATGGAATGCCATGGGGCAACTCCAAGAAGGTGCGAAACCAGTCCAGCTTCGCCCAACCGAACAGCTCCATGTCCGCCCAATTATCGACTCCGCAAATGAAGCCACAAATAGCGATGACGAGAATGTCTTGGAGCGAGTGCTTGCGGCAGCGCTCCATGCGCTTGTCCCTCAACGAGGCGAAGTACGTCCACAGCGAGGCGTCCTTGGGAGTCTGGTCGGGCATGATGACCTACTTTCGCGGTAGGTCCCTGCCTCGTGCAACCCAATTGTTTCAGGGGGTTATAATGCGAACGCCCTGGTCGCTCCCCGTTCTTGCGCGAGCGCGGTGTTTGTTGTCAAAATGACGTACCAACTTCTTTTCGATGCGGTTGGTGGGGGCGATTCCATGTCAAACAATGACATCCTGTTTCGGTACAACACGTCGGGTGCTTCTGCCGCCACTGCGTCTCAAGACAAGTTAAGCGAGGGCGTCGCGGCCTCGCACCAGATGGCGAAGACCGACTTGCCCAGACTCAAGAAGTACGCCGCCGATTTCATCGCCGCGGGAAAGAAGCATGACTTGCCTCCCGCGTTGCTGGCCGCGATCGCCAGCCGTGAGACCCGAGGTGGAGCGCGTCTGGGGTCGGATGGCTACGGAGGCAATGGCGCTGACTTCGGACTCATGCAGGTGAACGAGGACTCCCATACCATTCAGGGGGGGCCTTTCAGCTTCACCCATATCGATCAAGCCACGGGGATCCTCAAGAAGTTCCAGGCGGCCGTGAAGAAGAAGCACCCGCTTTGGACGCCTGAGCAGCAGTTGAGAGGCGCGGTGGCTGCCTATAACTTCGGTGTTTCCAACGTCCAGAGCCTGGCGCACCTCGACGAGGGGACCGCCAACGATGATTACTCCAGTGACATCTGGGCGCGTGCGCAATGGTTGGCACCTCACATCGGAGGAGGCGCGGGGGTGACGAGCACGCCTCATCAACCGGCGAACAATGTCCCGGGACGCCCGGTGGTCGTCACGCCAGGTGCCGGGGGCGGGCAGGGGAATGGCCTCATCCGGGAGTTGCAGGAACTTCTCGTCAAGTATGGGTACATGACCGCGGAGCAGGTGCAGACGGGCCCCGGCATCCTGGGTCCCAAGACCCGTGCGGCGCTGGGCCGTGTCTTGGAACTCGAGGGACGCGCCGTTCCCGCGAGCGCTCCGGTCGCGCATGTCCCGACAGTCCCTGCTTCGGTCGAGTCCGTGAAGCCAGGCATTCCGACGAAGGCCGTGTCGGTGATTGCTGGCGTGCCCTTGTTCAAACAGGGCGACAAGGCCTGGGGATCCCGCCGCCTGGGTGGTAAGAACAAGACCACGATTCATCAAGCGGGCTGTGCGATGACATCCGTCGCCATGGCCATCAGCAAGATCTCGGGCCGGTCCATCAACCCGGGAGAGCTCGACGAGTACCTGGACACTCATGGCGGGTACACGGGTACCAAGGGAAACAGCTTGAAGTGGGATGTGGCCGCGAAGGCGCGGGGGCTTTACGCGACCCGATTGAACAACTGCTCCTTGATCAGCATCGACAAGGAGTTGTCCGCGGGCCGTCCCGTCGTCGCGGGCGTCGATTATAAAGATGGGAGCGCGGGAGGCGGAAACGGCACGGATCACTGGGTGACCATCGTGGGCAAGTCCCAGATGGGGGCCGATGTCCTTTACACCGCCCATGATCCCGCCTCGGGCGCTCCGTTCACGTTCAAGGCCAATGGCAATCTGTTGATTGCCACCAACGCCATCGCGAAATACAAAACCACGGGCGAGATCTGTACCTTCAAGCAGGGCAACACGAAGAACGTCTGACCCGCCCCGGTGTTCAACTGGACGCTCCTCCGCCTCACGGGGAGGCGGGGGCTTCCTGTTCCGCCACGTGGTTCTCGCGCCGGTGGATCGCCGGGCTGATGTGGTAGCGCTCCAGGTTGAACGCCGTGTTGATGAGGCCCACGTGTGAGAACGCCTGGGGGTAATTGCCGAGCTGGCGCTTGCTGAGGGGATCGTACTCCTCCGCCAGCAGGCCCACGTCGTTGCGCAGGCTCAACAGCCGCTCGAAGAGCGCCTCCGCCTCGTCCCTCCGGCCCTGCAGCACGTAGTTGTCCGCGAGCCAGAAGGAACAGGCCAGGAAGCGTCCTTCTCCCGGTGGCAGGCCGTCATCCGTCTCGTGCGTGTGGTAGCGCCGCAAGAGCCCGTCATCCAGGAGTTCCCGCTCGATGGCGCGCACCGTGCCCACCATGCGCGGATCCTTCGGGTGCACGAAGCCCACCAGGGGCAGCAGGAGCAGGCTCGCATCCAGGTTCCCCGAGCCATAGGCCTGGGTGAACGCGCCCAGCTTCGGGTCGTAGGCGCTCTCGCAGATCTCCTGGTGGATGCGATCGCGCACCTCGCGCCAGTGCTCCACTGGCCCTTCCAATCCGTAGCGCTTCACCGCCTTCACCGCCCGATCGAAGGCCACCCACGCCATCACCTTCGAATAGGTGAAGTGCCGCAAGTCCCCGCGCACCTCCCACATGCCCGCGTCGGGCTGCTGCCAGCCGGACTCCAGGAAGTCCAGCAGCACGAGCGCCACGTCCCAGGAGCGGTGATTCGAACTCAGGCCAATCCGGTTGGCCTGATGGATCGCGTCCATCACCTCGCCATAGACATCCAACTGGAACTGGTCCACCGCCGCGTTGCCCGTGCGCACTGGTTTGGAGGCGGCATAGCCCGGCAGCCACGGCAGGGTCCGCTCCGTCAGACGGCGCTCGCCCGCCACCCCGTACATGATCTGCAGCTTCGAGGGATCTCCCGCCACCGAGCGCATCAACCACGCGCGCCACGCCTCCGCTTCCTCGCGGAACCCGCCGAGCGTCAGGGCGTAGAGGGTGAAGGTGGCGTCGCGCAGCCAGCAGAAGCGGTAGTCCCAGTTGCGCATGCCGCCCAGGCGCTCGGGCAGGGACGTGGTGGCCGCCGCCACGATGCCTCCCGTGGGCGCGTACGTGAGCGCCTTGAGCGTCATCAACGATGTGCGCACCGCCTCCGGCCAGGCGCCCTGGTAGGTGCAGTGCGCGAACCACTCCTTCCACCACGCCTCGGTGTCCGCCACGGCCTCCACGCCGTCCAGGGGCTCGGGCGCGGGCTCGTGCGAGGGGTGCCAGCGCAGGACGAAGGGGATGCGTTGTCCCTCGGCCACGGTGAAGTCCGCCACCGTCGTCAGGTGGTGGCCGCGCACCGCCACGGGGGTGTACAGGCTGAGCGCGTCCGGACCGGCCACCGCTCGCAACTCGCCCGTCTCGCGCGTCACCCACGGCACCACCGAGCCATAGTCGAAGCGCATGACGAGCTGCATGTTCATGCACACCCGGCCCTTGACGCCCTCCACCAGACGGATGACGTCCGGCGTCCGGTCGCGCGGGGGCATGCAGTCCACCACCCGCACCACGCCCTCCGCCGTGGTGTACTCCGTCTCCAGCACGAGGCTGTCCGGGCGGTAGCGCCGCTTCACCATCACCGGGCCCCGGCTCGACGGAGCCAGCTTCCAGCGGCCATGTTCGGGGTTGCCGAGCAGCGCCGCGAAACACGCGCCCGAGTCGAAGCGCGGCAGGCATAGCCAATCGATGGACCCGTCCCGGCCGACCAGCGCCGCCGTCTGGGTGTCTCCAATCAGGGCGTAGTCCTCGATGGGTCGGGACATATGTGGCTCAACTTGGAGACGTGGCGTGGACACGGCAACCAGGGAGGCCCCCGCCGCCTGTCCGCCCGTCCCATGGACCAGTGGTCTGGCCTGTCCGGGCCTCGCTCCGTGCGCAGGTTGAGGACGTCTTCCCGGGCGAGCACGGGTCCTCGGGAAGGGGAGCGAACGGGCAGCCAGGCCCTTCGCGCGATTCCTCGGCCCGGACGGGATGGAGGCGGGGCGATGGAGTTGGGAATGATTGGGTTGGGCCGGATGGGGGCCGCCATGGTGCGCCGTCTGCTCAAGGCCGGGCATTCGTGTGTCGTGCATGACACGCGCCGCGAGAGCGTCGACTCGCTCCAGAAGGACGGCGCCCAGGGGGCCCACTCCCTGGAGGAGCTGGTGCGGCGGCTGCCCGCCCCGCGCGCGGTGTGGTTGATGCTGCCCGCGGGCGTGGTGGACGGCACGTTGACGAAGCTGACGGCCCTGCTCGAGGCCGGGGACACCGTCATCGAGGGCGGCAACTCCCATTACCGGGATGACCTGCGCCGCTCGGCGGAGCTGCGCGCCCGGGGCATCCATTATGTGGACGCGGGCGTGAGTGGCGGGGTGTGGGGCCAGACGCGCGGCTACTGTCTGATGATTGGCGGTGAGCAGGAGGCCGTGGGCCGCCTGGAGCCCGTCTTCTCCGCCCTGGCGCCGGGCGTGGAGGCCGAGCCCCGGACCCCGGGCCGCGAGGGGCCTCCGACTCCCGCCGAGCAGGGCTGGCTGCACTGCGGCCCCAATGGCGCGGGCCACTTCGTGAAGATGGTGCACAACGGCATCGAGTACGCCCTCATGGCCGCCTACGCCGAGGGGCTCAACATCCTGCACCACGCGAACGTGGGGAAGCACCCGCCCACCGCCGACGCGGAGACGGCGCCCCTGCGCGAGCCCGAGGCCTATCCGTATGACTTCAACCTGGCCGAGGTGACCGAGTTGTGGCGGCGCGGCAGCGTCATCGGCTCGTGGTTGTTGGATTTGTCGGCCCAGGCCTTGTTCAAGAATCCGGAGCTGAGTGACTTCTCCGGCCGCGTGTCCGACTCGGGCGAGGGCCGCTGGACGCAGCAGGCCGCCATCGACGAGGGCGTTCCCACGCCCGTGCTCGCCAGTGCTCTGTACTCGCGCTTCACCAGCCAGGGCGAGGCCGAGTTCTCCAACAAGTTGCTCTCCGCCATGCGCTTCGCGTTCGGCGGCCACCTGGAGAAGAAGATGAAGGGAGGCGGGTGAACCCATGGCTCAGGAAACTCACTCGGATGCCCTCGTCTTCTTCGGTGCCACGGGAGACCTCGCCTACAAGCAGATCTTCCCCTCGCTCCTGGCGCTGGTGGCGCGCGACGGTCTGTCCGTGCCCATCATCGGCGTGGCCAAGGCGGGTTGGAACCTGGACCAGCTCAAGGAGCGCGCCCGCGCCAGCATCCGTGAGCATGGGCAGGCGCATGACGAGGACTCCCTCCAGCGCTTGTTCCAGCTGCTGCGCTACGTGGACGGGGACTACCGGGACCCGGGCACCTTCAACGCGGTGAAGAAGGAGCTGGGCCAGGCCCAGCGGCCCCTGCACTACCTGGCCATCCCCCCGAGTCTCTTCGGCACCGTGGTGGAGGGCCTGTCGAAGGCGGAGTGTCTGTCCCAGGCGCGCGTGGTGGTGGAGAAGCCCTTCGGACGGGATCTGGCCTCGGCGCGCGCGCTCAACGAGACGCTCCACCGCTTCCTGCCCGAGTCCTCCATCTTCCGCATCGATCACTTCCTCGGGAAGGAGCCGGTGCAGAACCTGCTCTTCTTCCGCTTCGCCAACGTGTTCCTCGAGCCCATCTGGAACCGGCAGCACGTGCGGAGCGTGCAGGTGACGCTCGCGGAGAGCTTCGGCATCAAGGGCCGGGGCGCCTTCTACGAGGAGGTGGGCGCCGTGCGCGACGTGCTGCAGAACCACCTGCTGCAGATCGTGGCGCTGCTCACCATGGACGCTCCGTTCTGCTCGTCCGCCGAGGCCCTGCGCGACGAGAAGGCGCGCGTCTTCAAGGCCATGCGCTCGCTCTCGCCCGACAGCGTGGTGCGCGGCCAGTTCCGCGGCTACCGCCAGGTGCCCGGCGTGGCCCCGGACTCCCGGGTGGAGACGTTCGCCGCGGTGCGGCTCTTCATCGACTCGTGGCGCTGGGCGGACGTGCCCTTCTACATCCGCGCCGGCAAGTGCCTGCCCACCGATGCCACCGAGGTGTTCGTGGAGCTCAACCACCCGCCCCGGCCCATCTTCGAGGCGCCCACCCAGGCCTCCCCCAACTTCGTGCGCTTCCGGCTCGGGCCGGATGTGCGCATCTCCATTGGCGCCCGCGCCAAGAAGCCCGGCACCAGCATGGAGGGCGAGGACGTGGACCTGGTGGCCAGTCAGCACTCGGCCGCGGCGATGAAGCCCTACGAGCGGCTGCTCGGAGACGCCATGCGGGGGGACATCTCGCTCTTCGCACGCCAGGAGAGCGTGGAGGAGGCGTGGCGGGTGGTGGACCCCATCCTCCATGACGGCCAGGTGCACGAGTACGAGCCCGGGACGTGGGGCCCTCGCGAGGCCGACGTGCTCGCGCCCCAGGGCGCCTGGCGCACCGTGCTCGCCGATTCCGGCGGCGTCCAGGTGGTGCGGGACGCGCGGGACGAGGCGCACCGGAGCGACGAGGCCCTTCCCGAGGGCGCCCAGCGGCTCAAGCCCGCCGCGCGGTGAAGCCCTCGGTCCGCTCATGCTCCGGCCCGAGGAGCCGTTGGTCCCCCGGTGGCTGTTGCTTCCCTTGTCACGTCCTGGACGTACGCCCAGCTTCGCAGGGAGTGCACTCACCGTGGAGGTCTCGCAATGGCTACTCCTGAAATCCCCTTGAACTCCTCGTCTCGAGGGTCCCGCCCCGCGTCGGCCCTCTGGGGCGGCCCCTTCGTGATGGGACTGCTGCTCACCGTGCTTGGCGTCCTGGCGCTCGGTGCCGTGGTCTGGACGAGCTTCGTGTCCGTCCTCTTCTATGGTGCGGCGCTGGGCGTGGCGGGCATCCTGGAAATCGTCCACGGGTTTCGCGTGCGCGGCTCCGGCCCCTATCTGCACTTCGTGCTGGGCGGCATCCTGTCGCTCCTGGTGGGCGTTCTCGTCCTGGCCCAGCCGGGTGTGGGACTGGTGTCGCTCACGCTGCTGCTCGCCGCCTACTTCCTCGCCAGTGGCTGCTTCCGGGGCATCACCTCCGCCATGGATCGCTATCCCAACTGGGGCTGGGACTTCGCCTATGGCGTGGTGTCCGTGATCCTGGGCGCCCTCATCTTCTTCCGGCTGCCCGCTTCGTCCCTGTGGGTCCTGGGGGTGGTGGTGGGCGTGGAAATCTTCACGCGGGGCTTGTCCATCATGGCCGCCTCGCTCGCGGTGCGCGGCGTGCTGCGGCGGGAACAGGCGGGCTGACATCCGCTTCGCCGCTCCCGGGGGAGTTCGTTCACTCCCCGAAAGTCCGCTCGTGTACCCAGCCGGTTCTCAAGGCATGAGGATTCGTGTGCTGGTGCACGGATGGGTTTCCGGGGGGCGCCATTTGACGGCTCCATGGTCATCATGCTCCCAGGCCAGGGAGCGGGTGATGGGGACTGTTTTGCGCATCTTTCCGCGGACCAGCGCCATCGGGATGCCGGGGGATGGGGTGACTGCGCATCGGGACAGAGCTCCTACGGGAACCGTCGCGCTCGTCTTCACCGACGTGCAGGGGTCCACGCGACTGTGGGAGCGTTGCAACGCCGACATGGGCGAGGCCCTGGACGTGCACAACCGGGTGCTGCGCGAGCTGCTGGCCGTCTCCGGTGGCTACGAGGTGAAGACCCAGGGCGATTCCTTCATGGTGGCCTTCTCCTCGGTGGTGGAGGCCGTGCGCTGGTGTCTGGAGACCCAACAGGCGCTGCTCGAGGCACCCTGGCCGGACGCCCTCCTGCGCGAGCCGGATGCGCGGGAGGAGTGGGGGCCCAAGGGGCTGATGCACCGGGGGCTCCGGGTGCGCATGGGTGTGCACCTGGGCGAGCCCGAGTGCCGCGTCGATGACCGGACGGGGCAGACGGACTATTTCGGACGGATGGTGAACGTCGCGGCGCGAGTCGCCTCGGCGGGCCATGGCGGCCAGGTGCTGGTGAGCGCGAGCGCGTGGTCGCGGGTGGCCGACGCGTGGGACTCGCTGGGCGGGCCCGTGGTGCGTTCGCTGGGCGACTATCATCTCAAGGGCATCGAGGAGCCCGTGCCGCTCGTGGAGGTGCTGCCCGCCCGGCTCGCCGACCGCCGCTTCGAGGTGCTTCGCGTGCCCCGGGCCCGGCGCGGCAACCTGCCGGGGGAGTCCGGGGAGTTCATTGGCCGGGAGGAGGAGCTGGCGCGGCTGCGGCGCTGCTTCGCCGAGGGCAGCCGGCTCGTGACGCTCCTGGGCCCCGGTGGCATGGGCAAGAGCCGCCTGGCCACGCGCTTCGGCAACCTGGAGGCCGGGGAGTGGGAAGGCGGAGTGTGGTTGTGCGAGCTGTCGGACGCCACGACGGTGGACGACATCTGCCATGCCGTGGGCCGGGTGCTGGGCGTGGCGCTCACGCGCAGCGGCGAGGACAGTGCCCCGGCGGACCGGTTGGGCCGGGCCCTGTCCGGACGTGGGGACGTGCTGGTGCTGCTCGACAACGTGGAGCACGTCATCCAGCACATGCCCGCCACGCTGGGCCGCTGGCGGGAGCTGGCGCCCCGGGCCCGTTTCCTCGTCACCTCGCGCGAGGCGCTGCTGCTGCCGGCCGAGCGCGTGGTGGACCTGGAGCCCCTGGGCGTCCCCGAGGAGGACGAGACGCGGCTGGAGGTGCTGCGCGGCTGTGGCGCGGTGGAGCTGTTCGTGCGGCGCACGCGCGCGGTGCGCGGGGGCTTCGAGCTCACCGAGGCCGAGGCGCCCCTGGTGGCGGACATCGTGCGCAAGCTGGACGGCATCCCCCTGGCCATCGAGCTGGCGGCGGCGCGCACCAACCTGCTGGGCGTCAGTCAGATTCAAGAGCGGCTGTCGCGCCGCTTCGAGCTCTTGCGCGGGGGCCGGCGCGATGGCTCGGCGAGGCAGTGCACGCTGTGGGGCGCCATCGACTGGTCCTGGAACCTGCTGGAGCCCGCCGAGCGCGCGGCCCTGGCGCAGTGCTCGGTGTTCCGCGGCGGCTTCACGCTGGAGTCGGCCGAGTCGGTGCTGCTGTTTCCTCCCGGCGGGCCGGACGTGCTGGAGATCATCCACTCGCTGCGCTCCAAGTCGCTCCTGCGCGCGTATACGCCGGACGGACTCACCGGCGAGCTGCGCCTGGGGATGTACGAGAGCATCCGCCAGTACGCCTCGTCACGGCTGGCGGAGCGGGGCGAGGGGACGATGCTCGCGGCGCGCCATGCGGCGTGCTACCTGGAGCTGGCCCGGCACCTGAGCCAGCGGCGGCGGGGCGCGGAGGGAGAGCTGGCCTTCCGCCGGTTGGCGCTCGAGCGCGAGAACCTGCTCGCGGCCTGTGACAACGCCCTGGCGGTGGCGCCCGTCACGACGAGCACGCTGGAGCGGGCCCTGGGCGCGCTGGTGGCGTTGGATCCGGACGTGACGGCGCGCGGGCCCGTGGGCATCACCCTGGCGCGGCTCAACCGGGCGCTGGAGCTGGCGGCGACGATGGAGGTGGATCCGCTGCTGCGCGCGGACGCGCTCGCCGTCCGGGGCCGCACCCACCATGGAGAAGGCCGTTTGTCCGCCGCGTGGACGGACTTGAGCGAGGCACGCGCCATCTTCGGGGCCCTGGGCGCGGAGGACCGGCAGAAGCGCGTGCTGGTGGACCTGTGCATCGTGGCCCGGGACGAGTGCGACCTGGGCATGGCCTGGTCCCTCATCCAGGAGGCGCTGGAGCTGCCCTCGCCGGGAGACAAGTGGCTGGACGCGTACGCGGTGGGCAACCTCGGCATCCTGGAGCTGGGGCGCAACGGCGCCGAGGCGGCGCTGCCCCACCTGCGCTCGGCGCTGGAGCTGTTCCGCGCCATGGGGGACGTGGCCTACGAGGTGGGCTTCCTCGCCAACTACGCCATGGCGATTGGCGAGCAGGGCAACACGGCCGAGGCGGTGGCGCTGCTGGAAGAGGCGATGGAGAAGGCCTCGCGGGTGGGAGATCGCTCGGGGCATGCGCTGGCGCGGGTGAACCTGGGCTGCTTCCTGCTGGACGCGGGGCGGGCGGCGGAGGCGCGCGAGCACCTGGGCGAGGCGGTGCTCATGGGGCGGCAGCTCGGCATGCGCCTGGTGGAGGGCGTGGCGTTGGGCGAGCGGGGCCGGGCCCTGGTGGCGCTCGGGGCCTTGGAGGCGGCGCGCGCGAGCCTCACGGAGGGCATTTCCCTGTTGGAGCGGGTGTCCCGCTGGCACGCGCTGCGCTTCACCGCGCACCTGTCCGCGGTGCAGGCGGCGCTGGGAGACCTGGAGGCGGCGCGGCGGGGCTTCGCGGCGCTGGCGAAGACGCCGGAGTTGCAGCACGACGTCGTGCTGCGCGAGCTCACCTCGCTCTTGCGCGTGGCGTTGGACCTGCAGGAGGCCCGGCGAGCGCCCGGGAGCGAGCAGGGACGGCTCGCCCTGCTCGCGGCGCGCATGCGCTTGCAGAGCGCCCGGAACGCCCCGGTGGAAGCGGCCTCGTCCGACCTGCGCGAGGCCCTGCGGCTGTTCGGCCGGCGCGTTCTGGAAGTGGAGGACGGCGCCCTGCCGGTGTGAGCGGGGGCATCTACTTCATCCTCGACGTTCTTCGGACAAGGCCAACCCATCGCCGCGGCAGGGCGCGGCTCCAGGAGAGCGCGAGTCGAGAGGGCCCTAGGACGCAACCTCGGCGAACCTCCGTCCGATAACTTGGGTGGCCGACCCCCTACCCGGCCTCTGGAGTCGGTCATGCAACAAACCCGTGTGGTTGGTCGTGGCCCACCGTGCCGCCCAGTTTGTTTCGCATTAGGGCTGAGTCTCCTGGCCGCGGCGGGATGCGCGCACGTTGGCGAGTGCAATCCGACAGATAACACGGTCTCCTGTTGCTTGAAGGAAAACCCCGGCGAGTACGAACGGTGCGCGGCCGTGGCTCCTCCCTCCGCTCAGTTACAACCGAACCGGTTGTCACCAGGACGAACGGAGACATTACTCCCCGAGGTAGAGGCTGCGCCCATCCCCGATCTTCCCTCTGCCGAGGAAAAGGAGAGGTGGAGAGACATCTGCATGGACCATTTCATGAAGTGCAAGAGTGATAGGCATGATGGCCGTGTCTGGGGCGAGTCGCAGTGCAAGGCGTGCTACGAGGCCTGTATGCGCCACGGGTTCTGGCCATTGCGTGCTAACGAAAAGCTGTGTCCAGGAGCCTGAGCATGGTGACTTCACGTCAGGAGCGCGCCCCGACATTCGGTGAGGAGATCGATCTTCTCTTCATGGAACTATTCAAGGCCAAGGCCCCTTATGAGATTCGGAAGCGCGAACTCCTGAAGTTGCAGAAGCGGTGGATTGAGAAGGCGAGGACTCCAGCCCGGCGTCTTGCGGTGCAGCGCATCATCGTGAAGACCCTCCTGACAGAGGCATTCGGGTTCGACATGCCGTGGAAGGAGTTCGGGCGCTGGCTTCGCCGTCTACAGCAACTGGGCTTTCACGATCTGGGGATGCGCGTTCACGTTGCTTGCCTCTATGTGCAGTTACTTCATCTCTTCCCCCGGCAGGCCCGCGATGCCTGGGAGATGCTGGAAGACGTAGAGCGGAGAGCGCTCCGGCTTCGTCGCGATCGCCCCCTGAGGCAGGAGCATCTAGAGTCGATCGCTCATGCGAAGAAGGTGGCCAGGGTGCGGCGCCCCCCTACGTCATCCCCTTATCGAGGGGACGCTGGAATCCAAGCATGAAGTGCAGCGGGGGAGTGGCATTGCTGCGGCTGGGTGGTCAAGGGCCGAAAGCTCTTCATGTTCCCGCGAAATCATCGCCACGAGTTTTTTGACGCGATGTTCCAGCCGGAGTCGAGACGATGTATCGAGACAGCAATCAGGGGAGAATGGCTTCCGCCCCCTCCGCTCATGCTGGTGGATGCTGCTCGCAACGTTGGCGTGGGATGATGACGCTCCTGCCTTTCACAAGGCGGGCTGTGCGGCCCATCGACTGGTGCACCGGCTCGGCGCTTGACAAGTTTCGCGTGGGTCTTGATGAATTCCACTACACTGTCTTGCTTGGGGGCGGCGCGTTCTGGATGTGGAATGCGGCTCGCTGCCGAAGATCTGTTTGACGGACGAACTGCGCGAAGCTCGCGATAAGAAAATAGCGCTAGCCCTTCGCTTCATGTGAAAGGGCTTGTTGTGACAGGCAATCTTTTCGGATGGTGCTACCGTGTACCTCCCTTGGCAAGCGCTATGCCCGCTTCCAACTACGACCGTTTTCGAGGTCCCTTCCTCTTGATGATTTGATTTCTCATTCGCACTAGCTCCTTTTCCCGCGGATCGAAGACCTCAATAAGCGTGTGTTCTAGGAGCTCAAGTCCGTCCAGCACGTCTTCCCTGGTCAGTTCCCCCACGTGGCTCCCTGCGTTTCCGACCCATTTCATGGCCATGAGAGTCTGAGCCAAATCAGCGTTATTTTGTTTTAGGATGTCGATGCGGTGATGAAGATTTAGGCGTACTGTTTTTGTTTTATTTTTTGCCCTTTGAGGTTCGCTTGATTTTGAGGTGGTTGAGAAGCAGTTCCACGCAAGTTCGAACACGGTTGGCGCAGGATGCGGTGTCGGACCAGTAGAGCGCCCAAACTCGCTTGAGTTCGTCTTGGATCTTTTCGGTGCAAGATGTTGGCACACGGAACAGGGGCGGGGCGGGGTGGAAGAATATCCGTGGTGGTCTGCGCCTCCGATTACCCAACGTGTGTCGCCACATACGATGACAAGCTCGGCGCATTCACTGCGCGTACATTTCAGGTGCCCGGAAAAGCGACCCCGCCGCCAATTCGGCTCCCATCCCGGGTTGCTTTCTTCTT
This sequence comes from Melittangium boletus DSM 14713, assembly GCF_002305855.1. Taxonomy (GTDB): domain Bacteria; phylum Myxococcota; class Myxococcia; order Myxococcales; family Myxococcaceae; genus Cystobacter; species Cystobacter boletus. The sequence goes on along the minus strand of NZ_CP022163.1, from coordinate 3,554,082 downwards.
CCTCTCTTGAGTCTGCGGTAATTAACACTGAGAATGAACTCTTTACGGTCGCGAGGGTCCCCTCTGCGCACCGGGGGCAAGGCCATGACGGCGCGCTGTCTTTGGTGAATGTTGCAGTCCACTTCTCGCGAAGGATTGCCATGACGTGCTGTCCCTGTATCGGTGTTGAGTCAGTAATTCAGATTCAGTGTTCTGCGGACTTCGCTTGGGCTCGGTTCTTCAGGAACTCGACCACGCTGGGCTGCTGACGGCGGTTGGACTCGACGCACAGGCGGATGGATTCCAGGGCCCGGGTGAGCGAGCGCGCGCCTCCCTCGATGCGGGAGATGCGTGGCGTGAGGAAGGTCTCGGCCTCGGCGCGCGTGGTGTCGTCGCAGAGGAAGCCCACCAGGAAGAGCAGGCCGTTGGCCTCGTCCGAGCGCATCCGGCCCGCGAGCAGGTCGAAGTTGTCCCGGTAGAAGCGCCAGGCCTGGGTCTTCGCCTCGGGGTTGAAGAGGGCGGTGCGCAGGATGCCCACGGTGTCGCGCGCGTCGAACGTGTCACCCGCCACCAGCGCGAGCGCTTGCTTCACGAGCGCGGGCTCCCGGAAGTTGCCCAGCGCGCCGAGCAATTCCCCGCGCTCGGTGGGGTCCTGGGTCGCGCGCGCCTGGGCGAGGAGCGTGTCGAAGAGGGCCTTGTCGCCTCCGCGCGCCGCCACTTGAAGCGCCAGCTGCGCGGTCTCCTGGGACAGGGCCTCTCGGTCCTTGAGCCAGGCCCGGGTGAGGGCTCGTGCCTCCTGGCTCAGGACGGGGTCCTCGCCCTGGATGGCCGCGCGATAGAGCAGGAGCGAGCGCAGCTCCTTCTCGTCATCGCTCTCGCCGGGCCGGGGCTTCCACCCCATCGCCCGGGCCCGGGCCCCGTAGAGCGCTCGCAGCCAGGCCCGGTACAGCGGACGGACGTCCTCGGGCAGCCGCTCGGCGGGATACATGGCGAGGAGACTGCCCCGTTGGATGATGAGCCGGTCGGGATCCGCGGCGGTGGCGGGCACGAGCCCGAATGCTTCTCCCGCGAGCAGATCGCCCCGGTCCACGCCCGCCTTCACGTCCGCGAGGAAGAGGAGCCGTTCCTGGAGCGTGAGCGTCCCGGGACGCAGGGCGCCCAGCCGGGAAATCTGCTCGGACGTGTAGCCCGAGCGGTAGTAGCCCGTGCCGCCCTTGTTGAGCAGCACCCAGGAGGGGCAGGTGCTTCCCGGCAGCTCCAGCTCGCCCGTGGCCGTGGTGAGCAGGGTGCAGGCGCGCGCGTCACGTCCCTCGGCGCGCACGCACACGGGGATGCTCCAGAGGCGGGGCGTGGAGTCCGTCGCGCCCGCGCGCAGGAAGCGCTCCTGGGCGAGCCGCAGCCGAGGGGCCTTGCCCGGGGTGCACTGGAGCTCGGCGGAGACGCGCGGGACGCCCGGTTGATCCAGGTATCCGCGCAGGACGCGCTCCGCGTCGGGCGTCAGGTGCGTGCGCAGGGCGGTGAGGAAGTCCTCGGAGGTGACACTGCCCCACTCGTGCTCGCGCACATAGTGGCGCAGGGTCTCGCGCAAGGGGGCCTCGCCGAGCCATCCCTCCAACTGACCGAGCAGGGCCGCGCCCTTGGAATAGGTGGTGCCACCGTCGAAGACGCCGTGGATGTCGGCGTTGCTGGTGATGGGTTTGCGCAGGGGGGGCGTGGTGGTGAGCGCGTCCACCTGCATCGCGGCGAAGAGGGCGTTGGTCCGCGACTCCACGCCGAAGCGCCAGGCGGGGTCGAACTGGTCGGTGATCTTCTGATCGAGCCAGGAGGTGAAGGACTCGTTGAGCCAGATGTCGTCCCACCAGCGGCAGGTGAGCATGGCGCTGAACCAGTAGTGGCCCAGCTCATGGATGGCGATGTTCACGTAGCGCTGGCGGCGCTCGGGGGTCTCCTCACCGGGGCGGATGAGGGTGAGGGGCTGGCCGAGCGCGACGAGGCCCGGGTGTTCCATGGTGCCCCAGAAGCGCGGCACCACCGCCACGTCGAGCTTCTCGTAGGGGTAGGTCTGATCGAAGAAGTCCTCGAGCAGGGTGATGATGCGGGGCGTGACGCGGGCGGCGTAGGCCGTCTCGGGGCCCCGGCCGCGCGGCACGATGAAGCGCAGGGGCACGTGGGCCCGCCCGATGCTTCCCGCGTCCACCACGTCGAAGGGGCCCACCATGAAGGCCACGAGGTAGCTGGGCATGGGCCGGCTATCGGCGAAGGTGACGCGCTTGAGCCCGCCGGGCAGGGGCTCCTCGGAGACGATGGCGTGGTTGGCGAGCGCCACGTGCTCCTGCTTCACCGTGAAGCGCAGCCGCCAGGGCACCTTGAAGCCCGGCTCGTCGAAGCACGGGAAGGCGCGCCGCGCGTCGAGGGGCTCGAAGACCGTATAGAGGTAGTGCTCGCCGCCTTCCTCCACGGCGTAGAGGCCCTGGCTGCGCGTGCGATCCGCCTGGCCGGTGAAGGAGAGCACGAGCTGGGCCTGTCCGGCGGCGAGCGTTTCCGGCAGCAGCACGCCCAACCGGCCCTCGTCCGCGTCCACGGTCCGCGCCTCCAGGGTGCGGCCCCCGGCGAGCACGTGCGCCTGGGTGAGGGTGAGGCCCTGGGCGTGCAACCACACCTGCCGCGTGGACTCGCGCACGTCCAGGTCGATGGTGACGGTACCGGAGTAGGTGGGCTCCGCGGGCAGGAGCGTCAGGTCCAACGCGTAGCGCACCGGCCGCACCGTGTCGGGCAGGCGCAGCGCGGGGGGCTGGGGCTCGGGCCAGTCGGCCGCGGGGGCACGAGGCGCCTCGGAGACCGGGTGGGTCTCGGGCGCATGGGTACACCGGAGACAGACGAGTGCGAGGAGGAGGAGCGGGAGCCAGCGCATGCGCGGGACGTTAGCGTCCCGGCGGGAAGAAAGACGCGTCCGAGTGAGGAAGCCGTTCTTGGAGTCTCATGCTCTACCGCTGAGCTATCTCCCGGTGTTTAAGTCGGGAGAGCCGGAGTCGAACCGGCGTCCTTGAGAGAATGGGCGTGTATGGCCTCTTCGGACGGACGCGAAACCTGTGTGAACCGATGCGAAGAGAGACGCGGCCCCGGCGCTGAACCTGACGGCCTATTTTCCGGGGGCTTTTTCCGGCGCGGCCCGTAGCGGCGCGCAGGGGTCCTCGCGCTCCACGGCCGGGGTGAACCAGACATAGTCATAGGGCAGGGCGTAGCTCCGGGGCTCGGGGGTCTCGGGAGACACCTCCACGAAGGCGAGGCTCGCCACCCGGGTGCCGGGCTCGCGCCGGACGAGGGACGCGGGGACGCCCCGATCCGTACGGGCATGGCCCGCGCCGGTGATGAGGATGCCTCCCGCGCCCGTCGCGGTGCTCAAGAGCCGATCCGCCATCTGGGCGTCCCGCGCCCGCTGGGCGAAGGCCATGGGCTCGAGCAGGGATTCGGGGAGCTGGCCGCAATGCGACTCGCGCATCTCCTCGCGCATCTCCCGGGCGACGTCCTCCGGCACGGGCGCGTCCAGTCCGAGCCGGGCGCGGGTCTCGGGGGGCAGCGCCTCGGGGCCCTGCTTGACGAGTTGACGCACCAGGGCACGGGGCAGGTTGGCGCCCACGAGGGGCAGGTCGTGCTCCAGGCCCCAGGCGAAGAGGGGACGGTAGAGGGTCCAGTCCGGCCAGCCGCTGTGCTCCCAGTCCACCGCCCGCGCGATCGCGTCGGGATCCCCGGAGGCCCGGGCGCGGGTCTCATCGAGGAGGGATTGCTGCTCCGCGTCGATCATCTCGAAGGCGAGCGCGGGCTTGCGTCCGGAGGCGGTGAGGGCGCGCACGCGCTCGGCCTGGAGGCGGTGGTGCTCCGGGTTGTCGTGCTTCTCCCCGAGCAGCACGTAGCGGGCCTGGGCGAGCGCTTCGTCCAGGGTGGCCGCGTCCACGAAACGGCCCGCCCGCGTGTCCCAGATCTTCCCGACGAGGGGATGGGGCCGCGTGGCGTCACCGGACTCGGAGAGTGGTGGGGGTGATACTTCCCGGCCGGGTGTGGAGGACGCGGTGCAGCCGCCGAGCAGCGGGAGCGAGAGGGACAACAGGAGGAGAGGGAAATCAGCGCGCATGGGGGTGAGTCAGTCATGCCCCCGGGCCAGGAGCCATGGCCGGGGACGCGGTGCGCTCAACGTTGGACACACATGGTCTCACCCACGACAATGTTTGTCTTCAAAGCGAGACGGCACTTGTCGAAAAGTGCAGCTCAAACAATTCCAATTCTCATTTCCTTGTCTTGTGAGTTGTCTGTCTTTCTGTTATTCGGCTGCTCCCCTGCTTTCCGAGGAGTCAGGAATGTCGCGGAGCTTCGTGTCGAAGAGTGGCCGTTTCGCCATGGTGGTCGGTGCGCTGGTGTCCCTGGGGGGCTGCGCGCAGCAGGCCCCGGAGAACAAGGAGCCGGTGGAGCCGCCTCAGGAGACGGAGGCCTCCGCGGACGCTCGCGGTTGCGCGACGCGCCGGATGAGCGTCGAGGAGCAGGCGCGGGTGGATGAGGAGATCGCCGGCCGCCGCTTCGAGCTGCGCGCCGCGGGCTCGGTCAACATCCCCGTCTACTTCCACGTCATCAACAAGGGCACGGGCGTCTCCAACGGTGACATCACCTCGGCGATGATCTCCAGCCAGCTCAGCGTGCTCAACGCGGCGTACAAGAACACGCCGTTCTACTTCACGCTGGCCGCCACGGACCGCACCACCAACTCCACCTGGTTCACCGCGCAGCCGGGCTCGTCCGCCGAGAGGGCGATGAAGACGGCGCTGCACAAGGGCGGCAAGAGCACGCTCAACTTCTACACCAACGGCATGGGTGGCGGCCTGCTGGGCTGGGCGACCTTCCCCTCGGACTACACGGCGAACCCGCTGATGGACGGCGTGGTGGTGCTCCACAGCTCGCTGCCCGGCGGCTCCGCGGCGCCCTTCAACCTGGGCGACACGGGCACCCACGAGGTCGGCCACTGGGTCGGCCTGTACCACACCTTCCAGGGCGGCTGTGCCAGCCCGGGTGACAGCGTGAGCGACACGCCGGCCGAGGCCTCGCCCGCTTCTGGCTGTCCCTCGGGCCGGGACACCTGCTCCACCGCGGGTCTGGATCCCATCACCAACTTCATGGACTACAGCGACGACGCCTGCATGAACTCGTTCACCGCCGGGCAGATCGCCCGCATGGACGCCGCCGGCCGCTAGCCGACATCGGGGCGCGATAGACGCCTCGTCACGCCGGGCCCCTCTTCCGGGGGGTCCGGCATTGTCGTTTTCGGACATCCGCCCACTCCGGCATGGAGTCCGAGGCCCTGGCGCGTTAGGCCAGGAGTCATGAGCGAGCGTGACTTGCTGATGATTCCGGGTCCGGTGGAGTTCCACCCCGAGGTGATGCGAGCGCTGGGCGCGAAGACGGCCAGCCACGTGTCGCCCGAGTTCATCTCCGTGTTCGGCCGGGCGCTCGGGCGCTTGCGCGAGGTGTGCCTGGCGCCCTCGGCGCAGCCCTTCGTGGTGGCGGGCAGTGGGACGCTGGCCATGGAGATGGCGGTGGCCAACCTGGTGGAGCCGGGTGAGCGCGCGCTGGTGGTGAACACGGGCTATTTCAGCGACCGCATGGCCACGGTGCTCGAGCGCTACGGGGCCGAGGTGGTGCAGGCGCGGTGTGCGCCGGGCGAGGTGCCGGACACGGAGCAGGTGGAGCGGTTGCTCGCGGACGGGCGCTTCAAGGTGATGACCGTCACGCACGTGGACACGAGCACCGGGGTGCGCGCGCCGGCGGAGGCGCTGGTGCGGGTGGCGGGGCGGCACGGGGTGTTGTCGGTGGTGGACGGGGTGTGCGCCACCGCGGGCGAGGTGTTCCACCAGGACGCCTGGGGCGCGGACGTGTACCTGACGGCGAGCCAGAAGGCGCTCGGGGTGCCGCCGGGGCTGGCGCTGCTCACCGTGAGTGCTCGCGCCATGGCCGCGTGGCGCGCGCGCCGCACGCCGGTGCGCTCGTTGTACGCGGACTTCGGCGAGTGGCTGCCCATCCACGAGGCCTATGAAGCCGGGCGCGCTGCCTACTTCGCCACGCCACCCGTCAACCTAGTGTACGCGCTGGACGTGAGCCTCGGGCACCTGCTGCGCGAGGGCATGGAGGCGCGCTTCGAGCGGCACCGCCGCACGGCCAACGCCTTCCGGGCCGCGTGGCGCGCGCTCGGCCTGCGCATGCTGCCCGTCTCCGAGTCCGTGGCCGCCCACACGCTCAGTGCACTCTACTACCCGGAGGGCGTGGACGCCTCGTTCGTGGGCCGGGTGCGCGAGCAGGGCGTGGTGCTCGCCGGGGGCCTGCATCCGGAGCTCAAGACGCGCTACTTCCGCGTGGGCCATATGAATGAGGTGAGCCCCTCGGACGTGCTGGCCACGGTGGGCGCCGTGGAGCGGGCGCTCGCGGGAGCGGGGTATCGCCGGGAGCCGGGGGCCGCCGTGGCCGCCGCCCAGGCGCACCTGCTCGAGGGAGCACGGTAGCGGAATGCCGGTGACCCTTCGTGTCCTGTTGGTGGAGGCCCGCCCCGGCGACCTGTCGCGGGGAGTGGAGGTCCTGCGCCAGGGGGGATTCGAGGTCGAGTCACACGGCGTGGCGTCGGCGGAGGCGTTGCGCGCGGCCCTGTCGCTCGGGCCGTGGGAGGTGCTGCTGTGCGCGGAGGACGTGCCCGGCCTCACTCCAGGCGCGGCGGTGGACGTGTTGCGCGCCGCGGGCGTGGACCTGCCGCTGCTCGTCCTGTCCGCGCGGCGCGGTGAGCACGCGGCGGGCGAGGTGATGCGGGCGGGGGCCCGGGACTCCTTCCCGCTGGACGGACTGGAGCGGTTGCCGGCCGCGGTGGCGCGCGAGGTGGAGCAGGCCCGTCTGCGCCGCGAGTACACCCGGGTGGTGGGAGAGCGCTCCCTGCTGGCGCGCGCGGGCGAGGCGTTGGCGCGCTCGTTGGAGTTCCAGGAGACGTTGGAGCAAGTGGTGCGGCTGGTGGTGCCGGAGCTGGCGGACTGGTGCCTCGTCTACTGCCCCGACGAGCACGGCGGGCTCAAGCTGATGGCCCTGTCGCACGAGGATCCCGAGCGGGTGGCGCGGGGCTTCGAGCTGGACCGGCTCTTTCCCCTGCTGCCGGACGCCACCCGGGGGCCCATGGCGGTATGGCGCACGGGCGAGGCGCGGTTGATACCGGACGTGGATCCGTCCTGGCTGGAGACCCTGGCGCGCTCGCCCGAGCACCTGCGCGTGATGCTCGGCATGGGGCTGCGCTCCGTCATCCACGTGCCGCTGCTGGGCCGGCTGGGGCCGCAAGGGGTGATGACGTTGTGCGCCACGGGGAGCCGGGCGGGCTTCACTCCGGCGGACCTGGCGCTGTGCCAGGACGTGGCGCGCCGCGCGGCGCTGGCCCTGGAGAACGCGCGGCTCTATCGCGAGGCCCGGGAGGCCATCCGCCTGCGGGATGACTTCCTCGCCGTGGCGGCCCACGAGTTGCGCACGCCGCTCACCACGCTGGGGTTGCAGTTGAGCTCGCTCGTGCAGCGCTCGCGCGACGTGGCCTCGCGGGGCTGGGGCGAGCGGTTGGCGCGGAGCCTGCGCCAGGTGCGGCGGTTGGGCACGTTGGTGGAGACGTTGCTGGACGTGTCGCTGCTGTCCACGGGCGAGTTGCCACTGTCGCGCGAGCGGGTGGACCTGGGCGAGCTGGTGGGCGAGGTGTGCGAGCGCTTCGAGGCGGAGGCCCAGGCGGTGGGGTGCGCGCTGCGGCTGGAGGTGGCGCCGGGGCTGGTGGGCCACTGGGACCGGTTGCGGGTGGAGCAGGTGGTGTCGAGCTTCCTCGCCAATGCCCTCAAGTTCGGCCCGCGCCAACCGGTGGACGTGTGGGCGCGGGCGGAGGGCGGACGGGCGCGCGTGGGGGTGGAGGACCGGGGCATCGGTATTCCGGAGGAGCAGCTGGAGCCCATCTTCGAGCGCTTTGGCCGGGCGGTGTCCTCGCGCTCGTATGGAGGCCTGGGCCTGGGGCTGTACCTGGCGCGCCGGGCCGCCGAAGCCCACGGAGGCCGGGTGTGGGCCGAGCGTCGCGAGGAGGGCGGCGCGCGTTTCACCCTGGAGCTGCCATGGGAGGCGCCCTGATGCCCGGCACGCGGCGCACCCAGTTGACCCACGTTCCCAGGCTCCGGTAGCCGAGCCGCTGGTACAGGGACACGCCATGCGCCGAGGCCTGGAGCACGGCGGTGGTGCAACCCCGGGCGAAGGCGTCCGCGTGCAGCGCCTCCATCACCAGGGCGCCCAGGCCCCGGCGGCGCGCGTCGGGGTGGGTGGCCACCATGTAGATGCCCGCGCACCCCTCGTGCTCGAACGACAGGCTACAGGCGAGCGCCCGGCCTCCCTCTCGCGCCAGCACGGCGTGGATGCGCGCGTCGGGCAGGGGGGCCCGGCGCCACGCGTCGAGGAAATCCATGCTCGAGGGCTCGTAGCACTGCCCGTTGAGCGCCATCACGGCGTCCAGGTCGTCCGGACGCTCCAGGGTGAGGCCCAGGGGAAGACTCGGCGGGGGGTGGTATTCGAGCGTCCTGCCCATGGCGGGCATGCCGTCCTCGCGCTGGTAGCCCGTCCGCGTCAGCGCCGTCTCCGCGTCCGTGTCACCCGGAGTGACGCCGACGCGCCAGGCGTGCACCTGCCGTGCGAGGTACCACGCTTCCACCGCGTCCAGCTGGGGGCCGAGCGCTCCCGGCCAGGCGTAGAGCACCTGTTGCTGGAAGAAGGGCTGGGCGCCTCCGGCCAGACACAACGCTCGGACTCCGGGGACATCCAGTCCCTGGAGCGCGCTCGTGCGCATTTGAAGGGCCTTGAAGGCCAGCAGGTTGGTGCGCAGGAGCGCGTGGAGTTCAGCGTCAGTCATGTGCTTCCCGCCGGGTGCGTCCGGGCGCTCGCGGGTGGACAGCGCGTGGCGGGAAAATACCCGGTGGGCCTTCGGGAAGGGTAGGGTGGGCGCCGCTTGGAGCCCCGCTTCTACGCCTTCGATCCCCGTCCCACGCGACGCGCGCTCTTCCTGGGCGCGTGCGTGCTCGCCATCCTCAGCGCCTGGGCCCTGGCCGATGCCCGGTCCCTCGGCGATCCGCCCCTGGCCGTGGCCCGGGCGGGCCTCACCGGAGGACTGATGCTCGCCTTCGCCTTCGCCTGGCACCGCCTGCGTCCCCGCCCTGGCTGGGGCGTGAGCCTCAGCGCCCGGGGCGTGGAGCTCGCGCGTCCCTTCACCGGCACCCTGCTGCAGTTGTCCTGGGGGCAGATCGACTGCGTGCGCCGGATCGGCGCCAAGGGCGATGTGCTGGGGCTCTTCCTGGACGAGGGGGGGCGGGTGCTCATCACCCGCCATCTCTTCGCCTCCCGGAGCACGTACGCCGAGCTGGCGGCCACCCTGGAGGAGCGCAAGCCGCCCCCGCGTCTCGACGCGTAGCGTTATCACTCTTCACGCCAGGCGTTTCGTGAATGGTTTCGATGCCTTGCGTGTTCTCCATACTCTTGTCCGGGGTATCTTCCAATGGTAGGCCCCGGCTTCCCGACCCACGACTTTCGAAGGACCTCCACCCATGGAAAACCTCCCCCATCCCGGTGCCCCGGCCCCGGGTGCGCCCGTGGAGTACGACACCGGCGCCATCACCAAGCTCGAGGGACTGGAAGCCGTCCGCAAGCGTCCGGGCATGTACATCGGCGACACCGTGTCGTACGGGCTGCACAAGCTCGTCTACGAGGTCGTGGACAACTCCGTCGACGAGGCGCTGGCCGGACACTGCACGGAGATTGAAGTCGTCATCCACGTGGATGGCTCGCTGTCCGTGCAGGACAACGGCCGCGGCATTCCCGTGGGCCCGCACCCGGATCCCAAGTTCAAGGGCAAGGACACCCTGGAAGTGGTGCTCACGGAGCTGCACGCGGGCAGCAAGTTCGGCAATGGCGCCTACAAGGTCTCCGGCGGCCTGCACGGCGTGGGCGTCACGTGTGTGAACTTCCTGTCCGAGTGGTTCAAGGTCCGCGTGCAGCGCGCGGGCAAGGTGTACGAGCACGCCTATACGCGTGGCGTGCCCCAGCACCCCGTGCAGTGCGTGGGCGAGACGGACAAGCGCGGCACGCTGATCTCGTTCAAGCCGGACCCCACCATCATGGAGATGGTGGACTTCAACTTCGACACGCTCAGCCAGCGCATGCGCGAGCTCGCGTTCCTCAACGCGGGACTGCGCATCATCATCCGCGACATGCGCATCGGCAAGGAGCACGACTTCAAGTTCGATGGCGGCATCGTCTCCTTCGTGGAGTACATCAACAAGGCGAAGGAAGCGCTGCACGACAAGCCCATCCACTTCAGCACCGAGCGCGAGGGCCTCTCGCTCGAGATCGCCATGCAGTGGAACGATGGCTACGACGAGCGCATCTTCACCTTCGCCAACAACATCAACACGCACGAGGGTGGCAGCCACCTGTCCGGCTTCAAGGCGGCGCTCACGCGCACGCTCAACAGCTACGCGGAGAAGGGCGGCGTGTGGAAGGACCTCAAGGAGACGCCCACGGGCGAGGACGCGCGCGAGGGTCTGTCCGCCGTCATCTCCGTGAAGCTGTCCAACCCCCAGTTCGAGGGGCAGACGAAGACGAAGCTGGGCAACAGCGAGGTCAAGGGTCTGGTCGAGCAGATGGTGAATGATCAGCTCGCCACCTTCCTCGAGGAGAACCCCATCGTCGCCAAGAAGATCGTGGTGAAGATTGGCGACGCCACGCGCGCGCGCATCGCCGCGCGCAAGGCGCGCGAGACGGTGCGGCGCAAGGGCATCCTCGATGGCGGCTCGCTGCCGGGCAAGCTCGCCGACTGCCAGAGCCGCAACCCCGAGGAGAGCGAGCTCTACATCGTCGAGGGTGACTCCGCAGGCGGCTCGGCCAAGCAGGGCCGCGACCGGCGCAACCAGGCCATCCTGCCCTTGCGCGGAAAAATCCTGAACGTGGAGAAGGCGCGCTTCGAGAAGATGCTCACCAGCGCGGAGATCGTCACGCTCATCACCGCGCTGGGCACGGGCATCGGGCGCGAGGACTACGATCCCACCAAGGCGCGCTACCACCGCATCATCCTGATGACGGACGCCGACGTGGACGGCAGCCACATCCGCACGCTGCTGCTCACGTTCTTCTACCGGCAGATGCCGGAGCTCATCCAGAACGGCTACCTCTACATCGCCCAGCCGCCGCTCTACAAAGTCACGCGCAACAAGAAGGACATGTATGTGAAGGACCAGCGCGCGCTCGACGAGTACCTGCTGCGCATCGCCTCGGATCACTCGCGCGTGGTGACGGCGAACGGGGAGCTGGGCGGCCAGGAGCTGCGCTCGCTGCTGGAGAAGGTGCTCGCGTACGAGGAGCGCCTGGAGAAGCTGGCCAGCCGGCGGGACGCGCGCGTGGTGGACGCGCTGGTGCAGGGCTGCGCGCTGGGCGTGGGCACGCTGTCGGACGAGGCGGCGCTGCGCGAGCAGTCGGAGCACATGCGCGCCTACCTCAAGGCCCGCATGCCCGACGCGCTGGGCCGGCTCGAGGCGCTGGTGGCGGAGGATCCGGAGACCCAGACGAAGAAGCTGGTGGTGCGCACGGACGTCAACGGCGGCCTGCGCCAGTCGGTGTTCGACCATGCCTTCCTGTCGTCGCCCGAGTACCAGGAGCTGCTGAGCCTGCGCGACGCGTTCAAGGCGCTTGGCCAGGCGCCCTTCACGGTGAAGGTGGGCGATGGCGAGGTGAAGGCCCTGTCGGTGCAGGAGGTGCTGGCCGCGGTGCGCAAGGACGCGCAGAAGGGGCTGGGCCTGCAGCGCTACAAGGGTCTGGGCGAGATGAACCCGGAGCAGCTCTGGGACACGACCATGAACCCCACCACCCGCACGCTGCTGCAGGTGCGCGTGGAGGACGCGGTGGAGAGCGACGAGATCTTCTCGCTGCTCATGGGCGAGGCCGTCGAGCCGCGCCGCGAGTTCATCGAGCGCAACGCCCTGGACGTGCAGAACCTGGACATCTGAGCCGCCACCCGGCGGCTCGTCCGCCGGGTTGCCGTACCCCCAAAAGACCAGTGGGCCCGGTGCCATGCTCGGCGCCGCGCCCACTGGCCTTTCCCGTCCTTGTTGAACCCTGCCGCCACTCCGCCGCGGCCTGGCCCTTACGGAAGGAAGTCTTCACACTGGAGGAGCCCTCTGCTGTTCGGGCTCTGACACTGAGAGTATGCATCACTTCCGGCGCCTGACTCGCGGCGCTCCGTGCCCGGTTACTGGCGGAACGGAGAAGAGAGCGATGCGTCAGCGGGTGTTCCGCTTACCGTCGTCACCGATTCTTCCCCTATAACTGTTTCGGGGTCAACTGTTATGAGCTCAACGCGTCTCGCCACGAAGCGCCGCCGCTCGTTCCTGCCTCGACATGGGGGTCACATCGACGATGTCCACCTCGAAGGCCCCCTGGTTGTCCTCCAGGCGGGTGTCGGGAAAGGTACACCGCAAGGTGTCCGCGCCGGTGATCTGAACGCGCTTGCCTGACTCGAGGAGGCGAGGCGTGCGCCGGGCGGACTTCTGGCTGCTCTCCACGCACAGCGCCCGGTGGACGCGTCCGCCCGGCCCCGAGGCCAGCTCGGCGGCATCGTCTCGCACGGTGAGCAGGTAGACGGCCTCCGGATTGAGGCCGCGCAGCACGAACTGGTGCTCGGGCTTGAGCACGAGCGCGTCCTCCGCGGCGGTGAAGGCGAGCACCCGGGGCGCCATCCACTGCGACTGCTGGAACTTCACCCGCACCGTGCCGCTGTTGTCCGACAGGTCGTCGTCCAGCGTGAACACGTGCATCCGGCGGATGCCCTTGAACGTCCGCGAGCCCGTGCCGAGCACGCCGAAGGACTCGTCCACCGACACGTGATCGCCCTCGATGAAGTAGGCGAGGTGGTCCGTGGCTCCGCCCTTGCCCTGGGCCATGGAGGCGGCGCCGTCGGTGGTGACCAGGTAGCTCTTCGCGGGGTTGAGCTCGATGGAGGCCGTGGCGTACTGGCTCAGCGGGAAGGCGTTGTGTCGGGGGCGCAGCACGAACAGCCGCGTCGGGTAGTCCACCGCGTGGCGCGAGGAATCCGGCGCGCCGGGTGTGGGCACTGGCTCGGGCGCGGGCTCGCTCGGAGCGGACGCGGCGGTGGCCTCGGCGGGGAGCGGGTCGATGGACGCTCCCGGCAGCGGCTCGAGCGCCACATTCAATTCAGGCTCGGCGCCCGTGGCGGACAGGGGGGTGCGCTCCTGGCTCCACGGCCGGTATCCGGCCCGGGAGATCTCAAGGGTGTAGGCCTTCTTGAGGGGGAGATCCGACACCACGAGGGGCGTGCGCTCTGGGAGCTCCTTGCCATCGATCTTCACGGTGGCGCCCGCCGGCGTGGAGCGGATCCACTGGGAACTCACGAGCAAGGCCTCGGACGCGTCCGCCTTGGAGCCGGTGACACGGCTGATGAGGAAGCCGAGGAGCAACAGCGCCGCGAAGGGCACGCCCAGGAGGAGCAGCCACTGGTTGCGCCGCTCGGCGGTCACCTCGGCGACGCGCAGCTCCGTCTCGCGCAGCGACTGGCGCAGCTCGGCGGAGGCGGGGAGCGCGGGCACCTCGACGGGCGTGTCGTGGGGGCGCTGCGCGTCGACCCGGGTGACGGGGTTCTCGGTGTTCGTGGGGGCGCGCGGCACGCCCGTGCTCGACGCCCGGCGTCCCGAGGCCGGGGTGGAGCCCGCGGCACGGAGGTTCCCGGTGGTCGAGGTTCGGGTTCGCGACGCGGGGGGCGGAGTCCGGATCGCGAGGGCGCGCACGCCCGAACTGCTCCCCGTCCGGCCGCTCTCGCTGCCGGGGCTGGAGCCGGGGCGGGGCGCCGGCGGACGTCCCGCGGCTCCACCGGAGGCCTTCCACTCGGAGAACTGCTCCAGGAAGCCAGGCGTTACCTCCACAGGGTGGCCCTCGACGGCCAGGTCCTCGGCGAAGAGGTGGCCCAGCAACTGCGCCACCAGGCTCGGCGAGAAGCGCGGCCAGGAGGAGTAGAGCTGCTCGCGCAGCGCCTCGGAGAAGGCCTGGGCGGTGGGGTAGCGCTCGCCGCGATCGAGCGCCATGGCCGTGCCGATCACCGCCTCCAGCTCGGGGGTGATGGCCGGGTTGAGCGCGGAGGGCGCGGGGTAGTCGCCCGCGAGCAGGCGCGGCAGCACGACGGCGAACTCGCCCTCGTAGGGGCGCCGGCCACACAGCATCTCGTAGAGCACCACGCCCACGGCGAACGTGTCCGAGCGCGCGTCCAGATCCTGCTCGCCCCGGGCCTGCTCGGTGGAGAAGTACGGGTACTTGCCCTTGAGGGTGCCGGGCGAGGTGCGCGTCTCCACGACGCTCGTCGCCTTGGCGATGCCGAAGTCGATGACCTTGACCTGGCCCTCGTAGGAGATGAGCACGTTGTCCGGGGACACGTCCCGGTGCACGAGCCCCAGGGGCTCGCCGTCCTCGCCCCGGTGCCGGTGGGCGTAGTCCAGCCCGTCACAGATTTGCGAGGCGATATACAGCGCCAGCGGCACCGGCAGCCCCGGCAGGCCCATGCGCTGCGCGCGGCGCATCAGCTTGGACAGGGGCTGGCCGTGCACGAACTCCATGGCCAGGAAGTACTGGCCGTCGATCTCCCCGAAGTCGAAGACCTGGGCGATGTTGCCGTGGGTGAGCGCCGCGGCCACCCGCGCCTCGCTGACGAACATCTCCACGAACGCGGGCTCGTCGGCGAAGTGGGGGAGGATCTGCTTGATGACCACCGGCTTGGTCACCCCCGCGGCCCCCCTCATGCGCGCGCGGTAGGTGACCGCCATCCCGCCCGCGGCGAGCTTCGACACCAGTTCGTACTTGCCAAACTCCTGGGCTGCGTTGGGGGCCACGTTGCGCGTCGCGTTGTTGGAGGAGATGGACGGGAGGCCCAGCATACTCCGCCTCGGAGCGGGCACACCATCCCCGAATCCGGACCGGGTGGGAGCCCCGCCGACCCCGCCCGCCTCGCGCTCAGAGGCTGGCGCCGCAGTGCTTGCAGTGAACCGCGTCCAGGTCGTGGCCCTGGAGGCCACAACCGGGGCAGGCGCGCGGATCAATGGCCTGCCGGGTCGCCTGGGCGAGTTCCACGGACACGATGCCCGTGGGCACCGCGATGATGCCGTAGCCCATGATCATCAACACCGAGGCGATGAACTGCCCCGGAACCGTCTTGGGCGCGAGATCCCCATAGCCCACCGTGGTCATCGTCACGACGGCCCAGTACATCCCCCGGGGAATGCTGTCGAAGCCATTGGGCGCTCCCTCCACCTGGTACATCACCGCGCCCATGATGACGACGGTGCTCAGCACCGCCCCGAGGAAGACGATGATCTTCTGCCGGCTGGCGCGCAGCGCGGTGAGCAGCACGTCCGCCTGCCCGAGGAAGCTGGCCAGCTTGAGCACGCGGAAGACGCGCAGCAGCCGCAGCACCCGCACCACCAGCAGGGACTGCATGCCGGGCAGCATCAGGCTCAGGAGCGACGGCAGGATGGCCATCAGGTCCACCAGGCCGAAGAAGCTCAGGGCGTAGCGCAGCGGCCGCTGCACCGACACGAGCCGCAGGCCATATTCCAACGCGAACAGCCCGGTGAAGCACCACTCGAGGACGCGGATGGCCTCCCCGTACTGGAGACGGATGGCCTCCACGCTCTCCAGCATCACCGCCAGGACGCTGAGCACGATGGCCCACAAGAGCCCCACATCGAAGGCCCGCCCCGCCGGCGTGTCCGACTCGAAGATGATGGTGTGCAGCCGTGCCCGGAGTCCGGTTGGGGCGCTCTGCTCGGAGGGATATGGCACGGGGCCGGGTAGCTACCATGGTGCGGGTTGGGCGGGAATGCCGCGAGGCAAAGGTCTATCCTGGGGCCGGACCCGATGACGTGGGCCCGGGAGGGGCGGCACACGCGTGACGACACAGCGGCGAGCGAGATGGCTGGCGGGGTGGAGGACGGGCGGCCTCGTCCTGGGGCTGTGGGCGGGGCGGGCCCTGGCCTCGCCACCCGAGGCGCCCGAGGCGCCCGAACAGGCGGATATTCCCCTCCAGGCGGCTGCCGAGGAGCGGCCTCCCTTCCGGGCCCTGCCCGCGGTCGTGTCGGTGGTGCCGGGCCTGATGCTGCATGGACTCGGCTCCCTCACCGCCGGGGACTCCACGCTGGCCGGCCGCCTCTTCCTCCTGGAGGGCACGGGGCTCGGGTTGTTGGCCGCGGGGGGCGTGCCCATCGCGCTGACGGGTGCGTCCCGCCACATCATCGGCCCGCTGTACGCGGTGACGCTCGCCGGCGTAGGCCTCGCCTCCGTCTCCCTGCTGTCCAACCTCTACGCGGCCGTGTCCCCTACCTTCTCGCCGGGCACACCGGCCCTCCACCTGCCCCGGTTGGAAGTGGACCTGGGCTACCAGCACGTGTCGGACCCGTCCTTCTCCTACCGGCACTTCGTGTCGGCGGGCGCGCGGGCAAGACTGGCGCGCGTGCGCGTGGACGCCGGAGTCCAGTGGGCGCCCGGCGAGGACAACCTTCGCATGCGCGTGGGCGGGGCGTACCGGCTCGTGGGCGCCCCCGAGGGCGCCCGGCTGGGGGCCCAGGGCTCGGCGCTGGACGTGGAGGCCGCCGCGCTCGTGCACCGCTACCCCGCCGAGGGCTTCACCCTGGGCGGCGGCGAGTTCTTCCTGCGCGGCCGTTATGACCTGGTGCGCCTGGGCTCCCGGCTCGCGGGCTCCTTCACGGAGATGGGCGTGGGCATGTCGGTGCAGCGCTATGCGTACCCGGACGTCTTCGACGACCGGCTCTCGCAGCAACTGCTGTTCACCTTCGGCTTTGGGGTGTACCTGGGACGCGGAGGCCCCTTCCGGGGAGAAGCACTCCTCTATTACGACCACCGCAAGGATGACTTCGCCGGAGGCATCCGGGGCGGCGCGGGGGTGCCGGGCTTTTTGGGGCTGAGGGCGCGCGCGCTGGTCGCGGGCCCCTGGGGGGTCTCCGCGGAGCTCCAGACGGGCTCGGCCCTGGTGGGCCGTGTGTCGCTCATCTACGCGTGGGGAGGTGGCACGTGAGGCACAGGGGTTGGATCGCCGGAGGGCTCGTGGCCTTGAGCGTGGGCTGTATGCGCCCCGCCGAGGAGCGCGCCCTCAAGGATCTGCAAGTGGGCCAGGCGGAGGCCGGGGGCGTGGCCTTCACCGTGGAGCAGGGACTGGCCGTGGTGCGCCAGGCCCAGGGCGGCACATTGACGCTGTGGGGCTCGGCCCCCGCGTTCCACCTGCGCGCGGTGTCCTCGGAGGGCGCCACGCCGGTGTGGACGGTGGTGGTGCGCAACGCCATGCCGGACGCCGAGCTGACGGCGAGCGCGGGCGGGGTGCCCCTGCCCGTCGAGTCCCTGTCCCCTCCAGGTGACCGCTCCACCGTGAAGACGTGGCGGGTGACGCTGCCCGTGGGCGGCGAGGCCCGGCTCACCGTGGGTTCTCCCGGGTGGGAGCAGCCCACGCCGTTTCGCTTCGTGGCGCTCGCGGACGTGCAGGAGGCCCTGCCCCGCGTGGGCGACATCTACCAGCACATCAACGCCGACCCCTCGCTGCGCTTCATCTTCTTCTCGGGAGACCTCACCCAGTCGGGCACCGTCGAGCAGTTGGAGGAGTTCGAGTCCCGGCTGCTCGACTCGCGCATCCCCCTGTTCGCCACGCTGGGCAACCACGAGCTCTTCAATCCGGACCCGCGCTACCAGGACTACTACGGCCGGGGCAACCTGCACTTCACCTTCCAGGGCGCGCACTTCACGATGATCGACTCGGGCAACGGCTCGTTGGATCCGCTCGCCGTGGAGGCCCTGGACGGCTGGCTCGCGGAGGGGAAGGACGGCGTGCATATCCTGGGCACGCACATTCCCTTGGTGGACCCCATCGGCGTGCGCAACGGCGCCTTCAACAGCCGCAACGAGGCCGCGTCGATCCTGGGCAAGCTGGCGCGCGGGGGCGTGGACCTGACGATCTACGGCCACGTGCACTCGTACTATTCGTTCTCCAACGCGGGCATCCCCGCCTTCATCTCCGGGGGGGGCGGCTCCATCCCCGAGCAGTTCGACGGCATCGGCCGACACTACCTCGTCGTGAACGTGGACCCCGCCCAGGGCGTGAAGAGCGTGGACCTGGTGCGCGTGGACTAGGCGGGCGCTCCGCGACCCCAGATGTAGGGAGTGTGGCACCACTTGACCGGTCAGGCGTGCCTCGCACCGCTGGAGGACAGGCGGGCGAGCGCGGCGCGGGGCCGACAAATCGGCCTCGGGGCGGACCCCCTTGCGCGGCACTGCACATCCGTGCAGATAAAGGGGCATCACGCGGTACGCGAAGAGGAAGCCCCCACCATGTTCGACGCGACGGAAAACGATCCCATCTCTCCCGCGATGCGGGCGCTGCTCGAGGTGTTCTCCACGGAGCTGTCCGAGGTGAAGTTCCCGGACGTGGACACGGAGGTGTTGGAAGAGGCGGCGGGCCGGGTGCGGGCGCAGGCCGAGGCGGTGGCGCGCGCGCAGGCGGCGCTGGAGGCGGCCCGTCTGGCGCTGGCCGACAGCCAGGACGCGCTGTTGCAGAAGGGCCAGCGGGCGCTGGCGTACGCGCGCGTGTTCGCCGAGGAGGACATCGACTTGAGCATGAAGGTGGAGGCCATCACCCTGCCCAAGAGGGGCGTGCGCTCGGAGTCGAGCGCGGTGGAGGCGTCCCAGAATGACGAGACCGCGCCGCGCCGCCGGGGCCGTCCGCCGAAGTCCCGTCCGAGCGCTCCGCTGTTCGCCGACGGCAGCGCGCCCGAGGCGGCCGCCACGGCTCCGGAGCCGGCCACGGCCCCCGTGCGCCCCGCGCCCCCCGTGCCGGTCCGCTCCGAGGCGGCCTGAGCCGTCCTCATTTGCTGAGCCGAGGTACCCACCGGCCTGGACCCCTCGCGGGGCTCCGGGCCGTGCCGCGCCCTGACTCCAGTTAGGCACGGACTTCTTCATCCGGTGACGCAGGTCGTGGCATGGGCCAGCCATGAGAGAAGCGCCTCGCCCTCGATTCGAGCGGGCGCGCCCGCACTGCCAAGGTCGATCCAGGATGCTTGGACCTTCTGTACACCCGTGGCGCCGCGCAGGTCGGCACCAGAAAGGCGTGCTCCATGAAGGACTGCACCTTCAAGGTGCGCGCCTCGGAGATTCGAGGACTCCAGATTGGCGCTGGCAAGGTAGGCGCCACGGAGGTCCGCGCCTTGAAGGTCGGCTCCATGAAGGTCCGCTTCGTAGAAACTGGCTCGAAGCGCCTTCGCCTGGATGAGGACGGCGCTCCTGAGCACCGTATGGTCCAGGTTTGCTTTGGCGAGTTGCGCGTTGGCGAGGTTCGCCTGGACGCACGATGTGGACGCCAGATTGGCGCCATAAAACTTCGTCATGCTCAGGTTGCATCCATCCAAGCGGGCTCCAGGAAGCTCCGCCTCGGACAAGTCAATGGATGAGAGGTCGAGTGTGGACAAGTCGGCGTCTTCCAGGGAGAGCCGTTTCCCTCGCTGTCCTTCGGAGGCCAACCACTCCGCGTGCTGGCCTAGCGCCGTGGTAAACTCTGAATTCATTTCACACATGTCATGGCGGAACAGTCGTTCACGGAAACCACAACACCTTGGACGAGAACGCGGCCCCAAGAGAATCGATTGCTTGGCGGAGTTCTTGAACGTGTGGTGCGGCCATGTTCTCGGTATTGAGTATGACGTTCTCTCCTCCAGCGATCTCGGCCTTGATCTTGTCGAGATCACGCGCAAGTGAGAAGCCACCTTTCTGAGGAGAAAATCGAGAGTCGAATGACTTGATATCCCACCGGGTACCCTGGGCGTCAATGAACTCCGCCTGCCCTGTCGGATCCCGTTGGATGGGACCTGGAAGCTGACCACGGTCCTCGAGCTGAAGCCCGATTTCCGCTTCGCGGCGTGTCTTGGGTGTGATCTTCCCGCCTTGGGCGGGGTCTCTTGCCAGTTCTTCAAGGCGGGCTTCCCGCGAAGGGGTACCCGCCCCGGAGTGGGCTCCGGTGCCTCCTCCCGAATTCAAGGCTGTCGCGGCCACAGCGGTGGGGGTGACGCCCACGGTGAGGATGCCTTCCGTCAGGGAGATGGAGCGAACGCCGCCCGTCATCACCGCGGACAGTTGGATGCCCGCGTTGGTCTCGGCGGCCAATGTTGCCCTCGCGAAGCCCGGAAGCATGGGGCCCTTCGATGCGATGTTCGCCGCCCCTCCCCCCAATGCCGCCGTCAGCATCAGGATGAGGACCCGTGCTCCGTTTTCCCCCAGAACCTTGCCGAAGTCGTGCCCAGCCGCCTGCAATTCCTCGAGGGACATGGCTTTCTCAGCGTTCGCCGAAAGCCGACGCCATCCCGCCACGAGGTTGGCGAAGGAATCCAATCCGATATACGCGATGATATAGGTTGTCAGCGCGATGGCCACGAGCTTGCTCATGGGTTCGGGCGCCACGACAAGAAGCATATATGCCGCCATCGCTGACGTGATCATCGCCTTGAGGACAAGTGGGTTGACAACCTCCTTCACTGAATACTGAACGCCATCCCACACGCCATCCCAGGCGAAAGACAGAGCGATCTTCCGCCGCGCATGGACGTCCAGGAGCGTGAGTCCGTCTTCCAGCAACGAGAGGCACTCGCCGGGATTGACCTGCCGGGAGCACCGTTGCTGGAAGTTCCACGAAGCGCGCCTGACATGCGGGCGCTCCTCTTCAGCGGAATGCAATGGGAAGTGCGTGTCCAACACCAACTGGGTCATCACCGCATGGAATGCGCCCTCATCAACCTCGATGGGCTTCACGCTTTTCGGTGGGGAATAAACGATGGGCGCACCCTGGCCCGTGTCCAGGTGCACCACCTGGACCGTCGCACACCCCGCGAACAAGTGCCCCAGTAACAGCAACATCCCCAGGGCAGCTTCATTTCTGATGGCAGTCGTGGGCATCAGCCGCGCAGCTGGATCGCGCGCCGCAACTGCTCCAGGTCCAGTCCCTCCGGCGGGAGGGCTGGCGGCCGCTCCGACGCCACCGGAATGTGAATCCCGGGCGGGCGGATGGGCCTCGTGCCCTTCGGATCGTAGTTGATGTCGATCATCCGGGCCTCGAACTCTTCCCGGAGCATGCGCTCCTCGCGGCCCCAGGGGTTGATGTAGTTGATGTACTCCTGCCCATCGATGGTCTCGGTGCCGGTGACGAGCACCTTGTGGGCGCTGTCCTCTCCCCACGTGAGGCCCACGGACACGCTGTGGCCCGCGGCCAGCTGGGCATCGATGATGTCCATCGCCTCCGCTCGCTCCTTCGGGGTCCCGAGGCCCTTGTGCTCCATGGGTCGTCCCCAGATGGCCTCGTTGAGGGTGTCCAGGTCCCGTGCGTTCGCGCCGTCACCTTCCTCGGTCTCGTTGTCGTAGTCCCTCGACCCGTTGGCCACCTCCATGAGGGCCGAGCCCATCAGCCGTTGGACGTTGGAGCGGTCCTTTCCATCCTCCGTCGCCGTGCCCGGCTCGCGCTCGATTTCCATTCCCCCGGCCAGGGTCACCTTCCCCTCCGGACTGGCCAGGCCCATGGCGATGCGCGCGTATTCGGCCGGGTTGCGCATCGCCAGGTCGATGGCGAGCGTCGTCGGCGCGCACGTGCCCACGCCCCGTTGGGCAATGGCGCTGGGGGTGGCGAGCTCCTGCACCAGGTCGCAGAGGAACGCGCCCCGGTCCAATCCCTCCACCATGGGCGTCTCGGGATCCGCCGCGAGGGCCAGTTGATCCAACAGCGTGCCCTCGCCCATCAAATCCTTCTCGCCGGGCAGCTTGCCCTCGAACAGCAACTTCTGCAGGGACAGCGCCGCCACCGGGTCTCCCGCGTCCAGGCAGGCCTGTTTCACGCTCTCGTATTGCGCCTGCTCTTCCGGCGTCATCTTCGCCAGGTACTCGCTCTCCAGCGCGGCGTTGGCCTCCACCTGTTGGGTGGCCGCGTTGAAGCGGGCGGGGATGAGGCCGGTCCCCAGGTCCCGGGAGTCATTCACATAGGGGGCGTCGTTCAGCACCGTGGCCCCGTTCTCCTCGCGGGAGATCGAGGGGCCGCGCAGCAGCGAGTCCATGTCCGCGAGCGCGTCTTCCGTGGTGCGCTCGGCGCCGTGGCTCCGGGGCCGCGCGAAGTCCGTGAACAACTGCTTGAGCGGCGCGCGGGCCGGCCGGAGTTCCATCGCGTCCCGGAACCGGTTCGTGGCCAGGGGCTCGGCGGTGGGCGGACGGGACATCCGCACCGACTCGCTCTGGGGCGCTACCTGGGGACGGACGGCGGAGGCGGAGGGGAGGCGGATGGTCATGAGGGGCCAACGGACTCGCGGGTTCTACGGGGTTATCGCGAGCGGGCCCGCTCCAGTTGCTTGGAAGCTGGAAAAGGGAAGGAGCCCGGGGCGTGGCCGGACTCAAGGGAGTCGTCGCACACCGGGCTCCGTGGGTGAAACAACCTCAGGCGACGTGGGCCGACGGCATCCCGAGGTCTTCCGAGTCCTGTCGGGGTGGGGTGAGCCGGAGTCGCATGGGGGCACTCTGATCGTGTGGCGAGAACGACCATCGCCAGGAGCTCTCCAGATACTCGTCCGTGTAGAGCTCCAGGTAGTCCGAGTACCACTTGGAGAGGGTTTCCGGGCCGAGGTGCTCATAGATGAGCTCGTACTGCTTGCGGAACTCCGCCTCGGTCTCGGCGCGGAGCTCACCGGGATCCCGCTGCCGGGTGGCGTCCAGCGCGTCGAGTTCCTCCTGGGTGGTGGGCTTGTGGTGAATGAAGAAGCCGAAGTACTGTTCACAGAACTGCGTGTAGTCGAGTGTGTCGAGAATGAAGGTGTGCCACATCTCGTCCAGGAGCCGCAGGGGGAAGGTGATGGCGAGTCCCGGTGGGCGCTCGCCTGGCTTCGTGAGGTACGCGTTCAACCACAGCCACTTCTTGGTCTCCTGGAAGAGGTCCTCGGCCTCCTCCCTGGGCATGTCCCAGGTCTGGAGAAAGCGGCGGATGACCTCCTCGTTCCGATACCGCAGAACCTCGTCCAATGTTGCCTTGATCATGATTCCAGCGTCCTGAGGCGATGGGCGCCGACATCCGGTGGGGAGCAAGCGCCGAGTAGGAGGGGCCGCACCACGCCGCGCACCGGGGCAGTCCACCTCGTCCGCCGGGTGTATGCGGAGGAAAGGCAGCGTGAAGCCTCCAGCGGTCCGTGAAGGCTTCGCGCTTCCTGAACTCGTGCTGTCACTACCAGCAGCGACAGCGGCTCCGGCACCTCAGGTCGGTCATAGAGTCCAGGTTCTTCGTCAGCAGCGCGTCCACCAGGATCTTCTTGTCCATGGTCATCTCCATGTGTGTATGTGTTCAATTGTTGTGTGAGGAAGGAAGGCAGCGTGAAGTCTTCAGCGGTCCGTGAAGGCGTCGCGCTCCCTGAACTCGTGTTGTCACTACCAGCAGCGGCAGCGGCTCCGGCACTTCAGGTCGGTCACGGAGTCCAGGTTCTTCGTCAGCAGCGCGTCCACCAGGGTTTTCTTGTCCATGGCTATCTCCATGTGTGTGTGTGTTCACTTGTTGAGTGAAGAAGGGAGGCGGCGTGAAGTCTTCATCGGTCCGTGAAGGTTTCGCGCTCCCCGAGTCGTGCTGTCACTACCAGCAGCGGCAGCGGCTCCGGCACTTCAGGTCGGTAACGGAGTCCAGGTTCTTCGCCAGAATCGCATCTACCAGGATCTTCTTGCTCATGACTGCTTCCTCGTGTGTGTGTGTTCACTACGGTGCTGCCACTTGTATAGAGTCTTGAGACTTTTTTTGTATTTTTGCGTTAGAGATTTTGTCGGACGCCGACCTCGGCCAGAGGGCCGGGGGTTTCCTCTCTCGGCCGGCATCTCGAATCCCATATGCGGTGTTCGCGTGAGTGCTGGGGGAACGCAGCATGTTGTGGTTGTCCGCCCTGGGCTCGTTGCCTCTGGAAAGTGATTGAGCTTTCCGAGGGAGCCACTGGGCGCGACCACGCCTGCTCCAGTCTGTCCACCACGACTTCCAAACAACAACGCCCGGAGGCAAACGTCCTCCCGGAGCCCCCTCCGTGAGATGACGCTTGCTTCCGGGCGATGAGGCCGTGGCTGGCACGGCACCTCTTGCCGCGTGGAATGGAGACTCAGTTCTCCGGGAACGCGGTCCAGCCAGCCAGCCAGTTGTCCGAGCCCACCGCGCCCACGAAGCGGGCCGAGGTGTCGAAGAATCCATCCGTGGGCGGCACCGCGGCGTTGTCCGGGTTGAGCGCCGGCGAGCCCGTGCGAGGCGCGAAGTCCGGTGTCCTCAAGTCCAATGCGGCCGTGAGCTGGGGATCCACGACCTGGTTCTGGAGCGCGTCGGCGAGGAACCGCTCGGGCTCCTTGAAGACGCTTCCGTCGGCGAGCAGGGACGTGTCCGCCTGGGTGGTGTTGCCCGAGGAGTCCTTCACCGGGTTGGGCGCGTAGGGGATGCTCGTGGTGTCTCCCTTGTTGGCGTAGAAGAAAGTGTTCGTGATGGACAGGTCGCCCGCCTCGAACAAGGCCACGGACGCCCGGCCGTCCACGTCCACCGCCAGGTCGGGGAAGTACGCCACGAGCGAGTTGCGCAGCTTGACGCCCGCGCCGGTGTTGAACACGAGCCCTTCCTGCTTCGTGCCCGAGGCGGCCACCTCCCGGTTGGAGCCCAGGAAGGTCGCGTTCCAGATCTCCGGCACCGAGCGCGGAGCGGCCGAGTTGTCGCTCTTGTTGCCGCTCGCCTCGATGCCCCGGTTGCCCACGGTGCTGTTCTGCTGCACCACCAGGTACTGCACCTTGCCGGTGTAGCCCAGGTCATAGTCCAGGCCGTCATCATCGGGCTGGGTAATGACGATGTGCCTCAGGTTCGCCGTGCCGCCGAACATCTCCACGCCGTCGTCCGCGCCCTTGTGCACCTGCACGTAGTCGATGTCCGTGAGCGAGCCGCAGCCGCCCGCTGTCAGGCCATTGAGCTCGTTGTCCTTGGCGAGCTGGAAGCCAGCGAACTCGATGCGCGCGTACTTGAGCGTGCCGCAGTCATGCGTGTCATCGTCGCCGCCATAGCGCGTGCGCTCGTCCGAGCTGTTGGAGACGAAGCCCTCGATGCTCGTCTGGCCGCCCGCGGCGTTGATGCGCGCCCGGCCCAGCAGCACCACGCCGCCCCAGTCACCCGCCGAGCGCTCGCCCTCCTTGGCCGCGCTGGTGAAGACGATGGGCTTGTCCTTCGTGCCCACGGCGTGGAGCTTCGCGCCCCGGGTGATGATGAGCGCGCTGCCCTCGGCGCCCAGCACCTTCGTGCCCGCCTCGATGGTGAGCGTGCCGCTCTCCACGAAGATGTATTGCTTGAGCGTGTAGACCTTGTCGGCCGTCCAGGTGGTGTTCTGGGTGATGTTCTGGGCCACTTCCACGCTGGAGCCGGTGGTGGTGTTGCCGCCGGAGGGGACAACCGGATCCTCGCCGCAGCCGGCGAGCAGGGACATGCCAAGGGTGAGGCCAAGCGCGAGACGCTTCATGGGGGAGTGTCCTGGGGTGAGGGAAAACGACAGGGATCAGAGGGTCCAGCCGAGTGACGCGGAGAAGGCCAGACCGGGGCGGTACTTGAGGATGGAGACGTCGCCCTGCTCGAGCGCGACGGTGGAGTTGAGGAGGTTGGAGCCCGTGAGCTTGAGCTGAGTGTGCTTGCCCAGCTTCTGGCTCACCGTGAGATCCAGGCGGTGGAAGGGCACTTCGTAGACGTCTGGCAATCCCTGCACGCCCACCTCGCTGATGCGCGGACCGGAGACGTTGTAGAGCAGCGCCACTTCGGTGCCGCTCTCGGGACGCTCGTAGCCGAGGTTGAGGTTGATGACATACGGAGACTGGCCTTGCATGGGGCGCTGGCTGTTCGTCTGCGAGCCCAGCTTGCGGGGATCCGTCAGGAGGATCTGGGATTGGATGAGGGTGAGGTTGGCGGCGGCGCGGAAGCGGGAGAGCACGGGCGTGAGCCGAGCGAGCGAGGCGCGTGCTTCCAGTTCCACTCCATAGCTCCTCGCGCCGTCCGCGTTTTCAAACACCAGGTCACCGGACTGTGGATTGTTGATGACGCGCTCGATGGGATTCTGGAACCGCTTGAAGAAGGCGCTGGCGGCGAGCACCTCGTTCTCCCCCACGAACCACTCCGCGCGGGCGTCGACGTTGTGGATGCGCGTCTCCACCAGCGTGGGGTTGCCGGACACGTTGCGGCGGCGCACGAAGTCGTAGAAGAGGAAGGGCGCCAGCTCCCGGAACGTCGGCCGCGCCAGGGTGTAGCTGTAGCCGGCGCGCAGGTTCACCTCGGGGGTGAGCGAGTAGATGGCGTTGAAGGCGGGCAACACGTCCAGGTACTTCGCGTCGCTGCTCGTGGTGGGCGTGGGGTCGAACGGGCTGTGCGCGGTGAGCTGCTGCAGGGACTGCTCCACGCGCACGCCTCCCACCAGGCGCAGCGGTTCCACGGGCTTCACGTCCGCCGTCACGAAGCCGGCGAAGATGCCCAGGTAGGCGTCATAGGCGTCGTCGTTGCGCGTCACCTCGCGCAGGCGGATGCCCTCGCCCAGGTGGTCGGGTCCAAACAGTTGCTCGGGAGGCAGCGAGGCATCCACCGGCACGTCGGTGCGTTGGTAGCGGAAGCGCCGCGCGGAGAAGTCGCGGAAGGACATCTGCGCGAGGCCTCCCGCCTTCAGGCGCACGAGGGACAGGGGCACGGTGAGGCTCGCGCTGCCGCCGGTGGAGTTCTCCCCCAGCGAGGCATAGAAGCGCTCGCCGCTGTTGGGCTGGTTGGGGAAGGAGAAGCGGCCGCTGGGGCTGCCCAGGTCGTCCGCGTAGAGCGTGTCGCGCGTGTCCGGATCCTGGCGCTCCACGCGGCTGAAGTTCGCCTGCCAGTCCAGCTCCGCGTCGCTCAGTCCGTTGAGGCGGTGGAAGCCGCGCAGCTGATTGAAGGACAGGTAGCGCGAGGTGAATTGCAGGCGGGAGCCCTCGTACAGCTCCGAGCGCTCGTTGTTCACGCCACGCGAGCTGAACGTGGCGGTGTCCGTGCCGCGCGTGTAGAGGCTGAAGAGGGTGAGCTCGTGGTCGCGGTTGAACTGGTAGCCCACGCTGGCGAGCCCACTGAGGTTGGCGCCCGAGGAGCCCTGGAGCGTGGTGGCGGCGTCGCGCGCCTCGAGCTGCTGCTCCTGCCGGATGGCGCGGGCGAACTCGGACACGCGGGCGGCCTCGCGGTGCCCGTAGTTGACGGTGGCCAGGTAGCCCAGGCGCTGGTTGCCCGAGCGCAGCGTGTCTCCCACGGACAGGCCCAGGCCCAGGTTGGGCAGCGCGGTGGTGCTCCTGGGCGCCCAGACGTTGGGGAAGCTCTTCCAGGTGTCCACGGAGTTGCCCAGCCGCTCGTCGCGCGGCACGCCCGCGGGCAGTTGCCGCTGGGCTCCGGCGAAGCCCAGCGTCTCCAGGAAGCCGCCCGGCTGGGTGTTGCGCCGCTGGAAGGTGGACACGGTGTCGCCGGAGACGGTCAGGCGCGGCTTGAACTCGAACTGGCTCGGGTAGGTGTTGGTCTCGATGAGCAGCGTGCCGCCGCCGAAGGTGCCCGGCAGGTCCGCCGTGTAGCTCTTCACCACGTTGAGGTTGGCCAGCAGGGTCGTGGGGAACAGGTCCAACGGAACGGAGGGCTCGTCCGGCTCGGGACTGGGCAGGAGCGCGCCGTTGAGCAGCGTCACCGCGTAGCGGCCTCCGAGTCCGCGCAGCAGCACGAAGCGGCCGTCCACCACCGTGGCGCTCACCACGCGCTTGACCGCGTCCGACGCGCTCGAGTCCGGCGTGCGGGCGATCTCCTGCGCGCTGATGGCGTCGGACACCGTGACGGCCTTCTTGCGCTCCTGGAGCAGCGCGCCCTCGGCGCGGCGGTCCGAGCGTGCCTCGACCACGACTTCCTGCACCGCGCCCGCGTCGGCGCTCAGCCCCACGTCCAGGCGCGTGGCCTTGCCCTCCTCCACGGTGACGCCGGTGATGCGGCGGCCCTCGTAGACGTCATAGAAGACGCGCAGGTCATACCGGCCGGGCGGCAGCGCGAGGCGGTAGTTGCCGTCCACGTCCGTGAGCACCGTCTTCTGCGCTCCGGAGACGACCTTCACCGTGGCCTCGATGAGCGTTTCCTTCGTCTGCGCGTCGGTCACCTGGCCGTAGATGCCGGTGAAGCCGGGGGGCGGCGTGGCGGACTCCTCCAGGCCCTCGTCCATGGCTTCCTCGGCGGGAGGCGCGGGAGCGGGCGCTTCCGGCTCTCGCGGCACGGTCTGGATGGGCAGGACGTCGTTCGTGGGGGCCTGCGCCAGCGCGGGCGAGGCCATCAGCAGGAGCGCCATCAGGAAGGCGCGGACGGAATCGGGACGGAAAGACAACACGGGTCTCCTCACCAGCGGGCGCGCGCGAGAGAACGCGACGCCCGTGGCAACAAGAGGGAGGGAATGTGAAAGGGGAGTGGGGGCCGCGTGGACTTCAGGTCACGGCGCCGGGGGCTCGGCGACGGCGTCCGGCACCACGGCGACGGTGATGCCGCCGCCCCGCGCCAGGTCCAGCACGTCCATGGCACTGCCGTACGGCACGTCGTTCTCCGCGTCGAAGAAGACGATCTTGTCCGGGCGGGCGTTGAGCATGCGCTGGAGCCGCGCCACCACCTGCTCGCGAGGCACGTCCTCGCGGTTGATCTGCATGACCCCGGCCCGGGTGAGCGTGAGCACCACCGGCGGCAGGGCTCCGGCCGGAGGCGGCGTCACCTCCGTGTCGTCCGCCTTGCCGGGCACGTCCTGCCACATCTGCTTGGTCATCAGCGGGGTGACGACCATGAAGATGATGAGGAGGACGAGCACCACGTCCACCAGCGGCGTCACGTTCATCGCGGGCCGGATGCCGCCCTTGCCACCACCGAGATCGAAAGCCATGACGGTTCAGTTCCTATTGCTTCGGTGGTTCGACGACCTGCAACGAGATGCCGGGAAAGCCGATGTCCTGCAGCGTCTTGAAGACGGCGCGCACGTCGGCGTAGCGCGCGGCCCGGTCCGCCTTGAGCACCACGCGGGCCTGGCCGTCCTTCGCGTGGATGCCGCGCAGCTTCTCCACGAGCTGCTCCCGGGGCAGCTCCTGGCGGTCCAGGAAGAGCGCTCCCTTCGCGGTGAGGCTCACCGTGGTGGGCGTGAGGGAGTTGTCCTCGCCCTTGTCCGCGTGGGCCGCGGCGGGCAGCTCCACGGCGGCGCCCGCCTCCAACTGCGGCGTGACGACCATGAAGATGATGAGGAGGACGAGCACCACGTCCACCAGCGGTGTCACGTTCATCTCGGGCACGAGGCCCGCGCCCTTACGCCGGGCGGACATCGAGCCCCTCCGCGCGGGCCGTGCGCTCCACGCCCATGGCCAGCGCTCCCTCGTGGCGCACCGGGGCGGAGGCCGTGCCGTGCGCGTCCTCGAGGTGATCCATGAACTCGCGGCGCGCCAGATCCAACGACAGCAGCAGCGCGTCGGCGCGCGTGGACAGCAGGTTGAACATCAGCACCGCGGGGATGGCCACCAAGAGGCCCAGCGCCGTGACGACGAGCGCCTCGGAGATGCCCGCGGACACCGCCCCGAGGCCCCCCGAGCCCGTCTTGGCGATGCCGGCGAAGGACTCGATGATGCCCACCACCGTGCCGAGCAGTCCGACGAACGGCGCCACCGAGCCCACCGACGCGAGCACGCTCATGCCCCGGCGCACCTCGGCGGTGATGCGCTCGTGGAGCCGCTCCAGCTCGCGCCGCGTCAGCTCCACCGAGCCCAGCTTGCCCCGCGGGGCCTCCTCGCGCGCCAGGTACGCCTTCACCCCGCCCCCGAGCAGCTTCGCCAGGCTGCTCGCCGGGGCCTTGGAGGCCTCGATGACGAACTGCTGGTGCTGCCGGGACTCGAGCATCCGGCCCGCGCGCGCGGCGAAGCTCCGGTCCGACGCCTTGGTGCGGACGAAGAAGAGGAGCCGCTCGAAGAAGACGACGAGCGAGGCCAGCGCGAAGGCCAGCAGCGTGTAGGCGATGCACCGGGCGAAGAAGCCCATGTGGTGGTAGATGTCGATCAGATTGAAGTTCATCGGGGGGCTCCGGCGAGAGACGGCGTGAGGGGCGGCGCGACAGCGGGCGCTACTTGAGGCGGAAGGGAATCTTCACGATGCGGTAGACGGAGGTGGGCTGCCCGGCGACGAGCGCGGGCGAGTAGTGCCACGCCTTCACGGCGGCGACGGCGGCACCCACGAAGGGCTCCTCCCCGCGCATCACCTTGATGGCGCCCACGTGGCCCTCCTCGTCGACGACGATCTTGAGGATGACCAGCCCCTCCTGGCCCTTGGAGCGCATGTCGGCGGGGAACTCGGGGGAGACGTTGGAGTCGAGCTCCCGGGGCGGGGTGGCGCTCTCGGGCAGGTTGATGGGCGCGGCGCGCGGCGTGAGCGAGCCTCCCACCGTGCCCGCGCTGTTGATGCCCGTCACGAGGGCGCCGGCCACGAGCGCGCCCGTGCCTCCCACGGCGATGGGCGCGGCGGCCACGGCGTTCGCTTCATCGGTCTCCGGCGGCTTCTCCACCGGGATTTCCTTGGGCGCGAGCATGGCGGCCGGCGCGGCCACGGTGGGCGGCGGTGGCGGCTTGGCCTTGGGCTTGGGCGGGGGAGGAGGAGGGGGCGGAGGCGGCTTCACCTCGACGACCACGGGCGGGGGCGGGGGCGGCGGACGGAACACCACGTCCACCCGCTTCTCCTTGATGACCTGGTGGACCTGCTGTCCCACCGTCACCGCGCCCACGCCCAGCAGGGCACAGACCCCCAGCGAGGCGACGGCGGAAAGCGCGAAGCGCCGGGCGGACTGGGTGTCGGTGGCGCTGTCGTATGTCTCGAACATGGCGTCCCGCCGTATAGCGAGCGCATGTCTCGAACCTGTTCAGCGCCGGTGACAATTCTTGGTGCGACAAGTGACGCATGCGTCACGGCGATCAGCCCGGGTGGACTTCACAGGTAGGCCGTGAGTCCAGGGAATACGGGGCAGGCAGACGGACGGGGGAACGCTCCAGGTGGGGGTCCTTCTTGGTCGCCGGGGAGAACCGTGAGAGTGTTTCCGATCATGTCGGCCGCGCAGCTCCAGGACCTGGAGCAGGGAAGGTTGGGCCCCTATCTCCTCCTGGGCAAGTTGAGCTCGGGAGGCATGGGGGTCGTGTACCGTGCGCGTCACGAGGACAGCGGGGACGTCGTCGCCCTCAAGACGGTGAAGGTCCCCGAGGCGGCCATGCTCCGGGGCATCCGCCGGGAGATCCACGCGCTGCGGCGCATCCAGCACCCCGGCGTGGTGCGAGTGCTCGCCGAGGGCGTCCAGGACGGCCTTCCCTGGTACGCGATGGAGCTGCTCGAGGGCATCACCCTGCGGCGCTACGTTGACGCGCTGTGGCGGCGGGACGCGCCTTCCTTGGAGGTGGCCACCCAGGCCGTCTCCGCGCCCGTGGCCGGCGAGGGCGCGAGCGCCGACCCCTCGTTCCGCGCCTATGGGCCGCCCGAGCCGTCCCAGCGGCGTGACGCCGCCCAGGGGCGGCTGGGCGAGGTGCTGACCCTGACGCGCCGCCTGTGTGCCTCGCTGGCCTTCCTGCATGGCGAGGGGCTCGTCCACCGGGATCTCAAGCCGGAGAACATCCTCATCCGCCCCGATGGCACGCCGGTGCTGGTGGACTTCGGTCTGGCGGCCAACTTCGGCGGGCCGCTCGGGCGCGAATCGCTCGACGTGTCCGGCAGCATGGAAGGCTCCTACATCTACATGGCCCCCGAGCAGATCAAGGGCGCGCTGGTGGATGCGCGGGCGGACCTCTACTCGCTGGGCTGCATCCTCTATGAGTTGGTGGTGGGTCAGCCGCCCCATCCCGGCGCGGGATGGGACGTGCTGCGGCGGCACCTGCGGGACACGCCCTACACCCTCTCCCAGTGGGTGAGCGGCGTCCCCTCGGATCTGGATACGCTGTTGACGCGCATGCTCATCAAGGTGCCGCGCGAGCGCATCGGCTACGCGGCGGACGTGGGCGCGGTGCTCGCGAAGCTGGGCGCGGAAGACTTGCTCCAGGAAGGCCCAGGCACTCCCCGGCCCTACCTGTACCGGCCCGAGTTCGCGGGCCGCCATGAGCTGATCGCGGAGCTGGAGGCCCTGCTGGATCGTGCCCGGGACGGGGCGGGCGGGTGTGTGCTCATCGGCGGGGAGAGCGGCGCGGGCAAGACGCGCGTGGTGATGGAGTGCGCCGTGGCCGCGAGCCGTCGCGCCTTCCGCGTCATCACCGGAGGCAGCCAGCCCCTGTCGGGCGGTGGCACGGGCGAGCAGCGCTTCAGCGAGCCGCTGCATGCCTTCAAGCCGTTGCTCCAAGCCGTGGCCGACGAGTGCCGGCACCGGGGCATGGAGGAGACGGAGCGGCTGCTCGGGGAGCGCGGCCGGGTGCTCGCCCTCTACGAGCCATCGCTCGCGGACCTCCCCGGTCAGGAGTCGTGGCCCGAGCCCCCCCGCCTGCCGCCCGTGGCCGCGCGCGAGCGCGTCATGCGCTACCTCGCCGAAACGCTCACGGCCCTCTGCGCGAAGGAGCCCGTGCTGCTGGTGATGGATGACCTGCAGTGGGCCGACGAGCTGTCCCTGGGCGTGCTCGACTTCCTGCGCGAGGGCTTCCTCGGCACCGAGCCCGTGCTGGTGGTGGGCACCTACCGCACCGAGGAGCTGGACACCGCACTGCGGCTGCTCATCCAGGCCCCGGGGGTGGAGCACCGGGCGCTCGGCCAGATGGACACCCCGGTGGTGGCGCGCATGGTGGAGGACATGCTGGCGCTGGCCTCGCCGCCGGCCTCCTTCGTGCGCTTCCTCACCACGCGCTCGGCGGGCAATCCCTTCTTCGTGGCCGAGTACCTGCGCACCGCCATCGACGAGCGGCTGCTCTACCGCGATGTCCTCGGGCGCTGGCATGTGGCCGCGGGCAACGACACGTTGGACCGGCTCCACGAGGAGCTG
This sequence comes from Melittangium boletus DSM 14713, assembly GCF_002305855.1. GTDB lineage: Bacteria > Myxococcota > Myxococcia > Myxococcales > Myxococcaceae > Cystobacter > Cystobacter boletus. The sequence continues at coordinate 3,520,927 of NZ_CP022163.1, read as the reverse complement.
CCCCTGCCCGGTGCGCTGCACGACCTGGTGGGCCGCCGCCTGGAGGGCCTGGGCGCCGAGGCGCGCGCGCTCCTGGAAGTGGCGTCGGTGCTGGGCCGCGAGCTGGACACGGACGTGCTGATGGACGCCGCGGGGCTCGGAGACATCCAGGAATTGGAAGCGCTCGAGGAGCTGCGCGCGCGTCACGTGCTGGAGGACGCCGGGGGCGGTGGGCTGCGCTTCGTTCACGACAAGCTGCGGGAGATCGCCTACGACGGCGTCCTGCCCGAGCGGCGCCGCGCGCTGCACCGCGACGTGGCGCTCGCGCTGGAGGCCCGGGACGTGTGGGGGGGCGTGTCGCCCGCGCTCTACCCCGTGCTCGCGCACCACTGGGAGCAGGCCCAGGACGACGTGTGGACGTTCGAGTACCTGGAGAAGGCGGGAACCCACGCGCTCGCGGCGGGCGCGAACGTGGAGGCCAGTGGCTACCTGCGCCGCGCGCTGGAGCTGGAAATCCAGCGGGGCGAGGCCACGGGGGTGCGCCTGGGCGCGGATCGCCGCGCGCGCTGGGAGCGGCTGCTCGCCGAGGCCATGCACGGCCTGTCCGACTTCGACGCCTGCATCTCCCACAGCCACCGGGCGCTGGAGGAATTGGGCCGGCCCCTGCCCACCACCGAGCGCGGCTGGCAGCGCTTCATGGTGGCGCAGTCGGCCCGGCAGGTGATGCACCTGTTGGTGCCCCGGCGTTGGCGGCGGGAGGTGGACCGGCAGACGCGCGAGAGCTTCGGCGCCGCGGCGCTGGCGGCCCTGCGGCTCGCCGAGTGCTACTACTGGCGCTATGACCCGTTCCGCATGATGGCCACGGCGCTGCTGGCGACGAACCTGGCCGAGCGCGCGGGACGGGACGAGAAGGTGCTGCGGCTGTACGGGCAGCTGGGTTCCATCGCGGGCTTTGGCCGGCTGGACTCCATCGCCCGCGCCTACTTCCGCCGCGCGCGGGGCGAGGGCCAGGAGGTGGAGGACCCCAGCGCGGCGTCCTTCGGTCTCATCGCCGAGTCCATGTACCACGCGAGCTTCGCGCGCTGGAGCCAGGCGGCGCTCAAGGCGAGCGAGGCCCAGGGCCTGCTCTTGCGGCTCGGAGACAAGGGCGAGTTCGAGCTGACGGAGGTGCTGCTCGGGCACGTGGAGTTCTACACGGGGCGGTTCGAGCCGACGCTCGCGCGCTTTGGGCGGATCCGGGAGTCCGCGCACAAGCGGGGCCACTTCCAGCACGAGGTGTGGGCCATGTACACGCTCGCGCGCGGCCTCGTGGCGCTGGGCCGGTGGGACGAGGCGATGCCGCTGTTGCGCGAGTCGGCCGAGCGGCTCAAGGACAAGCATGATCCGCTCTCGCACATCATCACGCAGGGGCTGTTGGCGACGGTGTACCAGGAGCGGGGCGAGTGGGAGCGGGCGCGGGACGCGGCGGACCGGGTGATGGCGCTCGCGAGGCGCTATCCGCCCATGCTCTTCACCGAGGGCCAGGGCTACGAGGGCGCCGCGAGCACCTACCTGGCGTTGTGGGAGCGCGAGCGGGTGGGGAAGAACGGACCGCCGCCACCCGTGGCGGAGGAGGCCCGGAGGGCGTGCGCGCGGCTGACGACGTTCGCCCAGCGTTTCCCGCTGGCGCGGCCCATGGCGTTGCGTTTCCAGGGGCGGCTGTCGTGGTTGTCGGGACAGACGTGGCGGGCGCGTCAGGCCTTCAAGCGCAGCGCGAAGCTGGCGCACGCCCAGGGCATGCCCTACGACGAGGCGCTGGCCTGGCTGGAGCTGGGACGCGTGGCGGAGCCAGGTAGCGCGGAGCGCGAGGCCTGCCTCTCGCGGGCGGGGGAAGGCTTCTCCCGGCTGGGGTGCGCGGTGCTCGCGCGCCGGGCCGAGTCCTTGCGCTTGTCCGGCGCCGCGTAGGCCGTCCTCCGGCGAAACAACTACAAGCTCGTTTCCCTCCTCGGAAAGATCTGTGCGGAGCTCGCTCTTCGCGGGAGAAGCCAGTACGACCTCTCGAAGCTGAGACTGTCTCCCGACGTCATGGTCACCGCGGGCGATCAGACTGCCCGATGAGGTAGGTGATGGTCATTCCCCCCACGCGCTGGACTCCGCTCCTCCAGCGGTACCCCTCGCCGCCGAGCCCTGTGGTCAGCTTCTCGAGGTCCGCGGGCGCATAGGTCCGCAGCGAGGACACCACGCCATCCCACAGGACGAGCAGGGGGATGAGGGGCACCAGATAGGTGAGGGCCAGGCGCCACCAATGCCGCGGGCGGATGCGCGGGGTGAAGCCCCACACGAGGGGGATGACGAGCAGGAACTGGCCCAGGAGGTACGGCAGCGAGCGCTGGGTGAGCTCGAAAGCGGCGAAGGGAACCCCGCGCTCGGCGGCATCCGCCAGGAGGGCGCGGGCCCGCTCCGGAGGGAAGTGGTGCAGCCCCTCGAACAAGGTCCGAACTCCCGTCAGTTCCTCGGGGATGCGAGTGGCATCGACCGGGGTGTCGCGGTAGTGCGCGCCGGGAGGCAGATCCTGTCTTGGGACGGGATGGAGGTCCGTGAGCACCACCTCGGCCTGGCCGTGCACCGCCCGCAGGGCGGGGAGCAGGGTGCGCCACGGGCCCCCCGCGCCGGAGCAGAGGTCGACGACCCGGTCCGTGCCCGCCGTGCGGAGCAGCTCCGCCAGTTGCGGCGCCACGCCGTCATAGGGTCGCATGCGATCGAGCACGACGCGCAGGTAGTCGACCTCGCCCCGGCGCAACGGCTCGGGCAGCCATGACTGATCGAGGAACTCGAAGAGGTGGAGGCGGGGGAGCAGGGGCATCGAGAAGAGGATAAAGCCCGCTCGCGGTTCGAGTCCTCTGCATTCCGAGAGGAGGCGCTTCCTCTCGTGCGAACTGGACGCTCCGTGCTCGCCACGCCACGCTGTGCGTGGAGAAAGGGATGACCATGATCCGGGTGAGTGCGTTTCGCTGGGTTCCCCCGTTGGCCCAGGGGTTGGTTCGGGAGTTGCGCGTGCGCTGGGCGCTCGAGGAGGCGGGCCTCGCCTATGAGGAGCGGCTCATTGGGCCGGAGGATCAGACGTCCGAGCACTATCGTCGCCTCCAGCCTTTCGGGCAGGTGCCCTCCTACGAGGAGGACGGGCTGGTGATGTTCGAGTCCGGTGCCATCGTGATGCATATCGCCGAGCGCTCCGAGGCGCTGATGCCCTCCGAGCCCGTTGCGCGGGCGCGATCGAAGACGTGGATGTTCGCGGCGTTGAACTCGGTGGAGCCGTCGATCCAGAACCTCGCCGAGATCGACCTGTTCCACCCCCAGGAGGAGTGGGCGAAGCAGCGCCGGCCGATGGCGGTCGAGGATGTGAAGACGCGGCTGACGAGCCTGTCGGACTGGCTGGAGGGCAAGGACTATCTCGAGGAGCGCTTCACCGCGGCGGACCTGCTCATGACGACGGTGCTGCGCATCCTGCGTCACACGGAGCTGGTCGCGAGGATGCCGGTGCTGGAGGCCTACCGCCTGCGGTGCGAGGCGCGACCGGCGTTCCGCAAGGCGCTGGCCGACCACCTGGCGCCCTTCGCCAGGAACGCGCCTCCAGGCGATTAGAAGCAGCCCTTGCGCAGGTTGATGCCGTATTCCAGGTAGGCCTTGAGGCAGCACACCATGTGCATCCACCCACCGCAGTTGCCGTAGGAGAGCTCGAGCCCCTTGGGCGTCTCCTTCCAGCCCGACTCGGAGATGGACACCAGCGTCGAGTGGGCATCCACGGGCGTGAAGCGCATCTCCACGCGCGTATCCGCCTCGTCCTCTCCGCCCCCCCATGTCAGGACGATGAGCTCGTTCGTGACGACCTGCCGGACCTGCACGGGGAAGGGAGGGACCGCCGGCTCGGAGAACGCCCACTGGACCGTCGTGCCCTCGACCAGGGGGCCGCTCGCCTCGGACGTGAAGTAGCCGGTCAGCTTCTTCGGGTTGTAGACGCCGTCGAAGACCTCGGCCACTGGCTTCTGGATCTTCACCTGCACCTTGAATTTCAGCTCCATGACGCGCTCCTCCTCCAGGCGGATATGTTATAAATCTACAACATGTCGGCCGAGGAGCAACAGGACCGGGTGTTCAAGGCGCTCTCGGATCATCGGAGGCGGGAGATCCTCGACTTGCTCCGGGACGAGCCGAGGACGACGGGGGCGCTGTGCGAGCACTTCGCGGGGCTGGACCGGTGCACGGTGATGCAGCACCTGGGCGTGCTGGAGAAGGCCGGGCTGGTGCTCGTGCGGCGCGAGGGCCGCACGCGGTGGAACTACCTCAACCCCCTGCCCATCAAGGAGATCCACGACCGGTGGATCAGCCGCTACGCCACGGGCGCCGTGGCGCTGCTGGCGCGGATGAAGCGCGACATGGAGGGAGCGTGAGGCCCGTCGTGGTGGGCGGGCCACAAACGAACAGGGGGCGCACCCGAGCCGGGCGCGCCCCCTGGAAACCGCAACGGTGCCCGTTCGCTCAGGGCACCGCCAGGTTGATCATGTAATAGAGGCCGTTGAGGTACCGGTTCAGGGCGTTCATCAGCATGGGCAGCACGGTGATGATGGCCACCCCTCCGGCGAGCGCCAGGACGTGGACGACCATGGAGTACTCGGCCATCGCCTGACCACGCCGCCGCCGCCAACGGGTGGGCAGGGGCCGCTTCGGGTTCGTACGCGGGGTCATCAGTCCTCCTCGGCCTTCGCGCCCTTGGGCATTTGCGGCGGCTTGATGTGCTCCTTCATGTACTGGGCGTCGATGCGGCCCTTCTCGCGGCAGCTGCCATCGCACGCGATGACCATCTTGTCGCAGTTGGACTCACAGGCCGCCTTGGCCTGCGGCATCTTGTTGTGCTTCGCGCAAGGCTCCGTGCACATCTGGGCGAGCAGATCGCACTGCTCCTTGCAGGTCTCCGGGGCCTTGGTGATCTTCGGAGGAGGCGGCGGCTTGGGCGCGTCCTTCTTGGTGGGGCCCGCGAGGGCCCATCCCGCGGAGATCCCGACACACAGCGCCAGGGTACGAACGAGGAGGGAATTCATGGGGCGTCTCATGGATCGAACCACATGAGGGACACGGTCACGGCCGAGGGGTCCTCATGGGGTTTGGCGGTGATGGACAGCATGGAGCTGCCCTTCTGGTAGCTTTCCATTCCCGGCAGGCCTTCGTCCACGGGGGTGGGGACATAGCCGCGCTTGAGCAGTTCCTCGCGGTAGAACGCCTGAACCTTCTGCGGCGTGCTGGATCGCACCACGAAGAACGCACTGCGCGAGGACAGTCCCGGTTCCAACTGCTGGATGGCGTTGGGCGGCTCGGCGTTGGGGGGCTGGGGAAGTCCGTCCGGGAGCGCCTTCTGATCGGCGAGCAGCTCCTCGGGATTGCCGATGGAGGCCAGGATGACCGTCCCCGCGCCGTGGGGTACCAGGGTGAGGGTCTTGAGGTTCTGGCTGCCCGGGGGGCGGAAGCTCATGTACAGCAGCCCCGCCTGCTCCACCCGGCCCCGCATGACGTTGACGACGCCCAGCTTGCCCAGCGACTCCTCGTAGTACTTCATCACCAGGTGGGGCGGCTCATTGACGATGAGCGAGGAGATCTGCATCCGGGCGCCGTTGATGAGGGTCTGCTCGCCCATGGGCTCGGGGCGGACGCCCTGGTAGACGCTGAATCCGAATGGATCCACATCTGGGGCGGGTTCCGGCTCGGGGGGCGGGATGATGGCCTCGCGCACGACCTGCTGCCAGTCGGCGGCCTTGGCGGGCGCCGCCGCGGGCGTCTTGGCCTTCTCCGGGGCCTTCGACGGAGACGCCGGCACGCCCTCGCCGGTCGCGGCACCCGCGGACAGGGCCGCGCCGAGCAGGACGATGAGCAGACCGCGGCTCATGGGCACGCGCCGTCCTTCTGCTCCGTCTTGCAGCCCATGTAGTACAGGCCGCGCTTGTTGTAGGCGGTCTGGTACTTCGTGTTGGCGTTCCTGTAGGGCGTGGATTCGAACTTGGAGTTCGACATCAAATCGAGCGCGGGGCCCTTGGTCTGTCCGGGGGCCTGAGGCTGGTAGCGCGAGACCAGGGTGACGCCCGCCACGGTGGGCAGGAAGCCCACCTCGCGGATGCTCCCGACTCCGGGGGGAACCGTCATCTTGAGCTGGGACTGCGACGTCGAGGTGAACTGGAGCGAGGCGGCGGTCACGGCCCCGTACGTCGCGATCGCGCTGGTCGTGGACATGTTCACCACCCGCTCATAGAAGGGATTGCCGTCCAGGTTCGTGTAGGACGTGAGGCCTCCACGGTCACCGATGTCCGCTTCCTTGATCTTCTCGGACTGTTTCGCCTTGCGCGGCGCACCCGTCTCCAGGGCCCAGGTGTTGAAGTACACGGAGCCCTTCTCGGTGGCCACGATGTTGCGGCCCCTGCCCTGATAGACGTGCGAGTCCGAGTCCTTGGCGCGCTTGGTCAGGTTGGAGAGGTTCACGTCGGTGAACTGCGTGAAGAGCTTTTCCGGAATGATGTAGTTGTAGATGAAGCCCTTGGCATCGCAGCGCACCGCCCCACCCTTGCTGTACGTGTCCGCGAATCGGGGCAGCATGATCGGATCCAGGGCCCAGCTGTTGTCATCCTCCATGGAGCACTTGAACTGGGTATCCGAGCCCGCGCTTTCCTCGAAGCGGTAGGTGTACTGGGCCGCGAAGTAGATCTTGTGGTGCTTCTCGTGATTGTGATTGCCGTTGATGCGAGTGACATCCCCCAGGCCTGGAGAACCGGGCTCGGCGCCGTCCTCGAAGGCCGAGGTGTGGTCCGAATAGGAGGAACGCGAGGCGTAGAAGGATTTCTCCCAGCCGGGCGCGCTCTTCCAGGTGCTCGGCTTGGGATCGGGATCCTCCCCCCGCTTCTCCGGCGTGTCCTCCCGGTAGCGTCCGCGCTCCTTCTTGATGTCGTTCTCTCCGTTGAGCGTGGAGACGTCCCAGACACTCGAGACGACGGACTCCTGCAGGTCCAGCTTCATGTAGGCGGCATCCATCAGGAAGAACGCGTACAGGAGCAAGGGGATGAGGACGATCATCAACAGCACGGTTTCCACCAGGGCGGCGCCCCGACGGCGGCGCGAGGTGAAGCCGGGCACGAAAGCCCCTGGGGACGGAGTCGAGCGGTTCATTGGATGTTCACTCCCTTGCCGCCGCCGCCGGGCACCGCCTGGGCGCCGCCCACCAGTATGGCCGCGTTGGAATCCACGATCGTCAGCGTCGTCGCGAGCTCTCGTGTGGTCATGGGGTGGAGCTTGGCGCGCCAGTAGGGGTTGAAGATGTTGGGGTAGTCGGACCAGTCACCGATGCGGTGATAGTAGACCTGTGCCTTGGAGAAGGCCTTGGTGGGCGAATTGTTGGTGAGCGTCAGCACGCCGTCCGTGGGGCCCACTTTCGTGATGCGCACGGTCCCCGTGCCATCCTTGGCGATCTCGTAGGGCCCGCGATTTCCAAACTCGTTGACCCGGCCATCCGTGGTCGCCGTCGCGTAGACGGCCGGCTGGTTGTACGGGTAGCTGTCCCCGATGTTGAACTCCAGGAAGCGGTGCATGTCCAACTTGGGCGAGGAGTGGGCACTGCCCGAGTGGGGATTGCCGGTGAGCGAGAAGAGTCCCGACTTGTGGGCCTCGCTATCGCCGCTGCTGAGCCGGGCCACTCCAATGGGGCCCAGCAGGGGCAGCAGCGCTCCTCCAGCGCCGTGCCGCCAGGTCCCCGTGAGCGCGGAGTGATCATACGTGGACATGCTCTTGCCCTCGATGTTCGACGCGACGTCCCGGGTCAAGATGGCCATGGCACCTGATTGACCCGGAAAGGAACCGGAGGCCGTGACGCCCGTGCGGCCGCTGACGCCTCCCGGCGCCTGTACCGACAGCCATGTCCCCTCCGGCCCCATCCAGATCGACTCCGATTTGACGAGCTTCCCGAGCTGGGGAAACAACAACCCGTTGGCGAGGGGGGCGCCCTTGCGGTTCCACGCGAAGTCCTGACGGGTGGCGTTCACCGTTTCGGCCATGATGCGTCGCTTGCGCTGCTCGTTGGACTCGAAGACCTGGTTCCATTGCTGGACGTTCTGGATGCTCAGCGTCAAGGGGTCGCTGGTGACGGAGGCGGCCTTGGACATGTTGTCCGCCTTGAGGTCGCCGAACTCACCCTTGCCCAGGGCGATCAGCACGCCCGCCTTCACCGCCTGCTGGGAGGCATGGAGGGCTCCGATGTGGAGATTCAGGGCGGACATGACGCTCTGCGCGGAGCGATCCACGTTCTGGATCTTCTTGGCCACCTTGCCGCTGAGCGCGTCGATGGTCAGACCCAGCGCGTTCATTTCCGCTTCGAAGGAGTGGTAGCAGTGCTGGGGACGGCAGGGCACACCCGGCCAGCAGAAGCACTGGGCGAGCTCCTGTGCGGCGATCTCCGTCATGACGGCCGCGGAGCTGAGCCGCAGGTCCGTCAGCATCGTCGCCTCGGACATGTAGGCGTGCAGGTTGGCCATGCTGACGTAGGACGAGGCGATGGCCCGGTTGGTGTAGGCGAAGTAGTTGAGCGACCGCGCCTCGATCACCGCCAACGAGAACGCCTTGGCGTCCGCGTAGTTCTGCAGACGGATCTTCTGCTGCACGGACACCGTCACGTTGATGGTCATGAACACCACCAGCGCCAGCACCACCAGCGAGACGACGCCGAGGATCATGGCCTGGCCGCGTGAACGCGGACGCTGGCCGGATGCCGACGTACGTCGCTTCAAGGCTCGAAAAAGCGTCTTCATGGAGTACCCGCCGCGACTAGGGCTTGTAGTGGATGCACTCGTTCGTCTTGGGAAGCGCGAACTTGCTGAGGAAGATGTTGCTCTGCATGCGCATGGCGTAGCTGACGTTGATCGGGATCGTGTAGACGCGCGCGGCCTCCAGCGTCCTGACCGTCGAGGCCTGCGTGGCGGTGGATGCCTTGTTGGGCACCCCCTTCTGCGTCATCATCAGAACCGAGGGCAGCGTGGCGCCAATGTACGTGCGGGTGATGATCCAGTTGGCGAACGGAATGGGCATCCGGTAGAGCAGCTGCAGCTGGGCGCGCAGCCGCAGGCGGTTGTACTGCCGCATGCCCGCGCCCGTCTGGGGATCCATGTCGGGATCCTCCGAGATCATCAGCCGGGGATCATCGAAGTCCACTTCGTTGCGGCTGCCCCGGCTGTGCAAGGCCGACTGGTATCCCGCGGCCAGCGCTTGACCGCCGGTGCCACTGAGCTCCCCGTCCGTGGGGCCGCAGATGACGATCTTCACCATCTGGCCCACGCCGAGCGAGTTCTCCGTGAGCAGGCGGGCGTACTTGGTGATGGCACTCGTGCTGCTGTCGTTGGGGAGAATCCGCTTGCCCTGGGAATCCGTCAGCACGGGCATCAGGTGGAACAGGGCCGCCGCTTCCATGGCCTTGACGCTGGCGTTGTGCATCGCGCCCACGCGCACCGCCCGGTACGCGGCGTACTTGGCCATCACCCGAGCCTGGGCGATGAGTCCCAGTTGAAGGATGCCCAGGATCAAGAAGACATAGAGCGGGATGATCAGGGCGGTTTCCACCGCGACCTGTCCTGATTCCCGGCCCCCGACTCGACCCCACATAGGCACTCCTTGCATGAGAACCCAGCATACGCGTATACCTGGGGTCGACCATCGGTCAACTTGCCGGGACCTCTTGCCTCTTGAAACTCGGGAAGAACCTGGAGGGTAGACCGAGGGCTTTCGCCGAAGGCCTGGGTGAGCGGACGAGCGGGCTGCGTCCGGGTGTTTCCGCGATTTCGACTTGGCGCCCGGTCCCGGGATTTGGTGGTATCCGGCCAGGAGGATACATCATGCGCAAGACGTGGCGGACCCTGGGAGTGATGTTGACGCTGTCGGTCGCTGCCTGCACCGGTTGCAACGACAATGGTTCGGATGGCGATGGTAACGGCACCGAGGACAACATCGTCTGCACGGGCGCCTACAGCGGTGGCGCGACGGGCAAGGTGAAGTTCTGCAGCCTGTCGGCGCTCAGGACGTCCGATGGATCGCTGCAGTACACGCTGTCGATCGAGCCGGATACGAGCGGCACCGTGGTCAGCAACGACAACCTGTCGCTCTTCGCCAAGGGCGACCCCAAGACGGGCACCTTCGCGCTGGACACCTTCACGGATGCGCTCAGCCGCGTGTCCGTCCAGGGCGACAAGGACTACCAGGTGGTGCGCAGTGGGGGCGAGCAGTTCGGCAACGCGACGCTGACGATCGAAACGGTGCCCTCCGGCACGAACCTGGCCGGCAACAACGTCAAGTACGACAACTTCGTGGGCAAGGCGGAGATCCAGTACGTGCCTCCCCCGGGCGCGGACTACACCGACACGGTGACCCTGAAGCTGTCGTTCCAGCGCCAGTAGGCACCCAGGTGGTTCCCCGTGCCCCGCTGGGAGTGCGAGCGGGGCCTCGGGGTCGCTGTTGGGTCGGCTTGGAGCCTCAGTACCCGAGCCGTTCTCCCACGTAGTGGTCCATCTGCCGGTACCAGGTGGGCCAGTCGTGGGGCATGTCGTGGCCCCAGATGTCCAGCCCATGCGGGATGCCGCGCTGGTGCAGCAGGTGGCTCAGGTGCTCGGAATAGCCGGGGTTCTCCCACTCGCCGCGGCTCGTCACCAGGTGGATCCGGCTGTGATGCCGGATGAGGTCCATGCCAGGGCCCTCGGGCAGGTTCGGGACGTAGGAGACGGGGTTGTTGAAGTAGACCTCGTCGCTCCAGTAGCCGTGGAGGAACTCCGACTGGAGGTCGTAGAAGCCGCCCAACCCGAGGAGCAGTTCGAACAGGTCCGGACGCCGGAAGAAGGCGTTGGCGGCGTGGAAGGCGCCGAAGCTGGCGCCCGCCGCGCCGATGCGCGCGTGGTCGTTGCCCAGGCAGCGGCGGATGTGCGGGACGACCTCCTGCTCGACGTAGTCCGAGTAGAGCGCCTGATTGCGGGCCTTCTCGTGCAGGGGCATCCCGGGGTTCATCCACGCCCAGGGATTGATGCTGTTGATGCTGAAGAGCTGGAACCGGCCCGCCTGGAGGTGGTGCGCGACGGACTGGATGAGTCCCATGCGTTCCGCCTCGAGGAAGTCACCTCCGGCGGTGGGGAAGAGCAGCATCGCCGGGCCCCAGTGGCCGTAGCGGACGAGGGGCATGTCCATGCCCAGCCGGTGGCTGTGCCAGCCGAGGAGTTCCCGCCGCGGGTTCGGATCGACGTACGACATGAAAGCCCATTCCTTTCGTGGGTAGGTCCCGCCCTCATGGACGGGCGCCGGTCGTCAGGACGTGTCGTCCAGTCCCGGTGCCCACGGGCGCGGAACATGGCATGGAAGCCATCGCGGGGGTGCCTCTTGCCTCTCGCGGCATGAGTCCGAGGCTCCTCCGGCTGGGGCTCAAATCCCGGCCCACAGGTGCGTGCGCACCCGGAGCGTTCCGTCTTCCTCGCCCAGTAGCGCCACGAGCCGTCCGCGTTGCACGGCGAGCACGGGGCCCTCGGGGTCTGGAAAACCCTCGGGCGGTTTCCAGGGCGCGGGCTTCACGTCTCCCCGAGGAATGGTGCGGCCGTGCTTGAGGTGGTTTACCTCGTCCCCGGCGATGGCTCGTGAGGCGCACCAGGGCAGCACCGCCGCGCCGTGCACACTCACTCGCGCTCCTGTGGGTCCCGGGTCCTCCCAGGGGCCGATGGCGGTGCGGTGCAGCCGCGACAGGTGCGCCCCGCACCCGAGCGCCCGTCCCAGCTCCCTCGCGAGCGCGCGCACGTAGTAGCCGCCCCGGCACGTCAGGCGCAGGCGGCTCGTGCGCGGCAGGTCATGCGAGAGCCAGCGCGCCTCGTGCAGGTAGACGCGCGAGGGGGGCAGCACCACCGTTTCTCCACGGTGGGCCTTCTTGTAGGCGGGCTCGCCCCCCAGCTTCTTGGCGCTGGTGGCGGGGGGCACCTGGTCCGTCCACCCGAGCAGGGGTTGGAGCGCCTCGTCGAGCGCCTGGGGCGTCAGGTGCGCGGCGCTCCCCGTGTGCACCGGCTGGCCGAGCCCATCGCCCGTGTCCGTCTCCACGCCCCAGACGACCTCGGCCTCGTACGTCTTGGGCGCCGCGTGCAGCCAGTCCATCAGGTGCGTGGCCGGACCCGCGAGCAGCAGCAGCAGGCCCTCGGCGAACGGGTCCAACGTGCCCCCGTGGCACACCGGCAGCTGCTTGCGCGTGAGCCCCGCCGCCTCCACCTCGCTCATGAAGGCGTGCACCCGGGTGAAGCTGGTGACGCCCACGGGTTTATGGTCCAGGTAGATGCCGGCCTTCATGCGTCACGTGTTCCTCCGGAGGATGTGTGGCGGAGGGTGTCTACTCCCTACCTGGGAGTACCCCTCGCTGTCCTCCAGACGACCTCTGTCGAGAAAAGTTCCCGCTCCACGCGGGATGTCCTACAATCTCACGGCGATCTTGCTGGGGCGTCGTCTAATGGCAGGACGTCAGACTTTGAATCTGATTATCAAGGTTCGAATCCTTGCGCCCCAGTCACCCCTCTTCCCTATCCGGGTGGCGCAGACCACCGCGCCGCCGGGATGTCCAGGACGGTGCGCCGATGCCGATGCCGCAGAAGGTCCTCCTGCTCGTCTCGGTGGGCAGTCCTCCTCCGGTGTTGTTGCGAGAGCTGGAGGACCCCATCGCGTTGCAGCTGGGCCTCAAGGCCGTGGTGGGGAAGGTGGCCCTGTCCACGCCCACCTACGCCTTCAACAAAGACCGGAGCCAGTACCACTGCAACGCCATCCTGCGGCGGCTGTCGACGCTGCTGGAGCCCAGCCACTCCATGGTGCTGGGCGTCACGGACGTGGACCTGTTCGTGCCGGACTCGCCCTTCGTGCTGGGTGAGGCGGACCGGGAGTCGCGCAGCGCCATCCTGAGCCTGGCCCGGCTGCGCCAGGGCGCCGAGGGCGAGCAGCTCAAGCGCCGGCTCCAGGTGGAGGCCGTCCACCTGGCGGCACATCTGCTGGGGTTGTCCTACTGCGAGGACACCCGGTGCGTCATGTTCTTCGCCCAGGCCCCCCAGGACTGCGACCGGAAGAACCTCTCGCTGTGCAACAACTGCCGCAATGAGATGAACAAGCTCAACCGCTAGGGGCCGCCGCGCGCTCGTGGCCCCTCCTCGTGCTTGAATGCCGCCCGCGCGGGGGACGTCCTTCCCGCGCGGAGCGCCCCGGGGGCGCTCCTGGGGCCGGAAGACACGGGAGCATGAGCGTATGAAGGCGTTGTGGCGGATTTTCGGACTGGCGGCGGTCGCGGGACTGGCGGCGGGGTGTGAGGCCCTGGACGGTTTCGACCCGGACGGCGGTGGTGGTGGCTCGGGCGGTGGCTCCTTCAGCCAGGGCTTCGTCTTCGTGCGCGACCGGAACGTGCAGGCGGTGGACGAGAGCGGGGATCCCAACTCCCCCCTGCGCCTGACCACCCACGGCGGTGCGTACGAGCCCACCGTGGCTCCCAACGGCCGGAGCGTGGCGTACGTGTACCGCTCGGGCTCCACGGTGGAGCTGCGCTCGGTGCCCACCACGGGCCAGGGTCAGCCCTCCACGGTGTTCGCCCTCACGGCCAGCTCCTGCCCGGGCTGCTCCAACTTCCGCTTCCCCGTCTTCAACCCCGCGAGCAACGTCATCGTCTTCACCGTCTACCGGGGCAACACGTCCTCCCTGGCGAAGGTGAACGCGGATGGCAGCGGCTTCGTGCTGTTCAACAACGGCAACATCGGCATCAACTCCCATGGCGCGGCCTCCTTCTTCCCGGACGGGCAGACGGTGCTCTCGGCGGGGGGAGCCAGCGCCAACCAGCTCAACCAGCTCGTGCGCACGAACGTGATGAGCGGCGCCTCGCAGGTCTACAGCTTCAACCTGGGCAACGATGCCCAGGTGGTGGCCAACCGCGTGGCCGTGTCGCCGGACGGCTCCCAGGTGGCGTTCGACGGGCAGACCAGCGGCGGCACCACCTCCATCTTCCTGGCCCCGCTGGGACAGATTCTGGGCAGCGTGAAGCAGCTCACCCGCCACACCGGTGAGCTGGGCGTGTCGGACACCTGGCCGAGCTGGCGCGGCAACACCGAGGTGACCTTCCTGTCCAACGCGGGCGGCAGCGACAACATCTACCGCATCGGCATCGCCACCACGGGCGCGGGCTCCCTCGTGGTGCCGAGCGCGCTCGAGCCCTCGTACGGCGGCCGGTAGTTCCCCGGACGCACGAAGGCCCGGAGTCCCCGTGCATCGGGACTCCGGGCCTTGCGTTCTTCAGGAGATGGGGACTACTCGGGCTTGGCGTTCACCGCGGGGCCCGGCGTCACCGTGGCCGGCGCGCCGCGCGCTTCCATGGCGTCCGCCACCAGCTCGGTGATGTCCTTCACCTTGATGCGCTGCTCGCGGCCCGTGTCGTTCACCGCGTCGTTGAGCATCGTCGAGCAGAAGGGGCAGGCCACCGCCACCACGCCCGAGCCTCCCTCTTCCTTGTAGTCGCCCACCAGGCCCGGCTTCTTCTTGTCCGTGGCGTTGGGGTAGGGGGTGCTGGGGTCCTCGGCATGCTTGAGCGTGAGGGCCACCTCGTTGACGCGGTTGTGGTTGATGCGCGTGCCGATGTGCTCCTCCATCCACATGCGGCCGCCACCCGCGCCGCAGCAGAAGCCCTCGCGCTTGCTGCGCTGCATCTCCACCACCTCCAGGCCCGGAATGGCGTGGAGCACCTCGCGCGGCGCGTCGTACACGCCGTTGTGCCGGCCCAGGTAGCAGGGGTCGTGGTAGGTGAGCTTCTGGTTCATCACCTGCGACAGCTTGATGCGCTTCTCCTTGAGAAGATCGTTGATGAGCTGCGTGTGGTTGATGACCTTGTACTCGCCGCCGAACTCCGGGTACTCGTTCTTGATGGTGTTGAAGCAGTGGGGGCACTGGGTGATGACCGCCTTCACCCCCATGGCGTTCCACGACTCCACGTTCGTCTTGGCGAGCGTCTGGTACAGGTACTCGTTGCCCATGCGCCGCGCCGAGTCGCCGTTGCACATCTCCTGCTTGCTCAGCGTGGCGAAGCTCACCCCCGCCTCGCGCAGGATCTTCACCAGCGCCCGGCTCACCTTCTTCTGCTTGTCGTCGTAGCTGCCCGCGCAGCCCACGAAGAACAGGTACTCGTACGGGCCGCCGCCATCACCCCACGTGGGCAGCGCCAGGTCCTCCGCCCACTCGTCGCGCCGATCCTGGCCGAGGCCCCAGGGGTTGCCCTGGCGCTCCATGCCCTCGAACACGCGCTGGATCTCCGGCGGGAACTCCGCCTTCACCTGCACCTGGTAGCGGCGCATGTCGATGAGCCGCGGCACGTTCTCGATGAACACCGGGCACGCCGTCTCGCACCAGCCACAGCTCGTGCACGCCCACACCGTCTCCGCCTGGAGCGCGCTGCCGATGATCTCCGGCAGGGGCTCCTTGGTGCCCGACGGGCCCCGGCCTTCCTCCACCCACTGCTCGTGGTCCCACACCCAGTGCTTCAGGTCCTGGTTCACGCCCTTGTGCGTGAGCGGCTTGCCGGTGATGTACGTGGGGCAGTGCGTCTGGCAGCGGCCGCACTCCGTGCAGGAGTACAGGTCCAGGCCCTGCTTCCACGTCAGGTCCTTGATCGTCGCCGTGCCGAACTCCTCCTTCTCCAGGTCCGGCGAGCTCAGCTTGGAGCTCTGCGTGGTGCTCGGCTCGTCGTGGGGCACCAGGCGCTGGAAGAACACGTTGAACAGGCCGGTGATGACGTGGAAGTGCTTGCCCAGGGGCAGGAAGTTGAGGAACGCGAGGATGATGACGAGGTGGATCCAGAAGCCCGCCACGCCCAGCGCGTGCGCCACCGGCCAGCCCATGGGGCGCATCCCCATGCCGAACACGCTCGTCACCGGCTCCCACCACACGAAGTTGCCCGTGGCCAGCGGCATCGTCTGCTCGCGCGGCACCATGTGGCTGCCGCCGAACAGGAACTCCGTCACCATCAGCCCGGAGATGAAGCCCAGGATGAGGAACGCCTCCCACGAGGGGCTGAGCCGGTCCGGCTTCACGCTGCCGCGCAGCCACGCGAAGTAGGCCGAGCCCACCAGCGCCAGCGCCGCCACCCCGTCCTTGAGCAGCAGGTACAGCTTGTAGACGAGCAAGAGCGGCGCCTTGTCCGCCCAGAAGGGGTCCTGCAGGTCCGTGAGCACCGTCAGGGCCGACTCGGAGAAGCCCATCACGAACATCATGATGGTGCGCAGCGCCAGCACCATGAACGCCGCGAAGATGAGCACGTGCATGAAGCCCGCGGTGCGCTCCTCGCGGTCCACCATGCGCTTCTGCCCGAGACCGAAGCGCAGGAGCGCCAACGCGCGTTGGGGGATGCGATCCAGCCGGTTCTCCTTCTTCATCGCCAGCAGGGCGCCCATGCGCCCGGACATGGTGATGACGAAGACGGAGAGCCCGATGGTCAGCAGCAGGCCTGTGATGATGGAGCTCATGTCGGTTCGCTGAACCTCGCGCGACGCGGGGAAGGGATGGACCCGGAATGCCGCGACGCGGCAGGCGGGAGGGGATGACCCAACCCTAACAAGGTTGATTCTTGAATCAAGGACCTCGCCAGGGCCCTCCCCCGAGGCTTTTCACGGTCCGCGACGCTTGGACGTACCCCAAGCGGCGGAACGTTGACAGTATAACTCTTTTGGCTGACTGTATGCGTCAGGAGGAGCCGTGAGGGAGCGTCCCTCGGGCTCCAGGTGGGGGCGGTTCTACTTCAAGGGATTCACAGCGGACCCACGACGAGGGCCTCCCGCGCGGGAGCGCCCCGCGTGCGGGGGGAGTTCGTCCAAATGGATATCAAGCGAGGAGCGAGGGCGGGTCTGGCCCTGACGCTGGCGGTGTGCGTGGGGTGTGGCGAGCCGGTCGAGGGGGAGGCGGAGCGCCTGGAGTCCGTCACGGCGGCGGCGCGTCAGGACGCGCTCACGAGCGGCGAGCCCGTGCTCGTCAAGGATCTGCATCCGGGGCAGTACCCGCCCTGGTTGCCGGTGGGCTCCCAGTCGCGTGAGTTCGCTCGCGCGGGCCATCAGGTGTTCTTCGCGGTGGGTGACGTGGAGACCACCGCGCTCTGGGTCTCCGACGGGACGGCGGTGGGAACGCGGCGGGTGTGGGACTTCAACCCGTTCCTGCGGGGCTCCTACGTCCTGCTGGAGGGACCCTCCATCCAGCGCATCCTGAGCGTGGGCGGGCTCGTCTCCGTCGTGGTGAACGCGGGGTTGTACCCCGAGGTGTCCGAGGTGTGGCGCAGCGACGGCACCCCCGAGGGCACCTGGCCCCTCTCCTCGCATGCGCGGCTCTCCGAGCCCGTCCTGGGCGCGGTCGGCGACACGTTCTTCTTCGCGGGTGACGAGGGGGTGGGTGGAACGCCGGCGTTGTGGAAGAGCGACGGCTCGCGGACGGGCACCGTGCGGGTGAAGACGCTCCCCATTCATGTCACCGCCCTGCGGGCCGTGGGCTCCACGCTCTTCATCGCCTCGGGGAGCGAGCTGTGGAAGAGCGATGGCACGGACGCGGGCACCTCGTGGGTGGCGACCCTCGCGGCCCCCGGCTCGTTGTCCTCCCTGACGGCCGTGGGTTCCACGCTCTTCTTCGTCTCCGGCGGCGAGCTGTGGAAGAGCGATGGCACGAAGGCGGGCACTGTGCGGATCATCGACCTGAAGGAGGCCCCTTCCTTCTCCGCGCCTCAGAACCTCACGGCCCTGGGCTCGACGCTCGTCTTCTCCGCCACGGACGCGGAGGGCGGACGCGAGCTGTGGAAGAGCGATGGGACGGGCGCGGGCACCGTCCGGGTGAAGGACCTCGCCCCGGGAGCGGCGGGGTCGGAGCCCTCCGTGCCCGCCGTCATGGGCGGGGCGCTCTACTTCCTCGCCCACGAGGGCTCCACCGGACGCGAGTTGTGGACGAGCGATGGGACGGCCGAGGGAACGGTGCGGCTCACGGACCGCGTGTCCGGCCCCGCTGATTCCTTCTCCGGGCGCGTGGTCTCCACCGACCACCGCCTGTTCCTCTTCTCTCGCGACGACGAGCGCACGCTTTCCCCTTACTCCCTGTGGATGAGCGATGGGGTGGAGGCTCCAGTCCCGCTCGCCTCCTCCCAGGATTTCACCGGCGCCCTCGAGCCCTCGGATTTCGCCGTTCTCGGCGACACGCTCCTCTTCTCCGTCTTGAACCCGTACTACGCGCGGGTTCCCTGGGTCTCGGATGGCACTCCCGAAGGCTCCCATGTGCTCATGGAGGCTTGGGAACCCGGCAACGACAGCGAGCCCCGGCCCTGGGTGGATCTGGACGGGACCCTGCTCTTCACGCGGGGCGATGAGTTGAATCCCACCCCGTACGCGTTGTGGCGCTCGAATGGGACCGAGCGCGGGACGACCTACGTGGCGGGCCCGTTCGCCTCGGAGCCCCAGGCCCCCGTGCGGCTGGGCACCCGAGTGTTCTTCTCGGTGTCCACTCCCGCGTCCGGCAAGGAGCTGTGGCGCACCGACGGCACTCCGGCGGGCACGTCGCTCGTGCGGGACCTCGTGCCGGGACCGGGCTCGAGCGAGCCGGGACCGGGGGTCGTCCTCGGGGAGCGGCTTGTCTTCTCCGCCGCCACGGCCTCGCATGGCATCGAGCTGTGGAGCTCCGATGGAACCTCCGAGGGCACCGTGTTGCTCAAGGACATCTGGCCGGGCGCCTTCTCCTCCGCGCCGGGCCCCCTGGTGAAGGTGGGGGGACTCGCCTACTTCTCCGCCCATGACGGCGTGCACGGCGTGGAGCTGTGGCGCACGGATGGCACGCCCGAGGGCACGCTCCTGGTGGCCGACGTGGCGCCGGGCGCGAAGGATTTCTCCCCGAGTTCCCTTCATGACGTGAATGGGACGCTCGCCTTCGTGGCGCGGGACCCGGCGGCCCCTGGCACTCCGTCCGCGCTCTGGCGGTTGGATGCGACGGGAACGCCGCGCAAGGTGTCGTCTGTCGCGCCCATGTCGACGCACTGGGATTGGATGGCCGTCGCCGACGGGACGCTCTTCTACAGCGTCAACGCCGGCTCCATCGAGCACGCGGGTGAGCCTCCGCCGGAGATCTGGAAGTATGGCGGCGGCGCCTCGAGCGCGACCCGCGTGTCCCGAGGCGGTTTCCACTTTGGACTCGAGCCGGTGGCCGCGGGCGGGACGGTCTTCTTCACTGCCCGGAGCCCGGGGCGCGGCAGGGAGCTGTGGAGCACGGATGCCACGGGCACTCGCCGGGTGAAGAGCTTCCTTCCCGGGCCCACGGGAGGCGGCATGGGCCCCTATGGGATGGTCGCGCTCGAGGGCCTGGGGAAGGTGATGTTCCGTGCCTCGGATGGTGAGCACGGCCTGGAGCCGTGGATCTCCGATGGCACCGAGGCGGGGACCTGGCGGGTGGGGGACCTCGCGCCAGGTCCCATGTCCTCCAATCCCACGTCCTTCGTGCGCAGCGGCTCGCGCATCTTCTTCGGCGCCAATGATGGGCCGCATGGCCAGGAGCTGTGGATGCTGCCCCTGCCGTCCTCGGGGGATCTGCCTCCCCAGGTGACGTGTCCCGCGGACGTGGTGGAGGAGCTGTCGGGTCCCCTCACGCCCGTCACCTGGCCACACGCCACGGTCATCGACGAGGACGTCGCGTCGTCCGAGCTGACGTACACCCCCGCCCTGGGAAGCCTCTTTCCCCTGGGCGCCACGCGGGTGACGGCGCGGGTCATGGACGCGGCGGGGCAGGCGGCGTCGTGCTCCTTTGGCGTGACGGTGCGCGACACCACGCCGCCCACTCTCACCTGTCCGCCGACCACGTACGTGGAGGCCACCAGCGCCTCGGGAGGCCAGGCGTTCTTCGAGTCGCCCAGGTCATGGGACGTGAGTGGTGGCTGGGGGATGTCCTATCAAGGCCCCGGCCAGCTCTATCCCCTGGGCACGCGGACGTTCATCGCCCAGGCGTGGGATGAATCGGGCAACACGTCCTCCTGCACCTACGACGTCGTCGTGCGGGACACCACGCCCCCCACCCTGAAGTGCCCGGCGGCCGTCACGGTCGAGGCCTCGGAGGCCGGGGGGGCCTTCGTCGGGTATGCAGCCGCCACGGCCTCCGACACGGTGTCGGCGGTGACGGTGACGTACAGCCAGGCCTCGGGTTCCCGTTTTCCCCTGGGCACCACGCTGGTGACGGCGACGGCGCGGGACGCGGCGGGCAACACCTCCTCGTGCTCCATTCCCGTGACGGTGCGCGATACCAGGCCACCCCTGGTGCTGTGTGGCGGCGGGGCTCACGCGGTCGAGGCCACGTCGGCCTCGGGCGCGCTCGTCTCCTCCCTCCCGGTCTCGGCCTCGGACACCGTGTCGGCGGTGACGCTGACGTACAGCCCGGCCCTGGGGACCCTCTTTCCCCTGGGCACCACGGAGGTGACGGCGACGGCGCGCGACGCGGCGGGCAACACCTCCACGTGCTCCCTGGCCCTGACGGTGAGGGATACCACCGCGCCCCTTCTCACCTGCCCGGCGGACCTGCTCCTCGAGGCCACCAGCGCCTCGGGCGCCCTGGCGGACTTCGCGGCCCACGCGAGTGACACCGTGACGCTCGCGCCCGCGCTCCTCTACAGCCAGGCCCCGGGCACGCGCTTCCCCGTGGGCGACACCCAGGTGACGGTGCGGGCCCGTGACGAGGCGGGAGTCCTCTCCGCTCCCTGCTCCTTCCTCGTCTCGGTGCGGGACACCACTCCGCCCACGCTGAGTTGTCCGGCACGCGTCACCGCCGAGGCCACCTCGCCCACGGGCGCGCTCGTCACCTACGCCCCGGCCACCGCGTCGGACACGGTGTCGGCGGCGACGGTGTCGTACGGCCAGGCCTCGGGGACGCGCTTCCCCCTGGGCACCACCCCCGTGATGGTGTGGGCCCGGGACGCCTCGGGCAATCGGGCGTCGTGTGCCTTCGAGGTGGAGGTGCGGGACACCACCGCGCCCGTGCTCACCTGCCCCTCCGCGATCGAGGTCGAGGCCCTGTCGACAGTGGGGGGCCCGGCGGATTTCTCCGTGGGCGCGACGGACGCGGTGACGGACTCGGGACTGTTGCTCACCTACAGCCACGCGCCGGGGAGCGTGTTCGCGTTCGGCACCACGCCGGTGACGGTGAGCGCCCAGGACGCGGCGGGCAACACGGGCACGTGCTCCTTCTCCGTGACGGTGCGTGACACCCTCGCGCCCACGCTCACCTGTCCGGAGAGCCAGGTGCTGGATGCCACGCAGCCCGAGGGCGCTCCCGCCTTCTTCTCGGCCAAGGCGTCGGATGTCGTGTCGGCGCGCCTCGTGCCCACGTACAGCCACGCCTCGGGCGCGTTGTTTCCCGTGGGCCGCACGCGCGTGAACGCGAGCGTGGTGGACCGGGCGGGCAACGCGTCCGCCTGCTTCTTCTTCATCACCGTGCGCGACACGCGGGCGAGCCGATGACTCTCTCTTCTTCTGGTTCAGGGGTACTTCACGCGATGGTGTCCAAGCGAAGTGCCAGGGCGTGCCTGGCGGTGCTGGGGGCGGTGTTGGGAAGTTGTGGGCCGTCGGACGCGGGGCTCGATGAGGCGCCCGGGGCCCGGCAGCGGCGGGACGCGGTGGAGGCTCCTTTCAGCGAGCCCTCCCTGGTCAAGGATCTCGCGCCGGATCCCTCGGGGCAGACCCATGGCAGCGACCCGCGGCGCTTCCTGCCCGCGGGCGACACCCTCTTCATCGCCGGAAGCGACTTGTGGGCGTATACCGAGCAGGGCTCCCACGCCCCGCGCATCGGCGGCGCGTCTCCGATGTCCGCGAACAGTGAACTCATCACCCTGGGCGATGAGCTCTTCCTGCTCAACTCCTTTGGCTCCATGGCGAGGACGGACGGTACGGACGAGGGCACCGTGCGGTTGTCTCCCGATTCCTTCTGGTACGGAGGACAAACCCGGGGCGTGTGCCGCGTGGGTGACGCGCTCTACCTGTCCCTGGTGGAGATGCCCGCCTTCGATTGGGAGCTGTGGCGCTACACCCGGGCGGAAGGCTTCTCGCGGGTGAAGAACATCCGCCCCACCGGTTCCGGCATGCCGGACAACCTGGTGGCCCTGGCCAACGGGACGTTCTTCTTCACCGCGGAGGATGGTGTCCACGGACAGGAATTGTGGGTGAGCGATGGCACGGAGACGGGGACGCGCCTCGTCAAGGACCTGGTGCCTGGCTCCGCGCCCAGCTCCCCACGCAATCTGGTGGCGGCGGGCGACCTGCTCTACTTCACCGTGAACGACGCGCTGTGGCGCAGTGATGGCACGGAGGAAGGGACCTCGCTCGTGCAGAGCGCTTCCTCTCCCGTCATCCGGATCAGCCCGAGCACGATGACCGCGGTGAGCAACAGGCTCTATTTCTCCGGGAGCGACAGCGCGTCGGGTTGGGAGCCGTGGACGAGCGATGGCACGGCGGCGGGCACGTATCGGGTGAAGGACCTCATCACTGGCTCCCGTGGCTCCAACCCCACCCAGTTCCGGGCGCTCGAGGGCCACCTCGTCTTCCTCGCCGAGGACCTGTCCGGCGTCCAGCGGGTATGGCGGAGCGATGGCACGGCGGCGGGCACCGTGCTCCTCTCGGACTTGCGCGCGCTGGGGGAACTGGCCGTGGCGGGCTCGCGCTTCTATGTCCGCTCGGACACCTGTGATGCGTCGCTCTCGCCGCCCTGTGGCCTCCGGCTGTGGTCGGGGGATGGCTCCGGAGCGCCACCGACGCCGCTTCAGGTGTTCACGCAGCTGTCCCTCTCGGGGGCCAGTGCGTCAGGTGACGTCCTCTCCTTCTCCGCGAATGATGGGGCGCACGGACTGGAGCCCTGGCGCACCGATGGCACCGCCGCGGGCACTTGGATGCTGGAGGATCTCAACTCGAAGGTCGTCATCAACAGCATCGACCCCGTGGGCGGCGTGGCCGTGGGCAGCTCGGTCGTGTTCGGCTCGGGCCCGCTCTCCTCCATGTGGCGCAGTGATGGCTCCGCGGCGGGGACCGGCTCCCTTCCTGGCTCGCCGACCCTCTACTGGACCTATTGGGATCAGCGTCCCCTGGTCACCGGCGGGGTGATGTATTTCTCCGGCACCGCTTCGAGCGGCGCCGAGCTGTGGCGCAGTGATGGCACCCAGGCGGGCACGTGGCTCGTCAAGGACCTGGTCCCCGGCGCGAACAGCAGCCAGCCCCGCTTCCTCTCGACGTTGGGCGACCGGTTCTTCTTCCATGCCTCCGCCGGAACGAGCGGGCATGGGTTGTGGGTGAGCGATGGCACGGCCGCGGGCACCTCGTTCATCAAGGACATCGATCCCAGCTCGGTCGGGTGGGGGAGCGCGGACGACACCGCCGCGAGCCTGGGCGGCGCGCTCTACTTCGCCGCGGCGGATGGGGTGACCGGCGCGGAGCTGTGGAAGTCGGATGGCACGGCGCAGGGCACCGTGCGGGTCGCGGACCTCGTCCCCGGCACCGCGAGCTCCAACCCGGCCTCCCTGACGCGGTTCCAGGACGCGGTCTTCTTCCTCGCCGCGGAGTCGTCGTCCAGCACCGCGGTGCGCGCGCTCCACAAGGTGGACTCCGCCACGGGCGCGGTGGTGAAGCTGGCCGCTCCGGTGTCCTTCGTGAGCCCCCTCATCCCCCTGGGCGACTCGCTCCTCGTCTTCACGACGACCCACGCGCTGTGGAAGTGGGATGGCGCCACCCAGGCCCTGTCCGAGGTGGTTCCCGCGAACACGTTCACCCGCAACATCACCTCGAGCTTCGCCCCCGCGGGCAACCAGCTCTTCTTCCTGGCCCAGACCTCCGCGACGGGCTCGGAGTTGTGGCGCACGGATGGCACCGCCGCGGGCACGCGCCTGGTGAAGGACATCCTGCCTGGGACGGGCGCTGGCGTGGGGTGGTTCGCGCCGATGGTGGGCCTGCCGGAGTACGGCCGCGTGCTGCTGAGCGCCACGGACGGCGTGCACGGCGAGGAGCTGTGGGTCTCGGATGGAACCGAGTCGGGCACCCGCATGGTGAAGGACCTCCATCCCTCCGGCTCGAGCAGCCCCGGCATGCTCGTGCGCGCGGGCAACGGCGTCTTCTTCTCCGCGGACGATGGGCCGCACGGCCGGGAGCTGTGGCGGCTGCCGCTGCCCGCGCTGCCCGGGGATGCGCCGCCCGTCGTGACGTGTCCGGCGCCGGAGGCCGTCGAGGCCCTGTCCGCTTCTGGCGCGCCCGTCTCCTGGCCGCCCGCCACGGCCACGGATGACCACACGGCGTCGCCCCGGGTGACGTACAGCGCGGCGTCCGGTTCCGTCTTCCCCGTGGGCACGACGGTGGTGTCGGTGCGTGCCGAGGACGACACGGGCAACGTGAGCTTCTGCGATTTCCCGGTGACGGTGCGGGACACCACACCCCCCGGGGTGACGTGCCCGGCGGACAAGACGGTGGTGGCCACCAGCGTCGTGGGCGCCACGGTCTTCTACGACCTCGCGCGAGCGACGGACTCGGTGACGGCCTCGCCGGAGGTGACGTACAGCCATCCCTCGGGCGTCCTCTTCCCCGTCGGGGAGACGCGGGTGACGGCCACGGCGGCGGACGCGGCGGGCAACACGCGCAGCTGCACCTTCCGCGTCACCGTGACGGATGGGTCGCGGCCGTGGATCACCTGCCCCGCGAGTGTCACGGCCGAGGCCACTTCCTCCGCGGGCGCTCCGGTGAGTTTCGCCGCCACGGCGGGAGACGAGCTGCCCGGCGTGACGGTGACCTACAGCACGGCTCCGGGCTCCCGGTTCGCCCTGGGCAACACGATGGTGACCGCGACGGCGAGGGACGTGGCGGGCAACACGAGTACGTGCTCCTTCTGGGTGAAGGTGACGGACAGCACCGCGCCCCAGGTGACGTGCCCGGCGGACTTCGCCCAGGAGGCCACCGGGGCCTCGGGCGCGTCCGTGACCTACTCCGCTCAGGCGTCCGACTCCGTGACGATCTGGCCGAGGCTGAGGTACAGCCCCGCGCCGGGGAACACCCTGCCGCTGGGCACCACGCGGGTGACGGCGACGGCGACGGACGAGGCGGGCAACGCGGGCACCTGCTCCTTCAACGTCACGGTGCGCGATACCCTCGCCCCCGTGGTGACGTGCCCGGCGGACCAGCTCCTGGAACTGACGGGGCCCGGAGGCGCGAGCACCACCTTCTCCGCCTCCGCGAAGGACGCGGTGTCGGGCTCGCCGTCCGTCACGTACAGCCATGCCTCGGGCGGCCTGTTCTCCCTGGGCGAGACGGTGGTGACGGCGTCGTCCACGGACGCGGCGGGCAACACGGGCACCTGCTCCTTCCGCGTCACGGTGAGGGACACCCAGAAGCCCGTGCTCACATGCCCCTCGGGCGTGGTCGTCGAGGCCTCGTCGGCCGAGAGCACGTCCGCCTTCTATCCCTCCGCCACGGTTTCGGATCTCTCGGGGGCGGTGACGGTGACGTACAGCCAGCCCTCGGGCTCCGGGTTCTCGCTCGGGGTGACGAAGGTGTCGGTGGGGGCGGCGGATTCCTCGGGCAACGCGAGCGCCTGCTCCTTCACGGTCTGGGTGCGTGACACCACCGCGCCCGTGCTCACTTGTCCCCAGGAAGTGCGCCTCGAGGCCTCCAGTGCCTCGGGCGCGGTGGGCACCTTCTCCGTCTCGGCCATGGACGCGGTGACGGCCTCGCCGGCGCTCACGTTCAGCCACGCCTCGGGCAGCACCTTCCACCTGGGCACCACGACCGTGACGGTGACGGCGCGGGACGCCGCGGGCCTGTCGTCCACCTGCTCCTTCCCCGTCAAGGTGGTGGACACCACGAAGCCCTTCCTCGACTGCACCGCGCCCCTCTTCATCGAGGCCGCCAGCGCCGCGGGCACCCCCGTCACCTACGACTGGGTGCGTGCCTGGGACAGCGTGTCCGGGGTGACGCTGAGCCACAGCGTGCCCCCGGGCTCCGTCTTCCCCCTGGGCGAGACGGCGGTGACGGTGTTGGCGATCGATGCCGCGGACAACATCGCGGCGTGCTTCTTCAGGGTGCGGGTGGTGGACTCGCTCGCGCCCGCGCTCACGTGTCCGGTATCCCTGGTGGCCGAGGCCTCCGGGCCCCAGGGCGCGCAGGTGGGCTTCACGGTCACGGCGGTGGACGCGGTGACGGCCTCGCCGAGGTTGGAGTACAGCCACGCGCCGGGCGGCGTCTTCCCCGTGGGCACCACGCAGGTGACGGTGACGGCCTGGGACGAGGCGGACAACCACCGCGCCTGCTCCTTCCCCGTCACGGTGCGCGACACGACGAAGCCCACGCTCACGTGCCCCGCGTCCGTCACGGTCGAGGCCACGGGCGCCACGGGAACGCCCGTCAACTACGGAGAGGCCACGGCCTCGGACGCGGTGTCGGCGGTGACGCTGGGCTACAGCAGGCCCTCGGGAGCGCGCTTTCCCACGGGCAGCACGCCGGTGACGGTGACGGCGCGGGACGTGGCGGGCAACGAGGCCACGTGCGCCTTCGACGTGACGGTGCGCGACACCACGGCGCCGGTGGTGACGTGCCCCGCCAACCTGGTGCGGGAGGCGGAGGGGCCCGAGGGGGTCGCCGTGAGCTTCGTGGCGACGGTGAGGGACGCGGGGACGAGCCGGCTGGTGCCCACGTACAGCCATGCACCGGGCAGCGTGTTTCCGCCAGGCCAGACGCGGGTGAGCGTGAGCGCCCGGGACTCCGCGGGCAACACCGGCACGTGCTCGTTCCTCGTCTCCGTGGTGAACACCCGCGCCGCCTCGCACTGAGGACCCGCCCGCCCGGCTGCTCTCCGGCCGGTCGCTGGCGCGTGTGGGCCTTTTCAAGACGTGTCCCGCTGTCTCAGAGGCTTCTGAACAGCGGGCAACCCCCAGGGGTAGGGGTATGTCGGTCCCGTGAATACAATCCCCAGTGCTCGATTGGTTGAAAGGCCAAGCACTTTACAACGCGGGGCGCAATGCCCACCCTGGAAGAGTAAATCGGTCAAACGCGCGGGGAGGCCGCCATGGTGCACGACGACAGGACGTATCTGGATGACGAGGGCCTGGAGTACGCATCGAAGGAGCGCCGTGACGAGGAGTCGGAGTCGCCCGGGGTGGTGCGGATTGGCGCCGGCGGCTTTCTGTGGGGCGCGGATGAGGCATACGGCGGCTACGACGCCGAGTAGGGTCTGGCCCCCGCGTCGGAGGAACTGACGCGGGGGTGGACGTGTGACGGCGAGCGAATCGAGCACGAGACAGGCGGAGCTGGCGGGGTTCGACCGGTTGCTGCCCGCGCTGAAGGAAGCGTACCGGCGCCAGCGGGGCAAGGCGTGGACGTCCGAGGAACTGGGCGCGTTCGCGGGCTTGCCCGCGGCGGAGGTGGCCCGGACGCTGGAGCGGTTCGCCGCGGAGCTGGGACTCGCGGAGCTGCTCTTCGGCGATGACGAGGGCCTGGTGGGCGCCATCCAGCTCTCGGCCGCCGTGGAGGACACCGCCTCTTTCGAGGCCGTGCACGCGGGGCTCGCGGCCCAGGCGCCGCTGCGAGGTCCCTCTCACATCACGGAGCTGGAGGTGGACGGCCACCGGATGCTCCAGAGGCTCGTATTGCGGCCCGGGGCCCTGACGGTCCTCACGGGCGCGCCGGGCTCGGGCAAGTCCTCGATCCTCGACTGTCTGGAGCGGCTGTCGCTCGCGATGGCGGGGCCGGTGCCCTCCCAAGGTGATTCCCAGGTCCCCGAGCGGCTTCACCTGTCCCTGCGCCTCGAGAGCGGCGCGGGCCAGCGCGTGCTCTACACCGTGAGCCTGGGGGGCACGCGTGCCGTGCCTCGCGTCACCTCGGAGCGGCTGGAGGCCGGCGAGGGCTTCGCCGTGCTCGACTTCCAGAATGGCCAGGGCGTCGTCCGCACGGCGACGGCGGAGCCACCCCGGCCCCGGGTGCTCGCGACCCCTCGGACGGTGCTGGCCGGGGAACTCGCGCTGCGCGGCGCGCTGGAGGCGCCCGTCCCGGGCGTGGTCACCAGCGTGCGGAGCCTCCTGGAGGGCTGGCGTTTCCACCGGGGCTTCGACGTCTCCGCGGGCGCGGCCTCGCGGCGGCCCGCGCTCTCGGAGCCCGAGCCCGTGCTGGCGGCGGATGGCGCCAATCTGAGCGCCGTGCTCTTCGAGCTGTGGGCCGCGCATCCCGAGCGCTGGCGCGAGCTCGAGTCCCACCTGCGCGCGGCCCTGCCGTCCTTCGAGGGGCTGTCGGTCAGGCCCCAGGGCGGTCTGGGCACGGTGATGGGCGTCTGGCGCGAGGCGGGCGTGCGCGAGCCGCTGACGCTCGGCGAACTGTCGGATGGAACACTTCTGCTGCTGTGCCTGGCGGTGGTGTGCCTGTCGCCTCGTCCAGCGCCACTGCTGGTGCTGGACGGCCTCGAGGTGGGGCTCCATCCCCAGGTATTGCCCACACTCGGAGCGCTCCTCCAGCGGGCCGCGATGGAGACGCAGGTGCTCGTGGCCACGGCGTCCTCCGAGCTCATCGCCTGCCTGCCAACCGACGCGCGAGTGCTGCTCACCAAGGCGTCCGGGCGCGCCGTGGCCTCGCGGGGGTAGTGGTGGCTCCTCGCAGGGGAGGCATCCATTCCGGCGATGACTGTTCGGGGGCGCGGAATCTGGGTTAAGTGAGGCGAGGCCCGTTTCGTCCGAGCGTTCATGCCCCCCTCCTCCGTGTCCTCTCTCGCTCCGGAGCGCGTCCTGACCCCCGCCGGGGGGGAGATGGGCGAGCGCATCCGCGCCTTCGATTGGTCCACCACGCCGCTGGGGCCGCTCTCCCAGTGGCCCGCGAGTCTGCGCACCACCGTCAACATCCTGCTGCTCGCGCCGTTGCCCATGGCGCTGCTCTGGGGGCCGGAGGGGATCCTCCTTTATAATGATGGGTATGCCCGCATCGCGGGAGGCCACCATCCCCAGGTGTTGGGTCTGCCGGCGGTGGTGGGCTGGCCGGAGATCGCGGACTTCAACCGGGGCGTCATCGAGGCGGGCCTGCGGGGCGAGTCGCTGTCCTTCAAGGATCGGCACCTGGTGCTGCACCGCAACGGGGTCCCCGAGGAGACCTGGTTGGATCTGACGTACACGCCCGTGACGGACGAGTACGGCCAGCCGATGGGCATGTGGGCCATCGTGGTGGAGACCACGGAGCGGGTGAAGGAGGAGCGGCGGCGGCGGCGGGCCGAGACGAGCCTGCTGGTGGCCAACGAGCGCATCCAACTGGCGCTGGACGCGGGGGCGGTGATCGGCACCTGGGTGTGGGACATCCCCGCGGACCGCTTCTCGGCGGACGCGCGCTTCGCGAGGACCTTCACGATGAACGCGGAGCACCTGGAGGAAGGCGTGCCGCTCGCGCGGGCGGTGCAATCCATCCATCCGGAGGACACGGCGCGGGTCGAGGAGCTCATCGCCAGGGCGGTGCGCGAGGGGGGCCTCTACCGGGCCGAGTACCGGGTGCGGCAGTGGGATGGCTCGTGGATGTGGATCGAGGCGAACGGCCATTGCGAGCGGGATGCCCAGGGCCGGGCGCTGCGCTTTCCGGGGGTGTTGCTGGACATCGACGCGCGCAAGAAGGCCGAGTCGCGGCAGGCCTTCCTGCTGGCGCTCTCCGACCGGCTGCGCCCGTTGTCCGAGCCGCGCGCCATCATGTCCCTGGCGGCCGAGCTGTTGGGACGGCGCCTGGGCATCCACCGCGCGGGCTACGCCGAGTTCGACGCGAGCCAGACGATGGTGGAGTTCGTCACGAGCTGGAGCGAGGGGCCGTTGGGTCCGCTGGAGGGGCGGTACGCGCTCGCGCTCTTCGGCCGCCCGGTCGTGGCCGGGTTGGAATCGGGCCAGACGGTGATCTTCGAGGACATGATGCGGGATGAAGGCGCCGCGGATGTCTCCGACGCCCTGGGGGCGAGGGCGGCGGTGGTGGTGCCGCTCATGCGCGCGAACCTGCTGCGGGGGGTGCTCTACCTCAACCACCGGGAGGTGCGGGCCTGGCCGCCGGAGGAAATCTCCCTGGTGGAGGAAGTGGCCTCGCGCACCTGGGAGGCGTTGGAGCGGGCGCTGGCGGAAAAGGAACTGCGCGAGCTCAACGTCTCGCTGGAGAAGCGCGTCGAGGAGCGCACCCGCGAGCGCAACCGCTTGTGGGAGCTGTCCCAGGCGCCCTTCCTCATCGCGGACATGGAGGGCCGCTGGGTGAGCATGAGCCCCGCGTGGACGACGCTGCTCGGCTGGAGCGAGGACGAACTGCTCGGCCGCACCTCGGAGTGGATGGAGCACCCGGAGGACCGGAACGCGACGCGCTCGGAGGTCAGCCAGCTCTCCGAGGGGCAGCGCACGCTGCGCTTCGAGAACCGCTTCCGTCACAAGGACGGCTCCTACCGGTATTTCTCCTGGTTGGCCGTGCCGTCCGAGGGGCTGCTCTACTGCGTGGCGCGCGACGTGACGGAGGACAAGCAGCGCGAGGCGGAGCTGGCGCGCACCCAGGAGCAGTTGCGCCAGTCCCAGAAGATGGAGGCGGTGGGGCAGCTCACGGGCGGCATCGCGCACGACTTCAACAACCTGCTGGCGGGAATCGTCGGGGCGTTGGATCTGCTCGCCCGGCGCATCAAGAGCGGCAAGCTGGACAACGTGCAGCGCTACATCGACGCGGCCACGGCGTCGGCCAACCGCGCGGCGGCGCTCACCCACCGGCTGCTGGCCTTCGCGCGCCGGCAGTCGCTGGACGTGAAGCCCACGGACATCAACGCCCTGGTGCTGTCCCTGGAGGAGCTGCTGCACCGCACGCTCGGGGAGAACGTCTCGCTCAAGACGCAGCTCAAGGCGGACCTGTGGACGGCGCGCACGGACGCCAACCAGTTCGAGAGCGCGCTGCTCAACCTGGTCATCAACGCCCGGGACGCCATGCCGGACGGGGGCAAGCTCACCATCGAGACGGCCAACACCCACCTGGACGAGTCCTACGTCCGGGCCTTCGAGGGGCTCGCGGCGGGGGACTACGTGGTGATGTGCGTGAGCGACACGGGCACGGGCATGACTCCGGACGTGGTGGCCAAGGCGTTCGACCCCTTCTTCACGACCAAGCCCATCGGGCAGGGCACGGGCCTGGGCCTGTCGATGATCTACGGCTTCGTGCGCCAGTCCGGCGGCCACGTGCGCATCTACAGCGAGGTGGGCCAGGGCACCACCGTCAAGCTCTACCTGCCGCGTCATGGGGCGGAGGCGGCGGCCCGGGAGAAGGTGGCGGGCGAGGCCCAGCGGGCGCTCGAGGGCGAGACGGTGCTGGTGGTGGAGGACGACCCGTCCGTGCGCATGGTGGTGGTGGACGTGTTGCAGGACCTGGGCTACCGGGCGCTGGAGGCGGGGGACGCGAAGCAGGCGCTGCCTCATCTGGAGGGGCGGGGGCGGATCGATCTGCTCGTCACGGATGTGGGCCTGCCAGGGATGAACGGCCGGCAGCTCGCGGAGATCGCCCGGCAGAAGCGGCCGGGGCTCAAGGTGCTCTTCGCCACGGGCTACGCGGAGGGGGCGGCGGTGCGCGGCGGCTTCCTGGCCGAGGGCATGGAGATGATCACCAAGCCCTTTCCGGTGGACGTGCTCGCGGCGAGGCTGCGCGCCATGCTGACGCCGGACTGAGGGCCCCCGGGCGGGGGCGCTCTCCGGATTTCCTCTGGAGGGGGGGTGTAGGTGATACTGGGGGAAGTGTGGCCCTTCGCGCGGTTCGCGGGGGAGGGCGCGCACGGAGGACGTAGCGATGAATCTGACGGCCTGGGCGGTCGAGCGCGATGGAGGCGGGGGGCGGGACGTGAACCTGCTCGTGACCGTGGAGGCCTCGGCGGACGCGCCCCGGGCGCCGGTGGCGGTCAACCTGGTGTTGGATCGCAGCGCGTCCATGAGGGGCTCGCCCCTGGCGGCGGCGGTGGAGGCCGCGCAACTGCTCGTCGAGCGCGCGGGGCCCAAGGACTACCTGGGCCTGCTCGCCTTCGACGGCGTGCCCGAGCAGCTCGCGCCCCTGTCCATCATGGACTCGGGCTCCCGCGCGCGCCTGTCCGAGCGGCTGTCGGCGATGAGGACGGGCTCGGGCACGGCGCTGCACGAGGCGGTGGAGTCCGCGGCGGCCGCCATGCGCCGGCTGTTCGTCCCCGGCGCGCGTCCGAAGCTGCTGGTGCTCACGGATGGCGAGCCCTCGGTGGGCCCGCGCGCCATCGCGGAGTTCCGCACGCTGGGCTCGCAGGTGGCCGAGTCGGGCATCTCCCTGCACGCGCTGGGGCTCGGGCGGCACTACCTGCCGGAGATCCTGGAGGCGCTCACGGGCCCCTCGGGCACGGGCTTCACCCATGTGGATGACGCGGAGGGGCTGCCCGTGGCGACGGCGGCGCTGGTGGCCGAGCTCTTCGGCGAGGTGGGCACCTACGCGCGCCTGTTCGTGCGTCCCACGGGCTTCTCCGAGCTCCTGTGCCGTCACCGCTACCCGGCGCGGGGCGAGGGGGACTCGCTGAGCGTGGGCCTGGGCTCGCTCTCGCATGCCTTCGCGCGCCGGGCGCTCTTCAGCGGGCGGCTGGAGACGGCCGAATGGTCGCTCGGCGTGACGACGACGTGGATGGAGAACGGGGACACGCGGCGGGTGACGGTGCCCGTGCAGCGGGTGCTGCCCGACAGCCAGGAGGGCCGGATGATCCGCGCGGTGGGCGCGGAGTTGGATCTGGTGGCCGCCGAGTCCGCGTCCTGGAAGGCGCTCATGCGCAAGAACCCGGTGGCGGCCGCGCAGTCGCTCTCCGCGGCGGAGAACGCCCTGCGGGAGCTGGTGGACCTGGACGCGGAGCAGGTGCCCGCCCGGCGCCATGTGGAGCGGTTGAGGGACTTGCGTCAGGCGGTGGATCGCAAGGCGGGGGAGCTGCCCGCGCTGCTGGTGCGCCGGGCCCGGGCCGAGGACGCGCGCACGGGCTTGAGCATCGTCCAGGCGCTGCCCGTGCCCCGTAAATCGGGCCACTGAAACCACCGCCCTCGAATCGCCACCAGGGGAATGGACGCCTGACCGGAAGGTTGATGGGCGCCAAATACCCGGTGGAAGGATGGCGGATGCCGGGCCGGTGGGTTAACGGGAGGCACATGACGCGTCCACGGGCACGACGTACGAGCGGCGGAGGGCTTTTCTTCCTGGCGGGGCTGGGACTCTGGCTGGCGGCCGGAGGGGCCGGGGCCGCGCCGCCACCGGCCTCGGCGGTGGCCAGCGGCGCCCTGGACGAGGGCAAGTCCCGGGTCGAGGCCACGCTCCTCACGGACGTGACGCAGGTGAAGCCCGGGGACTCCTTCCGGGTGGGCGTGCTCTTCAAGATGCACCCCGGCTGGCACATCTACTGGAAGAATCCAGGCGAGTCGGGCCTGGCGTCGGAGATTTCCTGGGACACGCCGGGCAGCACGGTGGGGGAGTTGCAGTGGCCCATGCCCTCCACGCTGCGCACCTCGGATGGCTTCATCACCACGTACGGGTACGAGGGCGAGGTGCTGCTGTCGGCCCAGGCCCACGCCTCGGAGAAGGCCGAGGGCTCGCTGCAGCTCTCGGCCGCGGCGGACGTGCTGGTGTGCGAGGTGAACTGCCTGCCCGCGCAACTGGTGCTCCTGCGCCAGCTGCCGGTGGGCCCCGAGACGCACCGGGACGCCGAGCACGCGCCGGCCTTCGACGCGGCGCTCGCCCGGGTGCCGGTGGCGCCCGAGCGCGCGAACTACACGGTGGCGCTCGCGTTGGATCAGCCGTCGTTGACCACGGGGCGGGCCTTCACGGGCACCGTGACCCTGGCGGGCACCTCGGGGGTGCCGCCGCCCACGGTGGACAAGGACTTCTTCGTGCCCGAGCGCGTGCCCGGCATCAAGCACCTGGCGCTCACCGCCGTCGACGGCCAGCCCGGCACCTTCAAGCTGGAGGGCAAGGCCTCTCCGGACGTCCCCGCGAGCGAGCCGCGCTTCACGGGCGTGTTGCGCCTGGGCACGGCGGCCTCGGGCTACCACGCGCTGCGCCTGGACCTGCCGCTCGCGCCCGTGGTGAAGGGCTCGGCGGAGAAGGGCGTGGCGCCCGCCGCGGCTCCGAAGGCGGTGTCGGCGGGGGTCCCGGGCGCGGCGCCCGTCGCGGCGCCCGCGGAGGCCTCGGGCCTGTCGCTCGGGCTGGTGCTGGTGTTCGCCTTCCTGGGCGGCCTGCTGCTCAACCTCATGCCGTGTGTCTTCCCGGTGCTGGCGCTCAAGGCCTATGGCTTCACCCGGACGGTGGGGGATGAGCGCGGACGGGTGGGGGCGCACGCGCTCGCCTACACGGGGGGCATCATCGGCTCGCTGCTGGCGCTGGCGCTCGCGGTGCTGGCGCTGCGCGCGGCGGGACACGGCGTGGGCTGGGGCTTCCAGTTCCAGGAGCCGCTCTTCGTGGCCGGCGTGGCGGCGGTGCTCGTGGCCTTCAGCTTGAACCTCTTCGGCGTCTTCAACGTGGGCACGGACGGCACCGCCCTGGTGGAGAAGGTGGACGCGAGCCACGGCCTGGGCCGCAGCGTGGGCGAGGGCGTGCTGGCGGTGGTGCTGGCCACGCCCTGCTCGGCGCCGATGTTGGGCACGGCGGTGGGCTTCGCGCTCACGTCGGGCCCGGCCACGGTGATTCTCACCTTCGTGCTCATGGGCCTGGGGCTCGCGCTGCCCTTCTGCCTGCTGGTGCTCGTGCCGGGCCTCGCCAGGCGCCTGCCCCGGCCGGGTGCGTGGATGGAGCGCTTCAAGCAACTGCTCGGCTTCGCGCTCCTGGGCACCACGGTGTGGTTGGTGTGGGTGATGGGCGGGCTCACGGGGGTGGATGGCATGGCGCGCACGCTCGCCTTCCTGGCCGTGGTGGCCCTGGGCGCGTGGCTGTACGGCCTGGTCCAGGGCACCTCGGGCACGCGCAAGCTCATGGGCGTGGCGGCGGCGGTGGGGTTGGTGGCCCTGGGCGGTGCCTGGAGCCTGCGCTTCGACGAGGTGGCTCCCCAGGCGGCCCGGGTGACCGGGGTCCAGGCCTGGAGCGAGGAGGCGGTGGCCACGGCGCTCGCGGCGGGCCAGCCCGTCTTCATCGACTTCACCGCGGACTGGTGCCTCACCTGCAAGTTCAACGAGCGCACCGTGCTCCAGGACGAGGACGTGCGCGCCGCCTTCGCCCAGCACCAGGTGGCCTTCCTGGTGGCGGACTGGACGCGGCGCGACGCGCGCATCAGCGCCAAGCTGGCCGAGTTCGGCCGGGCGGGCGTGCCCATGTACCTGCTCGTGAGCCCCTCCGCCCCGGACAAGCCCGAGGTCCTCAACGAGCTGCTCACCGAGGACACCCTCATCGACGCCGTGCGCCGCGCCTCTGGCCGCGTGGCGGACGCGCGCCCCTACTGAGGCCGTGGAGCCTCTTTTCCCGTAGTCCCCTCACTCCAGGAGCACTGATCGCCATGAAGTCTCTCTTCACCGCAGTGGCCCTCTCCGTGATGCTGCCCGTGGTGGCCTTCGCCGCCGACACCGCCCAGGTGGGCAAGCCCGCTCCCGCCTTCACCCTCAAGGACGAGGCCGGCAAGGAGCACTCGCTCTCGAAGTACAAGGGCAAGATCGTCGTGCTCGAGTGGACCAACCCCGGCTGCCCCTTCGTGCAGCGCCACTACACGGCCAACACCATGCAGAAGACGTTCGGCGGCTTCGATTCCTCCAAGGTCGTCTGGCTCGCCGTGGACTCCACCGCGAGCAACACGCCGGACAAGTCCGCCGCCTGGAAGAAGGAGAAGGGCTTCTCCTTCCCCGTGCTCCAGGATCCGAGCGGCAAGGTCGGCAAGGAGTACGGTGCCAAGACCACGCCGCACATGTACGTCATCGATGACAAGGGCGTGGTGCGCTACGCGGGCGCCATCGACGACGACGCGCGCGGCAACAAGACGGCGGACACCACCAACTACGTGAAGACGGCCGTGGACGCGCTGCTCTCCGGCAAGGACGTGCCCACGGCCACCTCCGAGCCCTATGGCTGCTCGGTGAAGTACAAGAGCTGAGCCCGTCTCCTCTATCAGCCCACGAGCCAACAGTGATGGGCTCGGGGGTGTCGCTCATGCCACGCTCGCGCGCCCTTCCGGCACTTGTCGCTGGAGGGGCGCGGCTTTATCGGGTGCTGTGTTCCCTCACCGCCGCATGACGCGCCGCGCCTTGTCCGGGCCGCCGCGCGCCGTGCGCCACATCGGGAGGCTGGGACACAATGAAGCGCGATGACGCCAGGGGTTGGACACGCCGGGGGCTCTTGAGCACCGCGGGCGGCATGGTGGGGGCGGGGCTGTGGTTGCCGGAGGCGCTGGCGGCCGCGGGCGGCAAGAGCGAGGTGAAGCTGCCGCCCATGAAGTCGCCCACCGAGGTGGAGTCGCCGCTGCCCGAGCCGATGGCCCCCGACAAGCGCGTGGGCTTCGCCATCGTGGGCCTGGGCCGGCTGTCGCTCGAGGAACTGCTGCCCGCCTTCGGCCAGTGCGAGAAGAGCCGCGTGGTGGCGCTGGTGAGCGGCGACAAGGACAAGGCCCGCACGGTGGCGCGGCAGTACGGCGTCTCCGAGAAGAACCTCTACGACTACAAGAACTACGACACGCTCGCGGACAACCCCGAGGTGCAGGCCGTCTACATCGTGCTGCCCAACCACATGCACGCCGAGTACACGGTGCGCGCGGCCAAGGCGGGCAAGCACGTGCTGTGCGAGAAGCCCATGGCCAACTCCGTGGCCGAGTGCCAGCAGATGATCGACGCGTGCCGTGTGGCGAAGAAGCAGCTCATGGTGGCCTACCGGCTCCAGTACGAGCCGCACCACCGCGCCGCCATCCAGCTCGCGCGGAGCAAGAAGCTCGCGGCGCTCAAGCTCTTCAGCGCGGACAACGGGCAGAACCAGGCGCCCGAGCCGCAATGGCGGCACAAGAAGGCGATGGCGGGAGGCGGCGCGCTGCCGGACGTGGGCATCTACTGCCTGTCCGCCGCGCGCTACCTGAGCGGCGAGGAGCCCGTGGAGGTCTGGGGCTCCCTGTACAGCACGCCGGGCGACGCGCGCTTCAAGGAGGTGGAGGAGGACTTCCTCTTCACCCTGCGCTTCCCCTCGGGCCTCATCGCCCAGTGCACCACGGGCTATGGACACCACGAGAGCCGCCGCATGCGGCTGATGGGCTCGGAGGCCTGGGTGGACCTGGATCCCGCCTTCTCCTACAGCGGCCTGCGCATGCGCATCTCTCGCAAGTCCCCGGAGGATCCCCGCGCCTCGGACACCCTCGAGCGGAGCCTTCCGCGGAAGAGCCAGTTCGCCCGGGAGATGGACCACTTCGCCGAGTGCGTCCAGAACAACCGCACGCCGCACACGCCCGGGGAAGAGGGTATGCAGGATCAGCGCATCATCGAGGCGCTCTACCGCGCGGCGCGCGAGGGCAAGCCCCAGAAGCTGGAGGCACCGGGCAAGCTGGACGCGTTCCGGGGGCCGCCTCCCTCCGAGGGTTGATCGCTCCAGGCCCGGGAGGACCGGGCCTTGGCCGCGAGGTGGGGGAGTAACGGGGCGTGAAGGGCGCGCTTGTCGGGCGCCAGGACGCTCCGGACCTTGTTTCCACCGAGACAGGAAGACGCCCATGTCCGCTCCCATCGATTCGTTCTGGCCGTGGCCCCGGGAAGACACGACGCATGTGCCGTACCGGGTCTTCACGGACGCCGGACTGTTCCAGCGCGAGCAGGAGCGCGTCTTCCAGGGGCCCACGTGGAGCTACGTGGGGTTGGAGGCCGAGGTGCCCGGGGAGGGCAGCTTCCGCACCACGCACATCGGCGAGGTGCCCGTCATCCTGTCGAGGGGAGGAGACGGGCGGGTGCACGTGCTCGTCAACCGCTGCGCGCACCGGGGCGCGCTGGTGCTGCGCGAGGCGTATGGCCAGAGGAAGCGCTTCAACTGCATCTACCACCAGTGGGGGTACGATCCGGACGGCCGCTTGCGCGCGGTGCCCTTCAAGCAGGGCGTGGAGGGGCACGGGGGCTATCGCGACGTGCCCCTGGACATGCAGGCGCTGAGCCTGCGCCGCCTGCGGGTGGAAGTGCTCAATGGCCTGGTGTTCGCCACCTTCCGCGACGACACCCCTCCGTTGCGCGAGTACCTGGGCGGCGTCTGGCCGCAATTCACGCGCGTGTTCGACGGGAGGAAGCTGGAGGTGCTCGGCTATCTGCGCCAGCGCGTGAAGGCCAACTGGAAGCTGTACTTCGAGAACGTGAAGGATCCGTACCACGCGGGACTCCTGCACCTGTTCGTGGCCACCTTTGGCCTGTTCCGCTCGACGCAGCGGGGCGAGACGCTGGCGGAGCCGAGTGGCTGCGGACACCTCGTCTCCTACCAGGGCGGCACCCAGGAGCACCCGGAGCAATACGAGCAGCAGGGCCTGTCCACGTACCGCAAGGGCTACCGCCTGCGGGCGCCGGAATTGATGCGCAAGCTGCCGGACCTGGCGGACGACGTGGCGGTGTCCATCCAGACGGTCTTCCCGAGCCTCGTCATCCACCGCATCTCCAACAGCATCGCCACGCGGCAGGTGTTGCCCCGCGGGGTGGACGAGTTCGATCTGGTGTGGACGCTGCTGGGCTACGCGGACGATCCGGTGGAGCTGCGCAACCAGCGGATCCTCCAGGCGAACCTGGTGGGCCCCTCGGGCTTCATCTCGCTGGAGGACGTGGAGGCGCTGGAGATCGTCCAGCGGGGCATCCAGGGCGAGCGGGGGGACGCGGCCTTCGTGGGGCTCGGGGGGACGCGGGTGCTGTACGGCGAGCCGGAGCCGGACCTGGCCAACGAGACGGCCCTGCGAGGCTTCTGGAAGACGTGGCGCACCTTGATGGACGTCTGAGGGGGAGGGGACGACCGTGGGAAGCGAGGAACACATGGGCGATGCATCCCCGCGCTCCCGGGTGGAGGACCTGCTCTACCGCTACGCGGAAGCGCTCGACGATGGAGGATTCGCGGACTGGCCCGGCTTCTTCACGGAGGAGGCCGAGTACCGGCTCATTCCGCGGGAGAACCACGCGCGGGGCCTGCCCGCGAGCCTGATGCTGTGCACGGGCCGGGGGATGATGGAGGACCGGGTGGTGGCCATCCGCGAGGCGTGTGTCTTCTCGCCGCACGTGTGCCGGCACCTCTACACGAACGTGCGCGTGGCCGAGGGCGGGGACGCGGACGGGAGGCTGGACGTGAGGGCGAACTACGCCGTCTACCGGACGACGGAGGACGGCGAGACGGTGCTCTTGAGCGTGGGGCGGGTGCTGGCGGGGGTGGTGCTGGAGCCCGAGCCGCGCTTCACGCGGATGGACGTGGTGTACGAGACGTTCCGGATACCGGGGTTGCTCGTGTATCCGATTTGAGGGGGAGACACATGACGCGAGTGTTCTACGACGCGGACGCGGACCTGGCGGCGCTGCGCGGGCTGACGGTGTCCGTCTATGATTACGGAAGCGTGGGGCGGGCGCAGGCGTTGAACCTGAGGGACTCGGGAGTGCGGGTCCTGGTGTGCGAGCGCCCGGACACGCCCGGGGCCCGGCGCGCGGCGGAGGACGGCTTCGAGCTCGTGGCCGCGCGGGGGGAGGCAGCGCGGCGGGGAGACGTGCTGGCGCTGCTGGTGGCGGACCTGGCGCAGGAGGCGCTGTTCCGCGAGGCCATCGCGCCCGAGCTGAGGCCGGGGAAAATGCTGCTCTTCTACCATGGCTTCGCGCTGCACTACGGCCGGGTGAAGCCGCCCCGGGACGTGGACGTGGTGATGATCGCCCCGAAGGGCCCGGGGGACCTGCTGCGCCAGACGTTCGTGAAGGGGCGGGGAGTGCCCTGTCTGGTGGCGGTGCACCAGGACGCGTCGGGACACGCCTGGGAGCGGGCGTTGGCGTACGGCAAGGCGCTGGGCGCGACGCGGGCGGGGCTCATCGAGACGAACTTCCGGGAGGAGACGGAGACGGACCTGTTCGGCGAGCAGGCGGTGCTCTGCGGGGGCACGTCGGAGCTGGTGCGCGCGAGCTACGAGACGCTGGTGGGGGCGGGGTACGCGCCGGAGGTGGCGTACTTCGAGGTATTGCATGAGCTCAAACTGGTGGTGGACCTGATGTACGAGCACGGCATCTCGGGGATGCGCGAGCGCATCAGCGAGACGGCGGTCTACGGGGACCTGACGCGGGGGCCGAGGGTGGTGGACGCGGGCGTGCGCGAGCGGTTGAAGGAAATCCTGGGGGAAATCCAGGACGGCCGGTTCGCGCGGGAGTGGATGGCGGAGAACGCGGAGGGCAAGCCCCGGTTCAAGAGGCTCCTGGAGGAAGGCCAGAATCACCCCATCGAGGGGGTGGGCCGCCGCCTGAGGGCGATGATGCCATGGTTCCACGAGGGCTGATAGCGTGGGGGGCATGGCGCTCCCCCTGCGCACGGTTCTCCTCGTCGATGATTCCCTGATGTACCGCAAGCTGCTCGGAGACCTGTTCCGGGACCTCGGAGTGCCGGAGGTGGTGGAACTGCCCACGGGCTGGGCGGCCATGCACTACCTGCGCGAGGGGCGGCCGGACCTCGTGTGCGTGGACCTGGTGCTCCCGGATGTGTCGGGCTTCGGCCTGTGTGGGCACATCCGGGCCACGCCGGAGATCGCGAACCTGCCGGTGCTGGTGGTGAGCTCGCGCAATCAGCCGGAGGACAAGGCCCGAGCCATGCGCGCGGGGGCCTCGGGCTACCTGAGCAAGCCCTTCACGGTCGAGGACTTCCACGAGTGCGTGCGCCAGGTGCTGGCGGCCGTGCCGTCCCAGACGTGAGCGGGAGCGGATAGCCGACGCTTGAAGTGGTTTCTTGCGGCGGGCCTGGGCTCGGGGACGCTACAAGGAGGCCCGGAGACGCGCATGTACATCACCCAACTGCACGTGAAGAACCTGAAGCGCATGCGGAACCTGACCCTCGACTTCAGGCACGAGGGCAAGCCGCGCATGTGGACCGTGTTCGTCGCGGAGAACGGGGCATGCAAGACGACGTTGCTCCAGGCCATCGCCCTGGCGGCGAGTGGATTCACTCGTGCGAACCAGCTCGCGGATGTTCCTTCCTTGCCGGACTTGAGAGCGCCTTCGGCTTCAGTCGCGATCAAGGCGGAGTTCGCGTTTGGAACGAGACAGGATAAATGGCGCGTTTTGTCTAGATTTGAGTCTGTTACAAAAGACGATGCTCCAGTTGTGTTGCGTAGCCTTTTGGATATTGAGAGCGCCCAATCAATATTCCTAGGGGATTCCTGGTTCGAGTCTTCTAAGACGCCTAAGTCTTTGAATGATGAACAGATTGAATTTGATACTGCTTCTGCTTTTATATTGAAAACCGTTGGTAGCATTGTATCTGATAGGCTTAAGTCCTCAATGAAGCAAGAGGACGTGCCGGACTTTGGGCTGGGTAAGGATTCTGCTTATAAGCGCATGTTGCGTCGGCTGTTGGCTCGGCCGGACCCGGTTTCAGAGTCAAGGGCTGAGGGTTTTCCTGGTTGGTTTGTCTCGGGATATGGGACGCAACGTCAGCTTCCTGTGCCGCTCGGCTCCACTGAATTGAAGGATCGCGTTCTAAATCGGCTTGAACCCCTCTTTGGGAAAGCGCCGCTTGTTGGTACTGGTTTCGCGAATCAATTCGTGGATACGCCTTTGTTCGAGCCGTTCATTCGTGCCCTTCAAAAAGTTTTGGTCGATAATCGGCTACTGCCGCATGTGGATGCGGTCGAGTTGCGAGGCCGGGGCGGCATGTCACAAGCCGGGGATTTGGTCAGATCCCACAGCTTCGAATTCGAGTTCTCCGGGCAGAAAACCAAGGTCCCAGCGACGTGGTTGTCTCAGGGATACCAGTCCACCATCGCGTGGATCGCCGACGTCATCGGCCAGATGTACCTCGATGTTGGAGAGCCCATCCCTCTGGAGGACATGGAGGGAATCGTCCTCATCGACGAACTCGATCTCCACCTTCATCCGTCCTGGCAGGTGCGGCTCGTTCCGGTGCTCAAGCGCGTCTTCCCCCGCATTCAGTTCATCGTGACGACCCATTCGCCCATGCTCCTGCCGGCGCTGGAGCGGCACGAAATCGTCATGCTGCGCCTGGACGAGAACGGAGACGTGGTCGCGGAGCCGCCACCGGCATCACCCAAGTTGATGACGGGCAGTGAGATCTATTCGAGCTTCTTCAACATCCAGAAGCTCTACCCGAGTGATCTCGGCGACGAGTTGCGCCGCTACACCTACTTGTCGAGCGATCCGACGCGCACAGACGAAGAGGACACCGAGATGCTGCGCTTGCAGAAGAAGCTCACGGAGGCGGGCCTGGACCTGGGCCTGCCGCCCGTGCCGAGGGACCTGCCGTGATTCGTATCGCGCGCGGCCCCGAGCCCGCCGAGCTTCCTCCGGTACGCGCCAGGGAATTGGCCCGGGTGCGAGCGCTCGCATCCGCGGGCTCGTTGGACGCGAACGCGGTCGGTGGTGCATACGCCGTGGTGAAGGATGCGCTCTGGAAGCAGCAGGCCATGCGGTGCTGTTACTGCGAGCGTCCCGCGATGGAATGCGCCTACAACGATGTGGAGCATTTCAGGCCGAAGGCACGCGCCGACCGGTTGGATGGGACGGTTCACGCGGGATACTGGTGGCTCGCCTGGACGTGGGAAAACCTTCTCTTCAGTTGTCCGAACTGCAATCGCTCCGCGAAGAACGATGCTTTTCCGCTCGAGTCCGGGTGCGTTCCACTCGCCGCGGAGGAACATCCACCCGGCCAGGAACGGCCCTCGCTCCTCGATCCCTGCGAAGAGGATCCGGTCGAGTCGATCCAATTCGTTTTCGATGGCCAGCACTGGCAGCCGGTGGGCCGCAACGGAAGCACGCGGGGACAAC
This sequence comes from Melittangium boletus DSM 14713, assembly GCF_002305855.1. Classification (GTDB taxonomy): domain Bacteria; phylum Myxococcota; class Myxococcia; order Myxococcales; family Myxococcaceae; genus Cystobacter; species Cystobacter boletus. Next base: position 3,477,963 of record NZ_CP022163.1, on the reverse strand, counting down.
GAACGGTGGAAGTCCTCCAACTCGGACGGCCCGAACTCCTGACGCTGTACGGTATCCACGTGGAGGAGCAGGTGCGGCCCCGCATCGACGCGGCCCACGAGGCCATCGCGCGAGAGGACGTGCCGCTGATCGGGAGCGCATGGCGTCGTGTTCGGGGTCTCCTTTCCCCACGGATGCCCTTCGTCGCGCTGTCCTTCGACGCCATCCACCACTTCGTCCCAGCGCCGGTCCGGATTCAGTGGGGCCTGGAGTTGCCCAGGCCGCCTGTTCGCGGCCCGTGAATCGCGGGAGTCGCCGTCACGGCTGGACGGATTGTGGCTCCCGCATGCTTCCTCTGTACTTGGTGACGGGCACGTAGCACTTGCCTTGGTGCTCGGCTTGGCTCTCCGCCAGGCAGGGCGCGCGCTTCGCGAGTTCCAGCCAGCACCCACCGTTGATCTCCACTTCACCCAGCTTGGATTTGCAGGGAGCCACCGCCTGCTCGCTGAAGGGCTTCGCTGGCAATGGGTACGCGACAGCCGTCGGGAGCGGGGCGAGAGAATCAACGAAGTGAGGTGGCGGGAGTCGTGGAGGGATTTCCGGCTCGAGCGAAGACTGCCTGTCTGGAGGGGGTTCGCTCCTGGATTGGATTGCTCCGTACGTCCAGACGCCCAGGCCCAGCGCGAGGACGGCGAGGCCCGCGAGGGCTCCCGTCCTCCGACTGAATTCCCAGCGGTGCCGCCTGACCGGAGGCGCCCGGGGCTTGCCGAAGAGATGAGCCTGGAGGTTTGGGTTGTCCTCCACGCGCTGGAACGCGGCGGTGCCCAAGGTGAGGACATCCGCCAGCTCGGTGGCCCTGGCGCGGGTGGGGGCTTCTTCCACCTCCATCTTCACGGCCGTGGGCCCGGTCAGACAGGAGAACTTCACCACCCAGTCGCTCCGAGGCCGCCAGCGCACACGGCGGCCGGGTAGGAACAGCAGCACCGGTTTGCCCGTGTCCACGTGCCTGGCCTCATAGAGACGCCCCAGGTTGGGTCCCACCTCCTTGTACCGCCTCCCCAGGAGATACGGGCCCACCCGGCCTCCTTCCGACTCCTTCTCCTTCGCCATGTGCTTCTCCCGTGGACGAGCCGTCCGTTCGACGGCTCGTCCGCCAAGGCCCGGCCCTCGGATGGGAAAGGATCCCACCTCACGAATCAAGAGGGGTTCCCGAGGGCCTACCCGTCTACTCCGCCAGGGCCGGAGCATCCTCGCCGGGCAGCTCATCGCCAGGGGCGGGCTCCATCTGGGTGCTCAGGAGGTAGCCGACCCCCAGGCCGAGACCCAACAACGCGAGGATCAGGGCGGCGCGGACCCACCAGGACCTCCAGGCCCGGCGCACGCGGAAGCGCCATGAGCGCTGGAGGCGCGCGGCCTCCTCGAAGTGGGCCTGCAGGCGGGGGTTCTTCTCCACGCTGCGGACCATGTCCGTCGCCAGGTCCATCAACCTCTTGAGGTCCTCGTGTTGGGCGGAGGGCGGTGACTTGTAGATCTTCATCCGCACCTTGCCATCACGCCCGCCGGAGAAGCCCAGTTCCCAGGCGCCTTCGGGGCTCCAGATCGCGCCCTTGGGGCCCAGCATCACGAGGGCGGGTGCGCCCGTGTCCACATGGTGTGCCGTGTAGATGCTGCCCAGTCCCGGCACGGTCTCGATGCACTCCCGGATGAGGAACGCCCCATGCCGGGTGCCCTCCACGCTCTTGTCGTCCACCACGTACGTCCCCTTCGCGGGGGAGTGACCTGCCCGTCCCCCACACGCGGCACAGGGAAACGGATCTGACTTCCGAAGTCAAGTGAGCGACAGGTCCTCGGAGGTCGGGTAGCCGCGCGAGCGCCCGCCGCGGAGACGCTGGGTGCCCGCTGAAAAGGTGTCCACCTCCGCACGGAGCGCGGAGGGTGATTCGCTCGCGCACGAGGTTGGACGTCCCGTCACGCGACGGACCCGGTCCTGCTCGTGGCGGGCGTATTGAAGTGCCCTGCTTCACGTGCTAGCGCACGAGGCCGTCGGCACACACGTGCAAGGACCCGATCCGCGGAGAAGCCCGCGAGCGCTCGCCCCCCATGGCCCTTTCCTCGTTCACCGTTGCCAACTACCGCTCGTTCCTCCATCCCACCACCATCGAGCTCAAGCCCCTCACGCTGCTGTTCGGGTACAACAACTCGGGCAAGAGCGCGCTGCTGCGGCTGCTTCCTCTGCTCGCGGATTCGGTCGGCGAGCCACGGGGCGCTCCACTCAACCTCGACAGTGCGGCGGTACGGGGGGCCGCCTTTCGCGACCTGTGCTGCCAGCTCAGCGCGCGCCGGCAGATCGATTTCACGTTGAGCTGGGATGGCGAGAGTGGCTTTTCCTCGGTGCGGAACTACCAATTCTCGGTCCTCGAGCTGCCGGGTCCCCAAGCGGAGGTCCTGCCTCCGGTCGTCAATGAGTTCAGCGCTGAGTACTTCCTGGGTCAGCAAGGCAATGCCGCCTCCCTGCGCGGAACATGGATGCCCGAGCGGGCGTTTCCCCCGCCCAACCGCGCGCTCTACGAGACGTGGTCGAAGATCCAGGGACACGAGGAGACGCATCTCGACTCCAGCCCCATCGCCTTCCGAGGCATCAAGCCTGGCTCCGGGGAACCTCTCGACCCGTCCCTTTGGATGACGGTCAACGCCCTGGGAATGCAATTGGAGCCCTTGCGTGATGAGGTCCAATGGCTCGGGTCGGTTCGGCGTGTGCCCCATCGGAGCCGCGAGTTCCGGGGCAGCGCACCGCCCAAGCTGCTGGAGGATGGCACCGGAGCCCTGGAGATCCTCGTCCAGGACAAGCTCCAAGGGGGGCCACTGCTCGCCACCGTCTCCGCGTGGTTCGAGAAGAACACCCGGCAGCGCTTGGATGTGACCGAGGTCGCGCCTCGCTATTACGCGCTGACGCTCGGTCCCCTCGCGAGTCCAGGCATCCGGGTCAACGTCATCGATACGGGTGAGGGAATGGCGCAGGTCCTCCCCGTGCTGGTGCTCGGTGCACAAGCTCGCGCTCAGGGGACTCCGTCCACCGTCATTGTCCTCGAGCAGCCGGAGTTACACCTTCACCCGAGGATGCATGAACCACTCGCCGACTTCTTTTGCGAGGTCGCCATGCAACCCAATCCTCCTCGCGCCCTCATCGAGACGCACTCCGAGAACTTCCTCCAGGGGCTTCAGCTCGCCATCGTCGAGGGACGACTGGATCCTGCCCATGTCGCCGTGTACTGGGTCCAGCAGTTGGATGATGGATGCAGCACGGTCAAGCTCATCACGTTCAACGACATGGCCCTGCCCAGTTACTGGCCCCCGGATGTTTTTTCCGAGGACACGGAGCTGTCCCGACGCATCCTCAAGAAGCGGCGGCAGAAGGAGGGGCGATGAGGGTCGTCCTCGAAGCCGCGCTTCTCGTCTCGAATCAGGTCAAACTCCATCCACTCGCGCTCCACGCGCTGTTCAACCTCTTCTTCGAGAAGAAGTGCCACACCCTCGAGATTGATCCGCCGGACGCTCCGGAGATTGACACGTGGCGCGCGGGCTTGCGCGAGTCGGACTGGGACGAGATGGAGTTGCTGCTCGACGAGAGCACGCAGCGCCAATTGCGTGATCCGCCGGTGAACGTCATCCGCGTCGCGGATGTGCCGGCGGTGCAGTGGGTGGGCGACGTTCCCCGTTTTCCGCTCCAGGAGGCCATCTCCCTGCTGCACAAGCCACTGCGTGTGCTCATCGAGGGCGTCAATGACGAGCGGTTCCTTCAATCCGCTGTTCCTCACTTCTACCGCTCGCGGTTCGAGGATTGGTCGAGCAGGGAGTTCTTGAAGTTCGAGTTCCGGGGCGGTCTTCCCAACCTGGAACTCACCCTTGGGCAGGAACTGCGGGTGCGGGAGCGACGGCTGCGGCTCTTCGCCATGATCGACAGTGACGCGCGCAAGCGAGGCGAGCCCTCTCTCAAGTCGAGGGACGTGGCCCGCACGTGCGGTCGCGCGAAGGTGGCTCACCACCAACTCAAGCGACGCGCCATTGAGAACTACCTTCCCGAGCCCGCGCTCGAGCAATGGCTGAAGCGAAAGCATGCCCGTGAGTTCGACACCGCGTGGCTGCCCAGGCTCAAGGCGTTCCGTGCCTTGTCGGACGAGCAACGCCACCATTACAACATGAGGGCTGGATTGAAGAAGGATCGAGACGGCACGGGGCTCGCGGACATCTTCGAGACCCTCGTCACGCACAAACCCGACGACGCTCGTCATCTGGAGGAGGGCTTCGGAGAAGTGGCGGAGTCCTTCCACGAGGACTCCATCCCCGAGGCGTGGCGCATCAAGGATGGCCAGAGCGACGAACTGATGGACCTCTTCGAGAAGATGCTGCGCGCCGCCTGAGCGGAAAGGACCCGACGATGGCAACTCCCGCCTACCTCAGTGAACCGCAGATCCAATCCTTGTCCCGGCTGCTCCAGGAGATCCTGGAGGGCAACCTGCGCCTTCCCCTCTTCCAACGGGACTTCGTCTGGTCGAACAACCAGCGCTCCGATCTGCTCAACAGCGTGCGGGATGGAATCCCCATTGGAAGCGCGCTGGTCTGGCGCACCGCGACTCGCAAATTGGAATGCTTCGAGGCGATCGGGCCCCACCGCCTCCCCGACCGCTCGGGAATGGAGGGGATTCTCCACAGCTATCTCCTGGATGGTCTCCAACGGCTCTCGACCCTCTTGGGCAGCATCTACCCACGTTCCCCGGAGACCCGAGCGGTCTCGACCGAGCGGTCCATCGGGCAGGAGCTGAATTGGGATCTCTATTACGATCTGGAGGAACGGGTCTTCCGGTTCCAAGAGGGGGATGAGGCTCCGGCCTCCACGTGGCAGCCGCTCTGGCTGACGCTCGACAGCATCGGGTTGCTGCGCTTCCAACGCGAATTGGCGAAGCACCCGGATGCCGAGCGGCTCATCGCCGCTTCGGATGAACTGGTGAGTGCCTTTCGCGACTACAAGATCCCGGTCCTCGCCATCGTGACCGAGGATCTGGAACAAGCCACCCGCATCTTCCATCGAATCAACAGCCGGGGAACTCCCATGGGCGAGTTCCACATGATGCAGGCGCTCACCTGGCGTGAGGGATTCGATCTTCGGGAACGGCTCACGCTCGCCAAGGTCCGGCTCAAGGAGCGAGGGTGGGAGCCGGAGCCGGAGGAAGATCTATTCCTGGATGTCTGCAAGGCGGCGCTGGACCTCGATGTCTTCGAGGAGGCTGTCGAGGCGTTGAGCAAGCGGCTCCAGGCCGAGCCGCGGGTCATCGATGAGGCAACGGACAATGTCCTGCATGCCGTCAGCTTCCTCCAGCAGGAGTGCGGAATCCTCTCCGCCGAGTTGTTGCCCACCCGTTACCAACTCATCCTGCTGGCCGATGCGATGAGGACATGGCGGGCAGCGGGCTCTCCGGCCGAGGTGAAACGGCACCTGATTCGGTGGTTCTGGCTGACCACCTACGGCAGTACCTTCAGAGCCGTCAACGGAAGCAAGCTTCAGCGTCTTCTTCTCCACCTGCGACGGCTCGCGAGTGGAGAGACCACCCAGGTCGCCGATGAGATCGGCCCCTATATCCCCTCACTGCCCGAACGATTCCACTACCGCTCCGCTCGATCCAAGGTGCTTGCCCTCCATCTGGCTCGACTCGGACCCCGGAGCGTGTCCGGACAACCCATAGAGGGCCCCACGGCTCTGCTGGCGAGGCACGGTGCCGATGCCATCATTCCTCTCTTCCGGAATCACTCCGAGTCCGCCAACCGCATCCTTGTCCGTCCCGATGAAGCCCAGGCGATGCGAGAAATGCTTCAGGGCAAGACCCTGTTGCGTTGCTCCGATGAGATGCTGGCGAGTCACGCCATTTCTCCCGAGGCCGCCAACGCCCTCTACGCCCAGGACATCGAACGTTTCTTGGCGTTGCGCGGGGAGACGCTGACGGCACTCGACAACGAGTTCATCAAGGCTCTTTTCATCGAAGAGGTCGCGTACACCCCTGCGACTCCCTCAACCTGACCGGGTCGGGAGCCGAAAGGAGCTGTCCATGGCACGAACGAGCGGGGACCTCGACGCGGTGGTCGCTGGCTGCATCGGGGTGGACACCAACGTCTACCTCTACGGCGCCGACATCGACTTCGAGGTCGAGGCCAACTTCTCGCGGAACATCGACTGTGTCGGACAGGCGGGAGGCTACTCGTCACTGGGATTCGCGAGCCTGGGCCGGCCCACGGCCTTCATCGGCTCGGTGGGCCGCGACTGGCATGGCGAGCACATCCGCCAGGAACTGGCACGGGCGGGCATCGAGTCCCTGCTGTTCGATGATCCGCTCGGCACGCACCGCAGCGTCAACTTCATGTATCGCGACGGGCGGCGAAAGAACTTTTACGACGGCAAGGGGCAGATGGAGGTCCGCCCCGACCTCGACGCCTGCCGCGCCCTGCTCTCGCGTGCTCGCGTGCTGCACGTGCACCTGGAGAACTGGTGCCGCGACTTGTTGCCACTCGCGCGCCAGCTCGGCGTGGTCATCTCGTGTGACCTCCAGGACCTCACCGCCCTGGACGATCCATACCGCCGCGACTTCATCGAGCAGGCCGACTTCCTCTTCTTCTCCACGGTGAACTTCCCCGACCCGCACGAGGCCATCGCCTGGCTGCGAAGGGAGCACCCGGAGCGGCTCGTCATCGGGGGGATGGGCGCGCGGGGCTGCGTGCTGGGCAGCGCGGAGGGAGCCCGCTTCTTTCCCCCCGTGGACCTGGACGCGCCCGTGGTCGACACCAACGGCGCGGGAGACGCGCTGGCGGTGGGCTTCCTCACGGGACACGTCCTGGAAGGCCGCGCGCCCGAGGACGCTCTCCTCCGAGGGCAGATCGCCGCGCGGCATCTCTGCGCCCAGGAGTCCGGACGGAAGCAGCCCATCCGCGCCGCCCACCTGGACGAGCGGTTCCACTCCCTCCGGCGCTAGCCCGCCTTGGGGATGGCCTGGCTCGCCGGTGCCGGCATGGGGAGGCCATAGCCCGAGATGGCCAGGGCCTCCTGGATGGCGAAGCCCATGTTGTCCTGCACGGCGTTGGCGTCGCGGGGAACGCACCAGGCCTGCACCGCGAGCACGAGCCCGGTCGTGGTGAACTCCGCCACCTCGATGGAGACGGGGGGCTGCTGCATCACGTCGGGAACTCCCGCGACGCGGGCCTCCAGCGCGCGTTTGATCGCCCCGAGGTCGCAGCCGTGTTGCACCGGCACCCGGATGCTCAAGCGGCGGTGGGGGTGGTGGCTGTAGTTGACGATGTTGTCGCCGAGGAGCTGCCCGTTGCCGACGAAGATGCGCAGGTTGTCTTGCGTATCCACGGCGGTGACGAACAGGCCGATCTCCTGCACGATGCCAGAGACTCCCGCCGAGCTGATCTCATCGCCCACCCGGAAGGGCCGCAGCACGAGCAGGAAGACGCCGGCGGCGAAGTTGGAGAGCAGCCCCGACCAGGCCGAGCCGATGGCGATGCCCGCCGCCGCGAGCAGGGCGGCGAACGACGTCGTCTCGATGCCGAGCATTCCCAGCAGGCCGAGCAGCAGGAGGATGGTGAGGGCGCTGGAGAAGAGGGACTCGACGTAGCGGATGAGCGTGGCGTCGAGCTTGCGCTTCTGCAGGGCGAGGTGCAGCACGCGCTGGAAGCCGGTGATGACCGAGCGCCCCACGAACCACAGCACGAGCGCGCTGGTGAGCTTGAGCAGGAAGGGCAGCGCCTCGGTGAGCGCGAGGGAGTTGAGCTGATTGAGGATTGCGTCCATTTGGAGATGGGCCTTGGGCCTGGAGTGGCCGGGGACTCGGTCTTTCTATCCCCGCCCTTCCGGACATAGCAATCGCGGTGCCGGACATCGCCACCCCCTTGCTTCCCTCGGAGAAGGGCCAGGGTGGATGGGATGTTTGATGGTCAAACCAACTGGGCTGACATGTCAGTGCGGATGAATGGCACGTCAGTGACCCTGTCGCGGCGCCAGGGCTTCAGCGGGAGGTGGGCTTCGGAGCGGAGAAGGCGAGGGCCGCGTCGATCGCACCGAGCACCTCGGCGCGAGTCCGCTCGGGTGCGTCATTCCAGGCCTGCAAGCTCTCGGGACTGGCCGGACACGCCGCGGCCTTGGCGATGACAGCCATTGCGATGTCACCCGCACCGCTGTTCGAGGCGGCGGCTCTCAGTACTGCGCCCACGATACTGAATTGACCCGCGCGCTCGTTGTCGAAACGAACCTGCTTCTTTCCATACCCATCACGCGCCCTGACCTTCTGACACCAGCCGCGAGTCGAGATCAACGCGTGGGCCTCCTTGAGCACCGTGGCGATCTCCGTCAGCGAGGGCACCGTTTCGACAAAGGGGATTCCTCCGGGCAGGCGCAACGCATGTTGCAATTGAAGCTCCGCCCAGGACGCCTGGATGTCGCCGCGTCGCCGTGTGGCCAGCTCTCCGTACTCCGGGGGCAGTGCGGCGAACAACTCGGGCCTGTGTTGATGGATGAGGTCGAGATAGGCCCGTTCCGCTTCCTCCAGCGAGGCGCGTGGCGGAATACCCAACTCACGCCAGGGCTTCTCCGCCGCGGGGAAGACCCGTTCATAATAGTTCCGGAGCCGCGCCTTCATCGCCCCCGGAGAAACCCCGAACAAACCCGCGAGTTCTTCTGTCCTGGGTGGGGTCGGTCCTTCAAGCACCTGGGTCAGCCAGGCATCGGGCATCAGGAACTCGGAGGCGAAGTCCATGGAGCCCGACTTGAGCTTCGATTGGTAGCCATCCGAGGTGCGCACATACACGCCCGGTGACGCCCAGAGCAGATGGTAGAGGAACGCCGCCAGGGTGAAGCGCTGCCGGGTGGGCGGGTTGTCGCGATTCATGAAGATTCTCGCGCCCTCCTCGCCGAGCTCCAGGACGGAGTCGATGCGCATCGAGTCGAGGTCGACAATCAATGCGTCCGCGAGCTCATCCGGGAGCTTGTCTCCCATTTCCGGGGGAGTGGATGAAATCACCGGCACGCCCAGGCCTTGGATGATGCTGTCGACGTCCACGGGAGGCGGGAGGGAGAGAATCGAATCGATGAAAGTGCCGATGCTCTCGGGCTTCGTGCGGAGTGCTTTCAACGAAACCCGGGGAATGGTTTCCGTCATGCGCGGCTTCTACCATGGAGGGTGGGTCGCATCCACGCGCACGCCTCTGGTACGGTGGACGGAGCCGCCCGAATCAGGAGCACGTCCATGGCTGGAATCCGTCAGGACTACATCACCCGGATGATCGAGCAACTGGCCGCCGCGCTCGCCGCCATCCTCCGGGCCGCCACGGGTGGGAAGACGGAGGAAGCGCTCGAGCAGGTGAACGAGGCCAGCCTGAGTCTGTTCGGCATGGAGTATCGCATGCTCATCACCATCGACGCGGGCTCGGTGGCGGAACTGCTCGGGCATCCGGAGAAGATCCAGGCGCTCGCGAAGCTGGTGCTGGCGGAGGCGGATGTCCTGCGGCTCAAGGGTGATGCCGAGGGGGTGGCCCACCGGCTGGGTCATGCGCTCGGATTGCTGCTGGAGACCGAGCGCAGGCGCGGGGCCCCGGATGCAGAGACCGAGGCGCTCCTGCGCGACGTGCGCGGCAAGCTCGCCTCGTGAGGGGCTACGGCGTCCGTCCGCCGGCCTGAGCCCCGGCGAGCATCATCGGGGAGAGTTCGAAGCGGTTCACGCCAGGTCCGAACGGCCCCTCAGCGCCCCAGGTCCGTGGCCTGCTGGGGCGGGGGGTTCTCGGGCGGAGGCGGTGGGTCACCCTCGGCCGGCTCCATGTCCCGGGTGCGCTCGGGGGGCGGCTTGTCGCGCTGGGAGGGGTGCTCGGCGGTGACGTCCTCGAGGGTGCGAGGCGGTGGCACGTAGGCCTCGGGTGAGAACGCGCGCGCGGCGTAGGGCTTCGTCTGGTGTGCCTCCTCGATGGTTTCCCCCGGCTCGTAGTCGCTGGAGTTCTCCTGATCGCGCGTGAGGAGCACCTGCCGCACGCGGTAGGGCCCATCCACGCCCAGATCGTGGAGCACCTTGCCGAACACCTCCAGCGTCATCGTCTGGCGGCCCGCGCCGAGCCTCGCCGTCTGTTTCACCCAGGCGAGCGGTTCCAGGCGCGGTCCGAATATCTGCGCCATGAGCGTGAAGAGGCCCGGCTCGTCCACCCGCAGCTCCGCCTCCAGCGCGAGTCCGCCGTCGCGAAGGGAATCCGTCCACCGGCCGGTGAGCGTGGCGCGGGGGCCCTGGGTGTAGATGAGCACGGAGGGGATGGTGCGCGTGCCCACGCCGGGCACGTCCACGGTGCCCTCGACGAGCAACCGCCCGAGCAACAGTTTCCTCTGCTCGCGCGTGGGTCGCAGTTGGGCGGTGTAGCGCAGATCTCCGGCCCGCTCGTCCTCGCCGGTGCCGTCGTCGCTCACGGGCAGGTCGATCCACGGGCGCGCTTCATCGTCGAGCGAGCGCGCGCGCACGCGAGGGGAGGGCAGTGGCTGGCGGCGGCCCTGGGCGTCCGTCATCTCCAACCAGAGGGCGATGGGCCGGGGGGCCACCACGTTGTAGCGCTTGGGCAGGATGCGCAGGTGGTGCTGGTGGGACTCGTCCACGGGGATGTCCTCCCAGTCCGTGGTGCCCGGGTAGAACTCCTCGGCGAGCACCTGCGTCGTGGGCGGCAGCTCGATGGGCGGCGCCTCGGGAGGCCGCTCGGGGGTGGTGCCGGGAGGCGGTGACTCCAGGGCGGACGAGGGTCCGGGGGCCGCCACCGGCTCCGGCGGGGCGGCCACGGCGGGAGGCCGGGCGCGCGCCGGAAGCGGCGGAGGCGTGGACGCTGGCGCCTGGGCGATGGGGCGGGGAAGCGGGGCGGGGACGGGCGCGTCGGGTCCGCTCAGGGCGAACCAGACGAGCACGGCCACCGCGCCGAGCAGCAGTCCCGCCCCCGCCTGACGCCAGCGCTTCGGGGGAGGCGTCATGGCTTATTGGGCGTACTGGCCGATGCAGGTGCCCGGCGAGATGTAATAGCAACCCGTGCTGCTCTGGAATCCGTACTTCTTCACATACGCGTCATTGCGGTTGTGGGAGTGGTTGGACCAGGACTGGATCCAACGCCAGTAATAGCCGGTGTACTGGGCGCGGTACTTGCCGCCATTGGAGCCACTGGGATTGGAGGTGGGATCGCTGTCGTACTGCCACAGCACGCCGTCGGAGTCGTCATCGGCGGAGTAGCCCACGCAGCCCACGAGCACGCCCATCTTGGCGTCGTTGGTGGCTTCCTGGACGCTGTCCTTGGAGTTGTTGTTGGTGGAGCCCGCGCCGCCGGTGGTGGTCACCTTGTAGACCCAGCGGGGAGACTTGCCCGCGCGGCCGTTGTTGGCCTCGGCGAGCATCGTGGCGCGCGTGAGGCTGGCGGTCCCCGGGTCCTTGAGCGCCCAACTGGCCACCCAGCTCACCAGGGTGGTGCAGAAGTTGGAGGCGCCGTCCGTGCCGTACAGGGCGCTCGCGGCGCGGGAGCCGCCGAGCGCGCCCGCGGAGACGACGGGGGTGCCGGTGATGGCGCCGTTGGTGCCCGTCAGATCCGGCCACGCGCCCGTGGAGAGGATGCGGTCGATGATCGCTCCGCCCGCGCTGTGCCCCACCACGCGAAAGCGCGTGCGCTGGTAGAGGTTCGGGTTGCAGCCGGTGGTGTTGCTGCCGTTGCGCAGGTCCAGCAGGCAGTTGGCCACGTCGTTGGTGGCGGCGGGCACGCTCTGGTTGACCAGGTCATACCGGATGGCGAAGGCCTCCGAGTAGGACCACGGGCCCGTGTAGTTCACCGTGGAGCATCCCGCGGTGCCACACGACATGGAGCATCCGCTGCCCGTGCACTGGGAGGTGGACTCGACCATGAAGTCGTGGCCGTCACCGCCGTCCTCCACGGAATTCAACCAATAGCCATAGGAGGAATTCACACAGCGATCATCCGCGCCCTTTCCGCCCACGCAATTGCCATGACCGTGGATGAAGATCGTGGTGCCGCCTCCATTGCCACCCCAGACGTACGACAGGTTCACCGTTCGCGCGGACGCACTGCCACTCCACGCCACGGCCATGCCCGCGGCCATGGCCGCGAATGCCTTGACGAGCCTCATGCCCGGTTTCTCCTCGTTGGTGGATCGGTCCCCGCATCAAAGACAGGATTTTTGTTTTCGTCCAGTCAGGGGGGTCCCGGGTGCCGATCGCGAACACATGCGCGCGGCGACGCGGTGCGTTCCTTGCTCCTCGCGGGTGCGGCGTGTTTGGAGTTCTTCCGCTCGGAGTGCGGGGTCGTGTGTATGGTGGTGGACCCAACAAGGCCCAAGGAGACCTGACCGAATGAACGCGCCCAACGCTTCCAGTCCCTGGCTTCAGCTCGCCGCGCGGCTCGGGGTCGAGCATCCCTTCATCCAGGCGCCGATGGCGGGTGTCTCGACCGCGGAGATGGTCGCCGCCGTGTCGAACGCGGGGGGACTTGGCTCGCTCGGGGCCGGCTATCTCGCGCCGGAGGCCCTGCGGCAGTTGGCGCGTCGCGTGCGGGAACTCACGGATCGGCCGTACGCCATCAACCTCTTCGCGCCGCTGCCTCCGCCAGAAGAGGTCGCCGCCGGTCCCATGCTGGAATTGCTGGCCCGGTACTACACCGAGCTCGGGCTCGGAGCGCCCCAGCCTCCCGCCTTCACGTTGCCGCCCTTCGAGGAGCAGGTCGACGCCGTCCTGGAGAGCGGCGCGCGGGTGTTCAGCTTCACCTTCGGGATTCCTCCCGCGTCGGCGCTCGCGCGGCTGCGGGAGCGGGGCCTGGTGCTCATGGGCACGGCGACGACGGTGCGGGAGGCCCGGCTGCTCGAGGCCGCGGGCGTGGACGCCATCGTCGCGCAGGGCAGCGAGGCGGGAGGCCATCGCGGCACCTTCGCGGGTCCTTTCGAGGACGCCCTGGTGGGGACGCTCGCCCTGGTGCCGCAGATGGTGGACGCCGTGGGCCTGCCGGTGGTGGCGAGCGGAGGGCTGATGGATGGACGGGGAATCGCCGCGGCGCGGATTCTCGGGGCGGCGGGGGTGCAGTTGGGCACGGCGTTCCTCACCTGCCCGGAGTCGGGTGCCCCCGAGGCCCACAAGGCGGCCCTGCGGAGCGCGCGCGAGGATGAGACGGTGGTGACGAGGGCCTTCTCCGGGCGTCCGGCGCGAGGGCTCGCCAATGACTTCTCGCGCGAGGTGGGCGCGGCTCGGGCCGCCATCCTGCCCTTTCCCCTCCAGCATGGAGCGACGACTCCCCTGAGGAGCGCCGCGGCGGCGCGGGGAGACGCGAGGTTCCTGGCGATGTGGGCGGGGCAGGGGGTGACGTTGTCGCGGAGCCTTCCGGCGGCGGAGCTGACGCGCGAGTTGATCGCCGACGCCGAGCGGCGACTGGGAGGACACGGGTGAGGAGCGGGACGAGCGCCTTCCGGGTGAGGGTGGAGGGGCCGGGCTCGCGGGGGGCGGACATGGTGCTGGCGCGGGCGTTCCAGCTGCCCCTGGAGGCGGCGCGCCAGTTGTTGGCCGAGCCGCGGGTGTTGCCCAGGGATCTGGGGGAAGAGGAGGCGCGCGCGCTGGCGGAGGCCCTGCGCCAACACGGTGTGGACTGCGAGCCGGTACCGGTGGTGGGCCAGTCCCGCGCCGTGTGTGGTGCCCACCCGGGGCTGGCCTCGGAGCTGCCCTGTGAGGACTGCCGCGAGCTGGTGTGTGTGCTGTGCCGGGGCTCGGAGGGTCGGGCGCTCTGCGCTCGGTGCGCGGCGTTGCGGGCGAGGCGGGCGCGGGCCAAGTGGGTGCGCGTGTCGGTGTTGCTCGGGGTGCTGGTGGCGATCGCTCTCTGGGGGCTGTCACGCCACCGCACGCGGGAGCGGCGCTTGGAGTGGAACCGGCCGTTGCAGGTGGCGGTGGTGTTGCTCGCGCGGGGCGAGGTCTCGGCGCCGGTGCGGGAAGCGTGGCGGGAGGGGCTGGCGCGTTTGGAGGACTGGGCCGGGCGCGAGGCGGAGCGCTACCGGGCGGACCCGGGCTCGCCCATCCACTTCGTGCTGGCGGGGCCGGTGGAGCCCGAGCGCCAACCGCTCTACCCACAACCCGCGGCGGAGGTGATGGTGGGCGAGGTGCCGCTGGGCGAGGCCGAGGGTCGCCTGGCCGAATCCCTGGACGAGGTGCGCGTGGGGCCCGTCACGGCGAAGGCGCTGCGCTGGAGGGAGTGAGGGCGGGCGTCTGGAGTCTCTATTCGTGGATGGTCCAGCACGGTCCAGTGCCTGACGGCCAAGGTCATATTCGCGTGCCAACGTCTCCAGTCATGTCTAGACTGGACATGGCATGGAGACCGAGGACCAGGATGGAGGAGCAAGGGAAGGGCTTCCGCTGAGTTTCTATGCGCGGTGGGAGTCCTCCACCGTGGACGAGAAGCTGGTGCTGGCCCGCGAGGCCGCGAGCCATCCGGGCTTCGACGAGGAGGACGCCTTCGAGGTGGGCAGCCGCCTGGAGGAGTCCCTTGAAGAGGTCGGCCGGTTCGCGGAGTTCGAGTCCGTGCTGGACGTGTGGAAGCAGCGGGCCCCTCGTGTGCACGACGCGGAGCCCGCGGTGCGCACCTGGAGGGTGGAGCTGGCGTTGCGGCTGCCGGGCGGGGATGTGAAGGGCGCGCTCGTGTCCTTGGCGCGGCGGACGGGGGATTGCGCGCTCGTCACCCGGCTGGCCGAGTGGTGTCTCTACCGCGGCCGGGTGGAGGAGGCGCGGGCGGGTCTGCTGGAGGCGTGGCCTCGGGTGCGCGAGGACGAATCCCTCGCGGATTGGACGCGGGTGGACTACGTGACGCGCGCGGTGCTCACCTGCATGGACGCGGGGCTGCGGCGGGCTCCGGCGCTAAGCGAGGAAGAATTGGGTGTGCTGCTGGCGCCCTTCGATCGGGCGGTGCCGCACTGGGTGGGGGAGGCCCTGGCGCTGCGCACCGGCCGGGAGTCCTGGCGGCGGCGCTCGGGTCACGAGGTGTTGCTCCTTCCCTCGGAGCGCTTCTTCGACGCGCAGCGCGCTCTGGTGATGTCCTTCGAGCCCGAGCTGCGCTTGCGCCAGGGGTGGCCGTGGGGACGCACGCAACTGATCTTCCCGGAACTCTTCCACCTGTTGCCCGGTCCCCATGGCGATGGCGGCCGGGACTTGAGGCCCCAGCACGTGCTCCTGCCCCTGCTGGGAGACCTGGAACAGTGGGTGCGCGGTCAGGGCGAGGAGCGCGCCCTGCATCCCCATGTGCATGCCGCCACGGCGCTCTCCCTGCGTCCGTGGGGCGAGTACCTGCGGGGGCTCGGGTTGCTGGGCGCCGAGGCGTGGACGGGCTGGTGGCAGGGGGCCTGGGACGTGCTCTCGGCCCTGCCCGAGCAGTTCGCGACGGCGGGAGATCCCGTGCTCGTGGAGGAAGTGCATCGGTTCTTCCGGGAAGGGGGGAGCATATGATCGGGGGTGACGAAGGGGTGGAGTGGGGGTTGCTGGTGCAACGGCTCGTGCGCACCGCGCTGGGTTCGGAACTCCAGGAATCGCTCATCCAGGAGCTGGAGGAGAAGGGATCGGCGGTGGTTCCCGTCGTCCTGGAGGCGCTCGAGACGGAGCGGGACGAGGACGCGCGCTCCGCGTTGCTGCGCGTGCTGGCGGGCTGTGGTGCGCGGGATGAGCGCATCCTCGCGGCGCTCCTGGCGCAGCTTCGGGAGGAGGCGATTCCGGGAGCGGTCAACCTGGTGACCTACGGCGACCCGCGGGCGATCGAGCCCCTGGCCCGGATGCTGGAGGACTATCCCCTGACGGATGACGTGATGGATGTGTTCGCCCAGCAGACGGTGCTGGAACTGGCGGTTGCCATCCTCGACCTGGGGGGGAGGCTGAGCGAGGCGCAGCGCGCGAAGGCCGATCGGGCGTGGCGTTATGGCGCCCCCTTGCGCGCCGCTCTCCGGAAGGCGTTCCACAAGAAGCCCGGACGCAACGAGCCGTGCTGGTGCGGCAGTGGGGTGAAGTACAAGAAGTGCCACCTGGGTGAGGATGCCCTGACGGGGAGGGGTTGTCGTCCGGCCGTGAGTGGGCGACGGTGGGCTCCACGAGGGAGGCACACGGCGCATGAGTGACGAGCGGGATTGGAGTCCCACCGAGGGGGGCCACACCTTGGGCCTGCTGGGCGCCGAGGGAGGCACCATCGTCCGGGACGAGGTGCACCCGGCGGGACTGCGGCTCACCCTGGAGGAGGACCTGTCCCGCTCGTTCCATGCGTTGACGTGTGGGGTATCCGGCTGGCTCGTGCACCGCCGTTTCTTCACGTCGGAGGCGGAGGCCGAAGCGGCCTGGGCGGAGATGCGGCCCGCGCTGGTGGAACTGGCGTTGCAACTGCCGCCCTCCGGGCCCAAGGGGTTGGATCCCGCGACGCGCGAGGCGGGCGCGAAGCTGGGCGCCTTCCTGGCGCGCTTTCCCTGAGCAACTTTCCGCCTGGATTGTCAGACCCGGAGCGGACACTGCGTCGAGTGCGGCGTTCCCAGGAGGCCCTCATGCTCGACCCGATCCGATCGCATCCCTCGTCCCCGGTTCGTCTGGTGGCTGCCGCTCGCCCGTCGGCCGCCTCGGGTTCTCCTTCCTCCGAGTCCCGTCCGCTGCCGTACTTCCTGTCCTCGGAGCCTCCCCGCTCCGAGGGCGAGGCCCTGCTGCGGCGCATCTTCTCCCGGGGTGCGCAGGTGTAATGAAGAGAACGCCTCCTGGCCATGCAGGAGCGGGTTTTCCCAGAGCCCCCTTCCCTTGCGCCACTTCGGGTGTAGGGTAGAGGGCGTGTAGGCGCGTGTCTCCGGCTGGTCAAGGCTCGGCGGGAGAGAGAGCATGCGAGGCGGTGCCTCGGGCGGGACAACGCCATTTCGTGGGACACTGGGGTGGTTGGCGGCGCCCGTATCCCAAGTCTGCAGGGAGTGCGTCCGATGCAAAATGAGCAGGAGGGTGCGCGCGTGCGTGGCCGGGTAATGATCGTGGATGACGATGTGATGGTGAGTTCCGCGCTGCGGCGCACGCTGGCGCGCGAGCACGACGTGGAGGTCGTGACGAGCTCCCGTCAGGCCCTGGAGTTGTTGTCGGGCCCGAAGGGCGCGGAGGTGGACGTCGTCCTCTGCGATCTGATGATGCCGGACCTCACGGGCATGGAGCTGCACGAGCAGCTGTCGGTGGCCGCGCCCAATGTGGCCCGCCGCATGGTGTTCGTCACCGGTGGCGCCTTCACTCCCGCGGCGCGCGCCTTCATGGATCAGGTGAAGAACGCGCGGGTGGACAAGCCCTTCGACTCGCAGCAACTGCGCGAGCAGGTGCGCGAGTGGGTGGTCAAGGCGCGCAGTGGCATGGAGCCTGGCCAGGCGGCGTGAGCCGCGGTGGGCCTCGCGCGCCTACAGGTCCAGCACGAGCTGGCGGGAGCGGGCGCGCGACACGCACACCATCATGTTGCAGCGCGCGGCGCGCTGGGCCTCGGGCAGGAAGGTGTCCCGGTGCTCGGGCTCGCCGTCGAGGACGCGGGTGATGCAGGCGCCACAGGTGCCCGCCTCGCAGTCGCTCGGCACGCGCAGGCCATTCTGGCGCAGCACCTGGAGCACCGTGCTCCCTGGCGGCACCGCGTAGGACGCGCCCGAGCTGCGCACCACCACCTCGAATTCGATGTCGGCCTGCGCGCCCACGGCGCCCACGCCCTCGGCGGAGAAGGCCTCGAAGTGCACCTTCTCGCGAGGCCACTCGTGGTGGTTGGTGGCCTCGCGCACCGCGCGCATCAGCGGAGCGGGGCCGCAGCAATACAGGCGGTGGCCGCCCGAGCGCCGGGTGAGCAGCGCCTTCATGTCCAACTGCTGGGCCGGGTCGCCGTTGTCATGGTGCAGGGTGACGTTGTGGGCGAAGGCGGGCGAGGTGAGCAGCTCGCGGAACGCCGTGCGCTCGGGCGAGCGGGTGCAGTAGTGCAGGTGCCAGGGCGCGTCCTGGCGCTGGAGTGCCCGGGCCATGGACAGGAGAGGCGTGATGCCGATGCCGCCCGCCACCAGCACGTAGCCGCGCGCGTACAGGAGTGGGAAGGAGCAGCGGGGCGGGCTCACGGTGAGCTCGTCACCCTCGCGGACCTGCTCGTGCATGGCCCGTGAGCCGCCCCGGCCTCCCGCGTCCTTCTGCACGGCGATGACGTAGCGGTGCGTCTCCGCCGGGTCATTGCAGAGCGAGTACTGCCGCGTGAGGCCTCCGGGGACCTGGACGTCCAGGTGAGCGCCCGCCTCGAAGGCGGGCAGGGCACCGCCCTCTGGAGAGACGAGTTCATAGGAGAGAATGCCTTCTGCCTCGGGCGCGATTCGTTGGACGCGCAAGCGCAGACTGTCTTGTGACATGTGTGTGGGTTTCCTTCGAGCGTGCAAGGCCTCGTCGGCCCTCTTCGGGCGCGACGTCCATCCGTGAGCAGGATGGGCAGGGCTCCTGGCCTCCCGCAATCGAACGGCGGACACAGTCCGCGATGAATGGCGGACATGCCAGTCCGTCGGCATTCAAGAGACGTAACCGATGCTCGGGACGAGTGTAGGTTGCCCTCCGACGTGCAGCACCCCACCCTGTCGAACGAGGAGTTCTCGCCATGTCGTCGTCTCGCCGCGCCGCCCTGCTCTCCGCGCTGTTGCTCGCTCTGCCCCTTCCCGCCCTGGCCCAACCCCGTCCTCCCCCGGCGGCGACCCAGGCGGCCACGACGCAGGAGCGGACGATCCGCGTGGAGGGCAAGGGCGAGGCGAAGGCGGCACCGGACGAGGCCTTCCTCGAGCTGGCCGTGGAGACACAGGCCGCGACGGCCCAGGCCGCCTCCGAGGCCAACGCGAAGAAGATGGAGAAGGTGCTCACCGCGCTGGTGCAGGCGGGACTGGTGCGCAAGGACCTGGAGACGAGCAACTTCGCCGTGTTTCCGGACTTCGAGCCCCCGCCGCGCCCGGACGTGGCGCCCAAGCAGCGCGGCTACCGGGTGACGAACACGGTGCGGGCGCACGTGAGGGATCTCGGGCGCGTGGGCTCGTTCCTGGACGTGGCGTTGAAGGCGGGCGCCAACCGGGTGGACTCGGTGCGCTTCGGATTGAGCAAGCCGGACGCGGTGCGCGACGCCGCCCTGCGGGACGCGGTGGAGCGGGCCCGTCAGTCCGGGCAGGTGTTGGCGACGGCGCTCGGCGTGAAGTTGGGGACCATCCTGGACGCGAGCACCATTTCCGAGCCCGTGCGCGTCTTCCCCATGGCGCGCCTCGCCATGGCCGAGAGCGCGGACGCCTCCGCCACGACGCCCATCCAGCCGCAGGAGCAGACGGTGGAGGCGACGGTGACGCTCATCTTCGCCATCGAGCCCGGGGGGAAGTAGCAGCGCCTCCAGGGCTTGGCTGTCCGTCCGCCCTCCGCCGTGACGGACAGCTTCCCTCCCGTTCGTGCCCTTCGCTCCCTGTTTCT
The DNA here is from genome assembly GCF_002305855.1 of Melittangium boletus DSM 14713. Classification (GTDB taxonomy): domain Bacteria; phylum Myxococcota; class Myxococcia; order Myxococcales; family Myxococcaceae; genus Cystobacter; species Cystobacter boletus. Next base: position 3,458,452 of record NZ_CP022163.1, on the reverse strand, counting down.
TGCCGGGGAGCAACCCCACATCAAGCGGAAGGCGAGGCGCCGCCCGATGTCGGGGCGCCCCGGCGGGAGGAGGGTGCACCTGCGTGATGAGGCAAGTTGGCAAGTATCAGCTCGTTCGCAAGCTCGCCGCGGGCGGCATGGCCGAGGTGTTTCTCGCCAAGGCGGCCGGACCCCATGGGTTCGAGAAGGTACTGGTGCTCAAGCGCATCCTGCCGCACCTGGCCGAGGAGCCCGCCTTCGTGAAGATGTTCTTCACCGAGGCGATGCTCGCCGCCCGGCTCACCCACCCGAACATCGCGCAGATTTTCGACTTCGGTGAGGCCGACGGCGCTTACTTCCTCGCCATGGAGTACGTCGACGGGCCGAGCCTGCGCACGCTCATCCGTCGTTCTTCCGCGCGGGGCCTTACCCTGCCGTTCTCGGTATGTGCTCGGCTCATCTCCCAGGCGTGTGAGGGGCTCGCCTTCGCTCACGACTTCACGGATCCCGAATCGGGCGAGCTCCTGGGCCTCATCCATCGAGACGTCAGTCCGGACAACATCCTTCTGTCACGCCAGGGCGCGGTGAAGGTCGTGGACTTCGGTATCGCCAAGGCGACGGGCCAGGGCCACAAGACGGACAGTGGCGTCATCAAGGGCAAGCTCTCGTACATGGCTCCCGAGCAACTGCGCGCCATGCCATTGGACCGGCGCACGGATGTCTACGCGCTCGGAGTGGTGCTCTATGAATTGCTCACGGGTCAGAAGCCCTTCCAATCGGACTCGGATGCCGGATTGATGGGGGCCATCCTGTTCACGAATCCCGTGCCCGCCGAGCGCTTGCGGCCGGAACTGCCCGAGGCCCTGCGACACATCCTCGCGCGGGCGCTCGCCAGGGACCGTGAGCAGCGCTACCCGGACTGCCATGTCCTCCAGGCGGACCTGGAGGCCTTCATTGTCTCGGAGGGCAAGCTCGTGACGGGGCAACAGGTGGCCCGCCTCATCCTCGAGACGACGTCGAGCACCGACATTCCCGTGCAGGCGCCTCCTTCGGGCCCTCCTTCGGACTCCGTTGATTCGCTCGTCGCGCCCGTGCCCTCGGAAGTGCGGACCACCGAGGTCACTCAGAGGGATGCCTCGACGGAGATCTCCAGTTCGCGCGCCCCAGGGCCCGCCGAAAGGGAGCGGACGCGAGAGCTCCAACGTTCGCCGTACTCCTCTCGGAGGCGATTCGGGTGGATGAGCGCCGTGTTGCTGGGTCTGTTGCTCGCGGTGGGCATGGGCATGTTGCTCAAGCGGACCGCGAGCCCCATGCGTGGACCTGTCGCCTCGCTTCCGGCCATCTCGGAGCCCATCGTGCCCGTGACGCCTCCTGTCGCGATGGGTGGCTCCCCACCGGAACGCGTGGAGGCTCCGGCCGAGCCTGCTCCCATGGAGAAGCCGACCGCTCCCGTGCGCAAGAGTGCCTCCGCTCGCTCCGCTCCCAGGGTCAAGCGCTCGGCTCCGGTCGTCGGCACGGGGACGCTCGTCATCCGGCCGCGTCCCTACGCGGAGGTCTTCCTGGACGGCACGCGGCTTGGCTTCACGCCCCTGGCACCCATGGACGTCGCGGCGGGACGCCACACGGTGAGGCTCGTCAACCCGGAACTGGGCAAGACCAGGAGCCTGGAGGTCGAGGTGTCACCCGGCGAGACGGAGATCATCAAGCACAACTTCCAGCAGGAGTGAGCGCTATTTCAGGGCAGGGGCAGGGGCACGGAGAGGGGAACCGTCGAGCGGAGGAGGCTCGAATTGCCGCACTGGCCTTTGTCACAGGCGCCCCAGGAGTAGAGCTTGTCCTCACTGGTCACCGCCAGGGAGTGCTTGTAGCCCGCGGCGATGGAGCGCGCGTTGGTCAGGTCCAGGACCTTCACGGGCGTGAAGCTGTCTTGGACAAGAAGACTCGCTCCGAGTTGGCCCTCCCCGCCTCCGCCCCAGGAGAAGATTTCATTGTCTTCTTTGATCAGCGCCATCGAGTGTTGCGCGCCCGCGGCGACGGAGACGGCGTTGCGCAGACCCGTGACCTCCAGGGGACTCGTGGACTCGCCACCGCTGCCCCCATTGCCCAGTTGTCCCGAGTCATTGCTTCCCCAGGCCCACACCTTGCCGCTCGCGTCTACTGCCAGTGAATGCCGGAGGCTTCCCGCGAGGGGGGAGAACACACTTCCGGTGGAGTAGGTCAGCGGAGGTAGTCCCCGAACCAGAACGGGCCGGGTCTGGACCGCCTTCGTGCCATCGCCCAACTGTCCCGCGCCGTTCTCTCCCCAGGCCCACACCTTGCCATCCTGGGTCAAGGCCAACGCATGTGTGCTGCCCGCGGCGATGAACACGACGCCCGTCAAATCCGCTACCTGCCTGGGCTCGCCGCGATCCATCGTCGTCCCATCACCCAACTGGCCCGAGCGGTTCGTTCCCCATGCCCAGACGGTTCCGTCCTGGAGCCGCGCCAGCGAATAGCCATCGCCCGCGGCGATGGCGGCCACGTTCGACAGCCCCTTGATTTCCGTGGGAATGGACGGCTCCTGGCTCGCGCCAATGTCTCCCCAGGCCAGGACCGTTCCACCGCGTAAGGCGAGCGAATGCCTCGCACCCGCGGCCACGGCCAGGATGCCGCCGAGTCCTGGGATCTCCTTGGGCACACATCGGCTGGTCGTCGTCCCATCCCCGAGCTGGTGATTCGAGTTGTCTCCCCATGCCCAGACCGTTCCATCGGTTCTGAGTGCCAGGGTATGGCTTTGCTGGGTGGACACTTCACGAACGCTCCCTGCATCACCGGGCAATGGCACTCCGGCGCATTCCAGCGTCTTGTGGGTCGCGTCATCCAACGCCTTGTTGAAGTCCACACAGCCCCACGCGCTCAGCAATGCGGTCGTGGTCAGCAAGAAGCGGGTCCCGATCGATACGCCGCTCATGGCCATCGCCCCTGGACGAGGATGGACGCTCCGCTCGGGCCCGCGCCGAGCGCCACCGAGGGCTTTTCATTCCCGCCCCAGACGTACATGCCCGCCGCGGTGACCAGGCCCACCGCGCCCACGGCCAGCAACCCCACGCCCGCTGTCTGCCATTTATCGCCAAGAGAGGCTGCTCGTTGCAGTTCCTCCACGCTCGTCTGGGCCGAGGGGTTGCGCAACCGGTTCAGATAGACGCGGGAAATGCCCCAGGACGCACCCCCCGCCACCGCGAGTGTGCCTCCCGCGAGCGCGGGAACCAGCGCGTACCGGCGGGCTCCCGAGGGCGCCGACGTGAGTTCGGGAATTTGAGGGCTCGAGGTCATGGAGTCGGATGGCTTGGACTCCGGCATGAGGGACTTCCTGGCGACGGGAGGCGATTGCTCCGCCAACTCCCGCTTCACCTGCCGACGAATGGCCTCGGCATCCGCTTCGATCTTGGGTGATACCTGCTCGGGCAGCTTCGCGTCGGGCCGCAGCAGGAATGCCGTGCGGAAGGCCGCCTTGCCCTCCTCCTTCCGGAGCATCTCGCACAGGAGGATGCCCTCGTAGAGCGACAGCGCGACATCCTCGTCCGTCCCATGACGCTCCTGCCGCGCCACCTGGATCTGCGCGAGCGCCCGCTCGTAGTCGGACGCATCGTAGAACTGGTGGATCAACAACAGGTGGTTGCGGATTCCGCGCTCCGCGGCGTACGTGGGAGGGGAGAGGGTCACTCCAAGGATCACGAGCAGGTAGATGACTGCGCCTCCAGGATGACGACTCACGCGATGAAGTCCCCGTTCGCGTGACGCCTTCACACGAAGGCGCCACCGCATCGAATGGAGGGAATATTGTGACCCCCAGTGCGGATCGCTACTGCTCCAGGACCCTCATCCGTTCAGGACAGGACGCGCGTGGGCGCGACCCTCCGGAGGGAGGGCCGCGCCCATGGGACTGCATTCAACGCGGCAGGTCCGCCGCCCGGCGCGCGGCATCCCAGGTGCCGGCCACGTTGGGCGGCATCTCCCGGCCCATCCGCTCCGCCAACCGCTCGGTGATTTGCGAGTGGATGGACGCGAAGACGACGTGGAGCACCAACCGCACGCGCTCGGCGTCGATCTGCAGATGCTCGGCGACATCCAGATAGAAATCGTCCTTTTCGAACCGGCGCGCGTTGGCGCTCCGCTCCTTCCAACAATGTTGGAACTGCTGACGCAGATCCTCCGGGAACTGCTCCCTCAACTCCTGCACCAGTCCGCCAGGAAGCCGCTCGCACAGCGCGCAGATGACCGCCTCCGCCGCATCGGCCGGCGGGTATTCGGGAACCTCGCGGTTGATGCGCGCGAGGAAGGACTCCGCGCTCGTGCCCACGCCCTCGCCAGACCAGGACTCCGTCTCCTGAGTATGCGTCATCGGTTTGTCCGCCTCCTTTTCATGTCAGGTTGGAGACGTCCTTCCCGGACGGCAGCAGGCAAGTAGCGGACTCCCTGGGTGCCCGAGTCCCCCCTCCCAGGGCAGCCAGCCTCGACTCAGGGGGACTTGCCGCCCGCGCCCGAGTACAGGTCGATGACCTCGCTCAAGGAGCGCTGGCACACCGAGCAGAAGGGCACCCGATCCCTCGTGAACATCACGCAGTCCAACTGGGAGCGGTAGTACCCCCGCGCCTCGTACATGGCGCCCTCGAACGCCCCCGTCACGCCCGCGTGCTTCTCCGCCCGGAAGAAGGGCTCCTCCCAATCCCGCTGGGCGGTGAAGAGCGCGTCCATGTCCGCCTCGGGCCGGCGCTCGGCGCGGATGCGGCGGCGCTGCTCCTGCACCTGCCGCGCGTGCGCCTCGTACTCGTCCTTCTTCCAGGGCGTGGGCAGGGGCGTGCCCGCGGCCACCAGGTCCTTCCACTTGAGCTTCGTGGGATCCTTGAGCGCGGTGACGTTCTTCTCCCACGGCTCCACGCGCTCCTCGCTGGGGGCATAGGCGGTGTCGGAGGTGTAGTACTCGTCCGCGAGCCCCGCGAAGTGGTGGCCGAACTCGTGCACGAAGACGTAGGGGGACCAGAGGCTGTCGGCCGCCACCGTGCTGTAGAGGCCGAAAATCCCTCCGCCGCCATAGGTGTTGCCGTTGACGAGGATCTCCACGAACTCGTAGGGCGCGAACGCGGCGATGTCCCGGAAGCGGCGGTTCTCGAAGGTGAGCACGTAGCGCTCGCTGCCGAAGGCGTCATAGGTGGCGCCCACGGGGGAGTCCCGGTGCACGCCGGTGGACGGGCGGGAGATGCCCGACTGCCGCGCCGCCGGCATCAACCCCCAGACGTTGAAGTCCCGCTTGCGCTCCTTGAAGGGCGAGAAGGTGAAGAGGATGTCCACGAGCCGCCGGGCGTCCTTCTCGAACTTGGCGCGCTCCTTCTCCGTGTAGCCATCGCCGAGGATGAGCAGGTCCACCTTGTCCGCGGGCGCGCCGTTCTCCAGCAGCTTCACCAGCGGGCCGGGCGAGGCGGGCACCGCCGGGTCCACGAACATGTCCGCGGGGTCCACCGTCAGGCTCCACACCTCGCGGAAGGAGTTGTCCTTCGCGCGCTTCTTGAGCAGCACCTGCACGGGCTTGTCCGGCGCGGCGAACCGCAGGGACTCGTGGAAGGTGCGGTTCACCTCGCGCGCCTCGGGCGTGGTCTCCCACTCCCCGTAGATGGACGCGAAGCCCCGCGAGTACAGCAGCCGGTTCGTCTCCCGGTCCCTCACCTCGAAGAGGTACTTGCCGAGGTTCGTTTCATCGATGGCGCGCCGGGGACTGCCGGGCCAGGGCAGCGGTTCCACCACCAGCCGGTCGAGGCTGAAGCGCTCCTCGGTGGCGTTGCCGGTGTGGAAGTAGTCGACGCGGAAGGTGCGGGGACCGGGAGCGCTCGGGGGGCTCGCGGCCAGCAGCAGGGCCAGCAGGAGGTTCATGCGCGGCACGCTACCCGATGCCGCCGCTTCAGAACCTCCCGGACACGGAGGCGCCCGCGCCCTCGGGTCCCGCCATGACGCCCAACGTCACGGGCGGCGGGGGCGTCGAGGGGGAGACGAGGTAGAGCACCGCTCCCGTGGCGAGCGCCGCGCCCGAGCCGATGAGCAGCCCCGTCAGCAGTTGCCCCTTCCTCTCCAGCCGCCCCACGAGGAACCGGCCCGTCTCGTCGTCCGCCTCGACCCGGCCGTTGGCGTTGAGGTGGTTCTTCTGGAGCTCCGCCCACTCGCTCTGCGCGGAGAGCCGCACGATGCCCGCTCCGACCAGGGTCGCCGCCCCGGTGCCCAGCGCCACGTAGGAGGCCACGCGCGTGCCGGACGTGCCGGCGGGTGCCGTCCTGAGTTCGGAAACGGCCAGCGCCCGCGGCTCGGAGGGTTGCTCCCAGGGCGGCTGGAGATCCGGCTGGGCGACGACGAGGCTCGGCTGCGTCTTTCCCGTGGTGATGAAGTCCACCAGCGCGGCGAGCGAGTCCACCGGCGCGTCGAGCCCCCGCGTCTTGAATCCTCCCTCGCGCAGCTTCTGGCCTCCTTCCACGTTGATCACCGTGGCGGCGAGCCACTTGGGCCCGCTGCTCGTCCCCTCGAGCCTCACCACGATGACCTCCTCCACGCCCAACGAGCCGCCCAGGCGCACCGCGTGCGACAGGCCTCGCGCTCCCTCCTCGGAGGTGGCGAGGCAGGGAAAGGGCGTGGCCGAGAAGGCCCCCTCGTAGGCCAGGTCCACCAGCAAGGGCAGCTCCTCGCCCCGCACCTCGAGCCGCCGGGGAAAGCTGAGGGCCTCGCCCTTCTGGAGCGTGAGCGCGTAGGTGCCCGGGAGGACGTCCAGCGCGAGCGGCGTCTGGCCCACGCTCCGGCCATCCAGGAAGACCTCCGAGGAGGGCAGGGTGCTCTTCACCGTCAGCTTCACCTTGCGCGCCCGCGCCAGCTCCTTGCGCAGCTTGTCGAAGGCCTGACGCGTGGAGGGCGTGTAGTAGTCCGGATCCAACTGATGCCCGGCGTCCAGCCGCAGCACGTTGCCGAAGGCCTCGTCGCTTTCCTTCACCCGCCCGAGCGAGCGCAGCGTCATGCCCTGCAGGAGCCAGGTGTCCACGGTCAGCTTCCAGCGGGCCTCGCCCACCGGCAGGCGCACCACCTGCCGGAGCACCTCGTCGAGCAGCTGCGCGCTCCGGGTGTAGTGCGCCTCGTAGAATTGCCCCTGCGCGGCCTCGAACTGCCGGTGGATGTCCTCGAAGTCGCCGGAGGGTTGGGGGAACAGGCGTTCGGTGAGGTCCGCGGCCGAGAGGGGGTTCTCGCCCGGCCGGGCCGCCAGGGTGTCGGAGAGGGCCTTGGTCTGGCTGCTGAGCGCCGCGTCCTTGCAATCACCGCTGGCGAATACCGCCCGGCGCGGCGCCGCTGGAGCCGCGCCCCCCAGGAGAAGGGCGAGCACCACCATCGGGTACGACATGGGAGGGAGGGTCATGATGGGGAGGCCGGTTTGCAGGGTCCGTTCCGGGAGCGGGGGTGGAAACCGGCGCCGGAGATAGCAGCCACCGGGTTGGGGTACCACAACCCCCCTGGTCGGTCGGAAGCGCTGTCTTTCCAGGGCCTTGGGCGGATGCGCGGCTCCCTACCCGGCACGGTGTCCTCCCCTCGGTCCACCTCCATCCGGCCCCCGGGGTTCCTCCTCCCGGGGTCTCGATCCTGGACTCCGCCATCCCGGCTGCCCGGCGGGGAGGCCCCCCGGGCCTTCCGTCGTTCGCGCGACACCATCCCCATGTTCTCTCCAACGGGAGGGTGGGCCGGAGCCTCCATGACAAAGCCATGACATGGACGGAGAAGAGTGGGGCGCCATGAACCTCGCCGTGATGGTCAACCTGCATGCACGCCGTGGCTCCGAACGGGTGGGGGCGATGGTCCAACGCCTGTTCCCCCGGGCCCGGCTGGCGCTCACCCGCTCCCAGGAGGAGGCGCAGACGTGGATTGATCAACAACTGCGGCCCAATCCGCCCACGCTGCTGCTGGCCGGCGGAGGGGATGGCACCATCACCGGCCTCATCAACGCCATGCGGCAGCAGGGACTGGCCCTGCCCGCCATCGGGGTCCTTCCGCTGGGCACGGGCAATGCCTGGGCCCGGGTCACCGGGGCGCCCAAGCCGACGGTGGCCCTGCGCCAGCTCGCCGCGTGTGGCGAGGAGCTACCGCCCCTGCGTCCCTTCTCGCTCGTGAAGCTGGAGGGCCGCCTGGCCCCCTTCGCGGGGACGGGCTGGGACTCGGAGGTGCTGCAGGACTTCAAGGATCAGCTCGCGCAGTTCCCGGCCGGGCCCCTGCGCCAGGCGAACGCGGGCCTGCGCGGATACATGGGCGCCTTGTTCTCGCGCACCATTCCCCGGCACATGCTCGGCAAGGCGGACCTGCGGGTGAAGGTGTACAACCTGGGCGCGCCCGCGCTCACCGTGGACATGCGGGGCCATGTGGTTCCCATGCCCCGGGGAGAGACGGGCGCCCTGCTGTACGACGGGCCCGTGGGCATCGCCGGAGCGGCCACCACGCCCGAGTTCGGCTTCGGCTTCAAGGCGTTCCCCTTCGCCCAGGCCGCCCCCCGCCGCCTGTCCGTGCGCGTCTACGGCGCGGGCGTGCTGGAGGCCACGCGCAGCATGTTCAAGCTGTGGCGCGGCGAGCATCCGCTGCCCAACATGCATGACTTCTTCGTCGAACGCCTGCGCATGGACTTCAACCGCGAGGTGCCCTTCCAGATGGGCGGCGACATCATGGGCCTGCGCCGCTCGCTGGAGTTCTCCCTGGCCGAGGAGTCCGTGCGGCTCGTGGACTGGCGGCAGCTGCGCCGGGTGGTGGCCAACGCCTGAACCCCTGGCTTGACCGTGTGTCGCCGAGACACTATGTGCGGCGGTCAACCACACGAGCAGGGGAAGAGCCGATGAGCCACACCTACGAATACCCGCGTCCCGCGTTGACGGTGGACTGCGTGGTGTTCGGCCTGGATGACGAGGACTTGAAGGTGCTGCTCATCCGGCGAGGCGTGGAGCCGTTCCAGGGCCGCTGGGCGCTGCCGGGGGGCTTCGTGCGCATGGACGAGTCCCTGGACGATGCCGCGCGCCGGGAACTCCAGGAGGAGGCCGGCATCCGTCCGGGTCTCCTGGAACAGCTCTACACCTTCGGCGCGCCCCAGCGAGACCCCCGGGGCCGGGTGGTGAGCGTGGCCTACTTCGCGCTGGTGAAGCTGTCGGACCACCGCGTCCACGCCGCCACCGACGCGCGCGAGGCCGCCTGGTTCTCCGTCTGGGACATGCCCAAGCTGGCCTTCGACCACGCGGAGATCACCTCCACCGCCCTGCAACGGCTCAAGGGCAAGGTGCGCTACCAGCCCGTGGGCTTCGAGCTGCTGCCCCCCAAGTTCACCCTCACCCAGCTCCAGCGCCTGTACGAGAAGATCCTCGAGCGCGAGCTCGACAAGCGCAACTTCCGCAAGAAGCTGCTCGCCATGGATTTGCTGGAGGAACTCGACGAGGTGGAGCAGGACGTCTCCCATCGCGCCGCGCGCCTCTACCGCTTCGATCACAAGAAGTACAAGCAACTGGAGAAGGCCGGCTTCAACTTCGAGCTGTGAGCCCTCGTTGACATGGTGTTGATGTGACACTAAGTTGGTGTCCGTGGAACACGGATGCCCGGTGTCCGTCCGGGCGGGGAGTGTCATGTCCTCGTTGCCCTTCGAGTCCGCCGCCGCCACCGTCCTGGGCCGGGAGCACGCCCGGGCGGGGCGCAACAACCAGGATGCCTTCCGCACCCGCGCGAGCGCGCACGGCCTCGCCGCCGTCGTCGCGGATGGGTGTGGCAGTGGGGCCGCGAGCGAGGTGGGTGCGCGGCTCGGGGCGTGGCGCGCGGTGGACACTGCGCTCACGCTGCTGGCCGAGGGGGTGGGCCCGGATGCGCCCGGCTTCCTCTCTCTCCTGGAGGCGGACCTCCTGGGCTTTCTCGGGGGGCTCGTGGGGCAACTGGGCCCCGAGGCCGTGGGCGACGCGCTGCTCTTCACCTTGGTGGGGGCCGTCTGCACGCCCGAGCATGTGCTCGTGTTCGCCGCGGGGGATGGGCTCTGGGCGCTCAACGGCGAGGTCCATCGGCTCGGGCCCTTCCCGGGCAACGCGCCGCCCTACCTCGCCTATGGCGTGCTGAGGCCGGGCCTCGTGGGGTTGAAGCCCCTGGCCCTGCGGCCCACGGAGGCGGTGGATTCCCTGCTGCTCGGCACGGATGGCGTCGCGGATCTGCTGGACTTGTCCGAGACCCGGCTCCCCGATCGCGACGAGCCCGTGGGCCCCCTGTCCCAGTTCTGGCGCGAGGACCGCTACTTCTCCCACCCGGACGCGCTGCGCCGCCGCTTGTCGCTGCTCAACCGCGAGGCCGTCCGCGCGGACTTTCCGGCCCGGCGCCTCGTGCGCGCGCCCGGGCTGCTCGGTGATGACACCACCCTCGTCGTCCTGCGCCGCGCGCGGGCGGAGGTCTGAACGCCATGGATGTCTACCTCGAGGGGAAGAAGCTCCGGTTGGATCCCGCGAAGGCGCTGGGCAAGGGCGGCGAGGCGGATGTCTTCGACCTGGGAGATGGGCGCGTCCTCAAGCGCTTCAAGCCCCCCGATCACCCGGATTACAGCGCGCTCGCCGAGGAGCAGGACGCCGCCCGAGCCCGCCTCGCCGAGCACCAGCACAAGTTGCCCGCGTTCCCCAAGCACCTGCCCCCGCGCGTGGTGTCTCCGCTGGTGCTCGCCACGGACAAGCAGGGCCGGAGCGTGGTGGGCTACGCCATGCGCAAGCTCGACGCGGCCGAGCCCTTGCGCCGCTTCGGAGAGCCGGCCTTCCGCCGCGCGGGCGTGCCGTCCTCGCGGGTCGTCGACGTCTTCCGGGGCCTGCATCGCACGTTGGGCGCGCTCCATGGAAGCGGCGTGGTGGTGGGGGACTTCAATGACTTGAATGTCCTCGTCGTGGGGGATGACGCCTGGCTCATCGACGCGGACAGCTTCCAGTTCGGGCCCTACCTCGCCTCCGTCTTCACCGAGCGCTTCCTGGATCCCCTGCGGCTGGGAGGCAAGGCGACGGCGCTGGTGCCCGCGCGGCCCGCGTCTCCGGACAGTGACTGGTATGCCTTTGGCGTCGCGCTGATGCAGAGCCTGCTGTGCGTGGGGCCCTATGGGGGAATCCTGCCCAGGGTCACGCCCACCGCCCGGGTGCTCCAGCGCCTCACGGTGTTCCACCCGGACGTGCGCTACCCCAAGCCCGCCACGCCCTTCGGGGTGCTTTCGGATGACCTGCTGCACTGCCTGCACCGCGTCTTCGTCGAGGACGCCCGAGGGCCCTTTCCCCTGCCGCTCCTGGAGGCGCTGCGCTTCAGCGTGTGCGCGTCGTGCGGCGTGGAGCATGCCCGGGCGTCGTGTCCCACGTGCCGTCCGAGCGCGGTGCATACCGCCACGCCCGTGACTTCCGTGCGCGGTCAGGTGGTGGCCACGCGCCTCTTCACCACCGAGGGGGTGGTGTTGCACGCGTGCGTCGAGGACGGCACGCCGCGCTGGCTCGTCCACGAGCGGGGCGCGTACCGGCGCGAGGACGGCTCGGTGGTGCTCCAGGGGCCGTTGAATCCCTCGCCCCGGTGGGCGATCCAGGGGACGTCCACGTTGGTGGGACAGGGGCCGGAGTTCGCCGTGCTCGCCCCGGGACGACGCCCCGAGCGGTGGGGCGTGGATGCTCCGGAAGGACAGCCCGCCTTCGTGGCCAATGCGCGCCACCGGTACTGGGCCCACGCGGGAGCGCTGTGGCGGGAGGGGGACTTCGCTCCCGAGCGCCTGGGCGATGTGCTCGAGGGACAGACGCGGCTCTTCGTGGGGCCGCGCTTCGGACTGGGCTTCCACCGGGCGGGCGCGCTGCGAGGCGCCTTCGTCTTCGATGCCGAGCGCCCGGGCCTCAAGGATGGCCTGAAGCTGCCCTGGCCCTCGGGGCGGCTCCTGGACGCGGAGGCCGTCTTCGAGGGCGCGCTGTGCTGGCTCTTCCTCGCGGAGGAGACGGCGGGGCGCACGGTGCACCACTGCGTGGTGGTGGGGGCGGATGGCTCGGTGAAGGCGAGCGCGACGGCTCAGGCGGGAGACGGCTCATGGTTGGGGACGCTTCGGGGCAAGTGCGCCGCGGGCGAGGCCCTGTTCGCCGCCACCGACGCGGGACTCGTCCGGGTGGAGCTCCGTCAGGGCCAGGTGGAGACGGTCCGCGAGTTCCCCGACACCGAGCCCTTCGTCGACGCGGACAGCCGCCTGTTGCTCACGAAGCAGGGGCTCGTGGTCGTGGGCCGACAGACGGTGACGGCGCTGCGGATGACGTGAGGCTAATCAGGCATTCCGCAAGTCTGTTGGCACCTGAGCGATGGCCGCCAGACTGTCGATGAGTTCCTGTGGTGTGGACTGGGCGAGCCCGGGTGTCGCCGCGATGAGATTCAATGCTTCACGCGCTGTCGCTTGTGCCTGGTCGTTGCCAGTTTCGCTCTGAATAATGGATAGATTGTTGAATTCTTCAATTGTACTGACGTCGGCTTGTTGTTGAGTGTTTTTGAGGATTTCCAATGCTCGCGCAAGAAAGGGCTCCGCTTCAACATCGCGGCCTTGCCGAAGGAGGCATCCCCCGAGACTCAGAAGGGACGCGCGGTGTAGGAGGTCGTGCATGCCATGGCCTTGCTCGATGATTGAAATGGCCTGGCGAAAAAGACGCTCCGCTTCGTCGTAGCGGCCTTGGAACTGAATTGCAACGGCGAGTTGATGGACAATCATCCAGTTCATTGCTGGATCGTCCAGGGAAAATGTATTGTTTATGTGGAGTGCCTGCTTCAGGAGTTTTTCGGCCTCGGCATACTGGCCTTGGTCACTCAAGATGGCGGCCAGCAACCGCAGCAACTTCGCGTGATTGGGGTTTTCTTCATCCTGGCTCGTTTGGGATGCGTAGATTGCCCTCCGTAGAAGTGGTTCGCTTTCACCTTGCCTCCCATGCGATTCTAGGAGGCTGAACAACTCCGTCAGTGCTGTTGTATATGAAATGTGTCCAGTACCCAGCGTGCTGCCCAGGAGTGTGAGGGCTTGTTGAAATGCCGATTCGGCTGCCTCATCCTTGCCCATGGCATTGAGGATGCGAGCCAATTCATTGAGGCGTCGACCCAGGTCGGCTCGATCTTCGTTCGACTGATCGGGGTGGGTTGTGATCGCCTGAAGAATGGTTTTTTCCGCCTCGGAGTACTTGCCCTGCTTTCGCAGGGCGCTGGATAGTTGGTGGAGTAGACGGTTTTTTGATGAGATGTTGGGAGCTTGTAATTGTTCGAGACGAACGAGTTCCTCTCGAATCAAGTCCTCCGCTTCGTGGTGCTTGCCTTGCTGGTCGAGCACTGAACCGAGGCTTGTCAGCAACGCGGGGCGCTCGGTTGGCCCGATGCCTGGATGCGCATTGGTACGGAGTTGAGCACGGAGCAGTAGTTCCGCTTCTTCGGGTTTACCCTTCATGCTCCTCACGAGCGCGAGTATGATGGGTGACCCTGAACCGTCTTCTGGCTTCAGCCGCCGCGACCAATGCTCGGCTGCATCCAGATCATGAAGGAGCGTGGCTTGAAGCGTCAGCGCGGCCCATTTGTCCTGCATGTGCATCATCCGCGGAAGAATCAATTCCACGGAATATGCCGGATTGAGTTGGTCGAAGACGTTGAATGAGATGGTTCTTTCTTTTTTGAAGCGCGAGAAGCTCGCGGACCACGCAGTCCAGGTGAGTCGATCGTCGAGCGATAGCTGCTCTGCCTTGGCTGATCGCTTTTCCAGATTCAAGAACGCTTGAAGGCAGAGTTCGCGAAGCCATGCGTGATTGGGTACACGCTCGAAAAAGAGGAGCGCTCCAACTCGGAGGATGCTGGCTCCTTCTTGCTCGGTAGGATCTTCTACGTGGGCTCGCGTATCTCGTGACTCGAGCTTGGCGAGGATTTCGGGTCTGAAATCATGGAGTGCCGCGACACGTCCAGGAAAGCTCACTCCCGAGTGCTCAAGCCGCGCACGCGCTTCTCGAACATCGGCCATTCTCCCATGGAGCGACCACCAGCCAGGTGATGGCACAGCGGGTTCGACGAGAATTGCTCGTGTGCGATGGCCTGTTTCCGCGTGAGCCCAACGGACTCGGCGCAGGCGGAAGGTGCTGTTCACGTCAGTCCATGCAATCCACTCGCGCTGGTGCCTGCGGAGCTCCTCCACCATCTTCGGATAAGGGAGCGCCGCGCTGACCTGATGCAGGTGACCTCGGGGGCGCGCGGCCGCGAATGCCGCTTGGAGATCGCCGCCCGTCCAGATGATGCCCGGCGCCTGGACCGCGAGGGCGGTGCGAATTCCCGAGACCGAGAATCGGGGCGGCTGTTTCGGGCATTCCACCCGATGGGAAATCCAGTCGAAGAAGTCCACGGCGCGCTGGGCGAGCGCGATGCTCGTTTCCGTGTCGCAGAAGAGCACTACCCTCAACTCTCGCTGGGCGAACAGGGGGCGGTTGATGTTGAGCCAATCCGCATCCTCCACCCGAGGAACAAGCACTTGCGTGGAGCCGTGGGGTACCTCCCGCATCCGATGCACGTCGGTGTGCACATCCAGATCCGGATGTTCGGGCACCAGGGCCTCGACGAGTTCGCCAAGCGACTCCTGGCGGGCGTGATCGACCAGGAGCAGCAATCCCGAGCGCGACAGCCTGAGCGCGAACTTCAGGGAGTCGAGCCAGCGTGCTTCGGCCGGACGAGGTGCATCATCAGAAGGGGGTGGGGATAGAACCATTCGGATTCGTTCGGGTAGGGCAGCAGCGCCTGATAGCTGAGCAGATCCTGAGCGAGCGGGTTGGCTGGCAACTGGTGCGCGGGGTCGCTCGCGATTTCCTCCAGCAGTTCGATGTGCCCCTTGTTCAGTCCGGTTTCTCTTAGTCGACGCTGATGGTCCAGGATCCTGCGGACCAGTTCTTCGGTAGCACTCGGTGCGTCCAGCAGCCACGCTTCCTTGGCGAGTTCTCGGATGAAGCGCACGAAATCACGTGCCCGGCCGCCCGAGCGGTAGGCGAGCTGCTCGAGGAGCGAACGGGTGATGAGTGATGAACCCTCCACGTCCTGGGTCCGTCGCTCGAACAGATCACAGAAGAAGCGGACTCCTTCTCCATGCCGTGTGGGGTCCTCGTGGAGCAGGACGGGCTCGTTGACCAACGCGAGGGGGTCGAATCCACGTACGGCCGCTGTCGAGGGATGGTGACGGAGCGCGAAGGGCGCGCAGACCACCACGGGGCAGGCCAGTTGTGCGATGAGCTGAGAGTCGACGAACAGCTCCTTGGCGCGCTGGATGTCCCGGATCCGATCCAGCCCGTCGATCACGAAGAGCACCCGGCGGAATTCTCCTTGGATCTGCGCGACGAGCACGTTGACGCGCGCCAACAGGGTCTGCACGTGGCTGTCCTGGTCGGGCAGGGTCTGTTTGCTCAGGCCGAGGGGCGCCATCCATTTGCTGACGGCACTGGCAGCGGCCGCCGTGACGGCGAACCCCGTGGCGAGCCCCGTGCCTGTCGAGCCCTCGACCAGGGTGGGAACGGTCGTCGCCATGACGCCCAGGGTCGCCTTCGCGAGCGCCCCAATGTCCAGCTGTGCCTGTGGGGTGCCCGTTTCCTTGGCCAGCGCGTTCCAGGCCAATTTGAGCGCCTCGACATCCTCCTCGGGAAAGGTGTACCCGAGCCGCTGCTGCGCGGTGGCGATCAGCGCCACGCCCGCGAGGAAGCAGACCTCCCAGGAACTGATGCGGTCGAGCGCGGCGGGGTCTCGCACGGCCTCACTGAACTGGCGCGCCAGATCGAGGAAGACCACCAGCTCGCGGTCCTTGCGTGCCTCCGCCATGCGGAGCAATTCCGTCGTCTTTCCCGTCCCCACCGTCCCCGTGAGCAGGATGCGCGGGTCTCCGAAGGGCATGTCCAGGTATTGGATGATCCGTCCGGCTGGACTGTGGGGACGATCCGCCCGCCACCGGCTCTCGGCGGGGCGCTCGGGGTCGAACCGCTGATACAGCTCCTGCCACACGTCACGACGCGACATGTGGGCAACCTAGCACCTGATGCCTACCGGTGGGAGTTCGTTGCGGCCCGATTGTCACCTGCCAGTGAACTCGCCAACCGAGAGCCCAGCACGTGTGCCTCGGGGCGGACGTATTCAACCGGTTTGACAATGTGTCTATTGGACACTATGTTGGTGTTGTCGATACACGAAGTGGAGGCCGTGCCATGAAGAAGACCGTCACGAAGCTCCAGGAGTCGCCGCTGCCGTCGTTCTACCTGCCCGCCCACGCGGGGTCGTTCGGCTACGGTCCCAACGCCGGGCGGCTGCAGACCGAGGCCGGAGCCTGGCGGGACGCGCAGGGGCTCACGGCCGCGGCCACGGACACCTTCAACCTGCACCTGCTGCTCATCGACGTGCAGAAGGACTTCTGCTTCCCCGAGGGCGCGCTCTACGTGGGCGGCCGAAGCGGCCGGGGCGCCATCGACGACAACCGCCGCATCGCCGAGTTCATCTACAAGAACCTGGGCGCTCTCACGAACGTCACCACCACGCTCGACACGCACTTCGCCTACCAGATCTTCTTCCCCTCGTTCTGGGTGGATCAGGATGATCAGCCGCTCACCGCCCACCGGGAAATCACCCGCGAGCAACTGGAGCGCGGCCAGGTGCGTCCCAACCCCGCCATGGCCAAGTGGCTGTGCGGCGGCAACTACCCCTGGCTCCTCAAGCAGGTGAAGTACTACTGCGAGGAGCTGGAGCGCGCGGGCAAGTACACGCTCTACCTGTGGCCTCCGCACTGCCTGCTGGGCGGTGACGGCCATGCGCTCGCCGGGGTGGTGCAGGAGGCCCGGCTGTTCCACTCCTTCGTGCGCGGCGCCCAGTCCTGGGCCGAGGTGAAGGGCGGCAACCCCTTCACCGAGAACTACTCGGTGCTCCGGCCCGAGGTGCTCACGCGCCATGACGGCCAGCCGCTCGCCCAGCGCAACACCCAGTTCCTCAAGACGCTCCTCACCTCGGACGCCGTCGTCATCGCCGGCCAGGCGGCGAGCCACTGCGTGAAGAGCTCCATCGATGACCTGCTCGGGGAAATCCTCGCCCAGGACGCCGCGCTCGCGCGCAAGGTGTACCTGCTCACCGACTGCATGTCCGCCGTCACCGTCCCCGATGGCAAGGGCGGCTTCCACGCGGATTTCACCCCCCAGGCCGACGCCGCGCTCCAGCGCTTCGCCGACGCGGGCATGCACCTGGTGAAGTCCACGGACCCGCTCGCCGCGTGGCCGGACCTGCGCATCGCCTGATGTCTCCCGCCGTGTGACTCGAAAGGAATCCGCTCATGAGTGCTTCTCCCATCTCGCAGCTCCTCGAGGACGCCCACGCCGAGGGAGTCCTCAGCCCCTCCTCCTTGCAGGCCCTCACCGTGGTGGACCTGGGCGCGCAGATCCAGGCGGGACTCGGGGTTGGCGTGGACGACGTGCAGGCGAGCGAGGTCGTGCTCGTCACCGTCATGCCCGACGACTCCGGCTCCATGGCGGGGCAGGCGCGCACCGTGTGTGACGGCCACAACCTCGTGCTCGACGCCCTGCTCTCGAGCCAGCAGAAGGACGGCATCCTCTTTCACACCCGCTACCTCAACGGCACCGTGCTCAACCCCTTCCGGCCCCTGGTGGACGTGGTGCGCATGCACGCGAAGAACTACAACCCGGACCAGGGCACGCCGCTCTATGACCAGGCCGTCGTCCTGCTCGGCACGGTGCTCGCCAAGGCGCAGGAGTTCACCCGCAACGGAGTGGCCACCCGCACCGTCACGCTGCTCATCACCGATGGGGCGGATTGCCACTCGCAGCGCGCCCGGGCCCGCGAGGTCGCCGCGCTCGTGAACGACCTGCGCCGCGCCGAGGGCCACATCATCGCGGGCATGGGAATCGACGACGGCAACACGGACTTCCGCCGCGTATTCCGGGAAATGGGCATCGAGGACAAATGGATCCTCACTCCGGCGCAAAACGCCCAGGACATTCGCAAGGCTTTCCAGGTTTTCAGTCAATCGGCGGTTCGCGTGAGTCAGGGCACGGCCGCGTTCAGCCGCACCGCGTTGGGCGGCTTCGGGGCGTGACACACCGCGCATGGGTTTTTCTTTCCAGTCAGTGACTCACCACGTGGCCTGGATGTCGCTAGCATGCGCGCCCTCCCGGCCCCCCGTGGGCCACTGCACCTGGGATGCTTGAATGCAACTGAGAACCCGACATCTGACTCTCGCGGGCGCCCTCTCGGCCCTGGTCCTCTCCGCTTCGTGCGGAGAGGAAACGTCGTACACGCCGCCGACGCGTGATCCGGGCAGTACCCCGACGCCCATTCCCACGGCCGCGTTCACCCTGCAGCTCCTCCACGGCTCGGACATGGAGTCCGGCGTGTCCGCCACCGAGGTGGCGCCGCGCTTCTCCGCGGTCATCCGCGCGCTCGAGGAGCAGGATCCCAAGCACACCCTCAAGCTCGCCAACGGCGACCTGTGGCTGCCCGGCGTCTTCTTCAACGCCGGGGGAGATCCCACCCTGGCGAACTTGCCCAACGTGGGCGTGGCGAGCGCGGGTCGTGGCGACATCGCCATCTTCAATGAGATCGGCTTCCACGCCGCCTCGTTCGGCAACCACGAGTTCGACAACGGCCCCCGGGAGATCCGCAACATCCTGGCCACGGAGACCGCGAATGGAGCCACCTGGTCTGGCGCGAAGTTCCCCTACCTGAGCGCCAACCTGGACTTCTCCAAGAGCGACCTGTCCGGCCAGGTCGTGACCTCGGGGCAGATCATCGACGCGGCCAACCCCGGCACGTCGTTGCACAACAAGGTGACCAAGAGCGTCGTCTTCACCGTGGAGGGTGAGAAGGTGGGCGTGGTGGGAGCCACCACGCCCCAGCTGCCGCGCATCTCCTCGCCGGGCACCGTCATCACCGCTCCCGCCGAGTCCACGGACTATGACGGGCTCGCCGCCATCATCCAGGCCGAGGTCGACGCGCTGCGCACGGCCAACCCCGGCCTGAACAAGGTCGTCCTGATGTCGCACATGCAGCAGCTCACCATCGAGGTGGACGAGCTGGCCAAGCGCCTGGACGGTGTGGACGTCATCATCGCCGGTGGCAATCACGACGTGTGGACGGACGCGGATGACACGCTCTTCCCCGGCGACACGCGCGTGGGCGAGTACCCCGTGTGGAAGGCCTCCAAGTCCAACGAGCCCGTGGCCGTGCTGAACGTGGCCTCCAACTGGCGTTACGTGGGCCGCTTCCTCGCCAACTTCGATGACAAGGGCGTGCTCATCCGCGCGCTGCACGACACGTCGAAGAACGGCGCCTATGCCTCCTCCGAGGCGGTCATGAAGAAGCTCGGCGCGGAGTCCAAGGTGAACGCCGCGGTCAAGACCGTGGCCGACAAGGTGATGGACGTGATCGCCGCCAAGGACGGCAACCTGTTCGGCAAGACGACGGTGTACCTCAACGGCCTGCGTCCCTCGATGCGCTCCGAGGAGACCAACTTCGGCAACCTCTACGCCGATGCGCTCGTCTGGTACGGCCAGCAGACGGACGCCACGACGGTCATCTCCCTGCAGAACGGCGGCGGCATCCGCGACGCCATCGGCACGGTGGGCACGGGGGCGACCCCCGTCTATGGCCCTCCCGCGGCCAACCCCACCGCCAAGAAGGACGAGGGGGACATCAGCCAGCTGGACATCGAGAACAGCCTGCGGTTCAACAACGGCCTGGTGCTGCTCACGGTGACGGCCGAGCAGCTCAAGGAGGTGCTGGAGAATGGCGTGGCCGGCGTGGCGCCGGGTGCCACTCCGGGCTCCTTCCCCCAGGTGGGCGGTCTGCGCTTCGAGTATGACGCGAGCAAGACCGCGCAGGTGCTCGACAGCAAGACCTTCGAGGTCGTGAAGGCCGGCGAGCGCGTGCGCAAGGTGGTGGTCCTCACGCCCAGTGGAGAGGATGTCGTGGTGGAGAATGGCGCGGTGGTGGGCAACGCCAAGCGCACCTTCCGCATGGCGACGAGCATCTATCTGAATGGTGGCGGTGACGGCTATCCGTTCCCCCGCTTCGGCGACAGGAACTTCGTCACGCTGTCCGAGCTGGAGCCGGGCGCCACCGCCACCTTCACGACCAAGGGCCACGAGCAGCACGCGTTCGCGTCCTACATGGCCGCGACGTATCCCAAGTCCGGTCCGGGCTACACCGTGGCCGACACGAGCCGGAACGAGGACAAGCGCATCGTCTACCTCGCGCCGTGAGGTTGCGTCGTTGAGTCCGTGATGGAGGGCGGGCGCTTCATGGGCCGCCCGCCCTCCGGATGGGTCTGTCCGGTATGCGCGCGGGCAACCCGTCCATGTCGGGTGCATCTTTCCATTCCGAGCAGGCCCCGGTCGCGGACGGAGGGGCGTCTCTCACCCGACGGAGCCCTTCATGAGTCTCAAATGGGTCATCACCGCGGCGGTCGCCTTGCTGGCCACGCTCGCGCTGGGGGCCGCCTCCTCGCTCGTCGTCCTGACGACGTACCTGCACCGGATCACGCTCAAGATGGGCGAGGCGGTGGAGGGGGTCCGGGCAGCCGAGGACTTCGAGGTCTCCCTGCTCACCTTCCACCGGCTCCAGGCTTCTCGCCGCCGGGGGGAGCCCATCCCGGACGAGACGCTTCGCCGGGCCGAGGGGGACTTGTATCTGCAGTTGGAGCGGTGCCTGAACGAGGCGCAGTCGGAGGAGGAGCAGGCGCTGCTCGCCTCCGTGCAGGCGACCTTCGCCGCCTACCTCGACGTCCATGCCCGGGCTCCGCTCAGCTCGCTGTCGAGGTCGACGAACCTGGAGCTCAACACCCACCTGGAGGCGACCCTCACCCCGCTCAACCAGGTCATCGCCCTCAACATCCTCGAGGCCCGTGCCGATCAAGCGCAAGCGGACCAGTGGGATCGGATCGCCAACCTGGTGGGGATGATTGTCGCCATCGTGCTGGTGCTCGGGGGGGCGCTGCTGTGGCTCTGGATGCGCCGCTCCGTCTTCCGGCCCTTGCTGGACATCAGCCACGCCATGCGGCGCTTCGGCTCGGATGACCGCTCCCTTCGCGCTCCCGTGGCGGGCCCCACGGAGCTGCGCGAGATGGCGCGCACCTTCAACGAGATGGCCGAGTCCCTGAGGGACCAGCGCGAGGCGCAGCTCGCCTTCCTCGCGGGCGTGGCGCATGACCTGCGCAATCCCCTCTCCGCGCTCAAGATGTCCGCCGCCCTCGTCACCTCGGGCCGCGTGTCCGAGGAGCGCATGCAGAAGACGATGGGGCTGGTGCGCCGCCAGGTGTCGCGGTTGGACCGGATGGTGGGAGACCTGCTGGATGCCACGCGCATCGAGGCGGGACACTTCGAGCTGAGCCTGGAGGAGCGCGATGTGCGCGAGCTGGTGGTCTCCGTGGTGGAGCTGTACAGCGCCGGAGGGACGCCTCGGGAACTGCGGATGGTTCTGCCCGAGCAGCCCCTGGTGATGCGCTGCGATGCCACGCGCGTGGAGCAGGTGTTGCACAACCTGGTGAGCAACGCGCTCAAGTACTCGCCCGAGAGCAGCGCGGTGGAAGTGCGGGTGCGCCGCGAGGGCGATGAGGTGTGCTTGTCCGTGGTGGACCAGGGCATTGGCATCTCTCCCGAGGAGATGCGGGGGCTGTTCGCGCCCTTCCTGCGCACGGGGCGCGCGAGGGAGAAGGCGCCGGGGGTGGGCATTGGCTTGTCGGTGGCCCGGCGCATCGTGGAGGCGCACGGCGGCCGCATCGAGGTGGAGAGCCAGCCGGGGCAGGGGTCCACGTTCCAGGTCCGGCTGCCGCTGGCCCGGGCGGTCGAGGCGAATCCGGAGTCCGGGCCGGAGCACGAGCCCCCGGATCCGACCGGCTCCCTGCACTGACGGTTTTTTTCGCAATCCCGCTCTCGACGGCGGCGACACCTTTGCGCGACTGTGCGGTCCCCTACCTCACAGGAGTGTGAAGCTCATGAATACGCCCCGTCGCCGTTGGCTCCCGTCCGCGCTGGTCCTGATGTCCCTGTCCGCCTGTGGCGGAGACCCCGACGAGACGAACCCCACCCCCGTGGAGCCGAACCCGCCGCGCTCCTCCACGTGTGATCAGGCCGCGTTCGACCTGGCCAACCTCGATGCCCAGACGCCCACCCAGGCGGAGATCAGCACGAACCTGTTCGCCATCTCCCAGTCCAACCCGAAGGTGGTCTGGAACGGCGACAAGACCGCGGTGCGCATGGTGGTGTGGACCACCTATGGCGGCTACACGGCGGGCACCAACACGCTGACCCGGGACCTGTTCCTCACCCCCGCGCCCCAGCTCCAGGAGGCGTGCAAGGCGTGGGGGCTGTCGGGCAACGAGCTCGTCGCGCGCATCAACCAGTACCTGGGTCTGACCCCGGCCACGGAGGGGGACTACCAGAACCGCAAGCTCGTGGAGATGTGGGTGAAGCCGTCGGCCCTGTTCCGGCCCTGCGCGGACCAGGAGGTCGACGACAGCACCTGCGGGCTGACCTATCCCGCGAGCGCGACGAGCGCCCACAAGAGCTGGCTGAACAACTACTGGGGCGGCAGCTACAGCCCCTGGCTGACCACGCACTACCCGTTCACGGGTCTGGGCTACACCTATGACTGGTGCAGCGGCGAGACGACCCACGTGGGCGCCAGCGAGTACGTCGTCCTCACGGGCAACGAGGTCGACGTGGTGGGCTACACGACGGCCGCGGAGTACTGCGCGAAGTAGTACAACTCCGCCCATGTCCGCTCCGCTTCGTCGTGCCCTCCACGCCGCCGTCCTCGCGGTGTTGATGCTGCCCCTGGGTTGTGCCACGAGTCTCGTCACCCAGAAGGAAGAGGAGCGACGCTTGCGCGCACCCGAGGACAGCACCCGGCCCGCCCCCCGTTGGGGACTCGTCATCCACGGGGGAGCGGGCGTCATCTCCCGCGAGTCCCTCTCTCCCGAGCGGGAGGCCGCCGTGCGCGCCGCGCTCACCGAATCCCTCCAGGCGGGTCATGCCGTGCTCGCCCGGGGTGGTACCAGCGTGGAGGCCGTCACCGCCGCCATCCGCGTGCTGGAGGACTCGCCCTACTTCAACGCGGGCAAGGGCGCCGTCTTCACCCACGAGGGGAAGAACGAGCTGGATGCCGCGATCATGAACGGGCGCACGCGCGAGGCGGGCGCGGTGGCGGGTCTGCGCCACGTGAAGAATCCCATCACCCTGGCGCGCGCCGTGATGGAGAAGTCCCCGCACGTGATGTTGGTGGGCGAGGGCGCCGAGGCGTTCGCGAAGCAGCAGGGCGTGGAGCTCGTCGCCGAGGACTACTTCCGCACCGAGGAGCGCTGGGAGTCCCTGCGGCGCGCGCTGGAAGCGGAGAAGCAGGGCTCGACGGCGCCTCCCGAGCCGGGCCAGCCCCAGGAGCCTCCCCCGCCCCAGACGCGAGGAGGGACGGGGGGAGAGGATCACAAGTTCGGCACCGTGGGCGCGGTGGCGTTGGATCAGGCGGGAAACCTCGCCGCGGGCACCTCCACGGGAGGGATGACGAACAAGCGCTTTGGCCGGGTGGGGGATTCGCCCATCATCGGCGCGGGGACCTACGCGGACCCCCGCTGCGCCGTCTCCGCCACCGGTCACGGCGAGTACTTCATCCGCTACACCGTGGCCCGCGACATCTGCGCCCGCGTGGAGTTGTTGGACCTGCCAGTGCTGGAGTCCGCCAACCAGGTCGTCATGGACGTGCTGGTGGAGGCGGGGGGCGAGGGCGGCGTCATCGCGATGGATGCCCAGGGGAACGTGGCCATGCCCTTCAACTCCCAGGGCATGTACCGCGGTTACATGGGGCCGGAGGGAATCGCCTCGGTGTCCATCTTCAAGTCGCCCTGAGCTACCCGTCCAGATCCATGTACACCCGCTTCGCCTCCACCGAGTAGAAGCGGTCGTCGGGCAGCACGTAGGCCGTGAGCCGCCGTCCGTAGACGCAGCCCGAGTCCAGGCCGATGGCGTGCGGGTAGCGTTGCACGCCGCGCAGCGCGTCGTGGCCGAAGATGACGAGCTCCGGCCCCTTCCACTGGCTCGCCCAGGGGACTCCGTCCTCCAGCTTCTTCGAGGGCTCGCCCTTGGGCGTGATGCTGCGCAGGTTGAGCATCAACGCCGGATCCTGCTCCTCCACCGCCACGCCGGGGACCAGCCCCCCGTGCACCACGCGCACGTTGAGTTCGGGGAAGTGGCGGTGCAGCGGCAGGGACTCCAGGTACGCCCAGTCCTCGTCCGTCAACGTCTCCAACACCTGCTTGTGCTCGGGCTTGAGCTTCTTGCCCTTGGGCATCTTCCCCGCGCGCCAGCGCAGCACGTGCTCGTCGTGGTTGCCGCGCACCGCGAGCATCCCTCGCTCCCGGGCCCGGCGCACCACGCCCGCCGAGTCCGGACCCTTGGCGACCAGGTCTCCCACCAGCACCACGCGCTCGCCCCGGCGGTGGTTGCACACGTTCAACAGCGCGTCGAGCTCCTCGGCGCACCCATGCACGTCTCCGATGAAGAGGGTCCGAGGAATCATCGGTTGTTCAACTCCAAGAGGCCCCGAGGACTTCCGGACCCCAGGCCCGTTGCTACACCGCCCGGCCTTCCTGGGCTAGATCCGCGCTCATGCCCCGACTCCCCAGGTGTCCGACGCTCGCCCTGCTGGCCGTCTTGACGGCTTGTGCCTCCCGTCAGTCTCCTCCTTCCGAGCCCGCCACTCCTCCCTCCGCCGAGGCCTCGGCCCAGGCGGGCCCTTCGTCTCCCTCCCTGCGCCTGCCCACGCGGGTGCGGCCCACGGGCTACACGGCCGAGCTCACCGTGGATCCCTCCCAACCGGCCTTCCAGGGCGTGCTCGACATCGAGCTGGAGGTGAAGGAGGGCACGGACGTGCTGTGGCTGCACGCCCAGGCGCTCACGGTGAAGGACGCCACGTTGACGGTCGCGGGCGCGCGGGTGCCCGTGTCCCAGACGAAGGGCGAGGGGGACTTCCTCGGCTTCGTTCCCGAGCGTCCCCTCGCGCCCGGCACCGCGCACCTGCGGCTCGTCTACGAGGGCGTCCTGTCCACGCGGGAAATCCTGGGCGCCTTCCGGAGCCAGGAGGCGGGGAGCTGGTATGTCTTCACCCAGTTCGAGCCCCTGGGGGCGCGGCGCGTCTTCCCGTGCTTCGACGAGCCGGGCTTCAAGGTGCCCTGGCAGCTCACCTTCCACGTGCCCGCGGGGCTCACCGCCGTCACCAACACCCCCCTGGTGAGCGAGGAGCCGAGCCCGGCGGGGGGCACCACGTGGCGCTTCGCCCGGACCCAGCCGCTGCCCAGCTACCTCATCGCCTTCGGGGTGGGGACCTTCGACTTCGTCGAGGCCTCACCCTCGGGACAGAAGGCCGTGCGCACCCGCATCGTCACGCCCAAGGGCCGGGGGTCGGAGGCCGCCTATGCCGCCCAGACGACGCCGGACATCCTCGCCCACCTGGAGCGCTACTTCGGCATTCCCTACCCCTACGAGAAGCTGGACGTGCTCGCCGTGCCCCTGCTCGGTGGCGCCATGGAGAATCCGGGTCTGGTGACGTTCAACACGAGGCTCATCCTGGAGGGCGCCGCGGAGGACTCGGTGGAGTGGAAGCGTGGCTTCTATTCCACGCAGGTGCATGAGCTGGCGCACCAGTGGTTCGGCGACCTGGTCACCATGGCGTGGTGGGACGATCTGTGGCTCAACGAGTCCTTCGCCACCTGGGCCGAGATCCGCATCATGTCCGAGGCCCAGCCCACCTGGGACGCGCCCGTGGAGAGCGTGCGCGGCCGCTCGTACGCGCTCAACGCCGATGGACTGGTGGCCTCACGCCGCATCCGCCAGCCCATCCAGAGCGAGAACGACATCCACAACGCCTTCGACGGCATCACCTATGGCAAGGGCGCCTCGGTGTTGCTCATGACGGAGTCGTGGTTGGGTCAGGAGGTCTTCCAGCGCGGGGTGCGCCGCTACCTGAATGCCCATGCCCAGGGCAACGCCACCGCGAAGGACTTCCTGTCCGCCCTGTCGGCGGAGGCGGGACAGGACGTGTCCGGGGTCCTCGACTCCTTCCTGGAGCAGGGCGGCGCGCCGCTCATCACGGCGCGGCTGGACTGCTCGGAGGCGGTGCCCCAGGTGAAGCTGTCCCAGGCCCGCTTCCTTCCGCTGGGCTCCAAGGGAGAGGCCGCGCAGCGCTGGAAGGTGCCCCTGTGCGTGCGCTACGCCACGGCGGGCAAGCCGGAGCGCGCCTGCACGGTGCTGGAGGACGAGACGGCGTCGCTGCCGTTGCCCAAGGCCAAGAGCTGCCCGGCGTGGTTCCTTCCCAACGCGGATGGCGCCGGGTACTACCGCAGCGCCCTGGATGCGCGGATGCTCGGGCGGCTGCTGTCCACCGACAACCGCTTCCTGTCGCGCGCCGAGCGCGTGGCCCTGCTCGGAGACGTGCGGGCCCTGGTGAACAACGGGACGATGCCGGCCGCGGACGCGCTCGGGCTCCTTCCGGGCCTGGCCGGGGAGAAGGATCGGCAGGTGTTCGAGAGCTCGATGGAGCTGATCGGCCTCTTGAACCGCTCGTTCCTGTCCGAGCGGAGCCAGGAGGAGCGCGCGCGCTTCCTGCGTGACACCTATGGAGGGCGCGCCCGGACGCTCGGCTTCAAGCCCCACGCGGGCGAGGACGAGGACACGCGGCTCATCCGGCTCCAGTTGCTGCGCCTCGCGGGCGAGGAGGGGGGAGATCCGGCGCTCGTGGCCGAGGCCCGGCGCCTGGCGGCCCAGTGGCTGGCGGGAGCGTCGCCCCTGCGGGACGAGGATCTGGTGGAAACGATGCTGTCCGTGGCCGCCGCTCATGGAGACGCGGCCTTTCACGCGCAGGTGATGAAGGCCATGCGCGCGGAGCCGGAGCGCAAGCGGCGCGAGCAGCTCATCGGCGCGCTGCGGGGCTTCACGGAGCCGTCACTGGTGAAGGAGCAGTTGCGGTTGTTGTTGGAGCCCTCGGTGGACCCGCGCGAGGTGGGCGGGCTGTTGTTCGCCGCGGGGTGGAAGGCGCGCACCCGGGACGTGGCGTATGCCTTCGTGAAGGAGCATTACGACGCGCTCGCGGCGCGCTTCCCGGAGGAGCGGTTGTCCATGCTCATGGTGGCCGTCAGCTCCTTCTGCGATCCGGTCCACCGGCAGGATCTCGCCACGTTCTTCGCCGGGCGCATGGCGCGCGTCCCGGGAGGCCCGCGCACCTATGACCGGAGCCTGGAGCAGATGGATTTGTGCATCGCGCTCAAGGCGGCCCAGGGGCCGAGCATCGAGGCCTTCCTCGCGTCCACCCGGCGCGCTCCCAAGGACTCGCGCCGCTGATGTCCCGAGGGCCCCTCCCCTTGGGGAGGGGTCCCCTTTGATTTGATAACACTTGTGTCTTTAATTCCCTGGAATCCTTGACTAGCACAGGAATTCATCTTTAGCTTGTCTCCTCAGGAGAAGTGTTCTTCCGGAGGTGGCGATGGCGCACATGAAGGAGAAAGGCCCGAAGGGCCTCGGGGTATCCGGATCGTCGTCGGAGCGGGAGTCGTCCACGGGGGCGTCGGCGCGGGCCTCGCGTCCGCCGGTGACGCGCACGCCTCCAGGCGTGTGGCCGCAGGTTTCCCAGGCGGACATGGGGCGCGTGGTGCGGCGGCTCCGGGTGGCCGCCGAGCGCGTGCGCGAGCAGCAGGAGCCCTCGCGCATGCGGCGGGCGGGCGGAGGCTAGCGCCTCACGAGGCGACGCGCTCGGGCTCCGCGCGCACGGCTTCCAGGGGCGTTTCCAGGGCGGGCAGCAGGACGCGGAAGGTGCTGCCCTGGTTCGGGCGGCTCTCCACGGAGATGCGCCCGCCCTGCGCGGTGACGATGCCGTGGCAGATGGACAAACCCAGTCCCGTTCCCACGCCCACCGGTTTGGTGGTGAAGAAGGGGTCGAACAGGCGGGTGAGGTTCTCCGGGGGAATGCCCACGCCCGTGTCCTGGATTTCCACCAGCACCTGTCTCCCGGACATCATGGTGGTGACGCGGATCTCGTTCAGGGTCGCGTTGCCGTGGGGAATGGCCTGGGCGGCGTTGACGAGCAGGTTGAGGAAGAGCTGCCCGAGCCGGGAGTCATTGGCATACACCGGCGGCACCGCGCCGTAGTTCTTCACCAGCCGGGCCCGGTGGCGGATCTCACTCCGGGCCATGTTCGCGCACGAGTCGAGCACGGTATGGATGTCCACGGGGCTGCGTTTGTCATCACCCCCGCGGGAGAACGTCTTCAAGTCGCGCACGATGTCGCGCACCCGGTTGCCGCCGTCGATGGCCTCGCGCAGCGCCTGCTGGATTTCGCGGCCCTGGTCCCCGGAGAACGCCTCCGCGGACTGGGCCAGGGTGCGCACCTCGGTGTCCACGAAGTGCAGGTTGCTGAGCATGTAGGCCAGCGGGTTGTTGATTTCATGCGCCACGCCCGCGGCGAGCGTGCCGAGCGACACCATGCGCTCGGTGGCGAGCATGCGCTCCTGCACCTGGCGGCGCTCGGTGATGTCGCGGGTGATGGAGGCCACGGTGGGCAGGCCCTCGAAGACGAGCGACACCGTCATCACCTCGCCCACCGCCTGACGGCCCTCGTGGTGGCGGAAGCGGGCCTCGCGCGCCACGCCCGCGTGGCTCGTCACCGTGAGGGCGCCCTCCTCGCCGGGCAGCACCAGCTCCGACACGGGCAGGCCGCGCAGGGGCTCGGGGCTCGCGTGGCCCAGGAGCGTGGCGGCCGCGCGGTTGGCGAACAGGAGCGTGCCGGCGCGGTGCAGGAAGATGGCGTCGGGCGAGTGCTCGATGAGGGTGCGGAAGCCCTCCTCCATGCGCCGGCGGGTGGACTCCGCGCGCTTGCGCTCGCCGATGTCCACGAACGTCACCACGCTGCCCACGCGCTCGCCGCTGCGGCTCACCGGGTGGCTCCAGTACTCCACGGGGACGTCACTTCCCTGGGCGCGGCGGATGAGCTCGTCGTCGCCGTGCACCGCGTTCTCCTCGCGGAAGGCCTCGCACACCCGGCAGTCGCTGGGCTCGTCGCCCTGGGGGTGGATGATGGAGTGCAGCGAGCGGCCCAGCAGCGCCTCCGCGTGCTCGTGGCCCGACAGGCGCAGGGCGGCGCGGTTGCAGAAGGTGCAGCGGCCCTCCAGATCCAACCCGAAGATGGCCTCCGCCGTGGAGTCCAGCAGCGCGCGGATGCGCTCCTGGCTCTCCTGGAGCTGCTGGTTGCCGCGGTCCACCTGCTCGGCCATGTGGTCGAAGGCGCGGCCGAGCAGACCTATCTCGTCCACACCCCGGAGGCCCGCGCGTGCGTGCAGCTCGCCCTGGGCGAGCCGGTGCGCGGTGGACACCAGCCGTTGGATGCGCCGCCCGAGCACCACGTGGACGACGAGTCCCAACAGGCCCGCGAGCACCCCCATGACCAGGCACGAGCGCGCCGCCCACCGCTCCGCCGCCGCCCGCCGCGCGAGCTTGTTGGACGTCAGATCCTGCTGGAGCACCAGCATGCCCACCTTGTCTCCGCGATGGCTCGTCTGGAGGGTGACGGGGTAGTAGCCCATCACCTGCTGGCCGTCCTCGCTGACATGCACGCTGCCCGCCATGCGCACGCGCGCGTGCTGCATGCGCTGCGTGTGCTGGGGCCGGGTGAGCTCGGGCCACGCCTCGTGCACCGCGCGCCCTCGCTGCGCGAGCCGGATGGAGGCCACCACCTTCTGGCGCTCGTCGATGAGCACGCCCTGCCGCAGGGCGGCGTTGGAGCCCAGGGCGGCCACCTCCTCGCTCACCGCCGGGAGATCGCCCATGCGCAGCAGGCGCTCGAGCGTGCCCTGCAGGTACGTCATCTGCAGGGTCATCTCCGCCACGGCCTGCTGCTCCGTCTGCAGGTCGCCCTGGGCCACGTCGCTCTTGAGGGTGAAGAGCCCGAAGCTGCTGGCGGCGATGACGAGCAGGATGGGGATGAGCCAGCGCACCGACAGGAAGCGGTGCCAGAAGGTGGTGAAGGCGTGGAGGCTCATGGCAGCACCCGGGCGAGCGGCTCGGCGTGGATCAACGCCACGGCATCCGGGGGCTCGGTGAGGAGCTGATCGCGCAGCATCGTCTCCCCCACGCGCTCGATGGTCGCCCGCAGCCGGGGCGAGGGCCCCATGAGGTGCAGGCGTTGCTCGTGCGCGTCCGCCAGGTGGATGTCGCCGAGTGCCTGTTGGAACCGCTCCGCGTCGAGCCCCAGGCGCGGGGCCATCCGCTCGGCGGCGTTCCTGGGGTGGGCCGCGGAGTGGTTCAGCGCGGCGAACCAGCCCCGCAGGAGCAACTCCACCTGCCGCGGGGGATGGGAGTCCAGCGCCTCCTGACGCACGACGAGCACATCGATGAACTCATCGGGGAGCTGCGCGCTGGCGAAGAGCTGGTGCGTGGCGCCGTTCGCGAGCAGCTTCGCGCAGTGGGGCGCCGAGGTGAGCACCGCGTCCACCCAGCCCTTCTCCTCCTGCTTCTCCTGGAGGGCGAGCTCCTGGGCTTCCTCGGGGAGGATGACCTCGTGCAGATCCTCGGTGACCAGGCCTCCGCGCTCGGCGAGCCGGGCGAGCAGGTACTTGGTGGTGGTGCCTCCCGCGTGCGCCACGCGCTTGTTCTTGAGCGCGGCGAGCGACGCCACCTCGGCGCGGGCGATGAGGCAGTTGGCGCCGCGAGAGGAGTCGAGCATCAGCACCACCCGGGGGCTCTGGCCCATGCTCTCGAAGCGCAGGGCCTCGATGAGGGGCACGGCCGCCGCGTCGATGACCCCGTTGCGGAAGGCGCGCGCGAGCTGGTGCGTGTTGGTGAACTCCACCAGGTGGATGCTCTGCGGCGGGTACAGGTCGAGCTGTCTGGCCAGGTAGAGCGGCTCGCTGCCCGCCCACGGATGGGTTCCCACCTTCAGGGGCCTGTCCGGCACGCGCGTGCATGCGGACAGCAGCAACAGCAGGGCGGCCGTCAATCCAATGCTTCGCATGTCGTGATCCCCCCGTGCGCGTCGTCACCTGGGGGGATGGCTGGACGCGCACCCGCACCATCATAGGAGGGGTAAAAACACTGAAAAGCGGCGTTCCCTGGCTCTGTCTTCCCCAGGACGTGAATCCAACAAATCCTCTGGGAGGTAGGCGCGGGAAACCCGACAGGGGTGGGCCGGGCCGCTGTACTTTTGCCGTGCGCCTGTGCGCGGGCGGTTACTTCTTCTTGGCGAGGAAGCTGCTGAAGGCCTCGCGGGCCTCGGTGGAGCCGAGCCGTTGGATGAAGTGGGTGCCCTCGCGCGAGAGCGCTTCGTCGACGGTGGCGCGCAGGGGCTCGCGCAGCAGGCGCTTGGTGAGGCGCAGGGACTCCCGGGGCTTGGCGGCGAGCGCGGCGGCGCGGCCCTTCACCCACTCCTCCAGCTGGGTGTCGGGCACCACCTTATTAATGATACCGGCGCGCAGGGCGGTCGCCGCGTCGAAGGGCTCGCCGAACATGAGCAATTCCGAGGCGAGCGCCGTCCCCGCGACGCGCGGCAGGAGCACGCTGGAGGCGCCCTCGGGGCTCAGGCCCAGGTTGATGAAGGGCAGGCTGAAGATGGCGCGCTCGCTGGCGGCCACGTAGTCGCAGTGCAAGAGCAGGGTGGTGCCAATGCCCACCGCCACGCCGTCCACGCCGGCCACCACCGGGCGGGTGTGGTGCGCGAGCGCGCGCAGGAAGCGGAAGACGGCGCTGTCCTCGCCCGCGGGCGGGTGCTCGAGGAAGTCCTTGAGATCATTTCCCGCGGTGAAGGCGCCGCCCGCGCCGGTGAGCACCACCACGCGCACGGCGTCGTTGGCGTCGGCGTCGAGCAGGGCCTGGGCCGCCGCGTCGTACATCTCGCCCGTGAAGGCGTTCTTCTTCTGCGGCCGGTTGAAGGTGAGGGTGAGGACTCCGGCTTCCAGGTGGGTCAGCAGCGTGTCGGACATGGCGGGGACTCTAGCGCGGTGTGCCGGTAAGCTGCGCGCGTCCATCCGGGGGAACCATGAAGCGCTTTCTTGTCGGCCTCGTCCTGTTGTCCACCGCGTGCGGCACCACGTCCCGCCAGACCGTGCCCACCGCCGCGCCGCCCGCCTTGCCCCACCCCGCGTTCGACTCCAGGAGCGCGCCCGCCGCCCAGAACGCGCCTCCCAGCAACCTCTATGTCTTCGAGGGCGTGGACGTCTTCGGCGCGCGCGGGCTGTCCCGGGAGCAGGTGCTCGGCCTGCTCACCTTTCCCGCCCCGGGCACGCGCGTGGATCCGAGTCAGAAGGACTTCATCGACCGGCTCATCGAGAGCAAGAAGCGGCTGCTCGAGGCCCACGCCTTGCCGTTCTGCCGCTTCTCGGTGGGGCAGTGGATGCCCACGCACACGATGCACGTGACGGTGGACCTGGTCGAGCCCGGGGACGAGTGGCGCATGCCCTTCTCCCCCGAGCCCCAGGGGGATGTGCCGGACCCCGAGGGACTTCTCGAGGCCTGGAAGGCCTACCAGACGCGCTTCTGGGAGCTGCGCCGGCAGGGCGCGGTGCCCGAGTACGGCAATGGGGGCGGCACGTGCCGCGCGCTTCTGTGCCATGGGGGCTTCGCGCACCCGGAGCTCGCCCCGCTGGAGCAGCGCTTCATCGACGGCGTGCCGCGCCAGGCCGACGCCCTGGTGCGCGTGCTGCGCGAGGACGCGGACTCCGGCGAGCGCTACCGCGCGCTCATGCTCCTGCCCTATGTCTCCTCGCGGGAGTGGATCATCCAGGCCGCCCTGCCGTCGGTGCGGGACGCGGATCAAGGCGTGCGCAACGAGGCGCTGCGTCTGCTCGGCGAGATGCAGGCGGGCCAGCCGCGCGTGCTCATCCCGCTCGACCCCGTGCTCGAGGCGCTCTGGTATCCGCTCTCCAGTGATCGCAACAAGGCGGGCTGGGCGCTCGTGCGGCTCGTGGAGACGGAAGGGGCCGTGCATCGCCAGCGCATCCTCGAGCGCTCGGGCGAGGTGCTCCTGCAGATGCTCCAGATGAAGGATCGCATCGACCACGAGCCCGCGCACAACGTGCTCGCCCTGCTGGCGGGCGAGGACCTGGGCGAGGACGTGGAGGCGTGGCGCGCGTGGGTCAACGCCGGTCGGAAGTGACGCGGCAGATGGCGTCGGCGAGCAGCGGGGCGAGGCCCACCACCCGATGCTCGAAGGGCAGCGTGCGCGTGAGGGGCACGCTGTCGGTGGAGATGAGGCGGCGGATGGGCACCTGGCTCAGCCGCTCCACGGCGGGGCCCACCAGCAGGGCGTGGGTCGTCACCACGGTGATGTCGTCGGCGCAGCCCGCCTTGAGCACCGTGTCCGCGGTGGCGGCGATGGTGCCCGCGGTGGAGATCATGTCGTCCACGATGATGGGCCGCAGGCCTTGCACCTCGCCCACGAGTCCCCGGACGCTCACCTCGGAGCCGCTGGTGCGGCGCTTGTGCACGATGGCCAGGGGCAGGCCCAGCTGGCGCGCGTAGCGCTCGGCCAGCTTCACCGCGCCCAGGTCCGGGGACACCACCACCGCGCCCGGGCCCGCGTGGGGCCGCGCCGCCTCGGCCAGCAGGTGGGCCGGGTCCAGGTGCTCCAGCGGCATGCCGAAGCAGCCCTCCAGGGCCGGGGTGTGCAGGTGCACCGCCACCACGCGCTCGAAGCGGCCGCGCTCCAGCAAATCCACCACCAGCTTGCCGCCCAGGGCCTCGCCGGGGTGGGTGCGCCGGTCCTGCCGCGCGTAGCCGAAGTAGGGCACCACCGCCATGAGCCGCGCGGCGCCCGCGCGCCAGCACGCGTCCGCCATCAACAAGAGCTCCATCAGGTTCTCCCCGACGGGGGGGACCGTGGGCTGGATGAGGCACACGTTGCGGCCTCGGACGTCTTCCTGGATCTCCACGTACTGCTCACCATCCGGGAAGCGCTCGAGGTGGACGCGGCCGAGGGAACGTCCGAGGGTGCGGGCGAGTGACTCGCCCAGGGCGTGGTTGGCGGTACCACTGAAGACGGTCAGTTCCATGAAGTGGACATCATCTCTCAATCCGCCGGGCTCGGGGTAGAGTGCGTGGCTCATGCCCGCTTCCGCTCCTCCCCCCTGTTTTGTCTGGCTCGACCTGGAAATGACCGGGCTCGACCCCGACGAGTCCGCCATCATCGAGATTGGTGTCATCATCACCGGCCCGGACCTGGTGCCCAAGGCGGAGCTCGAGCGCGTCATCTGGCAGCCGGACGAGGTGCTCGCGCGCATGGAGCCCATCGTCCGGGAGATGCACACGCGCAATGGCCTGGCCAAGCGGGTGCGCGAATCGCAGATGTCCCTGCGCGTGGCCGAGCGGGAAGTCACCGCGCTCGTGTCGCAGTACTGCGATGTGGGCGAGGGCATCCTCTGCGGCAACTCCATCCACACCGACCGGCGCTTCCTGGTGAAGTACATGCCGATGCTCGAGCGCTACCTGCACTACCGGCAGGTGGACGTCTCGAGCCTCAAGGTGCTGGCGAACGCCTGGTACCCGGACAAGGTGGCGCAGCGCAAGATGGCCTCGGGGCACACGGCGCTCGCGGACCTGCGCGCGAGCATCGCCGAGCTGACGCACTACCGCACCCACCTCTTCGTGCCCCCGGCGGCGCCTCCGGGCGGTCAGGGCTCCTGAGCCGCCGACGCCTTCTGGAGCTCCGCGGTCACGGTGTTGAGCAGATCGTCCAGCTCGAAGGGCTTGGCCAGGAACCGGCTGCCCTGGAGCTCCGCCTTGGTCACCCGCCCCGCGCTCATCACCACCACGGGGATGGCGCGCAGGGAGGCGTCGTCCTTGAGCCGGCGCAGCATCTCCTGGCCGTCCATCACCGGCATCATCAAATCCAGCAGGATGAGGTCCGGCCGGTTCTTGCCCACATGGGCGAGCCCCTCGGCGCCGTTGGCGGCGGTGGCCACGTCGTAGCCCTCCACGGAGAGGATGTCCGTGAGGGCTTCCAGGATGGCCACTTCGTCGTCCACGATGAGGAGCTTGCTCATGAGTGCTTTCCCCCCCGTCGGGACAGGGAGCGCCGCTTCATGGGGGACCGACGGCGTTTGCCCGCGAGCAGGGCCTCGGCGCTCTCGGGGCCGCTCGCCACGGCGAGCCTTCCCGAGATGATGGAGAACTCACGCAGGGTGGACTCGTAGTCACTCTCGCGCATCTTGAGGATGGACAGCAAGCGATACGTCTGGGAGCGCTGTTCCACGTAGCGCAGCAGCACGACGTTGTCGATGAGGGCTTCCAGTCCCAGCAGGGGCCCCTCGTGCATGGGGTCGAAGAGCAGGGGCGTGCGCTGGGTCATCACGGTGGTGGTGCCGAGCGAGCGCAGCGCCGAGGTGAGGGCGGTGACGAAGGCGAAGGCGCGCTGGGGAGTCATGACCCCGAGGACGGGCCCCAGGCCATCGAGGAAGAGGCGGCGCGTGCGCTGGCGCTTCACGAGGTCGAGCAGCTCATGGGCGCGGGCATCGGCGAGCACCTCCACCGGCGAGCGCGTCTCCACGCGGAGCGTGCCGGAGTCGAGGGCGGAGGGCGGCGCCAGTCCCAGGCCCTGGGCCTTGGCGAGCAGCCGGGAGCGTGTCTCCATGAAGCCGTAGTACAGGCTGGGCTCTCCCCGGCGCACCCCGTCCGCGAGGAAATGCAGCCCCAGGAGCGTCTTGCCCGTGCCAGCGGAGCCCGACAGGAGCGTGGAGGAGTGGAGGGGCAGCCCCCCGCCGAGCATGTCGTCCAGGTGCTTCACGCCGAAGGGCAACCGCTCCGAGGAGGGGGGCGGCTCCGGGTCCTCGTTCGGCCGGGCGTGAAGTGCTTCCAGCCGTGGGTACACCCTCAGGCCCTCGTCGCTGATCTCGAACACGTGGCGGCCGGAGAGCTGGGGCTCGCCCCGCAGCTTCGTCACCTCCACGGTGCGCACCGCCTGAAGCCCCTCCAGGTGCATCCCCAGCTCCACCACGCCGTCCACCATGGCGAACTGGGGATCCGCCGCGTTCTCCGGCCGGTTGGTGAGCACCAGCGTGGTGCAGCCGGCCAGCGCGTTGTGCACGCCCAGGGCGTGGAGGAACTCGCGGAAGACGAGCACCGAGCCCGCCATCTCCTGGGCCGCGAGCAACCCGTCCACCACCAGCACGGAGGCCTGGTGCTCGCGCACCGAGCGGTAGAGCAGCCGCGACAGGCCCTCCAGCCCCTCGGCCT
This sequence comes from Melittangium boletus DSM 14713, assembly GCF_002305855.1. GTDB lineage: Bacteria > Myxococcota > Myxococcia > Myxococcales > Myxococcaceae > Cystobacter > Cystobacter boletus. The sequence goes on along the minus strand of NZ_CP022163.1, from coordinate 3,422,183 downwards.
TGAGCGTGGCGTAGCCGCTCACGTAGTGCAGCGAGTGGCCGATCTGCTCGCTCTGGAAGAAGCTCATGCGGCGCAGGTGCGACACCATCCGGCCGTGGGACTCGGACAGCATGGTGACGAAGACGGCGCGTCCTCCGGCCGCCACGTGCGAGAAGCAGAGCTGGTTGCCCAGGATGGTCTTCCCCGTGCCCGGGGCCCCGGAGACCATGTACGTGCCTCCGTGAACCCAGCCGCCGTTGAGCAAGGTGTCCAGCCCGGCGGAGCCGGTGGCGACCCGGCGCGCGGGCCCCTCGTGGGTCTCGGCTTCACTCACACGCGTCTCACTCCTCTCGAGGCGCGCACACTAGCGGGTCGTGCCCTACCCAGGAGGGCTTTCCCTGGGGAATGTCGGAAGGTGCCCGAACGGTCATGAGAGTGTAGGGTGCCCGACACTCTTCCAGACACTCCTTCACCACCAAGAGGACAGACGCCGTGGGAATTGTCCGCATCCTGGGCTTGATGCTCATCGTCGCAGGCACCGTGTTCCTGGCGACCGCGTATCGCGCCACCGACTCGTTCGTGGAGCGCGCCACGCAGAAGGTCACCGGGCGCTACTCCGACCGCACCCAGCGCGACCTGGCCATCGGTGGCGCGGGGGTGGTGGGCGGCGTGTTGCTGCTCGCCCTGGGGGGCGGACGGCGGCGGCGCTAGCGCGAGAGCAGCCGGGGCATGGCGGCGCGCAGGTTGGGCTGGGGGCCGATGTGCTTGGGGCCCGGCACCTGGGGCGTGCCCGTGGCGCGCAGCAGCTCCCGCATCACGCGCGGCCGGATGGGGCCCTTGCCCGCGGCGCGCGCGGCGCCCTGCAACGAGGCCACCGCTCCGGCCACGATGGGCGCGGCGCTGGAGGTGCCGCTGAACGTGGCGGTGTAGGTGCGGTTCTCGCTCGCGCCGGACAGGTCGCCGTAGCCGAGCGTCACCACCTTCTCGCCCCAGCTGTGCACGTCCACGCGGCTGCCGTGGTTCGTCCAGCACGTGGGCGCATGGTCCGTGGAGGCGCTGGCGCCCACGAGGATGGCGCCCGAGTCGCGCACCGCGCGGTTGAAGGCGCCTCGGTAGACGGGGTCATCCAGGTCCACGCCGCCGTTGCCGGCCGCCTCCACCACGTGCACGCCGTGCGCGGTGGCCTGGGCGATGGCGTCGAAGTTGGCCCGCCAGTACTCCAGGGGCACGTAGTTGCACTGGCTCTGGTTGCAGGCGCACTTCTTCATGGCGCGGGGACCGGGCGCCTGCAGCTCCACCAGCACCACGCCGCCCCGGCCCACCGCGCGCGCCGCGTGGTGGATGGCGCTCGCCATGCTCTGGGTGGCGATGCCCTGGCCGCCCACCCACGCCTCGTGGGCGATGCCGGTGACGCCGTAGCCGTTGGACTGGCTGGCCACCACGCCCAGCACCGCGGTGCCGTGGTCGCGCCACTCCCCGTCGGAGAACGTCGTGCCCCCCTGGTGGAAGAAGTCCGGCAGATCCTCGTGCGCGGTGTTCCAGGCGCCCTCCACGTCCACGAGCTTCACGCCCGCGCCTCTCCCGCCGGGCACCGTCCAGGCGTAGCGCGCGTCGATGCCCATGGGCGCCGCGTCCAGGTAGCCCTGGCGTGTGTCATGGCGCGCACTGGAGGAGAAGCGGTCCGATGACACCTCCACGCTCGCCGCCCACATCACGGGCTCCGCGTAGGCGATCTCCACGCTGTCCAGGGCGTTGAGCTGCGCGATGAGCTCCTCCACCTCCGAGGCCTTCATGCCCGGCTCCAGCGGCACCTCGTAATAGAGGTCCAGGTCCGCCATCTCCTTGCCGCTCAGGTTCTCGGCGGAGCGCTTGCGCTCGGCGAGGGTGGCCTCGTCCTGGCGGAAGAGCCGCTCCGGGACGCCCCAGCGCCACGAGCGCTTCATCACCCGCTGGGCCTCGTTGAGGTCCTGATCGAGCCGGCCCTCGGAGAGCTTGTAGCGCGCCATGCGGCCGCGCTCCTCCTGGCTCCGCTCGCCATTCATGGCGCGAATCATCCCCTGCCGCAGCCGGACCCGGGTGCCCTCGTGGAACTTCACCACCACGCGCTCCACGGGCGTTTCCTCGTCGAGCTCGGGCGTGGTGGGCTTCACCGTGGACAGCCGGGGTTCGAGCACCTTGACGCCGCTGGCCCCCAGGGCGGGCGCCGTCAGAAGACACGCACCCAGCACCAACGCGCGAGCCATGAGGGAGTCAAGAGACGTGGCCTTCATCATCCATCCTTCGAAGAGGGAGGGCGAGGGCCGGATCCTCCGGCTCCTCGGGTTTTCCCGGAGCGGAAAGGCACGCCTTATTAACAGAAATCCTACGTTAAGGAAACATGGCGGCCTGATCACGAGTTCCAGGATTGAACGCCGCGTGGGTCTCAGCTCCCGAGTCCCAGGGCCACCGCGAGCAGTCCACCGAGGCTCGCGTAGAGCGGGACATTGCAAGCGAAGGTCATGCGGTTGATGCGTTGGAAGCGTGCCTGCTCCTCGTCGGCGAACCAGATGCCGTCCTCGCCGGTGGTCCGCCCCTCCACGGCGTGGAAGAAGAGCGCGGCGTAGACCACCTCGATGACGAGCGTCACCGCCACCAGCGCCAACAGGCACAGCGTCCACAGGTCCAGGGGCGAGGGCGGTGCGTCACGCCGCACGGCATAGAAGCCAAGGCCCCCGAGCACGAGCGCCAGGCTCAGCACGTCATGGGTGATGCCGTAGGGCGGCCGCCAATTCCGGGTCACGTAGAGCATGTACATTTCCACCGCGCCGCGGGCCCACATGAAGGCCGAGAAACCGCCGAGCACGAGCCGCAGGTGGGGATGCACGCCCGCGTCACTGGCCACGAGTGGACAGAGGAGGAACCACACGAAGACGGCGTAGAGCAGCCACGCCATCTTGGGGGGGGAGATGCGGCCGCCCTGGGCTTTCTTCACGTTCTGCTGGCGCCAGAAGAGCACGCCCGCGAGCACGCACAGGCCGACGAGACACGGGAGGAGGAGGCGCGAGAGCGGAGAGAGCATGTGAGGCCCGGATGGTGAGCAGGCTCGCGAGGGTGGATGCAAGTCCCGGGCGGCCTGGACAGGGGGACGGGGTCACGGCAGTCTCGCCGCGCGCTTCGGAGGCGCCCCATCATGAATGCCGAGCAGTCGATAGCACACCCGGTGCGGCCCCAGGCCCTTCGGTGGGGGTGGATCTGGCCCCGTTGGAATGATCCGCGCCTGCCCTTCGCGGCCATCCTCACCCTGTACGGTGTGCTGGGCTTTTCCTTCTTCGGCTTCAACCGCAGCCCCGCGCAGATGGCCGCCATCGTCGTGAGTGGCAGCGTGCTGGACGCGGGGCTCACCTGGCTCTTGCGCCGCGAGAAGGTGTTTCCACTCAGCGCGTACATCTCGTGTTGCTCGCTGGCGCTCCTGCTCAACTACTCCCACTCGAGCTGGCTGCTGCTCTTGCCGGTGTGGCTCACCATCGGCTCCAAGTACGTGCTCACCTTCGAGGGCCGCCACGTCTTCAACCCGTCCATGTTCGGCGTGGCCACGTCGCTGCTCTTCACGCGCGAGCTCATCACCGCGGCGCCCGCCTACCAGTGGGCCAATGGCGAGGTGGCGCTCAGCGCCTTCATCCTCATGGCGGCGCTGGTGCTCTTCTTCTTCCGCGTGGGCCGCGCGTGGCTGGTGGTGAGCTTCCTCGGCTTCTACGCCCTGCAGACGGCCCTGCGCGCGTACATCATGCGCCACCACCTGCCTCCGGAAGTGCTCTTCCTGGGCACGCTGGGCTCGCCGCCGTTCTTCATCTTCACCTTCTATATGATCACCGACCCGGGCACGTCGCCCAAGCGGCCCCGGGATCAGGTCATCCTCGCGTTCGCGCTCACACTGGTGGACCTGGTGCTCCACCTCAAGGAGAGCGTCTTCACCTTCTTCTACGCGGCGCTCACGTGCGCCACGGCGCGCTTCCTCTTCCTGCACGGCCGGGCCCTGTGGCGAAAAGGAGCCCGGGACTACCTCGCGGGCCTCGTGTCCCCCGGTCCGCTCAAGCGCCTCGGGGCGGTGGGCGGCCTGGGCGTGGCGCTCGCCGCGGGCTACGTGTTCGTCGTGGCGCCCACCCAGCACGCGCGCCCGCTCCCCTTCCACATGGAGCGCCTGGAGGCCTCGCACACGGGGCTGGGCTCCACCATGGGGGACGTGCTCACGCACGTGGATCCCCGCGTGCTGCACGTGTCCAAGTGGGTGCTGAGCGTGGGCGACGCGGTGGCCGCCGGGGACTTCGATGGGGACGGGAAGTTGGACCTGTTCCTCGCCAATCCGCTCAAGGCCGAGGGGGATCGCGCGGCGCTCTTCCGCAACCTGGGGGACCTGCGCTTCGAGCGCGTGCGGATGCCCATCCTGGACGCCATCGCCGCGAACTACACCCGCGAGGGCACCGCCTCGGGCGGCACCTTCGTGGACTACGACGGGGATGGGGATCAGGACCTGGCCATCGCCGTGGCGTTCGGTCCCTCGCGGCTCTTGCGCAACATGCTGCGCGAGACGGGCAGCGCCACCTTCGAGGACGTCACCACGAAGGCCGGCGTGGGAGACCACTCGGTGAGCATCGCCGTGACGATGCTCGACTTCGATCGGGACGGGCACCTGGATCTCTTCGTGGCCAACGCCCTCACCACGCACCTGCCGGGCTACGCCACGCCCACGCCCTTCAACCTCTTCAAGCTGCCCGAGCCCGAGTACCCCGATGACCGCCGCATGCTGCGCTTCATGCACAACGGCTGGCATGACGCCGACAACGGTGGGCTCAACGCGCTCTACCGGGGCCGGGGCGATGGCACCTTCGAGAAGCTGGACTCGGCCGCGCTCGGGCTCCAGGAGACGCGCTGGTCGCTCGCCGTCAGCACGGTGGACCTGAACCAGGACGGGTGGACGGACCTGTACATCGCCAACGACTTCGGTCCGGACGAGGTGTACCTCAACGAGCAGGGCCGTCACTTCCGCCGCGTCCGGGGCTCGCTGTTCGGCCAGATTGGCAAGGACACCTACAAGGGCATGAACTCGAGCGTGGCCGACTTCGATCGCAACGGCTGGCTGGACGTCTACGTGTCCAACGTGCACCACTCGCTCCAGGCCGAGGGCAGCCTCCTGTGGATGCTGTCCAAGGGCGAGGATCCATTCGTCCCCGTGTTCAAGGACGAGGCCACGTTCCGGGGCGCGCTCAACGAGCAGCGCTTTGGCTGGGGCGCGGCGGCGGGAGACCTGGACAACGATGGCTGGCCGGATCTGGTGCAGGCCAATGGCCACCTCGATGACCGGTTGGATCACCTCATCGACTCGGGCCGCAAGGACTATTGGTACATCAACCACAAGTTGATGCAGTCCGGTCCCGAGGTGCACACGTACGCGGACAAGTGGGGCGACATCCGCGGGCGCACCGTCTACCCGAACGAGGCGCGGCGCGCGTACATGAACCTCGGCGACCAGAAGCCCGGCCACTTCGTGGACGTGGCCCGGGAGCTGGGCCTGGATGCGCCGGACAACTCGCGCGGCGTGCTGCTCGCGGACCTGGATGACGATGGAGACCTGGATGCCGTCATCACCAATCAGCACGGGCCGGTGTCCGTCTACCGCAACACCTTGATGGAGGGACCGGGGCGGGACGCGGCGCACTTCGTGGGCCTGTCGCTCGAGGGCCATGGCGCGCACACGAGCCGCGCCGCCGTGGGGACCCGGGTCGTCGTGTCCTACGAGCACGAGGGCCAGCGCGTGGAGCAGGTCCAGGAGATGGGGTTGCTCGGAGGCCTGGGGGCGTCGGCGGATCCGCGCATGCACTTCGGTCTGGGCACCTACGCGGGGCCCGTGACGGCCACCCTCCACTGGTATGGGGGCGAGGTGCAGCAGGTGCGGCTCGACGCCGACCGCTACCACGTCATCCGTCAGGCCTCCACCACGGCGACCCTGCTCGACAGCCACTGAGGAGACGGCACACCCATGTTTTCCGCCTTGAAGGGGGCCACGGTGGCCCGGGACGCGCTCACCGAGCGGCAGCGCGCGCAGATGCTCTCCCTGATGCAGGTGTGCTACGCGGGCGTCAGCGCCGAGCGCTTCACCCGGGATCTGGCCGACAAGCAGTACGTCATCCTGTTGTCCGCGCGGCGCTCGGGGGAGCTGGTGGGCTTCAGCACCCTGCGCGTCGTCGAGGAACGGATGGAGGGCCGCGCGGTGGAGATCATCTTCTCCGGCGACACCGTCATCCATCCCGACTACTGGGGACAGAAGGAGTTGCAGGTCCGCTTCACGCGCTTCCTGCTCCAGCGCAAGCTGCGCCGCCCCTTGCGTCCGCTGTTCTGGTTGCTCTTGAGCGCCGGGTACAAGACCTACCTGCTGGCGGTGAACCACTTCCCCCGCACCGTGCCGCGCCATGACTGGCAGCCGCCCGCCGAGCGGCTGGCGTTCCTGAGCGGTTTGACCTCGCGCTGGTTCGGCGAGCAGTTCGATGCGGAGCGGGGCACGGTGCGCTTCTCGGACGCGCACTACCGGGTGCGCGAGGGCGTGTCTCCCATTGATCGCGAGGCGGCGAGCCATCCGCACATCGGCTACTTCGCGCGGCGCAACCCCGGCCACGTGGAGGGCGAGGAGCTGGTGTGTCTCGCGGAGCTGCGCGCGAGGGACGTGGCCTGGGCGCTGACGGGCTTCCTGGTGAAGCAGGTGCGCCTGTGGATGCGCCGGGGCCTGCGGTGGATGGGCGTGGGAGCGCGGGCATGATGTTGTCGGGCCTGATGGCGGCCCAGTCCCTCTCGGCGCTGCGCTTCCACCGGGCGCTCGCGCGTCCCGAGCGGGCCCAGGCCGGGTGTCTGTCTCGCGTCCTCGCCGCCGTCCAGGGCACCGCGCAGGCGGAGCGGGTGCGGGGCTTCCCGCGCGTGCGCACCGCGCGCGAGTTCCAGGACGCGGTGCCCCTCGCCACTCCGGATTCGGTGCTCGCGGACATCGAGGCCCTCAAGGCGGGAGCGCCGCGCGTGCTCACCCGCGAGCCGTTGTTGCGCTTCGAGCCCTCGGGGGGTTCCTCGGGTGCGTCCAAGTACATTCCCGTCACCCGGGGCCTGCTGAGCGAGTTCCACCACGGGCTCGCGCCGATGCTGTTCGACGTGCTGCACGCGCGCCCGGCGGTCCGCGCCGGTCCGAGCTACTGGTCCATCTCGCCCATCGGCCGCAAGCAGGGTCGGACTCCGGGCGGCACACCCGTGGGCAGCGTGGAGGACTCGGCGTACTTCCCCCGTCCCCTGCAACCGCTGCTCGCGCGTGTGTTCGCCGTGCCTGGGGCCGTGGCGCTGCTGCCGGACGTGGAGTCGTGCCGGTACGTGACGCTCTGGTTCCTCGTGGCCCGCGCGGACCTGGCCTTCCTCAGTGTGTGGAACCCGAGCTTCCTCTCGCTGCTGATGGATGCGCTGGAGCGGCACGGCGAGCGCCTGGCGGAGGACCTGGAGCGCGGGGTGTGCCGGCCCCCGGTGCCGGACAGCGTGGAGGTGAAGGAGGCGTTGTCGCGCATGCGCTTCACGCCCCAGCCGGAGCGGGCCCGGGTGCTCCGCGAGGCGTTGCGCTTGGACGCGAGAGGTTCCGTGCTCTGGCCCCGGCTCGCGCTGCTGAGCATGTGGACGGATGCCCAGGCGGCGCATGCCGTGGACGCCGCGCGCCGTCACTTCCCGGGCGTCGAGGTGCAGGGCAAGGGGCTGCTCGCCACCGAGGGGGTGGTCACGCTGCCGCTCTTCGCCGCCCCCGCGCCGGTGCTCGCCGTGCGCAGCCACTTCTTCGAGTTCGTCGACCCCGAGCACCCTGGTGCGCGTCCCCGCCTGGCCCATGAGTTGGAGACGGGGCGCACCTACTCCGTCGTGATGTCCACGTCCGGCGGACTGCTGCGCTATCAGTTGGGGGACCTGGTCCGGGTCGAGGGCTTCCACCGCGCCACGCCCTGCCTGCGCTTCCTGGGCCGCGCCGACTCCGTGTGTGATCTGGTCGGCGAGAAGCTGGCCGCCACCCGCGTCTCCCACGTGCTCGCCGCCACGCTGCCGGGATTGTTCGGCCAACGTCCGGCCTTCGCCATGATGGCACCCGAGTGGATGGCCTCCGCGCCGCCCGCGTACCGGCTCTTCCTGGACACGGACGCGCCCGAGACGCGCCTGGAGGAGGCCGCCCACGCGCTGGAGAACGTCCTGTGCGAAGGCTTCCACTACCGCTACGCGCGCGAGCTCGGCCAGCTCGGGCCCCTGCGCGTGCTGCGCGTCACCGACGGCGTGCGCCGCTACGAGGCCCGCTGCATCGCGCTCGGCCAGCGGGCCGGAGACATCAAACCCGCGGACCTCCACCGGCAGCCCGGTTGGACGGCCTGGTTCACCCAACAAGGAATGCCCCGCTCATGAGGAATCCCCGCGACGTGCCGCCGCTCGCGCCGGCTCCGGCCCCCACCGTGGACCTGGACGCCGAGGCGGACCTCACCCGCTGCGGCGCGCTCAAGGACTACTGGTACGTGGCGTGTCTCTCCACGGAGCTCACCTCGCGTGCCCCCCTGGCGCGCACGTTCTTCGGGACGAACGTGGTGCTCTTCCGCGACGAGCACGGTCGGCCCGTGGCCCTGCGCGACCGGTGTCTGCACCGCAACGCGCGCCTGTCCGCCGGAGCCGTCTTCGATGGGCGCCTGGGCTGCCCGTACCATGGCTGGGTGTATGACGGCTCGGGCGCGGTGGTGGAGGTGCCGTCACTCGGGCCGTCCCAGTGCGGTGAATCGCTCGACGCCAGGGGCCATGCGCGCGCGGGCCTCCAGGTGCGGCCGTGTGACCTGGGCCGGTTGCAGCGCTTCGACACGCTGGAGCAGGACGGGCTGGTGTTCGTCTTCATGGGAGGGGACTCCCAGCGCGCCCGCCGTCCCGCCTTCCGGGTGCCGTTCTGGGGCCAGCCCGAGTGGAGCGTCTACTTCATGGTGACGCGCTTCCCCAACGGGGTGACGAACCTGGTGGAGAACTTCATGGACGTGCCGCACACGGTCTTCGTCCACGAGGGGTGGTTCCGGAACACGGCGCGCAAGCGCGTGCCCGCCACGGTGAAGCGCTCCGAGGGCAGTGTGCTCGTCACCTACAAGCAGGAGCAGGACACGGTGTCGGGGCTCGGCCGTCTCTTCAACCCGAGCGGAATGCCCATGGTCCACACGGACCACTACGTCGCGCCCAACATCACCCGCGTGGACTACCTGTGGGGCGAGCGCAGCGGCTTCGTCATCAACTCGCAGATCACGCCCATCGGCCCCACCGACAGCCTCGTCTACACGGCCATCAGCTACCGGCTGCCGTATGACTTGCCGCGCTCGCTCGTGGGCCACGCCCTCAAGCCCCTGGTGCGCTGGTACACCACCCAGGTGATTACCCAGGACGTGGAGATCATGAAGGTCCAGCGCGAGGGGTTGCTCAATGGCCCCGGGGGAGGCGTCTTCTCCGGCACCGAAGCGGACCTCTTGCACTCGGACATCGAGGCCTATCGCCGCTGGCTCCTGGAAGGCGGTCACGGTCCGGGTCCGGCGGACGAGGAGCGCGACATCGCCTTCTGGATTTGAGCCCGGGGGTTAGAAGGGCGCCTCGATCAGGAAGGTCGCGTCCTCCTCGAACTCGTAGCCCGGCTCATCCCCGACGTAGAGGTAGCCCTCGAGGTGGTTGAGGTAGAGGCCCGGGAAGCCGCAGGCCTCGAAGCTGAGCTCGTAGGGGTCCGCCAGACCGGGCCGCGGGCAGAACGTGGCGTCCTCGGCGAAGGCCAGGTCGGAGCTCGATGCGTCCAGGAAGACCTCGCCGTTGCTCTGGTTCAGGTAGTAGCCCGGGTAGTTGGCGGACTCGAACGAGATGCAGCGGCTGTCGGCCAGGCCCGAGACGATCCGGAACGTGGCGTCGTCCCCATCGTAGGACGAGCGCACGGGGCCGAGGATGCCGCGGCCCTTGTAGTGGCGGACGTACTCGCCGGGGAAGGTGTACGACTCGAGGGAGACCTCGTGGCCGCGATAGGACGACAGTCCGATGAGGCCCGAGTTGCCCACGCCGTCCAGGGCGGGACACCCCGGGTAGTAGGGGGTGTTGTCGACCAGGTTGTTGTGGCCATGGCCTCCCTCGATGACACAGCCGGGGAGGGTCACCGCGGCGACCAACGACAGGGTGCGGACAATCCGCGAGGACAGGATGCGATCCATGGTGGGGATTCCTTCGAGGAGGAAGAGGAGTAACTGGTAGTTGCTCCTCAAGACGGGGATATCCGTGGATTATTCAAGGTTGGGCGGTCAGCCGCCAGCCGGGCTCCCGGCGGGTGAGGGAGGGGGAGGTTTGGGTTACAAGCGGAGGGGTGAATCCGCCTCTTCCCGACACCACCTCCGGTGTCCGCCAGCGCCTGCTGTCCATCTTCGGCGGCTCGGTCGGCAACCTCATCGAGTGGTACGACTTCTACATCTACTCGGCCTTCTCGCTGTACTTCGCCAGGTCCTTCTTCCCCCACGACAACCCCCTCGTCGAGCAGCTCAACACTGCGGGGGTCTTCGCGCTCGGCTTCCTCATCCGTCCCATCGGCGGCTGGGTCATGGGCCTCTACGCGGACCTGCGCGGCCGCCGCGCCGCCCTGACCTTGTCCGTGTCGTTGATGTGCCTGGGCTCGCTCGTCATCGCCGTGTGTCCCACCTATGAGCAGGTGGGACTCCTGGCGCCGCTCGTGCTCGTCCTCGCGCGGTTGCTCCAGGGTCTGTCACTCGGCGGGGAGTACGGCACCAGCGCCACCTACCTCACCGAGGTGGCCACCTCGCGCCACCGGGGCTTCTACAGCTCCTTCCAGTACGTCACGCTCATCATGGGGCAGTTGCTCGCCACGCTGACGCTGCTGGTGCTCCAGCGCCTGGTGCTCACGGAGGCGCAGTTGCAGGACTGGGGCTGGCGGCTGCCCTTCCTCATCGGCGCCGGGCTGGCGGTGTTCGGCTTCTACATGCGCCGCAACATGGTGGAGACGGAGGCCTTCCAGAAGGAGGCGGCCAAGGCCAGGCCGCACAGCCCCATGCGCGAGCTGTTGCGCCACCCGAGGGAACTGCTCCTCGTGGTGGGCCTCACCATGGGCGGCACGCTCGCCTTCTACACCTACACCGTCTACATGCCGAAGTTCCTGGTGGGCACGGTGGGGCTCTCGAGGAGCCAGGCCACGCTCGTCTCCGTGGGCTCCCTGTTCCTCTACATGCTCCTGCAACCCGTGTTCGGCTTCATCTCCGACAGGGTGGGCCGCCGGCCGGTGCTGATGGGCTTCGGGCTGTTGGGGACGTTGTGCACCGTGCCGCTGCTCACGGCGCTGATGCACACGCGCGACGCCTTCACCGCCTTCCTGCTGGTGATGACGGCGCTGGTGATCGTGTCTGGCTATACGTCCATCAACGCCGTGGTGAAAGCGGAGCTGTTTCCCGCGAGCGTCCGGGCGCTGGGCGTGGGACTGCCCTACGCGCTCACCGTGTCCGTGTTTGGAGGCACGGCCGAGTACGTGGGCACCTGGCTCAAGTACGTCGGCCGCGAGACCTGGTTCTTCTGGTACGTGACCGGCTGCATCTTCTGCTCGCTGCTCGTCTATGTCCTCATGCGGGACACGGCGAAGCAGCACCGCTTCACGGGCGAGGGCGGCTAGAACTGGTTCTGGCGCGCCTGCTCGAAGGGCACCCGGTGCTGCATGTACAGGGTGTCGAGCATGTGGTTGCTGATGAGGTTGGCGTTGCCGTCGGTGAAGCGGTGCACCACGGCGCCCTTGCCCGCGTCCTTCAGGAAGGCGAGCGGATCCACGCTGCCGCCCAGGCCCGTGAGCGTGGGCACCGCGTCCGCGTCGTTGATGTAGTGCACGTACTGGGGGCCGTCCGGGTAGCGCGTGGAGGCGGCGCCGAACGTCTCCACGCTCAGCTTGCCCATGAGCTTCTCGGCCTGGGCCTGGGACAAGCCGTCCTCCAACCGCAGGCGCTGCTGCACGTCATTGAGCGCCCGCGCGGTGATGAGGCCGCCCTGGCTGTAGCCCATCAGGTGCACTTCCCGGCCCGCCTTGAGCTCGTTGTAGACGGTGTTCGCCAGCGAATCCACGGCCGGGTTGCTGCCCTTGTCCAGCTTGTCCGTCACGCATTGCGCCAGGTCCGTCACCAGCCCCTGCGTGGCGTTGTGCACGCCCACCACCTTCGCGCCCGAGCGGTCCGCGATGGCCTGCATCTCACGCAGCTGGCCCTCGGCCGGCGTCATGATGCCGTTGGTGTAGAGGATGGTCTTGTTCGGGTTGGGGTTGTTCTTCGGCATCACCCCGGAGATCTGCCCGAGCGGCGTGCCCGCCGGGTACTGCTGGCCCCCGGCGCCCAAGAGCGCCCCATCGCTCATGCGGTCCGGCTTCGCGTCCCCCCCGAAGATGCGGCTGAGCTCGCGCATCGTCGTGGCCTCGAAGACGTCCTTGCCCATCTCGATGTTCTTCGGGATGTCCTTGATGCCGTCGATGACCGCCTTGCCCAGGTCGATGGGATTGAACAGCGACTTCTTGGACGCGGGGGTCGTCTGGGGCAGTGCGCTCCGGTTGGAGTTGATGGCGGTCATGGGCGTCTCGGGAGGTCGGGGGGAGATTAAATGCTCAATTTGACTATATTGTCGTACATGTCGGATTGAAGTTGCTACAGGTCGGCATTGCCGCGCCGCGTCAGAGGTTGCGCGGCGCGTCAGTCGAGGCGGGCGGGTGTCGTGGGGCTGACATTGCCAGTGCCCCTTTTCCTACACAACGCACGGGGTGTACTGCCCTCTGGCGGGGGGGCGGACCCATATCGCGGGGCATGCTTTCCCCAGGTCTCCTGTACGAAGACAATCGTCTGTGCGCTCTCGATCGGCACGGCATCCTCGATACGGCCGCCGAGCCCGAGTACGACGACATCGTGCAGTTGGCGGCGACCCTGTGCGGCGTGCCCGTGGCGCTCATCAGCCTGGTGGATCGGGAGCGGCAGTGGTTCAAGGCGAACGTGGGTCTGCCGGGCGTGTCGGAGACGGCGCGCTGCATCTCCTTCTGTACCTTCGCCATCGAGCAGGAGCAGGAGGTGTTCGTCATCGAGGACGCCCTCCAGGACGTGCGCTTCGCCACCAGTCCGCTCGTGGAGGGAGCGCCCCACATCCGTTTCTACGCCGGTGTGCCCATCCGCTCCGAGGACGGCTTCCTGCTGGGCACGCTCTGTGTCATTGACTCCGTGCCGCGCACCTTGAGCGAGGTGCAGCGCCGTCACCTGCTCGCGCTCCGGAGCCAGGTGGAGTTGTTGATGCGCCTGCGCCTGCGGGTGCGGCAGAGCGAGGCGCGCAACCGCCAACTGCTGGAGTCCTCGGGAGACGCCGTCTTCCTGCTCGACGAGGCGGGGCATGTGCTGGAGTTCAATCCCGTGGCGGCGCGGCTGCTCGGGCGTGACGCGGCGACGGTCCTCGGCGCGAATCTCGAAACGCTGGCGCCGGAGGGCGAGCGGGTCCTCGTGCGCGAGGCGCTCGAGGAACTGCTCGAAAAGGGCTCGGTGCGCGTGAACGACCTGGGGCTGCGCTCCGCGCGGGGCGAGCGGGTGTCCCTGGATCTCACGGGCTCGCTCCAGGAGGTGGGTGCCTCGCGGCGGCTGCTCCTGGTGGGGCATGACCTGACCGAGAAGCGATTCCTGGAGCGGCAGAGTCTCCAGAACGATCGGCTCGCGTCCCTGGGCGTGCTGGCGGCGGGCATCGCCCATGAAATCAACAATCCCATCGCCTACGTGCTCGCCAACCTGAGCCACCTGCGGGATTGGCTCGAGAGGTTGGAGCGGCGTCTGATGTCCCTGCCCGGTCCCTCGGCGGCTGTGAGCCATTCGCTCGGAGAGGCCCATCAGGTGGTGACGGAATCCCTCGTGGGCTGCCGACGCATCCGCGACATCGTGCACGACATGCGCTTCTTCTCACACACCTCGGAGGAATCGCTCACCCCGGTGGATATCAACGCGAGCCTCGACTTCGCGCTGCGCATGGCCGAGCCCCAGCAGCGAAGCACGGCGCGGCTGGAGAAGCGCTACGAGCCGGAACTCCCTCCGGTGCTCGCCAGCGAGAGCCGTCTGAGCCAGGTCTTCCTCAACCTCATCGTCAACGCGTTGCAGTCCATGCCGGAGGGCTCCTCGCGGGGCCACACTTTGCGCGTGTGCTCCGTGCGCGAGGGCGGCTTCGTGCGCGTGGATGTCTCGGACACGGGCCATGGCATCGCCCCCGAGGTGTTGCCGCGCATCTTCGATCCGTTCTTCACCACCAAGCCAGCTGGCGCGGGCACGGGACTGGGGCTGTCCATCAGTCACGCGATCGTGCGCAAGATGGGCGGCGAGCTGCGCGTGAGCAGCGAGCCCGGCCGTGGCACCACCTTCTCCCTGTTGCTTCCCCTGGTGGCGCACGCCGCCGAACCGATGACGGCGCTGGCCTCGTGACGTCTCGGCCCTGGTAGGACACCCAGTTCATCGTGCGTCTCGCTTCGTGCTGGACGTGGGGGCGAGCTCGCCGTGGAGGATGGCGAGCACGCGCGCCCGGGTGTCGTCATAGGAGGGCTCGCCCTCGAAAAGACCATACGTCTCGTGGGAGTCATCCGCGCCGTAGGCATCGAGGTGGAACAGGCGCGGCGCCGAGGGGTTCTTCTCGCGGGCGAACGCATTGGTGAAGGCATAGGAGCCGAGCGAGATGACGCGCTCGGGCCGCTCCAGGCCTGGGGCGAACACCTGGAATTCGTAGCGCCGCGCCCAGTCCCCCGTCAGCTCGAAATTCTCCACCACCACGAGGGTCTGCCCGGCTTCCCGCCATTGCTCGCGGATGAAGAAGTCCTGATCCACCCGGCCTTCCTGGCGCAGCTTGAGCAGGGCCGCTCGCTCGGCGTCACGTTGGGCGGTATGCCCGAGTGCCTGATTCAACTGCACGAGTCGTTCACGGGCCCTCCAGTCCTGGGGGACCAGGTCCGCCGCTTTCTGGAAGCACGCGAGCGCGGCCTCGAACTGGCCTTGGTCTTGGAGATGTCGTCCGGCGTGGGTGTGCGCGAGGGCGAAGTCCGGCGCGACGGTGCGTGCCCGCTCGAAGGAGGCCAGGGCCTCGTCGTCCTTGCCCTCGTCCTCGGCCAGCATCCCGGACAGGAAGAGGGTCTGGGCGTTGTCCGGCTCCAGGGCGAGGGCCCGCTCGAAGGCGGTGCGTGCCTCGGTGGGCTGGTGGAGTTGCAGGTGGAGCGTGCCCAGGAGCCGCCAGTAGCGGCCGCGGCCGGGATCGAGCTCGGTGGCGCGCCGGGCCTCGGCGAGGGCGGTGGGGGCCTGCTCCCGGCCTCCGAGGAAGAAGGCGCGCAGGTAGTGGGACTCGGCGGAGTCCGGGGCGAGTTCGAGCGCCCGCTGGGATTCCGCGCGGGCCTGTTCCTCGCGCTTGAGGGCGAGGGCCGTGCGCGCGAGCAGGGCATGGAGGCGGGCGTCCTGGGGCTGGTGCTCGAGGCGCGTCTCCAACTCCCGGGCGAGTGATTCCAACTCCTGGTTCCCCTGGGCGTTGCCCAGGAAGGGCTGAGCCCGGTCCAGACGGGCCTCGTAGGTGTCGCGCTCGGCATCGGTCAGGGGGCGCGAGAGGCGGCTCGTGGCACACCCGGGGCCCATGAGGAGGGCGACCAGCAGGGCGGCCCCCCGGAGGACATGGCGTCTGGACATCCCCGGAGCATATGCCGGTGGGAGTTCACGGTTGAATGGCGAGGATCCGCCATTGCTGGACATCGATCGCGTAGGTGGCGCCCATGTCGAGGACGGGGTCCTTCGAGTCACACGCTTCTGGAGCGAGGACGAAACGGACGAGCATGACTCCGTCGGAGGCGGGCGCCGCGAAGACGTTGTAGGACTCGCGCCGGTAGAGGCATTGTTCTTCGGCCGTGGCTCCAGAGTGGGGTTTGGCTCCCGGCGGACGGAAGTCGTCCATGGCGAGTTGGATGGCCGTCGCGGTGATGCCCGGAATCTTCAGGCGGGATTCAGCTGGCAGCTCGAGTGGAAACTGGAACCGGGCCGCTTCCTCGGGAGGCGCATGTTCGGGGCGCCTGTACCACTGGAGCAAGGAACAGGCGGAAAGCAGAAAGCAGACGGGGATCAGCAGCTTGGGCTTCATGGTGGCTCCAAGGGAATCGCGAGGTGTCTACTCATCGACGGGTTACCCACGGCATATCGAATACTCACGCCAGGGCCATCTCGAAGCCCGTGCGTCCCTCGGGGAAGTGGTCCCGGGGCCGGCTCGCGGGAGTCACCGCGTACAGGAGGAAATCCAACCGCCGCTGGAAGAAGCCTTTCAGCGCGGCCTGGAGCGGGTCTCCCTCATCCATGTACAGCGAGAAGAAGTGATAACCCCGGCCGTGGTGATCCGCGTACACCCGCTCCACGAGCGCTCGCAGGATGTCTGGGTCGTCTCCCTGGATGCTGGTGTTGCACAGATAGAAATAGTTGAAGTTGCCGCCGGGAGGGGGCAATCGCGGCGCGCGCAGCACCGTGGCCATCGCGTCGTAACCCCATTTCATCCACCGCATCGAGCCCCGGTACGCCAGCACCTGGTAGCGTTTGACCGCCTGGGGATCCCACACCGAGGTGCACCCCACCAGCGCGCCTTCCGGATCGAAGGCCAGGTAGCAACCCTCCACGTTCAGCCCCGGCCAGTTCGCCAGACGGTGCTCCAACTCGCCTGTGTCATACCGGTAGCCAAAGGCTCGCGCGCGGTGGTCCGCGTCCAGCATCGCGGCCATGGTGGGAAGGTCCTCGGGCGTGGCGCGGCGCACCTGATAGCGGCCGGGGCGAGGCGTGAGGCGCTGGGTGAAGTGCACGGACACCGCTCCGAAGCGGCGCAGGAGCGTGTAGCGCGGCTGCGCCACCCGGCCCGGCTTGCGCTTCACCAACGCGCTCAGCGCCGAGGCGTTGCTCGCCATGACCGCGGTGAGGAAGCCCTCCACTCCCAGCCGCTCGGCGGTCTCCTCCAGCACGGGCCCATAGAAGCGCGCCAGGCCCCGGCTGCGCCTCGCGGAGAAGCGTGTGCGCAGGTCTCCCAGGTAGCCCACCCGGCACGCCTGGCCATCGAGCCAGCCGTCCCGCACGAAGATCGTGCCCATGCCGTCCAGGCCGTCCTCCACCTCGTGCACCCACGACTCCGCCGTGCCGCGCTGCATGTCATAGAGGCGGAAGAAGTCCGGCTCGCGCCGCGTGGACAGCACCAGCTCCCCCTGCATGGGCACCGCGCCGAACAGGTCGAACAACTGGGGCGTGTCGTCTCGGGTGGCGCGTCGCAGCAGGCTCATGGGCGCGCGAGCCTAATCCACTCCCCTCGTCAGAAGGCGTAGCCCACGGAGAAGGACAGCACGGGCAGCCGCACATGCCGCTCGAAGGTCCTGTTCATCACGTCCTCGGCCCGGCGTGAGAACGTGGCGACGGACTCGGCGTCCTCTGGTGTGAAGCGAGGCTCCACCCGGCTTTGGGCGTCCAGCGCCACGGCCGCTCCCAGCGCGGTGCGCGCCGTCCAGTGGGCGCCCAGCCGCCAGCGCCAGCCCACCTCCACGTCCAGCAGGTGCAACACCGTGCGGACCCGGTAGTCCCGCTCGAGCACACCCTCGTCCGAAGGCGCTTCCACGCCCGTCAGGGCCGACAGGACGTCTTCCGGGCTCGTGTTTCCGCCGAACGCCACCCGGCCGTAGCCCGCCTCCACGTAGAGGCCCGCGTTCGCGACCGGGCGCCAGCCCAGGTGCGTGCGCCAGACGAACGAGCCCCGGAGCGTGTCCTCGAGGAGGTCCGCCTCGTTCCGGTCATAGGCGCCCAGGAAGACGGAGGCGCTGTTGATGGCCCGGACGTACGCCGAGGGTTGGTAGCCGAGCGAGGTCGACAGGCTCAGCCGGTGCCAGGGCGACTCGATGCCCAGCCTTCCTCCCACCGACAGGGGAAGGTCCGTGTTCGCCTCCAGCGTGGCGCCCCAGCGAGGCGTCTCCGGAGGGGGTTGGGCCCCCGCGGCTCCGGCTCCCAGCACTCCCAGGAGTGCTCCCAGCGCGCCCGTCCTCGTCGCCCTGTCCAATCGCCCCTCCCAGGCCCGTGCGTCCACCCCCGTGATGGCGCCTTCTCGCAAGGGTGGCCACACCCGGAGTCCCTGGCCATCCCCGTGCGGCGTTCGCCGGTGGGCGGGCGGACGGCCGGGCCCTAGGGCGCCCTGCCTTGCTCCACCCAGCCCTTCAGGCCCTCGGGGCCCATCAACGTGCGCCAGCCCTCGCGCAGCCGCGGCACGGTGTTCTCGTCCAGCCGGCCGAACACCGCGTCCTCCACCTTCACCACCGTGGCCTGGCCCTTGGACGTCAGCGACACGCGCACCGTGGTCGTCGCGGGGCCGCCAAAGGCCGGCGTCAGGTGTCCGGCCATCTCCAGCATCGAGGGCGGGTCCACCACGAGCACCGTGTACCAGAGCGCTCCGGCGTCCTGCCCCCAGTCCTCGTACACCCGGCCGCCCGGCCGCGCCTCGAACACGAAGCCCTTGGGAGAGGGGCCCACGTAGAAGGAGCGGGGCCACCACTGGCCGGTCTGCTCCACCAGTGCCCGCCATACCCGCTCCGGCGAGGCTTCCACCGTCACTTCCACCTCTACCTGGGCCACGCCCACGCTCGTGCCTTGCGTCATGTGTGTTCCTCCTTCGCCGGGGTCCGCTCCTGTTGGGTCTCCGCGCGAGGGTTGTCCCGCGGACGGGCGCTCGCGGAGGGCGCGTGGCGCGGCATCCGGACGGTGAAGAGCGTGCCCTCCTCCGCGTCCGATTGCACCGAGATGCTGCCCCCATGGGCGTGCACGATCTCCTGGGCGATGTAGAGCCCCAGCCCCAGTCCGGACAGGGGATCACTCGGCTTGTCCTGCCTGCCCGCGCGCCGGAAGGGATCGAACAGCAGGGGCACGAACTCCGGGGGAATGGGCTGGCCCTGGTTGCGGATGCGCATCACCACGCCGTCCTGCTCGCCCTCCAACATCACCTGCACGGGTTGGCCCGTGGCGCCGTGCTTCAAGGCATTGGTCACCAGGTTCTGCACCACCTGGGACAGGCGATCCCGATCCCAATCACCCAGCCCGTCCCCCACGGTGTTCAGCCGCAGTGGGTTGTGGGGCGACGTGAGTTGCAGCTCCTCGGTGACCTCGGCGGCGAGGGCGAAGAGATCTCCGGGTCGGCGATCCACCGGGATGCCTCCGCCCAGCCGGCCCCGGGTGAAGTCGAGCAGATCCCCGATCATCCGCATCATGCGCTCGGCGCCCTGGTTGATGCGGGCGGTGGATGTCTTCACCTTGTCATGGGTCACCTGGCGCGCGAGCAGTTGCGACTGCAGGAGGATGGCCTGCAAGGGGCTGCGCAGGTCGTGGCTGACGATGCCCAGCAGGCGCTCGCGGAACTCGTTGGCCCGTTGTTGCTCCTCCTCCAGGCGGCGGCGCTCCGTGGCGTCGCGCAACACCATGGCGAAGCCTCGCAGCGCTCCTCCCTCCTTGTGCAGGGCGCTCACGGTGATGTCCGCCCAGAAGCGGCTGCCGTCGCGGCGCAGTCGCCACCCCTCGCCCGTGTACATTCCTCGCTGCTCGGCCCGCTCCATCTCCAGGGCGGCCGGCGCGCCCCGCAGCTCCTCGGGGATGAGCAGCTCGCGGAAGGGCCTGCCCAGCACCTCGGGCTCGCAATAGCCGGTGATGGCCTCGGCCCCCGCGTTCCAGGTGGCGATGCGCCGCTGGGCGTCCAGGAGGAAGATGGCGTGGCCGTAGACGCCCTCGATGACCAGGCTCAGCGTCTCGTTGGACTCCTTGAGCGCCTGGCGCTGGCGGGTGCGCTCCAGGGCGAAGCGCAGCGAGCGCGGCAGCATGGCGTAGGACTCGGGAGTCTTGGGCAGGTACTCCTCGAGCCCCTCCTGGACCGCCTCGAGCGCCTGCCACTCCTTGGCCGTGCCGGTGAGCATGAGGACGGGGATGCCCGGCCAGGTGCGCTGGGCGTCGTGCAGCAATTCCAGGCCCGTGGTCCACGGCAGCATGAAATCCACGAGCACGGCGTCGAAGCGCTCCAGGGTGAGGGCCCGGTGCCATTCGGCCTCCTCGCTCACCTCCTCGAGGTGGATGCCTGGAAAGGCGCGCTTGAGCACGCGCACCGCCATCAGGCGGTCCGCGGGACTGTCGTCGACGATGAGCACGCGCAGGTGCCCGAGCGCCTCCGCGGGCTCATGCCTCATGTGAGCCGCCTTCCCCCGCCTCTCCTCCCGCCACGCAGGGGAGTTCGACGGTGAAGACGGAGCCTTGCCCCGGAGCGCTGTCCACGTGGATGCGTCCGCCCTTCGCCTCCACCACCTGCCGCGTGATGAACAGGCCGAGGCCCAGCCCTCCATAGTGCCGCTCGGACACACCCCGCTCGAAACGGCCGAAGATGCGCGCGCGCACGGACTCGTCCATGCCGATGCCCTCGTCGCGCACGCTCAGCCGCGCCCACCCGTCGTGCTCCTCCAGCCGCAGGCGCACCGTGCCTCCGGCCCCGAACTTGAGGGCGTTGGACACCAGGTGGGTGATGATCTGCTGGAGCCTCAGCACGTCCCACTGGCCGAGCACGCGCGCGGGCAGCTCCAGCTCCAGCGTGCAGTGGGCGCTCGCCGCCTGGGTCTCGAAGGCCGAGACCACATCGCGCACGATGGCCACCAGGTCGACGTCCCGCTCGCGCCGCAGCATGAGCTGTCCATGGGCGAGGCGCGTGGCATCCAGCAGGCTGTCCACCAGCCCGGTGAGCCGCTTCACCTGGGCATTGGCCGCGTCCAGGTGCCCGAGCATCCGCTCCACGTCCAGCGCGTCCTTCTTGAGCTCCTGCCGCATGACGTGCAGCCGCAGGGCGAGGGGCGTCAGGGGCGTGCGCAGCTCGTGGCTCGCCACGGAGAGGAACTCGTCGCGCAGGCGCACCGCCTCGCGCAGCTCCACCACCAGCCGCTCGCGCTCGGCCTCGGCCCGTTGCCGCCGGGCCTCGGAGCGCTCGCGCTTGGCCTCCAGTATCTCCCGGGCCCGCTCGCGCAGGGCGAGCTGCTGTTGACGCAGTGCTTCCCGCTCGCGGTGCAGGTCCACGAAGACACCCACCTTGGCGCGCAGCACCCGGGGGTCCACGGGCTTGCGCAGCCAGTCCACCCCTCCCGTGTCGTAGCCATCCGCGATGGATTCCTCCTCGCGCTCGGCCCCCGTGAGGAAGATGAGGGGCACGGACCTTGGCGCGTCCTGGGCACGCAGCCGCCGGGCCGTTTCGATGCCATCGAGCCCCGGCAACCGCACGTCCATGAGCACGAGCGCGAAGTCTTCCTCTTCCCAGCGGGCGAGTGCTTCCTCTCCCGAGTTGCACATCACCAGTCGCAGGGAGAAGGGTTGGAGATGCCGCTTGAGCGTCTCCAGGTCGGCTGGCTGGTCGTCCACCAGCAGGACACTGGTGTGCGGAACCTCCCTTGCTTGCACGGCGCCTCCATCCAGTCCGTTCCGCCCCGTAGCAGACGGAATCTGACTCATCGAGAAGAGTTGTCACTCCCCGCCCGCGCGAGCGTTCCGCAACCAACACGGCATGACGCCGCGCTTGTCGGACGGGGGGGGCCGTCCGTTGTGGCTCCACGCTTTTCCGCGTCGTCCGCGCGGAAGGGGGCTTGGAATTCCCGGCACCCGACGGGGTTGGGGGCCGGCCGGAGTGGACAAGGTTCCCATTCCGGGCGCTTCCGGCCATCCCGGGAAAATATAAGCGTGGCATGCACCCCCGCCGAGGTGGCTTTTTTCTGTATAAGGGCGCCCGGACGGGCGGTGCTTGCCGCCTTGGTGAGAAAGGCAGGACACATGCGGAAATTTCTGATGGTGGCGGTGCTGCTTGCCGCGACGGGCTGTCAGCAGCAGGGCTCCAGCGGTAGTGCCGGGGGCGCGGGACCGACGCCCCAGACGGACGAGCAGAAGACGTTCTACACCCTGGGCGCCACGCTGGGCCGACAGATCCAGGTGTTCGACATGTCGCCCGAGGAGATCGAGTTCGTGAAGGCCGGCCTGACGGCGCAGCTGACCGGCAAGGAGTCGGCGGTGGACATGCAGGCCTACGGGCCGAAGCTCCAGGAGCTGGCGCGCACCCGCTCCACGGCCCGGGCCGAGAAGGAGAAGGAGAAGTCCAAGAAGTTCCTGGAGGAGGCGGCGAAGGAGGAGGGCGCGACTCGCACCGAGTCCGGCCTCATCTACAAGAGCCTCACCGAGGGCTCGGGTGAGAGCCCCTCCCCGAGCGATGTCGTGAAGGTGAACTACCGGGGCACGCTGACGGACGGCAAGGAGTTCGACAGCTCCTACAAGCGCAACGAGCCGGCCCAGTTCCCGCTCAACGGCGTCATCAAGTGCTGGACCGAGGGCGTGCAGAAGATGAAGGTGGGCGGCAAGGCGAAGCTCGTGTGCCCGTCCGACCTGGCCTACGGCGACCGCGGCACCCCGGGCATCCCGGGCGGCTCGGCGCTCATCTTCGAGGTGGAGCTGCTGGAGATCCAGAAGGCCGAGCCGCCTCCCGCGATGCCGGAAATGCCGGCTCCGGGTGGCGCGGCGCCGGGCCAGGCCGCTCCCCAGGGCCAGCCCGCCAAGAAGTAGTCCGGACCGCTCACGCGGGACACGCCACGGGCCATCGGTGCTCCTCCCTGGGGGGAACCGGTGGCCCGTCGTTTTTCCCTCAGTAGGGCTTCTGGCCCACGTAGTTGCCCGGGGGCGAGTAGTTGCACACCCAGAGCTGCCACTTGGGGAACTGCGCGCCGAAGGGCGAGTTCTTCGTGCAGACGACGGTGGCGCACCCCACCTGGGTCGTGTTGCGCCACACCACCTGCGTGTAGTGGCCGCACACCTTGCCGGTCGCGCACCGGTTCTTGTCGTACGAGTAGTCGGCGGACTCGTCCACCCAGTCGCGCACCACCTGGGCATCCGTCTTCGAGCCTGGAGGCGCCGCCGCCGCGAGGTTCTCCCCGTACGGGCCCCGGTTCTTGTTGTGGTCGAACTTGCACTCGGCCGCGTACGTCTGGGCCACCTTGGCGGCCTCGAGCGACCAGGTGAGCGCGGGCAGAGCGGGCTCGGGTGTGGGCTTCGCGTTGGCGCGGGCCTCGTTGTGCGCGGCGACCATCTCGGTGGCCAGGGGGCTGTTGGCGGCCTCGGGTTTGGCGGGACTCGCGGCTTCACTTTCGCCGCAGCCCACGGCCCCCAGCGTCAGGCAGGTGAGGGACAGGGCGAGCAGGGGATTCAAGGGACGGGTCATCTCGGGCTCCGTGGGCCCCCAGCGTTTGGGGTGGGGGGTCGAGTCATGGCAAGGATGCTCCACGGGGATTCAAACACCCTTCTCCTCGTGAGCCGACCATGGACTCTTCGCACGACTCCCGCGCTGGCCTCCATCCAACCGTGGATCCCCGGGATCCTCGTCGTCCGGGTGTTCGCTCCGGGAGACGGGCGGGGTGGTGGTTGATGTGGAGCGTGGGGTTGGGAGCGTGCGCGGGAGTGCCGGGCGGAGGAGTGCCGAGCCGGTACGGTTTCGACACGGTGCGAGGCGGTTGTGCACGCAATCCGGTCGGCCCTGCTGCGCCAGGAGGGAGAGGGGTTGAAGGGGACGCTGGAGCCGGACGTGGTCCTCCACGCGGGAGACCCGCTCCGGGGTGTGAACTTCACCCAGAGACCTGATTGGCGGACATACCCCGCAGGCCATCGGTATGCAGGTGAGTCACAGGGAGACATTTATAAGGAGGCATTTGGGGACATTGTCCACCTGATTGGCCCCCGCTCGGAGTTCGTATGGTGAATGAACGCTATCCACACATCCGCTTCCAATTGGAGCGCAGTGGTACTTGGATCCATGAGGGGTTGCGGCTGGATTTCTACATGCGTCGACTCCACACGCAGATGGCCCAGGCCGTGATGCGCTCGTTGGATATCTACGTGGAGGCGGTGAGGCCAGGACGTCTGGGTCTTTACGCGGACGACGAGGGAGACTGGTGGGAACTCGATGAGGAGGCCTGGGCACTCACCCGACGGAATCTGCTCGAAAGGCAATGGCCGCGTGTTCTCCTGGCTGACGCGGACCACAATCCGGACTGGTTCGCGGTTGAATACCTCGGCAGCAGGCGGATTGACGATCCGGAGTGGCGAGGCTCGGACCAGGAGGCATGCGTGCTGTCCTTCTGGTTGTCCACGGAGTACCTGGAGGAGCAGGGGCCCGCCCGGGTACGTGAACTGGCGCTGCGTCTGGCGGAGCCCCTGCCATGGTGCTCGGGTAACGTGGGTCTGGCCTTACAGGGCGCCACGATTCTGTCGGAGGCGACGAAGGAAGTCTACGAGCGGTGTATGCGCTACCCCGGCTTGGACATCCCCAGCGTGAGGGACTACTCGCGCAACATCGGCACGCGCATCCGGGGCCCCTCATGGCTCACGTTCGTGGGGCCCCAGGTGCTGAGCGAGCTGGGGGGAGTGGAGGCACTGCGCGCTCGGCTGCAATCCCCTGGCACCACGGTGGAGGCGCTGGAGGGAGGGCGGGCGGTGGTGACGCTCGGGGAGTGGCCGGAGGCGGGAGACTACGAGAAGGGCCTGCTCTTGCCCGCGTACCGGGAACTGGCGCGGGTGCTGGAGCCCTGGCTCTACGAAGGGCACCAGCTCCAGCATGACTTTCCTCCCGACGAGTTGCGGCGCTGGGAGCGGCGCTTCCTCGAATGAGGGGGCGGCGCGGAGTGGACGGTGGCGTCACCAGGCGCTGGTGGCTCATGAGGGTGTACGGGTGGTTGATGTGGAGCGTGGGGTTGGGAGCGTGCGCGGGAGTGCCGGGCGGAGGAGTGCCGAGCCGGTACGGTTTCGACACGGTGAGAGGAGGTTGTGCACGCAATCCGGCGCTGTGCGCGACGCTGGAAGGACAGCGGGTGCCGGTAGCGGTGGGGGTGGTGGCGGGAACGGCGAGGGCGACGCTCCAGAGTCTGGACGTGGCGGGGCTACAGGCCCTCAAGAAGGAGATGGAGGCCTGCGCGGACCAGGCGCGCACGGAGGTGCTGGTGGGGCACGCGGGAGCGTTCGCCGGACCGATGCCGACGGCGAAGGAGTGCAAGGAGATGACGGTGGACGGGAGGGGCCGGAGCGTCACCTGGGCCATCCGATTGGGGGTGGAGATGCACGAGGTGGCGCTGAGGTGTGCCGGGGAGAAGCTGGAGCGACTACGAGCTGGAGGCTATCTGCTGGAGCCGCGCTACCGGTTCAATCGGAAGACGGGGGAGAAGTCGCTGGTGGGAGAGGAGGAGAAGGCGGCGCTGCTACGCCAGGGGGGAGAGGGGTTGAAGGGGACGCTGGAGCCGGACGTGGTCCTCCATGCGGGAGACCCGCTCCGGGTCGAGGCCGTCTTCGACTTCAAGTTCCGGTGCGTGAACTTCACCAAGAGTCCCGATTGGCGGACATACCCCTCGGGACATACCTACGCGGGTCGAAATCAAGGCGACGTATATCAGGAAGCCTTTGGACCCAGGGTCGACCTGATCGGCCCTCGTTCGGAGTGGTCATGGTGAATGAACGTTACCCGCACATTCGCTTCCAGATGGAATTCAGTGGAGTGTGGATCCATGAGGGGTTGAGGCTGGACTTCTACATGCGTCGACTCCACACGCAGATGGCCCAAGCGGTGATGCGCTCGCTGGACATCTACGTGGAGGCGGTGAAGCCAGGACGTCTGGGCTTTTACCTGGACGACGAAGGCGACTGGTGGGAACTCGATGAGGAGGCTTGGGCACTCACCCGTCGGAATCTGCTCGAAAGGCAATGGCCGCGCGTTCTCCTGGCTGACGCGGACCACAATCCGGACTGGTTCGCGGTCGAATACCTCGGCAACAGACGGATTGACGATCCGGAGTGGCGAGGTTCGGACCAGGAGGCATGCGTGCTGTCCTTCTGTTTGTCCACGGAGTACCTGGAGGAGCAGGGGCCCGCTCGGGTACGTGAGTTGGCGCTGCGTTTGGCGGAACCCCTGCCGTGGTGTTCGGGCAACGTGGGTCTGGCGCTGTTGGCTCCTACGCATATCTCGGGAGTGACGAAGGAAGTCTACGAGCGGTGTATGCGCTACCCCGGCTTGGACATCCCCAGCGTGAGGGACTACTCGCGCAACATCGGCACGCGCATCCGGGGCCCCTCATGGCTCACGTTCGTGGGGCCCCAGGTGCTGAGCGAGCTGGGGGGAGTGGAGGCACTGCGCGCTCGGCTGCAATCCCCTGGCACCACGGTGGAGGCGCTGGAGGGAGGGCGGGCGGTGGTGACGCTCGGGGAGTGGCCGGAGGCGGGAGACTACGAGAAGGGCCTGCTCTTGCCCGCGTACCGGGAACTGGCGCGGGTGCTGGAGCCCTGGCTCTACGAAGGGCACCAGCTCCAGCATGACTTTCCTCCCGATGAGTTGCGGCGCTGGGAGCGGCGCTTCCTCGAATAGACTGAGCCCCATGACGGATGCCGAGTGCCAGGAGTTGCTGCGGTGGGCCGCGCCTCGGCTGGGGTTGCGCCTGGTGGGCTTCCGCCGTGTGCGCGGCCAGGTGTGCAAACGCGTCGGCCGGCGGATGAAGGCGCTCGGGGTGCCGGGCCTGTCCGCCTACCTCGCCCTGCTGGAAGAGGACGCCACCGAGCGGGCCCTGTTGGATGCCCTGTGCCGCGTCACCGTGTCTCGCTTCTACCGGGACCAGGCCGTCTTCGACGCGCTCCGTGAGCCGCTGTTGCCCCAGGTGTTGGCGTCCGCGCGGGCTCGGGGCGAGACCCGTCTCCGGGTGTGGAGCGCGGGATGTGCCTCGGGCGAGGAGCCCTACTCCGTGTCCGTCCTCTTCCGGCGGGGCCTCGCGCCGCGCTTCCCGGACTTCCATCTGGAACTGGTGGCCACGGACGCGGACGCCGCGCTCCTCGAGCGGGCCCGCCGGGGTTGCTACTCGCGGGCCACGCTGCGCGAACTGCCCTCCGAGTGGGTGGGCGAGGCCTTCACCTCCGAAGCCGACGAGGTGTGTCTGCGTCCCGAGTACCGCGAGGGCCTGGACTTCCGGTGCGAGGACCTGCGCGAGCAGATGCCCGAGGGCCCCTTCCATCTGGTGCTCTGCCGCAACGTGGCCTTCACCTACTTCGCCCCGCCCGTGCAGCAGCGGGTGTTGGCGGGCCTGATGGAACGGCTCGTGCCCGGAGGACTGCTCGTCATCGGCTCCCAGGAGTCCCTGCCGGAGGGGGCCCTCGGGCTCGCGCGAGCCGCGGGTCCGGACGCGCCGCTGTGGTTCCGTCAGCCCCCGCGCGAGGCGTAACGCGGATCGACTTGTCGGAATTCAACACTTCCACTAGATCGGGCTTCTTCTCGTTTTCTGATTCTTCGGAAAACCGGTGCGAGGGGTCTCGAGCGGATGCGGAACTACCTGGGTGCGATCGCGGCGGTGGTGTTGGGAGGCTGTGGCGGGCAAGGCGGTGCGCCGGCCGCCTCGGGGACGCTGGCGAGCGGCCTGGAGCTGACGCGGGAGGCCGACGGGGCCTCGGGGCGCTTCGCCCAGGGGGAGGCCGAGGTGCGTTTCTCCTCGCGGCGGGTGGAGCCTGGCGTCTACCGGCTCGAGGTTCGGCAGAATGGCATGACGCTCACGGGCCTGGTGGACGCCGAGCAGGGCGTGTCGTCGTTGGATGGCTTCGCGGAGGACAACGGCGCGGACACGCAGATGCTGGACGGGGATCGCGAGCTGTTGTCGGGCCTGTACGCGGCGCTCAACGCCGAGCTGCCCTCGGGCAGCGCGCTCTCGCCCGAGCTCAAGTACCTGCGTCGCGCGGTGGGCCTGTGGGCCGAGCATCCGGGGACGCTCGAGTTGCAGCGCACGGTGATGGGCGAGCAGGGCCGGGGCTACACGATGTTGTGCAGCTACGCGAAGTGCAATGGCAAGAACACGGGCAGCTGCGGCACCACCTACAACTGGTACTCGTACGTGAAGCACGACTGTCAGCACGGGAGCTTCGACGCGGCCATCAATCAGCAGATCGCCCAGCTTGGCGATCACGCCACGTGTGATGGAGACGAGCTGTACATGAGTGGTGGCAAGTGGGTGTGTGGAGAGCCCGACCACCTGAGCCGGCCGAAGGTGATGGGCAATTGCTTCGGCCGTTGCGGCGGAGGCTGCGGTGGGGATACCCAGTACACGCTGGATGCCACCAACCACGACGGCTGTGTGCGCAATGGCCACGCGCTGACGAGTGGCTACTGCAATGATCAGTTCACCGCCGCGAGCGACGACGAGCTGTACGCGCCCGACTGCTACTGATGGCGCGCGGGCACTGGAAGGGATGGGGCGTGGTGGCCTTGCTGGCCTGTGCTCCCTCGGACGCGGGGAAGCTCGAGGCGGCCCGGGACGTGGTGGAGCGCTTCTTCACGGCCCTGCCCTCGCGGGACTGCGCCGTGGTGGGCCCGCTGCTGGCCGTCCCTGACTCCTGCCGCGCGACGGTGGAGGATCTGAACGCGCATGGCATGTCCCTGGTGGAGGTGCTGGAGGTGAAGGTGGATGGGCGGGAGCCGGACGCGGTGCTGGTGCGCACCCGCGTGGCGAGGGACGGACAGGTGCGCGAGCAGCCGATGCTCCTGCGTGTGGAGCGGCACCCCGATGGCTGGAAGTTGCGTTGGTAGGGCAAGGACCGTGTGATGAACCCCCGCTCCCGTATCGCCTTTCCGCTCGTGGGTTGCCTGCTGGGAACCGCGTGGCTGGTGCTCGCCCTGGCGACCTCGCCGGAGATCCTTCCGTCGGAGGAGCGAGCCCGTCCCCGGAGCGAGCTCTCCCCGCCGCCCCCCGCCGCTTCCTCCTGGGAGCCCGGAACGGTGCGCGCCGTGCCCCTCGAGTCCGCGCCTCCCCCCGAGCTTCGCCTCCCGGATGCCACGGCGGCGCTCGACGCGCCGTGGCCGGAGCCCGAGGACGGGGAGTCTCCGCCGCAAGTGAACGAGCCCATCGAGCCGGAGCAGCCCCAGACGGCGGCGTGGCGACACGGCAAGCTGGTGCGGATCACGGAGTTGTTGGACCGGGACGTGGAGCGTCTGGAGCGCGAGCGCGAGCGTGCCCAGGCGCGCGGTGATGGGGCGGAGGCGAGGCGGTTGGCGGTCCAGCTCTCGCGTCATCGGGCGAGGCTGGGCTCCCTGCGGGCGGAGACGACGGTGCTGGCGGAGGAGGCGCGGGAGGAGTGAGGATCCGGGGGTTGCTGGTGGGCTTGCTGTGCGCCTGTACGCCCTCATCCCAGGCACCGGATGGCCTCCTGCCGAGGGGCCTCCACGCGGACGCGGTGGTGGGCGGCTTGGAGGCACCGGAGGATGAGGCCGTGGTGGCGCTGGTCGCCCGGCGCGTGCGCTGCGCGGGTGAGTCGCTGACGCCGCTGTGCTCGGGGGCGTTGATTGCCCCGGACGTGGTGCTGACGGCGGCGCACTGTCTGGAGGTCTTCGGCCCGGAGGGGGCCTACGAGGTCTTCCTCGGGGAGCGGTTGCCGGTGGACTCGGGCGCGGGAGGCCGGTTCGTCCGGGTGGCGAGGGCCGTGCGGCATCCAGACTACGAGCCCTCGACACATGCCCAGGACGTGGCCCTGTTGCGCCTGGCCTCGCCGGTGGATGTCCCCGCGCTGCGGCTGCCCGGGTCCGGAGGGGACGGACTGGCGCCAGGCCGGGACGTGCGCGTGGTGGGCTTCGGGTCCACGAAGGACGCGGCGCTGCCCTCGGGCGGGCGGCGCCAGGGCGGTTTGAGGGTGACGGACGTGGGACCCGAGTCCTTCCACGCGGGCCCCGCTCCGGCGATGAGCTGTGTGGGAGACAGCGGAGGTCCCGTGCTGGCGCGAGACGCGGAGGGCCACGAGGTGCTCGTGGGCATCACCGTGAGCGGCGACTTCGCCTGCCAGGAGGACGCCGTCCAGGTCCGCGTGGCCGCGCTGCGCGAGTCCTTCCTCCAGCCCTTCCTCGCCGAGCCCCCGGCGCCCGCCCAGGTGGAACTCCCGCCTGGGCTCCTGTGCACCGCGCCATGCACGCGGGACGCGGAATGTCCCTCGGGGCTGGCATGCGTCTCCCCAGCCGAGGGCGAGCCGGGCCGTTGTCTCCTGCATGCGCTGCAATCGGGTGATTATGGCGCGAGTTGTACGGGAGATGCCCAGTGCGGCTCGGACGGGCTGTGCGCGCGGCTGGAGCCAGAGGGCGCCGAGGCGTGCCGGTGTTTCACGCCGTGCGAGCCGCCCCCGCCGGACGAGGCCCGTGGCTGCATGAGCGCGCCGGGCCTGGGTCTCCTGGTGGGGGGCATGGGGTGCTCGGCCTGGCGCCGCCGTCTCCGGCGCGCGTGAGCGCTCCGGTCTACGGGGCGTTGCCGCGCTTGCTCTTTCGCCGGGTGGAGGTCCGCTTCTCGGGGTGCACCTCGGTGGTGGCGGGTCCGAGTCCCAGGGCCTCCGTCATGGCGGGGCCGGGCGTGGCCTTGCGCAGCAACTTCTGACGGCGCAGAGCCGCGGCCTGGTCCCTTGGGACCGTCTTGCGGCCCTTGCTGGGTTGAGGACTGCTCACCGCTTGTGCGGCGCTCAGTACCCGGCGCTTGTTCTTCGTGCCTGCCACTCGCGTCCTGACGGCCATGGGCGTCTCCTTATTAAGGAGAAGGTGGGGACACCCAGGCTGGCGTCAAGGCAGGGCGGCGGCGGCCTTCGGACAATCCGCCACGACGGCCTGGGCCCGCGCGTCCCCGCCGCGTGCCTCCCTCACCGCGCGTGACACCGCGGGCTCGCACTTGTTCGCCGTGGGCGAGGTCCTCCCGTGGCAGCAGCGCCACCCATCCAGGGTCTTGAGGTACCTCAGGGCCTCGGTTCGCGTGGGGACCACCCCGAACCACACCGAGGCCAATCCCAGTCCGAGCCACAGCCCCATCCACCCGAGTCCGCCGCGCCATGCCTTCAACTCGAGGGGCACCGCCTCCGGGTACACGCCGAGGAGTCGATCCAGGGGCCTGCGCTGCAAGGGAATGGACAGGAACATGTCCACGGGCACGAGCACGCTCCGGGCCACTCCCCGGGCGGGACCCGGCGCTCCCGTGGCCCGCACCAGGCGCAGGCCCACCACGCCGCGTCCCAGGGTCCACCCATTCAGGGCGCCCAACACGCTCAGGACGACCCAGACGCCGAAGCCGGCGGCGATCAGCGCCCCGCGCGAACGGTCCACGTCCACCGCCCGCAGGAGCCCCCATCCGATGAAGGCCGAGAGCGAGAGGTCCAACAGGTCCGCGAACCACAGTCGGCCCAGATGGCGGGTATCGGAGGTTTCGACTTCGGAGGAGAACAGCGCGTCGCTCATTCTCCCCCCACCATAGACCGCCCTTGCATGCCGTCGCCTATCCGCCGATGCGCTTGATGTGCATCTCGCTGGGCGGCTTCTTGCGCCCGCGCACCGTGGCTTCCCCTCGAGGGGTCTTGAGCCGGGGGAGCTCCGCCGCGGGGCCCAGGGTGGCCCGGGCCAGGAGCCGATCCCGCTTCATCAGGGGAATCTCATCCTGGAAGGGAAGGAGTTTGCCCTTGCTCGCCTGTTGACTGGGTTGAGAAGCGTGTACGCCCACCTGCCGCATGTTCTTGATGCCCACGGTGTCGGTCCGGACCGCCATATGCACTCCCCTGTCGTGTTCCGCCCCCTCGAATCAAGGAATGCGAACGCGGCGGGGATGCGGCACCCCAGGGGGCTGCGTCCCCCTGGTTGTCCGCCCGGGCTCTGTGGGGGGCGGCTCAGGACTTGCGGCGCTTGCGCTTGCCCAGGACCTCGGGCGGAAAGAGCCAGCCGTCCTGGGTCGCCGACGGGGTGCGCGCCTTCTCGGCCTTCTCGGGCTTCTCGTTGGCCGTCGTCACCAACGTGGCCTTCACCGGACGGGTGGCGGCGTGGGGCAGGGCCTTGAGGGGCGGCAGGTTCACCTTGCGGCAGCTCCGGCACCAGGACTGGGGCCGACGCTCGCCCCCCTTCATGATGCGGGTGCCGAAGTCCTGCTCCGTCGGGCCCACGTGGCCACAGCGAGGGCAGCGCGAGAGCGCCGTCTTCCCCACTTCCTTCGCCTTCTCCCGGCCAAGCTGCACCACAAGCTTCAAGGCGGTGGCGAAACCGGGTTTCGGTTGCGCCTCCTGCTTGCGGGCCCGCTTCTTCCGGCCGCCCCCATTGAGGACAGGCATCCGATAAGCCTCCCCGAGAAGGTCACCCTGTCCCAGGATTCGCAATGCGCCGTTGGTCGAGTAGCTCACGGCTCCATGCATACTAACCGAGTCTGACATGGCTTGCCGATCCCCCTGGTGACTCGTCTACCCCCCAGGGGGGCGGCCCTGGCTCCGCCCCCGGCCATCCGCCGGGCGGGGGGCGTGAACACCTTGCCGGGACACCCTTCACGCGAGGAGCGTCCCATGTCCGACACCCCCCCTGGCAACCCCCAGAGCCGTGGCGGCAAGCCGTCCCCCTCCCGCCCGGGCGCCCAGGCCGCCTCCTTCCTCACCCACCTGTCCGAGGTCCGCAAGGTGGACGCCCGTCTGACCGAGGCCGCCGCGGTCTCCGTCATCACCGCGCTGCTCCAGCGACTCGAGCCCGAGGAGACCCCGGAGACCCCGGACCCCCTGGCCCTCAAGTTGCTGGAGCTGCTGCCCCTGTCGCTCTCGGCGCCAGTGGCCGCCACCGAGGCGCCCGAGGAGCTGTTCGTGTGCGTGTCCCGGGCGGTGGGTCGGGACGCCTCCGAGGTGGAACCGCTCGTGCGCGCCGTCTTCCAGGGTCTGCGCGAGTACCTGTCCGAGGCCGAGGCCCAGGAGGTGGAGCGCCAGCTGTCCTGGGACCTGCAACACCTGTGGCGGCGGACCCAATGACGGGGCGCCTCAGGGCCCGCCGCTGTCGCCTCCAGGGGTCTGGGCCGCGAAGACAGGCGCGCCGCCGGGCAGGCTCGGGTCGTGGGGAAGACTGCCCCGGGGGCTCCTCAGGTAGACGAAGGGCGTGGCGAACAGGAAGTTGCTCACGCGGGACGTATAGATGTCCGCGTAGCGCTCCACCTGCCGCGCCAGGTGGCTCTTGTCATTGCCCGCCCGGGTGAGCAGGCCCCAGAGGGGGTTGGACAGCTCGCTCGCGGCGCGCGCCATGGGCCCCAGCTCCGTGTCGAGCGCCTCCTGCTGGGCGCGCAGCTCCGCCGCCCGCGCGTGCAGCTGCTCGTCCGCGGGCAGGCTCTCGTCGCGCGGGGCGTACCCCAGCCGCCGCCGCTGCAACTCCAGCCGCACCTGACACGCCTCGGCCTCCAGCCGCTCCTTCTGCTCCATGCGCTCGGCGAGCCGTGCCTCGGTGGCCCGGAAGGCGCTGATGGCCCGCACCTCGTCCTCCAGCTCCCGCAGGATGAGCGCGGTGCGCCAGCGCAGCTCGTTCTTGCTCACGTGCACGTCGCCGAACATGTGGTCGCCCACGTAGAGGATTTCATCCCCGCTCATGCGCAGCGAGCGCTCCACCTCGATGGCGCTGCCCCCGAAGTAGGGCACCCCGGGCTTGAGCGGCCCCGTGTGCGGACGCAACAGCCCCTCCTGCCCCGGCGCCGTCACCACCTCGAAGAGCGAGGCACGCGTGGTGAAGAACTCGGGCTTGCGCGCGCTGACGATGACCACGTCGAACAGCTCGCGCCACGTCATGCCTTGGGGCAGGTACGGGTCGAACGCGGCGTGCATCATGGGCAGGGTGTAGGCCCACTCGCTGTTGGTGATGAGCAGGAGCTTCTTGCCCGCGTTCTTCTGATCCAACAGCGCGAGCGCCGTGTCCGGATCATGCAGCACGTAGCGCGCCGGGTCGGCGATGATCTCCGCCTTGAGCGCGCCCTCCATGTGCGTGGCGTCCAGGCTGCGGCGCACGTGCTCGTACAAATCGTTGTAGCCCATGGGGCCACCGAGCTTGCCCTCGTCCAGCAGGTCCACCACCTGGGCGTAGAGACACGCCTCGGACAGGGAGAAGAGCGTGTTGAGGAAGACCCAGCGCCGCTCGTGCAGATCGATGAGGGTGTGCACGTACTCGTCGCGCTGGGCCTCGAAGCTCAGCGGCCGGGTGCCATGCAGCGCCTTCTTCACGATGCCAAAGCGGTTGGCCTTGAGCAGGTTTCCCTTGTCGGTGTCGATGATGAGGCCGCGCATGGCGAGCGCGGGATCGAACCGCAGGTGGGCCACGGGCCAGCCCTGGGCGACCAGGCGGTCGCGCATGTGCTCGTACGCTCGCTGTTCCCACACCTCCACCTTGTAGTGGATGAGGGTGTAGTCCATGTCGTACCCGATGGCCTTGATGGCCCGCAGGTTGAGGGTTCGGTTGCAGAAGAGCCCGCGCTCGGGGGGAGGGGCTGACGGGTGGCCAATCATGCGCATCTTCGTGCCCTGGACCGCCGGAAAAGTCGATGGTTCTGGCGACAGGGGTGTTGATGATGGGCGAAGGTGGGGGCACCGGAGGTGGGGTGCCGGGCGAGGAGGGTGGAACATGTGGCATGCGATGGGAGGCCTGCTCCTGGTGATGGCCCTGGTGGCCGGGGACGCGCGGGCCGCGGAGTCCACGGACTGGAAGACGGTGTCGACGGGGGACGTGGTCATCCGTGTGCGTCCACGAGTGGACATTCCCGGGGGCCGGGAGTTCTGGGCCGAGGGCGATATGGACGTGGAGCTGCCGTCCATCCGGTCCGCGCTCAAGGACCACGAGAAGTTCCGGCGGTGGATGCCCCATGTGACGGAGTCCCGGGTCCTGTCGGAGGCGGACGGGGGCGGCTCCCGCGTGACGTACACGCAGCTGGACCTGCCCATCATCTCCAATCGGGACTACGTGCTGCGCGTGGAGGAGCAGGAGGGCCGTGACGACGAGGGGCGGGAGACGTTCCAGCAGCGCTGGTCCCCCGCCAACGACGTGCTGCCCGAGCGCCGTGGCGTGGTGCGGCTGTTGCGCAACGCGGGCAGCTGGTTCTTCACCGCCAAACCCGAGGGGGGCGTGCACTTCGTCTACCGCTTCACCGTGGAGCCGGGGGGCTCCATTCCCGGCTTCCTCGCGGGCGTGGGCCAGACGGACGCCGTGATGGACACGGTGCGAGCCGTGGAGCGGCGCGCGCGCCAGCTCTCGGCGGAGGACCCGGCGCGTTAGTCTTGGGTTTGGAACTGGGGCACTCCGCCCGAGGCCCACACGGACACGATCAGCCCGGGGAGCGCCCACATGCTCCCGAGGTCGAGCGCGTCGTCCCCCGCGTAACCCTTCTCCAGCGCGGCCAGCAGGCTCGCGAAGCCGGCGGTGAGTTGCCGCTGCGCGGTCGCGAGCCCTCTGCTCCCCGGGGTGGGATAGGTCTTCAGCGGGCCGTCGAGCTTCAGCATCGCCTGCACCATCCGGAAGCGCGCGAAATGGCTGAACCGATCCTCGACATCATTGGCGTCCTCGGGGCGGAGGTCCGAGTCGATGACCGGTCCCCGGCTGCCCTCTCCCTGCCCGATGATGGCTTGGATCACCGCGTTCGCCTGCTTCCGCGCGGCTTCGCTGTCCTGACTGTCGATGACACTGCTGAAGCCGGTGTAATCGTCGCCTGGGTATTTCGGGTCGGTGAATTCGCTCTTCTGCCGGTGGTCCGCGTGGGGCTGGTAAAGCTCGCTCCAGCGCTGATTCACCCCCTGCTCGACGGCCTTGTAGAACTGGCCGATGGAATCGTAGGTCTCCTGCGGCCCGTTCGGCGCGCCATCGGTCGCGGGCTCGGGGGTTTCGATGGCGGCCAGGAGGGACATCTGCTCGGGGTTCACCGCTCCGAGCTGCACGGGCTTCTTGAGCGCGATCCAGGAGGGACACTGGTCGTACCGGGGCGCCCAGTCGCCCGTGAACTTCGGCGTGTGTCCCCTGGGGGCGAACAGCGCATTGAAGAGGTTGCTGGCCAGCTCCAGGTGCAGCATCTCCTGCACGGCGACCGAGTAGAGGTTGTTGAAGGCGAGCTGCTCCCGGCTGCGCTTGGGGTTGCTCTTGCCGCGGAGGCTCTTCAACTGGGGCGGATTCTCGGAGTCCGAGCCAGGGACCTGCAAGGAATAGGCGGCCGTCAGGTAGAGGGGGAGGGTCCACAGCTCCAGGTAGACGGCCTTCTGGAGATGGTCGAGAAGGGCGGCGTCGGTCCAGGTGTTGTTTTGCACGAGGCGCTCCGAGGTTGGGGGGGACGCTCGCGCGGATGGCAACATTCGCGCCAGGAGCCCGCGAAAGACAGGCCCCCGTTGTTTCAATCCCTTACGAGGATGACCGCCCCCGGATGCCGGGGAAGAACCGTGTCAATGACATGTCATTGACACGGACTGACATGTCCGCCAACGCTTCCGGCCAGACGTCTCACCATGCCTTGGAAGAACCCTCCCTCGAGTACCAGTCCCGTGAATCATCGATGGGAGGTTCTTGTTTCCACGGGGCGGGCTTCGTGGGGGGCGGCCGCGTGTCCTTCCTCAGGAGTCCCGGCAGGGGTGGACTCGTGGCGCACCCCGCGAGGAATAACAGCCCTGCCGCTCCGAGCCAGCCGGAGCGGGAACCCATTTGCTTCGCGCGCATGTGATGACCCCCTCGTGTTGCGCTCCATCATCCGCGAGCACCCACGGGCGTGGCAACAGGTGACGCGAGAAGTCCACTCCGTGGACTAGACCGGAGAAGTGGTTTTTCGCTTGCGTGGACGGAGGGGCCGCACCTACTGTCCATCGCGTGCGCCCTGGAGCTTGGTTCCTCCTGCCCCTCCTGCTGTCCCTCCCAACCTCTGCTCGGGAGGCGGAAGTCGCCACGCTCCAGCGGCGCACGCTCGTGTTGTCCTCGCGGGCCGGAGTGGGGCCACCCACTGAACTGAGCGTGAAGGTGGGAGTCGCCACCGTCGTGTGCTTCGACTCGCCCGCGCGGCCCGACCTCCAGGTGTCCGAGCAGGAGCGGACCTCCCTGGGTGAACTGATGCCGATCAAGGGATGCCTGGTCATTCTCCCGAAGCGGAACCTGGGCGCGGACGAGCGCGTGGAGATGTCGGTCCTGGTCGAGCCCGGCGCCGAGCCCCTGCGCTTCGTGCTCGTGACACGGCTCGAGGCGGTGGACCTGAGCGTCAAGGTGGTGCGGGCCTCCCCCAGCGCCGAGGACGAGGGCGTGGCGGAGGTGGCGAGGAGTCTGCTCGCGGCACCTGCTGCGCGTCCCCGGCTCGACGTGGCGCAGCGGGTGACGGATTACGGTGCTCGGACCTCTTCCGGTCAGGTCGACTCGGTGGTGTGGATGGGACGGCGCTTCTTCGCCACCCTGGCCGTGCGTGTCCGGAAGAAGCGGCTCGCTCCGTGGGGTCTGATTCAAGTGAGGGTGCGGACTCCGCTCCCGGACGGCGTTTTGTGGGAAGCGCCCGCGCGTCTGGTGTCGGGGCCATCGGATGATTCCACTGTTCAGAGATACATCGCGACGGGCGTGCTGCCAGAAGGAGCGTCTGGGGTGGAACTGGCGCTGGATGGTGCCGAGGCGCTGGGTGTGTTCCAGCCGCTTCATCGGGAGGCTCCATGAGGCAACCCCGGCATCCCAACCAGTTGCGTCCAGGGCACTTCGTGCGGGACTTCCGCATCGTGAGCCGGTTGGGTGTGGGCGGCTTCGCCTTCGTCTTCCTGGTGGAGCGCGGGGACCAGCGCTACGCCATGAAGATGGCGGCCCGGCCCGTTTCCGCCAAGGACGCGGACCGGGTGGATGGATGGATGCGTCGCGAGGTGGCGGCCATCGAGCGCTTGAATCACCCCGCCTTCCAGCCCGTGCTCCAATGGGGCCGGTGGCCCGATGAGCGGACGGGCTATTCGTACTTCGTCACCCCCTATGTGCGAGGCCGCACCTTCCATGTGTGGCGTTGGCGGCACCGGGTCTCGCTCCATCGCGCGGTGGGCTCGTTGGCCGTGCTCGCGTGGACGCTCGAGGTGCTGCATGCGCGGGGCGTCTGCCACCGGGACCTCAAGGCGGACAATGTCCTGGTCGGGGAAGAGTCGGACGTGCCCTTCCTCATCGACTTCGGCTCGTCGCATCTGCCAGGGGCGTTGACCCTGACGGAGGGCATCGCCCCCGGCACGTTGTATTGCCAGCCGCCTGAGGTCATCTCCTTCCTGTGCTCCGGAGCCCTGCGCCCCGGCTCCCGCATGCCCGCGCTGCCGTCCGCGGACCTCTACGCCCTGGGAGTGCTGCTCTACGAGACGCTCACGGACTGCCGCCCGTTCGACAGCCGGCTGCCGTTGGACCAGCTCCTCCACGCCATCGCCACCATGACGCCGGTGGACCCGCGCACGCTCGAACCCTCCATTCCCGATGCCCTGGCCGAACTCACCCTGAGCCTGTTGGAGAAGGATCCACAGAAGCGGCCTCCGAGCGCTGGAGCCGTTCGGAGCAGCTTGGAGCAATGGCTGGCCGAAGCTCCGGACAGCGGACCCTGGAGGGAGCTGGGGAAGCGGCCCTCCGAGCGAGCCTGGGACGTCGCTCGTCCCGAGGGCGTGGAACTGCTGGAAGAGGCACCGGGAGCGGTCTCCGCGCCCTTGCCTTCCGCTCATGCGGAGGGCGCGGCGTGGCGGAGGTGGCTCGTCGTCCTGGCCTTGGTGTTGGGAGGGCTCGGAGTAGGGTGGATGCTCCTCCGGATGGCACATCCTCCTGTCTGGAGGGAGGACGTCCTCTCGGAGGCCACCGCGCCGGCCTCACCGGTGCCTTCCGACAAAGGAACACAGCCCGTGCCCTCCTCCACTCGCTCCGAGACCTCCCTCGATTCCGCCAGGCCGTTGCCTTCGCGCTGGTGCGCGCTGCTCACGGGTCTGCTGGGTGTGTCCGCCGCACAGTCCCTGGGGTGCGCCTCCGTGCCCAAGC
This sequence comes from Melittangium boletus DSM 14713, assembly GCF_002305855.1. Classification (GTDB taxonomy): domain Bacteria; phylum Myxococcota; class Myxococcia; order Myxococcales; family Myxococcaceae; genus Cystobacter; species Cystobacter boletus. The sequence goes on along the minus strand of NZ_CP022163.1, from coordinate 3,383,303 downwards.
GGCAAGACCCCGTGGACTACCTCGCCCGGTGTTCCGCCGAGGCTCGCGCCACGCCCGTGACGCTGAACATCAAACCCAAGGAGCACCCCGCGTTCTTCACGAACGAGTCGGGCACGCCGGTCTCGGAGGAGTCCATCGAGGAGGGCGGCGCGTTCAACATCAAGCCAGGTCCTGTCTCGGCCGACATGCTCGTGATCATCCAGGGCGAGGAGCTGTACGTGAAGGTCATGGGTACGGCGGAGACGTGGCCGCAGCGGGTGTACGCCGTGTTCGACCGGCTCCAGATGCCCGATGGGCGGGTGTATCCCATTTGTGGCGTGGCCATTGATGGCCGGCACCAGTACGGAATCGCGACCTGGCAGAAGTTCGCGATTCCCAACCGGATGGTGCCCGTGGACGTGTCGCGGGTGGACACGAGCCCGGGCAGCGTGGTGCTCAACGACCCGAGGTTCGAGGTGGTGTTGCAGGGCCCCGAGGGCTACGCCGTGCCCCGGGTCGACTGGGCGCCGCCGGACTGGCGCTGACCCGTCGGTTCCTGCCGGAGACGCGCCGCGCCGCGCGGTGCGTCTCCTGCGGAGAGACGTCGCGCTTGGAAGGAGTACGGCCCATGGACGTGTCGGCTGGGTTCGGTCTCAGTCGAGGAAGCGGCGCTCCCAGCGGAGCAACTCCTCTGGGGTGAAGCCGCCCCAGGGAGGTGAGCGATGGTGGAGCCAGGGCTCCAGAACGCGCGCTAGCTCCCGATGGAGGGGCAGGGAGTGCCCCTGCTCGGTGTCGCCCGCGTCGGGCCATTCGCCCAGGGTGACGAGTGCCCGGTCGGAATCCAGTTCATGCACGGAGATGTCGGGAGAGACGAGGCGGGAGCGCAGGCGCGAGGCGCCTCCCAACTCTCCGAGCACAGGTTGCCCCAGGAAGGTGAGCCAATGGACGCCGGGCACTCGCGAGCCAAGTTTCCAGGAGAGACGTCCAATTTCGCGCAGGCTCATTCCCGGATAACGGAAGCACCATGAGCGGAGTTCTCTCGACACACCCACGAGTTGATCCAGGGCGTTGAAAGAGAGGTCCGCATGGCCCGAACTGAACGGTAGGGGGGCGGCCAGTTCCATGGTCAGCTCACGCACGCGTTCTGGCCCGTGTTCCTCCAGGTAGTCCGTGGGGAGCCAGAACTCGGCAGCGCAGACCGCATGGGGCTCTTCGATGACAAGCGGCGTGTGGGGTGATTTGCCGTGGTACTCGAATCTGTAGGAGCCCGCACCGCCCGGAGTGTCCTTGAGGGTGATGACGGGACTGCTGCTGTACATCTCGCGGCGAGTGAGTTCCCATCCTGGAGCATCGAGTTCCTGCCAGTCGCCTTCCGTGTCGAGATACCAGCCGAGCGCCTGGGGCCCCACCGCGCGCAGATAAGCATCCAGCGAGGCCATCACCGCCGGGGCTACTTCCTCATGCGGACGGCGCATGTAGAAACAAAGGCTTATGCCATCCCGGATGAGGATTTGGCCGTTCCGTGCATGGACGCGGAGATGAGGGGTGTTTGGTTTCATGGAAAGACCCTTTGGCGCACGCCCCAGTTTGGAGCGATGAGGGCGGCTTCTGATTCGAGGCTTTCGGCGTACACATCACCTTGGATGGAGCCTTTATAAGGCCCTTCGGTGTATGTCTTCCAAGAAGGCTCATTGTTCAAGGGACAAGGGAACTTGAAGTCGTAGACAGCCTGTACCTCAAGCGGATTGCCGGAGTGGATGACGACATCGGGCCGCAATGTTCCCCTCAGCTCCTCGCCACATCCCCGCCGGAGAAGAGCACGGGCCTCGTGCTCGGGAATGAGTCGCCTGCCGCCCTGCTGCTTGTCGTAACGGTAGCGGGGCTCGAGGCTGAATCGTCCTGGGATGAGCGCGCCCAGCTTCTCCTGGGTGCATTGGAGCGCCAGGAGGTGTTTCTCGGTGCCCAGTTGCATGGCGCGCGTCACCTTCTCTCCGCAGGGGTCGACATAGAGTAGTTCCTGGCACTGTTGGCGCGAGGGCTTGTTACCGCCGAAGCGCAGGCGGTTGACCTCGGTGTCGGCCCACTCGGCGCACTCCACCAACTCCCGTTCGACCCGGGCCCGGGTGTCGGGAGCGAGTAGCTGGCGGATGGCATTGAGGGAGGCAATCTCGGCACCTCCTCGGACGGTGGGCACCACCGTCTCCTCGCCCACGACGGCGGTACAGTAGGCGGGGTTGTGCTGGCAGGAACTCGTGGCCGAGTCCATGGCGTAGCAGGCGGTGAGCAGGGTGCTCAGGGCCAGCACCGCCCAGGGGTGGAGTCTTCTCATTCGTACTTCTCCGCTCGTCGTACCAATGTGGAGGGCTTGCAACCGACTCAATCGAGGAAGCGGCGCTCCCAACGACGGAGTTCCGCCTCTTCCCGAGGATCCCGCCCGAAATATGGCCGATGATAGAGCCACGGCTCCAGTACGCGCGCCAGCTCGCGGTAGGCGGGAAGTGTGTCGCCCTTCGTGGTGTCGCCTGCCTCGGGCCATTCGCCCAATGAAACCACGGCCCGCTCGTGTCCCATCGCCTGGACGGTCGTGCCCGGTGTCCTGAGCCGAGTGCTCAGCCCCTCCGTACCGCCCAATTCGCCGAGGACAGGTGGGCCCAGGAACGTCAGCCAATGAGGGCTCCGCACCTGATGACCCAGGTGCTCCGGTAACCCATTCAACCTGAGATGGTCGATGCCTGGATGGCGGAGCGCGAGTTCGGCAAATCCAGGGGGTGGAGCAATATAATTGAAGGAGTAGCCCGCGTGCCCCGAATTGAAGGGGAGGATGTGTCCCAATGTCAGCGCGAGTTCTCTCACCGGGCCGGGGCCTTTCTCCTCCAGGTATTCAGTGGGGAGCCAGAACGCGACCGTGCATCCGCTGAAAGGAGTGGCATTGTCTCTTGGATTGATGCCTCGGTATTCGAATCGATAACCGCTGACTTCATCGGGGGTCTCATCCAATTCGACGATTCCTCCGCCTTCGTCTCGGAGTTGATGCTGGATGACCTCCCATCCCGTGGCGTCGAGTTCTTGAAAATAGCCGTGCTCATCGGGGTAGCATGTGAGTGTATTTGGCCCCACCCAGTGCAGGTACGTTTCCAGGGACTGTCTGACCTGCCTCGCGATCTCCCGATGCGCGTAGGGCATGTGGAAGAAGATGCTCACCGCCTCGCGGAATACGAGTGCGCCCATTCGAGGATGGTGGATTCGGAGTGTGGGGCAGCGCTTGTTCATGGAGCAATCCTCTGGACGACTCCCCACCCTGGCGCAATGAGGGCAGCCTCCGCATTGAATGCCTCGACGTATGTTTCTCCCTGGTTCTTCGGGTGGAGGTTTTCCTTGCCAGGAAGACGCCAGGAGGGTCTGTTGCTCGGGGGACAAGGGAATTTGAAGTCATAGACAGCCTGGACCTCAAGCGGATTGCCCGAGTGGATGACGACGTCGGGCCGCAATGTTCCCTTCAGCTCCTCGCCGCATCCCCGCTGGAGAAGAGAGCGCGCTTCCTGCTCGGGAATGAGCCGTTTGCCGCCTTGCTGCTTGTCATGGCGGTAGCGAGGCTCGAGGCTGAATCGTCCTGGGATGAGCGCGCCCAGCTTCTCCTGGGTGCATTGGAGCGCCAGGAGGTGTTTCTCGGTGCCCAGTTGCATGGCGCGCGTCACCTTCTCTCCGCAGGGGTCGACATAGAGTAGTTCCTGGCACTGTTGGCGCGAGGGCTTGTTACCGCCGAAGCGCAGGCGGTTGACCTCGGCGTCGGCCCATTCGGCGCACTCCACCAACTCCTGTTCGACCCGGGCCCGGGTGTCGGGAGCGAGTAGCTGGCGGATGGCATTGAGGGACGCGATCTCGGCGCCCCCGCGGACGGTGGGCACTACCGTCTCCTCGCCCACGACGACGGTGCAGTAGGCGGGGTTGTGCTGGCAGGAGCTCGTGGCCGAGTCCATCGCGTAGCAGGCCGTGAGCAGGGTGCTCAGGGCCAGCACCGCCCAGGGGTGGGTTCTTCCCATTCGTTCCTCCCAAGGGGGGCGGGCACCCGGGCGCCCCCCGTCGCACTACCTGGTGCGGTGGTCTTGTCCCGGTGACCCGCGGGCGGCCAGACAGGAGCCCGCACGGGGTGTGGCTTCGACCGCGCTCAGCGGTTATAGGTCCATGTCATGAACGACGTTTCCACTGCTCGAGTCCCACCGGCCGTCCCGCCCAAGCCCAACGACGTGTGTTGGTGCGGCAGCGGTACCAAGTACAAGAAGTGCCACCGGGGCTCGGACACCGTGGAGGCGCGCAGGCGAGGGCCCGATGCTCCCTCGCGGGGCATCCGTCCAGGCCTCATCAGCCCCATGCGTCCGGTGCCCGCCCACATCCCGCGCCCGGACTACGCCGCCACCGGCCGTCCCTCCCGGGGCCCCCTGCCCCCCGAGGTGAAGAGCCCGGACGTCATCGCCCGCATGCGCCGCGCCTGCAAGGCCGCCGCCGAGGTGATGAACGTGACGAGCACCTTCCTGCGTCCCGGCATCACCACGGACGAGATCGACGCCATCGCGCACGAGGAGTACATCAAGCGCGGCGGCTACCCGAGCCCGCTCAACTACCACGGCTTCCCCAAGTCCCTGTGCACCTCGGTCAACGAGGTCATCTGCCACGGCATCCCGGACAGCCGCCCGCTCGAGGACGGCGACATCATCAACCTGGACATCACCATCTTCCTGGATGGCGTCCATGGGGACTGCTCGGCCACGTACTTCGTGGGCAACGCGGACGCGGACAGTCAGCGGCTCGTGCAGGTGACGCGCGAATGCCTCATGCTCGGCATCCAGGCGGTGAAGCCGGGCCGGCCCATCAATGACATCGGCCGGGCCATCGAGGCGCATGCCACCCAGCACAAGATGGGCGTGGTGCGCGCCTATTGCGGCCACGGCATTGGCGAGCGCTTCCACAGCTCGCTGCAGATTCCCCACCACTTCGATCCCGAGGCCAAGACGATCATGGAGCCCGGGATGACGTTCACCATCGAGCCGATGATCACCCTCGGCCACTGGCACCACCGTCAGTGGGACGATGGCTGGACGGCCGTCACCGCGGATGGCAGCCGCACCGCCCAGTTCGAGCACACCCTGCTCGTGACGGACACCGGCGCGGAGATCCTCACCGTCGCCTGACGGCGCGCCACCACGGGTCCACGCCCTCCGTCCGCGAGGGCTCCACCGGGGCGCCCGCGCGTGGCATCACCAGGCGCACGCCCTGTTCCGCCCCGAGCCGGACCAGCGTCTCCGCGGGCTCGTCCCAGGCGTGCAGCGCCAGGTTGAACGTGCCCCAGTGCACCGGCAGGAGCGCTCCGCCTCCGAGCAGTTTCAGCGCCTCGAGCGCGTTCTCCGGCCCCAGGTGGATGTCGCCCCAGGCCGGGTGGTACGCGCCCACCTCCAGCATCACCAGATCGAAAGGGCCGAGCCGCTGGCGGATCTCCGCGTACTCGGCCGTGAGGCCCGTGTCCCCGCTGAAGAAGACCTTGTGCCGGGGGCTCTCCACGACGAAGGACGACCAGAGCGTGCGGTTGCGGTCTCCCAGGCCCCGGCCCGAGAAGTGTTGGGAGGGGGCGGCGGTGATGCGCAGCTCGCCTCGTGGCAGGGTCGCCGATTCCCACCAGTCCAGCTCGGTGATGCGCTCGGGCGGGATGCCCCAGGCCTCCAGGTGCGCTCCCACGCCGAGCGACGTGTAGAAGGGCACCGGCGTGCGCGCCAGCTCGAGGATCGTCGGATGGTCCAGGTGATCGTAGTGGTCGTGCGAGACGATGACCGCGTCCAGGGGCGGAAGCTGCGCGAGCGTCACTGGCATGGGCTGGAAGCGCTTGGGTCCGAGGAAGGACGAGGGCGAGACGCGCTCGCCCCAGACGGGATCCGTCAGCACCCGGAGTCCACCCAGCTCCAACAGCACGGTGGAGTGTCCGAGCCACGTCGCCCTCAGCCCCGTGTCCACGGGCCGGGCCCAGGTCTCGAGCGGACTCTCCGTGGGCAGGAGCCCCGGGGGCTTGCGGTCGTCGCCTCCCCGGAAGTACTCGCCCATCGTCGAGAACGTGGTGCCGGGCTTGAGCCCCGAGCCCACCCCGGTGGTGTTGCGGAAGAATCCGTCCCGGAAGAGGGGGGACGCCGACATGCGCTCGAGGCGGAGGCCCTGGGCCTTCCCGCCGAAAACAGAACCCTTGGACATGGTTCGCACTTTCTCTCAACCCCGGGTGAGGGTGTCCACTCGGGCCAGCTCCTCCGCGTCGAGCCGCCAGTTCGCCGCCGCCACGTTGGCGCGCACCTGCTCGGGCGAGGTCGCCCCCGCGATCACCGACGCCACCGAGGGCCGCGTGAGCAGCCACGAGAAGGCCAGCTCCAGCAAGGTGTGGCCGCGCGACTCCACGAAGCGGCGCAGTTCCTCCACGCGGGCGACGTTGCGCTCCGTGCGGAAGCGATCGGCGAGCCCGCCCTGGCTCAAGCGGCCGCCCTCGGGAGGGGCCTGTCCCGGGCGGTATTTGCCCACGAGCAGTCCGCTGGCCAGCGGGAAGTAGGGCAGGAACGCGAGCTGGGTGCGCTCGGTCTCCGGCAGTACCTCGGCCTCGGGATCGCGATGCAGGAGGCTGTACTCGTTCTGCACGCTCACGAATCGCGCCGCGCCCGGTTTCACCCCGGAGCGCGCCTCCTGGAGCTGGGCCGCCGAGAAGTTCGAGCAGCCAATCTCCCGCACCTTCCCCGCGCGCACGAGCTCGTCCAACGCGCCCAGCGTGTCCGCGATGGGCACCTCGGGGTCCGGGACATGGAGCTGGTAGAGGTCGATCCGGTCCGTGCCCAGGCGGCGCAGGCTCCCCTCCACGGACTGGCGGATCGCCTGGGGGCTCGCGCTCTTGCTCCGCGCGTCCCGGTGGGCGCCAAACTTGGTCGCGAGCACCACCGCGTCGCGGCGCTTGCCGAGCGCTCGGCCGAGGAACTCCTCGCTCTGTCCGTCGCCGTAGATCTCGGCGGTGTCGAAGAAGGTGATGCCCGCGTCGAGCGCCGCGTCCACCACGGCCGCCGTCCCCTGGGCATCCAGGCGCCAGCCAAAGTTGTTGCACCCGAGCCCCACCACCGACGCTTCGAGTGAGCCCATCTTCCGCGTCTCCATGCCGTCCTCCTCGTGCCCTGGGAAGACCCGAAGGGGTCCTCGAGCGGGTGGGATGCCAGGGCCGCGCCGGGGTTGCGCGGGGGCTGGTCGCTTTTCCTCCAGGGAGGCGGGCTAGTCGCGAGGCCTCACCCGGATGGGCGGCTCGATGAGCACGGGCCCGGTGGCGCGGGGATCGTCCGGCTCGTAGGCGGGCTCGTAGGGCCCCGCGTTCGTCTCCTTCCACTTGCGCGGCACCCGCTCCAGGCCCACGGGGTACACCGTGAGCTCGCCGTCGCGGTTGATGCGCAGGCGCAGGAAGTTCTTCCAGTCGGGGATGGCCAGCGAGATGAAGGCCTCGTTCGAGTGGGTGCCGAAGCCGTTGACGCTGATGGTCAGGTACAGGCCCATGACGAAGGGCCCCACGAGGAAGCCGCCCAGGAAGGTGAGCGCGCAGCCCATGAAGAACTTGGTCCAGAGCGGCACCCACCCCGCGCATCCGGCATCCGTGGGATCGATCCAGGCCAGGGCCTGGGGTTGGGGCTCGGCGCAGATGCCCAGTCCACTGACGATGAAATAGAGGGAGGACCAGGCCACGAAGAACGCGGTGATGATGTGCGCGAGTCCATGCAGCGTTCCCGCGAGCATCCGTCCGCGTCCGAACGCGGGATCCGCCAGGCCGATGAGCCCGCCGATCGTCCCGAGTCCCAGCACGAGCGACCAGGGGCGGTGCACGATGGAGGCGGCCACCATGCGGATGGCGTCGGGAAGCTGGGCCGCGCCGTGGTGCCCCAGCTCCGTGAAGGTCGCCAGCGCGAGCAGCAGGTAGAGCGCGCCCGTGAGCAGGCCGAAGAGCGGACTGTGCCGGATGAGCATCAGGTTCTGGCGCGCCAGCTTCATGGACGTCTTCTCGTCCGGGAAGCTCTTCTGCAAGGTGTACCCGTCGCGCAGCCGCTCCGCCTTGGGCGTGTGGGTGGGGTGCATGAAGGCCCCGCCTCCGCCCGCGGTGATTTTGTGCCGGCCCTCGGGGTCCTCGTGCCGCCGGTAGTGGTGCAGGTCGCCCGCGAGGAAGAGGCTGATGCGCCGGCCGAACACCTTCTCCTGGAGGTAGTCCAGGTTGTTCTCCAGGTAGCCCCGGGGCCGCTTCGCGGTGGCCGCGAGGATCCACGCCGGCTCCGCGTTGCAGAGGATGACGCGGTCCCCTGGCTGCATGTGCGTGGCCATCTGGCGGAAGTACTCCACCTGGGGCACGTCGATGTCGTTCTCCAACTGCACGTCCGTGCCCACGAGCCACCAGCCCCGGGGCAGCTTGAGCGCGAAGTAGCTGCGGCTCTGGCGCGTGCGCCGTCCGGCGAGCCAGCGGTTGGCGCAGAACAGCCGCATGAAGGCGGACAGGCCGTCGTACCAGTCGTGGTTGCCGGGAATGGCGAACAGGTCCGGACTGGGCGCCGGGGAGCGCGCCATGGCCTCCTCGTAGGGCTGCACCAGGCGCTCCTCGTAGGTGTCGCGGCTGGCGCCCGGGTACACCTGGTCTCCTCCGAGCACGAGGATGCGGCCGCGCTCGAGGGCATGCGTCTGGCCGCGTTCGTCCGTGAGCTCCAGCGAGGGCTTGGCGAGCAGCCGCGCCACGGCATAGGTGGGGTTCCACCCGTCGCCGGTGTCCGAGACGTAGTCCAGCCAGAAGTCCTCGCCCGCGGCCTCGTCCGAGTAGTCGAAGAAGAGCGGCTGGGGCCGCACCACGGCCTCGATGAGGCGGTGGTCCGCGCGGGCGCCGAACACGGCGGCCACCAGCGCGTCCAGGCCCGTGCGGATGAGCTGCGCGGGGTGCAGCCACTTCACCATGTCCACGTGCCGCTTGGGCCGGGTCGTGGTGCCCGAGGGCACGAAGAGGATGCGATCGCTCTCGGGTGCGTCGTGCGTGCTCGGGGAGGACTGCTTCTTCGCGGTGCCAGGCTCGTGCGATGTCACTTTAGGTCCGACGGTCTCCCATGCGGCTCGTCCGGGTCAACTCCCCCACCCGGGGACGCTCGCCTCTCGGTTTCCGAGAGCAGGCGGGCAAGGGAGCGGATTCGGATTGCCCTGGCGCGCCCCGCGTGGTGCATGGAGTCCATGACCGACTTTCCCATCTCCGTGCGCTTTCCCATCCATTGGGTGGACATGGATGCTTATGGCCACGTGAACAACGCGCGCTACCTCACCTGGTTCGAGGCGGCCCGTATCGCCTACATGATCCGGGTGGGGCTGGTGGCGCCCGACATGCAGCGCATCGAGGATGGCGTGGGTCCCATCATCGCCACGGCGAACGTCGACTACCTGCGCCCGGTTGCCTTCCCGGCGGAGCTGGAGGTGGGGGTGCGCGTCACCCGGATTGGCACCACCAGCATCACCATGGAGTACGCGGTGGATGACGCGGGCAGCGGGGTGCGCTACGCGAAGGGGGGCACGGTGCTCGTCGTGCTGCGCTACCCCGAGTACGCCAAGGTGCCCGTCCCCCCGGACATCCGCGCCGCCATCGAGAAGCTCGAGGGCCGCGCCTTCTAGCCCTTGCGGGCGTCCGCGGGGGCGTTGGGGTGGCGCTGGAGCAACTGGCGCAGCTGGGGCTGGCGGCGCACCGCTTCCTGCTTGAGCAGGTGGGCGATGAGGACGGGCGGCGCCGCGCTCCAGCGCGCGAGGTTCTGGATGAGCAGGGGCGAGCGGTAGACGCGCCCGCACAAGAGCGACGCCGTCTTTCCGTCCACCGGCATGCCCGAGAGCGCGCCCAGGACCCGGCCCTCGGTCAGGAGGATGAGCTCCACGCGTTCCTCGGCGGGCGCGGTGGTGAAGCGCGAGCGCAGCACCTCGCGCGCGGTGCGCCGGGTGCCCTCGGGCACGTCCCGATCCACCGCCACCTTGAACTGCTCCATCAAGCGGCGCCCCGCCCACAGGCGGCGGAAGAGGCTCGAGGGGAGCTGGGGATTGCGCACGAGCCAGCGGCGTACCCCGGCGTCCGAGGCGAAGGCCGCGCGGCCACACAGGGCCTCCAGCCCCACGGGGTTGGCATGGTGCCGGGCGATGAGCCGTGCATGGGCCAGCCCCACCCGCGTGTTCTCCATCACCGAATGGATGACGGCGGGCACCGGGTCGAAACACAGCGCGGACAGCTCCGGGTCCACCGCGTCCCGGGCGAGCCGGGCCCGCTCATCCGCGGCGAGGGGGTGCAACCGCCGCTCGAAGAGCTGGCGGAAGGTGCCCGTGGCGGCCTCGGCGCCCTCGTCCTCGGTGGGGATGTCTTCGTCCCCCGCCGGAGTGTCCTCGGAGGGGGGTGGGTCCTCGGGGGGTGGAAGGGGTTGCTCGGCGGGTGGGGTGGGTGCGTTGAGCACCGCGCCGTGGGCGATGAGCCGCGCGAGGATGGCCTGGATGCGATCGGCGGGCAGTCCCGTGAGGGCCGTCAGGTGCCGCACGGGCGTGGTGCCATCCAGCCGGGAGAGGACGAAGCCCTCCTCGGGCGTCAGGGGAAGTCGGGCGAGCGAGGCGGCGGGAATGGGCTTGGGCGTCCAGTCGTTCACGTTGCATCTCCCCCGAGACCCTCTCCAGCCTAGGACGAATGACGCGGAAGCGCCAAAGGGGTGGAGGCAAGGGTTGACGAATGGGGCGTATCCGGACGCAGAATCCATCCTATGACTGAGCGAATCCCGACCTACGCTGAGTTCTGGCCGTTCTACCTGCGCGAACATGCCCTGCCGAGCACGCGCTGGCTGCACTTCCTCGGCACGTCGTTGGGCGTGCTGACGGCGGGTGCGGCGGTGGCGACGGGCAATGCCTCGCTGATCCTCCCGGCGGTGGTGTCGGGCTACGGCTTCGCCTGGGTGAGCCACTTCTTCGTGGAGAAGAACCGCCCGGCGTCCTTCAAGTACCCGCTGTGGTCGCTCGTCTCCGACTTCCGCATGGCGGGCCTGATGCTCCTGGGCCGGCTGGACAAGCACCTGGCGCGCGCGGGCGTGCGCGACGAGGATGATCAGTCGGGCGGTCACCTCCAGCCCGTGCCCATCCCCGTGCGCACGCAGCACCGCCGTCACGATCGCTAGCGGCCCCGGGGCAGCCGGAGCGTGAAGGTGGTGCCCTCGCTCGGCCTCGAGCGCACCTCCACCTCGCCCCCGTGCGCCCGCGCCACCTGCTGGACGATGTAGAGCCCCAGGCCCACGCTGCGGGTGGCGGCCTTGCCCTTGGCGCCATGGCGGAAGGGCTGGAAGAGGGTGGCCCGGAGCTCGGGCGCGATGGGCTCGCCCTCGTTGTGCACGGACAGGCTCACCTCGGCGTCGGTGCCCGCGTCCTCGACCTTTACGTGCACGGGCGTGTCCGGATGACCGTGCTGCAGGGCATTGCCCACCAGGTTTCCCACCACCTGGGCGAGCCGGTCCGGATCCCACCACCCCCAGGCATTGCCTCGCGTCTCCAGCTCCAGGCGCCGGTGGGGGTGGGCCACCTGGAGTTCCTCCAGGGTGCTCCGGCAGAGCTCGTGCAGGTTCACCCACTCGCGATGGACGGGCAGACCGCCATTGCCGCCGCGCGCGAAGTCGAGGATGTCGCTGAGCATGCGCGCCATGCGCGCCGCGCTGTTGCGGATGCGCTCCACGGCTCGCCGCGAGCCATCGCTCAGGGACGCATCCCGCCGCAGCAGCGTGGCCGAGGCGCTGATGGCGTTGAGGGGGTTGCGCAGGTCGTGTCCCACCACGCCGATGAGTTGCTCGCGCAGCTCGCCCGAGCGGCGCAGCGCCGTCTCCACGTCCTTCTGATGGGTGATGTCCACCAACACGCAGCCCAGGCCCACCACCGCGCCGTCCGCGGCGCGCACCGGGTAGTAGTTGCCCAGCCAGTGATGGGGGCTTGTGTCCAGGGGCTGTCCGGTGAACTCGTGGTTGGACACGGGTTGGCCCGAGTCCAGCACGTGGCGGAAGACGGGCTCGAGCAGCTCGGCGACCCAGGCGGGGGCCACCTCGCGCAGGGAGCGGCCCAGCTGCTCCGCCACCGGGGGGCCATTGAGCTGGGCCAGGGTCTCGTTGATGCTCAGCACGCGCAGCTCCCGGTCCAACAGACCGATGCCCACGGGCGATGCCTCCAACAGGGTGTCCAGCTGGGCCAGTGAGCGTTGGGCGGTGGCCCTCGCCAGGCGCTCGCGCTCGGCCAGCTCCGCCTGCACGATGAAGCTGGTGGCACGGGTCATCATGACGCGGAAGAGCAGCTGATCCGACGGGCTGAAGTCGAAGACGGTGCGCGAGCACATGTGGGCCACGCCGATGAGCGTGTCGCCTTGCAGCAGGGGAATGCTGTAGGCGGCGCGCACGCCCAATTGACGCACCAGCTCCGAGCGCAGCTCCGGGTGGTTCGCCACCATCCTCACCAGCTGGGGACGCCGCTCGTGCGCGACCTGGCCGCTCAGTCCCGCGTCCACGGGCAGGTGGAAGCCCGACTCCATCGCCCGGTGTGAGCCAATCCCCACCGCCGCGCGCAGCCGCAGCTCGTTTCCCTCGCGCAGCAGGATGGAGGCCCCATCCACCGCCATCACCGCTTCCTGGAGCACCCGCAGCAGCTTGGGCAGGAAGCTGTCGATGTCCTCGCTCTCCAGCGTCGCCTCGGACACGCGCTCGAGCGCCTTGAGCATGCGCTCGTGGACGTGGGAGTAGAGGGTGGTGGCCCGGATGAGGCCCTGGTCCAGGATGTTGTTGAGCAGTTCCAGCTCGGAGAGTCCCGGCCAGAGTCCCTCGCGCATCAGTCCCCGGAAGATGCAGTGGCGCAGAATCGCGTACTCCAAGGCGATCTGGCTCAGCCCCTGGCCGTGCTCCAGCCGCAGCAGGGCGTGCTCGTCGGAGAGGGCCAGGGGCAGTGACACCCCCTCCGCGGAGGGGTGCTCCGCCGCGTCGGCCAGGCGCTCCAGGAACTCGGGCAGGTGGTCGCGCAGCACGGCCTCCTCGTGGGGCTGCTCCGGCGCGCGCTCGCGCAGGGTGGTTTCCCAGTCCAGCAGCAAGAGCTCGCGGTGTTCGCGAAGGAACTCCGCCAAGGGCGAACTCCCCCCGGTCCCAGGTTCACGCTCCTGGTGCGATGGCGATGGATCCCGCTCCTGCATGCGCGCACTCCCCCAGGGCCCCCGCTCCCCCTCGAAAATGTCCACGAGGAGCCGCCCCGGCCTGTGTTCTCGCGATACAGGACGCAACGCCCGCGCGGCGCCCGGCGTTCCCCTCGACATCCGGAAAGGCCTGCGTCCGGCACTTCGTCTGGCTGATCCGCTTTCCGGTGAACAGTTGACCCACGGGGGGAGAGGGGAACCGGATAGGGTGGACACGAGATGAGCACGCTTCTACTGACCCGCACCGACGTCCAGCACTCCATGGATGCCCTCACGCTCCTGGAGGAAATGCGCGAGGCGTTCCGCGCCGAGGCCGCGCACCGGGATGCCCCACCCCAGTCCGTCCAGGCCTCCCCCCAGGCCGGGGGCCTCGTCCGGGTGTCCTTCCCCGGCACCCTTCCGGGGATTCCCGCCTACACCGTGAAGCTCCAGACGGCGTCCTCCAGTGGGCCGCCCGCCTCGCGCGGCGTGGTGCATCTGCATGCCCTGGACACGGGCGCGCTCCTGGCGGTGTTGGACGCCGGGCACCTGCTGGCCCTGGGCACGGGCGTGGTGGGCGCGCTGGCCGCGGATGTGCTCGCCCGGCCCGATGCCTCGCGCGTGGCGTTGATTGGCGCGGGGCCCCAGGCGTCCATGCAACTCAAGAGCCTGCGGCTGGTGCGCAGCCTGCAACACGTGCGCGTGTATGACGAGGCGCCCGCACGGGCCGTGGACTTCGCCGCTCGCATGTACAAGGCACTCGACCTGCCCATGCGGCCCGCCATGTCGGTGGAGGAGGCCGTGGAGGACGCGGACCTCGTCATCACCGCGACGAGCGCGCGCGAGCCCCTGCTCTTTCCAGGCATGCTGCGGGGCGGCACGCACGTCACCGCCGTGGGAGCGGACGGGCCGGGGCGCGCCGAGTTGTCGGCGGGGCTGCTGCGCCAGTCCTCCTTCTTCTGCGATCATCCGGCGTGGAGCACCCTCCTGGGCGAGACGCCGGTGCCCACCGCGCTGGGCGAGGTGCTGGCGGGCGCGAAGCCGGGCCGGCGCGACGCGGCCGAGGTCACCGTCTTCGGCGCGGTGGGGCCGCCCTGGCAGGACCTGGTCGCCGCCTGGCATGTCTATCAGGGCGTGCGAGGAGACGACGCCGCGCGGCGCGTGGACTTCGAGGCCTGAGGCCCCGTGCACGGCTCAGTGCGTGGTGCGCTTCGCCGGGCGTTCAATCTCCCGGGGACCGGAGAGGAGGCTGTCCGGTCCATGGTTCAGGTACACCTCGTCGGCGACGATCTCCCGCACATCCTCCAGGGGGACGGCGTAGCCCTTGCGCCAGACGAGCATCCCCTTCTCGACGATGAACTCCTCGTCCGTCACCTCGACGACGTAGCCCAGCTTCTCGCCGCGATGGGTCCACACCGGCATTCCCTCGTGCAACTCCGAGCGCTCCACCATGTGCCGTCTCCTCCTACCCGGGCCGCGCTCCCGGGCGGCCCGCTCCCGCTTTCAAGCTAGGGATCCCGGCTTGCTTCGGACACTGGGCGGGCGACCGGGCATGGGTCGAGGGTTGGCGGGTGCACGGACCTGGAGGTGCCCCTGGCGGGTGCCGTCCCTCCAGGCGCATGCCCATCTTCCAAGGTACATGGGAGGTGTGTGAATGCTGATGGGATGGATGGCTTCGAGGACGGGGCGCTGGACGCGGATACTGGCCGGTGCCTCGCTGGTGGTGGGAGGGCTCGCCCGGGGCTCCGGGGCGGGCCGGTTGATCGCGCTGGTGGGTCTGGTGCCGCTCGTGGGGGGGACCCTGGACTTCTGTCTGATGGGACCCTTCTTCGGCCTGCCCCTCAAGGGAGAGGCCATCCGCCGCAAGGTGGGCCGCATTGGCGAGGACTCGCTGCTGCCCCACCCGCCGCTGTTCATGGAGCGCCCCGCGCTGCTGCACTAGCCGTGGCGGGGGCGCGGGGGGCGCCCCTTCCGGGAGCCGGCTCAGGAGCGCACGTGGAAGGGAATGTCGAGCGTGCCGAACTGCTCGCCGGTGCGCGCGTCCACGAGCCGCGCCCGCAGGGTGACCTGGCTCTCGCGATCGCCCACGCTCTGGAAATAGAGGAAGCCCGTCGTCGTGCCTCCCGGCGTCAGCGTGCCCTGGGGCAGGGCCTCGCGGAGCATGTCGCGCGTGGGCAGCGGCTGCGGAGGCGGCCGGTACCAGTAGGCGTAGGGCCCGTAGAACGGGTCATACAGCGGGTTGTACCAACCCATGCCGTAGAAGCCCGGGCCCCAGGCGAAGCCCGGCGCGACGCCCACGGCCTCCTCGCCGTTGACGTCCTGCCCGTCCGCGCCCGAGCCGCCCACGCCCGTGAGGCTGGCATCACTGAGCTGCTCGCTCTTGAGCGCGGCGTATTCGAAGCGCGAGGCGCCCACCAGCGCGAAGTCCGCCGTGTCGATGCGCAGGGGCCGCTCGCCGTGGTTCTCCAGGCGCACCTCCACCGGCGTCAGGACGCGCTCGAGATCGGAGGGGTTGCCGCGCCAGGAGTCGCCCCGGGCCACCAGCAGCACGCCCTGCTCTTGCGCGAGGGGCGCGCCCTTGGGCGTGGTGGGCGAGGTGGCGAGCGGTTGCAGCGTGGGGGTGGTCGCACAACCCGCGGACAGGATCGCCGCGAGCAATGGCCGGAAAGCGCGCGTACGCATGAGAGAGTTTCCTCCTACGGTGAAAAGTAGGAGGGGTTCGGAGCGGATGCGGGGCCCCTCCAGAATGTCCGCCCGCCCACTGGGCGGGCAGGGTCAGGTGAGCGAGGGCTCGGCCGCGACGGTGCCTCGCCACGTGGTGCCCAGCAGCGCGCGCCAGTCCTGGGTGCGCGCCCAATCCTCGAAGGTGTGCCAGCCCACCTCGGGGTAATCCTGCCTGAGCAGGGGAATGGGGACGTGATAGCCCTCGCGCGCGAGCCAGTCATACATGCGGGCGAGGTCCTCGCTGCGCGAGCGCACCGCCTCCAGGGGCACCTGCTCGTAGCGGATCTTGTGCTCGCCCACGTAGGAGATGAGCGCCGCGGCCTGCTCGCCCGTCACCTCGTCCGAGGCGACCTCGATGCGCCGGCCGATGAACTCCTCGTCGCTCTCCATCACCCGGACGCACATGGCGGCCAGGTCCGCCAGGGCCACCATCTGCAGTCCCCGGTGGGGGGGCAGCGGCAGGGCCAACACGCCCTCGTGCATCCGCTGGGCGAAGAGCGGACCGAGGAAGTTCTCCATGAAGAAGACGGGAGCCAGGATGGTGTAGGGCAGGGCGCCCGCGCGCAGGTGTTGCTCCACCACGTGTTTCGTCTCGAAGTGCGGCACGCCCGTGGCCTGCTCCGCGCCCGCCACCGACGAGTAGACGAAGTGGCGCACGCGGGAGAACTTCGCCGCGTCCACCAGGTGGCGGCCGTGGCGGACCTCTCCCTCCAGGCCCTCCTCGCCCATGGGCGTGGCCATGGCGAACACCGTGTCCACCCCGGACATGGCCCGCTCCAGGCTGTCGGGGTCATCGAAGTCCCCCTGTACCAGCTCCGCGCCCAGCTTCCGCAACTCCCGGGCCTCCACGGATAGGGAGTCGCGGGTGAGCGCGAGCACGTGATGGCCCCGCTTGAGAAGGAGACGCGTCACCGCCCCTCCCTGTTGACCGGTGGCGCCGGTCACCAACACCGTGAGCAGTTGGTTCATGTGGGCTTCCTCCAGACATATTCACTCAAGCTGTTCACGAGTCGGGCGGGGGACGAGACCCGGGGCGCCCGGGCTCAATGCTTGCCGCCTGACCGATTGGTCACCTCCTTCGCCACCTTGAGGGCTCCGGACACCGCGTCGCCCGCGAGCTTGCGGGCGCCCGCGATCGGATGGCCCTGGGCGGCCTCCTTCGCCGCGCCCAACACGCTGCGCACGGCGTCGCGCGCCAGCTCCTTCACGCGCTCGGGGGCGGAGACCTCGGCGCCAGTCTGGGGCGCCGCCTCCTGGGCGGGCTCCTGGGCCGACTCCTGCTCCTGCTGGGCGGGTGCCTCCTCGGCCCGCATGTGCTTCTTCATGTCGTATTCGGCGCGGCGCTGCTGGTAGCGCTCCTCGGTCTGCGCGTGGGCATGGCCGTAGCGCACCTCGCCGCGCGTCGCCTCGCTCTTGAGCGGCAACTGCTTGTCCTGGTGCGCTTCCTCCTCCTGCCGGGTGGAGTGGCTGGGGCCGGACACGGTGGAGGGCTCGATGCGGAAGGTCTTGGTCATGGTGATGTCCTCGCGCCTGGGCGCTCAATAAATGGAGTCTCACCAAGGTAGGTCCTCTCGCCGACTGGTGAACGGGCGGGCGGCGGGCGGGCGGACGAGCCCCCACTCGCCAGCTCTTCCGGCGGAAGAACTTCCAGATGGGCCGGGGACCGGGTCCTCGCTGAACCTCCCCCCTGGCTTTCCGGCGGCGGCATTCCCACCCGGGCGGGCTGGACGCCTTTCAATCCCAGACGTGGATTCGTCCCGTCGGGCGCGGGCTCCCCGCACGGACGTTTACTCCCTCGCGGTCGCGTGGGACCGGGGCCGGGCGGGTGAGGAGGGACCTGCCGGGTCATGGCCACCACCCGGGGAAACGGGCCACAGCGACGGGTAGCCCACGAAGCCGGACGTCCACCCCTGTCCCCAGGGGAGGGGCGAGGCACGGAGTCCGGGGGGCTCGGGCCTTGCACTTCCGGCAACGCACATCGCCGGGGGGAGACACGATGCCCATCTATTCGCCGCCCACGCTGTTCTGTCCCTTCTCGCCCGAGCTGCACCCCTGCCTGCGGCAGCTCGAGGGCGAGACCCTGGCACGCTGGGAGGCGTACCTGGGAGCGCACGCGCGGCACGCGTTCTTCCAGAAGTTGAGGGAGGCGCGCTTCCCCGAGCTGCTGGGCCGCTGCCACCCCACGGCCTGTCCCGAGCGGCTGTGCCTGGCGCTCGACTTCCTCATCTGGAACTTCGCCTGGGATGACCAGCTGGACGTGGGCGACGTGTCCGCGGACTGGGTGCGCGAGCAGAACTGGCAGGCGCTCGCGGTGTTGCAAGGCGCCCAGCCCGCGCACGACGCGCCACCGCTCTTGTGGCTGCTCGTGGACATCCGCGCGCGCATGGTCGAGCGGATGCCGCGCGCGTGGATGTGGCGCTTCGTGAAGGCGTGCCGCGCCTACTTCCTGGGCACGTGGCGCGAGGCCCAGGTGCGCGGCGATCGCCTCCGTCTGGACGTGGCGTCGTACATCGAGCTGCGCCGGCTGTCGGTGGGCACGTCCATGGTGTTCACCCAGGTGGAGGCCATCGAGGACTTCGTGCTGCCCGACGAGGTCCTCTCCCATCCGGCGCTCGTGCGGCTCATGCATACGGCCACGGACGTCATCGCCTGGGCGAATGATCTCTTCTCGTTCGCCCAGGATCGGGAGGACGCCTTCCACCCGAACCTGGTGTTCTCGCTCCAGCACGAGCGGGGGATCGGGCTCCGGGACGCGCTCGGCCTGGCGGTGCGCATGCACGACACCGCCGTGCGCTGCTTCCTCTTGCGCGAGGCGGGCCTGCCCTCGTTCGGCGAGCACGACGCCTCGGTGTCCCGGCTGGTGCTGGGCCTGCGCCGGTGGATGCGCGCCAACGTCGACTGGTCCCTGGAGACGGGGCGCTACCAGGAGGCCCCGGACGGCGCCGAGCACTCGCGGGTGGCGTGAGTGCGCGAGCCTCCGGGTCCACTCGTCATGCCCTCCGGTCCGCTACTCCCAGGAGAACTCCACGGTGCAGTCCGTGAGGCTCACCTGGCGGCTGAGCACCTGGCCCTGGAGCTTCGCGGACGAGAGGATCTGCTGCACGGAGCCCGCGAAGTAGGGGGCGGGCAGGGCGTTGGTGTACGTGAGCCGGCCGTGCTTCGGGCCGATCCACTTGAGCGCGCAGCCGCCATGGTCCCACGCCGTCTTGTAGGCCGTGGGCATGCTATCGATGAGCCGCCGGGGGTCCTTGCCCACGAGCGACATCAACATCTTGCCGGTGGTGGACTCGAGGAAGCGCGGCGCGGCGCGGAAGCCCAGGTACTGCATCGCGCTCGAGAAGCCCCCCTGGTCTCCGCTCAGCTCCTGCGCGGCCGTGTAGCTCAGGCGCAGGAAGGCCGACACGGGGTAGGTGAAGAAGGCCGTGAAGGAGGGGATGCCCACCGCCTCCAGACACCGCTGGTGGGCATGCCTGCCCAACTGGTGCTTCACCGCGTCCAGCGCGGTGAGGAAGAGAAAGCCGCGCGTGGTGTCCCGAGGTCCCACCAAGGCCTGCCGCCGCTGCAACTCCTGCGACGGGTCGAACGCTCGAGCCTCTTGTCCCATCGACGTGCCCATCATGTTTGACTCCCCCCGGTAATGCGGAACCCGGCCTTCCGGCCGGTGATCCACGGTGTTCGGGGATTTCTAGCATGACGGGCAATGCCTTGACCGCTGCCCACGGAATCCAGACAACTGCCCGAGGCCTCGCAATCCTCCGGGGCATCACAGCCCGAGGTAGGACAGGAGTGCTCCCAGGTCCTCATCCGACAGGGCTTCCAGACTGTAGGGCGGCATGTTCCCGCCCACGCCGAAGAAGCGTCCGTGTCGCACCTTCTCGATGAACACCAGGGCCGGGGTGGCGTTGGGGAAGAGCTGGCCGTACTCGCGCGACACCTCGGGCAGCACGGGCGCCAGCGACGTCAGGCGTCCGGTGCCGGTGCTGCGCTCGCCGTGGCAATCCTGGCACGCGGCCTGGTACACCTCGGCGCCCCGGTTCTTGTCCCCGCGAGGCACCTCGGCGATGTCCCGCACGAGCGTGAGGGGCTGCGCGGGCGAGGTGCTCTCGGGGCTCAGGCTCACCAGGTACTCATAGAGGGCCCGGCTCTTGGGATCCTCGTCCCCGAGCGGCGTCGTGCCCCGCATGAAGGCCGTGTAACAGAAGTTCACCGCGTCGATGAGCCGCACCTCGTAGCCGCCCCACCAGCTGGGCCGGGACGCGGCGCCCACGAGCGACAGGCCCGTGTACATCTTCTCCCGGGCCTGCGCGTCCGAGGTGGCGTGGCACGTGGCGCAGGAGAAGGCGTTGTACTGACTCTCCGACAGCAGGGGATCCTTGAAGAGCGCCTCGCCGAAATCCCGCGCCGGCGTGGGCCCGCACCCCGCCATCACCCCCAACGCCATCGCCCACGCCCACGCCCTCATGGTCTTCTCCTGAGAATGCCCACCGAATCCGGGTAGATGCCCACCTTCACCGTCCTCACCACCTCGCGCGTCTCCAGATCCAGCACATGCAGTGTTCCCGGACCCACGTGGTCTCCCTCGCACACCGCCAGCGCCCGCCTGCCCTGGGGCAGGAGCGTCACCTGGTGCACGTTGAGACAACCCTCGGGTGCCAGTTCGATTGTTTCCTTAACAAAGGATTTTTCTCCGGTCACGTCGATGATGGCCACGGCGTCCACCCGCTGGAAGGGCATGTAGAGTGTCCGCCCGTCCGCACTCACTTCCCCGAACATGGGGATGCCCTGGCGCAGCGGGTCCGCTCCCTCGGGCACCACGGAGCGCTCCGGCACGATGCGCAGCGTGTGGGGGTCCATCGCATACACGGTGGGACCGTTGAGGGTGCTCACCCACAAGGGTCCATCCGTGTGGGACGTGGTGAGCGCATAGGGGGAGTGGCGCGGTGACACGGGGCTTCCCGCCTGGGGCAGGGGCACGAGCGTGACGGGGTAGGCCGGGTCATCCAGCCGCACCACGGCCACCTCGTCCGAGATGCAGGCGACATAGGCACGCGTCTCGTCCGGAGACAGCCGCACCGCGTGCGGCGCCGGGCACACGGACACCTTCTTCTTCACCTTCATGGTGTCCGTGTCGATGATGGCCAGGGTGGCGTTCATCTCCTCGCGCGAGCCGCCCCGCCTGGCCACCTCCTGCACGCGCAGCAGATCGAAGTGCGTCTGGTAGAGCGTGCGCCCGTCCCGGCTGAGCACCAGGTCGCCCGGGTTGCGGTCCACGCGCGTGGAGGCCACGAGCTGGTTCGTCGTGGCGTCCAGCTTGAGGCAGTAGCCATCCGCGGTGCCGGTGCCGTGCGCGCCGTGGGGACCCGAGCCCGCGCCGGGCACCGAGTAGGACAGGCCCACGTAATAGAAGTCCCCGTCCGGGGCGAAAGCGGCATGGTGCGGCCCCTCGAGCTCCACGGGGTTGAGGCCCACGGGCACGCGCGCGAGCTCACCCCAGGCCGGGGTGTCGAGCGAGTCCAGCGCCAGCAGGCTCACGGTGTCGTCCATGCTGTTGGTGACGACGATGCGCCCCTCGCCGATGGGCGGCAGATGGGGCCCCTGGGGCCAGGGGTGCTCGTGGGCGTAGTCGAGCGTGGGCTCGGAGTCCGCGCAGGCGCCGAGCACGAGCGGCACGAGGAGCCGGGTGAGCAGGAGCCCCTTCATGGCGCGCTCCGGCGGAAGGCGCGCGGCGGATCCAGGCGGTAGGGGCCCTCGGTGACGGTGTTCTGCAGCAGATAGGCGCGCGTCACCTGGAGGGTGAGGGTTTTTCCCGCGTGCTGGCCGAGGACGGCCCAGGACTCGGCGTCCGGCTGCCACGTCAGCTCCGAGGTGAGGATCTGCGCCACGGGGCAGGCGCGGTCCGGGGTGAACACCTGCGCCCAATAGATTTCACCCGTGTAGGGCGGCAGGTGGGCATGGGCCGAGGGCAGGAGCCAGTCACCCAGCCACTCGAGGGGGCGGAAGGCCCGGGGGCGCGGCGCGGGAGGCGTGGGGCGCAGAGCCTGCGGCAGGCTCCAGGCCCAGGTGGGAGCGGGCGCGCCGGCCGGGTACACCTCGCCCTCGGTGGGACTGGCCAGGTAGACGGAGCCCGAGGTGTCCAGGGGCTTGTTGCTCACGTCCACCAGGGCACGCCAGGCCTCGTCCGTGGCCTTGCCGCCGTAGAGGGGTTCGGCGCAGACCTCCGGCGTCTTGTCCTCTCCGCAGGCGGAGAGGGCGAGGGCCAGGGCGACCGCGCGGGCGGTGCTCGGGGCTTTCACGTTCATGGGGTGTGCTCCGGGTGGGTGCGGCGGAAACGGCGCGGGAGGGCGAGGACGAGCAGGGCGAGGAGGGATGCGCCGCCTCCCGTGGAGGAGCATCCCTTCTTGGGAGGAGGCGGGGGGTTCTGGACGCCCGGGCCCGGTGGGGGGCCGGAGTCTCCGGCGTCCGGGCCGCCGGGGTGCGGCTCCCCGGCGTCGGGCGTGCCGGCGTCCGGCGAGGGCCCGGTGGGGGGCAGGGAGGGATCGGCCTCGATGGTGGGGGCGAACTGGGGCCAGCGGCTCCGGCAGACGTCATGCCCCGGAGTGCCCGCGGGGCAGGCCGGGGGCTTCATGTCGGGCAGGTTGAAGACGGGGGTGTACGAGTCGCCGTCATCGGCCGTGGTGGCCAGGGCCCAGTCGTGCAGCCGCGAGGCACCGCAGACGAAGAGCACGCCGTCATGGCGCTCGGCGCAGGCGTTGCCGTCGGGCAGCGAGAGCATGGTGGCGCGGGTCTCCCCGGCGCGCACGCGGAACAAGCGCGTCTGGGTGGCGGCCCAGGCGGTGTCGCCATCCTCGGAGACCTCCATGTTGATGAAGGGCTCGTCGAGTCCGTCATGCTCCTGCTGGAGGGGGTGGATGATGGAGCGGAAGGTCTGCCCGCCGTCGCGGCTCTCCAGGATGTACGTCCAGATGCCGGAGTTCTCCGACGAGGTGACCCGCGCCCAGAGCCGGTCGGGATCATGATCGGCCACCTTGAGGACGAACAGGTCATAGGGGCGCGAGGTCGTCGGGATGTCGGAGAAGGGCTGGGGGAACGTCTTCCAGGTGAGCCCTTCGTCGTCGCTGCGGTGGATGCGCAATCCGTCTGGCGTGCTGGCGGACACGTAAAGGCGCGTGGGGTCCGAGGGGGCCACCTTCACGCTGGGGTAGACGTCGGTGTCGCTGGACAGGGAGGTGAGGGCGAACGTCTCCCCACCGTCATCGCTGCGGTACAGGCCGTTCCTCGTGCCGGAGCGGCCGGTGGTCACCCACAGGCGCGAGGGGTTGGACACGGGCGAGGCGAGACCGATGGGCCAGAGCACCTTGTCCTTGGCGCGCGCGGGAGTGAAGAACGGGTGCTTGGTCCAGGTGCAGCCACTGTCCTTGGACAGGATGAGGTCCGAGCCGGTGGCGGCGAGCAGGGTGCCATCGGGCTGCCAGAGGTAGGTCTCGGGGCGCCAGCCGCCGTAGGACAGGGCCTCGGGGCAGAGCCAGCTCCAGGTCTGGCCCCGGTCATGGGAGATGACGGCGCCGAAGGTGGCCCCCAGGAGCATGTCATCGGGGTGATCGCGGCGGACGGTGAGACTGGTGGTGTCGGGGTAGCCGTTGTGCGCGAGGGCGGGGAGGGCGTGCAGCGCGAGCGGAAGCAGCAGGAGCCCCGCGCGGCGGAGCGGATTCATCGGTCTCATGAGGAGCACTCCGGGGGGCCTTCACGATAGACGCGCGGAGAGGCGGGGTACACCCCTGTCAATGCCCGCTTGTCCCTCCGCCGGGCGGGTCTCCGACAAACGGACGCCGTTTTCGTCGTACGTCGTTTTCGACGTACGTCGCCTTCGACGTATGTGCTGAGCAGGCGGACTCAAGAGGAGTGCTCGAATGAAGAAGATGCGAGGGGTCCACTCGGCCCTGATCGCCGCGATGGTGGTGTCGGGTTGTGGCTCGGACCCGAAGCCGGTCACGACCCCGCCGGGAGCGTCCGACGCACAGGGGGACTGGAAGGATCCGGGCCGCTACGCCGCGTGCAAGGTGTTCTCGGTGCAGGGGGTGGAGTGCGGAGACCCGGAGGTCTTCAATCTCGACGCCTGTGACAAGGCCTCGCTGGCGGGACTCGCGCGTGATGGTCTCTATACCCTCGTCTATCGGAACGAGCGGACGCCTCCCTCCATCTCCGCGGGCGCCCTCCGCCTCTCTCCCTACGGACATCTCAGCTCGTACCGGGGCGTGGTGCCCTCGCGCTACCACATCGACGACGAGAGCTTCTACCTGTCGAGCACGCGCGAGCTCTCCACGTCCGTCAGTGCGCGCGACGCCCTGGTGGGCTGTCACGTCGAGGGCAACCGGCTCCATGGCTGTTATGCGACCTGCCGCAACGGGACGTTCACCGGCTATGGCACCTTCATGGCGGAACGGTGGACGCGGCGCGCGGGCGAGGCGGAGGCCTCGGGCCTGCGGCTCGCGTCCGAGTCCTTCGTGGCTCAGGGAGAACCCGTGGATGTCTACGTCACCCACGGCCATGCCTACGTGGTGTCCCTTCCGAGGGGTGACACGCCGGGGGGCCTGTCGGTCTTCGACGTGAGCAACCCGGCCGCGCCCGTGTTGAAGACGACCCTCAGCCTGCCCAGGGACAACTACTGGAACGGCGTGTGGTCTAAGGGCAACGCGCTGTACGTGGCGAGCGCGGACACGGGGGTCATCACGTTCGATCTGACGAACCCCGCGTCTCCCCAACTGCTGCGCAGCCTCCCCTCGGGAAAGGGCGCGATCGACGTCCACACCGTCTTCGTCGAGGGCGAGCGGCTGTACGCCATGTCCGTGTCTCCCGTGCCGAAGACACTCTTCTTCGACATCCGCCAGCCCACCGAGCCCCAACTGCTCGGTGAGTACGTGGAGCCGGGAGCGGGCGTGGACGGGCGCGTGGGCTTTCCCCACGACGCGCTGGCGCTGGAGGGACGGCTGTACATCAACCACTGGTCGGGCGGCTACCTGGTGGTGGACGTGAGCGACCCCACGGAGCCGAGGAAGCTGGGGGCGTTCACCTATCCCTACGCCACGAGCCACGCGAACGCGGTGGGCCACTTCGGTGACCGGCTTATCGCCTTCGAGGGCGGCGAGAACTGGGGCGCGCACCTGCGGGTGCTGGACGTGACGGATCCGGCGAAGCCGGTACGCATCGGCGAGTACAAGCTCTCGGACAACGTCTCCATCCACAACATGCTGCTCGTGGGCCAGCGGCTCTACATCGCGCACTACCAGCATGGCGTGCGGGTGCTGGACGTGTCGGTGCCGGAGACGCCTCGGGAGGTGGCCTACTACAACACCGTTCGCGAGACGGACCCGCACCGGGGCGAGTCCTTCTACGACGGGGCGGTGGGCATCCGGGTGCCGGGAGACGGATACGTGTATGTCATCGACACGTCTCGGGGGCTGCTCATCTTCCCCGAGCCCTGACCTTCCAAGGAGACCGTCGTGACCCCTCTCTTCCGTGCCTTGAGCCTGCTCTCCACCGCCGTGCTGCTGGGGGCGTGTGCGCACCGCGCCGCTCCGGAGTCCCACGGTGAGGCCTCTCCTCATTTTCACGAGGAGCACCACCGGGCGCATGTCTCGCCGAGCATGCCGCACCGCTTCGAGGACGCGGAGGAGTGGGCGAAGCGCTTCGACGAGCCCGGGCGAGACATGTGGCAGAAGCCCGACGAGGTGGTGAAGGCGCTCGGCCTGGACGCGGACGCGAAGGTGGCGGACATCGGCTCGGGGACGGGCTACTTCGCGGTGCGCCTGGCGCGGGCGGTGCCCCAGGGGCGGGTGTATGGCGTGGACATCGAGCCCGACATGGCGCGCTACCTGGGCGAGCGTGCCCGGCGCGAGGGGTTGAGCAACCTGGAGGCGGTGCTGGCCTCGCCGGACGACGCGAAGCTGCCCGAGCCGGTGGACGTGGCGCTCATCGTGGACACTTACCACCACCTGGGCGATCGCTTGGCCTATCTCAAGCGGTTGGGCGAGAAGCTCACGCCCGGCGGGAGGGTGGCCATCGTCGACTTCCGCGTGGACTCGAAGAAGGGACCTCCGGCGAAGCATAAGCTGTCACCCGAGCGGGTGGAGGAGGAACTGCGCGCGGCGGGCTTCGTACCCGTCCAGTCGCACGACTTCCTCCCGGACCAGTACTTCCTGGTGTTCCAGCGCCAGACGCCCTGAGCTGGAACATTCGCCGGAGCGAAAGCACAGGGACCACTTGTGAGGTCAGCCCCGGTTGGGCTACTTCTCCCATGATGAGCACTCGATTTCTTCGGAGATGGCTGTCGGTTCTGCTTGTGCTGTGGGCGCTGCCCACGATGGCGGAAACGACTCCGGTGCACAGGGCCATCCACCTGACGAAGAATCCCACGCGAGAGGTGCCGGACGTGCATGTGGCCGGTGGTCGGGTGACCACGCTCCGGTTCGAGCAGCCCTGCGACCCGGAGCGGACGAAGCTCTTGGGTTGGGAAGGCCGCTTCGAGCCCCTGGCGGTATGGGGACGCTCCGTGTCCCTGGTCCCGTTCAAGGACCTGTCCCCGGGAGACCGTTTCCTTTTGCTTGTCACGATGAGGGATGGCACCGAGTTACCGCTCACCGTGACAGGTGGTGGCATGCGGTGGGATGCACAAGTCGATGTCTTCTCGGATCCAGACTCGTCCGAGGCCGTTCGCGTGGCGCTTGATGAAGTACGCGAGCGGAACCAGACGCTCCACGAGGAAAACCTCCGCCATCGCGAGGAGGAAACCTCGGTGGACCACGCGCTCGCGGCGCTCCTGGCGAGGAATGAGATCTCGATGACGCCGTTCCAACCCTTCGACGCGGTGTGGTTGCTCGAGGAGGGGATGAAGATCCGTATCTCCGTGCTTACTTCCCGGAAGAAGGCGACCAGGAAGAAGGTGGCCATTGTCTTCAAGGTGAAGAACACCGATTCCGAGACGCCCTGGACGCTGATGCGGGCTCGGGTCGAGGCGCTCATGACCGAGAAGGAAAGGCCTTTCGCGTTGCGTGCCTTTCCTGAGTCGATCTCCCCGGGAGAAACGGGCCGTGTCGCCATCGTGGCGGACCTGTCTTCATTCGACTCGAAGAAGGAGGGTGACAGACTTGTATTCACGCTCTTCCGGGATGAATGGCGCCACTTGGGCCGCATCGTCCTGTACGTCGACGCCTTGCCTCTCTGAGCCGCTGACTTCTTGATTCTGACTTTGTTGCCCCGGCTGGAAAAGTTAAGACTCCCCACTATGTCCTCTACGAAAACAATTTTCCTTTCAGCTATCGTGGTCGTGTCGAGCGCGGGGATGGGGTGCGCGGGCTCGGGAGTATCGACGCGGCCGGATGGCAGTCCAGGCCCTCAGAAATGCTCGGAGAAGGCGCTGGAAGCCATGCGCTATCTCCGGCTCCGTCCTGGGGATGGCTCCTTCGCGGTTGTTGACGCGAACCAGAACAGCCAGGATTCGATCTCCGTCAATGATGGCCCTGTCGAGAGCATCTTGAGCGATGAGTTGGATCCGCTGCCTCCCGGGACTCGGTTGTATGGGCAGATCTGGACGGGTGGGCCCAACGTCGTCATCCGCTACTACGAGGCGCGTCCTCCCGATGGAGATCCAATCCCGATCTGCGCCGTGGCTCGCTTGGGTCGAGGTCAGCTCAAGAAGATGCCGGGCTCGTCTCCTGGGAACGCGATACTCGAGTTCTACCAGACGGGTGTCTATATCGTTGACGGGTTTCGTTGAGGCGGTGACGTGACGGCACGTGGCAGCGGCCCAACGATCTGGTGAAAGCACTCTGTCTGGCGGAGGACGCATCACGCTTCCGCCATTGCATTCACTTAGTCAACATCCAAGCTCCAAGTCCCCTCGTTCCAATACTTCAACGCCTGGGTGGCCTCGAAGGGGATCATTCCCTTGTTCTTCGCTGCCTCCTCCAGAACAGGCAATGCCTGTTCTGGCCGTTCTGAAAGTAGATAGATCGCTGCCTTCACGCGTACATCCATGCGCGAGTGCCCAAGAAGAATCGCAAGTGCATTCCGACCGGTGTCGCCATGTTCGCACAACTTCTTGTAGGCGGCGACGTAGCGCTTGGCATGCTTGTTCCCTGCTTTGGCATCTCCATTCCAGATCGCGTCGGTTTGCGCCGAAACGTTCTGAGCGAAATCTTCCGCCAACTCATCCAACTTCATCTCCACACTCCATCTCGGATGTTCTCGATTGCCCGAAGTCCGAATCAACACCGTCGCACATCCGATGTGCCGTGGCTTGTCGAGTTCTTCCAGACGGGGGTCCATATCGTTGATGAGTTCCGTTGAGCTTGTGTGGGGACGGACATGGAGCGTTGGGACGTAGCCGGTAGGTCTACGGCCCGTGGTTCGCCTGTTGTCCGCGTGGCGACACGCAGGGTGAAGCGGGCGGCGTTTCCCTCGGGGCGGTTGCATGCGTGGGGGTTGGTATGAGTCATGCAAATCCTGACAGGACCTCATCAGGAGAAACCCATGAAAACCCCCGCCTTGCTGTTGGTTCCCGCCCTCCTTGGCCTCGCTTGTGGCGAGGGGATGCCGCAATCGCCCGTCGCCGAGGAGCTTCGCACCGAAACCGCCGCAGCTGCGGCGGCTGTCTTTTCTGGCTTGGTGCGCGACAGCACGGGGGCGCCGGTCGTCGGTGCCCGGGTGACGGTGAACGGAGTAGTCGTTGTCACCAACAGCGCGGGGGCGTACTCGGTATCGGTCGTGGACTCGAGGAAGGGCTACGTGTTCGACATCCGCAAGGATGGTTATGGGCCGGTGAACGAGTTCAAGACCGCGGGTCAGCTCGGCCAGAATCACGTGCTGGCCCGGGCCTTCTCGGTGAAGTTCGATGCCCAGAAGGAGACCGTCGTTCAGGATCCGTCTTCCGGCATCCGTGTGCTGGTGCCCGCGGGCAGCCTGGGCTCCGCGACGGGTGTTCCCGCGACGGGGCCGGTGACGTTCTCGGTCGTCGCGCATGGTCCGAACACGATGCTCGGTGACTGGACGGCGCGGAACGCCGCGGGCGCTCCAGTGGCGCTCGAGACCGTGGGCGCGATGACGCTGTCGGCCGTGGACGCCAATGGCAACACGCTCACGCTGTTGCCGGGAAGGATTCTGGATGTGCGCCTGCCGGTGCCCGCGGCCATTGGTGGGACCATGCCCGCGTGTGTGCTCAACGGGACGTGCCGGACCGTGATGTGGCGATTCGATCCGAAGACGGGTCTGTGGAACGAGCCGGGCGCGAGCGCCGTGACAGCCCAGTTCAGCCCCGCGGGGACGTCGTTGAAGATCATCGGTATCCGCAGGGGGAACACGATCGATCCGGCGGATGGCCTGGGGAGCTGGAACGCGGACATCGAGCACACCAATCCCGCGTGTACCATCATCGAGTTCGTCAACATTCCCCTGAGTTGCTACAACCCGCCTCCGGCGGCGAGCGTGGAGCCGGGCATCGAACTGGGCTTCGAGCAGATGACGTCGGGTGGGACGCCCTTCAGCAAGAGCCAGGCGGTGCGCTCCAGCGCGTCGTTCGTCGTGCTCTACAACCTGCGTGGGAACACGGCCGTGGACCTGTCCGCGGAGTTCCCGCCGGGAGCGCCGGCCTGGTGCGCGGGTAACTTGTCCATCACGTCGACGCCCGGGGCCGCCGCCGGCTACCCCCAGTACTGGTCCACGGGAGGGCGCACGCGCTTCAACTCGGGCACGCTCACCTTCGTGGGCTATCCCAAGAACTCCGCGGGCAACATCATCACCCAGGCGGATGTGGCCGCGGGCGACCACCCCTGCGGCTCGCACGTCTATCTCCAGACGCACCCGTAGTGCGGCGACCGGCTGGCGTTGAGGAAGCCAGGCGGGACGTGGATTCCTGATTGTCGAGGTATCCGTGCTCCTGAGCGGTGCCGCCGTGCCGCTGGGAGTCGTCGTTTACTTGATCTCTTCCGCGCACATGGGTTCACTCCGAGCGGAAGAGGTCACTTCGCACATGAACCGTCATCTTGGGGAGTTGGTCCTACCGGGAGCCGCGCTGCTCACCTTGCTGTCATCAGTGTCGGCCAACGCCGCGGAAGACGGTGCGGAGGTTCACCGCGTTCTCGCTTCGGTCCAGAGCTTGTACGAGAACTTCGAGTATGAGCAGGCCTTTCTTCAAATCCAGAGCGCGCGAAGACTGCCGAGAGGGACAGAGGAGGAGGTTCGGCTATCTCTCTACGAGGGCATCATCCTCTGTGAGACTGGCAACTTCGCTTCGGCCGAGAATGCCTTCAGGTCCGCTCTTCTGATGCGGCCTGACGCCATGCTGCCCATTCAGGTCGCGCCCAAGATCGAGGCTCTTTTCGAGTCCCAGCGGAAGAAGGTGAAGCAAACCCTTGCCGTCACCGCCACGCCTCAAGTTGCCCAGCCTGAGTCGGCGCGTCCGCTCGTGGATGTTCCCCAGCGGAGCGAGCCTTCGCCTTTCGTTTCCTCGGACAATGCTTCGGGCGCGACACCTTCACCGCTGATGGCGCCTTCAATGGTTTCCGGAGACAATGAGTCCACGCGAAGTTCTCTCCGGGATAATGCGATAGTACCCATCAGCGCGGGCCTGGTCGCAGTGATGGCAGGCGGAACTTCCTGGTTCGTATCCCGGCAATATCTTGCGGAGCCTCGCGGCGCTTCGGCCTCCGCACAGGTTTTTCAGAACGTGGGCATCTCCTTGGTGGGACTGGGCTCTGCGGCGCTGATTACCGGCGTGTGCATGTATTCGATGAATGCGCCGGATTCTTCCATCTCGCTGGGGGTGGGATCGGACGGGACGTCTGCCTTCGTCCATGGGCGGTGGCCTTGAAGAACGTCCTGGGTGAGGACGCGGCTCTCAAGCAGGTGGCGATGTAGCCGGGCGCGAAGGCCTCTACCCGCGCGCCCTTGGCCGAGCGCGCCGAAGCAAGTGTCGCGCTCACACTTCGACGAAGCGTGTTCCGGTGATGCCTTCTGATTGAAGTGCCTGCTGAAGGTCTTCGGCGATGATGAGGGCGACCCGCCATCCCCATGGACGAAAGATCCGGTCGTTACCCGCTTGATGAGGGTCTATCTTGAGACCCGATACCAGTCGGTACTCTCCTACCTTGTCGGGTCGTTCGTCCTCTGGCGTCCAGTGCTCCACTCGTTTACATCGAGCGTCATCGATGCACCGGACGATGCGCAGGGCGTTGAGGACGAAATAATGCTCCTCCCTGCCTGGAATATGCGTGGGAATGAATTGCACATCCGCGACGCGCAATCGCTCGAATAGCCCGACGATCCGCTCATGAACCACGGGAATGGAGAACGCGGCCCAACTGAAGTCCAGTGGTGCCCCAGGTTGAGCGAGAGAAAATTGAGGAACGCACGCCATGTCGAGCACCGCGCCCGTCTTGAATTGCCAGGGATCGACCTCTCGTCCCAACGCATCCAGGGGGCTTCCCAGATGCCACCTCGACGGAATTCTCCTGTCGTCCAACCACTCGAAGTACCGAGCCATTCGTGGGTCTTCTTCGCACCGCGGTGGCTTCCGCTCAGCGCGCCGAGTAGCCGCCGTCGATCACGTGCACGCTGCCGGTGATGAAGGACGCCCGGTCCGACAGCAGGAAGGCCGTGAGTTCCGCCACTTCGTGGGGCTCGCCCATGCGCCCCATCGGGTGGAGCGCGGCCACCGCGCCTCTCTCCTTCGCGGGCATGGCGAGCACATCCGGGGTGGCGATGAAGCCGGGCGCGATGGCGTTGATCCGCACGCCCTTGGTCGCGTATTCGAGCGCGGCCGCGCGCGTGAGTCCGACGATGCCGTGCTTGGACGCGACATACGCGGGCTCGCCCTCGACTCCGACGAGCCCCGCCGCCGACGTCATGTTGACGATCGCGCCTCCGCCCGAGGCCTGGATGGCGGGCAGCTCGAAGCGCAGGCCATGGAAGATGCCGTCGAGGTTGGTGGCGAGGACGCGGCGCCATTCCTCCGGCGCGTATTCACCGGTGTTCACGCCCACCTGGCCCGTGAAGCCCGCGTTGTTGACGGCGACATGGAGCGCGCCGAAGCGCGTGAGGGTCTGGGCCACCATCTCCTCGACGGCCCTGGCGTCGGAGACGTCGGCCGTCACGGCCAGGGTCGACGCACCCGAGGGGTCGAACCGCGCCGCCACGGCCTGGACGCGGTCGGCCTGGATGTCGACGAGCGCCACGCGCGCGCCGCCCGCGAGCAACCGCTTCGCGATCGCCTCGCCGATGCCGGAGCCGGCACCCGTCACGATCGCCACCTTGCCCGCGAAGTCGCTCATGGCCGCGCCTACGTCAGGGTAATGGGGTGGGCGCGCAGCCACTCCTGGGCGCGGTGGATGCGTTCGGCGGCGGCGGGCAGCTTCATGTCCGAGAGCAGCGCGCGGTAGGGCTCCAGATCCTCGGCCGTCCACTGCGTCTTGGCCTCGAGGTCCGCGCGCACCACCTGCTCCTCGGCGGAGCGGGCCTCGGGCTCGGAGCGCGAGGTGAGGATGGCGGCGAGCACCATGCGCACGGGCTCGGCCTCCACGGCCACGGCGGCGTCGGTGAAGAAGGTGCGCGTGCCCTCGTCGAGCGCCGCGTCCTTCGCGCGCGCACGCACGCGCTCGAGCAGGTTCGCGAGGAAGTCCTGGTCGGACTCCAGCGCCTTCCTCACCGCGCCCAGGAAGCCCGACACCGCGGCGCTCCGGGCCTTCGCGTCCAGGTCCGGGTTCTTGAGGGCGTTCAAGGGCGCCCAGAGGACGCTGGTGAGCCACACCTGTTCCTCGGGCGCGAGCAGCGAGGGGGTGGTGGGCTGGCGCATCGTGGCCTCCACCCGCGCCGCGCGCTCCTTGGCCTCCTGGGCGATGCGCGAGGCGAGTCCGGGGTCCGACTCCACGTACTTCACCAGCGCGTCCATGTCGCCCTCGCCCGCCTGGCGCAGGGCCTCGCGCGCCTCGTCGGACAGGTTCGCGCCCTCCGTGTCCACGCCCGCCGCCAGGGTCTGGCCGTGTTGGGCGCCCCACTCGCGGAACTGCGCGCTGAACACCACGTCCAGCACCGGCCGGTCCTCCGGGCGCACGCGGCCATCCTTGGGGGTGGAGGCGAGCAGCGCGCCCAGGCACAGCGCTCGCTTGTCCTCCGGAGACAGGCCCGCCGTGGTGGCCCGCGCGAGCAGGGTGGCGCGCAGCTTGTCCAGGAAGGCGCGCGTGCCCAGCTCGCGCACGGTGCTCAGCCGCAGCGCGTTGCGCGCCTGGGCCGGGTCTCGCTCCACGGCGTCCTCCAGCTTGTCGAGCTGGCGCGACACGTGGGTGTGGAAGAGCGGGCCATCGAAGCGCAGGCCAGGCGCGGGGCCCCATTTCGTCAGCAGGGTGCCCAGGTGCTCCAGGGTGCTGGAGACGCGCGCCAGGTCCTCGCCGCGCAGCATCTCCATGGCTTCCTGGAGCTCCCCGGCGAGCGGGTGGCCAGACGCCGCGGGGGGGGCCGCCGCCTCGCGCGCCCGGTCTTCCGCCGCGTGGCAGGCCTTGTACTTCTTGCCACTGCCGCAGGGGCAGGGCTCGTTGCGTCCGGGCTTCTGACGGCTCACGTCCACCTCTTCCAGGGAAGAATCAGGAGGGGAAAACAGACTCCGCCCCTCTAGCACGGGAACATGCCGCGAGGCCGGAGGCGGGTTAGGTTGTGCCCATGAAAAGACTTCTCGGTGTGATGACGCTCCTGTCGGCCGTGGGTGTGGCCGAGGCCCAGCCGCAAAAGACGCAGGCCGCTCCGCCCGCGCAAGCCGCGCAGCCGGCCGCGCCCGAGGCCGGTGGCCTCACCTGGACGGCGCCCAAGGACTGGGAGGCCCAGCCCGCGCGGCCCATGCGCGCGGCCACCTACCGCATCGCCCCCGCCAAGGGGGACACGGACTCGGCCGAGCTGGCCGTCTTCTATTTCGGCCCGGGCCAGGGTGGCGACGTGGACGCCAACGTGAAGCGCTGGGTGGGCCAGTTCCAGAAGCCGGATGGCACGGCGGTGACGGACAAGGAGACGCGCACCAAGAAGGAGACGCTCAATGGCCTGTCCATCACCACGGTGGACGTCAAGGGCACCTATACGGGTGGTGGCCCGATGATGGGTCCCTCCTCGCCCAAGCCGGGCTCGCGTCTGCTGGGCGCCATCGTCGAGGGGCCCGAGGGGCCGCTCTTCTTCAAGCTCACCGGCTCCGAGCGCACCGTGAACGGCGCGGAGAAGGGCTTCCGCAAGCTCGTGGAGTCGGTGAAGAAGAAGTAGGCGCGCTCAGCGGGGCTCGTCCGCCCGCTCGCGCATCCGTTGGAGGATTCCCGCCGCCTCCTGGGAGCCGCCCGCCTCCAGCGCGCGTAGCTTCTCGTGCACGGCGGGAGTGGCGTGCTCGAGGAGGGCGAGGATCAGTTCGTCCCGGGCGAAGCCTGGGTTCTCCAGGGCCGGGCCGAGCAGTTCCACGGCCCGCGTGTCCTCCAGGCGCACCAGGGCCGTCGTCGCCTCCCCCAGGGCACCCGGGCAGCGCGTGGCGAGTTCGTAGGCGCTCTGGGCGGCCTCGGGCGTGGCCACGTAGCCGAGCAGCGAAATGCCCGAGGTGCCAAACGTGCCCCGGCAGAAGACGTACCGCTCGATGGAGGGCCGTGCTCCCGGCTGCTTCTGCCTCGCGGCGGCCTCCAGCTCCTCGGCCTGGGCGAAGGTGTTGTCCGCCTGGAAGGCGACGTTCACCGGCACCTCATGGCCCGCGTTGACGAGCTCCGCGGCGATGCGGTTGCGCTGTGACTCCGGGTAATGGCTCAAGTCCGTGATGGCGCGCCGGGCGGCCTCCTGGCGGATGTCCCTCGAGAGCCACGCCTCGGTGCCCAGGGGCAACACGAGTCCGGACAGGTACACGCCGCGGTGCGCCAGCGCGTCGTACATCGCGAGCGCGCAGGCCGGCCCGAGGTTCACCCGCACGCCCTGGTCCGTCTCCAGGTGCAGGGTGAATTCGTGGCCGCTGGAGCCCCATCCCGCCACCGACCAGGCGCCCGTGGCGAGCCCTTCCTGCTGCTCACCCTTCATGTCCGCGGGCGTGTCACATCGCCGCTCGGGCAGCCGCGCCTTCATCCACTCTTCCAGTCGCCGCTGTCCGGCCCGCAGCGCCTCGGGGCTCGCGGCGGAGGCCGTTGTCGTGCGCACGAAACCGGCGCAGCTCAGGGCCTGTTCGGCGGACATCAGGACGCGCGCATCGTGCTCGTGCTCCAGCCGGGGCAGCGTGGCGAGCAGGGTCGTGGGTTCGCCCGCCAGCGAGGCGAACGCGAGCTGGCGCTCGAAGGGCTCCGGCGAGGACACCAGCCGCTGGAGCAGCGGGGGCTCGGCGAGGGCGCGGCGTGCCAGGAGGCGGGCGGCGGAGAGGGAGGGGCTTCGCGTGTCCCGCTCCCGGTGTCCGGGGTGGAGTCCCAGATACAGGGCGGGGCAGGGCTGGGTGAGCAGCACTGCCTGTAGGGCGGTGCTTTCGCCTCCCGCGCGCGCCGTCCGCAGGAGGACGTCGATGCCTTCGGCCCCCGCATGGTTCAGGGTTTCCTCCGCCTGCGCCGTCCGGTCGGGCCGATCGAGTCCGAGCGCGGCATCCCAGAGGCGTGGGTCGGTGTGGGCGCAGGCCGTGCCGAGGCCAGCGAGCAGGAGGACAAGCGGACGAGCGTGCATGCCGCGACTCTGGCACAGGCCCTCGTGGCCGGTGAGCGGCAAGGAGATTGCTAAGGCTTCTGATCGCTGGGTGGCTTTCTTCTTCGGGGGTTCATCATGACGCACGACACGGCACAGCTCCAGAACGACACGATGCCCGACATCCTCCTCTATCCTCGCGATACGGTGATGCGCGCGCTCGAGGTCATGCACCGTCACGGCGTGCTCGTGTTGCCCGTGGTGGATGAGCGCCGGGGCGAAGTGCTCGGTCATGTGTCGGAAGAGGAGTTGCGCCGTCTGGGCAACACGCTTCCGTTGGTGCGGATGACTGAAATTCTGAACGCCCGCGCGGCGCTCGCTTCAGAAGGAATTGCAGGGGCCGGAGCCGACTCCGAGGCGGTGTCGCCTTTGGAGCGGACGCGGTCCGAGTCCTGGTTGCACTAGCCGGGTGGAGGTGGGTCCGGGTCGGGGGAAAGGGGGGCACTGTGGTGAACAACTCATCACCGCCAAGTGCTGTCTTCCCGACGGGCTGCCCTCCAGGACACGGCCAGAAGCTTCCGGGCTTGCCAGGGTGTAGAGGGTCGCCCCCACGCCAACCGTTGGGGGCTGAGGAGGCGTGGGTATGAAGGCAGTGGCGATCATTCTCGCAGCGGGCGAGGCCAGGCGATTGGGGCATTCCAAGGCACTCGTCGAGCATGAGGGGGGCAAGAGTTTTCTCCAGTCGCTCGCGTCGACGTTCGGCAAGGCGGGCTGTGCGGTGCTCGCGGTGCTGGGCAAGGACGCCGACGCGGTGCGCGAGCAGCACCCGGCGGTCCACCTGGTGGAGAACGAGCGGTGGCACGAGAGCCAGCTCAGCTCGGTGAAGGCGGGCCTGGACGCGGCGCTCGAGGAGGGCGCGGACGTGGTGTTGTTGCACCCGGTGGACATGCCCGCCGTGCGCGCCACCACCCTCAAGACGCTGCTCAAGGCGCTCGGGGAGTCGCTGGAGGGGCTGCGGCCCGAGTTCGACGGGGCGCCGGGCTATCCGTTGATCCTCTCGCGCGCGGCCGCCGAGCGGCTGCGGGAGGCGGACTCGGGCGAGACGCAGCTGGAGGGGGCCGTGCGCGGCCTGAATCTGCGCCGCATCTCGGTGAAGGATCCGGGCGTCATCGTCAACATCAACACCCCGGAGACGTACGAGCGGCTGTTCGGCTCGGCGCCGAAGCTCGCGCCGCCGCCCAAGCGCAAGGGCAAGAAGCCCGAGGCCACCGCGTCGGCTCCGGCCGCCGCGCCCCTGGACTCGGCCGCGGACGGTCTGTCGGGCACGTGAGCCGGGCGCCGTGCCTCTCCCCGGGCTCGCCGGGGAGGGGAAGGGCGCTCAGCGCCGGCCCACCGCGCGAGCCCGGGCCGCGTCCAGCGCGGGCGCGGGCACGAGCCGCACTTCCAGCCGGGGCGTGGGCGTGGGGGCTTCCTCGAGTCCCACCGGACGCGAGGGACCGTAGCCCATGGCCACCAGCCGCTCCGGCGGCAGTTTCGACGTCCGCGCGAGCTGGTGCGTCACCGTCACCGCGCGGGCGGTGGACAGCTCCCAGGC
The DNA here is from genome assembly GCF_002305855.1 of Melittangium boletus DSM 14713. GTDB lineage: Bacteria > Myxococcota > Myxococcia > Myxococcales > Myxococcaceae > Cystobacter > Cystobacter boletus. The sequence goes on along the minus strand of NZ_CP022163.1, from coordinate 3,346,131 downwards.
GGTGGGGGAGGGCGAGGCGTCCGGATAGGACGCCACCTGCACGAGGTGCCCGTCCACGTTCAGCGCCGCGCCCACGCGGGTGAGCAGGGCCTCGCCCTCGGGCGTCAGCTCCGTTCCCTGGGGGGCGAAGAGCAGGGGATCCACGAGTCCCACCCGGAGCTGGCCCTCGGCCTCTTCCAGGTAGACGATGCCCCGCTCCCGCTCCTCCTTCAGGGTGGTTTCCAAGGCCAGACGCGCCGCGTCACGCCGGGCGGACAGCTCTCCGGCGCGTCTGGCGGACGCCGCGCGGTGCGAGACCTGGGCGCGCTGCTGCTGTTGCTCCAGCAGGCGGACCCGCCGCGTCAGCCCCTCGCGCAGCACCTGGAGCTCCTCGACGCGGGCCTCGGACTCGGCGGCCTCGCGCTCCAGCTGTTCCGTGCGCGTCACCAGGGCGGAGATGGAGCGGGACGCGCCCCAGCCTCCCGCGGCCACCACGCCGAGCGTGCCCAGGAGGAGCCACCCCGTCCACCGGGTGCTCCGGCGCTCCTCCAGCTCGTCCACTGTGATGTCCATGGGCCTCCACCCGGGGATTGTTGGAAGGCCGAATGTATTCGGGACTTCCGGGTGGGTCTCAAGGAGAAGTGGGTGGGCGTGTCGCTCAGTGGGCTTGGGGGCGGGGGGAGCGTTCGCCAGGAAAAAGTAAAGGCGGCGCGTCCGGGGAGGGGACCGGGCGCGCCGCCTCCACCGCCTCGGGGGGGACCCGGGCGGACGTGAAGCGTGTTGCAGAGGAACGCCCCGGTGGCCTTCCCAGGGGACCGCCGTGGCATCCACCTCCTCTTCTAGCGGGGGGGTCTGACATGCCCGGTGCCGCTTTGCCGGCCGCGCTCCCATGGGGCACACTGTGCGTTCGCGCACACAGAGAGGGACTGGGAGCGATGGCGATTCGATGCGTGGTGCTGGATTTCGATGGGACGTTCACGGACGTGGCGGCCGAGGGGGCGCCCTTCGTGAAGCACTTCCGCCGGCGCCTGTCCGAGGTCCTGGGCCGAGACGTGGGGGAGGCGGGCTGGGACGAGGTGGAGGCCGAGGTGTCCTCCAGCAACGAGGAGCATGGCTGGGAGGTGGGAGGGCGCACGGTGGCTCCCGCCACGGCGGATCCGTTCCTGCTGTCCAACTTCGTGGCGCGGCGGCTGTGCGACAGGCTGGGGGTGCTGCCGGACAAGGCCGAGCGGGTGGCGCTGTTGGACACGCTCTACCGCGAGGCGTACGCGCAGGTGGCGGTGGCCTTCAAGCCCGAGGCGAAGGAGGTGCTGGAGGCGCTGCTGGACACGGGCCTGCCCGTGACGGTGGTGACCAACGCGCACACGGACACGGTGGAGGCGAAGCTCACGAAGCTCGCGCCGCGGGGCCGCGAGCGGCTGCGGGTGTCGGGCAACGCGCGCAAGTTCCTCATCGAGCCGCCCACGGAGCCCGACGCGCTCTTCGGGGGCCTGCCCGAGACGTCGACGGTGGACGCGCTGGTGCGCCCCATCTACCTGCGCCGGGGCCGCTACTACGACGCCCTGTGCCGCATCTGGAAGGAGACGGGCACCTCGCCGGAGACGACGCTGGTGGCCGGTGACATCTACGAGCTGGACCTGGCGATGCCGGCGGCGCTCGGGGCGCGGGTGCAGTACGTCATGCGGAAGAACGCGCTGGAGTACGAGCGCCGGGCCATCGCGGCGCTCGGGGCCCGGGGCGGCATGGACCCGAGTCTGCGCGCCATCCTCCCGCGCCTGGAGGGCTGAGGACCCCTCCGTCCCCGGGACGCGCTAGGCTGCCCTTCTTCCGAACGACGCGATGGGGGAAGGGATGAACTGGAGGCGATGCAGGACCTGGGCCGTACCGGGCGCGGGGGTACCCTTCGTGCTCGTGCTCGCGCTGCTGCCGGGGTGCAAGACGCCGGGCAGCTTCCGGGAGCCGGTGGCCCGTTTCAAGGAAGCCAACACCTCGGCGAGCGTCGCCCTCGGCAAGTACTACGCCGAGCTCAACCGTTTCGAGCGGGACCTCTACCTCGACGAGCGCCTGTACGACGTGGGGTTGGAGGTGCTGGCCTCGGACGCGGCCGGACAGCCCACGCCCTTGCTGGGCAAACTTTTCTCCCCCGAGTCCATCCAGGCGCGCATGGACGCCATCGCCCTGTTGGGCACCTACGCCGAGCGGCTGGCCACGCTGGCGGGCTCGGAGGACGCGGGCAAGCTGCCCGAGGGCGCCCAGGCGCTGGGCGCGCAACTGGGCACGCTGGGCCTCCAGTTGGAGAAGCTGTCGGGCAAGGGCGACTCCACCGCGGGCCGCTACGTGGCGCCGGTGACGACGCTGGTGGGCGTGGTGACGTCGCTCTACCTGGAGAACAAGCAGGGCCAGGTGCTCCAGGAGGGCATCCAGCGGGGGGCTCCCCAGGTGACGGCGCTGCTGGATTTGTTGGAGGCGGACCTGGTGGAGGTGCTCGGGCCGCAGCGGCTCACGGGCGCCAAACAGGCCGTGGCCTCCCGGGTCATGTACTACAACCTCCAGCGCGGCACGCTCTCGCTCGCCGAGCGCCGCGCGGTGATCGAGGACATCCGCCAGTCCGCCACCGTGTACGAGGCGTTGGTGGTGGCCAATCCCGTGGAGCTGGCGCGGGCCCTGCGCGACGCGCACGAGGCCCTGCTGCGCTTCGCCCGCTCCGATCGGCAGCTGCAGTCCTTCGAGGAGCTGTCCAGCGCCATGCAGGCCTTCAAGGGCCGGGTGGACATCGCCTCCGCCGCCGTCCAGGCCATCCGCACGCCCGTGAAGGAGTAGCCGCCCATGCTCTTCGATACCCAGACGTTGACCCAGCTCATCGAGCGCTGTTTCGACCTGTCGATGAGTGGTGCCGTGCCGTCCATGGCGCGTGCTGAATACCTCGCCCAGGGCAAGCGGCTGCGCGAGCAGCTCATGCGGTTGTTGGGGGCGCGCTTCGACGCGGGCTCCGCCGAGTTCCAGCGGGCGGGCACCGCCTTGACGGAGACGAACGAAGCGCTCGCCCGGAGCGCCCAGGACCTGGAGTCGGCGACCCAGTGCGTGAAGCGCCTGGGCGAGCTCGTGGGCTACCTCGACAAGGCGCTCGCGGTGGCCGGCAAGGTCATCTCCTGAGGGAGCCCCCCAAACGCATCGGCCCCGCGTTCCCAGGAGGGGCGCGGGGCCGGGCGGTGCTTCAACAGCGGGCGGTGCGGCTTAGATCTTCGCGCCGGCCGTGGGCTGGAACAGATCGTTGAACTCGGTGATGGCCTTGTTCAGCGTGGTCTTGATCTCCGCCGTGAGCTCGCGCTTGTTCTGGATGTCCGTGGCGAGGCTCGGGTGACGGCTGTCGGTGTACTCGATGAACTCCTTCATCCAGCGCACCACGTCGCTCACCGGCACCTGACGGATCCACCCGCGCTTGTTCGCGTCCTCGCGGTTGGTGGCGGCGTAGAGCTGCATGACCTGCTTCTCGACGGGCATGGGCTCGTACTGGCCCTGCTTGAGGACCTCCACGAGGCGGGCGCCGCGCGCGAGCGTCTCCTGGGTGGCCTTGTCCAGGTCCGAGCCGAACTGGGCGAAGGCGGCCAGCTCGCGGTACTGCGCCAGGTCCAGCTTGAGGGTACCGGCCACCTGCTTCATGGCCTTGATCTGCGCCGCGCTGCCCACGCGCGACACGGAGAGACCCACGTTGATGGCGGGACGCACGCCGGAGAAGAACAGGTCCGTCTCGAGGAAGATCTGCCCGTCGGTGATGGAGATGACGTTCGTCGGGATGTAGGCGGACACGTCACCGGCCTGCGTCTCGATGATGGGCAGCGCGGTGAGGGAGCCGGCGCCCTCGGCGTCGGACAGCTTGGCGGCGCGCTCGAGCAGGCGGCTGTGGATGAAGAACACGTCGCCCGGGTAGGCCTCGCGTCCCGGCGGACGGCGCAGCAGCAGCGAGAGCTGGCGGTACGCCACGGCCTGCTTGGACAGGTCGTCGTACACGATGAGGGCGTGCATCTTGTTGTCGCGGAAGTACTCGCCGATGGCGACGCCCGCGTAGGGCGCGAAGAACTGCATGGGCGCCGGGTCGGACGCGTTGGCGGCCACGACCACGGTGTACTCGAGCGCGCCCGAGCTGCGCAGCTTCTCCACCACCTGGGCCACCGTGGACTGCTTCTGGCCGATGGCCACGTACACGCAGTAAACGTTGAGGCCCTTCTGGTTGATGATGGCGTCGATGGCGACGGCCGTCTTGCCCGTCTGACGGTCACCGATGATGAGCTCGCGCTGACCGCGGCCGATCGGCACCAGGGCGTCCAGGGCCTTGATGCCCGTCTGCAGGGGCTCGTGCACGCTCTTGCGCTTGACGATGCCGGGGGCCTTCACCTCGAGACGGCGCGTCTCGGTGGACTGGATGGGGCCCTTGCCGTCGAGCGGCTCGCCCAGCGGACTCACCACGCGGCCCAGCAGCCCCTTGCCCACGGGCACGGAGGCGATCTGCGCGGTGCGCTTCACGGTGTCACCCTCGCGGATGTCCTTGAAGTCACCCATGATGGCGACACCGACGTTGTCCTCCTCGAGGTTGAGCACCAGGCCCTTGACCCCGTTGGAGAACTCCACCAGCTCACCCGACAGCACACCCTCGAGGCCGTAGATGCGGGCGATACCGTCGCCCACGGACAGCACGGTCCCGGTCTCGGCAACGGTGACCTTCTTGCCGTAGTCCTTGATCTGCTCGCGGATGATTCTGCTGATCTCGTCGGCGCGGATTTCCATCTTGCGTCCTTGGCACGGGGCGGCCAGTGGGGTGCCGCCGGGGATACCTCAAAGTCGTCGGGGGGCCCCTTAGCATGCGCTCCCGGGCCACCGCAACGCGCAAGGCCCGCCGGGAGAACGCCGAGGATCATCCACCCGGTAAGTGGGGCTGACCCGGGGGGGGCGGCGACTCAGGTGCCCGGGGCGTGCCGGGGCAGCCAGACGACGAAGCGCGTGCCCAGCCCCACGCCGGACTCCACGGAGATGCGGCCCCCATGGGCGGTGGCGATCTGCCGGACGATATACAGGCCCAGCCCGAGCCCATCCGCGGAGGCCCGCTTGCCCTGCTTGAAGGGCTCGAAGAGCGTGGCGCGATCCTCCAGGGGCACCGGGGGGCCCTCGTTGCGCACCGACAGCGTCATCCCATCCGCGGAGCCCGCGAGGCGCACCTCGACGGGGGTCTCCACGGGGCTGTGCTGCAGGCCGTTGCCCACCAGGTTGTCGAGCAGCTGGACGAGCCGGGACTCGTCCCAGGTGCCCCGCATGTCGCCCTCCACCTTGCGGATGACGGTCCGTTGGGGGTGGGAGACCTGGTACTGCTCCACCACGCGATCGAGGAGCTTGTCCAGGCTCAGCGGCGTGGCGCGCACGGGGATGCCTCCGGCGAGCCGCGCGCGGGTGTAGTCCAGCAGCTCGTGGATCATCCGCTCCATGCGCCGGGTGGCCGTGGCCACGTGGCTCACCTGCCGGGACTGGGACTCGCTCAGCTCTCCACCGCGTTCGAGCGCGCCCACGCTGAGCTGGATGGCGTAGAGCGGCGAGCGCAGGTCGTGCCCCACCACGCCCAGCAACTGCTCGCGGAAGGTATCGGCACGGGCCGCGGCTTCCTCGGCGGCCTTGCGCGCGCCGATGTCCCACACGGTCACCATCCGCACCTCCCGGCCGCGGTAGGTCGTGGGGCGTCCAAGGACTTCCACGAAGAGCCGCTTGCCATCGGAGCGCAGGGCGGTCGCCTCGTAGGGGGCCACCACCTGCCGGGCCGTGGCGCGCTGCACCGTCTCGCGCGACTCGGGGGCGATCCACCGCACGAGTGACTGGCCCACCATGTCCTCGGGCGTGGTGCTCAACAGGTTGGCCAGTGCGCTGCTCGCCTCGAGGATGGTGCCGCCCTCGTGCAGGCAGTAGCCGTCACAGGACACCGCGGCGAGGTCGCGCAGCCGCGCCTCGTTCTCGCGCAGGGCGATGTCCTGGGCGACGCGCGCCGTCTCGTCCTCGAGCATCAGGCTCACGCCCGAGCGCAGGCCGCCCGTGCTCGCGGGCAGCAGGGAGAAGCGCAGGTGCCGCACCCCGCCGCCGGGAGCGCCCAGGGGGCCGGAGATGTACGCGCCCAGCACGGGCTCACCCGAGAGGGCCCGGTTCAAGAGCGGCGTCAGCGCCGCCGCCAGCATCGGCCACACCTCGCCGACCGTCCGCCCCTCGTACGCGCCGCTGGGCAGCGCGCTCTGGGCGATGAGGGCGTTGTTGACGAAGCGGAAGCACAGCCCCGTGTCCAGGAAGGCCAGACCCAGGCCCGGCACTTGGAGGAGCGCCCCCAGACACGACATGGCCTCCTCTGGCACAGAGGCGGTCCGGGAAGCCGAAGAAGAACGTTGGGGAACAGGCTGCGCCATGGCTGGGAAGGGACGGGCGGGGCCCGTAGGGGCCACCATAGCTTGTCCCAGGCGCTCTGGAAATACCGGGCTTGCAGGGAAATGGATGGAAGCCGACAGGGCGGCTTCCCTCCTGGCCCGAGCCCAGGCGGGCTAGCGCTGCTTGAGCTCGCGGCGCATCTGCTCCAGCTGGGTGCGCAGGGTGCCGTCGTAGAGGGTGCTGCCCACCTGGGCGGCGATGCCTCCGAGCACGTTCGGGTCCACGCGCGGCTCGAGCACCACGTTGCGCTGGGTGAGGGCGCGCAGGCTCTCCGAGAGCTTCTGCACGGCGTCCAGGGTGAGGGGCACCGCGCTGGTCACGTGGCCGCGCACCCGTCCCGCCTGGGCATCCGCCATGTCGCGGTAGAGGCGGGCGATGTCCGGCAGGTAGGCGAGCCGGTTGCGATCCACCAGCAGGCGCAGGGTGTTGGCCAGCACGGGCTCCAGGGCTCCGCTCGCCTGGATCAAACCCTCCACCACGCGGCTGCGCTGCGAGGCGGTGAAGGCCGGGTTGAAGAGCACGTCCGCCAACTCGCGGTTGTCGGCCAGGAGGCCGGCGAAGGTCGACAGCTGGTCGGACACGGCGTCCGCACGTCCCGCCTCGGTGGCGACGTCGAGAAGAGCACGGGCGTAGCGGCGGGCAATAGACACGTTCACCATGGCGCGGCGCGCTTAGCACGCCCCCCGGTTGGGGGCAATGCCGGGTGCATGCCGCACCCGGAGTGTGCCATAAGTTCCCCTGTGGACCCGGGGTGGGGTTGGCGTGAAAAGAGGTTCCCTGGAACCCCGCTTCCCCGGCGTATCATGGACTCTCGGACCATGCGCGACCCCGTCATCGGCATCGATCTGGGCACCACCAACAGCGCGGTGGCCACCGTGGAGGGCGGCCAGCCGCGCCTCATCCCATCCCGCGCCGGAGGCCGTCTGACGCCCTCCGTGGTGGGGCTCACCCCCCGGACGGCCGAGCGCGTCGTGGGCGTCCCGGCGCAGACCCTGGCCGAGGAGCACCCGGACTGCGTTGTGTGGGCCACCAAGCGTTTCATCGGGCGGCGCTTCACCCCGGAATTGCTCCAGTCGGCGCGCGCCGTGGTGCCCTATCCCCTGATGGGCGGCACCACCGGGGACGTGCGCGTGAAGATGGCCGGGCGCACCGTGCCCGTCACCCAGGTGGCGGCGATGATCCTGGGCGAGCTCAAGCTCGACGCGGAGGCCTACTTCGGCCGGGAGGTGAGCCAGTGCGTCATCACCGTTCCGGCCAACTTCGATGACGGCCAGCGCCAGGCCACGCGCGAGGCGGCCGCCATCGCCGGCCTGGACGTGCTGCGCCTCATCAACGAGCCCACCGCCGCGGCGCTCGCCTACGGGCTGTCGCGGGGCTTCGAGGGCCATGCGCTCGTGTTCGACCTGGGCGGAGGCACCTTCGATGTCACCGTGCTGGAGGTCACCGACGGCGTCTATGAGGTGAAGGCCACCGGAGGCGACCCGGCGCTGGGCGGCGAGGACTTCGATCTGCGCATCGTCGACTGGCTGCTCGCCCAGGTGGAGGAGCCCTTCCGCGAGCAGGTGCACCGCGACGTGACGTCCATGCACAAGCTCAAGGTCGCCGCCGAGCAGGCCAAGCGCGAGCTGTCCGAGTACGAGGAAACCCTCATCTCGCTCGGGGGCCTGGGGGACCACTCGCAGCCCACGCGCAAGTTCACGGGCCTGGAGACGGCCCTCACGCGCTCCTTCTTCGAGCAGCTGTGCGAGGCGCTCTCCAAGCGGTGCCTGGCGGTGTGCGAGTCGGTGATGCGCGATGCGCGCATGGAGCCCTCGCGGGTGGACGCGGTGCTGCTGGTGGGGGGCATGACGCGCGTGCCGTTCATCCGCCGGCTGGTGTCGGACTTCTTCGGCAAGGCGGCCTCCACCGAGGTCAACCCCGACGAGGCCGTGGCCCTGGGCGCGGCCATCCACTCCGATGAGCTGACGAGTCAGGCCGGCGCGGCGCTGCTCCTGGACGTGGTGGGCAACTCGCTGGGCGTGGGCGTGCTCGGGGGCAAGGTGCGCCGCCTCATCGCCCGCAACCGCTCGGTGCCCGTGGTGGCCAAGGAGCTCTTCCACCCGGGCAGCCACAACCAGAAGGAAGCGCGCATCCCCATCTACCAGGGCGAGAGCGACCTGCAGGACGAGAACCGCAAGCTCGGGGAGCTGGTGCTGCGCAACCTCCAGGCGGGCTCGCGCGCGGATACGCCCCTGGAGGTGACGTTCGAGCTGTCCAACGAGGGCATCCTCGCGGTGCGCGCCGTGGACCTGCAGACGGGCCTGAGCGAGCAGGTGCGCGTGGAGGCCCGGCCCCACCTGCCGGCCCCGGAAGCGGACCGGCTCGTCAAGGAGCAGGCCGCCTACTCCCAGAAGCAGGCCCAGGTGGACGCGCGCAAGTCCGAGGACAAGTTCCGCAAGCTCCTGGAGCGCGGCGAGAAGCTGGCGAGGTTGCTGCAGCACTCCGCCGAGGAGAACCCCGGTGAGCAGAACGAGACGGCCGCGGCCAACGTGCGTTCCCTGCTGGACACGGGCCGCGTCGCGCTCGAGTCCCAGGATGCCGCGCGGTGCGCCCAGGTGGCGCGCGAGCTGAGCCACCTGTTGGCGGGGCGCCAGGCCTAGGCGCGGCTCCCGCCGGTTTTTCGCCCATGTGTTCCCGAGGACCCTCGGTTTTCCGAGGCCCCTCGCGCACGTCCCGCTTTCGCCAACCCCTTGGTTTCCCTTGCTCCCGGGCTCGGGCCTGGCCCTTGGCACACCCGTGGCAATGCCCGCCGCGCGTCGGAGTCGACGCGAAGCGAGGAGTCGGATTCATGCACGGCAACAACGGACGGAAGTGGGTGGTGCTCGCGTTGGCGGGCGTCGCGGGGTGCTCGTCGGAGGAAGAGGTCATTCCCGAGAACCAACCGGTGCAGATGAGCGCGCGGCTGGAGTCCTTCGACAGTTGCGAGGCGCTCGAGTCCTATATCGAGGACGCCGCGGTGCTCGACATGCGCGCGACCCTGGAGCGCTCCAAGCAGTACGCGCGGGGAGGCTTGTTCGGCGGTATTCCGGAGTCCTCTCCCATGCCGCCCACGGGCGATAGCTCGAATTCGAGCCCGAGCCCGAGCCCGGGTTCCGGCGCGGGCGGTCCGAGCAACCACACGGGCACCAACAACCAGGTGACCGGCGTGGACGAGGCGGACTTCGTGAAGAACGACGGCACGCGCCTGTTCGTCCTCTCCGGACAGACGCTCTACCTGCACCGCTCCTGGCCCGCCCAGTCGCTGCGGGCCGAGTCCTCCCTGAAACTGGAGGGCTATCCGCGGCAGATGTTCCTGCACGGCGATCAGGTGGTGGTCTTCTCCGTGGTGTACGAGCCCCAGCCGGGGCAGGGCGCTTCGGTTCGGGTGATGTCCGACATCGCATGCCCGGACCTCGGCTTCTGCGGCTATTCCGCCCACGTCTCCACCAAGGTGACGACGGTGGATGTGTCGCAGCTGGCCGCGCCCCGGGTGGTGAGGGAGATGTACCTGCCGGGCGACTACCAGGACGCGCGACTGGCGGGAGGCTCGGCGCGCGTGGTGCTGCGCGAGTTCTTCATCTGGCCCGCGGCCGTGCGCTGGTACCCCGAGACCTCGGGCATGAACTGGTGGGACTCCCGGCGGATGGAGCCCGCGTTCGACAAGCTGATGGCCGAGAACGAGCGCATCATCCGCTCGCACAACCTGGCGGACTGGCTGAAGGGGGGACGCATCCGCCTGCCGGATGGCACCCTGGTGGCGTGGAACCGTGACTGCCGGGACTTCCACCGGACCAACGCGCCCTCGCGGCTGGGCTTCGCCACCGTGGCCTCGATCGATCTGGACGCGGCGGTGACGCAGGCCCCGGGCATCACCACCCTGGTGGCCCAGACGGACCTCGTCTACGCCACCGCCACGTCGCTCTACCTGAGCGCGCGGCACTGGTGGTGGTGGGAGGACGCGGGGCAGACGGACTACTCCTATGTGCACAAGTTCGAGCTGACGCAGCCGCACCGCGCCCACTACGTGGCCAGCGCCACCATCGAGGGTCAGCCGCTCAATCAATTCAGCTTCGATGAGCACGAGGGCGTGCTGCGCGTGGCCACCACGCTCACGCGGCGGGTGAAGGATGACTCGTCGCGCTGGGGCCGGACCGAGACGTCCAGCCGCGTCGCCACCTACGCGCAACAAGGGAGCCAACTGGCGCTGCTGGGCCAGAGTCCGGAGCTGGCCGAGGGCGAGCGCATCTTCAGCGCGCGCTTCCTGGGCGACAAGGGCTACGTGGTGACGTTCCGCCAGACGGATCCGCTCTTCACCTTCGACCTGTCGGACCCCACACAACCGCGCAAGGTGGGCGAGCTCAAGGTGCCGGGCTTCTCCACGTACCTGCACCCGCTGGGCGACACGCACCTGCTGGCGGTTGGCGAGCACAGGGCGGAGGATGGCAGCTGGAACTCGCGCTCCCTCAAGGTGACGCTCTTCGACGTGAGCGACCTGGCCCACCCCCGCGAGGCCTTCACGCAACAGGTGGGCACGTCCTCCAGCGGCAGCGAGGCGCTCTACGATCACAAGGCCTTCAACTACTTCGCGGCCAAGGGCCTGCTCGCCATTCCCTTCACGGATTGGAACTGGAGCAAGCCGAGCGGGGGGAACTACTGGGACGGCTTCACGAGCGAGCTGCGGGTCTTCCGGGTGAGCCCCACCACCGGCATCGTTCCCGTGGGCACGCTCGGCATGAGCGACTTGTTCCGCACGGTCAACTATTACCAATGGAGCTACACCTACGTCCCCAGCGTGCGCCGCAGCGTGATGGCGGATGACTATGTGTACGCCATCACGGACGCGGGCGTGCGCGTCTCCCACGTGAACCAGCTGTCCCAGCCCCTGGCCACCACGCGCTTCGACTCTCCGCGTTAGGGCCCCTGTCAGGGAGGCGGAGGCCGGGGCGTCGGCCAGAGGAGAATCGCGCGACGTCCGCGCAAACACGCTATAGGCACGTGCCCCATGCCGTCCGCTTCCCTGCCGAGCCACAAAGAGGAATTCCGCGAACTCTGGCGACTTGCCCTGCCCATCGCCGTGGCCCAGGCGGGCCATTCGCTCATGAGCTTCGTGGACACCGCGGTGGTCAGCCGGGCGGGCACCCAGGCGCTCGCCGCCGTGGGTCTGTCCACGGCCATCTTCTTCGCCGTGAGCAGCTTCGCCATCGGCTTGATGATGGGCGTGGATCCCCTGGTGTCCCAGGCCTTCGGGGCGAAGAACTTCTCGCGCGCCCGGGAACTGCTCTGGCAGGGCAGCTACCTGGCCGTGATCGTGGGCTCGGTGCTGGCGGTGCCCCTGATTTTGGGACCCTGGCTCCTGCCGTGGCTGGGGTGGGATTTCGAGGGACTGTCCCAGGTGAGCGACTACCTCACCTGGCGCGCTCCGAGCCTGCCCCTGCTGCTGCTCTTCATCACCGCGCGAGCCTACCTCCAGGCGACGGCGCGTCCCCTGGTGCTGGTGGTGGCCACGGTGGTGGCCAACCTGCTCAACCTGGGCGCCAACGTCCTGCTCGTCTTCGGTGGCGAGGGTCTGCCCGCGTGGATGGGACCGTTGCGCGCGGTGCCCGCCCTGGGCGTGAAGGGCTCGGCGATGGCCACGCTCCTGGCGTGTCTCGTGCAGTGGCTCATCGTGGCGTGGGCGGTGCGGGGGGCGTCCACTCAGCGAGACGCGGCCTGGGTGCGGCCGGTGCGCGCGGACATCCTCCAGGGGATGCGGGTGGGATTGCCCATTGGCGCGCACATCGCGGCCGAGGTGGGCGTCTTCTCGCTCGCGGGCGTGCTCTCGCGCTGGATGGGTCCGGAGAGCATGAGCGCGCATCAGATCGCCCTGTCTTTCGGCAGCTTGTCCTTCGCCATGGCCCTGGGCATTGGCAACGCGGGAAGCGTGCGGGTGGGCTGGGCGGTGGGCGCGCGCGACACGCCCCGGGCGCGGCGCAGTGGGATGATGGCGTTCGCCTCGGGGGCGGGTTTCATGATGGTGTGCGCGCCGGTTTACGCGCTCTTCGCGCCCCAACTCGCGGGCCTCATGGGCGCGCCACTCGAGGTGCGGCCCCTGGTGGTGCCCTTGTTGATGGTGTGCGCCGTCTTCCAACTGTCCGATGGGGTGCAGGGGGTGGGCGCGGGCGTGCTGCGTGGCGCGGGCGAGACGCGCTTCACCTTCTTGGCCAACATGGTGGGGCACTACGTGATTGGCCTGCCCGTGGCGCTGCTGCTCGGCTTCGTCCTGAAGTGGGGCGTGGTGGGCATCTGGTGGGGCTTGTGCACGGGGCTCACCGCCGTGGCGCTCGCGCTGCTCTGGCGCTTCGCGCGTCTGAGCGCGGGCACCCTCCAGCCCCTGGAGCAGTGAGCGGGGGCTCTCTGGTGGAGGAATGAGGAGACGAGTACCCTGCGTGTACAGGGGGGCGCACGCATGGTTCGTGGGTGGATGCTGGGATTGTTACTTCTGGTCGCGGTGGCGGGAACTCCCGCGCGGGCTGGATTCCCACCATCCGTGGCGGGGCTGACACAGAGGAGCGTGCTGGCCGGCGCGGACTCCCTTCAGCTCAAGTTGTGGGCGTATCTGGCCCGGGGTGACATCGCGGGCGCTCTCGTGATGTACGAGGCCCAGACGGGACAAGCCCCACCGGCATGGCTGCTGGAGTTGCAGTCGGCCTACGTTGTCGCCAATCAGGTCGCGGGCCGATGCCAACAGGTGGCTCGTACCATTCACACCGCGTTCGACAAGCTCGGACGAGCGCCTGAATACATCGCGTTCAAGACCAACCAGCAACATCCCTATATGGTTTTCGACCTTGGAAATGGGAAGCAGGCCTCTGTTACCCGAAACGGCTACCATGTGGCCGTCAAGCTCGGAGACTTGATTTACGATGCCTATACAGGGCCGCTTGGAATGAGATTGTCCGATTACTTGTCCCGGCTTCACGCCAAGCAGGGAGTCATCTGGGAACAGGTGAAGACGCCATGAACGAAGAGAATCCCCCGGTGGCTCCTCGCCGAGTCCTCCTGCTCGACTATTTGATGGGCATGCGCGACAACATGCCGCGGCAATTGCTGTTGCACATGGGCGAGATCAACATCGCGCGCATGGTGGCCTTCATCGATGGTTTCCGGGCATGCCAGGACGTGAACGGCTTTCACGACGAGGAGTATGGCCGGTTCAGTGATTGGCTCCGCGACGTGAAGCAGGAGTTCCCCACGGACGGGTGGGATGCCAAGTGCCTGTACGATTGCGACGGCGATCATGAACGCGCCATCGCCCGGTTCCTCGGCTTCGTCGCCGAGTTCGTCGCCTCGCGCGAGCGCGGACACCGGGGCGGCTGACGGTTCAGAAGCGCAGCGTGGGGCCGAGCAGGATGGAGTGCAGCGGCTGGGTGCACGCCTGCGTCGGGGGATTCGTGGTGATGTCGTCCACGCGCACGTCGCACCACTGCCAGGCCGTGGAGGCCGTGATGCCCAGGTGCTCGCCGAACCACGCGTCCACGCCCAGTCGTAGCGCCGTGCTCAACCCCGAGTGCAACATCCGCCGGGGCGCTTCTTGGATGTCCTCGATGGAGGGAAGCGACTTCGGAAAGGTCAGTGGCGTGGAGCGGCTGCCCGCCACGCGCAGTCCCACCCAGGGATTCACCCCGCCCTCCCGCATGAAGCGCAGCCGCATCTCCACGCCCAGCGACATGTAGTCCAGCTCCGTCTTCAGTCCCTGGTAGTTCCCACCCCAGGTCTGTGCTCCCTCGCCCACCAGGCCGAGCGACAGTCCAAAAGGCGTCTCCACGCCCACGTAGGCCTGCAGCGCTCCACCCTGGGCGCGAATGCCGGAGGTATGATCGAGCACGGCACCGGTGGTGGCGGAGGCGTACCCACGCCAGGGCCCCGCCGCCGAGCTCCCAGCCCACAGCACCACCACCAAGCTTCCGAGACTCGTCACGCGTCGCATCAGGGGGCGGAGCTTAACGCAGACCCGACCGGCCGGGTCCACCCCCACCGGGTGTTCGTTCCCGGGATGGCATTCGATGACCTGAACTCACCGGATAGAGTGTACTTCATGTCTTTCTCGTTCGATGAGTCCTCCTCTCGTGTGCGCGAGGCCCTGGCCGATGCGAGCCGCGGTCTGGTGGAGCGCGAGGCCATGGTGGAGTTGGTGACGCTGTGCGCCGTGGCCGGTGAGCACCTGCTCGTCATCGGACCGCCGGGCACCGCCAAGAGCGAGGCCGTGCGCCGCACCGCGCGCGCGCTCGGGGGCGGCTACTTCGAATACCTCCTGGGCCGCTTCACCGAGCCCTCGGAAATCTTCGGCCCGGTGGACTTGCGCAAGTTGCGCGAGGGGCTGGTGGAGACGGAGACGGCTGGCATGTTGCCCGAGGCCGAGGTGGCCTTCCTCGACGAGGTGTTCCTCGGCTCCACCGCCATCCTCAATACGCTCCTGGGGCTGCTCAACGAGCGGGTGTTCCGCCGCGGCCACACGCGCATGCGCTGCCCCCTGCGCGTGTGCGTGGGCGCCTCCAACGCCTTGCCCGAGGAGGAAGCACTCGCCGCGTTCGCCGACCGCTTCCTCGCGCGCATCTTCGTGGAGCCCGTGCCCGACCCGAGGCTGGAGGAACTGTTGGCCGGTGGTGCCGCGCTCGCCTTGGACGGCGAGGCTCGCACCGCGCCGCTCGAGGCTCTCGATGTCCTGACGCGGGTGGCTCGGGAGGCGGACCTCGCGCCCGTGCGCCCCCACCTGGCCCATGCGCTGCGCGTGCTGCGCGGCGCGGGCATCGGCTTGAGCGATCGGCGCATGGTGAAGGCCCAGCGTCTGGTGGCCGCCGCCGCGGTGCTCGCCGGACGCCGCGCTCCCGGCGTGGCGGACCTCTGGCCGCTCGTCTACGCCGTGCCCACGCAGGCGGGACAGGCGCTCGCGCGGGATGTGTTGCGCGAACTGCTCGCGCACTCGGAGAACGCCGCGCTTCCGGCCGCCGCCCTCGAGGCCAGCGCGGGGCCTCTCGCCCGGGCGCGGGGGCTCGTCTTGTCCGCGCGCGCCGTGCTCGCCGCGCGGCCCGAGGGCTCGGAGGCCGAGGCCATGGCCGCGTGGCGGTTGAAGCTGGAGGGCGTGGTGCGCGAGATGGACGCGGGCTTCGCTCCCGAGGCCCTTCCCGAGGAGCTGCGCGCCTTGCGTGAGGACGTGCGCGGGGTGCTCGCGTGAGTGCGTTCCCCGCGCCCCCTCGAACAGGGCAAGCTCGTCCCATGCGAATGAAGATGCTGCTCCTGGGTGTGTCCCTGTCGATGTCCCTTCCCGCGCTCGCGCAGGAGGTGAAGCCCCTCGAGTTGTCCCGGGTCCCGAAACGGGGACAGGCCCCCAAGGACTTCGTTCCTTCCGGGTGGACGATCGAGGAGACGATCAAAGGAGACCTGGACAAGAACGGCGGCGAGGACACGCTCCTCCAGTTGGTCGAGGACAAGCCCGCCAGTACCGAGGAGGGTGTTCCGAATGACCGGGCGCGCGCGTTGCTGGCCCTGCTCTCCGAGGGAGGCGCGCTGCGGCTCGCGGGGGCCTCCAACCAGGTGCTCTACTGCACCACGTGCACGGGGACGCTCGGTGGCTCGGGCGAGGGGCTGGTGAAGATCGCCAAGGGCGTCGTCCTCATCGATCAGCTCAGTGGCTCGCGGGACACGACCCACACGCTCCTGCGCTTCCGCTACGACGCGAAGGTGGGCCGCTTCGCGTTCATCGGCGAGGACGTCGACAAGACGGACCGGCTCGAGGGCACCACGAGCAAGGTGAGCACCAACCTGCTGACCGGCCAGCGCGTCACGGAGAACCTCCGGTACGACGTGAAGAAGGAGAAGGACGTCCCCGTGTCCTCGAAGAAGAGCCAGGTGCCCGTGAAGAAGGCCTACCTGGAAGACGTGGACATCTCGAAGTACTGAGCATCCCGCTCAGGAGCCCTCGCGCATGGACGTCTCTCCTCCTGTCGTCTGGGCCGCGCGGCCCCACCCCCTGCCCGCGCTCGCGGTGGCGGGCGTGGGTCCGGTGGCGCTGGGGCTCGCGCGGCGCGCCCTGGCGGCGAGTGACACGCAGCTCGCCCGGTGGAGCGGCGTGGCCGGCCCCGGCGTGCTCGTGCTGCTGGGCGACACCGACTCGCTGCCCTGGGCCGAGGGCGTCGTCTACCTGGGCCGCGATGCCCAGGCGCCCTCGCTCCTCCTGCCGTGCACGCTCGCGCCGGACGTGGCTCCCGCGCTGCTCGAACGCGCCCTCGTCACCCGCGCCCGGGGCGCCACGCCGCTCGCCGTCCTGCCCCGCTCGGGTCACCTCGTCCCCGTGGGCGCCGCGCGTCCCATCTCCCGCCAGGCCCTGGAGGAATGGCGCGAGGGGAATCGGGACGCTCCGTGACGGCCCTGCCCGAGTCCCTGCGGCCCTGGGCGGCTCACCTCGCCCTCTTTCCCGAGGAGCTGTCGCTCGCGCTGGGCGGCCCCGTGGCGAGGCTGGCCGCGGCGCTCGGCCCCTTGCGCCTCCGGGGAGACGCCGAGGGGGACGAGCCCCAGGGCTATGACGGCCTCACCCGGCGCGGCGCTCCCGAGCGGTTGCTCATGAGTGAATGGCTCCTGGCGCTGGAGGCCCCGGACGAGTTCGTGCGCCGCGCCGCCTTCGGGGAGCAGGCCCATCTGCGGCCCGCCTTCCGCCAGCCCCGGAGCGGGCGCCGCTGCGTGGCCTTGTTGGACGCGGGGCCGGAGCAACTGGGCGCGCCCCGCATCGCGCACTTGGCGCTGCTGGTGGTGCTCGCCCGGCGCGCCGAGGCCGCGGGCGCCGACTTCGTCTGGGGGGTGCTCCAGGCCTCTCCCCACAAGGGGCCCGCTTCGCGCGTGGATGCCGCCACGCTCGGCCCGTGGCTCAAGCACCCGAGCGCCGAGCCTCCCTCCGAGGAGCGGCTCGCCGCGTGGCGCGAGGCGCTCGAGGGCGCGCATGGGTCCGACGAGGTGTGGCTGGTGGGGGGCTCCCGTCTGGCGCGGCTGCCGGGTGCCGAGGGGCTGTCCCGCGTGGCCGTGGACGAGGTGCTGGAGCCGGGGGCGCGGCGGCTCTTCGTGGAGGTGCGGCCTTCCGCGGGGAGCCCGCGTCAGGTGGTGTTGGAGTTGCCTCCCGCGCCCCAGTGCGTGCGATTGTTGAGGGATCCCTTCGGCTCCGCCACGCCCCGTCCCTCGTCGCACGCGAGCGCCGTGCGCTTCCTGCGCTTCTCCTTGGATGGGCAGCGGCTGCTCCTGACGCATGCGGATGGCGCTGTCTCGGCTCAGGCGCTGGCCCACTCGCCCCGCGCCACCGTGCCCAGGCCCAAGCGCTACCAACCCCGGGATGGCGAGGCCGTCGTGGCCTTCGGCTGGCGCGCCACGGGTGGACTGCTCGTGCTGACCCAACGCGAGGGCTTGCTCCGCGCGCATGGCGGGCTGCGGGGGCATCACTCTGGACGAAGCTGGACGCTCGATGCGCATACGCCCTTCGTCCTCCCCCTCCGCGATGCGCCTCCCTTGCTGGCCCTGAGCCGGTGGGATGAGCAGCGCCGGGAGACGCCCCTGGTGCTCGATGCCCGGAGCTCGCTCCACGCGCTCCAGGTGGACCTCCCGTGGTCGCCCTCGGCGCGGCCCGTGCTCGAGAACGTCCGCGCGCTCGCCGAGCTCCGGGGGCGTCTCTTCTTCGTGAGCGGGGCGTTTCCGGGCGATTCCGTCCCGGACTCCTTCCTGACCGGCTGCCTGGGGGATTGGTCGCGGCGGTTGACGGAGAATCCCTCGGCCGAGGCGCACTTCGCCCTCTGCCGGCCCCTGCCTCGCAAGAAGGCGGGACCTCCCCTCGCGCTGCGCGAGCCCTCCGGAGTGTGGTGGCTGGGACGGGACTCGTATGAGGTTGGCGGTGCGCGGCTCGCCGTGCCCGAGGGACAGCGGGTGGTGGGCTTCGCTCGCTGGCCCGTCGACTCCGAGGAACTGGGCCTGGTGGTGCTCGCCGAGGATCAGCGCTCCTTCTTATTGCTGACGGAGCGGGGCCCCGAGCGGCTGACGATGGCGCCGGGCCGCGTGCGCTCCTGTTGCTTCAGCCACGCGCTTCCGCTGCTGGCCTGGCTCACGGAGGAGGGGCTGGTGGGGGTCTGGAGCCTTCAGCACCGAGCCCTCGTCTTCAGCTCCACGCCAGGAGGTACCCGATGAGCCCCGTGCGTCCGCGCGCGCAGGTCCACCGGGGCCGGGTGGTCGTGGCCGCGCTCTGGTTCGAGCCGGCGTTGCTGGGCGAGGCCGAGGCCCGGCGGCGCGTGCTGACCGCGTGGGCTCCGGGCGTGGAGGTGTTCTCGCTCGCGGGGGGGTTCCTGCTGCGGTGGGCGGCGCCCGTGCGCATGGACTGCGCCGCGGCGCCGGGACTCGTCTTCACGCAAGAGGAGGGGGTCCTGTGGTCCGCGCCCCTGTCTCCCACCGAGCGCGAGCGCCTGTCGCCTCCGCCAGGAAGCGTCGTGCGGGTGCGCGCGGGGACGGCGGAGGTGCATCCTCCCGGGGCCTTCGGGCGGGTGGACGTGTCGGCCTGGCTCGAGACGTCCGGGTGGAGCGTGGTGCCCGTCGTGGGGCTGGGCGCGCCTCCTCCGCCGGTGGTGGCTCCCGCTCTCGTGGCGCCGCCCTCGCGCGCGAACTTCGGCGTGGGTGCTCCCGCTCCGGAGGCCGAGGCCCTGCGGACCCGGATGGAAGGCCGAGCACCCGCCGCGCCCCCGGGGTTGTTCGCGCGGCTCCTGTCCTGGTGGCGGGCCCGGCGCACCGCCGCGCCTCCCGTGCCCCCACCCGCGCGCCAGGCGTCGTCCTCTCGGGGACCGGAGCTGTTCTCCCGGCTCACGCACTGGCTCGCCACGGCCACGCCCCTGGGCGCGTGGCTCGGCCGCCTCAAGGCCCAGTACGTGCGGCGGCTCTTCGAGCTCTTCGATGAAGGCAAGCTGGAGGAGGCGTTGCGCTACGCCATTCCCCTGGGCAAGGGGGCCCTGACGGAGCAGGCCCGCGTGTCGCTCGGCTTGCCGGGGCCGCGCGAGTCGTTGTCCATCCAGCCGCGCGGGGGCCAGGGGCGGGCGGTGTTCGGTGGCGGCCAGGTCATCTATGACGCCCTGCGCGAGCGCTACCGCGAGGCCTTCCGGAAGATGGAGCGCGAGGGCCGCATCGAGGAGGCGGCGTTCATCCTCGCCGAGCTGCTGGGGGAGGCGGAGGAGGCCGTGTCCTTCCTGGAGCGGCATGGGCGGCTGAAACTCGCGGCGGAGCTGGCCGAGGGACGGGCGCTGGCGCCAGGGCTGGTGGTGCGCCAGTGGATGTTGGCGCGGGACGTGGCGCGCGCGGTGGACGTGGCCCGGCGCACGGGCGCTTTCGCGGACGCGGTGTCCCGGCTCGAGCGCACCCACTCCACCGATGCGCGGGCCCTGCGGCTGCACTGGGGCGAAGTGCTCGCGCAGGCGGGAGACTACTTCCTCGCGGCGGACGCGGTGTGGCCCGTGGAGGAGTCGCGGGGGCTCGTCCGGGTGTGGCTGGAGGGGGCCGTGGAGGTGGGTGGCACCGAGGGCGCCCGGGCGCTGGCCCGGTTGCTGCTCGCCTTTCCCGAGCGCTTCGACGCGATGCGTCCCCGGGTGCTCGAGCTGTTGGACGCGGACGGCCCCCGGGAGGCCTCGGCGCGCCAGCGCTTCGCCAGCGACCTGGTGGGCATGAAGATGGGCGGCGCGGTGCGGGAGCTGCTTTTGCGTCAGGCCTTGCGCGCGCTCCTGCGGGACCGGGCCGCGGGCCACGTGTCCCTGGCGAAACGGGAACTCGAACGCCTCGTCCAGGAGTCGGGCGACCCGGTACTCGTGGCGGACCTGCCCACCCTGCCTTCCCAGCGCCCTTCCGCTTTCGCCGAGCCCGTGAATCGGGTCTTCGGCGAGGACGCGGGCGGCCCCTGGCCCATTCATGACGCGGTGCCCCTGGCGGGCGGTCGCGTGCTGGTGGCGCTTGGCGAGCTGGGGGCGCGGCTGCTCGCTCCCGATGGCCGATGCGTGGCGCACTTCGACGTGCCGGCCTTCTCGCTCGTGCGCTCGTGGCATGGAGACCGGGCGCTGGCGCTCGCGCCCCGGGGAGAGCTCCAGCGGGTGTCTCGGCTGGACCTCGTCCGGCGCCGGGCCGAGCCCTGGTGCGACCTGCGGGCCGATGCCTTCGCTCGCGAGTACGACGGCGGCCTGTGGTTCGTGGCCGAGCGGAACACGGTGATGGCGCTGGACGCGCTCGCCTCCGAGCCCCGGGCCTTGTGGCGGGTGCGGGAGGTGGGCAGCGAGGTGGTGGGAATCGCGGCGGATGCCTCCTTGATGAGCGCCGTGTGCGTGTACCCGCGCCCCGACGGATCCTCTTCTTACGAGCGCTGGTCCTATGCGCTGCCAGGAGGCCCCACCCTCCGCTCCCGTCAGGGGCTGGACTCCACCGTGCTGGGTGGCGGGTCCTCCAACCACCTGTCGCTGAGGGCGGATGGGGAGATGACGTTGAACTCGAGCGCCGGGGCGGGGGTGCAGTGGGTGCCTTCGGTCTTGCCCATGCGTGCATACCGGCCCGCCCTGCCCGAGGCAGGGGAGCCCGTGTTGGAGATTCACCTCGGGAGTTCCTGGCTTGGGCTCCTGGAGGCACCACCGGAGAACCCCGGCCACACCCTGCGAGTGCTGGACAGGGGGGGCCGCGTGTACGCGCGGCTGCGCTTCGAGGGCTCCCACCCGGGTGCCGCCGCGCGTCTGGTGGATGACGCGCTGCTGTTCTTCGACGCGAGGGGCTGGCTCGTCCGGGTGGATCTCCCGCGGACGGAGGTGCGCCGGATCGTGCCGCGTTGAGGGGGGAGGCCGCTCGGACCCCCCTCTGGAGGGGGCGGGAGGCCGGACGCGCGGCGGGGACGTCACGCGGAGTCATTTCTGGGTGGAGGTGACAGGTCCTCCATGAAGAACAGGATGTAAATGGTCACGCCCTCACCTGTTGGCTCTGGCTCGTGAGACCACCCAAAGCGTTGGGTTCACCTCTGAGCGGAGGCGCTGGATGCAAGCGGGATGCAACCCGCTCAACCCCCCGTTGGATCGAGCACTCTTAGAGTCCCTGGTTTTCCGAACTACCCCTCCTGTCCTGTCGCGAAACGCCTGTCCGACCCTAATCAACCGGCCCGATGGGTCGCCTTACCGAGGGCCAGGGAATCACGATGGGACAACCTTCGACCAGCAAGCTGGCAGCGAACGTGGGCGAGCTCGCGCGCGAGGCCCGGGTGCGTGCCGGGTTGACGCAAGCGGACGTGGCCGAGCGGGTCGGGTTGGCGACCGAGGTGTACGGCCGCCTGGAGCGGGGCCGGATGCTGCCCAGCGTGCCGTCCTTGCGGCGCTTGTGCATCGCGCTGCGGATGCCGTCGGATTCCTTGTTGGGCCTCAACACGGGTGAAGTGCCGACCTGGGCGGCCGAGGCCTCGCCGGAGGAGTACGACGAGGTGCCCGAGCTACGTCGGCTCATGCGGACGTTGCGCAAGCTGGATGGTGCCCAGCTCAAGCTCATTGGCCTGGTGGCCTCGGCGCTGCAGAAGCGCTAGCGCACACAAGGCCGCGTTCGGGACTTGTCTTCTGGCGAGGCTCCCGGCGTCATGGCGCCCTCTTTCCAGAGGGGCGGGTATTCATGACGGTTGCGCAGGGCCGGTGGAGTGGGACGCTTGGAGTCCTGGGGCTCGTGGTGGGGTTGGCCGCGATGCCGGTGCGAGCGCAGTTGCCCACCCCCACCACCCCTCCGGGCAGCCTCCAGGAGCAGCTGACCGCGCCGCGCGTCCGGGAGGACGCGGGCATGGTGTCCCAGGAACTGGAGGTGCTTCGCGAGGGGGATGGCGGCTTCCTGGTGGGGCCGGGGGGCTCGGACGGGGGCACGCCCCGCTTCGAGCCGCCCGCGCTGGTGACGGACTCGCCCGCGCGCTACCCCGAGGCGCTCGCGGCCCAGCCGGTGCCCGGCACGGTGCGGTTGGAGCTGCTCGTGGACGCCGAGGGCGAGGTGTCCGAGGTGCGGCTGCTGGAAGGCACCCACCCGCTGCTCGACGAGGCCGCGCTCCATGCCGCCGCGGGCCTGCGCTTCTCTCCGGCGAGGGTGGACGGGGTGGCGGTGCCGGTGCGCCTCAACTTCGAGTACCACTTCGAGGCGCCCGCCCCCGTCGAGGTGTCCGAATCCGGCGCGCCCCTGCCGCCCGTCACCCTGAAGGGCCTGGTGCGCACCAAGGGCAACCGGAGCCCCATCGTCGGCGCCAGCCTCGTGTTCGACTCGCTCAAGGACGCGCCGGAGGAGACGGGGCCGGATGGCCGCTTCGAGGCCCGGCTCGGCGCGGGCTCGCACACGGTGCGCATCACCGCGCCCGGACACAAACCCGGCTATTTCCGGGAGCTGGTGCGCTCCGGCGAGTCCCTGGAGGTGGTGTACGGCCTGGAGCCGCTGGTGGTGAACCCCTACGAGACGGTGGTCCGGGGAGACCGCGAGCGCACCGAGGTGTCGCGCGTCACGCTGCACGAGGCGGAGTTGCGGGAGATTCCCGGCACGCTGGGAGACCCCTTCCGCGTGGTGATGCTCCTGCCCGGCGTGGGCAGCATGCTGTCGGGCGTGTCGTACCCGGTGGTGCGAGGCAGCCAGCCGGCCGCCACGGGCTACTTCCTGGATGGCATCCGCGTCCCCATCCTCTTCCACCTCTTCCTGGGCCCGGCCGTCATCCACCCGGACTTCATCGACACCATCGACTTCTACCCGGGCAACCCGCCCACGCCGTACGGCCGGCTCACGGGCGGCGCGGTGGAGGGCAAGCTCACGCGCCCGCGCGATGACCGTGTCCATGGCAGCGCCTACGCGGACTTCATCAACGCGGGCCTCTTCATCGAGTACCCCTTCCAGTCGACTGGCACCAACGTCTCGGTGGCGGGCCGCCTGTCCTACACGCCCTGGCTCATCGCGCTCGCGGCCAATGCCCTGAGTCCCCCGGGCGCCGACAGCTCGAAGCTGGTGCTCGACTTCTACGACTACCAGGCGCGCGTGGAGCAGACGCTGGGGCCGGGGCGGCTGCGCCTCTTCGCCTTTGGCTCCTCGGACACCTTCGGCACCGAGGCGACGACGAACGCGGGCTCCACCGCCCTGCAGTCCGTGCTCTTCCACCGCGTGGACCTGCGCTACCGGCACCCGGTGTGGGGAGGCGAACTGGAGACGGGCGTCACCGCGGGTCTGGATCGCTTCTCCCTGTCCAGTCTGGACCCCGTCGAGGGGGGCAACATCATCGATGTCGATCAGCGCAACGTCACCGGCCGCCTGGGCTACGAGCGCGAGCTGGGCCGGGGCCTGTCGCTGAGAAGTGGCCTGGACGTGGAGAGCAAGCGCGCCTACCTGTCGCTCACCAACCGGGTCAGCGCGGGCCGGGGCACCTTCAACGACATGCGCACGGACCTGCCCGTGGCGCTCGCCACGTTCAGCGGGCTGTGGGGCGAGGTTACCTGGCACGAGGAGAACTCGCCGTGGACGGTGGTGTCCGGACTGCGCCTGGACAACTACCACCTGACGGGAGGCGTCAACGCCTTCGTGGCCGAGCCTCGGGTGACGGCGCGCCGCAAGATGGGCGAGGCGCTGACGTTCAAGGGGGGCGTGGGCCTCTTCCACCAGCCGCCCACCACGCTCATCAGCCTGCCCATCGTGGACATCGCGGCGCTGGGGCAGGGGCTGCAGCGGGCGCTCCAGCTCTCCGCGGGCGTGGAGTACACGGGCCTCTGGGGCTTCGACGTGAGCCTGGATGGCTACGTGAATCCGCTCCTGCGCACGGTGGAGCTGACGCCCTTCGGCGAGGAGGACTCCTCGTCACCGTCCTTCCCGGACGTGCCCGAGCCCGTGGACCCGAGCGATCCCCGGGGACCTCCGGGCCCCCTGCGCACGGGCGTCGTGCGCCGCACCCTCCAGGAGGAGCCGCAGCCGCCGCAGGTGCCCGACCTGGGCGGCCTGGGGGACTTCCGCAGCCGGGGCCTGTCCTACGGCCTGGAATTGCTCATCCGCCGGCCGTTGGGAGGCAACTGGTTCGGCTGGCTGTCGTACTCGTTGCAGCGCAGCACGCGCCTCACGCGCTTCACGCGCTTCAACGCCTTCGACGAGCCGGTGGGCCAGACCGAGGGCTATCTCCCCTACGTCTTCGACCAGACGCACGTGGCCAACCTGGTGCTCAGCTACAAGTTCGGCAACAACTTCACCCTGGGCGGCGTGCTGCACTTCAACAGTGGCCGGCCCGAGTCCGGGCACCTCACCAGCCGGACCCTGGTGGAGGGCACGGACCGCTCCGGTCAGCCGCGTTGGGTGCGCGTGGACCTGGACCGGGTGGATCGGCTCCCGCCCTTCTTCCGGTTCGATCTGCGCCTGGCCAAGGCGTGGGCCTACGAGACGTTCTCGCTCGAGCTCTACCTGGACATGCTCAACGTGACGATCAACCAGGAGGTCCTCAGCTACGACTACTCGTACGAGTACTCGCCAGTGGGGGGCCTCACGGGCGCCCTCACCAAGAGCCCCGTGGGGTTGCCCATCGCGCTGCCCATCCTGGGCCTCAAGGGCCGCTACTGACATGCGCTGCTCACCCGATGTTCCAGACGCTTAAAAAGCGTAAGTCCAGCTTAATATCGTCCGTCTTCGAACCGATCTGGAGCAGACCATGAAGATACGAAGTGTCGTGGCCGTGATGTGCTTGGCGTTGCTGGCGGCGTGTGGGCCCGAGGAGTCCACCCTCGCTCCCAAGGAGCCCGCCGAGGAGACGTCCGCTGCACCTGCTCCGCGGATTTCCTTCTCCCTCCCCGAGGGACAACACGCCATCGACACGGCCCCGACCATCGACTTCGGGCAGGTGCGGGTGGGTACTCTATCAGTGCAGGCCCTTGTGCTGGCCAACAAGGGCTCAACGCCCACCAGGATCGAGTCGATTCAGCTCTCCGGGGGAACCGCGTTCGCTCTGGACTTCATGCCGGCGCTTCCCTTCACTCTGCAACCGCAGTCGACCCTAACGCTCGAATTGCGCTTCCAGCCCAGCTCGCGGGGCCAGGTGGCGCAGACCCTGACGATCACGAGCAACGACCCCGCCAACCCCACCGTCGCCGTGTCACTCCAGGGGGCGGGCGTGGCGCCGCAGCTCGTCGTGGAACCGTCGCCCATCCTCGAATTCGGCGACGTGCGCGTGGGCAGCAGCAAGGAGTCCATCGTAACCCTCTCCAACAAGGGAACGGCACCCCTCCTGCTCACCTCCCTGTCCATCCAGGGCCCTCCCTTCGTGCTCCTGTCTCCACCGCCATCACCGTTCGTGCTCGCTCCCTTCCAGAGCATCTCATTGAAAGTGCGCTTCGTGCCCACGGCCGAGATGGCGTTCAGGGCGCAGCTCTTGGTCACGACCGATGATCCCGCCTACTCCACTATCCCCATCGCGGTGAGCGGCCGGGGGGTGAAGCCCGTCCTCGTCGCGTCTACCTTGAGCCTGGATTTTGGCACCGCGCTCGTGGGCACCTCGGTCGCCCAGACCGTGCGTTTGCAGAACGTCGGTTCGGGCGATGCCACCATCTCCTCCACTTTTCTCACGGGCTCGTCCGACTTCTCGCTCTCCTTGCCTCCCTCGGAGTTCGTCCTGGCTCCCGGCCAGATCATGGAGATCCTCGTGAAGTACCACCCCACCCAGGCAGGTCCGGTCACCGGCACCCTCTTCTTCAACACCGATGAAGGCGCCCCTCCGTTCATCATCGACCTCAAGGGCCAGGGAAGTGGCGGCACTGGCACGGACACCGCCCTGGTCTGGGCACCGTCCGCGCTCGACTTCGGTGCCCAGCGCAAGGGAACCACCAGCACCCGGCTGCTGACCGTGACCAACGAGGGCACCAGCCCCCGGATCCTTACCTCGGTGGCACTCGATGGAAACGCCTACCCTGTCTTCGCTTCGACGACGCTCCCCATGCTCCCCTTCTTCCTGGCACCGGGCTCCAGCGTGCAGTTCCAGGTCACCTTCAACCCGGTGGCCGCGGGTGCGTTCGCGAGCGCCTTGACCCTTACGACCACGGATCCGCTCAACCCCATCAGCACGGTCGCGCTGACGGGCACGGGCACGGGCACCTCGTTCAGCGCGGACTGATGAGCGACCTCGGCCCGCCGGAGGCGGGGGGGCGCCGGGCGCGCCGGAGCAGGTCGAGCAATCGGTCGCAGTCCGAGGCAAGGCGACGTTCGACCAGATTGGTGACGCCCAGCAGCAGGCCTGAACGGCGTGGCGGCTCGGCGTACCACATGGATAGCGGCACGGGAGCCATGCCCTGGGCCAGGGCATCCGCCGCCACGGCCCGATCGTCGACGTCCTCCGGCAGGCCGAGCCGCACCGCGAGGCCGCCGGTCGAGTAGGGGATACCGATCGCGTCGCCCATCGTGGCGCGCAGTCTCGCCACCAGGGCGTCTCGCCGCGAGCGGTAGAGCCGCTTCATGCGCCGCAGATGCCGCAAATGGTGCCCGTCGGCCAGGAACGCCGTCACCGCCTGCTGTGGGGCGGTGGGCGCTGGTGCCAGGCAGGCGGCCGCCTCTCCGAAACGCGCGACGAGGGAGGGGGGCACGACCAGGAAGCCGAGCCGCAACGCCGGGCTGAGGGTCTTGCTGAAGGTGCCGATGTGCAGCACCCGGCCCTCGGGGTCCAACGACGCCAGGGCGGGGGCGGCGCGGCCTTCGAGCTGCAACTCGCCGAGGTAGTCGTCCTCGATGAGCCACGCATCGGCCGCTCGCGCCCAGTCCAGCAGGGCCAGACGGCGTGCCAGGGACAGGGTCATTCCGAGCGGGGCCTGTTGCCCCGGCGTGACGACCGCCAGATGGGCGTGCGGCGCGCGGCGTATGCCCTCGGCGACGATCATGCCCTCCTCGTCGACGGGGACCGGGACCACCGTCAGGCCAGTGAGCTCCAGCGCCCTGCGCGTGATGGGAAAGCCGGGCTCCTCCATCCAGACCGCGCCGCTCGGTCGCAAGACTTGCAGCGTGAGCCCCAGGGCGCCGGAGAAGCCAGCCGTCACGAACACCTGGGAGGGATCGCAGCGCATGCCACGGACGATGGTCAGATAGGCGGCGATTTCTCGGCGCAGCTCGAGGCGGCCGCGCGGGTCGGGATAGCTCACTGGCGCCGAGGCCGATGCTCGGGCCGCCTTCGCCATGACTCGAGCCCACATGGTGAAGGGAAAGGCGTCCTGGGCGGGCACGCCCATCTGGAAGGGCAAGGGCGGCCGCTCGAAATCGAAATCGGGGAGCATCCCGGGCAGCGGCGAGGTCTTGGCCGGCCGTTCCCTCCGAGGCAGCGCGGCGAGCCCCTGGGCGACATAGGTGCCGGCGGCACCCTGGCCGAGGATCAGCTGCTCATCGGCGAGCCGCTCATAGGCCGCGCGCACGGTGCCTCGGGCGACGCCGAGCTGGGTGGCCAGGTCGCTCCAGGAGGGCAAGCGCGCGCCGCCTACCAACCGTCCATCGTGGATGGCGTCGCGGATGCCTGCGTGAATCTGGTCGGCCAGGGAGGTCCTGGCCGAGCGATCGACCTTGAGCCGAAGCGGTGGGGGCACGCACCGGATGGTACAGGAGCCGTGTCCATGGGACAGACGCCGGTGGGCCCGCCCGTCGCCCTATTCCTTGTCGGGAGTCGTCAGTTCCTTGTCATCGGTGTCGACGACGAAGACGGCCAGGAGCTTGGCGGGCTTGGTCGCGCTGGCGTTTTCGCTGACGCCGTGATGAGAGCCGGGCGTCTCGTAGAAGCCCTCTCCGGCGCGATAGACGCGCGCCGGACCATCGTTGACCTGGCTGCGGATTTCACCTGACAGGACATGGGCGTAGATGAAGGCCGACGGAGCGTGCCGATGGGCGGGCGATGAACCACCGGGCGGGTACTCCACCACGAGGGCCTTCACCGACTTGCCAGGAATGTTGGGGATGGGTTGGGAGAAGATGGGCGTGACCGTGCCGGAGCGTCCGTTCGCATGGGCGATCGCCAGCAGGGGCAGGGAGAGCGCGCCAATGATTGCCAAGGTGAGTGAGCGGGATTTCATATCAACCTCCAGGGAGTGTGAACCTGAAGGTATGGACAAGGAGGTTCTGTGGAAAGCACCAAGACCTGCTCGGGACACTGCACCATGTGATGCGGTTGTTCCCAGGGGAACTCAGGGCTTCACGGAGCTCGGCAGGGGGTCTGGCTTCTTCACGGGCACGTAGCACTTGCCTTCATGTTCGGCCGTGCCCTTGGGGCAGGGTGCATCCCGTTTGTGTTGGATCCAGCAGCCCCCCCGGATTTCCGTTTCCCCGCCTTCAATACACGGAGGCTTCTGTTGTTCCTTGAATGGCTTCTCCGGCATTGGGTAGGCGATGGCGTCCAGGGCACGCTGCTGTCTATTCGCGAAGACCGGGGTCTCCTTGGACGCGTCATTCGTCTCCACTCGCTCGGGAGTCCGAGGCCAGAGCAGGAGCACCAGCCCCACGGACAGGGCCACCGCCACGCCCGCGAGTCCCCAGCGCATCACGGGAGCGCGTGGCCGGGAAGGCCGAGGCTCGCGCGAGAAGAGGTTCCCCCCGTCTTCCCTCCCGTCCAAGTGCGTCAGGGCATCCGCGACGCGGATGTAGCCCAGGGCCAGTTCGTGAAGCGAGGGAACCTTCTGCCCCGGCTGGCGCTTGGGGTGCACCATGAGCACGTCCGGATGGACGAAGTTCGTGGTCATCACCGCCCACTGCGTGCGCGTGCGCCAGTGGTCACCCGTTCCCGGCATCACCGCGAGCGCGGGCTCTCCCGTCTCGATGTGACGCGCTTCGTAGAGCCGACCTTCGTCCTCGGCGATACCCTGAAAGCGCTTCCCAATCTCATAAGGGCCGATCCGGCCGCCCTTCCACTCCGGCGTCTTGCTCATGTTCATTCCTCCCGACAGTCCGTTCTCCTACTCCGGATGTCGGGCCCATGTATAGACCTGAACGGTCATGGAGACCCGCGGGAAGGACACATGTTGGGCGAGACTCCATCCGGCAGCCGTCCCTGGATAGGCTCCTCACGCGAGTTCACCATCAGGTAGGAAGCCCCCGCCCAAGTGTTCTCGGGACGCGATTCCACCGAGTGGGTCTTCCTCCTCCGAGGTTCACACATGAGTCCCCAGGATTGGCGCCCCCATCTGACGACGATCGATGAGCCCATCGCCGAGGACCACTGGTCTTATACGGCCAGTGATGGAAGCACGAGGATGTCGAAAATCCTGGTCGGACGTCCTCGGCCTCTGCCTGGAGAAGAAGACCGTGCGTGGTACTGCCCGCTCTTCATCGAGGGGTACCTGCCTGGCATCAAGTGCGTGATGGGTGTCGGCCCTGTCGATGCGCTCATGAACGCAATGACCCTCGTGAGGCGATTCTTCGAGGAACACTCCGACGTCACGCCTCAAGCCCGTTGACGGAATTTGCGTGGCTGCGGACGTGGAGACTGGAAGTCTGGCTGGGTCGGGGCGAGCCGCCTCGGGGCAGGCTACTCCCGCGAGTTCACCATCGGGTAAGAAGCCCCATGCCGAATGGCCCAGAAGGCTTCTCCGAACTCTCCCAGTTTCAGCTCGATCGCAAATCCCAGCGGCTCCTCCCGGAGCCCTTCTGCCGCCGTCACCTCGTGGTGGTGCTGGGCAAGGTCGATCCGGAGCACCCGGACGCGCCGGTGACGGTGGGCATGGTGCGGCCGGACGCCGTGCACGTCCTCCAGCAGATTGGAGATCTGCTGGAGCGGCCCATCCAACCGGTGAGGCTCAACCGGTACGAGGTCGAATCCGCCCTGCAAACCGGCTTCGGGGAAGGGCCCCGCGTGCTGGCGAAGCTCGTCATCCGCCCCAGCCCGCTCTCCAAATCCCAGCCGTCCGCCGTGGAACTCGTCAACCACATCCTCGCCCTGGCGGTGGACAAGAAGGCCTCGGACATCCACATCGAGAGCTACCCGGGGGATGTGGATGTCCGCCTGCGGATCGACGGCATCCTCCACCAGATCTACACGGACATGGATCCAGAGACGGTCCAGGAGGTGGTCAGCCGGATCAAGATCCTCGCGGAGCTGGACATCACCGAGCGCCGCGCGCCCCAGGATGGCCGCATCCGCGCCGTCATCGAGCACGGCCAGGAGGATCGCAAGGTCATCGATTACCGCGTGAGCGTGGTGCCGAGCCCCACGGGCGAGGACGTCGTCATCCGCATCCTCGACGCGGACGCCGGGCTCGTTCCGGTGGGCAAGCTCGGGATGACCGAGGAGATGCAGCGCGTCTTCCTGCAACTGCTCGCCAACCCCGAAGGGCTCGTGCTCGTGACGGGCCCCACGGGCAGCGGCAAGACGACCTCTCTGTACTCGGCCCTGTCCCAGCTCAATGACGGCCGGCGGAAGATCATCACCGCCGAGGATCCGATCGAGTACTTCGTCCCCAAGGTCAATCAGAAGCAGGTCAGCGAGCAGATGTCCTATGCCACGCTGCTGCGCGCCCTGCTCCGCCAGGATCCGAACGTGTTGCTGGTGGGAGAAATCCGCGACCTGGAGACGGGCAGCACCGCCCTCAACGCGGCCCGTACCGGCCACCTCGTCCTGGGCACCCTCCACACCGCGGATGCGGTGGGGGCCATCGGGCGCTTGAGGGGCCTGGAACTGGACGACACGGACATCGCGGATGCGCTCCTGGCCATCCTGGCGCAGCGGCTCGCCCGCCGCGTCTGCGAGAAGTGCTCCGAGGAGGACTCGCCCTCCGACGAGCAGAAGGCGCTCTTCGGTGTCTTGCTGGCGGGGATGCGGCCTCGGAAGGGTCGGGGGTGTGCCCATTGCCACCACACGGGCTATCGCGGCCGGGTGGGCATCTTCGAACTGCTCCTGGTGGATCCAGGCCTGCAGGACCTCATTGTCGCGGGGGCCCACAACGCGCGGATCCGCGAGCACGCGCGGGAGCGCGGCTTCAAGACGATGGTCGACGACGCACTGGAGAAGATCGCCGCGGGGCTGACCACGCTGGATGAGCTGATTCGCGTGGTGCCCTACCGGCACATCCTCGCCGCCCGCGACGAGCGGCGCGGCTGACGCCCGTCACTCAGGACGCGTGGGCCGAGTCGGCGTGGCGCAGGGTGAAGAAGGCCACCTCGGGGTAGGTGCCGCGGCGCAGGTACATGCCGCCGAAGCCGAAGCCGAGCCCCATGTTCACGTACAGCTGGTTGCCGCGCACATGGTAGTGGCCCTGGATGTAGGGCTGGCCGGCGCGGCGGAAGATGGCCTCGGTGAGGCCTCGCACCACGAACTGGCCCCCGTGCGTGTGTCCGGAGAACTGCACCAGGTTGGCGTTGGGGGGCAGCTTGTCCACCGTGGGCGGCGAGTGGGTGAGCACCAGCCGCGTGCCGGACTCGGGGGCGCCCCGGAAGGTGGCCTCCACGTCGTCGCGGTGCGTCCGC
This sequence comes from Melittangium boletus DSM 14713, assembly GCF_002305855.1. Taxonomy (GTDB): domain Bacteria; phylum Myxococcota; class Myxococcia; order Myxococcales; family Myxococcaceae; genus Cystobacter; species Cystobacter boletus. Next base: position 3,314,220 of record NZ_CP022163.1, on the reverse strand, counting down.
CCATCGTCGATGCCCAGCACCGTCAGGGGCGCGCCGCGCACGTCCAACACCCGGTGCTCGTTCTGCAACACCGTGTAGCCCAGCCGCTCGAAGCCCGAGCGCAGGTAGTGCACGTCCACCCAGTGGTCATGGTTGCCCATCACCGCGAACACCGGGCGGTTGAAGCCCGCCAAGAGCTCGATGACGCGCGGCAGGGGCTTGGGGCTGTGGGTGACGTAGTCGCCGGTGAGGAAGATGAGGTCGGGGTTGCGCTCGTTGACCTCGGCCACCGCGCGGCGGATGCGCACCGCGGAGGTGGCCATCCCCACGTGGATGTCGGACAGGTGCGCGATGACCAGTCCCTCATGCTCGCGGTGCATGCCCGGCACGTGCAGCACGTTCTCCGACAGGGTGAAGTGATCCCGCCAGCGCAGCCGGGCCTCGGGCCGCAGCGGATCCGGACCCACGGCCCTCAGCTCATTGCGCCGCATGGTGTTCCGCTGCATGGCGGCGGAACCGGAGACCGCCTGGGCGGTCGAGGGAGCGGAGCGGCGGCGGGCGAGTCTCGGGGCCATGCATGTCCTTCCGTCGGGGGAACGGTGCGAAGTGTAGAGGACACCCGCAGGTCTCCGCGACGGGGCAGCGCGACGCTCGCCTGTCCGGTGACCTGCCGATGCCGGCGGGCCAGAGAAGAAACCCGAGGCGCTTCGCGAAATTCCCCCGCCCCTACGCCCGGTGTCGTCCCCTGGACACCTGGCGGCGGGGGGTCCCCCCGGAGGCGAGCTCCGGGGGGCGGGGGGCGGCCCGGGGCTAGTAGCCGCGCAGCACGGTGAGGCCGGCGTCGGTGAGCACGTAGAGCATGGCGGGCTTCACGGTGGGGTCATACACGAGCTGGGTGACCCGGACGCCATCCACGCCCTCCACGTGGGTGAGCTGCTTCTGGGCATCCAGCCGCCACAGGCCGAAGCCGACGGTCCCGATGAAGAGCGAGCCATCATCCGTGGCGGCGATCGACGTGAGCCTGTCGGTGGGCACGCCCGGCACCTTCGTGCCACGCGCGGTGGAGGGGCGCAGGATGTCGAAGTTCCACAGGCCGAAGTCCTTGCTGGCCGCGTAGTACTTCCCGTCCGTCGTCTGCTGCACGCCGCGCCAGAAGTCCTTGTCCTCCTGGCTGTTGAGCTCGGGCAGGTAGGAGTTGAGCTGGTCCTGGTTGAGGTTGGGATCCACCCGATCCCAGTCCGCCAGGGCCTTGGAGGGCGTCACCACGCCGAGCTGCCAGTCATTGCCGATGAGCACGTCGCCGTTCTGCGCGATGCCGAGCCCGTACGTGTAGCCCGCCATCTGGGTCTCGCCGGTGCTCGGTGGAGGCTTGGGCTTGAACCACACCGGGTGGCGGTGGCTGTTGTAGACGAGCCCCCGGATGCGCGTCACGCCGTGGTTGGTGCCGATGTACACGTCACCCCGGTGGAGGCCGCGCATCACCTTGGTGCAGGAGAAGACGGAGCGGTCCTCGTCGAAGTGGTGATCGTTCGTGTTGCGGATGCCCACGTTCTGCGGCCCATTGCTGCGCGCCGAGCGGCCCAGGTGTTCCTCGAGCACCACCTGGCCATCGGCCGTGAGCTTCACCGCGTCCAGGTCGCCCTTCATGTATTCCTGGTAGCGCACGGTGTCGAAGCGGGCGGGATCCGGATCGTCGTATCTGGGGAAGGAGCGGCCGTCGGGGCTGTAGATGAAGGCCTCATCCAGCTCCGCGGCGAGGTAGCCCACGTAGGCGCGGCCCGCGCTGCCGCCGCAGATGACGCTGGAGCCCAGGGCGAGCCGGTCCGGACCGAAGCCCTGGGCCGCCTGGCCCACGCCGCTCGCCCACCGGGGCGCGCTGTCGCCGGGGCGCAGCACGCCGATGCGGTCGCCATCGAGCATCCAGATGTTGTAGCCGTCATCCACGGCCACGCCCTGGATGCGGCCGCCGAGCCCGTAGCGGCTCGAGTAGTTCACCACGGGCTCGTCGGGCCACGGGCCCACCGTTACCTCGGGAGGGCTGGGCTCGGTGTCCGGGGGCGGCGGGTCCGTGTCCTTGGGAGGAGGAATCGTCGGGAGGTCAGGGAGTGGTGTCTCCGCGCCTGGTACCTCCGGAATGGGCGGCTGTTGGTCGGTCGAGGGATCCGTGGACACCACGGGCTTGTCCGTCCCCCGGGAGTTCGTCTTGTCGTCTGGACTTCCACAACCGCATGCCACCACCGCGCTCACTGCCCACGCTCCCCACCATCCGCGCATGCTCGTCCTCGCCTCTATCGGTTCCGTCTCGTGACGGTCTTGTCCCAGAGAGCAATCACCATGCCCGGCGGGATGAGTCGGACCGTGCGCGTCCGGGCCCGATGCAAGGCCCCAGGTGGGGAAAATCAGTTCACTCCCTGGGCCGCCCACGTGCCCCGCGTGGGGCTGGAAAGCGACCGGGCCCACCTCCCCGAGGGGAAGTGGGCCCGGCTGGAACCTCCGAGCTCCCAGGCGCTACTTGCTGGGGCTGGTGGCGTCGATCTCCACGGCGATGAGCTTCTGCCCGTCGCGCTGGAAGCGGGCGCGCACCTGCGAGCCCTCGGGGAGGGCGCCCGCCTCCACCTTCTTGTCATCCAGCATCACGATCGTGTCCGGCCGCACCTCGAAGCTCGAGTCCTTCCGGTTCGGACGCGAGAGGACCAGGCTGTCGCTGTCCGCGCTCTTGAGGGTGCCACTGGCGCTGTAGGTCTTGCCGTTCTGGGTGAGGGAGTCCTTCGCGTCCTTGACGGTGTCCCCGATGGCGGGTCCCACCTGGGTGGCGTCCACGCCCGTGGAGGGGCGGTCCTGCTGGGCCGGAGGCTGCTCGGCCATGGCCACGGTGCCGAGGGTGACGACGAGCGCGGTGAGAAGCTTCTTCATGGAGGATCCTCCTGAATCGAAGTGGATGGAAACGCGGTTACTTCTTGGGGCTGGTGGCGTTGAGCTCCACGGCGACGATCTCCTCGCCCTCGAGCTGGAAGCGGGCGCGCACCTGCGAGCCCTCGGGGATGGCGGTCGACTCCACCTTCTTGCCATCCAGCTTCACGATGGTTTCCGGACGCACGTCCAGGTTCGCGTCGGGCAGCCCCGGGCGCACGAGCGTCACGCCGCCACCCCCGGTGTTCTTCAGGGTGCCTCGGGCACTGAAGGCCTTGTCCAGCTTGAAGGTGCCTTCCTTGGCCTGTGCGATGCCGGCCTTGTCGGCGGCCTTGTCGGCTGTCCGTTCGGCGGCTTGCTGGGTGTCCTTGGCCGCACCGGTCACCTTCTCGCCCACGTCCTTGGCCGTGTCCTTGATGGCGGGGGCCACTTCCGTGGCGTCCACGCCCGTGGTGACGCGGCGGCCCTCATTGCGTTGCTGCTCCTGCTGGGCCTGGCTTTGCGTGGCCGGCTGCTCGGCCAGGGCGGCGGTGCTCAGCGTGACGACAAGGGCAGTGAGAAGCTTCTTCATGGGGAATCCCTCCCTGTTTGGGTTGGTACGCCTGCCGGGAAACAGTGGGGATTCACGGGGGCTCCGCCAACCTCGGGGTCCTACATGTCAGGGCGGACTGGAGGGCGGGCGAGGGGACGGGCGCTCCCAGTCCGCCACGTTGGCGCCTGGGTTGGAGAAGACGTGCCCTGGATGACAGAACCTCGGATGTCGGGGTGTTGTATACGATGAGACACGTCATGGCCTTCGCGTTGCACGAGGCGCGGGCCATGGGAAGATCCTCCGCCATGACCGTCCGCCGTCCTCCCGAAACCAGGTCCACCGAGCGCAACGCTCCGTCCGTCGAGGCGGCCTTCCAGGCGGCGCCCGAGGTGATGGTGGCGGAAATCCTCGAAGGAGAACTTCACCTCAGTCCCCGCCCGGCGCGCCCCCACGCGAATGTCTATGCCAACCTGAGCATCCTCCTGGGGAGACCCTTCAAGTTCGGCGAGGACGGGCCGGGGGGATGGGTGCTCCTCGCCGAGCCAGAACTCCACCTGGGCCCGAGACCGGACAAGGTCGTGCCGGACCTGGCGGGATGGAGGAGGGAGCGCCTGCCCCAGGCCGTTGGAGGCGCGGACGCTCCGGCGCATTACGCGCTCGCTCCGGACTGGGCCTGCGAAATCCTCTCCCAGAGCACGCGGCGGCTGGACCAGGGGCCGAAGATGCGCATCTACGCGCGCGAGGGAGTAGGGCACCTGTGGCATGTGGATCCGATTGCCCGGACGCTGGACCTCTTCCGGCTCGCGCAAGGGGACTGGCTCCGTGTCGAGCGCTTCACGGGCGAGGGGCGGGTTCGCGTCGAGCCGTTCGATGCCATCGAGTTGGACATGGCGCTTCTCTGGTCCGAGTGAGGCCCGCGTCTCCTCTGGACGGTGCCTGACGGAAACTCGTCCGTCGTGCTACCGATAGGGGCCTCTCATCCCTTCTTCGCGAGGGTGGCGAGGTGCCCATCCCAGCGGGTTCGCCTCATCTATGAGGGCGGTCAACTCATGCCCAAGGACGTAGCCGACTTGTATACAGCCGCGCTGAAAGCCGAGCGCGCGGTTCCGGGAGTGGAGGTGCTGTTCCAATGAAGTTGCTGGAGTTTTACGGTGTGAGAGACGAAGACTATCTCCGTCTCACCTTCGACGGAGCCTTCAATCCGCAGGCTGCTCTTGAGGACGAGTTGGCTCCTTTTCTTCAGGTGCTCGAAAAGTACGCTAATGGATGGATGCCGGACGTCGTCGAAGGCAAGCGGCGACGCAAATACACCCGTGCCGCCGTCTGGAAAGCTCTCGAAGAGGGGCGCGACGATGTGTACGCAAGCCTCGGGCTCTATCGCACGAAGTGGCCCGCGCTGGACATGTCACTCTTGCTCTGGCTTCCCCCCGAATTCCTCAACTGGACATCACGGTCAAGGTGAGGCCTTTCTCCCTCTTCACGGAGGAGGAGCGCTGTCTTCAAATCGTGGAGATGGTACGTGCGTGGGCCTCTTGCTATCCGGTCACCCATGCCGTGGCACACAGCGCGGATGACACGGAGTTGACGGACTTCCCGAGCTTTGGCCGCGATAAGAAGACTTGGTACAGGGACGGATTCGACAAGATTTACGAGGTGTACTGGCTCAATGTCTTTGGCCCGAAGCTGGTGGAAACCGTCGGACGTGAGCGCATGCTGTCCACGCCGGCCTGGCGGGTGGAGGAGTTGCCCAATGGTTGTGTCCTCCTGGTGACGAGGCCCACCGCCGCGGACTTCGCCAGTGAGGAGTCTCGTCTGGTCCAGGCTCGTGCCCATGTCCATCTGCGGCCGGACCTGGACTTCGACACCGTGCTGCGCATCCTTCGCGAGCGCAGCGCCAAACTGGCGCCCGTGGAACCCCGCTTCCACCCGGACGTGGCGCCGCTCCTCTCCCGGGTGGTGGACCGCGTCGCCAGTCACGAGCGCCAACGCCGAATTGCCGCATTCAACGCCTGGCAACCTCCCGAGCCCGAGGAGTGGCGCCCCGCCGCCGACGCGCTCCCCTCGGATGTGGTGGATCCGGCAGAGGTTCGCGAGCACTACGACGACCTCGCCGAGCACCTCGTGGCCCTGCTGCACATGCAGGTGCCCTCCGTCTTCAAGGCGACGCCCGAATCGCTCACGGACGTTGACTTCTACTTCTGGCGCGAGGAGTTCCCGACGAGCCGTTCGCGGGAAGCCATCGAGGAGCGCGCGGTGCCCGCCATCGGCGCGTATCTGGGCGAGGTGCTGGTGCGCCACCTGGGGGGCCAGTGGATTCCGCGCCAGAAGTTCGAGGAGGCCCAGGTGCGCGTGGGCGACCGCGTCTGGTTGCCGTTTGTCCGGGCCCGCCGCTACATGGGCTCGCGACAGGCGCTGCTGGACTATTCCCTCTCCCAGCTCTACCGCGTGGCCGAGCGGTACCGGGGCTGATCATCCGGCCTGGGAGACTCCGCAGACGCCACCGCCGTTGAGGTGCGCTTGATCCACGATGCTCTGGGTGACGAACTCCTGGAGCGTGCGCACGGTGTGGGCGCCCGGTTCGTAGATCACGGGTTTGCCCTCCGCGTCCTTGAGTTCGCCGCCATCCAGCCCCCGCAGGTCCAACAGGTTCTGCGCGGAGAGCCCATCGGGGGTGATGACGCCCTGGGCGTCGGCGGTGGCGGCGAAGGCATCGAAGCGCAGTTGCACGCCGCGATGGGTGCCCAACCGATCATAGAACATGTGCTCGGCGTGGATGGTGATCTCGGTCTGGGCCACGGAATTCTCCGGCACCACGATGCCCTGGGTTCCGTCCACCCCATTGATGCAGTCCACCATGTGGGCCTTCACCGGAAAGCCCATGCGGAAGGTGTAGACGCCCACGTGGGCCTTCACCGCCACGCCCTCCACCCAATAGCTGTAGCCCCGCTCGCGCATCATCGCCGCGTCCTCGGCGGACACGTGGCCATCCGGCAGGGTCGTCCCCTCACCGGGCGGTGCCACCTGGAAGCCCACGCTCCAGCGCCCCGCTGGCAGTCCTCTCAGGCCCGGCAGGGGAATGTCTCCCTTCTGCACATCCACCAGCACCTGCTCGTCCACGGTGCGCCGCTCTCCGCTCTCCGAGGTGAGCGTGAAGTGCCCGAGCGAGACCAGGTACTTGTCGAACTGCACGCTCCAGCCGTCCTGGAAGAGGTGGCTCGGGTAGCCGCGTTGGGTGCCATCCCCTCCGCTGAGCGTCACCCGGACGTCTCCCTCGGCCACGGGCGCGCACGCTCCGGTCGCGAGCACCCAGACTCCGAGCCCCGCGCACGCCATCCTCCGCTGTCGATTGTTCATGCAGTCGTGAGGTAGATGCAACTGTGTTGCGAGTCAAGGCGAGGGGGTGTATTTCGCGAGTCACCCATGTGGATCTCCCCGTTGCTGTTGTGCCTCTTGGGGGCGGTGGCCGAGCCGGCCGTGACCCCACCCACCGTGTTGGAGGCGGCGGCGCCGGTATGGCCCGCGGAGGTGGCCGTGCCCGCGGGCCCCGTCACGGTGCTCTTGCGTTTGACCATCGACGAGGCGGGCGAGGTGTCCCGGGTGGACGTGCGCGAATCGGCGGGTCCGCCGTTCGACCGTGGGGCCATGGAGACGGCGCTGCGCTGGCGCTTCCAGCCCGCCCGCAGGGGGGACGTGGCGGTGGAGGTGCAGGCGGATGTGCCCGTTACTTTCGAGCCGCCCGAGCCGCCCGCCGTGGCCGGGACACCGCCTCCCCTCGAGGAGTCGCCGCCTCCCGAGGCGCCGCCCGTGCCCGCCGCGTTCGCCACCACCGTGCGTGGCCGAGCCGCCGCTCCGCCTCCGGCGGCGGTGAGTGACTTCCAGATTCCGGTGGGCCAGCTCGCGGACGTGCCGCGCCACTCGGCCTCGGATCTGATGTTGCTGGCGCCGGGCGTCATGCTGGCCAACCACGGCGGCGAGGGCCACGCGGAGAGCATCTTCATCCGGGGCTTCGATGCGGGCGAGGGCAAGGACGTGGAGCTGCGCCTCAACGGCGTGCCGCTCAACGAGGTGTCGCACGCGCACGGCCACGGCTACGCGGACACGTACTTCATCATCCCGGAGCTGGTGCGCTCGCTGCGCGTCACCGAGGGGCCCTATGACCCGGCCCAGGGCGACTTCGGCGTGGCGGGCACGGTGGAGTACCAGCTCGGCCTGGAGCGGCGTGGCCTCACCGCGAGCGCGGGAATGGGCAGCTATGCCGCGCGCCGGTTGTCACTCGTGTGGGGACCTCCGGAGTCGAGTGAATCCACCTTCGTGGGCCTGCTGCTGCGCCAGGGGCCCGGTTTCGGTCCCAACCGGGCCTACGCCAACGCGGGCATCATGGCCCAGGTGGAGCTGCGGGTGAGCGAGGACACGCGGCTGCGCTTGCTGGGCACGAGCTACGCGGGGCGCTTCGGCTCGGCGGGCGTGGTGCGCGAGACGGATGTGGTGGATGGGCGCCTGCCGTGCGCGGCCGACGCGGACTCGCAGTTCTTCTGCCTGTATGACCCGAACCAGGGGGGCGCGGGACAGCGGCACCTCGCCTCGGCGGAACTCCAGACCCGGCTCCAGGGGGGCGGGCGCTTCGTGCAGCAGGCCTTCGCGATGATGCGGCAGTCGCGCATCCGGGAGAACTTCACCGGCTTCCTCAACGACGAGCCGCCCGTGGGCGAGTCCCAGCGGGGCGACGGCACCGAGCAATCCTATGAGGGCTCCACCGTGGGCTTGCGCGGGCGCTACACGCCAGGCTTGAGACTGGGCGCGCAGCCGATGCCGCTGGAACTGGGCTACGTGGCGCGCTTCGACGACGTGCACACCCGCTCCCGGCGCCTGCGCGCGAACGGTGGCGCGCCCTACCGCACGCTCTTCGACAACCAGGTGCGCACGACGAACCTGGGCGCCTACGCCTCGCTGCGCGCCCTGCCGTTGTCCTGGCTCACCCTGCGGGGCGGCCTGCGCCTGGACACCTTCCTCTTTGGCGTGGAGGACCGCAACCGGCCCACGACGGATCGGCAGGGCGCCCGCCTGCCCGAGGAGTCCGTGGAGGCGTATGGCTTCTTCGCGAGTCCCCGTGCCAGCGCCGAGGTGCGGCTGACGCCCGCGCTCACCTGGCTCACCAGCGCGGGGCTGGGCGCGCGCTCGAGCGACGCGGCGGCGCTGTCCGACGCGGAGTTCGCTCCCTATGCCCGCGTGGCGTCGGCGGAGACGGGCCTGGGCTGGCGGCGGGGAAGTGACGAGAGCTCGGGCCCCGAGTGGGAGGCGCGTGGCGCCGTGTTCACCACCCGTGTGTCACGGGATCTCGTCTTCGATGAGACGGCGGGCCGCAATCAGCCCGTGGGCCCCTCTCAGCGCCTGGGCGCCTTCGTCACCGCGCGCTTCACCCTGCGCGACTTCGTGGACCTCCAGGCGAGCGCCGCCTGGGCGCGGGCCACGTCGCCTCGGCCGGGGGCCTCGCCGTGGCGGCTGTGGGAGGGGGACGTGCTGCCCTACATCCCCAACCTCCTCGGGCGATTGGATGCCTCCGTGCGAGGCACCCTCACTCCCTTCGCACAGCCCGTGGGGTGGACGCTCGCGCTGGGGCACAGCGCCATCGGCCCCAAGCCCCTGCCACTCAACCGTTCGAGCGAGCCCGTCTTCCTCTTCGACGTGGCGGCACGTGCGCGATGGCGGGATTGGGAATGGGGGATGTCGGTTGAGAACCTGCTCGACGCGCGCTGGCGCGAGGCCGAGTTCAATTACGTCTCCAATTTTCGTGGCCCGGATGCTCCCGCCTCGCTGCTCGCCGCGCGCCACTTCTCCGCGGGTGCGCCTCGCACCTTCCTCACCACGCTGACCCTCCACCTCGATTTAATCCAGGAAGAGCCTCCATGACGTCTCCCTCGCGCCCCTCCCGTCGTGCCGTCTCCTTCCTGCTCGGAGGAGCCGCCTTGCTTGGCGCGGGCGCCTCGTGTGGCGACTCCGGCACGGGCGGCCGGAGCATCATCTTCCGCATGGGCCTGCGCACCGTGCGCGCTCCTGGCGAGGAGGAGTGGGGCCTGTTCACCACCGACACGGGCTGGCGCGTGGAGCTCACGCGGGCGCGCATGGTGCTCGGTCCCATCTACCTCTTCGAGAATGCCTCGCCGCTCCAGTCGAGCGCTCTGGGCCGGTGGATGCGTCGCGTGGGCGCGGTGCTGCTGCCCACTGCGCACGCGCACGAGTCCTTCTTCTCGGGAGGCCGGGTGCTGGGAGAGTGGGATCGGGAGGTGGTGTTCGATCTGCTGGAGAGCGGCGGCGCCGCGCGGGTGCTCGGTCACTCGCCGGGGATCGCCGGACGGGCGCGTTCCTTCTCGCTCCTGCTCCAGCCGCCGTCGCGAGCGCTGGGCACGGAGGCGCGGTCGCTCGAGGGGCACTCGGTGTGGCTGGAGGGCACGGCCGTGCGCGAGGGCCACCGCGTGCCCTTCAAGGCCACCGTGGACTTCCCCGCGCCGGTGGAGATGCAGCGGGTGGAGTTCGTGCCCGTGGAGGTGGAGTTGGAGGACGACGGGCTCTTCGTCGTGGAACTCCATCCCCACCGCTGGTTCGAGGGCGCGCTGTTCGATCGGCTGGGGGAGGAAGGAGGACAGGTCCCCCCCGACAGCCAGGTGTACCGCGCGCTGTTCGTCAACCTGCGGCGGCACACGTCGTTCTCCGCCGCCTGGGAGTAGGGCGGCGGCGCGGCCTACCGCGAGTGCCGCTCGAGGATGAACTCGAACGTGGAGCCTGGGGTGGAAGTGAAGCGCGGGAAGTAGACGCGGTCGCCTCCCTGGATGGAGAAGCGCGCCACGTGGGTGATGCCGGCGCAGACGGGGAGCGCGGCCTTCGTCTCCACGGGGATGTCCCGGGCCGCTGCCTCGTCATGGACGCCCACGAGGATGTTCCGGTCGAGGTACAGCAGGATGTCCTCGTCTCCGGAGGGCTTGGACACGAGTTCCGTGTAGCCCTGGGGCGCGTCCGGCAACGTCACCCGGTAGCGCGCGTGGCTCCGGTCCGTGGGAGGCGGGAAGCCTTGCACGGGCATGTGGGCCGAGGCCTGGACGTCCACCGGCTCATTGGCGAGCGTGTGGGCGCAGGCGTGCTCCAGGTCGCCGTCGCGCGCGGAGGTGGTGAAGTCCAGCGCGCCATCTCCGAGGAACACGGCGGGGTCGAGCGGTGCGTCCGCCTCGGCGCCCCGCAGCGCGGTGAGCTCCAACGCGTACGTGGATTCCTCCTCCAGGGGAGGGCCGCCGTCCTCGGGCTCGGTCACGGTGACGAGCAGCGTGCGTCCATCGGCGGACCACGTCCCCACGAGCGCGCGTGGCGGTACGTTCGTGTCGGTGCGGTTGCTCAGCGTCACCTGGGCGGCGGAGGCCTTCATGGCGGTGTTGAAGGTCACCGAGAGCTGCTTGCGCAGGTAGATGCCGGGCGTGCTGGCGGTTTCGTCGTGGAACAACTCCACGGGGTACACGTCCCGAGCGCCTTCGGACACGCTGGCCGAGGTGACGAAGGGACGCGCGGGGTCCGGAATCGGCGCGGGGGTGGGTTCTGGAGTCGGCTCTCCACCACAGGCGGGGAGCATGAGCAGGCAGGCGGAGAGCAGGAGCGAACGGTGGGTCAGGCGCATTGGAAGAAGGACCTCGGAGGGGAAAAGACGCGAGCCGAAGCGGCCCCGAGGAGGGAAGGCCGCTCCGGCTCGGGGGCCCGGAGGCCCGTTTCAATCGGCGGGGCTCAGAGGCAGTTGTAGATGCTGGGGTTGGTGTCGTCGCAGTCGTACCGGCGGGTGACGTAGCCGTCGGGCTTCACGCAGGCGGTGCGGATGGACTTGGAGAGGTCGTTGTCGCCGTACGTGTCCCCGTCCGCGTCGCGGTAGTAGCGGATGGCGTTGCCGGCCAGTTCCTCGGGGACGACGCCCACCAGGTTGCCCGCGGCGGCGCCGAGCTCCACCTGGTACGTGAGGGTGCTGTCCAGGTCGTACACCTTCACGGTGTTCAGCGCGCAGCCGCTCTCCGAGACGGCGTGGGAGAGCGCGGGGGCGATGACGGTGGCGCCGTTCTTGACGGTGACGGAGATGTTCTGCGTCAGGTAGAGGGCCCAGGAGCCCGTGGTGGCTGGCTGGAATTGCACCGTCCCGGTGGCCCCCGAGGGCAGCGTCACGTCGTAGTGCTTGTGCGAGGTGTTGATGTGGGGCGTGGTGGCGGTGAGGCCGCTCGTGGCGGTCTTGCTCACGTGATCCGCGGGACGGTTGGAGTGGTAGCAGGCGTGCTCGGTGATCTGCGCGCCGAGCGCGGTGCAGGTGCTCTCGAGGGGCTGTGTGCGCCGCGTGGCGTCCAGTTCCTCCTCGGTGATGGGACCGCAGGCGGCGAGAGACAGGGCGAGCAGCGTGATTCCGGCGTGGCGCTTCATGTGTGGACCTCGGTGTGGGTGGAACAGGAAAGGGCGCGGCTTACTGGTGCTCGATGACGAGCGCGAGCTGGCTCATGGACGTGGGGCCGAGGGTGACGGTGTAGGGGACCTTGTCCGTCAGCTCGTAGCCGACCATGTGGACGAGCCCGCCCGTGCAGACGCCGTCGCGGATGGCGGGGGGAATGGGGGCCGTGTCGGCGGGAGACACCACGCCCTTGCCCACCTCGTGCACGGTGAGGGGAACGGAGGCGTCGCTCAGGTAGGCGATGAAGTCTCCCGTGGCGTAGGCCTTGAACTGGAAGGTGCCCACGTACTGGCCGCCCTCGGGGCGCAGCGTCACGGTGTAGTGCGTGTGGAAGGCGTCCACGCGCGGCGGGCGATCCTCGGACGCCGTCACCGTGGCGTAGGGGCCGTGGGTGACGTGCCAGCACGCGTGCTCGCCGTTGTCCCCGAAGTCGAAACCCTCGCGAGGTACGTAGTCGGGGTCCTGCTCGCACGCGAGCCCGGAGGCAGATGCCAGATAGCCGCGATCACAGTGGCACCAGTCGCCCGTGGGCTCCCGGTGGATGTGCCCGTTCGGCGCGCAGGGATCCCCCTGTTGTTCTGTGGGCGGCTCGATGGGTTCGGGCTCGGTGGGACCGCCGCAGGCGGTGAGCACCCCGCAGCAGAGGAAGAGGACATATCGGAACGGGCTCATGGCAGGCTCGGAGTTCAGGTGGAAAGCGGACGGATTCAGGCTTCGGCCTCGGCCGGGTCTTGCACGTCGACCCAGGCGGGGAAGGGATCGCGCAGGCGGCGCCAGGCCCTGGGCCCACGCGCCAGTTCCTTGTCCGTGAGGAGCGCGGCATCCAGCTTGCGGCGCAGCGACGCCTCGTCGAGACCCGCGCCGATGAAGACCAGCTCCTGGCGGCGATCCCCGAAGGGCTCTTGCCACTCGAGCTCCACGTGGGCCCGGGTCTCCGCGTCTTCCTCCCAGGCGGAGCGGGGCAGGGACGCGTACCAGGGGCCGGCGTACTCGCAGGTGGCGGAGCTGCCCGCGTGGGACCACAGCCCGGTCTCGTCCATGCGCGAGGCGAGCCAGAAGAAGCCCTTGGAGCGCAGCACGCTCTCCCAGGCCGCGCCATCCTTGTAGAGCAGCTCCCAGAAGCGCCCCGGGTGGAAGGGGCGCCGGGCGCGGTAGACGAAGCTGCTCACGCCATACGTCTCGCTCTCGGACACGGACTCCCCTCGAAGCCGCTGGAGCCAGCCGGGGGCCAGGGCCGCCTTCTCCATGTCGAACAAGTGGGTGTCGAGGAGGGCCTCCAGCGGCAATTGGCCCTTGAGGGTGTGGTGGATGCGCGCGTCCGGATTGAGGTGGCGCAGCATCGACTCCAGGCGCACCAGCTCCCCCGGAGTGACGAGGTCCACCTTGGAGATGACCAGCACGTTGGCGAACTCCACCTGCTCCACGAGCAGATCCGCCACCGTGCGCTCGTCCTCGTCCCCCAGGCCCAGCTTTCGCGCGCGCAGGTCCTCCTCGCTCCGCCAGTCCGCGAGGAAGTTCCTGGCGTCCACCACCGTCACCATCGTGTCCAGGCGCGCCACCTCGGACAGGCTCTGGCCGCTCTCCTCCTCGAAGGTGAACGTCTCGGCCACGGGCAGGGGCTCGGAGATGCCCGTGGACTCGATGAGCAGGTAGTCGAACCGGCCCTGCTTCGCGAGCCGCGACACCTCCACGAGCAGGTCCTCGCGCAGCGTGCAGCAGATGCACCCGTTCTGCATCTCCACCAGCTTCTCGTCCACCCGCGACAGCGCCGAGCCCCCGCCCTTCACCAGGCGCGCGTCGATGTTCACCTCGCTCATGTCGTTGACGATGACCGCCACGCGCCGTCCCTCGCGGTTGCCCAGCACGTGGTTGAGCAGCGTCGTCTTCCCCGCCCCCAGGAAGCCGGAGAGGACGGTGACGGGCAGGCGGGTGTCGGTGCCGCGGGTCTTCGTTCGCATTCCCCGCAAATGCAACTTGGTTACAAATAAATCAAGTGCCATCCGTATTCATGTGCAACTGGGTTGCATGAATGCGGGAGCCCGGGTAGAAGTCACACCCATGTCCAAGGTCTGTCAGGTCACCGGGAAGCGGCCGTTGGTGGGCAACAACGTCAGCCACGCCAACAACAAGACGAAGACGCGCTCATTGCCCAACATCCAGACGCACCGCTACTGGGTGCCGAGCCTCAACCGCTTCGTGCGGCTGCGCGTGAGCGCCCACGGCATCCGCATCATCAACAAGCGGGGCATCGAGCGGGTGCTCGCGGAGATGAGCGCGCGCGGTGAGAAGTTCTGAAACCCCCGAGCGTCAGCTTCCGGGCGGTGTGTGCGCGCTGAACAGGCGCAGGAGGCGGGCGGTGGTGTGCTCGGCCTGGACGAAGGTGACGTCGTGCCCCGCTCCGGCGACGAGCTCGATGTCGATGCCGGGCGCCACGCGGCGCAGGCGCTCGATGGCGGCGGACGCCGGGAAGATGCGTTCGTTCTCCCCCACCATGAAGAGCGTGGGCGAGGGCAGGGCCCGAAGTTGCTCGTCACTCAGGAGCGAGGGCTCGACCAGCCGGCGTGACTTGAAGCTGCGCATCGCGAGATGGCCTTCCTCGATGCGCCGTTCGAGCTGGGCCCGGCTCTGGGCGTCCTTCGTGGCCAGATCATGGGCGAGCCACGTCATGAAGCGGCGCGTGAAGAAGGGCGAGGGCAGGGCGCACGACACCGCCCGCAGGATGAAGCCCAGGCCCAGCGGCATCACCGTGCCGGCGGGAGCGATGAGCGCCAGGGCGGAGAGCCGTTCGGGCCGCGCCAGCGCGTACTGCGCGGAGATCCACGCGCCATAGGAGAGGCCCACGAGCCCGAAGCGCTCCGTGGGTGACAACGCCGTGGTGAGCTCGTCCAGCCAGGTCACGAAGTCCTGGGCCGTGCGCACCGGACGCGAGGACTCGCTGAGGCCGTAGTCGGCGATGCTGTCGACCGCCCAGACGCGGTGGTGGACGGCGAGCGCGGCGATGTTGGGTGCCCACATGAGCGAGGTGGCCCCGGCGCCCGGTAGCAGCACGAGGGGAGGCGCGTCCGCCGGGCCCGAGCCGCGGACGAACGTCGAGCCGTACGACGTGGGCACGAAGCGCGTGTCGGAGGGGACCGGCCAGCGCGTGCTCCACTCCTCGTAGGCCGCCAGGTATCTGCTCCGAGCGGCATCACTGCGAAACGGTGACGGACTCGACATGCGCGCAGGATGGACGCAACGGCCGCGTCTTTCCAGTACACGCTCCCAGCCCGACCGGGTTCCCCGCGGACCCTGGCCTTCGCGTTGCACGACGGGAGGGTCATGAGAAGATCCTCGGTCATGACTCTGCGCAATGCCCCGTCCGTCGAAGCGGCCTTTCAGTCCGCCCCCGCGGAGATGGTGGCGGAAATCCTCGAGGGAGAGCTGCACCTCAGTCCCCGTCCGGCGCGGCCCCACGCGAATGTCCACGCCAACCTTGGAGCCCTCCTCGTGAGGCCCTTCAAGTTCGGCCAGGACGGGCCCGGGGGCTGGGTCCTGCTTGATGCGCCGGAGTTGCACCTCGGTCCCCGTCCGGACAAGGTCGTACCGGAGCTGGCCGGGTGGAGACGCGAGCGCCTGCCTCGCGCCGTCGGAGGGCCGGACGCTCCGGCGCACTACGCGCTCGCTCCGGACTGGGCGTGCGAGATCCTCTCGAAGGGCACGCGGCACGTGGATCAGGGACCGAAGATGCGCATCTACGCCCGAGAGGGCGTGGGGCACGTGTGGCATGTGGATCCCATTGCCCGGACGCTCGACCTCTTCCGGTTCGCGGAGGGCGATTGGCTCCGCGTCGAGCGCTTCACGGGCGAGGGACGGGTCCGCGCCGAGCCGTTCGACGCCGTCGAACTGGATCTGGCGCTCCTCTGGAGTGAGTGAGCCCGCCCTGGAAGAGTGACGCTTCGCGGCGCTACTGGCCGCAGCGATCGCAGCGGCCGCGCAGCTGGATGTCCACGGATTGCGCCGCCAGGGCCTTGGGGGTGCCCTTGGCGGGCTTCAAGTGGACGGACTCGACGGGCAGGCACGCCACGCTGCCGCAGTCCGTGCAGGTGAAGTGGGGGTGGGGCCCGTGCTCGGCCGACTGGTCGTCCTTGAGCTCGAAGCGCCAGACGTGGTCGCCCAGGTCCGCGCGGATGACGAGGCCCGCCTCGGTCAGATCCGTCAGGTTGCGGTACAGGGTGACGCGGTCGTAGCCCGCGTCCTGCATGGCCTCCACCAGGTCCGCGTGGCTCAGCGGCACCTTCGCCGCCTCCAACTCGCGCAGGACCGCCACCCGGGCCGCGGTGCTGCGCAGTCCCACGGCGCGCAACCGCTCTTGATAGTCGCTGAGGCTGGGTTGGGGGGTGTTCTTGCGGGCCGCCATGTCCCTCCGAATAACCCAACTCGCGCGGGGTTTCACCTGGGTTGCTCCCGCTCGGATGGTCCCGGGCCAACAGCCGATTGGTTCCCAGGGGAGGTGGGAGGACGCTCCGGAGGGGAGGGCCTGTTCCACCCGAGACACGCGGGGCGCCCCCCTCTCTTGTCTCCCTTCCCGGTGAGGTCCAGTTTCGTTTCCCCCGCCCCACGAAAGGACCAGGGACATGCCGGACAAGCAGACCGTCGACCTCGAGAGCGCGTCCGAGGAGGTGGCCCCGAAACGCCGCCGCGCCAACACCCGCTCTCCCGCGCGCGTGACCCAGAAGGCCCGCGCCAAGGCGAAGTCGGCGCCCGCGAAGCGCCGCACCCGGAAGCCCGCCAAGGCGCGTGCTCCGCGCCGGACCTCCAAGACGAAGGGCCGCGCCACCGCTCCCAAGCGCACGGTGCGCGCCAAACGTATCTCCACGCGCGCCAAGACGAAGTAGCCGCGTGTTCTCCAATTAGCGCGTGCCTTCGCGGAGCAAGCGAACGTCCTCGCCCACGGGTTCGAATCCCGTCGGGGACAACCTGGAAGGCCCAGCAATCTCAAGGGGTTGCTGGGCTTTTCCTTTGTCCCCTGTTCCTCATGTGCCCTCAGTGTGCCCCTCCGGCGTCTCTGGCCGGTGCGGCGTGGAGTTGGGGCACAGGCCGGTCGAGCTGCTGCACCGCGCTCTCCCGGGTCTCCGGCGCGAGGTGGGCGTAGCGCATGGTCATCTCGATGGTCGCGTGGCCCATCAGCTCCTGGATGACCTTGAGCGGAACGCCCCTCATGGCGAGGTGGCTGCCGTAGGTGTGCCGCAGGTCGTGCCATGTGATGCACCCCTGCTCGCGCGTGATGCCCGCTCGGCTCAGTGCCCGCTCCAGGCGATGTTCGGTCATGCCAGCGGTGAGCGGCTTGCCGTCCTCCTGGCAGAACACGTAAGGGCCGCGCAGGTGGCGGTGTCCCTTGAGCGCGTCCACAGCCGAGCCCGGCAGGTCCACCGTTCTCTCCCGTCCACCCTTCGGCAGACCCGTCACACCCTGCCAGATGGTACGCCGGACCTTGAGCTTGCCGCGCTGCAAGTCCACGTCGGCCCACTGGAGCCCGATCAGCTCCCCATGCCGCAGCCCCGTCTTGAGCGCCAACAGGATCAACGTTCGCCACTCCGGCTCGGCGGCGTTGATCAGGCGCTCGGCCTCATCGAAGGTGAGGAAGTCGAAGGCGGGCTTCTCCGTCTTGAAGAGCTTCACGCGCGGCACGTGAGCGATGACGCCCTGTTCCTGTGCCAGTGAGAGCAGCTTGTGCAGCACGGCGAGCGCGTTGTTGATGGACTTGAGGCTCAGGAGCTTCACCCCGGAGCCCTTGCGCTTGCGGAGAGCTGCCCGCGTGGGGGCTTCCTTCCGGGCGCGGGCGCGTGACGGTTTCTTGCGCATGGCTGCTTTGAAATCCTCGATCTCCGCAGGACCGATTGAGTCCAGAGCCATGTTCCCGAAATCGGGGAGCAAGTGGTCGTCAAGGATTTGCCGTTTGGCGACGACACTGGAGTGCTTGTTATTGTTTTCGCTGTACGTGATGAAACGCGGAACGAAGTCCCCGAGAGTGGGAACTCGGCCCGGCTCGTTTTGCTTCTCCTTTCCGAAGGAACCCGTCAGGAGTGCATGGCGGATTTGACGCTCGTACTCCTCAGCGCCGCGACGGGTGTTGATAGGCGATGCCTTGCGGACTCGCTCCACCCTCCCGCTCGGGTGCTGGTACTTCACGTCAACCCACCACGCCTCTTGCACCTTGCCCTCCTTCTTCTTCCACTTCCGCAGTCTGACGCTCATCGCTTCTCTCCGAGCGCAGGACTGCTGTTACCCGGCGACCAGCCTAGCAGAACACTGCGGCGGATGCGGATGGACCGACCGACGTGGAGAACTCCCGGCACCCCGCCGCGCCGGATCGACTCGTAGAGCGTCTTACGGTTCACGCGCAGCAAAGCTGCGGCTTCGTCCACGGTCAGGAATTCGGGCGCGTTGATGCCCGCGTCGGTGAGCGTGGGCAGGCTCGGGGCTGGCGACAAGATGGGCTGTTCCACAACGCCTAAATGGGTGCGGATTCTTGACGTGGCCCAGGCCAGCAGCGGCAGCGGAGCGGCGGGTGTCAACCGTCAAGCGTCAATTGGCTGTTCCAACAATCCTATAGCCGTATACCTCGCGTGTGTTCATATACCCTCATCTCCTACTCCTACATCAGCTTTTTCTATAGGAGTTTATAGATTCAAGGCTTGACGGCTTGACAGCGTGACACCTTGCCGGGTCTGGGGGCTTGGTGCCTTGAACGGCAGGCAGCCTCGCCGGGGAAAAGTGGCTCACGTCATGCGACTTTGAGCTGGTTTCCTAAACCTCCATAGCCTTCTACCTCATATATGTATATATATTCTCCTATACTACACGACCTTTTTCGTATGGGGTTTATAGATTCAGGTCTTGACGGCTTGACCGCGTGCCAGTGCTAGCGGTTCCCTTCGGGTGCCGCGCCTGGAAGGACGCCCCCCGGCAAGCGGAGCACGGCGTTTAATCGCTCGCTCTAGCGGGGGGCTGCCTGGAGACACTCCCCCCCGGTTCGGATTTCCGGAGCGCCGTCACTTGGAACCTTGCTCGGCGGTCGTACACGCTCAGAAAATTTCCAAAAAATCTCGCGGGCCCCGTTGGTTTCGCCGTCCGTCCCCCCCGAAATCTTGCCGAAACCGCCCCCGTAACCGGCTGGATGCCGCCGCGTCGGCTATGAGCAAGCAGGCACACCCCGGCGCGCTCCACCGCCCCCCATCCCGTTGCTCGCGTCCAGGTGCCTTCCCACGGCTCCGCGCGTCGGTTGCTGTTCCCCCCTGCCCTGGAGCCCTCCACAGGCCCGCCGGGCCGTCTCTCGTGTCCCGAAGCCCCCAGGAGTCCCGGGGCATCGGCTGCGGCGCTCCTGGAGCCCGCCAGAGGCCCACAGTGCCGTTTCTCGCGTCCAGGTGGCCCCAAAGCCCCGAGGCATGAGCTGTGGCGCTCCTGGAGCCCCCCACGGCCCCACGTTCGCGCCGTGGCTGCCTCTCCGCTGGTGTCGCCCATCGGCCCGAGTTGCTGGTGCGTGCGGCAGCGCTGGCGCGTCCCGCGCCGGCCCGCGTCCTCCCCAAGCGTCCGAGCTTCGGCAGCCGCGATGCTGACACGGTTGCCGGCCCCCGCAGCACAGAGGAAAGCCGCCGGTCTCCAACTATTCAAATGGCAGGGGATGGGGGCAGGACAGTTCGCGGGCGGCTTCCCTGGCTCGGTCGGCTGATGGGTCACGTAGCGCGGAAGACCCCATCGTGAGCGGCACCAGTTGCGAAACTTCAACTTAGCCTAGAGTTCATCTCGGAATTGGCTTCCGAGCATGTGGGCTTCAGTAATTTCAGGCGGTTACGGTTGCAACAGCCAATTCCGAGATGGATTCTAGACTGTTAGCCTGGACTGGCACTCACAACGATTTCAGGGTACCGAGAGCGCAACTCTTGCACGTATATTTCCCACGAGGACCACACAGCCCGAACGCTCTCCGTGATTGCGGAGACCTGTCGATCATAAATTTCGTCATTCTCCTTGTATCCAATGCGCTCGCTGTTGGCTTTGGCGCTGATGACAAAGCGCTCTGCACCATCCGGGATGCGCACGTTCGCAGAGATCCTGATGTAGTTCTGCATTGCCACGAGCACTTCATTGTGACGGCTACTCAGTTTATCGTCTTTGAATTGATTCTCAGGCAGGTAGGACAGTTTGAGGTAGGATCTGAGCATGTCCAGCGTTTCGCGCTCTTCGTATTGAGGAATGTTGAGCCGATAGGAAACCCAGTCTTGCATCCACTTGGAATGGATGTGGGCCCATAGCCGCGCTGCCGCTCCAAGATCCACATCTGCCCGCAGGGCACCTGACTTGGGCTCTTTGAGCGCACCAACGAGAGCCTGCTCCAAAGCCTTGACCAATTCGTCTCTCACTGCTGCGCGGCGTGCATGGAATGGACGAGCGAAGATTTCCGAACGACGTGCAGCCATTCGTGCCAAATGCATCAATGGGCGCAATTCGTAGTCGATGGGCCATCTACGATGACGGAAGTCGAAGGGGGGTTCCTCATTTCTCCTTGTGCCAGCAGTATTTCTAACGCCGATAACACGATTTTCTCCAAGCACTGCGAGGGCATAGCCCAGTTCCAATGCCACATTCGGATTGGGTGCAGGACGAGGTGTTCGGTAAGCATGAGTGGCGTCAAACACAAACACATCTGACGACCGTATCTTCTTGAGAATCGTTTCGGCGATACTCGGCGACCCGCCAACCCCCTGTGTGTCTCGATCCACCGTGAGCACGATGCTCTCGCTTTTTCCGACCTTCTTGGCGGCTCGCAACAGGCAATCGCCAATAAAATTGCGATTTACTGTTGCGTCCGAATCAGCCTGCCACGACCAAAATATGATAAGCGGTTGGTTCTTCTCGTCAGAGGGGGGCATTGCGCTAGTATAACACTGCCGATGAATAGTGGGGCGGACTTAGAGGGCGTTGAACTGTGGCGAGCAGGCTCGGCATGCAGCACCCGCCTTGCAGGCAGCCAAGACCAATATGATGCATCAAGGAGTTTCCGCGCTCGGCAGCCCTCAAGGGCAGTTCAACACCCTCTTGGCTTACCGGCGCGACATGACCAGCACGTTGCTAGTTCTAGTGAATCTTGAAGATTATGTACCTAGCAGTTTCGACGAGGTATATCTCAGAAAAATTGCCCAACATGGTCGCCGCTTGAATATCAGGGATCCAGCTCTCGATAATTTCATCATCCTCAAGAGTATGCTCACCAGTAACGGACACCAAAAGAACCCGCTTATCTGCATACATTTTATTGTGTTTCTTTTTAATGGCGTCAATGATCGGCCAAGGGAATGCGTTAAGTTGTTTTGATTCCTCGATGCGCATTTCTACGCTCATCTCCCCCTGTATTAGCGCCTGCCTTACTATGTGCTCCCCTGCTGGAACGGCCTGCACAACCTCGATAATTTCTTTCTGCTCTGCGCCAGCAACACCGTACGTTACCATCGCATCAAAGTCATGCGCCTCCCCGCCCAACTCAATCTCGGCATCGGGCGATATGTCTTTTCTCACTAAGTAGGCTCGCAGGGGAATATGTTCCTCTCTTATGGTCTTGTATTTCCTGTCTTTATGGAGAATGAATTTTGAATACTCGAAGATATCACTCACAATTCGCTGTGACTCTTCGTTGAATCTATCGAGAAATTCTTTCACTTTCATTAGACGAATCCTGAGAGGGTGTTGAACTGGGGCGAGCAGGACCAACATAGTGGACCAGGAGTTACCACCTCCAGTAGCTTCCGAGGGGTAGTTCAACACCCTCTCAATCCTTATTTTTGTTATGCGCTCTTAGCGATTTGGCCACACCGAGTTCCGACAAGGCTGCGTTCGCATAGCTGAGAACGCGATCTCGCTCCGCCTCAAGTCGGTCGCAGTAGGCGTGCTCGATCATGAATACCGGACAGTCGGTTTTGCCACACGGGCAAGGCTGGATGCGATTGCTTCGCAGGCCCTCGTCGAAAGTCATCCGGAGTGCGTTTAGCGCGGCCACGCACTCCGCGAGCGCATCTTTCACGGCACCGTTCGGGAACGACTGTCGCGCTGGCACCCTCGTGATAATCGCACCCTCCCGATCACGCCAGATGCCGGTATTGAGCGCGCCAATCGTATCGCCAATCGCTTGCCTGAACGCGGGCAGATGGCTTTCGTTGCGGATCGGAGTGCTAAAGGCAGGTCTGTCGAAGATTCGCGCAATAAGCTCGCCAGCTTCCCGTTCCGTCGTCGGATCAAGCTGCTCGACGAAGGTCCGCAAGGCTGGCGCTTCATCTGGCAGCTCATTGCCGAGGTAGAAGCGCTGAAGGACCGAATTGGCGTGGAACCGCAGGCGCTCCTCGAATTCGGGACCGGACCATACCTGCGAGGCCACGATTCCCTTGGCCGCCGCGTGGGTGCGGCATTTTTCTTTTGTGGCAGCGCTTACTGGGCTGCCGGCAATAACGATGGCCTCGCGGGGGATCTCGCCGATTCCTGCCACTATCTTGTCGATATCGGAATTACCCTTCGTGCTCGTGAACGATTTCCAGTTCGCGCAGGCCACGATAACCGTGACCCTATTGCCAGAGTCGTCGTCGCGAGTGCCAACTATGTCCCTGCCTCCGTCGCTGCCGGTCTGCCCGAACCAATCGAGCGTATGCCAAGCGTACATCCTCAAGAGAGTAGCAAATACGAGACGTTCGAACTCCTGGCCGGACAAATCGGAAAAATTGATGGGATGGACGGTCTTCGTGAAAGTAAGCGGCATGTGAACCTCGCTTAGAGTCGGTTCTGGTGGGAGGCTGCTTTGGCCCTCTGTCCGAAGGGCGACCAGCCAGGAATGAAACCTACCGGAACTGACTCTAAGCCCAGTAGAAGCCTTTGCTGTAAGGATGACCGGGCGCATCCTGCTTCATGGCACGCCAGTTGATGAGGCTCACCTCGGGTGGTTCGGTATCTTCTCGGATCCGCTCGATCTCGACCTGCGCGATCACCTGATTAGCTCCTGCGAGATGAACAAACACGTCGGCCCCGGCATCGTTCGCGGCCCAGCACTGCCTGATGATCGTCGAGTGGGTGCGAAGCACCGTTAGGCGGCCATTGCTCCAGACGTTTCCGTAATCATCATGGCCCTGAGGTTTGACGACGAGATAGAGATTCTGCATGGGCTTCGGCCTTTCGACACGATTCGAGGTGAGTAGTCCTTCAGCGTATTTATAGGCCCTAGCGGAAGGCATCGACGATGTAGGCCGCTGCAACGGAGCCGTCGAGAATGGCCATCCCGGGCTTTGACTCGGGCAGTTTTCGCATCTGGTCTCTGCTGAGCCGGGCCACCGCGCAGATGGGAACCTTATCACTATCCGGCGGGTGGGCCTCGTACCAGCGGATGACAACCTGTGGCCCGCTTGTCCAGACCTGCCCGTACAAACGGGTCGTCGCCTCAAGCGTGCCGAGGTCGTCCTTGAGAATGCTCTCGATGGGCCCGTCGTAAAGCGTGATGCGCCTCGCGTCGATCTGGTTCGCATCGAGATCCGCCAGCGCGGCATCCCCAACGCGCAGCCTCAGATACCGCATGACTTCGAGCGCCTTTGCCGGGCATTCCTGCGGACCCGGAGTGCCGTCCGGGCGCAGTGCCACGCCTCCAGTCGTGGTGCAGCCGAAAGGTGCGCCAAGCAGGACGATGGAGCTGATCAGCAGAGCTTTGGTCGTGGGCATGAACGGCACTTCTACTGCCGAATCAGCGTGTGATCCATCGCAACGGCCACCTGTAGGAGACCGTCTCCACGGAAGATCTGGAGGGCCAAGTCGGCGAACTGCCCGCCCTCCGTCTCGAAGGCGCTCTTGTCCACAACGACCGCGATCTTTCCCGACTGACCGGGAACGATCACGGGGCGGTCCATGCGAAGCGCGAAGGGCCGAGCCGTGTAGCTGGTGAAGTCGCGGGTCAGATAGGCACCATCGAACTTCCAGGGCTCGCCGTAGTAGGTGTTCGTCAGGTGAATCACGGCCGCCGCCTTGCCGGGGCCCGAGAAAACTTCGACGATCATGTCCATGTCCTCGTTCTTCGAGCGCCAGAACTTCGCACGCCGAAACGGCGTCTTCTTCACCTGCCCGTTCGCGAGAAGCGTCGCGTAGGCGTGATCGACCGAGTTCTCTTCCTTCTTGAACCTCTCGTTCTCCTCGCTCAGCTTGCGCTCGCGGTTGAGGGAGTCATAGAGGGACGAGAGGATCGCGTTGTAGCTGTCGTGGTCCTTGAACACGTTGACCTGATAGTCGATCCATCCCCAGTCCTCGCGCCTCTTGGGCTTCACAAGGAACGTGAACTCCGTCCCGTCAACGAGCGTCACGAGCAGGGGCAGCGCCTCGCCATCGTCGAGGTCACGCAGCGGCTCTAGAACCACTTTCTTGCCGCCTACGAGCGGGGTCTCGAAACGCCCCTCCCACGCCAAGAACTTCGTCTTCTCCGGATCGACCTCCTTCTCGAATCGGAGCGCCGTCACCACCTGCCAGGAAACGTAGATGGACGGAGCCTCCTGGCCTGGATGGGCCGGCACCTTGAGGGTCCGAATCGTGAGCTTTTCTGCCTCATCCCTGGCCAGTGCCGGGGAAGCCATCAGGACGAGAAGCAGGCCATACCTGAGAAGTGGGAAAGTGTGCATGGTGGGGCCAACGTAACAGGACGGGTGCGGGGCATTCAATCCTCGCGCGCCCTGCCTGTAGGCTGCCGGTCATCGTCCCTGTTCGGGGAGCCCAAGAATCGCCGGAGCCGACGCGGCAAGCCCCGCGCGTAGGAACTCGCCAGCTAACAGCCCCACCCTGTCCGGCACGGGGATGGCCGAAGAGGGGAAGGGAGGGGGCCGCATGTGCCCCCAGTGTGCCCCTCCAGCGGGGTTGGAGGCTGCCCACGAGGGAACGGCGTGGGACGGGGCGGGATGACGAACCCGAGGAGAATCAAGGCGATAGCGGGTAACAGCGCGTCCTGCTTGGGGTTTTCTATCGCCTCGTCTACGGGTTCGAATCCCGTCGGGGACAACTTGGTAAGCGTCCCTCCTCGCCTGACGCTCAAGGGCACGGTCCAGACCGCCAGCATGCCCAGCCCCGCCGCACCAGGGTCGATGCGGTGGGGCCGTGGGCGCTCACTTGGCGAAGGGATCGAAGGGGAGGAAGGAGGGCATGGCCGCTTTGAGTGCCTCGTTGAACTTGTCGTCGCCGATCTGGATGGTCGCGGTGCCGAAGTCATGTTTCAACAGGCGGTCCCGGAAGTCGTTCGGGTAGCCGGTCCATCCCACGACGGCCGGATAGAACCAGCGGCCCGTCTCGTTCTCGATCTGGTCGTCACTCTCGTTCGCGAGGCGGTAGAGGTGGGTGAGACCACCTTCCTTGTGGTACACCAGCTTCGGGTGCACGCCATCGAAGCGCACCTCCTTTCGATTGGCCACCTTCCATTTACCGTGTGACGAATAGGAGACGTGCTTCACCTCGTCGTCCTGCACCCAGAGGACGATGTGCTCCCAATCGTGCTTGTGACCGCCGATCCCTTCGTCCTTCTCGGTGTAGTTCGCATACATGGCGGCGCACCAGCCGTTGTTGCACTTCGAGCGGGCGTAGGTGTTCGCGTTCGTGAGCCGCGGCATGTCACGGCAGCCCTCACTGGGTTCACCGTTGATGTCGAGCCCGGGGTTGAGCTTGCCGTCCTCACCGATGGCGGCCGTGGCGTAGCAGCCGTCCTTGTCGTAGTCGTAGGCCGGTGCGAACTTCTTCTCGAAGTCGTCCGCCTTTTCCGGGAGCGCCTTGAGCACGTCGGCTCGAGCCATGCGAGGCGCACCGACGAGGCAGAGGGTGGTGACGAGGCCCCCCATGGCGGTGAGGAGCACGCGGCGGGAGCGCGGTGAACGGGTTCGGCTCGGGACCACGGGGGCCGAGGGAATCGCTTCGGTTCCGGTCTGGGAGTCGAGAAGGGCATCGGTCATCGGATTCTCCTTGAAGATGAGCGCGGCGGACCGAGAGTCGACAGGGTGGCGCGCCGCGAAGGATGAAACTGCTGCTCATTCAGGGAGAGGCGAGAACAGGTTTGTGATGGGTGCCCCATGGGGATTGTCAGGCTGGCCGTTCAACGTCCAGCCACGCAGCCCGCCGCTCCCCGGGGAATGAAGTGCGTGGAGCCTGGGCCGCTAATCGTGTCGCGGAGGGACGCTTCATTGCGTGGGGCGACGGTGTCCGTGTGACTCGCCACGTGGTCCAGGCACCAGCGAGTACCAGCACGGCGGTGGCCAGGGTCATCCACACTCCGCGCTTCATGGCGTCACCTCCGGGTGCGCCAGTCCAGACAAGGCGGCGCGGGTGAGTCGGATCCTGCCACGGGCCTCGCTGACGTCCCGGGCACGGTCGGTGGATGGCGCTACTTCAGGACACAGCACTGCGCGTTGGCGCGAACCGTATTGCCCTTCGCGGCCGCAGTGTTGCTGATGCCACATTGATACTGCCACACCCCGCTGCTCGTCCGGATGATCCGGCCGGTGGTCCCGAAGTTGTTGCCTCCCCCTTCCTCGCAGGCTCCGCCGGTCAGCGTTTCTCCCGACACGCAGCTCGCGACCGAGGCCTTGGACCAATCACCGGTCTCCTTGAGCGGACCGAACCGAGTCACACACGAGAAAGTCCGCGGTGTGCCCGCGGGTCCCTGGGCGCCCTGGATCCCTTGGGGACCCGTGGGGCCATCGATTCCCTGCGGGCCGGCGGGACCCCGCTCGCCCTGATCTCCCTTGGGACCAGGCGCACCCGCCGGACCCGTATCGCCCTTGGGGCCCTGGGGACCCTGCGGGCCGGTGGGACCGTGGTTCCCCAAGGTCACGGCCAGGGACGAATTCGAATAGGCGTTGGGTCCAGTGGACACAGAGACCAGATAGGTACCGGGTTTGAATAGGAAACCGGGAACCACAAAGGTGATCAAGGAGTCGTCATGCGACAAGACTTGAACGGGAATTCCAGCGAATGAGACCGTCGGGTCGGTTATTCCAAAGGATTGACCGTAGAGATTGACCAGCCTGGTCGAAAAATCGACCTCGGCGGAGGTCACGACCAGTGGGCTCGTTGGCGAGTCGGCACGAGCTCCGAGCGGAGAAACGGCAACGGCGGCGACAGCGGCGGCGGTGAGGAAACTCCGCGAGAACTTCCCAATCGGCATCACATCCCCCAGGAGATGCCGCGCAGACAATCTGGTGCTGACGGCTTTCTCAAGGCTCCATGGACAGGCGCGTCCGGGAGTGTTGGCAACATGTCGATCTTGACGGGCCGGGTATGCGGGTGCTGGGCCCTTACCGCTCGCGTCCCCAGCACAGGCTTGTTCGGTGCGCGAGCCTCGGCTTCCACCTCCTCCTCCAGTCCCCGCACCGCACGCCGCCTCTCCTCCTCTCCCAGTCTCAAGAGGTTGCTGGGCTTCTCCGTGTGTCCCCTGTTCCTCATGTGTCCCTCCGGCCCTCTGGCGACTCGGGCACAGCGGCTTCTTGCTAGCCGCTGCCTGGGGCGCCTCGTCCGCTCCTGCTTGGGGGAGCTCGAGCGCATCGCCACTTTGGACCAGGGCACGCGCCTGGGGCCCCCCCCGGACCCGTTCTCCTGAGGTGGGGCCCTCCGGACCGTCCGGTTACGGCTGTCCGGGCAGGGTGAAGCGCGGGGCCGGCGCGGCGGAGTCCGCCCCGAACCGCACCGGGGGCGACTCCTCGCCACGCGAGACCGTCAGCTCCGCGTGAGGCATTTCCGAGGAGAGGGCCGCGGGCGAGAAGGCGGGGGCGGGAGCGATGTTGAGCAGGTAGTCCTCGGTCTCGCCGAAGTTGTACGTGCCGCACGAGGAGACGCTCGACGGGTTGGTCCCGGCGTCATCGTGGACGGCGGCGATGAAGCGCATGCGTTTGGTGCCCGGCAGCACCGTCGTCGGGATGCTGAGGGTGATGGTGTACAGGACGTCACTGGAGACGGACGGCGCGTCGATGAGGAACTCGCCCGGATCCGTGAAGTCGTTGTCGCCATTCCAGTCCACGTACATCTTGAACAGCTTCAGGTAGTTGGGCTGGCCGCAGGAGCCGAACTGGATGTCGATCTGCTTGCCCACCTGGCCGGCCGTGGCGGACACGACGTACTGGGTGTTGTGGGTGTAGTTGGGGCAGGTGCCGAGCCCGATCGTGTTGTTCGTGAACTCGGAAGAGGCCACGTAATCGATGGCGCCGTAGCTGTTATAGCTGGCGGACGACAGACAATACGGATCGACGGTGAAGTTAGTGCCGGAGGTCTGCGGCAGATTGCAGAAGGTCGTGGTCGAGCCAGCCTTGGCGACCCGGATCTTCCCGGTGGTGGCGCCCGAGGGCACCTGGGCCACGAGCGTCGTCGCGTTCACGATGGAGCGCGCGGCGGACACGCCATTGAAATAGACGGCGGTCTGGCTGTCGAAGTTCGTCCCCGTGAGGGTGACGAGGCCTCCCACGGGCGCCGTCTGGGGCGAGAAGCTCGCGAAGCTCGGATGTCCGGGGGCCTGGACGCTATGCAGGGTGGCGAGCTGGGAGGAGGTGCCCGCCCGGGCGATGACGTAGTAGTTGCCCAGCGCGAAGCAGGAGCCGTTCGTCGTGGCCGGCAGGCTCAGGGTGTCATGGGCCATGGCCGAGCAGCGGGGGCCGGGACTCGTGATGGTGGCCTGGTAGCTGCGCTTGAGGAAGATGCTGGAGGACGTCACCGAGTTCGTGGTGGACAGGTAGAAGTCCACCGGGACGCTGCTGGTGCCGGGGGCCGACATGGTGGCGCCCGCCGTGAAGTCGACGGACAGGGTGCTGCCGACATTCCAGAGCGAGACGGCGCCGAAGCTGCACATCCCCTCGTTGTAGATGTAGGCGTGGGCATTGCCCCCGCTCCAGACGAAGCCCAATCCCAGGAGCGCCGCCACGAGTTTGTTGTTCATGTAGAATTCCAGTCTTCCCGAGGCGCGATGTGCGCGTCAGGGTTTCTCACCATCCGCGAGTGTGAGGGATGATGCAAAAATAAAGACAGACTGTTGCGGGTCGAAGAGTCGCATCGCGCGCTGGACTGTTCCCCGGGTCTTGCGGCATGGACGCGGCCCATGGGCATCTGGTCGACCAAGAGCATCACGCGGCTGCGGCGGGAAGAGGAGGGCGGGCGGCATGAATTGCGCCGCACGCTCAGCGGGCTCAACCTGGTGATGTTGGGCGTGGGCGCCATCATTGGCGCTGGCATCTTCGTGGTGACGGGCACGGCGGCGGCGCAGCACGCGGGGCCGGCCATCATCCTGTCCTTCGTGCTGGCGGGCGTGGGCTGCCTCTTCGCGGGCCTGTGCTACGCCGAGTTCTCCGCGATGATTCCCGTGGCCGGGAGCGCCTACACCTATGGGTACGCGACGCTGGGGGAGCTGGTCGCGTGGCTCATCGGGTGGGACCTGATGCTCGAATACCTCTTCGCCGCGTCCGCGGTGGCGGTGGGGTGGTCTGGTTACGCCACCTCGTTCCTGCGGGACTACCTGCACATCGAGCTGCCGAAGACGCTGACGAGCGCGCCCTTCGACGTGGAGCCGGGCGGGCACCTGCTGCATTCCACGGGCGCGGTGCTCAACCTGCCCGCCGCGCTGCTGGTGGGCGTCATCACGCTGCTGCTCGTGCTGGGCATCCGGGAGTCGGCGCGGCTCAACAACTTCATCGTGATCGTGAAGATCGCGGTGGTGCTGCTCGTGATTGGCTTTGGCTCGGCCCACGCGGAGTCCGCCAACTGGACGCCCTTCATCCCGGAGAACACGGGGACCTTCGGTCAGTTTGGCTGGAGCGGGGTGCTGTCGGGCGCGGGCGTCATCTTCTTCGCCTATATCGGCTTCGACGCCGTTTCCACCGCCGCGCAGGAGACGCGCAACCCGCAGAAGGACTTGCCCGTGGGCATCCTGGGCTCGCTCGTGGTGTGCACGGTGCTCTACATGGCCATGTCCCTGGTGATGACGGGGCTGGCGCCGTACCCGACCCTCAATGTCGCCGAGCCCGTGTACGTGGCGATCGCCCAGGGCGGGCCCGCGCTGGCCTGGCTCAAGCCCATCGTGGGCGTGGGCGCCATCTCCGGCTTGGCCTCGGTGGTGCTGGTGATGTTGATGGGCCAGCCGCGCATCTTCTACGCCATGGCGCGCGATGGCCTCTTGCCGCCCTTCTTCGGGCACGTGCACCCGCGCTTCCAGACCCCCCACGTCGCCACGCTCATCACGGGCGGGGTGGCCATGGCGGTGGCGGCGCTGTTCCCCATCGGCCTCTTGGGCGAGCTCGTGTCCATCGGGACGCTGTTCGCCTTCACCGTGGTGTGCGCGGGCGTGCTCGTGCTGCGCTACCGGCGGCCGGAGCTGCCCCGGCCCTTCCGCACGCCCTTCGTGCCCGTGGTGCCCGTGCTCGGCATCCTCACCTGCGTGGGACTCATGGTGGGCCTGGGCCTGGCCACCTGGCTGCGGCTCGTGGTGTGGATGGCCCTGGGCCTCGCCGTCTACTTCGGCTATGGCCACAAGCACTCGCGCGTGGCCCACGAGGAGCCCGCCGGTCCGGCCGGGCCCTAGGTGTCGGGGAAGTTCATGGTCTCCTTGATTTACAAGAAATGCCGTTCTAGGCCAGAGTGGGCCTGAACCAGCATTCGAGGAGATCATTGGCGATGAAGACACATCGATGGATCGCGGCCCTGGCAGTCGTGGGCGCGGCGCTGTCTGGCCTTGGCTGTGGAGGGGAGGAGCCGCGCGGTGGAGCCGAGGACGTGGGCATGTCCCAGGCCCCGCTCGCGTGCACCACCCGCATCACGTATGGCAACACGTGGATCCACCCGGGACGCGAGTCCATGGTCGACATCGCCAGTGGCGAGGTGACGTGGGATGGCACCTGCGTCAACTCGGGGAGCAACTCCTACGCGGTGCTGTCCAACGGGTGGAAGCCGTACTTCACGGGCAACAACGCGTGTGTGATGGCGTTCGACTCGGACTGCGCGGGCGCGCAGAAGTGCTCCACGCGCGTCACCTATGGCCCCAAGTGGATCCACTCCGGCTCGGGGACGTTCGATGACGTGGGCGGGCGCGTGTTCTGGAATCGCTCGTGCGTCAACGAGGGGAGCAACTCCTACGCGCAGCTGTCCAACGGGTGGAAGCCGTACTTCACCGGCGCCAACGGCTGCGCCATGACGTTCCGGTACACGGGTTGTGGCGGGCTCTACCTCAACCCCGTGTTCTCCGGCGGCTGCGCGGATCCGGGCGTCATCTTCGATGGCGGCAAGTACATCGCGGTGTGCACCTCGGGCGGCGCCGCGGCGGCGTTCCCCATCCGCACCTCCTCGGACCTCATCACCTGGACGTCCGCGGGCCACATCTTCCCCTCGGGCAAGCGGCCCGCGTGGGCCAAGGGCGACTTCTGGGCGCCGGAGATCCATCGCGTGGGCTCGCGCTACATCGCCTACTACACGGCGCGCCATACCAATGGCGTGCTGTCCATTGGCGCCGCCTCGGCCACGAGCCCGCTCGGGCCCTTCACCGACCTGGGCTGGCCGCTCGTGCACGACCCGAACATGGGGATGATCGACGCCACGTTCTTCACGGACACGGCGGGCACGAAGTACCTGGTGTGGAAGGCGGACGGCAACGCCGTGGGCCAGAAGACGCCCATCTACGCCCAGCCGCTCTCGGCGGACGGCCTGTCGCTCACGGGCACCCGGAAGACGCTCATCACCAATGACCGCGCGTGGGAGGGCGGGCTGGTGGAGGCGCCGTGGGTCGTGGCGCGGGATGGCTACTACTACCTCTTCTACAGCGGCAACGCGTACTACGACGGTCGCTATGCCATTGGCGTGGCGCGCGCCACGAGCCCCCTGGGCCCCTACACCAAGGCCGCCAATCCCATCCTCAAGACGACGCCGGACTGGGAGGGCCCGGGCCACGGCTCGGTCGTCACGTCGCCCTCGGGCACCTCGGTCATGGTCTACCACGCCTGGGACGCCGGCCACACCACGCGCGTGATGCTCGTGGACACCATTGTCTGGAAGGATGGCTGGCCGACGATGCCGGGCGCGCCGTCGCTCCAGTCGCGGCCCCTGCCCTGACGTTGGCTCGCCGTGGAGCGTGTGCATGAGGCGTGCTCCGCTTCATGCACATCATTCCGCCTTTCGCGGCTGGCGCACGGACAGGTCCAGGCCCTGGTGTGCCGCGGCCTTGTAGGCGCCGCACGGGAGGGGCCGCGGGGGACGGCCGCCGTGCCCATGGCGAGGGGCACGGCGGCGCGGAGTCCGCGCTACTCCCGCCGGCGGTTGTCCGGGTGGACCATCCGCAGGCGGGAGGGATCGTACGTGAAGAACGCGTCGAAGAGGTTCAGGTACGTGGGCTTCTCCCGGACCAGCCGGCTGCACACGTCAGGGCCCAGCTCCGTGGGCACTCCGCCGCGCAGGAGCGGGAGGTTGAGGTCGGCGCTCGGGTTGGACTCATCGTGGCTCGGCGCTGGCGCGAAGTTCAGCAGCCAGGAGAGACGATCCACTCCGGAGGAGTTGGCGCGGCTCCCGTGCCAGACGTAGTTGTGCAGGAACAGCGCATCGCCGGCCCGCATCGTCATGTCGAGGGTCTGTTCGGGAGCGTCGAACGGCTCGACGTACATGCACGCCCGCGTCGCGTCGATGTCGACGAGCGGGATCCAGAGGTGCACGGAGCCCTTGTGGCGCCTCGAGGCCTCGGAAAAGCCGGCCTTGCCGCCGTCGACGTCCCGGTGGCGCCGGGTGGCATACGATGATCCCGCGCGCACCACCATGACCTGCTCATACTCGAGGAACACCTCGCTCCCCAGGATGCGCCCGAGGAGCGGCCCCAGCTTCTCGGCCAGCGCCTGGAGGAGATAGGGGACATGGAGCAGCACCTTCTCCAGGTTGATCTTATCGCGGTACGCGGCCCTGTCCGCGTCCCAGACGTCGGTGATGAGGGGATTCACGACAGCTCGCAAGGTGCTCACCAGCTCCTCGGACAGGACGCGTCGGACCGTGGCGAACCCGCGGCGCTCGAAGTGCTCCTTGAGCTCGGTCGCATAAAAGGTGTTGTCGATGGCGCGAATCCCCTCCCATACGTCCACGGGCCCGCCCTGCTCGAGCGAGTGGGCGAAGAACCGCTCCGTCTTCTCGCTACCGTCGGCGCGGCGCACCACGTACCGGAATGGCTTGCCGGGTGTCAGCTTGCTCGCGTCGACGGTGTAGAGGTGCGGCAGATGAGGGTGCGGCTCGCACTCGGCCGACGAGCCACCCTCGGACCTGGCGACCAGGCTTTCGCCGTGCTGCAGATGCATCTCGATGAGTCTCGGGTTGCTTGAATTCATGACAAGACGGGCCAGACACAGACGCCCGAGGTGACGTGTACCTCGGAGGACAAGACATGGGAAGACAAAGGTCCGCCCGAACGGGACGGACCGTGGGGGGAGATAAGGACTTGCCTACTCCTTGCGGAAGTCGCCGTAGCTGATGCCATGACCGTCCTGAACCAGGTCGAGAACAGCCATGAGCTCCATGCGCGAGCATCGCGGCGCACCCAGCAACCGTCCACCTGGGAAGCGCTCCCCGTGGTGACGCCTGTCATCAGGAAAGACGCCAGTCACCAGGGGCCCCGAAGGCCTCGCCCCCCTCGCGGCCATGGGCCTTCACGCAAAGGCGCGTTTTCACGGTCTTTTGTCCGGACACGCGTGGGCGCGCCGCGTGGCACGGAGGGTGCACTAGGACTCCTGCACTGAACATCGCCGTCCTCCCAGGTCCTCCATGCCCCGCCTGCCCTCCCTCTCCACCCCCAAGCTGACCGCTCCCTCCCTCTCCACTCCCCGGTCGCCCACCGCGCCCCAGCGCCCCATCTCCAACCGGCCCACCCCCGCCCAGAACCCCGTGCAGTCCACGCCTCGCGGCCCGGGACGCGACTCCTTCGAGCCCCGCTCTGGCGGCCCCAGCACCTCGCAGCCGCGCACCAGCCCTCCGCCCGCGGACAACGATGGCTGGGAGACCGTCAGCTCGAAGAAGAAGCCCAGCGGCCCCAAGACCTTTGATCCGGACCGCCGCTTCAACCAGAGCCTCACGGAGATCGACAACAAGCTGTCCTCGTCCGCCGCGGGCAAGGGCGACATGTATGGCACCGTGAACGTCCAGAAGAGCGATCTGTCCCGGCTCCACGGCGACCTGCGCAATCGCTACCACGGCCAGCAGGTGCCGGGTTACCCCAACGAGCGCTACTACGTGACCAACCAGAGCGCTCAGCGCAAGGGCGGCGGGTTCAACATCACCTCCCACGAGTTCAACAAGAACGGCGTGGACACCACCATCCGGGACAGCACCAAGACCCGGTTCAACATCCACATCCTTCCTCAGTAGGCCCCGCGCGAGCCTTCACCCTCGGGCCCGCGCTGGGAGTGCCACAGGCGGGTGTTGCAAGGGTCTGCCTCCGCGGCCGATGATGTTCGCCAAGGAGGAGCCTCTCGATGACCATCACCATTACCGCCTTTGAACGCTCACCCGATGGCGGCAAGGGATTGGCGCGTGATACGCGCGTTCGCTGGGCGCTTGAGGAAGTGGGCCAACCCTACCAGGTTCGCCTTGTTTCGTTTCGCGCGATGAAGGAACCCGCGCATCTGGCGCTTCATCCTTTCGGCCAGATTCCGACCTACGAGGAAGGCGATCTTGCACTGTTCGAGACAGGGGCGATCGTGTTTCACATCGCCGAGCGACGTGCGGGCTTGCTGCCGGACGATGCCAATGCTCGGGCGCGCGCGATCACCTGGATGTTTGCCGCGCTTAACACGGTAGAGCCACCGATTCTTGAACTCGGAACCGCCAGGCTCCTGGAGGGCGACAAGCCCTGGCATGCGGAGCGCCTGCCTCTGGTCGAGGATCGCGTCCGCGCTCGGCTCGGCCAACTTTCCGTTCGCCTGGGCGATGCCGACTGGCTCGATGGTGCGTTCAGCGCTGGTGACTTGATGATGGTGTCGGTGCTGCTCAGGTTGAAATCATCGGGCATTCTGGACGAATACCCAAACCTGGCCGCTTATGTCGCCCGCGGCGAAGCGCGGCCCGCCTACAAGCGAGCCTTCGACGCTCAACTGGCGGTTTACACCGGCAAGCCATCGACCGGCTGAGTTCGCGCCGGTTACGTGGACAGTGAGGTCATGCGCCGCCGACGCACCGTTGTGGCCCCGGGACCGCCGTCCTACTGGCCCTTCCGGTCAGGCGCCTCGCTCAGTTTCGGTTCAGGAGCCGAGGGGTGGGCTCGCCCTTCCACCACAGTTCCAGGGCGTTCGGCTTCACGCCGACGCGTAGGCTGTCGACGCCCTCCACCGCGAACAGGCCGTCATTCGTCAGCGGCTTGATGCGACGTGGCTCGGGCCAGAGAGGATGCCCCGGGCGCGCGAGCCACAGACCGTCCTTCTCCGCGGTGACGACGTACTTGCCATACGCCCCGGGCGCGGCCGTGACGGTCGCCGCCGAGACCGTGGCCGGACGCAGTCGGGCCTCGACCTCCGGCAGCGCCCAGTCGTAGTCCGCCTGGATTTGGGGCGCGGGATGCGCCGCGGCCAGGGCTCTCAGGGCCAGGGCGTGGGCCTGGTCGAGCGCCTGCGACGGCGGCGTCGCGACGTCCGGGGCAACGCCAGTCCCCTCCCAGTTGGCCTTGCTGATCGGATGGACCGGACGTCCGGTCGAGACGCTGAGCATGAAGCCCGGGGCGATTGGCACGAATTCATTGGTGTTGGCGGCACCGGCCGTGGACGCTCCGACCAGCTTGCCCAGCTTGAATTGCTGCACGTCGTAGGCGAAGGATTCCGCCGCCGAGGCGGCGCCTTGGTCGATCAGCACATAGAGCGGCTTGCCGATCATCCGGCCGGCCGGGAGGTGGTCGAGCACGCGCGTCTGGACGGGCTCGCGTCCGGCGTGCTGGAAGGTGATCTCCAGCGTTCCCGCCTTCAGGAAGTGGCTGGCCAGGTACTGCACCGCCTCGGAAGAGCCGCCGCCATTGCCGCGCAGATCGATGAGCACCGCGTCACCGCCCTTGAGGAAGCGCATCGCGTCGTCATAGGCGTGGCCCGTCTCGTCGCTGACCCATTCGAATGCCGTCACCCGGGGGGACCAGGCGGGCGGGGCGGCGCGCGGTGGATTGACGCTCACGGGAGGCGAGGGGGACACTTCGCGGTATGTCCGTCCCCAGCACCGTGCCGCCCGCCCCCCTCGAGGTCCGTGATGCCCGCCCCGAGCGGGTGGACCTGCCCTTCGGTCCGGAGCAGCGGGTGTCCCAGCTGCTGCCCGCCCTGTCCAAGGTGGTCAAGGAGCCCAGCGGCATCGTCTTCCACCCGGGGCGGGGCACGCTCTTCGTGGTGGGGGACAAGGGGGACGTGGCCGAGCTCACCCGCGAGGGCGAGGTGCGCCAGCGCGCGCGCCACGACGGCCTGGGCTTCGAGGGCATCACCGTGGGGCCGGACGGCCGGCTCTTCGCCATCGAGGAGCGGAAGAAGCCGCGCATCCACGAGCTGGACCCCCAGACGCTCAAGCTCAAGGCCGAGTACGAGGTGGACACGACGCTCAAGGGGGCGCGCGTGGTGGGCGAGTCGCGCAACAAGAGCGCCGAGGGGCTGTGCTACGTGCCCGAGCAGGACGCCTTCTACGTCGTCAACCAGTCACCGCCGTGGCTGGTGAAGCTCCGGGTGCCGCTCGACAAGAAGGAGGGCAAGGCCAAGGCGCTGGAGGCGGTGGACCTGTCGTCCGCCGTGCGGCAGCAGGCCTCGGACGTCCACTACGACGCGGCCACGGGCCACTTCCTCATCACCGAGTCCGGGGCCGGGCTGGAGAAGGGCGCCGTGCACGAGGTGACGCGCGAGGGGAAGCGGGTGCACCACTTCGCCGTTCCGGGCGTCCGCGCGGAGGGCCTGGCGTTGGATGACGCCGGGCGGGCCTACATCGCGGATGACGCGGGGGGCGTGCTGCGCATCAAGCGGTGACGAGCAGAGGAACGCCGCCGACGGGCGCCCAAGAGAAGCGCGCCATGCCAGTGCACCGCACCACGCGTTCTATACTCACCCGGAACACAAGAACCCGAAGTCCAGGAGCCGGAGGGAGCGCATCATGTTGGCGGAATCGCTCAAGGGAAAATCGGTCATCGTCACCGGCGCCAGCAAGGGCATTGGCAAGGGGATCGCCGGGGTCTTCGCGCGGCACGGAGCCAAGGTGCTGGTGGTCGCGCGAGATCTCCAGGCGGCTGAGACGACGGCGCGGGAGTTCGTCGCGGCCGGTGGCACCGCCAGCGGCTTTCCCGCTGACGTGACCCGGCTCGAGGACATGGAGAAGATGGCCCAGGCGGCGGCCGAGCGTCATGGCGGAATCGACGTGCTGTGCGCCAATGCCGGCATCTTTCCGCAGGTGAAGATGGAGGACATGTCGCCGGAAACCTGGGACGAGGTGATGGCGACCAACCTCAAGGGCACCTTCCTCTCGGTGAAGGCCTGCATCCCCTACCTGAAGAAATCCGGCCAGGGACGCATCGTCATCACCTCTTCGATCACGGGTCCGGTGACCGGCTTTCCCGGCTGGACCCATTACGGTGCCACCAAGGCCGGGCAACTGGGCTTCATGCGCACCGCCTCCATGGAGCTCGCGAAATACCGCATCACGGTCAACGCCGTACTGCCCGGCAACATCATGACCGAGGGCCTCGAGGCGCTGGGCCCGGACTACATGAAGGGCATGGCGGAGGCGGTGCCGCTCGGCACTCTGGGCCAGGTCGAGGATATCGGCCATGCCGCCCTGTTCTTCGCCAGCCGCGAGGCCGGCTACATCACCGGCCAGACGCTCATCGTGGATGGCGGTCAGGTCCTCCCCGAATCGCCGGACGCGTTGAAGCAGATGTAAGGCCTCGGACGCATAGGGCGAAGAGAAGGCCCGTGGAGGGAGAGGGCTGTCGGCCTGGGCTCGCAGGGGCGTGTCCGTCCCCGTTTCGACCCAGGCCGTCATGTGATTGCCGTTGTTCCTCGCCCTCAGCGCGTCGTCACATCGAAGGTGCCGAGCGTCAACCAGCCCGCCCGGTCCTGCCCCTGCTTCGCGTTGGCGAAGCTGACGGGCTTTCCATTCGCGAGCGGATGGACAATCCGCAGGATGAGCTTGTAGCCCGTCCCGGCGCTCAGCCCATGGGCGGTGGTGAAGCTCTTGGTCAGGGCCGCGCTCCCAGGCAGGATGCCCGGCAGACCCAGCTGGGTCGTCCCCAGTGACTTCACCCACGTGTTGGAGGCATTGAGGACGGCGAACTCCGCCTTCCAGTCATAATAGAAGGGCGCCACGCCCCGGTTCTCGAGGTTGAGGTCCACGGCCAGCGGGGCGGACGTCGTGGGATTGGGCAGACGCACCGAGGAGACGAACAGCTCATAGCCCAAGAGCTTCTGCGCGCGCAGGGCATTGCTCCATTGCGTGGCATTCACCGGGTTGTTGAAGAGCCAGTTGTGGAGGAGCCACGTGGCATGCGTGGTCTTGATCGAGGTCTCCTCGTTCTCGGTGGGCGTGCCCCCGTAGTACTCCGTCGGATTGGGCCAGCTGTTCCACATCGTGGCCTGCATCTCCGGCCGCTGCTCCCCGCCCATGGGACGGGTGCGCCAGTTGTCCGTGAGGCCCGCGCTCTGCATCTTGGGCCAGAAATGCCAGCTCACGCCCGGCAGCGTCTCGAAGGCGAATGAGTCGTCGTGGTAGCCGAAGGCGTGCTTGTGCGTCGTGCTGGCGAGCGGGTCGCGCACCTGCACATGGGTCCGTGTGAAGGCGGACTTGAAGCGGGCCAGGAGCCGGTCCTTGTTGGCCTGGGACATCTCCCAGTTGGGCTTGCCGTCGGAGGTGTCCGCGTCCTGGGGATACGTGTGCCACTCGCCCCAGTAGCCATACAGGCCCGCCGTCACGTAGGCGACGCGCGGTTCCCCGTCGATGCGTTGGCCGAGCGCTCCAATGAAGGCCTCCAACGCCTTGATCAGGTTGCCGTTGTTCCAGTCCGGCGCCTTGCCGCTGCTGTTGCCGTAGTCCGAGTAGGCCCTCATGGGCAGGCCCTCGTTGATGAGGAACTGGGGCGTGGCCACCGCTCGCCCCGGGTAGTCGAGGTAGATGCGGAAGACGATCTGATTGCCCCGGCTGGCGGCCGAGGCCATCGCCTTGTCGAGCTCGGTCCAGTTGTAGGTGTAGGTTCCCGCCGAGGAGTTGCCGCCCGTCATCAGCGAACTCAGCGGGAGGTAGTACCACTCCATGCTGTACGGAAAGCCGTTGGTGGCGGCGCCGAACGGCACGAAGCCCTTGAGCGGGTTGGCTTCAAGCCCCGGTGCATTGCCGTGATAGGTCTGTGCCTCCCAGGCTCCCGAGGCGGCCAGGGCTGAGGGGGAGGCGTGCAACAGCGCGAGCGCGAGGGCGACACACGGCATGCGAGGGGTCATGTCATTCTCCTGATCGATTTGGCGACGCAAGATAGGGAGAACCCGACAGATTTGTAAAACGAGAAGATCCAGAACGAGGTTCCACGGCGTCTTCGCTCCAGGCGGACGCGCGAGGTGGAGACACCAGACACCCGATGGTGACAGCCGTCATCACCTCGCGCTCCCTGCCGCGGGACGACACGCGGGGAGGGGCGCCGCCGCAAGTGCTGGATTTCCCAGGGGAGGGGCGCTCCATGCCTCGTGTGTGGCGGAAGCGAGGCCTTGGCACGCGCGATGCTTTGGGTCCCCTCACCCGCTCTGCCCGAAAGCAGCCACGCCATGTCCATCCATTCCGTGTCGAACCGTCCCCAGCCCGCCTTCAACACCCTCGCGAACACCCAGACCGCCACGCCCGCCAGCGCCGTGACGTCGCTGGTCGAGAGCCCCGTGGAGAGCAGCAAGCGGCTCGCGGTCAAGCCGTCGGACACCTTCGCTCCGGGCGTTGCGCCGCGGCAGCTGTCTCCCGAGCTCCGAGACCTGAA
Organism: Melittangium boletus DSM 14713; assembly: GCF_002305855.1. Lineage (GTDB taxonomy): Bacteria > Myxococcota > Myxococcia > Myxococcales > Myxococcaceae > Cystobacter > Cystobacter boletus. Next base: position 3,274,359 of record NZ_CP022163.1, on the reverse strand, counting down.
TCCCGCGCTCCAGAACCTGAGCCCCCCGCTCCAGATTCCGGACCTGATGGACCTGCGCGGGCCGGGCACGCGTCCGGTTTCCCCGCAGCAGCAGGTGCAGAACATCGCCCGCGAGGCCATGGGCGAGCGGCTGGACACGCTCTCTCAGGATCTGGGCGAGCGCGTGGCCCAGCGGAACAAGCCCGAGCCGCTCATGGCGATGGTGAAGCCGCTCTTCGATGATCACCGCCTCGACAAGCTGGGGCCCCTGAATGAGAAGCGGCTCAACAACATGATGGGCGATGCGCTCCAGGAGGCGCGCGGACTGCTCAAGCAGGGCGGCGCCCAGAATCTCGTCCGGGCCGACAAGCTCCTGGACGCGGTGGACAACACCCTGAACGCCAACAGCCCCAAGGCCGAGGCCCGGGCCTCCCAGCAGCTGGAGCGGCTCGTGGGCAAGGACTCGCGGCTCCCCAAGCCCCTGGAGATGGGGCCCGCCCCCAAGCCGGGCTTCGGCGGCCCCTTCGAGGGCGGGCACGGCCCGGTGGTGCACGACAAGCCCGTGCGGCTGGACCTCGGCCAGCAGGACCTCGACGTCCCCACGCTGGGCTGACCTTCCCGCTCAACCCGCTGGGACTTCCGGATGCATCGACGATGACCAGGGGCCCGCGCGGCGGCTTGGCCGCCCGTTCAGGGGCCGCGGGTGGCCGCGTCCACCCGGTCCACGTACCGGGAAAGCCGGGAGCGCGTGGAGATTTGATCGCTCTGCCAGGGGGTGAACTCCTGCCGGAGGCTGAAGAGCTGGGCGAACAGGGCCAGGTCCGCGACAGAGAAGGGGCCCAACCAGAAGCCCTCCTCGGGGGCTCGGGCCTCCAGTGCGTCGAGCTGCTGCTCGAAGCGCCGCCAGCACTCCTCCGGACCCGCGCGCCAGACATCCCGTGCCACGAGCCTGCGCACGATGACATTGCGGACCAGTCCCCCGGTGAGCCCGCGCAGCGGTGCTGGGACGCCGGTGAAGACCTTGTCGCGGAGGCGCGGCCAGTTGCGCTCGTCGGCCCAGCGCGCGCTCACGAGGAAGCCCGACAGCGCGCTGTCCGCGTACTCCTCCCACAGCGTGGCCTCCCCGGCGAGCCGCGCGTCCCGGGGCTCCAGATAGGTGCGCCCCGCGAGTGACTCCAGCCGCGCGAGGATGTCGGTGGAGTCCCCCACGGCCTCGTGCTCACCGATGAGGAGCACGGGCACCTGGCCGGTTGGATGGTACTTCTTGAAGCTGACCGGTATGCCATGGCGACGCGCGTAGGGCAGGCCCAGGTACTTCAGCGCGCGGTGAACCTTCAGGCAGAAGGGCGAGACACTTTCCAGGTGGGGGATTCCGGATTCCCCGACTTCACACAACACGAGGGAGGGATGCGCGGCGGGCGTCGTCATGGACGCCCTTTCAGACCAATTGTCCCGGGGCGTCAAGCAGCTCCTGTACCACTCCCCGCAGCGCACGGGTGAAGTCAGTCATGGATGGTGTTGGGCCCGGGCTTGGTGATGAGCAGATCCGCGGCACCCAGCGCCTGGTGTTTTGCTGGGCCCACGTGCGGCGCGAATTCGTGGAGGCCGAGCAGGTGGCCCCCGCGTGCGCCCAGGTGCTGAGCCGCATTGGCCAGCTGTAACGCCATCGAGATTGGGCGTGACGGTGGATTTCGCGGCCGCGCGCCCTGGTCCGGCCAGAAGTACCTGGGAGCTCGACCTTCGAAGATCGCCCGCTCATGCCACGGTGGCACGAGACTCCTGCGCGACGATGTCGAGCATCGTCTCCTTGTTGTTGCGGAGTATTTTCTGGGCGAGCGGACCTATCAGTCGATTGCCCATGAGGCGCACGGTCGCTCCGCGAATGATTCGCTGAGTCTCGTTGGCCGGAGTGAAGAACTGCCTCGTTTTCAGCCCATGGAGCTGCATGTGGGTGATGAACGGGCGCAGCTTCTCCTCCCACTGGAACAGCGCGCGTTCCACGTCGTCTGGATGCTTCTCCAGCATGTTGCCCAGGAGCTCACCCCCGGCCAGACCGGTCGACGCGCCCATTCCTGAATACAGGGTCAAGCACCACGCGGAATCGCCCACCAGCACGACCCGCCCCTTGTGCCAGCTCTTCATGCGCACTTGATGGGTCGAGTCGAACAGGTACTCGTCCGCGGCCTCGAACTCGTCGAGCAGCTGGCCCAGCACCGACCCCGCCTGTTCCGGTCCGTACGCCTTGCGCAGCGACTCGATGGGGCGGCCGCGGAACTGCGCGGCCACGTCATCGACGCGGTAGGAGAAGAGCACGGTGGGGTTGTGATTCGCGAAGGGAAAGACCCACGCCGATCTCCCTGCCTCGGCCAGGACGAGTCCTTCGTGCGTGGCGTAGCCCCGCACGGGGTTGCGCAGGAGGCAGGCTCCGATCATGTAGTTCAACGGGTAGAAGAAGTTCTCATGCGGACCGAAGACGAGCTGGCGGACGGTCGAGCGCATGCCATCAGCGCCCACCACGAGGTCGAAACGTTCGGTCATGCTCGTGCCGCTCTGGGTGTGGGTCAGCGTGACGTCGACCCCGCGCCCGTCCTGCTCGATGCGGGTGGGGACCGTCGCGAAGCGGATCTCCACGTCCCTCGGCAACGCGGCGAACAAGGAATTCTCCATGTCGCCGCGCAGCAGCGGGCGTGGCGCGCCGGGCACGTCCACGAAGGACATGCCCTTGTACCGACGCTTGCCCCGGTCGATCTCGTAGGTCCGCATCTGCGGGGAGCTTCGATCGACCAGGGTCTCCATCACGCCGAGCCGCTTGGCGGACGCCTGGCCCGTACCGAACAGGGCGATGAAGTAGCCGCCCTTGCGGCGCTCCGGTGCCCGCTCGATGAGCACGGGCTCCCAGCCGAGCTTGTGAAGCCGGATGGCCGTGGCGATACCGCTGATACCCAGTCCAACCACCAGAGCGCGGCGACCGTGTGCCGTTGAGTTCGTCATGATGTTTCAGACGATAAAGAGCGGCGGTGCCCGTCTCCAGAGCATGGCTTGGGGTGGAAATCGGCTTGGATTGGGGCAGGACCTGGCGGCCCTCCGAGGGGCGTGGCGCGGCTGACAACTCCCAAACGCCGCATCCTGAACGCGGAGCGTCTCAGTAGGCCACGACGGTGGGCGTCGTGGTGCTGGTGAAGAAGTCCGGGTAGGTGGCGATGTAGTTGGAGCCGTTCCCGCTCTCGAACGGGATGGTGCCTTCCTTGGTACCCTGAACCTGGAGGGTGGAGCCATCGGCCAGGAGAGACAGCTCCCCGCGATAGACTTTCGAGAAGCGGAACGCGTCATGCGCGTAGAGCGTCGTGGAGCGCACCACCGATAGCGTGTCCGGTGTCAGGTGCCGCAGCTCCAGGTATACGCCGGAGGAGCCGCTCGGCGAGTACTTGTACGTGTAGCTGACGGCGACCCCGAGGTCGTTCGCGGCAATCGACAGACCGGGCTCCGAGTACGAGCCCGCGAGCACCACACTCGCGCTCGGCCACGGGCACGTGGAAGAGGCCTGTCGGGTGATGACGGGCTCGAACAGGGGCGGATGCGAAGTCGAGCTCGTCTGCTGGTAGGTCATGGAGAAGGTGCACCCCTGTGAGAAGGCGGAGGTCAGCGCGGCGGAGTCCGTAGCGGTCCCGAGCGACTCAGCGGTGGCGGGCCCGCCACAGGCGGAGAGCAGGAGGGCGACAGCGAGGGAGGCGGTGGATTTCACAGGATGCATGGGGTTTTGTTCCTTGTTATGCGACAAGCGTCAATACGGCTGCTTTTGAGTTCGTTTGTTTGTTTTCTTGTTTGACACCCACAACCCTATCGGAGCTTGAGGGGGGTCGATAAGGCGCTATAGAGTGAACGCTTTGTTTCCCGAGGCGAACAGTGTCCCAGGAGGACCCAGGTGGATCTGAATGCGGTGATGATGTTCAATCGGGTCGTAAAGTTCGGCAGTTTTTCGAAAGCCGCGACAGAACTTGGCGTCACGAAATCGACAATCTCGAAGAAGATCGCCGAGCTCGAGTCTCACTTGGGAACAACTCTTCTCAGACGAACGACCAGAAGCCTTCAGCTGACGGATATGGGGAAACAGTTCCACGAGCAGTCATCGAGAGGTTTGTCGGAGATCAAAAAGGCGACCGAGCAGGCGCAAGCAGCAGGCGCTGAACCTCAAGGGCGCCTACGTATTACAGCTCCTTCCGATTTCGCGATGAGCGTGATCGCGCCGCTCCTCGCGGGATTTCTAGAGACGTATCCAAGAATCTCGCTCGAGATGATGCTGACCGATAAAATTCTCGATCTGGTGAATGACAACATCGATGTCGCAATCCGGATTGGCCCGATGCTGGATTCAACTCTGAGCGCGAAGAAAGTCGGTCGAGATGTGTTTCAGTTGGTGGCGAGTCCCTTGTATATCAAGCGTTCGCCCTCTCTTCAGGAGCCAGGCGATCTGAAAAAGCACGACTGCCTGGTCTTCGTTCCCAAGCCTGCCATGCGAAGTTGGCGGTTGAAATCCGGAGCCTCGAGAACAACTTTCGAGCCAGAGAGTAAGTTTCTCTCGAATAATGTGTCTGCTGTGAAAGCCCTGGTGGTGGAAGGCGCCGGCGTCGCACTCCTGCCTGTCTCTAATTGTTGGGAGGAGATCAAGGCGAAGCGTATAAAGGTCGTCATGCCGGAGTGGTCGATGGAGGACACACCCATTCATTTCGTGTTTCAGAAACACGGTTTCACGCCACCGAAGGTCTTGGTCTTCATCTCTTATATGGAACAGAAGATGAGGCCGCTCTTCATCTGATGCGGAATGCGTATGAGAAGGGGGCGGGCCCGAAAGTGATGTGCTTCAGTGAAACGCTTCGCCACGCGCCAGCTGCGCGAGCATGTCTCGTATTCGCTTCTTCCGGGTCTCCAAGCGTCTGGCGGTCTGGAGGCGGTGATAGATCACGAATAGATTTCCGCGATCGAGCGTTTCGAAGAACTCCTGGGCGGGACGGTTCTTCCGCAATTCTTCGAGGAAGTCATCCGGCATGACCATCTCGGATGACCCCGAATAGGCCTTCTCCCAGCGCCCGTCCTGACGGGCCGCTTCGACATGCGCCAGGCCAGATGGCTGCATGCGCCCTTCGGCGATCAGACGCTCGGCGTGCTCACGGTTCCTCTTCGACCAGTTCGATCTGGCACGGCGTGGCGTCAAGCGTTGAAGAAACGAGACTTCGTCGAGCGACTTTCGATGACCGTCGATCCAGCCCCATGCAAGGGCCGCGACGACGCAATCGTTCCAGGTGACAGTTGGCGTTCCCGAGTCCTTCTTGTAGATGCGTATCCAGAGTTCTCGCTGGGTCGCGTGGTTCGCCTTCAGCCACTTTTCAAGCTGGTCCGCTGTCTCGAAGGAGCGCGCTTCGGGTGGGTGCATGCCAGGCCCTTTCACTGGCTCAGGGCGCCTTGTACTCCGTAGCGACATCCAGGACCCACGTGATGCCGAAGCGGTCCTTGAGCATGCCATAGAGGGGCGCCCATCCCGACGGCGCCAGCGGCTGCGCGACGGTCGCGCCAACGGAGAGCTTTTCCCAGAACGCGCTGATTTCCTTTTCCGAGTCGCCGCGGACAGAGACGAAGAATGCATTCTTGCCTGGGTCCCACGGCATCCGGGACGGCACGTCGTACGCCATCACTCGGAAGCCGTTCTTGGCGGCGACCTGGCCCCACATCACCTGATCCGCCTCGGACGGCTCCTGGACGCTGTGCGCGTCCTTGTAGGTGACGAGGGTGATGTCACCGCCGAACACGGACTGGTAGAACTCCAGCGCCGCGCGTGCATCGCCACGGAAGTTGAGGTGGTTGGTAACGCTTACGGTCATGACTCTCTCCTATGCGGGTTCAGGTTTTCGAGCGTTTCCGCACGCTCGCGGCTCGTCGGGGCGATGGGGATTCGTCGACCCGTGAGGGGGTGGGAACAGGTTCGTGGCCTGTCGAATCGAGTGCTACCGAGGAGGGCTGCCGCCGGAGGGCCGGCACGATGACTCCGTCAACCATCGACACGAGGAAGGCCAGGTCGATCGGCTTGCGCTGGACGAGGGTTCGGTAGGCGGCCATCGAGGGGATGACCTGGGACAGAGTGCCGATGTCGGCGGACGCCGAGATCTCGCCGCGTTCGACCGCTCGCCGCATCAGCGCGAAGTGCGCGTCGGCCCACGGTTGGACGACCGCGGCGTTGGCTGCGTCGGCGAGCGCCTGGTCTTGCGAGAGCAAGGAGGCGAGCCCCGTCATGATCTTGAGCCTGCGCTCGCTTTCTTCGAGCGACTGCGGCTTGAACAGGCCGAGCAGGTCTCCGCGGAGAGTGCCGGTGTCGGGCAGATGTTCGAGATCGACCTGCTTGCGCTTCATGTGCGCGACGGCGTCGATGACCAGCTCTGTCTTCGACGTCCATCGGCGGTAGATGGTCGCCTTCCCGGCTCCGGCCCTCGCGGCCACGAGGTCCATGGTCAGGCCCGCCGCGCCCACCTCCGCGAGCACCTCGAGCGTTGCTTCGAGGAGCTGGGCGTCGCGCGAGGGGTCTCGCTTGCGTCCTGGCTGCGCAGGCGCGACCTCGACGGAATCGTCATCGTTCTGAGCCATACTCACCTCGGGCGGTATCGATACTATTTAGTTCCGAAACCGTCAAGTTCCGAAATTGCTCGGTGTCGGTCGGCGATCAGTGTTTGGAGCGGGCCGCCGCTCCGAGCATTCCCAACCGGCGCCCCGGCCTCGACAGGCGCCTACCGCTCGTTGGGCGCCCGCCAGGAGCGGAAAAGCATGGAGCGAAGGGGCGGCCTGTAGAAGGGGGGCTGGAGCAGAGAGGCGGAGGAGGGCCGCGGAGTGGGACGTGTGGGCAGTGCGCCAAGCGGGTGGATAGGCCGCGCAGCCTTCTTGGGGTACACACCTGCCCAGTCCGCCCTGCCATGAGCCGAGCCAGCGGTCATCGGGGGGCATGGACAAGGCCTGTTCGTCGCGCTTGAATGCGGCCAACCGACTCCACAACACTCCAGGTGAGCCCATGAGCATCAGGATTGGATTCGTCGATCACAGTGACGGAACAAACTTGAGAACTCTACCAGCCGAGCTTCCTGGTTCGAAGTGCTTGACGAGCGCACCTCTTCCTCCTGGAACCCGGGTGTGTGCCACGGGAGCGCATCCCAACAGACCTGACTGGGTGGAGGTCACCACGTATCTGGATGGCATGCTGTTGAGCGGCTACGTGCAAGGGTTTCGCATCAACACGGATCTTCCCGAGCCCAACGCGAAGCTCCACCACGTGAAAAGAGGGGACAGGCTCGAACCCATCGCCGCGCGCAGCTATCGGCAGGGAATCGAGCCGGGGCGAGACCTGCGGTACTACGAGAATGTGGTCCTCTACGTGAATCAGCGTGCGTGTCGAGCAGGCATTCAGAAAATCAACGGAGACGTCCGGCTCGTCGAGGGGCATCGCATCTGGCTGGTCAGCGTGGCGTTCGCCCAACGACTGCAAGGACTGGTGGAGAGTGGTTCCCTCTCGGGAGGCCTGCTCGCCAGGGCCAGGAGTGTAGGACTGCATCTGGACGACATCATCACGTCCGTAGCGGATTCGCCCAGGCATTTTGGGTCCGTCGCGGGACAGTACAAGGACGCCATCCGGGAACATCTGCCGCAGATCGTCAGCATCGTGGTGATCTTCATCACGGCGGAGCTCGCATCCGCCTTCCTCGCGACGGTCCCCACAGGGGTCTCGCAACTCGCGGCGGCGCTCATCCAACTGGGTCTAGCGGCCTTTGGCGCCAAGGACATGATCGACGCGGGAGTCGAGGCCCTGAAATACGCAACGGAGTGGATCACGCAGGCCTGGAAGGCTCATGGGGACAGCAAGCAACTCGAAGCCGCCAGCAAGTCCTTTCTCCAGATGCTGATGAGCATCGCCATGGCTGCGCTGTCGAAAGCAGGTGTGAAATCGAACTTCAAGCGCGGGCTGACGCTGGCGCGCGGGGTGAAGATCACTCCTCCGCGACTCGAGTACATGGCCGTGGCGTCCAGCAACGGCCATGCGGTGGCTGTCCCCGTCTTCCGACCTGGAAGTATCACGTCCACGGCTACGGCCATGGCCATGAGTCCCAAGCCTGGGCTCGCCGCGGTGCTCCAACAAGGAACTCACGGCACCAGCGCGACGGACACGCCCACAAAGCCAGCCAAGGAATTCCCCGATGACATGGAACTGGAGCGGTTGTTGGAGAAGGCGCCGAACGGCGAGGCGCTCATGCCGTTCGTGGGACGTCCCGTTCCGAAGCCGGGCACGCTGGAGTTCGCCGTGCTCAAGAAAGAACTGGAACAAGCAGGTTATGTACTGGATGTCGTCAAGGAAGGCCCTCAATCGTTCCGACTTCGTCGCCTCAAGGGACAATCTCAAGAACTCGCGCAACTGACGGTGACGGAACGAGGACTGATTGCCCTCAAGGGGGACGGCCCCAGCCGCATCAGCGTGTTCAGTCGGTACCGCAAGAATTATCTGGACTTCATCAAGGAAACAGCGGGAGAGGTCGCGAGCAAGGCCGCGGAGGCGCGCATCAGCGCCGGAAACCAGTTACACCACCTGATTCCGGATGGTGTCGCCCAAAGCCATCCCCTCATCCTGGAGGCGCTTGAACGGCTGAAGGGATACACCATTGATCGTGGGACAAACATCATTGACATGCCCAGCATCCCCAACGCAGAAGGGCAACTCATGCATCTGGGCAATCACCCCAAGTACAGCGCCTATGTCCGAACCAAGCTCACCTCCGCACAGCGCGCCCTCGGCCCGCTCGAGAAGGTCAGCCTCCAGCAACTCCACCAGACGCTCCTGAGAATCGAGACCGAGCTGCGCAAGGCCATTCAAGGCATCGACCCGCTGCCCCCTCATGTGCTCAAGGAAATCGCTGAGGATGGAATCGTGGTGGGCAGGAAGCTCGCCATGCTGGAGCGCCCCTCACATGAGGAGTCCTTCCCGGCATGATCTACGCCCTGACGGCCGACACCTCGCACATCGAGGAAGAAGACGTCCATGACGCGACCTTGATCGACTTCAAGGGCGCGAAGGACGCGACCTTCTTCCATCCTGGCGTCGACTACCAGCGGGAGTGCGGGGCTCCCGAGGTCATCGAGTTCGTCGGGAACCTGGAGCATGCGGCCCGGCTCGATCACCTCTTCACGACCCCCCTGGACGTCCTGCTCATCTCCAAGCGGATGGTGCGGGTGCTCGAATCCGTGCGCGCATTTCCCCACCGGCTTCTCCCGGTGACGATCTACGCGGAGAAGATCAAACACCTCGTCCAGGATCGCACCACGGGGTACCGGACCTGGCATCAGGTGCAGGACGCCACCTTGCGCAATGACAACTTCGTCATCCTCCAGCTGACGGAGTCGCTCGATTGTTTGGATCGTGGTCGGACTCTCGTGGAGGGCGTGTCCTTCCGCCAAAGCGGTCGAGATTACCTGAGCGCGGAAGAAGCCGAGCACCTTGAGCTCCGGCCGCCTCCCGGAGATTTTCCGCCCGTGTTCTTCGTTCCCGAACTGCTCTTCTACTGCTTCTCCGAGGAGGCGAAGCGCGCGTGTGATCAGGCCGGTTTGAAGGGCCTCTGGTGGCGCCCTCAGCGCTGAGGGAGGGTGTCGCGGAAGCGCTCGAACGCATACGCGGAGGGCGAAGCGTGGGTCCCGGATGTGGGCGTGGAACCCGCGTCCGTCCTGTCCGAGCAGGCCTCGCTGCCCGAGCGCAACCAGAGCCCACTCGCGTCCCCGTGACCGAGCCGCGCACATGGCCCCGCCCGACTCAAGGCCAGAGGCGCTGGGTCCATGCCCTCCACTTCTCGATGCGCTGCGGCTCGGCGCCCATCTGCGTGACCTTCCAGAGGCCGTACTGATGGAACTGCTCGGGCGTCGCCCGGCCATCCACCACGTTCATGGCGTAGGTGCCCGGAGAGGGCTGCGCCAGCGGCTTCTTCGTCGCGTCCACGCAGAACGAGAACCCGGCGTACGGCTCGCTCTCACCCAGCTCCGTGTTGGCCGGGTCGCACCGCCTCCAGTTCTCGGGTGCCGTGTCGGCGAACAGGGCGTTGAACTGGTTCATCGCCCCGTTGACCACCTTCAGGTGCAGGCCCGGCTGGAGCTGATCGAACTGGCTGAAGGGCGTCCTCGCCGTGCCCTGGGTCGTCGCCCGGTCGATGAAGTTGACCGGAATCAGGTGCTTCATGGCCTGCGCCCGGCCGAAGCGGCCCCGGTTGTTGATGAGGTTGCCGGTGTCGGACGCCACGTAGAGCGGGATGTCGTTGTTGACGTACTGCGCCCCCTTGATGCGGGCCTGCAGCAGCCGGATGTTGCTCAGCAAGGCCGCGTTCGCGTGCGCGGGCGTCGAGGTCCCCACGGTGCTCGCCAGGATCTCGTCGAACCCGGTCAGGTACGGCCAGTCCACGGAGAAGTTCACCCAGTCGCCCTGGGCCCCCGGGTTGAGGGTGACCTGCATCTGGTACCAGATGTTGGTCCGGTAGTACGAGCCCGCGAGGTTCGCGCGCTCCCAGGCCAGATACCACTCCCGCGTGACCTGTCCCGAGGCGGTCTCGTCGGCCTGGTAGAGCATGTGCGGCGCCAGGAAGAACACGCTCACCGTGTTGAAGGGCCAGCCACGCGCCTCGCCCCTCCCTTTCCAGCTCTGGGTGGCGGAGGTGTAGTCCCCGATGAACCACTTCTGGTTGCCCTCGAGTCCGTAGGTATGGGCCCACTCCCACTGCTTGATGACATTCCAGTGCAGCATGCTCATGACGGCGCGCTCGATGAACGCGTTGGTCGTGAAGGCACTTGGCTCGCTGGCGGTCGTGCTGGACGAGGCGCGCTGGGCCAGCAGGCGGGCCCCCACCTGCGCGCCATACTCGCCGGAGCGGGCGATGTGGTTGCCTCGGCCGCCGCCCAGGAAGTTGTAGGCCTCCCAGCCCGAGAGCTGGAAGTAGCCCTGGATCTGGTTGCGCTCGGCGGGCGTCAGGTGGCTCCAGTCGCCATACTGGCCGTTGGGATTCGCGTGGGCCTTGAGCCAGGTCTCGATCCGGTTGGCGCCGGCCCTGGGGTCCTGGCGGTTGCCCTGGGCCCACCGCGCCCCGTTCTCGAAGGAGCCGCCCGCGTCGGCGCCGGTGGGCCAGACGTCGAGCGGATGGATGGGTGGCAGCCACGCATTCCAGTCCGGGTACTGCAGCGGCATGGCGACTTCGCGCGCGTTCAGGGTGGCGTGGGCGTTCATCACTCCATCGACGTCGGCCTGGCTGAGATTGAGGGGCTGGTCATCCAGGGGCTTGCCGAAGAGAGCCTTGAAGGCCAGCGCGGGGCTCTCGAGCACGGCGCTCAAGCCGGCCCCGGCCGCCCACTCGATGATGGGTTTGCCGTCCAGGCCCGGCCCGGGCTGGTAGGGCGGATTCCACGGCGCGGCCTGGGTCACGTGCGGCACGTCCCGCTGGCTGTAGCGCAGGTAGGCCACGATCTGACGGCCCTGCGCCTCGGTCAGCCCGTGGAAGCGCGAGCGTTGCACGATGGAGTTGTTGGAATAGTTGAAGTACTGCAGGTCACGCCCGTCGGTGGCGTGGCAGGACGCGCAGGCGGCCTGGATGGTACGGGGAACGATGCTGGATTTGGCGAGCCTGCCCTGCCCGTGCCAGAGCGCCTCGCCCGCCGTGACGTCGGCGGTCCAGGTCCGGCCGGCCAGCTTCTCTGCCTGGATGTCGGCGAACTGCATGGGATTGCTGGCCTGATTGATTCCCTGGGCGTCCTGTAATTGGAGTGCGAGGACGCGATAGCCGTTGGACTCGCCGTCGGTGCCGTTGAAGCGGAACTGGATGAGGTTGGTCCGGGGAGCGGCCACGAGTCGCGCCTTGGTCGCGGCGTCGAGCACGAGGCTCATTCGGGTGGTGTAGAGCCCGCCGCGCGTCAAGCCGCCCTGGACCCGTTCCGCGTCCGCCAGCCTGACGGTGGCGTCGGTGATGTCGACCCAGGGGATGTTGCCCGCCTGGGAAGGCTCGACGCCTCCCAGCACGCGCACGCTGGCCTTGACCTTGGTGGGCGGCTGGCTCGTGGCCTCGAACTCAGGGGCGCCGAAGAAGGCACAGCGGTGGCACTGCCACCAGAGCTGGCTCACGCCCCCAATCCGGCTGGCGTCCACCTGCAGATTCGCCTCCGCGACGGTCGGGGTCAGCGGCGAGCCGTTGCCCAGGAGCTCGAGCGGGAGCTTCAGCGGGCTGCCGGACGGAGCGGGTGGAGGCTGTGGCTGCGCCGCGGGCACCAGCCTCCACTGCTGATTCGGCTGGCCCTCGCCACTGCAATCCCATTGGTGGATCCGTCCGCCCACTTGCGCGCTGATGTCCTTCACGTCCAGGCACTTGCCGCTGTGCACGGCCTTGAGCAGGAAGGCATCGCCCACGGCGCTCGCCGTGAAGCGCTGATGGGCCCCGCCCGCATAGCCCCACTGTTGAATCAGCGTTCCACTGGCCGTGGACTCACCGCTCACGTCCAAGGACAGGCCGCTGTGGACACTCTGGAGCTGGTAGGAGCCGTTCGCCGCGGGCAGCACCTCGAAGCGCTGGGGGTTCTCCTGGGTGCAGGTCCCCTGCTGGACCTTGGCTCCCGCCGCCGTGCTGGCGCCTTCCAACTCCAGACACAGGCCGGAGTGCACCGGCCGCAGGGTGTACTGGCCCAGGGCCAGGGCGCTACGGCTGGTGCCGCTCTGTGGGTAGAGCAGGAACCGCTGCGCCGCCTGACCGTCGCAGGTGGCCTGCTGCAAGCCGGCGCCCTGTGCGGTGGACCCTCCGGCGATCGCCACGCACTTGTCGCTGCCGGCGTTGACGAGGCTGTAGCGGTTGCCCTGATCGCGCCGCAGGAGGAAGCGCTGCGCGAGGGAGTTGTTGTCGCTCCACTGCTGGATGAGCGCCCCCTCCGCCATCGAGCCCCCATTCAGATCGAGCGCCCGGCCCGTCCCCACGCTGATGAGCTTGTAGCCCCTCCCGGGCTCCAGGGTCACCTCGAAGGCCTGGTTCAGCCCGTTGTCGCAGCGGGCCTGCTGGACCTTGCCGCCGTCGGTGGTGGCGGCGACGGCCTCCACGCAGTGACCGCTCAGCACACTCGCGAGCACATAGCGGCCCGTCGGCGGGGGGGGACTGGTGTCGACCGCCAAGGGCGCGGAGACCGCGACGCCCACCGCTCCCGTGTCAGCACCGCCTCCACACGCGGCCAGCAGCCCCAGCATGGCCAGTGCCGCCGCCGCGCTCCCGAGGCACGAGCTGCCCCTGTTTGGATTGGACACCCTGCGATTCATTCGGGGCCTCCTCCCGGAGAATGAAATAGAACCCGCCATCTTTAACTGCTTGTTCTTGAAATACCTGGATCCATCGATCTTTTGCATGGACCCGGTCATCGGTCGCCGAGGGGCATCGAGTAGGCTCCGCGCGGCCCAGCCATCCCGCCGGGCCGTCCATGCCCCCGAGGCCCGCTCGAAAGCCTCGAGGCGCGAGTCAGGAGCGGCCGTGACGTTACGTGTCGGCATCATCAGTGCGAATTGGGGCACCTACGCCCACCTGCCCGCGTGGCGCGCGGTGCCGGGCATTGAGGTGGTCGCGGTCTGCACCTCACGCAAGGAGACGGCCGAGGCGGCCGCCGAGCGCTGCGACATTCCTCGCGCCTTCTGGGACGCGCGGGCGATGGCGGCCGACCCGGACATCGACATCATCGACTGCGGCACGCGCGCGAGCATCCGCGAGGGGATGGTCCTCGCCTGCCTGGAGAACGGCAAGCACGTCTACAACGCCATTCCCCACGCGGTCGGCCTCGAGGGGGCGCGCGTGCTCAACGAGGCCTGGGCCAGGAGCGGGCGGGTGGGGGTGGTCGACGCCTTCTCCGAGTGGGTGCCCGCCCACCAGATGATGAAGGAGATGATCGAGGACGGCGCGTTGGGCCAGCCCTTCGGCGGCACCTGCGTCTTCAACATGTCCCTCTACAACATCCTCGACCCGCGATTTCCGTACAACTGGTTCGCGGAGAAGGGGCACGGCGTCTCGGCGGTGCGCAACCTTGGTAGCCATGCGCTGCACATGCTGGCCGCCATGTTCGGCGAGGTGGAGGAACTGGTCGCCCACGACGGCCAGCTCCTGCCCGAGTGGCGCTCGGCCGATGGCGAGACGGTTCTCAAGGTCGAGACCAACGACTTCGCCTCGATGCTGCTGCGCTTCAAGAGCGGGCTCGTCATCCAGTGCCAGTGCTCGTGGAACGCGACGCTCGGCTCCGGCTGGCTGCTCGACGTGTTCGGCTCGAAGGGCCGGCTGGTCGCGCAGGCGCCTTCCTTCCCCACCAGCCGCGATACGACCCTCCATGCCGGTCGGCTCGGCGAGACCGGCCTCGGCCGTGTCGAGATTCCCGAGCGACTGCTGCGCACGCCCGAGGTCGGCCTCGATTCCGAGGCGGCCATCCAGCCCGCGCACCCCATGTCGCTGTCGATGAACGCCATGGCGCGGGCCATCGAGGGCAAGGGCCAGGCGCGGCCCGACTTCGCCCAGGCGTGGAGGGTCGAGCGCCAGCAGGAAGCGATCCAGCGCTCGATGCGCGAGCGCCGCTGGGTGCGGATCGACGAAATCACCTGATGGAGCCGCGGATAGACAGGATATGCTCGCGAGAGGAAAGGGAGGAACTCCATGCGACGTGGCTCAATGCGTGCGTTTTCTGTTGTCGTTGGGTTGTCTTTCTCGTGGGCGCTCCCCGCGCTGGCGGAGGCCCCCGCGGCCAACGTCGGGAGTCTCGAATGCGAAGGCATTCGTGAGTTGAAAGCGCTGGTCGAAAAACAGCAGTCCCTCCTGGCGGAGAATCACTCCTACGCGGTGAATTTGGCGGAGTTGATCTCCGCGGGATACATGCCCGCCGAGTGTCCGGATGGCTCGCGTGTGCGCGTGTCGGGGCCGAATCTGGTGGGGGGATGCCACTTCTCCTATGGGCTGGTCTCCGTGGTGAACAATCCCCAAACTGGAGATTTCACTTTCGAAGCAGCGGCCTATGGTGTGAAGGGGACGCCGTCCGCGGGGCTCGAACTGTATGTCGTCCGGATCGTGAGCCGTTACCACGACTTCATTGAGTCCTACATGTATCGCAATGGGGTGTACAGCGATGTGGATTTGAATGCGTGCTCGCGGGCCGACTAGTCCCGCGAGCAGTGGGGGCGAACTCGGCTTCGGGTTCATCCTCACCACCGGGCCGAGAGGCTGGTGCGCGCGGCATGGAATTCCATCACCCAGCACACAGACGAGATACCGTAGCCGGGCTCTTCCGGGCCCATCAGGGGACGGGCCCGGAGCGAGACCGACTCAGCCGAGGCCCGCCATGAGATTGTCCATGGCCGTGCCAACCCTGTTGAACGCGTCCATGTTCTCGAACTCCGCATCCTCGTGGTGCTGCTGCATGAAGTCCGTCGCCACCGAGATGGACTCGCCCAAGAGGAGCGTCTTGTCCGCCTCCGCCGTCTGCCGAGGCCATTCCGGACTCGGCTCGCCGGTGCGAGCGAAGTTGAACCAGCGCTCGCTGACGCTGCTGGCGACCTCGTAGTCCTTCGCCGTGACCGTGACCGGATTCTGCGGCTGGCCCGGCGGGAAGGGCGGGGCGTATTTGAGCGTGTCCATGACGAAGCCGACCTCGTCGCCGTGACGCGTGCCCTTGGTGACGAAGGGGCGGTGGTTCTCCGCGGTGTAGTCGAAGTAGTACCGCCACGTCGGTGCACGCTGGCTGTGCGCCTTGGCGAGCCTGTAGGTGGCCACGGTGAAGAACGCGTCGCGGGCCAGGCGGCGACCAAGCTCATCCTGGTCGGGAGATTCCTGCTCCGCGAGATCCAGGTAGTAGCGCTTGGGGCGTTTGACCAGGGTGGTGGTCACCGCCAGAGTGACGATCTGGCTCGGGTTGCCTTTGAGCTGGTCGAGCACCACGCTCCCGTCATCGCTGGTGTTGCCAATGATGAGCGGCAATGCCGCCACCTCGCCCTTCTCGAAGCGGGCGAGGATCCCATCCGTGCCGGGGAGTACGACGTCTCCGGCGATCCCGACCGGGGAGTTCGCCGTCCCCTTGAAATCCTTCGCGGGGTCGATGGGGACGTTCATGAGAACCTCCGCCTCGACGCCGCGGAGCTGCGCGAGGGTCGCGGTCGCGCCTTGCCCTTTCTCAAGCCCGAGGACGACTTCCGCGAGCCGGGTGCCGCGCTCGAGCGCCTTCTCCCGGGAGGCCTCCGCCGTCCGGTACACGCTCTGGGCAATGCTGCGGTGGAAGAGGGGCTTTTCCCGATCCTTGGTGAGCGGCGAGGCGAAGAGCGCGAGGACGCTCCGCGCACCTGCGGATTGACCGAAGATGGTCACGTTGTTGGGATCGCCCCCGAACTTTTCGATGTTGCGCTGCACCCACTCGAGCGCGGCGATCTGATCGAGCAGCCCGAAGTTGTAAATCCGCTGCTGCTCGACGGTGACCTCCTTTTCGAGCGCGGGGTGCGCCAAGAAGCCGAGGGCACCCATTCGGTAGTTGATGGTGACCAGGATCGCGCCGCGATTCACGAACGGCGCCCCATGATAGATGGGCAGCCTGCCCGCGCCGATGATGTAGGCCCCGCCGTGGATCCACACCATGACCGGGAGCTTGGGGGCGCCCGCCTTGGGCTGGGGCGTCCAGACATTGAGATAGAGACAATCCTCGCTCATGGCAAGGGGATCGCCCCCGCCGACCTCGATGCAAAGGTCCCGATTCTGGAGACAAGACGGGGCCTGGTCGTTCGACGGGAGCGTCTGGGTCCAGGGCGTGACGGGCTGCGGCGCCCTCCAGCGCAGGTTCCCCAAGGGCGGCGCGGCGTAGGGAATGCCCATGTACGCCACGACGTCTTCCACGAGGGCGCCCTGCACGGGGCCCTCCACGGTGTTGATGATGGGCAAGGTAGTAGTGCTGGTGGTCATTTCGTTCGACTCCCTCCGCGCGGATCCGTACCGGTCCGCCGCGCGAGCGCACAGAATGGAAAGTGATGGCAACAGACGATCTACGACGATCGTGGTCACGCATTGAACAGCGGAATCAACCATACGCATGGTACGCGAAGTAACATATCTGTTTTTCGCTGAATTGACAGTCTGGCGATTTTGTGATCCGGCGGTTCAGCCCTGCGCAACTGGGTCGTGCGCGCCGAAGCGGGAGCGGCCACGCGCCCGCGTTGTTTCCGCCGTACCTCGTGCTCAGCTCGCTGACCTTCATGCTCTATTGGAAGGACAACCGCGGCGCCGAGCGTGGTGCCTGGCGCACGTTGGATGCGCTCCTACACAGTTGGGGGAACTGAGCGCCCAGCAGGTGTTCCGCCACCCTTGACCCCTTCGCTCGCTTCATCCGAGCGGACGCGCGATGGCTCCGTCTCGTCCGTATGGCTACGTTATCTATCTGATGTCCCGGACGACAAAGGAGCCTCACCATGGAGGCAGGCAATCCCTCTTCGGCCCAGAAAAAGCCTTCAGAGTGGGGGCACTTCACCAAGAGGGCTCTCTGGGTGAGGCTCCAGGGCCTGGACGCTGACCTGCGCATCCTGCGTGCTCGACGGAACGAGCTCTCGAAAGACGGCCCCGACCTCGAGGAGCTCGAGGCACGACTGGTACGGGCGAAGGAATACGCCGAGCAGAGTAGCAAGCGGCCCTACCGCCCGGTGGATGAGATCTGGGCTCTCGTTCACGGAATCGAGGCGGACAGGCTACTCCTCATGCCCTTGGACCTCCTCCCCTCCGAGGTGCTGGCGTTGGAGGAGCAGTTCCGGAGGAAGATCGAGGAGCCCGTGGCGCGCGAGGTCTGGCTGGGCCAGGACAAGAACTCCGGCCCGCTCTACCAGACAGCCAAGCTGGTCAAGGAGCTCGCCTTCCAGGAAACCCTATCTCCCAACCAGCAACAGGAGCTTCGGCTGGCACGGTATGAGTTATGGACCGCGCGCCACCTCGTGAACAGACATGCGGAAAAGTATTCTCGGCAGCGCTCCTTGAATATGCAGCTTCGGGTCATGAGCGGTGGCCTGCTGCTGGCGGCCTTCTTCCTGTCGTTCTGCTTCAATCTACCGCAGTCGCTCTACACGACCCTGACTTCGCGGACCTCGGAGGAAAAGATATGGCCGTTGAATGGAATCCTGTCCATCGCCTTGCTCGGGGTAGCAGGAGCCATCGTGGCCAATCTTCTCTCGGTCAATCCGGTGCTCAGCGCGCACGGCCTCAGCAACCGGACGCAGTTGTTTGGCTATTGCCTGTTCATCAAGCCCGCTCTTGGGGCTTTCGCCGCGCTCCTGGTCTTCGTATTGGCCCAGTCCCAGCTCCTCTTCAGCATCGAGAGCAGCGGGAACGAGCCGCCACAAGCGCGTCCTCCAAACGCCCAACAGACCCTGAGCCCTCAATACCGGCCTCCCCTCCAAATCCAACTGGGGAGCCAAAGGGCCCTGGCATATACCTACATCGTCTTCTTCATCGCGATAGGCTTCTCCGCCGAGAAGTTCCTGGGGTCCACGATGGACAGGGTGATGAGCAAGCTGTTCGTCCTGTCGGAGAAGGAAGAGCACTCACCCGGTATTCCGCCCACGACGCCGGCCCCTGGCGCGAGCAGGCCCGCATTCTGGAGACGAGCCGAGGCCTGAAAACACCAGGCCTCGGCTTGGGAGTCGAACCCGTTACTGCATCTTCGGCTCGCGGCCGCAGGTGTTCATGTACCTGAATGGCGAGCACACAATGTGCGGGAGAGCCGCCTGCGCCGCTCCCGGGGGGTTGTCAGCGGTTGAAGAAGGAGGCCTGCTGGAAGCGCATGCCGGCCAGAATCTGCTCGACCCGCTCGTCGGAGAGCGTCCCGATGTACTCGCCCAGTTGCGTCTTCTCGACCGAGGACACCTGCGACACGACGAGGACGCTCTGCTTGGGCAGATTGCCTTCCCCCACGTCGAGCAGCACATTGCCGGGTTCGCTCGCCCGCTTCAGGTTCGAGGTCAATGCACAGATGACCACGGTATGGATGCGCGAGCGATTGAAGACATCGTCCTGAATCACCACATACGGGTGGGGAATGGCGGGAATCGACCCTCGCGATTCATCGGGCACCACCCAGAAGATGTCACCTCGATGGATGGTCGCTGGGTCCCTGTCCGTATGCGTCGCTGACTTCGTATCCATGCGAGTGCCCGCCGAATCGCGCTGATCTTCGTCGGGTGTCCTACCTCAACGCGTCTCGGGAGGTAAGGTCATGGGGCCCTGAGGCTCCGGACTCCCGGGGATTCTTCCGCGCCGTCCGGGCCCGGTCGCGCAGGCTCCACCCGACGGAGGCGCCAATGAGCACCGCGATGATGCCCACTGACGCCAGGGGCGGTATCTCCACCCAACTGGACAGCAGCATCTTCGCCGCGGCGAACGCCAGCACCGCCGCGAGCCCCCAGTGCAGGTAGCGCAATTCGTGCACCGTCTTGGCCAGGGCGATGTAGAGCGCGCGCAGGCCGAGGATGGCGAGGATGTTGGAGGTGTAGACCACGAACAGGTTGCGGCTCACCGACATGGCCGCCGGCACCGAGTCGATGGCGAATGCCACGTCCGACAACTCGATGGTGATGAGCGCGAGCAGGAGCGGTGTCGCCTGCCACTTTCCGTTCTCGCGCAGGAAGAAGCGCTTGCCGTCGAACTCGCGCGTCACCGGCAGGTGCTTCTCCAGGAAGCTCACCAGCTTGTTCTTCTCCTCGTTGGATTGCGTGGGCGGGCTCTTCGCCACCCGGAAGGCGGCCACGAGCAGGAGCGCGCCGAAGACGTAGACGACCCAGTGCCAGCGCTCCAGCGCCTCCAGGCCCAGGAAGATGAACAGGGCCCGGAAGCCGAGCGCCCCGAGAATGCCCCAGAAGAGCACCCGCCGCTGTTTGTCCTCGGGCACGTTCAGGCTGGAGAAGATGACGAGGAAGACGAACAGGTTGTCCAGGCTGAGGCTCTTCTCGATGAGGTACGCGCCCAGGTACTCCTGCGCGGCCGTGCCTCCATGCCTCAGCGCGACGAAGCCCGCGAACGCCAGCCCCACGCCAATCCACGCCGCGCTCCAGGCATAGGCCTTCTTGCGCGACTCGTGGTGGGCGCCGCGATGGGCCACGAGATCAATGGCCAGCATCGCCAGGACGATGACGCCGAACAGGCCCCATTCCCAGGGCGAGACGTGGGTGGAGGTCATCCCCGCCAAACTGGTGATCCCCGGCTCCCTCCACAATGGGACCCGGGGCTTCCGTGTTCGAGCGGTGGGCGGAGCGCTCGTCCGTCCGCCCGCCGTCCACCCAGGCGGTTCCTTAGCGCCGGGGCGCCGCGGGCGCGGGCTCGATGACCACGGGCTCGATCGTCTCGGCCAGCGCCAGGCCCATCACGCGCGCGTAGAAGGACAACTCGGCCTCCAGGGCCTTCTTGAGGTCCGCCGCGTCGTGAGGCGCCAGCGTCTCGCCCTCGACGAGCAGCAGCGCGGTGGGCACGTCGTGGGCGCGCAGCTTGCGCACCAACTCCTCCGTCTCTCGCTGGGGCACCCGCGTGTCCTGCTTGCCCTGGATGAAGAGCAGCGGGCTGCGCTTGATGTTGTCGATGTGCACCCCCGGCGAGCGGTCCTGGAGCAGCTGCCTGAACTCCGGCTGGGGCCCGAGCACCTGATCGAGGTAGTGCGCCTCGAGCTTGCTCGGGCTCTCCGCCAAGGTGTCCAGGTGGGCGATGCCCGCGGCGCTCGTGCCACAGCGCAGGATGTCGCGGAAGGCGAGCAGCGACAGCGTGGTGTAGCCGCCCGTGCCCGAGCCGCGCGCGACGAGCCGCTTGGCGTCCGCCTTGCCATCCTGCACCAGCCGCAGCGCGGCGTTGGCCAGGTCATCCACGTCCATGACGCCCCAGTTGCCGTACAGCGACAGGCGGTACTCGCGGCCGTAGCCAGTGCTGCCCCGGTGGTTGACGTCCACCACGGCGAAGCCCCGGCTGGTGAAGTACTGCACCGTCCAGTCCAGCCGCGTCGACGCCGCGCCCGTGGGGCCGCCATGGCTCATGATGAGCAGGGGCGGCTTGTCGCCCGAGGCCGCGTGGAAGTCGGGATGGGTGGGCGGGTAGTACCAGGCATGCGCCTCGCCCAGCTCGGTGGTGGGGTAGTGCAGGGGCTCGGGGTGAGACAGGTAGGGCCGCACCTCCTCGGGCACGTGGCTCGAGGCCTTGATGACGTGGGGCTTGGAGGACTCCATGTCCAGGCGCACCACGCTCGCGGGCTGGTCCGGCCCGCCCGCCACGAAGTACGCCGTGGCCAGGCCGCCGCGCACCTGGCAGATGTCCGTGTAGGGCGTGGGCAGCTCGGAGAACTGGCCGAGCACCACGTCCAGCCGCCCGAGCTTCCACTGGCCCTGCTCGTTGAAGGCGCACACCACGTGCCGGGGCGACACGAAGCTGTACGTGGACATGCCCAGGCTCCACTGGGCCGCGCCGAACTCCGCCTTGCGCTCGAGCACGGGCACCACGTTGCGCCCCTGCAACCGGTAGAGGTTCCACCAGTTGTTGCGGTCGCTCACGAAGTACAGCTCGCCCTGGGGGCTCCACTCGGGCTGGAAGATGGACTCGGTGGAGCCGCCGGCCACCAGCCGCGCGTGGTGCAGCGTGCCTTCCTCGTCCACGTCCGCCACCCACAGCTCGCACCCGTCCCACGGCATGCTCGGGTAGTCCCACGCGAGCCACGCCATGCGCCGGCCATTGGGGCTGAGCACGGGCGAGGAGTAGAAGTCCCGGCCCTGGGCGAGCACCGTCTGCTTCTGCCCGTCGATGTCCACCGACACGAGCGCGATGCGCGGCTGGCCGTCCTGGAGGTTGCGCCAGTCCTCGCGCACGCACAGCACGCGGTTGCGCGCCCGGTCGATGCTCAAGTCCCCGTAGCGGTGCTTGCCGCCCGTGTCCGGGGTGATGGCCACCGGCGTGCGGCCCGGGTTGATGCGGTAGAGGCGTTGATCCGGGTTGGCTCCGCCCTGGGCGTGGTTGACGAAGACGACGAGGCCCTCGGACACCGTGAAGGAGCCGCCTCCCTGGCCATACACGAGGCTGCGGGCGCTGTAGGGCGCACGGCCCTCCACGGGCGCGGGCAGCAGGTCCGCCTGCGTCCCATCCACCGTGCGCCGCACGATGGCGTGCCGGCCCCGCTCGCCCGGGCGCACTTCCAGCCAGTACACGTCATCTCCATCCACGGCCACCTCGCCCAGCCCCAGGGTCTGGGTGGCGATCAACTCGGCGGTGATGGGGGACTTCCAGGAGCCATGGGGCGCCTCGCGTCGGGAGAGCGTCATGAGCGGGCCTTTCCGTGAATAGCGGAAATCAACTGTCCCGGGTTCTATCACCCCGCCGTGAAGGCGCGCGCTGGGGATGATGGCCCGGGTTCCCGGTGAAGTGTCGCCTTTTGCGCGCCCGGGCCGCCGCTTTCCGCCCTCCGTGTGGGTCCGCTGGCTCAGAACGTTCCCGCGAGTCCCAGCGACGCGCCTCTCGAGGACATGCCCACCACGGGCCGCAGGCGCGGGGCCGTGTTGGCGGAGTGCGACATCTCGTAGCCGATGCTGCTGCCCAGCAGCATCAAGGGAGGACAGGCGAAGAGGGCGACGAGCGAATTGTCCGCGGCGAGGCCCAGCCCCACGCCCGCCGCCGCGCCCACCAGCATGCCGGGAAGCGCGCCGAGGAACCACTCGCCCTGGCCATCGGCGAGCATTCCTCCCCAGGTGACGCCCAGCGACGTCCCCAGGCCCACGCCCCCGAGCGTTCCGATGAGCAGTCCCGTGGCGCAGCCATCGAGACCGTCTCCCTCCGCGCACAGCGCGCTGCCCGGGCCCAGGTAGCCGACGAGGCCTCCTACCGCGCCCATCAACACGCCCAGGCCGAGCCCCGCCGCCACGCGTCCGCCGCCCTGTCCCTCCGGTTCCTTGCGACCCTCCGGTTCCTTGTCCGTGAGCCCGCTCCCGGGCGCTCCGGGGTCGGTGGACAGCAGGCGCGGGGGCCGCCGGGCGGGCGTGTCCCCGGCGAGCCCTGTGGGGGCGGCGAGACTCACGCGGGGCAGGGTGGCCAGGAGGAGGAGCGCGATCGTGAGGAGACGGGGCATGGGGGGAGCCTGTGCAAGAGGCTGGCCCGGGTACATCCCCTGGAGCTCGGGAGCGCGGTTGTGCAGCGGCCTTCACGGGGTGTGCACGTCTCCGCACGACCTCGCCCGAGTCCTCGGGTTCCGCTCGGCGTGGGCCCCCAGCGGGTGATACTCCTCCATCGGGCGGTAGACGCATCCACCGTGCCCCGACCCGAGGCTTCTCGCCCCGAGGATGCCGCTCCTTCCCCACGGGAAGGGGCCATGGGAGGAACGAGCGTGGAACTGGAGCGCGAGTCACTGCTCGCCACCTTCGCGGAGGAGGTGGGCGATCTCCTCGCCGAGATCGAGGAGACGCTCGTCGCGCTGGAGGAGCAGCCGGACGAGGAGCGGCTGCGGTCCATCTTCCGCGCGGCCCACACCCTCAAGGGCGCCGCGGTGGCGCTGGGCTTCTCCGGCATGTCCGACGTGGCGCACGTGCTGGAGGACGTGCTCGAGCTGCTCCTGGAGCGGCGGCTGCCCGCGGTGGACGAGCACGTGACGTTGCTGCTCGGCGCGGTGGACCGGTTGCGCGCGCAACTGGCGGGTGTCCTCGCGGGGGGGGAGCCGCCCGAGGAGGAGCACCAGGAACTGCTCGCGCGGCTGCGCGGCTGCTGCGAGCAGTTGCGCCAGGAAGTGGTCCGGCCGGTCCTCGCGGCGCCGGTGGAGGAGGCTCCGGCGGCCGGGCGGCGCGGGCGCACGTTGCGCGTGGACGTGGAGAAGCTGGACCTCATCGCCACGCTCACCGGAGAGCTGGCCATCGCCCACGCGCGGCTCACGCGGATGCTGGGCACGGGCACGTCCGAACAGACGCTCGCGGTGCACGAGGAAGCGGACCGGCTGCACGAGGCGCTGCGCGAGGAGGTGATGCGCGTGCGCATGGTGCCGGTGGGCCCGCTCTTCCGGCAGCACCTGCGCACGGTGCGAGACCTGACGCGGGTGCAGCGCAAGTGGGCGCGGCTCGTGCTCGAGGGCGAGGACGTGGAGGTGGACACGGCGCTCGTGGAGGGCCTGCGCGAGCCGCTGCTGCACCTGATGCGCAACGCGGTGGACCATGGGCTGGAGACGCCGGACGAGCGGCGCGCGCTGGGCAAGCACGGGTGTGGCACGCTCCGCTTGCGCGCCTTCCATGAGCCGGGCTCGCTGGTGGTGGAGCTCTCCGACGACGGCCGGGGCCTGAACCACGCGCGGCTGCGCGAGCAGGCGAGGGAATTTGGCCTGGAGCCCGAGCGCATGACGGTGGAGGAGTTGGAGGATCTCGTCTTCCTGCCCGGGTTGTCCACGGCGGCCGAGGTGACGGAGGTGTCCGGGCGCGGCGTGGGCATGGACGTGGTGCGCCGGAGCGTGGAGGGACTGCGCGGCCAGGTGTCCCTGCGCGGCGAGCCCGGCCAGGGCACCACGGTGACGCTGCGAGTGCCCCTGACGCTGGCCACCATCCAGGGCTTCGCGGTGGGGGTGGGCGAGGAAACGTATGTCCTGCCCATGGACACGGTGCGGGAGTGTCTGGCGTTGCCTCCCGAGCGCATCGGCCAGCCGGGCAGTGGCGTGCTGGTCCTGCGCGACCGGGTGCTGCCCTATCTGCGGTTGCGCGAGGTGCTGGGCGTGAGCGCGGCGCCCGCCAAGCGGGAGAGCGTCGTCGTGCTGGGCCATGGCGGCACGCGGGCGGGCCTGGTGGTGGACGCGCTGTACGGCGAGGGCCCCTGTGTCCTCAAGCCCCTGGGTCCGCTC
Organism: Melittangium boletus DSM 14713; assembly: GCF_002305855.1. Classification (GTDB taxonomy): domain Bacteria; phylum Myxococcota; class Myxococcia; order Myxococcales; family Myxococcaceae; genus Cystobacter; species Cystobacter boletus. The sequence goes on along the minus strand of NZ_CP022163.1, from coordinate 3,249,477 downwards.
TTCCGGCACCTGCCCGGTGTGTCGGGCTCCACCTTGCTCAACACGGGCCGTGTGGGCCTCGTGCTGGACGTGCCCACGCTGCTGCGCACCGCCCTCCGCCAGCGCTCCCTGGTGGGTTGAGCTTCCCTCCTCTGTCCTTCGAACCCACACGAATAGTGGAATCCACTGTCGCCCCGCGCGCACTGGCGCTTGAAGGCCTCGGGGTGCGAGTGTCTTCCGAGGGGTCGTCCATCATGCTCGTTCATCTCGATATCTCCCGGAAGCTGGCGCTCGGCATCTCGTTGCTCGTCCTGGTGCTCATCTCCTTGATGTGGGCCTCCTATTCCCTCTTCGATGAGCTGACGCGCACCTCGGACTCCAACTACCTCGCGATGTACTCGCTGCGCGATCTGCAGACCATGCGTGGCACGTTGCTGGACATGGAGGACCGGATGCGGGGCTTCTCGCTCTCGGGTGATGCGTCGTTCCTCGCCAAGCAGTCCGCGCTGCGTGAGCGCTTCATCGAGCTCTCCGAGCTGTTGAAGGCGCGGGGGGGGCTCAGCGTCGAAGGCCGGGAGGCGTTGCTGCGGCTCTTGAGGCTGTACGAGCGGGATTTCCTCCCCCATCTGGAGCATCAGGTGTCCCTGCGCAGGGCGGTGGACGCGGGTCAGCAACCCTTCGAGGCCCTCTCCGACTACGTGCGGAGTGGCGCGGGCCGGCGGATCCTCGACGCCATGCAGGACCAACAGGGTCTGCTCGAGCGGGAGTACGAGGAGATTCGGCAGCAGCGCGCCGACGCACGCGCCACGATGCGGCTCCTGGTCCGGCGGATGTTGATCGCCGCGGGGCTCCTGGGGCCCGCGATGGCGCTCCTGCTCGCGTGGTCACTGAGCCGCGGCATCGTGCGGCCCCTGCGCGACGTGTTGAACCTCACGGAGAAGCTCTCCGCGGGAGACCTCACGGCGTGCGTCGAGGTGAAGGGGCGGGACGAGGCGGCGAGGATGATGGAGGGGATGCGGGCAATGGTGGAGCGGTTCGTGCGCGTGCTGGGCGAGGTGAGGGGCTCGGTGGGCTCGCTGTCGGGAGCGTCGGGACAGGTGTCGTCGGCGGCGCAGGCGCTGTCCCAGGGCACGAGCACGCTGGCGGCGTCGGTGGAGGAGATGACGACGAGCCTGGAGCAGTTGAGCACGACCATCGGGCAGAACGCGGAGACGAGCCGGCGGTTGGAGGCGATGGCGGTGCGGAGCTCGGCGGATGCGGAGCAGAGCGGGCTGGCGGTGCGGGAGACGGTGGCGGCGATGGAGGAGATCGCCGAGCGAATCGGAATCGTGGAGGAGATCGCGTACCAGACGAACCTGCTGGCGCTCAACGCGGCGGTGGAGGCGGCGAGGGCGGGGGAGTACGGCAAGGGGTTCGCGGTGGTGGCCTCGGAGGTGAGGAGGCTGGCGGAGCGAAGCGAGAAGGCGGCGAAGGAGATTGGCGCGGTGGCCAAGAAGAGCGTGAAGGTGGCGGAGCGCTCGGGGACGCTGCTGGAGGACCTGGTGCCGTCGATCCGCAAGACGGCGGAGTTGATGCAGCACCTGGCGGGGGTGTCGAAGGAGCAGGCGGGAGGGGTGGCGCAGATGAGCCGGGCGATGGAGCAGGTGGACCAGGTGACGCAGCGCAACGCGTCGGCGGCGGAGGAGCTGTCGTCGACGGCGGAGGAGCTGGCGGCACAGGCCGAGTCGCTGCGGCGGACGATGTTGTTCTTCAAGTTGAGCGATGAGCGCTCCCTCCCGGAGGCTCATGCCCTGACCGTGTCCGCGGTTCGCCTCGCTATTTGATGCGCTCCAGCGCCAGGTCGAACAGCGCCGTCTCCAGCCGCTCCGCGTCCTTCTGGGCGAGCCCCTCGATGGAGAAGGAGACGCGGTGGGTGGCGAGCTTGCGCTGCACCGACACCTGCTTCGCGCGGCCCACGATGGGCTCCTGGATGCCCGGCAGGCGCAGGGAGAAGCCCGGCTCCTCCGTCTCCGGTGGGGGCTTGTGCATCATCACCGAGAAGCCCCCCACCGAGACGTCCAGCGTCATGGCGCGCAGCGAGCCCGAGGTGAAGCTCAGGTCCACCTGCAGGCCCTGCGCGACGCGGAACATGCGGCGCGCGGATTGATTCTCCGGGACGCTCAAGCCCTGCGCCGCCGTCAGCGCGCGGGCGAAGTACTCACGTGCCGCCTGGTACTCGCGCTGCTCGCTGGGGTCCAACTGCCCCTTGCGCGCGCGCGCATGCAACTCGCGGAACTGCTCCACCCATCGGTTGGCGCTCATTCCCGCGGCTCTCGTCACGGAGGCGTGATTCCCACCCGCTCGAGCGCGAAGTCGATGAGGAAGCCCTCGAGCAGTTCACACTCGCGCTCGGTCAGGTCCAGGAAGGCGAAGGAGGCGCGGTGCTTGTCGGCGCGCTGGAACTGGGACACCACGCGCACCAGGCCCGCGAGCGTCGTGCCGTCCGGCAGGTACAACAGCGCGCTGGGCCGCTCGTTGATGTCCACCGCGTGCGGCAGCATCACGGAGAAGCCACCGGCGGACAGGTCCAGCGTGTTCGTCCACACGTTGCCGTAGGCCATCTGCAGCTCCACCGGGAGCTGGTGCGCCACGCGGTAGTGCCGCCGGGCCTCGGCGCCGTCGAGCATCAGCCCCTGGGCGTTGAGCAGTGCCCGGGCGAACTGCTCGCGTGCCGCCATGTAGGCGGGCCGCTCTCCCGCTTCCAGTTTTCCCCGCCGCGCCTTGGTGTGAAGTTCGCGGAACTCATCGATGAACTGGATCACGCCCATGGTGTCGCTCCTGTCCTCATGTTCTTACTGGGATTTTCGCCCTCCCGCCATCAGGGAGTGGGGCTGAGCCCCAGGTTGCGGGCGGCTTCCCGGAAGGTTTCCACCGCGGGCGTAGCTTGACGCGTCAAACCGAAGTCGCGCTCCACGCGGAACAAACCAAAGCGGGGCTCGTAGCCCTCGGACCACTCGAAGTTGTCGAGCAGGCTCCAGTGGAAGTAGCCGCGCACCCGCACGCCCTCGGCCACCGCGCGCTCCACCGCGTAGAGGTGGCTGCGCAGGAAGTAGGGCCGACGCTCACCCGTGCGATCATCCATCCCGTTCTCCGTCACCACCAACGGCACGCCCATCGCCGCATAACGCTTGAGAAAGAGATAGAGCCCTTCGGGGTAGATTTCCCAACCCAGGTCGTTCGTGTCGCGGCCCGCGGGTACGTACTTGTGGGAGAATGAGGGGGAGGCGTCCTGCCGCAGGTGGTCCCGCGTGTAGTAGTTGATGCCGAACCAGTCGACGGAGTCCTTGAGGCCGGGCACGTCGCGCTGGAGGGACACCGAGCCGGGCACCACGAGCGACACGTGGCCGGTGCGCAGGGCGTCCGGGAGGCTTTCATTGAAGAAGGTGTCGGTGAGGCCGGACACGAGGCTGTCGGAGGTGGCGCCGGTGGAGGGCTGGAAGACGCGCACATGGTGGGCCAGGCCGATCAGCGTGGCGCGGCCGTCTCCATCCGCGTCCGTGGTGTCCAGGGCGCGAAGCTGGCGCGCGGAGCGGGCATGGGCCTCGAAGAGGTGGGCGAGCACGGTGGCCATGGCCCGCTCGTCCTGTTTGCCCGGTGGCCAGACGCCGTCCAGGTAGCCGAAGACGGCGAGCACGTTGGGCTCGTTGAGGGTGCACCACCAGTCCACTTCCGCCCCGAGCAGCGTGGCCACCCGGCCGGAGAAGCGCTCGAAGGCGTCCACCGTGGCGGGGTTCTCCCACCCGCCGGACGCGGCCACCCAGCGCGGCAGGGTGAAGTGGTGCAGCGTCACCAGGGGCTCGATGCCCGCGGAGCGCAGGGTGTGGGCCCACTGGCGGTAGCGCTCGGCGGCCTCGGCGTCCCAGGCGCCCTCCGTGGGCTCCAGGCGGCTCCACTCGATGCCGAAGCGGTAAGCGTTGGAGCCCAGGCGCTTCATCAGCCCCACGTCCTCGCGGAAGCGGTTCCACGAGTCGGTGGCGAGGCCGGACGGGGTGCGATGCAGGATGTGGGGCGTGCCGTCCGGGTAGGTGCCCCGCTCCCAGTCGGTCCAGTCATTGGTGTTGCCGCCCTCCACCTGGTGGCTGGCGGTGGAGGTGCCCAGGAGGAAGCCCGGGGGCAGGCCCTTGCCGATGGGGGCGGCGTTGATCTGGGCCGGCTCGAAGGAGGGCCGCTCGCTACAGCCCGCGAGGAGCAGCGGCAGCAGGCCCAGGGCCATGCAGGAGGCGCGAGCATTCATGGCGACACGTCCATTCCCAGGGTGAGCCAGGCGGATTGGGTGCCCGCGAGGCGGAAGGCGAAACCCTCCACCCGCAGGGCCAGGTCGGAGGAGAGGGGCAGGCGGGCCCAGGCGCGCGCGCCCAGGGGAGCGATGTAGGCCAGGCCCACGTCCTTCCAGGACACGCCGAGGTGCGCGGGCACGAGGCCGTGGAGATCGAGCAGCCCCGCGTGCAGGGTGACGGGGCCCACGTGCCGAAGGAGCCGGAGCGAGGGCAGTACCTGGAGCCGGGGCCGGGCCGTGTAGCCGAGGCCGAGCACCGGACCCGCCACGAGGCTCCAGCGCTCGCCGGTGTAGCCCACGCGGGCGGTGAGGGTGAGGCTCGCGCCCGCCCCTCCCGGACTCACGGGGAGCAAGGACAGCAGGCCGCCCTCCAGGGTGAGACCGCCGAGGAGCACATGACCCGAGAGGGCCTGGGCGGCGAAGGTGTCCGCCCACGCGCTCCCCTCGCCGGCGAGGCCACTGGAGAGCACGCCCACGTCGCCGCGCAACTCCACGGGGGACAGGGCACGGGAGGCGGGGGCTTCTGGGACCTGTCCTCCCTCACCGGCCGCGAGCGCGGCGGAGGGGGGGGCGAGTGCCAGGAGAAGGGGCACGAGCGAGCGCATGGGTGCTCGCGACTATACCCGGCCGGGGGGAAGTCAGATGGAGGAGTAGGTGCCGGTGCGGGGGCCCCGGTCCACGGAGGGCAGGGTGAAGGAGAAGGTGCTGCCCTTGCCCCACTCGCTCTGGGCCCAGATGCGGCCGCCGTGCGCCTGGACGATGCCCTTGGCGATATAGAGCCCCAGGCCCGTGCCCCGGCTCTCCGCTTCCTTCGCCTGCCAGTAGCGCTCGAAGACGTGCGGCAGCGCCTCGGCGCGGATGCCGGCGCCCGTGTCGCGCACCCACATCTGCACCTCGCCGCGCTGCACCCGCGCGCCCACCGTCAGCTCGCCGCCTTCCGGGGTGAACTTCACCGCGTTGCCGAGCAGGTTGCCGAGCACCTGGAGCACCCGCGTGCGATCGCACCGCACGCGCACGTCGCCCTCGGGCAGCTCCGCCACCACCTTGAGGCCCCGCGCCTCCGCCAGGGGCCGCACGCTCTCGAGCGCCTCGTGCGCGAGCGACGCCACGTCCTGCACGCTGGGCTCCAGGGGCAGTCCGCCCGCCTCGATGCGGCCCCAGTCGAGCAGGTCCGAGATGAGCCGCGCCATGCGCTCGCCCGCGGACTGGATGCGCCCCGCCTGCTTCTGCACCTGCTCGGCGCCGGGCTTGCCCTGCGAGCCGCGCAACAGCAGCGCCGAGGCGAGCTGCACCACGCCCAGCGGGTTCTTCAGGTCGTGCGACACCACCGCGAGCAGATCCTCCCGCGCGCGCGTGGCCCGCCGCGACTCACCGAAGAGCCGCGCGTTGTCGATGGCGAGGCTCGCGCGGACACACAGGTCCTCGGCCAGCGCCAGGTCGCTCGGGCCATAGCGCCGCCCCGAGGTGCTGGAGATGAATGTCACCGCGCCCAGCGTGTGCCCGCGCGCCTTGAGCGGGACGATCATGTAGGAGCGCGCCTGCAGCCGCTGGAGCATCTCCGGGTGCTCGGGCTCGCTCGCGGCGGCGCGCAGGAGCGAGTCCGTCACCGCCGACACCAGCTCGGGCTCGCCCGTCTGGAGCACCCGCAGCATGCCGACGAGCGCCGGGCGCCGCTCCACGCGCGAGGACAGGGCGCGCGCGGACTCGGCCTGGGTGGGGTCCAGGTGGGCCACCGCCACGCGAGACACCCACGGGCCCTGCTCCACCGCGTCCACCAGGCACCAGTCCGCCAGGTCCGGCACCGCCAGGTGCGCCAGCAGCGTGTACATGCCCTGGGGGTCCGGCGCGTGGGCGAAGAGCGTCGTCATCGCCTGATAGAGGAAGGACTGGCGGCGCTCGGCGGCCTCCACCTCGGCGCGCGCGGCCTGCTCCAGGCCCAGGGCGCGCGCGTAGACGGTCTCCGCCTCGGTGAGCGGACGCACCTGCACCAGGATGCGGGAGGCCTTGTGCTCCTCGCGCAGCGCCGTGAAGGTGAAGGTGTGGGCGCGGGGGCCCCCGGGGGCCGGCCAGAGGGCATCCACCGAGTGGGGCGCCGGGGACGTCAGCGCCACGCCGCAGCCGGACTCCAGCCGCACCCCATCCTCGAGCACCGGGGCCAGCCGGGCCCACGGCTGCCCGAGCAGCAGCTCGGCGGGCATGCCCAGGACGGTGGCTCCAGCGTCGCTGCATGCCAGCACCCGGCCCGCTTCATCCAACAGATAGGCGGGGTCCGGTTGAGCCTTGAAGGCCAGTTCAAATCCGGAGAGGGGGATGCTCATGGGGCGGACCGCGATCAGCGAGGGGGAGAAGGCGTTCATTTCACGCGAGCGGGTTTCCGTCCAGTGTGGACAGGGTGAGCGGACAGGCGTCGCGTGGGAGATAGAGCCGGTGTGTTGGATCGGCAACCCCCAGTGAAATCATCCCCCCCGGGATTCCAGTCCCGCGAGCTCGCGGAAGCGGCGGGCGAAGTCGCCCAGGGCGAGCACCTCGTCCGTCAGTCCCGCCGACACCGCCACGCCGGGCATGCCGTACACCACGCTGGTGGCCTCGTCCTGGGCCATCACCCACCCGCCAATTTCGTGGACCTCCCGCAAACCATCCAGGCCGTCCTGTCCCATCCCGGTGAGGACGATGGCGGTGGTGGCCGAGCCGAAGACGCGGGCGGCCGAGCGGAACAGCCAGGTGCCCGAGGGCCGGAAGCCTCCCACGGGCGCCGCGTTGGTGACCTCCACGTGCCTGTCCGGCCGCACGCCCAGGTGGCGATCATCCGGCGCGATGTAGACGACGCCCGGGCGCAGCGGCTCGCCATCCTCGGCGACCTTGACCTCCAGTGAACAGACGCTGTTCAACCAGGTGGCCATGCCCTTGGCGAAGCCCAGGGCGATGTGCTGCACGACCAGGATGGGCAGGGGGTAGTCGGCGGGGAGATCCACGAGGATGCGGTGCAGCGCGGCGGGGCCTCCCGTGGAGGCGGCGATGACGAGCACCTCGGGCTTGGTGCGGCGCGAGATGGACACGGGGGCGCGCACGGTGGGCGCGCCATCGCGCGAGGGCCAGTGGCGGATGACCTTCACCTCGGCCATGGCCTTCACCGTGTCGCGCAGGCGCCGCGCCTCGTCCTCGAAGTCCGGGGCCTGCGGGCCCACGAGCTTCTGCAAGACCGCGAGCGCCCCGGAGCGCAGGGCCGTCATGGACGTCTGGATGTCGCGCTCCACGAGCGTGCTCACCACCACCACGGGGGTGGGCACCTCCGTCATGATGCGCTTGGTGGCCTCCAGGCCATCCATGTTCGGCATCTGGATGTCCATGGTGACCAGGTGGGGGCGCAGGCGCCGGGTCAGGTCCAGGGCCTCCACGCCATCCTTCGCCTCGCCCACCACCTCGAAGGTGGGGTCCGCGCGCAGGATTTCCACCAGCAGACGGCGGGCGGTGGGGGAGTCTTCGGCGACGACGACACGGAGCTTGTCGGACTTCATAGCAGCTGCCTCAACGTCTCCAGCAGGTGGGTCTGATCGAAGGCGCTCTTGACCAGGTAGGCGCTGGCGCCCACCTGGAGTCCACGCGCCTTGTCCTCGGGCGTGGAGCGCGCGGTGACGAGTACCACGGGCAGGCGGCCAAAGCGCGGAGAGCCGCGCACCGCCTCGGTGAGGGTGAAGCCGTCCATGCGCGGCATCTCCACGTCGGAGACGAGCACATCGGCGCCCTCGCGCTGCAACCGCTCCCACGCCTCCTGTCCATCCGAGCACACGAGGACCTGGTAGCCCGCGGCCTCCAGGATGCTCTGCTCCAGGGCCCGGGTGGTCATCGAGTCGTCGGCGAGCAGCACGCGCCGGCGGGCGGACGGGGCCACGGGGGCGGGGAAGAGGCCCGCGGCGGCGGTGCGGCCCTCGGCGGCGCGCACCAGCGAGGGGGCGTTGAGCAGGGGGGCCACGCGCCCATCCGGCAGCACGGCGATGCCCGAGACGTGGCGGGCCCGGCGGATGCGCGCGCCCAGGCCCCGGATGAGCACCTCCTGCTCGGCCACCACCTCGTCCACGCCCAGCACGGCGTGCAGCTCGCCCGCGGCCAGCAGCAGGGCGCTCGGGTGGGGACGGGGGGTGCTCTGGGGCAGGCCGAGCACCTCGGCGAGCGTGGCCAGGGGGACGAGGGCGTCGGGTCCGGCCCACAACTGCCGGCCCTCCACCCGCCGCACGTCCCCGGGCTCCAGCCGCACCAGGCGCTCCACGCTCTCGCCCGCCACCGCGAAGGTCTGTCCCGTCACCGTCACCAGCAGGACGCGCAGGGTGCTCAAGGTGAGGGGCACGTCCAGCACGAAGCGCGTGCCGTGGCCCGGCTGGAAGGACACGTCCACGCTGCCGCGCATCGCCTCCACCTGCGAGCGCACCACGTCCAGCCCCACCCCCCGGCCGGAGACCGACGTCACCGAGCCGGCCGTGGACAGGCCCGACATGAAGATGAGCCGCGCGTCCCCCGCGTCGTCCAGCACGGGCAGCCCGCGCTCGCGCGCCTTCGTGCGGATGGCCTCCAGGTTCAGCCCCCGCCCGTCATCCTCCACCACCACCTGCACGCGGCCCCCGCGCAGCCGGGCCGACAACGACACCCGGCCCTCCTCGGGCTTGCCCGCGTCACGGCGCGCCTCGGGCGTCTCCACGCCATGCGACACGGCGTTGCGCATCAGGTGCAGCAGGGGTTCGCGCAGGCCCTGCAGGAGCGAGCGATCCAACTCCAGCGCGCCGCCGTGCACCTCCAGCCGCACCTGCTTGCCCGCCGCGCGCGCCAGGTCCCTCGCGTTGCGCTCCATGCCGGCGCAGCCCTCGGCGAAGGGCAGGGTGCGCGCGCGCCGGACCTCTTCATCCAGTCCTCCCGCGGCCTGCAGGAGCGTGCGGCGATCCGCCGCGAGCGCCCGGCCGAGCTGCGCCAGACGCGTCTCCAGCCGCCGCGCCACCAGCGCTTCCGGGCCCGTCATCCGCTGGCGGAGCTGGGACAGCTCCTCGTTCACCGCCTCCAGCAGCTCCACCCGCCCCTCCATGCGCAGGCCCGCCACGCGCAACTCGCCGCTGCGCGCGAGCAGGGCGTCCAGCTTCTGCGCGGACACGCGCACCGGAAGCCCCTCGGTGAGCGTGGCCGGCACGGGGGCGGCGGGCGCCGGGGTCTCGGTGGGGGGGGCGGAGGAGACGGGCGGCGCGGGGGCGGGTTTGGCGGGGCGCTTGCCCGGAGGGGGCGACACGGGGGCGCGGGCCGCTTCCTCCAGCCGGGGCAGCAGCTCCTCCAGGGGAGAGCCCTTCAAGTCCTCCTTGCGCGCGAGCCGCCGCCCCGCGTCGTCCAGCGCGTCCGCGGCGGTGAAGCACAGCTCCATGAGGTCCGCGCGGGAGGTGCCCTGCCGCTCCACCACGGTGAGCACTTCCTCCAACCGGTGGCACGCCTCCTCGATGAGGCCCACGCTCACCGCGCGCGAGGCGCCCTTCACGCTGTGCACCGTGCGCAGCAGCGAGTGCATCAGCTCGCCCGCGCGCAGGGGGGAGGGGGCCTTCTCCAGCGCGAGCAGGTCGCGGTTGAGCGCGGCCACGTGTCCCTCGAGCTCCTCGAGGAACGTGGCCATCAGCGCCTGGGCGAGCCGGTCCCGGTCCATCGTCACGCCACGCGCCCGTACTCGCTCAGGAGCGTCTTGAGCTTCTGGCCCATGCCATTGAGGTCCTGCATGGCCTTCTCGGTCTGCCGGGTGCTGGTGAGCGTCTGCTGGGTGGCCTGGCTCACGTCCCGCATCGCCTGGCGGATCTGCCCGATGCCCGTGGCCTGCTGGCTCGCGGAGGCGGAGATCTGCGCCGCGGTGAGCGACGCCTGGCTGAGCAGGTCGCCGAGCGTCTGGATGGTGCCGCCCGCCTGCGTCACCACGCGCGTGGCCGCGCTCACGCTCTTGGTGCCCTCCTCCGTGGTCATCACCGCGCCCTGGGTGGCCTTTTGAATCTGCCCCAATATCTGCCGCACCTGGGCGGTGGCCTTCTTGGACTGGTCCGCGAGCGCCTTCACCTCGGCGGCCACCACGGCGAAGCCCCGGCCGTGCTCTCCAGCGCGGCTCGCCTCGATGGAGGCGTTGAGCGCGAGCATGTGCGTCTGCTCGGAGATGTCATTGACGGTGGTGATGATGTCGCCGATGGCCTGGGCCTGCTCGGCCAGGGCGAGAATGCGCGAGGCGATGGACTCCACCTGCTCGCGCACGGTGCTCATGGAGCCGATGGCCTCGTCCACCGCGCGCCGGCCGCTCTTGCCCACCTCCTCGGAGTGGCGCGCCGACTCGCTCACCGCCCGCGCCCGGCCCGCCGCCTCGTCGGACGTCTGGGCGATCTGCTCGATGGTGCTCACCGTCTGGGCCACGGCGCTGCCCTGCTCCTGGGCGCCGGCCACCTGCTGGGTGGTGCTCACCAGGATTTCCGACGTGGTGCCCGCGAGCTGATTGACGAACTCGGCCACGGTCCGCAGCGTGTGCTCGCGCTCCTGGGCTTGCTTGGCCAGCTGAGCCTCGGCTTGCTGGCGCCGCTCGGCCATGGCGTTGAAGGCGGCGGCGAGCTCTCCCGTCTCGTCGTCGTTCACCACGTCGATGCGGTGGGCGAAGTTGCCCCGGCCGATCTGATCCGCGCCCGTCACCAGCTTGTCCATGGGGCCGGTGATGCCGCGGGTGATGCGCATGCTGCCCAGGCTGACGATGAGCAGGCCCACGAGTGTCCCCAGGCCGAGCACCAGCTTGCTGGCCTGGGCGCTCTCGCGTGCCTCGCGTTCGTTATCCGTCCAGCGCTGCTCCTCGATGCGCAGCATCTCGTCGAGCACCTCGCGGATCCTGTCCATCTCCTTCTTGCCCTGGCCGGAGCGCACGAGCGTGAGCGCCGTGTCCACCTGTCCCGCCTGGCGCAAGCGGATGGTCTCGGCCAGCTCCTCGAGTTTGGCGCGCACCATGGGCTCGACCTGGGTGAGCCGGGCCGCCTGGTTGGGCTCGTCCGAGAGGTACTTGCGCAGGGCCTCGATGTTCGCGTTCAGTTCCTTGCGCGCATCATTATAGGGCTCCAGGTAGCCCGCCTCGCCGGTGAGTATGAATCCGCGCTGTCCCGTCTCGGTGTCCACGAGGCTCGAGCGGATCTCCCTCATGAGTCTCGCCTGCTCCCGGCTCTCGAAGAGCTGGGCCGTCGTCTGCTCGAGCTGCTGCGCGCCCTGGTAGGCCACGAAGGCCACGATGAGCAGCACGGCCAAGGATAGGCCAAAGCCCATGGCGATCTTCTTGCCGATACTCATGAAACCCTTTCCTCGGAGAGGTCGAAGAAGAGTCGACCATCCCTCAAGAGGGCCTCGCCCTCCAGCACGATGATTCCCTCCCGGGTGAGGCCCGCCACGAGTGTGCGCTCCTGGGCACCGAGCGCGGGCGGCGGTGGCAGGAGCGCGTCGCGCGAGACGCTGAGCACCTCCTCCACCCGATCGGCGCGCAGGCCCAGCTCCGCGCGGCCCTGCCCCACCACCAGCACCGGTCCGTGATGGGTGGGCGCGGGCCGGCCGAACAGCGGCGAGAGCTCCACCACCGCCAGCACCTCGCCGTGCAGCAGCACCACGCCGCGCAGCTGCTCGGGCGCGCCCGGCAGGGTGACGCGCTGCTCGGAGCTGCGCAGCACCTCGCGCACGAAGCGCGTCTCCAGCGCGTAGTCCTGCTCGCCCGCGTGGAAGTGGACGAGCTCCAGCAGGTGGCCGGGCGTGGCCCGAGCGCTGACGGTCCGGGCGAGCCGGCGCGCGCGCTCGTCCATCACCTCCCGCTCCTGCTCGGGGTCGGTCGTGGCGGCCGCGTCCGTGGCGGCCGCGAGCCGGTCCAGCCGCCGGTAGGCCGCGGCCCAGTCCAGTCCCCCCTCCTTCATGTCCTCGTCACCCGCCATCAGTCACCCTCCAGGGAGGCTTCCAACCGTTCGAGTTCCTCGCGAGCCACCTTCACCAACCGGTCCGCGCGCTCACCGTCGGCCAGGGGCACGGGCTCCTCGGGGGGCAGCGTGGCGCACAGGGTGGCCGCGGTGGTGAAGGAGCGCCGGGCGCCGGCCAGGTCCCCCTGGCGCCTCAGGACGTGGCCGAGCAGCAGGTGCGCCACGGCCAGGCCCGGTTCGAGGTAGAGCGCCTGGCGCGCGGCGCGCTCGGACTCGCTCAAGCGGCCGAGTCCCAGCAACACCACGGACTCCAGGTAGCGCGGCTCCACGGCGAGCGGATGGCGCGTGCTGGCCTCGCCACAGGCGCGCAGGGCGGCCGGCGCGTCGAAGTTGGCCAGGGCGCGGATGGCCACCGCCACGGCGTGGGGATCCTCGGGCAGGGCGCTGGCCAGCCGCGCCGCCTCGCGCCAGTCGCCGCGGGCGAGGGCACCCTGGGCCTCCTCCAGTCCATGTCCGGTGGGCGCGGGGGGCTCGGCGCGCGCGGACTCGAGGGGCGGCGGAGGGGGTGGCGGGAGCGGAGGCGGCGGGGGTGGCGGCAGCGGAGGCGGAGGGGGTGGCGGCAGCGGAGGCGGCGGGGCTGGTGCCGGGACCGAGGGGGGAACCACCTGGACGGGGGAGTGGAACACCGGGCGTTGCAGGGGCCGGTCCGCGTCGGGCCGGTGGTAGACGATGCCCCACTCGGTGACGAGCGTCTCGAAGGGCGCGAGCCCCATGAGCGGGGGGTCCGACGGGCCGGTGATGAGGAAGCCGCCCTCGGCGAGCGAGGCGTACAGCCGCCGGGCCACCTCCTCGATGGTGGGGCGGTTGAAGTAGATGAGGACGTTGCGGCAGAAGATGATGTCCATGCTCCAGATGCCCTGGGCATGGGACGGCCAGGTGTTCTCCGCGAGGTTCAGGTAGCCGAAGCGCACGTGGTCGCGCACCTCGGGGGCGAGCGTGTAGCGCTTGCCCTGGGCGCGCAGGTAGGGCCGCATCTGCTCCGTCCAGGGGCCGCGCAGGGACCACTCGCCGTAGCTGGCCACCTCGCAGCGAGAGAGCGCCGCGCGCGACACGTCCGTGCCCCGCACCTGCATGCGCGAGCCGTAGCCCTCCTTCATGAGCAGCACCGCGAGCGAGTAGGGCTCCTCGCCCGAGGCGCACCCCGCGCTCCAGCCGCGCACCGTGTGCTCCGGGCCCCGGCGCGTCTCCAGGTCCGGCAGCACTTCCTGGCGCACGAAGTCGAAGTGCTCGGGGTTGCGGAAGAAGTACGTCTCCCCCACGGTCAGCTCCACCATGAGGTCATCGAACGCGGACGCGTCCTGCTCGAGCTTCGCCAGGTAGGTGGCGAAGTCGTTGGCCAGTCCCGCGCGGGCCATGGCCCGGTCGATGCCCTCCATGGCGGCGGGAGGGCAGCTGGGGGGCAGCAGTCCGGCGCGCGCGGAGACCAGGTCGAGCACCGCCACGTAGCCCGGATGGCGCCAGGCTGGCGAGTGATCACTCACCGAGAGGACTCCTCCTTCACGAGCGCCGCGTTGAGTTTCAGCGCCTCGGCCTCGGACAGGAAGGTGCGCAGGTCGTGCAACAGCACGAGCCCATCGGGCAGTTTGAGGGCGCCCGCCACGTAGCCCACCCCGGGCAGGTGCCGGGGCGTGGCGTCCAGCGTGTCCGCCTCCAGCCGCAGCAGTCCCTCGGCCCGATCCACCCGGAGCGCCACCGGGCGCGGCCCCGCCTGGGCGATGATGAAGTGGTCCGAGGGCCGCAGCCGCCGGGCCGACAGCCGGAAGCGCCGGCGCAGATCGAGCACGGGGATGAGCTCGCCGCGCAGGTTGAACAGCCCCTCCACCACGTCCGGGGCCTGGGGCAGGGGGGTGAGGCGCACCGCCCGGACCAACTCGCGCACGTCCTCCACGGGCAACGCATAGCGTTGCTCCTCCAACGTGAAGAGAAGGACCTCGCGGGGGCTCGGTATCACCATCGGCCTTCCATCCTATGCAGCCCGATGGCTGCCTGCCTACCTCGTTGGTTCGAGAGAGGAGGCGGGCGGGGGAGCGCGTGGCAGCCGTACCGTGAAGCGCGTGCCCTCGCCTCCGACGGAGCGCGCCGAGACCGAGCCTCCGTGCGCCTCGACGAGGTGTTTGACGATGTACAGTCCGAGCCCCACGCTGCGGCTGGTGGTATCGGCGCCGGGCGCTCCCCGTTGCATGGGCTCGAAGAGGCGGGCCCGGAGGCGCTCCGGGATGGGGTCGCCCTGGTTGTGCACCTCGAGCGTCACCTGGGCCTCCTCGCCCCGAAGGGTGATGCCGATGGGCGTGTCCCCGGGGCTGTACTTCGCCGCGTTGGACAGCAGATTGGCGACCACCTGCGCGAGCCGGTCGGGATCCCACGTCCCCCGGAGGTCGCCCTCGGCGCTCAGGCGGAACTCGCGCCCGGGCGCGCTCGCGCCCACCTCCTCCACGCCCTGGCGCACCAGCGCTTCCAGATCGGACGCGCGCGGCGTGAGGGGGATGCCCATCCCCAGCCGCGCCTGGGTGAAGTCGAGCAGATCCCGCACCAGCCGGGTGCAGCGCTGGGTACTCGCCGCGATGCGGGTGATGATCTCGAGCACCTTCGGGTCCAGGTCCTGGCGCCGCAGCAGGTGGGTGGTCCCGAGCAGGATGACGCCCAGGGGGTTGCGCAGATCGTGCGAGACGATGCCGATGAGCTTCTGCTCGAAGTCCGCGCGGATGCGCGCCTGCTCCTCCATGCGCTTGTGCTCGGTGATGTCGCGCGCGGCCGCGTAGAGCAACCCCAGCGCGGGGATGGGGCTGGTGGCCCAGGCCAACCACTTGTAGCCGCCGTCCTTGCAGCGGTAGCGGTTCTCGAAGCGCAGCGTGGGCACGCCCCGGGAGAGCTTGGCGACCTCGGCGTGCGTGGCCTCGCGGTCCTCGGGGTGCACGAGGTCGAAGAAGGGCCGGTCGAGCAATTCCTCCTCGCTCCAGCCGAGCGTGCGGGAGAAGGCGGCGTTGATGCGCCGGAAGTAGCCGTCCATGCCCGCCACGCAGAACATGTCCGGGGCCAGGCGGAAGAAGCGCTCGCGCTCCTCCTGGTCCTCGGCGGGTCTGTGGGCGGAGGCGGCCCGTTCAAGGGCGAGCGCCTCCTCGGCGCGCAGCCGCGCCGTGCGCTCCCGCTCCCAGGCGGCCTGGAAATCGACTTCTCCGCCGTCCGTCCGCTCGGGGCTCTGTCGGTCTCCAGGCGGTATCGATGGAGGCTGGCTCATAGGCAACACCCGTCTCACGCGGGACCCGGCGTGGACGAGTTTCAAACCGCTCCCACTGAGGGAAGAACACGCGGCGCGAGAGCCTCTGTCCGCATCCATCAGGATAGGGATGCGCCGGGCTCCGTGCTCGCGCCAGGATTCGAGCGTTCGCTGCTCAACACCTCCCCTTGCTCCCGGGTCGCCGCGCCCTAGCTTGCCCTCCTGGAACCGCGCCATGCCCGCTCACGCCCTTCCCATCCTGCTGGTCGAGTCGCACCTCGAGGTCCTGGCGTCGATCCTCGATGCCCTGGAGTTCGAGGGGTACCGGGTGATGGCCGCGCGGAGCGAGGGCGAGGCCTGGAAGCGGCTGGAGGGGATGGGCCGGCCCGGACTCGTGTTGCTGGACGGAGCGTTGGAGGAGGCCGGGCGGGCGCGACTGCTGCGGCGTTTCCAGGAGGAAGGCGTGCCCGTGGTGCTGCTCGCCGCGAACGACGAGCCCCTGGAGCCGGGGCCGCGGGCGGTGCTGCGCAAACCGTTCCACCTCGACACGCTCTACGCCACCGTGGCGGCCCATGGGCCGCCGCGTGGAGCGCCCCGGTTCACCCGGGGAAACAGGGACGCGGGATTTTTCCCCGGGGAGTGCGGCTCTTTCGTCCTGTCGTCCCTTTGATCCCTCGCGGCGGGTCGCTAGCTTTTGTCGGAGGCGCGCTACCCGACGAAAGAGGTGCCCATGCTCCCATGTCCCAGTCCCATCCTGGTGGTGGAGCAGCACCCGGATGTCCGCACGGTCATCCATGCCGCCCTGGAACATGAAGGGTACACCTCCGTCCCGGCGCCGAGCACCAGCAGGGCCTTGCGTGCCCTGGGATGGATGGATCGGCCGGGGCTCATCCTGTTGGACGAGCTGCTGGAGGAGGGAGACCGCGAGGGCTTCATCCAGTTCATCCGGGAGAGCCGCTCGCTGAGGGTGGTGCCCATCGTCCTGCTGTCGGTGGGCGGCGTGCACCACCCCGTCGCGGGAATCCAGGCCATCCTGCGCAAGCCCTTCCACCTGGACACGTTGATCGACGTCGTCGAGGCGCACTGCCTGCATTAGCGCTCAGCGCGGGGATTCCAGCTCCGCCAGCCGCTCGTGGACCTGGGAGGCCTGCTCCACGTCGGCGAGCCGCTCGGCCAGGCCGTGGCTCGCCAGGCGAGCCACGTGCGCGAGCCGCGCGAGCCAGGTGGGCCCGCGCTCTCCGCCCACGAGCACCACCAGCATCCGCAAGGGCACGTCGTCCGGTGTCTCCACCTGGAGGGGCCGCGCGAGCGTCACCAGGGCCGCGAGCGGGGGAGTGTTCGCCACGTAGGCATGGGGCACGGCCACGCCATTGCCCACGGCATTGGAGGACTCGGCCTCGCGCCGCCGCAGCTCCGCCACGAGCCGGGACGCGCTCACCCCGGGCAGGTCCGCCGCGAGCCGTCCGGCCGCCACGTCCAGGGCATCCTCGAGCGCGCCGCACGTCATGCGCAGCACCATGCGGCCCGGGGCGAGCACCGGGGCGAGCGCGGGCACCGGGGCGTCCGGCCACGCCGCGCGCACGGGGAACTCGGCGTCGAGGAAGGCGCGCACGCGCGAGAGCTGCTCCGCGGTGAGCCGCCTGCGCGCCAGGTCGAGCAGGAGCGCGCTCGCGCCGGGCACTTCCTCCAGGTAGTGGGCCACGAAGGGGCTGAGCCGGTGCGCCACGTCCATGAGCAGCGTGGAGGGCACGTCCAGCTCGCGCGCGATCGCGGCGAGCCGC
Source organism: Melittangium boletus DSM 14713 (assembly GCF_002305855.1). Lineage (GTDB taxonomy): Bacteria > Myxococcota > Myxococcia > Myxococcales > Myxococcaceae > Cystobacter > Cystobacter boletus. The sequence goes on along the minus strand of NZ_CP022163.1, from coordinate 3,232,200 downwards.
TCGGGGGTGGGCACGGCGTCCACGCCGTTCTCCACCCGGCTCAGGTAGGCGCTGGACACGCCGATGCGGCGCGCCAGGTCGCGCAGGCTCAGGCCCGCGTCCACTCGCAACAGCCGGAGGGTGGCTCCCAGGTGCATGGGGTCGTCCTATGGGGGCTCACGCGAGGAGCGTCAAGAGGAAGAGCGTCAAGAGGGCGTGCCGCTCGCCTGCCGCAAGGGCGCGGGCGCCTCCTCGCGTTGCGCGGCGTGCGCGGGCTCCTCGGCGGGCCGGGGCTGGCGGACGACGAGCAGGGACAGCCTCGAGTCGCTCACGATGCGCTCGCGGTGCAGGCCGAAGAGGTGGCCCTCCAGGCCCCACTCCGCGCCCACGCCCACCACCACCAGGTCATACCCGCCCGACGAGGCCTCGGCGAGCACGGCGTCCTCGGGCGAGGCATGGGCCACGACCTTGAAGTGCACGCCGCCGGAGGACTCGGGGAAGAGCTCCTGCACGAGCGTGAGCGAGGTGGGGCGGCCGTGGGGCAGCGCGGGCGACGTCACATGCAGCACCGTCACCTCCACGCCCGCGCACGTGCGCAGGCGCCGCGCGAGCCCCAGCGCCGCCCGATCATGCCGGCTGCCGTTGAAGGGCACCAGCACCCGGCGCACCGTCTCCAGGCCCCGGTCCACCAGCACCGCCACGTCGCTGCTCGCCTCGCGCATCACCTCGTGCACGGTGCCGCCGAGCACCGTCTTCCCGAAGAGCGGCTTGTGCCAGCCGAGCACGATGAGGTCCGCCTGCTTGGCCTCGGCGGTGCGGCAGATGTCGAGCCCCGGCTCGGCGGACATGAAGGACAGGGGGCGCACGTCGAGGCCCGACTCGCTCGCCCGGCTGAGCAGGTTCGCCATGGGGCCCTGCTTGTCATCCCCGTGCGGCGTGCCCTGGGAGTCGGGCGAGTGGCGCAGGAGGAAGGAGGCGCGATCGGACGGAGGAATCAGGTGCAGGGCGTAGAGCTCCGAGGGGGACTGGGTCCCCCCCGTGAGCGCCCGGCCGAGCGTCACCATGCCCGTGCCCGTCTGTCCATGGGACACGCACATGAGCAGCCGGAAGGGCGCGGGGGCATCCGCCACGGGGGCCACGGGCACGGCGCGCTCCAGGGCCAGCTCCTCGGGGGGGTAGATGACGCGCAGGAGCGGCGAGGTGAGGAACGTGGTGACGAGCGCCATCACCACCATCATGGTGAAGAGCGTGGGCGAGATGACGCCCAGGTCCAGGCCGAGGTTGAGGACGATGAGCTCCATGAGCCCGCGCGTGTTCATCAGGATGCCGATGGCGCCCGCCTCGCGCCAGCGCGAGCCTGTCAGGCGCGCGGCCACCGCGCTGCCACCGAACTTGCCCAGGCACGCCAGGAGGATGATGAGGCCGCACATGGCCCAGTTCTCCGGGGTGTTGAGCAGGCCCACCTGGGTGCGCAGGCCGCTGAACGCGAAGAAGAGCGGCAGCAGCAGCACCACCGCCACGTCCTCCAGCTTCTCCGCCAGCGCCTCGGCCAGCCCTCCCTCCTTGGGGATGATGGAGCCGAAGAGGAAGGCGCCGAAGAGCGCGTGGATGCCGATGATCTCCGTGGCCAGCGCCGAGGCGAGCAGCAGCAGCAGCGTGAGCGCCACCACGTTCTGGTTGAGCCCCTCGCGGCTGGCCACGCGCGCGCCCAGCCGGGCGAGGAAGGGGCGCACCACGCCGAGCATGAAGGCGATATAGCCCAGGGCGATGAGCGTGGTGATGGCCGCCTGGTTGGGGCCCGTGGCGCGCACGATGGACACCACGAACGCGAGCAGGCACCACGCCGTCACGTCGTCCACCGCCGCGCAGGTGATGGCCAGCGCCCCCACCTTCGACTGCATCAGCCGCCGCTCGGTGAGGATGCGCGCGAGCACCGGAAACGCCGTGATGCTCATCGCCACGCCCATGAAGAGCACGAACGAGGAGAAGGGCACCGACGGCTCGCTCAGCCGGGGGTAGAACCAGTAGGCCGCTCCGGCGCCCAGCGCGAAGGGCACCACGATGCTCGTGTGGCTGATGACCACCGAGGCATGTCCCCGGCCCTTGAGCAGCTTGGGATCCAGCTCCAGTCCGATGAGGAACATGAAGAGGATGAGGCCCACCTGGCTGAGCATCTTGAGCACCGGCAGCGAGCTCGACGGAAAGAGCGTCTCCATCGCTCCGGGTGCAATCCAGCCCAGCAGGGACGGGCCCAGGAGGATGCCCGCGAGCACCTCGGCGATGACCAGGGGTTGGCCTATCCACCGCATGCCCCGTCCCAGCAGCCGGGACAGGCCGATGATGACGATGAACTGGACGATGAGCAGGCTGACCGCACTGAGAGTCAGGGCGTCGTGCATCGGAGAGTCCTCCTGGCGGGTGCGTTAAGTGAACACTTACCAGCCGGTGATTCGACGCGTCAACCTGGGGAGGGGGCGGGGATGTAGGTGTCGGATGGACGGCAGGCGCTGACGCTCGCCAGGTCACCGTGCTGGATCGTCCGCGTTTTCCGGGCAAGGTGGAGCGTCATGCTACGTCACGTCATCGTCGTGGGCGCGGGTCCTGGAGGTCTGTCGGCGGCCATCAACCTGGCGGGGCTGGGGTTGAAGGTCACGGTGGTGGAGAAGGACGCCGTGCCCGGTGGGCGCATGAAGGGGCTCACCCTGGGGGACGCGGGCGAGTACGCCGTGGACACCGGGCCCTCCATCCTCCAACTCCCCGGAGTGCTCGAGAGCCTCTTCACGCGCGCGGGCAAGCGCATCGCGGACTACGTGAAGCTCATGCCGCTGGACACCAACACCCGGGTGCATTTCTGGGATGGCACGCACCTGGACACCACGCGGGACGTGGAGCGCATGGAGCGCGAGCTGTCCCGGTTCGGTCCGGACAAGGCGCCCGCGCTGCGCCGCTGGCTCGCGGAGGGCCGGGAGAAGTACCCGCTCGCGTACGAGAAGTTCATGGCGACGCCGGCGGACAGCCTCGGCTACTACGCGCCCTGGCGGCTGTTTCCCACGCTGCGCTTCAAGCCATGGCAGACGCTCTACGCGCACCTGGATGGCTTCTTCCACGACGACCGCATCACCTACGCGCTGGCCTATCCCTCCAAGTACCTGGGGCTGCACCCCACCAGTTGCTCCTCGGTGTTCGGCGTCATTCCCTACCTGGAACTCGCCTTCGGGGTGTGGCACGTGGAGGGCGGCTTCCGGGCGCTCGCGCGGGGGATGATGAAGTGCGCGGAGGACCTGGGGGCCACCTTCCGGTTGGGCTCCGCGGTGGAGCAGGTCCTGGTGGAGTACGGCCGGGCGGTGGGCGTGCGTCTCGCGGGAGGGGAGCGGCTGGAGGCGGACGCGGTGGTGGTCAACGCGGACCTGCCCTACGCGGCGCAGCGCCTGGTGCCCGCGGAGGCGCGCGCCGGCACGCGGCTGACGGACGAGGCGCTCGGGCGGGCGAAGTATTCGTGCAGCACCTTCATGGCCTACTACGGCGTGGATCGCGTCTGGGATGACCTGCCCCACCACCTCATCTACCTGTCGGACAGCGCGCGGCGCACGGATGCCGAGGCGCTGGAGGATCGCTCGATGAACGTGGAGGATCCGCCCTTCTACGTCTGCAATCCCTGCGTGACGGACAGGAGCGGCGCGCCCGAGGGCCATTCCACGCTGTATGTCCTGGTGCCCACGCCGAACACGTCCCGGGACGTGGACTGGGCCGCCACCGAGCGCACCTTGCGCGAGCGCATCCCCTCCCTGCTGGAGAAGGTGGGACTCAAGGGCGTACGGGAGCACATCCGGGCCGAGCGCTACTTCACGGCGGAGACGTGGCGGGACGACTTCAATGTCTTCCGGGGGGCGGTGTTCAACCTCTCCCATACCTGGATGCAATTGGGGCCCATGCGCCCCCACGTGAAGAGCCCCAACGTGGAGGGCTTGTACTGGGTGGGAGGTGGCACGCATCCGGGCAGTGGGCTGCTCACCATCATGGAGAGCGCCAATATCGCCGCGGACTACCTGTCGCGGGAGGCGGGCAAGGGCCCCCTGCCTCTCTGGCCATATGTCCCGTCGAGCGACCAGACGCCGCCCGTGCCCCAGGCGCGCGTGGGCTGAGGGCCGCTAGCCACCGCTGGCGGCCGAGCGCAGCGCGGGATGCCGCCGCACCTGTGCCGCATGCCTCGCGAAGCCCGCCGCCTCGAGCCGGTCGGCGGCCCAGGGGAGCGCCTGCTCCCATCGGGCAACGACGATATGCGGTTGGGTGGGCGGCTTGAGGTAGAAGACGACGTTCACCAGCAGCCGCTGGAGGGCCGAGGTCACGATGAAGGACGTCCCCAACAGCCGCTCGCGCAGCAGGCGGTCGTTCTCCCGGCACCAGTCCGCCAGGAGTTGGCGCTGCCCGGGCGTGGACACGCCTGCCTGGCTCATATCGATGATGGACGTGTACGCTTCGCCGCGCCGCAGGTAGCGCGTCATCATGTCGAGGTAGTCCTGGTACTGCTCGTCCGTGGGCGAGCCGTGCATGCGGATGACCAGGAGCGGCCAGAACGTATCATCGATGCTGAGGAACCGGGCGGGGGTCACGGTGTTTGCCCATCGTGGCCCATCCGCCCCAGCCATTCCACGCTCCTTTCTAGGGGAATGAGGTACGGAGGGGGCGCAGCGGGGACCACATCCGGGGGGCGCGGGTCGAACCCGGCCCCTGCCCTGGCCCCTCGGGCAGGCAGGCGAAATACCTCGTGCAGGAGTGGGCTGAGACTCCCGGAAAGGCGTGATAGAACTTGGGGACCTTCGACACGAAAACGAATGAACGAAGCGCTCCAAGTCCTGCTGACCGATGGTGTGATTGACGAAGTCGTGGGCCGCCTCAAGAGTGGCAAGGAGGCGGACGTGTACCTTGTGCGTCATGGCGGCGAGGTCGTCGCGGCCAAGATCTACAAGGAGCGCGAGCACCGCAACTTCCGCAACAACTCGGGCTACCGCGAGGGGCGCCAGGTGCGCAACAGCCGGACGGCGCGCGCCATCGCGAAGGGCAGCCGCTTCGGGGTCGCGGCGGCGGAGGATGCCTGGAAGACCGCCGAGGTGGAGGCGCTGTTCAAGCTGCACGCCGCGGGCGTGTGCGTGCCCCGTCCGGTGATGTTCTACGAGGGCGTGCTCCTCATGGAGCTGGTGCTGGACCTGGAAGGGCACCCGGCGCCGCGTCTGGAGGAAGCGCAGCTCACGGCGGAAGAGGCCTCGGCGCTCTACTTCGACCTGCGCAACCAGGCCATCCGGATGCTGTGTTGCGATCTCATCCACGGCGACCTGTCCGCGTTCAACATCCTCTTGGGCAACCGGGGCGCCACCATCATCGACCTGCCGCAGGTGGTGGACGCGGCGGCCAACAGCCAGGCGGAGTTCTTCTTCAAGCGCGACGTGGAGAACCTGCGCCGCTACTTCGAGACGGTGGACCCGAGCCTGCGCGCGCGCTCCGGGGACGCGTTCGAGATCTGGCGCGCCTACGTGAAGCGCGAGCTGACGCCGGACTTCGAGCCCACGGGCCGCTTCCAGGGCGAGGCCTCGCGGGAGCGCCGTTTCTCCGGAGGCCCTCGGGGTGGCGGCGACAACCGGGGTCCGCGTCCGCAGGGGAACAACTTCCCACCGGGAGGCCGGCCCCCGGGCAATCGTCCCCCGGGCGATCGTCCTCCCCGCCGGGAGGGCGAGAACCAGGGACAGGGACAGGGCCAGCGTCCGTGGCGGGGCGAGGCCCGGGCGGATGCGCGCTCCGGGCCGCCGCCTCAGCAGGGGCCTCGCGAGCCGAGACCGCCCCGTGAGCAACAGGGGCCTCCCCGCGATTCGAGGCCGGGTGGGCCGAGGGGTTTCAGGGATCAGCGTCCTCCCCGGGGCGATCGTCCTCCTCCGCGAGGGGGCCGGGACGTTCCACGTCAGGGGGGAGAGCAAGGGCGTCCCATGGACCGCCGGGGCCAGGGCAACCCGGGTCCTCAGGTGTCGTACGTGCAGAAGAACGGGGGGGGCGCTCCTCCGCCGTCGAAACCCGAGGACGAGTCCTAGGTGAAGCGCTCCGCCTTGGGGTCCGGCTGGCACGCCACCTCGAGGAAGGTGGTGCTGCGCCCTCGCGCCAGCACCCACAGGCAGCGCAGGAGGCAGGAGGCTCCGAACTCCCGGTAGATGAGACCGAGGTTCTCCATCACCTCACGTCCAGTAATCACACCACGCATGGCACACCCCTCCAGTGTGCTGCCTGTTTCTGCAAAGGCTTTGCCGGATCCCGCTCATCCCCCCGGTCGCGCCTGTTGTCCCCCGGACGTCCCAAGTGTCCCTTCCCGCGTTGGCCCATGAGCGGAGATCTGCGCCAAGGTGTGTTGGGTGGCCTGGAACACTGAAGTTCCTACATGGGGCATGATGCCGGGGCGCCTTCTCCCACCCACACCCAGGAGCTTCCCCATGCGTCGCACCGCCCTCGTCGCCGTCGTTGCCTTCGCCCTCGGAGGCTTCTCCCAGCACGCCCTCGCCGAGAGCCAGCCCAAGATGAGCGAGGCCCTGGTCCACCTGCGCTACGCGCTCGCCGCGCTCAAGACGGCCACGTCCGACAAGGGCGGCCACCGCAAGCAGGCCATCGAGCTGACGGAGAAGGCCATCGAGCAGGTCAACAAGGGCATCGCCTTCGACAACAAGCACTGATCGTCTGGCACGCAACTCCGGATCCTCAATTCCCGATAATCGGCTTCACCAGCAGTTCGCCGTCCTTTCTCCCGAGCCCTTCTTCCAGGCGCTCTCGTCCTTTCCCGAGGTTGCATCATGGCGATCGACAAGACCGGTGGTTCCAAGCCCCAAATCCAGCGGCAGCCCGAGCCCAAGCCGGCCGTGGCTCCGACCCGGCAGAACACGGCGGCGGGCACCCCGGCCACCCCGGCGCGCAATCAGGTGCGGCCCCAGGGGACGGCGGACGGCTTCGACCGGGGCGCGGCGCCCTCGTCGGCGCAGCGCAGCCAGCAGCAGGCGCGCCTGGGCTCCACCACCGCCACGGCGCAGACCCCCGCGCCCACGGCCGATCAGAACCGCAACGTCCTGGACAAGCTGGGCCTGACGGCCGAGGACCTGCAGAAGGCGGGCTCGGCGGCGCTGCCCCACCTACAGCGGGCGGCGGAGTCGGTGGTGCAGGGCCGTCCCGAGGAGGCCCTCGGGCACCTGCGCAGCGCGGCGTTCGCCTCGCCCGAGGTGGCCCAGAAGGCCATCAAGGGGCTGGCGCAGAACCTGCCCGCCGGTCCGGCCCGGACGCTGCTGACCAACGACGCCGTGGTGAAGGAGCTGGTCACCAATGGTGATCTGCAAGCGTCACTCGGCAAGCTCATCCAGAACCCGGCCGACACGACGGCCCTGCGCGAGCTGGTCTCCAATGACTCGGCACGCAACGCGGTGCTGGGCGCGCTCGGCAACGACCCGACGGTGAAGGCGCAGCTGGAGCGCGTGGGCCTGACGCCGCAGGACCTGGTGGATGTGGGAGCCGCGGCGCCCCACGTGCTGGACGCGATCGAGAAGATCAAGGCCGGTGACGTGAAGGGCGGCTTGGAGGCCATCCAGGGCGCGGTGGAGGCGGCCCCGGGTCTGGCGGCGAAGATCGGCGAGAAGATCGTCAACGCGCTGCCCCAGGAAGTGAAGGCCCAGTTCCAGAAGCTGGGCATCACCGAGGAGCAGCTGCGCTCGGCGGGACCGGCGCTGCCGCACCTGTATTCGGCGGCGGACGCGGCGAGCAAGGGCAACTGGGGCGAGGCGTTCAACAGCCTGAAGGAGGCGGCCATCGCGGCGCCGGACCTGACGCAGCAGGCGTTGAAGGGTCTCGCGCAGCAGCTGCCCAACGAGCTGGGCGCGGTGAAGTCGCTGCTCACCAACGACAACTTCCTCAAGGAAGTGGTGAACAACCGCGACCTGCACGACCAGGTGGGCAAGCTCTTCAACGCGGACACGCGCCTGGAGGGCCTGCGCGGCCTGCTGGAGAACGGCTCGGCGCGCGACGCGGCGCTCACGGCCATCGGCAACGACCCGACGGTGAAGGCGCAGCTGGAGCGCGTGGGTCTGACGCCGCAGGACCTGGTGGAGGCCGGTGCGGCGGCGCCCAAGCTGTTGGAAGCCTTCGAGAAGATCAAGGCCGGTGACGTGAAGGGCGGCCTGGAGGCCATCCAGGGCGCGGTGGAGGCGGCCCCGGGCCTGGCGGCGAAGATTGGCAACAAGGTGGTCGACGCGCTGCCGCAGGGCGTGAAGGACCAGATCGCCAAGCTGGGCATCACCGAGCAGCAACTGCGCTCGGCGGGTCCCGCGCTGCCGCACCTGTACTCGGCGGCGGACGCGGCGAGCAAGGGCAACTGGGGCGAGGCGTTCAACAGCCTGAAGGAGGCGGCCATCGCGGCGCCGGACCTGACGCAGCAGGCGTTGAAGGGTCTCGCGCAGCAGCTGCCCAACGAACTGGGCGCGGTGAAGACGCTGCTCACCGACGACAACTTCCTCAAGGAAGTGGTGAACAACCGCGACCTGCACGACCAGGTGGGCAAGCTCTTCAACGCGGACACGCGCCTGGAGGGTCTGCGTGGCCTGCTGGAGAACGACTCGGCGCGCGACGCGGCGCTCACGGCCATCGGCAATGACCCGACGGTGAAGGCGCAGCTGGAGCGCGTGGGCCTGACGCCGCAGGACCTGGTGGAGGTCGGCGCGGCGGCGCCCAAGCTGTTGGAGGCCTTCGAGAAGATCAAGGCCGGTGACGTGAAGGGCGGCCTGGAGGCCATCCAGGGCGCGGTGGAGGCGGCCCCGGGCCTGGCGGCGAAGATTGGCAACAAGGTGGTCGACGCGCTGCCGCAGGGCGTGAAGGACCAGTTCGCCAAGCTGGGCATCACCGAGGAGCAGCTGCGCTCGGCGGGACCGGCGCTGCCGCACCTGTACTCGGCGGCGGACGCGGCGAGCAAGGGCAACTGGGGCGAGGCGTTCAACAGCCTGAAGGAGGCGGCCATCGCGGCGCCGGACCTGACCCAGCAGGCGCTCAAGGGTCTCGCGCAGCAGCTGCCCAACGAAATGGGCACGCTGAAGTCGCTGCTCACCAACGACAACTTCCTCAAGGAAGTGGTGACGAACCGCGACCTGCACGACCAGGTGGGCAAGCTCTTCAACGCGGACACGCGCCTGGAGGGTCTGCGCGGCTTGCTGGGCAACGACGCGGCGCGCGACGCGGCGCTCTCGGCCGTGGGCAACGATCCGGCCGTCAAGGAGCTGCTGGGCAAGGCGGGCCTGACGCCGCAGGACCTGGTCGAGGCGGGCGCGGCGGCTCCGCACCTGTTCGACGCGGTCCAGGCCTTCACCAGCGGAGACCCCACCAAGGGCATCGAGGCCCTGGGCAAGGCGGCCGAGGCGGCGCCGCAGCTGCTCGACAAGATTGGCCAGAAGGTCGTCGGCATGCTGCCCGAGGGCCTGCGCAACAGCATCTCCGAGCTGGGCATCACCCCGTCGGAACTCCTCCAGGCGGGCCAGGCGCTGCCGGACCTGCTGCGCGCCGGTCAGGCCCTGGGCACCGGTGACTTCCAGACCGCCCTGTCGAGCCTCCGGGACGCGGCGGGCAAGATTCCCCCGTCCATCATCGAGAAGGCCATCACCACGACGGCCGGAAAGCTCCCGGCCGAGGGCATGACGGGCATTGCCCGCTCGTTGCTCACGGATCCGGCCTTCGTCCACGAGCTGGTGACGAACGAGGCGCTCCACGACTCGTTCACCAAGATGATGTCGGGTGACCTGGTCGCGGGCACCAAGGAGATCCTGGGCAACGAGAAGCTGCGCGAGGCGGCGGGCAACGCGCTCGCCCAGAACTCCTTCGTGATGGACAAGCTGCGCCCCTTCGGCATCCAGAGCGGCGCGGACATCGCGGCCCTGGGCGGCACCGTCTTCGACGTGATGGAGGCGGGCCAGCAGTTCGCCGAGGGCAAGCCGGGCGACGCGCTGCGCACCCTGGGTCAGGCGCTCGGCGAGGTGCCGGCGGACCTGCGCGGCCGCATGGTGGGCGCGCTGGCCGACAAGCTCCACGTGCCCGACTGGGCCCGGGACACGCTCACCTCCGTGGCGAGCCTCCTCGGCAACGAGACCGTGGGCAAGGCGCTGGGGGATGCGTTCCACGCCCTCCAGAACGGCGACATCCCCGGCTTCCTGTCGGGCATCGCCACCACGGGCAAGGCCATCGTCGAGACGGCGCCCGAGGCGGCCAAGGCCTTCCTCAACTCGCTGTCCAAGATTCCCGGCAGCATCGGCCGGCTCTTCTCGGACCGGGATCTCAACGCGGCCATGGTGGACTCGGGCGCGGCGACCAACCTGTTCGAGGCGGCGGAGAAGCTGGGCCGCGGCGACATCGGCGGCGCCATGGGCGAGATCGCCGAGGCGGGCGGCGCGCTGCTGGGCCAGGGCGAGCACTTCAGCATCGCCGGCCAGGAGCTGCCCTTCGGCAGCCAGGGCATCGAGAACCTCACCCGGATGTTCGGCCGGTTCGTCGACGCGCTGCCCGAGCAGCTCAAGGACAAGATCACCGAGGCGTCCGCGCGCTTCGCCGCCAGGGCGGGCCTCAAGTCGATCCCCATCCTCGGCAACATCGCCAGCGGCGTGAGCGCCGTGGGCAGCGCCAAGGATCTCTGGGACGCCATCCAGGCCGAGCCCAAGGACGCGCTCAACATCGCGCTGGCCGCCGGTCAGCTCGGTCTGGACGTCGCGGGCGTGTTCCCTGGCCTGAACAGCATCACCGGACCGCTGCAGATCGTTCTCGGCACGGCCCAGGTCATCAAGGGCGCCTCGGATCTGATTGGGGACATGAGCGAGTTCCAGCGCAGCCTCGTCGGCGCCTGATGCGTCCCGCTCGCCCCTCCGCCTCCGGGCGGGGGGGTGACGTCGAAACGGCTTCACACCCCGGGGGAAGCACGGCCCCGGGGAGGCAGCCCCGCCCGGCGCTCAGCCGAGCTTCTTGATGAACGCGGCGGCGAGCTCCGCCTTCTTCGCCACGCTCTCCTTGACGGGCAGCACGAGGATCCGCTCGGCGGGGAGCGCCTTACGCGCCTTGTCCTGCAGTTTGGCGCTGTAGGTGGCGACGTAGTCGTCCGCCTGCTTCCGGGTCACGCCCTTGGCGAGGCCCAGCGTGCGTTGCTCCTCCAGCCCGGCGAAGTCGAGCACGCAGCCATCGGCCTGTCCCAGGTAGAGCAGCCAGCTGGTGCTGTAGACGCCCACGCGAGGCTTGTCCCCGGCCACCTTCTCGAGCGCTTCCTTATAGAAGGGCGCGAGCTTGGGGTTCTCCCCCGGAGGGCCGCCGCCGAGGAGCACCTTCTGGGCCTCCTTGTTCTTGGACATCACCTCGGTGATGGCGTCGTTGTCCACGAAGTGGAGCTTGGACGCGGCGCAGGCGCCAGAAATCCACGGGGCGGAGTCCGCGGGCTCGTTGTCGAAGACGATGACGAAGCGCTTCATCGAGAGGTCACTCCAAGAAGAGGGGTTGCGCGGCATCATAGTCTCCCAGTCTGGCTGGAGGACAGGCGGGCATGAGGCGGATGACGGAGAGGCGGGTTAGACAGGGAACGTGTCTCCTCCTACTCCTCGGACGCCGCCCCCCTCGCTCAAGGCCCGGTTGAAGAACGCGGGCAGTCTCTTCCGGCAACTGCCGGGCACCTTCCGCCTCTTCTGGGAGGCGAGTCCCCGCTTCGCCGTGCTGCTCGCGGTGTTGACGTTGATGGCGGCCGTGTTTCCGGCGGCCATCGCCTGGGTGGGCAAGCTGATCGTCGACGGCGTGGTGGCGGCCAGGAGTGGCGGCGGCGGTGACGAGGCCGTCAAGCGGGTGCTCCAACTGGTGGCGCTGGAGTTCGGGCTGATGGCGGGCTCGACCCTGGTGGAGCGCACGTCGACGCTCGTGCGCGAGCTGGGACGCGCCAACCTGGGCAACCTGCTCAACGAGCGGATCCTGCACAAGGCCCTGGCGCTGGAGCTGCGGCACTTCGAGGACTCGGACACCTACGACAAGATGCAGAACGCCCGGCGCGAGGCGAACAGCCGGCCGCTGGCGCTGGTGATGGATGCGTTCTCCATCGTGCGCAACCTGGTGACGCTGTCCACGTACGCGGTGCTGCTCGTGACGCTGTCTCCCTGGAGCGTGGTGGTGCTGGTGGTCGCGAGCATCCCCGCGTTCATCGCCGAGGCGCGGCTGGCGGAGGAGGGCTTCCGGCTCTATTCGTGGCGCGCGCCCGAGGGCCGCAAGCTCAACTACCTGGAGTGGATCCTCACGCGGGACAGCCACGTGAAGGAAGTGAAGGTGTTCGGGCTGGGGGACCTGGTGCTCGGCCGCTACCGCACGCTCTTCCAGAAGTTCTTCCAGGAGGACCGCGCGCTGGCGCTGCGGCGCATGGGCTGGGGTCTGGGATTGGGGCTGGTGTCGCTCGCGGCGTTCTATGGGTGCTATGCCTTTGTCGCGAGCCGGGCGGTGCTGAGCGCCATCACGGTGGGCGACATGGTGCTCTACCTGGGCGTGTTCCGGCAGGGACAGGCGGCCTTCCAGGGCATCCTCTCGAGCGTGGGCAGCATGTACGAGGGCGCGCTCTTCATGAGCAACCTCTTCGCCTATTTCGACATCCCCACGGGGCAGGAGGCATCCCGCGTGCGCCCGGCCCTGACGGTGCCCCGGGGGCGGAACAACGCCATCGAGCTGCGCGACGTGTCCTTCCGCTACCCCGGCAAGGAGGCCTGGGCGCTGCGCCACCTGTCCTTGCGGCTGGAGCCGGGGGAGAAGCTGGCGTTGGTGGGCGAGAACGGCGCGGGCAAGAGCACGCTCGTGAAGTTGCTGCTGCGCCTGTATGAGCCCACGGAAGGCGACATCTTCTACGGCGGCGTGAACCTCAAGGACATGGATCCGGAGGATTTGCGCTCTCGCTTTGGCGCCGTGTTCCAGGACTTCGTGCGCTACCAGTTCAACGTGGCGGAGAACATCGGCCTCGGACACGTGGCGGCGTTGGAGGACCGGCCGCGCATCGTCCGGGCGGCCGAGCAGGGCGGGGCGAGCGGGGTCATCGAGACCCTGCCAAATCAGTACGACACGATGCTGGGGGGCTGGTTCGAGAAGGGCCTGGAGCTGAGTGGTGGCCAATGGCAGAAGCTGGGCGTGGCGCGGGCCTTCATGCGCGAGGACGCCGAGGTGCTCATCCTGGATGAGCCCACGGCGAGCATCGACGCGGAGTCCGAGCACGCCCTCTTCGAGCGCTTCCAGGAACTGGCGGCGGACCGCATCGCGCTGGTGATTTCACACCGCTTCTCCACGGTGCGCATGGCGGACCGCATCGCCGTGCTCCACGACGGACAGGTGGAGGAGCTGGGCAGCCACGCGGAATTGATGGCGCGTGGCGGCCGCTACGCGCACCTGTTCAACCTCCAGGCGCGCGGCTATCGGGACTGAGGGCGCGCGGGCGGGTCAGCTCGATGGAGCAGCTGAACTGGGCCTATCCCGCCTTGCGCGCCGGGGCGGCGGGGGCTTGCCGGGACGAGGCGCTGGCGGGGGCGGGCACGCGGTGGGTTCCCACCAACATGTCCACATAGGCGGGGAAGAAGGACACCACCCGGCGCAATTCCCGCGCGAGCGCCTTGTCCTCCACGCCCTCGAGTTCCTCCTCCAGCCGTTGCTCGACGACGCCCGACACGCGGCAGGCTTCCTCCAGGGAGGCGCGCATCGTCCAGCCCAGGTTCTTCGCGTGGCGCAGGATGAGGTTGCGCCGGTCCACGCGCGCCTCCACGGAGGCCTCGTCCGGCGTCTCCTGGAAGGCCTTCCACACCTCGAGCACGTCGTCCTCCAGGCGCGCGAGCTGCTCCCCCAGGCCCAGGACGGGGCGGTAGGAGAGGATGTCCTCCAGCGGGCGGCCCTGCAGCAGCCACAGCACTTCCTGGCCGGACAGGCCCATGGCGGGGTACTCGGGCGCGAGCGACACCAGGGTGTCCTGGGCGCGCGCCTCCAGGTTCATGTCCTCCACCACGGCGGAGATGAGCCCCATGAGCGTGTCGCGGAAGAAGCGCCGCCGCTCGGGCGAGTCCAGCCGTGCCTCGGTCTCTCGCACGAGCCCGTCCAGGTTCTGCAACACCCGCAGGGTCTTCACCCGCTCGCCCAGGGTCAGCTCGCGGCAGGTGAGCACCCGTTTCCACAGGGTGGCGCGAGGGCTTGTGCGCTCCACACAGTCGCGCACGAAGCCGTGCACCAGGCTCGCCCGGGTGTAGTCGGGCAGCGCGTCCACCACCGTGTCGAGCTGAAGGCAGGCGTAGAGCACATAGCGTCCGGACAACTGCCGGACGGGGCCGGGGGCGATGTGCTCCAGTCCCGCGTGCAGCGCCGCTCCGGCCTTGAGGCTGCGCTTGAGGCCCATGAGCAGCGGCGCGAGGGGATCCGCCCTCAGGGCTTCCTTCAGGGCATGCAACACCAGCATGGGGGGCCAGGGGGGTGGCGCGCCCGGCGCATCCTGGAGAGGGGGAGATGCGCTCTCCACAGAAAACACGGATGTCATGAAATAGAGCCTAGACGTTCCTGCTCAACCGAACCAGGGGTACAGCCCTGGTACCGGGATGTGATGAAGCTGTTCACCAGAGGACGCGAAGCCGATTGGGCCTGGATTCACGAGGAGTACAACGCTTTCACCCGAGCGTGGCTGTTTCCAGCCTACCCAGCGGCTTCTTGGCGGTGCTGTCGCGGGGCGTTAAGAGCGGGGAATGCGCTACACGCCCATCATTGGCACCCTGGGTTACGTGATGTCTCCGGACGGCTCGAAGGTGCTGCTCATCCACCGCAACGCGCGCCCGGACGACGCGCACCTGGGGAAGTACAACGGCCTGGGGGGCAAGATGAATCCGGACGAGGACGTCGTCGCGTGCATGCGCCGGGAGATTCGCGAGGAGGCGGGCATCGAGTGCACGCACCTCACGCTGCGCGGCACCATCAGCTGGCCGGGCTTTGGGCCCAAGGGCGAGGACTGGCTCGGCTTCATCTTCCGCATCGACCGCTTCGAGGGCACGCCCCACGAGCGCAACGTGGAGGGCGAGCTGTCGTGGGTGCCGGTGAAGGACATCATGAGCCTGCCGTTGTGGGACGGAGACCGGCACTTCCTTCCGCTGGTGTTCGACGCGGATCCCCGGGCGTTCCACGGGGTCATGCCCTACGCGGGAGGGCGCGCGGTGAGCTGGTCCTTCACGCGCATCTGAGGAAGGGCTTCGCGGCGGGAGTGCGCTAGCTTGCGGCCCCCATGGCCCGTCCCGTCTTTCCCCCGTTGGATCTGGACTCCCTCGCGAAGCCTCCCCCCGGGGGTTCCCGCTTTGGCTGGTTGCCCGCGCCGGGCTCGTGGAAGTTCCACCTGCTGCTCAGCCTGGTGGCCATCTTCGTGCTCGGGCCGCTGGGGGGCATCGCCGCCTCGTACATGAACTTCAGCCTGGGCTTCTTCGTGGGCGGCCAGGTGCTGGCGGGCATTCTCGGCAGCGCCGTCACCTATGGCTATGGCCCCGAGGGCAAGCACGGCGCCAATTACATGCAGACGATGGCCGCCTCGGTGGCGTCCATGTGCGCCATGTCGGTGCTCATCCAGGCCATGGTGTGGCTGGGAATGCCGCAGCCGCCTGTCTGGCACCTGATGCTCTTCGTGGGGTGCGTGGGCATGTTCGGCGTGGGCCTGGGTATGCTCTACACGCCGCTGCTCGTGGATCGGCTGCAGCTCGACTACCCGTCCGGCTACGCGGTGGCCAACATCCTCCGGGCGCTCACCGACAAGCGCCTCTTGAAGGCCTCCATCGCCAAGCTGGGGGGCGGCGCGGCCTCGGGCGCGCTGGTGGCGGGGCTCACCTCGCACGTGGCCTGGCTGGCGAGCACCGGGATGAGCGCCTCGTCCGTGGGCGCGGGCATGGTGGTGGGCAGCCGCATCACCGTGCCGGCCATCGTGGGCGGCCTCGTGGGCGCGGCCATGACGCCCACCCTGCGCGCGTGGGGGTGGCTGGGTCCGGACGAGCCCTTCCGCAAGGTGGGCTTCCTGGTGGGTCTGGCGATGATCCTGGGCGCGGCCGTGGTGGACCTGTCCCTGCTGGCGGTGCAGGCGGTGGAGCGGGTGCGCGACCGGGCGAAGTTGCCGCCCGTCGCGGAGCCCGCGTGGAAGAAGGTGAACGTGCCCAGGCTCTTGGCGTGGGTCGTCTTCTGGGGCGTGGCGCTGGTGGCCGTGGCCACGCGACTGCTCCATCAGCCCGTGGGCTTCATTCTCTTCGGCATGGCGCTGTCGTTGCTCTTCGTGCTCATCAACGGCATCGCGTACGGCATCACGGATCAGAATCCCATCTCCAGCGCCTTCGTCGTGTCGGTGCTGCTCATGTCGCTGGGCGGGCTCGACAATCCGCTCGTGGGGTTGATGGCCTCGAGCATCCTGCTCATCTGCACCTCGGTGGGCTGTGACATGCAGCAGGACCGCTCCACGGGCTGGCGCCTGGGCACGGATCGCACGCTCCAGTTCCGCTATCAGGTGGTGGGTATCGTCATGGGCGCGGTGCTGTGCGTGGGGCTGGCGCGCGTCTTCATGAGCGCCTATCCGGTGCTGGCCATCAATCAGCTCGACGACCCCACGGCGCCCGTGGGGCAGTGGGGCTCGGCGATGACGTACAAGGTCGTGGGCGCCATCCGCGGCCTGGGCACGTTGTCGGATTACACGGTGAAGGCGCTCCTGTTCGGCCTCGTGCTGGGCTTCACCATCGAGGTGGCGCGCAAGCTGCTCAAGCGCAACGCGGCGTATGTGCGCTTCGTGAATGGCTCGCGCGCGGGCTACGCGGTGGGGTGGACCATGGACTCGGTGCTGCTCGCGAGCCCCTACGCCTCGTCCTTCGGTGGCTTCGTGAACCTGTCCCTGTCCCTCTGGTTCGGCGTGGGCGGCATCGTGTCCTCGCTCTGGAACACATGGTCGGGAAGGGGCGCGCCCCAGGCGTCCGGCTCACCGGGAGAGGGAGAGGCACTGCCCGAGGACATGAGCACGACCTCGCTGGTGGGCGGAGGGCTCATCGCGGGAGAGTCCCTGTTCTTCCTCGTGGTGGGACTGCTCGGGCTGTTGGCGTTGGTGCGCTGACGAGACCCTGGGCGGGGCCCTGGTGCGACAACCAGGGCTTGGGCTCGCGCGGTGGCGCTCGTTACAGCCTGTCACGCAGGATTTGGACGAGATCCATCTTCACGAGTTCCTGGGCCGTCTTTCCCGTCAAATCCATGGCGATACCCAGGGCATCGTTGGCGATCAGGTGACTTCGTTCGAAATGATCGCGGTCGAATTCGACAGCGGCCATGCGTTCAATCACTCCGTGGGAGACTGTGACTTCTGCCCAGTTCGCGGGTGCTCCACAGAAGGGGCACTCCCATGTCTGGAGAATGTGAATGGGCGCGCCTGGTCGGGGGACTTGTGCGGTCAGGTACCCTTCATATTTCTTCTGGCGAATGCGCTCCGTGTCGAGTGGTAGGGGCGCTCCCACTGGAAGCAACGCCCGCTCGGGGTTGTCCCGCAGGTAGGTTTGCATGTTCGTGGTGTGGTCAGCGGGGCTGGTTTCTCCGCAGACAGGGCACGTCAGTTCCGCGGCGAAGTAATCGTACGAATACGGCATGGTTCGCTAGCTCCCGGAGAGTGGCAGCACGGTAATGGTTCGACCGTTGACGGTCACTTCGAAGCCTCTTGGAAATGCCTTGGGAACCGTTTTGCCCAGCTTCGCCGGGTTGTGGCCCGCCATGAATGAAAGTCGATTATAGATACCTTTGTCTTGAGTCACGAGGACGGGTTTGACTCCGGGAGTTGTCTTCGCGAAGAACACATCGGCGACGATCTGCCGATCCTCGGAGCCCTTTGTCCTGCCCACGTTGAAATCCTCGAGCACGCGAAGCACTTCTTTGTACTCATCGCTGCCGCGCTCGACCGTGATGTCGAACCTTTTCAGCGTGGAACTTCCCTTGTGGTGGATTGTTTCAGAGACGCGAAGATCGGCCGTGTTGAATCTCCGCAACTCGTTGAGGAGCTCCTGCTCGCCGGGCTGTAGGGTTCTGCCCGCCGATTGCTTGTTGAGTGCGATCATTACATTTTCGTCAACAATCAACGATGTTGCGTCCAGCGGTTTGGTCGTTTCATCCTCTTGGCCAACATCTCGAATCCCTTGGCTCGTCGTGGCCACCGCATCTGTTGCGAGGGCGATGGTGATGCCCTCGGCCGAAACGGCCACGGAGCGAATATCGGCGATCGCGCTCAGCCGGAATCCTCCCTGGGTTTCGGCCACGAGGGACGCGGCGGTGTGGCCGGGGAGTCCTGGAGCTTTGGCCGCGAATCCGGCCGCTGTATTTCCGACGGCCACCGCCGCGAGCATGGCGAAGGCCCGTGCCGCGTCTCGACCGATGACTCTGCCGTAGCGCTCGCCCGCCTCGCGCAGGTCGTTGAAAGTGGTGGCATGGTCCGCTTCCAACATCAGACGTTTGAAGCCCTGGATCAGTCCCCAGAATGTGTCTACTCCCACGTAGGCGATGAGCGTGGCGGTCATCACGGCGGCGAGGCCCTTGGTCACCGGTTCGGGCACGGTGATCAGAAACATATAGGTGGAACAGGTCCACAGGATGGCCGAGACCATGGCATGGGGATCGGCCATGTCCTTGAATGCCTCGAGCATTTCATCCAGCACGACTCTCTGGGCCAAGGCCATCGCCAGGGTGTATCGGCCATCCCCGTCGAGAGTGGGAGTTTCCTCCAGCAGGTGCAGACAGTCTCCAGATGCGCCTGTGTGTTCGCACCAGCGCCGGTAGGCCCCTGTCAGCTCGGCCTCCACCTTCGTGGGCTCTGCCTCCAAGGTGTCTCCTGGCCTGAGCATGGAGAGACGGTGGGTGCGTGCGTTGTACTCGAAGGTGCCTGCGCGTGCCGCCACTTCGAAGAGATGCCGGGCGGCATCCTGAGGGGGGGAAGGGGGGGAGATGGCGGCTCTTGTTTCGCGAGCTTGCTTCGCGATGGCCCCCTTGAATTCATGGGCTTTCAACTCCACGCTTTTGAATCGGGAGAGGGGAGTGAAGACTTGTGGGGGCGCTTCGCCGGTGTCGAGGCGAACGAGTTTGGAGGTCGTTCCGCAACCGACGAGAAACACCAGCCAGACCAGCGCGAAGCACTGCTTCAGCTGTCGGGTCTTGCGGAGTGGAGTTTCACTCGTTCGAATGGCCATCCAGAGAAGTTACCTCTCAGGCCCGACACCCTCTCCCTGGAACCCCAGGCGCCTTCCCTTCGCGCGGGGAAGACGCCGGGGCTCCACGGCGCTACCCGTGGGTGCGCTTGCTGAGGACCTCGCCGTCCTTGGACAGCTCGTAGACGAGCGGCACGCCGGTGGCGAGCTCCAGCTCCACCACCTGCTCGCCGCTGAGCTTGTCCAGCTTCATCACGAGCGAGCGGTTGGAGTTGCCGTGGGCCACCACGAGCACGTTCTTGCCCAGGCGCAGGTCGCCGCTGATGGCGCGGTCGTAGAAGGGCAGCACGCGCTTGGCCGTCATCTCCAGGGACTCGCCATTGGGGGGCGGCACGTTGTAGGAGCGGCGCCAGAGCTTGATCTGATCGTCGCCCCAGCGCTTGGCGGCGTCCGCCTTGTTGAGGCCCTGCAGGTCTCCATAGTGACGCTCGTTGAGCGAGGCGTCGCGGATGACGGGGATGCGCTGGCCAATCGTCTCCAGGAGGATGGCGAGCGTCTCCTGGGCGCGGGTCAGCGCCGAGGTGTAGGCCACGTCGAAGGTAAGGCCCTTGAGGGACTGGGCGGCCTGCCTGGCCTCGGCGCGCCCTTGCTCGGTCAGGGGCACGTCCACGAAGCCGGTGAAGCGGTTCTCATGGTTCCACAGGGATTGTCCGTGTCGGACGAGGGCGAGAATGGGCATGTCCGCCCCGTACTTCAAACGGGACCGGGCGTAAACCCCGAGGATCGGCTCCCCGAGGGGACTCGAGGCGCGGGTGTCCCGAGAGACAGGGGCTCTGTCTTCCCCGGACGTGATGGACGCCCGGTCAGACGTGCGCCCTCGGCGGGAGATGCCTGTCGTTGGCGTTCGCGGACACCTGTCCCAGATTCACCGTGAGTGGTGGGGGGTGGAGGGGGGGAATGCTTCATGGGGCGAGGTTCGCGGGGGAGGAGGGTGTGGGCCGTGGTGTGGGGTTGCTGGATACTGGGGTGTGGAAAGGCGGGATTCCAAGAGCCCGCGCCGCGAGGGCCCATCCCCGTCCAGGCGGCACCCGATGACCCCTCCGAGGCTCCGGATTCGCCCGGCCAGGTTCCCGAGGGGCACCCGAGCCAGGAAACACCCTCGGGGAAGGCCTTCCGGCCCACCTTCTATCAGCCGCTCGGAGGCTCGCTGACGCTGCCGGGGCGGACCACGTACCGCTTCCGAGTCCCCGTGGCCCGCGCGGGCACGCGCCTGCGTTTCGTCTTCCGAGCGGGGGACGCGCCCCTGCGGCTGCACGAGGCCACGGTGGCGCGGGCGGAGACGAAGGGCGCGCTGGCGTCCGCGCCCCTGGCACTGACCTTTTCCGGAGCACCGGGCGCGCACGCCGCGGCCTGGGAGTCGCTGCGCAGCGACCCGGTGCTCCTGCAGGTGGATTTCCGCGAGGAACTCGCCGTGTCCTTCGAGGTGGAGGGGGCCGTGGCCACGAGCGCGCGGGCGCTCTTTCCCCACGGCGCCAGGGCCCCGGGCGGCTTCTCTCGGAAGCGCGAGGGCTTCGGCACGTCCCAGACGGAGCTGGTGGGGCTGAGCGCCATCGAGGTGGAAGCGGAGCCGGGCCGGTGCGTGGCGGTGGTGGGGGTGGGCACGCGGGCGGGCAGTGGCGAGGGAGACCTCCGGGAGACGTGGCCCGCGGTGGCCGAGCGGCTGTTGGGGATTCCCGTGCTGGACCTGGGAGGCCTGGAGGGAGCGGAGGCCGCGCGGAGCCTGGAGTCGCTGCGCGCCTGCGGACAGGTGGCGTGCGTGGTGCTGCCCGAGGCCGAGGCGGTGGACGGGGCCTCCGCGGAGTCCTTGGAAGCCTCGCTGAGCCGTACCTTCGAGCGGCTGCGCCCGGTGTGTGACGTCCATGCGGGCCTTCTCCCAGCTTCCTCGCGGAGGCCCGGCCCTCGGGGCGCGGTGAACACGTGGTGGCGCACCCAACTGCCCGCGGAGCGGTTGATCGACTTCTCCACGGGACTGCCGGACGCGGAAGCGCCGGACGCGGCGGCCCGGATGGGACACGCGGTGGCGTCACGGCTCGCGGGGGCGCGCGCTCCGGAGTCCACGGCGCCGTTCTCGCTCCGGGAGACATACCGGGACAGCACCCACGAAATCCTGGCGGTGGATCCCTCGGGGACCGTCTACGCGCTGGAGGAGCGGCAGGGGAGCTCCAAGCTCTACGCGAGCACGGACAACGCGCGCACCTGGACGCGGCGGGGCGTGCATCCGGACGGCTTTGGCTTCTACAAGATGGCCTCCCTGCGCGACGGCACGCTCCTGGCGAACGTGGTCTCGCCGGGGGGCCATGCGCTCTCGCGCTCCACGGACCATGGAGTCACATGGACGGTGGTGCTGCCGCTCGACCGCTTCAAGATGCTCCAGCCGCACAACATCCAGGAACTGCACGGCACGGTCTTCTTCCTGGAGTACCAGACGTTCACGGAGGAGTCGCCCATCAACCTGTGGGTGAGCCAGGACGGGGGAGTGACCTGGCGCGTGCGTTACGTCTTCGAGGGCCGCCGCCATGGGCATGGGTTGGTGGCGGACCCGGTGCAGGGCGTGCTGTGGGCGATGATGGGGGACGTCAAGGGCGGCCTGTTGCGCTCCGAGGACGAGGGGATGACGTGGAGGCCGGTGGTGGAGGGGCCGCCGGGCGTGGCGGTGGACGCGGTGGTGACGCCCAAGGGGTTGTTGTTCGGCACGGACAACCTCTTCGCGCCGCCCCTTCCCGGGGTGCAGCGGGTGGGAGGCGACGATGTGATGGTCCGCCTGACGCAGCTGCCCGGGCCGAGTTACTCCATCCTGGAGGTGCCCGGAGGTGGGTATGTGATGGGCACGACGCGCGAGACGGGAGGAGATGTCTACGCGCCGGATGATTTCAGCGCGCACGTGCTCTACAGCGCGGATGGCGAGACGTGGACGGAGTTCCGGGCCTTTCCCCGGGCGACGGACAACGACTATGCCCGCGCGGATGTGTACTGGGCGCTTCCCTCGGGGGAAATCATCCTGACGTTGAGCAACACCCAGGAACTGGGCTGGCGCCGGGGCTTTATGCTGCTCGAGGCCGTGCGCCACGGGATGCGGTCGCGCTGAATTTGGAGACTCAACCGCCGGGTTTGTCCCGCTTGATCCCTCTCCGCCTGTCCGGAGCGGCGTGCTCCGTGCGGGGTCGACTGCGCTTGCTCGGAGGTACCGGGCGGTTTGCTTCTGACTGCCCCGTGGCATCCTCCGCGGGGTCCAGGGCCCACGTGCCCTCTTCCCACCGCTTCAAGGCTTCGGAAGCTCCGAATGGCACCAACCCTTGCCCTTTTGCCGCCTCTTCCAAAATCGCTTTGGCCTCTGCTGTCCGATGACGGAGCAGGAACACCGCGGCCATTACCCGCACGTCCATGCGAGGATGTAAGAACAGCACCGCGAGCGCGTCGCGACCGGTATCTCCATGAGCGCGAAGCTGGAGAAATGCGGCAAGGGCTTTCTTGGCATGCTTGTTTCCGGTCTTCGCGTCTCCCTTGAGAATTTCCTCGTTCTGGGCTTGTACGTGATAAGCAAAATCCTCAACGAGTCTCTCGAGGTTTTTCACCATAACCCACTCTGTACGTTCTTGATTGCACGCAAGCCAAACGCTCGCTGTGCCTCATAAGACTGCGTGCTGAGCCATTTCCGGATGGTCAGCGTGGACGAGCCGGTAATATCATAGCGAATCGAGGAGTAGAGACGGCTCATGTTGCCGTGCAGGATCTTGTCTAGCGCCGCGATGTTCTCGGTATTGTGTAGGGCCGCGCCCCCGAATCGCGTCACATTGCCTGGAGTCTGCTCCACGATGTGATGCCATTCCTTTCCCGAGCCTGCTGAACCCTTGGCCGACTTGAACCCACTGTACGATCCCCACGCCCTGTGTCCGTTGGGCAGCAGCTTACCCCGGCTCGGTCCAGGACTCCCAGCGGCAACACCCCGAGCCGTCATGGCCACGATGTGAGGCGCTGCCACGAGTCGGATCGTGCCCTCGGGCACGGAGACAATGACGCGCTCGGCTCCGGTCGCCGTATTCAGCAGGTGCAGGCCGGTGGTGGTCTCTACCGTCCTCGATGCTTGCCCGAACCCCGGCAGCTTCGGCGCCTTGGATGCGAGCGCCACCGTTTCACCTATCGCCGCTGTCCCCACCAGCACGAGAATCCGCACGCTGTTGGGACCGATGACACGGCCAAACCGCTCACCTATCTCGCGCAACTCCGCGAAGGTAGATGCCCGGGGCGCATCTTCGTGGAGCTGCGCATAGGCCCGCAGGAGGTCGAAGAATTCCCACCCAAGATAACCCCACATGAGCACGGTGAATCCGAGCGCCAAGCCCTTCGTCACGGGCTCCGGCACGGGCGCGAGCAACATGCCCATATAAACCACAATGGTGAGGCTCAGCATGGCCAGCACGCGCGTGGGATTGAGTAGAGCCCGCACTTCCGCGTCTACGCCTTCCAGCGCCGGCCTTACCGCCAGGGCAAGCGCAATGCCGCGCTTGTCGTCATCATGGAAGCGGGGCCCGTCTTCGAACAGTGTCAGGCAGTCTCCCGGAGTGCCACACCGCTCGCAGAACCGCCCATAGGACTGCGCCAGATCTGATTGCGACGCTTCGCCACTCAAAGGCATGGAGGCCAACGCCAGTCTGTGGCCGACATACAGCGGGGGACGGGACGTGGTCACCCGCAGCGGCATGTCGAGCCAAAGTGTTGCCAGGGCTGCCGTCGCCTCGGCGTCGCTCACCTGCACCGGCCCGAAGTCCGTGGGCAGCTTCGTAAGGACAGTTTCTCCCTGTCCCCCGTCGTGGGCTTCTTCCAACGCCAGCTCCGCGACTTCGAGCGAGTTGTGCCCCGTGGGTGGACGGTCATGGTACGTCTTCCGACCTCCACTCATGGGAGTCCCCGTGGCGCATGCTGTCACCAGCATCAACGCCGCCAAGGCCAGTGCTCCCACGCGCAAGAGCCGCCGTGAATCCACGGAGCGAGTCTCGACAGAGTACCTGGACATTGCCGTACCTCCTCGGACGAGCCCCCGAGCAGGAAGCCCAAACCCGCCGATTACAGAGAGGGGCTGATGCCAGGTCAAGCCATTGGGGCAGGTGAGGTGCTGAAGATAGTCGGGTAGGTTGCGCTGTAGGGGGTGGCACTACTCGCGCTCGCCCCCATGCGCCTCTGCGGAGAACGCGACAGCCCCGAGGGCAATGGTGCGGGGTGCGGTCGCGCTGAACCGGTTGCCCCGGTGGGCGACTCCGGCCTTTCAATCGAGGAAGCGTCTCCACCACCGGAGCAGCACATCCTCGTTGTCCGCTGGCTCAATGCAGGAGAGGAAACTCGGGTCAAAGGGCTCCATGCTGGGTTCGAGCACCTGAGCAAGCTCGCGGTACTCCGGAAGCGTTTGTCCTGACAGTAAATCCCCCGCCTCGGGTCGCGGGCCCAAGGTCACGAGCGCTCGTTCCCCGGCCAACTCCTGAACGGAGGTGCTGGGGGATTGAAGCCGAGCACGAAGGCCGGCGGCTCCATTCAGCGTGCCGAGTACCGGTTGCCCGAGGAAGTTCAGCCAATGCACCCCATCCACCTGGGCACTCATGAAGTCACGGATGGTGGCGTTACGCAGGTCGAAGCCGGGATGGCGGGTGATCAGCGCACGCAAGGCCTCGGGTCGATCCATGTACTCGGGGGCAATGTCCAGTGCGAGTCCCGCATGGCCTGAGGCGAAGGGGAGTCTGGACGCCATGTCGAGGGTCAGTTCACGCATGGACCCTGGCCCATGCTCTTCCAGATATTCCTTTGGCAACGTGACGGTGAGAACACTGACATGGTTGGGCGGCGCCTGCCGGAAGGGAAGGGCGCGGTCATCGGCTCACCTGGTGTATTGCAGACCTCGTCGAGGGCTGACGAACAGCTTCATTCGCGCATCGACGTAGGACGTCCAGCGGAATGGACACCGCACTCCATCCTGGTGTTTCGAGGCATGTGTCCTCGATTACACGAAAAGAGCGTGTGGTCCGTCAAGCGAGAGCCGAACCGCGCGCTCTTTCCCTTCCCCGCTACAGCAGCTTGTCGAGGGTGATGGGCAGGTCGCGCACGCGTTTGCCCGTCGCGTGGAAGATGGCGTTGGCGACGGCCGCCGCGACTCCGACGATGCCAATCTCTCCCAGTCCCTTGGCGCCGAGCGGATTGACGATCGTGTCCTCCTCGTCGACGAAGATGACCTCGATGTCGTGCACATCCGCGTGCACCGGCACGTGGTACTCGGCCAGGTTGTGATTCATGAACCGGCCGAGGTTCGGGTCCACGGCCGTCTCCTCGTGCAGGGCCATGCTGATGCCCCAGACGACGCCGCCGATGATCTGGCTGCGCGCCGTCTTGGGATTGATGATGCGTCCGCCCGCGATGGCGCTCACCACGCGCGTCACCTTCATCACGCCCAGTTCCTCGTCGACCTTCACCTCCACGAACACCGCCGAGTGCGTGGACATCGTGTATGTCTTCTGCACGGGATTGGGCAGGGACGTCACCACCTCCTCCAGGTGGAGCACGCCCGCGTGCCTCATGGCCTGGGTGATGGACACCCCGCGCGACGGATCCTCCGTGAAGAAGACGCGTCCCCCGGCGAAGGTCACCTCGTTCAGCTCCGTCTCGGCGAGCGGAGACTTCTCCAGCTTGCGCGCCCACTTGAACACCTGCTCGCGCAGCTTCTCGCACGCCTGCTTCACCGCCGAGCCGACCGAGGACACCGTCCAGGAGCCGCCCTCCAGGGGAGACATGGGCAGCGAGGAGTCGCCGAGCTTGAACGTCACCGCCTCCAAGGGCACGCCGAGCGTGTCCGCGGCGATCTGCGTCATGGCCGTGTAGGTGCCGGTGCCAATGTCCGACGTGGCGCTGCTCACGGTGAGCGTGCCATCGATGCTCAGCACGGCCCGGGCACTGGCCGGTTGTTGCATCGCGTCCCAGGAGCCGGTGGCCATTCCCCAGCCGACCAGGTGCTTGCCGTCGCGCATCGAGCGCGGGGTGGCGTTGCGCTTGGACCAACCGAAGCGCTCGGCGCCCTGGCTGTAACACGCCTTGAGTTCCTTGCTGGAGAAGGGCCTGCCCGTGTTGGGATCCTTCTCGGCGTAGTTCTTGAGCCGCAAGGCCACCGGACACATGCCCAACTCGTGGGCGAGTTCGTCCATGGCGGACTCCAGCGCGTAGAGGCCGAGCACCGCGCCGGGCGCGCGCATGTCCACGGGCGTGTACTGGTCCAGCGGCACCACCTTGTACTCCAGCCGCACGTTGTCGCACGCGTAGAGCTGGCCCGACCAGTTGACCACCACCTCGCAGTAATCCTCGAAGCGTGATGTCTCGGCGAAGGCCTCGTGGACGACGGATTCGAGCGTGCCGTCCTCCCGCGCGCCGAGCGCCACGCGTTGAATCGTCTGCGGGCGGTGGCCGAAGGTGAACATCTGCTGGCGGGTGAGGGTCACGCGCACGGAGCGCTTGAGTTCACGCGCGGCCATGACGGCGAGGAAGAGCTGGTATTGCGGCCGCAATCCCGAGCCAAAGGCTCCGCCCACGAAGGGCGAGCGCACGCGCACCTCGTTCTCGCCGAGCTTGAAGATCTTCGCCACGTACTGCTGGCTGTTCATCACGCCCTGGGTCTTGTCGTAGAGGGTGAGCGTGCCGTCGTCCTCGTAGATGACCGTGGAGGCGTGGGGCTCCATGGGATTGTGGTGCTCGACGGGCGAGGAGTACTCCGCGTCGACCTGGACGGAGGCCTTGCTCAGCGCCTTGTCCGCCTGGCCCCGGGGCTTGGGCGGAGGCTGGTAGCCGCCCTTGCCGGGAGCGGGCTCATGGCCCTTGTGCTGGCGGGCGCGCAGGTCCGTCTCGTGCTCCTGGGTCTTGTATTCCACGCGCACGAGCGAGGCGGCGTGGCGCGCGAGCTCGAACGTCTCGGCGACGACGAGCGCGATGGGCTGGCCGCTGTAGATGATGTCGGCGCCGTCGAGCGGCCGGAAGGGTGACCCGGCGGGGGCGTCATCATCCTTGTAGTTGCGGTCGAACCAGGCGGTGCTCGGCCGGTTCTCATGGGTGAAGACGTGCAGGACGCCCGGGACGGCGAGCGCGGCGGATGTGTCGATGGACTTGATGCGGCCCTTGGCGATGGTGCTCGACACGACCATGCCGTAGAGGAGGCCGGGCTTGTTGAACTCACCGGCGTACTTCGCCTGTCCTGTCACCTTGAGGCGCCCCTCCACGCGGGAGATGGGCTGGCCGATGGGCTTGGAGGAGGTCGTCATGGGGTGTGCTCCAGTCCGGCGGCCTGGGCGAGGGCGCGTACGATGGCGCGCCGGGCCAGCTCGATTTTGAAGGTGTTGTGACCAAAGCCCTTGGCCTCGCGCAGGAGGGCGTCCGCCACGGGTTGGAAGTTCTCCAGTGTGGCGGGTTTGCCCCTCAGCAGGGCTTCCGCCTCGGTGTCCCGCCAGGGCTTGTGGGCCACGCCTCCGAGCGCGATCCGGGCCTCGCGGATGGTCGTGCCGTCCAGGTCGAGCGCGGCGGCGACGGATACGAGCGCGAAGGCATAGGACTGACGGTCGCGCAGCTTGAGATAGGCATGGTGGCGGGTGAAGTCCTCGGGAGGCAGCTCCACCGCGGTGATGAGTTCACCGGGCTGGATGTTCGTGTCCAGGTGGGGGGTGTCCCCTGGCAGGCGATGGAAGTCCGCGATGGGGAGGGTGCGCTGCCCCTTGGGGCCCGTCATGTGGATGATGGCGCCGAGCGCCGCCATGGCCACGC
Source organism: Melittangium boletus DSM 14713 (assembly GCF_002305855.1). Lineage (GTDB taxonomy): Bacteria > Myxococcota > Myxococcia > Myxococcales > Myxococcaceae > Cystobacter > Cystobacter boletus. Next base: position 3,204,172 of record NZ_CP022163.1, on the reverse strand, counting down.
ACATGTCCGAGGGGTGGGTGGCGATGCATTGCTCGCTCGCGCCGAGAATGGCGTGGATGCGGTTGTATCCCTTGAGCGCGCCGCAGCCCGCGCCGGGCTCGCGTTTGTTGCAGGGCGTGCCCGTGTCATAGAAGTAGTAGCAGCGTGTGCGCTGCAGGAGATTGCCACCCGTGGTGGCCATGTTGCGCAACTGGGCCGACGCGCCCGCGAGGATGGCCTTGGCCAGCAGCGGATAGCGCCGCTCCACGTGTTCGTTGTAGGCGGCGTCGGCGTTGGTGACGAGCGCGCCGATGCTCAACCCTCCTCCAGGCGTGTTCTCGATCTTGTTCAGCGGCAGCCGGGTCACGTCGATCAACCGCTCCGGCCGGGCGACGTTCTCCTTGATGAGGTCCACCAGGTTGGTGCCGCCCGCGATGAACTGGGCGGCGGGGGTGCTCACGGCGGCTTCCACGGCGCCAGAGACGTTTTCTGCCCTTTCGAGAGTGAATCGGTTCATGGCTCCGTGCCCTCGTTGGCCTGACGCCTCGCCTGATCGATCGCGGCGAGGATGTTGGGATAGGCACCGCAGCGGCAGATGTTGCCGCTCATCAGTTCGCGCACGTCGTCGAGGCTCTTCGCCTTGCCTTCGGAGAGGAGTCCCACCGCGGAGCAGATCTGCCCGGGGGTGCAATAGCCGCATTGGAAGGCGTCGTGCTCGATGAAGGCTTGCTGGAGCGGGTGCAGGGCCTCGCCCGAGGCGAGCCCTTCGATCGTGGTGACCTGGGCACCATCCTTCATGACGGCCAGGGTCAGACAGGAGTTGATGCGCTTGCCATTGACGAGCACGGTGCAGGCGCCGCACTGGCCATGATCGCACCCCTTCTTCGTCCCCGTCAGGTCCAACGTCTCCCGGAGCAGATCGAGCAGGGTCGTCCAGGGGGCGACGTCCAGTTGTTTGCGCGCACCATTGACCTCGAGGGTGATGGGATGGGTCGAAGGACCGGTGCCTGGTTTCCGCGACGTTGTACTCATCTGAACACTCTCCTGGCGAGAGCCGATCAATGTGGCACTGGCCCGATGGGGACAGCGGCCGTTTCGCGAGGAAGGTGTGGGTCTATCGGCTAGTTGATAATGCTCGAGGGCTTCCGGGGTGATGTTTGTGGAATAGAAGAAAGCCAGACCCTCGCGCCCATGCGGCGCGGCGTTGCCCAGGGAGGCGGGGTGGTGGGTCCGGCACGGGAAACAGGTCTCGGCGTGTGGGGTCTTCTTCACTCCGGGACGGAGGGAAAAGGCGCCAGAATCCGACGATTGCCCTCCCTTCGATACGATGGAGGGTGTTCAAGGCCATACTGTACTGTTCTTGTCACCGTCACCGTCGACGGCCCGACAGGGGGCTTGCCATCATGAGGAACGACAGGAATCAGCAGAAGCTGCGTCTCCACAAGGAGACGATCCGTCAGCTTTCCGAGGAGAGCCTGAGCCGGGTGGCGGGCGGCAACGGGGATTCCGGCGGCATCATCTGCCTTTACTCCCTCCTCCTTTGTGGTGACTCCATCATCTGTTCCATCCTGGCGGGCTCCTGCGATAACGACAACAGCGGGTGAGCTTCCGAGGAAGGCATGCCTTCCTCCGGACATCCAAGTCGCCCGAAGATGAGGGCGGGGTGGGAAGCACAGGTCCACATCCCCGTGAGGTAATACAGGACCTGAATGGGCGGACCCACTGTGTGGAGCACCGTCAATCCAGACGGCCCCCCCAACAGGACGGTCGTGCCCATGAGCAGTGACAAGGCTGGTAAGAAGCTCCGCCTCCACAAGGAAACCCTGGTGAATCTCTCGGATGCGAGCCTGAGTCAGGTCGCGGGAGGCAACGGTGATTCCGCGGGCATCATCTGTGTGTTCTCGATATTGATCATCTGTGGCGACTCCATCATCTGCTCCGTGCTCGCCGGCGCCTGCGAAAACGACAACGGCGATAGCAGTGGCGGCAGCAGCAGCAATAGCGGCCTCCGCTGAGGCCAGCACGACGCGTTCCCCCGCGCCTCCCCCGCGCGAGCCGCTTTCCGCGCGGGGGAGGTGTCGTGGACGATGCGCGGGAGTGGGCGCCTTGCCGACCACGCCCAGCGCGATGGGCTTGTGGGTCATTCTTCTCGGGCCGCGCTTTGCCTGACGAGAGCGGTGGCTTCGGCGATGAGTTCTGAGTCGGGGAAGACGCGCTGGGCGCGGCTCGAGAGTTCAAGCGCGGCGTCGAACTTCTCCTGCTGGCTCAGCACTCCAATCCAACCCGCCCAGGCCTCCTCCAACAGTTTGCTGGCCCGCTGGGCTGCCTCCGCGAACAGCGGTTCCGCTTCCTCGGGAGAGTCCCGGACAACGTCGAGGAAGTGGGCGAGTTCGACGAGCGCCGAGGCATCTTCACCGGAAGACTCAACGGCCAAGCGGAGGGCCTGCTCTCCCTCGTCGAATCGTTCTTGCGCGCCGGTGTCCTGGCGATCGAGCAACAACGATCTGCTCAGGGATAGGAGGTTGGGTACGCACGCGGGACACTGCTCCGCCAGTTCCCGGTGCGCCTGGATTCGCCGCGCACTGCCCGCTTGCAACTGCTTCGCTGCTTGCAAACGACTCCGTAACTCTTCTGGCGTCATATGCATGGTGAGCCACCTGGTTCTTCTCCAGGAGCCGCTGATGTTCCTGCGATTTCGTCTTGCAGGAGGCCAGGCAACAAAACGGGTCGGTGTACGGTCAATAGCCTCACCGCCAATTCCAGACGGCATTCACTGGAGCGTCTCGCGGGAGCTGGACGGTGCCGGACTTATCGCCTGGCTGACGTGGCATGCGCGCTTCCGGGCCACCCAGGGCAATGCACACCGGGTACTTCCTGCCGTCCGCCAGGAGGGCCGTCGTGTAGCGACCGGTGACGGCGGCCTCGCCGAATTCGTCTGTCAGCCCAGGGCCCGTCCACAATTCGCCGTACAACAGCGTCCCCTCCGTCAACAGCCCCTCACCCTCCGTGACGCGGCCGATGACGGCGCCTTCCCGATAGAGCCCCACCTGCCATTGAGTTCCCGGTTGCTTGACGTCCACGAGGGCGCGCAAAAGACTGCCCGTGGTGAGCTTCAGCTCCTTGAACATGGCATCGGTGGCTTCCGTGGGGCACCGTGCCGGCTTGGGATGCACCTGCGCCGCCGCACAGCCCAATGTGGTGGCGGCGCAGAGCCAGGCGGCGAGAACACTCGAGCGCGAGGTGCCACGAGAGGAAGAAGCGGAGTCCGGGGACTGGGTGGGGTGCACGGGCGGGTTTCCTCGTGAGGTGGGGGCGGAAGCGTCAGGCTCCGCCACGGGAGAGGACAGAGATGCAACTCGAAAGAGCGGCCCGATGGCGAGGAGAAGAAGGAGTACCGCCAACAAGGCGATGAGCCACCTGCCGCGCAGCAGGCGGGGCGTCGGCTCCCGCGCGCCGCTCTCCGCCAAGGGAGCACTCCCCGAAGGGGGCTCCTCCTCGTTGGAGGACGTGTCCCGGGTGGGCGAGACGTCCTGCTCCGTCGACGCCTCGAAGGCTTCGGGGTCGGGCTCCGTCAGGGGCTTCTTCCAAGCCGGGGTGTGCCGCTCCTTGTCGGCGGCCTCCTCCAAGGCCTGGAGCAGCGCCCCGGTGTCGGGGTAGCGCGCCTCGGGCTGCTTCTCCAGCAGGCGCATGGCGATGTCGCTCAGGGAGCGCGGCGCCAGGGCGTTGAGGAGGTGCGGCGGCGTGGGAGGCGTGTCGGCGATGGCGGCCAGCAACTCCTTGTCCGGCAGTTCCGGGCTGAAGGGGTGCGCGTCCGTGAGGGCCTGGTAGAGCAACACGCCCAGCGCATACAGGTCGGCGGACACGCCCCCCTGAAAAGGAACACCTCGCTTCCACGCCTCCGAGCGCGTGTAGGCCACGAGTTCGGGTGGCACCAGGTGCAGTACGCCCTCGGGCAGGCCCAACGTCTGGGTGAGGGCCCCGGGCAGACGCACGGTGCCGAAGTCGATGAGAAAGGGCCGTCCGTCCGCACGGCGGATGAGGATGTTTTCCGCCTTCAAGTCCCGGTGGTACACGCCGCGCTCATGCAGCGCGCCCACGGTGCGCACCACGCCCGAGAAGGTGTCCACCAGCCGGCCCGCATGGGCCGGTTTGCGCCAGCGCCACTGGTGCCAGTTGTCCCCGTCGATGAAGTCGGTGATGAGGAAGGAGTATCCCTTGGTGGGGTTGGGCCAGAAGTCCACCGCGTGCACGCGCAGCAGGTTGGGGTGCGTGGCGTAGGTGAAGAGGGCCGCCGCCTCGCGCGCCAGTCTCCGGTAGGTGTGCTCCGCCTCCACGTGCTCCTCGTCGGAGAGCTCCTCCGGGGCGTCGGAGAGGGGGCGCAGCGCCATCTTCATGGAGTAGGGGTGGCCGTCGCGCTCCACCTTGAAGACGCGGGCCGACCCTCCCTGGCCCAGCACCTGGAGGATGTGCCAGGGCCCCACCCTATCGCCGGGCTGGAGATGGTCCGGGTGCAGGGCGTCCGTCATGGGGCGCATACCTAGAGGACCGCCTTACCGATGACAAGGCGTCGCTCGCCGCCCTTCTCGCCCAACTCGACGCGAAACACCTCGTCTCTGGCCCAGGAGGGGGGCTCCGTTTCCACCACCACCCACCCCGTTTCGCCCGCGGCGAGCCGCGCCCTGTCCATGCGGACGGAGAGCACCTTCACCGGCGTGCCGTCCGCCCGGGTGAGCCGCGCTTCGCCCGCCGTCCAGGGCTGCTGGCCGGGGAGGTTGTGCACGCGGACGGACACCATCGCCCACGAGTCCGCCCGAAACCCGGTGCCTTTCTGCAGCTGCAAGCCCGCCTGGACACCCTCGACAATTTGGATGCGCCGGGCCCCGACACCGCCCACGCCGAGTCGGCCGGACAGCACGAGGCTGGCGGGTCCGCCCGCCTCGCACTGGGCCAGCGCCGCCTCCAACACCTCCGGCGAGCGGTGGCTGCGCACGACATCCACCCGGGTGTCCACCGCCGACGGGTGGGAGACGAGCGCGAAGGTGGCGGAAGCTGGCGACGCGCCGTCCTTGTAGCGCACCCGCAGGCCCAGGCGCTCTCCCTCTCCCGGAGGCACGAGCGGCTCGAGGAAGACGATTCGCTCGCCCACGTCCACGAGCCGGAAGCGCGTGGCCCGCCCCTCCACCTCCACCGAGGCTTTGTCGATGGGGGCATTGAAAACCAGCGTGGTGGCGATGTGGGTGGCCACCCGCACCTCTGGCACTGGTTCGCTAGGGCCGCCAGGGGCCACCACCTGGCGCTCCTGGCGCTCGCGAACAAGGGACTGGGGCTGCGCTGCCGCCGTCGTCCCCATGAGCAGCAGGAAGGGCGGAAACCACGGGAGAAGTCGGGCCAGAAGGGATACCTCCTGAGTCCACCCTACCAGATGTCGCACTCGGAATGACTCAACTCGTCTATCCAAGATGTCGTGCGATGAGTGATGCCACCGGGGCCGGGTGCGTTCGCGGGAAGTCGTGCCCGCCAGGACGACACGGCGCACCTTGTCGGGTGCGCGCAGCATCGCCTTGATGGCTACGAGTCCGCCCATCGACTGCGCGACCAGGTCCGCGGGTTCGGTGAGCTCGGCGAGGACGCGCGCGACAAGATCCTCGAGCCCCGTGATGCGAGGATCGTGTGGTTCGTTGCCCAATCCCGGCCAGGAGAGGTGCCGCCGTTCCCACTCTGGCGGGAGGAGTTCCGAGACGGGGCGCCAGAAGGCGGAGCTCGCCCCGGCGCCGGGAAGAAACAAGAGGCGTGTCATGTCGGCGGTCGTGCCAGTGCCTCGCGGGCCACGCGCTCCACGGCCTGGCACCGGAGTACGGTCCTTCCCGCCGCGTCGGTGCGCACCAGGCCCGCGAAGTACAACCGCACCTCTGGGCACTCCACCCGGTGATCGAGCGGTTCCAACGCCTTCACGGCCTGCCCGGCGAGCAGTTGTTCGAGTACCGCGTGGCAGCTCCGCTCCCCCTGGTAGCCATGGCGCTCGTCCTGGCGCAGTCGCTCCCGCACGATGCTTCGGAGCGAGGGACCGCGCGCGAGCCGCGCCGTGATCGAGTCCGCGTCTCGCGGCCCCTCGCTGCTCAAGGCCTCCTGGATCAGCCCCAGATGGCCTCCCGTGGCCGCGTGAACGCTCGCCGCGTGCCGTGCCTCGTCCGGGCTCATGGAGGCCAGATAGGCCCACACTTCCTCCACGGTGAGGTCCGGCACCTCGCGCTTGGGGGCACCCGTGAACACGGAGACGCTTCTCACCACGTGGTGGAGGATCCACGCCGAGCGCTCGCCCCCCGTGATGAGGATGTGGAAGTCCACTGGCGAGGGCTCGACCATCATCCGGCGCAGTGTGTCGCCCAGCCGCTGAAAGTGCTCGGAGGGGCCCCACTCCTGGCGCAGGACGATCAGGTGCTCGCGCCCGAGGCGCGCGGCCTTCTCGCGCAGATGCTCCACCAGCGTGTCGAAGCCCGTGACGCTGGCCTCTCCCACGAGCGCACGGCAGTACTCGGCCTCGGTGCAGTCGGGGACATTGGGAGGCGCCAGCCAGGTGACGTGTTGCCCATACCGCGCCGAAACACCCTGGGCGAGTGAGCGGGCTCCTCCATCCTCGGGAGCGAGCAACACCAGCCGGTGCTGGCTCCCCAGGATGTGCATGTATTCGTCTTCCAGCGCTGGCCGCTCCACGCCAGGCCTCGGGGGCGGCGCGGGAGGAGGGGGGACGGAGATGGCGGAGAACGCCACCGCTTCATGGCCGCGCATCACGGGAGGCGCGGGTGGTGCGAGGGGGGCGGCGGCCGGAGCGGGGAGCGGGGACGGACCCTGTCCGAACGCCGCCCGCGTGAGTCCGCGCAGGAACTCGGCCAGGGGCGCTCCGTGGTCCTCGTATTCGACGAGCTGGATGTTGTACTTCGGCCAGAGCGCTCCCCGATCGAGCTGTCCCTTCTTCATCAGCGCGAAGCTGGGGACCTGCCGCCCCTTGGTGATGCCAATGACATGCTCGAGCTGCTTGAGCACGTAGGGGTCGCTGAAGCTGAAGCCCATGTAGAGAAAGGGCCTGGAGCGGATCCACTCGCGCAGGCGGACCAGCGCGCTCGTGTAGTGGGAGTAGCTGGCGGGCCGCGCCTCGTCCCCATAGAGGCGCTTGTAGTCGGCGCCCGCGAGCACCAGCGTGGCGAGCCGGTGGATGGTGCCGTGCAGGTGCCAGACGCGAGGTTCCGTGGAAGAGGCCTGGAGGTCCAGCAGGTTCAGCTCGTCATCCTGGTCATTGGAGACGGGCTCGGCGTCCTCGCGGCCCCAGAGCAGGACGTCGTCGTAGTTGGTGGTGACCACCACGGGGGCCTGGAGTCCCCAGAGGGCATGGATCACGGACAGGTCCACGCCGTCCGGCCGCCGGTGGCGGATGCGCTCGCGGAGGAACCGGTTGAAGCGGTAGGGCCCCAGCTCCTGGAAGGCCTGCTCGGCCGCGGTGAGCAGGTCCCCCTGGTCGATGCGCTGGCGCACCTCCGCGATGGCGGCCTCCGGGCTGGCCTCCTCGTGCATCCGGTCGACCAGTCCCTCCAGGAGCCTGGGCCAGGAGGGAAACAGTCCTGGCTTGACGCCCATGCTGATGCCGGCCCCCACGAAGGGGACGAGCTGGTGTCTGCGAATCGCCTCGACCAGTTCCCTCGGATAGGTCATCGAGCCCTCGCGCCGCGTGTGGGCGGAATGTAGCAGACGGGGAGAGGCCTCGATTTCTTCTCCGCGACCCGCGCCGCTCCGGACACCTCGCGGCTCGGCGTGCTTCAACGGCGAGTGGCTGCCGTAGGGTCGGCCACGAGAGCGTCCGCCCGTCCGCTCCCTCGCTCATCCGGGCGGTGTCACCGCACTGTCATCCGCGTGGCGCGGCTTGAACGGCCGCCGTGCGATGGACGGGAGTCATTCCTACCTTCCATCGCATGAGCCGTCGTGCCAGCCTCGTGCTGCTCAACACCTTCTCGTTGACCCGCCTGCCCCTGGCCTTGCTCTTCGTCTGGCTGGAGTCGCCGCTCGCTCGGGTCCTCCTGGTGGTGATCGCCGCCCTGACGGACTTCCTGGATGGGTGGATCGCACGGCACAAGCACCTGGAGTCCTATTGGGGCGCGCTCATCGATCCCCTCGCGGACCGGGCCTTCGTGATGGTGGCGTTGTTCACCTTCATGGTGGAGGGGCGGCTGACTCCCCTGGCGTTCGGCGTGTTGGTGGTGCGGGACGTGGCCACGGGCCTGGCGTTCATCGTGACACGGATGGTGCCGAGGCTGCGGCCGGTGCGCTTCCAGGCGCGCATGTTGGGCAAGGTGGTGACGACGCTCCAGCTCGCGGCGCTGCTCGCGGTGTTGTTGGCACCCGGGCTGGTCGTCCCCCTGGTGGTGGCGGTGGGCTTGATGTCGCTGGCGTCCGTGGTGGACTACGCGGCGGTGGTGTGGCGCTCCGCGGCGCGTCTCTCCGCGGGGGGCGCTCGCCTGCCCTCGTCCTCGCGGCGGCGCGTGGCGTAAGGGCCTGGGCGAGAGCCCCCTCGACGGCGGGGGCTCTCTCCTGACGGGGCGCCGTGCTACTTCGCGTCCAGGTAGGCGCGGTAGGCCTCGAAGCCGGAGGGCCGGCCCAGGAAGTCCTTCACCAGCTCGGCGGCGGGCTTGGAGCCTCCGGGCTCGAGCACCATCTGGCGGTACTTCATCGTGGTGGCCCGATCGAGGTAGCCGTGCTTCTGGAACTCGGTCTCCAGGTCCTTGGCGATGACGAGCGACCAGATGTACGTGTAGTACGCGGCCGAGTAGCCCTCCAGGTGTCCGAAGGAGAGCTGGAAGTGGGTGCCGTCGCGGTACTCGTGGCGGAAGGGGCTGTACTTGTCCTGGAGCTGGGCGAGCACCTGGGTGGTGTCGAAGCCCGGCGAGCGCGAGTAGTAGTCGAGCGACACGGCGGCCAGGAACATCTGCCGGCGCGTCCACAGGCCCTTGCCGGCCTCCTTCGCCGCGCGGAGCTTGTCCACCAGGGGCGTGGGGATGACCTCGCCCGTCTGATGGTGGCGGGCGAACTCCTGGAGGATGGCGGGATTCTGCGCCCACTGCTGCAGGAGCATGGAGGGCGTCTCCACGAAGTCCCACTCGGTGGAGATGCCGCTGATGCCCTTCCACTTCTGGCGGCCCGCGAAGACGTGGTGCAGCAGGTGGCCGAACTCGTGGAAGAAGGTCTCCACTTCGTCCTGCGTCATCAGCTCGCCGGGGCGCGGGAAGTTGCAGACGAGCGCGCCCTCGGGGTAGCGCTTGCCGAGCTGGCCCGTGGTGATGTCGAACTGGGCCGCGTGCTTGTACTTGTCCTCGCGCGGGTGCATGTCCAGGAAGATGCGGCCGAGCAGCGTGCCGTTCTCCGTGACGTCATAGGCCTCCACGTCCGGGTGCCACACGGCGGCGTCCTTCACCGGCACGTAGGTGATGCCCCACATGCGCGAGGTGATGTCCATCACCCCCTGCTTCACGCGGCCGTACTCCAGATAGGGCCGCAGGGACTGGGAGTCGAAGCCGAGCGTCTCGGCCTTGAGCCGGTCCTCGTAGTAGTCCTGGTCCCAGGGCTCCACGCGCGAGGCCTTGGGGTTGTCCTTGCGCTTGCGCGCGAGCAGCGCCGCGTTCTCCTGTTGGGCGCGGGACTCGGCGGTGGCGGCCACCTTGTCGATGAAGTCCGCCGCCGTCTGGGGCGTGCGCGTCATCTTGGTCTCGGTGACGTAGGCGGCCCAGGTGGGGTAGCCCAGGAGCGTGGCCAGCTCGTGGCGTTTGGCGATGAGCTGGGAGAGCACCTCCAGGTTCTTCGGGTACGCGCGCTGGTGGTAGGCGCGCCAGAGCTGCTCGCGCGCCTTGGCGTCGCGCGCGTACGTCATGAAGGGGAAGTAGTCGGGGTAGTTGGAGGTGAGGACCACCAGGCCCTTCTTGTCCGGAGCGTGCGCGCGGATGAAGTCCTCGGGCAGGCCCGCGAGCGCCTGGGGCGGCAATTCCACCCGGCGCACGTCCTCGGCGATGTTCTGGTTGAAGCGTTGGCCGAGCTTGAGGATTTCCTCGTTGAGCGCCTTGACGCGCTCGCGCGTGGCGTCGTCGCGGTCCACTCCCGCGCGGCGGAAGTCCAGGAGCGTGCGCTCCATCCAGTAGCGCGTGGCGGCGTCCTCGCCCTTTAGGTCCACGGCGCTCAGGGCGTCGTACACGGCCCGGTCCTGGGCGATGGACACGTTGAGGGCATCGGCCCGTTGCTCGCATTCCCGCGCGGCATCACGGAAAGCGGCCTGGGGGTGAACCTCACGGGCGAGTCCCGCGCGGCTGAAAGCCGAGCCCAGGGCGGCCATGGCGTCGTCGTAGGCTTCCAGGACGCTCCGGTGGTCCCGCGACGAGGGGAGGGCCTTGAGGGCGGCGATCCGGGCGCGTGCCGTGTCCAGGTCGGCGGTGCAGGCGGCGGTGAAGTCTTCCAGCGAGCCGGACAGGGGGCGGGAGCCCTCGGGCGCGGGCGGTGTCGGGCGGGAGGCCGGGGCCTCCTGGAGGGGAGCGGACATGGGCGCCTCCGTGGGGGTCTTCGAGGGGGTGTGGGAACAACCGGCCGAGGTCAGCACGGCCGCGAGCCAGAGCGCTGCGGGTCTCAAGACAACTCCTTCAGTGGGGATCAGGCGGTGGCGACTCTACCGCGTGCGGCCCGGGTGGCGGAGCGCCGTGGGAGTGGACACGGGCCGCCCGGTGGGCGTCGCTTCTGGCGAGCCTCTGGTCGCGGGGACAGACACCTTGTGTCGTTTCTCGTACGGATTTCTTGATTCGGGATGAACACGGTTCATTCTCTTCAGCCTGTTATTTACAGTCATTGACAGTGCTGGCGCGGAGCCGATGGGTCACCGGGTTATGGCTGCTCCCGCTTGCGTGTGGGTAATTCGTACGCTGCCGTCGCAGAATTTCCACCAGGGTCGTCGACGTGAGAGCGGGGGTCCCTCTCGAGGGCCACTCCGCGAGGTGCCCCGATGCAACCACCCGCCATGAAAACCAGCGTCGACGTGTCGCGCCTGCCCGAGGTTCCGCTCGTGCGGGGTCCTCGCCTGTCGATGCTGCGGATTCCCTCGGCCTGGGCGGTGGAGCCAAGCCTGTACGCGAGGGCGATGGATCGCCACACGCGCGCACGGGTGCTGTCGGTGGGGCTGCTGCCGCGGGAGCCGGCGCGGGTGCGGCGTTTCGAGGCGGGCCAGTTTGGTCTGCTCACGGCGCATGTCTATCCGAAGGGGCGATGGGAGCGATTGGCGGTATGCAATGACTGGCATGCCTGGCTGTTCCTCTTCGACGACGAGGCGGACGAGTTGGAGGAGGTGGGCCAGCGTCCCGACTACCTCCGGGCGTATGTGGAAGCGTGTCTGGCCGTGCTCCGGGGCGGCCGACCCCGCCCGCGTGCCACGCCGCTCGAGCGCTTCACGTTCCAGTTGCGCCAGCGCCTGCGCGGTCTGGCGAGCGAGCTGTGGATGGAGCGCTTCATCCACGACGTGGAGGACTACCTCCTGCGGGGCACGCTCCTGGCCGCGCGCCACTGGACGGACGGCACGGTCCCCGAGCTGGAGCGCTATATCGAGCAGCGCGCCCTGGACTCGGGGGTCTACACCGCCCTGGACCTGGTGGAGTTCGCCGAGCCGGGCCAGGAGCTGCCCGAGGAGCTGTTCCGCCTGCCCCTCGTGCAGCGCATGCGGCAGTTGTGCACCCGGGTGGTGGCGCTGACGAACGACCTCTTCTCCTTCGAGAAGGAAGTCCTCTGGCACCAGAACCCGAACAACTTCGTCCACGTGCTGCGGGTCCACCAGGGGTTGGGCCTGGAGGAGTCCATCTTCGCGGCGATCGAGTTCATCAACTCGGACACGGATGCGTTCGTCGCGTGCGAGGAGGCCCTGCTGGCCTCTCGGTTGAGTGATCCGCGGGTGCTCGCCTATGTGGAGGGCCTGAAGGCGTGGATCCTCGGCAACGTGCACTGGTCCCTGGTGACGGGGCGCTACAGTTCGCCCACGTCGCCTTTTCCCGAGCTGCGCCGCTAGGCGGGGGTGGGGGCGTTTCCGTCCGGGGGCAGGTGCTCCCGGATGACGCCGAGCCAGTAGTCGCGCCCGTAATACTGGCTCATCTTCCCAATCCGGCGGCCGTCGCGGAACAGCAGGAAGGTGGGGATGCCGTAGAGCCCGAAGCGCCGCGCGAGCTCCTCGTGCTCGTAGGCGTTCACCTTCACCACGCGCATGCGCGCCCCCTCCAGCTCGGACAGGAGCGCGGGCTCGGCGGCCGCGTAGATGTCGCAGTTGGGGCAGCCGGGCCCCCAGAAATCCACCACCACCAGTTCGCCTTGGGGTTCCAGGACCAGGGCGTCGAAGGTCTGCGGCGTCGCGTCGTAGCTCACGGGATGTGCCATGCCGACTCCCTGTAATGGGGGGGACCCCTCCGCTTCAACCCTGGAGGAGGAGGGAGCGTGCGCGGGGATGTGCGGAAAGGCTGACCGGACGTGGTGGGGCCGTGCACAATAGGGGCAGAGGTGTACTGCGCAGCGAGCCTGGGGCACCCTAAGTTGGGGCCCTTCGACGTGGAGGGGACATGCACGAGTGGCTGGAGGGACTTCAGAAGTCGGCGGTCAAGACGTCGGCGGGAGTGGGCCAGGAGGATGTCCGGAGGGCCGAGACGGAGAGCGGGGTGCCCGTTCCCGAGGAGCTCGCCGTCCTGTGGAAGACATTCGATGGGGGCACGTTCCAAGGGGACGTCGTCCTCTTCAGTCTGCATGGTCCCGAGGGTGCGCCGAGCGTGCTGGAGAAGACGCGGCTGAAGCTCGAGGGACTGCCCGCCGCGGGGCTCTGGCGCATCGGAACCAAGGGTCATCACCGGCACCTGTTCGCCGCGCGCAAGTCGGCCATGGTGGAGCAGGGGGACGGGCCTCTTCCGGGGTGGGCCGAAGGGCTCTCGGACGAGGACTGGCTCTACGGCACCTGGGAGACGGAGACTCGCGAGCTGCGCCTGTACCGCTCGCTCCAGGGCATGCTCGAGGTGCTCGTGCCGCCCAAGGAGGTGGAGGAGTTCGGTGACCGGACCTACGCCCAGGCCCTCTCGATGGTGCAGGGGGCCTTGAGCGACCTCTCGGTGGAGTACGAGGAGGGCGAGACGGCCCGGGCCCCGGCGCGCGCCGACGCGGAGGAAGAAGAGGAGGCGGGGGAAGAGGACGTGGCCCGAGCCAAGGTCGACGAGGACGTGGAGGAGGACGAGGCCGACGAAGAGGCGTTGGCGCGGGCCGATGAAGAAGAGGAGGCCCTCCTGGCGGAAGACGAAGCCGAGGCGATCCTTTCCGAGCAGGACGAGGCCGAGGAAGAGGGCACGGAAGCCGACGAGGCGTTGCGTCAGCCGGTGGTGGCCGCGGCCAAGCGTCGGACGGTGAAGTTCCAGAAGCCAGAGGAGGAGGCCGAGGTGGAAGAGAAGCCCACGGCCCCCGCGCGCAAGCCAACCAGGAAGGCTCCGGAGAAGCAGCCCGCTGCCGGGAAGAAGGCTTCGGCGAAGAAGGCGGCCGTGAAGAAGGCTCCGGCCCGGACCGCCGCGAAGAAGGCCGCCACGAAGAAGGCTCCGGCGAAGAAAGCTCCGGTGAAGAAAGCGGCCGGGAAGAAAGCTCCGGTGAAGAAAGCGGCCGGGAAGAAAGCTCCGGTGAAGAAAGCGGCCGGGAAGAAGGCTCCGGCGAAGAAGGCTCCGGCCCGGACCGCCGGGAAGAAGGCTCCGGCGAAGAAGGCGGCCGTGAAGAAGGTCTCGGGCAAACGCGGCGGGGCGCGCGGCCGCCGCTGAGCCGTCATCCGGACGGAGGGCCCTCCTGGGGCCCTCGTCTCGGGCTCGGGAGAGGTCAGTCGTTGGAGAGATCGTCCGGACGGATGGGCCGCATGGGCTCGCTGGGCCGGGCGGTGATTTCCTGCTCCTCTTCCTCGTCGCCCGCCCGGCGGAACTCCTGGATTTGATCCGGGAGGATGTCGCGCGAGTCGGCTTCTTCCTCCAGCGGCGGGCTCATGGACAGCTCCGCGTCGGTGAGGTTCAGCTCCTCCCGGCCGGTGATGGGATCCCGGTGGCGCAGGGATTCGGATTCGCCCACTTCCTCGGCTCCGAGCTTCTTGAATCGCATGGCAGTGTCTCCCAGGGACGCCGGGATGGCGCTCTAGCAACGGTGCGAATCCAAGAGGCTTCACGCAACGGCCCTCGACCGCCCGCTCGCCGCCAGGGCGCTCAGCGTGGGGGAGGCGCGCCGGAGGGGTATTGAGGCTCGGCACCCGCCCACACCATGAGCAGGGCGAGCACGCGCGAGAGCGTTTCGCGCAGGGCGTAGCGGCGGGTGGTGGGACGGCCCTCGTCCGCGGCCACGCCCCATGCGTCGATGCCCACCGAGTTGGCGATGTAGAGCGCCCGGGTCAGGTGGAAGCGCTGGGTGACGAGCAGGGCCTCTCGCACTCCGAAGACGGTGCGGGCCCGCACGGAGCTGTCGTAGGTGGACAGGCCCGCGGTGTCTTCCTGGATGGCCTCGGAGGGGACGCCCCGTTCGCGCACGTAGCGCACCATGGCGCGCGTCTCGTCGTGGAAGCGGTCCGAGTTGTCTCCGCTGAGCAGCAGCATGCCCACCGTGCCCGAGTGGTAGAGGGCCAGGGCGGCATCCAACCGTTGGGCGAGCACGGGCGAGGGTTTGCCCCCCGGGGCGAGGCCCGCGCCATACACGAGCGCCACCGGGGCCTGGGGAGCTTGCGCGCGCGGGAGGATGCGATCCACGTAGCGCCACTCCACGTAGAGGGACACGGCCCCCACGGCCAGGGCGGCGCCCAGGCCCAGCCCGAGCACCATCAGGAGGGCTGATCGCCTCCACCGCTTCTTGTGACCGCCACTGCCCATGAATTTCCGGCCCAACGGCCGTGACCCTCCTTGTCGTCCCAGCGCCTGGTGGGAAAAAGCAACTCCCTTGCCCGCTACCCGACCGCCGACACGGGCGGTGGATTCCCGGCTCCCGGAAAAGGGGGCGTCTGGTTGGAAGGCCACGGTTGACCGGCCGCCACACCAGCCTATATAGGGGGCCGCGACCGGGCCGAACCCTCAGGCCCTCGTTTCTACAGGAGCTGGTGGCCTCATGGCGTCTCTTCGCGACATTCGCAAGCGCATCCGCTCGGTGAAGAACACGCGGCAGATCACCAAGGCGATGAAGATGGTGGCCGCCGCCAAGCTGCGCAAGGCCCAGGACGCCATCACCGCCGCGCGGCCGTACGCGCAGATCCTCGACCAGATCATCTCCGACCTCGTCGTGCGCTCGCAGGGAGAGGAGCTGGCCCATCCGCTCCTGGCCTCGCGCCCGATCCGCAAGGTGGAGGTGCTGCTGCTCACGTCGGACCGCGGCCTCGCCGGTGGTTTCAACTCCAACGTGATCCGCCGCGCCAGCCGCTTCCTCTACGAGAACAGCGGCGTGCAGGTGGAGCTGTCCACCGTGGGCCGCAAGGGCAACGACTTCTTCCGCCAGCGCGGCCAGCAGATGCGCAAGGACTTCGGGCACCTGTCCCAGAAGCCCGACTACAACCAGGCCGCCGCCGTGGCCGAGGAGATGAGCGCGCGCTTCCTCAAGGGCGACGTGGATGCCGTCTACATCATCTACAACGAGTTCATCTCCGCCATTAACCAGAAGGTGACCCTGGCGCAGCTGCTGCCCCTGCAGACGCTGTCGGTCAGCGCGCCCACCGCGGCCCAGGTCGGCCAGGCCGCCCCCCAGGCGCAGCCCACCCCGGATCTGGTGGACTTCAAGTACGAGCCGGGCCGCCAGGAAGTGTTGGATCGCCTGGTGCCCCAGGCCGTGGCCATCAAGCTCTACCGCTCGCTCCTGGAGAGCGTGGCGAGCGAGCACGGCTCGCGCATGTCCGCCATGGAGAACGCGACGAGCAACGCCACGGACATGATCGCCAGCCTGTCGCTCACCTACAACCGCACCCGCCAGGCGGTCATCACCAACGAGTTGATGGAGATCGTGTCGGGCGCCGAGGCGTTGAAGTAGAAGTTCGGCTTCTGGCCAGACGGCCTCCAATGTTGACCTCCGGGGGAGCCTGCGAGTAGAGCGGGCCCGCCCATCCCCCGGGCCACCCTTTTGAAGCAGTGACGGGAAGACAGTCCATGAGCGCTCAAGTTCCGACGGTAGGCAAGGTGACCCAGGTTCTCGGTCCTGTGGTCGACGTGGAGTTTCCGCCCGGTGGTCTCCCCGAGGTGTTCACCGCCCTCAAGCTGACCAACCCCAACGTCAGCGCGGAGCAGAACAACCTCACGCTCGAGGTGGCGCAGCACCTGGGCGAGAACACCGTGCGCTGCATCTCCATGGACTCCACGGAGGGTTTGAGCCGGGGCCAGCCGGTGACGAACACGGGCGCCCCCATCCTGGCGCCGGTGGGCAAGGCCACGCTCGGCCGCATCCTGAACGTCACGGGCGAGCCCGTGGACGAGAAGGGCCCCGTGGTCGCCAAGGAGGCGTGGCCCATCCACCGCCAGCCGCCTCCGTTCACCGAGCAGGACGTGCGCGTGCAGATGTTCGAGACGGGCATCAAGGTCATCGACCTGCTCGCTCCCTACACCCGTGGCGGCAAGATCGGCCTGTTCGGCGGCGCCGGCGTGGGCAAGACGGTGCTCCTGCAGGAGCTCATCCGCAACGTGGCGGTGGAGCGCGGCGGCTTCTCCGTGTTCGCCGGCGTGGGTGAGCGCACCCGCGAGGGCAACGACCTGTACCACGAGATGCAGGACAGCAACGTCATCAAGGTCGACAACCTGGAGGAGAGCCAGGTGGTGCTGGTGTACGGCCAGATGAACGAGCCGCCCGGCGCCCGCGCCCGCGTGGCCCTCACCGCGCTCACGATCGCCGAGTACTTCCGCGACGTGGAAGGCCGTGACGTGCTGCTCTTCGTGGACAACATCTTCCGCTTCACCCAGGCCGGTTCCGAGGTGTCCGCCCTCCTGGGCCGTATCCCCAGCGCCGTGGGTTACCAGCCCACGCTCGCCACGGAGATGGGCAGCCTGCAGGAGCGCATCACCTCCACCACCAAGGGCTCGGTCACCTCCGTGCAGGCCATCTACGTGCCCGCCGACGACCTGACGGACCCGGCGCCCGCCACCACGTTCGCCCACCTGGACGCGACCACGGTGCTCAACCGCGCCATCTCCGAGCTGGGCATCTACCCGGCCGTGGATCCGCTCGACTCGACGAGCCGCATCCTGTCGCCGGACGTCGTGGGCGCCGAGCACTACGCCGTGGCCCGCCGCGTCCAGGGCATCCTCCAGCGCTACAAGGAGCTGCAGGACATCATCGCCATCCTCGGCATGGACGAGCTGTCCGAGGACGACAAGCTGGTGGTGGCGCGCGCCCGGAAGATCCAGAAGTTCCTGTCCCAGCCCTTCTTCGTGGCGCAGATCTTCACCGGCTCGCCCGGCAAGTACGTGAAGCTCCAGGACACCATCCAGGGCTTCAAGGAGATCGCCGAGGGCAAGCACGACGATCTGCCCGAGTCCGCCTTCTACATGGTGGGCGGCATCGACGAGGCGAAGGCCAAGGCCGCCAAGCTGGCGGCCAGCTAGTTCCGCCAGCCGCTCCCGCCCCCCGCGCCAGGAGGAGTCCACATGCTTCGTTCCGTCGTCATCGGGATGGTGTTGCTGGCGCTTCCTGGCCTGGCGGCGGAGCGCTCCAGCCGTGCGCGGGTGAGTGCCAAGGGCACCTACAGCGTGCGCATGGTGGTCCGGGGGCCCGAGCAGTGCACGCTCGAGGTCTCCAAGGAGAGCGGCATCGAGTGGAAGTTGGAGCGGTGCGTGGGCGGCGTGGATGACCTGTACTTCGTCTCCGATGACGGAGCGAAGGTGTGGATCCTCTACCCGCTGGCGCCCAAGGGCACGCAGAAGCTGCCCGGCAAGCGGAACAAGAAGTTGCCCGCCTGGGCCAACACGGTCGTGGCGGCGGAGTATGACCGCAACGGCGCGCGGGTGGAGGAGCGGCGGCTGCTGGACTTCGTGAGCCGGCAGGCCCTGCCCGAGGTGCGGCAGATGTCGCAGCACATCAAATGGTTGGAGGGCCTGCTCGGAGTGCCGGGCAAGGGTCCCCGCCTGACGGATGCCGGGCGCATTGATTTCGAGACGGTGGGCGGCGGTAAGACCCACCAACTGACCTTCTAGAGAGCACGGAAAAGCCCATGGCCAAGCTGACGGTCGAGATTGTCACCCCCGAGAAGCGCGTCCTGTCGGTGCAGGCGGACGAGGCGATCGTTCCCGGCGCGAAGGGCCTGTTCGGCGTGCGGCCGGGCCACACCCCGTTCCTGTCGCTCATCGAGCCGGGCCTCCTCACCCTCTCGGGCGAGGGCACCCCGCGCGAGGCCTACTTCGTGGCCGGTGGCTTCGTCGAGGTGGGCAACGACAAGGTGCTCGTGCTCGCGGACGTGGTCGAGCCCGTGTCGGCCATCGATGTGGAGGCCGCGCGCCGGCGTCTGGCGGAGGCGCAGGAGCGTCTGCGCGGCATGCCGTCGGACGATGTCCGCTTCGGCGTCGAGCAGGCCACCGTGCGCCGCGAGACGGCGCGCGTGAACGCCGCCGCCCGCTAGCCGTGTCTTGAATTTCCGCGCGGCGCGTCCCGCGGCCGCGCATGTCTGTCTTTGCCGTGCTCGAACTCTTCCACCTGATCGCGGATCCTCCCTCCGCCGTGGCGCGCCTCTACGTCGTGGACCACGCGCTGGAGGATCGCGTGCGCTTTCGCAACATCGCCTTCCCGGAAGCGGAGGCCGCGTGGCGCGAACGTGGTGGACACAGCACGCCCGCCCTCTGGGATGGGGTGCACCTGCATCAAGGCGCCGAAGCGGTCGTGGCCCGTCTCCAGGCGGTTGTCAACCTGGGGCGTGACGAGTAGCCGCTTGTGGTGGGAGAGCGCCCTTCACCCAATCTGTGCGTGGTGCGTGGGGAACTCGCGGCGGAATGAAAGTCGGGACTGGTCATGCAACGCGGTTTGGTTATCTTGCCGCTCCCCATGTCGATGACCCCCGCCGAGCGCCAGGATAGGTTTCAAGCGGCGTTCCTGGGACTCGCGATCGGAGATGCCCTGGGGTTTCCCCTCAAGGGCATTCCGCCGGTGAACCTCGCGCGTCTGAGCGGCCTGGCCGACGACTTCGCGCCCCGGCCCCGGGGCAAGTTCGCCAAGGGCCAGTTCTCCGACGACACGCAGCTCATGCTCGCCACCGCCGAGAGCGTCATCCGCGAGGGCAAGGTGGATGGGCGCAGCACCGCGGTGCACCTCGCGTGGCTGTGGCAGGAGGGCATCATCCTGCAGCCGCCCAAGCCGCTCGCCGAGTCCCTGCAGAAGCTCGCGATGGGCACGCCGTGGATGAGCGCGGGCTCGCCCCTGGGCGTCAAGTGTCACTCGGTGCTCAGCCGCGCCATGGTGGTGGGCCTCTTCGAGAGCAAGAGCCGCGTGCGCATCCGTCACGACGCGGGCGTGCTCTCCATCCTCACGCACAAGGATCCCACGTGCGCTGGCGCCGCCGCCGCCTTCGCGCAGGCGGTGGCCATGGGCCTGACGACGAAGGAGCCGCCCACTCCCGCCGCGTTCTGCGAGGAGCTGGCGCTGGCGGCCGCGGCGCATGATCAGGAGCTGGCCGAGGAACTGCGCCACCTGCCCCGTCTGCTCACGTGGGACACGGCGCGCGCGCTGACGCAGTTGCGCAAGGTGAGCGTGCCGCCCAGCCAGCTCCGGGGCGTGGAGGGCCTGCCTCCTCACGTGGTGCCGGTGCTGCTCACCGCTGTGTACGCGACCCTCAAGATGCCGCACGACTTCCGCAAGGCCGTGGAGCTCACGCTGCGCTGTGGCGGCGAGGCCGACGCGGCCGCCGCCTGCACGGGCGCCATGCTCGGCTCCCACCTGGGCACGGCCGCCATCCCCTCGCGCCTGCGCAAGGGCGTGCTGTACGCCGACACCCTGGTGGACGCCGCGGATCGCCTCTTCCAGGCCCGGCAGGTGCGCGAGACCCTCGCCACCGCGCTCGCCCAACACAAGCGCCGCCGCTAACCAAGTCCTCGGAGCAGCGGCCGGGCGAGCGAGCCTTCGTCACGCCCGCTCGACTTCCCCTGGCGGCCTCTCGATTCCAACTTCTCGCGGGAGAGCGGAACTCACCTGCGACCACCAGGTGGGTTCACGGACGCCTGGGGAGGCGGCACGTGGAATTCGAATCGGAGCGGCTGGAGCGCAGGCAACTGGAATCGCTGTCCACCGCGGAGCTGGTCCGCCATGCCATCGAAGAGGCGCGGCTACTGGCCCGGGCGGAAGTCCTGCACGCGAAGAAGGAGTTGAAGGAGGAGATCACCGCGGCGAAGAGCGCGGGCATCCTCCTGGGAGCGGGTGCGGTCCTGGCCCTGGTGGGCTTGTCGGCGCTGCTCGTGGCGGCGGGACTGGCGCTGCCGCTGGCCCAGTGGCTGGGCGTGCTGCTGGTGGGCGCCTTCCTGCTCTTGGTCTCCGGAGGACTCGCGTGGGCGGGGAACAAGCGGCTGCCGAAACAGCCCCTGCCCCATACCCAGGAGCGTTTGAAGGCGGACCTCGTGCGCACCAAGGAGACCCTGCAATGAGTGATGACACGAAGCGTGACGACACGAAGCGCGGGGGCGCCATCACCTCGGGACTGAGCGAGCGCGAGCAGGTGGAGCGCACCGCGGACCGGCTCCGGGACGAACTGCTGCTCACCCTCCAGGAACTGGACCGGCGCCGCGAGCGGGCCTTCGACATGAAGTTCCAGGTGCGTCAGGTCCTCGAGCGCAACCGCGAGCTGCTGCTCAAGATCGGCGCCGGTGCGTTGACGGCCGTGGCCGTGGGCGTGGGCGTCTCGTTCTTCAACGGGCGCCGTCAGGAGCGGGTGGTCTGGGAGCGGCGCCGGCGCGCGGTGTGGCGCGCCTGGAACCACCCGGACCAGGTGGCCTCCTCCTCCAAGCAACAGCCCTTCGCCATCGAGCTGGGCCGCAAGCTCTTCTTCATCTTCGGCACCGCCCTGGCCAGCGCCCTGGCCAGGAACGCCGTGCAGACGCTGGTTCCCTCGTCGACCCAGGCGGCCCAGAAGATCTCGAAGCGTCCGGGAGTCCGCTTCGTCCAGGCCGAGGCCCACGCCTAGCTCCCGGGGGCGATGTCCTCCGCGAACGCGGCCCTTCCCATGGAACTGCTCTACGCGCGGGCTCAGATGGGGTTGTCCCTGGCCTTCGGTGTACCTCACGGCCGAGACGCGCGAGCCCGCGCTCCAGGAGGACTTCCGGCGGCGGGCCCTGGGCTCGGGCAGCGCCGTGTTCCTCGCGGCGCTCGTCGTGCTCATCCTCCCCTCGCTCCTCTTGCTGCTGCGCATCTTCCAGCGGGCCACGCCTCGTGAGTCCTGACGCCGTGCGTCAGTTCTTTTTACCCCAGGTGCCGGGCAAATGAGCCTGGGGACCCATCCAGTAGTGCTTGGAATTGGGTTAGCTTCCTGGTGACTTGTTGAGACTGAGGGGGGCGTCTCCTGGTGTGATGTCGCCCGCCTGCTCACTTCCCAGGAGCCCGAGCCATGACGCGACCCAAGTTCGAGACGTTGGTCGACATCTTCCTCCAAAGCACGGCGCACTACGGCCCGCGGACGCTCTTCCTCGAGAAGAAGAACGGCGCCTGGGTGGAGATGACGTACATCCAGTTCGCGCAGAAGGTGGACGACCTGCGCGGTGGGTTGGCGAAGCTGGGCGTGACGGCGGGCGATCGCGTGGCCGTCATCTCCAACAACCGCCACGAGTGGGCGGTGGGTGCCTATGCGTCGTACACGCTCGGGGCCGCCTATGTGCCCATGTACGAGCAGCAGCAGGAGAAGGAGTGGCAGTACATCCTCAATGACTGTGGCGCCAAGGTGGTGTTCGTCGCCACCGACGCCATCGCCAAGAAGATCTCGGCGCTCAAATCATCCCTGCCCGCGCTCGAGCACGTCATCCGCTTCTCCGGCGGCGAGCAGGACGCGGACAGCCTCGCGAACCTGCTGAGCCAGGGCTCCGCGTCCCCCCAGCCCGCGGCCTCGCCCAAGCCCTCGGACCTGAGCGGCCTCATCTACACCTCGGGCACCACGGGCAACCCCAAGGGCGTGAAGCTCAGCCACGGCAACATCGCGAGCAACGTGGCCGCCATGCACGAGATCTTCCCCATGTCCGACGATGACCGCTCGCTCGCGTTCCTGCCCTGGGCGCACGTCTTCGGTCAATCCGTGGAGCTGCACGGCCTGTACTCCATGGGCGCCTCCATGGGCATCGCCGAGTCCACCGAGAAGATCATCGAGAACCTGGCCGAGGTGAAGCCCTCGCTCATCTTCTCCGTGCCGCGCATCTTCAACCGCATCTACGATGGGCTGCAGAAGCGCATGGCGGCGGAGTCTCCCCTCAAGCGCCTGCTCTTCACCCGCGGCATCGAGGTCGCCAAGCAGCGCAAGGCGCTCGCCGAGCAGAAGCGCACGAGCGCGCTGCTCGACCTGCAGCACGCCTTCTTCGACAAGGTCGTCTTCTCCAAGGTGCGCGCGCGCTTCGGCGGCCGGATGAAGTACGCGTTCAGCGGTGGCGCGGCCATCTCGCGCGAGGTGGCCGAGTTCATCGACAACCTCGGCATCACCGTCTACGAGGGCTATGGCCTCACCGAGACGTCTCCCATCGCCACCGCCAACTACCCGGGCAACCGCAAGATTGGCTCCGTGGGCAAGCCGCTGCCGGGCACGCGCGTGGAGATCGATCGCACCGAGACGGGCGACCCCAAGCAGGGAGAGATCGTCGCCTTCGGGCACAACATCATGCAGGGCTACTACAACCTGCCCGAGGAGGACGAGAAGGCCTTCACCCCCGAGCACGGCTTTCGCACCGGGGACATGGGCTACGTGGACGAGGACGGGTACCTGTGGATCACCGGCCGCATCAAGGAGCAGTACAAGCTGGAGAACGGCAAGTACGTGTCGCCGGCCCCCATCGAGCAGTCGCTGCAGCTCTCGTCCTTCATCGTCAACGCGATGCTGCACGGCCAGAACAAGCCCTTCAACACGGCCATCATCGTGCCGGACATGGGCTCGCTGACGAAGTGGGCCGAGGAGAAGGGCTTGAGCACCGCCATGCCCGCCCTGCTCACGCTCCCCGAGGTGCAGCAGCTCTACCGGGAGCAGATCGCCGAGTACACCAAGGACGTGAAGGGCTATGAGAAGCCCAAGCACTTCCTGCTCGTGAGCGAGGACTTCACCACCGCCAACGACATGCTCACCCCCTCGCTCAAGCTCAAGCGCCGCAGCGTGCTCAAGAAGTACGGCGAGGAGGTGGAGAACATCTACCGCGAGGCGGAGAAGCGCGGCGAGAAGAGCGCCGCCTGAGACTCCGCCTCGTCGTCGCTGGCGGCGATGGGGGGCTTACTTCCCATCGCGCAGGCGCGCGGCGAGGCGCGCCAGTTCCGCCTGATCCGCCGGGCTGCCCGCGAACGAGGGCAGCTCCGCCATGGAGTCGGTGGGGATGAGGTGCACGTGGGCGTGCGGTATCTCGTAGCCGATCACCACCTCCACCACGCGCTGGCATCCCAGGCGCTCCTTGAGCAGGCGCGCCACGGTGCGCACCGCCTGCATCAGCTCGCCATAGGCCTGGGGCTCCAGGTCGAAGAGGTAGTCCCCGGCGTCCTTGGGGATGACGAGCGTGTGTCCGGGCCTCATGGGGCGGATGTCGAGAAAGGCCAGGTGCCGCTCGTCCTCCCACACCTTGTGGCAGGGGATTTCACCTCGGACGATCTTCGAGAAAATGGTTTCCGTGGCCACGCTTGCCGCCTCCCGGGAAAGAGAAGGGCCGCAGGATAGGCGCCGCTGCCTGGTCGCCTCCTCTCCGAATGGACCGACCTGTAGATTTTCCCACGTGGCGCGAGGGGATGCGGATTCTGGAATAGTGCCTAGGCACCCCATCGTTGTCGCGCAGCCCCCCATGATCATTTCCACGATCTTCCTGCTCGCCTCCGCTCCGGCAGTCAATCCCACCCGCAATAGCGTGGTTCCCGAGATGGGCGTGCCGTTCGCCTGTGGCCGGGTCTTCCCGGTCAGCCAGGGACACGACACGGGCAGTCACCTGCAGAATGACACCTACGCCTGGGATTTCCGCATGCCCATCGGCACCCCTGTCGTCGCCGCGCAGGACGGCAAGGTGCGCATGGCGCGGGGGGACAGCACCCAGGGCGCGTGTGATCCCAAGATGGCCTCGTACGCCAACTACGTCGTCGTCGAGCACGCGGGGGGCGTGGAGACCCAGTACCTGCACTTCAGCGCCGTGGTGGTGAAGCCCGGCGATACGGTGCACAAGGGTCAGCTCCTCGGCTATTCGGGCAACACCGGCTGGTCCTGCGGCCCCCACCTGCACTTCAAGGTGGCCAGCACCCAGGGCCCCGGATGGAACAACCCCTCCGTTCGCGCGCACATCGCGGGCTATGGCGATCCGGTGCGCGACACCCTCATCGCCGCTCCCTCGTGCGGCAACACGCCGAACCTGCCGATGATGGCCACCAACGACGAGCGGCGCGCCAATCAGCCCATCGCGCCCGTGGTGCCGTCGGGCGAGGGGGAGCAGGCCTCGGGTGGCATTCCTCCCGGTGCCAAGGAGCTGCTGGAGAAGGTCTCGCGCCCGGCGGTCAACACCGTGCGCATGCCGTCCCAGGCTCACGCCTTCGATGACGGCTCCGGCGGCGCGAACTAGCGCTTCATTTCCTCGAACGGGCCGGCGGGTTGCTCCCGCCAGGCCCGCCGCTTCAAGAGCTGGAGCATCGGGGCGATCCTCGCCTCGAGGCCCTGGATGCGTTCCCGCTCCCGCCGCAGCAGCGCCTCGGCGTTTCTCGAGCCGTGCCGGGGTGAGGCAGGCCGGGTAGGGGAGGCTTTCTGAAGCCTCCGCAGCGCGGAGAAGAGCTCCTCCTCGCGGTGGAACAGCTCCTCGGTGAGGCGCACCACTTCTCGATGGGTCTCTTCCCAGGCTCGCCACTCCTCGTGCCGCTCCTGTTGCTCGATGAGCACCCTCTCGAGTTCCCGCCGCGCTTCTCGCGCCGCCTCCCGGGCTCGTGCCTCCGCGTCCAGCGCCATCCGTTCCTCCGCGCGCGCCCGCTCCGCCTGGAGTTCGGCCCTCCGCTGCGCGCCGCGCGCGTGCACCCACCCCACCGACGTCGCGAGGAGGAGCGCGCCCACGAAAACCACACCCGCGAGCATCCGGGCTCTTCCCTGTCGCGCCTCCCGCTCGGGTAACGCCGTGTCCTCCTGGCGCTCGTCCAGCCAGCGGCGCAGGGGAGGCCAGCCGTGGATGAGCGATTCGTGGACGAGCTCCACCGTCACGTCCGTGTCATCCGCGCCGCCGTGGAGCCGCAGCAGCCGCATGCGCGCCAGATGCTCGATGAGCCGCCGCGGCTCCTCCGGCTCGTTCGTCAGCGCGCGCAGCTCGTCCAGGGTCGCGGTGGCCCGTGTGCGACTGGGCGCCACCAATCGAGAGCACAGGCGTCGGGTCAGCTCCTGCTCGGACGCGAGCAGGTTCGCGAGCACTTCGTCGGCGTGGCGGGCGAGCACTCCCGTGACGCCGCCTTGGGTCTCATGGGCCCGGACGGTGAGCCGCCGGGTGTCCGGATCGCGCGCTTCCCACATCGTGGTGGCGGCGAACTGGAGGAGCGGAAGCGCGTCCGGGGAGGACTCCAGATCCTGGAGCAGACCGTCCACCAGGATGGGCATCTCGAAGGAGTAGCCGGCCCTCTCGGCGGGCCGCACCAGTGCCTCGCACAGCCCCTCGCCCCGGAGCGGCGCGAGGAAGAACAGGCCCTGGGAGAGGGCCGTCATGAAGCGCTCGTCCTCGGACACGGCGTCCATGCGGTCCGTGCGCAGCGCGAGGAGCACCCGCAGGGGGGAGGTGGTGTCATCCGCGATGCCCATCAGGCATTCGGTGAACGCCCGGCGCTCGCGCACGTCGGGGACTCGCGCGTACAGCTCCTCGAAGGAATCGATGAAGACGAGCAGCTCGTGGTGGTGGTGCTGGGCGAGGGCGCGCAGCACCTGGCCCGCGTAGCCGGGCTCGGCGTACAGCCGCCGCACGAGTTCACGCCGCCTCGGGCTGTCCTCCTCGAAGACGTCCGAGGGGCGTTCCGCCTGTTCCAGCAGGCGGGCCAGGGCCGACAGGGGGTGCTGCCCGGGACGCATCACGAGCGTCCGCCAGTCGTTGCCGGAGCGCTCGAGGGCGGGCACGAGCCCCGCGTGCACCAGGGAGGATTTGCCCGCGCCGGAAGGTCCGACGACGGCGAGCAGGGGACGATCGCGAAGGCGCTGGAGGAGCGCGGTGACCTCCCGGGCGCGGCCGAAGAAGCGGTCCGCGTCGGCTTCCTGGAAGGCGGAGAGGCCTGGATAGGGACAGGAATCGCTGGCGAGCGGCTCGCGATGGGCATGGCCTGGGAGGAAGGGCTCCAGGGCGCGCAGGAGCGAGCGCGCGTCGGCGAAGCGCTCGTCCTTGTTCTCGAGCAGGCAGCGGTCGACGACGGCGGCCAGGTCTGGGGGCAGGGCGGGCAACAGCTCCTGGAGACGCGGCATGGGCGCGTCGAGCCGCGGCGTCACACCCGAGAGCATCTGGAAGAGCATGATGCCCACGGCCCAGAGGTCCGTGCGGGGATCGGTGGCGGGCTCCTCCTCCATCTCCTGGGTTGTCCGGGAGAGGCCGAAGCCGAGCACCTTGATGACGCCCGTGTCGGTCACCAGGAGGTTGTCGGGCCGCAGGTCTCCATGGACGACTCCCTGGTCATGCGCGTGCGCGAGCGCCCGCAGCACGGGCGCCATCAGTTCGACGGCGCGTGCCGGAGGCAGCCGCTCGTGGTGGACGAGCGTCCGCAAGGACTGGCCCTGGAGGTATTCGAGCACCAGGAAGGCGCCGTCCTCGTCCTGGCCGACTTCCTGGATGGCCACGATGTTCTCGTGGAAGAGGCGCGCGGTGACGGGAGGGAGCCGAGACGGGAAATGGATCGTCACCCGGCGTCCCGTGCGGGTGTCGCGCGCCAGGTAGGCCCCGCCACCCGGGCCACCGCCGCTCAGCTCTCGGATGAGCTCGTAGTGCCGCAGCCATTGGCCGGGCATGAGCTCGCGGTGGGGCTCCAACGGTTGGGCATGGCACTCGCTCTGACTCATGTCTGGGCGCTCTCCGCTTCGCGCGCACCGCGCTACCCTTCCCCACCCCCGAGTCCCATGATGGCCATGGATGTGCGGTTGCCTACCGGGTCGTGGGTACGGGGCGGGTGTCGGCCAGTCAGCGCAGGCGGAGCAGGGCGCGGGCGGCCTCGCGCCCGGAGCGCAGGCTGTCCTGGACCGATTCGCCGAGCCGGGCGCCGAGCGCGTCCAGGAGCGCGGTGAAGCGGGCGAGGCCCATGCGGCGCACGGCGCGGGTGGTGCCCGCGAGGCTCGCCGAGGCCAGGAGCGCGCCCGTCCCCGCGAGCAACGCGAAGAGCGCCCCCGCGTTGAGGAAGTAGTCCACGCCCAGCAGGGGGCCCTCGAGGTAGGCCCGCACCACGCGGTAGCCCACGTGCCCCAGCAGCGCGAACAGGGGCAGGTTGATGAGCGGCAGCAGGAGCCAGCGCGCCGTGCGCCACCAGCCCGCCACGGCCTCGGCCACCGCCGTGGTGAGGGTGTAGCGCCAGGCGCTCGCGCGCGCGGCCTTCAGCTCCGCGAGCAGCGTGTCCACATCCGGCAGGCCCAGCGTCTCCGGCGGCAGTCCTCCCGCGTGCGCCAGGCTCCGGGCCTCCGTGAGCGAGGCGCGGGCGGCGGACTCCACGGCCAGGTCATCCTCGAAGGGCTCCACCACCGCCGTCTCCGCCGCGCGGGCCCGCGTGCGCTCGCGCACCACGTCCAGCACGGTGGTGGTGGCCGCCACCGCCAGTCCCACCGGCAGGCTGCGCCGCGACACCAGCGCCGCCGCGCCCAGGCCTCCCGCGCCCACGGAGGACAGCCGCATGCCCCAGGCCGCCGGGCCCCAGAAGCGTCCCGCCGCCTGATCGCGTACCTCCGAGGCGAGGAAGCCCTGCGCGAGCAGCAGCCGGGACTCGAAGTCCTCCCGCAGGCCCGTGGCGGCCCGCCCGAGCCCCGCCCCCAGCGCGGTGCCCGCCCGCGTGAGCGTGTCCTCCGTCTCCGTCAGCGCGCCCTCCACCCGCGAGGTGAGTTCCGTGAGCGCGCCCTGGGCGTTGGAGCGCCGCACCCGCTCGGCCACCGTCTGGGTGGCGAGGGACTGGAGGTGGAAGAGCAGGGCGCCGAATTCGCCCGACGGGTCCTGCCCCTGCTTCGCGGCGCGTCCGCTGATGGCGAAGACGGGCACGGACTCCAGCGCCATCCCGTAGCGCTCCGCGGCGAGCCGGCGCGCCTGGGACTTGAGGGATTCGCGGGAGTCGGCCGACAGCTCGTCCGCGAAGTTGATGAGGAACACGAGCGCGCGCCGCCGGGCGAACTCCGCCAGGAACTCTGCCTGGGAGGACTCGGCGACACTGCTCCGGTGCATCACCACCAGCGCCACGTCCGCGCGCTCCAGCGCCGCGCGCGCCACCTCGCGGTGTGCCGTGGCCACGCTGTTGAGATCCGGCGTGTCGATGAATACCTGGCCGCTCCACAACCCCCGGGGCCCCGGCGTGTAGCGCACCACCCGCGCTCCCACCTGGGCGATGTCCTCCAGCTCCAGGCCCTCGGGGGCGAAGACGGTGGCGGCCGTGCTGGTGGGCCGGTCCTCGCCCTCTCTCGCGAGCGCCTGGCCGGCCAGGGCATTGAGCAGGGTGGACTTGCCCGCACCCGTGGCCCCCACCAGCGCCACGGTGAGTGGGACGTCCCGCCGCTCCCTCCCTCGTGCGTAGTCCTGGCGCAAGCGCTCCAGGCGGGCGGCGTGCGGCGTCAGGGCGGGCAGGGTGCGCGCGGCGGAGAGAAGTCGTTCGAGGTGTTCGGGATCGGGCAGGGTGTCGTCCACGGCCCCGAGCCTCGCCAAGGCGTGCG
Organism: Melittangium boletus DSM 14713; assembly: GCF_002305855.1. Lineage (GTDB taxonomy): Bacteria > Myxococcota > Myxococcia > Myxococcales > Myxococcaceae > Cystobacter > Cystobacter boletus. The sequence goes on along the minus strand of NZ_CP022163.1, from coordinate 3,175,143 downwards.
CGCCTGCCCAGTCCGGAATGAAGCAAGTGTCTGACGTCGTGCGTCATGTCCCCTCGGGAGTGGGAATGCCGCGCCAGACGTTGGTGCGCAAATGCCTCGGCCCCTACGCTGGGGCGCACGCCCCGCCCTCTCCCGCGCGGGGCAAGGACACTCTCGAAGATGATTCTCCAGGAAACCAAGCAGGAGTCCGCCCCCCGGGGGCTCCACCGGCACCTCTACTTCCAGGTCCTGGTGGCCATCACCCTCGGCGCGCTGCTCGGCCACTTCTATCCGGACCTGGGCGCCTCCATGAAGCCGCTGGGAGATGGCTTCATCAAGCTGGTGAAGATGATCATCGCCCCGGTCATCTTCCTCACGGTGGTGACGGGCATCGCGGGCTCGCATGACCTGGGCAAGGTGGGCCGCATCGCCGCCAAGGCGTTCGCCTACTTCCTCACGTTCTCCACGCTCGCGCTGGTGGTGGGGATGGTCATCGCCAACGTGGTGCGCCCAGGAGCGGGGATGAACATCGACCCGGCCACGCTCGACGCCGGAGCGGTGTCCGGCTACGCCGCCAAGGCGCACGATCAGAACCTCACCGCGTTCCTGCTCAACATCATCCCCACCACCGTGGTGAGCGCCTTCTCCGAGGGGGAAATCCTCCAGGTGCTCTTCGTCTCCATCCTGTTCGGCGTGGCCCTGTCGCTCGTGGGCGAGAAGGGCCGGCCGGTGGTGGACCTGCTGCACTCGCTGAGCATCGCCTTCTTCAAGCTGGTGAGCCTCCTGATGAAGGTGGCGCCGGTGGGCGCGTTCGGCGCGTTCGCCTTCACCATCGGCAAGTACGGGATTGGCGCCATCGTGAACCTGGCGGCGCTCGTGCTCACCTTCTACGCGACGTCGGCCGTGTTCGTGCTCGTCATCCTGGGCGCGGTGGCGCGCTACAATGGCTTCTCCATCCTGCGGCTCATCCGCTACCTCAAGGCGGAGCTCCTGCTGGTGCTCGGCACCAGCTCGTCCGAGTCCGCCCTGCCCAACCTCATCGAGAAGATGGAGCGCGCGGGCTGTCCCAAGCCCATCGTCGCCCTGGTGGTGCCCACCGGCTACTCCTTCAACCTGGATGGCACCAACATCTACATGACGCTGGCGGCGCTGTTCATCGCCCAGGCGACCAACACGCACCTGACGCTGAGCCAGCAGGTGCTGCTGCTGCTCGTGGCCATGCTCAGCTCCAAGGGCGCGGCGGGCGTGACGGGGGCGGGCTTCATCACCCTGGCGGCCACCCTGTCCGTGGTGCCCACCGTGCCGGTGGCGGGCATGGCGCTCATCCTCGGCGTGGATCGCTTCATGTCCGAGTGCCGCTCGCTCACCAACTTCCTCGGCAACGCCGTGGCCACGGTGGTGGTGTCGCGGTGGGAGGGTGGGTTGGATCAACAGGCCTTCGACGCGGTGATGAAGGCGCCGTCCTCCAGCACCGTCCCGTCCGAGCCGGTGGCCTGAGCACCGCTCAGAGCGACTTCTCGCGCGCGTCCTTGTCGAACAGCTCCTCCAGCTCCTTGCGCGCCTGGAGGGCCATCTGGGCGAGCTTCTCCACGTCCCCCTGGTGCTTGTACGTGGAGAGCAACAGCTCCTCGTCGTGCTGGCGGAAGCGCTCCACGCTGCTCTTGCTCTCGGAGAAGGTGAGGCCGAGCGCCTGGAGCACGTCGCCGGTGAGCTCCAGGCTGCCCGCGAAGGTCTCCCGCATGATGTGGGTGACGCCCAGGCTCAACAGCCGGTAGGCGTGCTGCCGGTTGCGCGCGCGCGCGAAGACGGTGACGTGAGGGAAGTGCTGGCGCACCGTCTCGGCCGTGCGCACCGAGGCCTCCACGTCGTCGATGGCGAGCACGAAGACGCGGGCCTTGTCCACGCGCGCCGCCCGGAGCAGGTCCAGGCGCGAGGCGTCTCCATAGTAGACGTGGGTGTTGCCGAACTTGTTGATGAACTGGATGTGCTCGGCGTTGATGTCCAGCGCGGTGAAGCCGATGCGCCGCGCGCGCAGGAGCCGCGCCACCACCTGCCCCACGCGCCCCAGCCCCGCGATGATGACGGGGTGATCCTCCTCGGGGGACACGTCGAACGCGCGCTTCTTCTCCGAGCGGCGCAAGCGCGGACGGATGGCCTTGTCATAGAAGGCGAAGAGCAGGGGCGTGACGGCCATGGACATGCTCACCACCACCACGAGCAGCTCCGACAGCTCGCGCTCCATCACCCGGAAGCCCACCGCGAGCCCGAAGAGCACGAAGGCGAACTCGCCGCCCTGGGAGATGGACACCGCCAGGCTCAGCGAGGGCTCCTGGCTCTTGAAGACGCGGAAGCCCAGCCCGAAGAGCACCAGCGCCTTGATGAGCACCAGCCCGAGCACCATCAGCCCCACGCGCACCGGGCCGCTCGCGAGCAGGCCCAGGTTCACCGACATGCCCACGGCGATGAAGAACAGGCCCAGCAGCAGGCCCTTGAAGGGCTCGATGTCGGCTTCCAGCTCGTGGCGGTACTCGGAGTCCGCGAGCAGCACGCCGGCGAGGAAGGCGCCGAGCGCCATGGACAGGCCCACCTGGGCCATGAGCAGCGCGGTGCCCACCACCACGAGCAACGCCGTGGCGGTGAAGAGCTCCTGGCTGTGCAGGGACGCCACGCTGCGCAGCACGGGCCGCAGCACGTAGCGGCCTCCGATGACGACCGCGGCCAGCACGCCCACCACCCGCACGGCGGAGCTCCAGTCGGAGTGCGAGGTCGCCTCCGCCAGGGGCTCGCCGAGGAAGGGCAGCAGCGCCAGCAGGGGAATGACGGCCAGGTCCTGGAACAGGAGGATGCCGAAGGCGGCCTGGCCATGCTCGGTGGTCAGCTCGTTCTTCTCCGTCAGCAGTTGCAGCGCGAAGGCGGTGGAGGACAGGGACAGTCCCAGCCCGGCGATGATGGCCGTGGCCATGGGCAGACCGAGCGCCACGCCCACCCCCGCGAGCAACACGCCCGTGCCCAGCACCTGCGCTCCGCCCAGACCAAACACCGTGCGGCGCAACTCCCACAGGCGCGAGGGCCGCAACTCCAATCCGATGAGGAAGAGCAGGAGCACCACGCCCAGCTCGGAGAAGTGCAGGATGTTCTCCACGTCGGTGATGAGCTTCACCCCCCAGGGGCCAATCACCACGCCCGCCACCAGATAGCCGAGCACCGAGCCCAATCCGAGCCGCTTGAAGATGGGAACGGACACCACGGCGGCTGTCAGGAAAATCAGGGCTTCGTGCAGGAAGGACATTGGCCCGCTTCATGTCACGCGCGCGCGAAGCGAGGCAATGGGCCGGGAAATCGGACCCTCCCTTGTTTTCGGGCAAACCTCTCTGTTAGCAAGACGCACTGCGGCATCGACGCGCATGGCGCACGCGGTGCCGACAACAGAGGGGCTCGTTCTTTGAACCGACATCTCGACAGCAACCTGGGGCGCGTCCTCATGGCCGCGCTGGTAGTGAGCGCGAGTCTATGGACGCCATCCGTCCAGGCACAGCAGAACACGTCCGTGCTCACCGGCACCGTGACGAACGCCGAAACGAAGAAACCCGTGGCGGACGTGGTGGTGACCGCGACCTCGCCCAGTCTCCAGGGTGAGCAGACCGTCATCACCGATGCGTCGGGTCTCTATCTGATTCCGCAGTTGCCCCCCGGCACCTATACGCTGCGCTTCGACAGCGAGGGCTTCAAGCCCTTCGAGCGCACCGACGTCGCCCTGCGCCTCAATCGCACCATCCGTCTCAACGCGGAGCTCCTCCCCGAGGGGTTCACGGTGGAGATCCAGGTGTCGGGGACTCCGCCCTCCGTGGACGTGGCCTCCACTCGCACGGGCGTGAGCGTGGACAAGGAGCTGGTCACCCGGCTCGCCACGGTGCGTCCGGGCTCCAAGGGAAGCGCGGCGCGCTCCTTCGAGAGCCTGGCCGAGTTCGCCCCGGGGGCCACCTCGGATGCGTATGGCGTGTCGCTCAATGGCACCACCTCGCCGGAGAATGGCTTCCAGGTGGATGGGCTCTCCACGGGCAACCCGGCGCTCGGCATCCTCGGCACGCCGCTGTCGGTGGAGTTCATCCAGGAGGTGAACGTCATCACCGGTGGCTTCCTGCCCGAGTTCGGCCGCTCCACGGGCGGTGTGATGACCGCCGTCACCAAGTCCGGCTCCAACGAGTTTCACGGTTCGGTCTTCGGCAATCTCACGCCGGGCGCCTTCGAGGGCACGCCCACGCGCGTGCTGCGCGAGGGCACCGTCATCACCACCACTCAGCGGCTGTGGAACCTGGGCGACTTCGGCGGCACGCTGGGCGGCCCCCTCGTCAAGGACAAGCTCTGGTTCTTCGCGGGCGTGGCGCCGTCCTTCACCCGCCGCGCGCTCGATCGCAATCTCAACGCCTTCGTGCTCGGTGAGGATGGCCGGCCCCTCAAGGACGCCAATGGCTTCTCCCGGACGGAGACCATCCCTGGCACCTTCCAGCGCTACTTCGCCGACCAGCGCTCCGTGCAGTACATCGGCAAGCTGACCTGGCAGATTCATCCGGACCATGGTCTCACCCTGTCGGTGTACGGCACGCCGGCCGGCTCGGGGGGCAACGGCCGCTTCGGCTACAACCTCGACAACGGCGCCATCGAGACGGACAACCTCAACGGCACCTACGAGGCGCTCGCCCACCGCTACAACCAGGACGCGCGCGACATCGCCCTCAAGCTGTCCTCCTCCTTCCTGGACAAGCGCGTGCTGCTGGACGCGAACGTGGGCTGGCACCACCAGACGGACGACACCCTGCCCGTGGACGGCAGTGGCATCGGCAACGGCACGGGCCTGTCGGGGCTCGCCCAGTTCAACATGCGCCGCACCGGCACCGCCGCCGCGCCCAACTACTACTCCATCAACGACTTCGAGACGCTGCCCGACCCCTCGGTGTGCGATCCCGCGGGCACGCCGAACGCCGTCCGCTGCCCGGTGTCCAGCTACTTCCTGGGCGGCCCCGGCTTCCTGCTGGACCGCACCGTGGACCGCTACCAGGCCAACGTCGTGGGCACCTATCTGCTCAACGCGCTCGGCCACCACGTCATCAAGGCGGGCGTCGACGCGGAGATCATGACCAACCGCGACTCGCGCGCCTACTCGGGCGGGGTGCTCTACAACGAGGCGACCGACGGCAAGTCCTTCGTGGACTTCCGCTCCTTCGGCTACCTCACCGGGCCGGACCAGCCCGTCTACCAGCCATTCGTCCCCACCTCCACCCGCGCCGACGCCGTGGGCGCCTTCGTGCAGGACAGCTGGAGCATCCTCGACCGCGTCACGCTCAACGCGGGCCTGCGCTACGACACCCAGACCGTGTATGGCACGGGGGGCAACGTGGCCTTCGAGCTGCCCAACCAGCTCTCCCCGCGCGTGGGGCTCGTCTACGACTTCACCCACACGGGCCGCTCCAAGCTGTTCGCCAGCTACGCGCGCTACTACCAGAACTCGGTGCTGGCCATGGTCAACTCCCAGTTCTCCAACATCACCCGCCTGACGGCCACGCGCAGCCGCGCTCCCATCCAGGGCGGCCCGGGGTGTGATCCGCTCACGCAGGCCGCGCCGTACACGGAGTGCCGCGATTCGCGCAACATCGCCGTCCCGAGCGGCACCAGCACGGGCATCAGCCGTCAGTACTCGCAGACCTTCGCCATCAACAGCCCGGTGGATCCCGAGCTCAAGCCGCAGTCCTCGGACGAGTTCGTCCTGGGTGGCGAGTACGAGGTGCTCCCGCGCGCGACGCTGGGGCTCACCTACACCCATCGCTCGATGAACGAGGTCATCGAGGACATGTCCATCAACGAGACGACCAACTACTTCATCGGCAACCCGGGCCGGGGCATCGCCGCCGCGTTCCCCGAGGCCGTGCGTGACTACGATGGTCTGTCCGTCTACCTCAACAAGGCGTTCGCGGACCTGTGGCTCGCGCAGGTGAGCTACACGTACTCGTACCTGCGCGGCAACTACTCGGGCCTCTACCGCCCGGACAACAACCAGCTCGCGCCCAACGTCACCTCCGACTTCGACCTCATCGGGATGATGGAGAACAAGACCGGCGCGCTGCCGTTGGATCGCACCCACAACATCAAGGTGTTCGGCTCGCGCGAGTTCGTGCTCTCGCCCTCCGCCAGCCTGGACGTGGGCCTGTCCTACCGCGCCAACTCCGGCGCGCCGCTCAACGTGACGGGCTCGCACTACATCTATGGCAGCGGCTTCACCTTCATCCTGCCGCGTGGCAGTGGTGGCCGTCTGCCCTGGGTGCACAACGTGGATGCGCACGTGGGCGTCAACTACAAGCTGGGCCGGGGCCTGCTGGGCACCCTCACCCTGGACAGCTTCAACCTGTTCAACTTCCAGGCCGTCACCAGCCAGGATCAGGTCTACACCCAGGACAACATCGACGCGCTCGTGGGCGGCACGCTCGCGGACCTGCCGAACGTGAAGAACCGCAACGGCCAGTCGCCCGCGCTCAACCCCAACTACCAGAAGCCCTTGTCCTACCAGCCGCCGCGCAGCATCCGCATCGGCGCGCGCGTCTCGTTCTGAGCCGGAGCCCCAGCACCATGAAGACCCAACGAATCCTCGCGTGGACGCTCCCCCTCGGATGCGCGGCCATCCTGGCCGCTTGTGGCGCCGAGCAACCCGCTCCCCAGTGCACGGTGGGCCGCGGTGACCATGCCGTGCGCTACACGCTCAAGTCGGGCTCGGGCGTGTGTGCCCAGAAGACGGTGGAAATCGTCGGCGCGCAGGCCTTCCGCACGCCCGGCTCGGGCATTCCCCCCACGCTGGCGCTCAAGCCCGCCTTCCTGTTGGTGGGCAGCGAGCCCGAAACGTCCGCGACGTCCTCGGGCGACTTCACCACGGAGTACCCCGTCGACAACCTGTGCGAGGTCCCCGGCATGTCCGAGGCCCGCCAGACGCGGGCGGGCGCGGCGCTGAGCTACCTGTGGAGCAACCTGCGCATCCAGGGCCGGGCGGCGATTCCCGGCACGCAGTGGGTGGCGGACCTGCGCTACACGGAGGGCGATTGCACGGCCACCTACGAGGCCGTGGGCGTGTTCCCGGCCATCAAGTGCGAGCGCCAGGAGAACGGCGTCATCGTGCGCGACCCGGCCATCTGCAAGCAGGCCCGGGCGGGCTCGTCGCTGGATCCGGCGTTCCCCATCGTCTGCGAGGAGAGCGCCAACCTGTGCGTGCTGGACGGTCAGCCGCCCGCGCTGGTGCCGTGAGGTAGACGTCCCTCTCGTCAGTTCCCGGGGCGGCGCTCGGAAGGGGCGCCGCCCAACTGGCAGGAGATGGGCAGGGACAGGCCCACCTCCTCGAGGGAGAAGGGGGTCTGCTCCACGGCCCCCGCGGGTGAGCACTCCACCACGGACAGGGGCGCCTGGGCCGAGCCCAGCGCGGCCGCCGTTTCCTGGACCCGCGCGACGAAGCGGCGCAGCAGCTCCTCGCGGTGGGCCTCGGGCCGCGCGACGAGGGCTTCCACGGCACCGAAGCCGAAGCGAGGCAGCTTCTTCGACTGGCGGCTGTCGGACTCCGCCTCCTGGCAGGTGCGCACCAGCGAGCCCACGCGCGCGCCCCGTGCCCAGAAGTCCAGCTCCGCCCCGAGCGGCGTCTCCAGCCAGCCCTCGAGCGCGACGAAGGCCGTGTCGTCCTCGGAGATGGACAGCTTCTTCTGGGACGCGCGGTCGAAGCGCACATCGCGGGGCCGGAACGTCACCTCGGCGCCGAGCCGTTCCTGGGCCCGCCGCTGCAACTGCTCGCATGCTCGCCGCAGGGCGGGCAGGGCCTGGGCCACTTCCTCGGCCTCGAGCGAAACGGACAGGGACACCCGGAGGAGGTCGGGCTTCACGGTGAGTTCGGCCCGGAGGGTCGAGGGCTCCCGGAAGGTGGCGGAGTATTTTTCCTTGGCAAAGGACATGGCGGACGAAGAGCTTATCCGCTGGCACTTTGTGCGGTATGGGCTCTTGGGTGGATCCCGGGGTCTCTTCACGGAAGAACGCAATGAAACGACGTCCTCCCATCTGGCCCGCGTGTGGGCTGTTGTTCTGGTCATGGGCCTCCTGTGGCCGCTCCTCGTCGTCGGAGGCCTACGCGGACTCCTCACGGAGCGCCTACTCGGCGGGTGAGCCCTCGCTGCCCGAGGGGATGACGGTCCGTCCGGACGTGCTGCTGGTGGCCTTCACCTTCCGCCACGAGGCGGAGTCCCTGGAGCAGGCGCTTCCGGGGTTGAAGCGGGCGGTGGACCACTACGTGGCGGCGGCGACGGAAGTCAGCCACGGTGGGGTCTCGGTGCGGATGGGGGAGCTCGAGTGGGTGGTGCGCAAGACCGCGTACCGGGACGTGGTGGTGCACGGGGTATTGGAGGTGGCGCTGCCCGAGTCCCTGGACTTCTGGGGCCGCGAGACGCTGGTGGCCACGCTGGCGCGGGTGGGCGAGCAGGAGGCGTCCGCGGCGGAGCGGGCGAACGCGGGGTTGATCGCGTCGTTCTCCCACCCCCGGGCGAGGCTGAAGGATCCCGAGGCGCATCGGGAAGCGCTCACGAAGCAGTGGGTGGCCCGTGCCCGGGTCTTCATCCACCAAGTGGAGTCCGAGCAGGCGCCCTTGCGGCTCGTCAGTTGTGAGCCGCCGGGCGAGGTGAAGCAGCAGCCCATCTCCGTCAACGAGGTGTCGTTGTCATTGACGGGATTGGGCTGCCGCCTGGGCCTGGCGACTCCCTGAGGCGTCGTCAGGCGGGCTCGGTGGCCTCGAGGGGAAACTCGGTGTCCTCGTCCAGGGCGCGTCGCAGCACGGATGCGGCGTCGTGGAGGAGGGGGTCGCCGTGGGCGAAGCAGACCACCTCGATGGGCAGGTGTTCGAGGATCCGCCGCACGCTCGAACGTGTCCGGGCCGGGTCATCCTGGTACTGGCTGTCGACGAAGCGCGGCGTGCCTGCCTCGTCGTGGGTGAGGAGGTCCGACAGGAAGACGACGCTGCGGGGCCGCTCCAGCCAGAGCGTGTACATGGCGATGGCGGGCCCTGGCGTGTGGTAGGCCACGAGACCTCCGGGCAGGGTGTCTCCCGCGCCGTAGGTGACGTCCGCGTTGTCCTCCAGGCCGTACGCCTGCTGGGGGGCCCAGACCGGAGCGCCGAAGACCTTGCGCAGGTGCCACGCCGCGCGCTGATGGTTGCCCGCGGTGAGCACGATGGCTTCCACCGGGCCGAGCTCCCGCAGCGCCTCCTCCTTTATAGGGAGCGGATCGATGAGGGTCACGGCACCGTCCTCGGCCACGACGGCGTAGGCCTCGCTGCTCACTCCGCCAATCCGGTCGTCCTGGACACTCCACCGGTAGAGACCTGGAATGACCTGCTCGACTCGCTCGGCTCTTTCCTTGGGTTGGCTCATGTGTGGAAAGATAGGCACCCCGTCCATCCGAGCAGGACCGCCCGGTTGCCTGAACGCTCCTGGAGCGGGGAGTCCTGAACTTCTGGCAAGGGGCTCCGCCGCCCCCAGCTTCGAGGGAGGTCAGGAGGCGAGGCCATGCGGTGGATCCGTTCTCTCGGTGCGGGGTGGTTGGAGCGGTTCGTGGCGCGCTCGGTGGCGCCGCCCCATCACCGCCGGGTGCGGCAGGTGTTCCTCGTGGCCCTGGGCGGCATCTATTTCATCGCCTTCACCTCGCTGGGGCGGCAGGTGCTGGGGCTCTATGGCTCGCGCGGCATCCTCCCGGTGCGAGAGGTGTTCGACTCGCCCCGGTTGAACGCCTTGGGACGCCGGCGCTACCTCCAGGTGCCCTCGGTGTTCTGGTGGGGTGCGTCGGACACGGCCCTGGTGCGGGGCATCCGTGTCGGGCAGGCCCTGTCGCTGGCGGTGATGGCGGGCCTCGTGCCCCAGCCGGCCCTGGCGGTGTTGTGGGCCCTCTACCTGTCCTATGTGTCGGCGGGGCGGGAGTTCCTGTCCTTCCAGTGGGATGCGCTGCTGCTGGAGATGGGGCTGCTCGCGATCCTCACCGCTCCGGTGGGCTTGAGGCCCGGTCCGGGACGCCGGGAGCCCTCCGCGCTGGAGGTGGGGGCTTGGCGGGCGCTCGCGTTTCGTCTGTACCTGGGCTCGGGGTTGTCCAAGCTCCAGTCCGGGGACGAGACCTGGCGCCAGCTCACCGCCTGCGACTTCTACTTCGAGACCGCGCCGCTGCCCACGCGAGCCGGTTGGTATGCGCATCAAGCGCCGCCCCGTCTGCGGAAGGCCGCGACGTTGAGCGTGCTCGTGTTGGAGACGGCGGTGCCATTGCTCGTCTTCGCCCCGAGGCGGGTGCGGTTCGCGGGCCTCGGGCTCCTGTCGGCGTTGCAGGGCATCATCTTCGTCACCGGCAATTACGGCTTCTTCAACGTGCAGGCGCTCGCGCTGGGCCTGTGGTTGCTGGATGACGCGGCCCTGGCACGCGGGTGGCCATCCACGCCTCCGCCGAGGCCCCGGCCGCTCTGGCGGACGGGGGTGGATGCGCTCGCGGTGGCGCCCCTGCTCGCCCTGGGGGCGAGTGAGTTGTTGGCCCGCCTCCAGCGACCGCCTCCCTTTCCGCGGTGGCTGGAGGCGCTGGAGCAGGGGTTGCGTCCCCTGCGCGCGGTGAATGGGTATGGCCTGTTCTCGGTGATGACGGTGCAGCGGCCGGAAATCACCCTGGAGGGCTCCGAGGACGGACGGACGTGGCACGCCTACACCTTCCGCTACAAGGTGAGCGCGTTGGAGGCGGCACCCCGGCAGGTGGCGCCCCATCAGCCGCGACTCGACTGGCAGATGTGGTTCGCGGCGTTGGGGTCTCCGCCGAACTGGCTGCTCGCCCTGGTGCTGCGGCTGCTCGAGGGCTCACCCGAGGTGCGGAAGCTCTTCGCCCACGCGCCTTTCGAGGGGCGGCCGCCCCGCTACGTGCGCGCCGTGCTCCATGATTACCGGATGACGGATCGGCGGACGCGAGCGGCTACCGGGGCCTGGTGGACGCGCGAGCGGCTGGGGCTCTACCTGCCGCCGCTGAGTCTGACTCCCGCGGGAGAGGGGTCCCGGCTCCAGTGGTACGCGGGCGAGTGAATCCTCAGCGCGCGGGTTTGGGCGGGCGCGAGGACTCGGCCGGGGGAGGGGGCCGCGCGGTGGGCTGGGTGTCCGAGTCCCCATAGACGCCCCGGTATTCCGGAGGCAGGAGCGCGGCCACCCGCCGCATCATCGCGTCGGCGAGCGCCTGACGGGTGTCGTTGGCCCCCTGCGTCTCGGCGGTGAGTTCCTCCACGAAGAAGGGGGCGCCCAGGCGGACGGTGAGATGGGCGCGGCCCACCTGTTCCCGGCCCATGTCCCGGTCGTCGATGGGCATGAAGCGCTCGGTGCCGGTGAGGGCCACGGGGACGATGGGCACCCGGGCCCGCCGGGCGATGAGCGCGGCGCCCTGCTTGGCCTGGAGGAGCGAGCCCGTGCGGCTGCGGCCTCCCTCCGGGAAGATGAGGACCGAGTGGCCCGCCTTGAGGGTTTCCACGGCGCGCTTGAGGGGCTCGATGTCCGCCGAGTTGGGGCGGATGAAGATGGTGTGCACCACCTCGGTGGCCAGCCGGGTCATCACGGTGTCGCGCAGCTTGATGCCCGCCAGGAAGTACACCCGCCGGGGCCGCAGTGCCCGGTCGAGCGTGAAGCCGTCCGCGTTGGACAGGTGGTTGCAGATGAAGAGGCAGGGGGCGTCCGGCACGTTCTCCCGTCCCACGACGTCGAGGGTGGTGCGGTGGGCCCAGACGGTGTCCATCAACCGCCGGACGGCGGCCCGGCGCGGACGCGAGGGAAGCAGGGACAGAAGAGTGAAGACATGGTGGATCACGGCGTGCTTTCCCCCGCCACGTGGGGCCCTCGGGCCAGAGCGGTCCCAGAGGGAAACCCCGCCGGGTCGGGGGCGCATTCCAGGAGGGACGGGGCACTCGTGGGCACCTGGGGCGCGGGGGCTTGCCAGGAAGGCGAAGCGGACGTATCGAAATACATCCCCGTCCCGCGCCGTTCGTCAGTTCGCCGTGACGCTTGTCCGCTCCCCTGCCTCCGAGCACCGCCCGATGCCTGTCCGTTGCCTGCTCCTGATGTCCCTGCTTGTCCTCGGGGCCTGCCGTTCCGCCCCGGCGACCCTCCTGCTCGCCGTGTCCGAGGAGCGGCCGTTGCATGCCGCGGGGCAGACCGTGGTGGTGCAGGCGACCGCGCTCGACGCGCAAGGCGAGCGGGTGGAGGAGCCCAAGCTGCGGTGGATCAGCTCCGCGCCGGAAGTGGCCTCGGTGGAGAACGGCGTGGTGGTGGCGCGCCGCTCTGGACGCACCACCATCGCCGCGGCGGCGGGCAAGGCCCGGGCCTCGGTGGAGGTGCAGGTGTCCATTCCCAGCATGCTGGACATCCGGGTGGATGGGGCGGACTTCCTCCTGGCGGGCAACTCCATCGCCATCTCCGCGGTGGTCCGCAACGAGCTGGGCAAGCCGCTCCAGGACGTGCCGCCGCAGTGGTCCTCCAGTGACGAGTCGGTGGCGCGAGTCGAGAACGGGCGTCTGATCGGCGTGTCGCCCGGCCGGACCACGGTGACGGTGACGGTGCCGCCGCTCAACCGCAACCTGGCGGTGCAGGTGGTGCGCTCGGACTTCGCGCGGATGGAGGTGGAGCCCACGCACCTGGTGTTCGGCAAGCCGGGGCAGAAGCAGCAGCTCCGGGTGCGCACCTTCAACAACCGCAGCGTGGCGGTCACCGACGTGCCCGTCACCTGGTTCAGCTCCGACTGGTCGGTGGCGACGGTGTCTCCCACGGGACAGGTGACCGCGGTGGGGCCGGGACGCACCGTGGTGACGGCCACCGCGGGCCGGCGCAAGGCGGCGGCCGAGGTCGTCTTCGACGTCAAGACGGCCAGCCGTTAGGCGTCGGGTTCAGCTCCGGCGGGACGGCGTCCGGCCAGGGGCCTTCTGGGGGAGCAGCGTGGCGAGCTGGAGCAACACCCGCAGCGAGCGGGGAGACAGCTTGCGCGCGCGCTCGAGCATCCGTCCCAGGTGCCTGGCCTCCGGGGACTGGAGGACGGGCGCGCGAACCCGGGGCAGGGCGACGGCGGGGTGGACGGTGCCCAGCATCCGGTCCGCGGACAGGTTCAACGTCACGCACAGCTTGCGCAGGGTGAAGATGCTGGGGGAGACGGTGCCCCGCTCGAGGCGGCCGTACACCTCGGTGGCCATGTCGAGCCGGGCCGCCACGTCCTCCTGGGTGAGGCCCTGACGCAGGCGGGACTCGCGAGCGGCGGTTCCAATGGCGTGTCGCAGGGACTGGGTGAGCGAGTCCGGAGGCATGATGGCGGGCACGAGGGGACGGTGGGCGGAGGGCCCCTGACTACTTCAAGGGCGCCTTGCCACCCTTCCTGGAAGGAGGCGGTTGGCTCGCGGCGGGATCCGGCGGGCACGGCGGTGTCGGGCCCTGGACGGGCGGCAGCAGGGTGAATTCCACCCGGCGGTTGAGCGCCCAGTTCGCCTCGGAGTCATTGGCGGCCAGCGGGCGGCTGCGGCCAAAGCCCGCCGAGCACAGCCGCTCCACGGCGATGCCGCTGTCGAGCAGGAAGTTCATCACGCTCGCGGCGCGGCGGCGCGACAGGTCGAAGTTGTAGGCGTCGCTGGCCCGCGCGTCGGTATGGGCCTCGACGAGCACGCGTTGAATCTCCTCGTGCCGGAGCATCTCCTCGGCCACCTCCTCGAGGATGGGGAAGGACTCGGGGAGGATGACGTCCTGGTCCGTGGCGAAGTGGACCTGGTCGAGCACGATGATCTTGTTGCCCTCGACGCGCGCGAGCGGGCAGCCATTGCGGCCCCGAGGGCCCGCCGGGAGGGTGGGGCAGGGGTCGAGCCGATCCACCACGCCATCGCCGTCCTCGTCCGTATCGGGGCAGCCGCCGTTCTCCACGGTGCCGGCGACGGTGGGGCACCGGTCGGCCTCGCCGATGACGGAGTCTCCGTCTGGATCCACGTTCGGAGGCGGCAGGGGCGGGGGCTCGGGAGGCTCCTTGAAGCGCTCGATGGCCTCCCACTCGCGCGTCTTCGCGGGCACCCAGATGAGGGAGGTGAAGAAGCGCAGGGTGGGCGCGGTGAGCGAGCAGCCGCACCCCACGCCTCCGCCAACGGTGAAGGTGATGCCCAGGCCGGTGTACCAGCGCAGGCCCACGAGCACCTCGGAGGGCAGTTGCCGCAACTGGGTGGGGAGCTTATCGAGCAGCGTGCTGCCGGTGAACATGCCCACGGCGGTGATGCCGGTGCCGCGCAGGATGGGCACCTCGGCGCCGGCGCCGAAGTTGGCGGCGTTGCCCCACTGCACACCGGCGAATTGAGCCTCGGGGCGCAGCCACAGCCCGGCGTTGAGCGCCAGGAGGATGCCCGACTCGAAGCGGTAGTCCGCCATCAGCACGGGATTCCAGGTGACCGAGCCGTCACTGGCGAAGGCGTCCTGGAGGCCGGTGGGCAGGTTCATGCCGAGACTGAGCGCGGCGCCGAAGCCCGAGCCGTCCGGTGCGCGGCGCAGGCCGGGGATGGCCACCTTGCCCATGAGGCGCAGGTCCGCGGGGGTGAAGGAGCGGATGAAACCCTCGGAGCCGATGGCCTCCAGGTTGTCCGAGTTCTGGAGGAGGACCAGGGGCATGTCGACGCCGAACTCCACCCAGTCGAAGAGGCCCACCGAGGCCATCACATCCAACTGGAGGCGGTTGTTCACCACCCCGAGCGCCTTGGCGTCGGTGCCGGAGACGACGAGCACCAGCGGGTTCAACGACAGGTTGAGGTAGGCCCCGCCGGAGACGGACAGGTGCGAGAGGGGGCGCGATTGGCCGACGCCGACCAGGTCCTGAGGAGCGCCGAAGGGGCGGAAGGCCTGGATGTCGAAGCGGGTGTCCTGGGCCGACGCGGGAATCGCCAGCAACAGCCCGAGGACAAGGGCGATCCACCGGCTCATGCCGTCCCCTGGCGGCGCCGGGCGAGGAACACGGCCACGATCAACAGGGCGAGGGCCATGGGGGCGCCCTGGGCCGTGACGCCGCAGCACGGAGCGCCGCCCGCGGCCTCGGTGCCGGGCTTTCGCCGGCCGGGCTCGCACTGTTGGGTGAGCGCCGAGCAGAACTGGGTGCCAATGCAGTCGCTGCTGTCGTTGCACGAGGTCGTGCAGACGTTGAGGGCGGTGTCACAGGTGCCGCCGCAGGGGCAGTGGGCATCCGCGAAGCACTGCACGCACGCATCGCCGAGGCATACGGTGCCCTCGCCGCACGTCACCGCGCAGGTGGTGGCCACGCAGGAGTGGGTGGAGGGGTCGCACGTGCCACCCGGGCCGCAGTCGGCGTTCTCGCGGCAGCCCACGCAGGAACTGCCGGTGGTGGTGCCGTCGGTGAGGCAGAAGGGAGACTCGGAGGGGCAGGCGCCGCAGCGCGCGCCGCAGCGCTTGTCGGTGGTGCATGAGGCGCACTCGCCACTGATGCAGAACTTGCCGTCACCGCACTCGAGGTCCGAGCGGCACGCGACGCACACCTGGCCGTCCATGCAGTAGGGACGATCCGAGGGGCACTTGGAGCATTGAGCGCCGCAGCGCTCCGAGGTGTTGCACTCGGGGATGCTCTCCACGCACCGGCCGTTGGCGATATCGCAGCGCTTGCCATCGGCGCAGTCGCCGTCGTTGGAGCACTCCACGCAGGTGGGCGAGGCACCCGGAGTGGGCGCCGCGCACTTGAGACCCCCGGGGCAGCAGTTGCAGGAGGTACCGGCGCAGCTGTCCTGGGCCGAGCAGGCCTGGCAGGTGTTGTCGACGCAGCTCTGTCCGCGAGCGCAGTGGGCATCGGTGACGCACTCGCGGCACTCGTGCGCTTCGGTGTCGCAGTGCTGACCATTGGAGCACTGCGCGTCGGTGTTGCAGCCTCGGCACTGGTTGGTGTCCGGGTCGCAGCGGCCATTCGGGCAGTCCGAGTCGTCCGAGCACTCGACGCAGGTGAAGGTGCCGTTGCGGTTGATGCACTCGGGCGTGGATGCGCCGCAGGGCGAGCAACTGGGTCCACAGAAGCGGCCCGAGTCACAGGGAGCACACAGCGCTGCGCCGTTGCAGTAGTAGCCCGGGTCGCAGCCGTTGTTGCTAGCGGTGTTGGCGTACTGGCGGTTGCACTGCTGGCACTGGTTCGGATCCGGGTAGGACGGGCGCCCGCTCTCGGTCTGATAGAATTTCGTGGGGGCGAGGAGGGTGAAGCCCTCGTCCTTCAACTTCACGATGGGAGGGGCATTGGCGGCCCTCTGGAAGTCAGAGAAGTTTCCGACCAGTACCGATAGCTCCAGCGCGGCGTGTTCAGAGATCTCGGCGTGGAGTACTTCCACGCTGTAGAGGCCCGGATTGATGAAGGTGACGCTGTTGGTGGTGCGCCACGTGGGCTCTCCCAGTTTCGGAGGCCGGTTGATGACCGTGTAGGGAATGGCCTGACCGTCATAGATTGTGAGCGCCACGGCATCATCCGCGTAGATGCCGAAATGGACTGGCAGGCCCACCATGTCCGGAGTGACGTTGAGGTAGCCCCGCAGCCGCATGCCGAAGGACGCGTTCTTCACGACGAAATCGCAGCCACCCTCCGGGCAGCCCGGCACGGAATTCTCGAAGTCGCCGTAGCTCAACCTCGACTGAGATTGATTGTTGTTCGAGAGATCGAACGGCGTCCGGAGCACCGCGGTGGCGCGGTTATTCGGATTCGACGCGTTGGCGGCCGTATCGAGGAAGGTGTTGAGCGTTCCGATGAAGCTGGCTCGCCTCTGCTGAAAATCCGCGGACACATTCGTCGAGATACGCGACGCCGAGCACAACCCGGTTCCCTCTTGCGCGGGCGAGTCGGCCACGGGAGCCCCCCTGACAATCAGGGGATCCAGTGGCAGATCCTCGACGTCCTGAGCCCACGCCCCGGGAGCGAGGGCCACCATCAGCATCGCCACCAGGGCGGCCAGTCTTCGGGAGGGATATTCGGACACGGGGCAGCAGGATTCCCCGACCAACCTCTATGGTCAAGTAACGGCCGGGGATTCTGAATGGGGGCAGGTACGGAAGCTTACCCTGCGTGCGGTCCGGTCTCCAACCTTGGACGCTCTACTCCTTCTTCAAGGCCACCGCGAGCCGGCCCAGGAGCTTGATCTGCCCAGAATCTAGCTGCCGCAGCACACGCAGAACGGCGCGCACCTCGGGCTTCTCGCCCTGCTCGTTGGGCGGCTCGCTCAGCTTGAGCGAGCCGTCGGGACCCGCGAGCCCCAGCAGCTCGTCCGCTGAAATGCGCAGCGCCCGGCACAGTCTCAACAACGTGGGAACACTCGGCACCATGCCGCCGCGTTCGATGCGCCCGTAGACCTCGGTCACCAAGTCCACCATCTCGGCTACATCCGCCTGGGTGAGCTGCGCACGCAGACGGGCCGAGCGAGCGGCCTCTCCAATCGTCTTCGCCAGTTTCTTGTCCATACCTGAACCCACCCTACAGTGTAGGCACGGCGGAATACGACGCATCAGGTTGTTGGAACAGGACTGCAAAGGTCATTTCCGCGACCCTATTTCTGAAGTCAGTCCCCGCGCGCCCGATTCTCGTTCGGCCCCCGTCCCCACCTTCCCTCCCCTCTCCACTGCGCGGCACAACCCATGTGCGAAGCAATCCCACCCACCTCGTGGTCCGCGTATCGCGGTGAAAAACACCATGCCCGACCGGTCTGACACGGCGGAGATTCAGGAGGCGATGCGCGAGGTCGTCTCGGTGAGGATCCGCGCGGTGCGTGCCGCCTCCCGCACCTGGCCATCGAGCTCGCCGAGCAGGTGAGCGAAGAAGCGCTCCTCGAGCGCCCGCGCGAGGGTGTTCCCGTGGGATTCGGCCCACCGGTTCGTGACGCGCTCGCGCACATCCGCGCCCAACAGGTCCACGAATCGCTCCAGGAGGGGCGTCGACAGGATCGTGCCCGCCCAGATGACGGCGTCCTGACCGAAGCCCCCCGTGACCACCGTCACCACGGCGGCGGCCCCCGCGGGCACCGAGTAGACCAGCGTGGCGAGGGCCTGCATCAGCTCCTCGCGCGGGCCGCCGTGCAGCTCGGTGGCCACGAGACCCCGGCAGAACTGGTAGAGCCCCTCCCGGTCGCTCGCCTGGGCCTGGAGTGCCTCGAAGCCGAGGGGTTCCTCCACGCGCGCCAGCGTGGCGGGTCCAAAGGCCTCCGTGAGTGCTTCGCGCAGGCGTGCGTCTCCCTTCCAGGTGGCGACTTCCGGAGAGAATCCATCCACGAGCCTCCGCACCCCATCGCGCAGCGTGGCCTCCGTGGACTGGATCACGGGAGGCGCGGTGGGCTCGGGGCCGGTGAAGGAGCGGCGGATCTGGCGCGACACGTAGGTGAGGGCCGTGGCGAGCCCCCGGAAGGGCAGGCGCACGTAGCGGTGGAAGGCGCTGCGCGCGTCCAACTCGTCCCGGAAGGCCTCCACCATCACGTCCGCGGGTACCGCCCGGAGGGCCGCGGCCCTTCCCACCGCGTGCAACTCGTGGCGCAACCGCTGTCGCAACCGCTCGGGCTCCGCCGTGGCGGCGGTGGCGGCGCGTGCCAGTTGCTCCATCTCCGCGCGTGCATCCCGGAGCGAGGCCTGCAGCGCACGGGCCTTGAGGGCGCGCGCATGGGTGGGTTCCCCCAGCAGCGCGGCGAGCGCCGGGCCACTGTCGAGCGGATGCGTGGCGAGCGGCTTCTCTCCGGCTTCCACCTCGGGCTGATGCGGCGCGAGGTAGCGGGCGAGGGGCGGATGGCCCACGTCTCCGGCCAGCTTGTCCAGGTGCCCGCGAGCCGTTTCCTCGCGCGAGGCCTCGTTGTAGACGAGGAGGTAGGGGTGCCCGTGGCCCACCGTCCCGCGCAGGAAGTCCACCAGGGCGGCGTTCTGGTACGTCTGCCGGCTGATGACGAAGATGAGCACGTCCACGGTGACGAGCAGCGCCTCGGCGCGCTCCCGGTTGTCGCGGTAGACGCTGTCGAAGTCCGGTGTGTCCATCACCACGAGGCCCCGGGCAACGCTCTCGGAGAGCACGAGGTAGAGCCTGCCCGAGGGGCCGGGTGCGTCCACCGGTGCCGTCTCTCCGGAAGACACGAGGACGATGTCGTAGCGACGGGTGAGGAAGTCCCGGAGCGCGCCCGTCCACGTGTCCGGGTGCGTGGCGGCGAGGCACTGCTTGGTGAGGCCTCCCTCGGGGCGGGCCGGGGAAAGGGACGTGCCCACCAGCGCGTTGAAGAGCGTGGACTTGCCCACGTTGTTCGGTCCGGCGATGGCCACCAGCAGCAGCGGGGCATCCTCGTCGCCGAGGCGGGGCAGCAGGTCGCGCCGCAGCCGCTCCTGGAGACGGCGCGAGGCCTCGGCGTCGTCGCCGTGGAGAAGGGGCTCCAGGGACGGCAGGACGCAGAGGGCGGATTCGAGCGCGAGGCGCAGGGGGGCGAGGTCGTTCATCCGGTCCACCGGAGGACACCACGGGGCGGGCGGGATGCCTACGGAAAGCCGCTCTCAGCGACGCGAGCGCAGGGCCCGGCCCACCTTGCGCACCAGGTCCGTGGGATCCAGGGGCAGGGGCACGTAGTCGTACACGCCGCTGGCGATGGCGCGAGACACCACCGTGAAGTCCTCGCCGCCGCCGCACAGCAGCACGGGGGGCGCATGGGGCCGCTGGGCCAGGGTGCTCGCCAGCGCCAGGGCCTCTTCCAGGGCATGCGTGCCGCGAGGCACCACCACCAGCGCGCCCATGCCCTCCAGGGAGTCCTGTTCGCGGCGGGGGAGCACCTGATAGCCCGCCACCGCCAGCGCGGTGCTGACGCCATGCGCGGGCGCCGTGCCATCCGGCTCGATGACGGCCACGGGCCGGGATGCCGCCGTGGGCGCGGGTCCTCCGGGTCCGGACGTGGTCGGCTCCCGCTTGGTCTCCGTCAGGGCCTCGCGCAGCCGGGCCGCCAGTTCCCGCGCGCTCGCTGGACGCTGCGTCTTCGCCTTGGCGAGGCTCGCGAGCACCAGCGCCTCCACCGCTTCGGGGATGCCTCGCTCGGGCATGAGCTGGCGCACCGGGGGCGGAGGCCGGTAGAGATGGCCGCTCATCACTTCCACCTCGGGTGAGTCCCCGAACGGAGGCCGGCCCACGAGCAGTTCGTGCAGCAGACAGCCCACGGAGTACAGGTCCGCGCGCGAGTCGACGGGCTCGCCCCGGCAGCTCTCGGGAGACATGTACGCGGGGGTGCCCAGCACCTGTCCCTTCTCCGTCAGCCGGGAGGATTTCTCCTCGTGGACGAGCGCGGCGAGGCCGAAGTCGAGCACCTTCACCCGGGGCGCGGACGCATCCCCCACCATCATCACGTTGGAGGGCTTGAGGTCGCGGTGCACCAGGCCCACGCCATGCGCGGCGTCCAGCACTTCCAGCACTCGCGCGGCCAGCTCCACGGCGGTCTTCACCTCCAGCAGGCCGTAGGAGTCCAGGATCTCGTTCAGGGGAAAGCCCTCCACGCGCTCCATCGCGAGGTAGAAGTCCTCACCCTCCTGGCCGTGGTCGAAGACGTGGACCGCGCCCGGGTGCTTGAACCGGGCCATCCACATCCCCTCGCGCTGGAAGCGGGCCGCGGCGCCCGGTGTCTGGGCGACGTGGGGGTGCAGCACCTTGAGCGCCACGATGCGTCCGAGGCCCAGTTGCTCGGCCTCGTACACCGTCCCCATGCCGCCCTGGCCGAGCGTCCCCGTCACCTGGTAGCGCCCGGCCACCACTCGTCCGATCCACGGATCCTTCTGGCGCGCCATCCGCCTAGTCTCCCCCGGCCTTGAACCGGTCGAGCTTGCGGTAGAGCGTCTTGCGGTCCAGGCCCAGCACCTGCGCGGCGAGGGACTTGTTGCCCTTCACTTCCTCGAGGACGCGCAGGATGTAGCGGCGCTCCACTTCCTCCAGCGTGGTGAACTCCGAGGGATCTCCACTGGCCACCACCACGTGCGAGGCGCGCCAGGCGCGGATCTTCTCTGGCAGGTCGTCCACGGTCAGGCGCTCGGTGAGGGTGACGGCCACCGCGCGCTCGATGCAGTTGCGCAACTCGCGCACGTTGCCGGGCCAGCCGTAGCTCATCAACCGTTCGGCCACGGCCTCGTTGAGGCCCGTCACCCGCTTGTTGGCGCGCGCGGCGAAGTGCTCGATGAAGTGCTGGGCGAGCAGCAGGCAGTCCCCGCCCCGGGCGCGCAGGGGCGGCAACTCCATCTGCACCACGTTGAGCCGGTAGAAGAGGTCCTCGCGGAAGCGGTTCTCCTCCACCATGCCCTCGAGGTCCCGGTGCGTGGCGGCCACCACGCGCACGTCGAAGGCCACCTCGTGGTCCCCGCCCACCGGGCGCGCCCGGCGCTCCTGCAGCGCGCGCAGCAGCTTGGGCTGCAGACCGAGGGGCATCTCGCCCACCTCGTCGAGCAGGAGCGTGCCACCATGCGCCTGCGCGAAGAGTCCCGAGCGCGCCGCCTTGGCATCGGTGAAGGCGCCCTTGGCGTGGCCGAACAGCTCGCTCTCCAAAAGGGCCTCGGGCATGGCCGCGCAGTTGACGGCCACGAAGGGCCCCGAGGCGCGCCGGCTCTTGTCGTGCAGCGCCCGCGCCACCAGCTCCTTCCCCGTGCCGCTCTCGCCGTGGATGATGACGGTGGCGTCCGAGTCCGCCACGCGCGTGATCAGCTCGTACACCTTGTTCATGGACGGACTGGAGCCGAGCAGTCCTCCCAGGCGCTGGGATTCGGCCACCACCTTCGTCAGCCGCACCACCTCGCCCTTGAGCTGGTGGTGCTGCACGGCCCGGGTGAGCGTGTGCACGAGTGCGTCCATCTCCACCGGCTTGGTGATGAAGTCATACGCGCCCGCGCGGATGGCGGCCACGGCCGTCTCCATGCTGCCAAACGCCGTCACCACCACCACGGGCAGGTCTGGCAGGTTGGCCACCACGCGCTCGCACAGCTCCGTGCCACTCAGGCCCTGCATGTTCAGGTCCGTGAGCACCACGTCGAAGGGCTCCTGCCGCACCAGGGGCAGGGCCGCGTGGGGATCCGTCAGCGAGGTGACGGTGAAGCCGCGGCGGGTGAGGCGTGCCTGCAGCAGCTCCACCATGCTCGGGTCGTCGTCGACAAGGAGGACTCGTCCGCTCATGTGTCCTTCACAGGGGGAGGAAGAGACTGAAATGGGTGCCTTCGCCGGGGGTGCTGCGCACGTCCAGCCAGCCCCCGTGCTCGCGGACGATCTCCAGCGACACGGGCAGGCCCAGCCCGGTGCCCTCGCCCACGGGCTTGGTGGTGAAGAAGGGCTCGAAGATCTTCTGCAGGTTCGCCGGGTCGATGCCGCTGCCCCGGTCGATGACCTCGATGAGGGCGCAGGCGCACGCGGAGGGCGGCGGACCCCGCTGGGTGGCCTCGGTGGTGGAGAGCCGGACGGTGACGAGCCCCTTCTCCGGCGAGGCGTGCAGCGCGTTGACCACCAGGTTCGTCAACGCTTGCTGCAACTGGCCCGGGTCCACCTGGGCGCGCACGGGCTCGGGCGGCTCCACCCACTCGAGCCGCTGCATCCTCCGGACGCTCAAGGGGGCCAGCAGCGCGAGCACCTGCTTGAGCACCGCCCTCAAGTCCACCTCGCTCTTCTCGGGCTGCCGGCGCCGGGCGAAGTCCAGGAGCTGGCGGATGATGCTCGCCATGCGCTCGGCCTGCAGGCGGATGGTGCGAGCGCTCTGGCGCGCCGCCTCGCCCTCCACCTCCGCGTCGGCGATCATCGCCGCGTGGCCGGAGATGACGGCCATGGGCGTGCCCAGCTCGTGTGCGATGCCGCTGCCGAGCTTGCCCACGGTGTTGAGCCGGTCCGCGTGCCGCAGCTGCTCCAGCGCCGCCACGCGCGCGGCCATCTCCGAGCCCAACTTCTGGTTGGCCTCCTGGAGCGATTCCGCCAGGGCGCGCAATGCCAGGTCGGCGCGCATGCGCTCGGTCTCGTCGCGGGTGATGAGCACCGCGCCCCAGCGCGAGCCGTCCGCCCGGCTCAGGGGCGAGGCCGTCCCCGTGAGCACCCGCATGGCGCCATGGGCGTGTCGCACGCCCCAGCCGATGCCGCGCACCACCTCGCCGCGCAGGGCCCGCTCCAGGGGCCGGTAGCGCCGCTCCATGGGCTTCTGGGTCTCCAGGCCGAGCCAGGCGTCGGGCTTCATCAACAGGAGCGCGCCTTCCTCCTCGGTGATGCCGAACTGCTCGCGTGCCGCCGGATTGAGCAACTGGGGCCGACCCTGGGTGTCCACCACCAGCACGCCATCACCCGTCTGTTGGATGAGCGCGTCCAGCATCTCCTGGCGCTCCTGATCCCGCTCCAGGGACGAGCGCGCCGCCGCCGCCACCCGCCGCCGCAGCTCGATCTGCGCCACCACCTGCCGCCCGAGCGTGCGCAGCGCCTGCTCTTGCAACGCGGTGGGAACGCGCACCTCGTTCAGCAGGACACACAGGGCGCCCAGGGCCGTGCCCTCCGCGTCGAAGAGGGGCACGCCGAAGCATGCCCGGACTCCAGGCGCATCCTGCACGAGCGGAAGGGTGGCGAGGAACGGCTCCTGCCGCGCATCCCGCAGCACGAAGAGTTCCTGACCGCTCAGCAGCGTCTGCTCACAGAAGGCGAGCGAGGCGCCCCGCTGCTCCGGCGTGAGACCCCCGATGCAGGCCAGCAGCCGTTGTTGATCCTGCTCGACGCGGCTCACCAGGGCGATGGGCGCCTGGCAGAGCGTGCCCGCCAGCGCGGCGAGGTCGTCGAATTCCTGCTCGGTGGGATTGTCGAGCGCCGCGTACCGGCGAAGGACCTGGAGTCGGGTGCTTTCCGCGGGGCTCATGAGGGAGATGCCACCATAGCGCACCCGGGAGCGACGGAGCCGGTGCGCTTCCTCCCTCGCTCGTTCCCGGAGTAGGGTGCCGGACCCATGCGATTGCCCCTCTCCAGTCTCCTGATCGTGGGATTGTGGGGTTGTGCCGCGACGCGAAGCCCGGCTGTCTCCGAGCCGTCCGCCGCGCATGCCCCGGCCCCCCTGCCGTTCATCGAGAATGACTACGCGCGTGCCCTCGCCGAGGCCAAGGCCAGGGGGTTGCCGCTCTTCGTCGACACGTGGGCGCCGTGGTGTCACACCTGCCGCTCGATGAAGGCCTACGTCTTCACGGATGCGGCGCTCGCGAAGCACGCGGGCCGCTTCGTATGGCTGGAGGTGGACACGGACCAGCCGCGCAACGCCGACTTCCTGGAGAAGTACCCGGTGGAGAGCTGGCCCACCTTCTTCATCCTCGACCCGAGGGAGGAGAAGGCGCTGGTGCGCTTCGCGGGCAGCGCCACCGTGTCTCAACTGGAGAAGCTCTTCGAGGACGGAGAGCGCGCGTACCGGGGCGAAGGCCAGGGGCCCGAGGCCTTGCTGGCCCGGGGAGA
Organism: Melittangium boletus DSM 14713; assembly: GCF_002305855.1. Lineage (GTDB taxonomy): Bacteria > Myxococcota > Myxococcia > Myxococcales > Myxococcaceae > Cystobacter > Cystobacter boletus. Next base: position 3,150,666 of record NZ_CP022163.1, on the reverse strand, counting down.
CGCGCTCTATGGCGAGGGCAAGTCGGCCGAGGCCGCGGATATCCTCTCCCAGGCGCTCGCCGAGGCTCCCGCCGATTGGTCCCGCCGCAGCCGCGCCCTCGAGTCGCTGCTCGTCGCGCAATACGGGGCGAAGCGCCACGAGGCTTGCGCGCGCACGGCCCTGGCGGAGCTCCCCAAGGTGCCGCCCTCCGCCTCGTGGGCGAACGCGGCGGGCCTGGGCCTGCTGTGTGGACTGCGGGTGCCCGCGGAGACGCCCGGCGCGAAGGAATTGCTGGCCGCGCTGGAGGAGAAGGGCCGTCAGGCGCTCTCGCCGGACATCACCATGCCGGCGGATGATCGCTCGGGTGTGTACGAGCTGCTGGTCGAGGCCCGGAAGCAATCGGGAGACGAGCCCGGCGCGAAGGCGCTCGCCGGGCAGTGGCTGACGTTCCTGGACGCCGAGGCCGCGCGGGCGCCCACGCCCGAGGCGCGTACCGTGTTCGACTCGCACCGCATGTTGGCGGCCCTGGTGTTGGGGGAGCCGATGCGGGCGGTGCCAGCGCTCGAGCAGAGCGAGAAGGACTTGCCCGGCGACTACAACCCACCCGCGCGCCTGGCCAACCTGTACCGGCAACTGGGCCGCCTCGACGACGCGCTGGCCGCGAGCACCCGGGCGCTGGAGAAGGTCCAGGGCGGACGGCGGTTGCGCGTCTTGTCGGAGCGCGCGGACATCCAACTCGCCCGGGGCGAGCGTGATGCGGCGATCCGCACGCTGGAGGAGGCCATCGCCTACGCGAAGTCCCTCTCCTCGGCGCAGGCCTCTCCGGCCGCGGTGGAACGTCTCGAGAAGAAGCTCGCGGAGCTCAAGAAGGCGTGAGGCGCCTCACGGCTCGCCCTCCTCGAACAGGTCGCCGGGGTCGTTCTGCCACCCGGAGAGCTGTTCCTCCGACGGAAAGCCCCGGGCGAGGTAGCGCTCGGGGTAGATGCCCGGGACCCGCACGAGCAGATCGCCCGCCGCCTTCGCCACCTCTTCCCAGCGCGCGATGCCCACGGGCGGACCCCGCTCGCCGCGCGCCGGGTCCATGAAGAAGATGACCTCGGAGCGAGGCAGCAGCGTCGTGAGGCCCTTCTGCCAGACGGCGTAGCTGATGCTGCGTCCGCGCTCGTCCTGGTAGGGCGTGAAGGCGGCCACGAAGTAATCCTCGCCCTTGCGCTGGTAGTGCTTCTCGAGCCGTTGCAGCTGCTCGTCGTAGTCGCGCGCCTGGGTGAAGAGTTGCAGCTTGCGGAAGTCCGCCCAGGCCTCGCTGAGCCGTTCGGGCATGAAGGGCACCCATCCTCCGGGCGTCAGCCGCAGCGCGCGTCCATCCAGCGAGCGAGGGGTCAGCACGGCTCGCAGCGCGAGCTCGCCCACCCGCCGCAGGCCGTCCTCGTCCTCGGAGCCGGTGATGAGCAGCAGATCCCGGTGGGGGGCGAGCACCACGGGTGTGCCCTTCACCGGACAGCGGCGGATCACCTCCTCGAGAATCAGCCGGGACGCCGCGTGGGTGTCATCCCAGGACGACTGGCAGGTACCGGGGGCGAGTGGTTCGAGGGGGTCGGCGCTGCGCTGGCGCAGGTTCTCCTCGGCGACGGAGAGCGCCTGGCTGAAGGACACGCCCCAGCGGCCCAGCTCCTCCGGCCCGAGGTAGCGCAGGGTGTCCGAGCCATCCAGCGCCAGACCCACGGCGAGAAAGCCGCCCAGGACCTTGAAGGACACGGGGGCCTGGCGGGGATCGCTCCTGCCCATCAGCAGCCACATCTTCTCGAAGAAGGCGCGTCCGCGCACCACGGGCACCAGCTTGGGCCGGGCCACGGAGAACGACTCCGGAACCGCGGGGTTGAAGCGCACGTGCGCGAGCCGCCGGAGCACGTCCTGCCGCTCGTCCGGTGAGGAGGCATCGAGGTATTCGTCGAAGAAGTCGGACAGGAGCAACGTGCTCTTGTCCTGATCTCCGATCTCGAACAGGAAGTTCTCCTCGTCGTAGCGGATGTCGCGCTGCTCGCCCGCCTCGCGCAGGGCCGCGAGGGCGCGCTGGACGAATTCACTTCGCCGTTGGGTGGCCTCGTCGTCCGAGGGAGGCGCCTGCTCCTCGACATGCTCGGCCAGCTGGGCCTCGGCGCGCCGGGCCTGTTCCACCTGTTCGGGCGTGGGCGTTTCCTTCACGGCTCGCGAGGGACTCGCGCATCCGCTCAAGGCGAGCGCGCCCACGAGCGCCCACACCCGAGGCAGTAACGCCGTCATTCCCGTCCTCCCATGTGAGCGTCTTCCACGGGCCGTGCCGCGAAGCCGGTGTCGAGGTCGAGCAGTTCGAACAGCTCCAGTGGGGATTCGCGCATGCCGCCGTCGGTGAAGATGAGCACCGCTTCGCCTGGACCGGTGTGGGGGGGCGGTCCGAGCCGGTAGTCGAGGGAGGAGCCATCGGTGACGAGGTGGCGCAGCACGCCGTCATGAGAGTCGGGGGGCAGGGCGAGCAGTTCCCGGCAGCGTTTGTCGCGCGTGTGGCCCACCACCTGGGTGAGGCCGGGCGGGAGCCGGCGCGGATCGAAGCGGCGGCGTGGGGTGAGCGCGCGCAGGGCGGCTTCTTCGGGGAGCAAGCTGGGGCGCTGATAGAAGATGCCCCGTCCCTCGCCGTATCGGGCATTGCCGGGCTGGTAGAGCGAGGGGATGGAGAAGGGTCCCCGTCCGTCCCAGGCATTCAGGGCCTCGTCGAGGGCCCGGTTGAGCGTTTCCGCCACGGTGGAGGCCTGGGCGTGAAGGGCGTCCGGCAGGCCCACCGCGAGCAGATCCTCCCGGGTGACGCCCGCGTGCAGGACGAGCAGATGTTCCGCCGGGGCATGGGCCACCCGGAAGCGACCGGTGAGCAGCAGGCTCTTCACCCACTCACGTTGCACCTCGCGGAAGGTGCCGAAATCCCGCGAGATGAGTTCGACGTTGGGCACTTCCGGGTAGCGCGCGAGGAAGTCGCGTTCCTGGGCCTCGTCGGTGGCGTCTCCCCGGTAGAGCCGATCCGCCTCCGCCTGGATCGTGGCGAAGCGCGCGTCGGTGAACCCGGCCAGCTCCCCCACGCGGCTCAGGTCATGGTTGCCGAGCAGGGGGATGAGCTGATCCGCGGGATGCGCCGCCATCCAGGCGAGCAGCCGCACGGAACTCGTGGCCACGGCGTCGCGCTCGATGGCCTTGCCCCAGTCGAAGTGGTCGCCCACGGAGATGAGCTGGACCTCGGGCTTCAACCGCCCGTCCGGGGCGAGCAGCCCATGGCGGTCCAGGATGGCCAGGAAGCGGGTGATGTCCGCCTGGGGATCTCCAATGGCGAATCGGCGGGTGCGCGGACGTCCATCGGAAGGCGTGGAGAAGGGGTTCCGGTGGGCGGCGTCGGCGGCGATTCGGAGGGCTGCCTCGATGCGGGGAGTACTCACGCGCGCATCTTAAGCCCGCCCGGGAGCGCTCGCGGCGTTCATCCCGGGCGGGGGTCGGACGTTTTCCTTGGGAAGGCCTACTCCGTGGCGATTTCGCGCTCGAGCAGGCCGCGCTCCGAGCGGGGAACCGAGAACACGCCCGAGGCCGCGCCGATGAACATGCAGACGGCGTGAGCGATCGTCCATTGCCAGAAGGTAAGGCCGAGGAGGAAGCCCAGGTTGCCCGTCTTGGTGAAGCCATTGAGGACGACCAACAGGAAGGGCACCGCCACCGAGGCGAACGCCGCCGCGGCGAAGGCACGTCCCCAGCGCTTGGCGAAGAACCCGCCGAAGGCGCCCGCCATCAGGGGGCCGAACAGCGGCATCCAGAAGGTGAGGAAGCTGACGAGCACCATGGTGAACGCGCCGATGACGACTCCGCGGTGATCGATCTGGAATTCACCGGAGCGCACCACCACGGGAGAGTCGTCCACGTAGGTGAAGCGGGCGTTGGGCAGGGGCGCGTCGGGAGGCGTGATGATGACCTCGCGTTGGACCGACAGCGGACCGTTCTGGGGTTCGAGGGTATCGGGCATGCGGTGTCCTCCCGGACTGGGGGTGGAATTCCCCCACGTGGAACCTGATGCCGCTGAAGATGGGGCCACCTCTTGGGCGAGGCAGGGAGGCGGGCCTTGTTGAAGGCTGGGCATCCAGGGGGGCATGAGGGCACTTGGCGGCCTCTTGCTGGTCGCTATGCTGCGCCTCCCTCGTGCCCCCGCCTGCCTGGATGGAGTGTCCCATGCGTCGTTGGATGTCCCTCGCCGTGCTGTCCGCCGGATTGCTGTCCGCTTGTGCGCTGCGCCCGTATTACCGGCAGGTCCTGCCGCCGGACGTCAGCGTCCTGAAGCCGGCGCAGGCGCGTGGCCATGAAGACGTGACCCTGCGCATGGTGGAGCCCGGGACGAACCGGCCGCTGGTGGGCGCGAAGGTGTATCTCGGCACCAGCCGGGGCCGCTTCGCCACCACGAGTGATGCCCAGGGGCTCGTGAAGCTGCCGGTGACGGCGGAGCTGCTCACGGAGAATCCGCTGGTGGAGGTGATTCCTCCCTCGGACGCGAAGGGCTACGCCTTCGAGGTGGTGAAGCAGGACTGAGCCCGGCCTCCGGGTGACGTGAGTCAGCCCAGCTTCGCGTGGAGGAATTCCACGGAGCGCTTCCAGGCCAGCTCGGCGTTCTCGGGTGAGTACACCTCGGGCCGCTGTTCGTTGCAGAAGGCGTGATCCGCGTCGTAGTGGTGGAATTGCGCGGGCACGTGCGCGGCCTTGAGGGTGTGCTCCAGGGCCTTCACGCGCTCGGGCGAGCACCACTCGTCGTGGGTCGCGAAGTGTCCGAGCACGGGGCAGTGGATGTGCTTCACGTCCGCGACCTGCTCGGGCGGAATGCCGTAGAAGGGCACGGCGGCGGCGAGGTGCTTGTCCTTCGCGGCGGCCGCCAGCGTCAGGGCTCCTCCCATGCAGAAGCCCAGCACCGCGACCTGGGTGCCCGGCGAGCGCTGGCGCAGGGCCTCGGCCGCCTGGGTGATGTCCTGGACGGCCTGCTTCATGTCCAGGGCGCCCATCAACTTCCCGGCCTCGTCGGCGTTCTTCGTCACCTTGCCCCGGTAGAGATCCGGCGCGAACACCGAGAAGCCCTCGCGCGCCAGCCGGTCCGCCACGCCGCGCACCTGGTCCGTGAGTCCCCACCACTCGTGGATGACCACCACGGCGCCCTTGCTCGTGCCGCCCTCGGCCTCCTTCAAGTAGCCCTGGAGTTGCGTTCCATTCGCCGTGGTCAGCTTCGCCTGTCCCGTCATGTGTCCGCTCCTGGTCGTTCGTTCCAGGGGGTGGACCCTACAGCGCCCGGAGCTTGGAAGAGGGGGGCCGCGGGATTTCGCGTTGGGGATTGAATGGATTGGGGAGGGCTCCGTCAGATGGAACAAGAACGATTGGGAGGACACGACGATGGCGCTCAAGACTGGTTTCTTCGCACTGGCTTTTTCCGCTCTGCTCTTCATCCCCGTGGCCGCTCAGGCCGATGACACCGCGCGGGTGGCGGCGCGGCACGATGCATCCCCGGTGACCATCGCCCGTGCGCCCTCCGGTGGCTCCTGGCACAACGCGACCCCTCCGCGCCCGAACACCTCGCGCCGTGATGGCCGCTACGAGCTGCGCACGGTCCAGAAGCAGGTGCCGGGCCGCTACGAGCGGGTCTGGGTGGCCGAGCGCTGCGAGCCCGTCCGCCGCCGCGCCGCGCAGCGCTGCGAGCCGGGCCACTACGAGCGGCGCTGGGTGCCGGGTTACACCGAGACCCAGCAGGAGTGGGTGTGGGTCGCCTTCCCCCGTGGCTCCTACGGCCGGGGTTGATCGGTAGAGGAGTGGTGGAAGGAACGCCTCGGCTCTCGGGCCGGGGCGTTTCGCGTTTCTGGAGAGGTGCACAACTGCCCCTGGGCCTGGAGCCGGGTTAGAGTCGGCGCCGTGTCCGCCCTAGAGCCTTCCCTTGGTATTCTCCTGGTGCCCGCGGCTTCGGCCGCGCGCGAGCCGCTTCTGTCCGCGGCGGCGCGAGCGGACCTCCGGGTGGTGGAGGCGCTGGAGCAGGCGTCCATCGCCATGGTGGACCTCACCCACGCCGAGGGACACGCCGCGCTCACCGCGTTGATGGCCACGTCCGCTGGCGCCGTGCTTTCGCTGCTCGTGGTGGTGGAGCCCTCCGAGCCCATCTTCTCCCTCCTGGAGTCCCTGCATCCCGCGGAGGTGATGACCGGTGGCCTCCGCTCCTGTGAGCTCGTCTGGCGCCTGCGCCGCGTCACGGAGCGTCACCACAAGCGCCAGGAGCTGCGACGCCGGCAGCAGGATCTGTCGCTGCTGGTGGAGCTCACCGCGGATTACGCCGAGCGCCTGGACGTGGAGGCGCTCCTGCACGACGTCACCCGCCGGCTCGCCGAGCAACTGGGCATCAACCGGGCGGCGCTGGTGATGCTGGACCAGGAGGCGGACAGCGGCCGGGTGGTGGCCGCCAGCGACACCTCGGGTCCCCAGGACACGCGCATCGAGCTGGATCGCTACCCGGAGGTGCGCGAGGCGGCGCGCACGGGCCGGCCCATCATCGTGGAGGACGCCTCGCACCATCCGCTGCTGGAGGGGGTGCAGAGCGAGATGGCCGCGCGGGGCATCCACACGCTGGTGGCCCTGCCGCTGCACATCGCGGGCGAGGTGCGCGGGGTGCTGCTCCTGCGCGCCACGGGAAGTGATCGCCGCACCTTCGCGGCGCATGAAATCGACTTCCTGCACACGGTGGCGCACGCCACGGCGGTGGCCCTGCGCAACGCCTCGCTCCTGCAACTGGTGCGGGGGCAGAACGAGCGGGAGATCTCGGCGCGCATCGCCGCCGAGGCCAAGGCCGCGTCGCTGGAGACGTACCACCTCTTCTTCGCCAACCTGCGCGAGGGCGTGGCCATCCTCGACGACCGGGCGTGCGTGCTCAGCCTCAATCCCTCGGGCGAGTCCATCCTGGAGACGACGTCGGAAGCCGCCAACGGCCAGCACCTGGTGGACATCACCCAGCCGGTGGACGAGACGGTGTTGATGGAGCTCGTCACGGCGGCCCGGAATGGCGACTCGCGCTCGGACGTGGACCTGATGGTGCGCACGTCCAGGGGCCAGCGCCTCACGCTGAGCTTCTCGGCGGCTCCGCTGGAGGACGGACTCCGCGCCATCATCCTGTCCTTCCGGGATGTCACCCAGGCGCGCCATCTCGCGGATGAGCTGCGCCACACCAAGGACTTCCTCGAGCGGCTCATCGATTCCTCGGTGGACGCCATCGTCGCCGCGGACATGCAGGGCCGCATCATCCTCTTCAACAAGGGGGCCGAGGCCCTGTTTGGTTACAGCGCCCCGCAGGCCCTGGGCGGACTGCACGTGGACCATCTCTACCCGGAGGGGGTCTCACGCCACATCATGCGCCAGTTGCGGAGTCCGGACTTTGGCGGGCGTGGCCGGCTGGGCGTGTGCCGTCAGGAAGTCATCCACAAGGCGGGCCAGCGCGTGCCGGTGAACATGACGGCCTCCATCGTCCACGAGGGCGGCCGCGAGGTGGCCAGCGTGGGCATCTTCACGGACCTGCGCGATCGCATGGAGCTGGAGCGCAAGCTGTCGGACGTGGAGACGCGCCTGGAGGAGAGCGAGAAGAGCGCCGTCATCGTCGCCCTGGCGGGCACCGCCGCCCACGAACTCAACCAGCCCCTCACCTCGGTGATGGGCTACGCGGAACTGCTCAAGCGCAAGCTGCGCGAGGACGACGTCTCCTACAAGCCAGTGGACATCATCTACCGCGAGGCCGAGCGCATGGCGGAGATCGTGCGCAAGATTGGCCGCATCACCCGGTTCGAGACGAAGGCCTACGTGGGCACGCAGCAAATCCTGGACCTCGACAAGGCCAGCTCCCATGACGACTGAGTCGCGCCGATTGACCACCTCCGAGGAGCCTTCCGCCGAGGACTTCCGGGCCTTCTTCGACTTGATGGAGCTGCCCTCGGCGCTCTGTGATCTGCAGCTGCGTCTGCGGGTGAACAACCCCGCCTTCACGCGCTTCTGCTTCGATCATGGCCTCACGGTGGGCCAGATGATGGAAGGGCTCGGGCGGATGCGGGTGCCCGACGACTGGGCCTCGTGCGAGGTGGAGGTGGAGCTGCCGCAGGGCGGTGTGGCGGTGGTGGAGCTGTCCCGGCGGGGCGATTGCGTCTCGGTGGTGGGGCGGCGCGAGTCGGAGAACATGCGCGGCCAGTTGGTGGTGGTGGAGCAGGCGCTGCTCGAGCAGGCGCGCACCGAGGGCGTGCTGCTGGACCTCAGCCGCAGCGTGGCGGAGGCGGGCAGCGAGGAGGAATTGGTGGCGGCGGTGGCGCGCGGGGTGAAGGAGCTGTTTCCGGGGCGCACCTTCTGCATCCGCATCACCGACGCGCGCACCGGCGTGCTCACCAGCCTCTACGCCGAGGGGCGTCTGAAGGAAGACTCGCGCGAGCCCCTGGTCCTCAAGCGTAGCGCGGCGGAGAAGCTGCACCTGTCGGTGGACAGCCTGCCCGCGGGCCGGGTGGTGGTGGCGCCCCGGGTGCCGCTGCTCTTCGAGGGCAGCGTGGATGGGGTGAGCGCGCCGCTGGTGGCGAGTGGACAGCTCTACGGCGCCATCAACCTGGAGTACCCGATCCCCCGGAAGACGGAGGCGAACTACTTCCAGGACGAGCGGGTGCTGGTGCAACTCGCCAACCAGGTGGCGGTGGCGGTGAAGAACGCGAAGCTCATCGACGAGCTGACGTTCGTGCGCAAGTACCTGGAGGACCTGCTGGAGAAGGCCAACGCCCTCATCGTGGTGTCCAACCGCGAGGGGAAGATCGTGGTCTTCAACCAGGCCATCAGCCGCCTCACGGGCTTCAGCAAGGAAGAGGTGCTGGGCAAGGACGTGGGCTGGGTGGTGCACCGGGACGAGCACCTGCGCATGGCGCCCGTGCTCTGGGCGGCGCTCCGGGGCGAGCAGGTGCCCAACTTCGAGCTGCGGCTGCGCACGCGCACGGGCGAGGCCCGGGTGTCGTTCGCCACGTCCACGACGCTCACCTCCCAGGGCGAGGTGGAGGGCGTCATGGCGATTGGCCAGGACGTCACGGTGGTGGCGCAGCTCGAGCAGCGCATCATCCACGCGGAGAAGCTGGCCTCGTTGGGGCAGCTCGCGGCGAGCGTGGCCCATGAAATCAACAACCCCATGACGGCGGTGGTGACGTACGCGGACGCCATGCTCCAGCGCATGGTGCCGATGGGGAGCACGGGCAACTCGGACGCGGAGAAGCTGCGGAAGATATTGGAGAACGGCCAACGCATCCTGCGCTTCACGCGCGACCTGACGTCCTATGCGCGGCCGTCGAAGAACAAGCCGGAGCGGGTGCGGCTCGACGCGCTGTTGGACAAGTCGCTGGGCTTCTGCGAGCACGTGGTGTCGCAGGCGAAGGTGTCGGTGGCGCGCGACTATGGCGAGGTGCCGCCCCTGTCCGGAGTGCCCGCCAACCTGGAGCAGGTGTTCGTCAACCTCATCACCAATGCCTGCCACGCGATGAAGCCCGGGGGGCAGGTGTCCCTGCGCACCCGCTGCGAGGGCCGCGAGGCCGTGGTGTGGGTGACGGACACGGGCAGCGGCATCGATCCGGAGAACCTGTCGCGCATCTTCGAGCCCTTCTTCACCACGAAGACGGAGGGGCGGGGCACGGGCCTGGGCCTGTCCATCGTGCAGCGCATCGTGGAGAAGCACGGCGGGCAGCTCGGCGTGGAGAGCGAAGTGGGCAAGGGCACCACCTTCACGGTGCGCCTGCCTCTCGCGGAGTGAGCGCCGGGGCCGTCAGCGCTCGGACTCGTCGTCCAACTCGCGGGTGAACTCCTCGTTGGTGAGCAGGCCCTTGCGCGCCATGATGCGCATGAGGGCCCAGAACTTGCGCTCCAGCTCCTCCACCGGGTCCAACGGCGTGGGCGCCCGGGCGTCTCCGAACAGCGAGTCGAGCTCCGCGCTGACATCTCCCGAGGTGGGCCGGGTCTGACCGCGCTTGAGCCGCTGCTTCTTCTCGCGCTCCTGGATGAGCTGTTCGAGCGAGACGCGGCGCGTCATCTCTCCGGGTGGCAGCTCCTCGCCGACGATGATCTCCTCCACGTCGTCGGCATCCGCCTCGGGGATGGCCGCCGCGGGCGCGGGGGCGAGTGCGGACGGGGTGGGCGCGGGACGGTGGTAGTAGCGCTGGATGGCGGCGCGCACGGCCGACAGGGGCGCCACGCGGGCGTTCACCTTGAGTCCGGTGGTGAACTCCATCTCCTGGACGGCCGCGGTGTCGAGCGGGTCCGCCATGGCCACCACCAGCAGCTTGCGCCCACCGGTGTTCTCCAGGGCCACGGGGAACAGGTCATGCTGCTCACAGAAGCGCGCGCGCACCAGGTGGATGGCGCCCCAGTCCGGAGGACGATTCGCCAGGTCCATCACCGGCACGCCCAGGGCCTCGCTCAGCGCGTGGGCCAGCGTCTTCTCGGTGATGGCACCCAGGGACACCAGCGTCGCGCCCAGCCGCTGCCGGGTGCGCTGCTGGGCGTGGAGCGCCGCTTCCAACTGGGCCTCGCTGATCGCCCCCCTCTCCAGGAGCAATTCGCCGATCCGCTTTCGGGCCATGGGGCGCCCTTAGTCCTACCTTTGACGCCGCGTCAAGCCCGCGACCCAGCGCGTCAAATCGTGTCCGTCCGCCATCCGACCTGCCGTGCGACCAGAGTCCAATCGCAAAATTCCCGTGAGATTTCAGCAACTAAGGGGGCAGGCCGTGCCTTGACACTATTACAGACCCGTTCTTAAAGTCCGGCGTCCATGAATGCCAATACCGGCCAGGGACCTGTGCGGAAGTCCGCACGGGCGCTGCCCGGATGGTGAAGGCCCGCCATGCCGGGTCCGCCCCTTTTTGGAGGCCATAAGCGATGAACCTGGGTTTCGTGACGAATCTGACCATCCTCGCCAACACCGGCCACGGTGCGGAGCGCTCGTTTTTCGAGGAGGTAGCCAAGCGCTGGGAGGCAGGTCAGTGGGGTATGTACCCCATCGCGGTCTGCCTGGTGTTCGCGCTGGCCATCATGATCGAGCGCGGCATCGTGCTCTTCGGCAAGGCGTCCATCAACAAGGACGCGTTCCTGCGCGGGCTCAAGAAGCACATCTACGCGGGTGACCTGGACAAGGCCATCAACTACGTGGCCGGCCAGAAGAAGACCCCCCTCACGGAGGTCATCAAGGCGGGCCTGATGAACGTGCCCAAGGGCGAGGAGGAGGTCCAGGCGGCGCTCGACGAGGCCAGCCTGCGCGAGACGCCCCGCATCGAGGCGCGCACGGGCTACCTGGCCATGCTCGGCAACGCGGCGATGCTCGCCGGTCTGCTCGGTACGGTGTCCGGTCTGATCGCCTGCTTCGAGGCGGTGGCGAACGTGAACCCGGCCGACAAGGCGACCATTCTCGCCAACGGCATCTCGGAAGCCATGAACTGCACGGGCTTCGGGCTGCTCACGGCCATCCCCGCCGTGGTCGCCTTCTCCATCCTCTCCGGCCGCGCCACGTCCATCGTGAACGACATCAACGAGACGAGCGTCGCGGTGCTCAACCTGATCGTCAACAACCGCGACAAGTTCAAGAACGCCACCGTCGCGGTGTCGGCGGGCCGGGACGAAGAGTAGTCCTCCCCTCACGAGAACCGGAACAAGGGGCGCGTTGTCAGTGCCAGCGCGCCCCCTTGAAAGGAGAGCCCCATGGCCGGCGGAATGGACCTGGGGGGAGGCAAAGGCAAGAAGTCGCTCGACGTTGCCATCAACCTCACCCCCTTTATCGACCTGATGGCGGTGACCATCAGCTTCCTCATCATGACGGCGGTCTGGACGCAGATCGGCCGTCTCCAGGTGTCGCAGGCCGGAGGCCCCGCCACCGACGAGGAACAGAAACAGGAAGAGCAGACCAAGACGGTCCTGCTCACCCTGTTCGTGACGCCCACGGAGCTCAAGCTCGTGGCGGACCAGAGTGAGTTCCCGGCCATCGAGGCCAAGCGTGGGGCCAACGGCAAGCTGGACCTGGCGCCGTTGCTCCTGCGCTTCAAGGAGCTCAAGGCGCAGTTCCCGGATCAGTCGGCCATCACGCTGCAGACCGAGGACAAGGTCCATTACGAGGACCTGGTGCGCATCATCGATCAATGCATCGGCGCGGGCCTGCCCCAGGTCTCCGTGTCCGCCGTCGTGGGCGTTTAGGAAGGCGGACACATGGCCATCAAGGCTCCCGGAAAGCGCTACTGCAAGCGGCTGCAACACTCGAAGGTGTTCGGCCACGGCACGCACGGACACAAGAGCGGCAACGCGGACGTGCTCATCACGCCGCTGGTCGACATGTTCGTCATCATCGTGCTCTTCCTCATCGCCAACTTCTCGGCGACGGGCGAGGTGCTGATGATGACCAAGGACATCCAGCTGCCCGAGGCGGTCAACGTCAAGGAAGTGGAGATGAACCCGGTGGTGATGGTGTCCGGGGAAGAGGTCTCCATCTCCGGCAACGTCGTGGGCCGCGTTCAGGACCTGGTCAAGGAGGAGTACCTCAACATCCCCGCGCTGGAGGAGAAGTTGCGGGACATGAAGAAGCAGTTCGAGGATCTCCATGCCATGGCCGATGGCAACACGAACGCCTTCAAGGGCGACGTGAACATCCAGGCCCACAAGGAAGTGGAGTTCGCCATCATCAAGCGCGTGATGTTCAGCTGCGCCAGCGCGGGCTACAACAACATCAACTTCGCCACCCTGCAGAAGGGCGAAGCCGGCGCTCCGGGCGAGTCCACCGCGGCCGCTACCCCGTAAGGCCGCCTGCCCGCTCCGGGCCGCAATGCCCGGAAAAAGTCACCGCGCCCCGTGCCTCGGACTTGTCCGGGCCGGGGCGTTGGTGTTTGCGGGGGATATGACCCTGTCTCCGCGTGCCGTGATCTTCGACCTGGATGGAACGTTGTTGGACTCGCTGCACGACATCGGCGCGGCGCTCAACCACGCGCTCTCCACGCACGGTCTGCCGCTCCATCCGCTTCCGGCCTACCGCCACTTCGTGGGCGAGGGCGTCCAGGTGCTCGTGTCCCGGGCCCTGCCTCCGGGCCGTGAGGAGATGCACGCGTCCGTGCTCGCCACCTACCGCGCCTTCTACGCCGAGCACATGTTCGATCACACCCGGCCCTTCCCCGGCATCCCCGAGGTGCTCGCCCGGTTGGAGGCCGAGGGGGTGAAGCTGGCGGTTCTCAGCAACAAGCCCGACGCGGCCACGCGCAAGTTGGTGGCGGCGCTGCTGCCCCAGGTGCCCTTCGTCGCGGTCTACGGAGAGCGCGCGGGCGTACCGCGCAAGCCCGATCCCACGGCGGCGCTCGCCGTGGCGGCGGAGCTGGGCGTGGCGCCCGGTGAATGCGCCTTCATCGGAGACACGGCGGTGGATGTGGAGACCGCGCGGGCCTCGGGCATGTACGCGGTGGGCGTCACCTGGGGCTTCCGGGACGTGGACGAACTCGAGTCCCACGGGGCCCAGGTGATCGCCCGCACCTCGGAGGAATTGCTCCGGGCCCTCGTGCCGGCGCCGCGCGCGGGGGCCGCTTCTTCCTGAGGCCGCTCGCCCCTGTGTTGGGTAGGTGAACAGGAATTCAAGTGGGACGTTTTCCCGTGCGCGTCGGGCCGGTTAACATCTGCGCACCACGCGAGCGTCATTGCTGGCGTGTTGTGCAGGGGGGACTCCGCCATTCAGACGCAACCACAGCGCCTCGACCGTCCATCCGCGTCTGGCCCGGGAGAACTCGCCGAGGTGCTCGCGTTGGCGATCGTGTACCTGGCGTCCACCTGGTTGGGTTTGACGCACGCGGCGCTCGTGGGCACGGCGAGCCCGGTCTGGTCGTCCGCGGGCGTGGCCCTCGCGGGGCTCTACCGCCTTGGCCTGTCGCGCTGGCCCGCCATCTTCGTGGCCTCGTTGGTCGTACACCTGCTGCCCGCCTCCCTGTCGCCCGCGGCGGCGCTGGCCATCGCCGCGGGCAACACCCTGGAAGCGGTCCTGGGCGTGTGGCTGTTGCGGCGTCTGGGTTTCTCGCCCGAGCTGACGCGCATCCAGGACGTGCTGGTCCTCACCTTGACCGCGGCCACGGGAACGTTGGCGAGCGTCCTGGCGGGGGTGCTGGGGCTGACGCTCAGTGGCGGTGGGTCCTGGGACTCCGTGGCGCTGACGGCGTGGGGGTGGTGGTTGGGCAATGCGCTGGGCGTGCTGGTGGTGGGGTCCGCGTTGATGTGGTGTTCCCAACACCGGCCGGAACCGCGTGGGCGCGAGGCGCTGGTGCTCACGCTGCTCACCTTCGGCCTCTGCCTGGGGCCGTTGTTCTCCGGGAACTGGACGCTCGCGCGCGTCTCCGCGCAGGTATTGCTCCTGTTGCCGATGGGGGCGTGGGCGGCGTGGCGTTTCGGCTCCCGGACGGCCGCGTATTGCGTTCTGCTCCTGGTGGGGGTGTCCCTGTGGAGCGGCATCTCGGGGCCCGCCCCGGTGCTCGCGAGCGCGATGGAGGCGGGGGGGGTGCTGAAGCCTCGGCTCTTCCTCGTCATCGTCGCCTTCACCGGACTGCTGCTGATGGCGGCGCGCGCCGAGCGGGGGATGTCCAGCACCCAGTTGGAAGTGCTCACCACCGCCCTGCGGGGCGTGCAGGAGGGCGTACTCGTCTGCGAGCAGTTCCCGGGTGAGGCTCCGCGGCTGGTGTTCGCCAACGCGGCCTTCCTGGAGATGGGCGGCTGGCGGCGGGAGGAGCTGCTGGGCCACTCTCCCTTCTCGCTCTGGGGCGATGCGTTGGAGCCGGAGGCGCACCAGCGCCTGCAAGAGGCCGTGCGCTCGCGGCGGCCTTTCCAGGGAGAGGTGGCGATGGCGCACCGGGATGGCTCGCGCGTGTACACCGAGATGCACCTGTCGTTCGTGCGCGCCGCGGGCGGCCGGGGCACCTTCCTCGTGTCCACCCACCGCGACCTCACCGCGCAGAAGCGGCTCCAGGCGCAGCTCGCCTCGGCGGAGCGCATCGCGGCGGTGGGCACCCTGGCGGCGGGCGTGGGACACGAAATCAACAACCCGCTCGCCTACTTGCTGCTGAACCTGGAAGGTGCCATGCGGAGTCTAAAGAAGGGTCCCGAGCACGTGGCGGAGGCTCGGGCCCGGCTGGAGTATGTGCGCGAGGGGGCCGAGCGCATCCGCGTCATCGCGCGTGACCTGAAGGTCTTCAGTCGGCAGGAAGGGGAGGAGCGGGAGATGCTGAACGTCAATGAGGTCGTGGTTCCCGCGTTGCGCATGGCGGCCCACGCGGTCCGTGCCCGGGCCCGGTTGGTGGAGGACTTCGGCTCTCCTCCCCGGGTGTTGGGCTGCGAGGCCCGGCTCGGACAGGTCCTGCTCAACCTGCTCGTCAATGCCCTGCAATCCATCCCCGAGGGCAACCCCGAACAGCACGAGGTCCGCGTGCGCACCGGCAGCGATGCCCTGGGCCGGGCCCTGGTGGAAGTGTCCGATACCGGCTGCGGCATGGCTCCCCATGTCCTCGAGCGCATCTTCGAGCCCTTCTTCACCACCAAGCCCTCGGGTGAGGGCACGGGCCTGGGTCTGGCCATCTGCCAGCA
The DNA here is from genome assembly GCF_002305855.1 of Melittangium boletus DSM 14713. Classification (GTDB taxonomy): domain Bacteria; phylum Myxococcota; class Myxococcia; order Myxococcales; family Myxococcaceae; genus Cystobacter; species Cystobacter boletus. The sequence continues at coordinate 3,135,023 of NZ_CP022163.1, read as the reverse complement.
GATCGTCCAATCCCATGGAGGAGAGCTCCAGGTGCGCAGCGAGCAGGGAAAGGGGAGCGTCTTCACGCTCGTCCTGCCCGCCGCGGAGCCTTCCACCGAGGCGAAGACGCCCGGGCTCACCTCCCTCGTGCCCGTGGCCCCGCCACGCCGGCGCATCCTCATCATCGATGACGAGCCGCGCCTGGCCCAGTCGATGCGCATGCTCATCGAGCCCTCGCACGACGTGGTCGTCACCACGCGGGGCGCCGAGGCCATGGCCTGGGTGAGCGCGGGCCAGCGCTTCGATCTGGTGCTGTGTGATTTGCAGATGCCGGGGACGACCGGGATGGACGTCTACTCGCACCTGCGCGCGCACGCGCCGGAACTCCTCGAGCGGCTCGTGTTCATCTCCGGTGGCGCCTACACCCAGGCCACGTGCGACTTCGTGCGCTCGGTGCGCAACCGCATCCTGGAGAAGCCCGTGCGGCCGGATGAGCTGCTGGCCACCATCGACGAGGAGCTGGCCACCTCGTCCTCGTCGGCGGCCTGAGGCGCCCCGCGCCGGGTGCTCACACGCGCAGCCACTTGCGCGCGGTGGGCCCGAAGAAGCGCATCACGCCCGCCACCGCGAGGAAGCGCGCCGAGCGGCCCAGCACCGCGGCGAGGAAGAAGCGGTCGAGCGGCACGTCCACCATGCCACTGCCGATGGCGACGACCTTGAACGGCGTGGGCAGCACCGAGCACAAGAGCGCGAGCACCCAGAAGTTCTGCCCCAGCAGCTCGCCCACGGTGGCGTTCACCCCGAAGCGCTCGATGCGCGCATCCAGGTTGATGTCCAGGAAGGTGAGCGCGCCCTGGTGGATGAGGGTCCCCAGGTAGTAGCCGATGAAACCCCCGAGGATGCTGGCCACGGTCCCCGCCACCGCGTACGGGAACCACTTGCGCGGCTGGGCGAGCACCATGGGCACCAGCAGCACGAACGGCGGCACGGGAAACACCGAGGCGTCGATCATCGACACGCCGATCAGCGCGGCCAGGGCGTAGCGGGTGGACGACATCGCCTCCACGCGCAGGTAGAGCCTGCGGTACCAGGAGAGCTTCTCGGACGGGGCGGCCAGGGGCGAGGGTTGATTCATCGAGGGCGCGGACCCTAGCGGAAAGTCGGGACTTTATCAGCCATCCGGCCCCGGGCTGACGCCTGCATGACTCCTGGGGGAGGCGTCACTTCCGCCCCGTGTGCCGGACCGGTTACGGTGCCCGCTCATGACGACGGCCCTCGAACGCATCGAGCGTACCACCCAGGCCCTGAAGGTCTTCCCGCTGCCCTCCGCGGTGCTCTTCCCCCATGCCGTCCTGCCCCTGCACATCTTCGAGCCGCGCTACCGGGCGCTCGTGAAGGCCGCGCTCGAGGGGGACAAGGTGATGGCGCTCGCCCAGTTGGAGGCGGGGTGGGAGGGGCAGTACGGCGAGCGGCCTCCCATGCAGCCCATGTTGTGTGCTGGACTCATCATCTGGCACGAGGAGCTGCCCGACGGGCGCTACAACATCCTCCTGCAGGGCGTCTGCCGTGCCCGGCTGCTCGCGGAGCTGCCACCCGACAAGCCCTATCGCGAGGTGCGTGTCCAGCCCCTGCCGGACGCGGTCTACCACGGCCCCGAGGAGGAGCGGCTGCGCCAGGCCGTCTTCGAACTGGCCGGACGGGTGCCCGCTTCCTTCGCGGAGAACCTGCTGCCGGTGGCGGCGCGCTCGCAGGGCGGCGCCCTGGCGGACGTGGTGGCCGCGGCCGTCGTGCCCGAGCCCGAGCGGCGCCAGGAGCTGCTGTGTGAGTTGGACGTGCGCGCGCGGCTGGAGGCGGTGATGGAGGATGTGGGCGAGCTCGTCGCCCGTCTGAGTCCCGTCAAGCCGGTGGGGCCCTTGAATTAGGCGCTTGCGTGCCGGGCTCGCCGCGCGTCTGCTAGCGCGCCACAACGTATTGCCCGGGAGGAAAGCGTTCCATGCGGCTCGTGAAGATGGGGCTCGCCAGCGTCAATGTCACCGTGGGCGCCTTCGCCCGTAACGTGGACCGGGCGCTCGAGCAGGCGCGCCAGATGGCCGCCGAGGACGTCACCGTGGGCGTCTTCCAGGAAGCCCTCATCGGCGGCTATCCGCCCGAGGACCTGGTGCAGTGGCGCGGCTTCGTCGAGAACCAGTGGCCCCAGCTCGAGCGCTTCGCCCGGGAGACGGCCTCCTTCGCCACCGTGTTCGTGCTCGGCGTGGCGGTGGCGCACCAGGGCCTGCGCTACAACTGCGCGGCCATCGTCGCGGGCGGCCGGGTGCTCGGGCTCGTGCCCAAGGAGAAGCTGCCCACCTACGGCATCTTCTACGATGGGCGCACGTTCTCGCGCGGCACCCCCGGCATGCGCGAGACGTACCGGGGCGTTCCCCTGGGCGACCTGCTCTTCCGCTTCGACTTCGGCGTGCTCGCCGCGGAGGTGTGCGAGGACATCTGGAGTCCGGATGGGCCCATGCGCCGGCGCACCTATTCGGGCGCCGAGCTGGTGGTGAATCTGTCCGCGTCTCCCTTCCGCGTGGGCCAGTCGGACTCCCGGCGCGAGCAGATCGCCACGCGCGCCGCGGACTTCCAATGCACCATCGCCTACTCCAACGCGCTGGGCAGCAATGACGGCCTCATCTTCGACGGCGGGGGCTACATCAACCAGAACGGCAAGCCCGTGGCCGAGGAGCCCCGCTTCCGTCAGGGCTACTTCACGGCCGTGGTGGACCTGGACCGCACGCTGCGCCTGCGCACGGAGAACACCACCTGGAGAAGCGACCACGAGGCGTGGGTGCACGCCAATGGCCTTCGCGTGCCCATCCTCGACTGCACCCAGGTGGTGACCACCCGGCGCGAGGGCCTGCGCTACCCGGTGCCCGCGCACGGCAGCTTCTTCTTGCCCTCGCCCGATACGCGCCGCTCCGGCCGCGAGGCGTTGTGCGAGGACATCCTCGACGCGCTCTCCCTGGGCGTGGGCGACTATTTCGAGAAGACGCGCGCCTTCAAGGTGATGGGCATCGCCCTGTCCGGTGGCCGGGATTCGCTGCTCACCCTGCTCATCGCCCACCGCTACGCGAAGCGCGCGCGGCCGGAGAATCCTGGCGGCCTCCTGCGCGCCTTCTACATGCCCAGCCGCTATTCCAGCGACGCCACGCGCGACGCCGCGGAGACCATCGCCCGCGAGCTGGGCGTGCCCTTCCAGGTGGTGCCCATTGAGGAGGCGTTCGACCGGGAGATGGAGATCGCGCGCACCATGCTCGGCGGCGGCGAGGTGACCCCCATCACCGAGCAGAACATCCAGGCGCGCCTGCGGGCCCAGCGCATGTGGAACTGGTCCAACTCGAGCGGCGGACTCTTCCTGCAGACGGGCAACATGAGTGAGCGCGCCGTGGGCTACACCACCATCGGTGGAGACCTGATGGGCGCGCTCGCCGTCATCGCCAACGTGCCCAAGACGGTCGTCATGTACCTGCTGGACTACCTGCTGGAGCAGACCGGCTACGAGGGCATCCGCAAGGTGCTGGCCAAGCCGGCCGGGCCGGAGCTGGCGCACAATCAGGTGGGCGAGGAGGAGTTGATGCCCTTCCCCATCCTCGACGCGTGCTTCTTCCTCTTCGCGGGCGAGAAGCTGGTGCCCTCGGAGATGTTCGACGCGCTCGCGGTCATGTTCCCCCAGGTGGAGTCCGCGCGGCTCAAGGGCTATGTGGAGAAGTTCTCCCGGCTCTTCCTCCAGTCCATCTACAAGTGGGTGCAGGCCCCGCTGTCCCTGCACATCGGCAACCTGGACCTGGATCGCGAACGCGCGCTGCAATTGCCCGTCGTCACCAGCAGCGATTGGACGCGCGACTGACTGGCCGCACGCCTTCCGAGGTGGGGCTCGGCCCAGGGCCCCCGACCCTCGCGGCGTCTTGCCGGGTGTCTCCTGGGGAACGAACTTCCCGTCACCCACACGACGGTTGGAGGTTCGGATGAAAGGCAAGATTCTGGCGGGACTCGTGACGGCGCTCTTCTACAGCGGGGCCGCGGTGGCTCAGGACGTTGCGAAGGACCCGCTCCAGGGTGACATCCAGCAGCAGTCACCCGACAACCTCGGAGGAACGAACCTGCAGAACGGCCAGCGGGATGAGACGCCCCTGCTGCCGCCCGAGCAGGTGTCGCCTCCTCCCGACGCGCACATGCAGGGCATTGGAGGCTCGGGCCCGGTGGCTCCGCCGCCCGCGGCCGCCCAGGGCCAGACGCTCTACTGCACCCCGGTCCAAGGGACGGGGGGCGCGGGCCTGCAGGAGCCCGCGCCCCTGCCGCCTCCGCCCGTGCACGAGCAGTCCTCGCTGCAGCGTGACTTCGATCAGGGCGCCGTGGGTGGCTCCGGCTACGACGTGAAGGAGAGCGAGCGGTGGCGTGAGCCCGAGAAGCAGACGAAGGACCAGGGACAGCGCAAGGGTGACATGCGCGGCCTGACGTTGCTCATCGGCGGCGGTGTCGAGGGCTACACCGGCGGCCTCGCTCCCGAGGTTCGTCCCGGCGCGGCGGTGGGCGTGACGGCGGCGCTCAAGCCCTCCAAGGTGGTCGGCCTCGAGCTCGGCTACTCCGGCGCGGTCAACAACCTGCGCGAGGACGCGGGCGGCAGCGGCCCGGACATCATCCGCAACGGCGGCCAGGCGGCCCTCACCCTGGGTCTGACGGCCTCTCCCGTGCAGCCCTACCTGCTCGGCGGCATCGGCCTCAACCGCTACAACGTCCGCAACGGCGAGACGCTGGGCTTCCGCAGCGACACCAACGCCAACGTCCCGGTGGGCGCCGGTCTGCGCACGCACATCGGTGATTTCACCGCCGACGCGCGCGTCAACTACAACTTCCTCGTGAACAACGACTTCTCCCCCACCGTGGAGAACGACACGTGGACGGGTCGTTACACCGGCACCATCAACCTGGGTGGTACCTTCTAGTCCCCAGGATGTGATGAGGGCAGGACATTACGCGGCGCGGTGCCTCGGCTGGGCACCGCGCCGTGCTTTTTTCCCCTCTTCCGGATGCGGCGCGCGCGGACCGGGGGCATTAAGGTGGACGCCTTTTCTCCAGGAGAAGGTCGCATGAGTTTGAAGACAGAGGACGTGAAGGTCGGCACCGGTGCCGAGGCCACCCCGGGCAAGTCGGTGACGGTTCACTATGTGGGCACGCTCACCTCCGGCTCGAAGTTCGACAGCAGCCGGGATCGCGGACAGGGCTTTACCTTCCGTCTGGGCGCCGGTCAGGTCATCGAAGGCTGGGACAAGGGCGTTGCCGGCATGAAGGTCGGCGGTGTGCGCAAGCTCACCATCCCCCCGGAGCAGGGGTATGGTGCCCGGGGTTTCCCCCCCGTGATTCCCCCCAACTCCACGCTCCATTTCGAAGTGGAACTGTTGGAAGTCCGTTAGGAGATCCCCCCATGGCCACTCAAGAAATCACCAAGGACAACTTCAAGGAGACGGTCTCCAAGCAGGGCATCGTGTTGCTCGACTGGTGGGCCACCTGGTGCGGCCCCTGTCGCTCCTTCGCGCCCACCTTCGAGAAGGCATCCGACAAGCACCCGGACATCACCTTCGGGAAGATCGATACCGACGCGCAACCGGAGCTGTCGGGCGCCTTCGAGATCCGCTCCATCCCCACGTTGATGCTCTTCAGGGATGGCGTGATGCTGTTCGCGCAGCCTGGCGCCCTGCCGGCGGCGGCCCTGGATGAACTCATCAGTCAGGCCCGCGCGGTGAACATGGACGAGGTCCGCAAGGAAATCGAGTCGAAGCGGGCCGCGGAACCCAAGGCCTGAGCCTCACGCTCCGGGCGCTGACGGAGCCCGGGGAGGGTTGAGCACGGAGGCCGTGGCCCGAGCGCGGGGCCCGCCTCCTCCTCCTCTGAACACCCCCCCGTGCGCGGAAGGGGATTCTGGTGCAGGCTCGGGCCATGGCGTGGGTCCGCGTGCGCGACTGGTGGCGGGGCAAGACGGCACAGCCCCTGCGTCCCTTCGTGGAGTGGCTGAGCCGCAGTCCGTTTCTGCTGGGGCTCCAGGTGCTGGTGCTGTGCATGGTGTGGGGCGTGTTCGACGTGCTGGGCCTGTCGAGCCTCTTCTTCCATGACGTGCCCCGGGTGACGTTCATCGCGGGGTTCATGGCGGCGATGCTGCTCGGCCAGTTGTGCTTCGTCGGCTACCTGTTGGACGCGGACGAGAAATGGGCCCTGGCCGCGCGGCCGGGCAAGCGCGGGCGGGTGCCGCCCACCCTGGGTTGGTACCTGTTCCGCACCGGCACCTATCCGCTCCTGCTCGGGGTGTTGTGTGTCCCGGTCTTCATCCGGCGCTACTTCGCCTTCCTCTTCGGCGTGCTGGCCGCGCTGGGCGCGATGCTGCTCATCACCCGGGGCACCGAGTGGTTGCAACGCTGGAGCGCGGCCGGGTGGCGTCAGCACCGCCGGCTGCGGCGCATCAAGGCCCTGCTCTTTCGCCGGCGCTCCACCCACATCCTCGTGCTGCACGTGTTGCAGGCCTGGCTGCTGGCGCTCTTCGTGGCGGGCTACCTGATCGTGGCCATGACCGTGGCCCTCACGGGCTATCCGGGGTGGGTCTCGCCGGCGGTGGTCATCTGCGTGGCGATGGGTCTGGTGGGCGCCGTCTACGGTGCCGTGCGCTTCTTCTTCGTCGAGCGCTACACGGGCACCTTCCTCCTGATGGGGGTGGGGGTGTTGTTCATCGGGCGCGCGTGCGCGGATGTCTCCGTCTACGACGAGCTGACCCAACCCCGAGCGCCCGCCTACGCGGGCACGAGCATCGGCCCGGCGCGCGAAGCAGGCCTGCTGGGCGATGAGGAGACGCTCGAGGCATGGCTCGCGGGCATGTGGGAGTCGCCTCCCGCCGGTGCGCCGTGGCGCGCGCCGGACGAGGCGGTTCCGGAGATGGCGCTGCGCTGCGGGGAGGCGGGTGCCAAACCCCGTCTGGCGCTGGTGGCGACGAGCGGAGGCGGCATCCGCGCGGCGGCGTGGACGGCGCATGTGCTCTCACGGCTGCAAGGCCCCCAGGGCGTGCCCAGCTTCCACCGCTACGTGCGTCTGGTCACGGGCGCCTCGGGAGGCATGGTGGGGGCGGGCACCTGGGTGGCGGGGCTCGGGCCCGACGGCCTGCCGGAGCCGGCGATCCTCCCCGAGATGATGCAGCGCGACAGTCTCTCGGCGGCGGCGATCGCGCTGCTCCTGCCCTTTGGCGAGGACCGGGGGCGCGCGTTGGAGCGGGTCTGGGTGGAGAACACGAAAGGCCTCCTCGGGCGCTCCTTCGAGGCCCTTCGCCCCGGTGAAGCGGCCGGATGGCTGCCGTCGCTGGTGTACTCGCCGATGCTGGTGGAGGACGGACGGCGGCTGCTGGTGAGCAACCTGGACTTGTCTCCCCTCACCGCGTCGGAGGCGAGTCTTCTGACCGTGGAGCCTGGCGGGAGCACGCGTCCGGCCGGGCCCCGGTCGCGGTTGTCGTTGTCGGGCGTGCAGCTCTTCCAGCTCTTCCCGCACACCCAGTCGCGCTTCGCGGTGGCCACGGCGGCGCGCATGAGCGCTTCATTTCCCTACATGAGCCCGGCGAGCACCCTGCCCACGGCGCCCAGCGTGCGGGTGGTGGACGCGGGCTACTACGACAACTACGGAGTGGATCTGGCGGCCATGTGGCTGCACGCCCACCGCGCGTGGATCCACGCCTGCACGTCCGGGGTGGTGCTCATCCAGATCCGGGATCACCTGGGCAATGGCCAGCGCACGACGCTGCCCACGGGGTGGGAGGAACTGCCGCGAGGCGGTGGGCTGACCTCCCCGGTGGAAGCCGTGCTCCGGGCGCGCGAGTCCAGCATGTCGTTCCGCAACGACGAGCTGCTGAGCCTCGTGCAGGACGAACTCAACGTCGACCAGCCGTGCTTCTTCACCACGGCCACCTTCGAGTTCAGCGAGACGGCGCCCTTGAGCTGGGCCCTCACGGCGCGTGACACCGCGCAACTGCGGTACGCGGCGGAAAGCCCCACGCTGGCCGCCCAGGTGGCCGCGGTGCGCGAATGGCTCACCGCGAGCCCGGGAGCCCAGGCCCATGCCCGGCAACACGGGCTATGTCCCGGGCAGCGTGACGAGCTGCCGTGAGCCAGCTCATCCGCAGGGGATGATGGGCCGGAGCGCCGCGGCGAACTCCTCCTCGCCGGGGTAGACGGGGTGGCGCACCCAGGTGCGGGCCTCCACGCCGCCGCGCAGCAGCTGCGCGTCGCTCTCGGGATCGAACGTCCACTCGGGCACGTCCCCCACCAGGTAGTCCACCCCCCACGGCGAGGGGCACTCCTCCCAGTTGTCCTGGGGCATGTTTCCCCACGGATAGCGCCGCCCATCCGTGCCGCGTGCCGCCATCTCCCACTCATCCGCGGTGGGGAGACGCAGGTTCGCGCCCTCCACCTGGGAGAGTTGCGCACACAGGCGCAGGGCCTCCTTGTAGGAACCCAACCACACCTGCTCATGGTCAAGCGCGACACGCCCGGGTTGCGGTTGACTCATCCACCGGGCCAGGGGGCGATCCACGGGGGCCCGGGCCATGAAGAAGCCCGGCGAGCGCACCCGGCGGCTCGGTGGCGCGCCCAGCAGGTGCTCCACGGGAGCCACCCACTGCAGCGGCAGCCCCGAGCGCCCCAGGTAATACTGCCCGTCCTGCTCCACCACCCCGGGGGGCAACCGCTCCGGGCCCGGACCCGCCTCCAGCGGCGTGCTGAGCGCGTGCAGCAGCAGCGACGCCGCGTCCGTCACCGGCAGATTCCCCACCAGCAGGAGCCACAGCGGCTTGAGCGGATCCCTCCCGGGCACCGTGTCGCTGGGGTTACGGCGCTCCTGGAGGTAGCGAATGACCCCGTACCAGAGCTGCTCCAGGAAACGGCGCTCGCGCGGCTCGTCCACCTCCTGCAACAGGGTGGGGGTGTCCGAGGCTTGCAGGAGCGGCAGCACCTCGCGCGCGCGCAGCCGCGCCGCCGCCAGGGCCCCCGTCATGCGCACTTCCAGGTCCGCGTCCCTCAGGGCCGCCTTCAACAGCTCGTCCACGCGCGGGTGGGCGGTCGGCTCGCGCATGAGCCAGCGCAGCTCCTGGCGCCGTTGCTCCAGCGTCGACAGGCCCCGCGACAGGGCCGTGCCCTCCCGCGACGACACCGTGTTGGATTCCGTGCCTGGGTTGATCTGCACCCCCCACCCCTTCTCCCCGGCCGTGTTCTGACCCACGAGCGACTGGACCCTCAAGGTGTAGGGCCCGATGACCAGCTCGTCCTCGAACTTGACGACGCAGGGGTGGTCCACCGGCTTGCCGTTGAGCCAGGTTCCGTTCTTCGAATTCTCGTCCAACACGATGGTGGCTCCTTCAATGGCGACCAGGCGGCAGTGGGTGCGAGAGACGCTCCCGTTATCGAGAACGAGATCGTTCGCGGGATCCCTCCCGATGGCGATTTCCCTCGCCGCCAGGGTTCCCGTCTGGGTGTTGCGATCTCCGATGAGCCCGACAGTGATGTTGAACACGCGTGCTCCTGGGTAGGAGGGCCAGTTCATCCGGCTGCCGCCGCGACTTCCAAGCACGACCCATGCCAGCAGCGATTTCCCAGGTTCGTACCGTGACGTCAAAGGCTTCCAGCCGTGCTTCTCCGACGGGGGCCGCGCTCCGCCTCCGACGGCTATCAGTACCGCTACCGGTCCGGGTCAGGGACGCGGACCCCAGGTGAACATGACGAGCGGAAGCGTCTTTCCTCGGTCTGACATCGGTGACGCGGCTTCGGGGTGGCCTGTCCGAGCGCCCGCGGGGCCTACCTCGCCACCACCCGATCGCGCCCGGCCTGCTTCGCCTGGAGGCACGCCGCCTCGGCCGCGTCCATCAGGTTGCCGTAGGGCTCGTGGGGGCGCAGCGTCGCGACGCCCACCGACACCGTGCACTGGAAGCGCCCTTCCTCCGAGTCGAAGCGCCGGGCCGCGAACCGGCGCCGCACCCGCTCGGCGAGCCGCGCGCCCATGTCTCCGGTCACCGCGTAGAGGCTCGCCGCGAAGGCGTCCCCCTCCACGCGTCCAATGGGCCCGCGCCCGTCCAGCTCCGCGGCGAGCTCGTCCACCAACGCGCTCAGGGCCATGTCCATGGCCTCGCGGCCGTGTGTGTCGTTGCCCTCCTGGGTCTCGTCCAGGTCCAACCACAGGAGCGTGAGCGGCATCCGGGCCTGGTGCGCGTCCGAGACGCCCTGGACCAGCAGGGCCTCGAAGTGCGGGCGCAGGTACGCGCCCGTCCGGGGACACACCTGGGGGGCACGCTCGCTCATGTGGCTCAGCCCGTCTTGCTCGAGGCGGCGCGCGTCTTGGCGTGCGCCTTGTCGAAGCCCTCGTAGAAGCGCACCGCGTGCTCGCCCACCTTCTGGATGTGCTTGTTGTTCAGGTAGGCCGTCACGGGACTCGCCACGAGCGGCATCGCCCGCCCCAGCGTCTGCATGCCCCCCTTCTTGAGCAGCACCTCGGCCACCTTGCCGAGCACCCGGGGCCCCGAGCGCTGCATGGGTCCCACCCCCGTCGTGTACCCGTACAGGTCGAGCAGTTCGTTGCTCGCCCGGGCACTCTTGAGGTTCACCTTGTAGAGCGTGGCCAGGTCCACGAGCAGGGTGAGCTGCAGCCAGGCCATCACCGTGAGATCCATGGGCAGGCCCACGAGCCCCAGCGCGCCGAAGACGCCGCCCGTCATGCTCGCCACGTGCTTCTTCTCGTCGATGAGCCGCTGGGCCCGCTCGCGGATCTTCGCCGAGGGGTAGTTCTGCTCGATCTCCAACACCCGCTTGCGCGAGCGCGGCACCTCCTGCTGCACCAGGTCCGTCAGCTTCGTGTCCGCCAGCTTCTTGAGTTCCGCCGGGGTGAGCTTCTTCACCGTGTCGGTGATGGGATCGTAGAACGCCATGGGTACCTCCTCCCCTCGAGTAACCCCTAGTAACCCCGCTCCGCGAGGTACAGGTCCACCAGCGCGCCTTCTTCGTACCAGGCGTGACGCATTTCGGAGTTGAACCAGCGCGAGTCCGGTTTGGCCGTGCGCACCTCGAGCTTGATTTGATTGGGCGCCGTGTCGATGACCGCCGCCCGGGCCTTGCAGGCCCCGCCCGGCTCGTCGCCATAGCCGCCCTCCAGGCACACCTCGTCGCCCACGGCCAGCCGCCGGGTGTACTCGGTGCCCAGGTAGCGGGCCTCGTCACAGGCCTCCCGCGCCGACGAGCGCCCATGCTGGGCACACCGCTCGCGCACCGGGGTGCGCACGATCGGGATGGCGCCCACGAACACGTCCTCGTCGTTGGGGTTGGGCCGGAAGGCCTCCCGGCCGGTACCACAGCCCGCCAACACCCATAGCAGGCCCGCATATGCGCACATCGACTTCATCGTGTCCTCGCCTCCGGGGCACTCGAGGCGCCCCGCGCTCCCTCGGGGAGGGAGTGTGAGCGCCGAGCATGGCAAGCCCGGGCGGGAGCGTAAAGCGGTGGGGGCGCGCCGGGACTCAGGCGATGCGCCGCGCCGGGCCCGGAATCTCTTCCTGGATGCCGGGCACGATGCGGTTGGCGGCGTCCACGAACACCACCGTGGGCTTCCAGTGGCGCGCCTCCTGCTCCTCCACCTCGGCGAACGTGGCGATGATGACCAGGTCACCGGGCTTGTTCAGGTGCGCCGCCGCGCCGTTGATGCAGATGACGCCGCTGCCCGCCTCGCCTTCCAGGGCGTACGTCTCCAGGCGGGTGCCCTGCGTCACGTTCCACACCGCCACCTTCTCGAAGGGGAGGATGTCGGCGGCGCGCAGCAGGTTCTGATCGATGGTGACCGAGCCTTCGTAATCCAGGTCGGCCTGGGTGACGGTCGCGCGGTGGATCTTGGACTTGAAGAGGATTCGGCGCATGGGGATGTCGGGGTTCCCGGAAGATTGCGGCGCAACCGTAACGAGTGGCGCGCCAGGGGACAACGGTCAATGGCGCGCTCGCCTGCTCGCCAACATCCCCCCCTGCCCCCTGTCAGCGCTGGAAATTCAGGAGTTGAGAGATATCCAGTGGCAGTTTCTGGGTCCCCGACGTGAGCTGGCCGTCCATCTTCACCTGGGCATTGCCGCCGGAGCGCAGGGCGTTCGCCGCGGACAGGGCGCTGGCGAAGTTGATGTTCAGCGGCAGTTTGATTTCCCGCGTGGCGCCGGGCTCCAGCAGGCCGAGGTTGCCCGTGGAGAGGTTGCCCACGTTGGCGCCGGCGATCTTCATGGCGCCGGTGATGCCCGCCACCGGCAGCGCGAAGCTGTTGCGGTTCTTCACCACGAGGGGGAACTCCACCGTGGCGCCCTGCAAGGTGACATTGGAGACGCGGGGGGCGTTGAACTGCACCTGGGGAATCTTGGGAACCTCGAAGGTGCCCTCGTGCGAGAGAGGGAAGTTGATGACGCCGATCGGTGTCTTCACGCCGATGGAACCCTGGGCCTTGTAGCGGGCGGCGTCCTTGTTGAGGAACGTGGACACCACGGGCACCAGGTCCGCGAAGCGCACGTTGGCGGGGAAGACGAGGTCCGACTTGCCCTTGGCGGCGATGTTGAGCCCCTTGGGCGGCGTGCCGGCCACCACCTGCTTGTCCTCGACGAAGAAGGCGTAGTTCACCGAGGCGAGGCTCAGCCCGAGGGGGTTGGGGTTGTCGAGCTGGTAGACGAGGTCGACGGTGGCGTCGGAGAGCGAGGCCTGGGACAGGCGCGCCGTCTTGAAGGTGAAGCGGGGCTTCTTGAAGGCCTGCTTGAAGAGGCTCTGCAGCGCGGCGCAGCCGGAGAGCAGGAGCAGACAGGTGGCGGCGAGGAGGAGACGCGAGCGGTTCGTCTTCATGATCATGGGAGGGAGATGGTAAGTCTTGAGCACCTTGAAACCGTACGAATTCCGGTGGTGGCCCGCGCTGCTGTGCGTCCTACTATGGCTGCCCGCGTGCAAGCGAAGCTCGGAGCCCGAGCCCGTGCGCACCCTGCCGCTCACCCCGTGCCGGTTGGAAGGTGTGGGGCGCCAGGCGCTGTGTGGCACCCTGGAGGTGTGGGAGGACCGGGTGGCCAGGCAGGGGCGCAAGGTGCCCCTGAAGGTCGTCGTGGTGCCCGCGCTCGCCTCCTCGCCTCAGCCAGACCCGCTGGTGCTCCTGGCCGGAGGGCCCGGACAGGGCGCGGCGAAGCTGGCCCGGCAGGTGATGCCCCTGCTCGAGCGCATCCAACGCCAGCGCGACCTCGTCTTCGTGGATCAGCGGGGCACCGGCGACTCCAGGCCGCTCACCTGCGAGACCGTGTCCCCGGATGCGCCGCTCTCCGTGCAGTTCGACGACACCTTCCCGGAACAGGCGTTCCGCGACTGCCTCGCGGGCTACGACGCGGACGTGCGGCTGTACACCACGCCCATCGCCATGGACGACCTGGACGAGGTGCGCCAGGCGCTCGGCTACCAGACGCTCAACCTGTGGGGCGTGTCCTACGGCACGCGTGCCGCGCTGGTGTACCTGCGCCAGCACCCGGAGCACGTGCGCACCGTCATCCTCGACGGCGTGGCGCCCATGTCCCTCCTGCTCCCCCTGTACGTGGGGCGGGACAGCCAGCGCTCGATGGACCTGCTCTTCGCGAGTTGTGAAGAGGACGTGGTGTGCACGAAGCGCTACCCGGGCCTGCGTGGCCGCTTCCAGGAACTGCTCGAGCGGTTGCGGCGCGAGCCCCTGAAGACCCGGGTGGACCATCCGCTCTCCGGCGCCTCCGAGGACGTGACACTCACCCACGCGGGGGTCACCGCGGCGCTGCGGGGATTGCTCTACGCCCCCGAGGCGGCGGCGATGGTGCCACTCATCCTCGATCGGGCCACCCAGGGGGATTGGCGGCCCTTCGTCGCCATCCACACGAACATGATGGGGGGCTACGACAACAACATGGCCCAGGGCATGTTCCTGTCCGTCGTGTGCACCGAGGACGCGCCCCTCATCTCCGACGAGGCCATCACCCGCGAGAGCCAGAACACCTGGTTGGGCGAGCGCGCCCTGCGCGACATGCTCCGGCCGTGCGAGTTCTGGCCGCGCGGCACCGTGCCCGAGGGCTACCGCGAGCCGGTGAAGTCGGACGTGCCCGTGCTGCTCTTGTCCGGGGAGTTGGATCCCGTGACGCCGCCCTCGTGGGCCGAGGACGCGAAGAAGACCCTGAGCCACAGCCTGCACGTGGTGCTGCCGGGGGTGGGCCACGGCACCAGCTCCATCGGGTGCGCGCGGTCGTTGATGGCGGACTTCGTGCAGCGCGGGACCTTGGAGGGGCTCGAGTCCAAGTGTGGCCAGGGCCTCGTGCGTCCTCCCTTCTTCACCTCCTTCGCGGGGCCGGTGCCATGATCGACGTGACGAACCTGCACAAGCGCTTTGGCCAGGTGACGGCCGTGGAGGATGTCACCTTCCGTGCCGAGGACGGCGTGGTGACGGGACTGCTCGGGCCCAACGGCGCCGGCAAGACGACCACGCTGCGGATGCTCTACACGCTCATCCGCCCCGACAAGGGCAGCGCCCGGGTGGATGGGCTGGACGTGGCCGAGCGCCCCCTGGAAGTGCGCCAGGCCATTGGCGTGCTGCCGGACGCGCGCGGCCTCTATCCGCGTCTCACCGCGCGCGAGCACGTGCGCTACGCGGGCGAGCTGCACGGCCTGTCCGGCGCGGCGCTCGACCAGCGCATCGGCGAGCTGGTGGAGCTGCTGGACATGAAGGACATCGCGGACCGGCGGACCGAGGGCTTCAGTCAGGGCGAGCGCATGAAGGTGGCGCTGGCGCGGGCGCTGGTGCACGGGCCTCGCAACGTGCTCTTGGACGAGCCCACCAACGGCCTGGACGTGATGAGCACCCGCGCGGTGCGCACGCTCATCCAGCGGCTGCGCGAGCAGGGCCACTGCATCGTGTTCTCCAGCCACGTGATGCAGGAGGTGGCGGCGCTGTGCGATCGCATCGTGGTGGTGGCGCGGGGGAGGGTGGTTGCGGACGGCACCCCGGACGAGCTGCGCGCGCGCACGGGCAGGGACAGCCTCGAGGAGGCCTTCGTGACGGTCATCGGAAGTGAGCAGGGGTTGATGCAGTGAAGACGCTCTTCTCCACGGTGTTCCGCAAGGAGTTGAGGGATCACCTGCGTGACCGGCGCTCGGTGGCGAGCGCGGTGGGCTTCACGCTGATGGGCCCGCTCCTCTTCGGGATGATGTTCACGGTGATGGCGTCCTGGTTCCGCGAGGACAAACCGCTGGAATTGCCGGTGGTGGGCCGCGCGCACGCGCCGAGCCTCGTGGCCTTCCTGGAGCGCTCGGGGGCGAAGCTGTCCGAGCCGCCCGAGGACTACGAAGCGCTCATCCAGGCGGGCAAGCTGGACACGGTGCTCATCATCCCCGAGGACTACGGCAAGGACTTCGCCGAGGGCCACACGGCGGCGGTGCACCTGGTGATGGACAACTCGCGCAACCAGGCGCGCAAGACGATCCAACGGGTGCGGCAGCTGCTCGGGGCGTACTCGGGAATGCTGGGTTCCCAGCGGCTCTTGGCGCGCGGGGTGGCGCCGGAGCTGGCCGCGCCTATTCAAGTGGAGGAGGTGGACCTGTCCACGCCCGAGCGGCTGGCGGCGAGCCTGCTCACCATCATTCCCATCTTCCTGGTGTTCGCGGCGTTCTCGGGAGGGATGAACGTGGCCATCGACGCCATGGCGGGCGAGCGCGAGCGCGGCTCGCTGGAGTCGCTGTTGCTCAACCCCGTGCGGCGCGAGGCCTTGGTGATGGGCAAGTGGATGACGGCGGTGGTGTTCGCGGCGGCGGCGACCACGGTGTGCCTGCTCGGCTTCGTGGCGGTGATGACGCGGGTGCCGTTGCAGGACCTGGGAGTGAAGGTGCGGCTGGACGCGCTGGCGGTGCTGGGCCTGTGGGCGGGCGTGATTCCGCTCGCGCTGATGGCCTCGGCGGTGCAGATGCTCTTGTCCACCTTCGCGCGCTCCTTCAAGGAGGCGCAGACGTACATCCAGGTGCTGATGCTCCTGCCCATGCTGCCGGGCATGGTGCTGGTGCTCTCGCCCGTGCAGAGCAAGACCTGGATGTTCGCGGTGCCGGTGCTGGGCCAGGAGATGATCGTGCAGGAGGTGATGCGCGGCGAGGCCCTGGGAGCGCTGCCCTTCGTGCTGAGCCTCGCGAGCTGTGGTGCGCTCGCGCTCGTGTTCCTCGCGTGGACGGCGCGCCTGCTCGCGGACGAGCGCATCATCTTCGGCCGCTCGTGAGGCGTTCGCTCGTGTGAGTATTGAAAATATCCAGGAATAACAGCATTCTCCTGTTAAGCGGTAATTTCGCGGGAGGATGTCGTGAATCAGAGACAGGGGATGTGGCGGAAGATGGCGGCGGCCCTGGTGGGGCTCGCGGTTGTCTCCTCCGGGCCGGGATGTGACACGCGGGAGGAGGAGCCTCGGGAACTCGAGCAGCGGACGTTCGCGCTCTCCGGGCTCGCGGGATACACCCAATGCGATTGGGGCAGCACGGACTGCAACCTGTGCGTCAACGGTGTCGTCTCGGCGTTCAACAACCTGCGGGACCACGGTGAGATCCTGGGCTTCTACCCAGGCGGTTACGATCTCAATCTGGCCTACCCGAGCAGCGATCACCTCGAGGGCATCCAGCGGTTGAAGAGCGGTCAGGGCCGCTACTTCGTCATCTCCAAGCGGGATGGACGGAGTGCTTCATCGGCCTATGTGGCCCACTCCGTGTTCATGGAGTCGCGCAACACCTCGGGTCTGCGCATGCGGTCCAACCGGCTGATCTCCTCCACCTCCCAGCCGGAGGACACGTGGCCCCACTCGGCGGACCGGGTCGTGGCTGGGATTGGCGCCCTGGATGGGTACAAGCATGGAGGCGGATTGCAGGCCTCCGGCAACATCGTCGCTCTTCCCCTGGAGGAGGGTCCGGGCAACGGCAAGGTGGTCCTCTATGACTACAGCGATCCCTCCAACCCGGCCTGGCTCGGCACCGTGTATGGCGCCAGCGGCGCCGCGGGGACCGCTTCCCTGACGAAGCTCGCGGACGGACGCTTCATGCTCGTCATTGGCCAGGGGAATGCGAATGTTCTCGAGTTCTACCTCTCGTCCAGCACGGTGCTCTCTCCCTCCACCACCTGGGCGCCGTATGACACATGGTACTTGCCGGAGATCCCCTTGGGAGACTGGGGCGCCTTCCAGAGCCTCAATTTCGTCACCGATTGCGCCGAGGGTCGGCTGTATCTGATTGGCACCCGGCTCGGAGGGCTGCGGTGGGGCGCGGTGAGCGATGACTACGCCCATCTGTACGAAGTCACGCTCACTCCCAACGTGACCATCCGGAACGTCGCGTCCAAGCATTTCTATTGCAGCAACGATGGTTCGCGGCAGTGCAACTTCGACGCGGCGGGCGGCGCGTTCGTCGACAAGGATCGCAACCTCCTGCTCTACGTCACCGAGCACGCCGACGATGGCCCCGTGGGCTCCGTGAAGATGATGGAATACCGGAGCATCTTCCCCAATGCCGCCTGTGGCAGCGACATCAATCAGGCCTTCGTCGACTTCTACGATGACTCCGACTTCAGCGATCGGGGCTTCATCTTCGACTACGCGGATCGCTATGCGAAGAACTGGGCTCGCTTCAGCGACGTCGACAACTTCAACGACAAGGCGTCGGCGGTCCGCTACTGCATTCCTCCCGGCCATCGGGTCCGGCTCTACAAGGACTCGAACTACAGCGGGAAGACCAAGGACCTGATTGGCACGGGAGTGCCCACCTCGGTCAACCTCAATAGCTGGAGCTTCGGGGACGAAACCTCGGCGGCCCAGTGGCTGTCCTTCTGACGCGTGCCCGTTCAACACGGGGAGCCGAGGGGTCGGCTTCTCGTGGAGGGCCGTTCTGGGGTGGGTCCTCCTTTGGTGCGCGTGCCCTTCGGCGTATCCTCTGCCGTATGCGGGGACCTGATTCGGGGTGGGGAAGCCAGGTTTCATCCAACGCCGTGAGGAGCGATGACGACGGTGCGCGAGATACGGGTCTGCGTCTGCTGCTGGAGGTTCTTCACCGCCTGGAAGCGCTGAATGTCCGCGACGCGCGTGCCTTGAAGAGCATCTGGCGGGCGAGAGGTAAGGTGGCGCGTGCCCGCTCCTCCATGGGTGC
The DNA here is from genome assembly GCF_002305855.1 of Melittangium boletus DSM 14713. Classification (GTDB taxonomy): domain Bacteria; phylum Myxococcota; class Myxococcia; order Myxococcales; family Myxococcaceae; genus Cystobacter; species Cystobacter boletus. Next base: position 3,116,822 of record NZ_CP022163.1, on the reverse strand, counting down.
CACGTCCCTGGATGGACCTTCCGACCGGGACATCGTCCTGGCTCAAGAACTCCTGGAACACATCGAACAGGTCCTCGCATCGCTCGCGCGGAAGCGAGACGAACTCGCGGCGGACCCTCGGAGTCTGGCCTCACGGCCCTCCTATCTTCGCGAGTTCCAGAAGGTCCATGACCTCTACATCGAGGCCATTTCGGTTCTCCTGGAGCCGAGCACGGCGGAGATGTTCACTCGAGCGGAGCACGCCGCTGAGAAACTTCCGCGAGCGCTCCTGGACGTCGACCTGGCACGGCTGGCCTCGCGTCCCGCGAGTCACACGCTCCTGGAGCCGAGCCGAGGAGAACTCACGGACTGGGTAGGCTGGCTCCGCCCGAAGCTCGACACGCTGGAGCAGACCGCGCGGCGGTTGGCTGACGCACGACAGGGTGGTGGGGCGGATGTTGCTCGGTGGGAACACGCGCTCCGGATTCTCTCGGAGGGCGTTCAACTCAACGTGGAGGCCATGGGCCATTGGGAGCAGGCCCTGGATGCGTACGAGTATCTGACGAAGGGAGGCAACGTTCTGCCCGCCGCCTATGCGTCGGTGGGCCGCGTCGTCACCCGTTGCCGGGAGATGAAGACCGCAGCGATGGCGGAGAAGCTCGATGTGTTGCGCGAGCGGGTTCGCCGCCATCGCGATGATCCGGACGTCGCCAAGTTCCTGAGGGGCCTGCCCCTGGTGGTGTCCGGCTCGCGTTTGTTGGTGAGCCTGGGCGTCACCCTGGTCGCGTCCGTCGCCACGGCGGGAGTGGGAAGTCTCGTTTCCGGAGCCTTGGGGGCCGCTCGCATTGGGACGGGCCTGTCCTTCGCGGGAACGGTGGTCGTGGAGTCGCTGACCTTCACCTCGGTGAGTCGGGGCGCGCAGGCGCTGATTCCCGGAGAGGTTTCGCCTCCTCCCTTCTGGGCGGACCTGGCGTGGAACCTGGGTTTGTTCTCCACCCTGCGTGGGTTGAGCGTGGGCGTGCGGGCGCTGGTGCGGAACCGGGGACTGCCTTCCCTCGCCGAGGCTTCCCTCCAGAAGGGCGGTTCCTTCGGTCTGCTCCAGGCCTACGGCGGGCTCCACCATCGTGTCTCCTCGGGCAGGTGGCCCACGGAGGACGAATGGCGGACGATGACGGCCCACAACATCATCTTGATGACGGGGCTCGTCGTGGGCCTTCATGTTGTCCAGGGGATGTTGCCTGGGCTGGGTGGGAACTCAGCGCGCGTTCGTTTCGCCCGGGCTTATGGCGCTCGCTTCAGAGCCCTCGCGGATGCGCGCGCCAAGGTGGAGGCGACGTATCGGGATGTCCAAGCCAAGGGAGTCCCCACTCCAAAGGAAGTCGAGTCCCTTCGGAGCCGGGCGCGAGTGTTGGAGGCGGAATTCCTTCAGCTCGTCGAGGAGGTGGAGAAGGACCCGAGGACCAACATTCAGGCGTTGCGCGAGGAATGGGCGAGCGCCACAGGGCTGGCGGAGGAGGCCAGCGCCGAATTGCTCGCGCGGCTGCTGGACATCTCCAACGCGCAAGACGCGCTACGGCCCCTGGGCGGCGAGCGCCAGTACAGCTATGCCTGGGGACGGACCAACAACCTGGAGACCCGCTTCCGTGCTTTGGGGGCGGAAGTGCGCAAGACGGTGGAGCCCACCACTCGGCTGCGGAGCATGACGGTCCGCTTCGGTCAGGATGCACCCCTCACGTTGGTGGAACGGCCCTCGCCCTATCCTGCTCTCCGCGAAGTCAAGGTGGAGCTGAATACTCCCGAGGTTCGTGAACTCTTCGAGGAGTTCGGTATCTCCATGCCCAAAATCCAGCGCTACCTCGTCAGGGAACTTGCCACGGAGTTCTCGAAGAGTTCCGGTGCTGGGATTCATGGCCCATTGAGAGTCGTCAGGCGTAGATTGCAAGCGCTCAGGGTGGAGAAGGGCTCGGTACAAGAGCGGCTGGGTGCGGAAAGACATCAAGGCCGTCTTCGTGTCAAGGCAGACCCTCGATTGGTGGACGTGGCGAAACGACTGGAAAAACGAGGCATCTTTTCGTCTAACGACTGGCTGGATGGTCGAGACGAAAATAACTGGCGAGGTGTGGTCGGAGAATGGCTCGCCTTGGAGTCCATGATGGCCTCCGCGCCTGCGGGGTCGCTCGTCTTGTCTCGTGTCCATTTCAAGGGGCTATTGTTTGAGGATAGGGGCATGACTCGTCCCGTCAAGAGCGGCAATGGCGAGATCGACGTCGCGTCGGAACTCGATGTGCTCGTTGTTACGGAACGGGAGGGGGTTTTCCACTACTCGCGAGTAGCGAATGTCAAGGTGGCGGATTCAAGATACGCCAAGGTCTTTCGGGTTGAAGCCGTGAAACAGAACCGTTCGGCTGTGGATGCGCTCAGGGCGCACCATGAAGGGGTTCCCGTCCTGGTCGAGACACAGCATGGCCGGACTCTCTACGGGCATATCCGCAGTATCACCGGATATGACGCGTGTACTGGAGCCAAGGTGAATCTCTCAGGCCGTTTGGTGGAAGCTCCAAGTGGGGTCACTGAGTCGACCATTCTCCCTAATGTGCCCGGCAAAGCTGAAATGACTGATTTGTCGTTTACATACAAAGACATTGATTCTATCACCCACTTGCTGCGCGAGCGGCAACATCAACTGACGTCGGAGTACTGAGGCCATGGGAGTCATCTGGACACCGCTCACCCTGATCCAGCCAAACCTCGCGGATGGGACCGAGGTGGAGTTCCCTCGATTACCTCCGAACATTCCTCGGCGGATTGAGCAGGGAACGCGCACTTTGAGTGTTGGGCTTCTCGTTGGAGAGAAGCTTGGCCTCGACTTGTCTGAACTCACTGAATGCCTCAATACTGTTTGGTTCGGCCCGCCCGCGGAGGCCAAGGGAATGTTTCTCGATGATGACGCTCCTATTCTGATCGAGGGATTCACGCGGATTCGGGACGCGTTGCGTGCGGCCATTGATGAGCAAGGCCGTCCGCGCGGGCCGGGAGGTGCGTTGCTCAAGGCCTCTCCAAGTATTGAGCAGTACTCCGACGGGGGAATGGTGACGAAAAGCCGCCGTGTTTTGCTCCTCGACTTGTTGAAGGAACTTGATGCACTGCTCCCATTCCTACGATTCGCGCAAGAGCATATGCTCTTTATTGTCGAAGGAGAGTGGCCAAGGCCCAAGCATGATGAGGGCTGACCGCGTTCCCGTTCAAACACGAGAAGCCACCGGGACTGGCTCCTCGTGGACGGCCGTTCGTTGAAGAAGGCGGGCGATCAGCCCATCGCCGCGGTCAGGCGGGTGCCAGCCGATGCGACGAGTGCGTCCTCCAGGAAACCGGCGACGATGTTGGGAACGTGCAACCGCTCCGTGACGAACTGGCGGGCCGCGTAGAGCGCGAACGAGGACGCCAGCGAGGCCGCCGCTCCCACCACGGCCAGACCCAGCACGGAGACCTTCTGGTGCCGAGCCACGGCCGCACCCACGAAGGCCCCGGAGATGACGCGCACGATGAGGCCCGATCGGGCGATGCGCGGGGGCATCCCCGGAATCTTGTCGAACACGAATTCGCCCAGCGCGAGCAGCGGCAAGACGCGGGAGATCGTGGACGAGGCGAGGATGGTCTCCATGCGGCTCGCCTTCGCCTCGATGCCATCCTCGGACAGTTTCTGGCTCAGGAACATCGGGGCACTCAACGCCCTCATCCCCGCCATCGCACCCATTCCCGCGGCCGTCACCATGTCGCTGCGATTCATGTCTCCACCCTCGTGGCTGCCTGCACTGGTCGTCCAAACAGGATGCGGATGAACCCCGCGAACGACCATTCCCCACACCCGCGCTCGCCTGGCTGCTTGCCCTCGGGCGCACCGCGGCGTGGCCCGATGCGCACGACAATGGCGGCTATATGACATTTGCCCCCCTGTACGGCGGCTCTGTATCGCTGACCCGACATGGCGAAGAACGCTCGCCCCGATCCGATGGTGTCCTCTGCAAGATGGGTCCAGGGTGGGACGCGATAAGTCCACGAAGGGGGGAGTCATGTGCTTCTCGGGTCCTGCCCGCTCAGGTGCTCCGCTCCGTCAGGGATGGTTCTTCATCTGCGCCCTGCTGTCGGCTCCGGGTTGTATGGGGGCTGATGCGGTGCTGAACGACGGAACGTGCAATCAGTCAGACAGCACCGTCAGTTGCTGCCTCAAGCAGCACCCCGCCCAGTATGAAATGTGTGGTGTGACGGCGCCGACGCCATCGGAACCGATCATCGTGGGCCCACCGGGGCTCAGCGCCCTGGGAGAAGGGGAACAGGAAGAGAGCAAAGAAGAGCGGCGGAAAAAATGCCTGCCCCACTATGTCGCGTGTATCGATAAAATCGGAGTAACCGTTCACCAGCTCAGGCGGTGAGCGCGAGCTGAGGTTCGGGCGCGGAGGGGAGGAGCGAAGGCCCGCGCAGGCCGCGGCGGTGCGCGGCGAGGGTCTCGGTCAGGAAGGCGAGCACGTCACGGCCCTGCAGCTTGAGGGTGGTGGTGGCGGTGAATATGCGCTCCACGAAGCGGCTGCCCTCCTCGCTCTGCGTGCCGAAGGACGTCTTCCTGTACATGACGGCGTGCCGGATGCAGCGCTCGCCGAAATTGTTGGTGGGCTCGAGGCCCGGCACATCGACAAACGTCCAGAGGCACTTCTCCCACTGGAGGATTTCCCGGGCCATGCCGGCCGTCTTCTTCTCTGCCCGCAGTGCCGCCTCGCGCAGCAGTTGGCCGACTCTGCGTTCCACGCCGCGCATGCGCTCTTCGAAACGCTCGCGTGACAGGGTGCCGTCACGCACGCGGTGGTACCACTTGAAGAAGCGGTTGCGCTCGCGCATGAGCTCTCTGCCTATCCGCCCACCCCGGCCGCCCCTGTCGATGAAACCCTGGAAGTCGCGTGTGAGGTGTGCCCAGCACAGCTGCCGCAGCCCTGCATCCACCCACGCGTAGGCGCTCCACCTGTCGGTGGTGAGGAAGCCCGCGAAGTCCGCGCCGAGCAACTGGCGGGCGACCTTGCCGCCGCGGCTTCTGGCGATGTGGAACACCACTACCAGCGCAGTGGCCACCACCCACAGCCAGGCGCGGCCGGCCCGGCCGCCCTCTCGTCCCTGTGCAAACCCCGTCTCGTCGGCGTTGACCGCCTCCGAGGTCTGCACGTAGGCGAGGGCTTCGGCCGTCGGTGGCGCGAGTGCCTCCGACATCTCGCCCTCCAGGTTGCTGACGCTGCCCACCGACAACTCGACGCCCAACATGTCTGACAAAGCGTCCTTCACCAGTCGCTTGGACAAGCGGTACTTGCCCACCAGCAACGAGGCGAGCGCTGTGAGCCGGTCACCAAAGACGCTGCGCGCGTGCACGGGCACTTCCCCGCGCGTCACCACCCCACAACCAGGGCATTGCAGTGCATGGCAGCGGTACTCGGTGACAATGGCCGACAGGGGCGGCACTTCCACCACCTGGTGACGCCGGGGCGCGGTGTCCTGCCCATTCAGTCGCCCCTTGCAACCCCGGCACTCCCTGGGCACCAACTCCACGACGTGCTGCACGTCCTCGGGCGGCAGCAGCGCGCGCTCATGCTTCTTGTGCCCAGGCTGGCCTCCGGGACGGCGGCCCGTGGGCCTCTTGCTCTGGCGCGGAGTGCCTGGGGCATCCGAGGAGGGCGGCTTGGAGGAGTTGCTCGAGTTGAGCCCCAGCCGTTCCTTGAGCCATCGATTCTCCTCGCGCAGCCTTTCATTCTCCTCCTCCAACTGCGCGATACGCTCCAGCGCTGCCTCCAGCCGTTTCTCCAGCTGCGCTATCCGTGCGTCTCGGGCATCCACCTCCACCATGCCCTGGCTACACCACGCCAGACGTCCTCTTGTCCAGCACCACTTTTCCGGTCACGTCTAGCCCGGCTCCTCTTCAACCAAGCCAATGCGGTGAACGGTTACAAATCGGATTGAAGCCAGGCGGTTCTTTTGGTGGAAGCCAATGCCAGGATTGCCACGACTACTGCGTGGATAACGGTTTCTGGCCTCTGCGCATGAACAAGAGAAAATGCCCCGGGCTGGCTGGATGAGACCTTCTCGCAAGTGTTTCTGGTTGCAGGTCGCCGGAGGGTTCGACAAGCTCAACGTAGCCCTTATTCAGGACGACTCAATCTCCTTCTCAATGGGCGAGCGTGAGTATCTGGCTTATCAGAAGAAGTTGCTGCGTCAGGCCGAGACAGAGAAGGAGCGCCACCACATCAAGCGGTTGATCGCCCGTTCCATTCTTCGATTCGCATATCTCACTGGGAGCACGTGGGGGGAGTATGAGCGAGCATTGCGCCGCGTTTTGAGACTGGGATACCTGAACGCGGACCATCAGTTGAGTGTTGCTGCACTGAGCTTGCTGTGGGCGTCTGACAATGACCACACGAAGGCTTCGGCGGGCTGGGAGTTGATGGAGGCGGCGGAGCGCAGGCTCCGCCGTCTGCGCCGGAAGCATGCGGCCCGCAGACAGGGCTTGGAGAGCAGCGAAATCGTCAGACGGCGAGTCGCCCGAAAGGGGTTGCTGCCTCCTGGATCTGTCAGGCCATCCAAAGGTGCATCCCGTCGTCGGGCTTGATGGCGTGCGCCATTTCAGGTCTCCAGGAAGCGAGGCACGGGGCCCTTCTTCACACCCTCGGGCGCACCGCGTCAGGGTCGGAGGACGCACCGCACTGGTGGACTCATGACGTTTGCTCCTCCGTGAGACGGCTCGCTGTCGATGACTGTACAAGGTGAGGGCCTAGCGCTCTGGGTCTCGATGGTGTTCCTCGCGGGATGGGTCTAAGGACGCGGTGGCAGTCCACGCAGGGGGAACATGGACTTCTTGGGAACTGGCCGCGCGGTTGTCCCGTTGCGTCGGCGATGGTTCGCCATCTGCGCCATGCTGCTGGTTTCAGGGTGCGTGGGGGCGGATGCGGCGCTGAGCGACGGAACGTGCAATCAGTCGGACAGCACGGTCAGCTGTTGCCTCAAACAGCACCCCGCTCAGTACGAGCTGTGTGGGGCGACTGCACCGCAACCGCTCATCGTGGGTCCACCAGGGCTCAAGTCCTCGGAAGACGAAGCCCAGGATGAGAGCCAGGAGGAACGCGAGAAGAGGTGCCTGCCCCACTATGTCGCATGCATCGAGAAGATTGGCTTGAAGCCGGGTGGCTCATTCGGTGGTAGTCAATGCCAGGATTGCTACAGATACTGTATGCGCTTCGGCTTCTGGCCTTTGCGCATGAACAAGAAGAAGTGTCCGGGGTTAGCTGGATGAAAACTGTGCGCAAGCGCTTCTGGCAGCAGGTCGCCACGGCGTTCGACAAGCTCAACATCGCGCTCCTCCAGGAAGAGGGGCTCTCCTTCGCGAAGGGAGAGCGCGAGTATCTGGCACTCCAGAGGAAGTTGCTGCGTCAGGTGGAGCTTGAGTGGGAGTCCCTGCAAATCAAACGCTTGATCGCTCGTTCCATCCTCCTATTCGCTTACACAACGGGATGTAGCTGGACGGAAATGGGCCGGGCACTGCGCCGCTCATCGCGGCTAGGTTATCTGAATGCCAGCGATCAGGCGGCTGCGGCGCATTTCGTCCTGCTGTGGGCGTCCGACAACGATCATTCGAAAGCTACCCTTGGCTGGAAGATGCTGGAGGCGGCCGAGCGCAGGTTGCTCCGCTTGCGCCGAAATCACATGACCCGGAAGCAAGAACTCGCCGCTGGTGTGGCGGTTCGAAAGAGAGTTGCCCGAAAGGGGCTGCTGCCTCCTGCTTCCGTCAGCTCACCCAAAGAGACATCACGTCGTCGGGCTTGATGGCATGTGCTGTTCAGGGCTCGACGGATCGCGGCTGGGGATCCTTCTTCTTGACGGGGTAGTAGCAATGTCCCTGGTACTCGGCCGATCCGCTTGGGCATGGCGCGTCGAGCTTGTGTGGGACCCAGCAGCCGCCTCGGATTTCCACTTCAGCGACTGGGATGCAAGGCGGCGTTGCCTGCTCCTTGAAGGGCTTCTCCGGCATGGCGTACCCAATAATAGGTGGGGAGTCCTGCCTGTCTGCGAAGTGGGTGGGCTCCTTGAGCGCGGCTTGAATCCGCTCACTGACCTCTCGTGAAGTCTGTACGGGAGCGCGCGGCCAGAGCATCAGCGCGAGTCCCGCCACCACCGCGACTCCCGCGCAGGCCGCTCCCCAGCGCATCCCCTGACGACGTGCCGGAGGCCGGAACTCGCGCGTGAAGTGGGCCTGGGCGTCTGGCTGGCCATCGAGACTCGCCAGGGCGCCCGCCACCCGCATGTGGCCCAAGGTCAGCTCATGAATGGAGGGCGTCTTCGTCTGGGCTGCTCGCTCGGGATGCAACACGAGGCATTCGGGTTCGGTGAAGCTCGTCGTCTGGGCGCTCCAGGGCGTGCGTGTCCGCCACGCCTCGCCCGTTCCCGGCATCACCACCAGGGCCGGCTCCCCCGTCTCGACATGGTGTGCCTCGTAGAGCTGGCCTTCGTCCTCGGGGACGTCCAGGTAACGCTCGCCCACTTCATAGGGGCCGATCCGGCGGCCCTTCCAGTCCGAGTTGTCGCTCATCTCCATCCCTCCCGAAGTTCTCGCTTCCTACTCCGGGTGTCGGGCGGGTGTAAGGACTCAAGGGGTCATGGGTGGCACGTCCCGGCCCTCGCCGAACGCCAGCACCCACCACTCGGGGGCCTGGTCTCCCCGCTCCACCAGCGCCCCCGCCAGGTCCCACAACGGATCCGTCTCGCCATCGTCCGCCAGCCGGAACGTCCCGTAGTGCATGGGGACGCTGTAGCGCGCTCCCAGGTCCACGCTCGCCTGTACCGCCTCGCGTGGGGACACGTGCACCGGGGACATGATGGCCTCGGGTTTGTACGCCCCGATGGGTAGTACCGCGAGCCGCATCGGCCCCAGCCGCTCCCGCGCCTCCGTGAACTGGCTCCCCGAGGCCGTGTCTCCCGCGAAGTACGTGCGCCCGTGCGGCCCCCGGAAGACGTAGCCCGTCCACAGCGTGCCGTCGGCGTCCCCCAGGCCCCGGTTGGAGAAGTGCTGCGTGCGCGCGCTCACCAGCGTCACCTCGGCGCTCAGCGGAAACTCCTGCCACCAGTCCACCTCGGTGACGTGCCGCAGGCCCTCGCCCTCCAGGAACTCGCGGTTGCCCAGCCCGGCGAACACCCGCACCTGGGGAAAGCGCTCCTGGAGCCGCAGCAGCGTGGCCACGTCCATGTGGTCGTAGTGGTTGTGGCTGATGACCACCACGTCGATGGGCGGCAGGTCCTCGAAGCGGATGCCCGGTGGCCGCATCCGCCGGGGACCCGCGAAGGACACCGGGCTGCACCGCTCGCTGTAGATGGGGTCCGTCAGGATGTTGAGCCCATCCAGTTGCAGCAGCACCGTGGCGTGGTTGATGAACGTCACGCGCAGGTCGCCCGGGCCCACGCGCTCGGGGGGGCGCGGACCGAAGGGGGCGTCGGGCCGCCCCTTCCACGCGCCCGGTTTCCGATGGGCCATCCAGTCGAGGAAGCTCATCGTCCTCGGCCGGGGCTCGCGGTTGACGAAGCGCTCGCCATTGAAGTGGTCGCTCGGGGTGCCCTTCCAGGTGGGAGCGGAGAAGCAGCCACTCGTGCCCAGGGCGAGCGCCAGCAGTCCAACGAGATGACGCGGCGTGTTCATGCCGCCATCATGTCACTTCAGCCGCGAGCCCATCAGGGTGACGATCGAGTCGCCCGTCGGGTCCGTGTACTTGCGCGAGGCGACTCCGCGTACCCATTCCGAGGTGACGTAGCGGAAGTGCGGCGTGGCGGCGGTGGCCGCCTCCACGATGACCTTCGCGATGTCCTCACCGCTCTGGGCCGCCTTGTAGGCATCCATGGCGCCCGCCATGTAGGAATCCAGCATCGGCTGGTAGAGGTCGTCACCGGGGCTCGGCTTGCCGCTGAGCTTCGCCTTCACGTTCGTGACGAACTCGGTGTGCACCGCGCCCGGCTCGATGTTGGACAGGTGGATGCCCAGCCGCGTCGCCACGGGCGCGAGGCTCTCCAGGAAGCCCTCGCAGGCGAACTTGGCCGCGCAGTAGGCGTCGTTGAAGGGCTGGCCCAACAGGCCCCCCACGCTCGTCACCGTGATGATGCGTCCGGACCTGGCCTCGCGCATGAGGGGAAATACGGCCTGGGTCACCCGCCACACGCCGAAGAAGTTCACCTCCATCACCGTGCGCAGCGCGTCCATGGGCGTCTGCTCCATCGTGCCCAGGAAGCCCGAGCCCGCGTTGTTCACGAGCACGTCGATGCGGCCGTACCGCTCCCGCACCTCGCGCACGCACGTGCTCACGGAGTCGTCGCTCTGGACGTCCAGGGCGCGGATGTCCAGGGAGACGCCCGCGGCCCGGGCTCGCTCCTGGAGGGCTCCGGCCCGGGTGGTGTCTCGCAGGGTGGCGACTGTCTGGAAGCCGGCCTGGGCCAGGTGGATGGCCGTGTCGAGGCCGATGCCGGATGAGGTTCCCGTGATGAGTGCGACGCGAGCCATGTGTGTCCTCCATGTGCTGACTGGGCGAGATGGGGACGTGTTGTAGGCCGTTTTTCAGCGCCGGGGAGGGCGATCGCGAGCCGCCTCGGAGGAAGTCCTTCGAGGACAATTCCGCACAGGGGGGATGGCCGCCCGCGTACCGCTCGTATGCGCCCAGGCCTTTTTCACGTCGGCCCTCGCGGATTTCAACCACTGGCGCACACTTCGACTGGATTTTCCGTGGTCGAATGTCCACTCGTTCCATGGGACATCGTGACAGGTGGAAACGACAGGCCTCACCTTGGGAGGCACCATGACACCGGAGCGAGAACTCACCTTGCTGCCCGCGCCGGCCTCCGTGGCCACGGCGTCGGGAGAGCCGCGATTCGGCACCTACCAGGGCGAGCTGCCCGAGGTGGACTTGCAGAAGTTGTCGGGCCCCTGGGCTCCGGCGGCGGCGCGCGCCCGGCTCCTCAAGCGCAAGCGCTGGCACTACACCCTGGCGACCACGCGCGAGGTGGTGGCGCTCTTCGCGGTGGTGGACGTGGGCTACTCGGCCAACGCGTTCGCCGTGGCGGTGGACTTGAAGGAGCGCAAGGCGCTCTGTGACGTGAGCTTCCTGGGCGCGCCTGGCCCCCTGGCGGAGGTGGGCAACAAGCCTGGCGCGGGTCTGGCGGCCTCCTTTCGAACGCTCGGCGGACGGATGAGCGCCACCCGGGGCCCCGAGGACGAGCGCTACCGCTTGCAGGTGGATGTGAGCCGGTTGCGCACCGGCAGCCTCCAGTCCTTCCTGTGGAACGGGGAGTTGATGGTGGCCGGGGGCGCTCCGGCGTTGACGGTGATCGCCCCCGTGGGGGGAGACGGCTTCGTCAACGTCACCCAGAAGCGCGCGGGGATGCTCGCCTCGGGGACGCTGGAGGCGGGCGGCAAGCGCTTCCAGTTGGACGGCGGGGTGGGGGGGACGGACTACACCCAGGGGTATCTGGCCCGGCACACCGCGTGGCGCTGGGCCTTCCTGGCGGGCCGGCTGGCGGACGGCACACCGGTGGGTCTCAACCTCGTCGAGGGCTTCAACGAGAGCGCCCGCGTGAACGAGAACGCCCTGTGGTTGGGCGAGCGCATCCTTCCGCTCGGGCGGGCCACGTTCGAGTACGACCGCGAGAACCTGATGAGGCCGTGGCGGGTGCGGACGGACGACCGGGTGGTGGACCTGAGCTTCCAGCCTCTGCATGTGCACCGGGAGGACCATGACTTCAAGCTGGTGGTGAGCCACTTCGCCCAGCCGGTGGGGCTCTTCGAGGGCACGCTCCGGGTGGATGGGCGCACGTACACGCTGTCCGATATGCCCGGCGTCACCGAGGACCAGGACATGTTGTGGTGAGGGGCCGGGCGGCCGGGCTCGGCGTGCGGGAATCCGACAGGCTGGCATAAGCTGGCGGCGCGTGCGCGGAGTCCCATGAACTGCTCGAATTGCGGCCAGGTCGTCGCCGATGAGTCCCTCGGCTTTTGCATGGAGTGCGGCGAGGCGTTCGGCGCCTCGGCCGGTCAGGGCTCCGACGAGGACAACCCGGACGCCCATGCCGAGGGGTACTCGGACTCGGAGTGGCGGGAGCCCCGGCCGTCCGTCTGGGACACCCTGTCCCGGGTGCTCGCCCCGGTGCGCACCGTCGCCGGCCAGCTCGGGGACGTGTTCGCGAACATCCTCGAGAGCCCGAGCGTGTACGGGCAGATGCCCGGGGGCTCGCTGACGTTCCTGGGCCTGGGCTTCGTGGGCCTGGCGCTGCTGGTCTCGGTGGTGCCCTTCATCGAGGGCATTGGCGGGTTGGGCTCGGGGGTGATGTTCGGGTGGGGCGTGCTCGTGCTCCTGAGCGAGTGGCGCGAGGTGAGCGAGGCGCCTCCCCGCGAGGGCCGGTTCGTGGACGCCTATCCCGCGGTGATCGACAAGCTGCCCCGGGAAGTCTGGCACCCGGGCGTCATCCAGGCCTACGCGCTGGTCACCTGCGCGTACGCCCTGAAGATGGTGGGCTACGGGCCCATTGCGTTGCTGTGGCTGCTGGCCGCGGGCGTCCTCGGCTACGAGCAGGGGCGCCGCTTCTTCTATCTGCTGCCCCAGGACGAGGCGGCCCTGGCGGCGAGCGCCGAGCACCCCGGGCTGCACCGCTGGGTGGTGCCGGGCGTCGCGGTGGGGGTGCTCTCGCTCCTGTTGCCCTGGGGGCGGATGTCGGGCCTGGCGTTGAGCATCTACGGCGTGGATCTGCCGCTCTCGGTGTTGACCCTGAGCTGCCTGCTGTTGCTCGGCTGCTACGCCGTGAAGCACCAGGGGCTGGGGGGATTGCACCCGATGGTGCTCATCCTCGTGGCGGTGTGGCTGGCGCTGTGGCTCCTGCTGATGAACAACATCTACAGCCCGGGCTCCTGGGTCTATCTGGTGGGCGTGCTGCTCATCTACACGGCCATCGTGCGCCACCTGATTCCGGCGCGTCCCCGAGCCGAGGAGGCCCCCCAGGAGGAGCCTCCCCCGGACCTGGACTACCAGGGCTGAGCCCCGGGAGTCCGGCGCCTCACTTCTGGCGCTGCAACCAGGCGCGCACCTCGGGCAGGGCGCGCTCGCGCAGCACCACGTCCTGCTCCAGCTTCTCCAGCGTCTGGCCCATGGCCTGCTTGGCCTCCTCCACGGGGTGGGCCGTGAGCAGCTTGCGCACCTCGTCGAGCTGCTTGCGCTCGCGCAGCGCTCCCAGCGACTCCACCACCCGGCGCAGCAGCATCGGCGCCGCGCCCGTGCGCGCCAGCACGTCCTTCCAGCGCTTCTGTTTCTCCGCCCACCACATGTTCCGGCCCGTGCGGTTGTTGATGAGCCCCGTGAGGAAGCTCGCCACGTCCTGCATCTTCACCTTCTCCGTGAAGAAGAGCTTCTGCGCCGCGTCCGCGAGCTGGGGATCCTCGAAGGCCGTGAGCGCCATGAGGTAGCGCCGCTGGGTCGCGGGGTCCGGCTCGACGGGCATCTTCTCGAGGATCTTCTCGTAGAGCGCCCGGTCCCCCTGGCGCGCCACCATGCCCACCGCCGCGTCCAGCAGGTTGGGCTCGAGCGCCGTCGTGTCCCCGTCCAGCGCGCGCGCCACGCGCGGCCGGGCCTCGGCGATGATCTCCGGGCTGCGCGCCACGCCGCCCAGCGCCCGCACCAGCGCCGCGCGCCGCAGCTTCACCCGATCCGTCTCCCCGGGCGCCGCGTCCCACCCGACCTTCTTGAAGCCCGCCCCCAGCAGCTTCTCCACCCAGCGGCGGAAGCGCTCCTGGTCCTCGCCCTCCACCAGCCGCCCCTCCACGTACGCGAGCCCGCCCACCAGCTCGTCGAGCACCGCGTCGTCCTCCTCCTGGCCGTAGCGGCCCGCCAGGTCGAGGAAGGCCGTGAGCGTCGCCTGCCCGCTGCGCGCGAGCGCCCACTGGTCCGCGAGCAGGGAGATGCGCTCGCTGGGCTCCAGCGCGTCCACGTTCGCCGACAGGCGCTCGAGCCCCGTGGCGTCGTACTGGACCCGGTAGAAGCCCGTGGAGCCCGCGTTGGCCACCAGCCACTTCACCTCGCCCGAGCCCTCCAGCGTCACCTCCGCCTCGGACTCGCGCAGGAGCACCCGCTGCTCGCGCACCCCGCCCGCGTCGGCGTATTTGAGCACCATGGGCACCGGCCAGCGCTCGTCGCTCTTCACCCCGGGCTCCGAGTAGAAGCGCCGCTGGGTGAGCTTCACCTTGCGCCCGTTCACCGTCACGCCCACCTGCGGGTAGCCGCTCTGGCCAATCCAGGCATTGGCCAGCTCCAGCACCGGCTGGGACGAGGCCTGGGCGAGCGCCCGCCACAGGTCATCCGCCACGGCGTTGGCGCGCGCGTGCTTGCGCATGTACTGGCGCATGCCCTCGCGGAAGGCGTCCTGGCCGAGGAAGCCCTCGATCATGCGCAGCACCGCGCCGCCCTTCTCGTAGGTGATGAGATCGAAGCTCTCACCGGCCTCGTGGGCGTTGCGCACCTCGCCGCGGATGGGGTGCGTGGAGCGCAGCGCGTCCAGGTGCAGCGCCGCGGCCTTGCCCGAATCGAAGTCCAGCCACACGCGCCAGTCCGGCTTCCAGTCGTCGACGATCTTGTACGCCATCCACGTGGCGAAGGCCTCGTTGAGCCACAGGTCGTCCCACCACACCATCGTCACCCAGTTGCCGAACCACTGGTGCGCCAGCTCGTGCGTCACCACCTCGGCCACGCGCTTCTGCACGGACAGGGGCGCGGTGGCCGGGTCGAGCAGGAGCGCGATTTCCCGGTAGGTGATGAGGCCCGCGTTCTCCATGGCGCCGGCCTCGAAGTCGGGGATGCCGACCTGGTCCACCTTGCCAAAGGCGTAGGGCAGGTCGAAGTAGGCCTGGAGCCGGGGCAGCGCCGCGAGCGCCGCGTCCTGGCCGAAGCGCGTGAGGTGCGCCTTCTCCGGCAGCGCCCAGGTGCGCACCGGAATCCCCTCCACCCGCTCCTCGGGCGTGCCCACCAGCGGCCCCACCACGAGCGCGATGAGGTACGAGCTGAGCACCTCCGTCTCCTTGAAGGTGAGCCGGCGCATGTTGCCGTCCGACTCCTCGCGCTCGAGCGCGCCGTTGCTCAGCGCCGTCAGCCCCGTGGGCACCTGCACCGTGAGGGCCCAGCGCGCCTTGAAGGAGGGCTCGTCGAAGCAGGGGAAGAGCCGCCGCGCGTCGGCCGCCTCGAACTGGGTGGCCGCCACCTTGCCCGCCATGTACAGGCCCCGCAGCCCCTCGGTGAAGCGGCCCGTCCACGTCACGTCCAGCGCGCCCTGGCCCTGGGGCAGTTTCTCGCCGAAGCGCACCACCACCGTTTCGCTCAGGGGCGCCTCGTGCGTCTCGGCGGGCATGATGATGCGCCCGTCCGCCGCGCGGAACACCACCTCGCCCAGCTTGAGCGCGATGGCGTGCAGGACGATTTCGTCGGTGGGGGTGTCGAGCTCCAGCTCGATCGTTTGCAGGCCCGTGAAGGCGCGCGCCTCCATGTCGAGCGTCAGGGTCGCCGCGTACCGCCGGGGGCGAACGGAGAGAGGAAGCCGGAAGTTCTTGTCTTCTGTCGCGTGAGCCATAGGGGCCGCGACTCTAACGGGAGTGCGAGCACTTACTGGGGCCGCGTGATGCCTGCCGTCCACCGGGCAACGGCTCCAGGGACGTGTTCCGGACGCCCGAGCCGCGTGCCCTCCCCAAAGTGTGGTTGAGTGGCCCACACACACCGTGTACGGGGATTGAAATGCGACGATGGGGACCGGCCGACTACCGCGACATGCCCTGGAAGAACGGAGGGGGCGTCACGCGCGAGCTGCTGCGGCGGCCCCATCCCACACGGCCCGAGGGCTTCGGAGTGCGTTTGTCGATCGCCACGGTGGCGGCCGCCGGACCCTTCTCCCTCTTCCCGGGAGTGGACCGGCATCTGCTCCTCCTCGAGGGCCAGGGCATGGCGCTTACCCGCGCCGGGGCCTCGGAGGAAGTGGTGGTGGCGCCAGGCCAGCCGCTCTTCTCGTTTCCGGGCGAGGACGCCTGGGACTGCCGTCTGCTCGGAGGGCCGGTGCGGGACTTCAACGTGATGGTGGATCGGGCCCTGGCCGAGGCCTCGCTCGAGCGGGTGCACCTGGAGGCGGGGGCGCGCCACCGGCTCGCCGCGAGTCCGGGGACGCAGTGGCTGTATGGCGTTTCGGGCCGGGTCCAGGTGGCGGGGGAAGTGCTGGCGGAGGAGGACATCCTGGAATGGGATGCGCCCGGGGCGCTGGAACTCGTGGGTGAGTCCGAGGCCACCGTGCTGATCATCCGCTTGATGCCGCGCGCTGGGCGCTGACCTGTCCGCGAGGGCCAAGAGCGTCCCTCCAATCACTTCCAACTGGCCGACAAGTTCGTCATCGAGGGCAGCAAACTCAACAAGCTGATCACGAGAGCCGAGTGAGGCCAGGAGCCTCTTACATGCCGAAGCGGTACTTCGACTTGTCCGATGATGTTTGCGTCTCCGGGCGCTGGCACATTCGGCCTCCCATGGCTGAAGACGGCCAGGCAGTGGACCCCTGGATGTTCACCGAGGGGCAGCCTCTCCAACTCACCACGAAATTGAGGATGGCTCTTCGGGTGAAGGGTAGGCCCCTCGACTTCACGCTGGCAGGGCTCGATGTCCCTGTTGTCCATGCCAAGGTCGCCACACTCTTCGCGGAGTTGGCCCCTCAAGACATACAGCTCTTCCCGGTGGACATCGAGGGGCAGCCGGAGCAGTTCAGCATCCTTGTCGCCACCAAGCTCATCCAGTGCATTGACGAAAGTGCGTCCGATGAGGTGCGCCGCTGGAGAGCTGAGGACGGGTGTCCAGAAAAGACCGGGAACTACCGCGTCGTCTCTGGCATGCGGATCGACACCTCGAAGGTCGGTGACGCCAAGGTCTTCCGCACCTGGGGATGGTCCGTGGCCCTCATCGTCTCCGAGGAGATCAAGGAGGCGTTGGAGCACATCGGGGCCACGGGGGTGAAGTTCACGGGGGTATAGTGGAGTCTTCCTGGGGGTCGGGTGTCCCGCCATCCACGCTGGTTGGAATAGGACGGGATTTCGGCCTGGGGTCCTTCGCCAGCAGCCGGACAATCACGTCACTCAGGGCCCGAGGGACCCGGGGATTGACGATTTCCGGTTCGGTCGTTGCCCAGGGTTCCCGTAAGCTGGCCTGCTCCTCGATTGGGAGGGGGCCTCATGGTTTCTCATCGTCTCACCATTGCAGTTCTCCTCTTGGCTCTATCCTCCGCGTGCGGCACCACGCGTGGGGTTCACCCCGACATGAGCCAGGATGGGCTCCTCATCCACCTACCTCGCACGGGCGAAGCCGGACCGGTGGAACTGGATGAGGATGTGTTCTCGCGGGCTATCGCGAATGAGGTCCAGCGGACAAGGCCGCCAGCCAACCCTGAGATGGCCGCGCGGGAGTTGTTCGAGGTCCCACCGCACAGTGGCTGGTACGGGTACACGCAGCGCCATGGAGTCGTTCCCCTGAACGGACAGTCTCGGGCTTTGTTGGGGGCTGATGCGGATGTGCGAGTGACCCAGGAATACCTGCGGTTCTGTGCGGCCATCGGGATGCCGGGCGATTGCCGGAAAGTGCTGATGAACAGCCCCGTCCTCGTGGGGGATGGCCGCTATGCTCTCGCGATGTCCTTCGCTCTCGAAGCCGTCATCCCCGAGATGATGGAGGCCTTCAAGGGCATGGCCGACCCCGAGGCCATCAAGGCGTCCATTCTCTGGACGATGACGATCTACGCCGCGATGTGGCTGGCGCCTGAGCCTGTGTTCTCCAAGGGGCTGGCGACCGCCGTGACGGCCAGCTTCATCTGCTACGTCGGGGTGGACACGTTCTGGACGCTCATTCAGGGCTGGCGGCGGATGGTGGAGGTGGCGGAACTTGCCCACTCCTTCTCGGAGATTCGTGAGGCGGGCGGGAAGTACGGCCGGGTGATGGGGAAGAACGCGGCAAGGGCGTTTGCCTTGCTGCTGACGGCGGCCATTGGCCAGACGGCCTCTAGTTTCTCGTCCAAGGTGACCACGCTGCCCGGCGCGGCTCAATCTTCCGCGGTGGGCGCGGCGCGGGGAGGAGTCCGACTGGCGGAGGTGGCGCAGGTGGAGGCTGTGGTCGTGACGGCTGATGCGGTCACCATCGCCCTTGCTCCGAATGTGGTCGCGGCGACGGCCCAGGGCATGCGCGGGACTGCTTCCAGTCCAGTGGACGCGGAAGGGCCCGAGCACCACATCGCCACCGACAAGTGGACGGATGCCACCCACAGTGGTGGTCCATGGACGCCCAAGTTCCAGAGAATCTTTGACCGGGCGGGCATGTCGTTGAACGACCCGGCGAACAAAGTTCATGTCAAGGGCCACCAAGGCCCCCACCCACAAACCTACCACGAGCGGGTCTACGAGCGATTGGATGAGGCGACCAAGGGCTGTGGCAGCATCCAGCAGTGCCAGAAGGTGCTGACAGCGGAACTCCATCGGTTGGCGAAGCAGATTTCCACGAAGGGCACTTTGCTCAACAAGCTGGTGACCCGGAGCCAGTGACGGGAGATGACACGCATGCCAAAAAAGTACTTCAAGCTAACCCAGGAGGTTGATGGTTCTGGAGGCTGGGATCTTGGCAATCCCACGAATCCGCAGGGCTTGGAGGTAGACAACCCATGGATGTACAGGGAGGGCATGCCAGTCTCGGAGTCGGGCCGCTTGAAGATTCCCATCGGTCGTCCGGGCCGGGTGCTCGACTTCACCCTCGCGGGCTTCAGCATCCCGGTTGTTCACGTCCGTGTGGCTTCCCTTTTCATGGAGCTGGCTCCTCGTGACACTCAGCTTCTTTCGGTGGACATCCAAGGCCAGCCAGACTCATTCCGCATCCTGGTGGCGACACGGCTCATCCGGTGCATCGATGACGAGGCATCCGCGGAGGTGGAGTACTGGACGCCGGAGGATGGGCGACCCGAGAAAGAGGGGCAGTATCGGGACGTGTACGGCATGCGGATCGACACCGCGAAGGTGGGTGACGCCAAGGTCTTCCGTACCTGGGGATGGACCATCGCGCTCATCGTCTCCGAGGAGATCAAGGAGGCGTTGGAGCACATCGGGGCCACGGGGGTGAAATTCACGGAGGTGTAGTGGAGTCTTCCTGGGCATCGGGTGTCCCACCATCCACGCTGGTTGGAATAGGGCGGGATTTGGGCACAGGCCAGAGGCACTGGCCCTTGAACGCGACGGTCTGGCGTGGGCAGTTCGGAGGCCGTTGCCTGAGTGAATGCCAACACGCGCCGGACAGCTCCACTTCGAGTCCCTCCGTACAGGGCGCCAGCTTCTGATTCCTCGCGGGCAGTGGTGCCTGCTCGGACTGGACGGAAGCCGGGTCGACCCGCACGTCCGTGGCCCATTCCTCATCTGGCACACGGACGCTTGGTGTGACCAGTGCGAGCCGATTCAGCGGCACCAACATCAACAGCACCGCCGCGGCGCACACGAGCCTCCGGGTCCAGCGACCGCGCCGCGCCACGTGCACGGGGTCGGGAGGCGGTGAGGTCCACGAGGGCTTGGGCCTCGGGGGGCGGACGAGGTGCCGCTCGGGGAGCGCCCCTTCCTTCTCCGGTGGACGCTCTTCCCACTCGAAGATGCTCGAGTCCCATGCGGCCTGCTCCCCGTGGGTCGCCGCGACCAGCGCCGCGTGGAGCGCCGCGCCACTCGGGTAGCGCTCCTGGGGGTCCTTCGCCAGCAGCCGGACAATCACGTCACTCAGGGCCCGAGGCACCCGGGGATTGACGAGCACGGGCGCCAGGGGTTGCACGTGGACGATGGCGAACTGCAACAGCTCCGAGGGCAACCACTCGGAGAAGGGGTAATGCCCGGTGGTGGCCCGGTACAGGCTCACGCCCAGGGCATACAGGTCATCGGTGGGTTGGAAGGTGTAGTGCGTGCCGGGGCTCTCGGAACTCCGCCACAGGAAGCGCACCGCCTCGGGGCTGAGCAGGTACAGCGTGGCCGGAGGAAGGGGGCCCGTGGTGAGCGGAGCCGCGCCCTCGTACCAGCCCACGCCGAAGTCGAGCAGCACCGGCTGCCCATCCGACGCGCGCAGCAGAATATGCTCGGGCTTGAGGTCGCGGTGCAGCACGCCTCGGGCATGCAGCTCGCCGAGGGTGCGCGCCACCGTGGCGCCCGCGCCCGCGAGCTGACGGAAGGTGGTGCCTTCCGTTTCCGCCCATACGTCCAGGGCCTGGCCGGGCACCCAATCCATGACGAACCCCAGACAGCCCTCGCGGGGATGGGGCCAACGGGCGCAACCGTGGAAGCCCACCACGTGGGGATGGGCCGCCCGGGTCATCATCAAGGCCACCTCGCGCTCGGCCCGCTCGTCGCGCGCATGAAGTGCGAGTTTGAGCGCGTAGAAGTCACCGGGATGCTCGGTGTCCTCCACGCGGTAGACGGCCCCCTGGCCGCCCATGCCCAGTGGCTCCACCACTCGCCAGCGGCCCACCTGAGTCCCTGGCGCCAGGGCCTCCGAGTAGAGCGTTGCCTCTCCAGGGTTCGTGGACATCCTCGCACCTCCGCACGCGTCCAACAGGCAGGAGGCGATTTCATACTACGAGGGCGGGGTGGATGTAACCTCGGACGGAGGGACACGGGCTCGCGGCGAGGTGACTCGAAAGGTCATGGAAGGTCTCCCTCGGACCGTCCTGGGACGCCACCCCACGGACTCATTCGGGGGGCTGGAAGCCCGTGACCCGATCGAGGCTCGCCTCGTGGAAGCTCGCGCCCGTGGTGATGGCCGCCGTCAGGTTGGCGCGATCGAGCTGGGCGTGGTCGAGACAGGCGTTGGTGAGATTGGCACGTTCGAGCTGGGCCTTCTCGAGGTTGGCATCCCGGCAGTTGGCGCCTTCGAGGACGGCGTCGCGCAGGGCGGCTTTCTCGAGGTTGGCGGAGCGCAGGTCGGCGCGCGTCAGGTTCGCGCCGTCGAGGTTGGCACTCTCCAGGTTGGCGCGCCGCAGGTTTACCCGGGACAGGTTGGCCTCGCTCAGGCGGGTGTCTTCCAGGTTGGATCCCTCCAGGTTTGAGCCCTCCAGGTTGGCTCGGGCCAGATCGGCTCGCTCGAAGTTGGCGCCCTGGGCCTTGAGCCCCATGAGGTTGGCGCCCACCATCCGCGCTTTTTCCAGGTTGGCGCCATCGAGGTTGGCGTCCGCGAGGACGACCTCGCGCATGTCGGTGTTCCCCAGGTTGGCGCCGCGCAAATCGGCCTCGTGCAGGTTGGCGCCCGAGAGATTCACGTTCTCCAGGTTGGCGCCGCGCAGGTTGGCACCGCGCAGGCTCACCTGGCGCAGGTTCAGATTCTCCAGGTCGGTGTTGGAGAGGTCCGCGCCATCGAGCACGGCCCGGGAGAGGTCCACTCCTTTCCGGGTCGCCACCGTGAGGGCCTCGCTCAGGCTTCCCTCATGACTGAAGAGTTCCACGCCTTCCCGCTTCCTGATGTACGTCGTCATCGCCCGTGCTCCTCTGGAAGTGAGCCTGCCCTGTTTTAGTGGATCTCCCGCATATTGTGTGCTCGCCATTTGGGTGGCGAGTCGTCTGCGACGGAGCGGAACTCGGCGTGTCTGGTGGTCTCGGCGGGATCAGGTCTTGGACAGGGGGGCAGGTCCGAGATGAGAGGGATCCCACATGTACTGCTCGGTGGGCGTGAGTACCATGTTCGTCAACCCGTGTCGCCCGGCGAAGTCCTTGAACCGCTCGGAGACGACGAGATCTCCCACCAGTCCGCGGGGACGAAAAATGTCCTCTCCCCGCCACGATCCTGGCTCCAGGACGAATCCGTGGATGGCGTCGACGCGAGTCAAACGGCATTCCGGGCAGGTGGGGGGGGCGGAGATACGCATCTGGTTGAGCACCGGGTCCACCGCCGCCGGGCCGAAACGGGTCGAGACGACGAAGTAGCTGGGCGAGGTGAGCGGCTCACGCTTCTTCTTCGTCATGCGGCGCACCTGGAGCACCTCCACGGGATGGAAGCCTTCCAGCCCGGTGAGACCTTCCGCGCGAAAAGCCTCCGCGAACCGTTCGGAGATGAGGAACTCATACGAAGAAGTCTCGATGAAGTCCCCGAGTTCTTCCCCGTGCAGTTCCAGCTTGACCCGATAGGGAGGGAGCCACTTCAACATCCCAACAAAGCCATCACACCGTGGGCAGCGAGGTGCATCCGCGCGGTTGATGGGCTCGGCCTTGTCGAGGTCGGCATCGTAGCGCGACCCATGAATGCCTTCTTCCAGAACGAAGAAGCGCGGGGATGTCGAGGTGTCAGAACCCATGGGGGAACCTCGCTATCATCTCCGGGCGCCCGTAGATCTCGCGCAACTTGTCCATGAACTCCTTGGGAGTGGCACCGGGTGTGCGCTTGAGCCAACGAACGACTTCATCGTCTATCTCGCGGTGCCACTCCTGGTATCCGCAGTGCGCCTGTTCGTCCTTGGCCCGAGAAACGAAGCGTGGGTCCCGAGGCTTGTAGAGCCCCCGGAGCCTGGGGTGCTCCTCCAACCCCCTGGCGATGGGCCGGGAGATGAGATGGTGATTCTGCCCCTTGCAGTGGGGCGGCTCGGAGGACTCCAGTGTCTGGGACAAGCTCTCCGCCGCCGCCTGGAGCCGCTGCTTCTCTTGCTCTTCCCCCGCCTTCCAGGTGGCTTGCTCCAGAAGTCCCTGTACCTCGTCCAACACCTGCGCGGCCTTGCGCGCATCGTCCCCCGCGAGCGTCATGCATGCGCTCACCATGCCTTGCTTGCAACTGCACACCAGCGACGTCTCACCGGGTGTACACGCCACCTGCGTCAGCACCACCAGCATCAAGCTCGATAGCATGAGGCATCCTGGGCCAGCCACCCCTCTCGGGTCTACTCCTCGCTTCCGCTGCCCCTTCGCGCGAGCTCACGGAGGATGTTCGCCAGGTCTCCTTTCTCCTGGATGACGAAGACCCCCTCCTTCGCTGGAGAGAGACGGAACGGGGGAGGACCCCATCGGCTCGCGCGGCACGCCGAGCTGACGCGAGTGATGAACGGGCCTGGACGACTCCCTGCCCGACCCGCCGGTGCGCGAATGCACCGAGCGGAGTCGGGGTTCGAGCGGATTACTGCGCGGTGTCGACCCGGGTCTCGATGACGTCCTGCACGCTCTGGGCGACGTCGGCCATGAAGTTCAGGCCGGTCTGCTGCTCGATGGAGCGCGCGGTGACGCGGTAGTTGTGCCAGTCCGCGCTCTTGGAGATCTTGCTGTCGCTGTTGGGCATGACGACGGCGATGACGCGCGTGCTGGTGGTGACGTTCGTCGGACCCTGGCCGGTGGCGTTCATCACGGTGATGACCTTCCACGTGGACGTGGGGACGGCCACCTTGCCGCTACCGATTGTGGAGATCGTGCCCGAGTAGATGGGGCCGGACATGATGAACAGCTCCTTGCCCGATGAGACCAGCGTGCGCGAATAGGACTCGAGCTGCTCCCAGGGGCCCTGGTTGTTGTTGGGCGCTTGGGGGAGCATGTTGGTCAGATAGAAGGTGTTGGAGTTGTCCGTGGTGTTCAGGGTGCGGTCCGCGGACGGACACATGTGGCCCCGGTCATAGCCCGAGCCCGAGTAGTCGGCGAGCGATGCCTGGGGGATGCTCGAGGGCAGTGTGTTGTCGGGCCGGAAGGTATCCTGGCGCGAGGTGCTGCCCATCCATGACTTGTTGAGCTGCCAGGCGGTCCAGTTCGGCGTCTTGCGCGAGCCGTTGTAGGAGATGACGTACTGGCTCTTCACCGAGAGGTATCGGTTGGGATTGGAGGTGCTGGTGGTGGAGCTGTCCGGCATGCCCAGCTTCAGGTGCACGCTGATGCTCGCGCCCGCGGCACTGGAGTAGGAGCCAATGTCTTCCGGCGGGACGCTGGTGTTTTCAATCCCTGGCGAGAGGGAATCGAGGGCTTCATCGCCCTCCTGGGGACCACACGCGAAAAGAACGGAGAGGGACGCAACCGCGGCACCGCGCACGAAACGCTTGAGGAACATTCTCATCCTGGGGGAGAAAACCGCCACCCTGCACGCCGCCCTGTGGGGAGGGTTTCTCGTAACATGAGAAAATCGAACCCTCCAGAATCGGGCGTGTGAATAGCGTTGGGGACTTGTCACAAGGGGCGAACTCGACGGGACGTGACGCCTGGGCGAGCATCCCTCGGCGTGAACACCCAACGCGCCGCCGTGCTGAAGTCGCTGCTCCTCTCCGCTCACGGTCTGCTGTTCATCAGCGAGACCGATGCGCCCTTCACTCCAGTGGATGCTCCCGGGTCGCCGTTCGCCTCACTCGATGACGCCGCCGTGCGCCGTCTGGCGGGCCATCCGGACGCGGACCCGGTGGAGACGCGTGGCGTGGACGAGTTCTTTCGCAACGCCGTGCAGGAGCAGCCGTGGCACACGCCCGAGGAAACGGCGACCGTGAGGCGCTACCGAGCGCTGGTCGCCCTCCTCCATGCCTCGCTGCCGGATGCGAGGGTGTACCGCGTGGGAGCGGTCTCCATCGACGTGCTCATTCTCGGTACGGGCCCAGGCGGTGGCGCGCTGGGCCTCGCCACGAAGGTCGTCGAGACCTGAGCGCTCGGCAAAACGCGCTGACCGCTGGTTCCCTGGGCACTCGCTCCAAGGCGGAGTCAGGGCGTGGAGGCGGAATCCGCGGCGACGTCCAGCGGACCGAAGTCCTGCTCGATGCTGCCGATAGGGCTCATGGCCGAGCCCCAGTAGATGCCGACCAGTTCCACGTCCTGCTCGGAGTCCGCCACCCGGCGGAAGACCGGCGAGCCGCTGTCGCCGTCGTACCCGGCGCCGTCGCCCTTCATCTGGCAGAACAGCCGGGTGCTGCCATTGAGGGTATTCACGCAGGAGTGGGTGACGAGCCCGGACGTCCACCCGGTACGCTGGCCCACCTTGTGGATCTTCTCCCCGACGGCGACGTGGTAGGCCTTGCCCACGATGCGGAAGAACGGCTGGGCCTCGTCGATCTTGAGCGGGGCGATGCCCGTGGGCGCGCCGCCGGTGTAGGCGTTCTCCACCTCGGTCCGGTAGATGTAACCGTGCTTGACCGAGGACTGCACACCGGCGTCGTACTCCACGTACGCCGCGTCACTGAAGCGGCACACGTTGGTGCCCGAGCACGTGTAGGTCACGCCGTCGTAGACAACACTCGCGTTGCTCCAGAAGAGCGGATCCTCCGTCGTCACGCCGATGCGCGGTGAGCCCTGGTAGTGGACGGTGCCCTCGTTGGTGCAGTGGGTGTTGGTGAAGAAGCCCAGCGAGCCATTCCTGCGCACGTTGAATCCGAGCGTGCAGAAATAGATGTAGCCATTGGAGAAGCGCTTGATCTGCTGCCCAGCCGCCAGGGGGCGATTCTGCTGGTGCACGTAGGTGAAGGCCGTCTGGTGCTGCTCGTTCGGCGCGGCCTGCTCCAGGTGCACGGCGTCCGCCGGAATCAGCAGCCGGGCCATGGCCGCCGCCACCTGCTCGGGGTCGGGATGGGTCATGCCCAGGGTGATGCGGTTGTTCACCTCGTCCACATCCGTGAAGACCAGGCCCGCGAGGGGCTCCGCCTCCAGCCGGCCGCGCCACCGGTTCAGATCCTCGAAGTCGTAGCGGCCCTGCCGGGCGAGCAGCGTGTCACTGCCGCGCACGCCCCGCGCGGACAGCAGCTCGCGCACCGCCGCGAGCTGGTGCGTGGGCTGGGTGAGCACCACGTTCAGGGCGCCCGCGCTGTCGTAGTAGTACCCGCCAAAGCCAGGCACCCGCCGGGACAGCCGGGTGAACTCCTCGTCGATCGTGAGCGCCCGTGCCTCGCCGGACGCGTCCGGCTCGACCGGCGTCCCGCACCCCGCCGCGCTCAGCGCCATCAGCAGCAACACCCCACGCGACGTCCGACTCCGCCTTGCGTTCATGCGTCCAACCCTCCTTGGCTCAGGACCGGAGGCCCTGGGAGATCCAAGGAGATGCCAAATAGGTGAAGTTTGATCAAGCGGTAAAATTAGTTTTCCCAGGAATCATGGGCGCCGGGGGTGGGGTCGGCGGGCCGGTGGGGTGCGCGAGTGCCTGATCTGCTCGAACTCGCAACAGTAAAGAAATTCTTGTCCTTGACCGACAAAACATTAACAAATTGCGTCAGCGGTCACGTGCTATTTCCTATCTCGTCCTCCAAACCACTTCCTGGAGAAAGCCCGTGTCCGCGTCTTTCAAAACCACTCTTCTCGCAGCTCTCGCCGCTTTGACCCTCGGTGCTTCGGCTCAAGCCAGTCCTCCAGGCACCCAAGAAGTCTGGCGGCACCACATCAATGCCTGGAACGACAAAGACGTAGCCGCCATCACGTCGGATTACACGGACAGCTCCATCCTGATTCTCAATAATCAGGTCTTCCATGGCAAGGCGGCCATCGCGCATGTGTTCAGTCAGTTGTTCCAGATCTTCAGTACCGGCGAGAACAAGGTGGATCCACCGACCATCCATGGCCGCACCCTCTACATCACCTGGCACTATGCGCCGAAAAATGAGAAGACGTTCTTCGGCAGCGATTCGTTCATCGTTGAAAACGGCAAGATCCAAGTTCAGACCATCGCTTCCGAACTCTATATCAGCCATCCTGTCACGCATTGACCTCGACGAAGTGAACCTGTTCCGGCTACGGGCTGACCCGCACTTCAGGTGAGCCCATGACTGCGAGGACCGTCGCGGCGGCAAGCACCATGTGGGACGCTACCTGACGTCGTTTCGCGCCGACGCCATCCGCGAGACCCTCGCCGCCTTCGCGGCCCGCGGACGGCTCGGCCGCGGCTGACGATTCGCCGCCTCGTGCGCGACAGTGGGCGCTTGGCGCTCGAACGGCCTGTGAATACCTTGCCGCGACATCGGAGAGGGGAGTTTCATGGGACGAGGACGCGAGCCGTGGGTGCTGGCGGTGTGTCTGGGATTGATCGGATGTGGTTCTTCCCCGACTTCATCCGCTCCACGGGAAAGCGCGGGGGCGGCGCGGACGGCTCCCGCGCCGGACCCGAAGTCGAGCGCACCATCTCCCGTGGCTACACCCTTGGAGGGCGAGCCGTCCCTGCCCCCGCGCGCGTGCATCCCGTGGATTTCCACCGTGCCTCCGCTCGAGGCCACGGCATGCGGGGTGACGTCCGTGTTCGCCCATGGCACCTCGCAGCGGGCCCGGTACGACGCGGACAACCGGTTGCTGGAGCTGCGCACCTACGACGCCGTGGGAGCGCTCGCCTCGGTGGAAACCCACACGTGGTGGGAGGACCTCGAGTTGCGCGGCCGCGTGGACTACGCCGATGGACGGTTCGAGCAGACCGAGTGGACCTATGACGCGTGGCGCAGGCTCCTCTCGCGTGTCACAACGGGTTCGAGTCGATCCAGTGCGAAATCGCTCGAGTTCACCTACGACGCGCAGGGCCGCGTCGACGAGGTATTCGGCGCCTACAACACCTTCGAGCTCTGGAGCCAGTACGCGTACGACGCTCAGGGTCGGCTGGTGTCCATCAACACCGAGGGCGTGATGTGCGGCGGGGGAGAGACCCGGTGCGCGACCTTGTCCTACTGGCCCGATGGCCAGCTCAAGCGCCATGCGTGGATCGAAGGCAGGTATAACTCCTACGTGGACGAGTACAGCGCGCTGGGCCAGCTCATCCACTCGACTTGGGAATTCACCGACTCGAGGGGCGAGTCCACGCGGGCCTACGACGCGGCGGGCCGTCAGATCCGTCTCCGCGAGGACCTCTTCGCCCCGGTCTCCCAGCGCGCGTTCCACTCCCTCACCACCCGGGTCCACGATCCGGGCGGATGGCGCGAGCGCTTCGCGCGGGATGCCCTCTGCTACGAGCCCGTCGAAGGCAGCGGCTGCGATCCGGACGTCGACGAGACCCACCAGCGGCTCACCCGCCGCACCACGCTCATTTGTGGCACGCAGCTCGTCGCGCTCGACGAGTGGGACAGCAACGAGGACGGTGTCGTGGATGCCCACCGCACCCACGAGCGCGACAGCACGGGCCGGCTCGTGCGCGAGGTCTACTCGGGCACGGCGGGCCTGGATGCCGGACCCGTGCGCCGCGACTTCCAGTACGACTGCCCCTGAGTGGTTCACCCGCTGGAGTCGTCTCGGGCTCGCTGCCGCGCGATGGCGCGCAGCAGGGCCTCATCGGAGAGGGCCCTGAAAGAGTGTCGAAAGAGTGTCCTGAAAGAGTGTCAGAGAATTTGAGCTGAAAGAGTGTCAGAGAATTTGAGCAGTACGGCCAGGTAAGACCTGAAAGAGTGTCAGAGAATTTGAGCAGTACGGCCAGGTAAGACCCGAGGAGGGAAGGAGAAGAGAGGAAAGCGGGCCGAGTAATTACCCCGGCGCCACTGGGCCGCGGCTTCTCGGAACGCGGTGACGAAGGCACGGTATTGCTCGCGCAGCTCTTTCAATGCCTGACGCGTGGAAGCATGTCCCAGCGGACGGGGGCTGCGCTTGAGATGCTCGGGCCGGGTATGCGGGTGCTGAGCCTGCACGGCCATCACCCCCATGACGGACCTGCCCCGCGTACAGGCCTCGGCCTCCACCTCCCGCAGCAACGCCTTCACCTCGCGTTGCCGCTGCTCCTCCTCGAAGCCCTCCCAACATGGCAGTGGTGCCAGCTCCAACGCCACCGGCTCGGCCCAGTCCTCCGCGAAGCGCCCCCTCGCGTCTCCCCCGTCCGCGTGCCCCCGTTTGCTCCAGCGTTTCGTCCAGTTGAACCACCGGAACAACCGGCGTGCTGGTCCCAGTAACTGCGGCAGGCACGTGAGGCCTGGCCACTCGATGCTTCTTTCCACCAGTCCCTCCTTCACTCCATGGGCGAGCACGTAGCGCAACCGGCCCACCAGCGCCGTGTCGTCCAGCACGGGCTCCGCCGAGTACCTTCGCTCCCAGAATCCGCCACTCCAGTCCACCAGCCGCCCCACCTTCCTGGAGAGGTTGGCGCGCAGGTACTGCATGAAGCCGGCGAGTGCCGCTCCCTTTGCCCACACCAACAGATGGAAGTGATTGGAAAGAAAGGTGAAGGCATGCAGCCTCACGCTGCCATTGCTCTGCTCCACGGCCCGTGCCAACACTCCCCCCACCACCTCGTTCACCTCCGGGCTGGGATGCAGCAGCAGCCGCCCCTGGAAGCACCTGGATGTAACGAAATAGTAGCCTTCCTCCTGGAACATCCTCAGCGGCCAGCCCATCCCCTCTCCCGCGTGCGCTTCGCGAGACGGAGTGCACTCAGTGGGCCAGTCCTCAAGAGCTCGGAAATACTTGGAGAGCGGTGGGTTCACCCGTCCAGGTTGAGTCTCGTTCTCGCCAAGTCCCGTTACGAGTCCTTTGACACCGGTCCGGACACCGGTCCGGGGACACAGTTATGGGGTTATGGACACCGGTTCCGGGGTTCCGGTTCCGGGTTCCGAGTCCTTTGACGCCGGTTCCGGACACCGGTTCCGGGACACCGGTTTCGGGTCACGAGTCCTTTGACACCGGTTCCGGGTTCCGGGTTACGAGTCCTTTGACACCGGTTCCGGGTTACGAGTCCTTTGACACCGGTTCCGGGACACCGGTTCCGACACCGGTTCCGGGTTACGAGTCCTTTGACACCGGTTCCGGACACCGGTTCCGGACACCAGTTCCGGGTCAAGGGGTCCCTCCGTGCGCGACGTAACCCAGGTGCCCGTCCGGACGCACCCACAGCGAGGTCCACGCACCCCAGTCCTTCTCCCGAGCCGGGATGTCCGCGGTGACGACGTTCGTCCACTCCGCCCAGGCGGCGGTCAGCGCGGGACGCGGGGCCGAGTCCTCGCGCCGCAGCAGCAGCCATCGGCCCTCGTGCATCAGCGAGTAGAGCGAGTAGAGCGAGTGGCTTGCGCCCTCCGTGCCGCGCAGGATCAGATCCGGCAGCCGTCCCCCCGGGAGGCCCGACACCGTGTCCAGTCCGGGTGGCGCGGGCAGTGGAGGCTCGGCGTAGGCCACGTCGAGCGCGGCGATCTGCTCGGCCAGCTTGCGGTTGGCATCGGGCAGGGTGAGCAGCGCGGAGACGGTCTCGCGCAGGGCCAGCCCGGCGGGGTTGAACGTGGAGATCAGGGCGGTCTGGCTCAGGGTGTTGCGCAGGAGGCTCGCGCCCACCGGATGACGTTCGCGGTGGTAGCTGTCGAGGAGTGCTTCCGGGGCGAGGCCGCGCAGCACGCCCGCCAGCTTCCAGCCCAGGTTCATCGCGTCCTGGAGGCCAACGTTGAGTCCCTGGCCTCCCGCGGGCAGGTGGATGTGGGCCGCGTCGCCCGCCAGGAAGACCCGGCCCGAGCGATAGGTGGCGGCGAGCTTGGTCTCATTGCCGAAGCGCGACAACCACAGCGGCGAGTGCATGCCGAAGTCCGAGCCCTCGATGGAGCGAAGCGAGCGCGCCAGTTCCTCCAGGGTGACGGGCTCGGAGACGGGCACGCCCGAGCGGAGGGGATCATTCATCACCACCCGGTGGTGGCGGCCATCCCCG
The DNA here is from genome assembly GCF_002305855.1 of Melittangium boletus DSM 14713. Taxonomy (GTDB): domain Bacteria; phylum Myxococcota; class Myxococcia; order Myxococcales; family Myxococcaceae; genus Cystobacter; species Cystobacter boletus. The sequence goes on along the minus strand of NZ_CP022163.1, from coordinate 3,086,211 downwards.
AGCGGAGCCACCATCAGGGTGCCGTGTTCGTTCACGGTGGTCCACGCGGGCTGGTCGGGAAGCGTGCCGAACACGACGTCGCCGAGCATCAGGCTCATCGTCGTCTCCGTGCCTTGAAAGGGGATGCCGGCCAGGGTGCGGGCGATGCTTCTCGCCCCATCCGCCCCCACCACGTACCGGGCCCTCACCCGGAAGGTGCCACCCTCGCGCGTCCCCTCCACGTCCACGCCCTCGGGATCCTGCCGGAGGCCGGTGACCTGGTGACCCCGGTGGATGTCCACGCCCAGCTCCCGCGCGCGCTCCTCCAGGAGGGCCTCGGTGACGGCCTGGGGAATGAACAGGGTGAAGGGGAACGCCGTGTCGAGCGCGGAGAAGTCCAGACGGGTGTCGAGCACGCCGTAGTGCGCCGTGGGCAGGGGCAGCCCCCGGGCGAGGAATCGGTCCGCGAGCCCTCGCAGCGCGAGGATCTCCAGGGAGCGGGGGTGCAAGGTCATGGCGCGTGACTGCTTCACGCGCTCCGTCCTCCGCTCATGGACGGAGACCGAGACCCCTGCCAGGGCGAGCTCACACGCCACCATCCACCCAACCGGACCACCCCCGACCACAGCGACATCCACCGTGTTCCGCATGGCGTCCTCCTTGGGAAACTAACGCCGTTAGATTCACCTAACGCTGTTAGTTTTCCGAGTCAAGTGGAGGGTCGGCCATGCGCATTCAGCGGGAGAAGGTGGTGCGAGCCGCGTTGGCGTTGCTGGACGAGGAGGGAATCGAGGGGGTGACGATGCGCAAGCTGGCGCAGCGGCTGAAGGTTCAGGCGCCCTCGTTCTATTGGCACTTCGCCAACAAGCAGGCGCTGTTGGACGGGATGGCGGACGCGCTGGTGGAGTCCGTGGCGCGGAGCGTGGACCCGGAGGCGCCGTGGGACGAGGTGCTGCGCGGGGTGGCGGCCGAGTTGAGACAGGCCCTGCGCTCACGCCGGGACGGGGCGCGGGTGTTCGCGGGGACGTACGTCGTCACGGAGAATGTGCTGCGCGTGAGCGAGGCGATGATCGGGGCCCTGCGGCGCGCGGGCGCGTCCTCGCGCGTGGCGGCGTGGGGCTGCTTCTCCCTGGTGAATTACGTCCTGGGCTTCACGATGGAGGAGCAGGGGTTGGAGCCCCGCTCGGGCATCGATGCCGCGGAGTTCGCCCTGCGCCGCGAGCGGTTCACGACCCTCGCGCCCACGCGCTTTCCCCACGTGTTCGAGGCACTCGCCGACATCTTCGATGAGGATCTGGACGCCCGGTTTGTCTTTGGCCTCGAGCGGCTCATCACCGGGTTGAGGGCCGATCTCGATGGGAGCGAGCGGCTTCCCGGCCCGTGAGAACCAGGCCGACGGAGGACCAGGGCCCCGCCTGCCGGGCTGGTGCGTGCTGGCGGGTGACGGGGCATTGCGTTAGAGCCGGGAAACCGCATGACCGCCCCCGACGCCTCAGCCCGCCCCCCCTCCGTCTTCCGTCACCGCGATTTCCGCCTCTACCAACTGGTGCGCCTATGCGCGGTGTTCGCCATGCAGGTGGAGTCGGTGGCCATCGGCTGGCAGGTGTACGAGATGACCGGGAGCGCGCTCGCCCTGGGCTACACGGGCCTCGCGCAGTTCCTGCCCTTCGTCTCCTTCGCGCTCGTGGGCGGACAGGTGGCGGACCGGGTGGACCGGCGCGCCATCCTCATCGTGTGCCAGTCCGTCATGCTGTTGTGCAGCCTGCTCCTGCTGGCCTTCTCCCTGGGCCACATCCGGGATGTGCGCTTCGTCTATGGCGTGCTGGTGCTCTTCGGCACCGCTCGGGCCTTCTACGCACCCGCGAGCTCCGCCCTGGTGCCGCGCCTGGTGCCCGCCGAGGAGCTGACGCGCGCCGTGGCCGTCAACTCCAGCACGTGGCAGGTGGCTACCATCGCCGGCCCCGCCGTGGGCGGTCTGCTCTATGGCTGGGGGGGCGCCACGGGGGCCTATGTGGGCTCGGCCGCGCTGTGCGCGCTCACCGTGGTGGGGATGCTGTCCCTCAAGGTGCGCACGGGCCAGGTCTCCCGCGAGACGTTCTCCCTGGAGACCCTCTTCGCGGGCTTCCGCTTCGTGCGGCGGCAGCGGATGTTGCTCGGCAGCATCACCCTGGACCTGTTCGCGGTGCTGCTCGGCGGCGCGGTGGCCCTGCTGCCCATCTACGCGCGGGACGTGCTGCACACGGGGCCCTGGGGCATGGGGCTCTTGCGCAGCGCTCCGGCGGCGGGCGCGGCCGTGATGGCCGTCTTCCTGGCGTCTCGTCCCCTGGGGGGCCGGGCCGGGTGGAAGATGTTCATCGCGGTGGCCATCTTCGGCCTGGCGACGCTCGTGTTCGGCCTGAGTCATTCGCTGCCCCTGTCCCTCGTGGCGCTGGGGGTGGCGGGCGCGGCGGACATGGTGAGCGTGGTGGTGCGCAGCACCCTGGAGATGGTGGCCACGCCGGACGAGATGCGCGGGCGCGTGGGCGCGGTGAACATGATGTGCGTGGGCGCCTCCAACGAGCTGGGGGAGTTCCGCGCGGGAGCGTTCGCCGAGCACATGGGCGCGGTGTCCGCCGTGGTGTCCGGCGCCGTGGGCACGCTGATCGTGGTGGGCCTGTGGGCCTGGGGCTTCCCCGAGCTGCGGCGGGTGGACCACTTGGAGCAGGCGGCGCGCGAGCCCCTGCCGCCCGAGGCCCCCGAGGCCCTGTCCGCGCCTCCAGCTCACTGAGCGCGGGAGGGCGCGGGCTCGAGCTTCCGCCACAGCTCCAGGAAGACGCCGTTGGTCCAGCCGAAGCCCGCGACGTTCAGCGCGTAGCCCTTGGTGACCTGGACCTCGGTGGTGCGTTTCACCACGTCATACTTCTCGCGCAGGGTGTGTTCGCGGCGGAAGTTCTCGGCGACCATGTCGAGGAACTTCCGGGACAGCCGGTCCGCGTCCGCGTCGTGGCCGTAGCGGCGCAGCCCCTCGATGGCGAGCAGTTGGATGGGGGCCCACCCGTAGGGCAGGTCCCACTGGGCGGACGTCTCGCGGGTGCTCATGGCGAGACCTCCGGGCTGCTCGAAGAGCCCCAGGTTGCCCGCCACCGCCTTCGCCTGCTCGCGTGAGGCCAGCCCCGCCCAGAGGGGGTAGAAGGTCGTCGCGTATTCGTAGGTGGTGCGCTGGCCGGACTCGGTGTCGTAGTCGAAGTAGAGGCCGCGCTGGGCCTCCCACAGGTAGCGGTCCACGAGCGCCTTGCGCTGGCGGGCGCGCTCCTTCCACTCGCGCGCCTCCGCCGCCCGTCCGAGCCGCGTGGCGATGAACTCCAGGTCCGTCTCCGCCTTGTAGAGCAGGCTGTTGAGGTCCACCGCGGCGAAGTGGTGCGTGCGCGCGCTGAAGGGGCCGAAGCGGAAGGAGATGTCGAAGCCGGATTCGCGCATGGCGCGATCGCCCTGGTAGAAGTCCGGTGTGAAGGTGACGGACCGCTGTGCCGTGCACAGCGTGGCGCTCACATCGCGCTGGCACACCTGGGTGATGAACACCGGGGCCTCCGCGCTCTCCGGGGTGGAGCCCTGGGGCGCCTCGCGCAGGAAGGGCTTGCCCTCCTCCGGGTGGCTCAGGAAGTAGCCCACCACGTCCCGGTAGTAGCGCGCCTGGTCGTCTTCTATTTCCGGCACCGGTCCCAGGCCGAAGTCGAAATAGCGGGACAGTCCCGTGGTGCCCGCCAGGTGCGCCTGCTTCATCCACAGGCCGTGCTCACGCACCAGGGAGGGATAGGCCTCGGTGAGCCAGGCGCGGCCCGCCGCCTCGTCCAGGCCCTCGTGCACCGCCCTCACCATGGAGGTGAGGAAGGGCGGCTGCGAGCGCGACAGGTAATAGGTGCGGTTGGCGTTGAGCACCGCGCCGTAGTGCTCGAGCTCGAAGAAGAAGTTGCGCACCATGCCCTGGGCCAGTTCCCGCCGCCCGTCGCGCACGAGCCCGCGGACGATGAAGTAGCTGTCCCAGCCATACATCTCGTTGAACCTGCCGCCGGGGACGACGTAGGGGTGTTCCAGGTAGAGCAGGCCGTGGGTCCCGAGCGCGCGGATGTCCACCTGGCCGGGGCCCGTGACGTCCTCGGGCAGCCGCTCGACGCGCACCTGGGGACACTTCTGGCGCAGCCGCCGCACGGACTCGGGCTCGGGGAAGTCCTTCGGAAGGAAGAGGACGGAGCGCTGGGGGACCTTGGGATCCTTCAGCACCTCACACGTGTCGAGCGAGCGCGTGAGCACGTCCCAGGTGCGGGCGATGTACGCGCGCACGTCGGCGTAGTCCGAGGGCGGAGGAGGGGCCGCGCTCGCGGTGAGCGCGTGCAGGACGACGAGCAGTCCCGGCCACCACCGAGGCCCCCTGGAGCGTCGAGCGCCTGCCATATGCCCTCCCTGGCCCCGGACAGGCCGTGCGAGGCAGCAAGCTCGTCATCCCCGCTCCCGGACGCAATGGGACGTTGTAGAAGAACCTCCATGCCTCCGCGTGCCCCCCTCTTCCAACTCCATGACACCGCCCTGCCGGGGGCGGACTTCACCCGTCTGTGGCGCCGGGTGCGCGCGCTGGGCTCCGAGCGGCTGCGTCAGACGTACCAGACGACCTTCTGGTTCGACCTGGGCGAGCCCTCGAACGTGGTGGAGGAGGCCATCCTCGACCTGCGCCCTCGCGTGCCGGTGAAGGGCCGGCTCGCGGGAGTGGAGTGGTGGCTGTCGCGCATGCGCACCACGGACGTCCAGGTGGACTTCCACCAGGACCGGGACGAGAAGCTGGCCCTGAGGGGCGGGCCGCTCGTGCACCCGCGCTTCACCTCGCTGCTCTTCATGAACCGGGTGCGGGGCGGGGCGCTCGCGGTGACGCGGGCCCCGCCGTGCGAGGACAACCCCTCGCTCGCGCCGGACACGGACGACTTCGACCTCGCCGCCCCCCGGCCCAACCGCTTCGTCTGCTTCCGGGGAGACCTCACCCACGGCGTGCTGGACGCCCACAACCAGATTCCCGACGGGAAGCTGCCGGGCACCTCGCGCCTGCGGGTGACGCTGGTGATGAACTGGTGGAACCAGCGCCCCACGGACCTGCCCACCTTCGCCGAGGCCCGCGTCTACCGCTCGCTCGCGTCGCGCCGGCATGTCGGACCCGCGCGATAGAACCGGGTAAGCGGAGGCGGGCGGGGAGCCAGGTCCGGGCGGGACTCGGGCCCAGGGCTCCCCGCACCCACGCGGGCCTCAGAGCCCGCCGATGCCCAGGAGGCCCTCCAGGCCCCGGAACTCCTTGGACACGGTGGCGTGGATGACGATGTTCTCCAGGCGGATTTCCAGGGGCAGCGGCTGCGTGCCGATGCCCGCGCGCGTGATGGTGTTGCTGACGATGATCCACACGCGCTGCTTGCCCAGGGCCTGCGTGAGCGTGGGCGAGGTGACGGAGACGTCCGAGCGCTCGCCCGGCTTGAAGACGCGCGGGGGGTAGAGCAGGTCCCCCGCGGTGGCGTAGTACGCGGGCAGTTGGCTCTCGCTGTAATAGAAGAGGGGCTCGTCCGGCACGGCGGTGCCCGTGAGGGATACCTTCGCGGACGTCTCCAGCGTGAACATCGTCGAGGGGTTGTAGACGGCGAAGGTGGCGCTCACGTCATTGATGAGGACGTCCAGCTCCTGGGTCTCATCGGGCAGGTCGACGGCGACCTCGACGTAGACGGGGTCTCCAATCGAGGTGATGGGGATGGTGGCGTTCGTGGGCTCCGAGTCCACGGCCATCTGGGCGGAGCACGCGGCGAGCAGCAACGGGCAGAGGAGGGCCAGGCTGAGGCGTTTCATTGGAAGGTCCAGGACAGGTCGAAGGCGGGCAGGAAGGGAATGCGGCCGTCGTTGTAGGGCAGCAGGGCTTCGGTCACGTCCACATAGGCCACGCCGAGTGAGACGCCCAGGCCCTCTCCCGCGTAGCGCAGGCCGAGCGCGCCGCGCAGGGGATGGCCCACCTTGTTCACGCGCACCCCCAGCTCGCCCACGACGGCGAAGCGGTGGGCGAAGTTGAACACCACCGCGCCGGTGGCGGTGGTGGAGGTGGTCTGGTAGCGCGAGTGGCGCAGCTCGGCCTGCACGAGCAGGGGGCCGAGCACCACGCCATAGAGCGCGTAGGCGCTGGGGCCGGAGAAGTCCACGTCGAAGCTCTTCACCTGGGACGCCTGGCGGGAGATGGCGTCGGCGACGATGGAATTGCCCAGGAACTGGGTGTAGCGCGCGCCGACGACGAAGCGGTGACGCCCCGCCTCGATGCCCCAGCGCAGGCCCACGTTGGCCGCGAGCGCCGCGTCCGCCAGGAGCGAGGTGTCCACCACGATGCCCAGCGCCAGGGGCAGGGCGGTGCGCTGCAGGCCGATGACCGCGTGCTTGATGGGGGCGGCCTCGTCGGTGGCGAGCAGCCGCGCGTTACCGGTATGGGAGAAGGCGTGCGCCCGCGTCGCGGGGACCAGGACGGTGAGCGCACACAGAAGAAGTCCGGCGGCCTGGGAAAGGCGTGGACCGGGGAACACGGTTCGAGGTTTCAACCCACCTGCTCCTTGGGAAGGGAGAGCAGGGGTGTACCGCGCCCGGGCATTCCCGTGCCACCCACACCCAGGGTCCAGGGAAGCTGTTGTCCGCTCCTCGATTCAATGCGTATTGCACCTTTTCCGGCGGGGGCGTACCGACAGGCACCATGAGGGATTCCAATGAAGCGGTTCGAGCCCGGGTGCTGGAGCTGCTCAAGCGCCATGGCTGGAACGCCACGTCCTTCCAGGTGGTGGAGCCGGGCTACCTGTACTGGTTCGACGGCGACGACGCCTGCGTGGCGTACGTGGATACGGGATGGGCGTGGGTGACGGCGGGCGCGCCCATCGCGCCGGTGGAGCGGTTGGCGGAGGTGACGGCCCGCTTCCAGGCCCGGGCGGCCGAGGAGGGCCGGCGCGTGTGCTTCTTCGCCGTCGAGCAGCGGCTGCTCCAGGCGGTGCCGCTCCGGGCGCTGACCATCGGCGAGCAGCCGGTGTGGGACCCCCGGTATTGGGAGCGGAGCGTGCGCGAGAGCCGTCACCTGCGCGAGCAACTGCGCCGCGCACGGGCCAAGGGCGTGCGGGTGCGCGAGGTGTCCGCGCGGGAATTGGAGACGCCCGGCTCTCCGGTGAGGGTGGGGGTGGATCGGCTGATGGCGCGCTGGTTGGAGTCCCGGCGGATGGCGCCCATGGGCTTCCTGGTGCAGCTCACGCCCTATGAGCAGGTGGACGAGCGGCGCTCCTTCGTGGCCGAGCGCGACGGGGAAGTGGTGGCCTTCCTGTCGGCGGTGCCGGTGTACGCGCGCAATGGGTGGTTCGTGCAGCACCTGCTGCGCGACCGGCGGGCGCCCAACGGCACCGTGGAGACGCTGGTGGACGCGGTGATGCGGGACGCGGCGGCGGAGGGCCGGAGCTACCTGACGCTGGGGCTCGCGCCGTTGTCGGGGGCCGTGCCGGGTTGGCTGCGCGTGGCGCGGCGGCTGGGCAAACCCTTCTATGACTTCGAGGGCCTGCGGGCCTTCAAGACCCGGCTGCGGCCCCATGCGTGGGATCACATCCACCTGGCGCGGCCCGCCGCGGCCTCGGGCGCGCTCGCCTCGGTGTATGACGCCCTCTCCGCGTTCGCTCAGGGCGGTCTGCTGCGCTTCGGGGGCGTCACGCTCCTGTGCCGGCCCCAGCTCCTCGTCTGGCTGCTCGCGGTGCTGCTCGTCCCGTGGACGATGCTGCTCGCCCTGCCGACGACGACTCCCTACTTCCCCTCGCGGCTCGTGCAGGGCGCCTGGGTGCTCTTCGACGTGGGGCTGACGGTGGGGCTCTTCTCGCTCGTGCGGCGCTGGCGGCGGGGCCTCGCCTCGCTGCTCGCCTCGGCCATCAGCGCGGACGCGTGCGTGACGTTGCTGGAAGCCGTGCTCTACAACCTTCCGCGCGTGCGAGGGCCCGTCGACTGGTTCGTCATGGCGGTGGCGGTGCTGGGCCCTTCCCTGGCGGCCGTCCTGCTCCTCTGGGCACGCGAGCACCCGACGCTCCAACCCGCCTGAGCGCGGGCTACTGCCGGGTGTCCTCCTCGGAAGGCAACGAGGTGCGCGTGGGCGCGAGGTACACATCCACGCCCTGGACCCGATCGACCCGGTGGAAGTGCACCATGTAGTCCCGCCGTGCCGGTGAGCCCTGTCCGAGCTCGAAGTGGGTGTCCCCCACGTTCGCCACCGTTCCCAGCTTGCGGCCGGTCCGGTCCCTCACCGTCATGCCCTCGTGGATGTCTCCCGGGTCGATCATCTTGGGTCCTCTCGTTGGAAGCGTCGGGTCCAAGAGTTCAACACCTGGGGAGACACCCCACTGCCGAGGTCCGCTCGTCCGAGAGACGGCCCTCGCTGGCGCCCGCTAGCCCGGCTGGCAGACCTGCCGGAGGATATCCAGCGTCTCGAGCGCCTTGCCGGCGCCCATCACCACGGCGGACAGCGGATCCTCCGCGAGGAACACGGGCAGGCCCGTCTCCTCGCGCAAGAGCGTGTCCAGGTTCTTGAGCAGCGCGCCACCCCCGGCGAGCACGATGCCCCGGTCGGCGATGTCTCCGGCGAGCTCCGGCGGCGTGCGCTCAAGCGTGAGCTTCACCGCCTCGACGATGCCGTTGACGGGCTCGGCGAGGGCGTCACGCACCTCGTCGCTGCTCACCGTGAGCGTGCGCGGCACACCGGCCACCAGGTCGCGACCCTTGATCTCCATGGTCATGACCTCCTCGGTGGGGTACGCGGTGCCGATGCCCATCTTGATGAGCTCCGCGGTGCGCTCGCCGATGAGCAGGTTGTACTTGCGCTTGACGTACTGGATGATCGCCTCGTCCAGCTTGTCGCCGCCGATGCGCACGCTCTTGGCGAACACGATGCCGGCCAGGCTGATGACGGCCACGTCGGACGTGCCGCCGCCGATGTCGACGATCATGTTGCCGCTGGGCTCCGTCACCGGCAGGCCCGCGCCGATGGCGGCCGCCATGGGCTGCTCGATGAGGTACACCTCGCGGGCCCCCGCGTTGGCGGCGGCCTCGCGCACGGCGCGGCGCTCCACTTCCGTGATGCCGGAGGGAATCCCGATGACGATGCGGGGACTCACCAGCGACTTGCGGTTGTGCGCCGTCTGGATGAAGTAGCGCAACATCGCCGCGGTGATCTCGAAGTCGGCGATGACGCCGTCCTTCATGGGGCGGATGGCCACGATGTTGCCCGGTGTGCGGCCGAGCATCTCCTTGGCCTCCTTGCCCACGGCGAGCACCTTCTTGCCGCCGCGCGCGTCCTGCTGGACGGCCACCACGGAGGGCTCGTTGGACACGATTCCCTGACCGCGGATGTAGATGAGCGTGTTGGCCGTGCCCAGGTCGATGGCGAGGTCACGCGAGAAAAGAGTGTGGAGCCAGTCGAACATACGGGGGCGGGAACTTTCCGGAGTACGGCGTCAATTCCCCTCACACATCAGGGGCGCGCGGCAACCTACTACGGGGGGGCCGATGCAGGAAGAAAAGGCAACTGTCAAGAGGTGGGCCCGGCTGGTGGGCGTCCGTCCCTCTCCGCCTCTCGTTCGTTTTCCTGAAAAAACAAGAAACTCAGGCGGTGGATTTCCGCTCGTTCTCCTCGGCGAGCAGGAAGGTCTCCGCGGCCTCACCGGCGTCCTGCTCGGGGGAGACGGCCTGGGGGTGGTGGGGCTCGCTGACGCTGCCAGCCTCCACGGCGTGGCGGTACTCGGGCGTCTGGCGCAGGGCCTCGCTGGTGACGTGCAGCAGGGCCTCGCGCGCGGGCTCGAAGAGCAGGCCGGCCGCGTACCAGAAGGGGGCGTAGTCCAGGCGGATGAGCCCCTTCACGTTCCAGCCCCGCTTCTCGTAGTCCCAAGGGCAGCGGCCGAGCACCTTGCGCAACACCCATCCGGTGGCGAACTCCGCGCCGAAGATGACGGCGGTGTAGGCGAGCGCCCGGAGGGGACGGGGCAGGAAGCGCAGCCGGTCATGGAGGAACTCCATCCCCAGGGCCGTGGCGCCGTAGATGGGATGCATCCAGAGGTAGGTCTTCGCCGTGCCGTGTCCGTCCCGTTCCAGCAGGGCGGCGCCCATTCCGGTGAAGCACACCTCCATCACCCAGCCGGCACACCCATAGAGGACGAATCGCGGTAGCACTCCGCGAATCTAGGACGCCTCTCCCCCAAGGACACCTGGACCCGGGGGCCGACAAGGCCGGTGCACCGTGGGGCCGCCCATCAGCGAACACTCGAGGCGGGCACGGGTGTAGGTGCCCCGGTGCGTCAACGCTTGAGGGCGTATTTGCCAATGACGTAGAGCGCGCGGACGCCGTCCTTCCAGCCAATCTTCTTGCCCTCCTCGAAGGTGCGCCCGTGGTAGCTGATGGGGACCTCGAAGATGCGCCAGCCGCCGCGCGCCACCTTGGCGGTGATTTCCGGCTCGAAGCCGAAGCGGTTCTCCTCCACCTGCACGGAGCGGATGACCTCGGCGCGGAAGGCCTTGTAGCAGGTCTCCATGTCCGTGAGGTTGAGGTTGCTGACCATGTTGGACAGCGTGGTGAGGAACTGGTTGAGCACCGAGTGCCAGAAGTAGAGCACGCGCCTCGGCGTCCCGGTGAAGCGGCTGCCGAAGACGACGTCGGCTTCTCCATCCAGGATGGGCTGGATGACGCGGGGAATGTCGCGCGGGTCGTACTCGAGGTCGGCGTCCTGGACGATGAGGATGTCGCCGGTGGCCTCGGCGAAGCCCCGGCGCAGGGCGGCGCCCTTGCCCTGGTTCTTCTCCTGGAAGACCACGCGAATCTCGTTGCGGTTGGCGGGGCTCGCGCCCGCGGCGCTCAATCCCTCGGAGGCCAGCCGATGGAGGAATTCGCGGCTGCCGTCTCGCGAGCAGTCATCCACGAGGACGAGCTCCTTGGGGAAATCCACCGCGGAGACGCGACGGATGATTTCGGCGAGCGTGGGGATCTCGTTGTAGACGGGAATGATGACGGAGACGAGCATGACGGCTGGGGGCTCTAGCCGATTTTGACGCTCCGCGCGACTCTTCGGTGCACGGGCGTCAAGCCGCCCGGCGCAGGGCCTCCAGGAGGGATTCCAGGTCCGCGTCGGTGGTGTGCGGGTTGATGAGGGTGGTGCGCAGCCACACCCGTCCGGCCAGCGTGGTGCGCACCAGGTAGAAATCCCCCCGCGTGACGAGCGTGTCGCGCAGGCGGACTTGCAGCGCGTCGAGTTCCGTCTCGGACAGGCCCCGGGGCGTGTGCCGGAAGCAGACGATGTTGCAGTCGGGCCACAGGGCCAGTTCGAAGTCCCCGGCGGCCGTCAGGCGCTCGGCGAAGCGGCGCGCCAGGTCGAAGCTGCCCGTGACGGCGTCCGCGAACACCCGCGTCCCCAGGACCTTCAGGCACGTGTACAGCTTGAGCGCCATCATCTCCTTGGTGCACTCGAGCGTGCGCAGCGCCACGTCGTTCCAGGGGCGGTGGGCCTCGCCGTGGAAGAGGTAGGAGGCTTCCTGGGCGAAGGCCTCGAAGGAGCGCTGGCCCTCGCGAAAGAGCACGGCGGTGATGAGCGCGGGCATCAGCATCATCTTGTGCGCGTCCCACACCACCGAATCGGCGCGCTCGATGCCCTTCACCTGGTGGCGGTAGCGGGGGCTGAGCGCGGTCGAGGCGCCGTGCGCGCCATCCACGTGGAACCACAGCGCGTGCTTCTCGCAGAAGTCCGCCACGGCCTCGAGCGGATCGAACGCGCCCGTGGAGGTGGAGCCGGCGCTGGCCACCACGGCGATGGGATGACGGCCGGCGCGCCGGGCCGAGGCGAGCGCTTCCTCCAGGGACTCGGGGCGCAAGCGGTAGTGGGCGTCCACGGGCACGGGGGTGACGCCCCCGGCGCCCCAGCCCATCACCCGGGTGGCGCGGGCCAGGCAGTAATGGGCCGTCTCGGGCACGAGCACGGTGAGCGGCGGCCCGGCGCTGGCGCCTCCATTCCACGCGTCGAAACCGGCCTTCGCCTGGCGCGCGGCGAGCAGGGCGGTGAGGTTGCCCGCCGAGCCCCCCGAGGTGAGCACACCGCCCGCGCCTTCTGGCATGCCGAGCACCCGGGCCATCCAGCCGAGCACGTTGTGCTCCATGGCGGTGGCGACGGGCCCCATCTCGTAGACGGCCATGCCGTTGTTGAGGAACGAGGAGATGAAGTCACACAGGGCCGCGAGGGGCAGGGGCGAGGACACCTGGTGGCCCACGTAGCGCGGGTGGTGCAGGTGGTGCGAGGCGTCCACCACGCGCGAGAGCAGCGCCGAGGCCTGTCCCAGGACATCCGCCGAGGGCTCCTCGGGGAACTCCGCGGGGAAGCCCGCGATGTGGGTTTCCGGCGGGGCCCAGGGCAGCACGGGTCCCTCGCGCCGGGTGGTGCGGGCCAGGTGGTCGGCGAGCGTGTCCACCAGGTGATGGCCCAGGCGGCGGAAGGTCTCGGAATCGTAGGCGTCCATGGGCCGCTGCATGGCGCCAAGACGGCTGGGCGTCAATGAGCCAGGAGGCGTGGGGCCCGCCCGAGCCCCTGCTTTCCGGGGATGCGGGCGCTGTCTTCATCCCTCGGGATGTGGCTCCGAGGAGGCGGGCCCACCTTTTGGGAAGAGACTTCTTCTCTTCGGACAGGGAGCGGTGCCATGCGTCTTTCGGATGCGAACCTGAGGGGACGGACCATCATCGGCGCGGATGGAAAGGTCATTGGCGAGGTGGGGACCTTGTTCCTGGACAGCGCGACCCTCCGGGTGGAGTCCTTCCAGGTGAAGCTGGACCGGGAGATCGCCGACCTGCTCGGGACTCCGCGCAGCATCTTCCGCCAGGGCATCATCGAGGTGCCCGTCAGCATGGTCCAGTCGGTGGGCGACACCCTCGTCCTGTCCGTCTCCGTGGAGGGGCTGCGCCAGGTGCTGCCCGCCCATCCGGACGCGGCTTCCATGCACTAGGCGGGCGAGCGAGGGGCGTGGCGCCACCCGTGCCGCTCCCCATCGAACTCCAGGTGCCCCACCTTGTGTCCACGGAGTCATGCCCACGGAGTCATGCCCACGGAGAGATGACCATGGAGACACATTGGTGGGATTCCCCCTTCGAGCGGCGGTCAATCCAACACGCCATGAAGGTGCGGGACGAGGACGGGACGGTGCTGGGGAGGGTAGCGGGAATCGGACAGACGGTGCTGTTCATGCGCAAACGCTTCTCGCGCCAGCTGTGGGCCGTGCCCCTGTCCCATGTGGAGCGGGTGACGGGCGAGGGCGTCTATGTGTCGGGCAAGGCGTTCGGCGCGCTGGAGCCCGTGGGAGACCGGTTGCGCACCGAGGTGGTCACGGCCATTCACCCTCTGACGGAGCCCCCGCACGAACCCTCATGAGGATGGTGCGCCCCGGGCCTTTTCATGCTTGAAGGAACGGCCATGTCCTCCATCGAGAGTCTGTCCCAGAGGGTGTCCGCGGCATTCGCCGACCGGGCGAAGCTGAAGGAAGCGGAGTACGCGGCGGCGGTGCGCGAGACGCTCGCGCTGCTCGACTCCGGCGCGTTGCGCGTGGCGGAGAAGACGGCCGAGGGCTGGAAGGTGAATGCCTGGGCCAAGGAGGCCATCCTCCTGTTCTTCGCCCTCTCCGAGATGAAGGTGATGGAGGTGGGGCCCTTCGAGTTCTTCGACAAGATTCCGTTGAAGAAGGGGCTGGAGGCGGCGGGCGTGCGGGTGGTGCCGCCCGGCGTGGTGCGCTACGGGGCGCACGTGGAGCGCGGCGCCGTGGTGATGCCCGGCTACGTGAACATCGGCGCGTACGTGGGCGCGGGAACCATGGTGGACACCTGGGCCACGGTGGGCAGTTGCGCGCAGGTGGGCCGCAACGTGCACCTGTCCGGTGGCGTGGGGCTCGGGGGGGTGCTCGAGCCGCCCACGGCCTCGCCCGTCATCATCGAGGACGGTGCCTTCATCGGCAGCCGGTGCATCGTGGTCGAGGGCGTGGTGGTGGAGGAGGAGGCGGTGCTGGGCGCCAACGTGGTGCTCACGGCCTCCACGCCCATCATCGATGTCTCGGGTCCCGAGGAGAAGGTCTTCAAGGGCCGCGTGCCGGCGCGCAGCGTGGTGATTCCAGGCATGAAGGAGAAGAAGTTCCCGGCGGGCAGCTACATGGTGCCGTGCGCGCTCATCATCGGGCAGCGCAAGGAGAGCACCGACAAGAAGACGAGCCTCAATTCGGCACTGCGCGACTTCGCGGTGTCGGTGTAGGCGCGGGCCAGGGCAGCGGGTGGAGACGCCACCCCAAGGAGCGTGGTGATGATTGTGGGTGGGAAGCTGTCCTGGCGGATCGTCCTGCGTTACACGGGCCGGCCCGTGGTGATTCACGTGCTGCTGGCCACCTGTGTGGCGCTGGCCTACCAGGAGTTCGACGTCACCTTCCTGGCGGTCCCGGCGCTGCCCGTCACGGTGCTCGCCGCGACCATCGGCATCCTGCTGACCTTCCGCAATAACTCCGCCTACGACCGCTGGTGGGAAGCGCGCACGTTGTGGGGCTCGCTGGTGAACACGTCGCGCACCTTCGCCCGGCAGGTGCTCACCTTGCTGCCCATCCCCGAGGGCGCCGCGCAGGTCAACACGTCCTCCTCGCCCACCACGCCCCTGATGCGCACGGCGGTGGAGCCCAAGCCCGCCGTCACGCTCGGCGCGAGCGACGGCGCCGTGCGCGACCGCTTCGGCAAGGCGCGGGGGGCCTACCTCTATACCCTCATGCGCTCGACCCACACCGCCGAGGTGAAGCACGCGGAGGATGTCGTCGACGACCCCTCGCGGCCCTTCCGGGCCCCCTGGGAGGGCATCACCTCGGACGCACGGGAGCTGGTGTACGCGCAGATCGGCTTCGTGAACGCCTTGCGCCACCACCTGCGGCGCCAGGATCCCTTCCCCTCGCTCGAGCCCTTCTTCCGCCCGGCCGTGCTGGAGGCGCTGCGCGAGGAGCAGAACGTGCCCACGGCCATCCTCATGTGGGCCTCGGCGCGCCTGCGCCGCGTCTTCGCCGAGACGCCCGGCCCCGAGGCCATGCTCCGCCTGACCATCCTGGACGGCTCGCTCAGGGAGTTGATGAACATCCTGGGGGCTTGCGAGCGCATCAAGAACACGACCATTCCGCTCCAGTACGACGTGCTGCCGCGCGCCATGGTGCGTGCCTATCTGGTCCTCCTGCCGCTCGGAGTGGTGTCCGAGCTGGGGATGCTCACGCCCCTCGTCACCGCCGTCATCGCCTTCCTCTTCATCGCCATGGACGCGGTGGGCCGTGACGTGGAGGCGCCCTTCGAGGATGGCTACAGCGACACGCCCATGACGGCGCTCTGCCGCACCATCGAGATCAACCTGCGGCAGATGCTCGGGGAGAAGGAGTTGCCGCCCCCCTTGCAGCCCGAGGACGGACTGCTCTACTGAGGGCCCTCGGGAGCCCTCCGCATGACCGACCTCGCCACCCGCCTCGCGCAGTCCACCCTGGCCCTGTGCCGCATCCGCAGCCCCATCGGCGAGGAGAAGGCGCTCGCCGACCACGTGGAGGGCTGGGCGCGCGCCCATTTCGCTCCCTCCGAGGTGTTCCGGTTGGGGCACTCGTTCGTGCTGGGCAACCTCCAGGACCCCCGGCCGACGGTGGCCTTCGTGGGACACCTGGACACCGTGCCCGCGCACCCGGAGGACCGCGAGCCGCGCATCGAGGGCGAGCGGGTGTTCGGCCTGGGCGCCTCGGACATGAAGGGGGGGCTGGCGGTGATGATGGCGCTGGCGGAGGACCTGCCCCGCGCGAAGCTGCCGGTCAACCTGGTGTGGGTGCTCTACGAGCGCGAGGAGGGCCCCTACCTGGAGAGCGGACTGGGGCCGTTGTTCGACGCGCGCGAGGCGCTGCGGCGGGTGAAGTTCGGCATCGCCATGGAGCCCACCGATGGCGTGGTGCAGGTGGGGTGCGTGGGGACGCTGCACGCGAACCTGCGCTTCCAGGGCCGCAGCGCGCACTCGGCGAGGCCGTGGCAGGGCGAGAACGCCATCCACAAGGCGGGTCCCCTGCTCGCCCAACTGCTCACCCGGCCCCGGCGCGAGGTGGCGCACGGCGGCTTCACCTTCTACGAGGTGATGAGCATCACCAAGGCCTCGGGGGGACGGGCGCGCAACGTGGTGCCGGAGTCCTTCGAGCTGAACCTCAACTACCGCTTCGCGCCAGGCAAGACGGTGGCCCGGGCGCAGGAGGAGGTGCGCGAGCTGGTGGGGGACGCGGCGGAGGTGTCCTTCACGGACCTCGCTCCGAGTGGCCGGGTGTGCGCGGACAACCCGCTCTTCCAGCGGTTGATGGCGCTCACGGGCCTGCCCGCCGCCTCCAAGCAGGCGTGGACGGACGTGGCGCGCTTCTCCGAGTTCGGCGTGGACGCGGTGAACTTCGGTCCCGGGGAGACGGCCCAGGCCCACCAGGCCAACGAGAGCGCGCCCATTCCCGCGCTGGCGCTGGCCCATGAGAAGCTGGCGTTGTTCCTCACCCAGGCGGGCTGAGACCGGGAGCGTCCGGTGTTGGGAGGGTGATGAGTCCCTCGTTGCGACGTCTGGTGGTGTTGATGGTGCTGATCGCCATCCTGGTCCTCGACTGGCGTCCGGACTCCCGGTTGCTCAGCGAGCCGGCGCATCGGCGTGAAGAGGACCGCCCCCTGCCCGAGGACGCCGGGGGCGTGGCGACCCCGGCGGCGCGCTCGCCCCGCTCCGCCCATCTGGACACGAGACGTCAGCGGCTGCCGGGTCAGCGTCAGGCGGCCCGGCGGCGGCACTCGCTTCATTGAACCGCTACCGCCAGAAGCCCACCGAGATACCGAAGTTGGAGTAGCGCCGGGACACGTCGAAGGACGCCGTCAGTGCCCAGTCGTCTAGGTAGCGGACCAGGAACAGCTCGAAACCCCCCGTCAGGTGGGGCCGCAGGGGGCGATCCGGAAAGGGCGAGGGCTCCAGGAAGGCCCCCAGGCGCGTGCGCAGCCGCCCGGGAAACGATTCGTGCTCCATGCCCAGGCGCGGCTGGAGCATCGACCGGGCGCCCACGTACTCGGGCGACGTCAGGGACGTGAAGGAGTGCACCGACACCGCGTTCTCCACCGAGGAGATGAGATCCACCTGCGAGCTGATGAGCCACCGGCCCGGGATGGCCTGGGGGTCATCCTCGGTGGGCACCTCACTGAAGTGCGCGCCCTCGAGCATCTGCTGGCGGGCCGCGGGGGACAGCCGGTTGTACAGCTCCGCGCCTTGACCGAGCCGCCAGCTCACCCCCAGCGAGACCGTCGAGGGAGACACCACGGCCGAGTAGATCTGCCGGCCCGCGATGGTGGCGGGCTGTCCCAGGGCGCGCTGCCAATCGCCGAGCAGCTCCGGCCGCACCGACAGGCCCACCCGGTAGGGCCGTCCATGGGGCCGGTAGAGCACGTCCAGCGCGACGCCCGTGTTGCCATAGAACCAGTTGCCCTCGGGCTTGTAGCTGAGGATGGCCTGCCCACTGTAGATGCCGAAGCCGAGGATGAAGTCGTCCCGGCCGAGCGCGATCGCTCCCGCGAGCGAGGTGTGGAGCAGCGACACGCGGATGAGATCTCCCGGGTCGCACGAGGCCGTGTTGCAATAGCCGATGCGGTAGTTGCGCAGCGAGAAGCCGAAGCCCACGTTGCGGTACTGGAGCGTGAACGAGCCGATGAGCTGCAGCGTCTCGGGCGCGTTGTCGGGCTGGCCGTCGTTGTCCAGGTCCTTGTCCTGCACCTTGGACAACGGCAGATCCAACCAGGACAGGGTGACGCCCACGTCCCAGTCCTTGTCCAGCCGGGGCGAGCGGTGGGCGAGCGCCGCCAGGTTGCTCGCGAAGCCCACCACGCCCTCGGCGATGCCCACGTAGGCGCCCCCGAGCCCCACCACCCGCGAGGAGCCCATGAGCAGCCCGGGGTTGAGGTACAGCCGCTCGGGCCGGGTGACCGCGGGCGCGTCGTCCTGCGCCCGCGCTCCCGAGCCCGCCAGCAGCACCCACGCGACGAGCAGGCCCGCGCGCATGTCAGCTGGCGACGGCCACCTGGGCGAACAGCGAATCCGCCTCGGCCGCCAGCTCCGTGTCCCGCGAGGTGATTCCCCCCGCGTCGTGCGTCACCAGCGCCAGCGTCACCTTGCGCCAGCGGATGTCGATGTCCGGGTGGTGATCCGCCGCCTCGGCCACCTTCGCCAGCCGGTTCACGAACTCGATACCGGCGAGGAAGTTGGGGGCCTCGTAGGTACGGCGGAGCATCCCTTCCTCGTGCTTCCAGAGGGGATAGCGGCCGAGGAAGCGATAGAGCTCCTCGGAGGTCAACTTCGTCGTGTCTCGCGCCATGATCCGCCTTCCTTTCCTACGCGCGCTCCACCGCGCGCCGCCACTTGGTGAGGTGCCGCTCGCGGGCCTCGGCCTTCATCTTCGGCTTGAAGACCTTGCCCACCTTCCACGCCTTGCGGATGGCGTCCGTGCTCGTCCAGACCCCCGCGCCCAGGCCCGCGAGGAACGCCGCCCCCAGGCTCGTGGTCTGCAGGTTCTGCGGACGCACCACCTCGGTGCCCAGCATGTCCGCCTGGAACTGCATCATCAGGTTGTTGGCCGACGCGCCCCCATCCACCTTGAAGGAGGGAATCTCCCGGCCACTGTCCCGCCGCATCGTCTCGGCCAGATCGTGGATCTGCATCGCCACGCCCTCGAGCGCCGCGCGCGCCAGGTGGGCCGCCGTGGTGGAGCGGTCGATTCCGCCGAAGAGGCCGCGCGCCTCGGGCCGCCAGTGCGGCGCCCCCAGCCCCGCGAGCGCCGGGACGAACACCACGTCCCCGCTCTCCTTCACGCTCGCGGCCAGCGGCTCCACGTCTCCTGACTTCTTGATGACCTTGAGCCCGTCGCGCAGCCACTGCACCGCGGCGCCGGCGATGAAGGAGGAGCCCTCGAGCGCGTACGTCGTCTTGTCCCCGATCTTCCAGGCCACCGTGGTCAGCAGCCCCGACCGCGACTTCACCGGCACGTCGCCCGTGTTCATCAGCAGGAAGGCGCCGGTGCCATAGGTGCACTTGGCCTCGCCGGGCGAGAAGCACGCCTGGCCGAAGAGCGCCGCCTGCTGGTCGCCCGCCATGCCCGTGAGCGGAATTCCATCCGGCAGCGAGCGCATGCCCTTCGTGGTACCGTAGGCGTCGACCGAGCCGCGGATCTCCGGCAGGCACGCGGCGGGCACGCCCAGCAGCTCGCGCATGGAGTCATCCCAGGCGAGCTTGCGCACGTCCATGAGCAGGGTGCGGCTGGCGTTGGTGACGTCCGTCACGTGCGACTGGCCGCCGGTCATCTTGTAGACGAGCCAGGTGTCCACGGTGCCGAAGCAGGCGTCTCCCTTCTCGGCGCGTTTGCGCGCGCCCTTCACGTGTTCGAGCATCCAGGCGAGCTTGGTGCCCGAGAAGTAGGGGTCCAACACGAGGCCCGTCGTCTCGCGCACCCGGGGCTCCTCGCCCTTCTCGCGCAGTTGCGCGCAGCGCTCGGAGGTGCGCCGGTCCTGCCACACGATGGCGGGGGCCAGGGGCTTGCCACCCTCGCGCAGCCACAGCCCCGTCGTCTCGCGCTGGTTGGTGATGCCCACCGCGGACAGGTCCTTGCCCGTGAGTCCCGCGTCCTTGAGCGCCGCGCGGATGCACGTCTCCACGCTGGCCCAGATTTCCTCCAGGTCGTGCTCCACCCACGAGGGCTTGGGGAAGTGCTGGGTGAACTCCCGATAGGCATCGCCCACCACCCGGAGCTTGTCGTCCAGGATGGAGACGTGCGTTCCGGTGGTGCCCTGGTCCACTGCCAGCACGTACTTCGCCTTCGCCATGGGGATGAGTCTCCTAGAAGGGGGGCTGCTTGGGGTGTACGCGGGCGCACCATAGCCGAGCCAAGGCCCTTGGCACGTGCGGCGAGCGGTCCTAGGGTGGGGAGTCATGCCCTCGGTGAAGGAATTACGGGCGCGGGCCCGGGTGGATGTCCAGGCGTTCCAGTCGGAATTCGGCCCCGTGGCGCTCATCCAGCAGCCCCCCTCCATGGTGTTCCAGAAGGTGGCCCAGCAGATGGGACGCTCGCGCACGGTCTTCATGGCCCATCGCTCGCGGCTGGCGGACCGGCTCGTGTCCATGCTGCAGGGCTTCGAGCACCTGCAGGTGCTCTTCCTCCAGCCCGTCTCGGAGGGGCAGGTGTTCGCCGTGGGCCGGCTGGAGACCAGCTCCCTGGTGGTGCATGACCCGTCCGTCTCCAAGTTCCACGCGCTCCTGCGCTGGAGCGCGGCGGACAACACCTGCTACGTGCGCGACTCGGGCTCCATGAATGGCACCTACGTCAACACGGTGCAGTTGGGCGAGGAGGAGCAGCAGTTGTGGGACGGGGATGGACTGGCCTTCGGCGACGCCCAGTTCCTCTATGTCAGCACCCAGACACTGCACGCCCACCTGACCACGGCGGTCCCCGCGGCCGCGCGCTGAGCCTCGCGCCCCGCATTCGTCGACTTCCTGGCGTCCGGGTCGCGCTTTTGGGGGGCGGGCCCTTGCTCGCGGGAGCGCATGCCTAGTTTGTTGGGTGTGCCATTGGGGGCATGGCCGAGGAGGCGAGTGTGAAGAGTCTCATCTTCGAGGAGCTGAACGGCGGAGCGAGTTGCCGGACGTACCTCATCGCCTGTGCGCGCACGCGCGAGGCCATCGTCGTGGATCCGGTGCTGGAACTGGTGCCGGTCTATCTCCAACGGCTCGGGAGGGACCGGCTGCAACTGCTCGCGACGGTGGACACCCACACGCACGCGGACCACCTGTCCGGAGGTCGCGAACTCGCGCGCCTGCCGGGTGCGCTGTACGTGGGCGCCCCCATGGCGGCGGTGGATCGCACGCTGCGCGACGGCGAGTACATGAACGTGGGAGACATCCGCGTGAAGGTCTGGGCGAGCCCCGGCCACACGGCGGACGGCCTGGTGCTGCTCCTGGAGGACCGGGTGTTGACGGGGGACACCCTGCTCATCGGCTCCTCGGGCCGCACGGACCTGCCCTCGGGTGATGCCGAGGCCGCGTATGCCAGCCTGGATCGGTTGCTCACGCTGCCCTCGCACATGCTCGTGTACCCCGCTCATGACTACGGTGGGCGCACGTTCAGCACCATCGGCCATGAGCGCGTCACCAACCCGCGCCTGCGCATGGACCGCGCCGCCTTCATCGAGGAGATGAACACGCGGCGCATGGTCCCGCCCTCGCGTCTGGCGGAATCACTCGCGTACAACTCCCGGCCGCGCGAGGCCGGGGAGACGGCTCCTCGGGAAGAGGCGTTCCTGATCTGAGACGGGACGGGTATCTCCTGGCCCGGCGCTCCCGCTGGGGGCGCGTCCAGGAGGTATGCGATGAGGAGTTTCCCGTGGGCGGGCCCGTTGCTCGCCCTGGCCCTGTTTGCCACGGGCTGCGCGTCGATGACACCCCCGCGCGGTCCGGGGATGTACTCGCGTGAGATGCGCCGAGGGGCCGCTGTTCTGGTCTCCCATCCAGTCGGAACGGAGGGCGCCGGAAGGAGGAGCGTTTCCCCTGCGGCGGTGGAGGTCGCGCGGACCCGGCAAGCGCTCAGGGATGCCCTCCATGACGTGTCGGGTTCCACGCGCCGCATCGCGGACGCTCTCTCCAGACTCGCGGCCAGTCCGGGGGGCATGGGGGGCCGCTCCGATGGTCTGTTCGCCCAGCACATCGTGTATGGCGCACGGCAGTTGCGGTGGCTCGAAGTCGCTCTCAAGGGAGCCACCCGGTGGGTGCAGGTGGCCTCGGAGGTCGATGACCCGGAGATGGGACTCGCCCTGCTGCGCCTCTCCGGTCCACGACTGGAGGCCGCGCTGTTCGGCTCCATGCTCCTGGCCGCCTGGAGCGACTTCCTGAACCTCGAGGACGTGGTGCTCCGGCAATGCCCCTTCTACAGCGTGGAGAAGCTGTACGTGGACATGGAGCACGTGCGGGAGATGCTCGAGCCCTCCATGAGGGCGCTGTCGTCCCTGGAGCCAGGGCGGGTCGAGGCCACGGCGGCCGGGGTTCCTGGGCTGATGGGCGAACTCACTCGCGAATTCCAATCGACCCGTGAGGGAGTGCGCGTGTCGGCCGAGCGCGTCAATCGGGTCATCGTGGCGGCGCAGGTCGTCGAGATGCTGTCGATGGTCTCGACGATGAGACTTTCCCCGCCAAGGCCGCCGCCAGCCGCGCCCGCCATGCTGGGCGTGGGCCTGGTGATGGGAGCCGACGGCGTGATGATGGGGACGCGGGTGGTCGTCTCCGCCGAGTGGGTGGAGATGATGCGCCGGCTCGTGCGAGCGGGCGTCATCTCCGTCCCGGTCGTCAGTGCCGCGGTCCGCGTCCAGGCGGGTCAGGTGCTGATGTCGCAGTCGCACGACGAGTTGCCACGGGGCGTGCGAGACGCGCTGGGTGACAGCCCCGAGGTGCGCGGGATGCACCAGACGGGGAGCGCGGGAGCGGGAATGGCCGAGCCACCACGGCACCACGTCCTGCCGCGAGAGCACCGCGAGTGGTTCGAGCAGCGTGGCTTCACCGGTGAGATGAGCATCGACCAGTTCTGCGTCGAGATGGAGCAGGCGCACCACGAGGCGATTCATGGAGGTGGCAACTGGCGTCAGGGTCGAAAATGGCCCGGCGAATGGAACCAGATGATCATGAAGGCGCTGCGCGACGCTGAGATGCTGGCTGGTCGGATGTTGACGCGGAGCGAGGTCTTGGGAACAGTCGCGTTTCACATGAAGCGCTACAACCTTCCAATGGACTTCAGGCCCTGGAGAGGAAGATGACCCGTGGTCATGCTTGGCGTGGCCACTGGAGGGTCCGCCTATACGAGCGGGTTCGCGAGCGCGGTTACGATTCGCTCACGGCCTTCGCCGATGCCCGTCCCACAGCCTCGCTAGTGGAATTGGCCGAGGAACTTGGCGAGGAAGACATCGCCGGTGTGCAGGTATTCAGCGGACTGGTGGCTGAGGCGGAGCGTACCCATCGGCTCACGCGGTTGGTGCGCGGACAGCTCGTGCGTGAGCTGTCGGAAGGTCTGCCCGAGGGCTGGCCCGCCGTGTTGGACGATACAAACCGTTTCAAGGTGGCCAAGACGCTCAGCGCGTGGATTGCCTACACTCCAGAAACCCATGAGGAGCGAGTCCGGCAGATCAGCGCAGCACTCATTGCCGCTCCGCCGCCGCCCGGCTGGCGCCCGCTCAGTCCTGATGACGAATTGCTCCGCACGCTTCTGCCTGACGAGGAAGTCTGACTGGCTAATAGGCATGCGATGAGGATTTTCCCGTGGGCGGGCCCGTTGCTCGCCCTGTCCCTGTGGGCCACAGGCTGTGCGTCGATAGCACCAACGCGTGGTCCGGGGATGTACTCGCGTGAGCCGCTCCGAGGGGCCGCTGTTCTGGCCTCCCATCCGAAGCCCGGGGCGGGTGCTGGATGGAGGAGCGTTTTCCCAGAGGCCGCACGGACCCGGCAAGCGCTCAGGGATGCCCTCCATGACGTGTCGGGTTCCACGCGCCGCATCGCGGACGCTCTCTCCAGACTCGCGGCCAGTTCGCGGGGCACTGGCGGCCGCTCCGATGGTTTGTTCGCCCAGCATGCTTGGAGAGGGCAATGACCGACGGACGTGCTTGGCAAGGCAACTGGAAGGACCGCCTGTACAAACGGGTCCGCGAGCGTGGTTTCGCTTCGCTCACGGCCTTCGCCGAGGCTCGACCTGCCATTCCGCTATATGCCTTGGCCGAGGAGCTTGGCGAGGAGGATGTTGCCGCAGTGCAGGTGTTGAGCGGGTTGCTCGCTGAGGCGGAACAGTGCAACCAGGTCACTCGCTTTGAACGTGATGTGCTCGTGCGTCAGCTATCCCAGAGTCTCCCCAATGGATGGCCGCCTGTGATGGATGACTCATCGCGTTTCGCAGTCGCCAAGGCACTCGCTCGCTGGATTGGATACACCCCAGAAGTCCATCAGGAGCGCGCCAGGCAGGTCATGGCCGCGATTCTTGCCAGGCCCCCTCATCCTGGTTGGCGCCCGCTTGGCCCCGACGACGAATTGATTCGCATGTTCTGGCCAGACGAGGATACTTGATCGGTAGAACTCTACGGCTTGGAGGTGGCAGTGGGCGACGGACATGCTTGGCGGGGCCACTGGCGGGTCCGCTTATATGAGCGGATCCGCGAGCGTGGTTATGCTTCGCTTACCGCTTTCGCCGAGGCGCGCCCTGCTGTCCCGCTGTATGTGCTGGCCGACGAACTGGGAGCGGACGATGTCGCTGCAGTGCAGGTGTTGAGCGGATTGTTCTCCGAGGCGGAGCAGCGCAAGCAGGTCACACGTTTGGTGCGCGACGTGCTCGTGCGTGAACTGTCCGAGTTCCTTCCAGAGGGCTGGCCCGCCGTGCTGGACGACGCAAACCGCTTCAAGGTTGCCAAGGCGCTTGGTTTTTGGTCCGCCTACACCCCTGAAACGCATGAAGAGCGTGTCAGGCAGGTCGGCGATGCGCTTCTCGCCACGCCGCCGCCACCCGGTTGGAGGCCACTCGGTCCTGATGACGAGTTGCTCCGTACGCTCCTGCCCGACGAGGAGGCTTGAGCGGCTAACGAGTCCAGGGCAGGCTCACCGGGAAGAGTGCTACCGCTCCACCAATGGAGGTAGATTGTCCTCATGGAGTTCTCGAAACAACTCCTTGAGGTGTGCCTCGAGGTGAACCTCTGCTTTCGGACGAGCCTTGTGAAAGCCCAAATCGAATTTCCAGCCTGACATCAAGAGTGCCCAGAATGGGGCGTTGGCGGTGTGGCCACCAAAAGCAAGCTCGTTCATCCGGCGCCGGAGGTTGTTTGCCCTGCCGATGTATACGATGGGACAGGCAATGCCTTGTTGGTTCATCGCGATCCGATCTACCCGGGCGAGTCTGCGAACATAATAATCGGTATCGGTCCAGGCTTGTTCCTTTCCTAGACCAATTTCAGCGAACAACTCTCCACTCACCTTGTCCATGCGACTTCTTGCCTTCATGAAGGCTGAATCAAGGAAGTTGGATTTCACTCGTGAGAGATTGGGCGTGCCTATCTTGCTGACGCGTAGGGTGTATACGCCTGAGTCCTTGGGCACTTCGGAGAATGGTCCGTTCTCGTGTTGTACGGCGTCTGTCAATGGAATCCAGTGGTTGAGTTCCGCGGAGAGGAGCTTCCCATTGCACATGGTTTGTTCCTGATCGTAGGGCTTCAGCGTTCCCTCGGGGCATGGTCCCCGTAGCCTGTCAGCTCCACGTATCCCTGGCCCCGTACGCTCTGGCCATCGTGAGCCCCCGATACGCGCACCGCGCCTTCCCAATAACGCACGCTCACCGGCAACTCCTGGTCGGCGAGCGCGGGCGTCACTTCCAGGTCGAGGCCCTGGGTGGGCACCGCGAGCCGCCAGCGCGCCGGGTACTCCACACCCCTGCGTGGACTCTTCCAGGTGCCGAGCACGTCCAGGCGCACGTCCTCGCGCGACAGGTGCACCGGCTCGCCCTGCGCGGGGACGAAGGTGCCCGAGGTGAAGGGGTCCACCGTGCCGTCGCGGTGGCGGAGCTGGTAGTACATGAGCTCGCTCCCATCCGAGAGCTGGAGCGAGAACCAGTCCCAGCCCACCGAGTCCTCGCCGAGCGCCGCCGTGCTCCACTCGCGATCCATCCAGCTCTCGCCCGTCACCTCGTGCGTGCGTCCCTCCACCGTCACCTGCCCGCGCGTGGGCATTCGGGTGAGCGAGTAATAATAGGAGGCGTTGCCCGCTCCAGGCCCCTTCTGGCTCAGGCCCCGGTCTCCCTGGAGCACGGGGGGCTTGCCCGCCTCCAGCACGAGCGACAACGCCATGTCTCCACTGCGCGCGGTGATCCGCATGGGCGGGGCCTCGCTCCCCACCGCCTCCGCGCTCCAGTCCTCCAACCACACCCGGAAGGGCGCGGCGCTCGCCCCCGCGAGACCCAGGGCGCTCCGGCTGAAGCGCTCGGAGGCATGGAAGCGCCCCGTGCCGAGGTCCGACAGCGTCAGGTGCCCCATGTAGATCTGCCGCGTGCTCCACGCCGACGTCCCCTCCGGCTCCCCCGGTGCCAGCGCACTGCGAAAGAGGGTGAACTGGTAGCCGAACGCATGCCCATCCGCCGTGGCGAGGTGGCCCGTCCAGTACCACCACTCGTTGCGGAACTCCGGGTGGGGACCGTGGTCCTCCGGGAAGTGGAAGTCCCGGGGCTCGAGGGCGCGCGCATAGCCCTCCAGTCCCCGCGCGGGAGCGCCGAGTGCGTCCGCCACCGTCATCGTCGGGGCCCGCTCCGGAGGGGGAGCGGCCTCGCGAGAGACCCAGGCGGCGCCCGCTCCAAGCGCCCCGAGCACCAGTCCCACGCCGATGATCAATCCGATGCCTCGCCGCATCATTCCTCCCTCAGCGCCTGTGCGGGGTTCGCGCGCGACATCTTCCAGGACGGGTACAGGCCCGCGAGCGCCGCCGCGAGCAGCGCCAGTCCCAGCGCCTGGAGCAGCACCTCGGGGGATACCACGAGCTGCAAGGACCAGCCGAAGGAGCGCTGATTGATGACGTGGACGAGCACGTACGCGAGCGCCACGCCCAGGGGCAGCGCGAACAGCCCCGCGAGCACGCCGAGCAGACCCGTCTGGAGCGACACGAGCGCCCACAGTTGGCGCGGGGTGAGCCCGGTGGCGCGCAGCACGGCGAACTCGCGGGCGCGCTCGAGTTGCAGGGCCATGAGGGCGCTGAGCACGCCCACGAAGGCCACGCCGATGGCCAGCAGCCGCAGCACGTGGGTGATGGTGAAGGTGCGGTCGAACACCTCCAGGCTCGTCGCGAGCAGCGCCCGGTTGGAGCGCAGGGTGAGCTCCTGCTCGCCCGCGACGCGCTCGCGCACCCGGGCGACGAGCGCGTCCACGTCCTCTCCCGGCGCCGCGTAGAGGGCCACGCCACTCACGCGCCCGTCCTCGAAGTGCGCGAGCCACGTGGCGCGCGTCATCAACACCGTGCCCGCGTCCGAGCCATAGTCATAGTAGACGCCCACCACCCGGAAGGAGGCGGGGCCCTTGTCCGTGGCCAGCTCCACGCGGCCGCCCACGCCCACGCGGCGATGGAAGGAGAAGGGCTCGGAGACGAGCACGGCGTCGGGCGCGTCCAGCTCCTTCCACACGGTCTCTGGGTTGCCCTCCTTGAAGCGGTAGGGTCGTGCGGTCGTGCCGCCGAAGTCCACCGCGCGCACGTCCGTGAGCACGCCGCCCACGCGCACCTGGGCCGAGCGCATCGTGCTGCTGCTGGCCACGCCCGGGGTGTCACGCACGCGCTCGGCGAGCCCCGGGAGGAAGGCGGCTCCTCCGCGCCGGGCGACGAGCGAGGGCGGCGACACATAGACGTCCGCCTGCAACGAGGAGCCGAGCCAGTCCGCCACGGTGCCCCGGAAGCTCGTCACCATCAGCCCCACGCCCACCGTGGTGGCCACCGCCACCATCAGCGCCGCGAGCGCCACGGCGGTGCGGCTGAGGCTCGCCGTCACGCCCCGCGCCGCCATGCGCCCGAGCAGTCCAAACGCGCGGCCCAACGGTCCGGCCGCCCCCTGGGCCAGGAGCGCCGTGAGCCCCGGCACCAGCAGCGACGCGCCGAGCAGCACGGAGAAGAGCCCCGCGTAGGCGGGCAGCAACTCGGGGGTGGGCAGCATCAGCAATCCCACGCCGAGCACGAGCACCCCGAGTCCCGCCAGCGCGAGCCGGGGTGCTCTTCCCCGTGTCACGTCCTCCAGGGTGGAGCGGCGCAGGGTGAGGGCGGGGGCGGAGCGGGCGGCCTCCCACGCGGGACGCAGCGCGGCGGCGAGCGTGGCGCCGAGTCCCAGCAGCACGCCCTTGCCCAACGTGAAGGGCTCCAGCGCGAGTCCCCGCACGCTCACGGACATATAAAGGTCGTTGATGGTCTGGGTGACGAGCACCACCAGGCCCCGGCCGAGGAGAATCCCCAGGAGCACGCCGCCCACGGTGCCCACGAGGCCCAGCACGCCCGCCTCGCCGAGCACCAGCGTGAACAGCTCTCCCCGGGTGACGCCGAGCGCGCGCAACCGGCCGAGCTGTTCGCGCCGCTGCACCACGGAGAACGTCATGGTGTTGTAGATGAGGAACGTGCCCACCACGAGCGCGAGCAGGGACAGCGCCGTGAGGTTGGTGCGGAACGCCCGGGTCATCTGCGCCACCGCGTTGCCGCGCGCCTGGGGCCGAACGACTTCCACGCCCTCGGGGAGCCGCAGCCGCGCGAGCGTGACCTCGGCCGTCGCCTCCGGGAGGATCAGGTCGATGCGCGTGAGGCGCCCCTCGTGTCCGAGCAGTTCCTGCGCCGTGGAGATGTCGGTGAGCACCAGGCCCTCCATGGCGCGGGCGGTGCCCTCGTCCCCGGGCTCCAGGACGGCGAGCACCCGCAGTTGCTTCGTCACGCCCTCCACGCCCACGTCGAGCGCGTCTCCCGCCTTCACGCCCAGGGCGCCGGCCGTGCGTCGCGTGAGCAGCGCGGCACCGGGCTCGGTGAGGAACGCGCCCAGGTCCACCTCGGCCCTGGATTGGGGCACGTAGGCGCGGAAGGGCGCCTCGGAGAGTGGATCCACCCCGAGCACGGTGAGGGGCCGCTGGTCTCCGCCGAGCGCGCGCACGGAGCCCTCCACCATCGGCGCGGACACGGGCGCGCCGGGCAGCAGGCGGAGGTCGCGGTACACCGTCTCCGGCAGCCCCGTGGGTCCGCCGATGAGCTGGTGCGTGGCTCGGCCCGTCACCGTGTCCGTGGAGCGCTCGAAGGCGCGCATGGCGCTCGCGTTGGCCAGGTCGATGGACACCACCACCGCCACGCCCAGCGCGATGCCCAGGAGCGACAGCGCCGTGAGCCACGGATGGCTTCCCAGGTGGCGCAGGCTCGCGCGCGCGAGGAGGCGCTGACTCACGGCCGCACCGCCTGCTCGATGAGCCGGCCCGCTTCCAGCCGCAGCACCCGGTGGGCGCGCGCCATCAGTCCCGGATCATGGGTGACGATGAGGGCGCAGACGCGCTCGCGGCGCGTGAGGTCTTCCAGCAGGTCCAACACCTTGCGCCCGGTCTGCTCGTCCAGGTTGCCCGTGGGCTCGTCCGCCAGGAGCAGGGGCGGAGCGTGGGCGAGCGCCCGGGCCACGGCCACGCGTTGCTGCTCGCCGCCGGAGAGCCGGTCCGGGAAGCTCGCGGCCCGGTTGCCCAGGCCCACGGTGCCCAGGAGTTCGCGCACCCGGTCGCGCGAGGCGGCTCCCGTGCGTCCCGTCAGCTCCAGGGGCAGGAGGATGTTCTCCTCCACCGTGAGCGTGGGAAGCAGGTTGAAGGCCTGGAAGATGAAGCCGATGCGCTCGCGGCGCAGGAGCGTGCGCGCGTGCTCGCTCATGTGGCCCAGGTCCTGGCCCGCCACCCGCACCGTGCCGCGCGTGGGTTGATCAATCCCGCTGATGAGGTTGAGCAGGGTGGACTTGCCCGAGCCGCTGCGGCCCAGCAGCACGGTGAACTCGCCCGCGTTCAGCGTGAGGTTCGTGCCCGCGAGGACTTCCCGCACGGCATCGCCCTCGGCGTAGGACTTGGAGACATCGTGAAGCTCGACCACGGGGGAGGGAGCGGACATGCGGGAGAGTGCCTAATGCAGACGCCCGCCGCATGCACGCTCCGTGTGGAGGATGGCTCCCTGGTCACTCCGGAGGCGTGCTCAGCTCGCGCAGCTTCTCCAGATCGATGATCTCGATCTCCCCGTAGCGCAGCCGCACGGCGCCCTGGGCCTCCAGGTTCTTGAGGAGCTGGTTCGTCGTCTGCCGGGAGATGCAGAGCATCATCGCGAGCTGTTCCTGGCTCACCCCGATGACCCGGCTGCTGTGGGTGTGCCGGTCCCCATAGTTCTGGATGATGTGAAGCAGGCGCCGGGCGAGCCGGACGGGCACGGGCAGCAGCGCGTTCTCGTCCATGCCCAGGAGCGCGACCCGGAGCTGTTGGGCCATGAGCCGGCCGAACTCGAACCAATAGGCGGGCTGCTCCTGGACCAGGGTTTCCAGCGCTCTTTGGGGCACGTGGACGACGACGGAGGGCCCATCCGCGATGGCGTCATGGGTACGGGGCAGGCCGTCGAACAGGGAGATTTCGCCACTCCAGGAGGGGGGCTCCAGGAGCATGAGCAGGGATTCCTTCCCGGAGGGCCCCACGCTCCTCAGTTGGATGGCGCCATCCACCATGCCATGGATGCCCCCGGGCGGATCTCCCCGGGAGAACAGGTGTTGGCCCGTCTTCAGGGTCCGGAGCACGCCCGCCCGGAGCAGCTTTTCCTGCAATCCGGCCGGCATGGCTCGAAACCAACTGCCGGTGCGGAACAGCTCCAGGTAGTCGAGTGCTGTGCGGTCGGGCTTCATGTCGGACGGCGGCCTCTCCGGTTCACTGTTTCGCGACTCTGTCGCGGCGGCGACAGAGTTTGGGGTGTGGCGTCCCCATCATTCTCCCTGGATTCGAGCCAGGAGGAGAAGCGCGATGGGGAAGATGTTGGCGGAGCGATTGAACCTGGTCACGGGACAGCTCGGTATGGAGCGGGTGTCCATTCCCCAGCCGCGCGTGCGGCCCGTCGTGGGCAACGCGCCCGACCTGGGCTCTGAAACGCCCATGCAGAACATGATGAAGCTGGCGCGTGAGCTTGGACCCCTCTTCCGGTTGTCGTTTCCGGGGGGACGGTCCCTGCTGGTGGTCAGCTCGCACGAGCTGGTGGCCGACTTGTGTGACGAGAGCCGCTTCGACAAGAAGGTGGGGGCGGCGCTCGAGGAGATCCGCGACTTCGCCGGCGATGGTCTCTTCACCGCCTACACACACGAGCCCAACTGGGGCAAGGCGCACCGGCTGCTGATGCCCGCCTTCGGGCCCGCGGCGATGCGCGGCTACCACGACGAGATGCTGGACGTGGCGGACCAGATGCTCACGCGCTGGGAGCGCTTCGGTCCCGAGGAAGCGATCGACGTGCCCGACAACATGACGCGGCTCACGCTCGACACCATCGCGTTGTGTGGCTTCGGCTATCGCTTCAATTCCTTCTACCAGAGGGAGATGCATCCCTTCGTCGAGTCCATGGTGCGGGCCCTGGCCGAGGCGGGCAACCGTGCCCGGCGTGTCCCCTTGAAGACGCAGCTCATGTTGCGCACGCGGCGCCAGTTCCAGGTGGACGCCAGCTACATGCACGAGGTGACGCGCGAGCTCATCGCCCAGCGCCGCAAGCTCGCGCCCGAGGACGCGCCGAGGGATCTGCTCGGACTGATGCTCTCCGAGAAGGATCCGCTCACGGGCGAGGGGCTGGATGACGACAACATCCGCAACCAGCTCGTGACGTTCCTCATCGCGGGGCACGAGACGACGAGCGGCTTGTTGTCCTTCGCCCTCTACTTCCTGCTGCGCCACCCGGACGTGCTCCAGAAGGCCTACGCGGAGGTGGACCGGGTATTGGGCTCGGAGACGCCGCGCTTCGAGCAGGTCAACCAGCTGCACTACATCGATCAGATCCTGCGCGAGACGCTGCGCCTGTGGCCCACCGCGCCGGGCTTCAGCGTGCAAGCCCTGGTGGACACTCGGCTCGTGGGCACCCACCCCCTGTCCGCGGGTGACACGCTCTTCGTGCTCACGCCCATGCTGCACCGCGACCCCACGGTGTGGAGGGATCCCGAGCGCTTCGATCCGGATCGCTTCGCCCCCGAGGTGCGTGACGGCATTCCCCAGCACGCGTGGAAGCCCTTCGGCAACGGTCAGCGCTCGTGCATCGGCCGGGCGTTCGCGCTCCAGGAGGCCACGCTCGTGCTGGGCATGCTCCTGCAGCGCTTCCACATCTCCGAGCCCGCGCCCTATTCGCTGCACGTCCGCGAAACGCTCACGCTCAAGCCCGAGGGGTTGAGGATCCGCGCGCGCGTGCGCCAGAACGTCTCGCGTTCGCTCACCACGCGGCCCAGCCCCGCTCCGGTGGCGGCTACTTCCCAGGGACAGGGCGGAGTGGCCGCCCACGGCACGCCCCTGCTCCTGTTGTATGGCTCCAACTCGGGGGCCTCCGAGGCCTTCGCCCGGCGGATCGCGAGCGATGGACTCGCGCGGGGCTACTCCGCGAAGGTGGCGCCGCTGGACGAGTACACGGGGAAGCTGCCCAAGCAGGGCGCGGTCGTCCTCGTGACGGCCTCCTACAACGGCCAGCCGCCGGACAACGCGCGGGGCTTCCATGCGTGGATTTCCCACGTGCCGGAGGGCTCGCTGCTCGGCGTGCGCTACGCGGTGTTCGGCTGTGGCAACCGCGACTGGGCGGCGACCTACCAGGCCATTCCCAAGCACTTCGATGAGCGGTTGCACGCGGCGGGAGCGCAAGCCCTGGTGGCGCGCGGGGAGGCGGACGCGCGGGGTGACTTCTTCGGCGACTTCGAGCACTGGTACGCGCCTTTCTGGAGCACGGTGGGCGAGGCCCTGGGCGTGTCCACGGGCGAGGTGAACTCGGGGCCGCTCTACAAGGTGGAGGTGGTGCCGTCGGCGAGCGTGGACCTGGTGGCGCAGAACAAGCTCGGCATGTCCACGCTGGTGGAGAACCGGGAGCTCGTCGACATGACGTCGCCGCTCGGGCGTTCCAAGCGGCACCTGACGTTCCGCCTGCCCGAGGGCGTGACGTACGCGGCCGGGGACTACCTGGCGGTGCTACCGGAGAACCACCCGGATCTCGTCGAGCGCGCGGCGCGCCGCTTCGGGGTGAGAACGGATGCGGCCGTCGTGCTGCGTTCCACCCGTGGCGCCATGGCGGCCTCGCTTCCCACGGACCGTCCGGTGTCCGTGCAGGAACTGCTGGGCCGGCACGTGGAGCTGTCGGCGCCCGCCACGCGCAAGGACCTGGAACGGCTCGCCGCGATGAACCCGTGCCCGCCGCACGCGCAGCACCTGCTCGCGCTCGCCCAGGACGCCGAGCGCTACAAGGCGGAGGTGCTCGACAAGCGCGTGAGCGTGCTCGACTTCCTGGAGAAGTACAGCTCGTGCGTCCTGTCCTTCGCGGACTTCCTCGAGCTGTTGCCCACCATGCGGGTGCGGCAGTACTCGGTGTCGTCCTCGCCGCGGGCGGACCCCACGCAGTGCTCATTGACGGTCGCCGTGGTGGACGCGGACGCCTGGAGCGGCCAGGGGCGCTTCCATGGCACGTGCTCGAGCTACCTGGCGCGTCTGCATCCGGGGGACCCGGTGGCGGTGGCGGTGCGCACGCCCAACGCGCCCTTCCACCCGCCCGCGTCCAACGCGACGCCCCTCGTGATGATTGGAGCGGGCACGGGACTGGCGCCCTTCCGGGGCTTCATCCAGGAGCGCGCCCTGCGCCATGTGCACGGAGAGGCGGCCGGGCCCGCGCTGTTCTTCTTCGGGTGTGACCATCCGGACGTGGACTTCCTCTACCGCGAGGAACTGGCGGCCTGGGAGCGCGAGGGCGTGGTGAAGGTGCTGCCCGCCTTCTTCCGCCAGCCCGAGGGCGACGTGATGTTCGTGCAGCACCGCCTGTGGAAGGAGCGCGAGCAGGTGAAGGCGCTGCTGGCCCAGGGCGCCACGGTGTTCCTGTGCGGGGATGGCCGGCGCATGGCGCCCGCGGTGCGCGAGACGCTGGCGCGCATCCACCAGGAGACGGTGGGGTGCTCCGAGGAGGAGGCCTCGCGCTGGTTGGCGGAGATGGAGAAGCAGGGCCGGCTGGTCGCGGACGTCTTCGCCTGATCAGGGCTTACCCGAGGAGCACCGGGCTTGACCGCTCGGTGCTTCCGGGCCCGCGTCCGCGGCGCGCAGGCGGTCGAAGAAGTCGCCGATCTCCGAGAGGAGCAGGGGCGCGCCCACGTCCCGGGGCATGATGTGGAAGCCGGTGGGCAGCGAGATGAAGCGCACCTGGGGCGAGGCGGTGAGGCCCCGCGCCACCAGCCGTCCGCCGTCGGGGTCCACCACGTGATCCTGCTTGGACATGGCCACCAGCGCGGGGCAGCGCACGCGGGGCAGGGACTCCAGGGCGATGTCCTGCAACTCCCACAGGTCCTGCAGGCGCGCGGACGGGAAGGCCGGGAGGATGGGGGCCTCGGCGCGCGCGGCGGGATCCGACAGATCGGTGCTCTCCTTGAGGACCCAGGGCTTGAAGCGCTCGAGGAATCCGTGGCGCCGCAGGCGCTTGAGCAGCCACATGTGGAGGCCCGTGAAGTGGATGGCCGGGGCCATGAGCGCGAGTCCCTGGACGCGCTCGGGGTAGTTCGCGGCGAGCTGGATCGAGAGCAGGGCGCCCATGGACAGCCCCGCCACGAAGGTGCGCCGGTGGTGGCGCAGCGAGAACAGGGCATGCGCCGCGGCCTGGGTCCAGTCGCGGTGGTTCACGTTCAGCAACTCCTCGGGGGTGGAGCCGTGGCCGGGCAGGCGGATGGCGCGCACGTACAGGCCTCGTGCCGCCAGGGCCTCGCCCAGGGGGCGCACCTCCCAGGGACTGCCGGTGAAGCCGTGTAGCAGCAGGCAGGCGTCCTCGCCCTCGCCCAGCTCGAATGGCGCTGTCTTCCCGGCATCCATCCGCGTGTCCATGCCTCCTGGACTCTAGTCACGCGGGGCCGGGGGCGGTATGCCGCCTCTCATGGCGGATGCTCCCAAACCCCCCGAGGCCTCCCTGGAGATTCAGTTGGATGACGACGTGGCCAATGGTCAGTACGTGAACATGGCCCTGGTCAACCACACGGAGACGGAGTTCACCCTGGACTTCATCTACGTCCAGCCGCACCAGCCCCGTGCCAAGGTGCGCTCACGTGTCATCCTCAACCCCAAGCACCTCAAGCGCCTGCTGGTGGCGATGCAGGCGGGCGTGGCCAACTACGAGGCACGCTATGGCCCGCTCGTCATGTCGGACGATGGCTCTTCCATGAATTGAGAATTGTTAATTTTGGGTGACGCGAGGTTTCGGTGACGGCGAAACGCGTCATGAGCGGAGGGCGTGTGCGCCCCGACACACGGGAAGGCTGGCCTCTGACGCCGGGCCGGCGCAAACTCGGGGATTTCGTGCGCTCCGCCGTTCTGATCCTCGTCCTGTCCTGGCTCTTCGTGCCGCGGGCCCACGCGGCCTGTACCGCCGAGGGGGTCCATGTCTTTCCGGCCCCGGGCTCGGTCGTCCCCACCAACACCCGTTTCCTGCTGGAGGGCGTCGGTCCCCTCGCGGAGCGGGTCGCCGCCCTGCCGGGCCGCATCCTGCGCATGCAGACGGCGGGACACGAGGTGGAGGTGCGCATCCAGCGCGGCTGGACGAGCACCCTGGGGCGGGCCACCGTGGTCCTCCGGCTCTCGGAACCGCTCCGGGCGGGCCAGTCCTACACGCTTCGCCTGGACGACGTGTTGCCGGGCGTGAAGGTCCTCAACGGAGGCGGCAGCACGGCGCCCGAGTGGATCAGCGGGCGGGGCCAGGACGTGGCCCGTCCCCGCTGGCTCAAGCGGCCGGCGGTCCGCGAGGGCATTTCCCGCCGTACCCGGGATGGGAGTGAGCGCTTCGTGAAGTTGAGCATGTCCCTGCTGGAGGACAGCCCGGCCTACGTGCTGGTGACGTTGTCCAACCGCCAGGGAGACATGGCGTCGCAGCACTACATCACCCCCTTGCAGAACGGCGTGGCCCTGCTGGGACACGAGGCCTGCGGTGGGGCCTTCGCGCTGGAAGAGGGCAAGAGCTACCGGGCGAAGCTCGAGGTTTTCGACGCGGCGGGGAATACCGCCCCCGCGGTGCCTCCTCTGTTATTCGAGGCACCCGTGGCCATTCTGGAGAACCGATGACGGTGGACGTGGAGTCGTTGAAGGAGCGGATGGTGGCGCACCTGCACGCGTTGCAGGACGAGATCTGCGGTGCGCTGGAGCGTCTGGACGGGCGGGCGCGTTTTCGCGAGGACCTCT
The DNA here is from genome assembly GCF_002305855.1 of Melittangium boletus DSM 14713. Lineage (GTDB taxonomy): Bacteria > Myxococcota > Myxococcia > Myxococcales > Myxococcaceae > Cystobacter > Cystobacter boletus. The sequence continues at coordinate 3,050,180 of NZ_CP022163.1, read as the reverse complement.
GGCAGCGGCCGGGGGGCGGCGGAGGGCGCAGCCGGGTAATGGAGGAGGGGGCGGTCCTGGAGAAGGGTGGGGTGAGCACCTCGGTGGTGTTCGGCGAGCTGGAGGAGGCCTTCGCGGGCAAGCTCCAGGGCGAGGGGCGCACCTTCTGGGCCGGGGGCTTGTCGCTGGTGCTGCACCCGCGCAATCCGCACGTGCCCACCGTGCACGCCAACTACCGCTTCATCCAGCAGGGGCCCAAGGCGTGGTTCGGCGGTGGGGCGGATCTGACGCCCTACTATCTCGTGGACGAGGACGCGGAGCACTTCCACCGGGTGCACAAGGAAGTGTGTGACCGGCATGACCCCGCGTACTACGCGCGCTTCAAGCCGGCGTGTGACACGTACTTCTACCTGCGCCACCGCGAGGAGGCGCGCGGGGTGGGGGGCATCTTCTTCGAGAACATGGGGGGAGACCTGGAGCGCGAGTTCGCCTTCGTGCTCGACGCGAGCAAGGCCTTCCTTCCCGCGTACCTGCCCATCGCCGAGCGTCGCAAGGACACGCCCTACACCGAGGCGCAGCGGGTCTGGCAGGAGCTGCGGCGTGGGCGGTACGTGGAGTTCAACCTCGTCTGGGATCGGGGCACCCTCTTCGGCCTGGAGACGAAGGGACGTACCGAGTCCATTCTCATGTCACTGCCGCCGCAGGTGCGCTGGCGCTACGACCACCATCCGGAGCCGGGCTCGGAGGAGGCGCGGTTGGTGGAGGTGCTTCGCCAGCCGCGTGCCTGGGCGGGCGTCTGAGCGGAGACGGGCGGGAGCCGAGGAGCGTGTTCATGGAGAATCCGGTTCCGGGTCCCTCGGGAGGAGGGACCCGAGGCAAGAAGGGCGCGCGGGTGTGGGTGCCCGCCGTGCTGGGGGCCCTGGCCGTGGTGGGTGGAGGGGTGCTCTACGCGGGCCTGCGCCCAGGAGCGGAGGAGGTGGCGCGGGCGTTGTCCCAGGAGGCGCGCCTCAATGTGCTGCGCCTGTGCGGGGATGTGCAGGCCTACCGGGACGAGCACGGCGTCTTCCTGGCGGCGGGACCGGTGCCGGCGCAGGTGCCGCGAGGGGGTGAGGCGGTCGCGTTCGTGCCGGACGAGCCCATGAAGAAGATGGGCTTCGAGCCCGGCGAGCGGGTGCGCTGCCAGTACCAGGTGATGGTGCAGGAGTCGCCCCTGGGCGAGGCGGAAGTCACCTGCTACGCCCGGGGAGACCTGGACGGAGACGGTCAGGTGTCGGTGTTCAGCGTGACCTTGGATGCCAACGGGATGACGTCGGAGGTCAAGGTGGAGCGCGAGGGCGAGTGACTCCGGGTCGAATGTCATCCAGACGCTGCCCTTCAATACGAATGTCCAGATCATTCGCCGCTCGGAGAGTGGTTGGTCCTTCGTCGCCACTCGTGGGGGACAGATGGGCTTCGTTTCCTCCGAATACATTTGGACCCACCTGCCCGAGCCCGGTGCGCGGTTGCACCGGGTTGAATCAGGTCCCCCGGGTACAGCCATCGCCATCGCTGAAACCTATTACGGTGATCTCGCGGATCAATGGGGGCAGGACCTGCGCTTCTATGTCAATGTCCTCGCGCACGCGAATCGGCTGTCGGTTCCGCAGGGTATGGCTGGCTGGCGTGGAGTGCGCTTTCCCTCCGAGCGCCTGATTTGGATTCCGAGTCGACACTACGCTCAATCCTTATTCGACGTCATTGGCTCCGGCTCTATTTCCTACAACCTTGCCTCGGCTTTGAGTTCCACGGCCGGTCGTGTCGCGCAACTCTGGGACGACTTCCTTCGGGCGATCCAACTGTCGATGCGGTATCTCGGTGAGGCCGTCGTACGACATGCCGAAAAGGCGCTGCACGATGTCGTCCTATCATTGGCGGAGATGGTGGTGGGTGGAATCGCGGTGCTGGCGATTTCAACGGCGGTGGGGTCGGTGATTGGATCGTTGGCTGGAGGTGTCGGCGCGGTGCCGGGTGCCGCCGCCGGGTTCGAGGTGGGTCTCATCATCCTCGAATGGTTGGGACTGGCGCTGTTGCTGAACTGGCTCGTTGAGACCCTTTGGAACGTCGCCAAGGCATTCGCCCATTTTTTTCAGCACGGTCTGGAATGCTCGCGGGAGTGAGCCCCTTATCGATCGCGCCGCCCGCGAGTTCGCCGAGGCCGTGGCAAGCCTGCTCAGCGCCATTCTGGAGGGGCTGCTCATGCTGGCGATGTCTCGCGGAGTGTCTTGGATGGTGAAGGCCCTGCGTGGCACGGCTCTCGGTCGCAAGATCGGTGAAGCGCGGCTGGCGGAATGGCTCAACCGGCGCGTTGATGCCTTCCGGGAGTCGCGTGCGGGACGCCCTCGGGAAGTCCTGGGTCATCTTTCTCGCCAGCTGGTTGAAGCCCGCTTCTTTCGGCAAGTGGAACTCATCCTGCGAACGAAAAAGGGAAAGAATATGACCCTTGGGGAGTTCGACGGGATCGACATGGCCCGGAGGATGTTCATCGAGTACAAGACGGCGCGGAGACTTCAAAAGGCAAGTCCACCGAGATCCGCGACGGACTGGGCCGACGCCGCGATTCTCGGCAGCACCGTCAAGCGTATCCAGGCGCTTCTGCACGACGCGACCGGCACGCGGGTCACTCACAGAGGCTCGGCTGAGGTTCCCAGCCTCGCGGAGATCCAAGGCTTCCGGCGCTTGCCGTTTCGCATCGATGCGGACTCGCCCGCACTGCGGGTCGGGGTGGCCCAAGCGTTGAGCAAGCTCCGCGTGATCTACCCCGACTGGACGTTCGAGGTGCAGTGGGGGGTCAACATCCTTTTGCCGCCCCTGCCTGATTGGGTCACCGTGGGCATGGTTCACGAGAGCCAGTGATGTCTGTCGCGATTCTCGTCAAGTTCAAGGAGCCGGGCAGAGACGACCGCTACATTCCGGTGGCCGCCCAGGGCGTCTATCACTCCGTGTGGCTCCCCATGGCGGAGAAGCTGGGCCTCAAGTGGGTGCCGTTGTTCGAGAACGGTCCCCTCCTCGACGTGAAGGAACTGGCCACGGTGATGGAAGAACTCCGGAAGCTGCGCGGGGCTCTGGCGGGACACCCGAAGAACGCCTTGCTTCTGGAACGCATCGATTCCGTTCTGGATGAACTCGACGACATCGAACTGGATGAGGTCTCCGAGATCTTCATCGGTTGACGCGCCCGGGGACTCTTTCCTGGGTCTCCAGATGACGTCGGAGGTCAAAGTAGGGCGCGAGGGCGAGTGACACGCGGGGGCTCTCGCAACTTGTGGGCCATTTGGCCGACAATCCTGAACGATGAGCCAATCCGGAAACATCAAGGGGCCGCCTGGAGGATCCATCGGGTTCGTCCCGTCGCGTGTTTCCGACGGAGGCGTCCCGGGACGGGGTGACCGGCAGGGTCCAGGTGACGGCATGGAGCGCGAGGAGCGGACGCGCATCGGCCGCTCGCCTCTGGAGACCCGACCCGGTGCTGGCCCGGCGGTGGAGCGCGAGGAGCGGACGCGCATCGGCCGCTCGCCGCTGGAGTCCGGTGCTCCAGGGACGGCGGGTCGGGGTGAACCCGAGTCCCGGCCGGGAGGCACACGCGACGCGGCGAAGCCCGGTCGGTGGACCTTCACCCAGGATGGATTGGAGACGCGCAACGCGGCCCGCCCCACGCGGACCCGGGAGATCGTCAAATCCGCCGAACTCTTCGAGAAGCCCGCTCCCCGTACTACCGGCGAGCGGCCCCGGGTCCAGACCTCCGAGGGCCAGGCCTCCAGCAACTTCGAGAACCGGGAGCGGGAAGTGCCGCGCACCGCGGATCGTGCCTCGCCGTCCGGGAGGACCGAAGGCCCGGACGCGCCCGATGCCCTCGAGACCCAGGCTCCGGAGCGGGCCGAGGTCCGCGAGGACGTGCCCGATGTCTCCTTCGAGGATCGGGCTCCCGAGAGGCCGCGTACCCCGGAGCGGGCCCCGTCGCCCGGGCGGACCGAGGGCGGGGATGCGCCCGATGCGCTCGAGACCCAGGCTCCGGAGAATGCGGGCCGGCCCGAGGAGACGCGGGACGCGCCCGATGCGCTCGAGACCCAGGCTCCGGAGCAGTCGGAGCCGGCTGAGAGGACCGAGGGACAGGACGCACCTGATACGGTCTTCGACGCTCCCGAGGGGAAAGAGGGAACCCGCCCTCCCAGGACCCAGGACCCGCGTGGAGACGCCCGCTTCGAGCCTCCTCCGGCGCCTCGGTCTCCACCTCCCCCCGGGGAGACCGGACAGCCGAAGCGGATCGAGGACCTGCTGCCGAAGTTCTCCGAGCCCATTGGTCAGGAATCGCTCGCCCACCACTTCGCGGAGGAACTGGCGTTCCTGGGCGCGGAACTGCGTCCCTCGAGGATGGCTCCCGGCGAGCGGGCCCTGCGCTTGTGGGCCTTCTTCGCCGCTTATGCCCGGGCGAACGCGAAGGACCCCGCGGGCCAGTCGCCCGCGGGACGCGCGCGCTTCGAGCAGGCCCTGACCCAGAACGGCTTCGCGGCCCTGCGCGACTCGGCCACGGGGACGAACGGGGTGGAGACGGCCCTGGCGATGTTGGACGCCGGCTCTCCGGAGGAGTTGCAGGCGCGGCTCGCCGGGGTGCGCATCGAACCGGGACCCGAGCAGTTGCCCTCGGAGGTTTTCCTCCCCGTGGTGGAGGAGCACCAGGCCCCCCCCGAGCGTCCCGCCGCCAAGGCGGCCCCCGCCCCTCAGCCCGCCCCCGCCAAGGCGTCCCTTCCCGAACTGCCCGTCGCCAAGGCGGTCGAGCCGCCCGTCGATCCGGACGAAATCACCCAGCCTCAGGACGCGCCGGAGCCCACGGCCACGGCGCCGTTCGATCAGAAGGAGCCGGAAGCGGCCCCCGCGCAACAGGCGGTGATGGCGCCAGGTGTGCCGAATCCGGCGCTGGTTCCTCCCCGGGGGGTGGTGTCTCCGCGGGACGCGCTCAAGGATCTGGAAGTCCAGGCGAGCGAGCATCGGGGGACGAACAAGCGTCTGGGGCCGCACATGCTGTGGAACGCCCTGCATGGCCTGCGCGACTCACCCGAGGACAGCGCGGTGCTCAAGGAGCAGTGGAGCCAGCTGGCCTTCGGCTCCATCATCGCCTTGGTGGGCGCGGCCCTGCTGGTGGCCATGCTCGCGAGCCTGTAGCTTCAAGAATGCTTGGGTGTCGGGGGGGGCGTGCTAGGGTAGCGCCCCCTTGGCTACCGACGACCTCACTCTTGTCAAGCGCGTGCGTGATGGAGACCAGCGCGCCTTCAAGCTCCTCGTCGAGCGCTACCAGCGCAAGGTGTACGCGGTCGCGCTCGGCATGCTCAAGGACAAGGAGGAGGCGATGGACGTCTCCCAGGAGGCGTTCGTCAAGGTCTACAAGTACCTGGACCACTTCAAGGGCGACTCCTCCTTCTATACGTGGCTCTACCGCATCACGACGAACATCTGTATCGACGTGATCCGCCGGAAGGGAACGGCGGGTGGGCCGACCGAGGAATTCGACGAATCCGTCGCCACGGACCTGTCCGAGGCCCGTATCGGTGCCCTGGGCAGCCGCCTGGGGACCAACCCCCAGAAAAGCGCCCTGCGGCGTGAGCTGGCCGAGAAGATCCAGGAGGCGCTCGCGACCGTGCCGGAGAAGCACCGCGCCATCCTCCTGCTGCGCGAGGTGGAGGGCATGTCCTACGAGGACCTGTCCCGCACACTGGATATCCCCAAGGGCACCGTGATGAGCCGGCTCTTCCATGCCCGGGCCAAGGTGCAGAAAATCCTCAGTGAATACCTGGAGTTGGACGAGGCCAAAAGCGGAGTGGGCAGTGAGTGAGGTCGGCTGGAATATTGCCTTTCCATTACCGTCCAAGCCCCAAGTCACCTCTTCCAACGGGTAGAACATGGCCACGAACCCCGCATGTGAGCGTTTCATCCCGTTGTTGTCGCCCTACATCGACGGGGAGGTATCCCCGGCGGACCGCGTCAACGTCGAGCGGCACATGGCCGCCTGCCGGGACTGTGCCAGCCGGGCCGCCGACCTGAGGGCCGAGTCCGCGCTCCTGCGGGTGGGGCTGGAGATGGCGGTGGACGATGTGGACTTCAAGGACTTCACCCAGCGGGTCATGGCCCGGGTGACGCCGGATCGTCCGCCGCTGCTGGAGCGGCTGCGCATCTCGTTGTCGGAGATGTTCCTCTACCACCGCACGGTGATGATCTCCTCGCTGGCCACGGCGGCGGTGGCGGTACTGGTGGCGGTGCCGTTGCTGATGGACCAGGGGTCGGCGCCGCTCGGCTATGGGGCGGACCGGATGCGGGTGCGCGCGGTGCGGGCCTCCGAGGGCGCCACGGTGGCGCCGGTCGTGCTGGAGTCCGATGACGGTAACACCATCATCTGGGCGGTGGACCAGGACGCGCCCACGACGCACGATGGGATCCAGGCCGGCCCTCGGGGCGCGTCCGGCGATGAGTCGGACGAGCTGGACGGAGAGTCGTCCAAGGACGTGCCGGCCCGTCGGCCCGTGAAGCCCGCGACGCCGGACAAACCGCCCAAGGGAGGTGAGCTGTGAGGATGATGACGCGCACGCCGATGGCCCCATTGCTCCTGACGTTGCTGGGGCTGATGCTTCCCGTGGCGGCGCGGGCCCAGGCCGAGCCCCAGAAGCTCAACGTGGAGGTCGAGGTGGTGCTCGTCTCCCGCAAGGGCACCGAGGTGGATCCTCCCAAGCTGCAGAAGATGAAGGAGACGTTCCAGAAGCAGAACTTCAACTTCACCTCCTTCAAGCGCCTGTCGCAGCAGTCCCTGGTGGTGAGCACCCAGTCGCCCACCGAGGTGAAGCTGCCCAACGGCGTGACGGCGTCGCTCAAGCTGCTGCGCCTGCAGGGCGGCACCGCCACCTTGCGCGTGGAAGTCCCACAGCTGTCCGCCGTGGACGTGGAGCTGGGCCGCGAGGGCGCCGTCTACCAGCGCGCCGGCAAGCATGTGGGGGGGGAACTCATCCTCGTGCTCTCCTCGCCCCCCGGGAAGTAGCGCGCCTCGCCTTCCCCGTCCGACCGTTACCCCCGTGCTCGCATGGGCCGCCTTCCGGCGCCTGGCGGGCACGACGTGCTTCAGGGGGCTGGCATCCCGTCATTCATTCCGGGGGAATTTCCTCCCATCCGGTAGAAAAGTCAGTCCCTGGCATGGCTTTTCGCGTCCCTCCACCCCCTGTCTCCTCTGTGATTCCAAGTGCTTAGGTTTGGGCACGCGGGTTGCTTAGAGAGTAGGCACGGTGGCGGCGGCGGGGCGGGCGGTTCGGACTCAAGGGACGGGGTGGATCATGGCGAAGACCCAGCGGCGTGGACAGGTGATGCAGGTGGCGCGTCAGGTGAAGAAGTCGGCGGGGCGCGCGGTGAGCAAGGCCAAGGCGAGCCAGCCGGTGCGCAAGGTGCAGGTGACCCTGGGGGATTTGATCGCCGCGGCGTTCGACGTGGCCGGGGAGACGAAGGCCGCCGCGAAGCTGGTGTCCTCGCGCTCCATGGAGCAGATCACCGGCCGTCACATCGTCTTCGTGGGCTGAGGGCTCGCGCGCCCACGTTGTGGGATGCCCGGTTGTTCGCTGCTCATGGAGACAAGGTGCACTTCTGTCCGAGCAGGTCGTGCCGGACGAAGGGCGCGAGCGGGATTAAAATGACGCACCATGATCGGTGCCCTTCTCCTCGCGTCCGTGCTCCAGCAGGCTCCCAAGGCCTTCGTTGAAAATCCCGTCTCGACGCAAGAAGGCGTCCACTTCCACGCGGCGCTCGAGGTGGGAGCGCTCGCCCTGCCCTCGGGAGCTGGCGCCAATGGGTTGGATGGCTTCGGGGTGGTGTTTCCGCGCCTGAGTGTCCGGGGCGGTGATGAATTCGAGTTCGAGCTGGGCGCGCCCCTGCGCCTGCGGGTGCTCGACCGGGAGCCCCTGAAGGACGCGCCGGATTACGGCGGCTATCTGCGGCGCCAGGATTGGGACGAGCGCAGTGACATCGGCCAGCTCCTGCGGGTGCTGCGGGTGGGCCGGGACGATGGCGCCTTTCAGCTGCGCGCGGGGGCCTACACCACCTGGACGCTCGGCGCGGGCTGGCTGGTGAACCGCTACAACAACGGCTTGTCGCCCGACTACCACCCGGCGGGGGCCAACTTCATCGCGTACCTGGGGCCCACCCGGGTGGAGCTCTTCGCCAGTGACGTGCTGGCCGGGCGCCTGTTCGCGGGCGAGTTCCGCCTGGACCTGGGCCGCGTCCTGAGTGACGAGCAGACGGCCTTCGATCGTTTCCTGCTGTCGGTGGATGTGGCGCACGATCAGGGCAACGCGGGCGTCAAGTCGCACGAGCTCTCCGCGGCGAGCGTTGGGTTGCAGGCGGGCGTGGTGCGCTCGGACACGCTGCAACTGTGGTTGCAGGCCGCCGCGGGCGCTCGCGCGGACACGCTCATCGAGTCGGTGCCGGACTTCGGCGCGGCTTTCGGTGTCGTGGCGCGGGGCACGCCCTCGGAGACGCTGGACATCACCGGGCGTCTGGAGGGCCGGCATCAGGCGGGCCGTTTCCGCTTTGGTTTCTTTGGCGCGGGCTACGAGCTGGCGCGCTTCTCCGGCGTGGGTCTTCGCGAGGCGCCGCTCGCGGAGGAGGTGCTGCCGGGGACCTTCTCGGGCTATGGCGAGGTGGCGGCGCGGGTGACGCCGGTGGCGGATGGAGACCTGGCGCTGAACGTGAGCGCCAGCGGGGAGTACTTCGTCACCACGGGGCGGGTGGACGCGGATGCCGCCCTCCAGGCGACCCTGCCCGGCGGCAACACGGTGGGCGAGCTGCGCGTCATCCTCACGGACGTCACCGGCATGCCGCGCTACTCCGTGGCCACCGAGCTGCGCCACCGCTTCCTGCCCGCCGTCTATGGCGTGGCCTCGGTGGGCACGGTGCACTTCCCCCAGGTGGACGGGGAGTCGGTGCGGCTGGTGCGCGGCTTCACGGCGGGCCTGGGCGTGGGCGTGGACTTCGAGCGCTGACGCTCAGCGCCCGAAGAGGCCCTTGCGCTTCTGGGGGGCCGCGTCCTGCTTGGACATGCGCGAGAGCCGCTGGCCGAGGATGCGGCTCATCTCCAGGGCGATGGCGGGGTTGGCCATCACCACGCCGCGGAAGTCATCGCGGCCCACGCTCGCCAGCTCGCACGCGGTGGCGGCCGTGGCGTGGGTGGCGCGCGGCTCGCCGGTGAGCAGGGCGATCTCCCCGAAGAAGCCGCCGGGTTTGACCGTCTCCACCATGCGGCCTCCCTCGCTCTGCAGGCTCACCTGGCCGGAGACGACGACGTAGAACGTCTCGCCCGGGTCTCCCTTCTTGAAGATGACCTCGCCGGCCTGTTTGCGCAGGTACTCGGCGCCGTGCGCCACCTTGAGCAGCTCCTCCCCGCTGAGCGGCGCGAGGAAGTCCACCGTGCGCAACAGCTCCGCCAGGGGCGTCTCATTGGCCTGGTTGGGCTCGAGCGTGAGGCATTCCACGGCGCGCGCCAGCTCGGCGCGGCGGGCCACGAGGATGAGGGTGTGCTCGGCGCGCAGCTGCGTGTTGCCATCGGGCAGGGTGATACGGCCCTCCGGGTCCACCACGCCGATGAAGACGCACTCCCGGGGGAAGTCGGGCTGGGCGCGCACCTGCGCCACCGTGCGCCCGGCCACCACCGCCTTGGCGCTCACCTTGAGCTCGAAGAGGATGGCGTCCCCGGCGGCCAGCGGCAGCGAGCCCGCCACCTGGGGGAAGTCGATGGCGGTCGTCATCTTCGCCACCACCACCTCGGCCTCCTCCACCAGCTCGCGCACGCCGGCGAGGCGGTAGGGCTCGCGGTAGCGGTTGTCCAGCATGCGCACCATGACGCGCGCGGGGCTCACCGCTCGCACCAGCGTGGCGAACGCCAGGTTCTCCGCGTCGCGCGCCAGCACTCCGGCCGCGATGTGCGCGTTGGCGATGCCCGCCGTTTCCAGCACCCGGGGGTCCGTGGCGTCCCCGCACACCGTCACCACGCCAATCTCCTCGAAGAGCTTGTGACAGATGAGGGGATCCCTCTCCACCACCGTCACCTGGTGCTGCTCGGACACGAGCCGCGCCGCCAGCGTCCCACCCACCCGTCCACCGCCCGCGATGACAATCTTCATGGCACCTTCCTCCCGCTGCCCGTATCGGCGTCGGGCACGTCCGACAACACCTGCTCCAATTCGAGCGTGCGCTCGTCCAGCCGCGCGAGCTGGGCCTCGGCCGTCTCGTCGGGGATGAGGCCCGCGCGCCGGGCCGACAACAGCGCCGTGCGCTCCGCGTCCACCAGGTGCCGGCGCGTGGTCAGCACCAGCCGCGCCGCCTGGGCCAGGTGCTGATCGCTCAACCGGCGCAGCTCGCGCTCGGCGCTGGCGATGCCCACCTGGTAGTCGCTGCGCAGGTGCTCGTACGCCGCGCGGGGGATGACGCCCTGCTCATGCAGCCGCTCCAACTCCTGGCGCGCCGCGCGGCCGGCGATGAGCCGTGCTTGCTGCTCGCCCACCGCGAGGGCCACCGGATCCTCCCGGAACAGGCCCAGCCGCTTGAGGAAGCCCGTCAGCAGCAGCCCCTGGCCCACGAGCGACAGGAACGTCACGCCGAAGGCGATGGCCACCATCTGCTCGCGCGCGGGCGTGCCCTCGGGCAGACCAAGCGCCAGGCCAATGGACAGCGCTCCCTTGATGTTGCCGAAGATGAAGACGTGCTGCCAGCGGAAGGGCACGGACTCGGAGGGGCGCACCCAGCGCAAGAGCAGGAAGGGCACGTAGATGGCCACCGCGCGCCCGATGAAGACGCACGCCACCGCGAGCAGCGTGAGCGGCAGGTGGTGCAGGAGCGAGCCGGGCTTCGTGGTGAGCCCCACCGACAGGAACAGGAAGGTGTTCACCCCGAAGGTGGCGTACTCCCAGAAGGTGTGGATGGCCACCTGGCTCTGCGCGGCCACGTGCCGGCGCAGGGTGATGCCGATGCTCAGTCCGGCCGTCACCGCGGCGATGGCGCCCGACATGTGCACCTCCTCGCCGATCACGTACGCGGAGAAGGCGAGCGCCGTGGTGACCATGATCTCCGCGAGGGGATCCCTCGTGCGGCGGATGATGATGCCCGCCACGAGCGCGAGCGCGAGGCCGATGGCGAGCCCTCCGAGCGTGGCCAGCACCACCTGGGCGCCGAGCAGCGGCAGCGAGAACGACGTCTCCCCACGCGTCACCACCCCGGCGATGGCCGCGTAGGCCACGAGCGCCGTGCCGTCATTGAACAGGCTCTCGCCCTGCATGATGCCGGACAGGCGCCGGGGGACGGGCGCGTGGCGGAAGGCATAGAGGATGGAGACGGTGTCGGTGACGGCGAGCATGGCGCCGAGCAGCAGCGCGGGCCCCCAGGCGAAGGACAGCGCGAAGTGCAGCGCCGTGCCGGTGGCGGTGATGGCCAGCACCATGCCGAGCGACGCCAGGGTCGCGATGGGCACCAGGTTGGCGCGCACATTGGCCACGTCCGCGGTGATGCCGCCCTCGAAGAGCAACAGCGGCAGGCATACGAGGAAGACCACGTCCGGATTGAGCGGTGGCACGCCCGGCAGGAGGCCGCCCACCGAGATGAGCAGGCCTCCCACGACAAGTGCGACGCTGTAGGGGATGCTCACGCGCTTGGCGGCGATCGCGAGCGTACTGGCGGCCACCATCAGGCCGATGAGGAGGTTCATTTCAAGGTGCACGGGCGGTGGGAAGCCTCGCAGATGCCCGCCATCCCTGCACCAGCCGTGTGCGGGGCGGGGGTTGCGCGCCGGGCGGTTCCGCATGCACGGGGTGGCGGCAGGAGAAGATTCCACCGCGTCTTCACCGGGTACGCCGCTCGTGTCGGCTCAGCGTCAGCGGCGCACGCGCAGGAGCAAGTCCTTGCGCGCCGTGCAGTCGCCCCGGCCGTCGCAGTTGCTGGTGGTGACGTAGAGGTGGCCGTCCGGGCCCATGAGGGTCTCGCGCAGGCGGCCATACGTGTCACGCAGGTACACCTCGTGCTGGGCCACCTGGGACGGGTTCTCCGGAGAGAACGCCACGCGGTGCAGGTGCCGCGAGCCGAGCGAGCCGATGAGCAGCGAGCCCTTCCACTCGGGGATGGCGTCACCGGTGTAGATCGCGGCGCCTCCCGGGGGAGATGCCGTCTCCCACGTGAGCGACGGCGTGACCAGCCCTTCGCCGGACTCGCAGCGGTAGATCGTGGGCCAGCCGAGGTTGTCTCCCTTGCGCGCCACGTTCACCTCGTCGTGGCCCCGGCGCAAGCGTTCCCCACTGGGCCCATGGTCGGTGAAGTAGAGCGTGTCCGCGTCCTTCCAGTCGAAGCCCTGGGTGTTGCGCACGCCGAGCAGGAACGCGGGCTTGCCGGGAAAGGGGTTGTCCGAGGGGATGTCGCCTTCGGGAGTCAGACGCAGGAGCTTGCCCTCGGGCACGTTCACGTCCTGGGCGCGATCCGGGTCGCGCGCGTCCCCAGTGCCCACGTAGAGCATGCCATCCGGGCCGAAGCGCAGCCGGCCGCCGTTGTGGTACGTGGCCGCCTCGATGCCGCCGAAGATGACGCGCTCGAAGGTGGCGCTCGCGTGGTCCTCGGACAGCACCCAGCGCTCCACGCGGTTCTTCGTCTCGCCGCCCTCCTCGTGCGTCACGTAGAGGTAGAACTGGCGGTTGTTCGCGAAGTCCGGATGCGCGGCGATGCCGAGCAGACCGCCCTCGGCGCTGTCGCCAATGGCCACGGTGGCCACGGGCGTGGGTTGGAGCGCGAAGCCGCGCAGGAGCCGCACGCGGCCGGGACGCTCGGTGACGAGCGCGTCACCTCCTGGCAGCCACGCGATGCCCCAGGGCACCTCGAGTCCCTCGGCGACCACGTCGACGGTGAGGGGGGCGCTTGCCTGGGGGCCGAAGTCGTCCTCGACGAGGATGCAATCCGGAGCACCGCGTTGTGGGATGCCCGTGCGGCAACCCGAGCAGGCGGTGAGCAGCAGGAGCGGAGGAATCAAGAGGCGGGTGCGCATGCCGTCTCTATGCCGACTCCACGGGCCCCGCGCCACCGGACGGAACGGGAGGACGTCCGGCGGTGGACGCGGTCGCCCTCGCACTCAGCGGTGACGGTGGGGCGGGAGGATGCGTGAGAGGAGGGGGCTCTTGATGAGTACCCCGTCTCCCAGACGCGACGACTGATTGCTTCCCCAGGCGCGCACTTCACCATTCGCGAGCACCACCTGGAATGTCCTGAGTGCCGCGGTGATGGACACCACGCCCTCCAGAGCCGGGAGGGGCGTGGGCGTGGGCTGTTGAGGCGTCCAGGTCCAGACGGTTCCATCGCTTCGCAGGGCCATCCTGTCCGAGACCGCCACGATCTGCGTCAGCCCGGGGTACTGCTCGGGGAAGAGGCGGGGCGTGTCTCCCTGACTGTAATCCGTCCCCCAGGTCCAGACGGTGCCGTCCGAGCGCAGGGCCAGCGAATGGTAGTAGTCCGGCTCGATGGCCACGACGTCCGTCAGACCCGGAACCTCGGCCGGCGTGTGACGAGAGGTGGTCGTTCCATCGCCGAGCTGGCCAGCGGTGTTGCTGCCCCAGGCCCTCACGCGTCCGTCGGCACCGAGCGCGAGCGAGTAGGCATTCCCCCAACTGGACTGGGCCGCGAGCGCCACGATGCCCGACAGGCTCGTGAGCCGCACCGGGGTGAGCCGGGTGGTCGTCGTGCCGTCTCCGAGCTGGCCGAAGGTGTTGTCGCCCCATGCCCAGACGTGACCGTCGCGGCTCAAGGCCAGGACATGGATGGTCGAGGCATCATTCGGGGTGGCCAGCGCCACGATGTTCTCCAGCCCGGCGATGGGCTGTGGCGTGCTTCGGGCCACACGCGTGCCGTCTCCCAGTTGCCCGTTGTGGTTGAGCCCCCATGCCCAGACGGAGCCATCCGCCCTCACGACGAACGAACTGCCAGACGCGGCGGCGACATCGACGGCGTCCGGGAAGCCTGGCACCGGGGTGGGCGCCTCATGGCCGCGATTCGTTGCACCTCGTCCTAGCGGGCCTTCGAAGAAGTTGTCTCCCCAGGACCACAGGCCGCCATCCTGGTGGATCGCCAGGACATGGGTGCTGCTCATCGAGGACTTCACCAGTCCACTCACCCCGAGGAGGGACACGGGGCTGGACTTGTAGTCGGAGCCGTTTCCCACCTGGGCCTGGGTGTTATCGCCCCATCCCCACAGCGAGCCATCCCGGCGCCGGGCCAGGACATGGGTTTGTCCCAAGGCGATGTTCGTCACGGAGTGGAGCGTCGGTACCCGCGCGGGAGTGGTTTGCCGGGGCGAGGTTCCGCCAACTTGATGGCTGTAGTTGTCGCCCCAACCCCAGACCGTCCCATCCCTCCGGAGCGCCAGCGAGGTGTGCTCATTCGCCTGGATGGCGATCGCGTTCGTGAAGCTCGTCACGAAAGGAGAGGAGGGAGGAGGGTCGATGCCGAGGTTCACGGTCAGACCCCAGGCGCGTACATCGCCATTGCGTTGCAAGGCCAGGGAATGGGCGGATCCGGCCGCGACGGCCACACAATTCGCGAGCCCTGGCACAGGCGCGGGCGTTGGTCGGTCGATTTGAGTTCCATCGCCGAGCTGTCCATGGAAGTTGTTGCCCCAGGCCCACACCGTTCCGTCCCGACGCACCGCGAGACTGTGATACGTGCTCGTGGCCAGGGACACCACGTCCGTGAGATCGGGCACTTGCGTGGGCACGGGCGCTGTCTGGTATCCGATCCCGAGCTGTCCGTGACCGCCGTCGCCCATGGCCCACACGCGTCCATCCTGGCGCAGCAGCAGTGTGTGCTGTTCGTAAGCGGCGATGGCGATCACGTCCGTGATGCCGGGAACGGGGGTGGGCGTGGGTTGTTCCTGGACGGACCAACCCAGGCCCAGTTGCCCCATGAAGTTGTTTCCCCAAGCCCAGACGCGGCCATCCGCTCCCAGCGCCAGGCTGTGGTCATGGCCCACCGCGACGGCGACCATCCCCGTGAGCTGGGGAACCTGGACGGGTCTGGAACGCTTCTCACGGTCACCCGTGCCGAGGGCATAGGAGGAGTTCGTTCCCCAGGCCCAGACGCTTCCATCCTTTCCGAGCGCGAGGGAGTGGTTCTTTCCCGCCGCGACGGTCTTGTGTTCTCGTGTATGTCTATTCCACTCGAGGTGGTTCGCCTCGAGGTCCAGGTCCTCCGGAGGTTGTGCCCAGGCCAGGGAGCCGAGGAGTGAGAGCAATAAGGCGCACCAGGAACTCAGTCCTTGTCGCATGCGTGTCTTTCATGTGTGGGTAGGGGGGAGGTGACACGAGGCCCGCACGGTCAAGGATTCTTCATCCCTTCCGCGCGAACCTCGTGTCATCGGGAATCAAAGCACGGGGTGTGCCAAGGCCGGGCACAGAGCCCGTGTCAGTGGGGCATGTGATGGCGGGGAGGCAGGGCGCGCGTGGGAATGGGGCTCATCACGGGCTTGCCGTCTCCAATGAGTGACCTGACATTGCTCCCCCAGGCGAGGACCGAGCCGTCCGCGAGCGTCACCTGGATGGTGTCCGGACCGGACGAAAGGGAGACCACACCGGTCAGACCAGGGATGGGGGCGGGTGGAGGGCGCGTGTTCGTTTCGCTCTGCGTGCCTTGGCCCATGATTCCCATGCGGTTGCCGCCCCAGGCCGAGACGGTGCCATCGCTGCGCAAGGCCACGGAGTGGAACTGGCCAATCCCGAGTCCGACGACCTGGGTCATCCCGGTGATGGGGACGGGCGTGACGCGGGAGACCTCCTTCGGAACGGAAGGGTCGATCTGGCCGCTCCGGTTCAGCCCCCAGCCCCAGAGGGTTCCATCCGCGCGCAGTGCCAGCGCATGGTAGGTGCCTGCCCGTATGGCCACGACGTCCGACAGGTTCGGGATGAGGATGGGGGAGAGGCGTCGGGTGGTGGTTCCATCCCCGAGTTGACCGAAGTCGTTGATGCCCCAGGCCCACACCCGGCCATCGCTCGTGAGGGCGAGCGAGAAGTTGGTTGCGGCGGAGATCGCCACGACGTCCGACAGGTTCGGGATGAGGATGGGGGAGAGGCGTCGGGTGGTGGTTCCATCCCCGAGTTGACCGAAGTCGTTGGAGCCCCAGGCCCACACCCGGCCGTCGCCGTTCAAGGCCAGGGCATAGGAGTGACCGGCCGCCGCGGCCACGATGTTCGTCAGGCCCGGCACGGGCTGGGGAGTGCTGCGGGAAACGTTCGTCCCGTCTCCGAGATACCCGCCGCGGTTGTCTCCCCAGGCCCAGACGGAACCATCCGCGCGCACGGCGAAGGAGCTCGTGTTCTCCACGGCCACGTCCACGGCATCCGTCAGGCCCGGCACGGGGGTGGGTTGTGCACTGGCCGGCTGTGTGGTGTTCCCCAGTTGTCCCAATCCTGGGAGATCGGTACCCCATGACCACACCGAGCCGTCCTGTCGGAGCGCCAGGATGTGACTGTCGCCGATGGCGGAGGTCACCACGCCCTGGATGCCAGACAGGCTCACGGGATCGAGTCGGAGCGCGGCGCCTTTCCCCACCGCTCCCTGGTTGTCATTGCCCCATGCCCAGACCGAGCCATTCCGGAGGCGGGCCAGTCCGTGCTGGTTACCGCTCGAAATTTCCACGACGCCGCCGGGCGCATTCACCGGAACGGGAGTGAATTGGAGGCCGAGAGCGGGATGGGCGAGTTGATAGTTGTTATTGTCACCCCAGCCCCAGACCGATCCATCCCGCCGGAGAGCGAGGGCCGACATACCGCGCGCCGAGAGGGCGCGCACGTGCGTGAGCGCGGGAATGGGAACGGGCACGGTCTGGACTTCTGGTGCTCCCTCGCCGATGCCGAGTGAGCCCGCCCGGCCGTAGCCCCAGGCCGACACGGTACCCTGGCGCCGCACTGCCAGGGAGTAATCATATCCGGCCGCGATGGATACGACGTCCGTGAGCCCGGGCACGGGCGCGGGCGTCACATGATCCGTGCGGGTTCCGTCGCCCAATTGTCCCTGCGAATTCGAGCCCCAGGCCCACACCGTACCGTTCCGGCTCAACGCGAGGGTGTGACTCCATCCGGTCGCAAGAGACGTCACGGCGGGCAGGCCCGGGACTTCAACGGGAGACGTGACGCTCCAGTGAATGGTGCCGAGTTGACCAGAGTTGCTGTTTCCCCATCCCCACACGCTGCCATCCGAGCGCAAGGCCAGCGAGTGCTCACTGTGGGCGGCGATGGCGACTACGCCGGTGAGCCCTGGGATGGGCGTGGGGGTATATTGATACCATGTGAGCTCGCCCAATCCCAGTTGACCATTGCTGCCATATCCCCAGACCCAGACGCGGCCATCCGCGCCCAGTGCCAGGCTATGGGAGTTGCCCGCTGCCACGGAGATGATTCCCGAGAGTTGGGGCACCTGGATGGGCGTGGTGCGCATCAGGGTGGTTCCATCTCCCAGTTCGCCATCGATGTTCACCCCCCAGGCCCAGACAGTCCCATCCTCGGCCACCGCCAGGGAATGGCTGCGCCCCGCCGCGAGCGTCTGCCGGGAGCGCGTATGTCTATTCAACTCGAGGTCATCCGCCTCGAAATCCTCCGGAGGTTGTGCCCAGGCCAGGGAGCCCAGGAGTGAGAGCAATAAGGCGCACCAGGAACTCAGTCCTTTTCGCATGCGTGTCTTTCATGTGTGGGTAGGGGGGCGGCGACACATAGCCCGCACGGTCGAGGACGCTTCATCCCCTTCGCGCGCACCCTGTGTCGCCGGGAAGACTCAAAGCACGGGGTGTGCCAAGGCCGGGGCGTCAGGCAAGCACGCGGGATTCCAGGAGCCCGGCGTTTGAAACCCCCAGCGGGTGACGTTTTTCGCCACCTCACTGACAAATCAGGTCAAACGCCGCCGCGTGTCCGCGGCGCGTGGAACCACCCGGCATAGGGGGTGTTCTCCACGGCGTGGCGGTTGAAGTCCGGGGCGCCATCGGTCCACCAGGGAGGCCCCCGCTCCCCGAGCGCCACCTTGGCCTTGTGCACGCGCGAGCGCGCCGCGCGCTCCGCCCCGGCATCCCCCGTGCGCAGTGCCCGGCCCACGTCCCTTCGCGCGTGCATGAGCGCTTCCACCAGGAGCGCGCGCTGCTTGGGGCCGAGCGCGGGGTCCGAGCAGCGCCACAGCACGCCGTCCACCACCAGGTAGCGTCCGTCCGGCGTGGTGGGGGGCTTGTGTTTCGGGGCGCGGCGCATGGCTCGGGGTTTCAGCCCCGGGCGCGCGTGAGCAGCACCACGGAGCCGAGGATGGCGCCCATGGCGACCATTCCCGTGGGGCTCATGGACTCGCCCGCGAGCGCCACGCCCAGCAGCACGGCCACCACCGGGTTGACGTAGGCGTAGCTCATGGCGAGCGAGGGCCGCGTGTTGCGCAGCAGGAAGCCATAGGCGCTGAACGCCACGAGCGAGCCGAAGGTGATGAGGTAGCCGAGGGCGAGCAGGGCGCGCGGCGTGGGCAGCGCCGCCAGGTGCTCGCCCTTCACCATGCTGCCCAGGAAGAACAGCACGCTCGCGCACAGCATCTGCGTGGCGCTGGACATGAGCCCCGGGGCCTGGGGCAGGCGGCGCGACCAGACGGAGCCGAAGGCCCAGCTCACCGGCGCGAGCAACAGGGCGAACGTCGCCCAGGAGTTGCCGCGCAGGTCACTGCCGAGGTTGAGCACGATGAGGCCGCAGAAGCCGATGGCCAGGCCCCAGCGCTCGGCGCGGCCGGGCCACTGTCCGAGCAATCCGCTGAAGAGCGCCGCCCACAGGGGCACGCTGCCCACCACCAGCGCCGCCACCCCCGAGGGCACCCATTGCTGGGCCACCACCACCGAGCCATTGCCCAGCGTGAGCAGCAGCAGCCCCAGCACCGCGCCTCCCAGCCATTGCCGGGCGCTCGGGTTCGCGTGCCCGCGCAGCCGAAGGAAGGCGTACAGCACCGCCCCCGCGAGCCCGTAGCGCACCCCCGCCAACACCAGGGGCGGGAAGCCGCCCTCGAGCGCGAAATGGATGGCCAGGTACGTGGAGCCCCAGATGACGTACAGCGCGAAGAGGCTGAAGATCAGCTGCGCGCGGCGGGGGTCGGGGAGCGTCGCGCCCGCGGTGGGCTGGGCGGCGGGGGGAGGCATGGGACTGGAAGGGGAGGACAAGGCGGCGCGCTTTTAACGCCCCGGAGGACGCCCCGCGATGTGCGCTATTGGATTACCCCGGGCGCCACCTCCCGCGCGGGTTGCCTCCCCGCCCCCCCGGCACGCGGGGTGGGATGAGCGGCCACAGACCCAGAGGGCATTGAACCGGTTTCGATGTCTTTTTAGACTTTCAACGGGTTCTCGGCCCCACGCCGAATCGTGGGCGGCGTCTTCGGGACGCCACGTCATCGCGGAGTGTGAGCCAGGATGTCCGAGGAGCTGGGTGATCGGGAAAAGGAAGTCCTCCGCGCCGTCGTGCAGGAGTACATCTCCACGGGCGGCCCCGTCGGGAGCCACCACCTCGCGCGCAAGCCCGAGTTCGATGTGTCCTCGGCCACGTTGCGCAACGTGCTCGCGGACCTGGAGGAGCTGGGCTTCCTCGAGAAGCCGCACACCTCCGCGGGCCGCGTCCCCACGGATCGGGGCTACCGCTTCTACGTGGACACGCTGGTGCGCTTGAAGGACCCGGGGCCGCGGGACCGGGAGCTCATCCACGCGGGGCTCGCGCACGAGGGCGGAATGGATGAGCTGTTGAGCGAGGCCTCGCGCCTGTTGCACGCGCTCAGCCGCCATGCGGGCGTCGTCGTCACGCCGCGTCCGGACGCCGCCGTGTTCCACCGCATCGAGTTCGTGCGGCTGCGCGAGGACCGGGTGCTCGCCATCCTGGTGGGGCAGAACGGCCAGGTGCAGAACAAGCTCCTGTCCGTGGATTTCCCCGTCACCTCCGACGAGCTGCTCAAGGCGAGCAACTACCTGTCCGAGCTGTTGCACGAGGTGACGCTGGAGGAGGCACGCGAGCGCATCCGCAACGAGCTGGACCACGAGCAGGCGCTCTACAACGCGCTGACGTCCAAGGCGCTCAAGCTGGGCGCGGCGGCCACGGACCTCCAGACGGGCGAGCGCGTGCTCATCGAGGGCACGGGCTCGTTCTTCGAGCAGCCCGAGTTCGCCGACGTGGAGCGCATGCGCGCGCTCTTCAAGGCGCTCGGGGAGAAGCACAAGCTCTTGTCCCTGTTGGACCGGGTGCAGCGCGCGCGAGAGATGCAGATCTTCATCGGCACCGAGAGCGACTTCTCCTCGGCGGGCGACGTGACGGTCATCGCGAGCCCCTATGGCAGCCGCGAGCAGGTGCTGGGCACCGTGGGCGTCATCGGGCCCACGCGGATGAACTACCAGCGCATCATCCCGCTGGTGAACTTCACCGCCCAGGCGCTCTCGCTGGCGCTCGACAAGGTCTGACGAGGGGCCCTCCGCCGGGCGTCTCAGGCGTCCGGAGGCGGATGCGCCGGGGCGTAGACGCGCAGGGCGCCGGGGCGGATCTCGAAGCGCACCGGGGTCTGGCCGATCATTTCGCCGTCCGCGTTGACGTCCTGGGGCGGCGTGGCCTCCACATAGATATGGGAGCCGCTCACCGCCCTGACGGCCGGATGGCTCAGGTGCTCGCCCGAGCGCAGCGTCATGGCCACGCGCGCCAGGGTGGACAGGTCCTGCATGTGGCCGAGCCCCGTGCCCTCGCGTCCGGCTTCGTGGGAGGGCGCGACGATGGTGTAGGCGTCCAGCAGCTCATCATCGAGCGTGGCGCTGGGCGTCACCATGTTGCCCGCGCCGTGGTAGCGGCCGTTGCCCACCACGAGCTGGAGCACGTCCAGCTCCAGCTGCTCGTGGTCGGTCACCAGGCGCACGCGGAAGGGCTGGTGTTCCCAGAGTTCGGCGAAGGCGGCCACGGGGTAGGCGAGCTTGCCCACCCGGCGTTTGAGCTCGGGCGTGAGCCGTCGGGCGATGGCGGAGGCCAGTCCCAGGCTCACCGCGTTGAGGAAGGGCCGGCCGTTGGCGAGCCCCACGTCCACGCGCACGGTGCACCCGGCGGCGATGGCGTCACAGGCGGCCTCCAGCGTGGGCTCGATGCCGAGCGAGCGCGCGAAGTCGTTGCCGGTGCCCAGGGGCAGCACGCCCAGCGTCACGTCATGGCCGAGCAGGTGCTTGAGGGCGTGGTTGAGCGTTCCATCCCCGCCGCCGATGAGGAAGCGCCGCACGCCGCTGTCGACGGCCTCGCGCAGCAGGCGGTCCATGTGCGCGTGGTCGGTGACGGCGTGGCTCTCGAGGAGGGGAACGCCCCGGGTCTCGAGGGCCTCGAGCGTGGCGGGCAGGGCCTCGGCGCCCATGCGTGAGTTGGGGTTGAGCAGCAGGAGCGCCGGGCCTTCGTCGAGCGCGGTTCGTTCGGGAGTCGCGAGAAGCGCGATGTCGGAGATGGGCTCGCTGTTCATTGCCCCTCAAGGGTGTGCACGAGCGGCCAGGGGAGCCAGCGGCGGGTGCATGCGCCCGTGTGGATCGTCCGCTCGTCCACGGAGCCTCGCGGCGAGTGTTCCCGCCAACGGCTGGACCCCGACGGGCCACGCCAAGGGGGTGGCCGTCAGGGTCCTGGGTCCATCACGGATGTCCGGAGGCGCGCCCTCAGCGCGACTCCTCGTCCTTGGAGGCCAGCGATTCCGCCGTCCACGGCCACGTGTCGCGCGAGGCCTCGTACTGGGCCAGCAGGTGCGCGGGATCCTGGTAGATGGCGCGGCAGCCCGCGGTGCGCAGATCCTCCTCGGAGAAGCCGCCGCAGCGCAGCCCCACGCTCATCAGCCCGAGCTTGCCCGCGGCCAGGGCGTCGAAGGGGGTGTCCCCCACCACGACGACCGTGTGCGGCTCGGGCCGGCCCAGCCGCTCCATCGCCGCGTCGAAGATGTCGGGATGGGGCTTGGACCTCGCGGCGTCATCCTTGGCCGTCTCGGCCTCCGTCAGCCCCTCGATGCGGCACAGGCGGATGTAGCGCTCCAGCTCCTCGTCCTTGGCGCTCGAGGCCAGGGCGAGGCGCACGCCGTCCTGGCGCAGCCGCTGGAACAGCTCGCGCACCTGCGGGAAGGGACGCAGCTTGGGCATGAATTCCCGTTGGAAGAGCGCGGCGCGGTAGTCCTCCAGCTCCTTGCCGAACTTCTCCAGCTCGTCCTCGGAGAAGAAGACGGGCATCAGTTGATCCGCGCCCTTGCCGATCTGGCTGCGCACGTGGGCGAAGGGCACGTCCCGGCCGAATTCCAGGAAGGCGCGCCTCCAGGCCTCGGCGTGCTCGTCCACGGAGTCCACCAACGTTCCGTCCACATCGAAGATGACGTTCTGCACCAGCGCCATGCCGTCACACTCCTTCCGCCCCAAAGTGTGGACGGCCCCGAAGGGCTTCAACCCGGAAGGGCTTGCTAGGGCGCCTGCTCCGCCGCGAATGTCTTCATTCCAACGTCGTAACCCTTGGGCGCGGTGAGCGTGAAGGTCTCCGCGGGCAGGGTGGGGTTGAGTTCCACCCGGGTGATGACGGTCTGGGCCACCAGTTGGGCTCCGGCCCACTGCGTCAGCTTCCGGGGGACGCACAGCTCCAGCCGGGCCTCGCACTGCTCCTCTTCCACCCGCAGCTCCGAGGTGTCCGCCCCGCTGCGCATGCGCTTGGCGAGGAAGTCCATGCTGGGCCAGCGCATCACGTACGTCACCTCCACGTCGCTGCCCGCGGGCTTCACCGTCAGCTCCACGGCCTCGGGGGCGAGAGCGTGGGTGGCGCGGCGGGCGCTCACGCCTTCTCCGGGCAGCAGCGGGGCGCGGAAACCCTCGGGAGTGAAGGGGCTGAAGAGCGCGGTGAGCACGCCCACGCGCCGCTCCGGGGTGAGGGTGTCCTGGTAGGTGAAGAAGGTGCGTGCCGCGTCGTCGCGCTCGAAGAGGTGGGTGCCATCCCACGCCCAGGTGCGCGGGGTGGGGGCTCCGAGCGTGCCCAGCATCTTCTGGGGCGCCCGCCAGGCGAACTGGAACCCCATCGTCTGGGTGCCCTCCTGGGCGGTGCCCTCGAGCACGTAGCTGGTGAGCCGGCCCTCTCGCGCGGCCAGGCGTTGCCGGGCTCCGGCGAGCAGCGAGGGCGCGTCGTCGCCCTTGGGGCAGCCGGTGAGGACGAGCAGGGACAGGAGCAGCGGGCGAGCGGACATGGGTGGGGGAGGGGCGGGCCGGAAAATGAAGAAGGCCCCGCTGTCGCCAGGGGGCCTTCGAACACTACGTGCAAATGGAGCGGGACGACTACTTCACCGCCACGCCGCTCGCCTGCGAGATGGGGAAGCCGATGATGGTGCCGCCCAGCGCGAAGATGCCGTGACGGGGGGTGGTGCCGGCCGACAGCAGCTGCACCTTGTTGCCGCCCATGGCCTTGGCCTCGCTGACCAGCAGGCGGTTGACCACGGTGTCCAGGTCGCTCTGCACCAGGTCGATGACGTGGAAGATGGCGGTCAGGCCGAGGGCGGTGCCCTGGACCACGGCGATGGGCTCGCCACCGGAAGCGGCCACCTCGTTGCTCGAGACGATCGCCGTCTCCACGCTGGTGCACGCCACGAGACCGCTCGCCAGAATCGCCGAAACAATCGCCTTCTTCATTGTGTGTTTCCTCCAAGAAGCATGTGACGGAGACCATCAACCAGAGGACCTGTCACTCGCCCCCCTGTCCGGCCTTCGCGTTGCGCGGGGGTCGTAGCAAAGGTGTTTTTCAAGTCAAGCAATGGATGGCGGGGTGTGCGGTGGGGTGATCATTGCGCCGCGCATCCATTGAAATAGGCTGGAGGCATTGCTACCCCGTGGGTTGCCCATGGAGAGCGCCACCGTTCGTCCCGCCCCCCGTCTCTGGCTGCACCTGCTGCTCTTCGTGCTGACCGTGGGGACGACGTCCTTCACCTTCGACAACGCGTTTCCCAGTGGACCCCTGCCGGACGCCGAGCGGCTCACCCATGCGCTCGCCTTCAGCGCGGCGCTGCTCGCCATCCTCGGCGCGCACGAGATGGGGCACTACGTGCTCGCGCGCCTGCACGGGGTGGATGCGTCACTGCCCTACTTCATTCCGCTGCCCTACCTGGGTATCGGCACGCTGGGCGCGGTCATCCGCATCCGCGGCCGCATCCCCACCCGCGACGCGTTGGTGGACATCGGGGCCGCGGGGCCGCTCGCGGGGCTGGTGGTGGCGCTGCCCCTGCTCGTGTGGGGCCTGGCCCATTCCGAGTGGGTCGACGCACCTCCCGCCTCGGGCCTGTCCTTCCCGGGAGACACCTCCCTGTGGAACATCGGGCGGCATGCGGGGGAGTGGGCCCTGGTGAAGTTGTCCCTCCTGGCGCCTCCCCTGGAGGAGCCCCGGCTCTTCGGCTACCAGGCCATCATCTTCAGTGACAGCCTGCTCATGCGAGGCCTCAAGTGGCTGGTGCTGGGCGGCCTTCCGGCGGGCAGGGACATCCAGGAGCACCCCGTGGTCATCGCCGGCTGGTTCGGCCTGCTGGTGACGCTGCTCAACCTCATGCCCGTGGGCCAGTTCGATGGTGGACATCTGGCGTACGCCCTGTGGGGGCGGCACGCTCGCCGGGTCGGCCAGGCCATGGCCCTGGTGCTGCTTTTCCTCACCCTCTTCTACACCGTCACCTGGGCCGTCTGGTTGCTGGTGGCCACCAAGCTGGTGGGCTTCGGCCACCCGGAGGTCACCCGGCCATCCGAGCCATTGGGACTCGGGCGAAAGCTGGTATGCGGGCTATGCTTCCTCGCCTTGGCGGGGTGTGCCATGCCCGTGCCCATCCGAATGGTGATCTGGTGAAGTACTTCTGTGAGGCTTGTGAGCGGCTCGTCCCCCCGGCATCGGTCCGGATGGAGGATGGTCTGCTCGTGGTCAAGTGCTCGCGCTGCAAGGTGGAGATGCGGGGCGCGCCCGAGACGGATGAGAGCCGGGCTCCCCGTCCCGCCGCGGTGGCCGCCGCCAAGGAGTCCGAGCCGGAGTCGGTCATCTCCCTCGCCCTGGACGACGCCGAGCCCGATCCCATCGAGTACGAGCCCACCCGGCGCATGGTGGTCCCCGCGGAGCTCCTGGCCGCGATCCAGGCCGAGGCCGAGGAGAGCCGCCGCAAGGCGAAGGACAACGACAAGGGCAAGGACAAGGACAAGGGCCCCAAGGACAAGAAGGCGCCCATGCCCGTCCTGACGCCCGCCCTGGAGTCCAAGCCCCAGCGCGCACCCGAGCCGGTGAAGGTGCACGAGCGCGTGAGGACGCCCGCGCCCATGCGGGCCGCGGAGCCGGTGAAGACGCCCGCGCCGGCCCCCTCCCGGGAGAAGTCCCCGGACAAGTCCTCGCGGCAGAGCGCGCCCGAGCCCGCGGCGGGCGCGAACCTGACGGTGTTGAAGCTCTCGGAGGTGAAGGCGCGCACCACGTCGTCCGAGTCCGTTCCGGCCCCGCCCCGGTCCGAGCCCGAACCCGCGCCCGCACCGGCTCCCGAGCCCGAGCGTTCGCCAGGGCCCAATCTGCGCGTGGTGCGTGACAGTGGTCAGGAGCCCGCCGTGCCTCCGGCCGCCGCCGCCTCGGGGCCGGAAGATCCCTTCATGCCGCCGTCGGGCTTCTGCCCCAAGTGCATCGGCACGCGCAAGGAGGGCGCCGCGGTGTGCCCTCACTGCGGACTCGACTTCTCGCGCTTCAAGCCCGACGAGCTGCGGCCCTCGCCCACGGTGGCCTCCACGTGGCTCGGGGTGGTGGAGCTGTGGGAGACGAGGAGCGCGCATGACAAGGTGCTCGCGCTGGCCTCGGAGCGCGGGGAACTGCCCGCGCTCGGGCGGCTCTACCGCATCCGTCTGGCGCGCCATCCGGACGATCCCATCGCTCATCGGGGGCGCGAGGAGGTGGTGCGGTTGGCCTCGGCGGGTTCACTGCTCATGCCCACGCCGCCGCCGGACAAGCGCACGAAGATCCGCGTGGCGGTCCTGGGCGCGGTGTTCTTCCTCCTGCTGGTCGTCGCCGTGTCCATTGGCGTGAAGGTGCGCCAGATGATGGCCGGGGGAAGCCCCTGACGCGCCGTGCGTGACGCCCAGGCCATCAACCTGTCATGGCTCCTGCGGCTGCGCTGGGGAGCCCTCTTCGGGCAACTGGCGATCATCCTCGGGGTGCACCTGGGGCTGGGGCTGCCTCAACGGCTCGGACCGTTGTTCGCCACCGTCGCCGTGGGCGCCGCGAGCAACGCGGCGCTCGGGCTGTGGGTCCGGCGGCGCGAGCGGCCCATCCCCGAGGGGCTGACGTGGGCGGTGATGGCGTTGGACGTGGTGCTGCTCACGGTGCTGCTGGAGCTGAGCGGGGGTGCCTCCAATCCCTTCAGCGCGCTGTATCTGGTGCACATCGCGCTCGCGGCGGTGGTGCTACACGAGGGGTGGACGTGGGCGCTCATGGTGCTGGCCGCCGCCTGCTTCGGCGAGCTGTTCGTGGGTGCGCCGGCGCACCACCACATCCACGACATGCGCAGGCACCTGGAGGGCATGTGGGCGGCGTTCGCGCTGGCCGCGGGCTTCATCGTCTACTTCGTGCAGCGGGTGACGCGGGCGTTGGCGGCGCGCGAGGCGGAGCTGGTGGCGGCGCGGGCGGCGGCGGCGCGGCATGACAAGCTGACGGCCCTGGCCACGCTGGCCGCGGGCGCCGCGCACGAGCTGTCCACTCCCCTGTCCACCATCGCCGTGGTGGCGCGCGAGCTGGAGCGGCACCTGGCGCGCGCGGGGCAGGAGACGTCCTCGCTGGAGGACGTGCGGCTCATCCGCGAGCAGGTGGCGCGCTGCCGGGACATCCTCGCGCGCATGGCGTCCGACGCGGGGGCGAGTCAGGGCGAGTCCCTGGCGATGCTCGCGCCCGCGGCGCTGGTGGAGCAGGCGCTCGAGGCGCTTCCGGGGCGCGAGCGGGTGCTCACCGAGGTGGACCCCCGGGCACGCGAGGAGCGCGAGCTCGTCTCCGCGCACTCCTTCTCCCAGGTCATCCGGGGCGTGGTGAAGAACGCCCTGCAGGCCTCGGCATCTGGCGCTCCCGTGCGGCTCGGGCTCGTGCGCGAGCCCCAGGCGTGGCGGCTCACCGTGGAGGACTCGGGGGCGGGCATGGCGCCGGACGTGCTCGCGCGGGCCGGAGAGCCCTTCTTCACCACCAAGGCCCCGGGCGAGGGCATGGGCCTGGGGCTCTTCCTCACCCGCGCCCTGTTGGATCAGCTCGGGGGCCAACTGGTGCTGGACTCCACCCCGGGACAGGGCACGCGCGTGACGCTGACGTGGCCGGCCGGTGGGCTGCGACAATCCGCCGCGTTGTCTCCCGAGGCCTCCCGGGTGCAAGTGGCTCCATGACGAGCCCGTTGCCTCCTGGCTCCGCGCCCACCCTGCTGCTGGTGGATGACGAGAGCGTGTTCCGCGAGCGCCTCGCCCGGGCCTTCCGCGAGCGGGGATTCGAGGTGACCACCGCTGGCTCCTACGAGGAAGGGCTCGCCCTGGCCTCGCGGGAGTCGCCCGAGGTGGCGGTGGTGGACCTGCGCATGCCCGGGCGCGGCGGCCTGGAGTTGGTGAGGGACCTGCACGCGCTGGACGGCTCCACGCGCATCATCGTCCTCACGGGCTATGGGAGCATCGCCACGGCGGTGGAGGCGGTGAAGCTGGGGGCGTTCAACTACCTGCCCAAGCCGGCGGATGTGGACGACCTGCTGCTTGCCTTCTCGCGCGGCCCGGGGGAGCCCACCCAGGTGACGGAGGACTTCCAGCCGCCCTCGCTCGCCCGGGCGGAGTGGGAGCACATCCAGCGCGTGCTCGCGGATTGTGGGGGCAACATCTCCGAGGCGGCCCGGCGCCTGGGGCTGCACCGGCGGTCGCTCCAGCGCAAACTGCAGAAGTATCCCCCCGCCCAGTAGCCTTGATGATGCGCACGAACGAGTGTGCGCGTCTCTCCGTGAGACGACGTGTCACGAAGCGGGGCGGTGGAAGGATGCTGCTGACCCTGGCCGTCGCCGTCCTCCTGGCGGGGTGCGCGACGAGTGCTCCGCGCGGCGGTCTGTTGAGCGGCCATGGCCTGTACTCCCCGAACCCTTCGTCGCGCCGGACGCTTGTCCCGGCCGAGGCGAAAAGCGGCTCCGGTGGTCCATCGGGGGAGCCGATTGCCTGTGGAGGAGAGGCCCTGCCTCTGGACTGGCCCGACTTCTCCTCCCACGCGGAGGAACTTCTGGCCCCCTTCCTCAGATGCACCTCGCCCGCCGAGTTCCTCGCGTTGCAACAGCGCGTGGACATGCCTCGGTTGGTGGAGGCCTTGGACGACTGGAGTGCCGTGCGGTTGGGGGCTCAGGGGACGTCGCGCGAAGATGTCTCCAGCCTTCTCAACCGCAAGCGCACCTCCTTCCTCCTCCATGCCGAGCGGTTTGGAACCCTCGGCGCCGAGGTTGTCGCCCTCTTCATCGTCGACACCACCCATGACGATGACCTCCGGGAGATGCTCTTCCTGCTGGCCCAGGACAAGCGGCTCACGCGGACGCTCGCGCTGCTGCCCTCCTTTCGCGCTGCCCTGGAGCATAGGGGCCTGAAACCCACGGCCCGTGTGGACCGGGACTTCCAATGGGACGACATCGGCCGGGGTCTCGCCCAAGCGGGCGCGGACGCGCTCTCCAGCACTTCGATGAGTGCCGACGCGGCGGCCTTCGACTTCTCCGTCATCCGCGACCAACTGCCACCGGACTATCAGGAGGCTCTCGCCGAGGCGGAGAAGCGATGGATGGAGCAGCACTTCTCGGCTGGCAACGTGGTGGTGGGAAGCTTCGACCACCTGACTTTCGGCGTACCGCTGGGCTTCTACGGGCTGATGGCCGGCACGGGACAGGGGGCGTCCTCGCTGGCGCGGGGCGAGTACGAGCAGGCCACGCGCGAGTTGGCACCCGCGGTGTTGCTGGTGGGGCTGTACGTGGGGGGCAAGGGGGCGCGTTACCTCGCCGAGACCCGGAGTGCAGCGGGTGTCGGGACTCAGTTGCGGAACGGGCTCCAGGCGATGGCGCCACAAGTGAGGGGCCTTCTGGAGATAACGCGGCAACTGGAGGCGGTACTCGGCGTGGATGGCCTGCGGGAACTGGCCCGGGACATCCGCGCCAGCCGGGAAGCGGGCCGCTTCGTGGCCGTGGGAGGAGTGGATGCCGCGCTGGCGCTACGCGAGGCCCGGGGAAATGTGGCCCGAGCGCAAGCGATGATGTCCAAGGCCAGGCCTGGGGCCACGGGTTCCTCGGCCGTGAGGAACGGGACGGGCACGGGCCCTGGTGAGATGGCCCCCGTGGCGAACGACGCCGCACGCTCCACTCTCAAAGGGGCCGGTGCGGTAGCGCCTCCCGGAGGCCTGGCCTCGCTGGTGGACGAGGGGGCGGGTCTCATCCGAGAGGTGGTGGAGACCAAGCTGGCGCTGGTGGAACTCGAGGCCACGGGTCCGCGCCTGCCCAAGGACATGGCGGTGCTGGAGAAGCAACGTCCCGTCATGGACGCACCTCCGCCCGGAGCCGGAGGCACCCCTCGTTGGGGTGAGTACGTTGCCTATTACGAGAAGCGCCTGGAGGAGCTCAAACAAGGCATGGCCGTCGAGGGACCTTTGCGCTGGGCGGCCTACGAGCAGATGTGGGGGCGGTTCACTCGGGGGCTCGCCTTCGAGCGTCTCATGGTGGAGATGTTGGAGGCCGACGCGAGATTGCCTCGGGCCCAGCGTCGCTTCCTCGGGGCATTCCACACGCCTCGCATCCAAAAGTACGTGGGCGTCAAGAAGCCAGGGAATGGCTTGCGCTATGCGGACGTGCTCGTCATCGAGGAGAGCGAACTGGCCGGAAGGCCACCTCGCGTCGAGACATTCAGCTTCAAGAGTCGCGAGCTCACGCTGCTCGACGAAAACGCATTGAAGGTACAGATGATAGAAGACGCGAGGGAAGCTCTGCGAAAGTATGGCGGGACCCTGGACATCCGCCGGAACTCCCTCAAGCGCCTTCTCCGCGGAAGTAGCGAAGTACCGATTGCTCGGGTCCGCCTCGTCTACGAGGGGGGCGTACTCAAGCCCAAGGATATAGACGCAATGGATGCAGCCGTGGACGCGACCACGAAGAAGTTTCCGGAAGTGGAGGTGCTGTTCCAATGAAGCGGCTGAGCGTGCACGACTTGAAGCCGGAGGATCGCCTCCGGCTCAATTTCAAAGGTGCCTTCGATCCACGAACGGCACAGGAGCACGAGCTGGAACCTGTTCTCCAAGCGCTCGAGGAGCACGCGGACGGGTGGATGCCGGACGTCACAAAAGGCAAGCGGTCACGCAAATACACTCGCGCCGCCGTCTGGAAGGCCCTTGAGGAGGCGCGCGACGGAGACAGCACGGCCCTCGGGCTCTATAGGACGCAGTGGCCGGCGTTGGACATGACACTTTGGCTCTGGCTGCCCCCCCATCCGCCCGAGTTGCACATCACAGTTACCGTGAAGCCGCTCTCCTTCTTCGCGGAAGCGGAGCGCTGCGGCGAATTCGTGGAGATGGTCCGCGCCTGGGCCTCACGCTACCCGGTCTCCCATGCCGTGGCTCACAGCAGTGATGACATGATCCTGGCGGACTTTCCCAGCTTCGGCCGCGATCAGGAGACCCGGTTCAGAGACGGTTTCGACAAGATCTACGAAGTATGCTGGCTCAACGTCTTCGGTCCCAAGCTGGTGGAATCCGTCGGCCGCGAGCGCATGCTCTCCACTCCAGCCTGGCGGGTGGAGGAATTGCCCAACGGTTGCGTCCTCCTGGTGACGTGGCCCACCGCCTCGGACTTCGCCAGCGAGGAGGCGCGTCTGGCCCAGGCTCGTGCGCACTGCCACCTTCGGCCAGACCTGGACTTCGACACCGTGCTGCGCGGCCTGCGCGAGCGCAGCGCCACGCTCGCCCCCGTGGAGCCTCGCTTCCACCCGGACATGGCGCAGTTCCTCTCGCGCGTGGTGGATGACGTCGCCAGCCACGAGCGCCAGCGCACGATCGCCGAGTTCAACGCGTGGCAGCCACCCGAGCCCGAGGAGTGGCGTCCCGCCGACTCCGCCCTGCCTCCGGACGTGGAGGACCCGGCGCGCGCGTGCGAGCATTACAGCTACCTCGCCGAGCTCCTCGTGGCCCTGCTGCACACCCACGTGCCCTCCATCTTCGAGGAGACGCCCGAGTCCCTCACCGACGCCGACTTCTACTTCTGGCACGAGGACTTCCCAAAGAGCCGCCTGAGGGAAAACATCGACGCGCACGCGGTACCCTCCATTGGCGCCTACCTGGGCCAGGTGCTGGTGCGCAACCTCGGCGGCCAGTGGATACCGCGTCAGAAGCTCGAGGAGACCCAGGTGCTCGTGGGCAGGCGCGTCTGGTTGCCATTTGTCCGGGCACGCCACTACATGCGCTCGCGCCAGTCGCTCTTGGACTTCTCCCTCACTCGGCTCTATCGCGTAGCCGAGCGACACCAGGGCTGAAGCGCAGTGCGCTCGGAGGCGTGAGCCTGCTCCGTTTTACTTGGCGAGCTCCGCCTCGAGGGCCTTCTTGAACTCGGGGTTGTCGGGGGTGGTGTCCGGTGAGAATCGCCCCACCACCTCGCCCTGGCGGCTCACGAGGAACTTCTCGAAGTTCCAGTGCACCTCGTGCAGCGTCTCGCGCTTCATGCCGTACTTCTCCAGCCGGGCGCGGAACTCGCTGTGCGGGGGGAACCAGGTGTCTGGCTGGGTGTGCGTCAGGTAGTGGTAGAGCGGGTGCTGCCCCGGCCCCTTGACGACGAGCTTCGAGAACATGGGGAAGGCCACGCCGAAGTTCGAGCGGCAGAACTCCTGGATCTCCGCGTCGCTGCCCGGCTCCTGCGCGCCGAACTCGTTGGCGGGAAAGCCCATCACCACCAGTCCCTGGCCCTGGTACTGCTCGTGCAACTTCTCCAGGCCCTCGTACTGGGGCGTCAGGCCGCACTTGGATGCCACGTTGACGAGCAGCAGCACCTTGCCCTGGTAGGTGGCCAGCGAGGTCTCGGTGCCGTCGATGCGCTTGAGCGGCAGGTTCGCGATGTTCTTGTCCATGGGATGCTCCTGTGGGGGTGGGGTCAACCGCGGCGGTTCTCGATGATGCGCACGAACGAGCGTTCGCGCAGCTCCGCGATGGTCAGGTCCGTGGCCCGGACTTCCTCCGGCGTGATGGCGCCGCAGGCGAGCCCGCGCAAGAATGAATTGAGCAGGCCCTGGCCCGTGGCGGCGTCGTCGAACACGCCGCCGATGCGCGTGGCCTTCGCGGCCTGCTCGACGAAGGACTTGAGCCGGAGCGTGGTGGTCTCCAGGCCCTCCAGGAAGAAGGCATACACGGTCGCGTAGCGCACCGGCAGCTGGGCGGGGTGCAGATCCCACCCCTGGTAGAAGCCCCGCTCCAGGGCATGGCGCACGTTCGAGTGCATCAGCCGCCACGCGTGGTGCACGCTCTGGCGGTTCGTCTCCCATTCGGTTTCCGGCAGCGGGCTCGGTCCCCGGTGCTTGTGCGGACCCACCGGCAGGAGGCTCGTGGGCCCATCCACGAGCGCCACGCCCCGGCCCGCGAGCGCCGCCTGCATCACCTCCCGGGCGAAGTCGCAGGCCGGGTGCGTCAGGCGCTGGTGCTCGGCGGTGATGTCCACGCTGGCCGTGTAGTCATACGGCCCCAGGTGCACGCCCACGCAGCGTCCCTTGGCCGCTTCCACGATCGACGGCAGCAGGACGCGTCCGTCCGCGCCGAACAGGGCCTGGGGCGACTCCACCATCAGCTCCACCTTCAGCGTGCCCGGGCGCAGGCCATGGTGTGCCTCCAACAACTCCAGCAGGTGCGCCAGGGCCGCGGCCTCCTCGGGCGAGGTGACCTTGGGCAGCGTGATGACGAAGGGGTCGGGAAGGGTTCCTCCCGTGGCGGCGAGCAGCGTGCCGAGGAAGCGCTCCAGGGTGCGCGTGCTCCGCTCGAAGCGCTCCGGGTGGAGCGGCTTGATGCGGATGCCGAGGAAGGGGGGCAGGCCGCCCTCCGAGAGTCCCTGGGCCACCTCGCGCGCGGCGGACTCGGCGTGGCCGTCCTCCTCCTCGTCCGGGCGGGGGCCGTAGCCGTCCTCGAAGTCGATGCGGAAGTCCTCCACCGGCTCGTGGTGGAGCTTGGCGGTCACGCGCGCGTGGACCCGTTCGGCGAGCCCTTCGTCCATGTCCAGGCACCTGGCGAGCGCGTGCGCGTCCGGGGCGTACTCCCGCATCGTCTCCAGGGCCCGCTGCCCCATCTTCCGGGCCGTGTCCGCTTTGAAGAGGTGGGCCCCGCCGTACAGGGTGTGCACGGGCTGGCGGCCCGGGATGGCGTCCGTGGTGTGGCGGGCGCGCTCCTGGTGGGCCCGCTCCAGGGCGGCTCGGGTGGCGGCGAGTTGCTTCGGGGTGAACGCGGAGGTCGTCATGGGACGGGCGCCTCAACTGCCTCGATAGGTGGAGTAGCCGAAGGGGCTCAGCAGGAGGGGCACGTGGTAGTGCTCCTCGGTCGAGGCGAGCTCGAACACCACGGAGACATACGGGTAGAAGCCCTTCGTCTGGTGGGCGCGGAAGTACTCGGCGGTGTGGAACGTCATCCGGTAGGTGCCGGGCTCCAGGCGCGTGTTCGCGGGCAGGAAGTCGCGCACGCGGCCATCCGCGTTGGTGGTGCCCCGGGCCAGCTCGCGCCAGGTGTCACCGGCCTGCTGCTCCAGGGTGATGGGGACGCCGGACGCCGGGCGGCCCCACTGCGTGTCGAGGACGTGGGTGGACAGGGTGCTCATGGCGCGAGGAGCTTCTCCAGTCGGATATGGGTGATCTTCGCCTGCTCTCCCGCCGCGACCCGCAGCTCCTGGTCCGGGGGATTGGATATGCGCTCGCGCAACAAGCCGAGCATCTGCGCCGCGCTCTTGCCCGTGGCGCACACGAGGAAGATGAAGCCGAAGCGCGCCTCGTAGTCCCGGTTGCCGTCGGCGAGCGCCTGGATCACGTCCCCGCCCGCGCCCTCCATGCCGCGCTGCTCCTGCTCGCTCCAGGCGCCGGTGGCCTTGTACTTCTCGCGCAGCCGCGACACGTCGCCGATGCGCGGATGGTGCGTCATGGCCTCGCGCCACTCCTCGGGACCCGTGCGGGCCCAGAGCGCGTCGGCCTGCTCGAACAGGGCCGCCTCGCTCGCGAAGGGCCGCGCCCGGGCGAGCGCCGCCGCCCAGGTCCGCACGCCACAGCAGCGCATGAACTCCGCCTGGGCCTCCTCGGCGGACAGCCCGTTGAGCCACGCGAGCCGGCTCACGCGACCCGTCCGTGCACCCGCAGGCGGCTGATGCCTCCGTCCGGGAAGATGTTGAGCCGCACGTGGGTGAAGGGCCCCGCGGCGCGCAGCGCCTTGCCATCGAAGAAGTGCTGGTGGCTCGCCTGGAGCTTCGTCTTGGGGAGGATCTCCGTCCAGGCGATGTCCCGCGCGTTGGCGAAGTCGAGGATGTCCTCCTGAAGCGTGCAGCCCTCCAGCGAGCACATGTCGGGGAAGTTGCCCTTGAAGTGGTTGGTGTCCACCTCCACGCGCTCGATGTGGCCGGGCACGGCGAGCTTCACGACGATCCAGTCGAAGCCCGGCACGCGCTTGCGCCGCGTCTCCCAGCCATCGCCCATGGTGGCCGCGCGGCCGGGGAGGATGAGGTTGTCCTTGGGGCCGAAGAAGGAGTCGTTGCAGGTGACGACGGTGCCGCCGTTCTCCGCAGCCGCCAGGTCCACCAGCTCCCCGGCGCGCATCTTCACCAGGTCCGGCTTCACCACGCCGTGCACCCGGAAGCGCGCCACGCCGCCATCCGGGAAGATGTTGAGGCGCAGGTGTGTCCAGCGCTGCTCGCTCGCCACGGGGATGTAGTTCTGCGTGCCGCCCACCAGCTTCGTGCGCGGGACGATGGGCGTCCACGTGGCCTTGAGCAGCGACTCGACCGTCACCTCGCCGTGCGCCTCCAGCGCGTCCACCGAGGCGTACTCGGGGAAGTTGCCGAGGAAGTGGTGGGTGTCCACGTTCACGCCGCGGACGGTGCCCGGCAGGCCCAGCTGGAGGATGCAGAAGTCATGGCCCGGCAGCTCGCGCTTGCGGCGCGTCTCCCAGCCATCCATCCACTTGCCGAACTCCGTGTACTTGTCCGGGATGAAGACGCCTCGCCCCGGCTTGAGCAGGTTCTCCTTGGGGGCGAAGAACTCGTCGTTGGCGTACAGGGCGCGGCCACCCACCTTCTCGGCGGCCAGATCGATGAGCTCGGCGAAGGCGACGCGGACCTTGCCTTCCTCGGGTGCGTTCATGGTGTCGGGTTCTCCTCGGGGACTACCTTATTTCACGGGCCGCGCCGTACCAGGGCGGCGAATCCATCGGCCGGTGGGGCCGGGCGCGGGCGCTCCCCGCGTGTGGACTTCCTGACCTCGCACCCAGGTGCGCTCCACCACGCCCACGAGCGGCCGGCCCGAGTAGGGGGTGAGCTTGTGGCGGTGCAGCACGCCCGAGGCCTCGGGGGTGAAGGGGGCCTCGGGGTCGAAGACGAGCAGGTCCGCGTCCGCGCCCGGGGTGAGCGAGCCCTTCTGGCCCGCGAGGCCAGTGAGCCGGGCCGGGGCCTCGCACATCCAGCGCACGAGCTGCTCCAGCCCGTGGCCGCGCGCGCGCATGCCCGTCCACACCGCGGGCAGGCTGAACTGGAGCGAGGCGATGCCTCCCCAGGCCTTGCCGAAGTCCCCGTGCTCCAGGTGCTTGAGCGCGGGAGTGCAGGGCGAGTGGTCCGACACCACCATGTCGATGTCGCCGCGCGCCAGGCCCGTCCACAGCTTCTCGCGGTTCTCCGACTCGCGGATGGGGGGCGCGCACTTGAACCAGGTGGCGCCGTCGGGGATGTGCTCCGCGTCGAAGGTGAGGTAGTGCGGACACGTCTCCACGGTGAAGGGCAGCCCCTCGGCCTTCGCGGCGGCGACGGTGCCGAGCGCGTCCGAGGACGACAGGTGCACGATGTGCACGGGCCCGCGGTGCTTCCGGCACAGCTCCACCATCATGCGGATGGCGTCGTCCTCCCACTGGCGCGGGCGCGAGGCGAGGTAGCTCTGGTAGGTGCGCGTGTCGCCCTGGGGCGGGCCCTCCGCGTCCGTCATCTCCGCGTGGACGATGAGGGGCACGCCCCGGCGCGCGAGCACCGGCATGGCCCGCTCCAGGTCCTCGCGCGTCACGTGGGGGAACTCGTCCACGCCGGACTGGATGAGGAAGCACTTGAAGCCGGTGACGCCCGCGTCGATCATGGCCTCCAGCTCTCCCACGTTGCCGGGGATGACGCCGCCCCAGAAGCCGTAGTCGATGGTGCAGTGGCCCTCGGCGGCGGCGGCCTTCACCTGGAGCGCCTGGAGCGACGTGGTGGCGGGAATGGAGTTGAGCGGCATGTCCACCACCGTGGTGATGCCGCCCGCGGCCGCCGCGCGCGTGGCCGTCTCGAAGCCCTCCCACTCGGTGCGTCCAGGCTCGTTGATGTGCGCGTGGCTGTCCACCACGCCGGGCATGATGACCTTCGTGCCCACGTCCGTCACCGGCGGCCCCGAGGGCACCTCCGACGGGCCCACCACCGCGGCCACCTTGCCGTCGCGCACCACCACCGCCGCCGGGCGCACGCCCGTGTCCGTCACGACGCGCTCGCCGCGCAGCACCCACTCCTGGCTCATGGCTCGAACTCCTTCACATCGAACTTCATCAGGGAATCGAAGTAGGCGTCCTTGTCCTCGACATAGAGCTGGCGGGTGATGCCGGACACGAGCCGGGGCAGGCTGTACTTCATGCCGGAGATGCTCGCGCCGCCCAGCCCCAGGGAGACGAAGCCGCCGAAGGTGTAGTTGAAGACGGAGGCGAGGTGGGGCGCCTGGCCGGGTACCTTCTCCTGGAACTCGAAGCCCGGGCCCAGGTAGGGGTGGCGCCCCAGGTCTTCATGGGCCTCGGCGGGCGGGGGCGTGTAGCGGTCCTTCCACAGCGCGATGTCCGCCACCAGGTTCACCAGCTCCGGACGCAGTGTCAGGTCCGTCACGGTGCCGCTGCCGATGATGAGCTTGTCGAAGGTGAAGGTGCCGTGTGGCGTGGTGACCTCGGCGGCACCACCCACGGCGCGGGTGCTCAGCCAGGGGCTCTCCGCGTGCAGGTGGAACTGGGGGAAGGCGCGCGCGCGGTGGTACGTGTCGTGCGGCGGCAACTGCCCCATCTCCAGGATGCGGCGGATGAAGCGCCAGCGGTCCGCGTCCGGCAGGTCCGCGTGGTGCTTGAGGAAGCCCACGAACTCGGCCCAGCGGTAGGCGTTCACCGTGGGCAGCGTCTTGCGGCGGTAGAAGAGGTGCACCTCGCCCGCGCCCCGCTCGAGCGCCACGGAGGCGTTGTCGAAGGCCGAGGCCCCCGCGCCCAGCACGCCCAGGCGCTTGCCACGCAGTGCGTCGAAGTCGATGGCGTCATGGGTGTGCGCCCACAGCTCGCGCGGCAGGTGCATCACCACGGACGGCGCTTCCCAGCGGCCCGAGCCGTCGATGCCCATGGCGAGCACCACCTTGCGCGCGAGCAGCGTCTCCTCGGGCCCTTCTCCCTGGGAGGGCCGCACGGGGACGGCGAAGCAGCGCTCCTCGGGCAGCCAGGTGAGCGCCCCCGCGCGGGTGTCGTGGCGCACGGGAATGCCGAGGAAGCGGTGGTACCAGTGGAGGTAGTCCGCCCACGTCTCCTTGGGGATGAGGCCGAGCGACTTCCAGGCTTCCTCGCCGAACTGGGCCTCGTACCAGCTCTGGATGCAGAGGTTGGGCAGGTTCTGGTCCGGGCCGGTGACGTGCTTGGGGGTGCGCAGGGTGAGCATCCGCGCGAACGTCTTCCAGGGCCCGGCGAGCCCCGCGGGGCTGTCGTCGACGACGAGCAGGTTCGTCACCTTCTCGCGCTGGAGGCCGAACGCGGCGGCGAGCCCGCTCTGTCCTCCGCCGATGATGAGCACGTCCAGGATGGCGCGGCCGTCACGGGTGTGGCGGGGCAGCACCCAGGGGCGCTTGGGGTAGTCCAGGCGCTCCAGGTCCCGGCGGATCGAGGCTTCGAGCGCGGAGAGGGTCGAGTGAGACATGGGGAATTGAAATCATGCCCGGTCTCCCCGCGCCACGGGCCCTCCCTTCCTTGACCCCCCAAGAGGTGTGTGGTGCCGTTGACAGGACCATGAACAAGCTGACGACGCTCACGATCAACAAGTTCCGGAACGTCGCCCCGACGACGCTTGAGTTCCGTCCAGGCATCAACGTGGTACTTGGCAGGAACGGGACGGGCAAGTCGGCGCTCTTGCGGCTGCTGTCGGCCTCGATGGGCGCGGACGATGGGCTGCGGGATGATGTCCTGGAGGTGCGCTGCCGCGTCTCCGGCGCGGCGCTCGAGGTCGAGCACACCCTGTCCAGCACGCGGGTGGAGCAGCCCTCCGTGTCCATGGTGTCGGGCGAGCTGGTGAGCGAGTCCCTGTCGGTGCTCCAACGGTCCGATTCGTTCTCCATCGAGAGGAAGGGCGAGACGGTGCTCCGGGCCCGGGTGCTCCCCAACGACATCTTCCTCGAGAGCGACAGCCCCCAGAGCCGCGTGGACCGGGTGTTTCCGGGAGACCCCATCTGGTCTCTGGGGCTGGCCCTGATGATGGCCCGGCCGGATCCGGCCTCGAAGGAACTGGCCCAGGAAATCCTCTCCACCCGCATCGTCGGGGCGTACCGGCTGGACGAGGGCATCGAGCGCCTGGGGCGCCTGCTCGAACTGGAGTTCGAGCTCATCCGCGCGGGCTACCGCGTCAAGTCCCCCCGGGGTCCCGAGGAATTCCCCCAGTCCTTCTTCAAGGTCCTCCGGGGTCCGGTTCCCGAGGGCACGTCGGAGACCTCGACGCTGGACTTCCTGGACCGGGTCGCGCGGATCCTCGGCTACGAGTCCGCGACCGCGCGCTTCGACGTCGAGCGGCTGGGCCCCGCGCCCGGTCAACAGGTCGTCCGGTTGAGCAACCTGCGCTTCTTCTTCAAGAAGCCGGGGGAAGAGGTCTCCCATGATCTGCTCGGTTATGGACAGAAGCGGCTGCTGTCCCTCTTCGCCTACGCGGACGCTTCCCGGGACGTGATCATCGCCGACGAGCTGGTGGGCGGTCTGCATCACGAATGGATTCCGGCGTGTCTTCAGGAGCTGGGGGAGCGGCAGGCGTTCCTGACGAGCCAGAATCCGTTGCTGCTCGACGCGCTGCGTTTCGAGAGCGTGGACGATGTCCGCCGGGCCTTCGTCCTGTGCGAGCGCGCCAATGGGGGAGCGGGTCCCCAGCTCATCTGGCGCAACCCGACGGAGAAGGAAGCCGGCTCCTTTTTCGCGGCGTACCAGAAGCGGATCCAACGCGTGTCGGACCTCCTGCTCACCGAGGGATTCTGGTGAGAGAGGACTGCAATTTTCCGGGTTAAATTAAGTTTTGCGGCTTAAACACGTTTTCCTCTTCCTGATGAAGGCATGCGTGCTGTACCTTCGCGCGCCTTGAACTCGAGGAGGACAGACATGCAATCTGGTCGCGTGGTGAGAGGAATTGGAGGAACGGGGCTGACCCTGACGTTGGCGCTGGCCCTGGGGTGCTCTGGCGCCGAGGAGCTTCCGGTCTACGAGGGCGAGCTGCGCATGTTCTCGGTGGACCACGCGGATGGCACGCACCGCATGGGCTACGGCCTGCGGACGGCGGACGGCCAGAGCTTCGAGCTGGCGTTCGAGGGCGAGCCGTCGGTCAAGCCGGGCGACCACGTCATCGTCCAGGCGCAGCCCGCGGACGCCCTCGCGAGCGGCCAGCCCGGGCAGGTGGGTGAGCGGCTCCAGGTGCGCTCACTCGAGGTGGTCAAGTCCGAGTCGGACCTGGTGACGTCCCGCGACGCGCTGGTGAACGGCACGCCCCGGACGGTGCGCGTGGCCATCCTCCCGCTGGTGTTCCCGGGCACCACGGCGCGCATTGACGTGAACACGGCCCGTCAGCGCCTGGACACCGTGAGCGCGTACTACAAGGAGCTGTCCTACGGAGCCTGGACGGTGCAGGGCGACGCGCTGGCGCCGCTGAACCTGGCCAAGCCGGCCAACTGCAACCTGGACACCATCGCCAACGCCGCGCGGGCGGCCGCCAGGGCCGCGGGCCGGGACCTGAGCGTCTACGCGCACGTGGGCTTCGTCATCCCCAACAACCCGGGCTTCACCGACTGTGCCTGTGGCCTCGCGTGGGTGGGCCGGCCTCCGGCGGCGGGCAACTCGTTCGGCGACGGCAGCCTCTACACCTGTACCGATCCGAACGCCTTCGCGCATGAGTTCGGCCACGGCTTCGGCCTGGGGCACGCCTCCACGGCGCGCTGTGGCACGGGCTCCGCCTACAAGCCCAACCCCTACTCGAGCTGTCCCCCGGACGAGTACGGCAACGCCTTCAACACCATGGGCGGCGGCCTGGGGCACATGAACGCCTTCCAGAAGTCCACCATGCTGTGGCTGGACAAGTGCAACAACGTGCGCGTCTCGCGCGATGCCACGTATGACCTGGTGCCCATCCAGAGCGCGTCCAACGGCATCCAGTCCCTGCAGATCCCCACCGGCGACACGGTGGACGGCCGGCCCCTGTACTTCTGGGTGGAGTACCGCAACCCCGCGCTCGCCTCGTTCAACGCGGGTCCGGGCGGCGCTCCCGAGGTCAACACCGGCGTGCACGTCGACGTGGCGCAGGACTTCCGCTCCGACGGCGGCAACCGCAACCCGCTGCTGCTGGACCTGGCGCCCAACTACCCCAACACCCACCGCGATCCGCGCCTCACCTCGGGCCGCACCTTCCAGGACCCGAACGGCCGCGTGAGCATCTCCGTGGTGTCGCAGTCGGCCGACAAGGCCAGCGTGCGCGTCACCTTCCCGGGTGGCGGCTCGGGCACCAACACGTGCAGCGATGGCTCGCTCCCCGGTGGCGGCACGGCTCCCGGTCCCCAGCCGGGCAGCGTGGTGCGCCTGGCCGCGCAGCACAGCGGCAAGTGCATGGACGTGCCGGGCTCCAACCTCGGCAGCGGCACGCAGCTCCAGCAGTGGAGCTGCAATGGCACCAACGCCCAGGCCTTCCGCCTCCAGGCGGCCGCGGGCGGCGCCTTCAACCTGGTCAACGTCAACAGCGGCAAGTGCTTGGACATCTCCAACTCCAGCACGGACGACTTCGGCATCGTGCAGCAGTGGGACTGCAACGGCACCAACGCCCAGGCCTTCCGCCTGACCAGCAGCGGTGGCGGCTACTCGCTGGCGAACGTCAACAGCGGCAAGTGTGTCGACGTGCAGAGCGCCTCGATCGATGACGGCGCCAAGCTGGTCCAGTACTCCTGCCACGGCGGCACCAACCAGAGCTGGAACCTGCGGTAGTCCCGGGGACGCGGGGGCCCGTGTGGGAACGGGTCCCCGTCGGTCCTAGCGGAGCGTGCGGAAGAACGCGCGCACGTCGTCGAGGAACAGCTCCGGCTCCTCGACGGCGGCGAAATGCCCGCCCCGAGGCATCTCCGTGTAGCGCCGCAGGTCGAAGCGGTGCTCCAGCCAGGAGCGAGGGGGCTGGACGATCTCCCGGGGGAAGCGGGCCACCCCCGTGGGCACGCGCACCTGGCCTCGGAGGTCGGGGAAGTGGGCGCCAAAGGTCTCGTAATAGAGGTTGGCCGCGCTCGCGATGCTGTTGGGCGCCCAGTAGAACATCAGGTTGGTGAGCAGCCAGTCCTTGGAGAAGCGGCGCTCCACCTCTCCGTCACAGTCGCTCCAGGTGCGGAACTTCTCGACCATCCACGCGGCGAGCCCCGCGGGTGAGTCGCTCTGCGCGATGGCGAGCGACAGGGGCTTGGTGCCCTGCACCTGGCTGTAGGCGCCCTCGGCCGCATGGCGCGCCGCCATCGCCTGGGCGTACCGCCGGGTCTCGTCGCTCGTCTCTTGTCCTGGCGGAGGCCCGGCGAGGGGCATGTTGAGGTGGATGCCCGCGAGGTGGGCACCATGATGGAGGCCCAGCTCGATGGTGGTGATGGCGCCCCAATCCCCGCCCTGCGCGCCATAGCGGGGGTAGCCGAGGTGCTCCACCATGAGCCGGTCGAACGCCGCGGCGACGCGCGTGGCGCTCCAGCCGGGCTCCCGGGGCTTGCCGCTGAAGCCGTAGCCGGGCAGCGCCGGGATGACCACGTCGAACGCATCCGCCGCGTCGCCTCCGTGCGCGGCGGGATCCGTCAGGGGCCCGATGAGGTGGTGGAACTCGAGGATGGACCCGGGCCAGCCGTGGATGAGCAACAGGGGCATGGGCGAGGGGCCCTTGCCGCGCACATGCCAGAAATGCAGCTCCACGCCGTCCACTTCGCACAGGAACTGGGGATGGCGGTTGAGCTCCGCCTCGTACTGGCGCCAGTCGTAGGCGTGGCGCCAGTACTCGCACAGCTCGCGCACGTAGGCGACGTGCGCGCCGTGCGCCCAGGGCGCGCCCGGAAGCGGCTCCGGGAAACGCGTGGCGTCCAGGCGATGGTGGAGATCCGCGAGGACTTCCTGGGCGACGTCGATGCGATAGGGGCGGGGCGGCATGGAGCCTCCTGGGTCTACTTCACGAACTGATTCTCGAAGGTGGCGAGCTGCGTCTCCAGCTTCCACTGGAGCGCGGCGCGCTTGTGGGAGGTGAGGTAGGTCTTGCAGCTGGCCGACGTGGCGACCTCTCCGAGCTTCTCCTGGGCACAGGCCTCCACCGTGGTCGTGAAGTCATCGCGCTTGGCCCAGAGGCTGCCGCCTTCCACGAACGCGTGCTCCAGGCTGGCGCGCGCCATCTGCTTGAGCGTCTTGTAGTCGAGCTTCTGGTCGGTGGCGGCCGCGATGTACTCCTGGGTGATGTCTCCGCGCAGGATGCCCGAGTCATCCGTCGCCAGGGCCACCGGCACCTTGTTCTCCAGGTACGCGGCGAGCGGGTGCTGCGCGCCCGAGGCGCCGAGCAGGACGCGGTTGGAGGTCAGGCAGATTTCCACCATGACATCCAGGTCGTGCATGTCCCGCAGGAGGTCCGCGGCGCCATCGCCGGCCGTCTCGCCCAGCACGTCCACGCCGTGGCCGATGCGCTCCGCGTGGGCCTTCTCCACGGCGTTGCGGATGTGGAAGCGCAGGTGCTGCTGATCCTGGGCCTTGAGCACGGCGGGGATGAGCTCGCCGGCGTGCAGGGAGATGTGGACCGTCTTGCGGCCCACCGTGTTGTCATTGAAGTCATCCAGCGTGCCCAGGGCGAACATCTCGTCGTCGTAGTACGCGAGCGACTTCTCGTTCTCCTCGGGGGACACGAGGTTGACGCCCACGACCTCGGGCACGCGCTGGGCCAGCTCATAGGCGTGCACCCACTGGCCGAAGACGTTCGCGCGCTCCGCCGTGCGGTTGGCCGAGGAGAGCAGCCGCACCTCCACGTCACAGCCTGGATCCGCCTGGGCGGTGCCGCACTTGAGCAGCTCCCGGGCACCCTTCAGGGTCGCCGCGATGCTGGCGGCCTGCCGGTCGATCGAGGCCTGGAAGTCGGGCAGCGCGATGAGCTGCTCGCGCTTGGCCAGCAGGGTCGCCGCGTCCCAGTTGTCCGAGGCGGTGAAAAGCCCCTCGGCGATCCGGCCACCGGTGCTCGCGCCAAAGCCCTGCATCAGCTCCACGTAGACCTGGTGGTGATTGCCGGCGCGCGAGAGGATGTCCGCGTAGCTGTCGTCATTGCGCGCGTCGGTCTGCACCGCGCCGTACTTGCCGAAGGCGTCGAAGAAGTGCTGGTGCGCCTCCAGCAGCGAGCCCGTGTGGTTCTGCATGGACCAGGCGCCCAGCACGGCGTCGTAGAAGGC
The DNA here is from genome assembly GCF_002305855.1 of Melittangium boletus DSM 14713. Taxonomy (GTDB): domain Bacteria; phylum Myxococcota; class Myxococcia; order Myxococcales; family Myxococcaceae; genus Cystobacter; species Cystobacter boletus. Next base: position 3,006,217 of record NZ_CP022163.1, on the reverse strand, counting down.
CCGGTCCGCCCAGGCGTCGGCCAGGGGCGTCGTTCCGGCCGCGCACGGGTTGCTGGCCACGTAGGTCGTCGTATTCACGCACGCGCCGTCCTCCGCGCCCCACTCGATCAGCTTCTCGGTGGTGATGGCGCCCGAGGTGTGGCTGTGCAGGTCCGCCCCCTTGGGCATGGCGAGCAGGAAGGCGCCGAGCGCAGCGGAGTCGCCGCGCAGCGACTCCATGTGATCGCGCACCACGTCCTCCCGCGTCGGCGCCGCGGGATTCGGCTCGGGGTTCGGCTTCGTCTCGTCACCGCACGCGCTCATGCCGAGCGCCGCGACAACCATCCATCCAAGGTTGAGGTTCTTGTTGTTCATGTGTCTCCTGTCGGGAAGACTCAGCACCCTAGAGGAGACGCGCGGCCACCCGGAGTGAAATCGCCTCCGGAGTGTTGTTTGTCGGCGTTTCGTCCGGCGGGGGGGGGCGTTGAGTGCCCCCACCCCTGGGAGCATGACTCAGGCGAGCGGGTGCTGCTTGAGGATCATCTCCTCGCGCGCGGGGCCCGTCGAAACCGTGTTGATCGGAACCTCGCACAGCTGCTCGATGCGCTGGAGATAGGCGCGAGCGTTGGCCGGCAGCGCCTCGGGGGACCTGGCGCCGAAGGTATTTTCCTTCCAGCCAGGCAGCGCTTCGTAGATGGGCTCGCAGCGGGCCACGTCGTCGGCTCCGAGTGGCAGGAGCTCCACGGTCTTCCCATCGAGCTTGTAACCGGTGCAGAGCTTGAGCTCCGGCAAGCCATCGAGGATGTCGAGCTTGGTGATACACAGGCTGGAAACGCCGTTGAGTTGCACCGCGCGCTTGAGCGCGGCCACATCGAGCCAGCCACAGCGGCGCTTGCGGCCGGTCACCGTGCCGAACTCACGCCCCTTGGTCGACATCTGGTATCCAGGCGTATCGGCCGTCGCGATATCCAACTCGCTCGGGAACGGGCCGCCGCCCACGCGGGTGCAGTAGGCCTTGGCGATGCCGAGGACGTGATGCAGCATTCCCGGGCCAATGCCAGACCCGGCCGCCGCTTGACCCGCGACGCAGTTGCTCGAGGTGACGAATGGGTACGTGCCATGGTCGATGTCGAGCATCGTGCCGTGCGCGCCTTCGAACAGCAGGTTGTGGCCAGCCTTGTTCGCCTGGTACAGCGCCGCGGACACGTCCGCCACCAGCGGGTGGAGTTCCTCCGCGTCCGCCATCGCCTGATCGTAGATCGCTTGATAGGAAATCGCGCTGGCGCCGAAGCGCTGGGTCAACACGAAGTTGTGGTAGTCGAGCACCTCCTTGAGCTTCTCGCCGAAGCGCTGGGGGTGGAACAGGTCGTAGACGTGCAGTGAGCGGCGTGCCACCTTGTCTTCATGGATCGGACCAATTCCCTTGGCGGTGGTCCCAATCTTTCCGGCCCCCTTCGCCGCCTCCCTCGCGATATCGAGCGCGGAGTGGTAGCTGAAGATGAGCGGACATCCAGGGCTCACCTTGAGGCGCGAGCGCACCTCCAACCCACGTGCTTCCAAGGCCTTGCACTCGGCGAGCAGATGGTGGGGCTCGAGCACCACCCCATTGCCGATGTAGCACTGCACGCCCTTGCGGACGATGCCGGAGGGCACGAGGTTGAGCTTGTAATCGACTCCATCGACGACGAGGGTATGTCCGGCGTTGTGGCCGCCATGGAATCGCACGACACCCTGGGCATGCTCCGTCAGCCAATCAACGACCTTTCCCTTGCCCTCGTCGCCCCACTGCAACCCGACGACCACGACGTTCTTCGCCATTGCGTGTATGTCCTTCGGTGGCTGCTTCGATTGTGCACCGGCCGAGTGCTTCGCCAGCTCAGTCGCCCGCGACGGGACCCTTGAGGGACTGCTGCTCCCAGCGTGTGTTGAGCGAATGCGGAACCCCCACGAGATCCAGGAGTCGGCCCGCCATGAAGTCCACGAGATCGGAGATCGTCTTGGGCATCATGTAGAAGCCCGGTGCCAACGGCACGATGACGGCACCCGCCTCACTCAACCGCTGCATGTTGAGGATGTCGATGTGGCTCAACGGTGTCTCGCGGTGCGCGACGACGAGCCGCCGACGCTCCTTGAGCGTCACGCTCGCCACCCGGTGAACCAGCGTGCTCGTCACCCCCGAGGCGATCGCGGCCATCGTGTTGCTGGAGCACGGCACGATGATCATCCCGTCGTGGGGAAATGAACCGGAGGCGATGGTGGCCCCCATGTCACTGCTTTGGTACATCGTCAGGAGGTGGGAGCGTCCTCCCGCCAGGGTATTGGCGTCGAACTGTTTCATCCCCAGCTCATCGTGGAGCAGCCGTCTGCCAAGCCCCGACATGGCCAGATGGACGTGGACGCCCGCCTCCGTCAACAGCTCGACCACTCGCTTGGCGTAGATCGCTCCGCTCGCGCCCGTGATCCCAACGACAATTCGCTTCATCTCTTGTTTAATCTCTCAAAAGGCGACCCAGCACAAGGCGTTCCCGCGACGCTCCAGGCCGCGAGCACGTCACCCACCCGGTGTGTGCTGGGCACACACCGGGCGTTGTCTCACGTGAGTGTCATGGCCGCCAGGCCGGCCGGTCAATCGACCAGGAGCTTCGAGTAGTCCGGATGCACCTGCTTGGAGGAGGTCTGGGCGTGCGGCTTGCCCTCGGCGAAGCCCGCGGGAGAGACCTGCATGAAGGCGGCCTTCTCCAGGAACTCGGCCGTGTTCGTCGCGCCGCTGTAGCTGTAGCTGGAGCGAATGCCTCCGGCGTACTGGGCCAGCGTGTCGGCGGCGGTGCCCGAGTAGCGGAAGGTGGCCTCGATGCCCTCGGGCGTGTAGCGGTTGAATTCCTCCTTCGTGACCTTCTGATTCTCGAGCCGCTTGAGGGTGAGCTTCACGCCCAGGGTCACGAAGCCCGTGGAGACCTTGTACTTGACGCCATCGACCTCCATGAGCGCCGCCACGCTCTCATCGGTTCCCGCCAGCAGGCTGCCGAGCATGACCGTCGAGGCACCCGCCGCGAGCGCCTTGGCCATGTCTCCGGAGGAGCGGATGCCGCCATCGGCGATGACGGGAATCCGGTGGGGGCGCGCCACATCGACGCAGTCGAGGATGGCCGTCAGCTGGGGAACGCCCGCGCCGGTGACGATGCGCGTGGTGCAGACGGAGCCAGGACCCACGCCCACCTTCAAGACGTCCGCGCCCGCGTTGATGAGGTCTCGCGCGGCCTCGCCCGTGGCGATGTTGCCCGCGACGATCTCCACGTTGGGGTAGCGGGACTTGATGAGCGAGATGGTCTCGAGCGCGTAATCCGCGTGCCCATGCGCGATGTCGATGACGAGGATGTCCGCCCCGCTGCGCACCAGCAGCTCCGCGCGCGCCAGGTAGTCATCCCTCACGCCAATGGCGGCTCCGACCAGCAACCGTCCATCCTTGTCCTTCGAGGCAAGGGGAAACTCCGAGGCGCTACAGGCCGCTGCCTTGGTCAACCGCACCTGCTCCGCCTGGTGCTCCGGCAGGCACATGCGGTGGATGAAGCCGATGCCTCCGTTGCGGGCCATGGCGATGGCCAGCGCGGACTCCGTGCACCAGGGCGTGTTGGCTGACACGATGGGCAGGTGGACCCGGATGCGCGGCGACAGCTGGTTCGAGATGTCGACGATGCCGCGGCTGGTGGCCGAGGTCTTGCGCGGAATCAGCAGGACGTCGTCGAAGGTGAGCCCCATGGTGATGGGGCTGTTCTTGGTGATCATGGGTTCTTCCTCGATGCGCGCTAGCGGGTGCGTTCCATGAACTCGGCGCGCATGCTCAAGTCGGTCTTGAGCAGGCCCCGGTAGGCCGCCGTGGTGGTCTCCGCCTTGCGGCTGCGGATGCCCCGCGACTCCATGCACAGATGGCGGCACTGGACGATGACGCCCACGCCCTGCGGAGAGAGGCAATCATCGAGCGCCTGGGCGATCTGCTGGGTCAGCCGCTCCTGGACCTGCAAGCGCCGGGAGAAGATATCCACCAGGCGGGGCAGCTTGGAAAGGCCCACGATGCGACCCGTCGGGATGTAGCAGACGTGAGCGACGCCGAAGAAGGGCGCCAGGTGGTGCTCGCAGTGGGAATAGACGGGGATGTCGCGCACCAGGACCATCTCGTCCCGATCCGAGGCGCCATCCACGAAGCTCTTGAGGACGCGGTTGGGCTCCATGGCGTAGCCCTCCGTCCACTCCCGCCAGGCCTTGCGCACGCGGCGGGGCGTCTCGAGAAGGCCCTCCCGGCTGGTGTCCTCTCCCACCAGGCCGAGGATTTCCTCGATGTTCTTCTCGAAGCGCAGGTCATCCGCCGACACCGGCTCGGCGGCGTCGTCGGTCGTCGTCTCGCTCGAAACGGGCTGCAATCGCAGTGAACTCATTTTAGTTGATCCCCAGCAGTTTGTGGGTTTGAAGGGTCAGCGTGTATCCAAACGTCATAGCGATCCTCGCGCACTCCTGCATGTTCGCACGATTGCGCTCCGGATCCTGGTCGTCGCGAGGCATGACATAGACGCGAGAGCCTTCCACGGGGCGCGCGATGCGCGCGGCCATGTCTCGCTTCTGCGTCGACATGACGGGCAGTCCGTCCTGGGGATCGGTCTCGCCCAAGGCCACCACGTACTTGAACGCGGAAATCCTCGGAGCGATGCCCGGGTGCAGCTTGGTTGTCTTCGGGCTGCACAGGAAGAACAGGCGGGGATGCTCGGGCAGATCCAGGTTGAGCGAACCACTCGTCTCGATCTGGACCCGCAGCCCCTTCTCCAGCAGCCGGGTGACGAAGGGATTGATGTTCTGCCGGAGCGGTTCCCCACCGGTGATGACGATCAGATCACAGACCGCTGGCCGGACGGACTCCACGTGCGCCACGAGTTCGTCGAGCGAGGGGTTGTAGGTGGAGGACTCGAAGTCGGTGTCGCACCAATAGCAGCGCAGGTTGCACCCGCCGAGTCGGACGAACACCGCGGGCTGGCCCGCGAAGATCGCCTCACCTTGCAGGGTGTAGAAGACCTCCTGGACCCAGAGCTTCTGGCCGTCCGAGTCCTCCTGCGGACGCATGGGATTGTTACCGTACATCGACTTGCACCTCGGCGTAGCAGTTCTCCGTCTCCCACAACACCACGCGGGAGAGCGTCACACCGGTGCCCGCGAGCACCTTCGGCGCCACTTCCAGAAGCAGCTCCAGCGCCATGTTCTCGGCGGTGGGGTTCCTCTTCGTCACATACACCTTCTGCCCGGGAACCTTGCGAATCGCCTCGAGCGCCTCCGTGTCCTTCTCCCAGGCGAGAAAGCCGTGGTCCCAGTTCTCGTCGACCCAGCCTCCGAGCTTCTCCTTCAGAACGCTGAAATCGATGACGCGCCCGATGGCGTCCAGTCCCGACTCCGCCCTGGCATGGAAGAACGCCACATAATTGTGGCCATGCAGGTTACGGCACTTCGATTCATGCTGGAAAACGCGGTGGCCCGCCGCGAACTGGATTCGGCGGACAGCGTGGATCTGCTCCATTTCAATCCCCGGAAGATGTGTCTCGGCGGGAAGACTCTGTGCCTCCCTGGCCGCGGCATTTGCCCACTAGACGACGCGTGAGACGAAAAGGACCTTGATATTTATTTTGATCCTAGTCAAGGAAAACCTGAGATAACCAGAAAACGGGTTTTCGTAAAAAAGTTGGCTGTACCTGTTATTCTGGTTTGACCTGGAAATATCGAACATCGGATTTTGCTTGCATTGGCTTGGAGGGGATCCGTAGGATGCCAAGCGAGCGAGTGCTTGTCCGCGCCAACGCCGAGCGAGCGTACCGGGCGCTTCACGCCCCCCTCGACTCGCTCATCCTTCCGAAATGATTTCCCAGCATTCCCACGCAGGTGCGGCCAGGCCCGAGTCCCGAGTGTCCTCGAGGAAGGGCGTTCGAGTGACCGTCATCGGCTCTGTCCTGGCCGACTATGTGATCCATCAGGCGAACGATGATGTGGCGGGAATGCCATTCCGGCACGGCGGCGTGGCACGCAACGTGGCCGAGAATCTCGGATGGATGGGCGCGCGGGTGGAGTTGGTGACGCTGCTCAGTCCGGATGGCATTGGCGCCGAGATGAGAGCGCGATTGGAGCGGGCCGGTGTTCACGTCCGCGCGCGTGAGACGGAGGGGGGCGTTGGGCGGTTCGTGGGCTTGATGGGCGCGGGGGGAGAGGTGCGGCGGCAGCAGCTCGTCACGCCTCCTTATGAGCGGTTGGATTGGGCATTCGTCCAGGAGCAGCTGGGTTCGGACGGAGGCTACGTGGTGTTGGAGACGGGGCTTCGGCCGGAGTTGTTGGCCAGCCTGGCCGCGCATGCGCGAGCCCTGGGTCTCACCACGGTCGCCATGCCCACCCGCATTTACGACATTGGGCTGCCCATGGAGGTGTTGCGCGGCTTCCACGGGATCGTGGCCAATGGCCAGGAGTTCTCCACCCTGCTCGGTATGCCCATCCAGGACACCGCGGCGGCCGAGGCTGGTGTCCGTCGCCTGCTGGAGGAGGGTCTGACATGGGCCATCGTCACGCTGGGCGCGCAGGGCGTGGTCGCGGGCCACGCTCAGCAGGAGATCCGTTTCTACCCGGCGCCTCCCGCCCAGGTCGTCTCGACGCTGGGCGCGGGAGATGCATTCGCCTCGGGCTTCATCGGAGGGATGTGCTTACACGGCGACTTCTCCTGTGCGATAAGGGGCGGCCTTGAGGCGGCCCGCAGAACGGTCGAGGTGGCGGAAGCCGTGCGCTCGGGCCCGTGCGAAGAAGTTTTGATGAGAACGAGTGAGGGGAGGCCCGCATGGTGACGACGATTGGGTTCGACGCGGACGACACGCTCTGGCACAACGAGAACCTCTTCGCGGATGTGCAGGTTTTGTTCCGGCAGCTGCTCGCTCAATACCACTCCGCCGAGTGGATTGACCGCAAGCTGCTGGATGTGGAGCGCCGCAACCTGGAGTATTTCGGTTATGGGGCGAAAGGCTTCGCCCTGTCGATGATCGAGACGGCCATCGAGCTGACCGAGGGGCGCGTCACGGGCGCTGAAATCCAGCGGATCGTCGATGCGGTGAAATCCCTGCTCAAGGGGCCCACCAACCTCCTGGAGGGAGCGCGGGAGACCGTGAGCGCGCTGACGAACTCCCACCGCCTGCTGCTCATCACCAAGGGCGATCTCCTCGAGCAGGAGGCCAAGCTGGTGCGTTCTGGGCTGGCGGATTTGTTCCACGGGGTGGAAATCATCTCGGAAAAGAACACCGACTCCTACCGGCGCATCCTGGCGAAGCATGGGGTGAAGGCCCAGGAGTTCCTGATGGTGGGCAACTCCGTGCGCTCGGACATCCTCCCCGTGGTGGAGTTGGGGGGGCAGGCGGTCCATGTACCCTATCACCTCACGTGGGCCCACGAGGTGGTCGATAGCTCCAGCTCCGCCCAGAGCTTCGCGACGTTGGCGCGCCTGGGTGATCTCGTGGCGCATGTGAAGAACCTGTGATGCGAGGGCTGCCCGATTGAAGCCGACCCTGACCACGTTGATTTACTGCATCCAGGGCGACCAGGTGTTGCTGGCCCAGCGCAAGTCCAAACCCTTCCAGGGGATGTGGGTCGCTCCCGGTGGGAAGATCGAGCCCCTGGAGTCACCCCGCGAGTGCGCGTTGCGCGAGCTGCGGGAGGAAACGGGACTGGACGCGAAGGAGCTGACCCTGCGGGGCATCGTGACCGAGGTGTCCGGCCGTCCCGATTGGCAGTGGATGATCTTCATCTACGTGACGAGAGACTTCTCTGGAGAGCTTCTCGGGGACCCGCGCGAGGGAACCTTGCGCTGGTGGCCCATCCACGAGGTGAAGCCGCCCGCCATTCCGGAGTCGGATGCCATCTTCTTTCCGCGGCTCCTCGAGCCTGGACCCACGGTGTATGAAGCACGTTACGAGTACGACATGGACTTGCGGCTCGTTCGTGTGAATGACAAGACGCCTTAGCGCTCCTGACCGAAGTAGGGGGGGCCATCCGCCAGCGGGGCACGCCTCTTGGAGCGGACTGTTGTTAGGAGTTCTCAGTGCGTGGCTTCCCCGCGCCAACCCGGGATGACCTCATGGAAAAAAAGAGCAAGCTGCATCTGTCCTGGCAAGAGATCGATCAACTGGTGGAACTCCTGGCCCGTCAGATCAAGGGCAAGGAGATCGACGTGGTGCTCGGCGTTTCCCGGGCGGGGCTGGTTCCGGCCGTGATGCTTTCCCACCACCTGGGAGTGAGAGACTTCGCGGTGGTGGACATCAAGCGGACCGACTCGGATTCCGTCAACGCCACCAAGTCCGCCCCCGTGCTGAGGGGCATCCTGAACGAGTCGATGCTCAAGGGGCGCAACGTGTTGCTCGTGGACGACATCGTGGGCGAGGGCCTGACGATGCGGACGGCGTGCGGTCTGCTCCGGCCCCTGTGCAAGACGTTGGTGACCAGCGTCCTGGTGGTCAATCAGAAGAACCTTGGGACGGCCACGCCGCGGGATGTCGTGGACCACCATGGCTGTCTCATCCACGGATGGATCACCTTCCCGTGGGAAGGCAAGCTGTAGTCCAACGGACTGGAGAGTGCGCGAATGCGTTCCGCAATGCAGAATGCGAAGCTGTTCATCGCCGATGAGCCGATGTCTCCAGAACTGGAGATGACCCGCTTCATCAGCGATTGGATGAAGAAGTACGGCGAGTACCCGACGTTCCTGTTTCCCCGGGTCAAGGGCTTTCCGCAGGCCAAGGTCGTCATGAACCTGCTCAAGCGCCCGCTCCTGTTGCAGTCCCTGCAACTCCCGCAGGAAAACTACCTGCAGGTGCTGCACGAGCGGCTTCAGCAGGGCCGGAGCGACGTGCGGCGGTCCGCGAGTCTGGCGACGCAGCGGCTGGAGGGGTTGGAGCAGGTGCCCGTCATGCTGCACCAGCCGGGAGACAAGGGGCGCTACTTCACCTCGGCGGTGGCGTGTCTGCACAACCCGGAGACCCAGGGATACAACCTGGGATTCTACCGTGCGTTCGTCAAGGACTCGAAGCGGTGCGTCATCTTCATGGATCCCCGCACGGATGCGTATCGCATCCTGCAGGCGCAGTGGGCGAGCGGGAAGAAGGACGTGCCCATCACGCTCCACGTTGGCGGACCCTTGTCCACGTACCTCAGCGGTGCGTCCAACGTCCCCTACAACCAGGACAGCTACGAGTTCGCGTCCTGTATCTCTGGCAGCCCGCTGCTGTTGGATGAGCCGGGGGGTGAATACCCGCCCGCGCCAGCCGAGGCCGAGTTCGTGTTCAGGGGCCGGATCCTCAATGAGTTGGACGAGGAGGCGCCCTTCGGTGAGTTCAAGGGTTACTACAGCAAGTCCACGCGCAGTCCGGTGATGGAGATCGATGAGATCTACTGCCGCCCGGATCCTCACTTCCTCGGGCTGTTCTGCGGGAAGGAGAGCGGCCTCACCTTGATGTCCCTGCAGAACGAGATGCTGATCTACCATCATCTCCGGTCCCAAGGCTTCGCGGTGGAGGACGTCGCCAATCCGCTCAGTTCCTTTGGCGAGTTCCTGACGCTGATCCAAAGCCCGGAGCCGAGCCGGGAACTTCTGGACGCCGCGATGCAGTGTGACAAGCGTACCAAGATCGTCGTGGTCTCGCAGGACATCCGGAGCCCGCTCGCGGACCTGGCCATCCACGACTTCGAGGTCTCTTCCATGGCATACATGAAGCGTGGCCAGCGCCGAGGCGACAGGTTGGGCCTCATCGTCCGGCGAACGGAAGAGTTTCACTGGGTCGAGTATTGATCTGCTCCAGGGTGGTGGGATCCCTCGCTCCACCACCCCGCGCGCTGAAGCCGTCTGGTGTGGCGCGGCCATCGGCGTTGCTGTCAGTTCCGACTTCTTCGGTAGCCTGCTAGAACACCCCGCCATGTCGAAGCTCAACAGCCGCCGCGAGGAGTTCTTCAAGCTCTGGAAACTCGCCCTCCCCATTGCCATTGCCCACGCGGGTCAGGCGCTCATGGGGTTCGTGGATACCGCGGTGGTGGGGCGCACTGGCACGGATGCACTCGCCGCCGTGGGTTTGTCCACCGCGATTTTCTTCGCGGTCTCCAGTTTCGCCTCTGGATTGTTGATGGGGGTGGATCCTCTGCTCACCCAGAACGTGGGGGCGGGCAATCTCTCGCGGGCCCGGGTCATCTTCTGGCAGGGCAGCTACCTGGCAATCGCCGTTGGAGTGATCCTGGCGGTGCCGCTGATGCTGTTGCCGACGGTGCTGGCCTCCCTGGGCGTTGATTTCGCCGAGCTCCCACTGGTCCATGACTATCTTCTGTGGCGTGCGCCGAGCCTGCCCTTGCTCTTGCTGTTCATGGTCGCACGCTCCTACTTGCAGGCGGTGGGGCGCACCGGAGCCTTGGTGGTGGCCACGGTGGCGGCCAATATCTTCAATCTGGGGGCGAATCTCCTGCTCGTCTTCGGTGGGGCGGAGCTGCCGGCCGCTTTCGGGCCACTGCGAGAGATTCCTGCCCTGGGCGTGACGGGATCGGCCCTGTCCACGCTGCTGTGCTGTGTGTTGCAGTCGGCCATCGTGGCCTGGGCGGTGCGCCGGGTGGATGTTCCGGGAGGCAAACCCTCGAGCAAGCTGGTGCGCGAAGACGTGCTCCAAGCCCTGCGCGTGGGATTTCCCATTGGACTGCACATCGCGGCCGAGGTGGGCATTTTCTCCCTGGCGGGAGTGCTCGCTCGTGGACTGGGCGCGGAGAGCATGAGCGCCCACCAGATCGCCATTACCTATGCCAGCATTTCCTTCACGGTGGCGCTGGGTATTGGCAACGCGGGCTGCGTGCGCGTGGGCTGGGCGGTGGGGGCTTTCAATACGCAGCAGGCCCGCCAAAGTGGATTCATGGCCTTCGCCAGTGGTACGGCCTTCATGAGCCTGTGTGCCTTGGTGTTCGCCTTCTTCCCCTTGCCATTGGCCCTGTTCGTGGGAGCCCCGCGAGAGGTGCTGCCGCTGGTGCTGCCTCTGCTCATGGTGAGCGCCGTCTTCCAGATTTCCGATGGTTTGCAGGCCGTGGGGGCGGGCGTGCTGCGAGGCGTGGGAGAGACGCGTTTTCCCCTCGTGGCCAACATGGTGGGGCATTACCTGGTGGGGCTGCCCGTGGCGCTGCTGCTGGGCTTCCGCATGGGCTACGGGGTGCTGGGCATCTGGTGGGGCCTGTGCATCGGGCTCACTGCCGTGGCGGTGACGCTTTTCTGGCGTTTCGAGCGGCTGAGCGCCGGCACTCTCCGGCCCCTGAATACCTGACAAAAAGAATCGGGGAGGAGCCGCCCCCAGCGACTCCTCCCCGACGGACTCTCCCTACCCACTTCCCCCGAAGTGTTACTGCCCCCGTTCAGCTCGACTCCTGCTCGGAATCTCCTGCCCCGTCCCGCCCGTCCAACCCCGCCCCGCCCATCCCATCCCGCCCGTCCTGCCCCGCCCCGCCCGTTCTGCCCCGTCCAACCCGCCCTGACTTCTTGCTGGAGTCCTATAGCAGGGCGCATGCCATGGGCCCGGGGCCCCGGGGGACATGTGATTCCAAGGGGTTGCGTGGGTAGACGGGTCGAATCTGCCCCGGAGGGCAGTAAGACTTACGGCGGCGGACGTTCCCGGGAGGGGAAGATTCTCCAGCCCTTCCAAGATGCTCGGCCGGGGAGAAAGCGGGCCTGGGACGGGTGCTGCCGCACGGGAAGGGCCGGCTCAAGTTCGCTGTCGTGAGGAAGAAACTGCCGCTGGCCTGTCTGGTCTTCGTGCTCGCCGCGTGTTCTCCCGCGTTGCCCGAGGACTCCGAATCCACCGAGCCGCCCACGCCGTTCGCGCCCACGGAGCCCTCCGCGCCCGTGGATCCACCGTCTCCTCCCGTTGGAACCGCCTGCGAGGCGCCTCCGGTGCTACCCGCCGCGCCGGAGATCGCCCTCCCGGTGGCGGAAGCGTGGGTCTCGGCGGAAGAGCTGACGGTACAGGCGGCGGGCTTCGAGAACTCCGGGAGCGTGGCGCCGGAACGGGCCCGGTTCGAGATCTGGTCCGTGGAGGCGGGAGCGCCGGTGGGGCTCGTCTGGTCGGCGTCGGTGAACGCGCCCGCCTCGCTCGCCGAGGTGCGGCTGGCCGATGGGGCCTTCATGGCGGGCGTGAGGGCGCTTTCCGAGCGGGAGCGGTACGCGGTGCGGGTGCGCTACGCGTATGTGCCCGAGCCGTGTGAGGTCTGGGGCGAGTGGAGCGCCTGGCGTTTCTTCCGCGCGGACGATGCGTCCGGGGAACTCTTCGACGAGGGGCAGGTGCTGGAGTTCCACCTCGATATTCCTCCGGACTCGTGGGCCGCGATGAACGCGGAGGCCGTGCCTCCCGACTGTGTCCCTCACGAGCGCCAGGACTACCGGGCCACGTTGCGCCTGGGCGAGCGGGTCTTCGAGAACGTCGGGGTGCATGTGAAGGGCGGTTGTGGTTCGGCGCGTTCGCTCGAGGGCAAGGCCTCCTTCAAGGTGGACCTGGAGTGGGATGATCCCGAGACGCCCGGCTGCCCGGAGTCACGGGAGCTGTTCGGACGAAAGAACTTCACCTTCGACAACAACGTGCAGGACCACAGCCAGATGAACGCGCGTCTGGGATATGCGTTCTTCCGCGAACTGGGGATGCCCGCGCCCCGAGCGGCCTCGGTGCGGCTGTTCGTCAATGGCGAGTATTGGGGCCTCTACACGCACGTGGAGTCCATCGATCGGAAGTTCCTGGCGCGCTGGTTCGAGGACAAGAGTGGCGCGCTCTACGAGGGCTCGTATTGGTGCGACCTCGTGCCGGAGAACGTGCCGGCGCCGGGTGAGGATCCGAGCGGCTTCTGTCTGGAGCGCAAGCTGTCGGGAGGCGGCGCGTGTGGCTCGGGAGCGTCGGGGGATGGCTACGCGCCCCTGCGTGAACTCACACGGCGCCTGGCGGCTCTCCCCAAGGGGGGCTTCTATCCCGAGGTGCAGGCGTTCTTCGACTACGACCAGTTCCTCACCACGTGGTCCATCGAGGGCGTCATCGCGCACTGGGACGGCTACTCCTTCGACACGCGCAACAACTATCGGGTGTATCAGGATCCCTCCACGGGGCGTTGGTCGCTGCTGTCGGGAGGAATCGATCAGACGTTTGGCCACAGACTGGGGCGAGGCGCGGGCCTGGAGCAGAACCCGTGGGACGTGGCGGGAGTGCTCGCGGTGCGGTGCATGGAGGAGGCGGATTGCCGGGCGGCCATCGCCACGCGGATGGAGGAGGTGACACAGGCCTTCGAGACCGCGGGACTCGAGGCCCGCGCGAGGGACATCCGAAGCCAGATCGCCTCGGATGCCCACGCGGATCCGCGCAAGGAGTCGTCGAACGCCCAGTTCGACAAGGCGGTGGAGGAGACGCTGCGCTTCATCCGCGAGCGCCCCGCGCGGATGCGCCAGTTCCTCGAACAGTAGTGGCCGACTAGGGGATGGGCGTGGGCGTGTTCCCGTACAGTTCCGTGACGGTGGAGTCGTCGTTGCTCAGGCCTCCGACCACCAGCACCCTGCCGCTCGGCAACAGCGTGGCGGTGTGCCGGTAGCGGTCCGTGTGCATGGTGGGCGTGCCGCTCCACGTGCCCGCGGTGGGGTCGTACACCTCCGTGTTGTCGAGGACCCCCGCGGATTCATGGTAGCCGCCCGTGACGAGCACCTTGCCGTCCGGCAGGATCGTGGCCGAGTGGTAGCGGCGGGGTTGGGCCGGGGTTCCGGTACTGCCCCAGGTGCCCGTGGCGGGGTCGTACAACTCGGACGGCGACGCCGCGAAATCGAAGGTCTCCTCTCCACCCGTGATGAGCACCTGCCCCGAGGGCAGCGGTGTGGCCGAGTGGTAGCGGCGCGGCAGGCGCAGGGTTCCCGCGGAGGAGAAGGTGCGCTTCTTGGGATCGTAGACCTCGGTGGAGGCCAATACCTGGCTTTCCTTGCTCTGGCCGCCCACGACGAGCACCTTGCCGTCCGGCAGGAGCGTGGCGGTGTGATGGCTGCGGCCCTCGCTCAGGGAGCCCACCTGGGTCCAGGCATCGGTGGTGGGGTCATAGAGCTCGGCGGAGGTCAGCGAGGCACCACCGGACGCGGAGCGGGTGCCTCCGGTGACGAGCACCTTGCCATCCGGCAGGCGCGTGGCGGTGTGGTCGTAGCGCGGCGCCTCCATGGAGCCGGCCTTGAGCCACTTGCCCAGCTCCGGGTCATACAGCTCCGTGTTGCGCCGGGTGTGGTCCTCGCCGCCGCCCACGACGAGCACGCGGCCATTGAGGATCCGTGTGGCTGTGTGGCCGTAATGAGTGAATCCGGATGGGCTGGTGTCCTTCCAGGTGCCGGTGCTGTCGTTGTAGAGCGTAATGGACGGGTTGTAGCCGCCGACCACCAGCACAAGTCCCTCCTCGAGCGGGGTCGCGGTGTGTCCCACGCGCTGCCCGTTGATGTGTCCCGTCTGGGTCCATTCGGCCCTGGAGTCCTCGAGCGCCCCGCGCCGTGCGGGAGATGGCTCTGTCCTTGGGCTGATACCTTCCGCGCCGTCGGTCATGGGCGAACACCCGCTGGACGTCGCGAGCACCGTCAGCAGGCACTTCAGGTAGCTGGGCTTTCTCTTCACGCAATCCCCCCGGTTACGTGCTTCACCTCCTCGATGGAGGCGAAAGCGTTGTACAGGAGCGTGTGGCTGGAATCGCTTGGACCGCGAAAGGACGTCTCCGTCCGGGAGGAACGGGGGAGGCGAGGTTTCGAGCAAGCGCGCCCTCCAGGCGAGCGTGCGGCGGCGCGCGGCTCAAAAGCCGACGGAGGAGTGGCGCACTGTTATCTTCCCGTGTCCGTCTTCCCCCGCTCCGTGCCCCTGTCCCCCATGGCCCTGCCCGCATCCCCGCTGCGTCCCTCTGTCGACTCCCTGCTCGGGCCGGGGGGGGCGTTGGAGGCCGCGTTGGACGCCTATGAATACCGGCCGGAGCAGCTCCAGATGGCGCGCTCGGTGGAGCGGGCCTTCGACGAGCGCGGCTACCTGCTGGCCGAGGCGGGCACGGGCACGGGCAAGACGCTCGCCTATCTGGTGCCCGCGCTGTTGTCGGGCCGGCGCGTGGTGGTGTCCACGGCGACGAAGACGCTCCAGGAGCAGATCTTCTTCAAGGACCTGCCCCTGCTGCGCGAGCGGATGGGTCTCTCCTTCGAGGCGGCGTACCTCAAGGGGCGCAACAACTACCTGTGCCTGCACCGCTACGAGGCCTTCCAGAAGGATCCCCAGTTCGCCACGCGCGAGGAGGGACACGCCTGGCCGCACCTGCGGGCCTGGGCGGGCAGCACGGAGACGGGAGACCGGAGCGAGCTGGCGCTGCCCGAGTCATTCAGTGCGTGGGGCCGGCTGTCGACGACATCGGACACGTGCCTGGGCTCGAAGTGCCCGGTGTACGAGAACTGCTTCGTGACGCGCACGCGGCGCGCGGCGGAGCAGGCGGACCTGCTGGTGGTCAACCACCACCTCTTCTTCGCGGACCTGGCGCTGCGGGGCAGGGGGAAGGGGAGCGAGGGCGTCCTGCCGCCCTATGACGCGGTCATCTTCGACGAGGCGCACTCGCTGGAGGACGCGGCGGGCAGCTACTTCGGGCACTCGGTGTCGAGCTTCCGGTTGGAGGAGCTGGTGCGCGACGCGCTGGGGGCGATGGCGCCCACGGACACGCGCTTCGGGATGCTGTCCTCGCTGGTGGTGCGGCTGCGCACGTATTCCGAGGCGCTCTTCTCGCAGGCGCCCCGGGTGCTGGGGCTCACCGAGCAGGAGGGCGCGGTGGCGCTCAAGCCCGAGCGTCTGGAGCGGCTGTCGGGCTCCATCGAGCAGGTGAAGGTGGCGCTCTCGGCGCTGTCGGCCTTCACGACGAGTGAGCGCGAGCCGGAGCTGACGCTGCTCACGCGGCGGTGCGCGGAGCTGGTGGCGGACCTGTCCTTCCTGGAGAAGGTGGAGTCGAACGACCACGTGTACTGGGCCGAGATGCGGGGGCGGGGCGTGTTCCTGCGCGCGAGCCCCATCGAGGTGTCGCGCGAGTTGCAGGAGCGGCTGTATGGGAGCGTGGACACGGTGGTGTTCACCTCGGCGACGCTGGCGGCGGAGGGCCGCTTCGACTTCTACGCGCGGCGCATGGGCCTGTTCGACGCGGACGGCGTGCCGGTGACGAGCGTGCGGACAGTGGCGGTGCCGAGCCCCTTTGATTTCGAGCGGCAGTCGGCGCTCTACCTGCCCACGCACCTGCCGGACCCCGCGGCTCCGGGCTTCATCGAGGCCGCGGCGGAGGAGATCGTCCGCTTGTGCGACGTGACGGGCGGAAGGGCCTTCGTGCTCTTCACCTCGCTGCGCAACATGGAGCGGGCCCACGCGCTCGCGAGGCACCGCCTGCCGTATCAGGTGCTCCTGCAGGGCGAGCGGCCCAAGCAGCAGCTCTTGGAGGCGTTCCGCGAGCAGCCCAGCGTGCTCTTCGCGGCGCACAGCTTCTGGGAGGGCGTGGACGTGCCGGGCGACGCGCTGAGCCTGGTCATCATCGACCGCCTGCCCTTCGCCTCTCCGGGAGACCCCTTGGTGGCGGCGCGCATCCGTCAGTTGGAGGCCCGGGGCGAGGAGCCCTTTGGGGGCTACCAGTTGCCGCAGGCGGCGCTGGCGCTCCGGCAGGGCTTCGGGCGGCTCATCCGCACGCGGGCGGACCGGGGCATCGTGGCGATGCTGGATCGGCGGATCGTGACGAAGAGCTACGGCCGCGCGTTCCTCGCGAGCCTGCCGCCCGCCTGGCGCACGCACCAGCCCGAGGCGCTGGAGGCGTGGTTCCTCGGCGAGCCCGTCTACGACATGGAGCCCTGAGGCTCAGTGCCCGCCGCTGGCCTCGGCGCCCTCGAAAGCCGAGGTGTCGAACTCCGGCTTGAGCCGCTGAATCACCTTGGCGAGGGCTTCCTTGTCCTGGGCCTTCTCCATGGCGGCTTCCGGGGTGATGGTGTTGGCGGCTACCAGCCGCTCCAGGTGCATGTCGAGCGTCTGCATGCCCAGGTTCTGGCTCGCCTGCATCTTGCTGGCGATCTGGAACACCTTGCCCTCGCGGATCATCGACGCGATGGCGCTCGTGCCGATGAGGATTTCCAGCGCGGCCACGCGGCCCTTGCCGTCCGCGGTGCGGATGAGCTGCTGGGCGACGATGCCCGCGAGTCCCTCCGCGAGCATGCCGCGCACCTGGGGCTGCTCGTCGGCGGGGAACGAGTTGATCATGCGATCAATGGTGGCCGGGGCGCTGTTGGTGTGCACCGTGGCGAAGACGAGCACGCCGAAGCTGGCCAGCTGGAGCGCGAGTTTCATCGTCTCGTTGGTGCGCAGCTCGCCGATGAGGATGACGTTCGGGTCCTCGCGGCCCGCCGAGCGGATGGCGGTGGCGAAGCTGGAGGCGTGCATGCCCACCTCGCGGTGTGTCACCTGGGACTTCGCCGACTCGTGCACGAACTCCACGGGATCCTCGATGGTGAGGATGTGCGCGGGGCGCGTGTGGTTGATGTGGTGGATCATCCCCGCGAGCGTGGTGGACTTGCCGCTGCCCGTGGGGCCGGTGACGAGCACGAGCCCGCTGCGGCGCTCGGCCAGCTTCTTCACCACCTCGGGGGTGTTGAGGTCCGCGAGCGACAGCACCTTGCTCGGGATGGTGCGGAAGACGGCCGCGATGCCGCTCGTCTTGTAGAAGTAGTTGGCGCGAAAGCGCGCGCGCGTGCCGTAGCTGTAGGCGAAGTCGAGGTCCAGCTCCTCGGTGATGTGGCGCTTCTGCTCGGGGCTGGTGAGCTCGAAGAGCATGGCCTCGAGCTCCGCCTGGGTGAGCAGCGCCTCACGCAGGGGCATGAGGCCTCCGCGGATGCGGCCCAGCGGCGGGTGGCCCACGCTCAGGTGCAGGTCGCTCCCCTTGGCCTCCAGGAGCTTGTCGAAGAAGGCGGCGATGCGCGGTGAGGAAGTCATCGGGGCTCAGGCGCTCTTGCGGTTGAGGAGATTGCCCATTTTGGACAGCAACTGCTTGGCGGGGTCTGGCGCGGCCTCGGGCGGAGGGGCACCGGGGCGCTTGCCCGTCACCATGGCCTCCACCTCGTCGGGGCTCTCCGCGTAGAGGCGCGCCGTCTCCAGCGTCGTGCGTCCGGAGCGGACCAGCTCGGCGAGCGAGTCGTCGAAGCGCACGATGCCGAGGCTCTTGCCGCGCTGCTGCAGGGAGGGAATCTGGAATGTCTTGTTGTCGCGGATGAGGTTGCCCAGGGCGACCGAGCCCGGCAGCAGCTCGGCGGCGGCCACGAGGCTCCGGCCGTCGGTGGAGGGCAGGAGCCGCTGGCTCACGATGAGGCGCAGGCTGCTCGCGAGCGTCATGCGCACCTGGGCCTGGTCGCCCGGGGGGAACAGGTCGATGAGGCGGTCGATCGTCTTCGCGGCGCTCGGCGTGTTCATGGTGCTCACGAGCAGGTGGCCCGTCTCGCTCGCGGCGAGCGCCATGCGCACCGTCTCCGTGTCGCGCAGCTCGCCCACGAGGATGACGTCCGGATCCTCGCGCAGGCTGCCCTTGAGGGCGCTGGCGAAGCTCTTGGTGTGCGTGCCCACCTCGCGCTGGCTCAGGAGCGCCTTCTTGCGCGGGTGGAGGTATTCGACGGGATCCTCCACGGTGAGCACGTGGTGCGTGGTGTCGCGGTTGATGATGTCGATGATGGCCGCGAGCGTGCTCGTCTTGCCGTGGCCCGAGGGGCCGGTGACGACGATGAGGCCTTGGTGGTGGTGGCACGCCTTGGCGATGTCCGCGGGTAGCCCGAGTGATTCGAGCGTGGGGACGTCGCGTGAGATGAGCCGGAAGCATCCTTTATAGCCGGTGCGCTGGCGCGAGATGTTGACGCGGAAGCGGCCGGAGTCGCCCAGGTCGAGCGAGAAGTCGCAGCTCCCCTCGCGCTCGAGCACCGGGCGCAGTCGGGCGGGCACGTGGGGCATCAGCATCTTCTCCACGGACTCGGGCGACAGCGGCTCGCCATGGGGCAGCAGCTCCCCCACGAGCCGGAAGAGGGGCGGGCGGCTGGCGACGACGTGGAGATCGCTCGCACCCACGGCCCGCGCGTCCTCGAGCAGCATGCTCAGGTTGCCCGCGGACTCGGGCCGCACGACGAGCCGGGGCGGCGGAGGGGCCTCGGCCTCGGGCTCGTCGGGCGGGGGAATCGTCTCGGCGGGGGACGGAGCGGCGGCGGGTTTCTCCGTGGGGAGGATCTGCACGCCGCCCCGAGGCGCCTTGGCGGCGGGGACGGGCGCGGGCGGACGCGCCGCGGGTGTGGAGGCAGGTGTGGTGGGTGCCGGAGTGGGGGCGGGCGCCGAGGCGGGTGGGGGCTCCTTGCGCACGATGCGCACGTTGAGCACGTCGCCGCGACGCAGCGCCCCGACGATCAGCGAGCCCTGTCCCTCGAGCCGTACGGCCCACTGGCTGGGCTTCTCCGAGATCGTGGCCACGCGGGCCTCGCCCACCATGCCCCGCAGGGCCTCCTGCAGTCCCTCGGGGGTGAGGAGCGCGTCGTCCACGGACTCGAAGCCGTTGCCCGTTTTCACCAGGGGTGTTCGCCCGCTGATGAGGGCCAGCTCCTGGACTCCCGGCTGGCTCAGGTGACGCAACAGTTCCGTGAAGGTCTTCATGCTCGGGCTCACCCTCATCACATCCCCCGGGACGGCTGGCACCCGGGGCCTGGAGTGCAGCATAGCCGGGATTTTCGAGGCTGACTGCGCGGGGGGGGGGACTTTTTGGACCCGGGTGCCCGGGTGGTGGACGGGCGAGCGTGTAGACGCGGGAAATGAAAACGCCCAGCGCGGCTCCCCCGCTGAGGAGGGGCCGGGCCGGGCGCTATCAGGCACGACTGGTGGCGTGTATGAGCGCGCGCTTACAGCTCGCGCGACATGAGGAGGCGCAACTTGCCGGACTTCTTGGACACCACGGTGGCCACCGTGGTGAAGCCCGCCTTGCGGTAGAAGCTCACCGCCGTGGAGTTGGCCGGGTCCACGCGCAGGGCGATCGTCTTGCGGTACATGTCCCGGGCCACCTGCAGGGCCTGGTTGAGCACCGCGGAACCCACGCCCCGGCGGCGCAGCTCCGGCTTGATGACGATGTTGCGCATGTAGGCGGCACCGGGCACCGGGCCATCGCGCTCCACCGTCACATAGCCCACCACCTGGTTCTGCACCTTGGCCACGTGCACGAACGGCCGCAGTCCCGTGAGGGCCTTGAGGCTGTCATCCAGCGTCTCGCCGCGGCTCAGCCACGGCTCCGAGTTGGCGCGCAGTCCGGCCACGGACGCCATATCCTCGTCGCTCGGGGTGTTGTACTTCACCGCCAGAGACAGGTCGTTGGGCAGGTTGGCCATGTCTGGCACTGGCTTCGCGCCCACCTCCACGCCCGCATCCACCCGATTCATCGTCATGCCTTGCTCCTCCATTGCACTCAGGATCTTAACCGCTTCGCCACCGCTCGTGCACGTCCAGGGTTTGGCGTACATTTCCCCTCATGGGGAGTGGGGTGCCAGATTCCACCAAACTGCGCACGTGCTCGCGGCATTCCAAGGCCGCCCGCTCCCGCTTCGTCCGGGGGCGTCCCCATGCGACAAACAGGGGACGGCTTTCAATGCTGAACACCTTTCACTATAAAAAACCGTCCGCATCGAGCGCGCTGGCCCAACCTTCCCCCTTCCCCTCGGCGCCCTGAGCTCCGCACGTGCAACTCAACCACGCCCAGCGCGAACTCACCTTGAAGATCGTCTACTACGGCCCCGGGCTGAGTGGAAAGACGACGAACCTGCGCTGCATCCACGCGCGCGCCCGCCCGGAAGCTCGCGGCCGGTTGCTCAGCGTGGAGACGCACGAGGATCGCACCCTCTTCTTCGATCTCCTCCCCGTGTTCTTCACCAGCAGCTCCGGCTTCAAGGTGAAGCTCAAGCTCTTCACCGTGCCGGGCCAGGTCGTCCACGACGCCACGCGCCGCGTGGTGCTGCAGAACGCCGACGCGGTGGCCTTCATCGCCGACAGCCGCCGCAGCGCCGCCGCGGAGAACAACGCGTCGTGGCGGCGGCTCCGGGCGAACATGAGGGAGAATGGCCTGGACAGCTCCCAGGTGCCGGTGGTCATCCAGTTCAACAAGCGAGACCTGCCCGACGCCCAGACGGACGAGGAGCTGGAGGCGGCTCGCCAGCGGGGCTCGGAGCCCATCCTGGGCGCGGTGGCGCTTCGAGGAGAAGGTGTGATGGAGACGCTGCACGCGCTCTTGCAATCGGCCTGGCGCAACCTGGATGAGCGCATGCGCTTGTCGCGCAACGTCGGCCTGCGCGAGCAGGAATTCCTCACCCACATCTTCCAGCAGATGGACCTCACGGGCACCTCCCTGGAAGCCCTCTACCCGCCCACGGGGAGCCAGGCGCGATGAGCTCCGACAACCCGGGCGCCGCGGGCAACCCGCCGGAGCACGCCGGCCTGGCGCTGCAGCGCAAGCTGTCGCTCGTGGACCTGCTGGATCCACTCACCTTCGGCGACGTGGTGGACAGCCTCGGGGAGCTGTTCCACATGGGGGTGGGGGTGATCGACGAGCGCGGCCGCACGCTCGCGGACACCCAGGGGCCGGGCCGGGACTTCTGCGACCTGCTCGACGCCACCCCGAGGGGCCGCGCACGCCGCGGCTCGCTGATGGAGCGTCTGAGCGAGTCTCCCCCAGGGGCTCCGCCCGGCGCCCAGGGGCTCGCCCCACTGGGGGCCTCGGCGAGCGAGTCGTGGACGCACCCCTGCTTCAGCGGCCTGCGCTACGTGGTGGCCCCCATTTCCTGGGAAGGAGATGTGCTCGGTCGCATCGTCTTCGGACCCTTCGTGCCCGAGGAGGCGGGGGACGTGTCGCCGGCGCTCGAGGAGGTGGAGGGACTGGACGTGGCGCGGGCGCGGGAACTGCTGGCGCGGGTGCGGCGCCTGTCCGAGGCCGAGGTGTCACGGGTGCAGACGCACATGGCCCAGGTGCTCGCGGCGCTGCTGGCGGCCGGCCAGAAGTCCTATCTCACGGGGCAGCTGCACCTGGAGGCCATGCTGGAGACCCAGCGCGAGCTGGAGTCGCAGAACACGCAGTTGCTCCGGCTCAATCAGCGGCTCAAGGAGTCGGACCGCAGCAAGTCGAGCTTCCTGTCCACGGTGAGCCACGAGCTGCGCACGCCCCTGGCCTCCATCATCGGCTACTCGGAGATGCTGGCCGAGGGGCTCGTGGGCGGACTCAACCCCGAGCAGATGCAGTTCGTGCGCACCATCATGGAGAAGGGCAACACGCTGCTCAAGCTCATCTCCTCCATCCTGGACATGAGCCAGATCGAGGCGGGCAAGGTGCGGCTCGCCTTCGAGTGGGTGGACGTGCAGGAGTTGGTGGAGAGCGCCATCACCAGCGTGATGCCCCAGGCGCAGCGCAAGGGCCTGACGCTCCAGCAGCGGATGCCGCCGGTGGTGCAGGCGCGCGTGGTGGGTGACCGGGAGAAGTTGCGGCAGGTGGTGGTGAACCTGTTGGCCAACGCGGTGAAGTTCACGCCGGGCCAGGGGCGCATCGACGTGCGCCTGTCGGAGCTGGGCCCCCGTCCGGAGCTGGGCGTGACGGGCTACTCCATCGAGGTGGAGGACACCGGCGTGGGCATCCCCGAGAGCCAGCGCGACCGCATCTTCCAGAGCTTCTACCAGGTGGACGACAGCCCGACGCGCGAGTACGGCGGCGCCGGGCTGGGGCTGGCCATCGTGAAGAGCTACGTGGAGGGGCACGGCGGGCAGGTGTCCGTGCGCAGCGAGGTGGGCCAGGGCTCGTGCTTCCGCGTGGTGCTGCCCAAGGAGCCGCCCTTGTCGGGCCAGGGCCCGGCCTACATCCCGCCTCCCATCGACACCGAGCCCGAGCGCTTCTGACGCTTGGAGCCCCACGCTGTTCGCTCCATCCGCATCGGATCATCTCCGTCCGGCTGTACTCCCTGGTGGGGAGGATTCCCATGACCGGCGAATGATTCGATGAGTCTTGAATGAGCGCTGGCTACGTGGAAACTCGCTGAATTCAGGGCTGCTTCATGCAACGCTTGCCCGCTCTTGAGATGGACTGGTGTCAGGCGAGGAACTGAAGGCAATGGAAGCGCGGACGCCTGCCTGGCGCCTGAGCCGTGGAGTCCTCGATCCGGAGAAGTTATGAGTCACACCCAGCCGTACCCCTCGCCGAGCCTGGCCGGGTACGTGCGTCTTTCCACCGTGGCCGCTGTGTTGTGGGCCTCGGTCTCGTTCGCTCAGCCCGAGGGTCTGGTGAAGGGCTTCGAGCTGGAGCGTCTGGAACTGAATCACAATGGCAAGGGCTCGCTGGTGATGGGCACCGGCGAGTTGCTTCCCCCGGGAGGCTTTCGCCTCTCGCTCGCGGGCCATTACGAGAAGAACCCCCTGGTGTTGTTCTCGGATGGAGAGCGCCTGGGCTCGGTGGTGTCGGACCGGGCCACGGCGCACCTGCTGCTGGCCTGGACGCCGCTGAGCTGGCTGGAACTGGGCGCCCATCTGCCCCTGGTGGCCTGGCAGCGCGGCGAGGATCTCAGTAGCCGGGGCATCAACGCTCCCGCGCAGACGGGCCTGGGCACGCCCTCGGTGACCGTGCGACTGGGCCTGCTCGCGCAGCGGCGCGAGAACCCGTTGGACCTGGCGGTGGAGTTGGGCGTGGGCCTGCCCGTGGGCAGCGTGGAGACGCTTTCCCGTGACAGCACCTTCCGCTTCGCGCCCAAGCTGATGCTGGGCCGGCGCCTCGGCCCGGTGCGACTCGGCCTGGAGGCGGGCGCGCTGGTGCGGCCCACGACCGTCCTCTACGAGGATTTCAACGTCCAGGACGAGCTGGGCAACGAGGTGCGCCTGGGCGCGGTGCTCGCCACCACGGGCTATGGGCTGCGCGGAGAACTCAACGTGCGCGGCACGGTGCCGCTCACGCGCCAGTCCAGGGCCATTGAAGTGCTCGCGGGTCTGCGCCTGCCCGTGGGTGAGTCGACGGAGCTCTATGCACTCGGGGGCCCTGGCTTCGGCGATACGCCGGGCACACCCTTCTTCCGGGTGCTGCTCGGCGTGGCCTTTGGCGGCACCGAGCCGGACCCCTCGCGGTTCGATGACGATGGCGACGGTGTGATCAACCGGTACGACGAGTGCCCCCAGGTGCCGGGTCCCGCCGAGCGCAAGGGCTGCCCGGTGAAGGACACGGACGGCGACGGCATCATCGACACCGTGGACAAGTGTCCCTTCCAGCCAGGTCTGGCCGAGTTCCAGGGCTGCCCCGTGACGGACCATGACGGAGATGGCATCGACGACGAGAAGGACAAGTGCCCGTGGGAAGCAGGTCCGCCCGAGCGCCAGGGTTGCCCGGTACGGGACTCGGACGGCGATGGCCTCGAGGACGAGAAGGACAAGTGCCCGAAGGAGGCGGGTCCGGTCGAGCGCCAGGGCTGCCCGGTGCGGGACACGGACGGCGATGGCGTGGTGGACGAGCGGGACGCTTGCCCGACCGAGGCGGGCCTCGTGGAACTGCGGGGCTGTCCGTCGAAGGACACGGACGGCGATGGCGTGGCGGACCACGTGGACAACTGCCCCACGGAGAAGGGCGTTGCCTCCAACCAGGGCTGCCCGGCGAAGGAAAAGCAGTTCGTTGTCATCCAGAAGAATGAACTGAAGATCAAGCAGGCGGTGTTCTTCGCCACCAACCGGGCGGTCATCCGCGCGCGTTCCTTCAAGATGCTCAATCAGATCGCCAAGGTCATCAAGCAGCACCCGGAGATCGAGAAGGTGGTCATCGAGGGACACACGGACACCCGCGGAAAGGCCGAGACCAACCGCAAGCTGTCGTTGGCGCGAGCGGAGTCGGTGCGCAAGTTCCTCGTGAAGAAGGGCGTGGACCCCGCGCGGTTGGAGGCGAAGGGCTACGGGCCCGACCGGCCCATCGCCACGAACAAGACATCGAGGGGCCGCGCGGCCAACCGCCGCGTGGTGTTCTCCATCGTCAATCCTGAAAACCCCGGCAGTGCGCAGTAGCTGTAAGGAGGCAATGTCCATGAGGACTCCATTCATGAGGAAGTGGCTGCCCGCCGCCATGGGCGTGTTGGCCCTGGGCTCGACCTCGGCGCGGGCGGAGCCGGACACATTCGGGGTAGGCACGGGGCGTAACGGGGCGCTCACGGTCCCCACGGGCAGCGCCATCATCGTCAACGCCTACGCGCCCGTGACAGCGCCTCTGGCGCGCAAGGCCCTCTCCATTTCAGTGGGGGCTTGCGTCGGAGACCCCTGCTTCAAGGAGGGGGACCTGATTCTGGTGTACCAGGCGACGGGCCTCGTGCCCGCGCCCGTCTCGGGAGCACTGGGGCCCGTTGATCTGACCAATAGTCCGGTGGGTCGGTGGGAACTGGCGAGACTGAAGTCCGTGACGCCGCAGGGAACCTCCGCGACGCTGGAACTGACGGCTCCACTCGTTCACAACTTCGCGGCGAACGTGACGCAGGTCATCCGGGTCCCGGAGTACACCTCCGTCAGTGTCCCCGTGGGACGGTCCATCACGGCCTCTCCCTGGGATGGGAGCACGGGTGGCGTCGTCGCCTTCCTGGCCCAGAACGAAGTGAACAACCAGGGCATCATCACCGTGGATGGGTTGGGTTTTCGAGGCGGCCAGTACGTCGCGGATCTCGCTGGAGGCAGGGGGTGCTCGGAAGTGGACCAGAGCACTCCCTCGGGCTCTCAAAAGGGCGAGGGAATTGGTGGTGCGGCGCGCTACGGGTCCACGCAGACAGGACGCGGGAATGTGGCCAATGGCGCGGGCGGTGCTGTCTGCTTCAGGTCGGGCGGTGGTGGTGGTGGCAACGGAGGGAGCGGGGGACAGGGGGGACGGTCGGATGGTGCGAGCGACGGTGGGCGGAACGTAGGAGGTCTGGGGGGGGTGGCGCTCAATACCTCGGTGCTGACCCAGCTGACGTTCGGTGGTGGAGGCGGAGCGGGTCATGGCACCGTGGTGGGTGGGACGGCTGGTGCGGGTGGTGGCGTCGTCTTCCTCCGGGCCAGCCAACTTTCGGGCTCCGGCACCATCACCGCCTCGGGTGGCTCGGTGGGCACTTTCTCCGAGGGGGGTAGTGGTGGCGGGGCGGGTGGCTCCATCTATGCTCGGGTCGTCAGGTCGGCTGTTTGTGGCGCCGTCGTCGCCAGTGGTGGAATTGGAAGCACTTCCTCTCTTGCCTCCGGTCGCGTGGGGCCAGGTGGCGGTGGCGGCGCGGGGCAGATGCTGTTCCAGGCCTCGTTGGGAGGTTCCTGTGCGCTCGTCGCCGAGGGGGCTGCCCCGGGTGGTCAGCTCATCCCCGCGGAAGGTGCTTACGGGGCTACGAAGGGCGAATCCAGCGATCCCACCAAGAACAAGAAGGAGTACGGCTTCATCATCCCCACGCCTCCTTCGGTGAGCACGCCAGCCACGGGCCTCATCACCAACAACGTTCGTCCTCGCATCACGGGCACGGCTCGGATCTACGCGGAGGCCGCGCCCAACACCGAGGTCATCCTCTTCCTGGATGGCGAGGAACTCGGCCGCGTGATGTCCGATGACAAGGGGAACTACTCCTTCGACCTCCCCCGGGACCTCTCCGAGAGCGAACACCGGGTGGAAACCGCCATCGTGGTGGATGCCGCGCAGAGCCTCAACGGCACGCCCAACACCTTCCTCGTGGACATCACGCCCCCGAGGACCACCATCTCTGGACCCAACGGCGCCATCCGGGAGCGCAATCCAAAGTTCGAGTTCGGCGCGAACGAAGAGGGCGTGACCTACACGTGCAGCCTGGACGGAGCCGAGTTCGGTCCTTGCCCGGCCGATGGCGTCTTCCCGGAGCTGGTCGATGGTGCGCACTCCCTGCAAGTGCGCGCCGAGGACCGCGCTGGGAACGTGGGCGAGCCCACCATTCAGAACTTCAAGGTCACGGTCGCGGACCTCGCGTTGCTCGGGGATGGTGTCGGTTGCTCGTCCGCGGGACGTGACACCTCGCTCCTGCTGTTCTCCCTGGGCGCGCTCGCCATGGGCCTCCGCCGTCGGCGTCACGGTGGCTCTCCTCACTGAGCCATGAGGCCCGCGACTCCCGAGGATGCCGCCATCGTCGTGCGTCTCATGTACACGGCGATCGGCGACATCGCGCACACCCTGTCCGGCACGCGGGACAAGGCCGAGGCCCTCCGGGTGCTGGAGTCGTTCTTCCGACAGGCGCGCAACCGGGTCAGCCACGAGCACGTCTGGGTCCACGAAGCCGATGGGCGGGTGATCGGCTTCCTGTCGGCCTATCACGGCAGCCAGATTCCGGACCTGGACCGCCCGTTCATCGAGCGGCTACGCGCCATCGGGGGTGACCCGAGCGGTGTCATCCCGGAGGCGCGCGAGGACGAGTACTACCTGGATTCCCTCGCGGTGGATGCGGACTACCAGGGCGGTGGGATTGGCACGCTCCTGCTCGACGCGTTCGAGCGGAAGGCCGATGCGCTCGGGCATCCGAAAATCATGCTCCTGGTCGACCAGGAGAATACGAAGGCTCGCCGGCTGTACGAGCGGAGGGGCTACCGAGAGGACGGCTCGTTGCTGCTCAGTGGCCACGTCTTCGACCGAATGATCAAGAATGGCCCTTGGGGCTGAAATAAAGGAAAATGAGCGGGTAACACGGGCTCCGCCCACCGGGTTCATCTTCATGGCCCGCTCCTTCTTCCATGACGTGCGAGGTTCCTTCCGGCACGACCCCAGGTTTTCCTCATCGCTCCAGAACTTCCAGACGCGCTCATGGATCCCTCCTCGACACTTGCTTCTCCGCCCGCGTCCCGGCGCGACGACTCCGTGCCTGAGGACCTCGAGGCGGCCTGGAGACGCGAGCGGGCCGCGCGTCTGGCCGCTGAGCAGGCCCTGGCTCGGGAGTACTCGGCTCGGAGCGAGGGGGCGGCACGGCTCACGGCGGCCCTCGCGGCCGCTCGGATGGGGACATGGCGTCTGGACGTGTTCACGGGCCTCATCACGCGGGACGCCTCGCTCAACAACATCCTGGGCCTGGAGGTGACTCCGTCGGAGGCGCCGCCCCAGGACTGGCGCCAGCTCGTGCATCCCGAGGACGTGGAGCGTGTCGACACCGAGTTGCAGCGGACCCTGCGCGAACAGCGCCCCTTCTCCGTGGACTACCGTGTCGTGCGGCCAGATGGGGGCGTGCGCTGGGTACGTGACCGGGGCATGGTGCTGCCCGACGAGGACGGTGCCCCGCGCTACCTCACGGGCGCGGCCGCGGACATCACCGCCGACAAGCACGCGGAGGAAGAGGCTCGCATCCACGCGGACTTCGAGCAGAAGCTCATCGGCATCGTCTCCCATGATCTGCGCAATCCGCTGAGCGCCATCATCATGGGCGGGCACATGCTGCTGCACCGGGTGAAGGCGGATGCCAAGTCCCACCAGGTCGTGGCACACCTGCTGTCGAGCGCCGAGCGTTGCCACCGGATGGTGAGGGATCTGCTCGACTTCACCCAGGCCCGGTTGGGCGGCGGCATCCGAGTCGAGCCCCGGCCGCTCGACTTTCACGCCCTCGTCGCGCAGACGGTCCAGGAAGTGCGCATGGGCAGTCCCTCGCGCGTGTTCCTCCTGCGGCACGAGGGGGATGCGTTCGGGGAGTGGGACGCGGACCGGCTCTCCCAGGTCGTCACCAACCTCGTGTGCAACGCGGTGAACTACAGCCCCGCGGACACGTCCATCGAGGTCATCACCCGGGGGGAAGGCGAGGACGTCCTGCTCTCGGTGCACAACCAGGGCGCGCCCATTCCGGCGCAACTGCGCGCCCGCCTCTTCGAGCCGATGACGCGGGGACTCTCGGAGGGGGGCTCGGGCGGCCGCAGCGTGGGGCTCGGGCTGTACATCGTGAAGCACCTCGTCGAGGTCCATGGAGGCCGCGTGGACGTGGAGTCCTCCGCGGCCCGGGGAACGTGTTTCTCCGTGCGGCTGCCGCGCCATCCGCCGTTGCGCCGCGCGTGAGGGCCTACGGGCCCGTCTGGACGCCGAAGGTCTCGGCACCCCGGGGCGTCCGGCCGTAGGCCTCGCCCGGCTTCAAGGGCGCGAGCCACAGCAGGTCCAGGGCCCGCAGTCCATCCGCCGAGTAGAGCGAGAGCTCGGGCGCCTGGGGATCCAGCGTCGCCCCCAGCCGCTCGGGTCCCTCGGCGTTCTGGCGGAAGGTCACCACTTGTCCAGGCGCGAGCGAGCGCTCGGGCAGTGTCCACTGGGCGGGAACGCGGGTGAAGCCCGAGAGCTGGAGCCCGCCCAGCGCCACCGGCTGGGTGCTCCGGTTGTAGAGCTGTACCCAGAAGGCGCCGGAGCCGTCCCGGCCCACCCGGTCGATGACGAGCGCGTTGTTGCCGTGCATCTCGATGTCCTGGAGGTGCTGGAGCAACCAGGCCCGGCGCTCGCGCACGAAGCGGCGCAGGTACTCGACGCTGCGCGCGACGTGGTCCGGACTGACGTAGGGGTCCCGCGTCCTGCCGGAGGCATCCGGGGTGATGTAGGGCGCGAGCAGGGCGTGCTGGGCCTCGACGCGCGCCCCGATGTTCTCCTCGGTGAACCATGTGTCGAGCAGCGTGCGCAGCCGGGCGGCGTAGCGGGCGCGCAGACCCGGGTCATCGTAGATGCGCGTGGAGAGCGTGCTCCAGCCGGGTTTCATGTTCTCCATGCCGGGGAACACGCGGCGCTCGTCGGCGAGCACGTACACGTTCGGATCGTAGGGGGTGAAGCTGAAGAGCGCGTGCGCCTTCTTCACTCCCTGGATGACGGGGTTGGTGCGGTTGTAGAGCGATAGGGCGTTGTTGAGATCCCACGGGACGAACGTCCACTTGCGCGTCTCCCGGTCGTAGACGAGGTAGCTCCGGGTGTCGCCCTGGAGGTCATGGGCGATGAGCGTCTCCATGGCCAGCCAGGTGAGGTAGTCCTCGAGCTCCAGCGACTGCTCCAGGAACGCGGGGAGCTCATGGGGCGGCGTGCTCCGCAGACCCTCGAGGAAGCTCCACAGCTCGGTCCAGGGCTTGGTCTCGTTCGTCTTCTTGTCCCAGGGCTCCTGGTACTCCTCCTGGGGTGGGGGGCGCAGCTCGCCGTCGTGCATGCCGGCGCGGTAGAGGTCGCTGTCCCCGTCGAAGCCATGGGCCTTGAGGAAGTCCTTGTTCACGGACTCCAGCTCGGTGAAGACGCCCTCGTAGCGGGTGATGACGGTGCCATCGGGCTGCCGCAGGTGCAGTTGCACGTGGGCATAGCGGGCGTTCGACGCGCGCAGTCCCACGCTCGCCGCCATGTCGAACCACAGCTTCTCGGTGAGGTAGCCGCTGTCCTTCCACGTCGCGAGCAGTTCGATGTTCTTCTTGCCCTCGAAGCGATCCGCCTTGTCGAAGCGCACGTCCCAGGACTTCTTCACGATGCGGGGGTCCGTCTTGGTGGAGCGCCCGCGGAAGCTCAGCTCGGCCGTGTACGCGCGGCCCTGGAGCGTGAATTGCCCCATCACGCTGAAGTCCCGGGAGGGCGGATCGTTGATGTGGTCGTGGAGCGCCTGGTAGTCCTCCTGGCGCAGGGTCAACTCGTAGACGGGAAGGGCCGTCTGGAGTGCGGGCCACCGGGGGGCGCTGGGTGAGGGGGGCGGCTGTGCGGGAGGAGGCGCCGGGTCGGGCGGCGCCGCGTCACCATCCCCCGGATCCGGTGGAGGGCGCTCCTTGTCCGGAGGCGTTCCGGGGTTGCCCGGGACGAACTCGGTGACGTCTTGGGGATTCGTGTGCAGGACGGACGGCCCGGTGGGGCCACCGCATGCGCTTGCCATCAAAAGAAGTCCGGTGAGGAGTACGCGTCGCATGGGCGCGTTCCTGGAGCAATTGGCGCGCCAGGGCTGTAGGCCTGTCCGCGAGCCGGAGCGGGGGGGCACCAGGGGGCAGGATGGGAAAAGAATTGGCTCAGGCGAGGAGGCGAGTGCTCATGCAACCCGTGCCGCTTGTCCCGTGAGGGAGTGCCGCCATCGTTCCGGGCGTGGCATCCTCGCGGGGAAGTCCCCAGCGCTCGAGCG
This sequence comes from Melittangium boletus DSM 14713, assembly GCF_002305855.1. Classification (GTDB taxonomy): domain Bacteria; phylum Myxococcota; class Myxococcia; order Myxococcales; family Myxococcaceae; genus Cystobacter; species Cystobacter boletus. Next base: position 2,975,052 of record NZ_CP022163.1, on the reverse strand, counting down.
GTGTCTTCCCCGAGACACTCGGCCCCGAGCCACGCGAAGAAGGGCGCATGCGCATCTGCACGTTGATCTCCTCCTATGAGGATTCCACTTCTCCCTACAAGGACATCGATCCCTACCCGGAGCCCGCGCGGTGGATGCCCGAGCACACCTGGACGCGGGCCCTGCTTACGCGGGCCAACGCCGAGGCCACCCTCGAGCGGCTGGAGGGGGAGGGGTTCGACGTCTTCGTGAATCTCTGTGACGGGGCACCGGAGGAGGACATCGCGGGGGTCGAGGTGATCGAGCACCTGTCGCGCCGGGGGTTGGCCTTCACGGGGGCGGACGCGCGCTTCTATTCAATGTCCCGGGAGGCGTTCAAACAGGCCTATGACCAGGCGGGCGTTCCTTCGCCGGGCCATGTCTTCGTGTCGGATGTGGCCGCGGCGGAACGCGCCGCCGAGCGGCTGCGCTTTCCCCTCTTCGTCAAACCCACCTCGGGTTACGCGAGCGTGGGCATCGAGAAGGACTCCCGGGTCGACACCCGGCAGGCGCTGGTGGATCGCGTCGCGCGGACGGCCGCCCGGTTTGGCGGAGCGCTCATCGAGGAGTTCATCGCGGGGCGCGAGTTCACCATCCTCGTGAGCGAGCCGCCTCCGGGGGCGCGGCGGCCGGTGGTCCACACGCCGGTCGAGGTCCGCTTTCCCCCGGAGGAGGCGTTCAAGCACTTCGAGCTCAAGTGGACGGGTTATCAGGCCATGGACATGGTCCCCGTGACCGACGAGGACCTGGTGGCCCGGTTGCGGGAACTGGGCGAGCGGACCTTCCTGGCCACGAAGGCGCGAGGCTACTGCCGCTGCGACGTCCGGATGAACGGAGAAGGGGAGCTGTTCATGCTCGACTGCAACGCCAACCCGGGCGTGTTCTACCCTCCGGACGCGTTTGGAAGCGCGGACTTCATCCTGTCGCTCCAGCCCGAGGGACACCGGACCTTCCTCACGCACATCATCGAGGGCGCGCTGCGTGCCGCGCGCCCCTGAGTCCCCTTGGAGCGGACCGTGAGCCAGAAGCGCGCGGGCGAATTCACCCTCATCGATCTCTTCCTCTCCCAGTTCCCCCGGGCCCGGGTGCCCGTGGGGCCCGGAGATGACTGCGCGGTGCTCGCCCCGTCCAAGGGGGCGCAGTGCATCACCACGGACGCGGTGGTGGAGGACGTGCACTTCACGCGTGCCTGGTTCACCCCCGAGGACATCGGCCACAAGGCCCTGGCGGTGAACCTGTCGGACCTGGCCTCCATGGGCGCGGTGCCGCGCTGGTTCGTCTGCGCGCTGGCGCTGCCTCGGGACTTCCCGCGCCGGGCGCTGCTCGGGATCGCGCGAGGCATGAGCGCGCTGGCGCGGGTGCACGGCATCGCCCTGGTGGGGGGCAACTTCACCTCCGCGCGCGAGCTGTCCATCACCCTCACGGCCGCGGGCGAGCTGTCCCCGGGCACCGCGCCGCTCACCCGCGCCGGGGGACGGCCCGGGGACGTCTTGTATGTGTCGGGGACCCTGGGTGATGCCCGGCTGGGCCTGTCGCACCTGCAACAGGGCCGGCGGCGCTCCCCGGCCATCCTCCGCCAGAAGCGTCCGGAGCCTCGGATCGCGCTGGGCCGCCTCGGGGCGCGATTCGCCTCCGCCGCCCTGGACATCTCCGATGGTCTCGCGCAGGACCTGGGTCATCTCTGCGCGGCGTCGGGCGTGGGCGCCGAGCTGGAACTCGAGTCCCTGCCCCTCTCTCCCTCGGTACGCGCGGCCCTGGGGCCGGAAGGCGCCCTGGCGGGGGGTGAGGACTACGAGTTGCTCCTCGCCGTCCCGCCCGGGCGCACCTCGACCTTCGAGCGGGCCTGCCTGAGGGCCGAGGAGCCCATCACCCGGGTGGGCCGGCTCACGGAGGGGCCGGTGGGGCGTATCCGGGGGGCACGGGGCCAGGGGCTGCGCCTGCCCGCCGGCTTTGATCACTTCCAGGGAGGGGGGCGGATTGACCGTTCCGGACGGGAGGGCTAAACCCTCGGGTTGTCGCTGTTGCCGTCTTCCTTCAAAAGCGAACCCGTGCGCCGCCCTCTTCGCGACGATCCCTCTCCCGGCCTCATTCCCCGCCGCGATACCGTGCAGCGGTTGCTTCGCTCCGTGGATCAGTCGAGCGCGGGAGGTCATGAAGTCTCCCTGCAGTCGAAGATCTTCGTGGGCTACCTCATTCTCGGGGGCCTGTTGACGGTCGCGCTCTTCGCCACCGAGCCGCTGCTGTCCTACTGGTGGCGCGTCCTCGTGGCGGCGGTCATCACGCTGTCCCTGTCGCTCACGCTGCCGCGCTACCTGCCGCGCGTGATGCGCCTGCGGCTGCTGTCGCGCTCCGCCTTCGAGATCTCCCAGGGCGACCTGTCCAAGCCCATGATCGTCGAGCCGCCGCGCGCCTGGCGCCGGGATGAGATCGACGAGCTGGCCATGGCCATCCGCAAGATGCAGGAGAACCTGCGCGAGCTGGTGGGGAAGATCCAGGACACGGCCACGAGCGTGGCGGACACCGCGCGCGACCTGCAGGGCTCGGCGGAGAACGTCAACGCGACGAACGAAGAGGTGGGCTTGTCCATGGACAAGATCGCCCAGGGCGCGGAGACGCAGTCGCAGCTCGTCGGCAAGACGTCCAAGGTCATCACCGAGATGGCCGGCAGCATCCAACGCACCGCGGCGAGCGCCGAGGACGCGGCCCGCACGGCCGCCGAGACGAGCATCGCGGCGGAGAACGGCAGCAAGGCGGCACTCCTGGCGGGCGAGAAGGTGAAGAAGGTCTTCAACCGCATCGAGGCGGCGAGCCAGCAGGTGTTCGCCTTCGGGGAGAAGACGCAGGAGATCTCCAAGATCGTGGACGCCATCACCCAGGTGGCCCAGCAGACGAACCTCCTGGCGCTCAACGCCACCATCGAGGCGGCGCGAGCGGGCGAGTACGGCCGGGGCTTCGCGGTGGTGGCCGACGAGGTGCGCAAGCTGGCCGAGAGCGCGGGCCGCTCCGCCGAGCAGATCTCCCGGCTGGCGCGCGACATCTCCGGCCAGTCCTCGGCGGTGGTGAGCGCCATGAAGGTGGGCATCGAGGAGCTGGCGGAGGGCCGCGAGGACCTGACCGGCATCGTGCGCTCCATGGGCGCCATCACCGGGACGGTGCGTCAGGTGGCGGAGAAGGTGCACCTCATCTCCGACAGCGCCCGCGAGCAGCTCAAGGGCAGCGAGGAGATGGTGAAGGCCACCGAGGAGATTTCCTCCGTGGCGCGCAACAACGCCACCTCCACCGAGGCCATCCAGTCCGTCATCCAGGAGCAGACGGACGCCATGGTGCGCATGACCTCGCTGGCGAGCGAGCTCACCAACCTCTCCATCGAGCTGCAGAGCGTGGTGCGCAGCTTCCGGCTCAATGCGTGAGGGAGTTCAGGGATTTTCCAGGACGTTGGAATTGCTGCTAGAAAGTAGATCGTGCGGCACGTCATCTTCCGGGTGGAGAAGGAGCGTTACGGGCTGCCACTGACGGCGGTGAAGGAAGTGGTGGTTCCCCCCGAGCGCTTCACCCGGGTCCCTCGGGCCCCGGCGGCGGTGACGGGGGTGATGAACCTGCGGGGCAGGGTGGTGACGGTGGTGGAGTTGCGTCAGCTCCTCGGGTTGCCCGAGGGGCCCTCGCCCAATGGGCGGGTGTTGTTGCTGGAGCGGGGTCGGCGGGACCTGGGGTTGTTGGTGACGGATGTGGAGGGGATCGAGGCGGTGGAGCGGGTGGGCGTGGCTCCTGGCAGGTCCGTCCCGGCGGTACGCGGGGTGGCGCGGTTGAAGGGTCTGGCGGTGACGGTATTGGATCCAGAAGGGCTGGATTCCGCGGTGGTTGGACTCTTCACCGCGGCTCAGAAGTGAGTAGCTGTCCGAAATACGCGGGTGGTAGTGTCCGCGGCCCCTTCGGGGCCTTCTGCGGAGGCGGAGCTTCACATGGCTAAGCGGGTGCTGGTCGTCGACGATGCCATCTTCATGCGCAACATGATCAAGGACATCTTCGCGTCCGGTGGCTTCGAGGTCGTCGGAGAGGCGGCCAACGGGCTGGAGGCGGTGGAGAAGTTCAAGGAGTTGAAGCCGGACCTCACGACGATGGACATCGTCATGCCCTTCAAGAGCGGCATCGAGGCCACGCGCGAGATCATCAAGTATGACACGGGTGCGGTGGTCATCATGTGCTCGGCGCTGGGACAGGAGAGCCTGGTGATGGAGGCCATCGAGGCGGGTGCCTCGGACTTCATCGTCAAGCCGTTCCGCGCGGAGGACGTGCTGGCGGTCGTCAAGAAGGTCCTGGGGGAGAGCTGAGCGCCCTCTCCGGCGAGCGCGTTCGAGGCCGGGCATGAGCATGGACATGTCCCGCTACCTCGGATTGTTCCTGTCCGAGGCGAGCGAGCATCTGGAAGGATTGGGCCGGGACCTCGTGCAACTGGAGCGCGAGGGTGCCCCCGCCGTGGTGGATTCGATGTTCCGCCATGCGCACTCGGTCAAGGGCATGGCCTCGTCGATGGGCTTCGAGTCCATCGCGGTGCTCGCCCACCGGGTGGAGGATCTGGTGGACGCCATCCGCCAGGATCCGAGCCGTCTGGAGCGCACCCTGGTGGACCTGCTCCTGTCGGCCACGGACGTGATGCTCGCCCAGGTGCGCTGTGTGGCGGACAACAAGCCGCCCGAGGATGCCTCGGCGCTGCTCGGGCAGCTCGCGGATCGGGTGAGCCGGCTCACCGGTCAGGCGCCCGCCGCCACCCGCGTCCTGCCCCGGTTGAGCGCCGAGGAGTCCGCGCCTCCCGCCGCGCCTCCCCCCGCGCCCGCCAAGGAGAGCGTCGCGAGCAGCGCGACGGCCCAGTTGACCTCCTCGGTGGCCAAGGCGGTGAAGGCCCAGGGGGAGTCCAAGCCCTCACCTCGCTGGACGGTGCGCTTGCGCATCGCGCCCACCTGCCAGACGCCCGGCGTGCGCGCGTTCCTGATGCACAAGCGGCTCGTGGGTCTGGGGACGCTGCACGACCTGCGGCCCGGGCTGGATGACCTCAAGGCGGGCCGCATCCCCGAGGGCTCCATCCAACTGGAGCTGGAGACGGCCGAGACCGAGGAGGGCATCCGCAAGGCGCTGCGCAACGTGGCGGAAGTGGAACTCGTGTCGCTGACGCCGGTGGTGCCCGTGGCGCCCGCTCAAGTGGCCGCGACCGTGGTCCAGGCGGAGGCCTCCCGGGCGGTTTCCACGGGTGCGGATGGGGCCCGGACGGTGCGCGTGCGCACGGAGCTGCTGGACCACTTCCTGGACACCGTGGGCGAGCTGCTGCTGGCCACCGCGCGCCTGCGCGAGCTGGGCAAGGTGCTGCCGGAGGGCTCGCGTCCCCCCATCGAGGAGGGCGTCTACCGGCTGCACACGCTGGTGAAGGATCTGCATGACAAGGTGATGAGCGCGCGCATGACGCCGCTGTCGCTCATCACCGACCGGCTCCCCCGCGCGGCGCGCGACATCGCCCGGCGCAAGGAGCGCGAGGTGGACTTGGTCATCACGGGTGCGGAGATCGAACTCGACCGGGCCATCCTCGACGAGCTGGCGGATCCCCTGCTGCACCTCCTGCGCAACTGCATCGACCATGGCCTGGAGCCGCCCGACGAGCGCGTGGCCGCGGGCAAGGCGCCTCGGGGCCGGGTGGTGGTGTCGGTGCGGCGCGCGAGGGATCGCGTGGTGCTGGAGATGGAGGACGATGGCCGTGGCATGAACGCGGCCAAGCTCAAGGCGGCGGCGGTGGCCCGGGGGGTGCTCGCTCCGGAGGCGGCGGCGCGGATGACGGACCGCGAGGCCTTCATGCTCGCGTGCCTGCCGGGGGTGTCCACCGCGAAGGACATCTCGGAGATCTCCGGCCGGGGCGTGGGCATGGACGCCGTCAAGCGCGTGGTGGAGAACGTGGGCGGGACGCTGGAGATCGAGAGCGAGCTGGGCCGGGGCTCTCGCTTCACCTTGAAGCTGCCGTTGACGGTGGCGGTGGTGCAGTTGCTGCTGGTGGCGGTGGGCGAGGAGGTGTTCGGCCTGCCTATCGCCAAGGTCGTGGGGGCGACGGAAGCGGATGGCGAGCTGCTCGAGCGCACCCGGCAGATGCCTCTGCTGCCCCATGGCCAGGGGCTCTTGCCGGTGTACGCGCTGGACCAGCTGGTGGGCGTGGAGGCTCCGCCGCGCAAGGGCGTGCGGCCCTTCGTGGTGATGGAGGGGGACGCGGGCCGGGTCGCGCTCGCGGTGGACCGACTGGTGGGGCAGGAGGAAGCGGTGCTCAAACCGCTCTCCCGGCCTCTAGACTTGCTACCGGGGCTCTCTGGGGTGACCATCCTGGGAAGTGGCCGCCCGGTCTTCATCCTGGACGTGCCAAGGTTGCTATCCGCGTGAGCCCTCATCCGAGCGACATTCAGCTGGACGCCCTGCGAGAGGTGGCCAACATCGGCTGCGGGCACGCCATCAGCGCGCTCGCGCGGCTGGTGGGGGGCCGCACCGTGAACCTGTCCGTGCCCCGCGCCATCCTGGCGGACGCCACCGAGGTGGCGGACCTGCTGGGGGGAGGCGAGGCGTCCGTGGTGGCGGCGAAGCTGGGCATGGTGGGGCCGCTGCAAGGGCTGCTGCTCCTGGTGCTGCCTTCCGAGGACAGCGCGGCCCTGGAATCCCTGCTGCTGCGCCGTCACGACGCGCCGCTCGAGGAGCGTGAGAGCGCCCTGTCCGAGACCGCCAACATCGTGGCGAGCGCGTGCCTGTCGGCCATCGGCATGCTGACCGGCTGGCGGTTGCTGCCCACGGTGCCGGTGTTGCAACGGGGCGCGGCGGGCCCATTGCTCCAGCGCGCCGTGTCCGAGACCCAGGGCGATGGCCGGGTGGTGGCCCTGGAGACGCGCTTCGACTCGGTGGGCATCCCCGCCGTGTCGGGCCAGGTGCTGTTGCTGCTCGAGCGCGAGAGTTCCCGGGCCTTGTTGCAGCGCCTGGGCGTGTAACGGCGAGCAGCCAGGCACCCGCCCGGGCTCGTGGCGGGTTGCGACCTCCTCCCCTCATTCCCAGCTTCCCGGGGGGAGGCATCCATGAGGAAGATCATCGGGGGCGCGGTCTTGGGCGCGTTGGTGCTCGCGGGTTGCCAGACGGGAGGCGCGGTGGCCTTGCGCGACACGCCCGTCGTTCAGCCCCAGGAACAACCCGCGCCCAATCCCAGCTCGCTGGAGCGGGGCTTCTCCCTGGAGGGCACGGTCGACCAGGACTACGCCGACATGCTCGTGCTGGAGGACCGGTGGGGCGAGACGCGCTACCTGCGCATCGGCAGCCAGACGCGCTACTTCCAGGATGGCAAGCAGGTGAGCCGGGAGTTCCTCGCGCCCGGCTCCTCGGTTCGCGCGTCGTACGACAACAACAACCGCGAGATGAACGCGCGGGAAATCCACATCGTGGGCAGCGGTGGACTGGATGCTCCCGTGCAACTGCCCACCCGCTCGGGTGCTCCCATTCCCTGACGTATCAAGTCCATGGGAACAACCCCTCGAGTGACACGGCTTCATGCCGCGCCGTGTCACGTTTCCGAGGAGGATTTTGGGGCCGACTCCGACTGGATGTGCCCGTGCGGCGCGCTTGGGGTGAAGACCAATATAAGACCTGTGGGATTCGCCAGTGAATCGTGACATCCCAGGTACGAATGGATTCACTTTCCTGGGAGGGTGTGAAAAAGTCCCGCCCAATGGTTGAGTCGTCGCCTTGTCGCCCTTCGGGCAAACGCGCGAACAGTCGTCTTCCCATCGCGACCTCGTTGCTGCTCTTTCCGCTGACGCTCTCGGGCTGTCTGCATGCGCGGCCCCCCGCCGGAAATGTGACTTCCGAGGTTCGCACCGGGACGCCGGTCGCCGCACCCGTGGAGGCACCCGCCGCGGCTCCCCGCTCGTGGGCGGATGAAGTGCTCTACTTCGTCGTCGTGGACCGGTTCGCGGATGGTGACCCGTCCAACAACCTCCAGGTGGACAAGAGCGCCGTGGGCGCCTTCCATGGCGGCGACTTCAAGGGCCTGCGTGGACAGCTCGACGAGCTGTCGTCGCTCGGCGTGACGGCGCTGTGGATTACCCCCGTGGTGAAGAACATCGACGGCTTCGTCACCGGCGCGGGCTTTCCGGACTGGGGCTACCACGGTTACTGGGCGGATGACTTCCAGCGGCTCGATCCGCGCTTCGGCTCCGAGCAGGAGTTCAAGGCGCTGGTGGATGCCTGCCATCAGCGCGGCATCCGCGTGCTCCTGGACGTGGTCTACAACCACGCGGGCTACCTGTCGCGCTACCAGAAGGATCCCCAGACACGAGACTGGCTGCGCTCGGAGGAGCGGGGCACCTGTGGCCAGGACGACGTGACGGGCTGCGTGTCCGGCCTGCCTGACTTCAAGACCGAGCTGCCCGAGGTGGCCAGGTACCTGCTCGACGCGCAGATCGCCTGGGGCAAGCGCTCGGGAGTGGATGGCTTCCGCCTGGACACGGTGAAGCACGTGGACCACGCCTTCTGGGGGGAGCACCGGCGCCGCACCCGCGCGGAACTGGGCCCGGACTTCTACCTGCTCGGCGAGGTGTGGGGCGGAGACCGCGAATCGCTCGAGCCGTGGTTCTCCTCGGACGAGCTGGACGCGGGCTTCGACTTCGGCTTCCAGGGCAACGCGCTCGCGTGGGTGCAGGGCCGGGGCCGCACGGTGGCCTTCGACGCCTACCTGCGCTCGCGCCACAAGGTCCGCAAGGGCTACACGCTGTCGCACTTCCTGTCCTCGCATGACGTGCCCGGCGCGCTCTTCCAGCTCCAGGGCGACACGTCGCGCTTCCGGCTCGCGGCGGCGCTGCAGCTCACCACCTCCGGCATCCCCGTCATCTATTACGGCGAGGAGGTGGGCCGTCCCGGGGGAGACTGGCCGGCGAACCGCGGCGACATGCCCTGGGGCGAGCGCGACGTGCAGCCCGGGGCGGGCCTGCCCCGTGACGAGTCCCTGCGCCAGCTCTACCAGAAGCTCGTGGCCGTGCGCCGCGCGCATCCGGCGCTCTCTCGGGGCACCCACAAGGGGCTGGCGACCGAGGGTGATACCTACGTCTTCCTCCGCCATGAGGCCGAGTCCGGTGACGCGGTGGTTGTCGCCGTGAATCGCGGTGATAAGAAGGACGCCGTCTCGGTCCCCTGGCCCGAGGCCTGGGGTGGCGCGGCCGCGGAGGACCTGCTCGAAGGGGGTGGACCGGAGGCCGGTCCGACCCTGGACTTCACCGTCGAGCCGCTGTCCGTGCGCATCCTGGGACGAGCCCGATGAAGTCCATGCAGTCTTCCACCAGCAGGCCTGTGAGCACCCCGACGCGTGCCCACGGAGGGAGAGCCTGAATGTCCGGTGTGGTTTTCAAGAATGTGGCCAAGCGGTACGGCGATGTGTCCGTCATCGAGGGCTTGAACCTCGACATCCGGGACCATGAATTCATGGTGCTCGTGGGCCCCTCGGGCTGCGGCAAGTCCACGGCGCTGCGGATGATCGCCGGCCTGGAGGAAATCACCGGGGGCAGTCTCTCCATCGGTGATCGCGTGGTGAACCAGCTGCCTCCCAAGGAGCGGGACGTGGCGATGGTCTTCCAGAACTACGCCCTCTATCCGCACATGTCGATCCGGGAGAACCTGGAGTTCGGCCTGAAGATCCGCAAGACGCCCCGGCCGGAGATGGACCGGCTGGTGAACGAGGCCGCGGACATCCTCGGCATCACCCACCTGTTGGATCGCAAGCCCAAGCAGCTGTCCGGTGGTCAGCGCCAGCGCGTGGCGCTCGGCCGCGCCATCGTGCGCAAGCCGGCGGTGTTCCTCTTCGACGAGCCCCTGTCCAACCTGGACGCCAAGCTGCGCGTTCAGATGCGCTCGGAGATCAAGAAGCTCCAGCAGCGGCTGGGCGTCACCTCGGTCTACGTCACGCACGATCAGATCGAGGCCATGACGATGGGCCACCGCATCGCGGTGATGAAGGAAGGCAAGCTGCAGCAGCTCGGCACCCCGCTGGAGGTCTACGAGCGCCCGGCCAACGTCTTCGTGGCCCAGTTCATCGGCTCGCCGCCCATGAGCTTCTCCTCCGCCACGCTCTCGGCCAACGGCGAGGCGCTGGAGGGCGAGGGCTTCCGGCTGCCCGTGCCCCAGAGCCTGCGCGCGGTGACGGCGGGCAAGGGCGGCAAGAAGATCAAGGTCGGCATCCGCCCGGACAACATCGTCTCCCCGTCGGTGGCCGCCCGCGGCGAGACGGCGCCCATCGAGGTGGCCGTGGACCTGGTGGAGCCGCTGGGCAACGAGGTCATCGTGCACTCGCGCCTGGCCGACAACTCGCTCGTCTTCCGGCTGCCGCCCCAGCACACGCCCGAGTCGGGCTCGAAGCTACAGGTGCTGGTGGAACTGGACTCGATGCACCTCTTCGACGCCGAGACCGAGCAGCGCCTGTCCGCCTGACCCCCGTCTTTTTCCCCCCACCCCAGGAACCCCCCATGAAGACCCCGCGATGGATGCTGGCGGCCGCGTGCCTGTGTGTGCTCGGTCTGTTGTCCACGAGCGCCTCCGCCGCCGAGACGAAGGAAATCGTCCTGTGGCACGGCTACCGCGCCGAGGAGAAGGCGGCGCTCGAGAAGCTGGTCAATCAGTTCAACACCGCCAACGCGGCCCAGGGCATCAAGGTCACCACGCTCGCGGTGCCGTATGACGCGTACCCGGACAAGATCTCCGCCACGGTGCCGCGCGGCAAGGGCCCGGATGTCTTCATCTTCGCGCAGGATCGCCTGGGCGGGTGGATCGAGTCGGGCAACATCGAGCCCATCGACTTCTACCTGGACGATGCGCTGCGCAAGCGCTTCATCCCCACCACGATGGAGGCGATGACCTACCGCGGCACCTCGTACGGCCTGCCGCTCAACTACAAGGTCATCACGCTCATCTACAACAAGAAGCTCGTGCCCACGCCGCCCAAGACGAGCGGTGAGATGGTGACGCTGGCCAAGAAGCTCACCGACAAGAAGGCGGGCCGCTTCGGTCTGGCCTACGCCTACGGGGACTTCTACTACCACGCGGCCCTGATGAACGGCTTTGGCGGCGGCGTGTTCGGCTCGGGCGCCACGCCCACGATGAACTCGCCGGAGAACGTGAAGGCGGCGGACACGCTGCTCAAGTGGGTGGAGAAGGACGGCATCCTTCCGGCCGAGCCCACCAGCGCGCTCATCATCTCGCTCTTCAACGAGGGCAAGGCGGGCATGGTGTTCTCCGGCCCCTGGTTCCTCGGGGAGATCGCCAAGGGCGTGGACTACGGCCTGGCGCCGCTGCCCAAGCTGGACGAGGCGGGGGGCAAGCCCATGCGTCCGTGGATGACGGTGGAGGGCGTCTACGTCTCCTCCAAGTCGGGCAACAAGGACGCCGCGTTCGAGCTGGCCAAGTTCCTCACCACCGAGGCGTCCGCCAAGGTGCTCGCGCTGGAGGGCCGCCAGAGCCCCGCCAACCAGGGCGTGTACTCCGACGCCAAGGTGTCCGCGGATCCGCAGCTCAAGGCGTTCCGTGAGCAGGTCGAGACGGCCGTGCCCATGCCCAACATCCCGGAGATGTCGATGGTCTGGAGCCACGCCACCACCGCGATGAGCTCCATCCTCAAGAAGACCGCTCCCCCCAAGGCCGCCCTGGACACCGCCCAGAAGGGCGTCGTCAAGGACGTGGCGAATCTGCGCAAGAAGTGAGAGGCACCGCGTGAGAAACGTCGTCCCCCAGCCCCCGAGCGGTGAACCCGGCAATCCCGCCGCCCTGCTCACCGATACCGGGGCTCCGGCCCTTCCTCCGAGCGAGCCCTCGGGAGGCGGGCGCGGTGGCCCGCTCTACCGAGGGCGGGTGCTCGTGGGGCTCGTCCTCGCGCTCGGTGTCTCGCTGTTGCTCGCCCAGGGTCTGCTCACGCGGGCCCTGGAGAGCGTCTCCATCGATCGCGCGGATCGGCAGACCTTCGTGTCCCTGCGGGCGCTGGAGGACATGGTCCAGCGCGCGGGCGGCACCGGAGACGCGGTGCGGGCCGTGGTGTCCACGTGGAAGGAGCAGATGCCGCCGGGCAGCGCGGTGCGCGTCATCGCCTTCTCCGGCATCCGGCTCGAGGCCTCGACCTTCCCCGAGGACGTGGGGGAGCGCGCCGCGCCGCGCCGGCTGTCGCGCGAGGAGAAGCCCCTCTATGACCGGGGCCAGCGCCTGCGCGCCTCCGTGGACACCAACCGCGAGGAGAGCACCGCGCGCAAGGTGGAGGTGGAGGCCGAGTCGCTGCCCGGGGGCGGGCGTCTGTTGAGCGCGCCGGTGGAAGTGGAGGGCGCCGTGGTGGGCATGGTGGAGATGGCCACGGCCCCGCTCGCGGCACCCCTCGCCCCGTCGCTCGGTTCGCTGGCGCTGTGGTGGCTGTTGCCGCTGGCGCTGTGCACCGCGGCGGCCTTCGTGGTGCGCCGTCAGGGGTTGCTCGTCGCCGTGTCGGTGGTGGCCCTGCTCGTGGGCCTGGGGGGCTACGCCTCCTATTCGCTGAGCACGCTGGGCGCCGAGGTCCGGGGGACGCAGACCCTGGTGGCGGAGCGGTTGCAGTCCATGTCCCAGCGGGCCCAGGCGGTGATGGCGGAGCGTCAGCTCTCGGCCGAGCCGCCGCTGCGGCCCGGGGATTGGGACTCGGATGCGTTCCGCCGTCCGCTCGGGCTCGTCACGCCCGAGGGGCAGGTGAACGAGGCGGTGGTGTCCTCGCGCCTGTTGGAGCTGCGCTCGGGCGTGGGCCGGGCGTTGGGCGGCCTGGGCGTGCTGTCGCTCGCGGTGCTGCTCTTCATCGGCATGGGTGGGGTGCACCGCACGGCGGCCACCATCGTGGAGAATCGCACCGCGTATGCCTACATCGCTCCGGCGATGGTGGGCATGCTGGTGCTCGTCTTCTTCCCGTTCTTCTACGGCATCGCGCTGTCGTTCACCGACTCCACGCTCTACAACGTGGGCCAGCCGCTCTCGAGCCTCTGGGTGGGCGTGCGCAACTACGTGGAGATCCTGGGCGACTTCAACATCGCCCGGCGGGCGCAGGACGGCTCGCTCGTCTTCAACTACCTCAACTTCTACTACACGCTCTTCTTCACGGTGGTGTGGACGGTCACCAACGTGGTGCTCGGCGTGAGCGTGGGCCTGGGGCTCGCGCTCATCCTCAACGTCGACAAGCTGGCGATGCGGCCCGCCTACCGCGTGCTCCTCATCCTGCCGTGGGCCATGCCCAACTACATCACCGCGCTCATCTGGAAGGGCTTGTTCCACCAGCAGTTCGGCGTGGTGAACCACCTCATCCGGATGTTCGGTGGCCAGGGCCTGTCCTGGTACGACACGCCCTTCACCGCGTTCCTCACGGTGCTCACCACCAACGGCTGGTTGAGCTTCCCGTTCATGATGGTGGTGTCGCTGGGGGCCTTGCAGTCCATTCCCATGGAGCTCTACGAGGCGGCGCGCGTGGACGGCGCCTCGCGCTGGCAGCAGTTCAAGGCCATCACCCTGCCGTCGCTCAAGCCCGCGCTCGTGCCCGCCATCATCCTGTCGGTGGTGTGGACCTTCAATCAGTTCAACGTCATCTTCCTGGTGACCGAGGGAGAGCCGAGCAACTCGACGGAGATCCTCATCACCCAGGCGTACCGCTACGCCTTCCAGCGCTACCGCTACGGTTACGCGGCGGCGTACTCCACCGTCATCTTCGGCATCCTGCTGCTCTACAGCCTGGTGCAGAACCGGGTTTCGCGCGCCACGGAGGCCGCCTGATGTTTTCCCGTCGCGAAGGCATTCCTCACTGGCCGCTGCACGTCTTCCTGGTGATCTTCACCTTCTTCACCATCTACCCCCTGCTGTGGGTCGTCTCCATCGCCTTCTCGGGCAAGCAGAGCCTGGCCATCACCACGCTGCCCGAGTCGCCCACGATGATGGACCGGGTGCGCGCCATCGTGCCGTGGCCGGAGACGTGGTCGCTGTCCAACTTCACCTCGGTGATGACCGAGCAGCCCTTTGGCAGCTGGCTGCTCAACAGCGCCATCATCGCGCTGGGCACCACGGTGGTGGGCGTGTTCCTGGCGTGCACCGCCGCCTACGCGTTCAGCCGCTTCAAGTTCGTGGGCCAGCGCACGGGCATGATGGCCTTCCTCGTGTCCCAGATGTTCCCGGGCACGCTGATGCTCATCCCGCTCTACATCATCCTGGTGCAGCTCCTGGGGCTGGGGAACTCCCGCCTGGGCTTGATGATCGTCTACGCCACCACGTCCATCCCCTTCAGCGTGTGGATGCTCAAGGGCTACTTCGACACCATCCCGAAGGACCTGGAGGAGGCCGCGCTCATGGAGGGCGCCTCGGTGGGGAAGATCTTCTGGACCATCATCATGCCCCTGGCCAAGCCGGCGGTGGCGGTGACGGCGCTCTTCTCCTTCATGACGGCGTGGAACGAGTTCATCCTCGCCGCCACCTTCATGGACCAGGAGGCGATGTACACGGCGCCCGTGGGCCTGCGCTTCTTCGTGGGCGGCTACTCGCAGCAGTGGGGCTACTTCTCCGCGGGCGCGATCATCGTCTCCATCCCCGTCGTCATCCTCTTCCTGTTCTTGCAGAAGTACCTCGTCTCCGGTCTCACCGCCGGCAGCGTCAAGGGCTAGCTGGCCTTACCCCAAGGAGAAGTCGCAGATGAAGACCTCACGTCTCGCTCTGTTCACGCTCGCCACGGCGCTGCTGGGCGCTCCCGCCCTGGCCGCCAACAAAGTGTCCTTCAAGGACCCCACCGGGGATGACAAGGGCCCGGGCAAGTACGTGTACCCGACCGACACCGCCTACAAGCGCGGCTCGTTCGACCTGACCGACTTCTCCCTGGAGAAGAAGGGCGACAAGGCGGAGATCACCGTCGGTCTGAACACCTCGCTGGAGGACGCTTGGAAGACGGGCAACGGCTTCTCCGTGCAGATGATCTTCGTGTTCATCGACACGGACGGGAAGGAGGGCAGCGGCTCCACGGACTCGCCGCCCGGTCTCAATGTGAAGTTCGCTCCCCAGAACGCCTGGGAGAAGCTCATCATCATCTCGCCGCAGGCCGCCTCGCGCGTGAAGGCCGAGGTGGGCAGCAAGGGCGGCGCCCAGAAGGACAACATCCTCGTGCCCCTGCGGGTGAAGGGCTCGGGCCGGAAGATCTCCGCCACGGTCGATGCGTCGGGCCTGCAGGGCGAGCCCTCGCAGTGGCGCTACCAGGTGCTCGTGCAGTCCAACGAGGGCTTCCCCTCGGGCAATGATCTGCTCACGCGCAAGGTGAACGAGTACGAGGGCCAGCACCGCTTCGGCGGCGGCAACGACGGTGATTGCGATCCGCACGTGATGGACCTGCTGGCGGGCGCGGGCAAGGGCGACGCCTCCGAGGAGAAGGCCCAGTACGAGATGCTCTCGTACGAGTGCGCCGAGGACGGGACGGCGAAGAAGGCAGCCACGCTCACCATGGTGGGCGGCGAGGCGGCTCCGGTGGAGAAGAAGTAGGCCGACGGAATCGAGTGTCGCCGTTGATCGGGGAGCAGCCGCTCCCCGATCCGGTTGTTCAACGGAGGGGAATCATCCATGAAGATCAAATCCATGCGGAAGGGCGCCGCCGCCCTGGCCGCGACCGCCACCCTGCTGCCCGCCGTACCCTCGCTCGCCCAGGAAGCGCCCCGGCTGCAGATTGGGGGCACCACCTATACGAAGTGGCTCGCCGGCAGCCTGCGCAACCAGGGCGCGCTCTACAACTTCACCACCATCCCGGGCGAAGGCTTCGGCGACAACGGCATTGGCACGGAGCTGGAGTTGTTGCTCAGCGCGCGCTTGTCCAGCCAGGTCGAGGTCCGTGGCCGCATCCACAGCCGCTTCAACCAGAACTTCTGGACGAACTTCGGTGGCTTTGGAAAGCAGGGCAACGACTGCGTCGCGGGCAACTGCGGTGAGTTCGACGCGCGCTCCAGCCAGTACATCAAGCTGCGTGGCATGGCCGTCACGCTGACGCCGGGCTACCTCGTCGACTCGGCCACCATTGGCGCCAACGACTTCGGCCAGTTCGACCCCTTCGTCCTCGGCCGCATCCGCTACATCGACCGCGACAACGCCGCGGGGCTCCTGGTGCAGGGCTCGGCGCTCGAGCGTCAGCTGTCGTGGGACGCGGCCGCCGTGGCGCTGCCTCGGCTGTGGGCGGGTCCCAAGTACACCGTGGGTGCCTACCACGCCACGGACGCGGCCTATGTCTTCCAGACGCGCTACACCGCTGGAGACCTGTTCGACGTAGGAGGCATCTTCCAGTACGTCGATGACCGGGAACTCAATCCCAACGACAACAACCTGGACGATGGCCGCAGTCTCTACCCGCGCTTCCGCAACGGCGTGGGAGGCCTCAAGGCGGGCTTCCACCTGGGGTCGATCCTGGATGTGCGCGGCGCCTTCTACCGCTCCTACGCCTCCTCCGAGAGCACGGGCCTCTTCAATTCCAGTGATACGGACCCGCGCTTCACGCCCAAGAGCTTCGGGCTCGATGGCTTCTCGTCGGTGCCCGCGGGCCGGCTCGAGGACAACACCTGGAAGGTGGACGTCACGCTGAGCGATCCGTTGGACATCGGCCTGACATTCAACGCGCAGGTATTCAACATTGGTGCCAACTACGTCTCCATGATGGCCGCCCGGCGCGAGTCGGACGTGCTGCTCACCGAGGGCACTGACGGCACGTTCGCCTTCCCGGGCCCCAACAACCGCGCGTATGGCGTGTACCAGGGCAACCCCACCGCCATCGGCTACGGCGGCTGGACGAACGAGAGCCAGCAGGTGGCCACGATCAACGTGGACAACGAGTTCACCGACTTCGACGAGCCCATGGCCCAGACGGTCATCGGTTGGAAGGGCGTGACGCTCAACCCCGTCTACAGCAACGGCGCGCTCGACATCGCTGGCGAGTACTCGTTCGTCACCTACAACACCAACTGGCAGGCGTGGGGCAACGACAACCGGGCCATTGGGGACTCCCCGTATCCGGGTGCGGAGCTGGACTCGGGCGTGCTGCACAACTTCCGCAACGCCTATCAGCCCTTCCAGGACAAGAAGACGCACATCGCCGTGCTCAAGGCGCGCTACGTGCTCGACATCGGCAAGGGCGTGGACGTGTTCGGCAAGGTCAAGTACATCCACGAGACCGACAAGCGCCTGAACGACAAGAAATACCTGCCCTACGAGGACGGGGACTGCGCGGCGGACGGCAGCGGCTGCACGAACACCAAGCGCTACTACGACGCGGAGGGGAAGTACTCCACGGCCGATGACCTCTACGGCAATCCGGGGGTCCTCCCCGGTGGCGGCTATGCGTTCAAGCCCTTCGACGACATCTCGGACGACGATCGCGTGCTGAACTACTCGGCCTTCAACCTCGGCACCGGCTACCAGCTCACCGACGACCTCTACGCCTCCATCAGCTACACCAAGTTCCTGGCGAACCTGAAGGACGGCAACACGGCCTTCCAGTCGTACAACCGGCACCAGATGGTGTCCGGCGATCACGACAAGAACATGGTGGCGCTCAAGGCCAAGTACATCCTGGCGGGCGTGGAGTTCGGCCTCGAGGGGCAGTACCTGTTCGGTACCTTCACGCCGGACTACGGCGATGGCTACACGCCCGTGGCGGCCGATGAGACCATCTCCAAGAACTTCAATGTTCCCGTGGGCTCCCTGGGCTTCGAGCGCCGTGGTGGCTTCGGTTGGCAGAGCCTGGCGACGCGCGACTTCTCCCAGGCGCGGCTCAAGGCCTTCATGAAGGCGCAGTTCTAGTCGTCCGCTCCATGCTGTCTCAGAGGGCCCGGTGTGCACACGTGCGCCGGGCCCTCGTCATGTCCGCTCTCCGAGGAGTGCTCCCGCCATGTCTTCGCTCCATCGCCTCGTGCCGCTCCTGTTGCTCGCCGCCCTGGTGTCCGCCTGCCGTGGCACGCGCGGCGGCACGCCCCTCTTCGTCCTGGAGGATCCCCGAGGGGATGACCATGGCGATGGCCAGCTGCGCTATCCCCTGCGCCAGGACATGACGCCGGGCTCGCTGGACCTGTTGTCCCTGCGCGCCTGGGCCGAGAGCGGAGGCACGCGCTTCGAGGCCACCTTCGCGCGGCCCATCGCCGTCCCACAGCGCCGCACGGTGGACGCGGCGGGGACCACGCTCGCGGACCAGGCCCGTCTGGGCTTCTACACCTTCAATCTGGACGTGTACGTGGACCAGGATCGGCAAGAGGGCTCGGGGAGTACCGAGACGCTGCCGGGCCGCCATCTGGTGCTCGCGCCAGGCAGTGGGTGGGAGAAGGCGCTCATCCTCACGCCCCGGCCCTATGAGGCTCGCGACATGCTGCGCAAGCTGTGGCGCGAGGCGGCGATCGCCGAGGCCCAACGGACCCAGGGCTCACTCGGGGAGCCCGCCTTGAAGGCGCTGGAGGCTCAGGTGGAGCAACGCCTCGACACGCACGTCTTCTTTCCCACCCGCGCCCGGGTCGTTGGGCACACCGTCTCCTTCTTCGTTCCGGAGGCGTTCCTCGGCGGCCCGGCGCGGGCGTCCTGGGGCTACGCGGTGGCCGTGACGGGCGCCTCGCTCAATCTGCGCGTGGCGCTGCCCTCGTTCCTCGGTGGCGTGACGGCGCCCCCGGAGCAGGGCGTGATGGTGCTGGGCATCGGGCCGGGTGTGTCCCACGAGCGTTTCGGCGGAGGGCGCGTGGGCGGCTCGTTCCAGTCCCCGGTGGTGGACCTGGTGGTGCCCGACGGCGTGCGGCAGGAAGACGTGCTCGGCCCCGCGATGCCACCGTGGCCCGCCGTGGTGCCCGCTCCCGAGGGCTCATAAGGCGAGAATCCGGCTCTTCCGGGTGAGGCTGGAATCCGTCGCCGTCGTGCGTGAGCGTGTCTCGGGAGTTACGAGGTGGGGCAACTCCTGGTAGAGGCGCGAACACCATGACCGTCCTTTCCGTTGATGAGTTCGATGAACACCTCGCTCGAACGGCTGGCCGGCTGACGCGAGAACTCCATCACGCGCGTCCAGTCATCTACTGGACGGACCTGCTGGTCTCGTCGGTGGTGGGCTACACCGGGCTCTTCCTGGCGGTGGCCGCCGTTTCTCCCTGGGGCCGTCTGGGCGCTGGAGTGCTCGCCGTCTTCGCGCTGTACCGGGCGGTGAGCTTCATCCACGAGTTGACCCACCTCAAGGCGAACGCCGTCCCGGGTTTCTGGTGGGCCTGGAACGTCCTCATTGGCGTGCCGTTGCTGCTGCCCTCGTTCACGTACGAGGGCGTGCACAACCTCCACCACGTCCCTTCCCGCTATGGCACGGCGAGGGATCCCGAGTACCTGCCGCTCGCCCACATGCGGCCGGCGTTCCTGGTGCTCTTCTTTTTCGCATCGGCGCTCGCGCCCTTGGCCCTGCTCCTGCGCTTCGCCGTGCTCGCGCCCTTGTCGTGGGGCTGGCCGGGCTTGCGGCGGATCGTGGTCGAGCGCGCCTCGTCCCTGATCATCGAGACGGGTTTCCGCCGCTCGCCACCCGAGGGCCGCCGCAAGTGGGAGTGGTGGGGGCTGGAGAGCACCTGCTCGCTCTGGGCCTGGACCTTGATCTCACTCGTGCTGGCGGGCGTCGTGCCGCTCGGGGCGGTGGGAGTCCTGCTCGCGGTCACCTCCGCGGTGGCCGTGCTCAATCAGACGCGCACGCTCGTCGCCCACCTCTGGGAGAACGATGGCTCGCCCATGAGCGTGACGGAGCAGTTCCTGGACTCGGTGAACGTGCCTCCGCCCGGTGTCCTGGCCTCGCTCTGGGCGCCGGTGGGTCTGCGCTATCACGCCTTGCACCACCTGCTGCCTGGACTGCCCTACCACGCGCTGGGGGAAGCGCATCGGCGCCTCTGCGCGGCCATGCCGCCGACGGCTCCCTACGTGCGCGCGAGCCACCCGGGTCTGTTCGTGCTGCTGCGCCGGCTCTTCGCGGGGGCGTCCCTGGCCGGTGGGAGCGGGGACTCGGGACGCGCGCTACCGCAGGCGCCAGATGCCGGTGGTGCGGGCGGGCAGGGTGATGCGCCAGGTGCCGCCGTCTCTTTCGGGGGCGCGCACGGAGCTGTCCACGAAGAGCGGTTCGGCGAGGTCGCCCTCCAGCTCGAAGGGGCCCGCGTTCTCCGCGGAATCGCCGAGGTTGTGCACCACGAGGACGCGCTCGCCCTCGAGCGTGCGCAAGAAGGCCAGCGTGGAGGTGCGGCTCTGGGTGGAGGTGAGCAGGGTGAGGCCACCTCGCTCCAGGGCGGGGGAGGCATGGCGGGCCCGGATGAGGTCGCGGTAGCGCGAGAGCAGTGAACCGGGCGCCGTCATCTGCGCGGCTACGTGGGTGTTCTCGTGGCCGGGGGCGAAGGCGAACCAGGGCGTGCCGGACGTGAAGCCTCCACCCGTGCTCCCGTCCCAGGGCATGGGCGTGCGCTTGGCCTCGTCGTTCTGGGTGGTGCCGTTCAAGAGGCCCACCTCCTCGCCGTAATAGAGGAAGGGCGAGCCGGGGAGCGTGAGGACCAGGGAGGCCGCGGTCACGAGCGCACCCGGCTTTCCGTCCAATTGCGTGGCCACGCGCACGTGATCGTGATTGGTGAGGAAGGGCGCGTCCGCCACGCCCACGGGGTAGCGGCTCCGCATCTCCGACAACTTCAAGGCGAGCCCATTGCCGTTGCCCAGCCGCGCCGCCTTGATGATCTCCTCGGCGAGGGGGAAGTTGAAGTTGAGCGGGAGCTCATCGCCTTGGGGCACCTGCGCGGTGGAGCCGTAATAGGGCGCGATGAGCGGCGTATTCGTCCAGGCCTCTCCCACCAGTGCCGCGTCCGGCTTCACGCTTCGCACGTGCGCGGCGAACTCCTTCCAGAAGGCGTGGGTCTCGGCCGTGTCGGCCTGTCCGGTGAGGCCCCCACTCGTCTCGATGAGGTAGCGCACGGCGTCCAACCGGAAGCCATCCACGCCCTTGTCGAGCCAGAACGAGGCCAGGCGTTTGACCTCCTCTCGCACCGCGGGCGTGCGCAGGTTGAGGTCCGGCATGCCGCCCCAGAAGACGCCGTAGTAGTACGCGCCGTTGAGCGGGTGCCAGGTCGCGCCCTGGGAGAAGAGATCCCAGGGCTGCCGCCAGCCTGGATCCACGGGGCTCCACACGTACCAGTCGCGCTTCGCCGACTCGGGCGAGGCCGCGGACTCCTGGAACCAGGGATGCTGTGAACTCGTGTGGTTGATGACCAGGTCCACGATGACGCGCATGCCCCGGCGGTGGGCCTCGGCGCACAGCCGCTCGAAGTCCGCGTTGGTGCCGTAGTCCGGCTCGATGCGCTCGTAGTTCGTCGTGTCGTAGCCGTGGTAGCTCGGCGAGTCGAACACGGGCATGAGCCACAGCGCGTCCACGCCCAGGTCCGACGTCGTGTTCGGATCTCCGTCGTTGAGGTAGTCCAGGCGCGAGATGAGGCCGGCCAGGTCTCCCTTTCCGTCACCGTTGGAGTCCTGGAAGCTGCGCACGAAGACTTCGTAGAAGACGGCGTGCTGGTACCAGAGGTTGGCCGTGGGTGCGGCGAGTTCCACACGGGGCGTGGGCGAGCCGTCGACCGGAGTCGCGGGACCCGTGACGCAGGACGTCAGCGTGAACAGCGGGAGCAGGAGACACGAGGAGCGGAGGCTCGGCATGGAGGTGAGGCTTAACAGCGCTCGCCGGGTGCGTGCCAGCGGCCCCGGATGAAGGGCCGTGGGTCCTCTGCTATAGGCTGTTGTTTCCTCCCCCCCCCCGACTGGTGCCCGGCCGTTCTCCTTCCTGGGATGGCTGGCTCACGGAAAAGGTGTACCCATGATCCTCTCCTCTCCACCCCTCGGAAGACGCCGGGCGCGGGCGCTGCTGGGCGCGCTCGTGTTTGCCTCGGCGGGAAGCGCGCTCGCGGCGCCCTCGGATGTCTCGCTCGTCGGTTCCGTGTGCGCCTCGGGCGAGCCCTGCTCCGCGCTGACCTTCGACGCGGGGGACAAAGCCTGGCAGGGCTCGTTCGCGCTGCCCGCGGGCACCCACACGTTCCGCGCGGCCGTGACGGAAGACGGGGCCACCTCCATCTATGGCCAGGGAGGCGCCAAGGATGGTGCCGCGTTCACCCTGGAACTCTCCACACCGCAAACGGTCAAGTTCTACTACGACGACAAGTCGCACTGGATCACCACGCGGTACAACTCCGTCATCGCCGTGGCGCCGGGCAGCTTCCAGAGCGAGCTGGGATGTCCGGGGGATTGGCAGCCGGATTGCCTGGGCTCGTGGCTGAAGGATCCGGATGGGGACGGCGTCTACACGTTCTCCACCACGGAGCTGCCCGCGGGCAGCTACGAGGGCAAGGTCGCCATCAATGAGAGCTGGGATGAGAACTACGGCGCGGGCGGTGCTCCGAGCGGGGCCAATATCGGCTTTTCGGTGCCCTCCGCGGGGCTGCCCGTGATCTTCACCTACGACTCCACCTCGCATGTGTTGAACATCGAGGTCGTCGGCGCGCCCAAGGGCGATATCCAGTTGCGCCGCGCCCACTGGGTGTCCGGGGACTTGTTGGTGTGGGAGCCCTCGGTGACGATTCCCGCGACGGCGACCTTCGCGCTGCACTACGACCCCTCGGGGGCGATGTCGCTCGGTCCGGCGGGCATCTCCGGTGGGCAGTCGATTCCGCTGACTCGCGAGACGGTGGGTTTGCCTCCGCAGCTCGCGGAGAAGTTCCCCCATCTGGTGGGCAAGCCCGTGTTCCGCATCGCGGATGAGGACCTCTTCAAGGTCAAGGACATCCTCAAGGGCCAGGTGGCGCTCTCGCTCGTGGACGCCGACCAGAACATGTTGGATGCCACGGGGGTTCAACTGCCCGGCGTGCTGGACGAGCTGTACGCCAATGACGCGGCGCTGGGGGTCACCTGGAATGGCGCCGAGCCCACGTTCCGGCTCTGGGCCCCCACGGCCCGCAACGTGACCCTGCGCCTGTATAATGACGCCACGACGACGTTCTGGAGCTCCCTGCCGATGACGCTCGACGCCACCACGGGCGTCTGGAGCACGGTGGGCGGAACGCTCCTCAAGGGTCACTACTACCTCTACGAGGTCGAGGTGTACGTGCCCTCCCTCAAGGCGGTCGTGAAGAACCTGGTGACAGACCCCTACTCGGTGAGCCTGTCGCTCAACAGCACGCGCAGCCAGCTCGTCGATCTGGCGGATGCGTCGCTCGCGCCCACGGGCTGGTCCTCGCTGGTGAAGCCCGCGCTGGCGGCGCCCGAGGACATCGTCCTCTACGAGCTGCACGTGCGCGATTTCAGCATCCACGACAACACGGTGCCAGCGCCCAAGCGTGGCACCTTCCTGGCCTTCACCGAGGCGAATTCCAACGGCATGAAGCACCTGCGGGGCCTGGCCGCCAAGGGCCTCACCCATGTGCACCTGCTGCCGGCGTTCGACATCGCCACCATCGAAGAGGACCGCACGAAGCAGCAGGAGCCGAGCGGGGACCTGGCGTCCTTCGCTCCGGACTCGGAGCAGCAGCAGGCGGCGGTGGTCGCGGTGAAGGACCTGGACGGCTTCAACTGGGGCTATGACCCGTTCCACTACACCGTGCCCGAGGGCAGCTACGCGGTGGAGCCGAACGGCAGCGCGCGCATCCTCGAGTTCCGCCAGATGGTGAAGGCGCTGTCGGACAGCGGCCTGCGCGTGGTGATGGACGTGGTCTACAACCACACGGCCTTCGGGGGACAGGCGGACAAGTCGGTGCTCGACCGGGTGGTGCCTGGCTACTACCAGCGCCTCAACGCCGACGGCAACGTGGAGACGAGCACCTGCTGCCAGAACACCGCCTCCGAGCACGCCATGTTCGAGAAGCTCATGGTGGATTCGCTCGTCACCTGGGCGAAGTTCTACAAGGTGGATGGCTTCCGCTTCGACCTGATGGGCCACCACATGAAGTCCAACATGCTCAAGGTCCAGGCGAAGCTCGCCGCGCTCACCCAGGCCAAGGACGGCGTGGATGGCTCGAGGATCTACCTCTATGGCGAGGGCTGGGACTTCGGCGAGGTGACCAACAACGCGCGGGGCGTGAACGCCACCCAGCTCAACATGTCCGGCACCGGCATTGGCACGTTCAGCGACCGTCTGCGCGACGCGGCCCGTGGCGGTGGCCCGTTCAGCGGCCTGCAAGAGCAGGGCTTCATCAGCGGCCTCTGGGACGACCCCAACTCGGCGACCTCGGGCAGTGCCGAGGACCAGCGCCAGCGGCTGCTGCACTACATGGATCAGATCCGCGTGGGTCTGGCCGGCAACCTGCGCGACTACTCCTTCATGAACAAGGACGGCACGGTCGTGACGGGTGCCGAGGTGGACTACAACGGCCAGCCCACCGGCTACACGTCGGATCCCCAGGAGGTCATCACCTACGTCTCCGCGCACGACAACGAGACGCTGTTCGACGCCGTCCAGTTCAAGGCGTCCGCTTCCGCCGACATGGACGCGCGCGTGCGCATGCACAACATGGGCTTGAGCCTGGTGGCGCTCGGCCAGGGCATTCCCTTCTTCCACGCGGGCGATGAGTTGCTGCGGTCCAAGTCCCTGGACCGCAACAGCTACAACTCGGGCGACTGGTTCAACACGCTCGACTTCACCTACGCGTCGAACAACTGGGGCGTGGGCCTGCCTCCGGAAGCGGACAACAAGGACAACTGGCCCACGATGCGCTCGCTGCTCGCCAATCCGGCGCTCAAGCCCGGTCCCGCGCACATCCGCCGGGCGCTGGAGCACTTCGGCGAGGTGCTGAGCATCCGCAAGAGCGCGGCCCTGTTCCGGCTGCGCACGGCCGCGGACATCCAGGAGCACGTGCACTTCCTGAACACGGGCCCGTCCCAGATTCCGGGCCTGCTGGTCATGAACATCCGGAACGAGGATGCCACCGATGGCATCACGGATGCGGTGGTGTTCTTCAACGCCAACAAGGAGCAGCAGGTCTTCCACATCGCCGACTACGCGGGCCGCTCCATGCAACCGCACCCCGCGTTGCAGGCGTCGACGGACCCTGTCCTCCAGGGCGCTACCTTCCAATCTTCCGGTGACTTCATCGTGCCGGGCCGCACCACGGCGGTGTTCGTGAACACGTACGTCCCGCCGGAGGATGCGGGGACGCCGGACGCGGGCGGTGGAATCGACGCGGGTCCGGGCCCTGGCGAGGATGCCGGGACGCCGGACGACGCGGGCACCGACACGGATGGGGGTACTCCGGACGCGGGCGGAGATGCCGGGACGCCGGACGACGCGGGCACCGACGCGGACGGAGGCACCACCCCGGACGCGGGTGGTGAAATCGACGCGGGCCCGGGCGGAGACGCCGGAACGCCGGACGACGCGGGCACCCGCGATGGGGGTGGTTCGGCTCCCGGGGATGACGGAGGCACGGAGCCGGGTGCCGACGCGGGCCCGGGTAACGATGGGGGCACCGCTCCGGACGGCCCTGGCCAGGGCGGGTGCGGGGGTTGCGCCGGTTCGGGCGGAGGCTCCTTCGGGGGTCTGGCGCTGCTGCTGGGTGGCCTGCTGCGCTCGCGCCGCCGTCAGGCGTAGTGCCGCGGTGCGAAACGGATGAGTGAAGCGAGGGCCCTGGGCGAGAGTCCAGGGCCCTCGTCATTCGCGCCCCGGGCCGCTTGCCACGTGCGGCCCTGGCCGGAGTGGAGTAGAGGAGCGCCCATGGACGAGAAGACGCTCACCCGACTGCTCGAGCAGGTGAAGGGCGGCAAGGTTTCCGTGGACGCCGCCGTGGGGCAACTCAAGGATCTGCCCTTCGCCGAGCTGGGCTATGCGACCCTGGACACGCACCGGAGCCTGCGCTTCGGCTTTCCGGAGGTGGTGCTGGGCGAGCCGAAGACAGTGGAACAACTGCTCGGCATCGTGGGCAAGCTGATGGAGGTCAAGCAGCCGGTGCTGGTGACGCGGCTGCAGCAGGACAAGGCCGATGCGTTGCGCAAGGCCTTCCCGAAGGGCGAGTACCACGCCGTGGCGCGCATCTTCCACGTGAAGCAGGGCAAGCCCAAGGCGGGCAAGGTGGCGGTGGTGACGGCGGGCACGAGCGACATTCCCGTCGCCGAGGAAGCGGCTCTCACCGCCGAGGCGATGGGCGCCACGGTGAACCGCGTGTACGACGTGGGCGTGGCGGGCATCCACCGGCTGTTGAAGCGGCGCGAGGAGATCCAGTCCGCGCACGCGGCGGTGGTGGTGGCGGGGATGGAGGGCGCACTGGCGAGCGCGGTGGGCGGATTGGTGGGCATTCCCGTGGTGGCGGTGCCGACGTCGGTGGGGTACGGGGCCAACTTCGGGGGCGTGTCCGCGCTGCTGGCGATGGTGAATTCGTGCGCTTCCAACGTGGCGACGATGAACATCGACAATGGCTTTGGTGGCGGTTTCTACGCGGCGCTCATCTCGCGCACGAAGGGTCAGCGGTAGACCATGCGCAAGATTCTCTATCTGGAGCCCGTGGGTGGCATCGCCGGGGACATGTTCCTGGCGGCGGGAATCGACCTGGGTCTGTCCCCGGATGAGCTGACGCGGGCGCTCAGTGGGCTCGGCGTGCCGGGCTGGAAGCTGGCGGTGAAGCGCGCGGTTCGTCATGCCATCAGTGGCACGCACCTGGACGTGGTGCTGGACGAGCGCGAGGCGCATCCGCACCGGGCCTATGCGGACATCCGCCAGCTCATCGAGGCCGCGCCCACGCTGCCGCCCCGGGCGAAGGAGCGGGCCCTGGCGGTGTTCCGGGCCATTGGCGAGGCCGAGGCGAAGGTGCACGGCGTGTCCATCGACGACATCCACTTCCACGAGGTGGGCGCGGTGGATTCCATCGTGGACATCTGCGGCGCGGCGGTGGTGCTGGAACTCCTGGGCGATCCGGAAGTGTTCGCGGCGCCGCCTCCGCTCGGCAGCGGCACCATCCGCGTGGCGCACGGCAACATGCCCATTCCGGTGCCGGCCACGCTGGAGTTGCTCAAGAACCTGCCCGTGCGCTTCGAGGGCGTGGGCGAGCTGACGACGCCCACGGGCGCGGCCCTGCTCAAGGTCCTCACGCACATCGGCCAGCCTCCGCCGGACTTCATCACCGAGCGCATCGGCTACGGCGTGGGGACGAAGGACTTCCGCGACCGGCCCAACGTGCTGCGCGCGTCGCTCGGCCGGGCCGAGGCTCGGGCCGAGGGGCTCTGGGTGCTGGAGGCGAACCTGGATGACAGCACGCCCCAGTTGCTCGGCTACCTGCTGGAGCACGTGCTGGTCCGGGGCGCGCTGGACGCTTGGGTGGTCCCCGCGACGATGAAGAAGGCGCGGCCAGGGCACGTGTTGAGCGTTCTGGTGGAGGGCGGCGTGAAGGAGTCGGTGATGGACACGCTCCTGCGCGAGTCCACCACGCTGGGGGTTCGCTCCTATCCGGTGGAGCGCCGGGCGCTCGAGCGCGACTGGGTGGAGGTGGAGACGCCCTGGGGCCGGGTGCGCGTGAAGCGCGGCCTGCGCAATGGCGAGGTGCTCAATGCCCACCCTGAATTCGAGGACTGCCGCCAGGTGGCCGAGGCCGCGGGGGTGCCGCTCAAGCAGGTGATGGCGGCGGCGCTCGCGGCGCTCGGCTCCGGCAAGTGAACCGTTTTTCTCCAAGGATCGTCATGCAACCGACCCGCATCACCGAGCTGCGCTTCGAGCCGCTGGACCTGCCTCTCACGGAGCCCTTCGCCATCGCCACGGGCGCGCCGGACATGGCGAACAACGTGCTGGTGCGCCTGACGCTCGCGGATGGGACGGTGGGCCTGGGCGAGGCGGCGCCCTTCACCGCGGTCTCCGGTGAGTCTCAGGCGAGCACGCTCGAGGCCCTGGGCTCCGTGCGCGAGGCGATGCTCGGCAAGGACGCGGCGGCCTGGCGCCCCATCGGTGCGTGGCTCGGCGAGGCCCTGCCGAAGGCTCCCTCCGCGCGCTGTGGACTGGAATTGGCGTTGCTGGACGCGTTGTGCCGCCACCACCGCATGCCGTTGGCCACCTTCTTCGGGGGCGCGGGCACCGGCCTGGACATCGACATGACGGTGACGGCCGGAGACGAGGCCCACGCGGCGGCGTCGGCCCGGGCGATTCGCGCGCGAGGCATCCGCACGCTCAAGGTGAAGGTGGGCGCGCTGTCGCCGGAAGAGGACGTGCGGCGCATGGTGGTCATCCGCCGGGAAGCGCCCGAGGCCCGGCTGTTCGCGGACGCGAATGGGGGCTACACGGTGGCGGGGGCGCGCACGTTCCTCTCGGGGTTGGAGGCCGCGGGCATTCCGCTGGCGCTCTTCGAGCAGCCCGTGCCTCGCGAGGACTGGGAGGGCATGGCGGAGCTGACGCGTTCCTCGCGGGTGCCCATCTGCGCGGACGAGTCGGCCCGGACGGTGAAGGACGTGGTGCGCCTGGCGCGAGAGGGCGGGGCGCACGGAGTCAACCTCAAGTTCATGAAGAGCGGCGTGGGGGAGTCCCTGGCCATGTGGAACGCGGCGCGCGCCTTCGGCATGGAATTGATGATGGGGGGCATGGTGGAGAGCACCCTGGCCATGAGCAGCGCGGTACACTTCGCCGCGGGCCTGGGTGGCTTCGACTACGCGGACCTCGACACGCACCTCTTCATCCGGGAGCACGCCTTCCGGGGAGGCCTGCGGGTGGAGGGAGGGCGGGTGGACGTCGGACACATCGAGGCGGGACACGGGGTCGTGCTGGACTGAGGGGGAGCACACATGTTGGACGCACTGGTGGTGGGCGCGGGTCCGACGGGGCTGACCATGGCCTCCGAGTTGGCCCGGCATGGATTGCGCTGCCGCATCATCGAGCAGCTCGAGGCGCCGTCGCCGCTCTCCCGTGCGCTGGCGGTGCAGGCCCGCACGCTGGAGCTCTTCGAGGATCTGGGCCTCGTCGAGCGGGCGCTCGCGTCGGGGCGGCGGACGAACGCCTTCAACGTGGTGGGGACGGGAGGGGTCCGCGCGCGCGTGCCCCTGGGCGGCTTCGAGTGGCTGGAGACGCGCTATCCCTACATCCTCATGCTTCCGCAGGACGCCACCGAGTCCATGCTCACCGAGCACCTGGGCACGTTCGGGGTGGGGGTGGAGCGGGGCGTGGCGCTGGAGCGCTTCACGCAGGACGCGGAGCGGGTCGTGGCCACGCTGCGGCACGCGGATGGCCGGAGCGAGCAGGTGACGGCGCGCTGGTTGCTCGGGTGTGACGGCGCGCGCAGCCGGGTGCGCAAGGGAGCGGATCTGCCCTTCGAGGGCGATACCTACGAGGACGCGTGCGTGCTGGCCGATGTGCACGTGGAGTGGTCGCTCGAAGAGGGGGAGGTCTTCATCATGCCGACCCTGCACGGAGTGGTCGGCGTCTTCCCGATGCCCGGAGACAGCCGCTACCGCTTGTTCTTCATCATGCCGCGGACGGACGAGTCCGATCAGGCCGATGACATCGAGCCCCTGTCCCTGGAGGAGCTCCAGGCGCTGGTGGATCGCATGGTGCCGCTGCCCGCGCGCGTGAGCGAGCCGCGCTGGATGTCGCGCTACCGGCTGCACCGCCGGGGCGTGCCGCACTATCGCCGGGGCCGGGTCTTCCTCGCGGGGGATGCCGCGCACATCCACAGTCCCGCGGGTGGCCAGGGGATGAACACGGGCATCCAGGACGCCTACAACCTCGCCTGGAAGCTGGCGCTCGTCACCCGGGGGCGCGTGCCGGAGGCCCTGCTCGACACCTACGAGGCCGAGCGGCTGCCGGTGGGGCGCATGCTGCTGGAGGGAACGGATCGGGCCTTCATGATCATGGCGGGAGGAGGGGCTATCTCTCGACTCCTGCGCAGCCTCGTGGTTCCGCGCGTCGCCCGGAAGTTGTCTGGAGTCCTCCGGGCTCAGCGCTTCGCCTCCCGCTTCGTCTCCCAGCTCGCCATCCGCTACCGCGAGAGCCCGCTGTCCACCGAGCGCCTGTGGGGTGAGGACGCGGGCGGCGTGCGGATGGAGCAGGGCCCCGCGCCGGGTTCCCGCGTGCCGGAGTTGCCCGTGAAGGGCGAGGGCGTGGAGCGTCTGCATCAGGTGCTGCACGGGCCCCACCACACGCTGCTGTTGTTCACCGGGCTGGTTCCCGAGGCGCGAGGCGCCGATGACCTGGTGGCGCTCGCGCGACGGTTGGAGGCGGCGTACGGACCCTTCCTGAAGGCGCGCGTGGTGGTGGCCGGCGCCGAGGCTCCGGCTTCCCACATGTTGGCGGACACGGATGGCGCGGTGCATCGCCGGTTCGGCGCGGGCTCGGCGTGCTTCTACCTGGTGCGGCCCGACGGCTACGTGGGCCACCGCGAGCGGCCCATCGATCCGCGACGGCTCGAGGCGGAACTCACGCGGCGCATGGGCCGCTAGTCCCGCTCATTCGTGGAAGGGCAGTCCCGTGGTGTTCTGCGTGAGGGCCTCGCCCTCCGCCCAGCCGAGCAGCCCGGTGGAGGACTTCACGAGGAACCAGGGCAGCTTGCCGGGAATGGCGGGGTCGGCGGCGAGCACGAGGATCTTCGAGTTCGTCGCCAGATTGGCCACCACGTCCTTGCCACTCCGGTCGAACGTGAGCGGGAAGGACGTGGTCACCGTGGCCTCTTCCCCGACGTAATAGACGTTCTGGGGCATGCGCTCGATCTTCCACTTCTCGCGGTTCAGGACGTACTTGTCCCGGCGGTTCCAGAAGCCCCACCAGTCGTCCGAGAGGAAGATGCCGTTGCCGTGCGCCTGGTCGAGGGTGGGCACGCTGCCCAGCGGTTTCAGCTCCTTGCCATCGAAGCCGTAGATGTCGAGGCGGTGCTCGTCCCACGGCAGCTCGATGTGGACCAGGAGTTCCTTCCATTTATCCTTCGTGTTGAGGTCGACGACGGACACCCCCTCCACCCGAGACTCGTCTCCGCGGCCCTGGGCGGTGGAGCCCCCGACCTTGAGGACGTAGGTGCTGTCGCCTTCCTTCCACTGCAGGGAGATGGCTTCCTTCTTGCCATCGCCATTCAGGTCCTCCGACAAGGACTTCACCGGCTCCCGGGCAATGGCTCCGAGCGGGGTGAGCAGCAGGAACGTCGTCACGGCGAAGGTTCGGCGAATCGTCTTCAAGGCAGGTGTCTCCTATGGAACTTTTTCACGGGCCGAAGGGCCGCCGGTCCGAGAGGAGACGAGCAAGGTGCGCCAGGCGGTGGCCACCAGGATGATGGTACCTCCCACGAGCGCCCAGCTACCGGGGCGCTCGCCCGCGAGCAGGAAAGTCCACACAGGGTTGAGCACGGGCTCGAGCAGGACGAGCAGCGAGGCCTCCACGGCGGGGGTGTCCCGCAGGCCGTGCTGGAAGAGCGAGTAGGCGAGTGCTGACTGGAACACACCCAGGAAGAGCACCAGCCCGATGTCCATCCCCGTGGGGCGGGGGCCGTCCATGGCGAAGAACAGGGCGACGCCCCCCGCGATCACATTGCCCCAGACGAGCACGGAGGTGCCCTCGTCCTTCACCGCCCGCAGTCCGAGAATGCACAAGGCGAAGGAGATGCCCGAGGCCATCGCCACCACGTTGCCCCAGCGCTGGCCGGGGTGGAACTGGTCGAGGAAGAACAGGCTCAGGCCGAGCAGGAACACGGGCACGGCCAGCAACTCGCCGCGGGAGGGCCGCTCGCCGAGCACCATGGGAGACAGGAGCAGCACGTAGAGCGGCGCGGTGCTCTGCAGGAAGATGGCGTTGGCGGAGGTGGTGAGCTTGGTGGCGATGATGAACGTCGTCACCGTGGCCGCGTACGCGAAGGTGGCCAGGACGCCTTGACGTGACGGCAGCCGGCGGCCGGAGGGCAGGGCGAGCGCGAGCACCAGCGCCGCGACGAGCGAGCGGCCCGCGGTGAGCTGCCAGGCCGACAAGGTGGACAGCTTCACGGCGGCGCCCGCCGTGGACCAACACACGGCGGCGACGAGGATATAGAGGCGGGAGGGGTGCATGGGCGCGGGGCGGGGGCCTTATATCCGGCTCCCGCGTCCGCTTCACGGCGTCAGGGCGGTATCACCGAAGGCGAAGCGGCTGAGCACCGGGTAGTGATCCGTGGTGGTCACACCATATCGGTCGATATAGGCCTCGGGATGGAGGACCTGGACCGAATCGCTCACATAGCTCGACGCGAGCTTCCGGGTGATGAGCTGGTGGTCGATGAACTCGGTGTTCTGGGCCTTCACCGTGCTGCTCTGTTTGGCGAGCGCCAGGGGCCGGGTGACGAAGGTGAAGTCCGAGGAGTCATCGACGAAGCCCTGGTACGGCGAGGGCAGGTACTCTCCCGTGCTGGAGTTCTTGAGGATGGAGACATCCACGTCGTCGTTCCAGTCCCCGAGCACGAGGATGGGCGTCGTGGCGGCCTGCGCGTCCAGATAGCCCTTGAGCGCCAGGGCCGCCGACCTCCGGCGATTGTAGGAGTCCGTGTCCGCGTACGCCTTCATGTGCAGCACGATGACCACCAGCTCCGTGCTCTTGCCCTCGCGCGTGATGCGCAGCTTCACCTGGAGGGGGGGCCGCGAGCCGAAGTAGTAGGGATTGGAGCCCGTCGTGAGGATGAGCTTCTTCTCCAGCACGCTGACCACGTCCGAGCGGAAGAGGAGGGCCAGCTTCGCGTCGGTGGAGCCGTAGAAGTACGCGCCCGAGGGCACGCCCGGATCGTTGGCGACGAAGCCGTCATAGCCGGGCAGTTGTTGCTTGAGCGCGTTGAAGTGCTCGGTGTCCACGACCTCCTGCAGGCCCCAGACATCGGCCTTCGTCGTGTCGATGACCCTGCGCACATTCGCGAGCTGGAGGGCTTCATCCGAGGGCCCCTCGTCCGGATGGCCGAACCACTCGAGGTTCCAGTTGACCGCCCTGAGTTCCAGGCCCTGGGGTTCGGGGCCCGTCCCCGCGCGAACCTCCAGTCCGAAGGACTGTTCCACCTGGGCGCCATGCACGTCCCGCGCGCGCACGGTGAGCGCGTAGGTGCCCGAGGCCGTGGGAACACCCATCAGTTGCCCCTCCTGGTTCAGGATCAGTCCTGGAGGGAGGGCTCCACCCGCCAGCTCCCAGCGCAGGGGTGGCTTGCCCCCTTCGGCCTCGAAGGGGACGGAATAGGAGGTGCCCTGGGTGGCGGCGGCCAGGGAGCGCGCGGGGATGCTCGGCGCGGGATAGACCTTGAGCAGGTAGGTCCGCGTGGCCGTGGCGCCCGTGCCATCCTTCACCTGCACGGAGATGGCGTAGGAGCCCGCGGCCGTGGCCGGGCCCTTGAGAATCCCGGTGCTCCGATAGAAGGAGAACCCCGGGGGAAGCTCCCCCACCATGTACTGCAGGGGAGGCGTGCCCTGGGTGGCGCCGAGGCTCACCTCATAGGGAACGCCCTCGGTGGTTTCCTGCGGCGCCAGCTCGGGCAGCACGAGCGCATGAGTGCCGGAGGACGGTTCTCCATTACAGCCACCAATGAGGACGAGGATGCCGAGCATCCTCAACAGTCGGGCGAACGCCATGGGGGGCTCCGGACTCGGGACGGGTGGTTCCCGTGAAGCGCCCGACTCTAGCAAGCAAGATTGCTTTGCGCCCCGCGCGGGGGTGCAGTCAGATGGCCAGGCTTGCGCTGTGCGTCAGGGAGGCGGACCAATGGCCGAGAAGTGGGACAAGCAATTGAAGGAAGTCCTCAAGTTCACGCGAGATGAACTCAAGCGCACGGGTGATGAACTCAAGACCCATGCCCAGCGGCTCCTCGAGGAGGTGCAGGATCCCAACAATCAGGCCAAGGTGAAGGAGGGGTTGCAGACCCTGCGGACCTGGGCCGTGGCGACGGGCAAGCAGGCCGCGGAGCAGATCGAGTCCGCGGTGCGCCGCGTCGAGGAGACCGTGGAGGGCGCCTTCGAGAAGCGGGAGGCTTCCTCCACGCCCCAGCCTCCTCCGGCCGAGCCACCCCCTCGGGCCGAGCCGCCCCCTCCGGCCGCGAAGAAGGCGGCGGCCAAGCCGGGGGCCTCCAAGTCCATCGGCCGCAAGAAGCCCGCCGCCAAGGCGCCCCCCTCGGCCACGAAGAAGGCGGCGGCCAGGCCGGGGGCCTCCAAGTCCATCGGCCGCAAGAAGCCCGCTCGCCAGGGCTCCTGACGAAGCGTGGGGGACCGTCGTGGGCGTTGGATCAACTCGCGCCCCATGACATAGTGCGCCCGTGGCCGGCTCCAATCGTGATTCCAAGGGCAGCTTTCAGACGGACATCTCCCAGGACGTCATCGACGACGCGTTGAAGAGCGTCGAGCGGCGTGCCTCCTCCCCGCCTCCGGCGGACGAGGACTTTCCCGAGGGGGGGCGAACGCTGGAGATGGATCTCCCCGATGGGGGTATGACCCTGGAGGTGGACGTCCCCGCGACCGTCTTCGGGGAGCCCTCGTCTTCCTCCGGTGAAGGCTCTTCCCTGGAACTGGCCGAGACGCGCCAGAAGCTGGAGCAGGTGCAGCGCGAGCTGGAGCAGGCGCGCGCCCAGCTCGAGTTCAGCCAGAGCAAGAGCCGCGAGACGATGGATCGCCTCAAGGAGAGCCACGAGCGCGCCCTGCGCGCCGCGGCCGACCTGGAGAACTACAAGAAGCGCGCCCAGAAGGAGAAGGAGGAGGTCCAGAAGTTCGGCGCCGAGCGCCTGCTCAAGGACTTCCTGCCGGTGCTCGACAACCTGGACCGGGCGCTGGAGGCGGCCCAGAAGTCCGCCGACTTCGAGAGCCTGCGCACGGGTGTGGAGATGACGCGCAAGCTCTTCGAGAGCGCGTTCGGCAAGCAGGGCGTCAAGGGGTTCTCCGCCGTGGGTCAGCCGTTCGATCCGCGCCTGCACGAGGCGATGCAGCAGGTGGAGAGCGCCACGGTGCCCGCGGGGCACGTCGTCTACGAGGCCGTGCGCGGCTACACGCTCAACGAGCGGCTCATGCGGCCCGCGCTGGTGGTGGTGGCGCGCGCACCCGAGACCGCGCAGCCCGAGTCGACTTCTAGTTCAACGCCGGGGGGCGAGCCCACGGGGGGGAGCGCTCCCGAGCAGACCGGCACCACTCCCAGCGAGAATCAGTAGGACGTCATGGGCAAGGTGATTGGAATCGACCTGGGGACGACGAACTCGTGCGTGGCCGTCATGGAAGGCGGCGAGCCGGTGGTCATCCCCAACAGCGAGGGCAGCCGTACCACTCCGTCGATGGTGGGCTTCACCGAGTCCGGTGAGCGTCTGGTGGGGCAGATCGCCAAGCGCCAGGCCATCACCAACCCGGAGAACACCGTCTTCGCCGTCAAGCGGCTCATCGGCCGCAAGTACGACTCGCCCGAGGCCCGCAAGGCCATCAGCGTGAGTCCCTTCCGCGTGGTGGCCAGCCCCAATGGCGACGCGTGGGTGGAGAGCCGGGGCAAGGGCTACAGCCCGCCGGAGATCAGCGCCATCGTGCTGATGAAGATGAAGCAGACGGCGGAGGACTACCTCGGCGAGCCCGTCACCGAGGCGGTCATCACCGTGCCGGCCTACTTCAACGACAGCCAGCGTCAGGCGACGAAGGACGCGGGCCGCATCGCCGGCCTCAACGTGCTGCGCATCATCAACGAGCCCACGGCCGCGGCGCTCGCCTATGGTCTGGACAAGGTGGGCCAGGCGAGCGCCGAGCGCATCGCCGTCTACGACCTGGGTGGCGGCACGTTCGATATCTCCATCCTGGAGCTCAACTCGGGCGTCTTCGAGGTCAAGAGCACCAACGGCGACACGTTCCTGGGCGGTGAGGACTTCGACCAGCGCCTCATCGACTTCCTGGCCAAGCGCTTCGCCGAGCAGAACAACGGCCTGGACTTGCGCAAGGATCGCATGGCGCTGCAGCGCCTGAAGGAAGCGGCCGAGCGCGCCAAGCACGAGCTGTCGAGCGCCACGGAGACGGAGGTCAACCTTCCGTTCATCACCGCGGACGCCACGGGTCCCAAGCACCTCACGGAGACGGTGGAGCGCACCACCTTCGAGGCGTTGGTGTCCGACCTGGTCGAGCGCTCCATCGAGCCGTGCCGCATCGCGCTCAAGGACGCGGGCGTGCCCGCGCAGCAGATCCACCAGGTGCTCCTGGTGGGCGGCATGACGCGCATGCCGGCGGTGCAGCAGAAGGTGAAGGAGTTCTTCGGCAAGGAGCCGCACAAGGGCATCAACCCGGACGAGGTCGTCGCCGTGGGCGCGGCCATCCAGGGCGGCGTGCTCAAGGGCGAGGTGAAGGACGTCCTCCTGCTGGACGTGACGCCCCTGTCGCTCGGCGTGGAGACCGCGGGTGGGGTCTTCACGAAGATCATCGACAAGAACACCACCATCCCCTGCAAGAAGAGCCAGGTGTTCTCCACGGCGGTGGACAACCAGCCGCTGGTGAGCGTGCACGTGCTCCAGGGCGAGCGCGAGATGGCGGTGGACAACAAGACGCTCGCGCGCTTCGAATTGGTGGGCATTCCCCCGGCGCCGCGCGGCGTGCCGCAGATCGAGGTCTCCTTCGACATCGACGCCAACGGCATCGTCCACGTGAGCGCCAAGGATCTGGGCACGGGCAAGGTCCAGCAGGTGCGCGTGGTGGGCAACTCGGGTCTGACCGAGGCGGAAATCCAGGCGATGATCGCCGACGCCAGCGCCAACCAGTCCAGCGACAAGCTCAAGAAGGAGATGGCCGAGCTGCGCAACAACGCCGACTCGCTCATCTACACGACGGAGAAGAGCCTCGAGGAGTACGGCAACGTCCTGCAGGAGAAGGACCGCACGGACATCAAGGCGGACCTGGACGCGCTCAAGGAATTGCTCAAGGGCTCGGACGCGGCGGCCGTGAAGGAGGCCTACCAGAAGCTGGAGACGAGCGCCTACCGCATCGCGGACGCGCTCTACGCGGACCAGTCCAAGGCGAGCTCCTGAGCCACGGGCGAGGGCCCCTTCCCGGGGCCCATCCCGCCGGTGTTCAATGGCCTCCGTGGAATTCCCTTCCCTGGAAGCCGAGGTCTCGTTCCTGCGCGGCTTGACCGCCGTGACGCGCATCGCGGATGAAATCATCGAGGACTGCCTGGAGCGCGGGCTGGATCTCGATGCGGCGGTGGACGTCTACCTCACGCAGTGCGCCCGGCTGGTGAATGCCTCGGCGGGCTTCGTCGGCCTCCGGGGAAGCAAAGGCCCCGTGCTCACCCGGGTGTTGGGCGTGCTCGGCGTGGACGTCTTCGAGGCCACGGGCTGGTCGGGTTGCCGCCCCTTGCCCGAGGGCCGGATGCTCTTCTGCGCCCCCCTGACGCTCGGCCGGCTGGAACTGGGCACCATGGGGTTGGTGGTGGCGGGCCGCTTCGACGACGGCGGCGCCTTGGTGATGAAGCTGGTGGCCGCCATGGCGGATCAGCTCGACAACGCGGTGCTGGCCTTCATCGCCCTGGCGGACGGCGCTCACGTGTTGGAGAAGCTGGATGACCTGGCGCCCGAGGAGGATCCCGTCACGGGCACCCGTGCCCGGATCGGCCGCTACGAGCTGGTGACTCCCCTGGGAACCGGGGGCATGGCGCAGGTGTTGGTGGCGCGTACCCGCGGCCCCGAGGGGTTGGGCCGGCTGGTGGCGCTCAAGCGCATCCTGCCGCAGCTGGTGTCGGATCCGGACATGGTGAAGCAGTTCCTGGACGAGGCGCGGATTGGCCTGCGCTTGTCCCACTCCAACCTCGTCACCATCCACGATTTCGGCGAGTCCCAGGGGGCCTACTTCCTGGTGATGGAGCTGGTGCGCGGGGTGGACTTCGACCGGCTCCTCAAGACGTTGCGTCCGTCGGCGGCGGTGGTGTCGGCCGTCGTGGTGCAGGCCCTCCATGGGTTGCACGCGGCCCACCTCGCACGTGGCGAGGACGGACGTCCGCTGCAACTGGTGCATCGGGACCTGTCGCCGCACAACCTGATGGTGGGCTTCGACGGACGGGTGAAGGTGTTGGATTTCGGCGTGGCCAAGGCTCGAGCCCAGCGCACGGTGACCCTGCCGGGCATCGTGAAGGGCAAGCCGCTCTACATGTCTCCAGAGCAGGCGTTGGGGCGGCGGCTGGACGCGCGCAGTGATCTCTTCGCCATGGGTCTCATCCTCTACGAGGCGTTCACGGGCAAGCGCGCCTTCGATCGAGGCGATGACGTGGCTTCCATGGAGGCCATCTGCGATGACCGGCTGAGCCGGCCGGCCAGCATTCACCCGAAGTTGTGGGGAGTGCTCGAACAGGCGCTCGCGAAGCGCCCGGAGGACCGTTTCGCCCACGCCCAGCAGATGGCCGAGGCCCTGACGGAGGCGTGTCCCCCGGCACGTGATGGGGAAGTAGGGCAGCTCGTACGCACCCACTTCCCCGAACGGCTCCAGGGCTTCGAGCGTCTGGAGCGTGTCCACCTCGCTTCGGGGCCACCCACTTCACCGACCCGGGCGACTCCCGTGGTCCCCGCCAAGGGCCCGGCGCGCTGACGGTCAGCGGCCTCGCTTGATGGACGAATCGTCCTCGCCACTGAGGTTCAGCTTTCTCTGGCCTTCCAGATCGGCGTCCCCTCTCGCCTGGACGCGGTGCGTCTCCTCATAGAGTTCGTCCTCGATGAGCGCGGCGCGGTAGTCCTCCTCGATGGTGCGCTCGAGGGTGGGGTCCCGACCCGGAGAGACCACGCCCACCGTCTCGTCCAGGGAAGAGGCCCGCAGGGGGGGTCTCGTGTCTCCGGGGCTCGAGGGAGGGATGGGGAATCCGGGCTCCCGCAGGACGGGCTCGATGGGACGGGCGTTCACGCGGGCCCGCTCCCGGTCCTCTTCCGTCAGGATGGGGCTCGCGCTGGCGCCTTCGGTGTTGTGGGGACCGATTTCCTGGTTGCCCAGGTCCTGGGTGCGCAGTCCGCTCAGCTCACTCAGTGACGCGGGGCGGTCCAGATCCCTCCAACTCGTGACGCCTGGCGCCTCCGTGCGGGCGACAGGCGCTCGGCCCGAGTCGAGCGGATCCGTGTTGGGAACGTCATCCAGGGAGAACTTCTTCAGGCTGTCGCGGCCGTGCGCCAGGAAGATTTCCCCGTCCCGGATGGTGCTGACCTCCGAGTAGCGGACGGAATAATCCTTGGGGAAGAAGAGCCCCTTCTCGATATGAAATTCGGTCCCGCCAACGGCATAGACCCTGCCGAGCTTGTGGCCATCGACGCTGCGAACGATCATGCCTTCCTTGATTTCTTCGCGCTGATCCATGGTCCGCCTCCTGATGCGGTGTCGTTCCATTGAAAAATGGGGACCCGACCGTGTGGACGCGACCTCTGCCTGGGGCGGAATCCCTCCGGGCTTGTCGCCCTGGCCGCCCGGCGGGGGGAGCATGGCCGGCGGATGCCGACCCGGGAAAACGCCTGGGAGGCGCTCGGGTAGACGGTTGCGTGCTTGACCCCTCTTCCGCGTCCCCATAGAAAACTGTGTCTTTGTCGTGACCCTGGCCCCATGAGGATGCTCTGCATGCGCCGTTTGACCCCGGTGTTGCTCGCTGCAATCGCCCTTTTCTCGGCCGCTTGCGAGAAGAAGTCCCAGCCCACGACCTCGGCAGAGGCGCCAGGAGGCCAGGCTGCCCAGCCGGCCACGGGAGGCAAGCCTCCCAGCTCGGACACCCTGCTGCTCGGCGAGGTCGTCAGTCTCACGGGCGCCCAGGCCACCTTCGGCGTGTCCACGCGCAATGGCGTGGACCTGGCGCTCAATGAGGTCAATGCCGCTGGCGGGGTGAAGGGCAAGAAGCTCGCGGTGCGCGTCCTGGACGACCAGAGCAAGCCCGAGGAGGCCGCTCAGGCCGCCACCCGCCTCATCACCCAGGACAAGGTGCTGGTGATTCTCGGCGACGTGGCGTCGTCCAACTCGCTGGCCATGGCGGACAAGGCGCAGGCGGCTGGGATCCCGATGATCACCCCCGCTTCCACCAACCCCGCCGTCACGGAGAAGGGCGACTTCATCTTCCGGGTGTGCTTCATCGATCCCTTCCAGGGCTTCGTGATGGCGAAGTTCGCGCGCGAGCACCTCAAGGTGGAGCGGGCGGCCATCCTCCAGGACAACAAGAGCGCCTACTCCATCGGGCTCACGGAGGTGTTCTCCCAGAAGTTCAAGGAGCTGGGCGGCACGCTGCTGGCCACCGAGAGCTACTCCCAGGGCGACACCGACTTCCGCGCGCAGCTCACCAGCATCAAGAAGCTCAAGCCGCAGGCCATCTACGTGCCGGGCTACTACAACGACGTGGGCATCATCGCCCGCCAGGCGCGCGAGCTGGGCCTGACGGTGCCGATGATGGGCGCGGACGGCTGGGACTCGGAGAAGCTGTTCGAGCTGGCCGGCAACGCGCTGGATGGCAGCTATTTCTCCAACCACTACTCGCCGGCCAACCCGGAGCCGCGCGTGCAGAAGTTCATCGCCGACTACAAGGCGGCGTACGGCTCCGTGCCGGACGCGCTGGCGGCGCTCGGCTATGACGCGGCCCGCGTGGCCATCGCCGCTATCGAGAAGAGCAAGGACCTGAGCGGTCCCTCCATTCGTGACGCCATCGCCCAGACGAAGGACTTCCCGGGAGTGGCGGGCACCATCACGCTGGACGAGAAGCGCAACGCCGTGAAGTCGGCCGTCATCCTCAAGGTCGGCAACGGCACGACCGAGTTCGTCACCACCGTCCATCCGTGATGTCACAACTCATCCAGCATCTCATCAACGGCATCGCCTCGGGCACCATCTACGCGCTGATCGCGCTGGGCTACACGATGGTGTACGGCGTGCTCAAGCTCATCAACTTCGCCCACGGCGACGTGATGATGGTCGGCGTGTACATGGGCTACGCGACGGCCTTCGCGCTCGGCCGCGAGGCGCGAGGCTCGGTGGGCGGCGTGCTGCTCATCTTCCTGGTGGCCATGGGCGGCTGCGCGTTGCTCGGCTTCCTCATCGAGCGCTTCGCCTACCGGCCGTTGCGCGAGAAGCCCCGGCTCACCGCGCTCATCACCGCCATCGGCATTTCGTTCACGCTGTCGTACGGCTTCCAACTGGACATCGGCTTCCTGCCGGGCTCGGCGCCGCGCGCCTTCCCGCAGATCATCAAGCCCTCCCAGTGGTTCACGCTCGGCGACCCCGAGTTCCCCGACGTGGTCCTGTGGAACTGGCAGGTCATCTCGCTCATGGTGGCGGTGGCGCTGATGATGGGGCTGCAGTACCTCGTCTTCCGCACGCGCTTTGGACGGGCGATGCGGGCGGTGTCCTTCGATCACCGGGTGGCGGCGCTCATGGGCATTCCCACGGACCGGGTCATCTCGGTGACGTTCATGATCGGCAGCGCGCTGGCGGCGGGGGCGGGTCTGCTCTACGCCATCAAGGACACGTCGGTGAGCCCGCTGATGGGCCTGTACGTGGGCCTCAAGGCCTTCGTGGCGGCGGTCATCGGTGGCATCGGCAATGTGCCGGGCGCCATGGTGGGAGGGCTGCTGCTGGGGCTCGTGGAGGAGTTCGTGGTGGGCTACGCGGCGAGCACCTGGCGTGACGCGGTGGCCTTCGGTTTCCTCATCCTCGTGCTGCTCGTGCGGCCCGGTGGCCTGTTCGGCCGGGTCGCGGCGGAGAAGGTCTGACGCCGCACATGGAATCCGCCGCCGTCCCAGCTCCGTCCCGGGTGCCCGCGTCCCTGCGAGGCATCCTTCCCGTGCTCATCGCCCTGCCGGTGCTGCTGCTGGCCGAGTGGGCGCTGAGCGACTCCCCGTTCGCGGTCTACCTGCTGTCCGTCATGGGGGTGAACGTCATCCTCGCGGTGAGCCTCAACATCGTGAACGGCATGACGGGCCAGTTCTCCATCGGCCACGCCGGCTTCATGGCGGTGGGGGCCTACCTCGCTGGCGTGACGTCGCTGGCGCTCAAGGACGTGGCCATCTCCTTCCTGCCCGTGGCGGTGAGTGACCAGGTCTTCCTGATCGTGGCCCTGCTGGTCGCGGGTCTGTCCGCGGCCCTCGCGGGCTTCCTGGTGGGCTTGCCCTCGCTGCGGTTGAGGGGCGACTACCTGGCCATCGTGACGCTGGGCTTCGGGGAGATCATCCGCGTGGCGGTGACGAACACCGAGGCCTTTGGCCGGGCGCTGGGCCTCAGTGGCATCCCCCAGACGTCCTCGGTGGCCATGGTGTGGTTCTGGGTCTTCCTGGTGGTGCTGGTGTCTCGCCGCATCGCGGGCTCCAGCCATGGCCGCAGTCTGTGGGCCATTCGCGAGGACGAGGTGGCCGCCGAGGCCATGGGCGTGAACACCACGGGCTACAAGGTTCGCGCCTTCGTGGTGTCCTCGTTCTTCGCCGGAGTGGCCGGAGGCCTGTTCGCCCACTTCGTGCCCATCATCAACCCGGGCTCCTTCACCTTCGTGAAGTCCATGGAGGTGGTGGTCATGGTGGTGCTGGGCGGATTGGGCTCCACCACGGGCGCCATCGTGTCGGCGATGGTCCTCACGCTGCTTCCCGAGGGGTTGCGCTCGGCCTTCAGCGCGCTCGCGCCCGAGGGCAACCTGGCGCAGCAGGTGGATCAGATCCGCATGCCCGTCTACGGCATGCTCCTGGTGGTGCTGATGCTGGCGCGTCCCCAGGGTTTGTTCGGGACGCGGGAGTTGTGGGAGGTCGTGCCGCGGTGGCTGACCCGTCGCCGGAAGGGGATGTGATGAGCGGGCCACTGCTCGAAGCCGTGGGAGTGAGCATCCAGTTCGGGGGCCTCAAGGCGCTCTCGGACTTCAATCTCTCCATTCATGCCGGAGAACTGCAGGGGCTCATCGGCCCCAACGGCGCGGGGAAGACGACCGCGTTCAACGTGCTCACGGGGGTGTACCAGGCCACCCAGGGAGACGTGCGCGTGGGGGGGCAGCGGGTGAACGGGCGGCTGCCGCATCAGATCAACCATGCGGGACTGGCGCGTACCTTCCAGAACATCCGTCTGTTCCGTGCCCTGACGGCGCTGGACAACGTGAAGGTGGCGTGCCGGGCGCAAACGGCGCTGAGCGACGGGAGCGTGGGCCTGGGCGCGAAGTTCCGCGAGGCCATGGGCAACTACCGGGACTGGTGGCGCGCCATGATGCTCACGCCGGGTTTCCAGGCCGAGGAAGTGGAGTTGACCCGCCAGGCCGAGCGTCTGTTGGAGGTCATGGGCCTGTCGCATCGGCGGGACGAGGAGGCGCGCAACCTTCCCTACGGCGAGCAGCGGCGGTTGGAGATCGCCCGCGCGTTGGGGACGCGGCCCCGGGTGTTGCTGCTGGACGAGCCGGCGGCGGGCATGAACACGCGCGAGAAGGCGGACCTGATGGTGCTCATCCGCAAGATCCGGGATGACTTCCAACTGGGCATCCTCGTCATCGAGCACGACATGAAGCTCGTGATGGGCATCTGCGAGAAGATCACGGTGCTGGACCACGGCGAGACGATCGCCCGGGGCGCACCGGCCGAGGTGCGCAGTGACCGCAAGGTCATCGAGGCGTACCTGGGGGACAGCTACCTGGAGTCCCAGGGAGGCGCGGCGTGAGCGAGGCGCAGGTGAAGCTGCTGGGTGAGCGCCGGGAGTTTCCGCCGCTGCTGGCGGTGGACGGAGTGAAGGTGTCCTACGGCGCCATCCAGGCGCTCCGGGGGGTGACGCTCTCGGTGGGCAAGGGCGAGGTGGTGGCGCTCATTGGCGCGAACGGCGCGGGCAAGACGAGCACGCTGCGCGCGGTGAGCGGCATGCTCAAGCCCGTGGGCGGGCGCATCACCTTCAAGGGCGAGGA
Organism: Melittangium boletus DSM 14713; assembly: GCF_002305855.1. Classification (GTDB taxonomy): domain Bacteria; phylum Myxococcota; class Myxococcia; order Myxococcales; family Myxococcaceae; genus Cystobacter; species Cystobacter boletus. The sequence goes on along the minus strand of NZ_CP022163.1, from coordinate 2,931,218 downwards.
CATCACCGGAGCCAAGGCCCACCAACTGGTGCCGCGCGGCATGGCGCACGCGCCGGAAGGCCGCGGCGTGTTCCCCAACCTCACGGTGCTGGAGAACCTGGAACTCGGGGCCTATCTCCGCAAGGACGCGGACGGCATCGCGTCGGACCTGGAGAAGAGCTACACGCTCTTTCCCCGCCTGAAGGATCGGCGCAAGCAACTGGCGGGGACGTTGTCGGGCGGCGAGCAGCAGATGCTGGCCATCGCCCGGGCCCTGTTGAGCCGGCCCACGCTGCTGCTGTTGGACGAGCCCTCGCTGGGACTCGCGCCCCAGGTGACGGAGACCATCTTCCGCAACCTCCAGGACGTGAACGCCTCGGGCGTGAGCATCCTGCTGGTGGAGCAGAACGCGCACCTGGCGTTGAACTTCGCTCACTATGGCTACGTACTGGAGACGGGCGAGGTGGTGATGGCCGGCGCGGGCAAGGCGCTGCTGGACAGCCCGGAGATTCGCAAGGCCTACCTGGGCGAGTAGCGCCGCTCCCGGCGCGCTCGCTCAGGGCAGTACGCCGAACAGGCTCACGCTCCCGGGCCCCACGGACACGGCGGTGATGCCGGGCTTGGGGGAAGTGGGCCGATCATCGAGCCACAGGTAGACGCCCGTGCCGACGAGCACGGCGCCCACCGCGGTGCTGATGCCCGCGAGCGTGCGCTTGCTCGAGGCTTGCTCGCGAAGGCCGATGACGGTGTCCAGATCCGAGATGACCGGGTAGCTGCCATCGGCGAAGTAGGTGTTGGATTGCCGCATCGCCTGGTCGCCGCTGATGGCGAGGAAGCCCGCGACGCCGAAGGCGACGACTCCCAATCCGGCGGCTGAATAGGCGACGGGCGTCTTCCACGACTGTCCGAGCAGGGGCGAGCGCCGCTGCGTCGTGGTGGGGATGGGCTCCAATGCGGTCGAGGCGGACTGCTTCTCTTTCTCGGGTGCCGTTTCTGGCGGAGGCGTCACCGTCACGACGGGCGGCGGGGCAGGTGGTGGAGACGCGGGCGTGGGCGCCTCCGCGACGGGAGGTTGCTTCGCGGGGACGAGGTCGAGTTGCCCGCGCAGGCGAGAGAGCGCGGTGCGCACGAGTTCGTCCTGGGACTGGCCGCGGTTGCGCAGCTGGATGTTCTTCTGATCGATCACGTCGCCCTGTGCGCTCACCACGAGGCCGGAGACGCGCGTGACTTGTCCGGGGGTGATGGTGATGAGGACGGAGCGAGCGGCTTGCGTGGCCGACGCGAGCCGACCCAGGCACTCGCTTGGCTTCTTCGATGCCGGGGGCGCGCAGGACTTCTTGGGCTCCTTGTCGAGGACGGCGAGGACCTGCTCGGAGGGGACGAGCCGCACGTCATCGCGAGCGACCGTCGTGGTGCAGGCGAGCTGATAGTCCCGCACCTTGTCCTGATCCTTCTCGCCGACGACGACACACGGATGCAGGGCGAGGAGCGCCGTTGGATCCGTTGACTGCGCGGCGCTCGCTTGCCGCGCGGGAACGAGCAGCAGCGCGAGCGACAGCAGGAGCGTGGACGAGGAGGAGCGCGGGTTCATGGTGGACTCCCCTTTAGTAGGACGAGAGGTGTACGGAATCAGGTCATCTCAGGGGCCTGCCCGGGACGCAACCTTCCGCGACTGGGAGGCCCATGCTATCCACCGGGCTCGGACCGTCAAAAGGTTTGGAGAGGTGACTGTGATGCTGCGCAAGGTCCTCGGATTGCTGCTCCTGGGGGTGCTCTCGGCATGCACCCAACCGGAAGGCGGGTGCGATTCGAGTGACCAGTGCCTGTTGGGCGCGACCTGCGAGAGGGGCATCTGCTCCTTCGCGGGAGAGGCACCCGCCGGAACGTGCGAGCCGACCTGTGCACCCCACGAGGCGTGCTCCGCGCGCACCCAGAGATGCGAGTCGCGGTACTCGGGCCTGACGCTCTCGCCGGGCGACGGAGCGCTGGTGGGCGGTGGCGAGCGCGCTGTCGAAGCGCGTTTGGACGTGGTGAGCGGATTCAATGCGAACTACCCGGACACCCTGGTGTTCACGGTGAGCGAGGGTGCGGGTGGACCGGGTATCTCGCTGACATCGGTGGAGCGCAATGAGGGCGTCTACACCGCCAGGTGGACGCCTTCGGCGGATGGTGTCTTCCAGGTGACGGCGGCTTATCCAGGAGGAGGGGGACCGAGCCAGACGGTCAGCCTGACGGTGGATGGGACCGGACCGGTTTTCGAGGTGACCGTGCCGTCTCGAGAGGCGGGCGTGGCGGATGGCGGCACGACGTTCACGGACTCCGATCCGACCTACGCCGACGCCTGGAGGCGCGATCAGATCGTCCCCGTGGAGATCCGCACGAACGAGCCGCACCTGGATCCGAGCCAGTTGAAGGTGTCGTTGAGGGGGACGGATGGAGGGCTCGCGTCCACGGTGGATGTCGTCCCGTTCACTGGAAGCTGCGATGCGGGCTTCTGCGGTACGGCCGAGTTGAAGCTCTGGGAGCCCGCGTTCAATACGTTTCGTGGCTCCATGCCCATCGTGGTGGACGGGCGTGACACCGTGGGCAACGTGGGCAGCACGAATCCCGCTGACGCCAAGGTGGCTGTGACCCGGTGGAAGTGGGCGTTTGCGGCTCAGCCAGGGATCATCCGATCCACTCCAGCCGTTGGTCAGACGGGCTATATCTATTTTGGAACGACTACAGGGTCCGATGGGAAAGTGGTTGCCCTTGGTCCTGATGGGTATGCGCAGTGGTCATTCCCCCTTGGTGCTGTGGAGGGCGGGATTGCTGTCGGAGCCAACGATGCGGGTACCGAGCTTGTTTACGTAGGTGCTAGAACAAGCAACGGCGCTTCCCTTTATGCGCTGAGTGGAAGCAATGGCAGCACTTTCAAGAAATGCCCAGGTGCCAATGCTTCGGATACGTTTGGCGCTGGCACACTTATTGGTGGCATTGGAGTAGGCTCCTTGGGAACTGCTTCAGCCGAGACGGCTGTTAGTGTCTATAACGGCTCTGGTGGTTCCGCGACGGATGTCAATAATATTGTTGGTGTTGATTCCACTGGTAAATGTTACTCCACCAATGCCGTCAGTGGTGATGCCATCATCGCTATGGTGCAGGATGGCCCAGTTGCTGTGCGTGGAAGTGATTTGTTTTATCCTTCATCGAGTGACCTTGGGCTGAGTGTCGCCAGCTACTCCTTTGGTTCGACCACTCCACGTACCGCTTGGCCTGTGAGCTTGCCCTATCCACCGCGAAGTCTGGCCCTGGCTGGTTCCGACGTAGTTGCTTCGGTGGCCAATGATTTCCCACTAAAGGGAGGTGTCCTCAAGATCCCGCAAGCGGGCGGAAATTCAAATCCCATATTTCCAGGCTCGACCTTGGACACAAGGGTCTATGGGCTGGCTATCGGCAGCGACGATGCGGCTTTCTTCGGCGCGCAATCAACCAGTTCGTTCACTGTCAATCGTGCACCTCCTTCTGGGACTTCGAGAACTGAAACAGTTGCGGCCAGTGTTCGCGCGTCTCCAGTCGTGGGAACCAACTTCGCCTACTTTGTTTCCACGGGCGGAGTGGTCAATGCACGCGTGAAGGATACGCTCGAACCGCTCTGGGAACTGTCTCCTGGAGTGGGGGCTGTGAACTCCTCCCCGACGTTGGATTGTTCACGCGACGCTTCGGGCGTGGCGATTCCTGGCAGGCCCGGCGTGCTTTATGTCCCCGCGGGCGGCAAGCTCCATGCCTTCATCGTCGATAGCGCCGGTCTGGACCCCAACGCCAAATGGCCCAAGTACCAGCACGACGCTCGAAATACCGGCAATCCGGACACGGTCATCTCCCCATGTCCTTGATGCGCGAGGCCTTCATCCCCTCGCGCCGCAGCTCCCGACACGTCGAACGTAGCGACCGGGGGCGGACTCATCCTGGGTCCGTCGCCAGCAGTATTCCCTCCCACAACACAGGAGCCACACTCATGTCACCGCTGTCTCGACTGTTCGTTGCCCTCGTCACGTTGTCCCTGGGTCTCGCCTGCGCGACCTCGGGCTCCTCCACCGGCGCCTCCTCCTCCGTCGAGGAGGTTCCCTCCGAGGGCTCCTCCGACGTCAAGCCTCCGACCCCGCTGCAGAAGCTGACCGCCCCCGAGGGCTTCTCCGTCCTCTTCCCCGGCACCCCCGAGGCTCAGCGCAGCAAGGTTCCCGTCCCTGGTGGCGAGGTGCTCACCGCCGCCTGGTCCGCTGATGAGAATGGCGTCCTCTTCTCCATCAGCACCCTCGACTACCCCGAGTCCGTCGTCGCTTCCCGTCCCGCCTCGGACTTCTTCGCCGGTGGCAAGGCGCAGCTCGTCAGCAAGCTCTCGGGCACCATCAAGTCCGAGGAGAACATCACCCTCCAGGGCTACCCTGGTCAGGCGCTCACCATCTCCTCCGACTCCGGAGAGGTTCGCACGCGCAGCTACCTCGTCGGACCCCGGCTCTACACCCTGCTCACCCGCTACAACCCGAGCATCGCCGCTCCCCAGGTGGATGAGTTCCTCGGCTCGCTCGAGCTGATCAACCCGCCTCCCGCCATTACCCCGGCTCCCCGCTCTTCTTCCGACGCGGGCACCCCGGCCTCCGACGCGGGCACCCCGGCCTCCGACGCGGGCACCCCGGCCTCCGACGCGGGCACCCCCGCTTCCGACGCGGGCACGCCCGGCACGGATGGTGGCACCCAGCCGCGGAAGTAATCCGTTCTTGGGGACTCGCGTGGCCTTGGCCCGCGAGTCCTCACGGTGGGCTCAATCAGGCCAGTGCACGCGCTTGCCCTGGTCTCCCACCACCCAGAGGTTCCCGGGACTGCTTCCCGCGATGTCGTGGAGCGGCTTGCCGGACGGCACTTCGTACACCTTCGTCCACGTATCGTCCTCGCCGTAGCGGAAGACCTTTCCATTGTTCGTGGTGACGTAGACGGACCTCTTGCCGAAGGCGACGACCGAGAGCAGATCCTCACTGCCCGGTGACTTGTGGGTTCTCCAGGTCGTTCCGTCCCAGATGAGCACGGCGCCTCCATTTCCCACGGCGTAGGCCAGCCGCGGATTCACCACCCAGACGCCTCGGAGCCGGTTGTTCACCACGGGGATGGGGCCCGATTGGATGGATTCCACCGTCCAGGGCGCCGTGCCCGTCTTGAATCGATAGATGCGCGGCTCGCCTGGCAGAACAATGAGCATGGGGTCCGTGCCTCCCACCGCGAACAAGGCATCCCGGGAGAGGCCGTGCACGTCGTAGACGGGCTTGTCGACATCCTGAATGGAGGGACTGGTCTGCTTGTCGCTCCAGAACATCCGTCCCGCCGAGTTCCTGACACCTCCGAAGTGGAGCTCGAGTTTCCCGGCGGGCCAGGGCACTTCCGTGAGCCCCTGTACGTCCGTCTCCGCCGCGAAGGCGCCGCTCGTGATGCAGTTGCCGCCAGGAATATGTCCCCCGAGGAATCCGCTGTTGCCTCCGAGCAGCGCGGCTCCATCCGGAGCGGAGGCCCAGACCGCGTTGAGAGAGGTGGCTCCCGCGCACTGGCTCGTGGGCGTTTCGAATGTCGACTGACCGGGTCTGCGCACCTCGTACTTGTTGCCTCCGGCGACCCACACGCCCCTGCCTTCGTCCCAGAGCGACACGGACTTCCATGAGTCCGAGCCTCCAGACGAGTACTCCGTCCATTTCGCTCCGCCCGCGGGGCAGGCGTTTCCCTCATCCTTCGCGGTGTCGCAGTTGTTGTCCTCCTGGTCGCACAACTCGACCGCGCCTGGATGCGTGAAGGCGTTGCTGTCGTTGCAATCTCCTCCCTGGAGGACATAGCCCTCGGGGGGCTTGCAGGTCATCACGGCCCCGTCGTTCCGGCCGTAACCGTCCCGGTCGTCGTCCGGGTAGTGGTTCGCGGGTTCGGTGGCATACACGCATCGGATCTCACCTCCGGGCGTGCACTTCTTCTTGCCCCCGCAGCCGTTGCTCTCATCGCAGGCCTCATCCACTCCCAGGCCCTCGTCCTTCTGGCCATTGCAGTTGTTGTCCAGGGAGTCGCAGCGTTCTGATGCTCCGGGGTTCACCTCCGCCCGGGTGTCATCGCAGTCGTCCGCGTTGCTGGAATAGCCAGGGCGTGAGGGCATGCAGGACTCCTCCGCTGGCCCCGCGCCGTAGCCGTCGTTGTCCCGATCCGCGTACAGCCGGAACGTGGCCTGGGTTTGCCGGCACTCGACGCTCCCATCCGTGGCGCAGGCCCGGGTGCCCCCACACCCGAGCGTGTTCACACAGGCTTGTCCTACGCTCAGCCCTTCGTCCCGCTGTCCGTCGCAGTTGTCGTCCCGCTCGTTGCAGCGCTCGGATTGTCCGGGGTGCACCGTGTCCTGGGTGTCGTCGCAATCCGTCCCGTTCGTGGCGGCCGCGACATACCCATCCCCGTCCGCGTCACGGGCCACCAGGCGCAGCTCCGCCTCGGCCACGCGTCCGTCCTCCACGTTCACCGTGGTGGATTGCGTGTCGACCGGAGTGCCCTCGCAGCTTCGTTCGTAGGCGAGCGCGGTCACGCTCAGGCTGTTGCTCCAGCCCGCCTCACGCCAGGCGGCCACCGTCACCTGCTCGCCGGCCTTCTTCTCCGCGAGTCCGCTCGTCAGCTCCGTGGTGCGCTCGTCGCTCGTGCCCAGTGCGTCCCGGATGCTCACGCGGAGACAGCCGGGTTTGAAGTCGGGAAAGGAGATGGTGACTTTGAGCGCTCCCTTGTCACGACAGCCAATGCCAGGGAGAGCCAGAAGGCCCACGAGAAGCAGGATGCGCGCGGACATGTCCCGCCATCATGCCCTACTCGGAGCGCTCACCGCGCCGGGACGTAGTCCGAGTACATCACCGTGAGGCGCTCATCCGCGGCGAGGCTCGCCGGAGTGATGAGTTCCAGCTCCGAGGGAATGGTTCCGCCGTAGCGCTCCCGCAGTTGGCGTCCGAGTGCCTTCACTTCGAGTGAGCCCAGGCGTTCCATCTTCCCGAAGTCCACGCCCGTGGCGGCCGAGTACGCCTTGCGCGCCAACTCCGAGCAGTACATCGCCTCGTTCCCCCAACCGAAGCGCCAGTCGTAGGGCTTGCCCAGGTGTCGTTTCGCCTCCGCCACCGCGGCCGCCCGCGCGTCCTCGGAGAGCCGTTCGGGCCGCATCACGAGGAGCCGCCCCTTCGCTCCCCGGGCCTTCCATCGCGCGAAGGGCACCCGCTGCACCGGCTGTACCGCCTCCACCACGAACACGCCCGAGGGAGTCACCTCCACCAGCCCCACGTGCGACAGCGGACTGTGCGTCGCCGCCTGAATGGCCTGCGACTGCCGCGAGCGCGAGGTGTGGAAGACCAGGTCCCCCGTCTTCAGCTCCAGTGGACGCGGCCCAGCGGCCACGGTGTGGGCCATCAGCAACATCGAGAGCGGCGCGAGCATCCTCCAACCCATGGAATTTCCAGTCCTTTCCCGCGCGTCACTTCGCGCGCGGGTGGGGCTTCTGCACGCTCGGGGCCACGGCGCTCAGGACGCGCTCAGCGGGAAGCTCGCGTGGGGATGGTAGCGCCCGCCCTGGCTCTCGAAGAGCACGAGCCGGTCCACCCGCGCCGTGCCCCAATGCGCCGCCTGGAGCGCCTGGACGCACTTCGCGAGCTCTCGATCTCCTCCGGGGTTTCTCGCGCGCGCGAGCGTGAGGTGGGCCACGTAGTCGCGGTGCTCGGGCTCGAAGCCCAGGGGTTTCAACGCCGCCGCCACATCCGCCTGGAGCGCGCCCAGCGCGGCCGTGTCTCCGCCGACGCCCGCCCAGAGCACCCGGGGTCGGGCCGGAGCGCCGAAGCCGCCTCCGCCCGCGATGGCGAGTTCCAGGGGCGCATGCGCCGCGCCCACCGGAGTCAGTGCCTGGGTCACGGCGGCGGCCCGCTCCGCGTCCACGTCTCCGAGGAAGCTCAAGGTGAGGTGCAGGTTGGCGGGCGGTACCCAGCGCGCACGGGGGGCCAGGGCGGAGAGCGAGTGGAGGGCTCGAGTGGCCGCCGTCTCGATGGTGTCTCCCAGGGTCACGGCGACGAAGAGGCGCATGGGTCAGCTTTCTCCGGGTGAGGGGCCCGGCGCCGGGGCCAGAGTGCGTAGGCCCAGAAGGGAAGATAGGGACTCCCAAGAGCACCCGGTGGCCGTCCGCTGGAGGGACCGCCGGGGTGGGTATAGCCTGCCGCGCCGTGAGTACCGAGTCCGTCGTCGACGACATCCTGGGCCAGCGGCTCGATGCGCAGCGAGTGCGCATGGGGCGTTGGGTCTACCGCTTCCGTGTGATGGGGGCCCTGGGGTGGCTCGGCTGCATCCACTTCTTCGAGTGGCTCACGCCGTGGCAATGGGTGGCGGCGTATGCCCTGTCCGCGGCCGGCTTGTGGGCCAGTGGCCGCTTGCTGCCCGGGGTGCGCCGTTGGCCGGACGTCGGCGTGATGCTGGACATGCTCGCCATCTTCGCCATCCGCCGCGTGGCGGTGTCCCTGTCCGACCAGGGGACGGTCATCGCGGGTCTCACGGTGGGCATCTACATCGTCCTGGTGATGCTGATGGCCTTGCTGGGCAGCCCCTGGCCGCGGATGGCCGTGGGGACCCTGCTGGCCATCGTGCTGGAGACGGAGCTCCTTCGCCGCGCGGGGCACGGCGTGGCGCTCACCCTGCCGGGCGTCACCCTGACGCTCGTGCTCGCGGCCTTGGTGGCGGGCGTCACCCGGCGGCAGATGCACCACCTGGTGCTCGAGGTGTCGCGAGAGCAGACGCACCGCACGCGTCTGGGTCGCTACTTCTCCCCGGAGGTCGCCCGCCGCATCCTCGATGTGGGCGCCAGCTCCGCCTCGGGCGAGGGCGAGCACCGCGAGGTGACGCTGCTCTTCGCCGACATCCGTGGCTTCACCTCCATGTCCGAGCGCATGGAGAGCCCCCAGGTGGTGCGCCTGCTCAACGAGTACCTGGGCCGCATGGTGGAGGTGGTCTTCCGCCACGGGGGCACGCTCGACAAGTTCATCGGCGACGGCATCCTCGCCTACTTCGGCGCTCCCCTGGAGTTGCCCGGCCACCCGCGCGCCGCCGTGGCGTGTGGACTCGCGATGCTCGAGGCCTTGAAGACACTCAACGCCGAGCGTCAGGCCCGGGGCGAGGAGCCGCTGCACATCGGGATTGGCGTGCACACGGGCCGAGTCGTCATCGGGGACGTGGGCCCCGAGCAGCGCCGCGAGTACACCGTCATCGGTGACGCGGTGAACCTCGCCAGCCGCATCGAGGGGCTCACCAAGAAGGTGGGCGTGCCGCTGCTCGTGTCCGATATCACTCGCGCGCGGTGTGGCGACGCGCTCCATTTCGAGGCGGCGGCCCCGCTGCCCGTGTCGGGCAAGGCGGAGCCGGTGGTGACGTTCGTGCCCGTGCCCCCGCTGCGCGACGCGGGGTGAGGGCGCCCGCGGGGCTCAGTAGGCCTTGGAGAAGACGATGCGGCCGGGAGACGGCTCGCCGGTGACCACGCACTTGCCCGGCTCCTGCGCGAGCGCGAAGGGGCGGTTGCGCGTGGTGAGGCCCGTCTCCTCCTTGATGCGCGCCTCGACCTTGGGGTCCAGGTTCCAGTGCGCGAGCAGGAAGCCCGCGTCCGCCTTCTCCTTCATCTCCTCGTAGCTGTTCACCTCGAAGGTGTTCGCCTCGCGGAAGGCCTTGGCCTTCTCGAAGAGTGCCTTCTGCATGGCGTCCAGCATCTCCTGGGCCTTGGCCACCGCCTGCTCCAGGGGGATGAACTCCTTCTGGCGCGCGTCGCGGCGCACCATCACGCACGTGCCCTTGGCCAGGTCCTTGGGGCCCAGCTCCACGCGCAGACACGTGCCGGACAGCTCGTGCTCGTTGTACTTGAAGCCCGGGCTCTTGGTGTCGTCGTCGTCCACCACCACGTTCAGGCCGGACTTCTTCAGGTCCGCGGCGAGCGCGTGCGACTTCTCCAGCACCTGCGCCTTCTCCGCGTCGCTCGCCTTGCCGGAGATGGGGATGACGACCACGTGCACGGGCGCGAGCCGGGGCGGCACGATGAGGCCCGCGTCATCCGAGTGCGTCATGATGAGGCCGCCGATGAGGCGCGTGGACACGCCCCAGGACGTCTGCCACACGTGGTGCTGCTTGCCGTCGCGGCCCTGGAACTGGGTGTCGAAGGCCTTGGCGAAGTTCTGCCCCAGGTTGTGGCTGGTGCCCGCCTGCAGCGCCTTCTTGTCCTGCATCATCGCCTCGATGCTGTAGGTGCGCAGCGCGCCGGCGAACCGCTCCGACTCGGACTTGCGCCCCGTCATCACCGGCATCGCCATGTAGTCCTCGGCGAACGTCCGGTAGACCTCCAGCATCTGGAGGGTTTCCTTCTCCGCGTCCGCTTCCGTCTCGTGGCAGGTGTGGCCTTCCTGCCAGAGGAACTCCGTGGTGCGCAGGAACAGGCGCGTGCGCATCTCCCAGCGCATCACGTTGGCCCACTGGTTGATGAGCAGCGGCAGATCCCGGTAGCTCTGGATCCACTTGGCGAAGCTGCGGTTGATGATGGTCTCGCTCGTGGGCCGGATGACGTAGGGCTCCTCGAGCTTGGCGCCGCCCGCGTGCGTCACCACGGCGAGCTGGGGGTTGAAGCCCTCGACGTGCTCGGCTTCCTTCTTGAGGTAGCTCTCGGGGATGAGCAGCGGGAAGTAGGCGTTCTTGTGGCCCAGGTCCTTGAACATCTTGTCCAGGACGCGCTGCATGTTCTCCCAGATGGCGTAGCCATTGGGACGGATGACCATGCAGCCCTTCACGTCCGAGTAGTCGGCGAGCTTCGCCTTCTGGACCAGGTCCACATACCACTCGGAAAAGCCCTTCTCGCGCGGCGCCAGCTTCTCGGCCATCTGCTTGAAATCCTTCGGAAACGGGTGAGGCCCGTTGCCTACGCCGGCCCCTGTCCAAAAGCAATGCCCCCGGGGCCCGATCGGGGAGTGCTGGAAGGCTGGAGGATGGCCGGTGGGGCCGGGGACGGTGTGATACGCTGTGGTTTCATGAAACACGCGTTCCCGCTCCTCATCGCGAATCTCATATGGATGGGGGGTTGCGCGACGTCACAGCCACCGGTCACGAGTGCCCCGAAATCCGAAGTGGCTCGGGGTCCCTGGTCGGAGGTGGCCGCGGTCGAGATGTCCACCGGGGGGGATGCCTCCATTCCGATTGACCTGCTTCGAGACGTGGCCGATGCGCTCCTCAAGCGTCCCGGTGCCACGGTATGCGATCCGGTGTCGCGGCGACCCATCGTGGGCCTGTCCACGGAATACTGCTCGACGGTCTATGTCGCTGGGAATCGTGACTCACTGTCCTGGCGGGTGACCGAACCTCATGCGGGGAACCACGAGTCATGTCGCCCCTCCCGCGACGTCGAGGATGGCGATCACCCCGCATCCCAGGTGTGGGTCGTGGGATACCTTCACAATCATCCCTGTGGCGCGTTTCCTTCCTCGCTGGACCTCAGGGCATGGCCCACGGACGTCTTCCAACCTCATGTGGCCATGGCGGAAGTCCGCCTGATCCCAGGCAATCCCGCTCCGGCGGTCTATCAAAACACCGCCATCGAGATGGCTTCCGCGCTGGTGGCGCAACTCCAGGATGGGACGCGTGTCTTCCTGCGCTACTTTCCCACGGGTGAGATCCAACAATGGAGCGCCGTGAAGGACGGCTGGATTCCTCTCGGACATTGCACTCCACGCCGGGATGGCCGCTCGCCCCAATGTGATGCCCCGCTCCGCCTGGTGCGCGAGTAGGCTTCAATTCAGGAGAGAGAAATGTTCAAGGCGCATGCGCTCGCAATGCTCGCGGTGGTGCTCGGGGGTTGTGCCATTCCGGGTGCCGCCTGGAAGGGCCAGGTCGAGTGGCCGGACGACGATTCTCGCAAGAACCTCGTTCCATTCACGGAAGCCGAGGCCGCGATCGCCGCGGCGGCCGCCGTCCGCGAGATGGTGAGCGCGAATCCATATCCGGATTTGTTCTCGGGGTGCTCCACCCCCGCGCAGGGCTTGGATGTCGCCGTCTACACAGGTCCCACCCTGGGTCTGTATTACGTGCTGGTGGACCAACGCTTCGACCGGTGTGGTGGCCCGAGCGTACGTGTACTCGATGGGTGGTACGAATACGCGGTCACTGCTCAAGGCGAGATCGTGGGGAAGGCTCCTCCTCCTCCCGCGGACGCCGCATTCGATGTTCCTGTCGGCCCCCCTCCCGTGACTCCGGAGGGGCAGGGCGCTGCGACGCCCGCGCCAAGCTCCTCACCCGCGCCGGACGCTCCTTCTCCAGCGGAGTCCGTTCCTTTCCCGCCATCTTCCGGGTCCTTGGAACAGACACCCCATTGAGTCTCAGCGCTCCAGTTGGATGTCGTCGAACAGCACCGTGTGGCCGTCTCCGCTCAGGGGCTCGAAGGCGAGGCCCCGCACGGCCGAGAGTGTCAGCCCGTCATTGGCCGCCCCCGCCGGCTGCCAGTCCGTGCGCCGGGTGAAGGCGCTCATCGGCACGCTGATCCACTTCCAGCCCACGAAGTCGTCCTTGAACCGGTACTCGAAGCGCTCGGCCGTGTCGGCGCGCAGGCCGTTGTCGCGCAGCTCCAGCCGGAAGGCGTCTCCGGTCGCCTCGCCCTTGAACCAGAAGTTCAGGTAGCGCGCCCCCCTCCAGTCCTGGGGCGAGGGGAAGGTGCGCTCGGCGGCTCCGTGTGCCGAGGACTTCACGGAGTACTCCATCACCAACGCCTTGCCTTGATGCCCGTGATCGAACTGCCACAGGTTGATGCGCGCGCCCTCGTCCACATAGCCGGGGGACCAGAGCTCCGCCGCGTCCGGGGACTCGAAGCCCTCCAGGATGCTCGTGGGCGTGGCCGGGCCGTGGCGGATGTTCTGGACGCTGGTGGCCAGGGGCGTGCCCGGATACTCGAACGCGCCGAGCCAGGACTCCGTCGACGGCCCGAGCCCCGGCCAGAGGTTCATCACGATGCGTCCAGGCGTGGTCGGCAGCGTGCCGTTGTGGCCCGTCTCCGAGTGCACACGCTTGCCGTCGACGTACCAATGCAGGGCCGCGCGCGTCCACTCGAGGCCGTAGATGTGGAACGTCTCCGAGGCATCGAAGGGCAGCTCGATCGTCGCCGCGTCGTGACGCTGGCCATTGCTGATGTAGGTGAGGCGCAGCTGCTGGGTGTTCTTCCCGAGGAAGGCCATGCCCACCTCGTCCCAGCGCGTGTCCTCGAACGGGCCCGTGGTGAGGGCGAACGCCGTCATGGTGCCAGTGGCGCGCGCGGGCTTCATCCGCACCTCGTAGCGCCCATATCCATGGAAGCGCTGGGAGGCGAGCTCCCCCGACGCATAGGGACGGCCCCCGCAGCCCTCGGGGCAGGACTCGGTGTCCAGCGTCAGGTGGAGGGTGCCCTCCTCGATGCGCACGTGATCCGCGCGCCAGCCCGCGTTGAAGTCCTCGCTGCTGACCCAGCCATCCGAGGCACGCCAGCGCGTGGCGTCGAACGTGTCGAGCGGCTCGTCGAAGGCGATGTCTCCGCCAATCCAGGCTAGGGAGGGTGGTGCGCCCACATCGACCTTGGGCGCCTCGCCGGGGCCGCCCGTGCCGTCGGGCGTCGTCCCCGTGCCTCCTCCGGAGGGGACGCCACAGCCAGTCAGGAGCAGACCGAGCGCCACCCGTTTCCACGTCGTGTCGAGAGCCATGGGGAAGGATTCTACCCCACTCACTCTCCTGGCTGTCTCGCCTCGCGGCTCAGCGGGCCTCGGGCATGCGCTGTTGGACGTCGAACGTCATTCCCGCCCGGCGCAGGCGCTCGATGAGCGTGCCGCCCATGCTGGAGGCGGGCGTGAGCACTCCTCCCGCGGAGGGCACCTCGTCGAAGGCGAGGCAGAGCGCGGCCTCGGACAGCATCCGGCTCGTCGCCGCGTAGCCCGGGTCCCCCTTGGCGGCTACCTTTCCCTCCACCTGGACGCGCCGCCCGCTCTGGGGAGACAGGCCCTCGCCGATGAGCTTCACCGCGAAGGAGCCCTTCTCCCGCTCCTCCGCGGAGGGACCTTCTCCGGGGGCGGGCAGGACGTGCTTCTCCAACTGGCGCCGGATCGCGGGCACGCTCGCGGCCGCGAAGAAGGCACCGAGGCCCGCCGTCATGCCCGCGGCGGTCAGCAGCCCCTTCACGCCGGGCGCGAGGCTCGACGCTTCCGAGTACAGGAAGTCCTTGCCCCATGGGTGGCCGAGCAGGGCGTTGGAGCGGCGCACCACGCGCGTGTTGACGGAGGCCATGAAGAAGGGCGCCGTCCAGCGGCCCAGCTCCTCGCTGTAGCGCAAGCCCATCTGGTCGCGCTCCTCGGGTCGGCCCCGACGCGGTTCGGGATCCAGCGCATGCGGGTTGCCGAGTACCTTGCGCAGGGAGGGATCCTTCTCCAACTCCTCCATCATCTGCAGCATGCTCGCCACGGTGCCGCCACTGACGCCGCCGGCCATCTTCGTCACGTAGAAGCGCACCTGGTCCAGGTGGCCCCCGTGCTGCTCGCGCATGTACTCCTGGAGCATGAACACGCCCAGGTCCGAGGGAATGGAGTCGAAGCCGCAGGTATGCACGATGCGCGCGCCGCTCTCGCGCGCCTGGGCATGGTGCGCGTCGATCATCCGGCGCATCCACTGCACCTCGCCCGTCAGGTCGCAGTAGTCCGTGCCGTTGCGGGCACAGGCGGCCACCAGCTCGTTGCCGTGGCTCGCGTAGGGGCCCACGGTGCTGATGATGACGCGCGTGCGGGTCACCAGCGCGTCCAGGGACGCCGCGTCCTTCGCGTTGCCCAGGAGGATGGGCAGCTCGGCGTGGGCCGCGCCGAGGCTCGTGCGCACCTTCTCGAGCTTGGTCTGATCCCGTCCCGCGATCGCCCATCGCGCGCGATGGGTCTCCTGCGTCCGGGCGAGGTACTCGGCGACGAGGCGGCCAGTGAAGCCCGTGGCGCCCCACACGATGACATCGAATTCGGTCTTCGAGGATTTGGGCATGGCGAGGTGGGGTTTGCCTGGAGCCGATTCCAGAATCAATCCCTCGTTGGGACTTCGCGTGCGGGTGAGGACACGCGGACCGTGAGCGAAGGCCGCCTGGCCACTCTCCGGCCCACCACCGGGAGGTAGGGAAGACGACCCCAGGCCGTGCTGCCATCATCCGCGGTCACCCATGCGATTCGACCGTCTTCTCGCCGGCCTGTGTCTCGCGCTGCCCCTCGCGTGCGCTTCGTCCTCCTCGCTCTCCTCCATGGCGGCCCGGGTGGAGCCCACCGTGGAGCGGGGGCCGGGTGAGGTGGACTTGAAGGTGATGACCTTCAACATCCAGTCCGGGCTGCGGGGACTCGACAAGGTGGCCGAGGTCATCCGCTCCGCCGCGCCCGACATCGTCGCCCTCCAGGAGGTGGATGTCGGCTCGGTGCGCGCGGGCGGCAAGAACCAGCCCGCCGTGCTCGCTGAACTCACGGGCCTGCCCCACCACTCCCATTTCCGCACCACGATGCTGTGGGGCGGAGACTACGGCGTGGCGTTGCTGTCGCGCTTCCCCTTGGTCTCGGTGGAGCAGCACCCGCTGCCCGTGGTGACGGGCGCCGAGCCGCGCACCGTGGCCCGCGCCGTGCTGGACGTGCGGGGCCAGGAGGTGAGCGTCTACGTCACCCACCTCACCCGCCGCCCCTTCAATGACTCGGTGCGCATCCGCCAGACTGCCGCCATCCTGGCGCTGATGGCGAAGGATCCCCGGCCCAAGCTGCTGATGGGCGACATGAACGACACGCCCGAGTCCAGCTCCCTGCGGCTCTTCAAGCGCGAGCTGCGGGACGTGTTCGCCCTGCGCGGCGAGGGCCCGGCCATCACCTATCCGCTGCCCATCATCCCCAGCCTGCGCATCGACTATGTGCTGGCGTGTGACCAGTTCATGCCCCGGCGCGGCAAGGTGCTCAACGTGAACGCGTCCGACCACTATCCGGTGGTGGCGGAGGTCACCCTGCGCGCCCCCACCCCGGCGCCCGGGGAAGCCCCCATGCTCCAGGACGTGCCGGCCGTGGTCTCCTCGTCTGGTACGCCGTAGTCTCGCTGGCTCCTCGGGGGAGCAAGCATGCGGCTGTTGGGTGGGGTCTCCTTCTCCGGACCCCCCTGGCGGGGGTCGAATGCCGAGGACACCTTAGCCCCGGTTGTTCCACCCAGACGCATACCCAAGGGGGACGGTGTATGGACGCCATCACGTTGTTGAAGCAGCAGCATCGCGAGGTCGAGGACCTGTTCGAGAAGTTCGAGAAGGCCTGTGACAGCGGGCGCGACGATGCGGTCCTGATGGAGCTGTTCGCGCGCATCGCCGACAACCTCGCGGCGCACTGCGCCATCGAGGAGAAGATCTTCTATCCCAGCGTCTACGTGGACGACACGGCGGACAAGCTTCGCGAGGCCGTGGAAGAGCACCTGAGCGCGAAGCGGGTGATCGCGGATCTGCTCGACATGCAGCCGTCGGATGAGCAGTTCAAGGCGAAGATGAGCGTGCTCAAGGAGGAGATCCTGCACCACGTGGAGGAGGAGGAATCGAGCCTCTTCAAGCGCGTGCGCAAGATGCTGACCCGGAGCGAGCTCACCGTGCTGGGCGAGCAGTTGCAGGCCGAGTTCGACTCGCTCATCCAGACCGAGCCGCGCAGGCTGGTGCCCCAGGAGACCGCCGAGGCGCCTCCCCTGGCGTGACCCGCGGGTCAGGTCGCGGCGCTCGCCGGGATGTGCGGCGCCGGACACTCCCGAGCCCAGGGCCGTGGGCTGGCGGGGCGAGGTGTCAGCCACCCGGCAAGTTCGTCTGGGGAGGGTGGCCTGGGGCGTTCAAACTTCCTGTCCCAGGTCGCACCCTCATGGCGGGGTGATTAACCGTCGATCCCCACTCCATTTCAGGGACGGCGTCGATGAACTCCGTAGCCAGCCAGGCCTCCTCTCCGGTCATCCGCGCGGTGGAGCGTGTGCTCCCGCCGCACTATGCCTCGCAGGACCAGATCATCGGCTCGCTCCGCGACATCTGGGCCACGCGGCACTACAATCTCGACCGGCTCGAGGAACTGCACCGGGCGGTGCAGGTGAAGGGCCGGTTCCTCGCGTTGCCGGTGGAGCAATACGCGGCGCTCACCACCTTCCAGCAGCGCAACGACGCGTGGATCAAGGTCTCGCTGGAACTGGGCGAGCAGGTGGCGCGTCAGGCGCTGGAGCGCACGGGGCTCACCCCGCGCGACGTGGACCACGTCTTCTTCGTCACGGTGACGGGCATCTCCACGCCGAGCATCGACACCCGGTTGATGAACCGCATGGGGATGCGCTCGGACATGAAGCGCACGCCCATTTTTGGACTGGGGTGCGTGGCGGGGGCGGCGGGCACGTCACGCGCCTCGGACTACCTCCGGGCCTTCCAGAACCAGACGGTGCTGCTCATCGCCGTGGAGCTGTGCTCGCTGACGCTGCAGCGCGAGGACCTGTCCATCCCCAACATCATCGCCTCGGGGCTCTTCGGGGACGGGGCGGCGTGCGTGGTGCTGCAGGGTGGGGAGCGGGCTCCGGCGGGGTCGGGTCCGCACATCGTGGATACGCGCTCGGTGCTCTACCCGGAGACCGAACGCATCATGGGCTGGGACGTGGTGGACACGGGCTTCAAGGTGGTGCTGTCCGCGAAGGTGCCGAACCTGGTGCGCGACTACATCCGCCGGGACGTGGAGGGCTTCCTCGCCGAGCACGGCCTCACGCGCAAGGACGTCAAGCACTGGGTGGCCCACACCGGAGGCCCCAAGGTGTTGCAGTCCTTCGAGGAGGCCCTGGAACTGGCGCCGGGCATGCTGGCGCGCTCCTGGAAGTCGTTGCACGACGTGGGCAACCTCTCATCGGCCTCGGTCCTCTTCGTGCTGGGCGAGATGCTGGACTCCGGTGAGGCCCGCCCCGGCGATTGGGGCCTGATGATGGCCATGGGCCCGGGCTTCTGCGCCGAGCTGGTGCTGCTGCGATGGTGAACCCACCGGACGACTCGCCGCCCCTTTCGAGGTCTTTGTCTCCAGGCCTCGCATCCTTCAGGAGGTACGCCGTGGTTGAGCCCGAGCTGGTCGTCCTCGCGGAAATCCGACGCATCGTCACCCAAGAGCTGGAATGGAAGGGGCCCGTGGAGCCCGCCCATCACCTGACACGGGATCTCCAGCTCGACAGCCTGGGGCTGACGGTGCTGGCGGTGGAGCTGGAGAACCGCTTCCGCATCCGTCTATCCATGGAGGACTCGGTGGGGGTGAACACCGTGGCGGATCTCATCCACCTGGTGGCCTCGCGCCTGACCGGGGCGTCGCATGAGTCGTACGCGGAGAGTTCGCCATGAAGGGACCCGCGCTGCCCCGGGTGAAGTTTCCCACCCTGCACGAGGCGCTGGAGGCCGCGGCGCGCTCCCCGCTCGGGCTCGTCTTCGTGGACGCGGCCGAGCGCGAGACGCGCGTGCCCTGGGCGCAGGTCCACGCGCGCGCCCGCCGCACCGCCGCGGGCCTGCGCCGCCTGGGCGTGAAGCCAGGAGACCGCGTGGCGCTCCTGTTGCCCACCTCGCCGGGCTTCATGGATGCCTTTTTCGGCACGCTCCTGGCGGGCGCGGTGCCGGTGCCGCTCTATCCACCTGTCCGCCTGGGCCGGTTGGAGGAGTACCACCGCTCCACGGCGCGCATGCTGGAGATGTCGGGCGCGGCGCTGGTGCTCACCGATGCGAAGGTGCGGCTGCTCCTGGGGGCGCCCGTGGCGGCGGCGCGCCCGAGGCTCGGCTGCCACACGGTGGACGAGGCGTCTCGCGAGACGGGGGACGTGGCATACCCCGCCACGGCCCAGGCGCTCGCCCTCATCCAGTTCTCCTCGGGCTCCACGGTGGACCCCAAGCCCGTGGCGCTGCGGCACGACAACCTGATGGCGCAACTCGCGGCGCTGGAGGCGGAGATTCCGCCTCCGGAGGATCGGGCGCCGGTGGGCGTGTCGTGGCTGCCGCTCTACCACGACATGGGCCTCATCGGCTGTCTGCTCTCGGCGCTGTACTACCCGGGCGACATGGTGCTCATCCCGCCCGAGGTCTTCCTCGCGAGGCCCGCGCTGTGGTTGCGCGCCCTGTCGCGCCACCGCGGCTTCGTGTCCCCGGCGCCCAACTTCGCCTATGGGCTGTGTCTCAAGCGGGTGAAGGACGCGGAAATGGAGGGCGTGGATCTGTCGGGCTGGCGGCACGCGCTCAATGGGGCCGAGCCCGTGTCGCTCGAGACGCTGCGCCGCTTCTCCGAGCGCTTCGCGCGCTGGGGCTTCCAGGCTGGGGCGATGCGCCCGGTGTACGGCCTGAGCGAGGCCTCCCTCGCCGTCACCTTCCCCGTGGCGGGGCGGGGCCCCCATGCGCTGGGAGTGGATGGCCGGGTGCTGGCCACCGAGCGGCGCGCGGTGGAGGGCTCGCGCGAGGTGGTGTCCGTGGGGCGGCCGGTGCCGGGCTTCGAGGTCCAGGTGCGCGACGTGCTGGGCCATGAATTGCCCGAGCGCCAGGTGGGGCGGGTGTTCGCCCGCGGCCCCTCCATCATGGAGGGCTACTTCGGCCACCCCGAGGCCACCGTGCGCGCGCTGGACGAGGCGGGGTGGCTCGACACGGGGGACCTGGGCTTCGAGGCGGACGGCGAGTTGTTCCTCACCGGCCGCGCGAAGGATCTGGTCATCATCCGGGGCGCCAATCACGCGCCCCAGGAGTTCGAGGAGTCGCTGGAGGGCGTGGACGGCCTGCGCCCGGGTTGCGCGGTGGCGCTGGGCTTCACGCCCGAGGGCGAGCAGGACGAGGTGTTGCTGATCCTCGCCGAGCACGCACCGGGGGCCTCCGGGGATGGCCTGGAGGAGCGGGTGCGTGAAGCGGTGGTGGAGGCCACGGGCGTGCGGCCCCACACCGTGCGCATCCTGGAGCCGGGCACCCTGCCGCGCACCTCGAGCGGCAAGCTGCGCCGGAGTGAGGCCTTGCGGCGCTTCCTCGCGGACGAACTCACGGCGCCCAAGAAGGTCCGGGCGGTGGGGCTGGTGGTGGAGATGGCCAGGAGCGCGCTGGCCTTCGCCCGGGCCGGCCGCGAGGAGTAAAGAAAGCGCCGACCGCGCGGAGGTGCGCGGCCGGCGTCGGGAACGGCTCAGGCCCGAAGGCCGTGGATCACAGACCGCGGTACGTGATGACCATGGACTCCATGCGAGCGACCTGACCCGCGGTGAACTTGGTCATGCAGGCGTCGTCGCTGTAGTCCATGTAGTTCTCGATGGGGTCCAGGCCGGCGGTGGAGCAGGTGTCGCGGCCCTTGGGGCAGCCGGAGGCGGGCGTGGACTCGGCCGGGGTGTCGCTCACGCTGTCACCCGTGCTGGAGCAGCCGCCCTGGAACGTGTGGTACAGGCCGAGCCAGTGGCCGACCTCGTGCGTGGCGGTGTGGCCCAGGTTGAAGGGGGCCGCGGTGCCGCCGGGCAGGGACGAGTAGAGGACGACCACGCCGTCCTGGGTGGGCTGGGACTTGTAGCTGGAGGGGAAGGTCGCCCAGCCGAGCAGGCCGCCGCCCATGTTGTTGGTATAGAAGTTGAGGTCGGCCGCCGTGCCCTTGCGCAGCGCCTTCTTCATGGCCGTCTCCGAGGAGCCGCCCGTGGAGGTGTACCAGGTGGAGTTGGTGGTGCGGTCCGTGCCCGCCAGCGTGAAGCGGTACGGGGTGTTCGCATAGGCCTGGTTGAGCACCGAGATCTGCTGGGCGATCTGCGCGTCCGTGATGTTGCCGTTGGACACGCCCGTGCCCTTGTTGATGACGTGGAAGTACACCTTGATGTTGACCGAGCCGTTGGCGCGCGCCTGGGCGTTCACCCGGCCGGCGATGGCCTGCTCCACGGCCTCGCGCTCGGACTCGCTCAGGTCCTCCGTCACACAGCCGCGGCCATGCGCCTCGGCCTGCACCGGCTGCTCCTCGACGGGAGCCTCCGCGACTTCCGCACATCCACCGAAGGCCAGGACCGCGCCCAGGAACATCGCCGAACGAACACTCTTGGAGACCACGCCGCTGGACATTTCCAACTCCCGAGGAAAAGTTGGAAAACCTTATATCTTGAGAATGCTTGGACAGCAAGGGCTCGAGCGTATTTGCGGGAATCCACGCCGAGTGAGGAAAACCGTCCGGCCCCGCGATCAGTGCACCACGGCCTGTTTGGGGGGAGGAGCCACCAGCAGCGACAGCTTGTCGAAGGCCTCGATGTGCTCGCGGATGTAGGCGCGCTTGAGCTTGCCGCTGGTCGTCTTGGGCAGCGTCTGGGGCGGCACGGGGAGCACGCGGTTGGGGCGCACGCCGGCGCCCTGGAAGACGGTGTCCTCCACGTGCTTGCACAACTGGCGCAGCAGCTCGGGCTTCGTCTCGGTCGTCTCGCACAGGACGACGATGTCCTCGGTGCCCGTCTGGGGGTTGTTCACGCCCACTGCGGCCACGCAGCCCGTGCGCACGCCCGACACGCGCGCCGCGGCGTTCTCCATGGTGTAGGGGTGGTGGTTCTCCCCCGCCTTGATGATGAGGTCCTTGCTGCGCCCGCAGATGAAGAGCTCGCCGTGGGCCAGGTAGCCGAGGTCTCCCGTGTGCAGCCAGCCCTCGCGCAGCACGGCCTGGGTGGCCTCCGGGTTCTGGTAGTAGCCGCCGAAGAGCGACGTGCCGCGCAGGAGGATTTCTCCTTCGTGGCGCTCGGGGACATCCCGGCCCTCCTCGTCGACGATGCGCAGCTCGATGCCGCGGATGGGCTTGCCCACGCCCACCACGAGGAGCGAGTCCGGACCCCGGGGTTGGGGTACGGCCTCGCGCCGCGAGGACAGCGCGGTGCGCGAGATGGACTCCTGGTGCATGGGGTCCGACCGGCGGCGCACCGTCACCGCCACCACCATCTCCGCCATGCCGTAGGACGGCTTCCACGCGTCGTCATCGAAGCCGTGGGGCGCGAAGCGCTCGGTGAACTGGTGCACGGTGTCCGTGTGGATGAACTCCGCGGCGTTGTAGGCGCGCTTCCAGGAGCCGAGGTCCAGGCCCTCCAGCTCCGCGTCCTTGATGCGCTTGACGCACAGCTGGTAGGCGAAGTTGGGCGCGAAGCTGTTGGTGGCGCGGAAGCAGTGGAGGGCCCACAGCCAGCGCGAGGGCTTGAGCAGGAAGCCGAACGGCGGCATCAGCACCGTGGGGATTCCGTGCACGAAGGACGCGAGTGTGCTCGCGACGAGGCCCATGTCGTGGAAGAGCGGCAGCCACGACACCATCAGATCATCCGAGTCCCACTGGCTGTGCTCGCCCAGGGCCGCGCAGTTGGCCAGCAGGGCGCGATGGGACACCTGCACGCCCTTGGGCGCGTCCGTGGTGCCGGAGGTGAACTGGATGAAGGCCGTGTCTTCCGCGTCCGGGGGCTCCGGGGTGAAGGGCTCGGCGGGCGTGGCGAACTCGGCCGGGGTCGCCACGAAGGGGGCCTCCATTCCGGGCTCGGGGGTGAAGTCCTTGAGGGACTCGTGCGCCAGGTCCGCGAAGTCCGGATCCATGAGGATGGCGCGCGCGCCGAGCATCCGCAGCTTCACGCGCAGCCGCTCGCTCCACGTCTGCACGGACACCTTCGAGGAGGGCAGCTCGATGAGGCAGGGCGTGGCGCCCACGAGTCCACACGCGAAGAAACACTCGAGGAACTCGGGGCTGGTGTCGAAGGAGAGCACCACCCGGTCTCCCCGCTTGACGCCCCGCGCGCGCAGGTGGGACCCCAGACGCAGGGCGTCGCGCAGCAGCTCGCCCGCGGTGAGCACGGTGAGCTGATCCTCCAGGTCCACGAAGGACAGCAGGGGCTGGGAGGGGCGCGTCTGGCCCCAGTGCATCACGATTTCCGCCAGGGTGGACACGGCGGGGAGCTGCACCCGCGTGGGCGAGCGCTGCGCGTGTTCCCGGCTCGGGTGGCGTCCCGCTCCAGGGCCCAGGCGGAAGGGAAGGGTCTGGCGACGCGGGAGCTCCTGGCTCATGGGGCGATTTTTTCCTCTGGGTGGGATGACTGCCTAGAAGCGCACCAGCATCGACTCGACGGTGAGGCCGGGGCCGAACCCCATCATCACCCCGTACTCGCCGCGCTGGGGCTTGTCCGTCTTGAGCGTTTCCTCGAGCACCAGCAGCGCGGTGGTGGCGCCGCAGTTGCCGTACTCGCCCAGCACGTGCCAGCTCGCGCGCATGCTCGACTTGTCCAGCTTGAGCTGCCGGGCCAGCCCCTCGAGGATCTTCGGCCCGCCCGGGTGGATGAGCCAGCGCGTGACGTCCTTCTTGCTCAGTCCCTCGGGCCCGAGCAGCCGCTCCAGGATGCGATCCACGTGCTCGGCGAGCACGAAGGGCACGTAGGGCGACAGGGTCATCCGGAACCCGTCGTTGTGGATGTTCCACGCCATCAGCTCGTTGGTGTCGTAGAGCTGCTCGGTGTGCGAGCGCAGGAACTGCACGCCCTCGCCATCCGGCGCGCTGCCCACCACCACCGTGCACGAGGCGTCACCGAACAGGCCGTGGATGACCACCTGCTCGGGATCCGGCGTGGTGTGGAACTGCAGGGAGCTGTACTCGGAGGCGTTGGCGATGACGAGCTCGTCCGGGCGCGCGGCGACGCTGTCCATGGCCGTGCGCAGCACGGGGAAGGCCGCGAAGCAGCCCATGTGGCCCACGAAGGTGCGGCGGATGTGGGAGTTGAGCCCCAGGTTCTTGGCGATGAACAGATCCAACCCCGGCCCCGAGTAGCCCGAGTTGGTCGTCATGGCGAAGGCGCCCACGCGTGAGCGCTCCAGGTCGCCGAGCGCCTTCTGGACCGATTCCTGGGTGATGCGCAGGCCCTCGCGCTCGTAGACGCGGACGCGGTCTCCCAGTCCGCGCGAGCCGTCCTTGAGCTCCACGCGCGGGTCCCACGTGAAATGCCGCCGGCGCACCCCCGTGTTGAACACGATGCGCTCGGCGTGGGGAATGTCCTTGTACCAGTGCCGCAGCGCTCCCTCGAAGAACTCCTCCTGGGTGAGCGACAGCGGCGGAACGGCCGAGGCGATGGACAGCAGGGTGGCTCGGCGCGCGGGCGCCTGCTGGTTCACGCGGCCTCCAGCTCGATCGACACGGACTCGGCGTTGAAGGAGGTCTCCACCTGGGGACGGGCGCGGGCCGCGGACGGCATGGCCGCCAGGCGCTCGTCGATGAAGTCCACCAGGCTGCCCACGGTGTCATGACCCCGGCGCGACGCCTTGATGTACCAGGGGGTGAACTCGATGTCGGCCACCTCCTCCTTGAGCCGGGAAATCATCGACTCCAGGTGGAACGAGTCCATCCCCAGGTCGTAGGTCATCGAGGCGAACTCAGCGACGTCGTCCGGAAACAGGCCCGTGTTGGTGCCGAGGACGATGTTGCGGACGTGATCCAGAATTTCCTGCCGGTGCATATGGATCTCCTGCCTCGGGGCAATCGCGCGAGGAGGGGAGTGGGGGTTACCCCTGTCACGCGCCTTCAAGACTACAGGCCTGTAACGGGGATGGTCAAGCTGTAATATTCAAGCGAAGCCGGAAAATTGACGAACTCCGGGGCACTTTATTCAACATGGTACTGCTCTGCTACACGGCTGACCTGATGGGATACTTTTTGGAGCATCTCGGCGGCCTCCTGAGTGGATTCGAGGCGGTCCAGGGATTGGTCCATGCTGCGTGACAGGTCGGCGACGGCGTTGAAGATCTGGGCGAAGCCGGCGTTCTGCTGACTCACGGCGGCGGTGATCTGCGTGACGGCCTCGGAGCTGTCGTTCACCATGAGGGACAGCTGGCGCAGGCTGTCGCCGGAGGTCTTCACCTTGTCCAGCCCGCCCTCGACCTGGGCGGTGCTCACGTCCGTCATGGCGACGGCGTCACCAATGGCGTTGCCTACTTCGTCCAGGATGGAACTGATGCGACTGGTGGAGCGGATGGACTGATCCGCGAGGATGCGGATCTCCCGCGCCACCACGCCAAAGCCCTTGCCGTGCTCGCCCGAGCGCACCGCCTCGATGGCGGCGTTGAGCGCGAGCATGTTGGACTGGTCGGCCAGGTCCTTCACCGTTTGGGTGATTTCGCCGATCTGCACGGCGCTCGCCTGCAGGCGCTCCATCTTGCCGCGGATGGCGAACACCGAGTCGCGGATGGCGCTGAAGCCCTCGATGGTCTGCTCGATGGCGAGGGTGCCGGCGCGGCTGAGCTCCTCGGCGTGGCGCACCACGTTGAGCACCGCCTCGGCGCGGTGGGCGGTGAGGTCCGACGTCTGCTTGATTTCCTGCGCCGTGACGTTGGTTTCCTGGATGGCGGTGGCCTGGGTGGTGAGCGCCTGGCGCTGGGCCTCGTTGGCGTGGCGCAGGGTGGCGCCCGCCTCGCCGAGCTGCGCGGCGGACTGCTGGAGCGCGCGGGGCAGGGCGCTGAGCTGCAGCACCACGGCGTTGAGCCCGAAGGCCAGGTCCCCCACCTCGTCGGTGGACACCCACTGGGGCGTGCGCACCCGGCCCACGGACAGCCCCTCGATGGCCTGCAACACCGCGAGCGAGCCACGCTCCTGCCGGCGCGCGAGCATCCACGCGGACAGCGTGGCGAGGGCGAGCAGCATGACGGCGAGCACGGCCACCGGGAAGCTCAGCTCGGACAGGAGCGAGGTGCCCAGGCCCTCGAGCATGTAGGCCGCCTCGTGCTGTCCCGAGACCTGCAGGGCCTCGATGTAGCGGCTCTGCACGTTGCCCGTCTGCACCGCCACGGTGAGGCCGCCCAGGACGATGAGCGACAGCACGCACACGGCGAAGGCGTAGGGCAGGAACCAGGACTGGCGCATCCAGAAGAAGCCACCCCCCACCACGTGCAGGTGGGGCTGGCGCGCCTGCTCCTCGATCGCGGCCGGCAGGGCCAGCCGTTCGATGATCATCCCCGCGGGGAACGCGATCAGCAGCCCCACGGACAACCCGATGGCACTGCCGCCCAGCACCAGCCAGGGGCTCTTGTCGAACTTGAGGCACACCATGCTGCAGAAGAAGCACGCGCCGAAGGTGTAGGAGCCCGCCATCACGTAGAAGGCGATGCGCCAGGGCATCTGCAGCATGCGTCCCAGGCGCATGCCCGCGGGCTCTCCCGGCTCGCTCCGCATCGTCTGCCGGCACAGGTACCGGATGAGCAGGGGCGGGTACGCCACGCCGAAGATGAGGATCGTCGGCAGCGCGAACCAGAGGACGGATTGAGTGGCCTCCTCGCCCCTCAGTCCCAACACCATGCCGAGCATGTAGCAGACGAAGGGCGCCGGAGGCATCGCACACAGGCGCAAGCGCGCGTCGATGCTTCCTGCCAGGGACTGCGGGTTGTTGCTCTGCGGGGGGGATGACGCCATGTTCGGGCCTGGAGCGGGGCGACGCTGAGGTCGTGGCCGCCGGAGACAGGCCACATCGCCCAGGGGGACGCTATCACCTTTGATGCCCCGTGACTGACGCGGACCTGAGGGGTTTCACCGGGAGTGGGAGTCGGCTCCCGTTCCGTCACAACTTGAGACGCTTGAAGACGCGCTCGGGGATTCCGCGGATGAGGAACATGATGGGGCGCCAGAAGTCGGGCAGATACACCTCGTCCTGGCGCGTCTCCACCGCCCGGACGATTCCCCGCGCCACCGCCTCGGGCGAGGCGAACAGGGGGTTCTTCTTCATGGCGGCCGTCATCGGTGTGTCCACGAAGCCCGGCTTCACCGTCACCACCGCCACGCCGGAGCGCGCCAGGCGGTTGCGCAGGCCCTGGAGGAACACGTTCAGCGCGCCCTTGGACGCGCCATAGACGTAGTTGCTCTGCCGCCCGCGATCTCCCGCCACCGAGGAGATGACCACGAGCGTGCCGGCCTTCTGGGACTCGAAGCGGTTGGCCAGGGGCGTGAGCAGCGACACCGCGCTCAGGAAGTTGGTGTGCAGCACCTTCTCCGTCTCCGCGTACGAGCCCTGGGCCTGGGCCTGGTCGCCGAGAATCCCGTGCGCGAGCAGCGCGCCATCCAGCCCGCCGAGCGCTTCCTCGGCGCGCGTCACCAGCGCCTCGTGCCGGGCGAGGTCGTCCAGGTCCAGGGCCTCGGTCTCCACGCGGGCGGCGCCTCGCGTCCGGGCATCCTGGGCCACGGCCTGGAGCCGCTCGGGGTTGCGGCCCACCAGGTACAACGCGGCCCCCCGGGCAGCCAGCAGCCGCACCGTGGCCTGGGCGATGGCGCTCGTGGCGCCAAGGACGAGGACCTTCTTCATCATGGAGCGGTATCTATCCCGCGCCGTTCACCCGGCGCCAGAAGGATGAGGAGAATGCCGGGTCCACGTACCGGGCGAAGCGCTCGTGCTCCGGGTAGTACGCCCGGAAGCTCTCCGGGCTCATCCGCGAGTCCTTCGCGGGATACACCCGGCCGCCCGCCCGGCGGGTGACGGCATCCAGTTCATCCACGAGGCGGTACGTGCGCTCGCCCCGGTTGGCGAAGTCCAGCGCGAGCGAGAAGCCCCGCTTGGGAAAGCTCATCCACCCCGGAGAGGGCACGTCTCCGTACACCTTGAGGACCGTGAGGAAGGAGGGCATGCCGCTGTGCGCGCTGCGATCGAGGATTTCCCGCAGCGCGTCCACGCCCGCGTGGCTCATGGGCACGCCGCACTGGAACTGCAGGAAGCCCTGGCGCCCATAGATGCGGTTCCAGCCGTGCACGGCGTCCAGGGGGTAGAAGAACGGCTCGTAGTGCACGAGCCCTTGCGGCCGCATGCGGTACTGGAGCGCGTTGAAGGCCGCCACCGACACGCGGTTGAGGGCGAAGCCTGGGAAGTCGAAGGGCACCCCGAGCCCCGAGGGAATCGCGCGGGCGCGGGGGACCGCGTCGAACTGCGGCGGCGCGTAGTCGCCCCGGTAGAACAGGCCCCGGCCGAGATGCCTGCCGCGCGCGAGGCTGTCCACCCAGGCCACGTTGAACTCGAAGTCCCGCTCGGACTCCTCGAGGATCGAGAGGAAGCCCTCCAGGTTCTCGAAGGGGATCGTTTCCTGGAGGATGTACGGGTTGCTCACGCGCCGCAGTTGCAGCTCCGCCCAGGTGATGAGGCCCGTGAGCCCGAGTCCGCCAATGGTGGCCTCGAACCAGTCGCGATTCTCCGTGGGCGAGCACTCCCGCCGCGAGCAGTCCGAGCGCACCAGCTCGAAGCGGCGCAGGTGCCGGCCGAAGGTGCCCTCGCGCACGTGGTTCTTGCCATGCACGTCATTGGCGATGGCGCCGCCCACGGTCACGAACTTCGTGCCCGGGGTCACCGGCGGGAACCAGCCCTGGGGCGCCACCAGCCGGACGATGGTGTCCAGCGTGACGCCGGACTCGCAGCGCAGCACGCCCGTGGCCGGATCGAAGCCGAGGAAGTGGTCCAACCGCTCCGTGGTCAGCAGCGTGCCGCCCTCATTGAGGCACGAGTCGCCATAGCTGCGGCCCTGGCCGTGGGGCAGCAGCGTGCCACCGGCTGGGGGGACCGGCAGCGGCTCGCTCGTCCACGACACGGGATGCACCGGCTGCGCCTTCACGCGCGGGTAGCGTCCCCAGGATGTCCGCTCCGTCTTCATGCCTCGTCCTCCCTCACGCTGCGAGCAGCAGGATGCCCGCGGCGATGGCTCCCACCGCGTAGCTCACCTTGTCCTTGAGCGCGAACACGAGCGGATCCTCGTTCACCTCGCCCCGGTGCGCGAGCAGCCACACCCGCCCCACCCAGTACAACATCACCGGACAGAGCAGCCACAGGCGCTCGGGGTGGCTGTAGAGCACCGTGACTTCCTTGCTGGTGATGTAGAGCGCGAGCACCAATACGGCCAGATAGCCGCTCGCCACGCCCGACGCGGACAGCTGCTCGTAGTCTCCCGCCACGTACCCTCGCCCGGGCGCCGCCGACTCGTTCGCCAGGCGCAGCCGCCGCACCTCGCTCAGCCGCTTGACGAGCGCGAGCGACAGGAAGATGAACATGGAGAAGGTGAGCAGCCAGCTCGACGTGGGCACTCCCACCGCGAGCGCGCCGCCGAAGATGCGCACCGTGTACAACCCCGCGAGCACCAGCACGTCCATCATCACCACCTGCTTGAGGTAGAACGAGTAGGCGAGGGTGATGGTGTAGTAGGTGGCGAGCAGGGCGAGGAATTCACGAGGCAGCAGCATCGCCACCGCCGCGCCCGCTCCGAGCAGGCCCATTCCCAGCCAGGGCCCCGCGCGGATGGGCAGGTCTCCCGAGGCGAAGGGCCGCCGCCGCTTGCTCGGATGTTTGCGGTCCGAGTCCAGGTCCAGCAGATCGTTGAGGACGTAGACGCTCGAGGCGCACAGGCTGAACGCGATGAAGCCCAGCAATGCCTGGATGAGCAGCGGCACATGGGTCAGCTTGTGCGCGGCCATGAGCGGCACGAAGACGAGCACGTTCTTGGCCCATTGGTGCACGCGCAGGGCCTTGAGCAGGGTGCGCGGCAGGGGCCGGGCCGCGTGCAGGGGGCGCGCCTCCTCGTGGGGCTCGCCCAGCGTCTCGCGCAGCCGGGCCGTGCGGTGGGGGCCGGTCATCGCCCGCTCGCCATCGCTCGCGAGAACCTGATCGAAGAACCCCAGGTGCGCGGCCACCGCCTCGGCCACGCGCCGGTCCGCGACCGTCGCCAGCACGATGCGGCGGCCACGGGACTTCTCCTCGGTGAGTCGGGAAACCAGCGCCTCGTCGTAGGGCAGCCGCGCCACGTCCAGATCCACGTGCCGTGCCACCTGTGCGCGCAGGAAGGCCGGGCCCTTGAGGCTCCAACCCACGGCGGCGGGAAGCAGGTGGGGCCGGCGTTTCAGCAGCCGCACGAGCCCTTCATGGAGCGTGTTCGTGCGCGCGAGAACACCTTCCAGTTCGACGGTGAGCGGGGAGACGTCGGGCGTCGGAGGTGGGTTCAATGCCGGGGTGGCCATGGTGGGACACCTCGGAGGGTAGCGCAGCCAGGAAAAGGGGAGTGCCGCATTCGCCCTCCTCATGGACTGGAACCCCGGATGTTCGGTTGGGAAGCGGGCGGACACGGCGCTCCTCTATGATGGGGGTTTGGGAGGATGCACATGTCGCGGGTGTGGGATGCAGATGTCGAACTGACCGAGGAGGACGCCGCTCGTCTCGTGGAGGGGCGTTACCCGGAGCTGGCCCCGGTACGGATGGAGTTGCTGGGGTCGGGCTGGGACAACACCGCGTACACGGTGAACGGGCAGTGGGTGTTCCGCTTTCCCCGCCGGCGGGTCGCCGCGAGCCTGATGGACAACGAGGTGCGTATCCTCCCTCGGCTGGCGCCGCACCTGCCGCTGCGCATCCCCGAGCCGGTCTGGCACGGCCCTCCTGCGGGGAACTACCCCTATCCGTTCGCGGGCTACGCGCGATTGCCCGGCGTCACCGCGTGCGCCGTGACGTGGACGGACGAGCAGCGGTTGCGCGCGGCCGCGCCGCTCGGACGGTTCCTGGCGGCCTTGCATGGGGCGCCTGTGGGGGATGAGGACCTGGCTCAAGGCCCCATGGACGAGGCCGGCCGCGCGAACCTTCGCGAGCGGATGCCCGTGCTCCTCGAACGGCTCGAGCGGCTGGAGGCCCTCGTTCCGAACGTGGGGGCCGCCGCGGTGCGAGCCTGGGTCTCGGGTCTGGTGGATACGCCTCCGTGGACGGGGCGAGCCCGTTGGGCTCATGGGGATCTCTACGCGAGGCACCTGCTCGTCGATGAGACCCACACGCTGACGGGGGTGCTCGACTGGGGAGACATCCACCTGGGAGATCCCGCCGTTGATTTGATGATTGTCTTCAGTTTCCTGCCTCCCGAGGCGCGCGGTGTGTTCCGCGAGGCCTATGGCTCGATCGATGACGCGACCTGGGATCGGGCGCGCTTCCGGGCCTTGCTCTATGGCGTCACGCTGCTGCTCTACGGACGGAGCGAGGGCGATGCCGCCATCACCCAGGTGGGGGAGGACGCGCTCCGCTACGGTCTCGCGTAAGCATTCTCACGGACGAGTAATCGACAAAAGGAAAGCATCCATGGCGGTTCAGGAGCCGCGGAGAGCGGGCCGGGCTCTGACCGCGCTGTGGCTCGTCTGGACTGGAAGTCTCTCGTTCGTGGGTTGTGCCGCTCCCCGTGTTCTGAGATGGAGTCACGGCGAGGGTGGGAATGTCCCCGGCGAGAAGGGGAGTCTGCAATGCAAGTGACTCGTTTGAGTTTGGGCTCGGTCGTGCTTCTGTTTTCCCTCTCGGCGTGCACGCTCTTCCCGTTCTTTCGTCAAGCGGATGGTGATGGAGCCGTTTCTCCCGAAGGGAATTCATCCGCTCGCGCGGTGCTGGAATTGCAGAACATGGAATTCGATGGTGAGAGCCTGTCGGGGCGTTTGCTCGTGGGCGTCAAGGAGGGCTCATTGACCCTCGACAAACGGCTCGTGGAAAATGTGTCGGTTGAGCTGAAGTCCATCGTGGATTGTGTCGCGCACCAGCCGATCGACTTCCTCGAGGTGGACTCTTTTCCCGAACCTCCCCGGCGAGACGAACTGCTGACGCTGACCCCCGGCTATTGGTACGGCACCGACGTGCACTTCTCCTTGTTCGATGAACACCTCACGGGAAAGCAGCCGCCGGAATGCTTCGAAGCCGAACTCCAGCTCAGGGCGGAGAACGGAAGCGTGCCGGGACGATTGCATGTTCGCGCCGAGCGGAGCGCCAGGCCTTCATCCCCGCTCGATGGTGGTGTGCCGGGCCCCTGAGGAGGGCGCGCGTCAATCCGGCCGGGCGATGATGAGCGTCTGCAGCGGCACGTGGCGCATGGGCTTCGCGCTCTCGATGCGGAAGCCCGCGTCTTCCAGGAAGCCCTCCATCGCCGCGGGTGTGTACGCCGACGCCTTCGACGTCAGGTAGTAGTGCAGGCCGATGAGCGGCGCGGCGCTCGGTGGCTTCTCCTCGTCCTCGCGCAGGTACTCCAGCACCGCGAGCGTCCCCTTGGGTGTGAGCGCCGCCCGGGCCCGGCGCAGGATGGCCACGTTCTGCGCGGGCGACAGGTGGTGCACCACCTGGAACAACAGCACCGCGTCGTAGGGGCCTCCCAGCTCCGAGGTGAGGATGTCCCCCGCCCGATGCGTCACCTGATGCGCCAGCCCCGCCTGGGCGATGATCTCCCGCCCCACCCGCACGCTCCCCTCCAGATCCAGCACCGTGGCGTGCAGCCCCCGGTTGCGGCGGCACAGCTCCGCGGCGAACCAGCCGTGCGCGCCTCCCAGGTCCAACACCTCGCGCGCGCCCCGGGGGAGCGGAATCGCCCGGGCCACCTCGGGCGCGCTCAGCCTCGCCATCTGGAACATGGCGAGGATGTAGGAGCGCCAGCGCGGATCCTCGGGATCGAACTGGTGGATGTCCACCGCCTCGCCCGAGCGCACGGCCTGCTCCAACTGGCTCCACCACTCCCACTGCGTGTAGTTGAAGTCGAGGAAGCCGCCCACGTACTGGGAGGAGCGCGGATCCAACCAGCGCCGGGCCCGGTCCGCCATCCGGAAGCGGCCCTTCTTGCGCTCCACCGCCTCGCACGCCTCCAGGGCCTCCATCAGCGCGCGCGTGCCCTCGGGCGCCAGGGACAACCGCGCCGCCAGCTCCTCCACCGTCGCCGAGCCGTCCGCGAGCGCCGCGAATATCCCCAGCCGCTCGCCCGCCATCAGCGTGCGCGACGCCATCATCCCGAAGAAGGCGTGGGCCAGGGGTTGGGGCGCCAGGTTGAGCCAGTCCGCGAAACGCTCCAGCAGGTTGTCCGCCTTGAGCCCCAGCCTCATTCTTCCTCCCGGCGCCGACGCGCCACGACCAGGCCCATGCCCACCAGGGCCAGGGTGTCCGCTGGGCCGAACAGGCACCCCACGCGCTCCGCCTCGCGAATGCCCGTGTAGCGGCAGGTGCCTTGCGAGCAACTGAAGCGCGTCGTGCAGTCCGAGGTGCTGCGGCAGGAGCCTCCGGGACGCCCCACGTTGTCCTCGTCCTCCGGGAGCTCGGGCACCTCGCCGCCCACCGATGCGTCAGGTGGGAAGGTGCCTCCATCCTGGGCCCGGCCCACACGGGGGGCGAGCAGGCACAGGGCGAGTGCGAGGCAAGGCAAGAGACGGCGGGAGAAGGGGGTGTGCTTCATGGGGGCTTTCGGGGCTCCAGCGGCCTCCAACCTAGCCGTCCAGTCAGCGGGATGCATCATTGGGGAGACAATCACTTCACGGGCACCGGGCTTGTGACTAGGGTGTACGTCCGATGGCCCCCCGAATCCTCGTCGTCGATGACAACCCGGAACTCCTCTCGCTGCTCGTGCAAATCCTCGAAGACGCGGGGTATGAGGCGTCGGGTTCGGGCCGGGGTTCGCACGCGATCGAATCCGCGCGAAACCACCCGCCCGCGCTCGCGGTGATCGATCTGCTGCTGCCCGACATGATGGGTCACCAGCTGGCGGACACGCTGCGCAAGACCCAGCCCGAGCTCCCCCTCATCTTCATCACCGGAGTCTTCAAGGGCGGCAAGCACGCCGTGGACGCCCGGCAGAAGTACGCGGTCGCGGGCTATTTCGAGAAGCCCTTCGACGCCACGCTGCTGCTGGACGCGGTGCGCAAGCTCCTGCCCGGCGATCAGGACGCCGCGGCGGCCGTGCCCCGCACGGGCTCCTTCGACGACGTGGAGCTCGACATCGACGTCGACGAGGAGGGCTTCGAGGATCCGCTGGAGCTCACGGGCTACATCAAGGTGACGGGCGACAACCTCACCACGGAGATCCGCGGGGCCAACCTCACGGCCGCGCCGATGCCCAAGCCGCCCACGGCTCCGCCCGTGCCGCCGCCTCCTCCCTCGCCTGTCGCCGCGCCGCGAGTCGCCGCGCCACCGGTTCCGGGCGTGGCCAGGCCCGCGGGCAACCGCCGGGGCGCGCTCCAGGACAACCTGCCCGCCCTCATCACCGCCTTCTACCTGGCGAAGGAGACGGGCGAACTGGGCGTGCAGCGCGGTCAGGTGAAGAAGGTCGTCTACTTCGAGCGCGGCACCCCCGTCTTCGCCCTGTCCAACCTGATGGCGGACCGCTTCGGACCGTTCCTGGTGCGCGTGGGGAAGATTTCCCCGGCGCAGCTCGAGGAGGTCGCGGCCGCGGCGGCGGCGAGCGGGCGGCGCACGGGGGATGTGCTGGTGGAGCGCGGCCTGCTCAAGGACTCCGAGCGCATGTACTACGTGGGCCAGCAGGTGAAGGCCATCATCTACTCGCTCTTCGCGTGGGAGGACGGCAGCTACGTGATGAGCTTCAAGGAGAAGGCCACCACCGAGTCCATCAAGCTGGACGTGCACCCGGGCAACCTCATCATCCGGGGCATCAAGAAGCTCTACAAGCCGGAGCGTCTGCGCACCATGGTGCGGCCCGAGGAGCGGCTGTTCCCCGCCGGGGCCCCGGCCTATCCGCTCAACGAGGTGCAGCTGGAGAAGTGGGAGGCGGAGCTGCTGCCCAAGGTGGATGGCAATCGCACGGTGGGGGAGCTGCTCGCCATGGCCCAGCGCCCGGAGCACATCGTCCAGGGCTTCCTCGTGTCGCTCCTGGCCCTGGGCATCCTGGAGCGGCGCGACTAACCCGAGAGCCGGCTGACGATCCAGAACAGGCCGAGCGCCGCGGAGCCCGCGGCCACGAAGCGCTGCAGCCGCTCGGCCACGCGCGAGCCCATGCGCTCCAGGCCCTCGGCGAACACGAGCCCCACCGCGCCCATGCCCACGAGGATGCCGAGCGCGAAGCCCGGCAGGTACGTCCACCCGGACGTCCGCAGGCTGCCGCCCACGAGCAGCGGGGGCAGGGCGAGCAGCAGCGCGCGCACGCCACTGAAGGCCATGAGCGCGCCCGCCGCCGTCGTCACCCGCTCATGCCGGTGCGAGTGCGGCTCCTGCGTGTGGCCTGGCAGGTGCGGATGGCCGTGGCGCAGCACGTTGGGCGACAGGAAGGCGGCGATGGCGATCGCCACCAGCACCGCGCCTCCGAAGATCTCCGCCCACCGCTCGAAGGTCTCCGACAGGACCACGCCCGTCATGAGGCAGAAGGTGGCGACGCTGGCGAGCACCGCCGCGTGGCCGATGGCGAAGCGCAGCGCCACGAGCAGGGTGGCTCGGCGCCGGGCCGGGCCCAGGGTGCCAAGCGTGGCCATGGCGGCACAATGATCCGGCCCCACCGCGTGGAGCAGCCCCTGGCCGAGACCGAACAGGAATGCGAAGAAGAGTGGCGGCACGGGGGTCCACCCTATCCGTCCTTCGCGCCCGAGGCCAGCAAGGAGGCTCGTCCATGTCCGACATCCCTCGCCCCTGTCTCCCCCTGCTCGCGCTGCTGCTGCTCCTGGGGGCCGCCTGTCAGCGCGACGCGGGTCCCGAACAGCTCGCCCGCGCCCAGGCGTCCTACCTGGCCCTGGTCGAGCGCGGGGTGCCCCCCTCGGACCCGGGTTGGGACGCCGTCATCGCCGAGTTCGAGGCCGTTCCCCGTGATTCCAAGGCCCGCCCCGAGGCGGACAAGCGGATCGCCGCCCTCAAGCAACTCCACGGCACGAAGCTGCCGCGCCGGCCCCTGTCCCGTCCCAATGAGCCGGACGGGGGCTCACCTTCCCTGGACGAGCATGGCCATCCGATGTGACCTTCCCCTCCATGGCCCTTCCCACTCCCGACAGCCCGGCTCCCGACTTCCACCTGCAGGATCAGCACGGCCACGACGTGACGCTCGCCCAGTTCCGGGGCCAGCACGTGGTGCTCTACTTCTACCCCAAGGACAACACCCCGGGCTGCACGCAGGAGGCGTGTGATTTCCGGGATGAGCACTCGGCGCTCCAGGCGGCCGGCGCCGTGGTGCTGGGCGTGTCTCCGGACGACCTCAAGAGCCACCAGAAGTTCGCCACGAAGTTCTCCCTGCCCTTCTCGTTGCTCGCGGATCCAGAGCACCGGGTGTGCGAGGCCTATGGCGTCTGGGGTGAGAAGTCGTTGTACGGCCGCAAGTTCCTGGGCGTGACCCGCGCCACCTTCCTCATCGGCCCCGGCGGCGACGTGGTGCGCGTGTGGCCCAAGGTGAAGGTCGCGGGCCATGTGAGCGAGATCCTCCAGGCCCTCCAGGGCGGTGAAGCCGAAGCGCCCGCCCCCAAGCCCGCGCGCAAGAGCCCCGCGAAGAAGCGCGCGTCCCAAGAGTGATGTTCCCGTGATGGCGGCTCGCTCTCCAGACGGGCGTTGGCCCTCGCCCGTCTGACCGCCGCTACCCGTGGCCTCCGCGCATGCCCATCCCTGTCTTCACGGGATGACCCGGGAGGCCATATGCGCAAGATGGGATGGAAGCTGGCGGGGCTCGGCGTGATCGCCGGGGCGGTACTGCTCACGGGCTGTGGCGATGACTTCGGACGCCGATGGGCGATGATGCCCCAGGATGATTACCTGCCCGACCAGCCCCAGGCGCCGGCGGAAGGCTCCGCCATGGGGGGCTCGGGCGCGGTGACGGATTCCCGCGCCAACGCGCTCTGGCTCAAGCAGGACTTCCGCGTACCCTATCCCCCCGACCAGATGGCGGCCCTCGTGGCTCCCAACCTGGGGACGGGCAAGCCCTTACGCGCCAATGCCAAGGGGGTCTGGGTCCAGGGCCTCTACGCGGTGGAGGTGGGCTCGGGGCTCATCACCTCGTCTTCGCCCACGAGCGCGCCCTATCAGCCGCAAGAGCGGCCCGTGGGCAACTTCTCCACGCCTCGCAGCCTGCCCGCGCACAACAGCGGAAACTGAACTTCTTCCGGGCCCCCTCGTTGGAGAGCGGCCGGACGCTCGAGCCCCTGGTGGCAACCCACCCGGTGGTTTGGACGCCCACCGGTGCCCATCCCTGAAGACAGACGACGAGCCGGGAAGCGGTGCCTGTCGTGCCCGCCTCCTCTCGTCCGGAATCAACCCGAGACCTGGGAGACGACGATGCGCCACGGTGGCTTGAGGAAGTGGATGACGTGGGGAGTGCTGGCCGCGGCGGTGGGTGGACTCGCGGCGTGTAGCGAACTGCCGCAGCAGGCTGGCAACAGCACCTACCACAAGGGTTTCACCCGGGGGCCGGACATGCCCCTGTACAACGGGACCATCGTGGACAATCCCACGAGCATCGATCCCCGCACGCCCGACAAGCAGGGCACCGCCAATCGCTCCCTGCTCATGGACGCGGGAGAGCGCGCCTTGCGCGAGCGTCAGGGCACCCTGGGCTACGGCGGCAGTGGTCCCGCGCCGACGCCTGGAATGACGCCCTACAAGAGCCTGGGCGCCGAGGGCAGTGTGATCGCTCCGTCCAGCGAGCTGCCCGCGGCGCAATCCGTTCCCGGCAGCCGCCCCGAGCCCGCCAACACGCAGCCGCGTGACGAGCTCAAGAAATAGCCGGAGCGGCACCCGCTGGATGACCCGGAGTCGAGGAGGAACCGACATGCGTGGAAACATTCGCAAGGTGTGGGCCGTGGGCGCGCTGGCTTCGGCCGCGCTGGTGTTCGCGGGATGCAAGAGCGACTCGCGCGACCAGGACGAGATTCCGCGCGTCCAGGTGGGAGGGGGCAAATACGGTCCCGTGGGGGAATACCCTCCGAACGCGAACGATGCCCAGACCGGAGCGGGACGCTCCGGTGATGTCTCCGGTACGGGAGGCTCGGGCCCGATCTCGGGCTCGGACGTGGCCGCGGACGCGGGCACGGGCGGCTCGGGCAACGAGGGCAGCAAGAGCCTGGGAACCCAGGGCCAGGGCGTCACGGGCTCCCCCAAGGAGCCCCAGAAGGAGACCCATACGCCGTCGGGGGGAGTCCCCGCTCCCGTGGGCGATTAGCGCGGCCGGGAGGCCAACATCACCTCGGTGGGATCCTTCCCATTGAAGGTGCTGGCCAGCCCCTCGGCGAGCGCCCGGTGTTCGGCGTCTCCGAGCGTGGCCACCCGGTCCTCGGGTCCGTGCGCGAAACGGGCCTCGAGCCGGGCCAGGCGGCGGTGGGCCTCGTCGATGCGTGCACGGGGCACGCGGCCGGACTCGACCGCGCGCACCAGGGCCTCGATGGACCGGCGCTGGACGTCCGCGTTGTGGCAGACGAGGAACAGGTCCACTCCGGCCAGCGTGCCCTGCACCGCGGCCTCCTCCACCGAGTAATGCTCCGCGATGGCTTTCATCTCCAGGTCGTCGCTCACCAGCACGCCATCGAAGCCCAGCTCCTCGCGCAGCAGGCCGTGCAGCACGCGGTGGCTCATGGTGGCGGGCAGCTTCGGATCCAACGCGTCGAAGAGCACGTGCGCCGTCATCAGGGACGCGAGCCCCGCCTGGGCGAAGGCGCGGAAGGGCACCAGCTCCACGCGGTGCAGGCGCTCCAGATCATGCGGCAGCCGTGGCAGGGTCAGGTGGCTGTCCGTGGTGGTGTCGCCATGTCCCGGGAAGTGCTTGCCACACGAGGCCACGCCGCCCGCCTCCAGTCCGCGCGCCAGCGCCACGCCCAGGCGCGCCACCTCGTCCGGCTCCCGGCTGAAGCCGCGGTCCCCGATGACGGGGTTGGCGGGGTTGGTGTCCACGTCGAGCACGGGAGCGAAGTCCCAGTCGAAGCCCACCGCGCGCAGCTCGTGCGCCAGCAGCCGGCCCACGCGCTCGGCGAGCGCCACGTCGCCGCTCAGCCCCAGCTCGCGCATCGAGGGCAGGGCGGTGAAGGGCTCGCCCCGGAGCCGCGCCACCCGGCCGCCCTCCTGGTCCACGGAGAGGATGAAGGGGCGGCCCGCGCGGGACTTGATCTCCCGGCACAGGGCGGCGGTCTCCTGGGCCGTCCCCACGTTGCGCTTGAAGAGGATGGCGCCAAAGAGGCCGTCCTTCATCAGCGCGGCGAAGTCATCGTCGATGCGGGGGCCGGGAAACCCCACCATGAAGAGTCGGGCGCAGTCCCGGTAGAGGGCATTGCTCATAGGCCGCCCACCTTCTCACGCCCGCCTCCCGGTGGGGAGGCGGAGCGCGCCGGGGGTGGATGCCCGCCCGCCTGTTCGTCCACTCAGTTACAGGAATACGTGTAGGAGCTCGGCGTGCTCCAGGTGCCGTCCGGGTTGATCTGCCGCACCGTGTAGCCACTCGCCGGGTAGGTGGTGCCCCAGCAGTCGCGGGCGCGCACGTCGTTGCGCACGGCGGTGTTCAGGTCCCAGTTGCCCTGGCGGCGCAGCTTCTCGTAGAGGGCGACGCGGTCCACGGCCTCGCGCCACGTCGAGTCGTTGTAGAGCACGTCGCGGCGCTTCTCGAGGAACTTCTGGAGGAAGGCGCTCTCGGTGATGCCGTTGCGGCCGACCGCGGGCGCCGTCTGGGCCGAGTTGCCCAGGGCGGTGTTGGCCGCCTTGATGAAGGTGCTCAGGCTGCCGTGGTTGATGTACGCGTCGTAGAACGCCGCCTTGGACAGCGCCGAGGTGAGGCCCCACTTCTTGGCTTCGTTGATGGAGGGCGAGAAGTACAGCCGCTCGACCACCTGATCCTGGCAGCTCTTGAAGTCCGCCCGGGTGGTGGTGTTGTTGTAGCTCGCGGCCCAGTCGCTCTTCCAGTTGCCGAGGGCGTCGAGTTCGGCCGTGGAGGCCTGGTTCTGCCCCGTCGACAGGAAGCGGTTGTTGATGGTGGTGAGGCCCGGCATGTACTTGGCCAGCAGGTTGCCGTTGCTCGCGCTGCGCAGGTTCTTGTAGCACTCGACGACCATGATCGCGTCGCCCGTGCCGGTGCAGAAGCCCGCGCGGCCGTTCGTGTACCCGCGGCCATCCCAGATGTTCTCCGCGTACGCGTACGCGAGCGTGGGCGTGTCGTTCTCCCAGATGCTGGTGATCGCCTCGGCCACCTTGCGCTGGTTGGCCGTCATGTCCGACGAGGGCGGGGGCTCGGTGGTGCCACCGCCGCAGCTCGGATCGCTGATCTGCACGTTGCCCGCGGTGAACGACGCGGAGGAGGTGGTCGAGTAATAGAAGGTGTAGGAGGCGCCCGCGTTCACCGTCAGCCCGGTCGTGCGCGAGTACGTACACGTCGTGCCGCTCTGCGTGTGCTTCCAGCCCGCCTCGTCGTGATCACACGTCACGCCGCTGGGGACCGTGAAGGCCACCGTGGGGCTCGTCATGGCGCTCGTGCCCGTGTTCTTGAAGACGAGGGTTCCCCAGTAGTCCGGACCGTCGTAGGTGTTCGTCGTGACGGAGTACGAGCAGGTCGCCGCTTGCTGGAGCGCGCCCATGGACTCCTCCATGCCCTCGACTCCCCCCGCACAACCGGAGAGCGCGGCGGCCAGGCTCACCCACGCCAGTTGCCGACAGCCGCTTTGCCGCGCTTCGCCTCGACGCTCGCTCATCCAGGACTCCTGCTCGTGCCTTACCGGACCCCTCACCATGAGGGGCTGATCGCGCGGTGCAGGTTGAACCGGGAACACCTGACAATCAAGGAATACTTGAAATTATTGAAATGATTGATTCAGGATGGAAGGACGTCCGGGGCTCAGGAGCCCTTTGGATCCAGCCAGTTCTGGAGCCAGTCATGGGAGGGTTCCATGGGGGAGCGTTCCACCCGGGGGAGCGCCTGGAGGGGCTCGGGTTCGCGGACCGGTCGGCCCTTGTCGAAGAGCCGCCGCCGGGTGGGCTTGCCCGGCTCGTGCAGTTCGATGGGTCCATCGGGTTGGCCGCGCGACAGGTTCTGCTTCACGAGCACCTGACCCTCCTCGCGGGCGATGAGTTCGCCGTGGGGTTGGCCCTGATGGAAGGCGACCTCCAGGCTGCTCCGCTCCCGCGCGTCGTGGAACTCCGCGGGGCCGTCGAGCTGGCCGTCCTGGAAGCGCACCCGCTGAATCAGGCGGCTCGTGGAATCGTAGAGGCTCGTGGGGCCGTGCAGCTGGCCC
Source organism: Melittangium boletus DSM 14713 (assembly GCF_002305855.1). Lineage (GTDB taxonomy): Bacteria > Myxococcota > Myxococcia > Myxococcales > Myxococcaceae > Cystobacter > Cystobacter boletus. The sequence goes on along the minus strand of NZ_CP022163.1, from coordinate 2,890,266 downwards.
GCGCGCCAGGTCGACTCCTGGAGCACCTCGCCGTGCTCGCCGTAAGTGGTGGCCACGCCGTCCAGCCGTCCCTCGTCGTCCAGGAAGCAGCGCTCGCGCACCCGGCCTTGTTCGTCCTCGGTGGTGTACTCCGTGGGCATGGGCTCCTCCGTCCGCTCACAGCGGCATGGTGATGAAGGCGCCCTTGAGCAGCAGGGGCATGGCCTTCATCATCTGCAAGAGCTGGATGTTGCCGATCATCAACTGGGCATCGGTCTGCAAGAGCAGGGCGGACTTCTGGTACAGCCTCAACCCCGCGGAACTCTCCAGCACGAGTCCCGCCCGCTGGGTGAGGTTCATGCCCGCGATGCTCGTCAGGGAGGTCCCCGCCTGGTGCAGGATGCCCATGCCGGCCTTGCCCGTGAGGGACATGCGCGCCTGGTGCAACTGGCTCCTGCCCGACTTGAGGGTGAGGTCGCCCTGGACGTCGAGGGTGAGGTTGCCCTGGACCTTGAGGGTGTAGTTGCCCTGGACCTCGTGCACCTCGTTGCCCCGGGCGACGCGCACCGTGCGGTCGCCCTCCTGGACCTCCAGGGTGTCGTTGTGACGCACCTCGCGCACGCTGTCGTGCTCCACGCTGACCTTCATGTCCCGGTGGGCATGCAGGTACAACTCCTCCGCGCCCTTCTTGTCCTCCAGCCGCAGCTCGTTGGGGTCTCCCTTGGCGGGCGTCATGCCGCGCAGGGTGCTCCGGGTCTGATGGGCGGGCAGCGGATAGGGCACCTGCTGCTCGGCGTTGTAGACGGAGCCCGTGATGATGGGCCGGTCCGGGTCCCCATCCAGGAAGGTGATGAGCACCTCCTGGCCCACGTGCGGCAGGAAGAGCTGGCCCCAGCCCTTGCCGGCCCAGCCCTGGGCGACGCGGATCCAACACGAGCGCTGGTCCTCGCGGTCCCAGTGAAAGCGCACCTTCACCCGCCCGTGGCGATCCGTGGAGATCTCCCCGCCCGACTCGCCCACCACGCGCGCGCTCTGCACGCCCGTGGCCACGGGGCGCGGTGTCTGGCGGGGGGGACGGAAGGGCGTGGCCAGGGGGAAGGCCTCGAAGCTGTTGGCATAGTGCTCGAGCGAGGCCGAGTGCGACACCCAGCGCACCACGTACGGCCCGTTGGCGTCCGCGCGCGTGTGCTCCTCCACGCCCAGCCGGTGACCGGGAACGAGCCAGCGCACGCGCCCCTGTCCGCGCAGGACGCGGGCCTGGACCTCCTCGGCCTCCAGCCGCAGCCGGCCGCGCCGCTCACCCTCGGCCTGGCGGGTGAAGCGCCCGGGGTATTCGTAGCGCCGCGGGCCCGCGCGCTTGCCCTTCACCTCCGCGCGCAGCCGGGTGGAGGGCGCCTCGAAGTCGTAGTCCCCCAGCGCGTGGCCGCCGGAGATCACCCGCTGCTCCAGCGTGCAGGCGGTGAGCGCGTCGTTCGTGCTCGCCGAGGGGTCACGCCCCGGCACCTTCACCTTGCCCGGGCCCGGACAGGCGGGGTGGGCGGCCGGGTCGTCCGCGAGCACCAGCGTGTGCCGCTCGCGCGAGTGCTCGAAGAAATAGAAGATGCCCTCGTCCTCCATCAGCCGCGACACGAAGTCGAAGGTGGACTCCTGGTGCTGCACGCAGTACTCGCGCGGGGCGTAGCGGCCCCGCAGGTCGAGCCGGAAGTCGGTGAAGCCCTGCTCGGTGAAGAGCTGGCGGAGGATCTGTGGCACCGTCTTGTCCTGGAAGATGCGGCTGTCGTGGGCGAGGGTGAGCAGCCACAACCAGGGGCGCAGCTCGGCCACGTACTCGGTGAAGTCCGCGAAGGTGCCGGCCTGCACGATGCGCGTCACCACGCCGTGCACGTATCGCTCGCCGCCGCCCTCGAGCTCCAGCGAGAGCGCGACGCCCTCGCCCACCAGCCGCGAGAAGTCCACGTCCGAGCGCGCCGAGTGCATCGTCAGGGAGAACTGGAAGGGCCGCGACAGGGCCTCCTCGCCCTGGAAGCCTTGGAGCATCAGGACGTCCTTGCCCAGCGGCGTGGTGAGCGACAGCGAGCGTGTGTCCTGGGTGAAACCCTTTCTCATGACGGCGTGTCCTTCTCGGGGGGGAGGTTCATGTGGCGGGGCGCGAGCACCACGCGGTGCGTCCCCTCGCCGCGGGGCCGGGCGCGCAGGAAGGAGGTCCAACCCAGGCGCGGCCCGTCGCGGGCGCTCAGGGCGGCGGGGGGGATGTCCGCGAGCCGGGGCGCGAGCACCAGGCCCACGTCCAGGTTCGTGCCCAGCGCGAAGCGGGTGAGCGAGCGCATGCCGTCCAGCGCCCGGCCTCCGGGCAATAGCTCCTGGTAGCGGTGCCACGAGAGGGGGCCCAGCTCCAACTCCAGGCCCGCCTGGGCGTTCCAGGCGCGCCGGCCGAGCACCGCGCCCTGACCGAGCCGGGCGTTCTGTCCGCGCGGGCCCAGGCGCGTCCACTGCTCCGCATCCAGGGGCAGCCAGGCGCCGCGCGGCAGGTGGGGACGCACTCGCACCCCGAGCCAGTCCGAGAGCATCGCCTCCAGCGCGCCCACGGACACGGGCCGGCGTACGAGCAATCCCGCGTAGCGCAACAGCGTCCGGTCCTCCACCCGCATCCGGCCGCTCAACCCCCGCGTGCCCAGGCCCAGCAGCGCGTACAGGTAGCGCGCCACGGCGTAGCTCTCCGGCGCGCCTTCCTCCAGCCACACCCGGCGCAGCTGCCGGCCCCGGTACAGCAGGGACAACAGCCGGTGGTGGAAGAGGTCGAGGAAGTCCCTCGGGCCCGTGTCGCCCGCGCGCGTGCGATCCCACACCCACTGAGCGTGGGGCCGGGGCAGGGGCCCGAGCGCGCCGCCGACGCCGAAGAACCCCACTGTCAGCTCCGGCACGCCCCCGGGCTCGGGCGCGGGGCGCACGCTGGCGACGTCGCTGGGCGCGAAGGCCAGGTCCACCCGCGCCCGCAGCCGCACGGGCTCCTGCCAAGGCGAGCTGGCGCGGCCCGAGGGCGGCTGCCCCGGACGCAGCAGACGCAGGAGCCGCACCGCCTGGAAGAAGTCGAACCGCTCGCCGGAGGCGAACAGCCGCTCGGCTAGAGCAGGGGCTGGGCGCCGGTCATCGGGGGCCATTGCTTCCATATGCCCTCCTTCTGCTCGCGCCTGACCACGAGCTGCGTGAATGAATCCACCGAGGCGTACAGCCCGAAGAAGTGGTTGAGCACCGCGCCGAGCAGCAGCGTGCTGCCCCCCTCGTACAGGGACGTGTCGAAGGTGAGGGTGAGCTCCTGGCCCCGGCAGAAGCCCCGCCAGTCGCCGCCCGTGAGAGGTCGCGTCACCGGCCGGCTCTCCAGCCGCGTCATCCCCCGGATGCGCTGCTCGCCCACGCTCGCCTCGGAGCCGTCGTGCAGCCGCAGCAGCTCCCGCAGCGACTCCAGGGCTCGCTCCCCGCCGCCGAGCGACAGGTGGTTGAGCGAGAGCAGGGAGACGAGGCGCCAGAGCGACGGCCCTTCCTCGGGGGCGGGGCGCGGCGGCGTGGGACGGCGCAGGCTGCGGATGGCGCCCACCGGCGCGTGCTCCTCCAGGCGCAGCGCGGCGCCGGGCGCGAGCTGCGTGGGCAGGGGCCCGTTGGTGCACAGCGTGTGCGCGAGGAGCGTCTGCTCCGCGGGCAGCCGCGGGTCGAGATCCAGGTCCACGAAGGACAGCAGCGTCTGGGATTCCCGCTCCGCCCCGAGTCCGGTGGGCTGGGTGCGCGTGTACCAGAACGCCCGGGGCTCGGCGTCCTCCGGCGCGTGGCGCCAGGAGAAGAGCGGCTCGACCACCCGCGTGCGCTCCTGGCCGGGCGTGGAGGCGGTGACGGACACGAGCGAGTGCAGCCGCACCTCGTCCGGCCGACGGGCGTCGGGAATCACCGGGTACTCGGTCCGCCGCTGATCCAACCGCAGGGGCTCGGCGAGCTGGGAGAACAGGTTGATGATGGGCGCGCAGCCCAACCGGAAGACGTCGGGCGTGAGCGCCAGCTCCTCGTCGGGGGGCACGTCCAGCAGCACGAGCACCTCGAGCGTGTCGCGCGAGGCCTGGAGGCTCGCGCGGTCGAGCACCAGCTCGTGGAAGAGGAACTTCTCGGGGAAGGCGAAGTACTCCTGCAGCAGGCGGTAGCCGGGGTGCGTTTGCATGGGCGCGTCGAGCAGCGCCTCCTCGGGCTCGAAGCCCACGGCCCGCAGGTGCGCGGCGGGCCAGATGCGGGGCGCGGACGCGGACGGGGCGCCGTCGGGCACGAAAGCGAGCCCGCGCACGCCGCTCAGCAAGAGCTCGTGCAGCCGGAAGGCCACCTCGGCGGGCGCATCGAGGAAGAAGCGCAGCCGCTCGATCGCCAGCGCGGGCCAGGACGTGCCCTGGGTCTCCAGCTTGAGCCGCAGCACCGAGGCCACCTCGCGCTCGCCGCGCAGCCAGGGCCAGGCGAGGGGCGAGCTCAGCTCCGCCTCGGTCACCCGCAGGGGCCAGAGCCGCACCGGCGCGCGGGTGCGAAAACGGCAGGTCTGGCCCGTGCGCAGGTCGGCGAGCAGCTGCGTGTCGCGCGCGATGAGGTGGCCCTCGGGGGGAATGCTCGTGCCCGGGTCCGGCTCGAAGCAGGCGATGGAGAGCGAGGGCCGGGGCTGGAGGAGGTGGGGGGCGAGCTGGCCCAGCAGGCTGGTGGTCAGCTCCGGCAGGTCCCGGTCGAAGGTGTGCTGCACGCGCGCCGTGAGGAAGGCGAAGGACTCGATGAGCCGCTCCACATGCGGGTCTCCCGTCTCCTGGGCCCCCAGCCTCAGACGCTCGGCCTGCTGCGGATAGGTGGCCGCGAACTCGGCGCCCGCGCCGCGCAGCCAGGTGAGCTCGCGCTGGTAGGCCCTGAGCAGCTCATCCTTCTGGGAATTCATCACCTACCTCCACGAGTCGCCCGCTCCGGTCGAGCTGGAGGGGAAAGGACAGGGTGTCCGCGTGTCCGGGGCGCACCACCCGGGCGGTGATCACCGCCACGGGGAGTGCCCGTTGCGCGCCAGGCGTCTGGACGGTGACCTGGATGTGCTCCAGGCGGGGCTCGAACGCCTCCACCGCGCGGGCGATGAGCTGCTCCAGATGGCGGACGCCCTCCGCCGAGTCCAGACTCAAGGGGCCCACGTCGGGCAGGCCGTAGTCCACCGCCGAGCGCTCCACCGGGGTGAGCCGGGCCTCGTCGGCCAGGGAGAGGGCGCAGCGGGTGCCGAGCACGTGCGCCACCTCGTGCCGGATGGAGTCGCGCAGCTCCCGCTCGTCGAGCGTCCGGTGGTGAGCGGGGGGGCCGCCCTCCTCGGTCCTCCATTCGACCAGCCGGTCGAACAAGGGCGCCAGGGCCGGGTCCTTGGGAGACACGGGTCTCACTTGGTCTTCTCGTTCTTCTCCAGACTCCAGCCGGCGGAGTTGTTCACCGCGCCCTGGTTCCAGGTGATGGCCGTGTAGTTGAGCGAGACCGTTTCCGTGATCTCGCCGCTGGTGCCAGCGCTGTAGGACACCGAGCTGACGATCACCTTCTCCAGCTCATAGGTGAAGACCTTGGTGGTGGCGTTGTCCTTGGTGGTGCGCACGGTGAGGGTGGCCTTGGTCAGGACCTTTCCCGAGCAGCACGCCGCGCACAGCTGGGGCGTCGCCTTGTCCGCCATCTTGACGATCTTCATGTCCTGATGGCTGACGTTGCCCACCGAGCGGGTGTCGTTGGAAGCCGCGTTGGAGGCGATCGGCAGGGTGATGCCGTGGTTGTAGGACAGCAGCTCGATCTCCTCCTTGGAGGCGGTGGCGGTGGAACTGCCGGGGAGTCCGTCGAATTTGATGCTGATGTTGGATGCCATGGGATGTCAGACCTTTCAGTTGGCGGCCGCGGGTAGCTTGGAGACGAGGCGGATGGACGCCGTCAGCTCGGTGAGCTGGAAATGCGGGCGCAGGAACACCACGGCGCGGTAGGCGCCCGGGCGGGAGGGCTCCTCGGTGACCTCCACGCGCGCTTCTCGCAGCGGCTGCCGGGCCTTGATGGCGAAGGAGGCCTCGTCGTTGAGCTGCACGTACTGCTCGATCCACCGGTTGAGGAAGTTGGAGATCTCCTGCCGTGAGGTGAAGCCTCCAATCTTGTCGCGCATGATGACCTTCAAGTAGTGCGCGAAGCGCGAGGCGGCCATCAGGTAGGGCAGCTGCGAGGACAGCTCCGCGTTGGCCGTGGCCTGGGGCGTGTCGTAGCGGCGCGGCCTGTTGACCGTCTGCGAGCCGAAGAAGGCCGCGTAGTCCGTGCCCTTGCAGTGGCAGAGGGTGATGAAGCCCAGGTCGCTCAATTCCTTCTCACGCCGGTCGGTGATGGCGATCTCGGTGGGGCACTTCTGGGCGATGTCCCCCTCGTCGGTGCGGAAGGTGTGGGTGGGCAGGTCCGAGACCACGCCGCCGCCCTCCATGCCCCGGATGTTGGCGCACCACTGGTAGAGCGAGAAGGCGTCGGTGATGCGCTGGCCCAGGGCATAGGCCGCGTTGCCCCAGAGGTACTTGTGGTGATCGCTACCGTCGACATCCTCTTGGTATTGGAAGCCCTCCACCGGCACCGTGTCCGGGCCGTAGGGCAGCCGCAGCAGGATGTGGGGCAGCACGAGCGCCGTGTAGCGCGAGTCCTCGGATTCACGGAAGCCGCGCCAGCGGATGAGCTCCGTGCTCTCGAACAGGCGCGCCAGATCCCGCGGGGCGCCAATCTGGGCGAAGCTGTCCAGGTCGAACAGCTGGGGACTGGCCGCGGCGATGAAGGGCGCGTGGGCGGCGGCGGCCACATGGGAGATGGATTCCAGCAGCGCCAGGTCCCTGGGCCCGCGGCCGAATTCGTAGTCTCCGATGAGCACGCCGTAGGGCTGTCCACCGAAGGTGCCGTACTCCTCCTCGTACACCTTCTTGAAGAGCACGCTCTGGTCGAATTCGGGCGCGCGCTCCATGTCGTCCAGCAGTTCCTTCATGGTCGCGTGCATCACCCGCAGCTTGAGGTTCGTGCCCGTCTCGCTGCTGGACACGAGCAGGTGCAGACCCCGCCACGACGCCTCCAGCTTCTGGAAGGCGGGCGCGTGCAGCACCTCGTCCAGCTGCTCGCCCATCCGGGTGTCCACCCGGGTGATGGCCTGGCCGATGAGCGACACCAGATCCATCTGGGGCGTGGCCTGGAGGGCGCGCGCCTGCTCCACGAACTCCTTCACCAGTTCGCGGGCGCGGGTGGCCTGGGCTTCATCGCGCGCCAGCTTGCCTTCCTGGAGGATGCCCGCGAGCACACCCGGGGCCGCCGGATCCTCGGCCGGAGCGGGGTCCGCCTTCAGCTCGGCCTCGAGCTTCTGCACGCTCGCCTCGTCCGCCAGCACGGCCTTGAGCTTCTCCACCAGCGCGTCATTGCCATCCAGCTTGGCCAGCAGATCCACCATGCGTCCCCGGGCCTCCAGCAGCGCGCGCAGTGGCTCGACGTCCTGGACGACCTGATGGGGCAGGAACGCGTCGATGCGAGGAAAACGCAGCTCCACGTTCATCTTGGCGTCTCCGCCCTGGAGTTTGTCCGCCACGCTCAGTTTGAGTTCGGGCCCGATGGACGCCATCACCTTGTCGAAGTTGTCGCGGTCGATCTCCACGAACTTGCGCTCGCGCATCCGGGGCAGGCCCTGCCGCTGGCCCGCTAGGTCCGAGAGGACGCCGACCACCAGGGGCAGTTCCTTCTGCTCCACCGCGTCGCCGATCTCCACGTCGTAGGTGATCTGCACGCGGGGAGGACGGATGCGGTCCAACTTGTGCTGAAAGCTTTCTCGATAGGCCATGATCTGTCTTTCGATTCGGAGGTGAACGGGCACTGCTTCGGGACGGAGTCGGTGGGGCGCGGATGTGATGCGAGGGACGCGGCGATCACTCCGGCGTCTTCATGCCGAGCAAGGTGTGGATGGACGCGAGGCCCGAGGAATCGGGCACGAGCTCGCCGAGGAGCTGGCCCAGGGGCATGTCGCCCCAGGCCATGGCGCGCTTGACGAGGTAGGGCACGGGGCTGTGGGGCTCGGTGCTCATCAGGTAGTCGGCGGCGAGGGACAACAGCCGGTAGGCCTCGGCGCGGCTCTGGAGCGAGCCCGCCACTCCGTCCGGGAGGGACGGGGCCGGGTGCGCGGTGGACGCGGCGCCAGGCCTCCCCGCGGGAGAAGGGGCGGGACGCGCGCCGCCCAATTGGGTGAGCAGGGCACGCAGCTCCTCCAGGACTCCCCGGGTGCGACGGAGCGCCGCGGACGTGCGTCCCAGGTGTCCATCGAGCGCCTCCTCCAGCCGCGTGGCCGCCGTGAGCGCGAGCGTCACCTGCTCGCCGCTCGTGGTGAGCGCCGCCGCTGGCAGTCGGGAGGCCGCCGCGAGGAATGTCTCCCGGGTCAGGGGCTCCTCTTCCTCGGGCGCCGCCTCCGGCTCCCGCGCCTGCTCGGGTTGGCCGAGGACCTGCTTCTCGCGCCTCAGGAGCTGTTGCCAGTCGCCCAGGGTCAAGGTCTCGGGCGTTCTCGGCCACACCAGGGGCACCCGGGCGAGTGTGAGAGGCAACCGGTCATCGAGCCATTTCACCGGGGAGAGCCGGGCCTCCGGATCCTCCGGGTCGAGGGCGGGCCACAGGGTGTCCCAGAAGCGCTCCACCAGGGCGGTGAGCAGCGCCATTCCCCGCTCCAGTCCGGGCACGCCCCGCTGCGACAGCCAGGCGTCCGTGAGCCAGACGGCGAGCTGCAGGTCCTTGGTCTCCCGTGAGAGGGCCTGCTGGCACAGCTCGGCCACCCGCTCCCAGTTGGCGACCTTGAGCGCGGTCCGCCACACGCCCTGGGGCAGGGAGGCGTCGTCCTCGCGGCGCGCCTCGCGGATCTGATCATAGATGGGCTCGTAGCGCAGGTTCCCGCCCGAGGGGGTCTCGGGAGAGATGGGCCGCAGCAGCGGCTCGAGCTCCTCGGACACGGGGCTCATGGATACCTCTTGGGAATGACGAGCCGCTGACCGGCGGTGAGGTTGTCCTTGTTGATGCCGGGATTGGCCTCCACGATGCGAGGCCACTGGTTGCCATCGCCCAGGAAGCGCTGGGCGATGTTGAAGACGATGTCGCCCGGCTGGACGATGTAGACTTGGCCCCGAGGCGGGGGCGTTGGCGTCGGCGCTTCGGCCTGGAGCCCGTCGGTCACCCGGCCCTTGTCCGTTTCACTCGACCAGCGCGTCTGCCCGTTCTGTCCGCGCACGAGCAGCACGCCGTCATCGCCGAGCACCAACTGGCTGTCGCGCTGGCCCTGGGTCTTGCTCGCCCACACCGCCTCGGCACGCGACTGGTAGACGACGAAGTTGCCATCCTCCTGCATCACCACGCGCCAGGCCCGCTTGCCCTGGGTGTTCGACCGCCAGCGCGGGCGGTTGCCCTCGAGGTCATAGAGCACGAGGTTGCCGTCCTCCTGGTACATCAGGGCGTAGCGATGGTTGGGCGAGACGAGCTGTTGGTTGGGCGAGAGGAACTCGTTCTCGTCGCCGCGCAGCACCGACCGCGCCCCCGGGCCGCCGAAGCCCACGAGGACGAGCAGCAGTAGTCCCAGCAGCACGCTCACCGCGAGTCCCACCCGCAGGAGCGTCACCTGCCGCTGGTTCTTGCTCAGGGCGCCGGCCTCGGGGCTCGCCAGGCCGCTCTCGGGAAAGACCTTGCGCTCGAGCAGCTGGGTGACGAAGGCGGGCGTGCGGGGCTCCAGGTTGCCGCTGCGGCCCCGCTGGGTGTTGCCCTCCGCGTTGGGATCTCCGCAGAAGTAGAGGCCCCGCAGCAGCGCGGGCTCGGCGTACGGGCTGGACTGGAAGACGCCATCGAGCAGCCGCCGCAGGGGCTCGGCCAGAGCCCGGAGCTCGGAGGGGAAGAGGAAGGCGGACTCGCGCTCGGACCGTGCGCCCTGGCCAGCGGCGAACAGCTCCAACTGCGTGTCGCACAGCTCCTGCTGGATGTGCCCGAAGGCCTCGTCCACCCAGGCCGGCGAATAGGGCTCGCGGGCCGAGTGGGGACTGGACCAGCCGAGCATCTCCTCGCGCAGGTGGGCCGGCAGGGCACGGCAATAGGCCGGGAAGCCGGGCAGCACGTCGCACTTGGTGATGACGACATAGATGGGACAGCGCACGCCGAGCTCCCCGCGCAGCGACCGCAGTCCCGTGAAGAGCTCGCGCGCCTTGCGGTCCAGCCCCACGTCGTCGAGCGCCTGGGGGCCGGTGAGGTCCGTGGCGGGCACCGCCAGCATCACGCCGTCGATGGGCCGCTGGCCTCGTACGCGCAGCAGATCCTGGAGCACGCCCCGGAACTCGGGCCCTGGCTTCTCCGTCATGCCGGGCATGTCGATGATGGCGCCCTGGTCGAAGAGCCACACCCCCCAGCCGCTCGCGTCCATCTCCCGGCGGGTGGGCGCGCCATAGGGCCGGCGCAGATGGGCGCCCGCCGCCAGGGATGTCCTGCCCACGCCTGGCTCGCCCAGGAGCATGAGCCAGGGCAGCTGATAGCGGCGGTGGCGATGCGCCCCGGTGGCCCCCATGCGTTCGAGGGCGAGGTCGATGGGCGAAGTCTGGAGGGCGGTCATGGACGGGTCTCCTGGAGCGTGGGGCGAGGGGTTTCCGGCGCGCGCACGGCACGCGTGATGAAGGTGCTGGACACGAAGACGAGCAGCGTGGCGCCGATGGCGGCGGCCCAGGGCCAGCGCGGCGCGAGCCGCCGGTCCGTGCGCTCATCCAGCGTGTGGGCGTAAGCCTGGGGCATCAGCCGGCGCGAGGGCGCGTCGGGCTCGGGCTGGCGCTGGTGGGCGAGTACGAAGAGCTGGCGTTGCAGCTCGTGCAGCAGCGCCTCCTCGCCGTGATCGCGGTAGCGGCCCTGGAAGCCGAGCGCGAGCGCCAGCAGGTAGACGTCCGCCATCTCGGCCTGCGTGGGATCCCGATCCCTTAGCAGCCGCTGCACGTCCTCGAAGATGCGCTCGCCCGCGTGGTGGGTGCCAAAGAGCACGTCCTCCAGCAGGCCCTCGCGCCATGCGTCGCGGCCATACCAGGGCGTGTTGACGAGCAGCTCGTCGGCGAAGGTGGCCAGCACATAGCGGCACTGCTCCAACTGACGCTCCTGGAGCGAGCCGCGCGGCGCTCCCTCCAGCCGGGTCTGTTGCTCCACGCGCGCCAGCAGCCGCTGGCGGATCTCCTCCACGCTGGGACCCGGCAGCACTTGGCCCGAGGGCCGGGAGATGACCCTCAGGCGCTGACTGAGTTGGAGCAGCTCCGTGAACAGGGCGCGGGTGCGCTCGAGCACCATGGACGTCCGCACCGGTTCGGCGAAGAACTCCGAGCGCCGTGCGAACGGGGCGGAATCCTGGAGCGGGCCAGGGTCCTGCCAGGAGGGAAGCGGGGATGAACGGACATGGGAACTCATGGGCGCCTTTCGCGGGAGCTGGTTCTCCAGGGCGGAAGGGACCCTTGCTGGATGTGACGTGGCTCAGGGCGTATTGCGGATGAGCAGGTTCATGTCGGAAGCGGCCTGTTCCTCGCGGGGCTCCAGGGTGTTCTCGATCAGCAGCCGCTCATCCGGCCGCAGGTAGAAGGCGCTGGGCTCCAGTGAGAAGAGCAGCGCCCCGGGGCGGGGAACGAGCCCCACGGGCGGCTCGATGAGCTCGCGCCGGGCCCCGAGCGTCCGTGTCTCGCGCATCTGCCGGTGGCGGCTGTCCGAGCCGATGCGACAGCCCGTCATCCACCCGAGCACCTCCTGCCGCGTCGCTCCCGCCCGGCCCCGGACCTCGAGCACCATCTCGCGGCCCGTCCAGGCGGCGAGCAGGCGGGTGGAGAAGCCATTGGCCTCGGGCGTGAGCGGGACGCGGGTGTAGGCCTCGGCCAGGCCTCCTTCCAGCGCGCCCTCGACGAAGGCGAGCACTGCCTCGAAGGAGCGCAGGACATCGGCGTGGTCGTAGGCGGGGAAGGCGGGCGGAATGCGCACCTCGCCCACCTGCGACAGCTGACCGGCGAGCGCGCAGAGGGCGACATAAAGGGTGAAGGGGTGCGAGCCGTCCAGCCGCAGCAGCGCCTCGAAGGGAGGCAACCCGGCCACCAGCCAGCGCAGCTGCCGTTGCTGCTCGGCGAGCACGGAGGGCTCCTGGCCCTGGGCGCGCAGGGTCTCCATCAGATTCGCGGCCTTCTGCCGGATGCGCAGGGTGAGCCGGTCACATCGCTCGCCGAGCGGCGAGCCGAGGGGCACGGCCAGGGGTGGTGGCAGGTAGTCCTCCACGGCGAAGGATTCCCCCAGGCGGCGCACCTCGACGAGAGGGAGGGCGCTGTAGCCGGCCGGGGGCGGGCCGGCGAACAGCCGCAGCCGGGGCACGCGCTGGGGAATGCTCAGGGGCATGTCCCCGGTGCTCTCGTCGACACGCGGCTCACTGGTGGTGGAGACATAGCGGCTGGGCTCTCCCAGTCGCTCCGACGGCACCGCCACGTGCAGCCGGACGGGATCGCGCCAATCCACGTCCTTGAGTTCCGACAGGGAGAGCTGGAGGGGCTCGGCCCCCTCGGCTGCGGCGTAGGAGAGGACCAGGCCATCGGGCAGCAGGGCCTCCAGCGTCCGCACCTGCAGGTGGCCCGTGAGCAGTCGGGAGCGGTCATATTCCAACCGGCGGATGCCCCAATGAAACGGGGCCGCCTGGCTGAGATGGAAGTGGAGCAGCGCCTCGTGGCGCTCCTCCTGGACCTGGAAGTGTTGGGGGGCCAGCAGCATGCCTTCATGCCACTGCACGGCGGCGGGAAGTGAGGGATGGACGCTCATGATGTCTAGGCGCGCCCGCCAGCCGGATGTGAGCGCCCCCTGGGCCCTGGCGTTTGTGTTGTATGCCTGTGTTCCCGTCACACCGGGGGCGAGACGACTCTGGCCACTCGAAGGCCATTCAGGCCAGGCATTCAACAAGGCGAGGTGATCCGCATGTGACCGTTCGGGCGGCCGACGACGAACAGACACCCTCGAATCCCCTCGCTTGACCAGGAGCGCTCCATGCCCATTGGCAATCGCGGTCGGTACTCCGTGGGACAGGTCACTTTCGATTGGGAGGAGTTCACTCCCCTGGACCTCCCGGATCCCCACATGCGCGTCTATAAAGCGGAAGGCGCGATCATTCGGCGGCAGGGACCGGTGTTCCGAAGTGCGCTCAACCCCCTGTGTCTGTGTAAGGTCAACCCGCTGGGCGAGCAGGCGCTGGCCATGCCCCTGGACACGGAGAAGGGTCACCTTCTGGGACTCTCGATCGGGGGTCCAGACAGCGCCTACAACCTGGTTCCCATGACCCGGAGCTTGAATCAGGGAGATTGGGCCACCATGGAGGCGGCCATCCACCGCGACACCTCCATCAAGCGCATGTGCGTGACGCTCACCTATGCGGATGACACCGCGTACTGCCCAGAGTCAATCAAGGTCGTGGTTTTCAAGCGGGATCAGTGGGAGGAGTGGCCCGGCAGTCCCTTCCCCATGCCGATGGTGGAGCTGGAGAACATCGTCCAGAGGCGTTTGCCCGCGCGGACCGAGGCACGCTTGTTGGCCATTCTCCAGGAGGCCAAGAATCAGCTCGAGGACAAGGACTGGAAGCTGGAAGAACAAGAGGGGGGCACGAGATTCAAGGGGTGCCTGCCTGGGGAGCAGGAACCACGCAAATATGCCGTCCTCGATTACCTCTTGCTGGCGAAAGAGGACGAATACGATGAGCTGCAAAACGCATTGGCTCCCAACACCAGCAATTTCGCGATCAGCAAGCAGAACAACTTCGCGGCGGGACAACTCGCGATGATCCGTGGGGTCAACAGGCTCTGGAATGAGGGATGGCTTCGCTCGGACGAATCCGGGGAGAGGTTGTCCGACAACGGAACGCACACGGGGCCGCACGTCGACCATATGGTCGCCAAGGCCAACAACGGTCCCAATGCGTTCAGCAATGCGCGGGTGATCAGCGCCAGGGAGAACATGTCCAAGGGCCGTGGCAATACCTGAGCCACGCGCGGCCCCACTCGCGCGGAGGGGGGCCTTCGAGCAGGTCGCCGCTTGCTGGAGCGCGCCCAGGGACTCCTCGATGTCCTCGGCTCCCCCCGCGAATCACACCCGAGGTGAGGGGGCTCTGATCTTTATGAGGGCGCGAGAGAGTCGAGGCGCCCAGGAAAGTGAGGGGCGGCCATGTGCACGGTGCTCGTCGTCGACGATGAATCAGACCTTCTGGAACTCTATACCGACATCCTGGAAGTCATGGGTTACCACGTCATCCAGGCACACGATGGATGGCAGGCGCTGGAGATCGCCCACCGCGAGCGGCCCGACCTGATCGTGACGGACTGGATGATGCCCCGCCTGGATGGGGTCGAACTCTGTCTGCGAGTCCTCAAGGATCCAGCGCTTCGGACCGTCCCCATCATCCTGCACAGCTCCCGGCGGGCGCCCCACCTTCCGGGCATCCACGTTCTGTCCAAGGGGTGCCCCCTGGAGGAGTTCGAGGACACGGTGGCCGAGGTGCTCGATGGCGCCTCGAACGCTCTTCCCATTTCCGAGGAGGCGTCGAGGCTGGCCTGTTGAGCTACTTGCGCAGCAGCGTTCCCTCGAGGAAGAAGGCGAGCGCAGCGGCGGCGATGAGCCACGTCCACAGGGGGACGGGCGGGCGCTCCGCGTCGGAGGTGGATGCCTTTACCGTCTCCTCGCCGAAGTGCGCGGAGAGCGTGTCCTGGGGCAGGCGTGACAGGTCGCTCTCGGAGGGGTCGAGCGTGGAGGCGAAGGCGAGCGACGGCACGGGCTTGCTGTCCGCGCCCAGCACCGAGAACGTTCCCGGTTCATGCACGGGCCCCACCACCACCGCGCCATCCGGCTGGGGCTTCACGGGCACGTCCTGGCCCTCCGGTGACTTCACCGCCGAGATCGTCTGGTTGCCCTCGGGACGCAGGGACAGCGTCTCGCCCACGCGCACCCGCTGTTCCTCGCGCTCCTCCAGCGAGCCCGTCAGGTACGCCGCGAAGCGCTGCATGAGCGGCAGGAAGCTCGTGCGGATGGGGAAGTCCGTCCAGTCGCGGTCCACCGTGCTGGTGAAGAGCGCCACCCGGCCCCGGCCGCGCCGCGCCACCGCCACGGACGGAGCGCCATCCTGGTAGGCGGCCAGCACCTGGTTGGTGCCTTCCTGGGCGTCCGAGCCGCCCTCCGCCTCCAGGAGCATATAACGATAGAAGTGCGCGCCCGTGAGGCCCTCCTCCGCGCGGCCCGTGAAGGGCGCGAAGAGCGGATGCTCCGTGGTCACCTGCGCGAGCTTCGCCGCCTGATCGTCCGCGGCCGGGTCATCGCGCTCCACGCTCGTGCGCACCAGGCGCATGCGGCGCGGCAGCAGCGCGCCGAGCCGGGCGTTGTACGCATCGGGGTCCACGTGGTCGCCCATGCTGATGAACAGGCCGCCGCCGTTCCGCACGAAGCTCGTGAGCGCCGCCGCCTCCGTCTCCTCGGGCGCGGACACGTTGAGCAGGAACACCAGGTCGTACTGCGACAGGTCCTCGCGCCACGCGGCCGAGGTGTCCCGCACCGCCGCCTGCACGGGCGAGCCCGGGGCCGACAGCGCCGCCTCCACGAAGAAGGCCTCGTCCCGGTAGCGCGTGGCGTTGGGGCTTCCGTTCACCACCAGCGCCTTCAGCGGCCGAGGCACCGCCAGCACGAAGGCGCGCCGGTCATCCTCGGCCAGCCCGTCCGGCGTCAGCGTGCCCTCGCCGACGATGGTGCCGCCCTGGGTGAAGCGCACCGTCAGCGTCTTCTGCGCCGTGCCGTTGGCGGGCACGTCCACGAAGCCCTTGCCGAGCGTGGTGTCTCCCACGCGCACCGCCGCCTCCAGGTCCTTGAGGGGGGTCTCGGAGAAGTTCTTCACCGTGAAGGTGAACTGGAAGGCGCGCGGACCCGCTTGCAGCGCGGGCTCCACCTTCAAATCCACCAGCGCGTGGTTGGGCAGGGCGTCCAGGCCCTCGGCCGCGTCGCGCAGCACCACCTCGGGCCGCACCGGCTCGCCCGTGGGGCTCTTCACCGTGGGCGCCGGGGACTCCAGCCGCAGCGAGCCCGCCGTCAGGTCCGACACCACCACCAGGCGCTTGCCCGCGATGGGGCTGTCCTCCAGCGCGCGCGCCGCCAGGTCCAGGCAGCGCGACAGGTCCGCCGCCGCGTACGTGGGGGCCGCCTCGTCGATGAGCTGGCGCAGCCGCGCGCGGTCGAAGGCGGGCGCCACGGGAGCGTCGGGTGCGTCCGTGCACACGAGCACCGTCGCGGGCTCCTCGGGGCGCAGGTCCGCGAGCGCGTCACGGGCCTCTTCCCGGGCGCGCTCGAAGAGCGACTTGCCGTCCGACCAGCGCATGGACAGGGACGCATCCAGCACGATGGCCGTGGCCGCCGGACCCTTCACCACCGCCGCCGCGTTCTCGTCCCGCCGGAACTCCGGCATGGCGAGCGCGATGGGCAGCGCGAGCAGGATGAGCGTGCGCAGCGCGTAGAGCAGCAGCCGCTTGAGCTTGAGCCGGCTCGCGGTGCGCTTCTGGCTGCGCAGCACGAAGGCCATGGGGCCGAAGGGGTGGGGCCGGGGCCGCCGCCGGTCGAACAGGTGCACCAGCACCGGGATGAGCGCCGCCAGCGCCCCGAGTAGCATCCATGGATGCGCGAACGTCACCGCCGCCTCCCGCGCTTGCCCAGGAAGCGCAACAGCACCTCGTCCAGCCGCTCGTCGGTGCGCACCAGCTCGTAGTCCACGTCCGCCTCCGCGCACGCCGACTTCACCCCGGCCAGGAAGCTGCCGAATTCCTCCAGGTAGCTCTCCTTGATTTCACGCGGGTTCACCTCGATGCGGCCCTCGCCCTCCATGTCCAGGAAGAGCGTGGGGTCCTCGAAGGGGAACGTCAGCTCGGCGGGGTCCACCAGGTGGAACACCGCCACGTCGTTCTTGCGCTGGCGCAGCGCCAGGATCCGCTTGAGCGCCGTCTGGTTCTCATCGAGGAAGTCCGAGAGCACCACCACGGAGGAGCGGCGCGGCAGCACCTCGGCGAGGTGGTCCGCCGCGCTCACCAGGTGGGTGCCGCCCTTGGGGCTCGTGCCCTCGAGCGCGTCCAGCAGCACGTTGAGGTGCCCGGCCGAGGCGCGCGGGGGAACGTCCTGGAAGCGGCCCTCCGTCATGACGGCCAGGCCCGCCGCGTCCTGCTGGCGCACGAGCAGGTAGCACAGCGCGCCCGCGAGCGTCTTGGCCACGTCCAGCTTGGACAGGGCGACGCTCTGGTAGCCCATGGACGCGGACGCATCCACCACCATCACCGCGCGCAGGTTCGTCTCGTGCTCGAAGCGCTTGACGTAGTACTTGTCGAACTTGCCGTAGGCCTTCCAGTCCAGGTGGCGCAGCTCATCGCCGGGCGCGTACTCCTTGTGCTCGGCGAACTCCACGCTCTGGCCCTGGTGGGGGCTCTTGTGGAGGCCAGACAGCACCCCCTCCATCACCGCGCGGGCGCGCAGCTTCACGCCCTGCAACCGCGAGAGTGTCTGGGCGTCCAGCAGCATGCCGGGGCGCTATCCCTTCACCAGTGCGACGAGCTGATCCACCAGCTTCACGGACGTCATGCCCTCGCTCTCGGCGGTGAAGTTGGGCAGCACGCGGTGGCGCAGCACTGGCCGGGCCACCGCCTTCACGTCCTCCACCGACGCCACGAAGCGCCCCTGGAGGATGGCGCGCGCCTTGGCCGCGAGCACCAGGTACTGGCTGGCGCGAGGGCCCGCGCCCCAGGACACGTTCTTCTGGATGAAGTCCGGTGTGCCCGGCTCCTTGGGGCGCGTGTGGCGCACCAGTTCCACCGCGTAGCGCACCACGTGGTCCGGCACCGGCACCCGCCGCACCAACCCCTGCAGCGCGAGGATGCGCTCGGGCGAGAGGATCTTCTCCAGCGGCGGAGGCGTGCCGCCCGTGGTCGCCTTGACGATCTGCACCTCTTCCTCGGCGGTGGGGTAGCCCACGTCCACCAGGAACATGAAGCGGTCGAGCTGGGCCTCGGGCAAGGGGTAGGTGCCCTCCTGCTCGATGGGGTTCTGCGTGGCGAAGACGAGGAAGGGCAGGTCCAGCGGGTAGGTGCGGCCGCCGGCGGTGATGCGGTACTCCTGCATGGCCTGGAGCAGGGCGGCCTGCGTCTTGGGCGGCGTGCGGTTGACCTCGTCCGCGAGGATGATGTTGGCGAAGAGCGGCCCCTGCAGGAAGCGGAACGCGCGGTGCCCCGTGGCCTTGTCCTCCTCCAGGATGTCCGTGCCGGTGATGTCCGAGGGCATCAGGTCCGGGGTGAACTGGATGCGGTTGAAGGACAGGTTGAGCACGTCCGCCAGCGTGGAGATGAGCAGCGTCTTGGCCAGGCCGGGCACGCCCACGAAGAGGCAGTGGCCCCGGGCGAAGAGCGCGATGAGCAGGTGGTCCACCACGTCGCGCTGTCCCACGACGCGCTTCTCGATCTGCGCTTGAATCTGGGCCTTGGCCTGGGCGAGCTCCTCGACGGCCTGGAGATCCTCGTTCGTGGGGGCCGGGGCGGCGGAGGGGGTGGTGGGGGCGGCGCTTTCCATGAGGACCGTTCTCTTAATCGCGGGAAGGCACGGGGACCAAGCGTTTCGCGAGGGAGCCGTGACTCGAACGTAGGCCGCCAACGGTTCGGGCCCTCGTGTATTCCTGGGGTGTGCCCCCTTGCCCTCCGGGGGAGTTGGGCGCGCCGCTTCCAGGTGGGGATGCCGCGCGGAATCTCCCCATTACCTTCCACCGGTTCGCTTCTCCGGGGGCCGTTGTGGCCGGGAGGAGCGGGGGAGTCAGCACATGCACCGAGCATCTGGACGTCGTTTCAACTTCGTGGGGAAGGGGTTTGTCTCCACGGCGCTCTTCGCCTTGTTGGCCGCGTGTGGCGACCCGGGCGTGGACGAGGACACGGCGCCGGTTTCCACTCCCACCACCGAACAGTCCGCCGAGGGCTCCCGCCTCCCGCCACCCGGCACGCCGGTGCCGGACCCCGCTCCCGAGCTCCCGCCCGAGCCCCAGGCCGAGCCCTGGTTCCACCGGCTCGGGGGGCCGCAGGATGATGTCGGCACGGGGCTCGCGGTGGACGGCACGGGACATGTGTCCGTGGCGTGGGTGTCCACGCCGCGCCAGGACGCGGACCGCAAGCCCGTGGAGGGGGAGCGGTTGTCCCTCAACCTGGCGCGCTACGCTCCGGATGGCCGGACGCTCTGGACGCGCGACTTCCCCCGCAACCGGGTGGAGGCGCTGCGCGTGGTGGCGGCGCCCGAGGGCGCGCTCTTCGTGACGGGCAATGCCTTCCTGTACGACATCGACTTCGGCCTGGGCGCGGCCTCCAAGGGCTTCCTGGTGAAGTTCTCTCCGGAGGGCACGGCGCTCTGGCAGCGGCGCGTGGGCCAGAAGGTCTACGCGTCGGTGGCGGATGGCGCGGGCGGAGTGCTCGTCGCGGGCGAGGACTGGACGAACGGCCACGCGCCGCTGCTCGCCCGCTATGACGCCGAGGGCAACGAACTCTGGACGCGGCGGCTGGATGCCGTGGACGAGGGCTCGGAGCTGCGCGCCGTGGCGCTCGGCCCGTCCGGCCAGGTGCTGCTCGCGGGCCGCCTCCAGGGCGCGCTCACCGTGGATGGCCAGACGTTCGGCGCTCCGGGCGTCCAGGGCCTGCTCCTCCTCTCCTTCGGGCAGGACGGGCGGCTCGCGTGGGGCACGGAGTCGCGGGGCGTGGATGGCCACGTGTCCAGCGTGAGGGCGGACGCGGACGGGGGCGCCGTGCTGGCGGGCGAGTTCTCGGGTTCGTTCTCCTGGGGCGGCACGCCCCTGTCCGGACCCGGGGCCTTCGTCCTCGCGGTGGGGCTGGGTGGGGCGGAGCGCTGGGCCCGGACGCTGGCCTGTGGCGCGTCGCCGTCGGCGCCCGCGGTGGCTCGCGATGGAGCGGGACAGGTGGTGGCGCTCTGCGGAGCGCTGCTGAGCACCTATACCGCCGACGGCACCCAGCGCGAGCAGCAACCCCTGACTCCCGGCGAGTGCTCCGGGCAGACCTGCCAGGTGACGGGCACCGCCCTGGACGTCGTTCCCGGCAAGGGCCTCGCGCTCACCGGCCGCCAGCTTCACGGCGACGCGGAGACGGGGGACCAGGAAGCGTTCGTGCGGCTTCTCACTCCGTGAGAGTCCTGGGGACCCACCGGACCACCAGGAGGTTGCCTGGTGGGCAACCCACGGACGGACCCAACCCAGCAGGGCGCGGCCAGTCCCAGCGGAATCACTTGAGCGGGGCGGACTTACCCGCGACAGTCCGAGGATGGATCAGGGTCGACGCAACGCTGAACGCAAGGCCGTGGGCCTGTTGGTGAAGCTCAAGCACACGAGCGTCGTCAGCTTCATCCAGGAGTACGCGGTCAACATCAGCCCGGGTGGCATGTTCATCCGCTCGCGCGAGCCTCAACCCGTGGGCACGCCGGTGCGCTTCGAGGTGCGCATCGCCGACGGACAACGGATGCTCAAGGGCTCGGCGGTGGTGCGCTGGACGCGGCCCGCGGAGGACGTGACGGGTCCGGCGGGCATGGGCATCCAGTTCACGGAGCTGGACGAGGCCTCGCAGGCCCTGGTCGACCGGATGCTCCGGCACAAGAGCGACCTGATCGCCGCCGCTCCCACCGCGCCCCGCGCGCCCTCGTCCGCCGCGAAGCTCCCCTCGGTGGCGCCCGTCGTTCCGCCCATGGCCCCCGTTCCGACCCGGGCGTCCTCCGTGCACGCCATTCCCTCCGTGGCGCCCGCGGTGACTCCGGCGCTGAAGCCCGCGCCGGCCCGTCCGCCCGCGCCCGTGCCGCCCCCTCCGCCGCCTCGCCCCAGCAGCGCCGTCGACATCTCGCTCGATGACCTGCTCGCCTACACGCCCGCGCCCTCCCCGGAGCCCGATCCCTTCGACCTGGGCCCCGATGACGAGTACTCGCCCAAGGCCCCCACGGACTTCAACCTGACGGACCTCTCGGCGGCGGCCACACCCGGACCCCAGTCCCCAGCACCGGTGGCCGCGCGGCCCGCGCCCACGCCCGCTCCGGTGGCGCCGCCCGCCCCCGCCGCCATGCAGCGGGGAAGCGCGGTGGAGCTGGAGCTGGACTCCTCCGAGGACGACGAGCCCCTGGAGTTCGCCCGGCCCGTGGCGGGTCACTCCCAGCGGCCCGTGGCGAGGAAGCCCGCGCCCGCGCTCACTCCAGCGCCCATCCCGCGTCCCGCGCCTCCGTCCCGGCCCTCCGTGTCCACGCCGGTGATCGCCCCCTCGGCGGCCAAACCCTCCGCCCTGCCGCCCGAGCCCAAGACGTCCCCGGGCCAGGTGCGCACCGTCTTCCTCACGCCGCCCACCGGGGAGATCGAGGGCAAGGGGCCGGTGATCGGCGTCGACCTGGGCACCACCAACTCGTGCGTGGCGGTGCTGGTGAACAACAAGCCCACCGTGCTGCGCTCGCGCGAGGGCTACAACACCATCCCCTCCGTGGTGTCGCTGTCCTCGCAGGCCAAGCTGCTGGTGAGCCACCGCGCCAAGAGCCAGGTGCTGCTGCGCCCCGAGCAGACCATCTACGGCGCCAAGCGGCTGGTGGGCCGGCCCTTCGACAGCGCCGTGGTGAATCAGGTGCGCGAGCGCTTCCACTACGAAATCATGCCGGACGCGCGCGGCCGGGCCGCGGTGCGCATGGGCGAGCACGTCCTGTCCCTGGAAGAGGTGCAGGGCCTCATCCTGCGCGAGTGCAAGGAGCTGGCGGAGCAGCACCTGGGGCAGAAGGTGGAGCGCGCGGTGGTGACGGTGCCGGCGTACTACTCGGAGCCGCAGCGCGAGGCGGTGCGCCGCGCGGGGTGGATGGCGGGACTCAAGGTGGAGCGCATCCTCAACGAGCCCACGTCGGCGGCGCTCGCGTACGGGCTCAACCGGGAGATGGCCAAGCGGGTGCTCGTCTATGACCTGGGCGGCGGCACCTTCGACGCCACCGTGCTGCGCATCGACAAGAACGTGTTCGAGGTGCTGGCCACGGGCGGCGACATCTTCCTGGGCGGCATGGACTTCGACAACAAGCTGGTGGACCTGCTGCTCGAGCGCTTCCTCAAGCAGGAGAAGGTGCCCTTCCAGGGAGACCGCGTGGCGCTGTCCAGGGTGACGGACGCGGCCGAGCGGGCCAAGGTGGCGCTCAGCGAGTCCAACACCTACGAGGTCCACATCCCCATGCTGATGATGGACGAGGCGGGGCGGCCTCGGGATATGCACGTCACGCTCACGCGCGCGGAGATGGAGGCGGCGTGCATGCCCATGGTGCTGCGCACGCTGGACGTGGTGGGCGACGTGCTCCTGGACGCGAAGATGCGCGTGAGCGACGTGGACGACATCCTGCTCGTGGGCGGCCAGAGCCGCATGCCGCTGGTGCGCGAGAAGCTCAAGGAGATGTTCGGCCGGGCGCCGCACGCGGGCGTGAACACGGACGAGGCGGTGGCCCTGGGCGCGGCGCTCTACTCGGGCGCGGTGGACAGGGTCAGCAGCGTGGTGCTCATCGACGTGCTGCCCATGACCATTGGCGTGGCGATGCCCGGAGGCGGCTTCACGCGCGTCATCGAGCGCAACACGCCCCTGCCCGCGCAGCGCTCCTTCGCCATCTCCACCACCCGCGACAACGAAGAGGTGATGGAGCTGTCCCTCTTCCAGGGCGAGGACACCCACATCTCCGCCAACGAGTACCTGGGCACGGTGCGGCTCGAGGGCCTGCCCAAGGGCCCCAAGGGCTCGGTGCGCGTGGCCATCACCCTGCGGCTGGACTCCGAATGCGTGCTGCACGTCAACGCGCTGGAGTACTCGACGCGCAAGGAGATGAAGGCGACGCTCGCGACGCGCTACTCCCCCGAGGAGCTGCGCCAGCGCCTGGGCGTGGCCCGGGACGCGGCGCAGGCGGCCGAGGAGCGGCGCGGCCAGGACCTCAAGGAGCGCTCGGGCCGCTTCTGGGGCTTCCTCAAGAAGGTGGTGGGCAAGGGGTAGGCGTCCTCAGACGCGCGCCCCCGCCGCCCGCGCGATCCGCCGGATGGCCTGGGGCGGCTGCCCGAACACGCGGACGAAGGCGCGGCGCATCCGCTCGGGGTCCGAGAATCCGACCGCGTTGGCCACTTGCTCGATGGATTCGGAGCCCGCCTCGAGCCGTGCCCGGGCCGCCTCGGCGCGCAACCGCTCGATCGCCTTGGCGGGCGTCTGTCCGGTCTCCGCGTGGAACGCCCGTCCGAACTGGCGCGGACTGAGGCACGCCACCTCCGCGAGCCGCTCGACGTTCAACGGCTCATGCAGATGCTCGCGCGCGAAGGTCAGCGCGTGGCGGATCCGATCCGAGGGCGGTTCGAGCTCGAGCAGGGTGGAGAACTGGGACTGTCCTCCCGGACGGCGGTGGTAGACGACCAGGGTGCGCGCCCGGGCCCGCGACGCCTCGAGGCCGAGGTCTTCCTCGACCAGGGCGAGCGAGAGATCGATGCCGGCGCTGACTCCCGCCGACGTCCAGATGGGACCGTCCTGGATGAAGATCCGCTCCTCGTCGATGCGGACGCGCGGGTAGCGGCGTTGCAGGTCCGCGGCGAATCGCCAGTGGGTGGTGGCCCGCCGGCCATCGAGCAGCCCCGCGGCGGCCAGGATGCCGGCGCCCGAGCAGATGCTCGCGACCCGCCGGGAGCCCGCCGCCGCCGCCCGGACGAAGTCCAGCACCCCGGGCGATTCCATCGTCGCCAGGGTTCCCGCCCCTCCCACGACCACGAACGTGTCGAACGCGGGCTCGCCAAATGGCTCCGTCATCACGGCGACGCCAGAGGAACTCGCGACCAGCCCGCCCTCCGCGGACAGCATCCGCAGCCGGTAGGGAGGCGGCACCTGGGGGGCGTACTCGAGCTCCTCGAAGACCGCCACCGGACCGGTGAGATCGAGGATGTGGAACCCGGGGTAGACGAGGAAGCCAATGTCTCGAACCATGGCGGAAAACGAGGGAACTACGTCCTTTCGGACATGAGCCTGACAGGCCAGAGTGGGTTCGTCAAACCAGACAAGGAGACCCGCAATGGCGAAGAGCCTCGATATTGTTTTCCCTCTCTACCCGAGCGTGTCGTATCTGGATTTCATGGGGCCGCAGGCGGTGTTCGGGCTGCTTCCCGGTGCGAGACAAATCTTCGCTTCCGTGGGAGGGCAGCCGATCAGCGAGGGCGCCCTGACGCTCAATCCCCTGACCCGGCTGGAGGAGGTGGAGCGGTGTGACGTGTTGTGTGTTCCGGGTGGGGCCGTCGCGCGAGCGGTGGGAGACCATGTCTTCATGGACTCGCTTCGCCGTCTGGCCTCCACGGCGCGCTTCGTCACGTCCGTGTGCACGGGCTCGATCCTCCTGGGGGCGGCGGGACTCCTCAAGGGCCGGCGAGCGGCCTCCCATTGGTCCGCGCGCGAGCAACTGTCCCTCTTCGGTGCCATTCCGGATGCGGGGCGCGTGGTGCGCGATGGCCATATCCTGACGGGGGGAGGCGTCACGGCGGGAATCGATTTCGCGTTGACGCTCGCGGCCGAGCTGGCGGACCCGGTGGTCGCCCAGTCCATCCAACTCCTGCTCGAGTACGCGCCCGCGCCTCCGTTCAACGCTGGGCGGCCCGAACTGGTGTCGCAGGAGATTCTGGGTCGGCTGTCCTCCATCATCCAGGGGCTTGGGTTCGACATGGCCGCGGAGTTGGTCGTCATGGAGAAGGCGGCGGCGGACTTCCGCGCGGGCCGTGCTTGACTTCAACACCTTCGATGAATTCGACGTAAACGTGCATCGTGCCGGGGGCCAGCGCTTGTCGCGGACGACCGAACGGGCAGACCCTCGGCTACTCGGCTGGTGTCGCCAAAGTACGGGTAGATGCTTGGCGCCATCACCGAGCGCAGGCCGATTGGAGGGGTTGAAACTTCTGAACTTGTTCTGCACTATTGCCGCATGGCGACCCACGAACTGACCTGGAGCGCTTTTCTTCGAGAGCCGACACGCATCGAGCCGATGCTCGAGAAGGGCGATGTGGTCCTGAGACGTCGCGACGGCGAGTCGCTTCGCCTTTGCCGGGAGTCCAGGCGCGCCAACGAGCAGCAGGCGCTGCTGGCCGCCGCACGGCTCATGTCGGCTGGTGGCTCTACTTGTCGACAGGCGCTTGGTCGAGGTGTCACCGACTCTCTTCCCTGGACACGCTTCCTGCCCGAGGCGGACCGGGCCGCGTTCGTCGAGGAGTTCCTCAGCCATCTGGGGGCTTGTGCCGACCTGGGGGACTTCACGGCACTCGGGCGATTGCTCGCGGAGTGGAAGAACACCGCCGCCGCGTTCGCGGATGGCATCGCCCCAGAATTGAAACGGCCGGTGAAGGAAGTGGGCGGTCGTGTTCCTCGTCCGGGCGAGTGAGAGATGCCAAAGAGGGGGGATCGTGTCGCGCCTCCGCCTCGGAGGGATGAGTGAGACATTCGCTTCGGAGACAACGATGCAGTGGCCGGGTGGAATGACCTCTGCGCACAGGCTCCGGGGGCCACTCGGGATGCCTACGATGCGATCGTCAAGAATCCGCGCGATTCGTCTCGGCCCGGTCGTCAGCATCGATTGAGGGGATCGCTCGGCTCACGGACAGTCGCTGGTGAGACGCTCGAACAATGGCAGTTCGAGGTCACTGGTGGTGGACGCGTCTGGTACTGCATCGATGATGCACGGAAGAAGGTGATACTCGTGCTCGCGTCAACGAAGCATCCAAAGGAGACCGAGTAGGCACGCTTGGCGTGAGGCTCGTCCCTGACACGTCGACGCACTGCTCAAGCCGCGCGTGGCTCGTGGCGGCGTCCGCCGATGCCGGAGCCCGCGTCGGGGGACGAGATGGGTGAAGGTGCTTGCGTTCGCCTTTGCTGGTAGAGTGAGCCCCAGCGTGGGGAACAACATGGTGCAAGAGGGGGAGCCGCTCTTTTCTTGGCTCCATCTTTCAGACATTCACTTCGGGCACGGGGGGCCGGAGGGCGCGGCTCACCGGAAACTCGTGCTGGATTGCGTTCTGTTGGACGTCCAACGGGCCATGAAAAACGGGGCGCCGGTCCCGAATGCAGTGTTCGTTACGGGCGATATCGGCTTTAGCGGGGGCTCCCTGAGCTCGGATGAATACCGTCAAGCGGGAGACTGGTTCGCCAAGCTTGCATCGGTGCTCAGGATAGAACTACACGAAATCTACTTGGTTCCAGGCAATCACGATGTTGCTCGAGTATCGCCCAGTGATGGAGAAGTCTTTCAGCTTATCACATTGTTGCGCAAAGGTGAGAAGAAGCTGGGAGACGCCCTCGGCGAGCCGGCGACGGGGCGTCTTCTGGCGGGTCGGCTTGATAACTTCTTGGAATTCTCCAGGCGGTTCGGGCCGACTGACGACAAAAATACCACGAAGGGGACGGAACGACTTTTCTGGCGGAGGAAGATCGTTGCTCGAGGCGGTCTTCCAGTGCGTTTAGTGGGCCTCAACACCGCGCTACTCGCCAACGATGACGAAGACAATGGAGTATTGCGGGTAAGCACATCGCAATTTGCTCTGGTATTCGACGAGCTTGCCGAGAAGGAGCTTGTCATTGTTTTGGGCCACCATCCGTTCGATTGGTTGAGTAAGGACATGGACCCGCTGGGGTGGCTCCAAGCCAAAGCGCACCTCTTCCTTTCGGGACATGTCCATCAGCAAGAAACGCTGTCAGTTCAGCGGGGAGGGGGACGCCAGTTCGTTCACGTCATCGCTGGAGCCGGTCACTCGGAGCCTGGACCCAGCGAGTCAGAACGGTACACGTTCAATTTTGGCGCTGTTTTCTCATCGCCAGGGCGGCCGCTCCAGCTTCGACTCTGGCCATACATCTGGACGAAACATAAGGACTTCCGGCCAGATGTGGAGAACTTGCACAAAGACTCGATGAGTGGTGCTCCCAAGGGCTATATCGAGCATCTGCTGGCGTACGATTTTTCGCTCCATCGCACAGCGTCTCCAACGACACCGATCATCTCGGAGCCAGAAGCTGAGCCACGGCCATCACCGCGACTCTCTTCAGATTTCGAGCCATCAAATGACGGTGGAGCCCCGAGGGCGAAGAACAGGCGGAAACCCGCAGTGGAGTCCCCCGCTGAAAGGGATGCCGTCGTTAGGGGACCAGCTGCGAGACAGGTACCTCCTCCGGAGTCGCGTCCCGGTCGATCTGTGAGGCTCGTGGCAGCGATGGTGCTGCTCATGGGCGGGGTCGGTTTCATTTACCAGGGGCGGTCCCGGTCCGCTTCGCGGCAGGTCACTCCTCCGGTGCAGGTGATCCGGATTCCAGATCCTCCATACATCTCAGGCAACGGTTTGGATGCGCTGGTGAAACTTCGTCAGATGCACAAAGTTCGTCCACTCCAGCGTAGCGAAACCTCGCGCGCCGCGGCGGCATTGCCCGAAGGTGTGTTTGCTTTTTTGCCCATGTCATCCTTGAAAAACCCTCAGCAAGCCTTGGTGCAACCGGCTCAGTCGCCGGACAGCATGGAGGTCCACATGACTAGCGCTGGCTCGCTGCATCTGGTGGGGTTCATCAAGGAGGGAGATTCACAACTGGTGATGTCTGGCAAGGCGACTGCTTTCTCTGTCTCTCCTCGGCCATTCGGTTCATTCCAGACCGTGATGAGCTTGCCTGCGGAGAGGGTACGTTGGGTTCGTCTTTTTGGCGCCAGGGGGGAGCAATGGGCGGATCTCCAGTTGAGGGATGCTGCGACGGGTAGGTGAGTGGTTGGCGTGTGTCGATTCGGAGTTTTGTTTGTTATGGGGGTTCATTTCAATGCGTTCGGTGTTGCTCGTGGGATTGGTGTTGCTTGGTTTCGGCTGTGGACCTATGGATCCCGATATCGATTGGGTTTCTCCTCCCGTTCAATCGCAACCCTGTGGACCCACGACCTGTAATGGCTGTTGTCAGGGGAATGTGTGCAAGACGGGTGACCAGCCTACGGCATGTGGAGGGATGGGCGGCGCATGTACTGCTTGTCTTGAGGCGAAGGCGGAGGTCTGTGACAAAGACAAGCAGGCTTGTATCATCGATCCGACTTCACTTTGGTCCATCCGGCCAGTATCCGCAGTTATCGTCGCGAAAGATCCAGCGGACGAGTCGGACTGGGATGTCGATGGCTCAACCCCGGATGTAGTTGTCAGGTTGGCTTGCCCCTCTGACTCGGACGAGGCGGTGCTCGGGCTATCCTCGGAGGTTTCCAGCTTTACTCCCGCGTGGAATGATGGGGAATGCTCTGTGACGTTCAGCGCTTTGATGAAAAAACCAACCAATATTACTCTCTTGGATGTGGATTTTTCGTTCGATGATGAGATTTCCTCGGGCAGTTATCAATTCACGGAGGCCAACGTTCGGGAAGAGTATGTGAACTTGGCCATGCCCAATAAAGCCAGTACCCTTCTGGTTCAGATCAAGCCTCCCCAGAGGAAGCGATAAGGAAATCAGGCCTTGGCTGCTTGAGGCGCACGGTGGCGCCCTCGGATGTCGGAGCCTTCGTCCAGGTGCACGTGGTTGAAGGGGGAAGCCGAGACCATCATCACCACGTTGATGGGATGCGCGTGACTGCGGCTCTGGTTGAAAACATCACAGTGGCGAGTTGTTACGGCGTATCTGGCTCCTGGGGCGGGGGAGGGGGCGGTGTTGGGGAAGACGCGGCGGGAGGCGGCGCCTCGGGCTCGGGTGATGGAGCAGGCGGCGATGGCTCCGACGCGGGAACATCGCCTTCCGTCGTCGGGGGCGGAGCGGCGGGTGGTGGTGTCTGCTCGGGTTGAGGCGTCGGGCTGGATGGGGGCGGAGGGGAAGGCGCTTCCGCCACCACCTCGCCTTGAGGCGTGACGGCGTACACGTACCACCCATCGAGTACGCGAACGCGTGGGCCTTGGCACCTATCGAAGCGTTGGTCCACCACCACGTAATACAGACCCGGCGTCGGACCCGTGAAGACGACGGCATCCAGCCCTTGTTCGGGGCTGGCACAACCCCAGAACAGGTCTGGAAACGGGTTGGTCCGAATCATTTCGCGGATGGCCGCCGCCGCGGCGAACGCGGCTCCTGCTTCCATGGCCGGGGCGACAAGCCTGGCCGATTGCTCGGTGGGCCACGTGACTTCTCCCTTCCAGGCGGTAGCGGGCACCGCGCATCCGCAGAGCACGGCCATGAGTGCCGCGAGCGCACACGCTTTGATCATCGCTCTCTCCTGACTCGCATCCGTTAAACCTCGAAGCTCCAGAGGAGCGTCTTCATTGGGTCCGTAGAGGGAGCATGCCTTCTTTGGGAAGGCAGATGCACCAGGCCGATCCCCCACGGAAACCTGACCCCGAGGGCCGTCGATGCTCAGGCCGCGCGTGGTTCGTGGCGGCGCCCGCCGATGCCGGCGCCCGCGTCGGGGGACATGCGGTGGAAGAGCGGGCCCGAGAGCATCGTCACCACGCCGATGGCGAGGAAGGGCAGGATGAATTGCTGGGGCGTCATGCTGCCCTCGTCGCTCCCACCGCGCGCCACGTGCAGCATCAATCCGCCGAAGCTGATGCCCAGGCTCAATCCCATCTGTTGCATCACCACGGCGAGCGTGGAGGCGTTGCTGACCGTGGACGGCGGGATGTCCGCGTAGGCCACCGTGTTGAGGGCGGTGAATTGCAAGGAGCGCACGAAGCCGGCCGTGAGCAGCATGCCGGCCATGAGCGCCACGGGCGTGCCGTGCCGGAAGAAGGCGGGCAGGGCCGACACCCCGGCGGTGAAGAAGTTGGAGACGATGAGCGTGGAGCGGAAGCCGAAGCGGCGGATGAGGCCGGGCGCCACGGGCTTGCAAGACATGGCGCCCAGCCCCGTGCAGATGGTGATGAGTCCCGTCTCGAACGGTCCCCATCCCAGCGCCACCTGGAAGAGCAGCGGCAGCAGGAAGGGCGTCGCTCCCAGTCCCAGGCGGACCACCGAGCCGCCAATCATGCTCGCCCGGTAGGTGGGCACGCGCAGCAGGCGCAGGTCGAGCACGGGCCGCTCGTGGCGCAGCGCATGGTGGACGTACGCGGCGAGCATCGCCACGGCGAACACCCCGGTGGCCACCTGCACGGCGGCCGGCACCAGGCCCACGCCGGCGATCTCCGCCGTGCCGATCAACGCGGTGATGCCCGTGGCCACCAGCACGAAGCCCTTCACATCGAAGGGCCCCGGGTCCGGCTGGTGCAGCGGGGGAACGAAGCGCATCACGGCGAGCATGCCGAGCACGCCCACGGGCACGTTGATGAAGAAGATCCACGGCCAGCTCGCGATGCCCAGGATGAAGCCGGCCAGGGGCGGCCCGACGAGCGGACCCACCAGCGCGGGCATGGTGAACCAGCTCATCGCCGACACGAGCTGCTGGCGCGGCGCCGAACTCACGACGATGAGCCGCCCCACGGGCACCATCATCGCTCCGCCCACTCCCTGCACCGTGCGGAAGACGACGAGCTGCGCGAGCGACTGGGAGAAGCCACACAGCACCGAGCCCACGAGGAACACGGCCATCGCGGTGAGGAACACGCGCCGGGGCCCGTAGCGATCGGCGATCCATCCACTCGCGGGCGCCACCACCGCGAGCGCCAGGATGTAGGACGTCAGGGCCAGCTTCAGGTGCACCGGATCGCTGCTGAACGCCGTGGCCAGCGCCGGCAGCGCGGTCGACAGCGCCGTGGAGTCGATGAACTCCATGAACAGCGCGCTCGCCACGGCGATGGATGCCAGGCGCGTGCCTCGTACCGGGACAGGGGGCGCATCCACGGACAATTCGGAGGAGGGCGGCACGAGGAAGTTATGCCCCTCGCTCCGGACCCTGTCACGTCCAGGCTCGGTGGATTCACCGCGCGGCTTTCCTCCCGGTGATGTGCTCCGACAGTTGAGCTTGGTGTGTGTGCCTGCCTGCCTGGAGGGCGTCCGCCAGCGAACGTCCACGGGTCCGCCCCGCCTTCGGGGCAATGGCAATGCCGCCCGGCGCGAGACGTTCACGGCCCGAGCCGAAGACGGCGAGCAGGGGTCGCGCCGGGAAGCGCGGTGCTTACTGTTTTTGCGTTGCTGGAGCCTTTCCCCCCGGAGGGCTCCGCCCTGGCGAACCTCAACGTACCCCCGTGGGAGGCGCGGATGCACTTGAAGCCCATGCTTCGGAGCTCACGTGGTGGCACGCCTCCCGCGGTCCAGCGGGTGATGATGACCACCACCCCCGTGGGAAGTGTGTGGACGTATGCCCTGGAGCTGAGCCGGGCACTCGCCGAGCGCGGTGTCCGTGTGGAACTGGCGACGTTGGGTGCGCCCCTGTCCGCCGCGCAATGGATGGAGGCGCGCGAGGTGCCGGGCCTCGGGTTGCATGAGGGCCAGGACTGGCACGAGGGCGCGGACGAGGACGCGTGGTTGCTCGACTTGGAGGCGCGGCTGTCTCCCGACGTCGTCCACCTCAATGACCATGCGCGAGGCGCGCTCGCGTGGCGGGCGCCGACCCTGGTGATGCTGCACACCTGTCCGCTCGTGTGGTGGGACGCGGTGATGGGAGGGCCCGCCCCTGAGCGTTACGCGCGCTACCGTCAGGAGGCCGCGCGAGGCCTGCGCGGCGCGGGATGCGTGGTGGCGCCCAGCATGGCCATGCTCTCCGCGGCCGAGCGCCTTCATGGACCCTTCGGCGCCACGCGCGTCATCCCCCATGCGCGGCGCGCGGAGTCCTTCCTGCCGGACGCGAAGGAGTCCTTCGTGCTCGCGGCGGGCCGGGACTGGGACGAGGCGGGCAACCTGGCGGTCCTGGAGGCCATCGCGCCCCGGCTGCCGTTTCCCGTGCGCATCGCGGGGGAGACCTCGCGTGGCTCGTCCTCGCGCTCGCTCGGCACGCTGCGGCCCTGGGAACTCGCGGGGTGGATGGCCCGGGCGGCCGTCTACGCCATGCCCGCGCGCTACGAGCCCTTTGGACTGTCCGCCCTGGAGGCCGCGCTCGCCGGGTGCGCGCTGGTGCTCGGCGACATCCCGAGCCTGCGCGAGGTGTGGGGGGACGCCGCGCTCTTCGTCCACCCGGATGACGAGGACGGACTCGCCGCCGCGCTGCGCTGGTTGATGCTCCACCCCTCGGAGCGGGAGTGCCGCGCCGGGCGGGCTCGCAGCCGGGCGCTCTCCTTCACGCCGCGCCGCATGGTGGACGCCTACCTGGACGTGTACACCGCGTTGAGTGTCCGGCCCCCCGAGTCCTGGGCCGTGCCGGCCATTCGCGCCTCGTGATGGCCGCGAGGCCGCCCGTGCCTGGCTCAGTCCGCGCCGGTCGTCTCGCCCATGAGCGCACGCAAGCTGTCCTTGAGCCTTCTCTCTTGAACGAACAGATCCTGCTCGGGCGTGCGGCCCGGCTCGGTCATGGGGCTCTTGAAGTAGAAGCCGAGCCAGTCCTGTGTGCCGATGCGGCCCGCGCGCTGGGCCAGATCCATCAACAGCGCCAGGTCGAGTACGAGGGGCGCCGCGAGGATGGAGTCGCGGCACAGGAAGTCGATCTTCATCTGCATGGGGTAGCCCAGCCAGCCGAAGAGATCGATGTTGTCCCAGCCCTCCTTGGCATCGCCCCGGGGCGGGTAGTACTCGATGCGGACCTTGTGGAAGAGCTCACCGTAGAGCGCCGGACTGTCGCTGGACTGGAGGATGTCCTCGAGCACGCCGCGCTTGGTGATTTCCTTGGCGCGGAAGGACTCGGGATCGTCGAGCACCTCGCCGTCCCGGTTGCCGAGGATGTTGGTGGAGAACCACCCGCGCACCCCGAGCATGCGGGCCTTGAGCGCGGGCGCGATGACCGTCTTCATCAACGTCTGGCCCGTCTTGAAGTCCTTGCCGGCGAGCGCCACTTCGTGGTGGCGCGCGAGCTCGGCGGCGGCGGGAAAGTCCACCGCCAGGTTGGGCGAGCCATTGGCGAAGGGCACTCCTTCCTGGAGACACGCCCACGCGTAGAGCTGCGAGTTGGTGATGGATGGGTCGTTCTTGCGCAGCCCGGCCTCGAAGGCACGGCGCGAGGCGTGGACCTGGGCGGCCGCCACGTACGTCTCGGTGGAGCCGCACCAGATGGCCACCGCGCGTGCGCAGCCCTTGTCGCGCAGGAAGGCGCGGATGTCCGCGCGCACCTGCTCCACCAGCTCCGCCTTCGTCGCGCCCGTCTTCACGTGCGTGCCGTGCAGCCGCTTCACGTATTGCGGATGGAAGACACCCTTCATGGGGCGGATGGCCTCCAACTCCTCGCGCACGGGCCCGAGGTGCTCGGGCTCCAACACCTTGGCGTGGAGGGCCGTCTCGTAGACGCTGTCCGGGAAGATGTCCCAGCCGCCGAAGACGAGCTGCTCCATGCGGGCCAGCGGCAGGTACTCGTCCATGCGGATGCTTCGGCCGCCCGCGTGCAGCGTGCCCATCTGCGTGAGCGAGCCCACGGGGAGCCCCAATCCCTTTCGGGCCAACAGGACGCCCGTGATGAACGTGCTGGAGATCGCTCCCATCCCTGGCAGCAGGACGGCGAGTCTTCCCTCTGGCGGACGGATCGAGTTCGGTCGTGTCATCTGTTCCTCGTCTCGGGATTCCACATGGGCCGAGAAGGCAATGTAGGCATCGAATCCTCGTCGGCGCCTTGTTCCACGGGACAAGTCTGGCCGTCCTCCGAGGTCATGTCATCCGCATGACTTGGGAGGTGTCCTCTAGTGGTCTGTCCTTGGCATGCCGGTCGCCGCTGAGCACCCTTCATGAGAAGGCTGGCTTCGGGATGACGATGACTCCAGACGAACTGACGACGGAGCAGGTGGCGCTGCGGGTGCGCTCCCTGGGGGAGTGGTTCCACAACCTGGAGCTGAAAGGGGTTCGCACGGCGCCCCATCACTTCCTGGGCGACTTCCCAACGGTGTTCTGGAAGCGCTTCCAGCATGCCTTTCCGGCGGACCTGACGGGCAAGACCGTGCTCGACATCGGCTGCAACGCGGGGTTCTACAGCATCGAGATGAAGCGGCGCGGCGCGGCGCGGGTGGTGGGCATCGACTCCGATGCGCGCTACCTGGAGCAGGCTCGCTTCGCCACCCAGGTCATGGGCGTGGAGGTGGAGCTGCGCCAGATGGACGTCTATGACGTGGGCGCGCTGGGCGAGAAGTTCGACGTCGTCCTGTTCATGGGCGTGCTCTACCACCTGCGCCATCCGCTGCTGGCGTTGGACCTGCTCCACGAGCACGTCGTCAAGGACCTGCTTATCTTCCAGACATTGGAACGTGGCGGTGACGCGGTGGGCGAATTCGCCAACGACTACCCCATCACCGAGAGGGCCATCTTCCATCAGCCGGAGTACCCGAAGATGCATTTCATCGAGCACGACTACGCGGGGGACCCGACCAACTGGTGGGTGCCCAACCGGGCTTGCTCCGAGGCGATGCTCCGCTCGGCGGGATTCGAACTCCTCGAGCGCCCCACCCGGGAGGTCTACCTCTGCCGGCGTGGCGAACGCCCCACCGCTGCCTACCCGGAGACCCTTCAATGATCGAAGCGGTGAAGCTGTGGAACGAACCCAACAATCTGTCCCACTGGGATTTTGGGATCGACCCGGACTGGAGCATCTTCTCGCGCATGGTGCGCCTGGCGGGCGCGGCGGTGCGTGCGGAGAGCCCCACGCTCACCCGTGTGCTCGGGGGCATGTCTCCCATCGACGCCGCCTTCCTCCGCCGGATGTCCGGCCAGGGGGCGCTGGACGAGGTGGACGTCGTGGCGGTGCACGGCTTTCCCCTCGATTGGAATCACTGGCAGATCGACGAGTGGCCCGAGCGCATCGCCGAGATCCGCGCCGCGTCGCGCCACCCCGTCTGGGTGACCGAGGTGGGGGTTTCCTCCTTTGGCGCCGAGGAGGTGCAGGAGTTCGGCCTGCGGCGCACCGCGGAGCTGTTGCTCGGCCAGGTGGACCGGGTGCACTGGTACAGCCTCTATGATTTGCCCAGGACCTGGCCGGCGACCACACGGCACCGCGAGGCCGAGGGGTCGTCGTACTACCGGCACTTCTACATGGGGCTCCTCAAGGAGGACGGCACGCCCAAGCGCGCGCTGCGCCACTTCGCGGACTACACGCCGCGGATGGGCATCTGCCAGTGGTTCCACTTCGAGGACCCCCGGCTGGAGGACGCGGTGGCGTGGCTCAAGAAGCTGGGCGTCAAGAAGCTGCGCACGGGCCTGAGCTGGGCGGACAGTCACCGGCCCAACGCGGAGGCCTGGTTCGACCGGCAGATGAGCGCGCTCGACGGCTTCGACGTGACGCTGACGTACTGCTTCACCCCGGGGTCGTGCGGCATCAACGATCACCACACGAGCCCGCCCCACCGCGTCGAGGAGTTCGCCGAGTTCTGCGCGCGCATGACCCGCCGTTACGCGAAATAGACCCTCTGGAGATGGCATGCCGCTTCGTCACGCCCCCTGGCGGGTGTCGCTCTTGCTCCTGGCGCTGGCGGCCTGCGCCACGCCTCGCGCGGGGTCTTCCGCCCCCTCCGCGCTCGCCGAGGTGGAGCGGCTCGCGCGCTTCGAGGTGGACTTCGCGCTGCCCGGGCTGTCCCTCCCTCCGGACGATGTCTCCATCCAGGCCCGCTTCACCGCGCCCTCCGGACAGGTCGTGACGGTGGGGGGATTCGCCGTGACGGAAGGCGGCTTCCGGGTGCGCTTCACCCCGCGCGAGACGGGGACCTACCAGTACGTCATCCACGCGGATGGGGGCTCTGGCCCGCGCGAGGTGACCTCGGGCGGCTTCCGGGTGCGTCCCAGCGGCCGCCGGGGCTTCGTGCGCCGGAGCCTCGCGTCCGCGCACCAACTGGCGTGGGAGGAGGGCCCTCCCTTCTTCCCGCTCGGGGAGAACCGCTTCAACCTCTACGATCCCGCGTGGAACCACGGCCAGCTCCCCGCGCCCGAGTACGTGGCCTACATGGCCCGCAACGGGATGAACACCTTGCGGCTCTTCATCTTCACCGATTGCGAGCGGGAGGAGCCGGAGCCGGGTCCACAGCCGGGATGTCTGGAGACGGGGGTGGGGCGCTTCGATGCGCGGGTGGCCGCGGAGTATGACGCCATCCTGGAAGCCGCCGAGCGGCACGGCGTCTATGTCATCTTCACGCTCTTCGCCGTCGGCTTCACGCCGGGCGAGACGTGGAAGAGCTGGGAGGACAATCCCCACGGCACCGCGCGCGGAGGCCCCGCCGCGACGCCCACGGAGTTCTTCGAGCGCGAGGACCTCTGGAAGAACGCCGAGCGCAAGCTGCGCTACGTGCTCGACCGCTACGGCTACTCCCCGCACCTGCTCGCCGTGGATCTGCTCAACGAACCCGAGTGGGACGGCAACATCGGCGAGGCGAGCTGGATCCCCTGGGCCGAGCACATGGCGGCGGTCTGGCACGGCGCGGACCCGTATGGGCACCTCGTCACGCTGGGCTCGGTGGGGTTGCACTGGAACGTGGATGGAGACGAACGTCCCTGGTACG
The DNA here is from genome assembly GCF_002305855.1 of Melittangium boletus DSM 14713. Classification (GTDB taxonomy): domain Bacteria; phylum Myxococcota; class Myxococcia; order Myxococcales; family Myxococcaceae; genus Cystobacter; species Cystobacter boletus. The sequence goes on along the minus strand of NZ_CP022163.1, from coordinate 2,853,674 downwards.
CCCACCCGGGAAACGACCTGTTGCAGTGGCACCTCTACGGCAAGGAGTACTACGAGGTCCACGCGCTGGCGGCCGAGTTCTCGCGGAAGATCGCCGAGACCTGGGGCTATGACAAACCCATCCTCTGTGGCGAGTTCGGCTACGGCGGCGATGATCCCCGGACGTTCGATCACACCCACGTGGGCATCTGGAGCGCCACCTTCTCGGGGGCGGGGGTGCTGGCGCACAGCGCGCCGCCCTTCACGCCCGACTCGGATGTGTTGATGACTCCCGAGCGCGGCCACCACTTCCGGGTGCTGGCGGACTTCCTGTCGCGGTTGTCCGTGGTGCCTCCCCTGCTACCCCGGCCCGCGCCGCCCGCGACGCCGGAGGGGACCCGGGTCTGGGTGCTCGGGCGTCCCGGTTATCAGGCGCTGTGGGTGCTGGGCGCGGAGCGGGGCTACGGCTCCACGGTCGAAGGCGCCACCGTGCGGATGGAGGGCGCCGCCGGACGCCACCGCGTCACCTGGTGGAACGATGTGACGGGCGAACAGCTCCACACGGAGGAGGTGATGGGGACGCGCGAGGGGCTCCTGCTGCGGGTGCCGGGCTTCGTGAGACACGTGGCGGGCGTGGTGGAGGCCCTGCCCGGCCCTTGAGTCCAATGGCCCCCCGCGAGGCGTTGAGCACATTGGACCCTTCACACCCAGGTTCTCTGGAGGCGACGACGGATGGAGGCGGGAATGTCGAGCACGACAATGGTGGCGGCGGTGCTCGCCGGGCCCAGGGGCGCCCGGATCGAGCGTGTGTCGCGACCCGAGCCGGGCCCGGGCACCGTACGGGTGAAGCTCGAGGGCTGTGGGGTGTGTGGTTCCAATCTTCCTGTCTGGGAAGGGCGTGAGTGGTTCCGCTATCCGATGCGGCCCGGGGCCCCGGGCCATGAGGGCTGGGGCGTGGTGGACGCGGTGGGCCCTGGCGTGACGGGCTTCCAGGTGGGCCACCGGGTGGCGACCCTGTCCTCGGCGGCCTATGCCGAGTACGACGTGGTGGGCGCGGACTCGGCGGTGCTGCTGCCGCCCTCGCTCACGGGCAAGCCCTTCCCGGGTGAGCCCCTGGGCTGCGCCATGAACATCTTCCGCCGGAGTGACATCCAGGCCGGACAGACGGTGGCCATCATCGGCATTGGCTTCCTCGGAGCGCTGGTCACGCGGCTGGCGGCGAACGCCGGGGCGCGCGTCATCGCCATCGCCCGCAGGCCCTACGCGCTCGAGCTGGCGCGCGCGTATGGCGCCTCCGAGTGCATCCCCCTGGATGACCACTTCAAGATCATCGAGCGCGTGAAGGGGCTCACCCAGGGCTTCTTCTGCGACCGGGTCATCGAGGTGGTGGGCGAGCAGTGGCCGCTCGACCTGGCCGGCGAGCTCACGCGCGAGCGCGGCAAGCTCATCATCGCGGGCTACCACCAGGACGGTCCCCGCCAGGTGAACCTGCAACTGTGGAACTGGCGCGGCCTGGACGTCATCAACGCGCACGAGCGCGATCCCCGGGTCTACGTGGAGGGCATCCGGCTCGCCGTGGGCGAGGTCTCCGCGGGACGGCTCGATCCCTTTCCGCTCTTCACCCACCGCTTCGGACTGGATGAACTCAACCTCGCCTTCGAGACGATGCGCACCCGTCCCGAGGGCTTCCTCAAGGCGATCATCACCGTATGAATGGACAGACAGGTCAGCGGCTCGAGCGCCCTCCGAGGCTCGGCTTCCTTGGCGTGGGTTGGATTGGACGCCACCGCATGGAGGCCATCATCCGGAGCGAGACGGCCCAGGTGGTGGGGGTGGCGGATCCCGGCGAGGCCGCCGCCCGGGAAGCCCAGAAGCTCGCGCCGGGCTGCGCGCGGGTGGACTCGCTCGACGCGCTCCTGGAGTTGGGGCTCGATGGGCTGGTCATCGCGACGCCCAGTGCGTTCCATGCCGAGCAGTCCATCCAGGCCCTGGAGCGCGGCGTGGCCGTGTTCTGCCAGAAGCCGCTCGGCCGCTCCCAGGAGGAGAACCAGCGCGTGGTGGACGCCGCGCGCGCGGCGGACCGGCTGCTGGGCGTGGATCTCAGCTACCGCTTCACCTCCGGGATGCGGCTGCTGCGCGAGCGCGTCCAGGCGGGCGTGCTGGGGCACATCTACGCGGCGAACCTCGTCTTCCACAATGCCTACGGCCCGGACAAGGCGTGGTTCTACGATCCGAAGCTCGCGGGCGGCGGATGCGTGATGGACCTGGGCATCCACCTGGTGGATCTGGTGCTCTGGGTGCTGGGCTTTCCCGAGGTCCGGCGCGTGTCGAGCCAGCTCTTCGCCCAGGGTCGTCCCTTGTCCAGGCCCACGGACGCCGTCGAGGACTACGCCGCCGCGCAACTGGAGCTGGCTCCAGGCACCGCCGTCCAGCTCGCCTGCTCCTGGAAGCTGTCCGCCGGGTGTGACGCGGTCATCGAGGCCTCCTTCTATGGCACCCAGGGAGGAGCGGCGTTTCGCAACGTGAATGGCTCGTTCTACGACTTCACGGCGGAGGTGTTCCGGGGCACCTCGCGCGAACGCCTCGCCGAGCCGCCGGATGCGTGGGGCGGCCGGGCGGCGGTGGATTGGGTCTCCCGCCTGGCCCAGGGGGCTCGCTTCGATCCGGAGTCCGAGCGGCTCGTCGAGGTCGCGACGACGCTCGACCGGATCTACGGGTGAGAATCGGCTCGGGGCTTGAACGTTCGCCCGGCCCGGTGACTCCGGAAGGAGTCCGGGAATGTGGACGTTCACGCCGCTCATGCAGACCGCATCCGCCTCTCGTGGCTCGCTCTGGCGCGCCATGGGCTTTCTCCTCCCTCACCGCCACGCGGTGGTCACCGTCCTCTTCCTCGTCCTCCTCTCCACGGGACTGAGCGTCATCGAACCGCTCGCGCTCAAGAGCGTCTTCGATCAACTCGGCGCGGGTGGCACCTCGAAGGCGGTGCTCCTCTCCGTGGGGGCGCTGGTGGCCATCGGCCTGGTGCGCGAGGCGCTGGGAGCCACGGCCAACTGGCTCACCTGGCGCACGCGCATCCGCGTGCACTTCGCCCTCAACGAGGCCACGGTGTCCCGCCTCCACCGGCTGCCCTTGAGCTTCCACCGCGAGGAGGGCGTGGGCGCCACCATGACGAAGCTCGAGCGCGGCATGCAGGGCTTCGTGGGGGCCATCACCGAGCTCACCTTCAACGTGCTCCCCGCGGCGACCTACCTGGTGCTCTGCGTGGTCGTCATGTTCCAGCTGGATTGGCGCCTGGCCCTGCTCGCGCTGGTGTTCGCGCCCATTCCCGTGCTCATCGCCCGGAAGGCGGCGCCCGTGCAGACGCGGCGGGAGCAGACGCTCATGGAGCGCTGGACGAAAATCTACGCCCGCTTCAATGAAGTCCTCTCGGGCATCGTGACGGTGAAGAGTTTCGCCATGGAGGCGCGGGAGAAGCAGCGTTTCCTGCACGACGTGCGCGAGGCCAATGGCGTGGTCACCCAGGGCGTGGCCTTCGACTCGGCGGTGAACGCCAGCCAGAGCGTCATCGTGCTCATCGCGCGCGTGGCGTTGATCGGCCTGGGCGGCCTGTTGGTGCTCCGGGGGGAGATCTCCTCCGGAACCCTGGTGGCGTTCCTGGGCTACATCGGTGGACTCTTCGGCCCCGTGCAGGGCTTGAGCGGCGTGTACAAGACGTCGAGGACCGCCTCGGTGGCCATCGACCAGGTCTTCTCCATCCTGGATGTCCAGGACACCCTGGGCGACGCCCCGGACGCCGTCGAGGTCACGCACGTGCGTGGCGACGTGACGTTCGAGAACATCCACTTCGCCTACCCCTCGACCTCGGGACCCGGCAGGCCGCTGCTCAAGGGCATCGACCTGGAGGTCAAGGCGGGAGAGACGATCGCGCTGGTGGGGCCGAGTGGCGCGGGAAAGACCACGCTGATGAGCCTCCTGTGCCGCTTCTACGATCCGGTCCAGGGGCGGGTGTGCATCGATGGCCAGGATCTCCGCTCGCTCAAGCAGTTGTCGCTGCGGCGCCACATCGGCGTGGTGTTGCAGGACTCGCTGCTCTTCAACGAGAGCGTGCGCAGCAACATCGCCTACGGACGGCCCGAGGCCTCCCTGGAGCAGATAGAGGCCGCGGCCCGCGCCGCGCACGCGCACGACTTCATCATGCGCCTGCCCCAGGGCTATGACACCGTGGTGGGCGAGCGGGGCAACCGGCTGTCCGCGGGAGAGCGCCAGCGCCTCTCCATCGCTCGCTCGCTCCTCACGGATCCGCCCATCCTCATCCTGGACGAGCCCACCAGCGCGCTCGACGCGGAGAGCGAGGCCCTCGTGCAGGAGGCGCTGGGCAAGCTGATGAAGGGGCGCACCACCTTCGCCATCGCCCACCGGCTGTCCACGGTGGTGGATGCCGATCGCATCCTCGTCCTCAAGGAGGGGCGGATCGTCGAGGCGGGCAGCCACGCCCAATTGATGCGCCTCGAGGGGTACTACGCCTCGCTCGTGCGCCGGCAGACGCGCGGATTGCTGCCCGAGTTGTCGACGTTCTCCGAAGCGCCGCTCCCCTTGTCCGCCCTGGCCTGAAGGACTAGCACCCGGGGACTACATCGGAAGTAGGGTCGGCTGGCCAACGCTCGAAGTTGGAAGATGCATGTGTTCGGTCCCCGGGACAATGGCAGACAGAACCGTCAGGCCAGGACTGCCGCCAGTCGTTGCCATGCTTACCGTTGCGTAGAGATGACGGGGCCGTCCCACACGCGGGACGCCTCGGCTTCACGAGTTCACGGGCGCGGCCAGGATGAAGGGCGCGAGTCCTCTGGGAGGGAGCATGAGGCGCAAACAGGTACTCATCACGGGAGGCGCGGGGTTCATCGGGTCTCATCTGGCGGACGAGCTGCTCGCGCACGGTCATCGTGTCAGGGCATTGGACTCGCTGCTGCCCCAGGTGCATGGAGAGGGCCGGTCGCGGCCGTCGTACCTGAACCCGGAGGTGGAACTCGTCGTCGGGGATGTGCGGGACCGCGAGGCGGTGGGGCGCGCGCTCGAGGGCGTCGACGTGGTCTACCATTTCGCCGCGGCCGTGGGCGTGGGCCAGAGCATGTACGAGGTGGCGCACTACACCTCGGTGAACAACCTGGGCACCGCGGTGTTGATGGAAGCGCTCATCCAGCGCCCGGTGGAGCGCCTGGTGGTCGCCTCCAGCATGAGTGTCTATGGCGAGGGGCTCTTCCGTACGCCGGATGGCCGGCTCGTGCCCGGGACGGATCGCACCCTGGAGCAATTACAATCCGGCGCGTGGGAATTGTGTGGCGCGGGCGGGGAAGCGCTCTCGCCACTGCCCACGCCCGAGACCAAGGCGCCGGCGATCTCGTCCGTGTATGCCCTTTCCAAATATGATCAGGAGCGGCTGTGTCTCATCGCCGGCCGGGCCTACAACATCCCCACGGTGGCGCTGCGCTTCTTCAATGTCTATGGGCCGCGCCAGGCGCTGTCCAACCCCTACACCGGGGTGCTCGCCATCTTCGCCTCGCGCATGCTCAACGGCAACGCGCCGCTCATCTTCGAGGATGGGATGCAGCAGCGTGACTTCGTGAACGTGCATGACGTGGCGCGCGCCTGCCGTCTGGCCATGGAGTCCCGGGCGGCCCCCGGACAGGTGCTCAACATCGGCAGCGGCCGCTCCGTCACCGTGCGTGAGGTGGCTCGGGCCCTGGGCGAGGTGATGGGGAGGCCCCACCTGCTGCCCGCGGTGACGGGCAAGTACCGCATGGGCGACATCCGCCACTGCTTCGCCGACATCACCCAGGCCCGCGTGATGCTGGGGTACGAGCCCCAGGTGAAGTTCCAGACGGGGCTGGCCGAGCTGGCGCGATGGCTCGAGGGTCAGGTGGCCATGGATCGCGTGGCCGAGGCGAAGGTGGAACTCGAGGTCCGGGGATTGACCGTATGAGCCGCGCGCCGGAGAAACAGGGGAACGGCCACGACAAGAGGATGGTGGTCATCTTCGGAGGGGCGGGGTTCATCGGCTCCAACGTGGCGGAGCACTACCTGGCCGGGGGCCGCCGGGTACGGGTGTTCGACAACGTCTCGCGTGCCGGAGTGGAGCGCAACCTGCGCTGGCTCAAGTCTCGTCATGACGCGCTGCTCGACGTGGTGGTGGGTGACATCCGCGACGAGCAGGCGGTGCGGCGGGCGGTGCGGGGCGCCGGAGAGGTCTTCCACTTCGCGGCGCAGGTGGCGGTGACCACCAGCCTGGAGGGCCCGGTGCATGACTTCGAGGTGAACGCTCGAGGCACACTCAACATCCTGGAGGCCCTGCGGTCGATGCGGGAGCCCGCTCCGCTTGTCTTCACCTCGACGAACAAGGTCTACGGCGGGCTGCCAGGGCTGGAGTTCGTCCTGGACGGCCGCCGCTACATGCCCCGGGACGAGGCCATCCGCGCCCAGGGCATCGGCGAGTGCTGCCCCCTGGACTTCGAGAGTCCCTATGGCTGCTCCAAGGGCGCGGCGGACCAGTACGTGCTCGACTATGGACGCTCCTTTGGCTTGAAGACCGTGGTGTTCCGGATGAGCTGTATCTACGGCCCGCGTCAGTTCGGCACGGAGGATCAGGGCTGGGTGGCGCACTTCCTTCTCCGGGCGCTCCAGGGCAAGCCCATCACCCTCTACGGTGACGGCATGCAGGTGCGCGACATCCTCTTCGTCGAGGATCTGGTGCGCGCCTTGTGCCTGGCGCAGGCGAACATCGATCGGCTCGGGGGACAGGCCTTCAACATCGGGGGAGGCCCGGAGCGCACCGTGAGCCTGCTGGAACTGCTCGACCTCATGGCGCGGCACCTGGGGCGGCGCCCGGAGATCCGCTTCGAGGACTGGCGCATCGGAGATCAGCGCTACTACGTCTCCGACACCCGCAAGTTCCAGGCCGCCACGGGTTGGGTGCCGAGAGTGGGCGTCGAGCAGGGCGTGTCCCGGTTGCATGCGTGGTTGGCGCGGCCCCTGGCGGTGGACTCCACGATCGCGGCCCACGTGGGCTGACCCGGGAGGTCTCCAGATGCCGCCAGTCCAACGGGTGCTGATGACCGCCGACACGGTGGGAGGCGTATGGGCCTATGCCCTGGAATTGAGCCGGGCGCTCGCGGAGCGGGGCGTTCGGGTGGAACTCGCGACGCTCGGGGCGCCGCTGTCCGCCGCGCAGTGGCGGGAGGCTCGGGACCTTCCGGAACTGTCCATCCATGAAAGTCATTACCGGCTGGAGTGGATGGAGGAGCCCTGGGACGACGTCCGAGCCTCCGGGGAGTGGCTGCTCGACCTGGAGGCGCGGCTGTCACCCGACATCGTCCACCTCAATGGCTTCTGCCATGGCGCGCTCGCCTGGCGGGCGCCGGCGCTGGTGGTGGCGCATTCGTGCGTTCTTTCCTGGTGGGAGGCCGTCAAGAGAGAGCCCGCCCCCGAGCGTTACGCGCGCTACCGGCGGGAAGTGGGGCGGGGATTGCGCGCGGCCGCGTGCGTGGTGGCTCCTGGCGCGGCCATGCTCGCCGCCACGGAACGGCTCCATGGGCCCTTGCGCGCCTCGCGCGTCATTCCCAACGCCCGGCGGGCGGAGGCCTTCCGGCCCGGCCCCAAGGAAGATTTCGTGCTCGCGGCGGGCCGGTTGTGGGACGAGGCCAAGAACCTGGCGGCACTGGACGCGGTCGCGCCAGGGCTGCCGTTTCCCGTGTGGGTCGCGGGGGAGACCCAGCACCCGGGAGGCGGAAGCGCCCGGGCTCCCCATGTGCGCTCGCTCGGGACGCTGGCGCCCTGGGAACTCGCGGGGTGGATGGGCCGGGCGGCCGTCTACGCGATGCCCGCTCGCTACGAGCCTTTTGGTCTGTCCATCCTGGAGGCCGCGCTCGCCGGGTGCGCGCTGGTGCTCGGGGACATTCCCAGCCTGCGCGAGCTGTGGGGCGATGCCGCGCGCTTCGTCCATCCAGACGACGAGGATGGGCTCGCCGACGCCTTGCGGGGGTTGATGCGCCACCGCGCGCAACGCGAAGGCCTCGCGGTCCGGGCCCGGTCCCGGGCGCTCACCTTCACGCCTCGCCGCATGGTGGAGGCGTACCTCGAGCTCTACGCCACGCTGAACGCGCGGCCTTCCGAGGCGTGGGCCCGTTCCAGCCTCCAGACCCTCTGACAAGACGCCCATCGACCATGCGCATCGTCCTCTTCTGCCACTCCCTGCTGTCCGACTGGAACCACGGCAACGCCCACTTCCTGCGCGGCGTGGTGACGGAACTCGCCGTGCGTGGCCACGAGGTGCGAGTCCTCGAACCCGAGGATGCCTGGAGTCTGCGCAACCTCCTGGCCGAGCCTGGCGGGCCGACGGCCCTGGAGGAGGTTCGCGCCCTCTACCCGCATGTGCGCCCCGAGCGCTATGCGCCCGATGCGCTGGACCTGGACCGCGTGCTCGACGGGGCCCACCTCGTCATCGTCCATGAGTGGAGTTCTCCGGAGCTCGTCCAGCGCCTGGGCGAGCGGCGCCGGGCGGGGGGCTCCTTCCGGCTGCTCTTCCATGACACCCACCACCGCAGCGTGAGTGCCCGGGAGGAGATGGCTCGCTACGCGCTCACCCACTATGACGGCGTGCTCGCTTTCGGCGAGGTCATCCGGCGCATCTATCTGGAGCAGGGGTGGACCCAGCGGGCCTGGACTTGGCACGAGGCCGCCGATGCACGCGTGTTCCATCCCCTGCCGCACGTGGAGGCGGAGCGGGAGCTCGTCTGGGTGGGCAACTGGGGCGACGAGGAGCGCACCGCGGAGCTGCACGAGTTCCTGTTGGAACCGGTGAAGGCGCTGGGCCTGATGGCCCGCGTGCACGGCGTGCGCTACCCCGAGGCCGCGCGCGAGGCCCTCGCCGCCTCGGGCATCGAGTACGCGGGCTGGTTGCCCAACCATCGCGTGCCCGAGGCCTTCGCCCAGGCGCGTTTGACGATCCACGTACCACGCCGCCCCTACGCCCAGGCGCTGCCCGGCATCCCCACCATCCGCCCCTTCGAGGCGCTCGCGTGTGGCATCCCCCTGGTGACGGCTCCCTGGTCGGACGCGGAGGGGCTCTTCACCCCGGGCCGTGACTTCCTCGTCGCCGCCAACGGGCAGGAGATGCGCCGTCACTTGCGGGCGCTGCTCGCCGACGAGGGCCTGCGCCGCGAGCTGGTCGAGCATGGCCGGCGCACGGTGCTCGCGCGCCACACCTGCGGGCACCGCGTGGAGGAGCTTCTGCGCATCTGCCAGTCGCTGGGCACGAGCGCCTCGGAGTGCCAGCCGATGGCACGGGAAAGGGTCGTCCTATGAGCAAGGGTTCGCGCATCGCCTTCTTCGGTTCGAGCCTCGTCTCGGCCTACTGGAACGGAGCGGCCACCTACTACCGCGGCATCATCCGCGCGCTGCATGAGCGCGGACACCGCGTGACTTTCTACGAGCCGGATGCCTACGAGCGTCAGCAACACCGCGACATGGCGGACCCGGACTGGGCGCGCGTGGTCGTCTACTCGGCACAGGGCACGGACGCGCTCGAGCGTTGCCTGGAGGAAGCCCGGGACGCGGACGTGGTGGTGAAGGCGAGCGGCGTGGGGGTGTTCGATGCGCTCCTCGAGGCGCGCGTGCTCGAGCTGCGGCGTCCGGGCACCCAGGTGGTGTTCTGGGATGTGGACGCGCCCGCCACCCTCGAGCGCCTGGAGAAGGACCCGGGCGATCCGTTCCGGGCACTCGTGCCTCGCTACGACCACATCCTCACCTACGGAGGCGGGGAGCCGGTGGTGTCCGCCTACCGGGCGCTCGGGGCGCGCGAGTGCGTGCCCATCTACAACGCGTTGGATCCCAGCACCCATCATCCGGTGGCGGCGGACACGCGCTTCACGGGGGACCTGGCCTTCCTGGGCAATCGGCTGCCGGATCGGGAGGCGCGCGTGGAGGCCTTCTTCCTGAAGGCCGCGAGCCTCCTGACCTCCTCGCGCTTCCTGCTGGGTGGCAGTGGGTGGGGCGACCGCTCCCTGCCCGACAACGTGAAGTACCTGGGCCACGTCTACACGCAGGACCACAACGCGCTGAACTGCTCGGCGCGCGCGGTGCTCAACATCCACCGGGACAGCATGGCGCGCTTTGGTTTCTCGCCGGCCACGCGGGTGTTCGAGGCCGCAGGAGCCGGCGCCTGCCTCATCACCGACGCCTTCGAGGGCGTGGAGCTCTTCCTGGAGCCCGGGCGGGAAGTCCTCGTGGCCCACTCGGGCGAGGAGGTCGCCGGGCACGTGCGCGCGCTGAGCGAGCCCGAGGCGCGGCGCATCGGTCAGGCGGCGCTCCGGCGCGTCCTGGCCGAGCACACGTACGCGCATCGGGCCTTGAAGGTGGAAGCGGTGCTGGGCGCGCGCGGGAGCGGTGCACGCGAGCGGGTGGCTTGAGCCATGGAGGCGGAGCGCATGCGGATCGTCATTCTGGGGTTGTCCATCACGTCGAGCTGGGGCAACGGACACGCCACCACCTACCGGGGGCTCGTGCGCGAACTCGTGAGGCGCGGGCACGAGGTGTTGTTCCTCGAGCGCGACATGCCCTGGTATGCCTGCAACCGCGACCTGCAACGGCCTCCCTTCGGCCGCACCGAGTTGTACGCGGACCTGGAGATGTTGAAGGACCGCTTCACGGACGCCGTCCGGGGCGCGGATCTGGTCGTGGTGGGCTCCTACGTTCCGCAGGGCGTGGAAGTGGGCGCCTGGGTGCAGCGCACCGCCCGGGGCGTGCCGGCCTTCTACGACATCGACACGCCGGTGACGCTGGCGAAGCTCGCGCGCGGGGACTTCGAGTACCTCTCGCCCGAGCTCATCCCGGGCTACCGGCTCTACCTGTCCTTCACGGGGGGCCCCCTGCTCCAGCGCATCGAGCGCGAGCTGGGCTCACCCGCCGCCCGGCCGCTCTACTGTAGCTGCGATCCCGAGCTGTACGCCCCCGAGACGCGCGAGCCCCTCTGGGATCTCGGCTACCTGGGGACCTACAGCGATGACCGGCAGCCCGTGTTGGAGCGCTTGATGCTCGATGCCGCGCGGGAGTGGCCCTCGGGCCGCTTCGTGGTCGCGGGACCTCAGTATCCGGCCAATCTCGCGTGGCCCGGCAACGTGGCGCGCGTGGAGCACCTGGCCCCCCCCGAGCATCCGGCCTTCTACAACTCCCAGCGCTTCACCTTGAACGTCACCCGCGCGGACATGGTGCGCGCCGGCTACTCCCCGAGTGTGCGGCTCTTCGAGGCCGCCGCGTGCGCGGTGCCCCTCATCAGTGATGCGTGGCCGGGGCTTGGCACCTTCTTCGTCCCGGGCGAGGAGATCCTCATCTCCCACTCGGGCGAGCAGACGTGCCGCTATCTCCAGGAAGTCACGGAGGGAGAGCGCCGGGCCATGGGCATGAGGGCACGCGCGCGGGTGCTGTCCGAGCACACCGCCGCGCACCGCGCGGAGACCCTGGAGGGCTACCTCCGGTCAGTGACTTCGGGACGGGCACCGTGAAAGGAGACGCATGAAGGTCGCGATCATTGGCACGGGATACGTGGGGCTGGTGGCGGGGACGTGCTTCGCGGAGTCGGGGCAGGACGTCACGTGCATCGACGTCGACGAGGAGAAGCTCCAGGCGTTGCGGCTCGGCCAGATACCCATCTACGAGCCTGGGCTGGCGGAGCTGGTTCGCCGCAACCTGGACGCGGGACGGCTGCATTTCACCGGAGAGCTGCCAGCGGCGGTGGGGCCCGCGCAAGTGGTGTTCATCGCCGTGGGCACGCCGGAGGGAGAGACGGGCCGCGCGGACCTTCGCTACGTCCTCGAGGCGGCCGAGCAGGTGGGCCGGGCGCTCACGCACTACACCGTCATCGTGAACAAGAGCACGGTCCCGGTGGGGACGGCGGATCGGGTCCACGCGGCGATCGCGCGCAACACCCGGTGCGCGTTCGACGTGGTGTCCAACCCCGAGTTCCTCAAGGAGGGCGCGGCGCTGCGGGACTTCCTCAAGCCGGATCGGGTGGTGATCGGCACCCGCTCGGAGCGGGCCCGCGAGCTGATGGGGGAGTTGTACGCGCCCTTCGTGGGCGGGGAGAACCCCCTCCTCTATATGGATCCGTGCTCGGCGGAGCTGACGAAGTACGCGGCCAACGCGATGCTCGCCACGCGCATTTCGTTCATGAACGACGTGGCGGCGCTGTGTGAGCGCGTGGGCGCGGACGTGGAGTGGGTGCGCCAGGGGCTGGGGGCGGACAAGCGGATTGGCTCCGCGTTCCTGCGGCCAGGCATCGGTTATGGCGGCAGCTGCTTTCCCAAGGACGTGAAGGCGCTGATGGCCACGGCACGCGAGGTGGGAATGGAGTTCGACCTCCTGCGCGCGGTGGAGAACACGAACACGCGGCAGAAGCGGTGTCTGCTCACCAAGGCGGTGAAGCACTTCGGCGACCTGTCGCGGCGCACCTTCGCGATCTGGGGCCTGGCGTTCAAGCCCAGGACGGACGACATGCGCGAGGCACCCGCCGTGGAGCTGATCGAAGGGCTGCTCGGCAAGGGCGCGCGGGTGCAATGTCATGACCCCGTCGCGCTGGAGAGCGCGCGCCGCTACTTTGGAGACCGCGTCACCTACGCACCCACCTGCTACGCTGCGGCGGAGGGCGCGGACGGGCTCTTCCTGGTGACGGAGTGGAACGCGTTCCGCCACCCGGACCTGAAGCGGCTCAAGGCGACGATGCGCAGTCCCACGCTCTTCGATGGCCGCAACGCGTGGGATCCCCAGCGGGCCCGGGAGGAGGGATTCACCTACTTCGGCATTGGCCGGACCCGCTGATCCCACCCGAACGCGGCGAAGGTCCGCACGCCCATGATGCCGCACCCCCGGGAGCGCGAGTGATCGCGCTCCCGGGGGGCCGTTCGGGGGGGGGGGGGCGGCGGGGACGGCTTGCTGGGGAGGCGAAGGCACTATGAACGAGACATCCCTGGATAACCTATGACCCCTGGATAGGTTGGAATTGTCGGATTTGTCCGTGAAGGCCGAGGGGTGATATCCCTGTCGGATGGGATACAGCCCCGAAGGTCATGGGTGATGGCGGGAGACGTCCTCCGCCCGTGGACCTCGCGATAACCAATTCACGGCGCGGCCCAGGAGTTGTTCGATGTGTCCCAGGACCCGCGCTTCGTGGGGCTCGCGCTCCTCGAATGTGGGGACTGTCTCCAGCAGCAGCCGCGTGAGCCGTTCCTGGTGTTCGAGCGAGGGGGAGGGCGCGAGCGTGAGGCGCGTGAGGCTCCCGCCCTGGTAGCTCGCGGCGGCCTTCCAGGTGCGCAGCCGCGCGAGCAGATCCACGTGGGTGAGGGCGAGCTCGTCCACGCCGCCCACCACGTCGAGCGCGTAGCGGGCGAGCACCGCGTCGAACCAGCCGTAGCGCACGCGGCCCTGCCAGTCATTGGGGGCGTTGTGCTCGGAGACGAGCGGGCGCAATTCCCCAGTCTCCGTGGGCAAGGGGCCCGCGCCATGGCGGACCCCGTGGCTGCGCAGCACGCCCACCCGCCGCACCTCGGCGTCCACGCCGCTGTCGGCGATCAGCTCCAGGGCGTTGTCCGCGGTGCAGCGGGACCAGGTGGTGAAGGGATGGAAGCCCCGCCACTCGTCGAGCAGGACGCCTTGGGCGCCCTCGAACACCGTGGTGGAGGTGTCCCGCATCCACGCGCCGAGCGTCGTGTCCGGCACCACCAGCCCGAGTGTCACCACCCGCGCCGCCCGCTCGAGCCAGGTCTCGATGACGCCCTCGAACTCGAACAGGGAGCGCTCGCGTTGGACGGGCTCGGTGTCGGGGAGGGGGAGCGCGCGCAGCTCCTCGTGTTTGCGCTCGCGGATGCGCCGCAGCTTGCGCGTGAGCCGGGGAATGTCCCTCAAGTCTCCGGCGAGCACCGTGTCCTCGGGGAAGTCGAGCGCGTCCCGGACCGTTTCGCCCACGCCGACGCCGCACGAGCCGTGCCGTGCGTCTCCGCGCGCGAGCTCTCGCAGGCGGTTCATGGCTTGATGAAAGGGGGTGATGACGCGCGCGCGCTCGCTCAGCCGCAGGCGCTCGAAGACGTCGTCCACGCCCCGGGCGCGCAGCACCTCGCCTTCCACCAGGAGCGCGGTGGGATGCAGGACGAAGGGGTGGGCGAGGAACGTGCGCACCCCCGGGACGAACGAGCCCGCGCCGAACTGGGCGAAGGTGTGATGCCGTCCCTCGGGGGTGACGACGTTGTGGCCGGCCTGGGCGCCGCCGTTGTAGCGCACCACCAGGCCCGCCCCGTCCCGCCGCACGAGGAAGTCGGTCAGCAGCCCCTTGCCCGCGTCCCCGAAGCCGAGGTCCACGACGATGGAGACGCGCCGCCCCTCGCGAGGCCCCTTCATTTGAAGAGCTGGACGATCCGGCCGACGACGCTCTCGGACGCCTTGGTGCCGCGCATCGCGGGTCCCCCCGTGCGTCCGAGCGCCTCCGCCAGGGGCGTGAGCGCGCGGAGCACCGAGCTCAGGTCGCCATACTCCAGGCCCATGTCCTTGAAGACGCGGCCCAGCGCGTCGATGTCCGGCACCAGGCCCTCGTACAGACAGACGGCGCCCGCGCTCACGTAGCAGATGTCCTGGGCGTTGTTCATGCACAGCACGTGGTCGCCGAGCAGCTCGCGCCACCGCTCCTCGCAATTCGCGCGGCGCTTCTGGTCCGGGATGACGAAGAAGGGCACGAAGGTCTTCTGCAGCTCGGCGACGATCTCCTCCACCGTCAGATCCTGATCGAGCCGGTCTCCGATGATGCCCTCGACGACGTGCTTGGACAGGGAGGGGAAGGGCAGCTCATCTCCCGTCATGAAGACGTAGCCCTTCTTCTTGCGCTTCTCCCAGCAGTCCATCTCCGTGTGCTGGGCCAGCGTGTAGAGCGCGAGCTCGTAGCTCTCGTGGCCATTGCCGCCGCCGTGGCCCTCCAGGTAGCTCCAGGTGAGCCACTGGTCCATCAGCTGGGCGGTGGACTCGAACTGGCCCATCTGCAGGGGGGCCTCGTCGCTCGTCGCGTCGCCCACGGCCATGAAGAGCAACTGGGGATCCTTCACGTGGCAGTCGGTGAGGATCTTCATGAACTTGGGCAGCATCTTCGTGGCCATGGCCTTGGGGATGCTCCCCATGGAGCCGGTGACGTCCAACGCGAAGACGATGCCCAGGGAATTCGGATGCTCCTCGCTGTCGCGCGACTCGCGCAGGCGCAGCCCCTTGGGGTTCATCAGCGGGTGGCAGCCCGTCTGCTGGAAGACTTCCCTGGCGGGCTCCGTCGCGCGCTTCTGCACGATGGCTTCGTGCGCCTGGCTGCTGTAGTTGCCGTACCCCATGGTGGGTGCTCCTTCGTCTGGACGGTGGGCCCTCGCCTCACGGCATCACGAGCGGTTGGAAGCTCGGGGGACCGAAGACCGCGGTGCCCACTTCACCAACGCGCTCGCGAAGTGTCCAGGCCATGTCCCCGTTGCCGTGCACGTGCTCTCCGACGCCCACCTGCCGCAGGAGCAGGGCCAGGGGCGCGGGCACGGAGCCGGGGACGGTGCCCCGCTCGGGGTCTCCTCCGAGCAGGGAGATGATGCACAGGGCGCTCATCCGCAGGTCGTCCTCGACCTGGAGCCGCCGCGTGGCCAGGACGCCGCCGGGGTAGAACGATTGGTAGTACGGATGGAAGGCGCGCAGGGGCAGGCCGATGCGCTCCGCGCAGGAGAAGCCCAGCAGCCGCAGGCCATGCTCTCCCTGTTGGATGAGCAGATGGGGGGGCAGCACCGCCCCATGCACATAGCCCGAGCGGTGGATGAACGAGAGGGACTCGAGGATGCGCCGCCACATCCAGACGGTGGTCTGGGCGGGCACGCCCGAGGGGTAGGCCCGGCGGACGTCCTCGAAGGTGTGGAGGAAGCCGGAGGGCCAGCGCAGCACCATGGCGGAGTGGTCCACGAAGGGCCCCGAGCGCAGCACGCCCCGCGTCACCGGCCGCGGCAGGAGCGCGGCGAAGGTGGGCGCTCCGTTCGCCTCACTCGCCTGGAGGTCGCGCAGCACCTGCCACTCGTGCTCGAAGAGGGGCAGGTGCGCCGGGTCGCGCAGCACCTTCATCACGACGCGCTCGGTGGGCGTGCGCGCCCGCTCGGCGGCGTAGACGTCCGTCATGTCCCCCCGGGCGAGCAGGGGCCCGGGAGCCCAGTGGCTCTTTTCCAGACTCCACCACGTCTCGTACCCGTGCGTCCCGGGGTCGTTCCACTCCTTCAACGCCCGCTGGAAGCGCTCGGCATGAACGGCCGTGGGATCCAACTGCACGGCGGTGCCGCAGTAGTCACAGACGATCGAGGCGGCGAAGTGCTTGGGCGAGAGCGGTGCCAGGCACTGGGGGCACTTCACCACTCGCTCGGTCGTCTTCTTGATCACGGGGGCCTCTCCTCGCGGAGAGGATACCCCGGCTCAGCGCGCGCCCGGACTCACTTCCGCAGGCTGGCGGTGTCGATGACGAAGCGGTAGCGCACGTCACCCTTGAGCATCCGCTCGTAGGCCTCGTTGATCTTCTGGATGGGGATGACCTCGATGTCCGAGGTCACGTTGTGCTCGGCGCAGAAGTCGAGCATCTCCTGGGTCTCGCGGATGCCACCGATGAGCGAGCCCGCGAGCTTGCGCCGGCGCATGACGAGCGGCGCGGCGGAGAGCGGGGAGGGATGCTCGGGCATGCCCACGAGCACCATGGTGCCGTCCACCTTCAGGAGGTTGAGGTAGGCGTTGTAGTCGTGCTGGGCGGAGACGGTGTCGAGGATGAAGTCGAAGCTCCCGGCGAGCTGCTTGAAGGTCGCCTTGTCCGACGTGGCCGCGAAGTGGTGGGCACCCAGGGCGAGGGCGTCGTCCTTCTTGGAGGGCGAGGTGCTCAGCACGGTGACCTCGGCGCCCATCTTCTTGGCGAGCTTCACGCCCATGTGGCCCAGGCCGCCCAGGCCCACCACGGCGACCTTGTCGCCCTTCTTCACGCCGAAGTGGCGCAGGGGGGAGTAGGTGGTGATGCCCGCGCACAAGAGCGGCGCGGCCCGGTCGAGCGGAAGGGACTCCGGGATGCGCAGCACGTAGTTCTCGTCCACGGTGATGCGGGTGGAGTAGCCACCCTGCGTCACGGCGCCGTGGCGATCCTTGGCGTTGTAGGTGCCCACCATGCCGCGGTCACAGAACTGCTCCTCGCCCGCGTGGCACTGGCCACACTCGCGGCACGAGTCCACGAAGCAGCCCACACCGACGGAGTCACCGACCTTGTACTTCGTGACGGAGCCGCCCACCTGGGCGACCTTCCCGACGATCTCGTGGCCCGGCACCATGGGGTACAGCCCATGGGGCCCCCACTCGCCGCGCGCCGAGTGGATGTCCGAATGGCATACGCCGCAGTAGAGGATGTCGATGAGGACGTCGTGGGGACCCGGCTCCCGGCGCTCGAAGGAGAACGGGGCGAGGGGGGCCTTGGCGCTCGGAGCGGCGTAGGCTTGGACGGTCGGCATGGGAGGATTCTCTGGAAAAGGGGAAAGACGCAGCGGGCGGGACACCCGAGGGGCCCCGCGTCGTCGGTAACTAACCCAGGCCGTGTCTCGCCGCAGGAAAGAGTGAAGCGTGTCAGCGGGGGCCGTCAGGGCCCGCCGTCTTTCCGCTTCGCCTCGGGTGCGGCCGGCTTCGGGGCCGCGTCGTCCTGGGCCTCGACGTCCCCTCCGCCGACGAGCTCCGAGTCCTCGCGCAGGAAGTCGCGCGCCACCTGCTCCACGTCCTCGGGCTTGAGGCCGGTGAGCACCGCGCTCGCCGCCTTGGCGCGGGTGACGAGCGCCGTCTCCCCGAGCGAGCCGTGGATGCGCGTGAGCGCGATGTGGATCTCCGGATCGAACGGATCCGCGGCGAGCGCGTCCAGGTAGGCCTGCTTGGCCTTGGGGTAGTCCTTGCGGTGCAGGAGGATGCGGCCCAGGTGCACGCTGGTGCTCGGCGAGCCCGGGTGCACGCGCAGGGAGCCGCGCAGCACCTGCTCGGCTTCGTCCAGGCGCCGCAGCTCCAGCAGCGCGAGCGCGTACTTGTTGGACACGGACTCGTACTTGTCGCCCACCAGCTTGTGCGCCTTGGCGTACTCCTCGGCGGCGGCGCGGATGCGGTTGCGCTCGCGCATCAGCTCGCCCAGGTGCGCGAACTTGCGCGCGGGCACCTCGGTCACCTCGGCGAAGTCTCCGAAGGAGATCTCCCGTCCCTTCTTCTTCTCGTCCGGAGGTTGGGCGTCTTCCTTCAGCACGACCTCCTCGCGCGGCAGCAGCTCCGGGGGGAAGGGCTGCTGCTTGATGTGGGCGAGCCAGTTCTTCTCGAACTGGGCGAAGGAGAGGCCGGTGGCGCCCTCCACGGACTTCCTGTCCGTCTTGCCATCGCGCAGGCCGAGGATGATGTCGCGCAGGCCCTGGTTGCCACGGATGGAGTAGACGTAGTCGATGGCGAAGTAGACCTCGGCGAAGGCGGTGGCGGCGTCCTCGGCCGTGGGGAGCATGGCGATGGAGGGGTGCATCTTCTCGAAGGGAATGAGATTGTCCTCCTTCACCCGCCGCCCGAGCAGGGCGAGCGTGGAGGGCGTCATGGCCATGCCCGGCTTGCCGCGCCAGCGCGACTCCAGGTACTTGGCCAGGCCCTCGTGCAACCAGATGGGCACGGTGTTGTGGCTCATCTGGCTGACGACCAGGTGGATGTACTCGTGCGCGAGCGTGTCCTGCCAGTCGTAGCCGCGCGCCACGGCCTTGGGGCTCGTCACCATGAGCTTGTTGAACTTGCAGATGGCGATGGTGCCGGTGGTTTGAATCTGCGGGTAGGTGAGGGTGCTCACCTTGGACAGCTCGCGCGCGTTGTTGACCACCTCCACGCGGATCTTCCCCGGAGGGCGGTAGCCCAGGTCCTCGGCGAGCGCCCGGTGGATGGACTCGAGCGTCTCCAGGGCGTAGGGCGCCAGCACCTCGTCCTTGCCCTTGGGGTAGTAGAAGGCGAAGTGCTCGCTGTCCGTGTGGGCGTGGTCCTTGACGATGCCGCGCGTGTCCTTGGCCAGGCGCAGGTAGCTGCCCGGCTTGTCCTCGATGCCCGCGGCCTGGAACAGCTCCACGGCGTCCTCGTACTTGTTTTCCTCGAAGGACACCCGGGCCTGGTAGTACTTGAGCGGCTCGATGTCGTTGGGCACCTGGGCCTCGAGTTCTCCCAGCTCCCTCCGCGCGCCGGACAAGTCCCAGCCGTCCAGCGCCGTCTCCACCTTGGTCAGCCGCTCCTTGACCTCGGCCTTGCTCAGGTCGGCCCGGACGGCCGGGGCGAACAGGAGCGCGAGGACGAGAAGGGGGCTCGCGATTCGCGTCATCACTTCACCAGCTCCTCGTAGTAGCGCTTCACCTGATCCCGGTACTTCTCCGGCGTGCCTTCCTTCATGGCGTCGAGCAGATCCTTCCGGAACTCCTTGGGCGCCTGGTAGGCCTCCTCGTCGGGGATCTCCACCTTCTCGCGGGGATCCTGCCCGTTGCCCTGGCCTCGACCCATGCCCATGGGCAGGGGCAGTCCGCGGCCCTTGCCCTTGCCGCGCTGGCTTTCCTTCATCTGCTGCTGGAACTGTCGCAGCCCCTCGAGCGCCGCCTGCTGCTCGCCGTGGCCCCGGTTGGCGTCCTTGCCCTGCATGCGCTGGGCGGCCTCGCCCATGCGCCGGCCGATCTCCTCCATCTGCTCGCCGGCCTCCTGGCCGAAGAGGGGCGCCATCTGCTCCATCTCCTGCATCTGCTGGCGCAAGCCCTTGGCCTGCTGCTCCAGGCCCTGCTGCTCCTCGGCCAGCTCCTGCAACTGCTGCTTCTCCTGGGGGCTGAGCTGCGAGCCGGGGGGCGGAAAGAGCGACTGGAGCTTGCGGTTGGCGTCCTCCACCGTGCGCGCGTCCTTCTCCAACTGCTCGGCGAGCTGCGCGGACTGGCGGCGCACATCGGGCGGGTTGCCGTACATCTCGTCCAGGGAGCGCTGCTGCTCGCCGTAGCTGGCCAGTTGCTGGGCGGCCTCGGAGGCGCGCTGGGTGGCCTCGGCGGCCAGATCGAAGTCGTCCACCTTGAGGGCGTTGCGCGCGTTCTCCAGCTCCGCCTGCGCCTCCTCCAGGGGCCGCGAGGCGCGGCTGCTGAGCTGATCCTCGCGCAGCTCCCGGTAGTTCTTCTGCACCTGCTCGAGCTGACGCTGGAGTTCATCCTTCATGGCCTTGCCGCGCTCGCTGAGCCGGTCCTGGTTCTGCTTGCGCGCCTGGTCTCGGATGGCCTGGGTGGCGTCGGCCACGCGCTTCTGCTCCTGGGCCGTCTTCTCCAGGTCTCCCATGAACTGGCTGAACTTCTGCGACAGCTCCGGGTACTGCTCGCCGCCGAACTCCTCCTCGGCGTCATTGAGGCCGTTGAGCATGTCGTCCATCTGCATGGACAGCTCCTGCAGCTTGGCCAGCGCCTCGTCCGTCTTGCCCTCGCGCATGAGCCGCTCCACGTCGTCGAGCGCGCTCGTCATGTCCTGGTCCTTCATCATGTCCTGAAGGGCCTCGGCGTTGAGGTGCTCGTCGCGGATGCCCTGGCGCAGCTCGGCCATGCGCTGCATCAGCTCCTGGATGCGCCCGCGCATCTCCTGGATCCGCTGCATCACCTGCTCGCGCGTCTGCTCGTCGGGGTTGGCCTTGTAGTCCTCGATGAGGCGCGCGAGTTCCCGCCGCTCGTTGGCGAGCTGCTTGGCCAGCTCCTGCAGGGCCTCGAGCTTCTGCCGGTCCAGGAGCGACTCGAGGTAGAGCACGTCCTTTTCCACCTCGTTGATTTCCTCGGTCACCAGCGCGCTCAGGCGCGGCCCGGTGCCGAAGTCATTGCCCACGTGGCGCTGCTGGGTGCGCAGGTAGACGCGGCGGAAGTCGGACGTGGCGCGCACGCGCTGGCCCACCTTGTCGGCGATGTTGGCCAGCGCGGTGACGAGCTCGTTGGGCGTGTCGCGCTCGCGGCTCAGCTCCTGGGCGAGCGCGCGCATGTCGGCCACCAGGGACAGGCCGCTGGTGTCCACCGACTGGGCGGAGGCCACTTTCTGCGCGTCCTTCACCTTCTCGCGCTCCGGGCCTTCCAACCGGTCCGCCAGGTGGTCCACCAGGCGGCCCCACAGGGCCTCGGCCTTCTGCAGCGCGGCGCGCAGGTGCTCGGCGGCGCTGTAGATGCGCAGCACCTGGGTGCGGCTCACGCCCCGCTTGGGGCCCTCCACCGCGTCGTTGTCCCTTGCCTCGATGTAATAGGAGATGCGATCGCCCGGCTGGGCCTTCAGCGTGTCGAGGCTCCAGGTATAGGTGTTCTTGTCCCGGCGGCCATCCGTCCGGGGCAGGGCCACGCGCGACTCCTCCTTGGCGCCGGGCATGCGGTAGACGAGCGCCAGGCCGGACAGGCCGTAGTCGTCGCTGGCCTCGTACTTGAGGACCACCTGCTGGCCAGGGTCCACCTCCAGCTCCGCGGCGGGCGTGAGCAGCTGCACCTGGGGCGGGGTGTCCACCTCCACGTTGAGCGGGATGTCCGGTCCGGTGGCGAGCGCCGCGCGGCCACTTCCGTAGAAGACGAAATGGTAGCCGCCCGCCTTCTTCGCCACGAAGGAGCCCGTGAGCTCGCGCTTGCCGGTGACGACGAGCGGCAGCGTCTCGCCATTGACGACGAGCTCCGCGCGCTCCACCTCCCGGTCCGAGCGCGTCTTGAGCTGGACCTCGGTGCCGGCGGGAGCGCTCACCTCGCCATTGGTGCCCGGCACGGTGCGCGGGGCGAGGCCCGTATAGGCCGGGTAGCGGTACGTCAGCTCGATGTCCCCGGTGATGGGCTCGCGCACCTCGGCCTGGGCGGTGGGGTTCATCGACTCGAGCGCCTTGTTCCAACCCACGCGCCAGCGCGAGCCCGCGAACACGAGCAGGACTCCCAGCACCAGCACCACGCCGCCCAGCACGAGTCCGGCCTGCTTGAGGCGCTGGCCGTCCACCACCGTGGCCACGTCCACGCGCTCGGCGCGCGCGTCCATCTGCCGCAGGAAGGCGTCCGCGAGGAGTTCCGAGTGGCCGGGCTGGCGGTCGCGCTCCAGCTCCACGGCGGCGAGCACGTCCAGGGACAGCGCGGGGTGGCGCTCGCCGATGAGGCGCGCGGTGCGCGCGTCGTCACCCACGGTGCGCAGGGACAACCCCACGCCGAAGCCCACGGCCAGGAGCGCACCCACCACGGGCGCGAGCATCACCAGCCACCGGCCCGCCGTGGGCGACACGAGCCCCAGGAAGCCACCCGCCACCCCGAGCACGAGGCCGAGCGCGATGCCCAGCAGCGCGCCCTGGAGCCACAACTGGCGGCGCTGGCGGGCGCGCACGGCGCCGAGCAACCGCTCCACGGCCCGGGTCCTCGGTGGGGGCGACACCCCGGGCGGCACGGGTGGGGGGGGCGACGGGGGAGGAAGCTCGGGACCTGGGGTCTGGGATTCTAGGTTCACGCTGTCACGTCCGCTCGGTCGCGTGGCAACCCCCGGCGGGGTCGCCTATTTCCCGATCTCTAGCAGGCTCGGGGTCGTGACGCGTCCTTCCGTTCTCCGAGCGGGCGGGCATGGCTCGCGCATGTCCGCCGCTGGATGCTCGCGGCGTTCAGCGCGTGGCGGACGGGGACTCGCCCGCGAGCGCCGCCCCGTTTTCTTCCTTGGGGAGGGACACGGCCGTCTGGCCGTAGTCCACCGTGGCCTCCGCCGCGCCCAGTTCCTCGGCGAGCGCCGTGAGCGCTTCCTGGGCGCTCTGCAGCCGTACCCGCGTCAGCCGCGAGAGCACCCGCTCCACGGCGGACTCCACGGTGCCCGTGGCGGGCACGTCCATCGCGCGGCCCTGGTCCGTCAGGGCGAAGAGCGCCTTGCGCCCGTCGAGCGGATCCGATTTGCGCTCGAGCAGCCCGCGCTTCTCCATGCGCTTGAGCACGCCCGTGAGCGTGCTGGGGTGCACGTGCATGATCTGCGCGAGCCGGCCGGCGGTGATGCCGGGAAAGCGGCCCACGAGCCGAAGCACCAGCCGCTGGGGTCCCGTCAGGCCCAGCGTGGACTCCATGCGCTTGGAAGTGGATTGTAGGCCATGGTCCACCGCCCACAGCAGGCGCATGAACTCCAGGACCTCGCCCAGCGGGGCCTTCTTGTCCTTGTCCGGAACGGAAGTTTCGCTCATGTGTTCGAGTGGCTTCATTTCTACAGTATCCCCTGAATGCCGCTTTCCTGTCGCCTGTCCGGTAGTGGACTTCGGTGTGTGTTCATATGCTACCAGCTGGTGGGTTTCGCGGAGTGGCAGGTCCGGGTGCTTCAGCGCGTGCGCGCTGCCCATGGGACGGAACAATGAATTGTTGGGTTCCCTACGTTGGGGGTTCCTTGTCCGCTCGCCCGGCATGCCACGAGCGGAGCCCTCGCGCCAGAACGGTTTAATGGAATGGACGTGGTGACTCCTTCCCGCCCCAGTCAGAAGGAGGACGAGGAGGACCTGGCGGCGTTCGAGCTGCCGTTCCTCCAGCGCCTCGTCGTCCAGCTCTGGGCGCTCGTGCTCGGACTCGTCACCCGGCTGACGGACGGGGTGCTGCTGCTCTGGCGTCCCGGGCTCGTGCGGCCCTATCTGGGCATCTGGCTCGCCGAGCGCCTGCGCTCTCCCTACCGGGCCCGGCGCTCCTTCGAGGTGGTGCGCGCGCTCCGGGCCACGGGCCAGCGCATGCGCGAGCTCATCTATGGGGAGACGCCCCTCCTGTCGGCGCTCTGGGTGTTCCGGCGCGCCGGGGTGGGCCCCGGGAGCCGGGTGGTGGACCTGGGGGCGGGGCGGGGGCGGGTTCTCCTCGCGGCGCGGTGGCTCGGGGCGGAGGCGCGGGGCGTGGAGTTGCTGGCCGAGCACGTGAAGTCCGTGGCGCACGGGCTCGCCTCCGCCGGCATCACACTCGTGGAGGGCGACGCCGCCCAGGCGGACCTGACGGACGCCACGCATGTCTTCACCAACTGGCTGGCGCTCACTCCGGAGACGAAGGCCCGGCTCGTGGCGCGCTTTCGCACCTGCGCTCCCGGCACGCGCTTGCTCACGGTGATGCATCCCATCGAGGCGGACGGCTTCGTCCGCCTGTCGGGCCACCGCGTGCTCTTCACCTGGGGCGTCGAGCGCGTGTGGATTCACGAGTACCGGCCCGCCTCGCCCACGGCGGACTAGTACCGGAGCGTGAAGTAGAGGAGGGTCCAGAGCACCAGCCCGGCCGCGCCGCACACGATGCCCGCGATGGCCTGGCCCTTGCGGCCCACGGGGGGATTGGCCGTGGGATTCACCCGGCGCAGGCCGATGATGGAGCACATGAGCCCCACGGGCGCCGCCGGGGGGAAGAGCAGTCCGAACAGGCCGAGGATGAAGCCGAGGCGCGCCACCCGGTTGTTGGCGTACTGGTGCCACAGCTTCTGGAGCGTTTCGGGCGGCAGGTGCTCCTGGAAGAAGAGCCGGTTGCGCGGATCCTGGTAGATGGCGAGGCTCACGAGCAGCGGCCATGCGGAGCGGATGAGCGTGTTCGGCCCCAGGGTGAACGCGTCCACCAACAGCTCCACCACGAGCAGGAAGCACAAGCCCAGACGGGAAAAGGGCTTGCCGAGCCAGAAGCACGCGCACACGACGGCCCCCGCCAGCGTCACGAGGCCGGACAGCACCCCGGCCCCATCGGGCATTCGCAGGAAGATGGGCGCGGAGATCAGCCGCATGATGGCGCTGAAGCCAATGAGCCAGGCCCACGTGTCGCGCTTGCCCCAGTACCGGAGCCGGAACGCCTCCAGGTAGTTCAGCTCGGGGCGCTCGGCGCAGGAGGCGCAGTAGTCCTCGCCGTGCAGCGTGTGACGATCCTGCTCGCAGAAGAAGGTGCCGCAGCGCTTGCACGCGCCGAGGATGGGATGCTCCGGATGGGCGGGACAACGGGTCTCGGCCAGGGCGGGCGCGAGGGGCACGGCGTTCATGTGACGGACTCCTGGCGGGGAGGTGACCTCCGCGTCACGCGCGAGTGTATGCATAACCGCGAAGGGCCGTTTTCAACCCGGGAATTCACGGGGTGTCTGTCTTCTCCGTGTCCGCCGGGCGAGCGGAGGGAGGCCAACTTGCACCGCCTGGAAGGCACCGGTATGGGTGGTTCGGGCACTTCTCGCCAGTGGTGCTTCAACATGATGATGGAGGTTCACCCGTGAGTTTCCTGCGCAAGTCCCTTGGGGTTGTCACCCTGGCCTCCTTGATGGCTGGATGTACCGACCGTGGTGGCCCCCCGGGCCCGACGGATCCAGATTGTACCGGCGCGTGTGAGCCGGTGGCCGACGCGGGAACGCGGGACGCGGGCACTCCGGGTGATGGTGGCCAGACCGGGCCTCTCGAGGTGACCGTCGCCCAGGCACGCAGCGCGGAATACGGCACCTGGGTGAAGATCAAGGGCGCCGTCATCCAGACCGTCGATTACGAAAAGCAGGGGAACGGGGGAGACTGGTCCGCCAACTTCTATCTCGTGGATCCGGCCAATCCCAAGCAGGGCCTGTGGGTCTACAAGTTCTACCAGGACACGCCCACCCAGTACCGGGCCAAGGTGGGCGACAAGATCGACATCGAGGGCTTCATCCACGTCAAGGGCAAGTACGAGCAGACCTCGGCGTACCGGCCGCAGCTCGCGAGCAAGTACTACCTCGACGGCTCTCAGCAGCCGAAGATGTCCCTCACCAACATCGTCGCCAGCACGCCGCCCCCGGACAACGAGGTGTCGATCGCCAGCGGCTTCGGTGACGCGCAGGACGGCTTCGCGCGCCCCAACCCGGAGTACGCGGGCTCGCGCGTGCACATCGCTGGACCGCTCACGCTGACCGATCCCAGCCCGAAGGCGTTCCAGCGCGTGTCGGCGGATCCCGCGGACTCGCGCTACTACGGCTTCGAGGTGGAGGGCGGCATCCTGGTGCGCAACGCCGCCACCTACACCCAGTGTGACTACCGCCAGACGGTGCTCGATGGCGGCTCGGTGACGTTCCCCAACGGCATCAGCGGTGTCTGGGATACCTACACCTTCGCGGCCTGTGAGGATGGCGGCACGTCGTCGGACTGCCGCAAGAACGCCGCGCAGGTGCCCGGTACCGAGCCGAGTGACGGCGGCCTCGGCAACAAGTTCACCTACGTCATCACCCCGCAGAACTGCGACGTGGACCTCAAGGGCGAGTAGCACCCCGTTGTCGCACCGCCTCTCCTCTCTCGAAGAGGGGCGGCGGCGCGTGGCGAGGAGGCGCCCTCAAATGGAGTAGTCGCCGAGGAACACCTTGGCCATGCGCACGTCGGCGTGGACGCTGTCGCCCTCGACGACGCCCAGGTTGTCGAACTCGGCGCGCGGCACTTCCACGCTGACGCTCTCCCCGGTGGGCAGCTTGAGCAGGACCTTCACATAGCCGCCCACGGGCTTGAGCCGTTCCACCCGGCTCGCCGTGGGTCCCTCCTGCCCCTGGGCGGGCTTCACCAGCTTCACGTCGTGCGGACGGATGAAGGCGTGCACCGCCTCGCCCTCTTGCGCGCTCTGGGGCGCCTCCACCACCAGCGTGCCCACCTCGGCCCTCCCCGAGTGCACCCGGCCGCGCAGCACGCTCGTGCCTCCGACGAAGGACGCCACGAAGGGCGTGGCCGGCCGATCATAGATGTCCTCGGGCGGCCCCGCCTGGGCCACGCGCCCGTCGCTCAGCACCACCACGTGCTGGGAGATCTCCAGCGCCTCCTCCTGGTCGTGCGTGACGAGCAGCGTGGTGACACCCGTGCGCTCGTGCAGCGACTGCAACCACTCGCGCAGCTCCACGCGCACCCGGCTGTCGAGCGCGCCAAAGGGCTCGTCCAGGAGCAGCAGCTGGGGCCGGATGGCGAGCGCCCGGGCGAAGGCCACGCGCTGCCGCTGCCCACCGGACAACTGCCCCGGATAGCGCCCGCCCAGCTCCTCCAACTGCACGAGCTGGAGCATCTCGTCCACGCGCGCCTCGATCTCCCGCTTCGGCAGCTTGCGCGTCTCCAGCCCGAAGGCCAGGTTCTGCCGCACCGTCATGTGCTTGAAGAGCGCGTAGCTCTGGAACACCACGCCGATGCCGCGCTGCTGCACGGGCACGTGCGTGCAGTCGACGCCCGCGATGCTCACGCGTCCCGAGTCCGGCAGCTCCAGCCCGGCGATGAGCCGCAGCAGCGTGGACTTGCCCGCGCCGGAGGGGCCCAGCAGCGTGGTGATGGCGCCCGAGGGCGCGTGGAAGGACACGTCCGAGACCGCGGGCGTGCCCCCCTGGGTGAACTGCTTGGTGAGGTGCTCGACGACGACACTCATGGGGCCTCGGCCCTCCACTCGACGTACTTCTTGACGGCCAGGGTGATGAGCGCGAGCACCGTCAGCAGCGACGCCACCGCGAACGCCCCCGCGAGGTTGTACTCGTTGTAGAGGATCTCCGCATGCAGCGGCAGCGTGTTGGTGACCCCCCGGATGTGTCCGGACACCACGGACACGGCGCCGAACTCACCCATCGCGCGCGCGTTGCACAGCAGCACCCCGTAGAGCACGCCCCACTTCACCTTGGGCAGCGTCACGTGCCAGAAGGTGCGCCAACCGCTCGCGCCGAGCGACAGCGCCGCCTCCTCTTCGTCCTGCCCTTGTGCCTGCATGACGGGCAGCACCTCGCGCGCCACGAAGGGGAAGGTGACGAACACCGTGGCCAGCACGATGCCGGGCACGGCGAAGACGACCCTCAGGCCCCGCTCGGCGAGCCACGGCCCGAGCCACCCCTGCCGCCCGAAGAGCAGCACGAAGATGAGGCCGGCGATGACGGGTGACACGCTGAAGGGCAGATCGATGAGCGTGAGCAGTACGTCCCGGCCCCGGAAGCGGAAGCGCGCGATGAGCCACGCCGCCGCCAGCCCGAACACCAGGTTGAAGGGCACGGCGATGGCCGCCGCCAGGAGCGTGAGGCGCACCGCGGCCTGGGTCTCCGGCTCCTGGAGCGTGGCCAGGTAGGTGCCCACGCCCTTCTGCAGCGCGAAGGTGAAGACCGCCACCAAGGGCACCACGAGGAACACGCCGAGGAACGCGAGCGCCAGGCCAATGAGGACCCACCGCACGATCGCCGGGCTCGCGAGGGTGCGTCGGGCGCTGTGGCGGGGGGCGAGGGAGACCGGGTGCATGGGGGGACGCCTTCCTCCTACTCGGGCCGCGCGTCGAGCCGACGGTGGCTCCAGCGCTGCAACAGGTTGACGGCGAGCAACAACGCGAACGAGGCGGCGAGCATCACCGCGGCGATGGCCGTGGCCCCCGCGTAGTCATACTGCTCCAGCCGCGTGATGATGAGCAGCGGGGCGATCTCCGTCTTGAGCGGCATGTTGCCGGAGATGAAGACCACGGAGCCGTACTCGCCAATGGCGCGCGCGAAGGCGAGGGTGAAGCCGCTGAGCAGGGCGGGGAACACGCTCGGCAGGAGGATGTGCGTGAAGGTCCTCCAGGGTGTGGCGCCGAGCGTCGCGGCGGCTTCCTCCACGTCCGCGTCGAGCGACTCGAGCACGGGCTGCACGGTGCGCACCACGAAGGGCAGCCCGATGAACGTGAGCGCCACGCCGATGCCCAGGGGGGTGAACGCCACCTGGATCCCGAAGGCCTCCAGGTGCCGGCCGTACCAGCCGTTGCGCGCGTAGAGCGTGGTGAGCGTGAGCCCCGCCACCGCCGTGGGCAGCGCGAAGGGCAGATCCACCAGCGCGTCCACCAGCGCCCGGCCCGGGAAGCGGTAGCGCACCAGCACCCACGCCACGAGCAGTCCGAAGACGGCGTTGGTCAGCGCGGCGAAGAAGGCCGCGCCGAAGCTCAGCCGGTAGGCCGCGAGCACGCGCGGTGAGGCCACCGTCTCCCAGAACTGCTCCCAGGACAGGGTGAACGTCTTGATGAAGAGGGCCGACAGCGGCAGCAGGACGATGAGCGTCAGGTAGAACCAGCTCACGCCGAGCGTCAGACCGAATCCCGGGAGGACGCGCCGGGTCGCGGTGGAGGGGGCGGTCGTGCTCATTGGGCCGAGGGGGCGTAGAGCTGATCGAACGAGCCGTTGTCCTCGAAATGCTGCTTCTGCGCCTGTTTCCAACTGCCCGCCACGTCCTGGAGCGTGAAGAGCTTCACGGGCGCGAAGCGGTTCGCGAACTTCGCGGTGGCCTGGGCCGAGCGCGGCCGGAAGTGGTGCTTGGCGGCGATCTCCTGCGCCTCCTCGGTATAGAGGTATTTCAGGTAGGCCTCGGCCACGGCGCGCGTGCCCTTGCGATCCACGTTCTGATCCACGAGCGCCACGGGCGGCTCGGCGAGGATGCTCACCGAGGGGACGATGATGTCGAAGCGCTCCGGGCCCACCTCGTCCGTGAGCAGATAGGCCTCGTTCTCCCACGCGATGAGCACGTCTCCGAGTCCGCGCTCGGCGAAGGTGGTGGTGGCGCCGCGCGCCCCCGAGTCCAGCACCGGCACGTTCTTGAACAAGGCGGCGATGTACTCGCGTGCCTTGGCCTCGTCTCCACCGGCCGCGCGCTGCGCCTGGCCCCAGGCGGCCAGGTAGTTCCAGCGCGCGCCTCCGGACGTCTTGGGGTTGGGGGTGATGACGGACACGCCGGGCCGCACCAGATCCGCCCAGTCATGGATGTTCTGGGGGTTGCCCTTGCGCACCACGAAGACGATGGTGGACGTGTACGGCGTGCTGTGCTCCGGCAGGCGCGTCTGCCAGTCCGCTGGCAAGAGCTGCGCCTTGTCATGAATCATGTCGATGTCATACGCGAGCGCCAGTGTGACCACGTCCGCTTCCAGCCCGTCGATGACGGCGCGCGCCTGCTTCCCCGAGCCGCCATGCGACTGCTTGATGACGGGCTTGCTCCCCGTCTTCGCCTCCCACTGCCTGGCGAACGCGGCGTTGAGCTCCGTGTAGAGCTCGCGCGTGGGATCGTACGAGACGTTGAGCAGGGTCACCGGCTCCGCCTTCGTCGTGTCGCTGGATTTGGAGCAGCCCATGGCCAGGGGCAGGGCACTCAGGAGGAGCAGCGGCAGCAGGGAGGCGGAGGAGGAATGGGAGCGTGACTTCATGGAGGGCCTTGATTCGGATGACCGTGAGGAGCCGGGTGCGTTCGAGGCCCTTCGACGAGCCGGCAAATCCGAAAGCCCACCGTCCCTCTCGCGGGGGGTGAGCTGTTGCCTGCACGCATCGTCAGCATTCACGCTGACGGCGAGTGCGCGCCCACCGCCGGAGACCGACAGCAACACGGGCGCATCTGGCGGAGCGGGGTGGGCATTGACGCGCGTGAAGGTGCCCGGCACCTGTCCGTTTGTCAAGACACGCCTCCGCTATAGCGGAGACATCCAGTCGCTCGAGGGGCCGGAAGGGAGCGGCCGGGGGGTGGAACCCTGGGTGCACCCACCGGCTAGAGTGGGCGCTCATGGCCGTATCGCATTCCGCCGGGCTGCTGCGGGAGTACCTGGACCAGGACGTCGTTCCCCGGGAGATGTCCATCGCCCGCTTCATGCGGGGGATGGTGTCGATGAGCTGCGTGGCCGCGCTGGCGGTCGGTGGGGCGATTGGCTGGCCGCTGTCGTTGAGCCTCGCGGGGCTCACGGCGGGCCTGGCCCTCTATTACACGCTCATGCTCCGCGCGCTGCGCAACGGGGGCTTCCACCCGGCGATGCAGTGGGTGGACAGTGCGTTCACGGTGTCCATCCCCGCGGTGGTGTTCATCACCGACGTGCACTTCCACGGCGCCGTGTACGCGCTCACCACGCCGCCGGCCTACGCCTGGGGCGCGCTCATCGTCGTGTGCGCGCTCCGGGCCGGACGAGGCCTCGCGTACTTCGCCGCGGCGCTCGCGGCGCTCGAGTACCTGCTGCTCTACTTCCTGGTGGCCCGGCCCCGGCTGCCGGTGGACGCACTGGACACCTTGTCCCCGGCGATGGTGTTCCTGCGCTGCGCGTTCCTCTTCGCCTACGGTCCGCTGGCGGCGACGCTCGCCACGCTCATCGTCAACAAGGCGGGAGACGCGCTGCGCGCCATCCGCGAGAAGGACGTGATGGGCAAGTACTTCCTCCACGAGCGGCTGGGTGTGGGAGGCATGGCCGAGGTGTTCCGCGCCACGTACAGCCCGGAAGGCGGCTTCGAGAAGCAGGTGGCCATCAAGCGCGTGCTGCCCGCGTACGCGGACAACGCGGAGTTCCTCACCCTGTTCCGGCGCGAGGCGGAATTGGGCTCGATGCTCATCCACCCCAACATCGTCCAGGTGCTCGACCTGGGACGGCACCAGGGCACCATCTTCCTCTCCATGGAGTTCGTGGACGGCATGCCGTTGAGCACGTTGCTCAAGCGCGTGGCGGTGCGCCGGCTGTCCCCGGCGGCGGTGGCCTACGTGGGCGCGGAACTGGCCTCGGCGCTCGCGTACATGCACGACCGCGCGGGCCCGAAGGGCGAGCCCCTGGGGCTCGTGCACCGCGACCTGAATCCGCCCAACATCCTGCTGTCGCGCATCGGCGAGGTGAAGTTGTCGGACTTCGGCATCGCACGCGCGGCGAACCAGACCGGCATCACGCGGTTGCAGCAGGTGCGCGGCAAGGCGGGTTACATGGCGCCGGAGCAGGCCCAGGGCCTGGCCCTGGATGGCCGCGCGGATCTCTTCGCGCTCGGCCTCACCCTGCACGAGGCGCTCACCGGCCAGCGCGCGCTCCAGGGCGACACCGACGCGGCGTTGATGCTGGCCTCCATCCAGCAGGAGATTCTTCCTCCCTCCCACTTCGTGCCCGGCATCTCGCCCACCCTGGACGCCATCGTCATGGGCCTGTTGCGGCACGACCGCGAGCAGCGCACGCCCACGGCCGAGGTGCTGCGCCAGCAACTGCTGGCGCTCACGGGTTACGAGGCGCCCTACACCCACGGCCGGAAGCAACTCACCCAGGCCCTGCACGAGGCCAAGACCCAGAGCTCCGCGCCCGTGAAGCCTCTCCTGCTCACGGCCGACATGGCGCTGACCGAGGGGGCGCTCGAGGCGCTTCCCCAGTCCCGGCCCGAGCGTTCGTGAGGCCCCACGGGCGGGCCGGGGCCGCTCAGCCCTTGTCCGCCGCCGGCACCGGCACGCGCTCGGCCCGGAGCGTCGTCTCTCCCTGCAACGTCAGGTAGGGCTTGAGCTTGAGGAAGCGCTTCTTGCCGAAGCCCTTCACCCGCACCAACTCCTCCACGCGCTTGAAGGCCCGCTTCTTCCTCCAGTCCACGATGCGCTGGGCGGCCTTCTCTCCCACGCTCGGCAACAGGTCCAACTGGGCCACCGTCGCCTCGTTCAGGTTCACCTGACCCATGTACTGGACGCGTGTCTTGGCTCCCTCGGCCTGGGCGCTCCCCGCGAGCAGCCCGCCCACCAGCGCCCAGGTCATCACCCATCGCCTCACGAGTGGCCTCCCGCCGCCATCGCGTCCATCCCGCCCTCCACCCCGTAGCGTCCGCCGCCCCCCGTCGTCTGCATCCCGTCGCGCTTCTCTCCCGCCTCGCGCACGTGCAGCTTCCCGTCCAGCGGCAGCACATCCAGCAACACGTTCAGCGAGCCGTCCTTGTTCACGAACGCGCTGCCCGCCCGTACCCAGATGCTCCCGCCCTTGCCCTCGCGGATGGAGAACACCGCCAACCGCTTGCCCGCCGTCAGCATCGACTACCTCTCGTGCTTCACCCTCCGCGCCTCCATTGGCGCGGTCGCGGGACACTCGAAGCAGCCCCCATGCCACGTGGTTTCCACTGGAGGCGGCTTCACCCGAGGCGTACGCCGCCCCCGCGAATGTCCATCCATGAAGACGGGTCCGCGGCGGGGGCGCTCACCTCAGGCCATGGCGGGCCATCTTGTTGAGCAATCCCTGACGGGACAGTCCCAGCTTCTCCGCCGCGTGCGAGCGATTGCCCTCACACTCCGCGAGCGCGCGCGTCAGTTCCTCCCGCTCCAGACGCTCGATCTTCTGCTCCAGCGTGAGGGGGAGATGGGCCGCCGTGGGGGCGGGGGCCTTCGTCCTCAGGGCAGGGGAGAGATCCTCGGGGTGGAGTTCCCCGCGCCCGCCGGAGAGCACCAATGCCCGTTGCATCTCGTGCCGCAATTCACGCAGGTTGCCGGGCCATTCGTAGGACTCCAGGCAGCGCACGGTGGCGGGCGACAACGTCGGCGTCCCGGCGTGGGGCACCAGCGAGCGCGCGGTGTTCAGGAAGTGCTGGGCCAGGAGGACCACGTCTCCCGGCCGTTCGGCGAGCCGGGGCAGGGCGACCTCGATGCCACGAATCCGCCAGTACAGGTCCTCGCGGAAGTGCTTGTTCGCCACCTGCTCGGGCAGGGGCTGGTGCGTGGCGGACACGAGCCGCACGTCCACCTGGAGGGGCCGGGACGCCCCCACCGGTAGGATCTCTCCGCTCTCGGTGGCGCGCAGGAGCTTCACCTGGAGCTCCTGCTGGAGGTCTCCAATCTCATCGAGGAACAGCGTCCCCCCATCCGCCTCGACGAACAGGCCCTTGCCGTCCGCCGTGGCGCCGGTGAACGCGCCCTTCTTGTGGCCGAAGAGCGTGGACTCCAGGAGCTGGGGGCTGATGGCGCCGCAGTTCAAGGTGACGAAGGGCTTGCCGGCGCGGCGGCTGCGCTCGTGCACGAAGCGCGCGAACACCTCCTTGCCGCTGCCCGAGGCGCCGGTGAGCAGGATGGGGATGTCCGTCACCGCCGCCCGGGCCGCCAGTTGCTTCGCCTCCAGGAAGGCGGGCGCCTGTCCGAGCAACTGATCCTCCCGCACCGCGAGCGACTGCTCCAACTCCCGCACCCGCGATTCGAGCGACATGCGTGCCTGGGCCCGGCCCAACACGGCCAGCAGGTGCTCGGGGTCCGCGGGCTTGGAGAAGAAGTCGTACGCGCCGCGCTGGACCAGGGACAGGGCCAGCGACACCTCTCCGGTTCCCGATACCACCACCACCTTCGCATCGGGCCGGGCCCCCAGGAATTCCCCCAGGAGCGCCGCGCCCGCTTCCGGGGTCTGCTCGGGGGGGAGCATCAAGTCCAGGAGCACCAGGCCCACCGGGTGGGCCTTGAAGAGCTGGCGCGCGACCGGGGCGTCCGGGGCCTCGAGCACGTCGTATCCCACGCCCTTGAGCAGGCGGCGCCAGGCGCTGCGCAGCGCCGCGTCGTCATCCACCAGCAGAACGAGTGAGTTCATGGCTTGGGCAGCAGAATCACGAACCGGGCGCCTCCGGTGGCGGGCCGTGCGTGGGTGAGCGTACCACCGTGCCGCTCCACCCATTTGCGGCACAGGGCCAGCCCCAGTCCGGTTCCCGGCCGTCTGGCATCCCGGCCCCGTCCGGTGACGAAGGGCTCGAACAGCCGGGACAGGAGTGCTTGTGGAACGCCAGCGCCATTGTCCTCGACCGTGATGCGCACGCCCTCGTCCGTGTGCTGCTGCGTCACGCTCACCCGTCCCTGGGGGAGGGTCTCCACGGCGATGAGCGCGTTGGTCACCAGGTTCACCACCACATCTCCCAGCGCCTCGCCATCCACGTCCCATCGGAGGGGCGCCAGATCGAGCGATACCTCCGGCGCGGTTTCTCCGAACGCCTGGCGTGCCCGTGACACCGCGTCCGTCACCACGCGCTCCAATTCCCGTTCACTCACCCGCAGGGGCCTGGGTCGGCTGTAATGGAGCAGGTCCTCCACGAAGTGGCTGGCCCGGGCGACCTGGTCCCGAATGGCCTGGACGCTCTCCTCCTCCGCGCCGGAGAGCTCCAACAGCTTCGCCTCCGCGAGGATGACGCCCAGGGGATTGCGAATCTCATGCGCCACCGCCGAGGCGAGTCTTCCCACCTCGGCCAGTGTCTCCGCGTGCTCCGCGCGCGAGGTCTGCCGCTCCACCGCCTCCACGAGCAGGGGCACGGTCTGGGGCCGCGCGAACAGCTTCCGGGTGACGGCCTCCACGAGCAACTGCCGCGAGGCATCCACCGGAAGCGCGCAGGCGGCTCCCAGGAGCGCATGGACCCAGGCGGGCCCGGTGCCCGTGAGGACGCTCGTGAGCGCGGCGGCCAGCGCCATCAACAGGGCGAAGCTCGCGCTCTGCACGGCGGCTTGAATCAGTCCCTCCCGCTCCAGGCGGTCCTCCGGCGCCCAGGAGGCATAGGCCACCAGCGACAGGCTCACGGCCAGGAACAGGACGCCCCAGCCGATGAGCGACACCCCCATCACATGCAGGCCAATCAGCCCGCCCCCGCCCAACGCGCCAAAGACGTTCGCGCCCAGCAGCGACAGCCGCCTCCTGCGTTCACGTCCTCCAGCACCTCGCGCGAGGGAGGCGAGCCAGAGCGTCATCGCGACCGTGCCGACGGTGCACGCCCCGGCGAGCGGCCAGAACGCGGCACCGGCCCCCGATGCGCCCGGCCCGTAGATCCAGCGGGGAGCGAGCAACCCGGTGAGCGCGATCGCCAGCGATCCACTCCACGCCACGGGAAGCAGCCAGCGGGGAACTCGTTCCACCACGTCCTTGGCCGCCTGGGCGAAGGCGGCCGCGAGCAGGATGCCGAGGGGGAGCACCCGGTCCGCCAGCTCCCCGGTGCGTTGCTCCAGCAGGAACAGGCCCATCATCCACAGGGCGAGGAAACCCGCGAGCAGCACCACGCCAGGACCACCCCGGCGGCCCAGCCGGAGCGTCTGCAGGGCCACCGCGCTGGCCACTCCCGCACCCGAGAGCAGGAACGCGGCGGACAGGTTCACGCGGCCTCCAGGCGCGGGGTGAAGGTCCGGGGCTTGCGTCCTTCCCTCCCGAGGACCCGGGGGCGGCGCACGCCGAAGTACCGCCGCGCGAGCCTCGCGAAACTCCGCTCGGTGTAGAGCTGGAAGAGGGGCCGGAAGAGGAAGCGATCCACGACCCGGCCGAACGCTCCCCACCGCACCGCATAGGTGTACGACGTGGCGAACTCCATGCCACCCTCGGGCAGCGCCGTGTAGCGCCACAGCCCCACGCCTCGCGCGATGAGCGAGAGGGGCTCGTCGCTCCAGAACTCGAAGGTGGACTGCCGCATGGGCCGGTGGAGCTTGTACCGCCCGAAGCCTCGGATGGAAGCGCCGAGCACCGTTTTCTCGTACCGCATCACCGTGCCCGTCTGGATGCGGGGATCCGGCGTTCCCATCGGTGCTTGATGGGCGCCGTGCGCGTCCTCGTGCAACATCACGATGGACGAGAAGCGGTGATCCCAGTCCGGGTGGATCCGATGGTCCTGGGTGAGGTTCCACACCTGCTCCACCGTGGCCGGCAGCCGCACGCGCACATGCAGGGGCGCGGGGGGGCCCATGCTGCCCTCCAGGAGCGCGAGCGCTTCCAGCGCGGACACGGCCAGGCAGCCCACCGCCATGCAGCCCGCGAGCATCCGAAGTCCCCAGGGCACATCCGAATCGATCACCTGGGTGGGCAGCCGCCAGTCCCCCCAGGTCGCGGAGAACACGGAGTGCAGGAGCGCGCCCACGCCCACGGACAACACCAGGTGCATCAGGTACTCGCCGCCCGACAGGCCGCCCTGCGAGGCCCGGGAGCGGGGCTCCTCCCTCACGTCCAGGAACGCCACGGTCACATCCGCGCCAAAGAGCACGAGCCATCCGAGGTACCACGTCCCCGTCAGGCGCAGGTTCGGCACGCACAGGAACTGGGCCGCGTACACCGCGCCGCGCACCACGTGGAGGATGGCCTCGCGCCGGCATTCGGGGCGGGTGACGAGCCGTCCCTTGTAGGAGTGGAACCAGGCGATGTCGAAGGCACCCAGGACACCGAGCGCGAGCAGGAACAACGTGGCGGTGGTCATGCCCGGGGAATGAGCAACCCCCGTGCCCGGACCTGTGTCCCAGGGGCGCGGGCCTCGTGCTGCCCACGGCGTGGACAGTGGGCACGGGGCGCACTGTCCACGGCGTTGACAGCGCTCCCCGCTCCTTCCGAGGGAAGGGGCCGTCGGCACGCGCGCTGCTTCATGGCGGAGGCATGCACCCCCTTTTCCGGCACCTGCTCCATGTCCTCCTTCCCCTCGTCCTCTGGGGAATGAGCCCTCGAATCGAGCTGCACGTGATCGCGGCGGGGCTCCTCTTCTTCGCGCTCTTCGCCCTGTTCCATGACGCGCTCCACGGTGCGTTGGGTCTCACGCGACAGGCGCATGAGCGCCTCCTGACATGGAGCGGTGTGTTCATGGGCGTCAGTGGCCATGCCGCGAGGCGCGCCCATCTGCGCCACCATGCCCACCCCTTCGCGGACGACGATCCGGAAGGGCACGCGGCGAGGAACGGCTTGTGGGCCACGCTTCGCGCCGGTCCCGCGGGCTATCTGGGCCTGAAGGACTGGGGACTCGCCCATGCTCCGCGCGAGCGAGACATCCAATTGCGTGAGTGGCGTGCCGTGGCGGTTTTCTTCGGGGGGCTCGCGTTGTTTCCCGCCGGGCGGCTCTATCTGGCCACGGCGCTGGCACTGCACCTGACCATGCCCGCCTGGGCCGCGCTCTTGCCCCACCGTCCGCCGCGCCTGCTGCTCGCCGGGGCCACCATGCTCGCCCGGGTGGGCTTCCTGCTCCCGGGCATTTTCGTGACGCACGAGCTGCACCACCAGCACCCCAAGTTGGACACGTTCACACTCGTGCGGCGCTGGCGCGGCGAGGTCCATGGCCAGGTATTCGCCGGAGCGCCGCATGCCGCCCGCCACCCGGCATGAAGGTGCCTCGCTTCATTGGTTTACCCATTAAGCCCGGAAAAATGCTATTCTTGGCGGAAATTTACAGCGTTAGGAGAGCGCATGACGGGGTGGAAGGTTCGCGAGGCCGTGTTGATGGGGTGTCTGCTGGTGGGAGGCGGTTCCGCCTGTGGGCCCGCTGAGTCCCCGTTGGACACGAGCGAGGCGCGGGTTTCCCGCGCGGAGAGCGCTCTCGTCACCACGACGGGGTCCATGGCCGTTCCCCGGGGCGGACATGCCGCCACCCTGCTCGCGAACGGCAAGGTGCTCATCACCGGCGGATGGACCGCCAGTGGCAGCATCTCCAGCATGACGGCCGTGACCGAGCTGTACGATCCGGCGACGAAGACGTTCTCCCAGACCGGCGCGATGGGCACTCCGCGTGAGCGGCACCGGGCGGTGAAGCTCCAGAATGGCAAGGTGCTCGTGATGGGGGGCCTGACCCAGGGCGGCCGGGTCGCGAGCGCGGAACTCTATGATCCGGCCACGGGGCTCTGGACGCCCACCGGGGCGATGAGTGTCGCGCGAGAGTATCCCTCCGCCACGCTCCTGACGGATGGGCGTGTCCTGGTCGCGGGAGGAACCTCCAGCGGGGTGAGCTCCCTGGCGAGCGCGGAACTCTACGACCCCGCCACGGGGACCTGGACACTCACGGGCTCGCTCCTGACCGGGCGCACGGATCACTCCGTCACGCGAATGGCGGATGGGCGGGTGTTCGTGTCCGGTGGCTTCGGGAGCTCGGGAGGGCCGCTGGCCAGCGCGGAGATCTACAACCCCGCGACGGGCGTCTGGAGTTCGGCGGGGTCCATGGCCTGGGGGCGCAGCTACCACTCGCTCCACCTGTTGCAAGGCGGCAAGGTGCTCGTCGCGGGCGGGTACAACGCCTTCGACAACTATCCGCTTGTCTCCGAGCTCTATGACCCGGCGTCCGGGACCTGGTCCACGTCCGGCGCGCTCAATGTCTCTCACAGCCGCCACGCGGGAACGTCCCTGGCCGACGGAAGCGTGATCATCATGGGAGGAGGGTTCTCGAGCGCGGAGATGCGGGGCATCGAGCGCTACAATCCCGCCACCGGGGTGTGGACGCTCGTGGACAACCTCATCACGGGGCGCAGCTTCCACACGGCCACCCTGTTGGATGACGGGAGCGTCCTGGTCGCGGGCAACATGCCCTCGACCAGCGCGGAACTCTTCTCGTTCACCGCCTCGACGGACACGAGCCCCCCGGCCACCGTGCTCACCTCGCCCACCAGCGGTGCCATCCTGAGCGGTACGGTGACGCTCACGGCCAACGCCACGGACAACGTGGGCGTCACCCGGGTTGAGTTCTACCGAGGCTCCGTTCTCCTGGGGTCCGACACCCTCGCTCCCTACAGCTTGAGCTGGAATACCACCAGCGTCGCCAATGGGAGCTACACCCTGACCAGCAAGGCCTACGACACGGCCGGCAATGTGAGCACCTCCGCCGTGGTGGGCATCACGGTGAACAACGTGAGCACGCCCACGGTTACACAGGCCGTCTATGACTCGGGCTTGAAGGTGCCCGCGTGCGCGCAGGTGGGCTCGGGTTGTGACAGTGGGTTGTTGCTCGATGGTCGTGCCAACCTCGGACCCGAGCCCCATCAGCCCAACACCCTCCAGGGCTCATGCGCGGACGGCACGTCTGGCAGCTACCACTCGGATGAGTCGGTGGACCGCATCCTGGTCACCTCCGTGGATGGTGGCTCCTTCGCGCCGGGAAAACAGGTGCGCGTCGAGGTCCGGGTCTGGGCTTATACCGGCGGAGGCTCGGATGTGTTGGATCTCTATTACACCTCGGATGCGGCCCTGCCGACGTGGACCCATCTCGCCTCGCTGATCCCCACGGCGAGCGGGGCTCAGACGCTCACCACCACCTTCACGCTGCCTGCGACGGGCCGCTTCCTCCAAGGCGTCCGTGCGGCTTTCCGCTACGGAGGCAGCGCCTCGCCCTGCACCAGCGGTCCCTATGACGACCGCGATGACCTCGTCTTCGCGGTGGGGACGGGTAGCTGAGGGCAATGAGGCTCGGCGGGATTGCCATCGCGGTGAAGAGGCGCGCGGTGAGCAGTCCCACCGCTTACTGCGAGTTCCTCGCGGTGGGTTCGCTGGTCAGGATTGTTGTCGGTGGTCCGATGGGGAGTCGTGCCGAACTCATCCGGATCATCTCCCAGTCGTCGCAGTAGTTGCCAACTCCCGGCTGCTCATTCGGCATTTCAACGATATCTGCTAGGGTGGACTCAGGAGGTACTCCGCTCTGACCCGACTTGTCCCGTGGCTACCACTCGTCTGCATGCGATGGTTCACCGCTCCGGCGTTGTTCTTGTTGCTGCCAGGGTGCTCGATTTCCCCATATGGATTGTACCGGAAGGCGGAGTGGGCTCCGGATGAGGTCGCGGCTCGGGTGAGGTTTCCCGAGTCGTATGAGAAAGGGGTTCACATCGAGGGGCCCAGCGTGGTGGCGCTCGGGGCAGCGCTGAACGACTTCTTGCCGCCCGGAAGCGCCCCTCGTGGGGAAAGCGATGTGGCTCGGTGCCTTGCCCTCCGGGAGTCCTTCCGCGTGTCGGTCTGGCAGCCGAACGACAACAATATCTTCTTCGTGCGCTTTACTCCGGACCTGTCCCGGTGTGCCCCGGGGGTCTTCGTTACGGGTGGCGGCGCCGAATACGCCGTCGACGCGGAGGGCCACATCCTGGCCAAGCGGTGAGGGGGGCGTGCCACACCATTCTGTCGTTGCTCCGGTGTAGAACGCCGTCGTCCGCGCGGCCGCTGCCTTGGCGACGGATTCTTCGGTCAGAAGTGCTTCCGTCGCGCTGTCCCTCTTCTGGCTGTTGCTCCGCTCAGCGGGAGTGCTGCTTGAAGAAGTCCCACATGATGGAGGTGCCATCGGGACCGGAGGGGTCGGCGAACAGGTAGGAGTCGTCGCCTCCGGGCCAGGCGTGATCCATGCCATGGAGTTCGTACTGCTGGACGAGCAGACGGCCTCCGTAGACGTAGTCCTTGACGGTGTAGGCGCGGCCTCCGGGGACGGCGCCACTCCAGACATGGGTGGCCGCGTAGGGCACGCTGTCATTGTCGACGCCATCGTCCCCGTAGTCGTTGGTCTGCAGGAACTGCCGCACCGTCTGCTCGCCATTGATGGGATTGACGACGCTGTCGTCCGTGCCGTGAACGACAAGCACCGGCACGCTCCGGCGGGGCTTGCCCGAGCACGCCCAGGCATCCCGGCCGCGATCGTCCGGGTCGTAGATGCTGCCGAAGCTCATGGCATAGGCACTGCCCGAGGCGGTGGTCGCCGCCTTGTACATCGCTCCCGCTCCCACCATGCCGGCGGTGAATACATCCGAATAACAGGCGAGCAGGATGCTGGTCATGACCGCGCCAGCGGAGACTCCTCCGACATAGACGCGGCGGCTGTCCACCGCGTAGTGGCTCTTCACCAGGTTCACCATCCCCACGATGATGGAGGGCTCTCCCAGGCCTCGCTCCTGATTGGTGGCGAGCATGAAGTTCCAGCACTGCGTGGCATTGGATGTGGTCGCCTGGTTGGGATAGAGGACCAGGAACTTCTCGGCGTCCGCTTTCTGGTTCAGGCGGGTGAGGCCGGCGAACTGGTCGGGATTCTGGAGACATCCGTGCAGTCCGACCACCAAGGGGAGCGCCTGGCCCGGCTGATATCCGGAAGGAACCCAGAGCTGGAAGCCTCGGCTGCCCCAGAGGTTCGTATAGCTGCCGTGGACCCACGAGCCCGCATGGGCCGGGGCCGCCGAAAGCATGAACAGCGCGAACAGCAACGCACCGATGCGCGCGACAACGCCATGACTCCGATTCATGTTCATCTCCTTGCGACCTGCTTCGGGGTAAGGACTTCATCCGCGTCCGCGGATCGGGTGGCCAGCAGGGAGGCGAGGAGAGGGCGTTCCTTCAGCGTGCTCCCAGCATGCGGAGCGCCAGCTCGGCATGGATGTTGGCGAGGGTGTCGAGGTCGAGCGCTCCCGAGGGCTCGTACCAATACGGCAGGCGCGTCCCCATCGCGGAGATGGCCGCTCCGGTCGCGGCCTCGTGCGGGGGGGAGAACCGTCCCTGCTCCACGCCTCGCCGGATGACCTCGGTGAGGAGCGCCACGGACTGATCGCGCAGCGCCATCGCCGGGGCGGAGAGCTCGGGCGGCAGGGCGTGGATCTCCTCGTTCACCACGACCGCCAATTGGGGGTGGGCCGCGTGCATCACGGTGTGGGCGCGCACGAGCGCTCGCACCTGCGCGGCCGGCTCCGTCCCCGCGTCCCGCAGCGCCGCGCGGAGGGCTTCCTGGTGCGCTTCATGTCCCACCTGGACGAGCTCGGCGAGGATGTGCTCCTTGGAGGAGAAGTGCGCGTACAGCGCGCTCGGCTGGAGCTCCAGCTTCTTCGCCACGTCCCGGATCGACGTGCCGTGAAACCCCTGGCTCGCGAACAGCCGCAAGGCCTCCTCCAGGATCCTCCGCCGCGTACCTTCCGGCACCGTGCCCGGAAGGGTCGCTTTCTGGGCTTGTAGACGTGACCGGGGAAGGGGACGCATGATGCCCTTGCTGAACGAACGTTCGTTCAGAGCTGTATAACATGGATTGCTGGTTCCGTTCAATCGAGTGAATGATCGATCGTTCAGGCGCCAGCCAGAACCCGAGGCCTCGACCATGCCGATGATGCCGCTTGAGGGCGTATCCCTTCACTTCGAGGAGTCCGGAGCGGGCACGCCCGTGTTGCTCCTCCATGGACTCGGTTCGTCCGGGCAGGACTGGGAGCTTGTCGCGCCCCGGCTCGCCGCCCACCACCGCGTCATCATTCCCGACGTCCGGGGCCACGGGCGCAGCGGAAAGCCCCCGGGTCCCTATGGGGTGCCGCTCTTCGCCCGGGACATCGCCGCCCTGTGCGACCGGCTGGGGCTCGAGCGCGTGCATGTCGTGGGCCTCTCCATGGGGGGCATGATGGGCTTCCAGCTCGCGGTGGAGCGGCCGGAGCTCGTGCGCAGCCTGACCGTCGTCAACAGCGGGCCGGACATGGTTCCGCGGACGATGCGCATGAAGCTCCTGTTCGCGACGCGGTTGTTGATCCTCAAGCTCCTGGGGCCCAAGACCCTGGCGAGACTGATCGCGCCAAAGCTCTTTCCCAAGCCGGAGCATGCGGAACTCCGCGCGCGCGTCGAGGCGTCGATTGGCGCCAATGACCCGGATGCCTATCAGCGCGCGACCCGAGGGCTCGTGGGCTGGTCCGTGCTGGATCGCTTGAAGGACATCACCTGTCCTGTCCTGGTCCTCGCCTCGGACCACGACTACACGCCGCTGTCCGCGAAGCGGGCGTATGTCGACCTCCTGCGCGACGCCCGCCTCCATGTGATTCACGACTCCGGCCATGCCTCACCGGGCGATCAGCCCGTGCACATCTTCGAGGCGGTGCGGGGGTTCCTCCTCGAACTCGAGGACGCGGCCCAGGGCGCTCGAAGCGCGGGCTGAGGTAGCTTCGCCCCGGGCGTGGATCCACACGGAGTGTACGGCTCCAGCTTCACGGTCCAGAGGGATGGCGCGGTGCGTGAAGGTGGGACTCATTACCTGGAATACCCAGGAAATTCCCGTGCTTACCAGCGCTCGAGGGGGGGTAGCGGCGATCAGGGACCGTGCACATTCTGTCGCCCTCTCCACTGTGCAGGAGGCGGTTTCGTGCACCTGAAGTTCTCCACGCTCACCTCACAGTTCCTGGATGACCCGCAGTCCGTGCGGCGCGCGGTGTGTTGGCCGGTGCTGGTGTGGGAGGCCCCGCCGGTGGGCGTGCGTCCTCTATTTACCCGTTCCACCATGACGGGCCTGTCGATGCGTCGGCCCACCGTCGCCGAGCCGCTGGTGCTCGAGGTGCGCAAGCGCTCGCAGGTGGTGACGCCCGCCACGGGCATCACCCTGGGCCGCACCCCGGACAGCGACATCATCGTGGATGACCCCACCGTGTCGCGCGTGCACGCCACCTTCCGCGAGGACTCGCACACGGGCGTCTGGTGCGTGTCCGACGCCGGCAGCCACAATGGCACCTGGCAGGATGGCACGCTGCTCATCCCCGGCCGGAGCGTGCCGTTGTTCGAGCGCGCGTCGCTGCGCTTCGGCGACGTCATGGCGACCTTCCTGCACTTCTCCGCCTTCAATCAGTTCATCCTCGATTGGCTCGCGCGCCATTCGCGGGCCTCCCGCATGCCGCTGATGGAGAGCGGCTTGACGCGCGAGGGTTGAGCCCCATAGGAAGGGCCGGCCCTCGCTCCTCGAGGGAGCGTGTGGAAGGCGGTTGAATGCGCTGGTCGTACCTCGCCAGGCCCCTGCTGGGCGTGGCGCTCGGCACGAGCGGAGTCGTGCTCGCCCAGACGCCCGACAGCGAGCCCTTCCGGGTGCCCACCGTGGAGGTGGAAGAGGCGCGCCCCACCCCGGAGCCCGCGGACTCGGCCTCGCGG
Source organism: Melittangium boletus DSM 14713 (assembly GCF_002305855.1). Taxonomy (GTDB): domain Bacteria; phylum Myxococcota; class Myxococcia; order Myxococcales; family Myxococcaceae; genus Cystobacter; species Cystobacter boletus. The sequence continues at coordinate 2,809,369 of NZ_CP022163.1, read as the reverse complement.
AGGGACCCCAGCGGCGCCCTCACCGTCATCCCCGTGGAGGGCGTGGGCGGCGCGGCGCGTGACACGGCGGCGCTCTTGTCCACCGCGCCCGGCGTCACGCTGCAGGACTCGGGGGGCTACGGACAGAGCAAGAGTCTGGTGGTGCGCGGCGCGGCCTCCAACGGCACGCTGGTGCTGCTGGATGGAATTCCCCTCAATGGCGCGGGGGGCATCGCCGACGTGTCCCGCGTGCCCGTGGCCCTGGCCGAGCGCTTCGAGGTGCTGAGGGGAGGCGCGGGGGCGCGCTACGGCTCGGGCGGCCTGGGGGGCGTGGTCAACATCATCACCCGGAGGCCCGGGCCGGACGCGCGATTCGCGGGGGAGCTGTCCTATGGGAGCTGGGACACGGCGGTGGGCTGGTTGTCCGCCACGGGACCGATCGCGGGCAACGAGGCGCTGGTGCTCGTGCACGGAGGTACCTCCCAGGGCCGGTTTCCCTATCCGTTCAATCCGAATCCCACGCTGCCGGGGAGTCCCATCGAGGAGCGGCGGCGCGTCAACAACGATGCCCACGCGGCGGGCGGCCTCGTGCGGTTGCGGCGGGAACTGAACGCGCGCCTGTCGCTGGACGTGCTGGGCGAGCTGTCCTTCGACGAGCGGGGCCTCGCGGGCACGGCGCAGAACCCGAGCGAGGACGCGCGGCAGGGGGCGGGCCGGGGCGCGGTGAACCTGCGGCTCGCGGGAGCGTGGGACGGCGGGATGCGGCTGGACGCACGCGCGTACGCGCGGAGGGATCGCCTGGTGCTCTCGGGCGGAGCCTGGTCATCACCCGCGCAGGTGCAGCGGGTGGGGGGCGTGGAGGTGGAAGGGCGGACGCGCCTGGGGGCGCGGCAGACGGTGTCCGCGCTGGTGGGCCTGGGCGGCGAGTCCGTGAACGCGGTGGAGACGAACGCGGCGAGCGGTGGGGAGCCCACGTGGCTGCGCGCCAGTGTCATGGCCATGGATGAGGTATGGCTGTGGGACGAGCGCCTGTTGCTCGCGCCGTCGGTGCGCCTGGAGCGCGCGGGCCCGTATACATTGTGGTCTCCGAAGCTGGGCGCCACCGTGGCGCTGCCCGGGGGCCTCGAGCTGCGCGCCAACGTGGGCCGGGCCCACCGCGCACCGTCCTTCCTGGAGCTGTACGTGCGCCAGGGCACGCTGCTGCCCAACGCCAATTTGCGCCCCGAGCGCGCGCTGTACGCGGACGCGGCGCTGGTGCACCGCTCGGACGCGTCCTTCGCCTCGGTGGGCGGCTTCGCGAGCCTCTATGAAGACCTCATCTCCTACGAGGCCTATCCCCCCGGAGCGGCGAGGCCCTACAACTTCGCCCGGGCGCGCGTGGTGGGACTCGAGGCGGAGGGCGAGTGGCGGCCGCATCCCTTCCTCTCCGGAGCGTTCAGCTACACGCTGATGGTGTCGAGCGACTTGCAGCGCGATGGACGCTTCTACCTGCGCGAGCTGCCCTACCGGCCCCGGCATAAGGTCTCCGCGCGCGTGCTGGGCGGTCCACGGTGGCTGACGGGCCGCGTGGAGCTGGCGGCCCAGTCCGCCCATGCGCTCACCCGGGATGGCGCCCTGGTGCTTCCCGGACGCGCCTTCGTGCACACGGGCCTGTCCAGCACCTTCGGGACGCGGACGGAGCTCACGGTGGCCGCCGAGGTGCGCAACCTCTTCGACGCGCGCGCCGAGGACTTCGTCGGCTACCCGCTGCCGGGCCGCGCCGTGTACCTGTCCGTGGCGGGCTCGTTCGAGCCTGGAGGGAAGACGCCATGATGCTGTCTCGAAGCCCCGCCCTCGTGGCCCTGCTGTGCCTCGTGCTCACGGGCTGTCCGGATCCGGCGCCCCTGTGTCCCGAGGGCCAGAGCCGCTGTGGGGAGGCGTGCGTGGACCTCTCCAGCTCCTCGTCCCAGTGTGGGGCCTGCGGCGTGGCCTGCTCCAGCACCCAGCTTTGCGTGGAGGGCGCGTGCCAGTGCCGCGCGGGGGCCTCGCTCTGTGGGGGGGCCTGTGCCGTCACCGCGTCGGACCCGGAGCATTGTGGCGGGTGCGCGGGCGCGGGGGGCGTGGCGTGCGCGGCCGATCAGGTGTGCGAGCGGGGCGAGTGCAAGGCCGCGTGCACCCTGCCGGACTCGGCGCTCTGTGGGCGCTCGTGCGTGGACGTCCAGACGGATGCCTTCCACTGTGGCGCGTGCGGCACGGTGTGCGCGGACGCCCGGAGCTGCCACTCGGGGGTGTGCTCGGATGACGTCGTCGCCGCGTGCTTCAACACCGGGCAGGTGGTGGGCATCCAGGCCGGCGCGGACGTGCGCGGGCCCTCGGCGGCGGTGGGCACCAACCCCCAGTCGCTCGCGCGCATGCAGGACGTGCTGCTGGTGCTGGACGCCTCCACGCTGCTGCGCCAGGCGCGGCTGTCCGACTATGGCGAGCTGCCCGCGCGCACCCCCACGGGCCTCGTGCCCAACCAGGTGCTCGTGCGCGAGCCCTTCGTCTTCGTCCTCAACTCCACGAGCAACACGCTCCAGGTGCTGCGGCGCGAGGGCGAGCCCGCTCCGAGCCCCGGTCCGCGCTTCCCCCAGGGCATTCCCCTCGTCAACGTGGGCAGCGTGAACTTCGGCCCCAACACCAACCCGTATGCGTTCACCCTGGACGGCCCGGACGCGTACGTCACGCTGCTGGGCAACCTCCAGACGGACGCCTCCGCGGGCGGCCGGGTGGTGCGCGTCTCCGTGGCCGACCCCTCCGCGCCCATCCTCACCGGTACCTTCGTGCTGCCCTCGGGCGACGCCCTGGAGCCCTTCCCGGACCGCTCTCCGCTCCCGGCGCCCGCGGGCATCGCCTCGCTCGGCGGACGCGTGTACGCCGCGCTCGGCAACCTGGACGCGCGGGACTACGCCGCCGCGGGCCCGGGCTTCCTGGCTCGTATCGAGCCCGGGACCGGCGCGGTGGAACTGCTCGCGCTGGGCGCGGATTGCCTCAATCCCTTCTGGGTTCTCCCCGTGGTGGGGGACCGGCTGCTCGTGAGCTGTAGCGGCGCGGCGACCTATGACCGCGACTTCAACCTCACGGACGTGCGAGGCACGGGCTTGGTGCTGCTCGGCCCGGATGGGCGCGTCAGGGCCTCGCTCGTGCTGCGCTGCGCCGAAGGCACCTCCTGCGCCTTGCCCTCCGCGGGCCGCTTCGCCGTGGTGGGCAACCGCGCCTACGTGGCCGACAACAACGCGGGCCGCCTCTTCGTCATCGAGGTGGTGGGCGATACCCTCGTGGAGCGCAGGGGGCCCGGCTCCGGTGCCGCGCCCCCCCTGCTCGTCTGTCCCCGAAGCCAGGGGCCCTCCCTCGTCAGTGACGTCGTCGCCCTCCCGTGAGCTCCTTCCTCATGAAGACCCTCCTGTCCTTCTCGCTGCTGCTCACGCTGTGCCTCGCCGCTCCCGCGCCCGCCGCCCCGCCCGCGGAGGCGCCGCGCTTCCTGGGACCCAAACCTCCCGCCACGGTGAAGCGCGTGGTGACGCTCGTGCCCTCGCTCACGGAGACGGTGTTGGCGTTGGGGGCGGGGAGCACGCTCGTGGGCGTGTCCCGCTTCGACGAGGCGAAGGAGGTGGCCGGCCTTCCCCGGGTGGGCGGCTTCGTGAACCCGTCCGTCGAGACCGTGCTCAAGCTCAAGCCGGACCTGGTGCTCGTGCAGCCGGGACCGGGCAACCAGCGCCCCGTGGAGCTGATGGCCGAGCTGGGCGCGCCCGTGCTGCTGCTGCCCCTGCACTCGGTGGCGGACACGAAGGCCGCGCTCAAGGCCGTGGGCGCGGCGCTCGGCAAGAAGAAGGAGGCCGAGGCCCTGGTCGAGCGGATTGAGTCCACGCGCGCCCGCATCCGCGAGGCCGCCAAGGGCCAGAAGTCGCCCCGGGTGTTGCTCGTCTATGGCTTCGAGCCCCTGGTGGTCGCCGGGCCGGGCTCCTTCGCGGACGAGCTCCTGCGCGACGCGGGCGCCATCAACGTGGCGGCGGACGCGGGCTCGGCCTATGCCGTCTATTCGCTGGAGCGCGCGGTGCGTGCCCGGCCGGAGGTGGTGGTGGACGCGGCGGACGTGGACACGGGCAAGGACAAGACGCGGGCGCTGCCGGGACTGTCCCAGGCCCGCTGGGTGGACGTGCCCTCCCTGGCGCTCCTGCAGCCGGGTCCCTCGCTTGGACGGGGGCTGGAGGAGCTGTTCGAGCTGCTGTACCCAGCGCCCAGGTCCACTCCGGTGCCCGCTCCGGAGCCCGCGCGCTAGGCATGGCCTCCTCGGCGAAAATCTTCACGCCCGCTCGGGCTTTGTCGCTCGGGGCGGTGTTCCTCGGGGTGCTCGTCGCCGCGTTGTTGCTGTCCGTCCTGTACGGCGAGCAGTTCCTGTCGCCGTGGATCGTCTTCGAGGAGCCCGGCTCCCTGGACGCGGGCATCTTCTGGAGGATGCGCGTGCCCCATGCGCTCCTGGCGGCCCTGGTGGGCGCGGGACTCGCCGCCTCGGGCTCGACGTTGCAGGGCGTGCTGCGCAATCCGCTCGCGGACCCCTTCGTGCTGGGCGTCTCCGGAGGGGCCGCGCTGGGCGCCACCCTGGCGCTCGCCCTGGGACTCGCCACCGTGGACGACGTGGCGCCGGGGCTCGGCGGGGGACTGTCGCGACTGTCCGCGCCCGCGCTGTTCGCCTTCGCGGGGGCCGTGGCGGCCATGTTCTTCGTGCTCGCCGCGAGCCGGGGCCATGGGGGCCACGCGCCCTACGCCGCGCTCCTCACCGGCGTCGTCTTCAACACCTTCGCCGCCGCGGCCATCACCCTCCTCAAGGCGCTGTCGGATCCGCAGCGGCTGGGGGAGCTGCTCTTCTGGCTCGCCGGAACGCTCGGCTACGAGCGCATGGGGACGCTCGCCCTGGCGGCGCTGCTGCAACTGGCGGCGCTGGGGGTGATGCTCGCGCTGTCGGGGCGGCTCAACCTGCTGTCCCTGGGGGACGAGGACGCGGCGTCGCTCGGCGTGGACGTGGCGCGCACGCGCAAGTGGTTGCTGTTCGCCGCGAGCGCCAGCGTGGCGGGGGCCGTGGTGCTCTCGGGGCTCATCGGCTTCGTGGGGCTCATCGTCCCGCACCTGTTCCGGCTCGCCTTCGGGCCGGACCAACGCCTGCTCATTCCGCTGTCGGCGCTGGGCGGGGCGGCGTTCCTGCTGTTCGCGGACCTGCTGGCGCGGCTGGCTCCGCCGCTGTTCGGTGGAGACCTTCCCGTGGGCGTGGTGACGGCCGTGCTCGGTGGGCCACTGTTCCTCGCGCTCCTGTACCGGCGTGGGCGGCTCCCGGTGGGTTGACGGTCCCGCGACCCGGGGGCGGAAGGGTGGCGTTGGATGATGAGAGGGGAAGGGCGGCAATGCCTGTCGGTCCCTTGGGGCACTGGCTGTGTGTTCGATTTTCACCGGATGTGCGTTCCTCGGGTGACGCAAGGCACTCGCATCGGCATGGTGCGCGTCGCGATCATCATCCTGGAGGAGCGCCATGAACGACGTCACGAACCCGCCCCCGCGAGTCGAAGTCGAGTCCAAGCCCGAGTCAAAGCCAGCCGATGGCAAGCTGATGGGCTCGTACCCCGCCGAGAATTACCCGACCCGGTCCATCGCGGAGCTCCTCGGGCCGGGGAAGACCCGGGCCAATCTCAACTTTCCGGATGTCCGCAACGACTACGAGCTCGACAACGCGTTGGTGGGGCAGACCGTCACGACGAATGGGTGCATCGTCCAGTCGAACTGGCTGCCCGGGCCGGTGATCTCGGCCGGAGGCGGGTGGAGCACTTCAAGCTATATCAAGCCCATCGCGGCCTACTTGGCTTATATCAAGAAGGACACCGTCCCGTCCGGAGTGCAGGAGAGTTATTCCCTGTCGAAGAAGAAAGGATTCACCCGGCAGTTCACGACCTCCGCCAGCGTCACGTCCAGCGTCAGCGCGGGCATTTTTGGTTGTGAAGCCTCGCTCGAGGTGACGACGGGTTTCTCGTACTCGGAGACCATCAACGAGGAGACCACGGAGACCTGGACGCGGACGCTCACGGGACCGCAGGACTATTGGACCTTCCAGCCGGTCATCGTCTATGCGCATCGGGTCGCCAAGGGCCTCTTCGAGCGCGACGCGAACTGGGCGAAGCTGCCGCGCTACGTCTCGGGCAACATCGGTTTCGTGTTCGTTCCCGTCTACCGGAACACCCCGTCCGTGATTGATCGCGAGATTGGTTATCTCTCGCTGAACGATGTCGTCAGCTACCTGAGCAATGAAGCGTGGGGACGCTGGTAGAGCCATCTCCCTTGCGCGGCGGAGTTCGCCGGGTCAGCGGGACGGAGGCGTCGTCCCGTCCAGCCCGAAGCTCCGCCGCAGCCGCCGCGCGGCCTCGTCGAGACCGGCCGTCACGAGCCGTTCCGCGGCCCACACCACGCCGGCGCGCATGGTGGTGACGTTGATGGTGGGGTAGGGCAGGGCGGAGTGCTGGTAGACGGAAGCGCTCTTGAGCAGGAGGATGTCGGGCGCGACGATGAGGCTCGCGGTGCCCAGGAATGTCCGGGCCAGCCGTGCCTGGTGCTGGGTGACCCATTCCGATTGCATCTGGCGGTACTCCACGGGTGGCAGCTTCATGCGCGTCGCATCCGAGATGCCGACATGCAGTTCGTCGCGATCCAGGTACTCGGTGCGCCGGACGAAGAACTCCCTGCACTGCTCCACGGATGGGCTGCCCACGAAATAGAGGATGAGCAGCGGCCAATGCTGGTCGTCGAGCGTGATGGAGGCGGGAGTCATGGTCCAGACGAAGGCCCGCCTCCTCACACCGGGGAGGCGGGGCGGGCGGCGGAAGGGCTCCTCCGCCGCGAGTCCACTCTTCAGATGAAGATGTCGTGCCAGCGGTTGGGCGTCGCCTGATCGCTCGGGTGCGCGTCTTCCCGGTTCAACTTCAGCAGTTTCCGCTCGGTGGCGGGGGGGTTGGGCCGCGGGGGCGGCACGGGGGGCGGGGACGGAGAGGCAGGGGGGTTCTCAGTCAACTCGTTCATGGCTTCTTCCTGGTACCGCGAGGGTTGGCACGGGGGTGCCGTGCCTCGCCGTGGCACCAGGCGCTACGATACCGCTCTGACAGGGGGAGGCTCAATGACGTGCGGGGCCGTGTGGTTCCACGTCATCCCGTGGTGCCAGCGTTCCTCGGAGTGTGTGTTCATGCGGAACAGTCAAGTCGTGTTGGTGTCGATGCCCTGGGCCTTCCTGGAGATGCCATCCATTGCGCTGGGATTGTTGTCTGGCGTGCTCCAGCGGGCGGGGGTGACCCCGGTGGCACGCTCGTTCAATCTCGTGTTCATGGAGTGGTTGCGACGCCACCTTCCCGAGGGAGACGAGGCGCTGAGCCTGGCGGACTACCGGGCCATCTCCAGTGCGGCCTCGGCGGGGTTGGGCGATTGGATTTTCTCGGTTCCGCCGTTTCGCGAGCCGGATGCCGGAGGAGACGCGCGCTACCTGGAGCGGCTCGCTCGGGACGAAGTGCTGCCCGCGCGGCTCCTGTCTCGTTTGGAGGCATTGCGCGCGCAGGTTCCCGGTTTCATCGACGCATGCGTGGACGCGCTGCTGCGTCATACGCCCGCGATGGTGGGGTTCAGCACGACCTTCAACCAGAACGTGCCTTCGTTGCTGCTCGCGCGGCGGCTCAAGGAGCGCGCTCCCCAGGTGCGAGTGGTTTTCGGCGGAGCGAACTGTGATGGGCCCATGGGCCGGGGGCTCCTGGAGGCCTTCGATTGCGTGGACGTCGTCGTGCAGGGCGAGGCGGAGGGCGTCATCGTCGGCCTGGTGGAGGACATCCTCGCGGGCCGGCCCGTCACGCCGCGTCATGGGGTGTTGGTGCGTGGCGCCGCCGAGCCCGTGGGCGCGCCGCCCCCGGTGCGGATGGACGATGTGCCGGTGCCCGACTACGGCTTCTTCTTCGAGGAGCTGGAGCGGACGGGGTTCCGGCGGGAACTCATCACGAACGTGAAGCTGCCGGTGGAGACGGCGCGTGGCTGCTGGTGGGGCCAGAAGCAGCACTGCACGTTCTGTGGGCTCAATGGCTCGAGCATGGCGTTTCGCAGCAAGTCGGTGGACCGCGCGCTGAGGGATTTCGAGGAGCTGGCGGCGCGCCACCGATGGTTGGATTTCGTCGCCGTGGACAACATCATCGACCTGGCCTACCTGCGCGAGCTGCTGCCGCGCCTGGAGGCGCGGGGCCTGGACCTGCGCGTCTTCTACGAGACGAAGGCGAACCTGACGCGCCAGCAGGTGCGTGACATGCGCGCCGCGGGAATTCATCGCATCCAGCCCGGCATCGAGAGCCTGTCCACGCCCATCCTCAAGCTGATGCGCAAGGGCGTGACGGCGTGGCAGAACGTGCGGCTGCTCAAGTGGTGCGCGCAGTTCGACGTCCGGGTGAGTTGGAACATCCTCTATGGCTTTCCCGAGGAGCCCGCCGGGGAGTATCCGCGCATGGCCGCCGCCGTGCGCTCGCTCACGCACCTGGAGCCGCCGCACCTGTCGCGCCTGCACGTGCAGCGCTTCAGTCCCTACCACCAGACCCCCGAGCGGTTCGGTCTGAGATTGGAGGGGCCGCTCTTTCACTACGGCCATGTCTATCCGCAGCGGGGAGCGCGGTTGGAGGCGATCGCCTATGACTTCGAGTACGCGTATCTGGATGGGCGGGAGCCGGAGTCCTACGTGGGCGAGTTGCGGCGGGCCGTCCAGCAATGGGGCGCGGTGCACGAGCGGGACCGGGGCCGGCTCACCTGGAGGCAGGGGCCCGGTTTCGTGCGCATCGTGGATGAGCGCGAGTCCGTGGGGTACGCGAGCTACTTGTTGGAGGGCGCGCAGGCGGAGGCGTACCTGGCCTGCGACGAGGGCCTCACCGCGGCGCGCGTGCACCAGCTGCTGCACGACCAGGGACACACGGGCCTGGGTCAGGACGAGGTCGAGACGTTCCTGCGCGAGCTGACCGAGGCGGGACTCCTGTACGAGGCGGATCAACGCTTCGTGTCCCTGGCCTTGCGGGCTCGTCCTGAAATGCTGGGGTGAGTGCGCGGTGCGTCGGTCAGGCGCGTGTTGACAACAGCGGCTCCGCCGCCATATCCCGCCCTCCGTCCTCGGTTCCTCCATGAAGTCATGGAGGTTTGAGGGAACCCGGTGAGAGTCCGGGACTGCCCCGCAGCGGTGAACGGGAACGACCGCCGTCATGAAGCACTGGTCCTCGAGACAAGGACTGGGAAGCGACGGCCAGTAGAGGGGGAGGGCGGCACGCCCATCCTCGGGCCCGTGAGTCCGAAAACCTGCCGAGAACCCGTGCCCCTGGCACGGCTCAAACCGAGGCTTCCGAGGGGAGGTGGCGGATGCGCGGTCATGTGCGTCCCGTCTCGGGCCGTGCCCTCCGCCGCATCCTCCGTCCCCTCCTCGCCGAGGCCATTGCGCCCGAGGGGGCGAGGAGCAGCATGCGAATGATGAAGGACGTGAAGAAGTCGGGGCCGCTCGGCCAGGCCCTGTGGGTCCTGGGCACGGTGATGCTCGGGTGGGTGGTCACGGGTTGTGGCCCGGAGTGCGTGGACCGGTACGACTGCGCGAACAAGCTGGGCAGCCCCGAAGAGGGTCGGCGCTACGTCTGCGAGTCCAACCAGTGCGTGGTGCGGGACATCGATGCGCCTCCGGCTCCAGAGGCGGATGCGGGCACCTCACCGGACGCGGGGGCCGATGCCGGAACGCCGCCGGATGAGACGGACGCGGGCACGCCGCCGGATGAGACGGACGCGGGCACGGACGCGGGCACGGAACTCACGTGCGCGGACCTGCCGCATGACCCGAAGCTCGGCACGCTGCGACTGCGGGCGGGCTTCACCTCCGCCGAGTCCGCTCCGTTTCCCACGGGCATCAGCGCGATCACCCCGCTCGTCGGCTCGGCGACGCCCGTGCTGTATGGCCTGCTCGGCGAGGACAAGAGCATCTTCGCGCTCGGCACCTGGCCGAACATCGCCGCCAGCACCACGCCGCTCTACCCCGTCGTCGCTCCGGCGGATCAGGGCGTGACGACGTACCTGAGCAACTACCTCACCAGTGATGGCACCCGGCTGCTGGCGGGCTACACGAAGGGCGACGTCTCCGGGAATCTGGCGCTCTACGACCTCTCGTCCCCGGGCGACTCCTCGTATGTCTCTTCCACGGGCAACTACTCCGTCGTGGGCGTGAAGGACACGTTCCTCGTCAACAGCCTGAGCCTCGAGGCACAGGGTGGATCCACCGCCGCCATCTACGCGTTGAAGACGCGGAGCGCTCCCTTCCAGAGTTCGACGCTGGCCACCTTCCCGGCCGCGGCTCAGTTCAGTGGCTACAACGCCCTGGCGAGCAACGGCGTCGCGGTGTTCGGCTACGCCGCGAGCACGCCCACGGACGACAATCCCTACGCCACCACCAACTACCTGCACGCGGTGTCTCCGGCCACGTACACGTCCGCGCTCTCGGCCGGAACGAGCGTGGACCTGAACAGCGCGGACACGCCGGAGTTCTTCAAGAGTCTGGATGTCATCTACGCCTCGGGCTTCGGCGCGGGCGTGGCGATCCAGCGGGGTGGTCTGGATGAGTCCTACAACCCGCGGACCGAGAGCATCGTGCGGGTCCCGCTGTCGCCGACGGGCTCGGAGGGCAAGGCCGTGAATGTGGGCGACATCGAGCCGGTGCTCGACGTCGTCGACGCGTGCACCCGCGTGCTCCTCACGGCGCCCCTGGAAGAGGACCTGCTCGTCGGGGTCCAGGACAAGAACGGCCGCCGGCTCGTGCGGCTCCAGCTGCGGACGCCATGAACCGCGCGCTTCGATTCCTCGCCCCCTGGCTCGTCCTGTCCCTGCTCGTCGGGGTCCAGGACAAGAACGGCCGCCGGCTCGTGCGGCTCCAGCTGCGGACGCCATGAACCGCGCGCTTCGATTCCTCGCCCCCTGGCTCGTCCTGTCCCTGCTCGCCGGGGGTTGTGGGGCGCCTCCTTCCGAGGGGGATGAAAACCCGTCCGTCGCCGCGCCCTGCGATGACGGGGGTTCTCCCTTCGCGGGCCGCGTGGTGTCCTTCACTCCCGGTGACTTCGCTGGCTTCGGTCAGGAGCGCTTTCCGGACATCGTGCTCGGTCCGCCCCACGGCGGCGGTGCGATCATGGGCTCGCTGGATGTGCTGTCGCTGGGCAAGCAGGGGGAGATCGTCCTCGAGCTCACCTCGCTCGGTGTGGTGGATGGGCCCGGGGTGGATCTGCTCGTCTTCGAGAACCCCTTTGGCACCTTCGTGGAGACAGGCGTCGTCGCGGTGAGCGAGGATGGCCAGACGTGGCACGAGTTCCCCTGCGAGTCCTCGAACCGGACCGGGGGTTTTCCGGGCTGCGCCGGGGTGAAGCCCGTGTTCGCCTCGCCGGACACGGGGGTCAGCGCCACGGAGCCCTCGGTGGCGGGCGGCGATGGCTTCGACCTGGCCACTCTCGGCGTGAGCCGGGCGCGCTTCGTTCGCATCCGTGACAGCGGGAGCAATTACTACGGCTCCACCTCCGGCGGCTTCGATCTGGACGCGATCGCGGTGGTGAACGGCTCGCCCGTGTGCGCATGGCGTTGAGCTCTCCCTTCCGGCGGCCGTGCGGTCGACGGGCCGCCGGGAGGGGGGCTTCACCAAGGCTTTTCCGGACTTCCTGAAAACACGGGGGATGGAGGACCCGGCGCTTCCGTGGGCCCCCCCGAGAAATGCAGGGGCCGGGTCGTGTAGGCTGTCGAGCGCGATGTGGCAGATCATCATCAACGGCCCTGGTTACTTCGATACCTCCTACGAACTGCCCGAGGGCATCACGCACCTCGGCCGCGCGGACGAGAACGACATCGTGCTGGGCGGCGATCTCGTGTCCCGGCGGCATGCCCGGCTGCTGGTGGAGGGCAACAAGCTGCGTGTCGAGGACCTGGGCAGCCGCAATGGCAGCCGGGTCAATGGCACGGCCTTCCAGGGCGGTACCACGCTCAACCCCGGGGACACGCTGTCGCTTGGCGAGAACACCCTGTCGGTGCGCCAGCCGCAGCAACTGGAGAACGCCGCCACGGAGATGGTGGACCTGGGCGCCGGTGGCGTGCGCCGCTTCGGCCACGGCGATGACGTGGGGCCCTCCGTCATCCTCGCCAAGAACATCAAGAGCGTGGATTTGCTGCGGGCGCTCGACAACATCTCGAGCCCCACGAGCAACCCCACCGCCGCGCCCGTCGCGGTGGCGCCGCTCGCCTCGCCGCCCACGGCGTCCGCTCCGCCGCGGGGCATCTTCGAGACGCTCCTGCTGCTCTTCCGGACCGCGGAAGCGCTCGCCACCTCGCCCAACCTGACGGCCTTCCTCGAGACCACCATGGACCGGGTGCTCGAGCGCATCGACGCCACCACGGCCGTGGTCCTCCTGCGCCACTCGACGGGGGTGCTGGTGCCCGCGGCCGTGCGCCACCGCGGCAAGCTCGCCCAGGGCGAGGTGCCCGTCTCCGACGCCGTCATCGACGAGGCGCTGCGCCAGGGCCGCGCGCTCCTGGTGGGGGACGTGCGGGATGATCGCCGCTTCGCCAGCCGCGAGAGCGTCATCCTCTATGGGGTGGGCCGGGTGCTCTGCATTCCCGTGGGCGTCGAGCCCCACTTCACCGGCGTGCTCTACGTCAACGCCTCGGCGCGCAGCGACACCGAGCTGGAGGTGATGCTCGATGCCTGCACCGCCGTGGCGCACCTGGTGGCCGCCGGAGTGCAGAAGTTCGCCGTGCCCGCCGCCGCGCCTCCCGCGCCCCCCGCGCCTGCTCCGCTGCGCACGCACCTGGAGCGCTTCCACGCCCCGGACGTGGCCGAGCGGCGCGCGGCCGACGCGCAGCGCACGGGCCAGAAGCCGCTTGGACTGGAGGAGCGCACCGTCAGCGTCCTCCACGTGGAGCTCGCCAGCTTCGGCGTGATGAGCGCCCGCCTCGGTGCCGCGCGCACCTCGGCGCTGCTCAACGACTTCCACACGCGCATGGGGGGCCTCGTCTTCTCCTTCGAGGGCACCCTGGAGGGCTTCTTCGGTGAGTCCATGCGGGCGCTCTTCGGCGCCGTGCAGACCAAGCCGGATGACGCCGTGCGCGCGGTACGGGCCGCGCTCGCGCTGCGCGCCGACTGGGAGCGTTTCGTGGCGCGTCTGCCCGTGGAGGAGCGCTTCGGGCTGCGCATCGGCATCAACACCGCGAAGGTGCTGGTGGGCATGGTGGGCCCCGAGACGCGCCCCTGTTTCTCCGCCGTGGGCGAGGGGGTGAGCCTGGCCTCGCGTCTGGCCACCACCGCCACCCCGGGCCAGCTGCTCGTCACCGGCAAGACGCTCGCCGTCATCGGCGCCCGCTTCGACGTGATGCCCCTGGGCGAGCGCCTGCTGCCCCCCCGCGACAAGGTCGCCGCCTTCGAGGTGCTCGACGAGGACGTGCCCCAGCTCACCAATCCGGGTGTGCGCTAAGGTGGGTGGTAGTAAGAGCGCGGGGTGGGAGACTCGCGTTCACCCCTGGATCAGTGCGAGCATGTGGCCCCCCACCCCCGTGAGCTTGAGCGGCCCGCCTCCGGCATGAATCCGTCGTCCTCGAATGCGCGACTGCGTCCGTTCCGGCCGGTGCCGTTCGGCCGTTACACGTTGTTGACCCAACTGGCCACCGGCGGCATGGGGGAGATCTTCCTCGCCCGTCTGGAGGGGATGCAGGGCTTCGAGAAGCTGTGCGTCATCAAGAAGATCCTCCCTCAGCTGGCGGCGGACCCCGAGTTCGTCGAGCGCTTCGTGGGCGAGGCGCGCACGTTGGTGAAGCTGTCGCACGGCTCCATCGCGCAGGTGCTGGACATGGGCCTGCAAGAGGGCGAGGCCTTCATGGCCCTCGAGCACGTGGACGGCAAGGACTTGCGCAAGGTGGCGGCGCGGGCGCGCGACAAGCAGAAGCCGCTGCCGCTGTCCTTCGTGCTGTTCGTGATGGGCCGGGTGTTGGACGCGCTCGCCTACGCGCACCGCAAGAAGGGGGATGACGAGGGGGAGTTGAACCTCGTGCACCGGGACATCTCGCCGCAGAACATCCTCATCTCCTACGAGGGGGAGGTGAAGGTCATCGACTTCGGCCTGGCCAAGAGCCGGCTGAGCGCGGCCAAGACGAACCCGAGCATCATCCTCGGCAAGTTCCTCTACATGTCGCCCGAGCAGGCGCGGCACCTGCCGGTGGATCGCCGCAGTGATTTGTACGCCGTGGGGCTGTGTCTGTACGAGCTGCTGTCCGGCAAGAATCCCTTCGATCTGCTGCCTCCCGGGGAGCTGATGTCCGCGGTGGCGCACCCGAACATCCCGCCGCTCGCGCAGGTGGCGCCCGGGGTGCCGGCCCAGGTGTCGGAGCTGGTGATGAAGGCGCTGGCGGTGGAGCCCGCCCAGCGCTTCCAGAACGCGGAGGAGCTGCGCGGCCGGCTCAACGCCTGTCTGTTGGAGCATGACGCCCACTCGGGTCCCGAGAGCATCAGCCGGTTCATGCACGAGCTGTTCGCCTCGGAGTACCTGGCCGAGCGGCGGCTGCTGGTGATGTTGCGCGAGGTGGGACGCGCGCCCGAACCGGAGCCCGAGGTGATTGGCATGCCGGAGGGGGCGCCGCCACGGCCCATTCCCTCGCTGCCACCCAAGACGATCCGCCTGGATGGACCCGTGGAGGCGCTGTCCTTCAAGCCCACGCCGCGCACGCGCGAGGGGAGCGTCGAGGGCAATGACGGCGAGACGCGGCCCGCGGTGCAGTTGGATGAGCCCACGCGGCCCGCGGTTCCCCTGGAGTCCATCGAGGAGCCACGGCAGGAGTCCGTGGTGCTGGGCCCCGCGCCCACCCATCACCCCACCGTCGAGGCGCCGGTGTTGCTCGAGCCGGCCGTGCCGCTCACGCCGGCCGATCCGATCGAGCCGCCCGAGCCCCTGGAGATCGAGGCCCCGCCGCCCATCGAGAACACGCCGAGCTGGGCCGTGCCCCTGCCCCGGGAGGAGGATCCGGAGTACGCCGAGGCCGCGCGCACCGTGGAGGTTCCCGAGTTCGCTGAACCCCCCCTCGACACCCTGAACCTGAGCGAGGGCGACGTGTTGCTGGAGGACACGCAACCGCGCGCCCAGATGCCACGCGCGCCGGGCAAGCCGCGCCCGCCCTCCCAGGAGGTCTACCACCAGGACACCCAGCCGCGCGTGGTGTTGGACGCCTCGCTCATGCGCGATGCGGAGCCGGAAGAGGTGCCCGCCGCCTTCCGGCCGAAGTCCGCCGGAACGAAGATTCCCCGCCGCCGCGTGACGGCGACGGGGATGCCCGCGGTATCGCCCCGGCCGGTGGCCGCGCCGCCGAGACTCGTGGCCACTCCTCCCGGCGATGCCGACGGGGAGGACACCTCCGAGCAACTGCGCAGTTCCCAGACGCCGCCCTCCATTCCCACGCCCGTCCAGTCGCCCGCGCGGCGCTCGCGCGTGGGTCCGCTGTTGCTCGTCACCTTGCTGGGACTGGGGGCGGGCGTGGGCGCCTGGATGTTCTTCCAACGGCGGCTGCCCGAGCCCGATAGGGCGCCTGCGCCACCGCCTCGCGCCGTGGCCAGGGGACCCGTCGAGCCGCCGTCCACGCCTCCCGACGCTCCATCGGCCATCGACTCCGAGCCACGGCCGATTCCCAGCGCCACCGCGATCGCGACCGCCGTCGCGGCGGACGCGGGCATGGACGCGGGCGCGGACGTGGATGCGGGGGCCATCGCGTCCGTCCCCGTGCCCACGGAGGAAGAAGAGCTGCTCTCGCCCCTCTCGGCCGTGCCCGCGCAACCGCCTCCGAAGCGTGCGCAGATGGTGCGCAAGACGCGGGGCGCCTCCCGGGGGCAGTCTCTCCTGCAGAAGGAGTGGGCCCGGACGCGGAGCGCCTACTTCAAGCTCACCCGCGACATTGGCTGCGAGAACCTCGACCTGCTGTGCAACCGCTTCCTGAGTCTCGAGTCGGAGATGGAGGGCGTGGGCGATGGTGAGGACGCGCGGTTGCTCGACGAGGTGAAGGTGCTCTACCGAGACCTGGTCAACAAGAGGAACAGCAACTGAGTCAGGCGCGCTCCGAGCCGAGGCGGGACACGCTGCTGGAGCTGCGGGGCCTGAGCGCCGGGTATGGGGCCTCGCCCATCCTGCGGGACGTGGACTGGAGCGTGCGCGCGGGCGAGCTGTGGGGGGTGTTGGGCCCCAATGGCACGGGCAAGAGCACCCTGTTGCGCGCGGTGCTCGGAAGCGTGCCCTGGAGGCGTGGCCAGGTGCTCCTGCTGGGCCGGGAGCGCGACGCCTGGGAGGCGCGGGCGCTCGCCCAGCGCGTGGCGTGGGTGCCGCAGGGCTTCGAGCCCGCCGAGGGCTTCAACGGTCTGGAGCTGGTGTTGATGGGGCGCAGTCCGCACCTCGGGGCGTGGGGTCTCACCTCGGCGGGAGACGAGGCCCTGGCGCGCTCGGCGCTGGACGAGCTCGGAGTGGCGTATCTGGCGGATCGCCCCTGCGGGGCCATGTCCGGAGGCGAGCGCAGGATGTTGCTGATGGCGCGCGGGCTGGTGCAGCAGCCGGAGTTGTTGTTGTTGGACGAGCCCACGGCCTTCCTCGACGTGGCCCATCAGGTGATCGCGCTCGAGCGGGTGCGGGCGCGGGTGGACGCGGGACTGGGCGCGGTCGCGGTGCTCCACGACGTCAACCTCGCGGCGGCCTACGCCACCCACGTGCTGCTGTTGCGCGACGGGCGCCCCCTGGCCTCGGGGCCCGTGGAAGACGTGTTGCGGCGCGAACGGCTCGAGGCCCTCTATGGCGTGCCCATGGAGGTGGCGGAGACGTCCTCGGGAGCACGCCTGTTCGCGCCGCGTGCCCGGTGGACTGGCGTCACTCGGTCTTGAGTTGCTCCAGGGCCATGCGCCGGGACGAGTCCGTTCCCGCGCCGACGCCATAGGGGGCGGGCCGGCGCTCCTTGGGGACGGGCTGGGCCCGGTCGATGGAGTAGGGGCCCTGCTGCTCGTTCGTGGTCGTGTCCGACGAGCCCTGCTCCGGATTCCGGGGGACCCATACCTCGTTTCCCGCCGTCCCCTCGCCCCCCGAGCCGCCCATTCCCGGTCCGGGCTGTGACTCGCTGGCCGCCGGGGTCTGGTACTTCTGTTTGGTGGGATCGAACGGGGGACCGGACTGGCTGATGGGCTGCTCCTTGCAACCCGCGATGAGCATGCCCCCCAGCCCGAGCGCCAACATCCATCGTCCTCGTTTCATGGCCTTTCCTCTCCTGGCCGGAGACACCCCCGCCGGAGGGAAAGGTAGGACCGCGTCCGGAGGTGGGCAGCCATGGAGCGGGGGCTCGCCTGGCCGTCGGGGGGGACGGGGCGGGCTACCCCGGAGGCCAGTGCATGGGACGTCCACCGAGCAGGTGCAGGTGGATGTGGAACACGGTCTGTCCCGCGTTGTCGCCCGTGTTCATCACCACGCGGTAGCCGGTGTCGGCGATGCCCCGCTCCCGTGCGATCTTCGCGGCGGTGAGGAACAACTGGCCCACCACCTCCCGGTCCTCCGGCACGAGCTCACTCACCGTGGCGATGTGCTTGTTCGGGATGATGAGCACGTGCGTGGGGGCCTGGGGATTGATGTCCTCGAAGGCCAGGCACTGCTCGTCCCGGTGGACGACCTTGGCGGGGATTTGACCGTCGCGAATCTTGCAGAAGAGGCACATGGGCGGCGCAGTCTACTCACGGCAGACGCGAGGAAAAGGTGGAGTCTGGCGTGCAGCGGGGTCGCAGGCGCACGAGGGCGTAGGCCCCCTCGGTGGCCACCACCTCGCCCGCGCCCGAATGGCCCACCCCGGTGATGACGTAGTTGTAGACGCCCGAGCTCCGCCCCGGTCCGTTGTGGGCGTAGAGGGGCACGTCGCGGTGGAAGTAGCTGTAGCCGCCGGACCACGCGATGTGCACGGCCTCCATCTTGAGGCCGCACACGTCCGGCCGATGGCCCGCGGCGATGAGCAGGCGGTTGATGGGGCCGGAGTCGTCCCAGGCGCTCGCGCGGGGTTTGATGTTCTCGTATTGCCCCAGCTCGCCGAAGGTGAGCCGCCCCACGCGCGTGGCCGAGAGCCCCGCCAGCACCACCACGCCCAGCGGCAGGGCGAGCCGCACGGGAGAGGGCGGCAGGAGGCGCAGGAGCGTGTCCAGGCCCACTCCCGCGAGCGAGGCGATCACGGGCAGCACGGGCAGGAGGAAGCGCAGCTCCTTGTGGGGTTGCAGCGCATGGAGCACCCAGAAGGCGAGCGCCACGCCGAACAGCCCCGGGGCCCGTCGGACCGCGAGCAGTGACAGGACGAGCGCCACGGTGGAGAGGGCGCCCATGGAGCGCGGGAGCACCTGGCCGTAATAGGAGAAGGGCGCGGTGCCCCACATGGCCGCCTGGCCCCGCACGAGGTTGAAGTCCAGGTACACCCGGGCCGAGTGGAACCATCGGCCCCAGGTGAGCCAGTCCAGCAGGCCGAAGAGCAGGGCCCACCCGGCGAGCACCACCAGGGCGTCCCGGAGGTGGCGCCATTCGCGCCGGGCGCCGAGCACCACGAGCAGCCCCCCACAGAAGACGCCGTTCTGCAGCCGCAGGAGCACGGCGAGTCCCAGGAGCGAGGCCCCGCCGAGCACTGCCCGGCGGGAGGCCCCCGGTGCGAGCGCGAGCGCCAGACCCAGCACCCCGGGCAGGGCGGAGGCGTTCTCGCTCAGGGCCCGGGGGCCGAAGTAGAGGGGCACGGCGCCCAGCGCGAAGAGCGAGGCCCCCGCCGTGGCCGCCAGCGCCGACGCCCCATACGCCCGCGCCAGCCGCCAACTCCCCCAGGCCGTTGCGGCTCCTACCAGTCCAAAGACGCTCCGGGTCAGGCCCAGGTAGCCCCGGGGCTCGGCGA
This sequence comes from Melittangium boletus DSM 14713, assembly GCF_002305855.1. Lineage (GTDB taxonomy): Bacteria > Myxococcota > Myxococcia > Myxococcales > Myxococcaceae > Cystobacter > Cystobacter boletus. The sequence continues at coordinate 2,790,403 of NZ_CP022163.1, read as the reverse complement.
GGCCCAGCCAGCCGGCGAGCTTGAAGCACACGGCCACGAGCGCCGGCAGGGCCCAGTTGCGCGCCCCCTCGATGAACTCCCACGCCTGGAGTCCATAGCCGAAGACGAGCCGGTGGGCGGGCTCCAGGCTCTGGTACACCTCGTCCGGCCAGTACAGCCCGTCCTCGGACCAGGCCCACCCCACCCGGAGGGCCGCTCCCACCCCCAGCGACACGGTGAGCAGCGCCAGGGCGAGGCGCCTCTCCGTGGGGGAATCCGAACGGGTGGGGGGAGCGAGCATGCAGGGTTCACCACTCAAAAGGGCCGTCGGGTGATATTTCAACGGGGCCGATGAACTCTATCCGGGTATCCCAGCTGCTCGAAGACCGCGAGTACGACCTCCAGCTCACGTTGGTGGCCGGAGAGCGGGGCCAGCAGCGACGCATCAACTCCTCGCGCATCCAGAAGCCGGGGCTGGCGCTCACGGGTTTCACCGAGCACCTGCATCCCCACCGCGTCCAGGTGTTCGGCAACACGGAAGTGTCCTATCTGCTGACGCTTCCGCTCGCGCGGCAGCACGAGGTGCTGGACTCGCTCTTCGAGGAAGAGCTGGCGTGCATCGTGGTGACGAAGGGCATCGAGCCGCCCCTGGCGCTCGCCGAGGCGTGCGAGAAGGCGGGGCTCACGCTCATGCGCACGCCCCTGCTCTCCAGCGCCTTCATCCAGCAGGTGCAGTCCTTCCTGGAGGAGTCCCTCACCGAGTCCAGCAGCCTGCACGGCGTGCTCATCGACGTGTTCAGCGTGGGCATCCTGCTGTTGGGCAAGAGCGGCATCGGCAAGAGCGAGATCGCGCTGGATCTGGTGATGCGGGGCCACCGGCTGGTGGCCGACGACATCGTGGACGTGACGCGGCGGCGCCAGGGCGTCTACGGCGCGGGCAACGCGGTCATCCGCCACCACATGGAGATCCGCGGCCTGGGCATCATCAACATCAAGGACTTGTTCGGCGTGGCCGCGGTGCGCGAGCGCAAGCTCATCGAGCTCGTCATCGAGCTGCACGAGTGGGATCCCAATCAGGAGTATGACCGGTTGGGTGTGGAGGACCGGTTCATGAACATCGTGGGCGTGGACATTCCGCTCTCGGTGGTGCCGGTGCGCCCGGGCCGCAACATGACCACCATCATCGAGGTGGCCGCGCGCAATCAGTTGCTCAAGCAGCAGGGTCACCACTCGGCGCGCGAGTTCGCCGAGCGTCTCAACCGCGCCATCGCCGAGGGGGCGACGCGCCGCTCCAAGCGGGAGGAAGTCGAGTGAGCACCACCCCGGCCAAGCACATCGTCGTCATCACGGGCATGTCCGGCTCGGGCAAGTCCACCGCCATCCGGGCCCTGGAGGACGTGGGCTTCTTCTGCATCGACAACCTGCCGGTGCTGCTCTTGCCCAAGCTCACGGAGCTCGCCGGGGGCGGACAGTTCGAGCACCTGGCCATCGTGGTGGATGCGCGCGAGGGCATCTTCCTGCACGAGGCGCCCCGCGTGCTCGACGAGGTGCGCCGGGTGGGGCACCACGTGGAAGTGCTCTTCCTGGACGCGAGCGACGACAGCCTCATCCGCCGCTTCAGCGAGACCCGCCGCCGCCATCCGCTCGCGCCCCAGGGCTCCGTGGCCGAGGGCCTCCAGTCCGAGCGCCTGCGGCTCAAGGACCTGCGCGAACTGGCGGATCAAGTCATCGACTCGTCGGTGCTCAACGTGCACGACCTCAAGCGCATGGTGCAGGGGCGCTTCAACCCCGAGCCCGCGAGTGGACCGGCCCTGTCCGTCATGAGCTTCGGCTTCCGCCACGGGGTGCCGCCCCAGGCGGACCTGGTGCTCGACGTGCGCTTCCTGCCCAACCCCTACTTCGTCCCCGAGCTCAAGGGCCTCACCGGCAAGGATCCGCGCGTGGCCTCCTACGTGCTGGATCGCGAGGAGACCCGGCAGTTCATGGAGAAGGTGGTGGACCTCTGCCGCTTCCTCTTTCCGCGCTACCAGAAGGAGGGCAAGGCCTACCTCACCGTGGCGCTCGGGTGTACCGGCGGCAAGCACCGCTCGGTGGCCATCGCCGAGTCCCTGTGCGAGCAGCTCACCGGGGACCAGACGCGCGTGCAGCTCTGGCACCGCGACGTCGAGAAGGAATGACGCACCGCATGGGGCGAGCCCTCGCTCGCCCGTCCGCCAGACGACAACCCAACCCCCCGACGCGCATGAAATGACGGGCGGTGGCGGCGGTTCGGCCTTAACTTCCTCCTGGAGCCGATGGGGGTTCAGGTAGGGGTGGGTAGGGTTGGGGCTTGGGTATAAGCGGAAACTTTCGTCCGGAGTTGCGCGCCGTACCGTTCAGGCGTAGTCAGGCATCTCCGGGGGGCTGCTTGAGTGAGAGGTGATCATGGTCGGCCTCGTTGTGGCATCACACGGACGTCTTGCGGACGAGCTGGTGACGACTGCTGAGCAGATCGTGGGCAAATTGCCCGCGGTGGCCACGTGCAACATCGAGCCGGGAACCTCCCTGGAGGATCTCCGGGCGAAGATGCGGCGGGCCGTGGCCGAGGTGGACCAGGGCGACGGCGTCATCGTCATGGCCGATCTGTTCGGTGGCACTCCCTGTAAGGAGTCGCTGATGATGTGCTCGGAGCGCTGTCAGGGGCTGCTGGAAGTGCTCGCCGGGGTGAACCTGCCCATGCTCCTCAAGGCCAACTCGCTGCGCTCGGAGCAGATGCCGCTCGCGGAGATGGCCGTGCAGCTCGCGTCCCACGGCCAGCGCAACATCACCTGTGCCTCGGCCCTGTTGCGCGAGGCCCAGCAGCGTCAGCAGCAACAGGCCGCGCCGCGAACTTGACGGGCCCCGCCGGGTGGGCGATTCGAGATTGCTGTGATCACCCTGGTCCGTGTCGACAATCGCCTCATTCATGGACAGGTCGTCGAGGCCTGGCTGCCACACCTGAAGGTGTCGCGCGTCGTCGTGGCCGACGATGAGGCGGCCTCGAGTCCGCTGGTACGCGCCGCCATGGCGCTGGCGGTGCCGAGCGCCATCGAGGTGCTGATCCTCCCGCTCTCCCAGGTGGACTTCGCTTCCCTGTCCCGGGATTCCCTCAAGACGCTCGTCCTCCTGCGGGACGTGGCGGCGGCTCCCTTCTGCCAGGGTCAAGGCTTGAAGCTCGAGCACCTGAACCTGGGCAACGTGCACTTCGGCACGGGCCGCAAGCAGGTGTCGCCTTCCGTGTTCCTCACCGAGGACGAGCTGCGGACGCTCGCGCGGCTGGGCGCCGAGGGCGTCCGGGTGGAGGCGCGGGCGGTGCCATCGGAGAAGCCGGTGGAGCTGGCGGAGCTGCAGGAGCGGTGGGGAAGGGCGTGAGCGGGGTGTGGACCCAGGTGGCGCTCGCCGGCATCTGGGGCGGCCTCGTCGCGGTGGAGCGCAAGGCCTTCCTCCAGGCCATGTTCTCCCGGCCGTTGGTGGCGGCCACCGTCATGGGCGCGCTGCTCGATGACGTGCCCGCGGGGCTCTTCGTGGGCATGCTGCTGGAGCTCTTCCACCTGGGCGGCGCCAACCTGGGGGCCTCGCTGCCGGACCATGACACGCTGTCGGCCACGGGCACCTCGGCGGCGGCGGCCACCATGGCGATGGCCTCGGGCGCCAGTTCCACGCCCGCCCTCTGGTCCCTCGCGGTGCTGCTCTTCGTGGGCCTGGGACGCGTGGGGCTCTGGTTGGATCGGCGGCTGGAGCGCTATGCGGCGCGTCTGGCCAGGAAGGCGCTCGCCTCGGCCGAGGCGGGTCAACTCACCCGGGCCATGCGGCAGAACCTGTGGGGCGTGTGGCCTCACTTCGCCGTCTTCGGCCTGCTCACCTCCGTGTGCGCGCTCGCGGGCTTCCTGCTCGGGCCCTGGCTGGAGGGTCTGCCCGGACCGGTGCTGCGGGGGCTCGCCTGGGCCTACCCGGCCATGGCCTCGGTCTCCGCGGCCATCGCCGCGCGCGGCAGTCACGCCAAGCGGGCTTCCCTCTACGCGGGGCTGGGCGCGGGCGCCGTGTGTCTGTCGGTGCTCGTCCTCCTGCTCAAGGAGCGCCTGTGAGCCGCGTCGCTCCGACCCTCTCCCGGGGCCTGTTGCTGCGCGTCTTCATGCGCTCGCTCTTCCTGCAGGCCTCGTGGAACCCCCAGGGCATGCAGAACCTGGGACTGGCCTACGCCATCTACCCGGCGCTGGAGCGGCTCTACCCGGAGCGCAAGGAGCTGGAGGAGGCGGTGCGCCGGCACCTCGTCTTCTTCAACACCCACCCCTACGTGGCGGCGGCCATCGTGGGCGGCGTGCTCTACCATGAGCAGCGCGTGGCCCGGAACGAGGAGCCCCCGGACAAGGTGGTGGCCTTCAAGGCGGCCCTGATGGGTCCCCTGGCGGCGCTGGGGGATGGCTTCTTCTGGTTGTCGCTCAAACCAGCCACCGGCGCGGTGTGCGCGGCGCTGGTGCCCCTGGTGGGGGCCTGGGCGGCGGTGCTCTTCCTCCTGCTCTACAACGGGGTGCACTTCACGCTCCGGGCTCGGCTCTATCTGCTGGGCCTGTCGCTGGGAGACCGCCTGGTGGAGGCGGTGGCGCGCGCGAACCTGCCCAGCCGGGGCGCGAAGCTGCGCATGGTGGGCGCCGCGTGCGCGGGGGGGCTCGCCGCCTGGCTGGCGGTGACTTTTGGCGCCAACGCGGGGGGCCACTTCGCCCCGTTGCTATCCGTGGGCTGTCTGGCCCTCGGGGCGGTATCGTACGTGCTGGTGGCTCGGCGGGTGCCCAGCTACGGGGTGTTGTATCTCGCCGCGGCTCTGGCCTGTCTGGCGGGAGCCTTCTTGTAGAGGACTTGGGAGAACAGGGACTGGCAATGGCGAGCGTGGCCGAAGGGACATTCGAGATCATCAACGCCCTCGGGCTGCATGCCCGGGCGGCGGCGCAATTGGTCCAGGTGGCCAACCGCTACAAGAGCGAGGTGTCGCTCGAATGCGAGGGTCAGAGCGCCAACGCCAAGTCCATCATGGGCGTGCTGATGCTGGCGGCGGCGCAGGGCATGCACGTGACGGTGACGTGCAAGGGGGACGACGCTCCGGCGTGTCTCCAGGACATCCAGAAGCTCATCGCCAACCGGTTTGGCGAATCGCAGTGACACGCCTCCCATGCGGCGGGGTTCCGCCGAGGACGAAGAAGGACACGTGAGCAGCCAGGCCTCCCCCACGTTGAGTCTCAAGGGCATCGGCGCCTCCCCGGGCGTGGCGGTGGGCCACGCCTACATCCTCGACCGCAAGCGCGTGCGCACTCCCAAGCTGCGCCTGGCCGAGGCCGAGGTGGACCCCGAGCGCCAGCGCATGCGCACGGCCCTGGAGCTGTCCGACCAGCAGTTGTCGGACCTCAAGGATCAGATTTCCCGCACGGAAGGGCCCGAGCACGCCCTCATCCTCGAGGCGCACCGGCTCATGCTCCACGATCCCATGTTCGTGGACGAGGTGAACCGGCTCATCGTCGAGGACCGCATCAACGCCGAGTGGGCGGTGCGGCGGGTGGCGCGCAAGCTCAAGCACCTGTTCGACAACATCCCGGACGAGTACTTCCGCGAGCGCCGCTCGGACGTGGAGTACGTGGCGGACCGCGTGGTGCGCAACCTCCTGGGCCAGGTGGTGGACGAGGAGGTGTCGCTTCCGGACCACGCGGTGGTGGTGGCGCATGACCTGTCTCCCGCGGACGCGGCGATGCTGGTGCGCGGCGGCCAGGTGGCCGGCTTCGTCACGGACCTGGGCGGCCACACGAGCCACACGGCCATCGTCGCGCGCGCCCGCTCCACGCCGGCGGTGCTGGGCGCGGGGCGCGCGAGCGAGCAGATCTCCCCTGGAGACCTGGTGGCCCTGGACGGCACGCGCGGCATCATCCTGGTGAACCCCTCCGAGGAGCAGCTCGCGCTGTTCCAGGAGACGATGCGCCGGCACCAGGAGAGCGAGGCCCGGGCCCTGGCGGCCAAGGATCTGCCCGCGCAGAGCACGGATGGCTTCCGCATCCGGCTGGTGGGCAACATCGAGTTCCCCGAGGAGCTGCCCTCGCTCCTGGCCCACGGCGCCGAGGGCATCGGGCTGTACCGCACCGAGTTCATGTTCCTGGATCGCAAGACGCCGCCGAGCGAGGAGGAGCAGTACCGGGCCTATCGCCAGGTGCTCGAGGCCATGGACGGACGGCCGGTGACGATCCGCACGCTGGACCTGGGCGGTGACAAGGTGCCGGGCAAGGGCCGCCACGAGAAGGAGCCCAACCCGGCCATGGGCCTGCGCGCCATCCGCTACTGCCTGTCCGACCGGGCCCTGTTCCGGGTGCAGCTGCGCGCCCTGCTGCGCGCGAGCGTGCATGGCCACCTGCGCGTCATGTTCCCGCTCATCTGCGGCATGAGCGAGTTGCGCGAGGCGCGCAGCGAGCTGGAGGCGTGCCGCACGGAGCTGGGCCGCGCGGGCGTGCCGCTCGGCAAGCGCTTCCAGGTGGGCATCATGGTGGAGACGCCGAGCGCGGCGCTCATCGCCGACCGCCTCGCGCAGGAGGCCGACTTCTTCTCCATCGGGACGAACGATCTCATCCAGTACTCGCTCGCCATCGACCGGCAGAACCGCGAGGTCGCCTACCTGTACAAGCCCCTGCACCTGTCGGTGTTGCGCTCGCTGCGCAGCATCGTGACGGCGGCCAAGGACGCGGGGATTCCCGTGTCCATGTGCGGGGAGATGGCGGGCGATCCCATCTATGCCCTGGTGCTCCTGGCGCTCGGCTTCGACGAGCTGTCCATGACGGCGGGTCAGATTCCGACGGTGAAGAACGTCCTGCGCCAGGCCAGCCGCGAGGAGGCCACGCGGCTGCTCGCCACCGCCATGGAGCTGACCACGGCCGAGGAGATCGAGCGCTACGTCCGCACCGAGATGGACAAGCGCTTCAGCTCGGAGGGCTGAGCCGCGCGGGGCCCGCTCCTCCGGGCCCTCGTGGCGGGCTCCTCCCGCCGCTCAGGCGTTCTCCAGAACCACGCCCTCGATGATGTCCGCCACGTCCTGGCACTTGTCCGTGGCCGTCTCGAGCAGATCGTAGATTTCCTTCCACTTGATGAGGGTGAGCGGATCCACGCCGCTCTTGAACAGCTTGCCGAGCCCCTCGCGCAGCGTCTCGTCCGCCAGGGCCTCCAGGCGCCGGATCTCCTTGCAACCGGCGAGGATCTGCTCGGGCCGCTTGATGAGCCGCAGCGTGGACACGCCCTCGTGCACCTTCTCCGCGCACAGCACCAGCAGCCGCGCCAGCTCGGTGGCCTCGGGCAGGATGGATTCGATCTCGTAATATTGCAGCCGGGCCGCCGCCGCGTGGGTGAAGTCCATCACGTCGTCGATGCGCGACAGCAGGCTGTGGATCTGCGTGCGATCGAACGGGGTGATGACCTGCTGGTGCAGCCGCTGGAAGGCCTGGTGGGTGACGCAGTCGCCCCGGCGCTCCAGCTCCTTGAGGGCCTGCACGCGAGGCACCACGTCCCGGTAGTCGTTCAGGAGGGCATGCAGCATGCGGGTGCCCTCGACGGTGACGGCGCATTGGGCGTCGAAGTCGTCGAAGAACACATCCGCCCTGGGCATCAGCTTTTCGAGCATTCAACCTCCCCGCGCGCCGGTGGGTACGGTCTCCTCGGCGCTGGAGTGGGATGCATGTCACCCCGCCGGGTTTTCGGCGTTGTTACATGTTTGTGACGAAAGATTCCTATTCGGACTTGGGACTGGACGGCCCGGTGGGAGGGTGAGTGGAGGTGTCATCCTCGTCGCTCGGGCCCAACTGGTGGCGAAGGCGCCGGGCCAGCGGTTCCAGGAAGCGCAGCCCCACCAGCGAGAGCAGGGCGAGCACCACGGTGGCCAGGGCGGGCAGGGCGAAGCCGAGCCCCGTGGCGAGCCCCACGGAGGCGGTCAGCCAGAGGTTGGCCGCCGTGGTGAGGCCCTTGATGTGGGTGTCCTGGCGCAGGATGGCGCCCCCGCCGAGGAAGCCGATGCCGACGACGATCTGACTGGCGATGCGGCTGATGTCGGCGATGGCTTCCTGGTTCGTGCCGGGGGTGAGTGGCTGGGCGACGAAGAGGCTGCACAGGGTGAAGAGGCAGGCACCCAGGCAGACGAGGATGTGGGTGCGCAGGCCCGCGGGTTGTCCGCGCAGCTCGCGCTCGAAACCGAGGATGAATCCCAGTCCGAACGCGGCCAGGAGTCTCGTCACGGCCGTGGCGTCGTCGACGATCACCAAGGACTATTCCCCCAGTTCGATCTTCTCCTCGACGTCCACGTCGCTCAGCGTGGGACGGGGAAGGGTGTCGAGCGTGGCGCTCAGCAGGCGGAAGGTGGGGGCGACATAGGGGGTGACCTCGGCGCCGAGCTCCTCGGTGTACTGCGTGGTGAGCTCCTTGTAGCGGTCATCCTCGGAGGACCAGCTCCCGGCGGCCTCGGCGGACCAGACCTCCTCGCCATCCGAGCAGCGCAGCAGCCGGGCCTTCACCGCGGCCTCCATGCCCTTGCCCTGGGGCTTCATGTCGGGCGACAGCCAGAGGATGCCCTCGGCGTTGTCGACGCACAGGCCCTTGAAGGAGGTGTCCTCGGGGTTGCCCGCGACGGCGACGTTCGCCTTGGCGATGAAATCGCGGTTCTGGTTGACGTAGCGGCGGGCGATGAGGCTCCACAGCTCGCCCACGGACTGCTTGCCGTCGGGCAGCGGCTGGGTGACCACCACGAGCCTCTTCACCCGCGTCTTGTCCACGGTCTCGTAGTCGGGGCGGACGTGGCTGCTCTTCACGGTGGCGCAGCCAGCCAGCAGCGCGAGTCCCAGCACCAGCACGAGTCGTTTCATCGTCGGTTTCCCTCTCCCAGGCTTCGTTCCCGGCGTGGGAACGGACGCCGGGGTTCTACACCACGCGCCCCGGGAGGGCGCGTGGGATGGGAGCGGGATTGCGCCCCGGAGGGCGAGTGGATGACAGATGACGGACTGGCGGTGGCCGCTCAGCTCAGGGCCATGATGACCAGCCGGGCCACGCCGTAGACGAGCAGGGCCATGAGGGCCGAGGCGGGGATGGTGAACACCCAGGCCCAGATGATGCGGCCGGCCACGCCCCACTTCACCGCGCGCCAACCCCGGGTGGAGCCCACGCCCACGATGGCCCCGGTGATGGTGTGCGTGGTGGACACGGGGATGCCCAGCTTCGCCAGGGCGATGATGGTGACGCCTCCGCCCGTCTCCGCCGCGAAGCCTCCGATGGGCGCCAGCTTCGTGAGGCTGTGTCCCATCGTCTTCACGATGCGCCAGCCGCCGAAGAACGTCCCCAGGGCGATGGCCGCGTGACACGAGAGGATCATCCACGTCGTGATCTCGAAGTTCCGGTCCTTCCAGATGGTGCCGTAGAGCACCACGGCGATGATGCCCATCACCTTCTGCGCGTCGTTGGTGCCGTGGCTGTAGGAGAAGATGGCCGAGGACAGCAGCTGCAGGCGGCGGAACCACGTGTCCACCTTCAGGGGCGTCTGCTTGTGCACCGTCCACGTGCTCGCCAGCATCATCAGCGTGCCGAGCGTCATGCCGATGAGCGGCGAGAGCACGATGAAGGCGGCGATCTTCGCGATGCCCGAGCCCACCAGACCCTTGAAGCCGAGCACCGGCACCGTGGCGCCGATCATCCCGCCCGCCAGCGCGTGGGAGGACGAGGACGGCAGTCCCCACCACCAGGTGAGCAGGTTCCAGGCGATGGCGCCCATGAGCGAGGAGAAGATGACGATGAGCACCGCCTCGGAGCCCTGGGCGCGCAGCATCTCGAAGTCGATGATGCCCTTGCCCATGGTGTTGGCCACCTTCACCCCTCCGCCGAACGCGGCGACGAAGTTGAAGAAGGCGGCCCAGGCCACGGCGAGGTTGGGCGAGAGCACCCGGGTTCCCACCACGGTGGCGATGGAGTTGGCCGCGTCGTGAAAACCGTTGATGAAGTCAAATATCAGCGCGACCGCGATGATGAGGACGACAGCGGTGAGCAACATCTCAGGAGTGCTCCAGGACCACGCCTTCGATCACGTTGCCCACGTCCTGGCACTTGTCCGTGGCCATCTCGATGAGATCGTAGATCTCCTTCCACTTGATGACCGTGAGCGGATCCACGCCGCTCTTGAACAGTCGGCCGAGTCCCGCGCGCAGGGCCTCGTCCGCCTCGGACTCCAGGCGCTTGATCTCCTTGACGCCGGCGAGGATCTGCTCGGGCTGCTTGATGAGCCGCAGCGCCGCCACCACCTCGCGCACCTTCTCCGTGCACAGCACCAGGAGCCGCGCCAGCTCCGTGGCGTCCGGCAGGCTGCTCTCGATCTCGTAGTACTGCAGCCGCGCGGCCGCCGCGTTGGTCAGATCCAGCACGTCGTCGATGCGCGAGAGCAGGGAGTGGATCTGCCCCCGGTCGAACGGGGTGATGAACTGCTGGTGCAGCCGGTTGAAGGCGGCGTGGGTGACTTCATCGCCGCGATGCTCCACGTCCTTGAGGGCCTGGACCCGGGTGGCCACATCCTTATAGTCGCTCAGGAGGGCGTGCAGCATGCGAGCGCCCTCCACGGTGACGGCGCACTGGGCGTCGAAGTCGTCGAAGAACTCGTCCGACTTGGGCATCAGCTTTTCAAGCATCGCACTTCTCCATGGTCCGGACTTCGTCCCTCGCGGGCCCCGTCCGTCGCGGGAGGCTCACTACCTCACCTGCGCGCGACCGCCAATACGAAGATGCGAGGGGATGTAGGCTTGGGGAGGCGTATGAACCCCTCATGGATCCGGGGTTACACTTTATTGCGCCCGGGGCCTCCCCAGCGGTTCACACCTTGGAAATCAGGTCCATGTACTTCTTGAGCAGGTCGCTCACGAGGCCCCGGAAGGGCACGGTGGCCGCCAGGCCGTAGACGGGCGCCATCGTTCCCTTGTCGCTCGGGTGCGCTCGCACGTACTCGACGGCTCCCTTGAGATCCTCCAGGAAGCGCTCGGCCACCCCGGGCTGGGTGTGCCGCAGGGTGACGCACAGGTGCACGGCGGCGGGTTTGTGCAAGCCATTGAGATTCCAGCCCTTCGCCCCCATCCGCTCCATGACTTGATAGATGTCCAGGCCGCGCGCGCCGAAGGCGATGACGAACAGCGGCTCGCCGAGCACGTACAGCTCGGGGATGGCGCGGATGCCGCGCTTGAGCACGTCCGCCGTCTCCAGGATGCGCCGGGTGGACTCCAGGTAGCCCGCCTCGCCGGTGGAGACGAGCGAGGCCCAGGCCGCCGCGATCAGCGCGCCCGGGCGGCTGCCGGCGAAGGTGGGCGAGAAGTAGATGCCGCCGGACCACTCGGTGGAGGTGAAGTACTGGTGCGAGCGCAGCGCGCTGCCCCGGTAGAGCACCACGGACGTGCCCTTGGCCGCGTAGCCGAACTTGTGCGTGTCCGCGGACATGGACGTCACCCCGGGCAGCCGGAAGTCGAAGTCCGGCACGGGATAGCCGAGCTTGCGCGCCCACGGCAGCACGAAGCCGCCCAGGCACGCGTCGGTGTGGAAGCCGATGCCCCGCTCGCGCGCCAGCTCGGACAACTGCTCGATGGGATCGATGACGCCGTGGGGGAAGGAGGGCGCCGAGCCGATGACCACGATGGTGTTGCGATTGATGGCCTTGCGCATGGCGTCCACGTCGGCGCGGTAGTCCGGCCCCACGGGGACGCGCACCATGTGGATGCCGAAGTAGTGCGCGGCCTTCTCGAAGGCGGGGTGGGCGCTCGCGGGTGCCACCATCTCCGGGCGGGTGATGCCCCGCTCCTCGCGCGCCTGGTCCCGGTACGTCTTCATGGCCAGCAGGATGCTCTCCGTGCCTCCCGACGAGAGCGAGCCGCACACGTGCGCTTCCGGGGGCCTGCCCGCGTTGGCCTCGGCGGCGCCGAGCATGTTCGCCGTCATGGCCACCACCTCGGCCTCGAACTTGGTGGCGCTCGGCCAGAGGTCCGCGTGCAGCGGGTTGCTCTGCGAGTTGAGGGCGTACACCTGGTTGAGGAAGTCGATGTGCTCGGAGTCACCGTGGTACACGGCGCCCGAGACGAACCCCTCCTTCCAGCGCTCGTGCTCCCGGGTCTCCATCACGCCCATCTCGCGCAGCACCTGCTCTCGCGGCAGCCCCTGGGCGGGAAGCTGGGCATGGGTGGGCACCTGGCCCCGGTAGGGTTTGAGGTCTCCTTCCAACCCGGCCAGCATCGTGTCCGTCTCCTTCGCCAGCCGCTCGCGCAACACGGGCACGCGCTTGAGGTAGCGCTCGGCGACGGAGATCCATCGGGGGGGCACATGCTGCAGCAGGTTCGTTCCCAGCTCGGGCAGTTCCATGGGGTCCTTGTCGGGTTCAGGCCCTTCGCTCGCGGTTGAGCCGCGCGAAGATGGCCTTGTTGCTCTTGTAGAGGTGGAGGAATTCGCCGAAGAGTTCGTCGTAGAGGGCGCGGTTGCGGGGATTGGGCTCGAACGTCTCCGCGATGGGCACGAGCGCGGGGATGTCCTCCACGGTGAGCCGCCCGAGCGCCACCGCCGCCTGGAAGGCCGCGCCCCGGGCATTGGCCAGCACGGGCTCGTCCACCTGTTGGATCCGCCGGTCGAGCACGTCCGCTTGAATCTGACACCACAGCCGCGAGCGCGCTCCGCCCCCGATGATGCGGACCGAGTCCAGCCGGCGGCCGACGAACTTCTCCACGTAGGAGAAGAGCCAGCGCGTGTTGTAGGCCACCCCCTCCATCACGGCGCGCACCAGGTGCCCCCGGGTCGTCTGGAGGGACTGGTTGAAGAAGGCCCCGCGCAGGGTGGCGTCGTCCACGGGGCTGCGCTCGCCGTTGAGCCAGGGCAGGAAGAGGAGCTGATCGCTTCCGGCGGCGACTTGTCCCGCCTCGCGCTCGAGCAGGGGGAAGCGCTCCGCCTCCGGGAGGGTGCTCTCGGGGCCGAAGAGGAGGCGATCCTTGAGCGTGGTCAGGCAGATGCCGGCGGCGTCCTGCTCGTTGGTGAGGAGATAGCGGCCCGGCAGCGCCGAGGGCAGGCTGCCCATCTGGTGGAGCAGGTCCGTCTTCTTGTAGGGCACGTGGCAGCTGATCCACGCGGACGTCCCCATGCACAGGTGGGCCTCGTGGTCGCGCACCGCGCCCGAGCCCACGGCGGCCGCGAGGATGTCCGGAGCACCAGAGATGACCTGCACGGTGTCGCTCAAGCCGAGGGCCCGGGCGGCCTCGGGCACGAGGGGCCCGAGCACCGTGGCGGCGGGGACCAGGTCGGGCAGCTTGTCGCGGGGCAGGCCCGTCATGCGCAGGAGCCCCTCGTCATAGGCGACGCGGGAGAGGTCCCGGTTGTCCGTCACCCAGTGCAGGGTGATGGTGTCGTGCGAGGAGACGAAGCGCCCGCACAGGCGCTGGTTGAGCCAGTCCTTGGGCTCCAGGAACTTGTAGGTGTCGCGGTAGACGTCGGGGTGCTCGCTCTGGAGGTAGAGGATGTGGCCGAGCGGATCCTTCCCCGAGAGGGTGGGCGCGCCGCCGGTGATGCGCACCCAGGAGAAGAGCTGGCGGAGGCCATACCCCTCGATCGCGGGAAACCCGTGGGCGACGCGCCGGACATGGCCGCGCCCCCGGGAGTCCATCCAGATCAGGGCGGGCCGCAGGGGCTTGCCGTGCGCGTCGACGGCGACGGTGCCGGACCACTGGACACTCGCGTTGATGCCGAGGATGTCGCTCGCGGAGACGGCGCCCGAGTCCAGCAGGCGGCGGGTGCCCCGGACGATGGCGGCCCACCAGGACTCGGGGTCCTGCTCGGCGCCGCCCTCGGGGAGCAACTGGAGGTTGAGCGGTTCCACGGTGCCGCCGAGGATCTTCCCGCGAAGGGTGACGGCGGCCAGCTTCACGGCCGAGGTCCCGAGATCGATGGCCAGGATGGACGCGTTGCTGGAGGTGGTCACCCGGATAATGTAGCCAACGGGAGACCGGACCATGCATGCGAGCCTCATGATTCAGCGGGAGCACACCTTTCCGGCAATGGCTTCCACCCCTCGGCGCGAGGGCAGCGCGCGGCTCGTCTTCGAGCGGGTGGGTCCGCGCACCGTGGTGAGCACCGCGCTCGCGCACAGTCCGCTGCGTCTGCTCACCCCGCGCAACCATGGCCACGCGGCCTGGGTCTACACCAGCTCGCTCGGGGGCGGCCTCGTGGAGGGGGACCGGCTCCACCTGGACATCGAGGTCGCACCGGGGGCCTCGGCGCTCCTGTCCAGCCAGGGCTCCACCCGCGTCTACCGCTCGCCTCGCGGTTGTCGGAGCGAGGTGGTGGCCCGGGTCGGGGAGGGCGGACTGCTCGCGCTGGTGCCGGACCCCACCGTGTGCTTCACCGGCGCCCACTTCACGCAGTGCCAGGAAGTCCAGCTCGCCCCGGGCGCCTCGCTCGTGCTGATGGACCTGGTCAACGCCGGCCGCAGCGCCAACGGCGAGCGCTGGGCCTTCACCCATTTCTCCTCCTCGCTCCGCGTCCATCAGGAGGGCCGCGCGTTGTTCGATGAGCGCTGGTTGCTCGACCCCGCCCACGGTCCGCTCCCCGAGCGCCTGGGCCGCTTCGACGCGCTCGCCACCGTGCTCCTGGTGGGCCCCGCGTTCGCCGCCGCCCGCGAGGCGCTGTCCGCCCAGGTGGGGCGCCTCCCCGTCATTCCCCGCGCGGGGCTCGTCTGCTCCGTGAGCCCGCTCGGGCCGGAGGGGCTGGTGCTTCGCGCCGCCGCCACCTCCGCCGAGGCCCTGTTGCGCTCGGCCCGGGAGTGGTTGGGCTTCCTCCCCGGTCTCCTGGGAGACGATCCCTGGGCCCGTCGCGCCTGAGCATGATTCTCACTGGCTGAGAATGACGCATCGCGGTAGCGTGGAGGAAGGGACTTCCTCCTGGGGACCGCATGCATCTGACGCCGCGCGACATCGACAAACTGCTGCTGCATGGGGCGGGCTTCCTGGCGCAGAAGCGCCTGGCCCGTGGCGTGCGGCTCAACTATCCCGAGTCCGTGGCGCTCATCGCCACCCAGCTGCTCGAGTTCATCCGCGATGGCCGGGGCGTGGCCGAGCTGATGGACCTGGGGCGCAAGCTGCTCGGGCGCGCGCAGGTGATGGAGGGCGTGCCGGAGATGGTGGCGGAGGTGCAGGTGGAGGGCACCTTCCCGGACGGCTCGAAGCTGGTGACGGTGCACCACCCCATCGAGGCCGAGCACGGAGACCTGTCGCTGGCGCTCTACGGCAGCTTCCTGCCGGTGCCCGCGCGGGAGCGCTTCTCGCGCGCGAGCGACGCCGAGGTGCGGCCGGGTGAGGTGCTGGTGGCGCCGGGCGAGCTGGTGCTCAACGAGGGCCGCGAGGCGATCACCCTGGAGGTCGTCAACCGGGGAGACCGTCCCATCCAGGTGGGCAGCCACTACCCCTTCTTCGAGACGAACCGGGCGCTGCTCTTCGATCGGACGAAGGCGTACGGACGGCGGTTGGACATCCCCGCGGGCACGGCGGTGCGCTTCGAGCCGGGAGATCCCAAGACGGTGTCGCTGGTGGAGATCGCCGGAGAGCGGGTGGTGCGGGGCGGTAACGCGTTGAGCTCCGGGCCGGTGACGCCGGAGAACCAGGGGCGCGCCCTGGCGGAGCTGGCCGCGCGTGGGTTTGGTCACAAGGAGGGCGCATGAGCCGGAAGATGGATCGCCGTCACTACGCGGACATGTTCGGTCCCACCACGGGCGATCGCGTGCGCCTGGGCGACACGGGGCTGGTGGCGCGGGTGGAGAAGGACTTCACCGTCTACGGGGACGAGTGCAAGTTCGGCGGGGGCAAGGTGCTGCGCGACGGCATGGGCCAGAAGGCCGGCGCGAGCGATGCCGAGGCGCTCGACTGTGTCATCACCAACGCGCTCATCATCGACTGGACGGGCATCTACAAGGCGGACATCGGCATCAAGGCGGGGCGCATCGCCGGCATCGGCAAGGCGGGCAACCCGGACGTGATGGCGGGCGTGACGCCGGGCCTGGTGGTGGGCGTCACCACGGAGGCCATCGCCGGGGAAGGGCTCATCGTCACGGCGGGAGGTATCGACTCGCACATCCACTTCATCTGTCCCCAGCAGGCGGACGAGGCCATCGCGAGCGGCATCACCACCTGGGTGGGCGGCGGCACGGGACCGGCCACGGGCACCAACGCCACCACCTGTACGCCGGGCTCGTGGAACCTGCGGCGCATGCTCGAGGCCTGCGACAACATCCCGCTCAACATCGGCCTCACGGGCAAGGGCAACAGCTCGCGGCCCGAGGGCCTGCTGGAGCAGATCGCCGCGGGCGCCATCGGCCTCAAGCTGCACGAGGACTGGGGCACCACGCCCGCCACCATCGACACGTGCCTCTCCGTGGCCGAGGGCGAGGACGTGCAGATCACCATCCACACGGACACGCTCAACGAGTCGGGCTTCGTGGATGACTCCATGGCGGCGTTCAAGGGCCGCACCATCCACACCTACCACTCCGAGGGCGCGGGAGGCGGACACGCCCCGGACATCATCCGGGTGTGCGGCGAGCCCAACGTGCTGCCGAGCTCCACCAACCCCACGCGTCCGTACACGGTGAACACGCTGGACGAGCACCTGGACATGCTCATGGTGTGTCACCACCTGGACCGGGAGATTCCCGAGGACGTGGCCTTCGCGGAGAGCCGCATCCGGGGCGCGACGATCGCCGCGGAGGACGTGCTGCACGATCTGGGCGCCATCAGCATGATCTCCTCGGACAGCCAGGCGATGGGCCGGGTGGGCGAGGTCATCACCCGCACGTGGCAGACGGCGCACAAGATGCGCGAGCAGCGCGGGCGGTTGAGCGAGGAGCAGGGCGACAACGACAACCTGCGCATCCGCCGCTACGTGGCCAAGTACACCATCAACCCGGCCATCGCCCACGGCATGGCGCACGAGGTGGGCTCGGTGGAGGCGGGGAAGCTGGCGGACCTGGTGCTCTGGCGCCCCGCCTTCTTCGGCCTGCGTCCGGAGCTGGTCATCAAGGGCGGCTTCATCGCCTGGTCGCAGATGGGTGACGCGGGCGCGTCCATTCCCACGCCGCAGCCCTACATCATGCGGCCCATGTTCGGCGCGCGCGGGCGGGCCACGGGCTCCACGAGCATCGCCTTCGTGTCGGGACGCGCGCTGGCCGAGGGCACGGTGCGGGGGCTGGGCCTGGCCAAGCAGCTCGTCGCGGTGCGCCGGTGCCGCGACATCGGCAAGCGGGACATGAAGCTCAACGACGCCCTGCCCGTCATCACCGTGGACTCGGAGTCCTACGAGGTGCGCGCGGATGGGCAACTGCTCGTCTGCGAGCCCGCCGTCCGCTTGCCCCTGGCGCAGCGCTATTCATTGTTCTGAGGGACACGCACGTCATGGGCTCCTCGTGGAGGGTGTTGCAGCTGGCGGACTCGGGCTTTCCCACCGGGGGCTTCGCGCACTCGGGAGGACTGGAAGCGGCGGTGCAGCACGGCGAGGTGCGCGGCCGCGAGGGGCTGGAGCGCTTCGCGCGCGAGCTGCTCTGGCAGGTGGGGCATGGCGCCCTCCCGGCGCTCGGGGCGGCCCACCGTGAGCCCGAGCGGCTGGGGACGTGGGACGCGCGGATGGAGGCGTTCCTCACCCAGCACGTGGCCAACCGGGCGAGCCGCACCCAGGGCCGGGCCTTCCTGGACACGTGTGCGCGCATCTTCCCCGAGCCCGTGGGGCCCGTGCGTCAGTCCGCGCGGGAGGCGGGCCTGCGCTACCACCATGCCCCCCTCTTCGGCGCGGTGCTCCGGGTGCTGGAGGTGGAACTGCTCGAGGCCCAGCGGTTGCTCTTGTTCCAGTCGCTCCGGGGGACGCTGTCGGCGGCGGTGCGCATGGGAATCGTCGGCACGCACGAGTCCCATCAAATCCAGCATGGCTGCGCCCCGCTGCTCGATGAAGTGCTCGCGGCGTGCTCCGGGCTCGGCCTGGAAGCGCTCGCCCAGACGTCCCCCCTGTTGGACCTGCTCGGGTCCACGCAGGACCGGCTCTATTCACGGCTTTTTCTCTCTTGAGGTGAACCATGCACGACGACCACCGCGGCCATGACCATGGCCATGATGATTCCGACCACACGCACGAGGAGTGGGAGCACCCGGGACACTTCCACGAGCGCGAGAAGCCCCATCGGGGCGACTTCACGCAGCGCGCCTTCACCATCGGCATCGGCGGGCCGGTGGGCAGCGGCAAGACGGCGCTGGTGCTGGCGCTGTGCCGGGCGATGCGCGACACCTACCGGCTGGGCGTGGTGACCAACGACATCTTCACCAAGGAGGACGCCGAATTCCTCGTGCGCAACCAGGCCCTGTCGCCCGAGCGCATCAAGGCGGTGGAGACGGGCGGATGCCCCCATGCCGCCATCCGCGAGGACATCAGCCACAACCTCGTGGCGCTGGAAGAGCTGATGGAGGAGCTCAAGCCGGAGCTGCTCATCGTGGAGAGCGGCGGCGACAACCTGGCGGCGCAGTACAGCCGCGAGCTGGCCGACTACACCGTCTACGTCATCGACGTGGCGGGTGGGGACAAGGTGCCGCGCAAGGGCGGGCCGGGCATCACCCAGTCCGACCTGCTCATCATCAACAAGACGGACCTGGCGCCGCACGTGGGCGCGGACCTGTCGGTGATGGAGCGCGATGCCCGGAAGATGCGGGGAGACGGACCGTTCGTCTTCACCCAGGTCACCAAGGGCGTGGGCCTCCAGACGGTCATCGACCACATCGTGGCGGCGTGGCGCAAGGCCACGGGTCCCGCGTCCCCCACCTGAGTTTCCTGCTTCCCGGGGGCCAGGACAGCCGGAGGGAGTGTCGCCTCCGGCCGTCCTTTTCGCCCACGGGGGGACGACTACGCGGCGTGTCCGGGCTTGTCGGAGCGCTCGGCGGCGGGGGGCGCATTGCTCCCCTTGTCGCCCGAGTTGCGCTCCCGCCTGTCCCAGAGCACCTGCATCACCGCGGCGAGCACGGTGAAGGACACCACCAGCGTGGTGATGAGGCCGATGCACGCCACCATGCCCATGGACTTGAGGCCGTTGTGGCTGGCGACGAGCAGGGCGGCGAAGCCCGAGGCCGTCGTCAGCGTGGACGTGGCCACGGCGGCGCCCACGCTGCGCAGGGCCACCATGGGCGAGGTGCCTTCCAGGTAGCGGTGCAGCAGGTAGAGGCCGTGACTCACGCCGAAGCCCAGGAGGATGGGCAGGATGATGATGTTCATGAAGTTCAGGTGGAGATCCGCCAGCGTCATGATGCCGAGCATCATCGCCAGGCCCACCGTGAGCGGGATGACCGAGGCGAGCGCGAGCGTCACGCTGCGGAAGTCCAGGAAGTGCATGAACAGAATCCAGATGGTGACGAGCACCACCGCCCACTGGCCATCGGACAGCACGATGCGCGCGAGCCGGGCGAACAGCGGCGCGGCGCCCGCGGCCCGGCGATCCTGCTCGGGAGCGATCACCTTGCCCGTGGAGTCCTTGACCTCCGGCGTGTGGATGGCGCTCGTCTGGTCCGCGAAGTCGAGCATCTTCTTGCCATCCCACAGGTCCACGGCCGGGTAGATGAACGTGAGGTAGCCGTGGTTCTCCGGCTTCGTCTCCGGCAGGTGGATGAACTGCGCGGCGTAGTTCTCCGGCACGCCGTGCACGTCGAAGGGCCTGGCCTCCAGCATCTTCATGAACAGGCCCGCCTTCTCCTGGGCCTCGGGCGGCAGCGCCTCGACGTCCACGTCCACCAGTTCCTCCTTCCACTCCTTGAGGATCTTCTCGTTGGCGGCGGCCGTCTCCGGGGGCGGCACGAAGGTGTAGATGCTCACCACCTGGTCGATGGTGGGGTACTTCTTCGCGTTCAGGGTCAGCTCGTCATAGATGGCCCGCGCCTCCTCCAGCGTCTTGGAATAGACGGCGATGGGATCGCTGGAGATGTTGAAGCGCTTGCCAATCTCATCCTGCAGCTTCACCGAGGGCTGGCCCTCGGGGATGAGCGCGCGGCTGTTGTAGTTGAAGCGGATGCCGCCCTTGATGCGCTCGGCGAGCGTGGCGGGGCGATCCGTGGGGATGTCCGTGTCCGTCCAGTGGATGCAGCACAGGCACAGCAGCGTCACCACGATGGTGCCGATGGCGAGCACCAGGCCCGGCTTGGGCACGCGCACTTCCTGGCCCGTG
Organism: Melittangium boletus DSM 14713; assembly: GCF_002305855.1. Taxonomy (GTDB): domain Bacteria; phylum Myxococcota; class Myxococcia; order Myxococcales; family Myxococcaceae; genus Cystobacter; species Cystobacter boletus. The sequence continues at coordinate 2,770,164 of NZ_CP022163.1, read as the reverse complement.
GCGTTGCGCACGGGCGGCGGCTTCATCTCGCCGATGAGCTTGCGCGGCCACTCGGGATTGACGCGGCCGATCAGCGCGAGCAGCGCGGGGCTCCAGGCGAAGAGCAGCACGCCGATGATGAAGGTGCCCACGCCGGACAGGAAGCCGAACTGGCTGAAGCCGCGGAACTCGCTGCGCATGAGCACGAAGAACGAGCCGGACGTCACCACCGCGGCCACCAGGGCGGGCCGGCCCGCGTTCACCACCGCGTCGCGGATGGCCTCGTCATAGGGCTTGCCCGAGCCCAGCTCCAGGCGCGTGCGGAAGACGAAGTGGATGCCGTAGTCGATGCCGAAGCCCATCAGCAATCCGCCGAGGATGCTGGTGATCATGTTCAGCTCGCCCACGGTCACGTAGGTGAAGCCCATGGTGATGATGGTGCCAATCACCGTGCCCGTCACCACGATGATGGTGGGCACCCACTTGCGGAAGGCCAGGATGGTGATGAGGAAGATGGCCCCGAGCGCCAGCAGCGTCACCGGCTGCAGCGACTCCTCGATGGCGTAGGAGTCGTCCACCGACGTCTTGTACGAGCCCGTGAAGCCATAGGCGACCGTCTTCTTGTCGCCCATGAGATCGTAGTCCTCCACGAGCTTCACGCCCTCCGCGCCGGGCGTGCCCGGGTAGGCCGCGAGCTTCTGGCGCAGCTGGTCGATGTACTCCTTCGTCTGGCCGATCTGGTTGGAGTCCCACATCGGCTTGATGAGCATGAGCACCATCTTCTTGTCGTTCGAGATGTTGTAGTCATCCCGGATGCTCTTCTTGCCGACGCTGCTGTACTTGTTGATGAGGTCATCCATCTCCAACTTCACCGGCTCGGTCTTCTGGATCTCGATGAAGAAGGGGTTGTTGCGGCGCAGCTGATCCTTGAGCCACGCCATGATGCGGCGCTTGCCCTCGGCCAGGTCCTCCGTCTTGATGAAGAGGGCCATGTTCTGCTGGATGAACTCCACGGGCAGCTTCCAGGTCACGGAGCGCACGTTCTTCGTGTCCGTCTGGAGCTGGGCGCCGAGGTTGTCGGCCACCTTCTTGAGCGTGGCCTCGTCATCCCCGCGCAGGGCGAGCATCAGGTGGCCGCTGCCGCCCACCATGTCGATGACGCGCTTGACCTCGATGACCTCGGGGAGGTCCTGCGAGATGAGGTCGAGCTGGTTGGAGTTGATGGTGAGCTTCGTCGTCCCCCACAGGCACACGCCAAAGAGCGCGAGAATCACCAGGAGGACGAGCCCTGGGCGGCGGACCATGAGGTTCGCGTAGGCGAGGGCGAAGCGCGGCGGCTTGTGGGTCGGGTTACTCATGCGCCGCGGACCCTATCGAGAACCGCCCCCGTCGGCAGCAAGGAAGAAGGCGGGAGCTGCCCGTCCGCCCGTCCTCCGGCCCTCTGGGATAAGAGGGAAGGGACCCGGGAATAAGTCCCGGGCCCCGTGTCATTCCCGCTACTTCTTGGACAGCTCGGCGTCCTTCTTGCGCATCAGGTCAAGCAGGTGCTCCCAGCCGCCCTGCTTGAGGATGGGGCGCACCTGATCGTCGCGGATGCCGGTGAGCATGGAGTCGCCGAGCACCGACACGTCCAGGACCTTCCAGGCGCCCGCCTCCTTCACGACCGAATACTGCAGCTTCATCTCCTGCTTCTTCATGGGGTGGTTGATGACGACCGTGGACTTCACGCTCGCCTTCTCGCCCTCCACCGAGGGGTCCGCGTAGGTGATGGACTCGAGGTTCTTGAAGTTGTCGCGCACCTTGGGGAAGGCGATCTTCGAGAAGAGGTTGTTGAAGAGCTGGATGAACTCCTTGCGCTGGGCGTCGGTGCCCTTGGCCCAGTCCTCGCCGAGCAGGAAGCGGCCCTGCTCCTCGTTGGCGAGCTGCTTGAGGGCCATGTCGTCCTTGCTGTAGCGCACGGACTGGACCACGGTCTTCACGGGCTTGGTCATGGCCTCGTTGGGCGCGGCGAGCGCCGGCAGGGCGAGGGTGAGCGTGGCCAGCAGGGACAGGGTGCGGAGTCGAGCGTGCATGCGTTTCCTTGTGGTGTGTGAGACGGGCTCTGCCTAGTTCAGGGAGGAACGGCGGGGCGCGTATGAAATTCAGTCAATGTCGCCCATCCGGTGGAGGCGGGGGTGGGTTGCCTGCCAACCCGGCGACGAAGGCGAATCTCGCACTACCTCCCAAGGGTTTGACCTCTGGAAGACACAAGTCTACTGTGCTCCGTTTTCACGATTTGTTCGTTTTCAACCTCACCGAAGAGCCCCATGCCGACCGACTACCTGTTCACCTCCGAATCCGTTACCGAAGGCCACCCGGACAAGATCGCGGACCAGATTTCCGATGGCGTGCTGGATGCCATCCTCTCCAAGGATCCCCAGGGCCGCGTGGCCGTGGAGACCCTGGTGAAGACGGGCCTGGCCATCGTCGCTGGTGAGGTGACGACCAACTGTTACGTCGACATCCCGAAGATCGTGCGCAGCACCATCTGCCGCATCGGTTACACGGATAGCTCCATGGGCTACGACGGCAACACGTGCGGCGTCATGGTGGCCATCGAGGGCCAGAGCCAGGACATCGCGCGCGGCGTGGACAACAAGAAGGAGCAGGGCGCGGGCGACCAGGGCATGATGTTCGGCTTCGCCTGTGACGAGACGCCGGAGTTCATGCCGGCGCCCCTCCACTATGCCCACGCGCTCACCAAGCGCCTGGCCGACGTGCGCCGCAAGACGCACGACTGGCTGCGTCCGGACGGCAAGAGCCAGGTCACCGTCGAGTACCGCGGCGGCCGCCCGGTGCGCATCGACGCGGTGGTGGTGTCCACGCAGCACTCGGATGACGTCTCCAACAAGAAGATCCACGAGGCCGTCCGCGAGGACGTGATCGCGAAGGCGCTGCCCAAGAAGCTCATCGACAACAAGACGAAGATCTACATCAACCCCACCGGGCGCTTCGTCATCGGTGGCCCCATGGGCGACTCGGGCGTCACGGGCCGGAAGATCATCGTGGACACCTACGGCGGCATGGGCCGTCACGGTGGCGGCGCCTTCTCCGGCAAGGATCCCTCCAAGGTGGACCGCTCGGCCGCCTACATGGGCCGCTACATCGCCAAGAACGTGGTGGCCGCGGGCCTCGCGCGCCGCTGCGAGGTGCAGGTCTCCTACGCCATCGGCGTGGCCGAGCCCGTGAGCGTGCTGGTGGAGACCTTCGGCACCGCCAGCGTGCCCGAGGAGAAGATCGTCGCCGCCATCCGCCAGACGTTCGGCCTCAAGCCCCGCGAGATCACCGAGCACCTGGACCTGCTGCGGCCCATCTACCAGAAGACCGCCGCCTACGGTCACTTCGGCCGCACCGAGAAGGAGTTCACCTGGGAGCGCACCGACAAGAAGGACCTGCTGCGCGAGTCCGTCGGTGCTCCCGCGCCCGCCGCCGGCAGCCGCCTCAAGGCCGCCGTCTGACCTCCCGCGTCTGAGGCGTGCTTGACCGCGCGCGTGGGCCCCTGGGGTCCGCGCGCGCTTTTTTTTGCTACAACCGGGGATATGCCCGTTTTCGGACTGTCGGCCCTGAGCGCGTTGTGGCTCTCGGCGGTGGAGGCGCCCGTTACCTCGGTCACGGTCTACAGCGACCAGGCTCGGGTGGTGCGCACGGCGAAGGTGGGTCTGTCCGGCGCGCAGCGGGTGGAACTGCCCCGGCTCTACGGCACGGTGGATCCCTCCAGCATCCGCGTGGAGGCCCAGGGCGCCGAGGTGACGCGCGTGGAGGTGCGCGCGGTGGCTTCCGATCCCCTGCCCACCTCCGAGGCCCGCCGGCTCATCACCGAGCTGGAGCGGCTCGATGATCGCCTCTCCCAGGTGCGTGCCGAGCGGGAGGCGTACTCCGCGCAGCTCGCCGCGCTCGGGAAGATCCAGCCCGAGGCCACCCAGGAGAAGCAGACTCCCGGGGTCTCGCCCCGGCTCGACGCGGCGGGGTGGCGCGCCGCGGCGGACTTCGTGGTGGAGAGCACCGCCCGCGTCCAGGCGAAGCTGCGCGAGCTGGCCCAACGGGAGAGCGCCCTCGAGCGCGAGCTGTCCGTCCGCGTCCAGGAGGCGCGGAGGCTCGGCGCCGCTCCGTCCCGTCAGGGGCTGGAGGTGATTCCCACGCTGTCGGGGCAGGGGACCGCGACGCTCACGCTCACCTATGTCACACGGGGCGCGCGCTGGTACCCCACCTATGAGCTGAGGCTCGAGCCCGAATCCAACCGGGTGGCCGTGGCCTTCTCCGGGCGCGTGAGCCAGGAGACGGGCGAGGACTGGGAGAACGCGGCGCTCACGCTCAGCACCGCGCTGCCGGCCCTGGCTACCCGCGTGCCGGAGCCCGCCACCTGGAAGATCGGCCAGCGCGAGCGCTTCATCCCCACGCCCGCGCCCGTCGCGGACTCCTGGCGGGCTCCGCCTCCCGCGCCCCCTCCGCTGCCCCAGGCGCCCGTCGAGGACGCGCGGCTTCGCTCCCGCCTCCTCTCGCTCATCCAGGGCTCGGGTCAGCCCGTCCCGCCGCCGCCTCCTCCTCCGCCTCCTCTGGCTCCCATGCCCGTGGCCCAGGCCGATGAGGCTCCCCCGATGGCGTCCAGCACCCTTGTCGGCACCGTCTTGAGCGCGGACACGCGCAAGCCCGTGCCCGATGTGGTCGTCACGGCTTCCTCTCCGAACGCGCCCACGGATCAGGTCGTCCTGACGGATGCCCAGGGGCAGTACCGGCTGCCCCGGCTCTTCGCGGGTGTCTATGTGCTGCGCTTCGATCACGAGGGATTCAAGCCCCACGTCCGTCAGGGCATCCAACTGCGTGTGGATCGCACCATCCGGGTCAACGTGGAGCTCCTGACCGAGTACCTCACCGAGGAAATCGTCGTGGTGGGCAGGGCGCCGACCGTGGATGTGGGCTCGACCTCCACGGGCGTCAACGTCGATCAGGACTTCTCGAAGCGTATCGCGGTGAATCGGCGCGCGGGCAACGCGGGGGGACGTTCCACCGACATGCTCGCCGAGGTGGCGCCGGGAGCGAGCGGTGATGCCGGTGGGGCCGTGGCCTCCGTGGGGCTCGCGCCGCCCGCGAGCTGGCAGCGGCCCGTGGTGGACCCGGAGCTGCCCGCCTCGCTCGCGGGGGGTTATGCCCTGGCCTTCCCCGCGCAGCGCCGCGAGACGGTGCTCAGCGGCAAGGGCGAGCGGCGCGTGCCCCTCTTCACCGAGAGTTGGCCCGTGCAGGTGGAGCGCGACCTGTACCCGGCGCTCACGCCCAACGCCTTCCTCGTGGCGCAGCTTCGTGGCCCGTCCGCTCAAGTCCTGCCGGGGGGCGACGCGCAGCTCTTCGTGGGCGCGGATCCGGCGGGTCAGGCCCGGCTCTCGGTGGTGGCGCCGGGAGAGCCCTTCACGCTGCCGCTCGGCATCGACCCGGCGGTGCGCCCCGTGCGCAACGTGCAGGTGGTGACGGCCGAGAAGGGCCTCATCGGCAAGAAGGACGTCACCGACTACCTCGTCACCCTGGAGGTGGCCAATCCCTACCCCTTCCCCCTCGCGTTGCGCCTGCATGACCAGTGGCCCCTGTCGCGCAGCGAGGACGTGGAGGTGACGCTCGTGCGCACCGAGCCCGCCGCGGAGCGGGACGCGGACAAGGGCACGCTCCTGTGGCGTGTGTCGGTGCCTGCGTCGGAGAAGAAGAGCGTGTCCTTCCTGTACACCGTGCGCCACCCCAAGGGCTGGCGTCTGACGCAGAACCAGTAGAGGAGCCGCCATGCACTCCCTGCCCTTGATGCTGCTGGCGCTCACCGCTCCCGCCAAGGTGTCCTCCGTCGTCGTCTACCCGGACCGCGCCCTCGTCACGCGGGTGGAGACCGTCGCCTGTACCCAGGGCGCGCTCGCCGTCTTCGAGTCCGTGCCGCCCGCCGCCGACCCCTCGAGCTTCCGGGCCCGCTCGGAGGACGCCACCGTGGAGAGCCTCGTGGCCGAGGAGCGCTCCCGCGAGGGGGCCTTTGGCGCCGAGAGCGAGGCCGTGCGGGTGAAGCGCGAGGCCCTCGAGCGCGAGATGGCGGAGCGGGTGGATGCGCGCTCCCGCGCTCAGGTCCTGCTCCACTTGAGCGAGCGGTTGTCCGAGGTGGCCGTGGCGCGGGTGACGCGGGAGCTCACCGAGTCCCGGCCGGACACCCGGGCGTGGACGACGGCCTTCGACGCCGCGCTGGAGGCCCGGTTGCGTGCCGTGGCCGACCTGTCCACCCGGGACGCCCGCATGCGCGAGGTGCAGCGCGAGCTGGACTCGTTGCGCGCGCGCGAGGCCTTCCTCGCCGCCTCGGCCGCGCGGATGGAGCGGCGGGTGGAGGTGCGCATCGCGTGTGCCGCCACCGCGAGCCGGGCCCACGTGGAGTTGCAGTACGTGGTGGGGGGCGCGGGGTGGTCGCCTTCCTACGAGGCGCGCGCCGACGAGGCCCAGGGGCAGGTGGAGCTGTCCACCTTCGCCTCCGTGCGCCAGTCCACCGGCGAGGACTGGAGCGGCGTGCGGCTGGTGCTCTCCACCGCCCGGCCTCGCGCCAACGCCACGCCTCCAGAGCTGGAGCCCCTGTTGTTGAGCGCCTGGGAGCAGCGCGCCGAGCGCAAGGTGTTGGTGCGCCGCGATGAACGGATGGAGCACGCCCAGGCGGCCCCGGCCCCCGAGGCGCGAACCGAGGGGGATATGCGCACGGCCTCTCAGGGTCTGTCCGTGCAGATCCTCGTGCCCGAGTTGGCGCAGGTGCCCGGAGACGGTGGGGACGTGCGGCTGCGCGTGGCGCGCACGAAGATGAAGACCTCCTTCGTCTGGCGCACCGTGCCCAAGCTGCGCCCCCTGGTGTTTCGCGTGGCCCGGCTCGTCAACGGCGCGCCCTTCCCCCTGCTGCCCGGGCCGGTGGATTTGTTCCGCGCCTCGGGTTTCATCGGCCGCGAGTTCCTGGCGCAGGTGCCCCAGGGCGGCCCCTTCCAGCTCACCTTCGGCCTCGAGGAATCCCTGCGCGTGGAGCGCGTGGTGGTGAAGGAAGTGGCCCGGGACGAGGGGCTCTTCAACTCGCGGCGCCGCTTCCACTACGCCTACCGTTTCGAGCTGGGCAACTACCTGCCGCGCGCCGAGGTGCTGGAGCTGGCCGAGCCCATCCCCGTCTCCGAGCTCGAGGACGTCACCGCGTCGTTGGACGACGGGACGAGCGGCGGCCATGCGCTCGACGCGGTGGATGGCCTCATCACCTGGAAGGTGAAGCTCGCGCCGTCGGAGAAGCGCTCGCTCGACCTCGCCTTCCACGTGGACGTGCCCTCCAGCTACGACATGGGCGGGCTGTAGGCGGCTACTTGCCGAGCGCGAAGTCGACGAAGATCTCCACGTCCGACGTCAGCCCCACATCCGAGAATTCCCACTTCAGGAGGTGTTGGCGCAGGCAGTCGGACAGCTCGCGCGGGAGCCGCTGCCCGCCGGAGGACAGCGTGGCCGACTGCGTGGCGCCTCCCTTCGCCACCCGGATCTTCGCGCCCAGGGTCGGGGGCACTCCGGGCGGCAGGGGACAGGCCCTCAGGTCCGGCGCTCGTGCCTCCATGGCCCGGCGCAACAGGGCGCGTTGAGAGGACGCGACGGGCGCGGGGGCCGGAGGCGGCGCGGATTTTCGAGCCACGGGCTTCTTCTTCACCGTCACGGGCTTCGCCACCGCCACGGGAGGAGGAGGGGGCTCGGGGGGCGGGACGGGGGGGATGGGCTCGGGCGGGGTGGGCCACAGCCAGAAGAGCAGCACCAGGAGCGCCGCGGCGGCCACCCACCTTCCCTTGCGCGACGGCCGGGAGGCCACGACGCGACGTCCGCGAGGACGGCCCCGCCCGGCCGCCAGCTGGCGGGCACCGGGCGGACGCCGGAGGGGACGTCGCGCTGTGGCCCGTCCCCTCATCTCTGGGCTTCGGGCTGGTTCAGCCACTGCGCCCACTTCCTCGCGAAGTCACGCGAGTAGCCCGTCCAGTCCCGGGCCACGGCTTCGCACACGTCCAGCCGGCTGCCCAGGCCCGCCTGGTAGCGGCCCAGTCCCTCGTTGAAGGGCTCGTAGAACGCGACGGACGAGGGGCTGAGCGCATCCAGGCCATTGCGCGGGAAGGTACTCATGGCCGCGCAGCGCTCGCGCATCTGCGCGTAGGTCTCGTTCTCCGGCGTGGAGATGAAGAGGAAGCGCGTCTGGGCTCGTGGCACGTTCCAGGTGGAGCTGGTGCGATTGAGCCACCGGGTGTTGTCACGAAGGCCTCCGAACCAGGTCGCCGCATCCCAGCCACTCGTGGCGCAGGCGGACGCGCTGTAGGCCACGGGACGCGCGCCGTGGTCGAGCAGGACGACGAGCAGGTTGCTCAACGGGTTGGTGTAGGGCCAGTGCTCTCCGGACGTGCCGTAGCCGGGCCAGACCTCCACCGCGCTCAATTGGCCACCCAGCTCCGCCAGGGCCGCCGTGCTGCACGCCGAGGGCGTCGTGCTCCGCTCGTTGGCGGCCTTCTCCAGGACCCCCTGGATCTCCGACGTGGACAGCTCCTTCCCACTCGTCGCCCAGAAGACGGAGGGCTCATAGAGCGAGCCCACGCCCGTCACGCGCACGTCGAAGCCCTGCGCCGCGAGCTGCTGGGTCATGCCGCGGATGAGCGGTGCGTACGAGGCCGCCAGGTTCGCCGTGCCCCGGTCGATGCGCACGAGCCAGAGCACGCCCGTTCCCCGATCGCCATTCTGGCCACTGCCCGGGAAGGTCGGGGGCGTGACGGTCCCCGAGTCCGGAAATCCACCATCCCAGGTTCCGCCGCCACCGCCGCCGCCACCCCCGCCGCCATTCCATCCGCCGTCCCAGTTGAAGCCGCCGTCGGGCAGCTGGATGGGACCTCCCCCGTCGAATTGGACATCCGGCGGAACGGCCGCATCGGGCGTCCCCCCGTCCTTCACCATGTCGGGTGGCTCGATGATGCAACCGCTGATGGTGCTCGCGACCAGTACCCAGCGCAGTGCGCGCATGTGACTCCCCCTCAATTGGCGCGCCCGGCTCGCGCACCGTTCTGATTCAGGCTCAATCCCCTGCGTAGCATTTCATCCTTCACACAGGTAAGCAGCTCCCTTCGCGCGCCAGTGAATTCCTCTGGACGTCCACTCCCGCGCATTCCCAGCTCTTCCCTGAGTTCGCGCTGCAGGGAGGTGGGACAAGCCGCCAGCAGTTGCTCCCGCAAGGAGCCCTCCGCGCCGTTCAGGTAGGTGACGAGCTGGGCGGACGGCAGCCGCAGCAGCGCCGCGCCCAGGACCTCCACCGGAGCGCCCACCAGCGAGGACTCGGTCAGCAGGGACGAGGCCAGCCGCTCCGAGCCCTCCTGCCGCAGCCGCTCGATGAGCCGGTCCTGATCCGCCATGGACAGCGTGTCGAGCACCTCGCCCAGGATGCGCTCGAGCTGGGAGGCACCCCCCGTGGTCTCGGACAGCAGGGTGCGCAGCTCGTCCGCCACCGCCTGGGCGTAGCGGGTGCTGACCTCCGGTTGACGCGCGAGGCCAAGCGCGAGCTCCCGGCGCTGGGCGGACGACAGCGATTGGAGGGCCACCGAGCGCATCGAGGACGGGGCGAAGCGCAGCGCCACCTCGCGGGAGCCCGAGGACAGGCCCTGACACGCGGCGGCGAAGCGCTCGGGCCTCACCCCCTCGAGGAAGGCGAAGGCCAGCTCCACCGAGCCCTCCGCCTGGGCGAGCCGCGAGGCGATGGCCCGGCCCTCCAGGTCATACAGCGCCGTGGCGCGCGTGCCCGCGTCCGCCGAAGGCACCCGGCCCAGCTCCGCGGCGAGGCTCGACAGCGACGCGGCCAGGGCGGGATCTCCTCGCAAGTCCTCCAGGAGGAATTCCCCCATCTCCCGCGTCCACAGCGCCACCTGCCGCGACTCGCCCCGGGCCAGGGCCTCGCGCACCACCGTGTTGCGCACCGAGCGCTCCTCTCGCAGCGTCCGCTCCAGGCGCCGGGCCCGCACGGCGGGATACTCGGCGGGGGGCACGGGCGCCACGGGCATGGGGTCCAGGGCGGGCAGGGGCTCGGGGCCGTACTCCAGGCCCGGCGGCGGAGACGCGGCGCGGCGCGTGGCCACCACCAGCAGCACGCCCAGCACCAGCACCGTCAGCGCCAGCAGCGCCGCCACCGCGAGCAGGGGCGCGGCCTCCAACAGCCGCTCCTCGGCCCGCTCACGCAAGGGCACGGGGGGCTTCGCCTCCGGCTCCGGAGTGGAGGAGGGCGGCGTGGCCGTGGGCTGCTGCGGCTTGGGTTCGCGCGGCGCGGCCTCCAGGTGGGGGGCGTTGCGCGGTGGGAAGGCCACCGTCTCCACCTCGACGGTGGGTTGCGGCCCCACCGTCTTGAGCCGCTGGGCCACCAGATCCTTGAGGCGCGTGCGAAAGGGGCCCGGCAGTTGGCTGTCCACCAGCACGCGCGCGGACACCGAGCGCAGGGTGGGCAGCGAGGCTCCGCCCGACAGCGTCTCGAAACCCGGGGGCGCGCCGGCGAGGGCTTCTTCCTCCACCCGGGCCTCCACGGACACGAGCACGCACTGCTCGGGACAGAGCGTGCGTAGCAGGTCGGAGACCTCGGCGCGCGAGCGCTCCTCGGCTTCGGCGCGCAGGCGTCCCTGGGGCGTGGTGGCCGCGGCCCGGGCGGCGCTGGCTCCGGCTCCCACCAGGGTGCAAAGGACGATGAGAAGATGTCGTGACAGGCGATTCATGGACTATTCCACCCGGATGACGACCCGGCGGTTGGCGGCGCGCTGCTCCTCGGGGGGGGCCTGGACGTCCACGCGGCGGGTATCGGCGAAACCCCGCACGGACATTCGCTCACGGCCCACGCCACTCTGTTCGAGGGCGGCGCGCACGTTGATGGCGCGCTGCGAGGACAGCTCCCAGTTGGAGGCGAAGCGGGAGGTGCGGATGGGCACGTCATCGGTGTAGCCCTCGATGATGAGCCCACGGCTCGGGAGCGTCTGAAGCATCCGCGCGATGGAGGTGATGGCCGCGGCGCCGTCGGCGCGGATGTCCGCCGAGCCCGAGTCGAACAGGAGCGCGTCCTTGAACTCGATGGCGAGCCCGTCTGACTCCTGGCGCGTGAGCACCTTCTTCTCCAGCCCCTCCTGGGTGATGAAGGTGTCCACCTTCTCCTTGAGCTCTTCCAGCGGCGTGGCCTCGCCCGTGAGCGAGGCGGCCATGCGCTCGAACTGCGCCGTCTTCGGCGGGGACACGGCGAGCAGCAGCACGAAGAAGCCGATGAGCAGCGTCAGGAGGTCCGCGTAGCTGATGAGCCACAGCTCGTCGTCCTGGCCGCCGCCGTGCAGGAGGGCCTGGAGCTCGGGATCCTCCTTCACGGCTCACCTCCCGTGCCAGTGGCGATCTCGGGCACGCTCGCGCCCGGGGTGGCCGGAGCGGTGGCGGACAGCTCGAACAACTTGCGCACGTCCGCGAGCGGCTTGTCCTCGCGCACCAGCACGAGCGCGCGGGTGATGAGCCTGGCCTCCTCCACCGCCACCGTCATGTGCGAGTGGATGATGCGTCCGAGCGGTTGGTAGACGGCGTTGGCGAGAATGAGCCCGTAGAGCGTGCACAGGAGCGCGAGCGCCATGGACGGGCCGAGCTGTTCGAAGCGCGACAAGTCCTTGAGCAGCGCGATGAGGCCGAGCACCGTGCCCACGAGTCCCGTGGCGGGCGCCACGCGCGACAGCGTGCCCAGGACGTCCTCGGCGCGCTTCATGCCGCTCACCATGCAGAAGAGCGAGGTGCTGGCGGTGCTCTCGATGTCCTCGCTGGAGTACTGGCGCACCACGAGCGGCCCGAGCTGCCGCAGGACATCGTGGCGGGCCGCGCTCGCGATCTCCAGCGCGCGGGCCGGACGGCGCTGACGCACCTCGGAGGCGAACTGGGTGAGCGATTCGTAGAGCTCCGCGCGGGAGCGGGCCGCCGAGAAGCGCAGCGCACGGAACACCGCGCGCGCCGCGCCCCCGAGCTCGCTGAACTTGTACGAGGCCACCGTCATGCAGAGGGGCGCGCAGCCGAGCAGCACCAGCGAGGGCACGTGGATGACGCCGCTGAAGCCGCTCGTGTGGCCCTGGGTCAGCGTATAGGCCAGGGTCAGGGCGAGCCCCAGGAGTCCGACGATGAAGTGCATGGGGCTATTCCTCTCCTGCGGCGGTGGTGGCGCGAAGGGCCTCGGCCACGCCCGCGTCCTCGGGGTTGATGGACAGGGCCTTCTCCCAGGCCTGCCGCGCGAGCTTCGGCTGGCCGAGCTTCATGTAGAGCGAGCCCTTCATGGCCAGCAGCCGCGCGTCCTGCGGGTATTCCTTCTCCAGCGCCACCAGCTCGATGAGGGCCAGCTCGTAGCGGCGCGCGGCGTACATCTCCTTCACCCGTGCCACGCCGCCCAGGTAGCTGCGCGTGCGCGAGGCCTTGTTCGCGTCGAGCAGGGGCGCCTCGGCCTTCTTCTCGTCCTCGGCCTTCTTCTCGGCCGCGTCCTTGGGGGCCTGGGCGCCGGCCACGGCCTCCGCCAGCATCTCCTCGTCCGCGGATGTCAGCATCTCCACGGGGCCTCCGCCCGCGAGCGGCAGGCGCACCTCGTAGCCGCCGGTGGCCTCGGGCAGCTCCATCTCCCAGACGCGCCCGTTCTCCGCCATGCGCAGGATGTACTTCTGCGGCGGCGTGAGCGGTGGCTTGCCCTTGCTGGCGCCGGGCGTGGTGCTCGGAGCGGCCGTGCGCCGCATCTCATCGGGCACCACCAGCACCTTGGTCGTGGCCGTGGTCTGGCACGCGGGCAGCGCCGCCACGAGCAAGAATCCCCAGAAGCGTGCGCTCACCATGTGAAACCCATTCCCACCTGCGGGGTCAGCCCGCCAATCGTGTAGGTGCTGTCCGTGCTGCTCGCGAAGGGCACCAGGATGCCGAGGCTTCCCTGCAGGGTGATCCGGTGCGCCATCACGCACTCCGCCTGGGCGTTGAACATGGGCGAGTTGCCCTGCACGCCCGTGAGGAGGAAGCCCACCGAGCCGCCGCCAAAGCAGTTGATGCTGTAGACGTTCTCCTTGTTGATCCGCGAGAGCAGCGTGGCGGAGAGGATGGCGCCCACCATGCGCGAGGGGCTGAGCAGCCCCGCCACCGTGCCGCCCAGGCGCCAGGTGCGCTCCTCGCCAAAGGCCTCGGAGAAGCGGTAGGCGGTATAGGGCGCCCAGATGGAGCCCTCCGGATGGCCCTCGGTGGGGATGATCATCGCCCCCAGGTGCAGCGAGTGGTTGAAGTGGGGCTTCGCGTTGATGCGATCCTCCAGGTCCTTCAGCCGGGCCTCGCGGCTCTGCACCTTGTCCGCCGAGCGGTAGAGCAGCGCCGTGTGGGGGTGCACCCGGTAGCCCTCGGCGAAGAAGATGGAGGCGTCCTCGGCGCGCACCAGCTCCACGTCGAACGCCAGGGCGTTGGGCGCGGTGTGCAGGGTGAGGCTCGCGTTGAGCACCACCTGGGCGTTGTACTTCTTCATCAACCGCTGGAGGTCCTCGCGGCGCGAGATGCCCCGGCGCACCACCCACGCGCCGTCCTCCACCTGGGCGTGCGTGGCGTAGCACTCGTAGCAGCGCACCACCCGCACGTTGGCCGCGCGGTAGATGGCCGAGACGAGCCGCGCCTCGAGGATGCTCGCGAACTCGGGGTTCATGTTGTCCGAGACGCGCACGCGCTCGAGGAGGATGGGGGAGACGCGGTTGGCGCCCAGGCGCGCGATGTCCGCGGCGAACTCGTCGAGGATTTCATCCAACGCGTCGTTGGCGTCCACCTGATCGCCCGGACGCACGAGCCGGCCCTCGCGCGTCTCCAGGCGCACGGGCGGCCGGGGCTTGGCGTAGACGCTGGAGCCCGAGGGCATCTCATTGTCCGGGGGCGGGCTCGCCGCGGTGGGGGACTGGGCCCCCGCGCCGAGCGCCCACAGGAGCCCGGCGAGGAGGACAACGGCTTCACGGCGCATGCGGAACCTCCGTCTTCGCGGGCGCGGAGACAGGGGAGGAAGGAAGGGACTCGCGCGGGAACCAGGCGCGAGCGGTGCCATCGGGCAGGGGCAGGACGAGCAGCGAATAGGGCTCCGGCCATTCCACGGAGAAGCCGGGCGGGGGCAGCATCCCCGGTGGCGCGCCCACCGACACCTGGCCCACCGCCACGAAGGCCTGGGCGCGCTTGCCCTTGGCCGCGGCCTGGGGCGCGCGGTCCTCGAGCGCCGCGAAGAGCGGCGGGAAGGTCTTCTCGTGGCGCGAGTGCACGCCCTGGCGCATCGCCTCCAGTTGCCGGGTGAGCACCGGACGCCAGCGCGCCTCCGTCAGGTCCGCGCTCGCGGTCACCAACGCCTGCGCGAGCGCGAGCACGATGCGGTCCACCTCGTCCAGGTCCTTCACCGCCGCGCGCTCCTGCTGGCGCAGCGTGAGCAACCGCTCGATGGCGCGCGCGAGTCCGGCCGCGTCGTCCGTGGCGAGCGCCACCTCGGCGCGCAGCGTGTGGCCGCGGGCCCGGCTCGGGGTTCCGGGTTCCTTGAGCAGCCGCTCGGACACGTCCAGCGCCAGCCGCACGTTGCCCGAGTCCAGGGCGAGTCCCCCCAGGGTGGCCAGCCGCTTGCCCAGTCCCGCCGCGGGTCCGAGGTCGCGCAGCAGCGCCAGGGCCTCGGGGCCGAGGCCTCCCCGCGTCAGCGAGGCCAGGGCGATTCCGCGCAGGGCCTCGGCCAGGGGATCCTGCGCTCCGGCGAGCGCGGGGAAGACGGAGGCCCAGCCTCGCGCGAGCGCTTCCCACTCCCCGAGTGCCTGCTGGGCCAGGGCCCGCCGGTAGAAGACCTCCCGCCGCGGGGGCACCTCGGCCGGGGGCGTGGTGACGCCGGGCCATGCGGCGTAGGGCTCGGTGAGCGCGAGCACGTCCTTCCACCGTGCCTCCTGGGCCATGTGCGCCGCCGCCTGGACGAGGATGGGCAGGCGTTGTCCGGAGAGCGCGGGTTCGTGCGCCAGGCGCTCGTACTCCGAGGGCGGTTCGAGCCCGAGCGCCAGTCGCACCAGCTCGCCGAGGGGCCGCAGCTCGTCTCCCAGCGTGGCGGGGCTCAGCCGCCGCGCCACTTCCCGGGCCTCGTCGGTCCGTCCACGCGCGAGCAAGCGCGACGCCTGATGGTAGAGCAGCCGCGCCGACGGCTCGGGCTCCAGCGCCGCTTCCAGCTCCTTCATCAGCTCGGGGGTGAGCAGGCTCAGCTCATCGGCGTCCGGCACGGGCTTGTCACAGGACGAGGGCCGCAGCCGGAACTCCAGCGTCTCGTTGCTCCAGCGCTCCTCTTCCAGGGGCCAGCGCAGGACCTCGTCCTGGGGCAGCGTGGCGGCGCGCCGGAAGAAGTCCGGGGCGAGCACCTCCCGCCACAGCGTGGGGGCGGTGGCGGCGGAGGGCCCGAGTCTTCCCCGGCGGGCCTGCTCCAGGCGCAGCAGGACACGCGGGGCGTACGGGGCCCCCCCGGCGGGAACGGGCGCCAGGGGCTCGCAATTGAGGAAGGGGACCACGTCGGCGAAGAGCCGGCGCTGCTCCGTCTCCATGGGTGTCGCGGGCGTCTCGGCCAGCCGCGCGACCAGCGCGTTCATGTCCCTCGCCCAGAAGGGGGGGGCGTAGGGATTGGCGGAGAGCACCCCCGCCAGCAGCGCGGCCATCACAGCACCACTCCGAGCGTCAGCGTGGGCAGCACCCCGAGCGACAGCAGGCCCCGGCTGCGCTGCTCGAAGGAGAGGACGGCGGGCACGTCGAGCTGGGCGTGGAAGCGGGGGCCCAGGCGCATGAGTACGCCGGGGCCCGCCATGGGCGAAGGACTCACGCCCCGGTCGGTGATGAGCAAGCCCAGGTGCCCGGCGAGCTGGAAGTCGAAGTGCACGAGGCGGCTCTCGCCGACGAGCACCTTGCCGTAGCCGAGCGTCTGCCTCCACCCGGCGGCGAGCATCGCCACGGGGCGGTGCGCGTCGGGCACGAGCCCCGTGCCATCGAACACCTCCGCTCCGGCCGCGCCGAGGCGCGAGAGGAAGAAGGCGAGCTTGAGCTCCAGTCCTCCGGACTCCACCGGGTACCAGCTCCCCGAGGCGACGAGGCCCGGGTTGGAGTAGTAGTCGCCGCGCGACAGGTAGCCCAGGCCTCCGGTGGTGAACACGTGGCCGCGCTTGAGCAGCAACCGCCGCTCCACGCGCACGGGCTCGCCCTCGGTGCCGGGGGTGGCCGGAGCGGGTTGCGCGGCCAGCACGGCGGCGAGCAGTCCGGTGAGCATCATCGGGAGTCGCCCTGCAGCGCGCAGAGGGGGGTGGTGTTCCACACCAGGAGTTCATCGTCCGGAGGCGTGGGGTAGAGCCGGTCGCAGTTCGCGCGGCACACCTCCATCGTGAAGCGGAGCGTTTGCGCGGCGGGCTTCTGGGTCCGCGGCACCGGGGGCGGGAGGGTGGAGAGGAGCACCTGGATGCGCGGAGGGCGCGCCGGGTCCACCTTCACGGCCTGTCTGCCGTAGGTGAAGCCGATGCCCTTCAGGTTGGACGGAGCCGTGCAGCCCTTGAACTCGCGCACCGAGAGGAGCTCCTGGGGGGTGAGGAGGGGGTAGCCCTCTGGTGGAGGCGTTTCGAGCTGGAGGAGCGGCAACTGCGCCCGGGCGGCCTCCTCGAGGCTGGCGGTCAGGCGCGGGTCGGCGCTGTAGGTCCAGGGGGAGACGTGATCGAAACCGAGGCCCTGTCGCACCTCCGGGGTGGTCAGGGCCCAGAGCAGCGCGGGTCCCGAGTACCAGCTGCGCAGCAGGCTGAGCTGGGACTGGAGCTCCAGGGGCAGGGGCAGGTTGACGTTGTTGAAGTAGAAGAGCACCGGTTTGATCCGCCCCGCCCCGAAGCGCCGCTCCGCCTCGCGCAGCCCCGCTTCGTAGTCGGTGAAGCGCAGCATCCGTTCGCGCTGTTGTCGGCAGTCAGGGGAGAGATCCTGGACCGCCATCTCCATGCCCTGCCGCCCCGCGGGCAACAGCGTGGTGCTCAGGGTGTTCTGGAGCCGGGACTTGATGCGGGCGCACTCGGAGGCGTCCGGGAGGTTCAAGTCGAAGAGGATGCCATAGACGAGGGGCGTATCCTGGAGGGCCACGGTCTGCTCGCGTTGGAGCAGTTCGAGTTCGGGCGGGTGGGGGTCCACGAACTGGGACTCACAGCCGGTGAGGAGCGCTCCCACGAGTGCCAGCACGCCGAGCACCCGGCCGGGCGACCCGATTCGTCTTTCCCATTCCGTGCGCTTCACGTGAACGACCACTCCCCCGCTTCGCCTCCGGCCTGGGCAAACGCCCATTAACCGCAACCGGCTCCCGTCTGTAAAGGGCCCCCTCGCCTGCCCTCGGGAGCCGTGACTCCCGGTGAGGAGCCAGACAGGCGTCCTCCCGGCCGCTCCGACCCGCTCCGTGGTTGTCGGGCCCCTCGGGATTCCCAATCTTGTTCCGGAGGAGAGAACCCATCCATGAAGCTCGCCCGCCTGTATGTCCTATTGCGAGTCGTCCTGCTCCCGGCCCTTCTCGGGCCCGTCACCGGCATGTCCGAACCCCGCTCCCCGGAGGCGACGTCGTCCATCGCGAATCTGGTCGAAGGCGTGAAGGACTCCGTCGTCAACGTGGACGTCCAGGCCCGCGCGGCGGGCTCCGAGGACTTCTTCGAGAAGTTCTTCGGCATGCCAGGAGGGGGCTCGGGGGGCTCGGGGCTGGGAGAGCCCGATCCGCACGAGCGCATCCGCCAGGGCGAGGGCTCGGGCTTCATCATCGACCCCAACGGGCTCATCCTCACCAACAACCACGTGGTGGAGAACGCCATCTCCATCCGCATCCGCCTCAATGATGGCCGGCAATTCGATGCCCGGGTGCTCGGAAGGGATCCGCTCACGGACTTGGCGTTGCTCAAGCTCCAGGGGGATGTGAAGAACCTGCCCGTGGCGCGGCTCGGCGACTCGGACGCCGTGCGCGTGGGCGACACGGTGGTGGCCATCGGCAATCCGTTCGGCCTCACCTCCAGCGTCAGCGCCGGCATCCTCTCGGCCCGCGCGCGCGACATCCAGTCCGGTCCCTACGACAACTTCCTGCAGACGGATGCCGCCATCAATCCGGGCAACTCGGGAGGACCGCTCTTCAACGTCCGGGGCGAGGTCATCGGCATCAACACCGCCATCGTCGGCGGCGGCTCGGGCATTGGCTTCGCGGTGCCCTCCAACATGGCCCGGGCGCTCCTGCCCCAGCTGGAGAAGGGGCAGATCCACCGGGGCTGGCTCGGGGTGGCGGTGCAGGACCTGACGCCGGAATTGGCCCAGGCACTCCACGTGCCCGTGACCCAGGGGGCCATCGTCACCGACGTGCAGCCCGGCACGCCGTCCGCCGCCGCCGGATTGAAGCGGGATGACATCCTCACGGCCATCGACGGCCAACCCATCGAATCCTCGCGGGGGCTCACCCGGGAAATCGGCTTCCGCCAGCCCCAGGAGACCCTGACGCTCACCGTCTACCGCGGCGGCAAGGCGCGCGAGGTGAAGGCGAAGCTCGGCGAGCGTCCGGACCTCGAGGGCACCACCCCCGCGCCGCCTCCCGAGGAGCGCTCGGACACCGGCCACGAGCTGGGGCTGAGTCTGCGCGAGGCCGATCCCCGCCTCACGCCGGGGGTGAAGGGCGGGGCCCTGCTGGTGGACGTGATGCCGGGCTCACCCGCCGAGCGTGCCGGCCTGCAGCCCGGCATGACCATCACCGAGGCCGGGGGCAAGCCGGTGCGTGGACCGGAAGCGCTCTCCCAGGTGATCAAGGCCCAGAAGCCGGGCTCCGTGCTGCTGCTGCGCGTCCAGGTGGGCAAGAGCCTGTTGCTGCGCGCGCTGCCCATCCCCGCGAAGAGGTAGGGCTTCGTGGGCGCCCTCTCACCCCGGCCTGGGAAAGGTGGCCAGGGTCAGGGTCTCGGGGGGCGCGGGGAGTTCCCGGGGCGCACGGGACTCGCCGCGCAGGTAGCGCCAGCCGGTGCCATCGTGCTGGAACTCCGAGCGCTCCACGAAGGAGCGATCCCGGCCCTTCTCGAAAACGTGCGCGTGGAAGAGCACCACCGCCGTGCCCCCCACGTCCGCGAGCTGGCGATCCAACACCTGGAGGCGCGGGTACTTGAGGGCGCTGGCCTGGGCGCGCACCTCGCGCAGGAAGTCGTCCTTGGGGCGCGCGCGGTCCGGGTGCTCCGGGTGCAGGGTGCGCCAGAGGTATTCCACCTCGCGCAGGGCGAAGGCGCTGTAGCGCGAGCGCATGAGGGCCTCGGCGTCGGGGGCCTCCGCGGCGCCGGAGTGGTAGCGGCCACAGCACGCGCGGTAGCGCAGGCCCGAGGAGCAGGGACAGAGGGGGGCAGGGGGCATGGGGTGTTCCCGGACGACAGGGCGCGTGTGAAGGCCCTTGCTGGCCCGCAGGCTAGCGCATAGATGCCTGTGCACCGCATGAGTCTTCTCCAAGCCATCGTTCTCGGGCTCGTCCAGGGGCTGACCGAGTTCCTCCCCATCAGCTCCACCGCGCACCTGCGCATCGTCCCCGAACTGTTCGGCTGGCCGGATCCCGGCGCGGCCTACTCGGCCGTCATCCAGTTGGGCACCGTGGCCGCGGTCCTCCTCTATTTCCGCAAGGACCTGGTGGTCCTCTCCCGGGCCTTCTTCGAGGGGTTGCTCAAGCGCGCCCCCATGGCCACCGCCGAGTCGCGCCTGGCCTGGTTCGTGCTCGTGGGCACGCTGCCCATCGGCGTGTGCGGCCTGGCCTTCAAGAAGACCATCGAGACGTCGCTGCGCTCGCTCTACGTCATCTCCGCCAGCCTCATCGTCCTGGCCATCATCCTCTTCATCGTCGAGCGGCTCGCGTCCCACAAGCGCACCCTGGCCGACATGGGCTGGCGCGATGGCATCGTCGTGGGGTTGTGGCAGGCGCTCGCGCTCATTCCCGGCGCCTCGCGCTCGGGCACCACCATCACGGGCGCGCTGTCCCTGGGGCTGCGGCGCGAGGACGCGGCGCGCTACTCCTTCCTGCTGTCCATTCCCGCCACGTCGCTCGCGGGCCTCTTCGAGCTCAAGCACCTGCTGGAGGCCACCGAGCGGCCCTCCACCGCGGCGCTCGTGGTGGGCACGCTGGTGGCCTTCGGCTCGGGTTGGGCCGCCATCGCGTGGCTGCTCAGCTATCTGCGCAGGCGCTCCACGATCGTCTTCGTCTTCTACCGGGTGGGCCTGGGCCTGCTGCTGCTGGTGTTGCTGCGGGCGGGGGTGCTCCATCCCCAGTCGGGCCTCGAGAACACGGACACCCCGAGCCACCCTCTCCAGACGCCCGTGGAGAGGCAAGTGATGGAGTAGACCCGCATGCATCCGCTCTTCGACGCGCTCGAGACCCATCTGGCCACGCGGCCTTCCCGGGACGTGAACCTGCCGGGGATCGTGTTGCGCGAGGCGGCGGTGCTGGTGCCCCTGTTGCTGCGGGATGAGCGGCCGCACGTGCTCTTCACCAAGCGGCCCTCCACGCTGCGCCATCACGCGGGGCAGTACTCCTTTCCCGGGGGCTCCCGCGATCCCGAGGACCCGACACCCCTGCAGACCGCGCTGCGCGAGACGCGCGAGGAGCTGGGCATCGACGTGTCGGGCGTCCGGGTGCTCGGCTCCCTGGATGAGGTGCCCACCGTGGGGGGCTCCGGCTTCCGCATCCGCCCCTTCGTGGGAGTCGTCCCCCAGGGGGTGGAGTACAAGCCCAACCCGGACGAGGTGGAATACATCATCGAGGTGCCCCTGGCGCACCTGATGGACCCCTCCTTCCACCGGACCGAGCCGCGCAACTCGCGGGGCATGGTGTACGAGGTGGATTTCTATACCTGGGAGACGCACGTCATCTGGGGCGCCACGGGCCGCATCCTGCGCGACCTGGTGCTCCTGGCCTCCGCCCTGTCCCCGCCTTGAGGCGCCCGCCGGCGAGGGGGGAGTCCCCCTTCACGCTTTGACGACCGCGTCAACCGGGCCGACCGCAGGTGTAGAAGGCCATCCCGGGAGTGAGAGGGAGTGCTAGGGAATAAGAATTTTCTGGCGGGGCCTTCCAGCGGGGATGAGGGGGTGCCTGCCCAGAGACGTTCCCGGGGGATCCTGTGTGGTCGCTATTGCTCGCACCCGGCCACATCGTGGATGGTGCGGTTGCCGCGCGTCGTCTCGTCTTCGTCCTGAGCGCTCGTCGCCTGTGGTTCGTTCTCTCCAGGCACGAGGAGCCCGCCTCCGGGGGAAACGCGAGTCCACGTACCGGTGTGGCTCGGAGCCCGCATGGCCAGGATTCTCATCGTCGATGACGAAGTACATGTGGTCGGTGCTCTCCGCCGGTTGTTGCGGCGTGAGGGCTTCTCCATCGAGGTCGCGCTCGGGGGAGAGGAGGCCATCGAGAAGCTCGCGACCTTCCCGGCGGATGTCGTCATCTCCGACTTCCGCATGCGGGGGATGAACGGCCTGGAGCTGCTCGGCCAGGTGCTGCGCATCGCGCCCACGACCGTGCGCGTCCTCATTTCCGGGCACGCCGACCTGTCCTCCGGCGGCCCCCAGGCGGGCATCATCTCCCACTTCATCAGCAAGCCCTGGGATGATGATCGCCTCATCGCCGATGTCCGGGCCCTGCTGGGCGCCCAGGGCACGCCGACCTGACGGGACGGGCAGCGGTCGCTCGCTCCCTGTCCCCACGGGCACTGGACTCGTTCGAGCACCAAAATAG
Source organism: Melittangium boletus DSM 14713 (assembly GCF_002305855.1). Taxonomy (GTDB): domain Bacteria; phylum Myxococcota; class Myxococcia; order Myxococcales; family Myxococcaceae; genus Cystobacter; species Cystobacter boletus. The sequence continues at coordinate 2,748,374 of NZ_CP022163.1, read as the reverse complement.
AATGTCCGGGTCGAAGTGAACCCGGGTCTGGACTGTTGGTCCGGGGATTCCATCGAGAGGATTCCCCGCATGGCCTTGGTCTCCCCCCGAGACGTGGACGCTTCCAGGACGGAGGACGCGGAGCTGCTGGCGGGGGCGCTGGCCTGTTACGCCCGTCTGTCGCGTGCCCTGAGCTCGCCCCGTTGGAAGGGGCTGCTGCGCTCGCGGGGGGATGCCCTGCGGATGGCGCTGGAGCTGGAGCCCCGGGTGCGGGCGCTGATCGAACGCTCGAGCCCCCGGGCCTCCCGGGTGTTGCGTGCGCGGCGGCGGCGGTTGGAAGCGAGGGCCCGGCGGCGGCTCGCCCGTCTCTCGCGCTGGGAGGGTCCGTCCCTGGGCGCGGTGCTGGAGCGGCTGGAACTGCTCTTGAGCGAGCCCCGGCCCCTCCCCCCTGGATGTGACGAGCCGGTGCTGCTCGAGGGCAGCCAGGGGTGGCGTCAGCTGCTCTCCTGGCCCGGCACCTGGGTGTTCGCGCTGCTCGTGCTCGCCAACCGCCACCTGGTGATGGGCTCCGCTCCACTGGTGCTGGCCTCGGGTGGGGCGCTCGTCGGCTTCTTCTACCTGCGCTACGCGGGGCGCTTCTGGCTTACCTCCCAGCGGCTCGTGTGGAAGCCGCGCCTGGGCGAGCCCGTGCAGGTGCCGCTCGCGTCCATCGCCCCCGAGGGCATCACCGCGCTGCCGGCCTGGGGCGAGGTGCGGGTCGAGGGGGCGCGCACCCTCACTGTGCGCCACGTGGGACAGGCGGGCCGGTTGGCGGCGTTGTTGGATCTGCACCGGCGGGCGCCCTTCCTCGGCGGGGTGGACGGCACGCCCCGCGTGAACGAGGTGTCCGTGCTCCCCGCGCGGCGGACGAGCGGTGGAGCGGGGGCGGAGCGGGGCGTGGCGGTGCTGCGGCCCGGTTACGCGGCCTTCCTGCCGGACAGCCGCTCCGCCGAGGTGTTTCGCGGCCTCACGGGCCCCCGCGTCCGGATGCCCGAGGCGGACATCACGGTGGCGTTGCTGGTGGAGCACCTGCGGTTGCTGTCCGAGTCCGATTTCGACGCGTACCTGCGGCAGGCCGTGTTCTCCAATGGCGGCGAGCTGTGGCCCGCGGACGAGGTGGGCCCGGGCGCGACGACGGAGGCGGGGCAGGTGTGCCTCGTGGGGGCCCGGGGCGTGGGCATGGAGCTGCGGCCCGACTCCGCCCAGGCCGAGGCCACGCACCGCATCGTGAGCCGGTGGGTGGCCTGAGCCGCCACGCGGGACGTCCAGGATAGGCTTCGGGTCATGTTCCCGAGCCCCTGGCCGCCTGGTCTGTTGCTCCTCTTGCTCGGCGCGTCCGTCTCCGCGGCGCCCGCGCTCCACGTCGAGCGGCTCGACAATGGCCTGGAGGTCGTCGTGGTGGAGCGCCACGACGTGCCCCTGGTGACGGTGGAGCTGGCGGTCCGCGCGGGCGCGCAGGTGGAAGGCCCGGAGGACAATGGCCTGTCGCATCTGTGCGAGCACCTGCTCGCGCTGCCTGATTCGAGCCGGGAGCTGCCGTGGCCTCCCGGCGTCCGTTACAAGGCATTCACCTCGGTGGAGGTGGTGGATCTGCACTTCACCGCGACGCCGGAGCTGCTGGAGGGCGGACTGACGGTCCTGCGCGAGCGCCTGCGCTCCCCGGGTCTCTCTCCCGAGGACGTGAAGCGCGAGTCCGCGGCGGTGTTGAAGGAGATGGAGCTGGTGGCATCCCGGCCCGACGACGCGCTCTTCCGCGCGAAGCTCGGGCGCCTGTGGTGGAAGCACTCCTCTTATAAGGATCAGCTCGGCACCCGGCGGGCGGTGTCGGAGGCCACGCCCGAACGGCTCCAGCGTCTGCTGGGCCGCTACTTCGTTCCCAACAACAGCCTGCTGGTGATCTCGGGGGACGTGGGAACGGGAGACGCGCTCGCCCTGGTGCGGCGCGTGTTCAGCGGCTGGAAGCGCCAGCCGGAGCCCTTCGAGGCCTTCCCCCCGGTGGTGCACCCTCCGTTGCCGGGGCGTGAGGTGGTGTTCGTCCGGCGGCCGGTGGACAAGGTATCGGGCGGGTTCGACTGGCACGGGCCCTCGGCGATGGGCGCGGGCGCGGAGCTGGCGCCGGCGGCGCGGTTGCTCGGCGCGCTCACCTCGGCCGGGTCGTCTCCCTTCCAGCGGGCGGTGGTGGGCTCGGGGGCGTGTGTCTCCGCGCGCTTCGGGTGGTACCCCCAACGCAACGTGGGTCCGCTCGAGCTCTCCTTCGAGGCCGCGCCCGAGCGCGTGGATGACTGCGTCCGGGCGGTGCTCGCCGAGCTGGGGCGATGGAAGACCCAGGGCTTCTCGGAGGAAGCGCTGGGCGAGGGCGTCCGTCAGCTGGCCATCGAACAGGCCTATACGCGCGAGCGGCCCTCGAGCTTCGCCCGGGACATCTCCTTGGGGTGGTCCGTGGCGGATGTCCCCACGTACCTGTCCTCCCTGGAGGACGCGCGCCGGGTGCGGCCGGAGGAGATGGCGCGCCTGTTGGACACGTACGTGCTCGGCCAGCCCCATGTATTCAGCGTGATGGTGCCGGAGGCGGAGGCATGGCGGCGGCTCGACGAAGCCCACTTCACCCGGTTGTTGGACGAGGCGGTGACCCGATGAAGCGCTGGTTGGGCGGAGTGGTGGTGGGGCTGCTCGCCGCGTGCGCGACGCCCGGGACGCCTCGACCGGCCTCGGTGAGCGCGCCGGTGCTCGTCACGAGCGGGAACGTCACCGAGGCGGACGTGGACGGAGTGAAGGTGCTCATCAAGCGCGTTCCCGGCGCGGAGCTGGTGGCCCTGCGGTTGGACATTCAGGGAGGGGCGCTCAACTGGGACCGGGAGAGCGCGGGCATCGAGGCCCTGGCCTGGGCGACGGCCGTGTCTTCTCCGGACGTTCAACGGCGCCTGGACGCATCGGGTGCCCGCCTCTCGTCCGAGACCGGAGACGCTGCCTCCGCGCTGCTCGCCAAGTGCCCGCGCGAGGCCTGGACGGACACGTTCTCGCTGCTGCGAGACGTCTTCCTGCACCCCACGCTGTCACCCGAGGACGTGGAGCGGCAGCGCACCCGGCAACTCGCCGCGCTGTCGGATGCGCGCGAGAACCCACGGGCTCATGCCCTGGAACTCGTGCGCCAATCCCTCTTCGAGGGGCAGCCGGCGGAGCTTCCGCCCCTGGGCACGGAGAAGACGGTGCGAGGGCTCACGCGTGACGCGCTGGAGGCCCACCTGGCGAAGCTGCGCGAGCGCCACCGGCTGCTCCTGGTGGTGGTGGGGGACGTGGCGCCCGAGGACGTCCTGCGTCAGGCGCATGGCTTCTTCGCGCGAGTCGAGCCCGGAATGCCTCCTGGCATCGCTCCTCCGGCGCCACGCTTCGAGCGGCCCGCGGTGCGGCTGGAGGCGCGGCGGTTGCCGACCGACCAGCTCTTGAGTGGCTTCCTTTTGCCGGGATGGGACGCGCCGGACTTCGCCGCGGCGCTGGTGGCGGTGACGGTGCTCGACGAGCGGATCTTCGACGAGCTGCACATGAAGCGGCACCTCGCGTACTCGGCGAAGGCGCTGTTCGACGTGACACAGGCACGTCCCTGGGGCCACTTCGCCGTGCCGACGCGGGAGCCTGGCGCGGTGATGGCCGTGCTAGTGGCGGAGGCGCGGCGCTTGCGCGAGGAGACGCTGTCACCCGAGTCCCTGCGCGACTCCATCGCCCGGTTCAACACGCTCTTCCTGATGGCGAACGAGTCCTTGGACAGTCAGGCGGCGATGTTGTCGCGAGCCCAGCGCTACGCGGGAGACTGGCGACGGGCGAGGGACTTGCCAGTACGCCTGAAGGAAGTGACGCCGGAGCAGGTGCGTGCCTTCGCGAATCAATACCTGCGCAACCTGCGCACCGTGCTGCTGGGGGACACCGCGAAGGTGGAGCCCTCCGTCCTGGAATCGCTCTGACGACTGCCTCGTGGTTCCTGTCGCGAGGCCGCGTCAAACTCGTGGCATGAGCCGAGCGATGTCCGGAGCGTTGGCGTTGTGTGTGTTGCTGGTGACGGGCTGTGCGACGACGAGGCGGGTGACGTTGGAGACGGGGCGGGGAGAGTCGCGCGTCTACACGCCCGTGGAGAGTCGGCCGGTGGAGGTGGGAGAAGCCGCCTTCCGGCAAGCGGTGGCCGAACTGGTACTGGACATGAAGTGGGACGTGGCGCTGGAGCCGTCCGGACCGGAGGGGCGGCACCTGTGGCTGGCCTCGGCTGGAGGCGTGGTGGCCGGCGCGCGAGGGAGTACGACGTCCTCTCTTCGGCTGTGCGAGCCCACCCAGGAGCCCGACGAATGCCCGAGCCTGCACGCGGAGGGACTGACGGAGCGGCGCATCCGGGCGCTGTCCTTCGCGCTCGACACGGTGTGGGAGGGCGTCGAGGGGACGGTGGGGGAGGTGATGAATCCCGCCGCGCTCAGGGCGATGGTCGTCTCGATGATAGGAACGGCGCTGGTGATGTTGGTGGCACCCGAGCCGGTGACGAAGTTCGCGGCCCTGGCGCTGACGGCGTGTCTGGTGGCCTACCTGGGAGTGGGTCCGGTGTGGAACATCGGGCGGGCGTTCTCGAGGCTCATGGAGGAGAGTGAGCGCGCGGAGAACGAGGGCGCGTTGAAAGCCGCCGGACATCGCTTTGGACGGGTGTTGGGAGACAACGGAGCGCGGGTGCTGGTGGTGGTGGCGTTGACGGCGCTGGGGGGAAAGACGGCGATGGCGGCGCGGGGGCCGAGGATGCCCGGCTTCACGCAGGCGGCGGCGAGGGCCCAGCGCGAAGGAGGATTCCTGCTACCAGGAGTGTTGGCGGGAGAGGTGCGGTCGATTGCTCTGCCAGCGGAGGGAGTGCTCAACGTGGTGCTGGCGCCGACGGCGGTGGCGGCGGTGGCCATGGGGCCTGGAGGAGGCATCCAGGGAGACCCGGATGGAGAGGTGCACCACATCTGCACGGACAAGAACGAGGTGTCCGATGCCTCGGGCGGCCCGTGGACTCCGGCTTTCGAGGATGTATTCCGGCGCGCGGGAATGAAGCTGAGCGACCCGGCGAACCAGGTGCGCATTCGAGGGCACAAAGGGCCGCACCCTCGTGAGTATCATCAGGAAGTTCTTCGGCGGATACAGTTCATGATGCGAAATTGTCGAGGCACTGCCTCATGTCGAGACGCATTGGTTGGTGAGCTATCCCAAATCGCGAAGGAACTCACGACCGCGGGGACGAAACTGCGGAAGCTCATCACCAGGAATCCCGAAGCATGACTTCAGTATCGGATCGTCTTTTCTTCGAGCTTGATTTCGACGTCTATGTGCCGGGGCGCTGGTATCTCGCGGAGCCGATCAACCTCGCGGGGCAAGAGGTCGAGGACATTTGGACCTTCACCGAAGGCAGGTCGATCGAAATCCGGGAAGCACTCAGGATTCCGCTCTCCCGTCCGGGACGAGCCCTGGATTTCGACAAGACGACGGTTGCTGGAACGCCTATCGTCAGCGAGCGGGTCGCTATCGTGTTGCGCGAGCTGGCTCCCCAGGACGTACAACTCTTCCCGGTCGAGGTTGAGGGGCGAACCGAACCCTACTTTCTGCTGAACGTGGCACGGACCATTCTGTGCATCGACGATGCGGCGTGTGACGAGGCTCGCCTCTGGATGCCAGAGGATGGTCGGCCGGAACTCGTCGGGCAATACCATGTCGTCACGGGTCTTCGCATCGACGTGTCGAAGGTCGGAGACGCCCGCGTGTTCCGGCCCTGGGGCTACTGCCCGCCGATCATCGTGGACCGGGAAATCAAAGACGCCTTGGAGCACGCGGAGATAGCGGGCGCGGTATTCAGGGATGTCACCGCCCCTCGGCGTTCTGTTTAGGACTACCTGCGCAACCTGCGCACCGTGCTGCTGGGGGACACCGCGAAGGTGGAGCCCTCCGTCCTGGAATCGCTCTGACGACTGCCTCGTGGTTCCTGTCGCGAGGCCGCGTCAAACTCGTGGCATGAGCCGAGCGATGTCCGGAGCGTTGGCGTTGTGTGTGTTGCTGGTGACGGGCTGTGCGACGACGAGGCGGGTGACGTTGGAGACGGGGCGAGGAGAGTCGCGCGTCTACACGCCCGTGGAGAGCCGTCCGGTGGAGGTGGGAGAAGTCGCCTTCCGGCAAGCGGTGGCCGAGTTGGTGCTGGACATGAAGTGGGACGTGGCGCTGGAGCCGTCCGGACCGGAGGGGCGGCACCTGTGGCTGGCCTCGAGTGGGTCCGGTGTGGAACATCGGGCGGGCGTTCTCGAGGCTCATGGAGGAGAGTGAGCGCGCGGAGAACGAGGGCGCGTTGAAAGCCGCCGGACATCGCTTTGGACGGGTGTTGGGAGACAACGGAGCGCGGGTGCTGGTGGTGGTGGCGTTGACGGCGCTGGGGGGAAAGACGGCGATGGCGGCGCGGGGGCCGAGGATGCCCGGCTTCACGCAGGCGGCGGCGAGGGCCCAGCGCGAAGGAGGATTCCTGCTACCAGGAGTGTTGGCGGGAGAGGTGCGGTCGATTGCTCTGCCAGCGGAGGGAGTGCTCAACGTGGTGCTGGCGCCGACGGCGGTGGCGGCGGTGGCCATGGGGCCTGGAGGAGGCATCCAGGGAGACCCGGATGGAGAGGTGCACCACATCTGCACGGACAAGAACGAGGTGTCCGATGCCTCGGGCGGCCCGTGGACTCCGGCTTTCACACGTTGGTTCAAGCGGGCGGGAATGGAACTGAGCGACCCGGCGAACCAGGTTCGCATTCGAGGGCACAAGGGGCCGCACCCGCGCGAGTACCACGAGGAGGTTTTTAGACGTCTCCAAGCTGTCATGAACCGTTGTCGGAATACGGCTCAGTGCCGGACTGAATTGGTTGACGAACTCACTAGGATCGCGAAGGAACTCACGACGGCGGGAACGAAACTGCGGAAGCTCATCACCAAGAATCCCGAGGCTTGAGACATGGCGAAACGATTCTTCGACATGAGGATCGATGTGTATGTGCCGGGACGTTGGTATCTGGATGATCCCCAGGACCTCTCCGGTCAGGAGGTGGAGGACATCTGGGCGTTCACCGATGGAAAGCCCGTGGAGGTGCGGGATCGATTGCGGATCCCCATCTTCCAGCCTGGCAAGCCGTTGGATATCGAATTCGCGGGAGCGGGACAGGCACCCATTGTCAGCGAGCGGGTCGCCGCCGTGTTCCGCGAGTTGGCTCCCCAGGATGTTCAACTTTTCCCGGTCGAGGTCGAGGGACGAACCGAACCCTACTTCCTGCTGAACGTGGCGCGAGAAGTCCGGTGTATCGACGATGCGGCGTGTGACGAGGCTCGCCTCTGGACGCCCGAGGATGGTCGGCCGGAGCTTGTTGGGGAGTACCACGTCGTCTCGGGTCTTCGCATCGACGTGTCGAAGGTTGGAGACGCCCGCGTGTTCCGGCTCTGGGGCTGGCATCCGCCGATCATTGTGGATGGAGAGATCAAGGACGCGCTGGAGCGAGTGGGCCACGAGGGTGCGATATTCAGGGCTGTCACGGGTCCCAAGGAAGCCATGCAGGAAGACGACTCACGGCAACCACCGCATGGGAATCCAGAACTGCTGCGGCGGGTGGGCGAGGCACGGGAAGCCGCCTTCCTCGCGCTGGGCGAACTGGAGGAGGAGTCCATCGTCCCCATCATTCCAGAGGGCGAAGCCTGGCCGAGCGGTCGACAGGCATGGCGAATCATCCATCGTTCTGGAGGGCGAACCGTGTGCGTCACCGATGGGCTGTCGGACCCCTTTTCGGACCAGACGGAGCCATCGACGGGCTACGGCATCGAGCTGGCCATCGAGACGGATGAGCCAGTGGATGAGGATGGAGGTTGGTTGCTCCAATTGCTACGCCGGGTGAGTGGTGAAGTGCTCGGACACGAGCGGCTGCGTGTGGCTCTGAGCAAGGGCGCCATCTCGATGGAGGTCCCTGGCGAGGGCATGCCGGAGTCCCTGGTGACGAAAGAGGGGCGGGTGGGCGCGCTGGTGGGGATGGGAGAGAGAACTCTTCCTGACTCCTTTTCCACGCCAGCGGGTGATGTGCGCCTGCTCATCGTCAAGGCGTTGTCGCCCCAGGAACTCGCGTTCCTCCTGGAGCACGGACGCAAGGAACTGCTCAAGCGCTTTGCGCGGGGTGACGACAACCACCTCTCACGCGTTGGTGGGAAACCGATGGTTTGAGAGACGCCGCACGCGTCGTATTGGTGGGAATAGGCCAAACAGGCAACTCAGCGGAACGCGTCGACGACATCCACGGAGGCAATAGGGAATTCGAGGATGGCGGTCCCGGGTTTCGACTCGGGACGCTTCCTGAGATTGTTTTCGCTCAGGCGGACGACAGCGCAAATGGGGAACTTCTCACTGGCTGGCGGCTGCGCTTCATAATACCGGATGACGACCTGGGGTCCTCCCGTCCAGACCTGCCCGTACAAACGGGTCGTGGTTTCGAGCGTTCCGAACTCTTCCTTCAAAAGGCTCTCGATAGGTCCATCGTAGAGCGTGATAGGCGTCGACTTGATTTGATTGGCGTCGAGTTCAATCCATGCGGAATCCCCGATCCGCAACTGGAGTGCGCGCATGATCTTCTTCGCGTCTTCTGGACACGCTTGGGGACTGGGCGTTCCGTCTGCCCGGAGCGTCACACCACCGCTCGTGGTCGCGCAGCCGAAGGACGGACAAAGGAGGAGGACGAAACCGAGCCAACGCGTTCGGGGGGTGAACATGCCCAGCAGTCCTACTTCCGAAGCAGCCGGTGGTCCATCATGACAAGCACCTGCTGCAACCCATCTTCACGAAATATCTCCAGCGCCAGATCGACGATGCCCTCTTTCAACGAGAAGGCACTCAGATCCGCCACGACCGCGATTCTCCCCGATTGCCCGTTGATGATTTCGGCCCGATCCATGCGAATCGCGAAGGGTCGAGCGGTGCGCGAGGAGAGATCGGCTGTCAGCCGGGCCTCGCTGAATCTCCACGGATCGTTGTTGGACGTGTTGGAGAGTTGCACCACGACCGCTGCTTTCCCGGGCCCGGAGAAGAGATCGACGGTGATGTCCATGCCCTCGTTCTTCAGGACGACCCTTCGCTCCTTGCGAAAGGGCGTTTTTCCCACCTGCCCATGGGCGAGGAGCGTGGCGAACGCGTGGTCGAGCGAGTTCTCCTCCTTCTTCAACCGCGCGTTCTCGTCTTCCAGGCGGAGCGGTAGGGACTCGCGCATGGCCGGACCCACTTAACAAGGCGGGTCGGGTGCGTTCATGCCGCTAGCCGTCGTGCGGTGTTCCGCGGAGGGTCAGAACTGGAAGTACACGTAGGGGCGCGTCTCCACGGACGCGAGGTGGCGCACGCCCAGTCCCACCGCCACGAGCACCACGGCGCGCACCGGCACCGGCATGCGCACGAAGAGGGTGCCCGCCTGGTGGAACCAGCGCAGCGGCGTCACGTGGCTCACCGCCGCCACCGCGAGCATCACCCACACGAGCGTGCTCACGTTGGCCAGCCCCGTGCTGCCCTCCAGCAGCCGCTCGTACATCTCCCCGGCGTGCGCGAGCGTGGGCGAGCGGAACACCACCCGCGTGAGCACCACCACCAGGAACGTGGCCAGCATGCCGAAGCCCGCGCGCACCAGGGCCACGGGGCCATGCTTGGGCGGCTTTCCCGTGAGCCACCACCACACGCGGATGCCACACTCCATGGCGCCGTGCGCGAGCCCCCAGATGGCGAAGCGCCAGTCCGCTCCGTGCCACAGGCCGCCCAGCCCCATCACCACCATCAGGTTGAAGAGCGCCCGGGGCTTGGACACCCGGTTGCCGCCCATCGGCCGGTACAGGTAGTCGCGCAGCCACGTGGACAGGCTGATGTGCCAGCGGCTCCAGAACTCGAAGAGGTTCGTCGCCAGGTAGGGCCGGTTGAAGTTCTCCTCGAACTTGAAGCCGAAGAGCGCCGCGGTGCCAATGGCGATGTCCGAGTACGCCGAGAAGTCGAAGTACAGCTCGAAGCTGTAGGCCACCGCCGCCACGAAGCACTCGGCGGAGGTGTACGCCTCCGGGGTGGCGAACACCGGATCCACCAGCCCGCTGCCCAGCACGTCCGCGATGACGAGCTTCTTGGCCAGGCCCACGGCGATCCGGTACAGCCCCTGGCCTCCCTGCTCGGCCGTGAGCGAGGGCACGTCGTCGAAGCGCTCGATGAGGTGCGAGGCGCGCACGATGGGGCCCGCCACCAGGTGCGGGAAGAAGAGCAGGTAGAGCAGGTGCTCGAAGTACGTGTGCTCCTTGGAGATCTCCCGCCGGTAGTTGTCGATGACGTAGCTGAGGGCCTGGAAGGTGAAGAAGGACAGGCCCACGGGCAGCAGCAGGCCGAAGGGCTCGGCCCGCACGGGGACGCCCAGGGGCTCGAGCAGCACCCGGGCCGACTCGCGGAACAGGTCCGCGTACTTGAAGGTGCACAGCACCCCGAGCGTGCTGACGATGGAGAAGGTGAGCAGCGCGCGGCGCACGCCGTCGGAGCGCGAGCGCCGCATGCCCTTGACGCACAGGTGGTTGATGCCCGTGGCCGCGGCGAACAGCAAGAGCGGCAGCGGCGTCCACATCGAATAGAAGAGGAGGCTCGCCACCATCAACACGCCCAGCCGCGCCCACTTGTGCTGGCTCACCGCCCAGTAGAGGACGAAGGTGGCGGTGAGGAAGAACAGGAACTGGAGGCTGTGGAAGTACACGTCAGCGGCCTTCCGAGGCGAGGGCGGGGGGCTGGGCCTTGAAGGACTCGTAGGCCGCGAGCACGTCCGTGAGCAACTGGCCCGCGAGCTGTTGGTAGCCCTCGGGCGTCAGGTGGGTGCCGTCCGCGTGGCCCTTGCCGTCCTTCCGCCAGCGCAGCATGCCGCGCTCGCCGCCCATGGCGGCCCGGGCGGACCAGTACGCGCAGCCCTGGTCGCGCGCGACCTCGGGGAGCACCGTCACCACGGTGGCCAGTCCCGGCGTGTCCTCCCACGTTCCATCCGCGCGCTGCTGCTGCCGGTCCGTGGTGCCGAGCACGAGGCATTCGGCGCCGCCCGCGTCCTGCTTGAGCCGGGAGATGAGGGCGCCGTAGTCCGCGCGCAGCGTGGGGCCGTCCAGGTTCCCGAGGCCGCTCTCGTTGGTGCCGTACCAGAAGACGAGCAGCTGGGGCTTGCGCGAGGACAACTGCGCGGCGAGCGCCTGGGGCTCCATGCCGGCCACGGTGGCGGCGGTGGCGCCCGGCAGGCCCACGGCGTCATAGGTGACGCCGCGCTGCTCCAGGTCCATCGCCGCGCCGAGCACGGTGATGGGCCCGCCGCCCGCGTTGCTCACGGACAGCAGGTGGGCGGGGCCGGAGACGGGGAAGGAGCGGATGCGCACCGTGGGGGTGGTGAAGGGCTCGGGGGGAGGGGGCTCGGGCGGGAGGGGCGCGCCGTCCACCTTCACGTCCATGCGGCCCGCTCCGGGCCCGTCCAGCCAGTAGAGGGAGAGCCGCGCGGCGGGCGTGACGGCGGAGGGGCACCCCTCGCAGAAGCGGATGCTCCACTCGGCGCCGGGAGCACCCACCGCGCGCACGCCACTCAGGCCCCAGGCCTGTCCGGGCGCGGGGTTCTGCAAGGCGTCCTCCACCGTCCAGTCCCCCGTCAGCTCGCGCGAGACGCCCGCGGGAGCGAGCCGCTCGGAGGCCCGGCCCGCGGCGATGAAGCCCCGGCCCGCGTCGCCAAAGCGCTTCGTCAGCGCGCCGCGCAGGGCATCGGTGAAGTAGTGCGAGGCCGTGTGCGAGGCGCCCATCTGGAGGATGCCCAGGCGCGAGCCCTCGCCCTTCTCCAGCGCGAGCAGCCGCGTGAAGGTGGCGTTCAGGGCCTTGTCGACGTTCTGGAGGCCCGCGGGGTCCACGAGCGCCACGCGGGGCGGCGCGTTCGCGGCCCAGGCGCGCTGGATGGCCAGGTCGAAGAGGTGCCCGAGCAGGTTGGAGCCCTTGGCGCGCGGGTGGATGAGGTCCGCGTTGAGCATGCCGGCGGACAGCCACGGGATGGAGGAGCCCTCGCCGCCCATGGCGTCGAGCGCGTCCCAGTAGGCGCAGCCGCCCTCCCGGGCCACCTCGTGGAAGATCTCCGCCACGGCGCGCGAGCCCCGGCGCGGCACCAGCTCTCCGCCGAGCGTGCGCACCGCCGCGTCGATGGGCGACCAGACGAGGCACGCGGCATCCGGCACGGACTCGCGCACCCGCTTGACGAGCTGCTGGGCCTCCTCGCGGATCTCCTCGGGCTTCGTCCACTCGCGCGAGAGGCGGAAGGCCTCGTTGCCGCCGAACATGAGCACCACGAGCGCGGGCTTGCGCTGGCGCATCTGGGCGCGGAAGTAGGGCGGATGCGCGCGCAGGAAGACGCCCGCGTAGGCGCCCGGCAGGCCCAGGGTGTCGTACACCACGCCGGGCTGCCCGTTCTCCAACGACACGCCGTGCAGCTCCACTTTGCCGCGCGTCTTGAGCGTCAGTGTCCGGGCGCCCTCGGGCAGCTTCACCCGGGCGGAGGCGACCTCGGCGGGCGTCCAGCGCGTCTGCACGCGTTGCAGCGGCTTGCCGTCCACGAGCACCTGCAAGGAGCCGCCCCCGGGTTGGGCGAGGAAGAAGATCTCCGCGCCGCGTGCGTCCTCCACGGAGAAGCGCACGTCCTGGGAGCTGTTGACGCCCGCGGCGAAGGCGACGCCGGTGAAGGGCAACCGGTCCCTCGGCGGAGCGCGATCGATGACGCGGGTGAATTCCCAGCCCGGGGAGGCCTGGCCCGCGCGCACGCCGCGGCCGGAGCGGGTGGGGCGGTCGACGTAGAGGAAGCCCTTGCCGCCCGAGCCATGGCGCTCCTGCAACCGCTCGCGCACCACGTCGGTGATGTGGTCCGAGGCGATGAGCGAATCGCCCAGGTGCTCCACGCGCACGGGGGCGGTGCGGCGGCCCTCGCGCAGGGCCCGCAGCGCGTCGAAGAAGGGCGCGAGTCCATTCTCCTCGCACCCCGAGGGCCCCATGCGTCGGCAGCCGAGGTCCAGGTCCACGTGCCTGGCGCCCATCTTCTCGCGCAGCGCCTCCATCCGCAGGGCCGAGGCCCGCGTCGCGGGGCCCAGGTCGGCGAGCCCCAGCGTGTCGGTGGTGGCCACGGGGGCGGATGGGACGTCCGGGGAGCCCGTTCCCGCGTCGGGCTCCTGGACCTCGGCCAGCGGCTCCTCGGGTTCTTCCTCCTCGGGAAGGTCGGGCACCTCGGGCGAGTGCGGGTCTCCATCGGGCTCCACGCCCACGGCCTTGCGCGTGGAACCGGCACTGGAGGTGGAGACGAGCGCCCACAGTTGCGGCCCCACGGGCCCCCGCGCGAGGCTGGGGATGGGACGCAACGCCTCCGGCACGGGGGCGAGCGACAGCCCTACCGCGAGCGCGAGCGTCAGGGCGAGCGTCAACCCGACCGATGTGTGCTTGGACTCCAACGCGGTCGGCATGAGACTGGCTTTTCATGACCGGGTCAAAACTCCGGCTCAAGGTCGTGGGGCGGCCAGGGGGACGAGCCCCTGGCGGGCGGCGCGCGAGACGCTATGTTGCGCCGTCCATGGCACTCCATCCCGTCATCATGGCCGGTGGTTCCGGCACCCGTTTCTGGCCCCTGTCGCGCAAGGCGCGGCCCAAGCAGTTCCTCCCCCTGGCCTCCAAGAGCCCGCTGCTCACCGACACGGTGTCGCGCCTCAAGGGACTGGCCTCGGTGAAGGACACCCTCATCGTCTGCGGTCCCGTCCACGCGAAGCAGGCGGCCAGGCTGGTCAAGGGCCTGCCCAAGGCGAACCTCCTCGTGGAGCCCGTGGCGCGCAACACCGCGCCGGCCATCGCGCTCGCGGCGCTGGCGGTGGCGGCGAAGGACCCGGAGGGCATCCTGGTGGTGCTGCCCTCGGACCACCACGTGGCGGACGCGAAGGGCTTCCGCCAGACGCTCACCGAGGCGGCGCGGGTGGCGGCCTCGGGCCACCTCGTCACGCTGGGCATCAAGCCCCACCGTCCGGAAACGGGCTATGGCTACATCCAGGTGGGCGAGCCCCTCGCGGACGGAGGCCGCCAGGTGAAGGCCTTCCGCGAGAAGCCGGACCCGGAGACGGCCCGGCGCTACGTGGAGTCGGGCGAGTTCCTGTGGAACGCGGGCATCTTCATCTTCCGCGCGGACGTCATCCTGGCGGCCTTCGCCGAGCACATGCCGGAGATGACCAAGGGCCTCGAGGCGCTGCGCAAGGCGGTGGGCAAGCGCACCTGGGCGGGCGTGCTCAAGCGCGTCTTCCCGAAGCTGCCCTCGGTCTCCATCGACTATGGCGTCATGGAGAAGGCGAAGAACCTGGCGGTGCTGCCGGGGGACTTCGGCTGGTCCGACGTGGGCTCCTTCGCCGCCATTCCCGAGGTGCGGCCCGCGGACGCGCACGGCAACGTCGTCTCCGGGCCCGAGTCGGTGCTGGTGGACTGCAAGGGCTGCGTGGTCATGGGAGACAAGCGGCCGCTCGCGCTGGTGGGGCTCACGGACATGGTGGTGGTGGACTCGGGCGACGCGGTGCTCGTGGTCCCCAAGGACAAGAGCCAGGACGTGCGCAAGGTGGTGGAGGCCCTCAAGGCCCGCAAGCGCGACAAGTTCCTGTAGCCTTTCGGGCACTTCCGCCCGGTCTCGCGGCCCTCGTTTTTTCAGGGCCGGGTTTGTAGAAATGACGGGCCGGTTTCACCCCGGGTCCCGTCCGCCTTCGGGCTGGCTCCACTTGCCGTGTCGACTTCCGGGCGGAGCAAGGGGTGCACGAAGGTTGCAACGTTCCTCCGCCACGCCTCCGTTCAGGCAGGCGTTGCCGGGGGCGGCGATGGGTTGCGAACACTGTTTCACCGAGCATGAAGCGGGTGCCGCATGCGCCCGGGATGACTTCGCGAGTGACGGCGAGGCGCTGGCGGGCATGGGGTATGGCCCCCTGGTGCTCGTGCGCGAGTTGGGCGCCGGAGCGCTGGCGCGTGTGTACCTCGCGGAGCACCGCTCGACGGGCGCTCACTTCGCGGTGAAGGTGCTGCACCCGCACCTGGCGCGCACGCCCGCGGTGCTCCAGCGCTTCTACGCGGAGGGACGCTCGCTGCGACAGCACCTCGTCCATCCCAACGCGGCGCGGGTGCTCGACGTGCGCCAGGCTCCGAGCGGCCACCACTGCATGCTCATGGAGTACGTGGAGGGCACCGCCCTGTCGCACCTGCCGCTGCCGCTGCCGCCCTCGGAGGCGGTGTCCCTGTTGCTCCAGGCGCTCGACGGACTGGAGGCCGCGCATGCCCACGG
This sequence comes from Melittangium boletus DSM 14713, assembly GCF_002305855.1. GTDB lineage: Bacteria > Myxococcota > Myxococcia > Myxococcales > Myxococcaceae > Cystobacter > Cystobacter boletus. The sequence goes on along the minus strand of NZ_CP022163.1, from coordinate 2,732,994 downwards.
CATCATCCACCGGGACCTGAAGCCGGAGAACCTCGTGCTCACCACGGACCGCGAGGGCACGCGGCGGGTGAAGATCCTCGGCTTCGGCATGGCGAGCACGCTCGCGGCGGGCCTCACCGACCAGGAGCTGGCCGCGGGCATGGTGGTGGGCAGTCCGGCCTATCTCGCGCCCGAGCTGTGGGTGCGCTCCGAGCCGGATGGCCGCGCCGACCTGTACTCGCTCGCGGTGGTGGGCTACCGGCTGCTGACGGGACGGCTGCCCTTCGGGGGCGGCGGACGCATGGGCGAGATGCTGCTCGTGCACGAGCCCACCCCGCCCCTCGCGCCGCACCTGCTGGAGGAGGACGTGCCGCCCGCGCTCTCCGCGGTGCTGATGCAGGCCCTGTCGCTGCGCCCGGACGAGCGCTTCTCCAGCGCCCGCGCCTTCCGGGCCGCGCTGCGGGAAGCGCTGCGGCGGCCGGCGTTCGGATGCATGGCGCCCATGGCCTTCCAGGTGCGGGTGGAGGACGCCCTGGGCCGGGACCTGATACCGGTGTTCGTGAATGACCTGAGCGAGGAGGGGCTGCGCATCGCGTGGGACGGGGCCCTGCCGCGGCTGGGGGCGCGCCTGGATGTGGAGTTGTCGCTCAATGGCTGGGTGCTCGCGTGCTCCGGGGACGTGGTGCGGTTGCTGCCCACCGAGGAGGCGCGCACCTGGGGAGGCCGTCAGGGATTCATCCTCCACTTCTCCGATTTGTCCGAGGACGTGCGTCGGCTCATCGCCCAGGCGCTCGCGCCCGCTCCAGTGGAGGCCGCGCCGGACGCGGAGCTCGCGCAATTGCTCGCGCGCGCCTCGGCGTGCAGCCAGGATCCCTACTCGTTGCTGGCCATCCACCCGCACTCGGACTTCGCGGAGGTCCTGCGGCGCGTGGCCCAGGCCGAGCGGCGGCTGGAGCCCTTCCGGCAGCGGATCCTTCCGGACGATCAGCGCCAAGCGCTCGAGGCCCTGAGAGCGAAGCTGGAGATGGCCCGGCGCACCCTGGGCGAGCCCGTGGCGCGAGCGCGCTTCGATGCGTCGCGGGGAAACTTCCGGGGGGTGGCGCATTGCCTGTCGGCGGGGATTTCACCCGCGTCGGTCAACCGCCTGCGTCAGGCCTTCCTCGCGGCGAGGCCCCAGGCGGAGGGACGCGCGCGCGTGTTCTTCGACAAGGGCATTCTCCTGGAGGCGCGCAACGTGCTCGACGGCGCGCTGCAGCACTACACGGAGGCGCTGCGGATGGATCCGCTCAACGTCTCGTTGCATCGCTACTACCACTCGCTGGCCCGGCGCATCCGGGAGTCCCAGAACGAGACGCCGCGCGGGGAGTCCCAGTCCGCGGCCTTATGAGGACGTAGCACCTCCTGGACAGGCGAGCGCGTCGGCTCTACACGCGCTCTCCATGGCTCCAGCTTCCAGAAGCCGTGATGCGTCCAGAGCGGGCTCGTGGAGTCCGCTCGTCCTCGTGCTGTTGAGTGGGTGTGTCTTCGGGAGCACCGGGCTCTCCGCCCAGACGACGGACTCGGTGACGAGCGCCTGCCTGCGGACGGCCGCCTGTTACACCCAGACACCGGGAGAAGAGGCCATCCTCCCCTGGTTGTCACGCACGGTGGAGGCGGCACGGACCACCCACGCGGTGATGCGGTTGCTGGACGCGGCTCAATTGGCGCGGATCGAGGAACTGCTGGTCCAGTGTGCGCGGCGGGCGAGTGACGAGGTCGAGCGGGCGGACGAGGTGCTGCGAGGAAGAAGCCCCGACGCGGAGGAGTGCCGGAGGGTGGTGCGCCGGGAGAATGGCCGGGATGTGACGCGCGCCATGGACCTGGGTAACAAGAAGCACGCGGCGGCCTTGCCGTGCATTCGAGAGGAGTTGGTGAAGCGCTTCCCGGACCACGTCAGCCTGGAACCCCGCTACCAGCGAGACCCGGACACGGGCAGCTGGATTCGACTGGATCCCGTGCAGGTGGCGGAGTGGGTGCAACTCGGGCTCACCGGACGGCTGTGGGGTTCCCTGGCTCCCGACATCGTCATCCATGAGTCGGGCAATCCGAACAAGCTCCAGCGTGTGTATGATTTGAAGTTCCCTTGTCCCGAGGATAATCAACCCAGGTGGGGTCGCTACTCCCCAGAGCAACCCCATTTCCCAAAGAATCAGGGGAGGGCGTATCGCGATGCGCTGCTGGGCGGACAACACCATGCCCATCTCATCTCCCCTCGAGGAGTCTATTGATGATCGAGCACTATCCTCGCGTCCGCATCTACAAAACGAAGAGGGAGGGTGAACCAGATCTCCTGGGTATCCGAGAGGGATTGAGTATCACCTTCTACATGAAGCACCTTCATCGAGAGATCGCGCGCGACGTCTTGCGTGCCGTGGACGTGTACCGCCAGGCGGTGAAACCCGGTGTGCTTGCTTGGTATGCGGAGCCGTATAGCGGGGATTGGGATGATTTCGATGCCAAGGGACAGGCGTACATGTGGCGGGAGATGCTGGAACAACCCGCGACTGGGATGTGGCTGAGTGAACGTCCCGACTCACCCACGGGATATGATGTCCTCTACGAGGGAAACCTGTTCGAGGCCGAGGCGTTGAACGAGACGAATGGGGTCTCCTTTCGTCTTCCCACTGAACTGATGGAAGAACGCGGACCGGAGTGGGTTCGAGAACTCGCGTTGAAATTGGCCAGGGAACTCCCATACACCTCTGGGCATGCGGGCTTGTGCTTCCACTTTCCGGAGAGCGTCTTGGGTTATACCCACGCCATTCGCGCGCATGCCCTGCGCTACCCGGGCCTGGACATTCCCGGATTGAGTGTTGACTCCGCCTCCGTGGGCACCCGGATCAAGGACGTGCACTGGTTGAACTTCCTGGGGCCCGCTGTCCTGGAGCCCCTGGGAGGTCCGGCGGGCTTGCGCGCCCGGCTGCACACGCCCGGCACGACCGTGGAGGAACTGGAGGAGGGACGTGCCCTGGTGACGCTGGGGGCCTGGCCCGAGGCGGGAGACCTGGAGCAGGGCCGCGACCTGCCCGCATGGCGGGAACTGGCCCGCGTACTGGAACCCTGGCTCTACCTGGGGCGCAGCGAGTGGAGTGGCTTCAGCGAAGAGGACATGCGGCGCTGGGAGCGCCGCTTCCTGGATTAGGCCCGGGCCTCGACGCTCCATCGGGGCATGTCCGCTAGCAGGGAGCGCAACCGCCGCACCTCGATGGGTTTTTCCAGGCAGGGCCGGTTCGTAGTGGCGAGGAAGGCGCGGGCGCGCTCGGTGAGGGCTCCTCCCGTCATGAAGATGACCCGTTGGGCCTGCTCGGGCGAGAGCCACCGCAGCCTCTCGTAGAACTGGATCCCATCCATCTCCGGCATCAGCAGGTCGCACAGGATGGCGTCGAAGCGCTGTCCCTCGGCCACCCGCTCGAGCGCCTTGGCTCCCTGCACGAACACCTGCACGTCGCACGCGGCCCCGAGCACGCGCTGGAGGGCCCGGCCCACCATGGCCTCGTCATCCAACACGAGCACGGTGCGCTCGGACACGTGGAGGGGCGCCACGCTCTCGGCCCGGGACTCCTTCATGTCGGCGCTCGGCAGGACCAGGTAGAACACCGTCCCCTGCTCCGGAGCGCTCTCCATGCCGAAGCGGGCGCCCAGCTCCTGCGCGAGCCGGCGGCAGATGGCCAGGCCCAGGCCCGTGCCCACTCCCACTGGCTTGGTGGTGAAGAAGGGCTCGAAGATGCGCTCGCGCAGCTCCGGCGGGATGCCCCGGCCCGTGTCGTGGATTTCCACGCGCACATGGCCTGGCCCCTCCGGCCGCGTCACCAGCCGGATTTCCCGCCGTGGGTTGTCGCTCTCGGCGACGGCGTCCGCGGCGTTGATGAGCAGGTTGAGGAAGATCTGCCCGAGCGGCCCCTCGCTGCCGAGCACTCGCGCGGACGCGGAGTAGTCCTTGAGGACCTGGGCCCGGTGGGACACGTGGTTCCTCGCCATGCGCAAGGACGAGTCGAGCACCCGGTGCACGTCCAGCGCGCCGCGCTCCTTGTCCTCGGGGCGGGAGAAGACCTTGATGTCGCGGACGATCTCCCGGATGTGCTCGGCGCACAGGCGGGAGTCGAGCAGGGCCTGCTCCTGTTCGGACCCGCTCCCCCGCGCCGACTCCGTCTCCAGCAGGAAGTCCAGGTTGGCCAGGAGCGAGGAGAGGGGATTGTTGATTTCGTGCGCCACGCTCGCCGACAGCAGGCCCAGCGACGCGAGCCGGTCCGACAACAGCAATTGCTCCTGCATTCCGCGGCGCTCGGCGCGGAGCTTCGCCTCGCGCAGCTCGCGGGTCATGGCGGGGCCCAGCCGTCCCAGCCGGTCCTTGAGCAGGAAGTCGTGGACGCCGGCCTTCATGGCCGCCACGGCGGTGTCCTCGCCCATCTGTCCGGAGACGATGAGGAAGGGCACGTCGAGTCCCCGCTGGCGCACCAGGTGGAAGGCGGCCAGGGCATCGAAGCGGGGCAGGGCGTAGTCGGAGATGATGGCGTCCCACTCGCCCGAGTCGAGCGCCTGGGTGAGGGCCTCGGCGGTCTCGACGCGCGTGGCGGTGACGTCATGGCCGCCGCGCCGCAGCTCCCGCAGCACCAGCAGGGCGTCGTCCTCGGAATCCTCGACCAGCAGCAGTCTGAGCGTGGGCGGCATCACGAGCTCCTGGGGGGAGGCAGTTCGTTGAGCACCAGCCAGTACATGCCCAGTTGCCGCACGGCCTCGAAGAACGCGGTGACGTCCACGGGCTTGTGCACGAAGCTGTTCACTCCGAGCTGATAGCTCTCCACCAGATCGCGCTCCTCATTGGAGGAGGTGAGGACGACCACGGGCAGGGTCCGCGTGCGCTCATGGGCGCGCAGGCGCCGCAGCACCTCCAGGCCGTCCAGGCGCGGCAGGTGGAGATCCAGCAGGACGACCTGGGGTCGGATGTCCGGATCCCGCTCCGCGTGACGACCCTGCACGAAGAGGTAGTCGAGTGCCTCGGCCCCGTCGCGCACGACGATGACGGGGTTGTGGAAGTTGCTTCGGCGCAAGGCCCGGAGGGTCAGCAGCTCGTCGTCGGGGTTGTCCTCGACGAGGAGGATGACACGTTGGTTCACGTCGACCATGGGGGGCTTCTCCGGGGCGTGCGGGTGGGCTCGTGCAGCGTGAAATAGAAGGTGGCGCCCTGGCCCACGGTGCCCTCACCCCAGACGCGCCCCCCATGGCGCCGGATGATGCGCTGAACCGTGGCCAGTCCCACCCCGTTGCCCTCGAACTCCTGCTGCGTGTGCAGGCGTTGGAAGACACCGAAGAGCTTGGCCTGGTACTCCATGTCGAAGCCGGCGCCGTTGTCCCGGACGAAGTAGACGCGCCCGGTGCCCGGCTCCTCGGGCAGCGCGCCGAAGTGGATTTCCGCCTGGGCGCGCTCGCGGGTGAACTTCCAGGCGTTTCCCAGCAGGTTCTCCAGCACCGAGCGCAACAGCCGCGTGTCTCCCCGGTCCACCAGCCCCTCCTGCAGGTGGAAGCTCACGGCGCGCTCGGGCTGCCAGCGCCGCAGTTGCTCGGCGCACAGGCGCGCCAGGGCGGACAGGTTGACGTCCGTCACCTGGAACTCGGAGCGGTTGACGCGCGAGAGCGACAGGATGCCGTCGATGAGATCGGACATGCGCTGCGAGGAGGCGCGGATGCGCTGCAGGTACTCCAGGCCCATGGAGTCGAGCTGGCTCGCGCAGTCCTCGGTCAGCGCGAGCGAGAAGCTGGAGATGCTGCGCAGGGGCGCGCGCAGGTCATGCGCCACCGAGTAGGCGAAGGCCTCCAATTCGCGGTTGGAGAACTCGAGCTGGGCGGTGCGCTCGGCGATGCGGCGCTCCAGGTCCGCGTTGAGCTGATGCACCCGCTGCTCGGCCTCGCGGCGCCGGGTGATGTCGGTGATGGTGCCCAGCGCGCCCGAGTACTGGCCCTCCTCGTCGTACAAGGGGTTGGAGGAGATGATCGTCCAGAGTGACCGCCCGCTCTTGTGCCGGAGGGCGAGCTCGTGCACGTCGGAGATGCCCGCGCGCCGCTGGGCGAGGTTGTTCCTCACCCGCTCGCGGTGCTCCTCGGCGATGAAGGTGAGGGTGTCCTGGCCCAGCATCTCCTCTTCCGTGTAGCCCAGCATCTGGGCCAGGTAGCGGTTGACGTAGGTGGTGCGGCCCTCCGGATCGATGGTCCAGATGCCTTCCTGCGCGGCCTCCACGATGAGGCGGAAGCGCTGCTCGGCGCGGCGCTGCCGGGCCTCCGCCTGGCGCTCCCGGGTGGTGTCGCGGATGAAGATCAGGGCGCCCAGCAGCTTGCCCTCCGAGTCCTTCACCGGCCGGCCGCTCGCGTGCAGATACTGGCCCTCGGCGTTCTGGTCCGAGCGGATGAATATGTGGGCGGAGTGCGCCTCGCCGCGCAGGGCCCGGGTGAGGGGGAGGTTCTCCGGATTGAAGGGCTGGTGGGTGTCCGGATCCGTGACGGTGAAGTGCTGGCGCCAGCGGTCCTTCTCCATGCGCTCCAGTCCGAACAACTGGAAGGCGCGCGCCGCGGGGCTGAAGTACAGCAGCGTTCCCGCGGCATCCGCGATGATGACGCCCTCGGACAGGTTGTCGACGATGGCTCGGATGAGGGGCTGGTGGGCTGCCTGGAAGAGGCCGGCGGCGAGCTCATCGGTGAGGACGGGGTGCATGGCACGCCCAGCAATGCCGTATTTCGCGCCAGGGCGGCAATGCCCTTCCATGGTGGGCATGGGGCATTTTGCCCCGGGCTTCACCCGGCGTGGGAACGCGAAGGGTTTTCGCGTCTGGCTCGATGGGGTATGGGTGGTTTGATCTCCAAACGGGCGGAAGACCATGCATTTCGAACTGGCCTTCGTGCTGCTCTTCTCCATCGCGACGGCGGTGGCGATCGTGGCGCGCTACTTCAAGTTTCCCTACACGGTGGCCCTGGTGGTGGCGGGGCTGACGCTCGGTGCGGTGCACCTGTTCGATCCACCGCACCTGACCAAGGAGTTGCTCTTCGCCATCCTGCTGCCGGGCCTCATCTTCGAGGCGGCCTTCCACGTGGAGTTTCGCAAGTTCTGGAAGAACAAGATGGCCATCCACGCGCTGGCCATTCCGGGCCTGGTGGCGTCCGGCGCCATCACCGCGCTCATCCTCTCGCCCGTGGTGGGCGGTCTGCACCTGGTGGAGGACTTCGGCTTCATCCACGCGTTCGTGTTCGCCTCGGTCATCGTGTCCACGGATCCCATCGCGGTGGTGGGCCTCTTCAAGGCACTGGGCGCGCCCAAGCGCCTGGCCGTCCTCGTGGAGGGCGAGAGCCTGCTCAACGACGGCACCGCCGTGGTGCTCTTCACGCTCATCCTCGCGGTGGCCAACGGCGCCCAGTTCACCGTGGGCGGGGCCACGCTGGACTTCATCCGGGTGGCGGGCATGGGCGGGCTCATCGGCTGCGCGCTCGGCTTCGGGATCTCCCAGGTCATCCAGCGCATCGATGACGCCATGGTGGAGATCACCCTCACGATGATCGCCGCCTACGGCTCGTTCGTGGTGGCCGAGCACTTCCACTACTCGGGTGTGATCGCCACCGTGGCGGCCGGCATGCTGTGCGGCAACGGCGTGGCGAGCACGAGCATGAGCCCCACCACGCGCGTGGCGGTGGCGAGCTTCTGGGAGTACCTGGCCTTCGCGCTCAACTCGGTGGTGTTCCTGCTCATCGGCCTGGAGGTGCAGCTCAGCTCGCTCCTGGCGTCCTGGAAGCCCGTGCTGCTCGCCTACGTGGCGGTGCTCATCGGCCGCGCGGTGGTGGTCTATGGGGTGTCGGGCCTCCTGCGCTTCACCTCCGAGAAGATGCCCTGGAGATGGAGCGCGGTCCTCACCTGGAGCGGTCTGCGGGGCGCCATCTCCATGGTGCTGGTGCTCGGTCTCCCCGACGACTTCGCGCACCGCGAGCTGCTGGTGAACATGACGTTCGGCGTGGTGGTGCTCTCCATCATCGTCCAGGGGCTCACCATGGCGCCGCTGCTCAAGCGCCTGGGCATCACCGGCCTCAAGGACATCTACCAGGAGAAGTACGAGCTGGCGCGCGGCCGGGTGGGCGCGATCCATGCCGCGCTGCTGGCGCTGGAGGGCATGCGCCGCACGCGCGACATCCCCGCGGACGTGCTGGCGCAGCTGGAGAAGGACTACCAGCAGAAGGCCACCGCCGCCGAGCAGGATCTGTCCGCCCTCAAGCAGCAGACCAACCGTTTCCACGAGGAGGAGCACCAGGAGGCGATGCGGCGCGTGCTCATCGTGGAGAAGGACTCGCTGCTCAAGTCCTACCAGCGCGGCGTCATCAGCAAGGAGGCCTTCGAGCACCTGATCACGGAGCTGGATGAGCGGCTCGCCCACGTGAAGGATCCCGAGGGCCATGTGCCCCTGGAGGAGTCCTCGCCCGCCCTTCCGGCGGACGCGGTGGGGACCTGACGCGAGGCCTCAGGGCACCGCGGTGGCGGTGCCTTCGGCGGCCGGGGTGCTGGGGGCCCGGCCGCGGATGCGCAGCGAGAAGTCGTCCCGGTCCTGTGCCGCGAGGGCGAGCGGGTTGATGCGGTGGCGCTCGCGCGTCTCGGCGAGCCCCACGTCGGTGTCGATGAGTCCCAGCGCGAAGGCCAGCTCGTCCGAATAGGCCGGCAGCAGGGTGCGGTGGTCGTACGGGACGTTGGTTTCGCTGACCTTCTCCAGGTGGCGCACCAGGTTGGTGGTGCAGTTGCTCGTGAGCGAGTTGTAGAACTCGGGCTGGGCCTGGAGCGCGTTCATCCGCCGGACCATGTCGAGGAAGAAGGCGGTGGTGCGCTCCGGGGTCGCGCGCACGGGGTAGAGGTAGACGTCGTCGCGGCGGTGGTTGCTGCGCAGCTGGACGAGGTCCCGCTCATCCCCCACCACGTAGATGAGCTCGTACTGGCGGAACAGCCCTCCCAGGACCGAGTACGTCTCCCCGCGCTCCCGGCGGATCTCCACGGAGAAGGCGAGGAAGCGGTCTCCGGTGAATTCGAAGCTGACCATGGTGTGGGCCGCGCCCTCGAAGCCGGAGAAGGGCTCGACGATGTACCAGGCGCGCACCAGGTCCTTCGTGTCGTAGGTGGCCGAGTACCAGGCGGCGTCCCAGTCCGTGGTGCTCCGGTAGCGGAAGTCGCGCACGTCGTGGAAGGTGACCTGGGTGCCCCGCTCCTCGGCGCGCGAGGCGCGGACGAGATCCGGCGCCCAATCCCGCGTGAGCGAGGGCCGCACGGTGCGGATCCACGCGAACACCGCCCCACACAGCAGGGCGAGCACTCCGAGCGCCACGGGCCGTGAATAGGACCCGACGGCGAGGACCACGCTCAGCACCAGGAGGCCGGCGACGGTGGCGCGCGCTCCGGTGGCTTCTCCCGGACCCGCTCCCGTGAGGAGCACGGCGGCGGTGAGCCACGACAGCCCGAGGGCGAGGAGCACGAATTGACTGGCGGTGATGAGCGGACGCATGACCGCGCCGAGCCTAGCCGCTCGTGCGAATTCGCGTCAGGCCGTGCGCTCGCCCGGCCGCAAGCTCCACGCCGCCAGTCCGAGGGACAGCAGGATGAGGAGCGCGGCGAGCAGGAAGGGCGCTCCGGGCAGATTCCAGCCCAGGCGCGGGTCGATGGCGAACGCGAACGTCTGTGTGAAGAGGGCGGGGCCGATGATGCCCGTGATGCTCTGCAGGCCCGCGAGCGCGCCCTGGAATTGGCCCTGCAGGCCCGCCGAGACGCGGTTGGACATGAGCCCCTGGGACGCCGGCCCGAAGAAGCCGCCGAGCGCCAGCAGGGGCTGGGCGGCCCAGAACCCGATTCCGGTGGTCGCCAGGGCGATGGCGAGAAACCCCAGGGTGTCCATCGACAGCCCCAACAGCAGCGTGCGCCGCTCGCCCAGTGCGCGCACCACGGGCCTCACGAGGCCGCCCTGTACCACGAGCGAGAGCACGCCCACGAGCGCCAGGGTGAGGCCCACGGTGCTCTCTCCCCAGCCATAGCGGTGGTTTCCGTAGAGGACGAACAGGTTGTAGATGGCCTGTTGGGCGAGGTGATAGACGAAGTACACCCCCGTGAGGCCGAGCACGCCGGGCAGGGCGCGCAGCAGCAGGAGCGAGCCCACGGGGTTGGCGTTCTTCCACGCGAAGGCCGTGCGCCGCTCGGGGGGCAGGGACTCGGGCAGCACGAACAGGCCGTACAGCGCGTTGGCGAGGCTCAGGCCCGCCGCCACCCAGAAGGGCAGGTGTGGGTTCGCGTCGCCGAGCAGTCCGCCCAACGCGGGCCCCATCACGAAGCCCACGCCGAACGCCGCTCCGAGCAGGCCGTAGCTCGCGGCGCGCTTGTCCGGCGGCGTCACATCCGCGATGTAGGCGCTCGCGGTGCTGATGCTCGCCGAGGTGATGCCCGAGATGAGCCGGCCCACGAAGAGCCAGCTCAAGTCCGGCGCCAGGGCCATGAGGATGTAGTCGAGCCCCAGCCCGAAGTTGGACAGGAGCACGAGCGGGCGGCGTCCGTAGCGGTCCGACAGCGCGCCGAGCACCGGTGAGGCCACGAACTGCATCACCGCCCACACCGTGGCGAACAGCCCGAGCACCTCCGCGGTCCTCACCGCGTCACCGCCGAGGAAGCCCGTGACGATGCCGGGCAGCACGGGGATGATCATCCCCATGGCCAGCACGTCGAGCAGCACGGTGATGAAGATGAACACCAGCGCGGCGCGGCGCGGTGCGGACGAGGGGCTCGGGTCGTTCATGGGCGGGGCGCGTTGTACCCCACCCGGGGATTACGCGGTGCGATTGCTGGCCTGCTGGATGATGTCCACCATCAGGTCCTTCACCCGCCGTGGCTTGTTGCCGCCGTTGTCCTCGATGATCTTCGCGATGTCATCGGTGGGCTGGTGGTAGTCCTCCATCAACTCGCCGCCGCCCTGGGGGTTGGACAGGCCCTCGAAGAGGAAGAGCACGTCCTCGCCCTTGCGCGTGAAGACGGCGCCATCCTGCCGGTCCCGGTACTCGTTGATGTCCTGGTTGAGGCGGTCGAACGGGTCCGCCATCCGCTGGTTCGCCGTGTCGAGCAGCTCGCGGAAGTAGTTGGGCTTGTTGCGCGAGTGGGTGTCGACGACCGACAGGCGCTGATCATCCCAGCGGCCCACCATGTCCATGTTGATGACGCCGCTGATCTGCTCCAGGCCCAGGCCGGGGATGGGGTGATCCACGAAGTACTGCGAGCCGACCAGGCCCTTCTCCTCGGCGCCCGTCCACAGGAAGAGCACCGAGCGGTCCAGCTTGCCGGCCTTCTGGGCCTCGGCGAGCTCTGGCAGGGAGGCGAGCAGCACCGCGCTGCCCGAGGCGTTGTCGTCCGCGCCGTTGTTCACCTGGCCCCGGCTCGTGCCCACATGATCCAGGTGGGCCATCACCACGATGACCTCGTCCGCGTGCGGCCCGGTGCCCTTGAGCAGCGCCATCGTGTTCTCCGCCTTGCCGTCCTGCTTCGCGGCCTGGCGCAGTGCGTCCACGCTCATGGGCTCGGTGCGCGGCGCGAGCGGCTTGCCCGCGGAGTGCTGCGTCGCCTCGTACTTCTGGGTGAGCAGCTCCCGGGTGTCCGCTGGCATGGCGTCATCCAGGTAGAAGCCCTCCTCGAAGAGCGTGTGGCCGAACTCCCGGTGCGTGCCGTGTGACCACGCGTCGTCGTTCGCCAGGCCCGCCTCCCGGGCGCCATCCAGGAAGGAGTACACCGGGAAGCGCTGCTGGTAGGGGTTGCTCGGATTGAGGGTGTTGGGGCCCTCGAGGCCGTACTTCTGGGCGAGCTGCTGCACGTAGGCGGACGCCGCGCTCAGGCCGTCCGACGGGCTGTCCCGGCCCATCAGCTCGTCCGAGGACAGATAGGCGATGTGCTTCATCGGATCCGCGTCATCCGTGTACGTGGGCGTCGCCAGCGGGGCGCCTCGCAGCGCGGCGGAATCCAGCCCGGGGCTCCGGGTCTCGAAGGCATCCCGTGCCGGCTGGGGCGCGCGCGCTCCCGCCTGGGCGGGGGCGGCTTCCGGGGTGCCCGGGGGGGTGGTGGCCGGACTCGTCCCCCTCGAGGTGATGACGGACTGGATTCGCTCTGGGATGCGCGTGCTCATGGGGGACTCCCGATGTGTGAACCTGTATGTCCTGAGTTATCGCAAGTGGGGCATTGTAGGTTTCGTGCCGCGTCAATTTTTCAGGTGGGGAGCGGCCCGGACGGCGGGCGCCCGCTCCTCCTCCACTTGGATACACGCCCGGTTCGGGCTTGTGTAGAGTGCGCCGCCCTTCGGCCGGGACCTCCGCCGAGGGCTTCTTCAGGGAAACAACCGTCTCATGAACGCGCACATCTTCCGCGAGTACGACATCCGTGGCCTGGTGGATAAGGATCTCACCCCCGAGGTGGTGGAACTGCTAGGCCAGGGATTGGGCACCGTGGTGCGGCGCAAGGGCGGCCGGACGGTGGTGGTGGGGCGCGACTGCCGCGAGTCCTCCACGGTCTTCCGCGACGCGCTGTGCAAGGGCCTGACGTCCACGGGGCTCGACGTGTTCGACGTGGGGGTGGTGCCCACGCCGCTGACCTACTTCGCCGCCAACACCCTGCCGGTGGACGGCCTGGCGATGATCACCGGCAGCCACAACCCGCCCGAGTACAACGGCTTCAAGATTGGCGCGGGCAAGACGACCTTTCACGGCCCGGAGATCCAGGAGCTGCGCCGGCTCATCGAGGCGCGGGATTTCGAGCGCGCGGAGCGGCCGGGCGAGGTGAGCCCCTTCGACATCATCACGCCCTACAACCACTTCATCCGCCAGACGGTGAAGGTGGGCCGCGAGGGGATGAAGATCGTCATCGACGCGGGCAACGGCACGGGCGGGGCCATCGCCGTGCCGCTCTTCGAGGCCATGGGCTTCGAGGTGGTGCCGCTGTTCTGCGACATGGACGCGCGCTTCCCCAACCACCACCCGGACCCCACGGTGGTGGAGAACCTGCAGGATCTGATCGCCGCGGTGAAGCGCGAGAAGGCCGAGGTGGGCATCGCCTATGACGGCGACAGCGACCGCATCGGCGTGGTGGACGACCAGGGCAACATCCTCTGGGGCGACCAGCTGATGATCCTCTTCAGCCGCTACGTGCTCAAGGCGAGCCCGGGCGCCGCCATCGTGGGCGAGGTGAAGTGCTCCTACACGCTCTACGACGACATCGCGAAGCACGGTGGCAAGGCGGTGATGTGGAAGGCGGGCCACTCGCTCATCAAGGCGAAGATGAAGGAGGAGCACGCGGAGCTGGCCGGGGAGATGAGCGGCCACATCTTCTTCAAGAACCGCTACTTCGGCTTCGACGACGCGGTGTACTCCTCGGCGCGCCTGCTGGAGATCCTCACCCACGAGAAGCAGACGCTGTCGGAGCTGCTCTCGGACGTGCCGCGCACCTACGCCACGCCCGAGCTGCGCGTGGACACGAAGGAAGAGAAGAAGTTCGAGATCGTCAAGCGCGCCACCGAGTGGCTGCGCCAGGCGGGCCACTCCCTGGTGGACGTGGACGGCGTGCGCGTGACGTTCCCGGACGGCTGGGGGCTCATCCGGGCCTCCAACACCCAACCCATCCTCGTGCTGCGATTCGAGGCCCGCACTCCCGAGCGGCTGGAGGAGATCCGCCAGCTGATCGAGGGCACGGTCGCGAAGATGCAGCGGGAAGTAGGAGCCTGAGACCATGATTGAGAAGGACCGGATGCCCAGACTTGGAATCGATCTCGGCGGCACGTTCGCGCGCGCCGCGGTGGTGGACGAGCAAGGGCGGATTCTCGCCGCGGACAAGGTGGCGCTCTCGGAGCGCACGCCCTCGGCGGTGGTGGAGGCCATCGCCCGGGCCGCCCAGCAGGCCCTCAAGGCGGCGGGGGCCGTGGACGTCAACGCCTGTGGAGTGGGCGCGGCGGGGCAGATCCACGGTGAGTCGGGGGTGCTGGCGGTGGCTCCCAACCTCGGCTGGCGCAATGTGCCACTGGGCGCGCTGCTCGCCGAGCGGCTGGGTCACGGGGTGCGGGTGGTGAATGACCTGCGCGCGGCGGCCTGGGGCGAGTTCAACGCGGGCGCCGGACGGGGCTCGCAGGACATGTACACGGTGTTCGTGGGCTCGGGCGTGGGCAGCGCCGTCATCGCCAATGGCCGGCTCGTGACGGGCGGCAGCGGCCTGGCGGGCGAGCTGGGCCACACCAAGGTGGTGCCCAACGGGCGCAAGTGCGGCTGTGGCGAGCTGGGCTGCCTGGAGGCCTATGTGGGCGGGCACAACCTCATGGCCCAGACGCGCGAGCTGCTGGCGAGCGGCAAGTCGCCGGCCATCCGCGAGCTGACGGGGGGCGACCCCGAGAAGATCACCCCCGTGACGCTGGAGAAGGCGGCGGAGCTGGGCGACGCCGTGGCGAGCGAGCTGTACGAGCGGGTGGCACTCATGCTCACGCTGGCGGTGGCCAACCAGGTGACGGTGCTCAACCCGGCGCGGCTCATCCTGGGCGGTGGCGTGTTGACGCACTGCCCCGGCCTGCGGCGGCGCGTGGTGGAGGGAGTCCAGAAATATGCCTCCACCACGTCCCGGGAAGGCCTGCTCATCACCGAGGCCGAGCTGGGCGACGACAGCGGCATCATCGGCGCGGCGCTCCTGGCCTGAGCGGGTGGTGAACTTGAGAGGGGGTGGGGGCTCTGCTAGACGCGCGGCATGGCCCCTCGTCACTCTCTGCTGCGACTGTCCCTGATGTCCGCCCTGGTGCTCGTGTCCGCCTGCAAGAAGCAGTCGGAGACGAAGCCGGAAGATGCCAAGCAAGCCTCCGCTGAGTCCACCCAGACCAAGCCCCAGGGCAAGACCCTGATGGTCGGTCTGGTGACGGACGTGGGGGGCCGGGGAGATCAATCCTTCAATGACTCGGCGCTGCGGGGCCTGGAGCTCTGGGGCGCGGGCAAGAAGATGGAAGGGGGCTCCTACAAGGACGTCACCCCGGAGGAGCTGAAGGCGTCGTTGCCGCCGGACCTGGCTTCGCATGGCATCGTCCCCCTGGCCGTCACCCCCGTGGTGCTGCAGAGCAAGGTGGCCGAGGACTACGAGCCCAGCCTGCAACTCCTGGTGGACCAGGGCGCGGCCCTGTCCGTGGGCGGGGGCTTCTCGCTCGAGAGCGCCGTGGAGACGGTGGCCAAGCGCAACCCGGACGCGAAGTTCCTGCTCATCGATAGTCCGCTCGTGGGCACGGATGGTCAGCCCTACTCCCTGCCCAACGTGCGCACCGTGGAGTTCAAGGAGCACGAGGGCAGCTTCCTGGTGGGCGCGCTGGCGGGCCTGGTGACCCAGGCCAACAAGGTGGGCTTCGTGGGCGGCAAGGAAGTGCCCCTCATCAAGAAGTTCGAGGCAGGCTTCCGAGCGGGCGTGGCCGCCACCAACCCCAAGGCGACCGTGCTGGTGAACTACACGGGCAACTTCGACAACGTGGCCGATGGCAAGCAGGTGGCGCAGGACCTGGTGTCCAAGGGGGCGGACATCCTCTACCACGCGGCGGGTGCGGACGGCCTGGGCGTCATCCATGCGGTGAAGGAGGCGCGTGACGCCAACAAGCCCGTGTTCGCCATTGGCGTGGACTCGGATCAGTCGCACCTGGCGCCCGACGCGGTGCTCACCTCCATGGTCAAGCGCGTGGACCTGGCCGTCTACGAGGCCGTGCGCGACCTGAGCCAGGGCAAGCTGCAGGGCGGTGACGTGGTGCTGGGCCTCAAGGAGGGCGGTGTCTCCTACGCCCCCGTGCGCGTGGAGTTCCCCAAGCGCGCCGAGGCCCTGGAGAAGGTGGAGCAGCTGCGCGCCCAGATCGTGGCCGGGGAGATCACGGTTCCCTCGCACCCCTCGCAGCTCACCGGGACGCCGGCCAAGTAGGCCCGCGGCGCTCCAGCTCGAGGAAAGCCCGGCCCCGTCGCCTCATGAAGGCGGCGGGGCCGTCGTCTTCGCGGGCCGTCTGGGTGCCCTACTTCGAGGGGGGCTGCTGCTGGGGCTGTCCGCCGCCGCCTACGCCTCGCTCGATGACGATCTCCACGCGCCGGTTGTTCGCGCGGCCCTCGGCCGTGGCATTGGAGGCGATGGGCTCGTCCTTGCCCCGGCCGTCGATGCGGATGCGCTCGCTGTCCACGCCCCGGTCGACGAGGTAGTCGCGCACGGCCTCGGCGCGCAGATAGGACAGCTCCTCGTTGAGCTCCGCCGGACCCTGGCTGTCGGTGTGGCCCTCGATGAGCAGCGGGTTCTGCGTCTTGTTCAAGGCCTCCGCCACGTCGTTGAGTCTGCGCTTGGCCGCGGCGAGCAGGTCCGAGCTGCCCGAGCGGAAGAGGACGCTGCCAGAGAGCGTGAGCACGAGTCCTCGCGACTCCTCCTTGACCTGCACCTGCCGGATGTTGCGCAGCTCGTTGGCCACCTGCGCCTGGGCGCGGGCCTCGGCCTGGGCCTCGGCGGCGCGTTGTTCGGCCTGGAGCCGGGCCTGACGCTCCTTCTCGAGCTGGGCATTGAGCTGGTCCGCGCGAGCCTGGGCCGCGTCGAGTTGGGCCTGCCGCTCCTGCTCCTCGCGCTGGACCTGGGCGAGCCTCTGCTGCTCGGCTTGCAACCGCGTGGCCTCCTCCTGCTGTTGGGCCGCTTCGCGTTGTCGCTGTTGGAACTCGGCCTGGCGTTGCTCGGCCTCCGCGCGCAGCCGCTGGGCCTCGGCGAGGTCCATGCGCGTGCGATCCAACTCCTGACGCGTGCGCGCGGCGTCGCTGGACTGGGCGGAGGCGAGTTGTTGCTCGGCCTGGAGGCGCTCCTGTTCGGCGACGGCCGTGCGGGCGATCGACTCGGCGAGCTGGGCCTTGCGCAGCGCCACATAGGACAGCGTGCGCGTCACCTCCGAGTCCCGTTCGCGCTCGAAGGCGCGGTTGGCCTCGTTGAGGGCCTCCCTCGCCTGCACGAGGGCTTCCGGACTGTACTGGGCCGCCGGGCCCGTGGAGGCCTGTTGATAGGCGAAGCGCGCGTCCAGCAGTTCACGCGGAGTGCTGGCCGCACAGCCCGAGATGACCGCGGCCCCCAGCACGCCCCACGACAGATGTTTCCATGCCCGCATGACTTCTCCTTCGGCCGGCGACGCGTCATCGCCACGCCGTTCGTATGGCTGTCACTGCACCGTGCCGCGCTGGAGCTGTTGCACCTGTTGAAGCACCCGGTCCGCCTCGGCGCGGGCGGGCGCCTCGCGCGCCAGGGCCAGGGCCAGCTCGGCGTCCGCCTCGGCCCGCTGGAGGAACAGCGCGGCCTCCTCTCTCCGGTTCTGTTCGAGCAACCGGCGTGCGCCCTGGGTCTGTTCGCGTGCCCACTGCAGGTGTTGCGCCGCGTTGGGGACCGCCGACGCTCCGGCCTCTTCCGCCTGGCGGATGGAGACCTGTGAATCCACGAGCTGCTCGGTGGGCGGCATCCGTTGCGCCGTCGCGCAGCCCACCAGTCCCAACAACAATCCCGCGCCGACGAGTGCTCTTCGCATCGCTTGTCGCTCCATGGCTTGCTGGCCGCGAACGCAGCCGTCGATGCTTCCGGAGATGTGCACTGTGGGTCAGCGCTACAACCCGGAGGTCTTGCTGGCCTGCCTGGGCTCCAGGCGGACGGCCACCGTCATCGGCACCCCCTCGTTCGCCACGGGGCGCCGGTAGCGGACGAATGGCGGCTCCCGGGAACAATGGTCGGCTGATGCCGCAATGGCGATGTCTAGGCATGATCGCCACCGGGGGGGGCGTCGCATGCCGAACGCTCGCGCGGGAAGTCCGTGGCTGACCGGCCGTTGGGTCTCGCTGGGTCTGCGGCTGGGCCTCCTGTTCTTGTTATGGACCGCGCTCGTCGAGGGGCGCCCCGCGGGGCTCGCCCTGGGCGTGTTGGCCCTGCCCCTGACGCTCTGGGGCAGCGTCGTGTTCGAGTCCGCTGATTCCCTCCGCGCCCATCCCCTGCGGCTGGTGGGCCTGTTGTGGTTCTGCGCGGGACGGCTCGTGCTCGGGGGAGTGGATGTGGCTCGCCGGGCGCTGGGCTCGCGGTTGACGCTGACTCCGGGACTCGTGGAGACGCGCTGCCGCCTGCCCCGAGGGCCCGCGCGCCGACTGCTCAACGGCGTGGTGGGCGTCATGCCGGGGCTGCACGCGGTGGAACTTCCCGGGGGAGGCGATGGCCTCACCCTGCACTTGTTGGATACGCGCCCCGAGGCCGCCGCCGCGGCGCTCGAGCGGCTGCGCGATCTGGAGCGACGGGTGGCGCTCGTCTTCGGGCTCGCCCCTCCTCCTCGAGGATTGCCATGAACGTCTTCTACGCGGGCATCACGCTGCTGCTGCTCGTCACGCTTCTCGGAGTCCTGGTGCTGTGGGGCAACGCGGTCAACGCGGCCGATCGCATGCTGGCCGCCAGCCTCTCGGGCGCGCTGTGCCTGTCCCTGCTGCTCCTGGTGGCGGAGGCGTGGAAGCTGCCGGTGTTGGATGACGTGGCGCTCGGGCTCGCGGTCCTGGGGGCGGTATGCGTCTCCACCTCGGCGCTGCGAGCCCAGGCCGCGGACAAGCGCAATGCGGAGACCCTGGAGAAGCGCGCGCCATGAATCCCCTGCTGCCGCTGTCCGCCGTGCTGGTGGTGCTCGGTGCGTTCTTCCTCGCCGTGGGCGCGGTGGGGCTCGTGCGCTTCCCCGACGTGCTCAGCCGCTTGCAGGGCGTGCTCAAGGCGGCGTCCCTGGGGACGGGTTGCTTGATGGCGGGGCTGCTCCTGCGCGCCCACTCCGTCTTCACCCTGCTCAAGCTGCTCTTCGTCTGGGGGCTCTTCCTGGTGTGTCTCGGCTACCTGGGACAGCTCGTGGGACGCAGTGCGTTGCTCGCCGCCCGGCGCCGTTGAGCGCCCCTGGAGACAGCGGACGGCGGCACGAGGGCGGGATAGCATGTGGGCGTTCAACCTCCTCATCCCGCAGGGAGCAGCATGGTCGACTTTCGTAACTTCATCGGGCGCGGCACCGCCGCGGGCTCGCCGCTGAACATCTGGGCGCAGGTGCTCCTGCCCTACCTGAACGTGGGCGGCGGCGAGTTCATCGACCTGGGCCCGAACCAGGCCGCCTTCAAGGGGAAGATCGACACCATCTTCTACAAGGGCGACTTCACGCTCTCGCTCAAGCTGCTCGAGGATGGCAAGGCGGAGATCAACCTCAACGGCTCGCGCGCCTCCGTGGCCTCGTACACCATCAAGGGCGGCAAGCTGTCCATCGACGCGAAGTTCGGCTCGCACGCGCAGGTCATCGTCTTCGAGCCCGGGGGCAAGGGCAACGTGGAGACGTACCTGTCGGTGTCGGGCTCCAAGAGCATCAACGTGCACCTGGCGCCCGGCGAGAAGCCCAAGGTGGCCTGAGCGGCCGCCTCAGTCGAGAACGAAGGTGTAGGAGTACTTCATCTCCGTGGACACGGCCTCGCCGTTCTTGACGGCGGGCTTGAAGCGGAAGCGCAGGAGCGCGCCGCGCGCCGCTTCGTCCAGCCCGTAGCCCAGCCCCTTGACGACGACGACCTTCACCACGCGGCCCTCGGTGTCGATGGTGATGGACATGGTGACGGTGCCCTCGACGCCGGCGCGGCGGGCCTCGTCGGGGTAGGGGATTTTCACCTCCGAGGCCACGGAGGGCTCGGTGTCCACCTGGTACACCGGCACGTACTTGGGCGCCGAGTAGGCCTTCACGTCCTTGGGATCCACCGCCTTGTCCCCCGTCTTGCCATAGACGGTGTTGCCCACGGGGGCGGCGAAGGCGCCCGCGCTCGTGGTGGAGGACATGGACAGGCCCACCACGAGCGGCACCGGCTTGCTGGGGGGCTCGGGCGGCGGCGTGTCATTGGGAGGCGGAGGCGGCGCGTCCGGCGGCGGAGGCGGGGGCGGCTTCTCGGCCCGGGCGACCTTCACCGGAGGCGGCTTGGGGGCCTTGGGCGGCGGAGGCGGCGGGGGCTTGGGCTCTTCCGGAGGAGGCGGCGGGGGCGGAGGCGGCGGCTTCTGGACCTCCACCATCACCAGCTCCACGGGGCGGTTGACCTCGGGACGGGGACGGTCCTCCAGCCGCGAGAGCATGAAGAAGCCCGCGCCATGCACGCCGAGCGACGCGAGCACGAACAGCGGCGTCCGGGACGAGCGGCGGGAGGGCAGCGGCGGAGCGGAGAGGGCGGCCTGGCTCATGTCCTCGCGTCCCTCCTCACGGCCCCGCGGGGGCGGCGGTGGGGGCCACGTCCTTTTCGATGTTGAGCGCGAACTTGGCGATGCCCTGGCCCTTCACCACGTCGATGAGCCGCATCACCCGGCCGTACGGAATGGTTTGATCCGCGCTGATGATGGCGCGCGTCTCCTTGTCCTTCACCAGGGCCTCGGCCACGCGGCGGCGCAGCTCGTCCTCGCCCACCTCCGCGCCGTCGAAGAAGAGCTTGCCCTGCTTGTCGAGCACCACGTTGACGAGCCCCTGGACGGTTTCTCCGCCGTTGGCGGCCCGGGGCAGGTCCACCTCCACCGTCTCGCGGACGATGAAGTTGGCCGTCACCATGAAGATGATGAGCAGCACGAGCACCACGTCCACCAGCGGGGTGACGTTGATGCCGGAGATCTCCTCGTCGTTGTCCTGGGCTCCGCCCGCCATGGCCTAGCGCGCCTCCCCGGAGGACAGGGCGCTCGTCGTGTCGCGGGACTTGAGGCTGCCCACGAGCGCGTGGCCCAGCGCGGTGGTGCGCGAGGTGAGCGTCTTGAGCTGGCGGTTGAAGGTGTTGAAGGCCACCACGGCGGGGATGGCCACCGCGAGACCCACGGCCGTGGCCACGAGCGCCTCGGAGATGCCCGCCATCACCGTCTGCTGGATGGCGGCGCCCTTGGCGCCCATGTTGCCCAGGTCGTGGAAGGCCTTGATGATGCCGAGCACCGTGCCGAACAGGCCGATGAAGGGCGCGTTGTTGCCGAGCGTGCCGAGGAAGGACAGGTAGCGCTCGTACTGGGGGCGCTCGCGCGCGACCGTGGAGGCGATGACCTGCTCCACCGTGTCCGGCCCCTTGTCCACGGAGGCCAGGGCCTCGCGCAGCACGGCGGCCTCCATGCCCTTCTTCTGGGCCACCGCGGTGCGCACCGCCTCCAGCTCGCCCCGGGCCAGCCGCACGGCGAGGGCCTCGGAGTCCGGCAGCCGGTGGGTGGCGAAGTAGACGGCGCGCTCGAGCATCAGCGCGATGGACAACACGGAGAGGATGACGAGCAGCCACAGCACCCACTCGGCGCTCGTGAGCGTCACACCGAGCAGCTTGCGGCTGAGCCAGCCCACCTGCTCGTTGCCCATCTGGGCCAGGAGGATGAACGACGTCATGAATGGGACCCGTGAGAAGGGAAGAAGATGAGGGGCGTGCCGCCGGAGCGCCAGCGCATCGCATCCATTCTTCGCATCGGTTGGAAAGTCAAATGATTCAGTCCGGAAAGGAGGCGAGCGGGGAAGGGGATGTCCACCCCCGCTCCGCCTCCTGACGGTGGAGCGCTCCGGCTATTCGCAGACGTTGTCCACGCAGGTGAGTCCGGGTGCGCAATCGTCTCCGCTCTTGCAGCCAACGCCCGCCTGGCAGTCGAAGCCGCTGCCGCCGCTCATGTTGCTCACGTTGAAGTTGCGGTTGGTGTTCGAGTCGTTCGTGGGCGTCTTGATGATGGGCTGGTTGCCGAAGGCGCCGGGCATCAGATGGACGAGGTTGAGGACGTTCGCGGAGCGGGTCGCGGTGATGTTCAGGCTGGTGCCCGACACGCTCTGGATGGCCGTCTGGATGGCCGCGGCGATGTCGTTCGCGAGGTGAAAGGTCTCGATGGAGACGGGCACGCGAGCGGGGTTGGACGCGCCGTTGCGGTCGAACTCGAACGTCACGGGGGGGTTGAGGCCGTCGTTGATGGTGAAGGTGTTCCCATCCTTGAAGTCTCCGCCGTAGGAGGTGGAGACGATGGTGATGCCGCCCGTGGCCTTGGCGTTCTGCACGGTCGTGCACGTGCTGTTGCAGGAGCCACAAGCATTGCTGTTGCGGTCATCACACACCTCGGTGTGGGTGATGAGCCCGTCGCCGCAGAAGGCGCCCGTGAGGCTGAGCGCCTGCTCGCACGTGGAGTTGCACCGGGTGCAGGTGGGGCTGCCGTAGGGGCAGGACGTCTCGGTGGAGGTGTTGCCATCGTCGCAGACCTCGCCATCGCTCACGACGTTGTCGCCGCAGAAGGGGCCCGTGAGGTTGAGCTGGCCCGTGCAGGTGGCGTTGCAGGTGACGCAGGTGGGGTCGCCATAGGGGCAGGACGCCTCGCTGACGGTGTTGCCGTCGTCGCACACCTCGGGGCCGTTGCGCACGCCGTCGCCACAGACGGGGCCCGTGAGGCTGAGCGGGGCCGTGCAGTCGGAGTTGCAGGTGGTGCAAGTCCCCCTGCCGTAGGCGCACTCGGTCTCGTTGGCGTTGTTGCCGTCGTCGCACGCCTCGCCGTTGCTCACGACGTTGTCGCCGCAGAAGGGGCCCGTGAGGTTGATGACCTGGGAGCAGCTCGCGTTGCAGCCGAAACAGGCGGGGGTTCCGTAGGCGCAGGACGTCTCGGTGGTGGTGTTGCCGTCGTCACACGCCTCGGTGCCGTTCTGGAGGTTGTCGCCACAGACGGGACCGGTGAGGTTCAACTGCTCCGTGCAGTTGGCGTTGCAGCGCACGCAGTTGGGCGTGCCATAGGGGCAGGACGTCTCGGTGGTGGTGTTGCCGTCGTCGCACGCCTCGCCATCGCTCACGACGCTGTCGCCGCAGTAGGCGCCCGCGAGGTTGAGCTTCTGGGTGCAGTTGGCGTTGCAGGTGGTGCAGGTGGGCGTGCCGTACTCGCACCGGGTCTCATTGGTGGTGTTGCCGTCGTCGCAGGCCTCACCGTCGGTCGTGAGGTTGTCGCCGCAGTAGCGGCCCGTGAGCTCGAGCGGCGCCGAGCAGTCCGCCTTGCACAGGGTGCAGGTGGGGTTGCCATAGGCACAGGAGGTCTCGGTGGTGGTGTTGCCGTCGTCGCACGTCTCGCCGTTGCTCACGACGTTGTCGCCGCAGAAGGGGCCCGTGAGGTTGAGCGGCGCCGAGCAGGACGCGTCACACAGGCGGCAGGTGCGCGTGCCGTACTCGCACTGGGTCTCGGTGGTGGTGTTGCCGTCGTCGCACGCCTCGCCATCGCTCGTGAGGTTGTCGCCGCAGTAGTGGCCCGTCAGGTTCAGCACGGCCGTGCAGTTGGCGTTGCAGGTCTGGCAGCTCTGGGTGCCATAGGGGCAGGACGTCTCGGTGGTGGCGTTGCCGTCGTCACAGGCCTCGGGGCGGGTGCCGTTGACGTTCACCTTGCCGTCGCCGCAGCGGTTGGTGCGGCACGTGGGCAGGCAGTCGTCGTCCTCGTCGAGGTTGCCGTCGTCGCACTCCTCGTCCGCCAGGTAGTTGTGGAAGCCGTCGCCGCAGAAGGAGACCTTGCAGTCCGTGGTGCACAGGCGCGACAGGCCCCGGGCGTCACATTCCTCGCCCGCGGGGGTGTTGACGAAGCCGTCGCCGCACACGGGGGCGGTGCAGTCCGCGTCGCACGTGGCGCTCGTTCCGCCCGTGTCGCACGTCTCGCCCGCGGCCAGGTTGACGTGCCGGTCACCGCAGCGCGCGCTGGTGCAGTTGCTGTTGCACTCGGGGGTGTCCGTGCCCGTGCCGGGATCGCACTGCTCGCCGGCCGTGGTGTTCACGATCCTGTCGCCGCACGTGCGCCAGGTGCAGTTGATGTTGCAGTTGAGGGTTTCGCCCTGGCCGTCGCAGTCCTCCACGCGCGGCTCCTGCTTGTCCACCTTGCCGTCGCCGCAGATGGCGAGCTTGCAGGTGGACAGGCAGTTGTCGTTGTCGAGCTTGTTGCCGTCGTCGCACTCCTCGTCGGGGTCGCGCACGCCGTTGCCGCAGCCCTCGCCCGACTTGCAGTCCGCGCTGCAGCCATCGCCGTCGATGACGTTGCCGTCGTCGCAGACTTCCTTGGGCGAGTCCACGATGCCGTTGCCGCACGTCTCGTTGGACTTGCAGTTGGCGCTGCAGCCGTCTCCGTCCGTGGTGTTGCCGTCGTCGCACGCCTCGCCCCGGCCCTTGTCGATCACGCCGTCGCCGCAGATCTCGAGCGAGCGGCAGTCGGAGCCGCAGCCATCGCCGCTGTCCGTGTTGCCGTCATCGCACTTCTCGCCCCGGGCGGTGTCCAGGTAGCCGTTGCCACACACCTCGGTGGACAAGCAGTCGGCGCTGCAGCCATCGCCGTTGTCGTTGTTGCCGTCGTCGCACTTCTCGCCCACGGCACGGTCGACGATGCCGTTGCCACACGCCTCGTTGGACAGACAGTCGGCGCTGCACTTGTCCCCGTTGTTCGTGTTGCCGTCGTCGCACTTCTCGCCCTTGGAGACGTCGACGATGCCGTTGCCGCACACCTCCTGGGACAGGCACTCCCGGCTACAGCCGTCGCCGTCGACGATGTTGCCGTCGTCACACGCCTCGCCCAGTTGGATGATGCCGTCACCGCAGTCCGTCTTGATGCACACGTCCTGGCGGGCGGCGCATTGCTGCCCCGCCGGACAGGCCATGCCGGAGGGACAGATGACGCTCTCGGGCTCGAAGCACGCGGTGAGCAGGAGGCTCAGGCTCAGCAGCGCCCACGGGAAGGAGGAAGGTCGTCTCACACGTCACCTTTTAGAAGCGCAGCAAGGCCTGGACACCCCCCGAGCCGCCGCCTAGGACGGGGAGGATGCTCACCCGCTCCGGGGTCTGGGTCAGTTGGGTGGGGTCGATGCGGTAGGACTCGGGTTGATTGAGGTAGGCGAGGATCGCGCCGGTGACGAGGGCCGCCCCGCCCAGCGCATAGCCCCCGATGGCGGCGCGCTGCATCAGGTTTCCCTGATTGAGCTGGGAGGCGAGGGGACTCGAGGGCACGCAGCCGCCGCATTCCTGGATGCCCGCGTCGAAGGCGGCGAACTTGTCGCGCGACTGCACGTGGAGCAGCGCGCCGCCTCCCGCCACGGCCGCCCCCGCGCCCATCACCAGCCAGGGCATGGCCGCGGACCACCGGCGCCGGTAGCGGGTGAGGTCACCCGCGGTGAACAACTTCAGGTCGAGGTTCGCCGTCTCGCCGGGCAGCAGGGTGCGGTTCTCATCGCTGGGCAGGTAGCCCGCGAGGGTCGCGGAGATGCTGTGCGCGCCGGGGCGCACCAGCCCCGAGTAGCGCCCGGGAGCGGTGAACAGGGTCTTGTTGTCCAGCGTCACCACGGCGCCCGGCGTGTCGCAGGCGACCTCCACCCGGGCGAGTTGATTCTCGATGAGGGTCTTGTAGTTGCGCGCGTACTCGAACTTCTCCGCTTCCAGGGGCTCCGCGCCGAAGCGCAGGGCGGCCACCAGGTGCTCGTGGACCTCGATGGGCTGGTCGAGGTTCATCAGCGCCAGGGCGAGGTTGTAGTGGATGGCGGGATGGTCCCACAGCGCCAGCGCCTGGCGGTACTTCTCGCTGGCCTGCACGAAGATGGACTCCTTCAGCAGCGCGTTGCCCACCCGGAACAGCTCCAGCGCCTGTTCCTGGTTCTGCTTCGGGACGCCCCGCGCCCACGCGCGTTCCGGTTTCCCGTCCGAAGACGGCTGGGCTCGCGCGGGCGCCGCTCCCAGCGCCAGCAGCGTCACCGATACGGCCACGACGGCCCGGGTCCCCTTGTTCGCTCCACTCACGGCTCTTCTCACTTCAGGACCTCGATGACAGGACTGCCCAGCTGGGATTGCAGACGCTGCACGCGCTCCTTCTCACGCTGCAGCAACGTCGCGAGTTCCTGCGCCGCGCGGATGGCCTCTTCCTTGGCTTCCCGCGCGGACATGGCGCTCGACTCGGCGCGTTTCTTGGCGGTGCGCGCGCGCGTCTGGGCTTGTTGCGCGCGATCCAGGGCCGCCAGCAACTGGTCGTTCTTGGCGAGCAGCTCCGCGTTGGAGAGCGCCACCTGCGCGTTGGCCTCCTCCGCCGCCTTCTGGGCCTTCTGCCGCTCCAGCTCCTTGGCCTGCACCTCGGCCAGCCGTTGCCGGGCTTCCGTCTCCGCGTCGCGCGACACCCGCTCCGCGCTGCGGGCCTGGGCCTCGGCCGCCTGGGCCACCGCCGCCTGGAGCTCCGCCTCTTGCTGGGCGCTGCGGATGACGACCAGCGCCACCGCCGCGGCGATGACCAGCAGCACCAGGAACGACGTGCTGCCGATGAGCAACGCGCGCTTGAGCCGCCGCCCCTTCTTCGCCTGCGAGGACACCGCCTCCAGGAAGTCGCTCTGCACCTTGGGCAGCTCGCCCCGGAAGCGGCGCTGGAAGCGCTGGGCCTCGTCCACCAGCTCTCCGCGCCACAGGAGGTTGCTGTCGAAGTTCTTGCCCTGCCACTGCCTCGCCGCGTTGCGCAGCTGCTCGAGGAACGCCGCGTCCTCCTGGCCCTCGTCGAGCCAGCGCCGGAGCGTGGGCCAGCTGTGGATGAGCGACTCGTGGACGATTTCCACCGTGGCCCCCGTCGCGCCTCCTCCCGTCTGGACGACGAGCAGACGCGCCTGGACCAGGTGATCGATGAGCCGCTGCATCTCCGCCGTGTCCTGGGTCAGCTCGCGCAGCTCGTCCGCGGACACGATGGCGCGCGTGCGATCCGGCGTGATGAGCCGCAGGCAGAGCGCCCGCACCAGCGTGCGCTCCTGGGTCGTCATGCCCGCGAGCACGCTGTCCGCATGGCTCGCGAGCGCCCCGGCGATGCCGCCCATGGACTTGTAGGCGTTGACGGTGAGCTGCTTGGTCCTCTTGTCGCGCGACTCCCAGAGCTGGGTGGCGGCGAACTGCAGGAGCGGGAGCGCGCCCTGGGTGGATTCCAGGTGCTCCAGCATGTTGTCCACCAGCGAGGGCGTCTCGAACTGGTAGCCGGCCATCTCCGCGGGCTGCACGAGCGCGTCGCGCAGGCCGTCGCGGTGGGGCGAGGTGAGGAAGAAGAGCCCCTGGGACAGCTCCGACATGAAGCGCTCGTCCTCGGGCACGCGGTCCAGGAAGTCCGAGCGGATGGAGAGGATGACGCGGATGGGCGACGTGGCGTCGTCGGCGATGCCGGACAGGCACGCGGTGAAGGCCTGGCGCTCGCGCGCGTCGGGCACCAGCGTGTAGAGCTCCTCGAACTGGTCGATGAAGACGAGGATCTTCCGGCGCTGGTGCCGGGCGCGGCTGCGCAGCACGCTGCCCACGTAGCCGGGCTCGGCGTACAGCCGCTGCACGAGCCGCTGCTGCTCCTCGATGTCCTCTTCCACGGTGGTGGAGGAGGACATGAGCGGCGCCAGGCAGCTCGCCATGGCGGACAGCGGACTGCGGCCGGGGCGGATGACGAGGGCTTCCCAGGCGGTGCCCGAGCGCTTGAGCACGGGCACGAGGCCCGCGCGCACGAAGGAGGACTTGCCCGTGCCGGAGGGGCCCACGACGGCCAGCAGCGGCCGGTCGTGGATGCGGTTGACGAGCGCGGCGATCTCCTTGGTGCGCCCGAAGAAGCGGTCCGCGTCGGCTTCCTGGAAGGAGGACAGGCCCGCGTAGGGGCTCTCGTCGATCTTCAGCTCGCGGCTGAAGCGCCCCGGCAGGAAGGGCTCCAGGGCACGCAAGAGCGAGGTCGCGTCCGGGAAGCGCTCGTCCTTGTTCTTGAGCAGGCAGCGGTCCACGACGGCCGCCAAGTCCGGCGGCACGTCCGGGGCCATCTGCAGCAGCCGCGGCATGGGCTCGTCGAGCATGCCGGTGACCATCAGCTGCGGGCCGCGCAGCGGGTCCAACGGGTGCTTTCCGCACAGCATCCGGAAGAGCATGATGCCCACGGCCCAGATGTCCGTGCGGTGATCGATGGGCACGCCGATGCCCCACTGCTCCGGGGACATGTACGCCATGGTGCCCATGATGGCGCCGCTGCGCGTGAGGTTGGCCGAGTCACTTCCTCCGCCGAGCGCGGGCGCGTGCAGCTGGGGCTGTCCGTTGGGCGCGGCGCCCTCGGAGGGCTCGGCGCCCTGGAGGAGCTTCGCGATGCCGAAGTCGAGCACCTTGATGCCGCCCGTGTCGGTCACCACGATGTTCTCGGGCTTGAGGTCCCGGTGGACGATTCCCTGCTCGTGCGCGCACGCGAGCGCCTTGACGACGGGCACCATCAGCTCGACGGCGCGCGCGGGGGGCAGCCGCTGGTTGCCCAGGACCTTGGTGAGCGGCTGGCCCTGGAGGAACTCCAGCACCATGAAGGGGCTGTCCTCGTACTCGCCCACTTCGTAGATGATGACGATGTTCTCGTGGCTGCAGCGCGCGGTGGCGCGGGCCTCGAGGATGAAGCGCTGGGTGAGATCCGTGTCCTGGGTGTGCAGGAACTTGATGGCCACGCGGCGCCCGAGCCGCACGTCGCGCGCCAGGAAGACGGTGCCCATGCCGCCGCTGCCCAGCTCGCGGATGAGCTCGTAGTGCTGCAGGCGCGTGCCCGGGCGCAGCTTCTGCCCGCCGGGCGAGGGGCCCGTGTCACTGAACGTCGACTTGGAGGGCGTGTCCCAGGTGCCGGAGGAGCGGTGGGAGCGTTGGGACGGCGTGTCCACCGCGGGCGGCGGTGTCGTGGGCGAAGGGGGCGCGAAGAGCGACTCCAGATCCGCCGCCACCGTCCGCTCGTCCAGCTCACCCGCCGGAGCGGAAGGCCAACTCAGGGCTCCTGCTTCGTTCTTCGTCATGTCCCGCTACATCCCCTGCGAAGCATTCACGAACCGGGGTTTGCAGGGGAGGCGCCAGCCGCTGTCGCGGAATGTGAGGTCCTTGGTGCCACCCCTCGTTTCGTCTCGACCGGCTGTAATCATACACGGACGGCGGCGCGCCGATAGTCCGTGACCTTCCCCGCACGTCGCGTGGTGGGAGATGGCGGGGAAGGTAGGGAGCTCGGGGTGGAGCGCGGTCCGGCCGGCCTGCAGGCGGGCGGGCGCCGGATCACACCCGGGGTCCTACTGACTCTGGAACAGGAGGACGCGGTTGTTGCCGTAGTCCGAGACGACGACATACGGCCAGGCGAGCGTGATGCCACCCGGCTCGACGAGGCTCCGCGCGCTGGGGGCCGTGCCCGTGGGCGGATCAAACCGGTCGGCCCGGGTGAAGTCGGCCTGTCCGAGGACGAGATCCGGCGGGGTGGCGGAGGCGGTGGGGAAGCTGTTCCACACCAGGACGCGGTGGTTCAGGGTGTCGGTGACGAAGAGCTGCTCGCCGGTGGAGGTGAGGGTGGCGGGGTTGTCCACCCCCGTGGCGGAGAGGGCGGCCGCGTTCGAGGTGAAGTCCTTCTGGCCGAGCACCACGTCCGCGGGCTGGGCGTTCGTGGTGGGGAAGGTGTTCCAGATCAGGACGCGGTTGTTGTAGCTGTCGACCACGGCCAGCCGCTGGCCATCCGTCCACACGCCGCTGGGGTTGAAGAGCGTGGTGGGGCCCGGCTTGCTGTCGGGCGTGCCATCGCCATTGGCGTCATTGCGGCGGCAGGTGTCGAAGGTGCGCTGGCCGAGCACCACGTCCGCGGGCTGGCCGTTCGTGGTGGGCGGGGAGTTCCACACGAGGACGCGGTGGTTGGCGCTGTCCGCCACGAGCAACTTGCCGTGGCCGACGAAGACGTCCTGGGGGTAGCTGAGCGCGTTCGCGGCGCAGCCGAAGGGGGTCGTGTCGAAGTCGGGCTGGCCCAGCACCACGGTGGGGGCGGTGGCGGTGGTGGAGGGGAGCGGCGCGTAGACGAGGACGCGGCTGTTGCGCTGGTCCGCCACGGCCAGCCGGGTGCTGTCTCCGCTCAATCCCGAGGGCTGTCCCAGTCCCTGGAGGCCCGCGCCGGAGTCGTAGCCGGAGAAGTCCGCCTGCCCGAGGACCCATTGGGCGTCCGCGCCCAGGGTGCCAGGCACGCCCGCGAAGCCCAGGATCCGGTTGGAGCCTTGATCCGCGACGTAGAGCTGGCCCGCCACGAACGCGGGATTGCCCAGGGGTCTGTTGAGCGTGCCCGCGCCCGTGCTGCTTCCCCGATCCGCTGTCCGGCTGGTGAAGTCTCCCTGGCCCAGCACGCCGCTCGCGGACTGGTGGGCGGTGAGCGTGTACCAGTCATGGCAGCGCACCGAGATGTCCTCCACGGCGCCCGCCACGGTGCCGCTGCCCTTCGACACGGTGCAGCGCAGGCCCGTGGGCACCTGGCTCAGGCCCACCTCGTATGGGCTTCCCCGGGGCAGCCGGGTGACGAACGTGAAGCGGCCCTCCACGGAGAGTGGAAGCGTCTCGGTACCGAGCGTCAGCGCGAGCGAGCCCCGCGCGCCCGTCACCGAGCCTCCGACGGAATACGTCTTCGCGGTGCAGCGCACCTGGACGGGCCCTCCGTCCGCGCCCGCCACCTGGCCGGTCCCTCCCTCCACGGCGCAGTCCTGCTCCGGGGGCTGGGTGGCCACGGCCACCGCGTAGCTCGTCTGATCCGCCAGGGGGGTCTCGAACGCGAAGGGCCCATCCGCCGTCCGCGTGAGGCGCTCCTGCCCATTGAGCTGGAGGGTCACCTCGCCGGACAGGCCGGTGACGCTTCCCTTCACGTAGTACTTCGTGGCTTCGGGAGGGGGGGATTCACCGCCACAGGCGGCCACTCCCGCCACCACGCTCCACAGTCCGAGACGAGCCATGCGCATGCGCTGATTTATGTCACGGGCTTCTCGGGTGGAACAAGCGAGCCCGGTCCGTGGCTCAGGGCATCTCCTGGCCGCGCGTCTTCCACCAGTTCTCCCCGTAGCTGATGCACAACTGCTCGCCCGGCTCGATGTCACGCAGCGCGTAGAAGGTGAACACGTCCTTGGGCGACGCTCCCTTCTGGAAGCCCCGGTAGTACGACACGTTCGGCTCCTGCGAGTGGTTGTAGACCATCCCGAAGCCCATCACGATCGCCACCCACTCGCCGCCCCGGTCCTCCTCGTGGGGGCCCCACTCGATGTTGAACACGTAGTCGGTCAGCGGGGAGTTGCGCACGGAGCGGAAGGGCGCCTTGAGGTAGTGGCATTCCTCGAGGATGGTGCCCTCGGGGATGGCCTGCTCCGTGAAGACTCCGTAACCCCACTCGCACGGCTGGACCCTCAGGCCCGGATGGATGAAGAGCGGCTCACCTGGCTGCATGGCCGCTTTGCTATCACGCCCGGGACGCCACATCCCAGGTCATTCCCTGGCCGGCCCGAGGTGCCATAGGTTCGCCTCCCCCCCAGTCAGAGCAGTACCCGAGGTGACGTTTATGGGAATGAGCAAGTTCGGTCCGGTCGTCGCGTGGCTCGCCTGTGCCACATCCGTGTTCGCGGCGCCCCCGACCCAGGCCACCGCCCCGAGCCAGGAGCGCGAGGTGTGGATCACCATCGGCACGGACGCGCTGAAGCCCGTGCGCTCCGCCTTCCGGGGCCAGGGCCTGACGCTCCCCGACCCCACGTACCAGAAGGGCGGCGTGGCGGTGATGCGCCTGCGCGAGTCCCAGGTGATGCAACTGGGACACGCGGTGCACGAGGAACTCAACCGCTGTGCGGGCTTCATCGCCCATGACTCCGAGGCGGAGGCGGTGGCCGCGGCGAACGCGGACGCGGCGCCCCAGCCCATGGCCACGCCCACCTACTTCATCAACAACGCCCCGTCGGTGAACGCGCTGATCGGCGAGGTGCGGGAACTCGACATCCGCAACACCATCAACAGCCTGTCCACCAACTTCACCAACCGCTACTACAACGCGCAGTCGGGCCAGGACGCGGCCGTGTGGCTACGGGCCCAGTGGGGCGAGCTGGCCAAGGGCCGTCCGGACATCTCGGTGACGTACTTCAAGCACTTCGGCTGGAAGCAGCAGTCCGTCATCGCCACCATCCAGGGCACCACGCACCCCAATGAAATCGTGGTGATCGGCGGCCACCTGGACTCCATCAACCAGAACAGTCCCACCACGGGCGCCGCGCCGGGCGCGGATGATGACGCCTCGGGCATTGCCTGCGTCACGGAGATCTTCCGGGCGGCCATCGCCAAGGGCTACAAGCCCGCGCGCACGGTGAAGTTCATGGCCTACGCGGCCGAGGAGGTGGGCCTGTACGGCTCCAACGCCATCGCCACCTCGTACAAGAACGAGGGCGCCAACGTGGTGGGCGTGCTGCAACTGGACATGACGAACTACAAGGGCGCCTCCGACGACTTCGGCATCACCACGGATCGCACCAACCCCGCGCTCAACACCCACGTCATCAACCTCATCACCACCTACCTCTCGCCGCTCACCTACACGCAGTTCGCGTGTGGCTATGGCTGCTCGGACCATGCCTCGTGGACCAGCGCGGGCTTCCCCGCGGCCATGCCCTTCGAGGCGACGATCAGCACGGACAACAAGAAGATCCACACCCCCGAGGACACGCTCACGTACATGGGCGGCACGGCGGATCACGCGCTCAAGTTCGCCAAGCTCGGCGCGGCCTTCATGGCGGAGGTGGCCAAGGGCGCCACCGAGGGCAACACCCCGCCCAAGGCGGGCCCGAGCCAGCACAACACCGCCCTCTTCGACTCGACGTACAAGGTTCCCCGGTGCGTCGAGGAGGGCCTGAGCTGCGACTCGGGCACGCTGCTCAACGGCCGCGCCAACCTGGGCCCCGAGGTGAACCGGCCCAACACCCTCAAGGGCGAGTGCCCCGACGGCACCTCGGGCATCTTCCACAACGACGAGTCCATCGACCGCATCAAGGTGAGCACCCCGGATGGCACGGACCTCATCGCCGGCAAGACGGCGAAGATCGACGTGACCGTGTTCTCCTACTCCACGACGACGGACCGGCTGGACCTGTACTCCGCGGCCAACGCCGACAGCCCCGAGTGGAAGCTCATCGGCACGCTCACCCCGGCGAGCGCGGGCACGAGCACCCTGTCCACCACGTACACCCTGCCCACGGGCGGCGTGCAGGCCCTTCGCGCGCGCTTCCGCTACAACGGCACCCCGGCCGCCTGCGGTAACGGGACCTACGACGACCACGACGACCTGGTCTTCGCGGTGGGCGCGCCCGCGGTGCCCTGACGCACGAACGCCCCGGAGTACTGGCCTCTCAGGCGCCAGCGCTCCGGGGCGTTCTTCATGCGGGGACTACTGACGGGCGTCCGTCTCACCGATGGGGACGGGGAAGCGCTCGTGGACGCTGTGGCCCTGCACGTCGATGGGCAGCTCGTCGAGCCGGCCGTAGCGGCGCATGTCGATCCACCGGTGTCCGCCCTCGAAGAGCAGCGAGTAGCGGCGCTGCTTGAGCAGCTCGGTGACGTAGTCGATGTCGCCCTCGCCCGACAGCTCGCTCAACTTGCCCGACGTCACGCGGATGAAGTTGAGGAGCGTGCGGGCCTCCGAGGTGTCCCCGGACTGGAACGAGGCCTCGGCGCGCAGGAGGATGAGCTCCTCGTTGCGGATGATGGGCACGGGCGAGGTGGCCGACGGGTAGTGGGCGAAGGTGTAGTCGGAGCTGACGCCCTGGTACTTGCGGGGCTCCTTGGCCAGCTTCACCTTGCTCAGCACGCGGGCATCCCGGAGCGTGGGGTCCGCTTCCTGGTACTCCGCGTCCGTGACGATGGAGGGATGGGCGTAGATGTCGGGATCGTTGAGCTCGTCGGGCGTGTCACCGGAGCCCGTGCCGAACGCGTGGTAGACGCCCCGGTTGAGCGGGGCGTTGATGTCGAGGAAGGAGCCCTCCAGGTCGACCAGCGCCTCCGCCCACTTCCGCCGGTACACATCCACGCGCGCCTTGATGGCGCGGTTGAACTTGATGAAGTTCGCGATCGACATCTTCTCGCCCGGCCGGTCGAAGTCCTCGAAGCCGCTGCTCAGGGGGAAGGGGAACGTGGTGCCCCCGGCCTGGAGGTGCGCCCGGGCCTGATCCAGCAGGTCGGCGATGAAGGCGTGCACCTGATCGCGGTCCGTGATGATGGGCGCCAGGGGCGAGCCGATGGGGTGGTCCACGTCGAGCACCACGCCATTGATGTCCCGGGTGTTGATGAGCACCAGGTAGTCCAGGGCCTGGATCGTCTTGGCGAAGCCCCGGAAGGCCTCCTTCTCCTCGTCGCTCACCCCATCCACCACCTCCAGGGCGTGGAGCAGGGTGTTGGCGTTGCGGATGTTGGCGTAGGGCGCGGTCCAGAAGGCTCCGCCGAACGCCGGGCTGCCGGAGTCCAACGTCGCGCCCGCCAGCAGCTCGCCCACGTAGCGCGGGTCCGCCGAGTCCATGATGTACGACTCACGGCCGAGCACCCCCAGCATGGACACATAGCCACCCTGGGTGGCGACGCCCGAGCGGTTGCCCACCAGCAGGCCCACGGCGGCGCTGATGACGCCGGAGCGGGTGGGCGTGCGCTCGAGTGAGTCCTGGCTCGGCCGGTTGAGGTCCGGCACCGTCAGATCACACCCACCGAGTCCCATGGCGGTGGACAGGAGCAGCGCCACCTTCGTCATCTTCTTCATGTCGCGGATCTTCATGGTGCTCAGAACCCCACATCAATGGACGTCCAGAAGCTGCGGCTGGGCGGGAAGGGGGCCACGTCGATGTTGCGGGCGATGGCCTGGTTGCCGAAGTTGCTCACCTCGGGATCCAGACCCGAGTAGTTGGTGAGGGTCAAAAGGTTGCGGCCGCTCAAACTCAGACGCGCGGTTTTGACGCCGGGAATGCGCGTGACGAAAGTCTCGGGCAGGTTGTAGGTGAGCGTCAATTCACGCAGCTTCACGAAGGTGGCGCTCTCCAGGTAGGTGGTGGCGTTCGTCTTCTGGTTCAACTGGCGCTGCTCGCCCGCGCCCACGTAGTCCGGGGAGTTGCTGGAGGCGTCATAGAGGTAGCGCGTGAGGTTGATGATGTCGCTGCCCTGCTGCCAGTCGATGAGGAAGGACAGGGAGATGGGGCCGCGCTTGATGCTGTTGGAGAAGCCCACGCGGAAGGTGGGCTCGGTGTCGCCAATCTTCTTCACCTCGCAGCACGTGCCGTCCGCCTTGAGGCCGGAGTTGCCGACGATCTGCGTGGCGCTCGCGCCCTTCTCGATGCGGAAGGCGCCGAGGCTCGTGCCGAAGCCACCCACGATGAAGTCGGGCACGGGCAGGTCCGTGATGAGGCTGCGGTTGAGGGCGAAGGTGGCGGTGCTCGTCCATTCCCAGTCCGGGGTGCGCACGGGCGTCACCTGGAGCATGGCCTCCACGCCGCGGTTGCGCATGCCGCCGCCGTTGAAATACTCGAGCGTGTAGCCGGTGGAGGGCGCGAGCGCGCGCTGCAGGAGCAGGTCGCTGATGTTGCGCTGGTAGAGGGACACCTCCACCACGGCGTCTCCGTTGAAGAGCACCGTGTCCAAGCCGACCTCGAACTCGCGCTGGCGCTCGGGACGGATGCTGGCGTTGCCCACGATGCCCGTGGTGACCAGCCCGCCCTGGCCCTCGATGTTGCTGTTCGGCGACAGGCCGATGAACTTGTAGCCGTAGAGCGGCTGGTTGCCCGTCTCACCGTAGGCCGCGCGCACCTTGAATTCGTTGATGGCCGGGTGGAACGAGGCGAAGCGGTAGGCGGTGGCCAGCTTCGGGTAGAAGAAGATGGCGTTCGGGTTGCCGTTGTTGCTGCTCTGCTCGCCGCGCACCGCGCCCACCAGGGTGAGGCGCTCGTTGAGCAGCAGCATCTCCTCCTGGATGTAGACGCCGCGGTCCTTGACGAGCTGGCGGTTCTCCAGCACGCCCACCTTGGTGCCCGAGCTCACGTTGGGCTGGCCGGCGGTGA
Source organism: Melittangium boletus DSM 14713 (assembly GCF_002305855.1). Taxonomy (GTDB): domain Bacteria; phylum Myxococcota; class Myxococcia; order Myxococcales; family Myxococcaceae; genus Cystobacter; species Cystobacter boletus. The sequence goes on along the minus strand of NZ_CP022163.1, from coordinate 2,697,118 downwards.
GGCCCTGGCTGTTGATGTAGACCGTGTCGATGCCGCGCTGCTCGTACTGGAAGCCCGCCGAGGTGTTGGCGCTGAGGGCGCCTCCCACGGGCTTGTAGTTGTGCACCAGGTTGAAGCCGGTGTTGAGGTTGAGCACCTGGCTGGTGCCGAAGAGCGACACGCCCGGCCGCTCGAGCACCTGCTGGAAGTTGAGCTCGGGTGGGAACAGCAGCGTGTTCTGCTGCTGGAAGCGATCCACGCCCACGTTGGCGAGCACGCGGAAGCTCTGCGACTCCGTCTTGTAGGCGTTCCACACCGCGTCGGCCGCGCCGAGCAGACGCCAGACATTCTCGTCATTGCCCACCAGCGCCGCGGTCTGCAGCGGGTTGGAGCCGTTGGCGAGGAAGGGGTTGGCGGGGTAGAGCCCGTTGGCGCCGGAGCGCAGGTCCACGAAGCTCGGCGTGCCCGGCAACACCATGTAATAGGAGACGTTGGCGTTGTCGTTGTTGGTGACGCCGCGGTTGCTGCTCGTGTGCACCAGGTTCGTCGAGGCGTTCACCTCGATGTCCGGCCCCAGCTTCTGCCCCAGGTTGAGGCGGAAGGACTGCTTCTGGTAGCCCGTGTTCGCGATGATGCCCTTGTCGTCCTTTACCTGGGCGGAGACGAAGTAGCGGGTGTCGCCCGCGGCGCCGCTCACGCTGGCGAGCGTTTCGTAGGACAGGTCCTTGCGGCCCGCGAGCTGCTGCTCGTGGTCGTAATACCGGCCGGGCACGTAATAGTCGGCCGCCTTGGGGCCGAAGGCGGCGATGGCCTCGTCGAGCGAGCCCACGCGGCGCGCGCCCAGCTTGTTCATGAGCGTGTACATGCCCAGGCGCTGCGTCACGTCCACCTTGGGGGCGGCGCCCGCGCGGCCCCGCTTGGTGTTGATGATGACCACGCCGTTGCTGGCCTTGGAGCCGTAGATGGCCGCCGCGGACGCGCCCTTGAGGATTTCGATGCTCTCGATGTCGTTGGGGTTCAGGTCCGCGATGCGGTTGACCTGGTTGTCCTGGGTGGCGTTCGGGTTGGGGCCGCGCACCGACTCGGTCACCTGGTAGACGCCCGAGGCGATGGCCACGTCGCTCACGATGACGCCGTCGATGACGTAGAGCGGCGCCGTGGAGCCGTTGATGGTGGACACGCCGCGCAGCTTGAGCTGGATGCCGCCGCCCGGAGCTCCCGAGTTGCTCTGGATGTTGGCGCCGGCCACCTTGCCCTGCAGCGCCTGGTCCACCGTGGAGGCGGGCGCGCGGTTGAGCTCCTCCGCGTTCACGCTCGCCACCGAGTTGGCCAGGTTCTTGCGGGCCACCTCGCTCGCGCGGCCCACCACCACCATCTCCTCGACGAAGCTCGCCTCCAGGGACACCGTCACGGTGTCGCGCGTGGCGCCCACCGTCACTTCCCGGTCCTTGTGATCCTGGCTGGAGAACAGCAGCGTCACGGGCCCCTTGGGCACCTCCAGGGAGAAGGTGCCATCCAGCTCCGTCTCGGTGCCGGTGGTGGTGCCCTTGATGATGACGCGGGTGAACGGCTGACCATCATTGGTGAGCGCGTCCAGGACCTTGCCGGTGATGCGGCGCGTATTGGCCGGAGCGGGGCTGGCAGGCGGTGCCGGTGGGGTTTGGGCCTGGGCTTCGACGGAGAGGAGTGCGACCGCGCACCCCGAAATCAACGCCTGTTTCAGCGTCATTCGCTCTTCACCTTATGAAAGAACAACCGCGGATGGAGCAGCCCCCCTCTGACGGGCTGCGTTAACCATTCATCGTGTCGGTTGAGCGGCCACAGCGTCAATCCTTCTTCTACTGGACATACGTAAAAGTTCCCCATGCGGTGCTCGGGGTGGTGGGATTTTCTTGTCCCCCGGTCCCATTTCGGGCTTGCGCTTGAAGGTCAAACGAAGGGGCGGAGGTGGGGCAACGCTTGTCACTGGCTTGTGATGAGACGGCCTCCTGTTCGAGACTCGTCCCTCCATGCCCGCCAGTGATGAACGCCGTCTGCAGGCCCTCATCCTCGCGCCCGTCCGGCGTGTGCGGCGCCGCCTCAACGCCGTCCGTTTCGCGGAGGCGGGAGTCGCTCCGGTATGGGCCGCCGCCACCGGGTGCGTGCTGTTGCGACTGCTCGTGCGGGACTCGGCCCTCTGGGCCCTGCCCCTGCCGTGGCTCGCCGCGGGCGCCTGGTGGTTCTTCCGGGCGCGGGCTCGGCGCGTGTCCCTGGCCCAGGCGGCGGTGCTGGCGGATCGCTCGGCGGGCGCGGGCGGCCTGCTCCTCACCCGCCTGGAGCGTCCCGTGGGCGAGTGGGAGCTCTCCGCCAACCAATATGCCCGCGCGGTGACGCTTCCCCCGGTGCCCTGGAAACGTCCGGCGGGTGCCCTGGGCGCGGCGCTCGCCTTCCTCGCGCTGGGCTTGTGGCTGCCCCTGCCCGCCCCTCCGGTGCGCTCCTTCAACGCCGCCGCCGCCGCCAAGGTGGCCGCGGTCCAGGCCAAGGCCGAGACCCTCGCCCGCGAGGAGTCCCCCGGTGCTCCCATCGAGGAGGAGTTGCGCCGGCTGGCCGCGGAGGTCGCCGAGGATCGTTTCGATGCCGCCGATTGGGAGGCCGCCGACCGGTTGGAGAAGTCCCTCGAGGCCCGGGCCGCGAAGGCCGCCGCCGAGCTGGCCGCCGCTTCCGAGGCCGCGCGGGAGCTGGGGGAATCCCTGGACGCCGCCGCGGGCACCGAGGCCGCCACCCGGGGACGCGAGGCGCTCGAGAACGCGCTGATGGCCCTGGAGCGAGGAGAGGGAGGCCGGGAGGGCTCCGGGGGGGAAGGCGCCGGGACTCCGCGTTCGAGCGCGGAGCTGGCTCAGCTGCGCGAGACGCTCGAGCGCCGCCGGCAGCAGTTGGAGCAGCGCTTCGGGCAGGGCGCCGGGCGGCCAGGGAACGCGGAGGGGGAGGGTCGGGGAGAAGGGCCCAAGGGTCATACGAGCCGCCAGGCGGGGCGGGGCGGCGCGGGCCGGGGCGGTGACAGCCAGCCGCTCGTCTTCGGCGAGAAGGCGGAGATGGACCCGGATCGGCTCGCCTTCAAGCCCCTGCCGCGAGGACAGGGCGGCGAGGCACAGGAGTTGTGGGGCCTGCGGGCCGCGGAGCCGGAGCGGCGGGAGGGCGGGGCGGGCGGCGGCGGACGGGGGACGGGCGCACAGGGCGACGCGGAGGCGGGACACGCCGCGGGGCCGTTGTTGCCGCGCAACCGGGAGCTGGTGAAGCGGTATTTTGGGGAGCAGCCCTAGGGAAGAAGAGGAGTCGGCCGTGTCGGAACTGTTGAGCCCCGCCGAGGCGCGGGACGCGGCGGAGCGGGTGTCCCTGCTGCGGAAGGGGTTGAATCAGGTGCTGCTCGACCAGCCGCGGGTCGTGGAGCAGGTCGTGGTGGCGGTGCTCGCGCGGGGCCATGTGCTGCTGGAAGGCCTTCCGGGCCTGGGCAAGACGGAGCTGTGCAAGGCGCTCGCGAGGCTGCTCGGGCTGCCTTTCCGCCGCATCCAGTTCACCCCGGACCTGCTGCCCGGCGACATCACCGGCACCTATGTCCTGGAGGGCGAGGGCCGCCGCGACTTCACCTTCCGCGAGGGGCCCCTGTTCGCCCACGTGGTGCTCGCGGATGAAATCAACCGCTCCAGTCCCAAGACGCAGGCGGCCCTCCTGGAGGCCATGCAGGAGCGCGGCGTGACGGTGCTTGGCCAGACGCGGGCGCTGCCGGATCCCTTCTTCGTGCTCGCCACGCAAAACCCCATCGAGCTGGAGGGCACCTACCCCCTGCCCGAGGCGCAGCTCGACCGTTTCCTCTTCCGGGTCCAGGTGCCGTCCGTGGGCGCGAGCACGCTCACCGCCCTGCTCACCACGCGCGTGCGGGGCAGCCCGCCCGTGTTGCCCCCCGTGGCGGACGCGGCGCGCCTCGCGGAGTTGTTCGCGGCGGTGGATCGCGTGCACCTGCCCGTGCCGGTGGCGGACTTCATCGGCCGTCTGGTGGAGGCGAGCGATCCGAACAGCCCGGGCGCGCCGGAGCCGGTGCGCCGCTTCGTGCGCTTCGGCGCCAGCCCTCGCGCCGCCCTGGCCCTGGCCGCCTCCGGACGCGCGCTCGCGCTGACGCGGGGCAAGCCCAACGTGGGCTTCGACGAGGTGGTGGCCTGTGCCCCCGCCGTGCTCAACCACCGGCTGGTGCTCGCCTACGAGGCCTCGCTGGAGAAGGTGGGCCCTCTGGACGTGGTGCGCTCGCTCCTCCAGTCCATCCCCGAGGTGCCCCGTGCGTGAGGGGCTGGGCGCCGTGCTGATCGCCCTGGGTCTGTGGGCAGGCGCCGCCCGAGCCACCTCGCTGCCCGCCGAGGAGTTCGAGGTCCCCGCGCGCACCTATCAAGAGGTCCAGGGCTCTCCGGAGAGCGAGACCTTCGATGGACTGCGGATCTCCGTGGCCAGCAGCCTGCTCGCGCCCGTGTCTGGCTATGTCCCCGTGGAGGTGAGCCTCCACAACACGGGCTCGGCTTCCCGGCTCGTGCGGCTCGGGGTCGAGGCCTCGAGTCCAGTCACCGCGCAGGTCGTCACGCGCGAGGTCGAGGTGGGTCCCCATCGGATGGTCTCGGTCTGGTTGCCGGTGCCGGCTTCCATCCGAGGGGGCATGGTCCGCGTGCGGGCTCCCGACCCGATCCCGCATGTCTTTTCCTTCTACACGCTGGAGCGGAGTGACGCCTCGCTCGTCGTGGGGACGCTCGAGGACTTCGAGGCGGGGACGGAACTGGTCCACCACGATCGGGGCCCGTTCGCGGTCCGCTTCCTCTCGCCGGAGACCGCGCCGCGGGAGCTCGCCTCCTACGCGGGTTACTCCCAGGTCGTGGTGGCCGGAGATGTCACGGCGCTGCACGCGGATGTCTGGAGCACCCTCGAGGCCTATGCCGCCACCGGCGGCACGCTCGTCCTGCTCCAGCCGCCTCGCGACGCGGCCGGGCGTCTGCCGCTGCTCTCCGGAGCCGCCTCCCCGGGCACGCACGCCTATGCCCTCGGACAGGTGCGACTGTGCGAGCGGGCGGGAGCCTGTGGTGACGAGTTGCTCGCCACCGGGCTCGATTCCGGCAAGAACAACCAGGAGCGCGGCGCCGTCCACCCCGCGCTGCCCTCGCGGCGGTGGGGGAGCACCTTCTCCTCGTGGGCGGGCTCATTCGAGCCGCTGCTGCCCGGGGTCCAGGCACCGGTGGGCCGCTTCTTGTTGCTCATCACCCTCTTCGTGTTGGTGGTGGGGCCCGGTGGGCTCATGCTGCTCAGGCGCAAGGGACCCGTGGCGCTGCTCATCGCCGTGCCCTCGGTGTCGTTCGTCACGTGTCTGTCCATCGTGCTCTGGTCCGTGTTCGTCGAGGGCTTCGCGCTCCATGCCGCTCGCTACAGCGTCACCTGGCTGGATCGCGACCGGGACAGGACCCTGACGGCGGGCATCGGCGGCTATTACGCCAACCTGGAGCCCGGCGCCCTCCAGCTTCCCGCCTCGAGCGTCCTCTTGGGCGCCCGGTACTGGGATGCGATTCCCCTGGAGACAGACTGGACCCAGGGCACGCGGGTGATGGGGGGGTTGCTGCCCCCGCGCACCTATGTCGAGTGGGGAGAGTTGGCGGTCCTGCCCACGCGTGCCCGGCTCACGGTGGGTCCGGGCGCCCAGGGCCCCCGGGTGCTCAACGCGCTCGGCGCACCCATCGTGGAGGGGTATGTGCGCTTCGAGGATGCGCTGTGGAAGCTGCCGCCGCTCGCCGATGGCGCGCAAGGGGAAGCGTCCCGGGTGACACCGGAAGTGTCGGAGAGCTCGCTGCCGGGCGACATGTACTTCTCCGGGGTGGCGGCGACGCGCTTTGGTCCCCAGGTCAGGGCCGGGCTGCTGGCGCCCCTGCCCGAGGGCGGCTTCGTCGCGCGGGTGGGAGGCCCTGGCCCGGCCATGGCGACGGCGGCGCTCGAGGTGAAATTGCACGAGGGGCTGCATCTGGTGCGCGGCAGGGTGGATGCGCCATGACGTGTATGCGACACGAGGTGTTGGGATGAGCCTGCTGGAGGTGAAGGGACTGCGGCGCGACTTCGGGGAGCTGCGCGCCGTGGACAACGTGTCCTTCGAGCTGGAGGCGGGCACCATCCTGGGCTTCATCGGGCCCAATGGCGCGGGCAAGAGCACCACCATGCGCATCCTCGCCACGCTGGACACGCCCACCGCGGGCGAGGTGATGCTGGAGGGGTACTCGCTCGTGGACAGGCCGGATCAGGTCCGTCCCCTCATCGGCTACATGCCGGATCGCTACGGCACCTACGAGGATGTGACGGTGCTCGAGTTCCTCGACTTCTTCGCGCGTGCCTACGGCCTGCGGGGCTCCGCGCGCCAGCGGCGCCTGGCGTCGGTGATGGACTTCACGGGCCTGGGGCCCCTCTCCCACAAGCCCACGAACTCGCTCTCCAAGGGGATGAAGCAGCGCGTGGCGCTCGGGCGCACACTCCTGCACGACCCGAAGCTGCTCATCCTCGATGAGCCGGCGGATGGTCTGGACCCTCGCGCCCGCATCGAGCTGCGCGAGCTGCTGCGCGCCCTGGCGGATCAGGGCAAGGCGGTGCTCATCTCCAGTCACATCCTCACGGAGCTGGCGGAGATCTGCGACACCTGCGCCATCATCGAACAGGGACGGCTGCTGGCCACGGGCCGGGTGGCGGACCTGCTGGCGCAGGCGGCGGGCACGGTGGTGGCGGAGTTGTCCGTGCGCCTCTTCCCGGGCGCGGAGGGCGAGGCGGTCTGGGCGCGCACCGAGCGGCTGTTGTTGGAGCAGCCCCGGGTGAAGGAGGTGACTCGCGAGGGCGACGCGCTGCGCGTGCGGCTGGAGCACGAGGGCGCGAAGGCGGCTTGGATGGACGAAGCGGCGGCGCAACTGCTGGCGGTGCTCGTGGGAGCGGGCGTGCCGGTGTGTGCCTTTGGCCATCGGGAGCGCAACCTGGAGGACGCCTTCATGCACGTGACGAAGGGAAGGGTGGGGTGAGCGGACGGGGTTGGGTGGGCGTGGTCGTGGGCGTGCTGTTGACGCTGCCCGTCGTGGGCCTGTTATGGATTCGCTCCGCGCCGCCCGAGGCATCGGGTTGGCGGCGGCTACCCAGGCTTCCGGTCGACGAACTCTGGGCCCTGCCCACCTTCATGCACCGGTGCGAGAGTTCCGCGGACTGCGACGCGTCCCTGGCGTGCGCGTATGACTCCACCAGACGGGCCAACGTCTGCGTGGGCAGTGATTGCACCACGGATTCGGACTGTCCGCCCACGACCGTCTGCCGATGGATTCCCATGCGGGAGGAGGGCGCGAAGGTGGCGGTGAGCTACTGCACGTTCGTGGGATTCCTGCCGGAGGGCGCGCCTTGCGTGCGCCTGGGGGAGCGGGATGAAAAGGGGTGCGAGCGCGACCTCGTGTGCGCGGACTGGTGTGGCCGGCGGTGTGGCTCGTGGCTGACGGGGGAATGCCCCGAGGGGTTCTTCTGTGCTCCAGAGGGCCCCGACGGGCCCGTGTGTCTTCCCACCTGCGAGGGCCGCGCGTGCCCCGAGGGCCAGGCGTGTGTCCGGATGGAAGGGGGGGCGTCGGTGTGCTCGCGGGTGCACGGGCAGGACTGTCAGCGCGAGCCCTGTGCTCCGGGACTGAGCTGCCAGGTGCAGACACGCCCCTTCCGGCCCGGGGAGGCCTGGATGTGGTGCGCGTCGCCCTGCGAGGGTGAGGGCTCGTTCTCCAAGGGCTGTCCTGACTATCACTCCTGCATGGATGGCACGTGCTGGGAGGTTTGCTCGCCCATGGAGTCAGGGGATTGCGCTCCCGACTCCGTCTGCGTTCCAACGGGAGGCGAGTACGGCGCGTGTGTTCTGTCGCCAGGAACCCTGGACGGCGGGACGTAGTTGGAGACTGGGCGCTCAGTCGAGGAAGCGACGCTCCCAGCGCCGCATCTCGTCAGGAGGCAGGTGAGGTTTCCCCTCCTGGTAGAGGTGGGGTTCCAGTATTCGCGCTAGTTGGCGGTAGGCGGACATCTCGCCATCCACTTCGGGCCATTCTCCCAGTTCCACCAGCACCTTGTCCGCCTCCAATTCCTGGACGGAGATTCCAGGCAGGGTCAACCGTTCGCGCAGGCCCGCCGCGCCGCCCAGTTGCCCGAGCAGAGGCTGGCCATAGAAGTTCAGCCAGTAGGCGCCTTTGGGTCGGGTGCCGAGCCGCATCGTCACTTCACTGTCGAAGATGTCCAGGCCCGGGTAGCGGAAACACAAATCGTGAATCAATGGATGCACCGCTCCGATGTCCATGAGCCCGTTGAAGGCGGGGCTCACGTAGCCCGTGTTGAAGGGGAGTTCCCGCGCCAACGCGAGCGCGAGTTCCTTTACCCGCGCCGGGCCCTTTTCCTCCAGGTACTCCGTGGGCAGCCAGAAGGCCACGCAGCTGGTGGCGTCGGGCCAGTGGGTGTATTGGGGCTTGCCGAGCATTCGGCCTCGGTATTCGAACCGGTACCCTCCTAGCTTGTCGTCGTGCTCCCATAGTTGGAGTAAACATCCCTCGTCTTCGACGAATTGATCTTGAACATATTTCAAGCCCATGTCGTCCAGCGGAAGGGGGTATCCCTCTGTGCCCGTGTAATGTCTCAGCTTGTCGGGTCCTATGTGTTGTAGGTGGTTATTGAAGGCACCGAGCGCGGCCCGTCCGATTTCCCGGTGTGGGTGTTTCATGAAGAAGGCGAGGATGATTCCATCTCTCAATATGTGGAGTCCGGTCGGTGTATGGCCTCCAATGCGGGGATATGCTTGCTTCATCGAACGATTTCCCAGGGGGTGACGCGGCGTGTCGGTCCAAGAAACTCTTCGTAGACGTCCCCTTGCGTTCTGTCCCTGTAGGGATGGTCCGCCTGTGTATAGACGGTCCACGTGGGAGAATTGCGTCGCAGGCAGGGGAATTTGAAGTCGTAGACGATCTGGATTCTCAAGGGATCTCCCGAGTGGATGACGACATCAGGCACCAATGTTCCTCTCAACCCCTTGCCCTGATTTACCCTCAAGAGTTTCTGGTATTGCTCAATGCTCACCAGTTCGAGGTTCCGCGTCGTGGGATTGGGGCGGTAGCGCTGCTCCATGCTGAACCGGCCCGACAAGAATTTGGAGAGAAGGTCCGATACGCAGGCCAATGCCTCGACGTGTTTCTGTTTCCCCAGCTGCATTGCCCGCGTGGTAATGGCCGTGCCTTTGGCATCCCGTTCCACGATTTCCGCGCACTGCGCAGGAGTCGGGTCGCCTTTGAAGTATTTGCGGTTCACGGCCTCGTGAGCCTTCACCGCGCACTCCCTCAGCACCTTCTCCACGGCGGCCTGGGTCTTGGCGGGAAGGACTTCGTCATCGGAGGAAATCGTCGCCGCGGCGACGAGCGTGCCGACCACCACGTTTGTTCCCGACAGGCCCCCGCGCGCGGCGGCTTCCGCCCCGGCCGTGCTCGCTCCGCAGGACTGGGGGGCCGTGGGGTGTTGCTTCACACAACAGGAGTAGGTGGTGTCGGCTGGTGTGCATTGCAGCTCGTCCGCCCAGCAGCCCACGTTCAGCCCCATCACCCCCACGAGGAGGAGCAGGCCCGGCGCTCTCACCACGCGTCGCTTCCCCTGGCTCCTCCCTGGGGCCAGACGAGCGACGCGGCTTCATACAGGCTGGCTTCGCGGAAGCTCACGCGCGCCGAGGTGTCCGACTCCAGCTTCGCCTGCACGGACTCGGGCAACTGCGCGTACAGGTCCTGTCCGAGCAGTTCCTCGATCCGGTCCACCGACGTGCGCGCCGCATCGAGGAAGGGCGTGATGTCGTCCTTCTTCGTCGGGGCGTCCTTCACGTTGGGCACCATGTAGGCGAACATGCTCAGGTTGCCATTGGGCAACTCCAGCAGCACCGTCTTGAATTGATGCGTGGGCACGGAGATGCGGCGCGCGTTGGCGCCCATGGTGCCCTGCTCATCGAGCGGCAACGGCTTGCCCTGGGCGTCCAGGTAGAGGTTGCCCGTGATGATCGAGGCCTTGCCGCCCGTGGATTCCACCAGGTCGTTGACCGCCGCCTCCAGCGTGCGCCATGTCTGCCGGTTCATGTCCGGGTACTGCGGCGCCACGTTGCTCAACAGGTGGCTCTCGTCCATCGCCTCCTGCGTGGGCGAGTCGTCCGCCGGCTTCATGTGGCCCCGGTCGTAGCCCGTGTTCGTGTAGTCCGAGTCCACCACGCCCTCCGCTCCCAGCTCTGGATCCGGCTGGAAGTGGCTCTTGTTCCGGTTCACCTCCACGGGCGTCTCCTGGATGTCCGCAGCGGACAGCAGGTAGCTCACGAAGGTGGGGACATTCGTGCCCTCGCCCATCGTCGTCCGCATGTACTCCTTCACCAGGGACAATCCGCCGCTCTCGCCCAGGGGACGCAGGGGATCCGCCTCGCCCGCGCTCTCGGCGAGCCGGCTCGAGAACACGGCCTCCTTTTGATCCGGCATCCAGGCGGTGTCATCCACCTTCCCGTCCTTCACATCGAGCAGGAAGGCGTTCAGCTCCGTGCGCGACACCTGTCCGTCCCCGTTGCCCGCGAGCGTGTCCGCGCGCTGGGCCACCGTGTTCTGCCAGTCGCTGTCGAAGCCATCCACGGCGACGGCCTGGGCGCCTCCCGCCAGCCGCTCCTCCAGCGCCGCCCGTTGCTTCTGCAGCGCCGCCGAGGTGAGGAAGCGCGCGTCATCCGGTTGGGCCAGGTAGCGCTCCACTTCCGCCGCGGACACGCCCCCGTTGCCCCGGCGCTCGCCCGGCGAGGTGGCCGCTCCATCCGCCGCGCGCAGCAGGTCCGCCTGCCAGCTGCCCTCCGTCCAGCCGAACTTCTTCTGGAGGTCCGCGATGGGCACTTCCTTCTCGGCGGCCCGCGCCCAGCTCCCACCGGAGGCGGACACGGTGTTTCCCACCTTCACGGAGGCTTCTCGGGGCGGCACGAGCGACGGGCTGGGGGGGCGGATCTGCATCCAGTCGGCCTTCCATGGGAGGGGGTGTTCGGAATTCTCGTCCCTTGATAACGGAAAGTTGCTCCCGAAAGGACGCGGTGTGTCGAATCCGGCGGGTTCAGCGCAGTCGCTGGGCCTGGGCGCGCTGGATGGTCTGGACGAGCTGGGCCTCGGCCTGGAGCCGCGTCACGTAGTCGGCGGGCAGCTTCGCGGACTCGGCGGCCCGTGCCAGGGCCACCAGGAACGATTCGCTCACGGGCCCCACGGCGGGGCGGGCCGGCGCGGGGGGCGTGAAGGCCCGCGCGGAGACGAGGGCGCCAGAGGCCGTGCGGACCCGCAGGGGACGCTCGTGGGTGGCCAGCGCCAGCCGTTCCTCCAGCGCCGCCACCTGGGGCCAGAGGGGAGCGGGGACGGCGCGCAGGCGACCGATGACGCGCCGGCCGGGGGTGTCCACCAGCCTCGCCACCCGGCCTTCCCACTCCGGCGCCAGCACGTCGTGGACGAGCTCCACGTCCAACGCCTCGGCCACCTCGCCCTCGGGCACGGCGGGCGGGAGCACTCCCTGGAGCCGTTCACGCACCCCTCCGGGCGCGAGGGACAGGGAGAAGGCGAACCAGGGAAGGGGAGCGGGTCCGGGCATGGGGTGCAGGCTCAGGCCCGCTCGACGCGCACGCGCGCGGGCAGTCCGTTGAGGTTCACTTCCTCCTCGGAGGTGAAGCCCTCGGGGCCCACGTGCAGCTCCGTGGTGAGCGTTTCCCGGGAGATGAGCTCTCGCGCTTCCTGGGTCACCTTGCGCACGCGCGCGTCTCCGTCCACCCACAGGCGGATGCGGTCCGTGTAGCCGAGCGCCAGGTCCTTGCGCGCCGCCTGCACCCGCGCGAGCAGCTCGCGCACCAGGCCCTCGTCCACGAGCGCTTCCGTCAGCTCGGTGTGGAGCACCACCACGCCCACGCCCGAGCCCGCCGCCGCGTAGCCCGCGTTGGCTTCCACGAGCACTTCCAGCTCCTCGGCCGGGAAGACCATGGCCTCGCCGCCCACGGTGAGCGCCACCTTGCCCTCGCGGGCCAGCTCGCCCTGGAGCAGCCGGCTGTCGGCGGCGTCGAAGGCCTTGCGCACCGGCGCGAGCTTGGGGCCCAGGCGGCTGCCCATGGCGCGCAGGTTCGGCCGGACCTTGTAGCGCACCACGTCCGCCTCCTGGCCCGCCTCGAGGAAGCGCACCGCGTGCACGTTCAGCTCGTCGGAGAGCAGGTGCTCATAGACGGCCACGCGCTCCTGCAGCTCCCGCCGCGCGAGCACCACGTCCACGCGCGAGAGCGGCTGGCGCACCTTGAGCCGGTTGTCCGTGCGCACCTTGAGTCCGAGCGACACCAGCTCGCGCACCGCCCCCATCTCCGTGGACAGGGCCTCGTCGATGAGGCTCGTGTCGGGCTCGGGGAAGCGGCCCAGGTGGACGCTCTCCGGCTGGGACTGGGGCCAGGGCTGGCGCACCAGGTTGCCCCACATCTCCTCCGCGAAGAAGGGCGTGAAGGGCGCGCTCAGCGAGGTGAGCGTGGTGAGCACCTCGTACAGGGTGAAGTACGCGTCGCGCTTGTCCGCCTCCAGGCCCGGGGCCCAGAAGCGCTCGCGGCTGCGGCGCAGGTACCAGTTGGATAGGGCGTCCACGAGCGCCACCATGCGCTGGGCGGCCTCGTACACCTGGTAGGCGTCCAGGGCGCGCGTCACGTCGCGCAGGGCGAGCTGCACCTCGGAGAGGATCCACCGGTCCAGCACGGGGCGCTCGGCGGGCGGGCGCCAGCCGGTGCTCTTCTGGATGGCGCGCCAGGGGGCCTCGGTGGCGTCCGGGTTGCCGAGCGCCGGCGAGAAGCCGTCGATGTTCGCGTAGATGGTGAAGAACGAGTAGACGTTGCGCAGCTTGACCTGGAAGTCCTTCTGCAACAGGCGCACGTTGCTCAGCGAGTGGCGCGTGTTGGACCAGGTGGGGCTCGCGGCGAAGAAGAACCAGCGGAACGCGTCCGCGCCCGGGGCCTTGCTGGCGGGGTCCTTGAGCACCACGCGCTCGGTGGGCGGCAGCCGGGGCACTTCCACCGGCATCACGTCCGCGCCGCGCGCCGACGGCTTCACGCCCAGGGCCTCCAGGTCCTTCGCCGCGAGCAGCACCACGCGGCGCTTGAGCTTCTTGTGCACCTTGACCGTGAGCGTCAGTGCCCGCTCCGGCGCGTCCTGGCGGAACACCTGGAGCCTGGCGCCCTCCTGGAGATCCAGGCCCTCCAGGTCCTCGCGGGCGATGAGCGCTTCCCCGGGCACGCCGGGCACGCCCGCCCGCGCGTCGTCGAGCACGGCGAAGTCCATGCGCACTTCGTCGAGGATGATCTCCGGCGGGGTGTAGTTGCCCTTGGACTTGGACTCCTTCTTGCCCTCCTTGTCGGAGACGTGGCCGAGCACGATGCAGTTCTTGTACGGCAGGGGGAAGTCGCGGGGCGGGGTGATGCCCTGGCGCCGCTGGGTCTCCTCGTCGAAGACGAGCGTGCTGATCATCAGCAGCGAGTAGAACCAGCCGCGCGTCTGATCGATGGCCTCGGAGATGAAGTCCGCGGGGAAGGCGCGGGTGAACTTCTCGTGCGAGCCGGGGGCGTGGGGATAGCCCCACTGCGCGAAGGGCATGCACCCCGAGTCGAACCACACGTCCACCACCTCGGGCACGCGCACGAAGCGGCCGGGGGTGCCGGGCTTCTCGTAGGTGACCTTGTCGATCCACGGCTTGTGGACGATGAGGTGCTCGGCGCCGGCCGAGTCGGGCTTCTTCGCGAGGAAGGCCTTGAGCTCGGCCTCCACGGCGGCGAGCGTGCTGCCGGGCTGGGCACGCAGCGACTCCAGCGAGGCGTGGGCCTCCACCTCGCCCGTCTCCGTGTTCACCCACAGGGGCAGGGCCGTGCCCCAGTAGCGCTCGCGCGACAGGGCCCAGTCCACGTTGTTCGCCAGGAAGTCGCCGAAGCGCCCTTCCTTGATGTGCTCGGGCACCCAGTTGACCTGGCGGTTGTTCTCGATGGCCTTGTCCTTCACGGACGTGGTGCGGATGTACCAGGCGGGCCGGGCGAACTGGATGAGCGGATCATCATCCGCGCGCCAGCAGAACGGGTACTCGTGGCGGTACTGCTCGATGAGCAGCATCCGGCCGCGCTCCTTGAGCTCGCGCTGGATGTCCTTGTCCGCGTCCTTCACGAAGCGGCCGGTGAGCGAGGGGAAGTCCTCGCCGAAGGTGCCGTCCGGACGGATGGCGCAGAACATCTCCAGGGCGCTGGGGTCGGCGAAGCGGGCGCGCTCGCGGCGGAAGGCCTCGTAGTCGTCCTCGCCGAACGCCGGGGCGATGTGCACGATGCCGGTGCCGCTCGACAGGGTGACGAAGTCCGCGCCGATGACGCGCCAGGCGGGGGCCTCCGTGCCGCCCTGGGCGAGCGGCAGTTGGGTGTCGCCCACGCGCTGGACATAGACGTCATAGGGCGGCAGGTAGCGCCGGCCCACCAGCTCCGCGCCCTTGTGGGTGGCGAGCACCGGCAGGTCCTTCTTGAGCTTCTTGGCCAGCTCCTCGCGCAGGGCCGCGGCGAGGATGAGCTTGCGCTCGCCCGCGTCCACGGTGACGTAGTCCACGGTGGGGTTCACCGCGGCGTACATGTTGGAGGGCAGCGTCCAGGGCGTGGTCGTCCAGATGAGCAGCGCGGTGTCCGGCGTGTCCCGGAGGGGCAGTGCCACGTAGGCGCTGGGGTCGTCCACGGTGCGGTAGCCCATGCCGACCTCGCCGGAGCTCAGCGCCGTGCCGCCCTGGGGCCACCACCAGACGATTTTATGGCCCCGGTAGAGCAGGCCCTTGCGGTACAGCTCGGCGAGCGCCCACCAGACGCTCTCCACGTAGCCCCGGTGGTAGGTGACGTAGGCGTCCTGCAGGTCCACCCAGAAGCCGATGCGCTCGGTGAGCCGTTCCCACTCGGAGGTGTAGCGGAAGACGGACTCGATGCAGCGCTCGGTGAAGGGCTCCACCCCGTAGCGTTCGATCTCCGCCTTGCCGTGGATGCGCAGCTCCTTCTCGACTTCCACCTCCACGGGCAGGCCGTGCGTGTCCCACCCCGCCTTGCGGGGGACCCGGTAGCCGCGCAGGGACTTGTAGCGGGGGAACAGATCCTTGATGACGCGCGTGAGGACGTGCCCGTTGTGGGGCAGGCCGTTGGCGGTGGGGGGCCCTTCGTAGAAGACGAAGCCCGGTGCGTCATCCCGGCCCTGGAGCGTGCGCTCGAAGATGCGGCGCTCCTTCCAGAAGGCGAGGACGCGGCGTTCATCCGCGGGGAAGTCCAGTTCCGCGGGGACGGAGGTGAACAGGGGGGCAGGAGAAGACATGGGGGCATGTCGTAGCACCGGATGGGGCCCCATGGGCACCCTCTCCTCTATACTGGGCCCCCGAGAGTCCAAGGGGGTCTGGGATGCATGCGACGACAGGCAGGGGCATGGATGCCACGGTGAATGGGGAGCCTCGCCCGCCCCTGCTCTCCCGGCTGGGGGAATGGCTCAACCCGCTGGTGGTGAAGGAGGTGCGCCAGGGAGTGCGCTCGCGCGTCTTCTGGTCGTTCTTCGGGCTGATGCTGCTCGCCTGCTTCACCATCGCGCTGGCCGCCTGGTCCTCCACGCTCGAGGAGGGCGGCTTGAAGCCCATGGGGCGGAGCTTCTTCTTCGCCTTCTTCGTGTGTCTGGGCGTGGTGCACTTCTTCGTCATTCCCTACAGCGCCTACCGCTCGCTGGCGCGCGAGCGCGAGGACGACACGTGGGTGCTGCTCATCCTCACGGGACTCGGGCCCCGGCGCATCCTGCGCGGCAAGGTGGGCTCCTTCCTCGTGCAGGGCGGGCTGTACGCCTCCGCCGTGGGGCCCTTCCTCCTGTTCAGCTACTACCTCAATGGCATCGAGCTGCCGACCATCCTCGTGGTGCTCGCGCTGGGGGGCTGCTGGCTCGTCTTCCTCACCGTGTGGGCGGTGTGCGCGGCCACGATGGCGGAGGGCCGGATTGGCCGGGCCCTGGTGCACTTCTCCCTGCTGGGCTCGCTGGCCTTGGCGTTGATGTATGGCCTGGTGTCGGCCTTCGCCCTGTGTGAGGAGGGCTTCCTCCTCTTTCGCCGCGAGCGGTTCCTCGTCTACTTCGCGGGCTGCTTCCTGTGGATGATGCTCACGGGCGGGTGGCTGCTCTTCGAGACGGCCGCCGCCCGGCTGTCCCTGGTCACGGAGAACTACTCGCGCGGGCCCCGGTTGGCGCTCGTCGTCCAGGTGGGGCTCTCGGGCCTGGTGCTGCTGGGCGGCTGGCTGTACGTCGCTCCCGACCGGGGGGCGGAGGTGGTGAGTGTCCTGGGGTGTCTGTACCTGACCCTGTGCGGCCTCGTGCTGGCCACGGACGCCGACGGGCAGGCGCGGGCCCTGCGCGCGGGGACCCGGCCCTGGTCGCTCCTGCGCCCCGGCGCGGTGCGGGGCTTGAGGCTCGCCGTGCTGTTGTTGCTCGCCTGGAGCGCGCTGTGTGGCGTGCTCCTGTGGCTTTCCCCGTCCGGCTCGAGCTGGCGTGAGGTCACCCTGGAGGCGGTGCTCGCCCCGCCGGTGTTCGCGCTCCTGTACATGACCCTGCCGGTGTGGGTGGTCCGCCTGCCGCGCGCGGGGCGGTCCGCCTCGGCGGCGGTGGTGCGCTTCTTCTTCTTCATCCTGGTGCTCCTGGCGAGCATGCTGCCTCCCTTCGTCGCCATCCTCTTCGGAGAGAGCGGAGGCCAGAAGCTCTTCAACCTGCTCAACCCCTTCGTCGGGTTGTCGGCATTCCTCGAGGGGAGCTACAGGTGGACCGCTCCGGAGCTGAGCTGGAGTCTGTGGGCCGTCGTGGCCCTGCTGGCCGGGCTCTCCGTGTTCCTCGCGGACCGCACGCTCGTGGCACGGGAGCGCCAGGCCCACGCTTCATGAGTCCTCCTCCCGACTTCGACGAGGTGGAAGTGGCGCGCCTCGCTCCCGGCCTCTCGCTGGCCCTGCCTCGCACGCCGCACCGGGGGCGGGTGGGCGAGGTGCGCGCGGCCTCGGCGGGGGCCTCGTTGGAGCTGCACGACTTCCGCGTCTACCAGCCGGGGGATGACTTGCGGCAGATGGACTGGAGCGCCGTGGCGCGCACGGGCGAGCTCATCCTCCGGGTGCGCCAGGACGAGGTGTCGCCCCGGTTGGAAGTCGTACTGGACGGCTCGCGCAGCATGGCGCTGTCGCCCCGCAAGGCCGGGTGCGCGCGCGAGGTGGCGTTGTTGACCACGGAGGTGGGCGAGCGCGGAGGCCTGGGTCCCACGCTGCTGGTGGGCGGTGCCCGGCCGGAGCGGGTCCAAGGGCAGGTGTGCCGCGCCGCGCTGCGCTCGGCCGCCTTCGACGCGGGGGATGATCTGCACGCGGCCCTGAACCGGCTGCCGCCCTTGAGGCCCTGTGGCCTGCGCGTGGTGGTGAGCGACTTCCTCTTCGAGGCGCCCTTGCCCGCGCTCGTGTCCCGGCTGGCGCGAGGCGCCTCGGCGCTCTTCCTGGTGCAGGTGCTGGACGCGGAGGACCTGGAGCCCACGGGCGGAGAGGGCGCGCGGCTGGTGGACGCGGAGAGCGGCGCGGCGCTGGAGGAATTGCTCACCGAGGATGTGCTGGCCGCCTACGCGCGGCGCTTCGCCGAACACCAGAAGGCCCTCGGCGCCGCGGCGATGAGGGCCCGGGCGGCGCACCTGGTGGCTCCCTCGTCCCAGTCCTTGCGCTCCCTGGTGACCGGTGCGCTGCGGCCCCTCTTTCCTCCGGCGGTGGGCGCGTGAGCTTTGGTTTCCCGTGGGGACTGCTGGCCCTGGGAGCGCTCGCGCCCCTGGTGGCCGCGTACTTCCTCAAGCGCAAGCAGAAGCCCGTGGTGGTGAGCGCCCTGTTCCTCTGGCGCACGCCCCGGCCTCGCGCCGAGGCGGGCCCTCGCTTCGAGCGCTTCACCCGCGAGGCCTCGCTCCTGTTGGAGGCGTTGGCGGTGGTGGCCGCGGCGCTCTTCCTCGCGGACGTGCGCCTGGGCGGGGACGCTCGGACGCGGCACGTGGTGCTGGTGGTGGATGGGAGCCTGTCCCTGTCCGCGCGGGGGACGGACGGGCGTGCGGTGCTGGAGAAGGTGCGCGAGGCGGCGGCGCGCCGCGTGGAAGAGGAGACGGCCACCCGGGTGACGGTGCTGGTGAGCGGCACGGTGCCGCGCGTCCTCGCGGGGCCCGAGGCGGAGCCCTCCCAGGCGCTGGCGGCGCTGGAGTCCTTCCGGGCGCTCGGGGCGGACCACGACGTGGCGCCCACGCTGCTGTGGGCCCAGGAGCTGGCGGGCCCGGGCCAGGAGGTGCACTTCCTCACCGACGCTTCACCCGGCGAGGGCGTGGCCGTACCCGAGGCGGTGCGGTGGACGGCCCTGGGCGAGCCACGCGACAACGTGGCGCTGGTGTCCGCGTGGCGCCGGGACGAGGGCTCCACGGCTCAAGTGACGCTGCGGGTGGCGCGCTTCGGCGCCGGGCCCGAGGAGACGGAGGTGCACGTGGTGGCGCGGCCCGGCCCGGGCGCGAAGGCGGGCACGGAGCGGCGCGAGCGGGTGCGGCTGCCCGAGGAGGGCGCGGTCACGCTGCGCTTCACCTTCGAGGACGCGGGAGACGTGGAGGTGTCCCTGCCTCCGGACGTGCTGCCCGAGGATGGCCAGGTGCGCCTGCCGCCCGCCCCGGAGCGTCCGGTGCGCGTGGTGATCGCCGAGGGACTGGAGGCGCCGGTGCGCTCGGCCCTGGAGCGCTTCCTCGCGGTGGCGCCGGGGGTGGAGCTGATGCCGGGCGAGGGCGCGCTCGTCGTGGGCCCGAGGGGGTCGGACGCGCGGCTGACAGTGGGAGCGGGCGGCGCGGTGCGCACGTACGTGGGCCCCTTCTTCTCGGAGAAGAACCACCCCCTGCTGGATGACGTGCAACTGGGCGGCGTGCGCTGGGCGGCGGGGGCCGAGGCGCCTCCGGGCCGGGCGTTGATGACGGTGGGCGAGGGCGTGCTGCTCTCCGAGGACGAGGGACGGGTGCACCTCAACGTGGACCTGACGCGCTCCAACGTGCAGCGCACGCCCGCGTGGCCGGTGTTGCTGGGCAACGTGCTGCGCGAGGCGAGACGGGCGCGAGAGGGCTTCATCCAGCGGCAGTATCCCCTCGGCGAGCCCCTGACGGTGGTGACACGGGCGGGCGCGCGCTACTCGCTCGTCGGCCCCGGGGGCGCGCATCCCCTCTTCGGCGTGGGGGCCTTGAGCCTGCCGCCGCCCGAGGCGCCGGGCCGCTACGCGCTCGAGCGCGAGAGCGAACCGGTGGACGCGGTGGAGGTGTTGCCCCTGGACGCCCGGGAGTCGGACTTGCGCGGACGCGGCGCGGGGGACCTGCCCGCCCGCGTGGTGGCGGAGGCCCAGGACCATGGCGCATCCGAGGGCCGGGCGCGCTGGCCGTTGTGGGGCCTGCTGGCGGCGCTGCTGGCGGACTTCCACCTGACGCGGCGCCGGGAGGTGTCATGAGCTTTTCCCTGCCCCAGGTGTGGGTGCTCCTCGTGCCGCTGGGCCTTTTCCTATGGAAGTGGGGCCGGCGTCCGGGCCCGCCCATGGTGCTGCGCTGGGGGCTGCTCGTGCTCGTGCTGGGCGCGCTGTCCGGCCCCACGTGGACGCTGAGCCAGGCGGGCAGCGACGTGGTGGTGGTGGTGGATCGCTCGCGCTCCATGCCGGCGGACGCGGGGCGGGTGGCCACGGAGACGGTGGGCCTTCTGGAGTCGCAGCGGCGACCCGGGGATCGGGTGGGCGTCATCGCCTTCGGGCGCGAGGCGCGGGTGGAGCAGCCGCTGTCCGAGCGGGGCCACTTCGGCGGCTTCTCCCGGCCGGTGGACGCGGAGGCGTCGGATCTGTCGGCGGCGCTGGACGCGGCGGGAGCGCTCATTCCGCCGGGCCGCTCGGGGCGGGTGCTGGTGCTCTCGGATGGACGTGCCACGGGGGCGGATGCGCGCGGCGCGGCCCGGCGGCTCGCGGCCCGGGGCCTCGCGGTGGACTTCCGCCAGGTGGCGCGCGAGGACGTGCCGTTGGACCTGGCCGTGCTGTCGTTGGACACGCCCGCCTCGGTGACGGCGCACGAGCCCTTCCAGATGACGGGCGTCGTGCGCGCGACGGCACCTGTCACGGGCAAGGTGCGCCTGGAGCGCAATGGCCGCGTGCTGCTCGAAGGCCCCTTCGACTTCCAGGCCGGGCCCAACCTGTTGCCGTTTCGCGACCTGGTGGACGCACCGGGCCTCGTCTCCTACCGGCTGAAGGTGGAGGCCCCGGGGGACGGGGTGGTGGAGAACGACGTGGGCCAGGCGGTGCTTCGGGTCGAGGGTCCGCCCCGGGTGCTGCTGCTCACGGATCAGCCCGAGGGCACGCTCGCCCAGGCCCTGCGCGCCGCGGGACTGACGCTGGAGGTGCGCGCGCCCTTTCCCCTCACCCTGGAGGCGCTGGAGGGCGTGGGCGCGCTGGTGCTGGAGAACGTGGACGCCAACCGCCTGGGCGAGCCGGGCCTGCGCGCGGTGGCCTCCTATGTGGAGGTGGCGGGCGGTGGGCTGGTGATGACGGGCGGCCGCGCGAGCTTCTCCGAGGGAGGCTATCGCCGCTCGCCGGTGGAGCCCCTGCTGCCGGTGTCGCTGGAGATGCGCGAGGAGCAGCGCCGCATCGACGTGGCCATGAGCGTGTTGATGGATTGCAGTTGCTCCATGGGGGCGCAGATCCCCGATGGGCGCACGAAGATGGAGCTGGCGGCGGAGGGCGTCGTGGGCGCGCTCACCCTGCTCAACCCGAAGGACGAGGCGTCCGTGGCCATGGTGGACACCGACGTGCACGAGCTCTTCCCCATGAGTCCAGTGGAAGAGGGGCTGCCCCTGGACCAGGTGGCCCGGGGCTTCAGTGGAGGCGGTGGCATCTACGTGGGCAGGGCCCTGCGCGAGGGCCGCAAGCAGGTGCTGCGCAGCACCAAGGCCACGCGCCACGTGCTGCTCTTCTCGGACGCGGCGGACTCGGAGGAGGCGGCCGATTACCTGGAGACGATCGATGCGCTGCGCCGCCAGAAGGTGACGGTGTCCGTCATTGGCCTGGGCTCGGAGAAGGATCCGGACGCGGCGCTGCTCCGGGAGATCGCCGACAAGGGCGGCGGCCGCATGTACTTCGCCGAGGACGCGGCGAGCCTGCCGCGCATCTTCAGCCAGGAAACGCTCACCGTGGCGCGCGCCACCTTCGTGGACACGCCCACCTCCTTGGAAGCCGCGCCGGACCTGCCACTGCTGGGCCGGCTGCCCGCGCTGGGGCTGCCCCAGGTGGGGGGCTACAACCTCGCGTACCTCAGGCCGCGCGCGAGCGTGGCCCTGCGCACGCTGGACGACAACGCGGCGCCGCTGCTGGCGCTGTGGCCGCGCGGGGCGGGGCGGGCGGTGGCCTTCCTGGCGGAGGTGGATGGCGAATACACGGGCGAGCTGCGCGCCTGGAGCGGGCTGCGCGGGACGCTCGAGGGCATGGTGCGCTGGGCGATGGGGGGCTCGGGAGGGGCGGAGACGGCGGTGGCGCGCTCGGAGCGGCGAGGGGACCGGCTGCGGGTGTCGCTGGACTTCGCTCCGGGCGAGGCCCTGCCGGGCGCGTTGCCCTCGCTGGTGTTGTTGCCGGGAGATGGCCGGAGCGAGCCGGTGGAACTGCCCATGCGCTGGGAGGACGAGGACCGGATGGCGGCCGAGTACACGCTGCCAGGCAGTGGCACCTGGCACCCGGTGGTGAAGCTGGGCACGCGCGTGCTTCGCGCGCCGCCGGTGACGCTGCCCTACGCGCCCGAGTTCGAGCCGGGCTCTAATAAGGAGGGCCTGGAGGTGCTGCGCGGGGTGGCGGCCGTGGGCGGGGGCGTGGAGCGCCTGTCGCTGACGGGCTTGTTCGCGCAGGCGCCCGAGTCCGAGGGCCGGGTGGCGCTCGCGCCGTGGCTGGTGGGCCTGGCCCTGGCGGCGATGCTGGCCGAGGTAGCCGTGCGCCGCATCCTCTCGGCCCCGAGACTCCGTCGCGCGCGGGCGCCTTCCCCGGTGTCCATGGCGGCTCCGGCGTCCGTGGCCCCGGCACCCGTGGCTCGTGCTCCCGCTCCGTCCCCCGTCCCTGGCGAGGAGGACGCGCCGCCGCCCGAGCCCCCCGCGAAGGACTCGGACGTGGACTCGGCGCTGGAGGCCGCTCGTGCGCGGGCCCGGCGGCGCCTGGGTCGTTGACTTCTTCCAGGATTCTCGAAAATCGAGGAATCTCCTTTTTCCAGGTGCTATGAGGGAAGCCCTCCCCGCCACGGCGTCCCGTGGCCGGTTCCCCCGAGGCCTGAGATGAATCTGCGACGCACGTGGTGGTGTTTGCCGGCGCTGTTGGTGGCTTGCGGTCCCTCCGCCGAGGAGCCCGCGGCGGTGGACGAGCTGACGGGCCAGGTGCTCGAGGCGGCCACGACGAAGTTCGACATGCACCGGTTGCTCGAGGACACGGACATCACCGGCGGGCAGACCATCACCACGGCGCAGGTGCAGCAGTTCCTCCAGCAGAAGGGCTCGTACCTGGCGGGCTACACGGACCCGGCGTGGGGGAAGACGGCGGCGGCGCTCATCGTGGAGCAGTCCAAGGCCAGCGGCATCAGCCCCCTGTACATGCTGGCGCGCATCCAGACGGAGTCGAGTCTCATCACCAGTGGCACCTCCACCAACCTGGCCAAGGCCACCGGCTGTGGGTGCCCGGACAGCGGCGGCTGTAGCACCTCCTACGCGGGCTTTGGCAAGCAGGTGGAGTGCTCGGCGAAGAAGCTGCGCGGCTACCTCACGGACCTGGACGCCGGCCGTCCCACCGTCTCCGGTTGGAAGGTGAACGTGACGAAGAACACGTCGGATCCCTGCGCGGTGAAGCCGGCCAACAAGGCCACCGCGGCGCTCTACACGTACACCCCCTGGGTGGGCGCGTACGCCACGCAGTGCGGCCGCACCACCGTGGGCGGCTCGTCGCTCGTGTCGCTCAAGTACAGCCAGTTCAAGGCCGAGTACAATTGGACCGCGCCCACCAGCACCGCGTGCTACTCGGGCACGGTGGACGCCGACGTGAAGGCGGGCGGCTGCGTGCAGTCCTCCTCGGACGGCGTCTGGCGGCAGTGCGTGAATGGCGCCTTCTCGGAGGGCACCTCCACCAAGCCCACCAACTGCACCGTCTCCTACCCGTGGTGCAGCTCCGTCACCCTGGGCCGCTCGGTGCCGACGCGCACGTGCGTGCAGTCGCGCTCCACCTCCGAGTGGCAGCAGTGTGGCGCCGAGGGCGCCTGGCTGCCCGCGCCCTACGCGGAGATCGCGGGAGGTGGCCCGGCGGGGAGCTGCTTCGCCACCTACGCGTTGTAGGCGGCCTTAGAAGGCCACGGGGAGCTGCTTGAGGCCGTGCAGGACGAGGCCCTGGCGCCACTGGAGTTGGCTCTCGTCCACCGCCAGGCGCAGCCGGGGTAGGCGCTCGAGCAGCAGGGGCAGGGCGATGCTGGCCTCCAGCCGGGCCAGGGGCGCGCCCACGCAGAAGTGGATGCCGAAGCCGAAGGCGATGTGCCGGTTGGGCTCGCGGGTGATGTCGAAGCGCTCCGGCTCGGGAAACTGCTCGGGATCATGATTGGCCGCGAGCAGTGACACGAGCACCGTCTCCCCGGCGGGAATCACCTGTCCGTGGAACTCGATGTCCTCGCGGGCCCAGCGGTGGGTGGCGCACTCCAGGGGCCCGCGGTAGCGCAGCATCTCCTCCACCGCCGAGTCGATGAGGGCGGGGTTCTGGCGCAGCCGCTCCAACTGCTCGGGGTGGCGCAGCAGCGCCCAGACGCCGTTGCCGATGAGGTTCACCGTGGTCTCGTGGCCCGCGTTCAACAGCAGTACCACCATGCCGATGAGCTCCTCGGACGACAGCCGGTCTCCCTGCTCCTCCGCCTGCAACAGGTCGCTGACCAGGTCCTCGCGCGGCTCGGCGCGGCGCTTCTCCATCAGGTTCTGGACGTAGGCCATGAAGGCCAGACTCGCCTGTTTGATGGACTCCAGCCGATCCGCGGAGGGCAACTGGGTGATGGCGGTCGTCCACACGCGGAATTGATCCTGATCCTCGGGAGGCACGCCCAACAGCTCGGCGATGACCGTCACGGGAATCCGGAAGGCGAAGGCGTCGATCAAATCCACGGAGCCCTGAGCGGGCAGGGCGTCCAGCAGCCGGTGGGCGATGGCCTCCACGCGCGAGCGCAGCTCCTCCACGCGGCGCGGGAGGAAGGCCTTGGACACGAGCGTGCGCAGGCGCGTGTGATCCGGAGGATCCGACATGAGCATGTTGCGGTTGATGGCCTCCATTTCCGCGACACGCGCCTGCCGGGCCTGAGGGGCGACGAGCCGCTCGTCCTTGGTGAAGCGTGGGTCGCGCAGCAACTCCACGGAGGCCTTGTAGCGGGTGGAGAGCCAGATGGGCACGCCCCGGTTGGCGTCCATCTGGCGGAACAGCGGACCCTCCGGGCGCATTCGGGCGTAGAGGGGCAGGGGATTGAAGCGCGTGTGAGGCGCCCAGATTTCCTGGGGGGAGAGGGTCGTGCTCATGGAAAACGAGCCTACAGCAGGGTTCCGCGCAGCAGCAGGCTGGCCACGGTGAAGTAGATGACGAGGCCGGACACGTCCACGAGCGTGGCCACGAAGGGCGCGGAGGCGCTGGCCGGGTCGAATCCCAGACGGCGTAGCACGAAGGGCAGCATGGATCCGGAGAGCGTTCCCCACGTCACCACGCCCACCAGGGACAGGCCCACCGTGAGCGCCACCAGGAAGAAGTGCTCGCCATAAGAGCCGAAGATTTCCTGCCAGATGAGGATGCGCACGATGCCCACCGTGCCCAGGGTCGCGCCGAGCGCCACTCCCGCTAGCACCTCGCGCCGCGCCACGCGCCACCAGTCGCGCAGGCGGATTTCGCTGAGCGCCAACGAGCGGATGATGAGCGTGGTGGCCTGGCTGCCGGAGTTTCCGCCGGAGCTGATGATGAGGGGCACGAAGAGCGCGAGCACCACCGCGTGGGAGATCTCCTCCTCGAAGTGGCCCATGGCCGTGGCGGTGAGCATCTCGCCGAGGAAGAGCACGAGCAGCCAGCCCGCGCGCTTCTTGAGCATGTCCAGGAAGGTGACGGCGAAGTAGGGCGCGTCCAGGGCCTCCATGCCACCCACCTTCTGGATGTCCTCGGTGGCCTCCTCCTGCACCACCTGGACGATGTCGTCCACGGTGACGATGCCCTTCATGCGCCGCTCGGCGTCCACCACGGGAATGGCCATGAGCGACTGCGCGGCGAAGAGCCGGCTCACGGCCTCCTGGTCGGTGTGCTCGGCCACGGTGACGAGCTCCCGCTTCATCACGTCCGACACACGCTTGTCCGGGGCCGCCTGGAAGAGCTGGCGCAAGGACACCACGCCCAGCAGGTGCTGATGGAGGTCGAGCGCGTAGGCGTAATAGACCGTCTCCACCTTCTCGCGCGTCTGCCGGCGCAGGTAGCTGATGGCCTCGTCGATGGTCATCTCCGGCCGCACACGAGCGAAGCGGGGATTCATCAAGCCGCCCGCGGCGTCCTCGGCATAGGCCATCAGGGCGTGCACTTCGCGGCGCGTGGTCTCGTCCAGCTCGCGCAGGAGCGAGTCGCGGACCTCGGCCGGGGTGGACTGGATGACGTCCACGGCATCATCGGGGGCGAGCAGCCGCAGCCACGTGCGCCGCTCGCCCGGCGCGAGCGCGAGGAGGAGATGGGCTTGCTCCTGCGCGGACAGCGACAGGAAGAAGTCATCGGCGGTGGCGTGGGGCACGAGCCGGAAGCTCTCCACGCGCTCGTCGCGTGAGAGGGCGGGCCAGGCGTCGCGCAGCTCATGCGGGAAGATGGGCTCGGGGTCCTGCGTCTCCATGGCGCCTCCTCGTCCATCGTCCAGGTCCATCAGGTGGATGAAGCCCTCCCCGCCGTGTCACCGCAACAGGGTGAGCACGAGCGGCGGCAGGGCCACGGTGCCGACGAAGAGCGCGGCCCACAGGAGCGCCTGTTTGTTCCGGGCGCCATCCAGGGCATCCATCACCCGCTCGTCGAGCTGTTCCCCGGCGAGCTCGCGCAGCCGCCCGAGCGTCAGCTCCACGGTGCTCGCGTCTCGCTCCTGCTCACCGATGATGTCGTCGAGCCGGGCCTCGATGATGCCGGCCACGCCGCGCCGCACCCGCCGGATGATGGCGCCCGACAGTCTCCTGAGCTTCTTCTCTGTCTCCTCGCTCTCGGGGTCCGCGCCGCTGGCTTGGTGGATGAGCTCGCGCAGCTTCTGGATGGGCAGGGGCCTGTGGAAGACCTCCGGTGTGGCCTCGCCCGCCGCGAGGACGGCGGCACGGTCCATCACCCGATCCACGAGCTGCTGGGAGAGTTGGTGCTTCTCCACCAGGTCCATCGCCACGCGGCCGATGCCCCGCCACATGCCCGCGCCCCCGAGTCCCACGACGCCCGCGGCCATGTAGGCCAACAGCAACACGTAGACGAGGTAGCGCCAGGGCTCCCACGGGTGGGTGAGCACGCCGGTGGCCCGCTCGACGAAGAAGGCCGCCGTGCCCAGGACGAAGCCGAGCACTCCGAATCCCAGGGTCCGCGCGGCGATGGTGGCGACGGCTCCGGCGGCGACGGACATCAGGTCGCGGGTCCTGCTCGGCGCGGGCGTCTCCGGGTCAGCCTGGGCCTCGGTGGACGAGAGCTGCTCGTCGCGGATGGGTGCTGGGCTCACGATGTGGGGCTCCCCCCGGCGGCGGGAGGCGCCGCGATGCCTCATCATACCCATGAACGGTCGCGGGGCGGATTGCTTGGGGTGAGACTCTGGCTGAACGAAAAGCCAACGCCGCCGAACGAAATGCTCATGGCCGCTCCCGGTCACCCTGCCCACCTTCCGCCCGTGAACGGCGCACGCCCGTGCCCGTCCCTCGCCGTGGAGGTCACATGCAGAACGATTGTCCCGGGTCCGCCGCTCGCGTTCCACCCGCTCGTCCGGGAGGGCTCCCCCTGGACCTGAGCGACCTGCTCGAGGAGCGGGGCCGCGTGGATCCCCGCATCTACGTGGACCCGGAGGTGTACGAGCTGGAGCAGGAGCGCGTCTTCGGACGCAGCTGGCTCTTCCTCGCGCACGAATCCCAGCTCAAGCGGCCCGGGGACTTCGTCACCACGTACATGGGCGAGGATCCCATCATCGTGTCGCGCCAGGACGATGGCTCGGTGGCCGCCTTCCTCAACCAGTGCCGCCACCGCGGCATGCGGCTCACCCAGGCGGACGCGGGCCATGCCAAGGTCTTCACCTGCACCTTCCACGGCTGGACGTATGACCGCGGTGGGCGCCTGTCCTCCGTGCGCGACGAGCGGGAAATCTACCGCTGTCCCGTGGACCGCGACCGCTGGAGCGCCGTGCGCGTGCCCCGCGTCGAGTCCTTCCTCGGCTTCATCTTCGGCTCGTGGGACGAGCACGCGCCGTCCTTCCGCGACTCGCTCGGGGACGCGGCCTGGTACCTGGAGCCCCACCTGGATGGACTGGGCGGTACGGAAGTGCTCGGCGTGACGAAGTGGACCGTGCACTGCAACTGGAAGCTCGGCGCCGAGCAGTTCGGCTCGGATGGCTACCACTTCGGCATGACCCACCTGTCCGCGCTCAAGGCCCTGATGACGCAGGTGCCCGGGGCGCCGCGCTCCTTCCAGGAGGCCTCGCCCCCGCCCGATGGCGGCCGGCAGCTCAAGAATGCCCAGGGGCATGGGCTCATGGCGGTGCCCTTCATTCCGAACACCCTGCGCGGCACGCGGCCCGTGTTCGCGCCCAAGGTCAATGCCTGGTTGGATGGGCCGCGTCACGACTTCCTCGTGCGCAAGTACGGCGAGACGCGTGCGTCCGTCTTCGTCCCGGCGTGCAACATGTTCCCCAACGTGGGCTTCCTGCCCGTGGTCAATGCCCTGCGCGTATGGCAGCCCAAGGGCCCCGAGCAGATGGAGATCTGGTCCTATGTGATCGCGGACGCGGACGCTCCCGAGGACGTGAAGCAGGCCATCCGGTTGGGCAGTCAACGCTCGTTCGGCGCGGCTGGCATCTTCGAGCAGGACGACACGCACGTCTGGACGGAGATCCAACGCGTGCTCCGGGGACGGCGCGCACGGCGCGAGCTCTTCAACCTGGAGATGGACTCGGGCACGTGCGAGGACGTCGAGGCGCGCTTCCCCGGCACCACCGCGAACCGGACCTTCAGCGAGGTGGCCGCCCGTGCCTTCTACCGCCGCTGGGCGAGCCTGGTGTCCACGGAGGTGCCCCATGAGCGCTGAACTCTCCGCCCCCACGCCGTTCGTTCCCTCGTTCGTGCCCGGGCCCGCGTTGCAGTACGCGCTCGAGCAATTCCTCTTCACCGAGGCGGCGCTGCTCGATGAGCACCGCTACGAGGAATGGCTGAAGCTGTTCACCCCGGACGCGCGCTACCGGATGCCCGCGCGCACCAACCACGCGGCGCTCGAGTCCGAGCGCCGGGAGCTGCTGGACCCGGACGCGCCCGCGCACTTCGACGATGACTTCCGGGGCCTGTCGCTGCGCGTGGGGCGGTTGATGTCCGGGCTCGCCTGGTCGGAGTCCCCGCTCAGCCGCACGCGCCGTCTGGTGAGCAACGTGCGGTCGCGGGCCCTTCCCGAGCCCGGAGCGCTGGAGGTGTTCTCCTCCTTCCTGCTCTACCGCTCGAGCCAGGAGCATGACGTGGATGTCTTCGCGGGGATGCGCCGCGACGTGCTCCGCCGGGGAGACATGCCAGGCTCCTGGCGCATCGCGCATCGGACGGTGCTCCTGGATCAAACTGTCATCCTCGCCAGCAATCTCAGCGTCTTCTTTTGAGCAGGCCAGGCCTGGGGCGCCGGGAACGAAACGCTTGGCGTCCCATGCGGGCGAGTCCCCCGGGAGGACAGCGGAGGGAGGGTTACACTTCCCGCCCGTGTTCCCCGCCGGGAGCCCCGCTCATGGATGCCCTCTCCCAGTTGCTCCAGACCTTGCGCCTGGACATCGTCGCCTCGCGGCACATCGTGTTCCATGGCCCCTATGGGGCGCGCTTCGCTCCGGGAGAGGGTCCTCGGGGCCTGTTCATGGTGCTGGACGGCGACGTGTGGATCGAGCCGGAGGGCGACACGGAAGGCCCGCTTCACCTGTCACCTGGAGACATCGGTCTGGCCGGGGGACCGGGTTTCATCGTGCGGGACTCTTCCACGCCGCGCTCGCGACCCATCGACGTGCGCTTCGAGACCCGCTCGGAGGAGCTGGAATGCCTGGGTGGTCCGGACGCGCGGACCACGGAGTTCCTGGGCGTGAGCTTCGAGCTGGAGGCGGGGGCCGCGGCCCCGTTGCTGGCGGCCCTGGCGCCCTCGGTCCCGAGGCAGACCCGGGACTCGCTCATCGCCACGCTGATGCCTTCCTTCCAACGCGTCTGCGAGGACTTCACGTCGGGACGCCCCGGGGCCCAGGCGCTCATCAACCAGGTGACGCAACTGCTGCTGCTCGAATGGGTGCGTGCCGCGATCCCCCGAGACGGAACGCTGGGGGTGGGCGCGTTCGCGGATCCACCCATCGCCGCGGCGCTCGCCCTCATGCACCGCCAGCCGGGCGCGCCCTGGACCGTGGACAGCCTCGCCGAGCGGGTATCGCTCGCGCGGACCTCCTTCGCGCTGCGCTTCGCCCGGCACGTGGGCGAGTCCCCCTTCCGCTACCTGACGCGCCGGCGAATCTCGCTCGCCACCCGCCTGCTCCAGGCCTCGACCCTGCCCTTGCACGAGGTGGCGCTCCGGGTGGGGTACGCGGACGAGGCCTCCTTCCACCGGGCCTTCAAGCGCGAGACGGGAATGCGGCCGGGCGCGGTCCGTGCTTCCCGCCCGGCCTTTCATGAGACGTCTTGAACCGCCCTCAGATGTTGATGCTCTGGGGGATGTTCGAGGGGATGAAGTAGGGGTAGGCGAACAGGCGCGTCTTGTTGCGCTGCTCGATGGTCTCGCCGATGCGCTTGAGCGCCTCCTTGAAGGCGAACAGGTGCTCGTCGACGTGCAGGCTCTTGAACCACAGCGGGGGGTAGTCTCCCAGCCGCGTGTGGTACACGGAGCCCAGCAGGTAGAGGAAGTCGAGCTGTTGGGCGGTCATGTCCATCGGGGGGTACTGATCCAGGGCCGGGTTGAGCGCGGCGTCATCGACGCTGACAGGCGCCGCGCGGTAGGCGGCACCCGGGGAGAGCGGCACGAACGTCATGATTCCCGCCTGGGCGAAGTTCACCGCCGCGTGCTGCGCGCTGCCGGTGAACAGCAGCATCGTCACCGCCTGGACGAGGTACTCCACCGTGGTCAGCTTGCCGGCGACGCCGTCCTCGCCGAAGCCCTTCACCCGGCCGCCGTTCTCGGCCACCAGCTCGGCGCCCCAGGCCTGGAGCGCCGCGTCCTCGGTCACGGCCGAGTCCGACTTGTAATAGATGCCCACGTAGGCGCGCACCCAGTTCTCGATGGCGCTCCACAGCAGCAGCGCGTCCTCGCGGTAGGGGTACTCCAGGTCCGGGTCATTCACGTCCCGCTGGGCCAGCGCGCGCGGCAGCATGCCCTGGTTGAAGTCGAAGTCCGGGTCCTTCAGGAGCGACTCCACGGCGACGACGCGGTTGGCCTGGATGGTGCCACCCAGCAGCATGTCCACGTCTCCGCCAGGCGCGATGAGCTTCTCCTGCGCGGCGTTGTTGATGTACAGCGTGCCCTCGAAGTGCGGCCGCAGCAGCAGGCTCACCGGGTGGGTGTCCGGCAGGTTGCGGTGGGTGGCAACCACGAAGGGCTCCACGAGCAGGTGGGTGTGAGCCAGGTGGGAGATCACCTCGTGGTGGCTCATGTCCGCCACGGAGACGACCGTCTTGGCCTGCTGCCAGGCCTCGCCATCGGCGGGGGTGTAGAGCGGGTAGGCCTTCGGATCCTGCCCGCAGCGGATGCCCAAGGGCCGGAGCTGACGGGGCCCGCTGCCGCGCGGCAGGCCGAACAGGGCCTTGGGCGCGAAGCAGTACTTGGGACCATCGGGGAAGTTGCCGTTGATGACCCGCGCGAGCGCCTTGTAGTCCGCCAGGTACAGCCGCCCCTCCGCCAGGGCGCCCTGCACCGTGTCCCCTCCGCCGAGCACGGCGCTCAGGGTCTCGTCACTCACTCCGAGGGTGTCCTCGAGCACGCGCGCCTTGCGCAGCACGAGCGGGTTGAAGCCCGCCACGCGCATCCAGGCGAACGTGGAGTCCTCCTCGTAGCTCTGCGCCGCCGCGGGCAGGGGCAGGGTGGTGAAGAGGTTGAAGAAGTCCTGCATCGAGCTCGGCCGCCCCGTGGGCTTGGCGATCACCGCGTCGATCACCAGCTTCAGGACGTCGAAGAGGCTGCCCAGCTCCCGATTGAAGGCCTTGCGGGCGAGGATCGCGCTCTGCTCGGCGAGCCTGGCGGCCTCTCCGAACTCGCTGAGGTCTCCGAACAGCTTCCCTCCCAGGGTCCCCGGAGGGGGGAGCTTCTTCAGGTGGCCGAGGTCCAGCTGTCCCACGCCCACGTGGGAGAGGTCCACGTGCAGCGCGGGCGTCGCCGGGGCCGAGCCGCCCTGCTCACGCTGGGCCTGCTCGTGCATCCAGTGCAACCGGTTGACGGCGATGTGGAGGATTTGAACGACGGTCTGTCCCCACCACACGAGGGTGGGTTGGTCGCTCGAGGGAACGCTCTGGGCCATCGCCAGGGGCGCGACGTACGTGTAGTTGTACTGGTACTCGGACGCGGGCGACTCACTGCGCGACGACACGGCTTCGGAGGATGACATGGCGCTCCTGGGGGAAAAGGGAGGGGGGGCCTGGGTTCGTGGCTGACCTGCATGGTTGCAGATCCGATGCCAGGAGTGGCTGAGGGGGGATGCCATGCCCCCTGCCTGTTTGTCGGGTCAGGAAGCGTGGCTGACATGTCAGACGAGGGCGGTTGACATGTCAGGCCTCGCCTATCGCTTGCGCATGGCCGAGAGGTCGAAGGGTCCTCCCCGGACGAGCGCTCGCTGATGGGCGGGCCGGGTCCGCATGCGCTGGAGGTAGGCGCCGAGATTGGGGTAGCGGGCCAGGGCGTGGTTCAACTGCGCGGACTCCAGCACGAAGCTCACCTGGATGTCGGCGGCGGTGAAGGTGTCGCCCACCAGGTATTCGTGATCGCCCAGCGCGCCGGAGATGTAGCCGAGGTGGTTGTGTACCTCGCTGGACAGGCGGGGTTGGAGCGGAGCCGCCGCGTCCCCCAGCCGCCCCAGGTACACCCCGAGCATGAAGGGCAGCATGGCCGAGCCCTCGGCGTAGTGCAGCCACTCCACGTAGGTGTCGAACTCCGCGGAATCCGGCGGGGGCGCGAGCCGCCCCTTGCCATGGCGGCGCACGACGTAGTCGATGATGGCGCCCGACTCGGTGATGACGCGTCCCTGGTCCTCGAGGACCGGCGCCTTGCCGAGCGGGTGGATGGACTTGAGCTCCGGGGGCGCGAGGCCGGTGTGGGCGTCCCGCTGGTAGGTGATGAGCTCGTAGTCGAGTCCCAGCTCCTCGAACAGCCACAGGATGCGCTGCGAGCGGGAGTGGTTGAGATGGTGGAGTGTGAGCATGCGGCGTCTCCTCGGGGGCGGGGGCGTCCTGCTGCCTCCGAGGTTACCTCGCCGGACGTGTCCGGAGGAGGCGGTTCGCTCACGGAGGGGCGAGAGGCGCCGCCGTTCTTGAGAGAACCGCTAAGGTCATTTCAATGGACTTGACTTGAGGGGTCGAGTCGGGTGCCATGGGTCTTCCACGTGGAAGGGGAACGAGACTCATGGCGGACGAGAAGCGCGGAGACGAGGGGGGCGTTGGGCGGCTCCAACTGGGAGGCGCCTATGAAGAAGTCGGACCGGACCTGGGCTGCCTCCGCGAGGCGCGGGAGGATGGCACCGGCAAACCCGCCCTGTCGTTCCGGCCTGGAGAGCGGGTGGAGTGGGAGCCGGAGGACTCGTGGGACATGCGATTTTCCTTCAACCGGCGGCGGTCGACCGTGGACGTGGTGGTGGACCGGTCTCCGTTCTTGGCGCGGGTGACGGAACTGGTGGACATCTTCATGTGGATGACGGCCGCGCTCAAACGCGTGGAGCACAGTGCCCGGGTCCAGGCGCACCTGACGAACGGACGCATCACTCCGCCCGTGGCGGGGGAGCGGTCTTCTCGCGGGCGGACCGACAGGGTCCTGGCGGGGGCCGCCCTGGTGGCGAGCGTCTGGTTCCTCCTGACAAGTGTGCTGAGTCGTCCCGAGGGCGAGAGGACCGTGGAGTCATCCAACCCGGCGGCTTTTCTCGTGGCCGACGAGGCCTATGCCGATGCGGGAGTTCTCGCCTATCCCCTGCCCGCGAAGCCCCTTGTGGATCAGGCCTTGGCTCCCTGTAACACCCGGCGGGGAGAAGTGGCGATCAACGGTGGGTGCTGGGTGGCTCTGAAACAGAGTCCGCCTTGTTTGGAGGCCCAGGCCGAGTACCAGGGCGAGTGCTACCTGCCCGTCGCGAAGCGCAAGCCCCTGCCTCAAGCCGTGGAGCCGTGACGCCCGCCCCTTCGTCGTGCTCCGTACCTACTCCGTCCCTGGCGGATGGTTTTTCATCAGTTCTTCAGGAAGAGGCATCCTGACGAACCGAAAGCCCGTTCCTTTTCGAACCGGCATGACCTGGAAGCCCTGACCCGAGATCCTGACGAGATCTCCGTCCTTCGCCATTCCTCCTTCGAGCCACTGGTCCGCCTCTTCTCGGGTCGCGAACGTCTGGGCAACGACGATGTAATCAATGGCGGGAGTGTAGAACGATCGGAAGAATTCGCGGTAATCGTCGAGCTTCTGCTTTTCACGAACGTAGAATAGTGCCACTGAGGCGATGCGAAGTGCTTCGTCCTCGGGTGAGCCTTCTGCGTATTGCTCGTTGATGGTGCGCAGGGCTTCGAAGACGGAGTCGATATCGAAGTTGTGGTTGTATTTCATTGATATGCCTTGGCTAGAGCGCGAGGGGAACCAGAAGCAGCGCTCCAGAGCCGCCTGTCGTCACGACAAAGGCTACACCAGCGACAGTGACAATGGTTCCGATGGCTACCTCTGTTTTGTGTGCCCTGAGCCATCCCAGTGCTTCATTCATGCGAGGGAACTCAATTTTCTTGTCTCTTTGGCGCGCTGCCTCTTCGTGCGCCTCCTCGCAGTCCTTGAACTCCTGGTTACAGTTTCTCCCCTCGAGGTGACCTCCCTGGTGTGGAGGCCTCGGAAAGGGGTCAATCTTGCTGTCGCTCTACACCCCGAGTAGGCGTTGCCAGCACAGAGATCCGGCTCGACCAAGACTTGGGGCTAGACTGTTTCATCGGGCAGGAGCGTGCGCAGCAACTCGTCGTTTGGCCCGAGGGGGAGCCATCCGGGCGGCGGTGGTGTAGCGAGGAGTGCATCGCCGGCCTTGTCGGCGCGCTCCTTATGGGTCTCCGGGGTGAAGGCAACCCACGCGCCGAGTGCATGGGCGACGTCGAAACGGTTCGCGTCGTCGAGCACGGCCGGCCAGCCGTTTGGGAGACACGCCCACAGTTCTCGCACGAGTTGTCCGCGCACAATGCGTGTGACCTGATTGTTCCGCTCTGCTTCGGCCACCAGTCCTTTGAACACCTGCACTCCTGCGACGTCGTCCGGACCAAGCTCCTTGGCCAGAGCCACCAGCGAGGCGGTGGGGCGCGCCTCGGCGAAGGCCGTGAGTGAGTCGTAACCGCGCTCGCGGACACGCTCATACAGGCGTGCCACCCAGTTGCCCTGAAAAGGATGTCTGTCGCTCATGGCCCTCTCCACGGGATGAAATTCATCGGGATGTAGTACGCCTCCATGCGCCCCGCGACGATCTTCAGGATCTCGTTCCGCGTCAACATCCGGCCCGCTCTGGACTCGGCTCTTCCCAACACCTCCATGATTATCTGGTTCCATTCGCCGGGCCATGCGCGGCCCAGCTTCCAGTCGCCACCACCGTGGATGGCCTCGTGGTGCGCCTGCTCCAACTTGACGCAGAACTGGTCGATGTCCATCTCGCCGGTGAAGCCGCGCTTCTCGAACCACTCGCGGAACTCCTTGGGCAGGACGTGGTGCCGCGGCGGCTCGGCCATGCCAGCCCCCGCCTTGCCCGTCTCGCGCATGGCTCCCACCTCGGGTCCATCGCCCAGGGCCTCTCGCACGCCCCGCGGCAGCTCGCCGTGCGCCTGAGCCAGCATCACCTGGCCTGCCTGAATCCGGATTGCGGCGCTGACGACGGGCGGGGAGAGGACGCCCGCCCGCACCAACTGACGCATCATCTCCACCCACTCGGCGGACACGACCATCCGCGTGCCCATCATCGGGCCGTCGCCGCCCACCGAGAGGCCAATGCCGAGCAGGGCGGGAGCGGATGGAGGCACCGAGGGCAGTGAGAACCTCAACGCCGAGAGCAGAGAGAGCGCCTCGATGGCCTCCTTGAGCACCAGCACCTTCGCGACGTTCTCCGCCCCCTTGCGCATGGTTTCGAGGGTCGCGGCGAGTTCGCCCGTGAGGTGGCCTACAAGCACGGGGACGTCTTGCGCCGCGGCCTCCACCTGCCCGGCCTCCAGTGAGGAGAGCGCTGTCATGGCGGGCTCGAGCATCTCCTGCCAGCGCCACATGTCCGCGAACATCCTCTCCTCGCTGTAGAGGTGCTGGGTGAGCACGGCATCGGCGAGGTGGATGAGATCGAGCCAGACAGCGAGTAGGAGCGCGCCCATCATGGCGGCTTCCAGCCGTGGGCCGGTGAGGCGCAGCAGGGCGAGCTGCATGTCCGAGTCCTCCACCTCCGAGGCGGCGTTGGCCAGTCGGGTGGCGGCGGCGAGCTGGGCGTCAATCCACCGCAGTTGCGTGGCGCCGTAGTCAGCGTAGCGGAGGAAGACGCCGTTTCCGTCGGCAATGCCCCGCCCACTGGTCCTGAGTCTGGAGAGCTCGTCGGAGATGCGGCGGGTGGAGCCCGACACGTCGAGAACGGCACTGCGAAATGCCAGCTGGGCCGCGAGGGCCCTCTGCCACGCGCCCCTTCGCGCGCTGTCCGGGGCTACCGTCGTCACCTCCTCCCGGGAGGCCCGGCGCTGGTGCATCCGCTGCGGTGTCTCGGGCCCAGGCGGGGCGGGGAGGGCATGCGGAGACTCCACGCCCGGTCCCGCCGCCGACACGGGAGGGACAGGCTCGCGCGGCGTGTAACGCAGGCTCATTCCCCGGCCGGATGGTGGCGTCAGCGACACGCAGCCGGTGGACAGCAGGGCCATGGCGAGCAGCAGGCCCGACCATCGGGCCCGAGGCAAGTCAGCGCGCATTGTCCACTCCCAGGCCCACGGTGGCGAAGGCCCCTGGCCGAAACGCGCCTACGCCTTCCGGAACCAGCGCCTCCCATCGACTCGGCCGTCTCGAGCACTCTCGTCGAGTCTTGGGTGCGCCCTGGTCCATCCCCTCATATTGGACCGAAGACTTCCCGGAAGACAGGTTGTGCGCCGAGTGCGGTGATGGTGAGAAGACTGGGGAGGAGCTTGGAGAAACCATCGGTGTACTTGAGGCCGATGGCCCAGCAGACTTCCAGCAACCCGGCGACGACCAGGAGAACCCACGACATGACATGACTCCTTCGTAGGCGTCGTCTTGTCGTAACCGGGTACGGCGCACCTCTCGTCCGGGTCCAATGCGTTCTCCCGAGCGCACCGAACAGCGCGACAATAACCACGCTCCGCGCCCCCGTCCATGCTTCCAGGCGCGCGCCTACTCCTTGGCGTCGTCCTTGTCCTCGGCGGCGAGGGCGGCGGCCACGGGGTGGCGCCGGCCGAGCTTCCGGTAGAGCGTCTTGCGATCCACTCCCAGGATGCGCGAGGCGAGCGTGCGGCTGCCTCCCACCGTCTCGATGACGCGCTGGATGTAGCGCCGCTCCATCTCCTCCAGTGACACCAGCTCCGACACGTCATTGCCCTGGGCGTTCGGATTCGAGGCCCGGTAGTCCCGGATGCGCTCGGGCAGGTCCTCCACCGTCAGTTGCTCATACGTGGTGAGCGCCACGGCGCGCTCGATGCAGTTCTGCAACTCGCGCACGTTGCCGGGCCAGCCATAGGCCAACAGCCGCTGCGCCACCGCGGGGCTCAAGCCCCGCACCCGCTTGCCACTGCGCGCGGCGAAGTGCTCCAGGAAGCGCTGCGCGAGCAACAGCACGTCATTGCCCCGGGCGCGCAGCGGCGGCAACTCCAGGCCAATGACGTTGAGCCGGTAGTACAGATCCTCGCGGAAGCGGTCTTCCTCCACCGCCAGCTCCAGGTCCCGGTTCGTCGCCGCCACGATGCGCGCGTCGAAGGGCACCTCGGCGTCCCCCCCCACCGGGCGCACCGTGCGCTCCTGCAGTGCTCGCAACAGCTTGGGCTGGAGGGTGAGGGGCAGCTCGCCCACCTCGTCGAGGAAGAGCGTGCCCCCGCTCGCCTGGACGAACAGGCCCGTGCGCGCCGCCTTGGCGTCCGTGAAGGCGCCCTTCGCGTGGCCGAACAGCTCGCTCTCCAGCAGCGCCTCGGGCATGGCCGCGCAGTTGATGGCCACGAAGGGCCCCGCTTGTCTCCGGCTCCGGGCATGCAGCGCGCGCGCCGCCACCTCCTTGCCCGTGCCGCTCTCGCCCGTCACCAGCACGGACGCGTCCGAGTCCGCCACCCGGTCGATCAGCTCGTACACCCGGCGCAGCGCGAGGCTCTCGCCCACCACGCCTCCGTCCGAGGACGCGTCGCTGAGCGCCCGGCGCAGGCGCCGCACCTCCTCGCGCAGGGCCCGGTGTCGCACCGCCCGCTCCAGCAGCAGCGCCAGCGCGTCCAGGTCCACCGGCTTCGTCACGAAGTCGTACGCGCCCGCGCGGATGGCCGCCACGGCCGTCTCCAGGCTGCCGAACGCCGTCACCACCACCACGGGGATGTCCGGCCGGTTGAGCACCACGCGCTCGCACAGCGCCAGCCCGTCCATGCCCGGCATCCTCAAATCCGTGAGCACGGTGTCGAAGTCCTCGGACTCCAGCCGCGCGAAGGCCTCGGCCGCGCTCCCGAGCACCGTGGGCTGGAAGCCCCGCCGCGTGAGGCCCTTCTCCAACAGCGCGCGCATCTCGCGCTCGTCCTCGACGACCAGGATGCGGCCCTTCGGGGTGCTCATGTGTCGGCCTCCTGTGACTGGCCCGCTTCGGGGGGCAGGAAGATGGAGAAACAACTACCGCGTCCGGGCTCGCTGCTCACGGAGATCCACCCGCCATGGTCTCGGATGAGCCCATAGGACACGGACAGCCCCAGCCCCGTGCCCTCGCCCACGTCCTTGGTGGTGAAGAAGGGCTCGAAGACGCGGGGCAGCACTTCCGGGGCGATGCCCTCGCCCTCGTCCACGACGTCCAGCCGCACCCACTCCGCCTCCGGGCCTCCCAGCTCCGCCGGGGGCAGGGCGTGGGCGCGGCCCAGGCGCACCCGCAGCGTCCCCGGCTGCTTCATCGCGTGCATGCCGTTGACCACCAGGTTGGTGAGCGCCTGTTGCAACTGTCCCGCGTCCACCTCCAGGTGCAGGGGGCCCGTGGACTCCTGGGCGAGGACGATGTTCCGCCGGGCCGCCAGGGGTTGCAGGAGCGAGAGCGTACGCTCCACCAGTTGGGACAGTTCCTCCGGCGTGCGCTGGGGCGTGCGCCGGCGGGCGAAGTCCAGCAGGTGGCGGATGATGCCCGTCATGTGCTGCACCTGCTGGGAGATGATGCGGGCGTACTCGGGCACCTCGTCGCCCTCGGCCTCGCCGGAGACGATCATCCGCGCCCGGCCGAGCACCACGTTGAGCGGAGTGCCCAGCTCGTGCGCCACGCCCGAGGCCAGCTTGCCCACGGTGGCCAGCCGGTCCGAGTGCCGCAGGTGCTCGAGCGTGGCCAGGCGCGCCGCCGTCTCCGCGTCCACCTGCGCGCGCGCGGCGGACAAGTCCCCCGCCATCTGGTTCATCGCGCCCGCGAGTGTGGCCAGCTCGTCGTTCTGGTGCAGGTGCACCCGGGCGTCCAGCTCGCCCTGGCCCAGGCGGTGCGCCATGCCCACGAGTTGTTCCACCGGGCGGCCCACGAGCCGGCGCCCCATGGCCATGGCGACGAGGAAGAAGGCGAAGGTGATGGCGCCCGTGGCCACGGCGGTTCCCAAAATCGTCTGGCGCACGTGCTGGCGTTGCTCGGTGAGGGGCTCGGTGATCTCGATGGCGCCGCGCCGATCGTCGATCGTCACCGGGGTGAAGGAGCGCCGCACGCCCGGGACCGAGGTCTCGTCCACGAAGGACGCGTCATGGTCGTCGCGCAGGGCGCGGAGCACATTCGCCGGCAGGGCCGTGCCCTGGCGCGAGTCCAACCACAGCCAGCCCAGGCGGATCTGCTCCTGGAAGCGGTTGGCGTCCGCGAGGAGCGTCAGGGCTTCTTCCTCGCCTTCCATCTCCCAGGCGCGGACGAAGGAGCCGCCCAGCGTGTGGCCGAGCAGCCGGTGGTCATGCTGCATGTCCTGCGTGGAGCGGGCGAGCTCGCGCCGCACCTCGATGGTCTCCAGCCCCGCGATGACCGCGAAGGCGAGCAGGACGAGGGCGAGGACGATCTTCCGGGCGAGCTTCATGGGGGAGGCTCCGGGGTCTGCCACGAGCGCCCGGGCCCCCACAACGGTGCGCACCCCGGCCAGGTTCAGGAACGGACGGCTCCGGGCCAGGGCGCGGGGTGACAGGTACTCAGTTGCCGGAGCGGTTCATCTTCGGCTTCTGGGTCTCCGTGGGCTTGGTGGCCTTCTTGCCGGGCTTCTTCGCCGGGGTGGTGGTCGTCGGCTTCGCGGCGGCCGGGGTCTCCTTGGGGGCCGCGAAGGCGCCAACGGACAGCAGGGACACGGCCACACCGAGCAGCAGGGACGAACGCTTCATGGACACTGCCTCCTGAGGGAGAGCCGCGAGGTGCGGCTTCCGCGTTCCTTCCTCGAAGCATCGCGCGTGCCAAGGAGGGTTCTCCTCGATGGCGCGGGGCGCGTGGGGCGTTCGGGCCCGGTGGAGCGGGGGCGGAATGCCCCGAGAGGGGCAGGGTGCCCCGAAGTCCTCCGCTCCCGGTCCCGCGGGGAGCGGGGTGGAGCGCTGGCACGCGCCATGCTCGAGCACCTGCGGAGATTCTTCGTCCGGAGCGTGCACCATGATGTCCTTTCTTCCCTCCGAGCCCCGTCCGCTGCGCATCCTGCTGGCGGAGGATGATGAGCAGATGCGCTCGATGTTGACGTTGACGCTGGCGCGCGCGGGTTACGCGGTGGTGGCGCTGGAGGATGGCTACGAGCTGGCGGACTACGTCTCCTTGACCCAGGTGTGTGGGGGACCCTTGCAGCCGCCGGATCTCATCCTCTCGGATGTCCGGATGCCGGGGCGCACGGGGCTGGACGTGCTCGCCCAGGCCCAATTGGCCGGCCTGTCTTGTCCCGTCATCCTCTTGTCGTCCTTCGCGGACGAGGAGACGCGCGCCGAGGCGCGCCGGCTGGGGGTCCGAGCCTTCCTGGACAAGCCCGTGGACCTGGACGTATTGAAGGAGACCGTGCGCCAGACCGCCTCTGGCGTCATGTGAAGTCCCCACTCCCCACACAATATGTCCCGCGCTCCCGCCTTCGTCCTTGGGGTCGTCCTCCTCGTCGCCGTGGGGGCCGCGTTCCTGCACGCCGCTCCGCCGCCTTCCGCGCCGCCGCCCGCCGCTTCATCTCCTGCGCCTCGGGAGCGTGCCACCGAGCCAGCGCCACCTCCCTCGCCAGCGATGCCGGTGCTGTCCTCGCCCGCCTCGGGGTACGTGGGCTCACTCCAGTGCGCCGAGTGCCATGTCGATGAGCATGCCGCGTGGAGCCAGGACTGGCACGCGCGGGCGCTCTCGGAGGCCCGGCCGGAATGGGTGGTGGGGGACTTCACCAATACCCACTACCAGGGCACGTCCAGCGAGGCGTGGATGACAAGGCGGGACACGCACTCCTTCATGCGGACGCGAGGCCCCACGGGCGCGCTCGCCGACTACCCGGTGGACTGGGTGGTGGGGGGCAAGCGGATGCAGGATCCGATCACCCATCTGCCGGATGGCCGATGGCAGGTGCTGCCCATCTACTTCCATGTCACCGGCCATGGGGAATGGGTGGACTACTCCGAGTCCAAGCAGGGGGCACTGACGCCGGAGCACCCCTTCTTCTGGACCAACTGGCAGCGCAACGCCCAGCACGCGTGCCTGGACTGCCATGTGACGGGGCTCGACACGCACTACGACCGCCAGCGCCACCAGTGGAGCACGGGCTTCGCGGACGCGGGCGTGGCGTGCGAGAGCTGTCACGGCCCGGGCTCGCGCCATGTGGAGACGCAGCTGGCGCGCGACATCGTCCAGCCCGCGAAGCTCGCTCCCGCCAAGGGCCTGGCCGTGTGCGGCCAGTGCCATGGGCCGCACCGCACGCTCTTTCCGTTGCTGGACGCGCCGCACCACTTCAAGCCCGGAGACCGCTACGAGGACAGCTACCAGCCCATGGTGGTGCTGCTGGACGAGGAGCGCTCGGGGGACTTCTTCGATGACGGGCGTCCGAAGACGTCCAGCTTCGAGTACCAGGCGCTCATCCAGTCCCGCTGCTTCCTCCAGGGAGGCGCCACGTGCCTCACCTGCCACAGCGCGCCCCACGCCCAACACGGAGCCAATGAGCTGCGGGGCACGGCGGGTTCGGCGAGCTGCCAGGGCTGTCACGCGAAGGAGACCGCCGAGGGCTCGCGGCACACCCACCATGCCTCGGCCGGGGCGCCCGACTGCGTGGCCTGCCACATGCCGCCCACCGTCACGGGAGTGTTGGATTCCTTCGCGGACCACGCCATCGACGTGCCGGTGCCGCGCAACACGGTGAAGCACGGCATCCCCAACGCGTGCAACGCCTGTCACACGCATGCCCAGGCCTCGCCCGAGGCCATGGACGCCGCGCTGGCGAAGTGGTGGCCCCGGGCGAAGACGCGGCAGGCCCGGCGGACGCGGCTGGCGGACGCGCTGGCCGTGAAGACCGCCGCGGACAGCCGGCCGGCGCTGGAGCAGGTGGTGGCGGACACGAAGGAGGCGCCCTCCCTGCGCGGCGCGGCGGCGCGCTTGTTGGCCCAGCGCTTCCGCCGGGACGCGGTGCCCGCGTTGAAGGCGGCGCTCGTGACGGCCCGGGACTCCGGCCTGCGCTCGGATCTCGTCTCGGCGCTGGCCTCCACGGGCGTGCGCGAGGTGGCGGACGTGCTCGCGCCGCTCCTCGATGATTCATCGCTCTGGGTGCGGCAGGCCGCGGCCATCGCCCTCGCCGGAGCGGGGGATGCGCGGGGGACACGGGTGTTGGAGTCCCTGGCGAGCGATTCCGCTTCCGAGGGGCTGCCCGTGCCACACATCGTGCTCGGCCAGCTCGCGCTGCGCCGGGGCGACCTGGCCACGGGAACACGGCAGTTGGAGCGCTCCCTGGACCTGCAGCCCTACAACACCAGCGTGCTGGTCCTCCTGGCCGATGCGTATGCGCGCCAGGGCGACATGTCCCGGGCCCGGGAGCGGCTGGACGAGGCCCTGCGGTTCGATCCCCAGAACCGGGGGGCCCGGCAGCGCATGAACCTGCTACAGCGGGGACCGGGCCGGTAGCGGCCCTCGGGCTTCACGGGTTTCTTCTGTCTTGTCCGACCCGGGCGCTAGGTTCTCCGCGCTCCCATTCCGTTCCACGGGAGCGGATGGAGAACCCATGTCTCTTTTTTCCGCTTCGCCCCCCGTTTCATGCTCTCTCGCCTCGTCGCTCCGGTCCCGGGGGCTGGGGTGGGGATTGATGTTCGTCCTGGCCTCGGGATGCGGTTCCACCGAGCCGGAGCCGCAACCGACTCCCCCCGTGGAGGACCTGAACTACACGCATCCCCTGCCCGAGGGCACGGCCATCTGCGGACGGCCCGACCTCCAGGAGATGTTCCCCTTCTCGATTCGCTCCAAGACCCATCCGGTGCTGGTGCACTTCTATAAGGAGGTGGAGCGAGAGACGGCCGAGCAGGTCCTCGCCGCCACCGAGAAGGGGTGGGACTTCCACGTCAAGCGGCTCGGCATGCGCGAGCCCCTCACCGATGGGGGAGACTGTGGCCCCGATGAGGCCTTCGACGTGTTCGTGTGGAAGGGGCATCGCAGCTGTCTGGTCAACGTGGTCTCGAGCGAGCCCTCCACGCCGTGGGATGACCGGCGCGGCTTCATGGTGGTGGACCCCTGGGGTCCCTACGGCGGCGCGGAGCTGGAGGAGACCGTCGTGCACGAGATGGCGCACGCCTCCCAGGCCGCGGATGACTGGTACGAGGCGCCCATCACCTTCGAGATGTCCGCCGTCTTCACGGATCAGGTGTTCGCGGACCGCTACATCAAGACGTATCTCGATGACTTCCAGGCCCATCCGGACTGGGCGCTCGACTACAACGACGACTACGACAGCTGGTACATGTACGGCGCGTCGCTGTACCTCATCTACCTGAAGGATCGCTTCTACGGAGGCGAGCCCCGGTTCATCTCGGACATGTGGCTCAAGTCGCGCAACCCTCCCGGCGCGGAGGAGGACCCGACGCTCAACGAGCCCGACTTCGCCGATGCGCTCGATGCCATGCTGACGGAGAAGGCGGGCACGACCTACGTCGAGACCGTGCCCGAGTTTTCCCGCTGGCGCTGGTACACCGGGGACCACACCGATGACCGCCACTTCCGCTACTTCAAGAACGGGCTGGAGAACCTTCAGGCCGCGAAGATCGCG
Source organism: Melittangium boletus DSM 14713 (assembly GCF_002305855.1). Taxonomy (GTDB): domain Bacteria; phylum Myxococcota; class Myxococcia; order Myxococcales; family Myxococcaceae; genus Cystobacter; species Cystobacter boletus. Next base: position 2,653,191 of record NZ_CP022163.1, on the reverse strand, counting down.
CTGGCGGCCCAGGTGGAGGCGAAGCCCGGGGACATCGTCATTCCCAGCGAGACCGCGCCGATGATGCTGGGCTCGAACTACATCGAACTCTCGGCGGCGGCGGGGAACTCGGAGGCGCTTCGGGTCTCGCTGAGCGCCCCGGCCGACGCGGGGCGGCGCTTCGTCGTCCAGGCCGTGCCCGGACTGACGCCGGACTCCGATGGAGAGACCCTGGATCTCTCCACGGGTCCGAAGGAGGTGCGGATGGCGGCGGATGGCAAGCGCACCCTCATCGTGACCGTGCTCCCCACGGGCGCGTATGACCCGGATACGCGGGAGAACACCCGCTACCCGTTCTCGCTCTCGCTCTCGCCGATGCCGACCCTCCACTAGTGGGCGCCCGAGCCCTCCTTCCGCTGGCGGGAGGGTCATGAGGGCGGCGAGTTCGTGGAGCGCCACGAGGGGGGACGAGGGTTATGGTCGATATCGTGGACCGCTCGCCCCTGCTCCGCTCACTCGTCCCTCCCTCGCGGCTCCTGCGGCGGCTGTTGGGTGATGCCCAACGCTTCTGGATGCTCGTGGTCTTCACGGGCCTGGCGAGCGGGCTGAGCGCCGTCCTGCTCGTCTCCTTCCTGCGCTGGGTGCAGCGGGTGGCCTGGTCGGAGGCGGGAGATTCCTTCCTGGCGTCGGTCCAGGCGACCTCCGCCTCGCATCGCGTCCTGGTGACGGTGCTGGCCGGGGTGCTCGTGTCGGGGCTGTCGCTGCTCATCCGCCAGCCCCTGCGAGGCCATGGCACCGCCGGCATCATCGAGTCCATCTGGGTGAAGTCCGGCCGGATGCAGTTGCCCCGGACGTTGTTCCGGGGCGTGGTGTCCATCCTCGCGGTGGGCCTGGGGGCGCCGCTGGGACGCGAGGGCGCGCTCCTGCAATCCGGGGCCGCCACGGCGTCCGCGCTGGGCACCCAGCTGCGCCTGCCAGCGGACCGGGTGCGCCTGTTGGTGGCGTGTGGGGCCTCGGCGGGAATCGCCGCGGCGTACAACGTCCCCATCGGTGGCGCGCTCTTCGGCCTGGAGGTGCTGCTCGGCAGCCTGGCGCTCGAGTTGTTCGGCCCCATCGTGCTCTCGTGCGTGGTGGCCACGCTGGTGTCGCGCATCCTCATCGCCGACCACCCGAGCTACCTCATCCCGAACTACCACCTGCTCAACCCGCGCGAGATGCTCCTGGCCATCCTCTTCGGGCCGGTGCTCGGCGTGGCCTCGGCGCTCTACGTGCGCACGGTGAATGCCTTCGCGGTGACGCTAGAGGGCGGGCCCCCGGTGCGCGCCGCGCTGCTGCCGGTGGCGTCCATGCTGGCGGTGGGCGTGGCGGCCATCTGGTTTCCCCAGCTGCTGGGCAATGGGTACGACTCGGTGAACGCGGCCCTCCTGGGCCACCTGCCCCTGCTGCTGCTGCTCATCCTGCCGCTACTCAAGATGGTGGCCACCGCCCTGTGCGCGGGGGCGGGGATTCCCGGGGGACTCTTCACGCCCTCGCTCTTCTATGGGGCGCTGCTCGGCGGGGCGCTGGGCTCGCTCGCCCAGTGGGTGTGGCCGGGCGTCGCGCCTCCAGGGGCCTATGCGCTGCTGGGCATGGGCGCCATCCTCGCGGGCACCACGCACGCCTCGGTCTCGTCGGTGCTCATCATCTTCGAGCTGACGGGCAACTACGACATCGTGTTGCCGTTGATGCTCATGTCCGTCCTGTCCGCGGCCGTGAGCCGGGGGCTGTGTCCCGAGTCCCTCTATACGTCCAGTCTGCTGCGGCGGAACGTGAAGGTGCCGGAGGCCCACGGCCCCAACTGGATGCGCTCGGCCGACGTGGTGGCGCTGCTCACGCCGGATCCGCCCACGGTCCATCCCCGCACGTCCTTTCGCGAGGTGGTGGTGCGGCTCTTGGAGGTGCCCGCCGGCTTCGACCTCTATGTCACGGACGAGGAGCGCCGGCTCCGGGGTGTCATCGTGCTGGACGCGCTCAAGGGACACATTCCGGATCACGAGTTCCTGGACATGACGCTGGCCGCGGACGTGATGGACTCATCCATTCCCATCGTCCGCTCGGACATGTCGCTCTCCGAGGTGGCCCACCTCTTCGGAGAGACGGCCATGGAGCGCCTGCCGGTGGCGGACACGCACGGGGTGTTGCTGGGAACCATCTCCAAGAGGGAGCTGCTGCGCCATGGCCGATTCTGAGCCTCAGTACTCGTTGCTCCAGATGAAGTCCGCGCCGCCCACCTGCGCGTCGCCGTACTGGGCTTCCACGCCCCAGCGCGGGCCGAACTGGTACTCCAGCCGCACGGAGTTGGCGTTCTCGCGCCGGGTGCTGGCCTGGCTCTGGGGTGCGCCCAGGCGGCCGCTGTAGCCGAGGTAGAGCTTGTCCGTGAGGTACTTGCCCACCTCCAGCCGCGCGCCCGCCAGGCCCTCGTCTCCGGACTCGATGGTGAGCACGTCCAGCGGCAGCTTCGCCGCCAGCGCTTTCTTGGCCTGCGAGGCCAGCACCGAGCCCAGCACCGACGCCACCTGGCTCTGGTTCATGGACGCGCCCGAGCCCGCCTTGAGGGTGCGCCGGCCCGTGGCCAGCAGCGTATAGATGTCCGTCTCCGGCAGCGGCGGATCGCTCGTGGGCTTGATGGTGAAGTCCTTGCCCTGGCCGCGCACGGCCACGTACACCTTCACGCCCGCGCTCTCGTTGTTGTACTCGGCGGTGGCGTTGATGTAGGGCGCGGCGGGCGGACCCGTGAAGCGCACCTGGCTGGAGTTCTGGATGTTGAAGCGCCGGCCGAGCACTTCCACGTCACCGCGCTTCACGAGCACGTTGCCGTTGATGGCGGTGGCCTCGGCGGTCTCCACGTAGAAGTTCTCCGACAGGCCGAGCTCCACGTTCACGTCCGCGCCCTGCACCCAGAGGTTGCGCGGGGCGTTGAGGGTGATGCGGATGCGGCGCACCGACTCGTCCGGCCGGGTGGGGCCCGCGCCGCCCGTGGCGCTGTCCGGGGTGTTGCCGTCCGGGGTGGCCACCGGGGCCGGCTTGTTCTTGGGCGGGCGGAGCGGCTGGCCCGCGCAGGTGAGCACGATGCCCTCGGGGCGATCGAGCGCCTGCAAATCCTTGCGCTTGGCGTCGGGCAGTTTCACGTGGGCCTCGGGAATGACGAGGTTCTTCACGTTGACGAACTGCGTGGACTTGGAGACTTCCCCCTCGAACTGGGTGCGCAGCTGCAGGATGGCGAAGAGCTGGTCGTCCAGCACGAGCGGGAAGTCGTTCAGGTGGCCCTCGCCGCTCAGGGTGTACGCGCCGGACGCGGTCCGGTCTCCCCGGGCCTTGAGCTGGAGGTCTCCGCCGCCGCTCTTCGCGGAGAAGTCGACGAGCTCCATGCGCTGATCGTTCACGCGCAGGGCCACGTGCACGTCGTGGTAGTCGCCCAGTCCCTCCAGGGCGAGGCGGCCCTGGTTCCACTCCAGGCGGCCCTTGATGACGGGCGAGCCGATGGTGCCATCCACGCGGAACTTCTCCATGACCAGCTCGCCGCCGAGGGTGCGCACCATGGGCAACTGGGAGCCGGACAGGAAGGACAGGTCGAACTGGTGCGAGTCCAGCTGCACCTCGATGGGGATGCGGTTCATGTCCAGGCCCTTGCGCAACGCGGGCAGGGACAAGTCCTGTTTCGCGCTGCCGCGTGCCATGAGCGTGCCGCCCTTGGGCGAGGTGAGCAGGGCCTCGAAGGCGGACTTCGCGGAGGCATAGGTGTAGTGCACGCTCGCGTGGCCGAGCCCCATCTGCTCCACGCCGATGTTCTGCACCCCGGCGGTGAGGTCCACCTGGGGATTGTCCAGGGTGCCGCGCGCGCGCAGGCTCAGGGCGACGACGTTCTGGGGCGTGGCGTTGGCGGGCTCCTCGCGCCGCTCGCCGTCGCGGCAGCGGGCGAGCACCCCGGCCTGGGGAGACACGCTGGCGAGGCCTTCCATCTCGCGCTGGGAGATGGGGCCGGCCTTGGCGGTGAGGGTGAAGGGCACCTGGCCCACCACGTCCTGGTCCTGCAGCGCCGCGAGCGAGGCGTTCACCCGCGCGTCCATCTGCGCGAGCAGGGTGCCGTTCCTCTTGGCGAGCAGCTGCACCTTCACGTCGGAGGGGCTGGTGACGACGGAGAGATTGCCGTCGATGGGCGGCACGCCGTTCACCGTGGCCTGCTGGGCCGTCATCTCGAGCTGCCCCACGGGGGCGAGCAGCGGGCCGGTGAGGTGCGTCTTCATGGACAGGGTGCCTCCCGCCTCGGTGGCCAGCCCGAACTGGGACAGCAGGGTGAGCGGCATCTCGGAGATCTCCGCGTCGAAGGCGCGCATGGGCGTGTCCAGCACCTGTGCCGCGGTGGGGGGCTTCGCCATCAGCCGGCCCAGGTTGAAGGGCGTGGCGAGGGTGGCGGTGGCCGTCTGGGCGATGCCGTCGAGCTTCAAGGTGGCGCTGAGCGAGCCATCCTGGTCATCGGAGTTCGCCATCAGCTCGAAGCCGAGCGGCTTGCCCAGCATCTCGGGAGGCAGGGCGCCGGGGGCGATGACGACGGGGGCGGCCTGGTCGGCGGTGACGCCCCAGTAGCGCAGGTCCTTGCCCTTGAGCGCGAGCTGGAGGCGCGGATCATTCGCCGTGCCCTTGAGCGTCAGGGTACCCGTCATCTGGCCGGTGACGGTCTCGGGCTGCTGGGCCATGCGCAGCGCGGGGCCCAGGTCCAGGTGCTCCACTGTCAGCTCCAGGTCCACGGGCTCGCGGCGCTGGCGCATCAGCCCCTGCACCGGCATGTCGAAGCGGCTGGAGACGCGGAAGGCGGGAGCGTTCGCGGAGAAGTGGCCCGTGGCGTGGTCGCGCACGTAGCGGCCGTCCAGGTCGAAGGACAGGTCCTCGTATTGCTGGTAGCGGCCGCCGCGCAGGGTGAGCTGGGCCTGGGCGTCGGGCTGGGACGTGCGTCCGTTCACCGTCACCTTGCCGGACAACAGGCCCGCCACGTCGAAGTCCGCGGGCAGGAAGGCCTTGGGCAGCCGGGAGAGATCGAAGGCGCGCAGCTCCGAGTTCGCCTGGATGCGCTCGCCCTCCATCTTCAGGGCGAGCGACAGCAACTGCTCGCCCGAGGTGAGGGTGAGCGCGGGTTTCACCTCCACGGTCTTGCCCCAGGACACGTGCGTGGGCGCCTGGAGCGTCCAGCCCTCCTCGGGGTAGCGCAGGGTGAAGGCGTCCAGCGCGAGTCCTTGGTGGTCCTTGTCCACGACGCCCGCGAGCGCGAGCGCCAGGTCCTCATCGCCCTCGGTGGTGAGGGACAGGTCGAGCTTGCGGCCCTGGGTGGCGAGCGTGGCGGCCAGGTTCTGGTAGTCGCGGCCGCCGGCGTGGAGCTGGCTCGCGCGGATCTTGGCGTCGGTGATGAGCGGTTGGGTGACGTCCGGCACGCGCACGTCCACCGTGAGGGCCTTCACGGACGTGTCCGCCCAGGCGAACGTGTCGAAGCCGCCCACGAGGCTCACGGAGGGCGCGCGCGGGGGGCCGGACACGTTGAAGCCCAGGGCGCCGTGGCCCGACAGGGGCAGGGGCTCGCCGCTGCCCAGCCGGCCCACGGTGTTGGCGAAGGTGCCCAGGTTGGCGGCCACGAGCTGGCCCTTGAGGTCGACGTCCTTCTGGGTGGCCACGCCCTGGGCGGTGAGGGTGACGCCGGGCGCGAGCGCCTGGAGCCGGGCGAGCGTGAAGCGGCCCTGTCGGGCGTCCACGTGCATCTCCACGGGCCCGAGCGTCTGGCCCGCGATGGGCGAGGCGGGCATGGAGAAATCCAGCTGGCCATCGAGCGTGTCCAGGCTCTTGCCGCCGCCCTTCACGCTCAGGTCCGCCGCGAGCGTGGCGGCGGGGCCACCGCCCAGCAGCTTCGCCAGGTCCAGTCCGCGCAGGCGGGCGGTGAAGCCGTCCGTGGTGAGCTTGTCGATGTCCAGCGCGCCCTGGGCCGTGAGCGTGCCGTCCGCGGCCTGGGCGTTGAGGTCCACCCGCACCAGGTCTCCCGCCATGGCCACGGTGCCCGCCAGCGTGACGGGCGTGGCCACGGGGTAGGAGGGGAGGACGGCGCGGCCCAGGGACGGCGCGAGGGTGAGGCGCTTCACGTCGGCGTGGTACTGCCCCTCGCCCTCCATGCCTCCGCTGGCCTGGAGCACGAGTCCGGGCGCATCGAAGTCCACCTGGCCGCCCAGCTTGCCTTCCTCGCCCTGGGCCGACAGCGTCAGGCGCACCGGGCCTTGCTGGGGCTTGTCCAGGCGCGCGGTGGCGTCGAGCTTCGCGGTCAGGGCCTCGGTGGCGGCCGCCCAGGACGCCGAGCCCGTGGCGTCCAGCGATTCCAGGCGCACCTCCGGGTTGCCGTTGGGCGGGGCGCTGTCCGGGGTCACCGTGACATAGGACACGGCGCCGCCCGCGAGCCGCAGCGACTCCAGGGTGAAGCGCAGCTTGCCGCGCGGCGCGTTGGGATCCTCGGGCTCGGGAGGCGAGGGCTCGCGCAGTTCAATGGCGCGCGAGAGGTTGAGGCCCCGCGCGTCCTGGCGGAGCGTGAGCCGGGGCTGCTCCAGGAGCGCGGAGCGCAGCACCACATGCTGTCGCAACAGGGGCAGGAGGGAGAGGTTCACCTCCACGCGCGCCAGCTCGGCGACCCGCTCGCCCTCGGGGTCATCCAGCGTCACCCCGGTGAGCACGAGGGTGCGTGGGCTCAGCGACAGTCCGGCGATTTCCACATGGCCGACCAGGAGCTGGTTGGCCTGGGCCACGGCGAAGTCCCGCAGCCGGGCCTCCCCGGGGGGACTCATCAAGTAGACGAGTGCTCCCACGAGGAGCAGGAGTACGAGCCCCACGAGGCCCGCCAGGCCCCAGAGGAGCCGACGCCCCCAGCGTCGCTGGGGTCTGGAAGGAGGAGTGGGAGTGGTCAAAACGCCTCTCCAATCGAGAGGAAGAAGGTGCAAAGGCCCTCGGGGGCTCCCGCGTACTCCCTCTCCACGTTGACGGTCCTGGGCGCGCCATCCGGGCCCGTGATGGTTTGTTTCTTCACTCCCAGTCCAAAACAGTCACCCAATCCACCGATGGTGGTCGTCTGGCCGGGGGTGCTGGTCAAGATGGGCAGCGGCTTGCCGATATTCAACCTCCGGGCCACGTCCAGGCGGATGGGCCCGACGATGGTGATGTAGCGCAGGCCGAGACCCACGGCCTGGTAGTGGTAGTCCCCGAAGACGCGGCCGCTCTCCTTGAGGACATCGTCCTGGCGGGGGCCGAAGGTGAGGGCCCCGTTGCCGGTCAACCCCGAGTCATGGAAGGCCGCGAGCGACAGCTCCGAGAACAGTTTGACGCGCAACTCCACGCTGGTTTCCACCAGGCTGTTGCCGCCCACGGGGACGACCCGGTCCGAGGGCTGTTCGGCGTCCAGGTTGAGGACGTTCATGGGGGACAGCCGGCGGCTGTTGAAGCCGCGCATGGAGGCGCCGCCGCCCGCGAAGAAGCGGTTGACGATGGCGCTGTCGGTGCGCACGCCATTCTCGACGGAGGTGAGGAGCGTGCCCAGGCGCAGCCGCGCCGCGAGCGTGAAGCGATCCCGGGGGCCGAAGGTGTAGTAGCCGCGCACGTCCGGCAGGATGCGCACGAAGTCGTAGTCTCCCCCGAGGAACTTCCCGCCTTCCTGGAAGGACAGCGAGGCGTAGAAGCCGCGGGTGGGCGCGAGCGGATCATCCCGGCGGTTGAGCTCGATGAACTGCTCCAGGAAGCTCACGGAGATGTTGCACGTGTCCGTGCTGCTGCTGTCCTTGCAGCCCAGCACGAGCGCGGGGGCGGTGGACTGGTCCACGCTGCCGCGCTGGCCCTTGAGCCGGTAGAGCTCCAGGTTGTAGGTGGGAGACAAGGACAGGTCCGGCCGGGGTTGCCAGACGACACCGGCGCGCGCCCGTCCGCCGATGTAGTTGTAGGCCTGCTCCAGGCCCCGCTCCGCGGTGAGGGACGTCTGCAGCCGCAGGTCTCGCGCGAGGAAGCGCGGCTGCTCGAACTGGGCGGAGAACTGGAAGACGGGCCCGTGGGGCGTGGTGAGGTTGGGCGCGTCGTTCACGCCATCCCCGTCCGTGTCGATCCGGTCGAACGCGGCGGTGATGTTGGGGATGAAGGCGTAGCCCACCCGGCTGGTGAGGGTGAGCTTGCGCAGGCCGCCGAAGAAGTTGCGGTGCGTCCACTCGCCGAGCACGCGGATTTCCTGCCGGGCCGCGTCCAGACCGATACCGCCGCCCGCGCGCACCGAGCGGAAGGGCGCCTCGCGCACGTCCACCACCACCGGCACCGTGCGGGCCTCCCGGTCCGGCGCGCCGCGGTTGACCTTCACCGCGCCGAAGACGCCCATGCGGAAGACGCGCGCCTGGGCATCGGACAGGGCGGATTCGCTGAACCACTCGCCCTTGCGCACCGAGCCCTGGGCCTGCTCGATGATGCGCCGGGGGTTCACCTGGGGGTTGGCGTCGGTGGCCACGAAGATGTTGCCGAAGCGGTAGCGCGGCCCCGGGAGGGCCCGGATGTTCACCGTCGCTCCCTGGCTGGCCAGGTCCACCTCCACCTCGCCGCCCACCTCCGCCTCGGCGTAGCCCAGCTCGTGCAGGCGCGCCTGGATCTGCTCCTTCGTGCCCGCCCACTGCTCCTCGCGGAAGGGAGCGCCCTGCGTGAGGGGCAGCCCGTCCAGGGCCTTGTTCCGGTGCGCCTGGGGCAGTTCGTCCAGGCCCGTCACGTTCACGGTGGTGACGAGCGTGGGCGCGCCCTCGTGCACCACCACTTCCAGCGCCACGGCGTCCTCGCCCCGGGGCTCCTGTTGGGAGGATTCGATCCGGGCGCCGTAGAAGCCCTGCGCCTGGTAGTAGCGGACGATGCGCTTGAGGTCCGCCTGCCAGGTGTTCGGGTCGAAATAGCTCGGCTCGCCAAAGGGGTTGAGCCGTACCCACCAGGGCGTCTGGGTGGTGAGGATCTTCTCCTTGATGTCGGAGGCCTTGACCTGCTCCGTGCCCTTGAGGTCGAGCTCGACCACCTTGGGCTGATCCGGCACCTGGGCGCCCTGCTTGTGGGCGCACCCGGCCGTCACGGCCACCAGGGCGAGGAGGGGAAGCAATCGGCGGGAGGGCGAAAGGAAGGCGACGTCCACACCGAGTACATAGTCTGGAAGTCGCCAGAGGGAAGCCCCGTCCTCGCGAGGGCTCCCGTCAAACCCATTGAGCGACGCTTGGAGGACATTTTGAAGGGGGGGCAGGGGGGAAGACGTGCATCCCGGACGCGGCTGCTCCAGAGTCTCGGGTCGTATGCCATGGCGAACGAGGGGATTGCTGGGAGCGGTGGCGCTCGTGGGGCTCACCGCCTGTGGGGTGAGCCAGGACGAGGCGGTGCGGCTCAAGGAGGGCGTGACGTTGGGCGACCCAGCCCGGGGCGGGTTGCAGAGCTGCACGACCTTTGGCTGCACCTACGCGGATGAGGCGTGCCTGCAGGTCTTCTTCGAGTACGGCCGCTCGCCGGCGCTGTGCCTCACCCTGGATGTGTGCGAGCGGCTCGAGTGCGAGCAGGAGGGCCAGCGGTGCGCCATCTTCGACGGCTTCCCCGGCCAGGTGAAATGCATCGAGCCGAGGGACTAGCGCTCCGGGTGCCGGGCCCGCTCCCGTGAGGAGGAGGGACCCGGCCTCGAGAGGGGACGTCAGCGGCCGGCCGAGGCGGTGAGCAGGCCCAGCTTCTGGGCGGCCTCGCGCGTCTTCTCGTCGGACAGCAGGTCCTCGGTGTTCTGGGCGATGCGGTAGCCCCAGTTGGCGTCGCCGATGGAGCCCGGCAGGTTGATACGGTCCTTGGTGCCGAGCACGTCCTGCCAGGGCAGCACGCACAGGTCGCTGCCCGAGTTGAGCGTGGAGGCGAGCGTGGCGCGGTGCACCTCGGGGGTGAACTCGCGCGTGACGTGGACGCCCTGGAACTCGGGGTAGACGCGGGCCATGCCGTGGCGCTCCGCGTCGTTGGCGGCCTCCCACCAGTCGGCCACGGGCTCGGTGTCGTGGGTGCCGGTGGTGGCGAGCGACACGGCCGGAAAGGCGTGCGGATCGCGGTACACCCCGTCATCGCGCTCCCAGCGCATCACCCGGTAGCCGGGCAGCCCCAGGTCCTTGAGGATGGCGCGCACGAAGGGAGGAACCACGCCCAGGTCCTCGGCCACGATGCCGGCGCCCTCGGACAGGAGGCGGAAGTGGTGCTCGCCCTGGCGCCTCCAGGCCTCCTCGTTGTCGGGGACGAAGCGGCCCGTGGGCGTCTTCTCGTCGCGGATCCACTGGCGGAAGTAGCCCACCGCGTGGTCCACCCGGCGCAGGTCGTAGTAGCTGGCGGCCTTGGTGGCGCGCGACTTGAGCCAGCCGTAGTCGCCCTTGGCCATCTCCGCGAAGTCGAAGTAGGGCAGGCCCCAGTCCTGGCCCGTGGCGGAGAAGTCGTCCGGAGGCACGCCCAGGCGCGCGTCGCGGCGCAGGATGTCCCGGTGCGCCCACACGTCCGAGCTGTCCTGGCCGATGATGAAGGGCTCGTCGCCGCACAGCAGCACGCCGCGCTCCTTGGCCTGGGCGCGCACCGCGTTCCACTGCGTCTCGGCCACCCACTGCAGCCAGGCGTGGTAGCGCACCTGGCGCTCGAGCCGCGCCCCTTCCGCCTGGAGGGCCTGGGGCTCGCGGTTCCTCAAGGGCTCGGGCCACTCCCACCAGGCCGTGTGGTTGCGCTCGTCGGAGATGGCGGTGTAGAGCGCGTAGCTCTCCAGCCACTCCCCCTGCTGCTTCCTCCAGGCGCTGAAGGCCTGGGCGCGCTCGCCCTGGGGCCACTGGGTGCGCTCGAAGTGCTCGAAGGCCCGGCGGAAGGCGGCGCCCTTGAGCTTGAAGACCAGGTCATAGCGCACGCGGGGGGCGGCGCGCGCCTCGGCCAGCATGCGCCGCTCTTCGTCGGAGAGCGCCGCTTCGCCCCCCGTGGCGTGGAACTCGGGCAGCGCGCCCAGGTCGATGAAGAGGGTGTTGAGGCCGAACGCCGAACGCGTGGCGTAGGGGCTGGGGTCTCCCGGGGCGGTGGGCAGGAGCGGCAGCAGCATCAACATCCGCTGACGCGCCGCCTCCATCCAACGGAAGAGGCCATTGAGCCCGCCGAAGTCGCCGATACCAAAGTCGTTCTTCGAGCGGACGGAGAAGAGAGGGAGCAGGAGGCCGGAGATGCGGCCGGTGGATGCCATGGTGGGCGCACAATGCACCACGCGCCCCGTGCTGTGAACTGTCCTGGCTACTGGACTTGGGTTCCAGGCGCTTCTCGATCTCCACCAGAGAACACATCTTCGGGTACGGGGCAGTCAACATGTGAGCCGACCCCCGGTCGCGGGCGCCGCGAGTCCGCTTGACGGCCAGGGGCCAGACTGGGAGGGTGCGCCCCCACATGTCCGACGAGGCCATCAAGGAAGAGGACCGCCAGATGGTGGACCGCGCCCAGGGGGGCGACATCAGTGCCTTCGAGGCCCTGGTGGAGGCCCATCGCGACAAGGTGTACGGCCTGGCCCTGCGGATGACCCGCTCGGAGGCGGACGCCGCGGAGATTACCCAGGACACCTTCCTCTCCGCCTACCAGCACCTCAAGGAATTCCGGGGGGATGCCGCCTTTGGCTCGTGGGTGCACCGCATCGCGGCCAACAACGCGCTCATGCGGCTGCGCCACCGGCGCGTGGTGCAGGCGGCCGAGGGAGAGCTCCAAGGTCCGGAGTTCACCGAGCGGGGGAGCCTGTCCGTCTATCCCACCCGGGATTGGAGCCGGGACGCGGAAGGGCGCATCCTGGACGCGGAATTGGGGCATGCCATCCAGGAGGCGACGGGCCGGCTGCCCGAGGGGTACCGGGAGGTCTTTCTCTTGAAAGACGTCGAAGGGCTCAGTTACGAACAGATCGCCGAGGTGACGGGGAATTCCATTCCCGCCATCAAGAGCCGGTTGCATCGGGCGCGACTCGCCCTTCGCGAAGCCATCGACCGGTTCTACAATCAGGGTCATGCGAGCGGGTGAAACCCATCAGGGGGCGGGGCATCTTCGTGAATGACGGAGAAGGCCACGGCCGAGGTTCGGATGTACACGTGTAAAGACGCCATCAACCTGCTGCAGAACCTGCTCGACGGGGAGATGTCGCCCGAGGAGCGGCAGCACCTGCGAGAACATCTGGCGGGCTGTACTCCCTGCGTGGACTTCCTTCGCACCTACCGGGCGACGCCGGAGTTGTGCCGCAAGGCGCTCGCCGAGAAGATGCCCAAGGAAGTCTCCGCGAAGCTCACCGAGTACCTGCGCTCGCGCATCAAATCCGCCTCGTGAAATTCCATCTCAAGACGCTGTCGCTGCCCGAACTCCAGGAAGCCCTGGCGCCTGTCGCCCCCTCGCCCGTGGCGGTGCGCAAGGTCTTCGCCGCCGTGTTCGCCCATGGGGCCTCCACCGTGGAGGAGGTCTGCCAGGCGCCCCAGGTGCCCAAGCGCGTCGCGGACTTCCTGCGCCAGAACGCCGAGATGAGCCGGCTGCAGGTGGTGGAGCGGCGCCAGGCGGAGGACGGCTTCGTGAAGTACCTCTTCGCCTCGCCGCTGGGTGGTCGGGTGGAGGCCGTCCGCATCCCCATCTTCGACCACAAGTACGTGGTGTGCATCTCCAGCCAGGTGGGCTGCGCGCTCGCGTGCGACTTCTGCATGACGGGCAAGCTCGGCTTCCAGCGCAACCTGCGCACCTGGGAGATATTGGATCAGGTGCTGCAGATCCGCGCCGAGGCGGACCGGCCCGTCCGGGGCGTGGTGTTCATGGGCATGGGCGAGCCCCTGCTCAACTACAACGAGACGCTGCGCGCCGCGCGGATCCTCTCCCACCCGGCGGGCTTCGCCATCGCGGGCCCCTCCATCACCTTCTCCACCGCGGGCCTGGTGCCCGCCATCCGGCGCTACACGAGCGAGGGGCACCCCTACCGGCTGGCCTTCTCGGTGACGAGCGCCATTCCGGAAAAGCGCCTCCAGGTGTTGCCCATCGAGAAGGCGCACCCGCTGCCGGAGCTGGTGGACGCCATCCGCGAGTACGCCACGGTGCGGCGCGAGCGGGCGATGCTCGCCTACGTGGCCATCAGCGGCTTCAACACGGGGCGCGAGGACGCGGTGGCGCTCCAGCGGCTCTTCGAGGGCATCCCCATCAAGGTGGACCTCATCGACGTGACGGACCCCACGGGCAAGTACCTGCCTCCCTCGGCCGAGGAGCTCAAGGCGTTCCGCGACCATCTGCAAATCCTGGGGGCGCCCATCGCCCGGCGCTACTCGGGTGGCAAGGAGATTGGCGCGGCGTGTGGCACGCTGGAGGCCTCCCAATACGGTGGCGTGGTCCTCCCGCCGCCCGCGACCCTCGGCCCCCACTAGCCCGGAGACCCCTCGATGGTGGAGTTCCTGGACCAGTTCATCGCGCAGCTGGGACTGTGGGGTCTGGCGGTGTTCTTCGTGGCGGCGGCGCTGGAGTACGTGGTGCCGCCGTTTCCGGGAGACACCATCACCCTGCTGGGGGGCGTGTTCGCGGTGCGCGGCGACCATCCCTGGCCGCTGATGTTCGGCGTGGTGGTGGCGGGCAGCGTGCTCGGGGCCTTCATCAACTACCAGGTGGGGCATTGGCTGGGGGACCGCTTCGAGCGGCATCCCGGCAAGCCCTTCTTCGGCATCACCCATGCGCGGCTGGAGGCGTTGCAGGCGCGGATGCGTCAGCGGGGCCCCTGGCTGCTGATGATCAACCGCTTCCTGCCGGGCATCCGCGGGCTCATCTTCGTGGCGGCGGGCGCGGCGCACATGCCCCGCATCAACGCGCTGTTCTTCGGGACGCTGTCGGCCATGGCGCACACGGCCCTGGTGCTCGCGCTCGGGGTGACGGTGGGCGGCAACCTGGATCGGCTCGAGTCGTTGATGCACCGCTACCAGCGGGCCTCCGTCCTCCTGGTGTGCATTGCCCTGGGGCTGGTGGCGATCCGCGCGCTCATCAAGCGCGGGACTCCCGCCACGTAGCCCCGGGCGTCTGTCGCCGTCAGCGCCCGGCGGGCGGCTCGGGCGTGTCCATCCACAGGTGCTCGAAGCGCACCTGGGGGGGCGTCTGTTGCAGCCGCAGGCCCTGCACCTGGGCGTTGGCCGCCGTGTGCATGCGGTTGTGGAAGAGCGGGACGACGGGGCAGTCCTCGAAGGCGATGCGCTCGGCGAGCCGGTAGAGCCGCTTGCGCTTCTGCGGATCGACGGTGACGCGCGCCTCCACCGTGAGCCGGTCGAACTCCGCGTTCTGGTAGCCCAGGGAGTAGAGCAGCTGCGCCTTGGAGTGCAGGTGGAAGTAGAGGAAGTTGTCCGGGTCCGGGTAGTCGGCGATCCAGCTCACGCGGAAGGCGGCGAGCGTCCCGTCGCGGCGCCGCTCGGCGTAGTCCTCGGCGCGCAGCTCCACGTGCCGCAACTCCACGAGCCGTGCTTCCACCAGGGGCCGGAAGAGCAGGGCGTCCTCGGCCGAGGTGTCGCGGCCCTGGGGGTGGTAGAGCGTGAGCGGGAGCGTCCGCACGCCGGCCTCGCGCAGCAGCCGTTCCGCCTGGGCGATGTCGAGCGGGAACTCGGGTGACGACCCCTCTTCGTCCAGCAACTCCGGGGGCGTCAGCGTCCGCGCCACGCGCGCGCCCTTGTGGAAGCCGTTCACCAGCGACTGGACGTCCAGGCCCGCGCGGATCGCCTTGCGCACGCGCACATCATTATAAGGAGCCTCGCGCAGGTTGAAGCCGAGGAACGCCGTGGAGGGCGTGGTGCTGGTGACCACCTGGTGCCCGTCCTGCTCCAGGGATTCCACCTGCCGGATGAACAGGTGCGACACCATGTCCACCGTGCCCTGGCGCAGCGCGGTCACGCTCTGCTCGCGCGATTCCATCAGGTGGAACTCGAGCCGATCCAACAGCGGCTGGCCCCGGCGCCAGTAGCTGGGGTTGCGCTCCATCGTGATGCGCTCCGTGCCGAAGTCCACCAGCCGGAAGGGGCCGGTGCCCACGGGCTGCCCCCGCGCGTCGAAGCGCGCCACCGCCGTGCCCGGCAAGGCCATCAACTGGAGGAAGAAGGCCTTGGGCTCCTCGAGCCGGATCTCCAGCGTCAGGTTGTCCACGGCCTCGATGCCCGTCACCTCGCGCGACTGGCCTCCGAGGTACGCCCGGGCTCCCTCCACGTCCTCCAGCAGCCCCCGGTCCGGCGATTTCAGCGCGGGGTCCAACAGCCGCTCGAAGTGACGCTTCACGTCGCGCGCCGTGAGGGGCGTGCCATCGTGGAAGGTGACACCCGAGCGCAGGTGGAAGCGGTAGCGGCGCGCGGAGGGGTCCGCCTCCCAGCGCTCGGCCAGGTCCGGCACGAGCACGCCATCCTCCAGCCGCAACAGACTGGAGAAGACGCACGAGCTCATCTCCAGGATTTGATTCTCCATGGAGAAGAGGGGATCCAACCCGGTCACGGTCCGGATGAAGGCCGCCTGGTGGATGCCCGCGCGCAGCGTGCCTCCCGCGTTCGGGGCCGGTAGCCGGAAGCGGAACACCTCGCCGTCGAGGCTCTGCGCCTCGAGCGCGAGCTGCTCCACCGAGCGGCTCAAGCCGTCGCCGATGCGCAGCACCTGGAGCGCGTCCTGGCGCACCTGGGCCACTTCGTCGCCAATGGCCGCGTCCCCGCGCATGAGCACGCCGTGCGCCGCGCGGATCTCCTCGATGGCGGTGCTCAGCCGCACCACCGCGCCCGACAAGTCCCGTCCGGTGCGTGCCTGGCCCTCCGCCTTCTGCGAGGCCTCCTGCGCGAGCTTCGCCATCTGCAGCGTCTGGTGCACCAGCTCCCGCCCGTGGCCCGCCTGCTCGATGGCCGCCCGGGTCACGTCGTCCACGCGCCGGGCCACCCGGCGGCTCGCCTCCACCACCGTGGAGCCCTGGGCCTCCAGCCGCTTCGTCTCGGCCACCGTGGCCTCCACCGCGGAGAAGGTGCGCTGGGTGATGGCGCGGATTTCCCGCAGCGCTTCCGCCGCCCGGTCGCCCAACTGCACGCCCGTGCCCGCCTGCTCGCGGCCCTCCTTCACCAGCGACACGGCCGTGCCCACCTCGCGGCGGATGCCCCCCACCATGGTGGCGATCTCCCGCGTGGAGCGCGCGGTGCGCTCGGCGAGGCTGCGAATCTCGTCCGCCACCACGCCGAAGGGCCGGCCCTGCTCACCCGCTTGCGCCGCGATGATGGCGGCGTTGAGCGCGAGCAGGTTCGTCTGATCGGCGATCTCCTGGATGACGTCCACGATGCGGCCAATCTGGGTGGAGCGCACGCCGAGCGAGTCCACCAGCTCCGCCGTCTTGCGCACCGTCTCCTCCACCCGGTACATGCCCTGCACGCAGTCGTTGACGAGCACCGCGCCGTGCTCGGCCGTGGCCGTCACCGCGTGGGCGAGCTGGTTGGTCTCCGAGGCGCGGTGGCGCACGGCGTCGATGCCCGTCAGCACCAGTTGCACGAAGGCCTCGGCCTCGCTCGCGAAGCGCGCGAGCTCATCACCCGAGGAGGCGATGTGGTGCAGCCGCTCGCTCATGGACTGCACCTGCTGCGTGGTGCGGTGCGAGAAGTCATCCAGCGCGAGCAGCGCCTCGGCCACCTGTCCGAGCCGGTCCGACATGTCCGTGAGCGAGCCGTTGGTCTCCTGGGCGAAGGTCTCCAACTGCGCCACGCGCTTGCCCGCGGCCTGCAGGCTGTGGCCCATGCTCACCACGGACTGCTGCGAGCGCTCCACCGCGCCGCCCTGCCGGTGCGCGGCCTCGAGCAGCACCCGCACCTCGTCGGACACCTCCTGGCAGGTGCGGCGCACGTTGCCCGTCACGCGCTGCACCTGGCCGAGCGCGCGGCGCAGGGAGAAGAGCAGCCGGTGCGCCTCGCGTTGCTCGCGCGTGCCGCTGTAGTAGGCGCCGTTGGTCAGGTCTCCCTCGGCGAGCCGCGCGAGCAGGCCGGCGCGCTCGCGGATGCGGTCCCTCGCCCAGAGGAACCAGAACAGGTAGCTTGTGCCGAACACCACTCCGGGCGGGCCGAGCAACAACACGCCCCAGCTGGCCCCATTCAGGGGTTGCGCGGCGACGAGGTGGAGCAGTCCGCCCAGCACGAGGGACAACACGAGCGAGGCGACGATGACGAAGGAGAGAAGGTACTTGTTGGCGCCCATGGGAGACCGAAGCCACACCGTACCTCGCATCGTCGCCCGGTTCCTCAACCGTGCTCTCCGGGGCCTCCAGGCCCCCCTGCTCTCCGCGCTCCTGCTCTCCCTGCCCGCGAGGGCTGGCGCCCCCTCCGCTCCTTCTGTCTCCGAGGAGGCGCGCTTCGTCTTCTCCTGGAAGGGCATTCCCCTGGGCACCGTCACCCTGGCCTTCGCGCCCGGAGCCCGGCGCTTCACCTATACATCGCGTCACGTGCACACGCGCTCTGGGCATGTGGGGCAGCGCACCCGGGAAGTGGCCCTGGTGCTGACGCCAGACGGGCACGTGGAAGGCCGGGCGAGCGTGCCCCAGTCGTGGTGGCTGTGGCGGGGGCCGCCCGCTCCCGGATGTGTCACGGGCCGCGAGGAGCTGTCCGGACGCGAGGGGCCTCATTGTGTCACCGCCGTCCGGGACGGCGCCGTGGAGGGCACGATGCTCGGTCAGCCCTTCACGGCGCGCTACGACGCGCGGGGCCGGCTTCAGGGACTGGAGGTCGGCGAGTCGCGCTTCACCGGGGTGGCCGCGGGGACGCGGCTGAGGCCTCCGCCGGACCTCTTCGTGGAAGGCGTTCCCGTGGAGGGCACCCGGGGAGCGCTGGGCTTCGCGCCCCCGTGGCCCGTCGTGCGGCGCCCCTCGTGGGTGACGGACTGGCGGGCGGACGAGGCGCGGGCGCTCGCGGCGGAGGTCCATGCGGCGTTCGCGGAGAAGGCGCCGGGGGCGGCGGATTGGAGCGACACGGGCGAGGGCGAGGGCGGCGCGTGTCTGGCCCACGCGGCGCGCTTCGCGGCCCGGGCGGCGGCGCGAGGCCAGCGCGTGGCGTTGGTGCAGGGACTGCTCGCCGTGGACGCGGGCCCGGCCCGTCCGCATGCCTGGGTGCGTGTGGGGCTCGCGGGCGGGGGGACGTTGGACCTCGACCCGACGTCGTTGGATCCGGTCCTCCCGGGGACGCACCTGCCGCTCGCCCTGGCCGAGCCCGGTGCTCCGGCGGTGGAGGCCGGGGAGCGCTGGCTCGCGCTCCTGCGCGGCGAGCACCGCGTGGTGCGCGCCCGCTAGTCGAAGGGGATGACGGACAGCCGGGCACCCACGGGGGCCTGCAGCATCTCCTTGGCGCGCGCGGGCAGGTAGGCCGTCTTGTCGTCCAGCCGCGCCGTCGTCCGCACCGCGCGGAAGCGATTGCGGCCCGAATCGCGCTCGTAGCCGACGAGCACGTCATCGCCCTCCATGTCGAAGTCCTCCGCGGCCAGCTTCACCGAGCGGTAGCGGCGCACGAGCGTGATGTCGGCCAGGTTGGCCTCGAAGTGGGGGCCCCCGTCGAACGGATCGATGCGCTCCACGTAGCGGAAGCCGATGCGCTCGAGCATCCGCTGCACGCCCTGGGTGTTGGGGCCCACCTCGCCGAGCACCTTCTGCACGCGCTCGGGAAAGAGCGACGCGTAGACGTCCGAGGCCGGGAAGAGCTCCTTGATGAACTCCTTGTTCTGCCGGCTCAGGCGGTCCGCCTCCTGGTAGTCCAGCCCGGTGAACTTCTTGCCGCACGCCTCCCACAAGAGGCTGCGCCCGTCGGGCATGAGCGGCGGCAGCAGCTCGGCGAGCACCCGCGGGCGGAAGAGCCGCTTGTGCATGGCCATGAAGAGGAAGCGCGCGTAGGACAGCTGCTTGCCGGGCTTGTCCGCGGTGGCGCGGTGGGGCGGGTCCACCACGAGGCCGCCAATCTCCGTGGGGCCCTCGTAGTTGTAGCCGATGGAGAGCACCTTGTGCCGGAAGTGCCGGCCGATGCTGGCCGAGTAGTGCTCGCGCTCGGACACGTCGTAGTAGATGTGCGGCGCCTCGTAGGTGCCATGCTGCGCGATGATCATCGACGTGCCGATGATGAGCTCGTTGCGCACGTCCTCGAGGACGAAGAGGTACTCCCGCTCGAAGGGGTTCTTCACCTTGTCCGAGAAGCTCTTCACGGACTTGTCGATGATGGCCTCGAGCGTTTCCTCGTTGTTGGGCAGGTTGACGGTGTTGAGCACCGCGGCGAGCCGCTTCAGGCCGGGCAGGTCGGTCTTCTGGACATCGCGCAAGACGAGCATGGGGCACCTGCGTCCCCCCCTCCGACGGGGAGTCCGCTGACAGGGAGGAGCACCTTACACCACCCGGGGGGGCAGTCAGCCGCGCTCACCGTCCTGGCGAGCGACGCGCCGCGTCGGTTTCCTCGTCTTGTTGTCTTCCGGTAACCCGGGCGCTTGTTCGTCTGTCTGCTCTATTGTCAAGGGAGAAGAAATGACAGCCGCTTGAAATAAAACATGAACGTGAGAGCGTGCGCTTCGCCGTTGGCGGTCAAACCTCCACGATGGAGCGCCTTTGAGAAGACTCCTGCTTTCATTGCTCACCGTGCTGCTGCCAGGGCTGTCGTGGGCGGGTGTTGTGTGGAGGGGGGACTTCGAAACCGGTGGCATCGGGCAGTACTCGAGCACCCAGCGGGTGAGCGCGGACCGGCTCCAGGTGGTTCAAAACCCTGTCACCCAGGGCCGCTACGCGCTCAAGGCCACGGTGCGCCAGGGGGACAACCCCATCAACTCCAGCGGCAATCGCAACGAGCTCGTCTACCTGAGCAAGGAGAAGGAGGGCTCGGAGTATTACTACCGCTGGCAGGTGATGTTCGCGCCGGACTTCCCGAGCGTGAATACCTGGCAGGTCTTCACCCAGTGGCACCACGAGGGCTGCTGTGGCTCACCGCCCGTGGAGTTCTTCGTCAAGGGCGAGGAGATCCGCCTCACGCTCACCAACACCACCACGCCGTGGAAGACGAAGCTGGTGCGCGGGGAGTGGCAGGACTTCATCTTCCACGTGAAGTGGTCCTCGAGCGCGTCCACGGGCTTCGTGGAGCTGTGGCACAACGGCAAGCTCGTGCTGTCCAAGCTCAAGCACGCCACGATGTACCCGAACGACGGCATCTACCTGAAGCTCGGCCTGTACCGCAGCGACACCGTGCAGCCCGTGGGCGTCGTGTACCACGATGGTTTCACCCAGGCGACGCAGTGGGAGGACGTGCGGCCCGTCGAGCCCACGCCCGTCGAGCCCACGCCCGTCGAGCCCACTCCTCCCGCGGATGCTGGCACGCCCGAGCCCGACGCGGGGACGCCCGAGCCCGACGCGGGTGTTCCGTCCGAGGAGGGCCCGCCCGTGGATTCCACGTCGCCCACTCCCTCCCTCCCGGAGACTGGCTCCGCCGTCCCACCGTCCTTCGAGACCATCTCCCACGAGGTGGGGTGCTCCAGCGCGGGTGGGTCGCTCGGAGTGCTGGCCTTGCTGGGGCTCGGAGGCCTGCTGCGCCGCTCGCGGCGCGGGTAGCCTGGCGGTGGCGCCCGGTGGACGGGAGAGGTAGTGTGGTGGAGTGCGACGCCCGAAGTCGAACCCCAGATCCCCGCCCACGAAAGAGGAACTGCTCGCCGCGGTGGGCGCGAAGATGCCAGATGTCATCGCGCCCGGCTTGAAGGTGCTCTTCTGCGGCATCAACCCGAGCGTGTACTCGGCCGTGGTGCGTCACCATTTCGCCCGGCCGGGCAACCGCTTCTGGCCGGCGCTGTATGCCTCGGGTTTCACGGAACGCCTGCTCACGCCCTATGAGCAGGAGGAATTGCTCGCGCGGGGCTGTGGCATCACCAACGTGGTGGAGCGGGCCTCGGTGTCGGCGGACACGCTGACGGCCGCGGAGTACGCCGAGGGCGGACGCCAACTGGAGGCGAAGGTGCGGCGCTACCAGCCGCGCTACCTCGCGGTGCTCGGCATTGGCGCATGGCGCACGGCCTTCCAGAAGCCCAGGGCGGTGCTGGGGCCTCAGCCCGAACCGCTCGGGGGCGCGCGTGTCTGGGTTCTCCCCAATCCGAGTGGACTCAACGCACACTACCGCCCGGAGGACCTGGCGCGGTTGTTCCGCGCCTTCCGCCTGGCGGCGGAGTCGGACGGTTAGGTTTCGCCACAGACCAGAGCAAAGGCTCGGCCGTTCGGCGCACTCGCGGAGTTGTAATAGGTGGCCGTGCCAGTCGTCCGCTGCGGGTGGATCTCCATCATCCAGCGCCCCGCGGCCCGAACATCATCGATGTTCGCATACACGAGGCATCTGCCCTGGGCCGCTCCGTCCTGGTCCTTCCGGAACAGGTTGAGGCCCATCACTCCGTTCGAGGACAGGAGGACGGTGCAGGTGCTCGTCATGCTTCCATCCGACATGAAATAGACGCGGTGCTGGAGGGCGAAGTTCTCCGAGCCGTTGTTGGCATTGCCGACGCACAGGTAGGTCTGGGCCGGCGTGGCGCCTGACGGTCCGGGAGGACCGGGCGGGCCCGGAGGACCAGGGGGGCCCGAAATGCCCATGGGACTGGGTGCATCGAGAACCCAGGCGGTGAGGAGGAAGGGGACGAGGAAGGAAGTGAATCGCATGGCTGCTCCCGAAGGGCTGGACGGGAAACACCCTAGACACTTCGTTTCCGTTGCTCGATTCCTCCAAAGGGGGATGGCGCGGGCTGGGCTCTTCTGGCCTACGCGCGCGAGCTCGTCAGCTGGCGGTGCAGGTCAGGGCGAAGACGCGGCCGTCCAGAGGGCTTCCCGTGTTGCGGTAGGTGGCTGAACTGGACGTGCGCTGGGTGTTGGTCTCCATCGTCCAGATCCCGCCGTTCTTGGTGCTATCGATGTCCGCCGCGAGGATGCACTGGGCCCCGGCCGCCTCGGGCTGGCCACCTCGCCACATGTTGATGCCCGTCACCCAGAGGGCTCCATCCGCGACGTTGCAGGTCGCAGTCACGCTTCCGTCCGAGAAGGTGTAAACGGTATGGATGAGGGCGACATTCGCCGTGCCGTTGTTGGCCGTTCCGGTGCACACGTAGGTCTTGTTCAGCGTGGCGCCCGTTTCGCCCTGAGGGCCTTGGGGTCCGGCGGGGCCCGCGGGGCCGGTTTCACCCGGGCCGCAAGCGGTGGCGAGGAGGGACATCAGGACGAGGGGCGTGAGACGCATGGGAACTCCCGAGGGGTTGAGGCGCGCGCACCCTAGGCGTCCCGTCCTCGGAAGATCTGTACTCCTCTTGGGGTATGGCGCGGAGGGGAGCGGTGTGCCACCGTGGCCGTGCTCGGGCGCATCCCGCGAACGTGTTAGCCTTTCAGGTGATGGCTTCCTCGAACAAGGTCGCGCTCGTCCTCAGCTACCAGTACCCGGGCAAATACGCGCTCACCGTCCTCGCCGGAGCGGTGGAGTCGGACGAGGTGGGCCAGCACGTGGCCCTGCGCTTTCCCCGGGACCGTGAGTCCCTGCTGGCCTCGGTGCGCGAGTGCCTCGACGCGGGCTACCAGGTGGCGGTGGCCTGGTCGTTCTACTCGGCGAGCTTCCCCGCGGCGGCCGAGGAACTGGCGTGGTTGCGCGAGCGGCTGGAGGGCCGCGAGGTGTTGTGCCTCGCGGGCGGGGTGCACGCCACGGCGGAGACGGAGCAGACGCTCCGTGCGGGCTTCGACCTGGTGGCGGTGGGCGAGGGCGAGGCCGTCTTGTTGGATCTGCTTGGCCGGATGACGCGGGGCGAGGAGCCTCGGACGACGCGGGGCTGGTCGCGGCTGGTGGACGGGCGCATGGTGTCCCAGGGCCGGGGCGAGGGCGTGATGTTGGACAAGTACCCGCCCTTCGCGGCGAAGAACGCGAAGTTCGGAGCGATCGAGATCACCCGGGGCTGCATCTACGCATGCCGCTTCTGCCAGACGCCCTTCTTGAACAAGGCGCGCTTCCGGCACCGGAGCGTGGAGAACATCACGCACTGGGTGCGGGTGATGCGCGAGGCGGGCAAGCGGGACGTGCGCTTCATCACGCCCACGTCCATGTCCTATGGCACCCAGGATGAGACGATGAACCTGGAGGCACTGGAGCGGATGCTCGCCGCGGTGAGGGAGACGGCCGGACCCGAGGGCCGGGTGTTCTACGGGACATTCCCCTCGGAGGTTCGGCCCGAGCACGTGACGCCCGAGGCGCTGGCGCTGCTCAAGCGCTACGTGGACAACGACAACCTCATCATCGGAGGCCAGTCCGGCAGCGAGCGCATCCTCCAGCAGACGCACCGGGGCCACGACGTGGAGACGGTGGTGCGGGCGGCGAGCCTCGCGGTGGAGTGGGGCTTCGTTCCCAACGTGGACTTCATCCTCGGCCTGCCGGACGAGAGCCCCGAGGACGTCCAGGCGACCCTGGCGTTGATGAGGCGTCTGGCGGACCTCGGGGCGAAGGTGCACGGGCACACGTTCATGCCGCTGCCCGGAACGCCCTATCGGGATGCGCCGCCGGGCTCGGTGGATGACGAAACCCGGAGGGAACTGGACCGGTTGGCTTCACAGGGGCGGCTGTATGGCCATTGGAAGCAACAGGTGCAGTTGGCCAAGGGCATCGCCACGCGGCGCCAGCCCCGGCGCTGAGCCCAGACGGTGACACCGGATCACTTCGCGGGCGCGGGCGGCTGGACGAGCTTCAAGTCCAGCTCGTTCAGCTTCGAGAGTACCCGGTCGAAGCGGAAGGGCGGTGGCGTTTGTGGGTACACGTGGCCCGCGTAGGGGTCTCCGAGCGTCCGGAAGAAGGACTCGAAGAGCCCCGGGGTCAGAAAGCCAATCATGCGCGTGTAGTGGCTGTTGAGCTGGTAGGCGTGGAGGGTGCGGGCGGGGGCGTGGACGAAGTCGCCCGGAGCCATCGTCAAGGTCTCGTGATTGACCCGCATCGTCATGGAGCCATCCAGACAGAAGAACGTCTCGGTGTGCTTCTCATGGTAGTGCGTGGGGATCATGTCTCCAGCGGGGCCCTCGTTCATGACGACGAGGAACTTGCCGCCGCTCGTCTGTTGATCTCCCAGGAACGAGAAGAGCTGCTCTCCCGCCACCAGCCGCTGGCCCTCCCCGGAGGCGAGAACGTAGGGGACCTTCTTGTCGGGAACCTCGCCGTTGCGCACGCGTTGGGGAGCGCGCTTGCCTGGCGTCTTGGTCTCGAAATGGACGTCGGCCCGGGCCTCCGCCTGCTTCAAGAGCTCCTTGGCGATCGCGGGCCTGGCCTCCGGGGGCTGCACATAGCCCGCGTAGGGTTGGCCGAGCGTCTGATAGAGCGGCGCCATCTCGCCTCCCGTGCTCCAGGAGATGAGTTGAGTGCGGTGGCCACGCATCGTGAAGGCATGCGGGGTTCCCTCCGGAATGCTCGCGTAATCGCCACGAATCATCTGGTAGTGATTCTGTCCAAGCCAGAGCTCGACCTCGCCGTCGAGCACGAAGATCGCCTCGTGCGTTCGCGCATGGGTGTGCAGCGGCAGATTCGCGTCCCGGCCTCCCGTGAGGACGGCGGCCTCGAACAGCTCTCCCGTGTCCGCTCCCCGCGCGATGAGGCTCGCGACCAGCCCGCCCACCAGATAGCGCTCACCTTCCCCATTGCGGATGAAGTACGGCACGACCTGGCCTGGCAGTTTTCCCTCGGGCACGACCTTCTGGATATCGAGGCCAGTGTCTTGCCTGGACGTCTCCGCCGCTCGGGCGCTCGGGCCCAAACCCAGGGCGCATAACCCGAGTGCCACCGCGCCACGCGCCAGCCTCCTGCTCAATGCCTGTCTCATGTGGATTCCGCCTGCGTGTTTCCGGGGGAGGACTCCCCAGGGTGCGATGAAGATGGGGGGGATGAATTGAGAAGTCCAATCGATTAGAGTGCCACTTTTAATCATCGGGAGTGATGAATGGAGCTGCGCCACCTTCGCTACTTCGTCGCCGTGGCCGAAGAGCTGCACTTCGCGCGCGCCGCCGAGCGGCTGCGGATCGTTCAGCCCGCGCTGAGCATGCAGATCAAGTCGCTGGAGGAGGAGCTGGGGACCCGGCTGTTGGAGCGAACCCGGCGCCATGTCGCGCTCACCGAGGCGGGCCGGCTCTTCCTCGAGGAGGCGCGCCGGACGCTGGAGCAGGCGGAGCGGGCGGCCCGGGTCGCGCGGCGCGCGGGTCAGGGGGAACTGGGGCGCATCGGGCTTGGCTACTCCGTCAATGCCGCCTACTCGGGCGTGCTGGCCCGGACGCTCAAGGGCTTCCGCAAGCGGGCGCCGGATGTCGAGCTGCTGCTCCAGGAGTTGCACCCGTTCGACCAGCTCGAGGCCCTGCTCGAACGCCGCCTCCAGGTGGGATTCCTCACGGCGCCCTCCCTGCCCATCCCGCCGGAACTGGCCACGGTGCGGGTGGAGACCTGGCCCTTGATGGTCGCCCTCCCCCCCGAGCACCCCCTGGCCGCACGCGACAGCGTCCCCGTGCAGTTGCTGAAAGAGGAGTCCTTCGTCGACTACACGGGCTCCAAGGACGAGCAGGGGTTGCCCGCCCTGCAGAGCATTGGGGACACGGTCCCACGTGTTCGCTATCGCGTCTCCAACATCCCGGCGGTCATCAGCCTGGTGGCGGCGGGCCTCGGCATCGCCCTGGTTCCCGCCTCCCTCGTGTCGCTCCACATCGGCGGAGAAGTCGCTTATCGCCCGCTCACCGGCGTGGCCCGGCGGATGGAGCTGTCGGTCGCGTACCGCCGAGACGATCAGGCGCCCGCCGTGCGGATCTTCCTGGAAGTCGTTCGCGGCCTGTCCGGGTAACTGAGGGTTGACGGGGGTTCTGGGGTCGGTCATCTCGCTCTCATGGCCGATCGCCTTCCCCATGATGTGCCCCCGCCCACCGACGACGAACTCAGGCTCACACTTCGGCGCCTCGAGGAGAGCGAGCAGCGGCTGTCGCTCGCGCTGGAGGCCGCGAGCCTGGGAACGTGGGCGTGGGAAATCTCCTCGGACACGCTGTTCCTGGACGAGCGCTGCAAGCGGATTTTCGCTCTGGGGCCCGACGGCTTTCAGGGAAGCTTCCGCCACGATTTCCTCCAACTCGTGCATCCGGAGGACCGGGCGCGCCTCGTGGAGCATGTGGAGGCGAGCGTGCGCGCACACTCCTCCTTCCAGCTCGAGTACCGGGTGGTGTGGCCCGACGGCGGCATCCACTGGGTGCAGGCGGTCGGCCGCGCCTACGACGACGCGAATACGGGTGAGCCCTCGCGAATGGCGGGAACGCTGACCCTCATCGACGAGCAGAAGACCCAGAAGAGTCGCTTCGAGCAGGTGGTCGCCGCGGCGGGCCTTGGCCTCTGGTATCGCGACCTGCCGCACGGCGCCTTCACCTGCAACACCACGTACCGCGAGCATTACGGCCTGCCCATGGACGGCGAGGTGACCCACGACATGCTCCACGAGCGCATCCATCCGGAGGACCGGGCGCGGGTGTGGAGCGCGGCGCGGCGCGCGATCGAGGAGCAGGCGTCCTACGACCTTCGCTTCCGGGTATCTCCCTCCGAGGGCGCGCCAGTTCGCTGGTTGCACACCACCGGCCGCGTCTTCTACGACGCGAAGGGACAGCCGCAGCGCTTCGAAGGTGTCACGCGGGACATCACGGCCGAGCGCGAACTCGAGGAGTCCTTGCGCCAGACGCTCATCGAGAAGAACGAATCGCTGCAGACCCTGGAGATCATCAACCACGCGGGCCAGACGCTGGGCGCCGAGCTGAAGCTGGAGAGGCTGGTGCAGGGCGTGACGGACGCCGCGACCCAGCTGACCCGGGCCTCGTTCGGCGCTTTCTTCTACAATGTGCTGAACGAGCAGGGGCAGTCGTACATGCTCTACACGCTCAGTGGCGTGCCGCGTGAGTCCTTCGCGAAGTTCCCCATGCCGCGCTCGACCCGCGTCTTCGAGCCCACCTTCAAGGGTGACGGCATCGTCCGCAGCGACGACATCACGAAAGACCCGCGCTACGGCCACAACCTGCCCCACCACGGAATGCCCGAGGGCCACCTCCCGGTGCGCAGCTACCTCGCGGTGCCGGTGACCTCACGCTCGGGCGAGGTGATTGGCGGGCTGTTCTTCGGCCACCCCACGCCGGGCGTCTTCACCGCGCGCGAGGAGCGGCTGGTGGCGGGGCTCGCGGCGCAGGTCGCCGTGGCGATGGACAACGCCCGGCTCTTCCAGCGGGCCCAGGAGGCCGTCACGTCGCGAGACACCTTCCTGTCCATCGCCTCACACGAGCTGCGCACGCCCATCACGACCATGAAGCTGATCGCGCAGCACATGCGCAAGCGCATCCTCGCGAAGGATCCGGCGGCTTTCGCGCCCGAGCGTGTCACCCGGCTGGTGGAGCAGACGGAGCGCTCCATCGACCGGCTCAGCCGGCTCGTGGACGACATGCTGGACATCTCGCGCATCGCCACGGGCCGACTGCAACTGCAACTGGAATCGGTGGACTTGAGTGAGCTCACGCGCGACGTGGTGGAGCGCTTCGAGCAGCAGCTCAGCGAGGCGGGCCACACGCTGGAGTTGCAGCTCACGCCGGGTCTGGTGGGGCACTGGGACCGGGATCGGCTGGAGCAGGTGCTCGCCAACCTGCTGACCAACGTCCTCAAATACGCGCCCCGGGCGCCCCTCAAGGTGAGCACCCGGGGACAGGGCGATCATGCCTTGCTCGAGGTGGAGGACCGAGGGCCGGGCATTGCCGCGAAGGACCAGCACCGAATCTTCGAGCGCTTCGAGCGGCTCGTCACTCCGAGCGAGGTGAGCGGCCTGGGACTGGGCCTGCACATCGCCAAGCATATCGTCGAGGCGCATACGGGCCGCATCCATGTGCGCAGCGCCGTGGGCGAGGGGGCACGCTTCATCGTCGAGCTGCCGGTATCCGGGCCCACGGGCACGGCGTCTGGTGATGGGTCACCCGCGTCGGCGGGACGAACGTCTGACCCTCTCTTATGACGGCGGGCCCGGGGCAACGCCCTGTGTCGCGGGAACGCTTAACCTGTTCCGACCCGCGTGGAGGGGGGGCTTGGGTCCGTCCTCTTGTCAGGCCGGGGAGTCGTGGCGACCTTCCCGCTCGGGGAGCGTGTCCATGAGCCAACCGAGGCGGGCGTCGTGGTGGGGCGTGGGATGGATGGTGTGTCTGCTGGCCTGTGGGAATCCGGTGGGAACGGAGCCGGACCGCCCGCCAACAGACGAGCCGCCGGGACCGGATGTGCAGGCCCCACGGCCACCCGAGACTCCTTCGCTTCCAGAATCCCCGATGCCGGAGACTCCCAATGCGGAGCCCGTGGAGGATGGCGCCTCCTCCCAGGGGGGAGGTGAGACGCGTTGGTTTCTGCACCGGCCTCCGGAACTGGATGGCAATCGGAGCGTGCGCCGCGTGTCGGCACTGGGACATGACGCCCAAGGCCATGTCTACGCCGCGCTCGCGGGCGAGGATTACGACGGGCCGGTTCCGCGCGTGTTGATGATGCTGGAAAAGCTCACTCCCGCGGGAGGGCTCGTTTGGAAACGGACCTTCTCGGTGGCTCCGGATGGCTACTGGCACTCGGCGGCTTTCCTCAAGGTGGCCGCCGCGCCCGAGGGCCACATGTTCTTCGGCGCGACGGTGCGCGGTCAGGTGGACTTCGGTGGCGGTCCGCTCGGCGGAGCGGTGCTGGTGCGGCTGTCCCCGGAGGGGCGGCACGTGTGGTCGCGGCGGCTTGGCCCGACCTACGACAGCGTGATTCCGCGGGCGCTCGCGGTCGCTCCGGATGGGGCGCTGCTGGTCACCGGCTTCTTCCGGGGCACGGTGGACTTCGGCGGGTGGACGCTCACCTCGCCGGAGGAGGGTGACTCCTTCGTCGCGCGCTACGGGGAGGACGGGAGCCTGCACTGGGTGCGTGTCGTGGATGCACCGAGCGCGCCGGGAGTCGTGTCGTCCCACACGGAGGTGATGAGCCTCGCCGTGGATGCCACGGGGCACGTGGTGCTGGGGGGGCGCTTCATCCAGAAGCTGGCGCCGGAGAGCCCGGAATCCCAGGTGCGCAATGGGCCGGTGCTGATGCGTTGGAGCCCCCAGGGGCAGACGCTCTGGCGCAAGGGTTTCAACGCCAACGCGGAGGGGGACGGGAGCCTCAGTGGGAGCGTCTACCACGTGGGGGTGAGCGCCCTGGGAACGGTGGTGGCGGCGGGCAGCGCCAATGGGCTCATGCGCTGGGCGGGGGAGACGCGGGAGTTGTGGAGCGAGGGGAACCACGGCTTCCTCGCGGTGGCGGAGCCCGGGGGCAGCGAGCGCTTCCTGCGCGACTTCCCGGACGCCTTCATCGAGGGGTTCGCGATGGACCCCGCGGGGCGCGTCTACCTGGGCGGTCTGGGGCCGGCGCGCATCGATTTCGGCAGTGGCCCCACGGAGGACCTCAATGGCAACCATCCCTTCGTCACGCGCTTCAACCTGGACGGGACGCATGCCTGGGGGCGGGTGTTCGTGACGGAGAACCCGCCCCTGAGCTGGTCGGGTATCTCCTCGTTGACCTTCCTGCCGGGCCAGGGGGTCGTGGTGGGGGGGCAATTCTCCAACCGGACGGACTTCGGCACGGGGTGGATCGATCCGGTCTTCTGGGATGGGTTCCTGGTCCTGCTCAAGCCCTGAACCCGGACAGCGGATTGCGAGCCTTGTCACCCCTCCTGTAACGTGGAACGGGAGGAGCCCCGCGATCCATGCCCTACACCTTCACCCACCATGAACAACTGAGCCTCGTTGGAAACGCCACGGGCGCATGGGCGACGGCGATGAACTGGGGGGCGATCACGCCCCAGACGACGACGCTCCATGGCGTCACCTGCTCCATCTACCAGGATCCCAACGAGACCGCGGAGAAGGCATCACGCAAGAAGACCCTCCTCGGCCTCTCCATCAAGGCGCTGCAGAGCGCGGGGATCATGTTCACGAACGCGGACGTCCAGGCGTTCCACGTCGGATTCTATTCGACCGGCGTGTCACGCGGCGTGGTCTATTCCACCGGCCTCGGTGTGGCGCCGACAGTGGTCTTGATGTTGGGCAAGCGCATCACCGAACACGTCATCTCTCAGCACCACACCCATGCGGCCGGCGGTCTTGGTAATCCCCCACGCATCGTGGCCGATCGTCTCCACGACTATTACAAAGGCAGGACCTGGGATTACAAACGGGCCACCGCCATCTCGGCGGCGCAGATGTGCGAGCTCGCCCAGGCGTTCCATGAGTTCGGGCACATCTTCCACCAGCTCCATGACGCGAGGGAGTTCTTCCTGAACGGCGACGTCGCGATGAACAACCTGGTCCCCCTCGGAGCGGTCGCGCGATCCATCGAGATTCCCGCCCTGAGCACCTGCGGACGCACGCACATCAGTCAGTACTGCGGCGCGAATGACGGCAATAGCCTGAACGAGTTCGTCGCCGAGGTCTTCTCCGGCATCATGATGGGTGTCGACTGGAACGCCGTGGACCCGACGGGCGGCGTGATGACGCACTACGGGGCGATGGGCGGCCCCGCGGTGCCGACGCCTCGCGCCCCCCTCACGCGCATGAATGACTTCGTGCAGCAGCGGTGCTCGTGCGTTCGCAACGACGGGACGGGCGGGTTCGGCGCCGGCAAGGTCATCTGGTAGGGACAGGGCGGGGCCGGGAGAACCAGGCGTCTTCCGGGCCACCGCCGTGGGGCGCCGCGCTCAGCGGGGCTGCAGGACGACGGCTTCCACCATGTCCGAGTACACCAGCATGGTGTTGTTCTGTGCGTAGTTGAAGATGGCGCCGTTGCGCACGATGCCCACGTCATTGCCGTAGGCACCGTCGCCGTAATCCCAGCCGTGCTTCGTCTGGAACACCACCGAGCCATCGGGGATGAGCCCCTTGCTCGCCGCGTCGAGGTAGGCCTCGCGGGTGAGGACTTGCGCCTGAACTTCGCCGTAGCCCCCCTTGATGGTCGTTGGTGTCGCGTTGGGCAGCGCCACCGACTGCCAGTGACCGCTCTGGATCATCTGGGTCATCATGCCGCGCGAGTTGTTTTTATCGTCGCTGGTCGTGGTCGGCACCCCCTTCATTCCCGCGCGCTGGAGATTGGTGCGTACGGTGGTCACGCACGAGTGCTTCTTGCCGGAGACGAGGTCCACCGCGTTGATGGCGTCGAGCCCGGGATTGCCCTGGCGGATCGCCGGAACCGGCGCGACGACCGGGGTCCTCTCGAAGGCGCTGGGGAGCGCACCGGGCGCGGTCTTCTGGAAGGAGCCGGTGGGCCCGAGCGTCTTGGTGTGGATCAGCCCGCCGGTGACCTGGGGAGCCTGGAGCTGGCCCTGAAGCGCCACGCTCGTGGGATCGCGCCGATTGAAGGCGGCCTTGGGCCGGGCGGACGTGGGCTGGGATTTCGAGGGCTTGGACGGCTTGTCCTGGGTCTTGCCGCCCTTGGCGGGCGCGGCCTCGAAGCTGCTGCGGGAGAAGCGCTCGGCGGCGGACGTCTTGGGCGATGAGGTCTCCGAGGTCTTGGAGGTCTTGCTTCCCTCCGAGGAGGAACTTGAACTCCGGCTGGAGGAAGAGGACGAAGAGGACGACGAACTTCGGCTGGAACTGGAACCGCTGGTGGAACCGACGCTCATGCGAGTGACCTCGTCAAAGGGACGCCTTCACACTCAGAGTACAGGAAAAGGCGACCCTCTCGAAACCCGCGAACCTCGATTTTCATCTCCGAGCAACCCAGGGGCTCCCGTCAGTGGCCTTCTTCTGCCCCTCATTGAGAGGCCGCGGCGGCATGGCTGGCTGGCCTCCTGGCGCCCGTTCAAGCGTCGCGCTTGCTCGACCCTCGCCGTCCTACCCAGTGGCTTGCCGCGAAAGTCACAAATGCTCACTTTACTCCGCGTGCGTTGAGTCCGAACGAGAGGGGGAGGCGCGATGTCACGTTCAGGAGATAATCAAAGCAAGACAAAGACATTGAATGCCGACACGCGGACCCCGTCCTTTCCTTCGACGAGCTGAAACGGTGAGGGCTTCTCACCGTGGTTGAACCCGAAAGAAAGGAAGTCATGTCATGTTGAAGAGCATTCGCACGGCGGCGTTCATCATGGTCCTGGGCGTTGGGGCGACGGCAAGTGCGTGGGAGGGCATCAAGGTCGGGAAGGATGGCAGCGTCAAGATCGGTGCGGGCGACACCCGGGTGGATGTCGGTTCAGGCGGAGACGTCTCCGTTCGTGCACCCAGCGCCCAGGTCGATGCCGACGCGCGGACATCGTCCTCTCGCGGTGAGGCGGGCGGCTCACGAGGCAGTGACCGCCAGATCAAACTGGAGGGCCTGGGGCAAAAGCAAACAGTCACCTGCGAGAAGGGCGCCGAGGTGTTGATCGAAGGCACCTCGAATGACTACTCCATCGAGGGCGAGTGCATGCACGTCTCCGTGTCGGGCACTTCCAACAAGGTGAGAGTGGTGTCCGTTGGACGCGTGACGGTGGAGGGGACGAGCAACGTCGTCACCTGGGAGCACGGACTTGGAACGGCCAAGAAGCCCAAGATCTCCACGGAGGGCGTGAACAACAAGGTGCTCCAGGCGCGATAGCCGTCGAGCCCGGTCAGGCGCCGGGCGCGGATCGTGAAGATTTCCTGAATGGCCCATGTTCAACCCAGCTGTTTTCCCGGACCCGCGGGTGGTCCATACCTATCCAGGTCCAATCACCCCGGAGTCCAGAGCATGTTGAAGACCCCCGCCTACGCCGCCGCCGCTCCGAACCAGCCCCTGGCGCCGCTCACCATCGAGCGGCGGGAGCCCGGCCCGAACGACATCCTCATCGACGTGCTCTACTGCGGCGTCTGCCACTCCGACATCCACCAGGCGCGGGATGAGTGGGGCGGCGGCATCTTCCCGATGGTGCCCGGCCACGAGATTGTCGGTCGGGTGGCCCAGGTGGGCGCGGGCGTCACGAAGTTCAAGGTGGGCGACCTGGCCGGGGTTGGCTGCATGGTCGACTCCTGCCGTTCGTGCGGCTCCTGCGGCCGGCAGCACGAGCAGTTCTGTGAGCAGGGCGCGGCCCTCACCTACAACAGCACGGAGATGGACCGGAAGACGCCCACGTACGGCGGCTACGCGTCGCGCCTCGTGGTCACCGAGCACTTCGCGCTGAAGGTCCCCGAGTCCCTGGAACTCGCCGCCGTGGCCCCGCTGCTGTGCGCCGGCATCACCACGTACTCGCCCTTGCGCCAGTGGAACTGCAAGAAGGGCGACAAGGTCGCCGTGGTGGGTCTGGGCGGCCTGGGCCACATGGCGGTGAAGCTCGCCGTGGCGATGGGCGCCGAGGTGACGCTGCTGAGTACTTCGCCCTCGAAGGAAGCCGATGCACGCCGCCTGGGCGCCCAGCACTTCGCGAGCACCAAGGACGAGTCCATCTTCAAGAAGCTGGCCGGGCGCTTCGATCTCATCATCGACACCGTGTCGGCGCCGCACGACTACAACGCGTACCTGGGCTTCCTGCGGGAGTTGGGCACGATGGTGCTCGTGGGCGTGCCGCCCGCGCAGCCGCTGCACGCCTTCTCGCTTATCCAAGGCAACAAGCGGCTCGTCGGCTCCATGATTGGCGGGATCGCCGAGACGCAGGAGATGCTCGACTTCTGCGCCGAGCACAAGATTGTCTCGGACATCGAGCTCATCCCCATCCAGAAGATCAACGAGGCGTACGAGCGGGTGGTGCGCAGCGACGTGCGTTACCGGTTCGTCATCGACATGGCCAGCCTGTCCAAGCAGTGATGCGCCGTGTAGAAGGCGTCCATGGCCTTCACCCCGCTCAATGCCCTGAACGCCTACCTCGCGGTCGCGCGCCGTCGCAGCTTCGCGGCGGCCGCGGCCGAGCTGGGGGTGTCACCCTCGGCGCTGAGCCAGTCGGTGCGCCAGCTTGAGAAGCGGCTGGGCGTGTCCCTGCTCATGCGGACCTCGCGCAGCGTGTCGCTCACCGAGGAGGGCCAGCGCCTGTTGGAGAGCGCGGGCCCGGCGGTGGACCAGGCGCTCGAGTCGCTGAAGAAGGTGGCGGTCCGCACGGAGGACGTGACGGGCCGCATCCGGCTGACGGTGCCGAGCTTCTCGGTGCGGCACGTCGTGGCACCGCTGCTGCCCCGCTTCCTCGCGCGCCATCCCCATGTCGAGGTGGATGTGCGCGTGGAGAACCACTTCGTGGACATCGTGACCGAGGGCCTGGATGCGGGCATCCGCTTCTCCGATTCCATCGAGCGGGACATGGTGCAGGTGCGGCTGTTGGGGCCGAGCCGGTTCGTCGTGGTCGCCGCGCCGGCCTACCTCGCGCGCAAGGGCACGCCGGAGAAGCCCGAGGATCTCCTCACGCACGACTGCCTCTGCATCCGCTCGACGAGCACGGGGTCGCGCTATGTGTGGGAGCTCGAGCGCGGGAAGAGGAACTGGCGCATCCCGGTGCAGGGGCCGGTGGAGACCAACGACGAGGTGTTGATGCGCGTGCTGGCCGAGGAGGGCGTGGGGCTGCTCTACACGTTCGAGCCGCAGGTGGCGGCCGAGCTGAAGCGGGGGAGCCTGCGCGTGGTGCTCGAGCCCTATGCGGCCCTGGTGCCGGGCCTCTACCTCTACTATCCCAGCCGGGCCCAGGTTTCGCGGGCGCTCAAGGCGTTCGTGGGCGTGGCGCGCGAGCTGGCGGCGGAGTGGAAGGACCAGGCCCGTTAGGCGCGCGACAATGCGGTCGCCTCACCATCGCCTACGGCAGAGTGCTCAAGTTGCCGCATGATGCCTATTACGATTACAGGACGAACACTCCGGACTCCGACCTGGAACAAATCGCGTCCAAGCCCATCCTCTTCAAGATGGCTGTCCGCCATACGGAGAAGAGGGCGTGGGAGCTCATCGGGTGGAGGGCGCTCGAGGAGCACTTCTCCCAACCGATCGTCCAGTTCATGCAGGATCGTGCGAACTTTCGCGACTGCACGATCTTCGACACCGTCGGCAATGAGAGAAGCGCGGAACCCCAAGACATGGGGCGGTCCAACGCCTCGGTGGAGCGCTTGAAGGTGCGCCTGAAATAGGCACGCGCATAGGAGCGAACGCGGCTCAAAGCGGCGGGTTGTTCTGCATGGAAGCGGCGGGAATCGAACCCGTGAATCAGGCGATGGAAAACCCTAAGCAGGACGCGCTGTTACCAGCTATCGCCTTGATTCTCTTCGGGTTCGTCATCCCGTCCCGTCCCACCCTGTGCCCTCGTGTCCCGTCCCTTTCCGCGCTGGAGGGGCACACTGAGGGCACATGCAGTCCAACCAGGTCAAGCCGCTCACGGACGCGAGCGGCCAGAGGTCCCCGGTCTCCCAGGGCTCACGAGAAGCTCGTGGGAGGAGGACGGTAGCGTGTGCCCTGGCGAGGTGTGGCTGGGGATGGGCAGGTAGAGGAGCGCGGGTGGGCGTACCGGCGGAGGCAGCCGGCGAGGACGGTGCTCTACGAGGCGGTGAGGGACAACCTCGCCACGTTCCTCATTTAGAGCTCGTTTCATAAATGGACCTATTAAGGCGACGAGCGGCGCGCCCACCACGGCGGCGATGTCCGGGCGACGGTGTGGTTCGCCGCCTTGCTCGGCTCCAGGGGACTCACCCGCTCACTCCCACGAGCAGGGCTGGCACCAGTCCCACGAGCCCACTCACCTGGAGCCGCTCGACTGCCAGGCCGGAACTGGCGCCGGCTTCTCACTCCCGTCCTTCATCCCCGGCTCCGCTCACGTTCGAGGGAGCCGGGTCCGCGTCTGCCTCACCCGGAAGGGGAGGCCGCGCGCATCAGGAGACCACGGGGCCGTCCGAATCCACCACGGTCTCGCTACACGTGGTCTCCTTGCACGTGAAGCTGGGAGAACAGGTGTTGCCGGGCATCAACGAGGACTCCTCGGCCTCCAGCATCTGCAGGGCTGCGATGTCCGTCACCAGCGGCTGGTTCTTCATCATGGGCTTTCTCCTGGCGCTGCATGTGGGGCGAGGACGTACGGGCCACCATGGTCGGCGCGGACTCCCCGATGACCATTTTCTCCGAGTGGAGGCTTTTTCGCCACCCGTGCGCCTCGGTTTTCCTCGCGCTCCTCACGCGCGCGGTGGGGGCATCCACCAACGGGGGCCGCCGTGACGTAGCCGGAGCAGGAACCCCAGCACGCCCGCGAGTCCGGTATTGAAGTCGGCGACGACTGACTGCCCCGACTCGTCCGGGACGAGGCGCCGCCCGTCGTGAACCGCGTGCCGGGCGAACAGACAGTCGGCGTGTTCCTCGGCCCAGCCCCGGTACGGGCCACCCACCGAGTCGGCGAGGTCGAGCAGGAACTCTCCGTTTCCCGCCAGCCCGTGACAGGCCGCCGTGGTCGCGAGCCACCGGGCCCGGCGCACGGCCACGGCCGCGGCCTCGGCGAGCTCCCGGTACTCCGGACGGCCCGTGGCCGCCCAGAGCCGGATCAGGAATGTCCCAATGCCCGAAGAGCCACTGCACCAGTAATAGTAGAGTTCCGAGCGGGTCGGTGCTCCGCCCACCGCCGACTGCCAGCGCGCGCCCTCCTGCTTCCGGTCCGCCGAGGCGACGAGCGTATCGCCGGCGAGGGTCGCGGCCTCGATGCAGTCCTCCCGGCCCGTGAGGACACCCGCCGCGAGCAGGAATGTCGCCACTCCGGCGAGTCCGTGCGCGAAACCCTGGTGGACCACTCCGGCGAGCTTGGAGTCGAAGTCGCTCGCGATCGGCCAGGTGATTCGCCCACCCGTCCGCACGGCCGCGACGAGGAGGCCATCCGCGCAGGTTTGCACCCTCGCGAGGAAGCGGGGGTCGCCCGTCTTCCGCCAGAGATGGAGCTGGGCCATGCCCGCCCCGGCGCTGCCATGACAAACGTCTGGATTGGGCCAGCGCATGGGCAGGGCCAGGGCATACTCCAGGGCCCGCTGTCGCAGTTCGCCATTTCCCAGGAGATCCGCCGCGTCAGACAACGCCCATGCGACGCCAGCGCCACCGAAGTACAGCCCTGGCAGGTGATGGGCGCGGGTGGCCATGCGCTTGTCAATCCAGCGGGCCGCGCGCTCGACGATGGGCCGCAGGTCCGGGCGGTCGAGCATTTCACCCGCACGCGACAGCACCGCGAGCACGCCAGCGGCCCCATGCTGGACGTTGCAGGCGTCGGTCGTACTGCCAAACGGGTTGCTGGCCCAGAGGCGATCGGCATCGTCGCCGGCCATGGTCGAGACAAGGTGGTCGAGCCCATCATGGAGCAGCCGCTCCACCAGAGGAGGGGAGGCAGGCGGGCTTTGCTCCGCGGGAGCGCTCCGTGGGGGAGTGGACGCGAGGAACGCACGGACTCGTGCCACTCCCCAGCGGTGTTCGGGCGGGTGTGCGGTGAGCCCCAGGATGGCGGGGCCCAGCCGTCGCGCGACCGGGTTGGCCGGGGCGGCATGGGACAGCAGAAGGGACATCCGCTCCTGGGGGGGGCGGCCCTGTGGCTCATCCGGGAGAAGCAACGGAGGCGCGCCCGTGGCCAGGTAGAACAGCGGTAACCGTTCACCGCATTGGCTTGGTTGAAGAGGAGCCGGGCTAGACGTGACCGGAAAAGTGGTGCTGGACAAGAGGACGTCTGGCGTGGTGTAGCCAGGGCATGGTGGAGGTGGATGCCCGAGACGCACGGATAGCGCAGCTGGAGAAACGGCTGGAGGCAGCGCTGGAGCGTATCGCGCAGTTGGAGGAGGAGAATGAAAGGCTGCGCGAGGAGAATCGATGGCTCAAGGAACGGCTGGGGCTCAACTCGAGCAACTCCTCCAAGCCGCCCTCCTCGGATGCCCCAGGCACTCCGCGCCAGAGCAAGAGGCCCACGGGCCGCCGTCCCGGAGGCCAGCCTGGGCACAAGAAGCATGAGCGCGCGCTGCTGCCGCCCGAGGACGTGCAGCACGTCGTGGAGTTGGTGCCCAGGGAGTGCCGGGGTTGCAAGGGGCGACTGAATGGGCAGGACACCGCGCCCCGGCGTCACCAGGTGGTGGAAGTGCCGCCCCTGTCGGCCATTGTCACCGAGTACCGCTGCCATGCACTGCAATGCCCTGGTTGTGGGGTGGTGACGCGCGGGGAAGTGCCCGTGCACGCGCGCAGCGTCTTTGGTGACCGGCTCACAGCGCTCGCCTCGTTGCTGGTGGGCAAGTACCGCTTGTCCAAGCGACTGGTGAAGGACGCTTTGTCAGACATGTTGGGCGTCGAGTTGTCGGTGGGCAGCGTCAGCAACCTGGAGGGCGAGATGTCGGAGGCACTCGCGCCACCGACGGCCGAAGCCCTCGCCTACGTGCAGACCTCGGAGGCGGTCAACGCCGACGAGACGGGGTTTGCACAGGGACGAGAGGGCGGCCGGGCCGGCCGCGCCTGGCTGTGGGTGGTGGCCACTGCGCTGGTAGTGGTGTTCCACATCGCCAGAAGCCGCGGCGGCAAGGTCGCCCGCCAGTTGCTCGGCGCGGACTTCGCGGGCTTCCTCACCACCGACAGGTGGAGCGCCTACGCGTGGGTGGATGCAGGGCTGCGGCAGCTGTGCTGGGCACACCTCACACGCGACTTCCAGGGTTTCATCGACAGGGGCGGCCGGGGTGGGCGGATAGGCAGAGAGCTCATGCGCGAGCGCAACCGCTTCTTCAAGTGGTACCACCGCGTGCGTGACGGCACCCTGTCACGCGAGCGTTTCGAAGAGCGCATGCGCGGCGTGGAACGCAGAGTCGGCCAACTGCTGCGCGAGGCGGCACTGCGGGCAGAGAAGAAGACGGCCGGCATGGCCCGGGAAATCCTCCAGTGGGAGAAGTGCCTCTGGACGTTTGTCGATGTGCCGGGCCTCGAGCCCACCAACAATTTCGGCGAGCGCTGCATCCGGCACGCCGTCATGTACAGGAAGACGTCCTTCGGCACGCAGAGCGAGGAGGGCAGCCGCTTCGTGGAGCGCATATTCACCGCCACCACCACCCTCAAGCTGCAGGGCCGTGACGTGCTCGCCTTCCTGACCGAGACCCTCGCCGCGCACCGCCGCGGCCTGCGCGGGCCTTCGCTCCTCCCCTCCGCGCCCGAACCTCAGCTCGCGCTCACCGCCTGAGCTGGTGAACGGTTACGAACAGCGTTGCTCCGAGCGAGAACAGGTCCACCTGCTGCCCGGGACACGGCCCCACCTTCGGTGCGCGGAGCTGCTCCGGGGCAGCATATCCCGGCGTGTAATAGCGGTACACCCGCGTGCCCGGACGCGCGACCAGTTCGGGGTCGACGAGCCGAAGCTGCCGGTCCTGGGTAACGATGACATTGTTGGGATTGAAGTCGCGGCACACCAGCCCGTGCTCATGGATGGCGGAGAGCAGTTCGGTCAGGCGTTGGGCCATCTCCAGCGCCGTCTCGAGGTCGAGCGCCGCGACCTCCCCGGGATGCATGAAGAGCCTATCGGCGACCCAGTCTCTCAAGACCTGGCCGGCAACGAGCGTCTCGGCGAGGAACAGATCTCCCCCCTGCTCGAAGAGGGCGAGCGGCTCGGGACCAAGCCCCGTCAGGACGTCGAGCATCTCGGCTTCATGCCTCAGTGCATCACGAGCGTCCTCACCGGTCAGTTCTGCCCCGGTGTGCGGGCGGGCCTGCTTGACGATGACCTCGGCACCACTGGCCTGGTCCGTTGCCCGGTACACGCCCCCCCGATTGGAATGCCGGATGGCACCACGGACGATGAATCGATCCTGGAGGAGGACGGCCTGGGGCGCTCCGGCCAACGGTGTTCCTGGCTCGTCGAAGGGCGGCGTGGCCCACGCTGGAGGTGCGAACCATGCCTGGCGTGCGTCCCGGACGAGCGTGCCATCGGGCGCGCGCAGCCGACTCTCATAGACGCCGTCGGCGGTCAGCGTCCGCACCCCGCTGAAGGCGCCAAACCGGTAGTGCACCAAGCTGTTGGGCTGGTACCGCCGGTCGGACAGGATGCCTGGTCCGCTCAGGCCCAGGGTCGCGGCATGCAACCGCTCCGCGAGCACGCGGAGTGAGTCGTCGTCGCGTGGGTAGACGGTGATGAACTTTCCGCCCTGGGCCCGGTCGCACCGGGTCGAGGTCAACGCCTCGACGTGCTCCAGGGTGGCGGCGAACTTGAACGCGCAGTCCGAGGTGATCAGAACGGTCGCGCAGCGCTCCAGCACGGCGGGAGCCGACAGCGGCGTCGCCGATACATGCAGCTTCCAGCCCTGTTCGCGGGAGACAGCGCTTGGAGGGGTCACGTGACGCCACGGCCCCTCCGGGTGGACACGCCAGCCGTGTGCACCGCGCTGCCGGAGCAGGGCCTCCACGATCCGGTCGAGCGCGATCTGGGAACACTGGCGCAGCAGGTCGGGTTCCAGGAACTCGGCGCCGGCACCGACGGAGAGCGGGCCCTTCGAAGGACCCTCGTTGATCCGTTCGAACCAGGAGGTATCCAGGGCGAGCCGCCCGCTCGTGAAGGGCTGAAGCAGTCCGATGCTCAGGCCGCGTTCATTCCACTGTGGAGCCAGGGTGTCGGTGGCGAGCTCGATGAGCATGGTCGGTCCTGAACGAAAGGTAGGAAGATGAAGCGTCAACCCAAGGTATCAGGTGGGGCGGCCTCCAAACGCATCAGCGAAAGGAGGACCCGGGCGCCGACTCCTACGAGGAGCGTTACCGCCAGCGCGCCGTGCATGACCTGGAGCGCAGGGCCCGGCAGTCAGGCACGCCACTATCGAGATGACGGAGCGCTATGCGCACCTGACACCCGAGACGCGGGCGAGCGCCGTGCAGCAGCTCGACCTCCCCGTGCCCCAGCTCCAAGCCGCTCCGGCCAGAAGCGCCGAAGGGGCACACCGAGGGCACATGAGGAAACGAGGGCAAAGAATAAGCCCAGTACCCCCTCGGGATTACTGGGATTCTGGGTGTGGAAGCGGCGGGAATCGAAGCCGCCGCCGGAGGCATCCGCGCTTCGGTGGGTCAGGACACCCGCTGGACGGTCGAGGCGACCATGGGCCCCCGGCCCGAGGCAGGCGCGCCCGGTCCACGTGGACGAGCTGTCCCGCCGTCGTGGGGCCCGAGTCGCCCGGACCGTTCATGAAGCCCGGAAGCACCAGCGAGGCGTGCAGGTCCGGGTGGCGCTCCAGGGCGGCGTCCACCTCGCGGTCCGCGAGGATTTTCGAGCGGTAGTAGGCGTCCAGCTCCTGCTCCGCGTCACGCCGCATCGTCTCGTCGGTGAGCGGGTGGCTCGGGCGGGGCGCCAGCACGGCGATGGAGCTGGTGTGCACCACCCTCCGCACGCCTTACTGGTACGCCGCCTCCCAGCAGGGCGCGCGTGCCCTCCACGTTGATGCGCATCAGCCCCGCCGCGTGGCTGCCGCCCTTGTAGCTGTCCCGGAAGTAGGCGGCGGTGTGGAAGAGCACGTCCGTGTCCCGCATCGCGGGCGCGAAGGACTCCACGTTCCCGAGGTCGCCTTCGATGAGCTCCACGGGCACGCCGGCCAGCAGCTTCCGGGCTTTCTCGGGCGAGCGTACCAGCGCCTTCACCCTCACTCCGCGTGACGCGAGCAGGCGAACCAGGTTGCTGCCGAGCAGTCCGGTGGAGCCCGTGACGAATGCCGTCTTCATGGTGGGTGTCTCCGTGCATGGGGGTGCCCGATGCGGGCCGCCCTCTGGGACACAGGGGTATCTCCCCTGTTGCCACTGCTCGCGCAACTCCCTCAGCGCCTGGCGCGTGGAGGCGTGACCCAAGGGCCGCGGGCTGCGCTTGAGGTGCTCGGGCCGGGTATGCGGCCAGTAGGCCCCCCAGACATTCAACCCTTGGGCTCCTCATGCTCAACATCACCCCCTGCGCCACGAAGGAGGAGCCCATGCTGTTGCTACGTCTCGGATTGGTGCTGCTCTCGTTGGGAGGGGCGGGGGCCTGTGGTTCAACTGGGGCGGTGTCCGCCCCCGGAGTGGGAATGGGTCCGCCGCTTGTACCGATGATGTCCGGGAGGATGACGACACGCTGGAACAAGGGCTGGTCAAAGCTCCTGCCCATCATGTCTTCAACCATGGACCCTTGAGGTTCAATGGGCAGGTGGCGTGCCCCGGTGACGCGGACTGGATTCACGCCCATGCGGACTGCTGCAACCCGTCTGGTGCGCGGGTCCGCTGGGACGCTTCGCGGGGGCCTCTGGAGGTGGAACTCTTCGACTCCGAGGGCGACCCGCTCCCGCTGAGCGCCCCCGGTGACATCGACCAGCGGCAACCGAGCGAGGTGTACCTGCTTCGCGCCAAGTACGGAGGCCCGTTCCTCGTGCGTGTCCAGGCCCCTGGCGCGGTGGCGGTGCCGTACTCCGTCGAGTTGTTCGCGCCCGTGTTCGTCCCTAAGCCATCCTTCATCGCTCCGCAGGCCACACCCGACGCGCGAGGCGATCTTTCCTGTCATGGTCGCTGACGCCGTCCTTTCCGGCTGCGGCCTGGTGCTAGGGTGCCGCCATGCCCGACGAGGCGACCGCCTTGACCGCCCCCGATCTTCCCGCCCTCTACCGGCGTTACATCGGCTGCCTCAACCGGCGGGATCTGGCAGGTCTGGGCGAGTTCGTCGACGACGACGTGCGCCACAACGACCGGCCGCTCGGCCTGGCCGGGTATCGAGACATGCTGGAGCGCGACTTCCGTGAAATCCCGGATCTCCGTTTCGATCTTCGCCTGCTGGTATGCGAGCCGCCCTGCGTCGCGAGCCGCCTGCACTTCGAGGCGCAGCTGTAGCGGCGAGGGCAGGCCGGACCCCTCATGGGATTCCGTGGATTCGAACGCTTCAAGGCAGGAGCCCACACCCCGAGGTGCTACGTGATGCGTTGTTCACTGGTGCTGCTCTGCGTGGCCCTGATGGGGTGTGGCGGCGCTGCTCCAAGCGTCCGTCATGCCCCGGATGCTCAGAGGCGCTGCGCCTATGTCCCGTCCCGTGACGAGGCGGCCGGAGACAGGAAGGAGGAGGTCTCCTCAGCTCGCGCGGGTGTTCACGTGGTGCTTGTCGCGGCGGCGGGGGCTTCGCCCGTGGCTTCCCCTTTCCCAAGTCCGGCCCCTGTCCTGGAGGGGCTGTCGGGTGAGGGGTTGGGGAACGGCATTCCCCGAGGCGTGCTCCGGTTGGTGCCTGAAGGAGGCGCGGGCGCGGAGGTAGGGGCTGGCGGTGCCGCGGGGGAGACGGTGGTGGTGGGGGGCGCGTTCGTCGCGGCCGTGGGCAGCGGGTTGCTGGTCTGCTTGACGGCCCGTGCGGCCTTGGATGGGGAGAAGACCCCCATCGAGATTGCGGACGAGTATTACGGCACACACTTCGGAGACGTGAAGGGGTGGGTTCAAGGTCAATACCGGGACGTTGCGCCTCCGCCTGGCGCAGCACCCAGATCGAAACCCGACGAGAGCACCGGCAAGAGACTGGGGCGCATCTATGTCACCTACACGAAGCTCAATCAGATGACCCAGCGCTACTACGCCGGACGGACCAGCATGGTCGTCGATCTTGCTGAGCCTCTCC
The DNA here is from genome assembly GCF_002305855.1 of Melittangium boletus DSM 14713. Classification (GTDB taxonomy): domain Bacteria; phylum Myxococcota; class Myxococcia; order Myxococcales; family Myxococcaceae; genus Cystobacter; species Cystobacter boletus. The sequence continues at coordinate 2,609,601 of NZ_CP022163.1, read as the reverse complement.
GAGTTCAAGCTGCATTGGCGGTTCTCCTTCGAAATAGGAATCACCACTTGGACGAGAATGCTGAACCAAAGGGCGCCATGTTCGACTTGGCGCAGACTGATCGATTCGATGTTGGCACCGCCGTTGACTATAGCCAGAGATATGACGACGTCGCTTATTGGCGGATTCGCGGGAGAGAACAGCAGTTGATTGATTTCCTTGGTGGAGCCCGCTCTGACACCGGAGAGCCTTATCGCACCGAGAATGTCGTACGTGGCGTGGCGAAGGAGAATCCACAAGGCAGAAGGTTCCACGCCGCCGCGACAGAGTTGTGGGGCCAACTTCAACCTTACACGGGATACTAAGGATGCCGCGAATCTACAAACCGGGCTCGTTCTTGAGAATCCCCCTTGACGACGGTTCTTTCGGTTACGGCAGAGTGCTCAAACTGCCGCATGATGCTTATTATGATTACAGGACCGATACTCCAGATTCAGATCTGGATCGGATCGCCTCGAAGCCCATCCTTTTCAAGATCATGGTCCGACATATGGAGGAGAGGGCGTGGGAACTCATTGGGTGGAGAGAACTGGAGGAGCAGTTTTCTCAACCGATTGTTCAGTTCATGCAGGACATTGGTAACTTCCGCGACTGCACAATCTTCGACACCGTTGGCAATGAGAGAAGCGCGGAGCCCCAGGCGTGTATCGGGCTTGAGCGCTCGGCTGTCTGGGAGGAGGCGGGAGTCGAGCAACGCCTGCTCGACTCCTTCGTGGGACGGCCTAATGCTTCGGTGGAGCGTTTGAAGGTGCGCCTGAAATAGGCACGCTCATAGGCGCAGACGCGGCTCAATGCGGCGGGTTGTTCTGCGTGGAAGCGGCGGGAATCGAAGCTGCCGCCGGAGGCATCCGCGCTTCGGTGGCTCAGGACACCCGCTGGACGGTCGAGGCGACCATGGGCCCCCCGGCCCGAGGCAGGCGCGCCCGGTCCACGTACCCGTGCGTGGCGAACCACTCCACGGCATCCGTGAAGGTCTCCTCGAGCGGCCGGAAGCGGATGCCCAGCGTCCGCTCGGCCTTGGACGAGTCGAAAGCCGTGTTCGTCCGCTCGCGGCGCAGCGTGCGGAAGCCCTGCCAGCTCACCAGCACCGGGCGTCCGGAGAGCCGTGCCCAGGCCTCGTTCAGCAGCGCCAGCGTTCCCAGCAGCGCGTCCGGTACCCGCGGCCTGGGCGCCGGGAGTCCCGTCACCGATGAGAGCACCTGGAGTGCTTGGCCCACGTGCAGGTCCCTGCCCGCCGCCAGGTAACGCTCGCCGCGCTGGCCCTTTTCGGCGGCGGCCACCCGCGCGGCGGCCACGTCCCGCGCGTCCACGTAGGCGAAGCGCGTGTGGATGACGCCGGGCAGTCTGCCGTGCAGGAAGTCCAGGACGAGCTGTCCCGCCGTCGTGGGCCCGAGTCGCCCGGACCGTTCATGAAGCCCGGAAGCACCAGCGAGGCGTGCAGGTCCGGGTGGCGCTCCAGGGCGGCGTCCACCTCGCGGTCCGCGAGGACTTTCGAGCGGTAGTAGGCGTCCAACTCGTGCTCGGCGTCACGCCGCATCGTCTCGTCGGTGAGCGGGTGGCCCGGGCGGGGTGCCAGCACGGCGATGGAGCTGGTGTGCACCACCCTCCGCACGCCTTGCTGGTACGCCGCCTCCAGCAGGGCGCGCGTGCCCTCCACGTTGATGCGCATCAGCCCCGCCGCGTGGCTGCCGCCCTTGTAGCTGTCCCGGAAGTAGGCGGCGGTGTGGAAGAGCACGTTACAGTGCCTCGCCCATGCCGCAAGGTCCGAGCCTCGATGACTTCGTCCTTCTCAAGCGTCTGGCCCTGGGCGCCATGTCCGAGGTGTTCCTCGCGGAGGTGAAGGGCGCGGTGGGGCCGGACCGGTTGGTGGCGCTCAAGCGGATGCGCCCGGAGGTCGCGGGCGATGAGGCCTGGGTGCGGCAGTTCCTCGATGAAGCCCACCTGTCCACCCTGCTCAACCATCCGTTCCTCGCGCGGCTGCGCACCTTCGGTCAGCAGGACGGCCTGCTCTTCCTCGTGTTCGAGTACGTGCATGGCCTCACCCTGGCGCAACTCCTGGAGGCGCGCCGCACCGCGGGACTGGGGCCCATGCCCTGGGCCCACGCGGCGCGCATCGCCCTCTCCGTCGCCGAGTGTCTCGGCTACCTGCACGCCCTCCAGGGCCGGGAGGGCCAGCCCCTCGGACTCGTCCACCGCGACATCCATCCCGGCAACATCATGATCGCCGACACCGGAGCGGTGAAGCTGCTCGACTTCGGCATCGCGCGCCGCTCCGGCCGGCTGACGGAGACGCAGCCCGGCCGGGTCAAGGCCCGCCTCGAGTACGCCGCGCCCGAGCAGCTTCGCGAGGCGCCGCTGGATGGCCGGACGGATGTCCATGGACTGGCGCTGACGCTCCACGAACTGCTCTCGGGCGTGCAGCCCCTGCGGCGGGACACCCCCCTGCGGACGATGGAGGCGGTGCTCAAGGATGTGCCCCGAGGGCTCGGCGCGGTGCGCCCCGCCGTGCCCGAGGCGCTCCAGCGGCTGGTGACGGCGGCCCTCGCCAAGGAGCCCGCGCGGCGCCCGTCGCTCCTGGAGGTGCGCACGTCGCTCGATCAGGCCCTCCGCGACGGCGCCCCCTTGGTGGGTCTGCCCGAGCTGGCCGGACTGGTGGCTCCCTGGCTCCCCGGCTCCGGGCGCCTGCCCTGGAGTCAGGAGCACCCCCGGGAGAACGCCACCGTCACCCGCACCGCCGACGTGTCCCGCCCGCCCGCGAACACGAAGCGCTGAGGCTCAATCGCCCGCCTTCAACCCGTAGCGGTTGAGCAGTCCGTGGACGTGGCTGCGTGCCAGTCCCGCGGTGCGCGCCACCTCCGAGATGTTGTTGCCACACCGCGCGAGCAGCGCCGTCAGGTACTCGCGGGTGAAGGCCTCCACCATGCGCTCCTTGGCCTCCTTGAAGGTCAGGGCGCTCAGGTCCTCGGTCGCGGTGGCCGTGCTCACGGGCTGGGCGTCCGGCAGCTCCACATCCCCCGCCGCGAGAACGCGGTGCACGAAGTTGCGCAGCTCGCGCACGTTGCCCGGCCAGTCGTAGCCGACCAGCCGCCGCACCAGTTCCTCCGTGAGCGGGAAGTCCGGCTGGCCCGCCTGCTGGAAGAGATGGCGCGCCAGCAGGGGAATGTCCTCCGCGCGCTCGCGCAGCGCGGGGACTCGTACCGGCACCACCGCCAGCCGGTAGTAGAGGTCCGCCCGGAAGCGTCCCGCGGCCACCTCCGCCTTCAGGTCCCGATGCGTGGCCGCCACCACGCGCACGTCCACCTCCCGCGCGGCGTTGTCCCCCACCCGGCGCACCGTGCCCGACTCCAGCACCCGGAGCAGCTTCGGCTGGAGTTCCAGGGGCAGCTCGCCCACCTCGTCGAGGAAGACGGTGCCGCCATGGGCCTGCACCAGGTGCCCCTGGCGCTCGGTGTGCGCGCCCGTGAAGGCGCCCTTGGCGTGCCCGAACAGCTCGCTCTCGATGAGCGAGGGAACCACCGCCCCACAGTCCACGATGACGAAGGGCCGGGCGCTCCGGGGCGAGGCCAGGTGGACCGCCTCGGCCAGCAGCTCCTTGCCCGTCCCCGTCTCGCCCAGCAACAGCACGGAGAAGGCGGAGCGCGCGGTGCGCTCCAGCACGCCGAAGAGGCGCTGCATCACGGCGCTCTGTCCCAGCGCGCGTCCGAAGGCGGTGCGCGGCGCGGTCTCGGCTCCCTCGTCGGACGGCTCGGGTTGAATGAGCAGCGTCGTCTTGCCGAGCGTGAAGCGGGCCTCGCTCGCCACGGTGACCTCGTGGATGCGCACCCCCAGGGACCAGGTGCCATTGCGCGAGCCGACATCCCGAACTCGCACGCCCTCCGGCCGGGCTTGCAGCTCCAGGTGGACCCGCGACACCGTCGGGTCGCTCAGCCTCAAGCCTCCCTCCACCTGGGTGCCCACCAGCAGGGTCCCCTCGAGCGGAAGGTCTCGGCGCGCGTCGGGCCCCGTCTCCACCACCACCCGGAAGCGCGAGCCACGTGCCGCTGGCCGCCCCTCCGCCAGGGCATCAGGAGAGAGGGGTTCGGTGGAGGAAGCACCCATGAGGTATGGCACCATAGGGCCCCCCATGGTCCCCCACAAGCAACCCTCTTCGTGCGCCACCTGCGGGCTGCCCGTCTCCTCACCAGGAGGCCCCTGCACGGAGTGCACCGCCATCACCCAGCACGCGGGCGAGGCGGGGTGGCGTCCGCGCGAGACAGAGCGGCGGCCCCTGGCTCCGGGTGACGTGCTGGAGGGCAAGTGGCGGCTGGAGGAACCGCTGGGTGCCGGGGGCATGGGTCAGGTATTCCGGGCCCGGGACCTCGCGCTCGAGCGCAGCGTGGCCATCAAGTTGTTGCACGAGGCGCTGTGCGAGGATCCGGAGAGCATGGCGCGCTTCGAGCGCGAGGCGCGGGCGATGGCGCGGTTGGAGCACCCGCACATCACCCCCATCCACGCGGTGGGCCAGGAGCGCGGACGTCCGTTCATCGTGATGAAGCACCTGGAGGGCATGTCCCTGGCGCGCTACCTGCGCTCGGTGCCCGGACCCCTGCCCATCCCGGAGGTGCTCGCCCTGGCGCGGCAGCTCTGCGCGGGGCTGGACTTCATCCACCAACGCGGCTGCGTCCATCGCGACATCAAGCCGGGCAACATCTTCCTCTCGCCGGGTGGGCACGCCACGCTGCTCGACTTCGGCATTCTCTGGGAGCATCGCGGCGAGGAAGCCACCCGAAGCGGCTCGCGGCTCGGGACGCCCAGCTACATGGCGCCCGAGCAGGCTCGAGGCGAGCCCGTGGACGGACGCGCGGACCTGTTCTCCCTGGGGCTGGTGTTGTTGGAGATGCTGACGGGCCTGCCGCCCGCGAGCACCTGCCGGCTCCTCGGCGAAGGGCCCCGGGAAGCGGCCCAGGCCCTGCGGGAGCGGGCGCCATGGTTGTCCCTCTCCCTCATCGCGGTGCTCGTCCGGGCCACCGCGATGAACCCGGAGCAGCGCCACGCGGGAGCCCTCGCGTTGCTCGCGGCGCTGGAGGACCCGGAGGGCGTGCCACCCGCCTCGGCCACGACGCCTCCCCCGGCGCCGGCTCCCGGTGGGCGCGGCAAACCCATGCGGCCGCTGGCCCTCGCGTTGCTGGGCGTCGCGAGCGTGGGCGCCCTCGTCCTCGGCGGGCTCGCGCTCCACGCGTCGGATGAGGCCCCAGCCGTCCCCGTGCCGGCCGAGCCTGGTACCTCCGTGTCGGCCGTCACCGCTCCCGCCTCCGCCCCGTCGGCCCCGGCGCCAGAAGCCCCCGCGCTTCCGGAGCGCTCGCCCGTGGCCGCTCCGGCTCCCGTTCCGGCGGTGCGCGACTCCCGTCCCTCCGCCTCGAACTCCTCCCGCCATGCCCGCGCGCAAACCTCGCGCGCGCCCTCGCCGGTGGGCGGCGAGTCCCGGTCAAGAGCCAGCAAGGGCCGGGGAGAGGTTCGCGTGGTGACCGTGCACCAGGGCCGCACGGTCTGGGCCCATGTCCGCGTGGACGGCGAGCACCACGGGGCCACCCCGGTGTCGCTCGAGCTGCCCGAGGGGCGGCACTCCGTGCGCGTGGAGCGCGTGGGCTTCGCCTCGGAGGAGCGTCCGATCGAGGTTCTTCCAGGGACGAAAGCAGTGGTACGCATCGAGCTTCACGAATGATCGCCCCCCTGCTCGTGATGTCGCTGCTGCTCGCCTCGGGCGCGCCCGCCGAGGAGCCTCGCGAGCTGGAGGCGGCGCTCCAGGCGCTGTCCGAGGGAGACTTCGAGTCCGCGCTCTCCCGGGTGGACGCGGGATTGCGGCGCATCCGTGACGAAACCCACGTCGCGCGGTTGCAACTGGTCCGGGGCGAGGTGTTCGCGGCGTTGCGCCGGTACACCCAGATGGAAGCCGCCTTCGCCCAGGCGCTCGAGTCGGATCCGGACGTACGCCTGGATCCGGAGCGCGTGCAGCCCACCGTGGTGGCGCTCTTCGAGAGTCTGCGTGATCGGCTCCGGGGCGAGCTGGCCATCGAGGTCGAGCCCTCCGGAGCGGAGCTGTTCCTGGAGGGCCGCCCGCTGGGTCGGGCGCCCTGGCGGGGTCCGGTCCCCATCGGGACGCACATGCTGGAGGTGGGTCCGGGGAGGACGGCGCTCCAGGTCAAGGCGCGTCCTGGCCGCACGGAGCAGGTGCGTGTCGTCCTTCCCCCGGCCGTCTCGCCATCGTCACCCGGGTCCGCGCTCGCGTTCAGCGCCCAGGTCCGGGCCGCGCTGGGCCTGTCTCCCTTCTCGGGGATGGGGATGGAAGCGGGAGTCCGGCTGGCGGGCACGTATGTCCATGGAGAGCTCAACGCCACCGTGGGCCGCCAGCTCGGAGCGTCCGCGCGCCTGGGAGTCCAGGCGCCAGAACTCCTCGGCCCGCTGACGGTCTTCCTCTCGCTCGATGGATACGCGCTGGGAGGCCCGGCCCTGTTCGGCGGTGGAGTGTCCGCTGGCGCGAGCATTCCCCTCTCCCACCGGTTCTCCCTCTTCGCGGAGCTGAGCGGACGCTGGCTTCCCTCGGGCTCCGAGTACGGAACCACGCATCTGCTGGGCCTCTCCGGCTTGCGCTTCACCCCGGGCGGGTCCTCACGCCACCGGCTCCCAGAGCCAGGGAGCCGGTAGTCGCGTCAGCTCAGAAGAGCTGCTGGTAGCGCGCGGCGGAGTTGGGCATGCGGGTGTTGGGGTTGAGGATCCACCGGCGGTTGTCCCTGTCCACGTTGAAGAGGCACTCGTAGAGCAGCTTGCCGGCGCCCGTGCCGCCGTTGGCCTTGAAGAAGGCGTGCATCTGCTCGATCCACACCACCGAGTCCCCGTTGTCCGCGTTGCCGGACCACTCGGAGATGGACAGCGGCAGACCTACGCTCTTGGCGAACTCGAGGTGCTTGGCCAGGCCCTTGGGCGCCCCGTAGCCATCCGTTTGCAGGAGGGAGCTGTTCCAGGTGGCCACGTCCGCGACGTAGGGATACTGGTTGTAATAGTCCACGCCCATCACGTCGACATAGGCGGCACCCGGGAAGGTCTTGCGCCAGTCGATGCCCGAGCTCACGGACTCACGGTTGACGTTGAAGACGAGCTTGGCGGCCGGGAAGATTTCCTTCTGCAGCGCCCGGTAGCGCTTCCACGCGGCGATGAAGGACGTGGCGTCGCTGGCGGTGACCTTCCAGGGATACCAGTTGCCGTTCATCTCGTGGGCGAAGCGGATGTAGACCGTGCCCGGGCGGCTGCCCCACTTGTTCTTGAGCGTGGTGAGGGACTGACGCCAGCGCGCGTCGTAGGTGCCCGTGGCCGCCTTGGCCCAGGTCTCACCCGAGTCGATGGCACCCACCGCCATGTCCAGGCTCTGCTGCCAGGCGCCGAACTCCGCGCCGGAGTCGAGCTGCCAGAAGTTCGCCGCGGCCGTGTTGTTGTCGGACCAGGTGGCGGCGATCTTCACCGCGCTGCCGCGCCAGGTGGCGAAAGAACCCGAGGCGACGCCGACGCCCGAGGCGCCCGAGAGCCACGGGCCGGCGGTCCCGGTGTCACCGCCTCCGCTGTTGGGCGTGGCCACCGTGAAGGCCGCACTCGCGCCATCGCGCCAGACGCTCGAGCTGTCCTCCCACGTCGGATAGAGTTCCCAGGTGCCCAGCGGATCGGTCGAGGCGATGGTGCGGGTGGCGGTGAGCGTCACGCTCTCGCCCGGCTGCAGGGTGCGGCCGGTGATGCGCGGCGTCAGGTCATAGAAGGGGCCGTTCGCGTGCGAGCCGCCGGGGGCGCGCGAGGTGAGCACGATGTTCTTCGTGGTGACCGCGGTGGTGCCGTTGTTCTTGTAGGTCACGGTCGCGCTCAGGGTCTGACCGCGCTCCAGCGACGTACTTGTGGCCTTGGCGGCCTGGGTGATGGTCAGCGCCCCGGACGTCTCGGCCGCCTGGGTGACCTCCACGAGGGCTTCGGCGCTCGTGTCCTCGAGGGGACCTCCACAGGCGGTGGAGAAGGCGAGCAGGGTGGAGGCCACGAGCCGGAGGAGCTGGCCACGGGAGAAGGAAGGGGGAGATGCGCGGGTCACGGTTTTCTGCCTTTCCGATGAGGTCGGAGATTGCGTGCGCACCATGAGCAATCCCTGTGCCAGTCCCGGATATCAGGACATACGAGGGAAACACCGTACTGCCCGGCCACGGACTGACCTGAGGTGTGAACAACTCCTGTTCACTCGACAGGACAGGTCCTCGGGCTCTCAGCGTCTCCAGCGCCCGCGTCGAAGCCAGGGCCCCACGAGCACTGGCAGCGCCACGAGGGCGCCTGGCGCCGAGGTGCAGCCGGGCGTCATCGTCCAGGGCCCCGTGGCGGCGTCATCCGCGTCCGGAGCGTCATCGGGCATTCCTTCGTGCTCCACCGCGAGCGTCGCGGAGAGGAAGTCCGGGTGCGAGGCCTCCACCCGAGCGGTGCCCGCGGTGCCTCCCGGGCGGAAGTACACGCGCCGCTCGGAGGTCCCCGCGGCGAGGAGCGCGCGCCCGCTCGGAGTCCCGCACGCCGCATCCGCGTGGAAGCCACCCGCTCCCGCCACCGTGGACAGGGCCACCTCGGTCTCGTACGGCGCGGGGGCGGGTGCCCCGGTGGCGGAGTCCCGCAGGGACACGTCCATGGGGATGCACCCCGAGGAGGCCCCCGTGTCCTGGGGCCGCTGGAGACCCAGCCGGCTCGCCATGGGCGAGGTGCTCACCCGCACGTCATCGAAGTCGAGGGAGCCCACGAAGGTGCCCGTGTCCGACCAGGGCTCGCCCACCACGAGCCGATCCAACACATTGGCCGCATCCCGCCAGTCGCGCCCGGAGAGGACTCCCTGCTCGACGCCGTCCACCCACAGCCGGGCTTCTCCGGCGGTGGTGCCCAGTCCCCGGGCGCTGAACTCGACCAGGTACCAGCGCTCCGCCTCGACCCGCGAGCCATGGAGGCTGACGTAGGTGCGGCCCGAGCCGTTCCTCACGGCGAGCTCCCAGGTGGGCTCCGGCGCCAGGAGTCGCAATTCCACCAGCGCCGGCAGGGCCTGCACGGCCACCACGCTCCCGGACGCGCTGACGGCGCGCAGGCGCAGCCACGTCCGGACGTGGAACTCCGAGGACAGCGGGGCACCCGGCTCGACGCTGGCACTCGCCAGGGAGCCCGGGTTGCTGGTGCGGTCGGTCACGGTGAGCCCGTACCGCCCCCGGTGTGCCCCCGCCGCCCCGCTGGCGAGGGTGTTGGGACTGGTGGCCGCCGCATCGTCCCACCGGCCGGCGGGCGTGTCGCTCGTGCGCAGCGTCCCCGTCTCGAAGTCATCCGAGAACCAGTGGATGGGGGCCGCGACGCCAGGCAGCGACTGAAGGAGCACCCAGCATCCCAGCACCCTGCCTCGCCACGGCGATCTGACCCTTCCCACGCGCATCCCGCCGCACTCTAGCAGCGGTGCTCGAGGAAAGGGCCCGTGCGGCGCACGACGGTTAGCGGACCACCGTCAGGTCGACCCGGTCCGCGTTGAGGGTGATGCCGGACGAGCTGGCGTTCTTGCGGCCCGACACCGTCACCTTGAGGGTGTGCGTCGCGGAGCTCAGCGTGGGGCTCGTCCACAGCAGCTTCTGGTCCTGACGGGTCGAGGCGTAGAAGTCCACGTCCACCGCCGAGCCGCCATCGATGGACACCGAGGCGATGCCATGGTGCGGAGCGGTCGAGCCGTACAGCTTCGCCTGCGTGCCCGTGAAGCGCACCGTGAAGGAGGCGTTGGCGGCGTGCGAGAAGTGATCGTCTCCCTGGAACTTGCCAGTGCCGGTGCCCGACTCCCAGGTGCCGGAGTACTGGAACTGCTCCAGCCCACTGCCGACCACGCTGTCGTTGAGCTGCACCGTGGTGCTCCCCGTGGGCGGCGGCTCCGTCGGCGGCGTCTGGGCCAGGGGGAAGGACTTGATCATGGGGAGGATGGGATCACTCGGCCCGAAGGTGAGCTCGCAGGCGGACGTGTCCTTGGCCTGCCAGTTCCAGACGAGCACCGCCGCGGCGCGGCCCGCGAGGTACTGCTCGAACTTCTTGCGCATGTCGTCCCGGCGCCGGGTGCGGTTGGTGCGGCAGCCGCTGTCGGCGGCGTTGATGCCCGTCTCCCCGATGATGAGCGGCTTGTTCAGCGCGTCCATCGCGCGCAGGGCGGTCGAGAAGTGCGGGGACACGATGGTGTTGCCGTTGTTGTAGTCGTAGTCGTACTCGTGGAGGCTGCCCACGTCGATGTGGGGCACGTCGTGGATGAGCTTGAAGCCCGACTCGCCCCCGTATGCCCAGGGCGCCCAGGAGCCCGAGCTCACCAGGTGGTTCGGGTCGACCTGCTTGATGTTCGTGCTGACGTCGTTGAAGAAGGCCTTGAGGGTGGTGTTGTCGGTGTCTCCCGGCTCGTTGATCACCTCCCACATGCCCACCGCCGCGGAGCCCTTGAATCGCGTGGCGATCTCCCGCACCCACGGCAGGTAGTTCGTCTTGTAGCCGCTGGAGTACCAGGAGCTCACCTTGCCGCTGCCGTCACCGCCCTGGGCGCCATCCGTCTCGCCGCAGTGGCTGCGCCCGTCGGCCAGGGTGAGGACGAGCTTCTGGTTGTACTTCTCGGCCGCGCGGACCACCTTCTCGATCCTCGTGAGGCCCGTGGGCTTGAACGCCCAGGTGCGCGTGAGGCTGTTGGGACGCAGCCCCGCGAAGTAGGCGTCGAGCTGGGCGTCGGTGGGGGCCGCGCCACAGCCCGTCAGCGAGAAGGCGTTCATCCCCACCATCTGGTACGGCGCTCCGTTGAGATAGAGCTGCTTGCCCTGGCGGTAGAGGAAATTGGAGGGCACGGCCAGCTCGCTCGTGCCGGACGCGAGCGCGTCCTGGCCCTCCTCGGGCATCCCTCCGCACGCGGCCAGCAGGGACAGGGAGAAGAGGCCGAGGACTCGGCGGACGGGAAAGGGGGTTCGCATGGAATGCTCTCGTGGTTGGGAGACAGGGGACCTCGCGGTCCCGCGCCTTCCGTGAGCAAGACAGGGGCCAATTCCACGTGTTCCTGGTTTTACAGGGGTTTGAACGACCCCCGCGTGTCCGACACCTCGTCGCGGGCGTGGCACTTGGCCTCTCCGGTGAACAGGACCTGTCCACTCGACAGGACAGGGTGGCCGTGTGCCACCTCCGACACGACCTGTCATGTCATCTCGCATCGTGCGAGGAACCCTCCGTCCGAGGTTACGTCCGCTCTCACCTCGTAGTAAGAGGCCGCGTCCTGGCGGACGAACGCGTGCGGAGGTGAGAGGGTGACCACGAACCATGGAGTGACGCACTTCGCGGATGCGTTGGAGCCGGGGACGAGGGTGGGCCGCTGGAGAGTGGTGGAGCCGCTGGGAGTGGGAGGGCAGGGGGCCGTCTACCGGGTGGAGGACACGGAGAATCCCGGCGACTTCCATGCGCTCAAGCTCGCGCTGGATGCGAGGGACGGGCGTGCGGAGCGGGAGGTGGAGCTGATGAGGAGCCGGGCGGCCCACCCGCATGTGGTGGGCTTCCACGGTTGCGCCCGCTGGCCGGATTCCGGAGAAGGGCGTCTGGGACTCGTCATGGAGTGGGTACCCGGCCAGGCCCTGGACGTGTGGGCGGAGACGGAAGGCACCACCTTCCGTCGGCTCGCGGGAGTGGGCGCCACGGTGGCGAGAACCCTGGGCGAACTGCATGCGCGAGGGGTGCTGCACCGCGACCTCAAGCCCGAGCACATCGTGGTGCGCGCGTCGGATGGACAGCCGGTGCTGCTGGACTTCGGAGTGGGGTGGTACGAGGGAGCGGCCCCGCTCACCACGGGAGCGCTGCCGCCGGCCACGCTGTACCTGCTCAGCCCCGAGGCGGTGCGTTTCCTGTGGAGCAGCGCCGAGCGCCCCGGAACGCACTACGTCTTTCAACCCACGGATGACTTGTATGCCTTGGGCGTGTGTCTGTACCGGGCGACCACGGGGCATTACCCCTTTTCCGAGTGGCTGCCAGCGGATGTGTTGCAGTCGGCCATCGTGCACGTGAGGCCGTTGGAGCCCGCGCGCGTCAACCCCCGGGTGCCTCGGGCCCTGAGTGACGTGATTGTCCGGCTGCTGGCGAAGGAGCCTCGGGAGCGCTACCCGAGTGGCGTGGTGCTGCACGAAGCGCTGGCCGCGGCGGCTCGCGGAGAGGAGGCCGCATGGGACGCGGGCATCTTCGAGTGGGAGGAACTTCCAGCGGAGAGGGAAGGGGAGAAGCCCGAGCGGCACCTGGTCCGGCCCCCGAGGCCCAGGCCGTCATGGAGCTCCGCGCCTCCCGTTGCCGTGCGTGAGCAGAAGAGGAGTCACTGGCCCAGGAGTCTCGTGCGAGCAGCGGCGGTGCTACTGGTGTTGATGCCGGTGAATCGCGGAGCACCAGTCATGCCGAGTATCCATGTTCCAGAAGAGGAATGGGCCACGGATGTGAGGCTGGAGCCGAGTGCCAGCCAGAATGAGCAGGCGCCGTTGCCGGCGAGAAACCAGAAGCAGGCGCCCTGTACGGAGGGGTTGGAAGTGGAACTGTCCGGCGCCTGCTGGCTTCGGTTGTGGCAAAGACCTCCGGACTGCCCGCGCCAGACCGTCGCGTTCAAGGGCCAGTGCCTCTTGCCTGTGCCGAAATCCCGTCCTGTTCCGACCAGCGTGGATGGTGGGGTACCCGAAGCCCGATGAGTTGGCGGACGAAGTTTGGGTTTGCCCTCGTCTAGAGTACTACGTGGAGTCCAGTGGATCGGTAAGACTGCTCACAGCCTTCCTGTGAAGCACATCACAGCTGGTCCACGGTCCAGAAGGCACTGTTCTCCACGTTGGGACGGCACACCGCCATTCCATATCTCGAGGACAGACACCATGAAGAAGACCTCTTCCGCCCTGATGATCGCCGCCAGCCTCTCCATCCTGCCCGCCTGCGGCATTGAGGAGACCAACACTCCCGAACTCCAGGGTTCCGAGGCCCCAGCCTCCTCGGACCTGGGCCAGACCGGCTCCGCGCTCTCCGTGGGCTCCTACAGCGTCAACCTGTCGGCCCACGGTGGCTCCGGGGGCGCGGCCAGCAGCAAGGAGTGCCCGGCCAACTACGTGGCGGTGGGCATCCACGGGAGCGCCGGCGACATCGTCGTGTCACTCGGCCTCGTCTGCCGCTACCTGAACAACGACGGGACCCTGGGGGCCTGGTACTACACGTCGGCGACGACCGGCGCCTATACGGTCACCCCCTTCAACATCCAGTGCCCGGCCGGACAGGTCGTCGTGGGATTCCATGGTCACAACAACAATTTCCTGGATTCGCTGGGTCTGTCCTGCGCCACTCCCAACAACTGGATGAGCGGCTCCGGTGTGGAGTTCTCCACGGTCAAGGTCGGAGGCACCGGAGGAGGCTATGAGTTCTCGGACCTCTGCCCCCCGCAGTACGTGGTCCGCAAGCTCAACTTGCGCTCCTGGGATCTCATCGACCAGGCGCAGGCCGTCTGCAACTCGCTGATGTGGTAGCCCGGCCTTCAGAGCCTCTCCCGCGCTTTGTGTGCTCGCCAGTTCCTGGGGATCGTCGCTCCAGCATCAGGCGTCTCGATTCGAGGACCACATGAAGTGCGGGAGGGCCACGTAACTGGGTGAATTCCTCATCGAGGGGCCTCATGCCCTGGCCGAGGACTTCAATGGGAATGGGCGCGCGGGCGGACGTTCCGACGGGACCCACTCGCGGACTACAACCCCGAGTGATAGAGGCATGCATTGATCCCATGAACATCAAAGAAACGAATCGACTCCTGTCTTGCTGCTTCCTGCTCGGTCTGTCCGCTTGCGAGGAGGCGACAACCCAGGGACAGGTCCAAATCAAGGTGACCTGCGAGGCGACCACCTTGGAGGTCCTGAAGAAAACCCAGTGCGCGGCGAGCGCAATGGACCCCGAGGGGCGCCCCGTCGAGGTCGGTCACCTCATCTGGAGCAGCAGCGACACGAAGCGGGCGGGCGTGAATGCGACGGGACAGGTGGATGCCCGCGCCCAGGGCACGGTCACCCTCCAGGCGACGGCCATCTCGACCCGCTATGACATCCTCCCCGGTGAGGCCATTCTGAACGTCCAAGGCACCGTCCATGGAGGGAGCCTCACCACCTCCGAGACGTGGCGGGCGGCGGACAATCCCCATGTGGTGACCACCCACCTGACGGTGGCGGGCGCCAACACCCCCACCCTCACCCTGGAAGCCGGCGTCGTGGTTCGCTTCATGCCCCACATGGGACTGCGCGTCGGTGACACCGACACCGGGGTTCTCTCCGTGGAAGGAACCGAGGCGAACCCCGTCCTGCTCACCTCCGAGGACGAAAACACCTCTCCTGAATCCCACGGCTGGGAAGGGCTCCTGGTGCGCGAGCACTCCGCCATCCGCCTCCATCACGCCGTCATCGAGGGCGTCGATGGGTATGTGCGTGGCGGCGCCCTGTACGTGGATGGGGCCTTCCTCGCCGACAACGTCACCGTGCGCCGGTGTGTCGGAGTCGCCTATCTGCTCGTGGGCGGCACGTTCGCTCCCGGCTCCACGAAGCTCCGAGCGAACGGGTGCGATCAACCGCTCACGATCCGAGCCGACGCGGTGGGCTCCATTCCCCCGGACAGTGAATTCACGGGCAACGCGTCCGACGCCGTCTTCGTCTCTGGTGCCGTCAACCACAGTCAGACGTGGCCGAATCCGGGCGTGCCCTATGTCATGAGGAGCGACCTCGCCGTGGGAAACCCCCTCACCCGACCGGTCCTCACCCTCTCCCCGGGGACCGAGCTCCGGATGGCTCCGGACAAGGAAATCTGGGTGGACGAACAGGGCAGTCTCATCGCCCAGGGCACCGCCACGCAACCCATCCGCTTCGTGGCGAACGCGGCGGCGCCCTCACCGGGCTTCTGGAAGGGTCTGCGCTTCGACCAGGCCCAGGGCAGCAGGCTCGAGCATGTCTCCGTGTCCCACGCGGGCCCAGCGGCATTGACCGTCAACGCGGAGTTGGGCGCCTTCGTGACCCGGAGCGCGTTCACCCACTCTTCCGGCTGCGGCCTCTTCCGCGCGAGCGCGGTGACCACGGACTTCACCCTCGCGGAGTACGGCAACACCTTCTCCAACAACGCCCTGGGCGCGCAGTGCCAGAAGCCGGAGGAGGAGCCGAGCGCGCACTGAAGCTCTGACTCAGTAGAATTAAACGAGCGGGTGGCCCAACAGTAGCTGTAAGCAAGCTCCGCAACCCGCATTCGATTCACCTGAAGGCAGCGGGGGGGGCCTGTCATCAACAGGGCATGGCCCCATGATTATGCGGAGCGCCTACGCGGCTATTCCGAGCTTCGCCTAACGGGCCCTGGTGACCTCCACCGGCCCGAGGTGCCAGCCGTGGCTGCCGTCGGGCTTGGACGGAGACACCGGGCACGCGACTCTAATTTCTAATCAATATCCAAGCTCCAAGTGCCCTCATCCCAATACTTCAACGCCTGGGATGCCTCAAAAGGAATCAGACCTTCACCCTTGGCGGCTTCCCTAAGAACGGGCAAGGCTTGTTCCGGCCTATCACTAAGCAAGAAACCCGCCGCGTAGACTCGCACATCCATGCGTGAGTGCGTAAGCAGTCCTGCGAGTGCATCCCGTCCAGCCTCGCCATGGTCGCGTAGCTTCTTATAGGCGGCTATGTATCGCTTCGCCTCCTTGTCCCCTCCCTTGCTACGGTCGCCACGCATAATCGCATCTGTCTGTGCAGACACGTTTCGGGCGAACTCCTCCACTATACTCTCCAAGTCCATCACCAAACCCCGTTCTTGATGTTCTCCATCGCAAGCAAGCCGAATTCTCTCTGCGCCTCGTAGGATTGAGTGCTAAGCCATTGCCTCACCGTCAGTCTTGTCGATTTGGTGATGAAAATCGAATCCTTGAATAAAAGGCGCTCACCTTGTCGTGTAGCACCTTATCCAGTGCAATAACGTTTTCAGTGTTGTGCAGGGCCTCGCCCCCGAAGCGCTTCGCGTTGCCCGGAGTCTTCTCCACGATGTGATGCCATTCCTTTCCGGGGCCCGCCTTCCCCATCGCTGACTTGAAGCCGCCAAACGACCCCCACGCCCTGTGTCCGTTGGGGAGGAGCTTACCCCGAGTCGGGGCAGGACTCCCAGCGGCAACGCCCCGGGCAGCCATGGCCACGGCATGAGGCGCCAACACCACGCGGATCGTCCTCTCTGGCACAGAGACAATAAGGCGTTCGGCTCCGGTTACCGTCTCCAGCAGGCCCAAGCCGGTATGAGCCGCGACTCTCTCCGACGCTTGCGCGAATCCGGGGAGCTTTGGGGCCTTGGAAGCAAGGGCCACCGTTTCACCAATGGCCGCCGTCCCCACGATGACGAGAATTCGCACACTGTTGGGGCCGATGACACGCCCGAAACGCTCGCCGATCTCACGCAACTCCGCGAAGGTAGAGGCCCGGGGCGCATCCTCGTAAAGCCGCGCATAGGCCCGCAGCAGGTCGAAGAATTCATAACCGAGATAGCCCCACAAGGCGGCGCTAAACACCAAGGCCGCGCCCTTTGTTATCGGCTCGGGCACGGGCGCCACCAGCAGCGCCATATAAACCGTGATGCTCATGCTCAGCATTGCGAGCATTCGCGTAGGGTCGAGCATGGCTCGCACTTCCGCGCTTACGCCTTCCAGGGCAGGACCCACCGCCAGGGCAAGCGCAAGGCTTCGCTTGTCGTCATCCCGAATACGGGGCCCGTCTTCAAACAGCGTCAGGCAATCCCCTGGAGTGCCGCACCGCTCGCAAAAATGCCCATAATTCCTGGCCAGGTCTGATTGCCACGCTTCGCCACTCAAGGGCGCGGAAGCCAACGCCAGCCTACGGCCGACATATAACGGGGGACGGGACGCGGCCACCCGAAGCGGCATGTTGATCCAAAGCGTTGTCATGGCCGCCGAAAACTCGGCGTCGCTCACCTGCACCGGCGCGAAGTCCATGGGCAGCCTGGCAAAGAAAGCCTCTCCCTCCTTGGCTCCCGTTCTCGGCTTCCGCTTCCAGCGCCGACGGTTCGGACGAGTCGTGCGGCACGGGTGGACGGTAAGGGGAAGCCGTCCACCCTCCACCCATGGGGGCCCCCGTGGCGCACGCTGTCACCAGCATCAGCGCCGCCAGCGCCAGCGCCCCCGCGCGCAGGGGCCGTCGTGTGTCCATGGGGCGAGTGTCGACAGAATGCCTGGACATTGCCGCACCTCTCCGGGCGAACCGCCCGAGCTGGAAGCCCAAACCCGTCGATTACAGAAAGCGGCTGACAGCCAGGTCAAGCCGTCGGGCCTGGTGAGGTGCTGAAAACCCATCGGGTAGGTCGGTTTTCCCTCCGGCCGGATGGAGTGGCGGCACTCCTCGCGCGCCGCGCCTTGCTTCCCAGCTTGCTCCCCAACCGGGAACGTGACGTTCCCCAGGGTGACGGTGCGGGGCCCTTGGGCTTCCCACGGCTTGAGGGTGCAGGGGCAGGCGGGTTGCCCCGGCCCCCTCTCGGCCCCCATCACGACAAAGCCCAAGGTGCCGTTGGCCTCGCTGCGGCGGCGGATGTGCTTTGAAGCCATGGCGGCGGGCGCGAGTGCGTGGTGGGGACATGCGACACCGTTCAGCGCGGGGGTGGAGATCGCACGGCAAACAATCGAACCGGTACATAAGAGTTCGTTTCATAAATGAACTTGTCGAGGAAGGTGATCCGTGGCTGCCCGGTGACCTCCACCGGCCCGAGCCTCGCCTGCCCGGTTCTGGCGCGCTCTTCTCAAGATCAACCGTCGGGCTTGTTCCGCTTGCTCCCCCTCCGTTTGTCGGTAGTGCCGCGCCCCGTGCGTGGTCGGCTGCGCTGGCTGGGTCGTGTTGGGCTAGGCGCTTCTGGCTGCCCCGCGGCATCCTCGGCAGGGTCCAGGGCCCACGTGCCGCTTTCCCAATTCTTCAATACTAACGAAGCCTCAAAGGGAATCATCCCCACACCCCTCGCCGCCTCTTCCAGTATCGCTCGGGCCTCTTCCGTCCGGTATCGGAGCAAATACGCAGCCGCCGACACTCGAACATCCATGCGGGGGTGCGTAAACAGCACAGCGAGCGCATTGCGCCCGGCATCACCATGTGCGGTCAATCCGTCGAATGCGGCAATGTATCTCTTGGCGTGCTTGTTGCCGGTCTTCGAGTCACCTCTCCAGATTGAATCCGTCTGTGCAGCCACGTTCTCGGCAAACTCCGCAACGAGCTTCTCAATATCAGTCACCAGATACCTCCGGCAAGGTTCTTGATGGCCAACAAGCCGAACTCGCGCTGTGCCTCATAGGACAGGGTACTAAGCCACTGCCGCACTGTCAGCGTTTTTGAGTTCGTGATCCTTGGCTTGATTGCGGAGTAAAACGCACTAACCCGCGTGTGAAGCGCCTTGTCTAATGCGGTGATGTTCTCGGTATTGTGCAGGGCTTCTCCGCCAAACCGCTTCGCGTTGCCCGGAGTCTTCTCCACGATGTGATGCCATTCCTTTCCGGGGCCCGCCTTCCCCATCGCTGACTTGAAGCCGCCAAACGACCCCCACGCCCTGTGTCCGTTGGGGAGGAGCTTACCCCGAGTCGGGGCAGGACTCCCAGCGGCAACGCCCCGGGCAGCCATGGCCACGGCATGAGGCGCCAACACCACGCGAATCGTCCCCTCTGGCACAGAGACAATAAGGCGTTCGGCTCCGGTTACCGTCTCCAGCAGGCCCAAGCCGGTATGAGCCGCGACTCTCTCCGACGCTTGCGCGAATCCGGGGAGCTTTGGGGCCTTGGAAGCAAGGGCCACCGTTTCACCAATGGCCGCCGTCCCCACGATGACGAGAATCCGTACACTGTTGGGACCGATGACACGCCCGAAACGCTCGCCGATCTCACGCAACTCCGCGAAGGTAGAGGCCCGGGGCGCATCCTCGTAAAGCCGCGCATAGGCCCGCAGCAGGTCGAAGAATTCATAACCGAGATAGCCCCACAAGGCGGCGCTAAACATCAAGGCCGCGCCCTTTGTTATCGGCTCGGGCACGGGCGCCACCAGCAGCGCCATATAAACCGTGATGCTCATGCTCAGCATTGCGAGCATTCGCGTAGGGTCGAGCATGGCTCGCACTTCCGCGCTTACGCCTTCCAGGGCAGGACCCACCGCCAGGGCAAGCGCAAGGCTTCGCTTGTCGTCATCCCGAATACGGGGCCCGTCTTCAAACAGCGTCAGGCAATCTCCTGGAGTGCCGCACCGCTCGCAAAAATGCCCATAGGATTTGGCCAGGTCTGATTGCCACGCTTCGCCACTCAAGGGCGCGGAAGCCAACGCCAGCCTACGGCCGACATATAACGGGGGACGGGACGCGGCCACCCGAAGCGGCATGTTGAGCCAAAGCGTTGTCATGGCCGCCGAAAACTCGGCGTCGCTCACCTGCACCGGCGCGAAGTCCATGGGCAGCTTGGCAAAGAAAGCCTCTCCCTCCTGGCTCCCGTCCTTGGCTTCCGCTTCCAGCGCCGACGATTCGGACAAGTCGTGCGGCACGGGTGGACGGTAAGGGGAAGCCGTCAACCCTCCACCCATGGGGGCTCCCGTGGCGCACGCTGTCACCAGCATCAGCGCCGCCAGCGCCAGCGCCCCCGCGCGCAGGGGCCGCCGTGTGTCCACGGGGCGAGTGTCGACAGAATGCCTAGACATTGCCGCACCTCTCCGGGCGAACCGCCCGAGCTGGAAGCCCAAACCCGTCGATTACAGAAAGCGGCTGACAGCCAGGTCAAGCCAAAGCCCAAGGTGCCGTTGGCCTCGCAGCGGCGGCGGAGCGTGCCCCCCTTCGATGCCCACCACGACGGCACCGGCCCCATTCAGTGGTAATGGGGGCTCATCAACTCCGCCCGCGACGCTTTCCGCTCCCGACGCGGGACACTGAGCCTCGGAGGTTTGTTCGGCGGAGGGCATTGACGGCGCGCCTCGCTTGAGGTGCTGGTCTGGCCTCGGGACAGTGGGCGGACCCATGCGCCTTCCTCCCCTGCTCCTTGGTCTCTTCCTGGGGCTGTCCGCCCAGGCGCGGTCCTCCACGTCGGACTCGGAACACGCCGGGCACATGGCGCATGGCGATTCCCTGGCGCACACGGACCCTGCGGCGCACGGCGGCCACTCGCAAACCGAGGTGCGCTCCCTGCGCGACATTCCCTTGATGCGCCGGGGCTCGGGCACCTCGTGGCAGCCGGACCTCTTTCCCCCCGCCATGATTCACGGCCAGGTAGGCAATTGGGGCCTCATGTTCCAGGGCCTGCTCTTCGGGGGCTACGACGTCCAAGGGGGACCTCGGGGCGCGCGGGCCCTCGAGGCCCTGGGTTGGGCGATGCTCATGGCCGAGCGGGAGTGGTCCTCGGGACAGCTCGTGCTCAGCCTGATGCTCAGCCCGGATCCCCTCACCGCGGGTGCCAACGGGGGCTATCCGCTGCTGCTCCAGACGGGCGAGTCCTATCGGGGTGAGCCTCTGCGCGACCGCCAGCACCCCCATGATCTGTTCATGGAACTGGCCGCCTCCTACACGCACTACTTCTCGGACACCTGGGGCCTGATGCTCTATGTGGCGCCCGCGGGCGAGCCCGCCCTGGGCCCCGTGGCCTTCCCTCACCGCGTCTCCGCCCGCTTCGACCCCCTCGCCGTGCTCGGCCACCACTGGCAGGACTCGACCCACATCTCCTTCGGAGTGGCGACCGTGGGCCTCGTCACGCCGCTCGCGAAGCTGGAGGTCTCCGCGTTCAACGGCCGCGAGCCCGACGAGAACCGCTATGACCTGGACCCGCGCGCCCCCGATTCCTTCTCCGTGCGCCTGTCCGCCAACCCCACGACCCGAGTGAGCGCCCAGGTGTCCTATGGCTACCTGGCGAGCCCGGAGGCGCTGGAGCCCGAGGTGTCCGCGAACCGCTTCACCGCCTCGGCCACGTACCATGCGCCCGTGGGGGCTCGGGGCTTCTGGGCCACCACCGCCGTCTTCGGGCGCAACCTGGAGTCCGGCGAGCCCCCCACGAACTCCGCGCTCCTGGAGAGCAGCGTGGACCTGGATGGCCATCACGCGGTCTTCGGCCGGGTGGAGTACGTGCGCAAGACGGGGCATGACCTGGTGCTGCCCGAGGCCCTGGAGCACCAGACCTTCGACGTGGGCGCCCTGGCGCTCGGCTATGTCTACCAGTTCGCGCCCTGGGGGCCCGTGAAGGCGGGCCTGGGCGCGCGGGGCGCGGTGAACCTCGTGCCCGAGTCCCTGGTGCCCTTCTTCGGGAGCCGCACGCCGGTAGGCGGCATGGTGTACGTGCGACTGGCCCCCATCATGCCCAACACACGGTGAACCACAAAAGCGGCGGCGTCCGCCCGTGAAGAGAGACAAAGTGCGCAGGGCATGGATGTGGTCCTCGAAGAGCGATTCCAGGCGGAGTCCGCCCGACGGGCCGAGGTCGTGGATCGATCCGAGCGCTTGTGGACCCCGGGTCGCTGTGCCTCTGATGTGGCCAAACCGGTGGTACCCGCTGGCAAGTCCAGCGGGCAGGCGAAAAAGGAAAGGAAGACGTTATGAGTGACTCGAAGTTTCCCGCGGAAGGTGGATGCCGGTGTGGACGGGTGCGGCTGAAGATCAGCGCGCCGTCGTTGCTCACCATGGCCTGTCATTGTACGGGCTGTCAGCGGATGACCGCCAGTGCGTTCTCCTTGAGCACCGCGATTCCGAGCGAGGGCTTCGAGATCACCCAGGGCGAGCCCGTCATCGGCGGCTTGCACGGAGCCTCCCAGCACTACTTCTGTCCCTACTGCATGAGCTGGATGTTCACTCGGCCGGAAGGCATCGACACATTCGTCAACGTGCGCGCGTCGATGCTCGACGACCCCAGCGGGTTCACGCCGTTCATCGAGACGTGGACGAGCGAGAAGCTCCCCTGGGCGACCACTCCGGCGGTCCACAGTTTCGAGAAGCTGCCGGCGTACAGCGACTTCGAATGGCTGACGAAGGAATTCCTGGCGCTGTCGGCGAAGTAGCATCCCGGGGCGTGGACCGTAGGGGTTGTTCCTTGATTTATCAGGAATTGAAACTCTGCTCATGAACACGCACCTATTAGGTACATTCAGATACAATCGCTGATGTGATTCAATGGGTCTACGGATTGCGGCGTGAAGTCATTCACGTCATGCTCCTGGCCGCTGAAATCGATCCCAAGGAGGACGTCAGTATGCGCAGAACCGCTCTTCGTGCTGCTTTTGCCCTGACCACCGTTGCCACCGTCGCGGGCCTCGCTGTTTCACCGGATGCCGCATCCGCCGCTCCCGTCACCGACTGGGAATCGGGTCTGACGTTCTACAGCGACGAGTTCAGGACCCCCGTGGTGAACTTCCCCGCCCCCGACGGCGGGTGCCATCCGTTCCCGGCCACCGCCCGCGCCCTCGTCGGGTGGAGCAACGTCGAGAACGTGATCGCCTACTGGACCGACGACTGCAGTGGACAGCCGATCGCGCTCGGAACGCTGATCTCGTTCCATCCGGGCGAGTTCGCGAGCTTCACCGCCTACTGAGGTGTCACCACGGATGGGCGCCCTCTCCGGGGTGCCCATCAGAAGCAGTGGGTTGTGCTCGGAGACCTGGTGACTGCGGTCTCCAGCTGGTGACTGGACTCCTCTCCCTTCCGCCCCGTTTCCCGCGCGAGCCTCCGGCCGCTCCCGAGTCCTTCTCCAAGGGTTTCAAAGGGTTACGGCACCTGCCCGGCTTTCCCGCGCGCACTCCCGTGCCTGGCCCGGTTCCTGCTTTCGTGTCGGTCGCGCTGGTTCTCCCCGCTTCGGCCCCACGGAGTCTGAAATGTCCATCTCCTCTCTCAACCGCCCGTCCTTCTCCTCGCCCCCGGTGAGCACCTCCTGCACCCAGCCGGCCTCCACTCCGGCCCAAGGGGTGGACGGCGCGCTGGCGCCGAAGCCCGGGAACGAGCTGTGGCAGAAGCGCATGACGGACTCCTTCGATCAGGGCGGGGGAGGCCTGGAGCAGGCGATGAAGCAAGTGTCGCAGGTGCTGGGCGACATCGCGCAGGTGCTGGGCACCCTGGGGCAGCAGATGCAGGGGGCGCAGGGCGGTGGCCTGGGCGAGGCGCCGCCGGACCTCGCGTCCGGCGTGGAGGGCATCGGCGGGGCGCAGCCGTTCAGCGGCACGCCCGCGGCTCAGGAGTCGGCCGCCGCTCCAAGCGTGGCCAACGGCGCGGGCGGCCCGGCGCACCCCACTTACAACAGCGATGCGGGCCCCGGGTTTGGCCCGCCGTCCGCGGGGTCCACCGAACAAGTGAATCCGAGTGAGCCGTGGTTGGCCAAGAACAACGTCGGCACGCCCTACAACAGCAACATGCAGCTCATCGACCCGGGCCAGAAGGATCAGTTCAAGTTCACGAACACCTTCACCAACAAGACGAACGAGCCGCAGACCATCACCCTCTGGAACAAGACGGGCGAGGACGGGGACCCCAACAGCGGCCAGTACTTCGACAAGAGCACGCCGAAGACGTTCACGCTGCAGCCCGGCGAGTCGCAGGTCGTGGCCTTCGACAACAACAGCAGCGTGGCGTGGTCCGCGTCGAAGGACGGCACGGCGAACCCGGGCGCGAACGCCGGTCAGACCTGGGGCGAGGCGACGTTCGGCAACGCCGGCACGGGCTGGAGCGGCTACGACACCAGCCAGATTGCCCCCGCGGGCCACAACGGCAAGATGTCCATCACGAACGACGCCACGGGCAAGACCGTGACCGAGGCCGACGCCTGGCAGACGCCTTCGGACAACCCCGCGGGCCGTGACGTCGGCGTGCCCGCCGGCCCGCTGAACCTGACCACGGTCCTTGGCTGAGTGGTTCCCTGGGCACTAGAGCGTCTTGGTGCCCGTCCGCGCCTCGATCAGCATCGGCAAGCCGTTGCGCGATCCGAGGGTGCCCAACAGGTCGAATTGTGGCACGTGGCCGGGCTTCATGCGCAGCTTGAAGTGGCGTGCGAGCATGGCCGCCATCACGTGGGTCTCGAGCAGTGAGAAGTTATTGCCCAGGCAGATGCGCGGTCCGATGGCGAAGGGGTGGTAGGCGTGCGCATGGCGCTCGGCCTCGCGCTCGGGCAACCAGCGGTCGGGATCGAAGCGCTCCGGCTCGTCCCAGAACGCGGGGTGCCGGTGGGTGGCGTAGGCGAAGACAATCGTCCTCGTCCCGGCTGGGATGCGAACCCCATCGAGATCGTCATCGGCGACGGCGTCACGGGCGTACATCGGCGCGGCTGGATAGAGCCGGAGGACTTCCTTCACGACCTGAAGGGTGTACGGGAGCTTCTTCAAGTCGTTGATCGTCGGAGGCGCGTCGCCCAGCACCGAGTCCAACTCGGCGTGTAGCCGCCGCTCCACCTCCGGATTCTGGGACAGCGCGTACCACAAGAACGAGAGCGTCCGCGCCGTGGTCTCATGCCCGGCGGCGAACAGGGTGATGCCGTTGTCGACGAGGAGCTGCTCCGCCATGACGGTCCCCGTCTCCTCGTCCCGGGTCGTCATCAGCTTCGTCAGCAGGTCATCCGGCCACTGCTCGGTGGGGATGGCCCGGCGCCGCGCGATGAGTTCGTGGATGTAGGCCGTCACGAGCTTCTGGGCCCGGTGGAACCGCAGGTTCCCGGGGGTGGGCACCCACAGGGGTACCTGGACCGGGCGCATCTGCATGTTCGAGATGTGGGAGATCATCGTCTCGATCGAATGCTTGATGCGCTGCAGGGTCTCGCCCGTGTCGGTGCTGAAGACCGAGTGGAGGATGACGGCGGCGGTGACCTGCATCATCTCGTCGAGCATCTCGACAGGGCGGCCGGAGCCCTGGTGCTGGGACCGCCAGTGCTCGATGAGCTGCTGCGTGTCGGAGAGGAAGATGGGGTAGAACTTCTCCACGCCGCGAGGGGTGAAGAAGGGCGCCATGAGCTTGCGCTGCCGGCGCCAGTCCACCCCGGTGGCGGTGACGATGCCATTGCCGAGCAGCAGCTCGCGGAGGGAGTCGTAGCTCTCGGCCTTGTCGTAGCTCTCGCGTTGCGTGACGTTGATGTGGCGCACGTGGTCCGGGTGGGTCACCAGGAGGAACGATCGCGAGCCCATCCGGATGCGGACCAGGTCCCCGTGCTGGCGCCAGACCTTCATCATCCAGCCGAGGTATCCCTCTCGCCGGATTCCCTTGATCAACTCGAGGGAGGAAGGGGCGTATTCGTGGAGGGGGCGGGGCGCATCGAGGGTGAGTGCCGTATTCATGGTCATGGGGTCCTGGGGTTGTGCGGCGGCGCTCAGGCCGGGGCCAAGGGAAGAATCCGGAGCCGCTGGCGCACCTCTTCGACCCGCGCCTCCCAGAAGCGCTCGTACCGGATGCGAATCAGCCTCTCGGACTGCCGGCCCCGCCGGTACGCCGCGCGCAGCTTTCGCGCGTACTTCCAGAAAGGAGGCAGGCCATGCGGCTGAAGCACCGCGGCGAACAGGAGGATGAGGACACTCGTGCGGAGTCCCAGGTTGCCGGCCACGAAGGCTTGGAGCTCCATTTCGCCGACCGCGTCCGTGGCGTAGCCGGTCACCACGTGGTGAAGGTCGTGCGTCTCCCGGTACCACTTGACGAGGTAGTCCACGTCGTTGCGGACCTCGTACGGGCTCTCGAACGGGTGGATGCCGTTGTCCGAGAAGTAGCGGGCGAACGCGTTGCCGAGCGTTCCTTCCGGGAGCCGGCCGAGCGCCGCGAGGTCGATGCTGCTGCCCTGGAGGCTGGGGCGTGCGGTGAGCAGCTCCCGGCCGTCCTCGCTCTTCGCCAGCTCCGTGCAGAGCCGCTGGAAGATGTCGCCGTCGAGGCTCGCGTTGAACAACGGCGCCGCGATGCTGTCATCCGGGCGCTTCTCGAGGACCTTCAGTGCCCGGACCGCCACACGCAGACGTGTGAACAGGGACGCGCCTTCGGGCAGGAAGAGGCCATCTTCGATGCGGGAGGTGGGGGAGCTGAAGTTCATGTCGGTTCTCCGTCTGGCAGTTTATGCCACGGACTGGCAGAAACCGCCACCCGCGACGGCGCTCCCCTGGCTGTGACAGTTCCCGCCACGACTTGTTAGGCTCCGCGCCATGCCCCAGCGAGTGCGACTCCAACTCCAACCACGGGAACGACGACCTGCCGCGGGTGCGGACCGGGAGTCTCCGCCCCTCACGCTCGCGCCGCGCGAGGGGCGCGACTGGGCGATGCTCGAGGCCTCGCGCGCCGTCATCGGCCTGTTCATGCGGGAGCGCACGAGCGACTTCACCGTCAAGGAGCTCGCGGCCCACGCGGGCCTCTCCGAGCGGACCTTCTACCGGTACTTCCCCCGGAAGGAGGATGCCATCCGCCCCGCCGTCGACGCGGCGCTCGCGCGCATCGTCTCCGACATGCGTGCCGCACCCCGCGACCAGCCCCTGGGCGAGGCGCTGGTGGAGGCGCTCCGCCGAGGCCTCGCGGAGGGCCACTCCATGAACTGGGAGAACCTGCTCCCCGTGCTGAACGAGACGGAGGTTCTGCGCGCGGTGTGGCTCCAGATTCTCACCGACGCGGAAGTGGCTCTCGCGCACGTCGTCGCCGCGCGGCTGGGTCTCTCTCCGGACTCACCGCGGGCGCGCCTGGCCGGTGCCGTCCTGGCCACCTCGGGACGCCTCGCGATAGAGCAGCCGTTCTCCATGGGGCGGAAGCGAGACCCGGGCGAGGTACTCGCCGAGTACCTCGAGTTGCTGGGCCCGGGTTTGTTCGAGGAGGCCACGGGTGGGCGCGGGCCCGTGAAACGCTCCCCGCCCCGGCGCTCCCGCCAGGGACGCGTTTAGCGGAGAACCCGCCGTGGCCTGGTTGGCGGTTTCGCTTTTGACATTCACCTAACGGTCGTTTGTCATCGCCGCACTGGGGGTTCCCATGTCCACGCTCGTCACTGAAGAGACTGTCGGCTTCGTTCGAAGGATCGGCCTCAACCGCCCCGAGAAGCGCAACGCGATGAACGTCGCGCTGCTCGAGCAGCTTTCGTCGGCGTTCGCGCGCGCCGAAAGCGACGAGGCGGTCCGAGTCATGCTGTTGTTCGCGCACGGGCCGATGTTCACGGCGGGTCTGGATCTCATGGATGTCCTTCCGCGCCTCGGCGAAGCGGACACGCTGTTCCGCGCGGAGGGAATCGACCCGTGGGGCACCCACGGGCCGATGCGCACGAAGCCCCTCGTCGTCGCG
This sequence comes from Melittangium boletus DSM 14713, assembly GCF_002305855.1. Taxonomy (GTDB): domain Bacteria; phylum Myxococcota; class Myxococcia; order Myxococcales; family Myxococcaceae; genus Cystobacter; species Cystobacter boletus. The sequence goes on along the minus strand of NZ_CP022163.1, from coordinate 2,582,265 downwards.
GTCCACGGCAAGTGCCTCACGCTCGGCATCGAGTTGATGCTCGCTGGCGACGTCACGATCGCCTCGGATGACGCCACGTTCGAGCAGATCGAGATCGACCGCGGGATCTTCCCGTTCGGTGGTGGTACGGCACGCTGGGTTCAGACGGCGGGCTGGGGAAACGCGATGCAGTACCTCCTGACGGGTGATGCGCTGGACGCACACGAAGCGCACCGTCTGGGCCTCGTTCAGCGGGTCGTGTCGCGTGAGGTGCTCATGGACACCGCCATGGCGCTTGCCGCGCGCATCGCGTCGAAGGCTCCCCTCGCCATCAAGGCGACGCTCGACAGCGCACGAACCGCCGTGCTCGAAGGAGAGCGCGCCGCCGCGGCGAAGCTGTTCCCCGCGATCATGCGGCTCGCCACGACGGAGGACGCCCAGGAGGCGCTCACGGCGTTCATGGAACGACGCCCGGCGACCTTCCACGGTCGTTGAAACGGTCTTGGGTGGATTGACTCCGGTGTGATGTCGCCGGGACGTCCTCCCATTTGCGGTCCCTCTCGCGACCCCACGGCTTCGTTCAGCGCTGGGCCTGGAGCGTCTGGATGCTCCGGTCACCGCCTCGCGACGCGGGGGTCAATGCCTCCACCTGGAGCACGCGGCGCGCCTTCTCGCTCTCGATCCACAAGCTGATCTTCCGCGGCTCCTTGTCCTCGGTGTGCTCGATCAGCTCGACCTTGTAGCTCGCGACGTCTGACTTGAAGTTCGCGAGCCCCGCGACCGGACCGGCGAAGGGCACGGAGAGCCGCCAGGTGGACAGAGGCTTCCCGTTGGCCAGTCCCTCCACATCCAGCACCTGGACGTTTCCGGTAAAGCCTCGCGCCAGGGGCAGCGTGGAGAGCGCGAGCTCCAGCGGTGCCCCCGGAAACAGGAGCGAAGTGTCGCCCACGGGCGCGTCGAACTTCGCCGCGTGGGCGCCCGTGCGCTCGCCGCGCAGCGTGCCCTCGATGACCTCCAGTTTCATCGAGGCGCCGGGAGACTTGCCCGTCCACCGGTAGGGCAGCAGGGTCTTCGCGTCGATCCAATAGCGGTTCTCGAACTTTCCCGCCGGGGTGCGGCCCGTCTCGGTGATGACGAGCGCGTCGCGCTTCAGGTCGCGCTTGCGCTGGGTGGTGCGTTGCGTCGTGCCCACGGAGAAGTTCGAGGGCATCCCCTCGCCGGGAAGTTTCTCCTGGAGGCGCTGGTACCGGAGGACTCCCGGCTTGAGCAGAGACGCCTGGAACTGCGCGGTGAGGGAGGGCAGGGCCGCGGGGACCGCCTGGACACTCGGGGACGCCTGGACGGCGGGGACTCGCTGGGGCTCTGGCTCCGGTTGCGCCAGGGCCTGGGGCGTGGCGGGCGGGTTCTCCACGCGAAAGGCACTCAGGAAGTGATCGGTCGTGTCCTCGTCGGGCAGCGTGTCGCCACCCACCTCGATGTCGACGAGCTGCGTGCCGATGAGTACCAATCGTCCCACCGACAGATATTCCGAGCCGTCATTGGACTCGAAGCGGTAATCGAGCGCGGGAAACCCGCCCACCTGGGTGGCCTCCTGGTGGTCGATCCGGAATTGGCCTTCCTCCGCGTTCGCGGCCAGGTGCTTCCGGAGGAACTCGGCGGGTGAGCCCGAGACCTCGGCGGTCGAGTACGACGTTTGGAGGATCCATCCCTCGGTGGCATCCTCATAGAGGCAGTTCGGCAGCTCCGCCTTCGGGTCGCACGTTGGCTCCCCGGGGAACTCGATGCTGAACATCCCGCCCACCGGAGTGATCCGGCGGGGCCCGGCCCCGGTGGTGGGCTCGGAGGCCAGGGCCATACCGCCCAGGAGCGACAAGCTCAACGACACACAGGCGGAGGAGGCGACCCGTCGTGAAAGGAAGAACATGGGAGTGCTATATCATGGCGCTCCAGTGCCTATCAGAGTTCCCCGGGAAGCGGACCCGTGGGCCTCAACCTCCCCGCAGCACGTCGAGGATGATGGCGTAGTGCACGGAGGCCGCGGCGACGACCATGAGGTGGAAGATCTCGTGGTAGCCGAAGAGGGAGGGAAGGGGATTCGGCCACTTGCGTGCGTAGATGACGGCTCCCACGGCGTACAGCGCGCCCCCGAATGTGAGCCATCCGGTCCGTGCCAAGCCGATGATGCCGGGCAGCCGCAGCATCACGGGGACGGACACCAGTCCCAGCACGACATAGAGCAGCGAGCGCAGCCCTCGCGGCCCCGAGTGGCCCATCAGCGCGAGCCCGGCTCCGGTGAGTGCCGCGGTCCACATGACCCAGAGCAGCTGGGAACCCCAACCTCCCGCCGAGTCCAGGGCGGCGATGGGCGTGAAGGAGCCCGCGATGACGACATAGATGGCCGCGTGATCGCAGCGCTGCAGGCGCTGGTAGGTGGCGTGGCTCCAGTTGGGGCAGTGATAGATCGCGCTGACGCCGAACATCAGGACGAGCGTGACGCCAAACACGATGCCGGCCAGATGCCGCATGCCCTGAGCGGGTGCCATGGCGAGGAAGGCGCATCCGGCGAGCGCCGCCACGAACGCGATCGCGTGTGACACACCGCGCAACCGTGGCTTCACTTCCCCGTCGAACAGAAGGATCTCGATGCGCTCTCGCAGGGCCATGCCCCGCTCTTACTCCGGGCAGGTCATGGGTGTGTCAGCCCGAGGCCTCCAGGTGTCCAGGCGCGGACTTCGGGCGTCCGGAGCTGGGGAGCACTCGGACGGACGACCTGCCAGCAGCCGTCCCCCTGGGCATCACACCTTCGCCGAGCCCTCTCCATCACTGAGTCCCAGGGATTCAGCCCCACCTCTGGGCGGGGAGCCGCCAGATGCAGCCATTTCGCCGGGAGATTCCTCTCTACACGCTGGAGGGTGTCCCAGACGCGGACATCACCACGCATCCGTTTTCCACCCGTGACAAGCTGGGCCTGAGCATGCTGCGCTTCCACCGCGCCGCCAGTGACGACGTGGTGCTCCTCATCCATGGGCTCACCACGTCCTCGGACATGTTCATCATGCCCGAGCACTACAACCTGGTGCGCTATCTGCTGGACCACGGGTTCGGCGACGTGTGGACGCTGGACTTTCGGATGAGCAACCGCCATCCGTACAACCTCCAGCGCCACCGCTTCACGATGGATGACATCGCTGCCTTTGACTACCCGGCGGCCCTGAAGAGGCTGCGCGCCGTGGTGGGCTTCGGCAAGCGCGTCCACGTCATCTGCCACTGCCTGGGGGCGGTGTCCTTCATGATGAGCCTGTTCGGCAAGGCGGTGACGGGCATCGCCAGTGTCATCGCCAACAGCGTGGCGCTCACTCCGCGTGTTCCGGGCTGGTCCAAGGTGAAGCTGGCGCTGTCGCCCTTCCTCTTGGAGCAGCTCGGAGGCATGGCCTACCTCAACGCCGCGGCCGCCGAGGAGGGAGGACTGTCGCGCAACAAGATGCTGGTGAAGCTGAGCGGCCTCTTCCATCGCGAGTGCGAGGTGCCGGCGTGCCACATGCTGAGTCTCATGTGGGGCACGGGCTTTCCGGCGCTCTACCACCACGAGAACCTGCACCCGGTCACCCACGAGCGAGGCGGCGACCTCTACGGCGCCACGGGCTTCCACTACTACCGCCATGTGCGGAAGATGGTGAGGGCGGGGGGCGCGGTGAAGTACGACCCGGACAGGCCCGCCGTCCGGCACCTTCCGGACGACTACTTCCAGCACGCGAGGGACATCCAGACGCCCGTGCTGTTCGTCACGGGCCAGGACAATCACGTCTTCACCCACTCCAACATCGTCTGCCACGAGCGGCTGGAGTCCATCACTCCCGGGCGGCACTCCCTGCGCGTCTTGCCAGGCTATGGGCACCAGGACGTCTTCATGGGCAAGCACTGCGACCGCGATGTGTTCCCACACTTCGTGTCCTGGCTCGAGCGGCACCGCGGCACGCGGCCCCAGCCCCCCCACGTCCCCGCCAGGCCCCACACCGAACACGCCGCCATGCGGGCCTTGGTGGCGGAACCCCCGTAGTTGGCAAAGGGGTGCGCCGCAATCAGCCCAGGGGCTTCATCGGCAAGGCCATTTCAGCGCTCTCCCCACGGGCAGGCCCACGACAAAAAAGCAGAAGCCCCGGCGAACTCCGCCCCTCGGCGACGAAGGAAAGGAAGAAGACACGGCGCGGGGCCATGTCGCTTCAAGCGAGGGGAAGCATGACCACTCTGTCTTACCGAGTTGCCACCACCCAGCGGCAACTCGACGACGCGGTGCGCATCCGATGGGATGTCTTTGGCCGGGAACTGGGGATGCTCGACGGAGCCCTCGTGAAGGTGCCTCGGGAGGTGAACAGCTTCGACACCCTGGAAACCACCGTGCACATCATCGTCTATGCGGACGACGAGCCGGTGGCGACCTCCCGGCTGCTGTTGCCCAACCCCGAGGTGGCGCGCCTCACCGGCGGACGGCTGGGCATTGATCTGGAGCGGAAGGTGGAGCTGTCGGACGTGGGCGGAGCGGGCCAGGTGTTCGCCGAGATCACTCGGTTCTGCGTTCTCAATGCCTGGCGCCGCGGTGAAACGCTCCTGTGGTTGCAAGCCGGGGTCTACCAGGAGAGCCGCCGCCTGGGCGTGACGCACTGGCTCGCATCCGCCAACATGGAGACGGACTCCGCCGAGGACGCGCGCATCCTCTTCCTGGTGGCGGCCCACCGAGGTTTGCTGAGCACCCAGTGGCGTGCGCGCGCTCTCTCCAGCCCCAGGCCGCCGGAGTCTCCGAGCACGCCTGTCTATACTCCCGACGAGCGGGAACGTGCCCACCGGGGACAACTCGAAGGATTGCGGCTGTCTCCGGTGCTGTCACTCTTCTCTCGCAAGGTGGGCGCGCGCTTCATCGCCGAGCCGCTTTACGACGCGGGCTTCCGCCGCTTCTCGCTGCCGCTTGTCGTCGCGCTGAATGAGATTCCGGCCAGCACCCTGGCCTTGTTCGACGCCGTGACTGTCCAGGCCTCGCACGCCTGAGACGAGTCACCCGTCCCCATCCCATCACGTCCACTTCACACCCCCCACGGTCCTCCTCTTGAGGCCTGAACAGGAGATGTCCATGCACACCCAGAACGGAAACCATTCCCCCATGAGTTGGATCACCGCCTTGGAGCACGAAGCGCGCTCGCTGCTGCGGGAGTTGGACGCGAACCCCGCGGCCCGGCGGCTCTTCGAGGGGAGTGTCGACACGGAGCATTACGCCAACTACCTGGTGCAGACGTACCACTACGCGCGGTGGAGCACGCCGCTGTTGGCCGAGGCGGGGCAGCGCATGAAGAATCAGGGCCGGCATGTGCAACTGGGAGAGTTGCTGCTGCGCAAAGCCGACGAGGAGCATGGGCATGAGCGTTGGCTGCTGGCGGACCTGAAGAACCTGGGCTGGCCGGCCGGACGGGTCGAGCGCACGGTGCCCAACCCCGCTGTCACCGCCTACATCGCCTGGAACCGCTTCACCTCGCGCTGTGGCAGACCCGAGGCCTTCCTCGGCACCGCCTACGTCCTGGAGTACCTGTCCGTGCACCGTGCCAGCCGGGCCGTGGAGCGGATGCTCGCGACTGGCATCATTCCCAACATCCGCAAGGCCGTCACCTTCCTGCGCTCGCATGGGAGCGCGGACATCGGGCATGTGGCGGAACTGGCGTCGGTGTTGAGTCCACTGGAGGATCGGGAGGAGCAATCCGCGCTGCTGCTGTCCGCGCGCACCACGCGTGTTCTCTACCTGGGCCTGTTCGCGGAGACGGCGGCGTCTACCCATTAAGGGGTACAGACATCACCGCCCAGCCCCGGCATTCTCTCTTCCAGGTGGGAACTGCCGGGGGGAGTGCCGGAGCGGTCCTGGTGAGGGAGTGGGCCGCTTCGGCGCTGGAGTTGTTCAGGGACTCAGGGCCCGGGTCATGAAGTCGATCCGGTCATCCGCGCCGACCCGCTTGTAGATGGCCTGCAGGTGTTTCTTGACCGTTTGAGCCGAGAATGTCTTCCTGTTTCCCTTGAGCAGTCTGGCCAGCTCTTCATCCGTGCACCGCTCGCGCAACAGACACAAGGCCACCTCGACCTGCCGCCTGGTCAGGCGGCGTCGCCATTCATGAGGCAGGAGTATGAATTCCTCCACTCGAATTTCCCAGAACTGGCCGCGTTCCATGCGAGGCATTCGATGGAAGGTCACCTTCAGGTCGGCATCCAGACCCTGGGCGCGCCAGGTGTGTCTGCCCGGGTCGGAGCGCCCATCCACCCGAACCAGCTCGGTCAACCGTTCCACCCACTCGTGTGGGATCCCCGAAGCGTTGAGTGCGGAACAGGGGAACCAACGCTCCAGCAGGGGGGTGACGGGCTCCGTTCGCAAGATCTCCTTCCCGTGCTCCGTCAGGACCAGACACGCGGACGCCTGGTTGGAGAGCGCCTCCAGGAGTTGGTGACGAGCGCTCAGCGAGGTGTAACGCATGACGTTCTGGAAGGCGCTCTTGATGGGATGTGTGAGCATCTGCAAGAAGCGCGTCTGATCCTCCGAAAAGGGCTTCGGGGTGTCTTTGTACAGCGCGACCGCCCCCTGGCCCTCCTGGCTCTCGGGTGCGATCAAGACAGCCAGGACGTGGCGCAGCCGCAGATCCGCCTCACGGCTGCGTCGGAACGTCTCGGTGTCCTCTGCCTTTTGTCCCTCGAGCATTTCCGTGTCGCTCAACGCCGTGTTGGGTTGTCGCGAGAGCTGGCGGAAGACGAAGTCATCCTGGTACCACTGGTAGTAGTCCTGGAGGAAGTGCCCCGTGGTTCGAGCCTTCCAATGGAAACCCGTGGGCATCTCCGGACTCATGAGGCAAAGCGCCACATGGTCGGCACCAAAGAGCTTCACCATCCCCGTCTCCGTGGACTCATGTAGCTGCGAGAAGGTCCAGGAGTCGATGAGTGCGTGCATCAACTCGAAGGCGAGCCATTCCTGCTCGTTGAAGGTTGGCATGCGGTTCATCGCGAAGGCCCTCCAGGGTCCGAGGCGAGGACGCCCCAGATCGTTTCCCTGGAATGATAACTCGCTCGATTTCGCCTCAGAACCCCAGGGCGCCCTGCGGCCACTACCCCCAAAGGGGTATTGTCATTTAGGAATCCCGCGTGGTGAACAGGGCTCGGCGGAGCGCGGCCGCGTAGACCCCACGGAAGTCGCGTGCGACTCCGGCGTCGCGGGTGATGACGTCGAAGCCGTGAAAGGCGCCGGGCACCACGGAGACGTCGCATGGCACGCCCGCGGCTTTCAGGCGCCCGGCGTATGTCAGATCCTCGTCATGGAAGAGGTCGCAGGTGCCCACGCCCAACCAGGCCGGAGGAAGTCCCGACAGGTCCTCGCGCCGCCCGGGCACGGCATGCGCCGGCACCTGTGCGCTCCCCGGCTCGTGTCCCAGGTAGGACCTCCAACCGAACACGTTGCTGCCCTGATTCCAGCAGCGGTGGCTCGTGCCGTCGATGTCCGTGCGCGTCGTCGTGCGGTCGTCCAGCATGGGGTAGACGAGCAGCTGGAATGTGGGCCGGACCTCCTTCCGGTCATGCGCCAGTTGTGCCAGCGCGGCCGTGAGCCCCCCGCCAGCACTCGCCCCTCCGATGGCGATGCGCTCGGGGACGACGCCGAGCGTCCCCGCCTGGGTGAAGAGCCATCGCAGCGCCGCGTAGCAGTCCTCCAGCGGTGCCGGGAAGGGGTGCTCGGGAGCCAACCGGTAGTCCACGGAGACAACGAGGATGCCCAACTCACGTGCGAAGTCGATGCAGAGAAAATCGTCCATCTCCGGCTGGCCGAGGATGTACCCGCCACCGTGAATCCACAGCAGCGCCGGTGTCGGTCCCTGGATGGTCCGGGAGCGATAGGTCCGCACGCGCACCGGTGGCGCCCCCGCGGGCCCGGGCACCCGTGTGTCCTCCACGGCCACGTCCTCGGGGACGCGGGGCTTCGGTTGGAAGCGGGCGAGAAAGCGCATCACGGCGAGCACTTGCCGGGTCACCGTGATGTTCGGGATGAGGCGCGCGGCGCGTCTCAGGTCAGGGTGAAACGGATTCACGGCTTGATTCATGTCGCTGCTCCTGTCCGGAGATTCACCGAGTGTAGAACTCATCGAAGGGGAGGCCGTCCCCCTCGGATGAATGCGTCAACCTCGGAGCCAGGTTTCGGCTTCCGCCCGGGAATGAACGAATCGCACCAGGGGGTGCGATCGATGTTCGTAGGCGAGTTCCTTGAAGCGCTCGCCGTGGGTTTCCGGGTGGGGCACGACGAGCGCCACGCGCAGCCGGTAGTTCACGAACTTCTGAAGGAACTCACCCGCCAACCCACTGCGAAGGTTGAAGAACTCCGGAGCGAGGTCCTCCTCGGTGAAGAGGATTCCCTCCGCCCCGAAGCATGCACCGATGGCGTCGGTCACGTCCCGGACGGTTCGGATGGAGATGCCTGCTTCGGATGCAACGAGGACTCCGCGCTCTTCACTCATGGTTTCTCCTCTCGGCTACGGGCCTGGAACAAGGACCGAGCCGGAGGAGTCTGCCTGACACTTCTGGCTACTGCTTCGCGATCGTCGCCGGGTCCATCCAGCTCACTTCCCAGTGGTGCCCGTCGAGGTCGTAGAAGCTCCAGCCGTACATGAAGCCGTGGTCCTGAGGCTTGGCCGCGTGCTTTCCGCCCGCCGCGATCGCGCGGTTGACCAGGTCGTCGACCTCGGCCCGGCTGCCGGCCGAGAGCGCGAAGAGACCCTCGGTGTGGGTGCGCGTGTCGCAGATCTGATTCTGGGTGAACCCCTTGAAGAATTCCTCGACGAGGAGCATCACGAACGCCTGCTCGTTGATGATCATGCAGGTCGCCTTCTCGTCGGTGAACTGCGGGTTGAACGTGAAGCCGAGCTTCGTGAAGAACTCGACCGACCGCTTCAGGTCGCGGACGGGCAGGTTGACGAAGATCATGCGGGACGGGGTCGTGGCCATATGTGCCTCCTGGGGTGTTTGGACGAATGGACGCCGTTGGACGGGAGAACTCATCGGTCCCCCCTCAAAAAATCGTCAGGGCGCGAGTCGCGCCGGAAGGCCGAAGCGCGGGAAGAGCGCCTCGGTGTCGAGGAAGAAGTTCATCGCGGAAATCCGCTCTCCCGAGAATTCGAGCACGATCAGCGCCCACGGCAGGTGGCCACCCCCCGGCCCTCCGGGCCGGTATTGCCCGAACGCGGGTGAGCCGCAGGCCGCGGTCGGCACCAACCGGGAGCCGCGGCAGCCCGAGCCCCGCCCCAGCAGCCAGGCGCTGATCGGCTCATGCCCGCGCAGCCATAGGGAGTGGGGCGGCATCGAGAGGGTCGCGTCCTGGTGGAGCAGCCGGGTGAGTGCGTCCACGTCATAGTGCTCGAAGGCCTCGACATACCGGTCGAGCAGCGTGGATTGCGTGTCGGACAGCGGCGCGCGGGCCTGGGTGAGGTCATGGGTGGCGAGCGTCGCCCGGGCCCGCTGGAGGGCGCTGTTGACCGCGGCGACCGAGGTGTCGAGGCTGTCGGCGACCTCGGCGGCGGACCAGCCCAGGACCTCGGTCAGCAGCAGCGTCGCGCGCTGCCGGGGGGGAAGGTGCTGGAGCGCGGCCACGAACGCGAGCCGGATGCTCTGACGCAGCATCACGAGCTCGGACGGATCGGCATCCGAGGGCAGGGCGCGCGCGTCCGGAATGGGCTCGATCCAATGAGAGCCGGGCAGGGTGGCGAGCGAGTCGTCGATGGAGCCGACGGGACCCGTCTCCATGGGGCGCATGCGGCGCGAGTGCTCGCTCAGCGCGTCCAGACACACCCGGGTGGCGATGCGGTAGAGCCAGGTGCGCAGGGAGGAGCGCTCCTCGAACCGGTCCAGGTTGCGCCACGCCCGCACCATCGTCTCCTGGACGGCGTCGTCGGCCTCGGCGACCGAGCCCAGCATGCGGTAGCAGTGCCCCGTCAGCGCGGCGCGGTGATCCTCGAGGTGGTGGGCGGTGGCCATCGCACCGCTACCTATCAGCTTCCCGTGTCGCCTTGTGCTCCCGATGGGGAGCTGCCCCCCGCGGCCCTCGCGTTGGACCGCCGTGGTAGAGAAAGCGCCCCCGCGATCAGGAGCCGTCACCGCGATGAGTTCGATCAAGATTGATGTAGGCCCCGCTACGACCGGAGCCAGGACCCTGAGCATCCAGCGGATGCAGGAGCGGGAGATCGGCCTGAACTTCGTCGAGCAGTTCAAGGACACCTGGCATGAGCGTGCGAGCACCTTCATGCTCAAGGGCGGGACCGCCTCGGAGACCTTGACGGCTGGCGCGCTGAGCTATCGCGTCATCCGGCACGTGTCGGTTCCGGCTGGGGATTATCAGCGGCTCAAGGGCATCCTCGCCACGGCGATGAGCTGCCTCGACCAGTGCCCGTCGCTTGGGCTGCGCGACTATCCGGTCGAGATCCTCGTCGACACCGCCAGGGGAAGCGCGGGCTACGTCATCCAGGACAAGCTGCTGGGGCAGCGCAAGGTCTCGGTCTTCCTGGGCATCGACATCTGGGGCACACAGCCCACGAACACCGGCATCATCGCCAACTATCTCTACAGGTACCTTCGTTGCAGCGAGGCGGAGAAGGTTCGGTTGAGGACGCTGACGGCCGTGTTCCACGAGTTTGGCCACGTCTTTCACCAATTGCTCGCCCCCTCGCACTACTTCGCGCTGGCTGTCTTGCCCATCGTGAGTGGCAAGGGAGAGAAGGAGTTGCGGGAGCCCAGGATCCGCCCGATGTGGCGTCTCTTCGATATGTGCCCGTCCGCGGCGTACCTGAGGGATTTTCACCGAGGGCTCCAGCGCTACTTGAGCGCTCACGTCTCGAGTTACGCCTCGGACCGGCCACTGGAGACCGTGGCGGAAATATTCTCGGGCTTGATGATGGGCATCCGCTTCACCCCGGACGTGCTCACGGTGTACAGGGCCTTCGGAGGCCATGTCCCCGAGGACGAGATGCGCTACGAAACCACGGACGTGGCGACCGCGGAGGCCCTGCGCCAGGGCAGGTGACCCAAGGCCTCGTTGGAATTTGCCAAACGCCGCCTTGAGCGCCGCGTTCGCCTGGGCGATGGCGGCGCGGGTGGCGGGGGACTCCGCGAAAGGATCAGCGGGTGGTCAACATCACGCTGACGCCCGAGGGACACGCGTTGCGCGAGCGCGCGGCCAAGGTGCCCCAGGCCATGGCCGAGGCGATTGGCCGGAGCGAGGAGGCGCGGACCTCGCTCCAGCGGGAGATCATCCGGCTGCGGGACCTGCTCAACGCGACGGCGCTCGATTGAGGTGATGGGGGCGACATTCGTTCAGGATCGTCGGTGGTGGAATCGCACCTCGAGCACATTGACCATCCCTGTACTCCGCTTTGAGTGACCAAGCAGGAATACGTCAGGGTACATGGCATTGATCGGACGCTGATATTTCCCGCGCGTCTTCTTAATGCTCCTCGCGAGGTGTTGGATTCTGGTCAGGTGGGAGCAGTCCTTGAAGGGGCGTGTCCTGACCAATAGCGATGAAGGGTGCCCAGAAGCGAGGATGTGGTTGAGTCTGGCGCAGCGTCCGCATTGCCGAGTGTAGGGCCGCGACGCGCGCCTGACCTTCTAGAAGATTACGGTAGTAAAGTTCCATGAGTTGATGCGTCTTCTCGTCGTTGACCTTCCACAAGCTTGTTACCACCGTCTGCGCACCTGCTACCACCAGCGCGCGTCGCAGTCCGTAGACGCCTTGTCCGAGCTTGACATCACCCTGTCCGGTGTCGCACGCCGACAACACCACCAACTGCGTTCCCCATAGATTCAGGCTGGCCAGTTCCATGGCTGTCACCCAAGAATCGTCAGCATGGACGGTTTCGGGATGTGTTGCTGGCTTGGAGTCGCCCGCCAATATCAGCCCCGATCGTAATTGCGGATCGGCCGCAGGCTTCGAGGGAAACCCTTCGCCACCAAGTTCGAAGTTGACCGCCGCGCGTGTGGTGGCTGCTTCTCCGGCATACTTCCTGGAGAAACCATGGGTCGCGATGTGCAACACCCCTGGTGTCGTCAAATTCAATAGCGCTTTTTTGGTGGCCGCGCGACCTAGCAATAATCGTGCGTGTGGTAGCAAGTCTTGGATAGCCTTGGCTTCTTCTCGTGCGCCCGGGAGTGGCGGCCAGAGCGTGCTGATCTTGGGGTCGGCGAGGACGACGACCGATTGAGCAGGGGTGGCTCTCTCCGTTCTTGGCAGCATGTCCTTGCCCGAGGTGAGATAAGTGATGTTGAAGCGATCGACCAGGAACTGATGGCCATCATGGAGTGCGGCGAAGGGAAGCAGCGCTAGTTGACCATCAGTCGAGAGGAATAGCTGTTTTTTCTTTTCAAGCTGTTCATCAAGTGGGCGGAAAACGAGCTCATAGAGCGTTCGAGCAGCGGCGAGATAGGTGCTGTCTTCGCGCTCCATTGTGTCGTGCAGATCTTGGACTGCTTGATCGATGGGGGGGGCTGGCCCTAGATCGATCGCTAAGGTGTGGTCAATAGCAAAGACTATTAGCGCGAGGTATCGCAGGTCAGCGGTGCGTCGCCAAGGTGGAACACCTGGGTTGTGAATGAGCGGACCGTCGGCGTACACGACGAACTCGATAAGCACTCCATTCTGGGGGATTCTCATGGCCACTTGCTCCATGAGTTTCGACGGGGATGGGTGATTGAGCCTCGCGCGGAATGGCGCCGAATTTCTGACGAGTCTCTCTTCCAATTCGTCGGCGGATTGAATAAGTCGCTGGGTTGTTTCGTTGTCGGATTCTGCTGGTTTCTTGAATACTTTCAATTCATTTGTGCGTGAGTGGAATTCGTAGAACTTGTGACGTGTTGCCTGGTTTTTTATTTTTGTGAGTTGCGCCTCCAGTTCTTGGATCTGTGCGGCGTTTTCCAAAAGCCTTGAAACATCATGCAACTCTGCTTTGGATGAGGCCTCTCCTGATTCGGGCAAATAGTGACGAGCCATTGAGCGCAGATGGATTAATCGGGAACGGATGTTATGGTCCTCGTTTTTGTCGAAGGCGGAGGGGAGAATGAATGTAGACTCCTCATTGGATTCAATATACGGACTTGTGCTTGAATGTGATGCTTCGGCGATCTGGACGCGCAGGGCGCGTAAAAGGGAGATTTTGGTCTGCTCTTCTTTTTGGTTGTGATAGTTGTGATATAGGGTGCGAAAGGTGTCTGCGAACTCTCCTGCGACGCGGCCCTTTCGATGGAGGAGCGTGGTTAGTGCTAAGTGGCGAAGGCGAGTGTTGCCTGGGTGTGTTTTTGTGAGTCTGTAAATTGTCTCGTCGTCGATGCGGAGAAATGATAGGGCGTTCGCTAGTCTTGTTTCGGAGAGGCCAAAAATCTCCTGGCGCAAGTGCTCTTCTTGAAGAGTGAACGCACGCTCGAAAAGGGGGAGCGCTTCGTCCAGGCGATTTTGTGAGGCGTGAAGCTTGGCGAGGTCGTTGAGCGCTTGGGCAACAGCAGGGTGATTCGAGCCGAGTGTTCGCTCCTGAGTTTCAAGGGCTCGTTTGTAGAGAGGTTCGGCCCGTTCGAGTTGGCCATAGCGCATGTGGAGTTTTGCAAGACCTGCCAGTGAAGCAGCGACATGCTGATGGTTCCCGGCAGGGTTTTTTTCGAGGATCAATCGCGCTTGTTCGTAGTGTGCTTGGGCCTGAACGTAATCTTGTTGTGTCTCTTTGAGGTTTGCGAGGTTGTTGAGTACCTTGGCGACTTGGGGATGATCTGGGCCGAAAGTCTCTTTGCGAAGCTTGAGTGCACGTTTGTAGAGTAATTCAGCTCTTGTGTGTTTTCCCTGGTTTGCGTACAGGTTTGCGAGTGTGATGAGAGGGTTCGAGACAGCTTGGTGTGACTTGCCCAGAGCGCTTTCTTGGATCGCGAGTGCTTCCAGAAGGAGACGCTCGGCGCTTATGTAGTCCCCCTGTCGCCGATAGATACTGCCCATCAACTCCTTGGCTCGTCCGACTTCTAGGTGGTTTTTTCCGAGGAGTTCTTGAAGTGTGAATGTTGCGTGTGTGATGAGTGGAATTGCTTGTGCATATTGCCCTGCCTCTTTGAGTCGTAGTCCCTTGTCAAAAGCCTGTTGTGCTTCTCGTAGTGCTTGGTTGGCCAGCAGTTGCTCGTTCGTGGTGGTGGCACATGCCAGCCAACCCAGCGTACATAGGACAGTGAGAGCTATGGAGGTGTTGTATGGCCGGTTCATGTGTGTTTTTTTTGAGGGCGCGCAGGTAAGGGGATTTTGTTCAGTCGACCGGGTCAATGGGGCTGGTTCGTTGCTCTCAGAGCATGCGAGGACGGTGCGCATGGGGGCACGCCGGGAGTTGCTCGCTGCGCGGCACGATGGAGGTGGACTGGTAGTCCCAGTGCCAAAAACATGCTCCCTGGGCGGAGCAAGAACGACCGCGAATGCCATATTCCCACCTCAACGTAGGGTTCTTTAGAGAGTGGCTATTCACTGGGGGTGAATTTATCTTCGGTGGATGTCTGGTGGGGGGATGGGATCGAACCCCAAGAGACGGCTACTGTGCGTCCACGATGCGCTTCCGGTTCGTTCACGCCGCCGATCTGCACCTGGATACCCCCTTCCGTGGTGTTCCCGTCGAGTCGGCCCTGCTGGACGCCTTCCAGCAAGCCACCTTCCGGGCTTTCTCGCGCATCGTGGAGCTGTGTCTGCGCGAGCACGTCGCCTTCCTCCTGCTCGCGGGGGATTTGTTCGACCTGAAGGATCGCTCGGTGCGCGCGCGTCTGGCACTGCGGCGCGAGCTGGAGCGGCTGCACGCGGCCGGCATCCAGACCTTCATCGTCCATGGCAACCATGATCCGCTCAGCGGGGACACGGGGACGCTCTCCCTGCCCGAGTCGGTGAAGGTGTTCGGCGCCGGGTGGGAGGAGGTGGAGGTCCGCCGCGAGGGCCGCCTGCTGTGCCGCGTGCAGGGCGTCTCCTACCCCGATGTGGAGGTGCGCGAGAACCTGTCCGCGCGCTTCCATCGCACCGCTCCGGACTTCACCGTGGGCCTGCTGCACGCCAACCTCGGAGGGGCCGAGGGTCATGCCAACTACGCGCCCTGCTCCCTGGAGGATCTGGCGGCGCGGGGGCTCGACTACTGGGCGCTCGGCCATGTGCACACCCGCGCCGAGTACCCCCTCCCCAATGGCGCCGTGGCCGTGTACCCGGGCAACCCCCAGGGCCGGCACGTCAACGAGACCGGAGCGCGCGGGTGCGTGCTGGTGGAGGTCGAGGACGGCCGCTCGCGGCGCCACTTCATCCCCGTGGACAGGGTGCGCTGGCACCGGCTGGAGGTATCGCTCACCGGGGTCGGGTCGCTCGACGCGCTCGTGGCCGCCATCTCCGAGCGCGTGGACGCGGAGTGCTTGGAGGGATGGGACGGCCACGCGGTCCGCCTCACGCTCACGGGCCGCGGTCCCCTGCACCGCGAGCTGTCCGCTGCGGAGGCGCTCGGTCAGTTGGAGTCGGAGGTGCGCGAGCAGCTCGCCCATCGCCATCCGCCCGTGCTGCTGGAGTCCCTGCGTGACGCGAGCCGGCCCGAGCTGGACCTGGACGCGGTGCGTCTGGCGGGAGGGTTCTCGGCGACGGTGCTCGCCGAGGCCGAGGCGTCGCGTGGAAACCCCGAGGCCCTGGCCTCGCTGTGGGACGAGGACGCGGAGCTGCGCGCGTTGCGCCAGCGGTTGCGCCGGTTGGGGGTGGACGTGCTGGAGACGCCCCGGGCGGAGTGGGTGGAGCAGGCGGGCGCATGGGTGGCGGAGGAGCTTCACGAGGAGGACGTGGCATGAGTGGGGGACTGCGGATCGACGTGGTGCGCGTCCACGGCTTTGGTCACTTCACGGACTACTCGCTGGAGCTGCGGCCCGGGCTCAACCTGCTGTACGGGCCGAACGAGGCGGGCAAGAGCACGTTGCTCGCGTTCCTCCGGGGCATGTTGTTCGGCTTCGACAAGCAGTACGAGCCCGAGACGGGCACCTGGGGCGGTGAGCTGTGCGTGAGTTCCGCCGCCGGGCCGCTGGTGGTGCGCCGGACCATGGGCCGCCGGAGCAAGTCGCTGTCGGTGGTGAGTCCCGAGGGGAAGGAACTGTCCGCCTCGGCGCTGGACGAGGCGCGGGCGCACGTCTCGCGCGAGCTGTTCCACGAGGTCTTCGCCTTCAGCCTGGACGAGCTATCCAGCTTCGAGCGGCTGTCGAAGGAGGACGGGGTCTCCCGGGCGCTCTTCGCCGCGGGGCTCCGGGGGGCGCGCCGGCTGCCCGAGGTGGAGAAGCTCCTGGAGGCGCGCACGACGGAGCTCTTCAAGAAGGGAGGCCGCAAGCCCCGGCTCAACGATGTCCTCCTCCAATTGGAGGAGGTTCGCGGGCAGCTCGACGCCTTGAAGGACCGGCCCGCGCGCTACCTCGCGGAGCGGGAGCGGCTGAGTTCCCTGCGCCACGAGCTGGAGGAGACGCACGCCCGGCTCGAGCAGACGCACCGCGAGCTCAAGCGGCTGTCGCGTCTGGAAGAGGCCCTGGGCGACTTGGGCACGTTGGCGCGGCTCCAGGTGGAGCTCGCGAGCCTGCCCCCGCTGGCCACCTTTCCGAGGGATGGGGTGGTCCGGTTGGAGGAGTTGCTCCAGCGGCGCAAGGAAGCCCATGGGGCCCTGGCCCGGGTGGCGGCGCTGCGGGGCTCGGCGGAGCGTGAGGTGGAGCGTCTGTCCGAGGCCTCGGCCCTCCACGAGCGGGAGGAGGTGTTGCGCGCGGTGCTCGGGGCCTTCATCGCCAGGGCCGAGTTGCTGCGCACGTTGCCGGGACGCCGCGTGGCGCTCGATGCTCGGCGCGAGGAAGTCACCCGGGCGCTGGATGGACTCGGCCTGGAGGTGGACGAAGAGGGGTTGCTGGCGCTGGAGCTGGGGGCGGCGGCTCGGGGTCAGCTGGAATCCCTCGTGAACCGGTTGGCGCGGGCGGAGAGCGAGCAGCGCGAGGCGAATGGCGCGCTCGAGCGGGCCCGTGCGGCGCACGAGCGCATCGTCTCCACGCTGTCCCGGCTCCAGGCGGAGCGCGAGAGGCTTCCGGAGATTTCCGCGGCGGAAGTGCGCCAGCGGCAGGTGGCGCTGGGCCGGGCCAAGTTGCTGCGCATGGAGCGCGAGCAGGTGCTGACGCAGCGCACGGAGTCACAGCAGCGGCTCCAGTCCTTGCGGGAACAGGCCGAGCCGCCTCCAGGGCCCGCGCCCACGTCCACGCTGATGGCGGTCGCGGTGCTGGTGGCCGTGGCGTGCGTCGTGGGCATGGCGCTCTCCGCGGGCTTGATGCCGGGCCTGCTCGCCTTGTTGGGGGCGCTCGTGCTCGTCGTGCCGCTGGTGCTCCTGCACCGGAGCGCCGTGCGGAGCCATCAGCGTGAGGCCGAGGCCCATGCCGCGCGCCAACGTCTGCATGCGCGCGAACTCGCCCGGGTGCAGTCGGCGTTGGATGGGCTCATGGGGCGGCGCGCGGCGGTGGAGCGGGAGCTGGCGACGGCCCTGGGCGAGGCGGGCCTGCCCGGGGACGACTCGGTGGCGGGGCTCGCCGGAATGGATGTGGCGCTGGCCGAGGCGCTGCGGCAGGCCGAGCGCGTGGAACACCTGGTCCACGAGCGCGCGGCCCGCGAGGCGGAACGCGACGGCGTGATGCAGGAAGCGCAGGAGGCGGAGCTGGCGTCGCGGCGCGCCGACATGCTCGTGCGCACGCTCCGGGGGGACTTGTCCCTGCTGCTCGACGCGCGGGGCCTCCCCGCGAACCTTTCCGCGCAGGGCGCGCTGGGGTTGTGGCGCGAAGCGGCCGAGCTGCGGCGGCGGCTCGCGGACCTGAACGCGGACGCGCGGGCCCTGTCCGAGGACGAGTCGGGTTGTGCGGCGGTGGTGTCCCGGTTGCTCTCCGAAGCCCGTGCGGTGGGGCTCGGGGAGGGGCCCGCGGAGTCCGTGGCCGACCGCGTGGCCCTGGCGCTGGAAGCCCGGAAGGCGCGCGAGGCGGAGGCGCGAACCCAGCGTGCGCGGGTGGAGGAGCTGAGGGCGGAAGAGGCCCGGCTCCTGCGCCTGTACGAGGCCGAGGCCCAGGCCGTGGCGGCGCTGCTGACCCAGGGGGGCGGAGACTCGGAGGAGTCCTTCCGGCTCCGGGCCCGGCAGGCCGAGCGCTTCGAGGAGCTGACGCGGCAGGTGGGCGCGCTGGGCTCGCGGGTCGAGGCCGCCACGGGGCTGCCGGAGGCGCGGGTCCGTGAGAGCGTTCTGGGGGAGGGCGGCGAGGAGCGGTTGCGCGAGCGCCTGGGACAGTCGCGCATCCAGGAGCCGGCCCTCGACGCACGCTTGAAACAACTGCACACGGAGCTGGGCGCCGCCGAGAACCAGCTCCAGCAGTGGGAGGGAGACGCAAGGCTCGCCGAGCTGCGCATCCAGGAGGAGCGCCTGCGGGCCGAGGCGGCGGAGCTGGCCACGCGCTACACGAAGGACACGCTGGCGCTCGCGCTGCTGTCACGCGCCCGGCGGCGCTTCGAGGAGGAGCAGCAGCCCCGCGTCATCCAGCTGGCCTCGGAGCACTTCGCGGCGCTCACGCACGGCCGCTACCGGCGCGTGTTCCTCCCCGCGGGCGGCTCGCGCGAGCTCCGGGTGAGTGGCCTCAAGGGCGAGCGCGGTCCCGAACAGCTCTCCCGCGGCACCCGGGAACAGCTCTACCTGGCCTTCCGGTTGGCGGTCATCCAGGACTTCGGGGAGACGCGCGGCGCGCTGCCGCTCATCGTGGACGACATCCTGGTCAACTTCGACCTGGCGCGCACTCACGGCACCCTGGAGCTCCTGGCTCGCCTGTCCGAGCGCCACCAGGTCATCGCCTTCACGTGTCATCCCTGGCTGCGCGAGCTCTTCGAGGAGAAGGGCGCGCGGGTGGTGGAGCTCGTGCCCGCACGGACCGAGGCCGCCAGCGCCCGGAACGATGCTCCGGGGGGGACGGCCTCGGGGGGACTCCGGGTGGCGGGCCGTTAGAACTGGTGCGCCTCGGTGGAGTCGTTCAGGGCGAGCGTGCTCGCGGTGCCTCCGGAGATGACCTCGGCGACCTTGTCGAAGTAGCCGGTGCCCACCTCGCGCTGGTGGCGCGTGGCGGTGTAGCCGTCCTTCTCCGAGGTGAACTCCTTCTGCTGCAGCTCGGAGTAGGCCGCCATGCCCCGCTCCTTGTACTGCCGCGCCAGCTCGAACATGCCGTGGTTGAGCGCGTGGAAGCCCGCCAGCGTGACGAACTGGAACTTGTAGCCCATGGCCCCCAGCTCGCGCTGGAACCTGGCGATGGTCGCGTCATCCAGGTGCTTCTTCCAGTTGAACGACGGCGAGCAGTTGTACGCGAGCAGCTTGCCAGGGTACTTCGCGTGGATGCCCTCGGCGAACTTCCGCGCCTGCTTGAGGTCCGGGGTGCTCGTCTCGCACCACACCAGGTCCGCGAAGGGCGCGTAGGCGAGGCCCCGGGCGATGGCGCAGTCCACGCCGCCCCTCAGTTGGTAGAAACCTTCCGAGGATCGCGCCGCCTTGCGGTCGATGAAGGCATGGTCGCGCTCGTCCGCGTCGCTCATGAGCAGCTTGGCGCTGTCCGCGTCCGTGCGCGCCACCAGCAGCGTGGACACCCCCATCACGTCCGCCGCGAGCCGCGCCGCCGTGAGGGTGCGGATGAACTGGCTCGTGGGCACCAGCACCTTGCCCCCCATGTGGCCGCACTTCTTCTCGCTCGCGAGTTGATCCTCGAAGTGCACGCCCGCGGCACCCGCCTCGATCATCGCCTTCATCAACTCATAGGCGTTGAGCGGACCGCCGAAGCCGGCTTCCGCGTCCGCGATGATGGGCGCGAACCAGTAGCGCTCGCGCTTGCCCTCGGCGTGGTCGATCTGATCCGCCCGGCGCAGGGACGCGTTGATGCGCCGCACCACGTTGGGCACGCTGTCCACCGGGTACAGGCTCTGGTCCGGGTACATCTGCCCGGCGGTGTTGGCGTCGGCCGCCACCTGCCAACCCGACAGATAGATGGCCTGGAGGCCCGCGCGCACCATCTGCACCGCCTGATTGCCCGTCAGCGAGCCGAGCGCGGCCACGTACTCCTCGGTGTGCAGCAGTTCCCACAGCCGCCGCGAGCCCATCTCCGCCAGCGTGTGGCTGATCCGGATGGAGCCCCGCAGCTTCTCGACGTCCGCCGGCGAATAGGTGCGCGTGATGCCCTCGAACCGCTGCGAATGGAGCTTCGCGTGGGGCGAGGCATCGTTCTTCGTCGTCGTGGCGTCGTACATGTTCGGCTCCGGGTCGGTGGTCAAGGTTGAAGCGGCGCGTCAAAATCCTTGGCGTGGCGCGTTGTAAAATCGTGCTGCGTCAGAATGTGCGCCCTCCCCGAGTCAAAGGGAAGCCCACCCGTTGCGGATTGACAGGAATGTAGGGGGGTCAACAAGTCAGGTTATAAAACTGTAAATTCGTGAGGTGGAAAAGGGGTAAACGAGGGGGGAAACGGGCTCCCGGGTCCGCGCGGCGAGGTGATGTCAGAGGTCAGGTGCATGCTCGTCCGTATGAACCAGGACTTGGGCGGGGCGGTGTGGGGATGGGTTGCGGCTGTCGAGGGAAATCCGCATGCTGGGGATATGAACGACGCGCCGTCACGACGGGATGAGTTGTACGCGGAGCTGGAGAAGCTTCCACCCAACGTCACAGGTGAGATTATCGGTGGGGAATTGTATGTAAGCCCCCGACCCGCCATCCGGCATGCTCGGGCGGCCTCCAGGCTGGGGATCGAGTTGGGCGGTCCCTTCGACCGGGGCCGGGGTGGGCCTGGGGGCTGGGTCATCCTCTTCGAGCCGGAACTGCATCTGGACCAGGATGTCCTGGTTCCAGATGTGTCGGGATGGCGCCGGGAGCGGATGCCCGAGTTACCGGACGTGGTGGGCGTCACGCTCGCGCCGGATTGGGTGTGCGAGGTGCTCTCGCCCTCCACGGCCGCGCTGGACCGGGCGCGGAAGATGGCCGTGTATGCCCGCGAGGGTGTGCGTCACCTGTGGCTGGTGGATCCCGTGCCTCGCACCCTCGAGGTGTACCGGCTGGAGCAGGGCGGCTGGCGGGTGCTGCCCACCCATGTGGACAACAACCGGGTCCGGGCCGAGCCCTTCGAGGCATTGGAGTTGGAGCTGGGCGCGCTCTGGGAGCGCTGAGCCTCAGGGCAGCTTGGGGCGGATGGGGCGGGGCGCGTCCGGGTTGACGTCGAGCAGGCGCACGCCGTCGCCTTCGCGCACGGTGCCGCCGCGCAGCACCCTGGCGAGCTGGCCCCGCTGTCCCCAGGACTCCTTGAGCAGGCCCGGGCGGATGCGCTCGAGCTTCGAGCAGGGCACGCACGGCTCCGTCAGCTCCACCACCACCTCCGTCCCGAGCGCCAACCGCTGGCCCGCGGGCAGTGACTCGAGCGGCAGCCCGGCCAGCACCACGTTCTCCTTCAATTCTCCCGGGGACATCCTCAGCGCGTGCTGGGAGGCCTCGTCGAGCAGGAGCAGTTGCCGTTTGCCGTGGGGCTTCTTCTTGCCGTGACGGTCTCCCACGAAGCCCTGGCCTTCCACGGCCTCGGCCTCGGGGACACGCTTCATGGGAGTTCCCCGCTCCTGGGCGAGCAGCAGGGCGCGAATGGTTCCGGAGGGACTGTCCACTTCCCGAATCCTGTGCCGGGCACCGGTGGGTGGCAACATGGATGGAGGAGCGGTGGAGAGGGGGCGGTGTTATCGCCCTGGCTCCCCCGCCGAGGAGGCAGCCGCATGAGCAAGCCAGACGTTCGCATCGAGAAGGACACCTTCGGCCCCATCGAGGTCCCCGCCGAGCGCCTGTGGGGTGCCCAGACCCAGCGCAGCCGGGAGAACTTCGCCATCTCCTCCGAGCGGATGCCCCTGGCGCTCATCCGCGCGCTCGTGCTGGTGAAGAAGGCCGCCGCGCTCGTGAACATGGAGAATGGCTCGCTCGCCCGCGACAAGGGCGAGGCCATCGTGAAGGCCGCCAACGAGGTGCTCGGCGGCGAGCACGACGCGGAGTTTCCCCTGCTCGTGTGGCAGACGGGCAGTGGCACCCAGACGAACATGAACGTCAACGAGGTGCTGGCCAATCGCGCCTCGGAGTTGATGGGCGGTGAGCGCGGGGAGGCGCGCCGGGTGCATCCCAACGACGACGTCAACAAGGGGCAGAGCTCCAACGACGTCTTCCCCACCGCCATGAGCGTGGCCGCCGCCGAGGCCCTGGTGCGCAACGTGCTCCCCGAGCTCCTGGCGCTGCGCGACGTGCTCGCCGAGCGCGCCGAGCGCTTCCGGGACATCGTGAAGATTGGCCGCACGCACTTGCAGGACGCCACGCCCCTCACGCTCGGCCAGGAGTTCAGCGGCTACGTGGCCCAGTTGGAGCACGCGCGCAAGCACCTGGAGCTCTCGCTGCCGCACCTGTCCGAGCTCGCGCTCGGGGGGACCGCCGTGGGCACGGGCCTCAACGCGCCCAGGGGCTTCGCCGAGCGCGTGGCCGAGGAGCTGGCCCGGCTCACCGGCCATCCCTTCGTCACCGCGCCCAACAAGTTCGAGGCCCTGGCCGCCAACGACGCGCTCGTGCAGTCCCATGGCGCGCTCAAGGGCCTGGCCGCCGCGCTGTTCAAGATCGCCAACGACGTGCGCTGGCTCGCGTCCGGGCCGCGCTCGGGCATCGGCGAAATCACCCTCCCCGAGAACGAGCCGGGCAGCTCCATCATGCCGGGCAAGGTCAACCCCACCCAGTCCGAGGCGCTCACCATGCTGTGCGCCCAGGTGATGGGCAACGACGTGGCCATCTCGCTCGGGGGCGCGTCCGGCAACTTCGAGCTCAACGTCTTCAAGCCGCTCATCATCCACAACTACCTGCAGAGCTGCCGTCTGCTCGCCGACGGCATGCGCAGCTTCCGGCTGCACTGCGCCGTGGGCATCGAGCCCAACCGGGCCCGGCTCCAGGAGAACCTGGAGCGCTCGTTGATGCTCGTCACCGCGCTCAACCCGCACATCGGCTACGACAACGCGGCGAGGATCGCCAAGAAGGCCCACAAGGACGGCAAGACGCTCAAGGAGACCGCCGTGGAGCTGGGCCTGCTCACCGCCGAGCAGTTCGACCAGTGGGTCCGCCCGGAGAAGATGACCGGCAACCTGTAGGCCCGGGCTCTCGCGCTACACCGGGCGCCGGCGGGCGCGGCGCATCAGCCAGGGCAGCAGTCCCACGATGGCGAGCAGACACCCAGGTGCCGCGTGGCAACCCACGCCGGCCTTGTTCGCGGGCGTGTCCAGCACCTGGGTGGGGTCGGGCTCGGAGTCCGCTGGAGGTGGCTCCTCGGCGGGAGGCGGTTCCTCGGCAGGAGGTGGCTCCTCGGGGAATTCCGGGAAGTACCCGTCGCCCGCAGAGGCGCGCTTGAAGCGGCCGAGCGCCTCGACGAAGTAGTAGTCGCCGTAGATGAGGCTCGCGTCGATGTCGTCGCCCTTGGGGTTGATCCTCGTGCGGTAGAAGGCGGTGCCGTGCAGGAGGATGCCGGGGTTGGACGTGCCCTGGGCGAGGTAGGCCGGGGAGGAGAGGCTGTCGAGCATCGCGAGGGCGGCCTCGCGGTAGCGCCGGGCCACGGCCTTGTCCTTCACGTACGTGCTCAGCTCCTGGAGGGCGGAGGCGGTGACGGCGGCCGCCGAGGAGTCCTTCTGCTGCTCGTTGGCGGGAGCGTTGAAGTCCCAGTTGGGCACCGAGTCCCGGGGCAGCCGGGCCAGGTAATACTCGGTGACCTTGCGCGCGGCCTGGAGCATGCGCGGGTCATGCGTGTAGCGGTACGCCATGGTGAAGCCGTAGATGGCCCAGGCCTGGCCTCGCGACCAGGTGGAGCTGTCCGAGTAGCCCTGGAAGGTCTCCTTGGAGACGATGCGGCCCGAGTCGTCGTAATCCACCACGTGCCAGGTGCCGCCATCCGCTCGCACCATGTCCTTGGCGGCTCTCAGCGCATGATTGAGCGCCATGTCGTTCCAGGCGGGGTCCCCTCCATTGCGAGCGGCCCAGAAGAGCAGCTCCAGATCCATGAGGGTGTCGGTGACGGTGGCCACGTGCCAGGGGGGATCATTCCAGTCGCAGCAGTCGATGGCGCCCACCTTCGGGTGGTAGCGCGTGGCGAGTGAGCCCGCGGCCGCCAGCAGGATGTCCCGGTAATAGGGGTCGCCCGTCAGCCGGTACGCCTGGCCGAAGCTGGGCATGAACTTGAAGCCCAGGTCATGGGTTTCCTGGTTGGTCTTCTGGACCTCCAGGGCGCGTGTCCACGCATCCGCCCGGTCGCGCCAGAAGGGCTCGCGCCCCGGCTCGTACATGAACCAGAGCAGGCCCGGATAGAAGCCCTGGGTCCATCCCACCCGGTCGGTGTTGGCGATGAGCCTCCACGGACCGCCCAGGCTGCTCTTGGGCGACTGTGTGGGGGGAATGGAGGGATCGGTCGCGGTGCGCTCCAGCTGTTGCCGGGCGAAGGCGAGGGCCCGGTCCGCCGCCGCTTCATCGAAGGCTCGGGCTGGCGGGGACACCGCGAGGAGACAGAGGCTTCCGATGAGCAGCCAGGAGAGCGAGGGTTTGTTGACTCGGCCAGCCATGAGCACCTTCCCCGTGTGTCAATCCAGACGTGAAGATGTGTCCGTGGGGTGCCGTCGGCTCGGGATGTCTTCCCGCATGCCCCCGCCGAGAGGACCGGGAGTGGAGCCGAGCCGGCGAGCAGGCGGGCGGCGTCTACCCCTTGAACGGTCTACCCGTGGTTCGAGCGGGAGCGCGCGCCTACTTGAAGAGGTCCTGCACCGCGTCGGAGACCTCGGGGAGCATGAGCATGTCGGGCTTGGTGCGCTCGATGCGGCCCGTGCCCGGGATGCTCGTCTCGTTGACGCGCTTGAGCGAGTCCCAGTTGAGGCCGAACTGGTTGTCGCCCTTGTTCACGTCCACCGCGATGGGCAGGTGCTCCTTGCCGTACTGCTTCGCGGCGCTCTCGGGAATGGCGGAGTCGCGGATCTTCTCGAAGGTGTCGCGCGGCACCTCGAAGGCCTTCATCACCGTCTGGGTGTGGCCCTGGTCGTGCCGGGTGGCGAGGAACTCCTCGGCGCGCGCCCGATCCCCGAAGTTGAGGAAGGCGCGATCCTGGTAGCTCATCGGCTTGTCGTAGCGGTGAGGCGTGCTCTGGTTCTTGTGGCTGTTGAAGGACTTGGTGACGTGGGCCTTGCCCGCATCATTGATGGAGACGCGCTGGTTGTCCGGTCCCTCCACCCGGTAGACCGTGACGGGGCGCTTGTCCTTGGCCGCCTCGGCGCCACCGGAGGTGGACGGCTTCGAGGGAGGCGTGAAGGAAGGAGTCCGGAAGCCGCCGCGAATGCCCTTGCCCATGGTCGTGGTCCTCAGGAAGACGAGATGGACGTCCTCCAAAGCAGAAGGCGTGCCAGGGCCCCGGAGCGGCCAGACGTCCCGCAAGTCCTCCATTTTCCTCGGGAGGCCGGACCTGGCCTGGCGGTAGCCCCTGGTGACAGCGCTCACCACCGGTGACAGCGCTCACCACGTCGACGGCCGCTCTCCGGGAAACAGCCCCGCCAGCTTGCGACTCGCCTCCGCGGGCACGCGTCTGGAGCGATGGGGTCTACGTGGGCGCGTGGAGCATGTGGCACTGGGCGGTCATGAGACGACGGCTCAGCTGACGTCTCACGCGACCCATACGCTGACGGTTCGTGGGTGAGCGTTGCCGGGCCGCCCCCAGGTCGGCATGGTGGGCGGATGAGCGATAGAACCTCCACCGTGTCGGATGCCGCGCTGGGTCACCTCGTCCTGCGGGCGATGCTGGGCGTGAACATGGCCGTCCACGGGCTCACCCGCGTGGGAGACCCCAATGCGTTCGCCCAGGGCCTGGTCACCGCCTTCGCCTCCACGCCGCTTCCCTCCTGGAGCGTGCGGGCCTTCGCCCTCGTGCTCCCCTTCGTCGAGCTGACGGTGGGGCTGGGTCTCCTGGTCGGCTGGCACCTGCGCGTCTTCCTGCTGCTCGGGGGCCTGACGCTCGTGTCGCTCACGTTCGGCACCTGTCTGCGCCAGGACTGGAACTCGGCGGGGCTCCAGCTCATCTATGGCTTCGCGTTCGCCTGGCTCCTGCGCCACGCGGCGGATGCGCGCTTCTGCGTGGACTCCTGGCGGGCCGGGCGCGATTCTCGCTAGCGCGGTCCACCCCCACCCGCCCCCTCCGCTCATGCGCCGAGAACAGCTCATCCAGCTCATCGCCCGGGAGGTGGTGGCGCGCCGTCCGCCCCACGAGAAGCTCAAGGAGCTGCCCGCGTACTGGGACTGGGATGAGGACTCTCCTGGCTGGGCCCTGCTCCACCCGCGCGTGCGCGAGGAACTGCTCCACCGCGCGGGCTCGCCGCCGTGGCTCTGGCGCTCGGCGTATGACGCCTTCTTCGAGTTCGTCGAGCAGGATGCCCGGCGCATCGTGCGCAACGAGGCCCTGCTCACGGAGGCCCGGGCGCTGGGCGTGCCCGTGAGCTCCGTCGAGGGTGTTCCCGACAAGGCCCACCGCTGTCCGTGCTGCGGCTTCCGGACCTTCGAGTGGCGGGGTGAGTACGACCTCTGCCCCGTGTGCCAGTGGGAGGACGAGTGCGCCGAGGACTCCTTCGAGGATGGCCCGGCGCGGCTGGAGCGCTTCAGCCTGCCGCACCACATGACGCGCGCGGAGTACCGCCAGCGCTACGAGGCGCGGCGGGACGCGGAGCTGAAGGACCCCGTGCTCGCCCTCAAATACGAGCGCTACGCGCGGTGAGCCTCCGGGTGAGCCTCAGTGCTCCTCGGCGCGGCCCTCCTGGCTGCCCGCGTACGCCGAGCGCCGCATGGCGTGCAGGAAGCCGCTGGGCTCGATGCCGAGTCCGGTGCGGAAGGGGTCGAAGCGCAGGCGCTCGGGATCCAGGGTGACCTCCTCGCGCAGGAAGATGTCCGCCAGGGGGGTCCAGGTGGTGGGCCGCCCGGAGTCGAGGGAGCGCGCCTCGATGGTGAGCAGGCCCGTGCCCGCGCGCAGGGCGTGCTGGAGCCGCCGCACCCGGGAGCCGCGCCGGGGCGCGGAACCCCGGGGCGTGGTGAGGCGCAGCTTCATCTTCCCGGCGCCGTCCACCGTGAAGGGGGCGATGCCGAAGTAGTCGTTCTCCAGCCAGTCGTGCACCTGGGTGGTGAGCAGGGCGGGCACGAGCGTCCACATGTGGCGCATGGTGCTGAAGAGCAAGTCCTGATCCCCGGGCGAGGCCTCCTCGGTGATGCGCTCCTCGCGCAGCAGGCGCACCGCCGCCCCGAGGATGTCGGGCCACTCCTTGCCGCCCCGCCACGCGGCGGTGGACAGCCGCACGAGCGCCGGACCCGCCAGGCGCGCGGCCACGTCCTGGAAGCCGGGCTCGTCCAGGCGCGGGAGGACCTCGGCGCGCAGGCAGATGCCCTCCGCGTGCAGGGAGCGGGCATGCCGCTGGGCCGCGATCGCCTTGAAAGGAGGGCCCCACAAGGACCCCACCGTCCTGCCCATCAGCTCCACCCACCTGCCCATGTCCGCCTCCTTCCGTGACCTCCAGGCGGCAAGGTGGGGACGCCCGGGCCCCGGGGCCACTCCTCCCCGGAGCCGGTGTCTCCCGGGGGGCCGAGCGTGGGCTGGCGCACGGTCCATGAAGAACAGGGGGGCGTCCGGTGGCGAGGCGCATTAGTGTTGCCGGGCCATGAACGTTCCCTTCGTCATCGAGACCACCCACCGCGGTGAGCGGGCCTACGACCTCTACAGCCGCCTCCTCAAGGACCGCATCGTCATGCTGGGCACGCCCGTGAACGATGATGTGGCCAACCTCATCGTCGCCCAGCTGCTCTTCCTCGAGTCCGAGGACCCGGACAAGGGCATCAACCTCTACATCAACTCGCCCGGAGGCTCGGTGACGGCGGGTCTGGCCATCTATGACACGATGCAGTACGTCAAGTGCCCCGTGTCCACCATCTGCGTCGGGCAGGCCGCGTCCATGGGCGCCCTGCTCCTGCTCGCCGGGGCACCGGGCAAGCGCTATGCGCTGCCCAACGCGCGCATCATGATTCACCAGCCGCTGGGTGGAGCCCAGGGCCAGGCGTCGGACATCGACATCCAGGCCAAGGAAATCCTGCGCCTGCGCTCGTACATCAACGGGCTCTTCGTGAAGCACACGGGCCACACCATCGAGCGGATCGAAAAGGACACCGAGCGCGACTACTTCATGAGCGCCGAGGAGTCGCGGCAGTACGGCCTCATCGACGAGGTGGTGACCAAGCAGATCGCCGTGCCCGCTCCCTCCAAGAGCTAGCGGCGGGCGGCACGGCGTGGAGGGCCGCCCCTGGCGGGAGGCCATGTCCACATTTGGACCATCATGGTCCCTTCCCGCTCCGTGGCCGCCCTCCTGCTGTCCTCCCTCTTCCTGGCTCCGGCCTGTGCCGTGCGGACCTCCGAGCGCCGCATGGCCCCGGAGCCCCCGCACAGCGTGCAGCAGGAACTGGGCTACAACGACGTCGTGCGGTTGAGTCAGGAGTACGCCACCGCCCAGGGCTACGAAGTGTCCGACGTCGCCGAGGCCCAGCAGGTGCGTCCCAACTACTGGCGGGTGCGTTTCGGTCTGGCGCCTTGGGGCTCGGGCAAACTCCTGGACCTGCAATTCGACGAGGCCCAGCGGCGCGTGGTGGGCTCCACCGAGGTGGAGGCCTCGGCCACGGGCGGCTCGGGCCCCGTCATGCCCCTGCCCTCGGGGCCGCCCTCACGGTAGCGAGGCGAGGAAGCGCGTCACGTCCTTCTCGAAGCGGTCCGCCTCTTCCAAGTAGGGGAAGTGTCCGCTGCGCTCGTACTCCAGGAAGGTGGCGCCGGGCAGGGCCCTGGCGAGCGCCACCAGGCTGTCCACGCCGATGGAGGCGTCATGGCGCCCGCCGATGACGAGCACCGGGGTGCGCACGCGCTCGGCCGCGGCGAAGCGGTAGCCGGGCAGCTCCGTGGCGAACATGGCCCGCGACAGCTCGCCCGTGTTGCGCAGGCCGCTCTCGGCGTCCACCGCTTCCTGCATCCGCAGGTAGGTGGTGTCGTGGAACTGCAACTGGTTGAAGAAGTCCTGGGCATCCAGGCCGCGCAGGGCGCGCATCACCCGCTCGTAGTCCGAGTGCTCTCCGGGCAGCTCCGTCATGGCCAGCCGCCCCGGGTACTGGCGCTCCAGCTCCTTCTTCCAGGTGGCGAAGGACGCCGCTGAGTCCGACAGGCCGCTCACGTACACCACCCCCGCCACGCGCTTCGGGTGGCGCGTCGCGTACTCCAAGGCCAGCGTGGCGCCGAGCGAATGGCCCATGAGCACCCAGCGCTCCACGCCCAGCGTCTCGCGCAGGGCCTCCAGGTCCGCGAGCTGCGCGTCCATGCCGTAGTTGCCATCCCAGGGGCGCTCGGAGCGGCCGCAGCCCCGCTGGTCCAGGTAGACCATGCGCCGACTCTTCTCCAGGCGCGCGCCCATGAGCCGGGCGAAGCTGTAGCTGTTGTAGCCGGGGCCGCCGTGCAGGAAGAGCACGGGGGCCTGCCACTCGGGACCCTCGACTCCGGCGACGCGGTAGTACAGCCGGACGCCGTTGATGACGCTCTGGTACTCGCCCACGGTCAGGGGCTGTTTGTCCGTGAGGACCGCTTGATGCGTACAAGCTGCGACCAGCACGTACAGGATGGCCCATCCTACGACTTGAGGACGCGAGAAACGCATGGCCCGTATGTGTGCTCTCCCTCCCGGGCGTGCCTTGGCCATCGGTCGGAAATGTCGTCCTCCCGGGGGGAAGTGTCGACCGGTGGTTACTTCACGCGCTGGATGCGGTCGGTGGACGGGGGCGCCACCGGGGAATGTGCCTTGAGGAAGGAATCCATGGCGTCCACGTCCAGCGGACCTCCCTGACGATTCGTGCCCAGGGTGAGGGCGCGGAAGCCATCGCCGCCGCCCGCGAGGAAGCTGCTGACGGACACGCGGTAGAGGGCCTCGGGGCGCACGGGTTCGCCATTCAGGCGCAGGCTGGCGGGGTCCACCTTCTGGCCCACGGGCGCCGACTCGCTCCAGGTATAGGTGAAGCCGCGCGAGGGCTGGAGGATGCGCGCCGAGTCGCCCTTCCACTGCTCCTCGAGCAACTGGTGCAGCTGCTCGCCGGAGAGCGTGAGCGTCACCAGGGCGTTGCCGAAGGGCTGCACGGTGACGGCCTCGCCGTAGGTGACGTCGCCCGCGTCGAGGTCCGCCCGGATTCCCCCCGGATTCATGAAGGACACCTGCGCGCCCGCGTCCCGCGTGGCCTCCAGTTGCGCGTCGGAGATGAAGTTGCCCAGCGTGGACTCGCCGGAGGGCCACAGGCGCTCGTCCGTCTTGCGCAGGGGCGCCGTCACGCGGCCGAGCACCCGATCCCTCAGCGGCGCCGACAGCGCGTCGTAGTGCTCGACGAGCGCGCGCACCGCGTCCTCTCCCGCGCCCTCGCGCGTGACGATGACGTTGTGGGCGCTCGTCTCCACCACGTCGCCGCTCGTGCGATCCAACACCAGGTCCAGGTGGGTGATGAGCCGCCCATAGGACGCCGCGCTGGTGACGCGCTTGCCCTCGAGCACGCAGTTGTAGGACTGGTGGGTGTGGGCGCTGAGGACGACATCCACCTCGGCGTCCAGCCGGTGCACGATGTCCACGATGGGGCCGGACAGCCCCTCGCACCCGTCATACGGGCCGCCCGGCTTCTGGAGGCCGCCCTCGTGGACCAGCACGACGATGGCCTTCACGCCCTGCTCCCTCAGGCCGGGCACGAGCGCGTTGACGGTGTCCGCCTCGTCGAGGAAGCGCAGGCCCTGGATGCCCGCGGCGTTGACGATCTCCGGCGTGCCCTGGAGCGTCATGCCGATGAACGCCACCTTCACGCCCTCGAACTCGCGCACCGCGTAGGGCGGAAAGAGCGTGGCGCCCCGGGCGTCGACCACGTTGGCCGCGAGGAACTGGAAGCGCGCGCCCTCGAAGCGCTCCTTGCCCTGGCACCCGTCCTGGGGGTGGCAGCCCCCGGTCTGCAGGCGCAGGAGCTCCGCGGCGCCCTCGTCGAACTCGTGGTTGCCCACGGCGTTGAGCGCCAGGCCCATGAGGTTCATCGCCTCGATGGTGGGCTCGTCGTGGAAGAGCGCGGACACGAGGGGGCTCGCGCCGATGAGGTCTCCCGAGGACACCATCAGGGTGGGCCCCGGCGCGGAGGCGCGCAGCTGGTTCAGGTGGCTGGCGAGCCAGGCCGCGCCTCCCGCCTTCACGCGCCCGGTGTCGGTGCGGATGTCCCCGGACGAGCCCTCGGGTGGCGCGAGGTTTCCGTGGAAGTCGTTGATGGCGAGCAACCGCAGGTGCACGGGCGGGGGCGCGGAGGGTTGCGTCAGGGGCGGCTGTCCACCCCCCGTATGGGCGCAGGAGACGAGCAGCGCGGCCCACAGCGCCGTGGAGAGCGGAACACCGAAGCGGGGGAGGAGGGTTTTCATGAAAGTGCCTTCTCTCTCACACCCCGGACCCGGTCGCACGCCCCCTCATCCGTCAGTAGACTCGGGGGGTCACGAAGGGAGACACCTCTTGGGGGTCCGCTCGTCCACGGTTCGCGCGATGGCCGCCGTGGGCTTCCTGCTGCTGTTCTACGCGGTGGCCCTGGGAGTCGCGGGGGCGCTCCTGTCTCTGCCCTATCTGCTGTACACGACCCACCGCTTCCACGCGCTGCTCACCGTGTTGTGTCTGGCGGGCGCGGGCGTGCTCTCGTGGAGCCTGCTGCCGCGGCGCGAGCGCTTCGTGCCCCCGGGGTTCCGGCTCACCGAGGCGGAGCATCCCCGGTTGTTCGCCGCCATCCGTGACGTGGCCCAGCGCATGGGCACGCGGATGCCCGACGCGGTGTACCTGGTGGAGGACGTGAACGCCTACGTCCGCCAGGTGGGCGGCGTGTTCGGCCTGGGCGGCCGGCGGGTGCTGAGCCTCGGCTTGGGACTGCTGGCGGTGGACAACCTCTCGCAGTGGCGCGCGGCGGTGGCGCACGAGTTCGGTCATTTCCAGAGTGGGGACACGTGGCTGGCGGGCGTGTTGTGCGCCACGCGCTCGGCGATGGGACGCACCCTGGGCGGGTGGCGTTTCTTCTCCTGGGTGCCCGAGACATTCCTGCGCCTCACCCAGGCCCTGAGCCGGGAGCAGGAGCTGGTGGCGGACACGTGGAGCGTGCGCCTCGCGGGCAAGCGCGCGCACCTGTCCGGACTGCGGTGGGAAGCGCTGCACGCCGCGGCCTGGCGCCGCTTCCTCGCGCAGGAGGTGCTGCCGCTCGCGAGCCGGGGCGTGGTGCCGGACAACCTCTTCGAGGGCTACCGCCGCTACCTCGCGAGCGCCGACTGGGCCGAGGGGCTGCGCGAGCTGGGCGCCACGTCCGAGCGCGCCTCGTGCCCGTATGACTCGCACCCGAGCCTGGCGGAGCGCATCGCCTTCGCCGAGCGGCTGGACGTGCCGGAGGTGCCCCTGGACGAGCGGCCCGCGTACACGCTGCTGTCGGACGCGGAGGCGCTGGAGCGGCGCTTCACGGTGCAGCTCTGGCCACGCGCGGTGGAGTTCATCCCCTGGAGCGAGGCGGGGGCGCACTGGCGCACGCTGTGGAACGAGACGGCCAGCCGCGTCCAGGCGCGGGTGCCGGATTTCAGCCTGGCGCGGGTGTCGGCGCTGGTGAAGGACGCGCGCGCGTGGGACGCCTTCGCGGAGGCCATCCACCCGCGGCTCGTGGGTTACCGGGCGCCGGACCGGGCCGAGCGGGTGCGCGAGGTGGTGGCCCACGCGGTGAGCGCGTACCTGGCGAGCATCCTCGCCGAGCACGGCATGGTGTGGCGCACCTCCCCCGGAGAGCCGCTGCGGCTCGAATGCGAGGGCGAGCCGGTGGACCCCGCGGCGTTGGTGGACGGGTGGTTGGAGGGCACGCTCGGGCTGGAGGTGCTGGAGCGGCTGCGCGCGCGGCTCTCGGTGGATGCCCACGCCGCGTGGCGGCTGCGGGAGGAGGAGCGCACCGAGGCGTTGGCGCCCCTGGCCGCGGTGACGGTGGAGCGCGAGGGCGACGCGGTGACGGTGCGCGCGCCCTTCTCGCGCCTGGGCCTGCCCCACTGTTGTGCCTTGTGTGGCGGCGACATCGCGAGCCATGTGGAGACGCGCTTCCACGTGGGCGGCGTGCTGCGCGACGACGGCGACATCACCATCGAGGTGCCCGTCTGCCAGGCGCACGCGCACCAGCCCCACAAGGCCTTCAAGGTCCGTCATTACGAGGAGGCGTCGGACCTCATCACCCTGGAGGTCCCCACGCTCGAGTACGCGCGGCTCATCCAGCGCAGCAACGCGTGAAGCAGGCGGGCAGGCGGGGGTTTTTCGCATCCGGCGCATTCCCGGTCCGGATGGGAATGCGCACATTCGCCTTCCAGGAGGGGAGTGCATGCCAGAGAAGCCGCCGACCACGCCCGATGCGCCGGTGAAGGAGCCCGAGCCTCGCAAGGCACCTCAGAAGGATCCCACCCCGCCCGTGCCCGAGCGCGAGCCGCCCAAGCCCGAGGTCCCCCAGCGCGAGCCGCCCACGCCGGTGGTGCCCGAGATCGAGCCGCCCAGCCGCAAGCCGGAGATCAACGAGCCGGAGGGGACGCCCGAGCCGGACATGAAACCGCCGGGCATCCACGAGCCGCCGCCCATGCCCACGACGCCCGGCTCTCCGCCGAACGTCATCGCCTGAGGGGACGCGGGGGGGCCTCCCACAGTGGAGCCTGGATGGCTCAATCGCTACACCCGAGGCGCACAACTCCACTGACACGCTCCCGCGTCACGCGCGCTCTTCGTGAAACACACGGAGCGCCTCTTCTTCGGGATCCACCCGCCGGTACACTTCCAAGAAAGTGAGCAACCGGCGGTGAGTCAGATCCAGGGCGAAGACACAGGAGACGGTGGGATGAAACTCGGACGCGGCATTCGCGGCATTCGCGGCATTCAATGTCGGGTGGCTCTTCGGGGCCAGGGGAGAGGGCCGCTTCTGGCGGCGCTCTGGGCGTTGGCCTCGGCAGGCGCCTGCCACACCACGGACTCCCAGGAGCCGGGGCCCGCGATGGGCCTGGGGAATCTGGAGGAGCACTGTGAAGTGCGTCCCCCCTTCACGGGCAACTTCGAGCCCGAGCTGCAGTGGGAGTGGACGGGCGGTGCGGTGTTGCCCGAGTACAAGCAGGTGATGATGACGCCGGCGGTGGTGGACGTGAACGGGGATGGCACCCCGGACATCGTCTTCAGCACCTTCGCGGGTGGCAACTACCTCGCGGACGGCGTGCTGCGAGCCATCAGTGGCGAGGATGGCCATGCCCTGTGGACGGCGACGGACGCCTCGGCCCGGGTGAAGCCGGGCGCCAGCATCGCCGCCGGTGACATCGATGGCGATGGGCTGGTGGAGATCTGCGGCATCCCCGAGAACGGGCGCGGCATCATCTGCTTCGAGAACGACGGCACCTTCAAGTTCCGCTCGGCCGAGGCCGCGTACGACTACAACGAGTGGGGAGGCCCCTCGCTGGCGGATCTGGACGGTGACGGTTCCGTGGAGATCCTCGATGGCAACCGCGTATACAGCAACACCGGGGAGTTGCTGTGGGTGGGCTCCGATGGCATGGGCGGCGCCCTGTACACGGGGCCCGTGTCCTTCGCGGTGGACCTCGACCAGGACGGCAAGCTCGAGGTGATCAACGGCCGCTCCGTCTACAACTTCGACGGCACCCTCCGTTGCGCCAACACGGAGATTCCTCACGGCTTCGCGGGCGTGGCCAACTTCGACGGTGACGTGGCGGGAGAGATCGTCGTGGCGGGCGATGGGAAGGTGAGCCTGCTCGACGACGACTGCTCGCTGCTGTGGACCCGGGAGGTGTACGTGACGGGGCATGCGCAGTCCGCAGCCGGACACGGCGGCCCGCCCAACATCGCGGACTTCGATGGCGACGGCCAGCTCGAGATCGGCCTGCCCGGCGACTGGAACTACACCGTCTACGGCTCCGACGGCGGCGTGAAATGGTCCCAGTCCACGCAGGACTACAGCTCGGGCCGTACCGCCTCCACCACGTTCGACTTCGAGGATGATGGCCGCCTCGAGGTCATCTACGCCGACGAAGTGCACCTGCGCATCTACGACGGCGCCACGGGCGCGGTGCGCTGGCAGATCCGCAACAGCTCGGGCACCACGCACGAGTACCCGCTCGTCGTGGACGTGGATGGAGATGACGCCGCGGAGATCATCGTGGTGTCCAACAACCACGCGTACCCGGGCCAGAACGGCATCCGCGTGTTCCACGACCGCCAGGAAGGCTGGGCCAACACCCGGCGCACCTGGAACCAGCACGCGTACTCGGTGACCCACGTCCACAACGACGGTTCCATCCCGGCGCACCCGACCACCAACTGGCTCCACCCGAAGCTCAACAACTTCCGCTCCAACGTCGCCTTCTACCTGGGCGAGGGCCCCAGCCCCTACGCCGCCGCGGACCTCGCCGCCTCCGACGTGACCGCCTCGTGCGATGGAGAGGGCTCGCTCGTGCTCGGCGCGAGCGTGCGCAACCTGGGGGAGGCCCCCGTGGGCGCGGGCGTGAAGGTGGCGTTCTACAGGGGCAACCCGGCCTCGGGCGGTACGCTGCTTGGCGTGACGGCCGTCACGGAGCCGCTGCCGGTGGGGGGCCGTGCCACCGCCACGCTCGTGGTGGCTTCCTCCTTCACGGGCACCACCGAGGTGTGGGCCGTGGTGGATGACGACGGCACGGGCAAGGGCGGCACCACCGAGTGCCGCGAGGACAACAACAGCACCTCCGCGTCGGCGAACCTCTCGTGCGCGGTGACCCCGAGCAACAAGCCGCCGGTGGCCCTGTGCCGCGACGTCACCGTCAACGCCGACATGGCCTGCCTCGGCCGCTCCAGCGTGGACAACGGCAGCTATGATCCGGACAACGGGCCGTCGCCGCTCTCCGTGACCGAGGCGCCCTCCACGTCCTTTGGCCTGGGCACCCACCCGGTGACCCTGACGGCCTCGGATGGAGAGGCGAGCGCCTCGTGCGTGGGCCACGTCACCGTGGTGGACACCACGAAGCCCGCGGTGAGCTGCCCCGCCTCGCAGGTGCTCGACACGTGCTCGCTGACGGGGGCCACCGCCACCTTCGACCTCTCCGCCACGGACAACTGCGGCGCGCCCGCCGTCACCTGCTCGTATGCCTCCGGCTCCACCTTCCCCGTGGGCGAGACGTCCGTCACCTGCTCCGCGAAGGATGGCTCTGGCAACACCTCCGCCTGTGGCTTCAAGGTGAATGTGCGCAGGGACATGACGCCGCCCGTGTTGAAGTGCCCCACGGCGCCGGTGGTGGTGAATACGTGCGCGGGAAGCTCCCAGGCCACCTTCGACGTCTCCGCCACGGACAACTGCGGCCCGGTGGCCGTCACCTGCTCGCATGCCTCCGGCTCCTCGTTCCCGGCGGGCAACACCTCCGTGTCCTGCTCGGCGAGGGACTCCTCTGGCAACACCGCCTCCTGCGACTTCTCCGTCCAGGTGGGGGGCTCGGATGCGTCCACGCCGCCCACTCCCGGCGCGGATCTGGGTCACGAGCTGTGGTCACCCAACCACAAATACGAGTCCCTGACGCTGTCCGACTGCGCCGCCCCGGCGAAGGACGCGTGTGGCGGCTCGCTGCCCCTGGAGCAGTACGGGCGCATCCTGCGCATCACCTCGGACGAGGTGGAGGACGCCAATGGCAACGGCGATGGCCGCACGTGCGACGACATGGTCATCGTCAACCCCACGTCCATGCAGCTGCGCTCCGAGCGTGAGGGCACGGGCGACGGCCGCGTCTACACCGTGACGTACGTGGTCACCCAACCCTCCGGGGCTTCCTCGCAGGGCACCTGCCGCGTCCATGTGCCGCATGATCAGTCCGGCCGGGGCACGGTGGACAGCGGTGCGAAGTTCTGCGTCGGTGAGGGGTGTCCGCAGGGGACCGCGGAACACAGTGAGCTCTGCCAGTAGGGCCGTGGCGCGCTGAAACAACGAAGGGCCCGGGACCGCTCCAGCCGGTTGCCGGGCCCTCTCTGCTTTCCTCAGGGCAGCGCGATGGCGATGGGAGAAGGCTGCTCGGCATCCACGCCGAGCTGTCCCCCGCCGTTGTACCCCCAGGTCCAGGTGGTGCCGTCACTCCGCACGGCCAGTGAGTGGAGCGAGCCGGAGCCGATGGCCACCGCACCGGTGAGCACCCGCACCGGCGTCGAGCGGTTGGTGGTCGACCCCTCGCCGACCTGGCCATGGTGGTTCCAACCCCAGGTCCAGACGCTTCCGTCACCGAGCAGGGCCATGCCGCGCTGCAGCCCCATGGCGATGCTCCGCACGTCCGACAGGCCGGGCACGGGCACGGGGGTGGGGCGAGGGGTGGTGGTGCCGTCGCCGAGTTCTCCGTACAGGTTCGCTCCCCATCCCCACACCGTGCCGTCGGCGCGCAGGGCGAGGGTGCTCCGGCTGAGCGTGGCGAGCTGGACCACGTCCGTGAGGCCCACCACCTGCGCGGGCGTGAAGCGATCGACGGTCGTCCCATCGCCGAGCTGGCCACCGTTGTTTCCGCCCCAGGCCCACACCGTGCCGTCCTCGCGGAGGGCGAAGGACGACGTGCTCCCCGCCGCCACGGCGACCATGCCGGTCAGGCCTTCCACCTGGGCCGGGATGGGATTCGGGGTGTACGTGCTCGTCCCATTGCCGAGCTGGCCATACTGGTTGTGGCCCCAGGTCCATACGGTCCCATCGGCGCGGGCGGCCATGGAGTGGCTGGTGCCCGCGGCCGTGGAGCTCACCTGCGTGAGCCCCACCACCTGGAGCGGCGTGTTCTGGTGGCCGCTCGTCCCGTTTCCCAGGCTCCCGGAATGGTCGTAGCCCCAGGCCCAAAGGGTGCCGTCGTCGCGCCGGGCCAGGGTGTGGTCGCCGCCGACCGAGATCTCCACGATGCCCGAGAGGTTGCTCACGGGGGCGGGTGTGCCGCGGCGGTTGTTCGTCCCATCCCCGAGCCGCCCGTAAGAGCCGTCGCCCCAGGCCCACACGGTGCCGTCGCCCGCCAGGGCCACGGAGTAGGAGTAGCCTCCCCCCACGGCCACCGCGCCCTGGAGGGGGGACACCCTCCCCGGTGTCAGGCGGGCGCCCAGGCCATTGCCAAGCTGGCCGTAGTCGTTGTTGCCCCAGCCCCGGAAGGAGCCATCGGTCCGCACGGCCAGGACGTGGCCCCGGCTGGTCACCAGTCTCGTGACATTCACCAGGCCCGCCACCTGGACGGGAATGGCGGAGGCGGAGAACCCTCCGGTTCCGAGCTGGCCGAATTCGTTACCGCCCCAGGTCCACACGGTGCCGTCGGTGCGCGCGACCGCGGTGGAGTTCACCCCGGCCGCGATGGCCTTGGCTCCCGTGAAGCCCTGCATCTGCACCGGGAGGGCTCCGCTGAGCGGGTTGCCACCGCCGTAGCCCCAGCCCCACACGCCGCCGTCCGCGCGGATCGCCACGGAGTGGTAGGCGCCCGCCGCGATGGCCGTCACGCCCGTGAGGTTGCGCACCTGTACCGGAGACAGGCGATCGATGTTCGTGCCGTCGCCGAGGCCCCCATCTGAGTTGCTGCCCCAGGCCCACACGGTGCCGTCCTGTCGCAGGGCCATCGCATGGGCTCCCCCCGCGGAGATGGCCACCACGCCCGAGAGGGTGGCGACCTGGACGGGCTGAGCGGCACTGAAGCCCGTCCCATTTCCGAGCTGACCCCGCCAGTTGACCCCCCAGCCCCAGACGGTGCCATCCGAGCGCAGGGCCAGGGAGAAATCGGCACCCGCCGCGATGGCGACGGCTTCCGAGAGGTTCGCCACCTTCACCGGCGTGAAGCTGTCGGAGTAGGAACCCCGGCCGAGCTGACCACTCCCGTTGGACCCCCAGGCCCAGACCGTGCCATCCGAGCGCAGGGCCAGGGAGTGGGCGGAGCCCGCCGCGACGGCCGCGACGCCCGTGAGCCCGGGGACCGGCCCGGGTACTCCGCGGTGGAGCGTCGTCCCATCCCCGAGTTGGCCCGCCAGGTTGTTGCCCATGGCCCAGACGGTGCCGTCGGCGCGCACCACCAGGGAATGCTCGTACCCGGCCGCCACGGGAACGGGCTTCAGCGCCAAGGGCTCCTCCGACGGTGGCGGTGGGGTTGTCGGCCACTCCCCCCGCACCCGCCCGGGGACGGTACGGCTGGACGTCGTTCCATCCCCCAACTGCCCGGAGTTGTTCAGCCCCCAGGCCAGGACGTTGCCGTCGGGAAGCTCGGCCAGCGAGTGGGTGTAGCCCGCGGCCACCGCCACCGCGCTTCGGGGGTCCGCCGTCCTCACGGGCAGCGGGCGGCGCGTGGGCGTCCCATCGCCGAGCTGCCCCTGGGAGTTCTCGCCCCAGGCCCACACCGCGCCGTCGAAGTCCACCGCCAGCGAGAACACGTAGCCCGCCGCGACGGCGGCGATCCCCCCCAGGTTCTTCACCTTCACGGGCACGGTGCGGCGCAGCGTCGTCCCGTCCCCCAGCTGGCCCGCGGCGTTGTCACCCCAGGCCGACACGCTGCCGTCCGCGAGGGTGGCCAGGCTGTGGCGATACCCGCCCGCCACCGTGGCCGCGCCCACGAGGCCCACCACCTTCGTGGGGACCTTGCGGGCCAGGGACGAGCCATCTCCGAGCTGGCCATGGTAGTTGTCGCCCCAGGCCCACGCGGTGCCATCGGCGCGCACCGCCAGCGAGTGGTACTGCCCGGCGGCGATGTTCACCACGTCCGTCAGGCCCACCACGGGCACTGGCCTGGAGCGGTAGACGTTCGTCCCATCGCCGAGCTGGCCCGGGCCATTGTGGCCCCAGGCCAGGAGCGTGCCGTCGGAGAGCACCACCAGCGAGTGGCTCTCGCCCGCGGCCACGGCCACCGCGTCCATGATGCCGGACACCCGCACGGGCAGCAGACGCCGGGTACTCGTCCCATCCCCGAGCTGCCCGTAACTGTTGTCGCCCCAGGCCCAGACGGAGCCATCGGAGAGCACCGCCAGCGAGTGCCGGGCGCCGGCCGCCACCGTGACCGCGCCCCAGAGGCCGGACACCTGCCCGGGCGTGGAGCGGGATGCGGTCGACCCGGTGCCCAGCTGCCCGGCGATGTTCTCACCCCAGGCCCAGACGGTGCCGTCCGGAGCCACGTAGAGGGAGTGGCGGTAGCCCGCGGCCAGCCGGGGCGGTGCCGACGGCGAGCCCAGTGGCTGTTCCTGGGGGGCCCGCGCTGGCGTGGGCTCCTCGGGCTTCGAGGGAACGCCGCAACCGGCGGCCAGCGTCACTCCCAGCAGCAACGCCAGCAAGCCCTTCACCGCGCTTGTCTTTTGACTCACCGTGAAATCCCCTGAAAAATGATTTAATGGGAATATCACGTTTTCAGGGGGCGCGTTGTCCCGCCGGGGCCGCCAGCGCTAGTCGCCGCCGCCCTTGGCGAAGAGGGCCTCGATGACCGGGGCATAGTGCTCGCTGACGACGTGGCGCCGCACCTTGAGGGACGGCGTCAGCTCGTTGCGATCGATGGTGAAGTCGTTGGCGAGGATGGCGAACTTGCGGATGGACTCCGCTCGCGACACGGAGCGGTTGGCGCCCTCGATGGCCTGCTCCACCTCGGCGCGCAGCGTGGGGTCCTCCGTCAGGGACTCCAGCGTCTGGCCTTCCTTGCCGTTCTTCTTGCTCCAGTGCTTGAAGGCGCCCGCGTCGATCGTGACGAGCGCCGCCACGAACGGCTTGCCCTCGCCCACCACCATGGCCTGGCTGACGAGCGGGTGCTCGCGGATGCGATCCTCCAGGGGCCCGGGCGCCACGTTCTTGCCCGCGGCGGTGACGAGGATTTCCTTCTTGCGGCCGGTGATGCGCAGGAAGCCCTGGGCATCCAGGCTCCCGAGGTCCCCCGTCTTGAGCCACCCGTCCTCGGTGAAGGCGCCCTTCGTGGCCGCCTCGTTGTGCCAGTAGCCGCGCAGCACCTGGGGCCCCTTGGCGAGGATTTCCCCGTCATCGGCGATGCGCACCGTGGTGCCCGCCACCGGCTGGCCCACCGTGCCGATCCGGTTGGCGTGATCGGCGTTGACGGCGAGCACCGGGCTCGTCTCGGTCATGCCGTAGCCCTCGAGCACCTTCACGCCCACGCCATTGTAGAAGTGGTTGAGCCGCTCCTGCAGGGGCCCGCCTCCCGAGACGAGGAAGCGCAACTGGCCGCCGAGGATGTCGCGCAGCGTGCGGTACACGAGCCGGTCGAACACGGCGTGCTGGAGGCGCGTGAACAGTCCGACACCGCCCGCGGCGCGCTCGCGCGAGTAGCGCACGGCCGTCTCGGTGGCCAGGTCGAAGACGCGCTCCCGGCCGGCCTGCTCGGCCTTCTGCCGCGCCGTCTGGAAGACCTTCTCCAGCACGCGGGGCACGGTGCCGAACCACGTGGGCCGCACCAGGGACAGCTCCTCCACGAGCTTGCTCGCGCTGGTGGCGAAGGCGATGGACATGCCGCGCTCGACGGACGCGAGGAAGAGGATCTTCGCCAGCGCGTGGGCGAGCGGCAGGAAGAGCAGGGTGCGATCCTCGGCGGTGAACGCCTTGCCCACGTGCTCGATCACCTGCAGCGAGTTGGCCCGGATGTTTCCGTGCGTGAGCTCGCAGCCCCGGGGCCGTCCGGTGGTGCCCGAGGTATAGATGAGGGTGGCCAGCACGCCAGTGTTGAGTCCCGCCAGACGCTCCTCCAGCCGCGCCTCGTCCACCGCGTCGCCGAGCTGTTGCAGGTGCTCGAGCGCCGCCTTGTCGATGACGAAGGTGTGCTTGCAGTCCGGCAGCCGCTCCTGGGACTGGCGGTAGAGGGCGTGCAGGGCGTCCGTCTCGAAGAAGGCGACCCCCGCGCCGCTGTCCTGGAGGATCCACTCCACCTGATCCGCGGACGAGGTCTCGTAGATGGGGACGGTGGTGGCGCCGGTGGCGAGGATGGCGAAGTCGAGCAGGGCCCACTCCACGCGCGTCTTGGACATCAACGCCACGCGCTGGCCGGGCTCCACGCCGAGCGAGATGAGCCCACGGGCCACGCGGCGCACCGTGCGCACGACCTCGGCGACGGTCAGGGGCTCGAAACGCTCGCCCACGCGGCGCGAGAACAGCACCTTGTCCGGGCTCTTGCGGGCGTGCTCGAGGAGGGGCTGGAGCAGGTGGGCGTCTGGCGGGAGCGAGAGCTGTCCCTGTCCCACGAATTCCTTGATTTGCGCGATGTCACTCATGGGCGGCGGAACCTACTACGGCCCTCCATCGCCGTTGTCCCGATAATGCCGCTGAGCGTCATCACGCCCTACGGGGCGCACTAATGGAGGTGATTTCTACCGCCGCGCGAGGATGCGGCCCTGTCCATCGATGGCGTACTCGGCGCCCGCGTCGGGCACGGCGAAGCCCGGGGCGCAGGTGGAGAGATCCGGAGAGAACAGCACGAAGAAGAGATCGTCCCGGGCGCGCATGACCACCGTCCGGTAGTTCTCCCACCGGGCGAGACATTGGAACTCGGGCCCCTCTTGCTCCTCGGCCCGGACTGAAGGGGGAAGGTAGTCGTTCATGGCCACGGACAGGGCCTTCATCATGGCCCCATCGAGGCGGACGCCTTCTTCGTAGGTGTCGGGGAACTTGATTCCGGCGGCGGCCTCGGGAGGCGCCATCTCGGGCTTCCGGTGCTTGTAATAACCGAAGTGGCCGAGCAGCGAACAACCCGGCGTGAGGCTCATGCAGAGGAGCAGGAGGGGCAAGCGCTTCATAATCAGTTCCTCTCCAAGGATGCGTCACTCACGGAAGCCAGTCCTTGCCTTCGTACATCCGGATGTAGCCCAGATCGTCGTAGACCTCGCCGATGGGAATCCATTTGCCTTGGCGTAGAGCCGAAACGATGCGGGTGGAATTGTTGTAGATGTATGTCCTGCACTCGCCCGTCTTCTCCCGGAAGAAGACCATGAGCTGGTGATCCCAGACCTTTCCCGTTTCCGTGTCGAAAAACCTCACGGGCCGCCAATGAGAAGCGGCGCTCAGGTCTCTCGGAGAAAAGCCCCGGCTGTTCGGATGCGTGTGGGCTCCTCCGAGCAAAAGGGTCTTCGCGTGCGCTGGATCATTGAGGCGGGTTGGCAGGGAGCAGGTCTTGACCACCGGATCCAGGTTGCCGCGGATGTCGGACAGATAGCTGAGGTAGTACGAACCTTCCTCCGCGGACCGGTAGAACAGGGCGCAGTACTCGAATCCATGGGCGCCATGGGTTGCGCCAGGCTGACCGGTCATCAAGTCGCATGAGCGCTCGGCCAGCTCCTCGAGCGAGTCATAGGGGCCCGCGAGAGGTCCATCCACTTGGATGTGCCCATCTGGCAGTCGGCGGGCCCGGACGTTGGGATTCGCATCCGCGCAGCCCAGGAGTTCCAGGCTCATCGTCAGCAGGACAATCCAGCGAGTTTTCGCGGCGCGAAGGTGCGGAGGGTTCATCCCGGATTCCTCATGAGGCGCATCATGAGCGCGCGCGCACTTCGCCGTCAAACACGGGACTGGCGCGCACCGGGACTCGCGGTAGTTTCAGGCTGTGAACTCGGACATCGTCATCTTGGTCGTGGGCGCGGGGTTGATCCTCGGGTTCTTCTATTGGTTCCTGTCTCGAACCGAGGCCAGCCGCCTGCGCGACCAGTACTTCCTTCACATCCATCTGCCTCGCGCCGAGGCCGAGGCCTCGCTCGCCCGGCACATGGCGCGTGCCCAGGAGCGCCACCCCGGCAAGTCCGAGGCGTGGTACCTGCGCCAGATCCTCGCCGATCTGCGGCGCGACCGGCGCTGAGCCTCAGCGCGTTCCCGTCGCGCAGCGCTCCATCATCGTCCGCAGATCCTGCCGCGTCTGGGCCATCGCCTCGCGCCGCATGTCCTGGCGCAGCGCATTGGACAGCGAGCGCGACAGCGTCTTGATCACCGTCAGCTCCGCGGGCACCCAGCGCCGCTCGTTCTTGCAGTCATCGATGCGCAGGAAGCCCCACCACGTGCCGTT
Source organism: Melittangium boletus DSM 14713 (assembly GCF_002305855.1). Classification (GTDB taxonomy): domain Bacteria; phylum Myxococcota; class Myxococcia; order Myxococcales; family Myxococcaceae; genus Cystobacter; species Cystobacter boletus. The sequence continues at coordinate 2,538,066 of NZ_CP022163.1, read as the reverse complement.
GACGGTGCCCACGTTGATGGGGCTGAGCAGCACCGACTGCACGCCCTGCGCCTCCAGGTTCACGTTCAGCGAGCCCGGGATGTGGCGCGCCAGCTCCCAGATGGGCTGCCCGCGCGAGAGCACTTCCACCCAGCGGGGCATCTGATCCTGCAGCGGAAAGACGCTCAGCAGGGGCGGCATCGCCACCGAGCCCCAGCCGTGCCGCAAGGGCGCCAGCCGCTTGCCGGGCATCGTCTCGGTGCTGTTCGCGTACACGAGCATCCGGTCCACGCCGAGCGCCCGGCCCACCATCTCCAGCGCCGAGGTCACCGCCGGGCCCGAAAAACCTTGCTCCACCAACAACTTGGAGGCCTCGGTCACCTTCGCGAACGCTTCGACGGACATGGTTCTCTCCGGAGTGAAGGGGACCTCGGTACGATGGTGCCCCCCGAGATGCCGTTTGGTTGACAGCGACAACCCGGATTAAACGGTAAAAATGCCATTGATGTCAATGAGGGCATGATTTTCTTGCTCTACGGAAAATCAAGTTCACCGAGGGAGCGTTTCGCTGGAAGGGGGTCCGCGTTCAGGGGGCGATCGCCCGCGGGTGCACGCTCCGTGTCAGGAGGGCTTCCCGTGGCGGTCGGCGTTCATACCTTTCCCCGGCCATGGAATCTTCTTCATCGATTTTCGACACCTCCCCGTCCGCGCTGGTGCGTTGGGAAGAACCCAATACGGAGAACGATCACAACGAGATGCGGGGGCCCATGGCCCTGCCTCCGGGGTTCCAGGCCTTCAGCCACGCGCTCTACCAATCCACGTGCTTGAGGCCCCAGCCAGGGCACCGGGTGGACCTGGTCAACAACGGGCTGGTGTTCGATCAGATCTGCGACGCCATCCGCCAGGCGAAGGAGTCGGTGCACATCGTCGTCTTCATCTGGCGCAAGTGCGAGCCGTCGGATCGCATCGTGGAGGCGCTGCTGGAGCGGGCGAAGGAGGGCGTGTCGTGCCGCGTGGTGGTGGACCCCTGGGGCAGCGAGGTGGACAACTTCGGCCCCACGGTGGAGCAGCGGCTGCGCCAGGGAGGGGTCGAGGTGCACTACTTCCGGCCCCTGTCGGAGCGGTGGCTCGGGCGCATCTTCGGGCGCACCCACCACAAGCTCGTCATCGTCGACGGCAAGGTGGGCTTCACCGGGGGCTTCGGCATCTGGAAGTCGTGGCAGGGCGATGGGTTGTGCCCGACGGAGTGGCGCGACACCAACGTGCGGGTGGAGGGCCCCGCGGTGCACGACATGCAGCTCGCCTTCGCGCGCATGTGGCAGGAGTGCGGTGGCGCGCTCCTCCCGGAGAGCTGCTTCCCCGTGCTGCCACCCCGGGGCTGCGCGCACGCGGGCTTCATCGAGAGCGCGGGCGTGTCCGGCATCTCCGACGCCGAGCGCATGCTGCGCATGGTGTTCGCCGCGGCGCGCGAGCGCCTGTGGATCTCCAACGCCTACTTCACGCCGCCCAAGGCCATCCTGGAGCAGCTCCTGGAGAAGCGGAAGCAGGGCGTGGACGTGCGGGTGCTCGCGGCGGGCCCGGTGCATGACTGGCGGATCGTCCGGGCCTCGCAGCGCGCCACGTACGAGAAGCTGCTCAAGGGCGGCATCCGCATCTGGGAGTATCAGCCCTCCATGCTGCACTCGAAGACGGTGCTCGTGGACGACTGGCTGGGCGTGGTGGGCTCCACGAACCTGGACGCGCTGTCGCTGCACCGCATGCGCGAGGGCTCCCTGGTGGTGGCCGATCGCCATCTGGCCTCGGGGCTCGAGGCGGGCTGGCACCAGGACATGAACTGCGCCAAGGAGATCACGCTCGGCAAGGGCGGCCGGGGCCGCACCAACCCCTGGCGGCGCTTCGCGCGGCGGGTGACGCAGTTGCTCGCGCTGGATCGTTAGTCATACCCCCACGCGCGGGCACATGGAGCGCACCGGGCACGTGGCGCACTTCGGCCGCGTGCCCGTGCAGATGTGCTTGCCGAAGGGCACCAGTAGCCGGTTGAGCTCCACCCAGTGCGCCCGAGGCAGCTTCGCCTCGAGCGCGGCCAGGGTGCGCTCGGGCGTGCGTGCCTGGACGTAGCCCCAGCGGTTGGTGACGCGGTGCACGTGGATGTCCACGCTGATGGACTCCTGCCCGCACGCGATGCCGAGCGCCAGGTGGGCGCACTTGGGCCCCACGCCGTGGAAGGAGCGCAACACCTCCGCGTCACAGGGCAGGTCGCCGCCGAACTCCTCCACCGTGCGCTCCGCGAGCGCGTGCAGCGTGCGCGCCTTGGGCTCGGGGAAGGTCACCGGGCGGATGAGGGATTCAATCCTCTCGCGGCCCAACCGGCGCATCGCCTCGGGGGTGGAGGCCTGGGCGAGCAGCCGCAGCGCCACGGGCAGGGACACCTCGTCCCGCGTGCGGATGGACAAGAGGCAGCCCACCAGTTGCTCGAAGAGGCTCGCGTGGCCGCGCTCCGCCAGCTCGAACATGGCCGCGGCCGCGTACCCCCGGATGGCCGCGCGCACTCGCTCCAGCGCCGTCTCGATGTCGAAAGGCTCCCAGGGGCCCGGCCCTTCCATGCATCACCTTCCTCTCTTCCGGGAAGGATGGTGACTCCGGGCGTCAGGTGGAAGAGGTGACCCTCGCGGTCATCCGCCCGTGCCCAGCTCGAGCGTGTACCAGCGGTCACACCCGAAGTGACCCGTGGCGCCCAGGGGCGCGGACAGCGGTTGGAAGCCCAGGCGCCGGTAGAGCGTCTGCGCCTGGGTCATGCCCGCCAGGGTCTCCAGGTAGCACGTGCGGTAGCCCGCCTCCCGGGCGAAGGCCAGACACTGGCGCAGCATCCGCTCGCCCAGGCCGTGTCCGCGCGCCTCGGGCCGGAAATACATCTTGCGCAGCTCGCAGATGCGCGGATCGCCGCCCTCCAGCGGGGCGATTCCCCCGCCGCCCATCACCCGGTCCGCTTCGTCCACCACCACCCAGTAGGCCCGGCCGGCAACCGCATAGGCCGCGGTCAGACCATCCACCTCCACGTCGTGGAGGGCGAAGCCCGGACCATCCGCCCCGAACTCGGGCATGACCGAGCGGATGACGGCCGCCATCGCACCATCGTCCCGGGTCTCGATGGGACGGATTCTCCATGCTGTGCTCATGAGCGGGCACGCTTCCACAGCCTCCGTTCAGAGGCCAGCGCTCGCGGCGCTCCAGATGCAGTGGTTCGGACGTGAACTATCCCCGAGCCCCCGACCGCCTCCTTGCTCACCGTGTCATCGCGGTGAGGTGGATTCCCCGGCGGGGCGCCTCTATACACCCGCCCGGGAAGTCCCACTCGGAGACATCGCACATGGCCAACAAGGTCAAGGCAGTTCTCATCGGGGGTACCGGCTACGGCGGGTCGGAGATCCTCCGCCGGCTCCTCTTCCACCCCCACGTGGAGGTGGTTCGCATCACCTCGGTGGACAACATCGGCAAGAAGGTGGGCGACGTCCATTTCAACCTGGCGGGCCTCACGGACCTGTCCTTCCAGGAGCTGCCCCCCGTGCAGGCCGTGGCGGGCGCGGACGTGGCCTTCCTGGCCATGCCCCACAAGACCACCGCGAAGGTGGTGATGGAACTGCTCGCCTCGGGCGTGCGCATCGTGGACCTGTCGGGAGACTTCCGCCTGCGCGACGCGGCCGCGTACGCGAAGTACTACGGCGTGGAGCACCCGGCGCCGCACATGCTCACCGAGGGTTCCTTCACCTACGGCCTGCCCGAGCTCAACCGCGAGGCCATCCGCCAGGCGCGCTACATCGCGAGCCCCGGCTGCTTCGCCACCACCATCGCGCTGGGCCTGTTGCCGCTCGCGCGCGCGGGTCTGCTCTCCGGCCCCATCCACACGGTGGCGGCCACGGGCTCGTCGGGCAGCGGCGCCAATCCGCAAATCACCACGCACCACCCGCTGCGCGCGTCCAACCTGCGCACCTACAAGCCGCTGGAGCACCAGCACATCCCGGAAATCCTCCAGACGCTGCGCGCCGCGGGGGCGAACGAGGACACGTCCCTGGAGTTCGTGCCGGTGTCGGCGCCGCTGCCGCGCGGCATCTTCGCCACGTCCTTCGCCGAGGTGCCGGCCGCCACCACCCAGGAACAGCTCAACGCGGCGTGGAAGAGCGCCTACGCGAACGAGCCCTTCATCCGCATCATCGGTGGAGGCCGTCAGCCCGAGGTGGTGGGCGTGGCGGGCAGCAACTACGTGGAGGTGGGCTTCACGCTGGGGCCAGTGACGGGCGCCACGCGGCGCGTGGTGTGCTTCTCGGCGCTCGACAACCTGGTGAAGGGCGGCGCGGGCCAGTCCATCCAGAGCTTCAACCTGATGATGGGCTGGGACGAGCGCCTGACGCTCGCCGAGCCGGGACTGTGGCCGTGAGCGGACTGGCGGACTTCCGGGGGCGTTGGTTCGTGGTGAAGATTGGCGGCGAGCTGGCGCAGGACCGGCCGAGGCTCGCCGCGAGCGTGGGCGCCGCCGTGCGGGCCTTCCGTGACGCGGGCATCCGCGTGGCCGTCATCCATGGCGGTGGGCCCCAGGCCACCGAGCTGCAGAAGAAGCTCGGTCTGCAACCGAGGATGGTGGCCGGGCGGCGCTACACGGACGAGGCCACGCTCGAGGTGATGAAGATGTCGCTCGCGGGCCAGGTGTCCGTGGACGTGGCGGCGGCCTTCCGGCTCGCGGGAGTGCCCGCGCTGTGCACCACGGGCATGTCCGCGGGGCTCATCCAGGCGCGGCGCCGTCCGCCCAAGGTGATGAGCGGCGCGGGGCCGGAGCCGGTGGACCTGGGCCTGGTGGGTGACGTGGTGGGCGTGGACACGGACATGTTCGGGCGCATCGCGGACGCGGGGCTGGTGCCCGTGCTCGGCTCGCTCGCGGGCGATGACCAGGGCCAGGCCTTCAACATCAACGCGGACACGGTGGCCACGCGCGTGGCGGCGAAGCTGGGCGCGGCCAAGCTCTTCCTGGTGTCCAACGTGCCCGGCGTGCTCGCGAACAAGGATGACGCCTCCACGCGGCTGCCCACGCTCACGCCCATCCAGGCGCGCGAGAAGATCGCCAATGGGGTCATCCAGGGCGGGATGATTCCCAAGGTGGAGGAGAGCCTGGAGATGCTGGAGGAAGGCATCGAGGCCATCCACATCGTCGGGCTGTCGCCGCCGGACGCGCTCCTGCACGAGGCCGAGCGGCCAGGCAGCCACGGTACGGCCTTCCTGCGAGGGTAGGGGAGGGGGCGTGCGTTCGTGTGGGTGCGTGCGGTAGTCTGCGCACGCGCCCTGATTCCGAGGGGCGCGTCATCGAAGGGGTTGTCCCGTCATGTATTGCGCGTCCTGTCGGCAGGAGCGGCTGGGTGGCCAGCTCTGCGCGGCGTGCGGCGAAGCCATGGAGTCGCGCGATCGCGACACCCTGGAACAAGAAATCGCCCATATCGACTTCCTGCTCGAGGAACTCGAGCACTGGGACTCCTCGGCCGTTCCCCAGGGAGCCCGCAACTACCTGGTTCAACGCTATGAGCGGCAATGCCGCATCCTGCGCCTGGTGATCGCGGAGACCCGGCCCCAGGCCGTGGCCCCGGCGCCCGTCGTGGAAGCGCCAGCCCCCGCCCCCGTCCCGGTGTCCGTCCCGCTCGTCGAGGAGGTCAAGCCCGAGCCCGAGCCCATGAGGGCGGAGGCCCCTGTCGCCGAGACGCCGGAAGAGAAAGCGCCGGAGGTGGATGCGCCGGAAGAGGACGTGCGGGAGGAGGCGGAGTCCTTCTCCTACGCGGACTTCCGGGCGGAGGAGGCTCGGGAGGCGAAGCGGGAGGCGCGGGACTTCTTGCCGCCCGTGACCACCGAGCCCCTGTTCGAGGCTCCGGTCCGCCGCACCAACGCCGCGCGCCTCGTGGAGGAGGTGTCCACCTGGGACACCGTCTGGAAGCCCTTCCTCTACGAGAGCATCGGCTGGTTCATTGGCGCCTTCCTCATCGTCGCGGGCTCGCTCTACCTGGCCTTCGATAGCTGGGCCGGGCTCACGTCCTTCTCCCGCTCCCTGGTCGTCTTCGGGATGACCGCGGGCTACTCCGCCGCCTTCTCCGTCTGTGGCGCGCTGCTGTGCCGCCGCGACACGCTCGCCAGCGCGGGGCGCATCCTCGGGCTCATTGGCGCCGCCGTGGCGCCCTTCGCGGGGCTCGCCCTGGGGCCGGTGGGAGGCCTGGGTCTCGATGGCATCTCGCCCGTGTTGCTCGTGCCTTTGTTGCTCGGCTGGGCCTTCGCCTCCGCGACGCTCGTGCGCAAGCCCGCGGAGGCCTTCGACGCGCCCTCGCGGCCCCTCCTGCAAGGCGCGCTGGTGGGCACCACGCTGATGATGGGGCTCGCGCCACTCGCCGCGCGGATGGGTGGCTTCGCCTTCTGGCTCGACGTCCTGCCGTGTGTCTTCTTCTTCGTTCTCGCGCGCCAGTCCGCTGGCGAGGACCGGGACGGTAAGGCTCTCGCCTTCGTGCTCGGGGCGCCTGCCTACCTGTTGCTGCTCTTCGTGGTGCGGTTGCACCTGGCGCTCGGGGTCGAGGGCGCGTCTCCGGCCCTGGGCAGCTACGCGCCCTTCCTCGCCTTCCTGCTCGCCACCTGTCTGCGCTTCCGCGAGCTGGATGCCGAGGAGTCGGCGGATTCATTGTCCGTGGGGGTCGCCGCCCTCCAGGTGGGGTGCGTGGTGGCGGCGGCCACGGGTTCGCCTCCGGCCTTCTTCCTCACCGCGGCCACCTTCGTCTGGACCGTGTTCGGGCTCTCCCAGGGGGCTCCAGGCCGGCTGCCCTGGCTGTATGCCGTCTACGCGGGCGTCTACCTCGCCTACACCTCCGTGGACCAGTTGCTGCCCGGTGGCGTGCGTGACTCGCTCGACGCGTTCCGGGCCTCCTGGTTCGACGGGGCGTCCGGGATGCAGGTGCGTGCCTTCTCGGCCCTGCCCTTCGTCGTGGCGGGCACTGTCGGCGCCGGGTGGTTGTTGTCCCGCGACTCGGAAGACGACGAGGCGCGCGCGGAGATCCTCCTGCGCTCCACCGCCATCGCCAGTCCGCTCTTCGTCCTCGCGAGCCACGTGGGGACGAACCTGTACCCCGCTTTCTGGTGCACGCTCGCGCTGATGGTGCTGTGCGTGGCCAGCGGCTGGCGCTTCGAGCGCCTGTACCTGTCCCTCGTCGGCGCTGGAATCAGCGCCCTGCTCGCGTTCTCCGCGCCGGCGCTGTTCGGTCCCGCCGTGGGAGCGGTGGTGTGTGGTGGGATCGCGCTCGGGTTCGCCTGGCTGCCCCGGCGGTCCGCGCCCCGTGCGGGAACGGGATTCCACGTCGTGGCTGGCTGGCTGTCGTCGGCGGGCTTCTTCTTCTCGCTGCAGGGGGGGACCCATGCGGCGGCGCTGGTGGGCATGGGCCTGTCGGGGGCGGCCATGTTGCTCGTGGCCTGGAACCTCGCCAACCCGTACCTGCTCGCCGTCGCGGCCTGTGGGGCCGCGGCCGTGGTGCCCAAGCTCGCGAGCTTCGCGGGCCCCGAGTGGGTGCCTCCGGCGCTGGCCCTCGCCGCCTGCGGGCTCTCGGTGTTGAGTGGGCGCGCGGAGCGCTTGCGAATGCTCGCGGGGTCGGGGGTGAGCTACGCGCTCCTGGCGTTTATCTGGGGGGTGGCCGGTCAGGTACCCTGGTTCGGGGTCACCGTGCTCCTGGCGGCCGCCGCCGTGGGCGTGGCGTCGATGCGCCTGCCCGACGTGCGCCCGCTCGCGGTCATCCTGGGCGGTGTCGCGCTGCTGTCCCGCGTGGGCTTCCTGCACGCCTGGCCCTGGATGACGCCGGGGCTGTCCATGGCCCTGTTCGTCCTGTGGTCCCTGGGGGCCTCGGTCATCGCCGCGCGCCGGGGCCGTGACGCGAGCACGTTCACCGCCGGAGTCGTGGCGCTCGTCTATCCAGTGGCCGTCGCGTTCTCCGCGTCCCGTTCACAGCCCTATCCGCTCGCGCTGGGCGGGATGCTCGCGGCCCTGTTCACCGCGCGCTCGCTGCATCCGTCCTTGGCCGTGGTGTGCGCGTCCCTCTGGACGGCCATGCTGTTGGGGAAGGGGTTCCGCGCTCCTCACGCGCTGGGCGTGGCCACGATCCTGAGTCTGATCGCGCTCCTGGAGTCGAACCGCACGGCCTCGCGTGTCCTCGCGGGGGGGCGCCGCTTCGCGCTCGCGGCGACCCTGTGCGCCATGCCGTTCCTGTTGGTGGCCTGTGTGTTGGCCAATCGGGTCCTGGCGCCCCTGGTTCTCGTGGGCACGGTGGTTCTGCCCTGGGTCTGGACGCGGGCCAACCGCGAGCCGTTCTTCGCCGCGCTCTCTCCGCTGTGGGTGCTCCTCCTGCTCGGAGACGAGCCCCGACTCAAGGGGATTGGCTCCCTGCTGCCCTTGTTCATGCTGGGGATGGTGCGTGCCGCGGAGCATCTGCCCGCCGCCCGCCGCCTGCTGCTCGGGAGGGAAGAAGACGCGGTCGTGCATCGGCTCTCCGCTTATATGCAGGGAGCCCTGACGCTGGTGGGCGTCCTCGCGATGTGGATGACGCGGCTCCGCCCCGAGCATCTGGCTCCGCTCGTGTCCGCGCTCGTGCTGCTGCCGGGTCCCCTGCCCTCCGTGCGCGTGGCGCTGAGCGCGGGCCTGTTGTCGCTCCGTCCCGCGTTGCACCCGGTGGGCATCGTCCTGTTGCTCGCGCTCGGCTTCCTCGCGCACCACCTGCCGCTCCGCCTGGCGCGCTTCTTCCGCGCGCCAAGGGATGAGCGTCTGTTGCCGGTGTCGGTGGTGGGCGCGCTGGTGCTCGCCTTGGCGTCGCTGGTGGTCGAGCCCTCGCAGGGCGCCATCCTGGTGCTGTCGGGGGTCCTGCTGGTGGGCACCTTCCTCCTGTCCCAGGGCTGGATGTTGACGGTGTCGTTGCTCACGTTCGCCGGTGCGTCGTTGGGCCGGACGCCGGAGCACGTCTTTCTCGAGTGGCGTCCGGAAGCGGCGCTGGCCTTCGTGGGCGTGGCGCTCGCCTCGGCCGTCCTGTCGGCCCTGTGTCAGCGGGGAAGCGTGCAGCGCGTGCTGAGCCGGCTGGCGGCGCGTGTGTCGCCGGGGCTCGAGTCCACCTGGAGCGAGCCGTTGTGGTTCGCGGGCGCGATCGCCCTGGCGATTCCCGTGGTGCAACACCTGGGCTTCCTGCACTTCGGTGGGATGCCCCTGGGCGTGGCGCTGCTGGGCGGGCTCACGGCGCTGGTATTGATGGTGACGCGCGAGCGGTTGATGGCCAACGTGGCCACGGCGCTGCTGGCGGGGGTGTTGCTCGCGGCGATCCCGCCCCTGTGGTCGCCCGCGGTGCTGAGCGGCACGGGTCTGCTGCTGTGCATGGCGGGCACGTGGCTGGACAAGCGGGACGTGGACGTGGGCGTGGCGCTGCATCACGCGGGCTGGATGATGTCGCTCGCTTCCGTCCTCGGGCTGCGCAGCTTGACGCATCCGGGCACGCCGGCGTGCGTGCTGTTGGGACTCGGCTCGGCGTGGGCGGTGGTGTACCGGCGCCGCGAGCGCGAGTGGGTGGGGTGGCTCGCCTCGCTCGTGGTGCAGCACCTGTTGCTGAGCCACGTGGGCGCGGTGTTCTCCACGGGCAAGGGCGCGGCGCTCATCCTGCCCTTGTTCGGCGCGGGCAGTGCGTTGCTGGCCACGCTGGCCCTGTCCGTCGCGGGCGAGCGCGTGCGCCGGAGCGTGGGCCATGCCTTCGCCCAGGTGGCGATGGTGGAGATCCTCCTGGGCCTGATGCTGGTGTCCGGTTCTCCGGACTCGGTGCGAGGCGCGCTCATCGCCTGTGTCAGCCTGGCGGTGCTTTTCTTCGCGCTGGTGCGCCGCGCCATCCGCGAGGAGGACGAGACGTCCGCCTTCCTGGCGCAGGGGACGCTGGTGTTCGGCTACCTGTCGGCGCGCCTGCACGCGGTGGCCTCGGGGCTGGGCACGGCGGACAGCCTGGTGGCGCTGGCGGGCGGCGTGCTCTTCTCCGGCCTGTACGTCCTCGCGCAGCGCGAGGGCGCGGGATTGCCCGCCTTCCGCCGTCCGGCGTTGTGGGGGGCCTTCCTCTTCCCCATGGCGGGTCTGCTCACCGCGCCGTGGCACCAGCCGCTGTACGTGGCGGCGCTGCTCGTGGGCCATGCCGCGCACTTCGCCGCGTTGGCCTCGCATCCCTCTCAGCGCGGGGTGGGCTCGCTGGTGTCGGCGGCGGCCTTCAACGCGGCGCTCGTCATGGTGTGGATGGGCACGGGCGCGGGGGATCCTCAATTCTATGTCATTCCCGCGGGCATCTCGTTGCTGGTGCTGTTGTGGGTGTTCCGAGACTCGATGGACCCCGACACCCAGGCGAGGCTGCGCGCCGTGGCCATCACCCTCATCTACGTGGCGGGCTCGTGGAGGGCGGTCGTGTTCCAGGAGGGCCACGCGATGATGGTGTGCGTCTTCGTGTGCGTGGTGGGCGTGGTCGCGGGCGTGGCGCTGCGCATCCGCTCCTACGTCTACCTGGGCAGTGCCTTCCTGGTGACGTGCGTGGTGGCGAACCTGGCGCGCTTCGGCACGAGGGATCACCGCGCGGGCGCGGTCTTCCTCTCTCTGCTCGGCATCGGCGTGGTGGGCTTCATGGTGCTCTTCACCGCGAAGCGCGCCGAGCTGCTGTCGCGCTACGAGCGGGTGCGCGCCATGCTGGACACGTGGGAGGGCTGAGCTTCAGCGGCACTCCGTGAGGCGCCGCTGGAGGACCCGCAGGCTACACCTTGAGCTTGACCCGTTCTAGTGACGCTCTCGCTCACATGGAGGACATAAAATGCGGGAGAGCCACTAAATAAATTGGGGTAGGCTCAGTCACGCCAGTTTTCCACGCACTCGTAGCGAGGAGAGTGCTCGTGAGGACATCCGGGCGTGCGCTGATGATGGACCGCAAAAATCACTACGGCTTCAAGTCGCTGTGCAGCATCGAGGTGGCCGCCTTCTTCTACTCCTTGGTGGAGACGGCTCGCCTGTTTGATGAGGATCTGAGGTATTATCTATTGCGCACCGCACTTGCCGCCACCGAAAACCTCGGTACCGTCACGTTTCCCGCCAGTACCGTCTAGTGGACTGTAAACGAAGTAGGTGGACATAGTCCGAGGGCCTGTGGACGTGCCCTCTCCCCGAGGAAGAGGGCGCATGTGGGACGCGACTACGTCCAATAATTTCGTTTACAGTCCACTAGCGCCGTTGCGCTTCGCCTCAAGGCCCATCTGACTCCTACTCGCCTCGTCCAAACGGGGCTCGGCGAACTATAGCTCGTCCTCACCGTGCGCTCTTCTGCACAGGTCCCCACCGGCAGAAGGCTTGAGCGCCGTGCTGGTATGCTCTCTATAGACGCATTTTGACACCTTCACTCGGATCAGGGCGAAAGGCCAACACGAGTCCTTAGGCTTGAGCGAAGGTTACGCAGTTCGACGGCAATCCTACCATTGTCGACTTGTTTTTGCACCACAGCCTGAAGCAAGTCGATATTCTTCCGCTTCCCGGTACCCTTCGTGTAAACGAACTCAGATACACGATGGAATATCTGCTTTCCGGAAAAATCCACTTTCCATTGCCCGTTTGCTGCTGCCTGCGCAAGGCGAGACTCTTGGTTCTGCAACTCGGTTGTCAGCCACGACGTTTGGGCAAATGCGGGAAGATTAGCAACATGTTTTGTGAACCAATCACTACGCAAGATGCAAGCACTGGCTGAGGCCAGATCGACGACATTTGTGACGTTTGCTGGAAACGACGGAAAGTCTTCGTTCCGTTTATCCCGGACATGGGCTAGCACTGCACAGCAAGCCATCCACCAAGTCATCCCGCGGACGATCTCGTCCAACTTCGCGGTAATCTCCGCCTCACTCCGTCTCCCCGTATTGTACGCACATTCTGCCAACGCTTCTGGATCAAGTGCCAAATTCTCGATCTCAGAGGATTGAAGGATGTATGTGCGGAGATCATTCGACGGGGCAGCCCAACGTGGCGAGTTGCTGCGGCCGAAATCTCGATCAACTACGCCGAAGACATGGGTAATCCCACTTCGCCACGCGTCCTCAACCACAGCTCGGATGGTTTCGTTGCTCCCCCCAACATGAATCGCTACCGGGTCACCTGCCCACGCGGTCGTAAGGGCTACTCGAGTTGCGTCGTCCTCGACCCACACGAACAGCGGCTGAGATCCATACAGTGCGGAAAGGGCAGCAGAACTCATTATTTAGATTCTCCGGAAACATCCGAGCGCCGTGGGTCGTCGGGAGGGAGAAGCAAGAGTCGTTGAAAGGGGAGCGCTTGGTCCCAGGGATACGCTGAGTGCGTGGCGACGACCAGTTGAGCCTCCGGTGCTAGCTTCCGAAGAGTGGGAAGAAGTCGAGCTTGCCATTGTGGATGGAGGTGCAGTTCTGGCTCATCGATGAGCAACATCCCCTGAAAGTCATCAACAATGAGCGAGCCTGCAAGGGTTACCCATTCCAATTCCCCTGAACTGGCCATGTCCAGCGGGCAGACCGGCTGGGCTCCGTAACCAATATCGCGCACTAAAAAGAGATCGAATGGACGTTCGACATCTCCGGTCTCCAGAGCATCGATCCAAGTGTCTGTCTTGTCATGCCAACTACACCAAACCTCATTTAGCCGATTTAGCCACACGGCATCACGCGTCTCCCGATCAGAGAATCCACGCGCGGACCGCTCATCGATTATGCGCTGCTTCAGCCGAAAGAATCGATAACGCTCGTCTTGGGGAATCTCGGAGATGGTTGCAGATGCTCGTACACCACCGAGTTGAAATGGCCCGCGCCATGAAGAGAGGTATTCGACAGGCACGTCTCTCAAGAAGCTCTCGCGGACTGGGTCTTGCAGGGGTTGAATCTGGTTCTCTCGAACTATTTCTAGTCGCCAAGTGGCCAACGAACGTACGATACGCACTTCACAAGGAGCGTAGGCCCCGAGTTCTGTTCCTGGTGCACTAGACACATCGAACGTCAGCGAAAGACTCGCAGTGTCCGGAATTTCTGTGCGCCAATGTCCATTCGCTGTCTCTGCGACGAGCGACTGCCTGATAAGAGACTCCTTTCCCATTGCAAGGAGTATCGCCTCCAAAAGGCTGGTCTTTCCCATCCCGTTTGGTCCTGCGATGACCACCACATCTGTCGGAGTGCCCAAGGGGCTGCGAAATGAGGCATCAAACGGGGCCTGGAAAGCCCTGAATCCCTCGACGTGGATGCCTACAAGCCGGATGCCACTCATTCATCAACCATCGGTATAACGGGGTGGGCGCGTTCACGAGGAGTTCCGTCGTAGGGCTGATACCAAACTCGCTGCCCAACCCTCGGCTTTCGACCCACTACGCTCTCGACGTGGAAAAAAACCGAGCCCCCGTCCCCCTGCGGCCGAATAAATCCAAAGCTGCGACCTGGGTAACCCTCAACGACGCCGATCTTACGGCCGACGATGGGACTATAGCAAAGCCGATCACACAGCGAAACCAACTGTATTGCTGTAGGTCGAGCAGATGGGTCTCGTTGCAAGCACTGCAACAGGATTCCATGGATTTCCCGCCCCAAGTGGCTGAACTGAGGATGGTCCTGAACCGCTTTGGGCATGGCGGGCGCGACCGCCGCCTGGATGCGCGGCACAGCCGCGAATCCTTGACCGAAAGGCAACTCTCCAGATAAGAGTTGGAACACGAGCGCGCCCACTGCCCAGATGTCTGCTGGGAGCATCGGCTTACCTGGAGTGTCGATGACCTCTGGGGCCATATAGGGAAGTGCCCCGATTGCTGTCTTTGATGTCGTAACAGTCCCGGTTTTGACAGCCTCTTCGATTTCCTGCTCGGCCATTCGTGCTACACCGAAGTCCGTGATCTTCAGGCCATCAAATCCCAAGCCGCCCGTGACCATAATGTTCCCCGGCTTCAAGTCTCGATGAACGACACCATGCCGATGCACTGCAGCTAGCCCCCGCGCTAGATGATGCAGCACCCAAGCACACGCATCTGGATCAAAGCAGGAAATCGCCGCCATTACTTCACCCAGGTTTTGCCCGCCAATGAACTCTTCAACAAGGTGCTGACTGACTGTGTCAGCAAGGTAATCGAGCGTTCGCGCTGCGTTCGGATGGTTGACCTTGGCGCTAAGCGTGGCGCTTCGATTAAAGCGCTTGCGCGCAGATTGATTGAAGGGCACCTTCAGTGCTACTTGGCGGTTGAGTATCATGTCCGTCGCCAGAAACACCTCCTGCATACCTCCTTCGGAGATGTAACGAACAACCCTATACCGTTCTCCGACAATGGCTCCGGAGGTGTAAGTGTGTGGCATTAGAACACCACTTCGGGGTGTGAGGCATCAAACGTGATGAAGTGTCGTTCACTCCAAGAACGTATGGGTGCACCAAGCGTCAGGACACACGAGCCCGGCATTGGAGTCGGGGCAACGACTCGAATATTATTCAAATAGACCTCTCCGGTGCTTGCAATTACTGCAAACCCAGTTCCGTCATAGTGGATGGTGGTCTCGGCGATGCTCGGGGTGGGGTGGGTTAACTTCAGGGTCCGACGAGTGGAATTCAGTTCAGCAGAGCGGTTGCGGTAAATAACCACTGCACGGTGTTGATCCCGAAGCAGATAAGCATTGAGCCTTTGATAGAACATAGCTGCAGTGCTCGTTGCAGTCGGTGCTCCGTTCAATAGGTGCTGGAGCACTGGATCTGTCAGCACTGGGGGCTCGCTTCCGTGTTTGGAGAGGTGCTGCACCGCGAATCGTCGCGCGTGCTGCGCTAGTGCGAGTAGGTCGGCTGCTGCGCTGTCTTCCGTGAGTTTAATGGGCTCCCCCGGTCTCGTCTGCCCCGATGTGGGCGGACAAAAAAGGGAGAGGTTGAGCAACCCTTCAGCGTCGAACCGCCAGTTGGCGGTATTCAACGAAGGCGGGCTAAGTTGATACGAATGAAGGGCTTTTACAGCCCCCACCATCTGAAGGAGAACGCGAAGTACCTCCGGTTCTCCCGACGGTGTCCCAGCCTCCCACTCAGACAGGCTCTTACCTTCAAGGTGCTCTTCCACGACTGCCACTATCCCGCCACTCATATCTATAAGGTCGTACACGTCCGCAACGTGCTTGCTCTGGATATTGGCGAGTGTGGCAATCAGAGCGCGTAGGTGGTCCCGTTCAGTTGCGGGCCACCACGGCTTCAACACAATATCGCGGTTTAGGTGTGAGTCATTCGCTCGCTGACTTCCATCTGCGGACGAATTCTTAATGCTGTAACGGGTTGATGTGCTCAATGTTTGTCCCTCTCCGGTACAGCAGGGGTGGGAGGTGGGGCTTGGTCGTCGTCAAACGCCATCGTGACGCTAGGCCGCGGCGCTCGCGCAGCGCGCTGTGGTTCTGATTCGCGACCGGCTGCGGGAACGCGAGGATTGGAGTCTGGTTTGGCTCGCGGCGGGCTCGCACCGTCACGTCTTCGAGATTTTGCCCGCCTCAATGATTCCATCCCTATACTCATTCTGTGATGGATGCCTGGGGTCCAAACATCGAGTACTGTTTCTGCCTGCGCGCTTCCGAATGCTCTGCCAGCGACCGCGGCTAACGCACAGGTAGAATTGTCAGCGCCGCCACACCAAACCGAAAGATGTGTCAATCGATCCACTAGTAGGCGGGCGTCAGTGGAAGCTGCACGAACGAGATGAGGGAGTAGCGGATTGACGTAGTTATGGACTCCGTCAGAGGTAAGAAGAACCCGCGCAACTCTTGAGGGGACCACGCTTACATGGGGAACCAAATCCTGCCCCATGCCAACGAACTGCAGGAGGTTCCCTGGAAGGGTCGGCAGCACATCATCCCGGGTAAGGAGTTGGGTTTCTCCCTCGCGATCGATGCCATAGATGCGGGAGTCGCCGATGTTGACCAGCGATGCTCGCCCGTTACATACGTAAACTGAGGAGAGCGTCGTCCCCTCTTTGCCGCGCCAGCGACGGTAAACGACCTCATTAGCCCGTTCTCCCGCTTTGGCAAGACGAGCATCCATGCTCCGTTCTCCAGTATCGACAAGCGCACCGATAAAAGCGGCTAATGCCGTCGCAGCAGCTTCCGCGCCGGCCTTCCCGCTCCCGATGCCGTCAGCGACGGCCACGGCCCAACACTGCTCGTCTCGTTGAGACCAGCGAGCAACAATCACGCGGTCTTGGTTCTCTTGACGGACCAATCCTGGATGGGTCCGGATGGCGAACCAGTCTCGAACGCTCGCAACAGCATCGCGGTCCGGTGCTGCATTAACGCAGGACACGAGGAAGGCGGAAATGGTGGTGAAGGCTTCACTCATGAAGTTGGGTGTGCGTTCCGCTATACTCTGCTGGTCCTGTTCGTAGGCAGAACATACTGCCTCTTGCGCAATGTAGATGGGCATCGGGTCAGCACGCGACTACGATCTCGCCGTCGTGGGACGCTGTCAAGACTCATAGACGGGATGGGCCTCGATGCGTGTGGGGACAACGGCCAGAACTTGAGAGGTAGAGGAGTGCAGCAGCTAAGGTGCGCAAGAAAAGCAGTCTGCCTCATTCCTCCGGGATAGCGGCTAGGGTACGCATGTGCCCCCAGTGGGTGCGCCAGCCCGGGCACGGTTCTGCAGGGGGCCAGCTCGTTTTCGGAGCTCCTGGTGCAAGTTCTGCGCACTCGGTGCGGTCTCTAGTGGCTGTGGGGAACTGATCCACGCTGACGACTGCTGTCGCGCTACGAGCGGGTGCGCGCCATGCTGGACACGTGGGAGGGCTGAGCTTCAGCGGCGCTCCGTGAGGCGCCGCCGGAAGAGGGGCACGCTCCGGACGATCTGAAAACCGTGGCGCTGGTAGAGCCTCAGCGCCGCGTCGTTGCGCGCGGCGGCCTCCAGTTCGAAGCGAGTGACCCGCTCGGCCCGGAGCAGCTCCAGGGCTCGTCCCAGTGCATGTTCCCCGAGACCGGTGCCTCGCAGCCCGGGCTCCCGGCCCAGGGTCCTCACCTCGCCCGCGAGGCCATCCTCCCGCGCGTGGACGCGCACGGTCGTGAACGCATGGACCTTCCGGTCTTCCACCAGGACGTGGGGCCGGCGCTCGGCGCGTGAAACCGCCTGGGCCATCTCCTCCAATGGAGGAACGAACGCGCCCGGAACGGAGGCGAAGGCCGCCGAGACCACCCGGTGGTAGTCCGGGAGTTGATCCTCCTCGAGTTCCATCCACCGCCAGCCCTGGGGCAAGGGCGCGCGGGGAGCGAGCGGAGGACCCTCCGCCGGGCGCTCCAGGGCGTACAGCGAATAGGCCGGTGCGTAGCCCCTGGCGCGAAGCGGCTCCTCCCAGGACTCGCGCTCCGGTGTCAGGGTGATGTCCAGGGTGCTCAAGGGACCTTGGAGGACGCACGCCTCGGCCCGGTCGAGGAGGTGGTGGAGCGCCTGGGGCGTCACTTCGCGCTCCCGGAGTCCCAGCGGGACGAGGTCCGCGCTGTGGTCCACGCTGGCGCACGTGTCGACGACCGCGGCGACGACCCACCGTCCCCGCTCATCCTCCAAGTCGAGCACGGCCTCCGGTCCACGGACCAGACTGGTGACGATGCGGCGCGCGTCGTCCAGGCTCATCCCCGGGGCGGGGTGTGCTTGGACAAAGGTGGCCACCTCGGCCCAGGATGAAGTCCCGCTGTCGTGATTCATGCCGCGCCTCCCGGGGAAAACCCATGCACCGCTCTCGCTACCCGACGCTTCTGCTCTGCACGGCGCTCGCACTGTCCGCGCAGGCCCAGGACACGACTTCTCAGAAGACCCTCCTGGGCGAGCGTGTCACGCGCGAGGAGTTCGGTGCCTTCCAGAGTCATCTGGCCCGGCTCACCTCGCCCACCGGTGAGTCGGATCCGCCCGACGCCATGTCCAAGGTCTCGCGATGGTACCAGCCCGCCCAGTACATGCGGGGACACGGTCTGGAGCCCGCGAGCAGGGCTCAGCTCCAGAAGGCGCTCGCGCGGACCCGGGAGCTCGTGATGCGCAACGCGTACGAGCAACTGCAACTGGAGGCCTCCTTCGCGCCCCTGTTGAACCTGGAGGGCGTGACGCCCGAGGTGCGCATCCTCTCGCTCAAGGATGGCCAGGGCCGGCCCGTGAGCTTCACGCCCCGCCCGTCCTCGCCCATCGAGGGAGGCCGGTTGCTGTCCTCGCTCGTGCTCGCCCAGGACACGGGGACGAAGGGCTTCCCCACGTGGAGCGGCAGCGCGGAGGTGGTGCTCTCCGTTCCCTCGGGCCACGCGCGGGTGCGGTTCGATGCGAAGGATGCCGGCCAGACGAAGAGCGGCTTCACCTTGCTGGCCTGGGGCGCTCGCGTCCAGCTGCGCTACACCCCCGTGCCCGGACAGGACATCACCTTCCTCGCCCATGCGGACAACGGACTCGCGCTCGCGCCCATCAAGACGTCGAGGCTTCCGCTCGCGGAGTGGGAGCTGGCGAGGAAGGTGTCGACGATGAAGTGGGAGGACGTGCCCGAGCAGGTCGACGCACCCGAGGAGGAAGGGCCGGTGGTGCTCACGTGGGATTACAGCGCTCCTCCGGCGCGTCTGGACGTCTTCGTGCCGGGCAAACCCGTGAAGTACACGGTGAAGATGAAGCTCGTTCCGGCTGCCGAGGACTCGCATCCGGAGCCTCCGGACGAGACCGCTGTCGCACCCCGGTGGTGTGGCCTGGACGCGCCCGCGCTCACCCAGGCCCTTCGCGTCGAGGCCTCACGCGCCCGGGGTGATGCTTTCGGGACTCCCGTGCTCTTCGTGCAGTTGCCCGCATGCGACGAGGGCGCCTTCTCCGAGGTCCAGTTCAACGATGTGAAATTCCTCACCGCGGCGGGTGAAGCGCTCTCGGAGGTGCAACTCCGGGAAGAGGGTTTCCAACACGCCTCGTTCTCCGTTCCGGTGTCTTTCGGCCCCGCCCAGTCGACGTCCTCCACGGATGCCTCGTTCCGGCGGCTCGCGCGCGTGCGCGGTGACGTCCAGGTGCGATGGCCCCGCGTGCGCGTCGTGGAACTCACTCCGGTGGCGTCCAGGTCCGAGGGTGTTCGGGCCACGTTCGCGGGCAAGAAGCTCACGCTGGAGCAGGACATGGCCATGGGCGCCAAGCTCCTCGCGTCCGTGGGCGGCACGCCGGATTGGTTGCGCGAGAACCCCCTGGTCACCGATGCCGAGGGACGGATTTTGCTGGGCGAGCGGGGGCGGACGACGGAGGGCAAGACGTCCACGAAGCAGGAGTACCTTTTCGATGTACCTCCCGTGCGCGTGCGGCTGCTCTACGCGTCCGAGGTGCTTCACGTCACGGTACCCTTCGATGTCACGTTCCCACCGCCGCCCGAGCTTCGGGATTCCATCCATTGATGCGCGTGCGCCATTCTGTTGAGATCCCCGCCGCATCCGGACCCCGTGCTGAACGGTCTGGCTCCTGGGCCGCGCGGATGTGGATGGGAGCGCTGTCATGCTGTCACGTTCGATGTTGGGCGGATTGCTCGCGCTCTGGGTCGGTGCCGTGGCGGGAGGCTCGGCGCTCCAGTGGAATTACGTGAACGCTCCCGGGGCCCGTGAGGCCCAGCCCGAGCGCTGGCCCGAGGCGAGCCTCGTGAAGCGCGAGTCCACGGGGCTGACGTTGGTGATGCTCGCTCACCCCCGCTGTCCCTGTACGCGCGCCAGCCTTCGGGAACTCGCTTCCTTGATGGAGCAGACGAAGGGCCGGCTCTCCGCGCACGTGTTCCTGTGGGTCCCCAAGTCGGCTCATTCCGACTTTCACGACGGTGAGTTGTGGCGGCGCGCGCGAGGGATTCCAGGCGTCCAGGTGCACGCGGATGTCGAGGGCGAGGAGGCCCGGCGATTCGGCGCGCTCACCTCGGGCCACACCGTGGTGTACGGCCCGGATGGGCGGTTGTTGTTCTCCGGCGGCCTCACCCCGATGCGAGGCCACTCGGGAGAGAGCGCGGGCAAGGAGGCCATCCTGGCGCTCGCGCGGGATGAGAAGCCGGAGCGAGCGCGCACGGACGTGTATGGCTGCGGCCTGCGCGAGTCCTCCGCGCGGGCCTCGGCTCTCTGAATTCCTTCCAGACGGACGGTATCTTCCCGAGGCGGTGACTCGTGTCAGTCCTTCATGGGATACAGCTCACTCTTCCCGGAGGTCTCATGCGGTTCGTTCCTGGTGGCGTCACGGCGGCGCTCGCGGTGTCTCTCCTCTCCACGTCGGCCTTCGCATACCCCAAGGGCATCATCGGCTTCTCGGGCAAGTCCGACGCCACCTGCACCACCTGTCACCAGCCGGGCGCGGCTGTCCCCACCGTGGAGATCTCCGGCCCCTCCAAGCTCGCCGTCGGCGAGACGGGGCAGTACACCTTCATCATCCGGGGTGGGCCCGCGAAGGTGGGGGGCGCGGGCATCGCGGTGAGCGATGCCACCGCGTCACTCACCGCCGTCACGGGCGCGGGCCTGATGCGGTCGAATGGCGAACTCATCCAGACGCCCGCCAAGCCCTTCACCAACGAGGAGCTGCGCTTCGACTTCGCTGTGGTGGCGCCGACGAGCGCGGGCTCCTTCACCCTCTTCGCGGCGGGCAACTCGGCCAACGGAGATGGACTCAACACGGGGGATGGTATCGCCCACACGAAGCTGGACGTGACGGTGTCCGCGGCGACGGACTCCGAGGAGGAGGGAGGGTGCTCCTCCGCCGGCGGCGCTCCCATGTGGCTGCTGTCCCTGCTCGCGGGCGGTGCGCTTCTTCGCCGCTCGCGCACCGCGAGCCGTTGAGTCAGCTCCGCCCCAGCAGTTCAAAGGCCTGACCCGCCCCCATGGACAGGGAGACGGCGCGCTCGCCAAGCTCCTCGGGGACCTCGGCGTCCGTGAGGTTGATGCGGACCAGCCGGGCCGCCGGGTGGTGGTGGACGAGGTGTTCCATCCGCCAGCGCACCACCGAGGGCGTGTTGAAGCCGGCGCCGACCTCGATGACGAGGAGCCGCTTCGCCGCGCCTTCGCGCATCCACTGGCGGAAGCGCTGGGCCTGCTCCACGTAGGGCTCCTCCAGGAAGGCCGCGTCCAGGCGCACGTTCATGAAGACGGCTCCCCCACAGTGGGGGCAGCGCGGGAGGCTGTCCGGATCGGTCACCTCCTGGGTCACCGGGTCCACCGCCGCGAGGGCCCGCTCGATGAGGGGCCGCGTGGGCCACGTCTCCCGGGAGCAGGGCCTCCGGCACTGCATACGTGCGTAGTCCCCCTGCGGCGTGAAGAGCCGCGCCTCGTCGAAGCCGTTGCGAGGAAACAACATGTCGACGTTGGAGGTGAGGACGAACGTGTCCTTGCCCGTCACGAGGTGGCGGAGTGCCTGGTAGGCGGGGCGCTCGTCCTCTCCGAAGCGCACGTGCTTCACGTGCGTCGACCAATACCCCCAGTGCTGCGCGGGAGTGAGTCGCGGGTAGCCGATGAGCTGGTACTGCGCGCGAAAGCCCATGCGGACGAAGGCGGGGAACAGCCGGGCGAATGTGTCCGTGTCCCCATAGTCGATGCCCGCCGCGGCGGACATGCCCGCTCCCGCTCCAATGAGGACCCGGTCGCTTTCCGCGAGCCACCGCCGCGCCCGTTCCACGGCCTCGCCTCCCTCAGCCGCGCGCATCGAGGGCTCCTGCTCGAAACGCGGCGGAATAGGCCTCGCGGTCCTCGTCGCCGAAGACGTTGAAGATGACCTGGTCGATGGCGCCGGGGTGCTCGCGCAGCCACGCTCCCACCGTGCGCAGCGCCACCCGGGCGGCGGGGCCCTTGGGAAAGCCGAAGACGCCCGTGGAGATGGCGCACATCGCCACCGAGCGCACGTCCTGGAGCCGCGAGGCCACGTCCAGACAGGCGCGGTAACACGACGCGAGCGCCTCCTCGTGCTCCGGAGTCAAGGCGCCGCGCACGATGGGCCCCACCGTGTGCAGCACGTAACGGGCGGGCAGGTTGTAGGCCCGGGTGGCCTTCGCGTGGCCCGTGGGCTCGAGGGCGCCCTGGGCCCTCATGATGCGTGCGCAATCCTCGCGCAGGTGGGGGCCGGCCGCCGCGTGGATGGCGTTGTCGATGCACGCGTGGAAGGGGCCGAAGCACCCGAGCAGCTCGGCGTTCGCGGCGTTGACGATGGCGTCCGCGGCGAGGGTGGTGATGTCTCCCTGCCAGAGGGTGCAGTGGGCGGCGGCCGTACCCGGGAGCGCGCCGAGACGGGGCAGACCGGCGGGAGACACCTCGGGACGCATCCGCCGCTCCCTCTGGAGGAGCCGGTCCATGGCCAGGTGGAAGCCCTCGGGGAAGGGCTGGGGACCCCGAACCGTCAGGAGCGCGAGCAGCCAGGCCCGCGCATCCGTTTCGGGCGGGGTGTTCGCCCCCAGCACCTCACGCAGCTGCCTCTCGGTTCCATCGGAGTGGAGTTGCTGGAGCAGGTGCCGCACGAGGGCCGGGTGTTCCTCCGCCGGGGCGGGAGGAGGGGGCGTGAAGGGAGTATCGAGCGACACGAGCGCGCGGTACGCGTCGAGAGCCAATGCGGGAGGGGTCATGATCTGTAACCGAGTGGGTTGCGAATCGAGGCAAAAAAAGAGGGGACCGCTCCCCCACCTAGCGGGCGAGCGCGCCGACCTCCTGGACGAGGTCCGCGACGGTCGTGCGCTCGAGGTTCTTCTCCAGCGCGAGCTGCGCCTCCTCGAAGTGCCCGGTGAGCGCGGACTGAATGGTGCTCCCCACCGGGCAGCGTGGGTTCGGGGTGTTACTGTGGAGGGGGAAGAGGGGACCTCCCTCCACCGCGCGGTAGATGTCCCTCAGGGTGATTCCCTTGGGAGAACGCATGAGCTGCCAGCCTCCTCCCACGCCGACCTGGGAGGTGACCAGTCGGGCGTCCCGGAGGAGCGCCAGCAGCCGTCGGATGACCACCGGGTGGGTGTTCACACTCCCCGCGATGTACTCCGACGTCATCTGCTCACCCCCACCGTGGGCGAGCAGGGTGAGGATGTGGATGGCGACGGTGAATCGGCTGTTGGTACTCATGGGTGGGCTCGAACTGTCACTGAAGTAGTTTCCAATCTTGTCCGTGTCAACACGAGGTGCCGCCATGGCGTGGAACGAGGTGCTGGAAGGCTCGGGGGTCTGGGTCCACTCGTATGACGTGCGCTTCGGACCCACCAACGCCCTCGCCATCCGGTTGGAGGCGGGGGCGCTCGCCGTGCTCAGCCCGCCCACGGGGATGTCGGACGCCGACTTCGCCGCGTTGGAGGCGAAGGGGCGGGTGAGCGCGATCGTCGCGCCCCACTCTGGACATGACCTGGGCCTGGCGTCCTGGCGGGAGCGCTATCCGGAAGCCCGCCTCTACGCGCCCTCGGTCGCGCTGCCCACCCTCGCCCGTCTGGGGCTGGGGGATTTCACCGACCTCCCGGCGCTCGTCACGCCGCCCGAGGTGCGGTTCCGGGAAGTCCTCGGCTCCAAGAATGGAGGCACCCTGGTCCGGGTGCTCCGGGGTCCCCGGCCCGTGGTCTATATCGACGAACTCCTTGGCAATCAGGTGTCATTGCCCAGGCCGTTCGTGTTCAAGCTGGCCTTCGGGTTGAGCGGAAGTTCGCCGGGCCTGCGCCTCAACCGGGTGTTCATGGCGATGCTGTGCACCGACTCGGAGCGGGTGGCGCGCACGCTGTTGGATGGCATGGACGGCGAGCCCGTCCTCATTCCCTCGCACGGCACGCCCTTGCGGCGGCCGGAGGAGGTCGCCCGGGCCCGTGAGCTGCTTCGCTCGCTCGTGTAGCTCAGCGCTCGAGGTCCATCAGCACCCGGGTGTAGCCCACGCGGAAACCCGCGCGCGCTTCGTTGGCCATCGAGCCTCCCTCGGGTGAGGTGATGACCAGGGCCAGGTCGCATCCGAGCGCGAGAGCGTCCCTCAGACGGGCCTGGATGAGTGCCGTCTGCGCGCCGCGTCCTCGGAACGCCACCCGGGTGGCGGCCGAGAAAACGGTGGCGACGCCGTCGCGCACGCGCAGGCCCGCGGCCGCCACCACTTCGCCCTCGAGTCGCGCGAGGTAGAGGCGCACGCCCTCGAACCTCGAGGCGACGCGCGCGACCGTGGACGAGATGGAGTCGGGTGGCTCGTCGTCCCGCTCTCCGATGCCAGCGGCGATCGTGCGCACCCAGGTCTCCACCTCGTCCTCGCCCGCGCTCGACACCTCGAACCCCGGAGGCGGGGAGGGTTGCTTGAGGGCTTCTGGACCCAGCGGCAAGAAGCCGACCTGGAGGAAGCGCCGCGCGCGGTAGCCGCGAGCGGCGAGCAGTTCCATCAACGAGGGGTGCGCCAGTGGACACAATTCCACCGCCGGGCCCACGCCGTGGCCTCGGTAGAAGTCCTCCACCCGTCGCAGCTCGGCCTCCGAGACAGGTCCCTCCATGCCGAGCGCGGTGGCGCGATTGATGGGCACGTCCACGCGCGAGAAGGAGGCAATGCCCCCCGCGACCTCCAGCACTTCCGCGCCACTGTCCGGAAAGAGACGGGCGAAGCCTCGCGCGTAGTCGGCGAGGTGGAGGGCGTCCACTCGTTCGAGCCGTCGGGCCAGGGCCAGGTTCGCGTAGAGGGGACGTGTCATGCGGGTGTGGCAATATGTCACGTTCCTGGGGGCGGGGAGGGCGCGCTATGCGGTGCCATCCCCGACTCCCGGAGTGCTCGCTCATGATGTCTTCCGCTCCTCGTCTCGTCGCCTTCGCCTCGCTCCTCGCCGGTTCACTGGGCTGTGGGGTGAGCGATCCGCCCACGGCGAAACCGATCTCGGTAACCCTCCCCTTCGAGGCGCGCGTGGGCGCGGAGCCGTTCGCCTGTGGACGCACGTACACGGGGCTGGGCACCACGGCGAGCACCTACGAGCCCCAGGACTTCCGCGTGTACCTGCATGACGTGCGGCTCGTGGCGGAGGATGGCCAGGAAGTGCCCGTCACGCTCACGGAGGATGGGGTGTGGCAGAAGAGCGGCGCGGTGCTGCTCGACTTCGCCGACAAGTCGGGCCTGTGCACCAACGGGACGGCGGCGATGAACACGCGCATCATGGGCTCGGTGCCGGAGGGAAACTACCGGGGCCTGCGCTTCACGCTCGGCCTGCCTGGGTCGCTCAACCACCAGGACGTCTCCATCGCTCCAGCGCCTTTCAACGACCTGGGGCTGTTCTGGAGCTGGCGCTCGGGCTACCTCTTCACGCGCATCGAGGGCCGCACGACGGGCCTGCGCTCGGGCCACTCCATGCATCTGGGGAGCACGGACTGTCCCGCCCTGGTGCCGGGCCAGGAGTCCGATGGGTGCCTCTTCCCCAACCGTCCGGGGGTGGACCTGGAGGGCTTCGTCCCTGGCGAGAGCAAGGTCGTGTTGGACCTGGCGCGCCTCTTCGAGGGCTCCAACCTGGACGTCAACGCGCCCGGCACCGCGGCCGGGTGCATGGCGAGTCAGCAGGATCCGGATTGCGCGCCCGTGTTCCACCGGATGGGGCTCGCGTTCGGTTCCCAAGTGGCGGATCCCTCCGCGCAGACCTTCATCCGGTGGGAGTAGGGAGAACCCATGGCGCTTCGCGTGGCGAGACGGTGGATCGGGCTGATGGCGATGGCCTGGCTGACGGCGGGCTGTGAAGGCGAGCCTCCGGAGCCCGAGGTGGCGGCGTATGACTGGCGCCTGCCCGCGGGATTCCCGAAGCCCCAGGTGCCCCAGGACAACCCGATGACGGAGGCGAAGGTGCAGCTCGGCCGGCGCCTCTTCTATGACAAGCGGTTGTCATTGAATGGCACCCAGTCGTGTGCTTCCTGCCATGAGCAGGCGCGGGCCTTCACGGATGGCAAGACGCACGGGGTGGGCAGCACGGGACAAGTGCATCGCCGCAACGCCCAGGGCCTGGCCAACGTCGCCTATGCCACGAGCCTGACCTGGGCGAATCCAGCCCTCACTTCGCTGGAGGCGCAGGCCCTCACGCCCCTGTTCGGCGACGAGCCCGTGGAACTCGGGTTCGGAGATCAGCCGGAGCTCCTGTTCGAGCGGCTGCGCGCGGATCCGGACCTGGTGGCCCGTTTCGCCGAGGCCTTCCCCGGTGAGGCCGAGCCCGTGTCCCTGGGGACGCTCGTGCGCGCCCTGTCGTGCTTCGAGCGCACGCTCCTGTCGGGCAACGCGCCGTTCGATCAATACCTGTATGGCGGCAAGAAGGACGCGCTTAGCGCCCAGGCCAAGCGGGGCATGGAGCTCTTCTTCTCCGAGCGTCTGGAGTGCAATCACTGCCACTCGGGCTTCAACTTCCAGGACGCCACGATGCACGAGGCCACGGCGGAGCCCATCCTGCCCTTCCACAACACGGGCCTCTACAACGAGGACGGCCATGGGGCCTACCCCGCGGTGGACCCGGGCGCCATCGAGCTGACAGGACTGCCCGAGGACATGGGGCGCTTCCGCGCGCCGTCCCTGCGCAACGTGGCCGTCACCGCTCCCTACATGCACGATGGGAGCATCGCCACGCTCTCCGAGGTGCTGGACCACTACGCCGCGGGAGGGCGGGCCCATGGGCTCGACTCCAGCCGCGTCAGTCCCGTGCAGAGCGGCTTCGTGCGCGGCTTCACCCTGACGCCCCAGGAGAAGGAAGACCTGCTCGTCTTCTTCGACGCCCTGACGGACACGGACTTCCTGCACGATCCGCGTTTCTCGGATCCCGGGTCGATGTAGCGCCTACTTCGGCTTCGCCAGCACCTCGAGGGCGGCTCGCGCCTCGTCCTGGCCGCAGTTCTTGCCGCGGTTCAAGGCCTTCTCCCGGGGAGACTGGCTCAACGCCTCCAACGCGGGCACCGCCTTGGGGTCCGCCAGGCTGGTGAGCCGCCCCACCGCGCTGGAGCGCGCGGCGCAGTTCTTCGACAGGAGCGCCTGGGAGTACAGCGCCACCAGATCGAGGCCATCCGTGGCCTGGATCGCTTCCAGATAGCGCAGCGCGCCCCATTGCCGGGTCCAGGGCTCCTCGTCCGCCAGGTCCTCGAAGCGCTTCTTCAGCGGCTCGCGAGGAAGGGAGTCCAGGATCTGCCGCAGGCCCTTGTTCTTCTCGTTCGCCCCGAAGTCCTCGGCGAGCCCGGCCAGGACGGTGTCCTCCAGCTCTCCGCGGGCCTCCTCGTCCAGCGCCGCCAGCTCCGCGTGTTCGGCGTCGTGCTCATCGAGGGCATGCAGCGCCCGCGCGCGCACCTGCCGTACCGACGGGTCCGTCTTCTCCTTCGGGGGCGTCTTGGGAAGGCTGTCGAGCGCTTCGCGGGGCTTGCCCTGGTCGAGCAGCACGCGCGCCGGGTAGGTGGGGTCGGCGCGGCGCACGGCCTCGGCCGTGCCCAGGCCCAACAGCACGCACAGCCCCAGTCCCAGCCCCAACGTGCGGCGGGGGTTGGCCCGGGCCCGGGCGCCTCCGCGCACCGCGGCCTCGCGCACCGCCCACAGGACGGCGTCGCGCGCGACCCAGACCGGCCGCATCGCCTGATCCAACCGGTCCTTGAGCGGAAGCCGCATGGACACCTCGTCCTGGCCTCCAAAGGGCGGACCCTCCTCGGCCCGGCGGCAGCGGAAGAGGGGGAGCTGTTCACCCGTGCCGGGCATGGGCACGCCACCACAGGGCTCGGCGTCTCCCTCCACGCGCGTGCGCGCCAGGTTCACCGAGCTGGTGAAGACGACCTCGCCCGCCTCGGCCACCTGCTCCACCGCCTTCACCACCTCCACGGGCTCGCCGAGCACGGCGTCGCGCGTGACGAGCACCTCGCCGGTGTGCAGGCAGATGCGGACGGGCAGCCGCTCGTCCGGGGCGCACTGCTGGTTGTGCCGCCACAGCCGGTCCTGCATGGCCATGCCGCACAGCACGCCCTGGGTGGGCGAGGCGAAGACGGCCAGGAGCGAGTCCCCGCGCTTCTGCACGAGCCGGCCGTTGTAGTCGCGCACGATCGGCAGCAGCAGCCCGTCATGGGTCTCCAGCATCCGCGCGTTCTGCTCGTGCGTCTGCTGGGAGGTGCGCTCGGTGTAGCCGCGCAGATCCGTGAGCATCACCGTCAGGTTCTGGGGTTTGACCTGGGACGAGCCCGTGCTCGTGGGGGACTGTGGGGGCGCGGCCCTGGGCGCGGCGACGGCGTGCATGGCCACGGGCGAGGGGTGGGTGGACGCTCGGGAGGGGGAGAAGGCCTCCTCGGGCACTTGCCGTCCCGGCGAGGCCCGGGTGGGGGCCTGCGAGGGGGTGCGGCCCACGGACGGGGCGGGCGCTTCCACCACCGGGGCGGGCCCGAAGGCGGCCGTTCCGGGGTTGGCGGACGGTGCGGGCGGAGCCGCCGGTGCGGGCGCGGGCGCGGGCGCGGCGAAGGCCACCGTGCCGCTGGCGGGAGACGCGGCGGGGACGGAGAACGCGGAGATGGAGGGCAGGGCGGCCACGCCTCCGGCGGCGAGTGCCTGGGGCATCGACACCGTCTGCGCCGTGGAGGCGGCCAGGGCCCCGAGCGCGTCCACCAGGGCGTTCGCGTGGGGCAGCCGCTGCTCGGGATCCTTGCGCAGCAGCTGCATCACCAGCGCGACGAGCGGCGCATGTCCGGCGAGCGTGGGCGCGGCCTCGATGAGGGGCATGGGCGAGGCCGAGGCGTGCTGGGCCACGTACTGGGTGGGGCCGGGGCCGCGGAAGGGCAGCTGGCCCGAGAGCACGCGGTAGGCGAGCACCCCGAAGGAGTACACGTCGCTGCGCGGGTCCACCGGAGCCCCCACCGCCTGCTCGGGCGAGAGGTATTCCGGAGTGCCCACCACGAGCCCCACCTGGCTCAGGTTGCCACCCTTGTCGGGCTCCACCAGCCGGGCGATGCCGAAGTCCAGGAGCCGGGCCTGTTCGCCGCGCATGCCCCGGGTGAGCAGCACGTTCTCGGGCTTGAGGTCCCGGTGGATGATGCCCCGGTCGTGGATGGCCGCGAGCCCCTCGGCGAGCTGGTAGAGCAGGGGCAGCGCCCGCGCGGGAGCCAGGGCACCCGTCTGGAGCACGTCGTAGAGGTTGTCCCCCTCCACGTACTCCATCACCAGACAGGCCCCCACGCCCGTCTCGCCATAGTCGATGACGCGCACCACGGCGGGGTGGTCCACGGCGGACAGGAGGCGCGCCTCGCGTTTGAAGCGCTCGATCATGCTCGGGTGGACCATCAGGTCCGAATGCAGGACCTTGATGGCGACCTTGCGGCCGAGCGACACCTGCTCCCCGAGATACACCTCGCCCATGCCACCGGCTCCGAGGAGCTTGAGGACGCGGAAGCGGTCATCGAGGACGAGAGTTCCGGAGTCGATCACGCGCGCGGCATCTTGGCTGGAAATGGCGAGCGCGGGCAGTGACTTGTCGTGCGTGTGTCCGCCACCCTGCCTCCCCATCGCTCGACGAGGCAGTGATCCGGTAGCTTTCCAGTCTTGGTGCGGATGCGGGAGGCAACTGGCGAACACCCGGAGTGAAGCGGCTCCCCGGCGCGGTCCCGACGGCTCGCCGCCCCCTCCCCGGGCGGGAGATTGGCAAAAATTCCGAGGGGTTGGCACGCGTGATAACTTCGGCCTTCCCCTCCGTACTTCCCCCCGCGATGGCCACCGACAGCGACTCCCTCACGCCCGCGTCCGACGCACACGCCGCCGCCCCCGAGCTCCGCCTCCTGGACCGGCGCGCCTTCGTGGGGTTTCCGCCGCTCGAGCTGACGCCCGGGCTGTCCATCGCCGACTTCGCGCTGCAGATTCCCGACGTCACCTTCCCCTTCAACGTGAGCGCCGGGGCCTCGCGCTACCAACGCAAGAAGCTGCACTTCGGCTTCCTGGAGTTGCACGTCGACGCGGCGCTGGTGGCGCGCAAGGTGGCGGAGCTGGCCGGGCGGGTGACGGGCCTGGAGGGACTCAAGCTGCACTTCCGCCCCGGCTACCTGGAGGGACAGGCCTTCCTCCAGGCTCCGGAGCGCACGCCGCTCACCTTCAAGGTGGCCTTCGATGCGGACGGCGAACGGCTCGCCCTCTACATCTACGACGTGCGCCTGTACGGCTTCTCCGCCACGCCGTCGGTGCAAGTGCCCGGGCTGCTCGCTGGCGCCGTGGCCCAGTTGGCGCTGCTGCCCGAGCTGGAGGTGCGCGGCGCCACCGGCTTCTCCACCCGCGTGCTGCCCGCGCTCTGCCAGAAGGCCGCCGTGAGCCGGGGCTTCAAGATGCCCCTGCTGGACACCGCGCGCCTGTCCTCCGCCGAGGTGGGCGTCGCCGGCCTGCGCCTGCGCTTCTCCGCCGGAGGCCTGCCTCCGCCCTCGCCGCCGGATGAGGAGCTGTTGCTCGCGCTGGAGGGCTCGCGCGCCTTCGCCGAGGCCGAGGCCTTCCTCGCCCAGGGCAAGCTCGCCGAGGCCCGGGAGGCCTTCCTCCAGGCGGGAGATGTCCAGGACGCCCACCCCTTCGCCGCCGAGCGTCTGTTGTCGCTGCTCGTCGCGGATCCGCAGGCGCACGACCTGGCCCTGGACGTGGCGGCCACGCTCCTGCGCCGCCGCGAGAAGAGCCCGTCCGCCCTCTGGGGCGAGGCCGTGGTGCGCGAGCGCCGGGGCGAGTCCGCGCGCGCCGCCGAGCGCTACCTGGCCCTGTGCGCCCTGTCGCGCCGCGCCTCCGAGGAGTCCGCCGCCTTCTTCTCCGCCGAGGCCGCCGCCCGTGCCGCGCGCGACCACGCGCCCCAGGTGGCGGTGAAGGCCCTGCACGAGGTGCTGGGCCTGAGGCCGGATCATCTGCCGTCCCTCAAGGCCCTCGCCCGTGCCTCGGACTTGAGCCGGGATCGGGCCGGTGCCGTGCGGGCCTACCGCCGCATCGCCGCGCTCGCGAGGGATCCCGCCGAGGCCGCCGACGCCCATGTCCACCTCGCGGACCTGTGCGCCCAGACCGAGGACGACGTCGCGGGCGCCCGGCTGCACTGCGAGGCCGCGCTGCGTCTGTCGCCGGACCATCCGGACGCGCTGCTGCTGCTCGGGGAGTTGTGCCACCGCAGCGGCGAGCACCTGCGCGCCCTCAAGGCCCTGGACCGCCTGCGCGAGGTGGCCATGGCCCGCCACGAGCTGGATCGGGTGGGCCGTGCCAACCTGCTCGCGGGCCGCGTGTGGGAAGAAGGACTGCAACAGCCGGACAACGCCCTCCTGCGCTTCCGCGAGGCCACGGCGTTGCTTCCCGGCGAGCCCGAGCCCCTGTTCGCCACCGCGCGCGTGGCCGAGGGCCTGGGCAAGTTGCAGGAAGCGCTCGCGGGCTACCAGCAGGCGCTGGAGCTGGCGGGCCCCTCGCCCCGCTCGGAGTCCGTGCGCCGCGCCGCGCACCAGAGCCACCATGCCCTGGCGCGTCTGTACCGCACGAAGCTGGGAGACCCCGCCCGGGCGCGCGAGCACCTGGAGGCCGCGCTCGCCCTGGATCCGCGCGACATCGCCGCGCTCGACGAGCTGATTCCCTACTTCCGCGCCACCGGCCGCGTGCAGGAGCTCGCCGAGTCGCTGGAGAAGGCCGCCGCCGTCCATGACGAGCCCGGCCGCCGCGCCGCGCTCTGGGCCGAGGCCGGGGAGCTGTACCGGGGCCGCTTGCAGCAGCCCGAGCGCGCCGAGCGGCTGCTCACCTCCGCGCTGGAGGCCGACGCGAACCACGCGCCCGCGCTCGAGTCCCTGCTGGCCATCGCCGAGGCCCGCCGCGACGGAGGGCTGCTCACCCGCTGCCTCTCCACGCTCGCGCGCCTCACCCCCGAGCCCGCCGAGCGCGCGCGCAAGTACCGCCGCCTCGCCGTGGCCGCGAGGGATCTCGCCTTCGACCTGGACCTCGCCGCCACCGCCCTCCAGGAAGTGCTCAAGGCCGAGCCGGATGATCTGCCCACCCTCGGCGAGCTGTGCGCCCTGCAGCGCAAGCGCTCGGACATGGCGGGGCTGGCCACCGCCCTGCAAGAGCGGGCGCGGGTGGCCGAGGCACAAGGTGACAAGCGGCTCGCGTCGGCGGCGCTGCGCGAGCTCTCCAACGTCCTGGAGGCCCGGCTGGGCCGTCTGGGCGAGGCGCTGGTCGCCCTGGAGAAGGCCGCGCGTCTGTCCCCGGAGCAGGCCGTGCTGCTGGAGCTGGCCGACCTCTCCCTGCGCTGCGAGCGCCCCGAGCATGCCCGGCGCGCCCTGGAGACGTTGCTCGCGTCCCTGCCGCGCACCACCGCCCCCGAGCGGCTGGCGGACATCCGCGCCCGCCTGGGCCGCGCGTGCGAGCTGATGGGAGACCGCGAGGCCGCCATCACCGCCTATGGCCAGGCCTTCCCGCTGCGCCGTCTGGACGACGCGCTCGCCGAGCGGCTGGAGATCCTTTATACGGAGGCCGGTGAGACGCGGGAGCTGGCCGAGTTGTGGGCCGCGCGCGCCCAGGCCCTCGCCGCCGCCGAGCGCGCGGTGGAGGCCGCGCCCCTCTTCCTCAAGAGCGCCCGGACGCTCCTGGCCCGGGGAGAGAAGGGCCCCGCGCTGTTGCGCTTGTCGGCCACCCTGGACGCGAGCCCCACGGGGCCGCTCGCCGCCGAGGCCCTGGACGCGCTCGCGGAGCTGGAGCTGGAGCGGGGAGAGCGTCTGGAGGCCGCGCGTCTGCTCGCGCGCAAGGCCGCGCTCGTGCCCGAGCCCCGCGCGGGGGCCCGGCTCCTCTTCCGCGCCTCGGTGCTCTCCGTGGGCTCCAGCCGCGAGGAGCCCTTCCTCGCCGAGGCCCTGGAGCGCGACGCCTCCTTCGCGCCCGCGCGTCTGCGCCGGGGCGAGCTGAGGACGCAGTCGGAGCCGCGCGCCGCCCTGGAGGACTTCGAGGCGGTGCTGGCCCTGCCCGCGGTGGATCCCGACGCGCCGCGCGAGGACGAGCGCCTGTACCTCACGCGCCGCGCGTCCGCCTGCGCGGTGCGCGCGGGCCGCCCCGATGCCGCCCGGCGCCTGCTCGCGCACTACTGCGCCCTGTCCCCGGAGGACCTCGAGGCCCAGTTGGAGCTCGCGGGCCTGCACCGAGAGGCGGGCGCCCACGAGCCGCTGGCGGATCTCCTCACCTCGCTCTGGCCCCGGCTCTCCGGAGACGCGCGCCGCTCCGCCCGCCGGGAGCTGGCCGAGCTGTCGCTGTCCCTGGGCCGCGCCACCGAGGCCACGGAGGCCCTGCGCGGCCTGCTCGCCGAGGAGCCCTCGGACACGTGGGCCACCCGCTCCCTGCTGGAGCTGCTGCCTCCGCCGGGCACGGGCACCGCCGCCGAGGAGGCCGAGCGGCTGGCGCTGCTGGGCACCCTCATCACCGCCTCCGAGGGCGAGGCACGCGCCGAACTGCTCTCCCGCCGCGCGGCCCTCCACCGCCACGCGGGCCGCACGCCCGCCGCGCGTGATGACTTCCTCGCCGCCACGCGCCTCTCCCGCCGGCCCGCGCCCCTGTGGCTCGCCCTCGCGGCCATCGCTCGGGAGACGGGCGAGGACGTGGACGAGCTGGAGGCCTGGCGCCACGTGCTCGCCGCCGAGCCGGAGTTCGCCGAGCGCGCCCAGGCCCGGCTCCTCTCGCTCGCCACCACGCTGCTGGAGAAGGACGCGCGCGAGCCCGCCCGCGCGGCCCTGCTCGCCGCCGTGTCCCTGCCGCTGTCCCCGGCCGAGCGCTGTGATGTCTTCTTCTCCCTGGCCACGCTCGCGCGCCGCGACCAGCAGCCCGAGGCCGAGGCCGACGCCCTCGCCGAGGCCGCCCGTCAGGGGCCCGTGGGCCGCCGGGTGGACGCCCTGCTCGCCCGCGCGCACCTGCTGGAGAACGCGGGCAACCCGTCGGAGGCCGCCAGCAGTCTGGAGCAGGCGCTCTCCCTCGCGCCGCGCCATGCCGGAGCCACCTCCGCGCTCCAGCGCGTGCTGCGCGAGCTGGAGGATTGGGAGCGCCTGACGGCCCTGCTCGCCACCGAGGCCCCTCACGCGCCGCCGTCCGAGGCCGCGGCCCTCTACGCCGAGCTGGGCACCCTGTACGCGGATCGTCTGGAGCAGCCCGAGGCCGCCGAGGCCGCGCTGCGCCAGGCGGTGCGTCTGGCGCCCGAGGACACGCCGGTGCGCCGCCGGCTCGTGGCGCTCGTCTCCGAGCGGGGGGACTTCACCGAGGCCGCCCAGCTCCTCGACGTGGAAGAGGGTCTGCTGCCCGCGGACGAGGCCGCCGCCCTTCTGCGCGAGGGGTGTGCCCATGCCCGCGCCGCGGGGGACATGACCCGGGCCCTGGAGCTGGCGCGCCGGGCCCATGGCCTCGTCCCCGCGCGGGACGCGCAGCTCGCCGAGCTGACCGAGCTGCTCTTCCTGCACGGGGACGTGCGGGAAGCGCTGCCCCTGCAGGAGCAACTGGCGGCCGCGGCGGACTTCTCCACCGACGCCGAGCACGCCGAGAAGGCCTGGCTGCGCCTGGGCGCGCTCGCCGAGAAGCTGGGCGACACCCGGCGCGCGGCGTCCGCCTACAAGCGGCTGCTCGCCGAGAGCCCGCTCAACGAAGTGGCCGTGTTGCGCCTCTCCTCGCTCTGGGAGAAGGACGAGCCGCGCGCCGCCTTCGACGTCCTCGTCGCCCACGCGCGGGCCCTGCCGCCCTCCGACCACACCGCGACGCGGCTCGTCCTGCTGTCCGAGCGGGCTCGCGAGTCCCTGGCGGATGTTCCCTTCGCCGCCTCCCTGCTGGCCCGCGCGGCGGAGATGGCGGACGAGCCCCTGCCGTTGCACCGCTCGCTCGCGGACCTCTACCGCGACGCGGGCCTGCTGCCCGAGTTGATGGCGCAGCTCCAGGTGGTGGCCTCGCTCAGCCAGGAGTCGGGGGATTTCGAGGGCGCCATCGCCGCCTGCTCGGAGCACGCGCGTCTCGCGGAGACCTCGGGCCGGGTGGACGAGTGCCTGCGCTCGCTCAAGGCGCTGCGCTTCCTGCTGGAGAAGGAAGGCCGGCTGGACGAGGCCGCCGACTGTGAGCGCCACCGCGCGGAGATGCTGCGCGACGCGAAGCTGGACCTGACCGCCGCCGAGGCCTCGCTGGAGCGGGCCTTCGCGCTCTCCGGCCAGCTCGACACGGCGCGCATGGGCGTGGAGCTGGCCGTCCGCCGCGACGACGCCTCCGCCGAGGCGCGGTGGTTGGAGCGCTCCCTGCC
Organism: Melittangium boletus DSM 14713; assembly: GCF_002305855.1. Classification (GTDB taxonomy): domain Bacteria; phylum Myxococcota; class Myxococcia; order Myxococcales; family Myxococcaceae; genus Cystobacter; species Cystobacter boletus. Next base: position 2,502,886 of record NZ_CP022163.1, on the reverse strand, counting down.
GCTGCTGCCCGCCACCTCCGCCCGGGCCCTGTCGCTGCTGCGGCTGGCGCGGCTGTACCTCGAGGGGCTGGGCGACTCCGGCAAGGCCGAGGGCTTCCTGCGCGAGGCGCTGCTCCTGGACCGCTCCCTGCGGGAGGCCGAGACGCTCCTGTGCGAGCTGTTCGAGCGCGAGGGCCGCGTGGCGGAGCTGGCCGCCTGGTTCGAGGACGCCGCGTCCCATGAGGAGGAGGGCCCCAAGCGCGCGGAGCTGCTGCTGCGCGCCGCCGCCTTGTACCGCGAGCGCGCGAAGCGTCCGGACTCCGCCGCCATCGCGTTGATCGCCGCGCGCGCCTCGCTGCCGGATGACCTGGGCCTGACCCGGCAGGTGGCGGATCTGCTGAACGAGATGGGGCGGGCGGCGGATGCCGCGGAGTTCGACGCGATCCTGCTGGAGGCCGACCCCTTCCAGGAACCGCTCTACACGCGCCACCGCGCCTTCCTCTCGGAGACGGGCGACTTCCAGTCCCTCGCCGCGCTGCTCTCGCGCCGCGCTCAGCGCCAGCCGCCGGTGGAGGCCGCGGAGAGCTACCTCGCCGCCGCCCGGGCCTTCCGCGAGGCGGGTGCGCTGGAGCGCGCGCTGTTGTGCGAGGACCAGGCCTTCGAACTCGCGCCCTCCAGCGCCGAGGCCTTCCACCTGCTGCGGGCCCGCGCCGGAAGCGACGTGCGCCGTCAGGCGGAACTGCTCGCGCTGCGCGCCTCCGCCGTGTCGCCCGAGCAGGCCCTGCCGCTGCTGCGCGAGCGCGCCCAGCTCCTCCTGAAGGCCGGGGAAGTGCTGCTCGCCGCCCAGGCCTTCGATGACTTCCTGGAGCACTCCGCGGACGACGTGGAAGCGCTCGCCACGCGGGGAGACCTGGCGGCCGAGGGCGGTGGCCCGAACGCGGCCTGGCCCTATGACCGGCGCCTGCTCGCCGCCGGAGGCGAGTCCTTGCCCGTACCCGTGCGTGTGCGCACGCATCTGCGGCTGGGACACGCCTCGCTGGCCTCCGGTGCCCATCAGGACGCCGCCCAGGCCTTCGAGGCCGTGGTGGCCCTGGATGGAGATGGGGCGCGGGGTCAGGAGGCCCTGTCGCTGCTCGCCGAGGTGTATGGACGCACCGGGGATTCGCGGGGCCTGTACCGGGCCTCGATGAAGCTCGCGCGCAAGGCGGACGCCGCCACCGCCGAGGTGCTCTACCGCCGCGCCGCGGATCTCTTCGACGACCCGAAGGACGCCATCGACGCGCTGCTGCACCTCACGCGGCTGCGTCCCGCGGACGACGGCATCATCGATCGGGCGGTGCGAGGCCTGCGGGCCCTGGGCCGTCCGGCGGATCTGCTCGCCGTCTACGAGGCCGGAGCGCAGGCCGCGGGGGGCTCGCGCGCCGCGGAGTTGTTGCTGGCCGCCGCCGACGTCGCCGCCGAGCTGTTGGATGACGCCGAGCGGGCCGCGGCCCTCCGGGAGCGTGCCGCCGAGGCGGACCCCTCCAATGTCCCCGCGCTTCGGGCCCGGGTGGCGGGCCTGCGCGCGCGCGGCGAGAAGGCCGCGTTGCTGGAGGCCCTCACGCGCCTGGTGGGCGTGACGGACGACGCGGACGAGGCCTCGCTGCTGCGGCTGGAGCTGGCGTCGCTCGCCCGGGCCGCGGACCAGGACGCGCTCGCCCGGGAGATGCTGGAGACGGTGGTGGCCCGGGGCGCGTCCGGCGCTGGCTACGCCGAGGCGCTGGATGCGTTGGAGCCGTTGCTCGTGGACGCTCCGGGCCGTCTCGCCGAGGTGTACCTGGCGCGGGCGGACATCCTCCCCGACGCGGAGCGCCGCCAGTGGTTGCTGGCCGCTGCGCATGAGTTCGAGTCCGCGGGCCGGCTCGCGGAAGCCTTGCGCGCGGCCCGTGCCGCCGTCGCCGTGGAGCCCGACGCGGAGGCCCTGCGCCGCGTCTCCTCCTTGCACCTGGCCCTGGGCGAGCCCGGACGAGGCGCCCAGGCGCTGTTGCAGGCGGCCCGGCTCGTGCCTTCCTCCGAGCGGGCGGCCCTGCTGCTGGAAGTCGTCGACCTGTGGGAGTCCGCGGGAGAGAACGCCGAGGCGCTCGAGGTGCTGGAGCGCCTGGCCACGAAGACCCCGGGGACGCCCGAGGGCGCGAGCGAACTGGCCGAGCGTTTCCTCCGGCTGGGCGCGCCCGCGCGGGCCGTCGAGGTGGGCTTCTCGCCCGCGCTCGAGTCGGGAGAGGTGCTGGGCGCGCTCGCGCTCGCGGAGCGCGCCGGGGACGACGCGCGAATCCTCCAGGCGCTCTGGGCCCTGGCGGAGGGCGGACAGGCCGAGTCCACGCACATCTCCGAGCTGAGCCGTCGGTTGCGCGCGGACGGCCCCGGGCCGGAGCTGTTGCGGCTGGCGGATCTGCTCTCGGGCTGGGACGAGGCGCTGGCCATCGCGCTGTGGGACGAGGTGCTCGGCGCCGAGTCCGCGCCCACGGAGAGCCGGTTGCACGCGCTGGAGCGGCTCGCGTTGGCGCCGGGCTTCACCCCTCGCCTGTGGCGACTGTTGTCCGGCCTGGGCGGTGGCCCCGAGGCGCTATCCGAGGCGGTGCTGGCGCAGGTGCGCGCCCTGCCCGTGAGCGAGCGCATCGAGGCGTTGTCCGAGGCGGCGGAGGGGTGGCCGGAGCGGCGGGGCAAGCTGCTGCGCGAGCGCTTCCGGTTGCAGCGGGAGGCGGGGTGGATGGCGGACGCGGCGGACACGCTCGGTCTGCTCATCCTGCTGGAGACGGACCCCAAGGTGCGGGGTGAGCTGCACGTGGAGCATGGCGACATGCTCATGTGGGCGGGCGACAAGGAGCGCGCGCGCGAGTCCTTCGAGAAGGCCCTGGAGGACGCGCCGGGCTCGATCCGCGCGTTGGAGTTCCTGCTGCCCCTGTACGATGAGACGCATGACCACGCGCGCTTCGTGGGCGTGGCGGAGAAGCTGGCCGCGATGCTCGCGGGCCCGGCGGCCATGGGCGTGTGGCGCGAGCGGCTGGCGGAGGCCTACGAGGCGCTGGGTCGTCCGGCCGAGGCGTCCGCGCAGCTCGTGTCGCTGCCGGAGACGCCCGAGCGGCTGGAGCGGCGGGCGCGTCTGGCCGAGGCGCAGGGTCTCACGGGCGAGGCCCTGCGGCTGCGCGAGCGGCTCACGGACGAGCCGGAGCAGCTGGAGGCCATCCTGCGCCAGTACCTGGACGCGAGCCTGGTGGTGTTCGCGGTGCAGCTCGCCGAGCGCCTCATCCAGACGGACCAGTTGTCCCCCGAGGCGAAGCGCCTGGTGGCCGAGCGCCTGTCGCCCACGGCCCAGGGCGCGCCCCTGGCGCTCCAACTGTGGCCCGAGTTGTTGCGGAGCCAGCCGGTGGACGCGGACGGGTGGACGCTGTACGCCGAGGCGCTGGCGTCCCGAGGCGAGGCTTCCCCCCCGGAGGTGGCGCGGGTGGATGGCTTCGGCGCGGCGCTCGTGTCGAGCTCGGCACGCGCCCCGGCCCCGACGATCTCCCCGGTGCGCATGCCCCAGGGCTTCCAGCACGCGCTGCCCGCGAACGCCCTCGCGGTGACGATCGAGACGATGCCGCGTCTGGACACGGCCCTGCGTCCCTCCCTGGAAGCGCTGGGCGTGGGCGGGCTGAGCGTCTTCGTGGCTCCGGAGGGGGGCGTGGAGGCGTACCTCGCCTCGCCGGACGAACTGGTGTTGGGCGCGGGCGCGTTGGCGGCCTTTGGCCCGGTGGAGCTGAGCTACCTGTGTGCCCTGGCGATCCACCTGGGTGAAGCGGGCGAGGCCCTGTCACGGCCGGGTCCGGTACCGGGCTTCGACGAGGCGGCGGTGGAGGCCTTCCAGGCGGTGCCCGCCTCGCTCGCCGCGTCGCGCGTGCTGGCGAAGCTGGCTCCCGAGGTGCGCGGCGCGGATCCCTCCCGTCTGGACGTGGGCGCGGTCCTGCGTGGCAGCTCGGCGTTCCACGCGGTGGCGCTCGCGGCCCTGGAGAGCGTGTAAGGTCGGGAGACCATGTCCGTCTCCCAACGCCGCTTCCTGCTCTCGTTGCCCGTGCTCCTGTTGGTCGCGGCCTGCGTGTCCGAGACGGTGTACCCCGGAGACGTGGTCATCGGCCTGTTCAACTTCCACGCCCAGGCGGACTGGGCGCGGACGAACTGCAACCCGGACGGTGGAGACTTCAGCCGGCTGTCCGATGGCGGCTTCGACTTCGCGGGCACGTTCTCGCGCGACAGCGTGGACGGAGGGGCCTGGTTCACCGTGGATGGCTATTCACGCGCGGCCACCTACGAGACGCCGGCACAGCGCTATGTGTCCACCGAGAAGGCTCCGGCCCAGGTGGCGAGCTGTGGCGAGGACTGCAAGGGCTCGCAGATCGAGGAGAAGCTGTCGGTGGTGGTGCTCAGCGACAGTCAGGATCGGGCCATGGGCAGCCGGTGCGTGAACCTGCCGGATGGCGGCTTGCCGGATGGTTCCGTGCCAGCTCCCACGGCGAACGGGTATGACGCCCAGCGGGCCTGCGGCACGTTGACGGTGACGTTCCTGCCGGGCACGAGCGAGAACTGTAAATGCAAGACGTCGTGCACGGCGGTGTACGGCGTGGAAGGAGAGCGGCGTTTCAATGTCGGTCAGTAACAAGAAGGCGGTGGTGTTGTTGTCGGGCGGCCTGGACTCGACGACGTGCCTGTCGATGGCGAAGGCGGATGGCTTCGAGCCGGTGTGCCTGGCGGTGGCCTATGGCCAGCGGCACGCGGTGGAACTCGAACGGGCGCGCTGGGTGGCCAGGTCCCTGGGCGTCACGGACTTCCGGGTGGTGACGGTGGACCTGCCGCAGGTGGGTGGCTCCGCGCTGACGGCGGACATCGACGTGCCGAAGGACCGGCCCGAATCGGAGATGTCCCACGGCATTCCCATCACCTACGTGCCGGCGCGCAACGCGCTCTTCCTGTCGTTGGCGTTGGGGCTCGCGGAGGTGGTGGGCTCGAGTGACATCTACATCGGCGTGAACGCGGTGGACTACAGCGGCTACCCGGACTGCCGTCCCGAGTTCATCCGCGCCTTCGAGCAGATGGCCACGCTGGCCACGAAGGCGGGAGTGGAGGGCACCCAATTCAAGGTGCACGCGCCGCTGTCGGGGATGACCAAGGCGGAGATCATCCGCGCGGGGGTGAAGCTGGGGGTGGACTACTCGATGACGCACTCCTGCTACGACCCGGACAAGGAGGGCCGGGCGTGTGGGCGGTGTGACAGTTGTACGCTGCGGCGGCGGGGCTTCGAGCAGGCGGGCGTGATGGATCCCACCCTCTACACGGCGGGGGTCTGAGCCATGCTGGGAGCCGCGAACCTGGTGATGGGGGCCTGGCTGGCCACGGCGGGTGCTCCGGTGGTGGATGCGACCGAGGTGGTGAAGGACCTGGCGGTGGACATGCGCTACGCCACGCCGGACAACTTCCTCAAGCAGAAGGTGTACCCGGACGGTGCGCGCTGTCTGTTGTTGCCGGAGACGGCCGAGCGCCTGAAGAAGGCGGCGGACGCGCTCCGAGGCCAGGGTTACCGGCTCAAGGTCTACGACTGTTACCGGCCCATCGCCGTGCAGTGGCAGATGTGGAAGATCCTGCCCAAGCCGGGCTACGTGGCGAACCCGAAGAAGGGGGGCAACCACAACCGGGGCGCGGCGGTGGACCTGACGCTGGTGACGCTGGACGGAGCGGACGTGGAGATGCCCACGGCCTTCGACTCCTTCGAGCGCTCCGCGCACCACGGTTACCAGGGCGGCACGAAGGCGTCGCGCGAGCACCGGGAGATCCTGCGCGTGGCGATGGAGGGCGCGGGCTTCAAGCGCAACCCCATGGAGTGGTGGCACTACGACCTGCCGGGCGCCACGAAGCTGCCCGTGCTGGACGTGCCCTTCACGAAGTCCCAATAGGTTGGGGCCGCAATCTTCGGAGTCTTCCTGCCGTTGGAGCCGTTCGTCTTGGTGGACGGGGGCTTGAGGCGTGGCATCGGGCTCTCCTAAAATGGGTCGCGTTGTGGGGGAGCTCTACACTTCAACGATGGGATGCCTCTGCGCGCTACTGTGCAGCGGGGACGGTCGTATTCATAATTGAGGATTATTGATGACGCTTCACATCCGTCCCGAAGACGTACTCGCACATATGCAGGTGCGGGACGAAAAAGGTGTCTTTGTCGTTGGATGCTTTGAAAAGCGTGTAACCCTGCTGTCTCAGCAGGTTCGATCACTCAATCTTGTTTACGCGCTTCATAAGTGCGAGCGTTTGTGGCCAGGTAGTAAGGTTGCCGTCATTGGCGGTGGTGTGGCGGGCATGACCGCTGCTGCCGCTGCGGCTCGTATCGGATGCGAAGTCACGCTGTTGGAGAAACAGGCGGCTTTGCTCAACGTGCTCCGCGGTAATACCACGCGCTACGTGCATCCTCATGTCTATGATTGGCCTCTGCCTGGCTCGGAAAGAACGAACGCGGACCTGCCACTCCTTTCATGGGAGGCTGCATCCGCGAAGAATGTCGTGTTGCAACTGGAGAAGGCCTGGAACGATCTGCCTGAACGCTCGCGGATTAAGGTCTTTTTCAATGTGAAGTCCATCGATATCTTGGATGCGCATGAGGGACGACGGCATCTAACGTGGACCACGCCATCTCAGGAAGATGAAAGCTTCGACGCGATTCTGTTGACGGTGGGATTTGGTCTGGAGAAGGAGATCAAGGGTGTCCATTGGCTTTCCTACTGGGACAATGATCGCCTCAATCAAACTGTCCGAGGGGACGGTGTCGAAAGCTATCTAGTGTCGGGGTGTGGCGATGGTGGACTCGTCGATTTGCTTCGGTTGCGCTTGCACGATTTCAGCCAAGAGCATGTCCTTGAAGAGTTCCTGAATGTGCCGTCGCAGCAAGAACTGAAGGCTCGGCTTCTTGAAATCGAGGATCGGGCTCGGTTGAAGAGTGACCCAAATGAAGCAAGCCTGTGTGTGCTCCAAGGTTATAAGGAGTTGCCTGGAACCGCGGAGATTGACGATCGGATAAGGGCGCGCCTTCGCGACGATACGAAGGTCACCTTGAATGGGATTGGCGAGAGGGCACTGGGATTGCAATCCAGTATTCTGAACCGACTCCTGGTATCGCGCCTGCTCTTTAAGTTCGGAACCCAATATCGTCGTGGCGAGATAGGAGTTCCTCAAAAGCAGGGGGATTTGTACCAAGTACGATTCGTGACCGGAAAGCCGGAGCTTTTCAATCATGTCATCTGCAGACATGGACCGCAGCAACCCAGTGCCTTGGATGATGCCTTTCCGGATATTGGGAAGAAATGTGACTCACTCCGGGCTCGAAACGAACTGGATCAAACGCGCTGGCCTCTCTGGCCACATGGTTTTTTTGGCTCTAATGAGTCCTATCGAGACATCCTCATCCTCCCGGGGCTGGGGGGAGCCAATCCTTCTGGGAAAGATACTGCCTCACGCAGGGAAACGCCCGGCGCACTTGAGGTGGATGCGCCGGTTCCTCCACGCAACCGAGAGGATGTTTCAGCGCGAACTGGTCCGGCACGGCCAAGGTCTGAAAATTTAGATGTTACGTCGCAGAACGGTCCTGCGGAAAAGCTCGTCGTTCAACTGAATGTGGTTCAGCAGGTGAATGTTCCTGTTCAGCAGCAGTTAAACGTTTTGTCCTCAGCGCCCCAATCGGCAATCTCTGCTGCGGTGGAAAAAAAGCCCAATAAGCTCAGTAATCTTGGGCAGTCAGGAGCGGCGGGGATTCTTGTCTTGGGGTTGGCTGGCGCTTGGCTCCTTTTCGGAGGCAATCAGCAGAGAAAAAGTTCCGCTACGCAAGAGCTGCCAAGGCGTGACGTCAGCAAGACTCCAAATGTCAGCAAGTCGGCCCCTGTGCGTCCCAGTGACCCGGTCCAGACTCCAGTTGTGAGCAAGCCGGCCCCTGTGCGTCCCAGTGAGCCGGACCGCGGAGAGACAGTCCTGGCTGGCGGAACGGTTGCTGATATTCAGCAATTGCGTGATGTACATCGGGTCCGCGTGATGGGAGAGGGTGCGGCTCCCTCACTGCTTGGCGGAATGCAACCTGGAACCTTTGGTTTTGCCGAACCCTCGGTTCCCTCCTTTTCGGCACAGACGAGGGTGACGAATTCCCAGGCCTCCAATTGGGTTGAGGTTCATCGACTCGTGAACGGGCGGTTGTACCTCGTTGGATATGTCTGGGATGTGGAGTCTCGTGCTGTTGGAACAGGTCGGCCCACGAACGTGGTTTTGTTTTCCAAGCCGTATGGTCGTAGCCAAGAGCTTGTAAGCATTCCGCTTGATCGTGTCCGCTCTGTAGCCTTGAAAAATGAGCAGGGGCAACTTGCTGTTGGACTTGATTTGAATGCTTCTCGGGGAATCTAGATGAAAAGCGGTGGAATGAAGTTCACGAATGTTCTGGTCGTGCTTTTGATGGTTCCTCTTATGGGGGCGGATACATGCGTTGGGGAAGAGGATGGACCAGATGGAGGAAGTCCACCTCCTGTGGCACCGGTGGAGCCGAAGTGCTCTCCGCGTAGCTGTGAGAGTGGCTGCTGTCTCGGTGATATTTGCTACCAGAATGAGACCTCGACAACTTGTGGCAGTTTTGGTGTCCAGTGCGAAATGTGTGTAGGTATCGAGAGTTGTCAGAAGAAAGATGAGACCAAGGGGTGGGAATGTCTTGATGAGACGACCAGGTTGTGGATGGTTCAACCGGAACTCGCTGTGTTGCCTCTCCTGGACCCTTCCGACCAGAGTGCTTGGGACGCGGATAATTCGGATCCGGATGTCGTGGTCACGCTGAGTTGCCCCTCGGGTGGCTCGGTGACCGATGTTCAGACCTCGGAAGTTTCCAGCTACACACCGAAGTGGGCGGACGGCGCTTGCGTGACGACGGTGGAGGATTTGAAGCGAGTTCCCTTGGCGATCAGTGTTGTTGATGTGGACGCGTTCCTCGATGACCCGATCGCGTCATTGTCTTATTCTTTCAAGGATGAGGACTTCAGCAAGGGATGGATAGAAATTCCCATCTTCCAGGATGGAGCTAGTAAATTGCGTTTGCGACTCGTTCGCTCCCCTTGATTCCATGTCGAACTCGGGACTGGTGGGTTTCTGGCCCGTGTATGCCAAGGTGGCCTGGGCGTAACTGTTGCCTGCGCGCGCACTTCTTTGGTGTAGCTGCTCCCCTGATTGGGAGGTCGGGTGCCCTCTCCGCCTCTTCCTCGGAGTCCTTCATGGTGGAGCAGTATTTCGACCTGTTCGAAGACGTCTACGTACCGGGACGTTGGCACCTGGACGATCCCATCGACCTTCGCGGGCAGAGGTTCGAAGTTGGCCTGTTCAGACGAGGCGAACCCTCACACATCAAGGGGCCGCTCCATATTCCTCTCGATGTTCCAGGCAAAGCGCTCGATTTTTCCCGCGCGGGGACGTCGGCCCTGGTCGTCCATGCAAGGGTGGCGGCCGTGTTGGCTGAATTGGCTCCCGGTGATGTGGAACTCATTCCCGCCAATGTGGAGGGTACGCGTGAGCCGTACTTCCTTCTCAACATCACGCATGTTGTGAAATGCATCGATGACGAGACTTCCGACGAGGTTCGCTACGTGACCCCGGCGCACGGTCTGCCGGAGCAGATCGGAGAGTACCGGTCCGTGATTGGCATGCGCATCGACCCTTCTAAAGTGGGTGATGCCCAGATGTTCCGGACCTGGGGTTGGGTCGCCATCATTGTCTCCGAGGCCATCAAGGAGGCATTGGAGGGTATGGGCGTCACCGGCATGAGGTTCACGGAGGTGACGGGCCCGAGCACCATCAGTGCGGAAGATCGCGCGAGGAGCCAGAAGCTTCGCGAACTCCTGGAGACGGCCGCTGCCGCTCGTGAGGAGGCCTGGCGCGCGCTGGGCTCGCTGGACACGGAAGTCATCATGCCCATCGCTGTGGGTGGGGCATGGCCTGGCCAGCGACAGCTCTGGAGCGTCATCCGTCGCGAGACGGAGCGCACATTACTTGTCACCCACGGGCTTTCGGACTCCTTCATCGAGAGTCTGAAGCCCTCCGTGGGCTTCGGACTGGAACTCGCCCTGGAGGTGGACGCGGCCGTGAAGGACATCTCAAAGGGATGGCCCCCGAAACTGCTGGACCGTGTGGCGGACGAAGTGGCCGAGCACGAACACGTGCGCGAAGGCGTGAAGGCGGGCCTCTTCTCCATGGAGGTGTCTGGCAAGGGCATGCCCAAGTCCCTCGTCACCGAGGAGGGCAGGGTGGCCGTCCTGCTGGGCGTGGAGTCGCGCTCGCTGCCAGGGCACTTCTCCACCCCCTACGGACAGGTGCGCCTCGTGACCGTCAAGGCGCTGTTGCCCGCGGAGCTGGAGTACGTGTTGGAGCACGGCGCGCAAGGCCATGCCGAGCTGGCGCGGCGCTTCGCGGAGAGCGGCGAGGAGCACCTGTCCCGCGCCAAACGGCGAGCCGTGGTGTAGCGACATGATTGCTCATCGTGACTATCCGAGTTGGCGAGGAACGAGGCCACGCTCCTGGTTGGGCGGCTGGATACTCATCCTCCTCTTCCTCCAATCCGCGTGCGCCATGGGTGTGCCTCAACGCCATCTCATGGTGGGCGAGCGTTATGCCGCGCAAGAGGAGGGGGCGAGTGCTGAAGGGCCAGTCCATCTCTCGGTGCCCACGAAGTTCGGCGCGGTCCAGGTGAGCAGGTCCGAACTCGACGCGGCCCTCGCCACCCTGGTGCTCGACATCCCGCTGAGAGTGGCGGGCTCGCGACCTCCGCTCTACCTCAATCGGAGGCTGGCGCAGGCGGCCATGCCGCTCACGGGAGAGGAGTGGAGAACGCCCCTGGCGCGCTCCTATGGACGCTTCTGCGAGCGACGCGGAACTCCAGGCGATTGCCTTGAGTTGTTCAAGGATTGGCCGGGGTTGGATGGGGAGGACAAGCGAGACCTGGCCCTGGCTCTCTCGGTGGATACGGCGCTGGAGGCCCTGGACGCGGAAGTGCGGGCCACGTTCTCCACGACCCAGCTGTCCACGATGGTGAGCCTCACCCTGGCTGGGTACATGGCGTTGCTCGTGGCACCGGAGCCCGTCTCCAAGGGGGTGGCCTCGGCGCTCGCCCTGCTCATGTGGGGCTATCTGGGCTGGGAACTCTTCGCGTTGGTACAGGCGTATTTCCAACTGTGGGAGGAGGCAGGGGAAGCCGCCACGTTCGAGGAGTTGCGAGAGGCGGGAGGCCGGTTCGGAAGAGTCATCGGGCCCAACAGCATGCGGATTCTGCTGCTGCTGGGGACGGCGGCGGTGGGAGAGACAGCGGCGCTGGTGTCCAAGGCCCCGAAGTTGCCGGGGTTCGAGAAGGCCGCGAAGGCACTCGAGTCGCGTGTTGGCATCGAGGATGTGCTCACGGCCATACAGCAGGCGGACAAGGTGAAGGTCGCGGTGGCCGAGGGCACCTTCAACGTGGTGCTACCCGCCAACGTCGTGAGCATGGTGGCGCGCGGCTCTTCATCGGGTGCCGCGGCACGTAGGGCTCCCTCGACGAAGAAGTCCCAGGTGCATCACATCGCCACCGTCGAGAACGAGAAGTCCACCGCACGTGGCGGACCTTGGACGCCATTGTTCAAGAAAATCTTCAACAAGGCCGGTATGTCGATGGAGGATCCCGCCAACAAAATCAAACTGTCTGGACACTACGGGCCTCATCCAAAGAAATATCATGAAGCTGTTTTAAGTCATCTCGCGGAAGCGACAGAGGGATGTCCCAATCAACGGGCGTGTGCCATGGCATTGCGGCAAGCGCTCCGCGAGTTGGCTACTGAAATCTCCACTCAGGGCACCAAACTCCATGTGCTGCTGACCCAACGGGCACTTCCCTAGGAGTTCTTCATGGCGAAGCGGTATTTCGACTTGTTCGAAGACGTCTACGTCCCGGGACGCTGGCATCTAGATGAGCCCGTGGATCAGGGGGGATGGAAGCTCGTGTTCAGACGAGGCGAACCCGTTCACGTCGAGGGGCGTCTTCGTATTCCTCTTTATGTCCCTGGCAAGGCGCTCGACTTCTCCTTTGTCGCGGGAACGACCATCCCCGTGGTTCATGCGAGGGTGGCGGCCGTATTGGCCGAGTTGGCTCCCGGCGATGTGGAACTCTTTCCCGCCGAGGTGGAGGGAGAGAGTGAGCCGTATTTCCTCCTCAACATCACTCGCGTCGTGAAGTGCATTGATGACGAGACTTCAGATGAGGTGCGCTACGTAAAGCCCGAGCACAATCAGCCAGAAAAGCTCGGGCAGTACCGCTCCGTCATCGGCATGCGCATCGACCCTTCCAAAGTGGGCGACGCACAGGTTTTCCGTACCTGGGGGTGGAAGGTGGCCATCATCGTCTCCGAGGCCATCAAGGAGGCCCTGGCGGGTATGGGCGTCACCGGCATGACGTTCACGGAGGTGACGGGTCCGAGCACCATCAGCGCGGAGGAGCGAGCGAGGAGCCGGAAGCTCCGCGAACTCCTGGAGACGGCCGCTGCCGCTCGTGAGGAGGCCTGGCGCGCGCTGGGCTCGCTGGACACGGAAGTCATCATGCCCATCGCGATGAGCGGGGCATGGCCCGGTCAGCGACAGCTCTGGAGCGTCATCCGTCGCGAGACGGAGCGCACATTGCTTGTCACCCACGGGCTCTCGGACCCCTTCATCGAGACTCTGGAGCCCTCCGTGGGCTTCGGGCTGGAACTCGCCCTGGAGGTGGACGCGGCCGTGAAGGACATCTCAAAGGGATGGCCCCTGAAACTGCTGGACCGTGTGGCGGACGAAGTGGCCGAGCACGAACACGTGCGCGAAGGCGTGAAGGCGGGCCTCTTCTCCATGGAAGTGTCGGGCAAGGGCATGCCCAAGTCCCTCGTCACCGAGGAGGGCAGGGTGGCCGTCCTGCTGGGCGTGGAGTCGCGCTCGCTGCCAGGGCACTTCTCCACCCCCTACGGACAGGTGCGATTCGTCACCGTCAAGGCGCTGTTGCCCGCGGAGCTGGAGTACGTGTTGGAGCACGGCGCGCAAGGCCATGCCGAGCTGGCGAGGCGCTTCGCGGAGAGTGGTGAGGAGCACCTGTCCCGCGCCAAACGGCGAGCCGTGGTGTAGGTGTCCGACACGCGGGCTCGCCTGTTCTCACCTGGGACCGGCGCGGATCTCGAAGTCCGAGGAGAAGGTGTCTCCCGGGGCCACGTGCAGCAGTCCCTCGCCCGTGCGCAGCGCGCCGCTCGGAGCCGTCCACGGCTCCACGCAGACGAAGTCTCGGCCCGAGAGCGTCCACACCACGATCGTCTTGAAGGACGGGCTCCAGGACAGTTGCACCGGACGCAGTCCCGGGCCTCGCGTGAGCGTGGTGCCCGGCCTGCTCGGATCCAGCAGGTGCATGTCCACCTCGGGGCCGGTGAGATCCAGGCCCGTATAGGGCACGGCGGCCTGGGTGCGGTTGTCCCACGCGCGCGTGGCCTGGGCGTCGACGCGCGTGGCGGCCTTGTTCGCCTGGGGCACGTGGAAGTACGGGTGGTAGCCGAGGTGCAACGGCATGGGCCGCGAATCACGGTTCTCGGCGGCGAAGGTCAGCCGGAGCGCCTCGCGCTCGATCGTCACGGTGAGGCGTGCCTCGAAGCGCCAGGGAAACTCGCGCAAGGTCTGTTCCGAAGGTCCCAGCGTGAGGATCACCCGTGAACGCTCGCGGGTACGCACCTCCCAGGCCAGGTCGCGTGCGAAGCCGTGACGGCGCATCGGGTAGTCGCTTCCCTCGACCGGGTACTTGCCGCCGGGGATGACGCCCGGCGAGGGGAAGAGCACGGGAATGCCTCCGCGCACGTTCTTCCCGGGGTCCGCGAGCGTGCTCGCATCCATGAAAAGGAGGGGTTCCCCCCCGACGTCGAAGCGACTGACGAGTGCTCCCCGCTCGGGAACGATCTCCGCGACACTGTCGCCATCCGTGATGAGCACCGCCATCTCTCGTCCTCCTCCTGGGTTGTGCGCGTGTCCTAACCCAGGAGACCCCCTCCCTTCACCGGACTTCTCCCACGAGTGCTTCCCACACGTCAGGTGCGAGACCGTCCGCGAGGAACACCTCGGCGCAGCCGGTCCGGCCATGGGCATGGGCCTCGCGGCGATGGAAGGCATCCAGGGTGAGCGCGACGGCCCGGGGGCCACCGAACTGGAAGTCCACCTGGGTGCGGTAGCGGTTGCATCCGGCCACCTTGAGTGACAGCTCGGCCGTCACATCCACGGCCAGGGGGCGCACATTCCGGGGCACCGCGAAGTCCGGCTGGGCGTGGGGCTCTCGCACGGCGTAGGGGGTGTCGCGGTACCAGAGCATCCGCGAGGGCTCGATCCCCAGCGCGGGCAACGCTCGCACCAGTTGCACATGGTCCACGTGGCTGCCCAACGCCTGGGGAGCGAAGACGAGGTCCGGCCGCAGCTCGTTCAGCAGGGGCACGAGCTTGTCCACCACCGCCGCGCCGATGGCGTCCTCCTCGTGCGGTGGGGAGAAGATGGTGGCCAGGACGTAACCGCGGTGAGGCGCCTCGGGCAGGTCGGCCCAGACGAGGCGGTCCACCCGCATCAGCGCCGCGAAGTCCTGGTCCTCCTCCCGGCGCAGCGCCATGTAGTCCACCTCGGGGGCGACGCCCTTGTTCGTCTGACAGGCGAGGGCGAAGCCCGTGGGGTGGAGCACCGAGCGGGTGAAGACGGTGACGAGCGCCACCGTCCATCCCCGGGTCTTGAGCCGGGCGAGCGTGCCTCCACAGGAGAAGGCGACGTCGTCCAGGTGGGGAGAGAGGAAGAGGGCGGTGCTCATAGCAGGTGCGGCGCGCTCCGGAAGCGGCAGGAGGGATCGGCCTTCTCCGTGGTGGTGGTGGGGTCGTAGAGCCCCGTCCAGCGCGTGTCGGGCGCGGTGCCGGTGAGGCCCGCGTAGACGTCCTGGATCCGCCGGCCCACCGCCTGCCACGAGTAGAGCTCGCGCACCTCGTCGAGCGCCTGGCGCGCCAGCCGCCGGCGCAACGCTGGCTCATCCAGCATCCGGGCGATGGCGTCGGCCAGGGCGCGCGGATCCTTGGGAGGGACGAGCAGCGCGTCCCGGCCGTCCTCCAGGCAGTCCACCACGCCCACGGCCCGCGTCGACACGATGGGCAGTCCCGAGGCCATGGCCTCGAGGAGCGTGTTGGAGAAGCCCTCCGAGTACGTGGGTGACACGAAGAGGTCTCCCCGCCGGTAGATGGCGGGCGCGTGCTCGTAGTCGGAATAGCCTGGCATCTCCACGCGGCCACCGAGTCCCAGCTCGCCCACGCTCGCGCGCACCGCCTCCACGTCTGGACCGATGCCCGAGACGATCAGCTTGAGGTCGCGTCCCGAGGCCACCAGGAGCCTCAGGGCCTCCATCATCTCCCTCACGCCTTTCCGGGCGTCCACGCGGCCGTGGTAGAGCAGCACGGGCGTGGGGCGCAGCGCGCCGAGCGCCGTCTCGTCTCGCGGGTGGAAGCGCCGCGTGTCGGTGGCGCCGGGGACGATGGTGAAGCGGTCCAGGCCGGTGCCGTGGTGGCCCTTCACCTCCTCGGCGAACGAGCGGCTGCCGATGAGCAGTGCTCCCGAATGGCCCAGGACCGCCAGCATGGCCTGTTTGTGCGTGGTGCAGCAGGTGCCCACCCAGTGCCCGTCACCGCCCTGGATGGACACCACGTTGGGCAGCCCGAGCCGGCGGCTCGCCTCCAGCGCCGCCAGTCCGCACGGGTAGCCGTACTGGGCGTGGATGAGATCGAACGGGCGCTTGCGGTGCTCGCGCTCCACGATGGACACCAGGTCCTCGACATCCCGCTCGAAGCTGGCGGGTAGACCCTGGTTGACGCGCTGTTCGCCCAGCGACTCGCGGCCCACCACCGTGGCGCCCGCGACCTCCGGCGGAGGGCCTCCCCCGTACACCGAGGCCCCCGCCTGATCGTTGCGGTACTGGCTCACCATCGTCACGTCGTGGCCACAAGACACCAGCTCCTGGACCAGGTTGAGGGCATAGACACTCATGCCCGAGATGGCGGGAAAGAAGCGCCGGGAAATGAAGCACACACGCAGGGCATTCGCGTTCACGCGGAGATCTCCAGCTCCGAGGGAAGGTGGGCCCGCAACCACGCGAGGGCTTGGGGCACCATGGCGTGCGCGCGGTGCGCGTCCCGGGACAGCTCCACGCAGACGAGCCGGCCATAGTCGATGTCCATCAACGCTCGGAGCACCGAGGGCAGGTCCAGCTCGCCTTCTCCGAAGGGCAGGTGCTCGTGCACGCCGCGCTTCATGTCCTCCAGGGCCAGGGTGCCCAGCACGGGCGCGAACTCGCGCACCGCGTCCGCGGGAATCCGCTCCTGTGTCACCATCAGATGGCCCACGTCCAGCGCGAGCTGGATGGGGGCCGCGCCCCGTTGTCGCACGTCGTGCTGGAGCCGCAGCCAGTCATCGACCGTCTCCACGCGCATGCCCGGCTCGGGCTCCACCGCCGCCACCACGCCGCGCGACGCCGCGTAGTCGGACAGCCGGGCCACTCCCTCCACGAGCCAGTGCCAGCTCCTCTCCGGATCCAGGCCGGGCTGGGGCACGCCTCCCCAGAAGGACACGGCATCCCCCCGGCAGGTGGCGCAGATGTCCACCGCGCGGCGCAGGAAGTCGAGCCGGCGCTCGCGGCCCGCGACGTCTGGAGTGACGAGCGTGGGCTCGTGCTTGGCGCGCGGGTCGAGCAGGAAGCGCGCTCCCGTTTCCACCACCACGCCCAGGCCGAGCCGATCCAACAACCCCGCCAGCGCTCCCGTGCGGCGCTCCAGGTCGGGCGCGAAGGGGTCGAAGTGGTGGTGATCCAACGTGAGGGCCACCCCGTCGTAGCCGCTGTCGGCGATGAGCCGCAGCGCGTCCTCGAAGCGGTGGTTGGACACGCCGTTGGTGTTGTAGGCGAAGCGCAAGCTCACGTTACTCCTCCCCCATACTTCCGGCCGCGCAGGACGAATTGCGCGCTGTGGCGCTCGGGCTCGCGATAGAGCGCGTACAGCCGGCCCACGCGCCGCTCCGCCTCGCGCACGTCGAACCAGGCGGGCCCTCCCAGCCGCTCCTCGGCGGCGCGGGTGAGCCGCACCCGCTGGGTGCCCTCGGGTGGCTGGCCCAGGCCCACCATCGACTCCCCGCGAGACATCAGCCGCGCCACGTTGCGCTCGCCGATGCGGTAGTACGTCATCGTCTCCACCTCGAGTCCCGGCACCAGGACCTTGACGGTGTGGACGGCGTGGTCCCGGGGAGAGAGGTCCGCCACGAGGATGTCGAAGCCCGCGTCGCTCAACTGCCGCACCACCTGCGCGCAGCGCATGGCGGGGTCCTCGGCGACGGGGGCCTGGGGCAGCTCCGTGAGGCGCACCGAGCGCTCCTTGCGCAGCGTGATGGCCACCTGGGCGCGCAGGGCGTCCGAGGACATGCCGGCCCACACGACCATGTCATGCAGGGCCCGGTTCTCCTCCGTGCGCAGGTTCTTCTCCACCTGTGGCAGGAAGTTCTCCAGGTAGCCGTGTGGAGCGACCCGGGCCACGTTCTCCAGGGGCCCGTGCTGGAAGGCCTTGCGCGAGCGCGAGCTGGCGTACTCCAGCAGCGCCTTGCGCAGGGCCCGGTCCCGATCCGGATCCGCCGCCTCGCCGCAGGCCGTCACCATCAGGGGATCCCCCGCGTTCATGTCCTGGCCCACCACGTACACGTTCGCCATGCCGAAGTCGGTGCTGGCCAGCTTGGCCATCACCTCGATGCCCACCTGGCGGTAGCGCTCCAACAACTCGCGCACCGCGGGCGACAGGTCCGCTCCCTCCAGGTCGATGACGATGCCCCGGTCCATGGCGCGGAAGCCCACGCAGTTGCCATCGCGCTGCAGGAGCTCCAGCAGGCCGTGGGCGATGGCTTGCTCCCGGGTGAGCCCGGCGCCCTGCCCATTGGTGATGGGACGGATGAGGGGCGTGGCGCCCTGGATCTGGCCCGGTTCCGTGGCGACGTACTCCTCGGGCACGAGCACGCGCTCGCCCGTGCTCAGCCGCTTCATCTCCACCCACGTGAGCGGCATGCCCGGGTGGTAGGGACTGCCCGCGGGCAGGCAGAGCGTGAGCGGGTCCACCACGCCAGAGAGGCCGCGCGCGCGCACCATCTCCGTGTAGTTGCCGAGGAAGCGCGGCAGCGTGGGCACCACCTTGTCAGCGTAGACCTCCTCGGTCAGCTCTCCGAGGGCGCTCACCACGGCCTCCTCCTCGGTGACTCCGTAGCCATGCGAGGGAACCCATTGCCCGTCTTCCATGCGCAGGGCGGCGGACACGACCGGGATGCCCAGCCGGTCCAGGGCATCATCCCGGAAGATCTGCAGCTCTCCGGGAGGCAAGGCCCGGGTATAGGTGTCGCGGATGTCCTTGAAGTTCATGGTGGTGCTCTCTGGTTTGAATCGTGAGGGGTCGTGGAATCAGCCCAGGCCGCCGCCGAAGCGGGGCTGGCGCAACAGCAATGGGGCGGCGTGGCGCTTGGGCTCGCGGTAGAGCGAGTACAGACGGCCCACGGTCTGCTCGGCCAGGCGCGTGTTGAACCAGGCCGGGCCTCCCAGCCGCTCCTCGGCTTTCTTCGTGAGGCGGACGGGTTTGGCGCCCTCGGGAGGCTTGCCCAGGCCGGCGAGCGGATCCTCGCGCGCGAGCAGCTTCGCCACGCCGCGCTCGCCGATGCGGTGGTAGCTCATCGTCTCCACCTCGAGCCCGGGGACGATGACCTTGAGCGAGTGGACGGAGTGATCCGAGGGCGACAGGTCCGCCACGAGGATGTCGAAGCCCGCCCGGGTGAGCTTGTCCACGAGGAGGGCGGCGCGCTGCTTCGCGTCGCCGGAGTTCTCCGTGGTGGGCAGGCCGGTGAAGGGCACCCGGCGCGTCTCGGACATCACGGGCTTCTCGAGGAGGGTGCGCATCTGGTTCGCGGTCAACCGGGCCCAGAAAGCCATGGCATGCAGGGCGCGAGGCTCCTCGTCCTCCAGCTTGAGGGAGGGCAGGAATCGGTCGAAGTAGCCCGGGGGCACGATCCTCGCCGCCAGTTCCAGGGGGCCGTTGGCGAAGGACTTGCGCGTGCGCGAGCCCGCGTATTTCAACAGGGCCTTGCGCAGCGCCCGTTCGCGGTCCAGGTCCGCCGCTTCTCCACAGGCCGTGAGCGCCATGGGTTGGTCGTTCACGTGGGGGTCGCGCCCCACCACGTAGAGATTCACGAGGCCGAACTCCGTGCTGGCCAGCTTCGGGATGACCTCGATGCCCAGTTGCTGGTAGCGCGCGAGCAAGGCCTGGATGTCGGGGCCGAGTGGCGCGTTCTCCAGGTCCAGCACCACGCCCTGGTCGAGCGCGCGAAACCGCAAGCCATTGCCGTCGCGCCGGAGCAGTTCGAGGAGGCCGTGGGCGAGCGCCTGTTCACGGGTGAGGCCCGCGCCCTGTCCGTTGGTGATGGGGGTGATGAGGGGCGTGCGCCCGCGCAACTCGCCGTTCCAGGTGGCCACCCACTCCTCGGGGATGAGCACGCGCTCGCCCGTCGTGAGCCGGTTCACCGTCACCCACGTGAGGCGCATGTCCGGGTCATAGAGGCTGCCCGCGTTCAGGCACAGCCGCAGGGGATCCATCACCGAGGACTCGCCGTGGTTGCGCACCAATTCCTTGTAGCTGCCCGTCACGCGGGGGTGGGCCCGGAGGGCGGCCTCGGTGAAGACGGCCTCGGCCATCTCGCCCAGCGCACCCACCTCGGCCTCTTCCAGGGTGGAGCCATGGCCATGGGTGGCGAACTGGGAGCCCGTCTTCAATCGAAGGCTCGCGGCCACCGTTGGAACTCCCACGCGATCGATGGGATCCGCCCGGAACATCTCCAGCGCTCCAGCTGGAAGGGCATGGCGGTAGGCTTCACGGGCTTCGAACAGGTGCTGCTTCTTGCTCATGAGGACAACTCCTCCAGGGCGATGGGCCTCGTGTGCGGCATGCCCGAGAGCAGCCGATCGAACAGGGCCAAGGCATGGGCACGGGTCACTCCGCGCGCGAACTCGAAAGGGGTGAAGACGTTCTCGAAGGGCAGCCGCTCGAACACCTCGCGGTAGCGGCGCAGCTCCCCGTGGCTCAGGGGAATGGCGTAGTGGAAGCCCTTGTGACACGACAGGCCCGTGGGCCGTCCGCGCCCATCCAGCTCCACCTTGAGCGCGTCACCGCAGAAGAGCGAGCACGTGCGCGCGTCGTACATCACGCAGTGGCCCTCGTAGTGGCCGTCCACGTGGTGCAGCGTCAACTCCGGGGCGAGCGTGTGCTCGTCATCCACGGGCCAGCGCACCTGGAAGGCCTTGGTGTGGGGCAGCGCGTCGCGGTGGAGCACCAACTGGGGATCGAAGTGCTCCTGCAACTGCCACAACGCGCCGAAGCCGTGCACGTGTGACGAGGACATCCACCGGATGCCGCCCAGGGAGGCGATGCGCTCGAGCGCTGGCCGCGAGTACCAGGGCGCGCCCTCGAAGGCCACGTTGCCCTCGGGCCGCACCAGCAGCCAGCCCGTGCTCCCCAGCCCGAAGGAGGGCGTGCAGTGGAAGCCGAGCACTCCGGGAATCGCCTCGCGCCAGGACGTCTCCAGTTGTTGGGACACCTGCGCGGCGGAGCGGAAGTCCCAGCCTTTCTCGGGCAGGGCATTGCGCACGTCCATGCAGGTGGGACAGGACAGGGGCAGTTCGTGATCGAACCACGGTTGCCAGGTGCCGCAGTGGGAGCAGGCATAGCGGACTAGCGGCACGCGGTGTCCTCCCAGGCGCGCGGATCGCACGCCTGTGTGAGCAGGCCGAGCAGCCGCACGTCGCGCTCGGGGGTGAAGGGGTAGGGGCGGCCCTCCAGCACGCATGTGGAGAAGGCCTCCACCTGGTTGAGGAAGGGACTGCGGTCTTCTTCCGGGGAGAGCGGCACGGGCCTCTCCTCGCCCGTGGCCGCGTCCGTGAGCGTCAGCGTGCCCCCGGGGGTCTGGCCCATGGTCTTGTAGGCGAGGGCGCGCGCCTGGGTGCCAATCACTTCCAGGGTGCGTCGCGGATAGTTGTCCGGGCAGTTGTAGGCCACCTGGATGATGCCCAGGATGCCGCTCTTGAACTTGCCCATCAGGATGGCGCCGTCGTCCACCGCGTAATCGTGCACCCGCCGCTGCGTGAGGGCGGTGAGCGAGGCCCACTCGTCCTCGAGCAGCACCTCGAGCAGATCGATGCCATGGGGGGCCAGGTCGATCATCGCGCCGCCGCCCGCCTGCCGGGGATCGATGCGCCAGTTGTTGGCCGTCCAGTCGCGAGGCGTCCAGCACGCGTAGTGGATGCGCGCCTGGGTGACGGTGCCGAGCGCGCCCTCGTGGATGAGCGTGCGCAGCTTGCGGTGGGCGCCGTGGTGGCGCTGGTCGAACGCGGTGGCGTACATCACGCCCGCGCGCCGGCAGGCCTCCACCATGCGCACGCCATCCTCCAGGCGGATGGCCATGGGTTTCTCGCAGAACACGTGCTTGCCCGCGGCGGCGCAGGCCTCCGTCAGGGCCGCGTGCGCGTGGTTGGGGGTGGCGATGTAGACCACCGCCACGTCGGGATCCTCCAACACCTCGCGGAGCTCGGTGTGCCGTGGCACTTCGTCCCCGGGCATGCGCGCCAGGGCCTCCGCGTCCAGATCACACAGGGAGACCAGCCGGGAGTTGCCCGCCTGCAACACGGCGGGCGCCACGTAGTCGCGGGCCACCCATCCACATCCCACGATGGCCCACCCGAGCCGGCGTGAGCGAGGCAATGCACAGATCATGGAACCAAAACCTCCCCCCTCGTTCTGCCTTCACCGTGGGCGCCGCTAGTACGGGAGCCCCGCCGCGGCGAGCACGGCGTTCTCGTATGCCCGCATGGGTCCTTCGTGGATCAGCTCCAGGTCTTCCATCGCCTGGCGCAACGTGAAGCCCGCGGCGCGGGCGTGCGCGTCCATTTCCAGCACCCGGTCCAGCGCGTCGGCGGCGTGGAAGGCGCGTGCTTCGGGCGTGTCCGTGTGCGGCAGGATCGTCCGGGCCTCGCGCACGCGGGTGGCGAGCGCTCCGGGCAGCGTGGCCAGCACCTCCTCGGTGATGCGCGCCACCATCGGCGCCGCGTCCTCTCCGAGCAGCCGGTCGCCGTAGTCACCCGCGTCGGGCAGCACCACGTTGAAGAAGTGGTGGCTCAACGCGGCCAGGAAGGGAGTGGCCGGGTCCGCTGCGAAGAGCGGTGACACGAGCACCGCCGCGACGGCCACCACGTAACAATGGTCGGCGTGGCTCTCCGCGGGCAGGAGCACCACCCGGGGCTTGTTGGCACGGGTGGGGCCGGCCCGGGGCTGGCGCACCAGCCGCTCCACGAAGGAAGGCGGCGGTTGGGCGAGCCCAGGCCCGGGCAGCCCGGCGAGGGCGGTGCGCAGGCGCTCGCGCAGTTCCGGATCCAGCGGCTCCGTGGCGGCGTCGAGGCCCCGGCGGAGCACCTTCACGGCGCGCTCGTGGGGCAGGCCGGCCCGGGACATCACCTCCAGGTCGATGCCCCCCAACCGCACTCCGGTCAGGGCGAGCGCCGTCTCCCGGAGTGCCAGGGTCTCCGGGTCGACCCCCGAGACGAGCGCCGCCCAGGCCCGGCGGAACCCCTGTGCCGCCAGTCCGTCCGGTTGCTCTGGCGTGCGGACCCTCTTGAGATCCATCAGTTCGCCCACCAGCGGGCGAAGCCCGGCCAGGCGGTCGGGAACCGCGGTGACTCCCTGCGCGAGTGCCCTCATGACTCAGCCCCGGACGCGCTCGGTGCCGCCAGTGGCCTGTGTGCCTTCCTTGCCCAGCCAGCCCATCAGCCGGCGCTGCTGCTCCGGGACGGAGTGCTCGGGCGTGCCGCCATGGCGGGTCATGGGCGCCTTGAAGAAGCAGCCCAGCTCCTCGATGACGCCAGACTCTCCCCGGCGCTTGGCCAGGTCCAGCGTGCGCGCGAGCTCCACCACGAGCGGCGCGGCGAGGATGGAGTCCTTGCACAGGAAGTTGATCTTCAACTGCATGGGCTGGCCGCAGAAGCCGATGACGTCGATGTTGTCCCAGGCCTCCTTGTTGTCCCCGCGCGGCCGGTAGTACTGGATCTGCACGATGTGATCCTGGACCTTGTAGCCCAGGATGCTGTCGAGCACGGCGCCCTTGGTGTCGATCTTCGACGCCTTGGAGGCCGGGTCATTGAGCGCCTCGCCGTCGCGGTTGCCCAGGATGTTGGTGGAGTACCAGCCATCCACGTAGAGCGCGCGGTCGCGCAGGGCGGGGGCGAGCACCGTCTTGAGCAGCGTCTGTCCCGTCTTGCCGTCCTTGCCCGCCACGGGCGAGCCGTTGCGCCGGGCGAGCTCGAGGAGGGCCGGCACGTCCGCGGCCACGCTCGGGGTGAAGTTGGCGAAGGGGATGCCCTTGGACACCGCCGCGTAGGCGTAGAGCATGGCCGGGCTGATGTTCGGGTCGTTCGCGTCGAGCGCCGCCTCGAAGGCCTCGGGCGTGGCGAACTGGGGCAGCGAGAGGTTGACCGGCCGCTCCGTGGAGGCGACGTTGATCACCACCACCCGGTTGAGCCGTTGCTCCTTCTTGAAGTGTTCCAGGTCGTCGCGGATGCCGTTGACCTGGTCACGCAGGCCCTTGGCCCGCTTCGTGGAGCTGCCCACCACGTTCTTGCAGAAGTCGGTGTTGGACGAGGCCGGCCAGGGCTTCATCTTGCCCAGGATGGGAGACACGGCCGCGAGCTGGGTGTCGCTGAGCACCGAGTGGTTGCGCGCGGCCTTCGCCAGGTCATCGTCGTAGAGATCCCACCCCCCGAAGACCAGATCCCCGTAGTCGATGAGCCCCAGGCCGTGCATCCCCGCCAGTGGCAGTCCCTTGGTGTCCGTCAGGCCCCGCTTGAGCAGTTCCATGCCCGCCACCGCGGTCGTCGCCACCGCGCCACCCAGACCCACCAATGCGACGCCCAGACGTTCTGTTCCCGCCATGTGACCGCCCCCTCTCGTCATGACAATTATCCCACCGGCCCCTGCGACCGCCGGTCCGGTTGAACTCCATGTGGCTCGATATGAGACCCGTGCGAGTCTTTTCGACGCATCCGAGGCTCTCACGAGTTCATGTAATGAATTGCCATGATATGCGCGTCCTACAACCCCTGTCCGAGGGTCCATCTCCGAGGGAGAACGGCATGTCGGCCAGACGAAAACGAGGCCCGCCGCCAGTTGGATGGCGGGGGCCTCGGAGGGGCAAAACCAGACAGGAGCGTCAGATCCGGCGTGTCTTCCAATGACCCCGCCGGAAGAGGACGGCGCACATCACCCCCAGCGCGCAGTAGCCGATGGTGATGGCCAGGAACGCGCCCAGGGGACCGAGGCCCATGGGGACGGAGAGCACCCAGGCCAGGGGGAGCTGCAGGAGCCAGATGCACACCAGGTTGATGAGGGTGGGGGTGGAGGTGTCTCCCGCCCCGTTGAACGCATGCGGGAGCACCGTCCCGAAGGCGTAGAAGAGCAGTCCACAGCTGACGATGCGCAGGCAGCGTGTCGCCTGGTGGACGACCTCGGCCTCGGTGGTGAAGGTGCGCACGAGCGGTTCGGCGAAGAGGATGAAGCCCAGGGCCACCGCGCACAGGAAGATGAGCGTGTGGAGGCTCGCCCGCCAGGCCACGCGCTCGGCCCGCTCGCTGTCTCCGGCGCCGAGGCTCTGGCCCACGAGGGTCCCCGCGGCGTGGCTCACCCCCCAGGAGGGCTGCTGGGCCAGGAGGATGATGCGCATGGCGATGGTGTAGCCCGCGAGCGCCGCGCTGCCGAACTGGGCGATGATGCGCATGAGGACGAGCCAGTTGCCCATGGTGAGCAGGGCCTGGAGCAGGGCGCTGCCGGACAGCCGCAGGAGGGTGAGCAGGGTGGCGGGTTCCACGCGCAGGTGCTGGCGGCGGATCACCAACCGCCCACGGCCCCGGGCGAGCGCCCGGAGCTGGTAGAGCACCCCCACGCCGCGGCTGACGGTGGTGGCCACCGCCGCGCCGAGCACGCCCATTGCCTTCAAGGGGCCCACCCCGAAGATGAAGCACGGGGCGAGCACCAGGTTGAGGGCGTTGGCCACCCAGAGCGCGCGCATGGACGTGGCCGCGTCTCCCGCGCCGCGCAGGATGGCGCTGATGAGGAAGAGCAGCATGATGATGACCATGCTGCCGAGCATCACCCGGGCGTAGGGCGTGCCGTGCGCCACCACCTCGGGCGTGGCGCCCAGCGCCGAGAGCAAGGGGCCCGCGTACAGCACGCCGAGCACCGCCACGGGCACGGACAAGAGCAGCCCGAGCCACAGCGACTGCACCGCCGCGCTCGCGGCCCGCTCCGGGCTCTTCTCGCCCATGCGCCGGGCCACCAGCGCGGTGGCGCCGATGGCCAGACCCATGGGCAGCGTCTGCAGGAAGGTGAGCATCGACTCGGTGATGCCCACGGTGGCCACCGACGCCGCGCCCAGTCTCGCCACGAAGAAGACGTCCACCACGGCGAAGACGGACTCCATCACCATCTCCAGCACCATGGGGATGGACAGCAGCAGGAGCGCTCGGTTGACGGAGCCCGCGGTCAGGTCCCTGGAAGTCCCCCGCAGGGCCTCGCGCAGGGTGGACCACCAGCCCGTGTTGGCATCGAGGGCAGGGGAGGAAGCGGGCGTGACGATTTCAGAGGAGAGCGTTCGCGACATGAAATGAAGCGCGACGGAGGGGTTGGCTCCTTCGCGAATGCCAGGGAACCACCCCCTGGCCGTGCTTCATTTCCACCCCCCGATGCCCGCTCGGACACCGGGTGGAGCCGCGAACGCCCGGGTGCTACCCCCGGTGGATCCCTCTAGCCGAAGAAGACCTGGGCGACCTTGAAGAACTCCTCGGGCACCTTCTTGAGCTCGCGCGTGGCCTCGGACAGGTCCACGCTGACGATGTCGTTGCCCCGCAGGGCGGCCATCTTGCCGAACTCGCCCTGGGCCACCATGTCGCAGGCATGCACGCCGTAGCGCGTGGCCAGCACCCGGTCGTGCGCCGTGGGCGCGCCGCCGCGCTGGATGTGGCCCAGCACCGACACGCGCGTCTCGTAGCCCGTGCGCCGCTCGATTTCATTGGCCACCAGGGCGCCCACGCCGCCCAGCCGGGGCCGGCCCGCCTCGTCCAACGCGCCCGAGGTGACGAGCTGCTCCTGGCCCTCGTGCGTCAGCTTGATGCGCGTGCCCTCGGCCACCACGACGATGGAGAAGGAGCGTCCCGTGGCGTGGCGGTGCTTGATGTGCTCGGCCACCCGCTCCAGATCCGCGGGCACCTCGGGCACCAGGATGACGTCCGCGCCACCCGCCATGCCCGCGTAGGTGGCGATCCACCCCACGTGCCGTCCCATCACCTCGCACACGATGACGCGCTTGTGCGACTCGGCGGTGGAGTGCAGCCGGTCAATGGCCTCGGTGGCGATGCCCACCGCCGTGTCGAAGCCGAAGGTGAAGTCCGTGCCGTTCAGATCGTTGTCGATCGTCTTGGGCACGCCGACGATGCGCAGGCCCTCCTGGGACATGCGCGTGGCGGCCGAGAGCGTGCCCTCGCCGCCGATGGCGATGACGGCGTGGATTTCATGCCGCTCGATGGCGCGTTTGACGCGCTCCAGGCCATTTTCGACCTTGAAGGGGTTGATGCGAGAGGTGCCCAGGATGGTGCCGCCCCGGTGGAGGATGCCCGAGGTGGTCTCCCGGGTGAGGCGGAAGTGGTTGTCTTCGATGAGACCCCTCCATCCATCCCGGAGGCCCATCATCTCGAAACCGTGGGCGCTGGCCCGACGAACGACGGCGCGGATGACCGCGTTGAGGCCGGGGCAATCGCCCCCGCCCGTGAGAACGGCGACTTTCATGAAGTGCCCTTCTAGCTCACCTCCCGGGCGAGTCATGCGCGAAGTTGATGGGAAACCGCCCGTCCGCCTGGGGGGGAGATGACCCTACCCACGCCGCCCCTGGAGCCAGGCCCTATGCGTTGGGTGACTCCCGGCTTTATGCCCCGAGGGGTATTGGCTATGCTGGAGTCCACCTCACGCCACGGCCCGCCTTGAACGTTCGCGTCTTCGCCTCCGAGTTGGAAGCTGCCGCCGCCTGTGCCGCCCACATCGCGGAAGCGCTCCGTGAGAAGCCCTCCCTGGTTCTCGGCCTGCCCACGGGCCGCACCCCGCTCAACGTGTACCGGCAGATGGTGGCCCTGCACCAGCGTGGGGAGTTGGACTTGTCGCGGGCGACCACCTTCAACCTGGACGAATTCCTGGGCCTGCCGCCGGACGACCCGTGCAGCCTCCGGGCCTACATGGACCGCCATCTCTTCCGCCACGTCAATCTGGCCCCCGAGCGCGTCCATTTCCTGGACGGGAGCGCGGAGCGGGCGGAGTGGGAGTGCGCCCGCTACGACGCGAGGCTGACGCAGGCGGGTGGGTTGGACCTGTTGCTGCTGGGCATCGGGTCCAACGGGCTCGTGGCCTTCAACGAGGCGGGAGACAGCCTCCAGGCGGCGAGCCATCGGGTGCGCCTGTCGCGCGAGACGCGTCTGGGCATGGCCTCCTTCTTTGGTGATGACGTCTCCAAGGTGCCCCTGGCGGCACTCACCCTGGGCATGGGCTCGCTCTTCCAGGCGCGCCGGGTCATCCTGCTGGCCTTCGGGGTGCGCAAGGCGGCGGCGGTGACGGCGCTCGTGCGCGGCCCCATCACCTCGCACTGTCCGGCGTCCCTGCTGCAATTGCATGGCAACGTGGAGGTGTGGGTGGACACGGAAGCCGGACGTGGCCTGGAGGGGACGGGTTGATGTCCGCCATCGGGCGCGGCATGGCCCCGAGGCGTTCGAGATCGGGTTGACACGAAATGCCCGGGTTTACATACCAGCGCCCGGCGAGCCTCCGGCGTCCCTGGGGGCTGACTGGCGGCTCGCCCTTCATCTTCCAACCTTTCGGAGCAAGCACCATGTCCCTGTCCATGTACCAGGCCTCGGTTCCCGTCTTCATCCACATGCTGGGCAATCTGTCGGCGATTCTCGGGAAGGCCGCCGCATATGCCGAGACGAAGAAGATCGCCCACCCGGTGTTGCTCGGCTCCCGGCTGGCGCCCGACATGCTTCCGTTGTCCGCCCAGATCCAGATCGCCTGTGACTCGGCGGTGCGCTGTGCCTCCCGGCTGGCGGGGGTCGACCTTCCCAGCAACCCGGACACCGAGACCTCCATCCCCGAGTTCCAGGAGCGCATCGCCAAGTCGATCGCCTTCTTGAAGAGCGTGAGCGCGGCGCAGATCGACGGGAGCGAGGAGCGGACCGTCACCCTCCAGATGCGCACCGGTGAGATGAAGTTCCAGGGACAGCCGTTCCTGCTCGGCTTCGCGCTGCCCAACTTCTATTTCCACCTCACCACGGCCTACGCCATCCTCCGCCACAACGGGTTGGACATCGGCAAGGCCGACTTCCTCGGCAAGTACTGACACGGCGAGGGCCGGAGCGGCGGCGTCGGGACTCGCGGACGCGCTATCGTCTCCGGCCTGATGCCCCACCTGCTCCGTCCCTTCCTGCTGTCGGCCTCCCTGCTCGCCGGGATGTCCGCCTGCGTCACGTCGTCCCACTCGCGAATCCCTCCAGGCGCGGTCGTCCTGCGCTTCGCGTGGCCGGAGACCCTGTCCGCCCGGGTCTCCCACTCCGTCGTCAGCGCGGGCTCCCAAGGGGAGCGCATCTATTGGTGGAAGCTGGGGCCCGGCGAGGGCGAGGGGCCGCGGCGGCTCGTCGTCCAGCCCGGTGAGAGCCCCGAGGCCGGTGTCGCCGCCTTCGCGGACCCCGAGATGTCGGTGCTCTTCGATGCCGAGGGGGCCTTCACCGGGTTCGAGCCGCCCGAGGACTCCGCCGCGATGGGGCTGCTCAACGTGCTTCCCATGGCGCCCGAGCAGCAGGAGCACCTGCGTCGGACGCTCCATGCGTCCCAGGAGGAGGTGGCCCGGATTCGTTGGGAGCAGCGCGTGGGGCACTGGCGCGACGTCATGTTGCTGCCCGGCGAGACGGTGCGCTTCGCGACGAAGATGTGGATGGGGCAGAACGCCTTCCAGCGCGAGGAGGTGGAGGCCGAGGAGCGCACCACCGTCGAGGTGGGGGTGGAGTGCGTTCCCGGCGAGGCGGACAAGCGCTGTGTCCGCCTGCGGGTCGAGACCGCGCCGCTTCATCCTTATAAGGAGTCCGACCCGTGTGAGCACGCCCGGGCCCGCAAGACCTTCGAGCTCGTGACGGATCCCCAGACGCTGCTGCCGTACCTGACGCGCTCGATGCGCGAGGACGAGATCGACTGGTGCCGGGAGGATGGGACGGTATCCACCCGGCGCACGCGCGAGGGCGAGGCGTTCGTCTTCACCTACGGGTTGGAGCCCACGCCGTCGGGCGCCTGGACGCGGCGCTAGCGCCGATAGTGGGTCAGTACGGGACGCTGGCGACCGAGGGGGCGTGGAACTCGCGCACGCGGCGCAGCAGGCCGAGGAATTCGGCGCGGTCGCTCAGGCCCTCCACGGAGGACTCGGCGAGGGACTCGGCGGTGGCCAGGCTCCAGTCGCCGGCCTGGGGCGCGCCCCGGAGGATGTCCGCGGTGCCCGCCACGGCGGCGGCGAAGCGCAGGTTGCTCGAGGCCTTGCGCAGCGAGGCGTGCAACTGGCCGCGCTCCAGGGAGAAGCGCTGCTCGGCGGCCTCCACGCCGCCGGGCTTCTTGGCGCGCACGCGCACCGTGGCCACCTGCGCCGCCCCGCCGGTGAGCTCCACCTCGTACAGGGCGGTGACGGAGTGGCCGGCGCCAATCTCCCCGGCGTCCACCTTGTCGTTGCGGAAGTCCTTGTCGGCGATGTCCCGGTTCTCGTAGCCGAGCAGCCGGTAGCCCCGGACGGCCGAGGGATTGAACTCCACCTGGATCTTCACGTCCTGGGCGATGACCTCCAGCGTGCCCGCGAGCCGCTCCTGGAAGACGCGGCGCGCCTCGCGCTCGCTGTCGATGTAGAAGCAGTTGCCGTTGCCCTTGTCGGCCAGCTTCTCCATCAGGTCATCCCGGTAGTTGCCCATGCCGAAGCCGATGGTGGACAGGGTGACGCCCTCCTGCACGTAGCCCTGGATGCTCGTGAGCATGTCGTCGGCGTTGACGGTGCCGACGTTGGCGTCGCCGTCGGTGAGCACGACCACGCGCGAGACGCGCTGGGGGCCGGCGTGCTTCGTGGCGTGCCGGTAGGCGAGCTGCAAGCCGCTGCCCATGGCGGTGGAGCCGTTGGCGGAGAGCGAGTCGATGGCGGCGAAGAGCGTGTCGCGCTGGGTGGCGGGGGTGGGGGGCAGCACGTCCCGCACGGAGCCCGCGTAGGTGACGAGCGCCACGGTGTCCGTCGGGTTGAGTCCGTCCACCATGAGCTTCATGGACTTCTGGGCGAGCGGCAGCTTGTCCTGGGAGTGCATGGAGCCGCTGGTGTCCACCAGGAAGACGAGGTGGGTGGGCTTGCGCTCGCTCGGGGCGATGGTGCGCCCCTGCAGTCCCACCTTCACGAGGTGCCGGCCCGGGGTGAAGGGCGAGGGCGCTCCCTCCAGGTCCACGTGGAAGTCTCCCTCCTGGGGCTGGGGGTAGCTGTAGCTGAAATAGTTCATCCACTCCTCCACGCGGATGGCGTCGCGCGGAGGCGCGCTCCCCTCGGTGACGTAGCGGCGGAAGAGGGTGTAGGAGGCCGTGTCCACGTCCACCCCGAAGGTGGAGTAGCGGTCCTCTTTCGTGAGGGTGAAGGGGTTGGGCTTGTGGGCCGCGTGCGTGTTGCCCGTCGGGGGGGGCGGAGGCGGGGCGGCGGGGCGGGCGCCGGGGCGGCTATCGCCGCCGGTGCCGCGGCGGACTGGCTCTCGTTTCTGCTGAAGTCGCGCAGGGTCTTCTGCTTGAGCGCGCTGGGCGCTCGCGCCAGCTCCTCGTGTCCGGAGAGTGACGACGCGCTCGCTCCAAAGAGTTTCCGGATGTTGTTCCCGAAGAGGACGACGAGCAGGAACAGGGCGACCAGGAGTCCGGCGCCGAGCAGCAGGAAGCGGAAGAGGCTTTTCTTCATGCTCCAGGGAATCGCACGTTCCGCGGGGCGGAACCGTCGGTCATCCGGAGGAGGTCGGTCATCCGGCGGAGGGTCGGTCCACGGGAGGATGGCGGACGGGCGCGCTCGTGGGGCGGGCCTGGCGTTTGACGGCGGTGGCGGGCGGCCGCAGGCGGGCATAGGCGGTGAGCACCTTGTCCACGTAGAACTCCGTCTCTCCGTTGCGCGGCACGCGGCCATTCACGTTGCCGGGGCCCGCGTTGTAGGCCGCCACCGCGAGCGTCACGTTGCCCCGGTAGCGCGCGAGCTGTTCGGCGAGGTAGCGCGCGCTGCCATCGAGCGCCGGGGCGGGATCGAACGGGTCCTCCACGCGCAGCAGGTTCGCGGTGGAGGGCATGAGCTGGCCGGGGCCCATGGCGCCCGCGGGGGAGATGCGGTGCGGCTGGGTGTTGGACTCCACGTGCACGAGCGCTCGCAGCAGGCCGGCGGGCAGGTGGTGACGGCGCTCGGTGTCCCGGATGAGCGTCTCCATCTCCGGGTGTCCGTCGAGCAGACAGGTGGGGCGGTGGCGCGCGTAGGCGGACAGGGCGTGGGCCTTCTCCTGGAGGAAGGACAGGGAGAAGAGGGGCACGCGGGTGTCGCCGAAGAAGGCCACCGCCAGGTTGAGCAGCACGAGCGGGGCCAGGGCACACAGCCCCACCCGTACCCAGGGAAATCCGCCGCTCTTGCGCTTGCGCCGCACGGCTTTCTTCCTACGAGGCCCCCGGCGTTTCGTCCAACTTCCGGCCCGTCAGGGGCGTTGGGGCCGGGTCCGCTCGTAGACACCGCGCAGGGTGTCCACCCCGGGCTTCAGCTCGTGCCGGGCGAGGGCGTGCACTGTTTCCCACAGGCACTCGTTCACCGGCACCGCGAGCCCATGCGTCCGTGCGCGCTGGACCACCTCGCCGTTGAGGTAGTCCACGGGGGGCTCCCGGCCCCGTTCGATCGCCGCCAGCATGGAGGAGCGCATCATGCGGTAGCGCGCCCCGACGGCCAGGAGCACCGCGTGCTTGAGCAGCAGCGACGCCGAGCCCCGCGCGTGCCGCTCCGTCTCGTCCAGCGCGAGCCAGCCCAGCTCCAGCGTGGACGCCACCTTCTCCACCTTCACGCCCTCGGCGCGGGCCACCTGGAGGACCTCGGTGAAGACTTCCAGTCCGAGCCGGCGCACGAAGCGGCGGCGCAGGAGGGGGCCCATCCGGTCTCCTCCCACCGTGCCCAGGGAGGAGATGGCGCAGTTGATGGCCAGCTTGCTCCAGCGCACGCCGCGCAGGTTCGTGGTGAAGTCCACCGGACACATCGCGCGCAGCACGCCGGCCAAGGGCTCCAGGCGGGCGTCCGTCCCGCCTCGCAGGACGCCGAGCACGATGCCTCCCTGCGCCGTCCGGACGTAGACGCCGGTCTCCGGAGACGACGCGCCCCAGGCCACGACGGCGCCGATGACCTGGTCCTCGCCCACCACCCGGGCCACCCGCTCCTCGCACAGGCCATTGGCCAGCACGGCCATGGCCCCTTCTGGCGCGAGCAGGTGGCGCGTGTCCCGGGCCGCCGCTTCCACTCCCGTGGGCGGGGTGGCGAGCAGGATGAAGTCGTAGGTCCCCTGGGCCGGAGGCTGCACGAAGACCTCCAGGTCTCCCCGCACGGTGCGCTCGCCCTTCTCGTCGCGCAGCACGGGTCCGCGCGTGCGCAGCACCTGGGCGATCTCCTCCCGGCGCGCCACCGCGGACACCCGGTGGCCTCCCTCCAGGAGGCGCGAGAGCAGCACGCCGCCGATTCCACCACAGCCGACGACGAGGATTCGAGGAGCGGTCCGCGCGGAGTCCATGGGCGTCCGTGCCTACCACGGGCGGCGCGTGGACGGGGGCTCCTTCGGGCTTGGACCGTGACATGACCTTCGCGGTCATCTACAGTCGGGTGACCGCGAAGGACACCCTCGTGGGAGGAGAGCCGCCATGCCCTGCAGCAGCCCGTTGCCCGGCCTCGAGCGCCTGTTGGAGGTCTGCCGCGTCCGCGCGCATCCCGTGAAGCTGGAGCCGCCCTTGCGCTCGTCCGAGTCTCGGGACGCCCTCGTGGCCGGTCAGCCCATGGATCCCCAGCTCGCGCGGGTCCACGCCCGCGCCAACTACCTGTGGATCCACGACGAGCTGTACCTCTTCCCGGTGCACCACACGCGGCGGCCCGACCTGCACCGGGTGAACGCCCACTGGCGCCGGGACTGGGAGGAGCCCTTCGCCTCGCTGCTCGTGTTCGGCAAGGACGACCGGTTGGCCTATTGCTACGCCACGGTGCCATGGCTCGGGGAGGCGGGGGGCCCGCAGCCGGTGGTGTGGGTGGACATCTACGAGACGCTGTACGCCGTCCCCGTGGCCTCGAGCGTGGACCAGTTCTTCGCCACCTACGCGCGCTATCTGGACGTCGCCCCGTCCTCCACCGTCGAGAGCGAGGACCTGCCCGCGCCTCGTGCCTTCCCCTGGGATGCCGCGGAGTTCATCTCCCAGGACCGGGCGCTCGTGCGGCGCGTGGAGGCCGGGCACTTCGACTTCCTGCTCCGGCCGAGCCTCCGCGCCCGGGACTGGGTGGCGCGGCGGGTGCTCAATAGATGAGGTGGAAGTAATGCACCTCGGCGCGCAGGCTCGCGCAGACCTGGAGGTCCGCCGTCCATGCCGGGAGGGGCCTCCTCGTGCGCGCCTCCAACACCATTTCCACCTGCTCGTCCCGCGCCAGTTCGGGCACGCTCGCCGCCTCCACGGCCCGGAGCACGAGCCGGGTGGGGGTGAACGCCTGCGAGGACGCGTTGTTCTCCTGCTCCAGCAGGGTGCGGATGAACTCCGTGGCGCCCCGTCGCCGCAGCGATACCTTCACCACCTGGAGGTCCTCCTTCAGGTCCACCTCTCCTCGCATGACGTCGAGCTCGAACAGCCTCACGCGGAGCTCGGTTTCCAGATGGCCCTCGGGCAGGTCCGTGCCCATCTGCCCCAAGGGGAAGATGACCGTGTGCGTGAGCGTGTCCGTGCCATCTCCGGAGAACGTCAGGCCTCGCTCCGCCTTGCAGAGCTCGTCGGTCTCGGCGGTCACCACGAAGAAGGTATCGGCGATCTTCCGGCAGCCCGGAGCGAGCAGCACGGCGGCGGTCAGGATCAGGAGGCGGGGCAGGGAGGGCATGGGGTGCTCCGTCAGTTGAAATAGAGGATGACGCCCAGCCGGGCCACCGGGGTGGAGATGCCCAGGTGCAGGGGCGTGGAGGAGAGCTCCGGATCCTCCTCCGCCTCGCGGATGAAGGCCTTCGGGTCCGCGACGCGGATGAAGGCGTAGCTGATGCCCACGACTCCGAAGAACGTCACCGGGCGCCAGGGGGAGAACTCCAGGCCCAGGGTGGCGCTCAGTTGATCCACCTCCACGCGCCGGATGGCCGTCCCCGCCGAGGTGGGCTCGCCGTGCAGCCGCGAGAGCAGTCCCTCGTAGTCCATGTCGAAGGCATGGCCGTACGTCAGCCCCAGCACCGGTGACATGAAGAGCCGGATGGGCAGCAGGTCCACCCCTCCCCGCAGGGAGGCTCCCAGGTAGTTCCTCGCGCCGCCCACGTGCACCCGGAGCCAGGGCCTCGGGTGGACGATGGCCGCGGCCCCCACCCCCTCGGGCGCGCCCACTCCCAGCCGGAGGCCGAAGCGCGTGCTCCACGGGGGCGAGTCGTCCACGGGCACGGTGGGCGGTGGCGCGGGGGTGATTTCGGGCTCCTCGGTGGGGGGACGCGGTTCCTCCGGTGACTGGGCCCGGGCGTCCGGACTCATCATCAGCAGCAGCAGGCACAGCGGCACGGGGACGCGCGGGGTGCCCCGCGCCCGGCGCTTCCTTGGAGGGAGGGTGGGCGTCATCGCCCCGATTGTTCGCGAGCCGGGGCCGGGAGAGAAGCGGGGAAGGTCGCCTCAAGGGAGGGTTCGGGTGGGGATCCGGGTCTGCTAGGGTGCGGTCCCCCGGGGGCACTCCGCCCTGGAGTCGCTTGATGCTCAAGAAGATCCTCATCTCCTTCGGGAGCCTGCTCGGCTTCGTGCTCGTCCTGGGCTTCGTGTTGCCGTCGACCTACCGGGTCGAGCGTTCGACGCTCCTGCGCGCGCCGGCCGAGGCGGTGTACCCCCACGTGGCCGACCCGAGGCGCTGGCGGGCGTGGGTCCCCTGGCACGAGGAGCACTATCCCGATGGCCAGTGGGCGTTTGGCAGCACGTCGGGCGCGGGCGCCGTGCGCAGTTGGAGCGGCGAGCGGGTGGGGCGGGGAACCCTCTCGCTCTCCGAGGCGGAGCCGTCCAAGGGAGTGGCCTATGTCGCGTCGCTGGACGGGGGCCGCTTCCGCGCGCGGGGCCGCATCTCCTTCACCTCCTCGGAGGATGGCACCCTGGTGACATGGGTGGACGAGGGGGAAGTGGGCGGCAACCCCTTCCTTCATTACCTGGTGCCGCTCGTCGAGGCGCGCCTGGGCCGGGATTTCGAGCGGGCCCTGGCCCAGCTCCATCGGGTCGTGGAGGCGGATGCTTTCCTCGAGACCGAGGTGAAACCCGAGCCAGCCGCTCCACCGGAGCAGGCGGCGGTGCCCCTGCCCACTGCCGAGCCGGAGCCCGTCCCCCCGGCGCTCCCCGAGGTCTCGGCGCCCCTGGTCCAGGACGCCGGCGTGGCCTTGGACGCGGGCATGGCCTTGGACGCGGGCACGGACGCGGACGCGGACGCGGGCATGGCCTTGGACGCCGGCACGGCGCCGGTTCCGGTGGAGCCGTCCACCACCGCCGCGCCCACGTCGGCTGAGCCTTCCCTACCCGCCCCGGCGCAGGAGGATGGTGGGACGCCGTCTTGAGGAGTGCTTCGTTGCCCGTGCGCTGGCTTGCCATGGAGGGCGCGCTGCACTAGGTGCTCCCCATGGCCGATGTGCTCCCCGAAGCGTTCCTGCGCGCCGTGGCCGAAGGATTCCCGGCGGACTTCCTCACCCGTGATTCGAGCGAGCTCCAGGAGTACGGGCGCGATTGGACGCGGGTCCACGCGGCCGCGCCCAGTGCGGTGGCCTTTCCCCGCACCACGGACGAGGTGGCGCGCCTGTTGGCCCTGTGCGACGCGCACCGGATTCCGGTGGTGCCCTCGGGAGGGCGCACGGGCCTGGCGGCGGGCGCGGTGGCCGCCCGGGGCGAGCTGGTGCTGTCGCTGCGGCGGATGAACCGGATGGAGCCGGTGGAGCTGCTGGGCAACACGGTGCGCGTGCAGGCGGGCGCGGTGACGGAGGCGGTGCACCATCACTGCGCCGAGCATGGGCTGACGTGGCCGGTGGACTTCGCCTCCAAGGGCTCCAGTCAGGTGGGCGGCAACATCGCCACCAACGCGGGCGGCGTGAAGGTCATCCGCTACGGCCTCACGCGCAACTGGGTGCTGGGCCTACAAGTGGTGACGGCCCAGGGCCAGGTGCTGGAGCTCAACGGCGCGCTGGAGAAGAACAACACCGGCGCGGACTTGCGCCAGCTCTTCATCGGCAGCGAGGGCACGCTGGGCGTCATCACCGAGGCCACGCTCAAGCTCACGCCCCTGCCCGGCAAGCAGGAGGTGTTCCTCTTCGCCGTGCCGGACGTGGCCGGGGTGCTGCGCCTGTTCCGCGAGGCCCGCCGCGCGCCGCTCGTGCTGAGCGCCTACGAGTTCTTCACCGACAAATGCCTGGCGCGCGTGCAGCGCCACCGCAAGCTGCGCTCGCCCTTCGAGGCGCCCAGTGGCTGCTACGTGCTGATGGAGGCGGAGGGGCGGGATCCCACCGAGGTGGAGAACTGGCTGGGCACGCTCTTCGAGCAGGGGCTGGTGACGGACGGCACGCTCGCGCAGAGCCCGTCCCAGGCAAGCGAGCTGTGGGCCCTGCGCGAGAGCATCAGCGAGAGCCTGTCCGCCACGGGACTGCCGCACAAGAACGACGTGTCCCTGCCGGTGGCGAACCTGGAGGCGTTCTGCTCCGAGCTGGACTCCGTCTTCCACGAGCGCTACCCGGACTGGGAGATCGCCCTGTTCGGGCACATCGGGGATGGCAACCTCCACATCAACATCATGAAGCCCGAGGGCATGGAGAAGTCCGAGTTCCTCGCCCACACGAAGCAGGCGGATCCGGCCATCTTCGAGCTGGTGCGCAAGCACGGCGGCAGCATCTCCGCCGAGCACGGCATCGGCCTGCTCAAGAAGGACTACCTGCCCTTCTCGCGCTCGGCCGGGGAGCTCGACATGCTGCGCACGCTCAAGCGCGCCTTGGATCCCCACAACATCCTCAACCCGGGGAAGATCCTCGACGTGTGAGCCCGCGAGCGGGCGTCCTCCGTGTCCGCTCGGGTAGGTTGTCCGTGTCAGACCCCGGAAGTAATGTCCTGGGACTGGCGCGGGAGCCGCGGAGGGGACATGTTGGCTCTTGGAGCGACGCAGGGGAGAGGACACACGCCGATGACGGAGGAGACACCACCGCCTCCTGACGAGGCCACCCGCGCGCGGCTCGAGGCCCTGCCTCCCCACGTGGTGGGGGAAATCCTGGGGGGCCAGCTCATCGTGTCCCCTCGGCCCGCGAGCCCACACTCGGCCGCCAGCTTCGCGCTCTCGGTGGAGCTGGGGGGGCCCTTCCAGAAGGGCCGTGACGGCCCGGGGGGTTGGTGGTACTTCACCGAGCCCGAGCTGCACCTCGGTCCGGATGTGCTGGTCCCGGATCTCGCGGGCTGGCGGCGCTCGCGCATGCCCGTCCGGGTGCCCGTGCCCCACTTCACCCTGGCCCCGGACTGGGTCTGCGAGGTGCTCTCGCCCTCCACGGCGCGCATCGACCGGACCCTCAAGAAGCAGCGCTACGCGCGGGAAGGCGTCGAGTACGTCTGGCTCGTGGACCCCATGCTGCGCACCCTGGAAGTGCTCCGGTGGCACGAGGGGCAGTGGCTGGAGCGGGGCGCCTGGAGCGGTCACGAGCGCGTGCGCGCCGAGCCCTTCGAGGCGCTCGAACTGCCCCTGGAAGCCCTCGGGTTCTCCGAGTCCTCCGAGCCGGGGTGAGGCGTCCCCGGCCCGGGGCCTTCCGCGTCAGGACACGATGCGCGTCTTGATGTCCGTCTTCAGGCTCGCGATGGCCTGGCACACCGGGGCGGCCACGTCCTGGTCCAGATCCATCACCAGGTAGCCGATGTTCGCGTCCGTGCTCAGCACCTGCGCATGGATGTTGGCGTTGAGGTCCGAGACGATGCGGTTGATGTCACGCAGCACGCCCGGCGTGTTGCGGTGCACGTTGAGGATGCGGTGCGTCTTGGGAATCAGCGGCACCTCCACCTGCGGGAAGTTCACCGCGCCCGTCGTGGCGCCCGTCTTCACCAGCTTGATGAGCGAGGTGGCCACCTCCTTGCCGATGGACGCCTGGGCCTCCTCGGTGGAGCCGCCGATGTGCGGGGTGAGGATGACGTTGGACAGCCCCTGCAGCGCGGAGCTGAAGCCGTCGCTGTTGGTCTCCGGCTCCTCCGGGTAGACGTCCACCGCGGCGCCGCCCAGGTGGCCCGAGCGCAGCGCGTTGGCCAGCGCCTCGATGTCCACCACCGTGCCCCGGCTCGCGTTGATGAGCGAGGCGCCCTTCTTCATGCGCGCCAGCTCCGCCACGCCCATCATCTTCTCCGTGGCGGGCGTGGCCGGCACGTGCAGCGTCACGAAGTCCGAGTTCTCCAGCAGCTCCTCCAGCGTGGCCGTGGCGCGCGTGTTGCCCAGGGGCAGCTTCGTCATCACGTCATAGAAGATGACGCGCATGCCCATGGACTCGGCCAGCACGCCCAGCTGCGAGCCGATGTGCCCATAGCCCACGATGCCCAGCGTCTTGCCGCGCACCTCGTAGCTGCCCACGGACACCTTGCGCCACTGGCCCGTGTGCACCTCGCGGTTGCGGTCGCCCAGCTGCCGGCTGAGCATGATGATCTCCGCGATGACGAGCTCCGCCACGCTGCGCGTGTTGCTGAACGGCGCGTTGAACACGGGCGTGCCGTGGCGGTTGGCCGAGGCCAGGTCCACCTGATTGGTGCCGATGCAGAAGCAGCCCACCGCGAGCAGTTGCGGCGCCTTGGCGAG
Source organism: Melittangium boletus DSM 14713 (assembly GCF_002305855.1). Classification (GTDB taxonomy): domain Bacteria; phylum Myxococcota; class Myxococcia; order Myxococcales; family Myxococcaceae; genus Cystobacter; species Cystobacter boletus. Next base: position 2,463,604 of record NZ_CP022163.1, on the reverse strand, counting down.
CGCCAGCTCGTGGACGTTCGTCTTGCTGCGGATGCCCAGCACGTGCACGCCCTGGATGCGCTGCTCCAGCTCCTCGGGCTTGAGCGCGCCCTTGAGCCGCTCCACCTGGAAGCCCTCGGCGGCGAACATCTCCGCGGCGGACGCGTGGATGTTCTCCAGCAGCAGGACTTTCGGGGGACCTTCGATGGACACCGGAGTGGAGGGCGAGGGGAATGTGGGCGTGCTCATGGCCCCCCGCGTTAGTTTCCCCCTCCCGGGCTGTCAAGCGTCCGGATGCGGACCTCGCCCGGCCGGGGCCTAGTCGTCCTCGGGGTTGCGCAGCCAGGCCAGGGCGGCTTCGCGCGTGTCGAAGGTGCGGGTGGGGATGGTGAGCATGGCCCGCTTGGTCATGTGCCACGCCCTCAGGCCCGAGGAGGGGTCCGTCACCACGCGCGCCGAGCGCTTCATGCCGTGGTGCTGCGCGAAGGCATTGAGGTTGGCCATGGTGGCCACCATGTCCGGAGGCATCACCCGCAGCTGCGCCTGATCCACCAGCGCGCTCCAGGGGCTGCCCAGACGGAGGATCGTCTCGCGGATGCGCTTGAGGTAGTCCTCCACATCCTCCTCGGTGGGCTGTGGGGGATAGACGACATCAATGATGCGGTCCGCCTCGTAGACGGTGATCTGAAAGGGCATGCGTGGTTCGGTGCTCCCGGGGGTGGCGCACTCTACCGCCAGCGCGCGCCGCGTCGACATCCCTGTCCACCCCTTCTTCCCCTGGATCTCCGCGCCGCTCTCTCTGAAATTTTTCCATCGTTCCGGGGGTGCCGGTGTCGAAGGGCTCGCCAAGCCCTCGGAATCCATGGAGTCCCGTTATGGCACGCGCCGCGCATGGAACGTCCTCGGGGTGGGGTGGGGCTGGGGGTGGACGTCGTCGAGCGGAAGAGGTGCGGCGTGTGGGAGATGAGGCTGGGTGAGCTGTGGGTGGCGAGCGGACTGTTGTCGTCGGCACAGGTGGATCAGGCGCTGGCCTACCACCGGCGCCACGGATGCCGCCTGGGAGAGGCCGCGCTGGCCCTGGGCCTGCTCACGCCCGAGCAGACGCTCACGACGTTGTCGCAGCACCTGCAGCTGCCCTTTGTCCGCCGCGAGGGGCTGGAGCGCGTGCCGAGGGCGCTGCTGCGGTGCGTGCCGGAGGGGGTGCTCAGCAGGCTGCGCGTGTGCCCCCTGCGGATTCAATGGGGCGAGGAGGCGCGGGGCCTCGTCTACGTGGCCACCAGCGAGCCGGACAATCTCGGGCTGCTCGAGGAGCTCGAGGCCGCCACGGGGTGCACCGTGAAGCCGGTGCTCGCGCTCGCGGACGATCTGGCGTGGGTGCTGGCTCAACACGGCCTGGGGGACGAGCGCTCCGCTCCGGCCTCCGCCACCCTCTAGCTCCCCCGGGGGCGTCCATGTGGGCGAGAGTAGGCGGGATGGCGTGAGGTGGGCTCGCACGTTCCATGGGTCATGGAGACGGAGACGAAGAGCCAGCTGCGTCAGTTCATCCGGATGACTTTCCTTCGCAATGAGCACGCCGCGCTGTCCGACGGCATGTCCTTGCTCAGCTCGGGGATGATGGACTCGACGGACACCCTCGAACTCATCCTTTACCTGGAGAGCGAGTTCGGCATCACGGTGGGCGACGACGAGGCGGGGCCGGAGAACCTGGACACCATCGAGCGGATCGCCTCGTTCATCGCGGGCAAGCGCTCGGGTGGCGCGACGTCCGACACCCGATGAGGACGAGAAGCCGGTCTCCTGGCGGCGGAGCGAGGGCCGCTCGTGTGTCTTCCGCTCGGGGAACGGAATGCCGGGCACCTCTCGTTGTGGGGGTCATGCACGATCCCTCCCTCCTGCTGAAACACACCACAGGCCTTGGTGAGTCCTGTCATGTTCGCAACGAATTGGCGGCTCCCGTGATGGATTGGGTGGAGCGCAGTGACGCCTTTCTCCAGGCGGATTCCTGGTTGAACGACATCCACGCGCGCATGCGCTCGGGTCAGGTGGAGGCCGACATGGCGGCGCTCTACCAGGGACTGTACTGGTTGAGACGCAAGTGCGATCGCGAGGAGTGGCACGTGTTCTGCTTGGAGTCCACGCGCGCCCACCCCCTGCGGGAACTGCTGCACCTGTGTCCCTACTCCCGCCACAGCTATGTGCGCCCGAGGGGATACGCGGGGGACGCGGAGCTCATCGACTATGTCTACAGCGAGCGGAGCACCGGGGCACCGCCCCTGGGCCAGGCCATCTACCGCTTCCTGTTCCAGCAGACGGGGCCCCGGAGCGTGCGGGAGCGGCGCCTCATCCTCGCGCGGGAAATCGACACCATCGCCGAGCGGGTGAAGAAGCCGCGCGTGCTGTCCATCGCCTGTGGCCACCTGCGCGAGGCGGAGCTGTCACGCGCCGTGGCCGAGCGCCGGGTGGGCCAGTTCCTCGCGGTGGATCAGGATCAGTCGAGTCTGGACGAGGTCGCCCGGCAGCACCCGGGGAACGTGGTGCGCACCGTGTGCGACACCGTGCGCTCCATCGTCCTGGGCCGCACCACCTTCGAGCCGCAGGATCTCATCTACACGGCGGGCCTGTATGACTACCTCTCGCAGTGCACCGCGCAGCGGCTCACCCAGCGGCTCTTCGGGATGTTGCGCCCGGGGGGGCGGTTGGTGATCGCCAACTTCGCCTTGAGCACCCCCGACGCCGGCTACCTGGAGGCCTTCATGGACTGGTGGCTCGTCTACCGCGACGAGGCCGAGATGCGGGGCCTCGCCCAGGGGATCGATCCCAAACAGGTGGGCTCGATGAACTTGTTCCGCGACAGCGTGGGCCACGTCATCTATCTGGAGCTGGAGCGCCGTTGACGGGGCGCGTCCGGGGACCCTGGAGGGGCAGGAGCACGGTGAAGGTCGCTCCCTGCCCCGGCACGCTGCGCACCTCGATGTTGCCGCCCAGGGCCCGGACGATCTCCCGGACGATCCACAGTCCGATGCCGAAGCCGCCGTAGTGGCGCACGGACACGGCGCGCTCGAAGCGCTCGAAGATGCGCTCCGTGTCCTCCTCGGCGATGCCGATGCCCTGATCCCTCACCTGGAGCCGCGCGTGCGTGGCGTCTCCGTCCACGGTGATGTGGATGGGGCGGCCCGCGCCGTACTTCATGGCGTTGGTGAGCAGGTTGAGCACCACCTGCTCCAGCCGGATGGCGTCCCAGCGCCCCACCAGCTCGGGCACCAGCTCCAGCTGGAGCGAGCACTCGGCGCGCGAGAGGCCCTCCCGCGAGCGCTCGGCCACGCCGCGCACCACCCGCACCAGGTCCACCGGCTCCAGCTCCGTGAGCAGCTGCCCCTGGGCGATGCGCGAGATGTCCAGCAGCTCGTTCACCAGCTTGCCCAGCCGCTGCGTCTGGAGGTTGGCCGACTCGAGCTTGGTGGCCAGACGCTCGGGAGGCAGGGCTTGGGCACCGGGGCGCGTCTGGGACATCAACCCCTGGATGTGCAGTTGCAGCGAGGTGAGCGGCGTCTTGAGCTCGTGCGCGGCGATGGACAGGAAGTCGTCCCGGCGCCGCACCGCCTCCTGCTCCTCGCGGTAGAGCCGGCCCTGCTCCTCGGACAGCGCGGCCATGCGCTCGAAGCCCTCGGCGTTCTCCAGCGCGGTGCCGGCGAGGATGCAGACGAAGGAGACCAGCCGCTCCTCGTCCTCGCCGAACAGCTCGCCCACCTGCCGGTGCGTGGCGCACACGCAGGCCACCGTCTTGCCCCGCACCTGGATGGGGGCGCACAAGAGCGAGCGCACCCCGAGCAATTCCAGGCTCTCGCTCACCCCGCCCGTCATGCCCTGGCCCATGATGACCGGCTGGCCCGACTCCAGGACGCGGCGCACGGCCGTGCGGCTCACGCCCTCGGCCGTCAACTCCTCCTCGGGCAGGAGCGTGCGCGGCTCGAACACCACGCAGTGCTCCGGGCGCAAGAGCTCCATCATGGACTCGCGCACGGCGTCGAAGACGGCCTCGCCCGTGAGCGCGGAGGCGATCCTCCGTCCGGCCTCCAGGACCCGGGGGAAGCGGTCCACCAGCGACAGCGTCTCCAGGCGCTCCGGCGCCTGCGCGGGCGCGGCGTGGTCGGCGCCGAGCCCCTGCTCCAACTCCTGCAACCGCCGCCGGGCCGTCTCCACGTCCGAGGCGGCCCCGGACCAGCCCCAGGCCTGTCCCACCTCGCCCCGCGCGAGCAGCGTCTGGGCGTGCTCGTGGCTCATCCTCAGGGACTCCGCCAGCCGCAGGCTCTGCTCGAGCAGGCGGCGGGCACGGCGCGGGTGGCCGGCCATGGCCTCCAGCAGACCCCGCTCGCGCAGCAGGTGGACGAGGTTGTTCTGGAAGGACTCGGCCGAGGAGCTCGCCTTGTGGGCCAGGCTCCGGGCCTGCTTGAGCAGCGCGGCACGCCGCCGGGGCGCGAGGGGCGAGACGCGTTCGGCGAGCAGCCGCAGCGCGGTGACGTACCAGGGGCCCACGGGCGTCACGTACTCGTTGCGCAGGCGGGCCTTCTCCACCATGCGCCAGGCCGTCTCCAGCGTGGCCACCGCGCCCTCCCGGTCATCCTCGCGCAGCCGCCGCAGGGCCTCCGCCTGGAGCAGTCCCGCGTGCGTCTGGGTGTCGATGCCGGGATCGGCGAAGGCGTCGCGCAGCAACTCCGGCGCGATGCGTCCCACGGAAGCCTTGCCCCAGACCTCCAGGGCCAGCCGCGCCGCGTACCGGTCTCCAATGGCCACGGCGGAGGCGTGCAGCCGCTGGCTGGACTCCTCCGCCTCGCGCAGCCGCCCCAGCCGGTAGAGGGACATGGCCTCGTGGTAGTGGGCGTTGTGCATCTCCCACTTGTCTCCGGTGCGCGCGAGCAGCCGCATGCCCTCGCGCGCCTTCTCGATGCTCTCCTCGAACCGGCCGGAGGCGTAGAGCGCGAGCGAGTAGAAGTGGAGCGTCTGGCCCTGGCCCCAGGTGTCGCCCCAGCGCCGGCGCATGGCGAGCGACTTCTCCAGGTAGGTGATGGCCCGGGAGAACCAGGGCACCTGGGTCATCACGGGCGAGTGCGTGGAGTAGGCCTGGGCCAGCTCGGGCGTGGGCGGGTAGCGCTCGGCGGTGTTGACCTCGCGCAGGTGGGCCCAGAACGTCGGGATGGGGCCGCGCTTGTACCAGTAGCCGTACGTGAGCCGGTTGTAGAAGTGCACCGCGAGCAGGTCCTCTTCCGCGTGCTCCAGGCTCCGGCGCGCGAGCCGTCCGGGCAGGAGCGTGTGGCCCGCCTGCACGAGCAATTCCCACGCGGCGCGCAGGCCGTAGGTGAGGTTGTGGCCGGGCACCCAGCGCTCGAGCAGCTCCAGCCCCTGCTCGTTGGCGGCGTTGCTCTCCTCCATGTTGCCGCGCTTGAACTCCAGCTCGCCGAGCTTGGAGGAGATGCGGGCCTGCTCCAGGCGGTTGTGGGCGAGCTGCTGGGCCCGCTCGAGCTGCTGCTGGGCGGCGTCGTAGCGGCCGCGCAGCATGAGCACGTCGCCGAGCCCCGAGGTGATGCGGAAGCGCGTGCTCGTGTCGGCGTCGGCCGCGCCGCGCTCGGCGATGCGGTAGTTGAGCTCCGCCGTCTCCAGGGCGAACTGCGTGCGGGCGCGCTCGGCGGCCACCAGCGCGTGGGGCAGTGCCTGGGCGTGCTCGCCCGCGGCGTCGTAGTGGTAGGCCAGCTCGTAGGAGTCCGCCTCGTCCCCGGACTCGAAGGTGCGCGCCGCCAGCCGGTGCAGCTCCCGGCGCTGCTCGGGCTCCAGCAGGCCGAGAAGCGCTTCGCGCAGCTTGTCGTGGACGAAGGTGTAGTGGCCCTCCTGGCCCGCCCACAGCATGTGGCGGTGCTGCGGCTCCACGAGCGCCGCCACCACCTGCTCCCGCGGCGTGCCCGACAGCGCGGCGACGCGCGCCAGGTCGAAGCTCTTGCCCAGCACGGCCCCCACGGACAAGAGGTGCAGCGACTCGGGGGGCAGCAGCTTGAGCCGGCGCACGAGGAAGGCGGCGGCCTGACGCGAGGAGCGCACGTGCGCCATGGCCGCGGGCTGCACCGTCCAGCCCCCGGGGCCCGGCGCGAGCGCGCCGTCCTCCACCAGCCCATGCATCACCGCGGACGCCATGAAGGGATTGCCCTCGGACAGCCGCACCACCAGCTCGGTGGCCTCGCGCGGCAGGGGGCCCGCCATGGACTCCAGCATGCGCGTGAGATCCTCCGGCCCGAAGGCCTTGAGCCGCAGGTGCGCGTCGGGGTGGAGCCGGCGCAGCACATGCTCCGCGCCCACCTCGTCGCTGCGGAACGACAGCACGAGCAACACGTGGCCCGCGCCGCTCCGGCGTGCCTGTTGCTGCCAGCCGTCCAGCGCCTTGAGCGTGGGCTCGTCCGCCCACTGGCAGTCATCGAGCAGCACCAGCGCGGGCTCGTTCTCCGTCCCCAGCACGCCGAGCAGCGCCGTGAGGGCGGCGATGCCGCGGCTCTCGCCCAGGGACTCGGGCCCCAGGTTCTGCTGCTCCGGGCGGAGCACGGGCACCAGCTGGGGCAGCACGGTGCACACCGCCACCGACTCTTCGCGCAGCCGCTCGTACAGCCGCTCGGCGAGCTCGGGCCGCTCCCGGGCCGCCGAGGCGATGCCCGAGGCCACGTCCGAGATGAGCTGGAAGGGGCGCCGCGCGGAGTGGGCCACCGCTTGTCCTTGCAGCAGCCAGGCCCGGTGCTGACGCGAGCGCGAGGCGAACTCCTCCAGCAGCCGGCTCTTGCCCCCGCCGCTCTCGGCCTCCACCACGAGCAGTCGGCCCGGTTCGGCGCGGGCGCGCTCCAACTCGCGCTCCAGCAGCGCCAGCTCCTCCTGCCGGCCCACGAAGGACGGCTCCGTGAGGCTGTGGCGCGTGTCGTGCGCGCCCGCCACCAGCTCGGGATCCTGCTCGCCGCGGGCGAGGGCCGCCTCGATGGCGCGCAGATCCTCGCGCGCGGACTCCGCGGACTGGTAGCGATCCTGCGGATCCGTCTGCAGCAGCCGGGCGACGACCTCCTCCAGCGCGCGGGGCACCTCCACGCCGGTGGTGCGCAGGCGCGGGCGCGGGGTGAGGTGCTGGCGCAACACCTCTCCCACGGACGTGCCGTCGAAGGCGGGGTGGCCGGCCAGCGCCTCGAAGAGGACGGCCCCCAGCGCGTACAGGTCCGAGGTGGCCTCCACGGGGCGGTTGAGCAGTCCCGCCTGTTCGGGTGACAGGTAGCGCGCGGTGCCCACGGGCAGGTCGCGCAGGGACGGATCCAACCGCTCGCTGCGCGCCAGGCCGAAGTCCACCAGGGTGGCGCGGGTGACGGTGGGGTAGCCCTCCACCACGATGTTGGAGGGCTTCACGTCCCGGTGCAGCACGCCGTGGGCATGGGCCTCGGCGAGCGCGGACAACACGCACTGGCCCATGGCGAGCGCCTCGGGCACGGACAGGGTTCCGCTGGCGAGCCGTTCCTGCAGGGACATGCCCTTGACGAAGGGCGCCACCAGGAAGAGCAGCTCCGCTCCCGTGCCAAACGCCAGGAGGGGCACCAGGTGGGGGTTGGCGAGCGAGCGCAGCACGCGGGCCTCGTGCTCCAGCCGGCGCCGGGACGCGGAGACGAGCGATGAGAGGGGCGTCGTCTTGATGACGAGCTGGGCGCCGGTGTGCAGGTCCACGCCCAGCCAGGTGGTGATGCCCCGGCCCTGCTTGATGCGCTGCACGAGCTCGAAGCGGTTGCCCAGCCGCCGCCCGGGGTGCGCGCCTTCGAGTGAGGGTCCCACCTGTTCGTAGCCCTCCGCCATGAAAGCCCTCCCCCTCGGGGTGTCACCACCAGGAATGTGGTGGGGTCGGCGCGACACCGACAAACTTGGGACCGTGGAGGGCGGTGCCAAGGGGGGCGATGTCGCTCCTCGATCCAGAAGGTAGGGTGTTTCAATTGAGTCGGCCCTCCCGCTCGCGCATCTGCTCGGACACGGGCTCGGGGGCTCGTGTCGCCGTCCGTGGAGCGGGCGGGCGAGCGGGGGGACCGGGCGGGAGGCTCAGGGCCCCACGGTGATGCCGTCCACCCAGGCCTTGGCGCGGCTGACGGTGGAACTCAGGTCCTTCGCGGTGACGATGAACTTCAGCGTGACGGTCTTGTTCGCGTACGCGGACAGGTCGAGGTTGGCGCGCTGGGTCCAGGCGGATTCGGTGACGCCGCCAAGACCCTTGGTGACGGAGTCCACCACCCGGTCGGCGCCATCGTTGACGACGACCTGGAAGCTGACCGAGGCGGTGGTGTTGGCGCCATAGAGGTCCAGCTTGCGCCAGTAGGAGAGGCGGGGGCTGGCCGCGAGCTTCACGGTGACGCTGGCGGTGCGGGTGACGGTGCTGAAGGCCGGCACGGCGGAGCCGAGGATGGACTTGCCGCTGGCCGAGCCCATCTGGTCGCTCGCGTCCAGGGTCCACTCGGTGAGGCTCCAGCCGGTGTTGTCGGGGCCGTTGTTGGAGAAGGTCTCGGAGAAGCGCGCCGAGCCCTGGTCGACCGTCACCGTCACCAGGGCGGACAGGGCGCTGTTGCCCGAGGCATCCGTGGCCCGGGCACGCACGGTGTGGCTCCCCGTGCTGGCCGAGGTGGAGTCCCAGGTGAGGGTGTACGTGCCTCCCAGGAGCGTGCCCTGGCCCACGACGGCGCCATCGACGAGGAAGTCCACGCGGCTCACGCCGATGTTGTCCGACGCGGTGGCGGTGAGCGGGACGGCGCCGGACAGGGTGGCGCCCGACGTGGGCGAGGTGAGGGCCACGGTGGGGGCGGTGGTGTCCGAGACGCCGCCGGACACGGTGACGGAGACGGTGCTGGAGGTCGTGCTGTTGCCCGCGGCGTCCGTGGCCCGGGCCACGAGCGTGTGCGTGCCATTGGCCGCCGAGGCGCTGTTCCAGGTGTACTCGTAGGGCGACGTGGTGTCGGTGCCCACGGGCGCGCCGTCGATGAGGAACTCCACCTGGGTGACGCCCACGTTGTCCGTGGCGCTGGCGGTGAGCTTCACCGAGCCGCTCACGCTGGCGCCGTTGGCGGGCGAGGTGAGGCTGACGGAGGGCGCGACGGTGTCGGAGTTGTCGAGCCCGAAGAAGCGGGCCACGTGCCAGGTGGAGCAGATGTTCGTGTCCAGCACGTAGGCGCCCGCGGTGCCACACGCGACGTTGGTGCCGGGGAATTTCGTCGCCGGGTCGATGGCGGTGCCATGGCCCATGCCGGTGAGATCGTAGGTCTCCACCAGGGAGTTGCCCGCGCTGTCCCGGTAGACCTTGTGGGGGTAGCCCGCCACGGTGTCACTGAGGTCCGGCGTCTGATCGATGCCGTGCACCGCCGTCCACTGCTCCATGCCCTCGTTCTGGTTGCTGTTCTTCACGGTGTAGTCGGACGTGCCGTGCCAGAGGGACATCTTGGGGTAGGGGCCGCTGTAGCCGGAGTAGGCGCCGCGCACGAGGCTCGCCCACTGCGCGGGCGTCTTGTCCGAGCCCGGGCTCATGCAGGAGAAGCCCTGGACCATGGAGGTGGCGCACTTGTAGGGGATGCCCGCCATCACCGCGCCGCCCGCGAAGACGTCGGGGTAGGCCGCGGCCATGACGTGCGTCATCGCGGCGCCCGCGGACAGGCCCGTGACGAAGACGCGGCGGCCGTCGATGGAGTGGTCGGCCATCATCTTGTCGACCATCTGCTTGATGGACAGCGCCTCACCCTGGCCGCGCGCGGTGTCCCCCGGCTCGAACCAGTTGAAACAGGTGTTCTGGTTGTTGGCGCTCACCTGCTCGGGATAGAGCACGTAGAACTTGAGCTGCTCGGCCAGCGCGTTCCAGCCCGTGTTGGTATAGGCGTTGGCCGTCTGGGTACAGCCATGCATCGCCACCACCAGCGGCGCATTGGCTGGCATGCTGGCGGGGACGTGCTTCCACATCCTCAGGTTGCCCGGGTTGCTCCCAAAGCTCGTCACCTGGGTCAGGGTGCTCGTCACCTCTCCCACGGGAGGTGCTTCTTCCGACGACGAAGGCCCTCCGCACCCGAGCAGCTCCAGCGCCAGCCATGCGCCCACGGCTCCCGCGAAACGTCGCTTCGACATGTGTCCTCCCACGAAAAGGGGAGACATTCTCTAGCACCGATGGTTGGAAGGCGTTTCAAAGACAAACATGACGCGTCGCGGCGAGGTTTCCTCACTGACTCGAGGCATGACGCGTGATGTCAAGGCAGGGGTGGGTCCACATGAACCTCCCATCATACAAACATGAATCTGGCATCAACTCCCGCTAGGATGCCGCTCCGCTCCCCCTCCTTCCCCCACCGTTTCACCAGGAGTCCGTCCATGCGTCTGTTCAGGTCTTCCCTCCGTCTCTCCGCGACCGGGCTCGCCGCCAGCGGTCTGCTCGCATGTGGCGGCTCCTCCGTGCCGAAAGGCACTCCCGCGCCGGACAAGAATCCGGTGGTGACGGTGGAGCGCTGCCGCGAGCGGATCGCCGCCCTGACGGAGGAGCTGCGCGCCGGAGGCGTGGACGTGGCCACCTGGTCCTTCCGGGACGCGCCGGAGATGAAGGCGCCCGAGACCACCGAGCGCCAGACGCCCGATACCTACAAGCTGTACGACGGCCGGTATCGCCCGATCGGCGACCTCCACCCGGGCTGCACCAGGGCCAACCTCTACTACGACAAGAAGAACACGGACTCGAGCACGCCCGGGAGCACGCCGTACAAGGACGGCAACAACGACGGCAAGTGGACCGGGCAGGGCGACTTCGGCGGACCCAACGCCGCCACGGGCTTCCTCGACGGGGACGTGGCGGACATCCCCGGCTATCCCTGCGCGGCGAAGGAGTACACCCAGGACAACGAGGACAGCTCGCTGCCCATCGTCATCCTCGTGCACGGCAACTCCACCCGGCCGCACTCCTGGGAGAAGTTCCTCCTGCCGCCGGGCACGGCCATCAACTCCGCCTTCGAGAACGTCCAGTTCAGTCCCGACACCCAGGCGCGCCCCCAGCTCGCGGAAGCGCTCATCGCCGCGCGCTACCCGGTCATCGCGGTGGACTTCCGCACGGACTTGATTCCCCTGGTGGACCCCACCCGCAACAACACCACGGAGAACGTGGCGGGCAACATCGACCACGGCTGGTCCACGCCCATCCTCCAGTCCCTCGTCAAGGCGGTGATGAAGAACAACCCGGGCCGCAAGGTGGCGCTCGTGGGCCACTCACTGGGCGTGACGGTGGTGCGCGACGCCTTGCGCCGGCTCTACGTGGAGTCCGTGGACGGGGTCGAGGGCGCCATCAACCCCTTCCCCCAGCTCAGCCACGTCATCATGGGCTCGGGCGCCCACCACGGCGTGTCCACCTATGATCCGCCGAGCGCGCTGTGCGGCCCCAACCTCACCATGCGCGGCACCATCGTTTGCGAGATGGGCAGCCGGAGCAACTACCAGCAGACGTACTTCCACAAGCCGCTCAACGGGCCGCGGGACCTGTTCGCCACGCCGTGCGCGGACGGGGACTACGCCTTTGGCCGGACGGGGCAGTGCGGCGGCAACGTGGTGAAGTACCTCACGCTCACCATGACGGACATCAACTCGGGCTCCAACTACCAGGACTTCTACGTGTCCGAGGCCGCCTCGCGCATCGAGATGCCCGGGTGCGTGAACAACACGCTGACGACGCTCAACGACTACGACACCAGCGGCTACTTCAACAAGGGCTTCATCGCCAACCACTTCGGCACGGTGCGCTCCGAGGCGGGCCTCAAGCACGTGATGGCGTTCCTGGAGGCGAAGTAGCCCAGCGCCGTCCTTCCTTTCGTGGGTTTTCATCCCGCCGCCCGTGGCCGTGGCCGCCGCACGGGCGGCGGTCGTCTTCCGTGCGCGGCCGCACAAGCGAGCCCTCCTTCTATGACTCCGTCGTTCCCCGCCGCGGCCCGCGTGGCCGTGGTCTGCTCCCTGGCGTCCGCGTTGGCGTCGGCCCCCGTCCGGGCTCAGGACACCGAGGCCCCGGCGCCCGTTCCGGCTCCGGCGCCCATCGAGACTCCCGCGGCTCCCGCGAAGCCGAGCGCCGCCACGAGCCAGGATCCCGACGCGCTCGTGCTCAGCACGCCGCCTCCGGCCACCCGGCCCCTCTTCGCCCTGGGCAGCGACACGTACTTCATCAGCCCGGTGCTCTCCATCGCGGGCGGCTTCCATTCCGAGCACCTGCTGGCCAACCCCCTGCCGGAGAAGGAAGGCCGCCTCACCACCGTGGCCATCTCCCGCTTCGGCGCGCAGGGACGCCTGGGGTCGTACGTCACCTTCCACAGCGAGTTCGAGCGCAACCTGCGCAGCCACGGCTCGGGCATCTGGGAAGGCACCGCCTCGCTGTCCGTGCGCGACCAGGTGCTGCGCTTGCAGCGCTGGGGCGCCACGGTGGAGGCGGGCATCGTGTTGGATCCCGCGAGCGTGGACTTCTTCTCCGCGCACATCGGGGATCTGCTGCTCGCGGACAAGTACACGCGCGACCCGCTGCTCTACAGCGGCTTCAGCCGGGGCCAGGGCGCGCAGGTGCGCTACTCGCGCTGGGGCTTCACCGCCGGCCTGAGCTTCACCGAGGCGAACCCGCTGAGCACCTCGGCCTCGTACATGGTGGGCGGCGCCTTCGGTGGCAACAGCCGCTTCTGGGAGAGGCCCCTGGGCACCTTCCGCAATGGCCAGCCGGACGATGACCTCCACTTCCGCGTCATCGCTCCCTCGCTCTCCTACGAGCACCCCGCCTTCGAGGCCAAGGCGATGGCGCAGGTCTTCCACATCAACTACCAGACCAACTCGAAGCAGGATCCGCCCTTGGATGGCTACAACCTCCGGGGCAACCTCAAGCTCAAGCTCAAGGGCCTCATCCCCTCGATGCCCTTCGAGGTGACGCCCTTCGTCAACGTGGCGCGCGTGCGGAACGAGGTCGTGAACTCGGCCACGGGCTACGCCAACACTCTGCTGGAGACGCCCTTCGACGCGCTCACCGTCTCCGGTGGCCTGGACGTCTTTTTCCATGGCCGCTCGGGCGTGGGCGTCCACGTGACGCGCGTGGCGGACCACACGCCTTCCTTCGTGCCCCCCACGGGCAGCACCCCGGCGAGCGAGCCCGTGCTCGCCACGACGACCACGTACGTCAACGTGGGCGCCACGTGGTGGATGTTCGATCAGGTCGCGCTCGGGGCTCGCGTGGCCACCTTCACGCGGGAGATCCAGGGCAAGCCCGAGGCCGAGGAGCGTGATCTCTCGGCCTTCCTCACCTTGCGGATGATCCTCTAGAAAGGCACCACCATGGGAACGATGAAGGACAGGTGTGCGCTCGTGACGGGCGCGGCGAGTGGAATTGGTCAGGCGGTGGCCGAGGCGCTGGGCGCTCAGGGGGCCCGGGTGCTGGTGTCGGATCTCGACGAGAAGGGCGCACGGGCGGTGGCCGAGCGCATCCCCGGCGCCATCGCGCAGCGTGCGGACGTGTCCTCACGGGACGACTGCCGCGCCCTGGTGGAGCGCGCCCGGAACGAATGGGGTCAGCTCGACATCCTGGTGAACAACGCGGGGCTGCAGCACGTGTCCCCGGTGGAGGACTTCCCCGAGGAGAAGTGGGAGCAGATGATCCGCATCATGCTCGTGGGGCCCTTCCTGCTCACCAAGTACGCGCTGCCGCTGATGTACGCGCGCAAGTGGGGCCGCATCCTCAACATCTCCTCGCTGCACGGCGTGGTGGCCTCGCCGTACAAGTCCGCCTACGTCTCCGCCAAGCACGGGCTCATGGGCCTGACGAAGACGGTGGCGCTGGAGGCGGCGGACAAGGGCGTGACGGTGAACGCGCTCTGCCCGAGCTACGTGCGCACCCCGCTCGTGGAGAAGCAGATCGCCGACCAGGCCCGGGTGAACAACATGTCCGAGGCGGACGTCATCGAGCGCGTCATGCTGGCCCCCGCCGCCGTCAAGCGCCTGCTGGAGCCCTCCGAGGTGGCGGCGTACGCGACCTTCCTGTGCTCGGACGCCGCGGGCGGCATCACTGGCGCCGCCCAGATGATGGACTGCGGCTGGACGGCGCGCTGAACCTCAGGCCACCTCGCGTGGCCGCTCCTTCCCCGCGGCTTCCCCCGAGGCAGCCGTGGGGTCCGTCTCCTCGAGATTTTCGCGGAACGTCTCGGCGGACAGGTACACGGACACGAGCGTGATGAGGGCGAGCACCACCATGTAGACGGACACCGCCCAGGGCTTGTTGCCGGTCGACTGGAGCAGGGCGGTGGCGACGAGGGGGGAGAGGCCTCCCGCGAAGACGGACGCCAGCTGGTAGCCGAGCGACGCGCCGCTGTAGCGCACGCGGGTGCCGAACAGCTCGGAGAAGAAGCTGGCCTGGGGCCCGTACATGGCGGCGTGCGCGATGATGCCCAGGGAGATGGCCAGCCAGATGGCGCCCGTCTGCTTCGTGTCGATGAGCCAGAAGAAGGGGAAGGCGAGCAGCGCGCACGCCACGGCTCCCCCGATGTACACGGGGCGGCGTCCGAGGATGTCCGAGAGCGCTCCGAAGCTGGGGATGGCCACCAGGTGCACGCACGTGGCCACGAGCACCGCCTGGAGCATGGCCGCGCGCTCCAGGCCGATGCTGGTGCCGTAGGCGAGCACGAACGTGGTGACGATGTAGAAGAAGCCGTTCTCCGCGAAGCGCGCCCCCATGGCCAGGAGGATCTGCTTGGGATAGGTGCGCAACACCTCGAGCGCGGGGGGCTCGCGGGTGGCGGGTTGCTGTTGCTTCTTCTGGTGCGCGGCGCGGAACGCCGGGGACTCGGCGACGCCCAGGCGGATGAAGACGCCAATGCCGATGAGCAGCGCGCTGAAGAGGAAGGGGATGCGCCAGCCCCAGGAGACGAACTGCTCCTCGGGCAGGCTCGAGAAGACGGAGAACACGGCGTTGGCGACGAGCAGGCCCGCGGGCGCGCCCATCTGCGGCCAGCTTCCGTAGAAGCCCCGGCGATTCGCGGGTGCGCTCTCCACCGCCATGAGCACCGCGCCGCCCCACTCACCGCCCAGACCGAAGCCCTGGAAGATGCGCAGGACGACCAGGAGGATGGGCGCCCAGATGCCCACGCTCTCGTAGGTGGGCAACAACCCGATGGCGAACGTCGCCACGCCCATGATCATCAGCGTGGCGCTCAACATGGACTTGCGCCCGAGCTTGTCGCCGAAGTGGCCGAAGATGATGCCGCCGAGCGGCCGCGCGATGAAGCCCACCGCGAAGGTGCCGAACGCGGCGAGCGTGCCCATCAACGGATCGAACGAGGGGAAGAACAGGCGGTTGAAGATGAGCGCCGCCGCGGTGCCGTACAGGAAGAAGTCGTACCACTCGACCGCGGTGCCGATGAAGCTCGCGGCGGCCACCTTCCAGATGGGCGTGGATGGCTCGGGGGAGGCCTGGGCGGTGTTGGATTCCGTCACGTCGTGTCCCTCTGCGCTGCTCGGTGGAGCCAGTGCGCTTCTTGGTGATTCTCGCACAGCGAGGCGCCGGAGGAACCCGATATGCCGTCCATCGAAGGCGAAGGCGTCGCCTCGTATCATGCGAACGAACGTCCGGACCCCCGGCTGGGTGCACCATGGCATCCTGAAAACCCGTCACTCCAGGCTGGATGACATGAAACACTGGACTCCTCTTATTTCCCTGGGGGTGGCTCTGCTGTGGGGAGTGCTCGTGTCCGGCTGCTCGGCTACGGCGCACCACATGGCGAATCGTCCCATACTCCTGGCGCAAACGGCCCCGGCGGACTGCCGACTCGGGGACTCGACAATGGTCTGTTGCATCAAGAAGCACCCATACGACCCAGCAGGGGCTTGTGGTGCCGTCGCATCGGACGTAGAGGCGGCGGTGAAGGCAGGAGCAAGGTTCGAGAACGCTCTTGAAAGAAGGACAGACGACGGCGCGGGTGAAGGAGCGGGTGAGGAGTCAGACGATCCCGACGAAGGATGGCGGGAGCATTGCCGAGATACCTACGTCCGGTGCCAGGACCAGAAGAAACCGCGTTGGGTAGGTCCCTGCCATGACTGCTTCCGGTGGTGCGAGGGACAGCGCCAATGGCCTTACCACATGTGCTGGCCAAAGCAGAGGTGATGCGGGAATGAACGAGCCTCACGATTGGGACAGGGTGCTTGGGCTGTATGCCAAGCTGGAGCGGAATGAAGTGATAGCGCTAAACGCTGATGTGCGCGACCTCTGCCAACGAGTGGCGCAGGACGTAGCCATTGGCAATGTCGACGCGGAACGCGCATTGCTCACCCCAGCGGGAGCGGAAACACTCGTGCGAGAGATGCGCCGCCGGATTTTCGAGGGTAGTCGGCGGCTATCCCGGGCGTTATCTGAGTCAGACCGCCGTAAGAAAGCAGGCGACGTGGCCGGAGCGCGAGCGGTGTTGGAGGGAGTGTTAGCTGTTGAGGTCGTGCCCCTCTACCGTCAACATGCCACGACCATGCTTGACTACGTAGACGATCCCGAAGATTAGTGAGCCTGCCCCGTTTTAGTGGCTCTCCCGCAGATTGCGTGCTCGCCATTCAGGTGGCGAGTCATATGCGCTGGAGCAGCAGGTGTTCCGAGGCGTGGAGCACATAAAGTGCGGGAGAGCCACGTAAGCGGATCAAGCCCAGGTAATCGAATGACTGAAGAGACGGACTGGGAAGAACTCAGGACGTTGGCTCAGGATGTTCTCGAAAGTGGCGCCCCGTTGGAACTCACCTCCGAGACGCGCTCCCTTCTTGTGCGGACCGCTCGGCAGGTGGCCATCAGCCAGCAGGACGCGGAAGATGCTTTGTGCAGCCTGTCCACCGCTACAACCCTGCTTCGGGAGATCCGCCAGCGTATTCGAGATGGGTCGCATCGACTTGGAGATTCCTTGGCCCGGGCAGGTACACTCCAGAAGAAAGGAGATCTCGACGGGGCACTGCAAGCCATTCGCGACCTGCTCGCCGTGGAGGTGGTCCCCCTCTACCGGGAGCACGCCGAAGTCCAGCTTGAGGAGTTGACGAGACTGATGGAGGTGCGTGCAACCGGGCGGCTCAATCCGGACCTGTCCGATCGGCCGCAGCTTGCCGTTCTCGCACAACGCATCCAGCAGGGGCACGCACTGGAATTCACCGATGACCTGCGCGCCCTTCTACGCCGGACTGCTCCCACGGCAGCCGTCAGCGAGGCAGAGACTGAAGACGCGCTCAAGACCTCGGAGGGGGCCGAGGCCCTCATGGGGATGATTCTCTCTCGTTTCCAGAAGGGGGAGCGTCGATTCTTGCGCTCGATGTACCGGATGACGAGCCTTCGGGACGCGGGCGATCTCGATGGTGCGCGCCAGCAGATGCGCGACGTGCTGGCCGTGGAGGTCGTGCCGTTGTACCGCGAGATGGCCGAGGAGCAGCTAAGGGGTCTCGACAGACCACCTCCGGCGTCGTGACCGCTCGGAGCTGGGCGGCTCGGTAGCGTGTGACAGGGTCGCGTGACGGGAGGAACGCCCGGGGACGCTCGGCGAGAGGGGGGACTCGCCCGCCAGGAGACCTTGACGGGCGAGCCTTCACCCGAACACTCAGGTCCCGGTGTCCACCGGCGACTGCCCGAGCGAGCGCGCCAACTCTGTCCGTGCGGTGGCCAGGTTGTAGGCCGCCTGGACGCGCTGCACCGCGGCATTGGTGGCGGACAACTGCGCGTCGGACAGCTCGATGATGTTGCCCACGCCCGCGCGGTAGCGGCCCTCGGCCAGGCGCAGCCGCTCCTGGGCGTTCTTCAAGGCCTCCTCCGCCGCGGACACGCTCTCGCGCGACGTGGTCACCTGCAACTGCGCGCGTTCCACCTCCAGGCGCACCTGCTGTCGCAGCGCGTCGCGCTGGGCCTGGATGCCGCTGAGGTTGGCGCGCTGTTCACGCAACTGCGCGAGCGTGAGTCCGCCCTGGAAGAGCGACCAGCTCAGGCCGAGCTGTCCCGTCACGCCCCATTGCAGGTTGGCGGGATTGGGGCCGGACTCGGTCGCCGCGACCGAGGCGTTGATACTCGGGTAGAAGCCCGTGCGCGTCACGGAGATCTGCTGCTCCTGGGCGCTGAGCTGGTGCGCGGCCGAGGACAGGTCCGCGCGGTTCTGGAACGCCATGTCCACCAGCTCCTCGGGGGGACGCTGCTCGCCCTGCACCAGGTCCACGAGCTCTTCCTGGACGGCGTAGTCGGTGGAGCCCTCCACGCCCATGGCCTGGTTGAGGATGGCCCGCGTGGTGGCGGCGTTGCCCTGCGCCTGGATGAGCTGCACCTTGGCGTTGGCCACCAGCGTCTGCTGTTGGAGCAGATCGATCTCCGGGCGGGTGCCCACCTCCACCTGGGCGCGCACCTGATCCAGGTGGGTCCGCTGGTTCTGCAGCGTCTCCTCGGCCACCTTCACGAGCACCTGTTGGGCCAGGGCGTCGAAGTAGGCGGATTGCACGTTGGCCAGCAGGTTGTTGCGCGTCTGGGCCTCGGTGTCCTTCTGGGCCGCGGCGGACTGCTGGGCCACGCGCCAGCGGCCCGTGGTGCGGCCGAAGTCCCAGACGAGCTGGTTGACGGAGAGGCCCACGTTGAAGCCCTCGCGGCGGATGATGCCGGAGGTGGGGTCCGCCGTGCCGAAGGAGGTGCTGCTGGAGAAGGAGCGCTGGTAGGCGGCGTTGGCGCTCACCTGGGGCAGGAGCGAGGAGAAGTTCTGGTCCACGCGGGCGTTGGCCGCGGCGGTGTTCGCCTGGGCCTGACGCAGTTGGGGCTGATGCTCCTGGGCGTTCGTCAGGGCCTCGCGCAGCGTGAGCACGCGCGGGGCGGGCTGGGCCGCGGGTTGGGCCGCGGGCGTCTGGGACTGCTCCTGGGCTCCCACCGGGGTGGCGGCGAGCAGCAGGAGGGCGAGCGGGAAGGAAGAGCGCATTACTCGTACCTCAAGGCATCGATGGGATCGAGCCGGCTCGCCTTGCGTGCCGGGTAGAGACCAAAACCCACTCCAATCAGGGCGCTGAAGCCGAGCGCCACGAGGATGACGTCGGGGCGCACGAGCAGGGGCCACTGGAACTGATCGGCGAGCACGCGCGCCACGCCCATGCCCACGCCCGCGCCGAGCAATCCTCCGAGCAGCGACAGCGTCAGCGCCTCGATGAGGAACTGCAGGAGGATGTCCCGGGGCCTCGCGCCCACGGCCACCCGGACCCCGATTTCGCGGGTCCGCTCGGTGACGCTCACCAGCATGATGTTCATGATGCCGATGCCGCCCACCACCAGGGACACGGCGGCGATGGACGCGAGCAGCAGGCTGAGCGTCTCGGTGCTCTGCTGGCGGTTGTTGGCCAGCTCCGACAGGTCGCGGATGTCGAAGTCGTTCTGGCCGTCGTCCGCGATGCGGTGGCGCTCGCGCAGCAGTGTGGTCAGGTCCTGCTGGGCCTTGGCGGTGCCCGCGCTCGCGTCCGCCTGCACGTAGATCATGCCGGTGATGTACTTGCCCAGGCTCTGCGACTGGAGCTGACGCTGGAAGGACGTGGCGGGCACGAAGATGCTGTCGTCGTAGTCCTGGCCCATGGGGGACTGACCCTTGCGCGCCGTCATGCCCACGATGGTGAAGGGCATCTTCTTGATGCGGATGACCTGGCCCACCGGGTTGAAGCCCGCGCCGTAGAGCTTCTCCACCACCGTCTGGCCCACGACGGCCACCTTGGCGCCGGACTCCACGTCCGCCTCGTTGAGCAGCCGCCCCTGGGCGATGCTGTACACGCGCACGGTGAAGAAGTCCGGCGTGGTGCCCGTGACGCTCGTCGTCCAGTTCTGGTCCTCGCTGAACACCTGGGCGCTGGTGCGCATCTCGGGCGCGGCGGCGCGCACGCTCGGCAGCTGCGTGCGGATGGCCGCCAGGTCATCCCAGGTGATGGAGGGCTGGGTGCCGAAGCCACCGCGCGCGCCACCGGAGTTGGTGGAGCCGGGCAGCAGGATGAGCAGGTTGGTGCCCATGGAGTCGAACACCTTCTGCACGTTGGCGCGCGCCCCATCGCCAATGGCCACCATGGCGATGACGGCGCCCACGCCGATGATGATGCCCAGCGCGGTGAGGAAGGAGCGCATCTTGCTGCGCAGGAGCGAGCGCACCGCCAACAGGAGGGTTTCCAGGATGTTCATGACACGGCCTCCTCGAGCGGAACGCGCGCCGGCACGGGCGTCTGCCGCTTGTCGGACAGGATGCGCCCGTCCTTCACCACCACCACCCGGCCGGCGTACTCGGCGATGTCCGGCTCGTGCGTCACCAGCACCAGGGTGATGCCCTCGTGGCGCAGCGCCTGGAAGAGCGCCATCACCTCCACGCTCGTCCTCGAGTCCAGGTTGCCCGTGGGCTCGTCGGCGAGGATGACGCGCGGGCGGCTCACCAGCGCCCGGGCGATGGCCACGCGCTGCTGCTGGCCACCCGAGAGCTGGCGCGGATGGTGATCCAACCGCGCGCCCAGACCCACGCGTTCGAGCGCCTCGCGGGCCCGCTGGTGCCGCTCGCGCGCGGACACCCCCGCGTAGAGCAGCGGCAGCTCCACGTTCTCCAGGGCGCTCGTGCGCGCCAGCAGGTTGAAGCTCTGGAAGACGAAGCCCAGGGTGCGGTTGCGCACGATGGCCAGGTCGTTGCGGTCGAAGCCCGCCACGTTCTGTCCGTCCAGCAGGTACTCGCCCGAGGTGGGCCGATCCAGGCAGCCCAGGATGTTCATCAGCGTGGACTTGCCCGAACCGCTCGAGCCCATGATGGCCACGAACTCCCCGGACGCCACGGAGAAGTCCACCTGGCGCAGGGCCGTCACCTTCACGTCCCCTGATTCGTAGACCTTGCTCACGCCCCGCAGCGCGATGAGTTCTTCGCTTTCTTGGTTGCCGTTCATGACGCGCGTCTCCCGGACCTAGAACGGACCGCGCATGCCACGGCCACCGCCCATGCCTCCGCCGCCCTGCCGCGGGCTGGCGCCCTGAGCGCCCTGGGCCCCCTGCGCGCCCGAGGTCATGCCGGTGATGATCCGGTCACCCTCGCGCAGCTCTCCCTCCACCTCCGTGTACGAGCCATCCGTCACCCCGGCCTTCACGGTCACGGGAGTGGGGCGCCCGTTGCGCAGCACGTACACCAACTTGCTTCCAGGCGGGGGGGGCTTCGGCGCCTCCACGTCCGCGGCGTTCGCGGTGCCCGGAGCGCTCTCGCGCTGGGGCGGCGTGGGGGGCCGGAAGCGCAGCGCCGCGTTGGGCACCGTGAGCACGTCCTCGCTGCGCGCGGTGGTGATGTTCACGTTGGCCGTCATGCCGGGCTTGAGCTTCATGTCCGGGTTCTTCACGTCGATGACGGCGTCGTAGGTGACGACGTTCTGCACCGTCTGGGGGGCGTTGCGGATCTGCCGGATGACGCCGTCGAAGGTCTGCCCCGGCCAGGCGTCCACGGTGAAGGTGGTGGGCATGCCGTCCTTGAGGCGGCCCACGTCGGACTCGGAGACGCTGGTGTCCACCTGCATCTTGGCCAGGTCCTCGGCGATGGTGAACAGGGTGGGCGTCTGCAGCGAGGCGGCCACGGTCTGTCCCACGTCCACGCTGCGGGAGATGACGATGCCGTCCGTGGGCGACACGATGGTGGTGTAGCGCACGTTCACCTCCGCCTCGTTGAGCGCCGCCTGGGCCTGGGCGAGCGACGCCTCGGCGCTCGTCACCTGGGCCTGGGCGGACTGGGCCGTGGCCTCGGCGGTGTCCAGGTCCTGCTGGGCGATGAACTGCTGGGCGCGCAGCGTCTTGGCGCGCTCGGCCTGGCGCCGGGCGTTCTCCGCCTCCACGCGCGCGCGCTGCACGTTGGCGCGGGCGGACAGCAGGTTCGCCTTGGCCCGCTCCAGCGCCGCCTGGAGCAGCTGCGGATCGATCTTCGCGATCACCTGCCCCTTCTTCACCGGCGAGTTGTAGTCGACGAGGATCTCCTGGATGCGGCCGGACACCTGGCTGCCCACCTGCACCGTCACCAGCGCGGACAGGGTGCCGGTCGCCGTCACGCGCGACTCGACGGTGCGCCGCTGCACGCCCGCCAGTTCGAAGCCGGCGGCGGGATCCTTCGGCTGGGGCCGCATGAACCAGAAGGTGAAGGCGCCGAGCACGACGATGATCAGCGCCCACACGCCCCAGCGGCGCAGCGCGCCCTTCTTCCGGGGAGGCTCAACGGACACGGGCACGGACTTGGGGGAAGGGGACGTCTCTTCGCGTCGGGGCAGCTCGCTCATGGGCCTCATGATCCAAGGATTAAGCGCTCGCGCGTTTCGATGGATGAAGTCCAAATTACGATATGTGACGCGAGCGAGGGAGTCCGTTCGCCTGGCCGCTAGGCCTGGGGCGCGGCCGGCAGCGTGACGCGAGCCGTGGTTCCCTGGCCCGGCTGGCTTTCCAGGGATAGCGAGCCACCATGGGCCACGACGATGCGCCGGGCGAGCGCGAGTCCCAGCCCCACGCCCCCCGTCTTGCGGGCCCGGCTGCGATCACTGCGGAAGAAGGGCGTGAAGAGCTGCTCCATGTCCTTCGCGTCGATGCCGATGCCCTCGTCGGCGACCTCGACCTCCAGGCCCGCGCTGGAGGGCCGGGCACGCAGGCGCACCGTGGTGTGGGGCTCGGAGTACTTGCCCGCGTTGTCGAGCAGGTTGTCGATGGCGCGCCGCAGCAGCACCGGGTCCACCTCCAGCACGGGCAGGCCCGGATCCATCGTCACGTCCAGACGGTGCTCGGGCCGGGCGGAACGGAAGCGCGCGGCGGCCTTGTCCATCAACACCTGGGCCTCCACGCGCTCGCGGCGCAGGGGCGGGGTGGCTCCAGGAGACTGGCCCGTGGTGAGATCCAACCGGGCCGCGGTGAGCACGTCCTGCACCAGCCGCTCCAGCTCGCCCAGGTCCTCGGCGATGTCCGCCAGCGACTCGCGCGCGAGCGAGGCGTCGCCTTCGTTGGCCAGGTCCAGGGCCACGCGGATGCGCGCGAGCGGCGTGCGCAGCTCGTGTGACACGTTGGCGAGCAGCTCCTTCTGCGAGCGCAGCAGCAGGGTGATGCGCTCGGCCATCTCGTCGAAGGCCTCGGACACCTGGCCGAACTCGTCGCGGCGGCGCATGCCCACGCGCGTGTCCAGCCTGCCCTCGCCAAAGGCGCGTGCCGCCCCCGCCAGCCGTTGCAGGGGGATGGCCAGGGTCTGGGCGAACACGAGCGAGGTGATGGCCGTGCAGACGAGCATCACGGTGATGAGCGCCATCATGTGCGTGGGCGGCGGTGGGGGCTTCGTCTCCCGGATGATGGCGTAGGCCTCCAGCGGGCCCTTGTCGGGAATGGCCACGGCGACGAGCCGTTCCGGCCGATCCTTGCGCTCCGAATAGGTGAAGACCCGCTCCTTCTCCAGCCGCTCGAGCATCGTGGGCGACAGCGGCACGAAGGCGCGCTGGGTGTTGGTGCTGAGCACGGTGCCGTCGAGGGAGAGGAGCGACACCCGCATGTCCAGCCGCTGCCGCACCCGCGCCAGCGCCGCCCGCAGGGCCTCGGGCCGGTCCCTCAGTGGCGCCCACTCCGCCACGTTGTAGGCCATGTTCCGCTCGAGCCCCTTCTTCCAGGGCTCCTCCAGGGCGTAGCGGCGCACCAGGTCCATTCCCATGAGGAAGAGCAGCAACTGGACGAGACAGACCAGCCCGATGCGGAACAGGAGCCGACCGGTGACCCGGCGGCGCGACGTCATGGGTCTTCTCCCGTGGCGAGCAGGTAGCCCGCTCCGCGCACCGTGCGCAGCAGCTTGGGGTTGCGCGGGTCCTCCTCGATCTTCTGCCGGATGCGGAAGATGTGGACGTCCACCGAGCGGTCGAAGACCTCATCGGCGTTGCCCTTGACCAGATCCAACAGTTGCTCGCGGCTGAGCACCCGGCCGGCGCGCTCGGCCAGCACGCGCAGCAGCCCGAACTCGTAGGTGGTGAGGGGCAGCACCTTGCCGTTGAGCGTGGCGCGCAGGCTTCGAGGATCCAACGCCAGCTTGCCCGCCTGGATGGGCTGGGACGAGGGCCCGGCGCGGCCCCGGGCGCGGCGCACCTGGGCGCGGATGCGCGCCAGCAGCTCGCGCGAGGAGTAGGGCTTGGGCAGGTAGTCGTCCGCGCCCGTTTCCAGGCCGAGCACCCGGTCCACCTCCTCGCCCCGGGCCGTCACCATGATGATGGGGACGTCACTGCGGCCCCTCAGCTCGCGGCAGACCTCGATGCCGTCACGGCCCGGCAACATCAGGTCCAGGAGGATGATGTCGTAGGCATGGCGGTTGGCCTCCGTCAGACCCTCGGGGCCGGTCCGCGCGACGGTGACGAGCAGCCCGTGCTCCTGGAGGTAGCGGCTGGTGAGACGCGCCAGCCGCTCGTCGTCCTCCACCAGCAACACCTGGATGATGCCTTCTTCCGGGGTGGATTGTGTCGTCGGCTCCATGCGTTCCGCTTCCTCCCGCGGATGAAGATACGACCTGGGAGCTGGAGGGGGGTCGTGTTCCGCCGCCCGGTACGAGAGCAGGCGGACGCACACTCCCAGGTCGCATGCGGAAGATGTCCCCTCCACATGTCGCGAACACTTCCATCAGATGAAGAAGTATTTCCCGACGGGATTTAGACACATACGCGGAAACCCACATCTCGTCTTCTTCCCTACTTGGACATGGTGCGTCCCCCATGCACTCCCAGACGGAGAGTGCGGAAAGCCCCGAGGGCCTGTTCACAGGGAAAATAGTTGAAGCATCGTTCGGTATTTCCTGTTTTCCTACTCTTCCCCCCGGAGGAGAAGTGCCATGAAACAGACATCGAAGCGGCACCATTCGAAAGCAAGCAGGCGGTACGAACGGAAGCTGTTCATCGCGTTGACGGCGATGATGTCGTCGGTGGGCTGTCAATCCACGGAGTCCCCCCCCGAGGCGCATGCCCGGAACCTGGGGTTCCTGTCTCAGCGTTGCGAGGTTCCCCCGCCCTTCACGGGCCATTTCGAGCCCGAGTTGCAGTGGGCGTGGTCGGGCAGCGAGGTCCTGCCCGAGTACGCTCAGGTGATGATGACGCCGGTGGTGGTGGACGTGAACGGCGACGGCGTCCCGGACATCGTGTTCAGCTCCTTCAAGGGCGCCGAATACTCCAAGGACGGCGTGCTCCGGGCCATCAGCGGAGATGATGGGCACGAGCTGTGGGCGGCCTCGGATCCCGCCACGCGCGTGAAGCCCGCCACCAGCCTGGCCGCCGGTGACATCGACGGCGACGGCCAGGTGGAGATCTGCGGCATTCCCGAGGATGGGCGCGGCATCATCTGCTTCGAGAACGATGGCGCCTTCAAGTTCCGCTCGGCTCCGGACGCGTATGACTACAACGAGTGGGGTGGCCCCTCGCTCGCGGACCTCGATGGCGACGGCACCGTGGAGATCCTCGACGGCAACCGTGTCTACTCCCACACCGGCGCGCTCAAGTGGGTGGGCGAGGATGGCATGGGCGGCGCCGAGTACACGGGCCCCGTGTCCTTCGCGGCGGACATCGACGGGGACGGCAAGCAGGAGCTCATCAACGACCGGGCCATCTACCGGCACGATGGCTCGCTCAAGTGCGCCAACACGGAGATTTCCCACGGCTTCGCCAGCGTGGGCAACTTCGACTCGGATCCCGCCGGTGAGGTCGTCGTCTCGGGCTACGGCAAGGTGAGCCTGCTCGACGACGATTGCTCGCTCGTGTGGAGCGTGGAAGTGCCCGGTGGGGGCCATGGTGGACCGCCCCTCATCGCGGACCTCGATGGAGACGGCCAGCCGGAGATCGGCGTGGGCGGCGAGCGCTTCTTCTCCGTGCTCGAGAGCGATGGCGCCGTGAAGTGGTCCACGCCCATCCAGGATCAGAGCTCCGCGCGCACCGGTGCCACGGCCTTCGACTTCGATGGGGACGGGGCGCTGGAGCTCGTCTTCGCGGACGAGACGACGCTGCGCATCTACGAGGCGGCCACGGGAGCGGTGCGTTGGTCCACGCCCAATGGCTCGGCCACCGCGCACGAGAACCCCCTCGTCGTGGACGTGGACGGTGACGGTGCCGCGGAGATCGTGGCGGTCACCAACGACTTCGCCTACGGGGACAAGCGGGGCGTGCGCGTGTTCCGCGACTCGACCGAGGGCTGGGCCGGCACGCGGCGTCTGTGGAACCAGCATGCCTACTCGGTGACGAACGTTCGCGATGACGGCTCCATCCCGGCCCAGGGCGGCGGGGCGGCCTGGCTCGATCCGCGGCTCAATGCGTTCCGCGCCAACGTGGCCCACTACGTGAGCGGGGATACCCGTCCCTATGACGCCCCGGACCTCGTGGTGTCCGGACTGTCGTCCGCCTGCACCCTCACGGGGGGCCTCGAGCTGGGCGCGCGGGTGAACAACCAGGGCGATGCCCCGGTGGCCGCGGGCGTGAAGGTGGCCTTCTACCAGGGCAATCCCGCCTCGGGTGGCACCCTGCTCGGCGTGGCCGTGCTGACCGAGGCCCTGGCCGCGGGCGCGAGCGCGGAGGCCCAGGTGACCGTGTCTTCCGCCGCCTCTTCCTCTGGCACCGTGCTCTACGCCGTCGTGGACGACGATGGCTCGGGCCAGGGCCGGGACACCGAGTGCGTCGAGAGCAACAACTCCGCTTCCGCGACGGCGAAGCTCTCCTGCGAGCCGCCGGGCGGGGGTGATGGCGGCACGCCGGGTGATGGCGAGCCGGGGGATGATGGTGGCACGCCGGGTGACGGCGGCACGCCGGGCGATGGCGAGCCGGGAGATGATGGCGGCACGCCGGGTGACGGTGGCACGCCGGGCGATGGCGAGCCCGCGGCGAACGTGCCGCCCGTGGCCCTCTGCCGGGACGTCACCGTGGTCGCTGATTCGACCTGCCGCAGCCAGGCCAGCGTGAACAACGGCAGCTATGACCCCGATCATGGGCCCTCGCCGCTGTCCATCTCGCAGTCGCCCAATGCGTCCTTCGGTCCCGGGTCGCATGCCGTCACGCTGACGGCCTCGGACGGTGAGGCGAGCTCCCAGTGCGTGGGTCACGTCAACATCGTGGACACCACGAAGCCGACCATCAGCTGCCCCCTCGGGGTGGATGTGAAGATCGGCTCCGGCATCGGCATCTCCATCCAGTACGCCGTTTCCGCCAGCGACAACTGCGGCCAGGTGCCCGTGACCTGCTCCCACCCCCCGGGAGGCATCTTCCTGCCGGGCCTCACGCGCGTCACCTGCACCGCTCAGGACGCGTCCGGCAACAGCGCCTCCTGCAACTTCGGCATCCGGGTGAGCCTGGGGATCTCCCTGCCCATCTTCGGAGTGAACCCCTAGACGGAGGACGGGGCGGGACCCCTTGGAAATGTCGAAATCCGTGGAGACGGTAAAGCTGCCCTGTTCCTGGTGGTAGGGGGATGGGGTAGACTTCACCCCCGTGTCCATTTCGACACCCATTGATGTCGCCAGAGACCTCACCTCTGGCCCTTCCTTCCAAGGGGTACCCCGCATGGGCCATGCACTGCGCTCCTCCCTGGCCATTCCGCGCTCCTCCTCCATCGCCGAGCTGGCGACTCCCGCGTTGAACATGCTCTGGGGCGACCGGTTGCCCTTCGTGTCGCAGCGGGAGCGGCCCCTGCTGGAGTTGGACCGGCAGGAGCTGTACGCGCGCATCTGCGTGAGGGATCCCTACTTCGCGCTGCAGGAGGTGATGGAGGGCGCGCCGGGAGAGGTGACCGCGCGGGTGCCGGTGGAGGTGGAACCCGGCGCGGAGGCCTCGCCGATCAGCGCGGCGGAGGTGGGGCGGCACCTGGCCATTCTCGGCTCGTGCGCGGTGTCGCGGGTGAACCCCCATGACGGGCAGCACTACTACCTGGCGCGGCGCGCGCGGGTGGAGCGGCTGCACGATGGTCCGCTGCCCCGGGCTCCGGGGCTGCTGTGGGGCCAGGCGAAGGCGGAGTTCAAGGAGCGGCGGGTCGCGAGCGCGCGCACGCTGCTGTCGAGCGCCGAGGGACAGCCGCTCTTCTCGATGAACGTGGACTTCAACGTGCTGTCGGCGGCGGCCTTCCATCGGCTCTTCCAGGGGGCGCGCCAGGAACTGCGCCGCGAGCCCAGGCCGGAGCGTGGGCCTCGGGGTGGGGGGCCCGTCGACTTCACCGCCCTGAGGCAGAACCCGCACCGCAACCCGCCACCGCTGCGCGACCTGGTGCGCGAGGGCGAGTGCCTGCGGGCCACCCTGGGCCCGGTGAGCGCGGAGCTGTGCAAGGGCCACTTCGCCCTGCATCCGGTGCTGCCCGTGGCGGTGGTGATGAGCGGCCTGTCGGGGCTGGCGGGCACGCTGCTGCGCCAATGGCTGGGCAACGACGCGGCGCGCTATCTGGTGACGGCCGGGGACGTGCGCGCGGAGAGCCTCGCCTACGCGGGGGAGACGGTGCGCTTCGACGCCCAACGCCTGGGAGGGCAGGGCCGGAAGCACCGCTTCGATTGCTGGGCCTCGGTGGGCAGCCGGGTGGTGGGGACGATGGAGCTGATCCTCACCAGCCTGGACTGAGGCTCAGTTCCAGCTGATGTGGTAGTCCACCGAGTCCAGCTGGTGGGGCTGGGCCGTGACGAGGCCCTGCATGCCCAGGGTGTCCAACGCGGCCTCGAAGATGCCCACGTGGTAGGCCGGTGGCTGCATGTCTCCCCGGTAGCGGATGAGGCACGTGTTGGGCCCGGTGGCCGTGTGCTCCCGCTTGCCGTACGTCACCACGGTGCTGAAGGCCCCGGACGTCTGGGCGAAGAGCCGCTGCGGATGGCCCTTGCCGAGGATGCCGAAGACGATCTGCCCCATGCCGCCGGAGAAGCTGTGCAGGCACGCGCGGCCACAGGCGTTGAAGACCTGATCCTCGCTGCCCAGCTTCGGTTCGAGCACGTCCGCCGCGTTGTAGAGCAGGGCGAGGTAGTCCGAGGCGGGGTAGGTGCGCAGATCCTTCATCTCCTTGGAGAGTCCCTCCGTGGAGCGCACGCGCCGCAGTGCGTCCGGGCCTCCGCGCTTCTCGATGAGCTCGAAGACCACCCGGAAGAAGATGCCCCGGACTCCATCGGAGGGCTTGGTGAGGGCGACGCGCGCGGCGAATTCGGTCTTGTTCGAAGGCATGGTTCGGCGCGGAGCTTACCGGGCCACGCGCCCGGCGTGAAAAAACCCGTCATCCCCGTGAGGACTGTCCTCTCGTGCCGTGAGGCTCCAGGCACCGCTTGACACCCCGTGTCCCGGCGCGGAAAAGCCGGAGGGGTGTCCCTTCGGACGTAGGTCCCAGCGGAAGGCGGTGACGGGATGAGGCTGCACAACTACTGGCGCTCGTCGTGCTCGTGGCGGGTGCGCATCGCGCTGAACCTCAAGGGGCTCGCCTTCGAGTACGTGCCCGTGCACCTGGTGAAGGACGGGGGGGCTCAGCACACCGACGCCTACCGCGCGCTCAACCCAATGCGTACCGTGCCCACGCTGGAGTTCACCCACGAGGGCCGGGTCCACTTCCTGAGTCAGTCGCTCGCCATCCTCGAATACCTGGAAGAGCGCTACCCCTCGCCCGCCCTGCTGCCGGCCGATCCCCTCCTCCGCGCGCATGTCCGGATGTTGTCGGAAGTGATGAACTCGGGCATCCAGCCGCTGCACAACCTCTCGGTGGCCCAGCGCGTCAAGGCGGAGCTGAAGGGCGACGACAAGGCGTGGAACGCCTATTGGATCGAGCGGGGACTGACGGCGTTGCAAGCCCTTGCCGAGCAGACGGCGGGCCGTTACTGCGTGGGGGACGAGGTGTCGTTCGCCGACGTGTGCCTGATCCCGCAGCTCTACGCGGCCCGACGTTTCGGGGTAGACCTGAGCCCCTATGGCCTGCTCACCCGCGTCGAGGCGGCGTGTGCGGGGCTTCCCGCCTTCCTGGCGGCCCATGCGGACCGGCAACCCGACGCGGTACCGGCCTGAACCGAGTGGATGCAGCACATTTGAATCCGAAGCACAGAAGGAGCCGATGACACATGGCAAAGCTTGAATCGCTGGGCATCAAGGGGCTGGAGAGCATCCACTGGTACGTGAGCGACCTGGAGCGCAGCCGGCAGTTCTACGTGAACGGGCTGGACTTCGCGGAGCGGGGCGTGTCCTCGCCGGAGCTGGACGCCAAGGGCAAGCAGAAGTCGGTCGTGTTCCAGGCGGGCCAGGTGGTGCTGGTGGTGAGCCAGCCGGTGGGCGAGGGCGGCCGGGCGTGGCGCTACCTGCGCAAGCATCCGGATGGCGTCGGCACGCTCAACTACCAGGTGGAGGACATCGAGAAGACGTTCCGCCTGCTCGAGCAGCGGGGTGCCACCTTCATCACGGACATCGAGCGTTTCACGGACGACAAGGGGGGCAAGCTCGCCCAGTTCTCCATCACCACGCCCTTTGGTGACACCACCTTCCGCTTCATCCAGCGCGACGGCTACGCGCCCTTGTATCCGGGCTTCGTGGCCCACCCCGAGCCCCGCGGCGGCACCAACCGCTACGGCTTCAGCCACGTGGACCACATCACCACGAACTTCCAGACGATGAAGCCCATGCTCCTGTGGATGGAGCACGTGATGGGCTTCGAGAAGTTCTGGGAGGTGCAGTTCCACACCGAGGACGTGCAGGCCCAGCAGAAGCGCGCGCACGGCTCGGGGTTGCGCTCCGAGGTGATGTGGGATCCGCACAGCCGGGTGAAGTTCGCCAACAACGAGCCCCTGCGCCCCTTCTTCAAGTCCTCGCAGATCAACGTCTTCAACGAGGACCACCGGGGCGATGGCGTGCAGCACCTGGCGCTGGTGGTGAAGGACATCCTCACCACGGTGAAGGAGATGAAGGACAAGAAGGCCGTGGGCTTCATGCCGACGCCGGGCGCCTACTACGACGCGCTGCCCGAGCACATCCAGAAGCTGGGCATCAAGAAGATCGACGAGGACATCGAGGAGCTGCGCAAGCTGCAGGTGCTCATCGATGGCGGCGGCGAGCACAGCTACATGCTGCAGATCTTCATGCAGGACGCGGCGGCGCTCTACAAGGACCAGAAGGCGGGCCCGTTCTTCTACGAGCTCATCCAGCGCAAGGGTGACCAGGGCTTCGGCTTCGGCAACTTCCGCGCGCTCTTCGAGAGCATCGAGCGCGCGCAGAAGGCGGAAGGCCGGGTCTAGTTCCCAGCAGGTGTCCAAGCGCACGCCTTCCCCCGCCAGCACGCGGAGGAAGGCGTTGTTGTTTCCCGCTCAGGGCGAAGCGGGCGCGGCGGGGGGGAGCAGGGCGCGATCGAAGCCGGCCTGCACCTGCGCGGCGGTCAGCGCGCCGCTCTTGTCCGTATCCCAGGCCTCGAACCAGCGTGCGAAGGTCTGGGTGAACTCGTCGTGAGACACCTCGCCATCCTTGTTCGTGTCCAGCGCGGCCAGCAGGGGCCGCCCGAAGAACATGCCGGGTCCGATGGGAGATACCTTGAGGACGTAGCCCTGGGACTTGCCCGCCAACTGCTCGGCGATGGAGCGTGAGCGAGCCTCCGCGAAGGGCTTGATGGGCCGGATGGGAGCGCTGCCAGCGTCGAACTTGTCGCCATCGCCCGGTATCCCCATGCCCTTGAGCGGCATGGGCGGAACGCTCTGTCCCTCGGCGAGCTTGTTGAAACGGGCGAGCTTCTGCTCGGACTCCTGTGCCACGAAGGGACGGATGGCGGTCGCGGTCTCGTCCACCAGCGCCTGGACGCGCGCGGGCTTGAACACCTTCTGGTTGAGTTCCTTCATGCGCGCCAGGTACAGCGACTTGAACTTCGGCACCTGCATGAAGCGCTCCAGGAAGCGTTTGTTGCCTTGCCAGGGATGCGTGATGCTCAGTGTCTCCAGCTTCTCGTTGTCAATCAGTCCGAACTGGCCGAAGGAGCTGTCGAGATCCCACGGGATGAACCGGAACTTCTGACCGCGGGCGTCCAGGTGGACGTTGAAGTTGTGGCCCACCATCAGGAAGCTGTCGAGCGTGGACAGATAGGTCGTGACGGCCAGATAGCGGCAGAACGTCTCCACATCCAGGAACTGCTCCAGCCTGGCCGCGAAATCCTTGTCACTCGCGTGGCTCACCAGCTTGCTGAACGCGATCAGCCGGGCCTGTTGTTGCTTGGAGAGTTTGCCCCTGGGGTAGTAGCGCCGCTGGTACGCCGCCCAATCGTCGCCCAGGTCCGTGAACATGTCGGGCATGACGGGCTTGAAGAGGGCGCCCTTGTCCGACTGGAAGTGCATCCGCTCGAAGGCGGAGTCGACGTTCTCGACCAGGGAGTAGAGACCCACGAATTGCCGATCATACTTGCCGGGCACGGTGAGGGTGACGCGCGCATAGGCCGTGCGAGGAGCGGCCACTCCGGCGTCGCGGTAGAGCCGGTGGGACAGCACTTCGTTCATCCAACTGGCGTCGACGACGCTGCTGTGGAAGTTGAGCTTGCTCAGACCGCCCAGGTTCTGGTCCTTCACGAAGCGGTCCAGGTCCACCTTGAGCGAGCGTTTGAGCTCGTCCCGTGACTGGGCGTAGCTGAAGTTGCCCTTGTAGCGGACCGCCACGTCCTTGAACACCCGGCCCTCGAGCTCCAGGTCCGCGTGCACATATTGGAATTGGACGCCCAGGGCGGCGGCGACGTCGTCGCTCCGAGGTTCATCTGGCTCGGACTTGTGGTTTTCCATGACGTTCAGGTTGAACGCCGCGTTGAGTCCATCGCGCACTTGCGCATGGTTCAGTCCGCCGCGCTTCGCCTCGTCCCATTCCGAGAACCACCGCTCGGTCAGCGCCTGGAATTCCGCCTGGGACAAGGTGCCGGAGCGGTCCGCGTCCCCCGCGCCCAGCATGTAGGGCGCGAACAACATCCCCGGGCTGAAATGGGGACGCCCCTCGGGCTTCCGGGCAATCGGCTTGGGCTCCAGTTCCGCCCACTGCTCGGGCGTGAATGTCAGGTGGACGTTCCAGACGGTGGTGGGTTGGAACAACTGTTCCGCTGTCTGGGGCGCTGGACGTGGTTTCTCCTCGGCCCTTGCCTGGACAGAGGGAAGACTCCCGCCCACCATCGCCAGCAACACGACACCCCATTTTGTTTTCATTCGTGGATTCCCCGGGAACGAGCCCTTCGGCGCTGTTCTGTCACGAACAGGTAACATCCCTGGCGTCGAGTCACGAGGAGTTCCTGTTCCAGGCCCCGTGGACATGAGAGTCGTTGTCACCACCGACTCAATCGGAGGGCAAGGGCGGAGGGTGCGGCTCGCCCATCGGGAGCGTGGCCTGGGCAGTGTCTCGTTCGGGCTGGCACGTGGGGCACCAGTGGGTGTTGCGCCCGCCCAGTTTTCCCGCGCGCACGCGATCTCCGCAGCGAGGACAGGCTTCGCCCGTGCGGCCGAAGACGTTGCGGTGGTGCCGGGCCCCTCCCTGCACGCCGAACAGGTCGCGCTGGGTGCCGCGCAGGCGGACGCCCTCGTCGAGCACCTCGAGGATGCCCTCGTACAGGCGCAGCAACTCCAGGGGACTCAGGGAGCCCGCCACGCGGCGGGGATGCAGGCCGGCGGACCACAGACTCTCGTCCGCGTCCCGGTTGCCGAGCCCCGCGAAGACCCGCTGATTGAGCAACACCGTCTTGAGCGGGCCTCGTCGCCGATGTAACTGCCGGGCGAGCACCTCGGGAGAGAAGTCGTCGGCCAGCGCCTCGGGGCCGAGTTCATTCAGCTTGAGGCGTTCGGCCAACTCCTCCGCGGGAGCGAGCGCCACCCGCGCGTAGCCGAGCGTGTCGCTGAACACCAACTCCTCACCGCCCTCCAGGCCGAACACGACGAGGGTGTCCTCGGGTTTCACGACGCTGAAGGGCCTCAGCCCCAGGTTCCCCCAGAGCATGAGGTGCAGGGCGAGCACCTGTCCGTCATCCAGGGTCAGCAGCATGAACTTGGCCCGACGCCTGGCGGAGAGCACCCGCCGCCCCGCCAGCCTTTCCGACAACTCCCTCGCCCTGGGAAAGCGCACGGCCGAGGGCACGAGCACCTCCGCGCCCGTGAAGCGCCTGCCCACCACCGCCTGCTGGAGGTCGCGCACCAGCGTTTCCACTTCGGGGACTTCCGCCATGGTTCCGTGTCCTCCCTTGACTTCTAAAGTAAGGAGCGGCCCAGACCGACTCAAGCGGTCCTTCCGGAAGAGGAGACCTCGGAAGTGGTGGGGAGGGAGGGCTCGTCTGGCTGACTGGGTCCGCCACCTCTGTTAAGGATGGCGCCCCATGGGGACCGCATTCATCACGGGCGCCGGCATCCGCGTGGGGATCGCGGTGGCTCGCGCCCTGGGACACGCCGGGTATGACCTGGCCCTTCACGCGAACCGCTCGGTGGACTCGGTGGAGGCACTGGCGGAGGAGTTCCGGGCACTCGGCCGCCGCGTCACCGTCCACGCCGCGGACCTCTCCCGCCCCGAGGCGGTGGATGAGCTGGGCGCCCGGGTGCGTGAGGCGCACCCGGCCCTGGACGTGGTGGTCCACAACGCGGGGCTCTATGAAGCCGTCCCCTTCGGCGCCATCTCCCGCGCGCGGTATCAGACGATGTTGGGCGTGAACCTGGACGCGCCCTTCTTCCTCACCCAGGCCCTGCTGCCTTGTCTGCGCGCGGGCACGTCGCCGCTGGTGGTGAACCTCACCGACATCGGCGGGGAGCGGCCCGTGAGCGGGTATGCGCACTATTCGGTGAGCAAGGCCGGGCTCATCATGCTCACCCGGGCCCTGGCGGTGGAACTGGCGCCCCACGTGCGCGTCAACGCCATCTCCCCCGGTACGGTGGCCTTCCCGGAGAACTTCAGCGCGGCCGAGCGCGAGGCCACGCTCCAGCGGATTCCCA
This sequence comes from Melittangium boletus DSM 14713, assembly GCF_002305855.1. Taxonomy (GTDB): domain Bacteria; phylum Myxococcota; class Myxococcia; order Myxococcales; family Myxococcaceae; genus Cystobacter; species Cystobacter boletus. The sequence goes on along the minus strand of NZ_CP022163.1, from coordinate 2,428,691 downwards.
TGGGTCGCGAGGGCAGTGTGGAGGACATCGCCCGCGTGGTGCTGTTCCTCGCCCGCGAGGCTCCCTACATCACCGGTCAGGTGCTCGCCGTGGACGGCGGCAGGAGCGCGCAACTGTGAGCGCGGAGACCTTCGAGCTCCCCCGGGTGCTGGACGCGCGGGGCCGCCCGCTGGACGTCATCACCATCCGGGGCCTCACGGTGGACTGCATCGTGGGCATCTACAACCGCGAGCGCGTGGCGGCCCAGCCCCTGCGGCTCGACGTGGCCCTCTTCCTCGACACCCGGCCCGCCGCCGCGAGCGGGCGGCTCGCGGACACGGTGCACTACGGGCGGCTGTCCGGGGAGCTGCGCTTCATCCTGGAGGCCTGTCGCTTCGAGTTGCTGGAGTCCGCGGCGGAGGCGGTGTGCCAGTACCTGCTCGCGCCGCCCGCCGGGGGTTCTCCCCGTGCGCGGGTGCTCGAGGTCTCCGTGCGCCTCACCAAGCCGCTGGCGCTCGGCGGCGCGGCGGTGCCTGGACTCCAGGTGCATCGCACGGCGGAGGAGCTGGGGTACGGAGAGCGGGAGGCGCCGTTTGGTCACGTGGACGTGCTCCACGAGGGCGTGGGCTATGGCCTCTACCGCCTGCGCGTGAAGCCGGGGGGCGTCATCCCCGCGCATGCGCACCCGGTGATGGAGGAGAGTGAGTTGGTGCTCGGCACGGGGCTGCTGTTGCAGGGCCATGCGGTGGGCAGTGGCACCGCCTTTCACTGGCCCCGGGGTTTTCCCCACCGCTACGACAACCCCACGGACCGCGAGCAGATGGTGTTGTGCGTGGCCCGGCCCCGGCTGATGACGTCCGACGAGCGAGTGACGGAGCCTCCCGCCGAGGGGCTCGCCACCGTGCGGGGCCATGCGTACTACCCGGCCGAGGAGCAGGTTCCGTTGTCCGACGAGACCCTTCGTCCCGGGTGAGTCCCGCCGGTCGTCTCAGGAGAAGGGGAGGGCGGTGACGGTGGCCTCGCCGGGGCCCTCGCCCACGGTCAGCACCGTTCCCGGCTCCAGGTGGTCGCGGTGCACGTAGCCCAGGGCCCGGGACTCGTTCGCGCCGGGCGAGCGCGTCACGGTGGTGAGCCAACCCACCTTCTTGCCGTCCTTCTTGAGCTCGGTGCCGGGTGCCGCTCCGTCCGCCCCGAGGCGCAGGCCCGCCAGCTTCCGGTTCATGTGGCCCCGGAACGTGGCGCGGGCGATGACCTCCTGCCCGATGTAGCACCCCTTGTTGTACGAGATGGCGTGGGTGAGGTTGGCCTCGAGGGGGATGGTGGTGTCGACCATGTCCTGGCCGTAGCGCGGCACGCCCGCCTCCACCCGGACGACTTCCAGGGCCCGCCAGCCCACGGGCGCGAGCTCCAGGGGGCCTCCGGCCGTGACGAATGCCTTCCAGACCGCCTCCAGCCCTTGCCGGGGCACCAGCACATCCACCCCCTGGGCCTGCAACCGGGTGTTCCCCACGAGCAACACGTCCTGGCCCGCCAGGTGGACCGGCCGGGTGGCGTCCTGGGGCAGGGGCTCGGAGGGGGTGCCCAGCGCGGCCGTCAGCAGCTCGGGCGTCCGGGGACCGAGCAGCCGCAGGACGCCCAGCTCCTCCGTGGCGTCATGCAGCTCGGCGTCCTCGGAAATAAGAAATTTCTCCAGGAATTCCCTGACCTTGACGCCCAGCCCGGGTTCCACGTCCAGCAACAGGTCCGTGTCCCGGCGGAGGATGCGTGCATCTCCCACCATGGCGCCCTTCACGGTGATGAGCGCCGCGTAGGTGGAAGCACCGGCGGCCAGTCCCTTCACGTCCTGGGTCACCATGCCATGCAGGAAGCTTGTGCGGTCCTCCCCGGTTATCCGCAGCGCTTCTCGGTAGGTGGCGTCATGCAGCGCCACGGTTTCCCGGGCGGCCCGGTACTCGGCCGCTTCATTCCCGTAGTCGGACACGACTTCCCGGCCCTGGACATCCTGGAAACGGGCGCCTGCTTGCTCGTGAAGAAAATGCAGAGACAGCGGTTGCATGAGCGTCGCTATATAGAGGGCTGGGAGTGAATGCCACGATGGATGTGAAACACCTGTCGGACTACCTCGGCTTCGCCGCCGAGAAGCTCCAGAAGCACAACCTCTTCCAGTCCGAGCGCTTCTTCCTGGACGTCTACTGTCTGCTGCCCGGCCAGTCGCAGAAGCCCCACCGGCATGCCGCCTCGGACAAGGTGTACATCGTCCTGGAAGGGCAGTGCCGCTTCCGGCTCGGCGCGGACGACACCCTCCAGGGTCCCGGCGCCGCCCTCTTCGCCCCCGCGGGAGTCGAGCACGGCGTCACCAATGACGGCCCCGCCAACGCCCGTCTCCTCGTCTTGATGACCCCCCCTCCGGAGCACGCATGAGCAAGAAGGCCAATCCGCCCCCTCCTCCCCCGGTTCGCGGCGCCCAGGTGCTGCTCGCGCTGGGCCTCGCCGAGAGCGCGCTCTCCCTCTTCCAGTGGAGCCAGCTGCTCACCTTGCGCCAGGGCGGCGCCACCATGTGTGGCGTGTCCGACCACGTCAACTGCGAGACCGTGTGGAACTCGCCCTTCGCCAGCGCCGTGCACGAGTGGTTGCGCATGCCGGTGGCGGGGCTCGGCCTCGTGTGGGGCCTGGTCGCCGTGGCGCTCTCCGCGCTCTACCTCGTCTGGGCCAAGGGGGGGCGCCCCGTGCGGCCCGCCACCAACGGCTTGCGCCTGACGGCCGCCGCGGGCGTGGTCGCCTGTGTCGTGTTCGCCGCCGTGAGCGCGAGCACCGGCGTGTTGTGCCCCACGTGCCTGGGCACCTATGTGCTCACGCTCGCCTTCGCCGCCGTGGCGTTCAAGGGCTTGCCCGCGCCCGTTCTGCCCCAGGCGGGCGAGTGGGGCGCCACCCTTCAATGGGCCGGCGGCTTCGCGGTGGCGGCCTATATCGCGCTGCTCGTGCCGGGTCTCCAGACGCCCCGGGCGTCCTCCGCCCTCGTGGCCGCCACCCATGCCCCCATCGGCTCGCTGTCGGAGTACCTGGGCAGCCTCACCGCCGAGGAGAAGCAGGCCGTCTCCGACGCGCTCGCGCGCTACCGGCAGGACACCCCGCTGCCCGCCGCCTTCCCCGCGCGCCGCCTGCACGGCAACGCCTTCGCTCCGGTGAAGATGGTGGAGTGGACCGACAGCCGCTGCCCCCACTGCAAGGCCCTGGTGGAGGCCTTGGCCGTCATGAAGCAGCGCCTGCCCGAGGGCAAGCTGTCGCTGGAGGCCCGCCAGTTCCCGCTCGACAGCGCGTGCAACTTCTCCCTGCCGCCCCAGCTCAGTGACGGCTCGGGTACCCGCTGCCTGGCCGCCAAGGGGCAGATCTGCCTCGAGGGCGCTCCGGACTACTGGGAGCTGCGCGAGAAGCTCTTCGCCGCCCAGCGCTCGCTCACCAGCGGCGAGGCCATCATGGACGTGCTGTCCTCCGGCTCCGTGTCTCGCGCGCAGCTCGAGGCGTGCGTGAACACGCAGGACACCCAGCGGAAGATCCAGGAGGACGTCGCCTACGCCAAGCAGCATGAGCTGCGGGGCACGCCGCTCGTGGTCATCAATGGCCGAGAGGCCGCCGCCTTCCCGCCCTTCCTCTACGCGCTCGTCCTGGCGGATGGGAATCCGGACGCGGAGGTCTTCAAGACGCTGCCCGCGCCGCGCGCCATGCAGGCGCATCAGGCGCACTGAGTCCGGGAGCCGGCACCATGGGCAAGCGCGACAAGAAGCCCGAGGCGCCCGCCGCCCCGGCGCCCTTCCACAACCCCTTCGCCGCGCTCGGCTTGAATCGCGACGCGCTGCCTCCGGGCCCCGCGCCCCGGCCCGTGGAGGAGAAGGCGGAGTCCGCCAAGGGGCCCGCGCGCGCCGTGGTGCGCATGGAGCGCAAGGGCCGGGGCGGCAAGGAAGTGACGGTGGTGGAGCAGCTGGGCCTGCCGGAGGCCGAGCGCGAGAAGTGGCTCAAGGCCCTCAAGAACTCCCTGGGCTGTGGGGGCACCGTCGAGGACGACACCCTGGTGCTCCAGGGAGACCAGCGCGAGCGCTTGCCCGCGCTGCTCGAGGCCCGGGGCGTGCGCCGCGTCACCGTGGGGTGAGCCGCCGCTCGTGCTCGAGCAGCCACTGCTTGGTGGGCACGCCGCCCGCGTAGCCCGTGAGGGCTCCACTCGTGCCCACCACCCGGTGACAGGGCACGATGATGGAGAGGGGGTTCCTCGCGTTGGCGGACCCCACGGCCCGCGCCGCGCCCTCCCGGCCGACATGCCGGGCGAGCTGGGCGTAGGACCAGGTGCTGCCCCAGGGAATCTCCCGGAGCGCCTTCCATACGGCGTGTTGGAAGGGCGTCCCCACGGGGGCGAGGGGGAGGTCGAAGGCCCGCCGCTCGCCCGCGAAGTACTGCTCCAACTGCGCGCGGGCCTCGCGCAGCACGGGCAGGTCCTCCCGGGGGCTCGCGTCGAGCACGGGGGCGCCCTTGTGGTTCTCCATGTAGATGGCGGTGAGCGCGTCGTGCGAGGCGATGAGCCGCAGGGCGCCCACGGGGCTCGTGAGGGTCGTCGTGAACAAGGTCATCCGCCTGCTCCTGTCGAGAGTGAGTTCCAGAGGTGCATGACCGCGTAGGTGCGCCAGGGCCGCCAGGCCTCGGAGCGCGCCTCGGCCGCTTTCGCCGTCACCCCGCCGAGCGCCTTGCGAATGCCGAGATCACTCGCGGGGAAGGCATCTGGCCAGCGCAGGGCGCGCATCGCGACGTAATGCGCCGTCCATGGCCCGATGCCCGGCAGCGCATCGAGCGCCGCCAGCGTCTCGGAGACGTCGGCATGACGCTCCAGCCGGACCGTGCCGTCGGCGATGGCCCGGGCCACCGCCAGCAGGGTCCGGGCGCGCGCGCCGGGAAGGCCCAGGGACGCCACCTCGTCCTCGGAGGCCGAGGCCAACGTCTCTGGCCGGGGAAAGAGCCGGGAGAGCTCCGGATGGGGGCTGTCCACGGGCTCGCCGAAGCGCGCGACGAGCCGCCCGCTCAGCGTGGTCGCCGCCCGGACGGACACCTGCTGTCCGAGGATGGCGCGCACCGTCATCTCGAAGGGATCGAACGCCCCGGGCACGCGCAGTCCTGGAGTCGCCTGGACCCGCTGGGCCAGCAGCTCGTCGCGCGCGAGGCATTCCTCGATGACGGCGGGCTGGGCATCGAGATCGAAGAGGGCCCGCAGCCGAGCGGCCACCGGCATCAACGCGCCCGCGAGGGACAGGGAGAGCTCGGCCCTCAGCGAGGGGCGCTCCGGATCCCTCCGGACGATGAGCCAACCCGTCTTGTCTCCCAGTCGCACCGTGCGCCGGTATTCGGAATCGCCCACGTGCTCGACGCCGGGCAGGGCCCGTCCTTGGAGGAAGCCCAGCAGCGTGTCCCAGGCGAGCGGCGGGCGGTAGTCCAACCGCAGGACGAGCGCGCGCGTGCCCGGCTCCTCGCGTCCCCCGCGCCTGAGCTCCGAGGGGGGCCGGCCAAAGCGCGACTGGAAGAGCGCGTTGAAGCGCCGCACGCTCTGGAAGCCGCTGGCGAACGCCACCTCGGCCAAGGGGAGCGCGGTGTCCTGGAGGAGCTGCTTGGCCAGCGCCAGCCGCCGGGTCTGGGCCAACTCGACGGGTGAGACACCGAGCTCCGCCTCCATGACCCGGCGCAGGTGCCGGCTGGTGACGCCCAGCTCCTCCGCGAGCGTGTCGAGCGAGGACTCATTGAGGACGCCCGCCTCGATGCGCGCGAGCGCGGCCGTGGCGAGCCGGGACACGGAGTCCACGGGGGCGCCACCCGGGGCGAGCTCGGGGCGGCACAGGAGGCAGGCGCGGAAGCCCGCCTGCTCGGCCTCGGCGGCGGTGCGGTAGAAGGTGCAGCGCTCCGGGCGGGGCGTCTTCGCCGTGCACACCGGCCGACAGTAGATTCCCGTCGTCGCCACTCCGACGAAGAAGAGCCCGTCGAAGCGCCGGTCTCGCGCGGTGAGGGCCCGGTAGCACGTCTCGGCTCGCAGCGTTGGCATCACCCGGCTGTCGTAGCGTGGACGCCGGGGAGAGTCTGGCCGTTTTCGGACCCGACCGCGAAAATAGGGTCCGCCCCCTCGGACGGGGGCGGAGGGGAGGCTACAGCGCCGCGATGACGGCGTCGGTGAAGTCGCGGGTGGTGGCGGTGCCCCCCAGGTCGCCGGTGCGTGCCTTGCCCTCGGCGTGGACCTTGGCGAGCGCGCCCTCGAAGCGCCGCGCCGCGTCACCCAGCTCCAGGAAGTCGAGCATCATCACCGCCGACATCATCAGCGCGGTGGGGTTGGCCAGGCCCTTGCCCGCGATGTCCGGCGCCGTGCCGTGCACCGCCTCGAACATCGCCGTGCGCTCGCCGATGTTGGCGCCCGGCACCAGGCCGAGGCCTCCCACGAGGCCCGCGCACAGGTCGCTGAGGATGTCGCCGTAGAGGTTCTCCATCACCAGCACGTCATAGCGGCTCGGATCCTTCACGAGCTGCATGCACATGTTGTCGACGATGACCTCCTCGTACTGGATCTCCGGGAAGTCGCGGCCCACCTTGCGCGCGCAGTCGAGGAACAGGCCGTCCGACAGCTTCATGATGTTGGCCTTGTGCACCGCCGTCACCTTCTTGCGGCCGTGCTTGCGCGCGTGCTCGAAGGCGAAGCGGGCGATGCGCGTGCTGGCCTTCTCGGTGATGATCTTCAGGGACTCGACGACGCCCGGCACGATGATGTGCTCGAGGCCCGCGTAGAGGCTCTCGGTGTTCTCGCGCACCACCACCAGGTCCACGCCCTCGTAGCGCGTCTTGATGCCGGGCACGCTCTTGACGGGGCGCAGCGCGGAGTAGAGGTCCAGGCGCTTGCGCAGGCCCACGTTGGCGGAGGCCATGCCGCCGCCCACCACGGTGCCGGTGGGACCCTTGAGCGCCACGCCGTTGCGCAGCACGGATTCCACCGTGGCGTCGGGCAGGTTGGTGCCGAACTTCGCGATGCACTCGGCGCCCGCGTCCCGGCTCTCGAACTGAAGGGGAACCTCGAGTGCCTGGAGCACTCGGAGTGTGGCCGCCATCACCTCGGGGCCGATGCCGTCGCCATTGATGACCGTGACCGTACGCGGAGTCGTCATGGCGTTCGCTTCAACCACAAAAGGAGGGGGCTCGGAAGGAGGAAAACCCTCCCGGCCTCGTGCCTGGCTAATGCATGGGCGGAGTCTGGCGAGGGGGCGCGGAGGCGCCCTGGGTCCGGCGGCGCGGCGTGCGCGTGGCGTAGGGCCGGTAGAAGGACTCCCACAAGGGAGCGCGCCGCCCTCGCGGCAGGGAGCGCAGCTCGCCCATGGGCGCCCGGGTGAAGAACGAGGCCGCGAAGAGATAGGAGAAGACGAGCACCAGCATGAGCAGGAACAGCGTCACCACTTCGCCCGGGATGGGGCCCACGGCCGCCCGGTGCACGAACTCGCCCAGACCCTGGGGCGCCCGCGGATGGCTGTACACCTTGACGAACCAGGTGAGCGTCAGCACCAGGAGGATGGGGCCGTAGGCGCGGTTGAGCCGGGTGGAGATGGCGGAGAAGAGCGACAGGTGGATTTGCGGCCGCTCCACCAGGCTGACCAGCTCGCGGATGGCGTCCGGATCGATGGGCTCGCGCCGCAACAGGGGCACCCAGTAGCCGTTCTCCAGGAGCCGTACCCGGCGGATCCACAAGTCATAGTAGCGGTAGCGGCGCGCCTCGATGAGCAGGAACGACAGCACCATCCAGATGCCCACCAGGAAGACCACGGGCGAGGCGGAGCTGGACAGGCCGAAGGACACCACGGCCGCGGTGGTGGTGAGCGCCCAGTTGGTGGTGGTGTCCAGGCGGGAGCGCCAGGTGTCGGAGCGACTGAGCTCGCCTCGGAACAGCTGCGCCATGGCCGCGTCCGAGACCGGAGGCGGTTCGTATTCGTTCTTGTCGCGCTCGCTGGTGTCGTTCGCCATCCACGCCCTCTGGTCAGGTGCGCCCACCATGCCCACCGTGTCGTGGAGCAACCATGGTCATTCCCTTCCTCCAAAACACCCCGCCGCCGGTCGACCCCGTGGCTGCCCTGCTTCCCTTGTTGGAAGAGGAACCGGAGCGCGTGGTTCGCCTGTGGGCCAAGCGTCTGCGGGCGGAAACCTACGAGCTGGATCTCCCAGGACGGGATTTGCGCACCCCCCTGCGGGCCCTCATGAACGAGCTCGTCCGCCTGCTCAGGGATCGGGGCAGGGACGCCCTGCTTCTCTGGCCTGAGGTCGTACGGCCTCACGGCGCGCGGCGCTACAGCCAGCGCTTCGAGGCGGAGGATCTGGCGCGTGAATTCAAGGCGCTCGAGGAAGTGCTCATCTACCTCTACGCGCGGCGCAATGGCCAACGGGTGGAGGCCGAGGTGGCGTCCTTCATCGTGGAGCTGGTGGGCGAGGCGCATGCGTCGGCGCAGGCCTCCTACGCCCGGGTGCTCAAGACGGAAGAGGTGCGCTTTCGCGAGGCCGCGGTGATGGAGTCGGTCCTCCACCACGTGGACGTGGGCATCATGCTGGTGGAAGTGGATGGCGCGGTGTCCTTCGCCTCACCCCCCGTGAGCCGCCTGCTGGGCGTGCCCATGCGCTCGGTGGTGGGCACGCGCTCGTCCATGGCCCTGGCCACGGTGCTCTCGCAGGTGAACGCGCGCCATCCGGGGGGCGCGCCCTTCAAGGTGCTGGACATGCCCTTCACGCGGGCGTTGCGTGAGCGCTCGTCCGTACACGGGGTGTGGATGGGCGTGGAGCGGCCCGGGGGCGGCGAGGTCAGCCTGGAGCTGAGCGCCACGCCCATCTTCGAGGAGAACGGGGAGCTGGCCGGCGTCATCCAGACATTCACCGACCGGACGGAAGCGGCCAACAAGAGCAAGGCGCTGCTGAGCGCGCATGGCGAGCTGCGGCGGTTGCAGGGGCGGCTACTGCAGCGCACCCGCACCCAGGCGCTGGGTCAGCTCGCCACGGGCGCGGCGCACGCGCTCAACAACTTCCTCAACGTGCTGCGGCTGCGCATCACGCTCCTGCGGCGCGAGTTCAACCCGGAGCACCTGGACGCGCTGGACAAGACGGTGGGTCACGTGGGCGAGCTGGTGGCCCGGCTCCAGGAGTTCAACGTCCAGCGCACCGAGGAGCACCTGGGGGATGTGCAGGTGGACGCCACGGTGCGTGAGGCCCTGGAGTTGGTGGGCCCGGAGCTGGAGCAGCGCGAGCACCCAGTCACGGTGGAGCCCCGGCTGGGAGACCCCGGCGCGGTGCGGGCCGACGCGGGCTTCTTCCGCGAGCTGGTGGTGAACCTGCTCCTGGCCGAGCGCGAGCGGCTGGGAGACGAGGGCGGACACGTGGTGGTGGAGACACGCGAGTCGCCGGACGGAGAGGCGCTCCTGCGGGTGGAGGACTCCGGCCCCCCGTACGCGCTGGAGGAGATGACGCGCATGTTCGAGCCCCTGAGCCGCGAGGTGGGCGCTCCCCAGCGCTCGCTGCTCCTGGCGGTGTCGCGCGAGCAGGTGCGCCGCTGGGGCGGCGAGCTGACGGTGGAGAACCTGTCCGGGGGCCAGGGCGCGGCCTTCGTCGTGCGCCTGCCGCTCGTGCGCGCCGGGGCCGAGGAGGAAGCGCTGGCGCATGCGCGGAGCGAGGTGGAACCGCGGCGCTTGCACCCGACGCGCCGGGTGCTGGTGGTGGATGACGATCCCGACAACGCGCGGATGATGGCGGAGGTGCTCGGCGAGGAGGGCTATGACGTGAAGGTGGCTCACAGTGGCGACGTGGCCTTGAAGATGTGGGAGGAGCGGCGATACGACGCCGCCCTGCTCGACGCGGTGATGCCGGACCTGTCCGGCTGGGACGTGGCGCGCGAGCTGCGCAAGCGCTCTCCCCAGGCGCTCCTGGCCATCGTGACGGGCATGGATGTGCGAGGACAGAACCGGGCCAACCTCGCCCTGGTGGACGCCGTGTTCCGCAAACCCATCGACGTGGGGGCCTTGGACGACTTCCTCGGCCAGGCGCAAGCCCCTTCCTCGCCCGGTGGCATCGGTCCTCGGGAGGATGCCCCCGCTCCCGAGTAGGCAGGTATTTCCTGTCTGGTTTGTTTTGCGGTGCGGCCGGATGGTAAAAATCCGGTGGGGTTGACTGCCCGGCAATGGACAGACACCGCCGCGCTGACACGAGGTACGCAGAAGGCTACGGTGCAGGACATATGGCGCTCCGGTAAGAAGGAGGGACGTATGTACATGCATGGTGAGCGGCACGTGGGGGCGGTCATGCCCGGCTCGGATGAGGATCTGGCGCGACGTCTGGCCATGGCGTCGCCCTCGGACACCGCGCGCGGCATGTTCCTGCGCTCCACGTTGGACGCGGTGCGCTGCCTGGGGGACGAGTCGGCCGTGCGCGACTGCCAGCGGGCGGGGGGCGAGGACAAGCTGGTGGACTTCTTCATCTACCCCGTCAGCTCCAACCTGCGGATGTTGTTCAGCGCGGCCCGTCTCCTGGAGGACCGCTGTGGCGGCCTCGACGAGGCCCTGCGCGCGCTGGGCTACCGGGCCGCGGACAACTTCCTGTCCTCCGCCGCGGGCATGGCGCTGCTGCTGCTGGCCAATGGCGACGTGAAGCGGCTGGTGGATCACCTGCCCTCGACCTACCGGGCCTCGGTGAGCTTTGGCACGCGCACCATGGTGTGGACGGGTCCCACCCGCTGCCGGCTCACCATGTGCCACGAATTCATGCCCTATCCCTTCCACGAGGGGGTGTTGATGGGCGTGCTGGACAAGGCGAACGCGCGCGACGTGCGGGTGCGGGGCCAGCAGCTCTCCACGCTGGAGAGCGAGTACGAGGTCTCCTGGGAGTCGTGATACTGCCGGAGGCATGTCCCCTCCGCTTCGTCCCCCCGCGGCCGCCGCCATCTTCGATCTGGATGGCACCCTCGTCGACAACATGCGCTTCCACGTCCAGGCGTGGAGCAGCTTCTCCCAGGCCCTGGGCATCGACACGCCCGCGGAGCGCTTCGAGCGGGAGTTCGCCGGCAAGCGCAACGAGGAGATCCTCCCGGCGCTGCTGGGCCGCAGCCTGCCGCCCGAGGAGCTGACGCGCCTGGCCGAGCAGAAGGAAAGCCACTACCGGGAACTCTTCAAGCCGCACCTGGCGCCCCTGGGCGGAGCCCGGGCACTGCTCACGCGCTTGAAGGCGGGGGGCAGGGGCCTCGCGGTGGCCTCGGCCGCGCCCCGGGTGAACCGGGACTTCGTGCTCGACGGGACGGGCCTGCGCTCCTTCTTCTCCCAGGTCGTGGGCGCCGAGCACGTGACGCGGGGCAAGCCCTTTCCGGATCTCTTCCTCGCCGCCGCCCAGGCCCTGGGCGCCGAGCCCTCCGCGTGCGTCGTCTTCGAGGACGCCGTCAATGGTGTCCTCGCGGCGCGCGCGGCGGGCATGTTCGCGGTGGGCGTCACCACCCTGGCCTCCGCCGAGATGCTGCGCGAGGCGGGTGCCCATTGGGTCATCGATGACTTCACCGCCCTGCCCGAGGAACTCGCGCAATGGCTGGTTCCCTCGCTGTGACAGGATTGTGGGAATCCCATTCCGCTGAAATCCGGGTAATCCCATACGACTGAATGCTTTCAGCGCGCCGGTAGGACCTATCTACTGGGAGTGCAAACCCACAAGGTGAATGGACAGACGGAGCGTGTCTGTCCTCCGGTCTGGGAAAAAGAGATGAGGGGAGTCGTGGCACTGCTGACAGTCCGTGCGGGATGCCCTACGCTCGCGGCTTCCTCGTTCGGACTGGTGGCCACCAAGGGGGCAGTCATGGTCGTGGGTCTCAGCGCGCGAACCGGATGGGAAAAGGCAGACGGATGGGAGGGCGAACTCGAGCGGCGCATCTGTCTGTCCGCGCGGGAGGACACCGTGCGAGGCATGTTCTTCAATGGCACGCTCGATGTGTTGCGCTCGCTGGGCCACCAGGAGTTGGCGCGTCACTGTTTGGATGAGAGCGGGGAGCCCTACTTCCTGGACTTCTTCAACTACCCGGTGCGGATGCACTACCGGATGGTGGCCACGGCGCTGCCCGCGCTGGCGGATGCGTACGGGGGCTCCGAGGAGGCATTGCGTCAATTGGGCCGGCTCGTGGCCCATCGCTTCCTGCGGCTCGGGGTGGGCAAGGTGATGTTGTCCCTCAAGCCCCTCAGCCCTCGGCAGCTTCAATCCACGCTCCCCATGGCCTACCGCACGGCGGTGAGCTTCGGCGAGTACGCGGTGCGTTGGATGGGGCCACAAAGTGGACGCTTCACGTCGAGGCGCGATTTCATGCCCTATCCCTTCCATGAAGGCGTGATGCAGACCTCCCTGGAGTTGTGGGGGGGACGTGCGGTGCGAGTGAGTGGCCGTCAGACAGGTGGGCTCGATAGTGAATGCGACTTCTGGTGGCAGTGAGATGTTGGAGTTGTTCTCGCGTGATTCGTCCTGGGAGCAGGAGTCGTCGTGGACGCCCCGGTTGGCGTTGACGACTTCCGAGGACATGGTCCGTGGACTGTTCCTGCAGAGCGGACTTCGCGCCATCCGGGCGCTCGGGGATGAGTCCCTGGTGGCGCGTTGCGCCTCCGTGTGCGGACAGGCGAGCTTCTTCGACTTCTTCAACTACCCGGCCAGCGTGCTGGTGCGGATGCTGTCCACGGCGGTGCCCCCACTGGTTCGGCGCCATGGCGAGGCGGAGCACGCCCTGTGGTTGTTGGGCAACTGCGTGGGCATGGACTTCCTGGAGTCCGAGTCGGGCCGCGCCATGTTGATGCTGATGCGGGGCGAGGCCAAGCGCCTGATGAACCACCTGCCCGCCGCCTATCAGATGTCGCTCACCGGTGCGCGCTCGATCCAGTGGCTGGGCCCCCAGCACTGCCGCTTCGTCATGGCTCGAGACTTCCTGCCGGCCTCGTTCCACGAGGGCCTGCTGGTGTCCTTGCTCGAGCGCATGAACACCGGCCGGCTCCATGTGGAAGGCCTCCAGACGGGTCCGCTGACCAGCGAGTATGACATTACCTGGCGTTGAGGCGGCGCGGTTGAGCGGGTGGGGATGACTCGCCGCTGGTAGACTGCGTGGCCGTGGATTTCATGGCGCTGGAGCGGATTCGTCGCAAGGTGGAGGCGGGTGAGCCGTTGGAGGCGGCCGAGCTGGAGCGGTTGCGCGAGGCCGCCCGGAACACGCCCGGGCCCATGCTCCGGCTCGCCCTGGCGCATGCGTGGATGAACGCGGGCGCGGAGCGCGAGGCCCTGGGGTTGCTGGAGTCCTTGCGTCGCGACTTTCCCCAGGAGGTGCAGGTGCGTCTGGGGCTCGCGCGGGCCCTGCTCGGTCTGGAGCGCACGGGCGAGGCGGAGACCGCGCTGCGCGAGGCGCTCGTCCTCAACCCGGGAGATCCCGAGGCCCTCAAGGTGCTCGGGGTGCTGGCGCTCCAGCGGGGCGAGCATGCCCGGGCGCGGGCGCTCGTGGCCGAGGTGCTGGAGCGCGACCCCTTCGACGCCGAGGCGCGATTGCTCAAGGAGGAGTTGGAGGCGGTGACGGTGGCCCCTCCACCGCCCACGCCGAGCCCCGCGTCGCGCCCGGAATTCACCGCCGCGCTGCTGGCCGCGCTGCACCGCGCTGGAGTGGCGTGCCGGCGGCAGGGCCGGCACTTGTTGGTGAAGCTCGCCTCGGGCGAGGTGGGCCGGGTGGAGGTGGATTCGCTCCATGCCGCCTATCGCGAGGGCGGGCGGGAACTGGCGGCCGCCGTGGGCGAGTGCGTGGCACGGCTCCAGGGGTTGTCGGCTCCCTCTGGCGAGCCGGAGGCGCTGGAGCACCGGGTGCGGCCCGTGCTGCGGCCCGCGTCCTTCGTGCACCAGGCGGTGGGGGCGCTCCACCGCCCCGCGGGCGGAGGACTGGAGGTCTTCTACGTCCTGGAGGACGAGGCCTTCGTGCGCTACCTGCCCGAGGCCTCGCTGGCTCCGGCCGGAGTGTCTCCCGCTCAGGTGGACGCATGGGCCTGGCGCCACCTGGAGGACGCTCCCGCGCCCGTGCGGCCCGTGGGCGTGGAGCAGGGGCGGGTGGTGCTCGTCCCGAAGGGCTCCGGACTGTGGGCGGTGGCGGGCGGCGATGGGTATGACGGCTCCCGCCTGCTGACGGAAGGGCAGCGGCGGCGGCTCGTGGCCGAGGTGGGCGAGGGCCCCTGGCGTGTCCACCTGGGCTGGCGGGAGTTCGCGCTGATCTGCCGCGAGGCGGACGCGGCCGCGGTGGCGTCACTCGCCGGGCTGGGCCACGCGGGGGATGGAATCCCGGGCCTGTTCCGGCTCGGAGACGGCACGCTCGAAGCGGTGTGACGCCCTCACCCCGCGGTGGCGCGAGGGGGCAGCACGTCCACCACGTTCACCTGGCGGAAGCCCAGCGAGAGGAACAGCACGCGCAGCGTGTTCTCCGCGGAGGCGCGGGCCCGGTCCCTCAGGCGGGCATCGCCCTTCACCTCGCGCTCGAAGGCCTCGCGGGCCTTCTCCAACAGGAGCGTCGTCTGCGCGCTGTCCAGGTTGGAGCCGATGATCTCCGTGTCCCCGGGTTTGAGCTCCACCTTCACCTCGAGCGGAGGGAGGACCACGTCCACCCGGGTGCCCTGGACGCGCAGCCGGGTGTCGTCCACCCGTCCGAAGTCGTAGCCCAGGTGCACGTCGGCGAAGACGATGGCGCGGCCGCGGGGGGTGTTCAGGCTGTAGCTCGCCCAGTTGATGACGTCCTTCCAGAGCGAGTCCGTGCTCCGGGGCTCCGGGGAGAACTCCACCTTCTTGTAGAGAGAGACCGTCAGGGTCTCCAACCGGGCCACCTCGCGCACGCGGGTGACGAGCGCCGGGGTCTCGGGCAGGGGCTCGGCGGTGGGCCGTGTCCAGAGGAAGGCGCCCACGGCGCCGATGGCGAGAGCGAGGAGGACGGGCAACACCCGGAGGAGGAGGCGCACCATGGTCCGTCATTCTATCCGGAGTGGGGTAGGGTTCGCCGCGCCATGCGTCGGGTGTCGCCGCGAAACGAAGAAATCCAATCACTCGGGGAGCGGGGCTGGTTCACCCGCGAGGACTTCCTCGGTCAGGCCGAGGCGCGCGCGATTCACGCGGAAGCGCTTGCCCGGGTGGACGCGGGGCGGTTGCGCCCGGCCGGCATCCGCCGGGGCGCGGATCACGCCCTGGATCGCGCCACGCGGGGTGATCTCATCACCTGGGTGGAGCCAGGAGAAGGCGAGCCCGCGCTCGGCCGGCTGTTCGAGGCGTTCTCGGTGCTGGGTGAGGCGCTGTCGGCCGAGGCCTATCTGGGACTCGGGCGCTTCGATTTGCAGCTCGCCTGCTATCCGGGCGGGGGCGAGCGCTATGCCCGGCATGTGGACGCCTTCCCAGGGCAATCCAACCGGCGCGTCACCGCCATCTACTACCTCAACCCGGATTGGGTGCCCGCCCACGGTGGCCTCCTGCGGCTCCATGCCGAGGAGGGCGTGGTGGATGTGGCGCCGAGGCTCGATTCGCTCGTGGTGTTCCTCAGCGAGCGCATCGAGCACGAGGTGCTGCCCGCGCATGCGCCCCGGCTCGCGCTCACCGCCTGGTACTACGGGCGCACGGCGGGGTAGGGCGGCTCAGGTGAGCAGCTGGGGCTCGAGTTCCACCTTCAGCCAGCCGGGCTGGCGCGTGTCGAAGGCGCGGTAGGCCTCGATGGCGCTCGTGATGGGCTTCACATGGGTCAGCAGCTCCGTGGGCTCCACCGCGCCCGTGCGCACTAGCTCCAGCAGCAGGGGGATGTACTTGCGGTGATGGCAGTTGCCCATGCGCAGCGACAGGTTCTTGTTCATCGCCTTGCCGATGGGGAACGTCTGCATCTGCTCTGGGTACACGCCGATGATGGAGAGCGTGCCCGCCTTGGCCAGGGCCTCCACCGCCCAGTTGACCGCCTGGAGCGGCGCGTCTCCCGGGACCCAGTTGTCCCCATCCGGATTCGTCTTGGGCGCGGCTTCCTTCTGCTCGCGCTTGAACTCGGCCTTCTGCTTGTTCGCGGCCCTGCCCGCGGGCCCGTGGTGCGCGTGCATGGAGTCCACACCCACCGCGTCGATGGCCCGATCCACGCCGATGCCGCCCGTCAGCCGGAGGATCGTCTCGACGGGATCCTCCTTCTCGAAATGGATGACCTCGGCGCCCTGCTTCCGGGCGGCCTCCAGCCGGTCCGCGTGACAGTCGATGGCGAAGATGCGCCCGGCGTTCATCAGTCTGGCGCTCAGGATGGTGAACTGGCCCACGGGTCCGCAGCCGAACACGGCCACGGTGTCTCCCGCCTTGATCTCCGCGAGGTCCGCCCCGAAGTAGCCCGTGGGGAAGATGTCCGACAGGAGGATGGCCTCCTCGTCCGCGACCTCGTCGGGAACCTTCACCAGTCCCACGTGGGCGAAGGGCACGCGCGCCTTCTCCGCCTGCAATCCGTGGAAGGGCCCTGTCGTCGCCGGACCCCCGAAGAACGCCGTACCGGCCCGTTTGCCGTGGGGATTGGCCACATCACATTGCGCGTAGTAGCCCGCGCGGCAGTACGAGCACGCCCCGCACGCGATGGTGGAGCAGATGACGACCCGGTCGCCGATATCCAGGTTGCGCACGTCCTTGCCCAGGGCCTCGATGACGCCCACGCCCTCGTGGCCGAGGATGGTGCCCGGCTTCATTCCCGGCATCGTGCCGCGCACCATGTGCAGGTCCGTGCCGCAGATGGCGCTCGCCGTCAGTTTGACGATGGCATCCGTGTCGTCCTGAAGGACGGGCTCGGGGACCTCGTCGAGCCGGATATCTCCAATTCCATGAAAGACGACCGCCTTCATTGCCGCTCCTCCGCGTTGAGGGAAACCGGGTCGCGCATGCCAGGGCATGGGACTGCTTCCGCATAGGGGTGGGCATGCCGGTGGGACGCGGCCAGAAGGGGTTGCCTCCCTTGATGGAGGGCGAGCGGCGTGGCTAGCGGCCGAGGTGCGGCACCAGCCGTTTGCCGAAGACCCGGCGGAAGAGGGCCACTTCCCGCTCCACCATCCACAACTCCAGGTCCACCGGTTGACGGGCCTTGAGGTGCAGGGACACCGTGTCGCGGCCGTTGGTGGCGCGCAGTTCCTTCACGGGCTGATGGTGGCCGCCATCCAGGGCATTGGCCACCCGGAGCAGCGTGGCCAGCTTGCGCACCAGCCGTGCCTCGGCGGCGCTCAGCCCCTGCATGCCCGAGTGATGGAGCTCGGGGGGACTTCGCTGGTGGTAGCGCGCCACGCGGGCCACCAGTTCGCGCTCATGGTCCGCGAGCCCCGGGATGTCGCTGTTGTGGATGAGGTAGTAGGTGTGTTTGTGGTGGCGCTCATAGCTGACGGCATTGCCCACGTCGTGCAGCAGCGCCGCTGTCTCCAGGTAGGGTCGGCACGACAGGGGCAGGTTGTGCAGCGCCGCCAGTTCGTCGAAGAGCGTGAGCGCCAACCTCGCCACCTGGCGCGCGTGCTTCTCGTCGAAGAGCAGCCGCCGCCCCATGGCCACCGCCGCGTCCGCCAGCGAGTGATCCTCGCGGTGCTCGTCCTGCCGGTAGAGCAGGTCCACGAGCAGCCCATCGCGCAGGCCCCGGTTGACGGCGGTGATGCTCTCCACACCCAGGTGCCGCGCCGCGCGTTCGAGGATGGTGGCGCCCGCCACGATGATGTCCGCGCGCCGGGGATCGAAGCGCTTGCGCCGCCGCTCGGGCGTCATCTCCGACAGCATGTCCACCGCGCTCGTGAGCTGGCGCAGGGACGCGTGCGCGGTGCCCTCGCTCGCCGCGAAGCCCACCACGGCGTTGATGGTGCCCGAGGAGCCGAGGGCCACCCGGGGGGAATTGGGCAGCCGCTCGGGGATGGCCTTGCGCAACTGCTCCTCCACGTAGCTGCGCATGAGCCGCAACCGCTTGGGCGTCACCTTGCCGGAGGCCTCGAACATCTCGGTGATCCGCACCGACCCGAGCGCCAGACTCCACAGCTCGTCCGGCCTTTCCCCCGTGGCGAGCGCCACCTCGGTGGAGCCGCCGCCGATGTCCACCAGGAGGGAGCGGACATGGGGGGGCTTGCGGTGCAACACGCCCAGGCAGATGAGGCGTGCCTCCTCCTTGCCGCTGACCACCTCCAGGTTGAGCCCCGCTTCGTCGCGTACCCGCTGGACGATCTCCTGCTGGTTCCTCGCGTCGCGCATGGCGCTGGTGGCCACGGCTCGCACCCGCGCCTTGTGCTTGCGGCACAGGGCCGCGTAGCGCCGCAACGTGGACAGGAGCCGGTCCGCCGTTTCCTCGGGCATCGAGCCGGTGGCGAAGACGCCCTCTCCCGGGCGGATGGGGTCTCGCTCCTGGTGGAGGGTTTCCAGCGCGCCGTCGGCATCGGGCCGGGCCAACTCCAGGCGGACGGCGTTCGTGCCCACGTCGATAGCGGCGAGCACGGTCTGGGGCGGGGCGGCTGTTGACATGAAGGTCCTTGAATATCAGACGTTTCGGTGCTGTCCGAGGCCTGAAGAGGAGCGGCCGGATACGCTTCCCGATGGTGCCTTTGTTACCCATGGCGTATGACATGGCCAATGGAACGTTTCCAGGCGGGAGCACATTGGGCAGGTCGCAAGGAGTCCGCTGGGGAGTGTGCCCGGCGCGCCGGGCTGCTCTTCGCCTCGTTGGCGGAATGCGATCCGGCCTATGCCCGCTGGTTCGAGTACGCGTATTCACGCAAGAACGCGCTGACGCTGCCGTTCGAGCCCACCCAGGACACGTTCCTGCGCTTCTTCGAGCGCAAGAAGTACCGGCTCGGCCGGGATGCGTTCTACTTCGACGCCTGGACCGGAGAGGAGCGGGAGGGGCGGGGTGGCCAGCTGAGCTTCACCTGCGGCTCGGGCCTGCCCTTCTACGCCAACGGGTGTGTGCTCCACCTGCCGCGTGAGGAGCCCGCGGCGGGGCGGGTGCTCACCGTTCCGGTGCTCAAGAAGGTGGTGAACGCTCTGGTGCGCGCCTGGGAACCAGACCGGTGTGTCATCCTCTCCGAAGATGACCCGGCCTCGAAGAGGCTCGCGGAACCGACGGGCGCCTGCCTTGGCTGGTTCATGTACTTCTCACGTGCTCGGGGACGCGTGCCGGCCCTTCCGAAATCCGTGCGGGTGGAGCCCGTGGAGGATCGGGGCTCGCTCATCATCCTCACCCCGGAACCCTTTTCCCGGGGGAACACGGCGCACATGGACCTGGCCGCGCGTGTGCGCGAGCGGCTGGAGAAGGCGGGACTCCTGCCGCCTGTCTCCGGCTGAGGTCAGCGCCCGAATCCGAGTTGGATGTTCTCGAGCACTCCGAGCGCGTCGGGGACCAGGGGGGCCACCGAGTAGTAGGTGCTGACGAGATAGGAGGTGATGGCCTTATCGCTGACGTCCATGCGCCGGGCCGAGAGACCGGGAGAGATCTCATCCGGAATGCCGGTCTGGTGCAGGCCGACGACGCCCTGATCGTCCTTCCCGGTACGCATCACGATGATGGAGGTCGTGCCGTCGTTCCCGATGGGGATCTTGTCGGAAGGCAGGAGGGGAACACCCCGCCAGCCGATGAACTTGTTGCCGTCCACCTCGACGTAGGTCGGGTAGACCCCCCGCCGGTTGCACTCCTGACCGAACGCGGCGATGGTGCGCGGGTGGGCCAGGAAGAAGCGCGACTTCCTGCGCCGGCTCAGCAGCTCGTCCAGATCGTCCGGCGTGGGCGGCCCCCTGCGCGCGATGACGCGCTGCTTGAGGTCGGCGTTGTGCAACAGCCCGAACTCACGATTGTTGATCAACTCGTGTTCCTGCCGCTCGCGCAGGGCCTCGACGGTCAGACGCAGCTGCTCCTGGGTCTGGTTCATCGGATCGTTGTACAGATCCGAGACACGGGTGTGGACCCGCAGGATGGTCTGGGCCACGCTCAGCTCATACTCGCGTGGCCTGAGCTCGTAGTCGACGAACGTCTGCGGCAGCGTCGGCTCGCCATGGTGGCCGGCGGACAGCTCGATGGCGGCCTGCCCCGACTTGTCCTGGGGCTTCTTCAGCCGCTCCTTGAACCGCCCGACGTGAGCGCCCAGGGAGGGAGACTGGGAGATCACCACCTCGAAGATCCGCTGCGGCAGCATCATCACCGTGCACGGCGTGAGCGCCTTGACCGCGAACTTCCAGCGGTCGTCCGACTCCACGACCGCCTGATCTCCGAAGTGGTCGCCGTCGCCCAGCGAGTCGAGGACGACCGGATCGCCATACTTGCCCACGCCCAGCTTCTGGGCCCGGCCATGGGCGAGCAGGATGACATGCTCGGCGGGCTGGCCCACCTCGACGATGAGGTCTCCGGCCTTGAACTCCTTCTGGACGAACTGCTTCGCCAGGGTGTCGATCACCGAGTCGGAGTCCTCGTCGTCGAAGCCGCGCAGCAGCGGCAGCTTGCGCAGCTCCTGGGGAATGACCTGCACCTTGGCTCCCACGTTGCCAAAGCTCAGGCGCGCGTCACCCGCCGTGTAGGTCAGGCGGCGGTTGACGCGATACACGCCGCCGGGCACCTCCACCCAGGGCAGCATCCGCAGCAGCCAGCGCGGAGAGATTCCCTCCATTTGCGGATGCGACTTGGTCGTCGTCGTCAACTGACGGGCAGCGGCCGTGTTCAGGCTCGTCTGCTGCTGCTCGACCACACCACCGTTACCCGTGTTCACCGAATTCGCCATGAGGGGTCCCTCACCCTGAGTCTGAGCTGCGTGCGGACTGCACTACCTATTCCATGCGGCCGATTTCGACGCTCTCGAGGATGCCGAGCGCGTCGGGGACGAGGACCGCCGTGGAGAAGTAGGTGCTGACCAGGTAGGAGATGATCGCCTTCTCGTTGATGCCCATGAACCGGACGTTGAAGCTGGGCTCGATCTCGTCCGGGATGCCCGCCTGATGCAGGCCGATGACGCCCTGGTTCTTCTCACCCGCGCGCATCAGGATGATGGAGCTGGTGCGCGTGTCGCTGATGGGAATCTTGTTGCAGGACACGATGGGGATGCCGCGCCAGGCGGGGACCATGTTGCCATGCATCTCGACGCTGGTCGGGTAGATGCCCCGGCGGTTGCACTCCTGCCCGAACGCGGCGATGGCGCGGGGGTGGGCCAGGAAGAACGACGGCTCCTTCCACACGGTGGCCAGCAGCTCGTCCATGTCATCGGGGGTCGGCGGTCCGCTGCGCGTGTGGATGCGCTGCTTGAGATCCGCGTTGTGCAGCAGGCCGAACTCGCGGTTGTTGATGAGCTCGTGCTCCTTGCGCTCCTTCAACGCCTCGACGGTCAGACGCAACTGCTCCTGGGTCTGGTTCATCGGGTCGTTGAACAGGTCGGCGACGCGGGTGTGGATCTGGAGCACGGTCTGGGCCACGGCCAGCTCGTACTCACGAGGCGACGTCTCGTAATCCACGTAGGTGCCCGGCAGCACGGGCTCGCCATGGTGGCCCGCGGACAGCTCGATGGCGGCCTCGCCCGTCCCATCCGTCTTCTTGTGCCTGCGGGCCTTGAACTGCTCGACGTGCTTCTGGAGCGACGGCGACAAGGCCACCACGGACTCGAACGAGGACTGCTGGAGGATCAGCACGGTGCAGTACGTGACGGCCTTGACCGTGTACTGCCAGTAGTCCTGCGACTCGAGCAGCACCTCGTAGCTGTAGTGGTCGCCGTCCGCCAGGAAGCCGATCACGGACTCGTCGCCGTACTTGCCCTTGCCGATCTTCTCCACCTTGCCGTGGGCGATCAGGCAGATCGAATCGGCCTCCTTGCCGGCCTCGGTGATGATCTCCCCGGGCTTGTACTCCTTCTGCTCGAAGCGGTTGGCCAGGGCGGTCAACGCCTCGACGTCATCGAAGCCGCGCAGCAGCGGCAGCTCGGTGAGCTCCTGGGGAATGACCTGGACCTTCGCGCCGGTGTTGACGAAGGACACCCGGCCGTCGCCGAGGGTGTAGCTCAGGCGGCGGTTGAGGCGGAAGGTGCCACCGGAGACCTGCACCCAGGGCAGCAGCTTGAGCAGCCAGCGGGAAGAAATTCCCTGCATCTGGGGCTGCGACTTGGTCGTCGTCGTCAGCTGGCGTGCCGCCGCCGTTCCGAGGCTCAACTGGCTCTTCTCATCACCCGGCTTCCCCACTGGACTCGTCATGACTTACCTCTTCCCTTCAGGCAGAAGAAAACGTTCTGGTTCTTGGTTATCGAAGCCTGGCTATTTGCCGAACAGCGACGCGATGCGTGCGGCGGAGGTGCCCAGTCCCGTGGCGCCCCGGGGGGCCAGCGGGAGCTTCTGGGAAGCTCGCAACTCGAATTCCTTGTAGCGGTCCACCGTCTGATGCCACCGGAGCACGCCGGCCATCCATTGCTGGAGCTGCTCGACGTACTTGTGCAACTTCTCCCGGTCCTTGTCGTCCAGGCCGAAGTCCTCGACGAGGATGGGCAATTCCAGGGCGATGATGTGCTCGAACTGGCGCATCCGCGCGGACATCAGGTTGTTGACGACCTCGATGGCCTCGGCCTTCTCCAGATCGAGGAAGCGCTGGACGACCAACACGCCGTTGTTGAGCTCGCCCTCGAATTCAATCTCTTTCTGATAGGAGAAGACGTCGTTGGTCAAGCACGCGTAGTCGGCGGCGGAGTCCTCGAGGCTGCGCATGACCCGGGAGCGGAGCAGCTTGGCCGGGAGTCCGTGGGCGTGGGCCAGCCGACAAAGGCTCATCGTGAGATCCGAGCCAAACGTCTTCCGGCGCATCTCCACGTAGTCGACCGGATCCGGGATGCGGTTCTGCGTCTGGTTGGCGAGCTCCCACAACCAGCTCGCGGTCATCTCCTGGATGGCCCAGCGGAAATGATTGCGCGCGCTCGGGGGCATGGGGCCGGCGGTGCGAGCCCAGAGATCGGCCAGACCGCGCTCCACCGGGTTGGTGGGGACCGTGGTCAGGGTGGAGGGGTCATCCGGCATGAACGCCGACAGCCGGGCGTTGAAGACCTTCGCGCCCACCATGTCTCGGGTATGCCCATAGAACGTCGGGAAGTAGTCGTCGGCGTAGGTACCCCACACGAGCCAGCCGGCCGTCAGGTCCAGCTCGGGCCCGGAGGCGTTGGGGTGGATCATGGCACCGCACAGCGCCACGTCGGCCACGTCGAACTTGTGGTCATCCCAGATGTAGGCGCCAGGGATGCCGGGCAGGGTCTCCAGCATGCCCATGCGACGTGCCCATTCCTTGGAGTTGCGCCGCGCGGCATCCAGGTTGGCGTTCACCCACGTCTTGTAGGGCATGTAGAACTTCGGCAGCTTCACCGGGCCCACGGCCTTGTAGGGCACGTGGGAGAAGCTCTTGAGCCGGATCAACCCCAGGGAGCCGGGGGACAAGTGCAGGCGCGCCGCCGAGGTTCCCAGCCCGGTGGGGCCGAGGGACACGGACTCCGAGGCTCCGGAGCCTCCGCGGTTCATGTAGCGGCTCGAGCGCATGTGCCACTCGTGACCACCGGACTGCCAGTCCTGGAGTCCCCGGATGTAGACGAGGAC
Source organism: Melittangium boletus DSM 14713 (assembly GCF_002305855.1). Classification (GTDB taxonomy): domain Bacteria; phylum Myxococcota; class Myxococcia; order Myxococcales; family Myxococcaceae; genus Cystobacter; species Cystobacter boletus. The sequence continues at coordinate 2,405,090 of NZ_CP022163.1, read as the reverse complement.
GTTCGCCTGCTCCACCGGGCTCAGGCCGTGCTCCGCGAAGAGGGACGGCAGCTCGGTCACGGCGGTGTTCTCGAACTGCTGGAGCCGGGACGTCAGGATGTCATTGGTCAGGTTGGCGGCGCGTTGTGGATCGATGTCCAGGAAACGCTCCATCACCAGGACGCAGTTGGAGAGTTCCCCCTCTTCCAGGATCTCGCGCTCGTAGGAGAACAGGTCGTTGCGCAGGTGCACGCCATCCGAGAACGTGTCCTTGAGGACGCGCATCGGCCGGGAGGCGGCGATCCGGGCCGGCACCTCGGCGAAGACGGCGTGCTCCACGAGATCCGCCGACCAGGGCGCTCCGCCCACCTTGCGGCGCATCTCGATGTATTCGATTGGATTGGAGACCCGGCGCTCGTTGATATTGGACAGCTCCCAGTTCGACTCCTCGAGCAGCGCCTTGGTGCTGTCGAAGAACCGGCGCCGCCATTCCATGGACTTGGTGGGCACGGTGCGCGCCCACAGATCGATCAGTCCACGCTCCACCGCGTTGGTGGGCTCCGGCGGGGGGGAGAGATCGACCGGCATGAACAAGGGCAACCGGTCGAGGTACTTCTTCGCGCCCGCGAGATCCCGGGAGCGCTTGTAGACCTCGAGGAAGTGATCATCGAAGTAGAAAACCCAGACATACCAGTCTGTTATCAGGTCGAGTTCCGGGCCCGGCGCCTCGGGATGGGTGTACGCACAGAGCAGGGCGTAGTCCATGGCATCGAACTTCGCCTCATCCCAGATCTTGGGCTCGGCCTCTTCCTGGGGCGGGTCGATGATTCCCATTTGACGCGCCCAGGCCTTGGAGTGCGTCCGGGCCCCCTCGAGGTTGGGGTTCAGGCGCGCTGGCCAAGGGACATAGAAGTCGGGCAATTCAAAGGGTTGTTTCGCTTGCGCCTTGGCCATGGATCACCCTCGTCGGACTGGCGGACCTTGTACTCCCGGCTGGGGGAGACACCAAATTCTTGACTATTAGATTGTTTGATTTTCCACGTGCACCAAAATGGAGCAAGTGGAGTTGTTGCGAGGGTCGCGGAGTTCACGAGGATTTGGCATTTCCCTCGTTCGTGGCAGACCCGGAGTAGTGTGCTGAGTGGACCCGGGATTCCGAGGAAATGGGCGAATGAGTGAGTCGGCGACAGGTGGTTCGGGGCAACCCGCTCGTGATGAACGTGTCCAGAGCGGCATCCCGCGGCTCGACTTCATCCTCCAGGGTGGATTGAAGCAGGGGGGCACCTACGCGCTGATGGGGCCTCCGGGCAGTGGCAAGACCATCCTGGCCAACCAGCTGTGCTTCAACCACATCGAGAAGAGCGGCGGGCGGTGTGTCTACATGACCCTGCTCATCGAGTCGCACGGGAAGATGTTGCGGCACCTCGAGGGGATGAGCTTCTTCCGGTTGGGGGACGTCCCCGAGAAGATCTATTACATCAGTGGCTATCAGAAGGTGCGGGACGAGGGGTTCTCAGGACTCCTGGAACTCATCCGCACCACGCTGCGCGAGCGCCGGGCCACGGTCTTCATCGTCGACGGAATGGAGAGCGCGGAGCAGTTCTCTTCCACGCGGCAGGCCTATGGCGAATTCATCCATTCGCTCCAGGCGCTCGCGAGTCTGCTGGGCTGCACGACGCTGCTCATCTCCAACATGCGCGAGCGCACGCACGTGGAGCACACCCTGGTGGATGGGGTGCTGGAGTTGTCGGACCAGCTCATTGGCCCGCGGGCGGTGCGTGAGTTGACGGTGCACAAGTTCCGCGGCGGTGACTACCTCCGGGGCCGTCACGAGGTGGAGATTTCCTCCGAGGGGGTGTCCGTCCATCCCCGGACGGAAGTCCAGTTCGCCCACCCCGGGGAGTTCGCTCACGAGCAGCGCACGCGCATGGCGTTCGGGCTGCCGCGGCTGGACGAGATGCTCAGCGGTGGGCTGCCCTCGGGTTCCACCACCGCGCTCCTGGGCGCGCCGGGAACGGGCAAGACGCTGCTGGGACTGTCATTCCTGCTGGAGGGGGCGCGTCAGGGTCAGAAAGGCACGTATTTCGGATTCTACGAGCCGCCTCCCCGCCTCATCGAGAAGGCCGAGGACGTGGGTCTTCCGCTGGAGCGCTACGTGCGCGATGGCACCATCCAGTTGGTATGGCAGCCTCCACTCGAGCACTTCATGGACTCGCTGGCCGAGCAGCTGTTGGAGACCCTCCGGGCGGAGACACGCCGGGAGCGGCGGCGCCTGTTCATCGACGGGGCCGAGGGCTTCCGCGCTGCGGCGGTGTACCCGGACCGCATGCCCCGCTTCCTGTCGGCGCTGACCAATCAATTGCGTTCCCTGGACGTCACCACCGTCATGACGGACGAGCTGGAGCTCTTCCAGCCCCAGCTGAACCTGCCCACGCCCGAGCTGGCCAACGTGGTGGAGACCGTGCTGCTGCTGCGCTACGTGGAGATGCGCTCGCAGATCTACCGGTTGCTCTCCATCATGAAGATGCGCGAGAGCCACTACGACACCTCGCTGCGCGAGTTCCGCATCTCCCGCGGCGGCATCGACGTGGCCGACTCCTTCCGCTCCGCGGAGTCCATTCTCAGTGGGACGGGGCGTATACGCGAGGAGGCGCGGCCGCTGCTTCGTGAGACAGCGAAGAAGACGGCGAAGAAGAAGCCGGCGAAGCGCCGGCGCGGCGGCAAGAAAGATGGAGGCGGCCGGTGAGCACCATCCTGGTCGTGGAGGACGAGTTCGACGTGCAGCAGATCGTGGCGGACGTGCTGCGCGACGAGGGCCATGAGGTGTTCGTCTGTGGCACCGGGCGTGAAGCGCTCCAGCGCCTGAGCGAGTTCCGGCCGGATCTCGTCCTCATGGACGTGATGCTGCCCATCTTCTCCGGACTGCAGGTCCTGGACGTGATGCGCAAGACGCCGGGACTGGACTCCGTGCCGGTCGTCCTCATGAGCGAGGCCGAGCCCCGGGGCGTCCAGCCCGGCCACTGGCAGTTCTTCCTCAAGAAGCCCTTCCGGCTCGAGCATCTGCTCGACGCCGTGGCCCGCTTCGTGGGCCCGGTGATGCTGACGTGAGGCTCCCTCAGTGGTCGTGCTTGCGCGCGCCGTGGCCCTTGCCCTTGTGCCGACAGTGCTGGCCGTCCCAGTACTCGCTGGGGTGACACTCGGCGTGTTTCCGGTGTTTCTTCTCCTTCTCCACGGGGACGTAGACGGTGTCGTGGCGGATGAAGCAGCCAGGGAGCAGGCACATCACGGCGGACAGGAGCAAGGCGCTGCGGTGTTTCATGAGGGGCGCACTCTACCTCACGCGCGCGGACCGGGCATGGACGTGCGGTGGATGCCAACTTCTACCGCGAGACTGTCTCGCTTCCAGCCGGGTCGACGCGCCGCAGGTGAATCGCTAGCCTCGCGGGCGTGCCATCCACCGACAAGCCCGTCGTCAAACATCGCAAGATAGGTGCCTACCGCGTGCTCGGAGAGCTGGGCCGCGGAGGCATGGCCCAGGTGTACCGGGGCCTCCACGAAATGCTGCAGCGCGAGGTGGCCATCAAGGAGATGCTCGCGGATCCCCTGCGGGACAAGGAGTCCGTGTCGCGCTTCCGCCGGGAAGCGCTCGCGCTCGCGGCCTTCCGTCACCAGAACATCGTCACCTTGTACGACCTGGTGGAGAAGAACGACGTCCTCTTCATGGTGATGGAGTACGTGGATGGCCCCACGCTGCACGAGCTCCTCAAGGAAGGGCCCCTGCCGCCCGAGGTGGTCGCCTCCGTGGGGGCCCGTGTCGCGGACGCGTTGGAGCATGCCCACTTCCGCCGCATCGTCCACCGCGACCTCAAGCCCGCCAACGTGATGATCACCAAGGCGGGGGACGTGAAGCTGATGGACTTCGGCGTGGCCAAGGACTCGACGCTGGAGACGCTCACCGCGCAGGGCATGGCGGTGGGGACGCCCTCGTACATGGCGCCCGAGCAGGTGACGGGCGCGCCCGTGGACGGACGCACGGACCTGTTCGCGCTCGGGGTGTTGCTCTACGAGTCGCTGACGGGAACGCGCCCCTTCCAGGGCCGCAGCGCGGGCGAGGTGTTCGCGCGCATCCGCGAGGGCGACTACAAGCCGCTGCACAAGGTGGCGCCCCAGGTGCCCCGGCCGCTCGCGGACATCGTCAAGCGCGCCTTGAACGTGCGGCCCGAGGACCGCTTCCCCAACGCCGCCTCCATGCGGCGCGAGCTGGAGTCCTTCCTGTCCCAGCGCATGGGCATGTCCTGCGAGGCGTTCCTCGTGGGCTTCCTGCGCCAGCGCGAGAAGCTCACCGAGAGCGAGGCCCTCGCCCACCTCACCCAGGAGGAGCTGGCCGTGGCCGGAGGGCTCGCGAAGGCGCGGCCACCGGCGAGGCCCTGGACGCGTTGGCTCGCGGCCGGGCTGATCGCCGCCGGGGGCCTGGGTGCCGGACTGCTCTCCACCCAGTCATACTGGATGGACGTCGTGCAGCGGCTGACCGTGCGCTGACGCCGCGGCTACTTGCGGCGCGCGGGCGTGGCGGCCTTCTTCTTCGCCGCCGGGCGGCTCCGGGCCGCCTTCTCGTGGGTGACGGTGACCACGGTGCCGATGCCGCCGCGCACGAAGAAGTCACCCTCCACGGTGAGCTTGCGCGGCTGGATGGCCCGCACGATGTCGTCGGCGATCGTGTTGGTCACCTTCTCGTGGAAGGCCCCCTCGTCGCGGTACGCCCACATGTAGAGCTTGAGGCTCTTGAGCTCCACGCACAGCTCATCCGGGACATAGCGGATGCGGAAGCGCGCGAAGTCGGGCTGGCCCGTCAGGGGGCACAGGCAGGTGAACTCCGGCACGTCGAAGGCGATCTCATAGTCGCGATCCGGCGCGGGGTTGACGAAGGTCTTCAGGTCCTTGGAGGGTTGGGAGGCCATATCGGGGTGTCGTCTAACACACACCTCGGGGATTGCAGTCCCCAATGGTGAACGCTCGTTCTCGCGAGAGCTGCCCTGGCTGTCCGCCCTTCAACGCCACCGGGGCCGAGATGACGCGGGGTGTTCCAACCTCCTTGTCGGCGCGCGGAACGGGGCGTAATTGCTGGGGCAGTTCTCTCATGCTGCCATCCGACTTCCAGGACATGCTCGCGTGCGTCCCCCACGGGGTGATGCGGCTTGGCGCGGACTTGTGTGTGGAGTGGGTGGACCCGGATTTCACCCTCAAGACGGACCTGTCCGTCCGGGTGGGCGAGCCGGTCCTCGCCCGCTTGGAGGCGGGGTGGGGGCGGGATTGTCTGGAACGGGCCCTGCGCGAGGGTCAGGGTTACTCGGGGCACGTCCTCACCTCGGGCCATCGTCGGGCCCGCGTCCATGCGCGTCCGTGCCGGTCCGGTGGCGCGCCGGGGACCTGGCTGCTCTTCGAGCCTTCTGGCACCGATGACGAGGTGACGTTCGCCCAGGCCCTGCAGGAGATCGCCCGCGAGGTGAGCGAGACGCTGGACGTGGACAGCGTGTGCAAGGCGGCGGTGGTGGCGGTGGTGCGCTGTGCCCAGGTGCGCCGCGCCGAGGTCTACCTCACCGAGGAGGGGCAGCCTCCGCGCCGCGTGGCCGTGTCCGACCTGTCCATGGGGGCCGCCGGGGAGGACACCCCCGAAATCCATAGCGATTCCTTCGCGGTGGCGCTCGCCACCCGGCAGCCGCAGATCGGCGTGCGGCGCGGACCGGGCGAGGGCGCGGGCTCCCTCTACGCCGCGGTGCCGCTGCTGTCCCAGAAGCGGGCGTTGGGCCTGCTCGTGCTCTACAAGGAGCAGGGCCCCTCCTTCTCCATGCGCGAGCTGGACCTGTGGAGCGCCGCGGCGGGGCAGGTGGCGGTGGCGGTGCAGAACGCGCGCCTGTTGCGCGAGGCCCAGGCGGCCCTGCGGGTGCGCGAGGAGTTCATGTCCATCGCCTCGCACGAGCTCAAGACGCCCCTGACGCCGCTCAAGCTCACGCTCTACTCCATGGAGCGGCGGCTCGCCCAGGGCCAGCCGGTGGAGCTCTCCAGCGTCATCAAGTCCAAGCGCCAGGTGGAGCGGCTCGCGGGGCTGGTGAACGATCTGCTGGACGTGTCGCGGCTGGAGCTGGGCCGGCTGTCGTTGCACCCCGCTCCGTTGGAGGTGGGCCATCTGGTGGCCGAGGTGGTGGACCAGTTCCGCCACGCCTTCGAGCGCCCCTTCTCCCTGGTCGTGCCGCGCGAGCGCATCTGGGTGAGGGGAGATCGGGATCGGCTGGAGCAGGTGCTCGTCAACCTGCTGGAGAACGCGCACAAGTACAGTCCCGTGGGCGAGCCCATCTGCGTGGAAGTGGAAGTCCGAGCGGGCCAGGCCGGCATCCATGTGAGGGACCGGGGCATCGGCGTCCCGGCGTCCGACCAGGCGCGCCTCTTCCAGCGCTTCTACCGGGCGGCGAACTCCTCCCACCGCCATTTCGGGGGACTGGGCCTGGGGCTCTTCATCAGTGACTCCATCGCCCGGCTGCACGGAGGCTCCATGTCCATGACGAGCGAGGAGGGAGCGGGGTCCACCTTCACCTTGAATCTGCCTCCCATGCCCGTGAGCGAGGTGCGGCGCATGCCGCGCCGCGTCCTGCTACTCGACGAGGATCCGAGCCAGGAAGCAGTGGCCGCGCGGGTGTTGTGCGCCGAGGGCTTCGAGGTGCTCACCGCCCATGACGGCGTGGAGGCGCTGCGCCGGGCGTCCTCCCAGCCGGTGGATCTGGTGCTGCTGTCGTCGGGTGCGCCTCCCACCCACCTGGGTATCTTCCTGGCGGCGTTCGCGGAGCTGCCGCGTGCCCGGCCCATCCCCATCGTGCTCGCCGGGGCCTCCCGGCCCGCCTGGGCCCAACCAGACTCGGCGCGGTGTGCCCGTCCCTACCACGACGTGGAGTTGCTCGCGGCCGTGAACGCGGTGATTGGACCGAGGTCGGAAGACGAGAAGACGGCGCGGGGGGAGTCTCGCGCCCTCAAGTCGGTCTCCTCCCTCGACTCCAGCCTGGCTCCCTAGGAGGTCCGAGGACTCCGGGAGGGGGCTGCCTCCCTGCCCGCTCCAGGCGCCACCGGGCTCTTGGCCCATGAGACTTTTTACCCTCGCCGGAAGCAACGCGTTAAAGTCGTCGGTTCACGCGTGGTTCATCCGCAGCGAGGGGAGCACTGATGTCGGACCGAGGCCCGGGCCGTTATGGACTTTACGAGCCGGACACCGAGCGCGATGCGTGTGGCGTGGGTTTCGTGGCCCACATTCGTGGGGAGAAATCACGCGGCATCGTCGAAGACGCCCTGGAACTCCTCAACCGGTTGAGTCATCGGGCCGCCGCGGGCAAGGATCCCGATACGGGAGACGGCGCCGGCATCCTGATGCAACTGCCGCATCGCTTCTTCGAGCGGGAGCGTCTGGGCTTCGCCCTGCCTCCGCGCCACCAGTACGCCGTGGGCATGGTCTTCCTGCCCGCGGACAACGAGGCGCGCATCGCCTGCGAGGCCGCCCTGGAGCAGGTGACCGCCGACGAGGGGCAGCGCGTGCTGGGCTGGCGCGACGTGCCCGTGGAGCCCTCGCACCTGGGCAAGCTGGCGAGCGAGGCCGCCCCCGTCATCCGGCAGTTCTTCGTGGCCCGGCGCCGCGTGGTGCCCAGCGCCTTCGAGCGCAAGCTGTTCCGCATCCGCAAGCTGGCCGAGCGGCGCATCCGGGAGCGCGCGTTGGACCCGGAGGGCCAGTTCCACGTGGCCAGCTTCTCCGCGGAGACCCTCATCTATAAGGGCCTGCTGCTGCCCCGGCAGCTCCCGCGCTTCTACGCGGACCTCCAACACCCGGAGTGCGTGAGCGCCCTGGCCTTGGTGCACTCGCGCTTCTCCACCAACACCTTCCCCACGTGGGAACTGGCGCAGCCCTTCCGCTACATCGCCCACAACGGCGAAATCAACACGCTGCACGGCAACCGCAACTGGATGAACGCCCGGCGCGGGCTGCTGCAGTCGGCCAAGTTCGGCGGCAGCCTGGAGCCGCTCTTCCCCATCATCGTCCCGGGCAAGAGCGATTCGGCCCAGTTCGACAACATGGTGGAGCTGCTGTTCCTGGGCGGCCGGCCGCTGCCCCACGCCATGATGATGATGATCCCCGAGGCGTGGGAGGGCCACACGCTGATGAGCGATGAGCGGCGTGCCTTCTACGAGTACTCCAGCGCCCTGCTGGAGCCGTGGGACGGCCCCGCCGCCATCGCCTTCACCGACGGGCAGCTCATCGGCGCCACGCTGGACCGCAACGGTCTGCGCCCCGCGCGCTACCTCGTCACCGAGGACGACCGCATCATCCTCGCCTCGGAAACGGGCGTCATCGACGTGCCCGCCTCCCAGGTGCGCCGCAAGGGCCGCCTCACCCCGGGCCGCATGCTGCTCGTGGACACGCTCGAGGGCCGCATCCTCGAGGACGAGGAGGTCAAACGCGACATCACCACGCGCTGGCCCTACCGCCGGTGGCTCGAGCACAACGTCTCCACCCTGGATGACCTGCCCACCGAGCCCGCCCCCCAGCGGCCCGGCGACGAGGAGCTGTGGCGGTTGCAGCGCGCCTTCGGCTACACGGACGAGGACCTGCGCCTGCTGCTCACGCCCATGGCGGAGAGCGGCAAGGAGCCCGTGGGCTCCATGGGCACGGATACGCCGCTCGCGGTGCTCAGCGAGCAGGCGCCCACGCTCTTCAACTACTTCCACCAGCTCTTCGCCCAGGTGACCAACCCGCCCATCGACCCCATCCGCGAGTCGCTGGTGATGACGCTCGCCACGGGCCTGGGCCCCGAGGGCAACACCTTCGAGGAGACGCCGGAGCAGTGCCACCGGTTGTCCCTGCCGGGCCCCATACTCACCAACGGGCAGCTGGCCACCCTGGCCGCCATCCGCAACGACGGCATCTTCGAGCCGCACCGCTTGAGCCTCGTCTACCCGGTGCATGGCGGGGCCTCGGCTCTGACCGACGCGGTGGAGCGGTTGTGTACCGCGGCCGTGGAGGCGGTGGACGCGGGCGTGAGCGTGCTCGTGCTCAGCGACCGGGGCGTGGACGCGGCCCATGCGGCCATCCCCGCGCTGCTCGCCCTGTCGGCCGTGCACCAGCGGCTCGTGCGCGACGGCATCCGCATGTACACGGGCCTCGTGCTGGAGACGGCCGAGGCGCGCGAGGTGCACCACTTCGCGTGCCTCTTTGGCTACGGCGTCTCCGCGGTCAATCCGTACCTGGCCCTGGATACGCTCAGCGCCCTGGCGGACGCGGGCGAGCTGCCGGTGAGCGCGGACAAGGCCCAGGCCAACTTCGTGCACGCCGTGGAGGAGGGGCTGCTCAAGGTGATGTCCAAGATGGGCATCTCCACGCTCCAGTCGTACCGCGGCGCGCAGCTCTTCGAGATCGTGGGCCTGGAGCGCTCCCTGGTGGAGCGGCACTTCACCGGGACGCCCTCGCGCGTGGAGGGCGTGGGTCTGGTGGAGCTGGGCCGCGAGGTGTCCGAGCGCCACGCGCGGGGCTTCGGCCCGACGACCGAGCACGAGGTGGAGCAGCTCACCGTGGGCGGCTACTACCAGTGGCGCCGCCGGGGCGAGACGCACAAGTGGAACCCGGCCACCATCGCCAAGCTGCAGCAGGCGGCGCGCACCCACGACGCCGCCCTCTTCGCCGAGTACTCCCGGCTGGCGGACGACGAGTCGCGCGCGCACTGCAACCTGCGCGGCCTCCTGGAGGTCATCCCGGACCTCACGCCGGTGCCCCTGGAGGAGGTGGAGCCCGCGGAGGCCATCGTGCGGCGCTTCGTCACGGGCGCCATGTCCTTTGGCTCCATCAGCGCCGAGGCCCATGAGACGCTCGCCATCGCGATGAACCGCATCGGCGGGCGCTCCAACAGTGGCGAGGGCGGCGAGGAGCCGCGCCGCTACGTCCCGGACGACAACGGCGACCTGCGCAAGAGCGCCATCAAGCAGGTGGCGAGCGCCCGTTTCGGCGTCACCACCGAGTACCTGGTCAACGCCGCCGAATTGCAAATCAAGGTGGCCCAGGGCGCCAAGCCGGGCGAGGGCGGACAGCTGCCGGGTGCCAAGGTGGATGAGCGCATCGCCAAGGTGCGCTGGAGCACGCCCGGGGTGACGCTCATCTCCCCGCCGCCGCACCACGACATCTACTCCATCGAGGACCTGGCGCAGCTCATCTACGACTTGCAGTCGGTGAACCCCACGGCGCGCGTGAGCGTGAAGCTCGTGAGCGAGGTGGGCGTGGGCACCGTGGCCGCGGGCGTGGCCAAGGCCGGCGCGGGCGGCGTGGTCATCTCCGGCTACGAGGGCGGCACGGGCGCCTCGCCCCTGTCCAGCCTCAAGCACGCGGGCCTGCCCTGGGAGCTGGGGCTGGCCGAGGCGCAGCAGGTGCTCGTGCACAACGGCCTGCGCGGCCGCGTCCGCTTGCAGGTGGACGGCGGCCTGCGCACCGCCCAGGACGTGCTCGTCGCCACGCTCCTGGGGGCCGAGGAGTTCGGCATGGCCACCGCGAGCCTCATCGCGCTCGGCTGCATCATGCTGCGCAAGTGCCACCTCAACACCTGCTCGGTGGGCATCGCCACGCAGGACGCGGGGCTGCGCGAGCGCTTCCACGGCAAGCCCGAGCACGTGGTGAACTTCTTCCACCTGGTGGCCGAGGACCTGCGCCGCAAGATGGCCGCCATGGGCGCGCGCAAGCTGGACGAGCTGGTGGGCCGGGTGGAGCTGCTGCGGCAGATTCCCTCCGTGAGCCACTGGAAGGCGAAGCGGGTGGACCTCTCGGGCCTCCTGTCGCCCTCGCGCGCTCCGGAGTCCGAGGCCCGGCGCTGCGAGACGTCCCAGGTGAAGGACGTGTCGGACCACCTGGACCACGAGCTCATCCAGCTCGCCCGGTCCACCCTGGACGGGGGGCCGCCCACGCTGCTGGTGCGCCCGGTGAGCAACACCCACCGCGCGGTGGGCGCCATGCTCTCGGGCGACCTGGTGCGCCGCCATGGCTCCCAGGGCCTGCCGGATGGGCGGCTGCGCATCCGCCTCCGGGGCTCGGCGGGCCAGAGCTTCGGGGCGTTCCTCGCCAGTGGCGTGACGCTGGAGCTGGAGGGCGACTCCAACGACTACCTCGGCAAGGGCCTGTCCGGCGGACGCGTCATCGTCTACCCGCCCCAGGACAGCCGCTTCGTGCCCGAGGAGAACGTGCTCGTGGGCAACACCGTGCTCTACGGCGCCACGGCCGGCGAGGTGTACTTGCGAGGACTCGCCGGTGAGCGCTTCGCGGTGCGCAACAGCGGCGCCCAGGCGGTGGTGGAGGGCGTGGGCGACCACGGCTGCGAGTACATGACGGGCGGCGTGGTGGTGGTGCTCGGGCCCACCGGGCGCAACTTCGCCGCGGGCATGAGCGGCGGCCTGGCCTTCGTGCTCGACCGCGACCGCTCCTTCCGGGGCCGCTGCAACCTGGAGATGGTGGAGCTGGAGTCGCTGGTGGACGAGTCGGAGCTGTGGCTCGTGCACGGGATGATCGAGCGGCACCTGCACCACACCGGCAGCACGCTGGCGCGGCGGGTGCTCGACAACTGGGAGCTGATGGTGCCGCAGTTCGTGAAGGTGATGCCGACCGACTACAAGCGCGTGCTCCAGGCCCGCCGGGCGGCCCGTCGGCCTCCTCCGGCCCAACCGCCGCGCCTGCACGTCGTGGGAGGAGAGTGAGCCATGGGCAAGACGACCGGTTTCCAGGAGTGGAAGCACGTGCCCGCCCCCAAGCGGGAGAAGGCCGAGCGCCTCAAGGACTCACGCGAGTTCATCCTCCCGTTCCCCGCCGAGGAGGCCAAACGCCAGGCGGGGCGGTGCATGGACTGTGGCGTGCCCTTCTGTCACCAGGGCTGTCCGCTGGGCAATCCCATCCCCGAGTTCAACGACGCCATCTACCGGGGCCGGTGGAAGGAGGCGTACGTCGCGCTGAGCGGCACGAACAACTTCCCCGAGTTCACCGGCCGCCTGTGCCCCGCGCCGTGCGAGGCCGCGTGCGTGCTCAACATCGACCAGGATCCGGTGACGATCGAGTACCTGGAGAAGGAGATCATCGAGCGCGCCTTCGCCGAGGGCTGGGTGAAGGCCCGTCCCCCGGCGCACCGCACGGGCAAGCGCGTGGCGGTGGTGGGCTCGGGTCCGGCGGGGCTCGCCGCGGCGGCGCAGCTCAACCAGGCCGGGCACCACGTCACGGTGTACGAGCGCGATGACCGGCCCGGTGGCCTGCTGCGCCATGGGATTCCCGACTTCAAGCTGGAGAAGTCCGTGCTGGAGCGGCGGCTCAAGCTGATGGAGGAGGAGGGCATCGAGTTCCGCTGCGGCGTGGACGTGGGCCGCGAGCCGAGCTACCGCGCGCTGCGCGAGGAGTACGACGCGCTCGTGCTGGCCATTGGCGCCCAGAGTGGCCGGGACCTGGACGTGCCCGGGCGGGAGCTGTCCGGTGTCGTCATGGCCATGGACTACCTGACGCACCAGAACCGGGTGGTGGCGGGCCTCACCCCGCTCGAGCCCCGCTTCGACGCGGCCGGCAAGCGCGTCCTCATCCTCGGAGGAGGCGACACGGGCTCGGACTGCCTGGGCACGGCGCTGCGCCAGGGCGCCGCGCACGTGATGCAGGGGGCGCACTCGCCCGCGCCACCCATGATGCGTGCCCTGGACAACCCGTGGCCCCGCTGGCCCATCGTCTTCCGCACCTCGTCGAGCCAGGAAGAGGGCGGACAGCGCGAGTTCGGCCTCGTCACCAAGCGCCTGGAGGGGCAGGACGGACGGCTCAAGTCCGTGCACACGGTGAAGGTGGAGCTGCGGCCCGGCGCGGATGGCAAGCCCCGCCTGGTGGAGATCCCCGGCTCGGAGAGCTCCCTGGAGGTGGACCTGCTCGTGCTCGCCATCGGCTTCACGGGGCCGGACACCCGGGTGCTGGCGGAGCAGCTGGGGGTGAAGCTCACGCCCCGGGGCAATGTGCAGGTGGACGCGCACTTCGCCACGTCGGAGGCCGGGGTGTTCTGCGCGGGGGATGCGAGCCGCGGCGCCAGCCTCATCGTCTGGGCGTTCGCGGATGGCCGCGAGGCGGCCCGGTCCGTTGACGCCTACCTGAACCAGAGCGGCTCCGCGCTGCCCACGCGCGGCAAGGACTACGCCATCGGCTGAGCGCCCCGTCGCTTCTCCAGACGAGGTTGTCCCCCCACGGGCCCGGAAGTTTCGGGCTCGTTGTCGTTGCGGGTCTTCCCGATTGATTGGAATTTTACAAATTTATGATGTTTTAATCGTTTTGCGTGAATTCCGTTGACGGCGAGTCTTAAATTAGGACAAATGCTGAATCGTGGAAGCTGGCTCCCCGAGCTGTCCCCTCCGCCGCTTCCATGACGTGTCCGTCGCTCCTCCCACCCCAAAGAAGGGAATGTCCGATGACTCGCAAGCTCAACGCGCTCTCCACCCTGACGGCGTTGTTCACGGGTGTGGCCAGTCTGTCCGCGCTGGCGTCTCCCGCTCCGCAGCCCCTGTCCGTGCCGGATGCCTCGCCGGAGATGCTGTCCGCGATGCAGCGTGACCTGGGCCTCACCCCGGAGCAGTCGCTGCGCCGGATGGCCGTGGAGGCGCTGGCGGCGCACACGGAGAAGCGGCTGGCGGCGCAGCTGGGTGACACGTTCGCTGGCGCGTGGATGAACGAGGAGGGCACCCAGCTCATCGTCGCCATCACGGACGAGGCGAACGCTCCCCAGGTGCTGCGCGAGGGCGCCCAGCCCAAGCTCGTGGCCCGGAGCCTGGCCCAGCTGGAGCGGATGCGCACCGCGCTGGATCGGAACGCCTCGCGCTCTCCCCGGGGCATCTACGCCTGGTCCGCCGACATCACCACCAACAGCGTGGTGGTGACGGCCGCGGACGAGGCGCTCGCCAAGGCGTTCATCACCGACAGCGGCTTGAACGCCGAGGACGTCCGGGTGGAGATCTCCCGCGAGGAGTACCGCCCCCTGTATGACATTCGCGGCGGTGACGCGTACTACCCGGGCAATGCGCGCTGCTCGATTGGCTTCGCCGTGAACGGGGGCTTCGTGACGGCGGGCCACTGTGGCGGCGTGGGCACCAACACCACGGGCAGCGGCGTGGCGCAGGGCACGGTGCGCGGCTCCACCTTCCCCGGCAAGGATCAGGGCTGGGTCCAGACGAACGGCTCCTGGGTGGCCCAGCCGTGGGTCAACAACTACGCGGGCGGCGTCGCCAACGTCGCCGGTTCCAACGACGCCTCGGTGGGCAGCAGCGTCTGTCGTTCGGGCTCCACCACGGGGTGGCGCTGCGGCACCATCCAGGCTCGGAACGCGACCATCAATTACGCCAACGGGCCGGTGTATGGCGCCGTCCAGACCAATGCCTGCGCCGAGGGCGGTGACTCCGGTGGCTCGTGGCTCTCCGGCGACCAGGCCCAGGGCGTGACCTCGGGTGGCTCGGGCAACTGCTCCACGGGTGGCACCACCTTCTTCTTCCCCGTCAACCCCATCCTGCAGGAGTACGGCCTGACCCTGCGGACCTCGGGCGGTGGCGGCGGCAGGGCCGTCCGGTCGCGGCTGAACAACAAGTGCATCGACATCCCGAACTCGAACACGAACGACGGCACGCAGCTGCAGATGTGGGACTGCAACGGCACGGGCGCGCAGAGCTGGACGTGGTACTCGGACGGCTCGCTGCGCGCGCTGGGCAAGTGCATGGACGTGGCGTGGGGCTCGGTGGACGCGGGCGCCATCATCCAGCTGGTGTCCTGCAACGGTAACCCGGCCCAGCGGTTCGTGCTCAGCGGTGCGGGCGACCTGGTCAATCCCCAGTCCAACAAGTGCGTGGACATCGTGGACCACAACACCAACAGCGGCGCCAAGCTCATCCAGTGGCACTGCACCGGCAGCGCCAACCAGAAGTGGTACCAGTAGTCGGCCGTTCGCCGTCCTGAGGTCCGGGGCGTGATGCGCGGGGCCTTCCGTCCTCGGAAGGGGAGGCCCTCGCCGCTGCCCGTTTCAACGACATCCCTTCTCCCCATCCCTTTCTCAAGGAAGCATCAGATGAACCGCAAGTTCCGCACGTTCTCCACCCTGACGGCGTTGTTCACGGGAGTCGCCGGCCTGTCCTCCTTCGCCGCTCCCGCGCCGGAGCCCCTGTCCATTCCCGATATCTCGCCGGAGATGCTGTCCGCGATGCAGCGCGACCTGGGCCTCACCCCGGAGCAGTCGCTGCGCCGGATGTCCGTGGAGATGCTGGCGGCGCACACGGAGAAGCGGCTGGCGGCGCAGCTGGGTGACACGTTCGCCGGCGCGTGGATGAACGAGGAGGGCACCCAGCTCATCGTCGCCATCACGGACGAGGCGAACGCTCCCCAGGTGCTGCGCGAGGGCGCCCAGCCCAAGCTCGTGGCCCGCAGCCTCGTGCAGCTCAACCGCCTGCAGGCGTCCCTGGACCGGCTCGCCGAGCGCGCTCCCCGGGGCGTGGGTGGCTGGTACGTCGACATCACCACCAACACCGTGGTCGTCTTCGGGCAGGACCTGACGCTCGCCAAGGCGTTCATCGCCGACAGTGGCTTGAGCGACGAGGCCGCCGTCCGCGTGGAGCTCACCCGGGAGGAGCCCCGGACGGTGTACGACATCCGCGGCGGTGATGCCTACTACCCCACGGGCGTGCGCTGCTCGATTGGCTTCGCCGTGAACGGGGGCTTCGTGACGGCGGGCCACTGCGGTGGCGTGGGCACGGCCACCACGGGCAGCGGCGTGGCGCAGGGCACGGTGCGCGGCTCCACCTTCCCGACCAACGACTACGCCTGGGTCCAGACGAATGGCTCCTGGGCCTCCACCCCCTACGTGAACAACTACGCGGGCGGCGTCGTCGCCGTGCAGGGCTCCAACGAGGCCGCGGTGGGTTCCAGCATCTGTCGCTCGGGTTCCACCACCGGCTGGCGCTGCGGCACGCTCGAGGCCAAGAACATCACCGTCAACTACTCCAACGGCCCGGTCTACGGCATGGTCCAGACGTCCGCGTGCGCCGAGGGCGGTGACTCCGGTGGTTCCTTCATCTCCGGCAACCAGGCCCAGGGCGTGACCTCGGGCGTGGCGGGCAATTGCAGCACCGCGGGGACGAAGTCCTTCTACCAGCCCCTCCTCCCCATCCTGAGCAAGTACGGCCTGTCGCTCACGACGACCGGTGGTGGCGGCGGCAAGGCGGTCCGGTCGCGGCTGAACAACAAGTGCATCGACATCCCGAACTCGAACACGAACGACGGCACGCAGCTGCAGATGTGGGACTGCAACGGCACGGGCGCCCAGAACTGGACGTGGTACTCGGACGGCTCGCTGCGCGCGCTGGGCAAGTGCATGGACGTGGCGTGGGGCTCGGTGGACGCGGGCGCCATCATCCAGATCGCCACCTGCAGCGGCAATCCGGCCCAGAAGTTCGTGCTCAGCGGCGCGGGCGACCTGGTCAACCCCCAGTCCAACAAGTGCGTGGACATCGTGGACCACAACACCAACAGCGGCGCCAAGCTCATCCAGTGGCACTGCACCGGCAGCGCCAACCAGAAGTGGTACCAGTAGCCGCCGGGAGCCGTTGACTCGAAGTGTGTGCTTCCCATCCCTCGGGTGAGGAAGGTTGACGCGGGCGCGAGGGGGCTTGGCTACCCTCGCGCCGCTTCAACCCCCAGAGGAGGCAGCACGCATGAAGGTCTACGGTCATCCGATGAGCACCTGCACGCGCAAGGTGCTCACCACGCTCGCGGAGAAGAACCACGTGGCCGAATTCGTGATGGTGGACATCACGAAGGGCCACCAGAAGTCCCCCGAGTACCTGGCGAAGCATCCCTTCGGTGTCATCCCCTTCCTGGAGGATGACGGCTTCTCCATGTACGAGTCGCGCGCCATCATCCGCTACCTCGACGCGCGGCTGCCGGGGCCCAAGCTCACCCCGAGCGACTCCCCGTCCCTGGGCCGGATGGAGCAGTGGATCAGCGTCGAGCAGTCCAACTTCTCGCCGCACTGCATGGCCATCGTCTTCGAGACGGTCTTCAGGCGCGAGGGCAGGCCGGACCAAGCCAAGGTGGAAAAGGGCCGTGACGGATGTGCCCGCGCCCTCGATGTCGTCGACCGGGCGCTGAGCACCCAGGGCTACCTCGCGGGAGACCTCTTCTCGCTCGCGGACATCTGCTGGCTGCCCTACCTGCAATACCTCGTCTCCACTCCCCAGGGCGGCCTCATCGCCGAACGTCCCCACGTGGCGTCGTGGTGGAAGCGCATCAGCGGCCGCCCCGCGTGGCAGCACGTGAACGGCTAGCCACCGCCGTGGGTCCGGCCGGGTCGTGCTTCCCCGGCCGCCCCGCGAGGTAGCCTCCCACGAAAAGCCTCCAGGAAAAGGGGCGCGCACGCGTCCCTGGATTATCTTGGAGGTCATGTCGTCGACTCCACCGGAGAAGTCATCCCCTCCTTCCCTCTCCCTGTCTCGCGCGCTCGCTCCCGAAAGGCTTCGGGACATCGCGGGTGCGAAGGTCTACGCCCGGGGACAAGCGCTGGCGGTGAGACGGCACGTCGTGTCGTGGTCCCTCTCCAGCCTGGGGCTCTATGGGCGCGTCCGGGAGGGCCGGGCGTTGAATCGGGCCCGCCTCACCGAGGACGCGAGGGGCCTGGATGCCGAGTGCTCGTGCACGCTCTTCGCCCAGGAGGGGTTTTGCGAGCACCTGGTGGCCCTGGGGCTCGCCTGGCTCGCGACCCTGGAGCCCGCGTCCTCCACGAGCCCGTCACGGACCCTGGAAGCCGTCCCACCGTATGAACCGCCTCCGCCCACGGATGCTCGCCTGGTGCCCCTGGTCCAGGCGCTGGGACGGCTCCGGGCGAGGGTCTTCGAGTGGACCGGGCCCCGGGCCGAGCCCCCCGGGGTCCTGCGCGTGCGCCTCCTGGGCGAGCCCCCCGTCATGCACGTGCATGAGTCCTCACCGAGAGCGGACGCGCACAAGTCCCACCGCGCGGACGTGCACGCGCGTTGCGTGAGGGTGGAGCCGCTCGGGGTGCTCGCGGGAGAGCTGGCCCTGGTGTGCTCCTTGTGTGGCCGAGGGGAAGACGCGCGCTGTGTCCATGCGCTGGCCGCGCTGGACGCGTGGCTCGATGCCCTGGGGGACGCGCGGCGCGCGGAGCAGAACGCCCAGCTGGCCGAACGCCTCTTCGTGAAGCCGGGCCGGGAACTGTTGGAGGTGTTGGACAAGGTCCGTCTTCCGTCGCTCTCCCACGGCGAGTCCAAGGCGGCCGCCCGGGTGCGCTTCGTGCTGGACGGGGGAGCGGCGGGCACCGGGCGGCTGCGGCTGGTGGTATCCCGGCCCTTGTCTCGGGGTGGCTTCTCCAGGGGCTATCCAGTGACCGGGCGCGAGCTGCCCGAGGTCCGGGCGCTCCTGACCACGCCCGAGGAAACGCAGGCGCTCGAGCTGTGTCTATTGATGGAGCGTCACCGGGGCGCGGCCGAGCGCCATCCGCTGCTGGTTCAGGCCCTGCGGCTGCTCGCGAACAGCCCCCTGCTGGCGCTCGCGTCCCGTTCGGGCGGGTCCCCTCGGGTGCGCTCGCTGCCGCTGGGTTTCTCCGTCACGGAGGAGGAGGCCCAGGGGGGGATGCGCGTGCTCCCGAGCGTGGGGGGCGTGCCGGTACTGGAGTGGGCACGCGAGGCGCTTCGCCACAAGACCCTCCAGCCGTGGCTGCTCGTCGAGCCCGAGGAGTCCCGCCTGACCTTGGTCTCCGCCTCGCCCGCGGCCCTGGCGGTGCTGGGGACGGTGGTGGCGCTCGGGGGGGCGCTGTCGGGCGAGTGGCGCACGGACTTGCTGGAGCGGCTCGAGAGTCTGGAGGCGGGCTTTCCCGTGTCCCTGCCTCCCGTGTGGGAGGGGCAGGAGGTCGCGGCCGAGCCGGGGTTGTTGCTCCGGCTGCGGCCCACGGGTGGAGAGGGTCTGGAGGGGCGATGGTATGTGCGGCCCCTGGCGGAAGCGCCCCTCCGGGTGCCGGGAGAAGGAAGCGAGATCGTCCGGGGCTCACGGGGGGGGGAGCGGGTGTGGACCCGCCGGAACCTGGAGTCCGAGCGCGAGGCGGTGGCCGGGGTGCTGGCGCGGCTGGGCCTGTCGGGGGAGGTGCACGGCCTCATGCGCTGGGAGGGGACGCAGGTGGCGCTCGACTTCCTGGAGCGGCTGCGGGCCGAGGCGGGCCCCTCGCTGAGCGTGGAGTGGGAGGAGCATCCCTGGTCCGTGATGCATTCCCCGGACGCGAGCGGCTTGAAGGTGTCGGTGCGGCGCGAGCGGGACTGGTTCGGGGTGGAGGGAGCGCTCCAGGTGGACGAGGAGCGCGTGGCGTTGGCGGTGTTGCTGGACGCGCTGCGCAGGGGCCACCGCTACGTGCCGTTGGCGCCGGGACGCTGGCTGCGGCTCACGGAGACGTTGCGCCAGCAGCTCGAGCCGCTGGTGGATGTGGCGCATGAGTCGCGGGGCCGGTGGGAGGTGAGCGCGGCGGCGGCGCCCGTGTTGGATGGGCTCGCCGGGGAGGGCGCCGACGTGGAGGCGCCGCCGGACTGGAAGCGGTTGGCGGGCCGCATCCGCGAGGCCACCCGGAGCGAGGTGGCCGTGCCCGCGGGACTTCGCGCCGAGCTGCGCGACTACCAGCGCGAGGGCTTCGTCTGGATGGCGCGCCTGGCGGCGTGGGGGGGCGGCGGGTGCCTGGCGGACGACATGGGCCTGGGCAAGACGTTGCAGACGCTCGCGTTGCTGCTGCATCGCGCGGAGTCGGGCCCGGCGCTGGTCGTGGCGCCCACGTCGGTGTGCTTCAACTGGATGCGGGAGGCGGCGCGCTTCACGCCTTCCCTGCGCATGCACGCCTATCGTGAGGCCGAGCGGGAGTCCCTGCTGGCCGGGATGGGCCCCGGGGACGTGGTGGTGGTGAGCTACGCGTTGCTGACGCGGGACGCGGCGCGCTTCCAGGCCGTGGCCTTCGGCACCCTGGTGTTGGACGAGGCCCAGGCGGTGAAGAACCCCGACACGGCGCGGGCCCGGGCCGCGCGAGGCCTCCAGGCCGAGGCCCGGGTGGCGCTCTCGGGCACGCCGGTGGAAAACCGCTTGTCGGAGTTGTGGAGCCTCTTCCGGCTCGTCTTCCCGGGCTTGTTGGGCAGCCGTGAGTCCTTCCGCTCGCGCTTCGCCGGCCCCATCGAGCGCGAGAAGGATCCCCGGGCGCGCGCGGCCCTCTCCCGGGTGCTGCGTCCCTTCTTGTTGCGGCGCACCAAGCGCGAGGTGGCGCGCGAGCTCCCCGACCGGGTGGAGACGGTGGTGCCCGTCACCCTCTCCCCCGCGGAGCGCCGGTTGTACGAGGACACGCGGCTCGCGGCGCTCGACCGGATCGAGAAGGCGGAGGGCCCGGAGAAGCGCTTCGCCGTGCTGGCGGCGCTCACGCGGTTGCGGCTCGCGGCCTGCCATCCGCGGCTCGTGGACGCGGATTCGCTCGTGTCGTCCTCGAAGCTGGAGCGCCTGCTGGAGTGGGTGGACACGCTGCGCGCCGAGGGCGGACGCGCGCTCGTCTTCAGTCAGTTCGTCAGGCACCTGGCACTGGTGCGCGAGGCGCTGGAGGCCCGGGGCGTGTCCGTGCAGTACCTGGACGGGCAGACCCCGGCCAGCGAGCGCGAGGAGCGGGTGGCGGCCTTCCAGCGGGGCGAGGGGGATGTCTTCCTCATCTCGCTCAAGGCGGGAGGCACGGGCCTCAACCTCACCGGGGCGGATTACGTGGCGCACCTGGACCCCTGGTGGAACCCGGCGGCCGAGGATCAGGCCACGGACCGGGCCCATCGCATCGGTCAGACGAAGACCGTCACGGTGATTCGCCTCATCGCCGAGGGGACCATCGAGGAGGCCATCCTCGCGCTGCACGAGGAGAAGCGCGACCTGGCCAGCAGCTTGTTGTCGGAGGCGGACGGCGCCATGGCGCTCTCCACCGGGCAACTGCTGGGGCTCCTGCGTCACGGGGCCGGGTCGGACCCCGGGTGAGGGGGGGCGCAGGGTGGGCGGGAGCATGTCTTCTCCCCACGTGTCCGTGCGCGGTCGGGGATTGGGACGAGCGGGGAGGGGAGTGCTAGGGTGTGGCCCAGTCAGCGTGGAGGTGGGGGCACGCGGACGTCGGGCATTTGAAGTGGCCGCGGATTGACGGAGGGACGGGTGGGCACGCTCCTGAAAGGTGGCATCGTTGTCGAACTCGAGCCGGCGTGCGTCGAGCGCGTGGACTTGCGCATCGAGGGCGAGCGCATCGTGGCGCGAGGCCCCGACCTGGCGGGCGCGCCGGATGACGAGGTGCTCGCGCTCTCGGGCAAGCTCGTCTTCCCGGGCCTGGTGAGCGCGCACCAGCGGCTCTCCGCGAGCCTGGGCCGTGGCATGCCCCGGCCCAAGCTGGATGGCTACCAGGAGCTGCTGGAGAAGGTGCGCTGGCGCTACGAGGACGCGCTGGACCTGGACGCGGTGCAGGTGGCCGCGACGGCCGGCGGCCTGGAGGCGTTGCAGTGCGGCACCACCACGCTCTTTGATTTGCACTCCTCGCCCCGGGCCGTCCAGGGCTCGCTGCTGCGGGCCGGCCGGGGGCTGCACGAGGTGGGGGTGAGGGGGGTGCTGTCCTACGCCGTCACGGATCGCCGGGGCGCGCTGGGGCGGGAAGAGGGGTTGGAGGAGACGGTGTCCTTCGCGCGCAAGGCGCGGGGGCGCCTGCGCGGGCAGGTGGGCTCGGCGCCGCTCTTCACCGTGGGCAAGGAGGCCCTGGAGGGTCTGGCCGAGGCGTTGAAGAGCTCGGGCACGGGACTGCACGTGCCGCTGGCCGAGGATCCCCTCGACGAGAAGCTGTCCGTGGAGCGCTATGGCGCCTCGCCCGTGACGCGGCTGGTGGACGGCGGCCTGGTGTCCCCGCAGACGCTGCTCGCGCACGTGGGCCACCTGGCGTGGCCGGAGCTGGCGCAGCTGCTTCCCACGGGCGCATGGCTGGCGCACACGCCGCGCTCGAACATGGAAGCCGAGGTGGGGTACGCCCCGGCGCTCAAGTTCGGCCACCGGGCCACGCTGGGCGCGGACGGGGTGAGCGCGGACATGTTCGCCGAGGCCCAGGCGGCCTGGCTGCGCTCGCGTGACGCGGGCCAGCCCATCGACGTGCTGCGCTACCTGGCCAATGGCCAGCGCCTGGCCTCGCAGGCGTTCGGGTTGCAGATGGGGCCCATGCGCGAGGGCGCGGTGGCGGACCTGCTCGTCATGGACTACCTGCCGGCCACGCCGCTCACGGCGGACAACCTCGCCTGGCACGTGGCGTTCGGCCTGGGCTCGCGCCACGTGGAGTCGGTCATGGTGGACGGTGTGTGGCGGGTGTGGGCGCGCCGGCCCCTGTCGGTCAATCCCAGCGTGGTGGCCGAACAGGCCCGCGAGGCCGCCGCGGCCGTGTGGGCGCGCATGGGCGAGAAGTGATAAGCCCTCGGGCATGCTCACTGCCACGCTCGTAGCGGGCTTCCTCGCGGGAGCCACCCCCCAGGCCGGAGAGATCGCACCGGACTTCACGGTGCAGGACACCTCTGGCAAGTCCCACTCGCTGTCGGAAATGGTGAAGCAGGGCCCCGTCATCCTCGCCTTCTTCCCCAAGGCCTTCACCGGCGGGTGCACGAAGGAGCTGTCCGCCTACCGCGACCGGTACAAGGACGTGGAGAAGCTCAATGGCCAACTGCTCGCCGTGAGCACGGACGACGCGGAATCGCTCGTCAAGTTCAAGGACTCGCTCAAGGCGCCCTTCGCCTTCATTCCGGATCCGGACGCGAAGCTGACGAACCTCTACGACGTGAAGATGCCGGTGATGAACCTGGCCAACCGCTACACCTTCGTGATCGGCGAGGAGCGGAAGATCCTCAAGGTGGAGTCCGGCAAGGACGCGGTGGACCCCAACGGCGCCATCGCCTCCTGCCCCCTGCGCAAGCCGAAGACGGACGCGGCGGCCAAGGACGCGGCCCCGGCTCCCGACGCCAAGAAGTAACCCTCGACGCGAGGCCGCCCATGTCGCTCTCCTGGCTCTCTCCTCGTTTTCGTCGCCGTGCCGCGTCCCTGCTCCTCCTGGCGGGGAGCGCCGCGATGATCGCCACCTCGCCTCCCGACTCCTGGCATCAGGAGGCGAATCTCCGGGGTCGCCCCATTCGATTGGATGCCGGGTCGCCCACGGACAGTCGCTCCATGTCCGTCGTCGTGACCCAATCGTCCGCGAGCGACAAGGGCGTCCAGGGTGGCCTGCGCGTCGAGCTCTTCGCGCGCTGGATTCCCCCGGCCGGGGGGAGCGACGAGGCGAAGCCCTGGCTCCGGGCCCGGCTCGTCCGGGACGGAGTGCCCCAGGAGACCAAGGTGCTCGTCCTCGAGAGAGCGGGCTCCTCGGCGACGTTGCCGCTGTATACGGGGGTGTTCTCCCAACCCTGCGTGAAGACGCGGCGCTGCGAGGCTTCCGTCCAACTCGAGGTGGAGCGGCAGGCCGAGCCCATCGGAGGCGTCATCGAGGTGGACTGGTCGGCCTCGCTGGGCGTGCACGGGCCGGACGATGAGTTGGAGGTGCCCAAGGGGCTCGAGGTCCGGCTCACGGAGGACTGAGCCCATGAGGGCCCCTTCCACGCCGCCGGAGGAGGAGCCCTTTCCGGCGAGCGCCCTGCTGCACCCGGTGTCACTCGGCGCGCTGGTGCTGTGGGTGCTCAACGATCACGTGTTCAAGGCGCGGTGGCCCTCGGGGTGGACGGGGAAGCTCTCGGACGTGGCGGGCCTGGTCTTCTTCCCCCTGTTGCTCCAGGCGGGATGGGAGGTGCTGGCCGCGCGCGGGGGCCGGGCGGTGCGTCCCTCGCGCCGGGTGCTCCTGGCCTCGGTGCTCTTCACGGCGGTGGGTTTCTCCGCCATCCAGGTGTGGCCCTGGGCGGCGGAAGCGTGGCGCTGGGGCCTGGGCGCTCTCCAATGGCCGGTGCGCGCGCTCGTCGCGGGAGTCCGCGGAGGGCCGCTCCCCTCGCTTCGCCCTGTCTTCCATGTCGCGGACGCGGAGGACCTGCTCGCGCTGCCCGCGCTGGGGCTCGCGCTCTGGACGGGATGGCGCCGCTCGCGAGCGCCGGTGGATGCTGGACTGACAAGCACGTTTTGAGGGCAGGGACGCCCACTGTCCGCTTCCCCGCATGTGAAGCGTTGACGAGTCATCGCCAGGAGGGGTGCTCCGTTCACCAGCCCGTAGGCCAGGAGGCCCCCCGTCTGGCTCCGGTGCCTGGCTGTGTTACCCCTTGTCAACCATGAGTGAACCTCCCCCGCTTCGGTGTCCCTCGCCCGCTTCCTCGCGCGGTGGGAGAGCCGTGCGCCGGGTGCTCATGACGGCGGCCACCTCGGGCGTGGAGTGGACGTCCGCCGTGGAGTTGTGCCGGGCGCTGGGCGAGCGGGGCGTGTCGGTGACGCTGGCCACCCTGGGCGCGCCCCTCTCCGCGGCCCAGTGGAACGGACTCCTGGGCATACCAGGGCTGCGCGTGGAGCAGAGCACGTGGCGCGCCGAGCGGCTGGAAGACGTCTGGGAGGACATGGACGCGGCGGGTGCGTGGCTCCTGGAGTTGGAAGCGCGTGACGCGCCGGACGCGGTGCATCTGCATGGCTACCGCCACGGCGCGCTGCCCTTCAAGCGCAGGCCCCTGGTGGTGGGCCATGAGTGCCCCCTGGCGTGGGGCGAGGCCGTGCGCGGTGAGCCGGCCCTGGAGCGGGATTGGCTCAGCCGTTGGGAGGTGACGCGGGGCCTTCGGGCCGCGGGCCACGTGGCGGCGCCCACCTCCGCCCTGTTGGAGTCCCTGGATCGCCACTACGGGCCCCTGCCTCCCGCCAGCGTCATCGCTCCCGCGCGCCGCCATGCGGACTTCGCTCCCTCCCTCGTGCGCGAGCCCTTCCTCTTCTCCACGGGCGAGTGGTGGGACGAGGCGCGCAATCTCCAGGTGCTCGAGTCGGTGGCGCCCCGGTTGGACTGGCCCGTGCTCGTGGCCGGCGGGCGCGAGCACCCCCACGGAGGCCAGATGCGCGCGCGCTCCGTGCGCCTGCTGGGCGAGCTGTCCCCTTCCGCGCTCGCGGGCTACCTGGGCCGCGCCTCGATCTTCGTCCTGCCCGCGCGTCACGAGCCGGGAGGCCTCGCCGCGCTGGAGGCCGGGCTCGCGGGGTGTGCGTTGGTGTTGGCGGACATCCCCTCGCTTCGCGAGATGTGGGAGGACGCGGCGGTCTTCGTTCCTCCGGAGGACACGGACATGCTCGCGCGGGCACTGCGCCGGCTGGTGGCGGATCCAGCGCTGCGCGGCCGGATGTCCACCCTTGCACGAACCCGCGCGCTGGAGTTCTCCCCTGAGCGCATGGCCGACGCCTACCTTGCGGTCTACGCCAGCCTGGAGGAGGAATCCCAACGGGCGCCGCCCTCCCAGCCCCAGCTGGCACGGGCGACCTGAGACCGGGACATGGGGTGGGGTGGGCCGCTCCCGGTCATTCTCGAGTGGGGATGCTCGCGTCGACTTCCGGTCTGGGGGACTGGCGGCGCGAGAGGAGGAGCGGACATGCGGCGCGGTCACGGACTTCGGATCGCCTTCTTTGGCGCGAGCCTCGCCTCCTCCTGGTGGAACGGCGCCGCCATGTATTACTGCGGCATCCTCCGGGCTCTGCATGCACGAGGCCATCGCATCACCTTCTACGAGCCGGACCTGGCGGGCCGCCGGCTCCAGCGCGAGGCGGTGGCGGCTCCCTGGGCGCGCGTCGTGGTGTACCCGGTGGAGGACACCTTGGGATTGGAGCGCTGTCTGGACGAGGCGCGCGGGGCGGACGTGGTGGTGAAGGCCAGCGGCGTGGGCATCCACGACGAGTGGTTGAACCACCGGGTGTTGGAGCTGCGCTCGGGCCGCACCCAGGTGGTGTACTGGGACCTGGACGCCCCGGTGAGCCTGGAGCGCCTGCTGCGCGAGCCCAGGGACGCCTTTCGCGCGCTCGTGCCGCGCTATGACCGCATCCTGACGCAGGGCGGTGGGGAGCGGGTGGTGTTGGCCTACCGCGACCTCGGAGCCCGGGACTGCGTGCCGGTGTACAGCGCGGTGGATCCGGACGTGCACTTTCCCGTGTCTCCCGAGCCGCGTTTCGACTGCGCCCTGGCCTTCCTGGAGGACCGGCTGCCGGACCTGGAGCGGCGCGTGGAGAGCTTCTTCCTGCGCGCCGCGGACCTGCTGCCGGACAAGCATTTCCTGCTCGGAGGGGACGGGTGGGGAGACCGGCCCCGGCCCTCCAATGTGCGCTACCTGGGCCACGTCGCGCCCGGGGAGCGCAATGTCATGCGGGGCACGGCGCGCACCGTGCTCGACGTGAGCCGCGATGGAATGGCGCGCTTTGGCTATTCCCCGGCGTCCCACCTCTTCGCGGCGGCGGGCGCGGGGGCTTGTCTGATCACGGACGCGTGGGAAGGAGTCGAGCTGTTCCTGGAGCCGGGCAAGGAGTGCCTGGTGGCCCAGGATGGATTGGAGGTGGCCGAGGCGGTGCTGTGCCTCACGGACACCGGGGTGCGCGAGCTGGGGCTGGCCGCCCACCGCCGGGTGCTGGCCGAGCACACCTACGCGCACCGGGCGGTGCAGGTGGAGCAGGTGCTGGGCCACGCGGGAGGGCCGCCGGTGGCGCACGAGCACGGGAGCTGAGTCAATCCGGGGTGCGTTGCCGGTGCGATTCCTCGCGGAAGCCCCGGGCTCCACGCGGCGGGAGTCCTCGGACACGTGGATCCACGCGAGGTGCAGGGGGTTGCCGTCGGACCTCGTCCGCGAAATTGAATTCCATGGGGTTACTCCGGAAGGAGAGAGACCTCAGTCGAGGAATCGCCGCCACCAGCGGTACAGTTCCCTGGCGTCGTCGTCGCGGCCCTGACGGTGGAGGAATCCCCAGGCGAAAGGTTCCTGCCAATACTCCAGCCATCGGGCGAGTTCACGGTAGGCGGGAAGGGACTGGTTTTGTTCCAGGTCTCCGGCCTCGGGTTCCGAACCGAGCGTGACGACCACTCGAGTGCCGTCCAGTGCTTCAACGGAGGTGGAGGGCGATTGGAGCCGGGAGCGAAGTGACTCGGCTCCGCCCAGTTCGTGGAGGACAGGCGGGCCCAGGAAGTTCATCCAGTGGACGCCATCCACGCGAGTGCCCATTTGATCGTAAATGTTGGCTCCGCGAATGTCGAAGCCGGGATGGCGGAAGATCAAGGGGCGCAGCAGCGCGAGTCGATCCCATTGCGGATAGGCGACGTCCAGTGCGAGTCCGGCGTGTCCGGAGGCGAAGGGAAGGCGGGAAGCCATGTCGCTCGCCAGCGCGCGAACCTGAGCGGGCCCATTCGCTTGCATGTACTCCGTGGGAAGAGTGACTTCGAGGGTGCTGACCAGTTCAGGGGCTGTTTCCCTCCAGGGAAGGCGAGCGTGATAGGAGAATCGGTATCGACTGTCCTGGGCGCCGTAGATTCCGAAGTATGGATCGGAACCCTCTTTCTCGAGGGAGTGTGCCTCGTCTTCGTTGTAGTCCTCCATGTAACGACGCTCTTGAGGCTCGAGGGCTTCCCGGATGAGTTGCCAGCCCCGCTCATTTAGAGTGCTCGGCTCCCAATAGCAGCAGGTATAGGTCGAAATCGCGTCCTGATGACCTTCGACCGCACGGAGATAGCTGCCGAGTGCGTGGGACACCCCTGCGGCGATGTCGAAGTGGTCGTGAGGAATGAAGAAGACAATGCGGACGAAGTCCCTCACGAGGAGTTTTTCTTCAACGCGCTCCACCACGACGCCCTCCGCCGGATTCCAGGTGCGAGTCTGGACCGGGCCCGTGATTCGGACTCTGGTATGGGAGTTTCCCATGCTCATTCCTACGGAAGACGATTGATACCAAGCTGGGGAGTGATGAGCGACGGTGGGCATTGACCTCCAAGCTTGGCATAGGCGCTTATCTGGGCGAGTGTCTGCTCCGACCATGGATTTCCCACTTCATAACCACACGGGAATGAGTTCCTGCGTGATTGCTTCTTTTCTGGTAACCGTTCACCGCCCCGGCTCGGTTGAGGAGGAGGCAGGAAGGAGGTAACGGGAGAAGTAGTGCTGGACGAGGGGACGGGAGACGTGGTGTAGCAGAGACATGGCGGAAGTGGATTCCCGAGCCGCGCGGATTGCGGAACTGGAAGCGATGGTGGCCGCGCGAGACGCGCGGATAGCGGAGTTGATGGCGAAGGTGGAAGCACTCACTGCGCGTGTGGCGGAGTTGGAGGCGCGCCTGAGCCAGAACTCGAGTAACTCCTCCAAGCCGCCTTCCTCGGACGGCCCTGGAGCCCGGCGCCAGCCGAAGAAGCCAACGGGCCGAAGTCCTGGGGGCCAGCCCGGACACAAGAAGCATGAGCGCGAGCTGCTGCCGCCCGAAGAGGTGCGGCACGTCGTCGAGTTGGTGCCCAAGGAGTGCAAGGACTGTGGGCGTCGGCTGGAGGGAAGAGACGTGGAGCCGCGCCGCCATCAGGTGGTGGAGGTGCCGCCGCTGTCGGCCGTTGTCACGGAGTATCGCAGCCATGCGCTGGAATGCGGCGCGTGCGGCACGGTGACACGAGAGGAAGTGCCCGGGTACGCCAGCAGTGCCTTCGGAGATAGGTTGGGCGCGCTCGCCAGTCTGCTGGTGGGCAAGTACCGGCTGTCCAAACGACTGGTGAAGGACGCGCTGTCGGACATGGTGGGGGTGCGGCTGTCAGTGGGCAGTGTGGTGAATCTGGAAGGGCAAATGGCCGAGGCGCTCGCCCCGGCGGTGCGCGAGGCTGGCGAGTACGTGAAGGCCGCCGACAGGGTGCACGCGGACGAGACGGGGTGGGTGGAGGGGCGGCGGGAAGGCCGAGGCCAACGTGCCTGGCTGTGGCTGGTGGCCACGGCGTTGGTGGCTGTCTTTCACATCGCTCGGAGTCGCGGGGCCAAGGTAGCGCGTGCGCTGCTGGGAGAAGACTTCGCGGGCATCCTGGGCAGTGACAGGTGGAGCGCGTACGCATGGTATGACCCGGGCCTGAGGCAGTTGTGCTGGGCCCACCTGCTGCGCGACTTCCAGGGCTTCATCGAGCGGGGCGGCGAGGGAGGGCCGCTTGGCGAGGCGTTGATGCGGCAAGTCGAGCGCTTCTTCACCTGGTACCACTGGGTGCGCGATGGCACGCTGGCACGGGAGGACTTCGAGAAGAGGATGCCCGAGGTGGAGCGCGAAGTGGGCCGACTGCTGCGCCGGGCCGCGGTGTGCGCGCAGAAGAAAACAGCCGGCATGGCACGGGAAATCCTCCGGTGGGAGAAGTGCCTGTGGACATTTGTCGACATACCGGAGGTGGAGCCGACAAACAACTTCGCCGAGAGGTGCCTGCGTCACGCGGTCATGTACAGGAAGACATCCTTTGGCACGCAAGGCCCCGAAGGCAGCCTCTTCGTGGAACGAATCCTCACGACCGTTACCACCCTCAAGTTGCAACGGCGAGGCGTGCTGGACTTCCTGACGGACACCCTCCACGCACATCGACGGGGCCTTTCGACTCCCTCGTTGTTGCCCCTTCATGCCTCGGTCCAACTCTCGGCCTCAGCCTGAGTCGGTGAACGGTTACCTTTTCTGTAGCGCGGCTCAATGGTGAAGTTGTTGGGGAATTTTTGGGAAAGTCGTGTTTGGATGCAATTGAAGGCCGCCGTGTGTTTTATCTTCCCAAGATGTCTTCTCCAGGTAGGCCCCTGCTTCTCCTGGACGACGGGTGCCTTTTCACACTCCGAGTCAGGCAGGGAGCGGCCTTTGCCAAAGAGTTGTTCGTCCACCGTGCGGTTCGCCTCCCGGGTGCGGTCCTTGAGAATCTCTTCGACGGTCTGCTTCTGTGCCTCATCGAGGAACCTGGCGACGGTGAGGGCTCCCTGTATCGCCTCGGTCACCCGGCGGGTGTGCTCAATCACCTGCGTCGCTCGTGTTGCCGCTGGTACGAGGAACTCTCCGGTGCTCGGGTTGATCGGGGTGGCGCAAGCTGCTCCGCAGGACTGGTGCAGGTTCTTCCTGTCACCCATTCCGTGTCCTCCCCATGCGGGGTCGCGCAGGCGCAGACGACGAGCACCAGCATTAGGAAGGGGTTGGATGTAGGTGTGTGCGGCATCGCCTGGGCTCACCGGTAGCGGTCGAAGGGTCGATTTCATGCTACCGGGAGCGGGTGCTGACCGGGTTGACCCTCTTCGAGCCACAGCCGGACCCTCGGGAACTGCCGGGGGTCTTCCCCAGCCCCTTCGATGAACTCGGCCCCCATGCCCTGGCGCGTCGGGCCGCCGAGCTGTTGCAGGCGGAGCTTCGCGCCGGCTTCCTCGCCCCGGGCCTTCCCTCCTCCACGCTCGACGGTCCCGAGGGCGGCAAGATGTTCGGGGTGCTCGTCGTGCGCGAGCCCGGGGGCTGCCTCGGCTTCTTGCGCGCCTTCTCCGGCATGCTCGCGGGCAGGTGGCTCCTGCCGGGCTTCGTCCCGCCCCTCTTCGACGCCGAGGCCCGTGCCCTCATCGAGTCTCCTGGCGAGGCCGAGGTGAAGGCCCTCATCGCCCGCGCCGAGGTGTTCCAATCTTCATCCGAACTTGCCGCCCTGCGCACTGCCCTCGCGGAACAGGCTTCACGTCATGCGGGAGAGCGCGAGGCGCTGCGTCTCCGTCACGAGGCGAACCGGCGCGAGCGCCAGTCGCGGCGGGCGGAACTCATGGTCTCCTCTCTGTCCGAGGAGGGGCGGCGCGCGGCCCTCCATGAACTCGACCAGCGCAGCCGGGGGGACAAGGCCGAGAAGCGCCGGAGCGACGCGGCCTGGGAGGCCGAGCGTCAGGCCCTCGCGCCGAAGCTCGCGCGGCTGGAGCGCCGGGGACGCGCGCTCGATCGTCTGCGGCACATGTTCAGCCGCGCGCTCATGCGGCGCCTCCATGACACCTACGACGTCCCCAACGCACGCGGAGAGTTCCGTCCCCTCCGCTCCCTCTATGTCCCGCGAGAGCCACCGTCCGGTGCCGCTGATTGCGCCGGGCCCAAGCTGCTCGCCCAGGCCTTCGCACAGGGTCTTCAACCCGTGGCGCTCGCCGAGTTCTGGTGGGGGGCGCCTCCCTCTTCCGGCGGACGCATCACCGGCGCCTTCTATGCCGCTTGCCGGGACAAGTGTGGGCCCCTCTTGCCCTTCATGCTGGACGGTCTTCCGGTCTCGCCTCCCCGGGTTTTCTCCCCACCGGCTCGTGCTCCCGGCGAGCTGTCCATCGTCCACGAGGACCCCTGGCTCGTGGTGATCGACAAGCCCGGGGGCTTGCTCTCCGTCCCCGGCAAGGACGAGGCGGCGGGGGCGGATTCGATCCTCTCCCGGCTGCGCGCCCGTTATCCCAACGCGACCGGGCCGCTGCTCGTGCACCGGCTCGACCTGGATACCTCGGGGTTGCTCGTCGCGGCGCTCGACTCGCGCACGCACGCGGCCCTGCAACGGCAGTTCCTCCACCGCGACGTCCACAAGCGCTACGTGGCGTGGGTGGAGGGCACCGTTCAGGCAGACGAAGGGGTCATCGACTTCCCCATGCGCGTGGACCTGAGTGACAGGCCTCGGCAGATCCACGATCCCGTGCACGGCAAGGCCGCCACCACCCGCTGGCGGGTGCTCGAACGGCGGGGGACTCGCACCCGCGTGGCCTTCTTCCCGCTCACGGGCAGGACGCACCAGTTGCGCGTCCACGCGGCGCACCCGCTGGGGCTCGGGGCGCCCATCGTCGGAGACCGCCTCTATGGCCACGAGGACGCGCGCCTCTTCCTGCACGCGGAGGCGCTGACGTTCACGCACCCCCAGACGGGCGAGCGCGTGTCCTTCGCGCGGCCCGCCCCGTTCTGAGCCGGCTCAGGTGCCGTGGATGAGCCGCCAGGCGATCTCCGGATCGAACTGGCCCGCGGGGACGCTCGGGGCGATGCCGCACTGGCCATCCGAGTTGCCGGGCGCCTTCACCCACACGAGCATCTCCGCGCCGCCACCCGCCTGGGACGGGGTGCCGAGCTTGCGGCCGCCCGGGTTGCACCACTCGCCATTGGTGCCGTTGCCATTGCGGCTGGTGTCCACCACGAAGGCCTTCGTGTAGCCGTAGCGGCTGGACAGGGCGGCGTTGACCGCGTTGCCGTAGGTGACGGTTTCGGCGGTGGGGTAGAAGTTGGAGATGTTGGCCACGAAGCCGCGGATGTTGCCCGTGCCGACCGACTGGAGCCGCTGCGCCATGGTGTCCGGGGCGATCCACCGCGCGTTGCCGCCATCCATATAGGCCCAGGTGTTGGGTGCGCGGTCGCGAAGTTGCTCGGTGGCGTAACGCAGCAGTTCCAGCCGGGTCCGCCGGTCCGCGTCGCTGGGCATGCAGTCGAGCTGGGCGAGCGCATCCGGTTCGATGAGCACGATGGCGGGGCGGTTGCCGAGGCCCGAGACGAAGTCATAGAACCAAGCCCGGTAGGCATCGGGGGTGCCCGCGCCGCCGCCCGAGTGGCTGCCGCAGTCGCGGCCGGGGATGTTGTAGGCCACGAGCACGGGCAGCTTGTTGGCCGCGGCGGCCGCGCTCACGTAACTGGACACCGCGGAGGCGATGTTCGAGTTCCAGTTGCCGAACCAGCGGGCCATGGGCTTGCTCGCGATGTCGGACTGGATGCGGGCCGCGCGCCCGTCACCGCCGTTGTTGCGCGCCCAGATGGCGGCGTTGGAGTTGGGGTCCACGTAGAAGCCCTGGGTCTGGGCGATGGGACCCGTGCCGTTGTCCGTGCGCGTGAGTGAGACGTCGTCGAGCCACACGGTGAGGGCGCCATGGCCCCCGAGCTGGAAGGTCACCTGACCCAGGCTGGTCGTCATGGACGAGGTGAAGGGGATGGAATAGCGGCGCGAGGTGCCATCGACCGCGATCGGCCTGTCCAACGGCGTGGTGTAGGGCGCGGTTTCCATCTTCACGGTGGCGCGGATGTTCGCGCTCGCCGAGGCCTTGATGGTGAAGGACAGCGTGTAGGCTTGACCATTCACCAGGGGCCGCCCGCTCTGGCCCACGACGGCATCCCAGACGTTGGTGGTGCCGCTGGAGACATCGAGCCGCCACTGGCCGTTCTCGACGCGAGACTGGGTGTTGGCGCCGTTCCACCAGGAGGTGGTGCTCGCGCTGAAGGCGCCGTTGGAGACGAGATTGATGGTGGCCGCCTGGGAGGTGCTTTCCAGGGAGGGCTCATCCTTCGTTGCCTCGGACGCGGCCGGGCCACACGCCAGCGACAGGACCGTGGCGAGTGTCAGGGAAATGGGATGGATCGAGTTCATGGGGAAGCTCAGGTGCCGTGGATGAGCCGCCAGGCGATCTCCGGATCGAACTGGCCCGCGGGGACGCCCGGGGCGATGCCGCACTGGCCATCCGAGTCGCCGGGGGTCTTCACCCACACCAGCATCTCCGCGCCGCCACCCGCCTGGGACGGGGTGCCGAGCTTGCGGCCGCCGGGGTTGCACCACTCGCCGTTGGAGCCGTTGCCGTTGCGGCTGGTGTCCACCACGAAGGCCTTGGTGTAGCCGTAGCGGCTGGACAGGGCGGCGTTGACCGCGTTGCCATAGGTGACGGTCTCGGCCGTGGGGTAGAAGTTGGAGATGTTGGCCACGAAGCCGCGGATGTTGCCCGTCCCGGCCGATTGCAGCCGCTGCGCCATGGTGTCGGGGGCGATCCACCGCGCGTTGCCTCCGTCCATGTAGGCCCAGGTGTTGGGTGCGCGGTCGCGAAGCTGCTCGGTGGCGTAGCGCAGCAGGTCCAACCGGTTCTGCCGGTCCCAATCGCTGGGCATGCAGTCGAGCTGGGCGAGCGCGTCCGGCTCGATGAGCACGATGGCGGGGCGGTTGCCGAGGCCCGAGACGAAGGCGGAGAACCACGCGCGGT
Source organism: Melittangium boletus DSM 14713 (assembly GCF_002305855.1). Taxonomy (GTDB): domain Bacteria; phylum Myxococcota; class Myxococcia; order Myxococcales; family Myxococcaceae; genus Cystobacter; species Cystobacter boletus. Next base: position 2,371,097 of record NZ_CP022163.1, on the reverse strand, counting down.
AGGCGTCGGGGGTGCCCGCGCCGCCGCCCGAGTGGCTGCCGCAGTCGCGGCCGGGGATGTTGTAGGCCACGAGCACGGGCAGCTTGTTGGCCGCGGCGGCCGCGCCGACGTAGCTGGACACCGCGGAGGTGATGTCCGAGTTCCAGTTGCCGAACCAGCGGGCCATGGGCTTGCTCGCGATGTCGGACTGGATGCGGGCCGCGCGCCCGTCACCGCCGTTGTTGCGCGCCCAGACGGCGGGGTTGGAGTTCGGGTCCACGTAGAAGCCGTTGGTCATCGCGATGGGCCCCGAGCCCGTGCTTCCTCCCTCGCGCGTGAGCGAGATGTCATCGAGCCGGACGGTGAGGGCGCCTCGGCCGCCGATCTGGAAGGTCACCTGTCCCTGGGCGGAGCTCACGGACGAGGTGAAGGGGAACGAGTAGCGGCGCGCGGTACCGTTGACGGCGACCTGTTTGTCCAGGGTGGCCGTGAAGGGAGCGCTCTCCAGTTGCACCGTGGTGCGGATGCTCACGCTCTCCGAGGCCGAGACGGTGAAGGACAGGGTGTAGGCCTGACCGCTCGCCAGCGGGATTCCACTCTGTCCGGCGATCGCGTCCCAGGCGTTGGCGGTGCCGTTGGGGACGTCGAGCCGCCACTGGCCGTTCTCGACGCGCGACTGGGTGTTGGCGCCGTTCCACCAGGAGGTGGTGCCCGAGTTGAAGTTCCCGTTGAGGATCAGCTCGGTGGTGGCCGCCCGCGAGGTGCTTTCCAGGGGCGGGGTGTCCGCTGCCTCCACGCTGGCGGCCGGGCCACAGGACACGGTGAGGGCCGAGGCGAGCGTCAGCGCGGCGAGGGAGATGGACCGAGGGGCGAAGCCGGAGAGCATCGTTGGGAAGGGAAGGGCCATGAATACCGCTCTATCTCGTTTTCCTAAGTAGTGGAAAGAGGGAACCCTCGGAATTCCGAGGCACTGTTCCCATGCGAAGTGTGCAAGTCATTGAAGTTGCTGTGCGCCCGGACGTGCATGCCTCTTGCTTGTTCGCGGCGCGAATCAGGTTTTCGAGGAGGACGACAATGGCTTCATCCCGCCGTGGAATCATCCCTTGGTGCACCGCCGCGCTGCTGCTCTCAGGCTGTTTGCCCGACCCGCCCGACTCCGTGGGCGAGGACCCCGAACAGGCCATCAACTGTTTGTGCTCGCCCCAGCCGCCCGTCTTGGCGGCGGCGCCGGGCGAGTCCGTCGCCTCGTCGGAGGCGCGCGTGTTGGCGCCCGGGGCCACGGCGGGGGAGATGGCGTCGCTCGTCGCGGCGAACACCGACTTCGCCGCGACGCTCCACCGGATCAGCAAGCCGGGACAGAACCTCTTCTTCTCGCCGTTCAGCATCTCCCAGGCCCTGTCCATGGTGTACGTGGGCGCCCGGGGCACCACCGAGTCCCAGATGGCCCAGGTGCTGCGCTTCCCGCTGTCCCAGGAGCGGCTGCATCCCACCATGAACGCGTTGGACTTGGCGCTCCAGGTGCGCACGGGGACGGTGCCGCCGGGGAGCACCCCGCCCACGTTCCGCGTGGTGAACGGCTCCTGGGGCCAGAAGGGGCTCGCGTTCGAGCCCGCCTTCCTGGACGTGCTCGCCCGTCAGTATGGCGCGGGCATGCGGGTGGTGGACTTCACCACCGAGGCGCCCACCCTGCGCGATCGCATCAACCTCTGGGTGGAGGAGCAGACGGAGGGCCGCATCAAGGAACTGCTCTCGACCTCGGCGGTGACGCCCAACACGCGGCTGATGCTCGTCAACGCGCTCTACTTCAAGGGCGCGTGGGCCCAGCCCTTCCGCAAGAGCGCCACCCGGGACGAGTCATTCCGTGCCCTCGATGGGACCCTCAGCCCGGTGCCGATGATGCGCGGGGCCTCGGGCGCGTACATGGCGGGAGACGGCTTCGAGTCGATCGCCATGCCCTACGTGGGCGGGGACTTCCGCATGGTGATCATCCTCCCGGCGGCGGGGCGGTTCGCGGAGGTGGAGTCGCGGCTGTCCTCGGCCTTCCTGGAGGGCATTCGCACGCAGCTCCAGGGCCGCTACCTGGACATCCGCCTGCCGCGCTTCCAGGTGGAGTCGGCGCTGCCCCTCATTCCCTCGTTGACGTCGCTGGGCATGGAGGACGCGTTCTCGCCGTACGCGAACTTCACGGGCCTGGTGCGCAGCCCGGCGCTGAGCATCACGTCCGTCAGTCACAAGTCCTTCGTGTCCGTGAATGAAGAGGGCACCGAGGCCGCCGCCGCCACCGAGGTGGGGGCCGGGCCGCCGTCCATGCCCCAGACGTTCCTCGTGGATCGGCCCTTCCTCTTCCTCATCGAGCACGTGGCCACGAAGAACGTGCTCTTCCTCGGGCGCTACGTGTCGCCCTGAGTCAGCCGCCTCGCGCGCGCCGCCCCAGCAGTCTGCGCACGGTGGCGCGCGTGAGGGAGGCCAGGTTGTCGGGCGTGAAGCGGAACCAGAAGCCCACGTAGTGGCCGTTGGTGCGGAAGTCCGGGTTGAGGGCGGCATAGGCCCGGGCGGCGGGCCGCTGGAAGTACTCCGGCGGATAGCGCCCGAGCGTTTCGGGCGTCATGTGGATGTGGACGTTGAAGAGGCCGCTCGCCTCGTCGACCTCGAAGTGGCTCTCCCGGGCCAGGGAGAGGAACGCGTCCTTCAGGGCGTGCTCCTCGCGGGTCCGGGGGCGGGGCTCGAAGGGACGATACCAGGACAGGGCCTCGGTGATGGACACGAAGCCGAACGGACTGGCGATGGACATCCGGTAATGGCGGCTCGTGGGGTGCTGGAGCTTGTCCTGGAGGAAGACGGTCAGCCCGGAGAGCAGGTGCAGGCCGCGCTGGCGGAACGCGGGGTGGATCCGCAGCTTGCCGCCGATGATGACGCGGCTCCGGGGCATGCCCGAGAGCGTCCCGGCCTTCCAGAACTGGAAGCCGACGATGCCGCCCGTGCCGTCCCTCCGGCGGAAGACGTGCACCAGGTCATTGGATAGGGCGTGCACGCGGAAGTGTTCCAGCTCCTCGGCCATGAGGCCGTTGGCGAATGCGTGCAGCTCCTGGAGGAGCGTGTCCGAGAAGTCCTCCCGGGCGACGGTGTCCATCGTGACAGGCGGCGTGTGGCGCGACAGGCGCGACAGGTGCTGGAGCATGGGCGGGGATTACTGGGGGGTGAGCTGGCTCGTGAGCTTCTCGAGGAGGCCCGAGCGCTGGAGCCAGAGCATGAGGGCGAAGTTGAGGGTGTTGAAGGCCGCGTGGGCCACCATCACCGAGGGCAGGCGGGTGCGGTAGAGGAAGACGAAGCCGAACCAGGCCCCGAGCGCGGCCGTCTGGAAGACCGCGAGGGTGCCCTCGTAGACGTGTCCCAGGCCGAAGAGCGCCGCGGAGACGAGCACCGCCGCGTACCAGTTGTCGAGCACCACGCGCAGCCGGGGCACGAGGAAGCCGCGGAAGGCCAGCTCCTCGAAGCCGGTGACGAGCACCATGGCGGCGGCGAACACGGGCACGCTCAGGCCCATGTCCACCAGCGCGGTGGCGACCTCCTTGCGCGCGAGGGTTTCCTTCCCGGCCAGTTTGAAGAGCGCGGCGATGGCGGCCAGGGGCAGGGAGGCGGCGATGTGGACGGCGTAGGTGGCGGGGATGGCGGGCAGGCCGAGCAGCAGCTCCTTCCCGAGCCCTTCGCGCCCGAGCCCCACCTGGGCCAGGCCCTGCCCGTTCCGCCACAGCAGCAGCGCCACGAGCAGGCTCATGCCGAGCGCCCGCAGGCACAGCCAGGTCATCGCCCCGGGCTGGAAGAGCCGGGCGTTGCGCGCGGGTCCGACCGGGACCGTCACCTCGCGCACCTCGCCCGCGCGCTCCAGGGTGAAGCGCAGGTCGGTGCTGGCGCCGCCCCCGGCTTCCCGCACGCGGGTGCGGAGATCTTCTTCGGGATTCGTGGAGGACAGCGGCGCGCCGTCCAGGGAGAGGATCCTGTCGCCCACCTCCAGACGCCCGTCGGCGGGCTGACCCGGGGTCACGGCGGTGATGCGCGCTCCGGCGGGGGTGGCCCGCGCGTGCGTCACCCCGAGGCGGGCGGGGAGCTGGGAGGGCTCCATGAACCAGCTGCTTCCCGTCGAGGCTCCGAGCGCGAGCAGATAGAGGAGCACCTGGGCCACGGCGCGTCCCCACTGGCCCGCGCGCCACTCCGTCCAGGGCCGCAGGAGCGCGACGCCCCAGAGCGCGAGCAGGACCGTGACGACGGCGAGCGGCGTGCGTCCCAGGGCCGCGAGGTTGGCCGGGACGAACACGGTGACGAGCACGAGGGCCGCCTCGGCCATCGCCCGACCTCGCGGAGGAGCGTTCTCGAGCAGGGGGGCGGGATCCCTCGCGGTCCATTGCATGAACGGCACGCTACCCGCTTCCGCGTCACCGGGTGGAAGTGTCGTGCCTCAGTTGGTGACTTCCGTGGGGGCCACGGGGTGGGCGATGAGCTGCTTGCCGGCGTGGTACGAGTTGAGGAAGCGCCGCACGCGTGCGCGCGTGAGCAGCCCGCAGGTCTGGCTGCCCGGCGTCCCCTGCACGGGCAGCGCGTCCACGTCCTCCTGGTCCATCAGGAGCAGCGCGTGCGCCAGATCCGTGTCGGGCGACAGCAGGGGCACCTTGCGCGCCACGTCGCTGGCGACGAGCACGGGGTAGAGCCCCTCGTCGCGCCAGATCTCCCGGAACTGGTCCACCTCGACGATGCCGTAGAGCCGGCCGTTGCCATCGAGCACCGGCAGCGTCCCGCTCTCGGTGGTGATGACCTGATCCATCAGGGGGCGCAGGTGCATGCTGGCGGGCACGGGAGCCAGCTCGCGCATGAGCGCGCTCACCGGCGTGGTGGACAGCAGCTCCGCGTCCGTCTTCTGCTTGGGCGCCTTGCGCTCGATGAGGTAGTGGCAGAGCGCCGAGGCGATGGTGCACGTCACCATGAGCGGCAGGATGATGGCGTGATTGCCGCTCAGCTCGTAGAGCATCATCATGCCCGTGAGCGGCCCGCGGGTGAGCGCCGCCATGGCGCCGCCCATGCCCACGATGGCGTAGGCGCCGCTGGGCCCGGTGCTGGCGGGAAACAGGTAGTGGACGATCGTGCCGAAGGCGCCGCCGAGCATGGCCCCCATCAACGCGGACGGGAAGAAGGTGCCGCCCGAGCCACCCGAGCCCAGGGTGATGGCGGTGGCCACGAGCTTCACCACGAACGCGGTGACGAGGAAGATGAGGCTCAGGTGGCCGATGGCCGCCAGGTTGATGTAGTCGTGCCCGCTGCCCCACACGGTGGGGCTGAGCATGGCGAGCACGCCCGCGCACAGGCCGCCGATGCCCGCGCGCGTCGACAGCGTGCGCTGGCCGAGCCACGTCGAGAGCTTGCCCTCCCCGCGCCCGCCGAAGAAATCCTCCGAGTGGTGCAGCAGGCGCACGAAGGCGTAGGCGAGCAGGCCGCACAACAGCCCGAGCACCACGTAGCAGATGACCTCCCACCCACTCACCATCTGGTAGCCCAGGCGGTTGATCATCGACTCGGTGCCCACGGTGCCGCGGCCCACCAGCGTCCCCGCCACGCTGGCGAGGATGATGGGGGAGAAGACGCGCAGCTCGAACTCGCGCAGGATGATTTCCATCGCGAACACGGCGCCGGCGATGGGGGCGTTGAAGGACGCGGCGATGCCCGCGCCCGCGCCGCACGCGAGCAGGATGGCGAGCTCCCGGCGGGAGAAGCCCAGGGTGCGGCCCACCGTGGAGGCGAAGGCGGCACCGCCATAGACGATGGGGCCCTCGCGTCCCGCCGAGCCGCCGCTGCCGATGGTGATGGCGCTGGCCACCAGCTTGAGCAGGCCGAAGCCGCCGGGCAGCTCCTGGTTGCTCTTCACCGCCTTGATGACCTCGGGCAGGCCGTGGCCGTGGGTGTCCGGGTAGTCCCGCAGGAGCCGGCCCACCACCAGTCCGCCCAGCGACGGCATGAGCAGGAAGATCCACCAGGGCAGCTCCGCGAGGACCTCGGTGGTGTTGTGCGCGTGGCCGAAGACACGGTTGAGCGCGGTGAGCGCCACCAGCGGGTAGTAGAGGGCGAGCGCGCCCAGCACGAGCAGGGCGAGCAGGCGCAGCCGGCGCTTCACCTCGTCCCGGGGGCCGCCCGGCTCGATGATCCGCGCGAGCACGAGCGCGCCCATGGCGAGCGGAGCGCCGATGATGGCGTACTCCAGGTGCCAGCGCGCGGTGATGAGCATGTCCCACGCGGACAGCAGCATGCGCGAGCCGGGGTTGCGCACCGCGTCGATCAACCAGACGACGTTGAAGGCGAAACCGCGAATGACGCCGATCAGGTTGGAGAAGATGCCGGCGGCGAGGCCCGCGTAGAGGCCCACCACCGCGCCCGCGATGGGGAGCACGGAGGGGCCGGGCAGGCGGATTCGGTTGAAGGCCTGCAGGGACGCGTGGGTGAAGCGCCGCAGGTGCTCGCGCACTGCGAAACGGGAAACGGGCGGAGGCTCATCCTTCATTGGTGTCCCTAATAAACGACCGACACCCGCCGGTTTCAAGGTTGTTTGAGTGGCATGGATTGCCGCCCGTGCACTGGCTGGCATCCCTGGAGGGACCCCTGCCCGCCCCGAGGGACGCTCCAATACCGGGAATACCCGTGTTTACGGAGCGTGAACCCGGGTCCGCAGCTGGGAGCGCACCCAGGGGACCAGCGCTCCCATGAGGAGCCAGGGTCCTACATGGGAGACCGCCAGGTGGGCGACGCCTCCCTCGGGACAGCGGAGGTGCACGAGGACGAGGCCCACCGCGCCCGCGGACAGTCCCGCGGCCATCGCTCGGACCGTCTGGAAGGCGAGGCGCCGCAGCGCGTTCAGGGCCAGGAGGACGGGCAGGGCCGACACCAGCACGCCCGTCCGAACACACCCGAGGCACCCCTCGAGGAAGCCGTGAACCTTGACCCCGGAGCCGCCCAGCAGCATGGCGGCGGTCACACCGGCCGCGCCCAGGGCCACGGCCACGCCCGCCGCGCCGAGTCTCCGGGTGGGGCTGAGCGCCACGAGGGTGCCCGCGCCCATGGCCAGCAGCACGAGCACCGTCAGTCCGAGCATCACCGCGGGGGGCGCGGTGTTGAGCAGCCTTCCCGCGTACCAGGAGCCCAGGGCGACGAGCACGATCACCCCGAGGCTCACGCCGAGCAGGCGCAGCGCCTCGTGCCACCAGGGGCGGGCCACGGGATGGGCGGCCAGCTCCTCGAGGGCTCGAGTCCGGGCCCGCTCCAGGGCGGGGGGGACGGCGGGCGGAGGCTCGGCGGCGAGGGAGCCATCCAGGGAGGAGAAGCCCGCGAGGAGCGCCTGGCACTCCGCGCAGGTGTCCCGGTGGGCCGCGAGCTCCGGCGGAAGGGGGGCCTCCAGGTACTCCAGGACGCGCAGGCAGTCGGGGCTCATCCGTTCGTTTCCTCTTGAAGGGCGGCGAGCAATTCCCGCAACCGTGCGTAGCCGCGGTGGGCGCGGACCTTCACCGCGGTCTCCGTCAGCCCCATCGACTCGGCGATCTCCGCGAACCCCATCCCCTCGAAGCGATGCAGGACGATGGGGATGCGCTGGCCCTCGGGGAGCTGGGCGAGTGCCCGCTGAACGGTGCGCTCGAGGCCCACGTCCCGGGGACCGCCCTGCTCGGAGGCCACCTGGGTGGGCAATTCTCCCTCGTCCGTGAGTTCCTCGGGGCGTTTGCGCCGCCGCCAGTCATGCGCCGCGTTGGTGGCGATGGCGTACAGCCAGGGCTTCACCCGTGAGCCCTGTTGGAAACGCCCACGTGCCTGCACGAGCGACAGGAAGGTCTGCTGGGACAGGTCCTCGGCCGCGGCGCGCTGGCCCGTCAGCCGCATCAGGTAGCCGTGGATGGGCCGCGCGTAGCGCTGGAAGAGGGCATCGAAGGCGCGTGCATCACCCAGGCGGAATCGCTCCATCAGCATCTCGTCCGATTCACCGGCGGAGGTGGAGGGGGCCGGTGTCTCGGCGGTACGCGCGGGCGAGGAGGGTGGTTTCACGAAAAAAGGGCGGCACGTCGGGAATCCCGAGGTGCCGCCACTCTAATCCGGCCGCTTTGGACGGCACGTATCCTTTATTGGCGCTTGAGGAGGGCCTGGGGCGTCGGCGCGGAGGAGGGCAGGCTGTCGGCCGCGGCGGCCAGGGCCTCGCGCACCCGCTCCTCGGCGGCCTTCATCTTCTGCTCGGCCGCCTTCTTGCGCGCGGCCACCGGAGCGAACCACGAGGTGCGCATGGGCGCGTTGAGGGCCGCCCGCTCCTCGGGGGAGTACTTGAGGTAGGCCATCTTCACCTGCTCGGAGGGGGTGCGCAGATCCTTCACCAGCCCCACCCAGGACAGCGCCTTGAGCGAGTAGTAGCTCAGGTCCACTTCCCACCAGAACCAGCCCTGGTTGGCGGTGTTCTGGTAGTAGTGGTGGTTGTTGTGCCAGCCCTCGCCCAGGGTGATGAGCGCGAGCAGCCAGTTGTTGCGGCTGGTGTCCGTCGTCTTGTAGCGGCGCTTGCCGAACACGTGGCTGAGCGAGTTGATGGTGAAGGTGCCGTGGTAGAGCAGGGTGGTGCTCACGAAGAAGCCCCACACGAGCATGGAGAAGCCGCCCAGGAAGTAGAGCGCCACGGCGAGCAGCAGGCCGGGCAACGCGTGCAGCTTGTTGAGCCACACCAGCTCCGGGAAGCGCGCGTAGTCCTTGATGCTGTCGTAGCGCGTCTCGCCGTACTTGTCGCAGAGGATCCACGACACGTGGCTCCACCAGAAGCCCTTCTGCAGGGGCGAGTGGATGTCCTGCTCCTGGTCCGAGTAGCGGTGGTGGTGGCGGTGGTGGGCCGCCCACCAGAGCGGGCCCTTCTGCACCGCGAGTGTGCCCGCGAGCGCCATGAAGAATTGGAAGCCGCGGCCGGCCTTGAAGGCCCGGTGGCTGAAATAGCGGTGGAAGCCCGCGGTGATGCCCCACATGCGGAAGACGTACAGGCCCACGCACACCGCCACATCCACCGGCCGCACCCCCGTGTAGAACACGAAGAGACACATCAGGTGCACGCCGATGAACGGAAGGGATGCCACCCAGTTGATCTTCTCGTCTTGCGCGGACGCGGAGGGGGAAGCGGTCACGGAAGCCTCGTGCGGAAGCGGGCCGGGCCAGGAGGTGCCCGGTCTCGTTCCGCATCAACACCTCCCCGTGTCATGGCCGTGTCAGGGCTCCGGAGATTTCCGCAGCGCTTCCAACCAGGTTTCGAATTCCGGATGCCCGTGGAGCGTGGCGAGATCCTCATCCGACGCCGCGTAGGGGGCGTCCTGGAATCCCAGCTCGGTGGCGCGCCGCAACATGCGCACCGCGTCGTGGGGATGACGCGCCCGGGCATGTGCACACGCGGCGTCATAGGCCAGGCGGGCCGCTGGCGCGTGCGCGAGTCCCGCCTCGGAGATCGCCGCCGCCTCCGAGTAGGCGCCCCGGGTGAAGAGCGTCCGGCCAGCGCACAGGAAGGCCGCCTCGGGCTGCACGCCGGGCAGCTTGAGCGCGTTGTGCACGCGCTCGGCGCGGATGAGCGAGCCCGCGTACTCGTGCAGCACGGTGGGGTGTTTCGTCTCCCGCCAGGCCAGCTCCCAGAGGGCGAGCGCGCGGGGCTCGTCGCCCAGGAGCGAGAAGGCGGCCGCCAGCGCGTGTGTCTCCACCGGTTGGCGCCGGGCCTGGGAGAAGTGGTCCAGGGCGGTGCGTCCCTGGCCCTCCTTGAGGGCCACCCATCCGAGCAGGTGGTGGGTGCGCGCGGCGAGTTCCTGGGTGGCGTCCTTGGCCTCCAGCAGGTTCTTGCCCCGCTCGCGAGCCTCGTCCAGTCGCCCGTCCTCCAATGCCCTGCGGGCCTGGCGCAGCTCCTCCGCGAGGGGCGAGGGGACGATTCCCGGCTGCACCTGCAACTGGCCCCGCGCGGCGGCGAGGAAGAGCCGCAGGGCCTGCAGGCCATAGAGGCCGAAGAGCAGTCCGAGCACGGGCGCGCGCTGGGCGCCATAGGCCACGAGCGCCACGCACAGCACGAGCGCCGCGCCCTGTGCGCCGATGAAGCCCGCCTTGCCGAAGAAGCGCGTGGCGAGGGTCGTCAGCAGCGTGCCCCCATCCAGGGTGGGGACGGGGATGAGGTTGAAGAGCGTCCAGAAGAGATTGATGACGAAGCACCAGCCGAGCAGGAAGCGGGCGGCATGGGCGTCGGGTGCCACGCCGAAGCGCCACAGCCCCAGGGCCACGAGCGCCAGGACGAAGCCGGCCAGGGGTCCGCCCGCGGTGAACAGCGCGTGCTGGTACCAGCGCAGGGTGGCGGGGGCCATGGGCTGGGTGTGGCCACCCAACCAGAGCAGCCGGACGCTCGGCCGGTAGCCGAAGGCCCGGAGCATCAGCGCGTGCCCCAGCTCATGGACGAGCACCGCGCTGGAGATGAGACCCATCCACCCGAGCGCCACGAGCAGCGCGGTGCGGCCATACGCGGGATCGCTCATGTCCTGGAGCTGGACGTAGGGCCAGACTCCCGGCTCGAGCACCGGCATGTCCCGCACCATCAACGTGCTCAGGAGCGCGGAGAAGAGCAGGTGGGAAAAGCGGACCTCGACGGGGATGTCTCCGAGGCGGAAGCGCAGCATGGGGCCGACCTTAACCAAAGGAGATCGGTCGCGCAGGCAAGTGCCCTCGGACTGGAACAATCCAGCTAATCCGCTAGGTTTCCCGCGCCCATGCTTCGAATCGGTCCCTACACCCTGCCCAACCCCTTCATCCTCGCGCCCATGGCGGGCGTGAGCGAGATGCCCTTCCGTGTCATCGCCTTCCAGCTGGGCGCGGCGCTCTGTCCAACGGAGCTCGTGAGCTCCCAGGGGTTGATGCGCATCAATCAGCGCACCCTGAAGTACCTGCGCTTCGACCCGGCGGTGGAGCGGCCCTACAGCCTGCAGCTCTATGGCGGAGACCCCGAGGCCATGGCGCGCGCGGCCGTCATCGGCAAGAGCCATGGGGCGCAGATCATCGACATCAACATGGGCTGCCCGGTGAAGAAGATCACCAAGAACGGCGCGGGCAGCGCCCTGCTGTGCGATCCGGAGCGGGCCGCCACCCTCGTGCGCGACGTCCGCGCGGCCACGGGTCTGCCCGTCACCTGCAAGATCCGCTCGGGGTGGGACGCGAATCAGCGCAACTACCTGCGCATGGCCAGCGTGCTCTTCGAGGCGGGGTGCGCCGCGCTCGCCGTGCACCCGCGCACCCGCGCCCAGGCCTACACGGGCCAGGCGGACTGGCGCGTCATCGCCGACATCAAGCACCATTTCCCGGACCAGTGCGTCATCGGCAACGGCGACGTGAAGACGTGCGCGGACGCGCACCGCATGCGCGAGACCACGGGCTGTGACTTCGTGATGATTGGCCGCGGGGCGCTCGGCAACCCCTGGCTCTTCCGGGAGCTCCTGGGGGGCCCGTCCCCGGAGCCCGAGGAGCGCTGCGAGGGGGTGCTGCGTCACTTCGAGGCCCACATGGAATTCATGGGCGAGCCCCTGTCCGCGGTGCGCACCTTCCGCAAGCACCTGGCCTGGTACGGCCACGGCCTGCGGGGCGCCGCCGTCTTCCGCGCCGAGGTCAACCAGCTCGACTCGGCCGACGAGGTGCGCGACGCCGTCCGCCGTTTCTTCGCCGCCGCGCGCGCCGATCCCCAGGGGCCGAGCGAGGAGCAGGACGTGGACTACCGCGCCGCGCTGGGCTGAATCACCGGAGGCAGGCGCCGCGTGGTCGCCACCTCCTTGTAGTAGTGGCAGGCCGGGGTGGCGCGGCGCTCGAGCGTGTCGAAGTCCACGTGGTACAGGCCGAAGCGCGGCCCCCAGCCCTCGAGCCACTCGAAGTTGTCCAGGAGGCTCCAATAGAGGTAACCGCGCACGTCCACGCCCTCGGCGCGCGCGGTGAGCACCTGGCTCAGGTGATCATGGATGTAGGCCGGACGGCGCTCGCCTCCGCGGTCGTCCATGCCGTTCTCCGTCACCCACACGGGCAGCCCGTAGCGCTTGAGCTCGCGCAGCACCTGCCCGAAGCCCTCGGGCCACAGCTCCCAGCCGATGTCCGTGAAGCCCCGGCCCCGGGGATCCCGGTACTGGAAGGACAGGAAGGGGGCGCGCGGCAGGAAGCGCAGGTGGGCGCGCGTGTAGTAGTTCATCCCGATGAAGTCGCAGGAGCCCCGGGCGCCGGGGATGTCCTCGCGCGCCGAGCCGATGCCGGGCATGTTCACCCGGAGCTTCCCGGACACCAGGGCCTCGTGGAAGGCGTGGTTGTACGCCTGGGCGCCCAGCCGCACGAGGGCCCGGTCCAGGGGGTGCCAGGCCCGGTCGGGCGCGAAGCAGAGCATGTTCTGGGAGATGCCGATCTCCACCCGGCCGAGCACCGCCAGCAGCTCCTCGCGCGCGGCCACGTGGGCGCGCACCATGTTGGCGAGCGCCGCCATCGTCTTGGGCCCGTCGGTGACGCCCGGCGGCATCAGGCCCTGCAGGTACCCGCCGAGCAGCAGCACCATGGGCTCGTTGAGCGAGATGACGAGTGCGTCCAACCCCGCGAGAAGAGGCGCGCAGGCGCGCGCGTACGCGCGGAAGGCGTCCACGCTCTGGGGCAGGTGCCAGGGCGTCTCGCGGTGGAACCAGGAGGGGTGGGTGAAGTGGTGGAGCGTCACCACCGGGCGCAGGCCGCGGGCCTTCATCCGCGAGAGCCGCTCGCGGTAGGCATTGAGCGCGCCGCCGTCGATGCGTCCGCGCTCCGGCTCGATGCGGGCCCACTCCAGGGACATGCGGAAGGCCGTGGCGCCCACGTCCAGCGCCAGGCCGTAGTCCTCCTCGTAGCGGTTCCAGTGGTCCACCGCGCGCCCGCAGCGCGCGTGCGGCTCCTTCAGCCGTCCGGCCCGCTCCCACTCGGCCCAGTCGTTCTCGATGCCGCCCTCCACCTGGTACGAGGAAGTGGCGACGCCGAAGGTGAAGTCGGGGGGAAAGGTCTTCTCGTGAGCACTCATCGCGAGCGCGCACACTAGGCCCATGCGCGCATGGGGCCGCACGCGAATCGCGCGGGAGTTCCACTCCGCTACAGGCCTGAAGAACGGCGAGGGCCGAGAATTCGGCTCCGGATCGCACGCTTCCCGCGCCCATTCCCCCGTTTTGGGCGTTCCGAACGCGCGCGATGCCGAAAAATCGGCACGCCACGCGTTGCACTACATCACCATGCGTTGACACACTGGCAAGGCATCTCTACTCTTCACCACAAGCACTCCCATGCGAGTGCAGGCCCCACTCCTAGCGAGTGGCGGTAACAAACGGAGGCTTTAGATGGCCGCGAAGAAGAAGACCGCGAAGAAGCCGGCGACGAAGAAGACCGCGAAGACCGCCGCGAAGAAGACCACCCGCAAGAGCGCCGCTCCCCGCACCGCGAAGAAGGCGGCCGGCAAGACGACGGCGAAGAAGGCCACCGCCAAGAAGACCGCTCGCAAGGCTCCGGCCCGCAAGCGCACGGCGAAGGCGCCCTCCGAGGCCGCCCCCGCCGAGGACGAGGGCTAGACGTAGCCCCCGGATTTCGAGCAGTTTGAACGGCTCGGCGGATTCTCCGCCGGGCCGTTCGTGTTTTTAGCGCCGGAGGAGGACTGAGGTGGCTCTGCGTCCCTCGGAGTTGGAGCAGGTGGTGGCGGAGGTCTCCGCGCGGCTGACGGGCGCGGTGGTGCAGAAGGCGTGGTGTCCCCTGCCGCGCCTCGTCTACCTGGAGCTCCGGGTGCCCGGGCGCTCCGTGCTCCTGTGCTTGTGCGCGGAAGGCGAGCTCGCCCGGCTCTCCGTGGCCGCTGATCGCTTCCCCACGCCGGGAGAGCCGGCCCCCTTCCAGCGCTGGCTGCGCCAGGAACTGGTGGGCCTCAAGCTCGCGGGCGTCTCCTGGTCGGAGGCCGGGCGCGAGGTGACGCTGCACCTCCAGAGCGACGAGTCGCGGCGGCGCCTCGTGCTGGAGCTGGGCTCGCCAGGTGGCCTCGTGCTGCTGGCGGCGGACTCCCTTCGCGTCCTGATGCTCTCGGGCGAGGGCCTCGCCCAGCGGCGCGCTCTGCACCCAGGGGGCGCGTGGATGCCGCCAGAGCCCCTGTCCCCCGAGGCGGGCGCCCGAGCGCGTGCTCAGCCTTCCCGGCTGGTGCCCGAGCCGGGGGACTTCCTGCCCCTGGCGGAGGCGGCCGAGCGGCTGCTCGGTCCCAAGGACAAGGCGAGCCGCGCGGAGATCATCCGTCGGCGCCTGGCGCTGCCGTACCGGGCCCGGCTCAAGCGCTCGGGGCGGACGCTGGAGAAGGTGCGAGCGGAGGCGGCGCGGGGCGCGGAGGCCGAGCGTCACCGGGAGCTGGGCGAGCTGCTCACGCAGAACCTCTACCAGCTCAAGCGGGGAGCCACCGAGGTGGTGCTCACCGCGTACACCGAGTCCGGGATGGAGGAAGTGCGCGTGACGTTGGACCCCAGGCGCACGCCCAAGGAGGAAGTGGAGTGGCACTTCCACCAGTACCGGCGGCTGCTCCGGGGTGTGGAGCATGCGCGGCAGCGGGAGGCGGAGCTGGCGCGCGAGGTGGCGCATGCGCGGGAGGCGCTGCGCCAGGTGGAGGAGATGGACGAGGCCTCGCTGCTCGCGCAGGTGGAGGTGTTGCAGCAGTCGGCCGGAGCGGACGGCCCGCCTGAGGCCCGGCCCTTCAAGGAGTACGTGGGGCATGGAGGCCAGCGCATCTGGGTGGGCAAGGGCGGCGAGGACAACGACACGCTCACCTTCAAGGTGGCGCGGCCGGGGCACCTGTGGCTGCACGCGCGGGGATTGCCGGGCAGTCACGTGGTGGTGCCGTTGCCCAAGGGCGTGGAGGTGTCCCAGGAGGTGTTGTTGGACGCGGCGCACCTGGCGTTGCACCACTCGGGCGCCAAGGGCGAGCCGCGCGGCGAGGTGAGCTGGGTGCCGGTGAAGTTCGTGAAGAAGGTGAAGGGCGGGGCGCCGGGCCAGGTGCTCTACACCCGGGAGAAGACGCTGGTGGTGCGCCGTGAGCCGGAGCGCCTGGAGCGGCTGCTCAAGACGCGGGGCGGCGAGGCGCCGGCCTCCTCATGAGCGGGGACGCGCCCGCGGGTCCGGTCTGCGCCCGTTGCCCGCGGATGCTGGGGGCCTCGTGTTGCGAGGTGAAGGAGGGCGAGCGGCTGGCCACGCTCACGCGCTCGGACGTGGAGCGCATCACCGCGCACACGGGGTTCTCTCCCCGGCGCTTCCTCGACGAGGAGTATCTGACCCACGACGAGGCGGCCGGGTACGAGGAGCGCCGTCCTCTCTACCGGGGCTATTTCCGCCGTGCGCCGGTGCGGTTGACGCTGCTCACGCGAGGTGGCGCCTGTGTCTTCCACGAACGGGGGCGGGGGTGCGTGCTGCCCGCGGATGTCCGGCCCCTGGCCTGCCGCCTCTACCCCTTCGAGCGTTGGCCGGATGGCAGCTGGAGCGTGCAGATGGGCCGCTACGGGGACCTGGACGAGGCCCGGAGGGGCGGGGAGGCCTGCCTGGCCGTGGAGGAGGCCGAGAGCATGGAGGGGGTGCTGGAGCTGTTCGGCACCACGCGCGAGCAGGTGGAATTCCTGGGAGAACGGCTCGCCGGGGAGACACGGCGGCACGGCCGGGGTTGACGGGGTGACGCTGGGCGGGCGAGCGGATGCCGCCGGTCTTGAGTCCCGAGGGCCGACGGGTACGATGCTGCCCGCGTGTCGTCGCTCCCGACCCATCCTTCGTATTTCCTGCCCCACGCTCCCTCACAGGAGGGAGCCTCGTCGTCCACCGTGCGCCGTGGGAGTGAGTCCTCCCATCGTCTCGCCTCCCTGCCGCGCGAGGAGCCTGCGCTGGCGGCGAACTTCCATCATCCGGCCGGTTCTCCCGAGGACTGGTCGCTCACGCCCGAGCCCTCGCGCGAGGAGCTGTGGGCACGCGCGGAGACACTCGCCTACTACCTGTCGGCGAACCTGCGCATGCCGGTGCGGCTGTCGGTCACGGACAACCGCTCCACCATGGTGTCCTTCCGTCGCAGTGCCAACGCGCTGCAACTGCGGTTGCACCACATGTTCCTCGACGCGCCCGAGGGCGTGGTGCGCGCGGTGGCGGACTATGCCGGCCGCGGCAACCGGATCGCCGGTGGGGTGCTGGACGACTACATCCGGGGTCAACAGCCGCGCATCCGCCAGGAGCGCCATGCGGCCGAGGCCGATCTCGAGCCCCGGGGCCGCTTCTTCGATCTCCAGGTCCTCTTCGATCGCCTCAATCGCACCTGTTTCCAGGATGCCATCCAGGCGCGCATCGGCTGGGGCCGCATGCCTCCTCGCCGCCGGCGCAAGTCCATCCGCCTGGGGGTCTACGATCACCAGACGCGGGAGATCCGCATCCACCCGGCCCTGGACCGCGCCGAGGTACCCTCCTTTTTCGTGGAGTTCATCATCTTCCACGAGATGCTCCACCAGCTCTTTCCCAGCTCGAACGCCACGGGCCGCCGGGTGCATCATCCGCGCGCCTTCCGCGAACGGGAGAAGGCCTTCCCCCTCTACGCTGCCGCACTGCGTTGGGAGCGGGAGAACCTGAACCTGTTGCTGCGAGGTTGAACGAAGTTCGCTTTACCAATTTACCGATCGACCGCCGCGCGCCGACGTCGCTTGACCCTTTGCGTGGCTCGACCCGATTCTCCGCCGCCATGCGACGCGCGAAGATTGTTTGCACCCTTGGTCCCGCCAGCCAGAGCCAGGAAATGCTCGAGGCGCTGATCGAAGCCGGTATGGATGTGGCCCGGCTCAACTTCTCCCACGGCAGCCACGAGCAGCACGCCGAGAACATCGCCAAGCTCCGGGCGGCCTCGCTCAAGTGCCGCAAGGCGGTGGGCATCCTCGGAGACCTCCAGGGTCCGAAGATTCGCACCGGCCGCTTCATCACCGGGAGCACGGAGCTCAAGGAGGGCGGTGAGTTCCACATCACCACCGATGAGACCGTGAAGGGCACGGATGAGATCGTCTCCACCACGTATGCCCACCTGGCGGCGGACGTGAACCCGGGCGACCGCATCCTCCTGGATGACGGCCTCTTGGAGCTCAAGGTCCTCGAGACGGACAAGAAGAAGCTCATCCGCACGAAGGTCATCCACGGCGGCACGCTCAAGAACAACAAGGGCATCAACCTGCCGGGCGTGGCGGTGCGCGCGGATGCGCTCACGCCCAAGGACCGCGAGGACCTGGTGTTCGGCATCAAGGCGGGCGTGGACTTCATCGCCCTGTCCTTCGTGCGTCAGCCCGCGGACATCGACATGGCGCGCGCGGCCATGGCGGAGATTGGCCACTCGGTGCCCATCATCGCCAAGCTGGAGAAGCCCGAGGCCATCGCCCGGCTGGACGCCATCCTGGACAAGACGGACGGCGTGATGGTGGCGCGCGGCGACCTGGGCGTGGAGATTCCCCCCGAGGAAGTGCCCAGCGTGCAGAAGGACATCATCCGCCGCTGCAACCTCCGGGGCCTGCCGGTCATCGTGGCCACGCAGATGCTCAACTCGATGATCGACAACCCGCGGCCCACGCGCGCCGAGGCGAGCGACGTGGCCAACGCCATCTTCGACTCGGCGGACGCGGTGATGCTCTCGGGCGAGACGGCGAGCGGCAAGTTCCCCATCGAGTCCGTGCAGATGATGGACCGCATCGTGCTGGCGGCCGAGTCCACCATCCGCGCCCAGGAGCTGTCGCGGCCCTCGAGCACGCCCGTGGGTCTGCCCTCGCACTTCCCGGACGTGATCGCCGCGAGCGCGTGCCACGCCGCCAAGCAGTCGGGGGCCTCGCTCATCGCGGCCTTCACGCTGTCGGGGGTGACGGCGCGGCTGCTGGCGCACTACCGGCCCTCGGTCCCCATCGTGGCGTTCAGCCCCAACCAGGAAGTGCGCCGCCGCCTGGCGCTCCTGTGGGGCGTGGTGCCGCGGGTGCTCGAGCCCATCCAGGAGACCGAGGCCATGGTGCGCCGGGTGGAAGAGGAACTGGTGTCCCGGGGCCTCGCGCGCAAGGGGGACCGCGTGGTCATCGTCTACGGCGCGCCCGTGGGTCAGCCCGGGAAGATCAACAGCCTGCGCCTGCACATCATCGGCAGCTGACACGGGCGGGCCTCTTTCCGTCCCCGGGGCCCACGCGAGCCCGGGGGCGGGCGGGCCGAGGCACTACTCGTGTGATTCCTTCTGGGTGCGCTGGGGCACCTCGGCCTCGACGAAGATGCGGAACAGGTCGGCGTCGAGCTGGCCGCTCTTGACCTCGCGCTGGAGGATGTCGAGCGCGAGCTGGTGCGGCACCGCCTTCTTGTAGGGCCGGTCGCTGGCGGTCAGCGCGTCGTAGATGTCCGCGATGGACATCATGCGCGACTGCACGGGGATGCTCACGTCGGGCACGGCGCGCGGATAGCCCGTGCCGTTGAGCTTCTCGTGGTGCGCGTAGGCGATCTCCGGCACGCGGCGCAGGTTGCGCGTCCAGGGAATCTGCGACAGGAAGCGGTAGGTGTGCTCGACGTGGCTCTCGATCTCCCGGCGCTCCTCGTCGGAGAGGGTGCCCTTGGCGATCGACAGCGAGGTGATCTCCCGCTCGATGAGCAGGGGCCGCTCCTGGCCGAACGAGTCCTCGAAGCGCAGGTGCTTGAGCTCGTGCAGGCGCTCGAAGTTGCCCTGGGCGAGTACCGTGGGCCGGTTGCAGGTGAGGACGAACTCGAGCACCTCGTCCAGGCGCTTCGTCTCCTGGGCGAGCCGCGCGTCCTCCTCGGCGTCGATCTCCTCCAGGTGGTGGGTCCCGCGTGACCTGGCGGCGGCGAGCCGCCGGCGGTAGCTCTGCAGCTGCAGGTCCTTGCGCGCGAGCTGGAAGCGGGCCTGGAGGGCGTCCATCTCGGAGGGGTAGAGCTTCTCGGCCTTGACGAGCACCGGCTCGCGCACGCCCACCTTGCCGAAGTCGTGCAGGAGCGAGGCGTAGCGCAGCTCCTGCAACTCGCTGAGGCTGAAGCGGGTGTGTGCGTAGGGGCCGGTGTGCACGTGCTCGAGCGCCCGGGCCATGGTGACGGTGAGGTTGGCCACGCGGCCCGAGTGACCCGCGGTGGTGGGATCCCGCGACTCGATGGCCACGACGGAGGCGGAGACGAAGCCCTCGAACAGGCGGTTGATGTCCTCGTGCAGCAGCGCGTTCTCGATGGCGCCGGCGGCCTGGGCACCCAGGGCGAGCAGCAGCTCCTCGTCCTCGGAGTCGAAGGGCTGGCCGTTGAGCTTGTTGAGGGCCTGGATGACGCCGGTGACTTCACCGTTGGCGTCCCGCATGGGCACGCACAGCACACTCTGGGTGCGATAGCCGCTGAGCGTGTCGAAGGAGCGGTTGAAGCGCTCGTCGGCGTAGGCGTCCGGCAGGTTGATGACCTCGCCGGTCTCGGCCACCTGGCCGGCGATGCCACTGCCCACCGGCAGGCGGATCTCACTCTTGGAGCCCTGGGCCACCTTGCTCCAGAGCTGGTTGCGCTCGCGGTCCAGCACGAAGAGCGAGCAGCGATCCGCCTCCACCACCTTGCTGGCCTCATAGAGGATGAGGGGCAGCAACAGATCCAGATCCCGCTCGGCGCTCATGGCCTTGGTGACGTCCAGGATGGACGTGAGCTTCTTGAGGCGCCGGTTGAGGTCTGGGGATTCGGGCGGCTGGGTCTGTGGAAGCACCAAGAGGGACTCCGGAAGAGGACGGCGCGCGGACAACAAGGGAGCTTCTTAGCACGATGCCGGAAACCGCCATGCCTCCCCCCTGCTCGGCCGCTCCCTCTGCTGGAAAAAACGCGGCCGGGCCTGTTCGCTCATCAACCGGGCCAGTACCCGGAAGGCGGGGAAATGGCTAAGTAGCCCCCATGAATCGTCGCCCGCTCGTGTCACCCTCGATGCTGTCCTCGGATTTTGGCCGCTTGGCCGAGGAAGTCCGCGCGGTGGAGGCCGCCGGAGCGGACTGGATTCACGTGGATGTGATGGATGGGCGCTTCGTGCCCAACCTCACGCTCGGGCCCGTGGTGGTGCAGGCCATCAAGAAGGCCGCGACCCGGCCCCTGGACGTCCACCTGATGATCGTCGAGCCGGAGAAGTACATCGAGGCCTTCGCGAAGGCGGGGGCGGACATCCTCACGGTGCACGTGGAGGCCTGCACGCACCTGCACCGGGTGTTGCAGCAGATTCGCAACGCGGGCGCGAAGCCGGCGGTGGTGCTCAACCCGGCCACGCCGCTGTCCTCCATCGAGGAAGTGCTGGGCGACGTGGAGATGGTGCTGCTGATGAGCGTCAACCCGGGGTTTGGAGGCCAGGGCTTCATTCCCCAGACGGTGGACAAGGTGCGCCGCTTGCGCGCGATGCTCGACGCGCGGGGCCTGAAGACGGACATCGAGGTGGATGGCGGCATCAACGCCGAGACGGCCCGGCTGGTGGTGGACGCGGGGGCGAGCGTCCTGGTGGCGGGCTCGCACGTGTTCGGCGCGAAGGACTACGCGGCGGCCATCCGCTCGCTACGCGCCTGAGGCCGCCGGACCTTGGGCGGACAGGGCGAGGAGGCCAGCCATGCGCGCCACCCGCGTCATGAAGGTGTGGTCGAAGGGCTTCACCTCGTAGGCGTCCGCGCCGAGCTCGAAGCACACATGGCGGGTGAACTGGTCCTCCACACCGCTGAGGATGACGACCTTGCACTCGCGCGTCTCGGGGTCCTGCTTGAGCCGGGCGAGCAGATCCCGTCCGTCCTCGCGCTGGTGGATGTCCAGGATGATGACGGCGGGGCGGTGCTGCCGGGCCAGCTCCAACACGTGTCGGGACGTGGTGTCCGCCACGGAGGCGAGGCCCGTGCGGCGGGCCTCCCGGGCGAGGGCCGACACCACGAGGGGCTCATCATCGGAGATCAGGACGATCGGTGAAAGCATGGGACTCCGAGGTGGCTGTGTTGTTCGGAGGGGTACCAAGCAAGGTCCGTTCCGTCCTGGTTTTCCCAGAAAATGAAGGGTTTAGGTCCAGGAAACCTGGGTGAATACGGACCGATGGGTGCGCGCTACCCCAGGGGTAGGCGGGGGATGAAAAGCGGAGGCAAGGACGTTGACTCAGCCGGGCGGGTCGGGTACATCCCCGCCTGCTTCGACGGCCCGAGAGCAGTTCCGGCGAAGGCATGTCACGGTAACGGGGAGTGGCTCAGCCTGGTAGAGCACTTGGTTCGGGACCAAGGGGTCGCAGGTTCGAATCCTGTCTCCCCGACCATTAAAAGCCCTGGAGTTTCACGGACCTCCGTTGAAACTCCAGGGCTTTTGTTTTTGCCCCGGAGCCATCCAGCGGCAAGCGGAGGTGTCTCGTCTCCAGCGGCCAGCGCGGAGGATGCCGGCCCCGGCGCCTCGGGTGCCCGGCGGACTGGAATGCGAGCAAGTTGAGGCCCTGGCGCATGTCGTCCGAGTCCAGATGGCCGGCGGACTATGCCCCAGCGTCCAATGCATCCAGCGCGGCAGGCTCCAGCGTCACCACCGGTTTATCAGTGTGATGGGACTGGGCGGTACCCTTCGGCACGCCGGCGGTGTCGACCTCGATGAGCCCACTTCCTCCGAGGCGGAAGCCGCCGCCTCGCTCGAACATCATCAGCAGTGGTTCGAATGGCTGCTCTACCGAGGGGGGCACACGCGGAAGCTTCGCGCCTGCATCTAGCAGCGCAGCGAAGTGCAGCGCCCGCACACAGGTGCGCACCACCAGCAGGCCCTGCAGTTTGACGGAAAGGTGAGCTTCGATGGCTTGAACCTGGGTCGGGTCGGCTCTCACTGCCGGGTTGAGCCCGGCGGCGATGTCGAAGAAGGGCCATTCCGCAGACTTCACGGCCTCGGCCCACCAGGAGGCACGGCGCAGGTACTCGCGCAGCAGGGCCACGCGTGAGGGGGTCTTGTCGAACGAGCCTGCCCAGTTGATTGCCTTGATGCGCTTGGCGACTGCGGTGACGTGAGCGTTCATCCCTTGCTTCCCTTCCAGATGAGTTCCACCAGTTCGTCCAGATTAGACAGGTCTGAGGCGAACTCGAACTTGGGCGGCTTCCGCCCCAGCATCTTTTCCCAATGTCCGAACGGCTCCCTGGCCGCGTCGACAATCGGTGCCAGATCATGCGCACCATGATGCTTGGGGGTGGGCATGTTGTAGCCGAACTTGTAGGCGTCCGGATGAGACGACCGGTACGGCAGCCCCTTTTCCATCAGGCGGCTCTCCACGTATTCATGCGCCATCAGCCGCAGGAAACGTTTCGCCTCGTCCAAGGGGAGCTTGCCTTTCATGGCCTTGGTCCAGAGATCGGCGATATCTGGGTCCGGAGAAAAGTTGGCTTTGATGGTCTTGTTGGGTTCGATTGGTAGCTCGTGCACGCGGTGGAAGAGGTGGTCCTTGACCTTGTCCAGGACACTCTGCTTGAGCTTCAGGTTCTTGGCGATGTCGAGGGTGTCATCCACGGCGTTGCGGATCTTCTCGTAGAGCTTCGCATCACCTGGATCGACGTCCTCCGCATATCGGGCTCCTGTCCACGGGATGTGATCTTTCCTACGGGGAGGGGCCTCGTCTGGGGTCCGGGACACGACCTTCTTGATTCGCTTGAGCGATTCCTCCGGAATGCGCTTGGTGGCTTCCGTCACTTTCTCGGCGAGCTTGAGCACCTTGGGAAGCTTCGCGATGAGCTTGCTGAACTTTCCGGCCTTGCCTGCCCACTTCACGAGGGTCGCCGCGCCGCTGACGACCGCCATGAGGATCTCGGCGATCGCATAGCCGACCACCCAACCTCGGAAGAGCCACCGACGGAGGAAGTCCGGTGCGTTCCACCGGGAGAGGAATACATTGATGCCTGCGTCGATCAACTGCGAGGGCTTCAGTGACTGCACCAACTCCCACAGGCTTTTCAGATCCGAGAAGAGTTCCTTCGTGAAGATGCTCTTGAGAATGTCCCAGATCAGCTTGATCAGATCGACGAGACCGGTCAGGAGATCCCATATCGACTCCAGGGCACCGTGGATCAGACCGGCCACGAACGCGGAATAGGCCAGGTAGAAATCCCCGACGGCCGAGGCGGTGCTCTTGGCGGCCTGCCATGCCTCGTAGCTGATGGAGCCCGAAGACACCTTGCCCCGCAGGCTCTTGGCGAAGTCGAGGGTCGGAACCCAGATGAGGAAGGTCTCGCGCGTTTGCGTCTTGCTCCAATCCGCGCCCTCGTACGGCTTGTAGATGCCGGAGGGGTTCTTGCCGCGGTTGGCCTCGACGAGGACATTGACGTAATAGCGCTCGTCCTGTCCCCAGGAGATGGCACTGCCCTTATAGTGCTTCTTCACGATCTGCAGGGCACCTTCGTCCTTCTTGATCTTGTAGAGGACGGCCCCAGGTTCCGGGGGATTGATGCTTACGTACTTCGAGTGGACATAGCCGAAGCTCCCATCGTCGAGCGTCACGAAGTAGCAGTCGCCGGGGTACTCACGGCTCACGAAGACTCGGGTGTTGAAGGGGAGCCACTTCAGGATCGCTCCACCGGGTGCTGCGCGAAGGTTCACGCCTTCATCAATGCTCACCCGGCCGAAGCTCCCGATCTCCTTGCCATTCTCGAACAGGAGCTCATTCGACGTCTTGGTCCCTGGCTCCCTGGTACTTGGCGCCTTGGCGTTCTTGGCCTGAGCCTGCGACGTGGGAGGGTGCTCTTTCGGAATCTTCAGCACCTGACCGATCGCAAGGCGGTCGGGGTCCTTGAGGTGATTGGCCAGGGTCAGCGCCTCCACCGTGGTGTTGTTGCGCTGAGCTATCGCGGACAGGGTATCCCCCGCGCGGACCCGATACATCGCAGGCTGCGACGAAAGGCGGGGGCTGGGTGCGGGCTCCTTCGGAATCTTCAGCACCTGACCGGCCTAGAGACGATGAAGATCGCTCAGGCTGTTGAGCCGGGACAACACTTCCACTTGGACGTTGTGTCGCCGGGCGATCGTGGACAGCGTATCACCCGAGCTGACCCGGTATTCGATGAGCTTCATGAGCGTTCCAGCCTGGTATGCGGCTCTTGACCTGGGTCGCAATCTACATTCGTGCGTGTGCTCAGCGTCAACTACACCTCCCCAGCAAGACGCCGGAGGTGTGCATCCGGCCGGAATTGTCACTCACCCTGTGCTTCGACGCGAAGCTGGCGCGCGTGGAAGTGGAGGGGCGGGAGTGGTTCCGTCGGGTGAAGCTGGTGGACGACACGCTGACACTCGTGGCCTCGGAGGCGCTGCACGACGGGGAGCGCGTGCCGGTGACGGTCTACTTCTAGGTTGGCGCGGCGCCAACGAGTACCACCTTCGTGCTGGTGGTCCACCCGTCCCAGGCGGAGCGCCAGGTGGAGGTGTCACGCCACGAGCGCACCGTGGCCTCCCTCCGGCAGGGCGAGCAGCAGGCGCGAGCCGCGGCCCAGCAATGCCGGGAGGAGAAGGCGCGTCTCCATGCCGAGTGCAGTGGCCAGGGTGGGCTCACGGGTCTCATCGTCAACGGATGGCTCGGCGAGACGGGCGTTGTTGCCCGGGGGCTCAAGGACGTCACCTCACGCCCAGGGGATCCCCTCGCTGCATGGAAGGTCATTAGCTACCGGGCCGTTGGGCCTTAGCGTTCCTAACAAAACCTAGCCATAGGAAGGGAGCATGCCCAGCTTCGTCGCATGGCCCGCCACGAACGGGTCCCGGACGTCTTCTGGCGCCGCATCCAGCCGCTGCTCCCCACTTGTCCGCCCAGGCCCAAAGGAGGTCGGCCTCCAGCGGACGATTGGGCGTACTTGCGCGGCATCATCTTCGTGCTCAAGACGGGCATCCAGTGGGAAGAGCTGCCCCAGGAAGTCTTCGGCGTCAGTGGCATGACGTGCTGGCGCCGCCTGCGCGATTGGTACGAGGCGGGCGTCTGGCAGCGCCTGCAACGGCAGTTGCTGCGCGCGTTGCGCCGACGAGGCCGACTCGACCTGCGCCGAGCCTCGGTCGACTCCTCCAGCATGCGTGCGCTCAAAGAGGGGGTGCAACGGGGCCAAACCCGACGGACAGAGCGAAGGCGGGCAGCAAGCATCATCTTCTCGTCGACCGCCGAGGGCGCCCACTCGCGGCCAATGTCCCCGACGTCACCCAGATGTTACCGCTGGTAGACGCCATGCCCGCGGTCAGCGGTAGAAGAGGACGACCGCGACGACGGCCCGACAATGTGCACGGCGACAAGAGCTACTCTTCCCGAGCCAATCGCCGCGGCCTGCTTGAGCGGGGTATCGCCCCGCTCATTGCTCGTCCCGGCGTTGCCTCGAGTGACCGCTTGGGGAGCTACCGCTGGGTGGTGGAGCAGCGCCTGGCTCTGCTCCACCGCTTCCATCGCCTGCGCATGCGCGACGAGCGACGCGCCGACATCCACGAGGCCTTTCTCCTGCTCGCCTGCGACCTCCTGCTCCTGCGCTCTCTCCAGCGGTTTTGTTAGGAACTCTTACGTCCTTGAGCATCACCCACCGCACCCGATGCGGAAGCTGCTCGGCACGTGGGATGGCCGATTCGCGGCCAATCGCACCGGGGCCCTCATGTGGCGGGAGTTCCTCGGCGGCTTCACCACGGCGGACCTCGTCGACAAGGGCCCGTTGTTCTCGCGGCCCTTCGAGCCCGAGCGGCCGCTGCTCCGCCCTTCGGACTCGCGCCCGCTCCTCAACAAGGTCCGGATCCCATCCTCAACTCGACACCAGGCCCCCGAAGCGATGACCCGGGCCCTGGAAGCCGGAACCTCCGCGCTCCGGCCCCTGGGGCTCCTCCCTACGGCGAGAGGACGGTCACGAAGCGATACATCTCGGTGGTGTTGCCGGCGCGATCGGTGAGTTGGTAGTGGATGGCCTGGAGGCCCGGGCTGTATGGGTTGATCGTGCCATGGACCTGGATCTGGGAGTTGATCCACGGGCCGAACCCATCACACGTGTCGTCGCCCGAATAACCCGGCTCCGCGTAGGGCGTGCCGTAGGGCAGCGTCATGGGCGAGGGGCCGTACAGGGTGATCGTGGGCTTCTTCGTGTCCACGACATGCCACTGCGTGTGGCAGTGCGTCGTGTTTCCAGACATGTCCGTGGCGGAGACCGAGAACGTCTGCGTATAGGGCGCACCGATGTAGTTGGGATACGTGCTCGTGTAATTGATGCCGCAGTTGTCTCCGAACTCGAAGTCCGTCAGGACGCGCTGGCCGCTGTAGACACACTCGAACGTCTTGGTGGACGGACAGGTGACGATGGGGGGCGTCACATCCGGCGTGCATGAGAAGGGATTGACGAGCTGGGAGAAGACATTCGAGTTGTTCGAGGGCATGCGCGTGCCGAGGACCGCGAACTGGCCCGGGCCCGCGACGGCGACCCCCACCCCGTTGTCATAGCCCACGGCATGGATGTCCGAGAGGCGCTGCTCCGTCCCCGCGTCCACCGAGCCCCCGGGAGACATGCGCGCGGTGAGCAGCCGGGGCGCGCCCTCGCGCGTGCCCAACCAGACCAGACGGTAGTGCGCGCCATCGAAGGACACGTCGAAGGAAGTCCGCGGCGTGTTGATGTGCGCCGAGTCCACCAGGACCGCCGCGCCGAGCAGCGCGCCATCCGAGGCCCGCACGCGCCGGGCCCACAAACCGTTGTCCGACCAGAGCACCAGGAACTCACCGCCCTGGGCCGCCACGCGGACGTCTCGCGAGGACGCTGGCGAGAGCACGAGCGGCGACGCGTCGAGCGCCTGACCCGCCGTGTCCAACCGCACCGCCTTGACGCCGTTGGACGCTCCCCACGCCACCAGGCTGGTTCCTCCCGTACTGGCGGCGTGCGACCGGGCGTGGTCCGAGGCAACGGCGAAGGGATCGTCCACGGGCTCGCCATCCGAGGGCCGCACCCGTCGGCCCATCACCTTGCGGACGTAGTCCTGGGAGGGATCGTGGAATCCCACCCAGGTCAGCAGGTAGTTCGTCCCGTCGAACGTCACGGAAGGGTACCCCTGCGGCATGAAGGAGTTGGGCAACGAGCCGTAGTTCCTGGGTGAGGCGTCGAGCAGCGCACCGTCCGAGGCCCGCACCCGTCGGCCGAAAACGAAAGGCAGACCCTCCTCCCAGACGACCAGGAAGTTCGCGCCATCGAAGGCCACGGACGGATAGAGGTTGACCGACGAGCCCCCCTTGGAGATGAGCAGGGGCGCCGCGTCCAGTGCCACGCCATCCGAGGTCCGCACCCGTTGGCCGTAGATGGCCGGAGGCGCGCTTTCGCCGTACTGCATCCAGACCAGGAAATACATGCCATTGCCCACCGCCACCGCGGGCATGCGGGACCAGACGCCTGTCTGGGAGCCGGTCACTGACGTCGCCGCCGAGACCTGCAAGGGAAAGGGCAGCAGGGACTGAGCGGTCGTCTTCAGTTCGCTCGTCGGCTCGGGCGCGGCGACATCGGTCGGGCCGCACGCGGCGAGTGCGCTCAGCAAGACGGCCTGGCGCGCGAGCGTGCGCCAGGAGAGGAAGGAGTCGGGGATCACCATGACGGGAACCTTTCCGAGTTTTTCTGGAAAAGCAGGGGTGTCCCCGATTCTTACCACAAAAGATTCATTCTGGGACTGAGCCGCTTTTGTGGACATGCCTCGTAAGTCGGAGGTGGACGAGGGCGCGGATGTTTCCTTTTACCCGTGTGAAGTGGCTCACAGCGTTCACGCGGAGCAACTGGTAGAGCGCGTCACACCAGGGCTCAAGAGAAACCGGCCCGTGGTGAACGAACACGCAGGTTCTCCGGGTCATCAACGACGATGACCCGTGGACCTCGCCATACACCGAGGGGAAACATCCAATGAAGGGATTGAAAGCAGTCACGGGACTCATGCTGTCCCTGGGAGTGGCGGGGCAGGCCCAGGCCTCCGAGCCTTATGCCAAGCAGGTGATCAGTTCCGTGGTGCTGACGGGGAATGTCGGCAACAGCAGCTCGAACCCGTTGGACACACTCGGGGCGCCTGACAGCAAATTCTTGGCCATGGGCGGCCCGGGCGCCTCCATCGTGCTGGACATGGGGGATACGCCCATCGTGGACGGGTCGGGACCGGACATCGAGATCCGCGAAATCGGCAGCGCCACGGGTGGTGTCGACGAGGAGTACCGCGTGCTCATCTCCGACAGTACCGACCCCGCCAGCTTCGTGCTGGTCGGTACCGGCTCGGCGTTCAGCCTCCTGGACATCTCCGCGACGGGGCTATCCTCGGCGCGCTATGTCCGCATCGAGGACCTGTCCACGGCGACCAGCAACTCTTCCACCCCGGGCTCTGACATCGAGTCGGTGACCTCGTTGCACTCGGGCAACGGCTCCCTGGCTCCGGTCACCGGGCTGGCGTACTCGGTCACGAACAATGGCATCCGGCTGTCGTGGAACCCGATGACCGGCTCGGGCGTGCTCGGCTATTCTATCCGCAAGAGTCTGGACGGAGTGCGCTTCGACAGCACCGCGAACTGGACCCTCTCGGACCTCGACACCGCCTTCCTGGACAACCAGGCCACGCAGGCCATCCAGAACATCCAGCCCCAGGTGGTGGGAGACCTCTGGTACGGCGTGAGCGTGCGGTACTCGGGAGGCGAGAGTGCCCTGCAGATTGTGCACGTCTCGTCCCTCACCACGAGCCTCTACACCCAGGTCGAGCACCTGGGCGACAACACCATGGCGACCTGGCAGGTGCCGTCGCCCACCACGAAGCTCACGTTGAACCTCTACCTGCCCGCGGTGCCGCGGGGGCCCTTCGTGAAGCTGAACTTCGACCTGTTCGACGTGGATAACTCCACCAACCGTGTGGTCATCAATGGCCATGCCCAGCGCACCCTGCCCGTGCAGAGCGCGGAGTCCTGGCAGGGCAAGTCCATGGTGTTCGAGAGCGGCCTGTTCCTGCAGGGGAACAACACCATCGAGATCCACAGCCGTGACAGTGGAGGCGGCTCCACCGGCAATCTGGACGACTTCCAAATCCGCGACATCTCGTTGACGCGGCTCGACCCGTAGCGCGCCGCGACGCATGGGGCGGATGGGGGACCTCGCCTCGAAGCGCACGCCTCCCTCCCCCGGCACGAAGACGCCGTCCGGCACCAGCGAGTGGAAGTGCGGCGTCACCTGCTCAGCGCGCGGGCCGCTCGACCCGGCCGTCCGCGTGCCGCGCGAACCGGCCCTCGTCCCGCGGGTGCACCGGATCGTTCTTCTGGAACGGCCAGCCGCCAAAGCGCGTGCGCTGGTAGTCCATCATCGCCTGCTGGATCTCCGCGCGGGTGTTCATCACGAAGGGCCCGTACTGCACCACCGGCTGCCCGATGGGACGGCCCTGGAGCATCAACACCTCGACCGTGCCCTCCACGGCCTCGAGCCGCAGCGCGGCGTCGCTGCTCACGGCGAGGATCTGGTGCTCGCGGCACAGCTGGTCCGCGACCCGCAGGGCGCCCCCCGCGAAGAAGTAGAGCGTGCGGTGGGCGCGCGGGTTCTTCGCGGGCGGCAGCGTCCAGGTGGCGCCCGGCTCGAGGCGCAGGGTCCAGATGGCCACGTCCGTGTCCGGACGCGAGGCCCAGGAGCGGGGCGGGGGAGGGGGCGCGCGCCGGCCGTCCAGCTCACCCGCGGCCACGGTCACCTCGGTGCGCCGGCCCGCCTCGTCGGTGAACGCGAGGCGCGGGATGTCCTGGTTCCAGAGCATGGAGAAGTGCGGCGGCGCGTGCTTGTCCTCGGCCGGCAGGTTCAGCCAGATCTGGAACAGCTCGGTCGGATTGGGCTCGCCCCGCTTGACCAGTGGGAACATCTCCGCGTGCACGATGCCCGTGCCCGCCGTCAGCCACTGCACGTCCCCGTGGCCGAAGCGCGCGGTGGCCCCGAGCGAGTCGGAGTGATCGATGAGCCCGTTGCGCACGATCGTCACCGTCTCGAAACCGCGGTGGGGATGACCGGGAAAGCCCGGCACCTCCTCGCCGTGGTACATGCGCCAGCCGTCCTTGCCCGCGAAGTCCTGGCCCAGGTCGCGGCCGTCCAGCGACGCCTCGGGCCCCTGGTGCTCGTTGCCCGCGGGGTACTGGTCGTCATGGTGCACGCAGAAGAGGAAGGGATCCGCGGTCACCCAGGGAGGCGAACCGAGGGGCAGGGTCTGCTGGATGGGGTTCTTCATGGCGAGGAAGGATGTAACGGGCTTCCAGGCCGGTGTCAGCCCCCCGCGTCGGCACGCACTGTTCCATGAATGGAACGACCGGGCTTGTTAGAGGGGGCCCCATGAAGATCGCCATCCTGGGTCCTGGAGCCATCGGTAGCACCTTCGCCTTCCACCTCTCGCGCGCGCGCCACGACGTGACGGTCATCGCCCGAGGAGCACGTCTCGACTGGCTGCGAAAGGAGCGCGCCATCGTCACCACCCGCGGCGAGCGCGCGCCCGTCGAGGTGAGTGACGCGCTCGACACCACCGTCCCGTGGGACCTGGTGCTGGTCTCCGTGCTCGAGTCCCAGGTGGACGCGGTGCTGCCCGCGTTGCGCCAGAGCGCCGCGAAGCAGGTGATGTTCATGTTCAACACCTTCGCGCCCCTCGACCGGTTGCGCGACGTGGTGGGCGCCGACCGCTTCCGCTTCGGCTTTCCGGCCATCATGGCCGGGCTCGTCGACGGCCGGCTCAAGGCCCAGGTCATTCCCCGCTCGGCCGTCGCGCCGCAGATCACCATCGTCACGGATCCCGCTTGGGCCGAGGTCTTCTCCCAGGCGGGCATCGCCACGGACACCCAGACCGACATGCACAGCTGGTTGCGCACCCACGCGGCCCTGGTCGTGCCGATGATGATCATCTTCGACCGGGTCTACCGGCGCGGCCATGGCCTCTCCTGGACGGAGGCGCGCGAACTCGCCCTGGGTCTGACCGAGGGACTCGAGCTGGTCCGCTCCCTCGGCAATCCCCTGACGCCCTCGGGCGCGGCGGTCCTCGGCAAGCTGCCCACCTCCGCCGTCTCGCTCCTGCTGTGGACGCTCAGCCGCAACTCCACGCTGACGGCATTGGGCGTCCAGGGGCCCGGCGAGGCCCGCACGCTGATCGACGCCATGGTGGCCACTGCTCCGGACCGGACCCCTCGGCTCCAATCGTTGCGGCCGTGACGAGACCCTCGCCGCGCACCGCCGCGGCCTATGCGGGCCTTCGCTCCTCCCCTCCGCGTCTGAACCGCAGCTCGCGCTCACCGCCTGAGCTGGGGAACGGTTACGGCGTGCGCCGCGCGGGGATGGTGTCGAAGCGCCCGGCGCGGCTGCATCCGCTACTCCTCGATCGGGCACATCTGCATGCAGTTCTCGTGGCGGTCGAAGCAGATGGACAGGTGGACGGTGCCGTTGCGGAGGCAGGTGTTGAGCTTCGCGTCGCACGTGTCCGAGCATGCACTGGCCTGCCGGACTTGGTTGCAGAAGGTCTCCTCGCAGAGCGCCCGGGACTCTTCACACTGGGCCGCGGCCTCGTTGGTCGACGCGCGCGACATGCACCGCACGAAGAGCCAGCCACAGTCATTACACGCCTGGGCGCTGACTTCGGCACTCTCACCGCCGATGGAAGCGGACCCGACCTCCGTGTCGCTCTCGATGCCACCACAGCCCGCCAACAGCCCCGCGACCAACATGATGCTCACGACAAAAGACTTCGTCTGCATGCGTGCCTCCTGGGATGCCTTTCCGAGATGAAGGGCTTTCCCAGGATAGCGCCTTTGGGAGGCGCTGCGAATGCGCGGGGCGGAAATGGGGGCCGGACTCGTGCGGGCTGGATGTTCCCAGGGCCTGTCTGGCGGCCTACTGGCCCTTCGCGTAGGTGAACTCGGGCATCTTCTTCAGGGTGTCCTTCGTCGCGCCAGGGAGCGTGATGCGGGGTTTCACCCCGGTGAACTGGCCGACCGGGATGGCCACCCGGTGTGTCCCCATACCGAGGAATCCGCCCACC
Source organism: Melittangium boletus DSM 14713 (assembly GCF_002305855.1). Classification (GTDB taxonomy): domain Bacteria; phylum Myxococcota; class Myxococcia; order Myxococcales; family Myxococcaceae; genus Cystobacter; species Cystobacter boletus. The sequence continues at coordinate 2,339,081 of NZ_CP022163.1, read as the reverse complement.
TCGAGGATGGCGTAGGAGACCGTGCCATCTGGCTTGATGATGAGATCCTCGAGTCTGCCAATCCTCTCATTCTTGTCGTTGTACACCGTGTCGCCGAGGATCTTCGACGCCCGGTATCCGGTGGCGATGAGCGTCAGCTCCCGGACCTCCACGCCCAGGAGCGCGCCGCCCGCGATGGAATGCGGCTCCGTTGTCGTGGGCGGCTGTGCCTGCTTCCCCTCTTGCTGTTGTGCCGCCTGCTGCGCCTGCGCGGCGGTGGTTGCCATCAGGCAGACAAGCGCGGTTGCGATGCTCGAGCTCTTCATGTCTTCGCTCCCTCTGCATGAGTTACCAAGATATGGAGTCGTGGATGCACAACGCCAAGGTGGCGTCTCCATGGAGGCGTTCTTCCCCTCGGCGTCAAGTCTGGGGTGAGCCACTGGGCTGCTGCCGGACCTCTCGCTCCACGACTTGCTTGCGCACCTCGTTCATGTCCAACTCGCGGACCTGGCGGACGATGTCCTCGAGCGCCACCGCTGGCAGTGCCCCGGCCCGCTCGAAGAGCATGATTCCGTCGCGGAAGACCATCAGCGTGGGGATTGAGCGGATCGCGAACGCGCCGGAGAGCTCCGCTTCCTGGTCGGTATCGATCTTCCCGAAGGTGATATCCGGGTGCTTCTCGCTGGCCTGCTCGAAGACAGGAGCGAAGGCGCGACAGGGCGCGCACCAGGATGCCCACCAGTCGATGAGGACAATCCCCTCCTTCGACACGGTGTCCTTGAAGTTGCCTTTGCCAAGCTCGACGGTTGCCATGCCTGTGACTTGTGTCCCGCGAGTGGAGAGTGCCAGCCCCCCTCTCGCGGAAGATGCGGGCACGGTGTACAGGGGCCAGCCCGGTCCGATGCAGGCCGAGGCATCTTTCAGGGCGCGCCTTCGTCGACGATCGCCTGGATCTCGGCCTCCAGCCAGCGGCGGGTGGAGGCGTTGCGCGCCTCGGAGAGCTGCTGGATGGGCAGCAGCCTCCAGCTGATGAGAAAGCCGCTCCAGAGGATGTTGAGCCGTGCCGCGCGCCCCTCTCCATCCGGAGGCCCCAGCCAGCGGGCCAGGGGCTCGATGGCCTTCTTCTGGAGCAGCTCGACGCTCGTCGCGTACGCCTCGGGGTCGACCGCCGAGAGGATCAGCATCGCCAGTGGGCCCGGAGCGTCCTGTGCGCCGAGGAAGAGGGACACCACGGTCTCACCGAACCGGCGTCTGTCTACCTGGAGGAGCGGGGTGATATCGAGCACCTGCTCCAGTGTCTCCCGGTACAGCCCCTGCTTCGAGCCGAAGTAGCGGCCGACGAGCGAGGAGTTCACCCCGGCCAGTTCCGCGATGTCCCGTACGCCCGTGTTGGCGAAGCCCCGCGTGGAGAACAGGGTCCGCGCGGCGGTGATCAGGGAGGCTCGCGTGCGCTCGGCGTCTCGCTGGCGCGCCGATGGCTTGGGGTCGGTTGGGCGGGATGTGTACACGGCTGTTTACTTACGACAGGAATTGAGTTAAGTCCAGTGATGTACACAGCCGTGTACATAGCGCGGCTGTCGAGCCGAAAGGACGTGTGCGGATGACTGCGACGAAGAAGGGCGAGGTCTCTTTCTCTCCGGAGGCGCTGAGCGAGAAGTACCGGATCGAGCGCGAGAAGCGGCTGCGTCCCGACGGCAACACCCAGTACATCCCCGTGAGCGGCGTCTTCGCGGACTTCGACAAGGATCCCTACGTCGAGCCCGGCTTCACCCGTCCGGCGCTGACCGAGAAGATCGACGTGCTGATCATCGGTGGTGGCTTTGGCGGCATGCTGGCGGGGGCGCGGCTGCGTCAGGCGGGCGTGGACTCCTTCCGCATCATCGAGAAGGGAGGCGACTTCGGCGGCACCTGGTACTGGAACCGCTATCCGGGCGCCGCCTGCGACGTGGAGTCCTACATCTACCTGCCGCTGCTCGAGGAGACCGGCTACATCCCCAAGGAGAAGTACGCCAAGGCGCCGGAGATCTTCGCCCACTGCCAGCGCATTGGCCGGCACTTCGACCTCTACAAGGGGGCGCTGTTCCAGACCCAGGCCCAGACGATGGACTGGGATGAGGACGCCCGGCGCTGGAACATCACGACCGATCGGGGCGACAAGCTCGCGGCGCGGTTCGTGGTCATCGCGGGCGGCATCCTCCACAAGGCGAAGCTGCCCGGCATCCCGGGGATCGAGACCTTCAAGGGCCACTGCTTCCACACGAGCCGTTGGGACTACGCCTATACCGGCGGCGGCCCCACGAGCGCCATGACCCAGCTGGCCGACAAGCGCGTGGGCATCATCGGGACGGGCGCGACCTCGGTCCAGGCGATCCCCCAGCTGGGGGCCTCGGCCAAGCAGCTGTATGTCTTCCAGCGCACGCCCTCGGGTGTCGGCGTGCGCAACAACCAGCCCACGGACGAGGCCTGGGCGAAGACGCTCAAGCCCGGCTGGCAGCAGGAGCGCATCCGCAATTTCTCCGCCATCGTCTCCGGCCGCCAGCAGGACGTCGATATGGTCCAGGACGGGTGGACCTATATCTTCCAGAACGCCGACAGCCCTCAGGCCCGGACGCCCGAGGAAGCGGCCGAGCTGCGCCAGATGACCGACTTCCGCAAGATGGAGGAGATCCGCGCGCGGGTGGACGCCATCGTCAAGGATCCAGCGACGGCCGAGGCGCTCAAGCCCTATTACAACCAGATGTGCAAGCGGCCCTGCTTCCACGACGAGTATCTGGACACGTTCAACCGCCCCAACGTCCAGCTCGTCGACACCGAGGGCAAGGGCGTGGAGCGCATCACCCCCACCGGGGTGGTGGTCAATGGCAAGGAATATCCGGTCGACTGTCTGATCTACGCCTCGGGCTTCGAGGTCTCGGGTGATTTCACCCGCAACCTGGGCTTCGACATCCGCGGGCGCGGCGGCAAGTCCCTGCGCGAGACCTGGGCGGCCGGCGCGTCGACGCTGCATGGCATGCACAGCCGCGGCTTTCCGAACCTGTTGATGTTCACCACGACCCAGAGCGGCTGGGCGATCAACTTCGTGCACATCCTCGACGAGCAGTCGCAGCACGCCGCCTACATCATCGAGCGCTGCCTCAAGCGGGGCGTCGAGGTGGCCGAGCCCTCGGAGCAGGCGGAGCAGCAGTGGTGGGAGGTGATCCTCGGCCGCCTCAAGACGAGCGCCTCCTTCGGCGGTCCCGAGTGCACGCCCGGCTACTACAACAACGAGGGCGTCAAGGCGGGCGCGCACATGGTGAAGAGCGCCTCCTTCGGGGGTGACACCCTCGCGTTCATCGACGTCCTGCGCGCGTGGCGTCAGGGCGACGAACTGGCGGGCCTGGAGCTCACGCGCGCTGGAGCGTCCTCCAACCCATGAACTCCTCCACGTCCCGATTCCTCTCCAGGTCCCTGGCCGCCTGGGCGTTGATGCTGAGCGCTCCCTCCCTGGCCGCTTCCCCCGCGAAGGCCTACCGCCAGGAGGAGGTGGTGGCCGGCTCGCCCTTCCAAGGCGTCCATGGGCTGGCGCTCGATGGCAAGGGGCACCTGCTGGCCGGCAATCTGATGGGCCAGACGGTTCACTCCGTCGATTTGAGCAGCGGCAAGGTGTCCACCCTCGTGGGGCCTCCGCTGGGCGGCGCGGATGACGTCGCCGTGGGTCCGGATGGCTCCATCTACTGGACCGGCTACTTCACCGGCCAGTTGATGCGACGCACCCCCGATGGCAAGACGCGCGTCATCGCCAAGGATTTGCCGGGCCTCAACTCGCTGGCCTTCCGCCGGGATGGCCGGTTCTACGTCACCCAGCTCGGCCGGGGCGATGCGCTGTGGGAAGTGGACCCGAATGGGCGCACGCCGCCTCGGAAGGTCCTCTCCCAGCACGGCTTCCTCAATGGCTTCCAGTTCGGCCCCGACGACCGGCTGTACGGCCCGCTCCTGCTCAAGCAGCAGATCGCCCGGATCGATGTGGACACGGGGACCATCGAGGTGGTGGCGGAGGGCTTTGGGATACCCACCGCCGTCAACTTCGACTCGAGCCGCGAGAACCTCTACGTGGTCGATGCGGCGCGGGGCGAGTTGGTGCGTGTCCGGGTGGCCACGGGCGCCAAGGAAGTCGTCGCGAAGCTGGCCTCCGGGCTCGACAACCTGGAGGTGGGCCCCGATGACCAGGTGTACGTGTCCAACATGGTGGACAATGACATCCGCGTGTTCAACCCCGCCGATGGTTCCGTGCGGACCCTCGTCGAGGGGCGCTTGAGCGTGCCCGCGGGTCTCGCCGTGGCGCCAGATGATCCGGACGAGCGCCTGTATGTGGCGGATGTGCATGCCCTCCGCCAGGTGGGCGGGCGCGATGGAATGATGACCCAGACGACCCGGGTGCTCTCCACCCGGATGACCTTCCCGATGAACGTGAGTCTGGGCACAAAGCACGTGGTGCTCAGCAGCGGCTACCTCGGCAACATCCAGGTCCTGGACAAGGCCACCGGAGAGGTCCTGCGGACGATTCCCAATACGAATGGCATCCAGGGTGCGCTTGAGCTTCCCGATGGCACGCTGCTCGTCGCGGAGGCCTCCACGGGCCGGCTCGTGCGGGTGGATACCGCCGAGCCCGCGGGGACCACGGTGCTGACCGAGGGCCTGGAGGGGCCGGTGGGGCTCGTGGCCGACACGGAGGCGACGGAGCCGGGGGTGTACGTCACCGAGGTGCGCTCGGGGCGGGTGACCCGGGTGCGTCTGGCGGATGGCGCGCGGCGCACGGTGGCCAAGGGTCTCAAGGCTCCGGAGGGCATCGCCCGGCATCCGGACGGGGGGCTGATTGTCGCCGAGGTGGGCCGCAAGCGGCTGGTGCGCATCGATCCGGCCACGGGACGCCTGACAGTGATCGCGAGCGGCCTGCGCATCGGTCTGCCCGAGAGCGCGGGCATGCCGCCGGGCCACATCCCCACGGGGGTCGCGGTGGGGAACTCGGGGACCATCTACCTGTCGTCGGACGTGGAGAGCGCCCTCTATCGCTTCGTCCCCGCACAGGGGGATGCACGGCCATGAAGGTCCAGAACAAGGTCGTCGTCGTGACCGGCGGCGGCAGTGGGATGGGCAGGGAGTTGGTCCTGGCGCTTCTGGCGAAAGGCGCGAGCGTCGCCGCCGTGGACATCAACACGTCTGCCCTTGAAGGGACCCGCGAGCTGGCTGGAGCGAACCGGGACAAGCTGGCCACCTACACCGTGAACATCACGGATCGGGGCTTGGTGGAAGCGCTTCCGGGTCAGGTCCTCTCCCGCTTTGGGACGGTCGACGGCATCATCAACAACGCGGGCATCATTCAACCCTTTGTCCGGTTGAAGGACCTCGATTACGCGGCGATCGACCGGGTGATGAACGTCAACCTGTTCGGCACGCTCTACATGACCAAGGCGTTCCTGCCGCATCTGCTCGCACGCCCCGAGGCCCACATCACGAACGTCTCCAGCATGGGGGGATTCCTGCCCGTGCCGGGGCAGACCATCTATGGGGCCGCCAAGGCGGCCGTGAAGCTCCTGACGGAAGGTCTGAACTCGGAACTCCAGGGGACGAACGTGCGGGTCACGGTGGTGTTTCCGGGAGCGGTTCGCACGAACATCATGGTGAACTCGGGTCTGGATGCCCGTCAGCCAGCGAAGGGAGAGGCCGGATCGTTCAAGACGCTGATGCCTGACAAGGCCGCGCGGATCATCATCGAGGGCATCGAGCGCAATCGGGAACGCGTCATGGTGGGAAACGACGCCACGCTCATGGACGCTGTCTACAGGCTGAACCCCCAGCGCGCGGCGCGGTTCATCTACAATCAGATGAGCGCCTTGTTGCCGAAGTAGGAACGGCCAGCGCCCTGGCTCGGCACCCGTCGAGTCGACTCTCGACGGGTGCCGTCAGGTACCGCCAGCCGCCGGTGCCCAAGGCGCTCGCCTGGCGCTTCTGGCGGCGGATTCGATTCCGGCTTCTTTCCGACTTGTTCTGCGTGAGCCTTCTCGGGCCCTGGATTAAGTCGGTTGACTTCATCAGTCGATCGACTTAATTCTGTTCGCATGGGCTCGCGGATGGGCCATCTCCTGGAGGTCTTGATGAGTGCCGACCAGACCGTATCGAGCGTGTTGCCGCGCCGTCTGGAAAGGGTCCCGGTGCGCGGATGAGGCCGGGCAAATCCGACCGGGGCGGCGAGACACGCGAGCTGATCCTCGTCACCGCGGAGCGGCTGTTCGCCGAGCACGGAGTGGAGGCGGTCTCCAACCGCCAGGTGAGCGAAGCGGCGGGCCAGTCGAACAACTTCGCGGTGGGCTACCACTTTGGCAGCAAGGAGGACCTGGTGGTGGCGATCGTGCGCCGGCACGCCGAGTCGGTGGAACGGCGGCGGACCGACATGCTCGCGAAAATCACCGACTCGCCCGACTTGCGCGACTGGGTGTCCTGCCTCGTGCGGTCGAACACCGAGCACCTCGCTTCGCTGGGCAGTCCCTCCTGGTACGCGCGGTTCATCGCCCAGGTGACGACTCATCCGTCCTTGCGAGAACTCGTGATCAACGAGGCGGTCTCCTCGCCGTCGATGCAGCAGACCATCGACGGCATGTTCCGGCTGGTCCCTCGTCTTCCCGAGGAGGTGCGGCAGGAGCGGAGCTACATGAGCCGGTTGATGATCGTGCACATGTGCGCCGAGCGGGAGCGTGAGCTGCACGCGGGCACCGCGATGCCCCGCTCGACGTGGGCGTCCACCGCGGCCGGACTGGTCGACGCGCTCGTCGGATTGTGGCTGGCCCCTGTCACCGCCCGGCGATGACCCGGGTTGAACCGGGGCCGTCCAGACGTCGGAAACAACCGAAGTGAAGGAGGAATGACCAGATGAATGCGAGTCATGCCAGCCAACCCCCCGGGGTCGACGCCGAGCCCCTGTTCCTGCCCGACAACGCCTCCCTGTTCACGCGTCTGCGCGTGGCGCTCCAAGCCCTGAAACGCGTCAGGGGCGACGAGGGGAATCCCACGTATGGCCAGCTCATCAACGCCTGTCTGGATGGCAATGTCTACGCATCGCTCGCCCAGCAACTCCAGGGCGGCGAGGCGGGGCGCCGCATGCTGTCCGAGCGCCCTTCCCTGCAGGGGAAGGAACTGGACCTGGATGCGCTCGAGCGCCTGCCGGAAGGAACGCTCGGCCATGAGTTCGCGCGCTACTTCCGCGACAACAAGATCTCGCCCTTCGAGACGACGCTCGAACTCAAGAACGACATCGACTACATCGGCAAGCGCTACCGCGAGACGCATGACCTGCTGCACGTGCTGACGGGCTACGCCACGGATGTGATGGGCGAGATGGAGTTGCAGGCATACGCCCTGGGCAACCTGGGGATCCGGACCGCGGTGCTCATCCTGCTGGTCGGCACGCTCGGACACCTCAAGGCTCCACAGCCCGGCATCGGGCGGTCCGAGTACCTGCGGCGGGTGCGGGCCGCGTACCACCGGGGCCGCGCGTCCCCGCTGTTCCTCGACTTCTGGTTCGAGCACCACTGGGAGACCCCCGTGGCCACGCTGCGCGAGCGGCTGTGCGTCCCCTCGGAGCGGATGAACTGACCCGTCAACACCCGGAAGGAATCCAGGAGGACCCATGGCGAAGATCAAATTCATCGAGGCGGATGGCAAGGAGCACGAGGTCGAGGCGCAGGAGGGACAGTCTGTCATGCAGGCGGCGCAGAACAACCTCGTGCCAGGAATCGTCGCCGAGTGCGGAGGCTTCGCCAGTTGCGCGACCTGTCACGGCTACGTCGATGAGGCATGGCTCACGAAGCTCCCTCCTCCCGATGCGGCGGAAGAGGGGATGATCGCGTGCGCCTTCCACGTGCGGCCCAACAGCCGGCTGACCTGTCAGCTCAAGGTGACGCCCGAGCTGGAGGGGCTGGTGGTCCGTCTTCCCGTCTCGCAGACGAGCGAGTGAGGACCGGTCGAGTCCCCGTGCTTTTTCTCCAACAGCCAAGGATGTTCGAACATGGATGCCTTTAACGGACAGAAGTTGGACAAGATTCCCGCACACGTCCCGCCGGAGCTGGTCTACGAATACGACAACGCCCGGGATCCGCGGCTGCTGCAGGATCCGCATGCCCGGATGCGCTCGCTCATCCTCGAGGCTCCGCCCATCTTCTTCACCCCGTATAATGGGGGGAGCTGGGTGGTGACCCGGAAGAAGGCGATCGTGGACATCACGATGAACCCGGAGGTCTTCAGCAACGCCTTCATCAGTGGCGCGAAGGACTCGCAGCAGAGCTTGTCTCTGCTGCCCATCTCGGTAGATCCGCCGAAGCACACGGCGTACCGGGCACCGCTCAACCAGCCGCTGTCTGCCAAATCCGTTGCCGGACTCGAGTCGGCGATCCGGGCGATGACGAACGAGCTCATCGACAAGGTGCTCGCCGCGGGTCGCTGTGACTTCCTCTCGGACATCGCCGAGCCACTGCCCGTCACGTTGTTCATGAAGCTGGCCGGCATGCCCACCGACCGTCTGGCGGAGTTCCGTCATCTAGCCACGCAGGCAACGTCCTCCACGGTGGATCACGCGACCCGTGAGGGGGTCTTCAAACGCATCGCGGGGATCCTGGCGGAGGTCATCAAGGCCCGGCAGGAGAAGCGCGAGGAGGATCTGATCAGCCATCTGCTCGACGTGAACATCAACGGTCAGAACCCCACGTTCCAGGAGATGCTGGGCTACAGCATCACCCTGTTCCTCGGGGGGCTGGAGACCGTGGTGAATGCCCTGAGCTTTGGCGTCCTGCGCCTGGCGCGCGATCAGGAGCTGCAGGCGAAGCTCCGGGCCGACCCCAGCCTCCTGCCCGGAGCCATCGAGGAGCTGCTGCGGCTCCATGGCATCGCGTCCACGGTCCGGCAGGTGACGCGTGACGAGGTCTGCCATGGCGTCCAGTTCAAGAAGGGTGACACGGTGTCGTTGCTCCTGCCCGCGGCCAACTACGACGACGCGGCGTTCCCCAATCCCGAGCAGTTCATCCTGGGCCGGACGGAGCAGCACCAGACGTTCAACACGGGTCCGCACCGGTGTGTCGGGCTGAACCTGGCCCGTCTGGAGATGAAGGTGTTCTACCAGGAGTGGTTGAAGCGCGTACCGTCGTTCCGGCTGGATTCCCAATCGCCGCCGCGGTTCATGGGAGGCTTCAACCTGGCGGTCACGAGCCTGCCGCTCGTCTGGTAACCGACCCCGTCATGCATCCACCCGAAGATCCACGAGCCACCCGGTTCTGGCCGTTCATGTTCGCCCTCTTCGCCGGGTCGTTCATGGCGACGCTGAGTTCCAGCACGATCACGATCGCCATTCCCGAACTGCAGCGGCATTTCGGTGCCGAGCTCTCCCTGCTGCAGTGGACCCTGACGGGCTTCATGCTCGCCATGGGCACGAGCGCGCCGCTCACCGGCTATCTCGGCGGACGCTTCAGTTTCAAATGGGTGTACGTGGCCAGTCTGGTGGGCTTCATCCTGGCGTCCGTGCTGTGTGGGCTGGCCTGGGCTACGCGCTCGCTCGTGCTCTTCCGGTTCGTGCAGGGCGCGTTCTGTGGCGCCATCATGCCCGTGACCATGACGCTCATCTACCAGCTCGTTCCCCGGGAACGGCAGGCGTTGGCCGCCAGTCTCTGGAGCCTGTCGGCGAGCCTCGCTCCCGCGTTCGGGCCCACCTTCGCGGGCTGGTTGATCACCCTGGGCAGCTGGCGGTGGCTGTTCTTCATCAACGTTCCGCTCGGCCTCGTCGCCGTGGGCCTGGCCGTGCGGACCATTCCCTTCTACCGCCTGCGGGCCTCCAAGGCATTCGATCTCCTCGGCCTGCTCACCGTCATCATCGGCACCCTGTCCCTCCTGAGTGCCTTGAGCCAGGGACGGGACTGGGGATGGACCGATGTGAAGACCGTGTCCCTGTTCATGGTTGGGACGCTGTCACTGATCTTCTTCATCACCAGGGAGTTGAGGACGAGCGCTCCGCTGCTGGACCTGCGTGTGCTCGCGAACGGCCGCTACGCGGTGACGCTGCTCATCTCGAGCATCATCACGATCAGCCTGTATTCGGGCGCGTTCCTCGTCCCGCTGTTCCTGCAGAAGATTCAGGGAGTGACGCCGCTCGAGACCGGATTGATCCTTCTTCCGGCCTCCCTGGCCATGGCGCTCCTGATGCCCCTGGTCGGGCGCCTGTATGGCACACTCGGGCCGAGCACGCTCATGGCGACAGGCATCCTTCTGATCGCGGGAGGCACGTATGCCTTGAGCCGTTTGACGCCGGAGATTCCACGCTCCTATGTGTTGGTGTGGATGGTGGTGCGGAACGTGGGTATCTCTCTGTCCATGATGCCGGCCAGCAACGCGGGCATGGAGCAGATTCCACGCGAGCTGAGCGGCCACGCTTCCTCCATCAGCAACTGGTTGCGGAACGTGTTCGGAGCGTTCTCGATCGCCATCTTCACGTCGCTCCTGGCCACCTTCTCAACCCGGGAGGCGGAGGTGCTCGTGGAACAGGGGATGACGGATCGCCGTCTCATCGAGTTGTTCTCGTTCGTGGCGGGCATCAACGACGTCTACCTGGTGGCCACGGTCATCACACTGGTGGCGGTGCCACTCAGCCTGGGAATCCGCAAGCAGATGGGGGTACTCAAGGCCGCCGTGGACGCACGATAGGGGCGTGCGGCGCCCCTCGTGCCCCACGCTCCTGCTGAGCCGTGGGGGGGGAGACGGGACGCATGGACCAGCCATGACGATGTTCGCTCCGGGAGCCGGTCAGAAGGACACCTGCGCGCGCATGCTCACGGTCTGGCCGTCGTCCCCGCCAGTGAAGTCGCCGCTGCGGTTGTCGGTGTGCCAATGGATGCCGTTCAGCATCAGCCGGGTGAAGCTGTTGAGGTACCAGTTCACGCCCACGGTCGCCGCCCAGCCCCGGCCAGCCAGGAGCGCGTGAGTGAAGTCCAGCGACTCATAGCGCGCCGTCAGTTCGAGCGCCCCAAGCCCGCCGTCGAGGACGGACCGGCTGACGTGGGGTTGGGTGAAATTACCGAAGCGCGGATTGTAGGGAGGTGTCTCGCCCGTCGCGAACCATCCGACCGATGTACTCCAGGCGAGGTGGGAGAAGTCCCTTGGGTCCTCCAGCCGGACCTGTCGCTGGCCGAGTTCTGCCATGGCCCAGAGCGAGCCGACATAGCCTCCCAGCTCGGCGCCATAGCCGGTGTCGTGCGTGGCTCCAGTGAGTGAGCCGGTCGACACGCGCAGGTTGCCGTTGAACCGGCCTCCGATAACGGTGTTGCGGGTCACCGTGCTCGCCGCCGACGACAACCGCTCGTCGAAGCCCCACAGGCCCAGGTGGATGACCGCATGGGACGTCTTCAGCGGATTCCAGTGCGCACGCGCCAGGAGGGTGCGGCTGTCGCTGACGGCATAGGCGCCATCGACGTCATCGCCCGAGAGCGTCAGCGAGGCATGCCAGCTTGGCCCGAACAGCCGCCCCTGCGCGCCGACGCCGTAGAAGCCGCGCTGCGGGATGACCGATGTGCCGACGACCGTTCGCTCCAGAAAGGGCGTCGCGTCCGAGCCCGTCGAGCCCTCGAGGCCGCGATCATTGAAGAGGTTGCCGATGCGGATGTCGTAATCGAGGCCGGCCACCTTGTGGCGCCAGCCGAGGAAGGCGGTGACCACGTCGACACCGTTCTCGGCGAAGTCGCTTTCGAACTGGTAGAAGAAGTGCGGCCCGACGCCTCCCTCGATGCCCAGACGGAGCGCCCGGGAGCCGGTCGTCGTGATGTTCCGGGCCTCGTAGCGGGAGCCGCCGGTGCCACTGACGTCGAGCAGGATGCGCCCTCGTGGCTTGAACGAGAAGACACCGTCCGCCGAGCGGAAGATGGGGGCGCCCGCTCCCCACTCGACTTGCAGGTCCGTTGCCTTCGCGGCGGGTGCTTGTGTGGGCATGGCCGAGGCCCGCGCGGTCTCGACCGGTGCCGTGGCCGGGCCGGGCGGCACCAGCTGGGGCGCGATCGGTGTCATGCCGGCACGGACTCGCGTCAGCTGATCATGATCCTGTGCCTGGTTCTTCTCGAGCACCTGGAGCCGGGCGCGGAGCGCTTCCAGTTCCTCCTGTTGGGCGCGGACGCGTTCGTTCAAGGGCTCGTCCGCCTCTCGCGCGGAGGCCAGGACGGGGCAGGTGAGGAGCACGCCCACGAGCGCGGTCTCTAGAAGATCCATAGATGCTCTTTCGGAATCGCGAGTGTGTAGGCGCCAGGGGTCAGTGCCTGTCGGGTGGTGGCGCGCAGCAGGTGCCCCGCGAGCTGGAACTGGTGCTCCCAACGGCCGCCCACGTAGATGGAGCTGGCCAGATGGGCGGGAAGACGGTTCTCCCCAGGTCCGGACGCCAGCCCGATCTCCTCCACGCGGATGACGCCGGTGGCGGCCTCGGCGCCGTTCGCTCCATTTCGCTGCTGGCCCCACAGCGACAGCCCGTCGATTTCCAGCCGGGCCTCGCCCTCGCGGTGCTCCACCACCCGTCCCTGGAGGGTATTGTTCACCCCCATGAAGTTCGCGGCGAAGAGACTCTGGGGCTGCGTGTAGAGCTGTTCCGGCGTGCCGTCCTGCACCATGCGCCCACCGTCCAGGAGCATGATCCGGTCGGCGATGGCCATGGCCTCCACCTGATCATGGGTGACGAAGAGGGCGGTGAGTCCCAGCCGCTTGATGAGGCCGCGAATCCAAATGCGCGCTTCCTCACGAAGCTTCGCGTCCAGGTTGGACAGGGGCTCATCCAGGAGGACGAGCGGCGGGCTGTAGACGAGCGCTCGTGCCAGGGCCACGCGTTGTTGCTGGCCTCCGGAGAGCTGGCTGGGAAGCCGCTCGCCATAGCCTTGCAGCCCCACGCCTTCGAGCACCTCCCGCACCGACTGCTCGATGACCTCCCTTGGCTTCTTGCGCAGCTTCAAGCCGTAGGCGACGTTCTCGAACACTGTCTTGTGGGGCCACAACGCATAGGATTGGAACACGAGCCCCAGGTCGCGCTGCTCCGGTGGCAGGTTCATCTTCGCCGCCGCGTCGAAGACCGTCCGGTCTCCGATCTGGATGCGGCCCCTGCTCGGGGTTTCCAGTCCGGCGATGGAGCGCAACAGGGTCGATTTGCCGCTGCCGGAGCGTCCGAGCAGTGCCACCACCTCGCCGTCCCGGAAGTCGGCGGTGATGCCCTTGAGGATGTCATTGGCGCCGAGCCGGACGTGGACGTCCTCGACGAGCAACCTAGCCATGGTGTGCCTTCCTTCCGAACAGGGTGATCAACAAGAGACCTCCCGCGACCATCGCGATGTTGATGGCCGAGAGGGCCACGACGGTGTCCACCGCGCCGGCGGCCCACAACGACACGAGGAGTGAACCAATCACTTCCGTGCCAGGGCCCAGCAGGTAGACGCCGGTGGAGTACTCGCGCACGAAGGTGACGAAGACGAGCAGCCAACTGCCCACCAACCCCGCGCGAATCAGTGGGAGGGTGACGTCCAGGCTGACGCGGGCTGGAGACGCTCCCACCACCCGGCCGGCTTCCTCCAGCTCGGGTCCGAGCTGCAACAGGCTGCCGGACACCAGTCGCATGCCATAGGCCATCCACACCAGGGTGTAGGCCACCCACATGGCCAGCAGCGTCTGCCGGAAGGGCTGTAGCGGCGGAACGAAGAGGAAGACCCAGAAGATGGCCAGACCCGCGACGATTCCCGGCATGGCGCGGGGCAGCAGCACGAGGTAGTCGATGACCCGTGCCCAACGTGAGTGCCAGCGGTGCACCGCGAGGTTGATGAGCGTGTAGACGACCACTGACGCGGCCCCGCCCACGGCGGCCAGCACCAGGGTGTTGGTGATGCCCCGCACCAGGTTGGGGTAGTGCGCCAGCTCGCGGAAGTGCTCCAGCGTCAACGCTCCCGCGATGTTCACTCCCTCGCCCCAACTGGACAGGAAGGCGCGCAGCACCAGGGCGCAGACGGGGGCTACCACCACCATCAGGAGCCAGAGCGCGATGAACGCCACCGCGGGCCAGCGCCACATCCCCAAGGAGATGGGCCGCGACGCCTGGGCCTTGCCCTTGATGGACACGTACCGGTTGGCGCCCTGGAGCAGCCGGTTCTGCAGCCACACCAGGGGCAGTGCGATGGCGACGATGACCATCACCACCACCGCCATCAATTGATAGGAGGGGATGCCCAACACGTTGGTCAGCTTGTAGAGGTAGGTGGCCAGCACCAGCTCCCCCTTGGGATCGGCGAGCACCAGCGGCAGGCCGAACAGCTCGAAGCCGAGGAAGAAGACCAGCACGGCGGAGTACATCAGCGCGGGGCGGATCATCGGCAGGCTGACCGTCAACGCCACGCGCAGGGGCCCGGCGCCCGTGGAGCGCGCGGCCTCCTCCACGTCGGAGCCGAGGCTGCGCAGCGCCGTGGCGGCGTAGAGGAACACGTGGGGCGCGTGGGTGAGGCCCGCGATGAGGATGAGCGACGAGCGGGAGTAGATGTCCCAGGGCAGCCTGCCTAGCCAGCCCTTCACCCACAGGCTGACGATACCCACCGGCCCGAACGCCACCACGAAGCCGAACGCCAGCACGATGGAGGAGATGAACATCGGGGTGAGGAGGAGTGGCTCCACCCAGCGCCGGCCCGGAAGGTCGGTGCGCACCAGCAGGAACGCCAGCAGCGCCCCCACGGGGACGGCGATGCACGCCATGCCCGCGGCCACCAGCACCGAGTTGCCCAGCGCGCGGTAGAAGTCCGGGTCCTCGTAGACGAACTGGTAGGCCCCCAGCGTCGGGTGCACGTTGCGGGCGAAGAAAGGACCGTCCAGGAAGCTCTGCCAGACGACCAGCAGGAGGGGCGCGAGGATGGCCACCGCGGAGGTCAAGACGACCCCGATTCGCATCGAGCGATTCATCGAGAGGGGTTCTCCATCCGCTCAGAGGCCGCGCACGATGCGCTTCCACTGCTTGAGGAAGCGCAGGCGGGTGAGTTGGTCGAGGTTGGCCAGCAGCTGGGGGCCCACTCGAATGGGGCGGACCTGCTCGGCGGGAGGTCGGGGCACGCCGATCTCACCGAGATCGGTTCGCACGGGCGCCATGTCGCGTTGGGCGAGCAGCGACTGGCCCCGCTTGGACAGCATGAAGTCCAGGAACAGCTTCGCGGCGTTGGGGTGGCGCGCCTCCGTGGGAATGAAGGCGATGCGCGACATGGTCAGCGTGAAGTCGGCCGGGAAGATGATGCCCAACGATGGGTCCTTCTTCTGCCGCTGGAGCGCGTAGGAACCAATCAGGTTGTAGACGAGCAGGTGCTCGCCGGAGACGAGCCGCTCCATCATCGCCCCGGTGGAGGTGTAGAGCCGGGGGTCGGTGCCGGCCATGGCCTCCACCAGCTTCCAGGTGTCCCGGCTGATCTGCACGTCCTGGGAGATGAACAGGAAGCCCACGCCGCTGCGTTCCGGGTCGTAGCTGGCGACCTTGCCCCGGTAGAAGTCCTTCTTGGTGCGCAGCAGTGTCTCCAGGTCCGCGCGCGTGCGCGGCACGTCCTCCGGAGGCATCAGCCGCTTGTTGTAGGCGATGACAAGCGGCTCGGCGGTGATGCCATAGCCCTCGTTCTTCCAGACCGCCCACTCGGGAAGATTCGGCTTCTCAGGGGATGCGTACGCCTGCGCGTAGCCGTCGTTGATGAGCTTCACCTGAAGGTCCATCGCCGAGCTCCACACGAGGTCGGCGGTGCCTTGCCCGGCCGCCACCTCCGCGATGAAGCGGCTGTAGATCTCGGTGGAGTTCTGGTCCGCGTACTCGACGCGCACGCCTGGGTAGGCGGCTTCGAACTCGCGGATGAGCGCGGCGACCTCGCTCCCGTCGGTGGTGGCGTAGACGCTGAGGGAGCCCTCCTTCTGGGCCGCCTCGATGATGCGCGCGTAGGAACGAGGATAGCCGTCGGGCGGCGAGGCAGCCGAGCCTTCGGCCGCGGCGCCCGCCATCGGCAGGGCCGCCAGCAAAACCATCAGGATTTGTTTCAAGGAGGACCTCACGGGTGTCGGGGTCAAGCAACCCGTCTTCACTTGCAACATCCGACGATATGGATCGAAGCTGTCACCAGCCTGTCGCGCGCCGCGAGGAGGTCCGTTGCGCATCCTGATTGTCGAGGACAACGCAGCCCTGGCTCGTGGACTCACCGCGTCATTGAGGGCGTCTGGCTTTGCCGTGGACCATGTAACGCATGGCGTCGCGGCCTTGGATGAAGAGCGGCTCGTGCCCTACAACCTGATGATCCTGGATGTGGGCCTGCCTGATCTCAGTGGGTTCGAGGTGCTCGGGAAGCTGCGCCAGCGTGGCTCGAAGACACCGGTGTTGGTCCTCACGGCGCGGGGTGCCCTCTCCGACCGGGTGAAGGGACTGGACCTGGGAGCGGACGACTACCTGCTCAAGCCCTTCGAGCCGGCCGAGCTGGAGGCCCGCGTGCGCGCACTGTTGCGTCGTGGACAGGGACAGGCGGCGCCCGCGCTGACGCTGGGGGGGCTGGTGTTCGACCGCTCGGCTGGCGCCGTCACGCTGCACGGACGACCACTCGACCTGCGCCGGCGGGAGTGGGCGGTGCTGGAGAGTCTGATCACGCGGGCGGGCAAGGTCGTCACCAAGGAGCGGTTGAGCTCCGAGGTCTTCGGTCATGACGAGCCGGTGGGCCCCAACGCGCTCGAGGTCTACGTGGGGCGTCTTCGCAAGAAACTGGAACCGGACGGACCCACCATCCGCACCATCCGGGGCCTGGGTTATCTCCTCGACGCCCTGTGAAGACGTCTGGCGCGGCCAACTCCCTCACGACGCGGCTGGTGGTGGCCCTGGCGGGCCCCCTGGTGGCACTGGCGCTCGTGTTGGGACTGGGCGGCGCCTGGCTGATTCACGGCGTGGTGGAGCGGAGTGGGGACCGCGTCCTCGCGGGCTCGGTGGGTGCCATCGCGGAAACCCTGGCGCTGGAGGACGATGAGCTCACGTTGGATCTGCCGCCCGCGGCCTTTGGCATGTTGGAGAATCCCGAACACGACAACGTCTACTACGCCATCCGGCACCAGGGGCGGCTCGTCACCGGCTACCCTGATCTCCCGTTTCCCTCGGCGATGCCTCCCCGGGACACCGTGGCCTTCCGCTACGCGGAGCACCGGGGACAAGAGGTGCGCGTCGCGGCCGTGAGCCGGAGGATTCCGCGGCTCAAGGGGGCGGTGGTGGTGCAGGTCGCGGAGACGCTCCAGGCACGCCGGGCGCTCCGGGCGCGCATGGTGTTGGGGTTGGTCGTCCTGGAGGCGGTGCTCATCCTGGGGGCCGCGCTGACGGCCCGGCCCGCCTTGCGGTGGGGGTTGCGGCCGCTGGCGAGTACGCGCGCCAAGGTGGAAGCGAAGGCCCGCGCCGCGCCCGTGGAACTGACGCCGCTGCCTCTCGTGTTCGTCCCTCCCGAAATCCGCTCCTTCGTCGAGGCGGTCAACGCGCTGTTGTCCCGGCTGTCGGAGTCCACGGAGCGCATGCGCCGCTTCACGGGCGACGCGTCCCACCAGATGCGTACGCCGCTGGCGGTGCTGCGCACGCACCTGGCGCTCGCCATGCGCGAGGATGTGTCCGCGGAGGAGCGTTCCACCGCGCTCGGGGAGGTGGTGGGCGCGACGCAGTCGCTGGAGCGGCTGTTGACCCAGTTGTTGGCACTGGCTCGGGCGGAGGAGCGGGGCACCCTGCCCGTGTTGCAACGGGTGGACTTGAATGCCGTCGCGGCCCAGGTGACGGCGGACTTCGTGCCCCAGGCGCTGCGCGCGGACGTCGAGGTCCATTTCGAGGGCCACGAGCCAGGGTTGCCCATTCGCGCCGATCCGGTCCTGGTCCGGGAGGTGACCGGGAACCTGCTGGACAACGCCATCCGCTATCACCGGCGCGGCGGACAGGTGACGGTGCGGGTGGCGCACCGGGACGGAGACTGCTGGCTGGAGGTCGAGGACAACGGTCCGGGTATCCCCAAGGAGCAGCGGGAGCGCGTGTTCCAGCGCTTCCACCGGCTGCCTCGCGATCAGGCTCAGTCCGGGAGCGGGCTGGGGCTGTCCATTGTCCGCTCACTCGCGAATCACATGGATGCGGAGGTGGTCTTGCGCGATGGACAGGGCGGCGTTGGCCTCACCGCCGCCGTGCGCTTCCAGCCCTGGCGCGAACGATCCGAGGGAGTCCAGCCGGAAGGAGTAGGATGACGCCTCGGGCCCGGCTTGTCGGAGCCGGTTGTCCAGGAGGCTTCACATGAATCGTCGGGAACTTCTCCAGGCGCTCGCGGTGAGTGGAGGGATCGCCCCCGCGCTGACGGTCTCCAGTGCGAGGGCCGCCTCGACGCCCGAGATCAATGAGCGGACGGTCTTCCTCATGGGGGATGGTGTTCCACGGAGCCCGGCGCAATGGACGGCGCTGCTGACCCGTGCGCTTCCCAAGGACACCCGCGTGTCCGACTCCTACCTGCGCGGAGGGGCCGTGACGGAGCTGGAGCGGCGCTTCGCCTCGCTGTTGGGCAAGGAGGAAGCCCTCTTCCTTCCAACGGGAACCCTGGCCAATCAGCTCGCGGTGCGAGTGCTCTGTGGCGAGCACCGCCGGGCCTTGGTGCAGCACGAGAGCCACCTCTACCGGGACGAGAGCGACGCGGCCCAACTGCTGAGCGGCATCAACCTCGTGCCCCTCGCCCCGGGTCGGCCCGGGCCCTCGCCGGACGAGGTCGCCGCGGCGGTGGACGCATCACTCCAGCCTCCCTTCCCCGTGATCGTCGGAGCCATTTCCCTGGAGAGTCCCGTCAGGAGGGCAGGAGGGGCCCTGCTCGACATCGAGAGCGTCCGGGCCATCTCCACCTTCGCCCGTTCCAAGTCCATCCGGCTGCACCTCGATGGCGCGCGCCTGTTGCTGGCCAGCGCCCGGCCCGGATTCGATGTGCGTGCCTATTCGGCCCTCTTCGACACTGTCTACGTGTCCCTCTACAAATACCTGGATGCGCCCTTTGGCGCCGTCCTGGCGGGCGACCAGGAGACGATCGGGCGGGTGCGAGCCCTCCGGCACGTCTTCGGTGGAGGACTCGCGCAGGCGTGGCCCGCGGCGGTGCCCGCCCTGCACGCGCTCGATGGCTTCCAGGAGCGTTTCCGCGCGGCCATGGTGGCGGCCGAGCAGTTGTTCTCCGCGTTGGAACGCGCGGGGGGCTTCAAGCTCATCCGGGTGGAGCAGGGGACCCACGTCTTCACCCTGGAGATCAGCCCCGAGCAGCAATCAGGGCTGGTGGCGCGGTTGAGCAAGGCGGGCGTGCTCATGCTGGAGCCGAAGCAGAACCAGACCGAGATCTCCATCAACGAGACGCTTTTGCGGCGCGACACGGCCTACCTCGTGCGCGCCTTCCTGGGAGCGTGAGCCCTCCTGGGGTTCACCCTCACTTCGGTGAGTAGATGTGGACGCCTCCATTCCCGTTCTCATCGTGCTCGGAGAAGGCCACGGTGAGCCGCCCGTTCGCGTCGGTGACGAGCCAGGGGTTGGAGGCATGGGACGAGTAATAGGTGGGGGATGGATACACACTGAGACTGGCCGACTGGGCCCGCCACCGCTTGGTGACGGGGTCGAGCTCACGGACCTGGATGTTGGTGGATGTCGTTTCGCCGGGCTCACTCCATGCGACGAAGGGCCAGCCATCGCGTAGGGCGAGGGTGGGATGCGCGGCACGGTCTCGAGGTGCCTCATTCACGCCTTCGCCCAAGGCTTCCCAGGCCGAGCCCGTCCAATGGGCGGCGTGGATGCGATCGGCGTAGAGGGAGGGGAGGTGTTCGACCCAAGCGAGATAGGGCCTTTGAAGGGGATCCGACTTGTCGATCGCGAGGGAGGGTTGTCGCGCCTCTCCTCCGACGAACACGTTGACCGCCGAGCCCAACCGTTCCCAGGCGCTGCCCGTGTAGCGCGCGACGTGAATCTCCGTGATTCCCGAAGTGGTCGAGGACCAGGCGATGACGGGTTTGCCATCGCGATCCGTGATCAGACTCAAGGAATGGGCATCGAAGCCACTGTTCACGCTCTCGCCGGGGGTCGCGTTGACTTTTCCTCCCAGTGCCTTCCAGCTCGTTCCATCCCACTGGCGCACGAGGAGGTCCATCTGCGTTCCGTTCGCTTCCGCCCAGGCGACAATGGGCGTCGTTCCGGCCACGGCCAGGGCCACATCCCAGACAATCGTCTTCCCGATGTAGGCGTTGATCGCGCCGCCCAGGTTCACCCACTTCCCGCCGTCCCAGCGATAGACCCACGCATTCGCGTCATTGCCCGTGCTGTCCCATTCGGGAAAGGCGACGAGCGGGGTGCCCGTCGAGTCCAGCACGAGGCTCGGAGCTGAATACAGGACAACGTTATAGATGTTGAGCCATCCTCCGCGCGGAGCCCAGGAGGTGCCGTCCCAGCGGAGAACAGCCACGTTCCGGGTAGCGGTCGGCCCGGTTCCCTCTTTCGATGCCCAGACGATATAGGCCTGGTTGCTGGCATCGAACACGAGCGTCGGGGCGGGAGGGGGCTCGCTCCCGCGGGACGTCCCCAGGAGCGGGAACCGGGCGGTCCACTCCGGCACGAGCTGCGCGCTCATGAAGTGAATCTCACCCACGGGGTTGCCCGCCAGGTCCGTCAGTCCGGTGTTGAAGGAGGAGGTATGGAGGGAGACCGGAGTGGACATCTCCTCCGCGCTCTGGAGTGTCAACGTGTGCCCGTCCTCGGACAGCCGTGCCGATGCGGCTGGGCGGTCCGCGACGGTGAACTTCGAGGCATCGACGCTCGAGGCGAGCAGGGGCTCGTTGAAGGTCAGCGTCACGGCGGCGCTGGTGCCCGCGATGACCGCATTCGTGCTCGGACTGAAGCCCGACATCCTGGGCGCGGTGCGATCGACCACCACCAACTGGGGCTGAGCGCTCGTGAACGTCTTCCCATTCGCGCTGGCCCGGGCCCAGAGCACATGGGGACCCTCCGCCACGGACGCGGTATCCCACTCGAAGCTGTAGGGCGGGGCGCTCGACGATGCGATCACCTGCCCTCCCGCGAGGAGCTCCACCTTTTCGGCGTCACCCTCGGAGACCGCGACCTCCACCTTCACCTTGGCCCGGGTGAAGACGGTGCTCGTGGGCGAGGTGAGGGTCACGACGGGGTCGGGTGGCGGGAACTCGGGGGATGGAGCGGGTGGAGTGGTCACTTCCGCGGAGCAGCCGACGGCCGTGGCCAGGATGAGCAAAGCGGGGATGGAGCGCATGCGCGTCATTCTAGCCGTGCTCGCGTACCGACCTGACGTCCTGGGCCCCTTGCCTTGATGGAGGTAACACGTCAAAAGAGATTAAGCTGAATTAGCCTGAATCAAGGGAGCTTCCATGAAGAGCGGTTCCAATGCGCGGCGGGGCATGTGGCGAGGGATTCTGCGGGGTGCGGTGGGATTGGGAATGGCCCTGGAAATGGGCTGTGGCCCTGGCGGCCCGGAGGTCGCGGAGGACCTGTCCGCGGCATCCATGACGGGGGCGGCCACCGCGACGGCCATCAACCTGATCTCCAATGGGAGCTTCGAGACGGACCTGGGGGGGTGGACGACCTGGCAGGCGACCCTGTCTCGCGTGGCGCTCAGTGGTGCCCCGGCGGGGAGCTACGTGGTGAAGGTGACGCCCGCCGCGGGAACGAGCGGTGGCTATTCGATCGATGATGCGGTGGCCTCGGTGCCCGCCGCCGAGACCCTGGGGACGTATTCGGCGAGTGCCTATGTGGCGGCGGCGAGCACGAGCGCGGCTGGCAAGACCGTGAGGGTCGCGCTCCGCCGGACGAGCGCGGATGGAACCAAACGGGTTTGGGAGCAGACAGCGACGCTGACGCAGGCCTTCCAGAAGGTCACCGTCACGGCGACGATCGATCAGCCAGGGCAGGGGCTGGAACTCTACATCTTCCAGGACAACAGCGCGGCGGGCGATGCCTTCTACGCGGATGCGCTCAGCCTCACCGCGCCCTCCACGGGAGGCGAGACCCCGCCGGGCTGGCGGCTCGTCTTCGAGGATGACTTCTCGGGAAGCGCGGTCGATACCACCCAGTGGAGCATGTACAACTCACCCGGGCACGCGGGCAATGGACTGCGCCGTCCGAGCGCGTTCAGTGTCGCCAATGGCCAGTTGGTGGTCACGGCGCAGATGGTCAATGGGACACTCGTCTCGGGAGGCATGGCGCACAAGTCGAACTACAAGTACGGCCGCTTCGAGTTCCGCGTTCGTACCGAGGCGGACCCCAGTGGTGCGACCAGCGGCGTCGTGCTCACGTGGCCGCAGTCCGAGCGGTGGCCGATCGACGGCGAGAACGACATCTACGAAACCGGCACCAACACGAACCGCTCCAGCTTCAGCACCTTCATTCACTACGGCGCGGACAACCGGCAGTATTATTACAACCACGGCGTGGATGCGACGCAGTGGCACATCGTGGCCATGGAGTGGGAGGCGAACGCCCTGCGCATCTACCGCGACGGCGCGTTGGTCTGGACGCTCACGGATCAGAACGCCATTCCGGACGTGGCCCACCACCTCTGCATCCAGCTCGACGCCTTCCGCGCCACCATGGGCAGCCCGGTGCGGATGTACGTGGACTGGGCGAGAATCTACCAGCGCTAGCCACGGCGCCACGGGAGGAGGGGCCGCTCGTTCTTGGCGAGCGGCTCCCTCCGGGCATTACTGGCGGATGAGCTTGATGTAATCGACGGCGATGTTGAACCCGCTGCTGGCGGCGTTCTTGCCGCTCACCGTGAAGGTGAATGCCTTGGGGTTGATGTCCGAGAACGTCACCAGCCCCAGGTCCTTTTCCACGAAGACCGTCGAACTCGAGTACTCATCCTGGATGGCTCCCTGGGGAGCCCCGTCGATGTCGAGCTGATACTGGCCGCGGGCGTTGTTCTTCTTCGTCCTCACCTTCACCTGGAAGGTTCCAATCGTCCGGGGGGAGAGGGTGTAGGTGACCTTGCCGCCCACGGCGTTGTTGTTGTGGTAGCGCACGTTGCCCTTGTCGGCCTGTGCGTCGACATTCGTCGAGGACGGGTCATTCGCCTGGCTGGGGAGGATGTTCTCCGCCTGGTAGATCAGCGCGTTGCCCTCGTGCTCCGCCGTGCCGCCCAGGCGCCGCTGGATTTGATCGACATAGAGGGACTGGGGGGACAGCTGCGTGCCGGACGAGGCCGTCTCCGCGAAGTCCACCGGAGAAGTCTTCGTGGTGGTGGAGAGGTCCACTCCCGTGGCGCTTCCGCGCACACCAATCACATAACCCTGGCCGTACTGTTGCGAGCGGATGATGGAGGTGGTTCCGGAGCGGTATTGAGAGCCGTTCGTGTTCCAGAACACGCTCTGGGTGGTGGTGACTCCGTGACTCGTCGTGCCGTAGGGCGAGCGGTCCGCGGCCTCGAACTTCTCCTGATGGAGGGTCAGGTTGTCCATCAGGTTGGCGGCGCTCAGGTGCATGTGGAAGTCGGACACCAGGTCTCCATTGGACGCCCGATCATTGAACAGCACGTTGCCCGTGGCTTGCATGGAGCGGAAGTTGAAGTTGTGCCGTCCTCCGTAGGCCACGCTGTCCTTGATCAGGTTGTCACTGCCCCGGATGGAATACAGGTAGCCATTGCCCCCTTCGCCCTTGTACTGGGGCTTGTTCAGCTCGCAGGAGTCCACGGTGATGTTCCGGGTGAAGAGCAGATCGATGCCGTTGGACAGCAGGTGGATGTCCCGCGTGTTGGACGGCGGGCGATAGGATTTGACGTTGATGACCCATCCATCGACGGTGTGGTTCATCGTGAGGGCGGAGGAGTCATGCATCTGGTAGGCGCCCGTTCCGGGATTGCCGAAATCCGTGCCCCCCGTGCCAGGGGTCGTGTTCTCGCGCATGCCAATGGCCAGGTTCTCGATGCCGACCTCGGACAGGTGCGCGGCCACTTTGTAGACCCGCGCGTTGTCCCGGGTCTTCATCCCAAGACGCAACGGGATGTCGACCGTCAACGTCTTCGCGGCGGAATCGACGGCGGTGATCTTCCGGTAGAACGTCACTCCGGGCAGGGAGGTCCAGGCACTCTCCATGTTGAACTCCTGGCTCAGGGCCGCGGTGAGGTCCGTGCGGATGACGATCCACTGGCCCGCGCTGAATCCACTCACGCTGGCGACGGGGATGCGCGTGGCGAGGACGCCCAGGTCCGTGGTGACCTGGGTGCTGGTCGCGGAGGACGGGGTCCAGGACACCGACGAGTTCTGCGGTGAGACCCGGATGACGCTCCGGGCGCGCATGTCCGTCGCGGCGTTGTAGATGAACGTCTCGGTGGGACCTTGCCCCCGGAGCACGACGTTGCTCTTGTTCAGCAGCAGGGCCTGGTTCTTGCCGGACGGAGGTGCCACCTTGTAGGTGCCCGCGGGCAGGAACACCACGGCGCCGCCGCTCTGGGCCCCCGCGTCATCGATCGCGCGTTGCAGCACCGCCGTCACGTCCGAGATGCCCGTCTTGTCCGCGTAGTAGGGGGCCGCGGTCACGTCGATCACGCGATCCACGCGGAAGGGCGGCTCCGCCTGCCGTGCCCGGTAGCCCGCGTAGGAGAAGTCGTGCAGGAACTGGGCGGAGTTGCTCGGGTTCGTGTAGCCGGGTGTCCACGTGGAGGGGTACAGCACGCTCCTCCATGCGGCCTCCGCCTCACCGGGCGTCGTCACTCCCAGTGCAACACCCATGACGACGCACATCGAGCGCAATCCCAGCTTCGCGTTCATTTGGATTCCCCTGGAAAAACGAGTCAGGCGACCCCTTATGACACGAACAGGATTGACGGTAATACATGTTTAAGCAGAATTATTGGTGAGGCTGGTTTTCAGGAGGGTGCCTGACGCGCCCTGGCGAGAGCGGATAGACTCGGGTCCCGATGCCCAAGTCCGCTTCGCAAGAGCCCGACCCGCCATCCGGGTCCGCGAAGAAACCCGCCCAGAAGGGCGGGGGCTTGATTCCGGATGTCCTGCGTCGCGCGTTGGGCGGAAAGGCGCGGGCGCCGTCCCGGCGCGAGGAGTCGGAGTCCTCGCGCGCCCGTTCCGTCCAGCCGGAGGAGAGCCGCCACGGGCCGGGCGGGGGCGCGTTCCTGGATGAGGGGGAGGACGAGGCGCTCTACCGCTCGGCCATGCGCACCCGGCTGCTGGGCGAGGACACGGAAATCACCGCCTTCCATCAGGCGCGGCGCGAGGCCCAGCTGCTCGGGCAGATGGAGAACAAGGGCGAGGCGCCCACGCGCATCGTGAGCCAGCTCAATGAGCAGCTCAGTGGCGCTCAGGGCGCTGAGTTCAAGAGCCTGCTGTCGCGTGAGCTCAAGCCGCAACTGGATCGGCTCGCGGAGCAGGTGGATCAGGCCACCACGGAGAATCGCCGGAAGATCGCCGCGCTCATCGCGCGCTCCGCCCATCTGGCTGGAAGCGAGAGCGCCGCGACGTTCGAGAAGCTGCTCACCGCGACGGCCAACGCCGAGGCCCGGCACCTGGAGGCTTCCGCGGGTGCCGGAGCCGTTGTCTCGGCCTCCGAGTTCCAGACCGCGCTGCGGAGCGCCGCGAGTCAGCCGTATCGTGCCGCGCTGATCGAGAAGGCCCGGGGTCACATCGAGCGCATGGCCCGGGAGGCGCTCCAACTGCCCTCCGGGGAGCTCCATTCGGTGTTGGTCCTGCTGCTGGGCGCGGCGGAGTCCCTGGGCCGGATGGAATGCAACGCGATGGCGAAGACCTTCCTCGCGGGCGCGCTCGGGAGCGGGCGGCCGGATGCGGCGGGCAGGCTCGTGAAGGCCCTCGGCCCCGCCCTTCGTGATGCCCCCGGGGGTGGCAATTGGGTCGTCCGGCTGCTGCTGAACCTGGTGGAGCGGGGGGAGCAGGAGGCGGCCCTGGCCCTGGCCAGCACGTTCGCGCAAGCCATCCGGGCCTCTCGTGAGCGCTGTGGTCCGTTGCTGCGCGCGGTGCAGTCCGCGGCCGACAAGAGCGAGTTGCTGGAGAAGAGCCAGAAGCTCGACGAGCAGGTCGGCTCGTTGGCGGCGCTGATGCCGGCGTGCGCGCTGCTGCTCGCGGCCCGAGGTTCGGTTCCCGGTGGGGGCAATGGTCCCCTGGTGACCGAGGCCCTGGTGACCGTGGCGGGCCTGGACGCGGTGGGGGCCACGGACAACGGACAGCGGATGCTGCGCCATACGCTCATCCGGGAAGAGCAGGGCGAGCCGAGCTTCCTGGGCATCGTGCCCGTGGTGTCTCGTCCCCTGGGGCATCCGCGCCTCCTGCAACTGCTCTCCGAGAACGGGCTCGTCGTCGCCCACTACCAGAATGGCGGTGGCCTGTTCATCCAACGCGTGGCCCGTCAGGTCTTCCGCGCGCTGAGCGGTCCGGTGGTGGCCCGCAGCCAGAAGGGTGAAGGCGAGGAGGCGCGGAGGCTGCTGAATTCAGCCCTTTGCATCCACGCGCCGTTGTACGGCATGGACCTGAACGGAGGACGCCTCGCCGCCGACATCGTCGAGCGCTTGCGGAGCAACCCCCAGCCGGATCAGGCGCAACGCGTCCTCGCGGAACTGGAGGAGGTGGCGAAGAAGAATCCCAGTCCGTACCGCACCGGTTACGTCGAGAGCCTGCGAGCGCTCGTCACCGCGCTGGCGGAGCGGGATCCCCACGCGGCTCCAAAATCCGCGGGTCTCCGGAGGCGGGCGGGCGCGGCTCCGAAGATGAACGCCATGGAGGCGGAGCGCACGCACATCGTCGAGGTGAAGAAACTCGAGGCCCAGCGCGAGGCGGCCAGGGCCGCGGCGAGAGCGCCAGCGGCGAAGGCCCCGGGGAAAGCTCCGGCCCGGGCTCCCGCGAGGGCCGCGGCCACGGTCCCGGTGAAGGCTCCGCCGAAGGCGCCCACGGCCCCGCCGGTGGAGCAGGCGGCTCCCGTCGTCCCGAAGGCCCCGGACAACGGCGTGATGTCCGGGGTGGCGCCGATGAACGTGCGGGAAGCGGAGCGGACGCACATCGTCCAGACGAAGAACCTCGAGGCCCAGCGCGCCGCCCAGCGCGAGGCGGCCAGGGCCGAGGGCAGAAGCACGTCCGCCGCTCCAGGGTCCACGCTCCCCTCGGGTCGTGCGCGGCCGCTGCGCGGCTGAAACCCGGTAGCGCGCTCCCAACAATAGACTTGTATGGCGTTGGGTTCATGACGCAATCTCCTGCGCATCACGCCGGGCGCGTCTGACTTCACCGGACGGACGTTCTACACCTACGATGACCGGCCTTATGGGGAGACGGCTCCCAACCTGATGTACTTCTCCACCCAGAAAGACATCGACTACAACATCGCGGCACCGTGACGAACGTGGCCTTCCTGAATCCGGACAACACCCTCGTGGCCGTGGTCATCAACCAGACGGGCTCGAACCAGACGTTCAAGCTCGTCTCCGAGGGCCAGGAATTGCTCGCGACACTGCCGGCGAAGACCGTGGGCACGTACCAGTGGCCGCGCCAGGGCTCGGGGACGACGAACAATCTGCTCTCCGACCCGGGCTTCGAGTCGGGTGGAACCGCGTCGGGTTGGGGTTCCGCGTGGCACAGCGGTGAGGTGGCCTACAAGGTCGACACGGACTACCCCTATGCCGGGAGCTACAAGCTCAAACGAAGAGCGTGGCGAACGGCTCGTACCGGGCCAGTGTCTGGGTGCGCTCCGGTGGCGGGCAGAAGGTGCTGCGCCTCTACGCCAAGGGCCACGGCGGCGCCGAGGTCACCGCGGAGATTGGCTCCGGCGTCGTCACGAACTACACCCAATACATCATCAACATCCAGGTCACGACCGGTACCGTCGAGCTCGGCGTCTACGCCAACGCCTCCAACTGGGCGGCGTTCGACAACTTCGAGCTGGTGAAGAACTAGTCAGGCGGGCTCCAGCGGGTACCGGCCCGGCTCTGGCCGGTGCCCGCCGGACTTTCCGTTACACCCTGTCGCCATCTTTCGCCGCACGGCGGCATACGACACACCGCGGCATCAGGCGGGGGCGGTCTCTCTCGTTGAGAGATTGAGACCCCGGCCAACCATGCTAAGAGCGGGCCCGGGTAGGAGATCGCACCACCCCCCACGGCCCGCTGGGCCATTCCCCAGGCGCGTGTCCTACCTCAATACCAAAGGAGCGCACGTGATGGAGATGCAATGGATGCCACGCCGGTTGCTCGTGATGGGCATGGCCCTCCTGTCGTGGGGCGGGCTCGCGGGCTGTTCGAAGAGCAAACAGCAAGAGGGCACCGCGCCAGGCGCCACCGCGGCCGCCGCGAAGAAGACGAACGTGCTCACGGTCGCGCAGGAAGCGCAGGCCTCGTGGATCCGTAACTTCAATCCCATGCTCGCGCCGGGCACCGCGCGCTGGCCGTCCCGCTCCGGCGTCTACGAGCCCCTCTACGTCTTCAATACTCTCAAGGGAGAATATGTCCCCTGGCTGTCCTCCAAGTACGAGTGGAGCGAGGGCAACAAGAAGCTCACGTTCGCCCTGCGGCCGGAGGTGAAGTGGTCGGATGGCCAGCCCTTCACGGCCAAGGACGTGGTCTTCACGTTCGAGCTGATGCGCAAGCACAAGGCGCTCGATCTCTTCGCCGTGTGGAGTTACGTGGAGGGCGTGCAGGCGAAGGATGAGCACACGGTGGAGTTCGCCCTGACGCGCCCCTACGTGCCCGGCCTCATCTACATCGCGCAGCAGCCGATCGTCCCCGAGCACAAGTGGAAGGACGTCGAGGATCCGGTCACCTTCAAGAACGAGAACCCGGTGGCCACGGGTCCCTTCACCGAGGTGAAGGTCTTCCAGAACCAGGTGTTCGAGCTCGGGCGCAACCCGAACTACTGGCAGAAGGGCAAGCCGGCCATCGAGGGGCTGCGCTTCCCGGCCTATCCCGGCAACGACCAGGCGAACCTCGCGCTGCTCAATGGCGAGCTGGACTGGGCGGGCAACTTCGTGCCCGACGTGGAGAAGGTCTACGTCAGCAAGGACAAGGAGAACAATCACTACTGGTTCCCCCTGGTGGGCAACACGGTGATGCTCTACGTCAACACCACCAAGAAGCCCTTCGATGACGTGCGCGTGCGCAAGGCCTTCAGCATGGCCATCGACCGCGATCAGCTCGTCAGGGTGGCCATGTACAGCTACACCAAGCCCTCGGATGCCTCGGGCCTGTGCGACGCCCACGCGCGTTGGCGCAACCCCGCGGCCCTGGCGGCGGGCGCGGGCGACTGGGTGACGCTCAACGTGGACAAGGCGAACGCGCTGCTCGACGAGGCTGGCTACAAGCGCGGCGAGGACGGCGTGCGCGTGGGTCCGGACAAGAAGCCCCTGCGCTACGACATCAACGTCGTCACCGGTTGGTCCGACCAGGTGCGCGCGGTGCAGATCATGGCGCAGAACCTCAAGGCCGTGGGCGTGGACGCGACCCTGAAGACGTATGACTTCAGCCCCTACTTCGAGCGGATGCAGAAGGGCGAGTTCGACATCACCATTGGCTGGACGTCCGAGGAGCCCTCGCCCTACTACTTCTACCGGGACCTGATGAGCACCGAGACCATCAGGCCCGTGGGCGAGCTGGCGGCGCGCAACTGGCACCGCTACGCGAACACGGAGGCGGACGCGCTCTTCAAGACGTTCGAGACCACGAGCGACGAGGCCGAGCAGCGCAAGCTCGCCGATCAGATGCAGGTGCTCTTCGTGAACAACGCGCCCGCCATCCCGCTCTACCCCAATCCGTCCTGGGGTGAGTTCAACACGCGCCGCTTCACGGGTTTCCCCAACGCGGAGAACCCCTACGCGAAGCTGTCGCCCAACAGCCCTCCGGAGAACCTGTTCGTCCTCACGGAGGTCAAGCCCAAGTAACGAAGCCGGGGAGGAGAGCCCGTTCGGGCCCTCCTCCTCGTGGGGTTACCGCACGGTCTCGAGCATTTCTTCCAGCATCTGATCCGTGAGCCGGCCCTGGGTGAAGTTCACCACCTTGTAGGCCGGCATGTCGTTGATGAAGACCAGCGTCGAGTCCTCGCCCTTCTTCCGGGCCGCCCGCTCTTCGTCAGTGAGGTTGGGGGGCTCCGGCGGCTTGTTGTCGGGGGAGTAGCCCAGGAAGGCCTCGAGCAGGCGCGAGTGGACGGCCTTCCCCTGGGGGTGTTTCAAGAACTCCTTGACCGTGGAGTCCCGGGTCAACGTCACGGGGGCGGTCCGGGTGGACTGGACCTGGACCGTCTGCTTGAGCGGCAAGTCCCTGGATGAACCACCGACCAGGATCTCGAACTCACCCGACTGGACGGCCCAGTCGTGCTGGGCGCTATCGAAGTAGGCGAAGTCGCGCCGGCTCAACTCGAAGCGCACCGTCTTCTCCTGGCCGGCCTCGAGCGACACCTTGGCGAAGGCCTTCAGTTCCTTGGGAGGCCGCACCACGCGGGGCTTGTTCTCGCGCACGTAGAGCTGGACGACTTCCTTGCCCGCCAGCTTGCCCGTGTTCTTGACCTTCACCTCGACGCTCAGCGTCTCGGTCTCCTTGATGGAGGAGGCACCGAGCCGCAGGTCCGAGTAGGCGAAGGTCGTGTAGCTCAGGCCAAAACCAAACGGGAACAAGGGCTGGATGGCTCTCTTGTCGTAGTACCGGTAGCCAATGAAGATGCCCTCGCCGTAATGGGCCTGTTGATGGAGGCCAGGGAACTCCAAGGCGGTGGGCGTGTCTTCCAGGCGCAGGGGGAACGTCTCCGACAACTTCCCCGAGGGGTTGACCTGTCCCAACAGCACGTCGGCGATGGCGCTTCCTCCCGCTTGTCCGGTCAGCCAGCCCTCGACGATGGCCTTCACCTTGCCAGCCCAGGGCATGGTGATGGCGGAGCCATTCATCAACACGACCACGACCCGGGACTGGACCTCGCTCACGGCCTCGATCAACCGGATGTGTCCCTCGGGCATCTCCAGGCTGGCGCGGTCGAATCCCTCGGACTCATGGCTGTCCGGCAGTCCGGCGAACACGATGGCGACATCCGCGTGGCGTGCCTGCTTGCGCGCCTCCTCGATGAGCTGCTCCGAGGTGACACCTTCCAGGTCGTAACCCGCGGCATACCCGAAGCGGGCCTCCCCGCCGCCGAGCCGGACCAGCTCGTCATAGGCCCGGGACTGCCGGGTTGGATTGACCTGGGAGCTGCCCGCGCCCTGGTAGCGAGGCGTCTTGGCGAACGCTCCAATCACGGCGATCTTCGTCGTTCCACGGGGATCCAACGGAAGGAGGGCATCCTCGTTCTTCAACAGGATGATGCTCTCTCCGGCGGCCTTCCGGGCCAATTCCTGATGCTGTTCCACATCGTACGTGGTTCCGGGACGGTGGCTGTCCTTGGCGCGCAGGACGACCGTGAGCAATCCGGTGACCACCTCGTCCAGCTTGGAGACCGGCAGCCGGCCCTCCTCCACGGCCGCGATGATCTTCTTCCGGTTCACCTCGCCACTGCCCGGCATCTCCAGATTGAGCCCGGCCATGACGCCCTTGACCCGATCGCTCACGGCGCCCCAGTCGGACACCACGAAGCCCTCGAAGCCCCACTCGTCCCGGAGGATGCGCTCGAGCAGGACATCGTTCTCGGAGGCATAGACCCCGTTCACCTTGTTATAGGCGCACATCACCGACCAGGGCTGGGCTTCCTTGATCGCGATCTCGAAGGCCGGCAGGTAGATTTCGTGCAGGGTGCGCTCATCCAGGTTCGAGCTGCTCACCATCCGCTCGTGCTCCTGGTTGTTCACGGCGAAGTGTTTCAGGGAGGTCCCCACCCCCTGACCCTGGACACCCTGGATGTAGGCCGCCGCCAGCTGTCCGGCCAGGACAGGATCCTCGGAGAAGTACTCGAAGTTGCGCCCACCCAGGGGCGAGCGCTTCATGTTGATTCCCGGGCCCAGCAGGAGCTGTACATCATGGGTCTGGCACTCTCGCGCCAGGGCCTCGCCCACCTGTTTCAGCAGCTCCGTGTTCCAGGACGAGGCCAGGGCGGACGCGGTCGGAAAACAGGTCGCGGGCACGCTCTCCGCGGTGTTCGGTCCCGTCGCCTTCCGAAGCCCGTGCGGACCGTCCGCCATGAAGATGGACGGAATACCCAGGCGTTCGATCGCGTGAGTGGTCCACGAGCCATTTCCAGACAACAACCGGGCTTTCTCCTCCACGGTCATCTGGGATACCAGTCCCTGTGCTTTCGTTCGATACTTCTTGGTTTCGCTGGATGGTGCGGCCATGTCGAAGAAGTCCCTCGTCGAATGCGCGGCGAATGCGGAGCGCAAACACTACACGAGGAACTCGTGGCCGGTGCTCGATAGTCGCGCGGCGGACTCCCTGGCGATGCTGCGTGGGAAATGGCGTCTCTCTGGATTCTTCTCGCCTCAGCGGCAGGGACCGTGGATGGCACGGTGCGTCGAGAAGAGGCCGGGGGTTTTCCCTCCTCGGCCTCCGCTCGATTCAATCGGTGCTCCTCACTTCGCCGTGAAGGTCGTGTCGTTCCGGTAGAGCAGGGTCTTCGACCAGTCTGCGGTGAACACCAGCGTGTCGACCCGGTAGGTCCCCGCCGCGAGCGTGGTCGGAATGACGAACGGCGAGCTGTAGGCGCGGGTCTGTCCCGCGGTGAAGCTCTGCGCGGTATAGGCCTTCTCCGAGATCAACGACAGGGTGGAGGCGTTGCGGATTTCGTACTTCACCACCACGGTGGTGGCCGAGGAGGACGTGACCGAGCCGCCCACCTGGAAGGTCTGGCCACGGGTCACCGGGTTGGCGCTGACCGTCGCCTGGGTGGTCGAGATGCTGGGGCCCGGATTGGGGGGCGGCGTCGACGTGCCGTAGTAGCTCTTGAAGAGCGCGGCCGCGTTCGGGAACTCGGTCTTGAAGGTGTTGCCGCCATTGCTGTCGGCGCTCGACAGCTGGTGGTGACCATCCGAAGCCTGGATGTCGAAGTACGAGTGGTAACCGACGTTGTTGGCGGGATCGAAGATGAACTCCAGCATCTGCTGGACGTAGTAGGTGTTGTCTCCGCCGCCCGTCGTGGCCGCGTCATTCACGCCCCACTCCGGAATGGAGAGCCGCTTGCCGTGGGACCGGGCGAAGTCGCGGAACTTGAGCAGGGCCGGTGCGAACTGCTTGCTCCAGACGCCCTGCCAGCGGCTCAGCTGGCACGAACCCGTGCAGCCCGAGGGGATGGGATACGCGCCATTCCAACCCTGGTCGTACATGTCGAGGCCGACGTAATCGACATACGCATCGCCCGGATAGGTCGTGGCCATGTCTCCGGCCGGGATGTCGTAGTTGGGATTCCAGTCGAATTCGAATCCGGCCGACGGCTGCGCGGTGCGCATGGCCGTCACGATCTTGCGGAAGCAGCCCGCGAAGTTCGCCTGCTGGCCGCCGCCGGAATACCACGGCATCCAATTGCCGCTGAACTCCCAGCCCAGGCGGATGATGGTGTTCTGGAGCTTGTGGGCCACCAGGTTGTTGGCGAGCGTCTTGAAGCGCGAGTCATAGGCGCCCTGCGCGCACTGGGCGAGCGAACCCTGCCCACTGGGGTACATGGCGACCGAGTAGTTGAATCGGCGGCCGGGTTTGGCGTGAACCCACGTGCTCCAGGACTGAAGCTGCCAGGAGGGGTTTTCGATGTTGCCCCAGCTGTCCTTGGCCTGATGGCCCTGGCCCATGGTGACTTCCGTCCCAAGCCAGGCTGAATAGGCGTTGACCGTGTTGGGCTGGGAATAGACTTCACCCCGGTACACCCCCGTGAGGGGCTGAGCCGAT
This sequence comes from Melittangium boletus DSM 14713, assembly GCF_002305855.1. Classification (GTDB taxonomy): domain Bacteria; phylum Myxococcota; class Myxococcia; order Myxococcales; family Myxococcaceae; genus Cystobacter; species Cystobacter boletus. The sequence continues at coordinate 2,305,242 of NZ_CP022163.1, read as the reverse complement.
GCGCTCGAGGGCATTGCCACGGCGGCGCAAGCCGCCAGGGAGGACGTGAGCGCGATGTAGAATTTCTTGAAGTCCAGCTTCATCTCGTGGGGCTCTCCGGGAGGAACGGGCTTTGGTGGATTTACCGCTTTTCCGGAGTATGAAAAACCCACGAGACCCTTGTCAATACGCGCACCGCGCGCACCTGGGTCAGTAGTTGACCTGGAGCTGGATCCGCGTCACGTCTCCGCGTTGCTGGAGGTAGGGAGCGCGCGACGAGGTGCGGTCCGAGATCAGGTACGCGCCCGTCAGCTCGAGCGCCTTGTAGATCTGCCACTCCACGCCCAGCTCCAGTTCGCGCACGTCGTAGCGGGGCGCGTTCGTCTCGAACTTCTTGCCGCCCTCATAGAGGGTTCCCCTCACGTAGGGGATGAGCGACACGCCGAGCACGCCGTCCAGCTTGTACATGAGCTGGGCATAGCCTCCGCGCAGGGGGCGGCTGCCAATGATGAAGGGCGAGTCCTCGCCCAGGGAGGGGCCGCGTCCCACGTTGTACTCGGCGGCGAAGCCGAGCGGCTGCGGGTAGATCATCAGGCTCAGGTTGGCGCGCGCGTCGACGAGGTTGTTCTCCCCGTTCTCCAGCGCGTACGGGGCTTCCGCCGTCGGGGAGACGCTGACGTTGTAGCGGCCGTAATATCCGCCCACGCCCACCTCGACGAATTGTTTGCCGAAGAGGAAGGGCCAGGTCACGCGGCCGACGGTGTGCAGGTTGTCGTTGCGCTCGGGGCGGTTGGCGGTCTGCCCGTTGTAGACGCCGAGTCCCACCACGCCGTAGTCGCCAGAGCCCTTCAAGCCGCTGTCGACCAGGTACTTGAACCGCTGGCGGATCTCATCCGGCGCCCAGTAGAAGAAGGCGCCCAGGTCGCGCTCGTCCTTGAGCGCGCTGTTGATGGCGTCATTGCGGTCGAACGCGAGGCGGTTCTGGCTCGATTGGAGGTTCTCGAAGCCATACGGCACCTTGGACTGGCCCACGCGGAGCCGGAATTCCTTGCGCGAGTCCAGGAAGATGTCGGCGTACCAGTCGCGCAGGATGGCGACGTTGTATTGGTCCGAGATGACCGAGGCGAAGTCGGGTTGCAGGTAGATGGACACCCGTTCGTGGACATCTCCGAAGATGACGATTCGCGCCCGTCGGATGCCAAAGCCGTTGTTCTTGCCGAGGAAGCGATCACCCTGGTCGTTGATGAGGTCTTCGTTGACGCGGAAGCTGGGCAACCGGTTGTAGCGGAACTGGGTGTAGCCCCGGATGCGGATCTTGTCGTACCAGTGCGATTCCTTCTTCGATGCCTCCGCGGCAGGGGGAGGTTGGAGGGCTGGCGCGGGTACCGCGGGAGCCTCGGAGGCCGGGGGGGTTGAGGGCGTGTCGGTCTGCTGGGCGTTCGCGAGAGATGACACCAGGAGCGTGGCGCTGGGCAGCAACGCGACAAGGACGGAGCGGGAGGGCGCGAGGAGGTGCATGGAAAGAAGCACGGTCCCCAGGGAAGCGAGAGTCCGGGGCCGAGTGCGGCCCTGTCCGTACACAGCCGGATTCAGGGGAACAACAGCGGGACTGCCCTGTCGCCAAAGTGTCACCGGGCGCCACGTTCCGTGTCGAAAGTGTCACCGAAGCGTCGCAAGACTTTGGCGTCCGGAGTTCCCTTGGTTGCTCCGGACTCCCGCGGTGCCGGGGGCTGGGTCCCTGTGAACCCCTCGATTCGCGGGGGCCTCTCTGGTAGAGAGCGCCCCCGGTGCACAGGTGGGGATGGACGTACTCCCAGTTGGGTCCCTGATACAGCCTATAAGCTGTGCTACACGATATGTGAGCACCGGGATCCCCAGTGGCCGGACTGGATGATCGCTTGCTCTCCAAGAGACCGAGTGGATGAAAACTCTCATCATCGTACCCGCCTTCAATGAGGCCCGAAACCTTCCGCACGTCATCGCGTCCCTCCGGGAGGCGGCTCCCGAGTGCCACATCTGTGTCGTGGACGATGGCTCCACGGATGACACGTCGCGGGTGGCGGGCCGGTTGGGGGTCACCGTGCTGCGCAGCCCGCTGAACCTGGGGATCGGCGGCGCGGTGCAACTCGGCTACTTGTGGGCCTATACCCACGACTACGACGCCGCGGTGCAGATCGACGGTGATGGGCAGCATGATCCGCGCTATCTGCCGCAGGTACTCCCCCTCCTGGGGGATGGGCGCGCGGACGTGGTCATCGGTTCGCGCTTCCTGGAGACGGGTGGTTTCCGCTCGACGGCGTTGCGCCGCATGGGGATCCGCTACCTCTCCTGGATGTTGCGGTTGCGCTGTGGGGCGCGCGCCACGGATCCCACCTCGGGCTATCGCGCCGCGGGGCGGCGGGCCATCGCGCTCTTCGCGCGCAGCTATCCCAGCGACTACCCGGAGCCGGAGGCCATCGCCCTGGCCGTGCGCCACGGGCTGCGCGTGCAGGATTTTCCCATGCAGATGAAGCCGCGGCAGCACGGAGAGAGTTCCATCAACTGGTGGAAGACGGGCTACTACCTGGTGAAGGTGTCGCTGGCCCTGTTGCTGTTGCCCGCGTCGGAGCGCAATTGGGCGTTCACCAGCAGCAGCGCCTCGGAGGAGTCATGATCGGCGAACACCTGTTGCCCCTTCGCCTCCAGCTCTTTGGCGGCGCGTTGTTGCTGGCCTTCGTGATCTGGGTGTTGCGGCTCATCCGCCACCATCAGCTCAGTCTGCGCGACAGCCTCTCCTGGTTGCTGTCGACGCTGCTGGCCCTGGTGTGCGTCATCTTTCCCCAGAGCCTGCGCTGGCTGGCGGACCTGCTCCAGGTGGAGGTGGCCGCCAATGCCCTCTTCGCGCTGGCCTTCCTCTATGTCCTCTTCAACCTGCTCTCGGTGACGATCGCCCTGTCCTCGGGGGCCATCCGCGTGCGCCGGCTGTCCCAGGAGTGCGCGATGCTGCGCGCGGAGATCGAATCGTTGCGCAAGTCCGTCGGAGTGGCGCGGCGCGAGGAGGGCTCGTGAGCGCCATGCCCGCTTCCTCTCGAGGCCGCCTCTTCTTCACCATCGACGTGGAGGATTGGACGGCGGACTTTCCGGACATGCAGGGGGCGCCCTCCCGCGTGGCCGCGCCGATGCACCGGCTGCTCGACCTGCTCGAGGCCCACCAGTCCCGGGCCACCTTGTTCTTCCTCGTGGAGTGCGCGCGCCGCCATCCCGAGGTGCTCCAGCGCGCCGTGGCGGCCGGGCACCACATCGGGCTGCACGGGTTGGATCACCGCCTCGTCTACCGGCAGCAGCCGGACGCCTTCGAGCGGGCCATTCGCGAGGGACGTCAGTGCTTGGAGGACGTGGGCGGCGTGCCGGTGACGACCTATCGCGCGCCTTGCTGGTCCATCACCCGTGAGTCACTCTGGGCCGTGGAGCGGCTCGAGGCGGCGGGCTTCGAGGTGGATTCGAGCATCTTCCCGACGAAGAACCACCTCTACGGCATTCCGGACGCACCGGTGGACCCCTACGCCCTCACGCCGGGGTTGGTGGAGATTCCTCCCTCGGTGGCGCTCTTCGGCAACCTCAAGGTGCCTTTTGGCGGCGGCTTCTACCTGCGGGCCCTGCCGCTGTGGGTCACCCAGCAGCTGCTCCAGCGCAACGTGAAGGCGGGCCGCAACGTGGTGCTCTACGTCCACCCTTGGGAACTGGACGTCGAGCAACCGCGCGATCTGCCCTACACCTCCGTGGTCGCCCGGACCATCCACTACTTCCAGTTGCGCCGCACCGAGGAGCGGCTCGCGGCCCTGCTGCGCCAGTTCGGTCCCTTCGAGGCGCTGCCCCAGCGCGCCGAGGCGGCCCGGGCGCTTCTCACCGAGCGCAGTGTTCCCCTCGCCGGATTCCCGGCCCCGCGCGCCGACGCGGGAAGGCAGGCCTCCCATGTATGATCTCCGGAAGTTGGATCTCTCCGAGGCGTCCCTCCTGGACGACCACCGGCTGCTGCGCGAGGTGTTCCCCGCGGCCACCCACATCACGCCGGCCTACCTCTCCTGGCAGTACGTGCTCAACCCCGTGGGGCAGGCCGTGGGCTTCAACGCCTTCGCGGGACAGACGCTCGCGGCGCACTATGTGACGCTGCCCGTGCGTGCCCGGGTGGATGGCCGTCTCGAGCGAGGCGTGCTCTCGCTCAACACCGCCACCCACCCCGACCACCAGGGCAAGAAGCTCTTCACCCGGCTGGCCGAGGCGACGTACGAGGAGGCGGCGGCGCAGGGGTACTCCTTCGTGATCGGCGTGGCCAACGCCAACAGCACCCCCGGCTTCACGCGCAAGCTGGGCTTTCAGTTGCTGGCACCGCTCGAGGCCCGGCTGGGCGTGGGTCCGCTGCCGCCCCTGGACGAGACGTTCACCCCCGGCTTCGAGGTGAGCTGGGATCTGACGACGCTGGCGTGGCGCCTGGGCAACCCCAGCCGCGCCTACCGGGTGCGCATGCACGGCCCGTCCAGTCAGGTGGAGGCCTCCACGGGCCGGTATGGCATCCAGGCCCTGCTGGGGGAGTTCCCCTCCGCGCTCTGCCCGGCGCGTGGCGACGGAGCCCTTCCCGTGCTCAATCCCGTCCGGTTGTGGCTGGGCCTGGAGCCGGGCCGCCGCTTCTCGCGCTCGCTCTACCAGACCCTGCCCGAGCGGCTGCGGCCCTCTCCCCTCAACCTCATCTACCGGGATCTCACGGGCAAACGGCCGAGCCTGGACGTGACGCGACTGCGTTTCCGGGCGCTCGATTTCGATGCCTACTGACACGACCCGGGTGGAGGAGGGCGCCGCGGCGAGCGCCTCGCGGCGGAGTTTCTGGCTGCGGCTGATGCCGGGAGTCCTGCTCACGCTCATCGTGGGGGGCTGGGCCTTTCGCGACACCCACTGGGCGGAGTTGTGGGCCAGCTTGCGGATGGCGGATTTTCTCTGGCTGGTGCCCCACGTGCTCCTGCTCCAGGGCGTGCACTTCCTGCGCGCCTGGCGGTGGGGACGTCTGCTGTCCGGCATCGAGCATGTGCCCTTCCGCTACCTCAACGAGGCGACCGCGGTGGGCAACATGCTCTTCGTCCTGATGCCCCTGCGGCTCGGCGAGTTCGCGCGTCCCGTGCTCATCTCCCGCCGCTCCTCCATTCGCGCGAGCGCCGCGCTCACCTCGGTGGTGCTCGAGCGCATCATCGATGGCGTGGCCGTCGCGCTGCTGTTGGAGGTGGCGCTCGTGTGGCTCGGGGATGGCACGGACACCTTGCGCTATCTGCGCTGGGGCACGCACCTGATGCTGGCGGGATTCCTGGGCCTCTGGGGGTTGCTCCTGCTCGCGTACTGGCAGCGCGCGCTGGCGGTGCGCCTCGTGGAGCGCTTCGTGGGCTGGGTGTCTCCCGGTCTGGCCCGACGCGTGGCGGAGCTGATGGACTCCTTCGTCGGCGCCGTGCGTCAGGTGTCCGGCCCGGGCCAGTTCCTGTCCACCGCGCTGCTGACGGTGGTCCTCTGGGCCGTCAACGGCCTGGCCATCGTGGTGCTCGCCCAGGCCTTTGGTTGCGAGGGTCAGGGCAGCGGTTGCTCGCCCCTGTCGTTGGACTTGTTCCAGAGCTTCGTGGTGCTCGGCGTGACGGTGCTCACCAGCATGATTCCCGCGGCGCCCGGGATGATGGGAACCTTCCAGGCGGGCGTGAAGATCGCCCTGTCGCTCTTCCTCCCCGCCGCCGTGGTGAATGGCTCGGGGTTGGCCTTCGCCAACGTCATGTGGCTCGCCACGCTGCTGCACCAGGTGGCGCTCGGCTGCTGGATGCTGGGGGTCGGGACGGTGCGGTTGCAGGGTCTGGTGGCGCGTCCGATCAACGCTCCGTGAGCTCCACGAGGCGGAAGTCGTCGAACAGCACCTCGTGGTCGCCTTGCGGTGTGGCGGGGATGCTGCCGCGCGTGGCCTCGGCGGGGGACAGCATCCGCATCGTGTAGGACTTCCACTCGGGACCCACGACGACGATTTCCATGTCCGGGGGGAGGAAGTGGCGGCTGTCGGTGATCCAGTTCACCTGGAGTCTCGCCTTCCGCGGCTCCTCGCCGACGCCGCGGGCCCGGAAGGACAGCTGGTACTGCCGCCCTCCGTGAACGGGGATCTCCTGGTGGAAGACGTTGCTCTCTCCCAGGCCCTTCGCCACGTACTGCCCCTCGGCGGTGGACACCAGCTCGGGGCTGCCCGCCCGGCTCCACCCCACCGGCTGTCCCTTGTCGAGCATGTCGAAGCCGGGGTTGCTCACGAGGTTCGGCCCGGAGTCCAGTGACAAGGGCCGGTCGCTCAGGGCGTAGAGCAGGTGATCCTGCTGCACGTGCAGCAGCTTGAAGTGGCTGTTGAAGAAATCGTCATTGGGGAGGTTGTGCGTGTTCCGGGTCCGGTTGACGAGGAAGTGGTCCGCGCCGAATCCGCGCAGGGCCGCGTACAGCAATTCCCCGTTTCCGGCGGACTTGAGCAGATCGTCGTAGCGCACCGGTCCGAAGTGGTCGCCCAGGAAGGTGCCCTGCGCGAAGTAGGCCATGTTCTCATCGAGCAGGGCGTAGACCGTGTAATCGCGACCCCGGGTCTCGTTGAGCAGCTTGTAGGAGGCGTAGGTGGGCAGGGAGCGCAGCAGGAACTGCTCGCGCTGTTCGGTGGTGACGGGGAGCCCTCCCGTCTGACGCAGCATCCGCCGGGCGAAGTTCCTCGCGGGCACGAGCAGGAGCAGGGCGAGTCCAATGGCCAGTACGGCGCGAGGCAGCCGGGGGCTGGCTTCCATGCGCCAGGGCAGCACCTGGTGAAGCGCGCCTCCCACGGCCAGACTGAGCAGGGGCAGCGTGGGCATCAAGTGCCGGATGAGCTGGGTGGAGGCGAGCCAGATGACCAACTGGACGCCGACCAGCGCCAGCAGGATGCGCACCCACCGATTCTTCCAGGCGCCCACCAACAGGAAGGGCAGGGCGGCCAGGTACCCGGGAGACAGGGGGGCCTCGGCGCGAGCCTTGTGCGGCTCGAAGGTGAGCTGCCAGGGGAGTTGCAGGAGCGCCTTCAGTTCATGCCGCCGTGACAGGTTGAGATCGAGGTTGAACCGCTCCATGTCGCCGGCGTTGAGGTACGAGTAGCCGAAGACCTGGGGCAGCAGGGGGAAGAAGGGATTGCCGGTGTAGTAGGCGTTGCGCACGTACCAGGGAGCCGCCACGGCGAGTCCCAGCAGTCCAAAGAGGATCGCGTGCCCCACCTGCCGCCGCCGGAAGGCTTCATAGAGCACGACGACTCCCACGAGCGCGAAGAGGGGGAAGGCGTTGTGCTTGGCGCTCGCGGCGAAGCCGAAGAAGGCCGCGGACAAGAACAGCCAGTGCCGGTCTCCCTGCTCGAACCAGCGCAGGACGGTGAGGGTGGCGACGGTCAGGAAGAGCGTCAGGCCCATGTCGATGTAGGCCACGCTGCCGAGCCAGATCGCGATGGGACTGCCGATCGTCAGGGCCGCGGCCCACACGCCGGCGCGGGCCGAGAAGAGCCGGGAGCCCGCTCCCATCAGGGCGGCTCCCGTCAGCAGCAGGGCGAGAAGCTGGGTGAGCTGGGCCGCCAGGTCGTCGGCGAAGAGCAAGCCCAGGGTGAACAGCATCGTGTTGAGGTGCGGATACACCGCCATCCGCAGCGTGGGGGTGAGGACGATGCGGTGCTGATCCACGAACAGCCACGCACAGCGCAGGTAGTACTCCGTCGCGTCCCAGCTCGTCGGGGGAATCAATGGGGTGAGCAACAGGGGCACGCAGAATCCGAGCACGAGCAGTCCGCCGAGTACCGGGAGCGGCTTCATCCCCCGGAGGGTGGCCACACCTTCCAGGACGCAGGGCCACCAGCGCTTGACGCCGAGGCCCAGTGCGAGCGCCACGCCGCCCAGCACCGCGCTCCGGTAGAGCAGCCCGACGCTGCCCAGGACGAAGAGGCCATGGGTGAGCATGCCCAGTCCCAGCGTGGCGGCGTGGCTCGTGTGCTCCCATCCCGACGTGTACCACCGCCGTTGGAGGAAGATGCAGCCGAGCAACCAGGCCACGAGGGTCAGGATCAACAGGAACGCGTAATGGGCCAGGGCGAAGCCCACGAGGGCGAGGATGTCGTGCATGGCGTCTTTGCCGGTCGCCTCTACCTCCGCGCCCCTTGGAGCACAAGGTCACGTTGAGGTGGGCCGGGGAACCGAGAGGAGCGTCGTTCCGTCATGGGGCTCGATGAATGCTTCGATTCGTAGGTCGCGGCCCCTTGGACGTTCCCGTCGCCAGCTCTTTTCCCGTGCGCTCCTGACCGCGGCCTGCCTGGCCTTGCCCGGAGGCGTCTGGGCGCAGCAGGAGCCGGCTCCCGCCGCCACTCCGCCGCCCCTCCTCAGCGCCGGGCCCGAGGGGTTCTCGCTCTCGAGCGCGGACAAGCAGTACCAGCTCAAGCTGCGCGGCATCCTCCAGTCGGATGCCCGCTTCTTCGCCCAGGGCAAGGAGCGCGCTGGGAACAACACCTTCCTGCTGCGCCGTTTCCAGCCCACCTTCGAGGGCACGGTCGCGGGACTGGTCGATTTCCGCCTCCAAATGGATCTGGCGCCCAACGCCCAGCCCGTTCAGGACGGCTATGTGGAGCTCCACCCCGTGCGCGAATTCCGGGTGAGGGTCGGCAAGTTCAAAGCGCCCGTGGGACTCGAGCGGCTCCAGCCCGTCACGGCGATGCTCTTTCCTGAATTCGCTCTGCCCACCAGCCTGGTGCCCAACCGGGAAGTGGGCATCCAGTTCTCCGGTGACCTCTCCGGGAGCGTGTTGAGCTACGCCGTGGGCGCCTTCAACGGCTCGCCCGACGGTGGTGCCGCGGATCTCAACGTCGACGACAACGTGGAACTCGAGGGACGTCTCTTCGCGCATCCGTTCCGGAAATCGACGGTGGAAGCGCTCAAGGGTCTGGGTCTGGGTCTCGCCGGAACCGTCGGCAGCGAATACGGCACGCTGGGCGCCACACAGGAGCCCACCCTTCGTGCCGAAGGACAGCAGACGTTCTTCACCTATCTCACCGGCACCACCCTGGACGCCACGGTGGTCGCCAGCGGTCGGCACTACCGGTTGTCCCCCCAGGCCTATTACTTCCACGGCCCACTCGGGGTGATGGCCGAGTACGCCACCTCCACGCAAGACGTACGGCGTGGCTCGGATGAGGCCCGGTTGACCCACGGCGCCTGGCAGCTCTCCGCCTCCTACGTGCTCTTCGGGGGCAAGGCCTCCTACGAAGGCGTGAAGCCCTTCCATTCGCTGCTCCCCAGCGAGGGACACTGGGGGGCGGTGGAACTCGGCGCCCGCTACTCCGGGCTGCGCGTCGATCCCAAGGCCTTCCCCCTCTACGCGGACCCCTCGCGCTCGGCCAACGAGGCCCAGTCCTGGGGCGCCGTCGCCCACTGGTACTTGAGCGGCAACGCCCGCCTCACCTTCAGCGTGGAGCGCACCGCCTTCTCGGGTGGCGCGGCGGACGGCGGCGATCGTCCCACGGAGATCGCCTTCTTCAACCGGGTCCAGGCCTCCTTCTAAGAGGCCAGGACCGAGGTTGTCGTGTACCGTCCTGTATGGTGAGGTGAACGCTCTTTCACTGGACCGCCGTCGAGGACCGAATGGGCTCCGCTTCACCCCTTGCCACCCGCCTGCGTCACCTCGCCTCCGCCGTGCTCTGCCTGTACGCGGTGGGCCTGTTCCTGGCGGAAGCCGTGCTCCAGGCGGGGGCGGTGCTGGCGGTCGCGCTGGCGTTGGGCCTGGCCGTGAGCCGCCAGTTGCGGCTGGCGCCCGACGTGCGGGCGTACGTGGTGGCGAGTGGTGCCCTGTGCCTGTGGCAGCTCGTGTCGCCCGCGGTGGCCCTGTTGACGGGAGCGGCCGAGCGTTGGCCGCGAGGCTCCCGTTATGGGCAGACCCTGGACACCGTGGCGGGCGCGGCGGTGGCGTGCGTCGGCACGCTGGGCGTCCCGTGGTGGACCTTGGGGATCCTCGTCGCGTGCGGTTGGGTGGGGGCCGCGGCGCTCGGTTTGTACCAGCACCGCGTGCCCTGGTCCTGGGAGCCGCCCGCGTTCCTCAAGCTGAATATGGGACGGCTGCACGAGAACTTCGGCACCGAGGAGTCTCCCCACTACGCGTCCGGGGGGTTCTTCTTCCACCGGTTGCGCTTCGCGCATGGGGCGGTCGCCGTGCTCGGGCCCGCCCTGGCGGTGTTGGGGGGCACTCGCCGGGCTCGTGCGCGCGTGGTGGCGGGTGGGGTGGTGGTGGCCCTGCTCCTGTCCACCTACGTGTCCTTCGCGCGGGCGGCGCTCGGTGCGGCCGTGGGTGTGTGCGTGCTGGCACTGCTGGTGTTGATGCGGGGCACCCCGCGCCGGGTGGGGCTCGTGGTGGCCGCGGCGCTCGTGATCGCGGTGCTGGTGACGCCCGCCTGGAGCGAGCGCGCGAGCCGGGCGCTGGAGAACGTGGCCAGCGGCGAGCGCGCCCTGGCGATGTCCGTGGGCTGGCGGCTGGTGGGCGCGCATCCGCTCGTGGGCGTGGGCTTTGGCAACCACAAGCCCGCGGCCCTGCGCTCGCAGGACGAAACGCACATCACGGATCTCCTGGCCACGGACTCGCACAACCTGTGGTTGACGACGTGGGCGGAGACAGGACTGCTCGGCCTCCTCCTCCAGGTGGCGGTGCATGGGCTGCTGGCCCGGGCGCTCCTGCGCCGCCACCGCGCGGGTTCACTGGCCGCCACGGGCGCGCTGCTGTCCTTCGTGGGCTTCCATGTGTTGTCGCTCGTCCACTACCTGCCCTTCCACTCGAGCGTGCACCTGTCATTCGCCTTCGTGTGGGGTCTGGGCTTGAGCGAGGGCAGCGAGGTCCTTCGGGACTGAGCCGAAGGGCCGTGCCACTCAACGGCGATCCACGGGGGTGGCGCGGTGCACGCCGTCATCGCGGTCCCGCCGTCCGCGCTCGTCGTGCTCGCGCCGCTCCCGCTCCGCGCGCTCCCGGGCCTCACGCTCACGCCGCTCCCGCTCCGCGCGCTCCCGGGCCTCGCGCTCACGCCGCTCCCGCTCCTCGCGTTCGCGCCGTTCCCGCTCCGCGCGCTCACGCCGCTCCCGCTCCTCGCGCTCGCGCCGTTCCCGTTCCGCGCGCTCCCGGGCCTCGCGCTCGCGCCGTTCTCGCTCCGCGCGCTCCTGGTTCGCCCGGTCCACCGTGCCCGGGTTGCGGTTGGGACGAGGGTCATGCCGTGAATCGGCCAGCGCCGGCGTGCTCGCGTACAGGGCGAAAGCGATGGACATCCACGTGAACAGGGTCTTCATGGCGATGCTCCTCGGGTGCGGCGACTGGGGACGAGGGGCCTCGAACTCTCGTCGAGAATGCCGCTCGCTCCGTGTTGTGCTCCTTCTGACGATGCGGCCAGGGGGCTATTCGGCGCCGGGACATGTCGAAGTATTTCGGTCGTGGCTGGGCAGGGATGGCGAGCCGGCTTTCGAGCCCTTGCTTCGCGTTGGCGCGAGAGGAGGCGCCGGGTACGCTGCCACGCCATGTCGCTGGAGACTCTCTGCCGCGCCTGTGGGTTGTGCTGCGACGGCACCCTGTTCGCGCGCGTTCCCCTGTCGCCCACGGAGGTCGTTCCCGAGGACACCCTCGCGGTGGTGACGAACGACAAGGGGGGCCGTCACGTGCCTCAGCGGTGCGCGGCGCTCTCGGGCACGGTGTGTCAGGTCTACTCGCAACGGCCGCTCGCGTGCCGCCGTTACGAGTGCCTGCTATTCGGCGCCCTGCGCTCGGGCGAGGTGTCCCTCGATGAAGCGCTCGCGGTCGTCACGAAGGCGCGGACGTTGCTCCAGGAAGGAGCCCCGGCCGCGGTGCGTGACGGTTACCTCTCGTTCCACTTCGGACGGCGCCCGTGAGGGAGCCTACTCGGCGGACGTCAGGGACAGGGTGCTCCACATCCGCTTGAGCTCGCTGAACGCGGACCGGTAATAGCGTCCACTGGTCTCACCCTCCTTGAGGGCGGTGGACAGTCCGAACCATTCCTCGTTCATGAAGCAATCGGGGACGAGGTTGGCGTTGGCGTAGCCGCCGGTGTTGTGGACGTCGCGGGGTCCGCTTCCGTCCTTCCACCACTCGTCATTCCACTCGAACACCACGCCGCCGAGCAGCTTGTTGGTGGTGCTCCGGGCGCTGAGGTTGGGCAGCATCGCGTTCTCCCAGCGGCTCTTGTAGAAGAGGGCCTGCTGTTGTTGGGCCTCCGCGCTGCCACGGCCCTCCGGGTTGGAGAAGTCACACCCCTTGTTGTGCTGGCAGGCGTCATAGCCAAACTCCGTGAACAGGAGCGGCTTGTTGAGCGAGTAGCCCTGGATGATGTTCCTGAAGCCCTGCTCCGTGTTGTACATGTTGATGGACCAGATATCCACCAGGGGCGCCCGGTTGAGCAGGCTGGTGTTGTGGATGTCCAGTTGGGGGTTGTCCCCGATGACCACCGTGTAGGGATGCGCCGCATCGGCCTGCTGATCGGCCTCGCGGATCGCCTCGCCATAGAAGTCGAACATCGCCTCGGACGTCAGCGGCCCGCGGTTCCATTCGAAGTTGTTCTCGTTGCCGAAGGCCCACATCAGGACCATCGGGAACTCGGTGCGGTTCTTGAACACGTTGATGATGTTGCGGAAGCGCAGCTTGTGCCGCGTGCGCGCGTCCTTGTTGAACTTCACCTGCTGCCCCGCGCGGTAGTCCACGCCGGTGGGCAGGAAGTAATTCATGATGACGTAGATGCCCTGCCGATCGGCTTCGTCCAGGACGGCGCGGTAGTTGGCGAGCACCGACTGGTCGACCCGGCCCGGGTCGGTCGAGGGATCGTTCTGCTCGTCCCAGTTCTGGAACAGCCGATCGTACAGGACATAGACGCGGATGGTATTGACGCCCATCTCCTTCATCTTGGCCAGGTCGCTGAAGGCCACGGCGCGGTTCATGGTCCAGTCATCGGGCCAGTTGCTGGCGCCCGTCCTGGGAACGGGGTGGTAGTTGACGCCCTTGGCGATGAAGGGCTTGCCGTTGATCAGCAACTGCTTGTTGGACAGCGTGAGGGTCTCCGGCGCACGTCTGGCGTTCGCCTCTGGAGCCACTCCCAACATCGCGAGCACACCCATCCCAACGAGGAACCGATACATGTGGAAACCATCCTTTCGGCGGTAGGGCTTCCGTCATAGCACCGGTTCTTTCGGGTCTCGAACCTTTTCCTGGTTTTACAGGGTCGGTCGGGCGGGCCGCTCAGAAGTCGCCAAACGTGGGGGGCCGGGTACTGGTGAAGAAATCCTCGAAGGAGACCTGGAAGTGGGAAGGGCTGCCTTTCTCTCCCACGAAGGCTCCGTCCTTGTGGCCGAGCACCACGAGCGCTTCGTTCCGGGTGATGGACAGATGGACGAGGGAGATGGAGCCGGGGCGGCCGCGCCCGCCTTCGTCCTTGCGCACCTCCAGGCTTTCCTCGCGTGCCGCCTGGAGCGAGTTCCAGGTCAACTGGAGGATGCGCAAGGAGACAGGGGCGGCGTCGGAGGCGGACTGCTGCCGCTTGTAGCCGACCGCGAGGCCCGACATGCCGCCCACGAGCGCGAGTGGCCCTGGCCGGTAGGTGCGCTCGATGAGCTTGCTTTCCATTCCCCAAGGGCATTCACGCCTGTACGGCATCCGGGTGAGATAGATGGCGTGTTCCCCGGCGTTGCCCTGCCCCCAGGTGTCCGTGGGAATGGCCCATACGAAGAAGTGGCAGCCCGACCATTCGATGCTGGCGTAGGAGCCGTTTTCATCCGGTGGGGCCAACACCGTGGGGGACGTCCTCGTGGTGAAGAAATGCGGGTAGGTGGCCGTGAACTGGGTGCCTTCCCCAATCTCCCCGGGGATGCTTCCGGATTTGGTGCCCTTGACCACGAGCGTGCCTTCCGTCAGGGCGAGCTCCGCCTGGTGGATCCGTCCGGGCAGGCAGGTGCCCATGCCGCGGGGACATATCGAGGCGGTGAGCGTCTCGTTTCGTAGGGGTTCCAATGTGTCCGGCGCGACGTGCCGCAAGGAGAAGTGGACGGGCGGGGGGTTCAACGAGGGCCGAGCGTTGACCTGGATATGTCCCACTCCGATTCCCCAGGGGCCAGCGACCAGGGAGAACGCGGGCACCTCGTAGGAGGAGCCCAGCAGGCGGCTTTGTCCGCCCCAGGGACAGGTTCCCTGATTCGAGCGATGGAGGATGATGTCGTAGATGGGAACGGAGGGCTGGCCGCCGTCCGGGCGTTCCTCGTGGGACAGGGTATAGCGGCAACCGTGCCATTCAGCCTGGGAGGAACCCGCGGCCGTGTCTTGCTCCGGCGGGCTCGCCGCTGCTTCCTTGCCTCCTGCTTGCCCGGAAGCGGGTTCCATGGCCGCTCCGGCCTCGACGGGCTGCCCTTCACAACCCTGGATCATGAACGCAACCACCAGGGAGTGCGCCCACTTCATGTCGCTCATGCGGGTGACCTCATGGGGCGGGAAGTCGAGTGCGCCCCGCTTCATTGAACCCGTTTCCCCGAGGTGTCCGCAGGTGGCCCGCCGGGCGTGAACATTGTCCTTTGTGTGACGCATGAGGATTCGGATGGGGGATGATGGACGGAATGTCTCCTCCGCTTTCCTCCGCTGGTCGGGTTCCCCACGAAGGTCTCTGGCTCGATGGCTTCTGTCTGGTCGCGGTGTCCGGAGGGGCGCTCCTCGCGGGCGGTGGCGCCTGGCATCGCGATGGCATTGGCGCCACGCCTCGGCGGTCCGACATGGCGGCCTTCTGGGACCTGGCGACACGGGCGTGGCACCCGCTGCCACCGCTGCCCCATCCGCGACAGGGCCACGCCGCGGTGGCGCTGCCAGACGGGCGCGTGTTGTTGCTCGGGGGGCAGAGCGCCGATGCTCACGAGTTGCGTACCACCCTGTTCTGGGAGCCCGGCTCCCGGCGCTTCCAGGAGGGACCGCCGCTCATCGCCGCCCGGGCCCAACCCATCGCCGTGAGCTTCGCGGATGGCGCGGTGCTGGTGTTGGGCTCGGATTTCGATGATGACCTCGAGCGGGGCACGCGCGCGGAGGTGCTATGGCCCGGCGCCAGTGCCTGGGAGCCCGCGGGTCAGACGGCGCGCATCTTCCACCCCGGCCCGGTGTGTGCGAGCGGAGAGCGCGTGGTCATCGCGGGAGGCCGGGACAATGGCTTTGGCTTCGCCATCGTCGAGGGCGTCCACTTCGCGCCCCCGCTCGATCAGATGACCGAGGTCTGGGAGCGAGACCGCCGTGCCTGGGGCCAGGTCGGCCCCATGACCGAGTCTCGTGATGGGGCCGTGGGGGTCACGCTGTCGGACGGGCGCATCCTCGTCGTGGGGGGATGGTTGAGTGGCCAGGTCCTGACCACCGCGGAGGTGTGGGATCCCCGCACCGGTGAATGGAGCGCCACGGGAAGGCTCGCGATTCCCCGCTCGGGCTTCGCCCTGACGGCGCTCCCGGGGGGCGGCGCGATGGTGTCCGGAGGACTCGCCGGGAGCGCGCACGCGGACTCGAACTCGGTGGAACTCTGGGATCCTCTTCTGGGCACCTGGTCCCCAGGCCCCTCCTTGCGGAGGGCTCGCGCGGGGCAACAACTCGTGGAGGTTTCCCCCGGACGCTTCCTGGTCGTGGGCAACACCCGGGACGCGGAGGGCGACCTGGAGACGACCTGGGAACTCTGGGAGTTTTCGTGAGGCATGCTCCTCCGCCCGTCTTGCGGGCGGCCGAGCACCCACCACCGTGGTGATAGGCACCTCCGTGCTCCCTACCTTGGAGGGGATTGACGCTCGGCGGGGAGGCGGACCGGATGAGATGGCAAGGGGGACGGCGCAGCTCGAATGTCGAGGATCGGCGGGGCCAGGGCGTGGGACGGCCGTTGGCACTGGGGGGCGGAGTGGCGACGCTGGTGGTCGCCGTCCTGGTGTACCTGCTTGGAGGTGACCCGGGCGTGGTCCTCTCCGGGGATCCCCAAGGACCCTCGGCGCAGGTGGGAACGGGAGGCTCGGGGGTACGGGTGGATCCCGCCCAGGAAGAACTCAAGGACTTCGTCTCCGTCATCCTCGCGGATACCGAGGACACGTGGCCGTCCCTGCTGTCGCCCGAGGGCGTGCGTTACGTGCAACCCCGGCTCGTCCTCTTCTCCGACGCCGTGGAGTCGGCTTGCGGCTTCCAGGAGAGCGCGGTGGGGCCTTTCTATTGTCCAGGAGATCAGCGCGTGTACCTGGACCTGGGCTTCTTCCGGGACTTGGAGCGGCAACTCGATGCGCCCGGTGATTTCGCGCGGGCCTATGTCGTGGCGCACGAAGTCGGACATCATGTGCAGAACCTGCTCGGCATTTCCTCGCGTGTCCGCGCTGGCGCTCGAGGAACGCGGGAAGACGCCAACGCCCTGTCCGTCCGCCAGGAATTGCAGGCGGACTGCTTCGCTGGCATCTGGGCCCACCATGCGCAGCGTCAACGCCAGGTGCTCGAACAGGGTGACGTGGAGAAGGGATTGAACGCGGCCTCGGCCATTGGGGATGACACCCTGCAGCGCCGCGCGGGCGGGCATGTCGTCCCCGAGTCCTTCACCCATGGTTCCTCCGCGCAGCGTGTCTTCTGGTTCCGGCGCGGACTCGAGCAGGGCACCCTCGCGGCCTGCGACACCTTCCGAGAGGACGCCCCCTGAATCCCGCTTGGCCTCCGTCCTCGTGTGACGGAGGATGGCGCCCATGCGCATCGAACACGTGGCGCTCTGGACGCGGGACCTCGAGCGGCTTCGCTCCTTCTACGAGACGTATTTCCAGGCCAGCGTGGGGCCCCGGTACGTCAATGAACGCAAGCAGTTCACGTCGTACTTCCTGAGCTTTGGCTCCGGGGCGCGCCTGGAGATCATGTCGAAGCCCGTCGTGGTGACCGTGCCCGAGGACTCGCCGCCCATGGGCTACGCGCATCTGGCGATCTCGGTGGGCTCGCGCGAGGCGGTGGACTCCCTGGCGGAGCGTTTCCGGCGCGAGGGCCTTCCGGTGGTGGATGGTCCCCGGCAGACAGGGGATGGGTATTACGAGTGCGTCGTGCTCGATCCCGAGGGCAATCGCATCGAAATCACCGTTTGACGCGCCAGGCCATCCGCGTCTCGGCTTGTCTTCTCTCGGCGGGTGTAGGGTGTTGCGAAGCGACGCCTCGCATCGATGGACAAGGATGGCGCACATGACGGGAAAGCCTCGGGCCGCACCGGTGAATCCTCCCTTCCGCGGGGGCCTGGCGTTGGGGGTGCTGGTGCTCTCCCTGGGAAGCGTGGTCTGCACCGAGCCCACGGATGAGCCGGTGCCACCGCCCGTGGACACGCCCGCCACTCCCGCTCGGGGCGCATCGCTCCCCTGGGTCGAGTATCAGGCCGAGGATGGCAAGACCAACGCGCGGGTCATCGGTCCCAGCCGCACGCGTTATGACGCGGCGGCCATCGAGGCCGAGGCGGTCGGGCGCAAGGCGGTCCGGCTCGACAAGACGGGTGACTACGTGGCCATCACCTCCACGAAGGTCGCCAATTCCATTGTCGTGCGTCTGTCCATTCCGGATTCGGCGACGGGTGGAGGGATCGACGCGACCCTGGGCCTCTATGTGAATGGCCAGCGCGTCAAGTCGCTCCCGGTGACCTCGCGCTATTCCTGGGTCTACCAGGGGGAGGCCATCGACACACCGAATGATCCGAGCAAGGGCGAGCCGCACGCCTTCTTCGACGAGGTGCGGGCCCTGGTGGACACCCTTCCCGCGGGCACGGAGGTGAAGCTGCAGAAGGACGCCGAGGACACCGCGGCGTTCTATGTCATCGATCTCATCGACCTGGAGCAGGTCGCGCCTCCCCTGGAGAAGCCCGCGGGGCTCATCTCCATCACCGACCACGGCGCGACGCCGGACGATGACGTGGATGACCGGGAGGCCATCCAGCGGGCCATCGACGTGGCCGTGGGCGAGAAGAAGAAGGGCATCTGGATTCCGCGGGGCACCTTCCTCGTCAACGCGGAGCGAGTGAATGACCAGGGTGAACCCATTCGGGGTCTGTCCTTGAAGGGGATCGCGTTCCGTGGCGCGGGCATGTGGCACTCCACCCTCAAGGGGAAGGAGGGCACCCTGTATTGCTGGGGCGAGGGTGGCTGCCATTTCGCCGACTTCTCCCTTCTCGGGGAGGTGGACCACCGCGACGACGAGGAGCCGGCCAACGGCTTTCACGGAGGCATGGGCCAGGACTCGGTCGTCGAGAACGTCTGGGTCGAGCACGTCAAGGTGGGTATCTGGTCGGGCTTCAACGGATACTCGAACACGACGGATGGCTTGGTCGTGAAGAACTCCCGCTTCCGCAATGTCTACGCGGACGGTATCAACTTCGCCAATGGCACGCGCAACTCCGTGGTGGAGAACTCCCACTTCCGCAACTCGGGAGATGATGCCCTGGCCATCTGGTCGTTCAAGAACGCGGGCGACCCGCCCGGCCATGACAACGTCTTCCGCCGCAACAGCGTGCAGATGAACTGGCGCGCCAACTGCTTCGCCATCTACGGCGGCTACAACAACACCATCGAGGACAGCACCTGCGAGGACGTGCTGACCTACTCGGGCATCCTCATCGACAACGAGTTCGACTCGCACCCGTTCGCGCCGACCACGGCGCTCAAGAACATCTCGCTCATCCGGGCGGGAGGGCCCATGTTCGGGATGACGCACGGGGCCTTGCGCTTCTACACGCGCCAGGGCCCGGTGCGGCACGTCCTCGCGGAGAACATCGACATCGTCGATCCGACGTACGCGGGCATCCAGTTCCAGGACAACGAGACCCGCATGGAGGCGAGCCTGTCGGACATCGTGCTCAAGAACGTCACCGTGACGGGGGCGGGCACGTACGGCATCGAGGCCATCGACGGCGCGCGAGGTGAGGTGAGCTTCGAGGGCGTGACGGTGAAGGACTCCGCACGGGGGGCGCTCCACGCGCCGGGCGTGCCGGACTCCTTCTTCAAGCGGTTGCCGGGCAACTCGGGCTGGTAGGCGTCCGGGTTCAACCCTTGTGCAGGGCCCGGGTGGCCGACTCCTCCATCGCTTCGCCCGGGTTGTCCGAGGACAGCACGCCCGTGGGCTCCTCGCTGGTCGGAAAGAGCATGCCCTCGGGCCGCGTCTCCTGCTCGGCTCCAAGCGCGGGGGGCCGGTTCTTCCGCAGCAACATCGCCTCCTGGACCAGGCGGGCCAGTTCCTCCTGTCCTTGAGGGTAGGGCGCGAAGGCGCCCGTCAGTTCGCACAGCCGCTCGCGCAGCCTCAGCCCCCGGGGCGTGCGCTCCGACACCCGCCACTCCAGCAGGCCCATGATGGCGGCGTCCAGCTGGGGCGGGATGTCCGGGCGGAAGGTCGAGGGGGGCAGGAGGAAGACGGGCGGCGTGCTGCGCATCGTGTCGGGGACACCTTCTCCGGAGAAGACGCGCCGTCCCGTGAGCGCCTCGTGCAGCGTGAGGCCGAGCGCGAAGAGATCCGCCCGCCCATCGAAGGACTCACCCCGGGCCTGCTCCGGGGCCAGGTAGCCCAGCTTGCCGCGGACGCGGTCCGCCTGGGTGAGGCGCACGTGGATGGCCGCGCGGGCGACGCCGAAGTCCCCCAGCTTCACCTCGCCAATGCGTGACAGCAGGATGTTGGGCGGATTCACGTCCCGGTGCACCAGGTTGAGCGGGGTGCCGTCGCTCGCGGTGCGCCGGTGGACGTAGTCGAGTGCCTGGCCCATCTCCGCGCCGATGAGTGCCACCGCCGCGGGCGGTAGACGGCCGTGGACCTTGATGAGCTCCCGGAGCGACACCCCCTCGATGTGCTCCATGGCCATGAAGTAGGTGTCCCCGAAGCGGCCCACGTCGAGCACCTGGACGATGTTGGGATGGTTGAGCAGCGACACCAGCTCCGCTTCCCGCCGGAACAGCGTCACGAAGTCCTCGTCCTCCGCGTAGGCCGGCAGGATGCGCTTGATGGCCACCACCTTCTCGAAGCCACCCTCCGGGCTGTAGGTGGCGCGGAACACCTCCGCCATGCCGCCCACGCCCAGCCGCTCGTGCAGGAAGTACTTGCCCAGCAGATCCTTGGCCCGGACAGCCCGCAGGGCTTCCTCGGCCTTGCGCGTCAGGTGGCTGGCCACCAGCGCCGCCATCCACCCCGTGATGAAGTAGTAGCCGGCGCGCTGCACCATCAACGTGGGCGAGAACATCAGGGGGATGGGCCCGCTCATCCGGGGCAGGGCGACGAAGAAGTACAGCAGCATCGTCTCCGCGGCCACGAGCCCGCCCGCGAAGAGCGCCAGCTTGAGGTTGGAGCGCAGGGCCGCGAGCACGATGATCGCGCTCCACAGCACGGCCGAGGGGTTGGACAGGGCCTGCTCGGCGTCCGCGAAGATGATGTCGAACATGAAGAGCCCGCCGACGGCGGTGTTCTCCAGGCAGACGTTGATCCAGCACACCGCGGGGTGGAACCAGCCACGCTTGAGCACCCGGTAGAGCCATCCGTAGTAGCCGGCGTAGCTGGCGCACAGCGTCATCACGGCGGTGGCACGGGGCCAGCCGAGCAGTGGCCCCAGTCCCAATGCCGACAGCAGGAAGAGGGAACACACCACGCTGTTGAACCGGGCCACGGAGGTCTCCCGGGCGGCGGCATCCGCTCGGAAGTGCTCGGCGAGCAACTGGCTGCCAAGCGGCGCGGCATTACCTGAACGGTCGGTGTGGGGCATGGCCTCCCCATTCTCCGGCAGACCGGGTTTCAAGGCGAATCCCCGGCCCCCGGGTCCACCTTTCGAGTGGTCCACGGCCCGCTCCCCCTTGGGCGCCGTTTTCTCGCGTCCTCGCTGGACTCTCGGTAGGCGAGCGAGCGGTATGGGTTGCCCGGCCTGTTTTCTTGCCGTGGTGATGGAACGCCCACGGGGGCCAGGAAGGAAAGGTACAATCGTCCTCGTTTCAATCCCCCCTTCCTGCTCGAGCCCTCCATGGTGAATCCCCCAACTCGCTCGCGGCTCGCGAGCCTCTTGATTGCTTCCCTCTTCCTGTCCATCGCGGCATGTGGCGATGGGGGGACTTCCAATCCCGGCAAACCTGACTCGGGGACGAGCGATCCGATCGACACGCCCGATGCGTCCACCCCCGTGGATGGGGGCTCTGGCCGGTGTGGCGACGGCATCAAGCAGGGCGCGGAGGCGTGCGACGACGGCAACACGGTGAGCGGTGACGGCTGCACGGCGACCTGTTCCCAGATCGAGCGCGGATGGTCGTGCGAGGTGCCGGGTAAGCCCTGCGTCCAGACCGCGATCTGCGGCAATGGCAAGGTCGAGGGGTCCGAGTCGTGCGACGACCGCAACACGGAGTCGGGAGATGGTTGCTCCGCGACGTGTGCCACGGAGCCGGGCTGGATCTGCCAGTCGACGGGTGGCCGGTGCGTGGCCGCTCAGTGTGGAGACCTCATCATCGCGGGTGACGAGGAGTGCGAGGACGGCAATGCCACCCCCGGTGACGGCTGCAGTGAACTCTGCCGTCTTGAGGCGGGCTACAAGTGCCCCACCATCGGCGCGAAGTGCCAGACCACCTACTGTGGGGATCGCCAGGTCGAGGGCACGGAGGAGTGCGACGACGGCAACAACAACATGGGCGATGGCTGCTCGCCGCTGTGCAAGCGGGAGCCCGAGTGCGGCAGCGACGGCAAGTGCACGCCCAAGTGCGGCGATGGCGTGATCCTCCCCGGTGACACGAGCGAGGAGTGCGATGACGGCAACACGCGCAACAACGATGGTTGCAGCTCGACCTGCAAGAAGGAGGAGGGCTTCGTGTGCGACCTCATCGAGAGCGCTCCGCCGGATACCGTGGAGATTCCCTTCGTGTTCCGAGACTTCCGTGGCTACGACCTGCAAGCGAACGCGAGCAACGGCCTGCCGAGGGGCCACATCGACTTCGAGTACAAGAACGCCTCGGAGAAGGGGATCGTGCAGGAGTACCTGGGCGCCGATGGCAAGCCGGTGTACGGCAAGAACGCGGACGGCAGCAACTCCAACTGCACCCACGGCAAGGCCACCTTCGACCAGTGGTACCGCGACGTCACGAACGTCAACGTGACCGTGGTCAAGACGCTCTCCCTGGCGCGCAATGGCAACACGAACACCTACGTGTATGACAACACGAACTTCTTCCCGCTCGACAACGATGGGTGGGTCGCGCGTGGCTCCACCTACGAAATCAAGCGGAACGATGGCAATGGGGTGCCCCGCAACTTCAACTTCACGAGCGAGACCCGCTACTGGTTCGAGTACAAGGCCAAGGAAGTGCTGTCCTTCCGCGGCGACGACGACGTGTGGGTGTTCATCAACGGCCGCCTCGCCATCGACCTGGGAGGAGTGCACGGGCCGGAGTCCGGGAGCATCGACCTGTCCACGACCGCCAATGCCACCAAGTTCAACCTGGCGAAGGGCGGCATCTACGAGGTGGTGGTGTTCCAGGCCGAGCGTCACACGAATGGTTCCAACTACCGGCTCACGCTCAGCAACTTCCTCACGAGCCGCACCGAGTGCCGCGCCACCTGCGGCAATGGCGTGGTCGACCAGGGCGAGGAGTGCGATGACGGCATCAACGATGGTTCCTACAACACGTGCGCCCGGGGTTGTGTGCTCGGGCCTCGTTGTGGCGACAAGGTCATCCAGAGGGAAGCGGGCGAGACGTGCGATGACGGCAACAAGCAGAGCGGTGATGGTTGCAGCAGCATCTGCAAGGTCGAGCTCAACTAAGCCGTCACACGCGTCGTGATGAGAGGCCGCTTCGGGGTTTGCCCGGAGCGGCCTCTGTCTTTTTACAGGGGGCTCGGCGGAGGTGTGTGGGGGCGGGCAGGTACAATCGCTCGCTTCCTTCCCCCTTCTCCGCTGGGACCTTCCATGCTGAATCCACCCCTCCATCGGTGGCCCGCCAGCCTCGTGCTTGTTTGCTTCTTCGTGTTACTCGCGGCTTGTGGTGGTTCGACCGCTGGGCCAGATGTTGGTACGTCACCCAAGACACCAGATGCGTCCACCGAGGTGCCGGATGCATCCACGGACACGCCAGACGCGTCCATCGAAGTGCCGGACGCATCCACGGACGCGCCAGACGCGTCCATCGAAGTGCCGGACGCATCCACGGACGCGCCAGACGCGTCCACGGACACGCCGGACGCCTCCTCCGAGGTGCCGGATGCATCCACGGACACGCCAGACGCATCCACGGACACGCCGGACGCTTCCACCGAGGTTCCGGACGCGGGCGGTGGTAGGTGTGGAGATGGGGTCTTGCAGGCGGGTGAAGCCTGTGATGACGGCAATACGGCCTCGGGGGATGGTTGCTCCGCCACCTGCGGTGTGGATCCGGGTTGGTCTTGCCCTCCAGCGGGAGGACGATGCGTGGCCTCCGCTTGTGGAGACCTGATCATCGCCGGTGACGAGGAGTGCGAGGACGGCAACACCACCTCCGGTGACGGTTGCGGTGGCACCTGCCGTCTCGAGGAAGGTTTCAAGTGCCCCACCGTGGGCGCTCCCTGCCTGACCACTGTCTGTGGAGACGGGATCGTCGAGGGCACGGAGCAGTGCGACGACGGCAACCGCGACATGGGTGATGGTTGCTCACCTCTGTGCGGGCGTGAGCCCCAGTGCGTCGACGGGGTGTGCACGGCGATTTGTGGCGACGGCGTGATGCTCCCTGGAGACACGAGCGAGGCGTGCGACGATGGCAATTCCCGCTCCCACGATGGGTGCTCGTCCACGTGCCAATTGGAGGAGGGCTTCACGTGCGCACTCATCGAGAATGATCCGCCCTCGACGATGTCGTTGCCCCTGGTCCTGCGTGACTTCCGTGGCTACGACCTGCCCGCCAGTGATGGTCTGCCTCGCGGGCACGTCGACTTCGAGAACGCCAACGGCTCGGAGACGGGGATCGTGCAGGCCCTGCTGGGGGTGGATGGCAAGCCCCGGTACGCGAAGGCGGGAGTCAGTTCGTCCACCACTCACGGCCAGGTCGCGTTCGACCAGTGGTACCGCGACACGCCGAACGTCAACCTGTCCGTGGTCAAGCAGCTCCCCCTGTCGCGCATAGACAACACGGCGACCTACGAGTACCGCAGCGCGAGTTTCTTCCCGCTCGACAACGACGGGTGGGTGGCATTTGGCAAGGAGCCCAGACGCACTGATGGCAGCGGAGTGCCTCGCAACTTCAGCTTCACGAGCGAGACGCGCACCTGGTTCGAGTACAAGGGAACGGAGGAGTTGACCTTCCTCGGGGATGACGATGTGTGGGTGTTCATCAACCGGCGGCTCGCGCTCGACCTGGGCGGGGTTCACGGGCCGATGTCGGGACGCATCAACCTGGCGTCGAAGGCCGTCGAACTCGGGTTGCAAGTGGGCCGCGTCTACGAGGTCGCGGTGTTCCAGGCGGAGCGCCACACGACTGGCTCCAACTACCGGCTCACGCTCGACAACTTCCTCGCGCGGCGCTCCGAGTGTGTCGCCAACTGCGGCAATGGCGTGGTCGACCCGGGAGAGGCGTGCGACGACGGCGTCAACGATGGTTCCTACAACACGTGCGCCCGGGGTTGTGTGCTCGGGCCCCGCTGCGGGGACTCCATCGTCCAGACGCAATACGGTGAACAGTGCGACGACGGCAACACGCGGAGCAACGATGGGTGCAGCGCGTTCTGCAGGCTCGAGCTGCCTTAGTCCTCCGGTTTGACGGACAGGGGCCGCCCTCGGGCGGAATTGCGCCAGCGGCCCCTGTTTGACACATTCCGCGTCCAGCGGGACATGAAGACGCTCCTCGTCGATAACTACGACTCGTTCACCTTCAACCTGTACCAGTTGTGCGCCGAGGTCTCCGGCACGCCGCCGCTCGTCGTGCGCAATGACATCACGTGGGAGCGGCTTCGGGAACTCGACTTCGACAACGTGGTGCTCTCCCCGGGCCCCGGCCGTCCCGAGCGCGAGGCGGACTTCGGGGTCTGCACACGCCTGCTCCGAGAGGCGTCCGTGCCGGTGCTGGGGGTGTGTTTGGGGCACCAGGGCATCGGCCACGTCCATGGTGCCCGGGTGCGTCACGCTCCCGAGGTGATGCACGGCCGGGCGAGCGCCATCTTCCATGACGGCACGCGGCTCTTCGCGGACCTGCCCCAGGGGTTCTCCGCCGTGCGCTACCACTCGCTCCAGGTGACGGAGCTGCCCGAGTGTCTGGTGCGCACGGCATGGACAGAGGACGGGCTCGTGATGGGGCTGCGCCACAGGGAGTTGCCCCAGTGGGGCGTTCAGTTCCACCCCGAGTCCATTCGCAGCGAGCACGGCCGACGGCTCCTCGCGAACTTCCACGCGTTGAGCCGACCCTTCCTCCGGGAGCGGCCCCGTCCGCCTCGTGCTCGCCCGCTCCCGAAGGAGGGCGCGCCGGATGCGGCCGCGGTGCCCGACGTCTCCGAGCGCTACATCGTCCGCTCTCGCCGTCTGGAGCTGTTCCCCGAGCCGGAGGCGGTCTTCCTCCATCTCTTCGGGAGCTCGCCCCGCGCCTTCTGGTTGGACAGCAGCCGGGTGGAGCCCAGTCTGTCCCGCTTCTCCTTCATGGGCGCGGCGGATGGGCCGGAGAGTCTGGAGGTTCGCTACCACGTGCGGCCCCGGGCGTTGTGGGTGACGCGTGCGGAGCACACCGAGCGTCACGAGGAATCCCTCTTCGACTTCCTGCGGCGTGAGCTGGCGCGGCGGCATGTGGCGTCCGATGCGCTGCCCTTCGACTTCAATGGGGGGTTCGTCGGCTATCTCGGATACGAGCTCAAGGCGGAGTGTGGCGGAGACGCGGCCCATGTCTCCCCACTGCCGGATGCGCACCTGCTCCTGGCCGATCGCCTCCTGGCCTTCGATGCCCAGGAGCGGGTGGTGTACGGGGTGTGCCTCGCGCGGGAAGGAGACGCGGCCTCGGCGGAGGCGTGGCTCGATGCGCTGGAGGACCGGCTGCTCGGCGTGCCTTCCGTGCCGCCTCTTGCTTCCGTCTCCCCGCGTCCGTCACCGGTATTCCATTTCGAGCGCGCGCCCGAGCGCTACCTCGCCGACATCGGCGTCTGCCAGCGCGCCATCCGGGATGGCGAGACCTATGAGGTCTGCCTCACCAACACCCTCCACGCCGAGCTCCAGCTGGAGCCGCTCACGTACTACCGGACACTGCGCCGCGTCTCCCCGACGCCTTACGCCGCCTTCCTGCGCTTCGGCGATACGGCGCTCGCGTGCTCGTCGCCGGAGCGCTTCCTGCGCATCGACCGGGTGGGGCTCGTCGAGTCCAAACCCATCAAGGGCACGAGGCCCCGGGGGCGGGACGCGGACGAGGACGCGCGGCTCGAGGCGGCGTTGCGCGCGAGCGAGAAGGAGCGCTCGGAGAACCTGATGATCGTGGACCTGGTGCGCAATGACCTCGGGCGGGTGTGCGAGGTGGGCAGCGTGCACGTCCCGGTGCTCATGGAGGTGGAGCGCTATGCCACGGTGCACCAGCTCGTGAGCACCATCCGGGGACGCCTGCGTCCGGAGCTGACGGCGGTGGATTGCATCCAGGCCGCGTTCCCCGGGGGCTCCATGACGGGCGCACCCAAGAAGCGGACGATGGAGCTGCTCGATCGCCTGGAGGGCTCGGCGCGAGGTCCCTATTCGGGGGCCATTGGCTTCCTGGGGCTCGGCGGTGGCGCGGATCTCAACATCGTCATCCGCACCGCGGTCCTGCGTCCGGGCTCGGTCTCCATCGGCGTGGGCGGCGCCGTGGTGGCGCTGTCGGAGCCCCAGGCGGAGTGGGAGGAGATCCGCCTCAAGGCGCGCGCATTGCTGGACGCGGCCGCTCGCTGCCCCTAGGGCCCGCCGGACAGATCGAGATCCGTGTTGAGCCGGCCCAGCAGCCGGGTGAGATCCGCCCGATCCTGCTCCGGCCAGGCGGCGAAGATCTTCCGCAGCACCTGGAGCCGTTCCGCGCGGGTCGCGGCGAGATGTTCCGCGCCTCGTGGCGTCATGCGCAGCAGCACCGAGCGGGCATCGCTTTCGTCCGGAATACTTTCCAGGAGTCCCTGCTCCTCCATCCGTCCCAGGTGACGGCTCGCGGTGGACTTGTCGATGCCAAAGCGGCGTGCCACCTCGCCTACCCGCGTCGTCCCCTCCTCGGACAGGCGGATGAGCAGCGCATAGGTCCAGCGGTCGACACCGCCCTCGTCTCGCTTGCCCCAGAAAGAACCAATCGCGCGCCGCACCAGGACGCTCAATTCCCGCTCCAGCGCCGAGAGCGTCTGTCCCTGTGCCTGCCGTTCCGCTTCCGCCTGCTCTGACATGGTTCCTCGGTGGTTGGAACTCACCCTATAGCGCGATCAAGCGTCCGCTATCGGGCTTCGTTGCCCCGCGCAACGAACAGCCTTACCTCAAGGATTATCATTCGGGCGCCACGGCACCGTGAACGGGTGGGAATGGGTCCGTCGTGCGCCCTGGCGAACGAGGAGGCATTCATCCATGTGTGGAATCGCGGGTTGGATCGATTTCGAGCGCAATCTGATGGAGGAGCGTGCGACCGCGGAAAAGATGACGCGGACGATGCGCGACCGGGGCCCCGATGACGAGGGGTTGTGGTTGTCGCCCCACGCCGCGCTGGGCCACCGCCGCCTGTCGATCATCGACTTGGAGGGAGGACGGCAGCCGATGGTGGCGGAGGAGAACGGCCAGCCCGTGGCCGTGCTCGTCTACACGGGCGAGGTCTACAACTTCCGGGAGTTGCGCGCGGAGTTGGCGTCGCTCGGACACCCCTTCCGTACGCACAGCGACACCGAGGTCGTCTTGCGTGCCTACTTGCAGTGGGGCGCCTCGTTCGCCGAGCGCTTCAACGGCATGTTCGCCTTCGCCCTCTGGGATGTGCGTGAGCACAAACTGCTGCTCGTGCGCGACCGGATGGGCATCAAGCCCCTGTACTACGCCCCCACACCGCACGGCGTGCTGTTCGGCTCGGAGCCCAAGGCGATCCTCGCCAATCCCCTGATTCGCGCCGAGGTGGACGACGACGGCCTGCGCGAGCTGCTGTTGTTCTGCAAGACGCCGGGGCATGCCGTCTACCGGGGCATGCGCGAGGTGCGTCCCGGCCACATCCTGACGGTGACGCGCGAGGGGGCTCGGGAGCGGGCCTATTGGAAGCTCGAATCGCGGCCGCACACGGATGACCTGAAGACCACGGTGCGCACCGTGCGCGAATTGCTCGAGGACATCGTCGCCCGCCAGCTCATCTCCGACGTCCCCTTGTGCACGCTCTTGTCGGGCGGGCTGGACTCCAGCGCCATCACCGCGCTGGCGCAGCGGGCCTTGTTGGCGCAAGGCGCGGGGCCCGTGCGCTCATTCGCCGTGGACTTCGTCAACAACGAGCGGGACTTCAAACCCGATGCGTTCCGTGGCACGCCGGATGGCCCCTTCGTGGCGGACGTGGTCCGGCATATCGTGTCCGAACACACGGACATCGTCCTGTCGCCGCATCAACTGATGGACCCCGAGGCGCGGGCGGCCGTGTTGGGCGCGAGGGATCTGCCCATCAGCATGGGGGACATGGACACGTCCATGTACCTGCTCTTCCGCGCCATCCGTCAGCACTCCACGGTGGCGCTCAGCGGCGAGTCGGCGGACGAGGTGTTCGGGGGCTACTCCTGGTTCCACGATCCCCAGGCCATCGAGATGCCCACCTTCCCCTGGATGAGCACATCTTCCCGTCACATCGGCTCTCGCACACGGGCCCTGGCGCCGGAGCTGCTCGCGCGGTTGCGGCTGGATGAATACATCCAGGATCGCTACCAGGAAGCGCTCGCCGAGGTGCCACGTCTGGAGGGAGAGACGGGGCTGGAGCGGCGCATGCGCGAGGTCTTCTACCTGCACCTCACGCGCTGGTTGCAGATCCTGCTCGATCGCAAGGATCGCATGAGCATGGCCACGGGCCTGGAGGTGCGCGTGCCCTTCTGCGATCACCGGCTGGTGGAGTACCTGTTCAACGTGCCCTGGTCGATGAAGACCTTCGACGGGCGGGAGAAGAGCCTGCTGCGCGCGGCGACCGCGGATGTGCTGCCGCGCTCGGTGGTGGAGCGGCGCAAGAGCCCGTATCCCTCCACGCAGGATCCCGAGTACGGACGCTTCCTGCGTCACCAGCTCGCCGCCTTGCTCATGGACGAGCATGCGCCCGTGCGGCCGATGCTCGACCCGGCGCAGACGCGCGCCCTCGTGGTGGGGGACGGGGAGGACGGCAATCAGCCCGCCCGCGCGAGCGCGGAGCAGGTGCTCATGCTCAACTCCTGGCTCGTCCGCTATGACGTGAGGCGCGTGTCGTCCGCGCCTCCGGGCGAGGGAGTGCTGGGGGCTGGAGCGGTATCCCGCCGTCCTTGAGCGGGAACGGGCTCAGCGCGAGGGGCCGGGGAGGATTTCCCTCAGGTACCAGGAAATGTCCCCGCGCCACTGCCATTGCCGCGGATAGCCGAGCGACACCTCCTCGAAGCGCACGCCATCGCGCCACAACGTGGCGGGCATGTGGAGGTGGCCGGTGATGACCACCTCGGCGCGAAAGCGCGTGTGCCAGTCCTCTGTCTTCTTCGTGCCGCACCACAGCGAGAAGCGGGGGATGCGTGGCAGACGTACGTGCTCGTAGCGCAGGGGGAAGTGGTTGATGAGGATCGTCTTGCAGTCGGGTGGCAGCGACGCCAGGCGGACGAGCGCCTGGTCCACGCGCGCCGCGCACCAGGCGGCCCGGGAGGGGTAGGGGTCCGGGTGGAGCACGGCCTCGTCGGTGCACAGGATGTTGGCCTCGAGCGCCCAGTTCAGGGCTCCCTCCTCGGAGACGTCGTCCGGACGGAACGAGTAGTCATAGAGGAGGAAGAGCGGGACCAGCACCCGGTGCGGTCCCTCTCCGGGCCAGCGTGGGTAGGGATCCTCCGGGGTGATGACGCCGTGCGCGCGGCACAACGCCACCAAGCGCTGGTAGCGGGCCTCGCCCCGGAGCGCGCCGGGCTCTCGTGACAGCGTCCACAACTCGTGGTTGCCAGGGACCCAGATCACCTGCCGGAAGCGCGCCGTCAGGGTGCGCCAGGCGAAGTCGAGTTCCTCCTCGGTCTCGCCCACGTCTCCGGCGACGACGAGCCAGTCCTCCGGATGGGGCTCGAGTGATTCGAGCGCTTGCCGGTTCTGCTCATAGCGAAGATGGAGATCACTGAGGGCGTAGAGCTTCATGGGCAAGGTGGGCGCACCGTCCAGTGTATCGGACGCCAGGGCGAAGTCTTGGGTTCTCTCTGAAGGGAAAGCAGCCAGCCGTGCGTCCAGGGGGAGAAGCCCGGGGCTCCCGGCTTTTCCTCCGTGCTCCGTCGAGGCAGCATGCGGCCCTTCGTCCCGCCTGCCCCATGGAGAACGAGTCCCCACCCCCGTCGCCTCGTGCCCGCAAGCCCGGTCCTCCTGCCTTCCGGGCTCCGGCCGCCGAGCCGGCGGATCTCGTCATGCGCTCGGTCCTGCCAGAGGACCTGTTGTCGGCGCTGGAGAGTGAGCGAGCCCTCTACCGGTGGGTGATGCTCAAGGGGGCCGTGGACGTGCGGCTGGAGGACGAGTCGATGTTGGGCCTGACGCCCCTGCCCGCCGCGGACCCGAGTTGGAGCGGGGGGCAGCTCATTGGATTCCTTCCCGACGAGCGCCGCTTCATCGGGGAGATCGTCCATCTGGATCCGACGACGGGCCGCGTCTTCCTCTCCACGCGTTCGATGGGCCATATCCCCCCCGGGGTGACCTCGGTGGAGCGCTGGGCCTTCCAACCCTATGACTTCTCCGAGGCCCTGCTCGCCGCCTCCCGGGCCTATGACGCGCGGGGCGCCGAGGTGCGGGAATCGCTCGAGCGGGTGCGCGGCCTCATCCCGGACGATGGCACCGGTCCCTCCCAGGGCGCCGACCCTCTCTGGGAGAAGCCCTGGGCGCTGCTCTGGGGGCCGCCGGGTACGGGCAAGACGGAGACGATGGCGCGCTTGCTCGCCCAGGCCGTCCAGAAGAATCCCCGCGAGCGCATCCTGGCGGTGGCGCCCACCAACCGCGCCGCCGACACGCTCGCCCTGCGCGTGGCGCGCATGTTGTCCAAGGCCGGAGCCCTGCACGCGCCGGACACCACGTGCCGCGTCTTCCGCGGTGGCCTGGGGGTGGGGCAGGAGCTCACCCACTCCTTCCCCGCGCTCCTCCACGACTCGGGCTACCAGAAGCACGCGGCGCGCATCCAGCACATGGAGGAGCGCGTGCGCGAGGAGTTCCTCAACAACGCTTCTTCCTCCCGCCTGGCCACCGTGAAGGCCGAGCTGCGCAAGGTGCGTGATGGGCTCACGGACGAGACGCTCTTCGTGGCGCGCGAGGGGTACGCCACGCTCATGGTGCTCACGGTGCACCGGGCGCTGCGGCTCGTGTCCGAGCTGGAGGGGGCGTGCCGCTTCGATCGGCTGGTGGTGGACGAGGCGGGCATGGTGTCGCGCGCGGCGGTGGGGCTGCTCGCGCCGCTCGCGCGCAAGGTGTTGCTCGGGGGGGATCCCAAGCAGATTGGCCCCGTGAGCCGTGCGCTGGAGGGAGGGGAGCGGCCGGTGCAGACGTGGATGCGCAGCTCGCCCTTGTCGCACCTGGAGGACGCGCGCGCGGCGGCGCAGCTCCCGCACGTGTTGCTCCTGCGCACGCAGCACCGCATGCACCCGCGGATCGGCGCGGTGGTGAGCCGTTTCAGCTACGCGGGCATGTTGGAGGATGGCGAGGGGCCGCGCACGCGCGAGCACAAGACGGTGGACGTCTTTCCGGCCGCGCGTGCGTGTTGGGTGGTGCTGGACGAGGCCACGCGGGACGCGCGCCGGATCTGCCACGAGCGGGGGGACTCGGGTCATGGCTACCGGCGGCCCTTCTCCGCGGAGCTGGTGATGGCCATCGCCGCGCCCGCGCTCAAGGCGGGGCTCAAGGTGCTGGCGGTGACGCCCTACCGGGCCCAGGCGGGGCTGCTGCGGGGCATGGCCCAGGAGAAGGGGTGGAGCGAGTCGCGCTTCCAGGCCTCCACCATCCACCGGCAGCAGGGCACCGAGTATGACGTGGTGGTGGTGGACACGGTGGCCGCCGGGCGCCCCTTCGCCCCGAGCGAGCTCACGCCCATGCTCAACGTGGCCGCCAGCCGCGCGCGCGAATACCTCTTCGTCCTGTCCTCGCGCGCCGAGTCCGAGGCGGCCATTCCCGCGCAGCTCCTGGAGTTGCTCACCCCGGTGGCGCCACGCCTGGAGCCGCGCTTCTCCCTCCTGCCGCTGCTCGTGATGCCGGGGGTGCGCGCGCGCACGGCGAAGAGGCCCGACGGCCTGGGGCAGGAGATCGACGTGCTCCGGGAGATGGGGCCGCTCTTCACCCAGGAGCAGGTGTCGCTCTTCGAGCGGCGCTTCGATGACGGGCACCACCTGGTGCGGGGCGTGGCGGGCAGTGGCAAGACGTACGTGCTCGCGCACTGGGTGGCGCGCTACCTCGCCGAGCACCCCGAGGCGCGCGTGCTGGTGTCCTTCTTCAACAAGGCGCTCACGCCGCTGCTCACGCGGCTGGTGGACGCGGCGTTGCGGCAGCGGCTCGGGCGGCGCGCTTCCTTCATGCTGCACCGGGTGACGCTCATGCACATGACGGGCACGGGGGGCTACGCGAAGGAGAGCTTCGACGCCGTCTTCGTGGACGAGGCGCAGGACCTGAGCGCTCCGGAGCTGGCCCACCTGTACGGGCTCGCCCGTCCGCTCACGCGGGGCGAGGACACGCCGCTCAAGGCCTTCCTGCTCTTCGCGGACGACTCGCAGAACGTCTATGGCCACAGCGCCGTGGAGGCCCTGCGCAAGGAGCTGCCGGACGGGCTCGACTTCACCGGCCGGGTGCGCGTGCTGCGAGAGACGTTCCGCTCCACGCGCCAGGTGTCCGAGCTGGCCTTCAACGTGGTGTTGGATCCGCTCGGGCTGCACCGGGTGGGCAACCCCGGCATGCGCGAGTTCATGCGCGCGAGCGAGCTGCGCGAGCAGGGCCTGTTGGAGGAGCCGGTGGCGGGGGTGGATGGGCTCTACCGCCTGCGGAGCGGCGAGCGCGAGGGGGTCCTCCCGCAGGTGCGCGCCTTCGACTCGCCGCGCGACGAGGAGGCGTGGCTCGTGCGCGAGGTGAAGCGGCTGATGCGGCGCGAGGGCGTGCGGCCCTCGGACGTGCTGGTGGTGGCGCCGGTGCGGCCCGCGCGGTTGGCCGAGGCCCTGGAGCGCGAGGGGCTCAAGGCGGTGGCCTTCGGAGGCCGTGGCGGCGAGGACGTGGCGGCCTTCAGCGTGGGCCCGGTGGACTACCTCCGGGTGACGACGGCCTTTTCCTGCAAGGGGCATGAGAGCCCCGTGGTGTTCTTCTGCGGCGTGGACGCCCTGGACGACATGGCGTGGATGGAGGGCCGGGCGGGGCGCCAGGAGCGGGAGCTGGAGCGCACGCGCCGCGCGCTCTTCTTCGTGGGCGCCACGCGCGCCATGGTGCGCCAGTACGTGAGCGGCCTCGCGGGAGCGCGCTTCACCCGGGTGGCCCAGGAGTACGCACGGGCGCTCCCGCGCGGTACCCGCTGAAGAGGCCCTTCCTCCGTCCGCCTTCGTTCCGACCTGACAGGTCGGGCCATCCGAACACCCGCCGCGCGATCGACCCGATGTCCGGGGTTGGGTGCTCGCCGCCGTTTCCCGGCGCGCAAGATCGTTGACCCCCGTCCTGTCAGTGGAGTGGAATGCACCCCATGAGCGATAGCGCGGACACCACCGTCTACAAGGTCGTGGTCAATCACGAGGAGCAGTACTCCATCTGGCCCGCGGACCGGGACAACGCCCTCGGCTGGAAGGACGCGGGCAAGCAGGGCACGAAGGAGGAGTGCCTCGCGTACATCAAGGAGGTGTGGACGGACATGCGCCCCTTGAGCCTTCGCAAGAAGATGGAAGAGGCGGCCAAGAAGAATTAGCCGCGCGGTGGCTCACTTCGGAGCGGCGTTCGTACCCGACAGCAGGAAGGCGCGCAGCCGCTCGGGAGGACAGGGCTTGAGCAGGATGGTGATGCCGGGCGGGATGATGTCGCGTCCGGGCAGTTGCGTGGTGTGCAGCCCGCAGAGCGTGGCGGGATGGCGGGCCCGCAGCGCCGCGATCAATGACAACCCATCCATGCCCGGCAGGATGTACGCGGCGATGACGACCGAGGGGGGTTCTTCCTCGGCCATGCGCAGGGCTTCTTCCGCGCTGGTCGCCGCGCGCTTGATGCCGGGCACGTCCCGCAGCAGCCGGCGCAACGCGGAGAGCTGCAGCGGATCCTCATCGACGAAAAGAAAGGAGGGCGCGGCGTCCGTGGTCATCCGGGAACCCCCGGGCTGGGTATGTAACGTGACGGGTCCTCGGACGGACATACTACCCCAGTCGTCCTGGGAAACCAACCTCCCGAGTCATATTGCCACCGATGAACCACTCGGGTCCCGGGACAATGGCAAAAAAGCTCGCAACCAGGCTGGGAGAGTGCGCACGTGCAGCCCGGCAGCGCCTCAACCTCACACAAGAAGACGTGGCGGAGCGTGTGGGCATCGCCACGGAAGTGTATGGGCGCCTGGAGCGGGGAAACATGCTTCCGAGCGTACCCACCTTCCGCAAGCTGTGCGCCGTGCTCTCGCTGTCCGCGGACGAGGCGCTGGGCCTCGCCAGCGAGGCGTCCGTGTCGTGGACGCCCCCTCCCTCGCCACCCGAGGCCAGTGAGCCCGCGGAACTGCGCCGCCTGCTGCGCCGCGCGCGCTCGTTGGACCGCAATTCCCTGCGTGTGCTGAGCCTCGTGGCCGCGCACCTGGGACAGAAGAACGGGTAGCTCGGACGTTCGTCTCACGGGGAGAGCCTCGCGCGCAGCCTCTTCGCCGATGGAAAACCATGGAAGAGCACGACCTGTGGGTGTGCCTCCAGTGCCTCACGCTCCTGGGTGCCCTTGGCGAGCGCCCGATCCACTCCCAACAACAGTCCCTCATCTGGACGCGAGCGCAACTCTTCGAGCCGCCGCGCCAGGGGACCCGCGTGCCACGCATGGAAGAGTTCCAGCGCCACCTCGCGCCGCGTCGTGCGGTGACGGAACGTCACATCCGGCACGCACAGCCCCGTGGCGCCCACGTTCCGGGGCAGTGGCAAGAGGTCCAGCTCCCACTCCGCGTCATCGAAGCCCTCCGCCAGCGATGCCACCTCGGGAGGGATGTGGCCCAGCGCGGACCCATGAGGTGACACCAGGGGATCCTTCTCGTCCAGAATCAGGGTCACCTTCCGGCGGGACGTCTCCAGGTCGGCGGTGAGCTGCCAACGGGTGAGCACGGGCACCACCGACAGGAAGCTCGCCAGTTGCAGGCCGTACTTCTTCTGCAGCGCGAGCATGGCGCCCGGGCCCTCCACGTCCAGCACCCAGTCCTCGCCCTCCCGGCGCACCTCGGCCACCAGCCGGCAGAACTTGAGCCAGCGCAGCACCTTGCGCACGCGCAGCAGCTCGGGGGCTCGTGCCCGGAGGGTCAGCCGCCGCGCGTCGAACAGCGGCCCCTGGGCGAGCGCGAGGTTGTAGCGATCCAGCAGCTGCGTGGGGGAGAGCGCGTCCCAGTCCAACAGCCGCCGGTGACCTGGCAGGTCGGCATACAGGGACTCGCGCAGGTCGGCCAGGGGGCGGGAAAACGCCTCCGCGAGCCGCGCCTCGTACTCCTCCACGCGCGCGTCCGGGGGGAGCGCCCGGCGCACCCGCGCCGCCTCCTGGAAGAGCGCGGCGCGCGCCTCGGTGGCCCCTTCCTGGGGCTCGTCGAAGCGCATCCGATCCACCAGGAGCTTCACCAGTCCCCGGGCCACCTTGGGCCGTGCGTACGCGCCCGCCTGGAGGCCCAGGGCCTCCTCCACCTCGTCGCGCGAGCGTCCCTGTGCTGCTTCCACGCTGGTGATCAACTCTCCCGCGAGCGCGAGCAGTCCTGGATCCTCACGCTTGACGAAGGAGGGCCGCAACTTCGCGTCCCGCGTGCGGAAGAGGAGCAACTCGCGCGTCAGCATGCCTCTCCCTCTCCTTCCTGGTAGGCGCGGTGTTGGCGCCGGCGCTCGCTGATGGAGGACTCGGCCGTCTGCGCCGAGCACACCTCGTACAGGAGGGCGCGCTTGCCCGGGCGCTGGCGGAGGATGCGGCCCAGGCGCTGCACGTGCTCTCGCACGCTTCCACTGCCGCTGAGCACGATGCCCACGCGCGCTTCCGGCACGTCCACGCCCTCGTTGAGCACCCGCGAGGTGAGCAGCACCGGCAGTTCTCCGCTCGCGAAGGAGGCCAGCAGCGCCTTGCGCTCGGGCACGGGCGTGTGGTGCGTGAGCGCCGGCAGGAACAGCCGCCGCGCGAGCGTGTACACCGTCTCGTTGTCGTCGGTGAAGACGATGGCCCGGTCCTCGCGGTGTTCGAGCAGCACGCGCCAGAGCACGTCCAGCTTCGCGCTCGAGGTGAGGGCGATGCGGCGCTGTTCGCGGTAGGCGCGGTGGGCCGCGCGGCCCTCGTCCGTGCGCTGGCTCTCCGCCAGGAAGCGCGCCCAGCCCTCGGGCACGTCGAAGCGGATGCCCCGGCCGCGGATGAAGGCGAGGTAGCGCGCCCGGGCCTCGTCGTGCCGTGTCTGCTCCGAGGGGGTGAGGGGCACCTCGATGCGGCGCACCTCGTAGGGGGCCAGGTAGCGGCCCTGCAACTCGCGGATGTCCGTGCGGTGCACGAGCGGCCCGAGCAGCTCCTCGCACACGCGCTCGCCTCCGTCGGTGCGCTCCAACGTGGCGGTGAGCCCCAGCCGGTAGGGCGCGAGCGAGCCCTCGGCGATGAAGCGGTAGCTGGGCGCTGGGAGATGGTGGCACTCGTCGCACACGAGCAGGCCGAAGTGGTTGCCGTGGAACTCGGTCTGCATCGCCGCCGAGTCGTAGGTCGTCACCGTGAGGGCCCGCCGGTCACTCACTCCTCCGCCGAGCATGCCCACCGGTTGCCCGAGATGCCGCGACAGTACGCCCTGCCACTGCGTCATCAGGTCCAGCGTGGGGACGACCACCAGGGTGGGGCGTTTGACCTGGGCGATGGCCAGCACCGCGAGCAGTGTCTTGCCCGCGCCGGTGGGCAGCTCCACCAGTCCCCGTCCGCCCGCCCGACTCCATGCGTCCAGCGCGGCCTTCTGGTGGGGGAAGGGTTCCACGGGGCTCGTGAGCGCCACCTCCAGCGGCTCGAAGCGCCGGGCCCGGTCCTCATAGGGGACACCCAGCTCGCGCAGCCGCAGCACCACGTCCCGGTAGTGCCGGGCGGCTGTCCGGAAGACCCCTGTGCGCGCATCCCGCTGGAACAGGCCGCGCAAGGCTCCATCGTCGGGCAGCGTGGGCGCCACGAGGGTACCGCAGTCGAAGTGGAGCTCGGTCGCCATGAGATGGGGGAGAGTTCGGAGTAACCCGATTTTCGCACCCGCGCCAGCACATGACCTTCCACGTCTCCTTGCCTGCCCATGGAGCCGTCCAGGACATGGGACCATGGGAGTCTCCTGGAAGGCGAAGTGGGTCTGAAAACGCACAGAGGGTGCGTGCGGGGGCTCTCCTCTTCGTCCGCCATTGCCCCTACGCTGCGCCCCGCATGCGGCGCATCGTCATCCTGAGTCCTCACCGGCCCTCCCGGGAGTTGCTGTCCCGTCTGTTGGCGGAGCCGGACCTGTCCGTGGTCGCCATGGCGGACGCGGATGAAGTCCTGGATGCGCTCGCGGAAGAAGAGCCCGCCCTGGTGGTGGTGGATGCGCGCCGGCCGGACGAGGATTCACCGTTGATGTTGGGGCTGCTCAAGCGGCGCTATCCGCGTCAGCCGCTCATCA
The DNA here is from genome assembly GCF_002305855.1 of Melittangium boletus DSM 14713. Taxonomy (GTDB): domain Bacteria; phylum Myxococcota; class Myxococcia; order Myxococcales; family Myxococcaceae; genus Cystobacter; species Cystobacter boletus. The sequence continues at coordinate 2,267,296 of NZ_CP022163.1, read as the reverse complement.
CCCTGGTGCCCGGCCGCCTGCGGGTCTTCGATGGAAACGAGGAGCGCGTGCGGGAAGTGCATGACGGCTCGGCGGAGGGGCTTCACGTCCTGCTCGCGGAGTTGCAGCGCGCCACGCGGGACCTGCTCGCCCAACATCTGCTTCGGGTGCTCCGTCCGCCGACGGGTGAGGCCTGAACCGTCTTTTCCTCCGCTCGGGGTCCGCCTCCCTGGCGCTTTTACGGACGGGCACGCTCGCGCCGTCCGTGTAACCCCTTGAAATGACGAGTCACACGCCCTGCGGCGGGGATGGCACGGCGCGTGCTCATGCGTTCGTGCGCTGACCGGGGGAGGGGCGGCGGGGGCTTCGGGGTGGGCGGTGGGGCCGCCGAGCCCCGGGGCCGTCGGGGGGGACGGAAAGCGGGGCGAGGGGGGCGCCCAGGGAGGAGCCCGGCTGGTGGGGGCCAGCCGGGCTTTTCACTTCTGGGAGGCGAAGAAGGCCAGGACCTGGGCCTCTCCCCAGAAGAAGGGCGAGACGGGGCTTCCCGCGACGAAACCGACATGGCCTCCTCGGGCGGTCACCACGGGATGGACGAGGGGATTCGCGCCCATGTCACGGGGATGGGTGGAGGCGGGAATCATCGGATCATCCTCGGCGCTCAGCAGCAGGGTGGGGCGGCGGATGCTGTGGAGGCGCGGGCCCGAGGAGGCCTCGGCGTAGTAGTGCTCCGCGCCACGGAAGCCATGCAAGGGGGCGGTGACGGCATCGTCGAAGGCGCGGATGGTGCGGGCGCGCTCCAGGGCGCCCCGGTCGAAGGCGCCGGGGAATCGGCGGAGCTTCTCCCGGGCCTTGTCCTTGAGGGTGCGCAGGAAGCGATCCCGGTAGAGGCGTGCGAAGGGGCCGGGTGCGTCGAGCGCATCCGCGCAGGCGCTCAAGTCGAAGGGCGCGCTCACGGCGGCGGCGGCGGCGATGGGCGAGGTGTCCCCCGTCTCCTCCATCAGCCGCAGGAGCACGTTGGCGCCGAGCGAGAAGCCCACCGCGTAGAGCGGCCCGGTGAGGCGCTGGCGCAGGTGCAGCATCACCGAGAGCGCGTCGTGGATGTCCCCCGAGTGGTAGGAGCGCGCGAGCCGGTTGGTCTCTCCGCCGCAGGAGCGGAAGTTGATGGCGGTGGCGCCCCAGCCCCGGTCGGCCGCGCCGCGCAGGATGGCGGTGATGTAGCCAGAGCGCGAGGAGCCCTCGAGGCCGTGCAGGGTCACCACGTGGGGGGCGCCCGTGGGTCCGTCGAAGGAGTCCAGGTCGACGAAGTCCCCGTCGGGCAGTTCCCAGCGCTCGCGCTTCATGGGGGGCACGTGCGTGGGGCGCACGAGCGAGGCGTAGATGGTCTGCGCGTGGGGCGAGGCGAGGCCACGCGCGGGGGCGAAGGGCTCGGTGGGTTGGAAGGGCACGGACGGGGGGATATCACCCGCGGCGGGCCTGGCGCATGGAGGAACACCCTCCCTGGCGCACCCGTTCCGCCTCGTGCGTCAGCTCGAAGAGCGCCAGGTACTTGTGCACGCGCTCCTCGAGGGTGGGGGCTTCGATGCGCTGACACACCTCGTCGGCCTGGTAGTCGCGGCAGACCTGGGGGCGCCGGTCATACACCGTGCACAGGTTGTCGGCGCCGAGGTGGGGGCAGCGCAGACCCAGGGGCTTGTCGAGCGCGGCGATGTCCGGCGCCACGCAGCAGGCGCCACAGCGGGTGCATTCCATGGAGGAGGAGGACCCTACCTCAAACCCACAGCCCTCGCGGCACCGGGGGAAGGGCGGCCGGCGACAGGGAGAAATCCGTCCGCAGGGGCCGCACCATGGGCAGCGCGTCCTCGCGGGCCACGCGTTGGGCGTCCGGGAGCGCGGCGAGCAGGGCCTCGTGTCCGGGTTCCTCCCAGAGCACCACGCGGGACAGTCCCACGCGGTGGGCTTCGTGCTGGGCGGCGCTCAACAGGGCGTGGGCGGCCTCGGGAGAGCGCGCATCGAGCCACAGCACGACGAGCGCGTGGTTCCTCGCCACGAAGCTCCAGAGGAGGGTGTCGTTCCCCCAGGTCGCGCCGAGCGAGGGGGGCAGGGGACGTCCGAGGTGCTCGGCATAGATGCGCCCCCGCTCGAGGTGCCAGTCGAGCTGTTCAGCCGAGGGCCAGAAATAGAAGGGCCCTTCGGGTGGGCGCAGACGCGCGAGCACGGGCGCGAGGCCGGACGACTGGGGCAGCAGGTGGACGGAGGCCGAGGAGGGCGCGGGCGAGGCGGGCAGGTGCCAGTCCCAGGCGGGCAGCGGCTGGTATCCCGAGCGCGCGTAGAGGCGGGGGCCCACGTCGGAGAAGAGCAGGGCGGCGTGAACGTGGGGCCGCTGGGACAGCTCGGCGGCGAGGAGATCCATCAGGCGCGTGGCATGTCCCTGGCCGCGCAGGCGTGGCTCGGTGAAGACACTGGCGATGGAGAAGCTATCGCCCGGGAGGAGTGCCCCGTCGGGGCCGCGCAGGAAGCTCCGGGTGCGGAAGGTCTCGCACGAGGCGAGGACTTCTCCGTCCTCCGCGCACAGCAGCCAGGTGCGCATGTCCGCGCGGGACCAGGGGTGCTCGCGCAGCCGCCGCTCGCGGCTGGCGTAGGCCTCGGGGGTGAGGAGCTTGCCCCACTCCGAGTAGGTGAGGGCATCGCGTTCGGCCTTCTGCGAATCGGTGGCGGGCACGAGGTGCATGGGCGGGGCCTCCTCGTCCCGCGAAAAGAAACGCGGCGCCGGGAACGAGTCCTCGGCGCCGCGGAGAAAGACGTCTCGTGGGACGTCTCAGTGGGTCGGAACCAACGGCGCCGGACCTTGCGTGCCCTCGTAGGGGAGGGACTGGCCCGTGGCGACCGGCCACTGCGAGGGGTGGCCGTTGGGCGCCAGCGTGGGACGGAAGCGCGTGCCGATGTCGAACAGCGTGAAGAGCAGCAGCAGCACCACGAACAGCATGGAGCAGCCGAACACGAGCCGGTTGGCGCCCTGGTGCTCGGACAGGTGCATGAAGTAGAGCGCCACCAGGGTGCCCTTCACCGAGGCGATCACCAGCGCCAGCGCCAGACCCCAGTCGGGCATGTGCATGCGACCCGTCACCACCGTGACGACGGTGAGGATCATCAGCGCCACCCAGATGATGACGTAGACGCCGGGGCCCGAGTGCTGCTCGTGCCGCATTTCCTGTGCTTCCTTGGACGACTCATTCGCGATCGCGGACATGGAAGGACGGTTCCCTTAGATGAGGTACAGCATGGGGAAGAGGAAGATCCACACCAGGTCCACGAGGTGCCAGTACATGCTGCCCAGCTCGACCGCGGTGTAGTTGCGGCCGCTGAACTCGTTGCGGTTGGCCTTGATGGTGATCCACCCCAGCACGATCATGCCGATGACGACGTGGAAGCCGTGCAGACCCGTCGAGAGGAAGTAGATGGCGTAGTACATCGGCACGCCCGCCACCTGCAGCTCGGGGTTGGGATCGGAGAAGTACGGACCGGGCAGCTGGCCCACGTGGAACTTGTGGGAGTACTCGAAGTACTTGATGACGAGGAAGCCCAGCGCCATGAGGATGGTGAGCACGAACATCACCACCACCATCTTGTTCTTCGCCTCCTTGGCGTAGTGCACCGCCATGGCGGCGGTGAACGAGGAGGTGATGAGCACGATGGTGTTGACGGTGCCCAGCATCAGGTCCAGGTGCCGGCTGGCGGCCGCGAACCCGTCGTGGAACATGAAACGGTAGTTCGCGTAGATGACGAACAGACCGGCGAAGAGCAGGATTTCCGTGGCCAGGAACAGCCACATGCCCAGGCGGGCCGCGTGCTGCTGCACGTCGAGCGACGCGAAGTGCGCGGCGACCTGCGGTACGGGGGGGACCCCGGCCGGGTGGGCCGGGGCGGCGGCGTTAGACTGCATGGGGTTCCTCGGCCTTCTGGGGATCCACGTAGAAGTGGGGCTCCTCGGTGTAGATGGGCTGGGGACCCACGAAGTTGTGGGTCGGAGGAGGGGACTCGGTCAGCCACTCATACCCCTTGCTGTTCCAGGGGTTGGCCGCCGCCTTCTCGCCGTACACCAGCGCGTAGACGAGGTAGATGGCGCTGACGATGAAGCCGAGCGCCAGCAGGGACGCGCCGGCCGTGGAGGCCACGTTGAGCGTCTGGAAGCGCTCCGGGTACTCGTAGTAGCGCCGCGGCATGCCCGCGTTGCCCAGGAGGAACTGGGGGATGAACGTGGCGTTGAAGCCCAGGATGATGAGCGCCGCGGACACCAGGCCCCACCCCTCGTGGTACATCTTCCCGAACATCTTGGGGAACCAGTAGTGGATGGCCGCCATGAAGGCCATGATCGTCGCGCCCACCATGATGAAGTGGAAGTGCGCCACCACGAAGTAGGTGTCGTGCCAGGGCACGTCCAGGGACGCCGTGGCGAAGGCCACGCCCGTCATGCCGCCGAACACGGTGAAGTAGAGGAAGCCGCAGAAGTAGGCGAAGGGCGTCTTGAAGTCGACCGCGCCCTTGTAGACGGTGCCTACCCAGTTGAAGACCTTGATGGCGGTGAACACGCCCACCAGCATGGTGAGCACCGCGAACACGCCCGCGTTGAACGTGGACTGGCCGGACACGAACATGTGGTGGCCCCAGGCGAAGAAGCCCACGAACGCGATGCCCAGCGAGGAGAACGCCACGGCGCGGTAGCCGAAGATGTTCTTGCGGCTGAACGCGGCGACGATCTCGCTCATCACGCCGAAGGACGGCAGCACCATGATGTACACGGCGGGGTGCGAGTAGAACCAGAACAGGTGCTGGAAGAGCACCGGATCTCCACCGCGCGCCGGATCGAAGATGCCGAAGTGGAAGAGCTGCTCACCCACCACCAGCAGCAGCACGAGGCCGAGCACCGGCGTGGCCAGCACCTGGATGCACGCCGTGGCGTACATGGCCCACACGAACAGGGGCATCTTGAACCAGGTGATGCCCGGCGCCCGCATGGTGTGCGTGGTGACGATGAAGTTGAGGCCCGTGGCGATGGAGCTGAAGCCGATGATGAACGCGCCAAAGAGGATGGGCGCCACCGTCGTCGTCGTGTGCGTGCTGTAGGGCGTGTAGAACGTCCAGCCCGTGTCCATGCCGCCGTTGATCATTCCCCAGATGGCGATGACCGCGCCGATGAGCAGCAGGTAGAGCGACAGCAGGTTGAGCCGCGGGAAGGCCACGTCCTTGGCTCCCAGCATCAGCGGCAGCATGAAGTTGCCGAAGGCGCCGGGGATGGCGGGGATCATGAACAGGAAGATCATCACCACGCCATGCATGGTGAAGGCGCGGTTGTACGTCATCGCGTCGATGATGGTCGGACCCGGCGTGAGCAGCTCCAGGCGGACCACCAGCGCGTACGTGCCGCCGATGAGGAAGAAGAGCAGGACCCAGATGAGGTACATCACGCCGATGCGCTTGTGGTCGAGCGTCAGCAGCCACGACTTCACCGTGGTGCCATCGACCAGGTAGCTCGGATGGTGTTCGTGGTGCTCATCCGGCGCGGGCACGGCGCCCGGCACGGCTTCAGCGCTACTGGATGGGCTCATAGACAGGTCCTTGTGAGGCACCGGTGCGGATGTCCGGGGTGCGCAGGGTCTTGATGTACTCGACGATGGCCGCCGTCTGCGGTCCCGTCAGCTTGCCCTGGAAGGTGGGCATGACGTTGGGGAAGCCCGTCACCAGGTGGGCTCCCGGGTCCATCATGGACTGGGTGATGTAGGCCTCGTCCACGCGCAGGCTGGTGCCGTCCTGCAGCGTCTCCGTGCGGCCGTACATACCCTGGAACGTGGGGCCGATGTGCGGCTCGCCATTGACGGTGTGGCACTTGAAGCAGCCCACCTCGGCGGCGACCTTCTGGCCCTGGTCGGCCATGCGCGCGGGCTCGGGCTCGAGGCTCAGGTCCGCGAGCGCGTCCTGGCGGTTCTGCAGGCTGCCCTTGCGCTGCTCCTTGGCCCACGCGTCCCACTCCTCCTCGGAGAGGACGACCACCTCACCCAGCATCTTGGAGTGAGACAGGCCGCAGTACTCGGTGCAGAGGATCTGGTACGTGCCGGGCTTGGTGGCCTCGAACCAGGTCTGCGTGTAGCGGCCCGGCACCGCGTCCATCTTGATGCGGAAGGCCGGGACGAAGAACGAGTGGAGCACGTCGCGCGAGGTGATGAGCAGACGCACCGGGCGGTTGGCCGGCACGTGCAGCACGTTCACGCCGTTGGGGCCCTCCGGGTAGGAGAACTTCCACATCCACTGCTTGCCCATGACGTAGACGTCCATGGCGTTCTTGGGCGGCGTCTGCACGAAGACGAAGTCCCGGAAGCCGATGACGAACCACGCCAGGAAGAAGACGAGCGGCAGCGAGACGAAGAGGAACTCCGTCTTCACCGACGGGATGACGTACTCCGTCGTCTGGTGATCCGAGCGGCGCCGGTAGCGGAAGAAGAAGTAGAGAGCCGCGGTGCCCGTGACGAACGAGCTCAACATCGTCACGCTGACGACGAAGTAGTGGAGGTTGTCCACTCGTTCCGCGAAGGTCGAGGCCTGCTCCGGGAGGAACAGGAGTTTGTTCAGCAACTCGTTCATGCTGCTGCGCCTTTCTTCAGCTCACGCCTCCAGTAGTACGCGAGCATGCTCGCGAGCGCGCCGAAGATCATGAGCGCGCCAATCCGGAGGAATCCAAAGATGTAGAAGCCGTACCGCCGAGTGGCGGTGTCATACTTGAAGCAGGTCAGGACGATACGATCAAAACTGGTACCCACCCGGCCGCCCGCCGCTTCCACCAAGGCGAGCTTCATGTCCTGGGGCCTGAAGGACGTGCCGTACAGGTAGCGGGACATGGAGCCTTCCGGCGTGAGGACATGCACCACCGCCGGGTGGACGTACTGCTTGCTCGTCGCGTCATAGGCGAACTTGAAGCCCACCGAGTCCGCCAGCCGCTGGATGTTGGACTCGGTGCCCGTGAGGAAGTGCCACGGGGCCGTTTCGGGCAGACCCATGGACTGCAGGTGCTTGCGGCGCCGCTCGAGACTCTGCGCGGGCGTGTCCTGCGGGTCGATGCTCACCGTCACCGCCTCGTAGTCCTTGCCAAGCTCGAGCCCCAGCTCGCGCATGGTGCGGATCTGCTCGTTGATGACGAGGTTACAGAGCAGGGGGCAGTTGTAATACACGAGCGTGAGCAGCACCGGCCGGGTCCGCGGCAGCACGTCCTTGAGCACCACCGGCGTGCCCGAGGAATCGGTGAACTGGGCCTCCAGGGCGACCAGCTCACCGAGGTGCTCCTGCACGTCCACGCCCTTGACCTGCGGAGGGGTGTCGGACTGGGCATCGATGATGCTCTGCGGGGTGCGTCCGCCGCCAGGAAGCGCGGACGCCGGCGACCCGGCGCCAAGCGCCAGGACCAGCGCCGCCAACGCGGCGCGCGGATTCATGCAAGAGAAGGGGGTGTACATCGTGCTTCTGCCTCTCTTACCGCGAGACTACTGCTGAGGGGACGGCGGTTGCGGCTCGGGAGCGGGTTCCGGCTGGCCCCGGTTGGCCGCGTGCTCGCCGATGATCTGATCCATCGCCTGCGAGATGGGCACGTGGGCGCGCACACCCGGCTGATCCCCCGTGCCCTCGTCCAGGGACTTCTGCTGCGCGGCGATCTTCTCCTCCGCGTGCGTGTCCTGGCTGAAGAGCCGCTGGTTGACGATGCCGATCTCGTAGGCCGTCTTGAAGTCCTTGTCCGGCGTGATGAGGGCCGGAATGGGCGCGGGACCCCCGGGAGCGAACTCCTCGGTGGTGGCGATCTGCAGCCGCCAGGCCCAGATTCCGCCCACGATGAAGATGACGAGGGCGCCCACACCCACCTGGACGACCTTGCCGGTGAGGATGTGGTCCTCCTCGGCGGAAACGCCGTGCGCGCCGTGGATGACGCGCGACTCGAGCTCCACCTGGGACTTCTTCATGGCTGCACGTACCTCAGGGACTCAGAGATGTAGGGATCCTTCACGGGAACCGTATACCGGCCCTTGCTCAGCCAGAAGGCGCCCGCCACCGCGATGCCACCCACGCCCACGAAGGAAGTGAGGAGCGACCAGTGGAAGGACGGACCCTGCGGCGAGAACGCAGGCCAGATGAGCCAGTACAGGTCCACGGCGTGGATGACCAGCAGGTAGACGCCGATGACGGCCAGGGCCCGCGGCCGCAGCTTCAGCTTGCGCGATAGCAGCGTGAAGAAAGGCACCACGAAGTGGCCCAGCAGCAGCGACACGGACACGGGCAGCCAGGGTCCCTCGATGCGCAGCTTGTACCAGCCCGCCTCTTCCGGGAGGTTGGCGATCCAGATGAGGAAGAACTGGGAGAAGGCGATGTAGGCCCAGAACGCCGTGAAGGCGAACATGAGCTTGCCGAGGTTGTGGTAGTGCGCCGTGGTCACCAGCGATCCGTACCCGTCCTTGTCCTGGGCGTTCACCGAGACGATCGTCACGATGCAGAAGGCGGCCAGGAAGCTACCGGCGAAGTAGTAGACGCCGAAGATGGTGCTGAACCACAGGGGCGTGAGCGTCATCAGCCAGTCGAAGGCCGCGAACGTCATGGTCAGCGCCAGGAAGGGCAGGGTGCCCGGCGCGAAGCGCCGCTGCTTGGCCGTCAGCTCCAACTCGCCCGTGGTGTCCTGTTGCAGGCTCCAGGAGCGCAGCCGCCAGGACACGAAGATCCACGTGAAGAAGTAGATGGCCTGGCGGATGTAGAAGAAGGGCAGGTTGAGGTAGGGGTGCTTGTGGTGCAGGTGGTGCAGTTCCACGGGGGTGAACTTCACGCCGTCCGTGCCGGGGAAGACCCAGTTGTGGTCATCTACCCAGGGGAAGATGTTCTTGGCCCCGAAGATGATGGGCAGCAGCAACACGGCGAAGAACACCACGCTCGAGCCCATGGTCTCCATCGTGCGGCGCAGCACGATGATCCACTTGACCTTGGCGGTGTGGAAGATGGCCACCATGATGATGGAGGCCACGGCGATGCCCAGCCAGTAGCAGAACCCGAACAGGTAGCCGTACGTCGAGGCCTGGGGGTCGAGGAAGAGGCCCGCCAAGGAGGCCAGCAGGCACAGGACGCCCACGGCGCCCGCGCCCACCATTACCTTCGAGGGGCCGTCGAAACGGTCCACGGCAATCATCGGTTCTCCTGAGGCAGCGGCTGCGTGCCACCCGCCGACGAGGTGCGGGCGCGCTGCAGCGCGCGAACGTAGGCCACCACGGCCCAACGCTCCTGGATGTTGAGCTCACCCGCGAAGGACGGCATCACGCCGTAGCCCTCGGTGATGGCGACGTAGAAGTGACCATCCGGCTTGTTGGCGATCTGCTGCAGGGACGGCGGCAGACGCAGCGCCATGTTCTCGGCGACCACGCTGTTGCCGTCTCCGAGCCGACCATGACACTGGGCGCAGACGATGTTGTACTTCTTCTGGCCTTCCTCGAGCAGCGCGCGATCCACCTTGAGCGACTGGGGCAGGGCGCTGACGAACTGGCCGGCGACGCGGCCGGTGGTCAGGCCCGGGTCACCCACCAGGCGCTCGCGGGGAACGGTGCCCTCGGGCGGGGTGCGCATGGCACGGCCGTCCGCCCAGAAGGTGCTCGTCTCGTAGTACTCGTACTTGGCCTGCTCCTCCATGCGCTGGAGGAACTCGGACGGAACGTTGCAAGCGGCCAGGGCGAGCCCGGCCACGGGGATGAGCCGCCTCATTCCTTCTCTCCCGTCACGACCGTCACCTGGGTCGCGCCCAGCGACTTGAGCTGCTCCATGATGGTGTCCGCCTGCACGCTGACGGTCTTCGGCACGCTCAGCCAATAGCCGTGCGTGGTCGCCGTACGGAAGGCCTCGTGCTCATAGACCGGGTGGTAGGGCTGGGGCAGCCGGCTGAGCCCCAGCAGACCGAAGAAGATTCCGAACGCCGCGAACAACACGGTGAGCTCGAAGGTGATGGGGACGTACGCCGGCAGGCTGTAGATGGGACGGCCACCCACGTTGATGGGGTAGTCGTAGCCGTTCATGTACGCCATCATCGCGATGGCCGTGGCCATGCCGGTGAGGGCGCCGCCCAGCGCGATGAAGGGCACGCGCGAGGGGGGCAGACCGAGGGCCTCCGACCCGCCGTGCAGCGGGTAGGGAGAATAGGTGTCCATCCCCTCGTAGCCGTACTTCTCCCGCATCTGCCGGGTGGCATCCACCAGGGCCTCGGGCGTGGCGAACTCGGCGAGGAACCAGCTGTCCAGGACCTTGCTGTCAGCGGACATGGTCAGTGCGCTCCGTGGGTGTCATGGCCGTGCGCGGCGTGGTGGGCGGCGTGCTTGAGCTCGAGCTGCAGCTCCTTCACCTCGCTGATGGCCACCGCGGGCACGAACTTGAGGAAGAGAAGGAAGAGCGTGCTGAACAGGCCCAGCGTGCCGATGTAGAGGCACCAGTCCACCCAGGTGGGGCTGTACAGGTCCCACGAGGAGGGCAGGAAGTCCTGAGTCAGCGACGTCACGATGATGATGAAGCGCTCGCACCACATGCCGATGTTCACGACGATGGAGGCCACCCACATGATGGGGATGCTCGTGCGGCACTTGCGGAACCAGAAGATGTTCGGGGTGATGACGTTGCAGGCGATCATCAGCCAGTACACCTGCCAGTACGGGCCCCGCGCGCGGTTCACGTAGAAGGTCCAGATCTCGTACTCGCTGCCGGAGTACCAGGCGATGAAGTGCTCCATCATGTACCCGTAGGACACGATGAGGCCCGTCGCGAGGATGACCTTGTTCATGTTCTCCAGGTGGCGGTCGGTGATGACGTCCCGGAGATTCAGGTACTTGCGGGCGGGCACGATGAGGGTGATCACCATCGCGAAGCCGCTGAACACGGCGCCGGCCACGAAGTAGGGCGGGAAGATGGTGGCGTGCCAGCCCGGGATGAGGCCCGTGGCGAAGTCGAAGGACACGATCGTGTGCACGCTGAGCACGAGGGGCGTGGAGAGACCCGCGAGCAGCAGGTAGCCGATCTTGTAGTTGTGCCAGTGGCGGCCCGAGCCGCGCCAGCCGAGCGAGAACAGGCCGTAGACGACGCGCTGGATCTTGCCGGGGGAGGAGTCACGCAGCGCGGCCAGGTCCGGGATGAGGCCCACGTACCAGAAGAGCAGCGACACGGTGAAGTACGTGGACACGGCGAACACGTCCCAGTCCAGCGGGGAGCGGAACTGGGGCCAGGCGCCGAGCGTGCTCGGGTAGGGCAGCAGCCAGAAGGCGAACCAGGGACGCCCCGTGTGCAGCAGGGGGAACTGGCCCGCGCAGATGACCGCGAAGATGGTCATCGCCTCGGCGAAGCGGTTGATGCTCGTGCGCCACTTCTGCTGGAAGAGCAGGAGGATGGCGGAGATGAGCGTACCGGCGTGGCCGATACCGACCCACCACACGAAGTTGACGATGTCGAACGCCCAGCCGTTGGGCTGGTTGTTGCCCCACACGCCGATGCCGCGCGCGAGGGTCATCGTCACGGCGACCAGGAACATGCCCAGGCCGACCAGGGCGATTCCGAACAGCAGGAACCAGCCCTTGCCCGGCTTGCGCCAGACGTGGTCGAGCAGGGTCTCGTTGAGGGAGGCGTCGTCGTGGTGCGGCGCGACGAGCATCCGCGGCTCGAGCGGATCGACGCCCGGGGGGAGGTGGGTGGCGGCTGTCTCGGCCATGGCTTAGTGGCCTCCTTCGTGCTCCGCGGAGTGCGCGGCGGACGCGAGGGCGGGATTGGGGTTGCGAAGACGGATGAGGTGGGCGGTGCGCGGCTGAGTGCCCAGTTCCTTGAGCAGCTTGTACGCGCGCTCGTCCTGGTGGTGCTTGCTGACCGTGGAGTTCGGGTCGCTCAAGGTGCCGAAGACGATGGCCTCGGTGGGGCACGTCTGCTGGCAGGCCGTCTGCAGCTCCTTCTCGAAGATGGAGCGCTTCTCGACCCGGGCCTTGATGCGCACGCGCTCGATGCGCTGCACGCAGTAGGTGCACTTCTCCATGACGCCGCGGTTACGCACCGTGACGTCCGGGTTCATCATCATCTTCTGCGTGGGCGTCTTGTCCGCGGTGTAGTGCAGGTAGTTGAAGCGGCGGACCTTGTACGGGCAGTTGTTCGAGCAGTAACGCGTGCCGACGCAGCGGTTGTACACCATGTCGTTGAGGCCCTCGTCCGAGTGGACGGTGGCGTTCACCGGGCACACGTACTCGCACGGCGCCTTCTCGCAGTGCACGCAGGCGACGGGCTGCATGATCATCTCGGGATCATTCAGCTCGTTGCCGGAGAAGTAGCGGTCGATGCGCAGCCACTGCATCTCGCGGCTGCGGGCCACCTGCTCCTTGCCCACGACGGGGATGTTGTTCTCCGACTGGCAGGCCACCACGCACGCGGCGCAACCCGTGCAGCGCGCCAGGTCGATGGCCATGGCCCACTTGTAGCCCTGGTGGCCCTTCTCCCCGCGGCTGGTCGTCGTGTCCGTGACGTCCGGCATCAGGTTGACCTGCTCGCCCTTCACGCGGGCGAAGATGGAGCTCTCCTTGCGCTTGTCCTTCTCCAACTCGGCGCGGAACTGCTCCACCGACATGTCGAGGGCGATGGGACGGCCCTCGGTGCGCCAGTGCTGCTGGGTGAGCGAGAACTTGTGGGTGCTGGCCTTCTTCTCCAGCTTCGCTCCGCCGTCGAACCAGGGCGCGTTGATGCTGCGCACGCGGTTGGCGTTGAAGCCCACTTCCTTGGCCACCGTCTCGAACACGCCCGTGCGGCCGTAGCCCAGCGGGAGCACCACGACGTTGTCCGCCGTGCCGGGGATGACCCAGATGGGGACGTCCAGCGTGCGGCCGCCGTAGGAGAGCGTCGCCACGTCGCCGGGCTGCAGGTTCAGCTCCCGGGCGGTGGTGGGGCTCAGGTAGGCCGCGTTGTCCCACGTCATCTTCGAGATGGGATCCGGCAGCTCCTGCAGCCAGGACATGTTGGCGAACTGGCCGTCGTAGACCTTGTAGTCGGCGACGAAGTTCACCTCGAGGCCCTCGGAGGCGGGGGCCTTGTAGGCGTTCACCAGGGCGCTGGCGCCCTCGGCGTTGAGCGTGGCGGAGGCCAGGGGGGCCGAGGCGCTGTTGGGCACGATGCCCACGGACACCCACGTCTCCCACGGCGTCTCGAAGTCCTCGCCCGCGGCGGAGCGGACCCGCCAGAAGTCCCGGAGGATCTGGTAGCTGCCGCGGTACGGCTCACCGAGGAAGAGCGCGAGCAGCTCCGTGGTGGGCACGCCGTTGAAGATGGGTTGCACGAGCGGCTGCACGATGGAGATGGTTCCGTCGTGCGAGCGGCCATCGCTCCAGGACTCCAGCTCGTGCGCGGCCGGGATGAACCAGTCGGCGTACGCGCTCGTCTCGTCCTCGAAGAGCGAGGTGTAGATGACCGTGAGCTTGCCGCGGTTGGGGTTCTTCGCCGGGTCCAGCGCGTCCTGGAGGCCCAGGTCCGCGGGGGCGCGGTAGACGGGGTTCCAGGCGGTGATGACGAGGATGTCCACCGCGCCGGCGTTCAGCTCCTCCACGAGGGGACGCAGGCTGGCGGCGTCGCTGGCCTCGGTGAAGGTGTGGGGCACGTAGCTGACCGTCTGCCCCGCGTTGCCGAGCGCCGCGTTGATGGCGGCGGCCAGGGCGTGCACCGCGGCGGGCTGCCGCTCACCGGCGAGCACCACGGAGCGGCCCGTGTGGGCCTTGAGGTCGGCGGCGACGGCGTCCACCCACTTCTGGTGGTGCTCGTTGAGCTTCGCCTTCTGGCTGGCGGCGGCACCGAGGCTCGCCGCCTGGCCGCCGACGCTCGAGGCGAGGGCCGCGGCGATGGCGATGAGCTCCTGGGAGCGCGCGCGCAGGCGGTGGTCCGCCATGCCACCGGTGATGGTGTAGCGCGGCTCGGCCACGTAGAGGCGGTTGAGCTCGCCCTCGGCCGGGTCACGCCGCTTGGCGAAGGCGCGGGCGTAGGCGAGGTTCGCCGGGCGGCTCTCGAGGAAGTCCGCGTCCAGCGAGACGACGACGTCCGCCTTGGAGAAGTCGTACAGCGGGTGGGCCGGCTGGCCGAACACCGCGCGCAGACCCTCGCTGGCCGCGTCCGGGCCCACGGAGGTGTAGGCCTGGAAGCGGGCGTTGGGCAGCCGCTCCTTCACGCGCGAGCTCAGGTGGTCGAACACCGGCGAGGTGTTGGGCTCGGTGAGGAAGCGCACCCGGCCGCCACCGTTGGCCTGCACGGAGCGGATGAGCGTGTTGCCCAGGTCCTCACCGAAGGTGCGCAGCGAGCGGGGCTCCTTGCGGTAGCGCAGCACGCGCGCGCGCTGCGGGTCATACAAGGACATCAGGAAGGCCTGCTCGAACACACCGGCGGCGCCCAGGTTCACCGGGTGCTGCGGGTTGCCCTCGACCTTGATGGGACGGCCCTCGCGCGCGGTGATGAGCACGCCGGAGGTGTGTCCGCCGAACGTCATGCCCGAGGCGTAGGTCAGGGGGTTGCCCGGGACCAGCTCCGGCGGCGTGCGGGTGTAGGGCACCATGCGCTCGTCCACCGGACGGGTGGAGCAGGCGGTGGCGCCGGCCATCGCGAGCGACGCGCCGAGCAGCTGCATGAACTGGCGGCGGGCGACGCCCGTGGGCGGCAGGTCCGCGCCCTCGGGGAACTCGGGGCGGCTCTCCTCGAGGTCGTCGGGCTGGCCGAGCTTCTCCTCCAGGCTGCGCCAGTAGGTCTTGCCGTAGGCACCCTCGGTGGTCGAGGTGTGGGCGCTCTGCGCGGCCGCGTGGTCGAACGCCTCGCCCACGATGTCATGCCCGTGCTCGTGGGCATGCGCCGGGGCGGCCGCGTCCGAAACAACCGGCAGGGCGAAGGAAGCGGGGGTGTCCTTCATGGGGGCTCCGTCGAGCGTGGGCTTCAGCGGTGGCATGTGGAGCAGCTCGTGCGCGAGTGAACGTCGTTCTCGGTGGACAGCTTGTCCGCGAGTTCCTTCGCCTGGGCCGGATCCGTGGGCGGCGCCCAGGTCAGGCTGGTGATGAACTCCTGCGGACGCAGGTTCGGCCCGGGGTTGCGGTGGCAGTCCAGGCACCACTGCATGGTGAGGGGAGCCACCTGCTCGATGGCGCCCATCTCATCCACCCGGCCATGGCACGTGACGCAGCCGACACCCTTGGACACGTGGATGGCGTGGTTGAAGTAGACGAAGTCCGGCAGGTTGTGGATTCGCACCCACGGAATCGCCTGGTCCGTGAAGTAGGCCTGACGTACCTGCGCCAGGTACGGGCTCTTGTTCCACACCTGCGCGTGGCAGGACATGCAGACCGTGGTGGATGGAATGCCCGCCGACGGCGACTTCTCTACCGAGAAGTGGCAGTAGCGACAGTCGATCTGCTCGTCGCCGGCGTGGTGCCGGTGATCGAACTCGATCGGCTGTTCGATCGGGCGGTGCTGGTTGGTGACGAACGGAGACCGTACGTACGCCATCAGACCGCCAAGCGCGATCGCGGGGAGGGCAAGGAGCGCCGCGGCCGAAGCCCGCGACACCGTGTTCGTCCAGCGTGGGAAGAGAGGACCGCTCATACCAGGACCAGGGGGCTAGTCAGTGGACCACTCCGGACGTCGCTGCCGGGAGGACGGGGCGATGGGACCGGAGAAAGGCTCGGGGAGACTGGAACAAGAAGCGCATGCACGGCGTTGCTAAGGCTGCGAGGACTCCTACCTTGATAGGAGATTCGCGGAGACACCCGACCCCAACCCTCGGAAGAGATGGCGTGGGCGGGGTCGATCCTCCTCGTCCCGTCCCAACGCGGCGCGTGACCATCGGGCATCATTCTCAGGCTGTCAACCTTTCTGTGTTCCGCTCTACAGAGTGCGCGGCGCGCGGGATACCACGACCCAAGCCTCCTGGCGCGATCAGAAAGCAAAGGCGATGACGTTCTCTTCTGGAATATGGAAGGGAGGTTGAAAGCCTCGCCGCTCGCGACGCGCGGCCCTGGAATGGGGACCAGATGACTCCCCTTTCATGCAACGGGAGTGAGAGCATGGCCTCCATGAAGGAACAGACAGTGGTCATCACGGGAGCCTCCTCGGGCATCGGGGAGGAACTGGCGGTGGCGCTCGCGGCGCGCGGAGCCCGGGTGGTGCTCGCGGCGAGGGACGAGGTGGCGCTCCACCGGGTGCGCGAGCGTTGTGAGCGGGCGGGAGGACGCGCCCTCGTGGTTCCCACCGATGTGGGCGAGCCCGAGGCCTGCCGCCTCCTGGTGGCGCGCGCCCTGGAGGTCTTCGGGGGAATCGACGCCCTGGTGAACAACGCCGGAGTCACCATGCGCGGGTTCTTCGAGGAGGTGACGGACCTGTCCCTCTTCGAGCGCCTCATGCGGGTGAACTACCTGGGCTCGGTCTACTGCACCCACCATGCGCTGCCCCACCTCAAGGCACGCCGCGGGCTCCTCGTGGCCGTGTCGTCCCTGACGGGCAAGTGCGGCGTGCCGGGCCGCAGCGGCTATGCCGCGACCAAGCACGCGATGCAGGGTTTCTTCGACTCCTTGCGCATCGAACTGCGCGGCAGTGGCGTGGACGTGCTCGTCGTGTGTCCCGGCTTCGTCGCCACCCCCATCCGCGCCCGGGCGCTCGGCCCGGATGGCACGGTGGGCCATGGGGACATCTTCGAGGTGAAGGGCAAGCGCATCATGGACGCCGCCACGTGCGCGGCCCTCATCCTCCGGGCCATGGAGCGGCGCGAGCGCGAACTGCTGATGATTCCCGTCCCCCGGGTGATGCTGGCGCTCCGGGCGCTCCTGCCAGGCGTGGTGGACCGCATCGCCTCGCGGATGATGGAGCCCAAACAGCGCTGAGGGGGCCCAGGCTGGAGGCCTCAGCTGGCCGGCGGCCGGTAGGACACCTGGGTGAGGGTGTACTCGATGGCGCCGCGTGGACGCTCGACCCGGACGGATTCTCCTTCCTCCTTGCCAAGCAGGGCTCGTGCCAGGGGTGACTCCACACTGAGCCGGCCCTCCTTCACGTCCGCCTCGTCCACGCCCACGATGCGGTAGGACGTCTCCTCGCCTTCCTCGTCCTCCAGCGTTACCCAGGCTCCAAAGAAGACCCGGGTCTCATCCGGCACGTCCGCCACCACCCGGACCTCCTCCAGGATGGCCGCCACCTGTCGCGCCCGGTGGGCCCGCTGCCGGGCCACCCCCTCGGCCGTGAGCGCCTGGGCCTCCTTCTGTTCGCGGGACAGAGGCACCGAGAGCGCCGCGAGTTCCTCCTGCAAGGCCCGATAGCCCTCGGCGGTGATGTAGCGCTCCTCTCCCGACGCCGAGCGGACACGCGGGGGCAGGAGGGCCTCCTCTCCCCCCGAGTCCTCCTTGGTGAAGGCCTTCGACATGGTGCTCCCTCCCCGGTTGATGGGTTGGCTCCACCCTCTCCCCAATATAAGGATACGGCCCTGCCGGGGCGGCCCTGGCCGTGTGGGGAGCCGCCAGCCGGGCGGGCCTCGCCCTTCCCCGAGGGGACCGTATGCCTCCCCGCTCCCTCCTCGATCCGGGGAGCCTGGGCTGCCGCGGCGCGGTCGGGCGCCGATCTTTCCCTCCAAAAGACCACGAGTTGGGGAGGCACGGGCATGGCGAGGAAGACGTTGAAGGGCATCCGGGTTGGCGTGCTGGCCACGGACGGTTTCGAGCAGGTGGAGCTCACGCTCCCCGTGAAGGCCCTGCGCAGGCGGGGGGCCCAGGTGGACATCGTCTCGCTCCACAAGGGGAAGATTCGCGGCATCCACTTCATGTGGCCGGGCAAGAAGGTTCCGGTGGACGAGACCGTGGACCGGGTCCGCCCCAAGGACTTCGACGCGCTCCTGATCCCAGGTGGCTTCCAGAACCCGGACGCGCTCCGGCAGAGTGAAGCGGCGCTCGACTTCGTCCGGGAAATCGACCGGCTCGGGCGTCCCATCGCCACCCTGTGCCATGGCCCGTGGGTGCTCGTGTCCGCGGGGCTGGTGAGCGGGCGCAAGCTGTCGGCCTGGCCGGGCATCAAGGACGACCTGCGCAACGCGGGCGCCAAATGGCTGGACGAGCCCGGAGTCCGCGACGAGCGCTGGTTCTCCAGCCGGGGCCCCCAGGACATGCGTCATTTCCTCAAGGGCATGGTGCAGCTCTTCGCCGAACACGCCCCTCGCAACCACCCCGTGGTGGAGGCGCGCTCCCACTGGGGCCGCTGGGCAGCCGCCGCCCTGTTGGGCTTCGTGGCCATCCGGCCCTTGCGCACGGCTTTCGCGCGCTGACAGCCGTCCGCGGGTTGCTGACGATGCCTCGGAAGGGGGATAACGGAAGTCCAATCCATGCCGAGGAACGAGATGAAAGCTCAGGAGCGCAAGGCGGCCTATCGCCAGCGCGCGGAGAAGGGGGAGGCGGTGCCTGTCTCGGTCGAGCTCCCCGCCGACCTCGATACCCCGCTGTCCGCCTACCTCAAGCTCGGGGGGGCGGACGGCTTCATTCTGGAGTCCTGCCACGGAGGCGAGCGCTTCGGCCGCTACAGCCACGTGGGCCCCGCGCCCGCGGGTCGGCTGAGGCTCGACGCCCAGGGTGGCACCCTCTGGCGCGGCAAGGAGTCGCGGCGCATGGAGGGCAAGCCCCTGGACGTGCTGCGCACCGTCTGGCGTGAGAACGCCGTGGCCATGCTTCCCGGCGAGCCCCCATTCCTCGGTGGTCTCGTGGGCTACCTCGGCTACAACTGCATGTCCTGGTTCGAGCGCCACGTGCCCGACCGGCACTCCTCGGACGTGTCCTTCCCCGACTCCGAGTGGCTGCTGTGCGACGACTTCGTCACCCTCGACTCGCGCTCCCAGACGCTCCAGGCCACCGCCATCGCCCGGCCCACGCTCCATGGCAGCGTCGCCGAGGCGCTCGCGGATGCGCAGGCCCGCGCGGAATCACTCGCCCAGCGCCTGCTGCGTCCCATCTCCGCGGAGGCCTACGCCCCCGAGCCCGCCGCCCAGGGGGAACTGGAGGTCAAGGTCGCGTGGGATCGCGCCAGCTACGAAGCCGCCGTGGAGCGCGTGAAGGAATACATCCGCGCCGGTGACTGCATGCAGGTGGTGCTCGCCCGCCGCTTCGAGGCCCGGGGCGCTCCTCCGCCGCTCTCGCTCTACCGCGCCCTGCGCCGCATCAAC
Source organism: Melittangium boletus DSM 14713 (assembly GCF_002305855.1). GTDB lineage: Bacteria > Myxococcota > Myxococcia > Myxococcales > Myxococcaceae > Cystobacter > Cystobacter boletus. Next base: position 2,248,086 of record NZ_CP022163.1, on the reverse strand, counting down.
CCCTCGCCCTACCTCTTCCACCTGGACATGGGCGAGTCTCGCGCGCTCGTGGGGGCCTCGCCGGAGCTGCTCGTGCAGGTGCGCGACGGGGACGTGGTGGTGCGCCCCATCGCTGGCACCCGCCGCCGCGGCGCCACCGAGGCCGAGGACCTGGCGCTGGAGAAGGAACTGCTCGCCGACGAGAAGGAGCGCGCCGAGCACATGATGCTCGTGGACCTGGGCCGCAACGACGTGGGCCGCGTGGCCGCTCCGGGCTCGGTGCGCGTCGAGGACCTGATGGTCATCGAGCGCTACAGCCACGTGATGCACATCGTCTCGCAGGTGCGCGGCCGGCTCGACGCGAAGTACGACGCGCTCGACGCGCTCGCCTGGACGTTCCCCGCGGGCACCGTCTCCGGGGCACCGAAGATCCGCGCCATGCAGATCATCGACGACCTGGAGCCCATGCGCCGCGGCCCCTACGCGGGCGCCGTGGGCTACCTGTCCTTCTGCGGCGCGCTGGACCTGGCCATCGCCCTGCGCACCTTCTACATCGATGGGGACCGCACCATGTGGCAGGCGGGCGCGGGGCTCGTGGCCGACTCGGTGCCCTCGAAGGAAGCGGATGAGACCGAGGCCAAGGCGCGCGTGCTCGCCACGGCCCTCAAGCAGGCCCGAGAGGGAGGCGTGCGATGATCCTCGTCATCGACAATTACGACTCGTTCACCTTCAACCTGGTGCAGCTGCTCTACACGATGGGCGCCGAGGTGAAGGTGGCGCGCAACGATGAGATCGACGCCGCGGGCGTGGCGGCCTCGGGTGCGTCGCACCTGGTGGTGTCTCCGGGGCCCTGCACGCCGAACGAGGCCGGGGTGAGCATGGCGGCCATCCGCGCCTCGAAGGTGCCGGTGCTCGGCGTGTGCCTGGGCCACCAGTCCATCGGCGCCGTGTTCGGCGGCCGGGTGGTGCGCGCTCCCGAGCCGGTGCACGGCAAGACGGTGTCCGTGCGCCACGAGGGCCAGAGCCTCTTCGCGGGCCTGCCCGTGGGCTTTCAGGCCGCGCGCTACCACTCGCTGGTGGTGGACGTCGCGAGCCTGCCGCGCGAGCTGGAGGCCACGGCGTGGTCCCCCGATGGCCTCATCATGGGCCTGCGCCATCGCACCCTGCCCGTGGTGGGCGTGCAGTTCCACCCGGAGAGTGTCCTGACGCCCGAGGGCCCCAAGCTGGTGCGCAACTTCCTCGACGGGCGGCTGTAGCCACCCGCCGGCGTGTCAGGGGACCGCGGGGGCCGCCACCGGGGCGGGCTTCTCCGCGGCCTCCACGCGGATGCCCGAGCGGTCCGGCTCGTCCGTGGTGCGGATGACGGGCAACAGGCTGCTCAAGTCATCCGTCCAGCGCGTGGGCGGGGTGATGTCGTACGCGAGCCGCTTCACCCGCTCGTCGCTCTCGGCGAGGAACGTCTCCCCGCGCGAGAAGTCCCTGTCCGGCGCGAGCAGCACCCAGGTGTTGTCCTCGCTCTCGCCCTCGTCGTTGCCCTTGGTGTGCACGCGCGTGAGGTGCATGCCGAGGTTGTGCGCGTGCGCGAGCGGAATGGGCAGCAGGTCCAGGTGCACGTTGCTGATGTGCAGGGCGATGACACCCCCCGGCGCCAGGTGCTGGCGGTAGATGGCCACGGCCTCCTCGGTGAGCAGGTGCACGGGGATGGAGTCCGAGCTGAACACGTCCACCGCGAGCACGTCGAAGCCCTGCGGCTGGCCCTTCGCCAATTCCTGCTCCAGGAGGATGCGCGCGTCGCCCTCGTGGATGCTGTACTTCGCCTTCGTGTCCTTGAGGAAGGTGAAGTAGTTGCCCTTGCCCTCGGCCAGCTCGATGACCTGGGGATTGATTTCATAGAAGCGCAGCGTGTCCTCGGGCTGGGCGAGCGCCGCCGTGGTGCCGATGCCCAGGCCCAACACGCCGATGTTCAGCCCCGGCGCCTTGCCCGCCACCTGACGCAGCCGGCGCTGCTCCTGCATGGCCAGACCGAGCCCGCTGTCGGGCGTGTAGTAGGCCGTGGGCTTCAGCCGCCGGTCACCCTGCGTGTACTGCACGCCGTGGATGATGACGCCGTGGCGCAAGAGGTAGGCATGGTTCTCGTGGTCGGGCTTCTTGTTCTGCCCCACCTGCACCACGCCGAAGAAGCCGCGCCAGGAGTCCAGCGGACGGCGGGTGTCCGCGTCCGCCAGGTGCACGCCCACCGACACGAGCAGCAGGCCCAGCGCGGGCGCGAAGCGCACGGCGGCCCGGGGGATGCTCTCGTCATCCGCGCGCCGCAAGAGCAGCATCGCCGCGAGCAGGCAGCACGCGCTGAGCGACAAGGGGAACTCCAGGTAGGTGTGCAGCACGTTGGGCGCCACCAGGTTCACGATCGCCGTGCCCACGAAGCCGCCCACCGAGCCCCACAGATAGAAGGCCCCGAGGTGGCGCGGCGCGGGCCGCAGCCGGTACAGCTCGCCGTTGCACAGGAGCGCCCCGGAGAACAGGGTGAGGCAGTACACGAGCACCTGCACCGGCAGCGGCACGTGGGGGCCCTCGTAGGTGATGCGCGCCACGCCGTACACCGAGCCGAGCAGCAACAGCGCGGTGCCCGTGCGCGAGTAGAGCGCCTCGCGCTCGAAGGCGATGATGAAGGTGAGCAGGTAGAGCGCCAGCGGGAGCACCCAGACGAACGGGCCCGCGGACACGTCCTGCGACATCTGGTTCGTCGTGGCCGTGAGCAGCACCGAGGCCAGGCTGCTCAGGCCCAGCCAGCCCAGCGTGCGCAGCACCCCGGGGGACTCGTCCTCGCTCTCCTCCGTGCCCGCCTCGGGCTTCTTCTCCTCGACGGCGGGGGCCGCCGCCGGCTGGAGCCGCAGCATGCCCCGGGCGCACACCGCGCTGCCCGCCGCGAACAGCAGGAAGCCCAGGCCCCATGCCCACGCCTGGGTGCCCCGGCTCAGCCAGGGCTCGGCGAGCAGCGGATAGGCCAGCAGCGCCAGGAGCGAGCCCGTGTTGGACAGGGCATAGAGCCGGTAGGGGGACACGCCCGGCTTCGCGCGGCTGAACCAGCTCTGCAGCAGCGGCGCCGAGGTGGACAGCGTGAAGAAGGGCAGGCCCAGGGTCGCCGCGAGCATCGCCAACAGCCGCCAAGTGGAGATGCCATCCGCCGCGGGGCGCCACTCGGGGCCCGGGGCCACGGGCGAGCCCAGCACCACCGCGCGTCCCAGCAACACCGCCACCGTGAGCCCGAGCAGCCCCAGGTGTACCCGCGCCTGCCGCTTGGGCGTCAGCCACCGCGTGGTGGCGTACGAGTAGGCGTAGCCCCCCAAGAGCATCGCCTGGAAGAACAGCATGCACGTCGTCCAGACGGCCGAGGTGCCACCGAACCACGGCAGGGAGTACTTGCCCGCCAGGGGCTGCACTCCGAAGAGCAGGAACGCGCTGAGGAAGAGGGTCGCGGCGTAGGGGAGCATGAGCGGGCGGCAGCATACGCGCAGTCTCACCTCGGGAACGAGACCACCCTGCTTTCAACGCCTGCCCGGCCGCCCTCACCCGAGGGACGTGCTCAGCGCGAGTCCTTGCGCTTCTGCTGACGGGCCTGCTCCGCCCTCAGCGCGCCCCCGATCCGGCGGCCGGCCACCTGGGTCATCTTGGAGACGGGATTGCCCTGTTTCTTGGGATGGGCGGTGGGTTGGAAGCCAGGCTTGGAACCAGACGAGCGCTTGTTCTTCACGGTGTCACCCCCGGAGTGGACGGCCTCATTTCACGTACGCCTCGAGCTTCGCACGGAAGCGTTCCGCGAACAGATAGGCATCGCCGGGCCAACGCGCCGAGATGTACCGTCCGCTTTCCACCACGAAGGCGGGCGAGTGGTCCGTGGCGGTGCCTCGCCGGGAGTACTCACGGGGGCCACGCTCGAACTGCTCCGGGGTCGCGAGGGCGTCCCGTACCTCCTCCTCCACGTAGGCGGGATAGGTGCGGTAGTAGCGCCCGAGCTTCCACGCCGTGAGGAAGTACGCCGCGCGCTCCATGTACTTGGGCAGGCACGTGGTGCGCTCGCCCGCGAGCAGGCTCTTTCCGGTGGCGGGATCCTTCGCCCGTGCGAGCACCAATACGCCGTGGCAGATGGCGCCCACGGGCCGTCCGAGCTTCCAGAAAGCCGCCACCTTGGCTTGAAGGGTCTCGCTGCCCAGGTACTGGCGCATGCCGGGGGCGTGACCGCCGGGCAGCACCATGCCGTCGTAGTCCTCGGGGACGAGCGCGTCCCAGGTGATGGGCTGCTGGAAGGCGGGCGACTCGAGCATCTTCTCGTAGAAGCGCTTGGGCTCGGGATCCGCGCCGAGCTTGCCGAAGAGCACGCCCGTGAGGAGCAGGGGATCGGCCGCGCCGACCTGGCCCTTCTCGGTGGCGAACACCACCTCGTGGCCCGTGTCCGTCAGCAGTCGCCACGGCACGGCCACCTCCGTCACATCGAAGTCACGGTCGGGCAGGGGGATGATGACGCGGCGCACGGAACTCATGGGCGCGGACCCTTCCACGTCCCGAGGCGAGGGGGCAAGCCGTGTTCACTCCGCGGGAGGGACGAGGCGGAGGGGGGCGCGTGCTGCTCGGCGGCGGGGGGGCTCCGGGGCGGGAGGTGGCGAGAGCCCTTTTCGCGAGGCGCGCGCCCGGACATGCGCGATGGTTTCCAATCCTTCTTCACGCCGGAAGTGACCTCGCCGGATGCGGCGCAGCCGACGTTCCGCATCCTCCATCATCGCCCAGGCCAGTGGTTCCTTGTCCCGGAAGCGGAGCGACGCCCAGACCGTGAGACACGCGGCGTGCAACTGTGCGTCCGCATCCATGTAACCCAGTCGCCGCATCCGGCGGAGTGCTCTGGAGAACTCCGCCCAATCGCGGGCTCTGTAGTCCGCTTCATTCAAGATGTCCTGGGAGATCAGCCGTTTGATGTGCCTGCGCTCCCACTCAGTGCGCGCTCGCTTCAGCAGATCCTTCTGGAGGCCCAGGTACTCCCTTTCCGCTGCCTCGAAGGAGGCCGCCTTGTCCTTGCTCAATGCCATGAGGAGGTCATGGCGCTTCTGAATGACGTGCTGCCAGAAGAGTTCGCGGGTCTTCACGGCCTATCCTCCCGCACAGCGCTTGCCGTTGGCGCTCCACGGCCACCATCCATCCTTCAAGCACTTCTCCTTGCAGGACAGGCAGTGACTCTTTCCGTACTGGATGTTCGGCTCGTGAGCTGAGTTTGGGGATGGACGGCGGCGATTTCTGGTAGCGTACCTACTTCAGAGATCGAGCGCATGACCGAACTTCCGCAGTTACCACGACCGGCTCCCTTCGAGAGAGGTACGCCGTGATGCCCCGGCTGGAGGAGCCGGTGCGGCCGGGCTCCGTGGTGGGCGGCTACCGGGTGGACAAGCCCCTGGGCGCCGGGGGTTACGGTCAGGTGTTCCTCGCCTCGCGGGATGGCGGTCCATGCGCGCTCAAGTTCCTCCACTTGGAGCGCGTGGGGGAGTGGGGCTGGAGGGAACTGCTCATCCTGATGTCCCACGAGTTCCCCTACGTGGTGACCCTGCGCGGCCACTTCAAGTGGCCCGAGGAGGCGCCCGAGTTCCTGGTGCTCGTCATGGAGTACGTGCCGGGCGTGACGCTCTTCCAGTGGGCGCAGGACACCAACCCGAGTGCCCGCGAACTGGTGGAGAAGCTGCTCCCGCTCTCGTGGGCCCTGGAGGCCGTGCACGCGGCGGGTGTGCTGCATCGGGACCTGAAGGGCGACAACGTGCTGGTGCGAGATCCGGACGGAGCGCCGGTGCTGGTGGACTTCGGCGCGGGCTTCCTCCCCCACGCACCTCCCGCCACCCGGGAAGTCCTGGCCCCCGCCAACCTTCGCTATCGCAGCCCCGAATCCGTCTCCTTCCTCCTGCGCCGCCTTGGCGAGCCAGGCGCGCGTTATGAGTACGCGGTGTCGGATGAGATGTATGCGCTGGGGGTCCTCCTCTATGTGCTCGCCACAGGCGTGTACCCCTTCGAGGGACCGGAGGATGAGCTGATGGCGGAGATCGTCGCGGGCCGGCTCCGGAGTCCCCGCGAACGCAATTCGCGCGTCCCCCCGGCGCTCTGCGAGCTGTGCCTGCATCTGCTGGCTCGGGAACCCCAGGCCCGAGTGCCGGACGCGGGGACGTTGAGCGAGGCGCTGGAGAAACTGTTGGAGGACGCGAGGGGAGACTCCGCTTGGGACATGCCCCTGTGCTACGGCTGGACGGCGGACGGACTCTCCACGGAGCACCTGCCGGAGTTGGCGGACAAGAACACTCCGGAGTGGATGCGGCGGTGGGTTCATCGGAAGCCCAGGCGGGGCAAGCCGCCACCTCCACCTCCCGCCGAGTCTCCCTCGCTGCCCGAACCGTCCACGGTGAAGAGCGAGCCGCCCACTCGGTCGCGGAAGGGTTGGCTCGCCTTCGTCCTGATGACCGGGCTGGGTCTCGCCGGAGTGGGTGTGGGGCTGGGCCAGCTCGCCCCATCGCCCTCTCGTGCTCCGGCTCCTGTCGGGTGGGAATGGATGCCGTTCCCACCCGATGAGTCTTCACTCCTGGGCCCGATGCCCTGGGCGGTGCATGACCATGAAGTGGCGCCTCCGTGGAAGCCACTCGAAGCTGACCCTGGCGCGGCGCCTCCGAGGGCGGACACCCCCGCGTCCGTCACCATCGTGATGCTCCGCACGGAAAACCCTCGCATGAAGAAGAAGAAAATCGGCTCCATGGGGACCAACGCATTGCTCGCCGTGACCGCCGCCGCCAACGTGGCGTGTCCTGGAGTTCAGGTCCGCAAGGATCCTCCGCCCGAGGCGTGTCCGGTGGGTGCTGTCGAAACCATGACCGTCAAGCTTGGGCTGCCTCTTGGCCGAATGAGCAGGAACGCTGGTTTCGCCCATTTCCCTGATTGGGAAAAACGAAAGCCCGTCCCCGTGAGGGATGGCCCCATTGTGCTCGATCTGGCAGGTAATTGGAGAGTGTGGGGAGGATTTCCTGCTCGAGACCCTGGACCTATTGCCTTGCCCGACAAGACCCGTCTCCTCGGTCGACTTTTCATTGGAGAGAAGTACGTCTATGGCCGCATCACCCAGGCCATCATTCCCTCTGGGGACACGTTGAACGTCTGCCTGATTATCCGGGAGGACGGTATCGCGCGTGGTGTGCCCATCAGGTCCGACAGTGAGGAAGCCAAGGTCTTCCCCATTGTGGAGTTGGAGACGGTGGATCGATTCGAATAGCGCTAGGCCCTCGTGTTGGAGATTCCCGCTCCGTGTTCGCTTTTCCTTCCATTGCGTTACTTCGGCTGGTTTTGAGCACCATGCCCTCCGAGGCATCCGAGCAGGTGCCTCTTGCTTCGTGCGAGAGCGGCACACGCTATATCGAACTGGAAGCGGATGCTCCCGACAAGGAGCATGTGGTGTGCATTCGCCCAGACATCAGCACCAACGTTTTCTTCGACGCGAAAGTGGCGCGTGTGGAACTGGCATTCCGTGAGCGGTTCCAAGTGTTGGTGGGGGAGGCTGGTCTTGGATTGCTCCCCATGCCTGCTTTCCGTGATGGCGATCGCGTACCGGTAACGATTTTCTTCGGAGACGGCGCGGCCCCGGCGAGCGTCACCTTCCTGTTGGTGATTCATCCGTATGAGGCCGAGCGGCAGGTGATGGTGTTTCGCCACCCGCGCACGCTGGCCTCCTACCGTCAGGGCGAGCGGCAAGCGCGAGCAGAGGTCCAGCAATGCCTGGAGGAGAATGCACGTCTTCAATCCGAGCGCAGTGGCCAGGATGGACTCACGGCTCTCATTGCCCATGCATGGATGAGCCAAAATGGGGTCGTCGCCAGATTGATCACCTCCGATGTTATTCAGCGCTCGGGGGGCTCCCTTGCAGCGGAAAAGATCATCAGCTACCGAACCGCTGGACCATCAGGGCTGGGGCGAGTCGCCGTGCAGGTGAAACTGCGCAACCAAGGTGTGGTAGCGTGGACACTGGTGGGGGCCGCCTTGGTGAACTCGAGGAACGCGTCCCTGTCGGGACTGACGGTATGGCCCCGGGAACCCATTCCGCCGGGAGAGTCCCGGGACATCACCGTGGAGATGGACGCAACGGAGAACGAGGCCCGTGGCACCTTCACGCTCAAGTTGTGGGCGGGCGAGGCCGGAGCCGGAGGCGTGAGCCTCAACGGAGTAACGTTCCCGTAGGCCTCTTGGGCCCCTGAGCGTTCTCGGGCATCTACTCCAGTCCTTCGCCCATGTAGGTTTTTTGGCCGGTATGGCGGTTGTCATCGCCTTGGGGCTTTTTGATTCCTCGCGACGCGCTTCGCCGTGGGAACTACCAACCCAGTGCTTCCGGCGCCGCTTCAAAGAGCTTCCGCAGTTCCTCGATTTGTGAGTGCTGGCGCTTCATCTCCCTCCACACCGAAGGGTGTTGGCGTGTCTGGATCTCCTGGGCCAACCGGAGGAGGTGTTCTTCGCCCTGTGCTTGGTTGCGGACCTGGACGTAGTGCGAGAGGTGCGCGCGGTAGTCGAGGTATGCGGAGCGTCTTGCCCGGGGAAGATAATCACGGATGTTCAGTTGGAGGGTGCGGATGGTGTAGTCCGCGCGCTTGTGCTCAATCGTGTCGCTCTTCGCGCGCGCGACAAACCAGAAGGTATCGCGCAGGTCCAAGGCCATGTACTCGGTTGGGTCTTCGACTCGCGGATCGAGCAGCACGGGATTGCCTGGAACAGGAGGCGCCACAGGGTCTTTTCGACGACGGGCGACTTGGGTCAGGACTCCCGTTCCGTTCGCGAAGACAGCGAAGTTGTTGTTCTTGGGCACATTGCAAGGACCACATGCATAGAGATAATTCATCCATGCGAAGACGAACTCGGGGTAGAGCGTCTTGGGACGGATGTGTTCTACCTCATCGGCGACCGAGTCCTCGCAATAGGCGCAGCGGCGTGCACCCGTGCACATGCTGGAGAGTTTCGCCTTGACGCTATCGAACGTTGGATTGCCCTTCTTGTTCAGTGCGCTGAATCGCAACCGGGCTTGCTCGACGCGGGCCGCATAATCAGGGAGTGCATTGATTTCGTTCTGATATTGTAGGAGCTGAGTCTCCGCCTCTGGGGGTAGAGAGATATCTGGGAGTTGGATCACTGCCCTGAGACCTCCGTGTCCGCGGAGGGAAGCGCGCTCGCGGCCGTTGGAAGCTGGGCGCGCAACTGCTGCTGCTCCGCTCGCTCGGTGTCGGAGAGCCCTTCGGCGAGTTCCTTCTGGTTGAGGATGGCCAACCGTTCGAGCTTTTCCAGTGACTCTGGCGAACGAGTGGGGACGTCGCCGAAGGCTCCGGTGCTGTAGGCGTCCAGGACGTTTCCGTAGAGCAGACGATCCCGGGCGATGCCGGTCACCATTCCTGCTTGTTCTTCACTCCCAGGCTTGGGCAGACGGAAGATGCTACCGATGGTCGCGGCTTGGCAGATGAGAGGGCTGTGTGTTGTGACGATGAACTGGATGTTGGGAAAATGATCGCGGAACCAAAGCCCCACGCGGCGCTGCCATGTGGGATGCAGGTGTGCATCGATTTCATCGATGAGCACGACGCCAGGCACAATGACCTTCGTCGGATCGTTTGGAGCGAAGAGCCTCTGCGGACCGTACGTCTTGGCCAGTTGGCGGATCAGCTCGAAGGTCATGCTCAGGATGGAGCGATAGCCGTCGCTCAAGTTCTCGACAGGAACCTCACATCCATTCCCGTCGACGAAGCGGACGCCCTTGGAGGAGATCGATTCGAGCCGAGCCTCATGCGGCAGGAACTCGGGTTGGTTGATGAAGTTCTTGAGAGGCTCAAGTAACGCTCCTTCTTCGTCATTCTCCAGTTTCTTGAATTGGAGCAGCTTGAGCCATTCAATGCATTCGGAGAGCGCCACGGACTCTCCGAATACTGATAGGTGCCGTGCGAGCTTCGGATTGGAATAGAAAAGCTTTTCTTGGTCCTTGTCTCCACCGGTGAAGCGGCGGAAGGGACCATATGAGGCGCAGAACCAACCCTCTCCATCACCCCAGACGCTACGCTCAGGATTGGGTCTCCCTATACGAGCCGCAGTGAGCTGTACCTGCTTCGTGTCGCTTTGGGAACGTTCAAATGTGAGAGAGATGCCAATGAGCTGGCTTGCAGGTTTTCTGCCTGTTCCTGCAAAGCGATCATGATCTGAACTTCGCTTGAGAATGAGTCCAATAATACCTGCACTAGCATCCCAACGTAGCCACTCGTTCCAGTCCTGGCGGAGTGCAATGGCTTCTCGTGGGCCGACAAGTGCGAGGGCGATCGCCCTAAGGACCGTGCTCTTGCCCGCCCCATTATCTCCGATGATGACATGCCAGCCTGGGAGCGGACCCTTATGAGGAATCGTCCACGTGAGATCTCTGATGGAACGGATGTCCCTGATGGTGGCATGTCGCAGATACATGCTTGATAGCAGGCCCGAAACTGCCTGCGGGGTCAATGGTTTAGGATGAACCTCGCATTCCCACCCGCTCCGCAGTGAGCACAGAAGGTGCTTCCACAGTGGGCCAGAGCAGTCAGTCGAGAAGCCGATGCCCCCTCAGGGCGGCGCCACGTCCTTGAAGGGCAGTACCCACGTGCTCGTGCCCTGCCACGGGCTCACCGTGGCCAGGTTCACCTCCGGGTCCACCAGTCGTTGCCGGGGCCGCCCGTTGAGGCTCGCGAAGGCGTTGACCCGCACTTCCACGTCCGGATGTCCTCGCTCGGCGAAGTCCTGGGCCAGGTAGTGCGCGAACGTCAGCAGCATGTCCGGCTGCGTCGCCATCATCTTCACTTGGTAGGGCGAGAGGTACTTGCCCGGTGACACCACCCACCACTTCCCCGTGGTGGGCTCGCTCACTCGGAACTCCGCCACCCCGTCCTTCTCCATCAACATCACGTTCCACGAGAAGCGGAAACCCTCCTCGGTCCACATCACGTCGCCCGGATAGAGCAGGTGGCGCAAGGGCAGCAGGCACTGCACCGCCAGGAACGTGAGCGCCAGCGCCGGACCCGTCCAGGCGCGCCTCGCGGGCACTGCCTCGGGAACGCGCTCCTGACGGGGCTTTCTCCGTGCCCACGCCGCGAGCCTCCGGGGCCAGTCCGGTGGGAAGAAGAGCAGGGCGCCAGAGATCATCACCCACGGGAACATGCCGATGGGAAACAGCAGCCGGGTGATGACGTGGAAGACAACCACGGCCGCGAAGGCGAACGGGCGCGTGCGCCGCCACAGGAGCGCGGGGACCACGCCCAGGTCGAACAGCGCTCCGGCGATGCTGAACGCGTGTGGCACCCAGGGCCACTCGAAGAACCGTCCCAGCACTGGCAGGTCCGTGCTCGCTCCAAGCCAGATCTTCAATGGCTGGGCATGCAGCAGCCAGTCGCTCTTGAGCTTGGCCACGCCGCCAAAGACGTACACGAGTCCCACCTGGGCCCGCAGCAGCCATAGCCACCACGCGGGCACATGCTCCCTCTTGCCCACGCTCCCCAGCGGCAGGCACACCATCACCAGGCCCACCAGCGAGATGAAGTAGTAGTGATTGAGGTAGTACGTGCGGTCGATCAGGTGCGCGTACGTGAAGGTGAGCAGGAAGAGGAGCGCGCTCGGCCGGTACGCCACGCCAGACGCGATGCCCAGCGCGCCCAGGCCCATGAGCACGAAGTGCGCGTACATGCCCTCGCGTGGCCACGGGCGGATCCACTCCAGGCCCGCGAAGGGGAAGAGCACCCGGGGCGCGAGGTAGTGCTCCTCGATCCACCCGTAGGCGAAGAAGCGCGCGACGGCCACCGCCATGAGCAGCCCGAAGAGCACCCGCCACGCGACGAGCGAGGCGGGGTCCACCGGCGCGAAGAGTCTCGCGCGCGCCCGCTCAATCGCCATCGTTGTCGTTGAACTTGAGCGTCACGCCCAGGTTGGCCACCACCTCGGAGGCGAGCGTGGCGCGCAGCGTGGAAAAGGCGGCGCGGGCGGCCTCCACGGACTCGCGGTTCTGCGTGAGGGCCGTGCGCAGCGGGGGCGGAATGGACTCGACCGCCGAGCGCAGTCCCGCCAGGTCCGCGCGCACCGTGGCGTCCAGTGTCTTGTTGGTGGAGGCCACCACGCTCGACAGGCCGCCCTTTCCGTTCTCCCCGAGCCACAGCCGCTCCATGCCCTGGATGGCGTGGGTGAGGTCCGCGAGCGAGTTGTCGCTGCGCCGCGCCTCCTCCTCGTCGGGGCGCACGGTGCCGCCGGTCTCGAAGCCCAGCGGCTTGGACAGCTTGAGCTCCGCCACCTCCACCGAGGAGATGAGGCGGTTGACGATCTCATCCACCGCTTCCTTCTGCGTGCCGTAGCGGCCGCCCGGGGTGCCCGCCGTGGCGAGCTGCGCCACGAAGTTGCCCTGCTCCGGCTCCCACTCGGTGCGCACCGCCACGGCGTTGCCGTGCAGCACGGCGCCCAGTGCCTTCACGTAGGCCCGGCGGCGTGGGCCCTTGCCCTCGTCGGTGAGGCGCGCGAGCACCGCGGCGTCCCCCGCCCGCGAGTCGAAGAGCATGTACTCCAGCGCCATCATCCCCTTGCGGTTGGCGCCCAGCTCCTCGACGTTCTGGACGGTGAGTTCCATCGAGCCCGCGAGCAGGGTCTCGATGCCGCTCGTGGAGGGCACCTGGTCCACCGCGGCGCCCGTGTGCAGGTCCTCGGAGGGGCCGATGTGCAGCGCCTCCTGCACGCCCCAGGGCTCGCGCACGGCCCGCCAGGCCGTCTGCGCCTGAGCGAGCGTGGCCTCGGTGGGCGTGGCGTGGAGCGCGTCGAGCGCCGTGGCGAGCGTGGTCGAGCGCGTGTCGAACTCCCGGTACGTCGGGAGGATGGTGTCCTCGGCCAGCGTCTTGAGGAAGGTGGTGCGCAGGGTGGTGCCCTGGGAGTCCCCGCAGCCCAGGAGGGCGAGCGGCAGCAGCATGGACGCGGACAGCAGACGGCGGAAGGAGGGGTTCACAGCGACTCCAGGAAGCGCAGCAGCGCGGCGCGCTCGTCGGTGGACAGGTGGCGGAAGCGCTCGCGGGATGGCTCGGCCTCGCCTCCGTGCCAGAGGATGGCCTCCTCCAGCGAGCGGGCGCGCCCATCGTGCAGGAAGCGCGTGTGCCGGTTGACCGTCTGGACGAGCCCGATGCCCCACAGGGGTGGGGTGCGCCACTCGCTCCCGGTGGCCTCGAAGTCCGGGCGGTGGTCCGCCAGCTCCGGCCCCATGTCGTGCAGGAGCAGGTCGGTGTACGGGTAGATGACCTGTCCGGACAGCTCCGGCGCGTCATCCACCGTGCCCGTCTCGTGGCGCGGCACGTGGCAGGACGCGCAGCCCACGTCGCGGAAGAGCTTGCGGCCTCGCAGCACGTCGGGCGCGTCCGCTTCCCGGCGCGCGGGCACGGCGAGCATCCGGGTGTAGAACGTCACCTGCTCCAGCTTGCGCGCGTCCAGCTCGGGCTCGCCGCCATGGGGCGCCTTCATGCAGGCGGACTGGGCCGGCGGGCAGTCGTTGGTGGGGAAGAGGTCCGAGGTGATGCCGAGGTCGCCCCGGAAGGCGCCCGCGTTCTGATGTTTCAGGGACGGCTGGTTGGCCTTCCAGCCGAAGCGGCCCACGCGCGCCTGGCGGTGCTCCACGTCCCAGACATGGTTGATGCGGCCGGAGATGCCGTCCCCGTTCCGGTCGTCCGGATCCGCGAGCGCTTCCAGGCTCGCCTCGGGAATGGCCTCCAGCAGGCCCAGGCCGATCATCACCGGGGCCACGCGCGGGCTCACCATCAGCTCTGGATGGGGCGGCCCGAAGGCCAGGTTCTGGAGCGTGTAGTGCGGCGCCTCCAGGGACCAGGGCGTTCCGTCGGCGTAACTGCCCTCGCGCGAGGTGTACGAGAGGGCCATGGAGCCCTCGGCGGGGACGCCGAGGATGGCCAGGGGCTGGAGTTGCCCGCCGTAGACGGGATCCTCGAGCGGCGCCCCATGGGCGTCCTGGCCGGGGATGCTGAGCCGGAAGAGCAGCGACAGGGACTTCTCGCCCGGCTCGGTGGGGGGCTTGCCCCGCCCATCCTTGAAATGACACGCGGCGCACGAGGAGGCGTTGAACGTCGGCCCCAGCCCGTCGAGCCCCTCGGTGGAGGAGGGGGCCGTCACCCAGTTGCGGTTGAAGAGGGAGTTGCCCACGAAGAACGCGTCCCGCCGTTCACCCTGGAGGTTGCGGGCCACCAGGGTGAAGGCGTTGCGCGTGGTGTCGTGGACCGTGGTGGCCCCGCCCGGCAGTTCCTCACCGGGCTCGGGTCCCTCGTCCTCGACACTCCCGCCACAGGCGAGCAGGCAGCACAGGGGGATGAGCGCGCGCCGCATGTCGTTATCTCACTCCAGGTTGAGCGTGATGCCGAGCGCGGTGGCCACCTCGACGAGCGTGTCCGTCTGCGCGCGCAGGGCGTCGATGGCGGCCTTCACCTTCTGGCGGCCGGGGCTGTTGTCCGCGCCGAGGATAGCCTGATCGAACGGGACGGGAATGGCCCGGATGGCGTCCAGGCTGGCCTGCAGGCGCTCCTTCATCTTCTGATCCAGCGCCGGGTTCACCTCGGCCACCAGCGAGCTCAGGCCCGGGCCCGACACGGAGCCGTAGCGGCCGAGGTATACGTTCTGGATGCCGAGCGCGTTGTTGTACAGGTCCGCGTGCGTGTTGTCGCTGAAGCAGGAGTGCTCGTCCTCCTGGTCCTTGTTGTCGTAGGCCACCGTCATGCGCTCGCCCGCGAGCTCCGCGCCGCTCAGGCTGCCCAGGCCGGTGAGGATCTTCAGCACCGCGGCCTTGGGGGACTCGGCGCCGAACGCCTGGCCGTAGGTGCCCTGGGTCGGCTTCCACTGCGCCTCCACGGACTCCAGGTCCTCCACGAGCTGCTTGGTGACGAGCGACAGGTACTGCCGGCGCCGATCGGCGTTGGTGCGCGTGGTCTCCTCGCCGCTCACGAAGTCCGTGGGCGGCCGGTTGCCCGGGCCCGTCTCGGACACATCCTGGCCCCACAGCAGGAACTCGATGGCGTGGTAGCCGGAGGCGATGTTCGTCTCGCCATCGCGCTCGTTGAGCGAGGCGATCAGCTCCTGGGTGAGCTCGGGGTACTCCTCCGTGGCGTTGATGATGCCGGCGTCGTAGTTCTCCTCCACGCCGTCGATGTAGGCCTCATCCAGCGGCCAGGCGTTGATCTGCCCCTCGGGGCCGGTGTCCTCGTTGTCGATGGGGCCGCCGTAGAAGCGGTACGCCTCGCTCTGGCCGTAGGAGACGCGCGCCTCGATCCACGCCGCGCGGGCCGCCGCCATCGTCGCGTCGGTCGGGTTGGCCACGAAGGCCTCGATGGCCTCCTGCAGCGAGTGGGCCTGCCGCACCACCTCCGCGTAGTTCGCGGACGTCAGCGCCGCGTAGTTCTGGATCACCGGCCGAGCGCGCGACTCGGCGAGGGGATCCACCGTTTCCGCCTTCTTGTCCTCGCCACAGCTCGTGAGGAACAGCGCTCCGGTCATCAGTGCGAGCCAACCCTGCTTCGTCATGGCAACTCCTCTTTTCGTGTAGGGGATAGGGCTACTATTGAATCTGCGAATCAATGTCAAAACGTGGCCTGAAAAGCCCGTGGCCCGGTCCACGGTTCAGAGGGAGTCGAGGAAGGACAGCAGGGCGTCTCGCTCGGCGCGAGATGATTGGAGCACCGCGTCACGGGAGGCGCTGGCCTCGCCGCCATGCCAGAGGATGGCCTCCAGGGGAGAGCGGGCGCGGCCGTCGTGCAGCAGGCGCGAGTGTCCGCTGACGGTGCGCGTGAGGCCCAGGCCCCACAGCGGTGGCGTGCGCCACTCGCGGCCCGTGGCGAGGAAGTCGTCGTACCCGTCGGCGAGGCCGTCTCCCAGGTCATGCAGGAGCAGGTCCGAGTAGGGCCACAGGCGCTGGTGGGACTCGGTGTCGAGCGAGGGCCGGTGGCAGCGCGCGCAGCCCACGCGGTGGAAGACGTCCTTGCCGCGCAGCACCTGGGGCGTGTCGTGGCCCCGGCGCGCGGGGACGGCGAGCCCGGCGGTGTAGGCGGTGAGGGCGTCGAGCTTGCCCGCGTCCAGCTCGGGGATGCCTCCGGTGGGCGCGTCCAGGCAGGCCGTTTGCGCGGGCGCGCAGGCCTCGGTGGGGAAGAGGGGCGTGGTGATGCCGAGGTCTCCCCGCAGCGCGCCCGCGTTCTGCTGCTCCAGGTCGGGCTGGTTGGCCTTCCAGCCGAAGCGGCCCAGCTCCACGCGTCCCCGGCGCGCGCTCCACACGCGGTTGGGCCGTCCGGAGATGCCATCGCCGTTGGCGTCGTCCGGGTCCGCCCATTCGAGCAGCTGGGCCTCGGGTACGGCCTCGAGCAGTCCGGGTCCCACCAGCGGCTGGGCCACGCGCGGCGACACACGCACGTCCGCGGCCAGGGGCCCGTGCGCGAGCTGGGTCAGGCGGTAGCGGGGCGCGCGCAGCGTCCAGGCCTCTCCGTCCGCGAAGGTGCCGGAGCGCTCCTCCCACTCGAGCGTGGCGCGCCCTTCGGCGGGCACCCCCGGAATGCTCCGCGTCTGGAGCTGATCTCCATAGGTGGGCTCGGGCCGGGGGCCGCCGTGCTCGCCCGTGCCCGGCACGCTCAGCCGCAGCAGCAGTGACACCGTGGGCTGGTCCTCGCTCAGGGGCGGCGTGCCGCGGCCATTCTGGAAGTGGCAGGCCTCGCAGGAGACGGCGTTGAAGAGGGGCCCCAGTCCGTCGCGATCCGCGCGCGCGTGGGGGGCCGCGAACCAGTCCGCCTCGAAGAGCGCTTCCCCCGCGCCGAACGCGGACAGGCGCTCCGTGGGCAGGTTCGGCGCCGGACGCGAGAAGGCCTGGACGTCACTCGCCTGGGTCGTCGCCGCGCCTCCGGGAAGCTCCTCGCCGGGCTCCACCACCGCCCACCCCTGGGGCTCGCCGGGCGTCACCGGGGACGTCGGGCCACAGGCGCTCCACAGGCAGAGGACTCCGGCTGTCGTCAGGGGGGCTCGGCGCTTCATGGAAACTCCACCCGCAGGGGGACGGCGGAACGGGAGGCGCCTTCCGAGGGGGCGTTCGTGCCGAGCTGCCCGCCGCCGTTGGCGCCCCAGGCGAAGCAGGCCCCCGTGTCCGCATGGGCCAACGCGTGCAGCGAGCCCGCCCCCACGGCGCGCACCGGGCCGAGGCCCTGGACCTGGACGGGCCTGGGGCGCTCGGCGGTGCTTCCGTCGCCGAGCTGTGCGTTGGAGTTCTGCCCCCAGGCCCAGAGCGTGCCCGGGGAGGTGAGCGCGAAGCTGAGGTGGGCGCTGGCGAACACGGCCTCGACCCCCGAGAGTTCCATCACGTCCACGGGCTGCGCCCGGCTCCCCAGCATGCCGCTCTTGCCGTGGCCGAGCTGTCCCGAGGTGCCCAGTCCCCAGGCGCGCACCCGTCCGTCCTCGCCCAGCGCCAGCATGTGGCCGCGCCCGGCCGCCACGTCCACCACTCGCTCCAGGTGGGCGACCTGGAAGGGCTCGGGATGGGGGGCGTCGTCCACCTCGCCATTGCCGAGCTGCCCGTCGTCATTGGCGCCCCAGACGAACACGGCGCCATCCGCGCGCAGCGCCACGGAGTGCTCGGAGCCCGCGGCCACGCGGATGATGCCGGACAGGCCGGGCACGCGCGTGGGCCCATCCACGGCTTCGGTGGTACCCAGCCCCAACTGCCCGTCACCGTTGGCGCCCGCCGCGAGCACCGTGCCGTCCGCGAGCAGCAGCAGCGCGTGCGCGCCTCCGAGCGCCGCGCCCACCACGGGAGCGGGCGTGGGAATGCGCGTGGGCACATGGGCGGCCTCGCGTTCGGGCAGCAGTCCCTGGGGGAGCGAGCCCCAGGCCCAGGCGCTTCCGTCCTCCTGGAGGACGAGCGTCGAGGAGGCGCCCGTCACCACCACGCGCACCCGGGTGGGTTCCGGCACGAGAGTGGGGCGGGGCTGACGCGAGGTCTCGGCGAGCCCGAGCTGTCCCGCCCCGTTGTCGCCCCACGTGAAGAGCCGCCCGTCGCGCACGGCCGCCGAATGGGAGAGGCCCCCCGCCAGCTCGCCGCCGAAGGAGAAGCGCACCTCGGCCACGCCCGTGTTGCCCGCGGCGTCCTGGGCCTCCACGCGCACGACGTTGTCGCCGAGCCTCGGGATGCCCTCGAGGGTGAAGCTCGCCGAGGGGGTGAACGCCACGGGGGCTTCGCCATTGAGGGACCAGGACGCGCGCTCCACGCCCCGGTCGTCCTCGAGCCCTCCCCGCACGCGCACCTGGAACACCGCGCCCACCTGCCCCTCGCGGGGGGACACGATGCGCACGACGGGGGCCTGGGTGTCGGGTCCGGGCTCCGGTGGAGAGCCACAGGCCGTGATGGCTCCCAGGAGCACGGCCAGCGCGCGGTGGGGTGTCTTCACGGCAACTCCACCTGTTGGGGCAGGGGATAGGCCCAGTTCTCCAGGAGCGCCGTCCGGCCCAGGGAGCCCTTGGAATTCCAGCCCCAGGCGTACACGGTGCCATCCCGGTGCTGGGCGACGACGTGCGTGGCGCCGGGGGCCACGTCCAGCAGGCCGCTCAGGGGCTCGGGGGGCTCCACGCGCAGGAGCACGGGGGTGGTGGGCACGGACAGCTCGGTGGTGTCTCCCGTGCCGAGCTGGCCGTTGAAGTTCTGTCCCCAGCCCCAGACCGAGCCGTCCTGGCGCCGGGCGAAGCTCATGTTGGCCTGGGCATGGACGGCGGTGGCGTCGGTGAGGACATGCACCGGGGCGGGCGAGGCGCGCTGGCTGTCCTTGCCGCCCTGTCCATCTCCGAGCTGGCCGCTGGCGTTGAGGCCCCAGGCGGACACGGTGCCGTCCTGGTGCAGGGCGAGCAGGTGGTCTCGCCCGCCGGCCAGGTCCACCACGTTCGCGAGGCCGGGCACCTGGGTGGGGACGGGGTGGCTGTCCGCGTCGGCCGCGCCGTTGCCGAGGTTGCCATAGCCATTGCGGCCCCACACCCAGACGGTGCCATCGGCGCGCAGGGCCGCCGAGTGCTGGGAGCCGCCGATGACGCGGATGATGTCGGTGAGGCCCTGGACGGGCACGGGGTAGTGCCGGTCCTCGGTGGTGCCGTCGCCGAGCTGGCCGTTGTTGTTCTCGCCGAAGGCGGACACGTGGCCGTCCCGGTGGAGCACCAGCGCGTGGGAGTAGCCGAGCGCGCCCATCACGGCGTCGGTGATGCCGGGCACGCGCGTGGGCACGTCGCGGAGGGCGGTGTCCAGTGTGCCGGGCTGTCCCTGGCCGAGCTGGCCGCTGCTGTTGTCTCCCCACATCCACACCGAGCCGTCGGCCTGGAGCGCCAGGGAGTTGTTCTGGACGAGGACGAGCGCCGCCACGTCCGACGGGGACTCCACCTTCACGGGCGTGGGCGAGTCGGTGGTGCTCCCGATGCCGAGCTGCCCCCGGTTGTTGCGTCCCCAGGTGTAGAGCGTTCCTCGCCGGATGACGCCGCTGTGCAGTCCACCCGCGCCCGTCTGGCTCCCGAAGACGAAGGAGACGGAGGCCTCGCGGGTGTTGCCGTGGGAATCACCGGCCGCCACCACCAGGGTGTTGGCTCCAGGCCGGGGCTGGAGCTCGAAGTCGAGGGTCTGGCTCGTGGCGCCCTGGGGAGCCAGCTCCACGGGCGCGTCCGTGTTGAGCTTCCAGGAGAGGCCGGTGATGCCCGAGACATCCCTCACCGAGCCCGTGACGTGGACTCGCCAGGTGGCGGGCCGGGCCCCCTCCTGGGGCGAGGTGAGGGTGATGAGAGGGGCCTCGGTGTCCTCTTCCACGGGCGCGGGGGGCTCGGGCTCCTTGCCGCCGCAGGCGAGGCTCCCCAGCGCCAGCGATAGGAGGAGCGCCCTGGAGTTGAAATTGAGTCGCAATATCGACATGAACTGGCGCTTGTACCAGGGCCCCTTTCCGAGGTGCAAGGCGGGGGGGGTCCCCGTCTCCTCAGGGCTCCGAGCAGGTGAAGCTCTCCGCGCGTGCCTCGTCCCCCGAGCCGTTGTAGCGCGGGTAGCGCGGGTACTTGCACACGGGGCGGGACAGGACGGGTTGTCCCGTGGCGCTCGGCTTGTGGGCCACCAGCCTCGCCTGGGAGGGCGGGACGCCGCGCTCCACCCAGTCCTCCAGCGCGGAGAGGAGGTCCACCTGGCTGGGTCCGGCTCCGCCTCCGCAGTGCTGGACGCCCGGGGCGGGGAAGTACTCGACGAACGTGTCCGCGGCCTCCTGCCCCCCCGCCGCGCGCACCAGGGCCTCGTAGTACGCGGCCGTGGCCCGCTGGGTGAGGATTCCGTCGGCGCCGCCGTGCCGGAGGATGAGCTTGCCGCCATGGGCCCGGAAGCGGCTCAGGTCCGTGTCGTGGGCGGAGATCCGCGCCGTCAACGCGTCGATGCGGGCGTGCCACTCGGAGGGGTTGAAGGCCAGGGCGTCGTAGGCCGGGTCCTGGGTGATGAAGTAGCGGATCATCTCCTGGGAGAAGCGGAAGCCCGCCGTGCTCTCGATCTTCCCGTCCTCCGTGCGCCACGCGGCCCATCCGCCGGGGTCCTCCGCGTCGCCCACGGGCCAGCCCAGGCCGAGCGTCTTTCCCTCGAGCACGTAGGGCGAGGCGAGTGTCCGGGCCGAGGCCACCTGGGCGGGCGTCAGGCAATCGTCGCCGACGGCGCCCTGGCACTGGAGGACGGCGGGGTCGAACGTGCAGGCGGTGGGGTTGGAGATGACGCCATCGGCGAGGCCATCCTTCGCGTCACAGGCCGCGAGCACCGCCCGGCCCAGGCTCGCGAGCTGTGCGCGCGAGGGCATGGCGCCCGGTTGGGCGAGCCGCTGGGCGTGGTGGTTGAACGTGAGCATCAGCTCCACGAAGTTGTAGCCCGGGGCGTGGGCGATGACTCCGTCGAAGTCCTCGGGCCAGCGCTGCGCGGAGATCAGCCCCTCGCGGCCTCCGTTGGAGCAGCCCTCGAACCAGGTCCTCGTGGCGTCGCGGCCGTAGTGCTCGCGGATGACGGCCCGGGCCACGGGCAGCACGCGGTGCACGGACAGGAAGGCGAAGTCGTCGAGTTTGGCCGGATCCATCGCGAACGAGCCATCCATGGGGCTCCCGGCATGGCCTCCGTCCGAGGCGACCGAGGCGTAGCCCCTCGCGATGAATTCATCTCCGGGGATGATGAAGCCGTCGTAGGCCCCGCCCCCGTTGTAGACCGTCCGGCCATTCCACGCCGTGGGCAGCCGCACCTCGAAGGAGAGCGAGGGAGGCAATTGGCCCTTCACCTCGCAGTATTCTGGCAGTGCGCCCGCCGCGGCCACGAGCCGGGCGCTGGTGAGCGTGGCCCCCTCCAACGTCCTGGCGCGAAAGCCCTCGCAGGGCGTGTGTTGGGACTCGGAGGGGGGCCGCATGTGCGTGCATGCGGCCTCACTCAACAGGAGCAGGGCGAGTGCATGCGTGAGGTGAGGGATCTTTCGCATGCACCAAGTCTACCCGTGGCTCAGGGCTCCACGCAGGTGAAGCTCTCGGCCAGGGCCGCGTCCCCCGCGCCGTTGTACTTCGGGTAGCGCGGGTACTTGCACAAGGGCCGCGCCAGGGCGCTGCCTCTCGTGGACGCCTCCTTGCGAATCACCAGCCCGGTCTGGGAAGGAGGAGGGCCTCCCTCCACCCAGGCCTCCAGTGCGGGGAGCAGGTCCACGCTGTCGGGTCCGGCACCGCCGAAGCAGTGATTGACGCCGGGCGCGGGGAAGTACTCGACGAAGGTGTCCGCGGCCTCCTGCCCTCCCGCGGTCTGGCGCACCTTCTCGTAGTACACCTCCGTTCCCTTCTGGCTGATGGCCGCGTCGGTGCCGCCGTGCCAGAGAATCAGCTTGCCGCCGCGCGCCCGGAAGCGGCTCAGGTCCGCGTCGAGCGCGGAGACTCGCGCGGAGACCTCGTCGATGCGGGGCAGCCAGTCGGTGATCTGGAAGGCCAGGGCGTCGTAGGCCGGATCCTGGGTGATGAAGGAGCGGATCAATCCCTGGGCGAAGAGCGCTCCCCCGGAGAGAGAGATGTTCCCGCCGCCCGTGATCCAGGCCGTCCAGTTGTCGGGGTCCGCCTCGCCACCCGGGGGCCAGCCCTCGTTGAGCGTCTTTCCGTTGACCCGATAGGGCGAGTAGACGGTCTTGACCGACTCCACCTGCGGCGCCGTCAGGCAGTTGTCTCCCTCGGCGCCCGGGCACTGGAGGACGGTGGGGTCGAACTGGCAGGCGGCCGGGTTCGAGATGACGCCGTCGGTGAGCCCATCCTTCGCGTCACACGCCGCGAGCACGGCCTGGCTCAGGAGTTCGAGCTTGGCCTTGGGGAGCATGGCGCCCGGCCGGGAGAACTGTTGGGCGTGGCGGTTGAACGTGAGCATCAGCTCCACGAAGTTGTAGGCCGGAGCCCGGGCGATGATTCCATCGAAGTCCTCGGGCCAGCGCTGCGCCTCGATCAAGGCCTCGCGGCCTCCGTTGGAGCAGCCCTCGAACCAGGTCCTCGCGGAGTTGCGTCCGTAGTGCTCGCGGATGATGGCCTTGGCGACGGGCAGCACGCGGTGGGTGGACAGGTCGGCGAAGTCGTCGAACTTGACCGGATCCGTGGCGAAGGAGCCATCGAAGGCACTGCCGGCGTGGCCTCCATTCGAGGCGATGGAGGCATAGCCCCGCGCCGTGTAGCTGTCCGCGCTGGGGATGGAGCCATCGAAGCCACCGCCCCCGATGAAGAGCGTCTTGTCATTCCACGCGGAGGGCAGCCGCACCTCGAAGTCCAGGGACGGAGGCAGGGTGCCCGTCACCTGGCAGTACTCCGGCACGGCTCCGGTCGCGGCGACGAGGCGGGCCCCGGAGAGGGTGACGCCCTCCACGGTCCTTCCCGCGAGGCTCTCGCAGCCCTTTTCCTGGGGCGTCGGGTGATCGCAGGCGCTCACGCCCAGGAGCAGGGCCGCCGCCGCTCCCTTCCCGAGGCGTGAGGACGCCAGCCTGTTTCGTGATGGATGAAGCGCGTTCATGCGGTGTTCCTCCGGTGGATGGGTTCAAGACAGGTGGGACATGTCGTTCCAGCGCTGGATGACGGGCTGCTGCGTGTCCGGATCGAGCGACAGCACGCTGATGGCCGCGGTGCCTAGCACGAAGAAGCGTCCCTCGGTGGCGGCCAGACCGAGCCAGCGCGCGCCGAGCACCCTCAACAGGTGACTGTGGGCGAAGACGAGCACATGGCCATCCACGGCTCGGGCCTCGGTGATGACGCGATCGGCGCGGGCGCCCACGTCCTGGGCGGACTCGCCCCCGGGCACCCCGTCCGTCCAGATCTTCCAGCCGGGCCGGAGGGCGCGGATCTCCTCCTTCGTCTTGCCCTCATATGCGCCATAATCCCACTCCATCAGGTCCGCTCGTGGCTCGGAGACATCCCCGAAGCCCGCCAGGGCGCACGTGTCGCTCGCGCGGCTCAGGGGGCTCGTCCACACCGCGGAGAAGGTCCACTGGCTCAGGGGCGCGCGCAGCCGGGTGCCCATGCGGCGCCCGTCTTCCAGGAGGGGGATGTCCGTGCGTCCCGTGTGCTGGCCGCTGCGGCTCCAGGCGGTTTCTCCGTGGCGGACGAGGACGAGCACTGAGGGGGACTGCTTCTTCATGGAGACGGTGTCCTGGGTGGGGGCGGAGGATGTCGGTGGTACGGCGCCCCAGCATGTCTCGCGGCGGAGGGCAAGCAGGCAAGCAAGGCTCTTAAGAATTGTTACGCCGGACCCCGGCTCCTTGGGGTCCGGAGGATTTCGTGACACAACCATGTGTCGGCGGGAAGTGCCGGACCCGCCCTTCGTTGCTCTGTGAGGCTGTGTGCGTTTCCCTGTGGACTTCGGCGGTGGGATGGAGCGCTTCGCCCGGCTGTCATACCGACGGCCGGGGCGGGTGCTCGCGTGTGCCGTGGTGGTGGCGCTCCTGGCGGGCATGCTCGCCTCGCGCCTGCTTTTTCATGGCTCCTTCGTGGAGCTGCTCCCCGCGCACACCGTCGAGGTGAGCGACCTGGAGACCGTGTCCCAGAAGGCGGGGGGCGATGGCTACCTGGTGCTCCGCGCCCAGGGGGCGGCGCCGGAGGAGTTGCGCCGCTTCGCCCATGCGCTCGCGCCCCGGCTCGAGACGCTGGAGGAGGTGCGCTACGTCGAATACCGCTATGACACGCGCTTCTTCGCGGACCGCTCCCTGCTCCTCCTGTCCGCGCCCCAGCTCAAGGGCCTGCGCGAGGACCTGGAGGAGGCGCTGCGGCAGCAGAAGCTCGCGGCCAACCCGCTCTTCGTGTCGCTGGATGACACGCCGCCGCTCACCTTCGAGGAGATCGCCCGCAAGCACGCGCCCAAGCTGGGGGTGAGCGAGTACCTGACGTCGCCGGATGGGCGCGAGCTGTACCTGTTCGTCAAGCCGGCGGGCCTCGCGGGGGACCTGGTGTTCGCCCAGCAACTGGTGTCGCGGGTGCAAGCCACGAGCGACGAGGTGGCCAAGGGCTTTCCGGGCGTGCGCACGGACGCCACGGGCACGCATGTGCTGCGCATCGAGGAGGACCGGCGCATGCGCGAGGATCTCACGCGCGCCTCCATGCTCTCGGGGCTCATCGCCGCGCTGATCGTCGCCCTGTCGTGCCGGCGCCTCACCTCGCTGGCGGTGGTGGGCCTCCCCGTGGGCGCGGGCCTGCTCGTCACCTTCGCCGTGGTGCAGCTGACCATCGGCTACCTCAACATCATCACCGGCTTCCTGGTGGCCATCCTCATCGGCCTGGGCATCGAGTACGGCCTGCACCTGGCCATGCGCTACTCGGAGGAGCGCCGCGAGCTGCCCGCCGAGGCCGCGTTGATCGCCGCCGTGCAGGGCACCTGGGCCGGGGCGCTCACGTCCGCGTGCACCAACGCGGCCGCCTTCGCCGCGCTCACGCTCGCCCAGTTCCAGGCCTTCGCCCAGTTCGGGTGGATCGCCGCCTCGGGCGTGATGTGCACGGTGCTGGCCACGTACCTGGTGGGCCCCACGCTCATCGCCCTCACCGAGCGGCTGCGGCCCTCGCGCGCGGCGGCACCCCTGCCGCACCGGCCTCGCCGCGGCTCGCCGCGGCCGGTACCCCGGGGGCTCCTGGTGGGCATCGTCGTGGGCGTGGGCGCCCTCGTGGCCTACTCGGCCTCGGTGGCGGGGACGATCGGCTTCGAGCCCAACATGCGCAAGCTGCGCGGGGAGTTCGCCGCCACGCGCCTGGATGACCACATCATCGCCCAGCTCGGACGGCGCCACGCGCCCACCGTCTTCCTGTCGCCGGACGTGGCCCAGGCGGGTCAGCTCGCCACCACGCTGCGCGAGCTGGAGGCCCGTCACGGCAAGGACCGGACGTTCGCCGAGGTGGTATCGCTCAACGACTTCCTGCCGCGCACGGGCGCGGACGTGGAGGCGGAGCGTGCCGCGCTGCGCGCCTTCATGGAGGACCTGCCCGAGGAGGCCCGGACGTCGGACCGGCTGCGCCCGGCGTTGGATCGCATGGAGGCGCTGCTCGATGCGAAGCCCTACGGCGCCGAGGCGCTTCCCGCCGAGGTCCGCCGCCGCTTCACCGCGCTGGATGGCGAGGGCAGCTTCGTGATGGCCTTCAAGCGCGAGTCGCTGTCGGACACGGACGCGCTGCACCGCTTCGGCGCGCAGATGGACGAGCTGCGCGAGGTGGCGAAGGCGCGGGGGCTGGACATGAAGGTGCTCGACTCCAACCTCATCGCCTACCGCATCTTCGAGCTGGTGCGGAAGGACGGCCCCGGGCTGCTGCTGGCGGCGGGCCTGGCGGTGTTCGCGATGATGGCGATGAGCCTGCGCAGCATCCGGCGGGCGGGGCTGGTCGCGGGGCCGCTGTACGTGGGGCTCGCGTGCCTGCCGGCGGCGATGCACCTGTACGGGCTCAAGCTCAACTTCATCAACGCGGTGGTGCTGCCCAACCTCCTGGCCATCGCGGTGGACAACGCGGTGCACCTCTACCACCGCTACCGGGAGGAGGGGCCGGGCTCGCTGGCCCACGTGGTGCGCACCACGGGGGTGGCGGCGGTGGTGGCCACGCTGTCCAACGCCGCGGGCTATGGCGCGCTGCTCACCGCGCGGCATCCGGGCCTCAAGTCCATTGGCGAGCTGGCCCTGCTGGGCGTGGCGTGCGCCTTCCTGGGGACGACGGTGCTCTTCCCCGCGGTGCTCGCGCTGCTGGAGCGCAAGCCCCCCGGCTCGCGCCTGGACGAGGACGAGAGCCTCTTGCCCCTGCCGGGCGAGGCGGACGCGGACGAGGAAGTCCAGCAGTCCGCCTGAGCGCGGGTTCGCCGCGGAGGATTTCCCCTCTTCGTCGTCCTTGTATGCGTTTGTTTCAGTGAAAATGAATTTTGATTACTTGTCTGGAAATCCGTGTTTTCTGGGTCATGCGCATGTGCCTCCACATGCACTGATCGACCCGAAGGATTTCCCCCATGTTGACCCGGAACACCCCCCGTCTGCCCCTGGCGAGCGCGGAGCCCTCCCCGCGCAGCTCGGCCCTCGTTACGCTCTTCATGGGGCTCGCCACGCTCTCCACGGGCTGTGACGCCAGTGACGTTGGTACGAGCGGGGATGCGGCGAACCTTCGAATGGAGCAACGGGCGCTGACCAGCGCCCCGGCGAGCTGCCAGGAATTCAAGAGCGCCCATTCTCCGGCGGCGGATGGTGAGTACGTGCTGTACGTCAACGGCGACGCAACCCAGCCCTGGACGGCCTACTGCCACGACATGGCGGGCACGCCCACGGAGTACCTGTCGCTGCCCTCGACGGGCGCCGCGAGCAACTTCTCCCAGTACACCGCGGGCTACAACAATGGGGGAGGCTCCAACGTGCGGACCCTCTACTCCAAGGTTCGCATCGACCCCGCCACCCTGCGCGTGAGCACCGCCGACCAGACCTTCTCCTCTTCTTCCGGGCTGCTCTGGCACGGCCTCGCCGTCACCTCCGTGGCCTACGCCTCGGCCATGAACTGTGACTTCGGCAATCCCGGACTGGGCAACGTCGACCTGCGGGGTACTTCGTTCGCGGTGGCGGCCAACCAGTTCGAGGTGGTGGGCTACTACGCCTCTGGCCAGGCCAACTACAGCTCGGACAACCAGGTGGTCGACCTGTGGAACCGGGGGGAGTGTGGCTGGGTGTCCGTTCAGGGCGCCGACCATCCCTTCAACGAGCGGGGCGCCCAGTTGCAGCTCCAGTACCACCCGTAGGGCAGCTGAAGCATCGAACTATCACCCTCTGATGCCGCCCAGGGGGAGCCGACGTGCTCGATGGACTGGCGTCTTGGCTCAATGGCTTGGCGTGCGCTCGGAAGCCTGGCTCCACCCACCGCGGGTAGAAGGTCTGGACTCTCACGCGAGGGAAGAGGGGCACATGACTGAGCAATGGAAGCGGTTGCGTCTTGGGGCGGTCTGGATGGGCACTGCCCTGGCGCTGGCCTGTGGCCAGCAGGAGGACGCGGAGGTTCGCGCCGAGTCGGTGGGCTCCCTCTCCTCGCCGTTGACGCTGTTGGCGGCGCGCTACGACTCGACCCTGAAGGTGCCCACGTGCGCGGCCCCGGCGGCGGGCTGTGACACGAACTACCTCGTCAATCGGCGCGGAACGCAACAGCGCGAGCCCAACGCCCCCAACACCTTGAAGGGCACCTGCGCGGACCAGCCCTCGGGGACCTACATGCGCGACGAATCGGTGGAGCGCGTGCGGATCTTCACCACCGATGGAAGCAACCTGGCTCCGGGCAAGCAGGTGACCATCGAGGTGGATGTCTGGGTCGCCTTCGCCTTCTCCCAGTACGACTCCCTGGACCTGTACTACACGGCGGATGCGACCCAACCGCAGTGGGTCCCCATCACGACCATTTGGAGCTTCTTCCCCGACGCGCAGACGATGCGGGCCACCTACACGCTGCCCACGGGCGGCGGGCGCGTCCAGGCCATTCGCGCGGCGTTCCAGCGGGGAATGGCCTCGGGCCCCTGTTGGTCGGACCCCTACTCCTACGCGGACCGGGACGATCTGGCCTTCACCGTCGAGGTGCCCGCGCCCAGCCTGCCGTACCAGCTCGCGGGAGGCACCTCCTTCAACCTGCAACGGCGACAGGATGGCACCGTCTGGGCATGGGGGGAAAACTCCAGGCGCCAGCTCGGAGATGGGACGACGACCCTCCGCAAGGCTCCGGTCAAGGTGGTGGGTCTCAACGAGGTGGCGTCGATCTCGGCCGGCGGAGGCCACTCCTTGGCGGTGAAGACGAATGGCACGGTGTGGGGTTGGGGTGACAACACCAAGGGCCAGGTGGGCAAGGGTCTCAGCGGGGATTACTCCGCGCCGGCTCAAACGGTGGGACTCTCGGACGTGGTGTCCGTCGCGGCGGGGGGTACCCACTCGCTGGCGCTCAAGCAGGACGGCACCGTCTGGGCCTGGGGCGACAACTCGAACTGCCAGTTGGGCGACGGCACCCAGTTCACGCGGAATTCACCCGTGCAGGTGCCCTCGCTCTCGGGAGTCATCGCACTGGCCGCGGGAGCCAGCCATTCCATGGCGTTGATGCAGGATGGCACCGTGTGGACCTGGGGCGCCAATACCCAGGGGGAACTCGGCACGGGCACGACTGGCGGGTGTCTGAAGCTGCCGGCTCAAGTGTCTGCCTTCACGGATGTGTCCGCCATCTCCGCGGGAAACGCCTACTCGATGGCGTTGAAGCAGGAGGGCACCGTGTGGGCCTGGGGCACCAATGGCTGGGGCCAGCTGGGAGACAGCTCCTCGTTGACCCGCTCCAGTCCGGTCCAGGTGTATGGCTTGACGGGGGTGGTGGCCATTGGCGCCGGCAGCTCGACCTCGGCGGCGCTGCTCAGTGATGGCACCGTGTGGAATTGGGGCCTGGATATCGTCGCGTATTTCGCGGGCTACTCCAACGCGGGCCGCTTCCGCCCGGTGCAAGTGCCCTGGTTGTCGAATGTCGCGACCCTGGCCCAGGGCAGTCAGCACACCCTGGCCACCAAACCCGATGGGGCCGCGTGGTCCTGGGGCTTCAACGGCTCTGGTCAGCTCGGCGATGGCACGGCGACGTCCCGTTCGGAGCCTGTTCAAGCGCTCGGCGTCAGCTATCAGTGAGTTCGGACGGGGCCGCCGTCGTCAGGCGGTCCCTCCCCCATGACAGCTGTCGGCTGGTGACCAACCTCACTTTCCAGCAGCGGACGTGAATCCCAACGTCTCGGGGGCTCGACCCGCCTTCG
Organism: Melittangium boletus DSM 14713; assembly: GCF_002305855.1. GTDB lineage: Bacteria > Myxococcota > Myxococcia > Myxococcales > Myxococcaceae > Cystobacter > Cystobacter boletus. The sequence continues at coordinate 2,218,751 of NZ_CP022163.1, read as the reverse complement.
CGCTATGGAGCGGGCACGAGGTGAGTGCACATGGCGGAAGCTTTCGACGTGGTGGTGATTGGAGCGGGGCCCGCGGGGGAAGTCGCTGGTGCTCGCGCCGCGCAGGCCGGGCTGTCGGTGGCTTTGGTGGAGCGGGAACTGCTCGGCGGTGAGTGCTCCTATTGGGCCTGCGTTCCCAGCAAGGTCCTCTTGCGTCCGGGGGAGGCGCGGTGGCTGGCGGAGCACGCCACGGGCGTGCGCGAAACCCTGAAGGGCGCCATCGACGCTCGCGCGGTGCTGGCCTACCGGGACTCCATGGTGAGCAACTACCAGGACGACTCCCAGGTGAAGTGGGCGGAGGACGCGAAGCTGAAGGTGGTGCGTGGCACCGGGAGACTCACCGGCCCGCGCAAGGTGCGGGTGGAGGGCAAGGACGGCTCGGCGCGCGAGCTGGAGGCCCGGAAGGCGGTGGTGCTGGCCACCGGCAGTCAGCCGCGCATCCCGGACGTTTCCGGGCTGAAGGAGGCGAATCCCTGGGACAACCGCCAGGGCACCGCGTCCAAGGAGGTCCCCAAGCGGTTGGTGGTGCTGGGCGGCGGCGCGGTGGCGGTGGAGCTGGCACAGGCCTGGCGGGTGCTGGGCTCCGAGGTGACGCTGGTCCAGCGTGGAAAGGGCCTGCTGTCCCGAATGGAGCCCTTCGTCGGCGAGCAGGTGGCCCAGGGGCTGAGGGATGCCGGAGTGCGTGTGCTGCTGGGCGTGACGGCCACGCGCGTCCACCGTCCCGGGGGCAAGGGCGAGGTGACGGTGACGCTGTCGAATGACGAGGAGGTTCGCGCGGACGAAATCCTGGTCGCCATGGGCCGGGTGCCCCGCACGGACGCGCTGGGATTGGAGACGGTGGGCCTCCAGGGCGGCAAGCCGGTGGAGGTGGATGATCAGCTCCGCGCGAAGGGCGTGGAAGGCGGTTGGCTCTACGCCTGCGGCGACGTCAACGGACGCAACCTCCTCACGCACATGGGCAAGTACCAGGCTCGCCAGGTGGGCGACATCATCGCGGGCAAGCAGGCGCGAGCGTGGGCGGACGCGAAGGCGACACCCCAGGTCGTCTTCACCCATCCGCAGGCGGCCGGGGTGGGGCTCACCGAGGCCAAGGCCCGCGAGGCGGGGCTGCCCGTGCGCACAGTGGAGAAGGCCCTCGAGGAGGTGACGGGCACCTCGCTGCTGGGCAAGGGGCTCTCTGGCACCGTGAAGCTGGTGGTGGACGAAAAGCGCCGGATCATCGTGGGCGCGACCTTCACCGGGCCGGAGGTGGGAGAGATGCTTCATGCGGCCACGATCGCCATCGCGGGAGAGGTGTCACTCGACACGCTCTGGCACGCCGTCCCCGCGTTTCCCACCGTGAGCGAGGTGTGGCTGAAGCTGCTGGAGGACTACGGGCTGTAACCAGGCTCGCCGCGTGGACAAGAGCTCCCTGCTCACCGCCCGGGTGTGAGTCCTGTCCGGGGATGACGGGATGTGAACAGACGCGCGCTTTTCGTCTCGATGTGGGTGCCCAGCCCTTTTGGTCAATCACCGCGTCATTAATTTGTGAATCCACCTGGCTTCACGAAAGGACACGCACCTCATGAAGAAGTCTCTTCTCGGATGGGCCTTCGCCGCCATGCTCACCGCTTGCGGCGGTACGGAGGGCGCCGAACCCAACATCGTGACGGACGAGGAGGGCCACTCGGTCATCCTCCAGGAGGGAGAGAACGTCTCTCGCGAGCTGGAATCCTTCTCGGACGACAATCCGAACGCCATGCCCATGGGCGCGGGATGCTGGGTGGTGCTCGACTGGTGCCGGGATCCTGAATATGGCCTTGGGATTTGCCACCAGAATGGCAAGTGCACCCAAAAGCAGTTCAGGGAGGCCTGCATCAATCTGTACAAGAAGAACTGTTAGCACGGAGCTCGCTCCGCTGGCTCCCGGCCGCTCCCCGAGGAAGGTTCCCCTCGGGGAGAGCTCAAGGTGAGCCGGTGGGACTGGTACTGCTTGCTGACTTCGGAAGGAACCGCCGGGCGGGAGCGCCGTGCGCGCTCAGATGTTGATGCTCTGGGGGATCGCCGAGGGGATGAAGTAGGGGTAGGGGAAGAGGCGCTGGGTGTTGCGCTCCTGGATGGTGGCGCCGATGCGCTCCAGGTCCTCCTGGAAGGCCTTCAGGTGGCCGTGCACGTGCAGGTTCTTGAACCACATGAAGGGGTAGTCCCCGAGCTTCGTGTGGTGCACCCCGCCGAGCAGCGAGAGGAATTCGAGCTGCAGGGCGGCCATGTCCAGGGGCGGGTACTGGTCGAGGCCCGGGTTGAGCGCGGCATCGGCGCGGCTGGGGGGCGCGGCGCGGTAGGCGGAGCCGGGCGCGAGCGGCACGAACGTCATCACTCCGGCCTGGGCGAAGTTCACCGCCGCGTGCTGCGCGCTGCCGGTGAAGATGACCATGGTGAGCGCCTGGATGAGGTAGTCCACCGTGGACAGCTTGCCCGCGATGCCCTCCTCGCCGAAGCCCTTCACCCGGCCGCCATTCTGGGACGCCACCTCGGCGGCCCACGCCTGGAGCGCGGTGTCCTCGGCCACCGCCGTGTCCGAGGTGTAATAGATGCCCACGTAGGCCCGCACCCAGTTCTCGATGGCACCCCACAGCAGCTTCGCGTCCTCGCGGTAGGGGTAGTCCAGGTCGGGATCATTCACATCCCGCTGCCGCAAGGCATTGGGCAGCATGCCCTGGTTGAAGCCGAACGAGGGGTCATCGATCAGCGCCGTCACGGCGAGTGTCTGGGTGGCCTGGATGGTCCCGGCCATCATCATGTCCACGTCTCCACCGGGGGCGATGAGGTGCTCATGGGCGGCGTAGTTGATGTACAGCGTGCCCTCGAAGTGGGGCCGCAGCAGCACGCTCACCGGATGCTCGTCGGGCAGGTTGCGGTGGGTGGCGACCACGAAGGGATCCACGAGCAGGTGCGTGTGCGCCAGGTGGGAGATCATCTCGTGGTAGTTCACGTCCGCCACGGAAACGGTCGTCTTGGCCTGCGTCCAGGCCTCGCCGTCCGCGGGCGTGTAGAGCGGGTAGGCGCTCGCATCCTGGCCACAACGGATGCCCAGGGCGCGCAACCGCCGCGGTCCGCTGCCCGCAGGCAGGCCGAACAGGGCGCGGGGCGCGAAGCCATACTTGGGGCCGTTGGGGAAGTTGCCGTTGATGACGCGCGCGAGCGCCTGGTAGTCCGCCAGGTACAGCCGTCCCTCGCTCAGGGCGCGCTGGACCGTGTCGCCCTCGCCGAGCACGGCGCTCAGCGACGCGTCCTGCAGTCCGAGCGTGTCCTCGAGCGTGCGGGCGCGGCGGATCACGAGCGGGTTGAAGCCCGCCACGCGCAGCCAGGTGAAGGTGGCATCGTCCTCGTAGCTCGGGGCCTCCGCGGGCAGCGGCAGGGTGGTGAAGAGGTTGAAGTAGTCCTGCATCGAGTTCGGGCGGCCCGTGGGCTTGGTCGTGATGGCCTCGAGCACCAGCTTGAACACGTCGAACAGGCTGCCCAGCTCCTGGTTGTGGGCCTTGCGGGCCAGGAGCGCGGTCTTCCCGGCCAGCTCGGCGGCCTCACCGAACTCGTGCAGCTCGCCGAACAGCTTGCCGGCCAGCGTCGAGGGCGCGGGCAGCTTCTTGAGGTGGGCGAGCTCCAACCGGCCCACCCCCACGTGGGACAGGTCCACGCTCAGCGCCGCGGTGCTGGGCGCCGTGCCGCCGTGCTTGCGCTGCTCCTGCTCCTGGACCCAGTGCAGGCGGTTGCTGGCGATGTGGAGGACCTGCGCGATGACCTGGCCCCACCACACCAGCGTGGGCTTCTGACTCGCGGGGACCTCCTGGGCCAGCGCGAGGGGAGCGACGTACGTGTAGTTGTACTGGTACTCGGACGCGGACGACTCACTGCGCGACGACACGGTTTGAGCGGAGGACATGGGGCTCCCTGGAGGGTGCGGACCCGGCTGGGGGCGCGGGTCCGTGCCGCACATGATTGCAGATCCGATGCCAGGACTTTTCCCGGGGGAACACGGCCGCTCCCTTGCTCCGCGAGCCGTGTCCGCGCTCCGTTCGACATGTCAGGCGGGGAATTGACGTGTCAGGGTCTGGTCGGGTGCCTAGGGCGTTGGCTTCCTCGGCTCGGAGGGCGTGATGGCCTTCAAGGGAGCATCGCTGCCCAGGGCGATGAAGGGAGCCCAGTAGTAGGGATGGGGATGGGTCGCGCGCAGCGAGCGCATGGCCTCACGCAACGCGGAGGCGCGGCCCTGCCCCGCCAGGAGGTTGCGGTAGTAGGCCTTCATGAGCAGGCGCGTGGAGTCGTCGTTCACACTCCACAGGCTCATGACCACCGTCTCCGCCCCGGCCACCACCAGGGCGCGGCGCAGGCCGTAGATGCCCTGGCCCAGGTGGACCTCGCCGCGGCCCGTGTCACAGGCGGAGAGGACCACCAGTTGGGTGCCCCACAGGTCGAGTCCGGCCAGCTCCAGCGCCGTGACCAGGATGGAATCGGGGCGGAGCGCGGAATCACCCGGCTCCTTGGCGCGCGGGGTTGCCAGGACGATGCCGGAGTTGAGCAATGGCTGCGACTGGGGCGGGGGAGGGCTTTCGGGTTGCTCCAACGAGACCGCGGCGCGGGGGGCCGGGTCGGAGGAGGCGGCGCTGCCAAGGTAGAAACCGTGGGTGGCCAGGTGGAGGATGCCCGGGGTGGGCAGATGCAGCAGCCGCTCCTTGGTGGCCTCGGGACCGAGGAAGATCTGCGCCTGGGGCAACAGGCCCAGAATCCCCTCGGCTTCCCGCCGCGTGCCCGGCAGCGGTGTGAAGGCGCTTCCGGGCACGAGCGGGCGCGAATCCTGGAAGAAGCGCTCGAGCGCGTCAGCGGGCGGGGTGGACGGCGGGGCGCTGTTGGCCGCGATGGTGGCGGACGCCGAGAAGTCGGGATCGGCGAGGACGAAGACGAAGGAGGAGGGAGCGCTTTCCTGGGATCGAGGCAGCAGCTCTCGGCCCGAGGTGAGGTACGTGAAGTCGAAGGAGTCCACGAGGAAGCCCCGGCCGTCGTGGAGGACGGCGAGGGGGATGAGACCCAGCTGGCCATCGGGGGACAACAGGATGCGGCGGGTGTTGCCGAGCAGCGGCAGCAGGGGTTGGAAGGCGCTCCGGTAGAGCGTGTGGGCGATGGTCTGGAAGGCCGGGTCCCGATGGGCCAGGGCATGGTGCAGGAGCGAGGCGGCGGTGTCGATGGGCCTCGCGGGACCCAGGTCCACGGCGCGGGTGGAGGCGTCGGGGAAGAGCACCAGCGCCAGGTAGCGCAACTGCCGGGGGACCTTCACACGCGGCGTTCGGGGGGGAAGGACCAATGGACTGTCGTTGTAGGCGATGAACTCGACGAGCACGCCGTCCTTGGGGAGGGAGGCGGCGACGCGCTCGACGATCTGGGAGGGAGGGGGCAGCGCGGTGAGGGAGCGCAGGGGGGCGGAGCGCTTGGCGAGGTCCACCTCGAGCGCGTTACCTTCCTCGGTCAGGGTCTTGAGTTGCTGTTGGTAGGCGGACGGAGTCAGGGGGCCAGGGCCAGCGAGCGAGCGGGACGCCAGTTGGGCGCGCAGGCTCCGGAGCTTCTCGAGGGTGTCCCGGTCCTCGGCGCTCAGGCTCTGGTAGAGGGTGCGGGAGATATGAGCCGTCTCCTCGACGGAGCGGCCCTTGAGCAGCAGCACGGCGCTGAGGGCCAGGTTCCGCACGCGGGCGTCCTCGGGGTGTGCGCGCAACAGGGTGTAGAGCGTCTCCTCGGAGGTGCGCAACTGCTGGAGGAAGTTGGCGAGGCGTGACTCGGAGAAGTCGAGCGCCTCCTGCCGCAGGCGCTGCTCGGAAATGGAGAACGCGCGGGAGTAGAGAGGCAGGGCGTCGGCGAGGCGATGCTGGGCCATGCGGATCCGGGCGAGCTCCTCGAGTGAGGTGGCGACGTCGGGGTGGTTGTCGCCGAGGGTCTCCTCCCGCAGCTTGAGCGCGCGCAGCAAGCGGGGCTCTGCCTCGTTGTACAGCCCATTGTCCGCGTAGAGCGTGGCGAGGGCGTGGAGCGAGGAGGCGACGTGGAGATGGTTGCCGCCGAGCGCGGCCTCCCGCAGCTCGAGCGCGTTCTCGTAGAGGGGTTGGGCCAGGTCGTACAACCCCTGGCGCGCGTAGAGGGTGCCGAGGTCGTGGAGCGAGGTGGCGAAGTCGGGGTGTTTCTCCCCGAGCGTGGCCTCCTGGAGCTTCAGCGCGCGCCAGAAGAGGGGGTCGGCCTGGCCGTACAATCCCTGGCCTAGATAGAGGGTGGCGAGGTGGTGGAGCGAGGTGGCGACCTCGGGGTGGTTCTCCCCGAGCGCGGTCTCCCTCAGCTTGAGCGCGCGCTGCAACAGGGGCTCGGCCTGATCATACAACCCCTGGCTCAGATAGAAGGTGGCGAGGTGGTGGAGCGAGGTGGCGACCTTGGGGTGTTTTTCCCCGAGCGCGGTCTCCCTCAGCTTGAGCGCGTTTTCGTAGAGGGGCTGGGCCCGGCCATACAGCCCCTGGGCGCTGTAGAGGGTGGCGAGGTCGTGGAGTGAGGTGGCGACATCGGGGTGGCTCTTGCCGAGTGCGGCCTCCTGGATTTCGAGCGCGCGCTGCACGATGGGCTCGGCCCGGTCGTACTGCCCCTGGTCCAGGTAGAGCGCGGCGAGGTGGTGGAGCGAGCGGGCGAAATGGGGGTGTTTGTTGCCAAGGGCAACCTCTCGCAGGGCGAGCGCGCGCTGGATGAGGGGCTCGGCTTCGCTGTACCGCCCCTGGTCTCTGTGGAGGGAGGCGAGGCCGTGGAGTGAGAGGGCGATGTCGGGGTGGCTCTTGCCGAGCGCGGCCTCCTGAATCAAGAGCGCGCGCTCATGCAGGCTCTTGGCCTGGTCATACAATCCCTGGGCGCTGTAGAGGGAGGCGAGGCCGTTGAGGGAGGTGGCGAAGTCGGGGTGCCGCCCGCCGAGCGCGGCCTCCCTCAACTCGCGCGCGCGGTCATAGTGGGGCTCCGCCTGACTGTACAGGCCCCGGGCGTTGTAGAGGGATGCGAGGCCGTGGACCGACGTGGCGACGTCGGGGTGTTTCTTGTCGAGCGCGGCCTCCCGGAGCGAGAGCGCGCTCAGGAAGAGGGGCTCGGCCCGGCTGTACAACCCCTGCTCCAGGGCAAGGGTGGCGAGGTGGTGGAGCGAGAGGGCGACGTCGGGGTGACTCTTGCCGAGGAGCTTCTCCCGGAGGCCTCGCGCGCTCTGCAAGAGGGGCTCGGCCTGGGCCAGCTCTCCTTGAAGCAGGTAGAGCTCACCGACCTGGTCCAGGGATGCGGCGACCTCGGGATGCGAGTTGCCAAACTCGGCCTCCCGGATCTTGAGTGCGTGCTCGGCCCGTGTACGGGCCTCGGCGTACTCGCCCGCGTCCCTTCGCTTGATCGCCGCGTCGTACTCCGCCCGCGCTTCCATCCGCCGCGCCTCCGGAGTCGCCTCGGCGGTCCCCCCTTCCACCGCGCCGCGAAGCATCACCGCTAACATCCATCCAACCACCTGACTCATCGCTTCCCTCTGAATGGGCTGTACGTCGTTCTCACGGAGCGTGTGGGCCTACTCCGCTCGGCGAGGACATACCGCATGAGTCGGCGACATGGGAGGTAGTGCCCATGAAGCAAAGGAAGAATGAATAAACATGGATTTCAATTAAAACAAGAAAATCATTGACCCTGATAAGCGGATCTTTAATTTGGTGGCATGAACGACAGGCTTGGCCGTGCGCTCCGCTCTCTTGTTTCCCCCTGGTTGCTGCCCGCGCTGATGCTCTCGGCGTGTGGTTCCGGGTCAGTGCCACCCGAAGAGGCGCTGGACCTGTCCAGCATCTCTGGAACCCTCCTGGGGACGATCTCCAATCCGGGTTTCGAGAGTGGCAAGACAAGTTGGGGGGATGAGGCGTCGTTCGAGATCTCCACCAGCGATTCCCACTCGGGCTCCAGCTCCGCCAAGCTCAGCGCGTCGGGCATGCGGATCCAGCAGACGCTGAGCGTCGATCCCCACACGACGTACACCCTGTCGGCCTGGATTCTTGGCAGGGGGACCGTGGGCGCGAAGAGCCAGTCCACGGTGCTGGGCAGCAAGGGCATCAACGCCAGTGCCTGGACTCAAGTCTCGGTGTCATTCAACTCCGGCGACGCCACCTCCGTGACGCTCTACGGCGCCTACAACGCGGGGATCGGCCGGTTCGATGACTTCACGTTGACCGCGAGCGGGACCACTCCGCCGCCGCCCATCGACGCGGGTACTCCCTCCGGCAATGCCACCTTCCCGTCCGACGTGCTGGAGCTCGACAACTGGAAGATCACGCTGCCCATCGGTGACGAAGAGAGCCCCGATGAGATCTCCCAGCCAGCGCTGGACACCTATAGCCACTCCACCTACTTCCACTTGAACTCCACGAAGGATGGCGTGGTGTTCCGGGCTCATGCCGGGGGCGTCACCACCAGCGGCTCGGGCTATCCCCGCTCGGAGCTGCGGGAGATGAAGGGCAGCGCCAAGGCGGCCTGGTCGTCGTCCTCGGGAAAGCACACCCTGTTCATCGACCAGAAGATCACCCACCTGCCCGACGTGAAGAAGCACATCGTCGTCGGACAGATTCACGATGACTCGGATGACGTCATCGTCTTCCGGCTGGAGGGCTCCAAGCTCTTCATCGATCTCAACGGCGCGGATGGCCCCACGCTGACGTCCAACTACGTGCTGGGCACCCGCTTCACGGTCAAGTTCGAGGTCAGCAACAACGTCGTCAAGTGCTACTACAACGGGGTGTGGAAGTTCGACTACCCGGCGACCTTCTCCGGCGCGTACTTCAAGGCGGGGGCCTACGTGCAGTCCTCCTGCACGGGCGAGAAGAAGGTCCCCAACGAGTCGTGCGCCGCCTACGGCGAGAACGTCATCTACGACCTGAAGGTGACGCACCAGTAGGCCTTGGGGCGAGGGCCCCCCGAACAGGGGGGCCCTGGGTGATGCGGCCTGGAGGCCGGAATCACCCGCCGTAGACGTGCACGATGTCGAAGCTGCCCGTGAGCCCGCCCCAGGTGCGCAAGCCCATCCGCCCGGAGGTGTATTGCGCATCGCGGCCCGTGCCCAGCGTCTGCCACGTGCCGCCGGGTTGCCAGACGCCCATCGTCAGCGCGTCACCCTGCACCGAGAAGCGGATGTTCATGTATTTCCCCGCTCCAGACGGCCAGTTGTAGAGGCCACTGGCCAGCAGGGTCCACGTTCCCCCGTCGTTCTTCGACACCGCCCACTCGTAGCCGACGCTCGTGCGCTTGAGCTCCGCCTGGTAGTAGTGGCTCGCGTCCTGGGCGCGGGCGACCAGGGCGATGCCGGAGTTGAGCGGCGCGCTGTTGGCGAGCACCGAGGCGTCCATCGTGTACGCCCGCCAGCTGGCATTGCCCGCCAGCGCGAGGTTCTCGCCGGTGCCGGTCGCGCAGTACTCGTACGAGACCGGGTGGCAGAGCGACCAGGTGCCCAGCTGCGGCGACCACTGGGTGGCCGTATTGCCCTCGAAATCGTCGTTGAACCATTGGGGCTGCGAGGCCGGCTCCATCCGCCAGAGGTGATCCAGGGTCCCGTTGTCGCTGAACTGCACCACGTTGGCGCTGTCCGACTTCGATTCGCCGTCGACGCCGAGGAGGAGCCCGCTGTTGCGGTTGACGATCTTGAACTGTCCGCCGCCCGCGTCGACGAACCGCCAGAGCTGGTCGCTCGTCCCACTGTCCTGGTACTGCTGGATCTGCGCGCTCAGGGCCTTGGATGCGTTCTGCACGGCGAGCACGAGGCCGCTGTTGAGGTTGAGGACCTTGAACCAGCCGCCGCCCGCGTCGACGAGCTCCCACTGGTGGTCCAGCGTCCCGTTATCGGCGTACTGCTGCACGTTCGCGCTGTTGGCCTGCGAGGCTCCCGCGACGGCCAGCATCTTGCCGCTGTTGACGTTCTGGATCAGGTAGACCGGGGCCGACCAGGCCTCGAACTCACTGAGTCCCCAGCCGGTGCCGCCTCCGGCGTTGGGGGCGACCACGCGCAGCTGGGTCGTGGTCAGGGGCGGGAAGGTGATGTGATTGACGGTGGTGGCCGTCGGCGTCGCGGGCGTACGGGTCTGGTTGGGCACGCTCGCCCAGGTGCCGCCAGTCCAGTACTGCAAGTCGTAGCTCTTGGGCGTCCGCACGCCCCCGCCATCGTCATAGAAGTACAGCCGCACGTCGGAGGTCGTGATGGCGTGCTGGAACTTCACGCCGAAGAAGTCGCTCGCCTGGGTCGTGGCGTACGTCGTCCAGCGGGTATTCTGGGGAATGCCATTGCGGAAGACGAGGCCGTCGATCGCGTTCCAGGCATTGTCCCCGGCTCCTCCGAACGTGTACGACGCGAAGGGCTGCGCTTTGTTCGCGATGCGCTGGCCGTTGGCGGCGAAGTTGACCTTGCCGCCGCCGTTGGACTGCACGAGCGGGGCCCCCACGTTGATCGTGACGGCGCCCAGGCCCGTCTGGCTGGCGACCTTCGCCCCGTCGACGTAGAGGTGCATGCCCACGCCCTGGCCGTACCGGGTGCCGAGCCGGTCCCAGAGCACGGTGACGTTGTGGCCGTGGTACGGGATGTTCTCCAGCGCGAAGTAGTCCCACGAGGCCGGGGCGAGCGGCCGGACCGTCAGCGTGTTGCCGGACTGGCCCCGCACGCCGATGAGCCCGGAGATGACGTTGTCGTTGTAGGTCGAGTGGTTGTAGTCCTCGCTGTGGCCACCCCCGTCGTAGATCCATTTGTCGGTGTCGGCGTCGTGCGCCTCCGCGACGTAGGGAACGCCGTTCTTGTACTGCGTCGCCGCGTAGCCGCGCAGCAGGCTGACGTAGTGGGCCGGGGTGATCGTCGTCTGCGCGGGATAGTCGATGAGCAGGTTGGCCAGACCGGTCAGGGTCTGGGAGGTCTCGTAGGGCCAGGACGGTCCGGTCCAGCGGCAGCAACCCTTGGAGGCCTCATGGTTGAACCACTTGCTGCGCCGCTCGACCGTGGTCGGCCCGTAGGGCGCGGCGAAGCCCTGCGGATCGAGCAGCTGGGCGAACGCGGTGGAGTCCGAGGGCTGCGGCAGGTGGAACATCCAGGGAACGAAGCCATGCTCCTCGCGGGTGCCGAGCAGGGTGTTGCCCGGGTTGTTGTCGCGGTGCATGTGGAAGTAGAAGGCGCGATTCGGATCCCATAGCCGGGCGCGGGTCGCGGTCTGCAGCGCGCTCGCCCGGTTGTTGTATTCCGTCGCGGTTGCGGTGTCGCCCGCCAGGGTGGCGAGCTGGGCGATGGCGCGTGCATCCCCATACTGATAGGCATTGATGGTGGGCCGGTAGCCGGGCCCTCCGTGATAGGGGTCCGAGGACTCGTACGACGCCGGAGTGAGTTCGGTGGCGTCCCAGACGGGCACCTGCCAGTAGAGGCCGAGCGAGGAATTGAAGTGGTTGTCCCAGCCCCGGTACTGTTTGATCAGGTTGGACAGTTGAGCGGTGGCGAATGCCTTGTCCCCGGTGACCAGGTAGTGCTGCCACACCGAACTGGCCGCCCAGAAGCTGTACTCGTGGGCCCAGTCGGACGTGTTGGGGTTCACCGATTCGATCATGGGCTTGGGGAACTGTCCCGGTCCCGCCAGCCAGTAATTGATGACGTCCTTCACGTACTGCTGATCGCGCAGCCAGCGGCCCTCGTTGATGTGGTGGCCCGCCGCCGCGACGATGCCGCCGTACGGGGCTCCGTAGAACACCGGAGTGAGGAACTCGTTGGACAGATAGCCGTACTCCGCGCCGGTGTAGACCAGGTGCTCCTTGTAGGTCTGCCAGCGGTAGTAATAGACGGCCTGGATCTGCGCGTCCGGCACCTCCAGAAAGGGAATGTTCGCCTCGAACCACGGCTTGTCATTGATGGCGCCGAGCAGCGCCGTGTGGTTGAGGAAGGACGTGCCACTCGTTGGATTGCGCGCGTAGACGGTGGGCGCGTTGATCGCCCAGGCGGTGTTCGCGAGTGTGAACGCGGTCACCCCGGCGGTCGCGGAGGCGAGCAGGGCGGCGGTGGCAATGCGGGGACCTCGCCGGGTGCGGCGACGGTGAGACGACCGGGGGGAGGGCATTGGGCACTCCTTTCTGGGGCAGGGAGCACGGCGCGCGGATGCTGCTCCCGGTTCCTCCATGAGGTCAAGGATTTCCCGTATTCCTGTTTATGGGTGCTCCGTTCCGGCAGAGCGGCCATGCGTCAGGGGCCCGCGCTCGGGAACCTCTCGGCCTCCGAGCGCGGGTCCGGACATGCGGTGGGACTACTCGGCGAGGGAGAGCTCCCGGCGGCAGATACCGCCCGGTCCCCCATCACAGTAGTACCCCTTGGGGCAGAGGCCCTCGGTGGTGCACTGGTACGGCATCGCCACGACGCCTCGGCGGCACGTGCTGCCCGGTCCACCGGCACAGTAGAAGCCGGTCGGGCACTGACCCTCCTCGTCACACTGCGGCAGCATCTGCTCCACGTCGCCCGACTCCGCCAGGGCCTCGTCGGGGGTCTCCTGCGTGCCGCCACAAGCGCTCAACGCCATGGCCACCGTGAGGAAGACGGCCTTCATCCAGGGGTTCTTCATGTCCAGCTCCTGCCGTGGGGGTGGGGGACGACACCCGGCATCCTAGAGTCGGACGCTTCACTCGCGGTAGAGCGCGCCCGGTGTTGCTCGCGTGGGACGGTCTGTTCCATGGTGGGAGCTACTCAGGGGCGGGGCATCCGCCTACGTTGCGCTCATGAGCACCAATCCCCTGGAAGCGGCGGAAGTCGAACTCGTCCTCGCGGCGCGGAGCGCGGACCTGGGCGGAGGCATGAGTGTGCTGCGCGCATTGCCCCAGGCGCGGCGCCGGATGGTGGGCCCTTTCGTGTTCCTCGATCAGATGGGGCCCGTGGACTTCGCGGCCGGAGGTGCCTCGGACGTCCGGATGCACCCGCATATCGGGTTGTCCACCGTCACCTATCTGTTCGAGGGCGAGGGACTGCACCGCGACACGGTGGGCAGCGTGCAGCGCATCCTCCCGGGGGACGTCAATTGGATGACCGCGGGCCGGGGCATCGCCCACTCCGAGCACATCTCCCACGCCGCCGGTACTCCGGGCGGGCGGATGCTCGGCATCCAGATCTGGGTCGCCCTGCCCAAGGCCGTCGAGGAGACGGCGCCTACGTTCGTGCACCACGCCGCGTCCACGCTGCCGGAGTTCGGTGACGGTGGGGCGCGCATCCGCCTCGTCGCGGGCTCGCTGTTCGGCGAGCGCTCGCCGGTGAAGACGCACTCGGAGCTGTTCTACGCCGACGTGGCCTTGGAGCCAGGTGCGGTGCTGGGACTCACGGCCGAGCACGAGGAGCGCGCCGCCTACGTGGTGGACGGCTCGGTGGAGTTGAGCACGGGGACGCTCCAGGCGGGAAGCCTGGCGGTCTTCCAACGGGGGGCGGAGGTGTGCCTGCGCGCGAGTGAAGGAGCCCGCGTGTTGTTGCTCGGAGGCGAGCCGATGGACGGTCCGCGCCACATCTGGTGGAACTTCGTCTCCAGCTCCAAGGAGCGCATCGAGCAGGCGAAGGAGGACTGGCGGGCCCAGCGCTTCGGCCGCATCGAGGGAGAGACGGAGTTCATCCCCCTGCCGGGCACGCCGCCTCCGCCTGTCAACTACCCGTAGTCCTGTTCGAGGCTCAGGCGGTCGCTGGTCGGCGGTGCTTCGCGTAGAGCGCGTCGCGCCATTGGAGCAGCCCCGCGTAGCGCTCCGCGAGCCTGGGCTGGCTCCAGGCCTCTCGCCCACCGAGCCCCGCGGACATGAAGGCCTCGTCCACGGGACTCACGCCCTGGAGCGTCACGGCCATGGCGATGTCCGCGTACGAGAACGCTCCGAGCAGGTAGGGCCGCTCCGGAGACACGGCCGCGGCCAGCGCATCCAGCGCCGAGGTGAGCACGTCCTCATGCCGTCCGGCGTCCTCCCGCATCTTGTACTTGTGGATGAGGGATTCCATGCCCCGGCGGACCAGGGGCCTGAGAAGCGGCCGAATTCCAGCGGGGACGCCGGGGGGAAGAACCGTATCGAGGAACCGCGGCTGGTCCATGGAGCCCAGCAGGAACATGGCGCGACCGGCCGCGAGCGCCACCTCGCTCCGTGTGTTCCAGGCGGCGATCTCGTCGAGATGTGCCTGGGGGAACAACCGGGGGCCGCCGCCGAGCCCATCCGCGTGCCGGGCGATCTCGAACGAGTCCTTGTACCAGCGGTCCGCTTCCAGCACTGGCACGGTCACGCGTCCGGTCGGCTGGCGCATGAGTGCTCGGAGCCGCAACTCCCCGAGGACGGGTCCGTGCTCCTGGAAGGTGTAATCGAGCCGGTGGTGGTCGAGCGCCCAGCGGGCCTTCTCGGTCCAGGGTGAGAACGGGATCCCGAACAACCTCATGGACGTGCGCTCCTTGGATCAATCACTTCGCATCAGCATATCCGGACCGCTCGCCATCGAGGGCTCGCTTCTCACGGCCCAAGTGCGTGCGTTGCCCACTCGGAACGTAGAGGATACAGTGGAGTGGGCCTTGAGCGTTCATTCTGGAGTGCACATGCGGGTCGCGAATGTGATGCCTCGGGCCCACTGGAGGGTTGTGCTGTTCACGCTCGTTCTGGGTTGTGCGGCCTCCTCTTCGCAGCACCTGGGCTCTTGGGGGATGGACGCCGCGAAGGGTCCCTGGCCGGAGGTGCCCGCTGTCGAGATGCCCACGGGGGATACGTCTATTCCGGCTGGAACCGAGGATTCCCTTTCCTGGCGAGTGACCGAGCCCGTCACTGGAAGCCATCAGAAGTGTGAGCCTATACCGTTGTTGATGATGCGGACTTCCCCACGTCCCAGGTATGGGTCGTGGGCTTCATCCATAATCATCCCTGCGGAAGTTCCCCTTCGGCGATTGACCTCGGGACATGGCCAACGGATGGACTGAACTCCTACGTGGCTATGGCTGAAGTGCGTTTGATTCCGGGAAATCCACATCCAGCGCGTTACAAGGGCATCGCCATCGAGATGGCCTCCGCGGTGGTCGCGGAGCGTCCAGATGGTACACGCGTCTTCCTTCGCTACTTCCCCACGGGCGAGGTTCAGCAATGGAGTGAGGCGAGAGACAACTGGGTCACGCTTGGGAGTTGTGCTCCAAGAGGACCTGTCAGTATCAGCAAGAAGCCGCAATGCACTCCTGAGCCACTGCGGTTGCTGCGTGAATAGTCGTCATGGCAGGGAGGGCCATGATTCCCTGCCTCGTTGGGGCTGCCCGGTCGCGGAGACATACGATGGATAATGTGGAACTGCTCGCTCGTCGCTTCGACGATGAAGGCGCCCGTCGGCGTCGCCGCCAACGCGTATGGGGACTCCTGGTGCTCGCAGTGGCGAGTGGGGGCTGTACCCTATGGCGACCCACACCCGAGAGGCAGGTGGTGTGGCCTGATGACACCACGGCCTCGCTGGTGGGTGCTCCCATGGAAGCGGGAGCTGTGATCGCCGCTGGTGCAGCCGTGCGCGAGATGGTTGCTCACAATGAAAGTGAGCGATTGTTTCGCGGCTGTTCCAGCCCTCAGCAAGGCTTGGATGTCGCGGTCTTCAAGCAGGCGGGGTCGGATTTGTATTACGTGGTTCTGCACCAACGGTTCGATCGGTGCGGAGGTCCTCGCAGCCGTGTGCTCGACTGGTGGTACGAGTACGCGGTGACCGAGCAGGGAGAAGTCGTGGCCGAGGCGCCACCCGAGGCGGCGGAGGCTTCTCCTCCGACTGTTCCGGAGGTTGCTCCATCCGAGCCGATGCCAGCGCCGGAAGCCGCGCCTCCGCCCGCGGTTGACGACTCGACTCCCTTGGCACCTCCGCCCGGGGTTGTTCCGGGCCCGCCCATGCCCGAGCCCTCATCCCCCACTCCTTGAGGACGGGAAGCGGGGGGCCGCTCCCCAGTCAATCAGCGCCGCAGGCCCTGCTTGATGTCGGCGCAGACCTGACGGGCGGCATCCGGTCCATCGGCCTGGGCGGCGCGGACGATGGCGCTGCCCACCACGACACCATCCGCATGGGCGCCCACCACCCGGGCCTGCTCGGCCGAGGAGATGCCGAAGCCCGCCACCACCGGTACGGGCGAGACGTTGCGCACCAACCCCAGGCGCTCGGAGAGGTTGGCGGGCAATTGCGAGCGCATGCCCGTCACGCCCGCCACCGACACGCAGTAGACGAAGCCGCGCGCGTCCCGGGCGATTCCCTCCGCGCGCTTGGGGGACGTGGTGGGCGCGCACAGGGGGATGAGCTCCAACCCCTCCCGGTCGAAGGCGGCGCGGATGGAGAGGCTTTCCTCGGGAGGCAGGTCCGGCAGGATGGTGCCGGAGATGCCGCGCTCCCGGGCGAGCTTCGCGTAGCGCTCCTCGCCCAGGGCCATCACCACGTTGACGTACGTCATCACCACGAGCGGCGTGTGGGGGCAGCGCTCGCGCACCGCGGGCACCACCTCGTCGAGCACCCGCCTCAGCGTGGAGCCCGCCTTGAGTGCCCGTTCGGACGCGGCCTGGATGACGGGCCCGTCGGCGATGGGATCGCTGAACGCGACGCCAATCTCCAGGATGTCCGCGCCTCCCTCCACGCACGCGGCGAACACGTCCACCGAGCGCGCCAGGTCCGGATCTCCCGCCATGGCGTACGCCACCAGGACGCCCTCGCCGCGGGCCTTGGCCCGGCTGAACGCGTCCGCGATTTCCCCGCTCATGCTCCCTCCAGACGGATGGCGGCGGGCATGCCGCGCGCCGCGATGGTGGCCACGTCCTTGTCACCCCGGCCCGAACAATTGATGACCAGGTGCTTGCCCTTGCCCAGCTCCCGCGCCAGGTCCGCGGCGCGCGCGAAGGCGTGCGAGGACTCCAGGGCGGGCAGAATCCCCTCGGTGCGGCTCACCTGGTAGAAGGCCGCGAGCGCCTCGTCGTCCGTGGCGGTGCGCACCTCCAGGCGGCCCTGCTTCGCCAGGTGCGCCAGCTCCGGCCCGACGCCCGGGTAGTCCAGGCCCGCGGAGATGGAGTGCGCCTCGATGATCTGCCCGTGCTCGTCCTGGAGCACGAGCGAGCGCGAGCCGTGCAGCACGCCCTCGGTGCCGAGCGTCAGGGACGCGCCGTGCTGACCCGAGTCGAGTCCATGGCCACCGGCCTCCACGCCCACCAGCCGCACGCCCGTGTCGCCAATGAAGGGGTGGAGGATGCCGATGGCGTTCGAGCCGCCGCCGATGCACGCGATGATGGCGTCCGGCAGCCGGCCGAAGGAGACGATCGACTGGGTGCGCACCTCCTTGCCGATGATGGATTGGAAGTCGCGGACGATGGTGGGGTAGGGGTGGGGGCCGGCCGCGCTGCCGATGACGTAGTAGGTGTCCTCCACCTGGGCCACCCAGACGCGCATGGCCTCGTTCATCGCGTCCTTGAGCGTGCGCGAGCCGGACTCCACCGCGTGCACCGTGGCGCCCAGGGCCTTCATGCGAAAGACGTTGAGCGCCTGGCGCTCCACGTCCAGCGCGCCCATGTACACCTCGCAGGGGATGCCGAACAGGGCGCACGCGGTGGCGGTGGCCACGCCGTGCTGGCCCGCGCCCGTCTCCGCGATGATGCGCTTCTTGCCCATCCGCCGGGCGAGCAGCACCTGGCCGATGGTGTTGTTGATTTTATGGGCACCCGTGTGCGCCAGGTCCTCGCGCTTGAGCCACACCTCGGCGCCTCCCCACAGCGCGGTGAGGCGGCGCGCGGGCGTCAGCGGCGTCTCGCGCCCGACGTACTCGCGCAGCACCTGCGCCACCTGCTCGTCGAAAGCGGGGTCCTTGCGGGCCTCGGCGTAGGCGAGTTCCAACTCCTGCAGCGCCGGCACCAGCGTCTCCGGCACATAACGGCCGCCATAACGGCCGAAGCGGCCCGGGGCGGTTTGCGTGTCCATGGGGTCTCTCACTCCGAAAACAGGGTCTTCGCGGCGCGGAGGAAGGCCCGCACCGCGTCCGCGTCCTTGATGCCGGGGCTCGACTCCACCCCGCTCGCCACATCCACACCGTAGGGCCGGGTGGCCCGTACGGCCTCGAGCACGTTGCCGGGGTGCAGCCCACCGGCCACCAGCACCGGTGTGCCCACGTCCGCCAGCCGCGCCACGAGCGACCAGTCGAATCCCACGCCACCGCCGCCATACCCCGGCGCCGCTCCGTCCAGCAGCAGCGTCGTCACGTCGCCCGCGCCCACGTACGTCCGGGCCCGCTCCACGTCCTCGGCGGTGCGCACCCGCAGGGCCTTGATGACCGGCACACCATAGCCCGCGCAGGCCTCGGGAGGCTCGTCTCCGTGCAACTGCACCGCCGTCAGCCCGCAGTCGCGCACCCGCGCCCGGATGACCTCGGGTGACTCGTTGACGAAGACGCCCACCACCGCGCCCAGTCCGGGCCGCGTGCGGGCCAGGGCCGCCGCCTGTTCGGGCATCACGTACCGGGGCGAGCGCGCGTAGAAATTCAGCCCCAGCGCGTCCGCGCCCGCCGCCCACGCCATCCGCGCGTCCTCCACGCGGGTGACGCCGCAGATCTTCACCCGGACGCTCACGGCGCGCCCTCGGGCGCGAGCAGCCGCGCGAGTGCCTGGCCCGGGTCGGCGTCGCGCAGCAGGGACTCGCCCACGAGCACCGCGTCGGCGCCGGCCGCCCGGGCCGCCGCGAAGTCCGCGCGCGTCTTGAGGCCGCTCTCCGCCACGAAGGCCCTGGCCTGGCCGCGCAGGAGCGGAATCACCCGCAGGGCGGTGGTGGTGTCCGTGCGCAGCGTGGCGAGGTTCCGGTTGTTGAGCCCCACCAGCTCCGCGCCCGCCTTCAGGGCCCGCTCGGCATGCGCCTGGGTGTGGGCCTCGACGAGCGCCGCCACCCGGCTCTCGCGGGCCGCCGCCACCATCTCCGCGAGCTCGCCATCCTCCAGCGCGTCCGCGATGAGCAGCACCGCGTCCGCGCCCAGGGCCGCGCTCTCCTCCACTTCCCGGGCCGCCACCAGGAAGTCCTTGCGCAGCACCGGCAGGCTCGTGGCCGCGCGCACCTGGAGCAGGTCCTCGAGGCTCCCGCCGAAGTCCACGTCGTCGGTGAGCACGCTCAGGGCGCTGGCACCCGCGGCCTCGTAGGCCCGTGCCACCGCCACCAGGTCCGTGTGGGGGAAGTCACCGCCCGAGGGGCTGCGGCGCTTCACCTCGGCGATGACGTTGATGGGTTGGCCCGGACGGGGCCGGGTGAGGGCCGCGGTGAAGTCCCTCGGCGGTGGGCGGGGCTGCCCGGCCACGCGGGGTCCGCGCGCCGCGAGCTCCTGACGCTTGCGCGTGAAGATGGCCGCGAGCTTGTCCTCGGCGGGCGCGCTCATGGGAAGACCCCACTCACGAGCGCCGCCAGCTTGGAGGCCGCCGCGCCCGAGTCGATTGATTCCGCTGCCCGCATCGCGCCTTCCTTGAGGTCCGCCGCCTTGCCCACCACCACCAGGGCCGCCGCGGTGTTGAGTACCACGGCCGTGCGGACGCCGGAGCGCTCGCCCTCCAGCAGCGACTTGAAGCGCCGGGCGTTGTCCTCCGCGTCTCCGCCGACGATGGATTCGGGCTTCACCCGCTCGAGCCCCGCGTCCTCCGGAGTGAGCGTGAAGGTGCGCACCGAGCCGTCCTCGCGCAGCTCCGCCACGTCGGAGGACGTGCAGGGGGACAGCTCGTCCAGCCCGTCCCAGCCATGCACCACCCAGGCGCGCTGGCTGCCCAGCCGCCGCAGCACGCGCGCCGTCTGCTCCAGCCGCTCACCCGCGAAGGTGCCGAGCAACTGGAAGCGCGCGCCCGCCGGGTTCGTCATGGGGCCCAGCAGGTTGAACATCGTGTACAGGCCGATTTCCCGGCGCGCGGGCGCCACGTTGCGCAGGGCGCTGTGGTGCGAGGGCGCGAAGAGGAAGCCCACTCCGTGCGTGTCGATGTCGTGCGTCACATGCTCGTGCGAGCGGTCCATGGACACGCCCAGGGCCGCGAGCACGTCGGAGCTGCCACAGCGTGAGGACACCGCCCGGTTGCCGTGCTTGGCCACCGTCACCCCCGCCCCCGCGGCCACGAGGGCCACGGCCGTGGAGATGTTGAAGGTGTGCGCGCCGTCTCCGCCCGTGCCGCACGTGTCGAGCACCACGTCGGCCTTGGGGTAGATGCGCGTGGCGCACGCCCGCATGGCCTCGGCGGCCCCAAGGAGCTCGTCCTCCGTCTCGCCCTTCATGCGCAACGCGACCGCGAAGCCGCCCACCTGGGCATGGGTGGCCTCGCCCGCGAGCATCTGCCCCATGACGGCCGCCATCTCCTCGCGGGTCAGGTCGTGTCGGCTCACCACCCGGTTCAATGCTTCCTTGAGGGTCATGGCGCTATTCCCGCCGCGCCACGTCACCACCGGTGACACTCAACATGGTTCTCGATTCTCCACTCGAACTCGAAGCGCACAGGACTCCTCAAAGGCACAAGGTGTCCGGTTCCTCCTATATTCCCCCCTGAGTCTGACGGGGCCGTTCCGGGGAATCAAGCTAGGACGGAGATTCGGGTTTTCATGGAGGAGTGGGTCGTGGCGAAGCCGGACGTCATCGTGGTGGGGGCGGGACTGGCGGGGCTGACGTGCGCTCGGATGTTGCACCGAGCCAAGGTGAAGGTGCGGGTGCTGGAAGCGCGCGACGGAGTGGGAGGCCGGGTGCGCACGGATGCGGTGGACGGCTTCCTGCTTGACCGGGGCTTCCAGGTGCTGCTCACCGCCTACCCGGAGCCTCCCCGGTGGTTGGACTACCCCGCGCTCGCCCTGAAGCCGTTCTTTCCCGGGGCACTGGTCTGGCGGAGGGGTGGATTGCACCGGGTGGCGGACCCGTTCCGCCGGCCGCTGGACGCCCTCCTGGCCTCCTTCAACCCCGTGGGCTCGTTCTCGGACAAGCTCAATGTGCTCGACCTGTGGACGCAGGCGCGGGCGGGGGAGCTGGAGGACGTGTTCCTGCGTCCGCAGAAAACGTCCCGCGAGTATCTGCGCGACATGGGCTTCTCCGACGCCATGGTGGAGGCCTTCTTCCAGCCCTTCCTCGGGGGCATCTTCCTGGAGAAGGAGCTGCGTACCTCCAGCCGGATGCTGGAGTTCGTCTTCAGGATGTTCTCCGCGGGAGCCACGGCGGTGCCCGCGCGGGGCATGGGCGCGCTGTCCGAGCAGCTCGCCGCGAAGCTGCCCGAGGGCTCGCTGCGGCTGGACACGCCGGTGGAGGAGGTCTTCGGTCACCGGGTGCGGCTCCTGTCGGGCGCGCGGGAGGAGTGTGACGCGGTGGTGGTGGCGACGGACGGGCCCTCGGCGGAGGAGCTGCTGCCGGGCCTGCCGCCCCGGCGGACGACGGGCGTGACGTGTCTGTACTTCGCCGCGCCCGCGCCTCCCGTGCGCGGCCCCTACCTGGTGCTCAATGGCGAGGGGCGGGGGCCGGTGAACAACCTCGCGGTGATGAGCGAGGTGTCCCCCGGGTATGCCCCCGCGGGCCAGGCGCTGGTGTCGGTGTCGGTGCTGGAGCTGGCGGAGGACACGGAGGCCTTGGAGGCGCGCGTGCGCGAGCAGCTCACGGAGTGGTTCGGCGCGGACGTGGCGGGATGGAGACTCTTGCGCACGTACCTGATTCCCCGCGCGTTGCCGGTGCAATCCCCCGAGGCTTTCGAGGAGCCGCATCGGCGGGTGCGGATTTCTCCCGGGTTGTACGCGTGCGGCGACTACCGGGAGAACGGCTCCATCGAGGGCGCCATGGTCTCGGGCCGGCGCGCGGCCGAGGCGCTGCTGCGTGATTTCGAGTGGCCGCTGCCATGAGGGATTCGGGAACGATGGACGAGGTGCGTGTGGGCTGGCTGGTGGCCTCGGGGCTGGCGGTGTTGGGGTGGACGGCGTTGGTGCGCTGGAACCCACCGAACTTCTATGCGTGGGCCTCGCTCTATTGCGGCGGGTGGGCGGTGTTGTCGCTGCTGGCGCTCGGGAGGGAGCGTCGGGCGTTGCTCACGCCCCGGGGCGAGGACGCGCTGTGGGGCGTGACGTTCGCGGGCGTGCTGTACGTGGGCTCGCGCGGGGTGTTGTGGGCGTTGTGCGGGGGGTTCTCGCGGGTGCTGTGCACGCCGTTGACGGAGGTCTACGCGAACTTCGGACGGGGAGGATGGGTGGCGGCGGTGTCGTTGGCGCTGGTGCTCGCCCCGGCCGAGGAGTTGTTCTGGCGGGGCGTGGTGCAGGGAGCGCTGCGGCCGAAGCTGGGGAGCCGGATGGCCGTGCTGGTGTCCGCGGGCCTGTCGAGCCTCGTGCTGCTGTTCTTCCAGCAGCCCCTGTTGGCCCTGGCGGCGTTTCCCACGTCGCTCGCGTGGGGCCTGCTCGCCGAGTGGCGCAAGGGCCTCGTGGCGCCCTGGGTGAGCCACGCGCTGTGGGACGTGCTGATGATCGTCCTGCTCCCCGTCGCTTGAGTCCTGTCGGGAGGCATGGCTCACGCTGTCGGTAGGGGAGCGGGTCCGAGGTTGGAGGGATCCTTCACGTACTGCTCGGCGGGAGTGAGCCGCATATTCGTGAATCCGTGCCGCTCGACGAAGTCCTTGAATCGCTCGGAGACGACGAGGGTGCCCGGCAGACCCCGGGGGCGGAAGATGTCCTCGCCCTGCCAGGTGCCCGGTTCCAGGACGATGCCGTGAATGGCGTTGATCGTCGTCGAGCGGCATTCCAGGCAAGTGATGGGCCGGGTGGTGCGCACGCGGGTGAGCATCGTGTCTACCGCCGCTCGGCCGTAACAAGTCGAGACGACGGAGTAGCGGGGCACGGAGATGGGCTGGCGAGGTCTCTTCCTCATGCAGCGCACCCGAAGTACCTCCACGGGGTGGAAGCCCTCCAGTCCGGTGAGTCCCTCCGCGCGGAAGGCCTCCGCGAGCCGCTCGGAGATGAGCAACTCATATGCTGAGTTTTTGATGAAATCCCCGAGTTCTTTCCCGTGCAACTCCAGTTCGACCCGATAGGGAGGAAGCCACTTCAACAATCCGACGAACGCCCCGCAGCGTGGGCAGCGAGGCGCATCTCCGTGGTTGACGGGATCTACGGTGTCAACGTCCACATCATAACGGGATCGGAGGATGCCTTCTTCCAGGACGAAGAAGCGCGGAGAGGTGGGGGCCTCAAATTCCATCGGGGAACCTCGCCTTCATCTCGGGGCGACTATAGATGTCGCGCAGCTTGTCCATGAAATCCTTGGGTGTTGCTCCAGGGGTGTCATCGAGCCACTCGATGACTTCCTTGTCCACGTTACGGTGCCAATGCTGATAGCCGCAGTGTGCCTGCTCGTCCCTGGCCCGGGTCACGAAGCGCGGATCCCGGGGGGTGTAGAGTCCCTTGAGCGTGGGGTGCGTTGAAAGCCTCTTGGCGATAGGCCGGGAGATGAGGTGGTGCTCCTGACCCTTGCATTGTGGCGGCTCGGAGGAGCCGAGTGACTGGGACAGGGACTCCGCTACCACCTGGAGTTGCTTCGTCTTGTTCTCGTCTCCCTCGCCCGCCATCAACGAGGCTTGCTCCAGGGCCTCTTGCACCTGGTCCAACACCTGGGCGGCCTTGCGCGTGTCATCCGCCGCGAGCGTCACGCAGGCACTCACCATGCCCGCCTTGCAGCTACACACCAGCGACGTTTCGCCAGGGGTGCAGGCAATGGCCTGCGTCAACAGAACCAGCAGCAAGCTCGAGAGCATGGGATTTGTCCTTGAGCTCGGCTCACGCGGTTGGCAGGGGCGCGGGTCCGAGGTTGGAGGGGTCCCACACGTACTGCTCGGTGGGCGTGAGCCGCATGTTCGTGAATCCGTGCCGCTCGACGAAGTCCTTGAAGCGCTCGGAGACGACGAGGTCGCCTTGCATGCCGCGCGGGCGGAAGATGTCCTCACCGCTCCAGGTGCCCGGTTCCAGGACGAAACCGTGGATGGCGTCGATACCCGTCGCACGGCACTCGGTGCAGGTGGGGGGCTTGGAGAAACGTACGCGGTTGAGCACCAAGTCCACTGCCGCCCGGCCAAAGCAGGGCCAGACAACGTAGTAGCGGGGCACGGCGAGCGGTTGACGAGGTCTCTTCCTCATATAGCGCACCCGGACGACTTCGATGGGATGGAAGCCCTCCAAGCCGGTGAGCCCTTCGGCGCGGAAGGCCTCCGTGAACCGCTCGGAGATGAGCCGCTCGTACCCTGTGCTTCGGATGAAGTCCCCAAGTTCCTCCCCGTGTAGTTCCAGCTCGACCCGATAGGGGGCGCTCCAGGTCAGCAACCCGATGATATCTCCGCAGCGTGGGC
This sequence comes from Melittangium boletus DSM 14713, assembly GCF_002305855.1. Lineage (GTDB taxonomy): Bacteria > Myxococcota > Myxococcia > Myxococcales > Myxococcaceae > Cystobacter > Cystobacter boletus. The sequence continues at coordinate 2,194,349 of NZ_CP022163.1, read as the reverse complement.
AGCGAGGAGCCTCCGCACGGTTGACGGGCTCGGCCTTCTCCACATCGACATCGTAACGGGATGAGGGGACTCCCTCTTCGAGGACGAAGAATCGTGGGGAGACGGAGGCCTCAGAATCCATTGGGGAACCTCACCTTCATCTCAGGGCGGCTGTAGATGTCGCGCAACTTGTCCATGAAATCCTTGGGCGTGGCTTTGGAATACCTATCGAGCCAGCGGATGACCTCCTCGTCCACGTCTCGGTGCCACTGCTGGTAACCACAGTGCGCCTGCTCGTCTCTGGCTCGTGCGATGAAGCGTGGGTCCCTGGGTTTGTAAAGTCCCTTGAGTGAGGAGTGCTCCTCCAACTTCCTGGCAATGGGACGGGAGATGAGGTGGTGCTCCTGGCCCTTGCACTGGGGCGGCTCGGAGGAGCCGAGTGACTGGGACAACGACTCCGCCGTCGCCTGGAGTTGCTTCGTCTTGTTCTCGTCTCCCTCGCCCGCCATCAACGAGGCTTGCTCCAGGGCCTCCTGCACCTGGTCCAACACCTGGGCGGCCTTGCGCGTGTCATCCGCCGCGAGCGTCACGCAGGCGCTCACCATGCCCGCCTTGCAACTACACACCAGGGACGTCTCTCCGGGCGTGCAGGCAATGGCCTGCGTCAACAGCACCAGCAGCAAGCTCGAGAGCATGGGATTTGTCCTTGAGCTCGGCTCACGTCGTGGGCAGGGGCGCGGGTCCGAGGTTGGACGGGTCCCACACGAACTGCTCGGTGGGAGTGAGCCGGATGTTGGTCAACTCGTGCCGCTCGACGAAGTCCTTGAAGCGCTCGGAGACGACGAGTTCGCCTTGCATACCGCGAGGGCGGAAGATGTCCTCGCCTCCCCAGGTGTCCGGCTCCAGGACGAAACCGTGGATGGCGTCGATACCCGTCGAGCGGCACTCCATGCAGGTGGGCGGCTTGGAGACGCGCACACGGTTGAGCACCACATCCACCATCGCCCGGCCGAAGCAGGGCGAGACAATGTAGTAACGAGGCACGGTGAGCGGCTTGAGTGGCCTCCTCCTCATGCAGCGAACCCGGACGACTTCGACGGGATGGAAGCCCTCCAATCCGGTGAGCCCCTCCGCGCGGAAGGCCTCCGCGAAGCGCTCGGAGAGGAGCCGCTCGTATCCCGGACAGCGAATGAAGTCGCCGAGTTCTTCCCCATGCAGTTCCAACTCGACCCGATGAGGTGGGAGCGAGGTCAGCATTCCAATAAAATCGCCGCACCGTGGACAGCGAGGTGCATCCGCGAGATTTTCGGGCTCGACCGGGTCGACATCCGTGTCGTAGCGGGACCGGGAGCCACCCTCTTCCAAGACGAAGAAGCGCGGAGAGGCCTCAGAATCCATCGGGAAACCTCGCCTTCATCTCGGGTCGGCTGTAGATGTCGCGCAACTTGTCCATGAACCCCTGGGGCGTGGCCTTGGAGTTTCCATTGAGCCAGCGAATGACTTCCTCGTCCACGTCGCGGTGCCACTGTTGGTAGCCGCAGTGCGCCTGCTCGTCCCTGGCCCGGGCCACGAATCGTGGATCCCGAGGTGTGTAGAGTCCTCTGAGCGTGGGGTGCTTTGAAAGCTGCCTGGCGATGGGCCGGGAGATGAGGTGATGTTCCTGACCCTTGCATTGGGGCGGTTCGGAGGAGCCGAGTGACTGGGACAACGACTCCGCCGTCGCCTGGAGTTGCTTCGTCTTGTTCTCGTCTCCCTCGCCCGCCATCAACGAGGCTTGCTCCAGGGCCTCCTGCACCTGGTCCAACACCTGGGCGGCCTTGCGCGTGTCATCCGCCGCGAGGGTCACGCAGGCGCTCACCATGCCCGCCTTGCAGCTACACACCAGGGACGTCTCTCCGGGCGTGCAGGCAATGGCCTGTGTCAACAGCACCAGCAGCAAGCTCGAGAGCATGGGATTTGTCCTTGAGCTCGGCTCACGCCGTGGGCAGGGGAGCGGGTCCGAGGTTGGAGGGATCCCGTACGAACTGCTCGGTAGGCGTGAGCTGGATGTTGGTCAGCCCGTGCCGTTCGACGAAGTCCTTGAATCGCTCGGAGACGACAACTCTCCCCTGCATGCCGCGGGGGCGGAAGATGTCCTCACCCGCCCAGGTACCTGGCTCCAGGACGAAACCGTGGATGGTGTCGATACCCGTCGAGCGGCACTCGGTGCAAGTGGGAGGAGGGGCGAACCGCACGCGATTGAGCACCAGGTCCACCGCCGCCCGGCCAAAGCAGGGCCAGACAACGTAGTAGCGAGGGACGGTAAGAGGCTGGCTCGGTCTCTTCCTCATGCAGCGCACCCGGCATACCTCCACGGGGTGGAAGCCCTCCAGTCCGGTGAGCCCCTCCGCGCGGAAGGACTCCGCGAAACGTTCGGAGATGAGTTCCTCGTATCCCGTACCGCGGATGAAGTCGCCGGGTTCCTCCCCATGCAGTTCCAGCTCGACGCGGTAGGGGGGACGCCATGTCAGCAACCCAATGATGTCGCCACACCGTGGGCAGCGAGGCGCATCCGCGCGATTGACGGGCTCGACCTTCTCCAATTCGGCATCGTAACGGGACGAGGATGCGCCCTCTTCCAAGACGAAAAAGGACGGGGAGGTAGAGAACTCAGAATCCATGGGGGGACCTCGCCTTCATCTCAGGGCGGCTGTAGAGGTCGCGCAACTTGTCCATGAATTGCTGGGGCGTGGCCTTGGGACGCTCCTTGAGCCACTCGATCATCTCCGTGTCCACATCACGGTGCCACTGCTGGTAGCCGCAGTGAGCCTGCTCGTCCTTGGCTTGGGCCACGAAGCGGGGGTCTCGAGGTTTGTAGAGTCCCCCGAGCGTGGGGTGCTCCTCCAGGCGCTTAGCGATGGGACGGGAGATGAGGTGGTGCTCCTGGCCCTTGCATTGAGGCGGCTCGGAGGAGCCGAGCGACTGGGACAGGGACTCCGCTACCGCCTGGAGTTGCTTCGTCTTGTTCTCATCTCCCTCGCCCGCCATCAATGAGGCTTGCTCCAGGGCCTCTTGCACCTGGTCCAACACCTGGGCGGCCTTGCGCGTGTCATCCGCCGCGAGGGTCACGCAGGCGCTCACCATGCCCGCCTTGCAGCCGCACACCAGCGACGTTTCGCCGGGAGTACAGGCCACTTGCGTCAACAGCACCAGCAGCAAGCTCGAGAGCATGGGACTTGTCCTTCCGCTGGTAGCGGGCACGTGCCGACGGGGTGGGCCTCATATCGGACGACGAAAAGGCGCGGGTTGAATTCGTCCTCTCCAAGTGGCTCGGCGTCGCCTTTCGTGTACGTGGCCGATGTCGACGCGCACTGTGCCCGCGCCCGTGCCGCTGGCGCCGCCATCGTGATGGAGCCGTACAACACCGAGTACGGCTCCCGGAATTACGCGGCGCGTGACCTCGAGGGCAACGTCTGGAGCTTCGGGACCTACCGCCCCGCGCCCTGAGCCTCGGCGTCGTCGCTCGTGAACGCGGCCTGCTGCGCGAGCAGATCGTAGGCGAAGTCGGCGAAGAGGCCGTGGGTGTAGCTGGTGGGGTGGATGTCGTCCCAGAAGAGGTAGGTGTCCGGGTTGACCGTCTTGCCCTTGCACGTGCCGGTGACGTTGCTCAGCCCGTAGGACGAGGGGCTCGCGATGAGCGTGTTGAACACGCCGTGGGCGTCCATTCCGATGCGCGTGAGGCCGGGAAACTCCTGACGCAGCTTCGTCAGGGACTGGGTCCAGAGGGTGTTGAATTGGACCGTCGGCGGCTCGAGCACCGTCTTGCCCAGGCCTCCGGGAACGGAGAGGGCGGCGGGGGTCTTGTGCAGCGGAGGCATGTTGACCCACAGGACATACCGGGCGCCAGCCTGGGCGAGCTTGCGGATCTGCCCCGTGATGTTGTTGGCGGCCGTGGTCGCGGCGGCCTTGATGCCCGCGGTGTCGAAGGGATTGGCACTCGCCTTGTAATTGATGTCGTTGCCTCCGCCCCACAGGACGTAGAGCGCGGTGGCGGTGTCCGTGGGCTGGGTGGCCAGATAGGCATTGAGCTGGGTGCTCATCCCGCTGGTGACGGCGCCACCCCGGGCGTAGTTCGTCCCGCCGCTGTCGGACGCCGTCAGCGTCAGGTTCAACTGGGCGGCGAGCTGCTTCACCCAGGTTCCGGAAATCTGACTGCTCGGCTTCGTGGTGGGGCCGCTCGTGGCGACGCCGTTGTTGCCGTTGTCACTCAGGCTGTCGCCGAAGACGACGAGACTGCTCTGGGCGCGAGCGTGAAAGGGGCTGAGCGCCGTCAGGACGAGTGCGAGGACGAGGAGGTTCCGCTTCATGCGCGAGGACTCTCTCAGTGAGGGTAGAACGACTTAGTCTGTTTAACATGGATTCGTTGTTTTCGTTGGATGGATGACGTGGGGCTCCGGGGGCTTTGCTGTCCACCCTGGAGTCCGAGGGTTAAAAGGGCGGTCATGAATCGCACCTTCCTCTCCCTCGCCGCCGCGGCGGTGCTCGGGTCGGGCGCCGCTGGCGCCACCGAGCCGTCCACTCCCGCGCGCCTACCCACGGCGCCCGAGCTCAAGCGCATGACGGCGCGCTTCGCCCCCGTCGACATCCAGGTGGATGTGTCCAAGCTGCCCGACACCGAGCGTCAGGCGCTCGCGAAGATTCTCCAGGCCGCGCGCGTCATGGACGCGCTCTTCCTGCGTCAGGCCTGGGCGGGCAACGAGACGCTGCTGCTCGACCTCGTCCAGGACACCTCCGCCCTCGGCAAGGAGCGGCTGCATGCGTTCCTGCTCAACAAGGGCCCCTGGTCGCGGTTGGATCACAACGCGCCCTTCATTCCGGGCGTGCCGGCCAAGCCTCCCGAGGGTCACTTCTACCCGGCGGGCGCCAGCCAGGCGGATGTGGAGAAGTGGGTGAAGTCGCTGCCCGAGGCGCAGCAGAAGGAGGCCACGGGCTTCTTCACCACCCTGCGCCGGGGGCCCGACGGGAAGTTCATCTCCGTGCCCTACAGCGTCGAGTACCAGGGCGAGCTGGCCCAGGCGGCGCACCTGCTCATCGAGGCCGCGGAGCTCACCCAGCAGCCCACGCTGCGCACGTTCCTCACCCGGCGCGCGGATGCCTTCCTGAGCAACGACTACTACCCGAGTGAAGTGGCGTGGATGGAGCTCGACGCGAGCATCGAGCCCACCATCGGGCCCTACGAGGTCTACGAGGACGAGTGGTTCAACTACAAGGCCGCCTTCGAGGCCTTCATCGCCCTGCGCGACGACGCGGAGACGGCGAAGCTGTCGAAGTTCAGCGGGGAGTTGCAGGGGCTGGAGAACGCTCTGCCCATCGATCCGAAGCTGCGCAATCCGAAGCTCGGGGCGCTCGCGCCCATCCGGGTCGTCAACAGCCTGTTCTCCTCGGGGGATGGCAACCGGGGCGTGCAGACGGCGGCGTACAACCTGCCCAATGACGAGCGCGTGGCGGCCGAGAAGGGCACCAAGCGCGTGATGCTCAAGAACATCCAGGAGGCGAAGTTCCAGCGCGTGCTCCTGCCCATCGCCCAGGTGGCGCTCGGGGCGAAGGATCGCAAGGACGTGTCCTTCGACGCCTTCTTCACCCACATCCTCATGCACGAGCTGATGCATGGCCTGGGGCCGCACACCATCACCGTGGAGGGCAAGGAGACCACGGTGCGCCAGGCGCTCCAGGCCTCGTCCAGCGCGATCGAGGAGGCCAAGGCGGACATCTCCGGCCTGTGGGCCTTGCAGGCGCTCGTGGACAAGGGCGTCATTGGCAAGGAACTCGAGCGCACCATGTACACGACGTTCCTGGCGTCCGCGTTCCGCTCCATCCGCTTCGGCATCAACGAGGCGCACGGCAAGGGCGTGGCGTTGCAGCTCAACCACTTCCTGGACACGGGCGCGGTGACGGTCGCCAAGGACGGCACCTTCGCCGTGGTGCCCGGCAAGGTGCGCGAGTCCGTCACCACCCTGACGAAGCAGCTCATGGAGTTGCAGGCCCGCGGAGATCGCTCCGCCGCCGATGTGTTGCTCGATAAGATGGGCGTGGTGCGCCCCGAGGTGAAGCGCGTGCTGGACAAGCTCGCCAACGTGCCCGTGGACATCGAGCCGCGCTATGTCACCGCCGAACAACTCATGGCGGGTTCCGGGGCCGCTCCCCCCGCGGGCAAGAAGTAGTGTCGTCTGCTCGCTCGCCGTGTGTTTTTCGCCGTGCACGGCGAGCGAAACGTGATGAGAGATGAGGCCGTATGCGCCACCACGCACCTCGCGGTCCCTGGGGAGTCCTCATCGCCCTCACCGTGATGGGGGCGTGGTTGGGCCACCTCCTCTGGTTGCTGGGCTGGGCCGAGCTGACGCTCGCCTCGCCGCTCGCCTGGTTTCACATGGCGTTGCAGGCCTACCTGTGCACGGGGCTGTTCATCACCGGGCATGACGCCATGCACGGCACGGTGAGCCGCCACCGGGGCTTGAACGAGGCGGTGGGCACGCTCGCCTGCTTCCTCTTCGCGGGGTTGTCCTACAAGCGGTTGGTGGTCAACCACCGCGCGCACCACCTGAACCCCACGGGTCCGGATGACCCGGACTTCTCCACGAGGACCCAGGTTTTCCTCCCTTGGTTCACGACGTTCATGGTGCGCTACATGACGTGGCCGCAGTTCCTCACCATGGCGCTCAAGTTCAACGTGCTGATGTGGCTGGGCGTGGAGCAATGGCGCATCTGGGCCTTCTGGGTGGCGCCCGCGGTGGCGGGGACCTTCCAGCTCTTCTATTTTGGCACCTATCTGCCCCACCGGCGGCCGGACACGCCGGACATGGCGCCCCACCACGCGCGCTCGCTGCCGCGCAACCACGTGTGGGCCATGCTCTCCTGCTACTTCTTCGGCTACCACTGGGAGCACCACCAATCGCCCTCCACGCCCTGGTGGGCGCTGTGGCGGGCCCGGGATGCCCGGGTGCGCGAGCCCGCGCCGTTGCCTCGGGCCGACGTCCCCTTGTAACCGGAGGCGTTCCCGGGCGTTATGAAGGGCATGCGCCATCTGCCGCCCGAGCCCCCTGGGTCTGACATCACCGCCGAGTCGCTGTACCTGAACCGGCGGGAGCTCATCAAAGGCGCGGCGCTCTTCACCGGCACGGCCACGGCGGTGGGGGCGGGGTTGCAACTGCTCAGCCGCCGGCCTTCGGGTGGAGATGGCGGGGAGCTTCTGGCGCCGCCGCCCGCCGCTCCGGGCGAGGCCCCCAAGAAGGCGCGTCCCCGGGGCCCCTACGACACCGACGAGACGCCCACGCCCTACGAGGACGCCACCACCTACAACAACTTCTACGAGTTCGGGCTCGACAAGGGGGACCCCGCCGAGAACGCGCACACGCTCAAGCCCCGGCCCTGGACGGTCGTCATCGACGGCGAGGTGAACAAGCCCCAGCGCGTGGACATGGACACGCTCCAGTCCTGGTTCCCCCTGGAGGACCGCGTCTACCGGATGCGCTGCGTGGAGGCCTGGTCCATGGTGATTCCGTGGATGGGCTTTCCGCTGGCGGGGCTCCTGCGGCGCGTGGAGCCCACGAGCAAGGCGAAGTACGTGGCCTTCACCACCCTGATGGATCCCAAGCAGATGCCCGGCCAGAAGGCGGCCACGCTCGACTGGCCCTACGTCGAGGGCTTGCGCCTGGACGAGGCCCTGCACCCGCTCGCGCTGCTGGCGGTGGGCCTGTACGGCAAGGTGTTACCCAACCAGAACGGCGCGCCGCTGCGGCTCGTGGTGCCGTGGAAGTATGGCTTCAAGGGCATCAAGTCCATCGTCCGCATCTCCCTCACGGAGACACAGCCGCCCACGACGTGGAGCCTGGCCAACAGGCGCGAATACGGCTTCTACGCGAACGTGAATCCCCAGGTGGATCACCCCCGGTGGAGTCAGGCCTCCGAGCGCCGCATCGGGGAGTTCCGCCGCCGTCCCACGCTGCCCTTCAACGGCTACGCCGAGCAGGTGGCCGGCCTCTATTCGGGCATGGACCTGCGCGAGAACTTCTGACGCCCATGGCCTCGTCTCCCTACCCCTGGCTCAAGCCCGCCGTCCTCGTGGGCGGGCTGTCCCCCGTGGCGCTCCTGGCGCTCGACTTCGCGCGAGGTGCCCTGGGCGCCAACCCCATCGAGCGCGTGCTCCATCAGACGGGCATGCTCGCGCTCATCGTGCTGGTGGCCTCGCTCGCGTGCACGCCGCTCAAGCTGCTGTTCGGGTGGACGTGGCCCCTACGCATCCGCAAGCTGTTGGGCCTGTTGGGCTTCGCCTACGCGGTGATGCACTTCCTCACCTACGCGGTGTTGGATCAGGGCCTGGCGTGGGGCGCCCTCCTCGCGGACATCACGAAGCGGCCCTTCATCACCGTGGGTTTCCTGGCGCTGGTGTTGCTCGTGCCCCTGGCCGTCACCAGTACCAATCGCATGGTGCGCCGCCTGGGCTTTCCCACCTGGCAGCGGTTGCACCGGCTTGTCTACGTGGCCGTGTCCCTGGGCGTGGTGCACTTCATCTGGCGGGTGAAGAAGGATCTGACCGAGCCGCTCGTGTACGCGTGCGTGCTGGGCCTGCTGCTCGCCGTCCGGGTGGCGGAGTCCGTACGCAAGCGGCGGACCCGCGCGTCGCTGCCCGCCACCTGACGGCGGGGCTCAGACCTTCTTGGGCGCCGGGAGGATGGTGTCCACCAGCGTCATGAGCTGGGCGCAGCTCACCGGCTTGCGCACGAAGGCGTTGATGCCCGCCTTCTGGCCCTTGTTGCGCACCTCGGCGGCGTTCGCATCGCCCGTCATCATCAGGATGGGGATGCGCGACACCTTGAGATCCTTGTTCGAGCGCACCGTGGCCGCGAAGTCCGCGCCGTTCATTCCATCCATGTGGAAGTCGGTGAGGATGAGGTCCACCTGCTGCGTGTCCAGCTCCCTGAGCGCCGCCTCGGCCGACTCCGCCTCGATGTACTCGAAGGCGCGCGCCATCAGGTAGATTTTGAGCAGCGTGCGGATGGAGCGGCTGTCGTCCACGAGCAGCACGCGCTGGGGTTTCACGCCGGGCTCCGGGCGCGCGAAGGGGCGCGTCTCGGTGTTGGCCACGGCCGTGAAGGCGCGGGCCGTCTCGGCGTTGATCCCTCCGAAGGGACGCACCGGCTCGCCAGGACGGGTCACCGCCGGAGTGGACACGGATGGGCGGGCGGGCTCGGTGGGAGCCGCCGGGGAACGGGCTGCAGCTGTCGCCAGTGATTCGGGCACAACGGTGGCCGACTTCATCGAAGAACCTCCCAATGGTGTTCCCCCCCCCCGCTCACGACCAGACTGCCCGCCATGTTCGCCCACACACACCTCGAAGTCAAAGTCACGCTCCCTTGGAGAGGGCGCGGGGAGACGGAACTCATGGCACCTCGATCACGAAGGACTGGGTGGCCACCGGGGGGAGCCCCGTCGCGGGCAGATCCTTCGGGGTCGCCACCAAGGGGTCCAATTCATTGGGGACGCGCCACGTCTGGCCGGTGAACTGGACGAGGGTGATGGAGTAGCGCCCGGGGGGGATCGTCTGCAGGCGCACGGGTTGGCGGGGATCCCTCGCATCGATCGCCGCTGGATTCAAGTTGAGGGTGAGGATGGGCGAGGGAACGGGTTGGAAGCTCCAGGCGCCATCGACCTTCTGGTTCAACTGGGCGAGGACCTCGGGCGGCACGGACAACGACGCGGAGAGCAGCACCAGGTCCGGCTGCCCGTCCTTGCTCCCGTTCTCCCGGATGTAATCCTCACCGGTCTCGTCGAGGACGCCGTTGCGGTCCAGGTCGTTCTCGTCGGCGAGCCCTTGCGCTGGATTGCGGGGGTCCACGACGTGGGTGAGCTTGCGCACCAGGACGCGGGGCCACAGGTCCAACGAGCCGTCGCCATTGGCGTCATCCGGCTTGCCGTCCTCGTTGTCGTCCACCAGCCGGACGAAGAAGGACGGCGGGCGCTGGTCCACGCCGGACTCCTGCAACTGCAGCGGCCTGAGCGTCAGCGTGCTCGGCTTGCGCTCGAAGCGCGAGGGGCCGTCCACCCAGAAGACGGGGCGATCGAAGGGCACCCGGGTCTTCTCGGTGGAGAAGCTCACGTTGACGTGGGTGGCGGCCGGCAGCGAGTCGTCCTCGAGCGGAGAGATGTCCACGATCCGGGGCTTGCCCGAGGCGTCCAGGGCGGCGCCGCCCACGTCTCCGGCGTTGGGCTCGCCGGTGACGGTGAACCAGGGAATGAAGTCCGGCGTGTGGCAGGGCTGCTGGTTGCCCGTCATCAGGCACGTGTCCGCGTCGATGAAGCCGCGCACGAGGTAGTGCCCCTTGGCCACCTGGCTGAACGCGTAGGGCGCGGTGAAGGGCCCCACCGCGGACGGGTCCGCCGGGCCGAAGAGCTGTTCGCGGGGGATGACGGTGAAGCTCACCGGACGGCCCGTGCCCTGGGGCGGAGGAGGCCGCTCGGCGTCGTAGAGCAGCACGATGGCGTTGCCGCGCACCGGCCCCTGCACCACCACCTGGCCCTCGATGCGCGACCGGAGCTGCTGCTGACGGACATCCGCGGTGGCGAAGACCGGAGGAGGCTCGCACCCGGTGGCGAGCACGCACGCGAGGGCGAGGCCCCCCAGGGTTTTCTGGCGAGAGGACATCATGGCGTCACCGTCAGCAGGGCGAGCACCCGGCGCTCGATGCGATTGCCGAAGGGGTGCTGGGAATGGGCGGGGCCCAGGTTGGAGCCCACGAGCGCCACCGACACCCGATCCTTCACCGGGCTGTAGCCCACCCGGGCGTTGATGACGGTGTAGGCGCCCAGGCCGTTGGAGATGGGTTCGATGCGGGTGGGATCCTGCGCCGTGGGCTCGCGCTCCACCCACTGGGTGGCGGAGGACCAGGCCGCGTCCAGGCCCAGCTCCAGGGCCTGGCGCGTGCGGTAGGTGATGCCGCCATACAGCTTGAACTGGGGCGCCTGGCTGCATGGGCCGCACAGCGACTCCGTACCGCCCTCGGACGTCAGGTTCTGCAGCGCGCCGCTCACGCGGATGCCCAGGCCGTCCACCGGCGCCAGGGACACGCCGAGCTCGGCGCCACGCGCGGTGTAGACGGCCGACTCGTTCTGGAAGAAGGAGCGGCCCAGGATGTACGTGCCCGAGGCCGCGTCCCATGCGTCACCCGCCGTCACCGGCACCACGGCGGACAGGTCGATGAGGTTGCGCACGGTGTTCTGGTAGAGCGCCAGGTCCCAGTCGATGCCGAGCGTGGGGGCCTCGCCGCGGTAGCCCAGCTCGAAGGCCAGCAGCTGCTCGGGCTTGAGCATCTGGTTGCCCGTGGTGAGCAGGTTGGCGCCGTTGACGCCCGGCAGCGGGAAGCCCACCCGCGCGTAGCTCTCCATGAAGGTGGGCACGCGGAAGGCCGAGGCGGCGCTGGCGCGGAACGCATGGCCCTCGAAGGGCAGGAAGAGCGCGGAGACGCGGGGCGAGTGCGCCAGCCCCGCCGAGCCCTTGTCCAGCAGCGGGTGCCGGTCCACACGGTAGGAGGCCACCACGCGGAAGGGGTTGGCCAGCCGCCACTCGTCCTGCACGAAGGCCGCGCCGTGCAGCTCCTGGCGCAGCGACTCCATGTAGGCCCAGCCCAGGCGCTTGAGGCGGCCTTCCACGCCCACGTTCACCTGGTGCTCGCCCGCGAGCGAGAACGTCTTGCTGATGAGCAGCTCGCCATTGAAGACGTTGGAGTCGACGCGGGTCTGTAGCGAGCGCTGGCCCCGGGCCTCGTACTGAGGCCCCGCGTTCGCGGAGAGGTGGTTCCAGAAGGCCTTGAACTTCACCGGACCCATGCTCGCGTCCGCCTTGGCGAAGGCGCTCACGCCGTCCATGTAGAAGTTGCGCAGGGCGCCGAGCGGGTAGGCCTCCGTGTAGAGCCGGTTGACGCCGCCGGTCAGTCCCAGTTGGGGGCCCGCGTCGAACTGATAGGTGGTGGCCAGGGTGGCGCGCGCGCTGCGCACGCCCAGGTCCGGGTTGGGATCCTCGATGAGCATGTCGGGCCGGTCCGAGGCGAAGTCCCGGCTCCACTTGTTCGCCTGGGTGTACGCCACCGAGGCGCGATAGCGCAGCGCGCCCGAGCCCCCGTGGCTCACGAAGTCGCCGCCCGCCACGTTGCCGCTGCCCGCGTAGCCCTGGAAGCGCGCGCGCGGGCCCGTGCCCGGGGCCTGGGTGATGATGTTGACCACGCCCAACATGGCGTTGGCGCCGTACAGCGCGCTGCCCGGACCTCGGATGACCTCGATGCGCTCGATTTCATCCAGCGACACCGGGATGGAGGACCAGAGCGTCATGCCCAGGAAGTCCTGGTACTCGGAGCGGCCGTCCACCAGCACCAGGACCTTGTTGGACAGGCGCTGGTTGAAGCCGCGCAGCGACACGTTCGCGCTGGCGGGCCCCATCATCATCACCTCGGCGCCGGGCACCCGCCGCAGCAGCTCCGGCAGGCTCCGGGCGCCCGACAAGCGGATGTCCTCGGCGGTGATGACGGTGGTGGCGTTGGGCGCTTCCAGCGAGGACTGCGCACGGCGGCTGGCCGTCACCACGCGCTCCTCGTAGGGCACCTCGCCCTCGTCCTCTCCCGGGGCCGTTCCCGTCTGGAGCGCGACGGCGGCGCCAGGCGCGTCCGCGGTGGACCGGGTGGGGCCGGGCGTGGCGGGCAGGGCCTCGGCGCGGGCGATGGCCTTCTCCAGCCGCTCCATCAACGCGGTGAGCGTCTTGGTCGCCTCCGTGTTGGCGGGCGGGGGAGGCATGGGCGGCAGTCCCTTGTTCTCCTCGGCGGCCGGCTCCTCGCGGGGGTCACCCAGCGTCTCTTCCAGCTTCGCGAGCGTCGCGGCCACGGGGGCCGAGTCGGGCGGATTGGCGGCGAGGTAGCGCCGGTAGTAGTCCACGGCCTCGGGAACACGGCCCGCGTCCTGGTAGGCGCGCGCGATGTTGTAGAGCACGTTGGCGTGGGGCTTGATGGCGTAGGCGTTCAGCAGCTCGGCGATACCCGAGTCGTACTGACCCTGGGCGATGAGGCTCATGCCGTTGCGGAAGTGGCGGCGGGCCTCCAGGCGAGCGTCACCCCAGGCCGTCCCCGCGCACAGCACCAGAGCCAGGGTGCCGGCTCGCTTCCAGGCGATCTTCTTCAGCATTGTTAGTAGGGGTCGTCCTTATACCCAGAGGACTTCCGGTCCGCCGGGGGGCGGGTGCCGCTCCTCTTCTTCAGCAGCTTCTGGTTGAAACGTACCACCGGCCCGCTGCCCTCGACGAGCGCCGTGGCGCGCTGATAGCCATCGAGGGTGAAGGTCAGACGGGCACTCGCGCGGCCATTCGCGCCGGGGGGCACGGGCAGTTGCATGGGCGTCTCGCCCACCACGCGGCCTTCGTACATCACCGTCGCCCCGGACGGCTCGCTCGACACCGTGAGCTGGATTCGCGCGCCGGGCTCCGGCACGAGCGGGGTGAGTTCTTCCAGATCGCTCTCGGCCGCGGCCACCTCGGCCGGGGGCGGCGCGGCGGGAACGGGCGTGGGCGCCGGAGCAGGGGGGCGGGGGCCCTGACGGGCTCGGGCGCCGCCGCGACGGGCGCGGACGCCGGCTCGGGCGCCCTCAGGGTCATCACCGCGGCCACGCCCAGGCCCAGCAGCAGCGAGATGGCGAAGAGGGCCAGCGGTAGCGTCATGCGGGACGGCCGGGGCGCCTCCTCCACGGAGACGTCCAAGGACATCGTGTTCGCGCCCGTGGTGTTGGGCGCGGGCAGGGGACCGGTCCTCGGCCCGGAGAGGACTTCTCCCCCGAGCGCGGGCACGGACATGACACCGCTGTTTCCCAGCGTGCGCGGCGCGGAGAAGACGCCGCTGTGGCCCGCGGCCGAGGCGGAGCGCCGGAGGGCCTCCAGCATCTCGTCCATGGACTGGAAGCGTTCCTCGGGGCGCTTGCTCAGGCAGCGCATCACCAGCGCCTCCACGTCCGGGGGCACGTCGTGCGTGGCCCAGATGGACGTGAAGGAGGGCGGCGCCTCGTTGATGTGCTTGAAGATGACGTCGATGCTCTGGGGCGCCGTGAAGGGCGGACGGCCGAGCATCATCTGGTACATCACCACGCCCAGCGAGTACACGTCGCTGCGCGGGTCGGACACGTTGCGCGCCTGCTCGGGCGCCATGTACAGCGGCGAGCCGAGGATGACCCCCGCCTGGGTGATTTCCACGTCCTGGGGGCCCTCGCGGTCCGCCAGGAAGGACTTCACCAGGCCGAAGTCCAGCACCTTCACCACGTCGAGGTCGTCCTCCTGCGCGAGGACCATGATGTTGGCGGGCTTGAGGTCGCGGTGGATGAGGCCGACCCGGTGCGCCTCGCGCAGCGAACGCGCCACCTGCTGGGCCACGTTCAGCGCGCGGATCCATGGCAGCGCGCCCGCGTTGGCGAGCAGATGCGCCAGCGTCTGCCCCTCCAGGTACTCCATGGCGATGTACAGCACGCCGTCGTCCGTCTTCCCGTAGTCGAAGATGGTGACGGTGTTGGGGTGGCGCAGCTTGGAGGTGACGGCCGCCTCCATGAAGAAGCGCTTCTGGAAGCCCGGATCCTTGCCCTCGCTGTACTGGGGGTTGAGCACCTTGAGCGCCACCATGCGCTCGAGGGGCGACTGCACCGCCTTGTACACCCGCCCCATGCCCCCCGCCCCGAGCACTTCCACGATGCGGAACTTGTCGTTGAGCACCCGGCCGAGCAGGGGATCTCCGGCGTCGGCCGGTGCGCTCTGTGGCGGTGCGCCATTCTGGACCATGCGCTCCCCCGTCGGTGGGCGGTGTGGAATGAAGACTGGGCGACAGATGCTACCACCAGACCCGGGGGACTCGAAAAGTCGGAGCGAGTCCCGGCTCCGCCCGGGGTCCGCCTGGGCTTCACCCGGAGCCGGGGCCCCCTGGTGCGCCGCGTCGCGCGACCCCTCTTCTCAGGAGATTGGACTTGCGCGCTGCGTCAAGGCACGCTGCGCGGACATGGAGATTTATCGAGGAATGAGAGGGATCCGGCGCCTGGCGCCGCTGCTCTGTCTGTTGACATCGGCGCTCGCGCACGCCCAGGCGGCCGAGTCCGTGGCCAACTCGGGTGACACGGCGTGGATGCTGATGGCCTCCGCGCTGGTGCTGCTGATGACGCCGGGGCTGGCGCTCTTCTATGGCGGTATGGTGCGGCGCAAGAACGTGCTCGCCACGTTCATGTACTCGTTCTTCGCCATGGCGCTGGTGACGGTGCAGTGGGTGGTGTTCGGCTACTCGCTCGCCTTCGGCCAGACGCACGGGGGCTTCATCGGGGGCGGCGACTTCCTGATGCTCAACAACGTGACCACGGAGACCCGGGGCACCATCCCCCACCTGGTCTTCATGGCCTTCCAGCTCAAGTTCGCCATCATCACCCCGGCGCTCATCTCCGGTGCGTTCGTGGAGCGCATGAAGTTCAGCGCCTACGTGCTCTTCACCCTCCTGTGGACCACGCTCGTGTACGATCCCGTGGCGCACTGGACGTGGGCCGAGGGCGGGTGGCTCTTCAAGCTGGGCGTGCTCGACTTCGCGGGCGGCACGGTGGTGCACTGGACGGCGGGCCTGAGCGCGCTCATCTGCGCCATCTACATCGGCAAGCGTCTGGGCTTCGGGCGCGAGCGCTTCATCCCGCATGACCTGCCCATGACCATCCTCGGCGGCGGGCTCCTGTGGTTCGGCTGGTTCGGCTTCAACGCCGGCAGCGCGCTGGCGGCGGGCCCGTTGGCGGCGCTCGCGTTCTCCACCACGCACATCGCGGCGGGCGCGGCGGCGCTCGCTTGGACGAGCGCCGAGTGGATCCTCCGCAAGCGGCCCACGCTGCTGGGCATGGTGTCGGGCCTCGTGGCGGGACTGGTGGCCATCACCCCGGCGGCCGGCTTCGTGTCGCCCGCGGCCTCGCTCGTCATCGGCATCCTCGCCGGCGGCGTATGCTACGGCGCGGTGCTCCTCAAGGAGAAGCTGCACTACGACGACTCGCTCGACGCGTGGGGCGTGCACGGCGTGGGCGGCCTGCTGGGCGCGCTCCTCGTGGGCGTGTTCTCCCAGGCCGCGCTCAACCCCGCGGGCGCCGACGGCCTGCTGGCCGGCAACCCCGCGCTGCTCGGCAAGCAGGCGCTGGCCCTGCTCGTGGTGGGCGCCTACACGGCCGTGGTGACGCTCGTCGTCCTCAAGATCGTGGACAAGACGGTGGGCTTGCGCGTCTCCGAGGAAGAGGAGCGCATGGGCCTGGACGCCACGCAGCACGGCGAGGCCGCCTACAACTCGTGAGCCCGGGCCTGGGGCCGGACTACACTGCCGGCCCCATGACCGACCGCTTCCGGGCATTGCTCTCCTCCGCGCCGCGCTACCCCCAGCGCATCATCTGCATGACGGAGGAGACCACCGAGACGCTCTACCGGATCGGCGCGGGGGACCTGGTGGTGGGCGTCTCGGGCTTCACCGTCCGGCCCCCCGAGGCGCGCAAGAAGCCGCGCGTCAGCTCCTTCCTGGACGCCAACTTCGAGCGCATCCTCGAGCTCAAGCCGGACCTGGTGCTGGGCTTCTCCGACCTGCAGGCGGACCTGGGCCGCGAGCTGTGCAAGCGCGGGGTGCCCGTGTACCTCTTCAACCAGCGCTCGCTCGCGGAGATCCTCCAGACGGTGCGCGTGGTGGGCGCGCTCGTGGGACGCGCCGAGCCAGCCGAACGGCTCGCGGACGAGCTGGAGGCGAACCTCGCCCGGCACGCGGAGGCCGCCGAGCACCTGCCGCGCCGTCCCCGCGTCTTCTTCGAGGAGTGGCACGAACCGCTCATCTCCGGCATCCGCTGGTGCTCGGAGCTGGTGGAGCTGGTGGGCGGGGAGGACGTGTGCCGCGAGTCGCGGCTGCGCCAGGACGCCAAGGGCCGCATCTTCGAGCCCGCCGAGGTGGCCCGGCGCGACCCCGAGGGCGTCATCGCGAGCTGGTGCGGCCGCAAGGCCAAGCGCGAGAAGATCGCCTCCCGGCCGGGATGGGAGCGGGTGACGGCGGTGGTGGAGGATCAGCTCTACGAGGTGAAGAGTTCGCTCATCCTCCAGCCAGGACCGGCGGCCCTGTCGGATGGCGTGGACCAGCTCGCGCGCATCGTGGCGGCCATCGCCCGGCGCGAGCCGCTGCCCCTGTTGCGTCCGGGGGACCTGCGCGGCGTGCCGCGTTAGGCGCTCACGGCGGCGCGCGGCGTGGTGTGCAGGAAGTCGTCCACCAACTGGAGGAAGTCGTCGATGTCCAGGGGCTTGTGCACCAGACGCACGCCCTCCGGGGGTTTGACGCGCGGGTGGGCGGTGATCATCACCGCGGGCGTGTCGCGAAGCCGTTGCTCGCGCCCGGCCTGCTCCAACATCCAGCCGCCATTCTCCCCCGGCAGCATGTAGTCGGTGATGACCAGTTGGAAGGACCCGGTCCGCAGTTGCTCCAGTCCCTCTTCCGCCGATCCACTGCCGACGACTGAATAGCCCTCGCTCTCCAGGAGATCGGTCAGTCCCTCGCGGATGTCCTCGTTGTCCTCTACCAGGAGAATCTTCACGTTGAGTCCGGACGTTACGGAGAACAGCGTCTCGATGAGCGGCACTGTCTCCCTTCTGGACTGTATCGGGAATCCCCTCCAATCCGAGGTCCGGGAGAGCTGTTCACTACCGTATTCCGATTGACGGAATCGTGCCAGCATCTGGACATGCCGCCCGTCTGGTTCGCCCTGCTCGCCGCGCCCCTGCTGGCGGCGAACCCGTCCCCTCCCGTGACGGGCTATGAGGACGCGCTTGTCCGCTGGGGGCTCGAGCAGCGAGGCCTCGTGCTCGAGCCCGAGCCCGAGGGCAAACCCCTGGCCTCGGTGGAGGTGGTGTCCGAGGACGTCGTCGCCGACTCGGATCCCTATCCCTCCCTGCTCAACGTCTTCCACGTGCGCACCCGCGAGCACGTCATCCGGCGCGAGGTGCTCCTGGAGGAGGGCGCGGCCTATTCGTCCGCGCTCGCCTTGGAGACGGCCCGCAACCTGCGCCGCCTGGGCATCTTCGCGGTGGTGCGCGTGCTGGCCGTGCGGGGCCCCGCTCCCGGCACGGTGTCGCTGCTCATCGTCACCAAGGACCTGTGGTCGCTGCGGCTCAACCAGGACGTCCAACTGGTGGGGCCGCTCGTGCAGTCGCTCCGTCTGCAGGGCACCGAGCAGAACTTCCTCGGGCTGAACAAGAAGGTCGCGCTGGATTTCCTGCTGCGCCGGGACTCGCTGACGTTGGGCCAGAGCTACGTGGACCCGCGCCTGCTGGGCAGCCGCTGGTCGCTCACCGAGAGCGCTTCCCTCATCTTCGCGCGCTCGGGTGAGCCCGAGGGCTCCAAGGGCAGCGTGCTGGTGTCGCGGCCCTTCTTCTCGCTCTCCACGCCCTGGAGCTTCCAGGTGCAGGGCGCGTGGCGCGTGCAGCCCGTGCGCGTCTTCCGGGGCGCCGACGTGTGGCAACTGCCCTATCCCAGCGGCGGCACGGTGCCCTACGTCTATGACGCCGAGGAGCTGAGCGGCAGCTCCCTGTACCTGCGCTCCTGGGGCTCGCGCTTCAAGGTGGACGCGGGCGGTGGCGTGGGGGCCTATCACCGGCGCTACGAGGCCCCTCGGGACTCCGGGCTGGACGAGGCCCAGCGCACGTGGTTGCGCGACACGCTGCTGCCCCGCAGCGAGAACGCCACCTACGTGCTCGCCTACGCGCGCCTCTGGGACACCCGCTACGAGGTGATGCGCGATGTGGACTCCTATGCCCTCTCCGAGGACTTCCAGGTGGGCCACTACCTCACGGCCACGGCGCGCTATGCCCCCGCCTTGCTCTCCTCCGCGAGCACCTTCGCCGAGGTGGCCGTCACCGCGCGCTACCGCGCCCGCCTGGGCGATGCGCTCACCACGCTGGCCGCGGCGGCCTCGGTGCGCCAGTGGCTCGGGGGGGAGGCCCGGGGCCAGTGGACCAACCGCCGCTGGGCCGCCGAGGCGCAACAGGTGTCCCCCAAGGTGCTCGGGGGCCGCTTCGTGGCGCGGGCCCTGTTGGACTTCAACCGCGATGACCTCAACGAGCGCGTGCTGCTGCTCGGCGGCGGCAACGGTCTGCGCGGGGCCTCGCCCGAGGCGTACTCCGGCAAGCGCCTGGCGCTGCTCAACCTGGAGTACCGCACCCGGCCGCTCGTCTTCTACACGGTGCACCTGGGCGGAGTGCTCTTCTATGACGCGGGCTCCGCGTTCGACGAGGCTCCGAGCCTGGTGCACTCGGTGGGCGTGGGCCTGCGGCTGCTCTTCCCCCAGTTCAACACCTACCCGTTCCGCCTGGACTTCGGCTACGTGCTCAACGGCGATCGTCCCCCCGTGAGCGGCCGCTTCTCCTTCAGCGGCGGCCAGGTGACCGAGTTCCGGCCCGCGTTCCTCGACTCCCCGCTCTGATGTGACGAGCCCACCCTCGTCCCACCCGGGCCCACTGGGTGGTGACAGGTGACATGAAGTGGGGACTGCTGTCATCAGGTGGTGACAGGTGTCATCAGGTCGCGGGAAGTTCGCTCCGTGTAAACCCCTGAGACGACGAGAGTTGGGCGGGAGGGAATGTTTCTCAAAAGCTGGCACGCGACTCGCAAAGTCTGAGTCCGTCAGAAGTTGAGAATCCCCAAGCTATCCGCCTCCCTGGTTTCTGGAGCCTTCCATGGCGATCGACCCGATCAAGAAGCAGCCCGTTGCCTACCGTCCGCCCGTCGCTCCCGAGCCGAAGCCGACCGAGACGAAGCCGGTCGACGCGAAGCCCACGGCCGCCGCTCCCGCGAATGAGAAGAAGGCCGAGGAGATCAAGGACGGGTTCGACGAGAAGTCCGGCGTTGATCTGGCCAAGGCGTCCCAGGCGGGTGGCAATCCCCAGGTGTTCGCCGCGAAGGCGGACCCGGAGACTCCCGCCGACCTCGGCGCCGAGGAGAAGCCCCAGGACATTGGCGCCGTGACGGGAGGCCTCGCCGCCGCGGCCGCCGCCGTGAGCAAGGCCGCCGCGGCGCAGCCCGCGGAAGCCACGCCCGTGGCGGAGACCCAGGGCCCGCCTCCGCCGCAGATGAGCATCTCCGGCGAGGCGCGCGCCAAGAAGGACGTGGAGCTCCAGACGGTGGGCAAGAGCAAGGCCGAGACCGAGGCGGCCCAGAAGAAGCTCCATGAGGAGACGGCGAACCAGTCGAACGAGATCTTCTCCATGGCGGACGGCGGCAAGGAGGTGCCGGCCAACACGGAGGTGAAGAAGAACTCGGACACCGAGGCGGAGCTGGTGCGCAAGAACGACGCGGGCGACGTCGTCGAGCGCACGGTGGCCACCAAGGACGCCAACGGCAACATCACCCTCAACTCGGCCAACTACGAAGGGGACGTGAACAAGCGCGACCGCTTCGAGGCCAACGCCGACGGCAGCACGCGCGTGCAGCACGCCGAGTGGAAGAGCGACAAGAACGAGACGCAGGATCTCAAGAACTTCGGCGACATCGACCGTTCGAAGGACCCGGGCCTCACCTACACCGACAACCGCGTGTACAACGAGGATGGCCGCCTCAAGACGGAGCAGTTCTCTCAGGCCGGTGGCGCCGTGAGCGGCAGCCGCACGTCCTTCTACGAGCAGAAGGGCGGCAAGCACATCGACGACAAGTTGGAGAAGAACGGCCACTTCAACTTCAAGGAGCCGGTGCAGCGCGCCGACACCTACTCGTACTCCATTCCGGCGCCCGGCGCGGACGGCAAGCAGGAGAACCCCCAGTACCAGCGCACCCAGCGCTTCTCCCAGGACAACGTCCAGGCCACCTCCATCACCGACCGCGAGCTGGACGGCCATGTGCAGTACGCCGGCGAGGGGCCGCACAGCCGCGAGGAACTCAACAACCTCTCCCGCGAGTACCAGAAGAACAAGGGCGAGGACTACGACGCCAACGACGCCTACGACGACGGCCAGACGCCCAAGCAGTGGCTCATGGAGGTGAAGAAGGACGAGAACAGCCTGGACACCCAGACGTTCCTCGAGGGCCAGCCCAAGGTCACCACCAAGACGCACACCCAGGTGGAGGGCGACACCGTCACCCAGACGTCCGAGGGCCGGACGCTCAAGCCGGATGACTCCGGCGACTTCGCCGAGGTGAAGGGCGAGACGAAGACGAAGTACGGCAAGGACGGCTCCATCGAGAACATGGACGCCACGTACAAGGAGCCGGACGGCACCGACGTGGAGGAGCACTACAACGCCAGGAAGGAGGCCACGGACAAGGGCCTCAAGCTCGACGAGACGATGGAGGTCAAGCGCACCAAGGACGGCAAGACCTTCGGCTCCAAGCAGGAGGACAGCTCGCTCCTGTCGGGTGAGGGCATGCAGTTGCTCAACTCGAAGAACACCGTGACGGATCCGGACGGGCGCGTGGCCGTGTCCGAGGTGGGCGAGGGCGGCAGCAAGATGTCGATCACCGGCCCGGGTGGGCAGGATCCGCGCGAGGTGTTGGATCCGAAGGATCTCGAGGGCAACCCCGAGGCGCGCGACCTGCTGCTCAACGCGAGCGCGTCCACCTACAGCAGCATCAGCGAGTTCGCCAAGAAGGGCGGCGTCAACGCGCTCAAGGCGGTGCAGGGCCTGGCCCAGGGCGCGGATGACCTGCTGCCCAAGAACGTGTCGGACGTCCTCGGGCTCGACAACGTGCGCAATACGGCGCAGGGCCTCAAGGGGGGCGTGGGCACGCTGGCGGGCGCGGCGAGCGTGGCCAGCGGCGTCACCAACCTCATCGGTGGCATCCGCGAGGGCAACATGGGGGACATCATGAAGGGCGCCATGGACACCGCCCTGGGTGGTTACGACATCTACGCGGGCGCGGACGCCCTGCGGAAGTCCTTCAAGGGCACCACGGACCTCGTCGGCATCATGGGCGACGATGTGGCGCAGACGGGCAGCTGGTTGAGCAAGATTCCCGGCATGAGCGCCCTGGGCAACACGACCGCGGTGAGCAAGATCGCGGGGGCCCTCAAGGGCATGGGCGGCGTGGCGAACGTGGCCGGAGCGGTGATTGGCACGGTGACGGGCGCCATGGACATCGCCGATGGCGTCAAGGGCGGCCACAAGGGGCAGATCGCCAAGGGCGCCCTGAGCATCGCGGGCGGCATCGGGGGGGCCGTGGGTGGAGCCATCGCGGCCAGCGCCTTCGGTGGCCCCGTGGGTCTGGCGGTGGGCGCGGTGGTGGGCGGACTCGTCGCCTTCGGCCAGTGGATCGCCGGCCTCATCGCCGACGACAAGCACCAGATCGCCAAGCTGGACATCTGAGCGGCGCGCCGTCGCGGCGCCTCGCTAACCGCCCCGGCTCCCCGGGGCGGAGAAGGTGCGGCGGTAGCCTGGCCACGCGTCCCACAGATAGAGGGAGAAGGGCACCCACCAGACGAAGTCATTGGTGAGGCAGAGCACGAGCGTCGCCGGGGGCCACTCGCCCCGGAGGATGAGGCCCATGAGCCCGATGGGCCCCAGCACCTTGCCCAGCAGTCCCACCGCCGCGAGCGCGAAGCCCTGCTCGGGGCGGCGCGCGACCTCGGCGTAGAGCAGGCCGTACACGCCGATGACCATGCCCAGGCACGCGAAGAGGGCGGGCTGGTTGAGCGCGGGCATGCCCGCGAAGCGGAAGAGCCACTGGGGGTCCACCGCCGCGTACAGGCCCCAGAGGAGGTTGTAGAGGGCCGCGAGGCCGAACACGAGCTGGTGTAACAGGCGCCGTTTCATGGAGGGGTGCCCTGGGGCGCGGGCCAGGGCCAGTGGCCTCCGGGCAGTCGCAGGGCGGCGTACAGGTCGCGCACGCCCGAGCCGAATACGCCCACGGCCATGAGGCCCAGCACGAGGCGCAGGCCCTCCGGAATGGCCACGGGCGCGAGGGTGAGCTGGGTGGGCAGCCGCCAGCCCGCGAGCAATTCGGGCACGACGTGGGCGAGCACCGCGCCATAGAGCAGGGCCATCACCGCGTGGGTGCAGCGCTCTCCGGGAAAGACGCCCCCGAGGGGCGCGCGCACCCGATCCTCCACCACGAAGTCGGCCAGGGTGATGACGATCTCCGCGGCGATGACGGCGCCCAGCACGGCCGCCCACGCGCCCCGCCACGACAGCCAGGGCAGGGTGGCGAAGAGCAGCGCGTAGAAGAAGTCACGCGTGGCGTGCAGCAGCAACTCGGGGCGGGTGCCGGGGACGTGCGCGGGCAGCCGGGCCTTCCACTCGTGGTAGTACAGCGTGTCGAACGCGCCCAATACGCCCTGGAGCGCGAAGAGCCACAGCGCCGTGCTCATGGGGCCTCCTCGGGGGAGATCCGGCCTTCGTAGGACAACAGCGCCCCCACCAGCGCCGCGCCGATGCGCACCTGGACGCGCATGCCCTCGGGGGACTCGGCCGTCACCCAGGCCTCGATGCGGGGCGAGAGCAGGCGGGGCAGGGGCAGGTTCCACGGGCCGAGCCGCAACCACGCGCCCACCTGTTCGTAGCGCAGGCCCGGGCCCTCGGGGCGCAGGTGGAAGACACACGCCACGGGACCGAGCCATTCCACCAGCCGTTGCCCGGGCCACACGTGCTGGCGCGTGGCGAGCGCATGCGGACCGAAGGCCCGCTCCCAGCGCTGACCCTCGCCCTCGCGCTGGACGACGAGCCGGGTGGGGATGTCCTCACCCGCGGGGGGAAAGCGGCAGAGCCAACCCACCAGGGCCGCCAGGAGCCCCGGGCCGCGGCGGATGGTGAAGTGTCCGCGGGCGCGCCCCTCGACGTGCATCCGGCGCACCAGCTCGGGCAGCCGCTCCCAGTCCGCGCCCAGCAGCCGGGCATAGAGCGACGTCTCGGGAGCCCTCATCCGCGCGGCCTCGTTCTAGCGGTTGAGCTGGTAGCGCTGGGCGATCTCCGTCACCTCGCGGGTGACGGCCTGGAGCGTCTCGGTGGCCTGCAGCGTGGTGTCCAGGCGCTTCATCGTCTCGTCCATGCCGGAGGAGAGGTGGGCGATGGCGTTGAAGATGTGCGAGATGCCCGTGTTCTGGTGGTTCACCGCGACGGCGATCTGCCGCACCGCCGCGGCGTTCTCCTGGATGATGAGCGACATCTCGCGCAGGTTGTTGCCCGAGGTCTTCACGCGCTCGAGGCCGCCCTGCACCTGGAGCGCGCCCTGCTCGCTCATGGAGACCACGTCGCGGATGGCGGTGCCGATGTCGAGCAGGCTCTTGCGGATGAGGGCGTTCTCCCGGATGGTTTGATCAGCCAGCTTGCGGATTTCGCTCGCGACCACGGCGAAGCCCGCGCCCTGGTCTCCCGCGCGCGCCGCCTCGATGGACGCGTTGAGCGCGAGCAGGTGGGACTGGTCGGCCAGGTCCTTCACCGTGACGGCGATGTGGGCGATCTGGGTGGCGCTCTCCTGGAGCCGGAGCACCTTGCCGCGGATGCCATCCACGAAGTCGCGGATGGTGTTCAGGCCCGTCAGGGTCCGCTCGAGGGCTTCCTCTCCGTACTGACCGAGCTGTTCGGCGTGGCCCGCCACGCTGAGCACGCTTTCGGCCTTGTGGGAGGCGAGCTCGGAGGTGGTGCGGATCTCCTCGGAGGTGAGCTGGGCCTCCTGGAGGATGGAGGCCTGTTCGGCGATGCGCTCGCGCTGTTGGGTGCTGGCGGTCCCGAGCCCCGTGCTCGCGGCGAGCAACAGGCTGGCGGACGCCTGGAGCCGGGTGGGGATTTCCTGCAACCGGTTGAGCGCCAGGGACATCTCCATGGACACATCGCCGAGCTCGTCGGTGGAGGCCCAGCCGGGGGCCTCGGGCGCGCCCTGGGCGAGCCGTTCGATGGCTTGCTGGAGTGCCTCGGTGGCCCGCTCCTGCCGGCGTGCCAGCAGCCAGGCGGAGAAGGTGGGAATCGCCAGGACGAACAACCCCATCATGAGCAGGGGCAGGGTCATCCGGGACAGGAGGGTGTCGCCGAAGGCCCGCAGGTGCTGGGCGATGAGCTGGGCCTGGGCCGGATCGAGCGATGGATCCTGGAGGATGGTCTGGGCCTGGATATCTCGCAGCTCGGCGGTCTGCACCATGAGCGCCATGCCCCCCAGCAGCAAGGTGCTCAGCAGCAGGCCGGCGAACGTGTAGGGCAGGTACCAGCGCATCCGCATCCAGGCGGGGCCGCGGCCGCGCACGCGCGTGCGGACGTGCTCCCGCTGCTCGAGCACGAAGGGCATCAGCATCTGCTCGAGCTTGAGGGCCACGGGCAGCGACAGGGCCTGGCCCACGGTGCTGGCGACGATGAGCTGAAGCACCAGCAGGAGGGGATGTTTGTGGAAGTGCACGACGAGGGGCGCGATGAGCAGGGCGCCGCCGAGCATGTAGGGCACCTGGGTGCCCAGGAACGCGAGCCACCAGGGCAGCTTCTGCAGGCGCAGCAGCCGTTGCTCGGCGGGCTCCGCCTCGTGGGTGGCGAAGCCCCAGCGCAGCAATCGGTGGATGCTCACCCAGGGGAACAGCAGGCCCACGCCCAGGAAGATGGGCAGGGACAGATAGCGCATGCTCCAGCCCATCTCGGAGGCCGTCAGTCCGAGCGACAGCGCGACCAGCATGGAGGCGAGCGGGGAGGAGAGGATGACCCCCAGTGCGACGAGGAGGAACACCCGGCGGGCGAGGTGGGGGGGAAGGACCGTCTGGGGTTGGGCGCCGTTCATGAGACCTGGCCCATTCTCCCAGAGGGGCGCGACGGAAACGACAGGACGCTGAAAAGAAGAGGCTGGAACCCGCTCGGATGCCCCCCCGCCAGGTGTCCGGGGTGGGGCATCAGGGGGGCTCCGTACGGAGCACCTCGCGGAAGAGGACCTGCGCCACGTCCTGGAAGAGCCGTCCCGAGGCGAGCAGCCCGCCACAGTGGTGCGGCTCCCGGGCGAGGGTGAGCGCGACACACCTGCCCAGCACGGCGTCCCAGAAGGGCTCGCTGCCAGGTGGGAGCAGGTACTCCCGGATGACGTCCAGCGGCCAGGGCAGCACCGTCATGGGATCCGCGTCGCTCAGGCTGGTGAAGCAGTCCAGGTCCACGTCCAGGAGCACGCGCTCGGCGGCCTCGAGCACGTCCCGGACCCGGTCTCCGGGAGCGGGTTGGTGGTAGGCCTCGGCCGCCCGGTCCACGGTGGGCACCACCACCAGCCGGTGCGTGCGCCCGCGGGTGTCCACGTACGTGTCCGCCGTGGTCGTGCCCCGGGGTTTCGTCCGGGCGAGCACCAGCGCGTCACCCACGAGCCCCGCCTCCATGGCGGCGAGCACATGGTCATAGTTGCGCACGTCCAGGCTCCAGCGCGCGTGCTCGTCCAGGGCGCGCAGCCCCGCGGAGCGGTCGGGCACGGCCGCCGGGGCCACGGGGGGGACGAGGTCCAGGTGCCGATCCAACGTCACCAGCAGGGCCGGAGAGCCTTCCACGCCCAGGGCACACGCCCACGCGGGGAGTGCGAGCCGGTGGGGATCGAACACGTAGGCGTCCGTGGGTCCCCGTCCGCCACCGAGCGCCAGCCGGATGACGCCCGCGAGCCGCAGGTGAAGGTGGGAGTCGTCCATGGAGATGGGCGGGAGTGTAGGCTGCGCGCCTTCCATGCGCCAAGCTCCCTTCCTGCTCGCCGCCGCGCTGCTCGCCTCCGCCTGCGCTCCCGTCCTCACCCAGCAATCCCCCAAGCCCTCCTCCGCCCAGACCATGTCCCCTTCGCAAGAAGCCTTCCTGCGGGACTACGCGGAGACGCGCCGCTTCATGAGTGGCCGTCCCGTCAACCCGCGAATCACTCCCGACGAGAAGACCGTCCTCTTCCTGCGCGGCCAGCCGCGCGCGCCCGTGCAGACACTGTTCGCCTTCGACGTGGCGACGGGCCAGACGCGCGAGCTGCTCACCCCCGAGGCCATCCTCCAGGGCGGTGAGGAGACGCTGTCGCCCGAGGAGAAGGCGCGCCGCGAGCGCATGCGCGTGAGCGCCCGGGGCTTCACCTCCTACCAGTTGTCGGAGGATGGGGCCTCCCTCCTCGTGCCCCTCTCCGGCCGGCTCTACCTGGTGGAGCGGGCGAGCGGGAAGTCCACGGAGCTCAAGACGGGCGCGGGCGTCATCGACCCGCGCTTCTCGTCCGACGGCAAGCACGTGGGCTACGTGCGGGACAACGACGTGTTCCGCCTGGAGGTGGCCTCCAACACCGAGCACCGGGTGACGCAAGGGGGCACGGCGGCGAGGACCCACGGCCTGGCCGAGTTCGTGGCCCAGGAGGAGATGAGCCGCTTCTCGGGGTGGTGGTGGAGCCCGGACGCGAAGTCCATCGCCTACACCGAGTCGGACACCTCGGGGGTGGAGCAGCTGTCCATCATCGACGTGATGCACCCCGAGCGCGGCGCGGAGGACTCCGCCTACCCGCGTCCCGGCAAGGCCAACGCGAAGGTGCGCCTGGGCGTCATCCCCGCCACGGGCGGAAACACCGTCTGGGTGAAGTGGGACGCGGAGGCGTACCCGTACCTGGCCACGGTGGTGTGGCCGAAGAAGGGGCCGCTCACGGTGCTGGTGCAGAACCGCACCCAGACGGAGCAGAAGCTGCTCGCGGTGGATCCGGCGAGCGGCGCCACGCGGGAGCTGCTCACCGAGAAGGACGGGGCCTGGCTCGAGCTGGAGCAGAGCTTCCCCCAGTGGGTGGACGAGGGCTTCCTCTGGTACACCGAGCGCAACGGGGGCCCCGAGGTGGAGCTGCGGAGCGCGGACGGCGCGCTCGTGCGCTCGCTGGTGAAGCCCGAGGCGGGCCTGCGCGGCTTCGTGCGCTACCTGGAGAAGGAGCGCACCGTCTACTTCAACGGCGGCCCCAACCCCACGGAGAGCTACCTGTGGCGCGTGAAGGACGGGGGCGCGCCGGAGGCGGTGCGTCCGGGCACCACGGGCGAGGCCATCGAGAATGGGGGTCTCTCCAAGACGGGCGCGCTGCTCGTCGTGTCGCACGCGAGCCCCACCTCCATGCCGCGCACCTTCGTGGCCCGCGCGGACGGCACCCGCGTGGGTGAGCTGCCGTCGGTGGCGGTGGAGCCCTCCTTCGTGCCGCGCGTCGAGTACCGCCAGGTGGGCCCGCTCCAGTTCCACGCCTCGCTCGTGCGCCCGCGGGAGGCGAAGCCCGGGGAGAAGCTGCCCGTCATCGTCGAGGTGTACGCCGGCCCCACCGTCACCGTGGTGCACAAGAGCATGGCCGCGCACCTGCTGTCGCAGTGGATGGCGGACCAGGGCTTCCTCATCGCCCGCTTCGATGGCCGGGGCACGCCGCTCCGGGGCGCCCAGTGGCAGCGCGCGGTGCACCTGGACTTCTCCGGGGTGACGCTGGAGGACCAGGCCGCGGCGGTGCAAGCGCTCGCCGCCGAGGTGCCCGAGGTGGACCTCTCGCGCGTGGGCATCGAGGGCTGGAGCTTCGGCGGCTACATGTCCGCGCTCGCCGCGCTCAAGCGCCCGGACGTCTTCAAGGCGGCCGTGGCGGGCGCGCCCGTGGTGGACTGGCTCGACTACGACACCCACTACACCGAGCGCTACCTGGGCCTGCCCCAGCAGCACCCCGAGGCCTATGAGAAGAGCTCGCTGCTCACCTACGCGCGCGACACGGCCCGGCCCCTGTCCCCGCTGCTGCTCATCCACGGCACCGCGGACGACAACGTCTACTTCTTCCACACGCTCAAGCTGTCCGACGCGCTCTTCCGCGCGGGCAAGTACCACGAGCTGCTGCCGCTCAGCGGCCTGACGCACATGGTGCCGGATCCGCTCATCACCCAGCGCCAGTACGAGTGGGTGATGAACCACTTCAAGCGGCACCTCGCGCCGTAGCGGCCCCGCAAAGCAGAAGGCCCGGCTCCTCTTCGGAGATGCCGGGCCTTCCGTGCTTCAGGTCACCGCGAAGCGGTGAGGTGTGGCTTCAGGCGGCGCGAACGTTCTGGGCCTGCAGACCCTTGGGACCGCGGGCCACGTCGAACTCCACCCGCTGACCCTCCTGCAGGGTGCGGAAGCCTTCCATGTTGATGGCGGTGTGGTGGCAGAACACGTCCTCGCCACCGCCCTCCTGCGTGATGAATCCGAAACCCTTCGCGTCGTTGAACCACTTCACGGTGCCGATAGCCATGCTGCTTCCTCGTCAGGAACCGGTCCGGAGACCGGCTCGTCTTCCCGTCCCCCGTCCGTCGGGTGACGATGGAGGAGTTGTAGGCGGGCAGCCGAGTTCCTGTCCAGTCGGCCGCCACGTTTTCCCGCTCTGTGGCGTTTAACAGGACTTCAAATTTCCAGCAGGAGCCGCGTGGGGTCCTCGATGCAGTCCTTGATGCGCACGAGGAACTGCACGGCCTCGCGGCCGTCGATGAGGCGGTGATCGTAGGAGAGGGCCAGGTACATGATGGGCCGGATGACGACCTGGCCGTTGCGGGCCACCGGGCGCTCCACGATGTTGTGCATCCCCAGGATGCCCGTCTGGGGCGGGTTGAGGATGGGGGTGGAGAGCATGGAGCCGAAGGTGCCCCCATTGGAGATGGTGAAGGTGCCGCCCTGCAGCTCGTTGATGGTGAGCTTGTCGTTGCGGGCGCGGGTGCCGAAGTCGGCGATCTTCTTCTCCATGTCGGCGAGCGACAGGGTGTCGGCGTCACGCAGCACGGGCACCACGAGTCCGCGCGAGCCGCTCACGGCCACGCCGATGTCGTAGTAGCGCTTGAAGATGACGTCCTCGCCCTCGATCTCCGCGTTGACCTGGGGGAAGGTCTTCAGGGCCTCGATGGCGGCGCGCACGAAGAGGCTCATGAAGCCGAGCTTGACGCCGTGCTTGGCCTGGAACTTCTCGTTGTACTGCTTGCGCAGGTCCATCACCTCGCCCATGTCCACCTCGTTGAAGGTGGTGAGGATGGCGGCGTTGGACTGGGCCTGGAGCAGGCGCTCGGCGACGCGGCGGCGCAGGGGCGTCATCTTCACGCGCTCCTCGCGGTCCGCCCGGGAGCGGGGACCGGAGGGCGCCGCGGGAGCCGGAGCGCGCGGAGCCGGAGCGGAGGGCTCGGCGGGGCGGTTGAGCTGACCCAGCGCATCCTCCTTGGTGATGCGGCCACCGGCGCCGGTGCCCTTGAGCTGGCTCACGTCCAGCTTGTTCTCCTCCACGATCTTCCGGGCGGTGGGCGTGATGCGCGCGTCCGCGGAAGCGCTGGCGGCGGGAGCCGGAGCGGCGGCGGGAGCGGGAGCCGCGGCGGGCGCGGAAGCGCTCGCGGCGCCTCCGGCCTCGATGGTGCCCAGCACGTCACCCACGCGCACCTTGTCGCCCTCCTTGAAGGCGATGGTGGCGATGGCGCCCGTGGCGGGAGCGGGCACGTCGATGGTGACCTTGTCGGTCTCCAGGACGACGAGCGGCTCGTCCGCGGCCACCGTCTCGCCCTGCTTCTTGTTCCACTTCCCGACGACGGCTTCAGTGATGGACTCGCCCAGGGGCGGGACTTTCAGTTCAACGGCCATTCTTGGTTCCTCGGAGGATGGCTTCCTCCACGATGAGCTGCTGCTCGAGGTTGTGCGTCTGGATGAAACCGGTGGCGGGGCTCGCCGCCTCCGCGCGTCCGATGTAGCCCACCTTCACGGGGGCCTGGCCGCGCGTGGCGATGAGGTCGTGCAGGCGCGGGAAGATGTAGTGCCAGGCGCCCGAGTTGCGGGGCTCCTCCTGGACCCAGAAGAGCTCGGTGAGCTTGGGCATCTTGCCCACCAGGGCCGCCAACTCCTCGAAGGGGAAGGGGAAGAGCTGCTCCACGCGCACGATGGCGATGGAGTCGTCCTTCTGCTCGTCCCGCGCCTTGACCAGGTCGTAGTAGACCTTGCCCGAGCACAACAGCAGCCGCGTCACGCCCTGGGGGTCCACCTTGTCCTGGATGATCTCCTGGAAGCCGCCGGTGGCGAGCTCGTCGAGCTTGCTCACCGCCTCGGGGCGGCGCAGCAGGCTCTTGGGCGACATGACGACGAGCGGCTTGCGCAGGGGGCGCAGGAGCTGCCGGCGCAGCAGGTGGAAGATCTGCGCGGGCGTGGTGGGGTAGACGACCTGGAGGTTGTCCTCGGCGCTCAGGCTCAGGAAGCGCTCCAGACGGGCGCTGGAGTGCTCGGGGCCCTGGCCCTCGTAGCCGTGGGGCAGCAGCAGGGTGAGGCCGCTGAGCCGCCGCCACTTGCTCTCTCCGGCGGCGATGAACTGGTCGATGATGATCTGCGCGCCGTTGGCGAAGTCACCGAACTGGGCTTCCCAGATAGTGAGGCCGTCCGGCACGTCCAGGCTGTAGCCGTACTCGAAGCCCAGCACGCCCATCTCCGACAGCGGGCTGTTGTGGACGTCGAAGCGGGCCTTGCCCTGGGCGAACTGGTTGAGCGGCGTGTACTTCTCGCCCGTCTTCACGTCGTTGAGCACCGAGTGGCGGTGGCTGAACGTGCCGCGCTCGCAATCCTGGCCGCTCAGACGGACCGGGTAGCCCTCGGAGATGAGCGTGGCGTAGGCGAGTGTCTCGCCCTCGCCCCACTGGATCTCCTCCGTCTGGAGCATGGTCTGGCGCTTCTTGAGCACCGTGCGCTCCACCACGGGGTGCACGTGGAAGCCCTCGGGCGCGTGGGCCAGCTTCTCCAGCGCGTCGCGCAGCTTCTGCTTGTCCACCCCGGTCTTCACCTCGGGGACGCCGGCCTCGGGGCCGCCCTTGTAGGGCTTCCACAGGCCCTCGAGCGCGTTGGGCTCCTTGAACTGGCTCTCCGCGCGGGCGCGGCTGAGCGCCGCGTCGAACTCCTGCATGCAGCGCTGCTTGAGGGCGTCGGACTCCTCGGCCGGGATGCGCCCCTTGTCCGCGAGCTGCTTGGCGTAGAGCGCGCGCACCGGGTGGTGCTTGTGGATGACGTCGTACATGATCGGCTGGGTGAACGAGGGGTCATCTCCCTCGTTGTGGCCGAAGCGGCGGTAGCAGATGAGGTCGACGACCACGTCGCTCTTGAAGGTCTGCCGGTACTCGGCCACCAGCCGGCCCACGTGGACGCACGCCTCGGGGTCGTCGCCGTTGACGTGGAAGACGGGCACGTCGAGCATCTGCGCGAGCGCGGTGGAGTAGATGGAGCTGCGCGAGTCCTCGGGGTCCGTGGTGAAGCCCACCTGGTTGTTGATGACCAGGTGCACGGTGCCGCCCGTCTCGTAGCCGTGCAGACGCGAGAGGTTGAGCGTCTCGGCCACGACGCCCTGGCCGATGAAGGCCGCGTCGCCGTGGATGAGCAGCGGCATCACCTTGGTGCGCTCGGCGTCCGCGCTGCGGTCCTGCTTGGCGCGCACGCGCCCCTCCACCACGGGGTTGACCGCTTCCAGGTGGCTGGGGTTGAAGGCGAGCGACAGGTGGATGCTCTGCCCGCCCCGCGTGGGGTGGTCCGAGCTGAAGCCCATGTGGTACTTCACGTCGCCGCGGCCCATGTGGTTCTTGGGATCGCGCGGGCCGTCGAACTCGCTGAAGATCTGGTCCGGCTTCTTGCCCAGGATGTTCGTGAGCACGTTGAGGCGGCCGCGGTGGGCCATGCCGATGACGACTTCCTTGAGGCCCATGCCGCCGCCCACTTCCAGGAGCGCGTCGATCATGGGCACCAGCGCCTCGCCGCCGTCGAGCGCGAAGCGCTTGGCGTTGACGTACTTGGTGTGCAGGAAGTTCTCGAAGCCCTCGGCGTAGGACAGCTTGGTGAGGATGTGGCGCTGCTCCTCCACCGGGAAGTCCGTGCGGTTCTCCGTGAACTCCATGCGCTTCATCAGCCAGCGGCGCCGCTCGCTGTCGAGCATCTGCATGAACTCGACGCCGATGGAGCCCGTGTACGTGCGGCGCAGGCGCCCGAGCAGATCCTTGAGCTTGACGCGCGCCTCGGGGAAGACGCTGAAGCTCTCCACCATCTGCTCGAGCTCGGTGGCGGAGAAGTGCTTGTCATCCGTCATGCCCATGTCGGCCACGTGCTCCAGGGGCGGGCGCGGCCGGGAGAGCGGATCCAGATGGGCGCGCAGGTGGCCGCGCAGGCGGAAGGCCGAGATGGCCTGATCCACCCGGGCCTGCAGCTTCATGTCCTGCTCGAAGGCGACCGAGGGCGCCGTCTGCGCGGCGGTGGCCACCGCGGCGGCGGGTTTGCCCCCCTCCTTGCCCGCTTTGCCCTCCTTGGCCGGAGGAGCGGGGGGCTCGATGGGCGTGGGGTTGAAGATGGGACGGCCGGCGCCGTCGGTGCTGCGCTCGAACAACTCGCGCCAGCTCGGATCCACACTGGATGCATCCTCGAGGTAGCGCGCGTAGAGCCCCTCGATGAAGTCGATGTTTCCGCCGGAGAGGTACGAGTCCTGGAAATTCGCCATGGCGTGCTGTCTTTTACTGGAAGGCCGCCCCGTTGGGGGTTTTTCGGCACGTTTTATTGAGAAGTGACGTCGGACGTCCCTATTCTCGAAGGGATGCGTGAGCAGCAAGGGTCATGCGCTACGTGAGCACAACTTCACCGTGTCCCTGTTCTCCGGAGGCTCCAAGGCCGGGCGTCTTCCTGGCTTACCCAACGCCCCGGGAGTGATAAACCCCCCCGGTCTTCCTCTTTCTTAATCAGAAAGGCCTTCGCATGCTGCTGCAGGGCAAGAAGCTCCTCATCACCGGAGTGCTCACCCCCCAGTCGATCGCCTATGGCGTCGCCGAGCTCGCGCTCGAGCAGGGCGCGGACATCCTCCTCACCGGTTTCGGCCGGGCACGCTCCCTCACGGAGCGCAGCGCCAAGCGTCTCAAGGCGGGGACCGAGGTGCTGGAGCTGGACGTGTCCAACCCCGCGCACTTTCCCGCGCTCACCGAGGCGCTGCGCCAGCGCTGGGGGCGGGTGGATGGGGTGCTCCACGGGATCGCCTATGCCCCCGAGGACGCGCTGGGTGGCAACTTCCTCAATACCCCCTGGGAGAGTGTCCAGACGGCGTTTCGCGTCTCGACCTTCTCCCTCAAGGAGCTGTCCGTGGCGGTGCTGCCCCTGATGACGCGGGGCGGCTCCATCGTCACGCTGGACTTCGACAACCGCGTGGCCTGGCCCATCTACGACTGGATGGGGGTGTGCAAGGCCGCCCTGGAGTCCACGGTGCGCTACCTGGCCCGGGATCTGGGGCCCAAAGGTATTCGGGTCAACGCTGTGGCCGCCGGTCCGCTGTCCACGGTGGCGGCCAAGGGCATTCCTGGTTTCAAATCCCTGGAGAAGGGCTGGGGCCGCCAGGCTCCATTGGGGTGGGATGCCCGGAGCAGCCACGAGTCGGTGGCGCGCACGGCCTGTGCGCTTCTCTCGGACTGGCTGCCATCCACCACGGGGGAAATGGTGCATGTGGATGGCGGCTATCACGCGATCGGTGCCCCGCCCGTGGACCCCGACGAAGACGACAAGGAGGAGAGCGGCCAGCCACCTCCGACCCCCTCGGCTGGTTGAGTGCTGTACGGCGGGAGGACCTTGGCCCTTCCCCGGAAACCATGTTTCGGCCCCCCCCCGCCTTTCGCTGGGGGGCGAGGTCACGTTAGAGTCTCCACTGTTTCCTTCAACCGGGACCCGAACTTCGCGGCCCGGGCGGAGTACTGGGTTTGAGCGCCAACATCCTCCTCGTGGATGACAGCCCGACCGTTCGCAACATCCTCAAGATCTACCTCATGAATCTGAAGATGGGGTTCGTCGAGGCCGAGGACGCGACACGGGCTTTGCAACTCCTCCGGCTGGTGCCGGTCAAGCTGGTCATCGCGGACATCAACATGCCTGGTATGGACGGCATCACCTTCGTGAAGCAGGTGCGCACGAGCCCCATGTTGGCTGCGGTGCGCGACGTTCCCGTCATCTTGCTCACGGGCGAGCGTGGCGGGGACCTGCGGCAGCGTGGGGTCGAGGCCGGAGCCAATTCCTTCATCAACAAGCCGGTTTCCCACAATGATCTGACGGAAACCGTGCGCAAACTCCTCGCCCAGAACTGAGCGCCGAGCCGTGAGCCTCCCGTCCCTGCTCCTTGTCGACGACAGTGATGCCATCCTCGCGCTCGAGCGCGCGATCCTCTCCGGCCATTACGCCCTGAACACGGCGAGCAATGGCCGCGAGGCGCTCGAGAAGGTGGTCCGAGTCCAACCCGCCGCCATGTTGTTGGACCTGTCCATGCCGGAGATGGACGGAGACGAGGTGCTCAAGCGGGTGAAGGCGGACCCCGCCACCGCGGACATCCCCGTCATCATCATCTCCTCGGAGACGAGCCGCGCGGAGGCCTGTCTGTCGCTGGGGGCCGAGCTCTTCCTGTCCAAGCCCTTCCGGGCGGACGAGCTGTTGAGCGCGGTGGAGAACGCCCTGCAGAACGCACGGCGCCGGGCGCGGGCGGGCTCCATGGCCCTGTTGCGTCTGGGCGTGGGGGGCCTGGAGTTCGCCATTCCCCTGGAGGGCGTGCGTCAGGTCATCCTCCAGCCGGCCACCCGG
Organism: Melittangium boletus DSM 14713; assembly: GCF_002305855.1. Lineage (GTDB taxonomy): Bacteria > Myxococcota > Myxococcia > Myxococcales > Myxococcaceae > Cystobacter > Cystobacter boletus. The sequence continues at coordinate 2,158,834 of NZ_CP022163.1, read as the reverse complement.
CCGCTGCCCCTGGGGCCGGGTTACATCTCCGAGTTCTTCGAGCTCAAGGGCCAGCCGGTGTGCGTGCTGGACCTGGCGCGCCGCCTGGAGGTGGGCCACAGCGAGTCCATCGAGGAGCGCAAGCTGGTCATCCTGGAGATGGACGGGGTGCAACTGGCGCTGAGCGTGGACGCGGTGCAGGACCCCGAGGAGTATCCGGCCTCGGACATCGAGCCGCGGGAGCGGGTGGGCGGCACGGGGCATGGCCATCTGCGCGACGCGCTCGTGGGCATGCTGCGCGCCGGAGGCCGTCCGGTTCCCATCTTCGATCCCAAGGCCTTCGCCACGCAGGAGTTGTTGCGCGAGGCGGTGGACTTGCTGCGTCCGGAGAAGCTGGAGCGCAGCGCATGAGTTCGCAGGTGGAGTCGCTACAGGTGCTCGCCCGGGCGCGAGAACTCGTCGCGTCATGTACGGGGTTCCGGGACACGGCCATCTCACCCACGGCGGTGGATCGCGTGGTGCGCGCGGAGCTCGCGCGAGGCCGTTCTCCCTCGGAGCTGATGGCGGAGATGCAGCGGCCGAACGCGCCCCTGGCGCGGGCGCTCCTGGACGCGGTGCTGGTGGGCGAGACGTACTTCTTCCGCCACCCGGAGCAGTTCCGCTTCCTCGCGGCCGAGGTGGTGCCGTCGGCGTTGCGCCGGGGCTCCCTGCACCTGCGGGGCTGGAGCGCCGGGTGTGCCTCCGGTGAGGAGACGTACTCCATCGCCGCGTGCCTGCTGAACACGGTGACGCCGGGGGTCACCGTGGAGGTGCTCGGCACCGATCTGCACGAGGGCCGTCTGGAGTACGCGCGCCGGGGCGTCTATGGCAACTGGTCGCGCCGCGAGGCCGGGCCGCTGCTCTACCCGCTCTACCAGGAGGTCGCGGACGGCCGGGTGAGTGTCATCGACTCCGTGCGCGCCGTCACGCGCTTCGCTCAGACGAACCTGCTCGAGCCCCTGGCCGAGATGTACGGCCAGTTCGACGTCATCTTCTGCCGCAACGTCCTGACGTATTTCTCGCAGGACGCGGTGACCGCGGCGCTGGGCCATCTGGCGCGCGCGCTCGTGCCGGGCGGCCACATCCTGCTGGGCACGGTGGAGGTGGATCATCCTCCCGAGGGTCTGGTGCGCGTGGGCCCGCCCGAGTTGCAGGCCTTCCGCCGCCCCTTGCCCAACGCGCCGCCGCCGCCCAGGCCCACGCCGCCGCCCGAGCCTCCCAAGGTCGTCCGCGCGCCCCCTGCGCCGCCCGAGCCGCCCAAGCCGCCGCCCTCGCCCATTCGCCTGCACACCGACGCGCTCCAGCGCATCGAGGGGGGCGACGAGGCCGGTGCCGCCCACACGCTCGAGGCCTTGCTGGAGCAGTTCCGGGACTATCTGCCGGGCATGTTGGAGCTCGCCCTGCTGCGTGAACGGGCTGGATCCCGCGAGGCGGCCTTCGCCCTCATGCACTCGGTGCGGGACAGTGCCGCCCGGCTTCCGCCGGATCAGATCATCGAGGGGCCCGAGCCTCTTCCGGCCCGCTTCTACCGGGCGTCCGCTGACGCCTTCCTCACGTTGGGATCCATCGAATGACATCCACCACCCGAGGCCCCGAGGAGGTGCAGGATCAGGAGGTCCGCACCCTCCTGGAGGAGCGCGCGTCGCGTCTGCGCGGGCGCTCCGAAAGCTCCACCGATGAGACCGTGCTCATGGTGGCCGAGTTCCCGCTGGGCGAGGAGCGCTACGCGATTCCACTGGGCTCGTTGCGCGCGGCGCTGCCCCTGCGCCTGGTGACGCCGGTGCCCCTGTCCCAGCCGCACGTCATCGGCGTGCTGCGCTACCAGGGCCAGGTGCTCGCCGCGCTCAGCCTCGCCGCGCTCCTGGGCGGCCATGGTTGGCGGCAGGATCCCGCCGTGCTCCTGGTGGTGGACCGTGGCGACGGGGAGCTGTGCGCCCTGGACTGCGAGGCCATTCCCCGCCCGCTGAGCATGTCCGCCGCGGCGGTGGAAGCGGCGCGGACGCACTCGGAGGGCCCGGTGACCGAGGTCATGGTCCCCGGCTCGCGACAATTGATTCACCTCATCGATCTGCCGCGCCTCTTCGCGGGCGCCGTCGGGGTACGTAATGCCGGTTGACCCCATGCTGCAAAGCCTCGTGGCGGGCTTCTCGTCCGAGGCACAGGAAGTCTGTCAGAAGGTCACCATGGACCTTCTGGAGCTGGAGCGAGAGGGTCTCGACAACGAGGCCCTGGGCAAGGTCTACACGCGGCTGGCGCGTCACCTGCACACCCTCAAGGGCAGTGCCGCGAGCCTTGGTCTGCAGGACCTGAGCTCCATCGCCCACAAGCTGGAGGATGCCCTCGCGCCGTTGCGCAAGGACATCAAGCCCATGCCGCGGCCGATGGTGGACATGCTGCTGCATGGCCTGGACCTCTTCCTGCTGCGGGCGCAGGCCCACGCGGATGGCCGGGGAGACGCGCTGCCGGATCCCACGGCGGCCCTGGCCCAGCTCGTGGCGGATGCGCCGCCTCCGGAAGAGGCGGCGGGCAACAAGGTGGAGTTCCCGTCGGCTCCCGCGGCCGCTCCCTCGGCCGCCGCGCCGGTGTCGGCTCCGGTGCATGCCGCGTCCCAGGCGAGCTTCGTTCAGGAAGAGGACGCGGACGCCGGCTGGCGCGTGGCTTCCCACCAGGTGACGGCGCTCATGCGCGAGGTGGAGCGTCTGCGCGAGTTCCGCATGCGCCTGGAAGACCGTCTGCGGGACATCTCCAAGGCGGTGGACCTGCTGACGGCGCGCGAGCTGCTGGCGCCCACGGCCCGAGCCCGCGCGATGCTGTCGGCGGTGACGGCCGGTGTGCGCTCGGACGGCCACGAGGCCTCGGACATCGTGGACAGCCTGGAGGAGGGCCTCAAGTCCATCACCACGCGTCCGGTGCGCACCATCCTCGAGCCCCTGCAGCGCATGGTGCGCGACCTGTCGCGCCAGCTGGGCAAGGCCTCGCGCCTGTCGGTGGTGGGCGCCGAGGTGTCGCTGGACCGCCGCCTGCTCGAGAAGCTCCGGGGCGCGATGGTGCACCTGCTGCGCAACGCGGTGGACCACGGCATCGAGATGCCCGACGAGCGCGAGCGCGCGGGCAAGCACCACGAGGGCGCGCTGACCCTGCGCGTGGAGCAGCAGGGCAACATCCTCTTCCTCGAGCTGAGCGACGACGGCCGCGGCGTCGATGCCGCCCAGGTGCGTGCGTCCGCGGAGCGCAAGGGCCTCATCACGGCGGATGAGGGCGCGCGCATGCACGAGACGCAGATTCGCGACCTCATCTTCCGCCCGGGCTTCAGCACCCGCACGGACGTGACCGACACCTCGGGCCGCGGCGTGGGCCTGGACGCCGTGCGCGCCGCCGTGGAGTCCATGCAGGGCCGCATCGAGGTGGTGAGCACCAAGGGCAGCGGCACGCGCTTCATCATCACCATTCCCATGGAGCTGGGCAGCTCGCCCGTGCTCACGGTGCGCGCCATCGACGCCAACGTGGGTCTGCCCATGCTGGCCGTGGAGTCCACCCAGCTGGCCACCCAGGAAAACCTGCGCATCGGCCGCACCAAGACGCAGCTCGACTACAACGGCCAGCTCGTGCCGGTGTCGGACCTGGGCGCCCGCCTGGGCCTGCGCGCCTCGGCGCCTCCCTCCGAGGGCCAGCCGCTCATCATCGTGCAGAGCGGAGGCAAGCGCATGGCGCTCGCGGTGGACTCGGTGGTGGGTGACCGCGACCTCGTCATCCGCCCGTTGCCCGCCGAGGTGCGCGACGTGCCCTCCTATCAGGGCGCGGCCATCCTCAGCCGTGGCGAGCTGTTGCTCATCCTCCGCCCCGGCTGGGTGGTGACGGATTCCGCCCCCCAGGCGGTGTCCATGCCGCAGAGCCGCCGGGCCCTCGTGGTGGACGACTCGCTCACCGCTCGCGCACTGCATCGCGCCATGCTGGAGGCCGGTGGTTTCACCGTCCACCTGGCCGCCAGTGGCGCGCGCGCCCTGGAGCGTTTGCAGACGGAAGAATACGACGTGATCATCTGTGACCTGGAGATGGAGGAGATGAACGGCACCGAGGTCATCGCCCGGCTGCGCGCTCAGCCGAACACCCGGCAGATTCCGGTCATCCTCGTCTCGGCCAACGACAGCGCGAGCGCCCGTTCGCGCGGTCTGGCGGCCGGAGCGGATGGCTACCTCAGCAAGCGCGAGTGCGCCGCGGGCCGTCTGCTCTCCGAGGTGCTCGACGTGATGAGCCGTAGGGGGGCCCACGCATGAGCGACGGAAAGCAACTCATTCGAGTCCTGGTGGTGGATGACTCCCCCACCATGGCCGAGGCCGTCAGCACCCTGTTGACGGATGACCCGCGCATCGAGGTGGTGGGCCGCGCCAACACGGGCAGCCGGGCGGTGACGCTCGCGCGCCTGCTGCGCCCGGACGTCATCACCATGGACCTCCTGATGCCGGACCTGGACGGTCCGGCCGCCATCGCGGCCATCATGGCCGAGGCTCCCGCGCGCATCCTCGTGGTGAGCGCCGTGGCGGACCAGCGCAACCTGGAGGTGTGCTTCCAGGCCATGAGCGCCGGCGCCCTGGAGCTCATCGGCAAGCCGTCCGTCGCCAGTGGCGAGGAGCTGCGGCGCTGGGGCCGGCAGCTGGTCGAGTCGGTGTGCTTGATGGCGGAGGTGCCGGTCATCTCCCGGCGCCTGCGGGTCTCCAGCCCGCCACCGCCCGTGTCCGGCGCCCGGGTGGACATCCTGGGCCTGGCCGCCTCCACGGGAGGTCCTCCCGCCCTGTCGGAGGTGCTCTCGCGCCTGCCGACGGACCTGCCCGTGCCCATCGTCATCGCCCAGCACATCACCGAGGGCTTCACCCCCGGCATGGTGCGCTGGCTCTCCCAGGTGACCCAGCTCAAGGTGGTCATCGGCCGGGAGGGCGAGCGGCTGGAGCCCGGCAAGGTCTACTTCCCCTTGGACGGGCATGATCTGACGATCGAGGGCACGGGCGTCATCCGGCTCACGCGTACGCGGGGCGGACCGTGCCCCTCGTGCGACCTGCTGTTGTCCTCGCTGGCTCGCACCTATGGCAGCCGCGCGGGCGGCGGCGTCCTCACCGGCATGGGAGAGGATGGAGCCCGGGGATTGTTGGACATCCGCAAGGCTGGAGGGGTGACGTTCGCCCAGGACGAGGCGACGAGCGTCGTCTTCGGCATGCCGCGGGTGGCCCTCGAACTCAAGGCGGCGGACCGGGGTGTTCCCCTGTCCGCCATTCCCGACATCATCCGCATGAGCTGCCGTCGCGGCCCCATGCCCATCCGCCCCTCGGGTCCCGAGGGTGTCGCTTGATTCTCCCTTTCTCCGCTGAGGAGCTTTCGTGAGCCCCCACGCACCTGCGAACCAATCCATCGGTATCGGTCCCAAGTTCGTCTTCGTCACCGCGGCCGTCAGCGTCGCCATCGCCGTCCTGCTGTCCAGCGTGGCCACCCAGCGGTTGCGCTCGGGCCTCGTGGAGAGCACCGTGCGCGAGGGCAGGGTGTACGCCAACGGCTTCTTGACCGCCGCCGAGCGTTCCTCGTCCGATGCGTCCTCGCTGCAGTCCCTGGTGGACTCCTTCCGGAGTTCCGAAGGGGTGGCCTATCTGTACGTGGTGGATGGTAACAACAACGTGCTCGCCCACTCCCTCATCGGCGAGTTTCCCCAGGGCCTGCTGAACCTCAACGCCGTGTCGGCCGAGGGATTGAGCCCCGGTCAGGTGAAGGTGCTGCCCCAGGCGGATGTGAGCCTCGACGGCAAGAAGGTGCCCGTGGCCGACGTGGCCGTGTCGCTGTCTGGTGGCCGCGTCGGCGTGCTGCACGTGGGCGTGAAGCACGAGAATGTGAACACGCAGGTGGGCGAGCTGGGCCTCACCCTGGCCATGATCGGGCTGCTCCTCGTGCTCGCGGGCGTGGGGGCGGTGTACTTCCTCAGCCGTTCCATCGTGGGTCCGCTGCGCGAGCTCACCGATGTGGCCGCCCACATCGTCGACTCGGGTGACCTGACCCGTCCCGTGCAGGTGACCGCCGCGGGCGAGGTGGGCATGCTCGCCAACTCCTTCGCGCAGATGGTGGAGCGTCTGCGCTCGGTCGTGCAGAACCTGCAGCAGGCCTCCGAGGCCCTCAACGCCTCCACCGAGCAGCTCAACGCCTCCTCCGCCGAGCAGTCGCAGACGGTGGCCCGCCAGGCCTCCGCGCTCCAGGAGACGCAGGTCACCGCCCAGGAAATCCGTCAGACGAGTCTCCTGGCCGCCCAGAAGGCCGACGCGGTGCTCTCCGTGGCCGAGCGCGCCGACGAGCTGAGCCGCACGGGCGAGGAGGCCCTGGAGCAGACGCTTCAGGGGCTCAACGACATCCGCTCGCAGGTGCAGGAGATCGCCCAGAAGATCCTCGAGCTGGGCGAGCGCACCGTGCAGATCGGCAGCATCACCCAGACGGTGAAGGACCTGGCCGACCAGTCCAACATGCTCGCGCTCAACGCCGCCATCGAGGCGGTGCGCTCGGGTGAGAACGGCAAGGGCTTCGGCGTGGTGGCGCGTGAAATCCGCGCCCTGGCCGACCAGTCCATCGAGTCCACGGACCGCGTGCGCGAGCTGCTGGACGATATCGGCAACTCGGTCGCCATCGCCGTGCGCTCCACCGAGAAGGGTCAGCAGCGCATGGAGGCGGGCCTCGAGCAGGTGCGCACCTACGGCAAGAACCTGCGCGAGCTGTCCACCATCAACCAGGACAACGCGGCCGCCGTGCGGCAGATCGCCGCCGCCGTGGGTCAGCAGAACGTGGGCATCAACCAGATCACCACCGCGGTGAGTGATCTGTCCAAGATGATGGACGAGACGGTGTCGCGCATCGGCGCCACGGGCGAGGCCGCCACCACGCTGCAGATCATCTCGGAGCAGCTCGGCAGCGCGGTGAAGACCTACCGCGTGTAGTCTCACCGCCATCCGCCGGATGGACGAAGGGCCAGGGGAGGGGAAACCCTCCGCCTGGCCCTTGGCGTTTCCAGTCCTGGCGTCTCAGGCCACGGCTTCGGGCTTGGGCGTGGCGACGGCCTGGAGCTTGAGGCCCTCGCCCTCCACGTCGAAGCGCGCGGTGCCCCCGTCCTTGAGGTCCCCGAAGAGCAGCGCCTCGGCGAGCGCCTTCTTGAGGCTGTTGTCCACGAGCCGGGCCATGGGCCGCGCCCCGAAGGCGGGGTCGTACCCGTTCTCGGCGAGCCAGGCGCGCGCGGCGGGCGTCAGCTCCAGCTTCACGCGCTTCTCCTCCAGCATCTTCTGGAGCAGGCCCACTTCCTTGTCCACCACCTTGAGGATGATGTCCGGCGGCAGTCCCGAGAAGAGGACCCAGCCATCCAGGCGGTTGCGGAACTCGGGGGTGAAGGTGTTCTCGATGGCCTTCTTCGCGCGCAGCGAGTCCACCGTCGTCTGCTTGTCCCCGAAGCCGATGGACTTGGTGCTCATCTCCCGCGCGCCCGCGTTGGTGGTGAGTATGAGGATGATGTTGCGGAAGTCCGCCTTGCGGCCGTTGTTGTCCGTCAACGTCGCGTGATCCATCACCTGCAGGAGGATGTTGAAGAGGTCCGGGTGGGCCTTCTCGATCTCGTCCAGCACCAGCACGGCGTAGGGGTGCTTGCGCACGGCGTCGGTGAGCAGGCCTCCCTGATCGAAGCCCACGTAGCCCGGAGGCGCGCCGATGAGCCGGCTCACCGTGTGCTTCTCCGAGTACTCGCTCATGTCGAAGCGCAGGAACTCCACGCCCAGCACCTGGGCGAGCTGCTTGGCGAGCTCCGTCTTGCCCACGCCCGTGGGTCCGGAGAAGAGGAAGCTGCCGATGGGCTTCTCCGGCGCGCGCAGGCCGCTGCGCGCCAGCTTGATGGCGTCCACCACGGACTTGATGGCCGGGTCCTGGCCGAAAATCACCCGCTTGAGCTCGGGCTCCAGGTTCTTGAGCTGCACGCCCTCGCTGGCCGTGACGCTCTTGGCGGGGATCTTCGCCATCTTGGCGATGACGTTCTCCACGTCGGTGACCGTCACCTGGCCGGTGCGCTCACCCTCGGGCTTGAGCCGTTCGGCCGCGCCCGTCTCGTCCACCACGTCGATGGCCTTGTCCGGCAGGAACCGGTCATTGATGTGCTTGGCGCTCAGCTCCGCCGCGGCGCGCAGGGCGTCGGCGGCGTACTTCACGCCGTGGTGGTCCTCGTAGCGGCTCTTGAGTCCCTCGAGGATGAGCAGGGTGTCCTCCACGGAGGGCTCGCCCACCTCGATCTTCTGGAAGCGCCGCGACAGGGCCCGGTCCCGCTCGAAGGACGCCTTGAACTCCTGGTACGTCGTGGAGCCGATGCAGCGCAGCTTGCCGCTGGCGAGCGCCGGCTTGAGCAGGTTGGAGGCGTCCATGGAGCCGCCGCTCGTGGCCCCCGCGCCGACGATGGTGTGGATTTCATCGATGAAGAGGATGGCGTCCGGGTGCTCCTTGAGCGCCTTGAGCACGCCCTTGAGCCGCTCCTCGAACTGGCCGCGGAACTTGGTGCCCGCCAGCAGCGCGCCCATGTCGAGCGAGAAGATGGTGGCGCCCTTGAGCACCTCGGGCACCTTGCCCTCGTGGATGTGCAGCGCGAGTCCCTCCGCGATGGCCGTCTTGCCCACGCCCGTCTCGCCCACGTAGAGCGGGTTGTTCTTGCGGCGCCGGCAGAGCACCTGGATGGTGCGCTCCAGCTCCTTCTGCCGACCGATGAGCGGATCGATCCGGCCCTGCTTCGCCTCCTCGTTGAGGTTGGTGGTGTAGGCCTCGAGCGGGCTCTTGCGCGTGCCGCCCTCGCCCTCCTCGTCATCCCCGGCGGGAACGCCGCGCGGCGCGCCTTCCGCGGAGCCCTCTCCGGAGGACTCGCCGTCCTTGGAGATGCCGTGGGAGATGAAGTTGAGCAGATCCAACCGGGTGATGCCCTCCTGCTGGAGCAGGTAGAGCGCGTGGCTCTCCTCCTCGCGGAAGAGCGCGACGAGCACGTCTCCGCCGTCGATGTACTTCTGCTCGGCGGACAGGGCGTGCATGGCGGCGCGGTGCAGCACGCGCTCCACGCCGATGGTCTGTTGCGGTTCGGCGTCCACCCCCTCGGGCAGGCGTTCGACCGTCTCCTCCAGGAAGGACTCCAGGCGCTCCTGGAGGCGCTTGACCTGCGCTCCACAGCTCTTGAGCACTTCCCGCGTGCGGGTGTCCTTGGTGAGCGCGAGCAACAAGTGCTCGAGCGTCAGGTACTCGTGACGCATCCGGCGCGCCTCTTCGAGCGCGGTGCGGAAGCTGTCCTGCAATGCCTTGGCGATCAGCGGTCCTGCCACGGTCTCAACCTTCCTCTGGTTCCATCGAGAGACGCAGCGGGAAGCCATTCTCCCGCGCCGCCGCCTCCACGGTGCGTACCTTCGTTTCAGCGACCTCGTACGTATAAACGCCCGCCACTCCGAGGCCGTTGTAATGAACGTGCAGCATGATCTGCACGGCATCCGACTCCGATTTGTGGAAGACCTCCCTGAGGACGGCCACCACGAAGTCTCGCGTCGTGTAGTTGTCGTTGTGTAGGAGCACCTTGTAGAGCGTGGGCCGCTTGAGCTTCTTCTGCGGCACCGTCTCCGTGACGACGTTGGAATCCGGATCGGACTTCTCTCGTGCCATGCGCTTCCTCTAATGACCAGGAGGCGCGAAGGGCCCCCTGCTCGCGAAACTGTTCTGGCCGCTCGGGCACCAGGCGAGCACCTGAGGCCGGGCGGGCTTCCGGGGGGAGTCGGCTCCCGGCCAGGGGGCAGCCTATAACGGCCGGAGGGCGCGCCCGCCAATCCTCGCGGACCCCTAGCGGCCCCGGGTGAGTTCCGCGGCGAGGAAGCGGCCGACTTCCACCAGTCCCTCCTGGGCGCGTTGTCGGCCCTCGGGAGACTCCATCACCCGGCGCGCGGCCTCGCTGGCGGTGCCCGCCTCCAGGTCCGCGAGCACCAGGAAGGCGCTCCACCCGGCCGTCACCTCCACCACCCGTCCGGGGCGCTGGGGCCGATCCTTCAGCGTCGTGGCCACCTTCTCCAGGAGTCCGTCCTCGTTGAGCCGCTTCGTCTTCGCCTTCATGGCCACCCACGCCTCTTCCAGCAGCGAGGGCAACAGCCGGCCGCGGAGCGCGTGGGACAGACGTTGGGCGGCTTCCTCCTCGTCGAGGTGATGGGCGCGTGAATAGGTGGGCACGAGCTTGGCCACCACCACGGGACGCGTGGCGAGGTGGGCCAGACGGGGAGGGTAGGCCATGGGCTCCTTCTACCAGCGGACCGCTACCAGCGGACGAGGAGGCGGAAGCCCTGCGGGGAGCGGTCATCCACGTGGATGATGGGCTGCACATGGGCCCGCTCCAGTGCCACTTCCATCGAGCCGGCCACGAACTCCGGGCGGTTGTGCACATCGGAGATGCAGACGCGCCGCTCGCGGTCGTTCAGGACGACGAGCTGGAACTCGATGTCCGGCCGGCCCATCATCGCGAAGTAGCGCGGCAGCCGCTCCATCACCCGCGCCGGGCCAATCATCGGCAGGGCCACCGCGGCCACCCGGCCCACGAGCGTTTCCGAGAAGCCCTCGCACAGCTTGCGGCCGAGCAGCCGGTGTGCGTCCGCGTCGTTCAGCTCTCCGTAGACCATGCGCCTGGCCTGGATGACACACCGCTTCCACACCCCAATGGGGTAGTCCATTTCGGGGCAGCGGGGGTCGTACCCCTCCGCGACCAACGCCCGCGCCAGCGCTCCGTGAGGCGCCAGCCCCCGGATGAACAGCCCCTCGAAGACACTGGAGGGGACGCGCGGCTGCGCGAACGAGCTGGCGGTTCCCACCCGCAGGCTTGGGCTCTCCATGGCGGCTCTCCCGGGCTGCTCGTCTACTAGGCACTCCCAGCTTAGCACGCCTGCTCGGTCTACCACCCAAATCGGGTAAAATTATAATTGTCGGATAAGAGAACTTGCGGGGAGTGGGTCCGTCCATCACAGGCGGTTGCCTCGCGGGGGCCAAGGGCTTAGAGGAGGGGGAAACGGAGATCTCTACATGTCGGTGAACATCCAGCTCGAGTGGACGCCCAACCCCAGCACCCTGAAATACGTGGTGGACCGGCGGCTCGTGTCGTCTGGAGCGGTGAGCATCACGAGCATGCAGGCGGCGGAGGAGAAGTCGCCGCTGGCGCTCAAGCTCATGGGCATCAAGGGCGTGACGGCGGTGATGGTGGGCAGCAACTTCGTCACCGTGACCAAGGGGGACGAGGGCGAGTGGGACGAGCTGAATGACGCGGTGATGGCCACGCTGGACGAGCACCTGGGCGCGGGGCTTCCGGTGGTGAACGAGGAGGCGATCGCGGCGGCGCGCACCCAGGCGGCGGGCGCGGGTGGCTCGGTGGAGGCGCGCATCCAGGAGATCCTGGACGCGGAGATCCGCCCGGCGGTGGCGCAGGACGGCGGAGACATCACCCTGGACCGCTTCGAGGAGGGAATCGTCTACCTGCACATGAAGGGCTCGTGCGCGGGCTGCCCCTCATCCACGGCGACCTTGAAGATGGGCATCGAGACGCGGCTGCGCGAGCTCGTGCCCGAGGTCTCCGAGGTGGTGTCCGTCTGAGGCGGCAAGTCAAAGGCGCCCAGGTCAAGCGCGAGCTCCTGCCGGAGCAATCCCGGGAGCTGCTGCGCGAGCTGCACCTGCTCACGCGCGAGGGCAACCTCAACGCGGACACGCTGCGCAAGCTCAAGCAGGTCAACCACCTGGTGGGACTCTTGCGGCCCGCGCTGGAGGACATCCAGGGCCGCCACGCCTCGCCCGTGGTGGTGGACGCGGGCAGTGGCAACGCGTACCTGGGCTTCATCCTCTACGAGCTCTTCTTCAAGGACGCCGAAGGGGGCGTCGTGCTCAACGTCGAGGGGCGGCCGGAGCTGACCCAGCGGGCGAAGGAGCGCGCGGCGCGGCTTGGCTTCGGGCGGATGGAGTTCCAGACGGCGCACCTGGAAGGGGCGGTGTGGCCCGAGCGCATCCACCTGCTCACCGCGCTGCATGCCTGCGACACCGCGACGGATGACGCCCTGGCGGTGGCCGTCCAGAAGGGCGCGGACCACGTGGCCGTGGTGCCGTGCTGCCAGGCGGAGCTGGCCGTGCAGCTCAAGGAGAGCAAGGCGGCGGTGGATTCCACGCTCTCGCTCGTCTACCAGCACCCCTGGCACCGCCGGGAGTTCGGCAGCCACCTCACCAACGTGCTGCGCGCGCTGACGCTGGAGGCCTTCGGCTACCAGGTGACGGTGACGGAGCTGACGGGCTGGGAGCACTCGCTCAAGAACGAGCTCATCCTCGGCCGGCGCGTGCACCGCGACAACCGGCAGGCCCGCGCGAAGCTGGAGTCGCTGCTGGCCACCTACGGGGTGCGGCCCAAGCTCACGCGGCTGCTCGGCGTGGAGCCCGCGGGCGGCGCGCCCACGACGGCGGTCACCCGAACGCCTCCCGTTTGATGCGCTTGTCGTCCACGCCGAGCGTGTGGAGGTGGCCGAGCACCGTCTCCATGAAGCGCGGTGTGGCGGGGGTGCGCGTCTCCAGGGATTTCTTCCGATCCCACGGGGTGATGGCCGGGCCGCACACGTAGACGAGGCAGGTGGCGCGCTCCGGGATGAGCTCCTCCAACAGGGCCTCGTCCACCCGGCCCTTGCGCACGGTGGCGCCGTAGCGCGACTCGTCCGTTTCCCGGGTGAGCGTGTGCAGCACGCGCAGCCGCTCGGGATGGGCGCGCTCGAGCGCTTCCAGCTCCTCGCGGAAGAGCGTGTCCGCCCACGTCTTGTTGGAGCACAGGAGCGTGTGGCGCGGGCGCAGGCCCCGGTGAAGCGCGTCCTTGATGAGGCCGAAGTTGGGCACCGCGCCCGAGCCGGCGATGAGGTGGACGATGTGGTCCGTGCGCTCCTCCACGTCGTCCGGCAGCACGTAATGCCCCATGAAGCCGAGCACCCGGAGGCGCGAGCCCGTCAGGGGCGCGTGGACGAGGTAGGGCGAGAGCAGGGGTGGATAGAGGGTGACGCCGGAGATGTACTCCTCGTCCTTCACGGTGATGGAGACGAGGGGTTCGTGCGGCGCGGAGGCGAGCGAGTACGAGCGCGCCGTCTCCTTGCGCCCCTTCTTGTCCTGGAGCCAGGCGGCCGTGCGGCCCAGGGCGCGGAACTGGTGCGGATCCAGGTTGATGAACTGGCCGGCGCGGTAGGCGGGCCGCTCGGGGCCGAAGTCCAGCGACAGGGTGACGGTGTCGGCCGTCTCGCGGCGCACTCCGGCCACCGTGACTTCGTACTCGAGCGGACGGTTGCGGGCGTTCGTCGCGACTGCACTCAAGGGCCACTCCTCTCCGCCCTCCGGGAGCGCTTCCTGGAAGAGGAAAGCATTGCGGCCGGGCGCCGTGCGCGGACAATGCCTTTTCAGATGGCGAACGTCCAACAGAGGGAATGCGTCTTCATCCCGGCGCTGCCTGGCCTGGAGCCGGCCCTGGCCGAGGAGGCGGAGGCGTGCGGCTGGTCTCCCCAACGGGTGGACGGCGGCGTGGAACTCACGGGGGCGCCCGGGCTGCACCAGGAGGCGAACCTGCGCCTGCGCACCGCGAGCCGGGTGTGGCTGCGGCTGGGGCGCTTTCCCGCTCCGGACGCGGGGGCCCTGACGAAGGGGCTCGCGGCGCTCCCCCTGGGCCCGGTGTGGAATGGCCGTGGCGCGCCGAGGCTTTCGGTCTCGCTGCATGGCGCGCGCTTTCCCGGGCCGGACGCGGTGCTGGCCGCGGCGGCTCGGGCCTGGGGACTGCCCTCGGTGGAGCGCGCGGGCGCCCTGGACGAGGAGGCGGCGGGCGATGGCCTCACCCTGCTCGTGCGGGTGGAGGGCACCACCTGCACGGTGAGCGCGGATACCAGCGGCGAGGCCTTGCACCGGCGCGGCTACCGGCAGGAGGTGAGCCGGGCGCCCCTGCGCGAGACGCTCGCCGCGGGCATCCTGGTGCTGGCCGGTTACGACGGCGTGGCGCCGCTGGTGGACCCGATGTGCGGCTCGGGCACCTTCCTCATCGAGGGGGCGTGGATGTCCCAGCGGCGGGCGCCGGGGCTCGCGCGCGCGTTCGCCTTCGAGCGCTTCCCTGGCTTCGACGCGGCGGCCTGGGCGGACCGGCGGGCCCGGGCGGAAGCGGAGGCCCTCTCCGCGCCGCGCGCGGTGCTGCGGGGCCATGACCTCAACGCGGGCTCGCTGGGAACGGCGCGGCGCAACGCGCGGCGGGCGGGAGTGACCCTCACGCTGGAGCGCCAGGACGTTCGCACGCTCGTGCTCCCCCGGGGACTCGCTCCCGGGTGGGTGGTGGCCAATCCTCCGTACGGCAAGCGGGTGGGGGAGTCGGAGGATCTCCCGGGGCTCTACCGCGCGTTGGGGAGGACCCTGCGAGGCTCCTTCGCGGGCTGGCGCGCCGCGCTGCTCGTTCCCGAGGACCCGGCGCTCCTCCGCGCGCTGGAACTGCCCGAGGCACGGAGCCTGGCGGTGCGCAATGGAGGCCTGCGCTGTCGCCTGCTGTTGATGTCCCTGCCGTGAGCCTCGCGGCTACGCCTGGGCTTGCGCTTCTGTCGTGGGCAGCCGCAGCTCGAAGCGCGCGCCGCCTCCGGGCCTCGGGCCCACGGTGACGGTGCCGCCATGGGCCACCACCACGCGCCGCACCACGGCCAGTCCCAGGCCGGTGCCCGTGGAGCGCGTGGTGAAGAAGGGCTCGAAGACGCGGTGCGCGTCCTCCGGGGAGATGCCGGGCCCCTCGTCCTCCACGGAGACCAGGACACCCTCGGGGCTGGCGCACACGCCCACCTTCACCTGGCTGTCGGGAGGGCAGGCCTGCACGGCGTTGCGCAGCAGGTTCTCCAGGGCGAGCTGCAACAGGAACTCGTCTCCCTGGAGCGTGGGCAGGTCCGGCGCTTCGTCCATGCTCACCCGGAGCGTGCCCAGCTGGTGGCGCTGGCGCAGGAGCTCCAGTGTGCGCCGGACCAGCTCGCCTGGGTGCAGCGGCCGGGGGCGGGGCTCCAGGGGCCGCACCACGTCCAGCAGATCCTTCACCATCACGTCCAGCCGCGTGGCCTCCTCCTCCAGCATCTCCACCGCGCTGCGCCCCACGGGCCCTAGCTTGTCCCTCTTGAGCACCGCCGCCGCGTTGAGGATGGCGCCCAGGGGGTTGCGCACCTCGTGGGCCACCACGCCCGCGGCCTCGCCCAGCACCGTCAGCCGCTCCTGGGCGACCAGCTCCGACTGCAACCGCGACAGCTCCGCCAGCCGTGCCTCCGCCCGCTGGTGATGGCGCACGTTCTCCAACGCCCCGCCCACCTGCCGCGCGAACAGCTCGAGCGTGGCCGCGCTCATGGGCGTCAACGTCGCGCCTTGCACGGAGAGGACTCCGTGGGGCTCGCCCTCGATGAAGATGGGCGCGTCCAGGGAGCGCATGATGGGCGCCTCATCCATCGGTGTCGCTGGCTCCATGTTCAGGAAGTGCTTGAGCATCCGGGGATAGTCGCTCCGGAAGGCCGCCTTGCGCCGCAGCCAGATCTCCTCGAGATGTGGCACGGCGGAGCGGGGGATGCGGATGTCTTGCAAGGGCAGGCCGAACAGCAGCTCATAGCCGGCCACGAGGGGGGAGGGCTGCCGCAGGGGCCCGTACTGGAGTTGATCGCCGGTGAGCAGCAGCGTCACCACGAAGAAGCCGTGCCGGTGGATCGCCTCGACCGCGGTCTCCAGGACGAGCTGTTCGTCGCGGCAGTGCACCAGCTCTCCCGCGGCCTCCACGAGCGATTCGGTGAGGCTCCGGGTGCTCTCCTCCCCCTCGGCGTCGAGCAGCATCAACACCGTGTCCTCGTGGCGCAGTCCCGCGCCCCGGCACATGCGAAAGGTGCGCTTCTCGTCTCCCGCCACGCGCATGCTCACCCAGTGCTGGTGGGGCCACTCCTCTCCCTCCGGGACCTGCCCGTGGGTGGGCTCCAACCAGGGCAGCGCATCCAGGGAGAAGCGCGCGAGCAGTATCAGCGGGGGCGTGGAGAGCACTTCTCCCCGGCTGACTCCCAACAGCGTGAGCAGTGCCGGGTTGGCGTGGATGATGCGCTCGCCACGGACCACCAGCACCGGGGCCGGAAGCCCATCGAAAGGCTGGTACTCGGCCGTCTCGGACAACGTCTGTCTCCTTAGCTGGACGAGGGCGGTGCCGCGGCGCGATTCGCGCGCAGGTACTCGTCGAGGAAGGCACGCTCCTCGGCTCGCAAGTCCGCCAGTCCCAACCCGTAACCGCGCGGCTGCTTGCCATCGTCGAGCGTGTACTCCCAGATGACCGAGCTGCGCAGCTTCACCTGACGTGCTGGCTGCTCGAAACTCAACACGAGATCCACCCGAGTCCCCAGCCGCAGGGGCCGGTGCGTGGGCAGGAAGAGCCCTCCGGACTGGAGGTTGATGATGCGATGGTCGGTGAAGATGCCCGTGTTGCGCGCGCTCACCCGTACTTCCACTTGCAACCGCTCGTTGCGAGTCTGCAGTCCAACGAACTCCTCGGCCGAATAGGTATAGGCCGGGGCCTGCTGGGCGGCGGCGGCCCGGAACGGAACCTGGGCGCCCGGAGCCGCGCGCACGACATTGGCGGCTCCGGGGCGCTGGCCTTCCGCCTCGCGCATGCGGCGCGCGAGCAATTCGAAGATGTCCGCGTTGGCTTGACGCAGCTCGGGGGGCATGTCGGCCCCGAGGTGTTCGGGCGAGAAGCGCCGGGCCGCCCGGAAGAAGGCGCCGCGCAACTCCTCGATCGGCGCGTCCGGCTTCACGCCGAAGAGCTGCCACGCGTTGAGCGGTTGCATCTGACGTAACTGCTGGCGCAGGCGCTCGCTCTGCTCCCTCGCGCTGACGGGAGGGACCGCCGCCGCGGCGCTCAGGAGGTCCTTCACCTCGGTGAACTGGGCGATGGGCTCCCAATTCTCTCCGTCACGAGACGCACGGGTGACTGCCTTGAGCCGTCCCGAGCTGATGAGCGCGCGAAGGGACTGCAGCGTCAGGGGCCCGAGGACTCGACCAATGGAATCTCCAATCCAGTAGTTCGACATGGGCTTTCCTCCGGGGGTGAGGGGTGGGGGGGATGTCAGTGGGCCAGGGCCTGGCGGATGGCGTGGGCGATTTCCAGCGGATGAAAGGGCTTGCCCACGAAGCCCACGGCCCCGGCGGACAGGGCCTGCTCCACCACCGGCTCGGCATCCATGCTGCTGATGATGAGCACGCGCGTGTCCGGCGAGGTGCGTTTGAGTGATTCCAGCACTTCCAGCCCACTGCAGCGGGGCATGAAGAGATCCAACAAGATGAGCGCGGGATGCTCGCGCTCGGCGACTTCCAACCCCTCGCGCCCGTCTTGCGCCTCGAGCATGCGCACCTCGAGTCCACTCGCGCGAATGGCGTCCTTGAGGAGGTTGCGCACGAAGCGATCGTCATCGACCAGCAGCAACGTCGGGGGGCTCATGTGGCGCCATGATAGGTCGTGCCATCCAAGAATGCCCGTGTCTCCAGGGAGTCCGCTGCGATTCTTCTGGAGGGCCGTGTGACGTTGAACGCGCCGTATGCCCACGAGGATGAAGTGGGTTAATGAAGCACCATGTCCACCGACAAGGCCTTGGCCCAATTCGATGCGCGCAAGAACAGCTACCTCGAAGATTTGAAGCAGCTGATCCGCATTCCCAGTGTGTCTTTCGAAGGTTTCGATCCCGCGCACGTGCGTGACAGCGCGGAAGCAACCGCCACGCTGTTGAAGTCGCGTGGCTTCGAAAACGTGAGGCTGTTGGAATTGCCGGGGGCGCACCCCTACGTCTATGGCGAGCGATTGAAGGCTCCTGGCAAACCCACGCTGCTGCTGTACGCCCACCATGACGTACAACCGGCGGGCAACGAGAGCGCCTGGAAGAGCCCGCCGTTCGAACCGCAGGAGCGTGACGGCCGCCTCTATGGTCGCGGGTCGGCGGACGACAAGGCCGGCATCGTGGTGCACACCTCCGCGGTGGATGCGTGGCTCCAGGGGGGCGGGGAGCTGCCGCTCAACGTGAAGGTCCTCATCGAGGGCGAGGAGGAAGTCGGCAGCGGTCACCTGGAGACGTTCCTGCAACGGCACAAGGAACTGCTCAAGGCCGACGCCATCGTGCTCACGGACACGACGAACTTCGACACCGGGCTGCCCTCCATCACCACCGCGCTGCGCGGCCTGGTGACGGTGGACGTGGAGGTGCGGGCGCTCAAGCAGGCGCTGCACTCGGGCATGTGGGGCGGGCCGGTGCCGGACCCGGTGATGGCGCTGTGCCGGATGCTCGCGAGCCTGAGCCACCCGGATGGGAGCATCGCCATCGAGGGCATCTACGACAAGGTGCGTCCGCTCACCGACGCCGAGCGCCAGAGCATCCAGTCGCTGCCGGGCGGCGACCCGGCGTACTTCAAGCAGCAGGCGGGGTTGGTGCCGGGCGCCGAGTTGCTGGGCGGACCCCACCCGTGGGAGACGAACTGGCGGCAGCCCGCGCTGGCCATCAACGCCATCGAGGCGAGCACCCGCAAGGACGCACGCAACATCATCTGCGACGCGGCGTGGGCCCGCGTGGGCATCCGCGTCGTCCCGGATCTGGACGGAGCGGACGTGCTCCGGCGCCTGGTGGACCACCTCAAGCAACGGGTGCCCTGGGGGCTGGAACTGCACATCAAGGCGGATCCGCCCTCGGGCCCCTGGTTCACGGACATCTCCCACCCGGCGTTCCAGGCCGCGTTCCGCGCGCTCAAGAAGGGCTATGGCACGGACCCGGTGGCCATTGGCTGCGGCGCGTCCATTCCCTTCGTGGAGCCGTTCGCCAAGGAACTCGGCGGCGTGCCCGCCCTGCTCATCGGCGTGGAGGATCCGTATACGAACGCGCACTCGGAGAACGAAAGCCTTCACCTGGGCGACTGGGACAAGGCGGTGCGCAGCGCCATCCACCTCTACGAGGAGCTGGCCCAGGCGCTGAAATAGCCTTCCCAACGCTCGCGCGCACATCCCACGGGCATGTGGGTCCGTCCTGCGTTACAAGGGCCCCATGAAAATCGCGAAGGACAGCGTTGTCGCCATCGAGTACCAGCTGCATCTGGGTGATGGGAAGATCGTGGACGAGAGCGAGCCGGGAGAGCCGCTCGAGTACCTGCATGGGCACGATGAGATCGTCCCGGGGCTGGAGCAGGCGCTCGAGGGCAAGGGCGCGGGCGAGTCCCTGAATGTCACCGTGGCGCCCAAGGATGGCTACGGGGACATCGACCCGGACGGTGTGGAGGAAGTGCCGCGCAGCGAGTTCCCGGAGGGCATGGAACTCAAGGCCGGTGCCATCCTCAGCGCCACGGACCCCGATGGCGACGAGGTGGACTTCCTGGTGAAGGAAGTGAAGGGCGACACGGTGGTCGTCGACTTCAATCACCCCTTCGCGGGCAAGACGCTGCACTTCGAGGTCACCGTGCGCAATGTGCGCGCGGCGACGAAGGAAGAGCTGGAGCACGGCCACGCCCACGGCGAGGACGGGCACGAGCACTGAGGTTCAGTGGCCCTCGCCCTGGCCTCCCTCGGGAGGCGGCGGGGGCTGCTTGGGCGCCGGAGGCACGGCCTGGCCGGGGTACGCCACGGTCTTCACCTCCGAGCGGTCGTCCAACGCGAGCCCGTCTCCCTTGGGCTCCGTGTTCGTCACCGAGATGACCTCGCCCCGCTTGAGCTTGAAGAAGCGCTGGTTGTGCTCGGTGCGGTGCTTCTCCTGCATCGCCAGGCCCATGCGGCCCTCGGGCCCGCAGCCGATGTAGCGCTGGCGTCCCTTGCCCTCGAGCGACTCGGACACGACGCGGAAGAGCCGATCCGGCCGGGGCTCGCTCCAGGCCTCGTCCTTCGGCGCGAGCACCAGGTAGCTCATCTTCAGCGATTCCTTGTGCAGTCCCGCCGCCCGGGCGATGTCCTCCACCACGCCGGGCATGGGCCAGTCCCGCTCGGCGTGGCACCAGTCGCTCTCCTTCACCAGCGCCGGACACGCACCCCGGTACAGGCACGGCGCGCGGATGGCGTAACCCTTGTCCACCATCACGTCGCGCACCTTGAGCAGCAGCCGGGACGTCTCGCGCAGCGCGGGCTCCAGGACGAGCAGGCTGCCTCCGGGCTTCACCTGGGCCAGCACCTGTTCGAGCAGCGCCGCGCGCGGCGCCACCGCCTCGTCCCCCACGCCGTACAGCTCGTTGAGGACGTGGCCCATGGTGACGAGGTCGTACTTGCCCTCGGGGAGCGGGGCCTTCTTGAGCGGATCCCACTCGCGCGTGGCGAGCGCTTCCCCCGCCTCGGTCGCGAGCGCCCGGGCGAGCGCCAGCGCGGGCTTGCTGCGGTCCGCGGCCGTCACCCCGGCGGCGCCCGCGTCCAGGGCGGCGAAGGCCACCGGGGCGGGGCCACTGCCCAGGTCCAGCACGGCGCGCGGCCGGCTCGGCAACTCCCCGAGCGCCTCGCGCGCCTGGGCATAGGAGACGGGCCAGTAGAAGAGCAGGTAGGCCCCGAGCAGCTTGGGGTCGTCCATGTACCGGGCCCCGGCGAGCTTCCGGTCGCGCGTGAGTCCGAGCGACAGTTGCTTCACCCCCGCGCCCACCTCCTTCACTTCCTGGGGGGTCAGCCGGGTCTCCGGTCCATCCCCGCGTCCTCGTGCCTGTCTCCAGACGGCGATGAGCCGCGGAATCCACCGTTCCAGGTCCTTGCCGTACGCGCCGCTCATCCCATCCTGCCTTCGCCACTGAAGGGTCGCCTCTGGAAGGCAACCGCGTTAAATCCCGTCCAATGATCACCGTTCGAGACCTGCGCAAGCACTATCAGGTCCACAAGCGTCCGCCTGGCCTCAAGGCCGCCCTCCGCTCGGTCTTCCATCGCACCTACACCGAAGTGAAGGCGGTGGATGGCATCTCGTTCGAGATCAAGCCCGGCGAGCGCGTGGGCTTCCTGGGCCCCAATGGGGCGGGGAAGACCACCACCCTCAAGGTGCTCTCGGGGCTGTTGCATCCGTCGAGCGGTGAGGTGGGCGTGGACGGTCATGTGCCGCGCCACCGTGAGGACGCGTTCCTCAAGAAGATCATGTTGGTGATGGGGCAGAAGCAGCAGCTCCTCTGGGACCTGCCCCCCTCGGAGACGTTCGAGCTCAATCGCGCCATCTACGACGTTCCCTCCGCCCAGTACAAGCGGACGCTGGACGAACTGGTGACCCTGCTGGAGCTGGGCGAGCTCATCGGCAAGCCGACGCGGCAGCTGTCCCTGGGCGAGCGGATGAAGTGCGAGCTGGCGGCGGCGCTCATCCACCGGCCCCAGCTGCTCTTCCTGGACGAGCCCACCATCGGCCTGGACGTGTCCATGCAGGCCACGATGCGCGCCTTCATCAAGTCCTACAACGAGCGCCACGGCGCCACGCTCATCCTCACCAGCCACTACATGGACGACGTGGCGGCGCTGTGCCCCCGGGTCATCGTCATCGACAAGGGGCAGTTGTCGTACGACGGGAGCCTGGACGCGCTGGTGCAGCGGGTGCGGCCGGAGAAGCGGGTGGTGCTGCGCCTGTCGCGGGCGGTGGACGCGGCGGACATCTCGGCGTTGGGCAAGGTGGTGGCGCATGACCAGGCGTCGGCGGTGCTCCAGGTG
This sequence comes from Melittangium boletus DSM 14713, assembly GCF_002305855.1. Classification (GTDB taxonomy): domain Bacteria; phylum Myxococcota; class Myxococcia; order Myxococcales; family Myxococcaceae; genus Cystobacter; species Cystobacter boletus. The sequence continues at coordinate 2,137,098 of NZ_CP022163.1, read as the reverse complement.
TCCCAGGACTCCGTCAACGCGACGGTGAGCCGGGCCCTGTCCCACCTGCCCGTGTTGGACCTGACGGTGGAGAACGCGCCGCTCGAGGAAGTCATGAGCGAGCTGTTCGCCGAGAACAAGGCGCACCGCACGGCGGTGAACGGATGAGCGCGAGGAGCACGCTGCGGGCCCTGCCCACGCTGCTGCGGGTGGGCACGTCCGAGGCGGTGGCCTACCGGGCGGAAATGGTGGTGTGGTTCCTGTCCACCACCATGCCCTTCATCTCCATGGCGTTGTGGACGGCGGTGGCGCGCTACTCGCCCGTGGGCCGCTATGACTCCCAGGACTTCGTGCGCTACTTCCTGGCCACCTTCTCGGTGCGGCAGATCACCGGCTCGTGGGTGGCCTGGCAGATGAACTACGAGGTGCGCCAGGGCACGCTGGCCATGCGCCTGCTGCGGCCCATCTCCCCGTTGTGGAGCTACGCGGCGGAGAACCTGGGCTACATGCCCCTGCGGCTGGTGATGGTGTTGCCCATCGTCCTCTTCTCGGTGGTGCAGCTCGGCGCGGGCTCGTTGCCCCGGACCGCGTGGGGCTGGCTCTTCTTCTTCCTGGCGCTGCTGGGCGGCTGGCTCATCACCTTCCTGGCCAACGTGGCCATTGGCACGCTGAGCCTCTACATCGAGAGCAGCAGCCGGTTGATGGACGTGTGGTTCGCGCTGTTCCTCGTGTGCTCGGGTTACCTGTACCCGGTGGAGCTCTTCCCCCCCGCGCTCAAGGGCCTCCTGGATTGGCTGCCCTTCCGCTACCAGATTGGCCTGCCGGTGGAGTTGATGACGAACGCGCACGGCCTGGGCGAGGCCCTGTCGCTGCTGGCGCGTCAGTGGGCGTGGGTGTCGGTGTTGCTGGTCGTGTCGCTACTGTCGTGGAAGCGGGGCCTCAAGCGCTTCGCGGCCTACGGAGGATAGGGGAATGTTGCGCCGCTACCTGCGCCTGATGGGAGTCCGGCTGCGCGCCTCCAGCCTGCTCGCCATGCAATACCGGGCGGATTTCATCGTGGATGGGATCATCTCCGTCTTCTGGATGATCACCGCCCTGGTGCCCCTGTTCGTCGTCTTCCAGAACGCGGGGCGGGACATCGAGGGCTGGAGCTTCGGCGAGTCGCTGCTGGTCATCGGTTGGTTCACGCTCCTGCAGGGCGTCCTGGAGGGCGCCATCAATCCGAGCCTCACGGGCGTGGTGGAGCACATCCGCAAGGGCACGTTGGACTTCGTGCTGCTCAAGCCCGCGGATGCCCAGTTCCTGGTGTCCACCGAGCGCTTCCTGCCGTGGCGCGCCACCAACGCCGTCGCGGCGCTCGCCATCTTCGGCTACGCCTTCCACCTGTTGGGGCGAGGCCCGTCGCTCGTGGGCCTGGGCATCTCGTTCGTGCTCCTGGGCACGAGCGTGTTGTTGCTCTACTCGTTGTGGATCCTCACCGTGTGCGCGGCCTTCTACGTGGTGAAGGTGGACAACCTGGGCTACTTCTTCACGTCCCTCTTCGACGCGGCGCGCTGGCCGGCCCCGGTGTTCCGCGGGGCCTTGTCCTTCGTCTTCACCTTCATCATCCCCCTGGGCGTGATGACGACCTTCCCCGCGGAGGCGATGCTGGGACGGCTTCCCTGGTCGTCGCTCGGGTGGGCCATCCTGGGCTCGTGCCTCTTCGCCTTCGTGTCGCGCCGGCTGTGGAAGCGCGCCATCGGCCGTTACACCTCCGCGAGCAGCTAATAGTCACGGGCCCGAGTACACGCCGACGACGCCATGCCGCTTCGGCGTGCCGTCGAAGGCGATGAGCATGCGGCGTGTGCTTCCCGATCGATCCACCTGGATGTCCGTCACCTCCATCCAGTGGATGGCTTCGGGGAGCACGCTCGCTCCGTAGAAAATCACCTGGTCACCCCGTACGCGGCTCAGGCCCTCACCCCAACTGGCGGCCGCCCAGACACTGCCGTCCCGCGGGTCGGCGGCCACGGCGGACACCCGGCCCGCGCCGTCCACGAGCTCGGTCGTCAGGACGCGCAACCGGTGGCCGCTCGCGTCCAGCAGGGCCAGTCCGCGCGTGAAGCTTCCCACCCACACGCTCTGGTCCTCCATCACCGCCATGCCCGAGACGTGGTCATCCCTCCGCTGCGCCTGGGTGGGAATGTGCGGTTCGCCCACGGCATCCGGCCAGATGTCGATGCGGTTGGCGACGGCGCCGCTGTCCTCGGTCTGGGACTGGGCCTTCCAGTAGTCGTAGCCGTTGGTGCCATAGCGGAAGCGAGTGGAGCGGTTGGCGCCGCCAAACCACACGTCCCCGTTGGAGGCCACCGAGATGCCGTAATACGCGTCCGTGAGGAGCTCGATCCTGGTTCCGGCCGCGTTCCAGCCGTTGAGGGCCGGGTGCACATGCTCCATCACTCCCGCGCAGTCGTAGTCCCAGGTTCCCGGGGCACAGGAGTAGCCGGCGAAGTCCGCCTTGCCCCTGGCGAAGCCATGGTTGGCGCCAAACCAGACACTCTGGGTCTTCGCATCGTAGGCGATGCTCAGGATGTCGCAGAGCTTCTCGCGTCCGCGCGGCTCGTCGGAGATCCTGTGAGGGCCCGTGGAGAGATCGTAGTGCGCCACCTGGAGGCCCGAGCCCGTGAGCGTCACGCGATCCGCGTCTCCGCTCTTGTAGATGCTGGCGTCCGGCGCGCGGCCCGCGTGATGGGCCAGGTCCCACTCGTCCTCGCAAGGCGGCATGCCCGGGGCGGGCTTCTTGCCTTGGTAGCCGACGAAGGCCACGCCCGGGGGACCTCCGGCCACGGAGAGGACATTGAGATACTTCGTGCCCGGAGGCGCGCTTCCGTCCGGCATGTAGCCATAGGGCCGCAGCCCGTCGGCCATCGTGAAGCGGCGGAAGTGCGTCTGGCCCTTCTGGAGGACGAAGAGTCCTTCCTCGCCTCCGGCCACCCAGATGTTGCCCGCCTCGTCCGCGCTGACGCCGAGTACCCGCTCGGGAACGCCCTGCTCGGCGCCGAGGAAGGTCCAACCCTCCTGTGCCCACGCTCCTCCCCGGGCCAAGACGATCAGCCCCACCCCCCACGCACTCCACTTCCGGCCCCACCCGCGCATGTCCGCTCCCCCTGCTCGTCCCGGCAGTTGCAGGCCGGGTGCCGGAGCGGGGTTCGCTTCCATCCACCTCGAAGCGGCCCGATGACGCGCGGCGACTTGTCCTCGGAGTGGGAAGGCGCGGCGCCAGCATGGCACCCGGAATGCCCACGCTCGTCGCGGTTCCATCCGATGGATACTCGGGACCATGACGATCCTTCGCGCCTGTGCCCTGGTGTTCCTCTTCTCGGCCTGCGTCTCCGCTTTTCCCACCCCACCGGTGGGCCGCGTCCTCGAGCCCTCTTCCACCGAGCCGCCGGACGAGGCCGTGCTGGCGGAGGACGTACGGGTGCGACGCCTCGCGCCCGGAGTCTGGCTGCACGTGACGCTCGCCGGAGAAGACTGGGGCCGCATTCCCGCCAACGGGCTGCTCATCGAGGACGGCGTGTCCTCCCTCCTCGTCGAGACGGGGTGGAACGTCCGGCAGGCGGAGCTCCTGCTCTCCTGGGCTCGGGACACGCTGCATCGCCCCGTGCGCGCCGGGGTGGTGACGCACTTCCACGTGGATCGCATCGGAGGGGTGCCCGCGCTCGTGGCCCAGGGCGTGCCCGTGTCCATGCGCGAGGAGACCGCGCGGCTCGCGGCGGAGCGGGGCCTGTCCGCCCCTGTCCATCACCTCTCGGATGCCCAGGAGTGGGGAGCCCTGTCCCTGTTCTTCCCCGGGGCGGGTCACACGCGAGACAATCTCGTCGTGTGGCACCGCGGCAGCGGCCTGCTCTACGGCGGTTGCTTCGTGAAGGACGCCGGTGCGCGCGACCTGGGCAACGTGGAGGACGCGGACCTGTCGGCCTGGCCCGCGAGCCTCGAGCGCGTGCGCCAACGCTACCCCGACATGCGCACCGTGCTTCCCGGCCACGGTCTTCCCGGTGGGCCGGAACTGCTCGCGCACACCCAGGCCCTGCTGCGCGCGGCGGCGGCCCCACCTTCGCCCGCTCCCTGATGCGCCTCAGCCGGGGAGGACGGCGTCCACCTCGATCTCCACCAGCATGGCGGGATCGATGAGCCGCTTCACCTCCACCATGCTGGCGGCGGGGCGGATGGTGCCGAAGAACTCGCCATGGGCGCGGCCCACCTCCTCCCAGCGGGAGATGTCCGTCACGTACATGCGGGTGCGCACCACGTGCTCCAGGCTGGCCCCCAGGGCGCCGAGCGCCGTCTGGATGTTGCGCAGGGCCTGCACCGCCTGGGCATGGGCGTCTCCCTCGCCCACCAGGTTGCCCGAGGCATCCGTGGCCGTGGTGCCCGAGACGAAGATGAAGGGCCCGGCGCGCACGGCGCGGGAGTAACCCACGCGGGGTTCCCAGGGGGTTCCCGTCGAGTAGTGGTCTCGCTGCATGGTGTCTCCTGGGGTGAAGGGAGGGGGACGGGGAGTGTACGCGAGACGGCACTCCAGGCGCCCGGCACCTTGGGTGGCTCTCGGTGGAGCGCCGAGGACGTGAGTGGGCCGCGAAAAAACACACGCCCCGTGATAGTTGCACTCCTCATGGCATTCGAGCTCGACCAGGAGGTCGCCCGTCGGCGCACCTTCGCGATTATCTCCCACCCCGACGCGGGCAAGACGACCCTCACCGAGAAGCTGTTGCTCTATGGTGGCGCCATCCATCTGGCGGGCAGCGTGAAGGCGCGCCGCGCGAGCCGTCACGCGACGAGCGATTGGATGGAGTTGGAGAAGCAGCGCGGTATCTCCGTGACGTCCTCGGTGTTGCAGTTCCCCTACCGGGGCCACGCGGTGAACCTGCTGGACACCCCGGGCCACCAGGACTTCTCCGAGGACACCTACCGCACGCTGGCGGCGGCGGACGCGGCGGTGATGCTCATCGACGCGGCCAAGGGCGTGGAGCCGCAGACCAAGAAGCTCTTCAAGGTCTGCCGCATGCGCGGCATCCCCATCTTCACCTTCGTGAACAAGCTGGACCGTTTCGGTCGCGCGCCGCTGGAGCTCATGGACGAGCTCGAGCAGGTGCTGGGCCTGCGCGCCTACCCGATGAACTGGCCCATCGGCATGGGGCCCGAGTTCCGGGGCGTGTATGACCGGCAGCACAAGGTGGTGCACGTCTTCTCCGCGGAGGGGCGCCACGGCGAGTCCGAGGTGGCCGAGCGCTCGGTGTCGATCGACTCCGAGGAAATCCACTCGGTGCTCACCGAGCGCGAGCTGGCCACCCTCAAGGAGGAGATCGAGCTGCTGGACATTGGTGGCGACGAGTTCACCCGGGAGAAGGTGACCTCGGGCCAGCTCACGCCCATGTTCTTCGGCAGCGCGATGACGAACTTCGGCGTGCGGCCCTTCCTGGACGCCTTCCTGGAGTTGGCGCCGGCGCCCACCTCGCGCCAGACGAAGGAGGGCCCGCGCGAGCCCACGTACCCGAAGTTCTCGGGCTTCGTGTTCAAGATCCAGGCGAACATGGACCCCGCGCACCGTGACCGCATCGCGTTCCTTCGCGTGGTGTCGGGCCGCTACACCAAGGGGATGAGCGCGTTCCACTCGCGGTTGGGCAAGGACGTGCGCCTGGCCAAGCCGAGCCAGTTCCTCGCAGCCGAGCGCACCGCCATCGAGGACGCGTGGCCGGGGGATGTGATTGGCCTGTTCGACCCGGGCATGTTCCGCATCGGGGACACGCTCGCGGAAGGCGAGGACCTGCTCTTCGAGAGCGTGCCGCGCTTCAGCCCGGAGTACTTCGCCATCGTGCGCTCGAAGGATCCCTTGCGCCGCAAGCAGATGGAGAAGGGCCTGGAGCAACTGTCCGAGGAAGGGACGGTGCAAATCTTCCAGCAGCTTGGAATGGGAATGAAGGACCCCATCGTCGGCGTGGTGGGTGCGCTGCAATTCGAAGTGCTCCAGTTCCGCGTGGAGCACGAGTACGGCGCGCGCATCATCCTGGACCGGTTGCCGTTCAGCCACGCGCGGTGGGTGGTGGGGCCGAACTTCGATCCGAAGACGTTCGATTGGGAAGGCAACCGGCAGACAGTGCAGGACCGGGATGGCCTGCCTCTAGTCCTATTCCGGGATGATTGGGCCATGCAGCACGCCGAGGAGAAGCACCCGGAGTTGAAGTTCTTGTCGGCGGCGCCCCAGTTGAGGCAACTTGCCGCGACCGGAAGCTGAGCTGGGCCGGAGCTGACGGGACTCCAGATGTCTGGAGTGGGGGAAATAGATGTTCTCCTGTCAGGGAACGCGTGCGGCGCTGCTCGCCGCCACGCTGGTGCTGGCCGCATGTGAGCAGGATTCAGGGCGTGCCGTTGTCCAGGCGGAACGGTTGGAGTTTTCCGTTCCCACGGTGGAAATCACGGGGATGGACAATCCCCGCCATGTACTCGAGGGCTCCGTCCAGAGCCGGGCGGGGATCGTGCGCGTCGAGGTCCACGAGGACGCGCGATTCGTCGGTCTGGCGGACGTGGACCCGGAAGGGACGCATTGGAGCATCGTCTGGCGGCCGGGTGACGACGCGACGTCGCTCGAGGTCCGGGCCTATGACGTCCAGGATCAGGTGGGGCGCGCGCGCATCGACTTCCAGCGCGTGCGCTTCGATTCCGACGCGGGCCTCTACCAGGCCGAATCGCTCCTGAGCCTGCCGGGCTCCTCGGTGACCCAGACGCGCTACACGCTGGATGGCTCGACGCCCACGTCCACCTCGCCCTTGGCCAGTGGCCCGCTCGTCCTGTTGAGCCGCCGGGGAGAGCCGGCGCCCTTGTCGCTCATTCCCACGACTCCGGCGGACGCGCCGCTGTACTGGCGGTGGATGCCTCCGATGGACGACGTCCCGCTCGCCACCGTGGTGCGCATCCAGCGCTTCTCGGGCGACATCCCGGTGGGCCCCGCCGAGGCCCGGACGTATCTGCTGGGAGGACTTCCCTCCACGCTGCCGATCGTGTCGCTCGTGAGCGACGCCGGGAACTTCTTCGACCACACCCAGGGCATCTACGTCCCTGGCAAGGTCCATGAAGACGATCCGAGCTGGCCCTGGCACTGGGGAACCGGCAACTACATGCAGGACGGCAAGGACTGGGAGCGCCCCGTGCACGTCGAGTGGTTCGAGTCGACGGGGCAGCGGGTGCTGGCGCAGAACGCCGGGGTGCGCATCCACGGCTCGGGCAGCGCCGCGCTGCCGCAGAAGAGCCTGCGCCTGTACGCGAAGGATGACTACGGCCCGGATACGTTCAAGGCGGCTGTCTTCCCCGAGTCGTCGCTCCGCGAGTTCAAGCGGCTGATCGTCCGCACGTCCGGGCAGGACACCCTCACCTCGAAGCTCAAGGATTGCGCGCTGCAGGGAATGCTCGTCGGCATCGGGCTGGATCTTCAGGCGTGCCGCCCCGCGGCCATGTACCTCAATGGGGAGTACTGGGGGCTGCATGAGCTGCGCGAGCGCTATGACGAGTACTACCTCGCGCAACACCATGGGCTCGATCGCAAGAAGGTGGTCATCGTGCAGGGCACGGGCGAGCTGGATGTCGGCTCACCAGGGGATGAGGAGCCCTATGCGCAACTGCTGACGTTCGTGCGGGAGAACGACCTGTCCCTGGACGAGAACTACGCGCACGTGAGGACGTTGATGGATGTGGACAACTTCATCGACTACACCATCGCGGAGGTCTTCTTCGGGAACGAGGACTGGCCGCAGAACAACGTCAAGCTGTGGCGCTATCGCACCTCGGGGACTCCCGGTGGCGAGCCCTCGGTCCAGGACGGTCGCTGGCGATGGCTGTTGTATGACCTGGACCTGGCGTTCACGTCGGGGCCGGACTCCGACTCCCTGGCGCGGCTGTTGACGGACGATGAGCTGCCCGAGCCATCCGTCCTCCTGGCGCGCAAGCTGCTCGAGGTTCCGGAGTTCAAGGCCCGGTTCGTCTCGCGCTTCCTCTGGCACCTGGACAACACGTTCACGGAGGCGCGCATGACGGCACGGGTGGACGCGCTGGCCGCGAAGCTCGCACCGGAGATGCCCGCGCAGGTCAGCCGCTGGCGGTACCCGGCCTCGGTGGGCGCCTGGTCGAACCAGGTCCAGTATCTGCGTGACGCGCTGAAGCGGCGGCCCGTGGTCGTACGCCAGTTCCTGGAAGAGGCGTTCGGCCCGCTCTGAGCGGTGGTCAGGGGGTCGCGTGCTGCCGGAGCGGGAGGGTGACGTGAAAGGTGGATCCCTCGCCCGGGGTGCTGCGCGCGCTGATGCCGCCGCCGTGCCGCTCGGCGATCTTGCGGCAGATGGCCAGGCCAATGCCGGAGCCCTCATACTGGGTGCGGCCTTGCAGTCGCTGGAAGACGTTGAAGATGCGGTCGGTGTACTTCTCCTCGAAGCCGATGCCGTTGTCCTCCACGCGCAGCTCGCAGCGCTGGAGGCGGGGGTCGATCGTGGCACGCACGGAGACGACGGGGGGCACGCCCTCGCGGTGGAACTTCAGGGCGTTGGCCACCAGGTTCTGCAGCAACTGGCGCATCTGGGTGGGGTCGGCCTCGAGCACTGGCAACTCCCCGAGCGTGACGCTCGCCCCGGTGCGCTCGGTCATCGCCGACAGGTCCTCGAGCACCTCGTGCGCGACAGCGGCCAGGTTCACCGAGGTGAAGGGGCGGTTGCTCGAGGACACGCGTGAGTAGGCGAGCAGGTCCTCGATGAGGCCCCGCATGCGGGCCGCGGCCTTGAGCATGCGCTCGACGTAGTCGCGGCCCTCGGCGCCGAGGCCCTGGGTGGAGGTGGACTTGAGGCGCTCGCCGAAGGTCAGGATCTTGCGCAGCGGCTCCTGCAGGTCATGCGAGGCGACATAGGCGAAGCTCTCCAACTCGCGGTTGGAGCGCTCCAGGTGCAGCTGGGTGCGCTTGAGCTCGGTGATGTCCGTGTTGATGGCCGTGAAGCCGACGATGTTCTCGCCCTCCTTGATGGGACCCAGCTGAGTCGAGAGCCAGGGGGCGCCGAACTCGCTCATGCCCTGGCTCTCGATCTTGGCGAACTCGCCGGTGGTGAGTACCCCCCGGATGAGTTCGCGCGTGGGCTCGATGATCTCGGGGCGGAGCCAGAGATAGAGGCTCGTTCCCATCACGGCCTCCCGGGTCAGGCCAGGGAAGGTGGCGTTGATGAAGCGGATGCGCGCCTCGGTGTCACAGGTGATCATGACGGCCTGTGACTGAGCGACCAGCGTCTGGGGACCGAAGATGTCCTCCGTTCCGGCTGGAGCCGCCGAGAGCCGGTTGGACAGGCGGTTGAGGGCCTTGGCGAGCGGGGCGAGGGGCCCGCCGCCCTCTCGGCAATGGACGTGGGGCTCGCTGGCCGTCAACCGGGATATGACCTGGAGCAATTCCTCGACGGTTACGTCCTGGTCCGGGGTGGTCGGAGAGGACTTCGCCGCTTCCATGTCCAGAGCGTCATCTCGACTCGTCTTCAAACAATGATTCCCTTCGTGGGCCTGGGGGGTGGGCCGCCCGGCTCCATCATCTCACGCCGAGGGGCACCGTCCGTTCAGGCTCCGCTCCTTTTGACGGTTTATTCGTGTTAAGCGGTTTTCCAGGCCGGACCCCTTACCCCTCGGCCAGGAGCAGTCGAGATGACAAGACACTTCGCGAGACATGTTCTCACCCCCCTGCTGATGGCGCTCTGGGTCGGCATTCTCTCCGGGTTCGTGAGGGGTCCCGTGGCGAATGCGGCCACGGGGGACGGCTCTCCCTCCGACTCCAACATCCGCTACGTGGGCCGGTGGGACACGTCGAACGCGTCGATCGCTCGCAGTTACTGGTCGGGGGCCTACTTCCGGGTGGGCTTCACGGGTACGACCGTGCAACTGCGCCTGGCGGCCGCCGCCAACTTCTTCGTCAGCATCGACGGCGGGGCGGATGTCGCCTTCTCGGGCTCGGGCACCATCAATCTCACCCCGACGCCCCTGGCCGCGGGCAGCCACACCCTGCGCGTCACGTCCCGCTCCGAGGTGGAGGTGTTGCAGTTCCAGGGCTTGGTGTTGAGCGGCGGGGCCACCACCCTGGCGCCCCAGGCCCGGAGCCGGCGGATCGAGTTCATCGGGGACTCGATCACCGCGGGCTGCTGCGCCCTGAGCAAGGTCATCCTGAGTGACTACGCGTGGCTGGTGGGCGAGGCGCTCAACGCGGAGCACACCCAGGTCGCCTACTCCGGCATCTGCCTGCGGAACGGCGTGGCCTGCTCGTCGCCGAACAGCCTGGGCATGAGCACCCAGTTCTTCAAGTTGCAGACGGTGCAGTACCCGTCCTCGCCCGCGTGGGACTTCACCCGCTACCAGCCAGACGCGGTGGTCATCAACCTGGGCACCAATGACCACAACTTCGGCGTCACCGATGCCACCTTCGAGGGCACGTACACCACCTTCCTGCGGGACGTGCGGGCCAGGTACCCCAACGCCATCCTCTTCGCGCTGCGGCCCTTTGGCGGCTTCAAGGCCGCTCCCACGTTCAACGCCGTCAACGCGCGCATCGCCGCCGGGGACACGAAGCTCTACTACGTGGACACCACGGGCTGGGTGACGGTGGGCACCTCGGACTTCTCGGACTGGCTGCACCCGTCCGACAGCGGCCACGTGAAGATCGCCCGGCTGCTGGCGCCCCACATCGCCAAGACGGCGCGGTGGGTGCCGCCGTTCGGCGATGACTTCAACGACGGCAACGCGAACGGGTGGAACACCCACGGCGGAAGCTGGAGCGTGGCGAACGGTCAGCTGCGCGTCGCGGCCCACGCGGGCGCCAAGGCCGTGCCCGCCGGCGTGCTCTTCTCCAACGGCACGCTCGATGCCGACGTCACGGTGGGCACCACGGGCAACGCGGGGCTGCTGTTTCGGGCCAGCCGGCTGGAGAGCGGGCCGGATGCCTACCAGGGCTACTTCGCCGGCATCGATCAGGGCCAGGTGTTCCTGGGCAAGGCGGACAACAACTGGACCATGGTGGCCACGGTCGCGATGGGCATCGCCGCCAACGTGCCTCACCACCTGCGCGTGGTGGCCGTGGGCTCCAACCTCAAGGTCTACCTGGATGACATGGTCACGCCGAAGATCAACACGACGGATGTCTCGTACACGGCGGGGACGGTGGGCGTGAGGACCTACCTGGCCGATGCCCGGTTCGACAACGTGACGGTGCGCGCCTTCACCCGTTTCGAGTCGTCCTACCAGGGCTACTTCCTCCGGCACCGGGAGGGCCGGGGTCAGATCGACAACTTCTTGTCTCCCGCCGAGGACGCCGAGTGGCGGATCGTCCCGGGTCTGGCCAACGCGTCGGCCATCTCGCTGGAGTCCGTCGCCTTCCCGGGCACCTTCCTGCGCCACCGCAACGGGCAGCTGTGGCTGGATCCCAACGATGGCTCCGCCCTGTTCCAAGCGGACGCCACCTGGTGGTGGCGGCCGGGACAGGCGAGATCGAGCCTGACGTCGCTCGAGTCCTACAACTTCCCGGGCAACTACATCCGGCACCGAGGCGGCCTGCTCTACAGCGAGCCGCTCTCCACGGCGCTGGACCGCGCTGACGCGACGTTCCGGGAGTAGGCCCGCCGCCCGCCTCCGGTGCGTGGCCAGCGGCCGTTCCGGTGGGTCATCCCCGGGGGCGGAGCGCGGGGCTTGTGGTTAGACTTCGCCAATGAATTCCAGCCCATCCAGCCGGTCGTCCGTCGTCGTGGCGGAGCTGGGGCCTACGAATACGGGGAAGACCCACCGCGCCATCGACCGCATGCTCGAGCACGACACGGGCATGATCGGCCTGCCGCTCCGCCTGCTCGCTCGCGAGGTCTACGACCGGGTGACCGCCCGAGTGGGCGAGGGGCGGGTCGCGCTGATGACGGGGGAGGAGAAGCGCCTGCCGCCCCGTCCCGATTACTGGATTTGTACCGTCGAGGCGATGCCGACCGATCGACCGGTCGACTTCCTGGCCGTGGATGAGATCCAGCTCGCCGCCCACCGTGAACGTGGGCATGTCTTCACCGATCGATTGCTCCATGCGCGGGGGCGCCGGGAAACCTGGTTCCTCGGTGCGGACACGATGCGGCCGATGGTCCAGGCCCTCATTCCCCATGCGTCGTTGAAGCGGGCCACCCGCCTGTCCCAGCTTCGTTACTCCGGGCCTCGCTCCCTGAAGAGCCTTCCTCCACGCTCGGCCGTGGTCGCGTTCTCCGCGGACCGGGTGTACGAGCTCGCCGAGTCCTTGCGCCGCCTTCGTGGCGGGGTCGCCGTGGTGCTGGGCGCGCTCTCCCCGAGGACGCGCAATGCCCAGGTGGCGATGTACCAGGCGGGGGAGGTTCAATACCTCGTGGCCACGGATGCCATCGGGATGGGGCTGAACCTCGACCTCAACCACGTCGCCTTCGCGGCGCTCTCCAAGTACGACGGAGCCGAGCAGCGGGACCTCTTCCCCGACGAACTGGCCCAGATCGCGGGCCGTGCGGGGCGCCACTTGAATGACGGGAGTTTTGGAACCCTGAACACGCTGCCCGAGTTGCCTCCACGGTTGGTCTCGGCCATCGAGTCACACCGGTTCCCGGCGGTGCGCAGTCTCATCTGGCGCAACGCGACGCTCGATTTCTCGAGCCCGGAGTCCCTGCTGGATTCGTTGTCGCGAGCGCCGAACCACAATGCCTTTGTCCGGGTGCAACGCGCGGATGACTTCGATGCGCTCAGGGAGCTCTCGCACGTTCCCGCCATTCGAGAGGTCGCCACCGACCGGGCCACGGTCGAGTTGCTGTGGCAGGTCTGCCAGATTCCGGATTTTCGCAAGGGTTTGTTCGGCCAGCACCTCGCGCTGTTGCGGGAGACCTTCCTTCAGCTTTCCGAGGGTGATGGGATGCTGGAACCCACTTGGTTGGCCAGACAAGTGTCGCCGCTCGATGATGTCTCCGGAGACATCCACACCCTGATGGACCGGCTGGCGGCCATCCGCATCTGGACATACATCAGTCATCGTTCAATCTGGCTGCACGACGCCGAGCAGTGGCAGGAGCGCACCCGCCGCATCGAGGACGCACTGGGCGACGCCCTCCATGAGCGGCTCGTGGAGCGCTTCGTGCAACGGGCCGCACGCAGGAGCGCACGCCGCTTCGTGAGAGCCGCGACTCCTGCTTCGTCCGGGTCGGACAGCCCCTTCGCCAGGTTGGGGCTTCTGCTGGGGGAGGTGTCGGGCGCTGACGGCTCCGCGATGACGGAGGAACAGTTCGTTCAGCGGGTGGTGGATGCGACGCATGACGCCTTCGAGGTGGATGCGTTGGGAAACATCTCGTTCGAAGGGCAGCCATTGGCGCGTCTGGTTCGTGGGACGGACCGGCGCTCACCGCAGATGGCGCTCGCGGAGCCGGAGGTCTGGACCGGGGGCGCGCGGCGGCGGCTCGAGCGCCGCCTGGTGGCGCTGGCGCGGGACCTCGTCACCGAGGCCATGGGAGGCTTTCCAGCCGAGGCTCTTACCGGAGCGGGCCGTTCCCCGGCGACGCGGGGCCTCGCCTACCGCCTGGCCGAGGGTCTGGGCGTGATTTCCCAAGGAGAGGCGCGCGAGCAGTGGCGACTCCTGGACGATGAGGCACGGGCGCACCTGAGGACGCTGGGCGTCCGCGAGGGACAGCGCTTCCTCTATGTCGCCGAGGCGCTCGCACCCCATGCGCTTGAACGGCGGTGCATGCTGACGGCGCTGTTGCATCAGAGTCCGTCACCCAAGGGCGTTCCGCGAGAACCGGTGCTCGATGTCGCGGAGTTGGACGGCCGGAATGCGCGAGCATTTGGATATGAGGTGATCGGTCCCGTGGCGTTGCGGATCGACGTCGTCGAGCGGCTCGGCGAGGCGCTGCGCCAGCCGCACGGTGCGCGGCAGGTGCACACGCTCATGCAGGAGTTGCGTCTGGAGAGCGGTGCTCGCACGCGGGTTTTGCGAGAGCTCGGAGGACCATCCGGGGGCGCTGCGACGAAAAAGCGGCGGCGACGGCGGGGAAGGAAGCCGCAGGCGACGGCTCCTGACAACAGGGGCGCCCAGGGGCAACCGGCTAACGCTGGCGCGTCCCAGAAGCCGCGGCGGAGCGGTGCCGGGGAAGGCGAGGGAGAGGGCCGAGGCCAGATTGAAGGGACCTGACGGCGAGCGCGCTCGCCTAAAGCCGCTGGCGGCGGGTTCGATTCCCGCCGCCTCCACACTCAGAAGCTCAGCAATCCCGAGGGGTTGCTGGGCTTTTTCTTTGCCCTCGTTTCCTCATGTGCCCTCAGTGTGCCCCTTCGGCGCTTCTGGCCGGAGCGGCTTGGAGCTGGGACACAGGGAGATCGAGCTGCTGCACGGCGCTCGCCCGTACCTCGGGTGACAGGTGCGCGTAGCGCTCTGTCATCTCGATGGTCGCGTGTCCCATCAGCTCCTGGATCGCCTTGAGCGGCACGCCGCGCATCGCGAGGTGACTCCCGTAGGTGTGCCGCAGGTCGTGCCAGCCGATGCGCCCCTGCTCGCGGCAGATGTCCGCCTCGCGAAGCGCACGCTCCAGAGGGCCCTTCATGGTCCCGTTCGTGTGCGGCTGCCCGTCCGCCTGACAGAACACGTAGGGACCGCGCAGGTGCCGGTGAGCCTTGAGCGCTTCCAGGGCCGAGCCCGGCAGATCGACCGTCCGCTCGCGCCCGCCCTTGGGAAGCCCCGTCACACCGCGCCAGATGGTACGCCGGACGTGTAGCTTGCCGCGCTGCAAGTCCACGTCGCCCCACTGGAGCCCGATCAGCTCGCCTTGCCGCAGTCCCGTCTTGAGCGCCACGAGCACAACCGGGCGCCATTCAGGGGCCGCAGCGGCGACAACCCGCTCGGCTTCATCAAAGCTGAGAAAGTCAAACGCCGCCTTCGCAGTCTTGAAGAGCTTAACGCGCGGAACGTGCGTGATGATGCCGTGCTCCTGTGCGAGCGACAGCATCTTGCGAACCACCGTTAGCGCGTTGTTGATGGTCTTGAGGCTCAGAAGCGCGGGCTGGATGTCCTTACGCTTGCGAATGGCTGCCTTCGTGGGGGCATCCTTCCGGGCGCGGGCTCCCGACGTCTTCTTGCGCATAGCCGCTTTGAAATCCTCGATCTCAGCCAGACCGATGGAGTCCAACGGCATACGACCAAGAGCCGGAATGACGTGCTGATCGAGGATCTGCTTTTTCGAGACAACGCTTGAATATTTGTTGTTGTTCTCGCTGTACGTGAGGAAGCGCGGGACAAACTCTTCAACCGTGGGAATCCGGCCCGCCTCGCTCTGCTTTTCCTTTCCGAAGGAACCCGTGAGGAGTGCGTGCCGGATCTGACGCTCGTACTCTTCAGCGCCGCGACGGGTGTTGATGGGCGATGCCTTGCGCACGCGCTCCACCCTCCCGCTTGGGTGCTGGTACTTCACGTCAACCCACCACGCCTCTTGCACCTTGCCCTCCTTCGTCTTCCACTTCCGCAGTCTGACGCTCATGGCTTCTTTCCAAGCGCGGGACTGCTGTTACCCGGCGTCCAGGATAGCAGAACGCTACGGCGAAGTCGGACAGATCGACCAAGGTGGACCGCCCCCGGCACCTCGCCGCGCCGGATCGACTCGTAGAGCGTTTTCCGGTTCACGCGCAGGAGAATGGCGGCTTCGTCCACGGTCAGGAATTCAGGCGCACTGGAATCAGACCCTGGGGGCGTGGGCAGGCTTGGAGCTGGCGAAATGATGGGCGTTTCCACAACGCCTAAATGGGTGCGGATTCTTGACGTGGCCCAGGCCAGCAGCGGCAGCGGAGCGGCGGGTGTCAACCGTCAAGCGTCAAGCGAGAGTTCCCAACAATCCTATAGCCGTATACCTCGCGTGTGTTCATATACCCTCATCTCCTACTCCTACATCAGCTTTTTCTATAGGAGTTTATAGATTCAAGGCTTGACGGCTTGACAGCGTGACACCTTGCCGGGTCTGGGGGCTTGGCGCCTTGAACGGCAGGCAGCCTCGCCGGGGGAGAAGTGGCAAACGTCACGCGGCTTTGAGCTGGTTTCCTAAACCTCTAGAGCCTTCTACCTCATATATGTTTATATGTTCTCCTATGCTACACGACCTTCTTCGTATGGGGTTTATAGATTCAAGGCGTGACGACTTGATCGCGTGCCAGTGCTAGGGTTGCCCTGAGCGTGCCGCGCCTGGAAGGACGCCCCCCGGCAAGCGGAGCCCGGCGTTTAATCGCTCGCTCTAGCGGGGGGCTGCCTGGAGACACTCCCCCCCGGTTCGGATTTCCGGAGCGCCGTCACTTGGAACCTTGCTCGGCGGTCCAACACGCTCAGAAAATTTCCAAAAAATCTCGCGGGCTCGGTTGGGTTTTGCCGTCCGTACCCCCTGAAATCTTGCCGAAACGGCCCCCATAATCGGCTGGCTCCTGCTGCGTCGGCTACCGGCAGAGCAGGCACACCCCAGCACGCTCCACGGTCCCGAGGTGCCGCTGCCCGCGTCCGGGTTGCTTCCCACAGCTCCCCGCGTCGATTGCTGTTCCCTCCTGGAGCCCGTCACAGGCTCGCCCCGCCGTTTCTCGTGCTCCCCACCCCCCAGGAGTCCCGAGGCATCGGCTGCGGCGCTCCTGGAGCCCGCCAGAGGCCCGCCGTGCTGTCTCTCGCGTCTGGTGGCTCCAATGCCCGGCTTATGCCCGGCCAGCAACCAAGCGCGCCCCAACAGACTGCGACGCCTTCCGCTGGCAGCTCGGCAGACGTGAGCGCCGACGCCGCCAGCAGCAAATGAGCCACAGACAAAAATCGCACCCATTTAGAAGACACAAGCATGACGCGGGGGAACGACCCCCCGCCAACGAGAGCAAGCCCGAGCCGGGCGAGCCGTCGTCTGACGATACGCCAACGGAAGACGACGAGGACACAGACAAGCCGAAGAACTTCGATGCCGACGAGGCCGCGAAGCAATTCGTCGAGGCGTTCAAGCAACACATCCGAGGAGTGTAAATAGATGAATCGCCAGCAGATCACAGAGATGGTCAAGGCACTTGGTCCGGAGGTCGCGCGGGAGCTGGTCGATGCCGCATCCCGAAGCGCGCCCGGACGCATGGGTAGAGGCAGGGCGACGCACGAAGGCAGCGTCTACGCGAGCGTCGCGAACTTTGGCGCGTTCACGAAGAGCGTCATCGCCGTGGGTCGCCGCACGGGCACGGGCGAGCTGCTCGAAGCCGCGAAGCACTTCGGCAATGCCGACACGCAGAAGGCTGTGCAGCTCAGCAAGTTCGATTCGGCTGGCGTGCTCGTGCCCATCCAGCAGAGCGGCGAATTGATCGAGTTCCTGCGGCCCGAGGCGGCCCTGCTCAAGCTCGGCGTGCGAACCCAGCCGTTCAAGGGCGAGTTGCACATGGGCAGGCAGACCGGGACTTCTGTCTTCAAGTGGGTTGGCGAGGGGGAGACTGTCCCGAGGAGCGCGCCGAAGTACGGGAAGCTCGTGCTCAAGGCGCACAAGGGGATGGTTCTCACCGACATCAGCAACGATCTCCTGCGCACTCCCGGGGTGGGCGACGCTGGTGTCGGCGAAGACATCCGCGCGACGGTCGCGGATGGTCTGGACGAAGCCGGGTTCAACGGCGACGGGACCGGCGCGGCTCCGAAGGGGCTCTTCGCTCAGCTCGACCCCACGCAGGTCTTCGCGAGCACGGGCACGACCGCCGCGGCCTACCTCGCCGACATCGACAAGGCGGTAGAGCTGCCGCTGACCGCGCATGTTCGCATGGGCACTGCGGCGTGGGTCATTCACCCGACCCGGGCGACCGCGCTGATGCAGCTCAAGGACACGGGCATCTTCATCTTCCGTCAGGAGATGCTCGACAAGGGCACGATCCGGGGCTTCCCCTTCGTGATGACGACGCGGGTGCCCGTGAACCGGATCGTCTACTCGTCCGACTGGCGGCAATTCATCTACGGCATCGATGAGGATCTGATCCTCTCCGAGCACGACACCCGCGCCGAGCACGACGAGACGACCATCCGCGCAATCGTGAAGGGCGACTTCAAGCTGCGCCAGCCGAAGGCGTTCAGCTCGATCACCTACTCACCCGAGGGGTGACACCGGGGCAGCCGTCGCGGGTTTCTGGGAGAGTTTCGCCCGCGACAGCAGCTCGGGATCGAGTGGGGTGCCCGAGAAAGCACAGCCGCTCAAGCGCGGTCGTCTGCGGCTGCTGCACGGCCACCAGATCGGGCGCCACCTGCCGAAGCACCACGCCGCAAAGGTGGCTGACAAGTGGGGTGCCCCCGGTCTCACCGTGGCGTTTGGGCACTCGCATCGGCCCAGGATGCACGTCAGGGGGAGCGTTGAGGGGAACTGCCGAGCCGTCGCGGTCGGGGCAGGCCGCACGCTGGATCCCGACTGGATGCAGGGGGCACCCGGCTGCCTGGGAAAACGAGCTGCTCGTCGCCTACCTGCTGCCCTCGGGGCATGTGGCCGCCTACAGCGTGCCGCTTATCGACGGCGCGTTCGTGTGGGCCGGCAAGGTGTACCGCTGACCCATTCCGAGGCGGCCACGCTCTTTGACAATTGCATACATGTAGGGAACCTTTTTGTACTGATTTCCACGACTCGGGCCTAATCGTGCAATCCGTGCATTATATGTTTCGTATATGTTCGGAAGTCCTGGGCTTCCCCTGATCACATGGCTGTGTTACCTATCCGGGCGTTTCGCCGTCTCACTAACTACCGCGCTGGAGGTGCCCCCATGCTGAGCGAACCGCGTTCGCCTCGGAGGTGGATTCGTGTTGCCTGTCTTTCGGTTCGTCCCCCGCTGAGCTTGCTTGCATTGCTGGCGGTGCTCGCGTCCGGCCCGGTCGCGTGCGCGAGCCGCCCGCCCCCGGAGGCCCTTGCCGCTACCCGTGACACGCTGGCGGGCCTGGACGAGTTCGGCGCGCTGCTGCTGGGGGCCGGGCTGCCTGTTGAAGCCATCCCCCAGGGGCGCAGCGTGTCGCCTGTGCAGGCCGAGCGGCTGCGTCGGCACCTCGCGATCCTGCCTTACCTGCCGCAGCACTACACGCCCCGTTTCGTTGCCGACGAGCTGCTGCGCTACGTCGAGCAGCACGGACAAGGGCTGTCCCGCTGGGACCTGAGCCGGATGGTGCAGGAGTACCGAAGCCTTTTCCTTCTCCGGCAGGATGGCTTCCTCGCGGCAGCACTCACCGGCGAGCCCGCGCGATGGGTTGGCCGGGTAGAGGTTCGCGACCACGGGGCAGGCGCGGCTGAGTTTGAAATGGGCGTGTTCTACACGAGCGCAGACGGCGAGAGCTGGCGACGTGCGGACAGCCCCAACCTCGACAGGCTGTAGGGCTTCGTAAGGAGATCACAACATGGCGGACAGCTCCGGCCCGCGTCTTATCTTCGAATTCGAGGGCTTCAAATACGAGGTTTACGACACCCAGGTTCAAAACCGGGACTACGACACGCTTCTTCTTGCTTGGAGGAAACCCATCAGCGAAAGCGGGGGCCGTCGCTCAAGGGTCATTCTCAAGCCTGTGCAGGTGCCCTCAGACCGTGAGAGGAGCGAGCGGGTTTGGGAAGAGGTGCAGATCGCGTCGCACCTGGAGCACCCGGGCATCGCCAAGGTTTACGGCTTCGCTTTCCATGGCGACACCTCCTATGTGGTCATGGAGCATTTGCGCGGTTGCTATCTCCTCACCGCGATGGATTTCGCGTTGCTGGTGGAGCGCCGTTTGTCGTCCGCATTTGCGGCATACGTCGCGGCGGAAGTAGCGGGTGCGCTTGCTTACGCTCACGGGCGCATTAGCAGCGAAGGCCAGCCGATGCACATCGTCCATCGCGCAGTGGGTCCCATGCGAATCCGTCTCGGGTTTGATGGGCGCGTCAAGCTCGTGAATTTCGGTGCTGCGTACTCGGAGCTGCGCGACCGTTTGAAGACCCCGCCCGGCCTGCTGCGTGGCGACCCGGCCTACTGTGCGCCCGAGGTTCTGCGAGCTGCGATGGAGTCCACCGGGGGCCGACCCGACCCGCTTATCGGGGGAGCGATTGACGGCAGAGCGGACGTGTTCTCGCTCGGGCTCGTGCTGCTGGAAATGCTGCTGGCCGAATACCCGCTCGACCCGACTGATGCCCCTGTGGAGGGTGCCCCGGTCGGGTTCTCATTCCCTGTGCGTGCCGAGCGGACCGCACAGCTAAGCCTGGACGTGTTGGCTTACCGGCTGCTGCGCTTTGCCCCTTCCGAAGCGGAACGTCGGCTTGCGTTCGCGCCCGGTCCTTTGCGGTCCATTGTCCGGCGTGCGCTTCAGCCGGATCCCCGCGAGCGTTGTACTGCCGCCGAGATGCGCGAAGAGCTGCTCGTCTACCTGGGGACCGTAGAGCCGCCGGTTCTCGCCGAAGAGATCGCGGCAGAGCTGAAGGCGATTTTCGAGGCTGCCGCGAGGGTCAAGCGGCTGACGGCAAACCCCATCGAGCGAACGGCGCTGTCGCCGGACGAGCAGGGAGACTAGCGCCAATGAAGCGGAAGCCAGGTAAAACCACCGAGGCCGAGAGGGAGCGGGCGAGGACTGAGTTAAGCATTCAGATCGGGAAGGCGGCGCGGGAAGCTCGTCTAAAGTTGAAACTGACACAGGCGGATGTGGCTGAGCGTGTCAATCTTAGCGGGGAGGTGTATGGAAAGCTGGAACGTGGTGCCATGCTTCCGAGCGCTCCAACGCTCATCAAGCTCCGTACCGCTCTGGGGGTTTCCGCTGACTATTTGATGGGGCTTGCCGCTGACGCGCATCCGGAAGGCTTACGGGTTGCCCCGGCAACCGATGAAGAAATGAGCCCAGAGGTTAGGCGGTTGCTGCGGTTGATGCGAACGATGGATGACGAGCAGCTCGACATCCTCAAAGGGACGGCGGCAGGGTTTGTCAGGCTCAAGAAAAGACGGGAGCAGCCTCCTACAGCGTGATAAGGCACAGGACGTCGCCACCTGAGAGGGACACCGCATGGAAGATGACCTTCTACAAAAGAGACTCGGCGAGGCAGCCCGAACGGCACGCGAGGGGCTCGGGCTCACTCAGGCCCAAGTGGCTGATGCGGCAAAGATGAGCCCGGCCGTGTATGGGCGCATTGAGCGCGGCGGGATGATGCCTAGCGTTCCGGCGCTGCGAAGGCTCGCGGTCGCGTTGGGTGTTTCCCCGGCTGTGCTCCTGGATATGAGCGCGCGAGAGGTGCCTACCACTGACAAGGATCTGTCACCGGAGACTCGGAAGGCTGTCGGGCTCATGCGGACGTGGCCGGAGTCCAAGGTCGCGGTTGGGGTCGGTCTGCTGCGCGTGCTGGACGCTGCCCCGATGCGCGAGAAATAGGCCCGTCTCGGATTAGGGACTGGGGCGGTGGGTGGGCGGCGGGTATGGAGCGGCGTCGACCTTGGAGGGGCCCACCTGCCGCCCCGGTCCCGCTGTCTGAGCCGCATCCCTGCGGTTATGCTACGCTCCCCCATCTAGGAGGTGAGGTAGAGCGTGGGACTGACACTCAGGCACCCGAACATCGGCGACATGATCGGGGACTACAAGATCGTGGGGTTCTTGGGCGCGGGGGGCCTCGGGATCGTCTACAAGGTCGAGCGCGGGGGTAGCTTCTTTGCGTTGAAGCTTCTCTTGGTTTCCACGCTGGACGGCAGGGGCAAGCGTGAGATCGGCATTCTCATTCACCTGGAGAACCCCGGCGTCGTCCGCTACGTGGGCTCGGACTTCTGGCCCGACCCGGTTATCGGCCATCCCTATATCGTGATGGAATTCGTGCCGGGCGACACGCTCTTTGCGTTTGCCTACAGCCAAAACCCATCGGCGCGGAAGGCGACGCGCATCGTTTTGGAAGTGGCGGTAACGCTCGGGGAGGTACACGCGGCGGGCGTGTTTCACCGTGACGTGAAGCCTGAGAACATTCTCATTCGGGAAGGAAGCGAGCGCCCCATCCTGATTGATTTCGGGATTGGTTCGCTTGTCAGCGCCCCGACTGTCACCGGCTCGCAGCTCCCACCGGGGACAGAGGAATTCCGATCCCCCGAGCAGATCCGCTTCAAACGAGCCAACCCTGACGGCGCGGGTCAATACGAGTACAGCACGGCCGACGAGATGTGGGCGTTGGGCGTCGCCTATTACTGGCTGCTGACGGATGAGCTGCCCTTTGGCGAGGCCACGGATCCGGGTGGGCTGGATGGACTGCGCGAGCGCATTTTGACGCATAGGCCGTATGCACCCCACGTCGTCAATCCGCGCGTGCCGCTGGCAGCCTCGCTGCTGTGCATGAGGATGCTTGCTGAGCGACCGGAGGATCGTTTCCCGCTGGTTGCGACGTTGTGCTCGGCTTTGAATGAGTCCCTGTCCAACGCTGAGAACGACGCCACCTGGGATCCGCCGCTCGGGGACCCGGACGATCCGCAGCTCACAACCACGGTCGGCGATCCGGAACGGCAGGAGGCGAGCGAGCAGCGGCGCGCGTTTCTAAGGCTGAGGAAGCAACGCCCCCGGCGCGGGCGGCCCCTGCCGAAAAGGGACCGGGTGTTCTTGCTGCCCGAGCAGATGGCAGGCCCCCCGCCCCCGGCCGCAGCCGCAGCCGCACACCCGGACGAGATCCCCAGGGTTGACGCACCGGGCGCAGCTCCGCCCCCGGCAGAGCGCGAGGTGCCCGTTCCGAGCGCCCCGGTGCCGCCAGCTCGCGAACTCGAGCCCGCCGCCGCCGCTCCCCAGCCCCGCCGCGCCGCGTGGCGCCTGGGGCTCGCTGGGGCCGTGCTGCTGGTGTCCGTCGTTGTCCTGTCCGTGGGCGCGAACCTGGGGGGACCTGGCTCTTCAAACCGCACCAGCGAGGCCCGGCCCGAGCTGCCGCTACCGTCCACGTCCCCCGCCACCAGCGCAACCGATGCAGGCGTGCGCGGTCGTGAAGTGGCGTCCGATGCAAAGGCGCTGGAATCTCTCCCCGGAGGAGACGCGGCACCCGTTGGGGCTCAACTTCCCGCGTCTACCGCTAACGCCATGCTTCGCACGTCCGCTCACACGCCCAAGAACGAAACGCCGAAAACGCAGACGCAAGGCGCAGGGTTCCGCTTGCCGGTGAAACCCGCAGCCGTGGCGGTCTGTGCGCTGCTCGACGGGGGATGCACCGCGCCCGCTTCCCAGGTGCGCAACGAGCCCCCCGCGATTACCTGCCCCCAGGATTGGCGGAAAACCCACGAGCGGTTCAACGTCACTGGCCGCGACGAGACCGCCACGGTCAAAGGGTACAAGGGAGAGGCCGGAGAGGCGGCCAGGGTGAAGGATGGCCCCGCTACCCTCCAAACCGGCATCTACGGTTTCGTGGGCAATCTACCTGCCGGGAGCCTGCTACTTGGACAGTGGAAGCTCGGAGACAACCGCCTTTTCGGCACCTTCACCGAGGCGAAGATTCCAGGCGTTGGGACTCTTCCTGTGTGTTTGGTTGCTGGCCTGGATGGCAACACGCTCTACATGGACGAGCACGGCAAGCGTTTTGAATGCCCCCCCGGCTTCGGCGTGTGCCTCACTCCCGGAAGCACGCCCGGCAACGCCAAGACACCTACGCGCGTTTTCCTCATTGAGCCTGTCGGGCAGCCCTAATCCTTGCCGTGCCCTTTGGAGGTTGAGTTTCCGTGCTGCCCCCCTCTCCCGGTGCCGTCCTGCTGGCCGCTCTGCTCGCTGGCGCTGCGCAAGCCGCAGAACCGCACCCCGTCCCCCGCTGCGCAGCGACGGCGCGTTTTGACTTGGCCGCAGGCTCCCCGGAGGGAGCGCCGGAAGTGTGCGCGAGCGCAGACGAGACGACGACCTTCGTCTTTGACTCCCGCGTCGCTGTGGGGACAGTGGAGTTTCAGCCAGGGGGCCGCCTCGCGGATTGGGCACTCGGGCAAGACGGGCTGAGTCTCTACGCCACTCCCAAGGGGGATTATCTGCCAGGGGAGCGCGTCAAGGTGACGGTGCGCTTCGCGGATGGCGCGGCACCGGCGAGCGCGAGCTTTTGGCTCGTGGGCCATGCGGCAAAGGGGACGCGCCGGGTGTACGTGTTCCGGCAGCCGCGCCCGCCCGACGTGTGCGGGAAAGAGCGTGACGAAGCACAGGCCGAAGCGCGCCAGTGCCAGGAGGACAAGGCGCGGCTTCTGGCCGAGCGTCAGGAGCCGGGCGGGCTCATGGGGGTGGCATGGCTGGAGGGGGCCGGGGTCGTGGGGTCCGACAAGCTTGGCTTACTGACGGTGCCGCCAGCCAACGCGCTCATACTGAAGGGGGCCTGGAGCTACAGCTACACGCCCACGGGCGAGAGCCGCCCGGCAAGCGTAGCTGTACGGTTGGGCCTACTTAACCCCGGCGCTGAGCCCTGGACGCTGGTGGGGGCGGCACTGGTGGACTCGACGGGTGAGCAGGTGGAGCTTGCCCAGTGGCAAGAGGCGCCCATTCCCGCGAATGGGGCCGGTGCCGTCGTGGTGGGCATCGAGGGGAAGCCCGTGCAGCTCGGCTGCCCCTGTAAGCTCAAGCTCTGGGAGGCAGGCGGGCCGCGCACCGTCACCCTTGAGAACGTCACCTTCCCCGAGGGGAAAGCGAAGGGGCCCTGAGTGCGGCCAGCGCGAGCCGTGCCAACCTCAACTCAAGGGGCCGAGGCTGCCGTGTGCCGCTCCCGTCCCCATCGCGAGCCGCCGCGCCACTGGGCCCCCCCCGGCGCGCTCCAGGTGCGCGCCTCACTGTTCCCAGCGGCCCGGGAAGGCGGGTGCGTGCAACCCGATGCGCCGCTCGACCTGGACAACCCTGCGCACCTAGACGCGCTTAAACGGGCCTACGAGCGCTTCCCGGAGATCGGCGGGCGCTCGGCTCGGGCTCTCTGCCCGGATTCTCTCCACGACCACCAAGGCAAGTGCTACCTACCCGCCTTCAGCGCGAAGCCATCGCCACCTTTCCGCTCTTCTCATTCCCACCGCGTGTCGTGCCGGGTCTCGTCGCTCAAGTTCTTTGACACCCTCTCGGGGCACGGGCGGATTGCTGCACCTTTTCTGGACGACTCCAATGCTTCCTATAATCTAGATCTCTAATGGAACAAAGCAAAATTGACGAGATACTTAGACAATACGACGAGAAGACTGGATCTCTCCGGCTTTTTGCTGATCGGACTCGCCTGCTCATCGAAGAGATTCTCCTCGCGAACAAGCTAGTCGCTCACTCCATCAACTGTCGTGTCAAGGAGCGAGACAGTCTAGCGAAGAAGTTCGCCCGCCCAGGCAAATCATACGGAAGCCTGGACGACATAACGGATATTGTAGGAATTAGAGTTATCACCTATTTCGCAGATGACGTGGATATTGTTGCAAAATTGATCGAGCAGGAATTCGAAATTGATCGCACGAACTCAGTCGACAAGCGCTCCTTGATCGATCCTGCTCGGTTCGGTTATTTGTCATTACACTACGTGTTGGGGTTGTCTGCCAACCGACGTAATATGGCAGAATACAAGCGTCTTCCCAACATAAAAGCTGAAGTGCAAGTACGCTCGATCTTGCAGCACGCCTGGGCTGAAATCGAGCACGACCTCGGATACAAGACAAGCCTTGAGGTACCCGCCAAAATTAGAAGGAGATTCTCTCGGTTGGCCGGGCTTCTAGAATTAGCGGATGAGGAGTTCAAGACGATACGGCAAGAGCTTGCGCGTTATGAGGAGGACGTTCTTGCGAGGATCAAGCAAGAACCGGCCGAGATCGAAATTAATAAAGTTTCGCTGGGCATATTCTTTAATGGCAATGAGCATGTCAAGGCGATTGACGAGCAGATCATGGCCTGTGTCGGTGCCAAGGTTCGATATGAACATTCTGACGTAAGCTTGGGACGGGAGGTGGATGTTCTTAGTGCATTTGGTGCTCGGACGATTCAACAGTTGGAGTCGGCGCTCACAACCAATAGCGATGTGGTAGTTAGTTTTGCTGAGCACTGGATGGAGAATGATAAACACGATCGCCTAGTGGCGGGGATCTCCGTGTTCTATCTCTTGTATGTGCTCACTGCCCAGACGGGAGAGACGAGCAGGGTGGAGATGTTCCTCAACCTAGAGAATATTGAAGAATCGGAGGACCGCCCCGATATCGCCCGCCGAGTCTTGGATGTATACAAGAGTGTATCGAAAAAAAAGGGCAAGGCCTGAGATGCCTGTACATAGGCGAAGTCAAGTCACATCCGAGATGAGTTCCGTCCGTTTGCCTTCGTCGCAGCGACTTTCGAGTGACCCGAAGCATTATCCCACCCGCAGCAAATTCTAAATTCTCCGCCTCACCTTGCGTGGGTGGAGGCAAAGCCTCGAAGCGCACGATCCTCTCCTGCGGCGCGAAGACGCCGTCCGGGGCCCTGCTAGAAGTAACCTGCCGTCAACGCTCCCCCCTCGCCATCATTCGCCGTTGCTCGTCGATGAGGTCATCGATGGCGTCCCAATATGAGGGATGGCGCACTTTTACGATCTTGTGCCGCGTAAGGCCCAAATTCGTAAACGTCTGCATTAGCTGGTCACTGAGCGGCTTGGTGCATCCATCAAGAATGAGGAGTGGACGATAGCGGCGGAGTCGAATACCAAAGTTTTGCTCGATCACTCGCAGACCGAACAATTGTTTCCACACGACTGTTCTGATGTGTGCCTTTAGCCCGTCACGGCGACTCGCATAAAGTCGATGAAGCGAGGTTTGGAGCGGCACCGGGTTACAGAGCGTGAGGGGCACTTCTGTGAGTGCGGGTACGACGGCGCGTCTCATGTTCTGGATGCACGCTAGCAAGTCCGGGAGGAATGAGAGATTGGCGCGCTTGCCCCACAGCGGTTCTCGAGGCCTGAATGTCCCAATCCGGCCTTGCCGACGAGTCTGGTGCTCATATTCGTCTCGATGGGGCGATTCCAGTAGCAGTACGATTCCGCGCCGGTCAGGGGGATGCTCCGTAGAGACGAATGTGCGGCCGTCGTACTGGAGGGTTACATCTGGGACGATGGCCGCGTCGCAGAACTGATCGTCCGGTACATATAGATGCTCACCTTGATACAAAGAGGGGTGTAACCCCTCCCACTCTGGATGGTCGTCTGCAAAACACAGGCCCGTTTGATGACCGAATACATCCACTGGAAGGTAAATAAACATGGTAGAGGGCATCCACTGTAAGTCGCAGGGTAAGCGTGCCGCTATGCAAATACCGGCGACTGTGACGCTCAATAGGGATGGCTCCCTGTTGAGGGGGAGGGAGGATGCAGAGGGGCCGAGGAGGGCCGCTGACGGGTGCCATCCGGGCTGTGCGCGGGGCCCGGAGTAGAGGCCATGCAGCCCCTTGGGACGCACGTCGGCTCAGGCCGCCCTCCCACGAGGGCCCGGCAGGAGTCGGGGGGTTGTGGGCAACTGCTGCTTGAGGCTCAACACCACGCACTCTGTGGGGCACTCGTTCCGGAGTCAGCTGAGCAGGTTGCCAGCCATACCTCGCCAGGGCACACGCTACCGCTATGCTCCCACGGACCTCTTGTGAGCCCCGGTAGACCGGGGAACTCTGGTCGCTCGCGTCCATGAGCGGCTTTACCCTGTTGGGCTGCATGTACCCTCAGTGTGCCCCTCCAGCGTGGTTCGAGGCGGAACACGGGGGAACGGCGTGGGACGGGACGGGATGACGAACCCGAGGAGAATCAAGGCGATAGCGGGTAACAGCGCGTCCTGCTTAGGGTTTTCCATCGCCTGATTCACGGGTTCGATTCCCGCCGCTTCCACTAGAGGTTGCCCGCCGCCTTGAGTCGAACCCACTCCTAAAAAGGAGGCACGGCTCGCATCAGGGGACCAAATCGGTTCTTGTCGGACCAAATTTGGACCAAATCCCGAGTATAGGCGGGAGGAGGGCCCTGTGGAGGGTGAGGGAGGGAGCGGAGGGGGAGGGGAAGGCCGCGGAGGGGGGCCGCCAGGGCTGTGCGCCGGGCCGGTGGAGAGGCGGTGCAGCCCTCTTCAGGCACACGTAGAAAGCCGGTGGATGACCGCAAGGCCCTTGAGGGCATCGTCTTCGCCCAGAAGACGGGCGTGCCCTGGGCCGCGATGTCGGCCACTTGCGCCTGGCCCAGCGGCGTCACCTTCTGGTGCAGGCTGACGCAGTGGCACTAACGCAGTAGTGTTCGCCGTTCATCCCGTCGCCCGTGCGACCAGCGCCTCCGACTCCGCCAGGAACTTGGCGACGTGCGCGCCGTCCGCGAGCGTTGGCGAGGGCATGATCGCGAAGCCTTTCTGGTTGAACAGCGCCCCGCTGTGGCCTTCAAGGTCGGGCGAGACGAGCAGCGGCGTGATGCGCGCCGCGTATGTCTCCGGGCTCGGCGTGAAGAATCCGATCAGCGTCTCCATGAAGCGCGACTTGAACGAGTCCTTGCCGAAGAAGTTGTCGCGGATGTTCGTCTTGATGAGACCGGGGTTCAGGCCGAAGAACGTCGCGTGTGGGTATCGCTTCGCCGCGTCGAGGACGAGCATCTCGTTGCCTGCAACGGTGTTCATGTGCACCGTCATCGCGCTGTAGGACCTGTCGGCGTTGAGATCGCCGAGTGTGCCGGCCTGGCCCGTCCCCGGATAGCCCATCACGAACACCCGCGGCTTCAGCTTCGCGCGTTCAGCAGGTCGCCCCTTGCCAAGACGCGGCGCGAGCTCACGAAGCATCACGAGGCGATTCAGGTAGCTCACCGCGATATCGCGCTCGAGCCCCTCTGCGGTCTCCTGGCGCTTCGGCGCCGCGAAGATGCCCGCGGTGAACACCAACAGGTCGAGCTGTTCGGCAGGTAGCGCCTTGGCGACCCGCTCGGCCTCGCGCAGCAGGCTCAAGTCGGCCTTCACGAACTCGATGCCCGGCACGCCCTTGTCACGGAACGTCTGGCCGACGACCGTGACGCTCGCACCGCGAGACACGAGCACGCCCGTGATTGCGCGCCCGAGCCCGCCGGTGCCGCCGATGACGGCGATCTTCCAGCCCTTCAAGTCAAGGCTCGCGGCGTCGACGCGCCGCCACGTGATGTTCGGGTCCTGCTTCATGTCAGAGTCCCTCCTTCGCGACGTAGGCGCGCACGGTGGTCGGCTTGATCGACGGGTAGCGGTCGTTCATCAGCTCGTCGAGCTTGCCTTCACCGCTCAGGACCGAGCGGAGGTACATGAGCGGCAGGTACGCGAGCAGGTTCTGTGGGTTGTGCTTCTGCAGCTCCGCGATGCGCGTGCTGAGGTCGTCGAGGGAGCCGAGCCGCTCGACCTTGAGCTTCTTGCCCGAGCCGGCCTCGTACTCCTGCACGAGCTGCTCGAAGTCGACGACGCTGCCGGCGACACCGAACTTGCGCGGCACCGGCCGGTCGTCGACCGCGACCTCGGCGGTGTACCGGGCGGTGTCCTCGTAGGTCGTCCAGTCCATGGGCTGCTTGCCGTCGCCCCAGACGTATGCCGTCTGCTTCTCGACATCGATCACGCGGATGAAGCCGAAGAGGACGCCACGATCGAGGAAGCCGCCGTTGAGCACGTGAACCACCTCGACGTCGCCGCGCTCGGCCTCTTCGATGAGCGCGAACTGTCGGCGCATCTCGGAGGTCACGATGTTGCCGGGCTTCACCTTGAACAGGTCGAGCGCGTAGTCCGAGGGAATGAAGCGCCGCACGCCGGCGTGTCGCGCCGCGTGCAGAAGCCGCCTTTGCCCTTCAATAATGACGTCGGGGCCACCCTGTACTGCGGAAACGACGGCGTACGCGCCCTTGCAGAGCGTCGCGAGCGCCGCGCCATCTTCGGGCCCGAGCGCGCCCTCGATGATCTCCGCGCCTCGCCTCTCGAGCTCGGCGACCTTGGCGCGGCTGGCCGCGCGCACGAGCAGCCGGAGCTGCACGTCGGGCTTCTCCAGCAGCGCGTTGGCGATCAGGGTTCCCAGGTGGCCGGTGCTGCCCACCAGTGCGATGGTCCTCTTGGTCATTGTCGTCCTCGGTCAGGTGTCGTTTTCGGACGCAAGCGCGCCCATACCGCCCGCGCGATAGCGCTCGATCGCGGAGGCGAGCTGCTGCTCGGTGTTCATGACGAACGGGCCGTGCGAGACGAGCGGCTCGCGAAGAGGGCGTCCCGCGATCAGTACGACCTGCGCGCCCTCCGACGTCGCGCGCAGCAGCACCGCGCCCTCGACGTCAGCAAAGCTGGCCACTTCGAGCGTGCCGAGCTGACGACCCTCGTTGCCGACGAGCGTGCTTCCCTTGATGACGTATGCGAGCACGCTACGGTCAGCCGGAAACGCCTCCTCGAATACCGCGTCAGGCTCGAGCTTCACGTCGAGCAGCGTGATGTCGCCCGGCGCCTCAAGCTTGGAGTGGACGTCGCCGGAGGTGCCAGCGGCCACGCGCAGGCGAGCGCCCGGGAGTTCGCGCACGGGAACGTCGGGCCCGTCGACGAACAAGAGGCGCGGTCGCAGCAGCTTCTCGGCTGCGGGCAGATTCACGAAGATCTGCAGCCCGTGCGAGAGCTTCCCGCGTGTCGCGGGGTACTCCTCGTGCAGCACCCCGCTGCCGGTCACGGTCCAGATGACGGCACCCGGGCGGGCCACGACCCGGTCGCCCAGGCTGTCGCGGTTGATGAACTCGCCCTCTCCGTCTTCGAAGAGGTAGGTCACCGCCGAGAAGCCGGCGTGCGGGTGCGGCGCGAACATCGGCGCGCGGATGTGGAAGTGGTCAATGGT
This sequence comes from Melittangium boletus DSM 14713, assembly GCF_002305855.1. Classification (GTDB taxonomy): domain Bacteria; phylum Myxococcota; class Myxococcia; order Myxococcales; family Myxococcaceae; genus Cystobacter; species Cystobacter boletus. The sequence continues at coordinate 2,106,365 of NZ_CP022163.1, read as the reverse complement.
GATGACGGGGTCGATGTCGCGTCCGACCGAGCCCGACGATACATTTGCCGCGCTGAACTCGTACGAGCCCGGACGTTTCCTTGCGCCGCCAATGCTGGCGATGTTGCGGTAGATCGTCATAGTGCTCATCTTCCGAATGGGCTGGTTTCTTTCTGGAAAGAAATAAATAGAACCGCGTGGGCTGTCAAGTGCGAGAGTGATGTCATGGGAAGACCTAGAGAAGTCACGGACGAGCAGATCGTCGTCGCGGCGCGACGCTGCTTCCTCCAGCGCGGTGCGGGTGTCTCGGCGGCCGACATCGCGAGCGAGCTGGGCGTGAGCCACACAACGCTCTTCAACCGCTTTGGCTCCAAGGAGGGGCTGATGCTCGCCGCGCTCGGTCCTCCCAAGGAGATCGACTGGGTGGCGGCGCTTGACGCCGGGCCGGACGCGCGCCCGATCCGCGAGCAGCTCGTCGAGCACGCGAAGGTGATGTCCGCATATTTCCAGGACCTGCAGGCAGGGCTCGGCATCCTGCAGGCCGCAGGCATCGATCCCAAGAAGGCCTACCGCGAGCGCAAGGGCGAGTCGGCACCGGAGCAGGCGTACCGAGCGCTCGTCGGCTGGCTGCGGCGAGCGCAGGACGAGCACCGCCTCTCGAAGTGCGACATCGACACGCTCGCATCGACGATCCTTGGCGCGCTCCACGGCTGGGCGTTCACCGCGCGGGTGTGCGGCCACTCCACGAGCGCAGCCGCCAGCCAGCATTACGTCGAGCGCTTCGTCGAATTACTCTGGAACGGCATTGGCGACACGCTCGAATAGCCGCTTCCCATCAAGAGCGGCCATTCGCGGTGGGGCCTAAGCCAAACGAAGTAATTCCGTTCGGGGGTAGGCTGGGGAGGTGAGCAGTGGACGCCGCCAAAAGCCCGAGCGAGTGGTGCAGCTGACCGCTGGGGGAGCGGCGCTGGCTGGAGGGGTTGGTGCACCGTGGCGGCCGACGAGAGGTGGCGCTACGGACGACCGACTTGCTGCTGTCGGCCCAGGGACAGAGTGCCGCCCAGGTCGCCAGAGCGTTGGGCGTCAGAGTATAGGCGGGAGGAGGGCCCTGTGGAGGGAGCGGAGGGGGAGAGGAAGGCCGCGGAGGGGGGGCCGCCAGGGCTGTGCGCCGGGCCGGTGGAGAGGCGGTGCAGCCCTCTTCATGCACACGTCGGCCCAAGCGGCCCACCCAGCAGGGGGCGGCGGCAAGGGGCGTGGGCTTGTGGGGCAGCGTGAGGGCTTGGGGCTCAACACTCCGCGCGCTGGGCGGGCCCCTGGGCTTGAGCCAGGCTCGCCCTCGACGTCGGCAGCCCCAGGTGCTCCAGAATGGCGCGTACCCCACCGGCTGCAGTCACGTCCGCCAAAACCCATCGCCTGCCTCCACCTCTCACGCAGGCGAACATGTCCGAGTCGAACGTCCTTCTGAGCAGCTCGGCCCCATTCACTCGCGGCGTCCTCTCCTTCAGCAGTTCCTTGCTGGCCGCTGCCTGGGGCGCCTCGTTCGCCTCCTCCGCACCTGCGTGACGGTGGCGTAGCGCCGCCAGAATCCACCGCTCGGCCAGCAGCACGCCCACTTCCACCTTGGCCTTGTCCCGCGGCCGCCGCGGTCGCGCTGGGAGAATCGCGAAGCCGTAGTGCCGCGCCAGGTCCGCGTACGTGGGATTGGTGTCCGGCTCGTACCGGTGCGCCCGCGTCACTCCCGCCTTGAGGTTGTCCGGCACCACCAGCTCCGTGACTCCGCCGAAGTACGCGAAGGCACGCACATGGCAGCCCACCCACGTGGCCATGTCCTCGCTGAAGACTGGCTCCACGTAGGTGAGGTTGCTGGCTCCCAGCACCGCCACGAAGAGCTTCGCCACGCGCTCCTCTCCCGTGACGCCGTCCACCACCCGCACCCCATCCCCGCTGAAGTCCACGAAGCGCTTCTCGCCCGCGCGGTGCTCCTGCCTCATGGTGACGCTCGCGCTTTGCAGCCACCGGCCGTAGCGCTCGCAGAAGCGGCTGTACTGGTAGCCGCCCGGGTGCTCCTCCAGGTACTCCTGCCACAGCAACTGCTTCGTCACTCCCTTCTTCTTGAACTCCGCGTGGATGCGCGCCCAGTCCGGCTCCGGGCGCTCCGCCGTGGCCTTGCTGTCTCCGGGGAATAGTAGCGCCGTCAGCGCACTGTCGTCATCCAACTCCAGCGGCAGCGGCCACTGCAGCTTCGCTACCCGTGCTCGCCCCAGGTAGTCGCACACCGTGCCGTTGCCGACATTCAGGCTCGCCGCGATCGCTCGCGTCGACAGCCCTGCCTCGAACCTCAACCGCAACAACTCTCGCACCTACTCCTGGCTTGGCCGGGGGAATCGTGACCGGTCATGAAGTGGCGCCCGCCTCGAAGCCGCTGGAATCTTCTCTCGGAGAAAGCGCGGTGCCCTTGGGGGATCCATCTCCCGCGCTGAACGCCAACGCCATGCCTCGCACGCCTCAGACGAAGAAGAATGAGACTCAGACGCAACGCACAGGGCTCCGCCTGCCGGTGAAGCCCGTGACCGTGGCTGCTGCCGCCATCGCAGGCTGTACCCTGGTGGAGGGTTGCACCCGTAGCACTCCCCAGGTGCGCCCCGGCCCTCCGGCAATCACCTGCCCCGAGGGTTGGCGGGAGACACATAAGAGGTTCGACCTTGATACTCGAGAAGACACGGCCACGGTGGTGGGGTTCAAGGGAGAACCCGGAGAACTGGCCCGGGTGACCGATGGTCCCGCGACCCTCCAGATCGGTGTCTTCGGTGGCGCGGGGGGATTTACTTGATGGCACCCTGCTTCTTGGAACGTGGCAGCTTGGAGAAGGTCGCCTCTTCGGCACGTTCAACCGCGCGCAGATTCCAGGCAAGGAAACCGTTCCCGTGTGTCTGGTAACCTACCTGAAAACCGTTACGCCCTTCATGGACGAACAAGGCAAGGAATATAATTGCCCCCGCGGGTTGGGCACCTGCCTCGCCCCCGGAAGCAAGCCCGGCAACGCCAAGATAGCCACGCGCGTTCTTCTCTTTCCGCCCGCCGGGCAGCCCTGAGTAGCGCCGTTCTTTTGGAGGTTGAGATTTCGTGCTGCATTCGTATCCTGGTGCCGTCCTGGTGGTTTCCCTCCTCGCTGGTGTCGTGAAAGCCGAAGAGCTGCCCCCCGTCTCCCATTGCGCCGCAACCGCCCGGTTTGACTTGTCGGTGGAGTCTCCCGAGAGAGCGTCGGACGTGTGCGTGAGCGCGGACGAGCCGACGACGTTCTTCTTCGATTCGCGTGTCGCCGTGGGAGCAGTCGAATTTCAACCGGAGGGTCGCCTTGTCGATTGGTCGCAGGGCAAGGAGAGCCTGAGTACCACCGTCATTCCCAAGGGGGACTATCTGCCGGGGGAACGGGTCCGGGTAACGGTGCGCTTCGCGGATGGCACCCTCCCGACGAGCGCGAGCTTTTGGCTCGTGGGCCATGCGGCAAGGGGAACGCGGCGGGTGGAGGTGTATCGCCAGCCGCGCCCGCCGGACGTGCTTAAGAAAGAGAGGGACGAAGCACGGGCCGAGGCGCGGCAATGCCAGGAAGACAAGGCGCGGCTTCTGGCCGAGCATGAGGCGCCGGGCGGGCTCATGGGATCGGCATGGTTGGAGCGGGCCGGGGTCGTGGCGTTGAAGGAGCTTAAAGGGTTGCTCAAGGAGCGGCAGGCCAACGCGCTGTGGCTCCGTGAAGCCACGAGCTACAGTTCACGCTCACGGGAGAGACCCGCCCAGTGAGCGAGGCTGTGAGGCTGCGCCTCAAGAATCCCGGCGCTGAGTCCTGGACGCTGGCGGGGGCGGCGCTGGTGGACTCGACGGGGGAAGAGGTGGAACTTGCCCGGTGGCAACCGGAGCCCATTCCCGCGAATGGGGCCGGTGACGTCGTGGTGGGCATTGAAGGGAAGGCCGCGCAACTCGGCTGCCCTTGCTTCCTCAAGCTCTGGGAGTCGGCCGGGCCGCGCACCATCATCCTCGGAAACGTCACATTCCCGCCTGTAGAGCAAGGAGGCGAGCACGAGTGAGGCGGAGTGCTGTCGTGTCGTGTGACCCGAGGGAAGCACAACCTATCCGATGGGTCTTCGGCGCCTCACCAGACCCGACGGCTTGACGTGGCGGTCAGCCGGTTTCTGTAATCAGCGGGTTTGGCTTCCAACTCGGGCAGCTCGCCCAGAGAGGTGCGGCAATGTCTAAGCACTCTGTCGGTACTCGCCCCGTGGGCACACGGCGGCCGTTGCGCGTGGGGGCGCTGGTGCTGACTGCGTTGATGCTGGTGACGGCGTGCGCCACAAGAACCCCCATGGGCACGGCTCACCGGAACCATCCGTCCCAGGGATACGACTCGCCCAAAACGGGGACCCCGAGGTCGGAAGCTGGGTCCGGAGGGCAGGGAGAGGCTTTCTTTACGAAGCTGCCAACGGACTTCGCACCAGTGCATGTGAGTGACGCCGAGTTTTCGGCAGCCATGGCAAGCCTTTGGCTTGCCATGCCGCTGCGGGTGGCCGCGTCCCGCTCCCCGTTGTATGTCGGCCGTAGGCTGGCGTTGGCTTCCGCGTCCTTGAGTGGCGAAGCGTGGCAATCAGATCTGGCGGGCTCCTATGGGCATTTTTGCGAGCAGTGCGGCACTCCTGGGGATTGCTTGGCACTGTTTGAGGACGGGCCCCGCTTCCAGGATGAAGACAAGCGAAGCCTCGCGCTCGCATTGGCGGTGGGGCCAGCCCTGGAAGGAGTAAACGCGGAGGTGCGGGCCATGCTCAATCCCACACAAATGCTTGCGATGCTCAGCATTAGCATCACGGCTTATATGGCGCTGCTGTTAGCGCCAGTTCCCGAGCCGATAACAAAAGGCGCGGCCCTGGTGTTTAGTGCCGCCCTGTGGGGCTATCTCGGTTACGAATTCTTTGATTTGCTGCGCGCCTATGCGCAGCTTTACGAGGATGCGCCCCGGGCTTCTACCTTTGCGGAGTTGCGCGAGATTGGCGAGCGTTTTGGACGTGTCATCGGTCCCAACAGTGTGCGGATTCTCGTCATCGTGGGGACGGCCGCGATCGGTGAAACGGTGGCCCTTGCATCCAAGGCCCCAAAGCTCCCCGGATTCGCACAAGTGTCGGAGCGGGTCGCAGCCAATACCGGCTTGAGCCTGCTGGAAATGGCGACTGGAGCCGAGCGCGTGATTGTCTCTGTGCCCGAGGGGACGATCCGCATGGTGCTGGCGCCTCACGTCGTGGCCATGGTTGCCAGAGGCATTGGTGCTGGGAATCCTGCGCCGAGTCGGGGAAAGCTCCTTCCCAACGGACACAGAGCGTGGGGGTCGTTTAGTGGCTTCAAGTCGGCAATGGGGCCAGCGGGCCCGGGAAAGGCATGGCATCACATTGTGGAGCAGACTCCGGGCAACGCGACGCGGTTTGGCGGAGAAGCTCTGCATAACACTGAAAACATTGTTGCAATGGACAAGACGCTACACGACAGGGTGAGCGCCTTTTACTCGCGGATTAGCCCCGGCGTCACCAGATCAACGCTGCTGACGGTGAGGAAATGGCTGAGCACTCAGTCCTACGAAGCACAGAGGGAGTTCGGCTTGCTTGCAATGGAGAACGTTAGAAAGGGAATTTGGAGATGAACTTAGAGAACCTCACAGAGGAGTTCGCTCGAAACGTGGCTGCACAAACAGACGCAATCATGCGTGGCGACCGCGGGGGAGGTAACAAGGAAGCGAAGCGATACGTAGCCGCCTACAAGAAACTGCGCGACCATGGCGAGGCTGGACGGGATGCGCTCTCACGGCTATTGACGCATTCACGCATGGATGTGCGAGTCTACGCGGCGACTTTTTTGCTTAGCGATAGGCCAGAACAAGCCTTGCCTGTTCTCAGGGAAGCCGCCAAGAGCGAAGGTTTGATTCCTTTTGAGGCGTCCCAAGCGTTGAAGTATTGGGATGAGGGCACATGGAGCTTGGAGGTTGATTAAGGGGCGCTGGCCCGGTAGTTGGCCACCTGTTGCGGCAATAGACAGTGAGATCCCCAGGAGGGGAGGCGAGGCTCGGGGCGGCAGAGGTGGCCAGAGGACGGGCACGGTAGTCACCTTGGGCCCGATAGAGCAGCACGGCTAAAGCATCGGCGCCAAGCGTCAGCCCGAGGGTTGGCGGACTCGCCATTTGCCGCCCGGCGAGGGGTTCCAAGGGGACCAAAAAAGGACCAAATCGAACGGACGCGCATGGACTCGTCCGGACGGATGGGCGCCCCATTTTCAGAGGGAAAACGAGGGTGTGCCTCCATTCCCGAGCGGAGCGAATCCACCTCTGGCGGGTTCGATTCCCGCCGCTCCCACTCAATATCTCCCGGAAAGGTTCAGCTTCCGGAATGGACAATCACCTGCTCCGCGCCTTGTCCTGTGCTGCAATTCTCTCCTGCTCCCTCCGCCAGTCTTCCAAGATGGAAATGGGGTGCAGCGAGCGGTAGTCGATCTTCTTGTGATACAGCGCGAGATGGTGCTCGCCCGCGATCTGCACGAAGACCGACAGGGGCGGAACAGGGTGACCCTTCCACCAGACCGCTGCCTCCTCAAGGGTGTCGAACGAGGCCGCCGAGGCAGGTAACCCGCGTGACGTGACGGCCTCGATGAATCGTTCCAGTGCGTAATCGCGTCGGAGGGCACGCACGCCCCTCTCACGAGAATAGAAGACCTCCAGATAGTCACTCCCCACCAGGATATATGCGCTGCTGGGCGGCTCGGAGAGGTTCCTCAACCAAGTCTCCGCCTCGTCGCGCGTCTCGAATCGGACGATGACCGGAGGAGGATTGCGGTAGAAGGTCTTCAAGTATTCGTGAAATTCCTCGCATTGGCCTGTTGAAACAATGAATTCGAGCTGCGCTCTAGCGACCAGGATGAGCTTCTTCTTCTCCGCGGATCGCAGGGTGTCGCCGATTCGAGAGAGAGTCCGCCAGGCCCCGCTTGCCTCCTCGCCATTCTCGCCACGCCAGGAGGCTCTCACATCGACAGCAGGGTCTGCTGAGGGGCGTGCGAGATAGTCCTCGAAGCGATAGAGCTGGCCTGTTCGTCAGATGAAGAAGCCTGCCTCTTTCAGGAGAAGGTATGCCTTGGAGTCGCCGGGTGGCTGGAGCCTCTGCCACTGGTCGGCAACCAGTGCTTCCGATGCGGAGAGCAGTTCGGAGATCGTCACTGTGTCTCCGGCATTAGCTCGAACCCCGAGGGGTTGCCTGAGGAATCCACCAACACGACCGGTACGAAGACGAGCGCAGCCCCACCTGAAGCGCCGACCACGGCAATGAAGGCGGCGCCGACAATGACGATGACGGTACCAGCCAGGATATTGGTTCGATGTCGCTTGATCCAATCAACCGTTGTGTCCATGGCTTCGAATCCATCAGCTTCCTCACTGTCGTTGATGGGGAGGTGTAGTTGTCGCTGAGCACACGCGCGCGGTCGCCATCTTGAACCCGCGGCTCGCTCCCGCTTGAAGTGCCGTCTCTCGCCATGTTGCTCGCCGAACAGGCCGGGGGCCGCTTCCCCGCCTTGGCGGGTATCTACCTCCTCGTACCTTCGCTAAATGGTCTTGTATCCAATTCAGTTGATTGCTAACTTGTTTAGTGAATTTGGAGGATGCCATGGCGAGAGGTGCTCGGCCTTCGGGACCACCCGAGGGATCCAAGAAGGCGCGGTCGCGGTCCCTGGGAGAGGGAATCAGCGGTCGTTTGCGGCTCATCGCGCTCCTCACGCGGAGGATCGAGCAGCGGGTGGGCGAGCTCCTGGGCATCAACCTGACGGATCTCGTCGCCTTGGATCACCTCATCGCCCAGGGGCCGAAGACTCCGAGCGACCTGGCCTCGTTGTTGGAGGTGACGACCGCCGCCAGCACGCACATCGTCGATCGACTGGAGCGGGCCGGGCACGTCTCGCGCGAACCGGACGCCACCGATCGCCGCAAGGTGCTCGTCGTCCCGGTGGCGGCCTCCGTCGACCGGGTCAGGCAGGTGGTGGAGCCGGTGCTGGAGCGCCTGGACGCGATCATCGACGGCCTGAGCGAGGCCGATGTCGCCGTGATCGAGCGGTTCCTCGGCCAGATCATCGACTTCTATGTCGCCGAGCTCCAGCGACCCCTGGGTACCCCAACGCCCTCCAAGCCTTCCAGCAATCCCCCCCGTCGCAGAGGAAAGGGTCCGTCCCATGGCTGAAAGAACCGTTCTCATTTGCGGTGCCGGCATCGCGGGGCCTGCGCTCGCGTTCTGGTTGAAGCGCTACGGCCTGCGTCCGGTCGTCGTCGAGCGGGCGCCGGACTTGCGCTCCGCGGGGCAGTCGGTGGACGTGCGCGGCGCGGGGACGGAGGTCGTGCGCCGGATGGGGCTCGAGGATGCGATCCGCGCCCGGTTGACGCACGAGGCGGGCTTCGCCCTGGTGGACTCGGCGGGAAGGGAGTGGGCGCGCATCAGCACCGAATCGATGGGGGGCAAGGGCTTCACGGCCGAGCTGGAGATCCTGCGTGGAGAGCTCGCCCGCATCCTCCACGAGGCCACGCGCGAGGAGACCGAGTACCACTTCGACAACCGGGTGGCCTCTCTCACCGACACCGGGGATCGGGTCCGGGTGGGCTTCCTCCACGGGCCCGAGCGCGAGTTCGACTTCGTCCTCATCGCGGATGGCCTCCGCTCCAGGACGCGCGAGCTCGTGTTCGGCGACGAGGCCCGCATCCGTTCGCTGGGCGTCTACACCGCCTATTTCACGATTCCCCGCGAGCCGTCGGATAACGCCTGGGCACGGTGGTACAGCGCACCGGGCGGTCGCAGCCTGGTGCTGCGAACGGACAACCTCGGCACGACCCGGGCCGTGCTGTCGTTCCGCGGCCCGCCCCAGGGCTACGAGCGGTTCACCGCGAAGGAGAAGAAGGACCTGCTGCGGCGGGTGTTCGCCGACGCCGGGTGGGAGGTGCCTCGGGTCCTGGCGAGGCTCGACGACACGCCCGACTTCTATTTCGATGCCGTGGGCCAGGTGCACATGCCCCGCTGGTCCAAGGGAAGGGTGGCGCTGGTGGGGGATGCGGCCTACTGCCCCTCTCCCCTCAGCGGCATGGGGACGACCGTGGCGCTGGTGGGCGCCTACGTGCTCGCGGGCGAGCTGTCTCGTCACGCGGACCACACCGAGGCGTTCGCGGCCTACGAGCGCGTGATGCGGCCCTTGGTGACGCTGGCCCAGGACGTCCCCTCGTTGGGTCCGAAGGTGGCCATGCCGAAGACGCGGATCGGCATCGCCCTCCAGCACATCGTGGGGGGCGTGGCCTCGCGGCTCGGGCTGTTCCAGTTCTTTGGCCGGTTCGCGACCCCCCCCGCGGATGCCATCCAGCTGCCGGATTACGGCGCCAGGGCCTCCGCCTAGTGCTCAGTCGGGTGCTCTGGCCGAGCAGCACTCGGCGGTCTGTTTGTCCTCCTTGCTCCGCGCTGGGTCCTGGGACTCCGAGATTCACGTCCTCGGGAGGCGTGTTCCAGACGGGTCGAGGCGGCCCGGTACTACGTGCCGCCGAAGGAAGAGGCGGGCTTCCACGTCGTGCACCATGACGCGGAGGCCCTCCTGGGAGATGCGTAGCGGAACGGGGAGGCCAGGGCCCTCATGGGCGTGAGCGTCGTCCCGCGACCTCCAGGCTCTTGAAGCGGGGAAGCGAGAGCACCAGGTCCCCCCGGCCCGCGTCATCGGCGAGTTCCTGACCTCCTCGGGGCAGGAACTGCTCGATGCCGGAGACAAGGGCGGCGTGCAACTCGGCGTCGTCGACCCTCCCCACGACGCTCCCCTGGCAGCGGAGTTCGAGCGCTCCGTGCCGGACGCACTATGCATCCCTCCTCCACCTGCCCCGCCTACGAAAGGCTCCCAGGATTCCTGACGGGCACCGGCAGGCAGGCATCCGCCTTGACGCGGCCGCTTGCCCGCGAGGCTCACCACACGTATGAGCAACGCCTATGAGTGACGAGCGCACGCCCGCCGAGCCCGAGGTCATGGAGCCCACGTTCTGGCGGAAGAACGGCTGGACGGCCCGGGTCATCAAGAACGAGGAGGACGACGGCTGGGCCGTGGAAATCCGCAAGCAGGGGCTCTCCGAACCCGTCCTCATCAGTCCGTGGGTGATGGGCCGCGACAAGAAGAACCCCAAGCCCTTCGATGCGACGGCGTTCGCGACCTTCGTGAAAACGGCCTCGGAGGTCCTTGACCGCTCCGCGCGACAGCGCGAGCAGGCCATGACCAAGAAGCTCTCCATCGCCTGGGAGGGCCGCTGGTACGAGGTCCGGCTCGAGCTCGTGGCCGACGAGTATGAGCCCCACGCGCTGCTCTCCGCCATCGATGACGCGGGCGCGACCGTCGCGAAGCATCGCGTGCCCGTGAACTTCAAGTTCACCAGGGATGTCGCCAATCAGTGGGTGCGGGACGGCTTCCGCGAGCCCTGACCTGGGACTTGACGTCGTCGCGGCTGCCCTCGACGGCGTAGGCCCGGTCCTAACGAGGAGGCGCGGAGAGGTGCTGATACATCACGAGCGCATCGACATACCCCGCCGTCGGATGCCGGAACGCGGCTGGCAGGCGGCCAACAATCTCGAACCCCAGTGACTGCCAGAGGCGCACCGCGCGCTCGTTCGTGCTGATGACGAAGTTGAACTGCATGGCCTGGTAGCCCCGAGACCGCGCGTGCTCCAGCGAGTGCTCGCACATGCGACGAGCGACCCCTCGGCCAGTGGCCGCTGCGCTCGTCATGTAGCCGCAGTTGCAAACGTGCCGTCCGCCGCCTGCCTGATTCGGGCGCATGTAGTAGGTGCCAAGGATGACGCCATTCTCTTCGGCGACGAACGTCTCCTTGTCGGGTCCCATCCAATAGGCCAGCGCGTCGGTTTCGCTCATGTTCGGGTCGAGTGCGTATGTCGCGCCCTCGCGAATGGTCGGAAGGATGATGGCGGCGATGGCCTTGGCATCGCTGGCTTCGGCTTTCTTGATGATCATGGCCAAGGTTTATCGTCCGGGGCGCAGGATCGGCAACGGGGCATCGGCGAAGCTCACCTCGCCCTGTGAGAGGAGTCGCTGATTCTCCATTGCCTCCACGCGTTGTTCCTCTCCGGGTGATCGAGCACGAGGCAAGGTTTTTGAGCCGGTCGACGGCCTGCTCCATCAATGACACTTCGCTCGCTGAGCAGGCGACGCACTCCGCCGCCAATCCGTGTCAGGTCACCTCATTCAACAGCAGAGTGAACCTTTTCAGCGCGGGAGAGCCACGTGACCGGGGCAAGTCCATCGTGTCGAGAGCGGATCGAGGGCCCCGTGTCCTATTGTCGTGCCCAGCCCGTCACCCCGCGCCTGTCCGGGCGCCGCGAGGAGAACACCCATGAGCCTTGACCATTACGACACGATCAGTCCCACGGCCAGGTTGGTCGCCGAGATGCGCCGCTACTCGGACATCCCCTTCGCCGAGGAGATCGCCGAGCGCATCGGGGCCGCGGAGGTCGTACGGGGGATGTTGGAGGGAGAGGCTCCCGCCGCGGAGCTGCTGTGCTGGATGGCCCCCACGCTCGAGGCTCGCTACAAGTGCGTGGTGGAAGGTATCCGGACGTCTGGCGTCAAGCAGGTCATCGAGCTGGCGAGTGGCTTCTCCTTCCGGGGTGATGCCATGAACCAGACCGCTTCGCTTCGCTACCTGGAGACCGACCTCGCCGAGATGCATGAGACCCGGCTGCACCTGCGAGACGAGTTGCGGCGGGACGGGGTGCTCGCGGTCCAGCCGCACGTCGTCTTCGCGCCGTTGAACGCGGTGGAGCCCGACGGCGCGCTCGTGGCGCGACACCTTCTTCCGGATGAACCCGTGGCCGTGGTTCACGAGGGTCTGCTCCAGTACTTCTCCATGGACGAGAAGCAGAGGGTCGCACTCCAGGTCGCGGACATCTTGAGGCGTCACGGCGGCGTCTGGCTGACCCCGGACTTCGAGGTGATCAGCGGCGCGGCACTCAAGCACTGGACCCATCCCCATTTCATGCGGATCCATTCGGCGATCGCGCGCTCCACCCACAGGAGCCTGCGCGGCGCCGCCTTCACCAGCGTGGAGGAGGTGGAGCGCTTCCTGTCGGGGCTGGGATTCCAGGCAACGCCGCGCCCGCAGATCGACGGCACCTTCCCGCTCTCCTCCGTGGGCCGTGTGGGCACGACGCCGGAGCAGGTCGAACTCTTGCGCCGGGATCGCCTCCTCTGGGAGATCCGCCTGCGATGAGGGCCGAGCGCGCCGGCGCGCCGCGCCTCAGGAGAGGAGCGGTGCGCCCGGCAGGCGCTCCTCGATGAGCCGGGCGGCCGTGGCGGCGCCGTCCTCGCGCCGCAGCGCCTCGCCCATCTGGGCCGCGCGGGTGCGCACCGCGCCGTCCTGAGTGTGGCGCAGCGCCTGGGTGAGCCGTGCCGCGGTGAGCTGCTTGAACGGCATGCTGGAGCCCACGCCCAGCGCCGTCACCCGGCTTCCCCAGAAGGGCTGATCATTGCAGATGGAGCAGATGACCGTGGGGAGCCCGGCTCGCAGGGTGGCCGCCGTGGTACCCGCTCCGCCGTGGTGCACGGTCGCGGCGCAGCGGGAGAACAGCCACTCGTGGTCCACCGAGCCCGTGATGAAGATGCTGTCGGGAACCTGGAGGGCCGCGATCTCCGGCGCGGTCCAGTTCGCGCCCATGACGAAGCGGACGCCCAGCGTGTGGGCGACCTCGGCCGCCAGCCGCACGATCCCGGCCTTGTCCCCCCAGGGCAGCCGCCAGGCGCCCAGGTAGATGGGGGGCGGTCCCGCCTCCAGCCAGCGGATGAGTTCCGCGGAGGGCGTGCCTCCCGCGGTGACGCCCGGCTCCGCGGGCATCGTCCAGAAGCCGGTGATGACGTTCGGGGCGCTCCAGTCGGAGGGACGCGGGACGAGCTGGCTGCTGTAGCCGTGCAGGATGGGCGTTCCGGCGCGCCCCAGCTTCTCCCGCATCGAGTGGGCCATCGACGGCAGCCCGAGCTCCTCGCGCCAGGCGTTGACGAGCCGCTTCTGTCCCTGCCAGTAGAGGGTGTCGAGGAGCGAGTGCGTGAGCCGGTTCATCGCTCGCCAGGGCAGCCGGTGCTCGGCGAGGAACGGACTGGGGAACTCCGACGTCGCCATCATCGGCAGGGTGTAGCCGAGGATCAGGGGCCGCTGGAGCTTCTCCGCGATGCAGGCGGCGCTGTCCTCGACCACCAGGTTGGCGACGATGACGTCGGCGCCCTCGCAGGCGGCCAGCAGCTCCCGGTTCATCCGCGGCCTGTGACGGGAGTCGAGCCCGACGCCTTCACCGGCCAGCATCTGCATGAACTTGTCCGCGCTGCTGGCGCCCATCCAGCGGGTGCCTTCCTCCGACTGGAACCAGGCCTCGTAATCCGCCGTGATGGGGAAGTGCCGCGCCCCGCTGTGCGCGACCAGCTCGGCGAAGCCACGGGAGGTGGCGACACAGACCTCATGGCCGCGGCGCCCCAGGGCGAGCGCCAGCGCGATGAAGGGCTGCACGTCCCCCCGTGTTCCCAGCACCAGGACGGTGATCTTCATCGCTCCGTCTGCACCCGGGCCGTCGGCATCAGCTCATGCGCCAGATTGATGCTCGCATCCAGGTGGAGCTCCTGGATGAAGCCCTGTCCGGCGATGGGCTGGGTGTGTTCGGTCTTGGCGGAGTAGCGGATGCACTCGGCGTGTGAATAGACCGAGCCGTGGATCATGAGCTCAAGGCAATGGATGTAGCGGTCCAGGCGGGCCCGGTCCTCCGCGCTCATGTCGAGGGCGTCGTAGAGGGAGGGCATGGAGGCCTTGACGTCGAGGAAGTACTGGACCTTCTCATCGACCATGGCCGCGATCCGCTCCAGCGCCTGCTCGGGAGTGCGGTTCTCGGAGCGCTCCATGGCGAGGACCACGTTGACCTCCTGCTGACGCCGGTCCTTCGGCAGGGAGAAGACGTCGTTCTGGAGGATCACGATGTCGATCACGCACTGGCGCAGATCCTGGATCTGCGAGGTCCCGAAGATGGCCTCGGGCACCTCGAAACCCTCCGCGACCTCGATGAGGTCCACCACGGCGCTCATGCCGACGTCGAGGCGGCGGACGTCGAACGCGGTCCGCGTGTCGAGCTGCTCGAGGCGGTTGCGGAAGGTGGTCATCCGGAGCACGCCGATGAAGAACCACTTCAAGTCGTTGCGGAACCGGGCCATCCAGGACGGGGACATCTTCGTGGAGAGCCGCTGCAGCACGTCCGTGATGCCTCGCGTGCAGGCATTTTCCTGATCCGCGGGGGTCGCGGCGTAGAGGGCGTCGATCATGTTCTCGGTGATGCGCAGCACCTGCCCGGGCTGGTTGCCCAGGGGGCCCGCGAACTGATCGTCATAGAGGAAGCCCCAGGTCATCCAGTCCGTGGCCAGATCCAGGTCGGCTCCGCGCGCGGTGGGCAGACAGTGCCCGGTGAGCCGGCCCCAGTTCCAGGCCTGCAAGCGCCGGATCGCGGAGTCGCTGGTGGCCAGGCCCATCTCACGCGCCCAGTCGACGCTGTGCAGCTGGGCCTGCTCGATGTCTGGACTGAGATCGCGGGGAAAGGGGAACTTGAAGTCGATCGCGGCACGCTGGGAAGTGATCATGACTGGGTTTCCTGTGGGGTGTGGGGGGTCCGGGGAACGGTGGTCATCAAGACCTGGTTGGGACGCAAAACCGAGCGGGGGACTTCCCAGACGCGGTGGCCGGGAACCGGGACGAGCCGCCACCGGGCGGCGATGGCGGCGACGGCGATCACCATCTCGGTGCGCGCGAACATGTCGCCGATGCACTTGTGCTTTCCATCCCCGAAGGGGAGGAGGGCGTAGCGGGGAAGCTCGCGGGCCCGCTCCGGCAGCCAGCGATCGGGGTCGAAGCGCATCGGCTCGGGGTAGATGCGCGGGTTGCGATGGCTCATGATCGGGCTGACGAGGACCTCGACGCCAGCCGGCAGGTGGTAGCCTCCCAGCTCCAGGTCGCGGAGGGTGCGCCGCATCAACAGCCAGGCGATGGGATAGAGACGCAATGTCTCGGAGACCACGCATTGGATGTACTGCAGCCGCGGCAGGTCATCCGCGGTGACGGGCCTGCCCCCCAGCACAGAGTCCACCTCGGCTTGGATGCGCGCTTCCACCTGGGGGTCCTTGCCCACTTCGTGGAAGAGCCAGCTCAAGGCGGTCGCCGTGGTCTCGGAACCGGCGACGAAGAGACCGGCGATCTCGATGCGCAGCTGCTCATCGCTCATCCCCTTGCCGGTCTCGGCATCCTGCGCCGCCAACAACGCGGACAGCAGGTCGCCGTGGTCGCGTTCATCCGCGCGCCGGGCATCGATGAACGCACCGATGAGCTCATCGAACCGGGCCTTCTTGCGCACGAATGCCCGGTTGACGGGAGTGGGCAGCCGCTCGAAGAACTCGCTGGACAGCAGGGTGTGATGGCTGACCCAGGCATTGGCCGCGTCGATGTAGTCACCGATCTCGGTGGCGATGCCCTCCTCGGTGTTCGCGCCAAACAGCGTGCGGGTGACGGCATTGAGCGTGAACCGGTGCATCTCCTCGCGCAGGGAGATGCGACCACCCGGAGTCCATCGGGCCGCCTGGGTATCGACTTGCCGGTGGATCGTCTCCATGTAGCCATGGATGCGCGCCCGTTGGAACCCGGGCTGGAGGAGCCGTCGCTGCCGCAGGTGGAAGTCCCCATTGGTCACGATGACGCCCTTGCCAATGGCAGCCGTTGCCTTGTCGAAGACGCGCCCTCGCTCGAAGCCATCGGAGCGAGCGACCAGCACCTGATGGATGAGTTCAGGGGACGTCACCACGTACACGGGCGAGGTGCCGACCCGGATCCGGACGATGTCTCCGTGCGCGCGCAAGGATTGTATGTATTCGTGAGGCGCTCGTACCATCCTGGGCAGATGGCCCAGGAGTGGCAGTCCACCGGGCGCCTCCATGACGGCGACGGTGAGGGGCGGGCGCTCGGGGGGCGTGGTAGGGGATACATCCCGCTGGAGGTTTGCCGGAGGAGCAGTCATTCGATTTCCTGGAGCTTAATCTGCTTAAATTGGAAATCAAGTAAACTCTTGACCTCCCGCGTCAGCCGTCCATATCCGCCGCCACCCGTACAGTCTGGGCAACTTCTTCCAGTCAAATGCCTTCGAATGCCTTTAGCCCAAGCGGCCAGGCGCTGATGGCTCGTGATACCGTATCCGCCTTTTCCCGGGTGTCCACGGAACCGGGACAATGTTTTTTGCAGCCGAGAAAGAGTTCATCGATGTCCGCCGAGCAGACGAACCCGAGTGAGAACCGGCCCGCGTCGCAGTTCAACCCTTACGCGCCCGGGTATGAAGCGAATCCCCATCCCATGCTCGAGAAGCTGAGGGCGGAGGCGCCGCTCTTCTACTGGGAGCTGGGGCGCAGCTGGATCGTCAGCCGGTATGAGGAAGGCCTCGCCGTGCTCCGCGATGACAAGCGCTTTTCCCCCAACCGGGAAGACTGGGAGTTCGCCTCGGTGATGGGCTCCGACGCGATCATTCCCGAGATGGAGGAGCTGAACAAGAATGGGCTGTTCGCCCTGGGCGAGCAGGGCCACGCCCGTGTGCGCAGGCTCGTCAGCCCGGCGTTCACCCCGCGCGCCACCGAGCGGCTGCGTCCGGAGATCCAGGCCATCGTCGATGAGCTCCTCGACACCATGGCGGCCAAGGGCCGGCTGAACATGGTCCATGACTTCTCGGAGCGCATCCCGGCACGGGTCATTGGCTCCATGTTGAAGATCCCCAGCGGACACGAGGAACAGTTCCACGAGTTCACCAACGCGGTGGCCAAGAGTCTCTTTCCCAGCGCGCTCGCCCCCGAGGAACTGGCGCCCCTGCGCCGGCAGATCCGCGAGGGGATTTCCCTGGTGACGGAGACGATCGAGGACCGGCGCCGCAACCCGCGGGAGAACGACATCCTGACGACGCTCATCCAGACGGAGGAGCAGGGGGACACGCTCAACAAGCACGAACTGCTCGCGCTGGTGTCCTCGCTGATCGTGGGAGGCTTCGAGACCACCGTCCACCTGATGTCTTTCTGTGTGTACAGCTTGTTGCAACAACCCGGCGTGTTCGCCGAGGTGAAGGCCCGGCCCGAGCTGATCAAGAACCTGGTCGAGGAGGTGCTGCGCTTCGACAACTTCGTGAAGATGGGGCCCGCCCGCTACGCCCTGGAGGACCTGGAGATGGGGGGCGTGCGCATCAAGAAGGGGCAGATGTTGATCATCTTGCTCACCAGCGTGCTGCGCGATGAACGCGCGTTCGACAAGGCCCATGTCTTCGATGTCCAGCGCAATGGGAACTCGAACATCGCGTTTGGACATGGGGCGCACTACTGCCTGGGGGCGAACATGGCTCGGCTCCTGGTCCAGATCGCCATGGGCACCCTGGTGCGCCGGTTCCCGGAGATGCGGCTCGTGAATCCGCCCGCGTTCGGGCCGCACTCCCTCATGCGGAAGATGGAAGTGCTCGAAGTCGAGCTGGGCACGCCCTCGGCGTGATGCTCGAGTCAGCGCCCCAGGCGCTGTCCGGCGCGCAGCACGGCCGTGGGGTAGAACGTCCCTCGCCAGAAGACGCCTCCTCGCACGAGCGCCAGCACGGCCGAGCGGATCGAGACCCACGTGGTCGGCAGGACGCCCAGGAAGGCCAGGGGGGCGGTCCACCGGGAAAAGCCCGCCCAGACACTGAAGGCCCAGGTCGTCACGGCGCCCATCGCCCAGGTGGCTCCTCCCAGCAGCATGAGCGCGGAGTGTCCCGAAAGCACTCCCGCGAGGAACCCGCACTCGAGCACCACCAGGACCAGGTTGCCCAGGATGAGCGAGGTCAAGGAGAAGGACGCACCGCTCTTCTCCATGGCTCGGTTGAAGGCGCCCAGCGATGGATAGAACTCGAGGCTCACGGCGTTGCGGCCATTGAGCACGGCCTGCTTCGCGCCGGAGCGCTTGAGCATCGTTCCGAGCATGACGTCGTCGGCGATCTCCATCTTCAGCCACTCCAGCCCCGGGGTGCGCTCCAGGGCCGAGCGGCGCACGAGGTTGAAGGCGCCAATCCCGAGGCTGGCGGACGAGCGCGGATCGGACACCTCCCACATCCGGGTTCTCACGCACACCATCCGGAACATGGAGACGAGCGTCATCTGGAGCAGGAAGCCAGAGCAGGTGAACTGGGGGAACACGGTGACATGGTCGAGCCCCTCGTGCTCCGCGAAGGCGATGATCCGCTCCAGGGTTTTCGGGGCCAGGTGGACATCCGCGTCGCTGAAGAGGAGCCACTCTCCGCTCGCGCGCTCCAGTCCCCGTTGCATGGCGTGAACCTTCCCGAGCCAGCCCTCGGGAAGTTGCTCGACGTGCACCACCTGGAGTCGGGGTTCGCTCTGGGCGAAGCGGTCGGCGAGGGTGCCCGTCGCATCCGTCGAGCGGTCATTCACCAGGACCAACTCGAGTTCCGGGTAGGTGTTTCCCAGTTTGGAGCGCATGGCGGACTCCAACGTGCGCTCCTCGTCGCGCGCGGGCATGACCAGCGACACCCGCGGCCAGCGCACGGGCGGCGGCGCATCCAAGCGCTCGATCCGGGGCAGGGCACGCATGACCCGGCGAAGCAGAACCGCCAGGTTCATCAGATAGAGGGCACTGGCCGCGGTGAGGATCAGGAGGAGCAAGAACATAGTGGGTAAAGCGGGGTTTATCACCGCGCGTAATCCGAAGCAGGGCCCCAGGTGAAGTCAGGACCTGAACGGAGGTATGCTGCGTGCCTCCATGAGCCAGCGAATCGACCCCAATCGCCCCGCCGCCGCTCCTCGTGCCGAATCCGCGGCCACCCCTGCCACCCCGGCTCGCACGACGAACCGGGCCGTTCCGCCCGCCGCCAGCGGCGACGACGATGCCTTCAAGGGGACGACCCTCGCGGGTCAGCGGCGCGCCTTCGCGGGTCACTTCCTGGGCACGCCTCCGCCCGCCACGCCCATCTCGGCGCCCACGGGCACCGCTCCCGCGGCCGGCACCGCTCCCGCGGCGGCGGTGGCGCCGGCACGCACCGAGGCCCAGGTGCGCGAGGAACTGGGCCGCTCGGTGGATCGCGCGCTCGACACCCTTCCGGGCACCCTGAGTCCCTCGGCCCGCGAGCGCATCCGCACCGCTGTCATCGAGGACGCGGCGGCCGCCGCGCGCCAGCTCGGCGTGAATCTCTCGACCCTCCAGAAGGTGGAGATCGGCTTCAACGTCAACGGCGGCGTGTTCACGGCCGGCGTGGCGGCGCAGGTCTACCCGCCCGATCGGATGAACACCTGGAGCGCGTCCGTCGGGGTGAGCACGCCCAACCGTCCGGGCGGCTCGGTGTCGGTGTCCTATGGCTTCAATACCGGACACGCCCTCATGGGCGGAGACACGTCGATCAACGCCCGGGTCTCCGGCCCCTTCACGGTCAAAGGGGGCACGGACGGCTCCATCACGCTGGAGCATGATCTGCCCTTCCTCTCCCAGGGCGGTGGCCTGCCGAGCGCGGGCATCGAGCTGAGCGTGCCCTTCCAGGAGCTGGCCGCCCGGGGCCAACAGGTGATGGCCGAGGTGGAGCGCGCGACGGGCAACGACCGCGTCGGGCTCACGTTCCGGGCGCATCAGATCACCAGCGAGGCGCATACGCAGTCCGATGCGCGCTACCGCGAGCGCCAGCGGGCCATCAACGAGGAGTTCAACGCACGCCTGCGCACCATCACCATGCCCGAGCATCGCGCCATCGTGGACCGCGAGCGCACCCAGCGGCTCACCGAACTCCAGCAGCAGCACAACGAGCAGTACCGCATCATCCAGCAACTGCACGATCAGATGATCGCCCGCATCGAGCGGCGCTGAGACACGTGCTCATGGAGCCCGCGGGCGCTCATCCCCCGAGGGCTCGATCGCGACCGTGGCGGCGAGCAGGTCCACCATGGCGCGCTGGTATTCCAAGAGCGCCTTGACCTCCACGAGCTCGGCTTCGACCGCTGCCTGCTCGCGCTGATTGACCACCAGCAGACTCGTGTCCCCATGCTCGAAGCGGATGTACTCCGCACGCGCGAGCTGGCGCGCCACCTCCGCGGCGCTCTGGGCGAGCCCCACCCGCTCATAGGCGGCCCGCAGGGCCGAGATCGTGTCACGCACCTCGGTGACGATTTCATCGCGCGCCAGCCGGGCCCGGGCATCCACCGCCGCCTGCCTCGCCTCGGCGGCCCGGCGTTGGCCCCGGGCCTCCCGGGCGAACAGGGGAATGTCGAGCGTCAGCGACGCCTGGAGCTCGGTGGGCCGCAGGTTGGCGGGACCCTGGCCTACGTCCCGAGCCACGCGTAGCCCGAGGTCCACGGCGGGGGCCGCCTGGTTGCGGGCCAGCTCCGCGTCCACCTGCAACACCTCGCGCCGCAGCTCCAAGCCCCTCAGCTCCGGGCGCCGGTGCAACGCCTGCTCGAGCCATTCCTCCAGTCCCGCCTCCAGCGCGGCCTCGGGAAGGGGGAGCCCGTCCGGCAGACGCGCGGACGAGACGACCTGGGGCTCGCCCCGGGCATCCCGCAGGTACAGCGACAGCTTGAGCGCGGCCTGCTCGAGCGCCCGCCGCGCGGCGACCCGATCCGCGTCCCGCGCCAGGAGGACCCGCTCGTTTTCCGTGTGCTCGATTCGCGGAATGTCTCCCGCGGCCACGCGGCGCGCGAGCTGCTCGCGGCGCGCCACGGCCAGCGCATGCTGCGCGGTGGCGATGGACAGCTGCCGACCCGCGGCCACCCAGTCCCAATAGTGGTAGGCCGCCTGCCGTTGCACGCCGAGCCGCTCCCCCGCGAGTTCGAACGCGGCGATCCGCTGCCGCAGCCGCGCTTGGGAGAGACCCGCCCGCCGCTTGTCGATGGCGCCATCGCGCCACAGGGGAAGCGCGACCCCCGCGTGCACCTCGCCCCCCGAGAGCGTCTCGTACTGGCCGTAGTACACGGGGAAGTCGCCCTGGCCCAGGCGGTAGCCCGCGGACAAGCGCAGGCCCCACAGCGGCGTGGGCTGCTCGACGGTCGCCTCGATGCGCTCGTGCGGGTAGTAGCTGAACGGAACGGCGAGCCCCCGCGCCCGCACCAGGGGGTCGAAGCCGCCCTCGGCGGAGAGCACCTCGGCCTCGGCGGCGGCCACGCCCCGCTGGGCCGCGTCCACGCGCGGATGGTGCTCGCGGGTGGAGCCAAGCACCTCCTCGAGCGAGAGGGGCGCGTGCGCCTCACGGGCCAAAGCCCGGGGCGCCATCCCCGTCAGCACCGCGAGCAAGACCATCCCGGACATCCGGCGCACGCCCATCACACGCTCCCCTTGGACGGCTTGTCCGACTTGTCCGAGGCCTTCTTCTCGGTGGCGACCGACGGGGGAAACCCATTGAACTGGCGCCACAGCTCGAACCCCAGACGGACCTTGTCCAGGAGGATCCACCCATTGGCGCGCACGCCCTGGCGCAGGAACCGGCCCTCGGGCCAGGGCTCGCCCTGGTCCGGCACCACGACGATGCGGAACGCCCCCAAGCCATCGTCCGCCGCGTCCACGAAAGCCACCGTGCCCCCGAAGGTGCCCACCGCCACCGAGGGCCAGCCGGCGAACTGGATGGCGGGCCAGCCCTCGAACTGCAGCCGCACGTGACGTCCCGAGGTGATGAGGGGGGCATCCCGGCCGGCGACCCGCAGCTCCACGGCGATCGCATCCGTGTCGGGCACCAGCACGGCCAGGGGATCGCCCACCTTGACGAACTCCGCGCCCTGCTGGGCCATCACCCGCAGGAGCGTGCCCGCGCGCGGCGCGTGGATGCGCTGGGTGGACTGGCGCGCGAGCAGGCTGTCCAACCGCGCCAGCTCGATGCGCTCCTTGGCGAGCTCCGCCTTGGAGGACTCGTACCGGGCGAGGCCATCATTGACGAGGGCATCCGCGTCCGTCTGGATGCGCTGGCGGTCCGAGCCCAGCGCCGCCAGTTCGCTGCGCGCGGCCTCGAGGCTGGCGCGGGCGCTCTCCACGTCCGTGCTCGTCTTGGCGTACTCCAACTGGGCGAGTTCCACGGCACGCGTGGCCGTCAGGCCGTTCGCGTGGAGCGTGCGCTGGCGCTCCAGCTGGAGCCGGGACGTCTCCCGCGCGACCTGGGCCGCGGAGAGCGACTGCTCGGCGGCCCGGATGCGCTCCTTCACCATGCGCACGCGCGAACCGGCCGCCTCGACGCTCGACGTGCGCGAGGAGCGCAGCGCGTCCACGCGCGACTCATAGGCCCGCATCTGGCTCTGGGCCGCGCGGATGCGGACCTCGATGGCGTCACGCTGCTCGCGCAGCCGGGTCATCAGCTCCGGATCATTGTCGGCCAGCTCCACGAGGAGGTCGCCCGCTTCGACCCGCGAGCCCTCCTGCACCGCCCAGTGGATGATGCGCCCGGCGATGGGGGACTGGACGGTCTGCTGACGATCCAACGGGGCGTAGGCGATGACCCGTCCGTGGCCCGTGATGTTCTGCTGCCAGGGCGCCACGAGCAGCGCGATGGCGCAGAGCACCAGCAGCAGGAGCAGGCCCCCGGCGACCTTGCGGGCCACCCGGGTGTCGTGGCGGACCAGACGCATGACGGGAAGCGAGGGGGGCGAGGGCGGGGTCGAGGTCGGCGTGGTCATGAGAGCGGAGCGTGGGTTCAGGACAGGGTGGAGGCCCGAGCCGACGACTCGGGGAGGAAGGAGAGCAGCTGGCCATCGCGCAGCTCGAGGGCGCGCTCGCACCGCACGAGCAGGTCCGGATGGTGGGTGATGAGCAGCAGGGTCCAGGGCGCATGGGGCGCCAGCAACGTCCGAAGGACGCGGTCGCGGCTGGGGGCATCGAGCGAGTCCAGCGCCTCGTCGATGATGAGCAGGCGCGGGCGGAGCAGCAGCGCCCGCGCCAGATTCAGCAGCACCCGCTGGCCCGAGGACAACGGCTGTCCCCCCGTGGTGATTTCCGTGTGGAGCCCCTGGGGAAGCCGGGAGATGGCGTCTCCCAGGCCCACGTCCTCGAGCACCCGCCGGATCTCCTCCAGCGGCAGGCCGGGCTGTCCCATCCGGAGGTTCTCCACGAGCGTTCCGGCGAAGAGCTCCGTCGCCCCGACGAGCGCCACGTCCCGGCGCAGCGCCGCGAAGGACATGTCCCGCGTGTCGGCGCCGTCCAGCAGGATGCGGCCCCGCGTGGGGCTCCGCAGGCCGTAGAGCAGCTCGCCCAGTGTGCTCTTGCCCCCGGCGGTCTCACCCGTGAGCGCCACCTTCTCTCCCGCCCGAAGCGCGAGGTCGATGCCGCGCAGGACCGGCGCGTCCTCGCGGTAGTGGAACGTCAGCTCCCGTACCACCAGGCCCGCGGGCCCCGAGCGAGGCGGACGGCTCTCGCCCAGCTCGCGCTCCACGGGCAGATCCACGAGCTGGCCCAGCTTGTCCGCGGCCGCCAGCAGATCGTAGTAGGCCTCCAGGTGCTTGCCGAACTTGGCGAAGGCCGCCAGGACGGCGGTGACGATCAACTCGGCGGCGACGAGCTGTCCCAGCGACAGCTGCCGGTCGATGACGAGCCAGCCGCCCAGGCCGAGCAAGAGCGCGCTCGCCACCGCCTGGAGGCCCAGGGCTCCGAGCACCTGCCGGAAGAGGTACTTGAAGTGCTTGCGCCGGCTGCCCAGCCAGTCACGCGCGAGCGAGTCGGCCCGCTCCTGGGCATGCTCCGCGCCTCCACTCTGACGGAAGGCGATGGGGTGGCGCACCAGCTCCTGGAGCCAGGCCGCCACGGCGTACTTGGCCTTGGACTCCTTGAGGCCCGTCTCGGCCGCCGAGCGCCCATAACCGATGAGGATGCCCGCCACGCACAGCAGGAGGAAGAAATCGAAGGCCAGCAGCATCGGGTGGTAGAAGGCCAGCATCAACAGGCCAATGCCGGTCTGGAGCACCACCGCCAGGCCCTCGAGCAGCAGCGTCGCGCTGGCCTTCTGGACGGTGACGACATCGAAGAAGCGGTTGGCGAGTTCGGGTCCGTGCGCTTGATCCATCGCCTTCGCCCGCACGCGGGGCAGCCGGTGGCTCAAGTCGCTCACCACCCGGATGAACAGCCGCTGCTGGATCAGCTCCACCACCCAGTACTGCATGGCCCGCAGGGCCGCCGCGAACACCAATCCCCCGAGCAGCAGGATGCTCAGCACCACCAGGGGCTGCAGCAGCGCGCCGAACGCCACGGTGTTGACCAGCGATTGGACGGCGATGGGAGTGGTCAGCGCGAAGAGCCCGACGCCCACCGCGTAGACGATCACCGCCCGGAGGTCCGCCGCTTCCAGGCGCGCCAGCTCACGCACCCGCGCGAAGGGCGAAAGCGTGCGACCGTCCGCGCGCCGCAGGGCATGCAGCGGCTCCGACTCCTCGGCGAGCACCCAGGTGAGCGGCGCCGCGCCCCAGGCGGAGAGCCGCGTGACGAGCTCCCGGTGCGTCCACCGCGCACCGTCCTCGGGCAGGAAGCTCGCGCGCACCCGCACGCGCCCGCCATCCCACTCGTCGAGCAGGAACCACCGCGCCTCCTCCCCGGAGACGAACACCGTGGCGAGCGGGCCCTGACGGTGGCCCTCGCGCAGAACGTCCTCGAGCGGGCGGCGCAGGAGCGTCAGCGTGAGACCCACCGCCTGACCGGCGTGCTGGAGCCACGGCCCCCACGTCTGCTCGAGCGAACCCGGCTGGTGCCGCGTGGCATCTCGGAGCGCCGCACGGACGGCGCCCTGTTCAGGCGAGTTGCCCGTGGAGTGAGCGAGCGCCAGGAGAATCCCCTCGAGCGCCAGAGGCGAGGCGGTGCCGTCCCCCAGGGCCTGGGGAAAACCCCCCGGCGAGGCGGAGGGCACGGGGAGCGTGTCGTGGTCGTGATCGGACATGGACATAGGGGAAGAGGGTCGAGCCCGGCGTGGCCGTGGACGGAGGTGGCTGGGTGAACAAGGTAAAGAACCCCATCGATTCCGAAAGGCAGGAAAACTGGCACGAACCCTTCGGAAAAACCGATGGATCGCCGATGCCCGCGGAACCCGCTCCAGCCAGCGAAACTCGACGTCGCGCCCCACCACCCACTAGTCTCGCCAGCGCTCCAGGGACATCAGGGTCGCCGCCTCGTGAATGAGGTGGCACGACAACGGGCTCTCGTGAGCCCAGAGGGGGAGTTCGACATGTGCCAGAAGCTCTGCGGAAACCACTCGAACCATGACGGCGAGCCAACGAATGCGGGCTCCTCCCGTCGCGAGTTTCTCTCGGTAGGGGCGTCCGCCCTCGGGGCCGCGATGGCCTCCTCGGTCCCCACGCCGGCGCTGGCGGCGACCGCGCAGGAGGGAAGTGCCAGCGACCAGGACATGCCACGGGACACCGGTGCGTCGAACCGGCGCTACCTGCTCAAGGGCGGCGCGGTCCTCAGCATGGATCCCCAGGTGGGGAACTTCGCCCAGGGTGACGTGCTCATCGAGGGCAAGCGGATCGTCGCGGTGGGGGCCAGGCTGAATGCTCCCGGCGCGGCGATCATCGACGCCACGGGCATGATCGTCATGCCGGGGTTCGTGGACACCCACCACCACCAGTACCAGACCGCGCTGCGCAGCTTCCTGTCCGACGGCCTGCTGTTCAACGATGGGCTGCCGCACGGCGAGAAGAACTACCTCGACTACATCCACTCCAAGATCACGCCGGTCTTCAGGCCGCAGGACGCCTACCTCGCCGAGCTCGTCTCGTCGCTCAGCCAGCTGGACGCGGGGGTGACCACGGTCGTCGACACGTCGCAGGTGGGACATACTCCGGCGCACACCGATGCGGTCATCCAGGGGCTTCAGGACGCGGGCCGCCGCGCGGTCTTCGTGTATTCACCGGGCGCGGGCCCCGGCAACATCTTCCCGAGGGATCTCCAGCGGATCCGCGGCCGGTACTTCTCCTCGACCGATCAGCTCCTGACCCTGGCGATGGGCGGGGAGGTGTCCGACGCCTCGTTCCGGACCTACTGGGCGATCGGGCGCCAGAATGGCCTGCCCATCGTGACGCACCTCGTCGGCAGCCTCGGCCAGGCCACGCTGGTGGAGCAGCTCGCGAGCGAGAAACTGCTCGGGCCCGACATCATCTTCATCCACGCCAGCCGCATCTCGGAGGGCTCCTGGCGGGCGATCGCCCGCTCGGGGGCGAACGTCTCGATCGCGGCACCGATCGAGATGGCCATGCGGCACGGCCTGCCGCCGATCCAGTCCGCGCTCGATCATGGCGTCCAGCCCGCGCTCAGCACGGACGTCGAGTGCACCATGACCGCGGACTTCTTCACCCAGATGCGGACCGTTTTCACGCTCCAGCGGGCGCTCATCAACGAGCGCGCGATCAACGGCGAGACGAACCTGCCCGAGCTCCTCACGTGCCGCGATGTGATTCGCTTCGCCACGGTCGAGGGAGCCCGGGTGGCCCGCCTCTCCCACAAGATCGGCTCGCTGACCCCGGGCAAGGAGGCGGACATCCTCCTGCTGCGCGCGGATGCCCTCAACGTGGCCCCGCTCAATAATGTGCCGGGGGCCGTCGTCACGTTGATGGACCGCGTCAACGTGGACACGGTCATCGTCGCGGGACGGATCCGCAAGTGGCGAGGCGCCCTCGTCGATGTGAACTGGGCCCCCCTGCGTGCCGCCCTCGAAGCGTCCAGGGACTACCTCCTCCAGGCGGCGGGCGTCCAGCGCGTGCTCTTCTGAGAGGGGATGTTGCGTGAGCGCGGTCCTGAGGGTGGACTTCATCCATGTTGAACCTTTCAGGCTACACGCTCCGTCGTCCGGTCCGCGCCACCGACTCGAACCTGCTGTTCCAGGCGGTGCGCGAGGCGGATGGTGCACCGGTCATCATCAAGACGCCCGTGGGCCCCTGCGCGGGCCCGCGCGAGGACGAGCGGTACCGCCGGGAGCACAACATCCTGCGGAGGCTGCTGGGCGTGCGCGGCGTCACCCGGCCCCATGGTTACGAGCGGGTCAACGGCCGCCCCGTCCTGGTGCTGGAGGAGGTGCAGGGGGTGGCCCTCTCCGAGGCGGTGGGCCGGCCCTTCGAGCTCGCCCGCTTCCTCGAGCTGGCCGTCTCCCTGACCTCGACCCTGGCGGAGATTCACCTCCGGGGGGTCATCCACAAGGACATCAAGCCCTCCAACATCATCGTCACGCCCTCGGGCGAGCCGCGCATCATCGACTTTGGCGCCGCCACCCTCCAGCGCACCGAGCATGTGGACGCGGCGCTGACCCACCTGATCGAGGGCACACTGGCCTACATGTCCCCGGAGCAGACCGGGCGCATGAACCGCGTGGTGGACTACCGCACCGACTTCTATTCGTTGGGCGTGACGTTCTACGAGCTGCTCACGGGCGTCCGGCCGTTCCAGGGGCGTGACGCGCTCGAGTGGTTCCATGCGCACATGGCCCAGCTGCCGAGGCCGCCGCACGAGCTCGTCGCCAGCGTTCCGCCCGTGCTGTCCGCGATCGTGATGCGGTGCCTGGCCAAGGTCGCCGAGGAGCGCTACCAGAGCGCCGAGGGGCTGCGGCACGACCTCGCGGAGTGCGGGGAGGGCCTGCGCCGGGGCGCCCTCGAGCTCTTCGTGCTGGGCAAGCGGGACATCCCCAGCCGCTTCCAGCTCCCCCAGCGGCTCTACGGGCGAGACACCCACGTCGCCACGCTGCTCCAGGGCTTCGAGCGAATCGCGCGCGGAGGCCGGCCCGAGCTCATCCTGGTGCGCGGCTACTCCGGCATCGGCAAGTCGTCGGTGGTCCACGAGCTGCACAAGCCCGTGGTGCGGCGGCGCGGGTTCTTCCTGAGCGGCAAGTTCGATCAGCTCCAGCGGGATGTTCCCTACGCCACCCTGGCCCAGGCCATCCGGGGGTTGGTGCGCCAGCTGCTGGCGGGCACCGACGAGGAGGTGGCCTGGTGGCGCGAGCGCTTGCGCGAGGCCCTCCAGGGCAACGGCCAGGTTCTCGTGGACCTGGTGCCACAGCTCACGCTCCTCCTGGGCCCGCAGCCGGCGGTCCCGGAGCTTCCGCCCGCCGAGGCGCAGCACCGCTTCAACCAGGTGTTCCACCGCTTTCTGGGCGTCTTCGCCACCGCCGAGCACCCGCTCGTCATGTTCCTGGATGATCTGCAGTGGGCGGACCTGGCCAGCCTCCGGCTCCTCCAATCCCTGCTCACCGCGGAGGAGGCGCCAGCGGCGCTGTGGATCGGGGCCTACCGGGACAACGAGGTCAGCCCCTCCCACCCGCTGATGATGACGCTCGGGGAGGTGCACAAGGCGAAGGTCGCGGTGACCGACCTCCAGCTCGCGCCGCTGAGCCTGGCGCAGCTCCAGCACCTCGTGGGCGATGCGCTCCCGGGCGCGGGGGCGGAGGTCATCCTGCCCCTCTCGGAGCAGGTGTACGAGAAGACGGGGGGCAACCCGTTCTTCCTCCTGCAATTGATGCAGGCGTTGCACCACGATGGCCTCCTCGGCCGCACGCCCGGAGGAGGCTGGCGCTGGGATGCCGAGGGCGTCCGGGCCCGCGGGTACTCCGACAACGTCGTCGACTTCATGGCTCGCAACCTGCACCAGCTTCCCGCGAGCACCCAGCACCTGCTCCCCCTGGCGGCGTGCGTGGGCAACAGCTTCTCACTCGGGATGCTGGCCCTCATCGCCGGCCTGGAGGTGGACGAGGTGGAGCGGGGCCTCGAGCCGGCGCTCCAGGAGAGCCTGGTGGTGCGCAGCGCCTCGGAGCAGTACCGGTTCCTGCATGACCGCATCCAGCAGGCGGCGCATGCCCTCATCCCCGAAGGCGAGCGCCAGGCGATCCACGTGCGCATCGGGCGCCTGCTGCTGGAGCGCCTGTCCGCCGAGGAGGTGCGCGAGAAGCTCTTCGAGATCGTGAGCCAGCTCAACACCGGGGTGGAGCTCATCAGCGGCCACGAGGAGCGCCACCGCCTCGCGCGCCTGAACGCCGAGGCGGGCTGGAAGGCCCGGGCCTCCAGCGCGCACGGCTC
The DNA here is from genome assembly GCF_002305855.1 of Melittangium boletus DSM 14713. Taxonomy (GTDB): domain Bacteria; phylum Myxococcota; class Myxococcia; order Myxococcales; family Myxococcaceae; genus Cystobacter; species Cystobacter boletus. Next base: position 2,077,271 of record NZ_CP022163.1, on the reverse strand, counting down.
GGCCGCCGCCTATCTCGCGATGGCCTTCTCGCTCATCCCGGGCGACCCCTGGGTGCTGGACCCCGCGCTGGCCTTCAAGGTGCGGCTGGATCGGGCGAGCAGCGAGCTCATGAGCGGCAATCTCGCCGAGGCCCGCCGCCTGCTGGAGGAGCTGTGCTCGCGGGCACGGAACCGGGCGGACATCGCCGCCGCCTACACCTTGAGGCATGAGGTGCACCTCATCTCCGGCGAGATCGAGGCCTCCGTCACCTGCCTCCTGGAGGGACTGACCCTGCTGGGCATGCCGATGTCTCCGCATCCCTCCTGGGAGGAGGCCGTGGCCGCCCGGGAGGAGGTCCAGGCCCTGCTGGGTGGCCGTTCCATCGAGAGCCTCGTCGAGCTGCCGCTGATGACGGACGCGGACATGAAGCCGGTGATGAGCGTCCTGGGCCGCCTTTTCCCATCCGCCTACTTCACCGACAACAACCTGCTCGTCCTCCATGTCTGCCGGATGGTCTCCCTGAGCCTGCGCTACGGCAACACCAACGAGTCGGCGATCGGGTACAGCTCGCTCGGCATCCTGCTCGGGATGTTCTTCAAGAGCTATCAGGAGGGCTACGCCTATGGCGTGCTCGCCCGCGCGCTCGTCGATCGGTACGACCTGACCCACGAGCGGGTCCGGGCGCTCTTCAACCTGGAGATGATCAGCTACTGGTGCCGGCCCCTGGCCGAGGCGCACGCGCACGCGCTGAATGCCTTCCAGCACGCGGTCCAGAGCAACGACTACCTGTTCGCCTGTTACATCGTCGGCCATGTCGTCTGGAACCGGCAGGCCATGGGGCACCCCCTGGATGACGTCTACCAGGACGCGATCGCCCGGATGGACTTCATGCGCAAGACGGGCTTCGTGGGGGTGGTGGATACCACCCTCATCGTCCTGCGCTACATGCAGCAGCTGCGGGGCCACTCGCCCACGTTCGGCACGCTGGATGGGGAGGGGTTCGACGAGAAGGCCCTCGAGGCCTCGTTGTCGCCGGCCCACATGAGCAGCATGGTGTGCCAGTACTGGCTCTCCAAGATGCAGGCGCGCTTCATGTGCGGCTCCTACGCGGAGGCCCGTGAGGCGGGGGACAAGGCGGCGGCGTTCATCTGGTCCTTCATCGGCATCATCCCGCTCCTGGACTTCCACCTCTTCCGCGCCCTCACCCTGGTCGCGTGCTGCGAGGGCGCGACGGAGGAGGAGCGGCGGCGCTACCTCGAGGCCGCCGAGGCGCACGGGCGACAGCTCGAGGAGTGGGCATGCCACTGTCCCGAGACCTTCCGCGCGCTCGAGCGGCTCGTCTTCGCGGAGCTGGCCCGGGTCCGGGGCCGCCTGGAGCAGGCGCTCCTCGCGTACGAGGAGGCCCTTCGCGCGGCCCGCGACCACGGCTTCATCCACCACGTGGCCCTGGTGTGCGAGCTGGCGGCGAACTTCTACCGCAAGCGGCATGCCCCCTTCATCGCGGAGGCCTACGCGCGCCAGGCCCGCGAGGCGTACGAGCAGTGGGGAGCCCACGGCAAGGTCAAGCAGCTGGACGTCCTGTGGCCGTCCCTGGTGAGCCCGGCGGCACCCACGAGTGGCACCACCACGACCTCCTCCTCGGAGTCCCGGGAGATCGACGCGCTCGCCGTGGTCAAGGCCCAGCAGGCCATCTCCAGCGAGATCGTCCTCGAGCGGCTGGTGTCCACGCTCATTCGGGTCGCCACCGAGAACGCGGGGGCCCAGCGGGGAGCCCTGCTGCTGCCGCGCGGTGACAAGCTCGAGGTCGTGGTCGACACGGAGGACTCGGGCGGCACGCGGGCCGCTCTGCCCTGGACGATCCTCTCCTACGTCCGGCGCACGCACGAGCATGTGCTCATTGGCGACGCGGCGGCGCCTCACCCGTTCTCGGGCGAGCCCTACCTCGAGCACAGTGGCGCGAGGTCCGTGCTCTGCCTGCCGCTGCTGCGCCAGGAGTCGCTGTCGGGGGTGATGTACCTGGAGAACCGGTTCGCCTCCGGGGCGTTCACGCCGGAGCGCATCCTGTTGCTGGGGCAGCTCGCCTCGCAGGCCGCCATCTCCATCGAGAACGCCCGGCTGTACGCCGAGCTTCATCGCACCGAGGCCGCCCTGCGCGGCGCCAATGACGAGCTGGAGCGGCGGGTGGAGGAGCGCACGCGCGAACTCAAGCAGGCCCAGGCCCAGCTGGTGGACACGGCCCGCGCGGCGGGCATGGCCGAGGTCGCCTCGGACGTGCTGCACAACGTGGGCAACGTCCTCACCAGCGCCGTCATCAACCTGGATCAGATGCGCTCCGGCGTCGCGGCCTCGCGCTTCGACCGGGCGGCTCAGCTCTCCGCCCTGCTCAAGGAGCACCAGGAGGACCTGGTGGGCTTCCTGACGCGCGACCCGAGGGGCCGCGTCCTGCCGGACTACCTGCGGGCACTCACCGAGGAGCTTCGTCAGGAGCGGATCCAACTCCAGACGAACCTGAACGAGATGGGTCTGCATCTCGAGCACATCCACGCCATCATCCGGGTGCAGCAGGACTACGCCAAGACGTCACTCATCCTCAGTGAGTGGGAGCTCTCCCAGCTCATCGAGGACAGCCTGCGCTTCCAGATGGGCATGTTGCAGCGCCACGGTGTTTCCGTGACGCGCGAGTTCTCCGCCGCCCCCAGGATGCAGGTGGACAAGCACAAGGTGCTGCAGATCCTCATCAACCTCCTGAGCAACGCCAAGGACGCGATGGCCGAGCTCCCCGAGGGGCGACGTCACCTGTGCGTGCGGCTCACGGTCGAGGGGAGCGTGGCCCGGATTCAGGTGGTGGACAGCGGCAAGGGCTTCGCGCGGGAACTCCACAAGCAGCTCTTCGCGCTCGGCTTCACCACCCGCGAGGAGGGGCATGGTTTTGGCCTGCACTCGAGCGCGCTGGCGGCGCAGGTGATGGGGGGCCGCCTGCTGCTGGAGAGCGAAGGCCCCGGCAAGGGCGCCACGGCCACGCTCGAGCTCCCACTCTCACAGCCTCTCTGACAGTGGAGAAGAAAGACAATATCGTGTCTGTCCACCGGGCACGCCCAATGGACAGATGAACTGTCCTCCTGGGCATCTGGTCTTTTCCTGTCTTCAGGGCGAGCATCAGGGAGGGGTTCATTCATGCTCGTCGCCTTCTTGGCACTCGTCGTGGCCCAGACTCCAGTGCCTTGTTTGGAGCGCTACCAGTCCCTGTACCCCCACTGTCCTGGACTCGCGAACTGTCCTTCGACTGAACAGGAGGCCTGTTCGCTCCTGGCCAGCACCTTTCCGGTGGATGAATCGCGCCTCGGGCTGTTCCTCCGGGAGGATGAGGCCGTCGAGGTCATCTCTCGCGAGGCCGTCCAGCCCGCCCTGGGTGCTGGAATCGCCGGCACGCCCGGCCAGATCCACGGTCCAGGTTCAGACGGTAGGGCTCATGGGGGCCTCGCTGGGCCTCGTCGCCAGCGATTACGGCCGCGTCAGTCTCCTGTCCTTCTCGGTCAACCCGCTCGCCATCTCGAGCGAGGGCCGGGGCTCCTTCGCGCGTCTCTCGCGTCTCTTCGATGTCAGCGTCGTCCTGCCCGCCCCCCTCCTGGAGACGCCCTCGCCCAGATTCTTGGGATTGAGGGCCAACCTCGACTTCGTCGGCGCCGCCGTGGCCCAACGTGAGTTCGAGACCCTGTCGGCCACGGTGCTCCAGGCCCAGCGTCAAGCTCTCACCCTGGGGGGCTGGTTGCGCGAGGACTTGGGGCGTGCTCTCGACACGCTCCCTCCCGAGCAGCGCATGCGGTGTCTCGACGCTCTTTTCGGTTCTCGCACCACGCTCGATGGGCTCGCCGCCTGCGCTCCGGAGCTTCCCGCGCGCATCCGGGCCGCGACGGCCGCGGCTCCCCGGTTCCAGAAGGCGCTCGACGACTTCCAGGACTCGGTCGACTCCTCGCATGGAGGGCTCAATGTGCAGCTTGACGTTCCGGCGACCCTGTCCAGCCCCGTGCCTTTGCGAGCGGCGCTCCTGGGCTCCGGGACGTACGGCCTGCTCGGGGATGTCCGCTCCCCGTGGCGGGTCGATGCCATGGCCTCGTTTGGCCCGGACTACCTGCTCCATGCCGGGAACGGCGCCCTGGGCGCTACCCTGGCCGCCGCACTGGCCGTGAGGGCCCGGCTCTCCCGAGACATGCCGAGACTGCACTCGAGCATCGGATTGAGGGGCCATCTTGGCCAGGCGTCGGATGTGCGTGTCCTCAGTCTCGCGAGCCGGCCCGGGAATTATCTGCAGGTTCAGTGGGGTGCCAGCCTTCCGATCGGGCGGACCGGGGTGGCTGTGTCCGGCGGCATGAACTGGACCCTCGTGGGTCGCGAGTCCGGGCAGGTGGCGTTCGCCATGAACCTCCTCTATTCGCTGCCGGGCTGGGAATGATGACCTCACCCGGCTGGAGAGAGGGACAGGCTTCCCACCACCGCGTTGGCCAACACCGTCGCCTGGTCCCGCGGCAGATTGAGCTGGGTGGCGTTTTGAAAGGTCGTCTCGCGCACGCGGGTGAGCAGCTCGGGAGTCATCGAGATGCCCTGGCGCCGGGCTTGGGTCTTGTCCATGCCTTCCTTGAACCGCTTGAACATTCCCTTCACGAACTCCCCCACGAAACCCGTGCTCTCGGTCTTGAGCTGCTGCTTGACCTCACCCGCGAGAAACGCGACGACCTGGGTGACGACCGCCAGGATGGCGGGGGTCATCTGGGTCAGTATCTCGCCCATGCCAAAGCCGAGGATCTCGTCCTGGGGCGAGACCTCTCGCCGCACCTTGTCGGGATCCTCGAAATAGGCCGAGCTGGTCGCCTCGAACCGCGGCAACTCCCCGGGAGCCAGCTGGCGGACCAGATCTCGTGAAAGCTCCGAAATGATTTGCTCCTGGTCTTGATCAATCACGGTGTGCCCCTTCCGATCGTCCTTTCAGACATAGGTGGAGTTCAGTTCTACGTTGAAGTGACGAGCCTCAAACGGGAAGGGACACACCAGGAGCGCCGCCAACCGCTCAGCCCTCCAGCCGCTGTCTCGTTGCCCTTTCCCGCCGGGCCTCTCGCCGTCAGGAAAAGGTGGAGAGTCATGAGCACGCCGCAACGCACACCGCCGTCGGAACCACTCCAGGAAACACTCGAACTCCTGCTCGCCAGGGCCGATGATCATCAGCCCTTCCTTCCCTCGGGGCTCGATCCGGAGTCCGTCCAGAGCGCCCCTCGGCCCGAGCGGTTGCCGCGCCGGGCGGAGGTGCCTCTGCTGGAGAGAATCGATGCGGACCCGAACGCGCTGCCCGAGCAGCGCTGGGGAGTGATCGCGCCCGAGGGCGGAGAGGGTGACTCACTGCTGCGAGCCATTGCTCCGCTGGTGGAGCACCGGGCTCGGCAGCAGGACGCGGAGGTGAAGGTCTACCGGGTGCACCCGGACCTGGACGCGGCTCAGGCGGTCTCGTGGAGGGAGCGGGTGTATCGGGACGAGAGCGTTCCCCCCGAGGAGCGGCCCAGATACCTGCTGCTGCTCGGGAGTCCGGAGCGGGTCTCCTTCGAGTTCCAGCACGTGCTGGCCCAGGGCGCCTTCGTGGGTCGGTTGCACTTCGCGACGGGAGCGGGGACTTCGGACCTCGCCAGCCATGCCGCCTATGTGGAGAAGGTGCTGGCTCACGAAAACGCCTCCGAAGGAGCCGAGCCCCCCGACGTCTTGCTCTACACGGCCGCCGATGGCTCGCGGGCGACTGTCCGGGGCCATCAACTCCTGATGGAGCCCTGCCGGAAGATGGTGGAGGCGAGATGGATCCCCAGACACCTGGCGAGCAGGCTCCAGGTCCTCCCCGGTGAGGAGCCGGAGGCGCTGCCGCGCGTGGCCGGCGCGGTGCGCTCGGGCGTGTTGCTCTCCGTGTCGCATGGACTGGGGGCGCCGAATGGAGGATGGGCCTCCGCCGAGCAGCAGCGGGCGCGGCAGGGGGCACTCTGTCTGACGCCCGAGCAGGAACTCACCGCCGACAAGGTCCGGCATCGACCGTTCCTCCCAGGCGGCATGTGGTTCTGCGTGGCGTGTTTCGGGGCGGCCACTCCGCGCAAGAGCGCCTTTCATGCCTGGCTGTCGATGCTGGCGCGGCAGCGGCTCTTCCCTGGCCGCCCCGAGGCCGTGCTCGACAACCTGCCTCGGCCAGGCGAGCCCCCCTTCCTCGCCGCGCTTCCCCAGGCGCTGCTGGCCAATCCGCACGGTCCCCTGGCCTTCCTGGGACATAGCGATCTGGCCTGGAACTTCGGATTCTCCAACCCGGACAACCTCACCGAGAGCCGTGCGTCACGTATCCTCTCGGCGCTCGAGGTCCTGGCGAAGGGCAGCCGCGTGGGGGTCGCGCTCGATGCGCTGATGCGCTCGTTCCGGGACGTGAATGACGGCCTGATGTCCGCCTACCATGAGCGGCAGGAGGCTCTCGAGGAGGGTCGACCGGATCCCACCGATCCCAAACGGCTCGGATACCTCTGGATGCTCCGCAATGACTTGCGGGGCTATCTCCTGCTGGGAGATCCGGCGGTTCGGCTGCGGCTCCAGCGCGCCACGCGGTAAGCGGGTCCTTCGCGCGTTCAGGAGGGGCCACGACCCTGAGCACGCTCGCAGCCAGCGTAACGCGCGCGGGCCCGCGCTTCGCGCTCACGGAGATAGGTCTCGCGCAGGTCCGGCGTCAGGCAGTCCTTGTTGTCATGACGCAGATGTCGCTGGAGCTCGGGGATGGAGAGGAGGGTCCAGTTCCTCGCTGTCCTGTCACTGTCGGCGGTGACGAGGTGCTGGCCATCCGGGCTGAAGGCGGCGGATTGGACGGGCCCGGTGTGTCCCCTCATGAGGAGGGGTTCGCCGCTCCCATCGGCTCGCCACACCCGGGCGGTCCCATCGTCTGCCGCGGTGACGATGCGCTGGCCATCCGGGCTGAAGGCGGCGGAGCGGACGGGGCCCTCGTGCCCCCGCAGCACGAGGGGCTCGCCCGTTCCGTCCGCCCGCCACACGCGCGCCGTCCCATCCTCTCCGGAGGTGATGAGCTGCTGGCCATCCGGGCTGAAAGCGGCGGATGTCACCAAGCCAGCATGCCCTCGTATCACGAGGGGGTCGCCCGTCCCATCCGCCCGCCACACGCGCGCCGTTCCGTCCCAGGAGGCGGTGACGACACGCTGACCGTCTGGACTGAAGGCGGCGGACTGCACCTGCGCCGTGTGTCCCCTCAACACCACGGGCTCACCCGAGCCATCGGCCCGCCACACGCGCGCCGTTTCGTCGGTGCTGGCGGTGACGATGCGCTGGCCGTCCGGACTGAAGACGGCGGAGGTGACCTGTCCCGCGTGTCCCTTCAGCACCACGAGCTCGCCCGTGCCATCGGCCCGCCACACGCGCGCCGTTCCGTCCCAGGAGGCGGTGACGACACGCTGGCCGTCTGGACTGAAGGCGGCGGATTGCACCTGCGCCGTGTGTCCCCGCAGGACCACGGACTCACCCGTGCCATCGGCCCGCCACACGCGCGCCGTTCCGTCCCAGGAGGCGGTGACGATGCGCTGACCGTCTGGACTGAAGGCGGCGGAGGTGACCGGTCCCACGTGCCGCCTTAGCACCACGGGCTCCGTCGGGCCCCCGGCCCGCCACAGGCGCGTTGTTCCGTCCCAGGAGGCGGTGACGACACGCTGTCCATCCGGGCTGAAGGCGGCGGACAAGAGCACCCCCTTGTGTCCCTTCAACTCCACGGGTTGGCCCGTTCCCTCGGCCCACCACACGCGCGCCGTTCCATCCCAGGAGGCGGTGACGATGCGCTGGCCGTCTGGACTGAATGCGGCGGACTGCACCTGGGCCGTGTGCCCCTTCATGACTCGAGGCAGGCCCGTTCCGTCGGCCCGCCACACTCGCGCCGTTCCATCCCAGGAGGAGGTGACGACGCGTTGGCCCTCCGGACTGAAAGAGGCGGACACGACCGCTCCCGTGTGCCCCTCGAGCACCACGGGCTGGCCCTTCCCATCCGCCCGCCACACGCGCGCCGTCTTGTCGGTGCTCGTGGTGACGACGCGTTGGCCCTCCGGACTGAAGGCGGCGGACACGACCGAGCCCGTGTGCCCCTTGAGCACCACGGGCTCGCCCGTGCCATCGGCCCGCCACACGCGCGCCGTCCCGTCCTCGCTGGCGGTGACGACGGACTGTCCATCCGGGCTGAAGGCGGCGGATTGCACCTGCGCCGCGTGCCCCTTGAGCACCACGGGCTGGCCCGTGCCATCGGCCCGCCACACGCGCGCCGTCCCGTCCAAGGACGCGGTGACGACGGACTGTCCATCCGGGCCGAAGGCGGTGGACATGACCGCTCCCGTGTGCCCCTCGAGCACCACGGGCTCACCCGTCCCATCCGCTCGCCACACGCGCGCCGTCCCGTCCCACGAGGCGGTGACGACGAACTGGCTATCCGGATCGAAGGCCACGGAGGTGAGAGGCCCCCTTTGTCCTTTCAACTCCACGGCCTGGCCCGTCCCATCCGTCCGCCACACCTGTGCGGTCCCATCCGCGTTGGCGGTGACGATGTGCTGGCCATCTGGGCTGAGACGGGCCGCGTAGACCGCTCCCGAGGCGCGAAACGTCACCTCTGGAGCGCTCTGGGCCAGGGCTCCGTGCGCGAGCGTCGCCCACCCACGAATCCGCTCTGGTCGACGGATTTCGAGCAACAGCTTCATCGCCATCGCGGATTGGCCGCGCTCCAACAGCTCTCGCGACCCCGACATCAAGGACTGGTTGCGGGCCTGCTCCGCCTGCCTCAGCGCCCACAGGAACAGTCCCCCCATCGTCACCGCCACCGCCACCGCCACCATGGAGATGAGCCGCAACCTGCGCCAGCGGGCACGCTCCCGCTGGCGCTCACGCTGAGACGCCTCGTGCCGCAGCCGCTCCCGCCGGAGATCGAAAACCTTCCTCGCCAACCAGTCATGGCCCAGCTCGAAGTACCGGCTGCCGTGGTGCTCTCCGGCCAGCAGCACCGCGGTTGCCTCCAAGGTGCTCAGCACCTGCTCCGCCTGTCCCGGCGGGAGCGCGGCCCGTGCCTGCCGCTCCGTCAGCAACGCCCGGCTGCCATCGCTGGCCACCAGGTGCTCCTCCATCAGCCGCCGGGCATCCGCCGCCAGGGGCCCCAGCCCTTCCAACGTGGCATCCAGGTAGCGGTGCAGGATGGGCTCTGCCTCCACCGGCCCGTCCACCGTCCTCCCGGCGGCGCGCTCCTCCCAGAGCGCGCGGCAGACGATCTGCGCGAAGGCGGCCTGCACCTCCGCCTCGTCCGTGGCGTCCTGTCCCGGCGCCCGTACTTGCAACATCAGCTCCAGCACCTCGTGTGTGGGCCAGTGCTGCGCGGGTACGCCGGAGGCCGCCAGCCTGCGCGTCACGTCCACCATTTCCCGGACCGTGAGTGGGCCGAGCCGGAAGCCTTGCTCCATCAGCTCCGTCGAGCCACGCAGCCGCTCCCGGAATCGCCCCAGGTAGTCCTCGCGCAGCAGCAGCACGAGCTGCAGTCCCCGGAAGGGATTGCGCACCAACCGCACCAGTCCCTTGAACAGCGCGTCCGTCTGCTCTGGATCGCGCCCGGGGAGCAGCAGTTGCTCGAGCTGGTCCAGGTAGAGCAACATCGGCCGGTTCGAGCGCCGCTCCGCCAGCCGCACCGCTTCATCGAGCGCCTCGTTCGGGCCCATCTCCGTGGGTACCTCGCCGAGCCGCAGGTCCGCGAACATCGCCTGGACGAGCCACTCGAGCGGCTCTTGGCTGGCCAGCCAGGTGTCGACGCGGATCGCACGGAACTCATGCTTCTCCTCCAGCAGGGGAATCACTCCGGCCCGCATCAGTGAGGATTTGCCCGCTCCCGAGGGCCCGAAGAGAAGGAAACAAGGCCAGGCGAGGATGCTTCGCACCAGCTTGCGCGTGGACTCCTCCCGGCCGAAGAAGCGATCTCGTTCGCTCGTGCGATAGGGCTGGGGACCCAGAAAGGGATTGGCGAAGCCGCTCATCCGATCCTCCCGGCGGAGAGTGCCTCGAGCCATCGCATCAGCTCCGCATCCGTGGATTCGAGCGCTCTCACCCCCGTCCTTCCGGGTAATCCTCGGCCTTCCTCCCACAATTCCCGCTCATGAATCCCGGGGTCGAGCACGGCCATGCTGCCCCGCTGCAGCGTGCGCCTGCCGAAGAGCTGGTAGAGCAGCATCCGGTGGCACCAGTCCAGCATGGACAGCCCGACGAGCAGGAGCGGACGCAGGCTCAAGGCGCCTTGAATGGGATCGACGAGCTCGAAGGGCAGCAGGCTCGACAGGCCGCGAATGCCCAGCAGGTAGTCATCCTCGGTGAGCAACGGCCGGCTGAAGAGGTGGGCCGGCAGGTAGCCGGAGCAGAGCCGAAGCACGACTCCATCCCGCTCGGTATCCAGCGAAGCAGGGACCTTGTGCAGCCGCTCCCAGCGGCTCGTGCCGGCCTCGCGTCGCATCATCACGGCGTGTCCGTCGGCGCTCGATGAAGGCTGGATGACGTAGAGGGTGAGCTCCGGATGATGCTCGGCGAGGGACTGCTCCAGCACGGGCAATCGCAGGAGTGTGATGTGGACCCCGGCCCCGAGCCGCCGTGCCAACAGACTCAACAGCGGTGGCATGAACTCCGTCTGGCCGAATACTTCCTGGAACTCATAGTCCAGCTCCTCCTGCCCAATGCGCAACGCGTAGTGCTCCGCCAGGGTGCTCAGTGGCAGCTCATGTGACACATGGCCTGTCTTCTGAATGAGTTCGCCCTGGAGCCGTTCGCGCAGGCCCCGGAAGGAGGGTTCCTCCTCCTCCCAGCGATCTCCCAGCAGCAGCGTGAAGGGCTGTTCCAGGAGCCGAACCAGGGACTGAGGTGGGTGGGATGTCTCCGCGCGGAGGGCTGGGGTCGGTGGGGGCGAGACCCTGCGTGCCTTGAAGTCGAACAGCACGGGGTCGCGGCCGCGCAGGTACAGCACGGGAGAGAATGCCTCGGCACTGCCCTCCAGCTCCGCCAGCACGCCGCGTCGGGCCTCGTTGAGGCTGAGCGCCACGTCTCCCTCTTGCTGGGCCGCACGGGTGAGCGCTCGGTAGAAAGCACGCGAGCATCGAAGGGCCACGTCCATCCTCACGGGCCAAAGGTAGGCGACGACGGCATCCGCCGCGGTGCGAGTCAGCAGCTCCGCCGCGCTCGCCAGGGGGCCAGGGGTCGCGCCCTCACAGGCCTCCAGGACGATGAGCCGGAGGGGACCCTTGCCCCACGCCCCGTGGAGCTGCTGTGCCAGCAACTCCACCGGAACCCAACTCTCCTCGTCCTCCTCGTCCGCCAGCCGGAGGACGGGCTTTCCCTCGTGCAGACCTCCATGACCGATGAAGTGGAGGATGTGAGGCTCGGGCTGACGCCGCAGGCGTTCGAAGAAGGCGGCCTTCCGGGCCCTCGGTCCCGTGAGGGGTTCGAGCCACTCGATTTCACCCGAGGAAAGGCTCTCATGGAGCGTGCCCTGCAACCGAGGGAGGGAGTGTGTATGCAGCGGCGCGACAGCGAGGAGCCGCACCGCGCCTCGCACCTCGCGCGGCTGCCAGGGCTCGGGCGAGCGCACTCCACGCACTGGCAGGAGGCTCGCCGAGTTCCCCAGGAACTCGAAGTCCTTTCCGGGCTCGCAGAGGGCTTCCCAGGGAAAGCCCTGGAGGTCCGCATCCTGGAGCATGAGCCGGAGCAGGACGGGCCCGCCACTGGAGGCCTCGCGCAGCCGTGCGAGCACCCCCTGGAGCTCCCCCTGGAAGAGCGCTCGGTGGAGGGCTTGCACCCGTCGTGCGAGCTCGGAGTCGAGGGGCCTGCCGCTCTCGGCCGCCGCCTTTAGACGCCTGGAGAGAGCCCGGAGGGCGTCCGCATCGAGGTCAGGCCCCAGCAGGTGCACCCCGGGTTGCTCCTGACGGCAGCCCAGACCCCGGGCCCTCAGCTCGGCGCCACTCCGCTCGACGTCGATTTCCAGCCAATTCCTGGCAGAAATGGCCTCCTCCCTTGTGGGCTCTCTGAGGGAGAACACATGGGACTTGGCGTATCGCTAGATGCCCACGGAGGCGGAACGCACAACGGTGACGCGGGACTCGCCCGCATGAAGAGCAGTCGAGTCTGGACGGACTCGAGCGTGACGCGGGGCTCCTACTTGTACGGCACCACGGTGCCGCCGCGGTGGGCCGAGTCGCGCAGCACCAGGCGCGTCTCCTTGTAGAGGCGCGCGGCCTTGGGGCCCACGAGGAAGGGCTTGGGGTCTCCCTTGCGGAAGGTCTTCTTCAGGTACTCCTCCACCTCGCGGTACAGCCGCATGAACTGGTCCGCGGCGGCTTCCTTGCGGCCCGTCTGGGGCGTCACGTCCATCTCCGCCCACATCTGGCCGCTGAGCAGCTCGCCTTCCTCGTTCAGCCGGCTGCGCTCGAGGAAGATGACGGGCGAGCGCACCTCGTCGATGCGCCAGAAGCCCTTGTCCGGGCCCCGCTTCACCTTGTCCACGATGGCCGGGCCCACGCCCACCGCCACCAGGTACAGGTCCTCCTCGGGCAGCCGGGGCACGTTGTCCTCACTCGCCTTGAAGCTCTCCCACTCCGGGGGCACGCGCCGGGGATACACCTCCAGCTCGAAGCGCTCGAGGTGGCGGAAGAAGGCGACCTCGTCGTCGGGGGACATGAAGAACTGAACCTGGGTGGCCATGCGTCCGCCCCTTAACCGAATGCCGCCTCTTGCGGAAGTCCGCGCGGATCCGGACTAAAGAATCCTCCCATGGACACCACCTTCGACGCACTGCTCGTCCGGATGAAGGAACTTCGGGACCTCAATGGGCTCATCGGCCTGGCGGCCTGGGACCAGGAAACCTACCTGCCCCTCAAGGCGGCCGAGGCGCGTGCCCAGCAACTCTCCACCTTGCAGGGGCTCCACCACGAGCGTCTGGTGGACCCCCGCCTGGGCGAGTGGCTCGCCTGGACGGAGGGGCGCACGGACCTCTCGGATGACCAGCTCGCCATGGCGCGCGTCCTCATCCAGGAGAGGGATCGGGCGGTGAAGGTGCCCCGGGCCCTGGTGCAGGCGCTCGCCGAGGCCCAGAGCCGGGGCCTTCACGCCTGGCGCCAGGCGCGCAAGGAGAACCGCTTCGAGCTCTTCCGGCCCGCCCTGGAGCGGCTGCTGGTCCTGCGCCGCGAGCAGGCGGATGCCTATGGCCACGACGGTGAGCGCTATGACGCCCTGTTGGAGGGGTTCGAGCCCGGCATGCGCGTGGCGAGGCTGGATCCGGTGCTCTCCTCGCTGCGTGACACCCTCATCGCGTGGGTGGCTCGCCTCCAGACGGCGCCGCGCCAGGTGCTGGACGTCCTCCAGGGCCGGCGCTTCGACACCGACGTCCAGTGGCGCCTGTCCTTGCGTCTGCTCGAGGACATGGGGTTCGACCTGGAGGCGGGGCGGCAGGACAAGAGCATCCACCCCTTCTCCAGTGGGCTGCACCCCACGGACGTGCGTCTCACCACGGGCCTGGAGGAGGGCTCGCTCGCGAGCCTCTTCACCACGCTGCACGAGGGCGGGCATGGTCTGTACGAGCAGGGCTTCCATCCGGCGCACTACCGCACGCCCCTGGCGAACGCGCCCTCCATGGGTCTGCACGAGTCCCAGTCCCGCCTGTGGGAGAACCTGGTGGGCCGGGGCCGGCCGTTCTGGTCGCACTACTTCCCCGTCCTGCGCGAGGCCTTTCCCCAGTCGCTCGCGGATGTGGAGATGGAGGCCTTTGTCGCCTCCATCAACCGCGTCACTCCCTCGCTCATCCGCGTGGACGCGGACGAGGTGACGTACAACCTGCACATCGTCCTGCGCTACGAGTTGGAGTTGCTGCTCATCCGGGACGAGCTGCCGCTCGCGGACCTGCCGGAGGCGTGGAACGAGCGCATGCGGCGCTTCCTGGGGATCACGCCTCCGGATGATCGCCAGGGGGTGCTCCAGGACATTCATTGGGCCTGGGGCGAATTTGGCTATTTCCCCACGTACGCGCTGGGCAATCTCTACGCCGCGTCCCTCTTCTCCACCGCGAGGCGAGCCCTGCCAGGACTGGAGCAGGGTCTGGCCCGAGGCGAGCTGCGGCCCTTGCGCGATTGGCTGCGCACCCACGTGCATGCCGAGGGGTACCGTCTGCCCGCCGAGGAGCGGGTGCGTCAGGTGACGGGTGAAGGACTCACCGATGAGGACTTCCTCGTCTATCTGAGGTCCAAATTCGGAGAGCTCTACGGCGTGAAGTTGTGAAGCGCGCGGGGCCACGGCCGCTTTCGTTGAGTGCCGGGTAGTGCCGCCATGGCCTGGCCCTCCATGCATTGTGGGGACGGAGTCTTCGTGGAACCTTGCTGGCCATGGTCGTCACCCAGCCCTTCACGCTGACCCGTTCGGAGAAGATCCTCACCCTGGCGGGCGTGATGCTCGGCATGTTGCTGGCCGCGCTCGACCAGACCATCGTGTCCACGGCGGGCCCCGCCATCCAGGGGGACCTGGGGATTCCTCCCTCGCTCTACGCGTGGATCACCACGTCATACCTGGTGACCTCCACGGTGCTGGTGCCGGTGTACGGCAAGCTGTCGGATGGCTTCGGCCGGCGGCGCATCCTGGTCATCGGCATCATCATCTTCCTGGCGGGCTCGGCGCTGTGTGGCCTGTCGCGCACCTCGCTCCAGCTCATCCTCGCCCGGGCGTTGCAGGGGGCGGGTTCCGCGTCGCTCTTCACGAGCTCGTTCGCCATCGTCGCGGACATCTTTCCGCCCGCCGAGCGCGGCAAGTACCAGGGCATCTTCGGCGGCTTGTTCGGACTGTCGAGCGTGGTGGGTCCGCTCGTGGGCGGCTTCCTCACGGATCACCTGAGCTGGCACTGGGTGTTCTTCGTCAACCTGCCCCTGGGGCTGGTGGCGCTCGGCTTCATCCTCACCCGCATGCCGCCCCTGCGCCGGGATGGAGCACGGCCCTCGGTGGACCTGTGGGGCACGTTCACGTTGATCGTGGCCACCGTGCCCCTGCTCGTGGCGCTGTCCCTGGGCCGTGGGGAGTCCGGGGTGAACGGGACGGGCCATGCGTGGGGCTCTCCCCTGATTCTGGGCATGCTGGGGCTGTCCGTCGTGGGGACGGGTGCCTTCGTGGTCGTGGAGCGCTTCGTGCGCGAGCCCATCCTCGACCTGACGCTGTTCCGCAACCGGGTGTTCGCCGTGGGCAACATCGCCACCTTCCTCAATGGCGTGGGGTTTCTGGGGGCCATCGTCTTCCTGCCGCTCTTCATGGTGAACGTGGTGGGGCTGTCGGCCACGCGCTCGGGCTTCACGCTCACGCCACTCACCTTGAGCGTCGTCGTGGGCAATGTGATGGCGGGTCAGCTCGTGTCGCGCTGGGGTCGTTACAAGCCCTTGATGCTGGTGGCCCAGGGCGTGCTCATGGTCGCCTTCGGGGTGATGGGCTTCACCCTCACTCCGGATTCCACCCAGGGCGAGCTCACCTGGAAGATGGTCCTCGTGGGCCTGGGCCTGGGCCCCGCCATTCCGCTCTTCACGCTCGCCATCCAGAACGGCGTGGCGCCGCACCAGGTGGGCGTGGCCACCGCCAGCGCCACCTTCTTCCGGCTGATGGGCTCCACCATGGGCGTGGCGTTGCTGGGCACGGTGTTCGGCGGCGTGCTCGGCTCGTCCATGGTCACGCACATGACGGAGGCCACCCGGGAGCTGCCGGCCGAGTACCGCCGTTCATTCGTGTCCCAGGCGATGGGCGGACGACAGGAAGCGGGGGAGGGCGCTCCGGGGACGAGGGCGTTCGACGCGGGGGCCCTCAAGGCGCGCATCGCCGGGGATTTCGCCAAGCAGCGCGACGCGCTCGTCCCGGCGGCCGAGGGGGGAGACGCGGCGGCGCGGGGGACGCTCTCGGGCCTGGAGCGAGCCCAGGCCTCCCTCGATGCTTCCGTGGACCGGGTGGAAATGGCCTTCAAGCAGGCCTTTTCCGAGGCGATCCGCGCCCTCTATAAGGTGGCCCTGCTCGTTGCGGGGCTCTCGTTCCTCGTCGTCCTCGCGCTGCCGGAGCTGCCCCTGCGCAAGAGCAACGCGCCCCAGCCCGGCGCGCTGGAGTAGCCGGACTCAACCCCGCTGGCCACGTACGCGGGTGTAGATGTAGGAGACGGCCAGCAGCATCACGCCGAGCATCAGGAAGGTGAGGATGCGCTGATCGGGCGGCAGTCCGGACAGGTCCACGAACATCAGCCGGCCCAGGGTGAGGGCCAGCACGCCGAGCCCCGCGAAGCGGTACCAGCGCTCGCGGACGGTGAAGCCGAGAACGAACAATCCCGACGCCGCCACGCCCCAGGCGAGCGTGGTGAGCTCCCCCGGCATCACCTCGCCCAAGAGCCACACCCCGGCGAGCCCCGCTCCGAGCGCACACAGGGGTTGGAGGAGGCGGGGGGGCCGCGCGGCATGGGCCACCGCGGCCCGCTCCACGAGGATGAAGCTCACGAGCAGTCCCGCGTCCAGGAGGGCGCGTCCCGAGGAGGGCAGCCACGAGGCCCCCAGCGCCAGGTAGAGCAGGCCCACCGCCACCGCCTGCAATGCCCCCGCGCCGAGCCCCCGTCCCGCCAGGCCCGTCGCGAGTCCCACCACCGTCCAGGTGCGCACGAGCGCGGCGTCCTCGTACTCGGTGGGCACGCCCAGCGCGAGCGTGAGCACTCCCGTGGCGAGGTAGGCCTGGAAGAGGGCGGTGGACGCGCCCCTCCGCCGGGCCACCGCGCCGCCCACGCCTTGCGCGAGCGCCACGGCGACGAAGAAGGAGAAGAGGTGGGGCGTGTCCCAGCGCTCCACTTCCACGGCGCCCAGGGTGAGCAGTCCCACCCAGTTGAGCAGGGCGAAGGCGAGGCCCGCGCGCCGGGACAGCTCGTGGGGGTAGGCGAGCAGGGCCACGGAGAAGAGGACGTAATAGAGCCCGAGGAAGGCGAGGCTCAGCGCCAGCCGCTCGCCCGCGGGCTCCCCCGGGGCGATGGCTCCGGTGCGCATGGCCCACACCACGTGGGTGGAATAGACGGCGACGAGACTCGACAGCGGGACGATCACCCAGCGGTTCTTCACCAGGAAGAAGAGCGCCCCGGCGGCGAGCAGCGAGGTGGACATCAGGGTGAAGAGGGTGATGTCGCTGAGCATCCCCGTGTGCAGTCCGAGGAACAGCGCGATGCCCGCCACCGTCTCCGACTGCATGCGGTGGGCGATCACCACGATGGCCACGGTGTTGAGCGCCAGGAGCACGAGCGCCAGCAGCTCGCTGTCGATCACCCGCACCGCGGGCACGAAGTGCAGGGCATACGTGACGAAGTAGGCGAGCGCGAGTCCTCCGCCGAAGACGATGCGTCCGAAGAGCTCATGGCGCTTGGAGAGCCACAGCCCCAGCGCCGCGAGCCCCGCGCTCAGCAGGTAGCCCGCGCCCACGCGCGCGAGCACGCCCAGGTCCCCGAAGTGATAGATGATGAGGAAGGCGAAGCCGAGGATCAGCGCGACGATGCCCGCCCGGCTCAGCCAGTACGTGCCCAGGTGTGCCTCCAGGTCCCTCGGCTCGGGAGGCGGGGTGCCGGGGGCGGTGGAGGGAAGCGCTGGGGATGGAGGCGGGGGCCGTGGGGCCGTCTCCAGGTGGGCGATGCGCGACTCCAGCCGCGACACCGTCTCTTCCAGCCGACGCACTACCTCGGCCAGGTCCCGCGTGTCCGGCTCCGCCATGGGCTCCCCTCGTGGGTGGATTCACGTCACGGGAGCCCTCGAGGCGCCCGCGAGCGCCCCTTATCAGGCGATCCGCTCAGGTGAACAGCAGCGGACGGCAGGCGCGGGCGAGCTGCAGCGCATCCCGGGCCAGTCCGTGGTTGGACGTGTTGCCATCCAGCCACGCCGTGCGCGCCACCTGGTTGCTCAACTCGAAGCACAGCGTCGCCGTGCGGCGGCTCAGCCGGCTGTCCTTGCGCAGTGCCCGGACATTCAACTCACACAGCTCCGCGCATTGGCGCAGCAGGCGCACCGGCTCGCTGTCCGCGCGCATCCCCCTCGACACCATCTGTCGCATCGCCGCCTCGCACGACGCCTGACAACTCAGGCTCGCCGAGATGCAGTGATGGACATCGATCGTCTCCCCACCCAATCGCGCTCCAGACATGCCCGCCACCTCCACACCAGATCCCAACCTACGCATGTTCCCCCTGTCCGCAACCGTCCGACGTCCGGTGGTGTACAGGTTTCATCATGCCCTTGAGTCGTACTCTTGCCTTCCTTGTCGGCCTGGGGCGCACCTGCGCATACAGGCCCGTGAGCCGGACGTCCTTCATGCCTGGACGGGAAACTGGGCGAGCACGGCCAGCAGGCTGTCTCCATAGAGCCGGACGCGTTTGTCGCCCAGGTAGGGCAGGGCCCGGAGCGCGTCCAGATCCGCCGGAGGACGGCTCGCGAGCGCGTCGAGGAGCGGATTGGGCAGCACCACCGAGGGGGTGACCTTGCGCGCCGTGGCCTGCTCCGAGCGCCACGCCTTGAGGGCGTCCTCGCGCTTGCGCCGGTTGGCGTCCCGAGGGCCCTTCTCTCCGGTCTCGGGCTTGAGCTCGCCCTGGCGCGACTTCTCCAGCAGCTCGCGCACGAGCGCCAGCACCTCCTCGCCATGGGCGCGCACGAAGGCGCCGCGCACGCCGGCGGCCTTGGACAGCTCCTTGATGTTGCCGGGCGGCTTGAGCGCCAGGTCCGTGATCGCCATGTTGGAGAGCGTGCGCCCCATGGGGACGTTCTCCGCCTCGGCCCAGACGAGACGCTTGCGGTGCAGGGCCTGGGCGAGGGTGTTGGCGAGCAGCAGCTGCGCGGGGGACAGGCCGCCCTTGGGCAGCTTCGGCTTGAAGTCCGCGCCCACCTCGGGCCGTGCCGCGGCCTCGTCGCACATGCGCTGGCAGTCGAGCAGCACCTCTTCCAGCACGTCCGCCTTGCGGCATTCCTCGCGGACCTGCCGGCCCAGCTCCACGAGGTAGCGCACGTCGTTGGCGATGTAGTCGCGCATCTCCGGGGGCAGGGGCCGCAGGGAGAAGTCCGACTGTTGGTGCTCCTTGGGCAGCTCCACGCCCAGGCGCTCGCGTGCCAGGTCGGCGAGCCCCACCTTGGGCCAGCCCAGCAGCGTCGCCGCGCGGTGGGTATCGAAGAGACCCTGGACCCGGACCCCGGCCTCGGCCAGGAAGGGCAGGTCTCCCGCCGCGGCGTGGAAGAACTTGGTGCGCTGGGGGTCCTCCATCACCTTCGCCAGCAGGGAGGGCGCGACGCCGGGTTGCAGGGTGTCGAAGAGGAAGACATCGGTGTCCGAGGCCACCTGGAGGAAGCACAGGCGGGCGCGAAAGGAGTGCATCGCGTCCGTTTCCACGTCCACGGACAGCTCCGGGGCCTCCTCGAGTCGACGAGCGGCGGCCTGGGCGCTGGCGGCATCCACGAGGTCCTGCGCACCTGAGGGAAAGGTCGGCATGGGGTGAAGCAGGCTAGCGGACCGGGTGTGTCCGTGGAGCGTGTTTTTTCCGCCGCCGCCGCTAGGATGACGCCCCTGATGAACTCCGACGTCCTCCGCCTGGAAAAGAACCTGCTCGGCCACATGGGCCGTGCCATTTCGGACTACTCCCTCATCTCCGAGGGAGACCGCATCATGGTGGGGGTGTCCGGGGGCAAGGACTCGTACACCCTGCTCTACCTGTTGCGCGAACTGCAGCGCAAAGCGCCCGTGAAGTTCGAGTTGCTGGCGGTGAACCTGGACCAGGGGCACCCGGGCTTTCCCGCCCACACGCTGGAGGGGTGGTTCCAGGGGGAGGGCTTCGCCTACAAGATGCTCAAGGAGGACACCTACTCGGTCGTCCTCGAGAAGACGCCCCCGGGCAAGACGCAGTGCTCGGTGTGCTCGCGCATGCGCCGCGGCATCCTCTACTCGGCCGCGGTGGCGCTGGGGTGCAACAAGATCGCGCTCGGCCACCACCGGGACGATCTCATCCACACGCTGCTGCTCAACCTCTTCTTCGCGGGCGCCATCCGGGGCATGCCCCCCATCCTCAAGAGCGACGATGGGCGCAACACCGTCATCCGGCCGCTGTGCTACGCGCCGGAGAAGGACATCGCCGCGTACGCCGCGCTCAAGCAGTTCCCCATCATTCCGTGTGACCTGTGCGGCTCGCAAGAGAACCTGCAGCGCGCGCGCATGAAGAAGCTGGTGGAGGAGCTGGGCCGCGACATTCCCGACGTGCGCCGCAGCATCCTGGCGGCCATGGGCAATGTGCGCCCCAGCCAACTGATGGACAAGGACATCTTCGACTTCTCCGCGCTCGTTTCCGAGGGGGCGGTACCGTCCGTGGACGCGCGGTCGCAACACGACGGCGGCAACAACGAAGGAAGGGTGGGCGGATGCCTCGAGAACAGGCAGTAAAGGCGCGCAAGGAGCGCAACGCGGCGCTGGTGGAGGTGATGTTGCTGGCGGCCATGGCCGACGGCCAGGTGAGCCAGGTGGAGCTGCAGACCCTGCTGCGGCGGGTGATTGAACGCCCCGAGTTCGAGGGCACGAAGCCCGAGGAGCTCAACGCCCTGGTGGTGGCGAGCGCCCAGCGCCTGTCCAAGGCGCATGACATGGAGGAGATCCTCGCCTCGTTCCGGGCGCGGCTGCCGGACCACAAGACGCGGATGCTGGGCTTCGGGCTCGCGGCGGCCATCGCGTTCTCGGACCACCGGGCCACGCGCACGGAGCTGGGCCTGCTCAAGATGTTCCAGGCCGCGCTCGGCATCTCCGAGGACGAGGTGGCGCGCATCATCGACGTCATCGAGGGCGGAGGCAGTCTCGCCGAGGCGCTGGGCGAGCCGCTCGAGCGCCTGTACGCCGAGGTGATGGTGCTGGTGAGCGCGGCGGACGGGAAGTTGAAGGAGGCCGAGGCGCGCGAGCTCGTGGAGAGCTTCGCGTCGGATCCGCTCTTCCACAACGTGAGCCCCGAGCGGGCGCAGGAGTTCGTGAGCGAGGCGGTCTCGGCGCTCATGGCCGAGGGCCTGCCGCAGCGCTTGCAGGTGCTGGCGCACGGGCTCACCACGCACGCCCAGCGCGTCAAGGCCTACCGCCTGGCGACGAAGATCGCCCATGCGGGCGGCCAGGAGCCCAGCGCGGGCGAGCAGCGCCTCCTCCACATCCTCCAGGCGACCTTCGGGCTCGCGGACGACGAAGTGGAGCGCATGGACCGCCAGGCCTGAGCGAGCCGCCTTCATGCCCGCGCCTCCCCCACATCCGGCTCGCGTGTCCTTCCGCTTCGGACTGCCGCCCTCGCTGGGCAGTGGGCCGGCGCGGGAGCGGGCCGAGTCGTTGACCGTCTTCCTGGAGCGCGCCCTGCGCCGCAAGGTGGAGGTGGGCGTGGCGGCCAGCTACGAGGCGCTGGCCAAGGATCTGCTCGCGGGCCGGGCGGATGCCGTCTGGGCGCCGCCCTTCGTGTGCGCGCGGATGGAGGCCATGGGGGTGCGGGTGCTGGCGCGAGGGGTGCGGCGGGGCCGCTCGTCCTACCGCTCGGCCCTGGTGGTGCGCGCGGGCTCGGGGCTGACCCTGGACACGCTCCAGGGCCGGCGCATGGCGTGGGTGGACCGGGACTCGGTGGGCGGCTACCTGCTGCCGGCCGCGTACCTGAAGGCCCGGGGGCAGGAGCCGGGCAAGGTCTTCTCCGCGCAGCACTTCACGGGCTCCTACCAGGCGGCGCTGGAGGCGGTGCGGGACGGGACGGCGGACGTGGCGAGCATCTTCTGCCCGCCGGAGTCCACGGGGCTCATCTACGCGGACGGGGTGGACGTGGTGCTGCCGGGCCAGAGTGGCGCGTTCGAACTGCTGGCGTACACGGAAGAAGCCCCCAACGACGGCGTGCCCGTGGGAATGGGTGTGCCCGCCGAGGTGGTGGGGCTGCTGGAGCGCGCGTTTCTCTCGCTGCACGAGCGCGAGGACGGCAAGCGCCTGCTGGAGGAGATCTTCACCGCGGATCGCTTCGAGCCCGCGCCGCGCATGGGCTACCGCGCGCTCTACCGCGTGGCCCTCGCGAGCCTCTGAGACGCGCCGGGGTGTGGCTACCCGGGCGCGTTCCCGTCCTTCGAGGGGCGCTGTTGCGCCAGGTCCCGGAGGGCGCGCCGGTTGAGCTTGCCATTCGGTGTCCGAGGCATCTCCGGAAGCACGCGGACCTCGTCGACGATCATGTAGCGCGGCAGCCGCTCGGCGCAGTGCTTCTTCACCTTGAGCAGGGAGGGCGGGGGGGTGGCGTGGCTCACCAGGAAGGCCACGAGCCGGGCCTCCAGGCCGGAGCCCGCGGCGACCACTCCGACCTCGCGGATGTCCGGGTGGGTGAGCAGCGCCGCCTCGATCTCCCCGGGCTCGAGCCGCCGGCCCCGCACCTTCAACATGTTGTCGCGGCGGCCGATGTACTCGAAGCCCCCGTCCGGCAGCTGGCGGCACAGGTCCCCGGTCGCGTAGGGCCGGTTCTCCTGGGGCGGCTGGCCCCAGTAGCCCAGCATCACCGTGGGCCCCTCCACCATCAGCTCTCCGACCGCTCCGTCTCCTTCCTCCCGGGGCGCGTCATCGGCCTCCGCGGGAGGCGCCAGCCACACCTTGTCCCCACAGCTCGCGATGCCAATCGGAACCGGCTCGGTGCGCTCGGCGGGGATGTGCGTCACCTCGTGGAAGGTGCAGACATTCGTCTCGGTGGGGCCGTACAGGTTGAAGAACCGGGTGTCCCGCAGGTGTTCGCGCAGGGGCCGCAGGTGCTTGATGGGGAAGGGCTCTCCCGCGAACAGCAAGGATCGGAAGGGAAGCTGGGCGTGGTTCAGCAGTCCGCCCTGCTGCATCATCAGGATGAGCGCCGAGGGCACCGAATACCAGACGGTGAACCGCTCGCGCAGCACCAGCTCCACCAGCTTCTCCGGGGCGAAGGCCAGGGCCTCCGGGATGAGGGTGACCGAGGCGCCGCCCAGGAAGGCCGCGTAGAGGTCCAACACCGACAGATCGAAGAAGAACGGCGCGTGATTGCTGAATCGGTCGTCCGCAGTGGTGCCCAGCAATTCGTGGCACCACTCGATGAAGGCCAGCGCGTTGCGGTGGCTGATGCACACGCCCTTGGGCGTCCCCGTGGAGCCCGAGGTATAGAGGATATAGGCGAGGGCGTTCTCGTCCGAGCCGTGCCAGGGCAGCGGCTCCGCGGAAAAGCCAGACAGGCCCGCCCAGGACAGCTCGGGTCCCGCGTCCTCCACCAACAGGAAGCGCAGCCGCTCCAGGCCGCCGTCGCGCAGCTCGACCGCGCGCGAGGCGCTGGTCACCAGCACGTCGATGCGGCAGTCCTCGAGGATGAGCTTCGTCCGCGTGGCTGGATTCAAGGGATCCATCGGCACGTAGGCGGCACCGAGCCGGGAGATTCCCTGCATCGCCGCCACCGCGCGCGCGGACTTCTCCGTCCACAGCCCCACGCGGTCGCCCTTCTTCACGCCCAGCCCTTGCAGGGCACGGGCGATCCGGTTGGCGAGCGCGTCGAGCTGCCCGTAGGTGAGCGTTTCGTCGGGACCCTTGACGGCGATGGCCTCGGGGGTCCGCGCCGCGCTGCGAATCACGATCTGATCGAGTGTCATAGGCCCAGGTTGCTGGCGATGATGTCCCGCTGGATTTCCGAGGTGCCGGAAAAGAGGGTACTGGGAATGGCATCGCGCAGCACCCGCTCGATGCCCGATTCGACCACGTAGCCCATTCCGCCGTGAATCTGGATGGCGTCCAGTCCGCACTGGATGGCGGCTTCACTGATCACCAGCTTGGCGAGGGACACTTCCATCGCCGCTTCCTGACCGCGATCCATCAACCAGCACGCCCGATAGAGCAGCAGCCGTCCCGACTCGAGCCGCTGCTTCATGTCCGCCAGGCGGTGGGAGATGGCCTGATTCTTCCCGATGGCCCGCTTGAACTGCTTGCGGCCGCGGGCGAAGTCCACCGTCTGCTCGAGCACCCGCTCCATCACGCCCACGTAGGCGGCGAAGAGACAGGCGCGCTCCCATTGCATGGAGCGTTTGAAGAGGGGCGCGCCCTGGCCCTCGGGGCCGAGCCGCGCGGAGGCGGGCACCCGGCACGCCTCCAGATAGATGGGGGCGATGGGCGACGTGGACAGCCCCATCTTCTCGAAGGGCCGCCCCACCTGGAGGCCCGGCGTGTCCTTCTCGACGAGGAAGGCGCTCAGGCCCATGAAGCCGTGCGAGGGATTGGTGACGGCGTAGACGAGGAACACGTCCGCGGTGGGTCCGTTGGTGACATAGCTCTTGCCCCCATCGAGCACGTACTCGTCCCCCTCGCGCACCGCGCGGGTCTTGAGGGCGAAGACGTCGGAGCCGGCCTCGGGCTCGGAGATGGCGTTGGCGCCCACCCACTCCCCCGAGCACAGCTTGGGAAGGTAGCGGGCCTT
Organism: Melittangium boletus DSM 14713; assembly: GCF_002305855.1. Taxonomy (GTDB): domain Bacteria; phylum Myxococcota; class Myxococcia; order Myxococcales; family Myxococcaceae; genus Cystobacter; species Cystobacter boletus. The sequence goes on along the minus strand of NZ_CP022163.1, from coordinate 2,052,762 downwards.
CTGCGCGTCATCGCCGCCCTCCAGAATGGGCATCACGCAGGCGAAGAGATGGGCTCCCACGGAAAAGGCGAGGCCCGTATCGGAGCAACCCCGCCCCAGCGCTTCCATCACCCGCGCCGTCGTCAGCGTGTCCAACCCCAGGCCCCCGTGCTGCTCGGGAATGGGAAGGCCCAGAAAGCCGAACTCGCCACACAACCGCCACAGGTCGCGAGGGAATCCCTCGTCCTGGCGCTTCGGATCCTCGGCCAGCCTGGTCCGGGCGAAAGTCAGTGCCCGGTCGTACAACTCCTCCTGCTCGCTCGTCCAACTGAAGTCCATGGGCTCCTGAGGCACCGGTGACTTGCCGGGATGAATGGGCGCGCGCTCCGGATGCCTGACGATTGCCTGAGCCGGACTTTCACGGGGATGCGCCGCTGGGTGATTCGTGAACTCTCTCTCTCGCCGGCTTGGACCGTCAAGAACTCCCACGTCAAGTCTTCGGTGTCACGAAACCGATGCAGGGCGGATCTTTTCGTCCTCATCAGAACAGTGATGGCTTCTTGAGTTCTAATAAACTGACGCACGTTTGGTGCGAGCTGAATGAGATGGCCTCCAATCACCATTCCGGTCGGAAATGGACTGAGGTCTTATGGCGGAATGAAAAAGTTTACATTTACAAGGGTTTCCTTGACTCGCTTGAAGCGCGGACTCTAGGTTGGCCGGGTTTTGAACAGTCATCCGAGCCAGAATCGTCCGCGTCGGGCGGGATCCGCGAGATACGAGCCAATCGCTGTTGTCGGTCTCGGGTTGCGGTTTCCCGGCGCGGAAGGCCCCCGTGAGCTGTGGAAATTGTTGTGTAATGCAACCGATGCGACCGGAGACATTCCTTCCAGCCGCTGGGACATGGCGTCGCTGCACGATTCCGCCGCGGATCGCCCCGGGAAGATTCGCAACCGCCGCGCGGGGTTGATCCAGGGCGTGGAGACGGCGGATCCCCATGCGTTCCGCTTGCCGAAGCGGGAGCTGCGGCAGATGGATCCCCAGCATCGCGTGTTGCTCGAGTGCGCCTGGCACGCCCTGGAGGACGCGGGCATTCCCTTCGACTCCCTGCGTGGCAGCCGGACGGGTGTCTTCATGGGCGTCAATTTCAACGACTTCCAGAAGATGCTCTCCCGGGACTGGAACACCCTCGACGGATACGCCCTGCTCGGCACGACGGCGTCCTTCGCGGCGAACCGCATTTCCTATGCGTTCGATCTCCGGGGCCCCAGCTCCTGCTCGAGCGTGGGTTGTGTTTCCTCGACGGTCGCCCTGCACGACGCCTGCCGGAGCCTCGCCCTGGGCGAGGTGGAGCTGGCACTCGCGGGCGGCGTGGATCTCATGCTCTCGCCCGACAGCAGCATCATGCTGTCGCAGGCGGGGGTGTTTTCCGTGAAGGGGCAGTGCCGCACGTTGGCCGCGGACGCGGACGGCTACATCCGCGGCGAGGGCGCTGGGGTGGTCGTGCTCAAGCCCTTGTCCCAGGTGGATGCGAGTGATCGCGTCTACGCGGTCATTCGTGGCAGTGCCGTCAATCACAACGGCCGGAATGAATGGATCATGGCCACCAGCGCCTCGGCGCAGGAAGAGGTCATCCTCCAGGCCTGTGAGCAGGGCGGGGTGGAGGCCGCCAGCCTCGACTATGTCGAGCTTCACGGCTCGGCCTTCTCGAAGGGGGATGAGGCCGAGGCCATCGCCATCGGAGCCGCCTTCGGCAAGCAGCGGCCCGTCGATTGCCGGCTCGGCGCCGTCAGCAACAACCTGGGCTATCTGGGAGCCGCGGGCGGCATCGCGCAGCTCATCAAGGTGTGTCTGTCCCTGTATCACCGCACCCTTCCTCCGACGATCCACGTGGATGTTCCCAATCCGAACATCCCGTTCAAGGAACTCGGATTGCGGATCCAGTCGACCCTGGAGGCCTGGCCCGAGCGGGGCCCCGGACAGCCTCGGCGGGCCGGTGTCGTGACGACTTCGCTGGGGGGCACCAATACCTTCGTGGTCCTGGAGGCCGCACCCGATGCGATTGCCCCGGAGGCGTCCGCTTCCCGGACGGAAAGCCAGCTCCTGGTGCTCTCGGCGCTCACGACCGAGGCGCTTCGCCAGCGGGCACTCCAACTGAAGGACTTCCTCTCCGGTACGGCTTCTCCGGAGTCCCTGGACGACCTCTGCTTCACGGCCGCTTTCAAACGCGAGCATCACCGTCATCGCGCGGCGGTGATCGCCAAGGGACGGGATGGGCTGGTGCGACTCCTGGGCGCGCTCGTGGAGTCCTCCGGGCAGTCTCTCTTGATGGAGGAGGGCTCGCCTCCCGAGCTCATCGAGGCCGCGCGGGTCTATGCCGACGGTGGGGTGCTGTCCCGGGACTCCTTCCCCGTGGCCAACGGGCGTTGCGTGGACCTGCCCCTCTATCCCTTCCAGCGGCAACGCCTGTGGCCGGAATGGCTGTCACCCGAAGTGGTCTCCCGTTCTCCTTCGGCCGCGCCCGCGAGCGCTCCCACCGCGCCTCCTCCTCAGGTGGATGGCTTCCAGTCGCTCCAGGATGTGCCCGTGAGCCAGCGTGAGTCCCGGGTGGTGGAGTTGTTGCGCGGACAGGTCGCGGAAGTGCTGGGCCTGGAGTCCGCCGGGTTCGAGCTCCAGGACAGGACCTTCTTCGAGTTGGGGATGAACTCCGTGGGCATCACCCTGTTGAAGGAGCGCATCTCACGAACCCTCGGCGTCACGCTGCCGACGCTGAGCTTTTTCGAGCACCCGCGGCCCGAGCCGTTGGCGAAGTTGATCCTGACCCGGTTGGAGTCGCGGACAGAGGTCAGGCGGGAAGAAGAACAGTTGGCGCGAGAGACCGCGCGGGATGAACAGGCGCTGGTCGAGCACATCGCCGGGTTGTCCGAGGACCAAGCCCGCGAGCTCCTCGCCCGGAAGCTGGCGGAACTCAATATCGAGGTCGAGTGATGAGTCGAAACGAAGGTTCCGCGCCGGAGCTGACCCCCCTTCAGCAGGCCCTGCTCACGATCGAGAAGCTGCAGCGGAAGCTCGCCGCTGGCGCTCGGCCGGAGGAAGACACCATCGCCATCATCGGCATGGGCTGCCGGTTTCCCGGAGGCGCGACGAGCCCCTCCCGGTTCCGGGACCTGCTGTGGGGTGCTGGCGATGGCGTGAGGGATATTCCCGCCGACCGGCAGGCGCTCCAGGGGCTCTACGATCCCGACCCGTCCCGGCCCGGGAAGATGTCCATGCGCCGCGCGGCCTTCGTCGACGGCGTGGAGCGGTTCGACGCCGAGTTCTTCCGGATCTCCCGGCGGGAAGCCGAGGGGATGGATCCTCAGCAGCGCTTCTTCCTGGAGGTCAGCTGGGAGGCCCTGGAGGACGCGGGCATTCCACCGCACCGGTTGTTGGGCTCGCGCACCGGCGTCTTCGCCGGAGTGCACGCCAAGGACTACGCGTTCCTCGCCAACGGAGGGCTGGAGAAGGTCGGCCCCCACTACTCCACCGGCGTTGACGCGAGCTATGTCGCCGGGCGGCTCTCGTATCTGCTCGGGCTCGAGGGGCCCAGCATGGCCGTGGACACGGCCTGCTCCTCCTCGCTGGCCGCGGTGCACCTGGCGTGTCAGAGCCTGCGGACGCAGGAGTCGACGTTGGCCATCGCGGGAGGCGTGAAGCTCATCCTCTCGCCCCACCTGAGCGTGTTCCTGTCCAAGGCGGGAGCGCTCTCCCCGTCCAGCCGTTGCCGCGCGTTCGATGGCGCCGCGGATGGCATGGTGCAGGGCGAGGGTTGTGGCGTGGTCATCCTGAAGCGGTACCGGGATGCCGTGCGCGATGGAGACCGGATCCACGCCGTCATCCGCGCCACGGCGATGAACCACGACGGCGCCAGTGGCGGCCTCACGGTACCGAACGTCCGGGCCCAGGAGTCGTTGTACCGGCTCGCCCTGCAGCGTGCTGGTATCGAGCCGGGGCAGGTGGACTACCTGGAGGCCCATGGCACGGGCACCCGGTTGGGAGACCCCATCGAGTTGGAGGGCGTGTCGCGCGTCTATGGCGCCTCGCGGCCCAAGGAGCAGCCGTTGTGGATGGGCTCCGTCAAGCCGAACATCGGCCACACGGAGGCCGCGGCGGGTGTCGCGGGGCTCATCAAGGCCGTGCTGGTGCTCCAGTCCGCCGAGGCACCGCCCTCCCTTCACTTCGAGAACCCGAATCCGGAGTTCGCCTGGGAGGGCTCGGGAATCGCCGTTCCCCAGAAGCGCACGCCGCTCGCGGACAAGGCCCGGCCGCACCGTGTCGCCGTGAGTTCCTTCGGGATGAGCGGCGTGAATGCCCATGCGCTCGTCGAGTCCCACCAGGACAAGGCGGCGCCTCAACCGGATGCCGGACCGTATCTGTTGCCATTGTCGGCGCGCGGCGAGCCCGCCCTGCGTGAGTTGGCCGCGGCGTATCTGAATGAGCTCTCGGACCGCCCCACGGCGAATCTTCGGGAAGTCTGCTTCACCGCGGGCGCGGGACGCTCGCCTCAGGAACACCGTCTGGCGCTCGTTGCTCGGACGCGGGACGAGCTGCTCGCGTTGCTTCGCGATGCCGTCAACGGCCGTGAGGGTCAAGGGCTCATCCGGGGACAGGCCAGGACAGCGGGAGAGCGGGACGCGATCTTCGTCTTCGGCGATGACGCATCCGGTGTGGGCGAGCGCGTGCGCGGCCTGCTGGAGCGGGATGCGTCCTTCCGCGCCCAGTTCCAGCGTCTGGAGGGGACGTTCCGCCAGGTGGCGGGAGGGTCGGCGCTCGAGAAGGGAACGGGGAGTGAAGCAGGGCCGCGTGAGGCCGTGCTCCTGTGCCTCTTCCAGATCGCCCTGGCGGAGCAGTGGCGGTCGTACGGCATCGAGCCCGCCGCCGTCGCGGGCCAGGGGACGGGAGAGGTCTCCGCGGGGGTCATCGCGGGAGTTCTGACGGTGGAGGAGGCGATCCAACTCGTCCTCCAGCGCCCCGAGGCGCGGCCGGCTCATGCCCAGCCCGCGAGATGCGCGTTCTTCTCCAGCGCCGATGCGGCGTGGGTCGAGCCGGGTGCCACGCCGGGAGCCCAACATTGGGAGAAGCTGCGTGCGTCGGGGACCCGCCCAGGGCTGGCGGCCAGTCACCTGTTGGCACGCAAGGCGTCCACCATCCTGGTGTTCGCGGCCGAGCTGGAATCCGAGGTGCTCGTCCTGCGTGCCGATTCCAAGGGGGATGATGCCGGGCTCGGACTCCTGGGCACCGCCGCGCGGCTCTACTGCGCGGGGTTCTCGCTCCGGTTCGACATCCTCTATCCCCAGGCGAAGAAGACGGCCCTTCCCACCTACCCGTGGCAACACGAACGGTACTGGTGGGATGGCGAGCAGGGCGCGGCGAAGGTGACTCCCACCGTGGCGCTGCCCGTCGTGGCGGAGGGTGGCAAGGAGGACACGGCGGCCCTGGACGCGCTGTTCTGCTCGCTCTCGTGGTCCGCTCGCGAGGAGAATGCCGCCGAGCCGGTCCGGCTCGACGGAACGTGGCTCGTCGCGGGCGCCGATGCGAAGGCGACGGGGGAACTCCAGGAGGCATTGGCCTCGGCGGGGGGCTCGGCGATCGAGGTCGACCTGTCCGGCCCGGAGTCCTTCACCCGCCAGTTGGGTGAGTTGTCCTCGGCGGGGCGTGAGCCGCGGGGCGTCGTCTTCGTGGCGCGCACCGGGCATCCCGACACCTCGGACGGACTGCATGGAATGGTTCGCGACGATGCCGTCGCCGTGACGTCGATCGTGCGCGCCCTGGCCCGCCAGGCGGCCTCCACGCTTCCCCGCCTCTACCTCGTGACCCGGGGTGCTCAGCTCATCAACGGGGAGACGGGGACGGTGTCGCTCGCGGGCGCGCCGCTCTGGGGTCTCGGACGCGTCATCGTGTACGAGCATCCGGAGTTGCGCTGCAAGCGGATCGATGCCGATCCCTCGGCCGGCCCGGAATCCCTGCGTCAACTCGTCGCCGAACTTGGCCGCGAGCAGGGCGCCACCGGGGATGAGGACGAGATCGCCCTGCGCGGAGGCAAGCGGCTGGCTCCCTCGCTCATCCAGGGGCGCCAGACGAAGGAGGCCTCGGGCTCCTTCCGCCCCAGGCAGGATCGCACGTATCTGATCACCGGCGGACTGGGGGGCATCGGGCTTCGTCTCGCCTCCTGGCTGGTGGCTCGGGGCGCGCGACACCTCGCGGTGTGTGGACGCTCGGGAGAGACGGCGGAGAACCGTCAGACGCTGGAGACGCTGCGGGCGGCGGGCGCGCGAGTCGAGGCCTTCCGCGTCGACGTGAGCCGTCCAGACTCGGTCTCGGGCATGCTCGAGCACATCCGGCGGGGAGACGCACCCCTGGGGGGCATCTTCCACTGCGCTGGTGTGCTGGCGGATGGCTCGCTGCTGCAACTGGATCCGCGGAGCTTCGACACCGTGCTGGGTCCGAAGGTGGATGGTGCCTGGAACCTCCACACGCTCGCCACGGATGCCTCGCTCGAGCAGTTCGTTCTCTTCTCCTCCACCGCCTCGCTGGTCGGGTCGGCCGGACAGGCGAATTACGCCACGGCGAACGCCTTCCTCGATGCGCTGGCGCACCTGCGTCGCGCTCGGGGCCTGCCCGCGATCAGCCTCAATTGGGGAAGCTGGGGAGAGGTTGGCATGGCCGCCGTGGACGCGCGTCGCGGGGAGCGGCTCGCGGAGCGCGGCATGGAGCCCATGTCCGTTGATGATGCCCTCGCGGCGATGGGCGTCGCGCTCGCCGACGGGCCCGTCACCCAGGGCCTCGCGCGTTTCAACGCGGAGCGGTGGGTCGCCAGTCATCCGTCTGTGGCGACGTCCTCGTTGTTCCGGGCGAAGCTCGACAGCGAGCCGGAGAGCGCCACGGACAAGGCGTCACGCAAGCTGCGTGAGGTCCTGCTCTCCCTCGAGGGACCCGCCCGGCGCGTCGTATTGGATTCGCGCCTCAAGCAGATGGTCTCCGAGGTGAGCCGGATTCCCTCCGAGCGCATCTCCTCCACGGACACATTCGACGCACTGGGGTTCGACTCCATCATGGCCCTCGAGATGAGGGATCTGGTGACGGGGGAACTCGAGATCAACGTGCCGCTCAAGCGGTTCGTGGATGCCTATTCCATCGAGCAGGTCACCGCGGAGCTTCTGGAGAAGCTCGCCGTGGCCAGCGTGCTCGGCGCTTCCTCGTCGGAGCGCACTGAATCGAAAAGGGTCTTGCTATGAAGTTGGGAGAACTCATCCAGGCGCTCGCTCTGCACGGCATCAAGCTGTCGGTGGAGGGAGGCAGTCTGGCCGTCGATGCGCCCTCGGGCGAGATCCCGCCGGACCTGCGCGCGCAGCTCGTGGCGAACAAGGCGGAGCTGCTGGCCCTGCTGTCCGAGCAACACGCGCCGGGCGCGGACAACCCGTCGCAGGTCGTTGCCAGGCCCGAGGAGCGGTTCGAACCGTTCCCCATGAGCGAGATCCAGCAGGCCTACAGCGTGGGCCGTCAGGCGGATATCGAGCTGAACGCGGCGATGCACGCGTACAACGAGATCGACTGCCACTCGTTGGATGTGGCGCGTTTCGAGCAGGCCTGGAATCAGGTCATCGCCCGCCACGAGATGTTGCGCGCGGTGGCGCTCCCCGGCTTCCACCAGCGCATCCTGGCCACTGTTCCGTACTACCGGGTTCCGGTCGAGGACCTGCGTGGACGCGATCCCCAGGAGCTGGAAGCGCGGTTCGATGCGATTCGCGAGCGGCTGGCCCAACAGGTGCTCCCACTCGATCAGTGGCCCCTGTTCGAGCTGCGCGTGTGCCTGCTCGATGAAGGCCGGTCGCGTCTCTTCATGAGCATCGATGGCACCTTCGTCGATGGTTACAGCTTCCAGATCCTCTACCGGGAGCTGGTGCACTACTACCGCAACCCCGGTTCGCACCCGTCCCCCGCTCGGCTCGAGCTGTCCTTCCGGGACTACGCGCTGACCATCCAGAATTCCCGCGGAGCGCGCTATGAGCGGGCGCTCGCGTACTGGCGGTCGCGTCTGCCCAACCTGCCGCCGGCGCCGGACCTGCCGCTCGAGCGTGATCCAGGGTCGCTGCGGCGTCCCCGGTTCCGCCGCTGGTTCGAGCGCCTGGATGTCGACTTGTGGCAGCGTCTCAAGCAGCGGGCGCGCGCGCGGCGTCTGTCCGAGCCGGAACTCCTGCTGGCGGCGTATGCCGAGGTCATCGCCCGCTGGAGCCGCAGCCCTCGCTTCACCATCAACGTTCCGCACTTCAATCGCCTGCCGATCCACCCGCAGGTCAACGAGATCATCGGCACCTTCGCCAGCTTCACCCTGATCGAGGTGGAGCATCGCGCCGAGCGGAGCTTCGCCGAACGGGCCCTGGCCATCCGCGATCAACTCCTGCTCGCGCTCGAGCACCGCGATGTGAGCGGTGTCGACTTGTTGCGTGAGTTGTTCCGGGCCCAGGGCCGCATCTCCGGTGCGCTCATGCCCGTCGTGATGACGAGCTTCGCCTCCCATGGGAAGAGCAAGGACTCGCACTGGGTGGACTTCCTGGCGCAGGAGTTCGGCGAGCTCATCGAAGCGCTCACGCAGACGCCCCAGGTGTGGATCGACCTGCAGATCGTCTACCAGAAGGGAGGCGTCTTCTTGAACTGGGACGTGGCCGAGGAGCTGTTCCCGCCCGGGATGCTCCAGGACATGTTCTCCAGCTTCTGCGCGTTGCTGCGCCGTCTGGCCGAGGACGAGAGCGCCTGGGATCAGCAGGGTCTGGACACCTTGCCTTCGTCACAGCGCGAGCTGCTCGCCCGGGTCAACGACACGGCCCGTCCGCTGAGCGGAGCGCTGCTGCACTCGGGCTTCTTCAAGAACGCCGCCGAGCGGCCGGATGCGCTCGCGGTGGCCTCGTCGGGCGTCGAGTTGAGCTATGGCGAGCTGTCCCGGCGCGCCAGCCGGCTCGGGCACGCGCTGCGTGAGCGGGGCGCCGCGCCCAACCACATCGTCGCCGTGGTGATGGAGAAGGGGTGGGAGCAGGTCGTGGCCACGTTGGGCGTCCTGAGTTCAGGGGCCGCCTACCTGCCCATCGACGTGGGTCTTCCCCTGGAGCGCCGCTTCTTCATGATGGAGAACGGTGGCGCGAAGCTGGTGGTGACGCAGCCGAAGTTCGCCGAGCAATCCTGGCCCGAAGGCGTCCAGGTGCTGGTCGTCACCCCCGAGGCCTTCAGCGAGTACAGCGATCAACCGCTGTCTCCCGTGCAGGGTCCGGACGATCTCGCGCACATCCTGTACACCTCGGGTTCCACGGGCCTGCCCAACGGGGTGATGCTCAGCCACGCGGGAATGGTCAACGGGGTGGAGTGGACGAACCGGAAGTTCGGTGTGGGCTCGGATGACCGGCTCATCGCCTTGAGCGCGCTCCACCACGACTTCTCCGTCTACGACATCTTCGGAACGCTGAGCGCGGGCGGCGCCCTGGTGATTCCGGATGCCTCCAAGCGCCGGGATCCCTCGCACTGGGCCGAGCTCATGGCCCGCTACGGAATCTCCATCTGGAGCACCGTGCCGGCGATGATGGAGATGCTGTTGACGTACCTCGAAGGAGGCAACGTCAAGCTCGCCTGCCCGTTGCGGCTCGTGATGCTCGGCGGAGATTGGATCGCCGTCACCATGCCCGCGCGGCTCAGGGCCCGCTTCAGCGGCGCGAAGGTGATCAGCGTCGGCGGTCCCACCGAGACCTCGTTGTGGAACATCTCCCATCCGGTCGCGGAAGAGGACGAGCGCCGCCGCAGCATTCCGTACGGCAAGCCCATCGCCAACACCCGCTACTACGTCCTCGACGATCAACTCAACGAGCGGCCCATCTGGGTGCCGGGTGAGTTGTGCTGCGCCGGCATCGGCGTGGCCAAGGGCTATATCGGCGCGGGCGCGGGCTCGAAGAAGTTCACCACCCATCCGCGCACGGGCGAGCGCATCTACCGCACGGGTGACCTCGGGCGCTACCTGCCCGACGGCACCATCGAGTTCCTGGGCCGCGTCGACTTCCAGCTCTCCATCCGGGGCCAGCGCATCGAGCCGGGCGAGATTGAAACCGCCCTGCTGCGCGAGCCGAGCATCAGCGCGGCCGTGGTGAGCGCCGTCGGCGAGCATCACGAGAAGCGGCTGGTCGCGTATGTCGTTCCCTCGGATGCGAAGCGGGGCGTCGACACCCGGCGCGTTCGCGAGTTCCTGGCCAGCAAGTTGCCGGAGCACATGGTGCCGGCGACCTACGTCGTGCTGGAGGCCCTGCCGCTGACCCGCAACGCCAAGGTGGATCGCAAGGCGTTGCCGCACCCGGACTCGGTCGCCTCGTCGAAACAGAGCGCGGCCCCCGCACCGGCGGCCGCCGCCAGCGCGGGTCAACAGGCACGGGCGTTCGCGGCTTCCCTGACCAAGGTGGTCGGAGAGGTGCTGGGCGTGCCGGAGGTCCCTCCGGACCGGAACTTCTTCGAGCTCGGTGCCAACTCCGTTCACCTGGTCAAGCTGCACCTGCGGCTCAAGGAGGAGCTGGGCGCCGCGGTCTCCATCGTCGACCTGTTTGGCAACCCGACCGTCAGTGCGCTCTCCCAGTTCCTGGGGGAGAAGGGCGCGGAGCAGAAGCCCGAGCCCGTCAGCGAGTCCCGTGAGGCGGCCACGCCCCAGCAGGACTCCCAGGACATCGCCATCATCGGCATGAGTGGCCGCTTCCCGGGAGCCGCGACGCTCGACGACTTCTGGAACAACCTCGTGAAGGGCGTGGAGTCGATCAGCTCCTTCACGGATGAGGAGCTGTTGGCCGCTGGCGTGAGCCCCACCGCGTTCCGGGATCCCCGCTACATCCGGGCCTCGGCGGTGATGGAGGGCCACGATCAGTTCGACGCCGACTTCTTCTCCATGACGCCGCGTGAGGCGCGCGCCCTGGATCCCCAGCAGCGGGTGTTCCTGGAGTGCGCCTGGGAAGCGCTCGAGCACGCGGGCTATCCGCCCAAGGGTGGCAACGCCATCGTCGGCGTCTACGCCGGCAAGAGCGTCAGCCACTACCGCTACCCCTATCCAGACCTGACCCGGCCCATCAACTTCTTCCAGGAGCTGGTGTCCCAGGACAAGGACTTCCTGGCCACGCAGACCGCCTACAAGCTCGACCTGCGCGGACCGGGCCTCAACCTGCAGACGGCCTGCTCGACGTCGCTCGTCTCCGTGTCGGTGGCGTGCGATGCGCTGCTCAGCGGTCAGTGCGACATGGCCTTGGCGGGTGGCGTGGCGATCAAGGTCCCCCATCGCGTGGGCTACCTCTTCGAGGAGGGCAGCGTCTTCTCGGGAGATGGTCACTGCCGGCCCTTTGACTCCAGGGCCAGTGGCACCATTCCCGGAAGTGGCGCGGGCGTCGTGGTGCTCAAGCGCTTGAGCCAGGCACTCGCCGATGGCGATCGCGTCCTCGCGGTCATCAAGGGCGCGGCCATCAACAACGACGGCAATCGGAAGGTCGGCTTCATGGCGCCGGGCCTCGAGGGCCAGACCGACGTGCTCCGACGGGCATACCGGCGGGCGGGCGTGGAGCCCCGGACGGTCTCGTATGTGGAGGCGCATGGAACGGGGACGGCGATCGGAGATCCCCTCGAGATCGCCGCGCTGACCCAGGTCTTCGGTTCGGGAGCTGGGGCTCGCTCCTGCGGAATCGGCTCGGTGAAGAGCAACATCGGCCACCTCGACAGCGCGGCGGGAATCGCCTCGCTCATCAAGGTCGTGCTGGCGTTTCAGCACCGCACGCTTCCGCCTTCCCTCCACTTCGAGCAGCCCAACCCGCGCATCGACTTCCAGAGCGGCCCCTTCTACGTGGTGGGTGAGGCCAGTCCCTGGACCGTGGAAAACGGGCCCCGCCGCGCGGGCATCAGCTCCTTTGGAATCGGCGGTACCAACGCCCACCTCGTGCTGGAAGAGGCGCCCGTGCGCGTGGAGCCTCCGGTGAGCGAGCAGCGGGTGGAGCGCACCCGCCATGTCTTGACGCTCTCGGCGCGCAGCGAGGCGGCGCTGCGGCAACTCGCGGGCCGTTACCGGGACCATCTCGAGCGCCATGAGGAATCGCTCGGGGACGTGTGCTTCTCGTCGAACACCGGCCGAGTCGCCTTCGAACACCGGCTCGCCTTGGTTGGATCGGATCGCCAGCGGATGATTGATCTGCTCGGCGCGGTGGAGCGTGAGGAGTCGCCTCCTGGGCTCCTTCGGGGCACCACGGATCCGGCGCGGTCTCCGAAGCTCGCCTTCCTGTTCTCCGGCCAGGGTTCCCAGTACGTCGGAGTCGCGCGCGACCTCTACCAGACGCACCCGGGCTTCCGCCGGCGCCTCGACTCCTTCGATGAACTGCTGCGCGAGTACTGGGATCGTTCCCTGCTCTCCGTGCTCTACCCGCGCGAGGGCGAGGCCTCTCCGATCGATCAGATCGAATACGCCCAACCGGTCATCTTCGTGATCGAGTACGCACTGGCCGAGTTGTGGATGTCCTGGGGCATCCAGCCCGACGTCCTGCTGGGCCACAGCACGGGTGAGATCGCGGCCGCCAGTATCGCGGGAGTGTTCAGCCCCGAGGACGGCCTGAAGCTCGCGGTCCACCGGGGCCGGCTGATGGCCCAGAAGATGCCCGTGGGCGCCAACATCGCGGTTTCCGCGAGCGCGGCGCAGTTGGAAGAGCTCCTGCCGGCGGGCAAATGGAGGAGCGACATCGCGGCGGTCAACGCGCCGGACAACGTGGTCGTCTCCGGTTACCCCGAGGAGATCGAGGAGATCTCCCGGATGTTGGAGGGCAAGGGCTTCAAGGTGAAGCGGCTGAACATCCCGCGCGCCGCTCACTCGGCCATGGTCGAGACGATCCTGCCCGAGTTCCGCTCCATCATCTCCTCCATCACCTACAGGCCGCCCTCGCTGCCCATGCTCTCGGGCATGACGGGCGAGCCCGTGTCGGACGAGCTCGCCTCTCCGGATTACTGGTGCACCCAGTTGCGCAAGGCGGTGCGCTTCGAGAAGGGCGTGGAGACGATGTACCGCGAGGGCACCCGGCTGTTCGTCGAGATCGGCCCGAAGGCGACCTTGCTTGGCATGGCGGCGCGGAGTCTGCCCGAGGGCGAGTGCGCGTGGCTGCCAAGCTTGCGGACGGATGACGGCGGTTGGCAGCAGATGCTCGAGAGCCTCTCGGCGTTGTTCGTTCGGGGTCTCCAGGTGGATTGGAAGGCCTTCGAGACCGGCTACACGCGGCGCAAGGTGGTGCTGCCGACCTATGCCTTCCAACACCAGCGGTACTGGGAAGAGGGCGCCGGATTGCAGCGCCCCAATGGCGTGAGCAGTGCGCGGCCGTCGGGGGACGAGCATCCCTTGCTCGGACAGCGGATGAAGCTGGCGGTCCTTGGCTCCGGAGAGTGGCTGTTCCGCACGACGCTTGGGCCCTCGGCGCCGGGCTTCCTGGATCAGCATCGCGTCTTCGGCACGCCCATGCTGCCGGGCACCGCCTACGTCGAAATGGCGTTGGCCGCGGGAGCCCAGTTGTTGGGAACGAAGGACCTGGGCCTGACGAACCTGTCACTCCTGGGCGCGATGACCTTCCCGGGAGAATCCGAGCGCGAGGTGCAGTGCGCGGTGAGCCGGACGGAGGAGGGGGGCGCGACGGTGCGCATCTTCAGCCGCCCCGTGGAGGGCACGGACGGCGAGTGGACGCTGCACGCCAGCGGAGCCCTGTCCACGACGCGCGAAAGTGAGCGGCCGACCGCGGAGCGTGAGCCCGAGTCGTTGCTGCAAGGCGCGCCGTCCTCGCTTCCGGTGGAGGAGTACTACCAGCGGGCGAAGGAAGGCGGCGTCGACTTCGGTCCCGCCTTCCGGGGCATCACGCAGCTCCGCCAGACGGGCAATCAGGTCCTGGCGCGCATCGAGAAGCCGGCGGAACTCGGGCACGTGGGTGCCTATGTCGCGCATCCCGCCCTGCTGGATGCCTGTCTGCAGGTGGTGGGCGGCGCCTATCCGGATACGGGCGTCACGGAACTCTACGTGCCGGCCCTCATCGAGGACCTCGTGGTGACCGGGGAACTGGACGACGGGGTGTGGAGCCACGCGGTGGTGCGGCCGCTCGACGCGGCTCGCAAGCGCCTGCGCGCCGACATCCGCATCTTCGGACGCGACGGATCGCCTCGGGCCCGGGTTCGCGGATTGGAACTCCAGCGCACGAGCCTGGAGGTGTTGAACGCGGCGGTCACCGACTCGATGGATGATTGGCTCTACGAGCGCCGGTGGGAGCCGATGCCCCTCAAGGAGGCAGACGCCAGCGCGCCGGGACGGGACAACGGGCCGTGCCTGATTCTCGCGGACCGCGGTGGGCTTGGACGCCAGCTGGCGGACGCGCTCGCCCGTGACGGACGCTCGTGTGTTCTCGCCTTCCGAGGCCAGTCGTTCCGCCGGATCGACGAGACGAGCTTCGAGGTTCCCGCGGAGCCCGCGGCGCTCGCCGAGGCCTTGGGATCGCTGGCGCTTCCTGGCCCGCTGTCGGACGCCATCCTGCTGTGGGGGCTCGAGGGTCCCACGGCGGATGACCTGGTGGATGGAAAGAGGCTGGGCGAGTCGAACCTGTTGGGCGCCGGAGCCGGACTGGGGCTCTTGCAATACCTGATCAAACAGGGCCACTCCCGAGGCGTGTGGCTGGTCACCCGCGGAGCACAACCCGTGGAGCCCGGGCAGCCGTTGCCAGGGGTTGCCCAATCCCTGCTCTGGGGCATGGCGCGCCCATTGCCCATCGAGTCGTCCGAGCTGGATTGCCGATGCGTCGATCTCGATCCCCGGGTCGCGGTGAACACCCAGGTCGAATCACTTGCGCGGGAAATCCGCCGTCGCGCCGAGGCGACCGACGATCAGGTGGCCTTCCGGGGGGGCCGTTACGTGGCCCGGCTCCGCAGAACCGACTCGCGTCAGCTCACTCCCATGTCGGGGGCGCGTGAGGACCTCTTCCATCCGGATCGCAGCTACCTCGTGGTGGGAGGTCTCGGCCGGTTGGGATTGTTGACGGCGGGCTTCCTGGCGCACCGGGGGGCTCGCAACATCATCCTGACCGGTCGCGGTCCCGCGGGGGCCGCCGCGTCCACGCGGATGGAGCGCTTGCGTGAACTGGGCGCCCGGGTCGAGTACCGCCGGGTGGACATCGCGGAGGATGAACAGCTCGTGGCGCTGCTGGCGGAGATCGAGCGGGACTTCCCGCCCCTCGCGGGCGTCTTCCATTCGGCCGGTTGGCTCGATGACGGCGTGGTGCGGCAGCTGAGCTGGGACCGGTTCGAGTCGGTGTTGCGGCCCAAGGTCCAGGGCGCGTGGAACCTGCACCTGCGGACCGCGGGTCTTCGGCTCGATCACTTCGTGCTGTTCTCGTCGGTGGCTTCGTTGGTGGGCTCCGCGGGTCAGGCGAACCACTGCGCGGCAACGGCCTTCCTGGATGCGCTGGCGCACCACCGTCGTGCCCAGGGCTTGCCGGGCCTGAGCATCAACTGGGGGGTGTGGGCGGGAGACGCGGGCGCTCAGGTGGATGTCAGCGAGCAGGCCCGTTCCCCTGGCTTCGGACTCATTCCGAAGCAGCAGGGACTCCGGGCCTTGGAACTCCTGCTCCAGGGACAAGCCACCCAGGTGGGTGTGGCCGTGATCGACTGGGCGGCGTCCGGGGCGGGACGGCCCACGCCCTACCTGGCCGACCTGAGGGAGAAGGCGGCGGGTGGACGGACCGTGGAGCGCGGGTTGTTCATGACGAAGTTGGTGGAAGCTCCAGTCGCTCGCCGTCAGAAGTTGTTGATGGATTACCTGAACGAGCAGCTGGCCTGGATGCGCGGCATGAGTGCCAGCGAGCAGATCGATCCCACGCGGGGGTTCCACGAGCTGGGAATCGACTCCCTGGCGTCGTTGCAGCTCAAGAACCGGCTGCAGAGTGGGCTGGGCGTGTCCTTGCCCGCCACCCTCGTCTTCAACTACCCGACGCTCGAGAAGCTCGCGGAGCAGCTCATGTCCGCGTTCATTCCCCTGGAGTTCGTCACGGAGGACGCTGCCCAGACGGCTCCGAGTGAGCAGCTCATCAATCCCATGGAAGGTCTGTCGGACAATCATCTCGCCAACATGCTCGCCGAGCAGCTGTCGAAGATGAGCTAGGAGCGAGCCATGTCAGCGCCTGGAAGCGATACGAACTACGGGGACTTGATGAAGCGTGCCCTCCTGAAGCTCCAGGAGGCGCAGGCGAAGCTCGATGCTCATGAGCGGGAGCGGCACGAGGGCATCGCCATCGTCGGCATCGGATGCAGATTCCCGGGCGGGGCCGTCGACCCCGCCGGGTTCTGGCGCGTGCTCTCCGAGGGGACGGACACCATCACCGAGGTCCCCTCCGATCGGTGGAACGTGGACAGCCTCTTCCACCCGGATCCGGATCAACCCGGGAAGATCTACACGCGTCATGCGGGCTTCCTGCGGGACATCGATCAGTTCGCGCCGCGCTTCTTCGGCATCTCGCCGCGAGAGGCTTCCCGGATGGATCCCCAGCACCGGCTCCTGTTGGAGGTCGCGTGGGAGGCCATGGAGCGCTCCGGACGGAGCCCGCCCGCGCTGAGTGGTTCGCGCACGGGTGTGTTCATCGGGATGATGGGGCAGGACTACACCCAGATCGCCACGCAGTCCCCGGAAGTCATCGATGCGCACACGGGCGCGGGCAACAGCGCGAGTGTCGCCGCGGGCCGCCTGTCCTTCACCTTCGGCTTCCAGGGCCCCAGTCTCACGCTGGACACGGCTTGCTCCTCGTCACTCGTGGCCGTCCACCTGGCGATTCGCAGCCTGCGTCAGCGGGAGAGCGATTACGCGCTCGCGGGCGGCGTGAATCTCCTGCTGTCTCCCGTCGCGACGCTGATCGAGTCGCGCACCCGCATGCTCTCACCGGATGGGCGCTGCAAGACCTTCGATGCCTCGGCCAACGGGATCGCCAGAGGTGAGGGCTGTGGACTCATCTTCCTGCGGCGCCTCTCCGATGCCATCAAGGACGGAGATCCCATCATCGCGGTGCTTCGTGGCTCCGCGGTCAACCAGGATGGCCGGACGAGTGGACTGACCGTCCCCAACGGACTGGCCCAGCAGAACGTCATCCGGGACGCGTTGCGCGATGCCCAAGTGGAAGCGTCCCAGGTGGGCTACGTCGAGGCACACGGAACGGGAACGTCGCTCGGAGATCCCATCGAGCTGGAAGCACTCGCCTCCATCTACGGGGACAGGCGTACCCGGAAGCATCCGTTGATGGTCGGCTCGGTGAAGACGAACCTGGGCCACCTCGAGGGCGCGGCGGGAATCTCGGGGTTGATCAAGTCGGCCCTGTGTCTGGCGAACGAGGAAGTCGTCCCGCACCTCCATCTGAAGACGCCCACGCCCCACGTGGATTGGAGTCAGCTCTTCGTGGAGATTCCGACCTCGCGGACGCGATGGAGCGGTGCGGAGCCTCGCTTCGCGGCCGTGAGTTCGTTCGGTTTCTCGGGGACGAACGCCCACGTCATCCTCGAGTCGGCACCGCGCCCACAGCCGGTCTCCCGGGAGGTGGAGCGCCCGCTTCACGTGTTGGCGCTCTCGGCCCGCTCGGGTGACAGCTTGCGCCGGCTCGCGGGCTCGCTCGCGGACGAGCTGTCCGGCGCGAGGAAGGATGCGCTCGCGGAGGTCTGCCACACGGTGAACGTCGGGCGCAGCGCGCTGGAGGAGCGCGCGGCTTTCGTGGCGCCGACCTCCGAGGACATGGCGGCCCTGCTGCGGGGTTTCAGCAACGAGGAAGCCCTCTCTCCCAGCACGAGCGTGCGAGGACGGCGGGACGCCGAGGCGCCGCGCATCGCGTTCTTGTTCACGGGCCAGGGCGCCCAGTACGTGGGCATGGGCCGGGAACTGTTCGAGACGCAGCCCGGCTTCCGCCGCGACATCCTGCGCTACCAGGAAATCCTCAAGCCCTATCTCGACAGGCCTCTGACCGAGGTGCTCTTCCAGGAAGACCCCAGCGGCGCCTTGAACGAGACGCGCTACACCCAACCCGCCCTGGTGGCGCTCGAACTCGCCCTGGCCGGTCTGCTGCGTTCCTGGGGACTGCGAGCCGATGCCGTCCTCGGCCACAGCGTGGGTGAGTATTCGGCGGCGATCTTCGCGGGGGCCCTGGAACCCGAGGCGGGCCTGCCGCTGGTCGCGGAGCGCGCGCGGCTGATGCAGGCGTTGCCGGAGCGGGGCGCGATGCTCGCCGTGTTCGCCGACGAGACGCGCGTGGTCCAAGCGCTCGCCGGCCATCCCCGGGTGACCCTGGCGGCCATCAATGGTCCGCGCAGTACGGTGATCTCCGGAGAAGAGGCCTCGATCGACGCCATCGCCCAGGCGCTGACGGCCTCGGGCATCGAGAACCGGCGCCTCAATGTCTCGCACGCGTTCCACTCGCCGCTGATGCAGCCGATGGTGGCGGAGTTCGAGCGGGTGGCCGGGCGCGTGCGATTCCAGAAGCCACGGATCGATCTCATCTCCAACCTCGACGGGACGGAGGTGGGGGAGGACACCCTGCGGCCGGACTATTGGTCCCGTCATGTGCTCCAACCGGTCCGTTTCGCCGAGGGAGTCCAGGCGCTCGTGCGCCGGGGCGTGCGCGTCTTCCTCGAAATCGGTCCGAAGCCTGTCTTGTCGAACCTCGCGCGGGATGTCGTGGCCAGCGAGGAGTCGTTGTGGTTGGAGACGCTGCACCCGCGCCGCTCGGACTGGGCGGGTCTGCTCCGCTCCCTGGCGGGGTTGTATACACAAGGCGTTGGAGTGGATTGGGAGCGCTTCGATGGGGATTACGGCCGGAGGCGGATCGCCTTGCCGACCTATCCCTTCGAGCGCCAGCGCTACTGGCTGGACACTCCCGCTCCCTGGCTCCTGCCCACCCGGCGTGCCTCGGCCCACCCTCTCCTGGGCGCTCGCCTGGACTCCGCCGCGCTGCGCGAGGGCACCACGGTCTTTTCCAGCGAGTTCACGGCCGCCGCCACGCCCTTCCTGAGCGACCACCGCGTGTATGGCAGGGCCGTGGCTCCCGCCGCTGCCTACGTGGAGATGGTGGCCACGGCGGCGGCGGGGGTCCTCGGCACGGAAGCCTTGTCGCTGGAGGACGTCTCCTTCCACCAACCCTTGATCCTGCCGGAGCAGCAGTCGCGGATCGTCCAGACGATCCTGGAGAACCAGGGGGAAGCGGGCCTGTCGTGCACGGTGGTGAGCAAGGGCGACGAGCGGGATGATGGAAGTGGCGCACGGACTCCCTGGACGACCCACATGACGTGCCGGGTCTCGGCGCTGAGCGCTCCGCCGCCCACGGTCGAGCGCGAGGCCTGGCGGCGCGCTTGCCCCGAGCCCGTGTCCATCGAGGCGCTTTCCTCGGCGATTCGCGAGCACGGACTGGATTACGGGCCGTCCCTCCAGGTCATGTCGTCGCTCCACCAGGGGTCAGGCTCCGCGCTCTCGCTCTGTCATGTGGAGCCGGGCACGCGGTACCGCGTCCATCCGGCCCTGTTCGACGCATGCCTCCGGACGGGGGCCGCGATCCTGCCGCTGACGCCCGACGACACGCTCCACCTGCCGGTGGGAATCCAGAAGCTCGACCTGTACCGGCCACTGCCGGAGGGCATCTGGACCCACGCCGTCCAGCGCGCCGCGCGGGGCTCGGACAGGGGTCCCATCACGGACATGACCTTGTGCGCCGAGGATGGCTCGGTGGTGGCTTCTCTCTCGGGGCTCTCGGTGCTGAAGGCGGAGCGGGAAGCATTGCGGATCGGTTCCGATCACGACTTCCTGGATTGGTTGTACCGGCTCACCTGGACCGCCCATCCGGCCACGCATGCTCCGCGTCTGGAGAGCCAACCCTGGCTCCTCTTCGCCGATGCGGAGGCGTTTGGCGCCAGGGTCGAGGAAGCGCTCACGAAGCGAGGGGAGCGCTGCATCCGGGTGCGCAAGGGGCGCGAGTTCACCAGTGGCCCGGACGGCATCCAGTTGGATCCTTCCTCTCCCGAGCACTTCACGCGTCTGATGGCCCAATTCGAGAGCGGGCCTCCCGGTGGGTTGCTGTACCTGTGGGGCCTCGACGAGCGTCCCGACGCCGCGCTCTCCCTGGCCGACCTCTCCGAGGCGCAGGTCTCGGGTTGCCTGGGAGCGTTGCACCTGACCCAGGCGGTGGAGCGGCTCCCGTGGTCCTCCAAGCCCCGGCTGGTGCTCGTCACCCGGGGAACCCAGCATCTGCCCTCCGATACCCAGGAGCCGCGCGTGGCCCAGGCGCCGTTGTGGGGCTTCGGCCAGGCGGTGGCGACCGAGCTGCCTCATCTGCGCTGCCTGCGCGTCGATCTGGACGCGGAGCCGAACCTGGGTGCGTTCCTGCGCGCGCTCGCCCTTCCCGAGAGCGAGACGCAGGTGGCCGTGCGTGGGGAGTCCCTGTACACCGCGCGGCTGGAGCGGGCCCGGCCTCGTGCGAATCCCGCGAAGAGCGTGGAGATCTCCTCGGAGGCCTCCTATCTCGTCACGGGTGGCCTGGGAGGACTCGGGCTCCGGCTCGCCGATTGGCTGGCGGAGCGGGGTGCCCGGCACCTCGTGCTGATGGGGCGGAGCGCGCCGTCGCCGGAAGCCCAGACGCGGCTCACCGCGTTGGAGGCGCGGGGCATCCATGTTCGGGTGGCGCTCGCGGATGTCGCCTCGCACGAGGCGGTGGAGCGGGTTCTCTCGGAGGGGCGGAATGAGCCCCCCCTGCGAGGCATCTTCCACTCCGCGGGTGTGCTGCGCGATGGCACCCTCGACAATCAGACCGCCGAGCGGTTCCGCGAGGTGTTGGCTCCCAAGGTTCAGGGCGCGTGGAACCTGCACACGCTCAGCGCGGGGCTGGATCTGGACTTCTTCGTCTGCTTCTCCTCGGTCGCCTCGCTGTTGGGCAACCCGGGCCAGTCCAACTACGTCGCCGCGAATGCCTTCCTCGATGCCCTGGCGCACTTGCGGCACGTTCAGGGGGAGCCCGCGCTGTCGATCAACTGGGGCTCCTGGGCGGAGGTGGGCATGGCGTCGCGGCTCGCGCGGGCGGACTCGAGCCGTCCAGGGGCGCGGGGCTTTGGCTCCATCCCGGTCGAGCAGGGATTCCGGGTCCTCGGGCGGCTCCTGGAAGGCGCGCCCGCGCAGATGGGCGTCTGCCCCATCGACTGGCCTCGCCTGTCGGAGCAACTGCCCTCGCTGGCGCGTCAGGCGCTCGTCCAGGATTTCGTTGGCGCGGCGCCCGCCCGGACGGCGACTTCGGCCTTCCGTCAGCAGTGGGACGCGGCCCCGATGAACCGGCGGAAGGAATTGCTGGCGCAGCACGTGGAGGAGCAGATCGCCGCCACGCTGGGCCTATCGAAGTCGGAGCGGATCGGCGCGGACGAGCGGCTGTTCGAGCTGGGGATCGATTCGTTGTTGGCGGTCGAGATCAAGAACCGGCTCTCGACCAGCCTCGGCAAGAGCCTGCGCACGACGTTGCTCTTCGACTTCCCCACGTTGAATGGACTCGTCGAGCACCTGGCCGGGGAGTTGGGCCTCGTCACGGACGCGCCCAAGCCCGACGACGGCGAGCGGCAGGAGCGCGAAGCCCTCACCGCGGGCATCCAGAAATTGTCGGAGCAGGAACTGACCTCATTGATTGACCAGGAGCTGGAGAGCGCGCTCTCCAGCTGAGGACCTGATGGCGAAACTATCAACACGTATCGCGGAGCTGCCTCCCGTCAAGCACGCCTATCTGTCGAGCCAGGTGCGCTCGAAGAAGGAGGTCCTGGCTTCCGAGCCGATCGCGGTGATTGGCATGTCGTGCCGGTTCCCTGGCGGCGGGGAGTTGCCGGAGACATTTTGGGACCTGCTGAAGGAAGGTCGGGACGCGACCCGGGAGCTTCCCGCGGACCGCTGGAACATCGACGAACTCTACGATCCGACCCCGGGCATCCGGGGAAAGGTGTACACGCGGCGCGGCGGCTTCATCGACAACGTCGACAAGTTCGAGCCCGGCTTCTTTGGCATCACGCCGCGCGACGCGAACAACCTGGATCCGCAGCAGCGCTTGTTGCTCGAGGAGTGCTGGCGGGCCTTGGAGCGGGCCGGTATTCCGCCCTCCGGGCTCATGGGCAGCCGGACCGGCGTTTTCGTGGGGCTGATGCACAACGACTATTCCGTGCTCAGCATGTCCGCGGGGATCGACATGGTCTCCGCGTCGTTCAACTACCCCTCCATGGTCGCGGGCCGGATCGCCCACACGCTGGGCCTGCAGGGGCCCGCGCTCACCCTGGACACGGCGTGCTCGTCTTCCGCCGTCTGTCTGCATCTGGCCAGCCAGAGCCTGCGCAATGACGAGAGCGACATGGCGCTCGTGGGAGGCGTCAGCCTGAGCCTGTCTCCGCTCACCATGCTGCATGGGTGCGCGACGCGGATGTTGTCGGTGGACGGGCGCTGCAAGACCTTCGATGCGTCCGCGGACGGCTTCGGGCGAGGAGAGGGTTGTGGCGTCGTCGTGCTCAAGCGCCTGTCGGATGCGCTGGCCAACGGGGATTCCATCCTGGGCCTCATCCGGGGCTCGGCGACCAACCATGACGGCCGCAGCAGTGGCCTGATGGTGCCCAACGGGCGGGCGCAGGAGCGCGTCATCCGGATGGCGCTGGAGAGCTGTGGCGTGGAGCCCGACCAGGTCAGCTACGTCGAGGCCCACGGGACGGGGACCTCGCTGGGGGACCCCATCGAGATGGAAGCGCTCCGCTCCGTCTTCGGACGGAAGAACGCCCGCCCGGAACCGCTCGTCGTTGGCTCCGTCAAGACGAACATCGGGCACCTCGAGGCCGCGGCGGGTGTCGCGGGGTTGATCAAGGTCCTCCTCTCGCTCCAGAACGAGCTCATTCCGGCGCACCTCAACCTCGAGAATCCCAACCCGAACATCCGTTGGGATGAGCTCCCGGTGACCATCCCGACCTCCTCGAGGCCGTGGCCCCGGGGTGAGACGCGGCGGCTCGCGGGCATCAGCAGCTTTGGCTACAGCGGCACCAATGCGCACCTGATCGTGGAAGAGGCTCCGGTGCTGAACCGGCCGGCCGTGGAAAAGGACCGGCCCGTCCACGTGCTGACGTTGTCGGCCAGGACCGAGGCCGCCCTTACTGCGCTGGTGGATTCCCACGAGCGTTCTCTTCCCGAGGACGGCGCGCGCCTGGGCGACTGGTGCTTCACCGCCAACGCGGGCCGCTCCCACTTCGAGCACCGCGCGGCCGTGTCGGGCGCCACCGCCGCCGAACTGCGCGCGGCCCTGGCGCGGCGGAAGGCCGAGCCAGCGCGCGCCGTGCGCGAGCCCCGCCGGGGAAGCGCGAGCCCCAAGCCCGTCTTCCTCTTCACCGGGCAGGGCTCCCTCCATCCAGGCGTGGGCCGTGAGCTCTACGCGACCCAGCCGGTGTTTCGCGCCGCGTTGCAGCGCTGCTCGACGGCCCTCCAGGGATTGAGCGACCACCGGCTGGAGGATCTCCTCTTCGGTGAGTCGGCCGAAACGCTGCTCAAGAACACCCGTCAGGCCCAGCCCGCGCTCGTGGCGCTCGAGTACGCGCTCTCGGAGCTGTGGGCCTCCTGGGGCATCACTCCTGGGGCGGTGATCGGGCACAGCCTGGGTGAGTACTCGGCGGCGGCCGTCGCGGGCGTCTTCAGCATCGAGGACGCGCTGCGATTGATCGTGGAGCGTGCGCGGCTCATGAGCGAGGCCCCGGGCGAGGGCGCCATGCTGGCTGTCTACGGCTCCGAGGAGACCGCGACCCAGGCCATCTCGCCGTATCCCGGACGCCTCTCCCTGGCGGCACTCAACGGACCCGAGGAGGTGGTCATCTCCGGGGACGCCAAGGCCATCGCCGAAGTGGCGGAGGAACTGGGGCGGCGGGGCATTCGTTGCAAGCAGCTCCAGGTCTCCCATGCGTTCCACTCGCCGCTCATGGAGTCCGTGCTCGCTCCGTTCGCGGCGGTCCTGCGCGGCGTGAAGCTTTCCGCGCCGCGCATTCCGCTCGTCTCTCCGCTGGAGGGAGGGCTCGCGGGCGAACAACTCACGCGGCCCGAGCACTGGTGCCGGCATCTGCGTGAGCCCGTCTTCTTCTCGCGGGGGCTGGAGTTCCTGCGGGCGCAGGGGTACCGGACCTATGTCGAGGTGGGACCGGCTCCCATCCTGGCGGGCCTCGGGCGGAAGCTCTTCCCGGACGCGGACGAGCTGAGCTGGTTGCCGAGTCTGCGGGCCTCTTCGGGCGAGACGGCGCAGCTGCTCTCCAGCCTCGGGGAGCTGTATGTGCGTGGCTTTACGGTCGATTGGTCCGCTTTCGACGTGCCCTTCGAGCGCCGGGTCACCACCCTGCCGACGTATCCCTTCCAGCGTGAGCGCTACTGGCTGGAGGGCCGGATCGATTCCGTCATGAATTTCGCGACGGACCGCGCCGTGTCGCGTGAGGGCGTGGCGCCCATGCCGGGAACGCAACTGCCCCTGGCGGGTGCGGCCGAGTCCCGCTTCCTGGCGCGGTTGAGCACGCGTGAGCCTGGCTACCTCGCGGATCACCGCGTCCTGGGTTCCACGGTGCTGCCGGCCGCCTGCTACGTCGAGATGGCCCTGGGGGCGGTGTTCCAGGTGGATTCCTGGGAGCGGCCGCTCGAACTGAAGGCCATCGAGTTGGAGCGTCCGCTGATCTTCTCCGAGGCCGAGCCTCGGGATGTCCAGACCGTCCTGACCCCCCAGGAAGGGAGCTCTCGATTCGAGATCTACGCCCAGGGCTCTGGTGAGGATCGGAGCTGGGGTCGGCTCTCTCAGGGACGGATCGAGGAGGGGTCCGCGAGCGCGGGCCGGGTCGAGCTCAAGAAGGAACTGCTCCCCCGTTTCCCTCGCCAGGGTGAGGTCGCGCCGCTCTACGAGATGATGTCGCGCGGCGGACTCGATTATGGCCCGGCGTTCCGGATCATCGACGAGCTGCGTTTCGGAGACGAGGGCTGCCTCGCCCACATCCGGCTGCCCGACAACCTCGTCATCGGAGCGGGAAGCTACCGGCTGCATCCCCTGATCCTCGATGCCTGCTTCCAGGCGATCGCGGCCATGTTCGTCGAGCAGGAGTCACGGACCCAGGGACCGCGCGGGCAACGGATGCCGGTGGCGATCGAGCGGCTGCGCTGGTTCAAGAAGACCTCGAGCAGCGTCTGGGTCCATGTCCAGAGCTCGGGCCGTCCCGAGTCCTCCTCCGGGTTGATCAGCGCGGATCTGCGCATCTTCGGAGAAGACGGAGACGTCCTCGCGGAGGTCCAGGGCCTGCTTCTCAAGCAGGTGGATCAAAGCGCGTTCAACGCCTCGCTCCCGAACGCCCTGCGCGATTCGCTCTTCGCGCTCGCGTGGCGTGAGCAACCCGTTTCCGCGGAGACGCCGCGAGTCGCGGCTCCCGGCCGGTGGCTGTTGTTGGCGGACTCGGGCTCTGTCGCGGAACAGTTGAAGCAACTGGCGGGGAAGAACGCCACCGGGTGCGTGCTCGTGAGTCAGGGGACGGACTACGCGCGCATCGACGCGGGGCACTACCGCATCCATCCCGGTGAGCCGGCTCACTTCAGCCGGTTGCTCCAGGACACCTCGGCGGATGGTACGCCCCTGACGGCCATCGCGTTCCTGTGGGGGCTCGATGAGCCCTCCGCGGAAGGTCTCTCCACGGGAGATCTCGCGGCGGCGGCGGTTCGTGGTAGCGCGAGCGCGCTCCACCTCGTCCAGGCCATGGTCCGAGCCACGTGGACCCAGCGGCCCGCGCTATGGGTGGTGACGCGGGGGGCGGTCTCGGTGCTCCCCGAGGACGCGGTGGACGGTCTGGCTCAAACCCCGAGCTGGGGTCTCGTCCGGGTGGCGGTGATCGAGCACCCGGAGCTGGGTGGCCGGATGGTCGACCTCGATGCTTCCGCGGATGCGCCCGCGAAGCTGTTCCAACTGATGTCCGCGCCCACCGAGGAGAACCTGCTGGCGCTGCGCTCGGGCCGGCTCCTGGCCGCCCGGCTCGCGCGGCCGGACAAGCTGTCGGGCCGTGCCCAGCCAGTGCGGATCCAGGCCGGGGGGGCGTACCTCATCACGGGCGGGTTGGGGGCCTTGGGCCTGGCCACCGCGGAGTGGCTGGTCGAGAAGGGGGCTCATCATCTGGTGTTGGTCGGCCGTGGCGAGCCGACGGCGCCCGTGAAGGCGCGGCTCTCCGCCCTGTCGGCACGGGGCTGTGACATCTCCGTGGCCCGGACCGACGTCTCGCGCCAGGACGACGTCCAGCGCCTCGTGGAGGGGATCGCCGCTCGCGGGCTCGTGCTGCGGGGCATCTTCCACTCGGCGGGTGTGCTGGATGACGGCGTGCTGCTGCACCAGGACCGGGAACGGTTGGGCCGCGTGTTCGCGCCGAAGGTGCTTGGCGCGTGGAACCTGCACCGGGCCACGGCTGGACTCCCGCTCGAGCTCTTCGTGCTGTACTCGTCCGCCGCGTCGATCGTCGGCATCGCCGGACAGGCCAACTACGTCGCCGCCAACGCCTTCCTCGACTCGCTCGCGCACCACCGGAGCCAGCGGGGGTTGCCGGCGCTCAGCGTCAATTGGGGCAAGTGGGCGGGAGAGGGGATGGGGGCGAAGACGTCCCCGGGCGCCGGTCTCTCGCCGCAACGGGCGCTGCGGATCCTCGATGAGCTGCTGACCCGGGACGTCGTCCAGATGGCGGTGTTGCCGGCGAATGCCGCTTCCCTGGACTCGGGCGCTCCGTCGCCGGGTCACGGGCCGTTGTTCTCGGAACTCGCGAAACAGGGGCCGTCCTCCGCCTCGGCCACGCGAATGAATGACCTGTTGGACGAACTCAAGCGGGCGGACGGCGAGAGGCGCCGTGGCTTGTTGGCGCGCTACGTTCAGGGCCGGTTGGGGGGCTTGCTTGGATTCTCAGCGGATAAGGACATCCATCCCGACAGCTCCCTGAATGAGATGGGCCTCGATTCTTTGCGCGCCGTCGAGCTGAAGAACCGGATAGGACGCGAGCTGGGCGTGGACCTTCCCATGGCCCGCTTCATCGATGGAACCACCCTGGATGGAATCGTGGAGGTACTGCTCACCCAGCTCGCGCTCAGCGAACTGCTCGCGCGTCCCTCCGCCGAGGCCGTCGAGGCCGAGGTCGAGGTCGAGGAGTTGACGATATGAGTCTGGCAGAGCTGCTCTCCGAGCTGAACCGGCGCGGCCTGGAGGTCTGGGCGGATGGAGAGCAATTGCGGCTTCGGGGCCCGAAGGGAGCCGCGAGCGCGGAGTTGCGCCAGGCGTTGAGCGAGCGGAAGAGCGAATTGCTCGCGTTGCTGCGCGAGCGGGATCGGGCGAAGGACGAGAACCCGATCCTTCCTGCTCCTCGGAACGGACCCGCTCCGTTGTCCTACGGGCAGCAGCGGTTGTGGATCCTGGATCGCCTGGAGCCCGGTAACTCCACCTACAACCTGACCATGCCCATGCAGGTCCAGGGGCGTCTGGAGCCGGAGATCCTCGAGCGTTGTTTCATCGAGATCGTTCGCCGCCACGAGATCCTTCGCACGCGCTACGCGGAGCATGAGGGTTCTCCCGTGCAGATCGTCGACGCCGAGCCGCGTATCGGCTTCCGCGTGCTCGACGAGCGCGAGGTCCTCGCCCTCGAACCGGCCGGTGTCGAGCGGTTCCTCCAGCGCGCGGGCGAGCAACCCTTCGATCTCGCCCGGGGCCCGCTGGTGCGGCTGCTGGTCATCAACCGGGGCTCGACGGAGCAGTTCATCCAGCTCGAGATGCACCACATCACGGCGGACGTCTGGGCGAGGGTGATCCTCATCCGTGAACTCGTCACGCTCTACGCGGCCTACGCCAGTGGGCAGACGGTCACGCTTCCGCCCCTGCCCCTGCAGTACGCGGACTTCGCCGTCTGGCAACGAGGCCATCTCGCGGGCGACGTCCGCAAGGGGCTGGTGGACTACTGGCGCGGGAAGCTGGCCGGAATGCCTCCGCTGCTCGAGGTTCCCGGGGATCGCGTTCGTCCGCTCGCGCGCACCGACGCGGGTGGCGAGGTTCGCTTCGAGATCGGACCTTCGCTCACGAAGGCACTCAAGACCTTGAGCCATGGCGTCAACGCCACGCCGTTCATGGGCATGATGGCCGCGTTCTTCGTGCTCCTCCACCGGCTCACGGGGCGCGAGGATCTGGTGCTGGGTTCCAACTCCATCAACCGGAGCCGCAAGGAGCTCGAGCCCCTGGTGGGCTTCTTCGTGGACAACCTGGTGATGCGCCTGGACCTCTCGGGCAACCCCGGTTTCTCCACGGTGCTGGAGCGCGTGCGCGAGATGGTGTTGGAGGCGCTGGCGCACCAGGATCTGCCCTTCGACGTCCTGGTGGAGGAGCTGAAGCCGCCGAGGACCCTGGGCTACAACCCGTTGTTCCAGGTGTTGTTCGCCTGGGTCCGCATGCAGGACGACTCCCTGGATGGGCCCGGGTTGAAGGTCCGGCCCCTGGAGTTCGAAACCACCATTTCCCGCTTCGATCTCAACCTCTTCGTGGAGGACTACGGGGACCAGCTCACGGGGCGGTTCGTGTTCAGCCGGGACCTCTACGACCGGAGCACGATCCAGCACTACACGGACTGCTTCCAGACCCTCCTGGGAGCGCTCGTGGACGAGCCCCAGCGGCCGGTGGCCGAGCTGCCGCTGCTGTCCCAGGCGGACCGGGAGCGCGTGCTCCGGCAGTGGAACGACACCCGGCGGGACTATCCCAGCGAGCACTGCCTGCACGCGCTCATCGACGCGCAGGCGAGCCGGACTCCGGACGCCCGTGCCATCGTCATGGAGGACCGGGTGCTCACCTATGGAGAGCTCGCCCGGCGCAGTGAACAGCTCGCCGTGCACTTGCAGGAACTGGGCGTCGGGCCCGAGTCCGTGGTGGGCGTCCACCTGGACCGCTCCCCCCAGCTCCTCGTGAGCCTCCTGGCGGTGCTCAAGGCGGGCGGCGCCTTCCTCGCGCTCGATCCGGACGAGCCCCTGAATCGCATGCGCCACATGCTCGGGGACGCCAACCCCCGGGTGTTGATCTTCGAGGAGTCCCTGGCGGGACGTCTCTCGGGGCTCGGCCATCTGACCCTGCTGGAGGTGGACGAGGCGGGAGAGTTCATCCCGGACGCCACGGGCAAGGAGTTGCGCCGCGAGACCGGTCCGGAACACCTCGCCTACATCCTCTACACCTCGGGTTCGACGGGACAGCCGAAGGGCACGGAGATCACCCACCGCAGCATCATCAACTACCTGTCGTGGTGCGTGGAGGCCTACCGGCTCCAGGATGGCTCGGGCAGTCCGGTGCTCGGCTCCGTCAGCTTCGATGGCACGCTGACGAGCCTCTTCGCTCCCCTGCTCGCGGGTCGCACCCTGTTCCTGCTGCCCCGGGGACAGGAGATCGATCTGTTGGCCTCGGAGGACTATCCCGAGCGGGACCTGAGCTTCATCAAGATGACGCCCTCGCACCTGCGGGCCTTCGACGGCCTGGGCCGGGCCCAGCGGGTGTTCGAGAGAACGAACGCGATCGTTCTCGGTGGAGAAGGGCTCCATGCCTCGCATCTGGCGAGCTGGCGGGAGCGGCGGCCCGCCACGCGGATCATCAATGAATACGGTCCGACCGAGGCCGCCGTGGCTTGCTGCATCCACGACGTACCGGCGGACGGCGCGCCGCTTCCCGAGCGGATTCCCATCGGGCGGCCGATCTCCAACATGCAGCTCTACATCCTGGATCGTCACCAGCAGCCCGTGCCGATTGGCGTCCCAGGAGAGCTGTTCATCGGAGGCGTCGGGCTGGCGCGGGGCTACCTGGGGCGTCCGGAGCTGACGGCCGCGCGGTTCATCCCGAATCCCTTCGAGGCGGAGTTCCCGGGCGCCCTCTCGGCCCGGCTCTATCGCACGGGCGATCAGGCGCGCTATCTCCCGGACGGGAACATCGAGTACCTGGGACGGCTGGACGACCAGTTGAAGATCCGCGGGCACCGGGTCGAGCCGGGGGAGATCGAATCCGCCCTCGCGGGACATCCCGAACTCGTCCATGCCGCCGTGGTGGCGCGGCCCGCTCCGAGCGGAGAGTTGCGTCTGGTGGCCTTCGTCCAGCCAGAGCTCCAGGAGGAAGGAGCGGAGGGGGAGCTGAAGGCGGAACTCGGGAAGTTCCTCCGGGGCCTGGTCCCCGAGTACATGATTCCCTCCGTCTTCGTCGTCCTCGAACAGATGCCGCTCACGCCCAGCGGGAAGATCGACCGCAAGGCGCTGCCGCGGCTGGCCGAGCCCGCGTCCGAGTCCACCGCGAGGGCGGTGCCGACGGAGCTGAGCGCGACGGAGCGTCAGTTGCAGCGCCTCTTCGGCCAGTTGCTGGGAATCGCCACGGTCTCGGTCGAGGAGAGCTTCTTCGAGCTGGGGGGCAACTCCCTCCTCGCGGTCTCCCTCGTTGGCCTCATCCGCGACCAGCTCGGGATTGAGCTCCCCCTCAACGAGATCTTCGAACATCTCACGGTCAGGAGCCTGGGCCGGTTCATCGACGAGCATTCCGCGACGTTGACCTCGTCCGGGCCGCTGCCCGAGTGCGTGGTGGCGTTGCGGCGGACGGGACGCAAGCCTCCCCTGTTCGTCGCGCCGCCGTCCGCGGGAAGTCCGGCCGTCTATGTCTCCCTGGCCCGGAACCTGAGTCCGGATCAGCCCGTCTTCGGCTTCCAGATGCCGGGAGTCATGAATGACCAGACGCCTCCGGTGACCATCGAGGAGACCGCGGCGCTCTACGTGGAGGCCATGCGGCGGCTGCAACCGCGCGGACCGTACCGGCTCGCGGGGTGGTCCTTTGGCGGCCTCGTCATTTGCGAGATGGCGCGGCAACTCGAGGCCCAGGGAGAGGAGGTCGCGTTGCTCGCGCTCATCGATGGCGCGGCCCAGGACCGCAAGGGTCCGCGCGAATGGCTCCGCACGGGCTCCCAGTTGGTGAAGGCGTTGGCGAAGACGCCATTGCCGCGCGATTACGAGAGCGTGAGGCGCGTGGGCGGATGGCTCGGGATTGGGTTGCCCGAGTCGGGGCGGGAACTCCTGCTCAAGGACGCGGAGGGGCAGCGCGCCTCGCTGCGCGGTGTCCTGCGGGATGTCGTTCGCACCACCCGGAACTTCACCGCCACCATGCGGGCCGAATACCGTTACGCCTTCAACTCGTACGGTGGCAGCGCCATCCTCTTCCGGGCAGCGCAAGAGAACCCCGAGAGCGATCTGCTCGTCGAGAGCGTGCGCAAGTTCGCCCGGTCCCACATGGAAGTGATTCCATTGCCCGGCAATCACCTGTCGCTGATCATGGACGAGCAGAATGTCGCCACGCTGTCCCAGCGGCTGCAGGAGTGCCTGGACAAGACCGGCTCCGTGGGGGCCGCGTGACCGTGCGCCGGATCCTGGCGATGGATGGCTCTCCCGTCGCCGGGGGAGAGGGTTACATCACGGCGGGCATCCTCCAGTCACTCCGGAGGATGCTCGATGACGCGGGAGACACCCGCGCGCTGTTGAATCAGGTGGACCTGTTCGTGGGCTCCTCGGCGGGCGCGTTCAACGCGGCGTTCTTCGCCCGGGAGGAGGATCCAGACGCGGCTCTCTCCAGGAGCATCGACTTCTGGAGCGAGGTCGTGGCCATGAACAAGAAGGGAGTCTCTCCTGGCCGGCTCATGCGCACGCTGGCGGGTTCCAGCTCCCTGGTCGACTCCCGGTACATGCGCGACTTCTTCTGTGGCTACTTCGGCGCCACCACGACGCTGGGGGACCTCAAGAAGAAGCTCGTGATTCCCGCGTTCCAGCTGGACGGGCAGCGCCGGGGATTGCGCATCTGGCGGCCGAAGGTCTTCCACAACGTCGGAGGTCCGGACGAGCCAGATTTGAATGAGTTGCTGGTCGATGTCTTGATGCGCAGTGGTTCGCCGCCGCTCGTCTATCCCATCTACCAGGGGCTGCGCGGACAGGGCAGCGGCTATGTCGACGGTGGGGTCTACGCCAACAATCCGTCGCTCGTGGGACTCGCCTCGGCCCTTCGCGAGATGGGCCGTGAGGAGTCGATGGAGTCCGAGCCTCCCGACCTGTCCAACATCTTGCTGCTGTCGCTGGGAAATGGCCGGATGTCGAAGTTCCTCACCGCGGACTTCCGCGAGGGAACGGCCAATTGGGGCTTCGCCCGTTGGTTGCTGGAGGTCCGGGATCCACTGCTCCTCATCAAGATGCTGCTGGACGCCGGCTCCGATGCGATCGACTACCAGTGCCGCATGATCTTGCGGAAGGGATACTTCCGGATGAACCCGGTGGTTGAAAAAGCCCTCCACGCCTACGAACGCAAGCATGTCGAGGCGGGACTCCAGCAGGAACTGACTCGTGCGTCCTGTGTGGATCGGCTCGCACAGGCCCACCAGTGGCTTGTCGGCTCGGGCTGGTTGTCCGCGACCCCTCGCACGTGAGACGCCATCCTCTGGGATGGCATGTGATTTCAAAGCTGTTCACGCCTTCGCTTCACGAGGTACAGGACGATGTCCAACGATTCAAATCCCGAGCTGTCGCCCCTTCAGAAGGCGGCCCTGGCGATCAAGACCCTTCGCGCGCGCGTCGACGGTCTGGAGCGGGCTCGCACGGAGCCCATCGCCATCATTGGCATGGGGTGCCGTTTCCCCGGAGGGGCCAACAATCCTCAGACGTATTGGGACTTGTTGCGCAGCGGGCGTGACGCGGTGGGCCAGGTGCCCGCGGACCGCTGGGACGTGGAGGCTTATTACGCGAAGGATCCCGACGCGGAATGGAAGATGAGCGTGCGGGAGGGCGGCTTCCTCTCGCAGCCCATCGCCGACTTCGATTGCGAGTTCTTCGGCCTGTCTCCGCGCGAGGCGAACTACGTTGATCCGCAGCAGCGGCTCATGCTCGAGGTCGCCTGGGAAGCCCTGGAGGACGCGGGCATCGACCCGAGCTCCCTGGTGGGGAGCGACACGGGCGTCTATGTCGGCTTCCTCAGCAGCGACTATGGCCGCGTTCCCTTCAATGCCATCCAGACCCGCGACCTGCCGTACATGGGCACTGGCAACGAGCTGAGCTTCTCGGCGGGACGCGTCTCCTATGTGCTGGGACTCCAGGGCCCCTCCATGGTGGTCGCCACGGCCTGCTCCTCGGCGCTCGTGTCCGCCCACCTCGCCTGCCAGGCCCTGCGCCAGGGCGAGTGCTCCCTCGCGCTCGCGGGCGGCGTGAACGTCATCCTCCAGCCGGACAACAACATCGTCCTGTCCAAGATGCGGGCCCTGGCTCCGGATGGGCGCTCGAAGACCTTCGATGCGTCCGCCAACGGCTACGGCCGGGGCGAGGGCTGCGGTGTCCTCGTGCTCAAGCGGTTGTCGGATGCGCGGCGGGACAAGGACCGGGTTCTCGCCGTCATCCGGGGCTCGGCGGTGAACCACGACGGACCGAGCGGCGGTTTGACGGTGCCCAACGGACCCGCCCAGGAGAAGCTGCTGAGCAAGGCGTTGCAGTCCGCGGGTCTGGCCCCCTCCGACGTGAACTACGTGGAAGCCCATGGAACTGGCACTCCGCTGGGCGACCCCATCGAGCTGCGGGCTCTCGACGCGGTGCTGGGGCAGGGCAGAAGCCCCTCGCAGCCGCTGATCGTTGGCTCGGCGAAGACGAACCTCGGGCACCTGGAGTCCGCCGCGGGCGCCGCGGGGATGATCAAG
Organism: Melittangium boletus DSM 14713; assembly: GCF_002305855.1. Taxonomy (GTDB): domain Bacteria; phylum Myxococcota; class Myxococcia; order Myxococcales; family Myxococcaceae; genus Cystobacter; species Cystobacter boletus. Next base: position 2,018,961 of record NZ_CP022163.1, on the reverse strand, counting down.
GTCGTGCTGTCACTGCGCAACAGCGCGTTGCCGCCGCACCTGCACCTGCGCAATCCCACCCCGGCCGTTGACTGGGAGCGGATTCGCATCAACATCCCGACCCAGCTGACGCCGTGGCCGGCGGGCGGCAAGCCCCGTGTCGCGGGCACCAGCGGCTTCGGTCTCAGTGGCGTCAACGCCCACGTCCTCATCGAGGAGGCCCCGGCGGACGTGCCCCGGGTGCCGGAGGAGACCCCGAGACCCCTCCACATCCTGGCGTTGTCGGCCCGGAACCCGGAGGCGTTGGGGGAGCTCGCCCAGCGTTTCGAGCAGGCGCTCGGCGGACCCGAACTCAGCGCGGAATCCCTCGAGGACATCTGCTTCACCGCCAACACCGGGCGTGCCCGTTTCCGGCACCGGCTCGCCGTCGTGGGAGAGTCGCGGGACGCGTTGCGTGAGCGCTTGAGGGCGCACTCGAAGGCGCGCAACCCCGAGGGCTCGCCGCGAATCGCCTTCCTGTTCACGGGGCAGGGCGCGCAGTGGCTCGGGATGGGGGAGGAACTGTTCCGGACCGAGCCCGCCTTCCGTGCGGCGCTGCTGCGCTGCGACGAGGTGTTGCGCCCGCTGCTGGGCGAATCGCTCGTGTCCCTGCTCTACCCGCCCGAGCGTGACGACCGCGCGCGCGCCCGCCTGGATGAGACGGGTTTCACCCAGCCCGCGCTGTTCGCGCTGGAGTACTCCCTGGCCCAGGTGTGGATGCAGTGGGGGATCGTCCCGGACTTCGTGATGGGGCACTCCGTTGGCGAGTTCGTGGCGGCCTGCCTCGCGGGCGTGTTCACCTTGGAGGAAGGGCTCGGGCTCATCGCCGCGCGCGCCCGGCTGATGCAGTCGCTGCCCTCGGGGGGCACGATGGCGGCCGTGTCCGCGGAAGCGTCGGAGGTGGAAGCGCTCCTGCCGAAGTACGAGGGCCGACTGTCCCTCGCGGCGCTCAATGGTCCGCGCAACACGGTGATCTCGGGCCCCGAGGCCCTGGTGAACGATTGCCTGGAGGCGTTGCGCGCGAAGGGCAGGCGGGTCACTCCGCTGCGCGTCTCGCATGCCTTCCACTCGGCCCTGATGGACCCCATCCTCGAGGAGTTCTCCCGGGAAGTGGGCAAGGTCCGGCTCCAGGCTCCGAGGATCCGCCTCATCTCCAACCTGACCGGACGCGAGGCCGGCGAGGAGATCACGACGCCCCGGTACTGGGTCGATCACCTGCGTCAGCCCGTGATGTTCGCTCGGGGCATGGAGACCTTGAGCGAGGCGGGTGCCCGCGTCTTCCTCGAGGTGGGCCCGAAGCCGACGCTCGTGGCGATGGGTCAGTCCAACGTCAGCGGGGACGACAAGACGTGGCTGGCGAGCCTGCGGCCCGAGCACTCGGACTGGCGGCAGATGCTGGAAGGGCTCGCGGCGTTGTACGTCGCGGGAGCCCCGGTGAACTGGAAGGGCCTGGACGAGGGCCGGGATCGGCGCAAGGTTGCGCTTCCCTCCTATCCCTTCCAGCGGAAGAAGCACTGGCTGGCGCTCTCCGGCGCCTCGTGGGATCGCGCGGGCCTCCAGCCCCAGGCGCCCACGCGAGACGACTCCGCCCATCCCCTGCTCGGCCACCTCCAGGCATCACCCTCGCGGGTGCGGCAGTTCGAGTCCCAGGTGGGGGCCAGCAAGCCCGCCTTCCTCAAGGATCACGTCGTCTACGGACAACTCATCATGCCGGGCGCGGCCTATGTGGAGATGGGGCTCGCCGCGGGACGCGCGCTCTTCGGAAAGGCGGGCGCCACCGTCGAGGAGCTCGCCTTCTCGCAGGCCCTCCTCCTCCCGGAGAAGGGGACGTCCCGGGTGCACCTGCTCTTCACGCCCGAGGGCGGGCGCGCGGGGCGGTTCGAGATCTACAGCCAGGGAGACGCGGGTGAGGGCGACAGCGAGCCTTCCTGGAACCTGCATGCCCATGGAAAGCTCTCCGCCGCGGAGGCCCCCTCGGCGGGCTCGTCCGTTGACCTCGCGTCGTTGCGGACCCGGGTGGCGACCGCCGTGCCGGTGGATGCGTATTACGAGAAGCTGGGCCGGGCGGGGCTCGCCTACGGACCCAGTTTCCGGCCCATTCGTGGACTCTGGCGAGGCACGAATGAAGCCCTTGGCCAGCTGAGCCTGGATGGAGCCGCGGAGGCCGATGCCGGGCTCTATGGCCTGTCTCCCGCCCTCCTGGATGGGTGCTTCCAGATGGTGGGCGCCGTGCTCGAGGAGGAGGGGGACTCCGCCTTCCTGCCCGTGGGTGTCGGGCGCATCCGGGTGCACGCGCCGGGCGCGCGTGCGGTCTGGGTCCATGCGCGGATCGCGCGCAACGACAATCCCAAGGAGCCCGGCTTCACGTGCGAACTCCAGCTGTTGACCCCCGAGGGCGGCCTGGTGGCGGAAGTCGAGCGGTTGTCGCTCCGCCGGGTGACCCGCGAGGGGCTGCTGGGCGCGCGCGACAAGCGGCTGCGCAACTGGCTCTATGAGCTGGAATGGCAGGAGAAGCCTCTCGTGGAGCGGAGTGCCGCCGAGGCGCCCGCGGGGGCGCCCTGGTGCTTCCTGCTCGCGGACAAGAAGGGCGTGGGGCAGGGCCTCGCTGGCCGACTCCAGGAGAGTGGTTGGCGGGTGGTGATGGTCCCGGCCGGTGAGGACTCCGCCGCCGCTCGCTCTCCCTCCGAGGCCCTTCAGGCGACGCTCGCGGACGCCGGGCCGAGCCCGCTGCAAGTCATCGACCTGTGGAGCCTCGATGGCTCGGAGCAGGTGCCCGAGGATGCCCTCCGGCACAGCACCCGGGTGCTCGAACTCGCCCAGACGCTCGTTCGTGCCCAGCGCAACGGGTCGGCTTCGCTCTGGGTGGTGACGCGCGGCGCGCAGTCGACCGGGGAGGGAGAGGTGATCTCCCACCTGGGCAGCACGCCGCTCTGGGGTCTCGGCAAGTCGATCCACCGTGAGCATCCCGATCTCCGGTGCAGGCGCGTGGATCTGGATCCCAGCGCGCCGGCGCACGAAGTCGAGCAGATGCACGCCGAGTTGCTGGGAGGCGACGGCGAGGACGAGATCGCCCTGCGAGGCAAGGCGCGCCGCGTGGCCCGTCTCGCGCGCAGCCGCCGGCTCCAACTGTCGAACGACGAGAGCGGACCGGCACTGCGTGAGGACGCCAGCTATGTCATCACGGGTGGCCTCGGTGGGCTGGGCCTGGCGGTGGCGGAGCGTCTGGCCGAACGGGGGGTACGCCACCTCGTGTTGCTCGGACGAAGCGAGCCGGGCGCCGAAGCCAAGGCCCGGTTGGAGGCGCTGACGGGCCGGGGCGTGGACGTGCGGCTCGTGCGTTGCGACGTCTCGGTCGCGGCGGACCTCGAGCGCGCCATGGCCGGACTGGTGGGGAAGTCGCCGCCGATCCGGGGCGTGGTCCACTCGGCGGGCGTCATCGACGACGGCCTGCTGATGCAGATGACTCCGGAGCGCTTCGCCCGGGTGTTCGCCTCCAAGGTCTCCGGTGGCTGGAACCTGCACCGCGTGCTCGAGGGAGCGGAACTCGACTTCTTCGTCATCTTCTCGTCGGCGGCGTCGTTGATTGGCTCGGCGGGACAGGCCAACTACGTGGCCGCGAACGCGTTCCTGGATGGCCTGGCCCACCTTCGCCAGGCACGGGGACTGCCCGCGCTGAGCCTCAACTGGGGCGCGTGGGCCGAGGTGGGCGCCGCGGCGCAGGCACAGCTCCAGCGGCGCATGGAGCAGTTGGGCTTCGGGGTGATTCCCCTCGTGGACGGATTGCGAATCTTCGAGCAGTCCCTGTCACTGAGGGGCCAGCTCGGCATCCTCCCGGTGGACTGGACGATTCTCGGACGCCGGGGCAGCTCTCCGCTCTATGAGGCCTTCGTCGGCAAGGCGGTGCGCTCCAGCGAGGGCGAGGGCATTCGTCAGAAGCTCGAACTGCTTCCGGCGGGCGAGCGGTTGGCCGCGCTGCGCGAACATGTGGGCGCGGTCGTGAATGGCGTGCTGGGCCGGCCGCCCACGGACGCGATCGATCCCACGGAGGGCTTCTTCGATCTCGGCATGGACTCGCTGATGTCCGTGGAGCTCCGAAACGTCCTGCAGCGCGGCCTGGGCATTTCCCTGCCCGCGACCGTCGCCTTCGACAATCCCAACGTCGATGCGTTGGTGGCCTATCTGGCGGCCGAGGTGTTGGGCACGACGACGGAGGAGCAAGCCGCGCCCACCCAGGAGGCCGCCGAGGATGTGGAGTTGGATGAGCTCCTGGCCGACGTGGACGACATGGACGAGAGCCAACTCCAGACCCTGATGCGCAAGGGCCGCTGAGCCACCTCGCGGGCCCTGGTGGAAGCACAGGGCCCGCGGCGCGGAACTACTGGGGACGCAGGCCGTACACCAGCTCCGTGAGCGTGTTGAGGGTCTGGAGGTTCTCGACCCGAAGCTGCTCGGTGGGCACGGCGATGCCGTACTGCTTCTGGATGAAGGTCATGAGCCGGGCTGTCTCCAACGAATTCAGGATTCCCAGCTCGAGCAGCGGCGTGGAGGGCTCGAGGTCCGAGGCGTCTCCCTCGAGGATTTCCTGGGTGACATACCGGGTCAGGTCGGCGAGGACTTGGGTTTTGTTCATGGTGTGGGGGGCTGGGGTGGGACGAGCGTGAGCTCGTGACGGATGGCCTGCAATACCTGCTCTGTCACTTCAGTGATGAAGAGATGGCCGCCTGGAAACATGCGCAGCGTGAATGCTTCCCGTGTCTCCTCGCGCCAGGGTTCCAACGTCGCCGCGGGGACTTCGGTGTCCTCGGTGCCGCCCAGGACACAGAGCCGGACCGGAAGGGGTGGTTCTTCCCGGTAGACATAGTCCTCCATCACCTTCAGATCCGCGCGGAGGGTGGGGAGGATGAGGTCGATCAGATCGGGCTCCGCGAGGATCTGCGGGGGGACCGCGCCTGGACGGGCGGAGAGTTCGCGCACGAATTCCTCTCGGGAGAGTGCGCTCCAGCGCGGCAGCGTGCCGTGGCGGGACGGGGCCTTGGCTCCCGAGGCGAACAACACCTGGGGCAAGGGCAGTCCCCGGCGGCGGAGTTCGCGGATCAGCTCGAAGGAGAGGATCGCGCCGAAGCTGTGGCCGAAGAAGGCGAAGTCCTCCTCGAGGTAGGGCGTCAGCACTTCCACGAGCTTCGCCGTCAGTTGTTGAAGGTCCGTCAGGGCGGGTTCCTGGCGGCGATTCTCACGGCCCGGGAGTTGGACGGCGCACACGTCGATGTCGCGGGGGAGCAGCTCCGGCCATTTGAAATACGGAAGGCTTCCCGAGCCCGCGTGAGGGAAGCAAAAAAGCCGTATCCGAGGCTCCGCCGAGGGCTTGCGCCGGACGAGCCAGGGCGATGGGGCCGCTTGGGTCTGCACGCTGCTTTTCATGGCCGATTTCGAATACCATGATTGTCAGCGAGAACACCGCGTTAGCGTTTCGTCATGTCGAAGAGGGCACGTGCCCGCGGGCCAAGAGCGCCGTGCCTCCCCCCTGCCGGGCGAGTGAGCGCAGCGCGATGTGCTCGTTGTGGAAGCGGCCGCCCGAGAGTCGCGCGAAGGTACGTGCGTAGGGCACTTCGGAGGCATATCGCTCCCACAGCAGGTCCAGCAGTCGGGTGGCTTCGAGGCTCATGCTTCGCTCTCTTAGCCGGAAGACGAGGGGCCGCCCAGCGGGATGGGACCCCGCGCTGATAACCCGGAGTTATCACCCCCATCCCTTCCTTGTCTTGGCACTCGCATGCGCTCGGACGCATTGTTTCCCTCAGCCAGGGCTGGTCCCTCGCGGATGGGAAGGAATGTCATGGGTCTCGCTGCCCTCGCCGGATTGGGATCCGGAGCACTTCACGCCGTCTCCGGTCCGGATCATCTGCTGAGTCTGGCGCCGCTGTCCCTGGGACTGCGCCGGAGGGCCTGGCGTGTGGGCCTCATGTGGGGACTGGGCCATGCACTGGGCACCCTGGTGTGCGCGTCGATCGTGATGGTCGTGGCCTCGATGCTCGACCTCGAGGTGCTGAACGCATGGGGAGACCGTGCCGCGGGGGCGGCGCTGCTGGTGATGGGGGTGGTGGGGCTGCGCCGCTGGGTGACCTCGCGCCACTCGCCCGCTCGGGGAGCGTCCCCGGTGAACCAGGGCACGAAGACGCCTTGGAGCGTGCTCGTCATCGGCCTCATCCATGGCCTGACCGGCGCGGCGGCGGTGCTGTTGCTCCTGCCCGCGGCGGTGTCGGCCTCGGCTGCGTGGAAGGCGCTCTACCTGGGTGGCTTCGCCCTGGGGAGCACGCTGGCCATGGCGGGATTGACCGCGGCGTTGGCGGCCACCTCGCGCGTCATTCCCCGGCCGGAAACACTGCTGCGCCATGGGCCCGCCGTGGCCTCGTTCGGCTCCATGCTGCTGGGCGGCTGGTGGGTCCTGGTTTGATGTGCCTATTTCCCCGGGCGGAAGCGCATGGCGCTCCAGACGGCGTCGATCGCGACCTGACGCACACCCTGGATGCCGTGCTTCTGTAGGTGTTGCCAGAGGATGTCCCGGTTGAGGTCCGTGCCCAACTGCCCCGCCTTGGGGTACGCCACCCAGGCGAGGCGGTCTTCCTTCGCGGCCTCGATGAGGGGCGCGCACTTCGCATCCGTCTCGGCGAGCGTCTTGACGAAGACGAGGAGGGCTTCCGCCTGGGTGGAGGTGGTGGCCACGACGTCGTCGAGGTCGACGTCCGCGGGCTTGCCAACGACGCGGACCTTCATGCCTTCCTTGAGGTTCAGTTTCTTCGCGAGGCTCATCGATCAGCTTCCTACCACTTCGCGGAGCCCGCCCCAGGGCATGACCGCCACGAAGAGGGGATTTCCAAGTGTCTTGTTCGCGACAGGTTAGTGCATCGCGTCAATTCATGGAAATGTGATTTTCCAGGCAACCCCTGGAAACAGCGAGAGAATCGCCTGTATCCTGCCAGCGCTATTTCCTCCCCCCATTCTTGGAAACAAGGAGCTGGTTTCATGCTTCGCAGAAAGATCACGCCCACAATGCCTGTGTTGGCCGCCGTCGCGGGCCTCTGCTCGCTCTTCCCGGGTGTTTCCGGCGCGGTTCCCGCCTCCCAGGCGAATACGACTCTGTTCGGTCCTCGTGTCTATGTCTTTGACCCGACCATGTCGGGGACCGACATCAACAATGTCGCCACGTCTATCTTCCGGACCCTGGAGTCCAATGAGTTCAGCAGCGAGCGCTATGCGCTGCTCTTCAAGCCGGGCGCGTACAGCGTCAACTTCAACGTGGGCTTCTATACGCACGTCGCCGGTCTGGGTCAGAACCCCGACGACGTCACGGTCAACGGCGGCGTGAACGTCAATGCCGACTGGGACAATGGCAACGCCACCCGCAACTTCTGGCGTGCCATCGAGAACCTCGCGATCGTCCCGTCGAACGGCCAGACGCAGATCGCCGTCTCCCAGGCCGCTCCCTTGCGGCGCTTGCACATCAAGGGAGAGCTGCACCTGTTCGACTTCGACTCGAACTGGAACGCCGGCTGGGCCAGCGGCGGATTTCTCGCCGATTCCATCGTGGATGGCCTCGTCGTTCCCGCGTCGCAGCAGCAATGGCTCTCTCGCAACAGCCAGTGGGCGAGATGGAACAACGCGGTGTGGAACATGGTCTTCGTGGGTTCCAACAACACGCCGACGGGCCAGTTCCCGGAGCCTCCCTACACGGTGGTGACGAAGACGCCCGTCATCCGGGAGAAGCCCTACCTCTACGTCAACGGCGCGGGGCAATACAGCGTCTTCGTCCCGGCCCTCCAGACGAACACGCAGGGCGCGAGCTGGGCCTCCGGCGCCACGCCCGGTCAGTCCATCTCCATCGATCAGTTCTACATCGCCCGTCCGGAGACGGCGAGCGCCGCGAGCATCAACTCCGCGCTGGGACAGGGCAAGCACCTGCTGTTCACCCCCGGCGTCTACCAGCTGAATGACACGATTCGCATCACGAACGCCAACACCGTCGTGCTCGGAATTGGTCTCGCCACGCTGGTGCCCACCAGCGGGCAGGTGGCCATGTCCGTCGCCGACGTGGACGGTGTGAAGGTCGCGGGTCTGACCTTCGATGGTGGCCCGGTCAATTCCCCCAGCATCCTGGAAGTGGGCCCCACGGGCAGCTCGAGGGATCACTCCGCCAATCCGACCTCGCTCCACGACATCACGGTCCGGACCGGTGGTGCCCTGCTCGGCCGGTATGACGTGGGTATCAAGATCAACAGCAACCACGTCATCGGCGACCACTTCTGGCTGTGGCGCGCGGACCATGGAACGGGTGCTGGATGGACGTCCAACGTGTCCAAGAACGGTCTGGTCGTGAATGGCAGCCAGGTCACGATCTACGGCTTGTTCAACGAGCACCACAATGAGTACCAGACCCTCTGGAACGGCAACGGCGGCCGGGTGTACTTCTACCAGTCCGAGATTCCCTACGACGTCCCCAACCAGTCGTCGTGGATGAGCAAGAATGGCACGTTGAACGGCTACGCGTCGTACAAGGTCGCCGACTCGGTGAGCACCCACGAGGCCTGGGGGCTGGGCATCTACTCCTACTTCCGGGACGCGGCCGTGAAGCTCAACAGCGCCATCGAGGCCCCCGCGGTCCAGGGCGTCAAGTTCCACCACATGACCACCGTCTGGCTGAACGGCACGGCCGGTAGCGAGATCACCCACGTCATCAACAACACCGGTGACCGGGTCTATGCGAACTCTCCCGCCACCGCCATGCGCCAGACCGTGACCGAGTTCGCGGGCTCCGGTGGCGGGACGAACGACACCCAGGCGCCGAGCGCGCCGGCCGGTCTGACCGCGACGGCGGTGTCGAGCAGCCAGATCAACCTGAGCTGGAACGCCTCGTCGGACAACGTGGGCGTGGCGGGCTACGACATCTTCCGCTCCGGGGTGCAGATCGCCTCCTCGACCACGACGTCGTACAGCAACACGGGCCTGACGGCGGCGACCGCCTACAGCTATACGGTCAAGGCGCGGGACGCGGCCGGCAATGTCTCGGCCGCCAGCAACACCGCCAGCGCCACCACGCAGTCGGGTGGCTCCACGGGCGCGGCGCTGTCGCGCGCCGGTTGGACGGCCACCTCGTCCCCCACGAGCGGCGACGTGCCGGCGAACCTGCTGGACGGCAACATGGCCACGCGCTGGAGCACGGGGACGCCCATGGTCAACGGCCAGTCGATCACCATCGACATGAAGGCCTCGAAGACCTTCAACAAGATCGTCATGGACTCCACGGGCAGCGACGGGGACTACGCTCGTGGCTACCAGGTGTTCGTGTCGAACGACGGAGCCAACTGGGGCAGCGCGATCGCCACGGGCGCTGGCTCGGGGCCGGTCGTGACGGCCACCTTCGCGGCGAGGAGCGGCCGCTACCTCCGGGTGGTGCAGACCGGCTCGAACTCGAGCTGGTGGTCCATCCGCGAATTCAACGTGTACTACTGAAGCAACGGTTGTCCCTCTCGTCGTGAAACGGCCTTGCTCCAGCGCGTCCCTGGAGCAAGGCCGTCCCGCGTTGAGGCCCCCTGGGAGGTCAGGTGCCGCGTGGGAGGGGTTCCTCGTTGAGCGGAAGCGAGGGCGTGTGCCGCTCCTCTCCGCGCAACAACCAGCGGATGAGGGGGGTCGCGATGAACGTGGAGAGAATCGCCATGATGACGAGCATGGTGAACATGCTCCGGGGGAGGACGCCCAGGTCGTAGCCGACGTTGAGCGCGATCAGCTCCATGAGGGCCCGCGTGTTCATGCAGACGCCGAGGACCATCGCGGAGCGGTGGTTCTCTCCCACGAAGCGCGCGCCCGCGTAGGCGCCTCCGAACTTCGAGACGAAGGCCACCGCCACCACGAGCAGGCAGGTGATCACCTCGTTCACGGAGGACAGCGCGCCGATGCTCGTGCGCAGCCCCGTGTACGTGAAGAAGATGGGAAGGAAGAAGGTGTTCACCAGGGGCGACACCCGCGTCTTCCACTCTTCCACGAAGCGGCGGTCGTCGTGCAGGGCCACGCCGATCACGAACCCTCCGATGATGGCGAACACGCCGATGAGGGACGTGATGGACGCGGACGCGAACACCGCGAGCAACATCAAGGCCACGGCGCTCGTCTCGAGCCCCCCCTGCCGCCGCAGGTGGTTGCCCACGAAGCGTTTGAGCAGCGGCCGCGCCACCAGGAGCACGAAGGCCACGTACGCGGCGAGGCTCCCCATCCGGAAGAGGAGCGTGGAGGTGGCGAACTGGTGCTGCACGAGGAGCGTCACGACTCCCAGGATCAACCACCCGGCGATGTCGTCGATGGCCGCCGCTCCGATGCTCAGGGCCGCGATGCGCGTGTGTGACAGACCCAGCTCCATGAAGATCCGCCCCAGGATGGGGATGGCCGTGATGGACATGGCGATGCCGAAGAAGAGCTGGAAGCCGAACAGGGAGGGGCGGGGTTCGGCGAGCCGTTCATGGAACCAGGGGGCGCTCAGGTAGCCCATGGCGAACGGCAGCATCAGCCCCGCGAGACTCACCACGACGATGGACTTCTTCGACGTGCCCAGGTTGGCCTTGAACTCGAACTCGAGGCCAATCTGGAACATCAGCAGGACGAGGCCAATCTGGGAGAGCGCGACGAAGGTCTGGGAGGTGGAGCCATCGAACAGGGTGTTCATCAGGCCCGGCGCGAGCGCGCCGAGGACGCTGGGGCCCAGCACCAGGCCGGCGAGAATTTCTCCCGCGACGTTCGTCTGGCCGAGCTTCCGGGCCACGTACACGACCAGGCGTGTCGCCGCGAGGATCGCGATGAACTGTGCCAGCAGGTGCAGGACGAGTTCTTCCGCCTTGGTGCCGACGGCCGACTCGCCGCCCTGCGCGGCGGCCTGAACGAGGGACGGGAGCAGTGTGAGCGCGCTCATGAGCGCACCTCCGCCGTGGAGTCCACGTGCGCGGCGCGACGGCACAGGTCGTCGAAGTAGCGCCCGGACGTCTCGAGCGCCGCGGCGATCCCTTCCGCGATGGGTACCCGCACGCGTGGGTCGAGGCGCACGCTCGCTCCGATGACGTTCTTGTTCCAGTCGTCGGCGTGGTCATCGTCACAAGCGAGGTGGATGCGGATGAACTCCAGGTCGGCGGCCTCGAAACCCAGGCGCTCCAGCCCCTGGCCCATGTTCTCGAGCCGGTAGTGGGCGATGGCCTCGGTCGCGTAGAGGGCGCCCACGAGGTTCCAGGGCTCGCGGTAGTAGCCGTAGTAGAGGACGAGGCAGCGGTTGACGAGGCTCGGGTACGACGTGATGGACACGCCAGGGCCGGCCTTCGTCTTCACCGCGAGGAACAGCCGCCGCATCAGGTCCGCGTGGGGCACGGGTTCCAGTTCGTCCTGGATGTTGCGGAGGACGGCGGCTCGCGCCGTGTCGCCGAGCGGCAGGTCGAGCGTGCGTTGGATGAGCGGGAGGAAGGAGGGATAGGGGGCGTTCTCCAGGAGGAACGTCGCGTATTCGCGCACGTCCACCTCGCGGGCCAGGCGGCCATACCAGGGGTGGCTGGACGCCGGATGATGGAGGATGGCGGCGCCCCACTCGGATTCGGGAATCGAGAGGAGCGCGTTCGCGTAGGTGCTCCGCTGTCCGTGTTCTCGCTCCCACCACTGCCGGAGCGCGCGCTCCTCCTCCGGCTCGAGACGAGTGCCCATCCGGGCCACGCACGCCTTCATCAGTTCCGAATCCGTGAGACGTTCCATCATGCACTCCGTTGTTCGTTGGGGGGTGATCCAGGCGGCGACGGCTCAGGCGTTTCGTCCCGTGAAGGGACAACCCGAGGGCTTCGTCCCGAGAGGTGCCGCCTCGCGCCCGGCTTCGAAGTGGCGCTGGCAGAGCTTCATGCGGCGCGCGTCCAGGACCATGTAGGTCCCCAGGAGGAACTGCAGGACGCCGCGCCCGGCGTCCTCCCAGGGCTCGCGCGCGCGCATGGACGCGAGGAGTGACGCCCGCGCGTGGGGCTCGGGGGGCGCGTCTCGTGGCTCCAGCACGCACGGTCCCCGGTTGGGCAGCGAGCGCGTATGGGTCGCCGACGAGAAGGCCCGGAAGCGCCGGATCATCTCGCGCGCCACGGCCTTCATGGTGACGAGGGCGAGGGCCTGGGCGGGGCACGGACGGTTCGCCGTGGCCCCGAAGGGCATGTAGTTCGCCTCCCGGGCCGACTGGTTCAGCCAGCGCTCCGGATCGAAGCGCTCCGGGTCCTCGAAGCCCGCGTGGTGGTAGGCCTGATAGTTGAAACAGAGGACCGAGCCCTTCGGGATGGGGGGGACGTCCTCGAGGGCGATGTCCTGCGTCGTGATGCGGTGGGCGATGCCGAAGAGGGGATGGACCCGGAGGGATTCGGTGATGATCCGGTCCAGGTAGCGCTCGTCGTCCAGGGTGTCCGCGAGCCGCGCCTGGACTTCCTGGTCCTGCGCGAGGAACAGCAGGAGGTGGGCCATGGCCTCGGACATTTGCACCACGGCCGTGTTGAAGAAGACGCCTTGCAGGTAGAAGGCCCGCTCCTCGAGTGACAGGCAGGAGGGAAGCTCGTGTGGGACGGCGTTCGCCTCGAGCCGCTCGCGCAGATAGCGGGTGAGCCGCAGGCGCCTGCGCATGTGGCGAGGGCTCAATCCCTTGAGCGCCGTGACGACGTCGTCCGCGTTGCCCACGATGAGGTCGCGGGCCCGCCGGGGGCACGGCTCGCCGAAGACGACCTCGTAATAGAACTCGGCCCAGATGGGCATCATCAGGTCGCGCAGGCGCACGCTCGTCGCCTTCCGGATGCCTTGCTCATCCAGGACGTGTGCCGCGCACCGCGCCGCGCGCTCCTCCGCGACCTTCCTCGGGAGCGCGAGGATGCGCTTGGTGACCCGGGCGACTTCCTCGTAGCGCTCACCGGGTTCGATGTGCTCCTGGTGAATCTCGGCGCCGGGGGACAACCAGTACCAGAAGAGGTCGGACAGGCCCGCGCCCTCGCTCCGGCCGTTGGCGGCGGGGTGCGAGTACAGCTCCTTGAAGCGCGACACGTCGATGCGCTCACCGGGGACGGGGATGCCCTCCTCGCCGTTGATGCGCGTGAAGATGCGCGTGCGCAGTCCGATGATCGCGGCGGGCAGCCTGGAGGTCAGGAGGTTCGCCATCGCTGTTCCAATCGTGAGAGGTGCAAGAGTTCGGGACCGGCGTCGTCCGCCGAGCCGCAACCACACAGGGTCAGGGCGCGCTCGAGCTCCGAGCGCAACAGCGCGAGGACATGCGCGACCCCGGCCTCGCCCCCCACCGCGAGTCCCCAGAGCACGGGGCGGCCGATGGCGACGGCGCGGGCTCCCAGGGCGAGCGCCTTGAGGGCGTCCGTGCCGCGCCGCACTCCGCCATCGAGCAACAGGGGGAGGCGGCCCCCCAGGGCGTCCGCGAGGGCCGGAAGCAATTCGAGGGGAGCGGGGACCGTGTCGAGCTGGCGGCCCCCATGGTTGGAGACGAAGAGCGCGTCGACGCCGCTCTCCAGGGCCCGCTTCGCGTCCGCCGGGTGCAGCACGCCCTTGAGCGCGATGGGCAGGGAAGTGGTCCGCCTCAACCACTCCACGTCCTCCCAGGTCAGGGCCGGGGAGAACGCGATGGGGCGCGCGGGCCCCCGCTCGCCATCCGGGCCGAGCGGGCGCATGTTCTCGCAGCACATGCCGGGTGGCAGGTCCGTGAAGCCGTTGCGCAAATCCCTCTCGCGGCGGCCGAACACGGGCGAGTCGACGGTGACGACCAGGGCCTTGCAGCCCGCCGCCTCCACGCGCCGCACGAGCGCTTCGGTGAAGCCTCGGTCGGGCTGGAGGTAGAGCTGGAACCAGAGGGGGCCGCCCGCCTGGGCGAGCTCCTCGATGGCGGTGGTCGACGCCATGCTCACGGTGAGGATGGCGCCCGCCGCCGCGGCGGCCCGGGCCGTGGCCCGTTCACCCTCGGGATGGGCGAGCCGGTGGAAGGCGGTGGGCGCGATGACGATGGGCAGGGCCACGCGGCAGCCGAGCAGATCCGTGTCGAGCCGGGGCTCGCCCCGTCCGCGAAGGACCCGGGGGATGAGGCCGAGCCGGGCGAACGCGTCTTCGTTCGCCCTCAGCGACACCTCGTCGTCGGAGCCACCCGCGAACAGGTCATGGATTCGGGGATTGAGCAGGGAACGGGCCGTGGCCTCGAGTTCCCTCAGGGAGAGTGCCTTCATCGCATCGGGGGCGGTGCGCGCTCACGCCGCGGCCTTGGCGAGCTCCCGCGCGAAGAAGGCTCGCAGGGGCGCGCGGTGGGTGGTTTCCCACGTCCAGTCGTTCTCGAGGTTCTCGGTCACGTGGTGTGTCGCCACGAGTTGCCGCTGGTGGTAGCAGCGCACCACGGGGTGCAGGTAGCGGCCTTCCCCGGAGCGCATGGCATCGTCCTGGGCGATGCGGCCCACCTCGACGTCGAAGGGGTCCACGTCCGCGTGGCCGGGGCCGTACTCCAGGCTGATGGTGAAGTGGCACGGGGTGTCGCCGAGCGAGCTGTCCTGGACGTAGGCGAGCGGCACCTCCTCGAGGTACTTCGCCTGGCCGTCGCTCCCGACGACGATGGAATCGCCCAGGAAGGCGAACTGCTGCCAGAGGGCGGAGCTGCGGTTGACGCGGGCGAGCACCGCCTCCATCAGGGCGTCGGGCTCGGCCGGGTGCGCCTGATGGGGCCACTCGGCGCCGTGGTACTTGCGCTCGAGGATGCGGTGCAGGGCGCGCACGCTGTAGCGGAAGCCGTGGATGAAGCCGCCGGTGGACTTCTTGAAGTCCCTCACCTGGCCGAGCGTGCCCGCGAAGTAGAGGCCCGGGACATTCGTCGACTCCCACTCGGCGGTCTGGCCTGGGAAGCGGTCGCGGATGACGAGCTCGGGCCGGCAGCTGTCGTCGAAGATGGACGCGTCGAAGCGGAAGCCCGTGCAGAGGATGATGCGGTCGTAGCGCAGGTCGCGTTTGACTTCGTTGGCGCGCGAGAAGCTCAGGGTGACGTGGAAGCCATCCTCCTTCTTCTCGATCCGCTCGACGTTTCCATCCAGCAGGGCGTTCTGGGACTTGAGCTGGTAGGTGTCCAGGAAGTTGTTGTTCACCGCGCGCAGGTGGCCCACGTAGTGGGTGCGCCACGCCATGCGGATGGAGGACGGGCCCGCCACGTGGATGACGGCGGCCGTGGAGATGAGGTTGTCGGCGGTCTCGAAGGCGGAGTTGCCCTTGCCGAGGATGAGCACGCGCTGGTTGATGAAGTCCTTGGGCTCCACGGACACGTCCCCGTAGAGCTCCGCGTGCTCGATGCCGGGGATGGGGGGGATGTTGTGCTGGGAGACCCCCGTGGCGACGATGAGCCGCTTCGCCTCGAAGGCACGTCCTCGCGAGTCCTCGACGCGGAAGCCGCCCTCTGGCGTGCGCGTGACGCGGGTGACACGGGTGTCGTACTGGATGGGCAGACGGTGCTTGCTCGCGAAGTCGGCCAGGTACTTCACGAGCACGTCGGCGGGCGGGAAATAGCGGTCCGTGTACCGGGTGATCAGGAGCTCCGGGTCGTCCGACAAGAGGGAGTTCCAGTCCATGCGGAGGTTGAGCTCGGCGTCGCTCGTGCCGTTGTGGACCTTGTTGACGGAGATGAGCGTGCGGTGGCGGGGATAGGTCTTGAAGAACGTTCCGGCCGAGGAGCCCGCCTCGAGGATGAGGAAGTCACGGCCTGTCTTGGCGAGCAGGGCGCCCAACTGCAGTCCCGCGGGGCCCGCGCCAATGATGAGGTAGTCCATGGTTGTGCCATCTTCTCGAGGGGCATCGTGTGGATCGTCTCGATGCCGGGGGGCCCCTCGTCGTCTCCGTTCGAGACGACACGCAAGCTGGCACGTGACACTCCGCGGCTCCCTCGTGGGCGCCCCGGGCGGCGCTCACTCGGGGCCTGGCGACAGCGAGGCGGGGCTTGACGCCCCGTTGAGTGTCAACGAAGTTGTCGCCGGAATGCGGACCCGGGTGCGTGGGGGCTCGGTGGGGGGAGCCCAGTGGCGGATGTGACGAGACCACCGCCCGGGGCGTTGGGCGCGAGCGTGCTCATAGAGCCGCGCGC
Organism: Melittangium boletus DSM 14713; assembly: GCF_002305855.1. Classification (GTDB taxonomy): domain Bacteria; phylum Myxococcota; class Myxococcia; order Myxococcales; family Myxococcaceae; genus Cystobacter; species Cystobacter boletus. Next base: position 2,002,805 of record NZ_CP022163.1, on the reverse strand, counting down.
GGCGCTGGAAGACCCGCGCGTCGCGGCCGAAGTACCGATCATCCGGAGTGACGTAGCCCAGGCGGCTGTGCAGGTGCTCGCGGTTGTACCAGTCGACGAAGCGCGAGACCCAGGCCCGGGCCGTCGCGGCGGAGGAGAAGTGCTCGCGTGGGTAGCTGGGACGGCCCTTGAGGGTGCCGAAGAGGGACTCCACGAAGGTGTTGTCGTTGCTCACCCGCGGGCGGCTGTAGGAGGGGACAATGCCCAGCCGCCGCAGCGTCTTCACCAGGGCGCTGCCCTTCATGGGGCCGCCGTTGTCGGCGTGGAGGATGAGCCCCGAGGGCTCTACACCCTGGCGGTGGCACACCTGCCGGATGAGCAAGGCGGCGCGCCGGGCGCTCTCCTCGAGGTGGATGCGCCAGCCCATGATGCGCCGGCTGAAGACATCCATCACCAGGTACAGGTAGAGAAAGGCGCCTCGCTCCGGGCCTCTCAGGTAGGTGATGTCCCAGCTCCAGATTTGATTGGGAGCCACGGCGGCTTGCTCTGGCGGGGAATGGGATGGAGCGCCGCCGCCGCGAGCGGACGGGGTCCTCCTTTGCGCGCGCAGCAGCCGGTACAGCGTGGATTCCGAGGCGAGATAGCGGTCCTGATCCGCGAGTCTCGGGACGATCTGCCGGGGAGAGAGCCCTTGGAACGAGGGAGAGCGAAGCAACTCCAGGGCGAGACGTCTCTCGTGTTCATCGAGCCGGTTGGCCGGGGCGCGCCGTGTCTGGCTTCGCCCGTCCCGTGCATGAGCGGGGTGGCGCCAGCGTTGGAGGGTTCGCGAGGACAGGCCCAGCAGACGGCAGGCGGAGGACTGGCGAGCGCCCTCGATGATGGCCTGCTCGACGAGCCCTCGGACCTGACTCCGGACATCCGGAGGGTGACGCCGGCCCCTGCCTCCCAGCGTGAGTCCTCGTGCCCTCGTGGACAGCCTCAACAGCGCTCGTGCTTCCGACAGCGCCCGTTGTTGGCGCTTGTGTTCTCGCTCGAGTTCCCTCACCCGCGCGGCCATGACATCCATCCGAGCATCTTCTCAGAGGGACATTTGACTCCGCACCGGCTCCGGGCCGGGCGTCGCTACGCCGCTCCAGCCGGGGCCTGGTGCTCGCCGGGGATGGGGAAGAGCTCCCAACCCGAGGGCCACGCCACGCGCTCGTAGGTGAAGCGGTGGGGGTCGTTCTCGGGCCAGGGCGCATTCAACGGCTCCTCGATCAAGTCGAAGACGCCGTGGTCGAAGGGCTTTCCCGGGCCCGGCGTGCCGGGAACGACTCGCTCGCGCAGGCCCCGCCCGGCCAGTTCCAGCGAGCGGTGGTGGCAGAAGGGGTTGTTGCCGCGCCGGTCGAAGAGCACGTGCGCCTGCTGGGTGCATCCGCCCCGGCAGGCCGCGGCGTACTTGCAGCTTCCGCAGTAGCCCCACATGTGCGCGGTGCCCTCGTCCGTGCCGGCCGCCACGTTGAAGGTGAGCTCGCGTGACTCCAGGATGTCGGTCAGGGGCTGCTGGCGGATGTTGCCGCCCACGTACTCGGCCGGCAGGGTGGGGCAACCCTTGATGCCGCCGTCGGCATGGATGCCCAGCACCGACAGCCCCGCCTTGCAGCCCGCCCACACCTTGCCCACGCTCGAGAAGAGCAGGTCGTCATACGGGCCGAAATAGCCAATGTCATTGGCGGGCACCAATGCCACGCGCGACTCCTCGCGGGCGCGCAGCGCGATGCGGGCGAGCATCCGGTAGAAGTCCGGCAGCTCCGCGGGCTGCAACAGCATCCACGCGTTGTCCGCTCCATTGCCCATGGGCGTGGTGAGCTGCACCTGCCAGGCACGGATGCCCGCGTCCCTCAGGCGCTCGTACAGCGCGGGCAGCTCGGGGGCGGACAGGCGGTTGATCTGCGTGTTGGCGCTGAACGGCAGGCCCACCTCGCGGAAGTGGCCCAGCGTCTGGAAGCAGAAGAGAAAGGACTTGGGACGGCCACGGATGCGATCGTGCGTGGCTTCCAATCCGTCCACGGAGACGGAGACGTGCGCGATGCCCGCCTCCTTCATGCGGCGCGCCGTCTCGCGCGACAGGCCATAGCCGCCCGTCGTCATGGTGCAGCGCATGCCGTGATCGGTGATGGCTCGCGCGATGTCGAGCCAGTCGGGGCGGAGGAATGCCTCTCCGCCCTCGATGGTGACTTCCTGGATGCCCACCTCGGCGAGCTGGCGGACCAGGTCGAGCGCCTCCTGGGGAGAGAGCTCGTCATTGCGCTTGTCCCCCGCCCGGGAGCCGCAATGGCCACAGGCGAGGTTGCACTTCAGGGTGAGCTCCCACACGGCATACGCCGTGCGGGGCTGAACGACTGGAGGCGGCATGGGCGGGGGCGCGCGAACCGGGGTGACTAGAACTTGGGCTTGAAGATCTCGTCCGGCGGAGGAGGCGGCAGGCCGTACTTGGCGCCACCACCGCGCACGCTCTCCAGGGAGTTCTCGTCCAGCTCGAGCACTTCGCGAGCACGCTCGTTCTGGCGCTCGATGACCTTGCTGCGCGGGAACTTCTTCTCGACCTTCGTCGTCATGGCAGTCCCTTCTGGATGGAGAAGCAATAAGGTTAAATGAAGTGGCCCATATGCTGTCAATCCGGTGGGGCTGTTTTCGCCACGGTTGTTTTTGGGCTCACCGGCCCGTTGGGCGTCTTCGGGCGACACGTTGGCGGACCGCCTCGATGAAGGGCGTCTTCTCCACGCCCAGGTCCATCCCCAGGTTCTCGGCGATGGTGCGCAGGTATTCGATACAGGGCGGGTCCTGGGGCTTGCCTCCATCCACGAACAACTCGCGACACGAAGGGCAGTAGTTCACCACCCAGACCCGCTCGCCCTCGGGGATGTCGATGGAGACGGGACTGCCTTCTCCCCCCTCGTCGAAGGGCTGAATGGCCCAGATGCCCGCGGCGTCCTCGTCGTCCATGAGCAGTTGGCGGTAGTTGAGACTGGGCACGAATTCCCAATCACCCCAATCGTAGCCGAACGTCTTCGTCTCGACGCGGCGGGCCTTCCCTCGCGCTTGCTCGAACTCCTCGAAGTGCTCCGGTGCGTCAGCCGCCGCGAAATAGAACAGGTCGAGCACGGCCTGATCCTCGCCCAGCCCCTCCTGCTCACAGGGCTCGCCCGTGGCCTCGCCGCAGTCATAGGAGGCGGGGGTATCGCAGACACTGCATCGGTAGTCGTGAACGCCCATGCGCCGCGACTCTAGCCCAACGCCTGTTTCCCTTCAGCGAACGGCGCTCAGAGGGACTGTTCGCCCGAGACGATGAGCGGGCAGGACAGCCACGGGTGGGCGAGCGCCGTCATGGGGTAGCCGAACGCCCGGCCGAGGATGTCCGTCGTCATGACTTCGTTGGGCGGCCCGAAGGCGAGCGCCTTCCGCTCGGCGAGCACCAGCACCCGGTCCGCGTACTGCGCCACCAGGTTCAGGTCATGGAGGATGAGCAGCGCCGCGATGCCTTCCCGGTTCAAGTCCTTCACGAGCTGGAGCGTCTTGTGTTGATGGGCCACGTCCAGGCTGCTCGTGGGTTCGTCCATGAGCAGCAACCGGTCGCCCGGCGTGCCGTGGATTTGAGCGAGGGCCCGCGCGATGTGGACCCGCTGCTGCTCGCCTCCGGACAGCGTCAGGTAGTCGCGGGTCTCGTACCCGCCGAGCCCCACCCGCTCCAGGCACTCCCGGGCGATGCGCACGTCCTCTCGTGACTCGGGGCGGCGGCGCTGGTGGGGAATCCTTCCCAGCATGACGACCTCCAGCGTCTCGTAGGCGAACTGGAGGTGGGTGGTTTGTGGCACCACGGCTCGCCGGAGCGCCAGCTCCTCGCCCGGGTGGCTCGCGAGCGGCGTGCCGAAGAGCCGGACCTCGCCCTCGCGAGCGGGAAGCTCCCCCGTCACATGTTTGAGCAGGGTGCTCTTGCCCGCGCCATTGCGGCCGATGATGGCGAGGAACTGGCCGGGCTCCAGGGCGAAGTGGATGCCGGACAGCAGGCTCGTCCCGCCGATCCGGCAATGCAGCTCGCGCACGTCGAGGGCCGCGGTCATGGGGTGTGGAGCCTCCGCTGGCGCAGCAGCAGGTAGAGGAAGAAGGGGGCGCCCGCGAGCGAGGTGACGATGCCGATGGGCAGCTCGGAGGGGATGACGACGGTGCGGGCGACCAGGTCCGAGAGCACGAGCAGCGAGGCGCCCAGCAGGGTCGACAAGGGCAGCAGCGCCCGGTGGTTGGAGCCCAGGCTCAGGCGCACGAGGTGGGGCACCATGAGTCCGATGAAGCCGATCATCCCGGACACGGCCACCGCGGCGCCCACGCCCAGCGCCACGAGCGAGATGATGGTCCACTTGAGCCGCTCCACGGGGATGCCCAGGTGCCGCGCGTTCGACTCGCCCAGCAGCAGGGCATTGAGCGGGTTGGCGAGCCAGGTCATGCCCACCACGCACACGAGCACGAGCGGCGCCAGCGCGGAGACAGACGTCCAGGTGGCTCCGGCGAGCGAGCCGAGCTGCCAGAAGGCGAGGATGCGCAGCTGATCGTCGGTCGAGAGGTAGGTGAAGAGGCCCGTGCAGGACACGCACAGCGCGTTGATGGCGATGCCACACAGCAGCATCATCGCGACGTTCGTCCTGCCGTTCTCGTGGGCGAGGGACGAGACGACGAGGATGGCCATGAGGCTGCCGAGGAACGCCGCCACGGGCACGGTGAAGGTGCCGAGCACCCGCAGGTTGAACACGGTGACGGCGGCCACGGCGACCGAGGCCCCGCCCGACACGCCGAGCAGTCCCGGATCGGCGAGGGGATTGCGCAGCAGGCCCTGGAGCGCCGCTCCGGCCACGGCCAGCGCGGCGCCGACGAGCACGCCCATGCAGACGCGGGGCAGGCGGATGGCCTGGAGGACCGCGGCCTGCTGGGGCGTGAAGTCGGTGAGGCGCGGCAGGCCCACCTGCTCGAACAGGATGGAAATCACCTGGGTGGGGCTGATGGACACCGCTCCCGTTCCCAGGGAGGCAATGACGCACGCGAGCAGCAGCGGCACGAGGACGAGCAGCCCCCGGGTCCGTCGGCCCCAGAAGGCCGGCGCGTGGAACCCGGGCATCCCGGAACGTTCAAGGCCGAGGGGTCGCATGCAGATCGTTGAACAGGGTGTCCGCGAACTGGGGGAAGCGGGGGCCGACCCAGCGGATGGTGTCGTCCACGGCGAAGATCTTCCGCTGCTGGCCCGCCGGCGTCAGGGCCACGCCCGGCATCTTCAAGACGCCCTCGGGGCCGCCCACCGCCTTGAGCCCCCGGTGGAGCAGGATGATGGCGTCGGGCGAGGCCTGCACCATGCCCTCCGCCGTCAGCACCTTCGTCCCCGTGGTGAAGTCCGCCGCGTTCTGGCCTCCCGCCAGCTCGATGAGCACGTGGACGCCCGTGTCGCGTCCGTAGACGAAGGCCTCGCCGGGCCCGTGCGCGTAGAGGAAGAGGATGCGGGGCTTCTTCTTCACCGCGGCGATCTTCTTCTGGAGCGCTCCGAGCCGTGTGTCGATGTCCTGGATCATCCGCTGGCCGGCCTCGGGGACCTGGTAGAGCCGCGCGAGCTGGGAGATGCGCCGCTTGAGCCCCTCCACCCCGTCCTTGCTGGAGTTCTCCAGGACGAGCACGGGCAGCTTCGCGCTCCGGAGCTGCTCGGCGGTGGCGGACGGCATGTTCTCCTCGCTGGCCACCACCACGTCCGGCGTCAGGCTGATGATGCCCTCGACGCTCGGATGGTAGGGGTGTCCCACCTTGGCGATCTTCTCCAGCGCGGGAGGGTAGGTGCCCGCCACGTCGGTGCCGACGACGGTGTCCCCCTTGCCCAGCGCGAACAGGATCTCCACCAGCGCGGAGTTGACCGCCACCACCCGCTTGGGCACGGCGACCTCCACCGTCCGGCCATCGATTCCCTTGACGGGCTCCGCTCGGACGGGAGAACTCATGAGGACGGCGCTCACGAGCGGCAACAGCATGGCGAGCTTCTGCATGACGGCGACTCCACTCCGGGCCAAGGCCATGAACGCGATTCCTCGTCAAGAGGAATTGACTGTGATAATCAAAATCAACTTCGCGGCGGACCTTCTCCTCTCGGAGGCGGACTGTCAAGTGGAGGGGGACTAGTCTTCCGTCTCCTCGCTGCGGTCACGCGCGGGGTTGCCCGGGCCGCGAGGGGCGTGCGTGACGACCTGGGCCCGCCGGGCGGGAGGCGCGCTCGCCGGGGCGGTGGGGCGCAGGCGCGGCGGCTGCACGGGGCCCTGGACCGCGCCCACCTTCGTCGCCGAGGGGGAACTCGTCTCGCGCGCCGGGGCCGCGGCCTGCTCCCGCAGCAGCCGCGGGTCGTACTGGATGACGGTGGGCTCGGTGGCGAAGCGCTCGTCCTCCAGTTCGGGGGCGTACAGGTCCTTCATGAAGGCGGTGAGGTGGGCCTGGGTGCCCGGCAGCCGCTCGGACAGGAGGAAGTCCTCCAGCGCGAGCTGGAGCTCTCCAGCGCTCTGGTAGCGCTCGTCGCGCCGGCGGGCGAGGGCCTTCATCACCACGAGGTCCAGCTCCTTGGGGATGCCGGGCACGAGCTCCGAGGGAGGCGGCACCCGGGCGCCCACCACGGCCTTGAGGGTGGCCAGGTCCGTCTCCCGCTTGAAGAGCCGCTGGCTCGTCAGCAGCTCGTGGAAGACGATGCCCAGGCCATACACGTCCGAGCGCGCGTCGAGCTCTTCCCCTCGCGCCTGTTCCGGGGACATGTACGCGTGCTTGCCCTTGATGGTGCCCACCATCGTCTGGGACAGCTTGCCCGCGGCCTTGGCCACGCCGAAGTCGATGAGCTTCACGTTGCCGTTGAAGCCCACCAGCACGTTCTGGGGGGACACGTCCCGGTGGATGAGGCCGAGCCGGCGGCCCGAGGGCGTGCGCGCCTGGTGCGCATGGTCCAACCCCGCGGCCGCGTCCGCGATGATGCGGCACTTGAGCCCCAGGGGCAGGGCGCCCTTGGTGCGGCGGGCACGGATGTTCACCTGATTGACGGACTCGCCCTGCACGTACTCCATGGCGATGTAGAAGACGCCGTCCACATCCCCCAGGTCGTAGATCTGCGCGATGTTCGGGTGGTTGAGCACCCCGGCGATACGCGCCTCGTCCAGGAACATCTGGATGAAGTCCTGGTCCTCGGACAGGTGGGGCAGGAGCCGCTTGAGCACCAGCAGCTTCTGGAAGCCCACGGGTCCCTTCTGCCGGGCCAGGAAGACCTGACCCATTCCACCCGTCGCCAGTTTGCGCAGCAGTTCGTAGCGGCCGAAGGTTTCCACGGGAAGGTCCCACCATATCCGTCCTGGGGGGACCAACGGAAGGGACCCCGCCCGGGTTCTCCAGGCGGGGTCCAGGGGGCCGGGCGGGGGCTCAGGGGGACGCGCAGACGCTGCGGTAGCGCACCTCCAGGGTCTGTCCCGGCACGGGCACCGCGTCCGCGTTGAAGACGACCGCGTTGCGCCGCGTGTCATAGGTCCACTTGTCCGTGCCGATCGTCGTGCCCCCCACCCGGACGGACATCTCCTCCAGGCCATTGGGTGTGGCCGTCAGGGGGAAGTCCGCCTGCAGTCCCTCGGCGCGCTGGAGCAGCTTGTCCAGGAAGGGGCCGTAGTCCCCCAGGCAGATGGAGTCCACGGCGCCGCCGGTGGCCTGGGCGACGGCGGAGAAGCGCGTGCCGGGCCCGCCCGCGGTGGTGCAGCGCGCGTCGGTGGGCACGAGCGCGTACATCTGGCTGCGGTGGGCCATGCCGGTGCCCTTGAGCGCCTGGAGGAACTGCACGTAGCTCTCCGGCTCGAAACCCGAGTGGTCGTCCTCGTCGGCCACCACCACCACGGCGAGCCGGGCCGTGGAGCGCAGGAAGCCCTGGTTTCCGTCGTTGGGCAGCGGGGTGCGCGGGTCATCCATGCTGGTGATGAGGGGCGAGGACAGGCCCTGGCGCATCGTCTCCAGGCCCTGCACCAGGTTGTGGCACAGCCCCACGTCGTCGATGTTGGCCTGCACCGTGGCCGCCGCCGTGGCCGAGGTGCTCGAGGCGGTGCGGGCGCGGTGTCCGTCCGCGGGCACGAGCCGGCCCGCGTCGCCACCCGCCGTCGCGTTGGTGCAGGCGGGCGAGCGGGTGCTCAGGCCCGTGCTCGTCACGCCGACGCGCACGTCCACCCCGGCCTGCCGCGCGCGCTCCAGCCACCCGGGCAGCGCCGTCTTGAGCCGCGTCTGGAAGTCCTTCATGGTGGTGGTGTTGCTCACCACGAAGAGCACGTCGAGCTGGCTGTCGGTGCCCTGGATGAAGCGGTCGAGCTGCAGGCCCTCGTGGTTCGTCTCCGCCAGGAGCGGGATGAGCAGCGGGTGGGGCTCGGCCTGCTCCTTCACGAAGAAGGGGCTGTAGTGCTGGCCGAGCACGTCGCGGGCATAGCTGAACTCCAGCTCGAAGCCCTCGCCGGGCGCGAGCGTGCGCGGCAGGGTGGGGGGCGTGACGAGCTGGTACTGCTCGCTCGTGCCCGCGCCGATGTGGGCGTCCGTCACGTTCACGGGGGCCGCGCACTGGTTGGACACGAGCGTGCGGCGGGGGCGCGTCGCGCAGTCATAGCGGATGGGCCCGAAGTCCACGAAGGCCGGGGCCGCCACGAGGCAGCTCGCCAGGGACGCGCCGTGCAGGGGCAGCGTCACCGTGGGGTTGGCCGGATCGTTCACCGTGAGGGTGAGCTCGCCCTGGTAGTCGCCCACGGCGGGAGGCCGGAAGGCGACCATCGCGCTGAACGCCGAGGCGTAGGGCACCACGCCGCCCACGATCTTCCCGCCCGGCATGGAGAAGGCGCCCCCCGCGTCATTGGACACGTGGATGTTCTTCACGGCGCACTCGGAGCGGCCCGTGTTGTCGAAGCGGAAGCCCAGTACCGCGCCCCGGCCCGGCTCCAGGTTGCCGAAGTCCAACACCGGCTGGGGCTTGAGCGTGTAGACGCACGCGCCGCTGTCTCGCGCGGTGCCGGTGAGGAGGATGGTGCGCTCGGGGTTGAAGAGGTCATCCGACACGAGCACCAGCTTCGCCTCGAAGGCGCCAGACGTCTGGGGCTCGAAGTAGACCGTCAGGTCCAGCGCGTCCGTGCCCGGCGCGATGGGAAGGTCCTCGGTCTCCAGCGCGGGCCAGGCGCTGCCCGGCTTCCAGGGCTGGGGCGTCTTGCCGCGCAGGATGGCGTCCACCGAGAAATGGGCCGTGGAGCCCTCGGCCTTCACGCCCTTGAAGTACAGGTTGCCCGTGGTGCCCGCGTTGGTGATGCGGATCGTCTTGGCCAGCTTGCCGCCCGCGGGCAGGTTGCCGAAGTCGAGCGCCAGGGGCGCCACCGCCAGGGTGGGCCGCCCGCCACGCGCGTCGAGCGTCACCTGGGCCTGCCGGGGCTTGTCCGACTCATAGCCCACCGTCAGCGTGCCCATGTTGGGCCCGGAGAAGCGCGCCGCGAACTCCAGCGGCATCCGCACCACCTCGCCCGGTTGCACCTGCGTGGCGGTCATCGCCTCCAGGGGCGTGAAGGCCGTGTCGCTCGTGTTGAGTCCCTGGATGGTGACGGGCCGCCAGGTGATGTTCTTCGCCCGCGTGAAGGAGCGGGTGGTCTCGTGCACCGGAATCTGATCGAAGGGCACCGGCGCGGGGTCGAACACGAACGCGCTCGCCACCGAGCGTCCCGTGAGCTCCGCCACCGTCGGCGTGCAGGTGTCGCACGGGCGCACCTCCACCTGAGCGCGCATCTCCCCCAGGTCGCGCGGGAAGTACTTCGTCTCCAGTTGATAGGTGGCCTGGGGCGGCACGGTGATGTTGTCCGCGCTGAAGGCCTTGGCCGCGTCGCCCTTCACCGTCACGCTCAGGGGCAGATCCACGGGGTTGGTGATGGTCAGCCGCAGGACGCGCTCGCTGTCCACCTCCAACGTTTCGAAGTCCAGCAGGGCGGGCTCCAGTCGCACGGTGAGCGGCGCGCCCTGGCCGCGCACCGTCACGGTGTGTGCCTGTCCCGAGTTGGCGTCCGTGCTCACCCGCAAGGACTCCTCGCTGCCGCCCTCGTCGAGCGGGTGGAAGCGCACGCGCACCACCTTCTCCTCGCCCGGCATCAGCCGTGCTTCTCCGTCGAAGGAGACCTCATAGGCCGGGTTGTCCCCGAGCTTCAGCGCCTCCAGCGCGTGGAAGGGCACGTAGCCCACGTTGCGCAGGCGCACGACCTTCTCGCGCCACTCGCCCACGGGCACCTCGCCGAAGTCCAGCGCGGTCGTGTCCACCGCCGCCGCGGCTTGCACTCCCCGCGTCTCTCCTGGCTCGTGGCACGCGGCCAGCGCCCCCGCCAACAGCGACAGCCAGATGATCCGCTTTCCGTTTCGCCCTGTCGTCATCACCCGTCCCCGCCTCGAACCCACCTACCCGGCAGGGCACCCATCAAATTGCGTACCAGACGAGTGCCATGGGCACGCCCCTGGAAAAACAGGGGGTTGGCGAGGAGGGGGTGGATGGGGGTGTGGATCAGTGGGAAACCGGTTGCCCTCCGGGGTGGAGCTTTTTTCACGGCTTGCCGATCAGCCCGGCCGGACAGGAGGGGCGGACAAGCGACGGGGTTTTCCCACCCGGAGGGTGGGTCTCGGGCCTCGTCGCGTGGCCCGGGACCCTTCCTGGGTGATTACTTCGTCAGGGAGTAAACCTCGGCGGTGTGCTGGCTGGTGGTGCTGACACCCGCGGTGATGAGCACGCGGCCGTCCGGTAACGGCGTGGCGGTGTGCTCGTAACGTTTCTGGCCCAGGGCACCCGTGGGACACCAGGCGCCCGTGCGTGGATCGAACAGCTCCGAGGTAGCATGGATGCCCAGCGAGGCGTCATACCCGCCCGCCGCCAGGATGCGGCCGTCGGGCAGCGGGGTGAGTGAGTGGCGGCGGCGCGGCGAGAGCATGTCGCCGGTAGTGCTCCACGTGCCCGAGGTGGGGTCGAACAGCTCCGAGGTGGTGCTGCTCGGTCCGTCCAGGTCTCCTCCCGACACGAGCACGCGTCCATCCGCCAGCCGAGCCGCAGTGTGGAACCCGCGGGCGCCCTGCATGTTCCCCGTGACGCTCCAGGTGCCCGTGGCCGGGTCGTACACCTCGGCCGAGCCCAGGCAGTTGGTGCCCTGGCACTTGTCGCCCGTGTCGATGAGCCCCCCGGCCACGAGGACCCGACCGTCCGCGAGCGCGGTCGCGGTGAAGGCGCGGCGCGCATGGGCCATGGGCTGGAGGGCGGTCCAGATGCCCGTCGTGGGCTCGTAGAGCTCCGCCGAGGCCAGCACCTCTCCCGTGTCGCGAGTGCCGCCGACAATCAGCACCCGTCCATCCTTCAAGCGAACCGCGGCGTGCTCGCGACGGTGCGTGAGGAGGTTGCCGGTGGGTGACCAGGCGCCGGAGAGCGGATCATACACCTCGACGGACCGCGTGGCGTCCGCGTCCTCTCCGCCCGTCACGAGGACCCGTCCATCGAGCAGGAGCGTCGCGGTGTGGAGTCGGCGCGTGGTGCTGGGGGCTCCCGTGGAGAGCCATGTGCCGGTGACCGCGTCATACAGCTCGGCCGTGGGCGAGTAGCCGCCGATCACGAGGACCCGCCCATCCCCGAGGCCCGTGGCCGTGTGCTGCAGGTGCAGCGCCGACGTTCCACTGGCGGTCGGGGTGAAGTGGCCCGAGTTGGAGGTGCAGCACCGTCCATCCGCCTTCACCACCTCCACGATACGGGTGGCGGTGGTGGTGAGCCCCGCGTCATCCGTCACGGAGTAGGTGAGCGGATAGCGGCCAGGCACGGCGGAGTTGACCGTACCGGAGACCTGGACCTGGGCGCTCAGATCTCCCGAACAGGCATCGAGCGCGGAGTATCCCGGCTCCGTGTAGTCCGACGTGCCGCACCCGAGGACGACGGTGTCCGGCCCGAGGAGCGTCAAGACGGGAGGCCGTGTGTCCTTCAGCGTGAGCGAGGTGGTGCAGGAGACCTCGTGTCCGGCCGTGTCGGCGGCCTTGTAGGTGAGGAGCGTGGTGCCCAGGGGGAAGGACGCGAGCACGGGTTTTTCCACGCGGGCTAGCGCGCAGGTATCCGAGGCGGTGGCGGGCGGCAGGTCCACCGCATGGCCACGTTCACACTCGAGAGTGCTCGGCTTGGGGCAGGTGAGCTGGGGTGGTTCATCATCCCGTACCGTCACATTGAAGGAACAGCTCGCGCGATTGCCCGAGGCGTCGGTGGCGGTGCAGAGAGTGTTCGTCGTCCCGAGAGGGAAGGTCGCGCCCGAGGCGGGGCCGCACGTGGTGCTGACCGCGCCGCAGGCATCTTGGGCGGTGGGAGCGAAGCTCGCTTGGGCACCGCCGTCCATACAGGCGAGGACGGGCACGCTGGGGCAGGTAATGACCGGTGGCTCCATGTCCTTCACGGTGACCGTGGACGTGCACGACGCGCTGTTGCCCGCCGTGTCCTGGCAGGTGAGTGTCACTTGCTGCGTGCCGAGCTTGTAGGGGCACTCGGGTGTTTGGGTACAGGTGAGGGTGTCGCCTGGGTCGGGATCAGACGAGCCGTCATCCACCGAGGCGCACCCGCTCGTGCACGTCTCATTGGATGCGACCGTCACGTTGCGGCAACGGACATCCGGGGGGCGGTTGACGCAATAGGTGCCGGGGCAGCTCGGACCATCCGAGGGATCGTCCCACACCACTTGCTGCGAACTCATGGCGGGCTCTTCCAACCCTGCCGTATAGGCGAACACCTTGATGGTGTTTTCACAGGACTGGAGCGTGGCGGTGAAAGAGAAGGGGACGTCCTTGCCACAGTTCGTGCAGAGCGTGACCTCGGGCCCGTCGTTGATCCGATACCAGATGCGGTCCACGGCGGCGGGAGAGCTCTTCACCACGCCCGAGATGGGAACCTGTCCGCCAGAGGCACAGCGAGCGACTGGCTGGATGTTCACGGCCAGGGGAGGAACGATGTTGATGAACTGCCCACAGCCCGCAGTCACACTCACGGGCGCGAAGCTGGCCTCGGTGGCCCCGCCCGAGTCATTCACCATCTTGGCGCGGGGCTTCAAGGTGAAGGTCCCCTGGGGCAGGGTCATGTAGAGGAAGCCCTCGTTCTTCGGATGGCTGCCCACGGGGTAGCCGTTGACGTAGGGGTCGCCATAGAAGGAACCCGTGACCCTGTAATCGACGTCCTTTTCCCGCCAGTCCTGGCCTTTGTAGCCTCCGCTCACGTCGAGCGCGGGGTTGTAGAAGCGCCCAAGTTCCGTCCGGTAGAAGAGCCTCAGCTCATTGAAGCAATATTCATGATGGATGGCATGTCGTTCGCCAGGGCTCATCCGCTTCGAGCGATTCGCACTGGAATAAAATTCGAGTGTACCATTGCGGAATTTCTTGGCGTCATAAAGGCCCGGGTGCGTGTCGAATGACTTCCCCTGGGACCAGAAGCGCAGCTTCAGACCCTGCTGGATCCAGGTAAAGGGCAGGTCATAGGTGCCGGGAAGAACCTGCTCGTATTGGGATGACAATTCTCCGGTCTCGGGATTGAACTTCCCGGGGAATGAGGTGTTCGAGAATCCCCAATGGTTGTCGAAGTCATTCCCCACGAATGAATAAATCCGTGTTTGCTGGAAGCTGGGCACGTCGGGAATTCCGTCATTGTTGCCGTCGTGGTCTGCCTCGAAGTAGAGGTACTGCAACGCACTGATGGAGCCCGGGTTCTTGGGAATCGAGGGATTGGCGAGCCGGATCGACCCCTGGAAGAACGCCGGGTTGATGGAAAAGGGGTAGCGGAGTTCTCCATTGATGACTCGGGTCAACGGACTTGTCGTATTGGCGATTGCACTGAATTGGCCCAGGTCGGTGTTGCTGCTGATGAAGTGAGGGGGTCTGATGTATGTGAAGTCACGTTTCGTTCGTAGGAATGCATCCGCATAGAGGCTACGATAGGGGCCTGCCAGCAGTGGCGAGAGCGTCCACCACTTGGAAGGGTCCGTAACCGGAGCCGTGCCCGGAGCCGAAGTGCTTCGAGTGTGATAGTTGGAACCCAGGTAGGCGGTGATTTGCCGGTTCCCTTTGATGGTTTCTCCATGGACCTCGATAGGTCCCGTAATGCCTCCTGTGGGGATGGGCGTGGGGGCGCGGAGTCGCTTGCAGATCCGAACGACTTCATCACATTTGAAGTTCTTCCAAGTGAAGGGCTCGTGGACTCGTTCAAGACCATTTGGAGTCGTTACATCATAGACGATGTAAACCGTCCTGCTTGTCCCGGATTGTATGTACGCGGTGCGGGAGTTCTCTGTTCCGTAAGTCCAGACGGAGTCCAATGCCAGGTTCTTGATCCCCTTGGCGAGCGTCTGGCAGTTCTCGTCTTCTCCAATCTCGAATTGGACGACGCCCAGGCAGGATTTGAGTTCCACCTCCGTGGGAGAGGGCTGTAGGTCGATGGGCTTGACCCGGATGTCGGAGAGCTGGAGGAATGTGTGCGAGTTGAAGTTGTTCGGAGGGTGTTGCCAGACGCCGCGATCCGCCACCAATTTGTAGACGACGCCCTGCGCTCCACCTGCGTTTGACTCCACCATCATTTCGAAGGTGAGCTTCGTCGGGCTGAGATATTTGACGTTGTAGGTGTACGCGCTGTACCCCGTTGGATTGGTGCTCACGGCGAATGCGAAACCCTGAGTGTGCCAGGGGTCCTTCGCCAGCAGGTCCAGAATGACCGGGTTCTGGTTCGTCAGTGAGGCCGTGCCCCGAATGACATTCGGTTTCAGGGCGATTTCCCCGGGGGGTTCTCCCGCCAGTGGCGTGGGAGTATATTCCCGGGGCACGTTCAGGAGTCCTGGCCCCTCTGCGCCCGCGGAGCCGTCGCTCTCCAACCCGGACGGTGTTGCTTCCTCGTGTGTGCTCGCGGCGCGTTGCTCTCCGGGCTCCGAGGGAGAACCGTCTTGTTCCGGAATACAGCCGGGATACAAACTCACAGCGCCCAGGAGCATGAGTGCCCCTGAGCGTTGGATATGCTTCGATATTGACATGTTCCCCCCGGAGATGCCGGTGGCTGGGTGAAGGTCACTCGGCGTCGGGGAGCATATGTTTTATTTTCCCAAGGTGGTCTTGTTTCTGGCTGATTGTGTGTTTGTGAAAGAGGTGGTGCCCGTCGTGGGCGAGTCGCCGCCCACCACGAGCACCCGCCCATCTCCGAGTTCCGTGACCGTGTGTCGTCAGTGCCACGCCTGCGTTTCACCGGAACTGGGGGAGGCTTCGCTCTCCAGCGTGCTCGGCCCGTCGTCCCACACCACCTGCTGTGAGCTCATGGCGGGCTCCTCCATCCCATCCGTATAAGCGAACACCTTGAGGGTGTTCTCATGGGCCAGGAGGGGCGCGGTGAACGAGAACGGGGCGTCCTTGCCGCAGTTCGTGCACAGCGTGACATCGGGTCCGTCATTGACCTGGTACCAGATGTGGCCCACCTCGGCGGGGGTGCTCGTCACCACGCCCGAGAGGGTGACCCACCCGCTGGACGCATGGCGAGGGACCGGGTGGATGTTCACGGCGAGGGGCGGGACGATGTCGATGAACTGACCGCAGCCCACCGTCACACTCATGGGGGAGAAGCGCGTCCTGGTGGCTTCGCCCGATTCATTCACCATCATGGCGCGAGGCTTCAGGGTGAAGGTCCCCTGGGGGAGGGTCATGTGGAGGATGCCCTTGTTCCTCGGGTGACTGCCCACGGGATGGTTGGAGACGTAGGGGTCGCCGTAGAAGGAACCCGTGACCGTGTAGTCGCTCTCCTTTTCCCGCCAGTCCGTACCCTGGTAGCCGCCGCTCACGTCGATCGCGGGGTTGTAGATGAGCCCCAGCTCGGTCCTGTAGGCGATTTTCAACTCGTTGAAACAATACTCGTGTTCGCTCCGATGCCGCTCGCCGGGGCTCATCCGCTCCAGGCGGTTCGCGCTGGAGTAGAGCTCGAGCGTGCCATTGCGGAAGTTCTTGGCGTCATAGAGGCCCGGGTGCGTGTCGAATGACTTTCCCTGGGACCAGAAGCGCAGCCTCAATCCCTGCTGGAGCCAGATCAAGGGGAAGTCATCGGTGCTGGGAAGCGCCTGCTCGTATTGGGCCGAGAGTTCTCCGGTGTCGGGGTTGAACCTCCCGGTGAACGAGGTGCTCATGGCTCCCCTTGGCTTGTTGCTGTCCTGCCCCACGTGATCCGCCGCGAAGTAGAGATGCTGCAACGTGCTGATCAATCCTGGGGTCTTGGGAATGGAGGGGTTCGCGAGCAGAATCGCGCCCTCGAAGACGGCTGGGTTCTCGGACGGGGAGGGATGGAGTTCTTCGGTTTCGGTGATGGGCTCGGGCGTGGACGTGCGCAGGGGTTTGCAGATCCGGACGACTTCGTCACATTTGAAGTCCTCCCAGGCGAAGGGCTCGTAGACCCGTTCGACGCCATGGGGGGTCGAGACGTCGTAGCTGATGTTGCCGGCACTGCTTGTTCCGGCCTGAATGTATGCGATGCGCGAGTTCTTCGTTCCGTAAGAGCGATGACCGTCGATGGAGAGGTTGCTGACCTCCGGGGCGAGGGTCTCGCAGTTTTCGTCCTGACCAATGTCGAATTGGACGACGCCCAGACAGGCCTTGAGTTCTACCTCCGTGGGCAAGGGCTGTGAACCGATGGGCTTGACCCGGATGTTCTGAAGCAAGGGGAAGTGAAAGGAGTTGGGATGCCTCGGAGGCTCCTGCCCGTTTCCGCGATCCACCACCAGTTCGTAGACGACCCCCGCCTCTCCTCCCGCGGAGGCCTCCACCTCCAGTTCGAAGGTCAGCGTCGTCGGACTGAGATGTTTGACGTCGTAGGTGTACGCGCTGTGTCCGGTCGGACTGGTGCTTCGGGCGAACACATATCCCTGGGGATTCCAGGGACCCTTCGCCAGCAGCTCCAGGATGACGGGGTTCTGGTTCGTCAGCGAGGCCGTGCCCCGGATGACATGGGTCGCGGGGGCCGCCTCCTCGAGTGTACTGGCGGCGTGTGGCTCGCTGGGGAGCGAGGGGAGACGATCCTGTCCAGGAAGCTCGAAGGAACACAAACTCACCGCGGCCAGGAGCATTTGCCCCGATGGTCGTTGGGTATGCTTCACTCTCGACATGTTCCCCCCGGAAGTGTTGGCGGCTGGATGCTGGCCGCGCGGACCGGAGAGCATATCTATTATTGACTCAGGGTGATTGTGTTTCCGCTGGATTGTGTGTTTGTGAAAGAGGGGGAGGGGGCCGCGTGGGCACCTCCCGTGTCTTCATGGGGAAATGAAGTTCACGAGTGTGCGCGCCACGGCCTCGGGTTGCTCCATGTGGACATGGTGCCCGCCAGGAATGACGAGCGGTGGCCGGGCGAGGCGCAGGGCGGCGAGCCGTGCTTGCGCGCGCTCCTCGTCGATCCGATGGCCCGTGTCGCCGAGAATCAATTGCACGGGGCAGGTGACGGCGGAGGACACCGCGAGCCACTGCGCGTCATCGAATCCCTGGGCGAAGCGGCGGCGGTGGGCCGGGTCGAACGTGAAGGCGATGCCTCCCTCCAGGGGCTCGGTGCCGTGGCGGGCCAGGTGCAGCGCGGCGGATTCAGGCAGGCCCGGGTTGTTCTCGCGAAGGCGCGCGGCGGCGGCTTCCACGGAGGGATAGCGCTTGCGGTTGGGGGCGCGCTCGAGGTCGTCCAGGAAGCCCCGCAGGCGCGGGAGCGCGTTCTCGGGGGGGCCTCCCATGGGGCCCAGGCTCTCGATGAGGCTGATGCTCCGCACACGGGATGGGCGGGCGGCGGCGTACGCCGTGGCGATGATGCCGCCCAGCGAGTGGCCCACCAGGTGCGCCGCGTCCAGGCCCGCCGCGCGCAGCACGGCCTCCACATCCACGAGACAGTCGGAGAGTTGGTAGTGACCGGGGCGTGGCAGCCAGGCGCTGCGGCCCATGCCGCGAAAGTCGAACATCACCAGACGCCAGGTGTCTGGCAGATGCTCGACGAGCCAGTCGAAGCCGTGGCCATGGTCCAACCAGCCGTGCAGGAAGACGACGGCGGGCGTGCCCGTGGCATGGCGCTGGCGGGCGTGCAGGGCGAGGCCGTGGGCGTCCACGGCCAGGGTCTCGAAGGGGCGAGGCAACGGCGGCTCCTGACGGGCGGGGAAACAGTCCCGGCCCGTCCTGCCGCTTAGCGCACTCCGGCTCAGGCTTGGGGACTCGTCTCCATCCCCGTCGCCGCCGAGAGCACCATCGCGAGCTGTCGCGCCTGACCCTCGCTGGTGCAACGGTACTCCTGGACCTTCCCGCTGGCGGTTTGCAGGCGCAGAACCCAGATGTCGGCTTCCCTCGATACCTCAGGACGAATTTGCGGCATGACGCCCCCCGTGTGTGTCGTTTCCTCGGAGGCTTGTCCCAAGCATCCCCCATGCCGTTCCCGGGGAATCGTCTCCACCCAAGGAATCCAGCTATTTGGCCTCTCGCCGCCTCTCCCGGAGTGCCAAATCTTGCGGGGTGGGGTGACAAAACGTGCAAGTCGCCTTGCACTTCTTGCGGAGTGGCCAGATGTAGGTGTTCAACGGTCCACGGCCGAATTCCAGGGCCGGACCGTCCCGGGACCCCGCGTTCGCGGGGGATGCTCCCACTCCGCCCCGCGAGCCCTCGTGGTTCGCGGGAGCATGTGTCTCAGGAGTTCTCCAGGTTACCGTTTTTCCACGGAGCCCCGTGTTCGCGGGGTGGTGGAATTTTCCAGTCCTGGTCATTCTGTGCCCGTCGTTCCCGAGAGCAACCGGGGGTGACCGCGGCCCCTCTCTCGGGCGGACTCTTCATCGACCGCGGTCATTCCAGGCGGATCCATCCGCGTAGGAACTCATGACCATGAATCATCGTCTTTTGTGGAGCGCCGTGGGTGTGGTGAGCATGCTGGCCTCGGCGTGCGGACAGGTGGAGCAGGACGGAACCCAGACGCAGGACCCGCTGGCCTCTTCCGTGAGCCAGTCCGTTCTCGTGAACGCGCCCCAGAAGGAAACCATCACCTATCCGCTCAAGGCCGTCATCTACCCCAACAGCGCCACCCTGAGCACGCAGCCCACCCAGGCCGAGTTGGATCAGATCCGGCAGAAGGTCTATGAGCAGCTCGCCGCGCACGCGACGACCATCCGGAACGCGTCCAATGGCCTGCTCAATCCCGTGGCCAGTCTCAGCTATGTCACCGTGAACAACAACCGTCGGCTGGAGATGACCGACTTCCGGCTGCATGGGTCTTACTGGGGCTTCGCCGACGCGACGACGAACACGATCCTGTCCCAGGACTTCGGCGGACAGCACCCCGCGTACGCCTATCCGATGTTCGACTCCAGCTACAGCTCGGCGAACCTCACCTATGGCAATGGGCTGGTCAGCGTCGTGAGCCGCAACGGCGCCGCGGATCAGGGTTATCTCAACCACGAGTTCATGCATGTGCTGGAGAACCGGTTCCACAACGCCGACAGCAACACGCAGATCGTCCCCGCGGACAGCCTGAATCCCGTGGATCATCCCGAGTACACCTCGTGCATCTCCACGTCGGAGACGCGTGAGGCCAGCAATCCGAACGCGGTGTCCTTCAACAGCGAGGTGCTGCTGCAGAACATCATGTCGGAGTACAAGAGCTGCAATGGCGGCAAGCTCAACTGGTGCCAGCTCTACACGGGAGCGGGCAAGCTCGGCACGTTCTCCTCGGACCTGTGCGCTGATTCGTCCTTCAAGCTCAATCCCAAGCTCACCCATTCCTGGCTGCGCCAGGCTTACATGCAAGGCGCGGATTGGCTGTACCTGGAGTGGGATCGCGTGACGGACACCAGCCAGTATCAAGTCCAGGTGGAACTGCTCACCACCTCCAACACGCCGGTGACGCAGTTGAGCCGGACGGACGCGGGCGCGAGCGACCGTGGCGACTTCCGCTACTACTATTACAACAAGACGGACCTGTGTAACGCCGTCCGCTCCGCGGGCTACTCGAGCGGCACCTACAAGATGCGCGCCCGGGTGAAGCCCACCGTGGACCTCGGCCGGGGTCACCGCATGGACGTGTCGGGCACGCTGAGCTGCTCGTTCTACGCGATGGACCCCTCGTACACCTACTGGCTGTCTGGCCATGGCGGCAGCGGGGGCTCGTCCGTGCAGCCCACCTGCCCGTCCAACAGCGTCGCGGTGGGACTCGTGGGCCGCTCGGTCGCCTACGTGGATGCCCTGGGCCTGCTGTGCGCCGCCGTCAACTCGGATGGTTCGCTGGGCTCGGCCTACTCCTACGGCCCCTATGGTGGCAGCAGCGGCACGTCCTTCACGGACTTCTGCCCCAGCGGGCAGGTGCTCGTGAGCATCAAGGGCCGCAGCTACTCCTGGCATGATCAGATCTCCGGCGTGTGCGCCCCGCTCAAGACCTGGGGCTCCACGGGCTCGCTCGGCTCCTCCCTGCCGGCGCGCGGTGGCTCGGGTGGCGCCCCCTATACCGAGACGTGCCCCATGGGTTACGCCATCACCGCGCTGTCGATGAGGGCGGCCACCTACGTGGACTACGTCCAGGGCCGCTGCACCCGCATCCGCAACTGATTCACGCCCCCCGCGTCAACCCGTCGAGGCCGGCCTGTTCGCGCGGCCTCGACGTGCGTTCATCCCACCAGGGCGCGGACCGTGAAGTAGAGGAGCGAGGGCGCCACGAGGCAGCCCAGGCCCGTGTGGAAGGTGGCCGTCAGTGCCCCGTAGGGCACGAGCTTGGGATCCGTGGCCGCCAGGCCGCCCGTCACTCCGCTCACCGTGCCCATGAAGCCGCCGAAGACCATGGCGGAGCGCGGGTTGTCGAGCCCGATGGACTTCGCCGCGAAGGGCGTGCCCACCATTACCAGCACGGCCTTGAGCACTCCCGTGGCGATGCTCAACGCGATGACGTCCGAGTTCGCGCCCAGGGCCGCCCCGGTCACCGGGCCCACGATGTAGGTGATGGCGCCCGCTCCGAGCGTGGTCATGCTCACCGCGTCCGAGTAGCCGAAGGACCAGGCCACCAGCGCGCCCACGATGAAGGGCAGCACGGTACCCATGCCCAGCGCGAGGAGGCCCACCAGGCCCGCCCTGCGCGCCTCCACCACGTTCACCTCGAAGGCGGTGGCCACGATGGCGAAGTCGCGCAGCATCGCGCCGCCCATCAGTCCCACGCCCGTGAAGACGGACACGTCCGCGAGCCCCTTGTCGCCCCCTGTCATTACCCCGCCCACGTACGCGAGCCCCAGCCCCAGGAGGATGGCGATCGCCGAGCCGTGGATCCGGCCCCGGGTGAGGTGGCGCGAGAGCTGGTTGGACACCCACATGATGGCGCCCACCAGGGCGAAGGCCGTCACCAGCCCGTGCTTGCTCAGGATGGATTGAATCTCGTGCATGACGCCCTCGGGCTAGGGGTGGGAGTCCGTCGCGATGGATTCGCGAGGCGTGGGGCTGGAGGGGCGGCCGAGCCGGCTGAGCAGCGCCGTGCCGCAGGCGCAGACCACGGTCGCTCCGACTCCCGCGACAATCACCACGGGCCCTCCGCGCACCGCCGCCACCACGTTCTGCTGCGCCGCCATGGCCACCACGATGGGGATGTAGAGGTGGGCCCAGAACTCGACGCCGGACTTGATGCCCGGACTCAGGCCCTCCCGGCGCACCAGCGCGAGCCGCGCGAGGATCAGCAACACCATGGCGATGCCGACCCCGCCCACGTTGGCCTTCACGCCCAGGGCCTCGCCGAGCAATTCCCCCAGCACCACCCCCACGAGCGTGCACAACGCCAGCAGCGCCACCCCGTAGATGGTCATGACCTCTCCCCCTCGTACGCGCCCGGGCGGTCCTTCGCGGAATGACACGGTTTCATCCGGATTCCTCCAACTTGTATACTGAGGCGGCCTGAAAGCCTCATCCAACATACACAAGCGGGACAAAAATGCCGAGTGGGCGTACATTCAGTCCCAGTACCGTGTGACAACGCATCGCGTCGGCCCTTCTCCTTCTGCCCTCCCGCGTGAACCGTTCATGACGACCCTCCTGTCCCGGCTCCGCCCCGACCTCTTCACCCTGGCGCTGTTGGCGGCCGTGGTGCTCGCCTCGTTGCTGCCCGTCCGGGGCGCGGCCGTGGCGCCGCTCGATGCCGTGACGCATGGGGCCATCGCGCTCCTGTTCTTCCTGCACGGCGCGCGGCTGTCGCGTCACGCCATCCTGGAAGGAGCAGGGCACTGGCGGTTGCACCTGTTGGTGCTGGCCTCCACCTTCGTGCTCTTTCCCCTGCTCGGGTTGGTGCTGCGCTGGGCGTTGGCCGGTTGGTTGGATCCCAACCTGCTCCTGGGCCTGTTCTTCCTGTGCCTGCTGCCCTCCACCGTGCAGTCCTCCATCGCGTTCACCTCCATGGCGGGAGGCAACGTGGCGGCGGCGGTGTGCAGTGCCTCCGCGTCGAACCTGCTCGGGGTGTTGTTGACGCCGCTGCTCGCGGGGCTCCTCCTACGGCGCGGCGGCGGAGGCGTCTCCCTGGAGGCCGTGGGCGTCATCTTCGTGGAGCTGTTCGTGCCCTTCCTGGCGGGCCACCTGCTGCGCCGGTGGATCGGGGCCTGGGTCGAGCGCCATCGCCCGCTCCTGGGCCTCGTCGACCGTGGCTCCATCCTGCTCGTGGTCTACACGGCGTTCAGCGAGGCCGTGGTGAACGGGCTCTGGGCGCGGCTCGGCTGGAAGGACGTGCTGCTGCTCGGGGCGCTCAGTGGCGCCCTGCTCGCGGCGGTGCTGGTCGTGACGACGGCGGTCAGCCGGGGACTCGGCTTCTCTTGCGAGGATGAGATCACCATCGTCTTCTGCGGCTCGAAGAAGAGCCTGGCCAGTGGGGTGCCCATGGCGAGCGTGCTCTTCCCCGGAGCCGCCGTGGGCGCCATCGTGCTGCCGCTGATGCTGTTCCACCAGTTGCAGCTCATGGTCTGCGCCGTGCTCGCGCGCCACTACGCGCGGCGCGGGCAGGAGCGGCGAGCGGACGGTTAGCGTCCGCCCGGCTCAAGGGCGGAGGTTCTCCTGGGGATAGGCTCGCGGAGGCGCCACGACCTGGGCGGAGTTGGCTCGGGGCTGGGTGCTCGGCGCCACGGCCATCGGAGCGGAGATGGTTTGAGGCTGGGCATCCGGAGCCGCAGCGGTGGGGGCGGGGACGTCTTGCGGCTGGCTCTCTAGTGTCGCCACCTGGAGCGGAGCGGGGACGTCTTGGGGCTCGGCATCCGGAGTCTTTTCCGGGATGGGCGCGGGCTTGGGCCAGAAGGAGATCTGCTCCATGCCGGACAGCGGGCGGTTGAGCTGCCCGCTCTTCAGATTCCACAGGACCAGGGAGGACCCCTTGCCATCATCGCCCACCACGAGCGCGATGTCTCCTCTCGTGAAGATTGTGAGGGCGCTGTCTTTGTCGATGCCCCTCAAGTGGATCTCGACCGGTCCCTTGGGGCCCTGGTGGTACACAGGCGCCGCGAGGTAGGTGAAGCCTTTCTCGTTGACCTGGTTCACGTACAGCGAGCCATTGGGCATTTCGTGTTGCTGCCAGAGAGGTTTCTGGGGCGCGGTCCGCAGGGGCAGTTTCTTGAGCACGTCGGCGTCGTCGGGCACGGCCGTGAAGGACGCGTTCGCCTCGTCCACCATGGCCTCGGGAGTCGGACCCAGGTGGGCCAGGGCATCGAGTGCGTGGACACCTGGGGCGGCGTCGACGCCGTAGTAGGTGCTCCGCGTCTCGATGAGCGTCCACTGTCCATCTTCCAGACGCACGGCGTGCGCCAACCCCGCGATGCCCACGTCCGACGCGGGGTAGCTCTCTCCCTCGAACGGGATGACCTGCCTCGCGCCCTCGCCACTGCCTTTGGTGACCACCTTGAGGTAGGGCTCGTAGCCTTTCTTTTCGTGGGCTTCTTCTTCGTCTGGATAGAGGTCGACGGGGTTCTCGAGGAGCGCGATGGGGCGTCCCTGGGAGTCAAAGCCATGCCGTACCAGGTCTCCCTGCGTGGGGACGGGCAGGTTCTTGTGGCTGTTGGTGGCGAGGTTCACCTGCCGCAGGTGATGCGTGTATTCGCCGTCATCCCCGATCGTCTTGAAGTGGATCAGGGCCTGGGTGCCATCTGGACTCCAGGCGAGCTGCACCTCGCTGCACGCCGTGGGAACTTTCGTGACCACTTTCGGCTTCGCGGAGGGCGTGTGCCGGATCCAGTGGCATTCCTTGGGCTGGTCTTGCAGATACGACAGCGTGGCGTCCGTCACTGGCGCGGGCGACTGGGAGGACTTCGAGGTCGCGTGCGACGAGCCACTCGTCAGCAGGAGCGCGGCGGCGAGAGAGATGCCCCAGGGGGCGGGGGGGATGCGCATGTGTGGAGATCCTCGTGCGTCCGTTGCCTTGGGGGGGGCGGGACGACGTGCGAAGAGCATATACTTTTCCACGCGGAGTGAGGAGTCCTCTCCTTGACATTTGTTAAAGTTCCCTGCGTGTCTTGCCTTGTTTGCGGCCTTTGCAGACTTTCTCTCAATGGCTGTTGGACTATTGGCGATTGGCCTCACAGTCCTGGATTTCCAGGGTGACGGTTTGTTCCTGGACTCGAACACCCTGGATTTCAACCTGGCTGTCGAGCTGACGCGCCTGCGTCGGGGGACCGCTGACCCGGGGGCGGATTGACAGCGTGCGTCGTGCCGGTTTATTAGTTGACCCAGTCGACTATCGATAGGGTCGATCATCGATATGGACAACGAATTCTCCTCCATCGGTCCGTTGCTCATGGGCGCCATGACGGCGCTCTCCAAACGCACGCGCGCTCGATTGGCCGCCGCGGGGATCGACATCACGCCGGATCAATTCGCGCTGCTGGACCTCCTCTCCCGCCACGAGGGTCGATTGACCCAGTCCGAGCTGGCGGACATGAGGGACAAGGACAAGTCCGTGCTGATGCGGCAGACCGATCACTTCGAGGCGCTGGGACTCGTCACCCGGAGCGTCTCCTCGGAGGATCGGCGCAAGAAGACGCTCGTGTTGACTCCCCAGGGGAGGAGATTGCACGCCGAGGCCAAGGCGCTCATCGACGGCCTCATGCTCGAGCTGCTCCGGGACGTCCCTCCCCAGAAGCTCCAGGGTTTCCTGAAGACCTTGGCGGAGATTCGGGAAAAGGCTCAGCAGTCCTGAACATCACATCCAGGAAGAACGAACATGCGTGAGAATGTCGTCATCGTGGGCGCTGGACAGGCGGGTGGAGAGCTGGCCACGGGGCTGCGGCAGCGGGGCTTCTCCGGAAGCATCACCCTCGTGGGAGACGAGGACCATCCTCCCTATCAGCGTCCGCCTTTGTCCAAGGGGTTCCTGATGGGAAAGATTCCCCAGGAGGGCCTGTACCTCAAACCCCACGAGACGTATGGCCGCTTCGACATCACGCTCCGGCTGCGCACGCGGGTCGAGTCCATCGATCGGGCCTCGAAGCACGCCGTGCTCTCGGATGGAAGCCGTCTGCCTTATGACAAGCTCGCGCTCGCCACGGGAGGCCATGCGCGCCGGCTGTCATTGCCGGGCATCGACGTGGGCCGGCTGGAGAACGTGTTCAGCCTGCGCTCCATCGCCGACGTGGAGTCATTGCGCGGCGCCTTCGTCCCGGGACGCCGCCTCGTCATCATCGGCGGAGGCTACGTGGGACTGGAGATCGCCGCCGTCGCCGCGCAGCTCGGCCTGAACGTGACGCTGCTCGAGGCCGCGCCCCGGCTGCTCGCCCGGGTGACGGGCCCGGAGGTGTCCGCCTTCATCGAGGGCGTTCACCGCTCGCATGGCGTCCAGTTCCGGTTGTCCGCCGAGGTGCGTGGGTTCTCGCTCGATGCGTCCCAGCGCCAGGCCGTCGGCGTGGACATCTCCTGCCAGGGCGTCCAGGAGCGGATCGACGCGGATCTCGTCCTGGTGGGCATTGGCCTCGTGCCCAATACGGGGCTCGCCTCCGCGGCGGGGCTCGCGGTCGACAATGGCATCGTCGTGGACGAGTTCGCCTGCACCGCCGACCCCTCCATCCTCGCCATCGGCGACTGCGCGAACCAGCCCAGCGCCTATACCGGGGGGCGCATCCGCTTGGAATCGGTGCCCAACGCCATCGAGCACGCGCGGGTCGCCGCCTCCACCATCCTGGGCCAGCGCGAGCCGTCCACCGCCACCCCGTGGTTCTGGTCGGAGCAGTATGATTTGAAGTTGCAGATGGTCGGGCTGTCCTCCGGTTACGAGCGCTGCATCACGCGCGGAGATCCCTCGAGCAAGGCCTTCTCGGCCTTCTATCTCAAGGGCTCGCGCATCCTCGCGGCGGACGTCATCGGCCGGCCCGCGGATTTCATGGCGGCCAAGCGCCTGGTGACGGGCCGGACACCGGTGGAGCCCGAGCGCCTCGCGGATGAGGGGATTCCGCTCGCGAAGGTCGCGGCCTGACGCCAGCGGAACGAGAACACACATCCATCAGGAGAAGACGATGTCCAAGATCAAGTTCATCGAGGCGAGTGGGGCCGAGCATGTCGTGGAGGCCAAGGACGGGCAGTCCGTGATGCAGGCGGCCATGGACAACCTGGTGCCCGGCATCGTCGCGGAGTGCGGTGGGTTCGCCAATTGCGCCACCTGCCACGTCTATGTCGACGAGGCCTGGGGCGCGAAGGTGCCTCCGCCCGAGCCGAACGAGAAGGACATGATCGACTGTGCGTTCCACGTCCAGCCCAACAGCAGATTGTCCTGTCAGATCACGGTGACCCCCGCGCTGGATGGGATGGTCGTCCGCCTTCCCATCTCCCAGACCGGCGAGTGAAACGCCGCCGCGACCTGATGCGGTGCGCCACCGGAGGCGAGGCTGGCGCCCTCGCTCCTGCTCGGGAATAGTGCCGCCGCTCCGGGGTTGGTTGCCCGCCCAGGGGGCGGTGCGGCGGCCATGCTCGAGAAATTCGTGAACGTGAAGAAGGAGGAGAAGGGCCCGGTCCTGCTCTCCTTCCTCTATTTCTTCACGCTGATGTGCGGTTACGCCATCCTCAAACCCCTGCGGGACGAGATGGCGACGGCGAAGGGCGTGCGGGACGTGCCCTGGCTCTTCACCGCGGCCTTCCTGACGATGCTGGTGGCGGTGCCCGCCTTCTCGGCGCTGGTGTCCCGCTGGCCCCGGCGGCGCGTCCTCCCGTTCGTCTACCGCTTCTTCCTGATCCACCTGCTGGCCTTCTTCGGCGCACTGCGACTGGGAGTGGATCGCGACACGGTGGCGCGCGTCTTCTTCGTCTGGGTGAGCGTCTACAACCTCTTCGTCGTCTCCGTGTTCTGGACCTTCATGGCGGACCTGTTCGGGCGCGAGCAGGGCCGGCGTCTGTTCGGCTTCATCGCCGCGGGCGGGACGACAGGCATGCTGGTGGGCCCCTTCCTCGTCAAGCTCCTGGCGGAGCCGGTGGGGGCCACGAACCTGATGCTGCTCACCGCCGTGCTGCTGGAGGGCAGCGCGCGGTGTGTCCGGGGGCTGTCGGGCCGGATGGCGGCGGGCGTGTCCCCGCTGTCCTCCGAGGCCCCCGTGGGCGGTGGGGTCCTCGATGGGGTGCGGCTCCTGTTCTCCTCGCCGCTGTTGCGGGGCCTGGCCGTGCAGATGCTCCTCTACGCCGCCACCTCCACCTTCCTCTACAACCAGCAGGTCCACATCGTGGACCGGGTGGCGTCCGGGGCCAACGCGCGCGCCGCCGCTTTCGCCAACATCGACTTCTGGGTGCAGGTGCTCACCCTCGTGTTGCAGGTGGGGGTGACGGGGCGCCTCATCCAACGCTTCGGTCTGGGCGCGGCCCTGGCGGTGGCGCCCCTGCTCACCGCGCTCGGCTTCGCCGGACTGGCGGTGCTGCCCGGCATGGGGGTGCTCATTTCCTTCAAGGCGCTGCGCAATGCCTCGCACTACGCGCTCGAGCGGCCCGGACGGGAAATCCTCTTCACCGGTGTGGACCGGGAGACGAAGTACAAGTCCAAGGGCTTCATCGACACGGTGGTGTATCGCGGCAGCGACTCGGTGAGCGCCTGGATGTACCGGGGGCTCGACACGTTGGGCCTGGGTACGACGGGGCTGGCCCTGGCCGCCGTGCCCGTGGCGGGCTTGTGGCTCGCGGTGTCCCTGTGGCTCGCCCGGTATTCGCGCGAGCACGCGCCCGCCCCGGATTCGGAGTTCGGCTCCGCGCCGAACACGGTGGGCTGATCGTCGTCACGTTTCATCCAAGAGGGGGTTGTTCACATGTCGGTGTCTCGTAGAGGGTTGTTGATCGGTGCCGCCGCGTTGGGGGCGTCCTGGTCCCTGGGGTGCGCCTCCACGCGGAAGGTCTCCGGGGGCGGTGGTGGCAAACGCATCCTGATTCTAGGCGGGACGGCCTTCCTGGGGCCTCAACTGGTGGAGGCGGCCCAGGCACGGGGCCACACCGTCACGCTCTTCAACCGGGGCAAGACGCGGCCCGAGCTCTTCCCGAACGTGGAGAAGCTGCGCGGGGATCGGGATCCGCTCAAGGGCGAGGGGTTGAAGGCGCTCGAGGGCCGGAGCTGGGATGCCGTCATCGACACGTCCGGGTATGTGCCCCGCCTCGTGCGCGCCTCGGCGAGCCTCCTGGCGCCGCACGTAGGCCAGTACGTCTTCATCTCCAGCATCTCCGTCTACAAGGAGATGACCCGGCCGGACCTGGACGAGCGCGCGGCCGTGGCCACGGTGGCGGATACCCAGGACGAGAAGGTGGGGGAGGCGAACTACGGCGCGCTCAAGGCGCTCTGCGAGCAGGAGGCGGAGGCGGCCTTCCCCGGACGCGCCACGAACATCCGCCCGGGGCTCATCGTGGGGCCGGGTGACCCGACGCAGCGCTTCACCTACTGGCCCGTGCGCGTGGCGCGGGGCGGCGAGGTGCTGGCCCCGGGCTCGGAGCGGGATCCGGTGCAGTTCATCGACGTGCGGGACCTGGCCGAGTGGACGATCCTCGCCCTGGAGAACCGGGACGTGGGCATCTTCAACGCCGTGGGCCCCGAGAAGCCATACACCGTGGGGGAGATGCTGGCGGCGTGCAAGCAGGCCAGCGGCTCCGATGCGACCTTCACCTGGGCCGACGCCGCCTTCCTGGAGGAGCAGAAGGTGAGTGGTTGGAGCGACCTGCCCGTCTGGGTTCCGCCCACGGGGGAGGAGTCGGGCCTGAGCCGCGTGAGCATCGCCAAGGCGGTGGAGCGGGGGCTGAAGTTCCGGCCGGTGGTGGACACGGCGCGCGACACGCTGACGTGGTTCAACGGACTGTCTCCCGAGCGCCAGGAAGCGCTGCGCAAGCGGGGAGGGCTCAGCCCGGAGCGTGAGCGCGAGGTGCTCGCCCTCTGGCACCAACGCAAGGCCGGAGCCTCGCAGGCGGGGTGAGGAACCGGAAACCTCCGAAGTCAGGTGCTGCCATGTGACTTTGGACGTGGTATGGAGCGACCCTGCCGCGCCGTGGGTGCGCGGACAGGGGAAGGTGCATGAAGGCCATGACGAAGGGACGGGGCGTCCGGTGGGGTCCGTTCATCCTCGGCAGACGGTGCAAACACGCGGCGGCGGAGCTGGGTGACATCTACGAGGCCGTCCACGCCGAGACGGGTGCTCCCTCCCTGGTGATGATTCCCAAGCCCGGCTCCACCTGGCACCCTCGGAGGAACTGGCGCAAGAGCACCTATGTCCAGGCCTTCCCGCCCTTGCTGGGGATGTCGATGGAGGAGTCCCCGGCCACGGCTCGGTTGTCGGAGCTGACGGAAGCGGAAAACCTGCTGCTCGCGGCGATCGACGCGGTGGGGCACGATGTCCGGATGCGTTTGCACCTGACCCGTGGGTTGCTGAGCTGGCGCAAGTGGTGGCCGGTGTTGATGGGACTGGCCCTGACGGGGCTCCTCCTTCTCGTACTGGGCGGGTGCGTGGGGTGGCTGTCCCGAGGCCGGGCGGTGGACGCCATCGAGCCCGTGAGTGTGGCGGTGGACTCGGAGAAGGACGCCCCCAAGTTCGCCGCTCGGGCGGTTCAAGATCCGGCGGTCATCGCCTATCCGCTTCCAAACAAGCCTTTTAAAAGTCAGGCGAGGGCGCCCTGCCCTCCAGAACGGGACGAAGCCGAAATCAACGGAGGATGTTGGGTCGTCCTTGAGCGTCGTCCGCCGTGTCTCTCGGATCAGGCCGAGTACAAGGGCAAGTGCTACCTGCCGGTGGCCTCGGACCAAGGCCCGCGCTTGCCGCAATCCGTTTCGCCTTGAACTGGGACCTGGCTCTCGTCAATCACTCCGGTAACTGGAGGATATGGTAGCCACTGATCGGCTTTGGACAGACGTCGTCAACGCACGTGGAGAGGCGCAGAACCACCGTTTTTTGGTTGGGGTCCGCGTAGGCCGTGTCGATGAATGTTCTGCGTGCCGTGCCGCACGTTTCATTCGCCGAGGAGTCCAAAGCGGGTACGGACATGTTGACGGGAAGGTCCGTGCCGTCACGTTTCAGGGTGATGCGCCCCTGATGGAAAGTCATCTCTAGTTCGCTCAAGCGCAGCGTTTGGGTCGTCTCCACCGGGCACTGTCCCAGTACCATCGGCTGAACGGCTTGTTCCACGAGGGGTACCCATTGCGTGGCACGGAGCTGTTCATTGGTCACACGGATCCGCTCCCGTACTTTCTGGTCGAGTTCTCGCCGTGGAGGCGGCGCGGCCTTCTTGACCGAGGCGCTTTCCCCCGCTTCGAGGAGGGCGTGTTTCCAGATCACCTCGTTCGTTTGGGGCCGACGCATCGTGATGAGGAGGTTGGGTGCACCGCGCTCTCCGTCGGGGAGAACCTCGGCCAGGGCGACTTGGGAGCCATCCACGGCCATGGCTGGAAATCCCGTCACGTAGAGCGTCTGCGCGATCTCGCCTTCGGTTTCGTAGTGGGCGGACGGAGTCCGGGGTGATTCCGTGGCCTGGGATCCGGAAGGTCCTCCCGGTCGCGGCTTGTCACCGGGGATGCGAAGTGCGTGGAAGACCGTCGCGGGTTCGGGACAGAGATCCGTCCCACAGAACCCGAGTTCGAGGAGGAGCATGCCGTGTGCGCGGCTGCTGAAAACCCGGTTCAACCAAGAGGGGCTGGCGTGCGGGCATTGTGTCTGGTTGACCCGCCATGAGGGGAATTGGCGGTCGAGGACCTTCTTGCCTCGACGCCAGACCTGGACGCGGGGTTCCTGGTAGGTGACCTTCAGTGTCTCAAGGGTCGCGGAGCGCTTCGGGTGGAGTTGTTTTTCGAAGCACGCATCCGAAAAGAATTCCTTTTCATGAGAGGAGAGGTCCTGGTGGGCAAGGGGAACCCAGTGGTCCTGTGGCCTCGAGGTCAGTACCTCCTGGGCTCGGCTTCTGGCCAACCGCTCCAAGGCGGTTCCGTTCTGGAGGCTCTCCTCCTCTGAGAACAACATCTTCTCGAAGACGACCGTGTCCGTATCCACGTCCTTGATGACAAGAGTCCGGGAGATTCCTTCTACCGATGAGGGTTCCCGGGTAAAGAAGGCCACTTGCTTGCCATCGGTGGAGACCCATGCGCTTCCCGCACTCACCCAGGGCGCGGCATATCCGGCGGCGAACAATGCCTCCGAGCGCAACGGGTTGGAGAAAACCCAAGGCTCTGGTGGCGAGGATGGTGCCGACGGCGCTGCTGCTTCCACGACGAGTCCCGCATTGACCAGGAAGAAGGTCGACAGCGTGCAAATAAGTCGGAGCGCTCGTCGTGCTGAGAATGGCTTGTTCATCGCTGACGATCCAATAACACCCGCTTGAGTGCGATGGCTGTAGCCCGATCGAAGATGGGACTCAGAGTCGCGTTGCTTTTGACCGAGCCTGGTACATAGCGTCGGCGGAATCGGTCCACGGCCGCTTGGGTCGCGGCATCGTATGTGCCGGTGGGTGTCACTCCGTCCACCGCGTTGACGGAGTAGCCCAGGGTCGACAAGTCCGCTTGTAGACTGGCGATGACACCATAGGAGGTTTTGTCCTTCTTCAGCACCTTGGCGTCTGTCGTGAGATTCGTGAGTTTGGCGTAGGGATTGTCCTTGAAGTAACCGTCGTACTCCTGCCCGATTGCGTTCTCCGAGAAAAGGGAGGGATCCGCCTTCGAGGACAGTTCCTCGCTCTCGAGTTGGGTCCAATCAAAAAAGACCCCAGGGCACCCCGGACGGTTCTCGAGAGTCAGGTCATGAAGTGGGGTCTTCGTGGGTTGCTTGATGAATTGGGCAAGGTTCTTGTCGTTACGCACCCGCACCTCGCCGTGACCCAGTACTCCATGCCGAGTGATGGAGGGGTACTTGAGCTTGAGATCCTTGATGATGCGGATGACGGCGTCGTACTGAGGCTGCGTGAAGTCTCCATCGGAGTTGACGATCTCGATTCCCACCGAGATGTTTCCGACGCGGTTTTGGCCGTTCCACCAACTCATTCCCGCATGGTTCGCCACCAGGTCTTCATGGACCAGTTTGATGATGTGTCCATCGGTGTCGACCAGGTAGTGACTTGATGTGGGGGCGGGGAGAAACGTGTCAATCGCGGAGCCTGGTGTGGGTCCTCCGGTTCGGTGCAGTAGAACGACTGTTGGAGTGACCTTGGCTGGGCGCACTCCGCTATGCCTGCATGCAATCCAGTCGGGCTTCCAATCGACGAGCAGACTGGTGGAGGATTGGATGAAGGCAACGCCGTGCGTGGCCTCGTCGCAGGTGTCCGCGGCCTCTATTTTCACGACACCATTCGAATTCGACAGCGATAGCTTGATCTTGAGTGGGCGATAGCGGCACGTGCCCGGCGCATCCGTCGTGTTGCCGTCGGATGCGTTCACGGGCTCACTGGTAGGTCTCAGTAGGTTCCCCGCATCAGGAGTCAATGCCAGGATGTACTCTCCGGAGGAAAGTGCGGAGACATCCAGTTGCGCATTCCCATACGTGAGGGTTGTTGTACTGAGTTCTGTTCCTTCGATTCCCACCGTGGCCTTGGCCACTGGATGGGACTCTGTTGAACCCCATCTGGCCTGGCGATTTCCACCTACTGCGAACAAGGCGCGCAAGCTTACCGTCATCATCGTGGGTTTGGCCATGATCCCCCTCTTCATCCACTGGCAACGATGTGGAGCGAGCCTAGCTTCAAGTCAGGTGTTCTTCCAGAGGCAGACGGTTTCCTGGTTGCTCAGAGCGCGTCGGCGGGATCGGGCCACTCCCAGGCGGAGCGGTAGCCCTGGCCTTCCTGGGTGGACTCGATGAAGCGCGCGTAGAAGGGGTGGCCGCTCAGGGTCGCCGAGTCTCCCACCACGAAGAGGTGACGGCGCGCCCGGGTCAGCGCCACGTTCATGCGGCGCAGGTCGGAGAGGAAGCCAATCTGTCCCTCGCCATTGGAGCGCACGAGGCTCACCAGGATCGCGTCCTTCTCCCGTCCCTGGAACGCGTCCACCGTGTCCACCTCCACGTCCGCCGACAGCGGCTCCACGCGCTCGCGCAGGGCGTGCGCCTGCGCCCGATAGGGCGTGATGACGGCGAGCTCCCTCGGCGCGATTCCCGCCGCCAGCAGTTCCTTCACCCGCGCCACCACCAGGTCCGCCTCGCCCGTGTTGAAGAGGCTTCCGGTGTCCTTCTCCTGCTCCTCCTCGAAGCCCTTGCCCGCCGTGTCCAGGTAGAGCACCGGTGGGAAGTCGCCCTGGGCCTCCGGTGGCAGCACGTCCGCCAGCGTTCGCCCCGCCACGCTCGGATGCGCGCGCAGCTCCCCCGCGTACATCTCCCGCGAGGGGAAGGACATGATGGCCGTGTTCATCCGGTACTGCTCGCGCAGCATCCGTTTGACGCCTTCTCCATGGTCCGCGAGCAGGCGCTCGAAGAGGCTCACGGAGAGGCCCGCCTTCGCCGCCTCGGGCGAGAGGATGGTGGGCGGCAACTGCTGGGGGTCTCCCGCGAGCACCACCTTGGGCGCGCGCAGGAAGCCGAGCAGGGCCAGCGGCTCGGTGGACTGGGCGGCCTCGTCCAACAGGGCCAGGTCGAATTCCTCGTGGGCGAGCACGCCCGAGTCCAGGCTCGCGAGCGTCACGCACACCACCTGCGCCCGCTCCAGCACGTTGCGCACCGCCTTGCGCTCCAGGGCCCGGGCCTCGTCCAGCATGCCCTTGGCCTCGGTGGTGGATGCGCGCGCGTTGGAGAAGCGCTCGCGGCTGCGGCCCTGGGTGCGCTGGCGGCGCGCGTAGCCCAACAGCGAGAAGGCCTCGTCGAACAGCTCGCGCGACAGCACCCGGTCCGGGTGGTCCTCGACAATCAGGTCCAGCGTGTGCTCCTGGAGCCGGGGCGTGACGCGGGCGGGGTGGCCCACGCGCACCGCGCGCAGCCCCTTGTCCAGGCACAGGTCCAACAGGTGGTCCACGGCGGCGTTGCTCGCGGCGGCGCAGAGCAGGCGCTCGCCCCGGGCCACCGCCTGGGCGGCGACCTCGGCGAGCACGGTGCTCTTGCCCGTGCCCGGCGGGCCATGGACGAGGAAGAAGTCCTCCGCGGCGAGCGCGCGGGCGACGGCGTCCCGCTGCTCGGGGTTGAGCGGGCGCGTGGGGGTGAATTCCCGGAGCGAGTCGAAGCGCGGGGGCTCGTTGCCGAGCAGCACCTCGCGCTTGCGGCGGCCCA
This sequence comes from Melittangium boletus DSM 14713, assembly GCF_002305855.1. Classification (GTDB taxonomy): domain Bacteria; phylum Myxococcota; class Myxococcia; order Myxococcales; family Myxococcaceae; genus Cystobacter; species Cystobacter boletus. Next base: position 1,968,114 of record NZ_CP022163.1, on the reverse strand, counting down.
GCCCCTTGTCGAGCGCCTTCACCCGGGACAGGCCCGCGCGCATGCGCTCGTAGGTGACGTCGTTGGGGACGCGGTCGAGCCGCAGCAGGCCCTCGTGGATGAAGGGCGGCGGCGAGCGGTCGAAGGCGAGCTGCACGCGCATCGCCGTGGCGCGGGTGACGAGGGCGCGCGCGGGCTCCTTCACCTCGGCGCGGCGGGGATAGACGGCCACCTGGTCGCCGTTGTCGAGCCGGGCGGGGAAGCGCGCGCGGTCCTTGCGCGCGAGCGTCACCAGCACCCGGCCCCCGAGGCCGACTTCCTCTTCCAGGCTCTCCAGGTCGAGGAAGGTCAGGCCCTGCTCGGCGCGCTGTTGCAGGGACAGGCCCTCGGCGAGGGCTTCCATGCGGGCGCGTTCCGCCTCGCGCTCGAGGGACAGCAGACGGCCCAGGGAATCGAAGAAGGAGACATCGCGAGGCATGGAGGGGTTATGCCATGGGTCTCCAGGTCCTCGCGATGGGCGTTGCGTTCCGCCGTTGGTGACTACGAATGGGCCTACTTCGTCGCGCGCCACCTCGCGAGCTCCCGCTTCTTCTCCTCGCCCACCTCGTCGAGACGGCTCTGCCAGGCGGCGCGGTAGGGGCGGAGGAACTCGACGATCGCCCGAGCCACGACGAGGTTGCGGTACCACTTGGAGTCCGCGGGGACGATCATCCACGGGGCCGTCTTCGCCGACGTGCGCGTGAAGACTTCCTCGTAGGCCTGGGTGTAGTCCTCCCAGTGTCGGCGGTCTTCCCAGTCTCCGGCGCTGATCTTCCAGGCCTTGCGCGGCTCCTGCTCCCGGGCGAGCAGGCGCTCCTCCTGTTCCTTCTGACTGATGTGGAGGAAGAACTTGAGGATGAGGGTGCCGTGCTGGGCGAGCAGTTCCTCGAAGTCGCGGATGTGGCCGTAGCGCTCCTTCCAGAGCGATTCGGAGACGAGCTTGTTCACCCGCGCGACGAGGACGTCCTCGTAGTGCGAGCGGTTGAAGATGGCGAACTCACCCAGGCGGGGCGTGTGCTGGTGGATGCGCCAGAGGAAGTCGTGTTGCCGCTCGTCCTCGGTCGGGACGCCGAAGGACACCACGCCCAGGCCCCGGGGATTGAGGTGCCCCGCGACGTTCTTGATGGTGCCGTCCTTTCCCGCGGTGTCCCGGCCCTGGAGGATGATGAGCACGGAGTTCATGCGCGCGCCCCACATCAAGTCCTGGAGGTCGAACAGCTCCTCGCCGAGCGAGTCGAACTCCAGCTTCGCCGCTTCCTTGTCCACCTTCTTGGGTGGCTCCGTGGGGAGGTCCTCGAGCTTGATCTTCTCGCCCTGCTTGTCGATCGTGATGGCGGTCATCGGGCTCCTGCCGTGAGAGCGGACGGTTTCCCATGGCGGCGCCGGGCGGGACAGTCTCCTCGTCCGGGACTGTTGGCGAGGGCACTTGGCGCCCCCGTCGGACCTCACGTGTCATGGAACTCGTCCTCTTCATCGGTTTGCAGGGCTCGGGCAAGAGCGGCTTCTACCGGGAGCGGTTCGCGGCCACGCATGTGCACGTGAGCAAGGACCTGTGGCCCAACGCGCGCCGACGCGAGGCCCGGCAACAGCGGCTCATCGATGAAGCGCTCGCGCGGGGACAGTCGGTGGTGGTGGACAACACCCTGCCCCGGGTGGAGGACCGGGGGCCGCTCATCGCCATCGGCCGGGCGAGGGGCGCGCGGGTGGTGGGCTATTTCTTCGCGCCGGACCTGGAGGCCTGTCTGGCGCGCAACGCGGCACGGGTGGGGCGGGCGCGGGTGGAGGACAAGGTGCTCCACATCACGCTGCACCAGCTGCGCGCGCCCTCGTTCGCCGAGGGCTTCGATGCCTTGTTCCGTGTGCGGCTCGCCCCGGAGAGCGGTTTCGTCGTGAGGGACTGGCGGGAGGACGACGCGCCCGGGTGATCAGGGCTTCGCGCCGCTCAGCCGCCAGACGAGGAAGGTGTGGACCCGGCGACCGTGGAAGTCGGACGTCCGCTCCTCCGGCCCCTCCACCGAGGTGAAGCGCTCCATCAGCTCCTCGGGCGGGGGGCGGCCCTCGGAGAACCACAGCGCGTCCCGCCCGGCGGGCACCTTCGGCCTCGGCCAGAGGTCGTACTGACTGCGGCGCGCTCCGCCCGCCGTGTCCGTGGGCAGCCCGGTGAAGTACGCCACCTCGGAGGCGAGCTGGTAGCTGGGGGTGTACACCACCGCCACCTCCTCGCGCGCGAGCGAGGACAGCACCTCCCATCCATGGGTGCGCGACAGGATGACGTCCCGCTCGAAGCGCAGCACGGGAAAGAGGAGGTGCGACGTCACGGCCAGCACCCCTGCCACGTTGAGGAGCGCCGCCGCGCGGAACCATCGGGGGTTCATTCCGGCGATCCCCACGCACGCGGAGAGGTACGCGGCGGCCGGCCAGTTGGCCTCGCCCCGGGTGCGGATCGAGGCGTAGCCGAACAGGAGCAGCGGCACGGCGGCGGCGGCGCGCAGCAGGAACTGCTCCCGGGGCCCGCGCACGATGTACACCGCCGTCAGCGGCAGCAGGAGGGGCCCGCCGAGCGCGAGTTGTCCGGCGAGGAATTCCCCGAAGGTGGACCAGCCTCCCTGGCCTCCGAGGCCATGCTTGAGCTGGAAGGCGAAGCCCACCCAGTCATTGCGCGCGTTCCACACCACCACGGGCAGGAAGAGCAGCACGCCGAGCAGCGCCGTCAGCCAGGCGCCCGCGGGCAGCCGCCGGGCCCGGAGACACGCGGCGACGAAGGCCGCGGCCAGCAGCACGCCCGGGTACTTGGACAGGAGCGCGAGGCCGCACGCGAGCCCGGCGAGGACCCACCGCTCGCGGTACAGCGCCCACAGCGCCAGCACCCAGAAGAGCAGCAGGGGCGTATCCGGCGTGGTCCAGACTCCGGCGAGGATGCCCACGGGCACGACGCTCCACAGGGCGGCCGCGCGCCACGCCGCCTCGCGCTGGCCGTACACGTCCCGGGCGAATCCCCACACGGCCGCCACGGTCCCCACGCCGCACAGGAGCGCCGTGGGCCGGATCCCCAGTCCGGCGATGAGCCAGGCCACCAAGGGGGAGTGATCGTAGTAGCCCCAGTCCAGGTGGCGGGACCACTGCCAGTAGTAGGCCTCATCGAAGTAGATGTCCGTGCCCAGCACGAGCGCGAGCCGCACGCAGGCGCTGACCGCCAACAGTACGAGACAGAGCGTCAAGTGGGGGACAGCGCGGGAGGAAGAATGCTCGGCCACGTGCTGGACAAAGCGCACTTGCGGGCCTTTGCCCAGCACCTTTCCACGGGGGTCTGTACGCTCGCGGCCGTCTTCCTTCCGGAGCACGTCATGGCCCAGCCCCCCCAGTCCGGTGCGAGCAACCGCCTCGCCCGAGAGCCCTCCCCCTACCTGCGGCAGCACGCGGAGAATCCGGTGGACTGGTACCCCTGGGGCGACGAGGCCTTCGCCCGTGCCCGAGCGGAGAACAAGCCCCTGCTCCTGTCGGTGGGCTACTCGGCCTGCCACTGGTGCCACGTCATGGCGCACGAGTCCTTCGAGAATCCCGCCATCGCCCGCTTGATGAACGAGGGCTTCATCAACGTGAAGGTGGACCGCGAGGAGCGGCCGGACGTGGATCAGATCTACCAGGGCGTGGTGCAGTTGATGGGGCAGGGCGGCGGCTGGCCGTTGACGGTGTTCCTCACGCCGGAGCTCGTGCCCTTCTTCGGCGGCACCTACTTCCCACCGGACGACCGCTATGGGCGGCCGGGCTTTCCCAAGTTGTTGCAGGCGCTGAGCGAGGCCTGGACGACGCGGCGCGAGGAGGTGCTGCAGCAGGCGGAGGAGTTCCGCCAGGGCCTGGGCGAGCTGGCCCACTACGGCCTGGACGCGGCCCCGGCGGCGCTGAAGGGAGAGGACCTGGTCGCCATGGGGATGTCCATGCTGCGGCGGATGGACGGAGTGCATGGCGGCTTCGGCGGTGCGCCCAAGTTCCCCAACCCGATGAACGTGGCGCTGCTGCTGCGGGCGTGGCGGCGGGCTCCGGAGCAGGAGGCCTTGAAGCAGGCGGTGATGCTGACGCTGGAGAAGATGGCGCGGGGCGGCATCTATGATCAGCTCGGAGGTGGCTTCCACCGCTACTCGGTGGACGAGCGGTGGTTGGTGCCGCACTTCGAGAAGATGCTGTACGACAACGCGCAGCTCCTGCACCTGTACACCGAGGCCTGGCAGATCGAGCCCCGGCCGTTGTGGCGCCAGGTGGTGGAGGAGACGGTGGAGTACGTGCTGCGCGAGATGACGGACGCGCGCGGCGGCTTCTACGCCACCCAGGACGCGGACAGCGAGGGCGAGGAAGGGCGGTTCTTCGTCTGGACGCCCGAGCAGGTGAAGGCGGTATTGGATTCCGAGTCGGCGGACCTCGTGTCGCGCCGCTTCCACCTCACGCCCCGGGGCAACTTCGAGCATGGGACCACGGTGCTGGAGGCGGCGGTGCCCGTGGAGACACTGGCCTCCGATTTCTCCATGTCCGTGGAGGAAACGCGGGAGCTGCTGGACGAGGCGCGGCGGCGGCTCTTCGAGGCGCGGGAGAAGCGGGTGAAGCCGGGCCGGGATGACAAGATCCTCTCCGGGTGGAACGGCCTGATGATTCGCGCCCTGGCCTTCGCGGGCCGGGTCTTCGCGCGGGCGGACTGGGTGGAGCGCGCCCAGAAGGCGGCGGACTTCCTGCTGGCGGAGTTGTGGGACGGCCAGCGTCTGCTGCGTTCGTACCAGGAGGGGCAGGCGCGCATTCCGGGCTTCCTGGAGGATTATGGGAACCTGGCCGCGGGGCTCACCTCGCTCTACCAGGCCACCTTCGAGCCCCGGTACCTGGAGGCGGCGGAGGCCCTGGTGCGGGTCTCGGAAGAGCTCTTCTGGGATGTGGACAAGCAGGCCTGGCTCACGGCCCCCCGCGCGCAGGGTGACCTGGTGGTGGCCACCTACGCGACGTTCGACAACGCGGTGCCCTCGGGGGCGTCGACGTTGACGGAGGCGCAGGTGGCGCTCGCGGCGCTCACGGGGAACAAGCACCACCTGGATCTGCCCGAGCGCTACGTGTCACGCATGCGCGAGCAGCTCCAGAAGAACCCGATGGGCTATGGGCACCTGGCGCTGGCGGCGGACGCGCTCATGGAGGGGGCGCCGAGCGTCACCTTCGCGGGGACGCGGGACGCGGTGGAGCCCCTGCTGGCGGCGGCCCGAGGCGTGTACGCCCCCACCTCCGCCTTGGCCTGGAAGGAGCCCGCGGCGCCCATGCCGGCGTCCATGCGCGAGACCTTCCTGGGCCGCGAGCCGGTGGGGGGCCTCGCCGCCGCCTACGTGTGCCGCCACTTCGCCTGCGAGCCGCCCGTCACGGACGCGGAGGTCTTCTCTCGGAGACTGGCCCAGGGCGGGTTCTCCGCCAATGTGTTGGCGGATGGCCAGCATATTGGCCAATAAGCTGACAAACGAGCGGTGTCCCCATAGAGCAGGGGCTCGCTCCTGAGCCCTCGATAGTAGTGCTTCACGCTTCACTCACGACACACCACGAAAGGACGCACCCCATGCCGTTCACCCTGCCCGACCTCCCCTACGCGAAGGACGCCCTGGCCCCTCACATCAGCGCGGAGACGCTCGAGTACCACCACGGCAAGCACCACGCCGCGTACGTGACGAACCTGAATAAGCTGCTGGATGGGAAGCCGGAGGCGAACAAGTCGCTCGAGGAGGTCATCCTCTCCAGTGAGGGAGGCGTCTTCAACAACGCCGCCCAGGTGTGGAACCACACGTTCTACTGGCACTGCATGAAGCCGAACGGAGGGGGACAGCCCACGGGCGAGCTCGCGGAGGCCATCAAGCGGGACTTCGGCTCGTTCGAGCGCTTCCGCGAGGAGTTCGCGAACGCCGCCGCGACCCAGTTCGGCTCGGGCTGGGCCTGGCTCGTGCTCGAGAACGGCAAGCTCTCCGTGACGAAGACGGGCAACGCCGACCTGCCGATGAAGCACGGCCAGAAGGCCCTGTTGACCATCGACGTGTGGGAGCACGCGTACTATGTGGACTTCCGCAACGCCCGCCCCAAGTACATCGACACGTTCCTCACTCATCTCGTGAACTGGGACTTCGTCGCCCAGAACTTCAAGAGCCGCTGAGTCGCGTCGGGCCTGCCCCGTTCCGCTGGGGCACGCTCAGTCCTTCGCCGGCTCCTTGGCGGAAGGGGGCCTGGCCAGGAAGTGCTCGCGCATGAAGGTGAGGTAGGCGTCCTCGGACGTCTCGCGTCGCATCTTCACGAGCTGCTTGATTCCGTCGGTCGCCACGTAGCGCAAGCGGTCACTCGTGTCCGTGGCGGCCTCGTAGATGACCCTGGCGACATCCTCGGAGGTCGCGCCGGATCGGTTGTCGCGGAGCCCGGCGAAGACTCCCTCCGTTGCGTGAACGAAAGCCCTGTAGCGCGCCGGTACAGCGGTTCGCGATTGTTCCTCGGCGCTGCGCGAGACGAAGCGCGAGTCGAGGACTCCGCCGGGCTCGACGATCCTCACGCGCACGTTCTGCGAGGTGAGTTCGTACGAGAGTGCTTCTGAAAAGCCCTCGAGCGCGAATTTGCTCGCGCAATAGAGCGAGAGCAGGGGCAGCGTGAAGATGCCCGCTCCCGAGCTCACGTTCACGATCGTTCCGCCGCCTCGTTGCTCGAGGTGGGGCAGGGCGGCCCGAATCACATCCATCACCCCGAAGACATTCACCTCGAACTGCTCGAGGATCTTCTCGCGAGGGGTCGGCTCGAAGAGGCCGTGCAGTCCGAAACCGGCGTTGTTGACCACGACGTCGAGGCCGCCAAATCGCTCGATGCCCGCTTTCAAGGCGGAGTCGATGCTCGCGCGGTCTTGAACGTCGAGCCGGGTCACGAGCACGTTCGGCAGCACCGCGAGCGCCGAGTCCGCGGAGGGCGTGCGCATGGTCGCGATGACGTTCCAGCCCTGGGCCGCGAAGTGTTGAGCCGAAGCGAGCCCAAAGCCCGTGGAGCAACCCGTGATGAGAACCGTTCTTTTCATGAGGAGAAAGCTAAGGCCCCGGGACTCATGAGACAATGCGATGATTCTGGGATGAACTGATGCAGGAGTTTCATCAATGAAGAGCGGAGTTCACGGCGCCGGACTCGCCGAACTGAACGCGATGGTCGCCGTCGCCACGCACAAGAACTTCCGCGCCGCGGCCGCGGAGCTCGGGCTGTCGCCCTCGGCCTTGAGCCATGCCATCGCCGCGCTCGAGAAACGCCTGGGCGTCCGGCTGTTTCATCGCACCACGCGAAGCGTCGCGCTCTCGGACGCGGGCGAGGATTTTCTCTCGCGCGTGAAACCGGCCCTGGCCGTGCTCGCGGATGCGATGGAGTCCGTGGACGCGCATCAGAAGACACCCACGGGCACCTTGCGCATCAACACCTCGGCGCTCGTGGCGAGGCGGATCCTCATGCCGATCCTCCTCGAGTACTTGAGGCGTCATCCGGACGTGCGCGTCGAGCTCGTGGCCGAGGACAAACCGGTGGACATCGTCGCGGATGGATTCGACGCCGGGGTTCGGCTGGCCGGGAGCATTCCGCGCGATATGGTGGCGGTCCCTTGCAGCGGCGACGTGCGCTTCATCGTCGTCGGCTCGCGAAGTTACCTGCGTGAGCGCGGCGTGCCGAAGACACCCGCCGACCTGGTCCACCACGAGTGCATCCGCTACCGGATGTCCAACGGCGCGGTCTACCGCTGGGAGTTCTCCCGGAGCGGGGAAGAGCTCGCCGTGGACGTGAAGGGACGGCTCACGCTCGATGACGACGGCGCCGTGGTCGCGGCGGCGCTCGGTGGCGCTGGCCTCGCGTACGTGAGCGCGTGGAATGTCGATGACGTGCTACGGACGGGTCGGCTCGTGCAGGTGCTCGGCGACTGGACGCCCGCGGAGCCTGGCGTGTGTCTTTATTACCCGGCGCATCGGCATGCCCCGGCGAGCCTTCGCGCGCTCGTGGCGCTCATTCGCGAGTGGCGGCGTCCTTCTTCCCGGGCGCCCAGGCCCTGACGCTTTCTCTCAACCTGTTGGCGCGGGGATGAAAGGCAAGCGTTGGTCCTTCTCGTATAAGCGCGGCGTCGAGTCGGGCGAGGGGCCTGGAGCCTGCCCGCTTCCGCGAGGGGGATGGAACACATGTTGAAGCGTTACGTGATGGCCGCGTTGGGTCTGTGCCTGGGGGCTTGTGAGCCGGAAACGGCCACGAAGGACGGCGAGGCCACGAGGGACGAGGGAGGGCAACTGCGCCAGGAGGTGATCCGGGCCGTGGGACCGCTCCAACAGGGGCGCGTTCTGCATACGGCCGAGGTGCTGCCGGATGGCAAGGTGCTCTTCATCAGCGGCTGCACGGGCTATAGCTCCGTCACGGCCACCACCGAGCTGTATGACCCGGCCACGCGGACGATGTCTCCCGGCGCGCCGATGCTCGAGCCCCACTGCTTTCACGCGTCGGTGCGGCTGCTGGACGGCTCCGTGCTGGTGGTGGGAGGGGGTCGAACCGATGCCTGGTCCGCGGAGCGCTACGACCCCGCCACCAACACGTGGACGAAGGTGGCGCGCATGCCCATCTCCAACTACGCCACCACCGCCACGCTGCTGACGGATGGCCGGGTCCTGATGGTGGGCGGCGCGGGAGACCGCTTCGGCGCGTATCTCTTCGATCCCGAGTCCAATACCTGGACCCCGACGGGAAGTCTGAACACGGGCCGCATGTACCATACCGCCGTGAGGTTGAACGACGGCCGGGTCATGGTCCTGGGCGGGCATGAGGGCGCGCAGGTCGATCCGGGCCGTTCCGTCGAGATCTACTCCCCGTCCACGGGGACCTGGTCTCCGGTGGCTTCGCCCGCTCTGTCCAGGCCGTGGCCGTCCGCGCTCGTCCTGCCGAATGGGAACGTACTGCTGGCGGGTGGAGAGTCGGGCGCGGACGCGGTCGAGCGGTATGACGTCTCCACGGACACCTGGACGACGCTGCCCACCGCGCTCGGCTATCACTCCCGAGGCAAGCTCATCCTGTCCAACGGGCAGCCCCTGCTCGTGGGTGGCTTCGCCAGGAACGAGTTGAACATCGACCGGTTCGACGTCGCCGAGAAGGAGTGGAGCACCGTGGGCCGGCTCGGCATCTCGCGCGATCAGCACACGGTGACCGCGCTGGCGGATGGCTCCGTGCTCGTCGCGGGGGGCCAGCTGCCCGGCACCTACCAGGTCCACACGACGATGGACCTGTACACCCCGGACGTGGGCACGCCACCGCCATCCACCCAGCCGCTCTCCTACAACGCGGCCCATACCAACAGCGCGCAGCAGAACACCTTCAATCAGACCGTCACCCTCAGCCAGGGGGACATGCTGGAGGTGGGCACCTGCAATCTCCCAGGAGCCTCCGTCTGGGGCGATACCTTCCTGCGCCTCTTCAAGGCAGGGACTTCCACACAGCTGGTCTACAACGACAACGCCGACGCGCCCTACTGCGGGACTGGCTCCTACATCAAGTTCATCGCTCCCACGGGCGGTGACTTCGAGCTGCGCGCGGGCTGCTACGCGGACTACACCTGCAGTGGGACGGTGAGCTTCCGGATCACGCCCAAGCCGGGCGTCACGCCGCTCACGTACAGCGCCTTCAACACCGACAACGCGCAGCGGGCCACCACGAACCGGCTCTTCACCCTCAATGCCGGGGAGCGCCTGCAGGTGGGCACCTGCAACGTGACGGGGGCGTCGGCCTCGGGTGACACCTTCCTGCGCCTGTATGGCGTCAATGGGACCGAGGTGGCCTTCAACGACGACACGTGCGGCACCAGCGCCTTCATCCAGTACACGGCGCCCGTCAGCGGAACCTATGAGCTGCGCGCGGGCTGCAAGGCCAACACCTCCTGTGGTGGCACGGTGGCCTTCAATGTCCTCCCCGCGGAGACGATCCCTTCGTTCGACTACGCCGCCACCAACACCAACAGCGCGCTGCAAGCGACCACCAACCGCACCGTCGCCCTGAAGACGGGGGACGTGCTGGAGGTGGGCACCTGCAATGTGCCGGGTGCTTACGCGGGAGGCGATACGTTCCTGCGCCTGTTCGCCGCCAACGGCGTCGAGCTGATGTCCAACGACGACACCTGCGGAACGGCCTCGTACATGCGCTACACCGTGCCCGCGAATGGCAACTACGAGGTGCGCGCGGGCTGCTACGGCAGCAAGAGCTGCTCGGGTACGGTGGCCTTCAAGGTGACACGAGCCAACTGAGCGGAGGCGCCCCCGCCGGATGCGAGCCCATGTGTCCGGTTTCGCTCGGGATTTTCCGGGGAGCGGCCGTGGGCTTGGGCGAATTCCAAGAATCTGGGACGTCCGGACGCAACTCCGCGACGGACGCCGCGACAATCGTTCCAGGAGATTGCCATGTCCAACTACCGCATTCGCCAGGGCGACACCCTCTCGGCTCTCGCAGGTCGTTTCAAGACCAGCGTCTCGGAGCTGGCGCGCATCAACAAGATCGCCAACCCGAACCTCATCTACGCGGGCAAGACCCTGCGCATCCCGGGTCACGGCCGGAGCGACAGCTTCGAGCCCGCCAAGGGCGGCGGCACGAAGGGGTCCGGTGGCGCGGGACGCAGCGGCGGCGCGAAGGGCAGCGGGCAGGTCAATGAGAGCCGTGGCGCCGGGAGCCCGGGCCAGGCGACCGCCGCGATGCGCAAGCTCGCGAACGCCGGCCGCGCGGCCGCGATGGGCATGGGCGGGTACAACAGCCAGGGCCTGTGCGCCACCGGCGTGAGCAGGGCCATCCAGAACGCCTTCGGCTTCAAGGTCTGGGGCAACGGCAACCAGATCGACAACAACCTGCCGCGTGACAAGTTCAAGCAGGTCAACATGTCGCTCGCCGAGGCGCTGAAGATTCCGGGTCTCGTCCTCACCTGGGAGAAGACCTCGTCGCGCGCGGGCAGCATCTACGGCCACACCGCCATCACCACCGGCGACGGCCGCTCGTCCGTGAGCGACTTCATCGAGCGCAACACGCTCGGCGCCGGTGGCCGCACCGGCCTGAAGATCTTCATGCCGACGATGTAGCCAACTGAGCCTGCCCCAGGTGGCCAAGGACTTGGCGCGGAGTATGCGCGCGCGGCGACGGAGGGGACGCCAAGGGCCCGACAAGTCGTTGACCACCGGCTCCTGCCGCACAATGGGCGGCAGATGGTGGGACGCTGGTTGGCCGGAGCCCATGCGCGTCCGCGTGCACTGCCATCGATTGTACGATGATGAGCCCCGCGAAGGAGACACGCGTGATCAAGATCTACAACTTCGAGCGGGGCGCACGCGGAATGCGAGTGGCCTGGCAATGCGAGGAGATGGGGCTGCCCTACGAGGTCGAGAAGGTGTCCTTCCCGACGAGCGAGGCCTATCGCGCACGCCATTCCCTGGGCACGGTGCCTTTCCTCGAGGACGAAGGCGGCGTGGCGCTCGCCGAGTCCATCGCCATCATGCTCTACTTGGCACGGACGTACGGCCCCACGCCGCTGCTGCCGGACGAGGACGCCCCGCTCCTCGCGCGCGTGCTGCATCTGACGGTGTTCAGCGAGGCCACGCTGGGCGCGGGACTCAACACCCTCATGGCCGCGCACTTCGCGGCGCCCGAGACGGACAAGCGCAATTGGTCGGTGCGCGTGCAGGAGAAACGCACCGAGGAGGCCATCCAATACGTGGTCCAACAACTCGGCGACGGGCCGTATCTCGCGGGCGCCCGGTTCTCGCTCGCCGACATCGCCGTGAGCACCACCCTGGGCCTCTGGCGCGGCGCCCTGGGCAAGACGCTCCCGGACCCGCTCGCCGCCTATCAGGAGCGGTTGGCGGCACGGCCCGCACATCAGCGCGCATCGAAGGCCACGAGGGGCTGAGCGCCCCTACGGATGCCACGTCGCGAGGCCGAGCGCGAGCAGCGCTCCCCGAGCCGGATGGCCCGCTCGGGGGACAGGCTCAGGGTGCTGGCAGGCGCGGGCCTACTTCACCTCGACGACCTTGAGCGTGCCGATGAGGGGGGTGATCTCCGCGTTGCCCTCCTGGCCCACGCCGAAGTGCGTGGCGTCCGCCACCGCCTGGTCGAAGGTCGGGTCCATCTGGGTCCACTCTCCCACGAAGGCCTCCACCCACTCGTGCCAGTAGAGCGCCGGCACGCCGTCCTGGTTCACCATGTAGATGACCCCGTCCACGCGCCGGGCGGGAATGCCCGCCGCGCGCAGGAGCGACACCGTCAGCAGCGAGTGCTCCGTGCAGTCGCCCTTGCGCTGACGCAGCACGTCCGTGGCCCGGTCCGCGCTCGCTCCGTAGTCCTTCTTCAGGTTCTGGGCCACCCAGGCGACGATCGCCTTCGCCGCCGTGTAGGCGTCCTTCTCCGGGCCCACCAACTGCTCGGCCAGCTCGCGGATGCGCGGGTTGTCACTCTCGATGATGATGGACGTCTCGAGGTTCTTGCCTCCCTCGGGATCCTTGAGCGGCCTCGGCTTGAGGGCCTTCGGCTCGGGGGCTCGCGCCGACAGCGTCACCAGGACCTTCCCGTCCGCCTGGGCCTGGTACTTCTGGCGGTAGGTGTCCTGCTGGAACTTCTCCGGCAGGTTCTCCATCACCAGCTTCACCTGGCCGGGAATGCCCTTGGCCTCCTCGGGCAACAGCCGGGGCAGCACCACGCGGGTCAGGCCGAAGACCTCCACCAGATCCAGCCGCTTGGCCACCGCCTCGGGCTCGGCACGGGCCTTCATCGTCTGCCCGTACTCCATCTCCAGGACCTGTCCCTCCTCGGCCACGTAGCTGGTGACGGGCACCTTCTCCTTCTCGGAGACCATGACCGCCTTGCCCACCTTCACCTGCACGCCGCTGAGGAGCCGCTGCTCCGTGGGCTGCACCGTCACGTCGAAGGGGTAGGTGCCCAGGTCCGTCCCATCCAGCATGTGGCCGCTCACGTTCGCCTGGCGCAGCAGGGCCACCCGCACGGGGTCCGCGTCCTCCACCACTTCCTTCGTGGCGGGCAGGCTCACCGTCTCGTCCGCGAGCCCGGGCCGCTTGCGCACCACGCTGATGCCCGAGGGCGTGACATTGCCCACCAGCGTCTGGGTTCCGCCGTCGCCGCGCTGCTCGATGGTGAAGGCCAGCAGCCGGCCTCCGGGCCGGGCCTCGTAGATGCGCTCCTCGCGGTGGATGCGCTCGGACAGGCGCGAGCCCACGTTCGCCTTGAAGTGCAGCTCGTTGATGGAGCGCACCCGGTCTTCCCGGCCCGGGATGACACCCAGGTCCGTGAAGAGGTAGCCCACCTTCTTGTCCACCAGGTAGAGCCCCAGGTACTCCCCGCCCTGGGGGCGGCGCGCCTTCACCACGTCGGAGAGCGCGCCGGGGGCCTGGGCCGATGGGGCGGAGACCTCGGCCGACCGCGCCGGAGGAGGGGCCGCCGTGGGCACGGGGTCCTGCTTCTTGCACTGCACCAGCGCCAGGCCCAGGACCACGGTGCCCAGCGAGAGGAGGGTTTTGGGGGAACGCGTCACGCGCGGAGCTCCAGCGCGCGGGCCTGGAGCCGCTCAGACCCGCTTGGTGAGGATGATGAGGTCGTCGCCGACCTTGTAGAAGTCGCGGATGCGCGCCTCCTCGTTGTACTTCATGGAGGCGTAGAAGCCGCGCGTGGGGCCGTAGGCCTCGGTGGCGCTCGTCTCCACGCGGATGATGCGCGCCTTCTGGCGGCGCAGGTCGCCTTCCATGCCGGACACCAGCGAGGCCCCCACGCCCTGGCCCCGGACCTGGGGATCCGAGGCGATCCAATACAGATCGTACGTCCCTTCCGTCATCGGCGTGGGGCCGTAGCAGACGTAGCCCACGATGGCGCCGTCCCGGTCCGCGACGAGCACCTTGTAATCGCGGTTATTCGGCTGCAGCGCGAGATCGACGAGTTCGACCGCGCAGTCCTTTTCCTCCGTGGAGAACGTTTCGATTCGACGGATCAGGGAGGCGAGCAACTCCCGATCCTTTCCTTCGAGGGGTCGGATGTCCATGGGTTCTCTCCAGCGCGACCTCCACCAGTTTCCTGGCCAGGGCGCGGTAGTCCATCCCCGCCGAGAGAGCGGCCTTGGCGAAACCCGCCTCGGGGTGGAGATCACAGTTGGGGTTGATGTCGATGACGTAGGGCATGCCCTCGGGGGTCACCCGGAGGTCCACGCGTCCGTAGTCCTGGCCGTCGAGCGCCGAGAAGGCCTCCATCGCCGTCTTCACGAGCCGGGCCTCCAGCGTCGCGTCTTCCAGGAGGCAGGGCGCCGAGGGTGTGTTCGTGTATTCGGGAGAGCCCGTCTCCCACTTGCCCGAGTAGGTGACGATGTTGGGCCGGTCGTCGAAGAGCCGGCCGAAGCGGATCTCCGTGAGCGGCAGGGCCTGGCGGGGCGTGTTGCCCAGCAGGGGCACGTAGATTTCGCGTCCAGGAATGAACTGCTCGACGATGGCGGGCTGGTGGAAGGTTTTGAGGACCAAGGCCACCGCCTGGCGCAGGGCGGCCGGGTCGTGCACCACGGAGTCGCGGGTGATGCCCATGCTGGCATCCTCGCGCGCGGGCTTGACGATGAGCGGGAAGGGCAGCTCCAGCCCCTCGAGGTCCTCGAGCCGGTCCACCCGCGCGAAGCCCGGCGTGGGCACGCCCCGGGCCCTGAGCAGTTCCTTGGCCTTGTCCTTGTGCAGCGCCAGCCCCAGCGTCAGGGCCGAGGAGCCCGTGTAGGGCAGCCCGAGCATGTCCAGCAGACAGGGCACGACTGTTTCCGCCCGGCTGTCCGCCGCCACGGACTCACAGAGGTTGATGACCAGGTCGGGCCGCAGGCGGGCGAGCACGTCCACGAACTCCAGCCGGGAGCCCTCCACGGCGACCGGGTCGACCCGGGTTCCCTCCTGGGCCAGGGCCTCCGCCAGGGCGGACGCCACGCGCGTCACGTCTGCTCGCGCCTCCCGACCCGGGTCGTCCTCCAACTGCTCATGGTCTCGGTTGTACAGAATGGCGATGTGCATGCGGGAGTCTGGGCGACGGGCAGGGTTACCACGTCCCCATGGGGGATGACAGTTCACAGCGGGCTGATTGGCTGGCCGCTGAGCAGTGTCCGGAAGTATGAGGAGAACCATGCGGATTCGTGACCCCATCCACGGCACCATCGATGTGAGTGGCGAGGAGAAGGCCGTCATCGACAGCCGGTTCTACCAACGGCTTCGCCACGTGCGGCAACTCGGCTTCGGCGACCTGGCATTCCCGGGCGCGACCCACACCCGGCACGTTCACTCGCTCGGCGCCATGCACGTCGCCTCCCGGGTCTTCCAGGCCGTCACCGGCCGCTCGGAGCTGCCCCCCGAGGTACGCGAGCGCTTTAGCGCCGCGGTGCGGCTCGCCGTGCTGTGCCATGACCTGGGCCACATGCCCCTGTCCCATGCCTCCGAGCGCATCGCCCCCCAGCGTGCCTTGCTGCGGTTGCCCTCCTGGCTGGACGCCGTGGCGGAAGGCGATCAAGCCACGCACGAAGATTTCACCGCCAAGCTTCTGTTGGATAGCTCCCTGACGCCGCTCATCGAGGAGAACTACGGCCCCCTGGGCATCACGCCCGAGGCGGCGGTGGGACTCATCACCGGCGCGAAGCCGCCGAGGGATCCGGGCTTCTCGCACGCCGGGGTGGATTGGACCCCCCTGCTGCGCGCCATCGTGTCGGGGGAACTGGACGCGGACCGGATGGACTATCTGCTGCGCGACTCCTTCTACACGGGCGTCAATTACGGCCGGTACGACATGGATTGGCTGGTGTCCAACCTGAACCCGGCGGTGAAGGACGGGCGCGCCCACCTGGCGCTGAGCCGGGCGGCGGCGTTCGCCTTCGAGGACTTCCTGCTCAGCCGCCACCACATGTTCATCTCGGTGTACTACCACCACACCTCGGTCAACTTCGACGCGATGCTGCGGCGCTACTACGAGGAGGCCCCCGGCGAGTTCGAGATTCCGTCCGACCCCGAGGCCTTCCTGCACTGCGATGACGTGGCGCTCTGGTACACGCTGCGCCGCTCGAAGAACCGGTGGGCCCAGCGCATCGCCACGCGCCAGGGCTTCAAGCTGCTCGCGCAATTCACCGAGCGGGATGTGGGCTACGACCTGGATGTGCTGCGCAGCGCCCTGGTGACGGGGGGCTTCGAGCACTTCACGGTGGAGTCCAAGGGTGTGCTCTCCAAGTACTTCGCGGAGGGCTCGGTCCCCAGCCTCTACATCGTCGACCGGTCCACCGGCCGGCTCACGGAGGTGTCGCGCTACACGCCGCTCTACCAGCGCTACAGCGGCGCGGTGCGGCTGACGCGCCTGTACGTGCGGCCGGATCAAATCGAGGACGCGCGCAACATGATGGCGCGGCTGCTCGGACAGGCGGTGCGGGAATGAGCGAGACCGTTCAGGGCGCCCCGCCTCCGCCCCCCGTCGCGACGCCCCGGCTCTCGGCGGTGGTGGTGCCGTACCGCCGCACGGCCCTGGGGTTGGAGCTCTTCTGGGTCAAGCGCGAGAAGGCCCTGCGCTTCGCGGGGGGCTTCTACGCCTTTCCCGGGGGCAAGGTGGATCGCGAGGACGCGGAGGTGCCCGTGCGAGGCGCCTCGGGGCGGGACGCGGCGCTGCGGGCGGCGGCGGCGCGCGAGCTGCTCGAGGAAGCGGGGGTGCTGGTGGCCGAGGGCGCCGAGCGTCTGGGGCCCGACGAGGTGGGGGCGTTGCGCCGGGAGTTGCTGGAGGGGCGCGGCTCGTGGCGGGAAGCGCTCGAGCGCCATGGACTGGCCCTGCGGGCGGAGGATCTTCCGGACGCGGGACGGTGGGTGACGCCGGAGTTCGCGCCCGTGCGCTTCGACACCTTCTTCTACCTGGTGGAGGTGGGGGAGCACGCTCGGGCGGAGTGGTGGCCGGGGGAGTTGTCGGAGGCGTCCTGGGTGACGCCCGCCGAGGCCCTGGCGCGCTGGGAGGCGGGGACCGCGTTGCTCCACCCCCCCGCGCTGCACGTCCTGCGGGTGCTGGCGCGCTTCGACACGCCGGAGCGGGCCCTGGCGGAGCTGGGCGCGCCGGAGCACTGCCCGGACTTCATCGCGCAGCGCATCGAGTACCAGCGGGGGGTTCGGGTGTTTCCGCTGCGCACGGCCACGCTGCCTCCGGCCACGCACACCAACGCGTACGTGCTGGGCGAGGGCGAGCTGCTGATCGTGGACCCGGGCTCGGGGGACGAAGCCGAGCTGGCGCGGCTCCTGGCGATGGTGGAGGGGCTGGTGGCGGAGGGGGCCCGGGTGAAGGCGGTGGTGCTCACCCACCACCATGGGGACCATACGGCGGGGGTGCGCGCGGTGACGGAGCGGCTGGGCGTGCCTCTGTGGTGCCATGCGCGCACGGCGGATCGGGTGGAGGTGCCGGCGGCGCGGCTGCTGGCGGACGGCGAGGTGCTGGAGCTGGCGGGGACGCCGCCGCAACGTTGGCGGGTGCTGCACACGCCGGGGCATGCGCGGGGCCACCTGTGTCTGGTGGACGAGCGCACGCGCGCGGCGGTGGTGGGGGACATGGTGGCGGGCGTGGGCTCCATCGTCATCGATCCGCCCGAGGGCGACATGGCCGAGTACCTGCGGCAGCTCGCGCGGCTGCGGGACTGGCCGGTGACGACGCTCCACGCGGCGCACGGCATGGCGATTCCGGACGGGCCGGGCAAGCTCCAGGAGTACCTGGACCACCGGGCGGCACGCGAGGCACGGATCCTGGAGTCGGTGCCCGCGGAGGGGGCGACGCTCGCGGAGGTGGTGGCGCGGGCGTACGTGGAGACGCCGCCCTTCCTGCTGCCGGTGGCCGAGCGCAGCGCCCTGGCGGTGTTGCTCAAGCTCCAGGACGAGGGCCGCGTCCGGGAATCCTCCGGCCGCTACTTCCGGGGGTGAGGACTCCGCGTCACCCCTGGGACGACGCGTCCGCCAGGCGCGCCGAGTTCTCCCGGCGCCGCTTGATGAGCACCAGGGCGATGGGCACCGCGGTGAGCACCCCCTGGGGGATGAGCGACATCGCGTCCGGGTAGATGCCGAGCAGGTCGATGGTGACGAAGGGGATGGGCTTGATGGGCACCAGGGCCACCTCCTGCAAGGCGTGCAGGGCCTTGCCCAGGAGCATGACGGCGGTGGCCACCAGCAGCACCGTGGACGCCTTGAAGAGCGTCTTCATGGGCAGCTTGTAGCCCACGCGGTTGACGAAGATGACGAGCACGGTGATGGCCACCACGCCCAGCGCGCAGCCCCACATCACGCCCGTCGCCGAGTCCAGCGCGAGCCCTTGCAGGAAGATGGCCGTCTCCACGCTCTCGCGCAGCGCGGAGGTGAAGGCAATGGCGAACAGGCCCGCCATGCTGCCGCGGCCGAGCGCTCCCTTCATCTTCTCGCGCAGCTCGCCCATGAACTTGCTCATGTTGGAGCGCGCGTTGAGCCACAGCGCCGCGTACAGCAGCATGAACACGGCCAGGAGTCCGGCGAAGCCCTCGAGCATCTCCCGGTTGGCGCCGTTCATCAGGTGCCGGCCGAAGATGAAGGCGAGCGCGCCCACCCCCAGCGCGGACACCCAGCCCGCGTGCACCACGCGCGCGTACTCGGGCGCCTGCATCTTGCGCAGCATCGCCAGCAGGGCGGCGATGATGATGCTGGCCTCGAAGCCCTCGCGCACCAGGATGAGCAGGGTGAGCCAGATGACCGACAGGAAGCTCATCGTGTCGCCGCTGTCCCGGCGCGCCTCGTCCAGGAGCGACAGCAGCACGCGCCCCTCGTCCTGGATGTGGGGGCTCTTGTTCTCGGCGGCCAGCCGCGTGCTCAGGAAGGCCTTCTCCAGCTTGAGCACCAGATCCGGATTGCGCGCCTGGAGCGTCACCTCCACCGGCTCGAGCCCCTTGAGGTACGCATCCAACAGCGCGTTGCGCGCGCCCAGCATGTCCCCGGTGCTGGCGAGCTGGAGCGCCTGCTCCACGTGCTCGCGCGTCACCAGCAGGCCGCGCTCCTCGTCCACGTCGGGCATCTTGCGGCGCAGGCACGCGAGGTTCTCCTGGCCATGGGCCTGCACCAACTCCGTGTCCGTGGCGTTGGCGAGCTTCTCCAGCGAGGCGCGCGGCGGTGTGCCCTCGCACGGCGGCTGGCGCAGCGTGAAGAGGTAGAAGGCGACGGACCAGCGCTCCTGCTCGGTCAGCGTGGGAAAGCCGGGCATGGGCGTGCCGGGCACGCCGAAGCCCGTGGTGTTGAAGGCCTTGTACGGTGTGATGCCGGACATCACGTCTGGATCCTGGAAGTTGGCGGGCCGGGGCTCCATGGTCTCCGCGATGGGCACCTGCGCCTTGCCATCCACGCCGTGACAGGCCGCGCAGCTCTCCTGGTAGAGCTTCGCGCCCAGTTCCAGGTCCGGCGCCACGCGGGGACTGCGCGCCAGGCCTCCCGCCAGCACCAGGTCCTCCACCAGCTCCCCACAGTCGCGGCTGACGCCCTCGGGATCCTCCGCCTTGTCCACCCGCTGCTGGATGGCCTCCAGGCGCGCGACGAACGTCTCGCCCTTGCGGCCCAGCTCCCGCGCCGCCTCGTTGGCCTCGGCGATGAAGCTGCGCTGCTCGGCCAGCTCGAAGTCCGACTGGGATTCCACCGCCGCCGGATAGTCGGCCTGGAGGTACTGGAGGATGCCCACCAGGCGGTGCCAGGTGCGCGGATCCGACTCGCCCTCCTGGGCATGGGCCAGCGGCGCCAGGAACAGGAGGGACAGGAGCAGTAGAGCGGTGCGCTTCACGCTCACCGTCTACCAGCCCTCCCTCGGATTCTCAATGTTGAGAATCAGACTCAAAATCCTCCGTGCCTATCGCTCGTAGGTGAGGAACGCGAAGGGCGGTGTGGTGTCCGTGGCCGCGTGGTGCTCCTCGGCGCTCAGCCGCCATCCGGACAGGTCCACCTCGGGAAAGAAGGTGTCTCCCTCGTACGCGCGCTCGATGCGCGTGAGGTACAGCCGCCTCACCCGCTCCATCGCCTGGGCGTAGAGCTGCGCGCCTCCGGCGATGAAGACCTCGCCGCCGCCCGCTTGCTCGAGGGCCTCGTCCAACGAGTGCGCCACGTGGACTCCCTCGGGCACCGCCCAGCCGCGCTGGTGCGTCACCACGAGGGTGCGTCGCCCGGGCAGCGGCCGGCCGATGGACTCGTACGTCTTGCGGCCCATGATGAGCGTGTGCCCGAGCGTGAGCCGCTTGAAGCGCTTGAGGTCTTCCGGCAGGCGCCAGGGCAGGGCGTTGTCCCGGCCGATGCACCGGTTGGAGGCCATGGCCACGATGGCGCACAGGGTCATACGGCGACCGGCGCCTTGATGGCGGGGTGCGGCTCGTAGCCACCCAGCGTGAAGTCCTCGTACTTGAAGTCGAAGAGCGAGCGCACGTCGGGGTTGATCGTCATCCGAGGCAAGGGCCGGGGCTCGCGCTGAAGCTGCTCGCGCGCCTGCTCCAGGTGGTTGAGGTACAGGTGCGCATCCCCCGTGGTGTGGATGAACTCGTGCGCCTGGAGCCCCGTGACCTGCGCCACCATCATCGTCAGCAGGGCGTAGGAGGCGATGTTGAAGGGCAGGCCGAGGAAGATGTCCGCGCTGCGCTGGTAGAGCTGGCAGGACAGCTTCCCGTCCGCCACGTAGAACTGGAACAGGATGTGGCAGGGCGGCAGCTTCATCGCGGGAAGGTCCGCCACGTTCCACGCGCTCACCAGGTGCCGGCGCGAGTCGGGATTCTCGCGCAGTCCCTTGACGAGCTGGGTCATCTGATCGACGGAGCCCCCGTCGGGCGTGGACCAGGAGCGCCACTGGTGGCCGTAGATGGGGCCGAGTTCTCCCTCGGCGTTGGCCCACTCGTCCCAGATGGTGACGCCGTGGGCCTGGAGCGCGCGCACGTTCGTGCCCCCCGCGAGCATCCAGAGCAGCTCGTGGATGATGGACTTGAGGTGCAGCTTCTTCGTCGTCACCAGGGGAAAGCCCTGGGAGAGATCGAAGCGCATCTGGTGGCCGAAGATGCTCAGCGTGCCGGTGCCGGTGCGGTCGCTCTTCTTCGTCCCGTGATGCAGCACGTGCTCGAGCAGGGCGAGGTACTGTTTCATGGACTTCTCCTAGCCCACGCCCCCCAATGGCGCGAATCTTCCGCCGCGCGGCGTGCTGACTGCCCGACGAAAAAGGAACTCGCCATTGAAGATCTACACGAAGACCGGAGACGCGGGAGAGACAGGCCTGTTCGGTGGGGGACGGGTGCCCAAGGACAGCGCGCGCGTGGAGGCCTACGGGGAGGTGGATGAACTGAACGCCTCGTTGGGGCTCGCGCGCGCCCTGGGGATGCCCTCCGACCTGGATGGCCTGTTGCAGCGGTTGCAGGACCAACTCTTCACCGTGGGTGCGGTCCTGGCCACGCCCACGGGCACGAAGGCCTCGGGCTTCATCCCCCCGCTCAAGCCCGAGTGGGTGACGGACATGGAGCAGGCGATCGACACCTTCGAGACCGAACTGTCTCCCATGACGCACTTCATCCTGCCCGGGGGGAGTCAGGCGGCGGCGGCGTTGCACCTGTCTCGCACGGTGTGCCGGCGCGCCGAGCGGCGGGTGGTCGCCGCCCTGCACACGGGCGAGGCGTCCGCCGAGGCGGTGACGTACCTCAACCGGCTCTCGGACCTGCTCTTCGTCCTGGCGCGGGTGGCCAACCACCGGGTGGGCATCGAGGACGTGAAGTGGATCGCGGAGAAGCCCACGAAGTAGGGGCCCCCGAGTCCCAGGGAACACGGCGGTGGGGTTGGGGTATGTAGGGTGAGTGAGTCCGTTGCCCACCGCCCATCTGCGCCAGCTCGCCACCGAGGTCGGCTTCGATCTCGTGGGCTTCGCGCGCGCCGAGCCCATTCCGCCCCGCTTCTTCCTGGAGTGGCTGGAGGCGGGCTGCGCGGCGGACATGGATTGGCTGGGCTCGCGGGCCGCCGAGCGCCTGGATGTGTCCCAGCTCCTGCCCGGGGCGCGCAGCGTCATCGCCTTCGCGACCAACTATTACCGGGACGCGTCCGAGGCGGCGGACTCGCCCATCGCCCGCTACGCGCGAGGCCGCGACTACCACTCCACCCTGCGCGACAGCCTGAAGGCCTTCCGCAAGCGCCTGGGACGCGCGTACCCCGAGGTGCACGACTACGGCAGCGTGGACTCCGGCCCGCTCATGGAGAAGGTGTGGGCGGCGCGCGCGGGCCTGGGCTACGTGGGCAAGAACGGATGCTTCATCACCGAGCGCTTCGGCTCCTGGGTGATGCTGGCGGTGCTCATCCTGGACGCCGAGGTGGATGCCTACGCGGACGGCCCCGCGACGGATCGCTGTGGAAGCTGCCGCAAGTGCCTCATGTCCTGTCCCACGGGCGCCTTGTTGGGCGAGGGCCGGGTGGATGCCCGCGCCTGTCTGTCCTACCAGACCGTCGAGAACCGCCACGCCGAGGTGCCCGAGTCCTTCCGGGTGCAGATGGACAACCTCATCTTCGGGTGCGACATCTGCCAGGACGTCTGCCCCCTCAACCGCCACCCCGTCCCGACGCCCAATGAGCGCTTCGTTCCCCGGGCGGTGGCGCAGCTCGGCGTGATGGAGCTGGCCGCGCTCACCCCCGAGGACTACGACCGGCTCGTGCCGGGGACGGCGCTCGCGCGCGCCAAGTATGACGGCCTGCGCCGCAACGCCGTGTACGCGCTGGGGGCCGCGAAGAAGGCCGAGGCCCGCTCCCTGCTGGAGCGGTTGCGCGAGGACCCGAGCGAGCCGGTGCGGCGGGCGGCGCTCTGGGCACTATTGCATCTCAACGCCTGAGGCGTGGCTCAGTCCCCGTCGGGATCCCAATCCGCGATGTCCCGCTTCTTGGGCTCGGGCGGAGGCGTGGGACGCACGGGCTCCACGGGCTTGGGCGTCACCACCTTGGGCGGTGGAGGCGGCGCCTCGTCCGCGTCCTCGTCGCTCCGGAGTTGCGTGTCGAGGGGCTCGCGCTGGGCCGGAGCGGCGACGGGCTCGCTCCTGGCGGGCGTGGCGGCGGGAGGTGGAGGCGGGGGGCAAGGGGGGCGGGAGCGGGCTGCTCCTCCTCGGCGCTGGCCGTGGGGGTCGTCTCCTCGGAGGCGTCCTCTTCCCGCGGGGCGGGCTCCTCCTGCGAGGCCCGGTAGACACCCCGGCGCGAGGTGTCCGTCACGGTGCCCGAGGCCGGGGTCGTCTGGCCTCCGCCGCTCGACTCTTCCCGCTCCCAGTCGGCGAGGGACTCCTTTGGCTCCTGGTAGGAGGGCATGTCGTTGCTCGTGTCCCGCAGCGAGTAGTGCCGGGTGGTGCAGGCGTCGCGCTCCTTGGTGCACCCGTCGATGCACTTGCCGAGCTGGCGGTACTTCGTCGTGCCTCCCCCGTAGTCGATGGTGCAGTCCTCTCGGCAGGTGCCGTAGTCCTCGCGACATCCCGCGGGAATGGTCTGGTCGGATTGAGCGCCGAGTGACAGGAGGAGGACGAGCGGAAGCAGGGCCATGATGGGTTATGAGGCTAGCAGGCCTGGGCATTCCGTGGCATGGGGACGCCCGAGGGCTCGCCCGAGCCCCTGGTGGACGGGGCCCGTCGTGACTACCTTCGTTCTTCTCGGGAGGCCTCCAGGGACGCGATGCGATTGAGAGGGCTCAAGCACCTGACGTGGCGGGAGTTCTTCCGCCGGCTCTGGGTGGAGATCGAGGAGGACGAGGTCACCGGCTGCGCGGCGCAGCTGGCCTTCTATTTCCTCTTCGCCTTGTTCCCCTTCCTCTTCTTCGTCGTCACCCTCGCGGCGCACCTGCCGCTGGAGCCGGGCTCGGTGAGCCTCATGGTGGAGCGGCTCGGGCCGCTCATGCCGGCCGATGCCCTGGGGGTGGTGCGCGAGCACCTGCGCGTGGTGGCGAGCGACACCCAGCCGCGCCTGGTCACCCTGGGCATCGTGGTGGCGCTCTGGTCCTCCTCGCGCGGCATGGACGCGTTCCGCCGGGCGCTCAACCTGGCCTATGACGTTCCGGAGTACCGGCCGCTCTGGCACACGCAGGGGCTCGCCATCGTGATGACCGTGGCGGGCTCGCTGCTCATCCCCCTGGCCTTCGCGCTCTTCCTGCTGGGCGGACGGGTGGGGGAGTGGGCCGCCCAGCACCTGCACGTGCTCAATGCCTACCACGTGCTGTGGTCCTGGCTGCGCTGGCCCTTCACCGCGGCGCTGGTGATGCTGGTGCTCGCCCTGTGCTACTGGCGCCTGCCCGCCGTGCGGCACCGCTATGACTTCTGGTCCCCGGGGGCGGTGCTCGCCGGTCTGTTGTGGCTGCTCACCACCTGGGGCTTCACCCAGTACGTCGAGCACTTCGGCCGCTACAACGTCACCTACGGCTCCATCGGAGGGGTCGTCGTGCTGCTGTTGTGGCTCTACCTCACCGGGCTCATCTTCATCCTCGGAGGCGAGGTGAACGCCATCCTCGAGCAGGCCGAGGCCGAGGTGGCGCGGGCCGAGGGCCGCGTGCCGGACATCCAGCTCCCCCAGCTCCAGACGGGCAAGGAGGGGGGCGGTTGGAATCGGGAGCGGCTCGCCTTCTGGAGGTGGCGGCGGCGCATGGCGGAGCGTGCGCCCGCCGGGGTCGAGCCTCCCGCCGAGGAGCGGGAGGGTTCCCAGGCGCCGTAGCGCGCACGCCGCCCGCGTCTACTTCCGGATGCGCTGCTTGATGGCGGCGAGGCGGTCCGCGCCCAGCTCCGCGCCCGTCAGCCGGTTCTGGGTGATGTACTGGTTGATGTGCGTGACGCGGTCGGCGCTCGCCGGGTGGGTGCTCAGGAACTTGAAGAAGGCGGGCGTCTTGCCCTCCTGGCTCGCCAGCTTCTGGAAGAAGGACGACAGGCCGTGCGGATCATAGGCCACCGCCGAGATGTACTTGGCGCCCAGCTCGTCGGCCTCCGTCTCGTTGTCGCGGCTGAACTTGAGCGCGGCGCCGTTGCCGGCCAGGCTCGCGGCGATCTGCGACACCGTGCCCGCGTCCTTGCCGAGCGCGGCCTCGATGACGGCCTGCTGGCCGTACTGCAGCAGCATGGCCTGGGCGGAGTGGCGGCCCACCACGTGTCCGGCCTCGTGGCCCATGACGCCGGCGAGTTCGGCCTCGTTGTCCGCCGCGAGCAGGAGCCCCGTGTACACGTACAGGTAGCCGCCCGGCGTGGCGAAGGCGTTGACCGTCTTGGGATCGTCGATGACGTTCACCGTCCACTTCACTCCCTGACGGTCCTTGTTGGCCTGCTGGAGGATGCGCGTGGACACCGTGCGCACGTACTCCAAGATGGCCGGATCCTCGACGTACTTGATCTTCTCCTTCGTCTCCAGCTCCTGCTTCACCTGCAGGCCGAGCTGGGCCTCCTGCTCATCGGAGATGAAGATGGACGCGGCGGTGCGTCCCACGTTCAACTTCTTGCCCGCCGCACAGCCCGTGGTGAAGCCCAGGGCCAGCGTGAGGGTGAGCGCCGTCGAGAGAATCCGCTTCATGCCTCGCCTTCCTTTGCGTTGGGTGCTGCCAGAGAGTCCGCGTCGTACCCAGCGAACCCCCACTCGGCAAGCGCTCCGTGTGCAAGGAAGAAATGGGTCCCGGGTGTCCGAGGTGTTATGCCGCGCACGCCATGCCCGAGCTCCCCGAAGTGGAAATCGCCCGGCGCAACCTCGTCCGTTGGTTCAAGGGTCACCGGGTGGTGGAGTCCGAGGCGGATGACACCCGGGTGTTCCGCGGGGCGCGCTGGAAGGACTTCAACGCCCTGCGGGGCCGACTGTTGTCCCTGGAACGCAGGGGGAAGTACCTCCTCTTCACCTTCGAGGCGGACCGGGGGTTGCTCGCGCACCTGGGGATGACGGGCCGCTTCGTGCGCCGTCCACCGGGCGAGACCGTGCTCTACAGCCGCGCTCGCTTCCACCTGGGCTCCGGAGAGGTGATCCACTTCGCGGACGCGCGCCTCCTGGGCCGCATGGAGCCGTGCTCCGCCTCCGGCCTGAGCGAACTCGCGCCCGTGAAGGCGCTGGGGAGGGATCCCCTCGTGGATGGGCTCAGCCCCACCGAACTCCAGGAGGCCGTGGGGGACTCGCGTCAGGCGCTCAAGGTGGCCTTGATGGACC
Source organism: Melittangium boletus DSM 14713 (assembly GCF_002305855.1). Taxonomy (GTDB): domain Bacteria; phylum Myxococcota; class Myxococcia; order Myxococcales; family Myxococcaceae; genus Cystobacter; species Cystobacter boletus. The sequence goes on along the minus strand of NZ_CP022163.1, from coordinate 1,941,895 downwards.
AGGGGCGGATCGCGGGGCTTGGCAACATCCACGCCGCGGAGGCCCTCTACCGGGCGCGGCTGCATCCCGCGCGGGCGCCCGGCTCGCTCACCCCCGCCGAATGGAAGCGCCTGGCCACCGCCGTCCACGCCGCGCTCGAGTTCGGCCTCGAGGAGCAGCGGGGCGAGGAGCCGCGCTATCTAAAGGAGGGGGCCCACAACGGTTTCCTCATCTATGGACGCGCCGGCGAGGCCTGTGCCCGGTGCGGCACGACGGTGGAATCCCTGTCCCAGGGGGGACGCACCACTCATTTCTGCCCGGCGTGTCAGCCCTCGCACCCAGACGGGAAAACCCGGCGTTGACACCCCCCACGCACTCCGCTTGACTCGCCCGCCCTTTGCACCCGCCGCAATCGCGCGGCCCCGGAGAAGAATCCCCTATGTCGTCCAACGCCCTGCTGGCGGCGCTGCTCGTCGCCTCCGCCACGGCCACCGCGCAGACGCCGGAGCCGCCTCCCTCCGGCTCGCCGGCTCCCGCGCCGGAGTCCACGCCCGCCACGCCGGCGGCCCCCGGGAGCGGTGACGCCGCCGAGGAGCGCATCCGCCAGGAGGTGGACAAGCGCGTGGAGGCCGCCAAGCAGGAGATGCGCGAGGAGATCCGCGCCCAGCTCGCCACCCAGTCGCTCGCCACGGACTGGCAGGAGGAGTGGATGACGGAGAAGCGCAAGCTGGAACTCTTCCAGCTGGATGGCTTCTTCCGCCTGCGCCCCAACCTCTACTACCAGTTCGATCTGGGCAAGGCGGCCGATCGCCGGCTGTTCCCCTCGCCGCGCGGCAACGAGAAGACGCAGTCGGGCGCCGACATGCGCCTGCGCCTGGAGCCCACCTTCAACATCTCGGAAGAGGTGCGGGTGAAGGCCCAGTTCGACGTGCTCAGCAACGTGCTGCTGGGCTCCACGCCGTCCTCGAGCTTCCCCAACGACGGCTATCACCTGTTCGACATCTTCAATGATGGACAGAAGGCGCCGAGCTCGGCGCTCAACGCGCTGCAGGACTCCATCGCCGTGCGCGAGGTGTACGGCGAGGTGTCCACGCCGGTGGGTCTCCTGCGCTTCGGCCGCATGAGCGCGCAGTGGGGCCTGGGCGTGCTGCGCGCCGACGGCAACTGCATGGAGTGCGACTACGGCGACGTGGTGGACCGGGTCATGTTCGTCACGGAGCCCATCGACGGCTTCTATGTGACGCCCATGTTCGAGTTCAACGGCGAGGGCCGCTACGCCTATCCGCACGGCACGCAGAGCCAGCCGGTGGACCTGTCCAACGCGGACGACAGCCACAGCCTGGTGCTGGCCGTGGCGCGCCGGGACACGCCCCAGCAGGTGAAGGCCAAGCTGGAGAACAACCAGGGCGTGCTCAACTACGGCCTGCACTTCAGCTGGCGCACCCAGCGCTACACCTCCGAGGGGCTGTACACCTCGCCCGCGGTGCCCAACGCGGACGGCTCGGTGGGCCCGTCGAGCGCCTTCATCCAGCGCGACGCCTCGCTCTACATCCCGGACGTGTGGCTGCGCTACGAGGAGCGCGACTTCCGCGTGGAGTTCGAGCTGGCCGCCTACCTGGGCAAGATTGGCAGCCGCGCCAACAGCCCCCAGGCGCCCAGCGCGGTGGATCTCACCCAGAACCAGTCGCTGACCGTGGCCCAGTTCGGCGGCGCGGCGGTGGGCGAGTACCGGCTCATCAACGGCAAGCTCAACCTCCAGCTGGAGCTGGGCTTCGCGACGGGAGACCGGGCGCCGGGCATCGGTGCCTACTCGGGCCGCTCGGGCTCGAAGGCGGGGGGCTTCACCCAGCCGGGTGACGTGGACGGCCCGCAGTTCAGCTGTGACAACGGCGGCTGCGCCGACAGCGCCATCCGCAACTTCCGCTTCAACCGTGCCTACCGCGTGGACAACATCCTGTGGCGCGAGCTGATCGGCACCCTCACGGACACCGTCTACGCCAAGCCCACGCTGCGCTACACGCTCACCCAGGGCCTCGACGTGTTCGGCAGCGCCATCTACTCGCAGGCGCTCTACGCCGAGTCCACGCCCTCCTTCACCAACAAGCCCCTGGGCATCGAGACGAACCTGGGCGCCAGGTACGAGACGGAGGATGGTTTCGTGGCGCGCGTGGACTGGTCCGTGCTCTTCCCGCTCAGCGGCCTGCAGGACTACAACACCGGCCTGCAGACGCAGACGCTCTCCACGGCCCACGCCGTGCGCGGCACGATCGGCATCCGCTTCTAGGCGCCCGCTCCATGCACCGCTCGCGCGCGTTCCTCGTCTTGTTCGTGGGGGCCCTGGGTCTCTGGGGCTGTGGCATCAAGGGGCCGCCGCGTCCGCCCCTGCCGCCCCCCGCGCCCACCTCGGAGACGCCGTCTCCGGAGGGGTCGCGCGGCCCACTGCCCGCCTCGATTCCTCCGCCTGACTCCGGAACGCCGTGAGCCATTTCACCTACCGCAAGCGCGTCCTTCACGCCGAGGACGTGCCCCTGCCCGCCATCGCCGAGGCGGCGGGCACGCCCGTCTACGTCTACTCCGCCACCGCCCTGCGTGAGCATTTCCAGGCGGTGTCCGGGGCCTTCGGCGAGCACCCGCACCTGGTGTGCTACGCGGTGAAGGCCAATTCCACCCTGGCGGTGTTGCGGCTGCTCGCGGAGCAGGGCAGTGGCTTCGACATCGTGTCCGGAGGGGAGCTGGCCCGGGTGAAGGCCGCGGGCGGCGCGCCGGGCAAGACGGTGTTCGCCGGGGTGGGCAAGACGCCCGAGGAGATGGCCCAGGCGCTCGCCGCCGGCATCCTCTTCTTCAACGTGGAGAGCCCCGAGGAGCTGGAATTGCTCGACGCGGTGGCCCGGGCCCAGGGCAAGCGCGCCCCGTTCGCCCTGCGCGTCAACCCCAACGTGGACGCGCGCACCCACCGCTACATCGCCACGGGCCTCAAGACGTCCAAGTTCGGCGTCCCCTTCGAGGAGGCCCACGCCCTCTACGCCCGCGCCAGGAAGATGAAGGGCCTGGAGGCGGTGGGGCTCGACTGTCACATCGGCTCGCAGATCACCCTCACCTCGCCCTTCAAGGCCGCGCTCACCAAGATGGGCGCGCTCTACAAGGAACTCCAGGCCCAGGGCCATGCGCTGCGCTACCTGGACGTGGGCGGGGGACTCGGCATCACCTACACCGAGGAGACGCCCCCGTCCGCCGAGGAATACGCGCGCACCCTCCTCGGCGCGGTGGGCAAGCTCGGCGCCACGATCGTCTTCGAGCCGGGCCGCTCCATCGTCGGTAACGCCGGCGTGCTCCTCACCCGGGTGCTCTTCCGCAAGAAGACGCCCGCTCGCCAGTTCGTGGTGGTGGACGCGGGCATGAATGACCTGATGCGGCCCGCCCTCTACGAAGCGCACCATGGCTTCAAGCCCCTGGTGCAGCGGCGTGGCAAGGAGGTGGAGGTGGACGTGGTGGGGCCTGTGTGCGAGTCCACCGACGTGCTGGCCCGGCAGCGCGCGCTGGTGCTCCCCCAGCAAGGCGAACTGTTCGCCTTCATGAGCGCCGGGGCCTACGGCATGAGCATGGCCTCCAATTACAACTCGCGGCCCCGGCCCGCCGAGGTGCTGGTGGACGGTGGCGCCTGGCGGGTGGTGCGTGAGCGCGAGCGCGTCGAGGACCTCTGGCGCGGTGAGCACCCCTGACCGTATAAGCCGCTGTATGAGGACTTTCGAAGGCTCGATGACGGCGCTCGCCACCCCGTTCCGAGACGGGGCGTTCGACGAGCCGTCCTACCGCGCGCTCATCCAGCAGCAGCTCGCTGGTGGCACGAGCGTGCTCATCCCCATGGGCACGACGGGCGAGTCGGTGACGATGTCGCCGGACGAGCGTCAGCGCGCCATCCGCGTGGCCGTGGAGGAGGCGGCGGGCCGCGTCCCCGTGGTGGCGGGGGCGGGCTCCAACAGCACCTCGGAGACGATCGAGGCCGTGCGGCGCGCGCGCGAGGCGGGCGCGGACGGCACGCTGCTCGTGACGCCCTACTACAACAAGCCCACGCAGACGGGGCTGGTGGAGCACTACAAGGCGGTGGCGCGCGCCCATCCGGGCCTGCCCATCATCGTCTACAACGTGCCCGGCCGGACGGGCGTGGACCTGTTGCCGGACACGATGTTGCGGCTGTGCGACGTGCCCGAGGTGGTGGCCATCAAGGAGGCCACGGGCAGCATGGTGCGCACGGTGGACCTGGTGGAGGCGTGTGGTGAGCGGCTGACGCTCCTGTCCGGAGACGACTTCACCGTGCTGCCCTTCATCGCCTGCGGGGGCAAGGGCGTCATCTCCGTGTCCGCCAACGTGGCGCCCCGATGGATGGCGGACCTGGTGGCGGCCGCGCGCGCGGGACAGATGGACCAGGCGCGCGCGCTCCAGGTGCGGATGAACGCGCTGCACCGGCTGCTCTTCGTCGAGCCCAATCCCATTCCCGTGAAGTGGGCGCTGCACGTGATGGGCTTGTTCGGCCCCGAGCTGCGCCTGCCGCTCGTGCCGATGTCCGAGCCCCATGCGAAGAAGCTCGAGGCCGAGCTGCGCAAGCTGTCCCTGTTGAAGGGGTGAGGGAGACGTCCGAGATGATCCGCACCGTTCTCACCGGCGCCACCGGGCGCATGGGCGCCACCCTCCAGCGGCTCGTGCACGACGCGCCGGACCTGGAGCTGGTGGGCGCCACCGCGCGAGGCCAGGCCGCCCAACTGGGCTCGCTCGGTGTCCCCGCGGGGGATGACCTTGGCCGGGTGCTCGACGCGGCCCGTGCCCAGGTGGTCATCGACTTCACCAGCGCGGAGGCGAGCGTGACCCATGCGCGCCAGTGCGCCGAGCGCGGCGTGGCGCTGGTCATCGGCTCCACGGGCTTCACCCCCGAGGCCCGCGCCGAGGTGGCCCGGAGCGCGGCTTCCATTCCCGTGGTGCTCGCACCCAACACCTCCGTGGGCGTCAACGTTGTCATCCGCATGGCCGCCGAGCTCGCCCGGGTGCTGGGGGACGGCTACGACGTGGAGGTGCTGGAGGCCCACCACCGGATGAAGAAGGACGCGCCCTCGGGCACGGCGCTCAAGCTGGCCGAGGTGCTCGCCGCCGCGCTGGGGCGAGGCCAGGAGGACCTGACGTTCGCCCGGCATGGCCAGGTGGGCGCGCGGCCAAAAAAGGAAATCGGTGTCCAGACGCTGCGCGGCGGGGATGTCGTCGGCGAACACACCGTCTTCTTCTATGGCGAGGGCGAGCGCATCGAATTGACCCACCGGGCGACCAGCCGGGACCAGTTCGGCCTGGGAGCGCTGCGGGCCGCGCGCTGGGTGACGGGCCGGGCGCCGGGATTGTACGACATGGCCGACGTGCTCGGCTTTCCGAGGGCCACGTGACGCTTCTGGGAATCCGGATGTCCGCCCCCTCTGTTGAGAGGGAGCCTTGAATTCCACTGTCTATGTCGGACTGGGCTCCAACGAGGGAGACCGCGAAGCCAGGCTCGTCTCCGCGCTGGATGCCCTCGCGCGCATCGACGCGGTGGCGGTGTTGCGCTGCTCCTCTCTCTTCGAGAGCGCTCCCGTGGGACCGCCCCAGCCGCGCTACCTCAACGCCGTGGTGGAGCTGGAGTGCGCCCTGCCCGCACAGCGCCTGCTGTGCATCCTTCAACAGATTGAGAAGGACCTGGGCCGCCTCCCCCGGGAGTCACGCTGGGGCCCCCGGCCCATCGATCTGGACATCCTCCTCTGGGAGGGTGAGATCGTGGCCGACCCCCACCTCCAGGTTCCCCACCTGGAACTGCACAAGCGCCGCTTCGCCCTGGAGCCCCTGGCCGAGCTGGCGCCCGAGGTGACTCACCCCGTGCTCGGCCTGTCCGTGGCGCAGCTGCTCGCGCAGCTCGATCCCCAGGACGTCCAGCGCCACGAGTCCACCCAGTGGCCTGAAACCCCCCTCACCGTGACCGAGTCATGACCCTCTCCCTGGCCCTGACGGCCGCGGCGGCGCTGCTCGCCGCCGAGCCCTCTTCCCTTCCCGCTGGCCACCCTCCGCTCGGCGCGGGTTCCCAGCCCTCGGCCGCTCCCTCTCCTGGCGGGGGAGCCCTTCCTCCGGGCCATCCCGCCTTCGGCTCGGACGCGCCTCCTTCCGGGACGGGCGCGCTGCCCCAGGGGCATCCCCCCATGACGGGCCGGGCTCCGCCCAACGCGGAGGAACTGCTCCAGCAACTCGAGGGCATGCAGGGCCTGCGCGAGCGCGACAAGACGTTCGAGATCGCCTCGTCGCTCGGCAAGCTCTACTACGCCAATGGCCGCCCCTCGGAGGCCCTCGACTACCTGCTGCAGGCGGAAGCGAAGGCGAAGCCCGCGCGCGAGCTGTTCCTCGCGCAGAAGAAGAAGCTGGGCACGGGCGCGGTGAAGAGCGCGGCCGAGGCGGGATGTGGCTTCAATGCCCAGACGCCGGTGGAGGAGATGGCGAAGGTGGCCGCGGAGCGCGCGAAGAAGGGGGACACGGCGGGCGCCGTGGCCTGTGCGCGCGCGGCGCTCGAGCCGGTGCTGGACGTGGAGGTGATGCGCGCCAACGCCCTGATGCTGACGAGTGACGCGCCTGGGGCGTTGAAGGTGTTCGAGGGGGTGCTGGAGGTGGCGCCCTCGAACGCGGACGCGCTCTTTGGCCGCTCGGCCCTGCTCTACGAGACGCGGGGCGAGGACGTGAAGGCGCTGCACACCGCGCGCGAGGGCTTCGAGGCCTTCGCCATGGCGCACCCGGGCTCGCCGCGCACGCCGCTGGCGAACAAGCTGGCGCGCATGGTGGGCGAGGTGGAGAAGGCCGGGGGCATGACGAAGTGGCAAGCCACGCGCGCCGAGGATCGCCGCATCCGCGCCACCAAGCTCGACCTCCAGCACCAGTCGCCCCTGATGGCGCGAGGCCCCATGCAGGGCGCCGCGGCTCCGGGCGCGGGCTCGGGCGGTGACAACACGGCGGCGCCCACGATCTCCCAGGAGACGATGCAGGCGATGCAGAACGTCGAGCACACGCCGGAGCTCGAGGCCCAGCTCACGCAGACGGTGGAGCAGGGCGAGGACCTGCTCGCGCACGGGCGCTACGACGAGGCGCTGGCCGCCTACCGGCAGGTGATGCCGCTGCGACCGGACGGACGGGTGAAGGCGGGCCTGGCCTGGACGCTCGTGGGCCTGGGCAAGCCCACGGCGGACCGCGTGTGGGGTGTGGCGGTCAGCTCGGATCCGGCGGCCGTGGACCAGCTCGGTGAAACGCTCAAGTCGAAGGGCGACACGCGCGGCGCCAAGGCGCTATGGGCGAAGCTGGCGGCCTCCGCGCCGGACTACGCGGCCCGCGCGTCGCTTCAGGCCAAGTTGGAGCCGTAGCGACGAACTTGGCTGTGGCAGGCTTTCGTTTCCGGGACCCGATTGCCCCCCGGGAGGGAAAGCCTCATGTCACGTATTCTTCGCGCCGCGTCCATCGTGGTGCTGTCGTTGGTGTTCACGGCGTGCGCGCATGCCGATCATGCCCAGGACGAGCTGGCCATCCGCCAGTTGGTGGCCGTGCAGACCGAGGCGTGGAACCGCCAGGACGCGACGGCCTGGACCGCCGACTACATTCCGGACGCGGATTTCGTCAACATCGTGGGAACCGTCTTCACGGGACGCGAGGAGATCGCGCAGCGTCACGCCGCCATCTTCAACACCATCTTCAAGGGCAGCCACGCCGAGGTGACGGTGCGCAAGCTGGTGTTCCTCGGGGAAGACGTGGCCGTGGTGGACACCACCCACCAGGTGACCCAGTACCAGGGCCTGCCTCCGGGCGTGCAGGCCACCGAGCCGGGCCTGCTGCGCACCCAGATGAAGTACGTGATGCAGCGCGTGGATGGCCAGTGGCGGATCGTCGCCGGACAGAACACCGACGAGAAGCCCAAGCCGTAGCGGGCGGGCTCCAGGCGCTCAGGTGAGCAGCCGCACCGGGGCGCCGGCCCGCCACGCGAGAATGTCCTCCAGCGCGTCGCGGTAGAAGACCGCGTAGTTCTCCCGCGTCACGTAGCCCAGGTGGGGCGTCAGCACGACGTGGGGCAGGCTCGTGAGCGGGTGATCGGCGGGCAGGGGCTCGGTGGAGAACACATCCAGTCCGGCTCCGGCGATGCGCCCCTCTCGCAGCACGTGCAACAAGGCCTCCTCGTCCACCAGCCCCGCCCGGGAGGTGTTGATGAAGCAGGCCTCGGGCTTCATCGCGTTCAACTCCTCGGCGCCGACGATGCCGCGCGTGCGCTCGCCGAGCACGAGGTGCAGGCTGATGACGTCCGAGGTGGCGAACAGCTCGGCCTTCTCCACCCGGCGCGCGCCCGCCGCCTGGGCCCGCTCGTCGGTGAGGTTCGGGCTCCAGCCCACCACGTCCATGCCGAACGCCCGTCCCACGCGCGCCACCTGCGTGCCGAGCCGGCCGAGCCCCACGAGTCCCAGCCGCTTGCCCTCCAGCCCCGTGGTGAGGCCCGTCTGCCACCGCCCCGCGCGCAGCGCCCGATCCTCCTCGGGGATGCGCTTGAGGAGCGCGAGGATGAGGCCCCAGGTGAGCTCCGCGGTGGGCGTGCCGGTGGCGCCGGTACCACATACGGTGATGTCGCGGGCCCGGCAGGCCTCCAGATCGATGGACGCGTTGCGCGAGCCGGTGGTGACGAGCAGCCGCAGCCGGGGCAGCCAGTGCAGGAGCGCGGCGGGGAAGGGCGTGCGCTCGCGCATGGCGACGATGACGTCGAAGGGCTCGAGGGCCTTGGCCACGGCCTCGGGGTCCGGCATGGGTTGATCGAACACCACGAGCTCGGTGCCAGGGGGCAGGCGGCTCCAGTCGGCGAACGTCAGGGCGACCCGCTGGTAGTCATCGAGGAGGGCGACTTTCATGGCGCCACGCTATCGCGGCGCCAACCCGGAGCGCTCGTGTTAGCGTGGACGGTCGCATGGCCGTCTCCAAGCTGGTCGCCGCCGCGGTGCGGCTCATGAAGCAGGGTCGTCTCAAGGAAGCGGCTCGTGAGTTCGACAAGGCCCTCGCCCAGGAGCCCCACAATGGCCAGGCGCTGCTGGGGCTGGCGCGGGTGCGGCTCGCCCAGTACGACGACAAGGCGGCGCGGGTGGTGCTGGGCCGCCTGGTGGAACTGAATCCCACGCACCCCGAGGCCCTGAGTCACCTGGCGCGGCTGGAGGCCGAGGAGGGCAATGCGTCCGCGCTGGAGCTGCTGGGCACGCTCGCCTCCCAGCCCAACGCGGGCTTCTTCGAGTGGCTCAACCATGGCCGGGCCCTGCTCTCGGCGGGCCGTCACGAGGCCGCGACCGTCGAGCTGGAGCGGGCCGCGCGCGCGCAGCCGAACAACACCCAGGTCCTCACCTACCTGGGCATGGCGCTCCAGGGGCAGAAGCGCCTGGATGAGGCGCTCAAGCGCTACCAGGAGGCCGCGGCGGCCTCCCATTCCGAGCACCTGCCGCTGGTGCTGGCCTCGCGGGTCCAGACGCACAAGGGGCAGGTGGGCGCGGCGATGGAGTCCCTGCGCCAGGCCATCCTCCGGGCGCCCCGGGAGCCGAGCTTGTTCCGGGAGTTCGCCTCCCTGTGCCTCATCTCCGGGGCCGCGGACGAGGCCCAGCGCGCCGCCGTCGAGCTGCGCCTGCTGCTGCCGGCGAGCGTGGACGCCATCTACCTGCATGGCCTGTCGCTGCTGGTGGGCAACAAGGCCGACGAGGCCGAGCCCGTGCTGCGCGAGGCCCTGGGCAAGGCGCCCGACTCCCCGGACGTGCGCCAGGCCCTGGCCAAGGCGCGGCGCAAGCAGGGCGATGACGCCGAGGCCCAGCGCCTGCTGGAGGAGGCGGTGGCCCTGGCGCCCACCGCGCTCGGTCCCGCCAATGACCTGGCCGTGCTGCACCTGTCCCAGCCGGGAGGCGCGGACGCGGCGCGAGTGGTGATGGAGCGCGTCCTGGTGGCCCATCCCGAGGATCCGGGCGCGAACCTCAATCTGGCGCTCGCGCTGATGAACAGCGACGCGGCGCGGGCGCTCACCCACGCCCAGCGGGCCCAGGCCAGCCGGGAGCCCCACATCCGCGAGCAGGCGGACCGGCTCGTGGCGGCGCTCGGCGCGAAGGCGAACTGACCTAGAAGGACCGGGCGGCCAGCAGATCCTGCACGTCGAGCAGGCCCACGGCCTTGCCCTCGGCGTCCACCACGGGCAACTGGTCCACGCGCGCCTCGCGCATGAGCCGGGTGGCCTCGAGCACCAGTACCTCGGGGCCCACGCACCGGGGCCGCTTGCCCATCACCTCGCGCAGGGGCCGCTCGAAGTCCGTGTGGCCCTGCTCGACGAGCCGGCGCAGGTCTCCGTCCGTGAAGATGCCCACGAGCCTGCCCTGGCGGTCCACGACGTTGGTGGCACCGGGCCGGCCAGGGGTATTGGTCATCACCACCACGGCCTCGGACAGCTTCGCGGTGTCGCGCACGAGCGGGTTGGCGGGGCCCGAGCGCATCAGCTCGGCCACGCGCATGACGGCGCGGCCAATCTTGCCGGCGGGGTGGAGCAGGGCGTACTCGGCGGAGCTGAAGGAGCGGGCGCGCAGCACGGCCATGGTGAGCGCGTCTCCCAGGGCATGCAGGGCGGCGGTGGACGCGGTGGGCACCAGGCCCATGGGGCACGCCTCCTCGATGCGGCCGATGTCCAGCACCACGTCCGCGCCTCGCGCGAGCGGGCTCTCCGCGTCCCCGGTGAGGGCGATGATGGGCGCGCCCAGCCGCTTGAAGGAGGGCAGCAGCCGCACCAGCTCTTCCGTGGTGCCGCTGTTGGACAGCGCGAGGATGACATCGCCCCGGCTCACCCGGCCCAGGTCTCCATGCGCCGCCTCGGTGGGGTGCAGGAAGACGGAGCGCACGCCCGTGGAGGCGAGCGTGGCGGACAGCTTCTGGCCGATGAGCCCGGCCTTGCCGATCCCCGTCACCACCGTCTGGCCCGCGCAGTCGCGCACCAGCTCCAGCGCGCGCAGGAAGGGCGTGTCCAGCCGTCCCATCAACCCGAGGATGGCCTGGGCCTCCGCTTCCAGCACACCGCGCGCGTAGGCGAGCGTGGCCTCGCGTTCGGCGGAGGCCTGCAACGCGGCGGGCGCGGGCGCATCCTGAGGGGGGAGGGCGCGAAGGCGCGGCTTCCGGGCGGTGCTTCGGGTGACTCGGGCCATGGTCGGGAGGCTTTGTACCTCTGGACAGAGCGGGCCTGCCAGCTTGACGCACCAGGAGGCATGGACTACGGGCCTCCTCGTCCGGCGGGCAGACGGGAGTGCAGGGCCTGGCCGGAGGGTTACGCCACTGTGGGCCTCACCGCCCGACGACTTGAACCTGGAGAGGGGACGACATGAAGTTCTTCATCGATACCGCTGACATCAAGGAAATCCGCACGGCTTACGACATGGGCTGCGTGGACGGCGTCACCACCAACCCGTCGTTGCTGGCCAAGGCGGGCCGCGGGCTGGAGGAGACCATCCGGGAAATCTGTTCCATCGTGGATGGCCCGGTGAGCGCCGAGTGTGTCTCGGAGAAGGCGGACGAGCTGGTCAAGGAAGGCCGGGGCCTGGCGAAGATCCACTCGAACGTGGTGGTGAAGGTGCCCATGGGCGTGGAGGGAATGAAGGCCGTCAAGACGCTCACCGCCGAGGGCATCAAGACCAACGTCACGCTGTGCTTCTCCGCCAACCAGGCGCTGCTCGCGGCCAAGGCGGGTGCGACGTACATCTCGCCCTTCGTGGGCCGCCTGGATGACATCTCGCAGGATGGCATGGAACTCATCGCCCACATCATCGAGATCTACCAGAACTACGACTTCCAGACGCAGGTGCTGGTGGCGAGCGTGCGCAACCCCGTGCACGTGCTGCAGGCGGCGCGCATGGGCGCGGACGTGGCCACGCTGCCCTTCAGCGTCATCAAGCAGCTGGCTCAGCACCCGCTCACCGACGCGGGCATCGCCAAGTTCCTGGCGGACTGGGAGAAGGTCCCCAAGGCGGCCAAGCCGTAGCCAGCGAGGGGCCACCGTCCGTCGTGACGCACGGTGGCCGCCCGGACGGGGCGCTCAGAGGCCGGCGTCGGTTCCGCCGTCGCCGCCGGGCGTGCCCGCGTCCAGTTTGGGGAAGGTGACGCCGACGGAGTCCTTCACACCGTTCCACTCCGCCCGGATGCTCACGGTGCCCTTGCATTCCTTGGCGGGCACGCCGGCATCGGCATTGCCAGGCGCGCGGGTGCAGGAGTAGCTCGTGCTGGCCTTGCCTTCCTGTAGATCGACTTTCGCCTCGAGTCCGCCCGCGGCCGACAAATCCCCCGTCTTGGTGGTGAGCGTGACGGTGCCGGTTCCCGCCTTTCCCGTCTCATCGATGGCCGTGATGTAGAGGTCCGTGCTTTGTCCCTCGCCATTCAGCCGCGTCTGGCTCACCGTGACTTCGAGTGAGCCCTTCTCGTCATCCGAGCCAGCACAGGCGAGCAGTGCGGCTCCGAGCATCAGGGGAAGGACGGCGAACTTCCAATTTGGGTGCATGGCAAGTCTCGTGGGGATGAGTCGGGACGCGTGAGTACCGAGCCGGTGCGGGTGGCGTCAATCCGGTGTCCTTCCTGCTTGGAGGAGGAAGAGAAGCCCGAAATCCCTCTCATCCCCGCGAGTCCAAGCGAAACGCGGGACTTCCAGGGCTCGTTTCATGCGCGGTCCTTGGGTTGACAAGCACACCCCCTTTACCGAGACACTGCGCGCGTCTTTTTCTCTCAGGAGATGCGGTGAGCATGATGCGCAAAGGGGGGTTCTTCTTCGCGGGGGCGCTGCTGATCGGAGCGCTGGGTGTGGCGTGTGGCGAGCCCGGCAAGCCGAAGATCACGGCCGCGCTGTCCGAGGCGTGGATCAATGCCGAGGGCGGTGCCACCAACATCACCTTCATCGTGGTGGACGAGTCGGGCGAGAAGGGCACGGGGGTGGCGCGGGTCACCACCAAGCTGGGCGAGTTCGGCGACCAGAGCAACAACACCCTGGTGACGCTCGAGGACGGTTCGGTCACCGTACCGTTCTCGTGCGCTCAGGCGCGCTACCCTGACTGCGCGAAGGGCCTCGCGAAGATCTCCATCAAGTGGCGGGACACCTCCGGCTCGGTCACGGTCTACGTGGGACCGGAGGGCAAGAAGATCCAGGAGAGCAAGGGCTCGAAGCCCCCACCTCCTCCGCCTCCGTCCGCCGATCCGAACGTCGTCGAGATGCTCGATCTGCTCAGCACCAGTGACGTCTACCTGCACGGCGTGCTGAGCGGCAATGACATCACGCGCCCGGCTGTCTCTCCGGTGGTGCAGCCCATGCGGCTGTTCGCGGGACTGCCCCACGACGCCAGCGTGATCAAACTGCGCGGTGATGGTCGGCTCGTCTACGTCCTGGATGGCAACGTGTACGAGGCCCATGCAGACGCCTTCACCCAGGACTCCGGGGGCAAGCCCGTCTATCCGGGGGCGTTCGAGAAGAACGACGTCCTGCTTTCCACGCCCAAGTGCATGGGGGAGGTGACGGACGTCCACGGCCTGCCGCAGAGCAGCGAGCTGTACTACAAGTGTGGCGCCACGGGTCCCTACTACAACAAGTCCGGTACCGAGGTGATCCCCGCGAACTACCGGCTCCTGGCGGTGTCGGGCGCCAACAAGCTCACCTTCAATCAGTCCACGCATCGGCTGACGCTCTTCGACAGCGCCAAGACGGCGAGGAACATGCACTCCGACGCCAATCCCAAGACCGACTTCATGGTGCTCGAGACCGCGCGGGCGCGGGGCGGGGGCTTCGACATGATCTACATGAACGGGGTCAGCCGGCAGCTGTGGCGTGTCAGCCTCACGGGTTCCTACTCCAGGGTCGGCGAGTACCCGGACACCGATAAGGACCCGACGGCCAAATGGGATGCCGCCAACTTCACGTACTGGGTCCAGGATGCGTCCGGCAACATCTACTACCCGGCGGCCTCGCCAGGGAAATCGCAGCGGGATTCCGTGATCCGTCTGAGCCTGGGGCGCGGCGGCGAAGTCGTCTACGACTCCTCCAAGGCGCCCGCCGACGCGGGGGAGCAGTGGCCGCCGCGGTTCTTCAACCTGATGACCTATCTGAGCGGCGTGCCCCTGTTCACCGGGCCCTAGCCTGGTTGCTCGTGCGCGAAGGGGCTTGACGGCCCCCCGGGGACACTGGTCCTCATAGGGGTTAAGGGCTTGGGAGGCCGTGGCTCCGGCAATGATGCCGGGTGCGAGCGGGCTCCTGCCCTCTACCCCCTCGAGGTGACCCCATGGATTTCCAGCTCTCCGACTCCCAGCGCGCCCTGCAGGACATGGCGCGCAAGTTCGCCCGCGAGGTGATGCGCCCCAAGGCGGCCCACCACGACGAGACCTCGGAGTTCCCCCGGGCCATCATCGCCTCGGCCTGGGAGAATGGCCTGCTCAACATGAACCTGCCCGAGTCGTGTGGCGGCCTCGGGCTGTCCCACCTCGATCAGCTCCTGGCCTACGAGGAGCTGGCCTGGGGGTGCTCGGGCATGGCCACCTCCATCACGGCCAACGACCTGGCCAACCTGCCCATCGTGGTGGGCGCCAGCGAGGAGCAGAAGAAGCGCCTGCTCACCCCCTTCACGCAGGAGTTCAAGCTCGCGGCCTTCTGCCTCACCGAGCCGGAGGCGGGCTCGGACGTGGCCAACATGGGCACCACCGCCGTGCGCGATGGCGACCACTACGTGCTCAATGGCTCCAAGTGCTTCATCACCAACGGAGGCCACGCGGACCAGTACACGGTGTTCGCCACGGTGGACAAGGCCAAGAAGCATAAGGGCATCACCTGCTTCGTGGTGGAGGGCCGTCCCAAGGGCCTCACCGCGGGCAAGCACGAGAACAAGATGGGCCAGCGCGCGAGCGACACCGTCGCCCTCACCTTCGAGGACGTGCGCGTGCCGGTGGCCAACCGCATCGGCGAGGAGGGCGAGGGCTTCCGCATCGCCATGGAGACGCTCGATAACAGCCGTCCCATCACCGCCATCATGTCCGTGGGCATCGCCCGCGCGGCCCTCGAGTACTCCCTGGAGTACTCCGCTCAGCGCAAGACGTTCGGCAAGCCCATTCGTGAACACCAGGCCATCCAGTTCATGCTCGCCGACATGGCCATGAACACCCACGCCGCGCGGCTGCTGTGCCACCAGAGCGCCTGGCTCCTGGACGAGGGTCAGAAGAACACCCTCCTGTCCTCCTACGCCAAGTGCTTCGCGGCGGACATGGCCATGAAGGTCGCCACCGACGCCGTCCAGGTCTACGGCGGTTACGGCTACATCAAGGAATACCCGGTGGAGAAGCTCATGCGCGACGCCAAGCTCATCCAGATCTACGAGGGCACCAGTCAGGTGCAGCGCCTGGTCATCGCCAAGGAGCTGTTCAAATAAGAAATCCTACACTTCCGGCGAGCTTCTTCGTTGCCGGGTGGGGGCGTTGATGCGAAAATCAATGCCCCCGATTATCTCTCAATGCATCGCGTCATCCACCAGGGCGCGGCGCGGGAGATACCCGCTCTTCGAAGGAGAAGAACGACCGTGAAGATCCTCGTCACCGCCAAGCGCGTGGAAGACCCCGAGTCCAAGATCAAGGTGAAGCCGGATGGCTCGGACATCGTGAAGGAGGGGTTGAAGTACAAGATCAACCCCTTCGATGAGATCGGAGTGGAGGAGGCCCTGCGTCTCGTGGCCAAGCATGGCGGCGAGGTGGTGGTCGTCTCCATCGGCGGCAAGGAGGTCCAGGAGCAGCTGCGGCACGCGCTGGCCATGGGCGCCACCCGCGCGGTGTGGGTGAACCACGCGGGCGCGTTGGATCAGATGGGCGTGGCGGCGCTGCTGCAGAAGGTGGCGGACAAGGAGAAGCCGGACCTGGTCATCCTCGGCAAGCAGTCCATCGACGACGACCAGAACCAGGTGGGCCAGTATCTGGCCGAGTACCTGGGCTGGGGCCAGGCCACGTTCGCCTCCAAGGTGGAGTCGCTGGAGAGCGAGCAGGAGAAGAGCAAGACGCCCGCGCTGCACGTGGCGGCGGATGGCAAGTCGGTGCGCGTGGTGCGCGAGGTGGACAACGGCCTGGCCACGGTGGAGTGCACGCTGCCGGCGATCGTCACCACGGACCTGCGCCTGAACCTGCCGCGCTACGCGAGCCTGCCGGGCATCATGAAGGCCAAGAGCAAGCCCATCGAGGAGCTGACGCCGGAGAAGCTGGGCGCGGACGTGGCCCCGAAGATCCAGGTGCTCAAGCTGGCGTCGCCCCCGGCGCGCAAGGCGGGCATCAAGGTGCCGGACGTGGCGACCCTGGTGGACAAGCTGCGCAACGAGGCCAAGGCCCTCTGACCTGGGCGCGGTCCCCAACCTTCTTCGACACACGGAATTGGAGCTGAACATGTCGATCGTTCTCATCGTCGCGGAGCAGCAGCCGGACGGACACCTGCGCAAGGCCACCCTCAACGCCGTGAGCGCCGGTAAGCAGCTCGCGGACAAGGCCGGCGCCGAGCTGCACCTGGTGCTGCTGTCCAAGGATCCCTCGAAGGTCGCCGAGGAGCTCAAGGGCCTGGGCGCCAAGGTGGTGCACACCGCCGCCGCGGGCGAGTTCGAGCACTACCTGGCCGAGACGTACGCCCCGGCCATCGCGGAGCTCGCCACGAGCCTCAACGCCTCCTACGTGGGCATGGCGTCCACCGCCCAGGGCAAGGACTTGCTGCCGCGCGTCGCCGCCCGGCTGAAGGCCGCCATGGCCACGGACGTGATGGGCTTTGGTGGCGCGGGCGCGGACATCACCTTCCACCGGCCCATGTGGGCGGGCAACGTCTTCGCCGAGGTGAAGCTGTCCACCCCGGTGAAGGTCTTCACGCTGCGCCCCACCGAGTTCCCGGCCGCCGCCACGGGCCAGGGCGCCGCCGAGCACAAGACGTTCTCGCCCAAGGTGGAGAGCGGCAAGACGAAGTTCGTGAGCTTCAACGAGGTCAAGAGCGCGCGGCCGGAGCTCACCGAGGCGCGCGTGGTCGTCTCCGGAGGCCGCGGCACCAAGGGCGACTTCAAGGAGATCGAGGCCCTGGCCGACCTGCTCAACGGCGCGGTGGGTGCCTCGCGCGCGGTGTGTGACGCCGGCTGGGTGCCCAACGATCTGCAGGTGGGTCAGACGGGCAAGGTCGTCGCGCCGCAGCTCTACATCGCCGCGGGCATCTCCGGCGCCATCCAGCACCTGGCGGGCATGAAGAGCTCCAAGACGATCGTCGCCATCAACAAGGACGCCGAGGCCCCCATCTTCCAGGTGGCGGACTACGGCTTGGTGGATGACCTCTTCAAGGTCCTGCCCGCGCTGCGCGAGGCGGTGGCCAAGATCAAGGGCTAAGTAGGTAGCCAAAAGTTCCTTTACAAAAAGGAACGGAGCCAGAAGCGGCGGGAGAGGACTCCTGCCTTGCGTAGAGCCTGCCGAGGCGACAGGTCCAGCACCCAGTCTTCGGCGTCCTGGGCCTGTGCGTCAACGGTGGGGTATTGGCGGTTGGACGCGACGTGCTGCTTGAGGCCGCGCCACAGGTGGTCCATGGCGTTGAGTTCCGACCACTGCTTGGGTAACCACAGCAGGTGGATGTCCAGGCGCGCAGTCAGTTGCAGAGTACGTGCGGCGGTGTGGCAGCCAGCCTTGTCCAGCAGCAGGAAGAGGGGGCGCCCGGGATAGTGCGCTCGCAACAGCCGAAGGAAGGCCTGGAAGTCCTCCTGACGCAGAGAGGGGCGCTGGAGAACGACACGGTGGCCGGTGAGCGGATTGAGCGCACCGAAGAGGACACGCTTCGCGTTCTGCCCGGTGATGGGCACGCGGGCCTGCTCCCCTCGGGGAGCCCACGCCGCGCGTAGCGGCGGAAACTGACGCAGGAAGGTCTCGTCCTCGAAGAGGAACACCGCGCTCTCGGGCAACCGTCTCAGCCGACGGACAAGCGCTCCTTTTTTTGGGGCAGGTGGGGCGCCTTCTCCGAGAAGACGTAGCGCGGACGTTTCCAGCGCAGGCCCATGGCCTTCATGCGGCGGCGCAGGGTGCGGGGATTGATGGGGCAGCCGTAGCGCCGCTCCAGGTGCCCGGCCAGCAGCGCCACCGTCCAGGTGTGGGTGCTATAGCCCCAGTCCGAGGGGGGACTGCTGAGTTCGAGGAGTATCTGCTCCGGGCCGATGCAGTCGGCGGCCGGTGGCCGTCCGCGGCGAGGTCCGTCGTGCAGTGCTTCGACGCGCCGCTGTTGCACGTAGCGTTTGAGCCAGAAGTACACCGTCGGTCGGCTCAACCCCGTGACGTGCGCCGCCTGGGCCAGCGTGTGGCCCTCAGCTACCAGCAGCAGCGCTTGCGCACGCTGGAACACGCGTACATCCTCGGCGTGCCCAAGCGCTCGCCGGAGTCGAGCGCGGTCATACCCGGTCAGCCCCCGCTGGGCGGGGGCCAGTGCCTTGCGCATCGGCTCAGCGTAGGTCCTCCGCGTTATTCTGTCGGGAACTTTTGGTCACCTACTTAGTTCCGCCCGGTCTCGAAGCGCTCCTGGAGGGGCGGTGGCGGGGAGGACTCCCCCGCGCCGCCCCTTCGGCGTTGCGGGGGAGACGGCTACAGGTCGATCTCCTGCTCGGACGGGGCGGGGGGCTCCTCGTCCTCCTCGGGCAGGGGCTCCACCTGGGGCAGGTCCGGGCGGGAGGAGGGGGGCTCGGACAATTCCGGCGGCTCGTCGGAGGGCGTGTCGAGCAGATCGATGGGGGCATGGTCGGGCACGTCCACCCGGAGGGTCTGGAAGCGCCAGGTGCCGTCGGTCTTGGTGGCCTTGACGCGCAGCAGGCCCTCGCCCCGGGGACCCTTGAGGGGGATGGTGAGCTGGGCCAGTCCCTCGTCGTTGTGGGTCTTGATGTTCATCTGCTGCCCGAGCCAGCTCGTCTCGATGGGCTCTCCGAGCGCCTCGCGCACCTCGGGGGATTGCTTCGCGCGGGCCACCGACTCCGTGAAGACGGGGGTGTCGCTGAAGCTCTTGAGGGCGAGGCCCGCGAAGAGGGCACCCAGGCATCCGCAGGACAGCAGCAGGCCCAGACACCCCACGGGAATCACCCAGGGCCAGTTGCGGCCCCACCAGCTCTTCTGGGGGGCCATGGGGCTCTCGGACGTCGTGTTCATGCTTCCTCCCGGGCCCGGTGCCCGCGCGCTTCGTTGCGCCTCCTCATGAGCGATTCCCATGACGCCGACAAGGGGCGGGTCATTGCATCGGCCAGGAGGGTAGGTCCAAATGGCTCGCGGGGGTGATGCCGCTGGGCGTCTATGCCATCTTGGGGGTGACCATGAGTGCCACTGTCCCCCTCGAGTCCCCGGTTTCCCCAGCCTCCGAACGCCTCCAGGCGGACGGGATGATGCTGCTGGTGACGGCGCTCTGGGGAGGCACCTTCGTGATGGTGAAGGACGCGCTCGGGCATGGGGATCCGTTCTCCTTCCTCGCGCTGCGCTTCTGCCTCGGCGCGATGACGCTCACGGCCATGGCCCGGCGGCGCATGCTCTCCCGCCGGACGCTGCTGCGCGGAGGGCTGTTGGGGGTGTTCCTCTTCCTGGGCTTCGCGTTCCAGACGTGGGGCCTGGTGTCCACGCCGCCCTCGCGCTCGGCCTTCATCACCGGCCTGTACGTGGTGCTGGTGCCCCTGCTCGGCTGGGCGCTCTTCCGCCGCCGGCCTCCCTTCACCCTGTGGTTGGGGGCGGGGATGGCGTTGATGGGCTTGTACACGCTCTCGGGGGCGGACCTGGGCATGGGCCTGACGTCCGGGGACGGACTGACGCTCGGGGGCGCGTTGGCGTACGCCTTCCACATCCTGTTCACCGAGCGGCTGGCGCCCAAGAAGGACGTGGTGGCGCTCGTGGCGGTGCAGCTGTGGATGGTGTCCCTGCTGTCCGCGCTCTGCCTGCCCTTCACCGGGGCCCGGGTGGAGTGGACGCCGTCCTTCGTGGGCGCGGTGCTGTTCTGCGGCCTGGTGGCCAGCGCGCTCGCCCTGAGCATGCAGGCCTGGGCCCAGGCGCGCACCACCGCCGTGCGCGTGGCGCTCATCTGCTGCCTGGAGCCCGTGCTCGCGGGGTTGTACTCGGTGGCGCTCGGCTACGAGACGCTGGGCGAGCGCGAGTGGGTGGGCGGAGGCCTCATCGTGCTGGGCGTGGTGGTGGCGGAGGTGAGCGGGCAGCTCTGGGCCCGTCTCCGGCCCTCGCGCGTGCCGCAGCCCGAGTGAGGCGCGGCTCCTCCGCGCCGCCCGGACGTCCCCTGGGCATCCGGGCGGGCGGGGTGGCGCGGAAGACGTGCGGACCGGCGCGGTCGCGCTATACCCGGCATCTCCCATGAGCGTCGAACTGCGAAGGAATGGACTGCAACTGGTGGGGACACCTCTGTTCCTCGACGCGACGCGCAAGACACCCCTGTCCTTCGTCAGCCACGCGCACGCGGACCATATCGGCCGGCACGAGCGCACCATCGCCACGGCCGCCACCCTGCGCTTCATGACGCACCGCCTGGGCAAGGTGCACGCGCCCCTGCCGGCGCCCTATGGCCGCCCCTTCGACCTGGGGCCGCTCTCGCTCGAGTTGCTGCCCGCGGGCCACATCCTCGGCAGCGCGCAGCTGCGCGTCATCCGCGAGGACGGCAAGCGCATCGTCTACACGGGGGACCTGAACCTCGTGCCCTCGCTCACCGCCGAGCCCGCCCAGGTGGCCGAGTGCGACCTGCTCGTCATCGAGTCCACCTTCGGGCACCCGCGCTATGCCTTCCCTCCTCGCGAGGAGGTGTTCGGACAGGTGGAGACGTGGGTGCGACGCCACCTGGAGCGCGGCGCGGTGCCGGTGCTCCTGGGCTACTCGCTGGGCAAGAGCCAGGAGGCGATGAAGTACCTGTCGAGCCGGGGCTTCTCGCTCGTGGCCCATGCCTCCATCCACGAGGTGGCCCTGCTCTATGGAGAGCTGGGCGTCCCCATCGAGCGGATGCGCTGCTTCGATGGCCGCGTGGATCCGGGCGAGGTGCTCTTCTTTCCGCCCCATGCGGCGCGGGGGGGGGCGCTCTCGTCCTTCTGGCCCCGGGCCACCGCGGTCCTCACCGGCTGGGCCCTGGACGGGCCGGGCGCCGCGCGGCGTTACGGCGCGGACGTGGCCTTTCCGGTGTCCGACCACGCCGATTGCGCGTCGCTCGTGCGCTACGCGAAGGCCACGGGCGCCCGCGACGTCATCACCCACCACGGCTTCGCCGAGGAGCTGGCCCAGGTGATGCGCGCCGAGGGCCTGGACGCGCGAGCGCTCGGTCAGCCCAAGCAGCTCGCGCTCCTTTAATACGCCCCGTCCCGCGTCACCCCTCGCCGGGCGACTGGACGATGAGCTTCTCCTTGCCGCACACGTCGCAGCGCAGGTGGACGAACAGATCCTCGTCGCTCTCCTCGGGCACCTCGCCCTCGGGCACGCCCAGCTCCGTCTTGGCGAGCGCCGCCACCTTCCCGGGGATGTCGTTGGCGCGCAGGGACTGCACGAAGGTCATCTCCCGGTCGTGACACTCGCGGGTCTCGGGGCCGGTGAGCCAGGCGGGCTCCATGCCCTCGGGCAGACGTCCCAGGAGCTCCAGGTGGCCCAGGGCCTCGGCCAGGTACGCGAGGCGCCGCAGCCGGGCCTCCTCGGGCAGGGCGGAGAACACCTGGAAGCCCTCGAGCAGGGCCTCGCGGTCGTCACCGGTGGCCGACTGCGCCAGCTCCACGGCGGCCTCGGCCGACTCCAGGGCCTCGTCCCAGTTGTTCTCCGGGGTGAAGCCGGCCTCGAGCAGCGCGGTGTAGAGCTGGGCGGCGGCGAGGCGGCGGCGCACCTCGTGGGTGTGCTCCACCACCTCCTGGGGCAGGCGCAGCTCCAGGATGGCGCCCGTGGTGCGCGGGTCCACCGTGCCGGTGAGGTCATCCACCGCCAGCTCCTCGCGCAGCGACTCCTTGAGCGCCTTGGCCGCGGAGAATCGGAAGGAGGGCACCACGCCCACCTCGCGCAGGTACATGGCGGCGATGTTGGCGTCCTTGGAGCCCATGCGCAGCGAGCGCTGGGCGCGCTCCACGGCGCCGGTGTCCGCCAGGGGCTTCTTGTTCTCCATGCGCGTCTTGACGGCCTCCCGGTAGAGCGTCTCCAGCGCGCTGCCCGGGGGCAGGCGCGTGGGGATGAGCGGGCGCAGACCGGGCACGTCCAGCACCCACAGGGGCGGGGCGCCCAGGCGCTTGAGGGCGCGGAAGAAGAGGGAGCCTGGAGGATCCTGGGGGCGGAAGGGGGGAAGTTCGCCCTCGGCGGGCTGCTCGGGGTTGGACTGGAAGAGCGCTCCGGCGGTGCCCAGCGCCTTGTCCCGCTGCTCGCGGGTGAAGGCGGTGATGCCCTGGACGGGCGGGGGAGGCGGCGGCGGGGCCTCCTGTCCGTCCAGGCCGACGACGCGGTCCATGTCCACGTCATCGAAGTCCGCTTCGTCGATCCCCTGGGCGCCCGTGAAGTCACAGCGCAGGAGCTTGAGCTTCTCGAAGGTGGCGCCCTCAAGGTTGGCGCCTCGGAAGTCACAGTCCTGGAGGCGTCCGCCGTGGAAGTAGGCGTTGGAGAGGTCCGTGTCGCGGAAGTTCATCTTGGACAGGTCGCAGCGCTCCCACTCGCTGCCCACCAGTCCCAGGCCCGACAGGTCGGCGTTGGCGGAGAAGAGCTGCGAGAAGGTGGCGCCCGTGTGCTCGGTGGGGACCTTGCCCGCCTTGCGCAGGCGGTTCCAGTCCGCGCTTCCGTTCTGCAGGAGCTGTTCAATCGTGGGGGCTTTCGGCATGGACCCGAATTTATCGGTGTGGTGTGGTCCGGGCGCCAGTCAAATGATCGAGTTCCGAATCGAGGAAGACAGCGCGGGCATGCGGTTGGACAAGTTCCTCCGCAAGAAGCTCGCGAACGTGCCCACTTCCCACCTCTTCAAGATGATCCGCGTGAAGAAGGTGAGGGTGAACGGCAAACGTGCCCAGCCCGAGCAGCCGCTGGCGGCCGGGGACACCATTTCCATCCGGGGGACGCAGGAGCAGCTGCTCGCCCCCGCCGCCGCCGAGGAGCGCAAACCCGCCCCACCCCCCGAAGTAGACCCCTCCGACCTGGTCATCCTCCTGGAGGACGACTGGATGATGGCGGTGGACAAGCCCAGCGGCATGGCCGTGCACACCGGCAGCGGCATCACCGGGGGGACCCTGGTGGACTATGTGCGCGCCCACCTGGGGCCCAAGGCGGTCCGCAACGACTTCACCGCCAGTCCCGCCCACCGGCTGGACCGGGAGACCAGCGGCGTCATCCTGGTGGCCAAGCGCCGCCCGGCGATGGTCCACTTCACGGACCTGTTCACGAACCACCACCCCAAGAAGCGCTACCTCACCCTGGTGAAGGGAAAGATGCCGCGCGACTCCGGGGTCATCAATCTACCGCTCGCCGAGCACCAGCAGACGGCCGAGTCCAAGGCCCGTCGGGGGGTGAACATGCAGGACGCCGTCACCCGCTGGAAGGTCATCCGGCAGTCAAGCGAGGCAGCCCTCCTCTCCTGCGTCATCGAAACCGGGCGGACCCATCAGATAAGAAGGCACCTGGTGGCCATTGGACATCCCGTGGCGGGAGACAAGAAGTACGGTGACTTCGCTTTCAATCGGGACGTGCGGGCGCGCTGGGGTCTCAAGCGCTTGTTCCTGCACGCCGCGAGCATCGAGTTCCCCCACCCGGCCCACAAGGGCAAGGTGGAGGTGGAGGCGGACCTGCCTCCGGAGTTGAAGGACGTGTTGAAGCGCGCCGCGCTGGAACCCTCATGAGTACGAAACCCCCCAAGAACTCCCAGTCGAAGCTGGTGCTCGACGGCGTCCCCCCCAAGCGCGGCATTCTCGTGCGCCTGCTCAAGTTCGCCGCGTGGGCCACGCTCACGGGCGCCACGGCGGCGGCGGTGGCGGGGCTCGGCCTGTACTACCATTTCTCCGAGGGGCTGCCGGACATCCCCCGGGTGGACCAGTACTGGCCGCCCATCGTCACCGAGGTCTACACGGATGACGCGGTGCTCGCCGGCGAGTTCTACCACCACCGGCGCAAGGTGGTGCCCTACGAGCACATCCCCAAGCGCCTCGTGCAGGCCTTCATCGCCAGCGAGGACTCGAGCTTCTTCGACCACATGGGCGTGGACGTGCTCGGCACGGCGCGCGCCGCCTCGAAGACGATCGCCAAGAAGCTGGGCCTGGGGGGCAGCATGCAGGGTGGCTCCACCCTGACGCAGCAGACGGCCAAGGCGGTGCTCATCTCCGCCGAGGGCTACGCGTCCGCCACGGCCAAGAACCTCACGCGCAAGATCCGCGAGGCCATCCTCGCCCGGCGCCTGGAGGAGGCGCTCACCAAGGAGGAGATCCTCTACCTCTACCTGAACAACGTCTTCCTCGGGCACCACAGCTACGGCGTGCAGAGCGCGGCGGAGAACTACTACCGCAAGGACGTGCGCGACCTGACGCTCGGGGAGATGACGCTCATCGCCGGTCTGCCCCAGGCGCCCAGCCGCTACTCGCCCTTCCTGCGTCCGGAGGCGGCCCGCAAGCGCCGCTCCTACGTGCTGCGGCGCATGCTCACCGAGGGGATGATCACCGAGGCCGAGCGCGCCCAGGCCGACGCCGAGCCGGTGCGGGTCTACCCCGTGGAGGACGTCTTCCACGAGTTCGCGCCGTACTTCACCGAGCAGGTGCGCCGCAACATGGTGGACCGCTACACCAACAAGGCCCTGCTCAACGATGGCCTGAAGATCTTCGCCACCATGGACAGCGAGCGCCAGCGCGCCGCCCAGGAGTCGGTGCTCGAGGGGCTCCTGTCCATCGACAAGCGCCAGGGCTTCCGCGGTCCGGTGCAGCAGCTGGCCACCGAGGCCGAGCGCCGTGCCTTCCTGGAGAAGGCCACCAAGGCCCTGGGCGGGGAGAAGCTGCAGGAGAACAAGCTCTACGTGGGCCTGGTCACGGCCCTGGCGGCGGACGGCTCGGGCGCGGACGTGCAGGTGGGGCCGCACAAGGGCCTCCTGCCGCTGCTGGGCATGCGCTGGGCGCGCAAGGTCAATCCCGAGGGCTACTACCCGGGGCTGATGCTCACCTCCGTCAAGAAGACGCTCGCCGTGGGCGACGTGCTCGTGCTGCGCCACGTGGTGAAGAAGGAGCTCACGGACGACAACGTCCAGTTCGATCGCAAGATGGACAAGGAGCTGCCCGAGGGCGTGCCGCTCTTCCGCCTGGAGCAGGAGCCGGAGCTGCAGAGCGCGCTCGTGTCCATCGATCCGCACCGCCAGTACCTCACGGCCATGGTGGGCGGCTACGACTTCGACGCCAACGAGTTCAACCGCGCCTTCCAGGCGTGCCGTCAGCCGGGCAGCTCCTTCAAGCCGCTCGTGTACTCGGCGGCGCTCGAGCAACTCGGGTGGACGGGGGCCACGATCATCGTGGACTCGCCCATCGTGGAGCATGACCCCGAGAGCGGCGTGAGCTGGAAGCCGGACAACTACAGCGACGAGTTCCTCGGGGACGTGCTGTTGCGCACCGCGCTGGTCAACTCGATGAACATCCCCGCGGTGAAGACGTTCGGCGCGGTGGGCGTGCACAAGATGGCCGAGTGGTCCACGCGCCTGGGCCTCACCACGCCCATGAACATGGACTTCTCCGCGGCGCTCGGCTCCTCGTGCGTGTACCCGTACGACCTGGCGGGCGTGTACGCGACCTTCAACCGCTACGGCCGCAAGAAGCCCACCTACTTCGTGCGCAAGGTGGAGGATCGCTTCGGGCGCACGCTCGAGGACCACACGGCGTACGACGACGCGTGGGCGCCCTTGCAGGACCGGGTGGCGGCGGGCTACGCGCGGCTGTTCGAGCCAGGCGAGCAGGTGATGAGCCCCGAGACGGGCTTCATCCTCACCTCCATGCTGCGGGGCGTGGTGCAGGAGGGCACGGGTGGACCGGCGCAGCGGCTGGGCAAGCCCGCGGCGGGCAAGACGGGCACCACGAACGACTCGTTCGACACGTGGTTCGCCGGCTTCACGCGCGACCTGGTGACGGTGACGTGGGTGGGCTACGACAAGAACGAGCACCCGCTGGGCCGCTACGAGACGGGTGGCCGCGCCTCCCTGCCCATCTGGCTCAACTACATGAAGCCGGCGCTCGCGGCGCGTCCCCAGTCCGAGTTCTGGCCCCCCGAGTGGCTGCGCGAGAACCTGCGCCTGCTGCGCATCGACAAGAAGACGGGGAAGATCGCCTCCTCGGGCACCAAGGAGGTGGCGAACATCTGGTTCAAGAAGGGCACCCAGCCCGAGGACGTGGCCCCGGAGAAGGGGGCCGTGGGCGCCCAGGAATTCATGATGGGCGTGCCTTAGCGCGCCTTGCGGCGCACGAGCCGGTCATAGACGGCGTTGGGCAGGTACTTGAGCACGCTCCCAACGCCCGCCATCTGCCAGGGGAAGGCGTACTCGGCCTCCCCGCGCTGGATGGCCCGGGCCATGAGCTCCACCGCGTCCTCCGTCTCCAGGAGGAAGGGCATGGTGTACTTGTTCTGCGCCGTCATCTCGCTCTTCACGAAGCCCGGGTAGAGGCAGGTCACCCCCACTCCCGTGCCTCGCAGGTCCACGCGCAGGCTCTCCATGAAGATGGAGAGGAAGGCCTTGGAGGCGGAGTAGGCGCCGCTGCGCGGCATGCCCCGGATGGCGGCGAGGCTCGCCACGCCCACCACGTGGCCCTTCTTGCGCTCCACCATGCGCGGCAGCACCGCGCTCAGCGTGGCGGCCGTCCCGGACACGTTGACGTCGATCGTCTGCTTCACCGTCGCCCAATCGATGCGCTTGGCGGAGGACTCCCGCCCGTAGCCCGCGTTGGCGATGATGAGCTCCAGGCCGCCACAGGCGTCATCCAGTTCGCGGATCCGGGCGATGGTGGCGTCCGCGTCGGCGATGTCCAGCTCCACGGGCTCGATGTGGGAGCCGGACGCGCGGGCCTCCTGGGCGAGCGCTTCCAGGTTCTCCCGGCGCCGGGCCGCCGCGTACACCTTGACGCCTTTCCGGGCGTACCAGAGCGCGAGCCCCCGGCCGATGCCGCTCGAGGCTCCCGTGACCAACGCCGTCCGATAGTTCGTCTCCGCCATGTGCTTCCTCCCTCGTCCGCGTGCGGCTTCCTGCCACGGAACGCGGCGGGCGGGGGAGGGATTTATAAGCGCTGAGAGCGCCTAACAAAAATAAGGGCTGGGCCCTTTTTCCCGAGGGAGAAGCCCCTCAAAGCGGATTTTTGTTAGGCGCTCTTATCGCCAAATTGGCTAGCGACACGTCATTCTGTAGCAGGCTCCATAAGAGGTGTTAGCAGAAGCGGCGGATTGGGTCATGCGCTGCTTGGCATCCCCACTGTAGCAAGAGGCTTCTGCCCACCCAGGTATGTTGTGATCTGGATACCAGTGGTTCCTATCAAGAATGACAGCTTCTTGCAGGTGTTCACCGTGAACGCCAGGGAAGACTCCCCTGCCCTTTGTCCAGAGCCTTGCGTGAGGTTGGAGTGTGAAAGCCCACGCGAATTGCAAGACACGTGGTTCTGCGATGTGCCTGGGCAGGGAGTTGCGGCGTTCAGTGGTGGCAGTGGCAGCAACAGTGGCAACAACCACCGCCGTCACTAGGCATCTCTTCAAGCCGGTTGCCAAACCCACCAACTACCGTATCCAGCATTTGTTCGCCAATGGATGGGATTGTCTCCAAAGGAAAAGCTTGAGTTGTCTTCGGTTTCTCGTTTGGGGAGAAAAGGGACTTCAGATTATTCAGCATGGCTTATCTCCTTGGTTGGCGGGTGGTGCGAAAGTCAATTTGACGGTTGTTCTGTCTGCGCTCAAGACGCCTTGGGCGGGATTGGGCAGGCTGCGCGTGCAAGAGAAAACTTGTGAACTTTGGCTTTGGCCCTGGTGTCAGTTGGAGCACCTTGACCCTGCTCCAATGGCGATCAGTTTAGAACACTCGGTGGCTCGATTGCTCTTGATAGGTAGTGGTCGTGCTAGGCGGTATGCGGTTTAGGGCTGTTCAGTCTGCCCTTGTTCGGTGGCTCTCCCGCGCTTCGTATGATTCATCAGCGGTGGTTGGCGAGCTTCCGTCATGAACTCATCCGCAGAGGTTCGTTGATTACATAAACAAAGAGAGAACCACGTAACCGAAAACAGGCTTGGTTGTGGCACCCCGCGCGGCGGACGTTCTGATGGTGGATTATGAAGTGGTGCGGCGTATCCGCGCGCTGACGGAGGCTGGCTGGGGCTTCTGAGGATTGCTCGTGAGATGGGCGTGGTATTCAAGATGGTGCGGCGCTACGTGCGCGCGGGCTGTGCGAATCCCAATGCGCGGCGGCTCATCGGGGCCGAGCAGTAGCCCTCAGTTGATTTGTGGACGGGAGCAGCGGATGTCGGTGTGGTGGTCAAATTCACTGCTGACCCAGGATGGCGCGAATGCCAG
Organism: Melittangium boletus DSM 14713; assembly: GCF_002305855.1. Lineage (GTDB taxonomy): Bacteria > Myxococcota > Myxococcia > Myxococcales > Myxococcaceae > Cystobacter > Cystobacter boletus. Next base: position 1,913,352 of record NZ_CP022163.1, on the reverse strand, counting down.
GGCGCGCATCGTTCATCGATTCGAGTGGTGGGGCAGCGACGATGGCGGGTGCACGCGGCCCAGGTGGTCACGATGCGCTTCGAGACGAAGCCTGAGCCGCAGATGCAGGAACAGCCAGTAAACAATGAGCCCTACCGGAATCGGCTTTTAGCGCTGCAGCATGGCCTGGGCCGACTGGACGAACTGGGTGTTCGCCGCGGTCGGGTCCAGCTTGGAGGCGTGCGGCACGGTGAGGCCCTTCTGCGCCGCGGGCCGCTGCTCGATCAACCCGAGCCAGTGCTGGAGGTTGGGCAGCCCCTCCAGCGACACGCCCGCCCACGCGTGCGAGCGCACCCAGGCCCAGTTGGCGATGTCCGCGATGCTGTAGTCCCCCGCCAGGTACTCGCCGCGCCCCAACTGCGTGTCGAGCACGGTGTACAGCCGCCGCGTCTCGTTCTGGTAGCGGTCGATGGCCGGCTGGATCTTCTCCGGGAAGTAGCGGAAGAAGACGTTGGCCTGGCCCTGCATGGGTCCCACGCCGCCCATCTGGAACATCAGCCACTGCACCACCCGCGAGCGGCCCTTCTTGTCCGAGGGAAGCAGCTTCCCCGCCTTCTCCGCGAGGTAGAGCATGATGGCGCCCGACTCGAAGATGGGGAAGTCGCCTTCCTCCCGGTCCACGATGGCGGGGATGCGCCCGTTGGGGTTGATCTTCAGGAACTCCGGCTGCTTCTGGATGCCCGTGCTGATGTCGATGGGGTGCACCGTATAGGGCAGTCCCAGCTCCTCCAGCGTGACGGACACCTTGTAACCATTGGGCGTGGCCCACGTGTACAGATCGATCATCGCGGCTTCCTCCTCGAGTCAGGCTCCGAAAAGTCCCCGGAGTACATCCCGGTGGTAGTTGGTACTGCCCACGTGCGTGGAATGCCACTTGGATGACTGGCTCAACCGGTTGAGCACCGCCTCGAACTCGGCCTGGCTCACGTCGCGCAGGGACATGTACAGGCGCGCGGCCCCCTGGAGGTAGGAGACGAGTGGGTGCGCGTCCCTGCCGTCCGGCCTGCGGCGCACCTGCCGGTAGAGCCGCTCGAACGTGTCATCCGTCTCGGCCTTGCCGAGGGCCGCGCAGTAGTTGGCGGCCGTCGACTCCAGGAGCAGCAGGAAGGGCAGGTACTCCGGAGGGGGCGTCCGGCTCAGGTCCGGGGGCGCCCGGGTGCCCGTCCACAGTTGGGAGATGGGCCGGAGTGGCACCAGCACCAGGCCCTCGTTGCCCATGACCGGCACCTGCTCGCCCACGGGGACGACCTGTTGCTGCTCGTCGCGCTGGATGGGCACCCGCAGCAGCTCGGGCTGGTCCAGCTTCAATCCCGCGCGCTGCAACTTCTCCACGGCTTCACGATCCACGTCTCACTCCACTCCTGGATGAAGGTTTCACCGGCCCAGCACGGGCCAGTGGGGCGCGAGTGCCGTGCGGCTGATGCGCAGCGCCGCCGCCGTGTCCCGCGACGCGCCCGTCGTGGGAAAGCGCTCCCGCGTGCGCTCCGCCAGGACCTCGATGCAGGCGTACGCCGAGCGCGACAGCCCCTCGAGCGAATAGCCTCCCTCGAGCAGCATCACCAGGCGGCCGCCGCACACGTCCTGGGCCAGATCCTTGAAGGCCGTGCACATGGCGGCGAAACCGCGTTCGGTGAGCACCATGCCGCCAATGGGATCCTCCCGGTGGGCATCGAACCCCGCGGAGATGATCACCAGGTCCGGCCGGTAGTCTCGGGCCACCGGCAGGAACAGCTGCTCGCAGAGCGCGGCGTAGTCCGCGTCCGTGCCGCCACCGGGAATGCCACAGTTGACGGTGTAGCCCGTGCCCTCGCCCTCGCCTATCTCGTCGGGCGCGCCCGAGTGCGGGTAGTAGGGGAACTGGTGCGCCGACATGTAGAGCACGTCCGGGCGCTTCCAGAAGGCGCTCTGGGTGCCGTTGCCGTGGTGCACGTCCCAGTCGAAGATGAGCACGCGCTGGGCCCCCTGGCGGCGCGCGGCCTCCGCGGCGATGGCCGCGTTGTTGAACAGGCAGAAGCCCATGGCTTGATCCGGCTCGGCGTGGTGCCCCGGAGGCCGTCCCATCGCGAAGGCGTTGCGCGCCCGGCCCGCCAGCACTTCCTCCACCGCCTGGATGGAGCCCCCCGCCGCCAGCAGCGCCGCGTCGTAGCTGGCCGGCGACGTCACCGTGTCCTCGTCGATCTCCACGCTGCGTCCTTGGAGACTTTTCAGGTAGGCGCGCAGCCGGGGGGTATGCACGGCGGCGAGCTCCTCCTCGGTGGCTGGACGGGGGACGCGCCGCTCGGTGCCGGGGATGGGGTGTCGCTCCAGGAGCTCCAGGATGCGCTTCAAGCGCGCGGGGCACTCGGGATGCTGAGGGCCGGGGTCGTGCTGGAGGAAGAGGGGGTCGGTCAGCAGCAGCGTCTGGGTCATCGCGCGGGCTCCCACTTCTGTAGTATGGCGCGGTCAAAGTCCAGGTGCCTGCCCGCCATGCGGACAAGGTGGGGAGGGACCGCCGGTTTCTTGCCCTTCGAGGGCCAACCTTCCTACAGTCCTCCGGCTTTGCTCCGACGCGTAAAAAAGTCCGGCCTCCGCCTCACGCTCTTCCTCTCCTTCACCGCGGCCCTGGTGGCCATCATGGCCGTGCTGTACGTGGCCATGTCCTGGCGGCTCTCCTCGTATCTCGAGAACCGTCTCAAGGAGCATGGCCACGCCAAGATCCAGGAAGTCACGAACATCCTCTCCTGGTGGGACCAGGAGCAGGAGCAGGGCAAGGTCCAGAACAACGACATGCGGGCCATGCGCCTCATGGCGGGACTGATCGATGCCGACAAGGACTTCGCGTATGCCGCCATCGTCTCCAAGGACGGCATCCTGCTGGAGAGCGAGAACAACACCTGGTCCGCGAAATCCTCCGAGTGGAAGAGCCGGGTCATCCAGGCGGCGGGGGAGAGCTCCTTCGAACTGCCCAACGGGGATTGGCTCTTCTCGGGTTTGCTGCCCATGGGCGTCTGCAACAGCAACGTGCCGCAGTGTCACCTCGTCGTGGTGGTGAGCTTCGAGACGCTGCGCTCCATGCTCGGCGAGCTGCGGGTGCTGCTGCTGGCCGTGTTCGGCATCGGACTGGTGCTGGTGGTGGCGCTCGTCTCCTACGTCACGCACCGGCGCATCCTCCAGCCGTTGGAGCGCATGATGGCGGTGGCGCGCAAGATGGCCGAGGGAGACCTCACCAGCCGCGTGGCGCTGGACACCGGAGGGGAGCTGGGCGCGCTCGCCGAGGCGCTCGATGGCATCGGCCAGTCCCTGCGCAAGACGCTCGGCCAGGTGCGGGGCGTGTCCGAGGTGGTCTCCAATGTCATCGAGCAATTGTCGCGCGCGGGCACGACGGTGTCCTCGGGCGCGGCCACCATCCAGGGCCGGGTGACGGAGACGTCCTCGTCCATGGAGGAGATGCTCGCCTCCTTGCGCGGCATCGCGGAGAACGTGGAGGTGCTCTACCAGAGCGCCGAGGAGAGCAGCTCCTCCATCATGGAGATGGCGGCCACCAATGACGAGGTGGCCGAGAACGTCCAGGCCATGGCGGGCAGCGTGGAGGAGACCACGAGCGCCATCGAGGAGATGACGTTCTCGATCAAGGAAGTGGCCAAGAACATCGACGAGCTGCGCGACTCCACCGAGGAGACCAGCACGTCCATTGGCCAGATGGACAGCGCCATCGGGCAGGTGGAGGCCAACGCCAACGAGACGGCGCGCCTGTCCGAGCAGGTGTCCGAGGACGCCAAGACGGGCGTGGAGGCCCTGCGCAAGACGATGCAGGGCATGGACCGCATCAAGGAGAACAGCCGCGCGGCCGCGGGCGTCATCGACAGCCTGGGCAAGCGCATCTCGGAGATCGGCAACATCCTCAACGTCATCGACGACGTGGCCGAGCAGACCAACCTGCTCGCGCTCAACGCGGCCATCATCGCCGCGCAGTCGGGCGAGCACGGCAAGGGCTTCGCCGTGGTGGCGGATGAAATCAAGGACCTGGCCGACCGCACCGGCAAGTCCACCAAGGAGATCGCCGACCTCATCAGCGGCGTGCAGGAGGAGAGCCGCAACGCCGTGCAGGTGATGAACCAGGGCGTGCGCAACGTGGAGGAGGGCGTGCAACTGGGCCGCGAGGCCGAGGGCACCCTGCGCAAGATCAACGACAGCGCGCAGAAGTCCACGCAGATGGTGAAGGCCATCGCCCGCGCCACGGTGGAGCAGGCGCGCGGCAGCCGGCAGGTGACCCAGGCCATCCAGCGCATCTCCGAGACGGTGCTCATGATCTCCAAGGCCTCCAACGAGCAGGCCAAGGGCGGCGAGCAGATCATGAACAGCGCCGAGCGGATGAAGGCCATCACCGCCCACGTGCAGAGAAGCAGCCAGGAGCAGGCGCACGGCAGCAAGCAGATCACCCGCTCCATCGAGAACATCAACGAGATGGTCACCCACCTCAATCGCGCCCAGAAGGAGCAGACCAAGGGCAGCGAGCAGGTGCTCAAGGCGGTGGAGGCCATCCAGGGGGTGTCCGATCACCAGACCCGCTCGGTGAAGGCCCTGGAAGAGGCCATCGACAGCTTGCAGCGTCAGTCCGAGGTCCTGCGCGCGGAGAGCCGCCGCTTCAAGGTGTGAGCCTGGGGCAATCCGCCCCGCCCGGAAGGGTAGGCAGGCGGACATGCCCCGGACCAATCGGGTTGCACCTCGCCGCTCGGGGCGCGATAACCCTGGCCGCCTCTTCGGGAGTTCTCCTTCATGTTCAACATCGGCGCAGGCGAACTCATCTTCATCATGGTGGCGGCGTTGATCGTGCTCGGTCCGCAGCGGCTGCCCGAGTTCGCGCGCGCCATCGGCAAGTTCGTGCGGGAGTTCCGCCGGCAGACGGACGATGTGCGCATGACGGTGGAGCGCGAGTTCTACAAGATGGACCAGGAGTTCCAGGACGAGCCGCGTCCCCCGGTCCCCATGGGTTTTCCGTCCACGGCGTTGTCCTCGCTCCCCCCGCCCCAGCCGGTGCCCTCCCTGTCCGCCGCGCCCGCCGTGCCCGCCGTGCCCGTGGAAGCCCCCGCTTCCGAAACGCCCGCCGTCGTCGCCTCGGGGGAGCTCCCGGTGGCGAATGATCCCTCCAAGAGCGGCTAGCCCTCGAGATTCGCACCCGTGGACAACGACTTTCGCATGAGTCTGATGGAGCACCTGTCGGAGCTCCGTTCCCGCCTTCTCAAGTGCATGGGCGCGGTGTTGGTGCTCGGGGTCGTGGCGCTGGTGTTCGCCCGGCCCATCTTCGGCGTGCTCATGCGGCCGGTGCTCGATGCGCTTCCGCCGGACGGGCGCGCGCTCGTCTACACGTCGGGCATCGAGGAGATCAACGTCCTGATGAAGGTGGGCGTCTACTGCGGCATCTTCCTCACGACGCCCGTCATCCTCTGGCAGCTCTGGGGCTTCGTGTCGCCCGGGCTCTATCCGGAGGAGCGCCGCTACGCCTCGCCCTTCGTGTTCCTGGGCTCGCTGGCGTTCCTGCTCGGCGCGCTGTTCTGCTACTTCGCGGTGTTGCCCTCCATGTTCCAGTTCCTCCTCAACGAGGAGGAGAGCACGGCCACGGCGCAGCGGCTGGAGGTGGGGCGGCTGCGGGCGGATGACGCGCTGCGCTTCCTGCGCATTGGCGAGGCCGAGCGCGCGGGAAAGCTGGCCCTGGAGGCGAGCACGGGCTTGAAGGAGTCCGGTGAGGGACAAGTGCCGGAGGCCTCGCGGGCGCCCTCGGAGAAGGTGGAGCTGGAGGCGCGGCTGTCGGGGCTGGGCCTGTTGATCGACGCGGCGGCGGTGGGCTTCTCCTCGCCGCCCGCGCGTCTGGCGCTGCGGCAGTCGGTGGAGAAGCGCGCGGAGGCGGTGGAGGCGTTCGCGAAGGAGGACTTCGGCGTCTCGGCGCGGGCCATGGACGAGGCGGCGAGTCTGCTGGCCGGAGCGGCGCCCACGCGCGCCGAGGAGCTGGCGGGCCTGTGGCGGCTGGAGAAGGAGCTGGCGCTGGGCAAGGCGCGCTACGTGGCGCAGGCCTGGACGCGGCCCATGCTCACCATGGACGAGCAGCTGTCGCTGGTGCTGCTGCTCATCCTGTCCTTCGGCATCATCTTCGAGCTGCCGCTGGTGATGGCGCTGCTGGGGCTCGTGGGCATCGTGAAGGCCAGCTTCCTGATGAAGTACCAGCGGCACGCGTTCGTGGTGTGCCTCATCGCCGCGGCCGTCCTCACGCCCACGGGGGACGTGGTGAACCTGTCGCTCATGGCCGGGCCCATGCTGCTCTGCTACGAGATGGGCGTGCTGGCGGTGTGGATCATCGAGCGCAACCGCAAGCAGGACCCGAACGTCGGCATCACCCCCACGGGCGTCTGAGCCGGCCGCGTGGGTGGCCGCCTCGGCATCCGGTGGCCGAGGCCTCGGAGGGCATGGTAGGCAGGGGCCGATGCTGAACGCGCGTCGCCGCCTGGTGATGAACCTGCGCTACCTCCGGGCGCTGCTCAAGCGCTTCCGCCCCACCATGCTCATGGCGGTGCTGCTCTTCGGGCTCATGCCGCTGCTCTACCAGTGGCGGCACGTGACGCCGGAGGGCAACCGGGTGTCCCTGGGCAAGGCGCTGCGCCACGTCTACTTCCTGCTCTACGGGCAGCCGTACCTGGACGTGGATGACAGCCTGTTGATGTTCGTCGACATGGTCATTCCCCCCGTGGGCATCGCGGTGCTGGTGGATGGCGTGGTGCGCTTCGCCTACCTCTTCTTCGCGAGGCACCGGCAGGACAAGGAGTGGTTCGAGGTGATCGCCGAGACGTTGACCGGACACGTGGTGGTGTGTGGGGCGGGACGCGTGGGCTACCGCGTGGTGTCCCAGCTCCGGGCGTTGGGCAAGGACGTGGTGGTGGTGGAGAAGCGCGAGGAGGCGGCGTTCGTGGCGGTGCTGCGCGACGAGCAGGTGCCGTTGCTCATCGACGACATCCGCAGCCACCAGTGCCTGCCGCGCACCAATGTGATGAAGGCGGCCGCCATCGTCTGTGCCACGGACGATGACCTGGCCAACCTCAACATCGCCCTGGACGCGCGCAAGATGAACCCGGACATCCGCGTGGTCATCCGGCTCTTCGATGACGACCTGGTGGCCAAGGTGCGTGACACCTTCAAGGCCGAGGCCCTGAGCAGCTCGTCGCTGGCGGCGCCCGCCATGGCGCTGGCGGCGTTGGATCCGCGCATCGTCCACTCGTTCCGGATCGGCACCCACCTGATGGTGGTGTCCGTCTTCGAGGCGCGCCAGGGTCTGCCAGGCATGAGCATCTCCGAGGTGCGCGACCGCTTCGGTGGGCTGACGCTGTCCATGCGCCGCCGGGGGGAGCGGGCCGAGCGGCTGCATCCCTCCGGAGAGACCCGCATCGAGGCGGGTGACGCGCTGACCGTCCAGGCCGAGTACGGGGACTACCGCAAGCTCCGGGCCTTCACCCAGGAGGCGGAGGCACCCGTCTTCGCCACGCGCACCGAGGGCCTGACCTGAGTCCTACCGCGTGACCTCCAGGATGTCGGCGAGCACGCCCGCGGCGGTGACGGCACCGCCCGCGCCCGTCCCCTGCACGAGCAGGGGCCACTCCGCGTGACGCTCGGTGGTGAAGGCCACGAACGCCTCCGTGCCGCGCAGGCGCGCCGCTGGATGTTCCCGGGGCACGGCGAGGGGACCCACCCGCAGCACCGCGCGCTGTCCCCGTTCCCGGGGCGGCTCGATGCGCGCCAGATAGCGCAGCACCCGGTGCTCGGCGCGCACGCCCGCGAGCCGCGAGGCGAAGGTCCCATCCAGGGACTCCAGCGAGCGCAGGAAACGCTCCACGTCCTCCTCCTCGAGCAGCTCCCGGGGCACGAAGGACTCCACCTCGACGTCCTCCTGGGACACCTCCAGCCCCAGCTCCCGGGCGAGGATGAGCGCCTTGCGCGCCACGTCCAGGCCCAACAAGTCCTCGCGTGGATGGGGCTCGGTGTAGCCGCGCTCCCGGGCGAGCCGCACGGCCCGCGACAGGGGGACTCCCTCGGTGAGCTGTTCGCACAGGAAGCCCAGCGTGCCGGACAGACAGCCCTCGATGCGGCGCACCCGGTCTCCCGTGCGCACCAGGTCCGCGAGCGTGCGGAGCACGGGCAGGCTCGCGCCCACGGTGGTCTCGTAGTGCCAGGCCCTCCGGTGGGCGCGCGCCATGCCGAGCAGCCGCTGCCGCTCCTCCCAGGGCAGCGTCAGGGGCTTCTTGTTCGCGGTGACGACGTGGATGCCTCGCTGGAAGGCCTCCGCGTAGAGCGGGCCCATGCCGTCGGCCGCGGTGCAGTCCACGAGCACGGGATTGGGGAGTCGGCGCAGCCGCTCCAACGTGCCCAGCAGGGGTCCTGTCCCCGCGTCCTCGCGGTGGGTCTCGTCGAGCCGTTCGCGCCACCGCTCCAGGGGGACTCCCGCTGGATCGAACAGCAGGTGCCGGGTGTCGGCGATGCCGGCCACCCGCAGGGTCGGCCCCCGCTCCCGGGCGAGCCTGGGCGCCTGCTCCCGCAGTTGCTCCAGCAGGTGTCCGCCGACGGTGCCCCGCCCGAGCAGCAGCAGGTTCACCTCCGGGGCCGCCTCTCCGGTTTCGAGCCGGGGCTTCGCCGCCTCGGGGCCTGGGGGCAGGGCGAGCGCGCGCCGCAACAGCGCGTCGAGCTGCGTCCACTCGATGAGGAAACCATCGTGCCCGTGGGGGCTGGAGAGCTCGGCGTACTCCGCGTGCCGTCCGTCCGCGCGCAGGCGCTCGGCCAGGCGCTTCATGTGCTCGGGGTAGAAGAGCTGATCCTCCGCGATGCCCACGCACAAGGCGCTGGCCCGGATGCGCGCGACGCCCCATCCGTCCTGGACTCCCCGCGTGGGAGCGCGCTCCAGGTCGTGGTGATCCATGGCCCCCAGCAGGGCCAGGTAGGCGCGCGCATCGAAGCGCGCGCGCAGCTTCGCGCCCTGGTACTCCAGGTAGCTCTGGAGGGGGTAGAGCGCGCGGGAGGACCAATCGGGAGGCCGGCCGTGACGCGCCTCCAGCCCGGCCTCCGCGCGGTACGTGAGGGTGGCGAGTTGCCGCGCCAGCTCCAAGCCTCGCGCGGGTGCCTCGGGATAATCCGGGTCGAGCAACACCGCCTGCCGCGCCACGTGGTTCCATCCGATGAGCCACGCGCTCGACGCTTGCGTGGTCGCGATGGGAGCGATGCGCTCGAAACGCTCGGGGGCGAGCACCGCGAGGCACAGGACGATCATCCCCCCCACGGAGCCTCCCGTGACGAGCGAGACGCGCTCGATGCCCAGCGCATCCAGGGCCTGGAGGATGGCGCGGGCCTGGTCCCACGGGGTGAGGGTCGCGGGCAGTGGCGCCTCGTCGATCCGCAAGTCCCCCTTGGGCAGGGGGGCGGGCGGTCCGAAGCGCCGATCCTCCACGCGCCGGGGAAAGCCCTCGTCCGCCGGGCCGGAGCTGCCGTAACACGAGCCCAGGTTGTTGAAACACAGCAGCCGCGCGCTTCCGGGGTCGAGCGCACGGCCCGGTCCGATGACGGGCTCCCACCAGCCCCCCGGCCCGCCGGCGCGCATGTCACCGGTGAGGGCGTGGATGAGCAGCACGGTGGGAACGGAGTCCTCGGGCGGCAGGGCGTCCCGGGGGGAGGCGAACTCCCGCGATTCGTCCCGGGTCCGGCGCACGACGCGCGGAGCCTGGGCGTGCACGCTCTCCTCGGAGAGGAGGAGGGCGCGCGATTGGAGCCAGGGGAGATCTCCCTCGGGCCCCCACCACCAGCCCCTCGCCACATGGGACTGGACCTGGGCGCCCGCCTCGAGGGGCAGGTCGGGCAGGGGAATATCGAAGACACGGGGGGCGGACATGGGAGCGCTCCTGGGTCGAGAGGTCAGCTCAGGCCGCCGACAGCGCCTGCTCCAGGTCCGCCACGATGTCGTCGATGTGCTCCAGGCCCACGGACAGCCGCACGAGTCCGTCCGTCACGCCCGTGCTCAACCGCTCCTCGGGCGTGAGCTGCTGATGCGTGGTGCTCGCCGGGTGGATGATGAGCGAGCGCGTGTCCCCGATGTTGGCGAGCAGGCTCCAGAGCTTCACGCCGTCGATGAGCCGGCGTCCCGCGTCCACGCCGCCCTTCACTCCGAACGCCACCAGGCCACCGGAGCCGTTGCGCAGGTACTTCTTGGCGAGCGGGAAGGCGGGGTCCTCCTCCAGGCCCGGGTAGCGCACCCACTCCACCTTGGGGTGCTGGCGCAGCCACCGGGCCACGGCCAGCGCGTTCTGCGAGTGGCGCTCCACGCGCAGCTTCAGCGTCTCCAGGCCGAGGATGAAGGCGTGGGCGTTGAAGGGGCTGATCGAGGGGCCGAGATCCCTCAGTCCCTCCAGCCGCGCCTTGGCGATGTACGCCGCCGCGCCGAGCGCGTCGTGCAGGCGCAGGCCGTGGTAGCCGGGGTTGGGATCGGTGAACTCGGGGAAGCGGCCATTGTTCCAGGGGAATGTGCCCCCATCCACGATGACGCCGCCCAGGGAGGTGCCATGGCCGCCGATGTACTTCGTCGCGCTGTGCACCACGATGTTCGCCCCGTGGCGCAGCGGATTGAAGAGGGCTGGGGACAGGGCCGTGTTGTCCACGATGAGGGGGATGCCCGCGTCGCGCGCGACGGCGCCCAACGCCTCGAAGTCCGGGATGTCCAGGCGCGGGTTGCCCACGGCCTCGATGTAGAGCGCCTTCGTCTTGGGCCCGATGGCCGCGCGCACCGCGTCCGGGTTGTTCGCGTCCACGAAGCGCGCCTGGATGCCCAGCCTCGGCAGCGTCACCTTGAAGAGGTTGTACGTGCCGCCGTAGAGGCTCGTGCCCGAGACGAACTCGTCACCGGCCTTGAGGATGTTGAGCAGCGCGAGCGTTTCCGCGGCCTGGCCCGACGCCACCGCCAGCGCGCCCACGCCGCCCTCGAGCGCCGCGATGCGCTTCTCGAAGACGTCCGTGGTGGGGTTGGTGAGGCGGGTGTAGATGTTGCCCGGCTCCTTGAGCGCGAACAGGTCCGCGGCGTGCTGGGCGTTGCGGAAGCGGTAGCTCGTCGTCTGGTAGATGGGCACGGCGCGCGAGCCCGTGGTGGGCTCGGGCTCGTAGCCCGCGTGCAGGGACAGGGTCTCGAAATGCTGCGGCTTCGTCGGTTGGGTGCTCATGGGTGCTCCTCGGGTGGGGAAATCGCCACGAGGACACCGGCAGCCCTGAAACGACCGAGCCCACCGACCCCTCGTGGGGATGGTGGGCTCCGCTGTCGCGCCACGGGTTGACGAATGCGGTCAACCGGTGGCGGGCGGGCGCCCACCACTCGGCATCAACATTCGACAGGCCAGGGTCACGGAGGTCATTGCGGGTGACACCATGAACCCCCTCCGCCATGTTGTCAAGATGTCCGCTGAAACGGACAATTATGAACCGTGGACAGGCGGGCAGCCGAGTGCTGGCTTGACAAGTTGGGGAGCAGAGGCTGGCACGTGACAACTTCGCTCCCAGTCCGGGCGGGCGACGAAATCTTGCCGCCGCGCTTCACATTGGACACCCACGCGGGCGGATGGGGGCCATTGCCGTCGGTTGCGGGCCTCCGCGCGGGAGCGGAAGTTTTCAATCCATCAGGAGCGGCGAGCGTCCAAAACAGACCCCGTGGACTAAGAGGGAAGCCAGGGACAAGATGCGTGGGTGAGCACCCCCGTTCCTCCTCTTGGCAAGTTGACCGCGTCGGGCCGTTTCGCCGCGGTCAAGTCCCTCTGGCTGGTGCCCCCCCGGGTCATCCTGCAGCGCCGGGCCTCCCGCACGCTGCTCATGCACGCGATCCGCGCCACGGCGCGCGTGGTGCTGCTGCTGGCCGCGGATGTGGCGGCCTTCATCCTGGCACGTGCCGCCGTGAACGCGATGCAGACCAGCCACCGCTTGGAGCCGTTCGACGCGGCCACGCGCTGGGCCGTGCCTCCCCTGGGCTCCGCGGGCGGATGGCAGATGGGGGCCGCGCTCGTGGTGGGCCTCACCGTGGCGGGGGCGTACCACTCGGGAGACGCGTGGCGCTCGACCCGGAAGATCCTCAGCGGCGTGTTGCTCGCGGTGGGGCTCGTGCTCTGGCGCGACCTGTGGCTGCGCGGCCTCGCTCCGGTGGTGGTGCACTACCTCACGGCGGTGGTGGGCCTGGGCACCACGATGCTGCTGGCGCGTGGGGCGCTCGATCGGCTCATCGCCCGGCTCATCCGCATTCCGCTCTTCCACTCTCCCGCCGAGCGCGTGGTGCTGGTGGGAGATCCGGACGCGCTCGATTGCCGCCGGGTTCACGAGCGGCTGGCGCACTTCGGCGTGCTGGACATGATGGGGTGGATCTCCCTGAACACCGACGGGCCGGACGCGCGTCCGGGCGTGCTGGGCACCGTGGACGACCTGTGGAACGTGCTGCAGCACAACGCCGTGGACACGGTGGTGCTCTGCGGCACCGTGGACGACGCGCAGCTCAAGCTGATGCTGGAGGCGGTGGACTCCGCCGGCGTGCGGCTGCTGGCCGTGTCCCGCTATGACCGGCTCGGCTGGGTGCGCCCCTCGCCCATTTCCTACCGCTCCCAGTCCTTCATGGAGCTGACGCTGCCGTCCCTGCGCGCGCAGCAGTTGTGGGTGAAGCGGGCGGTGGACCTTCTGGGCGCGGGGCTCGGACTGTTGTTCATCTCCCCGCTGCTCGCGCTCATCGCGGTGGCCATCAAGCTCGACTCGCGCGGGCCCGTCTTCTTCGCCCAGGAGCGGGTGGGGCGCGGGGGCCGGACCTTCCGCATGATGAAGTTCCGCACCATGCGCGTGGGCGCGGACGCGGAGAAGGCCAAGCTCGCGCACCTCAACACGAGCGGGGACGCGCGCCTGTTCAAGATTCCCAATGATCCGCGCGTCACCCGCGTGGGGGCCTTCCTGCGCAAGTGGAGCCTGGACGAGCTGCCCCAGCTCTTCAACGTGCTGCGCGGGGACATGTCCGTGGTGGGGCCCCGGCCCTTCTTCGAGTCGGACCTGGCCACCTACCGCGACCACCACTTCGGCCGGCTGGGCGCCCGTCCGGGCATCACCGGCCTGTGGCAGGTCAGCGGCCGCAGCTCCATCACCGACTTCGAGGAGGTGGTGCGGCTCGACTGCGAGTACATCCACCGCTGGTCGCTCTGGCTGGACCTGGAGATCCTCGTCAAGACGTTGCCAGCGGTGGTGCGGCGCACCGGCGCCTACTGAGCGGCCGCCACGTCCAGCGCCAGTTCGATCATCTCGTCGAACGTGGTCTGGCGCTCCGAGGCGCTCAGGGCTTCGTGGGTGATGAGGTGGTCGGACACGGTCAACAACGCGAGCGAGCGCGCGCCGAACTCGGCCGTGACCCCGTAGAGGCCCGCCACCTCCATCTCCACGGCGAGCATGCCCATGCGGGCGTACACCTCGTTCTTCTCCTTCTCTCCGGGCGGTGAGTAGAAGAGATCCGAGGTGAAGACGGAGCCCACGCGCACGGGGCGCTGGCGCTTCTCGGCGGCCTCCACCGCCTGGCGCGCCAGGGCGAAGTCCGCCACGGCGGGGAAGTCGTGGCCGCCCAGGCGCAGGCGGTTGACCTGGGAGTCGGTGCCCGCGGCCGTGGCCACGATGATGTCGCGCACCTTCACGTCCGGACGGATGGCGCCGCAGCTGCCCACGCGGATGATGACGCGCACGCCATACTCGCGGATGAGCTCCGTGGCGTAGATGGAGAGCGAGGGGATGCCCATGCCGTGTCCCATGACGGACACTGGGCGGCCCTTGTGGGTGCCCGTGTAGCCGAGCATGTTGCGCACGGAGGTGACCTCGCGCGCGTCCTGGAGGAACCGCTGGGAGATGTGGCGGGCGCGCAGCGGATCGCCGGGCATGATCACCACGTCGGCGAAGTCTCCCCGCGCGGCGGAGATATGAGGAGTAGGCATGGCCCGGCAGCATAGCCCCTCCACTGTTCGGACGAGGAAGTTCCGAGGGGGACACTGCCCCCCGATAGGCCAGCATTCCCGGGTCCGCCTGCGCTATGCCCAGGAGGCGCCGACGCGAGGCCCCGGTGCGGCTGTTCCCCCTGGCCGAGGATCATGCGTTCCCTTTCCTTCCGCTCGCTCTTCCTCCTGCTGATGGTGACGCCCGTCGTGGTGTCGACGGCGGTGCTGGGCTGGTTGTCCTATCGCTCCGCGAGCGAGGTGCTGATCCAGGACGCCATCCGGGCGGTGAAGATCTCCGCCAAGGCGCGCGAGCAGACCCTGCTCAACCGGCTCTTCCGCCAGCGCGAGCGTGCCACGGGCTTCCTGACGGTCGTGGACAGGCAGTGCTCGGGGATGCCGGAGCGCGAGCGGCGGGGGTGCTTCGAGCGCGCGCTGAGTGACTTCACGGTCACCGAGGGCGCGGCGACGGCCCGCCTGGTGGTTCCCGAGGTGGGCCTGGTGCGCGTGGGAGCGCCGGCCTCCACCGAGGCGGAATTGCGGCCGCTTCCACTGGGCCAGTGGGTTCGCTTCGAGCCCGGACAGGCCAAGACCCAGCGCGCCTATGAGCTCGTCGTGCCCTGGGGAGACGCGCTGTTGGGGATGCGCTTCAACGCCGGCACCCTCGACCTCCTCTTCCGGGATCGCTACGGACTGGGTGAATCCGGAGAGACCTTCCTGGCCGACGCCCAGGGCTTCTTCATCACCCAGCCGAAGTACCCCGGACATTCCGGGGAGAGCCACCCCATCGACGCGCGGCCGATGCTCGAGTGTCTGTCGGGGAAGGACTCGGAAGTGCTGGCGCCGGACTACCGCGGAGTCGGTGTCATCCATGCCTTCCGTTACGTGGAGGAGATCGGGGGGGGATGCATCATGGCCCACATCGCCCAGGAGGAGGCCTTCGCCCCGGCACGCGGCCTGGGCCGCCGGGTGGCCCAGGCGTCCGCCGCGCTGGTGCTGCTCACCGTGGGGCTCTCCTTCCTCTTCGCGCGCCACCTGTCCCGCCCGGTGTTGGCCCTCACCCGGACGGCGAGTGCCCTGCGCGCCGGTGACTTCGACGTCGCGGTGGCGCTCGAGGGCCCCCGGGAACTCCAGACGTTCGCCAGCACCTTCGCGGACATGGCCCGTTCACTCCAGGAGTCCTCGGACGAGCGGGCGCGGCTGCTCGCGCGGGAGACCGAGGCGCGTCAGGACGCGGAGGCGCAACGCACGCTCTTGCGGCTCATCATCGAGCAGAGCGGGGAGGGCATCCTCATGGCGGACGCGCGGGGCGTGCTGCGCGTCTTCAACCCCGCCGCCGAGCGCTACCATGGTGTGCCCGCGCGCGAGCTGGCCTCGCCCGAGTGGGGGCGTGCCTACGGGTTGCTCTCCCTGGACGGAGAGCCCCTGACCGAGGAGCAGACGCCGCTCTTCCGCGCGGTGCGAGGCGAGACCATCGTCAACGCGCGCTGGAAGGTGCGCTCGCCCGATGGCCTGACGCGCACGTTGGAGGGGACGGCCTCGCCCCTGCGTCAGCAGGATGGCGCTCCGGCGGGCGCCGTCCTCATCATCCATGACGTCACCCAGCAGCAGGAGGCCGAGGCCGAGCGCGAGCGGCTGCTGCGGGAAGTGGAGGCGGATCGCACGCGCCTGGTGGCGCTCGCCGGCCTGTCGCGTGCCCTGGCCGAGTCCCGGCTGTCCCTGGAGTCCATCCTGGACACCACGTGCCGTCAATTGGCGGAGCGGGTGGGGGACGTGTGCACCTTGCGGCTGGTCTCCGAGGACGGGCAATCGTTGGAGGTGCGCGCGGTGTACGCCCGGGATCCGGACGTGGAGGCGCGCACCCGGGAGCTTCTGCGGGCCCAGCCTCGGCCCGTGAACGAGGGCCTTTCGGCCCAGGTGCTGAGTTCGGGAACGCCCGTGCTCCTGTCTCCCCTCACCGAGGAGAGCGTGGAGCGGCTCCTCCAGCCGCTGCCCGCCGACTACCAGGAGTACCTGCGGCGGCTGCGGCCCAGCTGTCTCGCCGTCCTGCCCATCCGCGCTCCGGGGCGGAGCCTGGGCTTGCTGATGCTCTACCGGTTCACCCCCCCGCTCTATAGCGAGGATGACCTCATCCTCTTCCGGGAGATCGCCGACCGCACCGCGCTGGCCATCGAGAACGCGGAGCTCTTCCAGCGGGCGAGGGACGCGGTGCGCATCCGCGAGGATCTGGTGGCCGTGGTGTCCCACGATCTGCGCAACCCCATCTCCGCCATCTCCATGTCCGCCGCGGCCCTCCTCAAGAAAAGCCCGGGGCTCGAGGTCTGGCAGGAGAAGAGCGTGCGCCGCATCGCCTCGGCGGCGGACCGGGCCCTGCGGATGATCCGGGATCTGCTCGACTCCACCCAGGCGCGCGTGGGCGACATTTCCGTGGAGCCCAAGCCGCTGGACTTCCACGAGCTGGCCCGGCACGTGGTGGAGGAGGTGCAGCTCGCGCACCCCGAGCGGCGCATCATCTTCCAGGCCGAGGGGGAGGCCCAGGGAGCGTGGGACGCGGATCGCATCGCCCAGGTCATCACCAACCTGGTGGGCAACGCCGTGCAGCACAGCCCCCCGGCGAGCCCGGTGCGAGTGGATTCGCGGGGGGTGGATGGCGAGGTCCGGCTGTCCATCCACAACGAGGGCGTACCCATCCCGGAGGAGGAGCTGCCCTCGCTGTTCGAGCCCTTTCGCCGGGGCAGGCGCGCGGGAGGGGGCTCGGGCAGCGTGGGGCTCGGGCTCTTCATCACCCGGCGCATCGTGGAGGCCCATGGAGGCTCCATCGAGGTGCGCTCCCGGGAGGGGGAGGGGACCACGTTCACGGTCCGTCTCCCCCGCACCGGCCGTCCCCCTCCGGCGTGAGCGGAGTGCCTACGGCGAGCACTTCGCCGGGCCGAGCGTGTTCCCGTAGAAGTGGGTGTACACGTCCGGCGAGAGCACGAAGTTGCACGTGTTCACGCTGTCCGGGTCGAGATTGGGGTGGGCTTCCACGTAGCGGGCGATGTACTCGCGCACGCCATCGGCCGAGGTCCACAGGATCCTGCCCTCCTTGAACATGGAGTAGCCGCCTCCGCCTCCGCCCCGGTAGTTGTTGACGGCGACGGTGAACATGTCCGTGTCGGTCACGTCCTTGCCCTTGAAGCGCAGGTGGGTGAGGCGCGAACCCACGGGCTGGGTGAGGTCGTAGCCGTACTCGATGCGCGAGTACAAATCCCAGTTGTAGTCGGCCACGGTGCTCACCTTGGCCGTCTCCGGCTTGGAGGCATCCGGGGGGGCGCTCGGGTTCCAGGGGGCGAAGTACCTCGCGTTGTGCTCCAGGGCCCGGCGCAGGATGGAGCCGTCGATCTCCATCACGTACAGCGTGTTGTCGTAGATGTAGATGCTGTAGGCATCGCGCAGGGTGATGGCTCCCGCGGGCAGCTGGCCGTCATTGGTGAAGAGGGCCCCGAGCGAGAAATCCACCGGGAAGCCGTTCTCCGCGGCGGCCTCTTCCTGCACGGTATTGATGAGGTCTCCCAGCGCGCTGTCCACGAAGCGCGCCGCGAAGCCGCCGGGGAAGGCCTTGCTCGTGGTGCCGATGCGGGCGTTCACGTAGGTGAGCGTGGCCTCGTGGTAGCTCCGGGTGAGTGCGTCCACCTGTGCGTCCACCTCCACGCTGTCATCCACCTTGCGCAAGAGCGAGTCCTTGCCGTCGACCCGCCAGCGGCCGTCGGTTTGCACGAGGCTCAGGTCCACCTGCCCCAGGTGGCTGCCCCAGCGGTTGGGCTGGATGAGCAGCACGTCTTGCCCCTGGGCGTTCTTGAGCAGCATCTTGGGGATGGGCTGATGGGTGTGGCCGGTGAGCAGCACGTCGATGCCCTCGACCTGCTGGGCGATCTGCACGGCCTCGTTCTCGCCGGGCAGGTTGGCCCGGTCCACCCACTTCGTCGGGTCCGCGTAGTCCTCGAGCCAGCTCGCCGGCTCGTTCGCGTTGCCGGTGGGCTGCTTGTCCGGGCCGCTGTGGATGGCCACCACCACCACGTCCGCGCCCGCCTGCCGCATCTTCGGCACGTACGCGCGCGCCGTCTCCAGCGGATCGTCGAAGTGCAGGCCGGTGATGTTCTCCGGGCGCTCCCAGGTCGTCACGCCCGGTGTCACCAGGCCGAGGATGCCGACCTTCACCCCGCACACGTCCTTGAGCAGATAGGGGGTGAAGGCCTCACTGCCGTCGGCCGAACGGCGCACGTTGGCGCCGAGCACGGGGAAGTCCAGCTCCCCCTTGAACTTGCCGAGCACGTCGAGGCCGTAGTTGAACTCGTGGTTGCCCAGCGCCATGGCGTCATAGCGCAGGGCGTTCATGGCCACCGCCATGGGGTGCTTGGGCGCGTTGTCCACCAGGGCGTAGTAGGTGCCCATGGGGTTGCCCTGCAGGGTGTCTCCCGTGTCGAGCAGCAGGTTGCACTCCGGGTGCTCCTCGCGCGCCTGCTTCACGAGCGTGGCCACCTTGGCCAGGCCCCGCTGGGCGTCCGCCTTGCCGGTGAAGTAATCCCAGGGCTGGATGTGGGTGTGCAGATCGCTCGTCTGGAGCAGCCGCAGCGTGCGTGTGGGGGCCGGCGGGGGAGGGGAAGGGGGCTCGGTCTCGGTGTCGTCACAGGCCGAGAGGGGAAGAAGCACACAACAGAAGGCGCGGAGGAGGGACGCGCGGCGGGCGCTTCTGGCGAAACGGGGTTTCATGCGGGAAGTCCTCGGGGTGAAGCCCGGAGCACCCTGCTCGGGCGCGGGCACCCTACAACCGGCGACTGACGTTTCGCGGTATCCGGCCGAGCGCCCGCCCGCTCCCACCATCGTGATGGAGCGCGCCTCGTCTCTTGCCTATCCTCGCGCCCCAATCATTTCCCGAGGACGTGAAGATGCGTGGCCGAGTCGAGACACGGAGTGCGTGGGCGGTGTTCGCCGCCCTGGTGACGGCGTTGGGGGTGGGCTGTGGGGACAACGCGCCTCCCGTGGCCACGACGCCCGGGAACTGGGGTTGGGTCCCCGTCCCCGAGTCCACTTGCGACGAGGGCACGCCCACGGGGTTGGGCAGCAACCTCGCGGAGGGCGGCGGCAAGAACCTGGTGATCTACTTCAGCGGTGGTGGGGCGTGCTGGGATGCCACCACGTGCCTGGTGTCCAACCGCTCGTTGCATGGCCCGTTCACGGAGACGCTCTTCAACGCCTTCAAGGACAACACCTTGAAAGGCTCCATCCTGGACCGGGGGCTCGCGAACAACCCGTACAAGGACTGGAACCTCTTCTTCCTCCCGTACTGCACGGGAGATCTGCACATCGGTGACGCGGACCAGGTCTACACGACGGGCTCCACGACCAAGACGATCCGCCACCGGGGCCGGGCGAACACCGAGGCGTTCCTCGCGCGCATCGCCGCCACGGTGCCCGAGCCCGAGCAGGTGCTCGTCACGGGGTCGAGCGCGGGCGGTTTCGGCGCGGCGCTCAACTACACGCTCGTGCGTTCGACCTTCCCCCACGCCAAGGTCTTCCTCGTGGACGACGCCGGTCCGCTGTTCAACAACGACGCCCTGGCGCCGGCGCTCCGCACCGCCTGGGCCAAGGCCTGGAACTACGATGCCGTGATCGACAGCATCGACCCCGCGGTGAAGGATGACTTCTCGGCGCTCTACCCGGCGCTCGCGCGCAAGTACCCGAATGACCGGATGGCGCTCCTGTCCTCGCTGCGGGACAAGACCATCCGCGGCTACTTCGAGCTGACTCCGGACGCGTTCGAGACCGCGCTGCGTGACCTCGACACCACGGTGCTCGCGCCGCTGCCGAATACGCGCTCCTTCATCACCTCGGGCGAGGGCCATACCCTGCTGTCCCGGCCCGCTGGGCAGAACTCCGGGGGCATGACGCTCCTGGATTGGCTCCAGCGGATGCACACCGCGAGCGACGACGCCTGGACGTCGGTGCGGCCCTAGGCACGGGACCATGGACTCACCCGTCACCCTGGCCACGGGCCGCAATGGGGCCTGTGTCATCACGACCCGGCCCGTCGAGCCAGGGGAAATCCTGCTCGTGCTCGACGGCGCCCTGGTCCGGGAGCCCGGCCGCCACACGCTCCAGGTCGGCGAGCAACTGCACCTGGAGTCGCCGGGCGCGACATGGTGTTTCATCGATCACGCGTGCTCGCCCAACGCTCGGATCGAACTCGGCGAGGGGCCGGGACACGCCCGGCTTCGCGCCGTCGTGCCCCTGGCGCCAGGCGCGTCCGTGACGTTCAACTACCTGACCACGGAATGGGACATGGCGACGCCCTTCGGGTGTACCTGTGGCGCGCCCTCCTGCGCCCGGTGGATCCAGGGAGCGAGGCACCTGGATGACGCGTCACTCGCCGCCCTTCGCCCGGAAGTGACGCCGCACCTCCTGGCGCTGCTGCGCTCCGCCGGGCGGCTGGGCTGACGCGGCCGGGGGCTCTACTCCCCCATGTAGGGGTAGGGCACCCGGGTGGGCGGGACGAAGTTCTCCTTGATGGTGCGCGGAGACGTCCAGCGCACCAGGTTGAGCAGGGAGCCCGCCTTGTCATTGGTGCCCGAGGCCCGCGAGCCGCCGAACGGCTGCTGGCCCACCACCGCGCCCGTGGGCTTGTCGTTGATGTAGAAGTTGCCCGCCGTGTGCCGCAGCGCGTGCATCATCCGGCTGATGGCCTTGCGGTCGCGCGCGAACACCGCGCCGGTGAGCGCGTAGGTGGCGCACTCGTCGCACTCGCGCAGGGCCTCCTCGAACTGGGCGTCCGGGTACACGTACAGGCCCACCACCGGCGCGAAGATCTCCTCCTGGAGGATGCGGTGGCGGGGGTTGGTCACCTGCACCAGCGTGGGCCGCACGAACCAGCCCTCGCTCCGGTCCGTCTCGCCGCCCGCGAGGATGGCCGCCTCGGAGCCGCCATGCTTCGCCATCTCGATGTACGAGGACGTCCGCTTGAAGGACTTCTCGTCGATGACCGCGCCCATGAAGTTGCGGAAGTCGGTGATGTCGCCCATGCGCAGCTCGGCGATCATCTCCTGGAGCCGGGGCTTGAGCCGGGGCCAGAGGGACTCGGGCACGTAGACGCGCGAGGCGGCCGAGCACTTCTGGCCCTGGTACTCGTAGCCCCCGCGCACGATGGCCGTGGCGAGCGCGTCCAGGTCATCCGCCGCGGAGGCATGCGCGAAGATGAAGTCCTTGCCGCCCGTCTCGCCCACCAGCCGGGGGTACTGCTTGTAGCGGGCGATGTTCTCGCCCACCGTGCGCCACATGCCCTGGAAGGTGGGCGTGGAGCCAGTGAAGTGGATGCCGCCCAGGTGGGGGCTCGCGAGCGCGGGGTTGCCCACGGTGGGGCCGTCGCCGGGCAGCATGTTGATGACGCCGTCGGGCAGGCCCGCCTCGCGCAAGAGCTCCATCATGTACCAGTTGCTGAGCGCCGCCGTGGTCGAGGGCTTGAAGAGCACCACGTTGCCCATGAGGGCGGGCGCCACGCTCAGGTTCATGGCGATGGAGGTGAAGTTGAACGGCGCCACCGCGAACACGAAGCCGTCCAGCGGACGGTAGTCGAGCATGTTCCACGTCTGCGCGGAGCTGACCGGCTGCTCGGAGAGGATCTGCTGGGCGAAGTGGACGTTGTAGCGCAGGAAGTCGATGGCCTCGCACGCGGCGTCGATCTCCGCCTGGTGGGCCGTCTTCGACTGGCCGAGCATGGTGGAGGCGTTGAGGAGGGGGCGGTACTTCGTGGCCAGCAGCTCCGCGGCGCGCAGGAAGATGGCGGCGCGCTCGGCGAAGGGCATGCGGGCCCACTCGTCCTTGGCCTCCAGGGCGACCTGGATGGCCTGCTGGACGTGGCTGGCGTCCGCCTCGTTGACGGTGGCCAGCACGTGCGAGTGCCGGTGGGGCATGCGCACGGTGTCCGTCTTGTGCGAGCGCACGTGCTTGCCGCCGATGAGGATGGGGATGTCGATGCGCTCGGAGGCCATGCGCTCGAGCGCGGCCTGGAGCGAGGCCCGCTCGGGACTGCCCGGAGCGTGGGCGAGGATGGGCTCGTTCTGCGGCGGGGGGACGCGGACGTAGGCGTTGATCACGCGGAGCACCTGGGGGGTAAGGGGAAGGAGGGCGCGGAGCATAGCGCCCGGCCCTCGACCCAGGAACCGCCGAGGTGGCCCATCAACTCCCGGTCTGCGCGGGGACGGGGCGTGAGGTGGTGACGAGCTCGTGCAGGCGCGCGATCAACCGCGAGGGCTCCACCGGTTTGACGAGGTAGGGCAGGTCGCTCTCGGGGGTATCCGGGCGGGGCTCATGTCCGCTGAGGAACAGGAAGGGCACCTCGCGCAGCGGGGCCTCGGCGCGCACCCGGCGGCACAGCTCGTATCCGTCCATTCCCTCCATGCTCACGTCCGAGACGATGATGTCGGGCGGATGGGTGCGGGCGTGCTCGAGCGCGCTCACCCCATCCTCGGCCAGCGCGCAGTCGAAGTCCGGAGCCAACAGGAACCGCAGTGTCTGGCGCATGGACCACGAGTCATCCACGATCAGGACTCTGGGCTTCATGGCGGGCTCCCCTTCTTCGGAGACAGGCGTTCGCGGACGCGTGAGCTGGCCCGGTCTCCCCCCGGCCAGGCTGTTCATTTTCGCTCAACCCAAGGGCCGATGGAAGGGGATGTCCCGTTTTCTTGGACGCGAGGCCGCGCCTCACGGGTGGCCGACGTTTCCCGCGCCGCCCACGCCCAGCTGTTCGTCGGGCCGGGCCACCTCCGCGACGAGCATGTCCAGCAGGGGAGACACCTCGGCGGTGGGGGCCGCGATGCTGCATGCCGCGCCTCCATGGACGAGGCCCACCACCCGGAGCCGTCGGTCCACCACCGGGGCGCCGGAGTCGCCCTTCGCGCCGTGCAGGCTGGTGAAGAGCGCCTGGGGCACGCTGGGCAGCGAGGGACAGCGTCCGAGCCGGCGCAGCTCCACCTCCTGGGGTTCGCCCGGGCGATCATTGCGGCCGGCGAAGAGGAGTTCCGTTCCCGGCGAGGGGGGCGTGGTGGCCACCACCAGGGGGTGCACGGGCGCCACCGTGTCCAGGCGGATGACGGCCATGTCCCTCCGGGTGTCCACGACCTTCACTTCGCCCCCGAGCAGCTTTCCGTCGCGCAGGAGCACGGGTTGGCGCTCGCCCGGGACGCCATCGATGCAATGCGCGGCGGTGAGCGCGTGACGGCCATCGGCCACGACCACGCCCGCGCAGTGGCCGGGGTAGAGCGTCACGGTGGCGTCCCTCAGGGCGCGGAAGTCCCGCTGGGTGGAGTCCTCCCGGGCCGCGTCCATCCGGGACACCGGATCCTCTTCCCGAGTGGGGGAACATGCCGCCAGCATCCCCAGCGCCAGGACGCCGGCCAGTCTCGAGTGCCTCATCCCGCCTCTCCTTCGCTCCCGGGCGCGCCCCTCGCGCTCCGCCTGCGGAGACGATGTGCATTCCTCGGGGGGAGGCCCGTCGCAGGTTCGTTCAGCAGGCATGCGGCCGGGACTTGCGCCAGGAGGCCTGGACGCGCGTCTGCTAGGGTGCGCGCCCCATGCGGCTCGCTCCCGATGCGCTCAACGCCCTCGTCGAACTGGTGCTCGTGCTCGCCGTGCTGGCCATGGCGGTGAAGTTGCTGCTCCTCAATGTCTGGCGTGCTTGGCTCTTTCTCTTCCCCACGCGGGTCCAGCTCCTGCCCGAGGCGTCTGGAGAGACGCCACCGGAACTCGTTCCCTGGGCGCGGCGGCTCCAGGAGCTGGGCTTCGTGCCGCTCGGTGCCCATGTGCAGAAGTCCCGATTCCAGCGGGGCACCCGCTCCCACGACTTCGCCCACCCAGGCGAGCGAGCCTTCGCCACGCTCTACTTGTCCGCCCTGGGGGGACCCCGGCTCTACCTGCTCACGCCGCTCGCCGGGGGGGGCGCGGTGCTCACGGAGGGGGCTCCGTCCTCGGCTCGCGTGCTCTTTGGCCTCTCCCGCGCCGGGGAATCCGTCTCCGTGCCTCCCGAGGTGTTGCTCCAGACCCACCGGGAGCGTCTGAAGGGACTCGCACCTGGAGCGGATTTCACCTCGCACGGCCGGTTGCTCGCTGGGCGCGCGTGGTTCCAGGGTCCGGGGCAGCGGGAGATTCGACGACAGAGCCTTCCTGGGTTGTTATGGACACTCGTGGCCCTCGCCATGGTCGCTTTCCTGTTCGTGGGCGGGCGCACGGTTTGAAGCACCCGGGGCGTGCACCGCGCCCGCGTGGGGAGTAGGAAGGGCCCCTTTCCCGATTCGAGATTCCGGAGCAGCCGCGATGAAGAGCGTGTCCAAGAGCGAAGAGATCTACTTCCTGTCCGGCAAGCGGACACCCTTCGGGACCTATGGCGGCGCGCTGAAGGACGTGAGCGCCACGGACCTGGCCGTCGAGTCGGCCCGGGCCGCGCTCGCGCAGGCGAAGGTGGCTCCGGAGCTCATCCAGCACGTCATCTACGGCAACGTGGTGCAGACGAGCGCGGACGCCATCTACCTGCCCCGGCACGTGGGGCTGCGCACGGGCGTGCCGGTGCCGGTGCCCGCGCTAGGCGTCAACCGGCTGTGCGGCTCGGGCTTCCAGGCCTTCATCAACGCCGCGGAGCTGATGCTCACCGAGCAGGCGGACTGCGTGCTCGCGGGCGGCACCGAGTCCATGAGCCAGGCGCCCCACGTCATCCGCGGGGCGCGCTTCGGCATTCCGCTGGGCAAGGGGGGCATGGAGGACATGCTCTGGAGCGCCCTCACCGACAGCTACACCGGCCAGCCCATGGCGCTCACCGCCGAGCAGCTCGCGGTGGACTACGCGCTCGGCCAGGACGTGGTGGACGAGTACGCGGTGCTCACCCAGAAGCGCTTCGCCGCCGCGCAGGAGTCCGGCCGTTTCGATCAGGAGATCTCCCCCGTCACGCTCAAGGGCAAGAAGGGCGACACGGTCTTCTCCCGCGACGAGCACAACCGTCCGGAGACCACGGTGGAGGGGCTCAAGAAGCTGCCCAAGGTGTTCAAGAAGGACGGCGTGGTGCACGCGGGCGCGGCCAGCGGCATCTGTGACGGCGCGGGGTCCATGGTGATGGCCACCCGCTCCTTCGTGGAGAAGCATGGCCTCCAGCCCATCGCCCGGCTGGTCAACTGGGGCGTGTCCGGGTGCGATCCCAAGGTGATGGGCATCGGCCCCGCGCCCGCCATCCGCCAGCTGCTCGCCCGCGCCCAGTGCAAGCTCGAGGACGTGGAGCTCTTCGAGGTGAACGAGGCCTTCGCGCCGCAGTACCTCGCGGTGGAGAAGGAGCTGGGGCTGCCGCGCGAGCGCACCAACGTCAACGGGGGCGCCATCGCCGTGGGCCATCCGCTGGGGGCCTCCGGCGCGCGCATCACCATGACGCTCGCCTACGAGCTCAAGCGCCGGGGCGCCCGTTACGGCATTGGCTCGGCGTGCATCGGCGGCGGCCAGGGCATCGCGCTTCTCATCGAGGCGCTCTGAGGCAGACGATTTCCATGGATCAGGTGACGATGAGCAACGAGTTGGATGCGAAGGCGGCCCGGGAGCGGGCCAAGGCGATCGCCGAGCAGCGGCGGGCCGAGCGCCGCAACCGCAAGCGCAAGTGCGTGGTGTGCGGCGTGGAGGAGAGCGACAAGGCCCCCCTGGTGGCCCACCCCGATGGGATCGGTCCCGCCTGCAAGGATGACCTGTCCTGTCAGGCCCGCCGGGCCTCGGGGATGCGCTGAGGGTTCAGGTTCTGCTGCATGCTCCCACCGCGTCGGGTTGGGTGGGAGCCGGACCGACGGGTATGGCGAGGGCTGGACATTCGGGACGTTTCCTTGCTGGCCCTCAAGACTCGCGATAAACCTGCGGAATCTCTTCGGCTACACGAGGATCGGAATGGCCGTTACCAACTTCACCGGAGTCAAGGTGTTCTCCACCACGCTCGCGCGCGATCGCGAGAACATGGGCGAGAACATCACCAAGTGGCTCAAGGAGAACCCGCAAGCGGACGTGGTGGACAAGATCGTCACGCAGTCCTCCGACAAGGAGTTCCACTGCCTGACCATCACCCTGTTCTACCGTCACAAGTCCTGAGCCGGACGTCGGCGCGGGCCGATGAAGACCAAGGCGCTCTTCCCAGAAGGTGGGGAAGGGCGCCTTTCGTCATTGGGAGTGGCGGGTAGTCGACGGAAACGGTTGCCAAGCGGGCTTCGTTTCCCCACCTTTGAGCGACTCCCGGATGTTCCGGGCGGAGGATGCTTGATGCGACCGATGCGCAGCATGGGCGGTGGGGGTTTTGGATTCGCGGGGGTGGAATCCATGGCCGCGAAGCTGGCGATCGGGCTGGTGGCCGGCTCGGTGATCGCGCTCGCGGCGGGTGCGACGCGGGGGGGAGTGGGGGCGTTGTTGCTGCTGTCGCCCGGGGGCGTGCTGCACAACCTCTGGCTGTGGCAGCCCTTCACCTACGCCTTCGTCGAACTGAATCCGCTGGGCATCATCTTCGGGGCCCTCATCCTCTACTCCATCGGAGGGGGACTGGAGATGTCGTGGGGGTCGCGCCGCCTGCTCTGGGTGGTGTGGGGCGGCACGGTGCTGGCGGGCTTCCTCACCCTGCTGGTGGGCCTCGTCTTCCCCGTGAATGGGGTCTACACGGGCGGCGGAGTGATGACGACGCTGGCGTGGGTGGCCTACGGCCTGTCCATCGGACGCGGTCAGGCCAACTTCTGGGGCATTCCCATCAGTGGCAACGTGCTGGCGGGCATTGGCGCGGGCTTCGTGTTTCTCAACACCCTCACGGCGGGGGTGGCCAGCCAGGTGCCGGAGATCTTCGCCCTCATCATCGCTTTCGCCTACGTGAACGGCGGCAGCCCCCGGCGCGTCCTGCTGCGCGTGCAGCACTGGCGGCTGCAGCGGCAACTGCGCGGACGCTCGCGCCACCTGAAAGTCCTCTCCAAGGAGCAGGATCGTCCGGACGACCGCTACCTGAACTGAGCCGTCCCTGTCTCAGTGGGCGGTCTCGGGCTCGCCGTACTGCTTGAGCTTGCGGTAGAGCGTGGCGATGCCGATGTCGAGCTGCTCGGCGGTGCGCGCCCGGTTGCCTCCGTTGCGCGCCAGCACCGCGAGCACGTATTCGCGCTCCATGGCCTCCAGCGTGCGGGGGCTGTCTCCCGGGAGGAAGGTCGGCGGCGCCACGCGCACCTCCTCGGGCAGGTCGTCCTTCTCCACCCGGCTGCCCTCGCACAGCGCCACGGCGCGCTCGAGCGCGTTGGACAGCTCGCGCACGTTGCCCGGCCACTCGTAGCGCAGCAGCTGCTCGGCCGCTTCCGGTGACAGCCCCTGCACCCGGCGCCCCAGCCGCTCCGTGGCCTCCGCCAGGAGCATGCGCGCCAGGGGCAGGATGTCGTCCCGGCGCTCGCGCAGCGGGGGGACCTTCAGCTCGATGACGCGCAGGCGGTAGTACAGGTCCTGCCGGAAGCGCGCCGCCGCCACCTCCGTGGGCAACAGGCGGTTGGTGGCCGCCACCACGCGCACGTCCACCTTGCGGCTCGTGTTCTCCCCCACGCGCCGCACCTCGCGCTCCTGGAGGGCGCGCAGCAGCTTGGCCTGCATCGCCGCGGGCACCTCGCCCACCTCGTCCAGGAAGAGCGTGCCGCCGTGCGCCGCCTCGAAGAGGCCCGGCCGGTCATGCGTGGCTCCCGTGAAGGCGCCGCGCGCGTGGCCGAACAGCTCGCTCTCCAGCAGGCTCTCCGTCACCGCCGCGCAGTTGACCGCCACGAAGGCCTTGTGCGCCCGGCCCGACTCCTCGTGGATGAGCCGCGCGATGCGCTCCTTGCCCACGCCGCTCTCCCCGGTGATGAGCACCGTGGAGTCCACCCGCGCCGCCCGGCGCGCCAGGTCGAGCACCTGCTTCATGGCCTGGGTGCGCGCCACCATGCCGGCCGGATCCTCCTTCACGCCGGACACCCGCGCGAGCGTCTGCCGCTTGGCGCGCAGCTTGCGCTCGGCCTGCTTGAGCGCGTCCGTCACCTGCGCGAGCGCTCCTTCCATGCACCGCGTCTCATAGAAGCGCAGCGCCTCGCGGCATGGCTCGCTCCACTCCTCCTCGGGCTTGCCGATGATCTGGCAGACGGGGTCGCCCCGGCCCACGCAGCGCGTCTCCAGGCAGTAGATGGGCTTGCCGTTGCAGTAGCTCATGTAGCCGCTGGCGAAGCCCGTGAGCGACCAGCACACCGGCTCCTCCGCCGTGCCCAGGTGCAACAGGTGCTGCTCGGCCTCGTACGAGTCGTGCCACAGGGCCTCCGCGAACGGGGCGGGGCCGTCCTCCTCGCGGCGCTCCACCGGCTCGAGCACCACCTGTCCCTGCAGCGTGTGGAGCCGTCCTCCCGCCCGGCGCCATTGCGCCTCGTCCGCCCAGGGCAGCGCGTCCTTCATCGTCTCCGCCGTGCGCCAGCCGTGGGCGTAGCCCATGCGCGTGAGCAGCCCGCGCGCCGCCGTCATGCCCAGCGTGTCGATGAGCTCCTTGCGCAGCAGCCCCATCGCCACGGGATCCCACAGCAGCACCCGCTGGCCCGCGAAGTGGATGAGCCCTCCCCCCGGCTCGAAGGTCAAAATCTCCCTTAGATCCAATTCCAGCTTCGCCGCCACGTCCGGGCCTCGCTCTCAAGATGAGCGTCCTTCCTATCGTTTTGAGAGGGTCGCGGCGAGTCGAAGTCAGGGTCACTGAATCATTTCAGGGGGTTGGAAGGTTGTGCGCGCTGGTCCTCGCCTTGCTATAGGGAAGCCGCGTGGGGCCGCGGTGACGTCCCGCCGCACTTCGATGCCCCCCTCTGGAGCCACACCATGAAGCTGTTCCTCAAGTCCGCCCTCGCCGCCGCCGTCCTCGCCGCCCCCTCGTTCGCCTTCGCCACCGAGTTCGAGATCGACCCGGCCCACTCCGCCGCGAGCTTCTCCGTGCGGCACATGATGGTGACCAACGTGCGCGGTGCCTTCTCCAAGGTGTCCGGTACCGTCAACGTCGACGACAAGGACGTCACCAAGTCCACCGTGGAGGCCACCATCGACGCCACCACCATCAACACCAACGAGCCCAAGCGCGATGAGCACCTGAAGAGCGCGGACTTCTTCGACACCGGGAAGTTCCCCACCATCACCTTCAAGTCGACCAAGGTGGCCAAGGCGGGCAAGGGCTTCAAGGTGACGGGCGACCTCACCATGCACGGCGTGACCAAGCCGGTGGTGCTGGACGTGACGGAGGGGCTCACCCCCGAGGCGAAGGATCCCTGGGGCAACACCAAGCGCGGCGCCACGGCTACCACGAAGGTCAACCGCAAGGACTTCGGGCTGGCCTGGAACAAGGCGCTCGAGACCGGCGGCGTGGCCGTGGGTGAGGAAGTGACGATCACCCTGGACCTGGAGCTCACCAAGAAGCAGGCCGCCGCGGTCGCCGAGCCCGCCAAGAAGTAGTCGCTTCTTCACGCACACGTGACGGTTGTTCCAGCGGGGCCCTGGCAACGGGGCCCCGCTTGTCGTGCGGGAGCGGATGCGGCATCGTCGCCTTCCATGAAAAGACAGCATTCGTCGCACCCGTCCGCTTGGAGATTTCTCTCCGGAGCCCTGGTCGTCACCAGCGCCTTGTGGGGTTGCGGCGCGAGCGGGTCGACGCCTGCCCCCCAGCCCGTGAAGACCGCGGCGCCCGCCCAGAAGACGCCCCCGGCCAGTCCCGTCGTGGCGGCCGCCAAGCCCGTGGAGCCCGCGAAGCCCGCGGCGGCGCCCGCGCCCGCGAAGGCGCCCGAGCCCGCCAAGCCGGCGGCACCCAAGGTCGACCCCGCGGCGCTCTTCGCCAAGTTCGGCTGCCCGCTGTGCCATGCCCCCGGGGCCCGCTACCACGAGAAGATCCTCAAGGCCCCCTCGCGCTCGCCGGAGGACCTGGCCAAGTGGATCCGCAACCCGGAGAAGTTCATCCCCGGCACGGGCATGCCCACCTACGCCACGATGATCGACGAGCCCACGGCGCTCGTGCTGGCCACGTGGTTGAAGGAAGCCGGCCCCGGGTCGCCCACGCGCAAGTAGCCGCGCTTCACCCGCCGTGGCTCACGGCTCGATGACCTGGTTCACCAGGGCCTCGAACAGCGCGGGATGGCGGGCCAGCCTGCGAAGGATCCGGGCGCGCAGCCAGGGCCGGCGCGCCAGGGTGAGCAGCATCCGGGTGAAGACGACGTAGCGCTGGTAGTGAGGCCGCACGGCGCGCTCGTAGGCCCGGAAGGACTCCCGGGTCGCTCCGCGCGCGAGCACCTCGGGCAGCCGCCGCCCCAGCTCGGCCGCCGAGCGGAACGCGAGCGTCAGCCCCTCGCCGGTGATGGCATCCACGTACCCGGCGGCGTCACCCACCAGGACGAAGCGGTCCAGGGCCCGGGCGCGCACCGTCTGGAGGAGTGGGCCCGCCCCCCGGGGTGAGGAGTCCGGGGGCGCTCCCGCGAGCCGGGCCTCCAGGGCGGGGAAGCGGCGCAGCATCTCCGGGATGCCGACGCGGCCTTCCAGCCCTCCGTCCTCCCAGAGGAAGGCCACGCCCACGCGCTCGTCGCCGGTGGGCGTGACGTAGGCCTCCACGCCGGGGGCGAAGTGGACTTCCACGAACCGCGTCCAGGGCTCCAGGCGGAAGTGCTGGCGCAGCCCGAAGCGCTTCGGTGCCGAGGCCCCTGGCGCCACCTCCAGCCCCTGGGCGCGCCGCAGCGGCGAGGCGAGCCCGTCCGCGGCCACCAGCAGCCGCGCCTCCACCCGCTCGCCATCGGCCAGCGTCAGCCGGACGTGATCGCGCGTCCGCTCGACGCCCGTCACCTGACAGTGTTCGCGCAGCTCCACGCCCGCTTCCCGCGCCACGCGCTCCAACACCCGCTCCAGCGCGAGCCGGCGGATGCCAAGGCCTCCGGGCATGGGCAGCCGGCCCTCCACCGAGGTGCCATCCTCCTGGAGGTAGCGGATGCCCTCGATGGGCGCGCAATCCGCCGACGTGAGGTGCGCGCGCGCCCCGAGCGCCTCGAGTTCCCTGAGGCCCGCGGGCAGCAGTCCCTCTCCACACGCCTTGTCCCGGGGCAGGCCCTGGCGCTCGAAGAGGCGCGTGACGAGTCCCTGGCGCGCGGCGTGGATGGCCACCGCGAGTCCCGCGGGCCCTCCTCCGACGATGGCCACATCCGTCATGGCGCGGCCTCAGTGCTCATGGGCGGCGCCGGGAATGAAGCGGGGACGGGCCCCGAAGGCACGCTGGTACTCGGCGCCGAGCGCCGCTTCCTCGGCCCGGATGCGCACGACGAGCAGCGCCGCGTTGGCCACGCTGAACACGAGCGCCGTCAGGTAGCCACCGTGGATGAGCGGAATGCACACCATCTCCAGGATGACGGCGACGTAGTTGGGATGGCGCACGAAGCGGTAGGGGCCGGATGTGACTGGACGCGCTCCGGGGATGAAGAGGATGCGCGTGTTCCACCGCTCCCCCAGCGTGGAGATGGCCCAGTAGCGCAGGAACTGCGCCAGCACCGCCCCGCCCAGGGCCACCCAACCCAGTAGCCCGGGAAAAGCGCGGTGGAGGACGAGCACCTCGGCCACACACGACCCCAGGAAGGCCGTGTGCAGCAGCGTCATCACCCGGTAGTGCCCCTGGCCCACCTCCCGCCCACCCGCGGCCAGGGCCCGGCGGGCGTTTCGCGCGGAGAGGACGAGCTCGAACAGCCGTTCCACCCCGATGAAACCCAGGAAGAGCAGATAGGCCCGTGCTGAATGGGAGATGTCCATCGCGGTCGCACCCCTTGGCCGCGAAGATAGGTCCGCCTCCTCGCCCACGCACCGGGAGCGAAGCCGGTGCGTGGACAAGTGGAGGCTGGAGGACGTCTGGGGGAGGGCTCAGCCCTCGGCGACGGCCTGCACGCTCGAGCGGTAGATGAAGATGCGCGAGGTGTTGGTGCGGGTGTCCGCGGGGATGACGAAGAAGCCCTGCCCCGTGCCCTGGTAGTCGTTGGAGAAGCCCGCCACCTGGCGGCCGTCATTGAAGGTGACGCGGATCTTCTGCCCCTCGGGCTGGGGAGGGCGCGCGCCCGTGGCGAACATGAAGAAGATGGCCTTCACGCGCTGGATGGCGATGCGCTCGGGAGCGAAGCCCGCCTGCTGCTCGAGCGGGATGGCCTCGTCGAGCAGGTTCACGTCGCGGATGGCGCCTCGCTTCACCTGTCCCTCCACGGTGTGGATGATGACGCGGTGCTCGCCCTCGATGAAGGCGTTGACGGGCGTCACTGGCACCTGGGGCGCCGCGGGAGTCTTCACGGCGGCCATGGCGACACGGGAAGCGCGGGGCAGGGGCGAGCCGGGCACCGTCGTGGAGGCGGCCGGGGGGACGAAGACGGGCGGAGCCACGGGAGCGGCCCGAGGCGCGACCGCGGCGGCCGGAGGGGGCGCCGGAGGTGGGGCGGGGACGATGACGGGGGCAGGGGCGGGCGCGGGCGT
Organism: Melittangium boletus DSM 14713; assembly: GCF_002305855.1. Taxonomy (GTDB): domain Bacteria; phylum Myxococcota; class Myxococcia; order Myxococcales; family Myxococcaceae; genus Cystobacter; species Cystobacter boletus. The sequence goes on along the minus strand of NZ_CP022163.1, from coordinate 1,880,800 downwards.
CGCCTCCATGATGTCCTCCGTGACATCGATCTCCTGGGACTCGGGAGGCGCCGCGGCCATCTCGGTGGAGGGCTCGGACGTCTCCCACTCGGGCCGTGCTTCCTCGACGGGCGAGTCCCAGGACTGCGTCGCGCCCTCCGCGGCCCACTCGGGTTGCGGCTCGGCGCTCGGCGATGGCTCGGCGGGCGCTTCCCACCCGTTGTGGTGAGCATCGGCCGATGCGGCCCAATGGGTCTGGGTGGAGGGCTCCTCGGCGGCGGCCCACTCGGGCTGGGCCTCGAGGACGGGCTGCTCCTCGGCGGGAGCACCCCACTCGGGCTGAGTCTCGACGGGCGCGCCCCATTCGGGCTGGGCCTCGAGGACAGGCTGCTCCTCGGCGGGAGCACCCCACTCGGGCTGAGCCTCGGGGGCGGGAGCTTCCTCGGTGGCCCACTCGGACTGCGTTTCGACGGGAGCGCTCCACTCGGGCTGCGCCTCGAGAACGGGCTGCTCCTCGGCGGGCGCACCCCACTCGGGCTGGGCTTCGAGGACAGGCTGCTCCTCGGCGGGGGCGGCCCACTCGGGCTGGGCCTCGGCGGCGGGGGTTTCCTCGGTGGCCCACTCGGCCTGCGTCTCGACGGGCGCACCCCACTCGGGCTGAGCCTCGGGGGCGGGAGCTTCCTCGGTGGCCCACTCGGACTGCGTCTCGACGGGCGCACCCCACTCGGGCTGGGCCTCAAGGACGGGTTGCTCCTCGGCGGGAGCACCCCACTCGGGCTGAGCCTCGGGGGCGGGAGCTTCCTCGGTGGCCCACTCGGACTGCGTCTCGACGGGAGCGCTCCACTCGGGCTGGGCCTCGAGGACAGGCTGCTCCTCGGCGGGGGCGGCCCACTCGGGCTGGGCCTCGGCGGCGGGAGTTTCCTCGGTGGCCCACTCGGGCTGCGCCTCGGCGGGCGCACCCCACTCGGGCTGGGCCTCGAGGACAGGCTGCTCCTCGGCGGGGGCGGCCCACTCGGGCTGGGCCTCGGCGGCGGGAGTTTCCTCGGTGGCCCACTCGGGCTGCGCCTCGGCGGGCGCACCCCACTCGGGCTGGGCCTCGAGGACGGGCTGCTCCTCGGCGGGGGCGGCCCACTCGGGCTGGGCCTCGGCGGCGGGAGTTTCCTCGGTGGCCCACTCGGACTGCGTCTCGACGGGAGCGCTCCACTCGGGCTGCGCCTCGAGAACGGGCTGCTCCTCGGCGGGCGTGGCCCACTCAGGCTGGGCCTCGAGGACAGGTTGCTCCTCGGCGGGGGCGGCCCACTCGGGCTGGGCCTCGGCGGCGGGAGTTTCCTCGGTGGCCCACTCGGACTGCGTCTCGACGGGAGCGCTCCACTCGGGCTGCGCCTCGAGAACGGGCTGCTCCTCGGCGGGCGTGGCCCACTCGGGCTGAGCCTCGGGGGCGGGAGCTTCCTCGGTGGCCCACTCGGCCTGCGTCTCGACGGGAGCGCTCCACTCGGGCTGCGCCTCGAGAACGGGCTGCTCCTCGGCGGGCGTGGCCCACTCGGCCTGGGCCTCGAGAACGGGCTGCTCCTCGACGGGAGCGCTCCACTCAGGCTGCGCCTCGAGAACAGGCTGCTCCTCGGCCACGGGAGTTTCCGCGGAGGCCCACTCGGCCTGCGCTTCGAGGACAGGCTGCTCCTCGACGGGCGCCGCCCACTCGGGCTGGGCCGCGAGGACGGGCTGCTCCTCGGCGGGCGTTGCCCACTCAGGTTGGGCCTCGGCGGCGGGAGTTTCCTCGGTGGCCCACTCCGCCTGCGCTTCGAGGACAGGCTGCTCCTCGGCGGATGCACTCCATTCGGGTTGGGCCTCGAGGACGGGCTGTTCCTCGGCGGCGGGTTGCTCCTCGGCGGGCTCACTCCACTCCGCCTGAGCCTCGATGGGCGCCTGCTCCTCGACGGGCGCCTGCTCCTCGACGGGCGCACTCCACTCGGCTTGAGCCTCGATGGGCGCCTGCTCCTCGGCGGGCGTGGCCCACTCGGCCTGGGCCTCGGTGGGCTCCTGACTCGTGGACTCGCTCTCCGGCTGGTGGCCCCAGGTCGCGCTGGCCGAGATGAACTCCGGCGTGTTCATGAACTCCGCGGCGCTCGTCAGCTGGAGGCGCTCGCCGGTGTCATCGCCCGGGCTGTTGCCCCAGTCCGTGTTCGGATCCTCGAGCGGCACGGGCTCGTCCGACAGCGTGATGCCCGAGTGCACGTTGTGCCCCAGGTAGTCGTGCGCACTGGAGAGCGGAACCGGATCGCTCGGGTCTCCCGAGTCGAACGTCTGCTCACTCGTGCCCCACTCCCCGGGCCGGGTGGCCTCGGGATCGAACGAGTCGGCGACCTCGACGGTGTCCGCCACCAGATCGGGCCCCACCCGCACCGGGTTCAGCTCCAGCGTGGGAACGCGTTGCTCGGACAGCGCGGGCTCGGGCGGAGCGGACTCGGCGGCCATGGGCTCGACCTCGGCACCGAGATCGTCCACGTCGAAGGTCGGCGGATCGGTGACGTCCGAGGCGGCGCTCGTCTCCGTCGCGAAGGCGGGGGGCGCCTCGCTGGACTCGAACTCCTCCACGGGCGTCTCCCAAGGCGTCTCCACCGCGGGATAGGCGGCCTCCGGCTCGGGCGAGGCCTCGAGCTCGGAGACATCGAACGTGGGAGCCTCCTCTTCCGGGAGCGGTGGGGCAGGGGGCGGGAGCGGGACGGAGGACGGGGGATAGGAGGGCAGCGCGTACGAGGCGGTGACCTCCATGCGATCCGCGTCGGGCGCATCGTCGGAGTCGAAAGCCGGCGGTACGCCCGCGTCATCCCAGCTGTCGTAGGTGGGCGGAGGCGGCGCGGCGCTCCCCGTGTCTTCCACCGCGAGCGGCGCGGAATCCCACTCCTCGGACACGGGCTGGACGGGCTCCTCGGCGAGCAACACCTCCGAGGACGGCATTTGCCCCGAAGCGTCGAGCACCGAGATGTCGGTCGCGGGGATGTCGAGGGTCTGGGTGGGCCCCAGGTCCTCTTCCACGCTCGGCGCGGCGGCGGCGAGGGCCGGCGTGGCGGCGGGCGGCTCCGTATCGGAGTTGAGGGACGAGAAGTCGTCCTCGCCCAGCTCCTGGACGGGCTCCGGGGCGCGCGGAGTGGCGACGGGCAGCGGGGCCGCCACGGCGGGCGGCGCGGGAGCCACGGGGGGGTCGTCCCAATCGCCCATGTCGACCGATTCGACGACGCTCTCGGGCAGGGGCTCGGGCAGCGCCGTGGCCCCAGTGACGGGCGCGAGATCGGTATCGGCGACTTCGAAGACATCCTCGGCGGGAGGCTCCACCTCGGAGGGGGTCGCCTCCATCACGGGCGCTTCCGGCTCGGCGCTGTCCAGCGCGGACGTGTCCACCTCGAGGGTGGTCTGCATCACGAACGGGGCGTCGGTGGAGGGCGCTTCCGGAGCCGGGGCCTGCGGGGCGTCGTGGCCGGCGGGGTAGGCGTACCACTGGCCATCCTCGCCGTAGTAGCCCTGGGGCTGCTGGGCGTCGTGGCCAGTGGGGTAGGCGTACCACTGGCCATCCTCGCCGTAGTAGCCCTGGGGCTGCTGGGCGTCGTAGCCAGCGGGGTAGGCGTACCACTGGCCATCCTCGCCGTAGTAGCCCTGGGGCTGCTGGGCGTCGTAGCCAGCGGGGTAGGCGTACCACTGGCCATCCTCGCCGTAGTAGCCCTGGGGCTGCTGGGCGTCGTAGCCAGCGGGGTAGGCGTACCACTGGCCATCCTCGCCGTAGTAGCCCTGGGGCGCTGGCGCGGCGTCCGCGGCCACCGGCTCCGACTCGGTGAGAGCCTGGTCCCCCAGGAGCCCCCGCAGCTCGTTCCATCGAGCCTCTTCCACGGGAGAAAAGCTCCCCCGCGTCCGCTTCTCATTCAGGAAGCGATACTCCCTCATCGCCGCGCGTGTGTCGGACATCCGTCACCTCGCTGCGAACCCGGAGAACCGGTTCTCCAGGTGCAGCGCCAAGCAAGAAATTTCCCGCGCTGGACTCTAGGAGACTCGCGCAGGGGGGTAAACTTCGCGTCCATGGATTCCGCCCGCCTGTTACCTGCGCGAGAGAGCGGCCTTCACGGCGGCGTCCAATTCCGGAACGGTCCGGCCATAGGTATCTCGGAGGACTTCCTCGAAGGCGGCTCCTTCGCCCACCTTGCGAATCAGGCTGAGCAGCCGGCCGGGCCCTCCCTCGGCCAGGAGCTCGCGCACGGCGATGGCCGAGGTGCCATAGGCCATGGCCGGGTCCCCGTGGGAGATGAGGGCCTGACCCGCCATCTGCTCCAGGCGGGGAAGTTGGTCCGCCTGGGCGGCTCCGCGCAGGCGGTTGGCCAGGTTGACGGGCGGCTTGTCATGGCCCAGGTAGCGCCACTCCACGTACTCGGCCAGGCCCTCGTTGAGCCAGACGGGGACGCGCTGGCCGCCGTTCGCGGCCTGGACGAGGTCATCCACCACGGCGTGGACGTACTCGTGCACGAGCGTGGCCTTGGTCTGGCGGGTGAGCTCCGCGGCGTCGTTGATGCGGATGGCGCCCGCCGAGTACAGCCCGGCCACGGCGCGCGCGAGATCGGCGCCCTGGTGGGTGCGGAACTCCTCGCGGGTGTAGAGGACGACATCCACGGGTGACTCGCGCGCCTCGCCGAGCACCTGACGGGTGTGGGAATGGGCCTCGTCGAGCGCGGAGACGATCTTCCCCTCGTACTCGGCGCGCTGGCTGAAATCGCGCGCGTTGTTGAAGTACTTCACGATGAAGCGGCTGTTGGCGCGGGTGCGCATGCCATCCGCGCTCACGCCGGACTCGTAGGTGAGCCCCGAGGCGCTGGAGGCCGGGGGCAGGCCCGCGCTGCCCGTCTCGCCGTTGAAGCGCCGCTCGATGGCGCGCGCCTGGGCGCGGGCCTCCTTCTCCTCGCTGGACTCGCCGCGGGCCTTCTCCATCAGGGGGCGGGCCTGGGCCGCCTCGGGCGAGCGCGGGGGGACGCGCTCGAGCGCCGCGAGCGCGCCCTGGGGATCCTTGTCCTCGAGCAGGAGCCGGCCCAACTCCAGGCCGAAGTAGCCCTCCTTGGGGAAGCGCTGGAGTCCCTTGCGCAAGGCCTCCTCGGCGCCGCCGCGCTGCTCGGTGGCGAGCGAGGTGCGGGCCAGGCAGCGCAGGCCCGGGGCGGTTTCGTCGAAGAGGACGGCGCGCTCGCCGAGGGAGTACGCCATGACGGCGTCCTTGCCGGACAGGGTGTCGCAGCCCTTGACGAGCGCGGTGGCGATGGTGCGCCGCTCGGCGGCGGAGTAGCCCTTGGGGTTGACGGCGGCCCAGGCGAGGTAGAGGTCATCCCACTGCTCCTGGGCGGCGAGCTTCTGGGCCTGGGCGGCCGTGGGAGGAGGGGCGGTGGAGAGCAGGGCGGACAGGAGCAGGGCACGCATCGCGGGGCCATTATGGCCGAGGCTTCGTCCGGAGGGCGAGCGGGCCTCTCGGGGGGCGCTGGCTTCCGGCCCGGACTCCGAGCGACCGCGTCAAAAATGCGCCGACGCGCCCGAGGGGTGCATCCCGGAGGTTGGGCGCGTGGGTGGAACCGGAGCTCAAACGCCTTCGTCGGGCATGAGCGTGCGCAGCAGTTCGTTGTCGGGGCCGAGCGGGCGCCAGCAGGAGGGGGGCGGCGTAGCGAGGAGGGCCGTCCTGACCTGCTTGGCGCGCTCCTTATGGATTTCAGGGGTGTAGGCGATCCACGAGCCGAGTGCCTTGGCGACCTTGAAACGGTTGGTGTCGTCCAGCTCTGTTGGCCAGCCGTCAGGGAGGCTCTGAGACAACATGCGCACGAGCACACCGCGTACAAAACGCGTGACCTGCTGGCGTTGCTCCGCCTCGGCGAGCAATTCACCCAACACCTGCACCCCGGCGACGTCGTCCTCGCCAAGCTCCTTGGCCAGGGCCACCAGCGAGGCGGTGGGGCGCGCTTCGGCGAAGGCGGTGAGCGAAGTGTACCCGCGCTCGCGAACCCGCCCATACAGGCGGACCCTCCAGTGGCCATCCCAGGAACGTCCTCCGCTCATCGCCCCTCCAAGTCGTGGAAACGCTCTACCGGGGGCGCGCCACGTCATTTCGACGGGACATGTATATTTGCGCGAGCGGATATGGCGCTTGATTTGAAGAGTTACCTGGACGCCAGGTTGCGGAACGTCCCCCAGGATTGGGCGCGCTCATGCTTTGTCGTGGATGCGGCCGCCAGGTCTCGCGTGCTTCCTCTGTGCGCGGTGGGCTTGCCCCGGTTACGTGGCTCTCCCGCACTTTATGTGCTTGAGGCGCTTGAACCTGCCCGCCCCTTGATGGGGTTCTCGAGCGGGCAAGCAGGAGGTAACGGCAGGCAGTGAGCGTGACGCGTACAACCCGCGATGAACGAGTTGTTCCCCATTCCCGATTGCCGGGTGGAGCGAGTCGTGTGTAGTGAGTCCACGCGAGCCGTCCTCGTGGTGCGTGCCGAACGTCGAGGCGCACCGTGCCCCTCCTGCAGCGAACACAGCGACGCGCCGCACAGCACCTATGTCCGGCGGCCAGCCGACCTGCCCACCGCGGGATGCCCAGTTCAGCTCGAGTTGCACGTGCGTCGCTTCCGCTGTCACAATGCGAGATGCGCGCGCCGCACGTTCTCCGAACGCCTGCTCGCCCCAAGTGCCCGGCGCACGCGCCGACTCGCGCGGGCCCAGTGTTCGGTGGGCCTGACGGCCGGGGCCGAAGCCGGCGCCAGGCTGCTGCGGCCCTGGCCATGCCGACGAGTCCCGACACGCTCCTGCGACTGATGCACCGCGCCCCATTGCCTCCGTCCACTGCGCCCCGGGTGCTGGGCGTGGATGACTGGGCCTGGCGCAAAGGACGCACCTACGGCTCTATCCTGGTTGATGTGGAGGCGCACCGCGTCGTCGACTTGCTCCCCGACCGGTCCGCTCCCACGCTGACTTCCTGGCTCCGGAGCCATCCTGGCGTCGGAGTCGTGACGACAGCACCCTCAAGTGAGTATGCGCGCGCAGCGGCGCAGTGCACCCCACGCCCAACAAGTCGCGGACCGCTGGCACCTGCTGCTCAATGGGCGGCAAATGGTGGAACGCTGGTTGGCCGGGGCGCATGCGCGTCTGCGTGCACTGCCGCCCGTCGCAGGTGCGCACGACTCCGCCGTGCACCGTCACGCCAGCTTCCCGCGCACACGTAGCGAGTCGCGTGCGCGTGAGGACAGCCGCTCACGGCGCCTCACCGTCTACCAGGCCGTACGCGAGCGCCACCTCGCCGGAGAGCCCTTGCTGAAAATCAGCCGCACCCTTCGGTTGGCGCGCGCGACGGTGCGCAAGTATGCCTCGGCGCCCGGCTTTCCTGAGCGCGCGGTGCGTGAGCCCGCGCCGAGCATCCTCGACCCCTACTTGGAATACCTGGCCCAGAGGCGCGCCGCGGGCTGCGAGAATGCATCGGCCCTGTGGCGGGAAATTCGCGCCCAGGGCTTTGGTGGCACGTCGCGACAAGTCCACCGCTGGCTGCAGACGCGGCGAACCACGGTGGCGCGCTCGACGCCTCACACACGTCGTGGCAACGCCCACTCGAGCCTCCCGCCTCCTGGTGGCGCACTTCCATCATCCAAGCAGCTGGCATGGATGTTCGTTCAACCCAGAGCCACACTCACTCCCATGGAAGCGGCCACGCTGGTGGACTGTAAACGAAGTAATTGGACATAGTCAGGAGCGGTGTCGCTCCACCCACTCATGCATCTGGGGACGGGTCCAGGACCAGGTGAAGGGGTGGGCGTAGAGGCGGTTGTACTCGGGCCAGCTCGCTTCGAGGTGGGCGATGAATTGGGAGCGGCTGGCCTAGTCTCCCCGGTGCAGATAGCGAGCCGCGAAGGCGCGCAGGAGCAACTCGGCCTGGTTGAGCCAGGACGCATGCGCCGGGGTGAAGAGCACCCGGACACATGGGTAGTTGTGTCGCAGGAAGGCGCGTGTTTCCTGGGCGATGTGGCTGGAGCCATTGTCCCAGATGAGGTGGATGCGTCGCAGTTGCCTGTACTCCCCAAGCAACTCGGGGAGCACGGCTCGCAAGCAGGCCGCGTCATTGTGCTCCAGGCACCAACCGCGCATCTGGCCGGTGTGGACCTCCAACTTCACCAGGAAGTTCACGGTGCCGTGTCGGATGTACTCGAACTCACGCTTCTCGATGAGCCCAGGACGCATGGGGCGCGTGAAGCAGCGACGCTCCAACACCTGGATGTTGGGCTTCTCGTCCAGGCACAGCACCACCTCACCGCGCTCGGCCAGAGAGCGCGCACGCTCGTAGCACCAGAGGATGGAGGCCGCCTTGTGTCGGAAGGTGTCGTCCGGAGTCGGTGTCTTCCAGTAGCGAGAGCGATGCGGTTGCAGGTCGGCCTGCCGGAGGATGAGCGCCACCTCGGAGTGGGAGATGGCTGGGGCAATGCCCCGCGGTTGGGCGGCACGTGCCAGGCTGCGCGTGGACCAGTGCGTCATGTGCAGCCCGACTCCGGCCGGCTCACAGCACGCCAGCCGCACCACCCCGACGCGCTGGAGGGGGGGAAAGCTCCCGCGGGCGACCGGGGCGGGGAGCATCCATCACCACGTCGACGCCGAATTCATCGAAGCGACGACAGAGCGCCCAGATGCTTCTGCGGTCCAGTTCAAGCCGGTCAGCCAGTTCCGACACGATGGTGGCCGGGTCATCCATGGCCAGCAGGACACGCGCTCGCCGGGCGATGCGCTGCTCGGTGCGTCCATCTCGCACCAGTCTCTCCAGGTAGGAGGCCTCTTCTGGCAAGAGGCGGATGAGTCGCGGAGGACGTCTTCTCATCCACCAGAGCTATTCATCCCTCGCGACTATGTCCAATAACTTCGTTTACAGTCCACTAGCGCGCCTCGAGCAGGACGCCGCGGCCGCGCGTGTCATGCCGCTGGTGCGCCGCTTCGCGGAACTCGTGCGCGAGCGGGGTGCCACGCATGGTGCCGAGCCCATCAACACCTGCAGGCGCTTCGAGGCGTGGCTGGGCGAGGCGCGCACGTGCGGCGTGCGCGCGGTGGAGACTTTCGCGCAGGGGCTCGCGCAGGACGGCTCAGCGGTTCGAGCCGCGTTGACAACGACTTTGGAGCAACGCTCAGCCCGAGGGGCAGATAACGAAGCTCAAACTCCTCAAGCGCCAGATGTACGGCCGTGCCAGCTTCGACCTGCTACGCCGGCGCGTGCTCCTCGCTGCCTGAGCGCTTCGTGCACATAAAGTGCGGGAGAGCCACTCAAACGGGGCAGGCTCACATTCACGTGCTGGAGCGTTTATCACCATCGAAGGATGGCACATCGGGCGGGGAGGAAACACAGACGGACATGCCCAAGCGATCCTACTTCATCTGACTCAGGAGTCCTCGATTGATGGGGGAGTTCGCCTGGACTTGGAGTATTGTCTCGTCACCATGGACTTCAATACGGTGCGGTTGTGGCGTGATGCATTCGCCAGCATTCAGGAAGACCCGGAAGCGAGCCGGGCCCGCTCTCGCCTGCGTGAGGCGTTCATGGCACTCCGGGAACGAGCCAAGTCCCTGGCGGCCGAAATCCCCCGAGACATGCCCGATTTCACCGTCCACGACATCTCGCATCTGGATGCACTGTGGGAGATGGCGGACCTCATCGCGGGGCCGCAGGTCTCGCTCACGCCCCCTGAAGCCTTCCTGCTGGGCGGCGGTATCCTCTTGCATGACCTGGGGATGAGCTTGGCGGCTTACCCTGGGGGGAGCGATGAACTCAAGCGTTCGGAGGTCTGGCTGGACGCTGTGGCTCGGTTGCTTCGGCGGGAACTAGGCCGATGGCCGACGGCGCGAGAGATCCAGAATCCCCCCGCTGCGCAGGCCTCGGAGGCCACCCGCGAGGCGCTTCGGCTGATGCATGCCGAACAAGCCGCTCGTCTGGGAGAGGTGTCCTGGATGAGCGCTTCGGGTACTCAGTACCACCTGATCGATGACCCGGACCTTCGAGGAGAACTGGGCGCGCTTCTCGGGAGCATCGCACAGAGTCATCATTGGCCTGCCGCTCGCTTGAAAGAGGAGTTCTCCGAGACCATCGGGGCACCGGGGTGGTGTCCTCGCGCATGGACCATGGATCCCCTCAAAGTGGCCTGCCTGTTGCGGCTTGCGGATGCCAGCCACTTGGATTCGCGCCGGGCACCAGGTTTCTTGCAGACCCTGCGACGGCTCCGGGACGTGTCGGAGGCGCATTGGACCTTTCAAAAAAAGCTCCTCAAGCCGCGGCTTGAATCCGAACGCTTGGTGTTCTCCTCGTCCACCCGCTTTTCCGAAGCCGAGGCGCCCGCATGGTGGTTGTGCTCCGATGCCCTGCACATGGTGGATCGTGAGTTGAGACAAGTGGACGCCTTGCTCACGGAGACTGGGCGCACGCGGTTAGCGGCCCGTGGAGTGGCGGGAATCGAGAACCCTCAGCGCCTAGTCGAACTGATTCGAACTGAGGGATGGGTTCCCATCGATACACGTGTGCGGATTCAAGACGTTCCCTCGATTGTCGAGCGGTTCGGGGGCAGACAGCTCTATGGAGACGCGCCCGACGTACCGCTCAGGGAACTGCTGCAGAACGCGTGTGATGCCGTGCGCGCGCGCAGATTGCTGGAGGAACGGGCCAATGACTGGGGGGATGTCACCGTTCGTCTGGGACGGGACGAGGAGGGGGAATGGATCGAAGTCGAGGACACGGGGCTTGGAATGTCACAGGCCCTTCTCACGGGGTCCCTCCTTGATTTTGGAACAAGCTATTGGGGGTCGGAGCTCGCGAGGGAGGAATGCCCGGGGTTGTGGTCTAGGGGGTTCCAGCCGACCGGGAGGTACGGAATTGGTTTCTTTTCGGTATTCATGTGGGGGAACCACGTCCGTGTGAGCACCCGTCGAAGCGAGGATAGTCTGCAGGCAACGCGTGTTCTTGAATTCAGGCAAGGAGTGGGCTCGCCGCCCATCCTTCGTGTGGCCCGCACGGGGGAACGGCTCGTGGATGTGGGGACACGTATCCGGGTGTGGCCGCAGGAATCCCTTCACGAGAGAGACAATCTGCTCTACCCAGATAAGCCGCTCGATCATGGCCCGTATACCTTGTGTGAGTATCTGACGCGTTCCTATCCTGCGCTGGATGTAAACCTCTACGCGGAAGAGCTTCCGCAAGCGAAAAAACTTGTCAGACGAGCCTCGGAGTGGATGCACAAGGACGGACTTGCGCTGCTCAAGGAACTGGGCAGCATCCAATACGGTGATCATTTCGATTCCGATGCTATGGAGAAAATGGGACGAAATCTTCGCCTCATGAAGAATCCGATGGGAGAGGTCGTTGGACGTGCATGTATAGACGTTCAAAGACGATTCAACTCGACCAATTTAGATGTGATGTTGGGAATCCTAGCCACGGGCGGCAAGCTCACAGGTTACGCCAAGTCCATGGCAGGTATCCTCACTGCCTCTCCCTTGACGATGGCACGGCACTCCACCTGTCCGGATGTCGACACCGCCACCCTGGCTCAATGGGCTTCAGAACAAGCCATTCTGTGGCAGCGAGAACCCATATCGGATGAAGACAAGCATTGGGTGGCGGAGCGGGTCGTCCGGTATGGGGGGGACGTGGGGGCGCTACCGGTGGCATTGAGCGCGCGAGGATGGTTGACGCGCGAGGCCATCGCGACGAGTCAATGGCCTGAACCCGTTATCCTGCTCGATCCGGTAAGCATCCATGCACCTCGGGGTTATTCCACGGAGTTTGGATATGGTGTCCTTGAGATGCATCGGAACAGCGACTTGAACATCATCCACCCGGCCATCCTGCTGGTCAGGTTCGTGGATCCTGTCGCGACGGACACGTGGTGGTCCACTTGGCTGGAGTCGGCGGCAGAGGCGGAGGCCAGTGCCCTCGCGCAGGGACAGACAGTCTTCACTCAGAACCGCACACTGGCCGCGAGCGTGGTGGATGCCCTGGCAAGGGCTTGGTCCATTTCAAGCGAGGACGTCGTCCTCTCGGAAATACTCATGCAGGAAGTCGAAGAACTGAAAGGCGTTCTCGAGAGTGCGAAGGGGGAAGCCCTCACCGTGGGAGGAAGAGGCGCGTTCTGCCTGCGCGTGTCCCGGCGCAGCGCTGCCACGTGATGTCCCGGCCATTTGCCATCATCCCGTTGCTCCATCTGGGCGGCCGTGGTGTCCGTCGTCCTTGAGAGGAGTCGCTGTCCCGGGATGTTGCGTGGCTTCGCCGTGCGCATCTCCGAGACCTCCGCACGGGTGCTGGCCCGTCTGGGAATCGGACACGATGTACGCGTTCGCATTCCCGCTCGTGCTCGCGGAGTTGAACGGACCATTGAGTTGGTGTGGCTGAGACATCCCCTCGTATCAGGCCTGATCCAAAGTCCGAGAGGGAGGTTTTGAAGGGGGCGGGCCCGGGGGCAAGCCGTTTCAGGCAAGAGCGTGGCGTGCTCCCAGCAGGCGCTCGCGACAGGAGCGCCTCGGGGAGGGCAACTGGCTGAGGACGGACCCGCGAAGCCGAGGAGGTGGAGGCAGAGGAGGCCGGAGCCGGGCGCTGGCGGGCGCTCAGGCAAGTGGGGCCAGACTCTCCGGGAGCACCGCCAGGCCCAGCAAGCCTTGGTAGAGCACTTCCTGGCAGCGGGCATACGACACGGGCCGTCCATCCTTTGGCGGCAGGTGCGTGCGCACCAGCGCCAACAGGTTGTAGGCCAGCAAGCGCAGCCAACTGAGCACCACCGGTGCTTGTCCTCTCAAGCTCGCCGAGCCCGTGTCTTCCTCCAACACCACGTCCGCCGTCCAATTCGGCCCGTTCTCTATTCCCCAATGCCCTCTCACCACCGTCAGCAGCTGCTGTCCGGACAACTCCCCGCTGGGGATGGAGGTGACAAACAATCTCGTTTCCACCTCGGACAAGCTCCCCTCCCGCTCCCGCCTGCTGCGCACCCACACCCATTGCTTCGCTTCGGGAAACTCTTCCGTCTCGGGCACTCGCACCGCTCTCACCTCCCGCTCCACCCACTCGCCTCGTGCTCGCTCTCGCACCGACACCTGCACGGGCGCTGTCCCCAACGCCACCCACATCATTGGGTAGAGCCGCTGGAAGTTCTCTTTCACCGCGAACAGGTAATGCTTGCCCGCCTCTCTCACCGCCTTCGCGTTCGCCGCACTCGTCAGCCCCGCGTCTGCCGTCACGTATTTGAAATGCTCTCCATACTTCTCCACCACCCTGCCCAGCAGCGTGGGGAAGGCCGTCGCCTCCCCTTGCTTGCCCTCCAGCATCATCTGGTCGAGCACCGGGCATGCCCTGCTGCTGGTGAGCGCTGCCCTGAGCGCGAAGGGGTACCAATACTCCTGCCCCTTCTCGTCTCTTGTCGTGTGGCTCGGCTCGCACGGCGCTTGTCCTCGCGTGCTCTCCCCCGCCTTGTCGTCAATCGACACCACTCCCGCTGCCATCCTGTCCTGCCGCAGCACTCCCTGCTTGAGCGCTGTCCGCACCGATTGCCGCAACACCTTGTCCAACCCCTCGGGCTCGAGCTGACTGAGCAGTCTATCCAAGGTCGTGTCCGACACAGGTCCGCGCAATCCCTCAGGCTCGGTCCCTTCGCGCACCAGGTCCACACTCAACGCCTCTACCTGTCGCAGCACTCTTCTTCCCGTCGCCATCCCTTGCACCAACAGCGACAGTATCGCCCCCAAACCATGCCTCTTGCCGCGATTTGTCCGGGGGTCCACTATCTGCTTGAACGTGATTGCCAACCGCGTCATCATCCCCTGCACGGGCGAGGTGTCTTCTCTCTTGCGACTCCTCGCTTCTCCTTGCCGTTCAGGGAGTGTGGAGGGCCCGCCAGCTCTCCCGCCCCGGTTTTTCTCCCTGCCCATTTCCACTCTCCAAATGGCCCCAACTTGGGCCCGCGTCCTACCTGTGTCGGGCTCGTGCCACGCGAGCAGCCCTGCGCCGCTCGCTTCTCCTCAGCCCGTGGGCGGGCACCTTACCTCGCCCGTAGGTCCAGGTGGGATAACTTCTCCCGTGGGACTTTGAATCAAGCCTGGGCCAAGGGAGAGGTGGGATTGGACGACTATGAGGTGAGGAAATGGCGAGGGTGGTACCGCCACATGACGCTGTGCCTGGTAGCACATGCATTCCTGGCGGCCGCGCGAGTCATGGCCAACGCGTCCGAGAAGGAGCACCCAGTCCCAAAACGCCTGGGCCCGCCGCATCGAAGAAGTCGCATGGGAGCGTTTCGACGGCGGCGAGGCCTGTCCTTATCCGCTTCAGTGTTCAGGAAGTGAGACGTCTGATGTGGAAACTCGCGCGGTGGGTGGTGCGGCCCGCGCTGGACTTCATCCTGCGCTGGAGCCGCTGGCGGCGCCACCATCAGGCCGTCGCCAAACTCTGCCACTACCGCCGCAGAGCGCCCAATATCCACGTCCAACTGTAGTACTAGGTGAGACTCGCGCTCCCGTCATGCGCACCGCACGGCCCGACTCGGGCACCCATTCTCCCGCGCTCCTCTTCTAGCCTGTCTTCGCCGTGACTTGAATGCACAGAGTGAAACCCTGATTAACCAGCTTAAGCTGACCTCAGCATCTCTCGGCTGCCCCGTCCGTTCCTCCGCAGGCGATTCTTCACTCCTCGCGCGATGACACAGGGACGCTAGGTGCTAGGTTCCGGATGAACCAAGACGGCATGTGAAGTGTTTCGTACCAATCCAGAGGGGACCAGGAATGTCGGGAGCACGAGGAAGGTCAGTGCGGCTGAGCATGGGACGCGGCGTCTTTTTCGGGCTGCTGATGCTGAGTGGATGCGCCTCGGGGGGTCGAGCAGCCTTGTCCCCCCCCAGTACGCTGCCCTCCTCACCCGCCCCTGCCCCTCACCCGCCCCTGCCCCTCACCCGCCCCTGCCCCCTCACCCGCCCCTGCCCCCGCCAGTGAAGCCGGAGATGCCCGGAGTCAGTTCGATCTTGGCTCGCGGTACGAGGAGGGGCAGGGAGTTCCCAAGGACGAGCGCCGAGCCGCCTCGCTCTATGAACAGGCCTGCTCCGGGGGCCTTGCCCAGGGGTGTAGCAACCTCGGCGCGCTCTACGACAACGGCCAGGGCGTGCCCAAGGATGAGCGCCGCGCCGCCGCGCTCTATGAACAGGCCTGCTCTGGCGGATACGCCAAGGGTTGCTTCAACCTCGGCGTGAGCCACATGACGGGCCAGGGCGTGCCCAAGGATGAGCACCGCGCCGCCGCGCTGTGGGAGCAGTCCTGCACTGGCGATCTTTTCCAGGGATGCACGAGCCTCGGCGTGCTCTACGCCAACGGCCAGGGCGTGCCCAAGGATGAGCACCGCGCCGCCGCGCTGTGGGAGCAGTCCTGCACTGGCGGACATGCCACGGGTTGCTTCAACCTCGGCGTGCTCTACGCCAACGGCCAGGGCATGCCCCAGGATGAGCGCCGCGTCGCCGCGCTCTATGAGCAGGCCTGCACCGGCGGTCTTTCCCAGGGATGCACGAGCCTCGGCACGCTCTACTTCAACGGCCAGGGTGTGCCCCAGGATGAGCGCCGTGCCGCCACGCTCTATGAGCAGGCTTGCACCGGCGGACATGCCACGGGTTGCTTCAACCTCGGTGTGCTCCACGAGGAGGGCCAGGGCGTGCCCCAGGATGAGCGCCGTGCCGCCGCGCTCTATGAGCAGGCCTGCACCGGCGGTCTTTTCCAGGGATGCACGAGCCTCGGCGTGCTGTACTTCAACGGCCAGGGCGTGCCCCAGGATGAGCGCCGTGCCGCCACGCTCTATGAGCAGGCTTGCACCGGCGGACATGCCACGGGTTGCTTCAACCTTGGCGTGCTGTACTTCAACGGCCAGGGCGTGCCCCAGGATGAGCACCGCGTCGCCGTGCTCTATGAGCAGGCCTGCACTGGCGGTTTTTTCCAGGGATGCACGAGCCTCGGCACGCTCTACTTCAACGGCCAGGGCGTGCCCAAGGATGAGCACCGCGCCGCCTCGCTTTATGAACAGGCCTGCACTGGCGGACATGCCACGGGTTGCTTCAACCTTGGCGTGCTGTACTTCAACGGCCAAGGCGTGCCCAAGGACGAGCGTCGCGCCGCCGCGCTCTATGAACAGGCCTGCTTTGGCGGATACGCCAAGGGTTGCTTCAACCTCGGCATGCTCCACGAGGAGGGCCAGGGCGTGCCCAAGGATGAGCGCCGCGCCGCCGCGCTCTATGAACAGGCCTGCACAAGCGGTCTTTTCCCGGGATGCACGAGCCTCGGCGTGCTGTACTTCAGCGGCCAGGGCGTGCCCCAGGATGAGCGCCGTGCCGCCACGCTATGGGAGCAGGCTTGCACCGGCGGACATGCCACGGGTTGCCTCAAACTCGGCTTGATCCACGAGGAGGGCCAAGGCGTGCCCAAGGATGAGCGCCGCGCCGCCGCGCTCTATGAACAGGCCTGCACCGGCGGTGACGTCCAGGGATGCACGTGCCTCGGCGTACTCTACATCAACGGCCAGGGCGTGCCCAAGGACGAGCGCCGTGCCGCCACGCTGTGGGAGCAGTCCTGCGCTGGCGGACATGCCACGGGTTGCCTCAAACTCGGCATGCTCCACGAGGAGGGCCAGGGCGTGCCCAAGGATGAGCGCCGCGCCGCCTCGCTCTATGAACAGGCCTGCACCAGCGGAAATGCCAGGGGTTGCTCCAACCTCTCCGCGCTCCGGGAGAAAGACCAGGGAGTGCCCAAGGATGCAACGACTGTCTTCGGGGTGGCGCTCTCCTCCGCGAAGCGACAGGACATCCGGCGAGCCGCCAGGCGGGAAGGAGTCGTGCCAGAACGAGAGGACGACGCTTATTGGTACGACCTCTACCCGGCCAAGGATCTGCTCGACGGCGCCGACAAGCTTCGGGTGGGCTATGTGGCCGCCACGGATCAATTGGCGGTCTTCCAGTACGAGTTCCCCTCCTTCATAGACATCGAACAAGTCGGCCGGATCTCTTCCATGGTCCAGGCGAAATACGGAGCACCGAACTCCAAGAAAGGAAGGATCGGCCTCGGGAAAGTGGTGCACACCTGGAATCGGCGGGACGGCGTGGTCATCACCGTGTCTCGGGACTGGCCCTCCACCACGACGTTCCTGACCTTCACGATCCCCTCCGCGAAGAAGGCCATGGAGGCCGAGATCGCGGCGAGCGACAAGGCAAAGGTCGAGAAGCAGAGCAGGAAGAACTCCCAGGCGTTCTGAGGCTCACCTGGCTGCGGCCTCGGGTTCCACGCTCGCTCCCTCCGCATCCGGTGGAGGGACCAGAACGATTCAGCCGCGCAGGGTGAGGAGGGCCACCAGACTCACGAGGAAATAAGGGACGAGGCCCCCGGCCCCCGCGTAGTCCTTGGCCATGCGCTGGCCGAAGAAGAGGGCCACGAAGGAGAGTCCGGAGAGGGCCGCGCCCCACATGGCCACTCGCGTGGAGCCAGGGAGCACCAGGAACACCAGCCCGGCCGCGCTCACCGCGCCAGCGGCCAGCTCCAGCACCGTGAGGGTCGCCAGCAGCAGCGGCACCATCCCGCGCAGCGGGCTCTTGGCGAAGTGTCCGGTCAGCCACCCCAGGTTGCCCTTCCAGTCGATGACCTTGTCCAGGCCAGACTGGAGGAAGGTGATGGCGAGGAAGAGGGTGCACAGCGCCTGGACGAGCCAGAGGGGGAAGAGGTTCGAGTCGGGAGTCGGCATATAGGGCAGGCACTCTAACCTGCCTGCCCGTCTACCCTCGGCTGTCGAAGTAGGGCGAAAGCGGACCTGCCCAGAGACTGGGGACGTCTCGCGCGTTCGTGCCAGGTGCCGGGTTCGGTTTAATCCATTTATGGCCTTGCGATGGCGTGCAGGTCGACTGCGCGCCCGTCGACGTATTCTTGATCGTCAGGGTGCCAACGCCAGTACCCGCCGCGATGAATCCGCCGACGCTATCCGTCGAGTAGGCGTAGTACGGCTGCCCTCCCAGGGTCGAGCCGTTCGACAACCGGAAACCGTATTGCGGCAGTCGCGTTGCCGGGTGCGAGGTGTCGTTGTCGTTCATGTAGGAACGGTACTGGCCATTGGCGGATCCATACCGCCAGGAGCCGCCATGATCCTCGGACCACGCCACATGTTCGTGCGGATCGAGTGACAGGAGGGCGCCAGTCGCCGAAGTGCTTCGCGAACTGCACCGCTCGCGACCTTCGCCGAGCACGGCCCCCGTCCGTCTTCAAGTCGTTGCCATCACGTCGAACTCCGGACGGGTAGCATCACGGCGCTACGCTCCTTCTGGCGCGACCTGGACTGAGCCTTCCGGCTACCGCTCGGGGGTCGCTTCCTGCTCGAGTTGTCCGTGCTGGAGGGAACCGTCCGTTCGGCCGGGAGCGGTTGTGCGGGGGGTTGTCCGTGAGCATGCGTGGGGGTCTGGGATGAGGTGGGGTGCGTTCGTTGTTGAGAAGGCAGAGCCATGTGTACCTCGTCCCGCGCCAGCGCCCTGAGTCATGAAGCCCTCTCGAGGGCCGGGCGGCGGGTGTGCATCGAGGTCGGGGCCTTGCCTGGCGACCGCGCCCACCGCTGAGGCGCGGGCGCGTCCCTCATTCGCACGTGTGGCTGTGATGGCACGGGCACGAGTGCTTCCACCACCCCATCGCCAGGAAGGAGCATGTCCATGTGGACTCTGACCACTCTCGCCTTGTTCACGGTTTCGTTTCTCGGGTTGGCGGGCCTCGTGGGGTGGCTCTCCACGCGCATGGACTCCTTCGTGGTTGCACTTCATGGTGCGCGCCGGCTTCATTTCGAGGAGGCGCCTTGGCTGCATGAGTTGATGGCGCACCTCAGCATCGCCGCGGGGATTCCCTCTCCCCCTCTCTACGTGGTGCGTCGCCCGCGGCCGAACGCGTTCTCCTGCGGCCTGGGCTCTCGCTCGTCCAGAATCATGCTCACGAGCGCCGCGCTCGAAGAGCTCGATGAGGCCGAGTTGCGTGCCATGCTCGCGCATGAGCTCGCGCATATCGCTCATGGCCACACGCGCCGTGCCACGCTCGTGGCCGTGCTGGCGGCGGTGCTGATGAGGGTGGGGGCGAAGTGCGGGGGACGCGCACGCACGCTGGATGCGCGGGGCGCGGCCATCGCGCGTCGGGTGCTCACTCGGCTGCATCGGTTGGGGACTCCGCCCGAGCGGGATCTGATCGCCGACAGAACCGCTGCCGGGCTGCTCGGAGACGCCCTGGGCCTGGCGGCCTTGCTCGCACGGTTGAAGGAGCGCGCCACCTGGGGGGAGCTTGTTTCTCTCTCCGAGGTGGGAACCCCCTTCACGGCCCCCAGCTTGGAGGGGCGCTCCCTGGACGAGCGCATCCATCAGCTCAGGAGGATGGCCGCCGAGGAGCAGGCGCGGCGAGCGAAGGCCCTCATTCTCCGCTCGCTTCGTCGTGGCCCTCGGTTCTACCCACGCGTGGGAGCCACGCGGCGGCGGAGTGCCAGCAGCCGGCCGCCGCCCTTCGCCCGGCACGACCTCGCCAGGCAGGCATCCGCCTGATGCATCCCCGAGGCCTCGAGCTCGCCTCATTGCTCCCACCCCGGGTTCTCCTCACTCTACAGACATGGTCACGATAGTCGCCCTGGGCGTGATGGTGATCGCCATCGTCCTGCTCTCCATCGATCGCATTCCCATCGAGCTGAGCTCCCTTGCCATCATCGTGCTGTTGGTGCTGAGCGGGCTCGTGACGCCGCGGGAGGCCCTCTCCGGGTTCTCGAGCGACACGGCCATCTTCATCTTCACGCTCCTGGCGCTGACGCAGGGGCTCAGTGCGACTGGTGTGATGCAGCTCGTGGGCCGGCGGCTGCTCTCCCTCTCGCGTTTCAACCCACGGGTCTTCGTCGTCATGATGCTGGTGGCCGTCTGCGCGTTCTCCTCCGTTGCGTCGAACACGGCGGTGACGGCGGCGTTTCTGCCCGTCGTGACCGCGGCGTCCGCTCAGGCGAGAGTGGCCCCGCGCGGGCTGTTGATGCCCATGGCGTTCACCTCCATGCTGGGGGGCGCCATCTTCCTGTTCGGCACGTCCACCAACCTCGTTGTCAGCGCGGCGCTGGAGCAGGTGGGACTCGAGCGCATTGGCTTCGCCGAGCTCGCGCCGGTGGGGCTCCCCCTGGCGGTCGTCGGCATCATCGCGACGCTGATGCTCATGCGGCGCTTCCTCCCGGAGCGCGGCGCGGAGGGCGGCGAGAGGGCCCTGCCCCGACGAGAGTACGTGACGGAGGCGGTGCTCACGCCTGGCTCCCGTCTGGTGGGAAAGGAGCTTCGCTATGTCACCGAGGGACTTGGGATTCCCGTGCGGGGACTCGTGCGCGATGGCGTCACGTTGCCTCCCGAGCCCCGGGAAGTGCTCGTGGCTCAGGAGCACCTCATCATCGCTGGCGGCCTGGACGACATCCTGCGTGTGAAGGATCTGCGCAGCATCGGCCTCAGCGCCGATCTCCGGATTCCCGAGCGTCAGCGACAGGCGTATACCCTCGTCGAGGTGTCGGTGCCGCCGACGTCGGCCCTGGCCGGCAGGTCCTTGCGCGACATTCGCTTCGCGGAGCGCTACGGGCTGGTGGCGCTGGCCATCCACCGCCATCCCACGCTCCAGAGCGCCCATGAGCATCTGAGCTTGATGGATAACCTCAGGGGAAGGGATGCCCTGAAGAACCTCTCCCTGGCCGTGGGCGACATGTTGCTGCTCGGCGGGCCCGAGAAACGTGTCCGTGAACTCGAGCGGGATGAGGAACTGACCGTGCTCGGCAGTGTCGAATATCAGCGGCCGCGCTACCGTCGCGCCGTGCTCTCCGTGTGCATCTTCGCCAGCACGGTGATCATCGCGGGGCTGCGAATCACTTCACCGGCCATCGCGGGGCTGGCGGGCCTGGTGATGATGGTGGCGGTGGGCTGCGTCGACTCCCGCACGGCGTTCCGTGTGGATTGGCGGGTCGTCATCATGATTGGCGCGTTGCTGACCCTGGGGTTGGCGATGGAAAAGAACGGCGTGGGAGAGTTCCTCGCCCAAGGCGTCATTCCCCTGGTGGGCATCGTGGGACCACGCGGAGTGCTCTGCGTGCTCATGATCGCCACCGTCCTGCTCTCCGTGCCCATGAGCAATCAGGCCGCCGCGCTGATCATGCTTCCCGTTGGAATCCATGCCGCGCTGGACATGGGGCTCGATCCGCGAGCGTTCGCCATGGGGATCTGCCTTGCCGCGTCGTACTCGTTCCTCACGCCCCTGGAGCCGTCCGCCGCACTGGTGTACGGCCCCGGGCGCTATCGCTTCCGCGACTTCCTGCGCGTGGGCACGCCCCTTTCCGTGCTGATGCTCACGCTGCTGACGGTGGCCGTGCCGCTCGTCTGGCCATTCACGACCGTGGGCTAGCCCGCCTGTGGTCGTCAATACGCACCTGCTCTTCACCGGGCTGGAACTTTTACGGCGTGTGGCGTCCCTGGTGCCTCCTCCTCGGGCAAACCTCACGAGCTTCCACTGCGTCTTCGCTCCAGGCACCGAACTGCGGCCATTTCTGGTCCCCCAAGCAGGAGAGGAGGAGGCGAGCGAGGGGAGAGAGGCAGCGGCCAGGAGTTCTCGCGCAGGTGCGCGACGGAGAACGTGTCGGGAATCAGCAGGATGTTGGGCGCGCGGCGCAGCAGCCACGCGAGTGCGACTTGCATGGGCGTGGCGCCGAGCCGCCGCGCGACGGAGGACAAGGTGGACGACCGCAACGGGCTGAACCCGCCGGCGTCCTCGACGGGGTGATGCGGGTCAAACATGCTGCATCATGCGTCGTGAAGTCCCAGCCTCCCCCATTTCTCCAGGCCCACCATGCCGCCCCATCAACCCACCGTTTGCGACCCGAGTCCGGACCTCCTGCCCAACCTCAGGAGCGACCAGCGCGTCCAACTGCCAGTCTTTTCCAGCGCGCCCAGCTTCCGCTGTCCGCACTGCCAGACGCTCACCTCTTTCGAGGTCTCCGAGTTCTCGGAGGAGGCACGGGGCTTTCCAGAGCGCGCCGCCTTCGACAAGGCGAGCCGCACGCTGCGCTCCCGGGGATGCCGCCACCGGGACTTCCCCTGCCAGGGCTGCCACCGCGCGGTGCGCGTGGTGTACGGGGCCTTCGAATTCGCGATGTCCTCGTACCTGTTCATCCCCGAGCAGGTGCTGCTCGGTACCCCGCGGCCGTGAGCCACTGAAAGCCGAGCACGGGTGAATATCGGTGTCCCGTCCACACCGATGGGTCGGCGGTTTCCGGCATCGAAACAGCGGTGTCACCACCGTCCAGCGGGTTCGAGCGCAATGGGGACTTCTACGATTCAGCCGCGCAGGGTGAGGAGGGCCACCAGACTCACGAGGAAATAAGGGACGAGGCCCCCGGCCCCCGCGTAGTCCTTGGCCATGCGCTGGCCGAAGAAGAGGGCCACGAAGGAGAGTCCGGAGAGGGCCGCGCCCCACATGGCCACCCGCGTGGAGCCAGAGAGCACCAGGAACACCAGCCCGGCCGCGCTCACCGCGCCAGCGGCCAGCTCCAGCACCGTGAGGGTCGCCAGCAGCAGCGGCACCATCCCGCGCAGCGGGCTCTTGGCGAAGTGTCCGGTCAGCCACCCCAGGTTGCCCTTCCAATCGATGACCTTGTCCAGGCCAGACTGGAGGAAGGTGATGGCGAGGAAGAGGGTGCACAGCGCCTGGACGAGCCAGAGGGGGAAGAGGTTCGAGTCGGGAGTCGGCATATAGGGCAGGCACTCTAACCTGCCTGCCCGTCTACCCTCGGCTGTCGAAGTAGGGCGAAAGCGGACCTGCCCAGAGACTGGGGACGTCTCGCGCGTTCGTGCCAGGTGCCGGGTTCGGTTTAATCCATTTATGGCCTTGCGACGGCGTGCAGGTCGACTGCGCGCCCGTCGACGTATTCTTGATCGTCAGGGTGCCAACGCCATCACCTGAGTGCCATTGGGGCCCCATCCTGGAGCCCGGCGTGCGGCACCCCGTTATTCGTAGGTGCCCTTCACGGTCACACCCTCGAGATCGTAGTCCCCGTACGAGCACGCGAACCAGGTGCCCGCGGCCGGGTTGTCGAGCGTGCAGGTCCCCAGTCCGTAGTCCGGATACGTCTTGCAGGCATGGGCCGCCTGGGTGGGCTGCTCGCCGTGTCTCACGTACAGCTCCGGGGGGACGTTCCACCCGGTCCTCGTGAGCCGCTCGTTGAAGACGACCGAGCGCATCCCGCTCGGCACGTCCAGGGTGAAGCACTTCCACACGCCTCCCTTGTACAGGTAGCGGGCCGTCTCCACGCCGTTGGCCAGCACGCTGTCACCGGGGATGCCGAGGGTGTACGCGCCCGTCAGCTCCAGGCCCGAGGCGGGGCTGGAGAAGCCGCCGATCTTCACGTACCAGGTGCCGGCCCGCGGGCGGAGGAAGGTGCAGTTCGCATCGGAGACCCTGCCCGGATTGCAGTCGGACGTGGTGGTGGTCGGCTCGGCGCCGAAACGCACGTACATGAAGGCGCTCCCCCTGCCACTGGCCGAGCGGACCATGTCGAACGAGAGCTTGCCCGCGCCCGCGGGCACTTCCAGCGTGTAGGTGCAACTCCAGGCATTGGCCTCGGCGGAGATGCCCGTCTCCTTCACGCCATTGGCGAGCGGGGTCGAGCAGGCCGTCATGCCCAGGGCGCGAGGCGCGTCGGCGTGCTCCGTCGACTCCGCATCCGGGGCCTCCACACCGCAAGCCACGAGGGGCAATGCGAGGAGCACGGCTGAAATCCGATGACGCATCACGGGGACTATCTCCTGCTGGCCAGTGGCGGAGGTGCCACGGAGGCCGCGCCCCGATGCAAACAGAAGACGGTGATTTCAAGGAATCCTTTTGACCTCCTTACAAACTTGAAATTCGACCATCGCGGAGCCCTGGCGTGACACACGCCAGGCCCTCCATCTGGGGCGTTCCCTCAAGCGGGGCGGAGCCGGGGAGCGCCGCGCGGCCGCCCTGTCAGCGCGTGTAGCGCTGCACCGTGGTGACGTCGGAGGAGGCGGAGCCCCCCGTCACCAGCACCTGGCCCGTGTGCAGGAACGTCACGGCATGGGCCGCGAGCGGTGCCGTCAGCGCTCCCGCGGCCAGCCAGGTGTTCGTGGACGGGTCATACAGCGACGCCTGGCCGGTGGAGCGCGTGA
This sequence comes from Melittangium boletus DSM 14713, assembly GCF_002305855.1. GTDB lineage: Bacteria > Myxococcota > Myxococcia > Myxococcales > Myxococcaceae > Cystobacter > Cystobacter boletus. The sequence continues at coordinate 1,856,603 of NZ_CP022163.1, read as the reverse complement.
CCAGCACCTCGCCCGAGTAGAGCAGGGTCGCGCTGGCGGCCGAGTTCCCGGAAGCCAAGGCCGGGCCGGAGGTCCACGGGGTGGCGCCATACGGATCGTAGATGTCCACCGCGTCACTGCCGCCGCCAAGCACCAGCACCTTGCCCGAGTAGAGCCGGACGGCGATGTGGCCGGAGCGGGCCCGAGGCATGGCCGCCACGGACGACCAGGCGTGGGTGGAGGGGTCATACTCCCGCGCGTCCTGGGACACGGTGCCGGGGGCACTCGTGCCGCCGAGCACCAACACCCGGCCCGAGTGGAGTCGCGTCGCCGTGTGGCCCCAGCGCGGCGGGCTCACGGGGGCCTCCGAGCTCCACGTGTTCGTGTCCGGGTCGTACACCTCCACGGAGTCCGTCGCGCCCTGGGAGGACTCGCCGCCCACCACCAACACCTTGCCCGAGTCGAGCAGGGTCGCCGTGTGGTAGCCACGGGGAGTGCTCATGACGTTCGCGGACGTCCAGGTGCGCGTGGCGGGGTCATAGACCTCCGCGCTGGAGCGCCAGGCGCTGGGCCCGCCGAGCCGTCCACTCAGTGCCAGCACCTTGCCCGACGGGAGCACGGTCGCGGTGTGGTTCTGGACGCGCGAGTCGATGGGGGACCCCGTGGGCGTGGACACGTTGTCGTAGGGGTTGAACACCTCCGCGGTGGTGCCGCCGAGCACCAGCACCTCGCCCGAGGAGAGGAGGGTGGCGGTGTGCATGGAGCGCGCGGAGCGCAGGGCACCCGTCACCGTCCAGGAGCCCACGGCCTGGGCCTCCGGGGTCGACGAGGCGACGAGGGTGTAGGTCGGCGGGCGGGTGGTGAAGAAATGGGGGAACGTCGCGACGTAGTAGGGGCCACTCCCGGTCTCTCCCTGGAGGGTGCCCACCTTCTCGCCCCGGACCTTCAGGGTGGTGCCGTCCGTCAAGAGGGACAGCTCCCCGTTGAGGACCTCTCCCGGAACGCCACCGGAATAGCCCTCGTAGAAGGTCGTGTCGCTCACCCTCTCCAGGGTGTCTGGCGCCAGGTGCAGCACCTGGAGCCGGATGCCCGCGCCCCGGCGGAACCGCGAGTAGTTGTTGACGTAGCTGACGGCGACCCCGAGGTCGTTGGCGGCCACCGACATCTGCGGGGGCGAGTAGACGACGTTGAGCTCCACGCTCGCCGCGCCCCAGGGACAGGTGGGGGACGCCTGCCGGGTGACGGTGGGGTAGTACTCGGTCGGCATGAACGGAACCGGGTTCGTCCGGTACGAGAGCGCGAAGGTACACCCGCGCGAGACCGCGGAGCTCAGCGCGGCGGCGCTCGTGACGAGCGGGGGTGACTCCTGGGCGGCGGGCTCGCCACAGGCGGTCATCAACAGGGAGACCGCGAGGGAGACCACGGGTTTCATGAGGCGCATGCGTTCGACTTCCTTTCGGCGCGTCTGTCCGGGGCAAGGCAGACGTCTCGTCACGACCAGGGAGCTTGGCTTCTCAATGACCGCGCAGCGGAGCATATACCCACAGGCGCTCGCCGAGCTGGCGCGCGGCCGCGAGATGAGCCACTGGAGGTGGTTCGTGTTCCCGCGGCTCGCGGGCCTGGGCCGCGGCGACATGGCCCGGCGCTGCGCCATCGTCAGGAGCGGACAGCGCGAGTGGACTGGGCAGGGCGGCTACGAAGGACCTTCGTGTGGGATGTGTTCGCCCGCGGCATGAATCCTCCGGAGCACGGTCCCTCAAGCGGACCGTGCTCCGGCCAGGATCCTCTCCGCTCACCGGGCCGCGCTCACGGGACCTGCTCGAACGACCACTGGCTGCTGGCGTTGGCGGCGGGGACGTTGTCCTTGTACTGCGCGTAGCCGAGCTTGTCCTCGATGTGGACGTAGGCGTTGGGCTGCCAGCGGTTACGGAATCGCTTGTAACCCTGGACGTCTTCCAGGGTCCATTGGCCGCTGGCGTAGTAATCCGGGACGCGTCCGTACTGCACCCAGCCCTTCAGCCCCTCGAGGTGCAACACATCGCCGCTCCAGCGGTTGACGAACCGCGTGTATCCGCCGTCCGTGACCATGTACCAGTGGCTGCTCCAGTTGCCGGCGGGCGCGGCGCCGTACTGGACCTTTCCGTCCCGGTCCAGGTTCTCGATGTGCAGGAAGTCGCCGGTCCAGCGGTTCTTGATGCGGTAGTAGGTGGGCGAGACCGGCGCCGGACTCGAGTTCGCGACCGCCAGCGAGATGGAGTCGAGGTTCACGTTCCCCGAGTCACTCGCGTCGTACTGGTAGCTGATGATGTTGTCGCCGGCGGCGAGGTTGAGCGTCTCCGCCCGCTCCGCCCAGGTGTCCCAGTTCGCCAGGGAGGCGAGCGAGGTCTGCACGGCCTTGCCGCCGTTGGCGTAGACGCTCAGCGTCTTCGCGCTCCCCGTCGCATTGGCGTACCGCAGCGAGACGGCGTAGTTCCCGGCCGTCGGCACGCGGACATGGAACCGGGTGGTGGTGCCCTGTTTCTGGTACCCGTCCACGAACCCGGAGCCGGAGAAGTTGACGTGGTCCTTGTTGATCGAACCGCTCCCCTGGAGGATGGCCTCCTCGGCCTCATAGACGGTCCGGTCCGGGGCCGCGTTGCCGGTGGCGAGGATGCTCCTGGCGGAGCCGGCGGACACCTTGACGTAGGTGACGTCGCCGTAGACGTCGGTGCCGGTCGCCCAGCCCTCACCCGAGGCGCTCTCGAGCGCGGCCTTGCCGTTGTAGCGGGTGGACGCCTGGCCGTTCACGGTGACCGCGGCGGCCGCCTTCCCGTGGAGCTTGGCGACGTAGTACTGGAGCGACGGGGGCGTGTAGTTTCCGGTCCTGGCGCCGATGTCGAAGCGGATACCGCTCGCTCCGTTGTCCTGGGCGGTCATGGCCTGCTTGAAGTAGGCGCTCCCCTCGTACTGGAACGTATCCCCGTCGTCGTCGTAGTAGGTGAACCGGCTCTGGGCGGCGTCGGGGAAGACCTCCAGGTAGACCTTTCGGATGGCCCGCTCACCGATCCAGTTCTGGCTCTCCTGCATGGGGATGATGGCGCCCTTGCGGATGAACAGGGGCAGGTCCTCCCACGTGCTGGTGTTCAGGGGGTAGCGGATCCACTGCGGCCCCACGTAGGCCGTGCCACGGGTGAAGTCGTACCAGGTGCCGGCCGGGAGGTAGAGGGTCTTCGTGCTCTGGCCCTCCTCGACGACCGGGGACGCCAGCAGGTAGTCGCCGAACATCCACGACTCGAAGGTGTTGCGGACGTTGGTGTCGCCCAGGAACTCGTAGAAGAGCGGCCACACGAGGCCGAGGCCGGTCTCATAGGCGTTGCGCTCGTACGCGTAGATGTAGGGCAGCAGCCGGTAGCGCAGGTACAGGGCGTTCTTGGAGGCGGCCTCGGCGATCGGACCGTACACCCACGGCTGGCGCTGCTGGTTGAGGTAGCCGTGCACCCGGTGCACCGGCACCATGGCGGAGAACTGCATGTAGCGCGCGTAGTTCTCGTGGGTCGGCGTGCCGTTGTGGGCGCCGGTGTCCATGCCCCACTTCACGGCGCCGGCGTTGACCGAGGCGAGCAGCCGCTCGCGCTGCTCGGCCATGGTCTTCCAGCCGATGTATTTCCCCGCGCTGTCGAAGTTCCAGGTGTCCCCGGACCAGAGCGCGTAGCCGTAGCGCTGTGAGCCCAGGAACTGGTTGCGGTTGATGGACCAGACGCGCTTGCCGCTGTAGGCGCGCTGCCACTCGTAGGCGCCCCGCTGCATGTTCAGGAACTGGAAGTTGTCATCCCAGAACGCCAGGTTGTCGGCCTCGTCGTTCCACCACGCCACGATTCCGGCGTCATACGAGTCCTTGAAGTGACTCCAGAACCAGTTGCGGCAGTCCGCGAGGGCGAAGTTCACGTCCTTGCACTGGCGGCCGGAGAAGTAGTCGACGTAGTCATCGCCCTGGAACTTGAAGAAGCACCCGTGGTCGAGGGCCCACTGCGCCGCGGCCGTCGTCCCACCGCTGGAGTTCTTCATGAGGATGCGGGGCTTGGTGATTCCGCCCAGCTTGATGCCCTGCGCGGCCATGCTGGCCGCGAAGCCACCGGAGGCGCCGTCCGGAAACTTGGCGACCTGGCTGTAGTTGCCGGGCCCGTTGACGCTGTTCCAGCGCCACTCGCCGTAGTTGTCCTCGCCCCAGGCCTTCCAGTCGAAATCGAAGATGAACGAGTCGATGGGGATGGCCTTGCTTCGGTAGGTGTTGATGATGTTCGTGACCTCGGCCTTGTCCGACCCCCACTCGGTATTGATGAAGCCCATGGCCCACTTGGGGAACATGGGGGGCCTGCCGCTGATCTCGGTCATGGCCCGCATGAAGGCCTTGGGCTCGCCGACGATGAAGTAGAGGTCGACGTCCTTCTTGGACGTGTTGCTGAACTCGAGGCGGCTCGAGTCGATGAGGAAGTCGCCCCCCGCCGAGTCGAACAAGAGGCCGTACTTGAGGGTGAAGGCGTAGGGCGCGCCCGCGTGTCCCTGCTCGCTGGCCGTCACGTGGCCGCCGGAATCGCGCCGCAGGCCCGCGTCCGAGTTGGCCAGGACGTGATAGCCGCCGATGCCGTAGAAGGGCTCGTCGGCGGCGTGGTTGAAATTCACGCCGTTGCCGTAGAAGCCCTCGGCGGCCTGCTCACTGACCAGCACGTTTCCGGCGGTGTCGGAGATGGAGACCCGGCACGGGGTGCGCGTGATCTTCACCACCATCTTGCTCGTGGTGAGGGTGATCGGATCGGAACTCGCGTTCACGGAGACGCCGGTCCCGACGGCCCAGGTCTTGGCCGGATCCACGACCAGCGTCTTGGGGCTGGACGCGCCGCCCGGCAGGAAGTCGATCCAGGCGATCTCCGGCTTCACCATCCGGACCTTGAGCTGGTCTCCGCTGCTCATGGAGAGGGTGACGGAGTCCGCGGTGGACGTGACGCCGGTCACGTTCCTCGCGCTGGGCGCGAGCGAGTTCGGCGTCCAGAGCTGCGCGTTGGTGCCGTTGCAGGTGAAGAGCTGGACGTCGGTGACCGTGTCCCTCGGGGCGATGCCCCCCGCGACGTCCAGGCACTTGTTGCTCAGCGGGCTGACGAACCGGACCTTGCCGTTGCCGCCATCTTCGATCCGGAACTTCTGGGCGTTGGTGCCGTTACAAGGGAAGAGCTGGATGGGGGTCCGGTCGGCGGTCCCGGCATTGTCGATGTCCACGCACCTGTTGGTCCCGGTGTTGACGAGGCGCACGAGGCCGTCGCCCTGGTTCTCCACCCAGAACTTCTGGGGCTCGCCGCCGGTGCAGTTCCAGACCTGGATGTTGGTCTTGGGGTCGGGGCTGCCCTTGTCCACATCCAGACACATGCTGGAGTCGGCGTTCGTACCGAAGGTGTAGGGGCCCGCGCCGCCGGAGAGGGCAAGGCTTGATCGGGTTCGCCCGGTGGTGGCCCGACCGCCATCCTGAACCGGGAGGGACTCCGCGTCATCCCGTGCCCCTCCGCATCCAACCACCGCGATGAGCGCAAGCAGCCTGGTGAGCCGTTGTTCTGGTTTGGGTTTCCTCATCTCGTGCCCCTCCTTCAGTCTTTCCAATTCAGGAGCGTCCCCTGTATACCAGGGAAAAGCGGAAAATCTATTGAAAACAGATGCTTATGCTTTACATCCCCCCGGGTCCACCTGTGCGACAGGGGAATCGCGGCGCGGCTGCGCATAGGCGGGATAGGGATTGGGCAACCCGGGAGGATGAACATGTCTCTGGGCTTCCACTGGAAGAATGAGGATCCTGGTATAGCCTGCGCGTTTCCCGACAACGTCGTCCCAACGAGGAGTTCCGTCCATGTGGTTGCTTCGCGAGAGAAGAATGGCGGGTCTGGCGGTCGCTGGATTGCTCGTCAGTTGCAAGGGCTCCGTGCCGCCCCCGCCGATCGACGAGCCCGATGTCCCGGGGGTGGACGAGCCTATCCCGGTGGATCCCACTCCGGTGGATCCCACCCCATTCGTCAATCCCTTCATCGGCACCCAGAACTTCGGCAATACCTTTCCCGGCGCGAGCGCGCCTTTCGGAATGGTGCAGGTCAGCCCGGATACGGGCGGACAGGGCGGATACGACTACCAGCAGGATTCCATCTACGGGTTCAGCCAGACGCACCTGTCCGGTGTCGGCTGCGGGGTCATGGGTGAATTGCCCATCATGCCCACGACCGGCACTGTCGAGACCGTCGACGTCAATGGCTACAAGTCGAAGTACTCGCATGACGACGAGGAGGCCACGCCCGGGTACTACCGCGTCGGCCTCTCCCGCTACGGCATCAAGGCCGAGCTCACGGCCACCGAGCGGACCGGCTGGCTGCGCTTCACCTTCCCGGCCACGGCCGCCGCGAATGTCCTGTTCAACACCGGGAAGGCCAACCAGGCGGTTCAAGACTCGGAAATCCACGTCGTCGGGGACCGAACCCTCGAGGGCCGGGTCAAGGCCGGTGGCTTCTGCGCCGGGCGTGACCAGCATACGGTGTACTTCACGGCCACGTTCGACCGGCCCTTCGCGTCCCACGGCACCTGGCGCGGCTCCACCCCGACACCCGGCTCGCGGGATGCGGCCGGTCCCGGGGGCAACGGGGCCTGGGTGACGTTCGACACGGCCACGGATCACGACGTCACGGTGAAGGTCGGGCTGTCCTATACCGGGCTCGACGGTGCCAGGCGGAATCTCACCCAGGAGACGGGCGAGTCCTTCGATTTCGATGCCACGAGGACCCGGCTGCATGACGCGTGGGTCGACAAGCTCGGAGCCATCCAGATCGGCGGAGGTTCCCGCGACCGGCGGGTCGCCTTCTATACCGCGCTGTACCATGCGCAGTTGCACCCAAACCTGGCCGGCGACGTGGACGGCCGGTACGTCGGTTTCGACAACCAGGTGCACAGCGCGAGCGGCTACACGCCGTACCAGAACTTCTCGTTGTGGGACACGTACCGCCCCCAGAATCAGTTGCTGGAGCTGCTCGAACCCCAGGTCGCCCGGGACGTCGCGCTGTCGATCCTCTCCATTGGCCGGGATGGAGGTTGGCTGCCGCGTTGGGCGCTCGCCAACAGCGAGACCAACATCATGACCGGGGATCCGGTCACGCCCTTCCTTGTCGAGGCCTGGGCCCGGGGGCTCCTCGAGGGCCATGAACAAGAGGCCTACGCGCTGCTGCGGAAGAACGCGCTCAGCACTCCGCCCGCCGATTCGCCCTACAACGGTCGCTCGGGCGTCGAGTACTACAACGCCCGCGGCTACCTCCCGTCGGGTCTGAAGCTGGGCGTCGACTGCGCGCACAAGGGCGGTGACAATGACTGCGTGCACCCGGCGTCGGCGACGCTCGAATACTCGGCGGCCGACGCGGCGCTCGCGTTGATGGCGCGGGGGCTCGGGCACGAGGACGATGCACGGATGTTCGCCGAGCGCGGACAGTGGTACCGCAACCTGTGGGACGCCTCCATCGGCCAGTTCCGTCCGCGCACGGTCGACGGCACGTGGATGACGCCGTACGATCCGGTGGAGGCCTCCCACCAGTTCCACGAGGGAGGGGCCTATCAATATCAGTGGCTGGTGCCGCAGGACCCCGCCGGGCTGGTCGCGCTCATGGGCGGTGAGCGCGCGACCGAGCAGCGGCTGGATGCCTTCTTCGCCTATGACAAGCTGCTCGCCGATCCCGCGGGAACCGCCCGCGGTGACTGGATCACCCAGCCCTACGACTACTACGGCAAGCCCACGTACAACCCGAACAACGAGCCCGACCTGCTCGCGCCCTACATGTACCTGTGGGCGGGAGCGCCCGCGAAGACGGCCACGGTCGTGCGCGCGGCGATGACGTTGTTCACCACGGGGCCGGACGGAATGACGGGCAACGACGACCTGGGCACGATGTCGGCGTGGTACGTGTTCTCCTCGCTCGGACTGTACCCGACGATGAGTGGCGCCGACTTCCTCGCGTTGTCCAGCCCCCAATTCGAGTCCGCCGTGGTCCGCATCGGGCCCTTCGGCACCCGTCAGGGCGGCACGCTGAACATCACGGCGCCCGGCGCCAGCGACACCCGACGGTACATCCAGCGCGTGACGCTCGACGGGCGGGATGTCCCACGCACCTCCTTGGATTGGAACGAGCTCGTGCGGGGCGGCACCCTGGCGCATACGCTCGGCGCCGAGCCCTCGAGCTGGGGAACCCCGAGCACCGCGAGGCCACCATCGGTCAATCAGGCGGAGGGGGACTCCCGCGCTCACGTCGACGCGTCCGTGCGGCCTTCCTCGGCGGTCATCGCGGCGAGCAACGCGGCACAGACGGTCGAGCTGGCCTTGGACGTGCTCGGCCAGGCGCCTGTGGGGCTGGACGTCTCCGTGACGCCGACCGTACCCGCCGGCTGGTCCGCCACGTCGTCCTCGTTCAGGCTGTCATCCCAGCGTCTGCCCGTGCAGTGGACGGGGTCCCTCGCCATCACCGTGCCCGCGAACACTCCCCTGGGCGTGTATCCGATCCAGGTGGCCGTCTCGGCGGATGGCGCGAACACCGTGACTCGAAACGTGTCCATCGCGGTACGACCGGCGGGGAGCTGCCTGCTCGACATTCCCGAGCCATGCGCCGTGGATCTGACGCACGAGCGCAACCATGACGGTACCGCGACGGTCGCGCAATCGGGAGAGGGCAACTTCGACGGCGGGGGCTGGAGCTTCGACGGAGACCTGCTCCCCGTGGCCGGACCCATCACCTGGTCAGGCGTGACGTATTCGGCACCCGATCCGAGCGGGAGCGTGAACAACTTCGTGGAGGCTCGCGGTCAGGGAATCCTTCTTCCGCGGGGCAATTACCAGACGCTTCACCTGATCTCCGTGTCGCACCATGGTCCCGTGACGACGGCGATCAGCGTGCGGTATTCGGATGGCAACCAGACGAACATCTCGGTCACGGCGGGAGACTGGGCGGGAAGCACGCCGTCCGGCACCACCGTGGTGCTCGACATGCCGCATCGGATCAAGGCCGGGAGCGGCGTGGACGGGCCTCCGGTGCGGTTGTTCGGCCAGGCACTCGCACTCGACCCGGCGAAGCAGGTGCACTCCATGACCCTGCCGAACGACGCGCGGTTCGCGGTGTACGCGGTCTCGCTCAGCGAACCCAAGTAAAGCGCACCCCGTGTCGAAGGGCCCGGAATCGAAAGGTTCCGGGCCCTTTCTCTTTCCATACCCACTTGGCTTTCCCTGCGTCGCGGAGCTCGTCTCCAGAAGGGAGCGCGGCCAGGGCCGACGTGTACCCCAAGGGCCACTACACGCCGGGCCTCTTCGAGCGGGCGCCCAATGACGAGATCGCGGTGATCGACGCCCTGGGCACCAACCGCGTGTTGCTGCGCTGAGCTTGATGGCGGCACATGCGTCGTGCTGTACTGGGGGCGCGGCCGGGGCGAGGAAGTGAGCACACGACATGGGTGATGTCGAGTACCGGGTCAAGTCAGGAGATACCCTGGAAGCCATCGCCCGGCGCCATTCCGTGTCCGTCGAAGCCATTGCTCGGCTCAATGGACTCAGCGATGTGAATCGCATCCATGCGGGCCTAGTCCTGAAGATTCCTAGGGCAAGCGCCAAGCCCGGTGTTTCACCCCCCTCAGAGGTGAGATACCGGGTTCTCGCGGGCGAGACGTTGGAGCAGATCGCGCGTCGCCACAACGTCACGGTCGAGGCGATACGCCAAGCCAACCACATCGAGGACATTCATCGCATCTCGATTGGTCACCGATTGATCATCCCGGCGGTCCCATCGTCCGGACCCAAACCGGCTCCGGCCCAGGCGAGCGCATCGAGCAGCCCGCGCAAGAATGAGTCGCCCACCGCCACGATCCAAGACGTCTGGGAGATCACCCGGGACGATGGCACCTTCCTGTTCTGCCTACGACCCAGGCCGGGTGAGGCACGGAAGCGGCGGCTGACGGTCAAGGCACTCTACGCCGAGGGCATCCAGTGGTTCGAACCCCTGGCGGACAACTACCGGGAGCTGCTCCTGGTGGATGCCAACTGTCAGATCACGGGGACGAAGGCCTACTACGCCTTCAAGCACTTCACCTGGAAGCAAATTGTCGACTTCGCGACTGTCGACCGGTGGTCCATCTCCTTTGCCTCGGGCAACGCGGGGGATTGGAAGGCGAGCGCTCAGGGGGCGGCGGGCTATCTGATCGTCAATATCGATGGAACGCCTTACTGGGCGGACGCCATTGGTCAGATTCCCTTTGCCGTGGACACCTTCAAGGACTACGTGGAGGACTTGGGCGACGTGGACAAGGCCATCGCGCAAACCATTCAAACAGGAATGGAGTACGGGGATGGCTCACTCATCGGGGCAACCGAGGACCATTCCAACGCCTACGACAACTTCATGATCCTTCGTGGCGCCTTGTGGGCGGCGCAGAATCACACCGTGGTCAAGAAGGTGTCCAAGGGCTGGCGTGGCGAGAGCACGTCGATCACCGTGACGTACACGCCCAAGGATCAGAGTGCCTTGATGTCGCCCATCTCGGTCGCCGACTTGAAGAAGTATGGGTCCTGGGTGAAGCGCAAATGAGCCGCCTCCCGCTCCGGTTGGGGCTCCATCTGCTGGCGACGGGCGCATTCATGCTCCTGCTACCGGTGGTGCATTGGCTCCACGTGAAAGTGTTCGGCCGCGCGCCATCCCGAGGTGTATCGGTGGGAGTCGCGCTCCAGTGGGTGGTGCTGGCCCACCTGGTGGGCAACCTGATCGCGGCCCTGCTCCCCGGGCGTCTCCTCAAGGGCTTGGGGCTCGTCCTGTTCATCGCCGCCGCGCTCTTCTTGCTCCTTCCGCAACATCCAGTCCGGGCGGCGGTCTTGATTCCCCTGGGCGCGGCGCTCATCGGGGTCGCCCTCGTTCTTGGCCGGGCCCTTGAGCGCCCCCTGCACTGACGGAAAAGACGAAGGGTGAGGGGAGCCGTACCGGCCCATCCCTTGCCCTTGAAGTCACTTCACGACCGCGGCGGGATTACTCCTCCGCGCGCTCCTCGCGCTTGCGGTCGCGCTCGGCGCGGTAGCGCTCGCCCGCGGCCAGCGCCTTCTTGCGCATGCGCACGGACTTGGGCGTCACCTCCACCAACCGATGATCATGCTCCCCAAGAGGGAGAGGCGGAGGCGAGCGAGGAGCCCAGGCCGCAGCGAGGCAGGAAAGGCGCAAGGAGAGGACAGCGCGAGATTTCGCTTTTGCTTGATTTGCTCGTTTTACTAGAATGAAAGGGATGGTCCATTCCTACTGGGAGTAGAGAACATGAGGCACACAAAGCGACTGCTCACCGCGCTGCTGGCATCCACGGTGGTGGCCGGCTGCGACGGAGCGGGTGAGACGGACATGGCCCCGGCCGCGGCGGTCCGCGCGGACAAGGTCCAGTCCTGGGTCTCGCTGCGGCTGAACACCTACCACTCGTTTGGCGTGACGACGCCGAACTACACCAACCGCGTCCTGAGGCATTACGAGAGCCTGGCGCGCACGGACGTCATCGGCGCCTCCGAGGCGGACGCGAGCTTTCGCGTGGTGCCGGGCCTGGCCGACGCCAGCTGCTACTCGCTCCAGTCCAAGAACTATCCGGACCGCTACCTGCGGCACTCCGCCTCGCGCATCCGCATCGACCCACGCGACAACACCCGGCTGTTCGATGAGGACGCCACGTGGTGTACGCGGCCGGGCCTGTCGGGACAGGGCGTGAGCCTGGAGTCGTTCAACCTGCCCGGCCGCTACATGCGGCACGTGAACGCGGAGGTCTGGCTCGCGCAGAAGGGCGGCTCGCTGCCCAGCGATACGGCCACCAGCTTCGAGGCGGACGCGAGCTGGAACGCCGTCACCCAGGCCAACAGCGACTTCAAGGCCTGGGCCGACGAGACACTCAACAAGATCGAGCAGGACTTCCGCAAGCCCGGCAGCAACCTCTACTACGAGAACACGGACCGTCAGGGCACGGCGTTCCACTGGCCCGCGGGCGTCCAACTCCACGCCTTGATCGCCGGCGGAAGGATCGCGCAGGCCGAGGCCTTCGCCAACGAGATGCACACGGCCTACTGGTGCAACACCAAGAGCCGCTGGGGCTACAACGCCTCGGCCTACTCCTGCGGCGACCGCTACTTCGACGACAACGCCTGGGTGGCCAAGGGCCTGATGGAGCTGTTCTTGAAGACCAACAACGCCACGTACCTGAACCGGGCCAAGGAGACTCTGGCGTTCAGCATGAGCGGCGAGAACACCGCGGGCGGGAGCATCCGCTGGCGTGAAGGCGACACGAGCGGCACCTGCCTGTGCGCCACGGCGCCCACCACGGTGGCCAACCTGATGCTCTACCGGGCCACCGGCACCCAGCAGTACCTGAACGACGGCCTGCGGCTGTACAACTGGGTGAAGGCCAACCAGTTCGGCTACGGCCCGGGCTACCGCGGCTACGAGAACGCCGTGATGACCCAGGCGGCCCTGCTGCTGTTCAAGATCACGGGCAACTACACCTACCTGGATGACGCGCGCCACCTCGGCTTCGCCATGGAGACGACGTACATCGACTGGCAGACCCACGCGCTCAAGGAGACCGGGCAGTGGGGCGGCCACGACATGACCAACGCCTACGTGGACCTCTACGAGGTGACCGGGGACATCAACTGGCTGAACATCGCCACGGGCTACCTGCAGTTCGTGCGCGACAACGGCAAGGACGCCAACGGCCGCTACCCCGAGACCTGGAGCGACGTGGGCAAGGCGGGCGCCCCCGGCCTGCTGTACCAGGCCTCCGCCGCCCGCGCCTTCGCCCGCATGAGCAACACCCGCGGCGGCACGCCCAAGAAGCGCGACCCCGTCGCCGTCTTCAAGGATTGCAACTACACCGGCACCTGGGGCGGGGGCCTGTGGATCGGCCGCTACACGCTGGCCGACATGAAGTTCCGCGGCATCCCGGGCAAGGACATCTCCTCGGTGCGCGTGCAGCCCGGCTACAAGGTGACCTTCTACGAGAACGACAACTTCACGGGCGCCTCGCTCGTGAAGACCGCGGATGACGGGTGCCTCGTCGGCGCGGGCTGGAACGACCGGGTCAACTCCCTGGTGGTGGAGGCCGTCTCGCCCACCGTGGTCATCCACAATGACTGCAACTTCACCAGCCCGGGCATCAACCTCCCCGTGGGCAGCTACAACGAGGAGAACCTGCGCGCCCTGGGTTTCAGCCCGGATGTCATCTCCTCCATCCAGGTCGCCGACGGGTACGAGGCCGTGCTCTACGACGGCGGTTACTTCGACCAGACGTCCCTCACCACCGGCACCAACAGCTGTCTGGTCGGCGCGGGCTGGAACGATAAGGCCGCCTCGCTCATCGTCCGCAAGAAGTAGTCAAGGACACGGGGACCCTCCGCGGGGGAGGTCCCCGCCTCCACGGGTGCACGGCCTGGTACAACGGGGCCGGCGGTTCCTCGCCGGGCCATCCGGTGTGGCGCTCTACCTGTCCGGTGGCGCCTTCGCGGGATTCGCGCCGTTGCCGATGGCCCGACTGAACACGCTGTTGACACGTCATCTGCCCTCGTTGACGTGTCAGCCTTCGTGTCAGGCTTGGCTCTCGGGGCTGTTTTCGCCGGGTTCCCCTCGGGTTCGTCCCTGGCACGCCCCGTGCTCTGGGGTGTCCACGACAGGACTTCCCCTGTGCCATGTCGAGCGGTCGGACTCCGGACGGAATGAACGTTTCTCGTCTCGTGGGCGCCGCATGGGAGCGTGTATGTCATTGCTGAGTGAAGTGAAGACCGTGCTGGACAAGCTGGGCCGGGCGGGGTGGCGCAACTACCTGCTGGAGACCCAGGGGCTGGACATCTGCGCGGCGGACCTCGCCGCCGAGCTGTCCCGGGACCTGAACGTCAACCGTGCCATCGACGGGTTCGACGACTTCGCGCCCCAGGGCCGACGCGCCATCGAGCCGGGTGACCCCGCGCGCAGCCTGCTCTACCACGCCCTGGCCAGCCCGGATGTCCGCCCCGCGCTGCCCGACAGCGCCTATCCCTCCTGGACGGACCTGGACTGCCTGGAGAACTACATCTACGGCCTGGCGCCCTTCTCCGAGGCGGACCTGAAGGACGCCGTGGTCGCGGTCTTCGCCTACGAGTACCGCGCCCGGGAGGTGAGCACGCATCGCCAGCATGCCGACCTCGCGTTCTCCCGCACGGGTCTGGCGCGCGTGGGCACCGGCGAGGCCCTCTACAAGGCCCCCGAGCGCGCCTACACCCCCATCACCGTCGACCCGGGCAACATCGCCGTGCTGCCCGCGCGCTACGGCGTCTTCCTCGCGAAGTGGCGCTCGGGCGCGCATGCGGAGCTGTCCCTGCTGGGTGACGAGGTGGCGGGCGACGCCGGGCGCAAGTTCCTCTACCCCATCCGCAAGCTCTTCGCCGGCCCCGAGTGCCTGCCGGGACGCACGCTCTCGGTCCAGTTCGCCGAGTCCCACCGCAGTGAGAAGATCCGGCGCATCATCCAGCGCGCGCCGGGCGCTCGCGTGCCGGAGGGTCTGGACATCAACCGCGCGCCCTATTTCCGGGAGAGCCCCGATCCGGAGCTCGTGCGCATGACACCCGTGGGCGCCACGGTGATGATCAGCGCGCCTCCGGCGCCGCTCGTCCGCGAGGCGTGGCAGGTCAACTCCAAGACGGGCGCCAAGGAGCGCGCCCGCTTCATCGTGCCGCCGCGCGACAACCTCCTCGGCCAGCCCATCAACCGGCACTACACCGCGTTCATGATCCTCGGCAGCCGCCTGGATGCCGCCGCGGAGAAGATCCAGGGTCTGCTCCACCTGAAGAACGTCGTGCCGCGCAATGCCCCCGAGTTCGTCCACATCCGGCGGCAGGTCAACCCCGACCAGAGCATGACGGACCTGAACCAGGAGTTCCCCTCCTACGACGGGCTGGCGAACAAGATCGACGCGGGCGACTACGAGGCGGCGCTGTTCGAGGACGGCGTGTGCGATGGGTGCGTGGCGGCGTTCGTCGATGGGCTCGGCCGGGAACTGCCCGCGCGTCCCGCCTTCTCGGTGGTCGCGGCGCCGAGCTTCTTCCCGCGCGCGACCGAGCTCGACCTGGAGAACTGGACCGAGAAGCACCCCAACCAGTTCGAGGAGGGCAGCGCGCAGCCCCTGTGCGAGGGCCGGCACTACGTGAACCCGCACATCCGCCTGCCCCAGCGCGATGGCCTCCCGAGCGACACGCGGGCCTTCGGCGTGGATGACTCGGTGGTGGCGGTCGTGGGCCGGCCGTACGGCGGACCCAACCGGCCTCCCGAGAAGCAGCCCCTGGTCTACTCCACCCACTTCTTGCCGGACGCGGGCTCGAACGAGTTCTTCCCCGGCTGGGACGTCACCGTCGCCGATGACCGCGAGGGCGTGAAGAAGGAGGGACTGTTCGAGCACGGGCTGTACTACACGACCTTCGGTCTGGGCTCTCCGTACCCCGAGGACGTGAAGTTCTGCTCGGCGGCCAATGGCTTCTGGCCCTCGGCCTCTCCCGACGCGGCGCGCACCTTCCACCGCGTGGACACGCCCACGTCCATCCTGCTGCTGGACCGGGAGCTTGGCCACCACCCCCAGCACCCGGAGGTGCTGTCGGGCCAGGTGAAGTCCGAGCCGGGCTGGGACGGAGGCTACGGGCCCTTCTTCCAGGCGCACGGCGCCCAGGCGGGGGTGAACTACGGCAACCTCAGCCACACCGACTACATCACCGCCTCGCTGGAGCAGCGCTTCGGCCGGGCGTTGTTCGCGGACCTCACCAGCGACGTGCTCATCGAGCGCATGGCGTGCCACCGCAAGTGCATCGAGACCATCGACAAGCGGCCCCAGGGCACCGCGCAGGTGAACACCACCAACTACTGGATGATCACCGCCGAGGAGCGTGACTGGGACACCGTGCCCGGCAGCGAGCTGAAGGGCCGGGGCTACCTGTTCGAGTACGCGCTGGCCACGAAGGACAACCCCGAGGACGTGGCCGGCCAGTACGACCGCGCCTGGCAGGCCATCCAGCCGACCATCTACCGCTGCGAGGTGACGGTGGACGGCGTGGTCCGCACCTCGCTCCGGACCCTGCCGGCCTGACGTCTCACCCTGTTGGAAGGAGCCCTCGCCATGACCGCATTCCAGACCTCAACCGTGGACGTCGTCGTGGTGGGGGCGGGCCCCGCCGGCCTGGCCTCGGCCATCGTGCTCGCGGAGGCGGGCCTCCGGGTCCTCCTCTGCGAGCGCCACCTGGCGCCCCGGGCCACCCCCGCGGAGAGCCTGCATCCAGGATGTGAAACGCTGCTTGAGCGGCTCGGGGTGGGGGATGCGTTCCGGGGCGGGGCCTGGCCCCGGTACACCGGCATCCGGGTGGCGGGCCGGCTCGACCGCTTCGGGGGGGATGCGCGCGGGCCGTGGCTGGGCTTCCATATCCACCGCGAGCGCTTCGAGGCGCTGCTCGAGGCGCGCGCGGTGGCGCTGGGGGTGGAGGTCCGCCGGGGCGTGACGGTCCGGGGCTTGCGGCGGGAAGGAGGCCGGGCGGCGGGGGTGCTCCTGGATGAGGGGGCGGTGGCGGCACGCTGGGTCATCGACGCGACGGGCCGCCAGCACGGGGCCGAGCGGTGGCTGGGCTTGCGGCGGGAGTGCTACTCGGCGCCGCTGGTCGCTTGGCGGGGGGAGGTCGCCGGAGGGCCCATGGACGAGGACGGGGCCGCGCGCTTCGAGCGGCATGGCGAGGGTTGGCTCTGGACGGCCCGGCTGGGACCGGAGGCGTCGACCTGGACGCTGCTCGCGCCCCGGGGTCAGCCTCCGCCCGCGCTGCCCGCGCACCTGGCTGGACTGCCAACCGTGCTGCCTCGCCGGGGCATGGACGTGAGCTGGCGGGCGATGCGGCCGTTGGTGAAGCCGGGCTGCCTCGTGGTGGGCGACGCGGCGGCGGTGTTCGATCCGGCGGCGGGGCAGGGGGTGTTCTTCGCGCTTCGCTCGGGCATCACCGCCGCCGAGACATTGCGCGCGTGCCTCGCCCGGCCCTTCCTGGAAGCGCCACTCCTGGCGGCCTATGACGATTGGGCCCTGCGCCAGGTGGAGTACAAGGTCCACGGCCTGCGCGAGCTGTATCGGGGCCTGGGCATGACGCTCGCGCGGATGGACGCCGAGGCCCTGTCCGCCTGAGTTGGAGGGAGGAGACCCTTCCGCCCACGCTGCCCAGAGAGGGGGTCAAAGGATTCGCGCGACACGACCCGGCACGACACGCGGCGGGAAGGAGGAAAGAGGAAAGGAGGCATGGTCGTCGACGTCAAGACACGTCCATGGTCGATGGTGCCTCCGTCATTCAATGGCCCTGGATGATGGCGCCCCCAACCAGCAGTGGCAGTTGGTGCAGGTTGGCGGTGTTCCCTCGCGCCCACTCGCATCACGGTGAGGGCCGGGGCCTGGACGGTTAAGCGGCGTAAGGGCGGGCCCTGGCCGCTTCAGGGCGTGTACAGCTCGGTAAATGTCATGTCGGAGCAGCCTCCCGTGATGAGGACCTTTCCATTGGGGAGGAGCGTCGCCGTGTGACCAGGTCGCGGGCAGATCGTGGGGGCAATTGGTGACCACCTGTCCAGGGTAGGATCATAGATCTCCGAATCCGGCGGTGTGTCTACGTCCGGCGGCCGCCATTGGTCAACCTTGCCACTCATTGCGAGGATTCTGCCGTCCTCCAATGAAATCAAGGTGTGGTACTTCCGCGGAGCGAGCATGGGCGCTCGCTCCGCGGACGTGATGGCGGATGGATCGTATTCATAGGCGGTGTGTTTGGCCGTATCCTGGCCCTGGCCCCCCGTGATGAACACCTTGCCGTTTGGCAGCGCTGTGGCCGCGTGCCCAGGAAATGCGCCAAAGCCAGAGGGTATCAGCGAGTCGCTCCATGAGTCCGTGGCTGGATCATACAGCTCCGCTCTGCCCCAACCGGTCGTGATGAGGATGTGGCCACTACGCCGCAGCAGTGTGATTTGAGACCAAGAAGACTCGTGGCCGTACTTCATGCAAACAGGGGAGCTCCATGTGTTCGCGATTGGATCGTACACCTGCGACAACATGTTCTTACAATCATTATTGGTCAGGATTGACACACCGGCCACGAGCGCTTTCCCATCGGCCAGCAGCGTCACGATGGCGACGGGAGCCATATACTTCACGCCCATGGGGCCCGTGGCGCTCCAGGTATTCGTGGCGGGGTCGTAGATCTTCGCCTCCTCTTCCCCCACGAAGAGAACCTTACCGTTGAGCAGTGGCAATGCTCCGAGCAGGTATAGAAACTTGGGCCCAGAGCCAAGCTTCCTCCAAGTGTTCGTGGCTGGGTTGTAGACTTGAATGAAAGAGCCAATGAGGAGGACCTTTCCTGTAGACAGCAGGACGGGCCGACCCCGGGGTTCAGGCGAAATCAAGGAGCCCGTCGGAGTCCACCCCGAATGACCCGTTCCGCAGGCGGCATTCGCTCCATCGCAATCCTCATCCGCGGACGTCCAGCACATGTCCGCCTCGGGGAGCCGTTGACCCCGGCAGGTGACGGTGCCGAACAGATCGCACTCGATGGTGCCCGCCCGGCAGATGCCGACCCCCTCCGTTCCACTGGGGCCGCCATAGCAAGGTTGGCCTTGCTTGTCCGAACAGTGGCAGTCCTCGTTCACCACTCCGTCACAGTCATCATCGAAGGGGGTGTAACAGTCCTCCGTGACGGGGAGCACCTCTCCCTCGCAGTCGCTCCATTTCGTTCCACTGACGTCACACCAGCGACGACTGGTCTGGCACACGCCCTGGTTCTCGGTTCCCTCGGGGCCCGAATACGCACACACCACGGAAGCGCCCGGGGTGCAGATGAGCTCCGGCAGGACGAGTTGGACCGGAGTGCACGCGCCGCCTCCACACGTGGCTGCATCGGCGCGTGCTGTCACCGTCACCCGCTCCGAGAGCGGCTGGCTTGGCGGTCCCGCCAGGAGGTGGGCCGTGCCCCCCCGCTTGAGCTCGACACAGGCATGGCCGCTCGCAGTGGTGAATGACGTCAGGCTCGCACCGGTGTAGCTGACACCCTGGGCGCTCACCGCGACGTTCTTCACGGGCACGCCCTTGTTGTCCACGACCAGCACGTCTACGCAGCTCTTGTCCGTCCAGGGCGCATCCGCGTTCCACCAGGTGAAGTGCTTCACCGAGGCGACCCACGCCCGCCTCCCGGGGTGCGTGGGCGAGGCCTCGATGGAGCCCAACCCCTCCTCCCGCCACTGACCCGCGTCCAGGTCGAACCACCAGGCGGGCACGAGCTCTCCCTCGGCGTAGCGACTGGCCAGGGACTCGGGCAACAGGAACTCCAGGGTGGCCGTCTTGCCCGGTGCCAGTTGGGCGGGGGCACCGCCGCTCCACAGGCTCACCTCCGCCATGAACAAGCTCTCCAGTTGCACGGTCGCGCCCGCCTCGGAGGAGAAGCCCTCCAGGGGGCCGGGCATGGCGGCCAACTGGCGCGTGGGGTCCAACGCCGCGACGGTGAGGGTCACGCTGCCCGTGACGGGCTGCCCCAGGGCGTCGACGACGGCGTTGGGCGGCAGGCTGATGTGCACCTGCTCCGTCTGCAGGACACCTCCCTCCGTGGCCTCGAAGGTGATGGAGTCGGTGAGGGGCAGCAGCGTCACTTGGGTGCCCACGTGGGCGCCCGCTTGGGTCTCCACCGTCGCCGTGGCGGAAGCGAAGCCGGGTGCGTCCACGCGAACGAAGAAGCGGCCGGGGGGAAGGTTCTCGAAGAGATGATGGCCCGAGCCATCCAGCGAGACGACCACCCCCTGTGTGGAGATGGCGGCTCCAGGGACGGGCTTGCCCGAGGTGTCAATCACCTGGAGCAGCACGCTGGTGCCCGCGGGCTCGGAGTGGGGAGTTGTTGTCTCCCCCTCGAGAGGTGGGGGTGGGGGTGCAGGCGACTCCTCCGGGGGGGCCGGAGGGACATCCGCACAGCCGAGACTGGCGAGGCTCAACACGCCCATCAGTCCACAGAGCACCAGGGACGCGGACGCACCATGCCTTCCCCACGAGGAGTGATGCAACCGCTCCCATCGCCGCGCGAGACCATTCATGTCGGATTCCCCCCAGTGGGAGGGGAGTTATACAGATTCCGCGCGAAAAGGATTCACCTTGGGTGCTGTTGTGATCGGGATGAAACACATCCGAAGGCATAGGAGCCCTGGCTCTCCTCGCCAGCGACGCCTCTGGCGGGTGGATTCCCCTTCATCTCCTGAACATATACCTGTGCGCGAGCTTACGTCCCATGTGTGAATGAAATCACAGATGTGTTCTGGAGGAATCGTTCACGACGCGTTCCTCCCGGAGTGAGCCCACGCGTTGTCTTCTCGCACTCCGGACGTGAAGGAAACGCATGCGCAGACATTTCCTCGGGCCTGAATTCACCTCCCTGCTCGTTCTGAGCCTGCTGGCTGCCCTCCCTGATGTGGATTCGGCCATGGCCCAGACGAAAAGCAGCCCCACGACATCCCTTTCCGCGCGGCCTGCGGCGAAGGATCCCGACAAGATTTGCAAGAACTCTTCCCAACACGGCAGGGGCGCCACCTCCAACTCCACGGGCTCAGCCCATTGCTCGGCGAAGCGCCCCCGCGCTCTCCCCATTTCCTCGCGCCCCCACTGCGTTCCGCCGGGCCGGTAGCACCTTGTGGGCCAACTTCAAGCCTTCGAAAAGACGTGAGGAACGGTCGGTGACCCGTCTCCGTCGAGCCTCATTCTCGCTCGAGTTCCTCATTTCGAGTCCTTTGACACCGTCTCCGGGTCTCCGGGCGCGTTTTGACTTGGCGGCAGGGTCCTCGGAAGGAGCGCCGGAGGTGTGCGCTAGCGCGGACGAGCCGACGACGGGCTGGATTGGGCCTGGAGCTACAGCTACACGCGCACCGAGGAGACTCACCCGGCAGGCGTGGCTGTGCGGCTGGGCCTCTCTAACCCCGGCACGGAGCCCTGGACGCTGGCGGGGGCGGCGCTGGTGGACTCGACGGGGAAAGAGGTGGAGCTTACCCGGTGGCAAAAGGCACCCATTCCCGCGAATGGCGCCGGTGCCGTCGTGGTGGGCATCAAGGGGCTGCGCGTCCGCCAATCTCCGGGAAGCGCTCGTAGGCCCGTTTAAGCGCGTCCAGGTGGGCGGGGTTGTCCAGGTCGAGCGGCGCGTCGGTGAGCTGCACGACCCACCCGCCCGTTGCGGTACGCCGCGCCCGTGAGAGCAGCTCGGCGTCGCGGAGCGGGTCCGGGAAGCCGATGGTCCGTGCAGCGGCGTCTGACCAGTAGTTCAGCCACCCAAGGCGATGCGGAATCTCTGGCAAGCGCATGGCACTAGGAGACCTGATCACCGGCAGGCCACGGGGAGGCGGCTCCAGGTCGTCTGGCCGATTCTTCGTCTGGCGTGCAATGTCCACCCCCGCGCTGAACGGCGTCGCGTGCCCCCAGAACGCGCGTGCTTCCTCCGCCACGGCCTCTAGCAAAGCCGCCGCGGCCGCGATGCCATCTGCGGACAGAGGCACTGACACATGGAATTCAAACTGTGCCCGACCGCCAGGGGAAATCGCCGCCGGTTTCCCCCATCCCATGACGCTCACTCGGAGGTTGTCATCGATGCTGCGCAGAGTCGGAAATTCCCCGCGCTTACTCTCACGGGCAACAAGTGCATCACGATCCTGTAACGGGACAAGTTGTCCCTCGTCAGAAATCATGAGCCCGATGCACAAGCCAGGAACTGCGCTTTCCATTCCATGAACAACAGCCAAAGGACGGCCATCATTGGCCGTAAGCGCAGGCGCGTAGACGATCATGGTCATCTGGTCTTTTCGTGTGGCGGACATTTCAGCACCAATCCATGAGGACGATAACGCCCTGGAGTTGCGGTTCCTCGATTTCCAGCATGGCCTTGTGTGTTGCGCTTCGCACACCGACCCGGAAGTCAAATCCACATGCCCTCGCAAGCTCACGCTCGATCAGGAAGTCATGCACATTTTTTCTGATCACAATGTTTTGAAGTTCTGGCGGGTACGAGCCGAAGTTATCAGTCTTCACCTCCCAAAGCACGCCCGCGACAACCTGCAACGCGTCGAAAGCCTTGCCGTTCACCAGCGCGTTGGCCCCACGGTAGGCGTTGAACTTGATTCCGTCAGCACACTGATTGTGCAGCCTATTTCCACCCTTGGGCGGCACCCGTTGGGGCTTGCACTCCGGGCGGCGCTCTCGCTCCGTGACTTCGGTTGGCCCCACGGGAGGGAAATCCGGTCCTTTGGGCTCCGGCTTGGGCCTTTTTTTCGGCGAGGGCTTCGGCGGGGCGGGCTTTGTTTCAGGCACAGGGCGCGTTTCTGGCGCGGGCCTCCCTTTCTCGGGATCGCCCCAGCTCAGCTCATACGCATCCAGTGCTTCCTTGATGGCGAAGCCTACCACCACCACGCCCGCGACGATCACCGCTCCCACGACGAGCTCCGGGGCCGCGAGGACGCAGACTCCGAGCCCCATGGCAGCGGCGCCCGTAGAGGCCACCGCGCATCGTCCCGTGGTGTCGTGAAACTCGAGCCGATCATGGTCGAGGGCATGAAAGCACCGCTCCGCCAGCACGGGCCAGGGCTCGGAAGATTCGCGGACGGCGCAACGCCCACCGTCCGTCCACGGCAGCGTCGCCGCTCGCCGGAGATTGGCGTGTCTCGGGTCACGGGCCGCTGGCTCTCTTGGGCTGGGCGCTGACGTAGCGCAGGCGGAGACATAGAGCAGAAGTGCGATGCACGCTCGGAAACGCATGGTGACGTCCTCCAACTGATCTAGGACCCAAGCAGAGGGGCGCGGACGGCGTGCGTGGCTGTGGCTGGTGGCCTGCGCACTGTTGGCCGAATCTGTTCACCGAAAGCCGTTCCCAGACAGGAGCCACGGTCCGGTGCCCACTCGCACGGGAGAACTTGGAAGGATTCACCGCATGCCCTCCGCCCAACAAGTTCTCACCGAGATCACCCAGGCATTGGCGCCCACGAATGAAGCACTGCGCACGCACCCCTATCCGGAAGCACTCGCGCGCGGCGAGCTGCCCCTCACCGTCCTGCGCGATTTCGTCGGCCACCAGTACCACGTCGTCAAGAGCGACCTGCGCTCCATGTCCCTCCTGGTGCACCGCTTCGCGGACGAGCCGGCGTACGACTTCATGTACGGCCTGTTCCAGGGGGAGGTGTCCGCCCAGCGCTCCCTGTTGAAGCTCGCGGCGAGGCTCGGCCTGGACGAGCGGGAATTGGAGCGCTACGAGCCCCAATCCGAAGGCTTCGCCTACGCCGCGTACCTGGCCCTCGCCGCGGCGCAAGGCTCAGCCGCGGAGCTCGCGTGCGCCCTGTACGTCAACTTCCACGCCTGGGGGGACAACTGCCAGCGGCTCTCGGCGGCGCTGCACCGGCGAGGCTTCACCGCCGAGGACACGGCCTTCCTGGATGCCTTCGCGGTCCATCCCCCGTCCGAACAGCAGGTGCTCGTGCTCATCCAGGATGGGCTCGACCGGGGGGTGACCCCGAGAGCTCTTCACCGAGCGACCCGGCTGTTTCAGGCCTACGAGAAGCTGTTCTGGGACACATTGCTCGCGCTCGGGCGCGATGTCCCTTCGCCGTGAAGCCCAGGGGCGCGGGTTCCACGAGTTCTTCGAGCAGGGCCGCCCGCGTGGACTGCTCGGGCAGGCCCTGCGTCCGCCTCGTCCGGTTACTTCTTCTTGACCCGGAACGACGAGGTCAGGTCGTTGAAGTTGTACTGCCCCAGGTTCGGGACATCGCAACCACACGACAGAGCGCTGCCTGCGAAATTGATGTCGTTGAACACCGTCCACTCGTAGCCAGAGCCCACCCGGATGGAGGAGATACGGTCATTCCACAGAGAGCCGAACCAGGCGCTGTCGCCGGTCGTGCAGAAGCGCTCCCCCTTGTAGTCGGCGTCGGAATAGAAGCAGACGCCCGTGACGGCACTTCCGCTGTAGATGGCGGCGATGGCACCGAGGTCGCCGCCGCTGAAGCTGTTGATGCCGTCGTTGCCGACCCGCTCCGCGGGGAAGCCCGTCTTGGGAACGTAATCCCAACGGCCGTTCACGAAGTAATTGCGGTAGTGCATCATCGACTCGAAGTCGTACGAGCCGAGGGGAACGCCGGCCGAGCCCCGGTCGATTGCATTCTGGCTGCCACCCGCATTGACGGTGACCCAGGAATCGCGGTCTTGACGCACCTGCTCGTGCGCCAGTCCCACCGCGTGGCCCAGCTCATGTCGGGCGGGGTTCACACCGCAGCCACTGCCCAGCGACAGATCCTGCCGGCCCCCGATCTTACCGACGTAGCTCCAGCATCCATCCGCGGTGACGATCCGCACGTAGTCGGCCTGGTTGGTCCGGGGCACCCAGCGGATGGTGGTCTTCGCGTCATAGTCCGCCTTGGCGCCCGCGAACGCCGAGCGCGTTTCCGCCGACGCGGCGGGGTCGATCTCGTAGGGAATGACACCCCCTGGCCACTTCTGACCGGTGGCGTTGACGATGCCAGAGCCCATGGGCTGCATTCGCGTGTCGCCATCCAGCCGCAGGATCACCTGCTTGTCCGCGCTGATCACCCGCGTGCCAGAAACCTCACCGATCACTTGATCGCCGACGAAGGCATAGCCGCCCTTGAGCACCGCCGTGGCGGGCTCTTCCTGGCCGGCCAGCCGTACCTGGAAGGTCTGTCCTTTCGGGTACTGGGAGTTGTACACGGCATCGTTTTCCAGATCGCGCGCGTGCTCGCTCGCCTCGTTCGAGCCGGGCGCTGGGAGCTGCTGCGCGGCCTCCTGTTCTCCACACGCGGTGCTCAGCAAACCCAAGGCAAGAAAAGCGGTGTGACGCATTGCGCGATTGAGCATGTTGTCTCCTTCAAGACGTGTGGCGCGGCCTGACGCGCAGGTCCCGCGCTTTCTCGAACCCTACTGACACGAGTGACTAATCAATTGCCATAAACCAGCAAAACCAGCAATTGGTGTTTATGGAAAAAGAGCGGACAATGCTGGTTTCCTGTGTCGTTGGAAAAATCGCCTTGGGCTGTGCGTGGAATCGCGCGCTGGTCCTCCGCGAGTCGAAGGAGGACGGCGGTCTACGGGGTGCCCGTCATGGTGCCCAACTGGGTGGGCTCGAACGTGACCCGGTGGCCTCCGTCCCGCGCGTGTCTTGCGGGCAAACGCGGGCGTCGGCAGGATGAGCCACCAGGGAGAGGTGCGATGACGATGAACGGCCGGTGCCCTCGCGGCGCGCTCAGCGGTGCGGACGAGGCGGAGATGTTCCACGTCGCGGTGCCGCCGACGTTCGCGCGGTTTTCCGGAGGCCCGTCATGAGCGGCGATGCCATCGCGACATGGCACGCCTATGTGGCGACGCGTGCTCCGGCGACGCTCGATGCGTTGCTCGCCGATGAGGTGGTGTTTCGCTCGCCCGCGGTCCATACGGCCCAGCAGGGCAAGGCGCTCACCGCGAAGTATCTGACCGCGGCGCTGGAGGTGCTCGGCGGCGACGACTTCCGTTATACGGGCGAGTGGCGCGCGGAAGGCTCCGCGGTGCTCGAGTTCCGGACCCAGGTCGACGGGCTGGAGGTCCACGGAATCGACATGATCACCTGGGGGGCCGGCGGGCGCATCACGGAGTTCACGGTGATGATCCGGCCGCTCAAGGCGCTCAACGCCGTGGTTGCCCGGATGGGGGCGGCGTTGAGCAAGTGAGCGCCGCTCGCCCAGGTCACTCGATCGTGGACTGAGTGACCACGATGGGCGTATCCGCGTGACTCGATATCTGGGGATACGTCGCGTACCACGAGCCACCGGTGTTGTTCCGGATGACCGAGCGGTCGATGCGGATGTCTCCCGAGTGGTCATTGCTGACGAAGAAGATGGCGCTGCCGTGGGCGTTGACCTCGTTGTGCTCGATTCGCGTGCCGCAGAGGGAGAGCGTCATCGTGTTGCCGTCGTTGTAGATGGCCCCGCCGCTGCCTCCGCCCGGCGTGCCCGCCTTCGGGGGATTCGCGCCGTTGCCGATGGCCCGGTTGTGGGAGAAGAGGCTGTTGATGAGGGTCCACGACACGCCGATGCTGCTGATGCCGCCACCGTTGGAGCAGGCCCCACCGTAGCCCTGCTTGCCGCCAAAGGTCGTGTTCACCACGTAGACGGGCCGGCCCTCGTACTGGCTGAACACACGCAGGGCGCCGCCCCCGACGTCGGGCCCGACCTCCGCGCAGACGTTGTTGAAGAAGCGGGAGTTGATGACCTTCACGCGCCCACCGCGCACCCAGACCGCCCCGCCTCCGTCGAACTCCGTCTCGCTCTTGGAGTTGGCGTCCACGAACGTCAGGTTCTGGAGCGTCAGCCGGGGATGGTCCTGGTTCTGGCAGTGGGAGGTCGTCCACCCCTGTGCCTTGTCGCAGGTGTTCATGTACAGGATGCGGTGCTTGCCCGCTCCGCTGAGCGTCACCAGGCCCTTGCCGTCGATGACGATCTCCGGCCCCTTGTTATTGAAGATCTTCGCTGTCCTGTCGAGCGTGAGGGTGACGGGCTCCGGTCCGCAGTCGAACGTGATGACTCCGCCCCGGGCCACGGCGTCGACGAAGGCCGCGCTGGTACAACTCGCCGGAGTTCCCGTACCGACAACGGTGGTGGGTTTGGAGACGTCGGCGAGGCCCGCCTCGACCGGGACGGCGCACGTGGCTTCCGCATTCGGATTGCCAGCGGGCGGCCCATCCTTGGGATGGGTCAGCGGGTTGGGCACGTCCACGCCCGGCTCGTCGCTCGAGCAGCCGGAAGCGCAGGCGAGTGCGACCCCCGCGGCCAGGAAGAGGAGGGTGGGGGCGGGACCGCGACGAAGTCTCTTTGGGTGCATGACGCCAGTGTATAGGGGCCACGCCCTGGTCTGAACATATGACCCCTCCCGCTCCTCCACGACGCGGACTTCCTGCCTGTACCCGCCGTTGGCATCGGGCGGGAAAAGCGGCTAGATGTGGCCATATGCTGGATCGCACCTGCCTCGAAAACATAGACGGGCGCTCACCGCCTTGGACTCGATGGATATGAAAGAGCGTGCATCCAGGGCGAGGAGAACTGGGCGGCTGATGGGTGTTCTGGTGGTGCTCGGAATCACCCTCAGCGCCTATGCGCAGCCGCCCTCCTCCAGGTTACCTGGTCGTAAATCTGAATCCGCCGAGCCCTGGGGTGCCTTTCTGGGCCGAGCCGCACATGACGCCATTGGCAGGCAGTACCGCATACAACACCCCACCAATCTGATCTTCCTGGGCACCATCGATCTCTCCACCATTATACGAGAGGGGAAGTTGGGAGATCCCAATCGTCTCTCCGCGCTCGTCAAACGCCTGCGCCCGGACATCACCGATACGGACGCATTGGTGCTCTTCGAGGTCAAGCCGGACAATGAAGTGGGACGTCGAATGGGGCGAGAGCAGGCGGGACGCTACTTGGCCGCGCTCAACGCAGCCATCGAGCCCAACAAGCACCTCTCGGGAGGTACCCACTTTGACGGCTCGCTCTTTATCGAGTTCGAGGGAGGAGGAGCCCTCTGGCAGTTGGCTTGGCGCACACCGGAACCGGGGGTGACGCTCTACCGCTGGAGTTCCCGACGCCCAAAGCCCAACACCTCATGGCAGGAACGCGCGGCCCAAAAGGAAGAGCAACTATCCCAGGAGGAAGTGGAAAAGCGCGGTGAACTGGCCGAGCGGGTGCTCCGGGCGGCCTATGAAGGAAGTGAATGGCCCAGCGGGTTCCGAGGCCAGGTCTACCTCCCTGTGGATTGCCCTTGAGAAAGCGGGGCGTGTCCCTCTCCTTTGGCGCGAACCCTCCCTCCATGGCAGGGCCAGGACCATGACCGTGTCTCAGCCCCCGATGCTTGAATTTCCAGCGATGCTCCATGGCTCCATTGGCGACATCCGTCGCCAAGTCAATGCCAGTGGTCGGGCATGGGCTCGGGAGTATCTCAAAACGGGTTGCTTTACCCCGCATCGGCGCATGCTCCAGGTGTCGTCCAACGAAGTGCTGATCATGCACTCGGGGGCGGACTCCAGCCTCGTCCCTCGCCCACGCTGGCGTCTTTATATGCTCCACAGCATCTTCACGAGCTTGAATGAAGGCGTACCGGACGAGGAGCGACAGCGCATGGAGGAGGCCTTCGAGTCCTTCTGCCTGAGTACCCCGTGGGGAGCTCTCGGTCATGCGGTGTCACCTCTCTCTCCGCGAAGTGCGGAGCGCATGGCCCGGCGGCTCGGCGCGCTGCTTCGCTTCTGGGAGGTGCTCCGGCGCCCGCGCTATGCGTTCTGGTTCGATCGGCCGTACACGCTCGAGGAGCTGATCGAGGACATTTACGGCCTGACGCTGGCGGCATGGTGCCCCGAGGGTCCCGCCCCGGTGCACGAGCATCTGGCACGGATGGTAGAGCGCATGGCGCGTGCCACCCGAGAGGATTGCATGCAGGCCGTGCTCCGGGTGATCCCCGCTTTGGTGCGGGCGAATGCCGATCTCCAGCACCGCGAGGAACTCAGCGACACGGACTTCCTCCGCGAGCGCCTCGCCGCACTTTCCCCAGAAGACTGGGAGGATGTCTCCAGTGCCCACCGCTACGCGCTGAACGGACAATTGTACGCTTGGGACAGACAGTTGGGTCAGCATTGACTCATCTCGCCTCGGATGCCCCGCCCGCTGCGGGCGCATCGAGGGTGACTCAAGGAAAGATTATCCCCGAAAGTGTAGTCACTTGCGTCTCTGCCTTGTCCCAGAGTTTGAGCATACATGGGCCAGGGGGAACGCTGCCTGGCAACTCCACCTCGACTAGGATTCGTCCTAGGCCCCCGGGTGGAATGGGCTCGGGCGGCCACACCTCGGCGGTCCACTCGCCATTCGGCGTGACGAGTCGTGCGTTCGAGGGCGCCCATGTCTCCGTGCCCTCATTCTTCAATTTCAGGTCCACCGCCAGTCGCATCCTGGGGTTGCGACTGTTTCCGTTCGGAGCCCGGTAGCTGGTGGCTTGTTGCACGAGGAATGCATCTCCTTGGCGAGTGACTACGTCGAAGGTGATGAGCTTGCCGAAGACGCCTTTTCGAGTGAGTTGCTTTGCTGCGAGCAGGCCCATGAGGCCCGGCGGTTTGTCGCGCGCGGTGCGCTCCTGGTTCAACTCCACCTGACATCGCTGGAGTCGTGCTCGAGCCTCCTCTGCCTCTCGTTGGTAGGCGACGGCAGGACGAGGCTGCCTGTAAACCTCCCATTGTGACTCCGCTTGAGGCGACACCAAGAGAGAGAAGTCCATACTTATCGGTTCAGCCCCGTCCGCGAACCGGATGGCCAGTTTCATGCGTTTTCCCAGTGGGAGATTGCTGGAGGGCATCAGGGTGAGCAGCAGTCCATCGTCCGACAGGATGACCTGTCGGAATGACTCCTTCGCTTCGAGCACGAGCCCTTCACGCTGGACAGGTGTATCAAACGTCATCATGAGGCCGCGTCCTGGACTGATGCGCACCTCTTGGGGCTGGTGTTGCGTGTCCGCTGTCACTGTGAGGCGGGGGGCACCGGACAGCTGATCTGAACCGGTTCGAGGCGGCAACGGCTTGGGAGCGCTCGCGAGGAAGAGCAGGGCGAGGACCGTGACGGGAGCGGACATGAAAGGGAGACCTCCGAGGTGGAGACCTTAACAGAGACCTCCGACGTCGACTCCCGGATTCATACATACCGCATGGGACTAATCGAAGCGCTCGACCGCACGAAGATAGACGGTTGATGCGAGCTTCACGGCACCTGGTTTGCTACCGGGCTCGAACTGTTCGCCGTTCTGGAGTTCCAACTCGTCGCCGACGAGTTCCATGCAGACGGGGTAGACCTTTCCCTGCGGCGTCCGGGCCTGCGTGAAACGCCCATAGGCCCGCTCCGCTCCATAGAACAGCTCGCCCATGAAGACAGTCTTTTGAGGAAGAGCATCATCTTGACCCCATTCCTCAATCAGCGAGACGGGCGTACCGGGCGGCACGACGATGCGCGCCGCGTTGTTATTGGGGAGGAATGTGCCAAGCCGTATTTCCGTGGGCTTGATTCCAATCGCGCTCATGGCGTCCCATGCACCCGGTGGGCACTCCGCGGGGGGGGGCAGGGACGCTGAGGTGAGCTGCGCGGGAGCCGGGGGCGTGGCGCAGGCGAGTTGGCCCACCGCCCACGCGGTGCCGCAAGCCTTGGCCAATCGGGAGGCGGTTTGCCGTGGAGTCTTCGCGAGCATGTTGTCCTTTGGGGTCGCCGCGTCGGCGACGGGCGCGGGGGTGAATGCCTCGTCGGGCGCCGCGCTCTGGCTACCTTCCTGTTGCTGGCCAGGCGTTGTCACCCTCGAAGTCGAGGCGGAGTGGGGCAGGGCGAGCATCAGGGCGAGCAGGCTCGCGGTGAGCACGAGTCCCGCCACCACGCGGTTCACTCGTTTCGCGAGGCGCCGGGTTCGAGGCGGGGGAGCAGGTGTCTCCTCTGGGGGGAGCGGCTCGCCTCGCCGGGCATGGCGCCGCGCGTATTCCTTCAACCGCTGTTCCCGGTCGGCCCAGTCTCCCAGGTCGAGTTCCCGCTCCTGGATCGTCGTGGCGGCGTCCGGGCCCCAGGGCTCGCACAGGGGCTCGTCCCACGAGTCATCCGCCTTCTCCAGCACCGTTTCCAACTCCTCGCAGAGAGCCTGGGCGTCGGGGAGGCGCGCTTCGAGCGGCTTCTCCAGCATGCGCAGGCACAGCTCGCCCAGGGCCCGGGGCACGCGGGGATTGCGCTCGTGAGGCGGCTCGGGTGTCTCGCGCAGGATCCTGTTCGCCAGGCCGCCCTCGTCTTCCCGGGGGTGCTGGGTCTCGAACGGGTAGCTGTTCGTGAGCAGCCAATAGAGGAGGACTCCCATCGCCCACAGGTCATCCGAGGGGCGTGGTGGAGCGTGTTCGCCCGCGTGTTCGCGCCGGAAGCGCAGGGCCTCGGGGCTGCGGAAGAGGGGCGTGCCGGGCAGGGCGAGGGGATGGGTGACGTGTGGCGCCCCGGTGTACGTGCCCACGCCGAAGTCCACCAATACCGCTCGTCCGTCCTCGTCGCGCACGAGCACGTTGGCGGCCTTGATGTCCCGGTGCACCACGCCCGCCCGGTGGATGTCCAGGAGCTGCCACGCGACATCCAGCAGCAGCAGGACCACCTTCCTCGCCGAGGGATTCTTCGTGCGGACCCACACCTCCAATGAGCGGCCGTTCACGTAGGGCATGATGAGGAAGAGGTGGCTCGGTTCGGTCTGGGGCCACAGTCCGTAGCCCAGGACCGTCACCTCTCCGCCGAGCCGCAGCCGCAGGCCCACTTCCAGCTCTCGCCACGGCCAGGCGCTCCGCGCCAGCGCGCGGAACTTGAGCGCGTACAGTTGGCCCTCTCGCCGGGCCCGGTACACCGTTCCCTGGCCCCCCTCGCCCAGCCGCGCTTCCAGCCGGTAGCCGCCCACCTCCTCGCCCAGCGCGGGGAGCGGGCTGTCCTCCACGTCGGCCCACCGTGGTACTGCGCCCCTCCACCGCCTCGCCGCGATGTGCGGCACCCCTGCCTCGTTCATGGACGTGACCTCCGACGTGGGTCAGTATCATAGCACCCCGGGCGTCACGTCCGTTGGAATCGTGCGTCAGCCCCCCCGGCGCATGCGGCGCATGTCGACGAGGATGTCGTACTGGCGCCGCTCGGGCAGCACGCGGCCCGTGGCGAAGCGGTAGAAGCGGCTCACGTCGCGTTCGCGCGGAAAGCGCTCGCGCAGCACCGCCTTCCACATCTCCTTGGCCACCCACTCGGTGTCCACCGACACGGAGCCGAACTCGTCCAGGTAGCGCTGGGGGGCCGAGGTGTCGTTCTGCAGGGCGGTGAGCACGAAGACGCGCGGGTGCGCCGAGGGCACCACCTGCCGGGCCCCTTCCTCCATGAGTGCCAGTTCCCGGCCCTGGGGCTCGGCGAACAGCTCCAGGGTCTGCCGATGCGCCAGCCAGGCGCTGAGCGCCACGAGCCCCCCGAGCACGCCCGTGGCGATCCGGGGGCCGCGGCCGGGCCAGCACGCGCCGAGGTTCACGAGGGACGCGGCGAAGAAGACGCCGCACACACCCGTGAGGGCGAAGAGGGTGCGGTAGGTGGGCCAGCGCTCTCCGGCGAGGAAGCTCACGGAGTAGGCCGCGGCCGACAGCAGCACGAGCCCCAGGAGCCAGCGTCCGCTCGCGGCGAGTCCCGCGCGGCGGCCCTCGAGCGCGATGCCCACGCCCAGGATGGCCAGGCTCAGCGCCACCATGACCGGATAGCCGGGCGGAGTCCCCGTGGAGCTGTTGAGCGCGCTCAGGGCCAGGGCGTTGGGGAAGACGTGGGTGAGCACCCAGGCGGCCTTGTCCAGCCAGCGGGTCTCGAAGACGATTCGGGGCGAGCGGAGAAAGAGCCCGGTCTTGAAGAGGAACTGGGTGATGACGAACGCGGTGCCGAGCCCCAGCCCCATGATGCCCAGGTGCCGCGCGAGCCAGCGTCCGGTGTCCGCGAGCGAGGTCTCGCGCCGCGCCACGAGCGCCGCCGCGACGAGGACGGCGTAGATGAGGCCGCTGATCTGGTAGGTGAGGGTCGCCATGGCCATGGCGAGCACCGCGAGCGGCCATCGCCGTGGCGCGAGCGCGAAGGCGCCGGCGCCCAGGAGCAGCGCCACGGCCTGGGGCCAGCAGATGCCCCAGCTCGCGATGACCTGCGCGGAGGGCGTGAGCGGCAGGAAGGCGGCGAGCAGGGCCGCGGGAACGAGGGACCAGCCCTCGCGCACGAGCAACAGGAAGACGGCCGCGCCGAACAGGCCCAGGCACGCGACTCCCAGCAGCCGCAGCTCGGACAGCTCCCCGATGCTGTCGTTTCCGCGCATGGACAGCTCGAGGAGCGCGCCGTACAGGGGCCGTCCGAACGAGGCGCACACCCGGAGGATCTTCCCTGGCTCCTCCATCGCCTCGCGCAGGATGGCGTAGTCGTCGCGCATGCCGTAGCGGCGGAAGATGGCGCTCCAGTAGGTGAGCCAGGGCAGCACGAGGAGCAGTGCGGCCGTGCTCCCCAACACGACTCCACGACGTGATGCGGTCGCCATGTCAGGTCTCTTCCACCACCTGCCAGCCGTTCTGGGCGAGGCTGCCCATCAGCTCCTCGATGTGGTTGCGCCCACGCGTCTCCAGCGTCACCTCCACCGCCACCTCGCCCAGGCCCGCCTTGGAGAAGGCCCGGTTGTGGTAGATCTCCACCACGTTGGCGCTCTGTTGAGCGATCTCCGCCGTGAGCCGCGCGAGCATCCCGGGCCGGTCCGGCATGCGCACGACGAGCCGCACGAGCCGCCCGCCCTTGACGAGTCCGCGCTCGATGATGCGGCTGACCAGGTTGACGTCGATGTTGCCGCCGGACAGCAGCGCCACCACCTTGCGGCCTCGCGCGGAGGGGAGCTTGGCGTTGATGAGCGCCGCCAGGCCCACCGCCCCCGCGCCCTCGGACACCGTCTTCTCGCGCTCGAGCAGCAGGAGGATGGCGTTGGCGATCTCCTCCTCGTCCACCGTGAGGATGTCGTCCACGTAGCGGCGGATCATCTCGAAGGTGTAGTCGCCGGGGCGCTTGACGGCGATTCCGTCCGCGATGGTGGTGCCCGCGGGCACCTCCGTGAGCACGCCCGCCTCCACCGACGCCTTCATGCTCGCGATGGCCGAGGCCTGGATGCCGATGATCTTGATGCGCGGGTTGGTTTCCTTGATGGCGCACGCCACGCCGGAGATGAGCCCGCCGCCCCCGATGGGCACCAGCACCAGGTCCATCTGCGGGCACTGCTCGAGCAGTTCCAGGCCGATGGTGCCCTGGCCCGCGATGACGCGTGGATCATTGAAGGGGTGCACGAAGACGCGGTTGTCGCGCTCCTGGATGCGCACGGCCTCGGCGTTGGCCTCGTCGAAGTTGGTGCCGTGCAGCACCACCTCGGCGCCGTAGCTGCGCGTGCGCGTCACCTTGATGATGGGGGTGCGCTCGGGCATCACGATGGTGGTGGACACGCCCCGGCGGCCCGCGTGGTAGGCGAGTCCCTGCGCGTGGTTGCCGGCCGAGGCGGCGATGACACCGCGCGCGCGTTCCTCCGGCGTCAGGCTCAGGAGCGTGTTGAGTGCTCCCCGCTCCTTGAAGGCGCCCGTGCGCTGGAGGTTCTCCAGCTTGAAGTACAGCGCCGCGCAGTCGGTGAGATCCTTGAAGTGCTCCGAGCGGGGGCAAGGGGTCCGGTGGACGGCGTCACCAATGCGCTGCTGCGCGGCCTCGATATCCTGGAGCGTCACCATAGGGCGTGTGTGGCGCCCCATAACCGAAGCCTGGACGGTGCGAAAGGGGCGGGGAGCGCGGGCCCGCCCCCGGGGTCAGATACCGCGCAACACCGTGGCCTTGCCCACCCGGCCGATGGCCAGGATGTACGCCGCGGTACGCAAGGTCACCTTGCGCGAGCGCGCGAGCTGGGCCACGCGGTCGTAGGCCTCCTTCATCGTCTTCTCTAGCTCGGCGTTCACCCGCTCCTCTTCCCAGGACAGGTGTTGCAGGTTCTGCACCCACTCGTAGTAGCTGACCGTCACGCCGCCCGCGTTGGCGAGGATGTCCGGCACCACGAGCACGCCGCGCTTCTCGAGGATTTCATCCGCCTCGGGCTCGGTGGGACCGTTGGCGCCCTCGATGACGAGCCGGGCGCGGACCTGGGCGGCGTTGTTGCGGTTCAAAACACCGCCGAGCGCCGCGGGGATGAGCACGTCGCAGTCCGAGGCGAGCACGTCCTCGTTGGAGCACGCCTGGCCGCCGCCGAAGCCGGTGACGGTGCCGGTGCGCTTCACGTGCTCGAAGAGGCCGGGGATGTCCAGGCCCTGGGGGTTGTAGACGCCGCCGTACACGTCCGACACGGCGATCACCACGCCCCCGTCCTGCCAGAGCAGCTGCGCGGTGTGGCTGCCCACGTTGCCGAAGCCCTGGAGGGCGAAG
Organism: Melittangium boletus DSM 14713; assembly: GCF_002305855.1. Taxonomy (GTDB): domain Bacteria; phylum Myxococcota; class Myxococcia; order Myxococcales; family Myxococcaceae; genus Cystobacter; species Cystobacter boletus. The sequence continues at coordinate 1,821,543 of NZ_CP022163.1, read as the reverse complement.
CGCGTGCCGCGCATGGGCAGGCCGGTGTCGCGCAGGATTTCACGGGTGATGTAGAGCAGGCTGCGGCCGGCGGCGGCGTCGCGGCCCCGGGTGCCGTAGAGCTCCGGGGGCTTGCCGGTGACGATGGCGGGCGAGTGCCCGTGGAAGCGCGAGTACTGGTCCATCATCCACGCCATCACCTGGGGGTTGGTGTTGACGTCCGGGCCGGCGATGTCCCGGGTGGGGCCGATGAGATCCTGCACCTGGTCCACGTACTTGCGCGTGAGCCGCTCCATCTCCTTGAGCGACAGCTGGGTGGGATCCACCGCGATGCCGCCCTTGGCGCCGCCGTAGGGCAGGTTCACCACGGCCGTCTTCCACGTCATCAGCGAGGCGAGCGTGACGCACTCCTCCTGGGTGATGGAGGGGTGGTAGCGCAGGCCGCCCTTCATGGGGCCGCGGCTGTTGTCGTGCTGGATGCGGTAGCCGTGGAAGGTGCGGATCTCCCCGGTGTCGAGCTCGATGGAGACCTGGACCTTCACCTCGCGCAGGGGCGTGGCGAGCAGTGTCTCGATGCGCTCGCCGACGTCCATGATGCGCGCGACCTTGCGGAAGTAATGTTGGATTCCTTCGACGGCGGGCGGCATGGGCGGAGGGTCCTCCTGGGCGCGAAACCCGGAACTACAGGCTTGCGCTAACATGGGTTGACCATGCGCTCCAATTCCCCGCCAGTCCAGGATACGAGCGGGCCCTTGCGGGGGCTTGCCCGGCGCATCCGCGCGCTGCGCGAGCGGCGGGGACTCACCCAGGAGGATTTCGCCACCCGGTGTGGCATCTCCGTGAGCTTCGCCTCGCTGCTCGAGCGCGGTGAGCGCAGCCCCAGCTACGAGACGCTGGTGCAGGCGGCGCTCGCGCTGGGCGTGCCGCTGGCGGAGCTCTTCCGGGTGGAGGAAGAAGAGGCGGCCGGGGCGCACCGGTTGGTGGACTTCGCCCGGGCGCGCGCCCTGTCCCGCGCCGAGGTGGACCAGCTGCTGGAGGTGGCGCGGGTGTTGTTCGGCGAGCGCGCCGCCCAGGGCCTTCCCGCCGCCGAGTCGCCCCGGTGCCAGGTGGCGGACTGTGGGCGGGCCGTGCTGGCTCGGGGCCTGTGTGGCGCGCACTACCACCGCGAGCGCCGGGCGGCGAAGGCGGCGAGGCCTCCTCCGCCCTGACGCCCAGGGGGGCTACTTGCGGCGGGCGCGCTCGAGCTTGAGCGTCTTGTTCTCGCCGTGCGGCTTGCCGTGGAGCGCCTCGAACGCGGGCACGTCCTCCTCGGCGATGAAGACGTAGGAGTAGGTCGGCTTGAGCTCCACGCGCAGCACCTTGCCGGCCGGGGCGCCGAGCGATTCCAGGGTGCTGGTGACGGCGGCCTCGTCGGCGGCGTCGGCGCGGCCCAGGCCCACCCACAACCGGGCCTGGCCGGGCACCTCGGGCGTCTCCGTGCGCTCGGGGCGGGGCGGGCGCTCGCGGGTGCCGCGGGGCCGGTGCTTGTCCACCTTGAGCGTCTTGTCGCCGTGGGGCTTGCCGTCGAGCGCCTCGAAGGCCTGCGACTCGCTCTCGGGCACGTAGGCGTAGCCGTAGTGGCCGCGCAGCAGTGCCTTGTTCACCTTGCCCGCGGGGGCACCAGCGGCCTCCAGGGCGGCGATGAACGTCGCGTCGTCCAGGCCGTCATCCGTGCCCAGGTTGAACTTGAGCTTCACCTCGCCGGGGCCCGCGTCGGGGGAGGGCGGGGGCCGGTTGGGATCCCGCTCGCCGCGCGGCCGGCTCTTCTCCACCTTGAGGGACTTGTCCTTGTACGGCTTGCCGTTGAGGGCCTCGAACGCCGCCAGGTCCTCCTCGGCGATGAAGACATAGGCGAAGCCGGGCTTGAGGTCCGCGCGCACCACCTTGTTGTGCGGCGCGCCCGCTTCCTCCAGCGCGGTGACGATGCTGCCGGGCCCGAGGCCATCCTCGCTCCCCAGGTTGACCCACAGCTTCACCTCGCCCGCGGCGGCGTCCATGCGCGAGGGGCCCCTCTCGGGGCGCTCCCGGCGGCGCTTGTCGGCACCCCGATCCTCGCGGCGCGACTCCCCGGAGGGCTCCGCGCGGCGCTCGTCCCGACGGGGCGGACGCTCGCCTCCCCGCTCCTCGCGGCGGGACGACGGGCGCTCGCGGTCTCCCCGCTTCTCGCGGCGGGGCTCGGGCGCACGCGCGGGCGCGGCGGCCTGGGCACCGCTCTCCTCGTTCGCCTTGGCCTTCTCCATGCGCAGGTGGCTGAAGAAGTACTTGAGCAGGAAGGCGATGAGGTCATCCGAGTCCGCGCGCCCCTTGAGGTGGGACACGAGCGGCAGGAAGCCCTCGAAGATGGAGCCGGAGGCGGCTTCGCGGATCTCCCGCACGTGGCGCTCGGCCCACAGGCGCACGGCCTCCTCGGGCGCGGGCATCTGCTTCTTCTCGAACTTGATGCCGAACTTCTTCTCCAGCGTGGTGTACGTCGCGAGCTCGCGGCCGGAGAAGAGGTTGATGGCCGTGCCCTTGTTGCCGATGCGGCCCGTGCGGCCCACGCGGTGCAGGTAGACGGCCGGATCCTCGGGCAGCGAGTAGTTGATGACGTACTCGAGGCCGGAGATGTCGATGCCGCGCGCGGCGATGTCCGTGGCCACCATGAAGGCGACCTCGCCGCGCTTCACCTTGGCCATCACCCGCTCGCGCTCCTTCTGCGGCAGGTCGCCGTTGAGCAGGTCCGCGTCGAAGCCGTTGCGGTTGAGCACCGCCGTGACGAGCGCCGTGTCATCCCGGGTGTTGCAGAAGATGATGGCGTTGCTGGGCTCCTCGGCCTCCAGCACGTAGATGAGGTTGCGCGGCTTGGGGTACTCGTCCGACACGTCGTAGCGGATGTGGTGGATGTGCTCGACGGTGAAGACGTCGCCGGAGAGCAGCAGCGTCTCGGCGTTGGTGGTGTAGCGGGCGATGAGGTTCTGGATGTCCGTGGGCACGGTGGCGCTGAAGAGCAGCACCTGCCGGTCCTTGGGGAGGCGGTCGAGGATGCGGGTGACCTCCTCGTAGAAGCCCTGGTTGAGCATCTCGTCGGCTTCATCGAGCACCGCGTGGGTGCAGCCGTCGAGCTTGAGGTTGCCGCGGTTGATGTGGTCGAACACCCGGCCGGGCGTGCCCACGATGATCTGCGTGCCCTCCTCGAGCGCGTCCTCCTGCTGCTTCATGGAGGCACCGCCGTAGATGGCCGCCACCTTCACGCCCTTGTACTTGCCCAGGGCGCTCAGCTCCTCGGAGACCTGGAGCGCCAGCTCGCGCGTGGGGCAGAGGATGAGCGCGCGCACGCGCTTGTCCTCGGCCGACAGCTTCTCGAGCAGGGGCAGGCCGAAGGCGGCCGTCTTGCCGGTGCCCGTCTTGCTGCGCACGATGAGATCCCTCCCCGCGACCACGGGCCCGAACGCCTTGGCCTGCACGGGGGTGGGATGGGTGTAGCCCCGTTCGGCGATGCCACGCCGCAACGGCTCGGAGAGATTCAGATCATCGAAGCTGACGTCCGCCACGTACTCGGCGGGGCGGGACGAGGCTTCGGCCGGGGTGCCCGGCTGTTCCGGGGTATCGATGTCACTCATCAAGCAGGGGGCATAACCCCTGCATTACCCTCTGGCAACAATCGGAGCACTTTGCTTAAGGAACTCCGCATGGCGATTGGGAGGAAGAAAACGGCGGGAACGGGCTCCCGGAGCCGGGCGAAGAAGCCCGCCGAGGCCCCGGCCCCCCAGGATTCCGAGGCAGTGGAGGCGGAGGCCGTCGAGCCGGAGGCCCTCGAACCCCTCCTGGAGGAGCTGGAGGAAGTGGATGCCGAGCTGGAGGCGCCGGTGGCCGCCAGGCCCTCGGCGCTGGTGAAGGCAGGGGAGGCGTCGCTCACCCGGACGGACCCCCTCCAGGCCTACATGAATGAGGTCCACCGCCATCCCCTGCTCAAGCGCGAGGAGGAGGTGTCGCTCGCCCGGCATTACCGTGACACTGGAGATGTCCAGGCCGCCTACCGCCTGGTGGCGAGCAACCTGAGACTGGTGGTGAAGCTGGCCCACGAGTACCACCGCAACCCCCTGTCCCTGTTGGACCTGGTGCAGGAGGGCAACATCGGGCTCATGCAGGCGGTGAAGAAGTACGACCCGGAGCGAGGGGTGAAGCTCAGCTCCTACGCCGCGTGGTGGATACGCGCCTACATCCTGCGCTACATCATGGACAACTGGAAGATGGTGAAGCTGGGGACGACGGAAGCCCAGCGCAAGCTCTTCTTCAAGCTGCGCCAGGAGCAGGAGAAGTTGATGGCGCAGGGCTTCGAGGTGACGCCGAAGATGCTGGCGGACCGCCTCAACGTCACCGAGCAGGACGTGGTGGAGATGGACCAGCGGCTCGGGCACGACGAGGTGTCCCTGGACGCGCCGGTGGGTGGGGACGACTCGACGGCGACGCGGGGAGACCGGCTGCTGCCGTCCTCGTCGTCGCAAGGGGCCGAGGAGCGGCTGGGCAACGAGGAGCTGCGCGCGCTCTTCCGCGAGAAGCTCCAGGACTTCTCGAAGTCGCTCGAGGGCAAGGAGCGCTACATCTTCGAGCACCGGCTCATCTCCGACGAGCCGCTGACCCTGCAGGACATTGGCGACAAGTACGGCGTGAGCCGCGAGCGGGCGCGGCAGATCGAGGCCGCGCTCATCAACCGGATGCGTGAGTACATGCGCGAGCACATTCCGGACTTCGATCTGGTGGCGGTTCCCAAGGGGTAGGGCCCGGGGCCCCGGCGCGACCCCGCCGGGCCCCTCAGCCCTTCTTGTAGTCGCGGAAGGTGGGGACCTCCTCCAGCCGGGCGTCGGAGTAGCCCCAGTGCTCCACGTCCACGCGGTACTGGCCCTGGGCGATGATCATCCCCCGGCACAGCTTCTTCTTCTCCGGCTCGTTCTCCTGGAGGCGCGCGCGCTCGAGCAGCTCCTCCCAGACCCACTGGGGCACGTGGTCGCGCTGGCCCGGGTAGGCGAAGCGGTAGAAGGTCAGATGCGCCAGCAGCACCTCCCAGTGCGGCTGGAAGCGCATCATCAGGTGATTCCAGTCCATCTGCTTGCCGCAGGCGAGGATGAGGTGGTTGATGTCCGTGCCATCGAAGCGCTCGCGCTCGCACACGAAGGACTTGGACCAGATGATGTCCTCGGGCGGTGCCACCAGGATGGGCAGGCCGTGGACGATGCCCGGATGGGCCCGGTCGATCCACAGGTCATCCACCACCGCCACGCCGTTGCCCGAGCTGAAGATGAGGTCGGCGAAGTACTCGTCGTTGGCGAAGGCCTTCGCGATCCACACGGGGTCGTGCATCTTCGTCTGGAAGGACATGCCAGCCAGGGCTTCCATGGCGCGCTCGACGTGCTCGCGCTTGAGGAAGAGGTCCAGGTCCTTGGTGTCCCGGTAGATGCCCGTATAGAGGTGCAGCGCATAGGCGCCCGCGACCACGAAGGGAATCTCCGCGTTCTTGAGCGCGCTCAGCGCGAGCAGATGCGCTCCCCGCTCGATGGGCGGACGTTGGTCCGCCTGCATGGGTGGGGGGGCCTTGCTCGGCCGCGGCATCAGCGGCGGGGTGGCGCGCTGGGGCTGGGGACCCTTGTCGTGTCCCCTGTCGTCCGTGTCATGTCCCGCCGTCTGGGTATCGGTATCGCTCATGGCCGGCCCTCGGTTGTCCTGTCGGGATAAGGTAAGGGCGGGGGCAGCCAGGCGCAGGGTGGAGGAAGGTGCCCCTCGCCTGGCTGGCCGCTGCCCGGTCGGTCGCCTTGGCTCAGGCTCGCGCGGCCCACAGCGCGGTGCCAGGCTCGGCGCCGCTCACCTGCCGTTCCGCATGGCGATAGGCCAGGGACTCGGATGCGGCGTCGACCTTCATCCGTTCTCCTCGCGGACCATGGAGCTCCAGGTGATAGCCCTTCTCCCGCTGCCCCTCGTTGGTGATGCTCCAGCCGGCCTGCCGGATGTGTTTCTTGCACACGCGCGTGCGCCCCTTCATGTCCTGCCTCCCTTCGACAATGGCGTGAGGCATTCAGGATTTGTCCTGCCGCGTCAGACCGCAGGTGGAGGCCTCTCGCGCGGGCTCGTTCGCTCGCCCCTCGACCTGGCCCGGGGCTCAGGGCGACCGGGCGCCGGGGGGGCCACCGAAGGGCCAACGGAAGCCGGAGTACTGGACGACCTCGGGGGCCTTGCGCCCGCGCCACGCCACCGCTTCGCCAGGGCGCATCAGCAGGGCGCGGGGCGCTCCCTTGTCCCGCGCTCGGACCTGGGCCAGCCGCTCGGGGTAGGGGTCCGCGTCCGGGTTCTCGTCCCGGGTGCTGGCGCCGCTCACGGGCTCGCCGGGGTAGCCCGGGTAGCGGGGGCCCATGCCCTCGCGCCAGTACCAGGGCGCGCCTCCGTCCGCGCAGGGCACCACGTAGCGCGCCCCGAGCAGCTCGCCATAGCGCAGGGCCTCCTCGGGCCCGGCCATGAGCCGCTGGGGCCGGGTGAGCAGTTCGAGCGGCACGTCCACGAGGTACGCGTCCAGCGTGGTGTAGCCGAAGAAGAGGGGCTCGAGCCGGAAGCCGCGCACGCCGCAGAAGAGCACGTCCACGGGGGCCTCCTCGCGCAAGCCGCGGCACACCGTCTCCATGTCCCCGCGCACGTCATGTCCGGCGTCGGCGAAGAAGGCCGCGGAGAAGCCCGGCGCGCGCACCAGCCACGTGTTGCCCTCGTTGAAGAGCCCCGGGTAGAGGCCCTCTCCGTCGGTGGGCTGCTCGCCGTGGAAGGGCAGGGCGCGCACGGTGATGTCCCCCACCCGCCGCTCCTCGCCCCAGCGCAGCGGCTCCACGCGTGTGTAGCCCAGCTGGGTGAGCCGCAGCACGCAGTCGGTGGAGAACAGGCTCTCGCGCTCCACCGCGGGCACGAAGATGCGCGTGTCGCGCGGCAGTTGCAGCAGCGAGCCCAGGTGGAAGTGGTCTCCGTGCGAGTGGGTGATGACCACCGCGTCCACGGGCCCCAGGTCCTTGGGCTGCATGGGCGGGTAGTCCGGCAGATCCAGGGCGTGCGCGGGGCGGAAGTAGGGATCCACCAGCACGCGTGCCTGGGCGCTCGTCACGAGCACGGTGTTGTGGCCGATGAAGAGCGCGCCCGGAGTGGGCACGGGGACGGTGCCTTCATGCCGCTCCAGCCAGCCCGCGCCCGACAGGTCCGCCAGCAACTCGCCCGCGGCGGGCCGGGCGGACAGGGCGCGCAGCTCGGCGGGGGTGGCTCCTCGCGCGAGCGTGGCGAAGAGCTCGGCGAGGACGGGCCACTCGCGCGCCTTCACGGGAAAGTCGAGCCCCTGCTCATCGCGCCGCAGGTGCAGCACGCGAGGCGCGTGTCTGGCCGCGTCGGGGAAGAGGACTTCTGGCTTCAGCGGACGCCGGCCCTGGCGGCGGCGGCCCTCGGTGCAGAGCGCGGCGTATCGGGGTGTCTCCTCCAGCCAGCGCACCAGGGACTTCGCCTCGCGCAGGGCGCGTTCGGGACCCAGCTCCGCCAGCCGCTGTTTGAGCGCCGCCTGGGCCCGGCGCACGGGCCGGGCGGTGGGGCCCTGGATGCTGCAACCCAGGTCTTCATGGTGCTCGGCCTCGGTGCGGGCCGAGGCGAGCACGGCGAGGCTGACGCCCCGGTGAAGGGACAGACGCATAAATTCGTGGTCCTACCAGGACGAAAGTACCGGTGATGAGAGTTGACGCGGACCGCTTGCCCGCCCCCTTCTTTCCGATGATGCTCCGCGCGCAACCGGGACCGTGGGCTGGAGACGGAGGCAGGTGCCGGGTGGATTCTTCGTTCCAGCTATCGGAGGGGGCATGAAGGGTGTTTACAGGAAGGTCACCGTCCTCGCGACGGTGGGTGCCCTCCTGGGGGGAGTGGGGAGCGCGGGCGCCCGGCCCCCGAGCGCCTACCGGGAGTACGACAGCGCCCTGTTCGTCAGCGGGGGCTTCAAGCTCGCCTTCCCCAAGAAGGGGGGGCCGCAGGAGCCGCGTTCCCGGGGCGAGGAGGAGGCCGTCTCCCCCGTGCTGCTGCCCCTGTCGGTGTCGTCGTTCCGCACCGTGGGCAACCCCATCATGCCCAAGCGCGTCGCCTCGGGCGTGTCGGGCCTGGACGCGGACACCCGCCGCCAGCTCGAGGCGGCCCTCCTGACGCTGCTGCGCGAGTACGAGCAGTTGTTGGATCGCAACGACGACCCGCGCCTCAAGAACAACCTGGCCGGGGCCTTCAACCACCTCTTCCTGTCCTCCTACAAGGCGCTCAAGGGCGGAGGGCTCACCCCCGAGCAGCAGAAGAGCATGCTGATGCAGCTCAACGCCGGCTTCGCCCTGGGGCTCAAGGAGCGGCGGCTGTCGGATCGCGAAAAGCAGGAGCTGTACGAGTCCGCCGTGCTCTCGGGCTCCATCATCCTCGGGCTCTACAACGAGGGGCGCGACAAGGATCGAAAGACGGCGCGCGAGCTGGCGCGGGCCCTGCTCGAACAGCTCATGGGCATCACCCCGGAGCGGATCCACACCGACGGCGACTCGGTGTGGATCGACTGAGCCACGCGGCGCCTAGCGCCAGGGGCGGGAGATGACGCAGGCGTTGATGCCACCCACGCCCATGGACAGCTTGCCGGCGCAGCCCTGGGGCGAGGCCACGGCCTGGTCGAAGACGTAGCGCTCGTGCACGCGGCCAATCTCCTTGTTGAGCTCGCCCTCGCCCAGGGGCGTGGGGAACACCTGGCCTCGCGCGTAGCCGAGGTACTGGGCCGTCAGCTCCCAGCCGCCGCCGGCGCTCATGCCATGGCCGAAGGTGCCCTTGCGCGCCGTCACCAGCACCGTCTCGGGCATCACCGCGCGCAGCGTCTCCATCTCCAGGAAGTCGCCGGGGGTGGCGGTGGCGTGCAGATCCCAGCTGCCCATGTCCTCGGGCTTCAGGCCCGCCTTGCCCAGGGCCTCGTGGATGGCCACCGTGGGGCCCTCCTTCGAGGGCGTGATGATGTGGTCCGCGTCCGAGGTGACGCCCACGGTGAGGGGCTCCATGCCCAGGGGCTTGAGGCCCTTGGCGGTGAAGTGCTCCAGGTCTCCGAGGATCCACACCACCGAGCCCCCGGCCACGTGCGTGCCGCGCAGCTGGGTGAGGGGCTTGGACACGGCGCCGTCCGCGCTCACCACGCGTGCGTTGTAGAAGCCACCCACCACGAGCGGGTGCGGCGGCGGATCCGTCATGCCCAGCACCACGGCCTTGGCGTCCCCACTCCGGATGGCGTCGAGGGCCAGCTTGAGCCCGTAGCCGAACGAGGAGCACGCCGCCACGGGCGCGAAGCTCATGCCGGTGAGCTTGCCCATGATGGAGATCTGCGCGGCGGGCATGTTGTGGATGTTCCAGAGGATTTCCGCCGGCACCGCGTTCCAGGGGGGCTCGGGCGCGCCCCACTTCTTCTGCAGGCGCTGGTTGCGCGTGCGCTTCTCCTTGATGACGGCGAGCTTGGCGGCCTCCACGTTGCCGCTCTCCACGCCCAGGCCCTCGATCTCCTTCTGCTCGGCGAGGTAGTCACGCAGCTCGGCGGACTGGGCCGCCCAGAAATGCCACCACGCCTCCTCGGCCACGTCCCGGTCGTTCTCCTCCACGCTCGTGGGCTCGGGAGGCAGACCCGGCAGGGGCTCGCGCGTCTCCAGCCAGTGGCGCAGGGCGCTGTTGCGCTCGGGCGACGCCCAGAACCGGTCCCACCGCCGCTGGGCGCGGTGCAGGTTGAGCGTGATGTCATGGATGGTGGGCAGGTCGCCCAGGCCCGTGCCCACGTAGACGTGGGTGCGTGGCCCGAGCGCTTGCAGCTCCTGCTCCAGGCCCGGGTTCTGTCCGAGCGCCTGGATGAAGGAGCCGATGGCCATCTTCGTGGGCTGGCCCATCTTCTTCTCGAGCTGGGCGAAGCGCGTGGCGGGGAAGCGGGCGTCCACCCACGGCTTGTACTCGGCGAAGTCGAAGTCCGGCTGGCCGACGAGGAAGTTGTTCGGCCCGAAGCCACTGAACGCGGACAGCCAGCTCTCCGATGAGGCCAGGTTCTGCTCGAAGGACTCGATGTTCCGCGACCGGGGCGCGACCACTCCCCAGCCAAAGATTCCAACTCTGCGCACGTTGATTCCCCTGATGCTGCGTTCGCCGCGGGAGCGGCCCCTGGATGAGCGCTAGAGCGGCTCGATCTTCAGGTTGTCGAAGTAGAGCTGGGCCTCCCAACTGGAAAACCCGAAACGGTCATGACCTTTTCCCACGAGGGGAATCGGATCGTCGAACTCCATGAACGGCTTGCCGTCGATGCTCCAGCGGAGGAGCGAGCCCCGGCGCTCGATCCGCCAGTGATAGGTCTGCCCCCGCTTCACGGGGTAGGGCCGCGCTTCCACGCGCATGTGCGTCTTCTTCTTGAAGACGCCCGTGTCCACGAGCCCCGCCTGCGAGGAGGCACCGCGCTGCTCGGCCACCTGCCGGGCCTGGGCCTGGAGCGAGGTCAACGGAGCGCCGTGCTCGTCCAGCCGCGCGATGATGGACAGCGTGTTGTTCCATCCCCCGTGGATGAAGATGTAGCCGGAGGCATGGTCGGTGCCGTCGCCGAAGAGCTCCACCTTGATGTCGCCCTCGGGCGACTCGGAGCGCACGTCGAACTCGACGGCCACGTTCTGGGGGAGCGCCGCCTGGAGCCACAGCGGGTTGTTCTTCACGCCGGGCGACAGCAACTGCCCATTCACCACGCGCCAGAGGCCTCCCGTGGAGAAGAAGTCGCGCTTCACCACGCCAGGGTCCGAGAAGTCCTGAGCGTAGGGCACCTGGGCCGTGGTGGGCGCCTCGCCTCGCAGCAGGGCATAGTGGATGAGCGGGAACTGGAGGGCCACGAGCACCCCGCAGAGCACCGCCCAGCCCCGCCCCGACAACCCCTCGGGCTTCTTCCAGGCCACATGGGGCCCGGCTCCGGTGTCCTTGGAGGTGGCTTCCTCGGAAGACGAGGACTTGGGCTCGTTGGCCTCGGGGTGCTTCTCCTTGCGTCTGGCCTGGCCCATCGGTGTCGTTCGTCCCCGGGAGGATGAAGGGGCGCGGACTCTACGCGCGGCCCTGTTGCTGGTAAAGCCCGACGCCCGGTGGCTACTTGCCCCGGGGCACACTCCAACGCTTCTCCATGGCCTTCTGTTCTTCCTTGCGCTGCTTCAACCGCTGGCGCTCGGCACGCTGCTTCTCGACCTCCTCGGGCGAGGGTCGCACGAGGATCTGATAGATGCTGCCGGCGATCGCGAAGAGGGCCGCGGCGAGGACAATGCCCCAGGGCTGCCGGGCCAGGGCGCCCACCAATCCACTGAACTGGTGCAGGGCGGCCATGCCGCCGATGACGAGCATCCAGGCGCCGATGCAGGACGTGATGATGGCCGACACGGGGCGTGCGAGCACCACCGCCACCAGTCCGCCGAGGATGAGCCCCGGCGCGAAGCCGAGGATGAAGTCATTGGGCCCGGCGATCTCCCCGCCGAGCAGGCCCAGGGGGATGCCCACGCCCAGATAGATGATGGCGGGCGGGAAGAGGAAGCCCACGGCGGTGAGCGCGGCGGCCACGAGCGTGGGCACGCGCGGGTCCATGCTGAGCGAGAAGCGTCCGAGCAGCACGCCCGTCCACGCCAGGCCGATGAGCCCGCCCAGCGGCCCGGCGATGATGCGGAAGAGCGGGCCGCCGCCCGCGAGCATCAGCACGAGTCCGAGCGCGCAGGACACGATGCCGGCCCACATGGGCAGCACCCGGTAGAGGGCCACCCAGCCGGCGGGATTGAAGGTCTGATAGGCCTTGAGGGCTTCGAGGTACGCGTCCACGCGGATGTCCTAGTAGCGCGTGGTGGCGAGCACCACGAGCAGCACGAGGAGGAAAGCGGCCAGGGCCGCGAAGCCATAGAGGGCGGGGGCCGTGGTACCGCGGCGCAGCAGCTCCCGGGCCTGCGCCGCGTCGTCGGGGCTCGGGGCGTCCGCGAGCAGGTGCAGGGCGGCGCGCCGCGCGGCCACCACGTCGCCGGCGTCCTTGAGCTTCCATGCCGCCTGCATCCGGGGGGAAGCAGGGTCTTGGGGCGTCTGTCCGCCTTTCGCCATGGGGCCCCTGTATAGCGGGGAATGCAAGGGCGAGTCGACGGTATATACGGTCCCCCATGCCCGTGCGCCCCCTCAGCCGCCGCCACCTCTTGTTCGGGAGCGCGGCGCTCGTCCCGCTGCTGTCCAGACGTGCGTCCGCCTTTGGTGAAAAGAGCCGCTTCATCCCCGCCGTGGTCCGGCATGGGGGCCGATGGGACGCCCGGTTGTCGGGACTCCGACGAATCACCTGGGAAGTCCAGCGGCGTACCTCGGTGGAGGTGCTGCCGGATGCCCGCCCCTTCTCGCTCTCCAGCCCGGACATCTTCGAGTATCCCTTCCTCTACCTGGGCGGGGACGGGGGTTTTCCTCCCTTCAGCACCGCGGAGGTGGAGAACCTGCGGCGCTATCTCACCTTCGGCGGCTTCCTCCTCGCGGACGCCAATGACGGCAGCGACGGGCAGGGCTTCGACGCCAGCTTCCGCCGGGAGATGGCGCGGGTGTTGCCGCAGAGCCCCCTCAAGGACGTGCCCTCCACGCACGTGGTGTTCAAGAGCTTCTTCCTCCTGGACTCCGCCCCGGGGCGGCTGCTCAACAAGCCGCAGATGCAGGCGGCGAACATCGGCAAGCGCGCGGCGGTGATGTACTCGCAGAACGACCTGGCCGGGGCGTGGAGCCGCAGTGAGTCGGGCGACTACGAGTTCGACGTGTCTCCCGGGGGCGAGCCCCAGCGGGAACTGGCCGTGCGCCTGGGGGTGAATCTCTGCATGTACGCCCTCTGCCTGGACTACAAGGACGACGCCGTCCACCTGCCGCTCATCCTCAACAAGCGCCGCTGACTTCATGGACACCTCTGCCTTCAATGCCTGGAAGCTCGTCAGCCTCTCGCCACTGCCCGTCTGGGCGCTGGGGCTGCTGGCGGTGGGGGTCGGGCTGGGCGTGGCCCTGGCGGCCTGGGGCGTGCGGCGCGAGCCCTCGCGCATGCGGCGCTGGCTCTTGTGGGCCCTGCGCGCGGGCGCGGGTCTCGCCGCGCTCTTCTTCCTGCTGGAGCCCGGCATCCGCAACCTCCAGGTGGCGCGGATGAAGAACCGGCTCGCCGTGCTGGTGGATCGCTCCGCCTCCATGAACTTCCCCGTGGAGCCCGGCGGCATCACGCGCTCGGCCCAGGCGGCCGACTTCGTGGAGAAGGCCACCGCGGGCCTCGCGTCGCTCAAGGACCGCTACTCGGTGGAGGTGTACGGCTTCGATCCCGAGCTGTCGCCCACCACCCCGGAGGCGCTCGCCCAGGAGCCCGCGCGCGCGGGGACGTCGGATCTGCTCTCGGCCCTGCGCTCGGCGGGCGCGGGCGCGCAGGGCAGCAAGAAGCTGGGTGGCGTGCTGCTGGTGAGTGACGGGGCGGACAACGTGGAGCTCGCCAACGGCGCCGTGGGCCGGGCGCGCGCGGCGCTGGCGGACCTGAACGTGCCGGTGTCCACCTTCCTCGTGGGCCAGGAGGCCCTGAAGGACCTGGCCGTCGAGCGTGTGAAGGTGGACGACTTCGCCTTCGTGCGCAACTCGCTCACCGTGGAGGTGGAGGTGCACGGCCGCGGCTTCTCCGGCCAGGACGTGCCGGTGGTGCTCAAGCAGGAGGGCAAGGTGGTGGCCACCAAGTCCGTGCGCTTCGAGTCCTCGGACGACGTGAAGCCGCTGGGCTTCACCTTCACGCCGGACCAGACGGGGCGCTTCGTCTACACGGTGAGCATGCCCGTCTACCCGGACGAGGCCGTGGGCGACAACAACACCCGCTCCTTCGTGCTCAAGGTCATCCGCGACCGCGTGCGCGTGCTGCTGGTGGTGGGCCGGCCCTCGTGGGACGAGCGCTTCCTGCGCGGCCTGTTGCGCCAGGACGCCAACGTGGACATGGTGTCCTTCTACATCCTGCGCACCATGTCCGATGATCCGGGTGTGGTGAGCCAGGAGCGCGAGCTGTCGCTCATCCCCTTCCCCATGGAGGAGATCTTCGACACGAAGCTGGACACCTTCGACGTCGTCATCTTCCAGAACTTCGGCTACACGGACTCGTCGCTGTCCATCGCCCAGTATGAGCGCAACCTCGAGCGCTACGTGTACAACGGCGGCGCCCTGGTGATGATCGGCGGCGACAGCGTGCTGGGCGAGGGCCGCGCGAACATGCCCACGCTGTACGAGTCCCTGCCCTTGGAGGGCGCGGGCCCGGCCAATCTCGAGCCCTTCAAGGCGCGCCTGACGCCCGAGGGCATGCGCCACCCGGTGACGGCCATGGCCTCCGGGGGTCTGGGCACGGAGGCGGCGTGGGCGGAACTGCCCGCCATTCCGGGCGCCAACCTCACGCGCGCCAAGCCGGGCGCCACGGTGCTGATGGATCACCCCTTCCTCACGGCGGATGGAAAGAACGCGCCGCTCGTGGCGGTGTGGGACTACGGCCGGGGGCGCTCCCTGGTGCTCGCCACGGACGCGAGCTGGTACTGGGCCTTCAATGCCCACAAGGAGGGCTCGCCCAACCGCACCTATGATCGCTTCTGGGGCAACGCGCTGCGCTGGCTCGTGAGGGATCCGGACCTGACGACGCTCAACGTGACGGCGGATCCTCCCTCGGTGGAGCCGGGCCGGCCCGTGGGCGTGGTGGTGGCGTCGCGCACGTCGGACTATCAGCCCGCGCAGGACGCGCAGGTGCGTGTGGAGTTGGTGTCCGTGGACACGCAGCGGCCCGTGGCGGTGCAGACGGGTCAGACGGGGCCGGATGGCACGGTGCGGCTGGAGTTCCCTCCGCCGGCCCCTGGGCCCTACAAGCTGGTGGCCACGGCGAAGAAGGGCGAGACGGACCTGGGCCGGGGTGAGGACGCCGTGGCGGTGCGCGCCGTGGGCCCGGAGCTCTCGGACGCGTCGGTGCGGCCCGAGCTGATGGAGCAGATCGCCAAGTACACCGGGGGCAAGGCGTATCGCCTGCCGCAGGACGGCTTGCCCGGGGATGTGCCGCTGCTGGATCCTCCCGTGGTGGAGGTGGGCCGGGCGAAGGACAAGCCTCTGTGGGACCGTTGGTACTACCTGGTGGCGCTCGTGGCGCTGCTGGGCTCCGAGTGGTTCCTGCGCCGCCGCTTCGGCTACGTCTGAGGCGTGTCTGATAGGCTTCCCGGTCGAAACCGGCCAAGGGGAAGTCCATGAACGCCGCTGAAATCGATGCCATCCTCCTGGCGACCCTGGAGGACCGGACGCTCACCCGGACCGAGAAGCAGGCGCTCCAGGCCGTGCTGGATGACCGCAAGGCGAGCGACGCCGTCCTGGCGCTCTTCCGCTCGCGGGCCTTCGAACTGGCGCGCGACTCCGTCACCGATCCCCGGGCTCGCGAGGTCATCACCTGGCTGGAGGACACGGTGAAGACCCTGCTGCCCGCGCGCGAGTCGAGCCAGGTGGAAGTCCAGTTCAGTCCGGGCGAGGGTCCCCTGCGCACCATCATCCGGCTCATCGAGGAGGCTCGGGGTAGCGCGGACGTGTGTGTCTTCACCCTCACGGACGACCGAATCACCCGGGTGCTGTTGGCGGCCCATGCCCGGGGATTGCGGCTTCGCGTGGTGTCGGATGATGACAAGTCCTTTGATCCGGGCTCGGACGTCCATCGGCTGCGCGAGGCGGGGATTCCCATCCGGCTGGATCGCACCGAGGCGCACATGCACCACAAGTTCGCCGTGTTCGACCGGCGTCGCCTGCTCACCGGTAGTTACAACTGGACCCGCTCGGCCGCGGACGTGAACCACGAGAACGTGCTCGTGTCGGACGACCCCCGGCTCGTGCAGCCCTTCTGCCGCGCCTTCGATGATTTGTGGGCGGAGCTGGAGTAGCCGCTAACGGTTCCAAAGCCACATGGCCGCGATCGCGCTGAGCACGAACGCGGCGAAGAGCCACACCAGCACGTTTCCGTGGGCGCTCTCCTCCCTCGTGTCCGGGGCGATCGGAGCGTGTTCCCCACGCAGCTTCGCCGCGACCGCCTCGACGTGGTCCTTGGCCTGTTTCAGGCTCGCGCCCGTGAGCTGGCGATGGCGCTTCATGGCCTCGATCGGTCTGTCCGCGAGGATCAACCGCTCGATTTCCGAGGGCTCCCGGGCCGGAGTGGCTTCGCGCCGAGGCGCCGGGGGCAGGCGGTGGTGGGCCTTGATGACACTCAGCAGGCGAAGCCGCTCAAGCCGTGGATCGAGCAGGGCGGCTCCACAGCGGGGGCAGGGTCCGCTCGAGGCCGTGGCTGGCGCGTCTTCCGAGGTCCATTCACACGCGGGGCAGAGGGCGGAGGGCGTCATGGGCCTGTTCTCAGGGCTCGAGTTGGATGGCGTAGGACGTCCAGCGGGCCTGAGCCAGGTCCGCGTCGCGTTCCACCTGCAACTGGCCCGAAGGGGTGAGCGTCAACCGTCCCGCGGCCACGCCCGGGATGTCCTTGGCCCGGTAGCTGGTCTCGCCATTGGCCTGTCCCCCGTTGATCTGACTGCTGGACAGCAACAGCGTTCGAGTCGCATCCACGGGCGTGTCGAGGGTCGCGGTGGCGATCTTGTTCTTGTCGCCTACCGTCAGCACCTTGGATTGTACGCGTGTGCCGGCGGGGAACGAGATGCGCTCCCAGTGGATTCTGGCGACGTCGGCGTTGGCGCAGTTGGTGGCGTCCGCTCCCCGGGTGAAGGCCACTGAGTTGACGGTGGAGATCTCCGCGCGGACCATGCGGTTGCAGATGTCGGCGTCGGTCTCGACCGTGGTTTGCAAGGTGCTCAGGAGCACGGTACGCGCGGTTTCTTGTTCTGGCTCCAATCCCGTCGCGGACATCTCGCTGGTGGTCATCGGGCCCTTGTTGTCTCGGGACACCGTGGCGCCCTCGAACTCCACGACCTGCACGACATAGGTGTGCTCGTTACAGTCGTAGTTCAGGACGATGTCGACCTGGGTGGGACTGACGAGCTGGACCCCCGCGAAGTCGTTGCTGCCGGTCTTCGTCCCGATCTGTGAGGAGCTGTAGAGGACGAAGCTCTTGTTCATGTCCACCGCGTTGAATTTCACGGAGGTGGTCAGGCCGGTGCAGCCCGAAACGAGATGCTGGACCCTCAATCCGCTCGCGAGCTCCACCACCTGCCACTGGATGTTGGCATCTTCTTGCGTGCCGACCCGGCCGCAGGACACCTGCGTGCGTTCCAACTTGCAATGGACGAACGAGTCATTGGGATTGTCGGTGGTGGTGGTGGCCTGGAAGACGAGGAAGCTCTTGGTGAGGTCGCGCAACTGGGGGGTGATGGGGCAGGTCTTGGTCTTCTGGTTCTTGGCGAGGGTGCACGAGCCACGGCGCACGGCGGGAATGATCTCGTGCGCTTGGGTCGCCGGAGTGAGCGTCGACAGGGCGGCGGTGATGGTCACGTTGCCGCCCGTCTTTCCCTTGAAGCGGAAGCGCGCCTCCTTGGCTCCCGCGGGAAGCGAGAGGGTGGAGGAGTCGGCACCCGTGCAGCCAGACTCCGGATAGAAGCCGAAGCCGCCCAGATTGGACGACAGGGCGATGGACGAGTCCGTGGAGAGCGCGGTCTGATTGCCGAACTCGTCCAGGACGCGCACGGTCACGGGGCTTGAACACTCTCCCGCCAGCAGGGTCTGGACGGAGGGGTTGAAAAACTCCAGCTTCTTGGCCTCGCCGGGATTCACGGTCTGCACCTGCCGCTCCGTGATGTCGGTGCCGCCCACGGCGACGACCTCGGCGGTGCCCGGCACGGTGCCACGCAGATAGACCGAGAAGGACGAGGCCTCCGCCGTGTTGGCCGGCAGCGGAAGGGCCATTTGACAGGCCGCGTCCTGGTAGAGCACGGCGTTCGTCGTGGTGGAGAGCGAGAGCGACTTGGGCTTGCCAAGGGCCAGGTTGCCGAACGCGTCACGCCATTCGAAGGAGATGGCGGGCGTGCACTCTCCCGCCCGGGACGTGCGCGAGGGCGTTGTGAACACGGGTCTCGTCCCGGGCCCCGCGAGGATGCCGTGGGACAACGCCGCCGGGTTCAGCCCCGTGGACGCGGCGGTCAGTTGCCCGCCACCGGAGGTCGTGCCTCGCACGTAGAAGGTGACCTGGCTGCTGCCCGCGGCGATGGCCGGAGTGAAGGGCGTGGAGGTGCAGGCCGCGTCCGAGTGGAAGGTCACGCCTTGGGGAAGCGTGGTTCCCAGGCGCAGGGGCGTGGCGAAGCCGGGCTTCGTCGCGATCCCCACGGCGTCGACCCGCTCCAGGATCACGGGCCGTGAGCACTGACCCGCGATCGGCTCCTGCGCGACGCTGATGAAGGAGAGGGAAGCGGGCATCCGCTCGCAGGACCGGGCCGAGCACGTCGCGTCGTCGCAGCCGCGCTTGCCGTCGCAGTTCAAGTCGTCGGAGCCGTCGCACATCTCCTGGACGTCGGCGCCAGGCCGGCGTTCCTCCCGATCGTCATCGCAGTCCGGGCCGCCCCAGCGCTGGGCGATGAAGCCGTCGCGATCCATGTCCATGGAGGCGGGAGGCCGTTGCAGGTCGAGCGAGACCTGGCGGACCTCGCCCGGCTCGAAGCGGCTGCTCACGGGCGCGCTCTGGCCGTTGAAGAGCAACGCCCCCTCGCAACCGCTGCCCCACAGGGCCCGGGCCTGGAGCTGGATGTCCTGGGGGAGCGTTCCCCGGAAGACGGCGACCCGCAGCTCGGTCCGGTCTGACGGACGCATCAACTGTTGGCTCTGGAGGACCGTCCCGTCGGTCTTGAGCAGATCCAGGGAGATGCAGCTCGCGCGCACCTCGGGATCGAACTGGATGACGGCCTGAAGCGCCCCCTGATCCCGGTTGCACCCGGCGAGGACGAGGAGAAGGAGCAATGCGGCGCGGTGCATGAACCGCGCATTGTATTCTCCCCGTCCCCCAAGTGCTTGGGGCATCGACCATTCCGGGCGGGTTTCTCAGGGCGTTCCGGCGTCACCGCGCGGAGGGCCCATGCCGCCGTCACCGCGCGGAGGGCCCATGCCGCCGTCACCCGGAGGCGGGCCGCCGGGGCCGCCGGGGCCTCCGCCGCCGTTGCCCGACAACTGGCACGAGGCGTTGGAGAGCGACGAGCGGATGACGAGCGTCTTCCAGGCGAGCATCGCTCCGTCCGTCATGCGCTGGGTCTGGAACGAGTAGTCGGGCGCGCTCTCCGCGGAGACGACGTTGTCGGTCGCGTTGGTCGTGTCGCGCGGGCCGCGGGTGTTGTAGAGCGGCTGGGTGCCGACGATCTCGTCGTTCAGCGCGTCGTCGAAGACGAGCTGCGACGTCACGTACTCCTGGTTGTTGACGCGCACGGTGAAGTGGATGTGGATGGTGCGGCTGCTGTACCAACCGGGGAAGCAGGTGTTGAAGAAGACCCGGCCGTTCGCGTCCGACGTCTGCACGCCGCGGTACCACCGGGCGGAGCGTGCCCGCTCGTCACCCGTGGTGCAGAAGTCGCTGGCGTCCTCGCCCGAGTAGAGGCCATCGGGTCCGCAGTGCCAGATGTCGACGCTGGCGCCCTGGATGGGCTTGCACGTCTCGTCCACCACGAGGAACGCGATGCGCACGGGCAGTCCGGGCTCGCCCTCGCTGATGTCCTCGCGCTCCACGGTGGTCGCGTAGCAGGGCCCGAGCGTCGCCTCACACAGCAGCGAGCACGTCGTGCCGAGTCCCGCGGCGAAGGGATCCGGGTAGGTGGCCAGGGCGGTCATCGCCGCCGTGCCGCCCGTGGCCCAGGGCACGTCGGCGTCGGCTCCCGTCTTGTCGTCCGTGCCGCCGGTGTTGTCCGTACCGCCGGTGCCGTCCGCGCCGCACGCCACCAGGAACTGGCCCAGGGGAATCGCGGCCGCGGCGAGCCCCATGCTGTAGAGCAGCTTGCGGCGAGTCATGGCGGGAGTGACTGGGGGGATCTTGGCGTCGCTGCCCATTACGGTTCCTCCGGCGCGGCGGAATGCCGCTGCATCGGGCCCTGCATCGGGCCTGGAACCCTTATGTCCAGAGAGTCTTAAGCGGATGTTACGCGCGTGTCGCCGCGGATTACGGTGTGTTACCGAAACCCTGGGACAGGGGCACGGGTACCACGCGCGAAGCGCCATACACGGGGGCCCAGCACCGCTGGACGTCGGGGCCGTTGAGGAAGTCCACGAGCCAGCGGAAGGCCGTGAGCGGTCCGCCCAGCGTCTCCGCCCAGGCCAATCCTCGCGGGGAGAGGTTGGGGACGAGCGGGCCCAGTTCCTCCTCGCCACGCGCCATGCGGGTGATGCCCAGGCCCTCGTCGCGCACCCGCTGGGGCACCCACAGTGGCGCGAAGCGGGCGTGGCGGTGGTCGTGCACACAGCCTTCTTCTTCCAGGAGCGCGGCGGACAAGGGCAGCTCGCGCACGTTGAACAGCAGCTTCACCGCGCAGCGATGCGGATCCCACGGGCCTCGCAGGCGATGGTCTCCTCGGGGGATGAGCCGGCGATCCAGGTAGCAGAAGGCGCGTGCGCTCTCGGGCAGGCGCCCCCGGTGCCGGGCTCCGGCGTAACGGAAGAAGGGCCGCACGAACGTGGGCGCCACGTGGAAGGGCGGCCCCTCCTTGAGGGCTCGCAGCTTGGGCACGAGCGAGGCGGGCATGCCCTGGGCCTCGGCGAACGTCTCCATCGCCTCCATCGGCGTGCGCGCGAAGTCCTCCAGCCGCGCGAGCAGCCGCCCGGGTTCTTCATCCACCAGCAGCTCGTCGAACCGGGTCTTCACTCCCGGCAGGCTCACCGGCACGAGCGTGGTGAGGGGTTCTCCGGTGGTGCGCCAGCGGGCATCCAGCTCGGAGGCCGCGGTGGGCGTCGGCACGAGGCGCCACTCGGGCGCGGTGGGGGTGAAGGGCTCCCGCGAGGCTCCGGCGTCCGGCGACAGCCGGGTGTACACGGGGCGGACATCGGAGGCGGGAGGCGAGGTCCACACGGTGATGCAGGTGCGCACCTGCGTGCCCACGAAGGCGCCCGGGCCCAGGTCCACCACCTCGCGCAGGGTGAGCGTGCGCAGCAGCGTGGCGCGCAGCGGTGCGTAGAGGAAGGCATCCAGGAGGCTCGTGGGGGTGATGAAGGCGAGCACCCCGGGCCGGCGCGAGAGCCGGTGCGCCGCGAGCAGCAGGAAGAAGGCGAAGTCGTCGCGCAGGCTGGTGCCCGGCAACAGCGTCAGGGGCAGCAGCGCGCGCAGGCGGGCGTAGGCCTGCCGATCCTTGAGGAGCGCCGAGGTGCCGTTATAGGGCGGGTTGCCCACCCACACTTCCTGGTGCACCGGTGGGAGGCGCGCCAGCAGCGGCTCCAGTCCTTCCCGCAGGGCATCGCCCACGCGGATGTCGGCGTGGGGGACGCGGGCCTGACAGGCCTGGGCCACGTCGGGGGAGAGCTCCAATCCCGCCAGGTGCGCGCCGGGCCGGGCCTGGGCCGCGGCGGCGAGGAAGGCACCGGCGCCACAGGCGGGATCCACCACCGCCAGGGGCCCGTCCCCCGCGTGCGCCAGGGCGAGGGCCAGGGTGCGCTCGACGAGCGGCGCCGGGGTGTAGAAAGCGCCCAGCGCGCGCCGGTCGAGTCCGGGGAACTGGTGGACAAGGGCCTCCTCGTCGAGGACGGGCGGCTCGGGAGGGACACGCGGCATCGGGTGTCCCTTCCCTTACTACGGATGGGGGGTTACGTGCCCGCCGGGGCGGCCACCGGAGGCGTCTGCGCCGCCACCTGCGTCATCAGCGCCGTCATCCGCCGGGCGAAGCGGTTCGGATCCTCCACGCTGCTGCCCTCGGTGAGCAGCGCCTGATCGTAGAGCATCTCCACCCACTCCTTCATCTGCGCGGAGCCGGGATCCGTCTCCTGGAGGCCGCGCAGGTGCTGGATGATGGGGTGCTGGGGGTTGACCTCGAGGATCCGCTTGGCGCGCGGCACGCTCCGGCCGCGCTCGCGCAGCAGCCGCTCCACGAACGCGTGCGAGCCGCCCTCGGGGACCACCAGGCAGCAGGGCGAGTCCGTGAGCCGGTCCGACGCGCGCACCTCGCGCACCTGCTCCTTGAGCACTTCCTTCATCTTCTCCGCGAGCGGCCCCAGGCCCTTGGCGCGCTCTTCCTTCTCGCGCTTCTCCTCGTCCGTCTCCTTGAGCTTCAAGTCCGCGTGCATCGCCGAGACGATGGGCTTGCCCTGGAAGTCCTTGAGCCCCTGGATGGCCCACTCGTCCACGGGGTCCGTCATGTACAGCACCTCGTAGCCGCGCTTCTTGAGCGCCTCGAGGTGCGGCGAGTCCACCACGGCCTTCCGCGTCTCGCCGAAGACGTAATAGATGGCCTCCTGGCCCTCCTTCATCCGGGACACGTAGTCGGCGAGCGAGGTGAGACCCTCCTCGCGCGAGCTCTCGTAGCGCAGCAGCCCGCCAATCTTCTCGCGGTACTCCACGTCCATGGCCAGCCCCTCCTTGAGGATGGGACCGAAGGCCTGCCAGAAGGTGCGGTAGTCGTCTGGCTTGTCCTTGGCCAGCTTCTCCAGCATGTCCAGCGTCTTCTTCGTCACGTGCTTGCGGATGCCCTGCACCACGGCCGAGTCCTGCAGGAGCTCGCGCGACACGTTGAGCGGCAGGTCATCCGAGTCCACCACGCCGCGCACGAAGCGCAGCCATTGCGGCAGCATCTCCTCGCAGTTGTCCATGATGAGCACGCGCTTGACGAACAGCCGCACGCCGCGCGGCTTCTGGCTGTCCAGGTCGAACGGCGGGTGCTTGGGCACGAAGATGAGGCTGGTGAAGACCTGGTTGCCCTCGGTGCGGAAGTGCGTCCAGGTGAGCGCCGGCTCCCAGTCGTGGGACAGGTGCTTGTAGAACTCCTGGTACTGCTCGTCGGTGATCTCGCTCTTGGAGCGCTGCCACAGCGCGCTCGCCTTGTTCACCACCTCGAGCTTCGTCTCGGTCTTCTCCTCCGCGCCCTCGCCCGTGGTCTTCTTGACCTGGAGGTGGATGGGGTGGCTCACATAGTCCGAGTACTGGGTGATGAGCTCGCGCAGGCGCCACTCGCTCAGGAATTCCTTCTGGTCCTGCTTGAGGTGCAGGGTGATGGCGGTGCCGCGGGTGGCGTGCTCGGCGGTCTCCACGGTGAAGGAGCCCTTGGCATCGGATGACCAGCGCCACGCCTGGCTGTCCTTGCCCGCCGCGCGGCTGACGACGGACACCTGGTCGGCCACGAGGTAGGCGCTGTAGAAGCCCACGCCGAACTGGCCAATCAGGTTCACGTCCTTCTGGCCGCGCTTGGAGGCCAGGTCCAGGAACTCGCGCGAGCCGGAGTGGGCGATGGTGCCCAGGTTCTTCACCAGCTCGTCGTGCGTCATGCCGATGCCGGTGTCCTCGATGGTCAGCGTGCCCGCCGCCTCGTCCGGGATGATGCGGATGGCGAGCTCGGGGGCGCCTTCGAGCAGCTCGGGCTCGGTGATGGAGCGGAAGCGCAGCTTGTCGAGCGCGTCCGATGCATTGGACACCAGCTCGCGCAGGAAGATCTCCTTGTGGCTATAGAGCGAGTTGATGACCAGGTTGAGGAGCTGGTTGATCTCCGCCTGGAAGTTGTGGGTCTCCCGCTGGGAGGATTCGACGGACATGGGGCCTCCGGATGCCCTGGAAACGGGCACCAATTTCCCTCCCTCTAACCATTGGGTCCGCGTTGTCCAGTCTCCAGACCCGCTCGTCGGGAGGGCGGGCGAGGGCCGCCTGCCCTAGACTGCCGGCATGAGTGCGACCCTGCCGTTGTTCGGTCCGCCCCAGGGGGAGCGGGAACTGGCCCAGACCGTGGACATCATCGCCCAGGCCTTCGCCATGCCGCCGGAGGAGGTCCGGCAGCGGATCGTGCTCGAGGGCTCGGAGACCCGCGTCTTGCGCGCCGGGGATGGGGTGACGGCGACGGCCGCCCTCATTCCCATGGGCCAGTGGTTCGGGGGGCGGCGGGTCCCCACGGCGGGGATCTCCGCGGTGGGGGTGGCGCCCATCCACCGGGGCCAGGGCGCGGGCACCCGCCTCATGGAGGAAATGCTCCGGCTGGCACGCGCGCGGGGGTTCCTCCTCGCCACGCTCTATCCCTCCTCCCAGCGGCTCTACCGGCGCGTGGGCTTCGAGCAGGCCGGCGCGCGCGTCGAGCACCGGGTGCGCATGTCCGGAATCGAGGTCCAGGAGCGCTCCCTCGCCCTGCGTCCGGTGGAGGCGTCCGATCTGCCGGCGATCCACGACGTCTACGGCCGCCACGCGCGGTTGCAGCAGGGCTGGCTCGACCGGGGCCCGTATGTGTGGACCCGCGTGACGCACCCCCGCACGGAGCTCGCCTACGGCTATCTCGTGGAAGGCTCCGCGGGCGTGGAGGGCTACCTCTATCTGACGCGCCGCGCCCTGCCCGCGTCCTACCGGCAGGAGTTGAACCTCACGGATCTGATCGCGCTCACCCCCGCGGCGGCGCGGCGGCTGCTGGGTTTCCTCGGCGAGCACCGCGCGCTGACCACCGAGGTCCTCTGGCGGAGTGGACCGGCGGATCCGCTCCTCTTCCTGCTGAACGAGCAGACGTATGAGTCGAGGTTCCTGGACCGGTGGATGCTGCGCGTGCTGGACGTGCCCGCCGCGCTCCAGGCCCGGGGCTATCCGGAGGGAAGCTCGGGCGCGCTGCACCTGGAGGTGGAGGACGAGTTCTTCCCGGAGAACCGGGGCCGCTTCGTGCTCGAGGTGTCCGAGGGCGAGGCGGAGGTGCGCGAGGGCGGGGACGGGGACCTGAAGCTGCACGCGCGGGCGCTCGCGCCGCTCTACAGCGGATTCCTCGCTCCCTCGGCGCTCCAACTCGCCGGCGCCCTCACGGCCGGGGAAGAGACGCTGCGCACGGCCACGGCGCTGTTCTCCGGTCCGCCGCCGGCCATGCCCGACATCTTCTGAGGCGCTAGAACACCCAGGCCCCGAGCCCCGCCGGGGCGCCTCCACAGGGCCCCTTCAGCCGGGCGATGGCCTCGTCATAGGTGAGGGTGCGCGCGGCCTCCTCGACGGTGGGGGACACCCAGTCCCGCCACGAGCGCAGGATGACGCCGAAGCGTCCCTCGTCGTTCTCCGCTTCGGAGACGTGCACGAGCAGCCGCTCCTCCAGGGCCTCCCTCGCCTTCGTCCACTCGCCTTCCTTGTCCAGGCGCACGCGCCGGTCCCGTTCCACGGCGCTGAGCAGCGCGCGGGCCTGGGCGGACAGCCCCTCCAGGGAGCGGCGGCGGCGCGAGGGCTCCATCACCATGCGGTACACGGCGGGCCACAGGGAGGCGTCCACGAAGGCCACCTTTCCCTCCACGAGCCGCACGGCGAGCACATCGCGCGAGGCCCGGAGCATGCGTCCGAGCCGGTACATCAACCGGCCCTTGGCGTGCGAGCGCCAACTGCCGCTCACCGGGCCTCCCGCCACGGCCTCGACGAGCGAAGCGGTGCCCTGGGCGGGTACCTCCGTGACGACCCGCCGTTGGTGGATGAGTTCCAGCGCATCATGTTCCGTCCGGACCGCCATGGCTCCTCCTCCCGTGTCTGGGATTCAGGGTAGTCAGCCGAGCACGGACTGGGTACTGGGCCTCGGAATGAATAGCGGGTGCGGTGGTTGCGCGCTGCAAGTCTGTAGCACCCGCCGTTTCTCCGCCCTTCCCTCAAGAAGGCGAGGGACGCGAGGCGAGCCCGGGATTCTTGGAAACGAGCAGGCAGAGCGGTAACGCCGCCAACACGATGACGGTGGCCACCAGGTAGACGTCGTTGATGCTCTCCACGAACGCCCACCGCTCGATCATCGCCGGGTTCGTCATGCCCTGTTGCCGCAGCGACTCGGCCTCGTGGCGCCCGAACGTGGCCAGGAGCGAGGTGAAGATGGCGATGGAGAACGAGCCGAACACGTTGCGCAGCCAGTTGCTGATGGACGACGCGTGGCCGCTGAGCGCGGGAGGAATCTGTTCCATGCCCGCGTTGCCGGACGGCATGGTGGACAGGGAGATGCCCGCGTTGCGCACCACCATCCACACGAGCACGTAGGTGCGCGAGGTGTCCGGCGTCAGGTCGCTGAGCGCATAGGTCCCTCCGCCCATCAGCAAGACGCCCGTCGTCATGAGCACGCGTGGCCCGAGCACGGGGTAGAGCCGTCCGACCAGGGGCATCAGCAACGCCATCACGAGCGAGGCGGGCAGCAGGATGAGCCCGGTGTCGAGCGCGGTCCGCCCCTGGGTGTGCTGGAGGAACACCGGCATGAGGAACGTGCCCGAGTACAGGCTGATCGTGATGATGATGGAGACGATCAGGGTCAGCAGGTAGCGGCCATTGGCCAGCACCCGCAGGTCGAGCAGGGGCGCGTGCGTGCGCAACTCCCGGACGACGAAGAAGGCCAGCGAGATGCTTCCCACCGCGAACAAGCCCAGGGTCCTCGGGCTGCTCCACCCCCAGGCGCCGCTCTTGCTGAAGGTCATCAGGAGCAACAGGCTTCCGGTGATGACGGTGACCAGGCCGGGCGCGTCGAAGGAACCGGCCGTCCGCAGCCGGTAGTAGGGAACGCTCCGCGCGGCCATCGCCAGGGCGAGCAGACACACGGGGAGGTTGATGAAGAACAACCAGCGCCAGTTGCCCGCGGTGATGAGCCATCCGGCGAGCGTGGGGCCGAAGGCGGGCGCGAGCATGGCGGACAGGCTCCAGAGGCTGACGGCCATGGCCTGCTTCTCGCGGGGCAGCACCTGGTAGATGAGCGTCATGGTCACCGGCAGGATGGCCCCGCAGAACGCGCCCTGGAGGACGCGGAAGGCGATGAGGGAGTACGCGTCCCAAGCCCAGCCGCACACCAGGGACGCCACCGCGAAGCCGAGCAGCGTGCCCAGGTACAGCCGCTTCGCGCTGAAGCGGTCCCCCAGGTAGCCGGTGAGGGGCGCCACCGTCCCCATGGCGAGCATGAAACCCGTCAGCGTCCATTGGATGACCGACAGGTCCACGCCGAAGTACCGCTGCATCTCCGGAAGGGCGATCGTGATGGTGCTGGAGCTCATCACGGCGACGAACGAGCCGATGAAGATGGCGAACATGAACGGCCAGAACCGGATGTCTCCGGTTCCTTCTCGGCTCACTTCCTGGCTCATGGAATGAAAGGGGCTCCGGTCAGCGAGAGGGGAGGGCGGGCTCCGCCGAGGCGCTCTCGGGGGTGGGGGAGGGCTGCGGCGTGTCGGCTTCCGCGCCCACGTGCATGCGGTGGCGCACCTCGGGGAAGCGGCTGGCGGCCTCGGGCTCGGGCGTGAGCAGCGATACCACCCAGCCCACCAGGAAGGCCAGCGGCATGGTGACGAGGCCCGGATTCTTCAACGGGAAGAGGGCTTCCGCCTTGCCCAGCATCTCCACCTGCACCGTGGGCGACAGGAAGATGAAGAGCACCGCGCTCAAGGCGCCCGTGAGCATGCTGGCCACCGCGCCGCGCGTGGTGAAGCCCTTCCAGGCCATGGACAAGAGCAGGGCGGGGAAGTTGGCGCTCGCGGCGATGGCGAAGGCCAGGCCCACCATGAAGGCCACGTTCTGCCCCTTGAAGAGGATGCCCAGGATGATGGCGAGGATGCCCAGGCCGAAGCTCGCCAGCCGGGCCACGCGCAGCTGCTCGTGCTCGGGCGCCTTGCCCTTGCGCACCACGTGCGTCCACAGGTCGTGCGACAGGGCCGCCGCGCCCGACAGCGTCAGGCCCGCCACCACCGCCAGGATGGTGGCGAAGGCCACCGCGGAGATGAAGCCCAGGAAGGGCGTGCCTCCCACCGCCTCGGCCAGCAGCGGCGCCGCCATGTTGCCGCCCTTGTCCACGCCCGTGATGGTGGAGCGGCCCAGCAGCACCGACGCGCCAAAGCCGAGGATGAACGTCACCAGGTAGAAGTAGCCGATGAGCCCCGTGGCGTAGAACACCGAGCCGCGCGCCGCCTTCGCGTTGGGCACCGTGTAGAAGCGCATGAGGATGTGCGGCAGGCCCGCCGTGCCGAACATCAGCGCCAGTCCGAGCGACACCGCCTCCAGGGGACTGGAGACGAGCTTGCCCGGCGCCAGCACCTCGGGCCCGTACTGCGTGACGGCCTCGCGGAAGAGCGCGAGCGGGTTGAAGGAAAAGCGCGCGAGCACCATGAGCGCCAGCGCGCTCGCTCCCGCCAGCAGCAGCACCGCCTTGACGATCTGCACCCACGTGGTGGCGATCATCCCGCCAAACAGCACGTAGAGGATCATCACCCCGCCCACGATGAGCACGGCGGCCTCGTAGCTCAGGCCGAACATCATCCGGATGAGGTTGCCCGCGCCCACCATCTGGGCGATCAGATAGAAGCTCACCACGGTGAGCGTGCCCACGGCGGCCGCGAGCCGCACCGGCGTCTGCTTGAGCCGGTAGGCCACCACGTCCGCGAAGGTGTACTTGCCCAGGTTGCGCAGGGGCTCGGCGATGAGGAACGTCACCACGGGCCAGCCCACCAGCCAGCCCACCGAGTAGATGAGGCCGTCGAAGCCGGACAGGGCCACGAGTCCGGCGATGCCCAGGAAGCTCGCGGCGCTCATGAAGTCGCCCGCGAGCGCGAAGCCGTTCTGCAGGGCGCTCACGCCTCCGCCCGCCGTGAAGAACTCCGAGGTCGTCTTGGTCCGGCGTGCCGCCCAGTAGGTGATGCCGAGCGTGAGGCCCACGAACGCCAGGAAGAAGACGATGGCGGTGGTGTTCGGCTGGCCGATCGAGGTCGCTGCTTGTTGTGGATTCATGTCGGGAGCTCAGAAGGGGAATGAGGGCTCAGCGGCGCAGCTTCTCGAGGGCCCTGTCGTAGCGGTTGTTGGCCCACACGACATAGATGCCCGTGAAGCCCCAGGCGGCGAGGATGACGAGCGCTCCCAGGAGGATGCCCACGGACAGCCCCGGCACGAGCTGCTGGCCCATCAACGGCTTGTTGAACGCCACGAGCAGGATGAAGCCGAAGTAGGACACGAGGGTGCAAGCGGTGAGGGCGGCGGCCACGCGCCAGCGCGACGCGGCCAGTGCTTCGAGCTCCGGATTCGAGTGGGTCTGGGACATGCGGTCGGGCTTTCCGTGGGGGGTTGGGCGGGACTCCAGCATGGAGGGCTTCCCGAAGGAAGGCGCGTCCACTCGCCCAGGGACTCACCATCCCCGTTTTCCGGGTGAAGTGGGCCCAGCTCATTCCGGAAGGTGCAGTTGCGCCACGAGCAGGGGCCGGGCCTCGGCGAAGGAGTGCTCCACCTGGGCCACGAGTGTCTCCGCCCCCTCCAGGCCGGAGTCGCGCGCGAGGTTCTCCAAGGTCTTGCACAGCAGCCGCACCCGCATCATCCCGAACATGCCGCTGCTCGTGGCCAGGCCATGGGCCTCGTTCGCGAGCTGCCCGGCATTGCCCGAGGCCAGCAACTCGCGCAGCCGCGTCAGCTTCGCGGGGGTGCGCGCGAGGAAGCCCTGGGCCATCTCCGCCACCAGGTTGGGCGCCTGCTCATCCTGGAGCACGCTCAGCTTCTCCAGTTGCCGCACATCCATCGCGAGGGCCTGCTGCTCCATGGCGCCCCATTCTGCCCGAGCCCCGTTGGACCGGAAGAATCAACCGGGGGTGATGTACACACTCGCTCCCCGGCCCACGCCGAGCTCCCGGGCCGCGCTGCCGTCGCGCACCGACACCTCCAACAGGCCCGTGCTGCCCACCAGCGACAGCGGGGCGCCGCTCGCCACCGTTTGATAGTGCACATGGGGCGCGTCCGGGATGACGGTGGTGCCCAGCCGCACCTGGAAGCGGGTGGGCAGCGACTCTCCGGGCACGTTGGTGACGAGGTTGCCGTAGGTGTCCACGTGGAGCACTTCGCCCACGAGGGTGTCGTCTTCCCGCCGGGGAGCGGGAAAGGAGAAGGGCGTTTCCAGCCGCGTCAGGGCCCGGCCGAGCTTTTCCAGGGGAACGCCCATGGCCAGGTGCCCCACCACGGGGGCGAACACGTCGCGGCCATGGAAGGTGCGCGAGCGCCGGGGACCCCACCCCGCGGGCTCGGTCAGCTCGACCGCCACGTCCATGCCCCCGAGCAGGGAGAGCGCGGGGACCAGCAGCCCGTTGTCCGGACCCACCAGCATGTCGCCCCGGCGGCTCCTCACCGCCACTCCACGGCGCGCCGAGCCCACGCCGGGATCCACCACCGCGAGATGCAGCGAGCCCTCGGCGAAGGACTCCACCGCGCTCCAGAGCAGGAAGGCGCCACCCCGCACATCCTGCGGGGCTACCTCATGTGTCAGGTCCACCAGGTGCACGTGGGGCGCGACCCGGAGGATCGCCGCCTTCATCTGCCCCACGTAGGTGTCCGTCAAACCGAAGTCCGTGAGCAGGCCGAGCGTGGGACGCATCATGCCGGGAAGATACTCGCACCGAGCCCTTCGCTTCCCAGGCCTCATCCGCGCTAGAACGGGGAGACCCTCGTGCCCCCCATGCGCGTCATCGTCCTTGGCTGTGGAGTCTCCGGGTTGTCTTGTGCATGGACGGGCACGGAGGGGGGGACGTTGTCCTGGGGATGCGCCGAGGAAGTGGTCGCGCTCCTCTCGAGGGCCCGGGAGGGCGGGGCCCATGTCGGACCGGTCGGAAATCCTGCGAGCACGGGGAGGACGGATGGAACGTGAGGAGAGCCAGGAGCGCATTCAGGCCGTGCTGCGGTTGCCCGCGGCCCGGCGCTACGCGTACTTCCTCCAGCGCGCGGTGGAGTCGGGGGAAGTGTGGGGCCTGGACGGAGAAGGGTGGGCGCTCGCGCTCGATGATGCGGGACGCGATGTGCTGCCCTTGTGGCCCGCGCCCGAGTTCGCCGCGCTCTGCGCCACGCGGTTGTGGGAGGGGTTCCAGCCTCGCTCCATTTCTCTGAGTGAGCTGTTGGAGAACGTGTTGCCGCAGCTCGAGGAGGAGGGGATGCCGGTGGGTATCTTCTTCACCCCTCAGGGTCAGGGTCACCCCACGTCCGCGCGCGAGCTCATCGACGCGCTGCGTGCCGCGAGCGGCCCCGTGGCGTGAGCCGCCGCGGCGTGCCCTTTTTCCCGTTTATTCATGTCAAAATAAATGAACCGGGAGCCGCCTTCGTCGGGGCCCGGCGGCAGTGCCGAGAACGAGAGGGCGCTGAGTCACGCGTCGTCTCGGGCGCGCCGTGTCTCCTGGGGGGGGATGGCGCGGAGCGTCTGATCCAAGGGAGAAAACCCATGCAGTCTGGAGTCCACATGAAACGGTGTCGCGGTATCGGGCGGCTATGGATGGCCTTGAGCGTGTTGATGCTCGCGGCCTGCGGCGAAGCACTCCCCACGGACGCCGACGGTGAGGAGCTGTCGTCCACGCCGGCGCTGTCCCCCCAGAGCACGGGTACGCGGCCGCAGGGCCTGGCCAGCGAGAACAAGGTCCTCATCCTGGCGGGCACCGTGACGGGGGGCACCGACAGCGTCGAGGCCCGCATGGCGCGCAACCTTGGCTACGGGGTGGAACTCGTCACCGACGCCCAGTGGGCCGCCAAGACGTCCGCGGACTTCGCCAACTACCGCGCCCTCATCCTGGGCGACCGCACCTGCAGCACCGCGCGTGGCCTGCTGAGCGCCGCCGAGCAGAGCAGCGGCAAGTGGGGCCCGGTGGTGGACGGCAACGTCATCATCGTGGGCACCGACCCCGTCTACCACGACGAGGACCAAGTCACCCTCAACTCGGTGCAGTTCGCCGCGGCGCAGGAGGGCAAGACGGGCATGTACGTCAACCTGAGCTGCTACTACCACGAGACGGCGCCCAAGACGAAGGTGCCGGTGCTCAACCCCTTCGGCTCCTTCACGGTGACGGGCGTGGGTTGCTACAACGACGCGCACATCGTGGCCACGCACTCGGCGCTCAACGGGCTGACCAGCGGCGTGCTGTCCAACTGGAACTGCTCGGTGCACGAGGCGTTCGACTCCTACCCCGAGGCCAACTTCACCCCGCTCGTCATCGCGCGCGACCCGGCGTATGGCTCGCGGCTGCCGGGCAGCAAGGACTTCGCGGACGGCTCGCACGGCGTGCCGTACGTGCTGGCGCGTGGCGCCATTCCGCTGCGCTGTGGCGACAAGGTGATTCAGGCCCCCGAGGAGTGTGATGAGGGCATCGAGAACGGCGTGCCGGGCACGAAGTGCTCGTCGGTGTGCCGCCTGAACTGGTGCGGTGACGGCAAGCTGAACCCGGGAGAGGAGTGCGACACGGGCGCCGCCAATGGCACGGGCACCTGCTCCGCGTCCTGCCGCATCACGGGCCCCACCAACCGTCCCCCGGTGGCGAAGTGCAAGGACCTCGACCTGACCCTGAGCGCCACCTGCGGCGCGACGGGCTCGGTGAACGACGGCTCGTACGACCCGGACAACAACCTCAAGGAGTGCGTGCAGACCCCCGCGAGCTTCTCCGGCGCGGGCAGCACCTCCGTGACGCTCACGTGCACGGACACCGCGGGCCTGAGCGCCAGCTGCACCGCCACCGTGAAGACGGCGGACGTCACGCCGCCCACTGTCCTCTGCCCGGAGAACGTGCGGCTGGATTGCGTGAACGCGGGCCGCTGGTACTCGCCGGGCGTCGCCAGCTACAGCGACAATTGCCGGGTGGTGTCCTCCACGGCGCGCTATCCCACCGCGCACCTCCCCGTGGGCACCCACACCTTCACCTTCGAGGCCTCGGATGGCACCAACAGCGCCAGCTGCAACACGACGGTGACGGTGTATGACGCTCCTCCGGAGCTGACCCTCGGAGGCGCTCCGGACATGACGCTCGCGTGCGGCTCGCCCTACGTGGAGATGGGCGCGGGGGCCTTCGACTCGTGCTCGGGCGGCCCTATGTCCGTCTCCGTCTCCGGCTCGGTGAACAACAAGGTGCCCGGCGTCTACATCATCACCTACTCGTCGAGCGACTTCAGCGGCAACACGGCGACCGTGACGCGCAAGGTGACGGTGCTGCCGAGCGACGTGTGCGGCAAGGACGAGCCCAAGGGCGGCTGGATTCTCACCGGCAGCATGGCGCTGCCCCGCCTGCAGCACACCGCCACGAAGCTGGACGACGGCCGCGTGCTGGTGGCCGGTGGCTTCAACACCAGCTCCGAGCTGTATGACCAGGACACCAAGACGTGGACGGCCACGGGCAACACCCTGGGCGCCCACCGCGGCCACACGGCCACCAAGCTGCAGGACGGCCGGGTGCTGATTGCCGGCGGCGGCGCGTGCCCGATTACCAGCGCGACGGCGGAGCTGTACGTGCCGGCGCAGGGCAAGTGGAAGCCGGCGGGTCTGCTCAACACCCAGCGCTTCGACCACAACGCGGTGCTGCTGCCCAACGGCAAGGTGCTGGTGGCGGGCGGCTTCACCAGCGAGTTCTACGGCACGGCGCTGGCGACGGCGGAGCTGTATGACCCGGCGACGGGGACGTGGAGCTACACGGGCAGCCTGGCGCGGGCGCGCGGCTACCACACCATGACGCTGCTGCCCAACGGCAAGGTGCTGGTGACGGGTGGCAGCAACGTGGCGGAGGCGAACGCGGAGAACCCGAACCTGCTGACGTCGGCGGAGCTGTATGACCCGGCGACGGGCAAGTGGACGAGCGCGGGCGAGCTGGGCACGGGCCGCGCGTGGCACACGGCGACGCTGCTGCCCAACGGGCAGGTGCTGGTGGCCGGTGGCGCGGGAATCGACGTGGCCAAGAGCCAGTCGGCGGAGCTGTACAACCCGGCGACGGGCACGTGGACGGCGACGGACGCGATGAAGTCGCCGCGGCGCTGGCACACGGCGACGCTGCTGGAGAACGGCGAGGTGCTGGTGGCCGGTGGTTACCACCAGCTCACCGGAATCCAGGTGGCCTCCGAGCGCTACAACCCGGCGACGGGCAAGTGGACGGCCACGGTGGACATGAACGTGGACCGCTACCGCCACACGGCGACGCTGCTCAACAACGGCACGGTGCTCGCGGCCGGTGGCGCCAGCAACCATGACCAGGCGTCGGCCGAGTACTACGACCTGCGCGAGCTGTAGGCGCGGGGCAGTGGAAGGGAAGTGAGCGGGAGGGCGGTGCGAGCCGCCCTCCCGTTGTTCTTGGTGCTCACGGCGGCGCGGGCAGGGCCACGGTGTTGGGCGCTCCCGGCTCGGGGACCGCGTGCCGGGTCAGCAGCAGCTCCAACTCGGCCAGTTCGCTCGCGTGACGCAGGGGGGCGCGGGCATAGGTGTCGCGCGCGGATTGGGCGAGCTTCCAGGCGCGCTCCGGTTGGCGCCGGGCATCCCACAGCGCGCGCGCCAGCGCGAAGCGCACCGAGGCCGTGTACGCCGGGCGCAGGGGGTGGCGCTCGATGACGGCCAGGACGTGCTCCAGCAGGGGGATGGCCTCGGTTGCCCGGCCGAGCTTCTGCAAGGCCTCGCCCTTGCCCGCGAGCGGCAGCACCCCGGAGGGAGAGTCCTTGCCCAGTGTCTTCTCGAAGAAGCCCTGCTCCCGCTCGAAGAGAGCGAGCGCGCGCGCGGGCTGTCCCAGCTCCAGGTAGCTGTTGCCGATGGCCACTCGCATCAGGGCGGTGTGGATGTGCTCCTTGCCCAGGGTGTGCTCGCGTAACTCCAATGCCTGCTGGCGCAACTGCAGGGCCTTGTCGTGCTCGCCGCGCGTGTCGTACAGGTCCGCGAGTCCTCCGAGCGCTTGGGTATGTACCCGCTCGTAGCGGGGGGCATCCTTCTTCGTGAGCTCCAGCACCTCCTGGTAGGTGCGTTGCGCGAGCGCCAGTTGCTCGAGCGCCGTCCGGGCATCCGCTTCCTTCACGCGCGCCTGCAGGAACTCCAGGCTGTCGGGGCCCGTGAGCTCGCGTTGCAGGTTCGCGGCTTCCTCGTAGTGTCCGAGCGCCTCGGCGTCGCGTCCTTCCGCGGCCTCGAGATCGCCATAGGCGATGTGGAACTGGGCCCACTCGTCCGAGCGTTCGCCGTAGGCCTGTTGGCCAATTTCCCTCACCCGGTCGAGCAACCGGCGTGCGTCGGCCATGCGCCCCTGGAAGGCGTACATGTTCGACAGGTTCGTCATGGGTTGGGTGAGGAAGGGGTGGAGCGGCCCGAGGTTCGTCTCGCCCAGGCTCACGAGCGTCTCGAAGGCGCGCTGGCTCTCCTCGTGCCGGTCCAGGTTGCTCAGCGCGGCCACGGCGTTGGTGCCATAGCGCAGCGTCATGGCATTGGCGGGACCGAGCTGCCGCTCGGCCAGGGCGAAG
Organism: Melittangium boletus DSM 14713; assembly: GCF_002305855.1. Taxonomy (GTDB): domain Bacteria; phylum Myxococcota; class Myxococcia; order Myxococcales; family Myxococcaceae; genus Cystobacter; species Cystobacter boletus. The sequence goes on along the minus strand of NZ_CP022163.1, from coordinate 1,786,196 downwards.
GCCTTGTCGAAGGCCTCGTGGGCCTCGGCGAAGTGGCCTTGCTGGTAGAGGGCCATGCCTCGGTTGTTGTGGAAGATGGCGCGCAGCTCGCCGTGCTCCCCCAACCGGTCGAGCGAGGCGAGCGCGAAGGGCTCCCAGCGCGCGGCCTCCTCGAGAGGGCCATGGGTGTCGTAGTAGCCCATCAGCCGCACGCTGGCGGAGGCCGCGACCAGGTCATGCCGCGCGGCATGCGCGAGCCACAGCGCCTCGGTGAGCAACTCGGGCACGCCCAGGTTCTCTCCGGAGAGCAGCTTCGTCCAGGCGCGCATCAACAGGGACTCGGCGCGCACGGGGGCGTAGCCGAGCTCCTTCGTGCGCTCCGTCTCCTCGGCGGCGAGCCGCAACGCCTGCTGGAGCTTGCCCGCCTCGGTGAGCGCCTTGACGCGGGCGAGCCGGGCGCGCGAGGCGTCCACCGCCTGGCGCGTGGCGGGCTCCTCGGGAGGTGTCACCTCGGCCATGAGCGCCCGCACGTCCGCGCACCCCTGCAAGCCCCGCAGCGCGCTGGTGGCGGAGAGGGCCTTCTCCACCACGGTTCCGTCGGCCTCGGTGAAGACCTCGGTGAGCGCGGCCAGCTCCTGCAGCCGTCCGTCCAGACAGGCCATGCGCAGGGACATGACGGCCTCGGACTGCTCGCCCCTGAGCCGCGTGGCCTCGCACGCCGCCACGTGCATGTCCTTCCACGCGGTGGTGTACGCGTCGAGTGCCTCGCGCACCCGCCGCCAGGTGTCTCCGGCATAGGTGCGGCCGGTGGCGAGGAAGGACCTGGAGATGGCCTCCTGGCGAGGCTCGTCCCAGATGCCCTCCAGCCGCTCCGGAGCGCCCGTGCACAGGCGGGTCTGACGCTCGTGCCACGAGGCGCCCACCAACGTCCCCGAGCCGATCATGACTCCGAGCAGCGCCGTGACGGTGAGCCGGCGCCGGAGCACCTGGGCGGGATCCCGGCTCAGCACGCTCAGCAGGGCATTGAGCGAGGGATAGCGCGCCCCGGGCTCCCGGTGGAGGGCGCGCAGGAGCGCCCGGCTCACCCAGGGCGGGACCTTCGAGGAGGACGGCGGAGGCCGGAGGCGACCGTCCAACACGTTCTGCCGGCGCTCGGCCGGAGTCTTTCCCTCGAAGGGGCGCTCCCCGTGGAGGGCTTCCCACAGCGACACGGCGAAGGAGAACTGATCGCTCCGGGCATCCGCCACGGCGCCGCGGAACTGTTCGGGAGCCATGTAGGCCGGCGTGCCGAGCACCGCGCCCTGTTGCGTCAGGTCCAGTTCCAGCAGGCTGTGCGACTTGACCGGCCCGGTGTCCCGGGACGGCGCGGCGTGGGGAGGGAGGACTTCCGCGGGCGCGTTGTGCGGGCGTGCCAGACCGAAGTCCGTCACCCGCACGCGCTCGTCCCTGCCCACCAGGACGTTGGTGGGCTTGAAGTCGCGGTGCACGAGCCCGGCGTCATGCGCCGCGGCGAGTCCCCGGCCCGCGGCCAGGAAGGCCGCGAGGATGTCCCTCCAGCCGCGAGGCTCTTGCTGCTGCCACTGTGACAGCGTGCGCCCCTCCACCAGCTCCATGGCCATGAAGACCTGGGCGCCATGCTGGTGCACGTCGTAGACGGCCACCACGTTGGGGTGGGACAGCCGGGCCATGGCCTGCGCCTCTCGCAGGAGCCGGGCCCGTCCCGAGGTCATCTCCCCGCCCGTCTCCGGATCTCCCGGTGGCAGCAGCTTGAGCGCCACCTTGCGGTCGAGCACCGAGTCATAGGCCGCGTACACCATCCCCATGCCGCCCTCGCCCAGGGGATCGAGCACCACGTACCGGTCCAGGGCGGTGCCCCGGCCGAGCGGGGCGAAGGTGGGCCCAGCGGAGGAGGCGGCACCCGCCACTCCGAGTTCGACCGTGCGCCGATCATCGGTCTTCAGTGTGCGGCGCTCGTTGTCATCGAAGGGCTCCATGACCGCCTCTCTTCACACGCTCCATGTTACGCCGGAGCCCTCGCTCCGGGATGCGTCCCAGCCCGCTCGGTGGGCAACCAGGCTCAGCTCCGTCCCGCGAGCCGGTGCAAGGCGTCTCCGGTGACCCGGAAGACGGTCCAGTCGCTCATCGGCACCGCGCCGACGGACTTGTAGAACGCGATGGCGGGCGCGTTCCAGTCGAGCACGGACCACTCGAAGCGCCCGCAGCCGCGCTCGACGGCGAGCCGCGCCAGGTGCGTGAGCAGCCCCTTTCCATGGCCCTGGCCCCGGTGCTCGGGCAGCACGAAGAGATCCTCCAGGTAGAGGCTCGGGCGGGACAGGAAGGTGGAGTACGTGTGGAAGAACAGGGCGAAGCCCACCACCTGTCCGCCTTGCTCGGCGAGGACGACCTCGGCGTGGGGCCGCTCGCCGAAGAGGTGCCGCCGCAGCGCCTCTTGCTCGAGCACGACTTCGTGGGAGAGCTTCTCGTACTCGGCGAGCGCCCGGATGAGCCGGGCGATGGCGGGAACGTCCTCGGGGGTGGCGGAGCGAATCATGCGCGGGATGCTAGCGCTCCGCTCCCACGCCCTGGAACGGGGAGCGGGCCTTCGCTCTTCGTTCCAGGACGCTCTCGATTTTCAAGGCGTGGGAGTGGCCGAGCCGGGCGCGGCGCTGTCCGCCATGCCCGAGGGCTGCTTGTCGATCTCCTCCGCGGGGTAGCCCCGCGCCGCCTCGATGTAGCGCGGGGGCTTCACCTTGCGGCGATCCTTCGCGCTGAGGTTCTCGGGGCCCGTCAGGGTGGGCTCCGCGTCCGCCGAGGCCGCCTGGACCATGTGTCCGTCACAGAAGAGCCATTCCGTGCGGCCGTTGGTGAACTGGCGCGCGTAGAAGACGTCGGTGCTGCCCACCTCGGGGTTCTTCGCGCACCACGTCTCGCGCGCCTTCTGCTCACGCACGGGCGCCTCTTCCTTCCACTTGTTGCGCACCTCCTGCGCCTCGAGGATCTGATCGCCCTCCTTGAGCCGCGCGCGCGACAGCTCCACGAGCTCCTGCCCACGCCGGGTGAGTTCCGGGAAGGCTCCCGAGTGCGCGAAGCCGCACCCCTGGAGCGCCTTGAGGTTGGCCTGATGCACGTTCAGCACCTTGGGCAGCGAGCCCGCGGCCTCCTGGAGCAGCTGCGTCTGCTGGGCCCGCTCGGTGGAACCCGGAGTATTGGCCAGCTCCGTGGAGGACAGGAAGCGCGCCAGCAGGCCATTGACGCCGCTCAATTCATCCAGCAGCCAGCGTGGCTCCGCCGCATCGCAGATGTTGGCCTTGGCTCCGACGTAGTCCCGGTACTCCGCGCGCCCTCCGGCCAGGGCATAGGGCTGCACCGGGACTGGCGTCGACGCGCACGCGCCCAACGCCAGGCTCAAACCTCCGAGGATCCATTGCTTCTGGCTCGTGAAATTCATGGCTCACCACTCTAACGGACGAGGCCCGTCCCATTGAACTGATTTGACGTCAAATCAACCTTTCCGGACGAGGAGTGCGTCCGGTCAGCGAGGGCTCTCGTGACAGGGTCGGCGGCCGCTTGCAAGGCGCGGGTGAGGGGGGCCAGGCGGCTTTCCGCTGGCCTACCCGTGCCGCGCGGCGAGGTCGATGTAGCCGCGCACCCAGATGAGGTTGATGGCGTGGCAGGCGTCGAGCGGCGTCCGGGTGGTGGTCTCCAGCGTCGCGGTGTAGGGCACGCCGCCGCGCGTGAAGTAGTCGGTGACGCTGCCGTCGTGGTGCTCGATGAGCCCGTCCGCGTCCGTGACGTGGGCCTCGTCCACCTTCTCGTCGCGCAGGACGCGGGCGTAGCGCGAGGACGCCTCCACCAGGGGACGATGGGCGGCCTTGTCCCCGAAGACGTACGCGTAGGTGCCCGAGCCGGGCAGGTAGTCGTCCTGGTGGATGTCGAGCGCGGCGGCGGGGGCGGGGTAGCGCACGATGTCCGAGCGCACCGCGCGGGTCTCCTTGGGCCCTCCGTCGAAGAGCGTCCAGCGCAGGAAGGACTCACCGCGCGCCAGCTCTCCCTTCCAGACCCCGGGCGCCGTCTCGTAGCGCAGGAAGTCGTTGTTGATCTTCTCGCCGCTCCGGTTGTAGCGCGTGCCGTCCTCGAAGCCCGAGGGATTGATGCACGGGTAGACGCGCAGGCCCACGCCGCGCGCGCGCGCGTAGGCGGCGATCTCCTCGAAGTGGTGGCTGAGCGTGAGCGGCCCGGCGGGCTCCTCCCCGTGGAACCCCGAGGTGATGACGAGCCAACGTTCACCCGGCACGATGAGGCGGAAGAGCGGGTACTCCACGCCTCCCTCGGTGACTCGGGCGTACTCGTTCACCTCGGCGAGGCGGGAGTAGTCGCGGATACGGCGGATGAACTCTGGATAGTTCTGAGGCACCCCCCCAACCTACTCATTTCCCGGGTAGGCCGAAGTGGCTGGACGTCTGGCCTGTGTCCGGCCGTGAGCACCCCGGCGGCGTCCGGCTCAGCGCTCGTGGTGCGAGCGGATGCCGGCGGACACCTGCTGGCGCTGCTCGGGGGAGAGGACGCGGTGGGCCTCCAGGAAGGCATCGGCCACCTTGTGGGCGAAGCCGCGCAGGGCGTCCACGCGCGCGTCCACGAGGGCGTGCACCCGGGTGGCGTCGGGCTGGGCCGAGTCCCACTGCTCCAGGGCCTGCTTCCGGGCCTCCTTGTTCTCCACGACCAGGCGCTTGCCGTCCTCGAAGAGCCCGTCCTTGAGGCCCTGGAGCGTCCGCTTCTGGGCATCCGTGGCGTTCAGCTCCTCCAGGCGGTCATCCAGCTTCCAGGTGATCATCTGCTTGATGCGCTCGGGGTCGCGCGCGCCGCCCCCCCAGTGTCCGCCCCGGAAACCGGTGAGCAGGACGAAGGCGAGGACCGCCGAGCCGGCGAGGAGGATCTTGTTCTTCGAGGTCATGTCCGTGACTCCTTGTCGAGGGCTCCCGGGGAGACACCTCGCGTGGGGTGGATGCACCGTTCATCGGTGACAGGAGACAAACTGCACGCCGTGCGTTGGGGACGTTTGAGCGGGGCGTGAAGAAGTGTGAAGGGGAGGGCGGACGGACGGGCGAGGGCTCGCTCCCCGGACCCAACCCGCTGGCTCCTTCACGGCTTGTACGGGCCATGCCACAAAGCGCCCGGTTCCGAGCTTCCGGCTCCGGACGCTTCTCGCGGTTGGGAACTGGCGGGCGGCCCGGACCTGAACTTTGGTGCAGACAAACCCTCTAACGACTACTTATCCGCCATGTCCTTTACCCACCTCCACCTGCACTCCCTGTACTCGCTCCTCGATGGCGCGATCCGGATGAAGGATCTCATCAAGACGGTGAAGGAGAAGGGGATGTCGAGCGTGGCCGTGACGGATCACGGCAACATGTTCGCCACCATCGACTTCTACAAGAAGGCGAAGGACGCGGGCATCAAGCCCATCATCGGGATGGAGACGTACGTCGCCGGGCCGAAGGGGCGCGAGGACCGCACCGAGAAGGTGGGCCACCACCTCATCCTCCTGGCCAAGAACAAGGAGGGGTACGACAACCTCAAGTACCTCTCGTCCATGGCCTACCGCCAGGGCTTCTACTACCACCCGCGCATCGACAAGAAGCTCCTGGCCGACCACAGCAAGGGCCTGTTCGCGCTCACCGCGTGTCTGGGCGGGGAAGTGACGGGCGCGGCCTTCCGCGGGGACATGGACCACGCGCGCCGCGCGGCGCTCGAGTACAAGAACATCTTCGAGCCCGGCCAGTTCTTCCTCGAGGTGCAGTCCAACGGGATGCCCGAGCAGGAGACGGCCAACACCAACCTCAAGCAGCTCAGCCGGGACCTGGACATCCCGCTGTGCGCCACCGCGGACGCGCACTACATCAAGAAGGAGGACGCGCGCGCGCACGAGTTGCTCATGTGCATCGCCAGCGGCAAGACGCTCGCGGATGGCAAGCGCATGAAGCACTCCACGGACAAGCTCTACGTCACGAGCCCCCAGGAGATGCTCGAGTACTTCCATGACACGCCCGAGGCCGTGCACAACACCCAGCGGATCGTGGAGCAGATCAACCTGGAGCTGAAGCTCGGCAAGCCCATGCTGCCCACCTTCCAGGTGCCCGAGGGCTCCACCGCCGACAGCTACATGGCGGAGCTGGCGCGCAAGAACCTGGAAGAGCGCTTCATGGAGATCGACACGGCGCGCTTCCGCGCGGGCCAGCCGCCCGTGGACCGCGAGCCCTACAAGGCCCGCCTGGAGCTGGAGATCGGCGTCATCCTGAAGATGGGGTTCAGCGGCTACTTCCTCATCGTCCAGGACTTCATCAACTGGGCCAAGCAGCACGGGATTCCAGTGGGCCCGGGCCGTGGCTCGGGCGCGGGCAGCCTCGTGGCCTACTGCCTGCGCATCACCGACCTGGATCCGCTCCCGTACAACCTGCTCTTCGAGCGCTTCCTCAACCCCGAGCGCGTGTCGATGCCCGACTTCGACGTCGACTTCTGCCAGGACCGGCGCGACGAGGTCATCAAGTACGTGGGCCGCAAGTACGGGGAGAACAACGTCGGGCAGATCATCACCTTCGGCTCGCTCAAGGCCAAGAGCGTGCTGCGCGACGTGTGCCGCGTGTTCGCGCTGCCCTTCAGCGAGGGAGACCGCATCGCCAAGCTGGTGCCGGAAGTGCTCGGCATCACGCTCAAGGACGCCATCGAGCAGGAGCCCCGGCTCAAGGAGATGATGGAGAAGCCGAGCGCCATCGGCCAGGTGGACGGCAAGGACGTCACCACCAAGGACGTGCTGGAGATCGCCATGGCCCTGGAGGGCCTGCACCGCCAGCCCGGCATGCACGCGGCCGGCGTGGTGATCGCGGACAAGCCCCTGTGGGAGTTCGTGCCCACCTACCAGCCCCCGGGCCAGGACACCCTCATCACCCAGTTCGCCAAGGACGAGGTGGAGGCCGCGGGCCTGGTGAAGTTCGACTTCCTCGGCCTCAAGACGCTCACCGTCATCCAGAACGCGCTCAACCTGGTCAACCGCAACCCGCCCAACGGCAAGAAGATCGAGCGCGAGGACATCCCGCTGGATGACGCCGAGGTGTGGAAGCTCATGGCGGAGGGCGACACCGCCGGCGTGTTCCAGATGGAATCCAGCGGCTTCACCGAAATGGTGATGAAGCTCAAGCCGAGCTGCTTCGAAGACGTCATCGCCGCGGGCGCGCTCTACCGCCCGGGCCCGCTCGACTCGGGCATGGTGGACGTGTTCATCAACCGCAAGCACGGCCGCGAGCCGGTGGTCTATCCGCACCCGCTGCTCGAGCCCGTCCTCAAGGACACCTACGGCGTCATCGTCTACCAGGAACAGGTGATGCAGATCTCCCAGGTGCTGGGAGGCTACACCCTGGGCCGCGCGGACCTGCTTCGCCGCGCCATGGGCAAGAAGAAGGCCGAGGTCATGCAGGCCGAACGGGCCGGCTTCCTCGAGGGTTGCAAGAACAACAACGTGGACCTGAAGGTCGCGGGGGAAATCTTCGACCTGATGGAGAAGTTCGCCGAATACGGCTTCAACAAGAGCCACTCGGCGGCCTACGGCCTCGTGACACTGCACACCGCGTGGCTCAAGGCGCACTACCGCGTGGAGTTCATGGCGGCCCTTCTCACGAGCGAGAAGGACAACACCGACAAGGTGGTGCTGCACATCGGCGAAGCGCGCCAGTCGGGCGTGCAGGTGCTGCCGCCGGACGTGAACCAATCGGACATGGCCTTTGGTGCGGTGGAGGGGAAGATCCGCTTCGGCCTGGGCGCCATCAAGGGCGTGGGCGAGGGCGCCATCGAGTCCATCGTCGAGGCGCGCCAGGAAGGGGCCTTCAAGAGCCTGTTCGACTTCTGCGAGCGCGTGGACTCGCGGCGCGTCAACCGCAAGGTGCTCGAAGCGCTGGTGAAGGCGGGCTCCTTCGACTTCGAGAAGCGCCCGCGCCGGCAGATCTTCGAGAGCATCGAGCGCGCGATGAACCGCGGCTCGAGCAGCCAGAAGGACAAGGCGGCCGGGCAGAGTTCGCTCTTCGGGATGCTCGGGGGCGGTGGCTCGGGCGGCGGCGCGATGAAGGACGACTACGCCCAGGTGGAGGAGTGGTCGGAGAAGGAGCGCCTGTCGCTGGAGAAGGAAGCCATCGGCTTCTACGTGTCGGGGCACCCGCTGCACCAGTACGACAAGGAGCTCAAGCGCTACGCGCGGCCCATCACCGCGGTGCAGCGCGCGCGCAAGGACGAGAAGCTGACCATCGCGGGCGTGGTGGCGGCGCTGCGCGAGCGGCCCACCAAGACGGGCAAGCGCATGGCGTGGGTGACGCTGGAGGACCTGTCCGGCTCCCTCGAGCTCGTGTGCTTCCCGGGCAAGGACGGCACGCGCAACGTGATGGGCAAGGATGGCAAGTGGATGAAGTCCGGCCCCAAGCCCGGCTTCGAGCACTGGGAGCCCTTGCTCAAGAACGATGATCCCATCCTCGTGACGGGCACGGTGCAGATCAACCAGCGCGACGAGGACACGCCCGTGGCGGAGCTCATCGTGGAGGACATCCAGAGCCTCAAGGCCGTGCGGGAAAAGCGCACCAAGCGCCTGGAGCTGCGCGTGCCGGTGGACCTGGCCACGGATGATCGGCTGGTGAAGCTCGCGGAGATCGTGAAGAAGTACGAGGGCGCCACGCCCATGGCGGTGAGCCTCTTGTTCGCCAACGAGGCGGAGGCGCTGATCGGCAACCTCGCGCACAAGGTCCAGGTGAGTGACGAGCTCATCCAGTCCGTGGAACGGCTCTTCGGCATGAAGGTGGTCGAGTTCGGCTGAGCGTGGGCGTGGACGCTGTCCGCGCTTTGGCTCAGAGTCGCTCCCCTGGGTCGAGATGAAGGGGAGTGACATGACGCAGAGCGTGTTCCGGGACGGGTTGCTGGCGGGCAAGGTGGCGTTCATCACCGGCGGCAGCAGTGGCATCAACCTCGGCATCGCCGAGGCCTTCGTGAAGGCGGGCGCCAAGGTCGTCATCAACGGCCGCAACGTGGAGAAGCTGGAGGCGGCGGTGAAGGGTCTGCAGGCCCATGGCACCGCCCTGGGCGTGGCCGCGGACGTGCGTCAGTACGACGCCATGGAGAAGGCCCTCCAGACGGCGCGGGACGCCTACGGGGAACTCGACATCCTCGTGTGCGGCGCGGCCGGCAACTTCCCCGCTCCCGCGGTCGGCATGTCCTCCAATGCCTTCCGCTCGGTGCTGGAGATCGACGTGCTGGGCACCTTCAACACGTGCCGTGCCGCCTTCGATCATCTGCGCAAGCCGGGCGCGTGCGTGCTCAACATCTCCGCGCCCCAGGCCTACCTGCCCATGGCCATGCAGTCCCATGTGTGCGCCGCCAAGGCCGGCGTGGACATGCTCACCCGCACCCTCGCCATCGAGTGGGGTGGGGCGGGCGTGCGCGTCAACTCCATCACCCCGGGGCCCATCGACGACACCGAGGGCATGCGCCGGCTCGCCCCCGGCGAGGACGTGCGCGAGAAGCTGCTGGGCGCGCTTCCCCTGGGACGTTTCGGGACCAAGCAGGACATCGCGCAACTCGCGCTTTTCCTGGCATCGGATGCCGCTGCGTACGTGACCGGTTCGCTCATGGTGTGTGACGGAGGCCAGTCCCTGCTCGGCTCCGGGCTGATGCTGCGCGCCATGGGCTTCTAGGCGAGCATTCTTCCTCCGCTGTGTTTTTCCAGTCAGGAGGGGTCTGATACAAGGCACTTCGTGCCCGTGGAGCCCTCCTGGCTGACGGGTGCCGTTTTCCCCTCCGCCTGGAGCTGTTCATGACGCATGGCCCTCCCCCGCTCGCGCGATGGCTCGCGTGCAGTGCGCTGTTGCTCGGTTTGTCCCTGACCGGGACGGGATGTCGCGACAATCCCCCGCCCACTCCGCCGGCGCGGGAGATGCCGGACGCGGAGCGCTCGTCGGTGGAGGTGAATCCGGCTCGGGGGGCTCGGGCCAATGGCAAGGACAGCGTCGACATCCGGGTGACGGTGCTCAAGGCGGATGGCTCGCCCCTGGCCGGGCGCGCGGTGACGGTGTCGGCCTCGGGTCTGGGCAACACGGTGCAGCAGCCCTCGGGCCCCACCGACGCGGAGGGCGTGGCGAGCGCGAAGCTCTCCTCCACCGTCGCGGAGAGCAAGACGGTGACGGTCTCCGTGGAGGACGAGGGCGGCGCCGTGACGTTGGCGTCGCGTCCCTCCGTCGAGTTCGTCCTGGAGTCGGCCACCCGGCTGGCCTTCACCTCGGTGCCCGGTTTCGGCACCGCCGGTGAGCCCCTGGAGGCGCTCGAGGTGGTCATCCAGAACGAGGCGGGTGAGACGGTGGCGGGCGCGAGTGACACCGTGACGGTCTCGCTCGGGGCCTCTCCCGAGGGTGCCTCGCTCCAGGGCACGGTGTCGATGGCGGCGGTGAACGGCGTGGCGCGCTTCACTTCGTTGGTGATCGAGAAGGCCGCGACGGACTACACGCTGGTGGCCCGGGTGGACGGGTTGCCGGACGCGACGAGCCCCGCCTTCGATGTGCTGCCCGCCGCGCCCGCTTCGCTGCGCCTGACGGCGTCGGAGACGACCGTGACGGCTGGCAACCCGGTGAGCCTCGGCCTCTCGGTGGCCGATGCCTTCGGCAACATGGTGACTTCGTACACGGGCACCGTGCACTTCACTTCCGATGATGCCTCGGCCTCGTTGCCCGCGGACTACACCTTCACCCCGGCCGCGCAGGGCCACCACGACTTCTCGGGGGGCGTCACGCTGAAGACGGTGGGGAGCCGCCAGGTGACGGTGACGGACGTGGGGAACCCGGCCCTCTCCGGCTCGGTGTCGTTCTCCGTCCTGCCGGGAGCGGCCCGGAAGCTCGTCTTCACCCAACAGCCCGTCGACACGTCCGTCCGCGCGCCCTTTGGCGTGCAGGTGACCCTGACGGATGCCCTGGGTAACCGGGTCCCCGCGTCGTCCCCCGAGGTGAAGCTCTCGCTCGACAAGGGCGGCACGCTGACGGGGAGCACCTCGGTGGCGCCCGTGGACGGCGTGGCCACCTTCTCGGGCCTCTCCATCGCGCAGGAGAACGTGGGCTACACGCTGACGGCCACGGCGGCCGGTCTGGACGCGGCGACCAGCGCCGCCTTCACCCTCACGGACGACGTGTCTCCCGCGACTCCCGTGCTCACGCAGTCGGGCTCCACGGCCACCTCGGTCACCGTCGCCTGGACGGCGGTGGGCGATGATGGGACGGAGGGGACGGCCAGCAGCCAGGAACTGCGCTACTCCACGTCGGACATCACCTCGGACGCGGCCTTCGCGGCGGCCACCCCGGTGTCCGTGGGTGCGCCCAAGCCGGCGGGCAGTGCCGAGTCGGCGGTGATCAACGGCCTCTCCCAGAGCCGCAGCTATTACGTGGCCCTGAAGGTGACGGACAACGCGGGCCACTCCGTGCGCTCGGCGTCACGGCTGGTCTCCACGTTGGCGCTCAACGCCACGCAGCTCGCTTTCAGTGTGCAGCCCCAGAGCGGCACGGCGGGAGTCGCGCTGGCGCCCATCAAGGTGGAGATCCGGGACTCGGCGGGAGCGCTCGTCGACACGGCGACCTCGGCGGTGACGCTGACGGTCGTGGGCGCCTCGGGCTTTGGCCCCTTCACCGTGTCGGCGGTGGACGGTGTGGCGACCTTCTCCTCCGTCCGGATCGACCAGGCGGGCAAGGGCTATACGCTTCAGGCCACCGCGGGTTCGCTCACCCCGGCCACCAGCTCGTCCTTCGACATCGCGTCCGCCGCCGCCTCGACCCTGGCGTTGACGGGGCTGTCCTCCCCGGTGACCGCTGGCACCTCCCAGAACGTGACGGTGGAGGCACGTGATGCCTTCGGCAACCTCGCGGCGGGCTATCGGGGCACCGTCCACTTCACCTCGAGCGACACGAAGGCGGTCCTCCCCGCGGACACCGCGTTCACCTCGGGGGACGCGGGCCGCAAGAGCTTCCCGGTGACGTTGAAGACGGTGGGCAACCAGTCGGTGACCGTGACGGACCTGGCGAACAGCGCGCTGACCGCGACGGCCTCGACGGTGGTGGAGCAGGGTTCTCCCGCGAAGCTGGTGTTCCAGAGCCAGCCCACGAACGGCACGGTGCGCGCGGTGCTGTCCTCCGTGTCCGTGGCCATCACCGACGCGGCCGGCAACGTGCTCTCCGTGGGCACGCCCGACATCTCCGTGCACCTGGTGGGGGGCAATGCCTCGGCCGTGCTCGGCGGCACGCTGACCGCGACGCCCTCCTCGGGAGTGGCGACCTTCTCGGCGCTGACCGTGGACCAGCAGGGCACGGGCTTCCGGCTCGAGGCCACGGCGGGCTCGCTGGATGGGGCGAGCAGCAACGCGTTCAACATCGTGGATGACCTCGCGCCGGACGCCGTGACGCTCCGGGTCGAGGGGACGCTCACCAGTACCCTCATCCCCCTGGCCTGGACGGCGGTGGGCGATGACGGAATGCTCGGGACGGCCAGCAATTACGACCTGCGCTACTCCACCAGCCCCATCGACGCGGCGTCGTTCGACTCCGCCACGCAGGTGCTCACGGATCCGCCGCTGCCCGCGGGCTCCGCGGAGGTGGTGAGCGTCACCGGCCTGACGCCCAACACGCGCTACTACCTGGCCCTCAAGGTGGAGGACGACGCCCACAACTCGAGCCTGTCCTTCGCGAGCGCCACCACCCAGACGGATCCGTGCATCGGCGCTCCCGCCTGCACGCCGCCGGCGGATACCTGCTCGGCGGATGGTGTCTCCCGTGTCACCTACACGGCCACCTGCGTCGATGAGAACAACCAGCCGGTCTGCCAGCGGGTGGAGACGGTCACCGCCTGCCCGGGCGCGGATGCCGTGTGCTACCAGGCCGCATGCGACACGGCGGCCCGGCCCACGGGCAATCAGCTCGCCTTCTCCGAGCTGATGCACTCGCCCACGGGGTCGACCACCGAGTACTTCGAGCTGACGAACACCACGGGCCAGTTGCTCAACCTCAATGGCCTCACGGTGACCTACCAGAACAGCTCCAAGGTCACGCGCTCCTTCCAGGTGGGTGAGGGCAGCGTGCCCGTCGTGGTGGGGCGTCAGGGCACCTTCGTCCTGGCGCACGACAAGGACCTGGCCACCAACGGAGGGGTCTCCGCCAACTACCAGTACCCGGATGCGATCATCCTGGATGGCTCGGGCCAGTTCAGCATCGCCTACGAGAACACCCCGGTGACGGACTTCCTCTACACGCCGTCCTTCCCGCAGACGCCGGGCAAGGCGATGAACCTGGCCGCGGGAGTCGTGGGCACGTTCGCCGATGCTTCTCCCTGGTACTGGTGTGACTCCACCTCGGCGCTGTCGGGAGGCGACTTCGGCTCACCCAATGCCCCCAACGACACGTGCGGTGTGGTGGCCGCTCCGCCCGTGGACTACTGCAACGTCCAGTACCCGAAGACGATCCCGACCACCCCCGCCAACACGCCCCTGGTCATCTATAGCCAGTTCTACGAGCCGGGCGTGACGGACCGCAACACGGCGGGCAACGATGGCTACCCGTACGTGTCCGCGCAGCTGGGCTACGGGCCCTCGGACACGTCCGCGGAGACGTGGACCTGGAAGGCCATCTCCTTCAACGGGGAGTACTCGGCCACGGTGAGCAACAACGACGAGATGATCGGCACGCTGCGCATCGCCACGCCGGGCTCGTACAAGTACGGCTTCCGCTACGCCTTCAAGGACGCCGCCACGGGCACCTCGTCGGCATGGGTCTACTGCGACCAGAACGGCGTCGCGGACCCGGCCAACGGCATCTTCGGCACCGTGACGATCGAGTCGGCCGTCACCCCGCCGCTCACCAACCACGTCGTCATCAGTGAGTTCAGCGGTGGCTCCAGTGCCAACGCCAAGGACGAGTTCATCGAGCTGTACAACCCGACCAACGAGCCGATCGTGATCGGCGGCTGGAAGGTGCAGTACAAGTCCGCGGCGGGCACGTCCTACAGCAACATCGCGGCGGACACGATCCCCGCCGGGACGGTCATCCAGCCCAAGGGCTACTACCTGCTCGTGGGAACCGCCTACTCGAACGCGGCGGTTCCGGGTGACTTCACCTACTCCTTCGACTCCTCCGCCTCGACGTCCGGTGGAGGCCATGTCCGCATCGGTCCTGGGCTGGACGGCACCGTCGGCGCGGTGGCCGTGGATCTGTTGGGCTACGGAACCGGCAACAGCCCCGAGGGGGGCGCGGGGCACGCCGCTCCGTCCCATCCCGCCCTGGGGGGCAGCCTGGAGCGCAAGGCGGTGTCCACGTCCGACTCGACCTCCATGGGCTCGGGGGGCGCGGATGCCCTTCGAGGCAATGGCTACGACACTGATGACAACTCGACGAACTTCGTGACGCGCGCGGTTCGCAACCCGCAGAACTCGTCGAGCCCGACCGAGGCTCCGTAGTACCGCTGTCCTGCTTTGAGGAACAAAGGCCGCTCCGGAACTCCGGGGCGGCCTTTTTCATGGGTATTCCTGAACCTGGTGACGCAGGCGCTGCAATCTGCTACGGTGACTGGACTACGAAGCTCCTGGGGGGGCCTCGCGGAGCACGTTCAGGGGATTCAGGCCTTGCCTGCCGTCCCGCCTTCTTCCTCCCAGACTTCGACTGTCATTCGCATCGGGGGGATGCATGAACGCCGTGATTACTTTCGACGACTCGCAGTGGCCGTTGTTGTCCGTGCGGCTGAGCGGGAATGTGTCGGATGCGCAGTACGCCCAGTACCTCGAGCAGATGGACGCCTTCCTGGCTCGGGGTGAGCGCTTCGTCTGTGTCATCGATGTGAGCCAGTGCTCGGTGCTCTCGGTGGCGCAGCGCTACCTGCATGCGGCGTGGATCCACAAGAACGAGGACTTGCTGCGCGAGCTGCTGCTCGGCCAGTCCTCCGTCATGACGTCCGCGCACATGCGGCTGTCGCGCAGCATGCTCAACTACGTCAAGCCCCTGCCCGTGCCCAACGCGGCGGTGCCCGACATGGACGCGGCCCTGCGCTACGCGGCCGGCCGTCTGGAAGGGGAGGGCTGCCCGCAGCAGGCCGAGCGCATCCGCCACCGCTTCGGGCTGCGCATCCGCCAGGCGGGCTGAGCCCGTCCTCTTTCGCGCCATGCGGGAGGCCGCGGGGGGAGCCGCGGCCTCCGGTGCTTCAGGGGCCCACGGGGATGCGCTGCACGCGCCAGATCTCCTCGGCGTACTGCTTGATGGTGCGATCCGAGGAGAAGATGCCCGCCTGCGCCACGTTGTGGATGGCCATGCGCGTCCAGCGCTCGGTGTCCTTGTAGGCGCGTGCCACATCCTGCTGCCGGGCGGCGTAGGCCGCGAAGTCCGCGAGCACCAGGTAGCGATCCTCCTCCAGCAGCCCGTCGATGAGCGGCTTGAAGAGGTGCTTGTCCTCGGGCGAGAAGAAGCCGGAGGCGATGAGATCCAACGCCTCGCGCAGATCCTGGTTCTTCTCGTACTCGTCGCGCGGCCGGTAGCCGGCGCGCTTGCGGGCGATGACCTCGTCCGCGGTGAGGCCGAAGAGGAAGAAGTTGTCGTCACCCACGGCCTGGCGGATCTCCACGTTCGCGCCGTCGAGCGTGCCCAGCGTGAGCGCGCCATTGAGCATGAACTTCATGTTGCCGGTGCCGGAGGCCTCCCAGCCCGCGGTGGAGATCTGCTCGGACACGTCCGCCGCCGGGATGATGCGCTCGGCGAGGCTCACCCGGTAGTTGGGGATGAAGAGCACCTGCAGGCCCGTGGTGCCCGCGTCGCTGTTGACCACCTCGGCGATGCCGTTGATGAGGCGGATGATGAGCTTGGCCTGCACGTAGCCGGGGGCCGCCTTGGCGCCGAAGAGGAACACGCGGGGCGCGATGATGGTGCTCGGATCGCGGCGCGCCTTCATCCACAGGGACACGATGTGCAGCGCGTCGAGCAACTGGCGCTTGTACTCGTGCAGGCGCTTGATCTGCACGTCGAAGATGGCGCGGGGATTGAGGTCCACGCCGCACAACTCCTGGAGGTAGCGCGACAGGTCCTGCTTGTTCTGCTGCTTCACCTGGGCGAAGGCCGCGCGGAACGCGGCGTCGTTGGCGGCGGACTCGAGCTCGCGCAGCTTGTCCAGGTCCGTGACCCAGCCGTCACCGATGCGGCGGGTGATGAGCTGGGCCAGCCGGGGGTTGCTCCACAGGAGCCAGCGGCGCGGCGTCACGCCGTTGGTCTTGTTGTTGAAGCGCTCGGGGTACATCTCCGCGAACTCGGGGAGCACGTCGCGCCGCAAGAGGTTGGTGTGCAGCTCGGCCACGCCGTTGATGCTGTGGCTGCCCACCACCGCCAGGTGCGCCATGCGGATCTTCTTCTCCGGGCCTTCCTCCACCAGGCTCATGCGGCGGATGCGCTCGGTGTCGAAGGGGTAGCGGATCTGCACCTGGCGCAGGAAGCGCTGGTTGATTTCGTAGATGATTTCCAGGTGGCGCGGCAGCAGGCGCTCGAAGAGCGAGGCGGGCCACTTCTCCATGGCCTCGGCCAGGAGCGTGTGGTTGGTGTAGCCAAAGGTGGCCTGGGTGATGGCGGCGGCCTCGTCCCAGGGCAGGCGCTTCTCGTCCACGAGCACGCGCATGAGCTCGGCCACGGCGATGGCCGGGTGGGTGTCGTTGAGCTGGATGGCCACCTTCTTGGGGAAGTCGCGGAAGTCCGAGTGCGTCTTGAGGTAGCGCCGCACGATGTCCGCGATGGAGCAGGCGACGAAGAAGTACTGCTGCTTGAGCCGCAGCTCCTTGCCGGCCTGGAAGGCGTCGTTGGGGTAGAGGACCTTGGAGATGACCTCCGAGTCGTTCTTCTCCACGACGGAGCGCTCGTAGTCGCCGGCGTTGAAGAGCTTGAGGTCGAACTCCTCGCTGGCGCGCGCCTGCCACAGGCGCAGGGTGTTGACGGTCTTGTTGCCGTAGCCGGCGATGGGCGTGTCATAGGGCACGCCGATGACCGTCTTGGCGCCCACCCAGCGCGCCTGGCTCTTGCCATCCGGGCCCTGGTGGTGCTCCACGCGGCCGTAGAAGCGCACCGGCACGGCCTTCTCCGGCCGGACGATTTCCCAGGGGTTGCCGAACTTGAGCCACTCGTCGGCGCGCTCCACCTGGTAGCCGTCGATGATGTCCTGGGTGAAGATGCCGAACTCGTAGCGGATGCCGTAGCCCATGCCCGGGTAGCCGAGCGTGGCGAGCGAGTCCAGGAAGCACGCGGCCAGACGCCCCAGGCCGCCGTTGCCCAGGCCCGCGTCGGGCTCCATCTCCACCAGCGTGCCCAGGTCCACGCCCACCTCGCGCATGGCCTTCTCGGCGGCCTCGTACATGCCGATGTTGATGAGGTTGTTGCCCAGCGCGCGCCCGAGCAGGTACTCGGCGGACAGGTAATAGGCGCGCTTCACGTCCTGCTCGTAGTAGGTGCGAGCGGTGCGCACCCAGCGGTCGGCGAGCCGGTCGCGCACCGCCAGGGCCAGCGCCATGAACTGATCGTGGGGGGTGGCGTTTTCCGGGTTCTTCCCGCGCGAGTACCGCACGTGCTCGAGAACTCCGCGGTGCACGTTGTGTGCATCCAGGCCGGTGCGGCTGGGCTCACGTCCGGTGTCGGACTCGGAGGTGGGCTGCACGGCGGCGGCTGGGACCTGGTGGGACATTCGAGGGGCTCCTCGTTTGTTCGAGAGAAGAAGGGTGATGCGCACGGCCCTCGGTGCGGTCCGTGCGGGGTTTCGCGAAGGTAGACCGGGCCGGGTCCACTCGCACCGAAAGAAACGGGGCGCGTTCCCAATCCGGCGGGCCCCCCTCCCTCCAGGCCCGGGAGAAGCGGGAGTTGCGGACACCCGGTGGAGGGGATCGCTCGCGGATCAGACGAGGAGTCTGGTAGGAAGCGGGGCGTCAGGTTCTGCCCCCGAGCTGAGACCCAGAAGGTTCTTTTTTCATGCCGAGTGACAAGAACGACCTCGCGCAGCGGATCGCCATCTGCAAGCCCGAGGACACCGTGCGCGGATTCCTGTTCAAGGCCGTCTATGGCCTGGTGGAACAGCGCGTGGGCTCCTCGGGGACGGATCGCATGCTGATGCAGCTGCGCATCCACAAGATGCCGGTCGACTTCTTCTCCTACCCGGCGGCGGACTTCCTGCGGATGTTGTACACGGCCGCGGACGTGCTGGAGCCCCACTATGCCTCGGTGGACGAGGCGATCCGCGCGTGTGGCGGCGCCACGGTGACGGGCTTCTTCAAGTCCTACGTGGGCAACACCCTCATGCGGCTGGTGGGGCTGGGAGACCCCAAGCGCGTCTTCGCCTCCGTGGACACCATCTATTCGACGCTGGTGAGCTACGGGAAGCGGACGTCGGAGGAGCTGGGCGACAGGCGCCTGCGGTTGCACTACCGCGGCGACATGCAGCCCATCGCCTTCCACGAGGGCGCCCTGCGCGAGGCGCTCCACGTGCTGCGGGGCAACGGCTCCGCGACGGGCATGGCCGTGTCCCTGGACTACGGGCAGTACGTGCTCGAGTGGAGCTGAGCACGTCCCGCCCGGGCTCTCGCGTCAGCGCCGCTGTCCCGCCCAGAAGATGTTGGTGTCCGTGGCGTCGGTGATGGTCTCCAGGGTCTTCATGCCCCGCTCGGGAGGGCCCTCGCAGATGGCCTGGAACTGCTCCTTGCCGCGGTGGATGACGTTCCAGTCACACACGTACTCCATGACGGCGCGCCAGGGATTGTTGTGGTGCAGGTTGGTGAGCAGCAACAGGCCACCGGGGGCGAGCTGGGAGCTCATCATGTCCAGGAAGCGGGCGATGACGTTCTCCTTGAGGTAGTCGAGGATGCCCGCGGCGATCACCACGTCCATGGGGCCGTCCGGGTGGCGCAGCTGCTCCAGCGTGTCCCGGTAGCGCAGCAACTGGTAGGTGGAGACCTGGACGAAGCGCAGCTCGGGGGCGGGGATGCCTCCACGGGGCATGCGCGCGAGCTTCTCGAATTGCCGGCGGCAGAAGTCCAGGGGCGCGGGATCGAAGTCACAGAGCGTGAACTGGCCGGTGCCCCCCATGGTGGTGTGCTCGCGCAGGGCGTGCTCGGGCCCACAGGCGAAGGACAGGATGCGCAGGGGCCGGCCCAGCTCCTCCTCCTTCTTGTTCAGGTGGTTGACGATCCACGGCGCGCGGGCGCGATGCGCCTGGGCCGGGCCCACGTTGAGCGCGTAGTGCGAGAGGATGCGCGCCATCGTGGAGACACCGTGCTCCTCGGTGCCGAAGATCATGTCCACCATCACGTAGTCGCCGGGGTAGCCCAGGGGCTTGTCCACGCAGCGGCGGATGAGGGGGCACTGGAGGAAGTAGGGCTGGACCGCGGCGCGGTGGTGCTCCATCGCACCTTCCCGCTCGTCCTCCTTCAACGCGGCGTCCAGCTCGGTGAGCCGGGCATAGTGGCCATCCAGCCAGGCGGTCACCACG
Organism: Melittangium boletus DSM 14713; assembly: GCF_002305855.1. Taxonomy (GTDB): domain Bacteria; phylum Myxococcota; class Myxococcia; order Myxococcales; family Myxococcaceae; genus Cystobacter; species Cystobacter boletus. The sequence continues at coordinate 1,766,672 of NZ_CP022163.1, read as the reverse complement.
GGGATGCGCTGACGCAGGATCTCCTGCTGCTCCTGCTGCATCACGGCGCGCTGCGCGGGATCTCTTGGAAACCGGGCGAGCCGCTCGGGCAGCCCATGCTGCAGTTCATCGCTCAGCTCGCCGAGTCCCTTGCGGATCTCCTCGGCGGTTTGAATGAAGTCGGAAATGGCGGGCATTCGGATGGGGGGGTGGGGGCGCGGGAAAAGCTGACGCGACGGGAATCACGCCATCCTATCAGACAGGTTCCCTCTCGCGCACTGCCCCAGACTCCAGGACAATCCCCCTCTTTCCGACTGTAAGGTGCGCGGCGACCCCACATATGGAGTAGGCCGACTTCCCCGGAAGGGTTCAATTCCCCGCGCTGGCCTCGGCCACGGAGACCGCGTCGATCTGCCGCGCCAGAGGGGCGACCTTGGCGCTGAAGTCCGCCAGCAGGTTCTTGGGCAGCGGCTCCGTGCGCGGGAAATTCTGATTGAGCGGATTGACGTAGTGGCCGTTGCGCTTGAGGGCATAATGCAGGTGTGGGCCCGTTGTACGGCCCGTGTTACCCGACAGGGCGATGACCTGCTTCTGGTTCACCCGGGAGCCGGTGCGCACGCCCTGGCCGAACTTGGACAGGTGCAGGTAGCACGTCTCGAAACCGTTGCTGTGCCGCAGGCAGACGGTGTTGCCGCCCGCGCCGGTGTGGGCCGCCACGGTGACGACGCCATCGGCCACGGCCCACACGGGGGTGCCCACGCTCGCCGAATAGTCCACGCCGTTGTGCGCCTTCACGTACTGGAGCACCGGGTGGAAGCGGCTGCCGAAGCTGCTGGTGACGTGGGCGTACTTGAGCGGGCTCTTGAGGAAGGCCTTGCGCGCGCTCGAGCCGTCCTCCTGGAAGAAGCTGGCCCGGCCATCCGGCAGCTCGTAGCGGAACACGCGCTTCTGGCCCACCGCGCCGCCCCGGTAGGTGGCCGCCAGCACCTCGCCGTAGCGCAAGAGCCGCCCCTTGGAAACGAACTTCTCCACCAGCGCCCGTGCCCGGTCTCCCTGGCGCACGTCCCGGTAGAAGTCGATGTCCCAGGCGAACACGTCCGCGAGCACCATGCCGATGAGCGGATCCTCTCCGGCCGTCACCGCCGCCTCGTAGAGCGAGTGGGTGATGTCCAGCGTCACCAGCGCCACCTGCTTCTCCACCTCGATGGCGCGCTTGCTGCCCACGTAGCGCTCGCCATCGCGGCGCACCTGCCACTCGTCCACGGCGCTCTGGCGGTAGCCGAAGAAGTCCAGCTCCCCCTCGCGCAGCACCAGGCGGAACTGATCCCCCACGCGCGACTTGCGGAAGTCGAACACGCCCTCCAGGGCCGCGACCACCGCGCTCACCTGTTCGGGCGGCAGTCCGGCGTCCTGCAGGGCCACGGCGAGGGGCTGGTTGGGCTCGATGCGGCGGTTCTTGACGGTGTAGCTGCTCGTCGAGGCCTGGGCGGCGGAGACGGCGAGCAGGACACCCAGGCAGAGGACGGCGGGGGCGAGTCTCATGGGCCCGCGCAGTCTAGAGGAGCTACAGGTCTGTTCCCAACTTCTGGCCCGGGCTCGCCCGGACGCCTGGGCGAGCCCTCCAGCCGAGCGGTGGTTTTACGCTGGGGCTACAGGTCGATCTTCTTCTCGGTGTGGTTCTGCCCGTCGAAGCGCAGCAGCACGCCCTTGTTGTCGTAGCGGGTGATGATGCACGCGGGGCGCCGCCACAGGGACTGCACGTTGCGCAGCGTCTCGCGGGCGTAGTCGCTCTTGAGATCCTGCCCGTCGTGCTTGTGCGCCATGAGCAGCTCGCCGCGGTTCTCGTGGTTGCCGTCCACCACCTCGATGATGGGCTGACCGAAGTTGGTGAGCTGCTGCAAGAGCTTGTTCTTCACCTTGCGGAACTCGCGGTCGAGGATCTCCCAGGAGTTGCGCTTGTCGTTGAAGCCATAGACGAAGAGCTTCTGCTCCAGGGCGAACTCGGCCGTGAGGAACGTGTCGATGAAGGTGATGTCGTTGTAGTGCTTGCGCACCTCGAAGATCTTCTCGCGCCCCTGGCCGAGCTTCTTGTCCCAGGAGCGGCGCGCGCGCAGGTCATCGCACTCGTCCCACTCCTTGCCGAAGCGGCCCTTGTTCCAGCGATCCTCGATGTCGCGCCACAGCTCGATGCCGAGCTTGTACGGATTGAGCGAGCCGGGGCGGGTGCCCATGGTGCCCGAGTGCCGATCCGCGTAGTCGATGACCTCGTCGTCCTTGAGCGCGCGGCGGGTCATGATGGTGGAGTGCCAGTAGCTGGCCCAGCCCTCGTTCATGATCTTCGTCTGGCCCTGGGGCGCGAAGTAGTAGGCCTCGTCGCGGATGATGGCGAGGATGTCCGCCTCCCACGGCTCGAGCGGGGCGTTCTCCAGGAGGAACTGGAGCACGTCGCGCTGGGGCCGCTCGGGGAACTTCTTGGCCTTCTGCTTCTCGTCCTCCACGCGCTTTCTCTGGCTGTCGAGGAACTCGGAGGGGTTGATGAAGCCGCGCATGTACTCGCGGTCCACCTTGAAGCCCTCCACGCGCTCATTGGACTTCATCTCGTCCTCCGCGCGCCGGGGGTCCGGGTTGCGGCGGATGTGGGGCGCGTGCTGGTCGATGAGGTTCTCCAGCGACAGCGTCCGGTCGATGAAGTCCTCCACCTTCTCCACGCCAATCTTGTCCACCCACCGGCGCACGCGCGTGGCGTGGTTCGCCATGTCGTCGATCATCCGGCGGTTGGTGTGGCGGAAGGAGAAGTTGTTCTTGAAGAAGTCGCAGTGCCCGTACACGTGCGCCATCACGAGCTTCTGATCGACGTCCGAGTTGCTCTCCAGGAGGTAGGCGTAGCAGGGGTCGTTGTTGATGACGAGTTCGTAGATCTTCGAGAGGCCGTACTCGTAGCCCTTGGAGAGCTGCTCGTACTCCATGCCCCAGCGCCAGTGGGGGTAGCGCGTGGGGAAGCCGCCGTAGGCGGCCACCATGTTGAGCTCGTCGTAGCTGACGACCTCGAAGCGGGTGTCGAAGAAGTCGAGGCCGAACTCCTTGGCGTGGCCCTCGATCTCATCCTTCAACTTGCGCAGCGGGGGGGTGAGGCTCTTGGGCATCGCGTACTCCGAGAAGCGGTGAGCGGGCAGGGGGGGCGTCTAGCGGCCCTTGCCGAGGAAATCCTTGATGGAGGGATAGATGGCGTCCTTGTCGGCGATCTCGCTCAGGGCGACGTTGGTGGCGTCCCCGACGGCCTCGCGCAGGTCCTTGATGAACTGGCCGCTGCCGTAGGGGCTCTCCACCTGGCCGTAGGCGAACTGGTTCACCCCGGGCAGGATGTCCTCGCGGAGCATCTCGATGCACTGGCGCGTGTCGTCCGCGCTCCAGTTGTCGCCGTCGGAGAAGTGGAACGGGTAGATGTTCCACGCGCTCTTGGGGTAGTCCGCCTTGATGATGTCCCGGCACAGCTTGTAGGCGCTGGAGATCATCGTGCCGCCGGACTCGCGGGTGTGGAAGAAGGTGTCGCGGTCCACCTCGCGCGCCACGGCGTCGTGGATGATGTAGCGCGCCTCCAGCCCCTTGTACTGGTGGCGCAGCCACGTATCGAGCCAGAAGCTCTCGATGCGGACGATCTCCTTCTGCTCGTCGCCCATCGAGCCCGACACGTCCATCATGTAGATGATGACCGCGTTGGTCTCCGGCAGCTCCTGCAGCTTGTAGCTGCGGTAGCGCCGGTCCTCGCGCGTGGGGATGATGATGGGCCGGGAGGCGTCATACGTCCCCATGGCGATCTGCCGCCGGAGCGCCTGCTTGTAGGTGCGCTTGAAGTGGCGCAGCGACTCGGGGCCCGTGGTGTTGACCCCGGTGTAGCGGATCTTCTGGGTGACGATCTTCTCGTTCTGCCGCCGCTCGATGTTGGGCAGGCGCAGCTCCTCGCCCAATATCTGCGCCAGCTCGTCGAGCGTGACGTCGACCTCCAGGTTGTGGTCCCCCTCGCCCTGGCCGGCCTGGTGCCCATCTCCCGGCTGCACGGCGCCGGGGGAGAGCTGCTGCCCGACCTCGCCATCCCCCTGGCCCACGCCCCCCTGCTCCTTGTGGCCGTACTTGAAGTGGGGGATGTCGATGAAGGGAATGGGGATGGAGATCGTGTCCTTGCCCTTCTTGCCGATCATCTCCCCCTTCTGCACGTACTTGCGCAGGTTGGATTTGATCTTCCCGCGGACGATCTGTTTGAAGCGTGAGTGGTCCTGGTGGATGCGCAAAGACACGATCGGGCCCCTTATTCCTTGGCGTCACCGCGGGCGAAGATGCTCGCCACGAAGTTGAGCACGTCCGTGGAGCAGATCTCGCAGTAGCCGTAGTTCTTCATCAACCGGTCCTTCACCAGGTCGATCTTCTCCTGCGTCTCCTTGTCCACCACCGTGGACACCAGGTTCTTGAGCTTGATGCTGTCCTTCTGGTCCTCGAAGAGCTTGAGCTCGAGCGCCTTGTGCAGCCGCTCGTTGGTCCGGTAGTTGAACGTCTTGCCGTCCACGGCGAGCGCGCCGATGTAGTTCATGATCTCCCGGCGGAAGTCGTCCTTGCGGGTGTCCGGGATGTCGATCTTCTCCTCGATGGAGCGCATCAGGCGCTCATCCGGCTCCTCGTAGAGGCCGGTGTACTTGTTCTTGACCTTCTCCTTCTGGGTGTAGGCCTTGATGTTGTCGATGTAGTTGCCGCACAGCTTGCCGATGGCGTCCTCGTCGGCGCTGATGGCGCGCTGGACCTCGTTCTTGACGACGTCCTCGTACTCCTGCTTCACGCTGGTGAGCATCTCGCGGAAGCGCTTGCGCGCGTCGTCGCTGTTGATGAGCGAGTGGCCCTTGAGGCCCGCCTCCAGCTCGTTGAGCACCATGAAGGGGTTGATGCAGCCCTCGCCCTTGTCGCTCACCAGGGCGTTGGAGATCTTGTCCTGGATGTAGCGGGCGCTGATGCCCTCGAGGCCTTCCCGGCTGGACTCCTTGCGCAGCTCCTTGATGTTGTCCTCGGTGAAGTTGGGCAGCGTCTTGCCGTTGTAGAGCTTGAGCTTCTGCAGGAGCGACAGGTTGTGCTTCTTGGGCTCCTCCAGGCGCGTGAGCACGGCCCACATGGCGGCCATCTCCAGGGTGTGCGGCGCGATGTGCTTGCCCTTGATGGCGCGGGAGTTGAAGTCCTTCTCGTAGATCTTCACCTCCTCGGACAGCTTGGTGATGTACGGGATGTCGATCTTCACCGTACGGTCACGCAAGGCCTCCATGAACTCGTTGGTCTCGAGCTTCTTGAACTCGGGCTCGTTGGTGTGCCCGATGATGACCTCGTCGATGTCCGTCTGGGGGAACTTCTTGGGCTTGATCTTGTGCTCTTGCGAGGCACCCAGGAGGTCGTAGAGGAAGGCGACGTCGAGCTTGAGCACTTCCACGAACTCGATGAGGCCGCGGTTGGCGATGTTGAACTCGCCATCGAAGTTGAAGGCGCGCGGGTCCGAGTCCGAGCCGTACTCGGCGATCTTCCGGTAGTTGATGTCGCCGGTGAGCTCGGTGGAGTCCTGGTTCTTCTCGTCCTTGGGCTGGAAGGTGCCGATGCCCACGCGGTCCTTCTCGCTGAAGACCAGGCGGTTGACCGTGACGTGCTCGATGACCTTGGCGAAGTCACCCTTGTACTGCGTCATCAGGTCCTTGAAGACGTAGCGGCACGCGGGGCACAGCTCGCTGCCGGTGGGAATGGAGTAGCCGCTCTCCGCGGGGGCCAGCTCCGAGAGCGCCTTCTGGCGCCACTCGCGGGGGATGAGGTTGAGCGGCTCCTCGTTCATCGGGCACTTCATCTTCTCGCGCACGGTGCCGTTGCCATCGGGGCTCTTCTTGTCGATGGTCCAGCTGAACGTGTAGGCGGCGCCCTCGGGCGTCTTGGAGTACTCCTCCAGGCCCTTCTTGAGCAGGCGGGCGATGGTGGACTTGGAGGAGCCCACGGGGCCGTGCAGGAGGATGACGCGCTTTTCCGTGCCGTAGCCCTGGGCCGCGGACTTGAAGACGTTGACGAGCTTCATCAGCGGCACGTCCAGGCCGAAGATGGCGTCCCGGCCGCCGAACTTCTCGTCGGAGAAGAAGTGGTAGCGGATGAGCTTCTTCTTGTTGTCGATGTACTCGCTCTTCCCGTGAGAGAGGATCATGTCGTAGATCCTCTGGAAGGCGGTGCGGGTCACCTTGGGGTTCTTCCGGACGATGTCGAGGTAGTCCTCGAAGGAGCCCTCCCAGTGGAGTTCCGCGTAGGTCTTCGCGTCCTGGAACGCGGCGATCCTCGCGACCCACGAACCCTTGTTTTCCAAGTCCTTCATGACTCTCCCTCGGGCACCCTGGATGCGCGGAATTCCGCGCTCTCAGGAGGGCCTCAAAATGAACCTGGGGGGGTACTGGGCCATTCCAATTCCCACCCATGACGGGTCCCAGAACGACGCCATCATTCGACTGCCCTTTCGGGACCCCGCCGCGGGGTGGGACCGCGTGGCCAGCTCGTGTCGGGAGGGCGCGTCGCCGCTGCGGCGCGCTCCACCTTCCACGGGGTGAAAAGGCACACCCCATTATAAACGACCGCCTTCGTCAGGGCAGGGCCGCACCCATCGGCCGGTCATCAGTGAACGGCTGGACGAAGGGACGAGCGGATATTGAACGGTCGGCTGTGGGGCCGCGTCCCCGTCTGCTCTACATGTCGGCCCATCGCGGACAGGTGCTCCCGGTCTGGGATGTTGGTGGATGAACACTCAGGCGGCGCCTCTAGTTGCGCGGGGGCAGCATGATGAGGTTGGCGAGCACGGACAATAGCTCGTCGGGGTGGATGGGTTTGGACACGTGCATGTCGAAGCCGGCGCTCAGCGCGCGGGTGCGATCCTCCCCCCGGGCGTAGGCGGTGAGGGCCACGGCGGCGATCTGCCCCCCCTCGGACGCGGGCAGCGCGCGGACCCGGGAGATGAGCGCGTAGCCGTCCTCCCCCGGCAGGCCGATGTCCGACACGAGCAGCTCGGGCCGCTCGGTGCCGAGCAGGCGCAGGCCCTCCGTGGCGGAGGCGGCGGTGATGACGTGCGCGCCGTGGTCCTCCAACACCAGCTTGAGCATCTCGCGGCCGTCTTCCTCGTCGTCCACCACGAGGATGCGCCGCCCGGCGAGCTCGGAGGAACGGGGCGGGGGTTCGGGTCGCGGAGGCTCGGGCGCGGTGGCGCGGGGCAGGGCGAGCGGCAGACGGACGGTGAAGGTGGCACCCCCGCCTGGCGGACCGCTCGTGGCGCCCACCGTTCCTCCGTGCAGCTCCACGAGGTGGCGCACGATGGCGAGCCCCAGGCCCAGTCCTCCATGTTGGCGCGTGGTGCCCCCGTCGAGCTGGCGGAAGCGCTCGAACAGGTGGGGCAGGAAGTCCTCGGGAATGCCCGGTCCCTCGTCCCGGACGGTCAGCTCCACCGAGGTGTCCACGCGCCGCAGCCGCACCCAGACGGTGCTCTCGGCCGGAGAGAACTTCACCGCGTTGGACAACAGGTTCCACGCCACCTGTTGCAGCCGGCCCGCGTCTCCCTGCACCAGATCGCCCTGGGGAGCGAGGTCGGCATGCAGGCGCATGCCCTTGGCCTCCGCGGCGGGGCGCACCGAGTCCATGGCCGCCTGGACGACGCTCGCCAGATGCACGGGCTTCGTCTCCAGCCGCAGCTTGCCGGAGACGATGCGGCTGACGTCCAGGAGGTCCTCGACGAGCTGCGCCTGGGCGTGGGCGTTGCGGTCCACCGTCTCGAGCGCGCGCGTCTGCTTGGCGGGAGTCAGCCGGCCATCGCGCAGCAGCTTCAACCAGCCGATCATCGCCGTGAGGGGTGTGCGCAGCTCGTGGCTCACGGTGGCCAGGAACTCGTCCTTGAGCCGGTTGGCCTCCTCCGCGCGCTCGGCTTCTGCCCGGGCGAGCGAGAAGAGGCGGGCGTTGTCGAGGGCCATCGCCGCCCGATGCGCCACCTCCTCGAAGCGCAGCGTGTCCGCGCGCCCGTAGCGGCGGCCGGAGAAGGCGGTGGTGAGGAACGTGAGCACGCCGAGCGTGCGGCCCCGCGCGAGCAGTGGCACGGAGATGAGGGAGTGGATCCCCAGCGAGCGGGCGGCGTCCTGGTGCTCCTCGTTCTGGGTAATGCGTTCGAGGAACGACCGCGTCATCTCCGGCACGAAGATGGTTTGATCCAGCCGCGCGGCCTGGCTGGGGGGATGTTCGGCCTTGCCCACGGGAGGATAGCGGCGCAGCACGGCCGCGGCCTCCTTCTTGGACTCATCCGCGTGGGCCACCTCCACCCGCTCCATGTGGCCCTCTTCGCCCATCAGGTCCACCACGCACCAGTCCGCGAACGTCGGCACGGTGAGGCGGGCCACTTCCTGGATGGTGGTCATGGGGTCCAACGAAGAGCCGGCCAGCGCCTCGCTCACCTCGGACAGGAAGCGCAGTGAATCGATGCCGCGCTTCTGATCATCGATGTCCGTGGACGAGCCGAACCAGTGCGTGATGGTGCCCGTGGCATCGCGCAGGGCGATCCCCTGGGAGATGAACCAGCGGTAGGTGTCATCCGCGCCCCGGCGCAGCCGGTACTCCGCGCGGTAGAAATGCCTGGAGGTGAGCGCCCGTTGGATCGCCTCCCGCGTGGCCGTCAGATCGTCCGGGTGTATGGCCAGGAGCCAACCGTGTTGGCTCGCCTGCTCGGGCGTCTGTCCCGTGTACTCGTACCAGCGGGGATTGAAGTACTCGGCCGAGCCGTCCGGCCGGGTCATCCAGATGAGCTGGGGCAGGGTTTCCGCGAGCAGGCGGAAGCGGGCCTCGGACTCGCGCTGCGACTGTTCGGCCTGCTTGCGCGAGGTGATGTCCAACAGCACCCCCGCGAGCCGCGTGGGCTGCCCCGCCTCGTCGAGCAGGACCCGGCCTCGGTTCTCGTGCCAGCGCACGCCGCCATCCGCGCGCAGGATGCGGTACTCCAGCCGGAACTCATCCCCGATCCGCATGGGCCTGGCCAGCCGGCTCGCCATCCTGGGGCGGTCCTCCGGATGCAACAGCGCGAGGAAGGCGTCGAAGGTGCCCGGAAAGGAGTGGGGCGTCATGCCGGACATCGCCTCGACCTGGGGCGACCACGTCAAGCGCCGGGCGCGCAGGTCCGCCTCCCAGGAGCCCACCTCCGCGGCCTTCAACGTCCGGCGCAGGTGGGCTTCGTTTTCCCGGAGCGCGACCTCCGCCCGCTGGCGATTCGCCAGGGCCTCCTTCGCCGCTTGTTGCGCGCGCACCTGCTCCGTCACGTCCACCGCGAACAGGAGCGCCGCCTCCACCTGGCCGTGGGCGTCCACCAGGGGCTGGAGGGTGTAGTCGACGAAGACCTCGGCCACCGAGCCCTCGGTGCCGTTGTCGAACACCCACCGGTGGCCCATGCCCGAGGCGCCCTGTCCGCTCCGGAAGAGCGTGTCCAGCGACTCGAGCAGCCGCTCGTGGGTGGGCGTGGAGAAGGCCTCGCGCGCGGTACGTCCGACGAGTTCGCCGCCTCCGAGGAGCCTGACGAGCATGGGGTTGGCCAGCTCGCAGCGCTGATCCCCCGCCCGGTAGACGCCCACCGCGGCGGGCACCTGGGTGAGGATGCGCTGGTAGCGCTGGCGCTGGCGCTCCGCTTCCGCCGCCACCTGGGCCCGCTGCTCCCGCTCCTGGTGGCGCTCGCGTGCCCGGGTCTCCCGCACGAGGGAGAAGGAGGTCAGGGCGAGGAGGGTCATGACCAGGCCGCTGCCCAGCAGCACGATGAGCTCCGAGCGTCTGGCGTCCCTGGTGAGCCGCTCGCGCTGCTCCTCCAGCCGCCGCTGCTCCTCCGCGTCCACCCGTTCCTCCAGGGCCCGCAGCTCGTCCAGGATGCGCTGGCTGTCCCCCTCGCGCAGGGCGGCGAGCGCCACGTCGGGTTGCCCGGCGCGGGTGAGCGCGAGGTTGCGCTCGAGCAGCGCCAGCTCCCTGCGCACGAGCAGTTCCATCCGATCAAGCCGCTCGCGTTGGCGGGGCTCCTCCGGGGCGAGTTGCCGCAGCCGGGCCAAGGACAGTCCGATGCGACGCCGGGTTTCCTCGAACGCCGCGGGGTCGGGTGCCTCGTGCATGAACAGGAGGCCGCGCTGGCTCGTCTCCGCGTCCTTCACCAGGTACAGCAGGTGGTCCGCTTCGTTGATGAAGTCGAGCGAGTGGGCCGCGCCCCGCGACGTGCTGGTCAGCCGATGGGTCGATTGCAGGAAGAGCGCGGTGATGAGCCCCACGGCCACCAGCGCCAGGAGATGTCCCGCGAGCAGCGGAAGCGAGGAGCGCCTGGGGATGGGACCCTCGGGGGGGGATTCTCCGGGCGGGTGTTGGGGGATGGCGTCCATGCGCTCGTGGGGGATGGGCGTAACACATCACCTCGCGAAAAGACGTCGCGGCACCCCTCTGTGCGTACCAGGGAACAGAGTGGAGTCATCCGGTACGGACTCGCCCTGGAGATGTGTGCTTGACAGGCTGTCGACCGGTACGGGGAGCGCCAAAAGGTTCGTCCGGGGGGACGCTCTCTTGGTTTTGGGCCGCGCCTGCGTATTCTCCGCGGCCGCATGTCGTCCGCCTCGCCTGTTTCCGTCACGTCCTCGCCCGCTCCGGGCGCTCCTTCCGCCCTCTCCACCGTGCGCGAGCTGGCGCCGGAACCCAGCACCCGGTGGCTGCTGGGCCTGCTCCTCGCCGCGGCGCTGCTGCCCCGGCTGTTGTTGATGCCCATCAACGAGAACTTCTACGGCGACGCGGTGGCGCGCACGGAGCTCGCGGAGCGCTGGGCGAGGGAGCCCCACCTCATCACCTCTTATAAGGATGGGGCCTTCCAGTTCGGTCCCCTGCACCTGTACCTGGTGGGCGCCGCGCTCAAGGGGGTGCCCGACAAGGCGCTCGCGGGGCGGCTGGTGAGCCTGCTGTTCGGCGTGCTGTCCGTGGTGCCGCTCTTCGCGCTCACCCGGCGGCTGTTCGGCTGGCGCGCGGGCGTGGCGGCGGGACTGGCCTTCAGCGTCTGGGGCATGCACCTGCAGATGTCCACCACGGCCGCGAGCGAGGCGCTGTCGCTCTTCCTCATGCTGTGGACGTTCGCGTTGCTGGCGGAGGGGTTGGACGAGAACCGCATGGGGCCGTTGTTCAAGGCGGCGCTGGTGCTCAACCTGGCGTGCGCCACGCGCTACGACGCCTGGCTCTTCATGCCGCTGCTCTGCCTGTTGCTGCTCTTCTGGGGCCCGGATCGGATCGCCGGCTTCACGCGCGCGGTGGGCTTCGGCATCGTGTGTCTGCCGTTTCCCCTGTTGTGGATGCAGGGCAACGAGATGGCGCACGGAGACCCGTTCTACCCCGTGAAGATCGTGGAGCAGTTCCATGAGCAGTGGGTGAAGGACGGCGTCGCGTGGATGGGCCCCCTGCGCTACCGCTTGGAGAGCCTGGGCTTCTGGCCCGGCATGGCCTTCATCACCCTGTCTCCGGGCGTGGCGCTGCTGGGCATGGTGGGCATGTGGCGCACGTGGCGGAGCCGGCCCGATGTGCGCTGGCTGACGCTCGCGGCGCTGGTGCCCACCGCGTACTTCACCTTCCGGGCGGCGGTGCTGATGGATTTCCAGCCGCTCGGGCGTTTCACCGTGACGGAACTGGCGCTGCTGCTGCCCTTCGTGGGGCCGGGCTTCGAGGCGTGTGTGGGCGCGCGGGGTCCCGGGGTGCGCAAGGCCCTGGCCGCGGTGTGCGGCGTATTGGCGGTGGCCGTGCCGCTGGGCATGGGCCTCTTCACCTTCCGCGCGGATGGCGGCCCCCGGGACACGATGCGCCCGGTGAGCCCCACCTCCACCAACCCGGTGCCGGTGATGCAGGTCGCCCGCTTCCTCAAGGAGGAGGCCGCCGCGAAGGGCGGCGCGGCCGTGCTGGATGACGATCCGCGCTACCTGGATCTCCAACTGGCCTTCTTTTCCGGGCTGCCGGACGAGCGGCTCGCCCGGGTGCGCTGGGAAACCTTCCGCAAGCATCTGCGCGAGGCCCAGCCGGAATACCTGGTGCGCTTCGATGAAGGTTCGTTGGTGAAGGACAAGGGCGTCACCCTGCGGGGCCGCACGCTGGTGCTCGATGGCGTGGAGTATGGAGAACTCGACGGCTTCTCCGCTCCGCTGCACGTCTACCGCCGCCGTTAGCCTTAGGGTAGGCAAGCAGATGGCTTGCCGAGGGGGCTCCAGGCGGGGGGGCGAGGCTCTTTGGACAGGCCGTTGAATGCCGGACCTGGCCAACGTTCCCCCTTCCGACCATGGTCAATCACGACACCGTTGGGGTTCAAGCCGAGCACTTCCGCCTGGGCACGTTCATCCGGGCGCATCGCACGCGCATCCTGGAGGACTGGGAAGCGTCGGTGCGCCGGTTGCCTTGCACCCAGGGGCTCTCCCGGCCCCGGTTGATGGACCATCTCCCGGATCTCCTGGAGCGCATCGCCAACGTGGTGGACAAAGTCCACACAGGCGGGCATGGCTCCCTCGAGCGGATGCCCGAAGTGCATGCCCTGGAGCGGCTGGACTCGGGCTACGACCTGGATGCGGTGGCCGAGGAATACGCGCTGCTGCGGGCCTGCATCCTCCAGCGCTATGGCGAATACGTGGAGGCCCATGGCGACTCGTCCATGGCGGTGGCGATGCGGGAGGTGGTGTCCTTCAACCGCACCTTCGACGAGGCGGTGTCCGCGGCCGTGTCGCGCTACACCCGCGCCCGCGAGCGCACCCTGGTGGCGCTCGATCGCATTTCCGAGGCGGCGCTCGGCGCGGAGGAGCTGGATGCCTTCCTGCCCCGGCTCTTGCGCGTGATGTTGGAGACGACCGAGGCGGTGGACTCCGTCACGCTGATGCTGCGCGAGGGGGAACTCCTGAAGGTGCGTGCCTCGGTGGGGCTGGAGCACGGCGGGGCCCATGATTTCAGTGAGCGGGTGGGCGAGGGCTTCTGCGGCGTCATCGCGGCGGAGCAGCGGCCCTTCGAGCTGCGCTCGGCGGCGACGGACCCCCGGGTGCGCGACGAGGCGCTTCGAGCGCGGGGAACGCATGCCCTCTATGGGGTGCCGTTGATGTACGGCGGAGAGGTCATCGGCGTGGCGCACATGGGCAGCCGCACCGCCGTCGAGTTCTCCAACGAGGACAAGCTGCTCTTCCGGGCCATGGTGAGCCGGGCCACCATCCTCATCATCCAGGCCTGGCTCTCGGCGCGCGAGCACGCGGCGCGGGCCGAGGCCGAGGAGCGCAAGCAGCAGCTGCAGCTCATCATCGAGCAGAGCAGTGACGCCATCATCATGGCGGACGCGCAGGGGGTGATGCGCGTCTTCAACACCGCCGCCGAGCAACTGCACGGCTTCGGGTTCAAGGAGGTCCCTCCCTCGGAGTGGAGCGGTACTTACGGCCTGCTCACCCTGGACGAGCGTCCCATGAAGTTCGAGGAGGTGTGCCTCTACCGGGCCCTGCAGAACGAGGTGGTGACGGAGGACCGGTGGAAGGTGCGGCGTCTGGATGGCTCGGTGCGCACCCTGATCGGTACGGCGGCGCCCCTGTGGCGGCCGGATGGTTCGCTGGCGGGCGCCGTGCTCAACGCGCGCGATGAGACGGAACGGCTCGACCGGGAGCGCGAGCAGACCGAGACCCTGGCGCTGCTGGACTCGCTGCTGGCCACGGCTCCGGTGGGATTGGCCTTCCTGGATCCCTCGCTGCGTTTCGTGCGCACCAATGAAGCACTCGCCGAGATCAACGGGCTGTCGGTGGACGCGCACCGAGGCAGGACGGTGGAGGAGGTGTTCGGCGAGCGGGCGGAGTGGCTCGTTCCCCTGTTGCGGCACGTCTTGGAGACGGGCGAGGTGTACCGGGGCGACGAGTTCTCCGGCTGCATCGCCCGGGAGCCGGGGGCCCTGCGCCACTGGGTGGGGGACTACTTCCCGGTGCGCGCGAGGGATGGACGGATGCTCGGAGTGGGGTGCGTCGTGGTGGATGTCACCGAGCGCACGCTGCAGGAGGAGCGGTTGCGCCAGACAGCCGAGTTCCGCGAGCGCTTCCTGGGCGTCGTCTCGCATGATCTGCGCAATCCACTCAACGCCATCCTGTTGTCCGCCAATGGGTTGTTGAGGACGGAGGGCCTGCCCGCGACCCACACGAAGCTGGCGCGCCGCATCGTCACCAGCGCCGAGCGCATGGTGCGGATGATTGGCGAGCTGCTGGACTTCACGCGGGGCCGGCTCGGAGGCGGCATCCCCATCCAGCCACGGCCCTCCAATCTGCGCCTGCTGTGCAATCAGGTGCTGGAGGAACTGGAGAGCAGCCATCCGGGGCGGGAGTTGCGGCTGACGGCCGAGGGCCAGTTCCAGGGGGAGTGGGATCCGGACCGGCTCGCGCAGTTGCTGGGCAACCTGGGCAAGAACGCGCTCGACTACAGCCCCCTGGGTTCGTCCGTGGACTTCTCCCTCCACGACGAGGGCGAGGCCGTGCGCGTGGAGGTCCATAACGGGGGACCGCCCATTCCCCTGGACCTGCTGCCGAACATCTTCGAGCCCTTCCGCCGGGCCGTCTCGGGCGATGCGCATTCGACCTCGGGTCTGGGCCTGGGTCTCTTCATCGTCGAGCAGATCGCCCAGGCGCACGGGGGGACCATCGGCGTGCACTCCACCTCCGATGCGGGCACCTGCTTCACCCTGCGGTTGCCCCGGAAGACCCACGAGGCGCCGCCAGGAGCCAGCGGCGCCTCGTCTTGAAGGGCTTACGGATACACCTCGCGGCGAGGACCGGGAGGCAGGCCGCCCTCGGAAGGCGAGATAAGGGGGGGCTCCGCGTAGGCCTGCTGGCGCCGGCTCACTCCCACGGCTCCGCCCAGCACGGCCGAGATGAGGCCGAGGAAGAGGGCGCCGAAGACGCCCCAGAACACGATGCCCGTGGTGTCCGCGGCCTTGAGGGCGCCCGTCTGGACCGATTGGGCCGCCTGCGTCACCTTGCCCTGGAAGGCGTTGAACTGGGCCTCGACCCGTCCGGCGACCTCCTCGGCGTCCGCGCGGGTCAGGGCCGTCTTGTCGGCGAGCGATTGGATCAACGACTGCCTGTCGATGCGGCCCTGTTGCACGGCCGTGGTGACCGCGTCGCGGATGGCGCCCTCGAGCTGCTCGGCCGTCACGGGGGGCTTCCCCTCTTCGACCAGGCGCTCGTTGATGGGGCGCAGGGCGTCATCGGCGTCGAGCCCGAAGTTGCGCGCCACCTGTCCCAGATTGCCCGCCTGGGAGGCACCAGCGGCCACGGTCGCCCCCGTTGCCTGCACGGCCGTCCTGCCCACCGAGAACACGCCTCCGACCAGGGAGGTCAGCACGCCGGTCAGCAACCAGATGCCCGCGATCGTGGTGACACCCCACATGACGAGTCCGTGGATGCCTCCGCTCGCCTTCGTCTGGGCGCCCGCGCCCCGCCCCGCCACGATGCCCCCCACGAAGAGGGCGATGAGCGGAGCGACGAGGCTCCAGATGCCCGCGAAGATGCCAGAGGTCTTCGCGCTCGTGGCGTCATGGGGGTTGATGGAGGAGAGCCCCATCGCGAGGCCAAGCGTGTAGAGGAGCGCCCACAACCCCACCGCCGTCACGGTCCCCGCGAAGATCGCGCCCCAACTGACCCTCACGGGACCCCTCGCTAGAAAGCCCGCCCATCTCGTTTCGTGTGTTGCCTCGGCCATGATCCACCTCACCCAGGAAGAAGAACCGTCCCCGTGTCCTTGAAAAATGGACACGACAAGGCCCGGAAGTGGGTGGCCTCGGGTACGGGTCCTCTCCTCGATGGGTCGCGGAGGCTTCTAGCGGGCCGTCGAGCGCGTCCTCACTCACGTCCCGGCGTCGTCATCGTCCGGTTCGTCCTCGGCGTGAATGGCCCGTGCCTGGGCGGCATGCCGGGCATCGAGCCAACCCTGGAGGATGAACTGGGCGGCCATCTGGTCGATGACCTCGCGGCGCTTGGCGCGGGACAGGTCCGCTTCCAGCAGGGTGCGCTGGGCGGCCACGGTGGACAGGCGCTCGTCCCACAACTCCACGGGCAGGCCGAACGTCTGGGTGAGCACGTCCACGAAGCGGCGCGTGGCCTCGGCGCGAGGGCCCTCGCTGCCGTCCATGTTGAGCGGAAGCCCGACCACGAAGCCGCGGGCCTCGTACTCCTCGACCAGCTTCTGGAGGGCGGCCAGGTCCACCTTGAGGCTCGTGCGCCGCACGGTGGTGACCGTCTGGGCGGTGAGTCCCAACGCGTCCGAAACGGCGACGCCAATCGTCTTGGTGCCCACGTCGAGGCCCAGGGTGCGCATGCGCGCCGCAATCTAGCCTCAATCCTCTTCCAAGGACCGCTCCGTCCGTGACCGAGGACTCAGTGGGGCGGGGATGACGGGCCAACCCATTGAATTCGTTGGCGTCGGAGCCAGGCCGGGCGCGGCATCGCCGCTGCAAGCCGTCGGGCGCGGAACACGGCGCGGCGATGGGGGGCACGGCGCCCTCCCTCCGCGCGGGAGGAGCCATGAGTGACTTGCTGAAGGGATTGGGCAGTGCCCTGGGCGGTGTGACGAACCTGTTGTCGGGGGGCGCGCTCCTCGACATGGCGGGCAATGCCCTGGGGCTGCCCCCGGTCATCACCCAGGCCGCCAAGACGGTGGTCGGGGCGATGACGGGCAACGTGATGCTGGCGGCCAATGGCGCGATGGGGCTCGCCCAGGAGCTGACCCGGAACCCACCGGCGGCCACCGAGTACTGCGCTCCGAAGGACACCTCGCGGGCGTGCGAGGGCTACGCGAAGCCGGCGCCGCGGCCGCATGACGCCTCGTGCGCCACGTCCGGCCACGGCCACCTGGATCCCAAGATGAACGACTACCTCCACTCGCTGCGAACGCTGGAGCAGAACTTCCAGTATCTGGACGCGACGGATGGGCGGTTGGACGGATCGCTGTCGCGCACGGACCTCCAGCGCATCTCGGGGGACGCGCGCGTGTCGCCGGAGCTGCGCCAGTCGGCGCGCTTCCTCGTGGACAACCCGGGCTACTTCGAGCGGCTCGACTCGTCGGCGAGCCTGGGAGGGCCCCTGGGCCGGGTGATCCAGGGCTTGAAGAACGACGACCGCATCAGCCTGGGCGACGTGCGCGGGGAGATCCTCAAGGTGAAGGCGGACTTCGCCCAGTATGGGCAGCCTGGACGGACGGGGGGAGCGCGGTCCACGCCGCCTGCGTCGGAGGGTGTGCCCACGTCTGGCGCGGCGGCGGGCTCGAGCGTCAAGGGCATCATCAACGACCCGCGCATGAGCCTGGAGGAGAAGATCAACGCCATCCTCATGAACCTCACGGAGAAGATGGACGACGAGATCCTCCAGACGATGGACAGCCTCGCGGCGGCTCAGGACAAGAAGGCGGGCATCTCGAACGAGAAGGGCAACGAGAAGTCGCTCACCGAGTCCCAGCGCGACATCGATCGGCTCTCCATGCGGCTGCAGCAGCTCGTGGAGAAGCGCAAGACGATGTTCGAGATGATGAGCACGATGTCGATGAAGTTCAACGAGATGGCCAAGACGGCCCTCTCCAACATGCGCGGCGCGTGAGCCGGACGATGGGACGCGTCATCAAATA
This sequence comes from Melittangium boletus DSM 14713, assembly GCF_002305855.1. Taxonomy (GTDB): domain Bacteria; phylum Myxococcota; class Myxococcia; order Myxococcales; family Myxococcaceae; genus Cystobacter; species Cystobacter boletus. The sequence goes on along the minus strand of NZ_CP022163.1, from coordinate 1,749,005 downwards.
CGAAGGAGCGGCGATGGACACGGCGACGGTGGGCAAGCTCAAGGCGTTCGCGCGCGGAGAGGCGACGTGGGCGGAGGTGGAGGGGATGACCTTCGAGGAGGCGAAGGCGATCGCCCAGGTGGGGTGTGACCTGGCGGGCGCGGGGCGCTACGAGGAGGCGCGCATCCTCTTCGAGGGGTTGGTGGAGGGCAATCCACGGGACTCGGCGAGCCGGGCGGCGCTGGGCACGGTGTACCAGAAGCTGGGGCGCCTGCCGGAGGCCGTGACCGAGTACAGCGCGGCGCTGGAGCGGGATCCGGCCAATCCCGTGGCGCTCGTCAATCGCGGCGAGCTGTACCTGCAACAGGGCAACCGGCAGGGATTCACGGACATCGCCAACGCGGTGGAGGCGGATCCGGACGGGCAGACGTCCGCGGGGCGGCGGGCCAAGGCGCTGGTGCGGGCCATCGCGTTGGCGGCCGTGGAGAAGATGAAGGAAGCGCCGGCCCAGGCGTGAGGGACGTCGTCCTCAGGGGGTGGGGGGAACGGCGGCCAGCCGCTCGCCGATGGGCGGGTGGCTGTACCCCTTGAGGACGATCCACCGGGGCGGTTCGGGGTCCATCTTGTTCACGCGGGCGGCCTTCACCAGCATGCGGCGGAAGGCGGCGGGGTCCTGGGTGAGGTGGAGGGCGTAGCGGTCGGCTTCGCGCTCGCGCTCGCGAGAGAAGACGGCGGACACGGGGGCGCTCAGGGTGAAGACGAGGAAGGCGAGCAGCCACAGCAGGGGCAGGGTGCGGATGTCCGCGAAGCGCGTGGTGCCGAACCAGCCCCGCGCGGCGGCCAGCCGCAGCAGCCGATCAATGGCGAAGAGGAAGGCCACCAGCGCGAACGAGGAGGCGATGCGCCCGGGCCATTTCGACTCGTGGACATGGCCGGACTCGTGCGCGACGGCGGCGACGATCTCCTCGGGGGTCAACTCCCGCAGCATGATGTCGTTGAGCACGATGGTGCGTGTGGGGCCCATGCCCGCGAAGTACGCCTGCAGGCGTTTGCTCTCCACGGACGTCTTCTCCACCCGGATGTCCTGGAAGGGCACCTCTGCCCGGGCCATCAGCGAGGTGATGCGCTCGCGCAGGGGCCCTTGTTCCAGGGGCGCCTGCTGGAAGTAGATCTGACTGCGGTACGGGTCGAGCACCGAGGCGCCCAGCAGCAGCAGCGCCGAGGGCACGCCCAGCACCAGCCACCAGCGCTTCACGCGCCGGGCCAGCCCGTAGAGCCCCAGCACCAGCATGGACGAGGCGGTGGCCTCCAGCGCGAGCCCCTTGAAGGTGTCCAGCGCGTAGCGCAGCGGGGTGTAGTTGGACATGCCGTAGCGGTGCTCCAGCACGTAACCGAAGTAGATGTTCGCCGGGGAGTAGAGCAGCTCGATGAAGAGGTCCACGAACAGCGCGAAGAGGATGGCGGTGCCCCAACCCGGCTCGCCCCACATCTTGTCCAGGGCGCTCACCACGACGCGCAGGACGGGCGCGGTGCGCAGGCGCGCGAAGCGGTGGGAAAGCCAGGCCGCGCAGCCCTGGGCTCCCCGGTAGAAGGGCTGGAGCAGCACGCCGATGATGAGCGCGAAGGTGCCCAGGGAGATCAGGGGGCTCACCGCGCCGCGGATGTAGTGCGGCAGGTGGTACGCCTTGATCTCGGCGAGCTGCTCGGGCGTGAAGAGGGGCTCCATGGCGCGTGGGAGCGTAGCGCCTCGGAGCCCCTGTCTCCCAGGGGTCAGGAGTGGGGCCGGGCCTGGGGGGGCGCGGGGGCCTCGTCCTGGAGCAGCAGGGCCTTCATCTTCTCCAGGCTCTGGCGCGTCTTGTCGATGAACGTGTTGTGCGAGCCGATGCGCTCGGCCGCCTCCAGGGTGCGCTCGTAGACGTCGATGGACTTGGTGAGCAGCACGTGGACCTTCTTGCGCAGCTCCTCGCGGTAGATCTCCGCCTGCTCCGCGTCCAGTTCCTTGGGGGCGGGCGAATTCACGAGCTGGTCGTACAGGTCCTCGTAGAGGGCGCCAATCTGCGTGCCGGCGGCCGTGGCCCAGTGGCCATTGCCCACGCGGATGGCGCGCAGGTAGTTGCCTTGCGCGGACAGCAGCAGCTCGGCCTTGTAGTTCAGGTCGTTGGCGAGCGTGTCAGCGCCCTTGGCGGGGTCGAGCTTCACCTCCGCGTAGCGCAGCCGGTAGAGCTCGCCGACGAAGAAGTGGGCCTGGGCGGGGTAATAGTTCTCAACCTCGTCCTTGTCCGGCAGCGCGTCGTAGACGGCGAGGGCCTGGCGCAAGGTGGTCTCCGCGCGCTCGGGCTGTCCGGACTCCAGCTCGCACACGCCCCGCTGCACCTGGGCCTCCAGGCGCCGGCCGACGGGGAGATCCTCGCGATCGGCGAGCGTGGCCAGCAGCCGGGCGGCGTCCGTGTAGCGCTCCAGGTGGTACTGGGTCTCGGCCAGACGGAAGGCGGCCTCCAGCGCGTCGCCGGTGCCCTTCTGGGCGTCCGCCAGCTGGGAGAAGCGCGCGGCCGCGTCCTCCCACTGCTCCAGCCGTTCGTGGGCGAGTCCCGCCTGATAGAGCGCTCCAGTCCGGTGGGGGCTCTGGGGGTGGAAGTCCACGAGCCGCTCGAAGTGACGCACCGCCTGGGCGTACTCCTTGGCGGCGAAGGCGGAGGTGCCGGCCGCGAACAGCTCCTCGTCGTTGAGCGACGCCAGCTCCGGGTCTCCCGTCACCATCTCCCCGTCGAAGCGTACTTCCTGCCGTGTCGGCTCGGGCGGGGTGTCTCGTCCCGCCGAGCCTGTCGTCCGGCATCCCACCAGGCCGACGATTCCCACCCATACCCATTTGCGCCAGGTGGCCGACATCCGTGTCCTCCGCGTTCGCGTCAGGGGCCCTTGTCCGGGCCGTGTGCACTCCTCGCCCCCAGGACAGCGTCGCGAGACACCGGGTTCCCAGGGGCGGGAAGAGTCTAATCTCGTCTGTTCTGGACCGCCCGCCCGGGGGGGCCTACTCCGGGCCGCCCGACGTAAGCAGGGGAGGGGGCGTGGGGATGAGCTCCTCGCCCATGAGGAAGCGGCCGGTGCGCCACAGGGCGCCAATCTCGTGCACGTCCAATTCAAAACGGGGGACCTGGATGAGGGGCGTGCTCCCACACGCGGCCTGGAGCTCGGCGATGCCCCGCGCGTCCTGCTCGGCCAGGAGCGTCATCTCGTTCAGCGTCTCCTCCACCTTGGTGCGCCGGGTGGGCAACAGGCCCCGGGCTTCCTCCCAGAGAGCGGGACCCGGCAGGGGATGGACGCGGTTGACCACCACGGCCACCACCTCCATGCGGTTCTGCTGGAGCAGCCGGTGGAAGTGCATCACCTCGTCCAACCGCTCGCGCCCGGGGCTCGTCACCAGCACGAAGCCGGTCTGTTCGGCCTTGAGCAGCTCGCGCACGCCGCGCGCCCGCTCGCGGAAGCTCTCGTTCATGGGCGCGATGGAGAGCATGAAGTTGGCCAGCTCCTGCAGCGTCTCCGTGCCGGTGAACTTGGAGATCGTCTTGGCCATGTAGCTGCCGCCCAGGTTGAACAGGGACAGGCCCACCTTGCCCGCCGCGAGCGCCGGGGTGAGCAGCCACCGGGCCGCCTCGTTGTCCAGGAAGTCCAGCACCCGGTTGGGCGCCTCGAGGAAGTCGAGCGCGTGCGCGGTGGGCGGGGTGTCCAGGACGATGAGCTCGTAGTCGCGCTGGTTGCGCAGCTCCCAGAGCTTTTCCAGGGCCACGTACTCCTGGCTGCCGGCGAGCGCGCTGGAGAGGGACTGGTAGAAGCGGTTGGAGAGGATCTTCTCGCGCTTGTCCGCGGGGGCGTGGCGGAGGATGAGCTCGTCCCACGTCGCCTTCATGTCCAGCATCATCGCGTGCAGGCGGGCGCGCGGGGTGATGCCCAGCGGCTCCACGGCGCTCGCGGGCACCTCGGCCTCCACGTTGCCCAGGGCGTTGAGTCCCAGCGCGTTGGCCAGGCGCTTGGCGGGATCGATGGTGCACACGAGGCTGCTGCGCCCATCCACCGCGGCGCGCAGGGCGAGGGTGGCGGAGATGGTCGTCTTGCCCACGCCGCCGGAGCCGACGGACACGAGCACGCGCTTGTGGGCCAGGGCTTGGGACAGCGCGTTCATGGGCCCTCCTTGCCCGTCACCAGGGACTCCAGGTGGCGCATGACCTGCTCGATGGCGGAGCGGTCGAAGTTGGGCGTGAAGATGCGCGGCACGCGGTGCACGGGCACGTTCAGGTTGCGCTCCAGCTTCACCTGCGCGAGCACCGTCTGCGCCGCCCGGGCATGGTGGGCCCTGGCCACTTGCAGCAGCTCGGGTTGATCCACCAGGGCTTCCAGGTCGTCCTCGCTGAAGCGCTCGGGGAAGGTCGCGTTGAGCACCGCCGCGTGGGTGCGCACCCGCACCTGGTCGCGCAGGGCCGTGTGCAGCTCCAGCGTCTCGTTCACCGGAAGCTCCTCGGGCAGGGACACCAGCACCGCCGCCGTCACCGCGGGATCCTCCAGCAGATCCTTCATCTTCAGGGCCTCGCGGGACATGGGCCCCGGGGGCACCGTCTGCAGCAGCACCTGGGGCACGCGCAGGAAGGTGATGGCGTGGCCCGTGGCGGGCGCGTCCATGACGATGGTGTCCCACAGCGGCTTGCCGTCCGGCCGCTTCTCCTGGGCGTGGAAGAGGATCTTCCCGAGCAGCACCAGTTCCTGCAGCGAGGGGATGAAGCGCAGGAAGTAGCGCACCACCTTGTTCTCGAAGACCGTCTTGTAGAGGGTCTCGAAGCGCAGCACCATCAGCGCGTACTCGCGCATGGCCTCCTGGGGGCGCACGTCCACGGCCCACAGGTTCTCCTCCAGGGGGGTGATCTGGGGGCCCACCGGCTCGTGTCCGAGCATGCGGCTGATGCGCTCCTGGGCATTCACCTCGCACACCAGCGTGCGCCGGCCCGCGCGCGCCGAGCGCAACGCCAGCGCCGCGGCGATGGTGCTCTTGCCCACACCGCCCTTGCCGGAGACGATCCACAACCTCTTGTCGAGCAGTGCGGCCATCGAGAGCGGCGAACCCTAGGGATGCCCCCCCCACGTGTCAACGCGCTCCGTCATGTGGTTCCTCGTGCTTGACACGCCGCGTCGCGTGCTTCCAGAGTCCGCGCGTTTCGCAGCGGGGCCTGCCGCGTCCCCCCCGACAATTCGCGGATTCACGGAGACCCCGATGCTCAAGAACAACCCCATGGTGAAGAAGATCGTCGAATCCGGCGAGGAGCGCGTGGGCAAGCTCGCCCAGCAGCTCATGGCGAACGAGAAGTTCGTCGCCACGGTGCAGACGGTGGTGACGCGCACGCTCGCCGCCAAGGGCACGCTGGACAGCGCGCTGCGCACGGCCCTGTCGGCCATGAACCTGCCGTCCACCACGGACGTGGAGCAGCTGCGCTCCAAGGTGGACGATCTGGAGCGGCTCTTGGCCTCGGTGGAGGCGAAGGTGGACACGCTGGTGGCCGCCAAGAAGAAGTAGGGGAGGGAGCCCACATGCGGCGCATCGCCTTCATCAACGAGAAGGGGGGAACCGGCAAGACGACGCTGGCGGTCAACACCGCGGCGTGGCTCGCGCGAGAGCGGGGGTTGAAGGTCCTGCTGGTGGACCTGGACACGCAGGGGCACGCGGGCAAGTCGCTCGGGCTGGACGTGCGCACGCTGCCGCGCAACGTCTTCCACCTGCTCACCGATGCGGCCGTGCGCCTGGAGGACGTCATCCAACCCTCGTCCCTCGAGGGCCTGTCCGTCCTGCCCGCCTATAAGGAGATGGCGGAGTTCCCCCTGTTGGTGGCGGGCGAGGCCCGCCGGGCGCACCGGCTCGCCGAGCGCCTGGCGTCCGCGGAGGCCCTGGGCTTCGACGTGCTCGTCTTCGACGCGCCTCCGTCCCTGGGCCTCACCACGCGCAACATCCTGGTGGCCTCCACCGAGGTGGTGGTGCCCGTGGCCCTCACCTACTTCGCGCTCGATGGCTGCGCGGAGGTGGCCGACACCGTGCGCCAGGTGGCCGAGCTCGAGGGCTGCCCCGGGCTGCGCATCACCAAGGTGGTGCCCACGCTCTCGCGGCGCACCGCGCTCGCCACCGCCATCCACGAGCGCCTCGCGGCCTACTTCCCGGACACCCTGGCCGCCACGCCGCTCGGCTACAACGTCAAGGTGGACGAGGCCCAGAGCCACGGGAAGACCATCTGGGAATACGCTCCGAGCAGCAGTGGGGCGAAGATGCTCGGCGCCATCGCGGCGGAGATCTTCGATGGGGTGCCTACTCCCAAGCGCGCCCGGAAGGGCAAGACGCCCCGCGTGGCGTAGATTCGGGGGATGACCACCTCCCCGACTCAGTCCGAGCACCACCACCGCATCGACTACATCGAACTGGCCGCCACCGACCTGCCCCAGGTGAAGCGCTTCTACGAAGCCGTCTTCGGCTGGCGGTTCGAGGACTACGGGCCTTCCTACACGAGCTTCCACGATGGACGGCTCGCCGGCGGCTTCACCACGCAGTTCCCCGTCACCCCGGGGGGCCCGCTGATCGTGCTCTACTCCAAGGAACTGGAAGCGACGCTCGCGCGCGTGCGCGAGGCGGGCGGCCGCATCGTGAAGGACATCTTCTCCTTCCCTGGTGGGCGGCGCTTCCACTTCATGGATCCAAGTGGCAACGAGCTCGCGGTCTGGTCCGAGCCCTGACGCCACGCGGCAATCTTTTTCCGCGCGCCTGTTGGGCAGTGAACACTTACTTTCTGAAAAACCGTTTCCAGACACGATTCAGCATTGGAGAAAAACGTGTTTTCTGTATTATCCGTGCTTAACGGATAAACAAGGAACGCCAACTTTCAGGGAAAAGTCCTGAAAACAGGACGCCTGAGGAGGGATGTTTCTCGTCTCCGCCCAGCCCTAGGAGCAGACATGTCCCCCTCTCTTTCCTCGAACGCCCGGGCCTCCCGGACGCGTCACAAGAACTCGCTGCTGGCGAGCGGCACGGCGCTGATGCTCGCCTCGGCCCTCGGCTGTGGCACCGCCGAGCCGGTGGTCCCGGAGACCAACAGCCACGAGGACCTGGTGCGCAAGTCGCAGTCGGTCATCGTGGGCAGCCGCATCCAGGCGGAGAGCTGGAGCTCCGCGCTCACCACGGCCAACGCCGTGTTCAACGAGGGCGGGGGTGACGGGCAGTCGGTGGCGGGCTTCCAGGTCAACGAGACCATTGGCTACTCGCAGGTGGACTTCGGCGGTGGCGCGGATCAGATCCAGGTGCGCGTGGGCGCCCCGTACGCGGGCGGCAAGGCGGACATCTACGCCGGCTCCACGAAGATCGGCACGGTGTCCATCGATGCCGCCACCGGCTCGGACTGGAACGTCTTCACCACGAAGACCGTCTCCATCACCAAGACGAGCGGCCGGCAGGACGTGCGCTTCAAGGCCGTCGCGACGGGTGGCGACTGGCTCTTCAAGTTCGACTATTTCGAGCTGCACAACACGGGCGGTGGGGGCACCACCAACCCGCCCCCTCAGACGGGCAAGGTGCCCGTGGTGGTGACGAACAAGTGTCCCTTCCCGCTCGAGGTCATCCTCTCGGGCGTGGGGGACGTTCCCCTGGAGCCCGTATCCGGCGGGGTCAAGCCCTTCCGCAACCTGGGCACCGGCGCCAGCTACACCTACTATGCGCCGAGCAACTACCCGAGCGCGCGCGTGAGCGCGTACAAGACCAAGCCCACGCCCGCCTCGCCGCGTGAGCTGGAGAAGGCCGAGTTCACGCTGGGCCTCGACCCGGGCAACGGCGCGCAGAACATCTACTACAACCTCACGTACGTGGATCACGTGGGTCTGCCCATGCAGATCAACGCGAGCGGCACGGGCGGCGGCTGTGTGGACGTGCGCTGCAACAAGTCGCAGAGCGCCCTGGCGACGGCCGTGGCCAATGGCTGTCCGGATGGTCTGCGCTACTCCATGGGCGGCGCCACCATCTGCCTCGCGCCGCGCTCCTTCTGTCTGGATGGCGAGTACGCGGGTGACTCGCGCCGCGCTTCCGTGTGCAGCCGGCTGGACGGTGAGATCGCGCGCTGCGCGAGCAAGTACCCCGGCCAGTGCAACCCGGGCTCGGCCAAGACGCCCCAGGTCTACGCCTGCTCCGCGCCCTTCTTCGACCAGAGCGCCAAGTGGTGCTCGGCCATCACGCGCGGCATGGTGGACGCGCCCGACAGCACGAACGTGGCGCAGTACTACAACACCGGCAAGCCCTTCAACCTGTACGCCAAGTGGGTGCATGACCAGTGCGGCGCGGTGTACTCGTTCGCCTACGACGACTACCCCATGGCGGCCAACCAGGCCGGCTTCTACACCTGCAACGGCGGCCGTCAGCTCAACGTGACGTTCTGCCCCGCGGGCTAGTCGCTTCTCCTGATTCGCGTTCCCGGCGCCCGGCCTCCTCCCACGAGGAGGTCCGGGCGTCGTTTCATTGTTTCCCTCCCCCTGTTTTCCACCCCAAGAGAGAGCCGTTCACGCATGAAGACCTTCCACCACCAAGGCATGAAGATGGGCCGTACGCTGACGCTGGCATTGCTGGGCCTGGGCGGTTTCACGCCCTCGCTCGCGCTGGCCGCCAACGAGTCCGTGCAGGTGTGGCTCACCACGACCTCGGGCAGCGCCCTGTCCAAGCGCCTCAACGTCGAGGCGAACAAGACCTTCGGGGCCCAGAGCGGCACCTCGACGGTGATCGACGTCACGGACACGACGACCTACCAGACCATCGACGGCTTTGGCGCCGCGATGACGGACTCGTCCGCGTGGCTCATCTACAACTCGCCCCAGCGCAACACGATCATGAACGACCTGTTCAACGTGGGGAGCGGCGCGGGCTTCAACTTCGTGCGCGTGCCGATGGGCGCGAGCGACTTCGCGCGCAACAACTACAGCTACGACGACACGTGCTGTGACCTGAACGACTTCTCCATCAACCACGACAAGGCGTACATCATCCCCATCCTGCAGCAGGCGCGGCAGCTCAACTCCGAGGTCAAGCTGCACGGCGTGCCATGGAGCGCGCCTGGGTGGATGAAGTTCAACAACTCCTTCACGGGCGGCGGCTACCTGCGCAACGACCTGTACGGGATGTACGCCAACTACTTCGTGAAGTTCATCCAGGGCTACCAGGGCTCCGGGCTGCCCATCCACTCGGTGAGCATGCAGAACGAGCCGCACAACGGCAACAGCACCTACGCCACCATGCAGATGGAGCCGGCGGACCAGTCCAACTTCGCCGCGCAGAACCTGCGGCCGGCGCTCAACAACGCGGGCCTGGGCGGCGTGAAGATCATCGCGTGGGATCACAACTGGCAGGAGAATGGCTCGGAGGCGCGCTTTCCCTATGACGTGATGGCGCACAACGGGGGCCAGGCCCAGGCGGCGGTCGCGGGCGTGGCCTACCACTGCTACGAGAGCGCCGAGGGCTCCTTCAGCGTGCAGAACAACTTCCACAACGCCTACCCGAACGAGGAGATCCACTTCACGGAGTGCTCGGGCGGCGAGTGGTCCACGGACCAGGCGAACAACCTCACGTGGAACATCCGCAACCTCGTCATCGGCCCGGTGCGCAACTGGGCGCGCACCTCGCTGTACTGGAACATCGCGCTGGACCAGAACCACGGCCCCTACACGGGCGGTTGCACGAACTGCAACGGCATGCTCACGGTGAACAACGGCAACGGCACCTACACGAAGAACGCGGAGTACTACGCCTGGGGGCACTTCGCGAAGGTGGTGCGCGCGGGCGCGGTGCGCGTGGGCTCCACGAGCCTGGGCAACAACAACATCGAGACCGTGGCCTTCAAGAACCCGGACGGGACGCTCGCCCTGGTGGCGCTCAACTCGAACGGTGGCTCGACGATCAACTTCAAGGTGCGCTGGGGCAGCCAGTCCTTCGACTACTCGCTGCCGCCGCGCTCGGTGGCGTCGTTCAAGTGGAAGCCGGGCACCACGGGCGGCGGCACCACGAGCCCGACCTACCGGCTGGTGAACAAGTGGTCCAACAAGTGCGTGGACATCATCGGCCCGGATTCCAACAACGGCACGGGCATCCACCAGTGGGCGTGCCACACCGGCTCCAGCCAGCAGTGGACGATGGAGGCCACGGACAGCGGCTACTCGCGGCTCGTCTCCCGCTACAACGGCAAGGTGCTGGACGTCGCGAGCGTGAGCACGGCCGACGGCGGCACCGTGCATCAGTGGGACTGGGCGAACGGCAGCAACCAGCAGTTCAAGGCCGTGTCCACCGGCAACGGCTACTACAAGCTGGAGGCGCGCCACAGCGGCAAGGTGCTCGACGTGGCGGACTGCACCAAGAGCGGGGTGGGTGACGGCGCCCGGCTGCAGCAGTGGACGTGGGCCACCAACAACGACTGCCAGCAGTTCCGGCTCGAGGCCCTCTAACCGGGGTCCGCCGCCCCCGTGCCTTTCCCGGGCGCGGGGGCGGGACGCGGCGGCTCAGGCCTGCTCGGAGCCGCTGTTCTTCTTGTCCAGCGCGTCCAGCTTCTTCTCGAGGTCCTCGAGGCGCTGGGTGAGCGTCTGCATGTCGCGGCCGAGCGCCGGCAGGTTGCCCGCGAGGTTCTCGACCACCTGCTTCACGCGATCGTCGACCCGGCGCTGCCACTCCTCGAGGGCACGCTGGCTCGCCTTGAGCAGCTCCGCCGCACCGCCTCCGCCCGCGGCGTTGGCGTCCTCGGCGCTGGCCTCGCCCTCGACGGGAGCGGCGGGCGCCTCGCTGCCGTCCTCGCGCTTGTCCTCGCGCCGCAGCAGCTTGTCCAGCCGGGACTCGGCCTCCTCGCGGATGGACACGACTCGCGGAGTCACGGCCTTCTGGATGAAGTCCGTCAGCGAGTCACCCGGATGCCGGATGATCTCCCGGAGCACCGTGAGGGGCATCCGGTTCCGCTTCTTCTCCTCCTCGAAGATGATCTGCGCGAGCGTGACCGAGGTGAGGTCCTCCTTTGTCTTGTTGTCGACGATCTGGACCTCGACGCCGTCCTTGATCATCGCGGCGATCTCGTCAAGGGTGACGTACCGGCTCTCGACGGTGTCGTAGAGCTTGCGGTTGGTGTACCGCTTGATGACCTTGGGGTCCTTGGCTGGACCGGGCACGCCTGCCTGCTCTGGCTCGCTCATGTCATTGTCTCCGCCACATTAGGGGCGCTCGCGCATGCGGCTGTGGAAGGGCTGCCTGTAGCAAGAGGGCGGGGGGGCGGGCAAGCCATGCGAAGGCAAGCTCGCGATGGTGTTGACCTGCGCCTATACTCCGGGACCGGCCGAGCCCCCTGAATGATTGTCAACTGTGAGCGGTGTCAGACGCGGTTCAAGATCCCCGACGAGAAGGTGACCGAGAAGGGGGTCAAGGTCCGCTGCACCAAATGTCAGCATACCTTTCGGGTCGTGCGCGAGGGCGCTCCCTCCGCCGCACTCGACCCGGGTGCGCCTTCCGCCGAGGCGGCTCCGCCCGTCCGGCCTCCCGCGGTCGCCCGGGCGGGCACGCCGGTGGAGGTCCCTCGGGCCGCGCCACCCGTGTCCGTGCCCCCGGTGTCCTTCAACAAGACGGCTCCGCCTGGGATGAAGCCCGCGAGTCCGGGAGCGGCGTCCGCGCTCGACTCGCTCTTCGGCGCTCCTGGAGTCCCGCCCGTGGCCCCGGCCGCGGCGCCTCCAGGCGTGGCCGCGTCGCGCACCCCGCGTCCCCCGGGCATCGTTCCCCGGGTGCCCGCCCACCTGGAATCTCCGCGGACTCCGGCGACGATCGACCTGGATCCGCTGATGGAGTTCATGGGGGAGGCGCCCGCCTCGCCCGCTGAAGCGCTTCAGCAATCCGCCAAGAGCCCCGTGCCCCATGCGCCCGTGGGGGCGCTCGCGCTGGGCGGGGTCCAGGAGCCCGCCCGGCCCCTGACGCCGGCGCTCTCCCTGTCCTTCGACGAGAGCAATCCCTTCGCCACGGTGGAGGAGGCGCCCAAGCCCGCCCCCCGGCCGGTTCCCGTGCCCAAGCCGGCCGCGCCCGCTCCGGCGCGGACCCCCGTGCCGACGGCGCCTCGGAGCGCGGCACCCGCGAGCGTGGCGCCGGTGGCTCCCGTCCGCGTGCCGGCTCCGGTGCCCAAGCCCGCCGCTCCGGCCCCGGCTCCAGTCCGAAGCGCGCCTCCGGCTCCGGCGCCCGTCCCGCAGCGCGCCAGCGCGCCCCTCGCGTTCGAGCCAGCTCCGGCGGCGTTCGACGCGGCGGATCCCTTCTCGCTGCCTCCGGATGATGCTCCCGCGCCCGCCCGCGCGGTGGGGGGTGCTCCGGCGGCGTTCGCCTCGGAGGATCCGTTCTCACTGCCTCCGGCTCCGGCTCCCGTCTATGAGGAGATGGAGGGGCTCGAGGGCAACAACCCGTTCGTCTCGTTCGAGCCTCCGCCCGCTCCGGCCCCCGTGCCCAAGCCGGCCCCCGCGCCCAGGCCGGCGCCCGCTCCACCTCCGCCCGCTCCACCCGCGCCTGTCGCTCGGAGCGCGGCACCTCTTCCGGTCCCCGTGCCGGCCGAGGTGGCGGCGTTCGACGACAATCCATTCGCCGCGTTCGATCCCACGGCGTCGCTGCCTCCTCCTGAGCCCGCGCAGGCCATGCCCTCGGGCATTCCGGACTGGGGGGCTCCGCAGCAGGCTGCGCCCTCGGGCATTCCGGACTGGGGGGCGCCGCAGCAGGCTGCGCCCTCGGGCATTCCGGACTGGGGGGCTCCCGCGTCCGCCGCTCCGGGAGGCGCCGCGCCCTCTCCGTTCCCCGACTTCCGCGAGGGGGACGCCGCCGCGCCGAGCCGGGAAATCCTCCCCGACCTGCCGCCGGCGGTGCCCGCGCCTCCCGCCGCTCCCCCGCCGGTGATCGCCGCGCCCGTGGTGAAGAAGGACGGAGGGGAGCGCACGGGTTCGAGGTTGGTGCAGCGGCTCGCCACGGCGGCCGTGCAGCTCGTGGTGGTGGCCGTCCTGGTGGTCTCGCTGGTCGCCGTGGGCCTGGCCTCGATGAACGAGGGCCGGGTGGAGCTGTCCGACCTGACTCCCGAGCGGCTGCGCGAGGTGGTGTCTCCCACCCGGCCCCTGGTGGCCAAGGAGATGTCCAACGGCCTCTACGAGACGCAGGGGGCCCAGCCCCTCTTCTTCGTCCGGGGCGAGGTGGAGAACCGTGGCACCTCGCCCATGCGGGTGGCGGTGACCGTCTCGCTGTATGACGGGACGCAGCGGGTGAAGTCCGCGGAGGGGCTCGCGGGTTCCGTGCCCAATCCCGAGGAGTTCAACGCCGTGCGGAGCACCGAGGACGCCGAGGCGCTGCGCTCGCGCCTGGACGCGGCCTCCAAGGAAGTGGCGCCGGGGGCGCGCGTGCCCTTCGTCGTCTTCTTCCACGAGTACCCCCCGGACCTGGCGAACTTCCGGCTCGAGGTCACGCTCACGCCGCGAGATGGGGCGACCGCCGCGGGAGGGCCCCAGGAGGGAATCGTCGGCGATGCCCAGCCGTGAGGAGGCCAAGACCGTCATCCGCCGGCTCCACGCCCTGAGCGGGAGCACGGAGATCGTCCGCAAGGCCGCCGCCCGCGAGCTCGCCCGGTGGGATCCGCTCGATTCCAACGAGCTGCTCCACCACATCCTCCAGCTCGCGCGCGGAGGGTGGGAGCCCGCCACCTGCGTGCTCTCCGCCTTCGTGGCGGCGCTCGGCCAGGAGGCCGCGAGCATTCCCTACGCGGACTCAATGCGCCGCATGGCGGAGGTGCAGTCCCTGGAGTCCGTGGCGGACCTCTTCGAGACGGCGCCCGCGCGCAAGGAGTTCGACGAGGGCGCGGCGGCCCGGGCGGACGCCAAGGCCTTCACCCAGTCCCTGGGACACATCAAGCAGCAGGCCCGGCTCACGCGGGATCCCGACGTGCTCACGCGGCTGGCGACGGTGAGCGACCCCTCGGTGGTGCGCAACGCGCTGCTCAACCCCCGGCTCACCGAGGCGCTCGTGGTGCGCATGGCGGCGCGCCGTCCGGCCCGGCCCGAGCCCCTGGTGGAAATCTGGAAGGCGACGCGCTGGTCCTCGCGCCACGCGGTGCGCCGCGCGCTCGTCTTCAATCCGTACCTGCCGCCCGAGGTGGGGGTGAAGATCGTCCCCCTGCTCAACGCGAACGACCTGGCCGAGCTGGCCGCGGACTCGTCCGTGCACCCGTCGCTGCGCGAGCAGGCCTCCCGGTTGTTGGCGGGGTAGGGGGGCTCAGCTCCTCTTGGAACCGGGGTCGGTGTAGTCGGCGTCCGTCACGTCCTGGCCACGCCGGGCCCGGGGCAGCGTCTTGGCGTCCACCAGGTCTCCGCCCTTGGAGGCCTTCTTGAACGAGTAGACGAACCGGCCCACGGCATTGCCGAGCTGGCCCATCCGGGCGGCGGAGAACACCACCACCAGGATGAAGCCGATGAACAGGAGTTCTCCGGGCCGCAGTCCCAACATGCGGCGCACAATGCGGCAATGCCCGGAGGGAGGCAAGCCGCGTGTCGGACCCTGGACGGGGCACGACGGGACGCTCGCTCCCGGCGGCGGCCTGTCGCACACTGGGCGCATGCTCCTGCTCGCCCACCGAGGTGCCAGCGCCGATGCCCCCGAGAACACCCTCGACGCCTTCCAGGAGGCCGTGGCCCAGGGGGCTGACGGGGTGGAGCTGGATGCCATGGTGTGTGGCTCCGGCGAGGTGGTGGTGTGCCATGACGACTTCCTGGACCGGCTCGCGGGCCTGCCCTGGGAGGTGCGCACCACGCCCTGGTGGAAGCTCCAGCGGGCGGACGTGGGCAGCCGGCTCGGCTTCGCCCCCGCGCGCATTCCCCTCCTGGAGGACGTGCTGGACGCGCTGCCCGCGCACTTCCTCGTCAACATCGAGCTCAAGTGCGACCACTTCGAGGACGGGGGCCTCGCCCACAAGGTGGCGCGGCTCGTGGAGGATCGGCAGCTGGCGGACCGGGTGGTCATCTCCAGCTTCAATCCGCTGTGCCTCTTCCGCATGGCCGCCGCCGCGCCCTCGCTGCGCCGCGGCTTCCTCATCGATCCGGACAAGCGGTGGGGCATCCAGGCCCATGCCGTGACGCCGCTCGTCTCCTCGCACTCGGTGCACCCCTTCCACGAGCAGTGCACGCCCGAGCGCGTGGAAGGCTGGCTCCACCGGGGGCTGCGCGTGGCGGTGTGGACGGTGGATGATGCCCAGCGCGCGCGCGAACTCCGGGAGATGGGGGTGTCCTACCTCATCACCAACACCCCCCGCGCCCTGCGCGAGGCCCTGCTCTAGAAGTCCAGGCCGAGCGTGGCGTTGAAGGCGAGCACCGCGGGCAGCACGCCTTTGGTGGTCTCCTTCGTGCCGTCGGCTTTGATGTCGGTGTTGCTGGTGCGCAGGTCCACGGTGCCCACGGTGGCCAGGGACACCTCGGCGCCGATCTGCAGCGCGCCGCCGATGAAGCGCCCACCCGCGTAGAAGCGGGTGTTGAAGTTGCTCCAGGCCTTCAACGGCTCGTAGGCGGCGAGGTTCTGGAACGATGGGTTTTTCTGCTCGGGGTCGGAGAGATCTCCCGTCACCGGGCCGAACGCGACGACGTCCGAGCGCGAACTCACGCCCGTCATGTCGATGCCGCCGTAAGGGGTGATGGTGACCATGCCGCCGAGCGGGAACTGCTTGCCCACGCTCGCGTCCAGGCCCGTGGCCGTCAGGTGCAGGTTGCGCGTGTTGAGCAGCTGCGTGGCGTGCAGGCGTAGGGCGATGTCCGGCAGCCACGCGATGAAGCCCTCGTTGACGGCCCAGCGGATCTCCCCCGTGGCGGCGAACATGCTGCTGCGATCGAGCCACCCCACGCGGGCGCCCAGGTCGATGGAGAAGGGCAGTCCCTTGCGCACGTGGATGGAGGGCACGAGCACGGTGCTCATCTGAGGACGCTCGGTGGGCATGAACACGTCGTCGGGCAGGCCCACCACGCCCAGCTCCGCGTTGACGGCGATGCCCGCGTGCCCCAGGGACTTCGGGGGCGTCAGGCTCGTCGACGTCATCACCGCCGCGAGCGTGCGCGAGAAGGCCTTGAAGTCGCCATTCGCGGTGGCGCTCGTCTTCGGATTCCCGAGCTGTGACAGCACGATGTCATTGCGATCCGCATACGCGGCGGGGCCACCCACCAGCACCGCGAGAGCCATCCACCGGCTGAACGTCCGCATCCTCACAACCGCCTCCCGAGGCGCACGTGCTGGCGACGGCGCCGAACGGAGGCGACGCTAGCGTGCGCGCGCGCGGAGCGTCAATAAAACGGGCGGCTTCCGCGGGGTCCGGGTGGACCCGACGAAAGCCGCCCGGGGACAGGCGCGAGGGCCTGTTCAATGCCTTACGGCGTGGCGGACTTCATCGGCTTGCTGGCCTGGGCCGGCGCCGAGAGCTTCTGGGCCACCTCGGCCGGACGGCGGCGGATGACCAGGGTGCGGCGGCTGGCGAAGTCGGTGCTCTCGCGCGCCACCACCAGGACGCTGTTGTTGCCCTCCTTGAGGGCGAAGTCCGTGGAGAACTTGAGCCGCTGGGGCGCGTTCGCCTTGGCCTTGGTGGTGTCCACGGCCTGGAAGTAGACCTTCTGGTCGTTCACCAGGATGTACATGTCCAGCAGGCCCTGCGCGTCATCCACCTCTCCGCTCAGGGTGTAGCGGTCGCCAGTGGCCACCAGTCCGCCCTGGCCCGGGTCCACGTCGAGCTTGATCTCCGGCGGCGAGCGGCGCGCCTGGTAGGTGAGGTCCTGCGCGGTGTTGGGCTTGCCCCGCGTCTCGTGGGCCTCCTGGGCGCGCACGAAGGCGAAGCGATCCTTGTCCAGCTCCACCCGGTAGAAGCCCTTGTTGGCGGCCTCGATGTTCATCGTCGCCGGGCGCGGCAGCCGGGCGATCACGGGGGCATCCGCCCGAGGCTCGGCCAACAGCTCGGCCTTCTCCGCCACCTTCACCAGGCCCTTCTTGGCGTCGAGCTTGACCGGCGCGGTGTCCGACACCGGCAGATCCAGCTTCTCCACGGCGAACTCCTCGAGCGGCTCGTCGATGATGGTGAGCTTGAGCGGGAAGTGGTCGTCCTTGAGGCCCTTCTTCACCGCGAGCTGGAAGCGCGCCGTCTTCGTCTCGCCCGGGCCGATCTCTCCGATCTTGAAGCGGCCCTTCTCGATGAAGATGTTCGGCTCGCCCACGTTCTTGATCTGCGCGAACGAGTCGAGCGCCTTGCCCTTGCCGGTGTTCGTCACGTCCAGCACCAGGCTGACGTCCTCGCCCCGCTGGGCGATGCCGTCGCGGTTGCACGTGGCGCAGTCATCCACCACCTGCCAGTTGAAGGCGAAGGCGGGGCGCGGCAGCTCCGTGAAGCTCAGCTCGCTGACGACCGTGCCGGGCAGGGGCCCGTTGTCGTCCAGCAGCTTCACCGTCACGTCGTCGCGGCGCGAGACCAGATCCTTGGGCAGGCGCACCTTCACCTTCCAGGTCTTCTTCTCGCCCGGGGCCAGGCTGCCGATGAGGAACTCGCGGCGGTCCAGGTAGTAGTTCTCGCTCTCGGTCCAGGCGCGCACGCGCTTGAGGGTCTCGCTGCCCTTGTTCTCGGCGGTGACGGCCATGTCGAAGGTCTCGCCCGCGGCGATCTTCTGATCCTGCCCGGGGCTGAACGTGGCGGCGAGCTTCACGTCCTTGGGCGTGGGGCCCGCGCTCCAGTCCACCCCGAGGGCGGAGATGGCGGCGTCGATGCGCTGCTGCTCCTCGGCCATCTTCTTCTCCACGAAGGCCTTGCCCTTCTGCAGCATCTGGCGGCGGTTCGTGTAGGGCACCTGGAGGACGTAGTCGCGGGCGAACTGCACCTCGAAGTCCTCCTTCACGTCATCCTGGCTCTCCGCGTCGAGCTGATCGTCCAGCTCCTCGCTGGAGCCCACCGAGTTCACGTCCAGCAGGTGGCTGCCCGCGTGCTGCTTGGGGTCCTCCTTGACGGCGGTGGCGGGGGCCTTGGCGGCGTCCTCCTGCTTCTTGGCGATGGCCTGCAGGTCCTTCTGGTCCACCTTGAGGTAGCGCACCGTCTCCAGCGGCTTCTCGCGGCCGAGCACGTCCTCGCGCTTCTTGGCCACCGAGTCCGAGTTGGGGTTGCCGAAGTGCTGATCCAGGTCCGCCTCGCCAATGGTCTTGCGGGGAGCGAACACCACCACGCGCTCGTCGGTGACGGCGGAGGGGACGAGCTCGATGTCCGGCACGATGCCCACTTCCTGGATGGAGACGTCACCCGGGGTGAGGTACTTGGCGATGGTCAGCTTGAGCGCGCTGTCGTCCGGGAAGTCGTAGAGCACCTGCACGCTGCCCTTGCCGAACGTCTGCCGGCCGATGATGACCGCGCGATCGAGGTTCTTGAGCGCGCCGGCGACGATCTCCGAGGCCGAGGCGCTGCCCGCGTTCACCAGCACCGCCACCGGATAGGACTCCTCGCCCGGGTCGGCGTGGGCGCGCTTCTCCTCGCGCAGCTTGTCGGACAGGCCCACGGTGGAGACGATGGTGCCCTCGGACACGAAGGTGTCGGACACCTGGATGGCCTGCTCGAGGAGGCCGCCCGGGTTGCCGCGCATGTCGAGCACCACGCCCTTGAGCCCGCCCTTGGACTCGGTCTGCTTGCGCATCTCCGCGAGCGCCGCCTGCAGGTCGCGCGTGGTGTTGCCCTGGAAGTTCTTGAGCCGCACGTAGCCCACGTTGCCGGCCAGCAGCTTGGACTGCACGCTGTCGATGGAGATCATCCCGCGCGCGAGCGTCATGGCGCGCGGCTTGTCCCAGCCCTTGCGCTCCACGGTGATGGTGATGCGGCTGTCCACGGGGCCCCGCAGCTTGGACACGGCCTCGTTGAGGTCCATGCTGACGGTGGACTCCTCGCCGATCTTCTTGATCTGATCGTCCTTCATGATGCCCGCGCGGTGCGCCGGCGTCTTGGGCAGCACCTTCATGACGGTGAGGTTGCCCTCGCGCATCTGGATGACGAAGCCCAGGCCGCCGAACTCGCCCTTCGTCGACAGCTTCATCTCCCGGTAGACCTCGGGGCGCAGCAGCACCGAGTGCGGATCCAGGGTGGAGAGCATGCCGTTGACGGCCGCGTACTCGATGTCCCGCGTGTCCTCCAGGGCGCGCTTGCCATCCGTGGAGCGCATGTTCTTGCCGATGAAGTCGAAGACGTCCTTGAGCGTGAAGGACATCTTCCAGAGCGAGTCCACGTGGCCGATGTCGAACTCCCGCGGCTTGCCGTTCACGTTGACGTTGAGCTTGCCCGTCTCGGCGTTGCCGTCCACGAGCACCTCCGGCACGCTCTTCTCCACGTACTCCAGCGCGGCGATCATCATCTCCTTGGGCCGCACGCGCTTGGGGTCGACGTAGTTCTCCTTCACATAGAGGATGACCTTGGTGAAGACGCGCAGGGAGGACAGCTCGTTCTTCTTCTCCCCGGTGTCGGAGGAGGTGTCCGTGGCCGTCTGGCCGGCCTCCGCCACTCCGAGGGTCAGGGGCATGGGGGCCCGGTTTCCGCCCACGAGGGCCCAGGCTCCCAGCAGAACGGCGACGGCGGTGATCCGGCGAAAGATTCGCGGCATGGTTCGTCCAGGTCAGGGCCCGTGGCCCCGGGGTGATGCGTGAAAACCCGAGTCAAATCGAGGAGTTGGAGGAAACAACGAGATGCCGGAGCAACCGGGCAAGCCTAATCACGGACCCCTGGTGCTTCAAGCGCACGTCCTCTCGCAGTGTTGGACAACACCACGAGCGCACGCCGCGTTCCCGCGCCGGGGCTTTCATGACCCAGACAGCCGGGAGGGGTGATTATTTCCCGTCGGGCGCGGGGGGGACGCTCCCCACGGCGAGCAGGCCCCTGTACAGGAGGGTACCCCCGACGACGGCCACCGGCAGGAAGAAACTATTGAGGATGGGCACCCACAGCAGGACGTGGACGCCCGCGCCGAAGCCCAGGCACAGCGGCCAGCGCTGGCGCAGGGTCTGGCGCACCTGGGCGAAGGGGTACAGGTGGCGCGTCATGGGCGCGGCCAGGTGCTCTCCGGCCAGCCAGAGCATCGTCCACACCATGCTCAGCACCACCCACACCACGTTGCCCACCCCGGGGATCAGGTTCAGTGGCAGCAGCACGGCCAGTCCCACGAGGAAAAAGCAGAGGCGCGCCAGGGTATGCGCCAGGCTCACGGCCAGGCCTCGCAGGAAGGCGCCCGCCCGGAAGGAGGGCGAGGCGTAGTTCCCGCACAGCTCCTCGGTGATTTCGGACAGGGGATCCTGCAACGGCGCCAGCACCAGCGGCAGCCCCACGTTGGCCCCCACCACGAAGCCCACCACCCCGAGGATGACGAGCACCAGCGTCCACACGGCGCGCCCCCACCAGGGCTCGGGCCGGGACCACACCGCGCCCAGCCAATCGGGGAGCTGGGTCCACAACAGCATCCCGAGACCCACCAGGCTGACCAGGGTGACCAGGGCGCACAGGGCCGACAGGCGCAGCAGCCGGGGGGTGCGGAAGATGAGCCCCCAGGCCCGGAAGATGAGGCCCACTCCCTGGAAGAAGTCCGAGGGGGAGGACCGGGCGGAGAAGGGGGGCACCGGCGAAGGGGCGGTCATTCCCGGGACGATGCGCAAATGCCAGCGGCCCGGTCAACGACCGTTATATAGGGCGGCCATGTCCCTCGACCTCAAGCGCACCGCCTCCGAGGCGATCACCTCCCCCGACGTGCTCCTGGCTGGTTTCCGGTCCGCCGAAAAGCCCCGTGCCCAACACCGGCTGGGGCTCGAGCACGAAAAATTCGTCTATCCGGTGAAGGGCGCGCGGGCCGTGCCCTACGAGGGCCCCTCGGGAATCGGGGCGCTGCTGGAGAAGCTCACCCCGGGCGGATACGAGCCCTTCCGGGAGACGCCCTCCTCGCCGGTCATCGCCCTGCAGAAGGGCATGCTCACCATCTCCCTGGAGCCCGGGGGCCAGTTCGAATTGTCTGGCTCTCCCTTCGTCACCGCGCGCGAGGCCCATGCGGAGAATCTCGCCCACCTGGCCGAGGTGAAGGCGGCGGCGGCTTCCCTGGGTCTCCAGTTGGTGGCCCTGGGATATCGCCCCTTCGGTCTCACCGACGACGTGTCGTGGATGCCCAAGTCCCGCTATGGCGCCATGCGTCAGTCCCTGCCCGAGCGCGGTGCCCTGGCCCACCACATGATGTTGATGACCTCCACCGGGCAGGTGTCGCTCGACTGGGAGGACGAGGCGGACTGTGTGCGCAAGACCGTGCTCATCGCGCGGCTCACACCCCTGCTCATCTCGCTCTACGCCAACAGCCCGCTGCGCAACGGCAAGCCCTCGGGCTACCTGTCCTTCCGCAGCCGCGTCTGGGACGAGGTGGACCCCACGCGCTGTGGCTATCTGCCGTCCTTCTTCGATGGCTCGTTCTCCTATCAGTCGTATGTGAACTGGGCCCTGGACGCGCCCATCCTCTTCCTGCGCCGGCACGGCGAGTACCTGCGCCCGAAGATGACCTTCCGGCGGTTCATCCAGGAGGGGTTCGAGGGAGTGCCGGCGGACCTGACGGACTGGACGGATCACCTGTCCACGCTGTTTCCCGAGGTGCGCCTCAAGAAGATCGTCGAGGTGCGCGGCGCGGATTGTGTCTCCGCGGAGATGACGGGGGCGCTCGCGGCCTTGTGGCGCGGCCTGCTGTACGACCGGACCGCGCTGGACGAGGCCGGACGGCTGTTGCCCGCCCTGTCCCTGGCGGATCACCTCGCCTTCCATGACACCGCGCGTCGCGAGGGTCTGGCCGGACGGCTCGGCAATCAGGAGTTGCACCGGCTGGCGGGAGAGATGGTGGCCATCGCCCGCCGGGGTCTGGAGCGTCTGGACGCCGCGGACGCGCCCCTGCTCGATGTCCTCGCCGAGGTGGCCGCTTCCAAGAAGTCTCCAGGGCAGCGGGTGTTGGAGCAGTGGGAGAAGGATCCCAACCCGGAGACCCTGCTCGCGCGCTGCGCGCTGTGAGCACGCTCCGCGCTCCCCTCGGGGTCCCACGGGGGGAGGCGGAGGAGTCCCGAAGCGCTAGAAGCGGCCGCCCAGCGTCGCGGTGATGTTGAGCAGGTTGCCGTTGGAGTCGCCCGTCGTCAGGGCATTGGCCGCGTTGGCGAACTCCTCGCCGAAGAGCACGCGGTAGGACGCCCGGGCGCCGGCGAAGACGGTGTCGCTGAACCGGTAGTCCAGACCGGCGGCGATGGGCACCTCGGTGACGAAGTCATTGCGGTAGAGGCTTTCCGCTCCGCTCGTGGCGTTGAGGTAGCTCACGCCCGCGCCCGCGCCCACGTAGGGACGCAGTTTCTCCTGGGCAATCAAGGGTCCCGCCTTGGCGAGCAAGCCGAGGTTGTAGCGGTACATGGCCTCGCCCGTGCCGATGCGGCCGTCGTCGATCGCCATGCGCTGGCCCTCCACGCCCGCTTCGATGCCGAGGTTGCGCCAGGGCTGGGCCCCGGCCGCGACACCCACGAGCGGACCCGCCTTGGTGCGATCGCCCGCGTCTCCCATCAGGCCACCCACGCCCAGGCGCACGTCCACGCCCACCTTGGTCCGGTCCTCTTCGTAGTTGAGCCGGCCGGCCATGCGGGAGGCATCCACCGCCGCGACCGCCGCGCTCGCCGTACACAAAGTCACCAGCGCGAGCCCACCCATCCATGAACGAGCTTTCATTCCGTTCTCCCGTCATGTCGGCCTTGACCGACTCCATGTGTGCTGACGGGAATCTGTCCATGCGGATGTTGAGAACAGGGCTTTTGGGAGGCCTCGCCTGGATGGCCGGGCCCTCCGCGCTCGGAAGGAGTGGGCCTCGCCTGGCCGTTCGTCCTGCTAGCGGCGGCCGAAGAGCTTGCGCAGGCCCGACAGCAGTCCGCCCGGTTTCGCGCCGGCTTCGCCTTCCAGGGGCGAGCGCGAGATGAGCGCTTCCAGCTCCGCGTCCTCGGGCAGCTCCGTGGCGAGGGTGATGGAGTGGCGGCGGGCGGAGGGCAGGGTCGCGGCGAGCGAGAGCGTGCCGTCCTGCGACAGGCTGAAGTGCACCTCGGCCTCGCCCGGACGATCGATGGAGAAGGTGAGGGTGCCGAGGTACTCGTTGTCCACGGCCACCGGGGACTGCCCCTGGAAGAGCACGAGCGTGAGGGGCCCGGGCGTCACCGGAATCACGAGCGTCTTCTCCGCGGGCAGGCGGGTGTTGCGCTCGAGGACGCGCCGCAGCGTGCCCCCGCGCTCGGCCACGCCCAGGGGCACGGACAGCACCTCGGACACGGTGGCGCCGGGCTTGCCCGTCGCGGCGTCCAGCAGCCCCTGACCCAGCAGCGCCGCGCCGAGCGCCGCCGAATGCAGGGGATCTCCCTCCATGCGCACCGGCACGCCCAGGCTCTCCTCCAACCGGCGGCGCACGAGCGGCGCACGGCCCTGCCCACCGAGCAACAGCACCTCGTCGAGCCCCTGGGGCGTGAGCGCGCTGGACTCGAGCACCTGCCGCACGCCGAGGGTGATGCGCTGCACGAGGTCCGCGGTCAGCGTCTCCAGCCGTTCGCGTTGCAGCACGAAGGGCGTGGGGCTTCCCGGCAGCGGCAGGGTGACCTCGTCGCGCTCGCTCAGGGCGATCTTGGCGGACTCGGCGGCGAGCAGCAGCGGCACCCAGTCGGAAGGCTTCTGGGGCCGGGGCAGGCCCTGCTCCTGGAGGGCACTGGCGAGCGCCTCGGCGATGCGCGCGTCGAAGTCCAGGCCACCCAGGGTGGGATCGCCCCCGGTGGTGATGACCTCGAGGTCATCGCCGGTGAGCTGCACCACGGACACGTCGAGCCCGCCCCCTCCGAGCTCCACCACGAGCAGGCGCTTGCGGGCGAGTCCGCGCTCGTGGCCGAAGGCGAGCGCCGCGGCCGAGGGGGCATTGAGGATGCGCAGGACCTCGAGCCCGGCGAGCGTGCCGGCCTCGCGCATGGCGGCGCGCTGCCGGTCATCGAAGTGGGCGGGGACGCACAGGACCGTGCGCGTGACGTCATGGCCGAGGAAGGTGACGGCGGAGGACTTGAGCTCGCGCAGGAGCCGGGCGGCGAGCGTGGGCAGGAGGTGGGGCTGGCCGTGCAGCTCCAGGCTCGCGTCGCCCTGGGGGCCTTCCTGGAGGAGGAAGGGCGGTGGAGCGCCCAGCGAGCGAACCAAGGGCGAGCGCGCGCGTCGGCCGAGGAAGCGGTGGAGTCCCAGGAGGGCATGGGCGGGCATTCGCTCGGCCTCGGACCGGGCCGCCTCGCCCACGAGGATGTCTCCCGCTTCGTTCACGGCGAGCAGCGAGGGCAGGGCGTGTCCCGAGCCCAGGGGAATGCGCCGCGGGGTGCCCTGGTGGTGGACGGCGGCGCGCGCCCACGAGGTGCCCAGATCGATGCCGAGCACCACCTCGCGAGGCGCGGCGGTGACGGGCGGAGCGAGGGGCACCTCGAGGATGGAGCGGCGGCGTCCCTTGAATTCAAGGGGCTCGGGGGACGGCGCCACGACCGGTTCCGGAGCCGGAGGGGCCGGGGGAGGTGGAGGCTCGGGCGGTGGAGGCTCGGGCGGCGGGGGTGTGGGAGGGGGTGGCTTGGGCGCGGCGGGCATGGGCACCCGCTCGGCTTGCTTGCGAAGGGCCTCGGCGGTGATGACGGGCCGTGCGCGCCGCGCTGTCTCGGGGGCTTTTGGCGGCGGCGCGGGAGCGGGCGCCGGAGCGCGCGCGTCCACGATGCGGTCGATGAGCGCCTTGCTATGCGCGTCCAGGCGCACGAAGCGCACCGTCATTCCGGCGCGAGGGCCCTCGGTGACGGACTTCACCACCACGCCCTCGCCGCGCAGCAGGCGCCCTCCATCGGCCAGCACCAGCTCGAAGGCGAGTCCCGTGCCCTCGGGTTTGGGGGAACGCGTGGCGAGGAAGAGGCCTCCGCGCGCGACGTGCGGGCCATACTTCGCGATGAATTCCGCCTCCGTCGCGTACGGAAGGCGGATGCGCATCGGGAGCAGTTTGGACTCGGCCGTCACCGTCCGTCACCGCCTCCGGAGCGCCGTCATCGCAGGGGAATGCGGGCGTCCGGACCGCCGCGGGTGGGGACCAGGAGTTCCAGCCCGGGCGCGAGCGCGGATTCGGGCACCTCGAAAACGAGGACGAGCGACTGCCCCTGGTCGCTCTCCGCCTGGGTGAGGTCCAACTGACGGGTGCCGCCCACGTTCTGCGCGTCCCGGGCGATGGCGTATTCCTTCCCCGCCTCGTCCACGAGCCTCGCGTTCGACAGGCTCAGGCTCGCGGGCTCCTGGCCCCTGTTCCGGGTCTCGAGCGTCAGGCGCACGAAGTACTCGTCGGTGGTGAGCGACAGCTTGCCCGTGCCGCGCAGCGTGTGCATGGCCTCCAGGCCCGCGGGCCGCACCTCGAACCCGTCGTTCACGCGCACGGCCTCGCGCGAGACGAGCGAGAGGCGCTTGGGCGCGTCCGCGTCCTGCGCCGCGGCGAGCTGGGCCAGCCGCTCGTTGGGATCGACGGGCGCGTCGGGAGGCGCGGCGGGCGCGCCTCCCTTGTTCACACGCTCCACTTCCAGGCGCAGCTGCTCCAGCGTGCGGTCCGTGGTCGGTTCTGGCTCGGGCTGGTCCTTGCATCCGCCCAGCCACGCGGATGCGCACAGGAGCGCGGCGAGCACCCGGGAGTGGACGCTCATGCGAGGTTCGTCCCCTTCACCAGCTCGTAGAGCTTGTCGAAGGCGGCGGGGATGCGCGAGGGATCCTCGCCTCCGCCCTGGGCCAGGTCCGGCTTGCCTCCGCCGCGGCCGTTGACCTCCTTGGCCAGCTCCCGCAGCAGCGCGCCCGCGTTGATGCCGCGCTTCACCACGTCCTGGGTGGCGGCCACCATGAGCACGGCCTTGCCGTCCTTCTCGCCGCCGATGAGCACCACGCCGGATTTGATCCGATCCCTCAGCTGGTCGGCCAGACCCCGGAACACGTTCGGGTCCGCCGGGTCCATGCGCGTGGCGAGCACCTTGATGCCGTTGATGTCGCGCGCCTGCTCGAGCAGATCCTTGCTGGAGCCCGTCTGGGCCTTCACGGTCACTTCCTCGACCTTGCGCTCCAGCTCCTTCACGCGCTTCTGCGTGGCCTCCACGCGCTTGACCAGATCCTTGGGCGTGGTCTTCATCAGCTCGGAGGCCTTCTTGAGCTCGCGCTCGGTCTCGCGCACGTACTGCAGCGCGCCCAGGCCGGTGACGGCGTTGATGCGCCGCACGCCCGAGGCCACGCCGCTCTCGGAGACGATCTTGAACAGGCCGATGTCCCCGCTGCGCCGCACGTGGGTGCCGCCGCACAGCTCGGTCGTCTGGGGGTGCACCGTGACGACGCGCACCGTCTCGCCGTACTTCTCGCCGAACATGGCCACGGCGCCGGACTTCTTCGCCTCGTCCAGGCTCATGATGCGCGTCTGGGCCTCGGTGTTCTCGCGCACCCAGCCGTTGACCAGATCCTCCACCTGCTCCTGCTGCTCGGGCGTCATGGGCGAGAAGTGCGAGAAGTCGAAGCGCAGGTAGTCCGCGGCCACCACGGAGCCGGCCTGCTTCACGTGCTCGCCGAGCACCAGCTTGAGCGCGCGGTGCAACAGGTGCGTGGCCGAGTGGTTGGCGCGGAT
Source organism: Melittangium boletus DSM 14713 (assembly GCF_002305855.1). Taxonomy (GTDB): domain Bacteria; phylum Myxococcota; class Myxococcia; order Myxococcales; family Myxococcaceae; genus Cystobacter; species Cystobacter boletus. The sequence continues at coordinate 1,722,272 of NZ_CP022163.1, read as the reverse complement.
GGACGAGCGGCGCTCGCCGTCCACGCTCGCCTGCACCATGTCGCCCACCTTGAAGGAGCCCTCGGTCACCTTCGTGTGGTGCACGACGAGCCCCGGCACCGGGCGCTGCGCGTCGGACACCTGCGCCACCGCCTTGCCGCCGTGGCCCACGACGCGGCCCGTGTCACCCGTCTGGCCGCCGGACTCGCCGTAGAAGGGCGTGCGGTCGAGCACCAGCTCCACCTCGTCTCCCGCATGGGCCTCGGCCACCTCGGCGCCGCCCTTGAGGATGGCGCGCACGGAGCCCTCGCCCTCGTGGCCCAGGCCCTCGTAGCCGAGGAATTCCGTGGTGCCCAGGCGCTCGAGCAGCTGGTGGTACACCGCGCCCACGGCCTTGTCCTTGTTGAGGGTGGAGTCCTCGCCCCGCTCGGCCTCCTCCTTCTTCTTCTGGTTGAAGCCCTCCACGTCGGTGCCGAAGCCGCGCTCGCGCAGGATGATCTCCGTCAGATCCCACGGGAAGCCGTAGGTGCTGTGCAGATCCCACACCTTGTCGCCCTTGAGCTGCGTCTCGCCCGCGCTCTTCATCCGGGCCACTTCCTCGTCGATGAGCTTGAGGCCGCGGTTGAGCGTCTTGCGGAAGCTCTCCTCCTCGAACTTGCACACCTCCAGCAGGAACGTCCGGCTCTCGCGCAGCTCGGAGTAGGCGTCGCCCATGAGCTCGATGACGCGGTCGACGACCTTGAAGAAGAACAGCTCGTCGAGCCCCAGCAGCGAGCCGTGGCGGATGGCGCGGCGCATGATACGGCGCAGCACGTAGCCCCGGCCCTCGTTGGAGGGCTGCACGCCATCGGCGATGAGGAAGGCGGCCGCGCGGGCATGGTCCGCCACCACGCGCATGGAGGCCCCGTCCTCCTGGGTGTAGGGCTTGCCCACCAGCTCGCTCACGCGCGAGAGGATGTCCTGGAACAGGTCCGTGTCGTAGTTGGAGCGCTTGCCCTGCACGACGGAGGCGACGCGCTCCAGGCCCGCGCCCGTGTCGATGGACGGCTTGGGCAGGGGGATGAGCGGCGCGTCCTTCTCCTTGCGCTCGAACTGCATGAACACGAGGTTCCAGATCTCCAGCCACCGGTCGCAGTCGCACGCCACGCCCTGACACGCGCGGCCCGCGGCCACCTCGGCACAGGGGATGTCATCGCCCTGGTGGTAGTGGATCTCCGAGCACGGGCCGCACGGGCCGGTGTCGCCCATGGCCCAGAAGTTGTCCTTGAGCCCGAGCTTGTAGATGCGCTCGCGTGGCACGCCCTGCTTCGCCCACAGCTCGTAGGCCTCCTCGTCCCAGGGGATGCCGCCCTCGCCGTTGAACACGGTGACGGCCAGCCGCGCGGTGTCGATGCCCAGCGTCTTCGTCACGAACTCCCAGCCGTACGCGATGGCGTCGGCCTTGAAGTAGTCGCCGAAGGAGAAGTTGCCGAGCATCTCGAAGAACGTGTGGTGGCGCGCGGTGTAGCCCACGTTGTCGAGGTCGTTGTGCTTGCCGCCCGCGCGCACGCACTTCTGCGACGTGGTCGCGCGCGAGTAGTCACGCTTCTCGCGGCCGGTGAAGACGTCCTTGAACTGCACCATGCCCGCGTTGGTGAACAGCAGGGTGGGGTCGTTCTGGGGGACGAGGGACGACGACGCGACGCGGCGATGACCGCGCCCTTCGAAGAACTGGAGGAACGCCTCGCGAATCTGGGAGGCGGACAGGGCAGAGGACATGGTGAGGGTATATGCCACAAGAGGGGGGGATGCTGCCTTTCTTGTAGACCGGGCTAGGCTCCCTTCCTGACATGCGCTCCTCCTCCCACCTTGTCGCCGCCCTGCTGCTTGCCTTCCCAACCACCGTCCTGGCCCAGACGGACGCCCAGACGGCCTCCCTGGCCCGGACGCTGAAACAGGGTGTGGCCCCCGCGCACCGGGTCCAGGCGGCGCGTGTCCTGGGCGATTCGGAGGACCCGGAGGCCTTGGGGCCACTGTGCGCCGGACTCGCGGACGAGGCCCCCGAGGTGCGCGCCGCGGCGGCCAAGGCCCTGGAGGTATTGGGAGAGCCGGGCGCCCTGGAGTGCCTGGAAGCACGCACGGACGAACAGGAGCCCTCGGTCCAGCGGGCCCTGGCGTCGGCGGTGAGCGCCACGAAGGCGCTCCGGGCGCGGCCGGCCCGCGTGTACGTGATGCTGGGCGAGGTGAAGGACTCCACGGGGACGCTGTCGCCGGAGCTGGTGAAGCTCACCGAGGCCCGTTTGCGGCGCAAGTTGTTCCAGCGGGGCGCCGAGCTGGCGCCCGCGAAGCAGAGCGAGGCGGAGGCGAAGGCGCTCCTGGCGAAGCGCAAGCTGCCGGGCTACCGGTTGTTGCCAGAAATCCGTCCGGGGAGCGCGGGAGGGCTCAAGCTCTCGGTGGTGTGTATGCGCTATCCTGGCAAGCAGCTTCTGGGGACGGTGGAAGTCCAGGGCGCCGATGCCGAGCCGGGAGACCTGCTCGCGGCGCTCGTGCCCCAGGCCATCGAGGAGACCGCGGCCTCGTACAAGTGGAAGTAGGGGGGACAGGGGGTGGATGGGTTCCGCGGGTTACGCACGCTAGGATGGAATGACCCGACATGCGGTGTTCGCCTCTCATCCCCTTCTTCTTGATGTTCGTGGTGGTTTCCCCCGCGGTGTCCCAGGTGGACGCTCGAATCGCGAGCCTGAGCCGGCAGCTTGGACAAGGGCAGGATCCTCAGGCGCGCTCGAAGGCCGCGTCGGGATTGGGGGCCTCGGATGATCCCGAGGCCTTGCCGCCCCTGTGCGAGGGCCTGAAGGATCCGAGCGAGCAGGTCCGCGCCGCGGCGGCCCAGGCGCTGGGGAAGCTCGAGGAACTGGCGGGATTGGACTGCCTCAAGGCGCGCAAGGGCGAGACGGACGCGGCGACGAAGACGGCCATCCAGACGTCGCTCAAGGTATTGCAGTCCTTGAAGGAACAGCACCCCAAGCTCTACGTGTCGCTGGTGGAGTTGAAGGACAAGTCGGGCCAGGTGAAGCCCGAGGTGCTGCGCGTCACCGAGGCGCGCATGCGGCGCAAGCTCACGAAGATGGGCGCGTGGCTGGCGCCCGCGAAGGAGAACAAGGCGGCGGCGCTGGGCGTGTTGCGCAAGTTCGGCGTGCGCGGCTACCGGTTGCAGGGGGAGATCCACGAGACCGAGTCCGGAGGCCTGCGCGTGACGATCGTATGCATCAGCTATCCGGACCAGGCGCTGCTCGGAGACGTGGAGCTCCAGGCGTCGGGCGCGAAGCCGGAGGATCTGCTCAAGGCACTCGCGCCCCGGATCATCGAGGAGGCCGCGGACACGTTCGAGTGGGACACGTGAGCTATGGCGCGCGCCGGTGCGCCACGAGCTTCGCCGTGAGGAGCTGCACGACCTCCCCATGTTGATTGCGCGTCTCGCTGCGCAGCGTGACCATGCCTCGGTCAGGGCGTGAGCGGGACGGCGTCACCGCCAGCACCTCGCTCTCGACGTGGAGGATGTCTCCGGGACGCGTGGGCCGGGGCCAGCTGATCTCTCCGCCCGCGCCGACGATTCCTCCCGCGATGGGACAGCCGCCCTCCACCTGGAGCCGCATGGTGATGGCCGCCGTGTGCCAACCGCTCGCGGCCAGTCCTTCGAACAGGGTGCCCCGGGCGGCTGCGTCGTCCAGGTGGAAGGGCTGGGGATCGAACTGTCGGGCGAACGCCTGGATCTGCTCCGCGTCCATCGCGTGGGTGCCGCTCTTGAACCGCTGACCCACCTGGAAATCGTCGAGATAGAGCCGTGCCTGGCTCAGGGCTTCCGCCGGAGTCGCCATGTGAACCTCTCCTGTCGAGGGGCTTATATTATGGTGATAATGTCATGGCGCGCGCCACTCGTTTTCGGGTCGCCGCGTTCCGGACGGTTTGCCAGACTCGTCTCATGACGATGACGCGTCGGCGGTTCTTCTTCGACTCCCTGCTGGCCACGGCGGCCGTGGCGGCGGGGTGCCGTCCCGGGGGCGATTCACGCGCTCCCGCGTACATCCCCACGTCCGACCGGTTGGTGCTCGAGACCCTGCGCGGCATCCCCGCGACGGACGGCGCGGGCGTGCGGCTGACCCGCGTCATCGGCCAGTCCGCGCTGCGCCACCTGGACCCCTTCCTGATGTTGGACCACTTCCACTCGGATGATCCGGGCGCGTACATCGCGGGCTTTCCCGACCATCCGCACCGGGGCTTCGAGACGGTGACGGTGATGCTGGATGGGCACATGCGGCACCGTGACAGCCAGGGCAACTCGGGGCTCATCCTGGGCGCGGGGTCGCAGTGGATGACGGCGGGGCGGGGCATCATCCACTCGGAGATGCCCGAGCAGGAGCGGGGGCTGATGTCCGGCTTCCAGCTCTGGGTCAACCTGCCCGCGAGGGAGAAGATGTGCGCGCCGTACTACCAGGACCTGCAGCCGGAGCGCCTGAGCGAGGCGAAGCTGTCGGCGGCGGGCAGCCACGTGCGCATCATCGCGGGAGGATTGAACGGACTGGTGGGTCCCGTGCGAGAGCGCCCGACCGAGCCCGTGCTCTTCACCCTGCGGTTGGAGGATGACCAGCCGGTCGAATGGGAGTTGCCCGGGGAGCACACGGCGTTCGCGTTCGTGCACGAAGGCGAGGTCGAGTTCGGTCCCGAGGCGAAGACGAAGACGGTGCGAGCGGGGAACCTCGCGTTGTTGGGCTCGGGGAAGAGGCTGCGCGTTCGCGCGACGAACCAGCGGAGCGCGGTGCTCGTCGCGGCGGGCAAGCCCCTGCGCGAGCCCATCGTCCAGCGTGGCCCCTTCGTGATGAACACCGAGGCGGAGATCCGTCAGGCCATCCAGGACTACCAGAACGGCGTGCTGGACAAGGCGTGAGCGCGGGGCTTTCTCGCGGAGGTGGGCGTGCTCTCGATTCTGTTGCTGTTGTTGACTCAGGTGCCGTGCGCGCCAAACGACCTCTCCCTTGTGTGTCACTGCAAGCAGGGGATGGTCAGCTCCTGCGCGGTATTGCGAGAGACGGATCCGAAGTTGGCGGATGCGGTGGACAAGGCCCTGACGTTGGCCAGGGTCGCGGAGGAGGTGGGCAAGGCCGGGGAAGCAATCGAAGCCGAAGCCCAGGCCTCTTCCGATGAGCCTGAACCTCCCGATTGCAAGGGACAGAATCATCACGTCATCTCCAGGCCCATCGCCAAGGAGTTGGATCAACACATCACCCTGCGAGGGCTCTACACCGCTCGTGATCCACGTTTCGTTACACGCGCGGTGGATGAGCCCTCCCATTGTGGTTACCAATCGTGGCACCGGGAGGTGGACAAGGAAGTCATCTCCTGGCTCCGGCGTTATCGTCAGGCGACACCGAAGCAGTTCGAGGCGTTCCTGCGAGAGATCTACAGTCGGCCCTCGATGCGAGTGAGATTTCCCCGTGGATTCTGAGACTTCCCCCGAGCGCTTCTTCGTTCTGGAAGAAGGCGTGCTCGGATCCCGGTATGACGCGGACGTCGATACTGTCGAGCCGATCAACCGTGCGCAGGGGGTTCACTGTCCTCGTTGTGGCGTTGGCATCGGGATGAGGACATGGCTTCCTCCCTACCGGTGCGATCTGATCCTGCACGGAGCGGAACTCGGGGATTTCCTTCAAGGGTCAGGGGACGATCTTCTGGTGTCGGAGCGTTTTGCCCGGGCGTTCCGTGACGAAGGGCTGACAGGTCTCGACGGTTTCCACCCCGTGGAGGTCCGTCGGGTGCGTGGGAAGCGCCGCGGCCCCAAATCCTCCGCGCCTCCACGCTTCCTGTTCGTCACGGCCTGCTTTGGTCGTGGTGCACTGGACCTGAAGCGCAGCCGCCTCCGTTTTCCGGCGCCCCCCTCCTGCCCCGAGTGCCTGTCCGTCCACCTGGACACCATTCATGGCTTCTCGCTGGAGCCCGGGAGCTGGCAGCAGGAGGACATCTTCCGGCCACGAGGACTGCATGGCTGGTTGACCGTCTCCGAGCGCTTCGCACGCTTCGTGGAGCGGCATGGTTTCACCAACCTGCGATTGACGCCCAGCGAGGAGTACATCTGGGAGCCGCTGGCGCCGCATCCGTTGCCTGGCACGAAGCACGGTTCGGCCTGATGTCCCAAGGGGAGCTCACGCCCTGCGGATGAGTCCCATCTCGTCGAGGGTGGAGAACAGGAGCAGGCGGGCCTCGGACCACGGAAGCATCTCCACGCGGTAGCCGGCGAGCGCATCGAGCAGGGCCTGCCGGTAGCTCGAATGGCCTGGGTCGGCGATGACGACCACGCCCCGGTCCGCGTGCGAGCGGATGAGTCGGCCCACGCCCTGGCGCAGCATCAGGAGGGAGCGCGGCAGCCGGTACTGGAGGAAGCCCAGGTGCGCGTGGGCACCCCGGGCGAGCGTCTCCTCGCGCGATGCCACGAGCGGGCGGCTGGCGGGCTCCAGGGGGAGCTTGTCGATGAAGACGCACCCCACGCCCCGGCCGGGGATGTCCACGCCCTGCCAGAAGCTCTTGGTGCCCAGCAGCACGGTGCCGGTGTCCTTCTCCTGTCGCGCCGCCAGCGAGCGGCTGTGTCCTCGCGACTGACGCATCACCTCGATGCCCTGGGGCTCCAGCTTCGCCCGGAGCTGATCCGCCACCCGCTCCATCCGCCGCGTGGAGGCGAACAAGCCCAGCACCCGTCCGCCCATCACCTGTGCCATGCCGGACATCCGGGTCGCCGCCCAGTCGATGAACGCCTGTTCGTGCGCGCGCGGCGCATCCGTCACCAGCACCACGAGCGCCTGTTTCCGCAGGTCGAAGGGGGTGGGCGCGCGCAGCAGCCGGGGGGGAGGGATTCCCTCGTTGCGTCCGTCCAGGCCCAGCCGTCCGAGGACGTAGGGCACCCGCTCGGTGCCCGTGCTCAGCGTGGCCGAGGCCAGCACGAGCGAGCGCTTGTTCTGCGCGAAGTCCCGCGACACGTAGCCCGCCACGTTCACGGGCTGGGCGATCAACGTCCAGCGCTGCTTGCGAGGCACCGCCGTGGCCGCGTAGCACCGGCCCTCCGCGGGGTCATCGGACAACTCCGAGGCCAGGGTGGCCAGCTCCTGCACCTCCGCCACGCCGCCCGCGAGCTCCCGCTCCAGCGGCGGCATCCGCACCGAGAGGTCCGGCAGCACCTCGGCCACGCCCACGGTGAGCCGCTTGTGCAGGGTCTGTAGGCACTCGCGGACCTCCAGCAGTCCCTCGCGCACGGGAGCCCACGTGGCGGCGCGCCGCACCTCGGGGGTGATGCGCAGCTCGGGGGCGTAGGAGGACTCGTCGTCGGCCTCGGAGGCGTTCGCCGCGGCGGGCTCGCACAGGGCCATCACCCGATCGCCCAAATCCTTGACGCTCGTGCCCACGTCGTGAAGGGCGCCCTCGATCTCGCTCATCAACACGCGGGCTTCCGCGCGCCGCGAGGCGAACAGGGCCCGGCGCAGCTCGGCGAAGAGGCCGCGCCGTCCATCGCGCCCGTGCAGCCGCTCGGCGAGCCGCGAGAAGGCGTGATCCGACAGCTCCGAGGACAGGGCGGTGGTGGCGACGTCCTCCACCTCGTGTGCCTCGTCGAGCACCAGGTGATCCAACTTCGGGTAGCGCGCGGGCCAGGCGAAGGCGAGCGACTGGTTGATGACGAGCACGTCGGCCTCGCGCGCCTGGGCGACGGCCGAGTGGTAGTAGCAGCGGTGGTAGTGCGGGCAGCGCTCGCCGAGCGTGGTGGCCGCCTCCGAGCGCACGGCCGGGGCGAGCGCATGCAGCACGGGGAAGCGGTCCCGGAACCAGTGGCTGAGCCGGTCGAGGTCTCCATCGGGGCCGCGGCGCAGGAGGGCGCGCAGGTAGGCGCGAGGGGCGCGCGCGGCGTGGCTCATGCCGGGCTCCACGCGGGTGACGTCCAGCGCGCGGCGGCGGCACAGGTAGTTCGTCTGGCCCTTGAGCAGCGCGTAGGAGAAGGCCCCTTGCGTGGCGCGGTGCAGCCGGGGCAGGTCCTTCTCGATGAGCTGATCCTGGAGCGTCTTGGTATGGGGAGCCACACCCACCTTGCGGCCATTGCGCACGGTGAAGAGCGCGGCGGGTGTCAGGTACGCGAGCGACTTGCCCGTGCCGGTGCCGGCCTCCACCGCGAGCTGGCCTCCCTCGGACAGGGTGCGCGCCACGGCCTGGGCCATCTCGAGCTGGGCGGGGCGGACGGCGAAGGACTCGTGGGCGTGGGCCAGGGCGCCGCCGGTACCGAGCAGGGCGGAGACCTCCTCGGGGCGTACGGGCACCACGGGGATGTCCTCGCCGGGCGGCTCGTCCGGAGGCCGGGTGCCATTGGAGCGCTGGCGCTCGGGCCGTCCGGGAAGGAAACCCGAGGCCGACAGCTTCAGGGCGGCGGGGCGTGCGCGGCACAGCTTCCACGCGCCCGTGAGCAAGCTGACGAGGGGCGCCGCGTCCGGGTCGAGCGAGCCCTCCACCTCCTCGCCTTCCTCGCCCGCCTCGATCTGCGCCAGCCGCAGTCCGGCGCGCGGATCGAGCGTCTCCAGCAGGTCCGCGAGGTCCTCGGCGCGCCCCTCGTTCACACAGCCCTCCAGGGCGTGCAGCAGCACGGAGAAGGTGGCCTCGCAGTCCGTCATGGCGCGGTGGCGCTCGCGAGGGCCCTTGCCGGCCCAGCGCAGGAGCGATTCCAGGGAGTGGCTGGACAGCTCCGGGTGCAGGTAGTGCATCAACTCGCACGAGTCGAGCACGGGCGAGCGCAGGGGGCCGAGGATGTCCGGGAGGAAGCCCTTCTCGAAGGAGGCGTTGTGGGCCACCACGGTCCAGCCCGCGAGTTTGTCGCGCAACTCGGCGGCCTTCTGTTCGAGCCGGGGCTGTCCGGCGAGCTGGGCGTCCTCGATGCCCGTGAGGCGGCGGATGGTGAGGGGGAGGGGACGCGAGGCGGTGAAGAATTGCGCGTAGCGCTCGGTGACGCGGCCGTTCTCGATGAAGAGCGCCCCGAGTTCGATGACCTCGTCGACGCGCGGATCCAACCCCGTTGTTTCGAGGTCGAGAAACACGTGTCGGGTGAAGAGCTCCGCCGCGCCGCCCATGGGTAGGAACGAGCAGCCTACCCGCCTTCGGGCGTCATGCCGAGAAACCAACTGTATGGGGTCCGGGGGCGGGCGTTTGTCCGGGACTTCACGGGGAGAGGTGAGGGCTTCACCGGCCGCGACCGTTCATCCCGGGGATTCGACCGTTCGCCTGGACGATGCCCACCGGGCGGCCGGGCGGGTCCAGGGTGTCCGGCATTCCGCCAATGCCTGCTCACGGAGTTCCGCCATGACGCCCACGGCCACCGGCCTGCCCCTCCCCGATGTCTCCCTCTCGCCCTCGGCCACGACGCCCCGGTTGCGCCATCCGCGCGCGACCCTGTTGGCGGCGCTCGGGCTGGGCGTCTGTGCCGAGGTGTTCTTCGATGGGCCCGCCCTGGGGGTCTCCGTTCCGTTGTTCTCCGGGTTGCTCGTGGGGGTGCTGCTCGTCCTGGGCGGCCGCGAGGGTTGGCAGCGCGCCCGTCCCAATGCGTGGATGCTGGGGCCCCTGCTGTTCTTCTCCGGGATGGTGTTCGTGCGCGCGAGCCCCCTGCTCACGGCGCTCAACGTGCTCGCCACTTTGTTCCTGGGGTTGTTGCTGACGCACTTCTGGGCGGCGGGGCGCGTGGAGCGGCTGGGTCTGCTGGGCTATCCGTTCGCCGCGATGGAGAGCCTGGGGCATGCCGTGACCCAGTCGGTGGGCGTGGTGCACTCGGAGGTGGGGCGCTGGCCGGTGAGGGGCCAGCTGTCGAGATGGCTTCCGGTGGCGCGGGGCGCCCTGCTCGCCCTGCCCGTGCTCGTCGTCTTCACCGAGTTGCTCGTGTCGGCGGACGCCGTGTTCGAGGCGATGGTGATGGGAAGTCTGTCCTGGCTCGTCCAGCTGTTTTCCCTGGGGACGGTGTGGCGGGGCCTGTTCGTGGGCGCCAGCGCGCTGGGGGTGCTCGGGCTGCTCGCGCAGGCGCTGCGGCGGCGCCGGGCGCGGGAGCTGGGCGAGGTGGAGGTGGCACCGGTCGCGGCGCGTCTGGGCTTCACCGAATGCATCACGCTGCTGGGCCTGGTGGACGTGCTCTTCCTGGTCTTCACCTTCATCCAGTGCGCCTTCCTGTGGGGCGTGGCGCGGCTGCCCGAGGGCGTCACCTACGCCGGATACGCCCGGCGGGGATTCTTCGAGCTGCTCGCGGTGTCGGTGTTGACGTTGGGGCTCGGCATGGCGCTGACGCGCTGGACGCGGCTGACGACGGGGGGCCAGGTGAAGGCCTTCCGGGTGGCGTGCTCGGTCATGGTGGGACTGGTGCTGGTGCTGCTCGTGTCGGCCATGAAGCGCATGGCGCTCTACGAGGCCGCCTATGGCTACACGCATCTGCGCGTCTACACGCAGGTCTTCATGGTGGCGCTGGCGGGGGTGCTCGTCTGGCGGGCGGTGACGCTGTGGTGGCGTCCGGAGCGCTTCGCCATCGGCGCGTTCGTGGGGGCGCTGGCCTGCATCGCGGCGCTCGATCTGCTCAACCCCGATGCCTTCATCGCCCGGGGCAATCTGGAGCGATTCACCCAGGGCCTGTCCTGGGACGATGCCTACGTGCTGGCGCTCTCGGAGGACGCCGCGCCCGTGCTCGCCGCGCATCTGGCGAAGGCGTCGGAGGATGGCCTCGCGCCGAGCCTCCACGAGGCCTTCTGCCGTTACCCCGAGCCGATGCAGGGGGGCTGGCCCGCCTTCCACCTCGCGCGTCACCGGGCGGCGACGCTCACCTCCGGGCGCATGTGCCCGGTGCCGGAGAACAAGGTGGTGGCGATGGACTCCGTGCTGGGAGCGCGCGAGACCTGGGAGTGAGGCGTCACTCCACCATGAACACGCCGCTGATCATCTTGCCCATGGCGCAGCCGTAGACGAGCTTGCCCGTCTTGGTGGGGGTGAAGGTCACCTCCACCGGCTGGTTGAGGGGCAGCGGGGTGTTGATGTTGTACTCGTCGAGGACGATCTCCGTCGCGCAGGTGTGATCCGTGGTGCGGGTCAGCACCAGCTTGACGGGTTGGCCCTGCCGCAGGGTGACGGGGCTCGGCTCGTAGCCCTTCTCGGTGATGGAGAGCGCGAGGGTGCGTGGCTCGCCCGGCTTGCCCTCCGGCACGGGGGCGCTGGGGGCGGACTCGGCGTTCTTCGTGCAGCCCTGCTCGGCGCTCAGCACCGCGGCGGCCAGGGTGAGCGCGAGCAGTGGCTTGATGATCTTGGACAGGAAGGGCTTCACGGGTTCCTTGGGGTCTAGGGGGTCTCGCCCGCCGTGTCATCCGACGCCAGGTCCGGCTCCTCCTCGGCGGAGAAGCGCACCAGGGCGTGCAGGGGCACGAACACCTCGTGGCCGTCCTCACCCACGAGCAGGTCGAAGCGGCCCACCGTGCGCAGCCGCATGACGAGCTGGATGCCGTTGCGCAGCGTGAGGCGCACGTACTTGCCCTGGTGGGCGAGGAAGGGGCGAGGGTCGGAGAAGGGCCGCTTGTCGGGCTGACGCGCGACGCTGGCGGGCTTCTGGGTGAGCTTCGGGTCGCGCTCCAGGTGGGGCATGAGCTGCTCCCAGTCCGAGCGGCGGGTGATCAGGACGACCTGGAGCTTTTCCTGGCGGCCACTGCGGCCGAGCACGAAGGAGATGGGCTCCACGCTGGCCACGGTGTCGAGCACGGTGCGCTCGCCGAGCACGATGGACAGCTCCGTCTTGCTCTCCACCAGGCCCTCGATGAAGGCGCTCACCGAGCTGTCATCCACCTCGCCACGGGCCGTCTTCACGGCGGCCTTGCGCTGGGTGCGCTCCTTGCGTGCGAGGAACTCGGTCACGGTCAGGCCGCTCTGCAGCACGCCGAAGCCATCGGGCAGGGACAGGCCGGGGTTCTGGCCCATGAGCGTGTACACCTGATCGAAGCGCTTGGCCTCCTCGGCGTGCAGCTTGCGCCAGATGCGGCACTTCATCTTGCCCTCGAGCTCGCCCTTGGCGATGCGCGCGGGCACGCGCTCCTTGGTGGCGAGCGCGAGGATCTGCTCGGCCGTCGGAGGAGGCCGGGGAGCCCGGGGGCGATTGAATCCGCCGCCGGGACGCGCGCCCATGCCCGGAGCGGACGGCCGGACGCTGGAGGAGGGGCCAGGGCGGGGGACCACGGGGGTCGAGGGCGAGGGCCGGGGCGCCACGGGGGCCTCTCCGGCGGCGTGCGGAGCCTCGGACGGGGCCGGAGTGACGGGAGGCCGGGGCGAGGGCGTGGGCCGGGGCGTGGGCACCGGGGCCACCGCGGCGGGGGCTGTGGGCCGGGGCGTGGGCCGGGGCGTCACGGTGGCCGTGGGCGTCGGGGTGGGCGAGACGGTGCCAGGGGCGGCTGCCGGGCGCCGGATGACTTCGACTGCGGGGACGACCCGCCGTGTCTTCCGATCGTTCACGTTCGTAGGCTACCTGATGCGCGAGCGGCCTGGGGGAGGTCCATGCTCACGGCTGCTGGAGGGACTGCGTCAGATCAATCTTCCATCCGGACGTCTCGCGGACCATCTGGACTTGTTTTGTCACACCCGAGAAAACCACGCTTACCTGGGCCACGTCCCCGTTCTCACTCGCCAGAGTGACTTCGGCAACATCCGCTGGGGGTGGAATATTCGAGAGAAAAAAGGCCATGGGGTCCGCCTTCACGGCGCCAGAGGAGGCAGCGGAAGCCGCCTGGGCCTTGGCCTTGAGGGCGTCCTGGGTGGGCTGGGAGAGCGTGGCGTAGGCGGTCTTCTCGTCGCCGCGCTGCACGGAGCGCAGGAAGGTCTGGTAGGCCCGCACCGGGGTCTCGTAGCTGGGCCGGTTGCAACCCCCGAGGGTCTGCACGGCCAGCAGGAGCAGGGAAACGACGAGCGGCAGGCGCATGATCCTCTGATGTAGGCCAAAGCGCCGCGCTCGCCAAGGGGCTCCTTACTCCGGGGCACCGTCCCTGTACTGGCGGACGCAATTGCGGCCGGCCGCCTTGGCGGCGTAGAGGCAGGTGTCGGCCTCGCGCAAGAGGTCCTCCGTGGCGAGCAGCGTCCGGTCGGGCACACTGGCCACTCCCAGGGAGGCGGTGCAGCGCACCTCCTGCCGGGTGCCGTCCGCGGTCCGGTGCTCCAGCCGGACGGAGGCGATGGCCTCGCGGATGCGCTCGCACGCGCCGAGCGCTTCCTTGGTGCCCGTCTCCGGAAGCAGGGCGATGAGCTCCTCGCCGCCGTAGCGCGCCACGAAGTCCACCTCGCGCAGCCGGCCGCGCACCGCCTTGGCCACCGAGCGCAGCACCTCGTCCCCGAAGGGGTGGCCGTAGGTGTCGTTGAGCCGCTTGAAGTGATCGATGTCCATCATCACCAGCGACAGGGGCGAGCGGTAGCGCGAGGAGCGGGCGAACTCCTCGTTCAGCCGCTCCTCGAAGTAGCGCCGGTTGTAGAGGCCCGTGAGCGCGTCGATGCGCGTGAGGTTGAGCAGCTCCTCGCGCTTCTGGGCCAGCTCCTTGTTGGCGCGGTCCAGCTCGCGGTTCTTGAAGTCCAGCTCGCGGTTCTTCTCCACCAGGGCGTCCTGGAGCACCTTGAGCCGGAGCATGGACTTCACGCGCGCGGACAGCTCCATCATGTCGAAGGGCTTGACCAGGTAGTCATCCGCGCCCAGCTCCAGCCCCTCCACCTTGCCGGCCGCCTGGCGCGCCGTCACGAGGATGATGGGGATGAAGCCGAAGCCGCCCTCGCCGCTGTTGGCCTTGATGATGCGGCAGACCTCGACGCCGCCCAGCCGCGGCATCTCCACGTCCATGACGATGAGATCCGGCCGCGACTCGCGCAGGGAGCGCAGGGCCTCGGTGCCATCATGGGCCTCGCGGAAGCGGTAGCCGGGGCCCGCGAGCCCCTCGCGCACGTGTTGGATGTTGGCCGGGTCGTCGTCGACGAGCAGGATGGTGCGATCGGCGAGGGGGTGCGCGGGCGCGGCCCGGCGCATGGTGTCCTCCGCCCTCTTTGTCGTCGTGCCTTCCGCCATGTCGCTGCCGTCCATCCCGGAGTCTTGGGGACCCTCGTGGCGGACCGATTCTTCCCTGATCCCGGCGTGCTGCCAAGTCGCCTCACCGTCTTCCTGGCGCACAAGGCGCGACTCCCAGTGCGGCTCGGAGGGGAGCGTGCCCTCCGACGTCCCTGTGTCAGGCGGGCTTGCGCAGGCGGGCGCGGTAGACCGGCTCGCCGCTGGCGAGGTAGCGCCGCTCGCGCGTGGAGGGCACCTCCTCGGGCTCATAGGGGTGGAAGACTCCCGCTCCGAGCGGATTGACGAAGCCGGCCTCCTCCAGGATGGAGAGCATGGCGACGGCGCGGTCCTGCACGTCGGTGCGCATGTCGAAGAGGCCGCCGGGCTTCAGCTTGTCGAGCAGCAGCTTGGCGAACTCGGGCTGGATGACGGCGCGCTTGAAGTGGGCGCGCTTCCACCAGGGGTCGGGAAACTGCAGGTGGATGGCGTCGAGCGAGCCGGACGCGAAGATGCGGGGCACCACGAAGCGGGCGTCGGCCTCCATGACGCGCAGGTTGCGCAGGCCCAGCTTGTTGCCGCGATCCAGGGTGTCGCGCGCGTACTTCTTGCGCCACTCGAAGGCGACGAAGCGCACCTGGGGGTTGCGGCGGCAGTATTCGAGGGCATGGCCCCCGGCCCCCGAGCCGATTTCCAGCTCCAGGGGTCCCGGGAAGCCGAACTCGGCGTCCCAATCGGGCGGGGTGTCCAAGTGGGCCAGATGCAGGCCGACGGGGTCGGGGAGCAGGGGAGGACGGGGCATGTCGGCGCGGGCGCGAGGTGGCCAAGCCTCCTTCGCATGGGGCGAGGCGGTCTGGCCAGGGCAAAGCGACGCCATTGGCGCTATACCGGGATTCATGAAGCTCTTTCACGGAGTGACGGAGGCACGGGAACTCGCCGGGTGCGCGCTCGCGCTGGGCAACTTCGATGGGGTGCACCTGGGCCACCAGGCGCTCTTCGCCGAGGCGCGGCGCCACGGCGTGCCCGTGGCCGCGCTCACCTTCCAGCCCCATCCGGGCAAGGTGCTGCAGCCGGACCTGGCCCCCAAGCTCATCACGCTCCTGCCGCGCAAGCTGGAGCTCTTCGAGTCCCTTGGCCTGGACGCGGCGGTGGTGCAGCCCTTCACGCGGGAGTACGCCCGCCTGTCTCCGCGCGACTTCGAGGCCTCGCTGCTGGACGTGCTGGGCGCGCGCCACCTCGTGGTGGGGTACGACTTCACCTACGGCGCCGCGCGCGCGGGCAGCGTGGACACCCTGCGCGAGGCCGCGGCGGCCCGGGGCGCCGAGGTGCACCGCGTGGAGCCCGTCACCGTGGATGGGCTCGTCGCCTCTTCCTCCAAGGTGCGCGAATACATCCTCGAGGGCCGGGTGAGCGCGGCGCAGCGGCTGCTCGGGCGGCCCTTCGACCTGGACGGCACCGTCGTCACCGGCCAGGGCCGTGGCCGGGGCATTGGTTTTCCCACCGCCAACGTGGACACCCAGAACGAGCTGCGGCCCGCGGCCGGCGTGTACGCCATCCGCGTGCGCCTGAGCGACACCTCCCCGGGCACGTGGTTGCCCGGCGTGGCCAACATCGGTGTCAAACCCACCTTCGGCGTCAACGAGATCACCATCGAGGCGCACCTGCTCGACTACAGCGGGGACCTCTATGGCCGGGACATGCGGGTGCAGTTCCTGGATCGGCTGCGCGCCGAGCGCCGTTTTGGCTCGGTGGCCGAACTCGTGGGACAAATCAAGCGGGACGTCGAGGCTGCCCGAGCGGTTATCGCCCGGGCGTCCGGCTAAACTTTTCCCGAATGGATTCAATGGCTTGCTAGGAGTGGGGGAGGGCTGGGACGCCTTGACAGGCCTGTGTCTCCCTCTCTTTAATCTTGGCACTCATGCGCCCGTGGTTTCGCGCATCCGTGGTTTCCCTCCGTGATGTCCCACGGCGGGCGCCACTTCATCCCCACGCTTCGAGGCTTCTGAATGTCCGGTCGACTTGGTGAACTGCTGGTTCGTGAGAACCTCATCTCGGTCCAGCAGTTGCGCAAGGCTCAGGAAGAGCAGCAGAAGACGGGCACGCGTATTGGCACGGCCCTCATCAAGACGGGCGCCATCGAGGAGTCCAAGCTCACCGACTTCCTCTCCAAGCAGTACGGCGTGCCCGCCATCAACCTGAAGGACTTCGACATCGACGCGGAGATCATCAAGCTCGTGCCGAAGGAAGTGGCCGAGAAGCACCTGGTGATCCCCGTCAATCGCGCCGGTCCCTCGCTGATCGTCGCCATGTGCGATCCGTCCAACATCTACGCGGTGGACGACCTGAAGTTCCTCACCGGCTACAACGTGGAGCCGGTGGTCGCCTCGGAGATCTCCATCCGCGAGGCCATCGAGCGCTACTACGCGGAGAAGGGCCCGGACATGGATGCCCTCGTCGGGGAGCTCGCCGACGACATCGAGGTCGCGAAGGAGGAGGAGGAGGGCAACGTCGAGGAGATGGCCCGCGCCGCGGACGACGCGCCCGTGGTCAAGCTCGTGAACCTCATCCTCCAGGACTCCATCAAGAAGCGCGCCTCGGACATCCACGTGGAGCCCTACGAGAAGGACTTCCGGGTGCGCTTCCGCATCGACGGCTCGCTCTACGACGTGATGCGTCCGCCGATGAAGCTCAAGAACGCCATCACCAGCCGCCTCAAGATCATGGCGAACCTGGACATCTCCGAGCGCCGCCTGCCCCAGGACGGCCGCATCAAGATCAAGCTCGGCGGTGGCAAGGAGATGGACTTCCGCGTGAGCGTGTGCCCCACGCTCTTCGGCGAGAAGGTGGTGCTCCGCCTCCTGGACAAGTCCAACCTCCAGCTGGACATGACCAAGCTCGGCTTCGATCCGCAGCCGCTCGCCTGGTTCAAGGAGGCCATCGACCGGCCGTACGGCATGGTGCTGGTGACGGGCCCCACGGGTTCGGGCAAGACGACGACGCTCTACTCGGCGCTCTCGTCCCTCAACCAGGTGGACACCAACATCGCCACCGCCGAGGACCCGGTCGAGTTCAACTTCGGCGGCATCAACCAGGTGCAGATGCATGAAGACATCGGCCTGAACTTCGCCGCGGCCCTGCGCTCCTTCCTCCGCCAGGACCCGGACATCATCATGATCGGTGAGATCCGCGACTTCGAAACGGGTGAAATCGCGGTGAAGGCGGCGCTCACGGGCCACCTGGTGCTCTCCACGCTGCACACCAACGACGCCCCGGGCACGGTGAGCCGTCTGCTCAACATGGGCATCGAGCCCTTCCTCGTGACGGCCTCGCTCAACCTCATCCTCGCCCAGCGTCTGGCGCGCCGCCTGTGCCCCGCGTGCAAGAAGCCCGCGGAGAACGTGGACGAGCAGGCCCTCATCAACGCCGGCGTGCCGCCCGAGAAGATCGGCACCTTCACCATGTACGAGAAGGTCGGCTGCCGCGAGTGCAATGATCGTGGCTACCGCGGCCGTGTGGCCATCTACGAGGTCATGCCCTTCTGGGATGGCCTCAAGGAACTGGTCATCAACGGCGCATCCGCCGCCGAGCTCAAGGCCGAGGCCATCCGTCTGGGCATGAGCTCGCTGCGCATGTCGGCACTGGCCAAGATGATGGATGGCGTCACCACGCTGGACGAAGTGGTGGCCAACACGGCGCCCGACAACTTCTGACGCCCCCGCAGCTCCCCGCCCCACCCCTACGCTCCGAAGGACGGTTTTCGTGAATCTGCATCAGCTGCTCAAGGCGATGGTCGAGAAGGGTGCTTCCGACCTCCACATCACCACGGGCTCCCCGCCCCAGCTGCGCGTGGACGGCGAGCTGGTGCCGCTCAAGACGGCCCAGTTGTCCCCCGCGGAGACCAAGCAGCTCTGCTACTCCATCCTCACGGACGTGCAGAAGCACAAGTTCGAGGAGGAGAACGAGCTCGACCTGTCCTTCGGCGTGAAGGGTCTGTCGCGCTTCCGCGCCAACGTCTACATGCAGCGTGGCGCGGTGGCGGGAGCCTTCCGCACCATTCCCTTCAAGATCCTCACCTTCCAGGAGCTGGGTCTGCCGCCGGTGGTGGCCGAGCTGGTCAAGCGCCCGCGCGGCCTCATCCTGGTGACGGGTCCCACGGGCTCGGGCAAGTCCACGACGCTCGCGTCCATGGTGGACAAGATCAACACGGATCGTCACGAGCACATCATGACGATCGAGGATCCGATCGAGTACCTGCACCCGCACAAGAACTGCCTGGTGAACCAGCGCGAGGTGGGCGCGGACACGCGCAGCTTCAAGACGGCGCTCAAGTACATCCTGCGTCAGGATCCGGACGTGGTGCTGGTGGGCGAGTTGCGCGACCTGGAGACGATCGAGGCCGCGCTCGTCATCGCCGAGACGGGTCACACCTGCTACGCCACGCTGCACACGAACAGCGCGGTGCAGACCATCAACCGCGTGCTGGACGTGTTCCCGCCCTACCAGCAGCCGCAGGTGCGCGCCCAGCTGTCCTTCGTGCTCGAGGGCGTGATGAGCCAGTCGCTCATCGCCAAGGCGGGCTCGCCGGGCCGCGTGCTGGCGCTCGAGGTGATGATTCCCAACCCCGCCATCCGCAACCTCATCCGCGAGGACAAGGTGCACCAAGTGTACTCGTCCATGCAGGTGGGCCAGGCGAAGTTCGGCATGCAGACCTTCAACCAGGCCCTGGCGGCGCTGCTGATGCGGCGGCTCATCACCCAGGACGAGGCCTTCGGCCGCTCGAACGACCCGGACGAGCTGCGCAACATCCTGGCGGGTGGCGGGCCTGGCGGCTTGCCCGGCCAGCGTCCCGCCGGTCCTCCGGGGCGGTAATTCGCGAATTTCAACCGCGGCGATAGAATGCGGACCCTCTCGGAGGCCTGATGGCTGCAACGGCAACCACGAAATCCACTCCTCAGAAGTCGAAGAACACGGCCCAGTTCCTCTGGGAGGCCAAGACCAAGTCTGGCGAGACCAAGAAGGGCGAAATGGAGGCCTCGGATCTCGAGGCCGTCAACGCCCGGCTCAAGTCGCTCGGGCTCAATCCGGTCAAGGTTCGCCGCAAGGGCCTGCTCGACTCGGAGTTGAACCTGTCGTTCGGCTCGGGGGTGACGGGCAAGGACATCCTCATCTTCACCCGTCAGTTCGCCACGATGATCGACGCCGGCCTGCCGCTGGTGCAGTGCCTCGACATCCTCGGCACCCAGATGGACAACCCGGCCTTCCGCAAGGTCGTGTTCGCCATCAAGAACAAGGTGGAGCAGGGCTCCACCTTCGCCGACGCGCTGGGTGACCATCCCAAGGTGTTCGACGAGCTCTTCGTCCAGCTGTGCGCGGCGGGCGAGGTGGGCGGTATTCTCGACAACATCCTCAACCGGCTCGCGGCCTACCGTGAGAAGAACGAGAAGCTCAAGCGCAAGGTCAAGAGCGCGATGACCTACCCGGCCATCGTTCTCCTCGTGGCCTTTGGCGTGACGGCGCTGCTGCTCCTCAAAGTGACGCCGGTGTTCGCGAAGATGTTCTCGGACTTCGGTCAGGCGCTGCCGGGTCCCACCCAGTTCGTGGTGGATCTGTCGGCCTGGGCTCAGGCGTACGCCATCTACGTGTTCGCGGGCGTCGGTGCCTTCATGGGCATCTTCTCGTGGACCTACAACCAGCCCCAGGGCCGGCGCGTCCTGGACAAGATCTTCCTGATGGCGCCCATCTTCGGGCCCGTCATCCGCAAGGTGGCGGTGGCGCGCTTCACCCGCACGCTGGGCACGATGATCTCCTCGGGTGTTCCCATCCTGGATGCCCTGGACGTGACGGCGAAGACGGCCGGTAACCGCTCGGTGGAAGAGGCCATCTACTACGTGCGCGGGAAGATCGCCGAGGGCAAGAACATCGCCGGGCCGCTCTTGGAGACGAAGGTGTTCCCCCCCATGGTGGTGCAGATGATCGGCGTGGGCGAGGCCACGGGCGCCATGGACACCATGCTCAACAAGATCGCCGACTTCTACGACGACGAGGTCGACACGGCGGTCGCGGGCCTCACGGCGATGATCGAACCGTTGATGATGGTGTTCCTGGGCGGCGTGGTCGGCGGCTTCCTCATCTCCATGTACCTGCCCATCTTCCAGATCGCCGGTGCCGTTAAGTAGCAGCGTCAGTCGTTTCGTCCTCGCCGCGCCTCCGCAGCCCCACGCCCTGCGGACGCGGTTGTTGTGGCTCACCGTGTTCCGCACGGTGGCCGTCAGCCTGTCGCTCGTGGCCGTCGCCGCCCGCCTGTTCCTCCAGCCCCTGGAGGAGCCCAGTGGCGTGGACATGCTGACCTTCGCGGTCATCGGGCTCGTCTACCTCTTCACGCTCGTCTACGGCCTCATGCTGCGCGGGGGCTGGGCGGACCGCATCGCGGCGGTGGTGCAGGTGGTGGGTGATCTGCTCATCGCCTCGGTGCTCGTCTTCCTCACGGGCGTGGGCGACAGCCCCTTCACCTTCCTCTATCTGCTGGCCGTCATCGGCGCGAGCATCGTGCTGGATGGTCGCGGGGCCCTGGTCGCCGCGGGGGGCAGTGCGCTCGCCTACTCGCTGCTGCTGGTGGCCGTGAAGCTGCAGTGGCTGGAGTCGCCCCTGGGCGTGGGAAACCTGAGCCAACAGCGGCTCGTCTTCCTGATTGGCAGCAACCTGCTGGCGCTCGTGCTCATCGCCGTGCTCGCCGGCTACCTGACGCGGCAGTTGTCGGCCACGGGCGGCCGGCTCTCCGCGCGTGAAGCGGACCTCAAGAAGCTGGACACCCTGCAGCGGCAGATCCTCGCCTGCATGCCCTCGGGGCTCATCACCTGCGACGCGGCGGGTCTCGTCACCTTCGTCAATCGCGCCGCCAGCGTCATCCTCGGCCTGGAGGCGCCATCGCCTCCGACCGGCACCCATGTGGAGTCCCTGTTGCCAGGCGCGTTGGGCTTGGACGCCCACCAGCGCCGCCGGGAGCTGTCCGTGCAGACGCGGGCCGGCGCGCGCACGCTCGGGCTGACGGTGACGGGTCTGGAGGGCACGGGGGGAGGTGGGACGCTCATCGTCTTCCAGGATCTGACCGAGCTGCGCCGCACCGAGGAAGATCTCCGGCGCGCGGATCGGCTGGCCTCGCTGGGGACCCTGGCGGCGCAGCTCGCGCACGAAATCCGCAACCCCCTGGCCGCCATGCGCGGCTCGGCCCAGCTCCTCGTGCAGGCGCCGGATGCGGACCCCACCTCCGTGCGCCTGGTGGACATCCTCCTGCGCGAGTCGGACCGCCTCTCCAAGCTGGTGGAGGACTTCCTGCGCTTCGCCCGTCCTCCGCCGCCCCTCAAGCGGGAGCTGGAGCTGGAGGTCCTGGTCGGGGAGACGGTGGACATGCTGCGGGTGGATCCGCTCGCCAGTCAGGTCCGGGTGGAGCGGGCCTTGGCGCCGATGCGGATGCTCGTGGACGCGGATCAAATCCGCCAGGTGCTCATCAACCTGCTGCGCAACGCCTTCCAGGCCGTGGGTCCCGGAGGCTCCGTGAGGGTGACTCTGCGGGAAGCGGATGGACAGTGCTGGCTGCGCATCTGGGATTCGGCGGGCAGCATCCCCGCGGCGCACCTGTCGCGCATCTTCGAGCCTTTCTTCAGCACCCGCGAGGGAGGCACCGGGCTAGGGTTGTCCACGGCGCACTCCCTCGTTCGCGCGCATGGAGGCACCCTTCGGGTTTCTTCCTCGCCGCGCGAGGGGACGGAGTTCCTCATCCAGCTGCCCATGCGAGGGTGAGGGGAAAGAGAGCGAGGCAGCTTGCACATCCTGGTGGTGGACGACGAGCGCTCGATGCGCGATGTCCTGGAGATCATGCTCAGCCGCGCGGGCCATCAGGTGACGTGCGCGGACGGGGTGCGCAGGGCGAGCGAGGCACTGGGCTCGACGCGGGTGGACCTGGTCATCACGGACATGAAGTTGGGCGCCTCGCAGAGCGGCATGGACGTGCTGCGGGCCGCGCGGGCGCTGCCCGAGCCTCCCGAGGTCATCGTCATCACCGCCTTCGGCACGGCCGTCTCGGCGATGGAGGCCATGCGCGAGGGGGCGTACGACTACATCGGCAAGCCCTTCGACAACGAGGAGCTGTTGCTGCTGGTGCAGAAGGCATTGGAGAAGCGGGCCCTGCGCCGGGAGAACCTGTCGCTGCGCGAGCACCTGTTGCCCGGGGCGGGGCTGATGGCGGTGGGCCGGGGGGCGCGGATGCGCGCGGTGCGCAACCTGGTGGACAAGGTGGCGCCGACCCGCTCCACCGTCCTCATTCATGGGGAGAGCGGAACGGGCAAGGAGGTCATCGCCAAGGAGCTCCACTTCAAGAGCCCACGCGCCAGCCAGCCCTTCCTCCCCATCAACTGCGCCGCCGTCAACGAGGGGGTGCTGGAGAGCGAGCTCTTTGGCCACGTGAAGGGCTCGTTCACCGGGGCCACGCATGATCGCCCGGGATTGCTCGTGCACGCGGGCGAGGGGACGGTGTTCCTCGACGAGATTGGCGATGTGCCGCTGGCCACCCAGGTGAAGCTCCTGCGCGTGTTGCAGGAGCGCAAGGTGAAGCCGGTGGGCAGCTCCGCGGAGGTTCCCTTCCAGGCACGCATCCTGGCGGCCACCCACCGCAGCCTGGATGCCGAGGTGAAGGCGGGCCGCTTCCGGGAGGATCTTTTCTACCGGCTCAACGTCATCATGATCGAGCTGCCGCCCCTGCGCGAGCGGGTGGAGGACATCGCGCCGCTGGCCGAGCACTTCCTGTCCTTGCAGCGCAAGGCGCTCGAGCGGCCGGGCCTGCGTTTCTCACCCGAGGCGTTGGCCATGCTGTCCTCCTATTCCTTCCCGGGCAACGTGCGCCAGCTGGAGAACATCGTCGAGCGCGCGGCCACGCTGGCGGATGGAGATACGCTGACGCCGGCGTCCCTGCCGCCCACGCTCCGGGGTGAGTCCGCGCCGAGCACGGCCACCGCGGGCTCGGAGGTGGCGCTCGGCGCGGGGTTCTCGCTGGAGCGTCACCTGGACGAGGCTGAACGGCGCTACCTGGTGGCGGCCCTGGCCCAGGCGGGCGGCGTGAAGACGCGGGCGGCGGAGCTGCTCGGCCTGACGTTCCGCTCCTTCCGCTACCGCCTGGCCAAGCACGGCCTGTCCGACCGGGAGGACGAGGCCTGAGCGCTCACGTCCACCCCGGGGCGCGGCTCAACGGAAGTCGCGCCGGTTGAAGAGCAGGATGGCGAGTGCCACCAGCACGCTCGTGTACGCCACTCCGTAACCCATGGCCGACAACAGCTCGGACGAGGAGATGGCGGCGTCGTAGGCGGCCTGGGGCCGGTAGTTGAAGCGCGACAGGTCCGGCAGCACGTAATACACGGCCTTGCCCAGTACCTCGAGCGAGTCGCTCTGGGACTTGCCCGCCAGCTTGTAGATGTCCGAGGACAGGTTGCCCGCCACGTAGACGCTGACGCTGACGAAGGCGGACACCATCTGGCTGGAGAAGCTGGACATCAGGAAGCCCACGCCGCTGAGCACCCACAGCTCGAACCACAGCATGCCCATGGCCGCCAGGTGCGCCGGGGTGAGGGGGCTGCCGTAGAAGCGCAGCATCACGCAGAAGAGCGCGGCCATGGCCAACTGCAACACCGTCACGGTGAGCATGTTGCCGAACAGCCGTCCCACCAGGAAGGCACCGCGGGACAGGGGCTTGGACACCATGAGGAAGATGGTGCGCCGCTCGATCTCCCGCGAGATGAGGCCGCTGGACAGGAAGATGGTGAGCAGCACGAGCATGAGGCTCATGGCTCCCAGGCCCACGTCGGTGAGGACGCGGTCGAACGTGCCGACGGTGACCTCCAACACGAGCGAGGTGGAGAGGATCATGGCCAGGGCGAAGATGCCCACCAGGAGGGTGACCCGGTTGCGCCGGGCCTCCCGGAAACCATTGAGCGCCAGGGCGACGAACGGACCCATCACGAAATCTCCCCTCCCACGGGACCCTGCCGGGCCTCCTCGAGGGCGCGCAGGAACAAGTCTTCCAACGAGAAGCGGGCGGGTTGTAGCTGGGTGACGCGCCCACCTTTCTCCAGCAGCTGCTTGAGCAGGGGTTGTGCTTCCGCGTCTCGCACGCGCACGAGAACGCGGTTCTCCAGTGCCCGGGTCTGCTCCAGCACGAACCCCAGCGCCTCGATCTGCTCCACGCTCAGGCCCTCCACCGTCAGCTCCATGTGGGTGGCCTGGGCGCTCACGAGTTCCGCCACGCTGCCCTCGCGCACGCGTCGGCCTCCCACCAGCACGACGGCCCGGTCACACAGCGCTTCCACGTCCGGGATGATGTGCGTGCAGAAGAGGATGGTGGTGCCCCGCTGACGCTCCTCGAGGATGAGGTCGCGGATCTGCCGGCGGCCCACCGGATCCAGCCCCGAGGTGGGCTCGTCCAGGATGAGCAGGTCGGGTTTGGACACCAGGGCCTGGGCCAGCGCCACGCGCTGCACCATGCCCTTGCTGTAGCGGCGGATCTGCAGGTGGGCGGCGCGGGTCATCTGCACCATGCCCAGCACCTCGGACACCCGCGCGTCCAGCTCCTTGCCGCCCATGCCCATGAGCCGGCCCGCCAGCGTGACGAACTCGCGGCCGGTCAGGTACTCGTAGGGCGCGGGGTTCTCCGGCACGTAGCCCACCCGGCGGCGCGCCTCCCGGTCTCCCGGTGACAGGCCGAACAACCGCGCCGTTCCTCCCGAGGGCTGCACCAGGTTCAACAGGATCTTGATGGTCGTGGACTTGCCAGCCCCATTGGGACCCAACAACCCGTACACCTGTCCCGGTTGCAGGGTCAGGTCCAGGGATTGGAGGGCACGCACCCGCCGGTTCATGAAGAAGCCGAGCCGGTAGGTCTTGGACAGGTCCCGGATCTCGATGGGGAGGAGAGAAGCGTCCTTGGACATCACTGCTCCATTGGCGCGAGGAAGTTGACGCCACGGTTGTCGGGGGTGAAGACCTCCAGGCGGCGCTGCTGCGTGAACGAGTAGGCGCGCCCATCGTTGCCGATGAAGAAGCCGCCTCCCTTGGGATCATGGGGGGGCTCACGCAGGTAGCCCAACCACGACAGCGTCCGGATGTCCGGAGGCACCGTGCCGAAGGTGTCGCGGAACTCCGCGATGGCCGTATCCACCCGCCGCAACTCACGCTCCATCTCGAGATCCCGTACGCGCTGCAGGAAGGTCTCTCGCGTGGTGGCGTCCTCGGCCGAATCCGCCAGGGATTGGGCCAGCGCCAATCCCGCGTCCACCTGTCCGGATTGGGCATAGAGCCGTGTGGCGAGCGCGGACAGGTAGGACGGGGCACCGGGCAGCTTCGCTGCGTGGGCGGTGACCTCGGCGGCCTCCTGGTACTGATGCTCGTAGGTGCTCAAGTTGTAGGCGAGCAGCATGTTCATCTTGAGATCATCGGGAAACAGCTTGAGGCCCTTGCGCAGCAACTGGGTGGACTCCCGGGTGTTCACCCACGTCTCGCGACCCAGGTTGGTGGGAATCACTCCCGCGGCGAACCCGTAGACCATGCGGAACTGGGGGTCCAGATCGGTGATGAGGTTGGCGTAGGGAAAGATGTCCCGGTATTCCGCCGCGTCCCAGGCCCGGCCCGTGGCCTGCACGAGCTGGATCCAAAAGTAATCCGCCATCAGCTGGATGTACCCTCGACCGACCAGCCGCAGGACGTCCTGGCGGGGAAGGAGTGGCTCTTCATGTGGGCCGCGAGGGGGTTTGCGCGGCGGTGCGGCGAGCAGGATGAGCACCAGCAAGCCACAGGTGAGCATCACCAGGGGGGGCCAGAAAGAACGCACCTTCATAGAGGGGAACCATGAAAACACAAAGGACACCCGGATGTGGGTCCGGATGTCCTGGAACTGTGACTGCTGACGGCCCCGAGGGACCGTCAGGCACTCATGCGTCGATCAGTCGCAGTCGACGTCGTTGAAGCTCAGGTAGGGCGAGCCGGCGACGGCCGTGGTCTCGTCCTTGTTGCCGCACTTGTGGGCGATGGTGGCGGCGTCCTTGGTCGCGATGAACCAGGTGTCGTTACCCGTGGCCTCGTTGTCCACGTTACCCGAGGCAACACCGGCGATGTTGCAGCCAGGGCAGCCGCCCGTGGACAGACCGGGAACCGCCGGGTCCGTGCCGCCACCGGAGAAGGTCGGAGCGCTCGGAGCCTGCGCCGTGCCCGGATCCTCGGGCGTGGTGGGGAACTTGCCCTGGTCCACGTAGATGCAGTTGTACTCGGTGCCGGTGCCCAGGCCCGTGGCCTTGCGCGGCTCGCAGGTGTTGGCCGTGCCGAAGTAGTAGGCGTAGCGGTTGCCGCGCTCGGGCGAGAAGCCCAGGGTCTTGATGTCCTCCACGTAGCGGTCCTTCTCCTGGAGGAACGCGCGCTGCGAGGTGAACCAAGCCTTCAGGTTGGCCTTGGCCTCACCCTGCTTGGAGCGAGCCTGGAACTTGATGAAGTTCGGGATCGCGATGGCGGCGAGGATGCCGATGATGGCCACCACGATCATCAGCTCGATGAGCGTGAAGCCACGGTTCTTCCGGGCGAAAAGACGGTTCATGGGGGGTTCCTTGCTGCGGTACGAGAGGAGTTGCGGCCGAAGCCGTCGGAAGCAATAGCACGAACGGTGCCAGCGTCAAACCGCCGCCACCCCCACGCGGATCCAAGGACTTACGCCGGCGCGGGGGGTATCCAGGCAGGTAACGAGTGCCCATTTTTGTCACCCAAGTGACAGGAATGGTCTGCCCGCGGGCCGAGGACGGGCTCTATGCTGCGAATCCCCGGATTGGACTGACAAAGAAGGGACGCGGAAGACAGTGACTCCTCAGGCGGTGGACGGCGTGGCCAGGGTGTTGGTGATCGTCATGGGCCTGCTCTTCGGCAGTTTCCTGAATGTCGTGATCGCCCGTGTGCCCGCGGGGGAGAGCATCGTGAGGCCCCGCTCACGTTGCCCCCACTGTGGACGACAGCTCACCTGGTTCGAGAACATCCCCGTTCTTTCCTGGCTCGCCCTGCGCGGACGTTGCCGGGGATGCCACGCGCCCATCTCCTGGCGCTATCCGCTCATCGAGCTGCTCACCGCGGCGCTCTTCTTCGCGTGTCAGCGCCGGTTCGGTTGGACCCCCGAACTCGTCCTGGCGCTGGTGTTCGTGCTGCTGCTCGTGCCGCTCGCCTTCATTGATCTGGAACATTGGATCCTCCCGCAGGAGCTGACGTGGCCGGGCATCGCCGCCGGAGTGGTGTTGTCGGTGCCACTGGGCATTCCGCGGCTGATCGACTCCGTCATCGGCGCGGTGGCGGGCTTCCTCGTCTTCTGGGCGATGGAGTGGCTGGGGGAGAAGATCTTCAAGAAGGAAGCGTTGGGCGCGGGTGACAAGGATCTGCTCGCGCTCATCGGGGCCTTCCTGTCGTGGAAGGCCTTGCTCGGGGTCATCTTCCTGTCCTCGCTGCAAGGGGCCGTGGTGGGCTCGGTGATGCTGCTCATCTACGGACGGGCGGGACCGGCTCCGGAGGAGGACACCGACGCCGCGCCCGCGCCGACACCCGAGGCCGATGCACCCGCCGCCCTGGAGGCCGTGCCCGGACCAGAGGCAACGCCTCCGGAGGCAGCGCGGGAGGAAGAGGAAGAGGATGACTGGGTGCCGGGTCCCACCAACATCCCCTTCGGACCCTGGCTGGCGGTCGCGGCGCTCGAGGTGATGCTGCTCGGCCCGTGGTTGAGCGAGGTCCTGCCCGTGCCCATGAACGTGTTGCTGACGGGATTGCGGTGAGGCGGGGCCCGGGCCCATGAAGTGGCGCATCGCCAGTGTCGCCTTCCTGTTCAGCGCGGTGGGGACGGGACTGACCTGGCTGACCCTGCAGCGCCCGCTCTTGTCGTTGATGGACCTGGTTCGCCAGTGCGTGGCCCAGGGGGCCCTGGACAGCGCGTCCCTGACACGCACCCTCGGCTCCCTGCCCTTCCTGTTGGGGCTGGATCTGGTGTTGCTCACGGCCGTGTCGTACGCGGTGCTGGACTTCATGGTGGGGCGGCCCCTGCGGCGGACCGAGCAGGTGGTGGAGCAGCTCGGCCGGCTGGAACTGGACGTGTCCCTGCCGGAGAGTCCGGGGCCGTTGCTCTCGCGCATCCAACGCGCCCTCTCCCGGATGAAGGGGGCCCTGCGCGAGGAGCAGGAGACCACGCGCGACCAACTGGAGGCGCTGCGAGCCGCCAATGTGCGCTTGAGCCTGGCGCGCACGGAGCTGGTCGCCGCGGAACGGCTGGCCACCGTGGGCCGGCTCGCCGCGGGGGTCGCCCACGAGGTGGGCAATCCGCTGGCCGGCATCCTCGGCTACCTGTCGTTGGCCAGGGCCCGCACGACGGAGCCCGAGGTGCGCGAGTACCTGGCGCGCATCGATCAAGAGGTGCAGCGCATCGACGGCATCGTGAGGGGTCTTCTGGAGATTGGCCGCCCGGGACAGGCGCGGTTGGAGCCGGTGGACGTGGGGCGCGTGGTGGAGACGTGCGTGCAACTCGTGAAGGCCGGACGGGACTTCTCCCTGGTGCGGTGGGAGTTCGCGCTCGTGCCCGGACTGTTCGCGTGGGCGGACCCGGGCTCCCTGTCACAGATCGTGATCAACCTGTTGCTCAACGCGGTGCAGGCCATGGAGGGCAAGGGCGTGGTGCGCGTGTCCTCGCATGGAGAGGGGAGTGAAGCCACGCTGGTGGTGGAGGACACGGGGCCGGGCATCGCGGCCGAGGTGATGCCCCGCCTGTTCGAGCCCTTCTTCACCACCAAGCAGCCCGGTCAGGGCACGGGCATGGGGCTCGCGGTCTCGCTGCACCTGGCCGAGTCGATGAAAGGGCGGCTGTGGGCGGAGAACATCCCGGAGGGAGGCGCGCGCTTCTGCCTGTGTCTGCCCGCGACCTGACGGGGGTCCCCTGGCCGAGCCCCCCCTTCGTGGGTTACTTCTTCCTGGCGCGCCCCCATGGCTCTTCTCTTCCGCAGCATCCTCATCGCCGACGACGAGCCCTCCATCCGCCATGTGCTCGGCCTGGTGTTGTCGGAGCTGGGCTACGAGGTGCGGACCGTGGCCGATGGCGAGGAGGCGCTCCGGGAGTTGTCCGCGCGGGGCTATGACGTGCTGTTGTGCGATGTGCGCATGCCTCGCAGGGACGGCCTGTCCGTGCTGCGCCAGGCCCTCGTCGAGCACCCGTCCCTGACGGTGGTGGTGATGAGCGCCTATGGCTCCCAGGAACAGGCGCTCGAGGCGGTGGGGGCCGGTGCGTACGACTACGTGCGCAAGCCCTTCAAGCCCGAGGAGATCGTCTTCGTCCTGCGCAAGGCGGAGGAGCGCGAGCGCCTGCTGCGCGAGAACCGGCGGCTGCAAGGCGCGGGCGGGGCGGCGGCGGGCGAGAACATCCTGGGGGAGAGCGAGCCCATGCGCGCGGTGATGCGGCAGGTGGAGCGGCTCGCGCCCGTGGGCACCACCGTCCTCATCACCGGGGAGAGCGGGACGGGCAAGGAACTCGTCGCGCGGGCCCTGCATGCGCGCTCGCCCCGGGCCGCCATGCCCTTCGTGGCCGTCAACTGTGGCGCCATCGCCGCGGGCCTCATCGAGAGTGAGCTCTTCGGACATGCCAAGGGCGCCTTCACCGACGCGCGCACTTCCCGGCGCGGCCTGTTCAGCGAGGCCGATGGGGGTACGCTCTTCCTCGACGAGGTGGGGGAACTGACCGCGCCCGCCCAGGTGAAGCTGTTGCGCGTGCTACAGGAGGGGGAGATCCGCCCCGTGGGGGAGAACCGCGCGGAGAAGGTGGACGTGCGCGTCCTCGCCGCCACGTTGCGTGACCTGGGACGCTTGGTGGAGCGGGGGGAGTTCCGGGAGGACCTGTACTACCGGCTCAACGTGGTGAACGTGCGCGTGCCCCCCCTGCGGGAGCGTCCCGGGGACATTCCCCTGTTGGCCCGCACCTTCCTCACCCGCTTCAACCGGGAGCTCAACCGGGAGCCGCCCGTGCTCGGTTTCGGCCCCGGCACCGAGGCGCTCCTGACCGCCTATTCCTGGCCCGGAAACGTGCGTGAACTCGAGAACGCCATGGAGCGCGCGGTCCTGCTGGCCGAGGGAGATTGGATTTCCCCGCAGAACCTGCCCGAGCGCCTGGGGTTCCCTCCGGTTCGTCCCGCCACGCCCGCCCCACCGGCGGCGCCCGTGCTTCAACCTTCCGCCGACGCCAACTTGTCCCTCAAGCGGGCGATCCGGGACCTGGAGGAGTCCTACATCCGTGCCGCCCTCCGGCGCACCCGAGGCAACCGCACCCGGGCCGCCGAGGTGCTGGAGATCAGCCACCGCGCGCTGCTGTACAAGCTCAAGGAGTACGGAATCGACGCGGACGCCGAGGGGGAGCTGGGCTGACGGCCCGCTCTCCAAAGAGGGAGGCGGCCCAGGGAGGGGGATTTGACGAAATGCGCCGGAGGCCGGAAAATCGGCCCTTGGCGAGTGGCGTGCATGAGCGCCACGAGATTTCCGGGGTCAGAGCGACCGCCTGCTGAGCGGGCGGTCGTGGAGCACTTTTTAGGAGGGCTTGCCAGCAGATGGTACCCTGGCGGCCCCTCCACGGAGCGACGACTGTATGGCGAAGGGAAAGCTGGCTCTCGGTCTTGATATCGGATCGACCTCGGTGAAGATGATTCTGCTCAAGGAGCAGCGCAAGCGGGGTCAGGTGAACTACGCGCTGCAGAGCTTTGGCATGAAGCCGCTGCCGCCCGAGGCCATCGTGGACGGCGCGCTCATGAACTCCACCGCCATCGTCCAGGCGCTGCAGGAACTGCTCACCGAGCTGAAGATCAAGAGCAAGGACGTCGCCATCGGCGTGTCGGGCCACTCGGTCATCATCAAGAAGATCCAGATGCCCCGCATGAGCCAGGAAGAGCTCGAGGAGAGCATCCAGTGGGAGGCGGAGCAGTACATCCCCTTCGACGTCAAGGACGTGAACATCGACACGCAGATCCTCGACGCGGGTGGCAACGACGCCACCGGCCAGATGGACGTGCTGCTCGTGGCGGCCAAGAAGGACATGATCAACGACTACACCACCGTGGTCTCCGAGTCGGGGCTGCAGCCGGTGGTGGTGGATGTGGACGCCTTCGCCGTCCAGAACATGTTCGCCGCCAACTACGACGTCCCCGACAAGGAGACCGTGGTGCTCATCAACGCGGGCGCCTCGGTGGTGAACATCAACATCATCTCCAACGGCATCACGGTGTTCACCCGTGACGTGACCATCGGCGGCAATCAGTTCACCGAGGAGATCCAGAAGCAGCTCAACGTCTCCTACGAGGAGGCCGAGACGCTCAAGATCGGCGGCACGAGCAGTGACGCGGACGCGGTCGTTCCCCAGGAAGTGGAGCGGGTGCTCTTGAGCGTGGCGGAGCAGGTGGCCGGTGAAATCCAGCGCTCGCTGGACTTCTACGCGGGCACCGCCGTGGACGCCAACTTCACCAAGGTCTACCTGTCGGGCGGAACGGCCAAGATTCCCGCGCTGTTCAAGACCATCGAGACGCGCGTGGGCGTGCCCGTGGAGATCCTCAACCCCTTCCGGAAGATCGACGTGGACAACCGCAAGTTCGATCCCGCCTTCATCATGGAGGTGGCGCCCATGGCCGCGGTGGCGGTGGGGCTGGCGCTGCGGCGGCCCGGCGACAAGGTTGGCTGATCCCTCGCTCCCCCTTTTTGATGAAGGACTGATTCAACATGATGATTCGAATCAATCTGCTGCCCATCCGCAAGAAGGTGCAGCAGGAGGCGGGCCGGCAGATCCTCGCGCTCTTCGCGGTGGTGCTCCTGGGCGCGGCTGGCGGCAACATCTACTGGTACATGGAGCAGGACAGCGTGGTGCAGGGGCTGCACGGCGGCATCAACGCCACCAAGGCCCGCATCGCCGAGCTGGACAAGACCATTGGCGAGGTGAAGAACATCAACACCCGCAAGGCCGAGGTCGAGAAGAAGCTCGCCGTGCTCGATGAACTGCGCCGTGGCCGCTCGGGCCCCGTGCGGATGCTGGACGCGCTCTCCAGCTCCATTCCCAAGAAGGCGTGGATCCACAACTTCAACGAGGAGCGTGGCAGCGTGAAGCTGAGCGGCTCCGCCGTGAGCCACGACGACGTGGCCGAGCTGATGCGCAACCTCAACGGCATGGTGTGGACGCCCAAGGGCATCGGCCGGCTGGTGGAGCAGCGCCGCGAGGCCAAGACGTCCCGCGTCGAGCTGCTGACGGCCGAGGTCTCCATCGAGGAGTTCCCGGTGACGGACATCAAGCCCTTCTTCACCAACGTGGACCTCAAGAGCACCCAGCAACACGGGCAGGCGTCCAAGCCCGGTGAGGTGTCCACGGTGGACTTCGACATCTCCCTCTCTTCCAACTACGCCATCTGAGGAACCACCACGATGGACAAGTACCTCGATAGAATCGTGAAGGCGCCTCCCGCGGTGAAGTTCGGCGGGTTGGCCGCGCTGGTGGTGCTCATGACCGCCGCCAACTACTTCCTCGTCATCGATCCGATGGAACAGGAGATGGAGAGCCTGCGCGCCCAGCAGCGCAAGCTCGACCTGGACCTGGCGGAGAAGAGCGAGATCGCGCAGAACCTCAACGAGCGTCGGCGCGAGATGGACGTGCTGGAGCAGAAGCTCGCCGAGGCGCTCACCGAGCTGCCCGAGAACAAGGACGTCGAGGAACTGCTCGCGCAGCTCAACGACATCGGCAAGAAGTCCGGCCTGGAGATCTCCCGCGTGGAGCCGGGGCCGGAGACGGTGGGCGGCGGAGACTTCTTCGCGCGCATCCCCATCAAGATGGCCGTGAGCGGCAACTACCAGGAGATCGCCATGTTCCTCCAGGAGGTGTCGACCATGCGGCGCATCGTGAACGTCAACAACATCAAGCTCGATGGCGCCAAGATGAAGAACGAGAAGGTCGTGCTCAACAGCACGTTCCTCGCCACGACGTTCCGCTTCGTCAACACGACTCCGCCTCCGCCGAAAACCAAGTAGTCGCACGAAATCTTGATCGGTCCTGGAAATGGGGCGACAAAGGATCCCGAGGATGAAGACGATCCACTCCATGTTGATGTCGGGGGCTCTGGCCCTCTCACTCGCGGGTTGCGGCGAGGATGCGCCGCCTCCTCCGCCGCCGCCCGTGGCCAAACCGGCCCAGGCCGAGGCTCCCAAGCCGAAGCCCGCAGAGACGACGGCGACCGCGAGCACCTACGTCTACAACTACAACCCGGTGGGCAAGCGCGATCCGTTCCGCAGCCCCATCGAGGACATGGTTCGCGAGTCCCCCACGGCCGGCTCTTCGGGCCCGCCGTGCAACGAGGCCCTGTGCCAGTGGGACATCGACCAACTCAAGCTGGTGGCCGTGGTGACGGGTGATGCCAACCCCATGGCCATGGTGGAAGACCCGATGGGTCGCGGCCACGTCGTTCGCCGCAATACCCGGATGGGCCGCCAGGGTGGCAAGGTGACCCAGATTCTTCGCGACGAGGTCGTGGTCACGGAGACCATCACCACGCCGGAGCGGGTCGTCTACAACCCGGTGAAGCTGGGTCTCAAGCAGGAGGTCAAGATGGATCCTGCGTACAACCTGATGACGGGCAAGAACTGGGAGCAGTAGCGGCCCGGTGTCTTGGAGCCGAGCAGGTTCGGCGCCCATGGCACAGTGCAACTTGTTGAGGGGAAGCATGCTCGAGGAGAGCGTTGTGACGAGGGGCAAGTTGATGAGCGTGGTGGCGGCCCTGGCGGTCGCCACCTTGAGCATTGGGGCCGAGGCCGCCGAGCTCAATACGCTGAAGGATCTCAAGGTCGTCCAGACGGCGGCGGGTGCCCAGGTGACGGTGACCGGCACACGGGCGCCTACCTTCACCGTCTTCCGGCTGAGCGGTCCGGAGCGGTTGGTGGTGGACCTGTCGTCGGCTGACGCCACGAGCATCAAGGGTCACCACAACGGACAGGGACCGGTGGCTGGCGTGGTGGCCTCCCAGTTCTCGGACGAGCGCGCGAGCGTCGGCCGGTTGCTGGTGGCCCTGCATCAGACCGCCCAGTACGACGTGCGCGCGGACGGCAACCGGGTCATCATCTCGGTGGACGGGGCCCAGTCGCCCGCGGCCGTGGCGGCCGCCGCTCCCGCCGAATCCAAGGCTTCTCCGGTGGCTGCCGAGCCGGAGCCCAAGGCTGTTGCCCCTGTCGCGAAGGCGGAGCCCTCCGCGCAGGAGGTCAAGGCCTCCTCGCCGCGCCCCGTCGCGGAGAAGGCGCAGGCGCTTCCCGAGAACGTGGTGGCGGCCGAGGTGGACGAGCGCGAGGTCGCCCGGCCGGCGCGCCGCATCACGGGCATGTCCTTCAACCGTGACACCCTCAACATCCGGGCGGATGGCGAGGTCGCCCGCTACGAGGTGCTGGAGCTGGCGGATCCGCCGCGGCTCGCCGTGGACGTGTTCGGCGTGGGGCTCGCGGCCCGTGCGCCGCGCGTGCAGTCCGGCCCCGTGAAGGAGCTGCGCGTGGGTGCCCACGCGGACAAGGTCCGGCTCGTGCTGGACGTGCGTGACACCATGCCCTCCTACCGCGTCGAGCGGGCGGGCAAGGGCCTGGCGGTGGTGTTCGATGGCAAGGTGGCCGCGAAGGTGAAGGACGCCCCGGCGAGCACCCCGGAGAAGGCCGTGGCCGAGAACGAGCCCCTGCGCGCGGCTCCCGTGGACGCCAAGCTGGCCTCGGTGGACGTGAAGGAGCTGTCCTTCGACGACAACGAGACCGGTGGCCGGGTGAACCTCAAGCTCTCGGGCGCGGTGGCGTGGAAGGTCGAGCGTCCGGATCCCCGCAGCGCGGTGTTGACCCTGGACAACGCCCGGCTGCCGCGGCGGCTCGAGCGCAGCCTGGACACGAGCGATCTGCAGACGCCGGTGAAGATGGTGAGCGCCTTCGCGGTACCGGGGGAGGGCAACCGGGTGCGCGTGGTGGTGGCCGCCGACGGCGCCATCGAGGAGAACGTGAGCCAGGTCGCGGGCGGCCTGTCGTGGCGCCTGAGCGTCAAGGGCGTGAAGACGGAGCAGGTGGCCGTCACCCAGCGCACCGCGGGCTTCACCGCCGAGGCCCCCACCTACGCCGCCGAGGGCGCGCCCCAGCAGGCCCGCTACCGCGGCAAGAAGGTGTCCTTCGAGTTCAAGGACATCGACATCCAGAACCTGCTGCGCGTCATCGCGGAGATCTCCAAGAAGAACATCGTGGTGGCCGATGACGTACAGGGCAAGGTGACCATCCGTCTGCGCAATGTGCCCTGGGATCAGGCGCTCGACCTCATCCTGCGCAGCAAGGCGCTGGGCAAGGAGGAGATCGGCAACATCCTGCGCGTGGCGCCCCTCAAGTCGCTCGAGGATGAGGCCAAGCTGCGTGCGGATCGCAAGAAGTCGCTGTTGGTCCAGGAAGAGCTGGTGGTGAACCTGGTGCCGGTGAACTACGCCCTCGCCTCCGACATGTCGGCCCGCGTGAAGGACGTGCTGAGCGAGCGGGGCACGGTGACGGTGGACACGCGCACCAACGTGCTCATCGTGAAGGACGTGCGCGCCAACATCGAGAAGGCTCGCGCCCTGGTGCGCAACCTGGACACCCAGACGCCCCAGGTGCTCATCGAGAGCCGCATCGTGGAAGCCAACACCTCGTTCAGCCGTGAACTGGGCGTGCAGTGGGGTGGTCAGGCCCAGGCGGCTCAGGTCACCGGCAACACCACGGGCCTGATCTTCCCCAGCACGGCCGTTGTGTCGGGTGGTCTGGGTGGCACGTCACCGGGTCTTCCCCTCAACCCCAACTTCGCCGTCAACCTGCCGGCCGCCGCGGACGTCGGAACGGGTGGTGCGCTCGGCTTCGTCTTCGGCTCGGCGGGTGGCGCGCTCACCTTGAATCTGCGCCTGTCGGCGGCGGAATCCGAGGGTACGGTGAAGACCATCTCCGCTCCCAAGGTGACGACGCTGGACAACAACACCGCCCGCATCAGCCAGGGTGTGTCGCTCCCGTTCAGCCAGGTGTCCGCGTCGGGCGCGAACACGACCTTCGTCGAAGCGCGTCTGTCGCTCGAGGTCACGCCCCACATCACCCAGGACGGCAGCATCCTGATGTCCATCAGCGCCCAGAACAACCAGCCGGACCCCGCGAACACGGGCGCCAACGGTCAGCCCGCCATCCAGCGCAAGGAGGCCAACACCCAGGTGCTGGTGAAGGATGGAGACACGACGGTCATCGGTGGCATCTACGTTCGCCGCGGCAGCTCCCAGAGCAACTCGGTTCCCTTCCTGTCGAAGATCCCGGTGCTCGGTCTGCTCTTCAAGAACCACCGCGAGACGGACAACCGCCAGGAACTGCTCATCTTCATCACGCCGCGCATCCTCAACCGGCAGACGATCGCGCAGACCCTCTAGCCCTGTTTCGAGCTATCGAAGGAGCCAAAGTTCATGAAGCGACTGATGCTGATGGCCGCGCTCTGCGTGGCGCCGCTGGGCTGTGTTTCCAATCAAGGCGATGGGTCCATCCGGTTCATCAACGCCTTCTCGGTGACCGCGTGCGCTCCGGACACCTCCACGTTCCTCTCGCAGGGTACGCTCTACTGGCGAGGTGAGGGCCAGGACAACTACAGGCTGGCCATGGGCGTGGAGACCAACAACACCGCCCAGGTCATCGACGTGCAGGGCGAAACGTTGTCCTCGGGTGTGGGTCTCCAGGACTTCAACCTGGAGGAACTCATCTACTCGTATGTGGTCATCAACTCCGAGGGCGAGGAGGACGATGAGGCGCTGGAAGAAGAAACGATCGCCATTCATGCCGTCTTTCGCCCGGGAACGACCGTCGATCGCAGCTACCTGTCCATGGAGGCGTTCGGACCCAAGGCGGTCAGTGCGCTGGGCGAACTGGCGGGGGGCTTGGGCCCTGATGAGTCTTTGACCGTGTTGGCGACCATCAAGGCGCGGGGTCATCTGGGTGCTGGCGGATTCGCCGTGGAGAGCAACGAGTTCACCTTCCCCATTACGGTGTACGGCCCGGGTCAGTGCTCCGCGGTGGCGGGGGGCGCTTGCTATCCCGGACAGAACGCCACCTGTACCCCCTGAGCCACAACCCCGTCGCCTCGACTTGACCCACTTCCTCGCTCCTCCTACAAGCCAGCCACCATGTCCTTCCGCACGCACCTCGAGTCCGTGGTCAATCAGGTAGATGGGTCGCTGGCCTGCAGCGTGATGGGGTTCGACGGCATCGCCGTGGACACCCATCAGAACGAGGAAGCGGTCGAACTGGAGCTGAACGGGGCGTGGATCGAGTACGCCAACCTGCTCAGCCAACTGCGGCAGGCCGCCGAGGTGCTCAAGACGGGCGAGGTGCAGGAGGTCAGCATCAACAGTGATCGGGTGCTGACCCTCATGCGGCTCGTGTCGCCCGAGTACTTCCTGGTGCTCGCGTTGCGCGCGGATGGCAACTACGGCAAGGGCCGCTATGTCCTGCGGCTGACGGCGCCCCGGATCCGCGCCGAGCTGTAGCCTGGCGAGCGCTCGGCGCGGTGCGCCGCGCCTTTCCACTTTGCAACCCGCTGTCCATTCGGCTAGACACCCCGGACTTTTTCAAGTTGTCCGAAGGAGCTGTCCATGGCCGGTGTCATCGATACATCCGAATTTCGCAATGGCCTGAAGATCGAGATCGACGGTGAGCCGTTCGTGATCGAGTACTTCCAGCACGTCAAGCCCGGCAAGGGCTCGGCCTTCGTGCGCACCAAGATCCGCAGCCTGCTGTCCGGCCGCGTGCTCGAGCCCACGATGAAGTCCGGCGACAAGGTGGGTGTGCCCGACATCGAAGAGAAGAACATGCAGTTTCTCTACGTGCAGGACGGCGACTACTACTTCATGGACACGCGCAACTACGAGCAGACCTTCCTCAACGAGAAGGTGCTTGGCGACGCGAAGAACTTCTTGAAGGAGAACATCAACGCGGACGTGCTCTTCTGGAACGGCAAGGCCATCGCCGTGACGCTGCCGAACTCGGTGGACCTGAAGGTCACCAAGTGCGATCCGGGCGTGCGCGGCGACACCGTGTCCGGCGCCCTGAAGCCCGCCGAGTTGGAGACGGGTTTCTCCGTCAACGTGCCGCTCTTCATCAACGAGGGTGACATCCTCAAGATCGACACGCGCGAGGGCGGCAAGTACCTCACGCGCGTGGCCACCGCGAGCTAAGTCGGCCCATCGCGGCCCAGGGAGGGGACGGAACAGTGGCAAGCAAGCGCAAGGCAATCCGAACCGAGTCCGCGCCCGTCGCACGGAGCGAGAGCGTCCGCGTCGAGGGCAACACCACGTCGTTGGACGTGGAATCGCTGCGGCAGATCGTGGAAATCCTCGAGGCCTCGGAAGTGACGCGGCTCGTGTGGCAGCGGGGCGATGAGCGGTTGCTCATCCGCCGGGGACCCGTTCCCGCGCCGACCATCGTGCACGCGGCTCCGATCTCGCCCTCGGTGAGCCCCGCGCCGGTGATGGCCGCCGCGCCCGTGGCCGCTGCTCCGGCCCCCGCGGCGCCCTCCGCGGCCGTGGCCGCCGCCCCCGTGGCCGCTCCGGCGGAAAAGCCCGGCCACAGCGTCACCAGCCCCTTCGTGGGCACGTTCTACCGGACGCCGGCTCCGGACCAGCCTTCCTTCGTGGAGGTGGGCTCGGTGGTGAAGAAGGGCCAGGTGCTCTGCATCATCGAGGCCATGAAGTTGATGAACGAGATCGAAGCCGACGTGGCGGGTCGCGTGGCGGAGATTCTCGTGGAGAATGGTCAGCCGGTCGAGTTTGGCCAGGCGCTGTTCCGTATCGAGCCCGTTTGACATACGCGGGCGCGTTCGCGCCCCGCGGAGGCACGACATCGTGTTCAAGAAGGTGCTGATCGCCAACCGCGGGGAGATCGCCCTGCGTGTCATCCGTGCCTGCCGTGAGTTGGGCATCGCCACCGTGGCGGTGCACTCCACGGCGGACGCCAACGCGTTGCATGTACGCTTCGCCGACGAGTCGGTGTGCATTGGTCCGCCCCCCTCGAAGGAGAGCTACCTCAACATTCCGCAGTTGCTGTCCGCGGCGGAGATCACCCGCGCGGACGCCATCCACCCGGGCTACGGCTTCCTGTCGGAGAACGCCGAGTTCGCGAAGGTGTGCCAGGACTGCAAGATCCACTTCATCGGACCTCGGCCGGAGATGATCCGGTTGATGGGCAACAAAGTGCGTGCCCGTCAGGCGGCCCGGGAGGCGAACCTGCCGCTGTTGCCCGGAAGCCCCAGCACGGTGAAGGACGCTCGCGAGGCGGAGGCCTTCGCCAAGGAGATCGGCTTTCCGGTCATCCTCAAGGCGGCGGCGGGCGGTGGCGGCAAGGGCATGAAGATCGTGCGTGAGCCGGGCGCGCTGGCGCAGGCGTTCGCCACGGCCGCCGCCGAGGCGGTGGCGTCCTTCGGCAATGGCGATCTCTACATCGAGCGGTACGTGGAGAAGCCGCGCCACATCGAGATCCAGGTCGTGGCCGACGAGCACGGGCGTGTCATCCACCTGGGGGAGCGCGAGTGCTC
This sequence comes from Melittangium boletus DSM 14713, assembly GCF_002305855.1. Lineage (GTDB taxonomy): Bacteria > Myxococcota > Myxococcia > Myxococcales > Myxococcaceae > Cystobacter > Cystobacter boletus. The sequence continues at coordinate 1,682,565 of NZ_CP022163.1, read as the reverse complement.
GGTGCAGCGGCGCCACCAGAAGCTCATCGAGGAGAGCCCCTCGGTGGCGCTCACGCCGGAGCTGCGCCAGCAGATGGGCGAGGTCTCCGTGCGCGCCATGGAGAAGCTCGGCTACAACAACGTGGGCACCATCGAGTACCTGCTCGACGAGAACGGGCGGTTCTACTTCATGGAGATGAACACCCGCATCCAGGTGGAGCACCCGGTGACCGAGCTCGTCACGGGAATCGACCTGGTGCGCGAGCAGATCAAGTTGTCCGCCGGTGAGCCGCTGCAGCGCACCCAGGACGACATCCAGATGCGGGGCCACGCCATCGAGTGCCGCGTCAACGCCGAGGATCCCGTCACCTTCGCGCCCTGGCCGGGGAAGATCACCGCCTACAGCGCGCCGGGTGGCTACGGCGTGCGCGTGGATTCCAGCGCGTACGAGAACTACACCGTGCTGCCGTACTACGACAGCCTCATGGCCAAGCTCATCGTCTACGCGGAGGACCGTCCCACGGCCATCCGCCGCATGCAGCGCGCCCTGGGGGAGTACGTGGTGCAGGGCATCCGCACCAACATCCCCTTCCACCGGGCGGCGCTCGCCGACGAGTCCTTCATCGAGGGCAACTACGATACGCGCTTCGTGGAGCGGCTCCTGGCGTCCGAGACGGGCACCAAGCGGCTGCGCAAGGCCATCGAGGAGACGCCCTAGTGGTTGACTGACCGTCCGTCCGTGCCGAATCGCTGATCCTCCCCGGGTATGGGGGGAGGGTGGATTCCTTGACCCCCGAGGGAGGATTCCGCTAGCCTCCCCCCTTCCCTCGCAGTCTCCTTGAAGGAAGCAGAAACCCCAGCCTTTCCAGGGGGTTCGCTCGGCAGGAAGCCCACGCTCGATGGACAAGAACAAGATCATCGAAGCCGCCGCCAAGCTCGTCGCGAAGGGTGCCTACGACAAGGCCATCAAGGAGTATCAGAAGGTCCTGGATGTAGACCCCAAGGACGGCCGCGTCCTCCAGAAGATGGGGGAGTTGTTCCAGAAGAAGAACGACAACGTCCAGGCGGCCCATTACTTCACGAAGGTGGCCGAGGGTTACTCGACCGACGGCTTCTTCCTCAAGGCCGTCGCGCTCTACAAGCAGGTTCTCAAGCTCAACCCCAACCTGCTGGACGTCAACCTCAAGCTGGCGGAGCTTCATCAGCAACTCGGACTGATGTCCGAGGCCATGGCGTATTTCCAGATCGTCGCCAACCACTACGACAAGTCGGGCGACGTCAAGAACTCGCTGGATACGCTCAAGAAGATGGTGGATCTCGACCCCGAGAACGTGGCGTCGAAGATCAAGCTCGCCGAGCTGTACGCGCGCGAGAACATGACGCGCGAGGCCGCCCAGGAGTTCAAGAAGGCCGCCGAGTACCTCAAGCGCAACAACCGGATGGATGACTGGTTCCGGGTGGCCGAGCGTCTGGCCACGCTGGATCCGGACAACGTCGCGCTGGCCAAGGATCTGGCCCAGCAGTACCTGACGCGCTCGGATTGGAAGCGCGCGCTCGCCAGGCTCCAGGTGTGCTTCAAGGCGGACGGGCGGGATGTCGAGACGCTCGGCATGCTGGCCCAGGCCTTCCAGGGGCTCGGCCAGACCGCCAAGACCATCTCCGTCTACAAGGAACTGGCCAAGGTCTACGAGGAGCGCGACCGGCACCAGGACGCCAACGACATCTGGAACCGCATCGCGGAGCTGGATCCCTCGGATGCGGACCTGCTGGCCCATCAGTCCGCGGGGCCCCAGACGAGCGCGCCCGCCGCTCCGGCGCCCGCTCCGGCCGCGGCGCCTCCCTCCCGGCCCTCCATGTCGATGGCCGCCGTGGCGGCCGCTCCCGCGGCGCCTCCCGCTCCGGCCTCGCCTCCCTCGGGGATGGGCGGGCCTCCGTCGGGTGCCTTCGCGGCCGCGGTGGCCGCCGCGCCTCCCGCTCCGACGGGCAAGGAGCAGTTCTCCAAGCTGCTCACGGAGACCGAGGTCTACGTCAAGTACGGCCTGCACGACAAAGCGCTGGATCACCTGCGGAAGATCTTCGCGGTGGACCCGGAGAACCTCGACGCGCACGAGAAGGCGTACCACATCTACGTCGCCTCCGGGAATCTGGCCCAGGCCGGTGAGCAGCTGCTGAACGTGCTGCGTCTGTGCACCCGCCGCGCCGAGGTGCAGCGCGCCCAGCCGTACCTGGCCACCATCCTCCAGCAGAACCCCGGCCACCCCGAGGTGCCCGCGTTCCTGTCCGTGCTGCAGTCGGACGAGGCCATGCCCGCCACGGGCTCCAACGTGGAGTCGGTGGCCGAGGACGCGATCCTCGTGGACTCCAACGACGACGAGATCGTCGTGGCCGACGCGCCCGAGGACGCCCTCGCCCAGCCCCTGGGGGATGAGCTGGCGCTCGTGTCCGCGAGCGACGATCACGACGATGACGCGCAGATCGTCTCGGGTGAGTTCAGCCTCCCTCCGGACGACTCCGAGGACAGCGTGGTGCTCGAGGACGAGCCCGGCGCGGTCATCGCCGGAGACGAGCCCCTGTTCGGCGACGGAGACGAGCCCGAGGAGGCGACGACCGTCTTCATGCCGATGGACGCGGAGGACGAGCCACTGGTGGCGGACACCGGTGTCGCGTTGTCGCTCGGCGAGGACGAGCCGTCCCCCACGCAGGTCGGGGCGGTGAGCTACGAGTCGGACGAGTCTCCCTTCGCCGCCCCCGAGGATATGTCCTCTCCGGGGCCCGAGTACGCGCTCGAGCTGGATTCGGAGCCCGAGCCCACCTCGGTCGGCGGTGGCGCGCTCGTCGGCGAGGAGTTGCCCGGAGACGAGCCGGCGCTCGATGCCTACGCGTTCGACGACTCCGCCGCCGCGCTGGAACCCGAGCCGTTTCCAGAGCCGGAACCGGAGCCCGAGCCGGAGCCCGCCCCCGTGGTGGTGGCCAAGGCGCCGCCTCCCGCCGCCGTGCCCGCCGCGAAGGCGCAGCCGCCCGCGCCCAAGCCCCAGCCTCAGCTCGTCGCCGCGAAGCCCGAGGAGCCGGAGGAAGAACCCGGTGGCGAGGAGTGCGACGAGGCGAGCTTCTTCATCGACCAGGGCATCTACGACGAGGCGCGGGAGATCCTCGAGACGGTGATGATCGCCTTCCCGGGTCATGCCCGCGCGGGCGAGCTGATGGCCAGGCTCGAGGCGCTCGAGTCGGGTGAAGCGCCGGCGGCCGAGGAGCCCGAGGCTCCCGAGGCCGTGGCGGTGCCCGCCGTGCCCGCCCTGGGCGAGTCTCCGGCGGAGCGCGACGCGTTCGACCTGGCGGCGGAACTCGCGGGAGAGTTCGGGGACCTGAGCGGCGCGGAACCCGCCGCCGCGGCCGTGGAGGAGGACTTCCAGTACTCGGTGGAGGAGGTGTTCGCCGAGTTCAAGAAGGGCCTCGCCAAGGTGGTCAAGCCCGAGGACGTGGACACGCACTACGATCTGGGCATCGCCTACCGGGAGATGGGCCTCATCGACGACGCGCTCCAGGAGTTCGCCGTGGCGCGCGAGGGCTGTCTGGGCAAGAAGCGCGAGCTCGACTGCCTCACGATGACCGGCATGCTCCAGTTCCAGAAGGGCGATGCCCGCGCGGCCGTGGGGACCTTCAAGCTGGCGCTCGCCTCCGAGCATGCCACCGGCGAGGTGCCCAAGGCCCTCGGCTTCGAGCTGGCCATGGCCTACGAGGCCGTGGGCGATTCCGGCAGGGCGCTCTACCACTACCAACGGGTCGTCGCGCTCGATCCGAAGTTCCGGGACGTCCAGGGCCACGTGGATCGGCTGTCCGCCATCACGTCTCCCGAGCCGGACCCGTTGCCCACCGCCGGCAAGCCCCCAGGCGGCAATCGGGGAGGAGGCAGTGGCGGTCCTGCCCCGTCAGGTGCACGTCCCGTGGCGGCGACCCCCGCCGCGGCCGCCAAGCCGCGCAAGGTCGGCTACGTCTAGCGCAGTCAGAGGTTCGCCGAGCCCATGACCACCTACCTCGACTACTTCGAACTCTCCCAGGAGCCCTTCTCCAACGCTCCCGTGAGCCGCTTCTATTACAACTCGGCCCAGCACTCCCAGGCGCTGACCCGGCTCATGCATGCCGTGAGCTACATGAAGGGCCTGTCCATCCTGGTGGGGGACATTGGCGCGGGCAAGACGACGCTGGCGCGCCGCATGCTCGATTCGCTTCCCGAGTCCGAGTACGAGGCCGCGCTGCTCGTCATCATCCACTCGGGCATCACCGCCAACTGGCTCCTGCGCCGCATCGCCCTGCAGCTGGGGGTGGAGAATCCCGCCCAGGAGAAGCTGGCCCTCCTGTCCCAGCTCTACCAGCGGCTCTTGCAGATCTACGAGTCCGGCAAGAAGGCCGTCGTCCTCATCGACGAGGCCCAGATGCTCGAGACGCGCGAGCTGATGGAGGAGTTCCGGGGGTTGCTCAACCTGGAAGTGCCCGAGCGCAAGCTCATCTCCTTCGTGTTCTTCGGCCTGCCGGACATCGAGAAGAACCTCAAGTTGGATCCACCGCTCGCCCAGCGCGTGGCGCTTCGCTACAAGCTCGAGCCCTTCACCGCCGAGTCCACCGAGGCCTACATCAAGCACCGTCTGCGGCTGGCCGGCTCCTCGCGCATGCCCTTCACCGCCGAGGCCCTGCTGGCCGTCCACCAGCGCTCGGGGGGCACTCCGCGCGTCATCAACAGCATCTGCGACAACGCCCTCTTCGAGGGATTCCTCGCCCGCGAGCAGACCCTCGGCGACAAGCTCATCCAGCGCATCGCGGACAACCTGGGATTGCAGGGGTCCTCCGCGCCGGGTACCCCCAGCCACGCACCCCAGGCCACGAGCAGCCGAGCAAGCGGCGGCGCCGGCAAGGTGGATCTCGCGGAGATCGACCGCTACCTCGAGGGACTGGGTAAGCTGTAACGGTTTTGGTCCCAAGGAACAGGCAGCAGAGCGCGCGCCGCGTGCCGCCGTGGCTCGTCGTCCTCATGCTCGTGCTGGGGGCGGTGCTGCTGCTGCGCACGCGCACGGCCTGGGATGCGCTGTGCTCCCAGGCGCGGCGCCACCTGCCCGCCCTGCTGGGACTGGACGTGGGGATCGGGCAGTGCGAGGTGGATCCGCTGGGCCAGCGGCTCGTGCTGCGCGAGGTGACCCTCTCCGAGAAGGGCCGGGACACGCCGTTGCTCGCGACGGAGCTGGCCGAGGTGCAGCTCGGACTGCCCAATCCCTTCTCCGGCCAGTTCGCCATCGATCTGGTGCGCATCCAGCGGCCCCGGCTCGAGCTGGACCTGTCCCGTCCTCGGCCGCCGCGGGGTGAGCCCTCGGGGACGTGCCCGCTCGAGTCCCTGCGGCGGTTGCGCCTGGGCCGACTGTCCATCACCGGCGCGGAGGTGCGGCTGCTGCTGCCCGAGGGCCGGCAGGTGGAAGTGTCCGAGCTGGACGTGAACCTGCGCGAGCGCTGGGGCGAAGAGGAGTTCGAGGTGGAGGGGCGGCGGGGCCTGGTGCGGCTGGGGCCTGGAGGGCGGGAACTCGCCCTGGGGCGGCTGGCGCTCTCGGGCGGCCTGGACGTGGACGAGGCGCTGCTGGAGGTGGACCGGGCGGAGGCGTCGCTCGACGACGTGACGGTGAACATCTCTGGTCGCGTGGAGCAGCTCTGCGAGCCGGTGCTCGCGCTCGACGCGCAGGTGTTCCTGCCGCTGCGCACGCTGCACCGGGTGGGTGTGCTGCCCGCTCCCGCGCAGGGCCATCTCTGGACGCGGCTGACGCTCAATGGCCGCCCGGCCGCGCCCACGGTGTCCGCGGAGCTGTCGGGCAGTGGGCTCGTCTACGGGCAGTTCACCCCGGGCGCTCTCTCCGCGCGGCTCGTGTACAGCGGCGAGCAGGTGACGGTGGAGCAATTGCGCGTGCCCATCGGCTCGGGTGACGTGCGCGTCACGGGCTCCGTCGCGCTGCGCCCGGGCCTGCCCGTGTCCATGAACCTGGAGACGCGCGATGCGTCGTTCGGCCGCATCCTGGAGAAGAGCGGGCTGACGGGCTCGTGGGTGGATTTCTCCGCCACGACCAAGGCGCATCTGTCCGGCACGTTGCTGCCCCGGCCCAACCTGTCGGGCGACCTGGACTTCCACCATGGCCGCTTCACCCTGGCCTCTCGCGCCTTCGATGCACCGGTGGACAAGGGCACCACCTTCCTCACCTACGAGCGCGGCCACGTGCGCTCGCGGCTGTCCCTGTTGTCCGATCGGGTCCTCTTCTCCGACGTGCGGATCGACTCGGGCCGCTCGCGCATCGACGGGGATGTGACGCTCTTCTACGACGGGCAGAAGGGGCTGATCGTGAACGCGAAGGGGGAGGTGGACCTCTCGGACTTCGGCCATATCGCCGGGCTCGCGTGGTCCGGCCGGGGCGCGGTGAGCACCACCGTGGAGGGGCCCTATTCGAAGGTCCGCATTGGCGCGGAGCTGTCCCTGCGCGACTTCGAGTTCTGGAACTTCGACCTGGGCGTGGTGCAGGGGAAGGTGACGTATCACGGCAATGTCATGGGCCTGCCCATGTTCTCGGGCCAGAAGGGGCGCACCCAATACTTTGGCAACGCGGCGCTCACCTTCGGCCGTTCGCTGCACCTGCGCACCGAGGTGGAGGTCGCGCGCGGCCGCATCGAGGACATCATCGACGTCATCGCCCCCCTGCACCCCAATGTCTCCCTCATGCAGGGGCCGCTCGTGGGCGAGGCCTCGGGCCGCGTGGAGATCGACAGCCCCCTGGATCAGTTCGAGGGTCTGGTGGCCCTCGACTTCAAGGACACCACCTACTACGGGCGGCGCATGGGCAATGGTTCGACGCGGCTGCGTTTCGACCGGAGCGGCGCCATGGTGCTCGAACGCACGACGCTCGAGGGGCCCCTGGGTCTCACCTGGGTGGAGGGCTCCTTTGGCCTCTCCGGTCCGGACCAGGGCGTGCTGGACTACCGCTTCGGCGGGGAGAACCTGTCCCTGGTGGAGTTCGTGGGGCCGGAGACGGCCCGGCGCCTGGGCGTGGAGGGCTCGCTGGCCCTGGAGGGCAAGGTGTCGGGCACCACGGAGCTTCCGGTGACGACGGCGCGGGTGTGGGGTCCCCGGGTGACCTTCGCCGATCGCAACCTGGGCAACATGGGACTCGAGGCGCGCCTGGAAGGACTCCAGTTGCAGGTGGCCGGCCGTCCCTCGCGAGACACGAGCGGCATCCTGTCCATGCGCCTCAAGGAGCCCTATCCCTTCGAGGCCATGGTGACGGTGGAGCTGCCGGAAATCCGTCCGCTCCTGCCCACGAACGCCTTTACCCAGGGCGTGTCGGGTTCGGTCAAGGCGGTGGTGGAAGCCAGCGGCGCCCTGCTCGACACCCAGGCCCTGCGGATGAAGACCCGCGTGGAGCGGCTCGCCCTGTCACGGGGAGAGTTGTCCGGTGAGAACGACGGGCCCATCCTTCTCGAATACGTGAATGGGCGGCTGGACGTGCGCTCCTTCACGCTCAAGGGACCGGACGCGGAGCTGTCCGCGGAGGGGTCGGCCGGGACCGACCAGATGAAGTTCTTCCTGCGCGGCGCCATGGACCTGCGGCTGCTCGAGTCCTTCTCCCCCATGCTCGTGCGGACCGGTGGACGCGTGGAGCTCAATGCCGTGGCCAGCGGCAAGCCCTCCAGTCCCTCGCTGGCCGGTGCGGCGCTCATCTCCGACATGAAGTTGTCCCTGAGGGATCAGCCGGTGTCGGTGCGCGCGATGGACGGCCGGGTGGAATTCACCGAGCACCTTCTCCTCCTCGACTCGCTCAACGGCGTGCTCAACGAGGGCGGGATGCGGGCCTCGGGGAACGTGAAGCTGCGCGACTTCCAGCCCTCGGAGCTGGCGCTCGATGTCTACCTCACCGACGTGGCCACGCGTTTCCACGAGGATCTGCCCTTCAACACCACCGGCCAGCTGACGGTGTCCGGTACGCCGGAGGCGCTGCGGTTGGGCGGCGTGCTGGACATCCGCAACCTGCGCTACCGCCGGGGCCTCGAACTGGAGGACATCCTCAAGCGCTTGTCCCGGCGCATCGTGCTGCCTTCGCCCACCGCGGAGCGGCCTCGCGAATACCTGACGCTGGATGTCGGGCTGAACCTGAGCGATGTGCGCGTGGACAACAACCTGGCCCGGACCCGGTTGCTCGGTTCGTTGCGGCTCACGGGCACCAACGTGCGTCAGGGCGTGCTCGGCACCGTGGAGACCGACGCGAACAGTCAGTTCTTCTTCCGCAACAACCAGTTCACCATCAGCCGGGGTCAGGTCGAGTTCCAGGATCGCTACAGCATCGATCCGGTGTTCGACATGCGCGCCCAGGCCCAGGTGCGTGAATACCAGGTGAAGCTCCACGCCTATGGCCGTCCGGCCTCGCCCCAGGTCGTGTTCTCCACGGAGCCGGCCTTGCCCGAGAGTGAAGTCGTGTCGCTCCTCACCCTGGGAGTGATGAGCACGGACCGCGATACGGTCGCCTCCGCGGGCGCGGGCCTGGCCGCCGAGGCCTTCTTCAACATGTCCGGACTGGACCGGCAGGTGAAGCGCTTCCTGCCCAACAACCCGTTCCTCAAGGACATGTCCCTGCAGATCTCCACCACCTACAACGATGCCACCCAGCAGGTGGAGCCCACGGCCCGGTTGGAGTCGAAGTTCCTCACCGAGCAGCTCAAGATCGGTCTGAGCCAGCCCGTCAGCGGACGGGGTACCCGCGCACGGGCCGAGTACCGCTTCGATGACCGCCTCTCCGCGCAGCTCCAGTGGGACAACGAGCACCCCGAGGCCGCGCTGGGCGCCCTGGGCAACCTCGGACTCGAGCTCAAGCTGGGTTGGGAGTCCGAGTAGCGCGGGTTGGTGTCGAAGTTCCCCGTGGGTCGGCCTAGGATTGCACGACGTCCTTGGTCCCACCCATTCCCCCACAACGCCCCTGGTGGCCCGCCGCGTCTTGGATTCGAGCCCTTCTGGGGCCCGGCATCCGGGCCACGCTCGTGTGCGCTCTCGTCCTGCTGCCCGCGCTCGCGGTGGCGCAGGCCGTGGCCCCCACGGTGGTCGCGGTGGAGCTGCACCTGCCCGGAAACGTGGACGCGAAGGGCCTGGCGGAACTGGTGGCGGTGCGCAAGGGGCAGCCCCTGTCGGCGCGCGCCGTCCGCCGCTCGGTGGAGCGGTTGTGGGCGAGCGAGCGCTTCTCCGACATCGTGGTGCGCTCGGTGGACGCGCCCGAGGGCGTGCTCGTGGTGTTCGACCTCACGCCCATCCAACCCGTGCTGCGCGTCGAGGTGGAGGGCAACGTCGTCCTCTCGGATGAAGCGCTGCTGGAAGTGCTCAAGAAGCACGGCCTCTTCGTGGGTCAGCGGCTCGACGAGGACGCGCTGCGAGAGGCCATGACGGGCCTGTCCCGTGCCTACGGGCGGCAGGGCTACAACGAGGCACGCATCCAGCTCACGCGGGAGCCGGAACCCGCTGGCGTGGCGCTCGTCTTCACCGTCTTCGAGGGACGGCCCACCCAGGTGGCGGCCGTCTCGGTGACGGGCGCTCCGGGCCTCGCCCTCCCCGAATTGCTCGACACGTTGGGTCTGCGCGTGGGCGGGGTGCTGGACCGGGGCGGACTGGACTCGGGTCTGGAGCGATTGCGGACCCTCCTGCGCCAGCGTGGCTACTGGCGTGCGAGCGTGGGTCAGCCCGTGCTCGAGGAGGAGGGTGGGGCGGCGACGGTGGTGGTGCCCGTGTCCGCCGGGCCTCGCTTCCTCGTCCACTTCCATGGCAACCACCACTTCCCGGACTCGCTGCTGTCCCGGATGCTCGTCCATGACCGCGAGGAGCCATTGGATGACGCGGCGGTGGCCCGGCTGGCGCGGCAACTGGAGTCCTTCTACCGCTACCGGGGCTTTCACGGCGTGCACGTGGAGTCGCGCGAGGTGGTGCGTCCCGATGGCGAGGCGACGGTGCTCGCCTTCGACATCGAGGAAGGGCCGCTGCTCCGCATGCTCCGGGTGAACTTCCGGGGCAACACGGTCCTCTCCCAGGAGGCGTTGCGCGAGCTGCTCACCGAGCGCGTGCGGCTCAACACTCCCCAGCCCGTCACGCCGACGCGTTTGAGCGCGGTGGCGGAGATGGGTCCGGCGGGCTCGCGGGTGGGTCCACCCGAGTGGCTTCACGAGCCGGCCATGGTCTTCGTCGAGGAGGCCTACCGGGAGGCCGCGGAGACGATGACGGAGGCCTACCGGGAGCGGGGCTACCTGGAGGCCGAGGTGCGCTTCGTCCGGGCTCGGCTGGAACTGGCGCGTGGGACGGCGGAAGCCTGGTTCGACGTGCGCGAGGGCACCCAGTTGCTCGTGGCCGAGGTGCTGCTGGAAGGCGGCCCTCCGGGTTTCGAGGGGCGGCGCTTCGTGCGGGTGCGCTCCGGGGACGCCTTGAATCCGGACACGGTGGAGGTCGCCCGGCGCACGCTCGTGACGGAGCTGGGCCATGTCGGCTACCTCTTCGCCCGGGTGGAGGCGGAGCCCCGCCGGGTGGAGCAAGGCGTGGAACTCCTCTTCCGGATGGAACCCGGGCCCCAGGTGAAGGTGGGACGTCTGCTCGTGCGCGGGGCGGTGCGCACCAACGAGGACGTCGTGCGCGCCACGGTACGGCTCCGGGAAGACGAGGTGTTGTCTCCGGAGAAGCTCTTCGACAGTCAGCGCCGGCTCGTGTTGCTCAACATCTTCCGGCAGGTGACGGTGCGGCTGGACAAGCCGGACGTGCCGGAGGAGAGCAAGGACGTGGTGGTGGAAGTGCGCGAGCGCCCCCGGTGGGAGGGCGAGGTCGCGGGGGGCTACTTCCTGTCGGAAGGTCCCCGGGCGGTGCTGGACATGGCCCGGACGAACGTGGACGGACGCGGACTCAACCTGTCGGGCCGCTTGAAGTTGAACTACCTGGGACTGAGCACCCAGGGGTTGCAGGCGGCGAGCGCTATCCGCGTGACGTGCGAGACGCTGCCAGACGAGTGTCCTCAGTTGGGGCCCTACGACTGGTTGAGCGCCTTCGGTGGACGCGCCGTGCTGTCGGCGGCGCAGCCCCGGCTCTATGGCCTGCTGCCCCTGGAAGTGGGCGCGCGGTTGGATCTCATCGCCGAGCGCGTGCAGCGGCCGTCCTATCTCTCCTCGCGAGTCGCCGCGGTGACGGGCCTGGACTGGTCGGCGACGCGCTGGTTGAACTTCACGTTGCAGTACGAAATCGAGGGCAACCTGTTGCAGTCCGGCAACCGCCCACCCGCCACGTTGGATCGGGCGGACCAGGAGCGGCTGCGCTTCCCGTATGGCTTCTTCATCCTTCACTCGCTGCGCTCGTCGGCGGCGATCGACCTGCGCGACAACCCGGCCAATCCCCACAAGGGCCTGCTGGTGTCCACCAGCGCCGAGTGGACGCGGGATCTGCGCTCCTACGAGACCACGGTCGGAGGCGAGCCGCTGGTGGCCTTGCCCATCGACGGCGTGAAGCTCTCGGGCAATGTGAGCGTGTACGCGCCCTTGTCCTCGCGGGCGGTGCTGGCGCTATCCCTCCGGGCGGGCACCATCGTGCCGCTCGTGAAGGACGCGCGCGTCATCGGCTCCAAGCGCTTCTTCCTCGGGGGCTCCAGCAGCCTGCGGGGCTTCCGCGAGGACGGCATCCTCGGGGAGGACAGGCGCACGGAGCTGCGCAAGCAGGTAGGCTACTGCCAGTCGCTCGTTCATCCCGCCGGGTGCAGCGCCGAGCAGTTGACCATCCTGGGCGGACAGCCCCCCATCAGCGAGGGCGGCGAGCTGTTCACCCTGGCCAAGACGGAGCTGCGCATCCCCGTGCAGCCCTCGTTCGATGTGGGCCTCTTCCTGGAAGCGGGCAACCTGTGGCTGGACCGGACCCGGTACGAGGCCCTGGCGCTGCGCTACTCGGTGGGGATGGGCTTCCGCTACATCACGCCCGTGGGCCCGCTCGCCTTCGACGTGGGCATCAATCTGGACCCGGACGAGACCCTCAACGAGTCCGTGGGGCAAATCCACTTCAGCATCGGCGCCTTCTAGCCCCCCGGTACCAGGGGGGGGGGCGCGCTCCCGGGAGTCGCCCGGTGTACACTGCGCGCCGTGTTCTACAGCTTCGTACGGACGGTGGTGGCGCTGTTGCTGCGGCTCTTCTACCGGGTGAAGGTTCATGCGCCCCAGGCCGAGCCCGAGGGGCCGGTCATCTTCGTGGGCAACCACCCCAATGGGCTCATCGATCCCGCGCTCGTCTTCATTCTCACGCGCCGGCACGTGACCTTCCTGGCCAAGGAGCCGCTCTTCCGGATTCCCGTCATCGGTTGGCTGCTCAAGGGCCTGGGCGCGCTGCCGGTGTACCGCAAGCAGGATGACCCCTCGCAGATGGGCCGCAACGAGGGGACGCTGGAAGCGGCGAGGGGCGCGCTCGTCGCGGGCCGGGCCATCACCTTGTTCCCCGAGGGCAAGAGCCATTCGGAGCCCGCGCTCGCGGAGCTGAAGACGGGGGCGGCGCGCATCGCGCTCGGGGCGGCGCGGCAGGGCGCTCCGGTGCGCATCGTGCCGGTGGGTCTCACGTACGCGGACAAGCACCTGTTCCGCAGCGAAGTGCTCATCGAGGTGGGGACCCCCATCGAGGTGCGCGACTTCCTGCCCGCGGATGACGCCAGCGAGCCCGCCTCGGTGCGCGCGCTCACCGAGCGCATCGCCGGAGCGCTGCGCTCGGTGACCCTCAACCTGGAGCAATGGGAGGATCTGCCGCTGCTCCAGCTGGCCGAGCGGCTGTATGCCCTGCGGCAGAAGCAGGCGGTGGATCCCGAGCGGCTGCGCTACTGGGCCCGGGGACTGCACCTCTTCCGCTCCGAGCAACCCGAGCGCTTCGCCCGGGTGCGCGTCGAGTTCATGTCCTTCTATTGGCGGCTCGCGCTGGTGCGGGCGGACCCCACGGACCTGTCCCTGGAATACCGCCCCGTGCCCGTGGCTCGCTTCGTGGTGAAGAACCTGTTGCTGCTCGCCTTCGGCCTGCCCCTCTATGCGTTGGGGCTCGTCCTGTTCTACGTGCCCTACCTCCTGCCGCGCTGGGCGAGCCGCAAGGCCGAGCTGGACATCCAGGCGACGGTGAAGTTCCTCACCGCGTGGGGGGTGTCCTGGGCGTGGTGGGGACTGCTCACGCTGGGCGCCTGGCTGTGGGGAGGCGCCGCAGTGGGATTGCCCGTGCTGGTGGGCGTGCCCCTGCTCGCGCTGCTCACGCTCTATCTGTCGGAGCGCTGGGCGGTCGTGTGGCACGACGTGGCCGTGTTCTTCACCCTGGGCAGCCGGGCGAAGCTCAAGGAACGGCTCGTGGCCGAGGGCACTGCCCTGGCGGAGGCGGTGGAGGGCCTGGCGGGCGAGTACCGGCCCCGGCTGGACGCATCCCCGACGCCTTCCAACCTGCTCGCGGGTCATTAGAGACGGCCCATGCTTTCCGGCGAACAACCCTGGCCTGATTCCCTCCAGGCGCTCTACGACCAGGTGGCGGGTGCCACGTCCGAGGCGGTGCTGGCCTCGCGTCCTCAATGGGCCGAACAGCTCACCGAGTGGCTGCGGCGAGCCAGCCTGGATGAGCGCGAGCGGGCGCGCACGGCCACCTGGGCCCGGCTGGACACGGGCACTCGCTCGCCCGGGGAATTGCTGTTCCTGATGGCCCACTGCGGCGAGCTGCTGTGGCCCTATTCGGAAGCGCCGAGGGAGTTGTTGCAGCGGCTCATCTCCCGGCGGGCGCAGCTCGTCCAGGCCTGGCGGGAGGAGGGGCGGGGCGAGGAGATCGAATCGCTCGCCCGCCAGGTGGAGGCCGAGCTGTCCAAGGTGCTCTCGCGCTACCTCAAGCGCCACCCGGACGAGCTGCGGCGACTGGTGAGCGGTGTGCGCTGCACGTTCGATGGCCGGGTGCTGCGCTTCAACGACAGCGTGGAGGTGGACCTGAAGGTCTTCCTCGGTCCGGACAAGCGGCTCATCGGGCGGTTGGATCAACTCCGGGAGTTGCTGCCGCACCTGCGCGAGGGCCGCGACAAGCTGGTGACGTTCATCCGCGAGCGGGCCACGCGCATCCCCTGGGCCGAGTGCCGCGACATCCTGGAGGAGAAGCTGTTCCAGTTGGTGGCCTCCGCCGAGGGGCTGGGCGAGCTGCGGGGCTTCCTCGGCTGCTACGCCCATGGCAAGCGCGAGGCGCGGTGGTGCTCGCGGGCGAGCCTGCTGCTCGCCCGGAACCTGGAGGAGGGAGGCGCGTTGTCGGTCATCCAGAACCTCAGTGAGTTGCTGGCGCATTTCGAGGCTCCGGTGGAAGGCCTGCGAGGTGCCCTGCACGCGCTGGTGGCCAGCCTCCATGAGGGCAAGGGGGAGTACGAGCGGCAGCGCCGGGTGACGGACACGTGTTGGGAGCACCTGGTGCCCAAGGCCGAGCCGGGTCTGGCGTTGGTGCTGCTCTGGGTGGAGGAACACCTCTTCCGCGTGGCGCTGCGCCAGGGCGTGGCGGATGCCTTCGAGCGCCGCAACCGGGCGCGTGAGCGCGTGCGCGGCCTTTCCGTGGCGGATGCACTGGGCTGGCTCGCCGAGGAGTGCGCGGAGCTGTGGCCACGGATGGAGTCGGAGCGGCGGCCCGGCGCGGACGAGCTCTCGGCGTGGCGGCGGGAGGTCACCCGCCGCTGCGCGAAGAAGCCGCCCCTGCGCAAGGCGGCCATGGAGTTCTTCCTCTGGTGCGCGCCCGACGCGGCCGCCTCCGAGGCCGAGTTGGTGACGCTGTCGCTGGTGAAGACGTCCACGGACCGGCGGCTGTTGCGCAAGCTGGGCGAGCACCCCTCCACCCGTGTGCGCTTCCGCGTGCGCGCCATCAACGCATGGCTCGCGGCGGGGCCGGAGTCCTCCTCCGAGCCGGAGACTCCCGCGACGCTGACGGGAGCCCTGCGCCACCTGCGCTCCGCGGGTGCCCTGTCGCTCGGGGGCGGCCGCACGTGGTTGAGGGATCGGGATCTGGAGGAACTCCTCCTGGGCGCCTTTGGCCGCGTGGAGCGGGACTTCTCCGTGCGCTACCCGGAGCGCTTCCGCGAGGACGAGTCCGTGCTGGTGACGCGGCTCCTGGAGGAGCTGAAGCACGAGTTCGACAGCATCCGCTCGGACCTGAACATCCTGCTGTCCCAAGGCCAGCCGGTGCCGCTCGACCTGGAGCTCCGCTTCCGCCGCCGTCTGGTGCCAGAAGGGCAGGCCCCGTCCGAGGAGAGCCCGAGACCGGCGGGAGTGGAGCTGGCCTTCGTGCTGACGGTGGACGTGGACGGCTTTCTCTCCACGAAGCGCGCGGCGCTGGTGCGGGCGCGCAAGCTGGAGCCGCGGGGCGAGGGGCAGTGGGCGCCCCAGCTCCGGCTCGGGCGGGAGCAGGTGGATGGGTTGTTGGGCCGCAGCGAGTCGTCCTTCTGCCTGTTCCTGGTGCCCCCCGCGCTGCGCGCCGAATGCTGGATGGTGCCCGCGCGGCTCGTGCGGGGGTTGATGGATGCCCAGGAATCCCTCTCGGCGGTGTCCCGGGAGGGGGTGCAGCGAGTGGGGCGCTCCCTGGCGCAGTGGATGACCTACGAGCTGCTGGGGTTGTGGACGGGAGACGACCGGCCCGGTGTGTTGGAGTGGGCCGAGGACGGCACCGCGAGCGGTCCGGACTTCCTCGTGGAGATCTCCGTGCGCAAGAACGCACGCTGACGCGTGTCACCCCGGGGCCATTGTCTCCGCGCCTCGGGCGGGCCTTATGATCGGAGGGCCATGGACCTCGGCCACTACCTGCAGCGCATGGGCTATCGCGGGCCCCTCCAGCCCACGCTGGAGGCCCTGCGGGAGCTGCACCTCCAGCACCTCCAGGCCGTTCCCTTCGAGAACCTGGATGTCCACGGCCATCGCTCCCTCGTCCTCGACGAGGCGGCGCTCTTCGACAAGGTGGTTCGCGGCAACCGGGGCGGCTGCTGCCACGAACTCAATGGGCTGTTCGCCGCCTTGCTGCGCACCCTGGGCTTCCAGGTCTCCTACCTGTCCGCGCGGGTCTCCACGGATGGCGCCTGGCCCACCACGCCCGAGTTCGAGCACCTCGTCCTGGAAGTCACCCTGGAGGATCGCTGGCTCGTGGATGTGGGCTTCGGGGACTGCTTCGACGAGCCCCTTCCCCTCGTTCCAGGACGCTGGCCCTCGGCGGGGCGGGTGTTCCGTCTGGAGCCTCGCGAGGCGGAGTGGATGCTCGCGCGGGAAGAGCCGGACGGGGATGCCCGGCTCCTCTATGTGTTCTCGCGCGTGCCCCGGCGCCTGGAGGACTTCGCGGAGCGCTTCCAGCACCACCAGTCCTCGCCCGACTCGCTGCTGGGTGGAGAGGTGCTGTGCACGCGCAAGACGCCCCGGGGGCGGGTGACCCTGCGGGGGGATCGGCTCATCCTCACCGAGAGAGAGCACCGGGTGGAGCGGGTGCTCGGCCCCTCGGAGGAGCGCGATCAGCTCCTGCTGTCTCACTTCGGTATTCCGCTCGGCTCCGCGTTGACGCCTCGTCGTTGACGGCCGCTACGCCTCGAACACGCCGTCCCACAGGGCCCGCCGGGCGCTCAGCGCGGACAGCGCCGCCGCTTCCGCTTCACTCCACTTGCGCGAGTCCTCGCCGCACAGCCGGCTCAGCAGCGACGCGGCGTTCGCGCCATGCTCGCCACCGTCCAACAGGATGTGGCGCTCCAGGTAGAGGCGGAGGGACGCGCAGGGCTCGCCCAGGGGCTCCACGGCCTGGAGCATGTGCTCGAAGACCGAGGGCAGCAGTTGTTCGCGGCCGAGCAGGAAGGCGGCGGCCACTTCATGGGTGCTCGCCTGGGTCAGCGCGAGGGTGTGCCGCACGAAGGCCCGGGCGGCGTGGGGCGCATGCTCCAGCGCGGTGTCGAGCGGGGCTCCCGAACGCAGCGACTCCAGCATCCGGAGCACCGGCGTGGTGTCGGCTCCGGTCTCGCGCATGGCCTCCAGGTACAGGTCGAAGTGGCTGCGGTACTCGCCCGGGCGCACCTCGTCCGTCTCCTCGCCCAGGACGATTTCGTTGATCCACCGCGCGCAGATGATGTCCGGGGGCGGCATCCAGGGCACCTCCACGCAGGTGAGCCGGCGCTGGAGCGTCTTGAGCAGGCTCATGAAGTCCCACACGGCGAACACGTGCGCGCGCATGAAGGCGCGCAGTGCCGGGAGCTTGGAGAGCCGGGTGTAGATGGCGTGTTCGACGAGTGACTGGCGAAGGCTGGAGGTGGAGTCCAACAGCCTGTCCAGGGGCGGAGTGGGTGGTCGTGCGGCGGGAATCATGATTCCGGAGGGTATGCCGCTGCGCGCACGGGACGTCCACCCGGCTCCCGTGCGAGGCCGCCCGGGGAGCGCTCACGCGAGCTCAGCTCCGCGCGCGCTCGTACTGCTTCGGCCATTGCGCCTGGACGTGCAGCTCCTTCGCGGCGTGGAGGGGCCAGTACGGGTCGCGAAGCAGCTCACGCGCCAGCAGGACGATGTCCGCCTGTCCGGTTCGGAGGATGCTCTCGGCCTGGAAGGCGGACTGGATGAAGCCCACGGCCCCGGTGGCGACGCCCGCCTGCTCGCGCACGCGCGCGGACAGCGGGACTTGATAGCCCGGACCGGCGGGGATCTTCACGCCCGGGACGATGGCGCCCGAGGAGCAATCGATGAGGTCGGCGCCATCCTCCTTGAGCAGCCGGGAGAGCGCCACCGAGTCCTCCAGCGTCCAACCACCGTCGACCCAGTCCGTGGCGGACAGGCGCACGAAGAGGGGCAGGTCCGCGGGCCAGCGCTGGCGCACCGTGCGCGTCACCTCGCGGATGAGCCGCACGCGGTTCTCGAAGGAGCCGCCGTATTGATCCGTGCGCTGGTTGGACAGGGGCGAGAGGAACTCGTGCAGGAGGTAGCCGTGGGCACCGTGGATCTCCACCACGCGGAAGCCCGCCGCCTTCGCCCGGTCCGTGGCCTCGGCGAAGGCGCGGATGACGCGTTGGATGCCCGCCTCATCGAGCGCCGTGGGGACGGTGGACTGGTCGTCGAAGGGCAGCGCGCTGGGGGCCACGGGCGTCCAGCCGCCGGCGGTGGGGGCAACGGTGGTGTCTCCCTCCCACGGGGGCGACTTGGAGGCCTTGCGTCCCGCGTGCGCGAGCTGGATGCCCGCCACCGAGCCGTGCTCGTGGATGAACTTCACGATACGCGCGAGCGGCGCCACGTGCTCGTCCTTGTAGATGCCGAGGTCCTGCGGCGAGATGCGGCCTTCCGCCTCGACCCCGCTGGCCTCGAAGATGACGAGCCCCGCGCCCCCCACGGCCCGGGAGCCCAGGTGGACGAAGTGCCAGTCATTCGCGAAGCCGTCCTCGCTCGAGTACTGGCACATGGGCGAGACGGCGATGCGGTTCGGCAGGGTGACCCCGCGCAACTGTAGCGGGGTGAAGAGCAGGCTGCTCACTGTGGCTCCCGGGAGAGAATGAACCGGGAACATCCCGGTTCAGGCGTTCACGTTCCGGAACGCCTTGCCCGCCATCAATAACGCGAGTCCTCCCAGAAGCACGGGAAGAGCGTTCAATTCGATGGCGAAGCCCAGGCTGCGCATGTCCGCCACCTTACCGATGGCGGTGGGCGAGAGGGCGTCGCCCAGCATGTGGATGAAGAGGACGTTGAGCCCCATGGCGAAGGCGCGGAAGGCCGGGGGCACGGCGTTGACGATGGCCGCGTTGATGGGTCCGCTGTTGAGGAAGATGAGGAACTGGGCCAGGAAGATGACGGTGAACATGGGCGCGAGCGCGTTCATTTGCACCGACAGGAACATGAGTGGCGCGGCGAGCAGCAGGCCCACGCCCGACATGCGCAGGCCTCCTCCGGGCGTGCGCCGGTCCATCTTGTCGCCGAGCCAGCCGCCCATCATCGTGCCGGACAGGCCCGCGACCGCGGTGACCGCGCCGGAGAGGAATCCCGCCCGGTCCGCTGTCAGTCCACGCTCGTTGACGAGGAAGGAGGGCAGCCAGAAGGCCAGTCCGCCAATGGCGAACGTCATCAGCGTGTAGCCGCCCGTGGTCCACCAGAAGGCGTCGTTGCGCGCCAGGCCCTTGAGGCCCACGAGGAAGGGCAGCTTCTTCTGGGCCTCGGGACCGTCCATGGCGCCGCGCTCGGGCTCGTGCATGAAGAAGGCCATGGCGCCCAGGATGAGGCCCGGCACGCCGCCCGCGAAGAAGGCCACGTGCCACGAGTAGGCCTCGCTCAACCACCCGCCGAGCCCATAGCCCGCGGCCGCTCCCACGGGGATGGCGATGTAGAAGAACGACAGCACGCGCGTGCGCTGCTCGCGCGGGTAGAGGTCGGAGATGATGGAGGGGGCCACCGCGCCGTAGCCCGCCTCGCCGATGCCCACGCACGCGCGGGCCACCATGAGCGCGAAGAAGCTGGTCGCGAGCCCCGAGGCGCCCGTCGCCAGGCTCCAGAGCAGCACGCCCGCGGCCACCAGGTAGCGGCGCGGCACGCGGTCGCCGAGGAAGCCGCTGATGGGCGAGGCCAGCATGAACACCACCATGAAGAAGCTGCCGAGCAGCCCCGCCTGGGTGTTGTCGAGCTGGAAGTCCCGCTGGATGTAGGGCAGGGCGACCGTGACGATGTACCGGTCGAGGTAGTTGACCAGGTTGATGAGGGAGAGGATGAGCAGCGCGTAGGTGCTGGTGGCGGCGGCGGAGGGGGAATTCTCGGCCACGGCGAGGGGGCGGCTCATGTGCGGGGGACTCCGAAGCGATGCGAGAGCAGGCCCCAACGCACGCCCCGGTCACTCACGAGGCAGCGCTCGAGTCCGAGCGCCCGCAGGGATTCCAGCAGGATGAAGGCCCCGGCGGGGATGACGTCCGCGCGCTTGGGTTGCAGGCCGGGCAGTTTCTGGCGCACGGCGAGGGTCCGCTGGCTCAGCGAGTCCGTCAGGGCCTCCAGCTCCGCGCGCGTGAGCACACCGCCGTGGACTCGCTCGGCGTCGTACGGGTCGATGGCGTGCTGCAGGGTGTAGAGCGTCGTCACCGTGCCGGCGATGCCCACCAACCGGGCCCCCGGAGGGCAGGGGGGGAGCGCGGAGAAGGTCTCTCGCAGGTGGGCCTCCAGGCGTGCCCGCTCCTCGGCGGAGGGGGGATCCGCGCGGATGAAGCGCTCGGTCATGCGCACCGCGCCCACGTCGAAGCTGTGCCGGAAGAGGACCTTGCCCGCGGTGTCCCCGTAGATGAACTCGGTGGAGCCTCCGCCGATGTCCACCACCACCAGGGGGCCGCCCGCGTCGCGGCCGAAGTCCGCGTAGGCCGAGCCGAAGGACAACTGGGCTTCCAGTTCCCCGGCGATGATCTCCACGGTGACGCCAGCGCGGGCCTGGGCGGCGGCGAGGAACTCGGCGCCATTCTGGGCGTCGCGCGCGGCGCTGGTGGCGGACACGGCGATGTCCTCCGCGCCGAGCTGCCTCGCCTCGCTGGCGAAGTCACTGAGCACCTGGAGCGTGGCTTCCATGCCCTCGGGCGACAGGCGGCGGCTCTGATCCACGCCTCGGCCCAGGCGGGTGATTTCCGCGCGCTCCAGGACGGCCTGGAAACGTCCGTCGGGCTGGCGGTCGGCGACGAGCAGGAGGACCGAGTTGGTCCCCACGTCGATGGTGGCGTATCGGGGCATTCAGCGCAGCTTACTCAGCGCAGCAGCGCCACCAAAGCTTCCGCGAGCCGTTGGTACTCGGCGTGTGAGTTATAGAGCTGGGCGGAGATCCGGACATGGCGCTGGGGGGCGCGCGGCCAGGGGGTGATCTGCACCTCGATGCGATGCTCGTCGAAGAGCCGCTCCTGGAGGGGATCCAGCCCGAGCGCCGAGGGCTCCTCGGGAAAGCCATTGGGGAGGGCGACGGTGGCCATGGAGCCGACCATGTCCTCGGGGCAGCGGGGGGCGCCGCCGAGCTTCTGGTGCAACAGGCTCCTCGCCGCGAGGGCCTGGGCGCGGTTGCGCGCCATCACCTCGGTCCAGCCTCCGGGAATCAGGCGGTCCACGGTCTCGAGGGCGGTGGGGATGCACAGCGCGGGGGTGGGATCGTTCGTCCCCATCCAGTCGAAGTCCAGGCGGAAGCGGGAGCGGTCCTCGCGCCGGGAGTTGTACCCGTGGCTGATGACGAGGGGGCGGATGCCGGGCTGGAGGTCGCGGCGCACATAGAGGAAGGCGGCGCCCTTGGGGCTGCACATCCATTTGTGGCAGTTGCCGGTGTAGTACGCGGCGCCGAGCTCGCGCAGGGACACGGGCACCTGGCCGGGGCCGTGGGCTCCATCCACGAGGGTTTCCACGCCCCGGGTCTTCAATGCGCGCACGAGCGAGGCCACGGGCAGCACGAGGCCCGTCTGACTGGTGACGTGGTCGACGAGCAGCAGCCGGGTGCGCTCGGTGACGTGGGACAGCACCGCGTCCACCACCGCCTGGGACGAGGGCAGGGGCCAGGGCAGCCGGGCCACCACCACCGTCACGCCCCATTCCTGGGCCACGAAGTCGAGCGCGTTGCGCGAGGCGTTGTACTCATGGTCCGTGGTGAGCAGCTCGTCACCGGGCGCGAAGCGCAACGAGCGCAGCACGGTGTTGACGCCCGTGGTGGCGTTGGGGAGGAAGGCCAGGTCGTCGGGGTTCGCGTCGAGGAAGTTCCCGAGGGATTCCCGGGCCGCGTCGGCCAACGCTGGCAGTTCCCGGTGGAGGAAGCGCACGGGGTTGGCCTCCATGCGCGCGCGCAGCCGGGACTGCTCCTCCAGCACGCGGGTGGGGCAGGCGCCGAAGGAGCCGTGATTGAGGAAGGTCACGTCGGGGTCGAGCGACCAATGGGCACGCAGGGGGGAGCTGTCCATGGTACCCGGAGTGTAGCCCGTCCCCCCGGAGGCTCCCAGGGAGAAGCGAGGGCTCAGCGGCCCCAGTCGGGCGTGGTGATCTCGGCCTTGTCCTTGGGCGAGGGCAGGGGCATCTGGTTGTTGCCCTCCGCCGTCATGACGAAGAGCTGCGAGGCTCCCGCGCGCTTGGAGGTGAAGATCAGCAGGCGCCCGTTGGGTGAGAAGCTCGGCTCCTCGTTGTCGCCCTGGTCCTGGGTGAGGCGGGAGATCTTCCCGCTGTCCACCTGGACGGTGAAGAGATCGAAGGCGTTGCGCTCGTCGCGCGCGGTGAAGGCGATGAGGTCTCCCCGAGGCGACCAGCTCGGCGTCTGGTTGTAGTTGCCCTGGAAGGTGAGCCGCCGGACGCCCGAGCCGTCCGCGGCCATGACGTACACCTGGGGCGAGCCGCCCCGGTTGGACACGAAGGCGATGCGCTTGCCATCCGGCGACCAGGCGGGACTGGTGTTGATGCCGAAGCGGGTGTCGGTGAGTTGCCTGGCGCCGCCGCCTTCCGTGTTCGCCACCCAGATTTGAGCGCTCTCGCCATCGGCCAGGGCGTACGCGACGCGCTTGCCATCCGGCGAGAAGGCGATGCCGGTGGCCATCTGTCCCTCGTTCGTCTTGAGCCGCGTCAGCCCCGCGCCCTTCTGCACGTACAGGTCGGGCTTGCCCTCCTGGTAGGAGGTGTAGCCCACCACGCCGTCCGGCCCGAGCGCGGGCAGCACGTTGATGCCGCCGCTGGTCATCTGCCGGGCGTTGCGGCCGTCCCAGTCCGCCACCCACACGTCCTTGTTCTTGCCCGACTTGCGCACGTAGGTGATGGAGGACAGGAAGGGGCTCGGCTCGCGGGTGTAGTAGCGGTAGATGGCGTCGGCCACCTTGTGCGCGAGCAGCGAGGGCTGCGTGGCGGGAGCGCTCTGGGCCGTCTTGAATTCCTCGCGGCCGTTGCCCACGTTGAACACGCGCGCCTCGGCCTTGAGCTCGCTTCCGTCCCGCGCGAGCGAGTACTTCACCAGGGACTCGGCGCCCACGTCCGCCCAGCGCGAGAAGTTGATGCTGCCCGCCGTCATGCCTTCCTTGGCGTCGGCGAGGAAGCTCGCGCGGTCGAGCACCTGGAAGAGCCCGGAGGCGCGCAGGTCGAAGAGCAGCGCGTCATCCACGGGCTGGGTGGTCGCCTTGGACTCCGTGCCCTGCACGAGCGGGGTGGAGAGCGCCAGGGGCAGGGGCCGGAAGTTGGCGCCGGAGATCTGGATGACGGGGGCCTGGGCGAGCGCGGCGAGCGGCGACACCAGCAGGCACAGGAGGAGGGCTTTCGCGTTCACGGACTGAACTCCAGGACGATGCCGCTCTTTTGCAGCGTGTCCCTCAAGTGAGTGGGGGGAGGCGAGAAGGGGGAGGCCTTGGTCACCGCGGAGAGCACGGCGGAGTCGAAGAGGGTGTTGCCGCTGGCCTTGGCCAGGCGTGCCTCGATGACCTCGCCGGTGCGGCTCAGGCGCATGGCCACCTGGGCCTTGAGGTACAGGCGCTCGGACTCGGGAATGGTGTCCGCGACGTTGTAGTGGCGGCGCACCTGGGAGGACAGCAGGCCGAAATAGCGCTCCCCCTCGGCCTTGGCGGCGTCCCCGTTGGGGTCTCCGTCCTCGGCGCCCTCGGGGTCTTCCTCCTGCTTCGAGGACTTGGCGAACTTGTCGAAGGCGCCGAAGAGCCGATCCCTCCGGTTCTCTCCCTTGGTCTCTCCGGGAGAGGACGTGGGCTTGGGGGCGGGCTCCGGCTTCACGCCGGGCACGGGCACGGCCACCTTGGGGGGCTCGGGCGGGGGCGGCGTGGGCGAGGGCGGTGCCTCCACCTTCTTGGGCGGCGGCGGGGGCGGCTGCTCCTTGCGGGGCAGCAGCTTCTCGTCGCGGGGCTTGCCCTGGCGCACCAGCGTGGCGCGGATGGGCGTGGGCTCCACCCGGATGGGCGGAGCCTGGAAGAAGGTGTTGTAGAGCACCACGCACAGAAGGACCCCGGCGTGCCCCACCACGGAGAAGGTCAGGAAGCGGCCCACGGGCGAGCGCCGGGGCACCAGCAGGCTCTGATTGACGGCGGGGTGCATGGGCTAGCGCCGCGCCTCTTTCTTGCCCTTGGTGGAGGAGGGCGCCCGGGCGGCCGTCGTGGGATCGGTGATCATCCCCACGTTGGTGATGCCGGCGCGCTGGGCGGCGGCCATCACGTCCACCACCACGCCATAGGGCACGTCCCGGTCCGCGTGGAGGTAGAGCTCCTTGTCGGCCTGGGCCTTGGCGTTGCTCGCGAGCTTCGTCTCCAGCTCCGCCGCGGGCACCTCGGCCTCGCCGATGTAGATGCGCTTCTGCGCGTCGATGGACAGCACCAGCTTCTTGTCGGAGGCCTCCACGGCCGCCGCGCGCGCCTCGGGCAGGTTCACCTTCACGCCCTGCTGGATGAGGGGCGCGGTCACCATGAAGATGATGAGCAACACGAGCATCACGTCCACCATGGGCGTGACGTTGATCTCGCTCATGGTGACGCGGCCGCTACCGCCTCTGTTGGAGCCCATGCCCATGGCGTCGTGCCCCTAGCGGAAGAAGTGCCGCTTGACGATGTTGAGGAAGTCCGCGGAGAAGTTGGCCATCTCCGTGTCGAACACCTTGATGCGGCTGACGAACGAGTTGTAGGCCACCACCGCGGGGATGGCGGCGAACAGGCCCGCCGCCGTGGCGAAGAGCGCGTTGCCCACGGGGGCCGCCACCGTGGCGAGCGTGGCGTTGCCCTGCTCGGCGATGGAGTTGAAGGCGTTGAGGATGCCGATGACGGTGCCGAACAGCCCCACGAAGGGCGAGGCCGAACCCACGGTGCCCAGGAAGGACACGCGCGCCTCCAGATCCGTGAGCTGGTTCGTCGAGGCCCGGTTGAGCGCCCGCTCCACGTTCTCGATGCCACCGAGCCGCTCGGCCATGGCCCCTTCCGTGCCGTCCTTCGTCTGGGCGAGCTTGCTCAGCTCCTCGTAGCCCGCGCAGAACACCTTGGACAGCGGCGAGCCCTCCAGCTTCTGGGCGTCCTGGTAGATGCTCTCCAGCCGCGAGGCCTTCCAGAAGGTGTCGAGGAACGCGAGCGACTGGGCCCGGGCGCGGGACAGCTGGGTGGCCTTGAGCGCGATGAGCGCCCAGGACGCGACCGACACGAGCATGAGCAGACCCAGCACGCCCAGCTCCAGCAACGAGGCGTCCCGGAGGATCTGCAGGTAGTTCATGGCGCCCAGCGCCAGGGGGAAACGGGGCATCAGCATGGGGTGCAGGCCGTAACACCAGGTCCAGGGGTGGTCAAACCAAAGCCGGTGGAGAAGCGGGGTCGATTGCCGCTGCGATGAAACAGTGAATAATTCCCCAGGTGGGGCGTCCAGGAGGGGTGTGACGGGCTGCTTGCCCGCTCCCCCATCTCCCCATTCGAGGGCGCTTCATGAACGCCAGATTGCTCGTTGCATTCCTCTGCATCGCCATGGGCGGCACGGGTTGCATCATCGTCGACAACGATGGTCCCGATCACGGGGGCCCCTGCTGCACCCCGACCCCCCCGCCTCCGCCTCCCGTCCAGGTCTCCGGGGATCTCACCTTCCTGTGGACGTTCGCCAACGTGGGCGCCGGCCGGTGCTCGGATGTGCCCGACGTCAAGAACATCCGCATCACCATTCCGGGGGAGAAGCTCCACAACGGGGGCGTCTATGCCTGCAACACCCTCGGCACGGACGGCATCGTCCTGCACGACTTCGCGCCCAAGAGCTATGGCTACACGCTCGAGGCCCTCTCCTACGACAACCGCGTCCTCTACCAGGCCAGCGGCAACTTCGCGGTGAACGGCGACACGCGGGTGAACGTCAATCTGACCCCCAAGGGAGGCCAGAGCTCGTTCGCCTACATCTCCTGGTCCTTCGAGGCCAACACCAGCAGCTCCAACCCGGACTGCAACCAGGCGGGCGCCACGCATGTGGACGTGCGCATCGACGGGGGCGAGTGGACGCGCCTCCAGTGCGAGAAGGGCATCGGCACCAACCAGGTGTCCTCGCCCTACCTGGCGCCAGGCGCCCACACCATCGAGTTGGTGGGAGTGCGGGTCTCCGGCTCCGGCGAGACGCCCTACTACTACCGCAAGGAGCCGCTGACGACGCAGGCGGGCAGCCCCATCTTCGCGTCGTTCAAGCTGATGGCCGTGGGCGGCATGACGCTGAGCTGGGATCTGCGCGACGGCTCCCTCGCCAGGACGTGTGCCCAGGCGGGGGTGTCCGAGCTCCGCGTCAACATGCGCAACCTGGCGACGAACAAGCTCGTCTATGGCGAGGACGGGGATGCGCAGCCCTGCACCGACCCGCACAACTACCTCAACTACCGCTTCCTGCCGCCGGGTGACTACCGGGTGTTCATCCGCGGCGTGAATGGCTCGCGCATCGCCTACTCCAGCGAGAACCACGACGAGCCCGTGCTGACGGTGAAGGCCTTCGTGCAGAAGACCGAGGCGCAGGCCACCATCCTGGAGCTGCAGCGCAAGTACTAGCCGGCGGCGGGTAGGTTGCCAGGAGGGCCGGGGCGCGAGCCTCGGCCCTTCGTGTTTACGGGGGGCGCGCTTGGCGTTGGCATCATTCGTGATAGAGCCCCCCTGCATGCGGCCAGAAAGCCACAGTCCCATCGGGGTTTTCGACTCGGGCGTTGGAGGTCTCACCGTCCTCAAGTCCCTGCTGTCCCACCTTCCCCACGAGAGCACGCTCTACCTGGGGGACACGGCGCGCGTGCCCTACGGCACCAAGTCCGGCGAGGTGGTGACGCGCTACTCGCTCAAGAACGCGGCGTTCCTGATGGAGCGGGGCATCAAGCTGCTGGTGGTGGCGTGCAACACGGCCTCGGCGGTGGCGCTGCCGGCCCTGTCGGCGGCGCTGCCGGTTCCCGTGGTGGGCGTCATCGCTCCCGGGGCGAGGGCGGCGTTGCGGCGTACCCGCGGGGGCCAGGTGGGCGTCATCGGAACGCCGGGCACCATCCGCTCCGGGGCCTACCAGCGCGAGTTGGAAGCGGCGGCCGGGCCAGAGGGGGTGAAGGTGAAGGCGCGGGCCTGTCCGCTCTTCGTGCCGCTGGCGGAGGAGGGGTGGTTGTCGGGGGACGTGCCCCGGCTGGTGGCGCGCGAGTACCTGGCGGACTTCGTCCAGAATGGGGTGGACACGCTGGTGCTGGGCTGCACGCACTACCCGCTGCTCAAGGACATCATCGCAGAGGTCGTCGGGCCGCAGGTGACGCTGGTGGACTCGGCCGAGGCCACGGTCCACGTGGTGGCTCAGCTCCTGGAGGAGCAGGGGCTGCTGGCGCGCGGGGGCGGGGTGCCCACCCATCACACCTTCGTCACGGACGTGCCGGAGCGCTTCGTGGAGGTCGGGGCGCGGTTCCTCGGGCGCCCCATCGCCTCGGCCGAGCAGGTGGACCTGTCCTTCTAGCCAGGTCCGCTCGGGCGTCCCGCTCAGGCCTGGCTGACGGGCGTGGCCGACTCGGCCAGTGCCTCGGATGGCTCGGCCTGCTCCTGGGCCTGGACGAGCTCCAGCGCGGCCTCGGTGCCGATGTCGTCCTTGCGCGGAAGGGCGCCCGTCACCCAGGTGATGAGGCGCTCCATGCCGGAGAAGAAGCCGATGAGGGCGAGCGGCTTGTTCATCCAGCCCACGGTGATGCAGTAGTACTTGTCGTAGGGCGACGTGTGGTGAACGCGGTGGTGGTCCGGCGGCAGGATGAGGTGCACGCGCTGCAGGAAGCCGATGATCGCGGGCGGAGCGTCCGTGTGGGACCACTTGTGGAACTGGTTGGTCGCCATCACCCAGAAGATCATCGCCCCGAGGAAGGTGGAGAGGAACACCCACGAGGCGCTCGAGTGGGGGACCAGCAGCGCCAGCAGCGCCACGGGCAGTGACACGAGGCAGTTGTTGCCGTTGGTCTCCACGAAGTCGTGGCGGGTGATGGCCTTCTCATCCACGTGGTGCTCGCGGAAGGGGCGGATGAAGGCCTTGCCCAGCACCGGCATGTCGGTGGAGCCCCACGTGTCGCCCATCCAGTGGACGAGCCCGGAGACGAAGTCCGCGGCCAGGTAGCCGAGGATCACGGCGCTGAGCACCAGCCAGGGTCCCACATGGGGGTTGCCCCACAGCCGCCAGACGAGCGCGGTCTCGAGCCCCACGAAGGCGAGGATGCTGACCACCTCCATGGCTCGGATGGCGGGCGAGTAGCCCTGGGCCAGGACGCTGGCATCCTGTTGGCGTACCTGGTTCTTGAGTTCGGTCGTCATCGTCGCTCCCGTCCGCGCCATGAAGTCCCGGCGAGCGAGCTCGCCGAAATGGGTCCGCAGTCTAACCGCAAGCGGATTTAACCGCCTTTTCTTCTGGTGAACGATCAGGCCGCTCGCCCCTCCCCCGGGGCGGCCTGCATCCCCCCGCTCCATTCAATCCGACGCGTTTCTTGTCTCGCTTCCGCCCCGCTGCTACGGTCCTGGGACTCGGGCATGGCGAAAACCTTCGAAAAAGCCGTCACCGGCTTCAACCACAACATCAAGTACAAGGGCCGGGTGTACCACGTCCAGACCGAGGACTCGGGCGTCAACAACCCCCACATCATCACCCACCTGTTCGTGGGGGGGAACATCCTCGCGTCGAAGAAGACGTCCTACGCGGACATCCTCAACGCGGAGAGCCTGTCCGAGGTCGTGCGCGAGTTGATGGAAGAGCAGCACAAGGAAATGCTGCGCAACCTCATCAACGGCGTCTACGACGGGTACGAGACGGGCGTACGGCACTATCAGCCCGGTCAGCTCGGTTCCGCCGAGGAGTCCCACGCCGCGCGTCCTCAGGCGGCACCGGTCCCCAAGGCGCCTCCCCCCGTGGCCGCTCCCGCCGCCAGTGCCCTGCCTCCGGAGATCGCCGCCGCTCGCGCCATGAAGGTGCAGCCGAAGATCAACGAAGTGGGCGTGGAGACGCTGTTCGGCGAGGACCTCATCTCCGAGAAGAGCCTGGACGAGGTCATCCTCAGCTACCTGGCGGGCGAGGACAACAACCAGTAATTCCACACGTGGCGCGAGCGGTGCCATCATCGGCCCGCCGATGATCCAGATGTTCCACGTGTACAAGGCGTACCCGGGCGACCCGCCCGTCCTCTCGGACATCAACCTCCATGTGGAGAAGGGCGAGTTCGTCTTCCTCACCGGGCCCTCGGGCGCGGGCAAGACGACGCTCATGAAGCTCATCTTCTGCGCGGAGAACGCCACCAAGGGGCAGGTCCTCGTGGGCGGGCGCAACATCGCGCGCATCCGCGAGTCGGCCGTGCCCTACCTGCGGCGCAACATCGGCGTGGTGTTCCAGGACTTCAAGCTGCTGCCGCACCGCACGGTGGAGGACAACGTGGCCTTCACCCTGGACGTGCTGGGCGTGCCCCGCGCCGAGGCGCGTGAGCGCGTGCAGCGCATGCTCAAGCTGGTGGGCTTGCAGCACAAGGCGGGCTCGCTGCCGCTCAAGCTGTCCGGAGGCGAGCAGCAGCGCGTCGTCATCGCCCGCGCGCTCGTCAATGATCCCACCATCCTGCTCGCGGACGAGCCCACGGGAAACCTGGACCCCGCGCTCACCGTGGAGATCATGGACCTGCTCATGGCCGTGAACGTGCGGGGCACCACGGTGATGGTGGCCACCCACGACACCGGCCTCATCGCCCGCTACCAGAAGCGCACCCTGCGCCTGGAGAACGGGTTCATCGTGTCCGACGAGGATGGGGTGAAGGCCGCCCGGCGGGTGTCGGCGGGATGAGCGCGCTGGCGAAGGTGGCCTACTTCTGGCGCTCGGCGGCCTCGGGTCTGCGCCATGCGCCCTTCGTCCACTTCATCGCGGTGACCACCATCGCCATCGCCCTGTTCTCCGCGGGGCTCGCACAGGCCCTGGGCCAGCGCATCGATGGGCTGGTGGGCTCGCTCGGGGGCGAGGTGCAGGTGACGGTCTACCTGTCTCCCGGACTCGACGAGGAGGGGGCCTCCGTGTTGCGCGAGCGCATGGAGGCCCGCAGCGGGGGCCGCGCTTCGCTCGTGCCTCCCCAGGCCGCGCTCGATCGTCTGGCGCGGGAGTTGGGGGACCTGGGCGAGGCGCTCGCGCAACTGCCGGAGAACCCACTTCCTCCCTCGCTGGAGTTGCAGGTGCCCGCCGAGCGGCGCACCCCGGGGGCCTTGAAGGCCCTGGCCGAGGAACTGCGCGCCCTGCCCGGCGTCACCGGCGTGGATTATGGCGAGGAGGCCGTGGAGCGGCTGTCGGCCATCTCCCGGGCGCTGCGCTATGGCGGCTGGGTGGCCTTCGCCGTGGTGCTGCTGGCCACGGTGATCATCGTGTCCGCGACGCTGCAGCTCGCCATCTACGCGCGGCGCGAGGAGATCGAGATCCAGAAGCTGGTGGGCGCGACGGACCGCTTCGTCAAGGTGCCCTTCCTCATCGAGGGCTTCCTCCAGGGGCTGCTCGGTGCCGCGGTGGCGCTCGGAGGGCTGGTGCTGTTCGAGCGGCTGGTGGGGCCGTGGATGACCTCGCTCTTCTCCTTCCTGCTCGGGCCCGGGGGTTCCACGCCCCTGCTGGAGCCCGCGCTGGCCCTGCGGTTGCTCGTGGCCGGGTGCGTGCTGGGGCTGGGCGGCAGCTTCATCGCGGTGGGGCGCTTCCTGCGCGTATGAGCCGCTTCCTCCTCCTCGGACTGATGATGTTGTGCGCGAGCGCGGCCCTCGGTCAGGAGGAGTCGGCGGAGCGCCGGGCCGTGCGCGAGAAGCTGGCCACCCAGCGCGCGGCGCTCGCGCTCATCGAGTCGCGCAAGGTGTCCGCCCTGGAAGTCCTGGAGATGGTGGAGCAGCGCGCGGCCACCAGCTCGCAGCGGGTGAAGATGCTCGAGCGCGACCTCGCCGTCTTCCGCAAGCGCCTGGCCGTGGCCGAGCAGGAGGACGAGGTGACGCGCGAGGTGCTGCGCGAGCAGATGCGCCGGCTGTCCCCCCGCCTGTGGACGATGTACCGGATGATGCGCCGCCGGCCGCTGGAGGTGCTGCTCGACGCCAAGGACTTCTCCGCCCTGGTGTGGCGCTCCCGCGCGCTGCGGGCCACGCTGGAGGAGGACCTGCGTCAGTTGCGCACCGTGCAGCGCGTGGCCCGGCTGCGGCGTCAGGTCTCGGCCGAGCTGCGCCGGTTGCAGGGCTCGCTGGACGTGCGGCTCGACTTCCTGCGCGAGCAGGCGACGCTCGCCCGGGCGCAGCAGGAGGCCCTGGAGGAGGTGGTGGGCGCCATCAAGGGCGAGGCGGAGCTGGCGCGGCGCATGGTGCGCGAGCTGGAGCAGGCGGACGGAGACCTCACCCGCGTCATCCAGGAGATGAACGAGGGACCCGCCACCTCCGGCTTCGGGGCGCTCAAGGGCAAGCTGCCCTTTCCCGCGCCGGGCGTCATCGAGGTGGGCTTCGGCCGCGTCATCAACCCGCGCTTCAACACCGTCACCGTGCAGAAGGGCGTGGACATCCGCGCCCCCGCGGGCACGCCCGTCCAGGCGGTGGCCGAGGGCACCGTGGCCTACGCGGGCTGGATGCGTGGCTACGGCAACCTCCTCATCATCGATCATGGGGGCGGCTACCATTCCCTGCTCGCCCACCTGTCATCCGTGGCTCCTCAGGTGGGAGACCATGTCGCCGCGGGTGCGCCGGTGGGCGAGGTCGGTGATACCGGCTCGCTCAAGGGCGCCTACCTGTATTTCGAAATCCGCCGTTCCGGCCAGGCCTTGGATCCCGCTCCCTGGTTGGCGGCTTCTCGCTGAGACATCATGTCCTCTTCCTCTCGCTCTCCCATCCGTGTGGGTCTGATCGGCTACGGCCTGGCCGGCTCCCTCTTTCACGCGCCGCTGCTCGCCGCAGAGCCCGCCTTCTCCCTCGTGGCCATCGCCACCCAGCGCGCCGCCGAGGTGGCGCGTGACTGGCCCGGCGTGCGCGCCGTGTCCCCAGACGCGCTCCTGGCGGATCCCTCGATCGAGCTCGTCATCGTCGCCTCGCCGAATGACACGCACGCGACGCTCGCCGAGCGGGCGCTCCAGGCCGGCAAGCACGTGGTCGTGGACAAGCCCTTCACCCTGGACACGGCGGAGGCGCTGCGCCTGGATGCCCTCGCCCGCGAGCGCGGCTTGTGCCTGAGCGTCTTCCACAGCCGGCGCTGGGATGGTGACTTCCTCACCGTGCGCCAGTTGCTCGACGAGGGACGGCTCGGGAGGTTGTTCAGCTTCGAGAGCCACTACGACCGCTTCCGCCCCCAGGTGAAGGCCCGCTGGAAGGAGGATGACGTCCCCGGGGGTGGCACCTTGTGGGACCTCGGTGCCCACCTCGTCGACCAGGCGCTGCAGCTCTTCGGACTCCCGGATTCCCTCGTCGCGGACCTCGGCCAGCAGCGCACCGGCGCGCGCACCACGGACTGGTTCCACCTCGTCCTGCGCTACGGCGAGTTGCGCGTCATTCTGCACTCGGGCTCGGTGGTGCACGAGCCGTGGCCGCGCTTCGTGCTGCACGGCGAGCGGGACGCGTGGCACAAGTCCGGACTGGATCCTCAAGAGGAACAACTCAAGGCCGGGCTGCGGCCGGGCGCCGCCGGGTGGGGCGCGGAGTCCCCCGAGCGTCATGGGACGCTGAGCCAGGGCGGACGCGTGCCCACCCTGCCGGGCCGCTATGAGGAGTTCTACCGGCAGCTCGCCCAGGCCATCGCGGGCGAAGGTCCCGTTCCCGTCACGGCGCTCAGCGCGGCGCGGGTCATCCAGGTCCTCGAGGCGGCCGTGCGCAGCGCCACCGAGGGGCGGCGTGTCTCCCTGGAACCCCTCCCCGAGGGCCGCTAACCCCCCGTCTTTCCTGGCTTGCTGGGAGTCCCCGCCGGAAATCCGTCATGTTCTCGTCCGTTCCCCGGCGGGTTGCTGCGGTGCGGCACGGGCGGGGTTAGTGTCAGGCCGTGGATCTCATCTCAGGACTCCAGGAAGTCTCGCGGCGCATGCTGGTGGCGCGCGGGGTGCGCTCGGAAACGGTGGAGCTGGCCGGACAGCGGCTCCACCACTTCACGATGAAGGGCAGCGGCAAGGGCCCGCCGCTCCTCCTCGTGCATGGCCTGGGCGGCGCGGCCAGTGGCTTCGGCCGCGTGCTGCTTCCGCTGGCCAAACGCTTCGAGCGGGTGTTCGCGGTGGACCTGCCCGGGCATGGCTTCTCCCCGGAGTACTGCCTCGGGCCGGTGTGCGTGCGAGGCCAGTACGACATGCTGGTGGAGTACTGCCGTCAGGTGGTGGGCGGCCCGGCCTTCGTCGTGGGCAACTCCCTGGGGGGCGCCTTGTCGGCGCAACTGGCGGCCGAGCACCCGGAGCTGGTGAGCGCGTTGGGCCTGGTGTCACCCGCGGGGGCGGACGTGGGGCATGAGCCCATCCGCGAGGTGCTGGAGGCCATGGACGTGCGCACGGCGGAGCAATCGCGAGCGCTCACCCAGCGCCTCTTCCACCGTCCGCCCTGGGCCATGTTGTTCTTCGCCAATGCCCTCCGGGGCGTCTACTCCACTCCCGCGGTGCGCGCGTTGAGCGCGGACGCCCT
The DNA here is from genome assembly GCF_002305855.1 of Melittangium boletus DSM 14713. Taxonomy (GTDB): domain Bacteria; phylum Myxococcota; class Myxococcia; order Myxococcales; family Myxococcaceae; genus Cystobacter; species Cystobacter boletus. The sequence goes on along the minus strand of NZ_CP022163.1, from coordinate 1,649,011 downwards.
GGCCACGGGCGAGTACCTCAAGCCCGAGCAGCTGCGGCGGCTCCAGATGCCGGTGCTGTTCGTGTGGGGTGGCAGCGAAAAACTCCTGCCCCAGCAGAGCCTCGCCTTCTTTCGTGAACATCTACCGCCTCATTCGAAGGTGCGCGTGGTGGAGGGCTTCGGCCACATCCCCCACGTGGAGCGGCCGGGCGAGTTCGTGTCCGAGTTGCTGCGGTTCGCGGACTCGGCCGGGCTGTAGTCCCAGGCCGGAGCGGGCCCGGTGTTAGACTCGGGCCCATGCGCTCCCCGCACTCCTGGCGCTCGACGCTCGCCGCCGGCCTGTTGCTCCTGGCTCCCTCGGTCCAGGCCGAGGGACGCACGCCCCCTCCGCGCACCTCCACGTACGAGCAACTCGAGGTGTTCGCGCGGGTGCTCTCCTACGTGGAGAACAACTACGTGGAGCCCGTGGACGAGCGCAAGCTGATGTACGGCGCCATCCAGGGCATGTTGGAGACGTTGGATCCTCACACCGTCTTCATGCCGCCCGAGGTCTTCAAGGAGATGAAGATCGACACCTCCGGCGAGTTCGGAGGCGTGGGACTCGAGGTGGCGCGCCAGGGCGAGGGCTTCGTGGTGTCGGCCGCGCTCGATGAGACGCCCGCGGCGCGCGCGGGCATCCGGGTGGGCGACGCGCTGGTGGCCATCGATGGCGAGCGCGTGCGCGGCTTGAGCCTGCAGGACGTGCTGCAACGGCTGCGCGGCCCCGCGGGCAAGCGCGTGTTGTTGACCCTCATGCGCGAGGGCTTCTCCGCGCCGAGGGAGCTGGCCCTCATCCGCGACCACATCCGCATCATCGCCGTGGAGGGCGCCCTCTACGGCGGCGTGGCCCACGTGAGGGTGAAGAGCTTCCAGGACCGCACGGCCTACTACCTGCGCAAGGAACTGGAGCGGTTGCGCACGCTCAACGGCGGTCAGCCGCTGCGCGGCGTGGTGTTGGACTTGCGCAACAACCCGGGCGGGCTCCTGGAGCAGGCGGTGGCGGTGAGCGACGTGTGGCTGCCGGGCAATCTGCCCATCGTGAGCACGCGCGGGCGCAAGGGCACGCAGATGAACGAGGAGCGGAGCAAGGACCGGGATACGGAGCCGGACTACCCGCTGGTGGTGCTGGTGAACGCGGGCAGCGCCTCGGCTTCGGAGATCGTCGCGGGCGCGCTGCAGGACCATGGCCGCGCCACCATCCTGGGCACCCAGACGTTCGGAAAGGGCAGTGTCCAGACCGTCATCGAGCTGGAGGATGGCTCGGGGCTGAAGCTGACGATCGCGCGCTACTACACCCCCCATGGGCGCAGCATCCAGGAGAAGGGCATCACCCCGGACTTCTGGGTACCGGAGACGCCCGGCGGCAAGGGCGCGAAGGAGGAACAGCGGGAGAAGGATCTGGAGCGTCACTTCAAGGCGGAGCCCGTGTCGGCGAGCGAGCCCCAGGTGCGGGTCCATCCCAAGGCGTTCGCCCAGGAGCCGCGCGACTGGGACGTGACGTCGGCGCTGAGCGACTATCAGTTGAGGACGGCGCTCAACTACCTGAACGACCTGGCGAGCTGAGCCCTACCGGGGCACGGCGCGGATCGCGAACAGCCTCGGCCAGTACTTGCCGGTGACCAGCAGCCGGTCCTGGGCCGCGTCGTAGGCGATGCCGTTGAGCACGTCCTCGTTCCCCGTGCGTTGCTCGGGCGGGAGCAGCCCCGTGAGATCGATCCATCCCTTCAGCTGCCCCGTGGCCGGGTCGATCCGCACGAGGAAGTCGCTGCCCCACTGGTTCGCGTAGATCTCCCCGTGGATGTACTCCAGCTCGTTGAGCCGGGAGATCTCGCGGCCGCCGTCGGTCACCTTGAGGGTGCGCTGGACCTTGAACGTGGTGGGATCCAGGAAGCGCAGGGTGCTGGTGCCGTCGCTGAGGATGAGGGAGGTGCCGTCGTCGGTGAGCCCCCAGCCCTCGGTGGGGTAGTCGAAACGTCCCACGGGCGCGAACGTCTTCGCGTCGTAGATGAAGCCCACGTGCGAGCGCCATGTGAGCTGGTACAGCTTGTCCCCCAACATCGCGAGCCCTTCCCCGAAATGCTGGGACTCGAGATTGACGCGGCGCAGGACGCGGCCCGTTTCGAGCTCCACCTCGCGCAGGTTCGACTGGCCGTTGAGGCCCGTTCCCTCGTACAGACGGCCATCCCGATAGACGAGTCCCTGCGTGAACGCGCGCGGATCATGGGGCCAGCTCTGGAGCACCTCGAAGCCCTCCACGGGGACGCTCCCCGAGGCCTGGCGCTCGTTCCGGCAGGACACTCCAACGAGGATTAGGACGGCGGCCACAGTCGCATGTCGGAGTTTCATGGGTGGGAGGAAAATAGCGCGAGACCGCCTTGGCGCGATGCCTATGCTCCGCGCCATGCGCTACCTCCTCACCGCCGCGTTGTTCTCCCTCGCGGGCTGCGCCCACAAGGCGCCCGAGCCCGCTTCCCCTCCCTCCTCCGCCTCGGGGGCCGCCGCCTCCTCGGCGCAAGCCATCATCGACGCCCCGGATCGGCTCGAGGCCGATCGTGCCCTGGACAAGGGCCGTCATCCCGCGGCCCTGCTCGAGTTCGTGGGTGTCCAGCCCGGTATGAAGGTCGCCGAGTTGATGGCGGGTGGCGGCTACACCACGGAACTGCTGGCTCGGGCCGTGGGCCCCCAGGGGGTCGTCTATGGCCAGAATCCGAAGGTCGTCCTCGAGCGCTTCGCCGAGAAGCCCTGGAGCGAGCGACTGGCCCGGCCCATCAACCAGAACGTGGTCCGCGTCGATCGTGAGTTCGAGGAGCCGCTGCCGCCCGAGGCCACTGGGCTGGACGCCGTGGTCAGCAACATCATCTACCACGACATCGTGTGGATCGGCGGCGACCGCGCCAAGATGAACGCGGCCATCTTCCGCGCGCTCAAGCCCGGCGGGGCCTACATCGTCATCGATTCGAGCGCCAGGCCCGGCACCGGTGTGAGCGACGTCCAGACGCTGCACCGCATCGACGAGCAGGTGGTGCGCGACGAGGTGCTCGCTGCGGGCTTCCAACTCGGCGAGGAGAGCAAGGTGTGGCGCAATCCCGAGGACACTCGGGACTGGAGCTCCAGCCCGGGCGCCGCGGGCGAGCGCCGTGGCACCAGCGACCGCTTCGCGCTGAAGTTCATCAAGCCCCAGTAAGCCCGGGCGATGACCGGGCGCGAGCCCAACCCTTCGACGCCGTCGAATTGGAGTTGGGCTCGCTGTGGTTGGAGCAGTCCCCGCCCTGAGTCACGAGGCCGCCGCGGGACGGCACTCGGCGACGAGCCGTGCCACCGCGTCGTCCAGGGACAGATCCTCCTGTCCTCCGTCCCTCCGCCGCAACCGCACGGCGTTCTTCTCCACCTCGCGCCGGCCCACCACCACGAGCCAGGGCACGCCCGCCTGATGCGCGTCGACGATCTTCCGTGACAACGACTCGGCCCGCGCATCCACGCTCACGCGGCAGTCCGCCTCGCGCAGCTTCGCGGCGAAGCGCTCGGCGAAGTCCACCGGTTCTTCTCCGATGGGCGCCACCACCACCTGCTCCGGAGCCAACCACGCGGGCAGCGCGCCCTCGTGATGCTCCAGCAGGATGCCGATGAAGCGCTCCAGGCTTCCGAGCATGGCCCGGTGGAGCATCATCGGCCGGCGCTTCTGTCCCGAGGCGTCCACGTAGCTCAGGTCGAATCGTTCCGGCAGCACCAGGTCGAGTTGAATCGTCCCGCATTGCCAGTCGCGTCCCAGGCGATCCTTCAAGACGAACTCCAGCTTGGGTCCGTAGAAGGCACCCTCGCCGGGCTGCATGCGGCAGTGCAACCCCGAGCGGGACGCCGCCTCGAGCAAGAGCGATTCGGCCAGGTCCCATACCTCATCGCTTCCGGCCCGTTGGGCGGGTCGGCTGGAGAAGGCCACCTCGATGTGCTCGAAACCAAAGTCCACGTAGAAGGCGTGCAGGGAACGGCAGAAGCGCAGGATCTCCTCGCTCAGTTGCTCCTCGGCACAGAAGATGTGCCCGTCATCCTGCGTGAACTGGCGCAGGCGGAAGAGGCCATGGAGCGAGCCGCTGGGCTCGCTGCGGTGCACGAGTCCGAACTCGCCCAGCCGCAGGGGCAGGTCGCGGTAGCTCGGCCCCATGCGCTGCACGAGCTGGATGTGGCCCGGGCAGTTCACCGGCTTGAGCGCGTGGTGGCGCGCGCCCTCCTCGGAGAGCTCGAACATGTTCTGGCGGAAGTTGTCCCAGTGGCCGCTCTTCTCCCAGATGGGCTGGGAGAGCAGTTGGGGCGTCCTCACCTCGAGGTAGCCCTCGCGTCGCATCCGCCGCCGGACGCGCTCCTCGATGAGTTGGTAGAGCAGGTAGCCGCGCGGGTGCCAGAAGACCATGCCGGGCGCCTCCTCCTGCAGGTGGAAGAGGTCCAGGCGCTGGCCGAGAGAACGATGATCATGAACGTCGAGCATGGGTGACTCCGATTCGGGAAGGGTGCTTTCCGGTCGGAGCACTGAGCGCTTGCACGGACGCCCCGGCCGGTGAAGGCGGGGCGAGGAACCGTGCGGCGTCAGCTCACTTCACGCACACGAGTCCGCTCCCGCCGGGAAAAGTGGCGGTCGTGGTCGTCGTGGTGGTGATGCGAACGTGGCTCACGCGAAACAAGGTGCGCGGAGCCTCGTGAATTGTCAAGCCGAAGGACTCGCGAGCCGTTGCGTGGTGCGCCGTGCGCCCATGGCCTGAGCGTAGTCGAGCGCCGTGCGACGGTCGGCGTCCATGCGTCCGGGCTCGGCGCCGCGCGAGAGCAGTTCCTCCACCACCTCGAGCTTGTCGAACATGGCCGCGAACATGAGGGCCGTCTTGCCGTCGGGCCCCGCGCCATCGACGCGGGCGCCGCGATCCAGCAGCAGCCGGATCATGGCGAGGTCTCCCTTGAAGGCGGCTCCGGCCAGTGGCGTCTGTCCCCGGTCATTGGTGCGCTCCGGGTCGGCGCCGTGATCGAGCAGGGCGCGGGTGGCCTCCGCGTGGCCGTGGTAGCTCGCGAGCATCAGCAGGCTGTCGCCCCGCTCGTTGCTCAGGTTGGCGGGCAGTCCCGCGCCGAGCAGCCACGAGAGCTGAGCCGCCTCTCCCGCGCGGGCGTGTTGGAACGCCTTGCGCGCGAGCGCCATCACGTCGTCGTCCGTCACCATCGTCCGCGTGTTCCGGGTCTCGGTCTTCATGGAAGGGTCCTTTGAGTGAAGGGTTAGCGCTGGTGGCGCAGCTTGTGGACGGCCGTGGCGATGCGGGAGCCGTACTCCTCGTCGGCGTTGCGGAAGTGCTCGATGGCGCGCTGGATGATGTCCTCGCGGCTCACCTGGGCGAGGCTGCCCGAGATGTTCGCGACGAGCCGCTCGCGTGCCTCCTCGCTCATCAGCCGGTACAGCGCTCCGGCCTGCACGTAGTCGTTGTCCTCGGCGTGGCGCACCGGGACGTAGGTGCCCGTGGTGCCGCTCACGGAGACGCCCAGGCCCGAGGCTTCGTTCGACTGCGCGGGGCCATCGAAGCTGTTGGGCTCGTAGTTCTTGTGGCGTCCGCCGTTGCCGTCGAAGCGCATGTGGCCATCCCGGCCGTAGTTGCGCGAGCCGCCCGGCACGCCCCGGGGGGCGTTCACGGGCAATTGGGTGTGGTTGATGCCCAGGCGGTAGCGCGCCGCGTCCCCGTAGGCGAACAGCCGGGCCTGGAGCATGCGGTCCGGCGAGGGGCCGATGCCGGGCACGAAGTGGGCAGGATCGAGCGCGGCCTGCTCCACGTCCGCGAAGAAGTTGTCCGGGGTGCGGTTGAGCTCCAAGCGGCCCAGCTCGATGAGCGGGTAGTCCTTGTGAGACCACACCTTGGTGAGGTCGAACGGGTTGAAGCGGTAGGTGGCCGCGTCCGCCTCGGGCATCACCTGGGCCTTGAGCGTCCAGGACGGGTACTCGCCGCGCTCGATGGCCGCGTAGAGGTCGCGCTGGTGGTGCTGCGGATCCTTGCCGCCAATCGCCTCGGCCTCTTGCGAGGTGAGGGTGCGGATGCCCTGGTTCGTCTTGAAGTGGAACTTCACCCAGAAGCGCTCGTTGTTCGCGTTCACCCACTGGAAGGTGTGCGAGCCGAAGCCATCCATGTGCCGCAGCGTCGCGGGGATGCCCCGGTCCCCGAAGAGCCAGGTGAACTGGTGCGTGGCCTCGGGCGAGTGGGAGAAGAAGTCCCAGACGTTGTCCGGCTCCTGGGTGTTGCTGTACGGGTCGTACTTCTGCGAGTGGATGAAGTCCGGGAACTTGATGCCGTCGCGCAGGAAGAAGACGGGGGTGTTGTTGCCCACCACGTCCCAGTTGCCGTCCTCGGTGTAGAAGCGCACCGCGAAGCCGCGCGGGTCGCGCGCCGTGTCGGGAGCGCCCTTGGAGCCGGCCACCGTGGAGAAGCGCAGGAAGACCTCGGTGCGCTTGCCCTTCTGGTTGAAGAGCTTCATGCGCGTGTAGCGCGCGATGTCGGGATTCGTCACCTCGAAGTGGCCGAAGGCGCCCGAGCCCACCGCGTGCACGACGCGCTCGGGGATGCGCTCACGGTTGAAGCGGGCCAGCTTCTCGAGCAGATGGTGATCCTGCAACAGCACCGGACCCGCGGCTCCGGCCGTCTGGGAGTGCTGGTTGTTGGAGACGGGAGCGCCGGCCTCGGTGGTCAGCTGGAGACGTTGGGACATGCGGTTCTCTCCTGGGACAGGGCGTTGGTGCGCCGTGGATGTCCCTCAAGGTAGAGAAGCGCGGCTGAACGGGCCAAGACATCGTTTCGATGGACTTGATAGGCCCAGCCTATCAATGATGAGGCATGCCTTCCCTCAACGACATCTCCCTGCGGCAGCTCGAATATGTCGTCGCCGTGGCCGATCTGCTCGGCTTCCGGAAAGCGGCCGAGCACTGCCACGTCTCCCAGCCCGCCCTGAGCGCGCAGATCCAACAATTGGAGGAAGTGCTGGGGGTGAAGCTCTTCGAGCGGGACAAGCGCCGGGTGATGCTGACCGCGGCGGGCGAGGAACTGGTGGCGCGCGCCCGGCGGGTGCTCACCGAGACGGGCGACATCCTCTCGGCGGCCTCCCGGCTGTCCGACCCGTTCGCGGGCATCCTCCAACTGGGGGTCATTCCCACCGTGGCGCCCTACGTGCTGCCCGAGGTGGTACCCGCCGTGATGAAGAAGTACCCGCACCTGAAGCTGCGGCTGCGCGAGGAGAAGACGGAATTGCTCGTGCGGGGCCTGGAAGAGGGGAGGCTGGACGCGGCCCTGGTGGCGCTCGACGCGGAATTGGGAGACGTGGAGCAAGCCGTCATCGCGGAGGATCCCTTCGTCGTCGCCGCGCCTCCTGGACACCCGGTGGTGAAGAAGGCGCAGGTGCCGCTGCGTGACCTGGATGAGGAGAACGTGCTGCTCCTGGAGGACGGCCACTGCTTTCGCAGCCAGGCGCTCGCGCTGTGCCGGCGCGTGGGCGCACACGAGGTGGACTTCCGCGCCACGAGCCTCACCACGCTCGCGCAGATGGTGATGTCGGGGGAGGGGAGCATCACGTTGTTGCCCGCGCTCGCGGTGCCCTTGGAGAACCGGCTCGGGCAGCTGGCGATACGGCCCCTGACGCCCGCGCCGAGCCGCACGCTCGCCCTGGTGTGGCGTCCGGGCTATCCCCGGGCCGATGCGCTCCAGGCGCTCGCGGACACCCTGCGCGCCGCTTGGCCCAAGTCCCGGGAATTGGCGAAGCGCTCCTGAACGGGAGGGACCTTCTCAACCCCGGACCGTGTACGTCTGGTGCAGCACCTGTCCGTCCCGCTCCACTTCCAGCTCGATGCGCGAGGCGTCGCGCAGGCGCGCGTAGGCCTCGAGTGCGTGCTCCGCGCTGTCCAGGGACAGGCCGTTGATGCGACGCAGGGTGTCTCCATTGCGCAGGCCGAGCCGCGTGAAGAGGGAGTCCGGGCGGACGGAGAACAGCTTGAAGCCCTTGGCCACTCCATCCTGGAAGGCGGGGGCCACCCGGGCCTGCATGGCGACCTGGTTGATGTTGGCGAGCGAGTGGGCCACTTCCTGGCGGGAAATCTCGTAGGACTCGGGGCCCACCTGCTGGATGGACGAGTTCGAGACAGCGGGCCTGGGAGCGACGGGGGCATTGGTCGGCTGGAACTCGATGGCCTCGAGTTGTCCCTCGCGCGACAGCAGGACCCGGGTGCGCTCGATGGCGACCACCCGCGACCCATCGAATTCCTCGCCCAGCCACACCGAGCGCGTGCGCCGGGCCGGGTTCTCGAACACGGAGGCGAAGCTGTGGGTGCCAATCATCGTGCCCAGCAGCCGCAGGTCCGAGCGCGTGGGCACGGCGTGTGTGTCGTCGGGAGCGGGGATGACTTCCCGGCGCAGCTTCTCCGGAAGCCCGAGGTAGCGGCGCAGCGGTGCGAGGGCGAGGGGCGTGGGCATCTCCTCCTGGCGCGGAGGCATCTTCCGGACGACCGTGTCCAAAGCGGGAGGAGGGGGCTGCATCCAGGCATCCACCACGGAGTTCAGCGCGAGGGCGAGCATCAGACACGCGCAGGCCACGCAGAGCAGGGAGAGGGCGGGAAAGGCACGGCGGAGGAGGAGGTTCATGCCGTGCCTCCAGAGCAAGTCTGGGACCAGCGGTCGCTCCCGAGGGAAACACCTCCCTGTGCGCACCTTGGGTGTGCCGGATTGTCAGGAGCGTGCGCGCGGGAGGTGACAGGGCGTCCGCATCCGTTAGCCTCCCGCCCATGCTCACCGAGGTCAGCGCGGGTCCCTACACGGTTCGAGGCATTTCGGTGGGCGGCGTATACACGTCGTTGCAGGTGCCGGAACTGGGCGTGGTGCTCGATGCGGGCGTGCCCATCCGCTCCTTCGCCGGAACGGATCGCATCTTCTTGAGCCACGGACACTCGGACCATGCGAGCGCGCTCGGGTCCCTGCTCGGCATCCGTTGCCTCATCGGCAAGGGGCCGCCCCAGGTGTTCCTGCCCGCGGAGATCGAAACACCCCTGTGCGAGTCCCTGGCCGTCCAGAGCCGGCTCCTGCGTGCCTCCCTGGACGTGGAGACGGTGCCCATGCGTCCGGGCGACACCCAGCACCTGGGACATGGCTTGTTCGTCCGCGCCTTCCGCACGCATCATCCGGTGCCCTCGCTCGGCTACCAGTTCTTCCGTCGCGTCTCCAAGCTCAAGCCCGAGCACCAGGGCCTGCCTCCGGAGGAGATCGCCCGGAGGCGCAAGGCGGGCGAGCCCCTGTTCGACGAGATGGATCGGCTGGAACTGGCCTACGCCACGGACACGCTCTCGCGCGTCCTGGAGAGCGCGCCCGAGGTGCTTCACAGCCGGGTGTTGATCCTCGAGTGCACGTTCCTCGGGGACAAGCGCACGGTGAGCGATGCCCAGGAGCGGGCGCATCTGCACTTCGATGAAATCCTCGCGCGGGCGGAACTCTTCCAGAACGAGGCGCTGGTGCTGATGCACTTCAGCCAGGCGTACAGCCCCGAGGAAGTGCACGCCGTCATCCGCGCCCAGACTCCGGAAGTGCTGCGCGAGCGGTTGCGCGTCTTCGCGCCCACATCGGGCCGCTGGTTCGGCTGAGCAGGCGTGGTCGGCCGACCGCGTTGTGTTCCCCCTGCCACGCTCGCCGGGTGTGGGGTCGTGCGCCGTGCGTCCGGAAGTGCCCGGGATCACTGGGCTCGGGGCGCTGGCATCCCGTGTGCTCTGTCCCGTGGACCAGGAGGAATCCAAGTCATGGGCAAGCGCGTGGGTGTACTGATGGGCGGCTGGGGCGAGGAGCGGGAGATTTCCTTGAAGACCGGCGAGGCCATGGTGGCGGCGCTGGAGGCTCGCGGCCACGAGGTGGTGCGGGTCTTCGCCGGACCCGGGCTGGACCGGACCTTGCGCGCGGCGTCGCTCGACGTGGCCGTGCTCGCGCTGCACGGCCGCATGGGCGAGGACGGCAAGGTGCAGGGCCTGCTGGAGTTGATGGGTGTGCCCTACACGGGCTCGGGGCTGCTGGCGTCCGCGCTGGCGATGAACAAGCCCATGGCCAAGAAGCTCTTCCGGTTGCACAACCTGCCCACGCCCCATGGCTACTCCGTGGGTCGATCGGAAGTCTCCCGGGTCCTGCAACTGCACGGCGACCTGGGCTTTCCCTGCGTGGTGAAGCCCGCGTGCGGGGGCTCGTCGGTGGGGCTCGCCGTGGTGCGCGAGTCTGGAGCGCTCGGGCCCGCCGTGGAGCGCGCGAGCCACTTCGGGGGCGAGGCCCTGGTGGAGCGCCTGGCGCACGGCCGCGAGGTGACGGTGGGCATCCTCGGAGACGAGGTGCTCGGCTCCTGCGAGATCGCCACGCCGCGCGAGGGCTTCGACTTCGACGCCAAGTACAAGGGGGGCTCGCGCTATTTCCTGCCCGCGCGTCTGTCTCCCACGCGTCTGGGCAACGTGGAGGCCCTGGCGCTCGCCGCGTACCGGGCCCTGGGGTGCCGAGGTTATGGACGCGTTGATCTGATCTGCTCGGACGAGGACAACGACGTGGTGCTCGAGGTGAACACCCTGCCGGGCATGACGCCCACGAGCCTGCTGCCGAAGATCGCCGCGGCGCGGGGCCTGGATTTTCCCTCGCTGATGGAGCGCATCCTGGCGCTCGCCACGCGCGACGAAGGGGATGGGGTGGGGGAGGTGTCCCGGCCCCTGGAGGAGGTGCGGCGCGCGGCGGGTTGAGGCGGCGGAGGGGCACAAGCATTTGACAGCCACCTGACCCGTCCCTATTGTCCGGCGCTTCGTAGGGCCCTGGAAAGACAAACTCTTGTCATTCCGGGCACATACAAGGAGGGGGGGCCTCCGCTGGACCGAGTGCGGCGGTCGGTGTGGGTCGGTCTTTCTCTCCGCCGGGCAAGGTAAGGACCGCGGCGAAGTCACCCGCGGGAGGGGCCAGGTCAGATGACCACTGTCGAGATCATCTTCTTGGGCGTGTATTTCAGCGTCCTGTGCGTGCTGGCGGTCTACGGATCGCACCGCTACCGGATGGCGTATCTGTACTACCGCCACAAGTTCAAGCTGCCCACGCCGCGAGGCACCCTGACGGCGCTGCCGCGGGTCACCATCCAGCTGCCCATCTTCAACGAGATGTACGTGGTGGAGCGCCTGGTGGAGTCGGTGTGCCGCATCGACTATCCGCGCGAGCTCCTGGAGATCCAGGTGCTGGACGACTCGACGGACGAGACGTGCGGCATCGCGCGGGCGTGCGTGGAGCGCCAGCGTCAGGCGGGCCACGACATCGTCTACGTGCACCGCACCAACCGCCAGGGCTTCAAGGCGGGCGCGCTGGAGAACGGCCTGGCGACGGCCCGGGGCGAGTTCGTGGCGGTGTTCGACGCGGACTTCGTGCCCGCGCCGGACTTCCTGCTGCGCACGGTGCCCTTCTTCGCCGATTCGCAGGTGGGCATGGTCCAGGTGCGCTGGGGCCACCTCAACCGCGACTACTCCATCCTGACCCAGGCGCAGAGCATCTTCCTGGATGGCCACTTCATCATCGAGCACACGGCGCGCAACCGCTCGGGCTGCTTCTTCAACTTCAACGGCACGGCGGGCATCTGGCGGCGCGTGACGATCTCCGACGCGGGCGGCTGGCAGCACGACACGCTCACCGAGGACCTGGATCTGAGCTACCGCGCGCAGATGAAGGGCTGGCAGTTCATCTTCCTGCCCGAGGTCATCTCCCCGGCCGAGGTGCCGGTGGACATGAACGCCTTCAAGAGCCAGCAGCACCGCTGGGCCAAGGGCTCCATCCAGACGGCGCGCAAGCTGTTGCCGATGATCCTCAAGAGCGACCTGCCCTTCGCCGTCAAGCGCGAGGCCTTCTTCCACCTCACCAACAACGTGGCCTATCTGTTGATGGTGCTGCTCAGCGCGCTCATGCCGCTGTCCATGGTGGTGCGCTTCCAGCACGGCCTGTACGGCACGCTGTTCCTGGACCTGCCCTTCTTCCTCAGCGCCACCGCGAGCGTGTGCTTCTTCTACGTGGCGGCCCAGCGCGAGCGCGGCGCCAAGGGGTGGGAGCGCTTCAAGTACCTGCCCTTCCTGATGAGCCTGGGCATTGGCATGGCCATCAACAACGCCCGCGCGGTGCTCGAGGCGCTGCTGGGTCAGCAGTCCGCCTTCTCACGCACGCCGAAGACGGGCGCCGAGGGCAAGAAGATCGTCGCCGTGAAGAAGAGCTACCGGGGCGACAAGACGCTCATGCCCATCATCGAGCTGTCCTTCGCGCTCTACTTCACCGGGGCGCTGTGGTTCGCCATCGACAAGCACATCTACACCTCGCTGCCCTTCATCCTGCTCTTCCAGCTGGGCTTCCTGTACGTGGGCGTGTCGAGCCTGCTGCAGGGCCGGTTGAAGTTCAGTGAGTCCGCGCCCTCGGCCGTGGTCGCCGAGGAGCAGACCCGCCGCGCGGCTTGAGCGAGGGCCGCGCGCTCCAGCGCTCAGGGGGCGTCGGGGGTCCCGGCGTCCGGGGCCTGGGCGGGTTCGCCCCGGAGCAGCCTCTGCTCCTTCCACGTGGGCGCGGGGCCCTGGGGGGCTGGACGGCAGTCTTCGTCCAGCGCCGTCGAGGCCACCGAGCGCAGGGTGAGGCCCTGGTCGTCACAGCGCACCGCTTCTGTCGGAAAGAGGACAGGGCAGGCGATGCCTCCGGGCGTGAAGGTCGTCGCCTGGGTGTTGCCCACGAACCCCTCGGGGGTGCGGTGCAGGACGATGTTCACCGTGGTGCCCGCGTCCGGAGCCGCTTCCCGCTGCTCGCGCGCCCGAGTCACCGCCAGCGTCAACGTTCCTCCGTCGTCCTCGCCCAGGTAGCGGAACGCGGGGTTGTCCGCGTGGTGGTACGTGCCCGTCTGGCTCTTCTCACACCCAGGGGGAACCTGGAGGGGCGGTGGGGTGACGGGCGGTGCGGGGGTTCGGGCCGGACAGGCCATGAGGACGGTGGCGAGGCCACCGGTGGCGATCCAGAAGCGCTTTCGTGACATGGAAGACAATCCTCCCTCAGTTTGATTCCTCGCGTCTGACTCTCTAACCTTGGGCCCGTCATGCACCTGCGCCGCGTCCTGCTGCTCGCGTTGATTTTCTGTTTCGCCGCGCCTTCCGCCTTCGCCCAGGAGGATGAGTTCCTCACTCCCCTGGCGCCCGCGCCGGCCGCGAAGAGCAAGGGCAAGGTGGTCAAGCAGCGCAAGCCCGCCAAGGGCAAGAAGCCCGCCAAGGGCGCCGAGGAGGAGCCGCTGGAGTCCGAGTTCCTCACGCCGCTCGTCAAGAAGACCGAGCTGCTCGTGAAGTTCAGCGGGGTGGCGCGAGGAACCCGCCTGTTCGTGGACGACAAGGAACTGGGTCCCGTGAGCCGCACGCCCGTGGAACTGGAGCCCGGTGAGCACTCCATCGTGGTGCGCAAGATGGGCTATCGGGACTTCTCCCGGCGCGTCACCTTGAAGCCGGGTGAACTCACCGAGGTGGCCGTGTCCTTGGATGCCACGGCGGGTTTCGTGTCCGTGAAGGCCGATGTCGCGGGCGCGCGCGTGCTCGTCAATGGCGAGGACAAGGGCCAGGCACCCCTCGACAGTCTGATGCTCCCGGCCGGCTCCTACGAAATCACCGTGGAGCGCGAGGGCTTCCGCCCCGAGACCAAGCGCATCGCCGTGCGTGCCGGCAAGGACTACTCCGTCGAGGTCAATCTGCGTCCTGAGGCCATCGCCCAGACGGATCAGCCGCGGGCGCCCATCCTCACGCCGAGCGAGACCAGTTCGTCTCCGCTCAAGCCACTTCCCACCGAGGTCTCCACCAGCAAGCCGCTCACCTCGCGGTGGTACTTCTGGGCGGGCGTGGGCGCCGTGGTCGCCGCCGCCGCCGTGGGGGCCGTGGTGGCGACCTCCCAGCCCCTGGGGGTGAACGACGTGTGCCCGAGCGGTTGCGACGCCGTCATCAATCCCCCGGGCGCCTCCAGCGTGGGCAGGGTCGCCTTCTGAGTCCCCGTCAGGGGATGCGGCCGAAGCGCTCCGGGTTCGCGGAGATGTAGACCACCGCCAGCGCCACGGCGAGCAGTAGGGGCGCGGCGCGCGTGAAGACGCGGGGGCCGGCACGCAAGGCGATGCCCACGGGTACTCCGAAGAGGAAGCCTCCCAGGTGCCCCGCCCAGCTCACGCCGGGAAGCAGGCTGAGCGCCGCCACCTGCAACAACCAGAAGATGATGCTCCGGCGGAACTCCCGCGTGGCCGTCAGCAGCACCGCCCCGCCGTAGCCGAGGATCATCCCCGAGGCGCCCACCGTGGGGATGTTGAAGTTGAAGAGCAGGGCGAAGGCGGACGAGCCCAGCGCGGTGATGACGGACAGCATCAGGAATCGCCTGCTGCCGATGGCCCGTTCGAAGGGGCCGCCGAGCGAGTAGGCCACCCACATGTTGAAGCCCAGGTGCAGCGGGCCTCCATGGGTGAAGATGAAGCCGAGCGTCCGCCAGTACTCGCCCTCTTGCACGAGGGGCCCATAGAGCGCGAGTTGCCGGAAGAGGGGGCCCATGCGCCCATTGAGGGTGCCGCCCCCGCTCAGGACGGCGTCCAGGACGAACAGCGCCACCGAGCCCCCGATGATGGCCGCGCAGACGGGCGGGGGCCGGGGCATCCGCGCACGAGGAGGCTCGGGCGGAGGCTCGGCCCGTTCGGGCTCGGGCTCGGGGGGCAACTGTAGGGGGCCAAGGGGATTGCTGGGAGAGGTCATCCAGTGCTCGGAAGGGGGCAGCGCATGGTAGTGCCGCCACGGGTCGGGCGCTCGCGGGATGTAACATGCCCTCCATGCCCGCCCATCCGCGTCACTGGCCCCTGCTTGCCCTGTTCCTCCTGTCCGGGAGCGCCACGGCCGGGGACTTCGTCCCGCCCGAGGTGCAGTTCTCCCTGCAACACCTCAAGAACGAGGAGAAGGCCCGGGCGGCCCAGGCGCTCGGACCCCTGGAGGCCTTGCCCGGCTACCAGGTGCGATTGGAGTTGGACCCTCCGGCGCGCAAGGTGAAGGGCCATCTGCGGGTGGAGTTGCGCGTGCGTGACCGCGCGCTGGACGCCGTGCACCTGCGCGTCACCCCCAATGCCTTCGATCCCCGGATGATGCTCGAGGCGGCGACGGTGAACGGACAGCCCGTGAAGCTCGAGCGCCCCGAGGATGGGCTCTACCGGCTGCCGCTGGCCGCTCCCGTGGCGCCGGGGGGCACGGTGGTGGTGGAGGTGGACCTGGAGGGGCGGGTGCCTCGCGCGCAGCCGGGCACGGGCTCGCTCCTGGGGGCGCTCGGCGCGTCGGGAGGCGGTAGCGCGGGCGGCGACTACGGGGCCTTCTCCGCCACGGAGGACTTCTTGAGCCTGGTGGGCGTGGTGCCGCTGGTGCCGCCCCTCGACGCCGGGGGGACTCCCTGGGCCGGCCCCACGGGCGTGGGCGATCTGGCGCTGTACGAGCCCGCCAACGTGCTCGCGAGCATTCTCGTGCCCTCGGGTTGGAAGGTGCATGCCACGGGCGTGGCGATGGGCGAGGTGCCCCAGAAGGATGGCCGGGTGCGCTTCAGCTTCGCGGCGGGCGCGGTGCGCGACTTCCCCGTGTTCGCCTCGCGCGGCTATGAGAGCGCCACGGCGACGGTGAATGGCGTGAGCGTGGAGAGCCACTTCTCGGCCCGGGACGCGGTGGTGGGCAAGCGCGTGCTCAAGTACGCGGGGGACGCGCTCACCGAGTTCGAGCGGCGCCTGGGGCCCTTGCCCTTCAAGACCTTCCGCGTGGTGGAGGCGCCCTTGTCGGGAGGCGCGGGCGGCATGGAGTTTCCCGGCCTCGTCACCGTGGGCACGTCGCTCTACCGGGGCGTGGCCAACCCGGAGAGCGCGCTCGAGGGCATTCCGGGTATGGAGCAGATGCAGGGGCTGTTGAGCGCCATGGGCGGTGACGCGGCGCCGCTCGGCCAGTTCGCCAAGGTGCTCGAGCGCACGCTCGAATTCACCGTCGCTCACGAGGTGGCGCACCAGTATTTCGCGGGGCTGGTGGGCTCGGATCCCATCAACGCGCCCGTGGTGGACGAGTCCCTGGCCCAGTACTCGGCGCTGCTCTACATGGAGTGGAAGCACGGGCGCGACGTGGCGGAGCAGATGCGGCGGGACGCGCTCGTGGCGGCCTACCACATGATGCGCATGTCGGGCGGCAAGGACGGCCCGGCGGACCGGCCCACCTCGGGCTTCGAGGATCCCTTGCAGTATGGCGCGCTGGTGTACGGCAAGGCGCCCTTGCTGCATCACGCCTCGCGCAAGCTCATCGGCGACGAGGCCTTCTTCAAGGGTCTGCGCGCCTACGTGGACACGTACCGCTTCAAGTGGACGTGCTCGGACTGCTTCACCCGGGAGCTGGCCAAGGCCAGTCCCTCGCACGAGAAGCAGCTCGAGCGCCTGCGCGTGCGCTGGTGGCGGGAAGCGCACGGGGACGAGGACCTGGGTCAGCCCAACCTGGGCTCGCTCCTGGGCGGCGGCGCGGGCGGCGCCGCCATGGACGCCGAGACGATGAAGCTCATGGAGGAGCTTCTGCCGGGCCTGTTGAACATGGGCGAGGAGTAGGGGCTCAGTCGAACAGCGCCTGGACGAACTCCTTCGGGTTGAAGCGGCGCAGGTCGGCGACCTTCTCGCCGACGCCCACCCACACCACGGGCAGCTTCAGCTCGTCGCAGATGCCGATGATGACGCCGCCCTTGGCGGTGCCGTCCAGCTTGGTGAGCGCGAGCGCGGTGACGCCCACCGCCTCGTGGAACTGCCGGGCCTGCTGGATGGCGTTCTGCCCGTTGGTGGAGTCGAGCACCAGCAGCACCTCGTGGGGAGCCCCGGGCAGCGCCTTGTCGATGGTGCGCTTCACCTTCTTGAGCTCATCCATGAGGCTCACCTTGGTGTGCAGCCGTCCCGCCGTGTCCGCGATGATGACGTCCGCGCCCTCGGTCTGTGCCTTCTTCACCGCCTCGAAGATGACCGAGCCGGGGTCCGCGCCCTCGGCGCCCTTCACCAACTGGGCGTTGGCGCGCTCGGCCCACACGTCGAGCTGCTCGGTGGCGGCGGCGCGGAACGTGTCGCCCGCGGCGAGCACCACCTTCTTGCCCTGGCTCGTGAGCTGAGCGGACAGCTTGCCGATCGTCGTCGTCTTGCCCGCGCCATTGACGCCCACCACCATCACCACGTGCGGCGGACCTCCACCCTCCAGTGTGCGCGGCACGGGCAGGTCCACGATGCGCGTCACCTCGTCGCGGATGAGCGACTTGATGCGGCTCGCGTCGCTCAGCTCGTTGCGCTTGAGCTTCTCGCGCGCCACCTCCACCAGGTTGGACGCGGTGCGCACGCCGATGTCCGCGGTGAAGAGGATTTCCTCCATCTCCGCGAGCACGGACTCGTCCACCTGCCGGTTGGAGCCGAACAGGCCATTGAGCCGCGCCATGAAGCCCTGGCTGCGCGTCTTGTCCAGGCCCTGCGCGAGCGTGCGGCCCGCCTCGGCCTCCACCTTGGCGCGCGCGGCCGCTTCCTCGGCGCGCCGGGCCTCCTCCTCGGCCGCCGCCTCGCGCGCCTTCTCCTCGCGCACCAGCCGCTCGGCCTCCTCGCGCTCGCGCTTGCGCCGCTCGCGCGTCTCGTCGTCCAGCGCCTTCTTCGCGCGGTACTCGGCGCGCTTCTCCTCCTCCTCGCGAGCCTTGAGGTCGCGCACCTGGGCTTCCAGGCGGGCACGCTCGGTGGCGTCCGACGTGGCCTTCGCCGCGCGCACGGCTTCCTCGCGCTGACGGGTGAGTGCCTCGGCGCGCTCGTGCACCTCCTCGGCCTCGCGGCGCCGGGCGAGCTCCGCCTCGCTGGGCGGCAGCTCCACGCGCAGCTCCGGCCGCTCCTCGGGCAGCGCGGGCCGCTCACCCGGTGCCTTGCCCGGGGCGGGCCTGGCGGTCGGCTCCGCGCGGCGCTTGAAGAAGAGCTTGCGCGCGGCGGCCACCATGAGCGCGATGAGCAGCACGGCGGCGGTGACGCCCACCAGGGTTCCCACGGGACCACTCTCGGGAGGCGGCGTGCCCGTCTCCGGCACCCCGGGCTGGGTGGTGGGCGGAGGAGGCGGCTGAGGGGAGGGCGCCTGCGCGAGGAGGAAGGGGAGGGCGGTGGGCGTCTGCATGGCGCGCACCGCATATCGCAAGATGCTCCGCGAGGCCTACCTCTCTTCGTGGGGAGCGCCCCTCGGTGAACAGGTACGGGCGGGTGGATGAAGCGCGGGGAAGCCGGTAGAAACGGGCTCGTCATGCCCCGTCCCTCGCTCCTCGCCTTCCTGTTGTGCGTGTCCCCGCTCCTGCCGGCCTGCATCGTCGAGGCCCCCGGTGGCGCCAGCCCCAACGAGCGGCGGCAGGCGGTGGTGGCCGAGGTGCCTCCGCTGTCCGTGAAGGGGGGCGCCAACTTCGAGGACACGGTGGAGTTGGTGGGCGCGAGCGTGCAGCCGGGCCGCCTCACGCCAGGAGACGTGGCGCGCGTCACCGCCTACTTCAAGGTGCTCAAGCCCCTGGACGAGGACTACATCGTCTTCGTCCACGTGGAGGACGCCGAGGGGCGCATGGAGCGCGTCAACGTCGACCACAAGCCGGCCGGCGGGCTCTACCCCACCACCCAGTGGAAGCCCGGTGAGACGGTGAAGGACGAGTTCGCCATCGCCATCCCCGCCACCTCCCCCGCGCGGACCATCAACCTGTGGATGGGCTTCTGGGATCCGAAGACGGACGGACGCCTGCAGCTCAAGAACCCGGAGGCGGTGCGCAACGACGGGCGCAGCCGCATCCTGCTCATGCAGATTCCCGTGGCGCGGTGACGTGCGCGCGGCGGGAAAAAACCGGAGTGGCCCTGTAAGCCGAGTCCTGTCCCCACCCCTTTCGAGGTGGGCGGTGAACATTCATCTAGGGCCCTGGTTGCCCAGGGGCCTCATCAGCGAGCAACCCGAGCGCATGGGGCGGGCAACCCGTGTCCCCCGAGAGGGACGCGCTCCTATTGGCTCTTGCTCCAGGTGGGGTTTTCCGTGCCGTCCGAGTCACCCCGGACGCGGTGCGCTCTTACCGCACCGTTTCACCCTTACCGGCCCCTCGCGGAACCGGCGGTTTGTTTTCTGTGGCACTGTCCTGCGAGTCACCTCGACTGGCCGTTAGCCAGCACCCTGCCCTTTGGAGCTCGGACTTTCCTCCCGTCACCCGTGCCTGCGGTGACCAGCGTTCACCCGGACCACTCCGGCCCCCCTCTCATAGCACGGGGACGTGGGTGCTTCACATCCGCTCGTCGATGGCGCGGCTGCTCATCTCGTCGGCGGCCTTGTTCTTCTCGCGCGGCACGTGGACGAGCTTCACCCGGTCGAAGTGCTTGAGCAGGCCGGTGGCTTCCTCGTAGAGCGGGCGCAGGGTGGGGCTCTTCACCTGGTAGCGCCCCTGGAGCTGGCGGATGAGCAGCTCGCTGTCGGCGAGCACTTCCAGCTCCCGGACCTTGAGGTGCCGCGCGTGCTCGAGCCCCAGCAGCAGACCCATGTACTCGGCGTAGTTGTTCGTCTGCACGCCGAGGAAGCGGCCAAGGCGGGCCACCACGCGACCGTCCCCATCCACGAGCACGGCACCCGCGCCGGCGGGACCTGGATTGCCCCGGGCGGCGCCATCGGAGAAGAGCTTGAGGCGCGTGGCGCTGCTCTCGGGGAGCGCGGGCGGTGCCTGGGCGGGCGCGGGGGGTGGACGCTCCGAGAGCTTCGTGGCCGCGGCTTCCAGCAAGCGGCCCACGTCCTCCCGGGTGAAGCCGGGGAAGGCCCGCACCGTTCCGGTGAGCGGCTCCTCACGCGCGATGTAGCGCAGGAGATCGGCGAGATCCGGCGGAGCCATCACCCGCGACTACTTCTCGGCCGGCGTTTCGAGCGCTTCGACGGCGTAGATGATGCGGTTGCAGGACGGGCACACGTCGGTGCCGAGCGACACGCGCAGGTTGTTGTAGAGCTGGGGAGGCACGTTCATCCGGCAGCCCAGACACGTGCCACCCTGCACCACGCCCACCATGGCCGGCAGCTTCTTCTTGCGGATGGTCTCGTAGCGGCGCAGCAGGGTGGGATCCACGCCCGCGGACACCGAGGAGCGCTTGGCCTCGAGCTCCTTCACCTGGTTCTCGGCGAGGCTCTGCTTGGAGCGCAGCTCCGTCATGCGCACCGACAGCTGCTCCTGCCGGGTGGCGAACTCGGCCTCCTTGCCCTTGACCGCCTCGCGCGCGCCACCGAGCGTCTTGCTCAGCTCGACGAGCTCATCGGCCATGGTCTGGTTGGCCTTCTTCGCGATGTCGATTTCCCGGGCGAGCGCGGAGTACTCGCGCGTGGAGCGCTGCTCGGCGAGCCGCGCCTCCCACTTCTTCACCTTGTCCTTCTCGTCGGTGATGTTCTGCTCGAGCGTGCTCTTCTGCCGCTCGATGTCCGTCACGCGGTTGCGCTCCGCCTCGATGGCACTGCGCGCGGCGCCCAACTCGCGCTCCAACTCCGCCAGCTGCCGGGGGTGCACGTCCGCGGCCTTCCGGAGCGAGGCGACCTCGAGGTCCACCTTCTGCAGCTCCGCCAGTGCCTTCAGTTTCTCCCGCAAAATCGTCTGCCTCCATGGGGGGCCCTACCCCGGGGCCCGGGCCCTTCTACCAACAAGGGTTTGAAGGGTCCAACGCACAAATCACCCTCCTGTCATCCACGGGCGGCCGACCGGCCGGGCGCAGTGGGCCGCTTCCTCAAGGGCCAGCCACGCGAACGTGCGTTTCCGCCGAGGGGGAGCGAGGTGGGATGGCGAAAAGTTTCCGTCCGGGTGGAAAGCTGCTACATGTCGAAACATGTCAGCCGGGGGACGTCCCATGCAGCCCAAGAAGCCCACCACGCCCAGGCGCAGGCCGAGTTCCGCGGTGGCCGTGAAGCCGCCGCGCCGTCCCGTGGGGGTACAGACCCTGGGGCCGCTGCGCTATGCCCAGGTGCGCCGGGTGATCCACCAGCTCGCGGCCTCGGCCGAGCGCGAACCGAGGTAGGCGAAAAAACCAGGGGGCTCCACCCGCCTTGGGTGAAAGCCCCCTGGGTGTAGCTCTCAGAGCTCGTCTTCGTCTTCCGCCACGGGCTCGGCGTCCTCGTCCTCGAAATCGGCTCCTTCCTCGTCCTCGCCGACCTCGGCCTCCTCCGGCTCGGGTGTGGGCTCGATGATCTTGGGGGCGGCGGACAGCCGCCCCCTCCGGCCCTCGGTGGGAGCCTTGAGCGCGGGGCTCTCCCGTTGATCCGCGCCGCATTTCGGGCACAGAGGGTCTGGCTTCTTCATGTCGTAGAACTTCGTGCTGCATTTGAAGCAGACGAACTTGTTCCCGAGGTCCTTCGCGGGCATGCGCCACCTTCTATGTCAAGAGGGTAGGGGACGGCGGCTCTTAGTTGGGCTGGCAGACGGAGTCAACCCAGTGGTTTGCACTCTAGCGCCATGGGGTTAGCATTCCGCACGCTCGCCCAGGGTGTGCGTGCGTGGGACATCCCTCTTGAACTTCTCCTGCAACAAGTGTCAGCGGCGGTACTCCATCGCGGACGACAAGGTCCGCGGCAAGACCGTCAAGGTGCGCTGTAAGAATTGCCAGAACGTCATTTCGGTGGAGGGTCCCCCCGCCGAACTCGAGGAGAGCACGCGCGTCGTGTCCCTGGCGGACGTGGAGCGTCTGCGCGAGCAGGACCGTTCGCTCGCCGAGGAAGAGGCGGCTGTCCAGGCCGCGCCAGCGGCGGGAGGGTGGGAGGATGAGCCCACGCGCGCCATGCCGGCCGGAGAGGCCGCCGCGTCCTGGTTCGTGATGATCAAGAGCAAGCAGGAGGGTCCTCTCGACGAGGGAGCCCTGCGCGCGCTCGTGGCCGAGGGCACCGTCACCCCCCGGAGCTATTTCTGGCAGCAGGGCATGGCGGACTGGAAGCGGGGACAGGAACTGCCCGCGCTCGAGGGCATCTTCGTGGCCGAGGAGCCGCCCGCCGTCGCCGCGCCGCCTCCGGCCGCCCCGGAGCCCGAGCCCGAGCCGGAGCCCACTCCCGCGGCGCGCTCCTCCACGTCGTGGCAGCCGGAGCCTCCGCTTCCGTCGCAGACGACCTGGAGCACCGAGCCCGAGCCCGCCGCGCGGGCGGCTCCCGCCTCCACGCCCTGGGAGCCCGAGCCCGAGTCCGCCGCCGCGCCTTCCGACGTCAACGCCCCCTCGGCGCAGCTCGGGGAGCTGTTCTCCGACCTGGACCTGCCGCAGTCCTCGCCCTCCGAGGAAGAGCCGGATCGCCCCCTGGTGGACTCGCGGTTGGACGAGGGGCGCTCTCCGGCGCTCGAGGCGTCTCCCGCCGCGTCCAAGAGCGTCAAATCGGCGAGCAAGCCGGGCGCGCGGCGGCGCTCTCCGGCGTTGAAGATCCTCCTGGTGCTCGTGCTGTTGGTGGTGGTGCCCGTGGGCCTGTTGATCGCCCTCACCGAGACGCAGGTGATTCCCCTGCGGGTCACTCGCGCGGATGCCCAGGGCCGTCTGGTGCGGGAGCCCGTGTCCATCTTCTCGGCCGAGGGGGTGGAGGAGCTGCGCAACCTGTTGCTGGGCAACTCGACGCCGCCGCCCCCCGCGCCGAAGCCCGCGCCCGCCGCGCCGCCCGCCGCGCCCGCTCCCGAGGCTCCAGCCGCCCAGGAGAAGCAAGCCCCCGCCGAGCCCCAGGACGCGCCCGCTCCGGACGAGACGGCCGCCGCTCCCGGGGATGCCGTGGGGGATGAGTTGACCCCTCTGGGAGACGCCGCTCCCCAGGGCGATGCCCCCGCCGCTCCGCCTCCCGGTCCGCCCCAGGCGGAGGTGGCTCGCGTGGTGGATGCCTCCCGTCCCGGCTTCAAGCCCTGCATCGATCAGGCCCTGCGCAAGAACCCCAAGCTGCGCAACGGCAAGCTGCTGCTCATCACCACGGTGGGCAGCTCGGGCGAAGTGAAGCAGGTGGCCTTCGATCGGGCGGACATTGGCGCCTCGCCCTCGGGAGAGTGCTTCAACGAGCGCGCCCGGGAGTTGGTGTTCCCCGCCTTCTCGGGCGAGGACGTCGAGATCGAGATCCCGCTCGTCCTCAAGTCCCGCTAGTCGCGCGCGCTCACAGGTCGAAATCACCGGGAGGGGCGGCCTTCTTCGCGAGGGCCCTCTCCCGCGCCCGCCGCACCTCGTCGCGCAGTTGCTCCGTGGCGGCCGTGTCCACGCTCATCGTGTCCAGGTCCACCACGTCTCCCTCGCGGGCGTCGGGCGGAAGGGCCGCGCGCGGGCGCACCACCTCGCGCCCGTCCACGATGAGCACGGCGAGTTCTTCCTCGAATCGATCCAGGGTGACCTTGGGCATGGCGGGGCTCCTTCAGTGCGCGCAGGCGTGGGCATGGAACTGATGCGCTTCCGCGTCGGCGCGGGTCTTGAAGACGACCTTGTTCTGGCTCTTGATGCGCTTGGCGGCGAAGCAGTCCGGTTTGTGGAAGAGCCGTTTGTCGCTGCGCTTGCTGGCGACGAAGGGGCCCTTGCCCTGGGCGGGTGACTCCGGGCGCTCGGCCCGGGCCAGCTTCGACTTCGGCTCGGGTCCGGCCGAGTTCAGGTTGATGTGGGCCGGGGGGGGGCTCGGGGGCTCCTCCTTCATCCCCTCGAAGAACGCCTCGCCCTGCGTGGCGCTCTCCGGACGCCGCTGCGTGCTGACGGCGAAGCGTTGGCCGTCACTCACGGCGTGCACCTCGCCGTCGCGATCCGTGCGGAACAGGCGCACCTTCATCGCCTCCAGCCGGCCCAGCACGTCCCGGGACGGAGCGCTCTCCGGATTGCCCGTACCGGTGGACAGGATGGCCGCCCGGGGTTGGACCGCCTCGAGGAACGCGGCACTGGTGGCGGTGGCGGTTCCATGGGTCGCCACCTTCAACAGCGTGGAGCTCAAGGGGGCTCCCAGTTGCATCAGGCGCCGCTCGGTCTGCTCCCGGGCATCCCCCATCAGCAGGACGGTGGTGTCGCGGTAGGTGAGCCGCAGGACGATGGAATTGCTCTCCGACGCGCCCTCGCCGGTGAGCAGCTTCTCGGTGGGCACGCGGGGCCAGAGGACACTCAACTCCGCCCCGCCGCCCAGCGGCAGGCGCAACGGCTCGTTCCCGGGCGGAGCCTCCGGGGAGAACACCTCCACCCCCTTGGCCGCGAGCGAGGCGAGCAGCGCGTCATAGTCCGAGGGCGTGTTGGGCAGTTGCGGCTCGAGCAGCCTGCTCGCGCCCACCGCCCCCACCGCCGCGGGCAGGCCTCCGTAGTGGTCGAGATGGGGGTGGGTGAGGATGACCAGGTCGAGCTTGTTGGTGAGCAGCTCCGGCAGCCGGTTGGCCAGATGGGTCCCCGCGAAGGGAGGGCCGGCGTCGACGAGCACCGTGTGCCCGTCCGGCGAGACGATGAGGGTGGCGTCCCCCTGGTCCACGTCGAGGAAGTAGACGTGCAGCTTGCCGTCGGCCGGATGGCCGAAGTAGCGCAGGGCCGGGGCCTGGACGGGCTTCGTCTCGGGCGGGGGAGCCGGGGCGGGTTCCTCGCACGCCCACAGCAGGCATGCGCACAGCAGCGTGGCCAGGGTCCGGATGGAGCGGCTCATGGTTTGCAATCCTCGGAGGGCCGACGCTCCTTCAGGGCGGAGGCTCGGTCCGGATACACCGTGCGCTGCTGGGTCTTCGCCCGTTTCAGGGTGGGGCAGTCCTCGCGGTGGAAGACCTTGCTGCCCTTGAGGCTCACGTAGCGTGACCCCGAGCCGCTGGCGGCCGGCTCCTGGCGTCCGACGACGATTTCCACGGACTTGCCCTTCGGGCCGCTCGACGCGCGGGGGGCGCCCGGGCCTTGCCCCTTCACCACGACGGGAGGCGCGCGCCCCTGGGCGGCGGTGAGGGTCACGGTGGCGCCATCGCTCACTGCGAGCACCTCGCCGTCCTGGTCGGTGCGAAAGACGCGCGCGCCCACGTCCTGGAGCCGTCCGAGGGCTTCCGCGGTGGGGTGCCCGTAGTCATTGCGTGCCCCGCAGGAGATGACGGCCGCCTGGGGCCGCACCGCCGCGAGGTAGGGCGCCGTGGAGGAGTAGCGGCCTCCGTGGTGCGCCACCTTGAGCACCGTGGCGGAGAGATCCAGGGGCTTGCCCAGCAGCCGCGCCTCCGTCTCCGGCTCCGCGTCCCCCATGAACAGGAACGAGGTGTCGCCGTACGTCAGCTTGGCGACAATGGAGTTGGAGTTGGCGTCCGAGCGGGTGCTCTTCAGGAAGGGCTCCTGGGGCACGCGCGGCCAGAGGATGGAGAGCGCCGCGCCCTCGCCCAATCCGATGCTCAGGGGCGTGTCGGGCGCGGATGGGTTGGGCGTGGGCGTCATCACCTGGCCCGCTTCCTCGCCCACCACGTCCAACAGCTTGCGGTAGGCGTCGCTCGGGTGGTCGAAGCCCGGGTCCATGAAGCGCCGCACCCCCACCGCCTGGATGACCCGCGACATGCCTCCGAGGTGGTCCAGGTGGGGGTGGGTGAGGATGATGAGATCGATGGGCCCCTGGACGAGCTGTTTCACTCGGGGAACGAGTGTGGCCTGGGCCTCGGGGGGGCCGGCGTCGATGAGGACCGTCTTGCCCGTGGGCGAGACGATGAGCGCCGCGTCTCCCTGGCCCACGTCGAGGAAGTAGACGGACAGGGGTTTGAGCGAGGCGGCCTGGCCCGGAGCTGCGGCGAACAGGAGGAGAAGCGCGAGGAGCAACCGGGCGAAAGCCATGACGTGGACAACTCTATCCCAGTGCCGGTGTCGGCGCTTCCCGTGTGACGGGGACTTGGGCTACATCCCGCGCCATGGCCGAGGCCCAGGACATCCAGCGCGTCGTCGAGGAAATCGCCGAGTACTTCCGCCAGAACCCGCCCGGTTCCCGAGCGGATGGAGCGCCCCCCGGGGCACCCGCCAGCACCGGGGCTCCGCGCACGGTGAGCACCGCTCCCGTCGACGCCTCGCGTCTGGCGGGCCACGCGGACCTGGCGCCCTATATCGATCACACCCTGCTCAAGCCCGAGGCCACGCGCGAGGACGTCACCCGGGTGGCGCGGGAGGCGGCACGGCACGGCTTCGCCACGGTGTGCGTGAACTCGAGCCACGTGGCCACGGTGGCGGCCGTCCTCGAGGGCTCGGCGTCGGTGCCCATCGCCGTGGTGGGCTTTCCCCTGGGCGCCGCGCTCACGAGCGCCAAGGCGTACGAGGCGCGCGAGGCCATCCGCGCCGGCGCCCGGGAGATCGACATGGTGCTCAACGTGGGCGCGCTCAAGGGCCGTGACTACGGGCTCGTGCTCCAGGACATCGCCGGAGTCGTGGAGGCGAGCGGCCCCCTGCCGGTGAAGGTCATCCTCGAGACGAGCCTGCTCACCCGGGACGAGAAGATCGCCGCGTGCGTGCTGGCCCGGAACGCGGGGGCCGCGTTCGTGAAGACGTCCACGGGATTCAGCTCCGGAGGCGCCACCGAGGAGGACGTGGCGCTCATGCGCCAGGTGGTGGGCGACGGGGTGGGGGTGAAGGCCTCCGGGGGCATCCGCTCGGCGGAGGATGCCCTGCGGATGATTCGCGCGGGGGCCAACCGGCTGGGGGCCTCGGCGTCCGTGGCCATCGTCAGCGGTCAGCAGTCCGCCGCGAAGTACTAGCCCTCCCGGAGACTCGGTCCGTGAACACGTCACAGCTCGAGAGGTTCAAGCAGCGGCTGCTGGAGATCCACGCGGAACTCACGGGCAAGACGCCCTTGCGCATCGAGCCCAACCGCACCGACGAGGGGCGCGTGGGCGGCGACGAGGACGAACAGCCGCTCAACGAGATGATGCAGGCCATCGCCTCCAACCGTAACCGCAACTCGGACGTGGTGCTCGGGCGCGTGCTGAAGGCGCTCGGCAAGCTGCGGGAGGACCCGGACTCCTTCGGCGAGTGCGAGGAGTGCGGTGACGAGATTCCCCTGGGCCGCCTGGAGGCCATGCCCTATGTGGAGTTCTGCGTGAACTGCCAGGGTCAGAAGGACGCGCCCAAGGGCGGGCCCACCCGGCGCAAGCTCACGGACTATTCCTGAAACGCTCCGGGGAGACGCCCGGGTGGAGCATCGCTGAACAGACGCGGCAGGCGGCAGCAGGGGACGACGACATGGACGCGACAGCACTCAAGGACAGGGCGGAGGCGTGGCTGCGGGCGGACCCGGACGCGGACACCGTGGCGGAACTGCGCGAGGTGCTCGCGCGCGGGGACCTGGCGGACCTGGCGGACCGGTTCGCGGCGGACCTGGAGTTCGGCACCGCGGGGATGCGCGGCGTGCTGGGCGCGGGCAGCAACCGGATGAACCGCGCGGTGGTGCGCCGGACCAGCGCGGGCCTGGCGCGTTACCTCAAGGCCACCGTTCCGGACGTCACCCGCCGGGGCGTGGTGGTGGGCCGCGATGGCCGCCGGTTGAGCGCCGAGTTCGCCGAGGACACCGCCTCCGTGCTCGCCGCCGAGGGCATTCCCGCCCATGTCTTCCCGGGGCTCGTCCCCACGCCGCTCGTCGCCTTCGCCACCCTGCACCTCGGCGCCGCCGCGGGCGTCATCGTCACCGCGAGCCACAACCCGCCCGAGTACAACGGCTACAAGGTCTACTGGGGCAACGGCGCGCAGATCATCCCGCCCCATGACAAGGGGATCGCCGCGGAGATCGCCCGCGTGGGGCCTGCGGATCAACTCCGGCTGTTGCCGCCCGACGCGGCGCGCGCCCAGGGCCTGTGGACGGATCTCACCGACGCCATCGGCGAGGCCTACCTGGAGGCCATCTCCCGGCTGCGCGTGCACGGACGGGGCTCGGACGCGCTGCGCATCGTCTACACCGCGATGCACGGCGTGGGCGGGGTGTGGATGGAGCGGGCGCTCGCGCGCGCGGGCTTCCGCCACGTCCACCCGGTGGCCGAGCAGCACCAGACCGATGGCACCTTCCCCACCGTGCGCTTTCCCAACCCCGAGGAGCCGGGCGCCATGGACCTGTCGATCGCCACCGCGCGGCGGGTGGACGCGGACCTGGTGCTCGCCCACGATCCGGACGCGGACCGCCTCGCGGTGATGGTGCGCGGGGAGGAGGGCGCGCTGCGCATGCTCACCGGCAACGAGGTGGGTGTGCTGTTGGGCCACTACCTGCTGGCCGAGGGGCGCGGGGACGGGCGCACGCCCTACGTCGTCACCACCATCGTGTCCTCGACCCAGTTGGGTGACATCGCGAGCCAACTGGGCGCCGCGTATGACGAGGTGCTCACGGGCTTCAAGTGGATCGCCAACCGCGCGATCGCGCGCGAGCGGGACGAGGGCGTGCGCTTCGTCTTCGGCTACGAGGAGGCGATTGGTTACTGCGTGGGCACCGCGACGCGCGACAAGGACGGCATTGGCGCGGCGCTCGTGTTCGCGGACCTGGCCGCGTGGTGCGAGGCGAATGGCAAGACGGTGCTCGGCTACCTGGAGGAGATCCAGCGGGTGTACGGCCTGTACGTGAGCGGGCAGCGCAACTTCACCTTCCCGGGCGCCGAGGGCGTCCAGACGATGGCGCGCATCATGGAGTCGATGCGTGGCGCGTTCCCCGAGCGTCTGGGCGACTGGCGCGTGACGCGCATCCTGGACTACCTGCCGGGCGGGAAGCTGCCGCCCTCCAACGTCCTCGCCTTCGAGGTGGAGGGGGGCGGGCGGGTGACGGCGCGTCCCTCGGGGACGGAGCCGAAGATCAAATATTACTTCGAGCTGAAGGAGACGCTGGCCCCGGGTGAACCGGTGCGGGCCGCGCGCGTGCGCGCGGAGGCGCGTCTCCAACAGTTCATCGACGCCTTCCTCGCGTTCGCGCGTGAGCGGGGGCAGCCGGAGGTGGGTGCGTGAAGCGCGGCGTCCTGAGTGGATTGTGGGTGGGCATGCTCCTCGTGTCGGGCTCGGCCCTGGCGCAAGAGGGTGGATATGGCCGGGGTCAGGGATGGTCCGTCCTGGCGGGCCAGACCGTGGGCCAGGGGCGTAACACGCTGGTGGGCCAGGTGGGCTGGCCGGGCGTGTCGCTGGGTCTGTTGCATGGCGCCACGTCGCGCTTCGACATCGGAGGCAAGCTCAGCTTCAACTACGGCCGCG
Source organism: Melittangium boletus DSM 14713 (assembly GCF_002305855.1). Classification (GTDB taxonomy): domain Bacteria; phylum Myxococcota; class Myxococcia; order Myxococcales; family Myxococcaceae; genus Cystobacter; species Cystobacter boletus. Next base: position 1,619,803 of record NZ_CP022163.1, on the reverse strand, counting down.
AGGGCATCGTCTCCCTCGTGGATCCGGGGTTCAAGCTGCAGGCCTGGATGCGGCTGATGCTGCTGCAGACCTCGCAGGTGAACGTCGCACTGACCTTCGCGCCCGGCCCGTTCTTCTACTTCTACGAGAGAAGAACCGACGTGGGTCTGGCCCTGCCGGTGGGCTTCACCCTGGGGCTGCCCGTGGGCAGCGCGCTCATGGTCAACGTGGGCATCGACGTGCCCTTCTACGTCACCTTCGGCGATGGCGGTGGACCCGTCTTCCCCCTGCTCGTGGGCGGTGGGCTCGAGTACTTCGTGAACAATGACCTCGCCGTCACGTTCAACGTGCGCATGGGGCCGTCTCTCGGCGCCACCTACCTGCGCGGCTATACGCTGCGCCGCGACGCGCTCTTCACGTTGGATGCGACGATCGGCGTCGCCTACCGGTTGTAGGCGGCGCGTGTCCGGCGCCCGCGAGCCCTACCAGCTCGCGGTGCCCTGGTCCGGCAGCTCCACGGTGACGACGACGGTGCTGCCCGTGTGCCCGTGGTGCTTCACCGCCAGGTGGCCGCCCTGGGCTTCCACCAGCTCGCGCGCCAGCGACAGGCCGCTCCGCTGCGCGGCGCCGGACGTGTCGCGTGCCTGGGCCGGGCCGAGGTTCCGCGCCGCGTAGCGCATCTGGATGGTGGGGCCGTAATCGCCGAAGTCGTCCTGCGGCTCCACGCGCAGCCGCACGGCCCGGACGGGGTCCTCCGCGCCGCGGCGCATCCACACCGCGTCGACGAGCAGGTGGAGCATCACCTGCTCCATGCGCCGCGCGCTCACCCGCGCGAATACCGGCTCGTCTGGCAGCTCCAGTTGGACGTCGGTGGGCTCCACGTGGCCGGTGGTGTGCAGCAGCGACACCGCGTGCCGGGCCAGCGCGCACAGGTCCAGGCGTTGCTCGTCGGTCCCGTCGAGGACTTCCGCGGAAGCCAGGCGGCCGCGGCCCTCTCCACCCATTCCGAGCATCTTCTGCGGCCACCAGGCCATCGCCACCGCGCTCATCGCGTCACCTCGTGAATCGCCCGCACCATGTGGTTCATGTGATTCATGTCGGCCCCCCCTCGCCGTCTGGGACGCCGACTTCCCGCCACTCGCCCTCCATCCCCGGTCGCCGCCCATACGTCCAGCTTCCGTCTTCGCGCGAGGGGCCTTCCCGGTCCCCGCTGTCCCACCGTGAACGGGCCCACCCGCGCGCCGCTCATTGAATGCGATGAACGTGCCGCCGCCCGCTGCTTTCCCACCCCTCTGTCCGAACAAAGACAGCGGCTCGTTTCTTCTCCGAAAGTCGGGACTTTGCCGCGTTCTCCGGAGGATGGCCTCTTCCGCGTCCTCCGCTCCTTCAAACTTGCGGGAGGGTCCAAAATGAGTCCCCGTCAGGAATGACCCGGGGTTGCTTGGACCCACACAGTAAAAAGCCACACCCACGGCCCGGAGGCGACGAGAGGCTGGAAAGTGGGCGAGGCCGGTTTAGCGCGACTCCTGCTCATAAGGGGTGCCGAGCGCGGCGGGGGCATGGGTCCGGCGGCCCTGGACGGCGAGCAACACGAGCGTGAGCAGGTAGGGCAGGGCGAGCAGGAAGCCCTGGGGGATGATCTCGATGATGCCGGGGGCGCTGGAGGCGAGCCCGATGCGCAGGGCGCTGCCGGCGGCGAAGAAGAGCCCGGCGAGCAGCGCGCCCAGGGGCGTCCAGCGGCCGAACACCGTGGCGGCCAGGGCCATGTAGCCGAGGCCGGCGGGCGTGTGCTGCTCGAAGCGATCCAGCACGGCGGTGGACAGCGCGGCCCCCCCCAGGCCCGCGAGCATTCCGCCGCCGAGCACGGCCATCCAGCGCAGGCCCTGCACGGACAGGCCGAGCGTGGCCACGGCGTGGGGCTTCTCGCCCACGGCGCGCAGCCGCAGGCCCAGGGGCGTGCGGTAGAAGAGCCAGTGGAAGGCCAGGGGCAGCACCAGGGCCAGCCAGGTGAGGGCCGTGTGCCCGGAGAAGGCGCGCAGCAGGGGCAGCTCGGACAGGCCCGGCACGTGCCAGCGCGGCAGTTGCTGGATGGGGGGCGTGCCGTTGGGGCCGTAGAGGGCCTCGAGCAGGTAGGTGCCTCCGGCGAGCGCCACCAGGTTGAGCGCCATGCCGGACACCACCTGATCCGCCCGCCAGTGGATGCTCAGCGCGCCGTGGACGGCCGCGATGCCCGCGCCCGCGAGCATGCCCACCAGCACCGCCACCGGCGTGGGCAGGGTGATGGCCGCCAGGGCCGCGCAGAAGGCGCCCGTGCGCATCATCCCCTCGATGCCCACGTTCGTGATGCCCGAGCGCTCGGACAGGGTCGCCCCCAGCGCGGCGAACACGAGCGCCGGGTAGTACTCCAGCGTGGAGGACAGGAGCGCTTCCACCACCTCAAACACGGGGCACCTCCGGACGCTGCGCGGGCTGGGGGGCGGCTTCGGGCACGGGCTGGGGCTCGGCGGGGGCCTCGGGAGGACGCTTCCGGGCGCTCAGCAGCGTGAGCCACACCTGACGGCCCGCCACGAAGAGCAGGGCGAGTCCCTGGATGAGCTCCGGGTAGGTCTTGTGCACGCCGAGCAGTTGCATGCGCGTGCCACCCGCGCGCAGCACGCCGAAGAAGAGGGCCGACAGGGTGACGCCCAGCGGGTGGTTGCCGCCGATGAGCGAGATGGCGATGCCGTCGAAGCCGTAGGGCGCGCCGAGCGTGCCCGGGTAGCGGAACTCCGTGCCCAGCACGAGCACCGCGCCGGCCAGTCCCGCGAGCGCGCCGGCCAGTCCCATGGCCTCGGCGGTACGCCGGGTGACGGGGATGCCCGCGGCTCGGGCCGCCTCGGGCCCCAAGCCCACCGCGCGCGTCTCGAAGCCCGTGCGCAGCCGCGCCAGCCACACCCACAACCCGAGCGCCACCGCGAGCGCCAGCGGAAAGCCCAGGTGCAGGCGCGACAAATCCCCGAGCAGCCGGGGCAGGTGCGCGGTGGCGTGGATCTCCGCGGTGCCCGTCGTGTTCAGCGTGGTGCCGGCACCGGCCCGCAGCGGACCCACCACGAGCCAGTTGTCCACCAGGCTCACCGCCACCCAGTTGAGCATGATGGTGGAGATGACCTCGTGCACGCCCCGGGCGAGCTTGAGCCACGCGGCGATGAGCGCCCACAGGCCTCCGGCGACCGCGGCCCCGAGCAGCGCCGCGATGACATGGAGCACGGTGGGCAACTCCACCTGCGCCCCCACGACCGCCGCGGCGAGCGCGCCCATCAGCATCTGTCCCTGGGCGCCGATGTTGAAGAGGCCCACCTTGAAGGCCACCGTCACCGACAACCCGGTGAGCAGCAGCAGGGAGGCCTTGATGGCGGCCTCGCCCCAGGGCCGGGTGAGCAGGGTGACGCGGCCTCCATCGAGGTACGCCCCCCAGTCGCCGATGCCTCCGCGGAGCATCTGCAGATAGGCCTCGCTGGCGATCCGCGCGTCCCGGGTGAGGGCGATGAAGCACCAGCACACCGCCAGGGCGAGGAGCACGGACAGGATGGAGGGCAGGATCGTCCGCAACCGCTCACCCATGAGTCGCCTCCTCTCCGGTGCCGAGCATCCGCCGGCCGATTTCCCGCTCGTCGAACTGCGGCCGGGTGAACGTCCCCGTCACCTTTCCCTCGAAGAAGACGTAGACGCGGTCGGCCAGGGCCAACACTTCCTCCAGGTCGAGCGAGACGAGCACCACGCCCGCGCCGCCATCGCGCGCCTCGCGCAGCCTCGCCTGCACCTGCGCCACGGCGCCGATGTCCAGGCCGCGCGTGGGCTGCACCACCACCAGGAGCCGGGGCGAGGCATCCAGCTCGCGCGCCACCACCACCTTCTGCTGGTTGCCGCCCGAGAGCGCCTGGAGCGGCAGCGTCGGATCCGGCGGCCGCACGTCATAGGAGCGCAGGAGCGTCTGGGTGCGCTCGCGCCGCCCGGCGAAGTCCACCTGGAGTCCCTTGGCGAAGGGCGTCTGCGCCTGCCGGCCCAGCGCCACGTTCTCCTCCACGCTCATGGCCTTCACCACCGCGCGCCACAGCCGATCCTCCGGCACGTGCCCCACGCCCCGGCGCCGCGCCTCGGCGGGCGTCAGCCCCGCGAGCGGTCCGCCCAGCAGGGTGCCACTGCCCGAGTCCACCTCCCGCAGGCCCGTGAGCACCTCGGCGAACTCGCGCTGGCCGTTGCCGTCCACTCCGGCGATGCCGACGATCTCCCCGGCGTGCACGTCCAGCGTCACGCCGCGCAGCGCGGGCCGTCCGTCCTCGCCCCGGGCCGTGAGCTCCTTCGTCTCGAGCAGCCGCTCGCCTCCGGGCGGATGGTACGTCTGGGCCTCGGCCTGGGGCATGCGCGCCTCGCCCACCATCAGCGCCGCCAGCTCCTCGGGCCGCGTCTCGGCGGCGCGCACCTCGGCCACCCGCTTGCCGCGCCGCATCACGACCACGCGCTCGGCCACGCTCAACACCTCGCGCAGCTTGTGGCTGATGAAGACGACGGTGCGCCCTCCGGCCGCCAGCCCCCGCGCCACCCGGAACAGGTCATCCGATTCTTGCGGCGTGAGAACCGCCGTGGGCTCGTCGAGGATGAGCACCTGGGCGCCCCGATGCAGCGCCTTGACGATCTCCACCTTCTGTTGCGAGCCCACGCTGAGCGTGTCCACCCGGGCGCGGGGATCCAGCTTGAAGCCGAAGCGCTCGCACGTGGCGGCCACCTCGGCGATGGCGCGCTCCTGGTCCAGGCGGCCAAAGCGCGAGGGCTCGCGGCCGAGCACCACGTTCTCCGCCACCGTGAGCGTGGGCACGAGCATGAAGTGTTGATGCACCATGCCAATGCCCCGGGCGATGGCGTCGCGGGGGCTCTTGAGCCGCACCGCCTGGCCATTGACGAGCACCTCGCCGGAGTCGGCGTGGTAGAGCCCGTAGAGGACGTTCATCAGGGTGGACTTGCCCGCGCCGTTCTCGCCCACCAGGGCGAGGACCTCCCCGGTGCCGATGTCCAGCGACACGTCGTCCAGGGCGGTCACGGCGCCGAAGCGCTTGTGGATGTGTCGGAGGGAAATCAAGACCCTCCCCCTTTATCAGATAGCGGGCGGTGGTACGGATGGACGATGGTGGACGGCGGGCTTTTCTTCCGGGGTGCATGCCCGCCGGGCTTCCTGCTATGGCCTGGAGGCGTGAGACCCTACGAGCTCATCAAGGCCAAGCGGGACGGAAAGCGGCTCCCTCCCGATGACATCCGGGCATTCCTCCAGGCGTACACCTCGGGCGACGTGCCGGACTACCAGATGTCCGCGCTGTGCATGGCGATCTTCTTCCGGGGGCTGGACGCGGCGGAATTGAGCGCCTGGGCCCAGGCGATGCTCCATTCCGGCGAGGTGCTGGACCTGTCCGACATCCCCGGCACCAAGGTGGATAAGCATTCCACGGGAGGTGTGGGCGACAAGGTGTCCCTGAGCCTGGCGCCGCTGGCGGCCGCCTGCGGCGTGCCCGTGCCGATGATCTCCGGCCGGGGCCTGGGGCACACGGGCGGCACGCTGGACAAGCTGGAGTCCATTCCGGGCTTCCGCATCAACCTGCCGGTGAGCGACTACCGCCGTCTGGTGCGCGAGCTGGGCTGCTGCCTCATCGGCCAGACGGCGTCCGTGGCGCCCGCGGACAAGAAGCTCTACGCCCTGCGGGACGTGACGGCCACGGTGGATTGCATCCCCCTCATCGCCAGCTCCATCATGAGCAAGAAGCTCGCGTCGGGGCTGGACGCGCTGGTGCTGGACGTGAAGGTGGGCAGTGGCGCCTTCATGAAGACCCAGGAGGAAGCGCGTACGCTCGCCCGGACGATGATTGGCATCGGCGCGGAGATGGGCCGCAAGGTGACGGCGCTGCTCACGGACATGAACCAGCCCCTGGGACGCGCGGTGGGCAACGCCCTGGAGGTGGTGGAGGCCGTGGAGATGCTACGTGGCCGCGCTCCCGAGGACTACACCGAGGTGACGCTCGCGCTCACCGCGGAGATGCTGGTGCTGGGCGGCAAGGCGGACTCGCTCGACGAGGCGCGGCGCAAGCTCCAGGCGGTCATCGACGACGGCAGCGCCGTGCGCAAGTTGAAGCAGATCGTCGAGGCGCAGGGGGGCGATCCCCAGTCCATCGACGACTACGGGCGCCTGCCCCAGGCGCGCTCCACGCTGGAGGTGCCCTCGCCCCGGACGGGTTTCATCACGGGCATCGAGACGGAGGCGGTGGGCCTGGCGGCGGTGGCGCTCGGGGCGGGACGGCAGCGGGTGGACAGCAGAATCGATCCAGCCGTGGGCTTCACGCTGCTGCGCAAGGTGGGCGAGCCGGTGAAGGTGGGCGAGCCGCTGGTGCGCATCCACTTCAACGAGCCGGGCGGCGTGGAGGACGTGAAGGCCCGGCTGCTCGGGGCCTATTCCTTCGGGCCCGAGGCTCCCGCGCCCCGGCCGCTCATCCTGGAGCGCTTGGAATGAGCGAGCCGTCCCGGGACGACCGGCGTGCTTCTGCCCGGGTGTCGATGCGCCTGGGCATCCGCGAGGCGGACACCTCGGACGCATTCGACTCCCGGGAAGGCAACATCTCGCTGGGAGGCTTCGCCTGGCACGGCGCGGCCTTGTCGGTGGGGACGCTGGTGGAGGTGTCCTTCTCGTTGCCGGGGTTGGCGCAGTCCTTCCGTGTCCGAGGTCAGGTGCTCAACGTAAGCTACGGTGCGCGAGGGACGTCCGCGCACGCGCGCTTCCTGGACCTGCCGGCGGACGTGGAGCAGCACATCGCGCGTTATCTGGATGAAGTGGAGAAGGCGGAGTCCTAACGAACGAGGGTGGCGCATGAGCACGGACATTCCCTGGGAGAGCCTCTTCGAAGCGGCGACGAAGGTGCGCGAGCGCGCGCATGCGCCCTATTCGCGATTCCCCGTGGGCGCGGCGGTGCTGTACGCGGACGGCGTGGTGGAGACGGGCTGCAACGTGGAGAACTCCTCCTACGGCCTGTCCGCCTGTGCCGAGCGCAACGCCCTGGCCTTCGGGGTGGCCCGGGGCCGGGGCCGGCCGCTGGCGGTGGCCATCGTGGTGGACACGCCCACGCCCTGTCCGCCGTGCGGCATGTGCCGGCAGGTGATGATGGAGTTCGCCCCGAAGGAGCTGCCCGTGCGCAGCCGCAACCTCAAGGGCGACGAGGCGCGCTACTCGCTCGGGGAACTGCTCCCGCACGCCTTCACGAGCGACTTCCTCTGACGTCCAGTGCGGAGACACGCCAGGACGGTGCTCCCGCCGAGAGGCGGGAGTTCATCGCGGCTCCGTGATGGGTTACTCCATTTCCTCTGGCAGGGGGGTGCGGAGGAACATCAAACCCTTGCCCTTCCGCTCGGGGATGACGCGAAACCCCTGGCCCGCGATCCGCACGAGTTCACCCTCGGTGGCCGCGCCACTCGCGAGCCATGTGTCCGCCGCGTCCCTTGTCGAGAATGTCTGGGAAATGATGACTGACTCCGTGGCGGGGATATAGAACTCGCGAAAGTATTCGCGGTACTCATCCAGCTTTTGGAGGTCGCGCACATAGAGCAGCGCCACGGCGGCGACCCGGAGTGCTTCGTCTTGTGGAGAGCCATCCTGATACTTCTCGTTCACGGTTCCCAGGATTTCCAAGACGGAGTTCAGGTCGAAGTTTGAATTGTAAGGCATGGACATTCCCGCTCAGAGGGCAAGAGGCGCCAGGACCAACGCACCAGTGCCTCCGGTGGTGACGACGAAGGTAACACCCGCGATGATGACGATGGCTCCAATCGCCACCTTGGCTTTGTTGTTCCTGAGCCATTCAATCGCCTGGTCGGCACTCGAGAACTCCAGCGTCTTCACGTCGCCTCGGGTGTCCTCTTGTTCGTCCATGCATTCATTGTAGGCTTGGCTACAGTCGGCGGTGCAGCGTTTGTAATACCATTCGTCGTGTTTGTGTGGGTATGGCGGGCGGCTTTTTTGCCAACATCTCCTGAAGCATTGTTCATGCTCCGACTGGCAGTCGCGGGTACCGGATCCTCCTGTTCCAAGGGCCGTGTAGATGCCTCGCGTGTCCTCGGAGATGACGTAGATCCGGTTCTCTGGCTTCCGCGCATGAGCGCAACCGAGGCCAGCCATCACCATGGCGATTATCAGCACGCGCGGAGCCATTGATGTCCTCCCCTACGGTCTTGGGCTGGAGTGGAGTTCGGGTTTCCTGATTTGGAAGTTGGCTGTCAGGGGCTCGGGGGCGTCACCGGCACCTGTGCCGAGGGACCGAAGCCGGTCTCCTCGTACACGGTGCCCTCGGGTCCGGTGGTCAGCCAGTGAGGCGTGTTCGGCGGGGTGTAGTAGGAGTCGCCTGGGCCGAAGACCTGGGCCCGCTCCGGGTCGATCGTGTCACTCCGGCCGTAGTGGATCGTGCCGGACAACACGGTCGTCAACCGGCCGTCCGGATGCGAGTGCGGCGCGACGCTCCCGTGAGGCACGACCCTCACCCGGAGCACGTAGACCCCGGAGGCGGCCATGTCGCCCACGAGCGTCGCGGCGAAGAGGCCCGGTCTGACCTCCTTCATCGGCAGGTGTTCTCCCCTCCAGGCGGCGAATGTGGGCGAGTCGCCCTCCGTGCCGTGGATTCTCGCGGCTTCGGGCGGCGTCTCGGGCGCGGGGGTGCCCGGCGCGGTGGCGCGGCAGCCGCAGAGCACCCACATCAGGAGCCAGGTTTTGTCGCGTCCGAGCCGGTGTCGCATCCGTCTGCCTCCGCTCCACACTCTCCACGTCTCCCCACCGCTCCTCACCGTGAATGGTGACGGGAAGATCGGGGGGAACGGGATTTCAGGTGTTATGCTCGCCTCGGATTCCCCATGAACGCAACGCCCGCTGACAACATCGGCATCGGAAGCATTCTTCGAGAGACCTATGAACTCGTGTCCGTCCTGGGCAAGGGCGGCATGGGCAAGGTCTACCTGGCCCGGCACCTGCGGCTGCCCGGTAAACAGGTCGCGGTGAAGGTCCTCCATACCCAGGAGGAAATCACCCCCGACCAGTACGCCCGCTTCCGCCGGGAAGCGGAGATCACCTCCCGGTTGGGCCACCCCAACATCGTCGGCGTGCTCGACTTCTACGGCCAGGAGGACGGCGCCCCCTGCCTGGTGATGGAGCACCTCAAGGGGGAGAGCCTGTCGCAGCGTATCCGGCGCGGGCGCATCCCGTTCCCCGAGGTGATGTTCATCGCCCGGCAGATCGGCTCGGCCCTGCACGCCGCCCATCAGGTGGGCGTCATCCACCGCGATCTCAAGCCTGGGAACATCTTCCTCGTGCCCACCGAGTCGGGCGGAGTGGTGACCCAGCAGGTGAAGCTGCTCGACTTCGGCATCTCGAAGATCGTCACCTCGCAGACCCTGCAGACCGTGGACGACGTGCTCATGGGCACGCCCCAGTACATGTCCCCCGAGCAGGCCATGGGACAGAACAGCACGGTGGACGCGAGATCGGACCTCTTCGCCCTCGGGTCCATCGTCTACGAGATGCTGTCCGGCATCTCGCCGTTCGATGACGAGGTGATGATGCGGATCCTCTACCGCATCGTGCAGGAACCCCTCGTGCCCCTGGCGCCGCGCTGCCCGGACGTGCCCGAGTCCGTGTGCTCCGTGGTGGAGAAGGCGCTCGAGAAGAAGCCCGAGGATCGCTACCCCAGTGTCGCGGCCTTCATCGAGGCGTTGACCGGCAGCCCGCTGCGGACCCTGGCCGAGGCGACCGCTGAATTCGAGGTGGCGAGCCCCGCCGCCCCGAGGACCGGTCCGTCGGTGCCCGCGCCCGTACCCGGGCCCACGGTGGTGGGGCGCAATCCCAGGTCCGCCGCGTCTTCCGCTCCCGCGTCCGTCGCTCCGGACGTGGCGGTGGAACCCTCTCCCCAGGCGTCGGTTCCCCAGGTGGCGCCTCCCGCTGGAGTGCCCGCGAAGTCCCGGCGGCCGGTGGTGATCGCCGCGTCGCTCGTGGCGCTCGTGGGGGCGGTGGTGTCCGTGGGGCTGCTGCGACGCGAGCCGCCTCCCGTCGAGCCCGCCCCCGCGCTCGTGGCGCCGCCCACGGTGACGGCGCGGCCTCCAGCGCCCACCGTCACGGCTCCGCCACCCACCGTCACGCCTCCTCCCGAGGCGGCCAAGCCCACGGTGGAGGAGCCCTCCGCCGCGACCCCGGAGCGCAAGGACCCCGAGCCCGTGGCCGCCCGGCCCGTGGCGCGTCCCGTGTCGCGGCCGGAGACGGAGGAGAAAATTCCCGAGGACGTCCGTGCGGATCTGGCGGCCGCGGAGCGGGCCCTGGCATCGGAGCAGGCGGAGGAAGCCCTCCGGCTCGCCCGCCGCAGTCAGCGCAAGTTGGTGACGGGTGCTTCCTACTCCGTGCTCACCCGGGCCCACTGCCAGCGGAAGGATCTCACCAACGCGCGCGCTCAGTGGGGCAACGTGCCTTCGTCCGAGAAGGCCAAGGTGCGGCAGTTCTGCAAGCTCTGGGAGATCGACTTCTAAGGACCGCCCGGGTCTCCCTCGTCACCCGAGGACTCCCGGCCGCGCGCACGGGCGGGCCGGGAGGGGTTCTCGGGAGACGTCAGGGCAGGATGTAGAGCCTGCCGGCGAGCCGGGTGTTGTTGGTCTCGATGAGCTCGGGGACGCGCTCCGGGTTCACCACGGCGCCCAGGTGGTAGAGCCCCTGGGGATCCTCGGGGTTGCTCGAGGGCGGAGGCCAGACCGAAGGAACGGAGAGGGGCAGCGTCGTGCACGCGCCGGGGGGAAGCATGCCGGTGTGGGCCTGGGCCACGACATAGTCTCCCGACGGGCCTCCGGGGCCCGAGCTGGGCGCCTGGATGTGCTCATCCGAGGACAGGAGGACGAGCAGCTGGGTGTCGCCGGACTGGGTGCCCTGGTTGCAGACGCGCACCTGGGTGGTGAGCGGCTGTCCGGCGCGCACGAAGCCCGGGTTCGTCATGGACGTGATGACGAAGTCCGGCGAATCCCCCACGCCCAGCAGGTAGCCCGAGTGCGTGTTGTTGTCCTCGAACAGTTCGCCCGAGGAGCGGTCTGGATCCACCATGGCGCCCAGGTGGTAGGCGCGCGTGTCCGGGTTGCCCGAGGACGGCCAGATCGGGCCGGTGATCGGCAGCGTGGTGCATTGGCCCGGGGCGAGTGGGTGCGTGTACTCGCTGTTCACGAAGGTGTCCTCGAAGGGCTCCCAGGGGAAGGTGGGCAACTGGATGCGCTCATCCTCCGAGAGGACCAGGTGGACCTGGGTGCTGTCGGTCCGGGTGCCCTGGTTGCAGACGGTGACGCGGGCGGTGACGCTCTGACCGGGACGCGTGCTGGAGGGGCCCGTCACCGAGGTGATGACGAAGTCCGGTGCGTCTCCCATGCCCAGGCGGTAGCCCGCGTGGGTGTTGTTGCCCAGGTCGAGTTCGTTGTGGCGGGCTCCCGCCGGATGGGCCACGGCGCCCAGGTAGTAGGCGCCGGGGATGTACTGGCTGCCCGGAGGCGGCTGCGCGGGTCCCGTGATGGGGAGGGTGACGCACTGGCCGGACTCGAGCAGCGGCGTCCAGGTGCCGCCCACGAAGTGGTCTCCGGAGTCAAACCCGCCCCCGTATTCAGGGGGCAGGGGCGAGGGGAACTGGGTGTCCGTGGACAGGTAGACGCGCACATCGGTATCGCCCGGGGCGGTGCCCTGGTTGCAGACGGTGACCTGGGCGGTGATGGGGTCGCCAGGTCGCGCGCTGGCGGGTCCCGTGACGGAGGTGATGACGAAGTCCGGCCCCAGACCGAAGCGCACCTGTCCGCCCACGTGGGTGTTGTTCTCGAGGACGAGCTCGAACGGCTGGCGGAACGGATTCGCCACCGCGCCCAGGTGGTAGATGGGCGTGGAGTCCGGGTAGGGGGGCGGAGGCAGATAGGCCGGACCGCTCATGGCGCGGGTGGTGCACTGGCCGGGCGGGAGCTCGTTCGTGAAGAACATGTTCACCACGACATCGTCGAAGGGCGTCGGGTTCTGGGCGACCCGGAGGGTGTCGTCCTGGGACAGGACGAGGGCCACGTCGGTGCTTCCGGATTCGGTGCCCTGGTTGCAGACGGTGACCTGGGCGGAGATGGGATCGCCGGGCCGAGCGCTGGTGGGTCCCGTGACGGACGTGACGACGAAGTCCGGCCCATTGCCCACGCCCAGGCGGTAGCCGGGATGGGTGTTGTTGTCCCGGCGCAACTCGACCTCCGCGGGGTACAGACGCACTTCCGCGCTCAGGTAGAGCGCCACGCCCGGCGCGGCGAGGTACGAATAGGCATGGCCTGGCACGGGCACGGTGGTGCACTGGCCGGGGTACAAGTGAGGCAGGGGCGCGGAGCCGATGAAAGGCTCCTCGGGAGCGCCGGGCGGCACGAGGACGCGCAGGGCGTCCTCTTCGCCCAGACGCACGCGCACGTCGCCCGACGCCGGCTCATTGCCCTGGTTGCAGACGGTGACCCGGGTGATGAAGGGGTTATCGCGCCGGACGCTGGGCGGGCCCTGGACGGAGGTGATGACGGCGTCCGGGCCGTGGCCCAGGCCCAGGAGGTGGCCCGTGTGCGTGTTGTTGTCCTGGCGGATCTCTGGGGAACCATCCGACTTCACCCGGGCGCCCAGCCAGAACGCGCGCACCTCCGGAGGCGCGTCGGGCCGGTAGGCCGCGCCGTTGATGGGCACGGTGGCGCATTGCGTGGGAGCGAGCGAGTTGTAGCCATAGTGGGTGGAGCCCACGGGGAATTCCTCGGGCGAGCCTTCCGGCGGGGACGTCGGCGCGAGGGGGTTGCGTGTCAGGTAGAGGTCCACTTGGAACATCCCGGTGTCGGTGCCCTGGTTGCAGACGGTGACCTGGGTGGGCAAGGGATTGCCCATCACGGTGCTGGAGGGCCCTTGGACGGAGGTGATGACGAAGTCCGGTCCGAAGCCCCACCCCAACCAGTAGCCCGAGGTGTTGTTGCCCGTATCGAACTCGGTGGACTGGGCGAACGGGTTCACCACGGCGCCCAGGAAGTAGGTGCCGCTCGTGGCGGGCGTGCTCGAGTGGGGCGGGTAGAAAGGGCCCCTCAGGCTCATCGGGACGCACTGACCCGGCTCGAGCATGGGGGTGCCGGTGATGGTCAAGACGGAGTCCTCCTCGGGGCCCGTCGGCGAGGGGAAGCGGGGGACCTCGTCCTCGGACAGGATGAGGGCCACCTCGGTGCTTCCGGATTCGGTGCCCTGGTTGCAGACGGTGACCTGGGCCCTGACTTCGTTCTGGGGGCGCGCGCTGGCGGGCCCCTCCACCGAGCGGACGACGAAGTCCGGCTGGTACCCGATACCGATTGGAGCGGAGACGTGGGTGTCGTTGCTCGGGTCCACGTCCGGACCGCCCCACAGGGTCTCGAGGTGCGCGCTCAGGCGCCAGGTTCCCCCGCCGTGGAGGGGATGCACCGGCACCGTGCGCCGCGTACACCGTCCGGGCCAGAGTTCCTGGACCCAGAAGTTGCTCACCTGCTCGGGCTCGGTCTGTTGCTCCTCGTTGGCCAGGTACAGGCGGACATCCAGGTCGCCGGGGGAATCGCCCTGGTTGCACACCGTGACGGTGGCCTCGAACGGCCTGTCCGGCCGGACATGGGGCGGATGGCTCAAGTCCTTCACCAGGAAGTCGGGCCCGCTCACCAACTCCTTGCCCGTGGCTCGCGCGCCGTCTGTTTCCTGGGGTGATTCACATCCCACGAGCGCGAGGAGGGCGAGTGCCCCCAGGCTCGCGTGTTGTCTCTTCCCATTCATATCTGCTCCCGGTTGAACCAGGGAGAGCGGTCTTCACCGCAATCCCTGGGAACGATTGAAACCGACGGAGTGCTCATACGTCGAGACCCCGACATGGATTTCACGGGGCCGAAGGGGCTGGGGCGGACGCGAACCGTGCTAATACGCGTTGGACCGTGGATCTCCTCCTCACCAACGGCACCGTCGTGACGATGAACCGCGAGCGCGAGGTGCTCGCGGAGGCCGATGTCCTCATCCAGGATGGGCGCATCGCCCGGGTGGGCCGCAACCTGCGCACACGCGGCGCGAGCCTCCGGGTACTGGACGTGAAGGGCCGGGTGGTGCTGCCCGGCTTCATCCACGGACACCTGCACGCGTGTCAGACGCTCTTCCGCAACCGGGCGGATGGCCTGGAGCTGTTGGACTGGCTGCGCGAGCGCATCTGGCCCTTCGAGGCCGCGCATGACGCGGACTCCATGCGGGCCTCGGCGGACCTGACCTTCGCGGAGCTCATCCGCTCGGGCGCCACGGCGGCGCTCGACATGGGCTCGGTGCGTCATTACGACGCCGTCTTCGAGTCCGCCCGGGACAGCGGCTTCCGGCTCACCGGGGGCAAGGCGATGATGGACGCGCCGGACACGCACCCGGGCCTGGCCGAGTCCACGGAGGCCTCGCTGGCGGAGAGCCTCGCCCTGCTGGAGCGCTGGCATGGCACCCACGGGGGCCGGCTGCACTACGCCCTCACGCCGCGCTTCGTGCTGTCCTGTACGGAGAAGCTGTTGCGCGAGGTGGGGCGTCTGGCGCGCGAGAAGCAGGTGCGCATCCACACCCACGCGAGCGAGAACCGCACCGAGTGCGAGGTGGTGCGCCAGCTCACCGGCCGGGACAACATCGCCTGGTTCCACGAGCTGGGCCTCACGGGGCCCCACCTGACGCTGGCCCACTGCGTGTGGCCCACCGCCGAGGAGATCGGGCTGTTGCGCGACACGGGCACGGTGGTGTGCCACTGCCCGGGCTCCAACCTCAAGCTGGCCTCGGGCATCGCACCGGTGCCGGAAATGCTCGACGCGGGCGTGAACGTGTGCCTCGGCGCGGATGGGGCTCCGTGCAACAACAACCTGGACATGTTCGTGGAGATGCGGCTCGCGGCGCTGATGCACAAGCCGCGGGTGGGTCCCCGGGGCATGCCTCCCGAGCGCGTACTGGAGATGGCCACGCTCGGGGGCGCCCGTGCCCTGGGTCTGGAGTCCGAGCTGGGCTCGTTGGAGGCGGGCAAGCGCGCGGACGTCACCGTGGTGGACCTGTCCGGCCTGCACACGACGCCCTTCGATCCCCGGGACGTGCTCTCGCCCCTCGTCTACGCGGCGCGCTCCAGCGACGTGGTGCACGTGATCATCGACGGGCGGCTCGTGCTCAAGGATCGGACGCTGCTCACCCTGGACGCCTCGGCCGTGGCCGCGAGCGCCCACCAGCACTCCGCGCGCATCGCCGCTCGCCGCCGGTGAGGCCGGTCCGTGCCTGGAGGGGGGGCGGGCCGCTCGGGCTCCGGGCGGACCTGCCCGGGTTCGTCCGCCTCCTGGCAATAGACGTCCAGACCCGGACGTAGGAACCGGGGGCCTTCGCCTTGTGTGGATCAGCGGGCGGGCTGGTGTAAGGTGGTTTCCCAGGGCTCGAAGTGGAGGAGGTCGACACCGCCATGTGGCAACGGTTCAAGAGGGCAATGCGCAGCTTCGCTGGCTTCTTCGTCTCCTCCATCGAGGACCCGGAGCTCATCCTCGAGCAGAACGTGCGGGACCTGAACGATCAGGTGCCGAAGATGAACGAGTCCATCGCCATGGTGCGGGCGAACCTCACGCTGCTGGAGAAGGAGAACGCCAAGTACAACCAGGACATCCGCGAGCTGACGGCCAAGGTGAAGGCGGCCATCCAGGCGGGGCGGGATGACCTGGCGGCCCAGTACGCCACCAAGCTGCAGACGGAGAAGTCGGCGCTCGAGCGCAACGAGCAGCAGCTCGCCATGGCCAAGCAGGCCTACGAGAAGTCGCTCAACCTCAAGAAGGCCTTCATGCGCGAGAAGGAGCGCAAGACGCAGGAGGCGATGCACGCCATCCGCGACGCGCGCCGCGCCCAGTGGCAGTCCAAGGTCGCCGACGCCATGGAGTCCTTCACCGTCGCGGGCATCGATCAGACGCACGACGAGATGCTGCGCAAGGTGCAGGAGAAGGCCGCCGTCAACGAGGCGCGCATGCAGATGGCGCTCGACTCGGTGGACCACCAGGCCGTGCAGATCGAGGAGGACGCCGAGCGTCTGCAGGCCATGGACCTGGTCAAGCAGATGAAGATGGAGATGGGGTTGAACAGCCCCGCGCCGGTGTCCGAGGTGGGCGCGGGCCCCGAGAAGACGATCGGCAAGAAGGTGGGAGTCGAGTAGTCCGATGGACGGGTGGAGGCCGCGCTGATGGCGTTGAGACGCGGACCGGGCCTCCTCCCGTTCCTGGTGCTGTGCTGTCTGGGGGCCGCGTACCTGGTGGCCTCGCGCCTGGGGTATCTGGACCGGCTCCAGGCGCGCTTCTTCCCGACGGCCAAGGAGACCGTGCGCCTGTCCCCCGGGGACTTCCCCGCGGGAGTGGCGGCGCCGGTGGCGGACCTGGCCTCCGTGCCGCTGCGGCCCACGCTCATCGGTTTCTCCGCGCGCGGCTCGGCGGCGGCGCTGCTGCTGGCCACGGGGGGTGCTTCCACGCTGGACAACCCTGGCCCTCCGCCGGGCGCGGCGCAGGGCGTGCTCAAGACGGCCTATGCCCTGGACGCGCGCGCGGTGCTCTTCGCGCGGGAGGACGAGCTTCGCCAGGCGCTTGCCCTGGGCGCGGAGCATGGGGGCGTGGACATGGCCGCCCTCTCGGTGGATCGGCTGGCGGCCTGGCTGCCCGCGCTCCGGGACGCGGCGCCGCGCACGGTGTTGCTGGTGGGGCGCAGCCGGGGCCAGGAGGCGCTGGCGGCGGTGGGCGTGCCGGATCTCGCCGCGCTGCGGGGCAAGCGGGTGGGGGTGTACCCCTCGGGCTCCTCGTACTACTTCACGTTGTGGGTGCTGTCCCGGGCGGGCCTGCGCATGTCGGATGTGCGCTGGGTGGACCTTCCTTCCACACTGGACGCGGGCCGGGCCCTGCGCGAGGGCCGGGCGGATGCCGTCTCGGGCTTGTGGGGGGACGTGGCGCTGGCGGCGAGGGACCGGGGAGGGGCGGTGCTGGCCACCACGGCGGACGCGCCGCACCTGGTGGCCACGGTGCTCGTGGCCCGGGGCGATTATGCCGCGCGCTACCCGGACGCCGTCCGGCGCATCATCCGGGGCCTGCTGGACGCGGGCGCGAGCGTGACGAAGGACCCGGGGCCCGCCGCGCGGCTGCTCGGCGAGGTGGCTCCGTACCTGGGAGACCCCACCGAGGCCATCCGCAGCGCTCCCCCGGCGACACTCGCGGACAATCGGTCCTTCTTCGGGCTTTCCGGCGAGGCGCCCGTCACCTATGACGAGCTCTTCCAGAGCGCATCGGCGCTCTACCAGAAGATCAAGCGCACGGCGGTGGTTCCGCCAGCCGAGGACACCCGCGATCTCGGTGCGTTGAAATATGTGTCGGAGGCGCGAGGGCCTTGAGGCCCTCTGTCCGCGAGGCGCCTCGCTGGCGAGGACTTCCGTGGCCCGCTCTCCCAATTTCTTGAAGGCCGCCTTCCTGATGCCCGCCAACCTGGTGGGGCTGTTCACGGCCGCCGCGTCTTCGGCCATCACCCAGGAGCCACTGCCCGCGCTCATCGCGTTGGGCGTGGAGGGGCTGTACCTGGTGGGTGCCTCCACCTCCAAGCGCTTCCAGCGGGCGGTGCGCTCGGGCCTGCCGGAGGGGCAGGATCCGGAGGTGGCGCGCAAGCAGGTGGATGCCTTGCTCGCGGACCTGGCCGCCTCTCAGCGCGAGCACTACCAACAGCTGGTGGGGCTCAAGGAGAAGATCCTGGCCAACTACGCGAAGCTGCCCGGCGGACGCGTGCTGGCGGCCAGCAGCGAGCAGCGGCTGGACACGCTGCTGACTTCCTTCCTGCGGCTCATCTCCACGCTCAACCAGTACCGCACCTACCTCAACCCGGCCGAGCGGCAGTCGCTGGAGAAGGACGTGCGCGCGCTGGAGGCGGAGCTGGCGGCGGAGTCCAACGCGCGCATCCGGGACGTGAAGGAGAAGCGGCTGGACATCCTCCAGAAGCGGCTCGCGCGCTTCGAGCAGGCCCGTGAGAGCCGGGAGGTGGTGAGCCACCAACTGGCGAGCATCGAGGACCTGATGAGGCTCACGCACGAGCAGTCCATCGCGATCCGGGATCCCGAAGGGGTGACCCGGCAGCTCGACGCGCTGAGCGCCGAGGCGAGCGCCACGGACGAGACGGTGCGGCAGATGGAGCGCTTCCTCGACTTCACCGAGGAGACGTCCGCGCCGCTGCCGCACGGCACGCGCGTGCGCTAGGCGCGACTCCCGGGCTCGCCCGCCGGGTTGGGTGCTGGACGCCCCTCTGCTCCGGCCGCGAGAAGAATTTGACTCCGGGCCCCAGGCCGTCTGCACTCCGGTCCCTATGCTCCGCCGCACCACGCCCTGGCTCCTGCTCGTGCTTCTCGTGTTCGCCGGTTGCTCCCGCTGCGGCGACAAGCAGCCCGGGGCGAAGGTGCTCAGCCCCGCCCGCTTCCTGCCTCGCACGGCCAAGGCGTCCGTCGTCATTCCGGACCTGGGCACGCTCGGCGAGAAGCTGGCGCGCTTGCAGACGCTCAAGCTGGCCAACTTCGCCGCCCAGCTCCAGAACGCCCAGTCCGCCGAGGGGTTCGTCTCCGGCATCATGCGCCAGGTGGGCGTGGACCTGCGCAGCCGTCAGGCCATGGAGACCGCCGGCATCGATCCCTCCCGGGGCGCGGGCATGGCCTTGCTGCTCGACAACAAGGTCGTCTCCGTGCTCGGCATGAAGGACGAGAAGGCCCTGACGGAGACCTTCGCGAAGCTCGCCCGCGAGCGCCTGGGAGCGCCCACGCGCGCCGAGCAGAAGGTGCCCGGTGGCACGCTCGTCACCTTCAGCCGGACGGGAGCCCCACAACCCGCGCTGGGGCTGTTGCTCAGTGACGGCTATGCCCTGGTGGGCGCGGGCGACCTCATCCCCCGGTTGTCTGGCTTCGCCACGCTGGCCCCGGAGCAGTCGCTGTCCCAGGAGCCGCTCCTGTCCGACGCGCTCAAGCGTCTGCCCACCGAGCGCGACTTCTACGCCTTCCTGCCCGGGGGCCTGGGCTACTTCGTCCCCGCGGGCACCGCGCAGGCCGTGACGCTGATGGGCACGTTGAGCGAGCGCTCCGTGTCGCTGCGCGCGGACATGCCGTGGCCCGGCTCCCAGGATTCGCTCGCCGCGCTCACGCCCCAGAAGGCGACGGAGCTGCTCGGCTATCTGCCGGAGGACAGCTTCCTCACGGTGCGCTACCGGGGCGACCCCGCGAAGCTGGAGCCCGTGTGGCCCTACCTCGCGGGCGGCGCCATCACCCGCGCGGTGCAGGCCAGCGGTTTCGACGTGAAGGGCGAGGTGTTCGAGCGGCTCAAGCCCGGCATGGTCGCGGGCGTGGCCCTGTCGCCCACGGTGCAGCTGAGCGCGGGCATGCCCCTGCTGGATCCCCGGCGCACCAACCCCTTTCGCTTCGTGCACCTGGTGGTGGTGGGCGAGGGCAAGGACGCGGCGGGGCTGGCCTCGGCGCTGGAGAAGGTGCCGCCGCTCGCCCAGCGCCTGGGCGCGAAGGTGGAGCCCTCGGAGCTCAATGGCCAGCGCGTCTACCTCACGTCGTATGCGCAGGGAGAGGGCATGCACATGGCCTCGGTGGGGGACAAGGTGGTGCTCGCCGCGCCCCGGACGCGGCTGGAGGCGGTGCTGCCCCGGCTCGCGGGGGCTCCGGGTCCGGTGCCCGTGGCGGAGGAACTGCGCGCCTCGCTCCAGGAACCGGTGCTGGGCGCGGTGTTGGACTTGCGGCGTCTGTCGGACTCGGTGAAGGCGCTGCCGTCCGAGGCGTGGGGCATTGGCGGCTTCGCCATCAAGGCGACCACGGTGCGCTTCCTCGAGGCCATGGGGGAACTGCGCGCGGTGACCCTCGGCCTGTCCGAGAAGGACAAGTCCCTGCAGGCCGAGCTCACCCTCTGGCTGACTCCGGCGCCCCAATGATTCGCGCGCGCGACATCGTCAAGCGGTACCAGGATGGGGAGGGCACCGAGGTCCGCGTGCTCGATGGCCTGTCACTCGACATGGAGGATGGCGAGTTCGTGGCCGTGGTGGGCCCCTCGGGCAGTGGCAAGTCCACGCTCCTGCACCTGCTGGGCGGGCTGGACGTGCACTACCAGGGCGAGGTGGAGGTGGCGGGGGTGAAGCTGTCGGGCCTGAAGGACACGGCGCTCGCGCGCTTCCGCAACCAGCACGTGGGCTTCGTCTTCCAGTCCTTCCACCTCATCCCCAACCTGTCCGCGGTGGAGAACGTGCTGATGCCCTCGCACTTCGGGACGGCCGCTTCCCCGGATGCGCGCAAGCGGGCGGAGGCGCTGCTCGATCGGGTGGGGCTGCTGGCCAAGAAGGATCGCACGCCGGTGCGGCTGTCCGGAGGTGAGCGGCAGCGCGTGGCCATCGCGCGGGCGCTCTTCACGGGACCGCGGCTGCTGCTGTGCGACGAGCCCACGGGCAACCTGGACGCGGCCACGGGCGCGGGCGTCATCTCGCTCTTCCAGGAGTTGCACCGCGAGGGGCTGACCCTGTTGGCCGTCACCCACGAGGATCGGATGAGTTCGGCGGCGCGCCGCGTGTTGCGGCTCAAGGAGGGGCGGCTCGTGGAGGAGCCCCCGGTGGCGCGGGCGGCGGAGGGCGTGTCATGAGGCTCGCGGCGTTGGCGAGGCTGGTGCGGCTGAGCCTCGCGCGGGAGCGGCGGGGCGCGTTCTTCTCGGCCTTCGGCGTGGCCATGGGCGTGGGGGCGCTGGTCTTCTTCGTGGGCCTGGGCCTGGGCGTGGGCCGGGTCATCCGCGAGCGGGTTTTCCCGTCCGACGCGCGGCTGGTGGACGTGGTGCCTCCCGCGGTGTCGCTCGGCTCGTTCCTGGGCGGGGGCCGCCTGGACGCGGCCACGGTGGAGCGCCTGGGCGCGTTGCCCGGCGTGGAGCGGGTGTACCGGAAGATGAACGTGCGCGCCCCGGCGGCCAGCCTCTACAACGGGGACTTCTTCGGCCGCAGACTGCGCATGGGCATGGATCTGCTGGCGGTGGGCGTGGATCCAGGCCTGGTCGAGGGCGCCGTGTCCCCGGACACGTTCGTGGATCCCGGGCCGGACAAGCCGTTGCCGGTGCTCATCTCCACGCGGCTCCTGGAGATCTACAACAACACCTTCGCCCCCTCGCGCAAGCTGCCGAGGCTCGCGCCGGAGATGCTCAAGGGCTTCGTGCTGCCCATCGACTTCAACCGCTCCTACGTGACGGCGCCGTTGCCGGGGGCACCCGTCATCTCGACCCAGGTGCAGGTGGTGGGGGCGTCGGATCGGGCGCTGCTCGCGGGCGTCACCCTGCCCCTGGACGTGGCCGTGCGCCTGAACAAGGAGCTGGGCCAGGACACGGAGACGTACACGGGGGTCACCCTGGTGGCCACGAGCCCGGGAGGCGTGCCCTCCGTGGTGGCGGCGGTGAAGGAGATGGGCCTGGAGATCGATGATCAGGAGCGGCGGCTCGCGGAGAACGTGGGCGCGGCGGTGACGCTCACCACGTCGGCCATGGCGCTCCTGTCCGTTCTCATCTGCGTGCTCGCGGCGGTGAACATCGCCCATGCGCTGAGTGCGTCGGTGCGGGCGCGGGCCAAGGAGATTGGCGTCATGCAGGCGGTGGGGGCCTCGCGCGCGGATGTGCGCAACATCGTCCTGGCCGAGGCGGGCGTGGTGGGACTCGTGGGCGGCGTGCTGGGCACCGTCGCCGCGCTCCTGTTGGCGCTGCTCATCGACCGGCTGGCGGCCACCTGGCTGCCGCAATTCCCCTTCAAGCCCGATAGTTTCTTCTCCTTTCCCGCCCTGGTGGTGGTGGGGGGCGTGGGTCTCGGGTTGTTCGCCGCGTTGGCGGGCGCCTGGTTCCCCAGCCACCGGGCCGCCGCCACGGACCCTGCCCGGACACTCGCTGGATGACGCTTCCCTCCCGACAGACCCTGCTGCTCAATCTGGGCTGCCTGCTGGCCCTCCTGTGGCTCTATGGCGGAGACCTCTGGGATGGGCTTCGCGCCCGGAGCTCCGAGGTGTCCGCCTTCCTGGCGCCTCCCCCCGTGCTCTGGCCCGCGGTGGTGCTGGGCGTCCTGCTCGTGCTGGTCGGCGTGGGACTCTGGGGCATGGCGACAGGCCGCGCCGAGGGCTTCAAGGGCTACCGGCTGCTGCCCATCCTGCTGGTGTGCGCGCTCTTCTTCGACCTGGTGCTCGCCGAGGGGCAGGTGCCGCTGGACTCCGAGACCGTGGCCTCCCTGTCCCTGCGCCAGTTCCAGGAGAAGGCCCAGGTGCTCGTGCGCAATGGCAAGGTCCCCACCAGCCCGGACGTCTTGCGGCCCGTGGTGGAGGAGCTGGGCCAACCGCCCTACCTGGTGCGCGGTGAGCGCGCGCGGGCCTGGTCCCTGCAAGTGCGACGCGACTGCTCGGGTCCCGTCCAGGAGGCCCCGGGCATGGAGGTGGGGACGCTTCTCTATTGCGTGGCCTCCGGGGGGGAGCGGGCCTGGGTCTCCCTGGTGGGTCTCCCAGCGGGCAGCCGTTTCGGGATGCCGGCGGTGTACGCCACGGAGGGCAAGCCCTACGGCGTGGTCATCGAGGAGGTTCCCCCCGAGGAGCCGCCCGAAGAGGGCCTGTTGCCCTTCGAGGGGCGTGAGGAGCCCCCCCCGGCCTCCTCGGATTCCGGGTTGAGCGCTCCGGCACCTACACCCTGACGGGCGTGGGCTCCGGGGGTTGGTTCGTGGAGGGGTCTGCTTGGCGCGGTTGACCCTATGGAGGGGCGATCGATAGGCTCGGTCCTTAAACCCGAGCCACGTACGCCCGTGACGACCACTCAACCGAAGCGGCAGCCCATCCCGTTTGGGAAATACCTCCTCCTCGACCGGATCAACATCGGCGGTATGGCGGAGGTGTGGCGTGGGAAGATGTTCGGCGCCGGAGGCTTCGAGCGCCTCGTCGCCATCAAGCGCATTCTCCCCAACATCGCCGAGGACGACGAGTTCATCTCGATGTTCATCGACGAGGCGAAGATCAGCGTGCAGCTGAACCACGCCAACGTCGCGAAGATCGAGGAGCTGGGGCAGATCGCGAACAACTACTTCATCGCGATGGAGTACATCCCCGGCAAGGACATGCGGGCCATCTTCGACCGGGGCCGCAAGAAGAGCGAGCCCGCGCCCGTGCCGCTCGTGGCGTACATGGTGTCGAAGATGTGCGAGGGCCTGGACTACGCCCACCGCAAGAAGGACGGGATGGGGCGCGACCTCAACATCGTCCACCGCGACATCTCCCCGCAGAACGTCCTCATCTCCTTCGAGGGCGAGGTCAAGGTCATCGACTTCGGCATCGCCAAGGCGGCGGGCAAGGCGACCAAGACGCAGGCGGGCATCCTCAAGGGCAAGTTCGGCTACATGAGCCCGGAGCAGATCCGCGGCCTGCCGCTGGACCGGCGCTCGGACATCTTCGCCATCGGCGTGTGCCTCTACGAGATGCTCACCGGTGAGCGGCTCTTCGTGGGGGACAGCGACTTCTCCGTGCTGGAGAAGGTGCGCAAGGCCGAGGTGGCTCCGCCCTCGACCTACAACCGCCGCATCCCCGAGGCGCTGGAGAAGATCGTCCTCAAGGCGCTCGCGCGCGACGTGGACGAGCGCTACCAGTACGCGAACGAGCTGGGGGATGACCTCCAGCGCTTCCTCATCACCTCGGACTCCATCTTCAGCCGCAAGGACCTCATGCAGTACATGAAGTCCACCTTCGCGGAGGACGTGGAGCGCGAGAAGCAGCGGCTGCAGGAGTACGCGGACATCAAGCCCCCGGAGGGCATGCTGGCCGCCATCGAGATGGGCTTCGGCTCCAACCCCATCTCTCCTCACTCGACGCCGCAGCTCTCGAGTCCGCCGCAGGTGGAACCCGCGGCACCGCCTCCCGCGGGCGTGCGCCGCTCGCCCACCATGGCCGCCATGCCCAGGCTGACGGCGGCGCCCGTGGCGCCTCCCAAGGAGGAGGAGGAGTCCGGCGCGACGCAGGTGGTCAACGGCTCCGAGTATTTCAACGACAGCCCCACGGGGGAGCACGTGAGCCCCGGCCGCATGGTGACGCCCGTGGAGGTCCCGCGTTCGCCCATGCTCGAGGAGTCGCCGCCTCCGCGCGCGGCTCCGCGCCTGTCCCATCCGAGCATGCCTCGGCCGCCGGTGCTCGCGCCGAGCAACGGGGAGAGCACCACCGTGGGCCGGCAGTCGCGCAACACCCTGGATGGCATTCCGCGCGTCGGCCGCTCCGATGAACTCTCGGGCGGAGCGCGGGCGTCGCTGTCCTCGCCGGCCGTCGGCTCCCGGCCGCCCCCGCCCGTGGTTCCGCCGCCCGTCGACGACCTGACGGAGGATGGGCTGCCTCCCGCGCCCCCGCCCCAGGGCCGGATGCCCGTCGCCGCGCCGAGGTCTCAGCCCGCGGCGCAGACGCCCGCTGCGGCCGCGCCTCCGGCGGCGGCCACCTCCAGCCGCCTGCCGCCCATCATCGGCATCGTCGTCCTGGTGCTCGTGATGCTCGGTGGGGTGGGCATGCTGTTGATGCGGCCGGCGCCCACGGGCTTCGTCCTGGTGAGCCTGCCGCATGACGTGCAGGGCAAGAACCCCCGGGTGAGCTACAACGGCAAGGACCTGGATGTCCCCAAGTCCGGCCCCATCCTGCAGCAGGTGAACGCCGGCCCGGCCGTGGTGCTGGTGAGTGTCGAGGGCTACAAGCCCTTCACGCAGACCGTGCAGGTGGCGTCGGGAATGACGCCCACGCGGGTGGACGTGGAGCTGCAGCGCGAGGCGCGCATGGCGCAGCTCATCGTGGTCACCCAGCCCGCGGATGCCGAGCTCAAGCTGGATGGCAAGGTGGTGCGTCCCAAGGGGGACAGCAAGACCTACGTCAGCGAGGTTCCCGCCGGTCCCGTGGTGGTGTTGGAGGCGAGCGCGCCGGGCTTCAAGCCGAAGCAGGAGCGCGTCAGCCCCACCGCGAGCGCGCCCACGGACGTTCGCCTCACCCTGGAAGCGGACTCCTACCAGCTGGACGTGCAGTCCGTTCCCTCCGGCGCCACCATCGTGGCCGGAGGCAAGGAGCTGGGGCTGACGCCCTCGTTGGTGACGGTGCCCGCGAGCGTGAAGCAGGTGCGCCTCAAGCTGGACTGCTACACCGAGGTGGATGTGCCCGTGGCCCCTGGCTCCAACGGAGCCGTCCGCGTGAATGAGCGGCTCAAGAAGGTGAAGGGCCGCTGCAACAAGTAATGCCTCGTGACTCAGAGCGACGCCTTCCCTCCGGGGAGGGCGTCATGCCCCCGCGAGGGGGTGGGAGAGGGGTGTGTCCGTGACCAAGTCCCGCAAGGCCGCCGATCCGGCGGATCCGCTCGCGCATCTGCCCGGGTGGGCCCAGAAGCTGGCGCAGAAGTACTACACGAAGACGGTCAATACCTTCCTGCTCTACGGAGCGGTGCGCGACCTCCAGCCGCTCACCCTCGATGACGGAAGCCGCGGCTTCGGCCCCCTGCGCACGTTCCTGGCGGAGGAGCTCTTCGGCGGGCGCGATCACGTCATCTTCTATGATCGCTCCTCCGGCATCCGCTCCGCCTCGCAGGAGACGCAGAAGGATCTGCAACGCACCCTGACCACCTACGACACGCTCTACGGCACGGACTACGCCAAGAGCCTGCCGAGGGATCCGGCCCGGGCGCTTCAAATCCTGGAGAACTTCCTGCGCATGCGCCTGAGTGATGGGCGCTCGCTCGCGCTCGTCATCGACTTCGCCGAGACGCTGGTGCCCGGCGGGGAGATGAGCAACCTGTCGGCGGAGGACCGCTTCGTGCTGGCCACGCTGGAGAAGTGGGCGCACGATCCGCAGTTCCTCGCGGGGGACGTGTCGGTGGTGCTCCTGGCGGAGAACCTGGCGGACATCTCCCAGCGCATGTCGCGCAACCCCTACGTGGCCCCCATCGAGCTGCCCCTGCCCGTGGAGGAGGAGCGCCTGGAGTACGTGCGCTACAAGCTGGAGGGCAAGAAGCTCGCGGCGGTGTCGGACGTGCCGCTCTCGGGCCTGGCCAAGATGACGGCGGGCCTGTCGCGCATCAACCTGGACCGGGTGCTCACCGAGGCGCTCGAGCGCGGCGTGCGCATCAGCGCGGATCTCCTCAAGGAGAAGAAGAAGGAGCTCATCCAGGCCGAGTGCCACGGCCTCCTGGAGTTCATCGAGCCGGTGCACTCGCTGGACGCGGTGGCGGGCCACGCCAAGGCCAAGGAGATGCTGCGCTCGGCGGCCAACGCGCTCAAGAAGGGCCGCATGGAGGTGATGCCCATGGGCTACCTCGTGAGCGGTCCGGTGGGCACGGGCAAGACGTTCCTCGTGTCGTGCTTCGCCGGGGAGATTGGCATCCCGGTGGTGAAGTTCCTCAACTTCCGCAGCCAGTGGCAGGGTGTCACCGAGAGCAACCTGGAGAAGATCTTCAACCTGCTCAAGGCGCTCTGGCCCGTGGCGGTGATGGTGGACGAGGCGGACACCTTCCTCGGCAACCGTGACTCGGGCGGGGACTCGGGCACGAGCAGCCGCGTGTTCGGCTCCATCGCCTCGTTCATGGGCAACACGGTGTACCGCGGGAAGATCGTCTGGTTCCTGATGACGGCGCGGCCGGACCTGTTGCCCATCGACTTGAAGCGGCAGGGGCGTGCCGAGGAGCACCTGGCGCTCTTCTACCCGGAGACGGAAGCCGAGCGCGAAGAGCTCTTCAAGGTCATGCAGAAGAAGACGGGCCTCAAGCTGGACGTGCCGTCCATCTCGGATCTGATTCCCATCGGGACGCGGCAGTTGAGCGGCGCGGACATGGAGGCGGTGCTGGTGCGCACGCGCTTCCGGGCGCTCGCCCAGGGCCGCGAGCAGGCGACGGAAGAAGATCTCAAGGCCGTGTTCGAGGACTTCGTGCCGCCCAGCTACCCGCTGGAGATCGAACTGCAGAACTTGGTGGCGGTGCAGGAGTGCACCAGCCGCGAGCTGCTGCCCGAGAGCTTCCGCCGCATGGACCGGGACCACATCACCCGCCGCGTGCGCGAACTCAAGCTCCTGCTCGAGCAGGGGTAGGCGGCGGGGGAAATGGCCCTCGGGTCCAGGGAGGCCCAGGGCCCAGGGGCTACGGCGCGCTCACCGTGAGCTTGAGGCCGGTGGGCAGGCGGCTGGTGTCCTTGATGTGGTTCCAGCGCTTGATGTCCTCCACGCTGATGCCGTAGCGCTGGGCGATGCTCCACAGCGTCTCGCCCGCGGCCAGGTGGTGCACGTTGCCCGGCGTGGAGGACGGAGAGGCCCGCTGGGCGATGACCGTGCCCGCGCGCTCCTGGACCTGCCGGGGCGCGTTGTCCGGCCAGATGTAGAGCACCGAGCCGACCTTGAGCGCCCGGCGGCTCGCGCGCGCGGACAGGCTGTTCCACTTGCGCACGTCGTCCACCTGCACCTGGAAGCGCTGGGCGATGGCCCACAGGCTGTCACCGGACTGCACGCCGTAGGTGATGCGCTTGCGGCCTCCGATGGTCTCCGTCTTGATGGGGCCGGTGGCCACCGGGCCGCGCGGCGTGCCCGCGGGCACTTCATCCTCGGGGCGGGGCACCGTCACGCCGCTGCGCCGCGCCTGGGCCACCTTGCGCGCGAGCGCCGTGTCCGTGCCCTCGCTCTTGGCGCCCGCGCGGCTGGCGGGGATGGGGATGACGAGCTCCGAGTTGAGCTTGAGCGTGCGCAGGCTCTTGAGCTGGTTCATCTGGAGGATGGCCTCGGCCGCCGTGCCGTAGTTCAGGGCGATTTGAGACAGCGTGTCGCCGCGCTTCACCCGGTGGACCCGGAAGGTGAGCCGCTCCTTGGCGGGCAGCTTGGCGAGGTTCTCCGTGAAGCGCGGCCCCGTGCCGGTGGGCAGGCGCAGCACGTAGGGGTTCTTCGCGCTCGCCGGGGGGGTGCACCAGCGCCGCAGCTCGGGGTTGAGCTCCTGCACGAGCGCCACGTCCACTCCCGCCGCCCGGGCGATGACGTCCAGGTCCGTGGCGTCGGTGAGCTTCACTTCCTCGAAGGTGAGCGGCGGCTCGTAGACGAACTCCTCCTCGGCGAAGCCGAAGGCGGCCGGTTGCTTGGAGATGAGCGCCGCGGCGATGAGCTTGGGCACGTAGTGCTTCGTCTCCGTGGCCAGGCCCTTCTCCACGGCGGAGATGGTCCAGAAGTCCCGCGTGTCGAGGCGCTCCATCAACCGGCGCACGCGGCCGCTGCCCGTGTTGTAGCCCGCCCACGCCAGGTACCAGTGGCCCAGCTCCGCGTGCAGGTCCTTCAGGTAGCGCGCCGCGGCGCGCGTGGCCTTGAGGGGATCCCGGCGCTCGTCGACCCAGAAGTCCTGGTGCAGGCCGTACTGGCGGCCGGTGCTGGCGATGAACTGCCAGGGCCCCGAGGCGTGGGCCCACGAGTAGGCGTTGGGCGAGAAGCCGCTCTCGATCATCGCCAGGTACACGGTGTCGCGCGGCAGTCCCATGGACTCGAGGATGGGCTGCATCACCGGCAGGTAGCGCGAGGAGCGGCCCACCCACTTGCGGAACCACTTGCGGCCCGGGCCCTGGAAGAACTGGATGTACTGGGCCACCAGCGGCTGCATCTCCACGGGGATGTCGTAGCGGGGCTGGAAGCGCGCGACGTCGAAGGTGGACAGGTCGGTGATGAGCGCCAGCGCTTCCTCCGCCTCGTCCTCGCGGAAGGTGGGCTCCTCCAGGGCGTCCAGCATGCGCAGGCGCAGCGGGTTGGCCACGCCCAGGCGGCGCAGGGACTGGAGCACCTCGGCGTCGGGCCGGGCTCCTGGATCCAACGTGGCGCCCTCCAGGGCCCTCATCTCCTCGAGTTCGGTGGACTCGTCCTCCTCGGGCTCTTCTCCCTCCTCGGTGGCGGGAGACTCGGCGGCGGGGGACTCGGACTCCTGGGCGGCGCCCACCAGCACGGGCCTGGCTTCGGCTCGCGCCTTCATGCCCGGGGGCGGTGGTGGCAGGGGGTGCGTGTCACTCGACGGGGGGACCGACGCGAGGACCAGGAGGAGCAGGCTGAGAGACGGCATGAGCACCTGGGGACCGGCTGCCAGGCGGGCCGGAAGGATTGAGGACGGAAGAATTCGATGCTTTTCGAGCTACGCCAACAAGCATCCAGACGGGCCATCTTCCCTCTGGATGCTCCCGACGGAAAGAAACGCACCGCGCGGATGTGCCCAAGCGCCTACTGCTTCACTCCTGGTGCGGCCCCATGTCCGGGACCGAGCACCTTGGGCAGGTAGGTGGCGAAGTCGAAGTGGGGGGAGTTCTCCCGGTTGTGACAGGTAACGCACACCGCCTGCCCGGGTTTGGCGATGACGTTGTCGGCGGAGGGGTCCTCCACGTGGAGCGAGCCCGGGCCGTGGCAGCTCTCGCAGCCCACGTTCTCCCTCCCGGCCACCTTGTCCAGGCGGCACACCCCGCCGGGCTTCTCCCAGCCGGTGACATGGCAGCCGGTGCAGTTGAGGTGGTACTGCTTGCCCACGTCCTCCAGCGTCTTCCAGGCCTGGTGGTGCTTGGAGGCGTCCCAGACGGGGAAGGACTCCGCGTGGCACTCCGCGCAGGCGGCGTTGCCCACGAAGGCGGCCTGTCCCTTGGTGGGGGCCGGACAGTCCTGCCCATGGGCGCGGGCCCACTCCAGATTCATCTTCCCTACATCCGCGTCATAGGCGTTCACCACCGCCTGGGCCTTGGGGTCCGAGGGGAGGGTGGATTCGAGCGGCACGAAGCGCACGGTGAAGCCATCGCCGTCGCCCGCCGCGGCCACGGGCGCGGTGACGAGGGCCTGACGGCGCGTCACCAGTTCCTCGCGCTTGGCCTGCTTGAGGGCCTTGAGCTTCGGCTCGATGCCCGGGAGGTTGATCTCCGTGTCCAGCAGCGCGAGGCGCCGGTCGATGGAGGCGGCTTCCTTCTCGCCGTCCTCCGCCGTGCGCTGCTGCGCGAAGCGGCCCGGGGTCGCGCCGTAGGCCAGGTCCACGCGCAAGAGCGAGCGGCCCTTGCTCTGCAGCGCCACCACGGGGACCGCGTCCCGCGTCAGGGTGTTCTGCTCGCCGTCGAACTCGGAGGCGGTGTGGGTGGCGAGCACCAGGTCCACCCCTGGCTCGGGAGTGGCCGCGGCGGCCTGGGCTTGTGGCAGGGTTCCCCGGAAGAGGCCCACCACGAACGAGGCCCCCTCGGCGCGGGCCTGGGCGGCGCCCCGCTGGAGGCCGGCCCCATCCGAGGCGCTCACGAGGCCGACCTTCCGGGCCCCCGCGGTCAGCACCTTCACGCCACCGGAGGGCAGCTCGGGCAGTCCCAGCGAGCGGCGGAAGTCGGCGCCGCGCGTATCGTCCAGCTCGCCCACCGCGCGGAGGTCGAGCCCCATGCCCTGGAAGGCCTCGGCGAGCGCCCGTGCCTTGCGCTCCTCCTGGGGGATTTGATCCGGCTTGAGGGTGGGTTCCCCGAAGAGGCTGTCCCCGCCATCCACATAGAGGACGGGCAGGGCACCCTGGCGCGCCTCGCGCACCTGCCAGGCGGCACGCGCGATACCGCCGCGCATGTTCTCGCTGCAGCCGCAGGGGCCCAGGTAGCCGCGCACGTCGGCGGAGAAGAAGAGGATGGCGCCCGGGGCGGTGGCGGCCGGGGACGAGGGCTTCGTGGCCGGAGGCGGCTCGGGCGGACGCGCTTCCTTGCGCGAGCACCCCACGAGCGCCGAGAGCAGGAGGAGCCCGGTGAGCAGACTCCTCACCGCGTCACCAGATGATGCTCTGCACCAGTTCGTCGATCTTCTCACCCATCGCCTCCAAGCCATTGCCCTTGGACAGGCTGCCATCGGCCCCCACCTGCTCGGCGAGCTTGGCCAGTTCGTCATCCCCCAGGCTGGAGAAGAGGATGATGGGGATGTCCTGGGTGTTGTACTCGTTCTTCAACGTCCGGCAGATGTCCGTGCCCTTGGCCTCGGGCATGTGGATGTCCGTGAGGATGAGGTCCGGCTTCCACGTCTGGAGGGTCTTCTCGAACTCCACCAACGAGGAGGTGGCGATCACCTCGTACCCGCGCGCCTCCAGCACGGCCTTCTCCATGGCGAGGGTGATCTCGCTGTCGTCGATGAGGAGGATTTTTCGCTTCTCGTGCACGGCGACCTCTTGCTGAGCGGCCCTTGTAGCCTACCGCCTCCGGGGGCTCCACGCTTTTCCCACCGAGCCCGCCAACCCCGAAGAAAGCAGGGCCGTTCGTCCAGTAGCCTGGATGACGAGCGGACGGCCTCACATAGGGGTTGCGGGGCGGGGCGGGGTGTCGCAAAGAGAGCGCCATGCGTCGCACCTTGACTGGATTGAGCCTGCTGCTGTCCGTCCTCGTGTCGTGGAAGGCCTGGGCCCTCAACGCGGGTCTCGGGGCGCCCCCCGCCCGGATGGACCGGCAGACGCCCTACGCCACCGCCAATGGCTTCTCCGATGCGGTCCACCAGGGGGACTACGAGCGGGCCGCCCATTACCTCTACCTCGACTTCCTGTCCCCCTCCGTGCAGAAGGCGGAGGGCGCTCGCCTGGCGCGCCAGCTCAAGTTCGTGTTGGACCACAAACTGCCACTCACCGCGCTGGCCAGCCTGAGCAAGGAGCCCGAGGGCGATCCAGACAGCGCCCGCTTCGATCAGATCGGCGTGATTCCCGTGGGGGATGACGTCTACCCCATCCGGCTCACGCGGGTGACCCTCCCAGATGGTGGGAAGGTGTGGGTCTTCGGCGAAGCCACCGTGAAGTCCATCGAGCCGCTGTATGAGCGCTATGGCCCGGTGCTGCTGGGGGAGGAACTGCCGGCGGTGCTCTTCGCGCGGCCGGTGCTGGGGCTCGAGCCCTGGCAGTGGCTCGGCCTGCTGCTGACGGTGGTGGGAGCCAGCGCGTTGAGCGTGATCCTCGAGCGCCTGTCCCTGCGGGTGCTGGCGCGACTGGCGCGCTGGACGAGCATCACCTGGGATGACGCGCTGGTGGCCTCGGGGCGTGGCCCCGCGAAGGCGCTGTACTTCGCGCTGCTGTTGGCATTGGGAGCGCATCTGCTGCTGTTGCCGCCCACGGCGCAGAGCATCGTGGACCACCTCAACACCACCCTGAGCATCATCGCGGTGGCGTGGTTCCTGCTGCGTTTCCTGCGGATGACGGCACAGTTCGTCCAGGAATCCGTGGCGCATGAATCGTCGGACGCCGGGCGGCTGCGGGGGCTGCGCACCCAGTTGTCGGTGCTGCGCTCCGTCTTCGAGGCGGCCACCTACCTCATCGCCTCCGCGTTGCTGCTCATGCAGTTCGAGACGGTGCGCAACGTGGGCGTGTCGCTGCTCGCCTCGGCGGGTCTCGCGGGCATCGTCATCGGTCTGGCGGCGCAGAAGCCCGTGGCGTCGTTGCTCGCGGGCATCCAGATCTCCATCACCCAGCCCATCCGCATCGGGGACCGGGTGGTGATCGAGGGCGAGTTCGGCACGGTGGATGAAATCACCCTCACTTATGTGGTGGTGAAGGTGTGGGACGAACGGCGGCTGATCATCCCCATTTCCCAGTTCCTCGATAAGCCCTTCCAGAACTGGAGCAAGGGCGGGCAGTCCATGCTGGGCGTGGTGCGGCTGCTGGTGGATTTCTCCACGGACCTGGACGAGCTGCGCGCGGAGCTGCGGCGCATCCTGGAGAACGAGGGCAAGGAGTTGTGGGACGGCAAGGTGTCCAACATGGTGGTGGAGGACGTGTTGGACCGCACGCTGCAGGTGCGCGTGCTCGTCAGCGGCAAGCCGGGCATCCTCTTCGACCTGCGCGCCCTCGTGCGTGAGCAGTTGATGCGCTACCTGCGCGCACGGCCTCACTGGCTGCCCACCACCCGTACCGAGGCCCGGGCCGCCATCACCCCGATGCCGCCCCCCAAGCAGGAGGAGCGGGAAGAGGAGGAGCCATCCTCGCCGCTGTCTCCCCCTCGGGCGTAGGGCGGGGGTGAATATCCGCCACCTTTCCTCGGTCGGGAGGGGGTCGCCGCACTGACGTAGGAGCCTGTGTGATGAATCGTCTTGCCGGATTGTGGGGCATTGCCCTTGGCGTTGTCTGTGTGATGATTCCCGACGAGGCCTGGGCCCAACGCCGGGGCCGGACGGATGGGCCCGAGCGGTCCGAATATGGCCGGGGAGGCTATTCCCGACGCTCGGAGCCGCACGTGTCCTTGACGTTCGACTGGGGCGCGGGCTTCGCCGCCGAGAAGTCCCGTTTGGACTCGGGTGGCCCCCCGCTGTTCGTGGGCGGTACGTTGTCGTTCTGGGGCGCGGATTGGTACCAGTTCGACGTCAGCGGCAACTACGTGCTCCAGAATGGCTTGGCGAACGTGCTGGTGGGCCCGCGTTTGCGCACCTATGGTTTCCCCTTGAGCTTCAACGTGGGTCTCAAGGCGGGTGGTTTCTTCGTCCCCGATGAGGGGGTACGCTTCGGCATCTCGCCCCAGGTGGGAGTGGACTTCCTGGCCCGCCGGCACCTGCTGCTCGGCCTGGGCTACGCGCTGGACGTGCCCATCGCCAGCCACGGCATCA
Organism: Melittangium boletus DSM 14713; assembly: GCF_002305855.1. Classification (GTDB taxonomy): domain Bacteria; phylum Myxococcota; class Myxococcia; order Myxococcales; family Myxococcaceae; genus Cystobacter; species Cystobacter boletus. Next base: position 1,586,144 of record NZ_CP022163.1, on the reverse strand, counting down.
CCAACCGCATCTTCATGAACATCGGTTTCAGGCTCTAGCGCCATGCTCACCCACGCCCTCGCCGCCGCCCTCGCGCTCGCCACGGCCCAGACCGCGCCCCGCGTCTCCACCGCCACCGGACAGCCGGTGGCCGTGTCGCCGTTTCCGGGTCAGACGCAGACGTACAACCTCGTGCAGTGGGACTCCAACCAGTTGCCGCGCCTCTACGAGCGCTCGGAGCAGTTGCCGCTCACCGATGAGGAGGTGACGAAGCTGGCTCAGGCGGGCTTCGACGAGGCCCAGCTCGTGCGGATGATCGAACAGCGCCGCTGCGCCTGCGACGCGAGCGCGGATGGGCTCATCCGCCTCAAGCAGGCGGGGGTGCCCCGGACGGTGCTGGACGCGGTGAGCACCCACGCGCTCGCCCCCCACCGGGAACTGGAGGTGCTGGTGACGCTCGACTTCACCGGCGAGAGCCGCGTGGCGCGCGAGGCCTTCCTCTACTTCTTCGTGGAGGATGGCGAGCTCACGCGCGTCTTCACCGCGAACCTGCCCGAGCTGCTGAGCCGTCAGAACGCGCACGAGACGCGGGTGGACCGCAGCGACATCCTGCGGGCCCGCACGGTGCGCCGCATCCAGTTCGCCGGGAAGGTGCCGCTCAAGACCTACGGCGCGCACCGGGTGCTGGTGGCGGCGAGCGCCAGCCCGAGCCTCACCCACCCCTCGCAGCTCACCGACGCCGAGCGCCAGAAGGCGCAGAGCTACACCTTCGACTACCCGCGCTCGTCCTTGCAGAGCCTCTGCCGGCTCACGGCGGGGTACAAGCGTGACGCGGTGCTCACGTATAAGTGGAATTTCCAGGGCAGCCGCTTCGAATGCGAATGGAACTAGGAGTGCTCCTCGCCATGAAGACCCGTCTCATCGCCTCCGTATCGCTCGTTGGACTCCTCGCCGCCTGCGGAGGGCCTCGCGCCTTCACCCGCGGCACCTACGAGGACCCGAACACCATCGAGATGCTGTCGGATCAGTTCAACGAGAACGACTTGCAGCTCATCGCCAAGAAGATGGTGGAGTCGCTCGCGAACTCGCCGCGCTTCGCCCAGGCGAACCCTCAACCGCCGGTGGTGCTGGTGGGCCGGTTGAAGAACAAGACGTCCGAGCACATCGACATGGCGTCGCTCGGGGACAAGATCCAGACGGGGCTGGCGCGCACGGGCCGCTTCGCGCTCCTGGACAAGGCGGCGCGCGAGGACCTGGCCGAGGAGTACGAGTACCAGGGCTCGGGCTACGTGGATTCCAACGCGGCCAAGGCTCCGGGGCAGCAGGCCAGCGCGGACTTCCTGCTCACCGGGGAGATCGCCTCCATCGTCCAGGAGGTCGGCGGCGACAAGCTAGTCTATTACAAGATGACCGCGAAGCTGAACAACGTGCGCACGGGCATCGTGGAGTGGACGGACGAGAAGGAGCTCCGCAAGAAGTTCGAGAAGCAGGGCATCTCCTGGTAGCTCGCCCATGAACCTCGCACGACGTCACGCCGCGAGCCTCGTGCTCGCGGCCCTGGTGCTCCTGTCCGGCTGTGCGGGGGACTATGTCGCGCGCACGCGTGCGCTGCGTGGCGCGTACGAGTCCGGCGACTACGACCGCGCGCTGGGCGAACTGGACGCGGTGGCGAAGCAGGACAGCGGCAATGACTCGCTGCTGGTGCTGCTGGACCGGGGCATGGTGCTGCACTCGGCGGGACGCTGGCGGGAGAGCCTCCAGGTCCTCGCTCAAGCGGATCGCCTGGCCTCGGAGCTGGACGCGGTCTCCGTGAGCGAGGAGGCCGGGGCGCTCATCACCAACGAGCGGCGGCGCGCCTACCGGGGCGAGGACTTCGAGAAGCTGATGATCTCCGTGCTCCAGGCGCTCAACTACGCGCAATTGGGGCAGGACGAGGAAGCCCTCGTCGAGGTGCGCCGCGTGAACGAGCGGCTGCGCAAGATGATCGTCGAGGAGAAGAAGCCCTACGAGCAACTGGCCATCGCGCGCTACATCGGCGGCGTGCTGTACGAGGACCAGCGGGAGTGGGACTCGGCCTACATCGACTACGCGAACGCGCTGGAACTCGCGCCGGGGCTGGGCGAACTGGCGGAGCCCCTGCTGCGGCTGGCCCAGCGCACGGGACGTCAGGACGAGTACGAGCGGCTGCTCACGCGCTTTCCAGGACTGGTGCACACGCCCCTGGGGCCGGACGAGGGGCAGGTGGTGGTCGTGGTGGAGGCGGGACGCTCCCCGGAGAAGGAGCCCGCGGACCGGCGGGTGAATTCGAGTGAGTTCATCCAGGTGCCCGTCTACCGGGAGCGGAGCCAGCCGGCGAGGACCCAGGTGGGTGTGGAATCGGGTCCTCCGAAGTGGGCGGTCACGGTGACGTCGCTCTCGGACGTGGCGGCGGTCCACCTGGATGACCGGATGGGCCGGATGCTGGCCAAACAGGTGGCGGGCGTGGGCGTGAAGGCGGGACTGGCCGCGGGGGCGGGGGCGCTGGCGAGGAGCGAGGCCGTGGGCGCGCTCACCTTCCTGGTGCTCAACGCGACGAATCAGCCGGACCTGCGCTCGTGGTTGTCCCTGCCCGCGGAGTTCCAGGTGGCGCGCCTGAGACTGCCCGCGGGCCTCCATACGGTGCGGGTAGAAGCTCCCGGGCTGAGCACTTCCCGCGAGGTGGAGGTAAAGGCGGGCCGCGTGCGGGTTGTCGTGGTGCGCGGCTATCACTGAGGAGGCGGGGAATCCACGGGCGGTGCACTTGACACCGGATTGCATCATTCTGTGCTAGGTGTCGGGCCCCCCATGTCTCCGGTAGTAACCCTCTCCGCCTATTCGTTGATCATCCTGCTGGGCGCCCTCGTGGGGGCGCTGGCGGTGGTGTTCACCCAGAAGCCGACGCGTCTGGTGACCTTCCTGGCGTTCGCCGCGGGCATCATGTTCGGCGCGGCGTTCTTCCACATGCTGCCCGAGGCGTATCACGGCGGTGGTTTCTGGGCGTTCGTGATGGTGCCCGCCGGGTTCGTCTTCCTGATGGTGCTGGAGCGCTACGTGCTCACGCACGCGTGCGAGGAACCGCCGGAGTGCGAGGAGCACGTGCACGGGCACACGCTGGGCCTGACGGCGTTCCTCGGGCTGTCGGCGCACACGCTGTTCGACGGCATCGCGCTGGGCTCGGCGGTGAAGGAGGGCGTGGGGATGATGGCGCTGCTGGCCATCACCTCGCACAAGGTGCCCTCGTCGCTGTCACTGGCCTCCATCCTCAAGACCGAGGGCAAGAGCTCCGCGCGCATCCTGGGCTACGCGATGGCCTACGGGCTCATGGTGCCGGTGGGCGCGGTGCTCTACTTCGCCTTCGATGCGGTGCTGCGCTTTCAGAGACTGGCGCCCCTGGCCCTGTCCTTCTCGGCGGGCACCTTCCTCTACGTGGCGGTGTCGGACCTGCTGCCGCACGTGAACCGGCATGGCAAGGAGAACCGGGGCCGCAACCTGGTGGCGCTCGCGGTGGGCCTGTTGCTGATGCTGGCGCTCTCGGAAGTGACGGAGCATCCAGGACACTGAGCCATGCAACGACTCTCCGACTGGTACGACCACCCCGAGTATTACGAAGCCATCTTCGGCACCGACACCGCTCGGGAAGTGGACTTCCTGCTGGAGGTGGGCCGGCGCCATGGCACGGGCGGCAAGCGGTGGCTCGAGCCCGCGTGTGGGGCGGGCCGACTCGTGGAGGAGTCTTCGCGCAGGGGCCTCCAGGTGGTCGGCTATGACTTGTCCGACAAGATGCTGGCCTATGCCCGCGCGCGCCTCGCTCCGGCCCTGCGCCGGCGCGTGCGTCTCTATCCGTCGCGGATGGAGGACTTCTTCCGGCCCGAGCTGGAAGGACAGATGGACCTGGCGTTCAACCTGGTCTCCACCTTCCGCTATCTCGACAGCGAGAAGGCGGCACTCGCGCACCTGGCGGGGACCCGGCGGTTGCTCAAGCCCGACGGCATCTACGTGCTCGGCTTCCACCTGACCGAATACGCCCGGGAGAAGGTGGAGCATGAGCGCTGGGTGGAGCGGCTGGGCCAGGACACGGTCGTGTGCAACACCCGGGAGGGCCTGCCGGACCGGAAGCTGCGGCGCTCGGCCATGCGCAACCGGTTGCGCATCACGGGCCCCGGCAAGGACCTGCTCATCGAGACGCACTGGTTCTTCCGCACGTATGACCTGACGCAAACCCGGCGGTTGTTCCGCACGGCCGGGCTCGAGATTCTCGCGACCTACGACTTCGACTATCAGGTGGACGCGCCCCGCCGCCGGGGGGACAGACGCCTCGACAGCATCTTCGTCCTACGAGGCTCGCCGGAATCGGCGGGGTGCTAGGCGAGAACACCGCTTCGCTCCAGTGCCGTTGCAGCTGAAAAAACAGTAAATTCAAGGATTTGGAGGGGGGGGGGGGGGGGGGGGGGGCTGTACAAATGTGCAGGCCACTCCGCCATTCGTGCGTCATCCCTGGATCAGTGGGTGTCAGGGCTCGGGCGAGCCCAGGGGCTGGCGCTCGGCATCGCGCAGGCCCACGAGAACGCTGGAGCCATCCTCGGCCACACGCAGCTCGCCGTACTTCGCCTTCGCGTAGTGATCCGCATGCCCTTCCTGGAAGAAGAAGGACTCCGCGCCCAGGCGGACGCGACCCTGGCGGACCTTGTAGTTCAGCCACATCTCTCCCGGTGCCAGCACCGTACCCGGCGCCTCGACCCGGACGAAGTGCCCCACGTCCGACTCATCGCGCCGCAGCACGAGGCGTCCCTGCTCCGGCTCCGTGCCCTCGTTCGGCCGCGCTTCCCGGCTGACGGCGTAGTCGAGCACCATGTAGTCGCCCTGCATGAGCGAGCGGGGATCCACCGGGGCGAGCTCCAGCAACAGGGGGGTGCCCCGCGCGAGCACGTGTTCCTTCTGGACGACGAGCGTTCCCACGGCGACGAGCACCAGGGCGAGTCCGCCGAAGATGATGGGGGTGCGCATCAGGACACCTCTGGGGCGAGGGGAAAGCGGCGCAGGATGAACAGCCGCAGGCCGAGCATCACCAGCCCTCCGCCCAGCAGCGCGAGCGACTTGGCGAGCAGGGTGAGTTCCAGGCTGTAGTAGTAGTTCACGCCAAAGGCGAGGATGAAGACCACGGCCATGCCGAGCAGCACCACGCTGCGCCGATGGAAGCCGAGCAGCACCACGCCCACCGCGGCGATGACTCCGGGGGCTCGGAACGTGAGCAGGGCCGTGAGGCTCAGGGCCACGAACAAGGTCACTCCGGCGGTGCCTCCCGGCGCGGTGTTCAACTCCTCCAGGACACGCCAGGCCGAGTACAGCGTCACCGTGGTCAGCCCCATCGTCACGAGGATGCGGAGCACCGCCTCGTCGCCGAAGAGTTCCCCTTGCCAGGCTCCCACCAGGAGAAGGGTCAGGAGCGTCGTGACGAGGCCGAAGGCGGCGGGTGTCACCAGCGCGCCCCAACGTCGTGCCTGGAGCGTGCCCTGGTGGAGGAAAAGCCCGTGGGCGAGCGCGGCGAGTCCCACCAGCCCCACGTCCATGACGACGATGGAGAGCCCTTGGTGCAACACGTACAGCAGCGCGAGGCTGGCGGCACACGTCGACAGGAAGCGTTGGATGAGGTCCGGATACACGACGAGGATGAACACCTCGAGCACGAAGAGGGCCAGGGCCAGGGGAACGTTTCGGACCAGGCTGTCCATGCCAAAGGCGAAGAGACCCTGTCCCGCGAGGCCAATGGCCAGAGCGGTCTGGGTGAGGAACAGGCCGGGCTCCGAGCGGCGAAGGACGATCGCGCCACCTGTCAGCAGCAGACCCAGGATGAGGGCGCCCTCCTTTTCCGCGAACGACAGCGCCATCCCCACGAAGATCATCAGGAACAAGGAGGAGAGCCACGCTCCACCACCGATGAGGACCCGGATGAACCACGGAGTGCTGGTGACGAGTTCCTGATTCGATTCGAGCGCGGCACGTGCCCGCTCGTGCTGCTCGGACGGCAGGACCTCGCGCAACGAGGGCTTGAACGCCAGGGTCATACTTCCTCCGGTCCACGCGCCTCGGCACGCAGCCACCATGCCGCGAGTCCCATCTCACCGAGCAGCAGCAGGGCCATCAGGAAGAAGCTGCCCGCGTGGACGTTGTCCGAATCGAAGATGATGCGTCCGAGCCAGGTGGTGACGAGGGTCATTCCACTCACCGCGTCCAGGGTGAGCAGGAAGAGCTCCGGGCGCACCCGGCGGTGGAAGACGTAGGTCGCGGCCATGATCAGGAGCAGGAGGCCAAGCGCCACGTATTCCGATATGTCGGACGTCTGTGGCTCGACCATCAGGTAAGTCCCCAGCCCGAGCAGCGGCAGGACGGTCATCACCGCGAGAACCCGGGGCAGCCAGCGTCCACGAAGCCAGTCGACGCCACGCCGCGCGAGGATTTCATGGGTGAGCCACGCCGCGCCGTTCACCATCCCGAGCATCAAGATGAGCGTGGCGTCTTCCCGATCGAGCACCTGGACCCGATAGAGGCTCAAGCCCGTGTTCACGAGCAGCAGCAGCAACAACCACAGGGGTCCGAAGCGCGCGAGCGCCACCCAGGGAAGGATGAGCGCGCTCCACCCGAGGAACAGTCCATACGGGTCAGCCCCCGTCTGATACGCCTGTCCATAGACGGCGAGCAGTGGCCCCACGAGCACCGCCGCGAAGAGCAGGGCGAACTGTCCCGCGAGCCCTTCCTTCATCCGCCAGGCGGCGAGGCACGCTCCGGCGATGGCGGCCATCAGCAGGCCCATCTTCCCGAAGCGATGGAGGGCCGCCCAGTTGTAGGCGAAGAAGTAGATGACACCGGAGAGCACGAGCAGCGAGCCGAAGCCCATCAACCCAGTCGACAGGAAGCGTCGCCAGGCCGTGGGCTCGGGGGTCGCCACCGCGCGCCGCAGGGCCTGCTCCAGCCCGGAGGGGGACAAGACACCGGCCCGCGCGAGCGCATGAAGACGCTCGGGCGTGGCGGGGAGATCGAGGAGGTCGTGAGACACGAGGGGGCACGCTAGTCCCAAGCGCCCCCCGATGTCTCACCAGTGCGAGCGCCGCAGGTCGAGCAGCCACGCCTCCAGGGCATCCACGTCCCGGGGCTCCTCGGGCAGCACGGAGTGTTCACGCGCCGCGTCGAGTCGCTCGAAGGCGCGCCCGACCTGCCCCCGCCAGCGCTCGGAAAGGGCCTCGGACAGCTCGCTGCGCTCTCCCCTCCGCTTCCACACGACGAGTTCTCCCGCCTCCGGGAAGCCGTAGCGGTCCATCAGGGCGGTGAGATCTGTTTCCACCTCGCCCGTGAGCAGGGCATGGGTGCCGGTGAGCGTCGTGCGCAGCACGTAGAGGAGCTTCTTGGCGGAGCGAAAGCCCGTCTTCTCCCACTCGCGCAACTGCCCCTGGGCGAAGCCACGGTAGTGCCTGTGGAGGCGCCGCGACAGCACGCCGCGCACCCGGGGCCGCAGGGAGTCCAGCTCATCGGAGCTTCGCAAGGCATGAGCCCCGAGCAGCCGCTCCACGTAGTTGCCATTGCCCTGGAGGACTCCGACGAGCACGGGGGCGAGTTCGTTGGATGAGTAGTCCACCTCGACCCCGTCCACGACCTCCAGACGCTCGGCGGGCACGGTGCGTGACTCCAACCGCAGCAGGTGCGAGGTGGGCGTGATGTGGACGCACTTGAGATCCAGATCGCTGTCGGGCGAGGGGAACCCATACGCATGCGCTCCCGTGAGGGAGACGACGAGGTGCCGTCGGCGCGCGGACTCCTCGTCGAGGACGCGGTGGGCGACACGGGTCTGGTGTTCCGTCATCAGGGAGTCCGTCATGACGCGTCCTCCTTCTCTTCGACGATGGGAGGCGTGGGGGCCTCCCGTCCGAGCGGCCCGGGCTCCCGCATCACCCAGCGCCGTGCCAGTTCCTCTCCCATGCGCCGCAGCAGCCGATCCGCGCGCCCATAATCCGGCAGGGAGGGCAGGGCGCTGGCGCGGTGGGCTTCCTCCAACTCCGGTGCGAGTGCTTCGGCGTCCCGCAGCACGTCCTCCAGCGGAACGTGTCCGGCCTTGATGTCCAGGAGGCGTGCCTTGATGGCGCCGGACGCCTCGAAGGTGGGGACGCCGTCCTTCAACCAGCCGGTGGCGAGCACCACCAGCCGCAGGAGGTTGTAGGCGTTCTTCGGCCGCAACTCGCGGGCGCTGGGAGGCCGCTGACCGCCACCTCGGGCGTAGCGGATGAGGGCGGCGAAGTCGTTGGCTTCGATGAGCCCCTGGTCCGACAGCGAGCGGTAGAGCTGCTTGAGGTACGTCTTGGACGCGAGCAGGGCGTCCTCGGGAGTCGGCGCGGTGCGCGGGGAGATGGCCGACAGCCTCCGGGCCACCTCGTCAAGAGAGGGCGCGGGCTCCTCGCACAACCACTCGAGGACGAGGTCACGATGCTCGGCGAGCCGCTGGCTACGGGTGAGCTTGTCGAGCTGGCTCATGGCGTAGCGCCCGAAGCTGCCGAAGAGGGCCTTGGACACGAAGGCCTCGCGCTCGGCGAGCAACCACTCCCCGAGCACATCCGAGGCGCGTGCGCTGGGAACGAAGAGCATTTCCAGCGTATTGGGGTCCGCGCGCAGGGCCTGTTCCACCGCCTTGGAGAACTCCCAGAAGGTGTGGCTGCCATCCGCGCTGACGAGATCCTTCGCCTTGTCCGCGAGCCCGAAGTGCCAGGGGAGGGGGAGGCAGAAGACGCCGCGCACATCGACGTCGGAGGACTCGTTGGCGAGGCCCCAGGCCTGGGAGCCCACGATGGTTTCCAGCACCGCGCAGGGGCGCAGGGCGTCCCAGGTGGCGGCGCGCCGGAGCGCGAACTGGAGCTGGCCCGGCTTGCGTGGAACCAGCTCGTCGCGGGCGTACCAGAGCTCGCCCACGCCGACGATCTGCACATCGAAGCCGCCATCACGAGCCCGTGCCACGCGGCCCACCACGCCCTGGGGGATGCGCCGCTCGCCCGCCAGCCGTTCCACCCGGGTGGTCACCTCGGTGCCGTGGGGGAGAGGAACGGAGAGCCGGTCCACCTGCTCATAGCCCCGGGGCCGGGCCGTGGCCTCGGAACGGTCCTGCTCGGGGGTCGGGGTTTCGCGGGTCATACGTGCCTCCAGGTGGGGAGCGCGGGAGTCCCACGGACGTTGGAGCGCTCCGTTCCTGACTCAGAAAGTCGACAGGGACAGCACGGGCACGCGCTTCTTGACGGCCTCGCGGGCGAACTCCGCCATGTCCGCGAGCAGTTCGCGCAGCTCCTCGGGATCGAGCTCCGAGTCCATGTTCTCGGCCCAGGTCTCGACGATGTCGGCTTCCTTCCCGGAAGAAATGCGAGCCAGCGCCTGGATGAAGTCATCCGAGACGCGGATGACGAGCAATCCCTCATCCTCGTCGAAGACGAACGGCTCTCCCTGGCTGCTCGTCACGGTGAGGTCATCCGACCCCCGGAGCGTGGCGAACAGCGCCATCAGCTCCATCTCGATGAGGGGCAGCTCGATGTTCGGCCACTCCTCCAGATCGTGCTCCTCCGTGGTGACGGTCGACGCGATCGCGTCCGCTTCGTCTTCCTTCGCGATGAACCAGGTCGTTATCTGCATGGGAGCCGTTCCAATCATGGAAGGGGCTCATGCGTCGAGCGCGGTTCTCATCTCCGAGACCGCGGTGTCCGGTAGCTCCAGGTGCGGACTGTGCCCGGACGCGGTGCGCACGAGCCGTGCATGGGGCAGGGCCTTTTCGGCGGCCTCGGCGAGTGACACCGGTAGCACCGTGTCCTTCTCACCCCAATAAAGGAGGGTGGGCTGTTTCACCTCGCCCAGGCGCTCGAAGCGGTGGAACACGCCGCCCGTCAGGGGCACCAGGGTGTTGAAGGCCCGCGTGGCCTCGGGTCTGCCCCCAGGAACCGTCATCAGTTCATGGTCCAACGCCATCAGCCGCCGGTGGAGCGGACTGTCCGGCAGCGGGGCGATACGGCCAAAGAGCCTGGGCCCCAGCACCCGGGCGATCCGCTCCGGGCCCACCCGGAAGTAGAGGCGGGCATCCCGGGCCATCTCCGGACCCAGCCCCATCGCGTCCACCAGGAGCAGACGCTCCACGGGCACGTGGCCCCGCAGCGCCAGCTCCAGGGCCACCAGTCCTCCCAGCGAGTGCCCCACCACCGTCATGGGCCCGGCCTCCAACGAGGCCAGTACCGCCTCCACCGGCTCGACGAAGAAGCGCAGCCCATCCTCGGCCGTCTGGAGGGCGCCGGGCGTCGACGAGGAGCACCCGAAGCCCGGCAGGTCCAGCGCCAACACCCGGTGCTCCCGGGCCAGTTCCGGCAACAAGGGGAACCACGTGCTCGCGGCGTTTCCCCGCCCATGGAGGAGGAGCAGGGATGGGCCTTCGCCGCCTTCGAGGAGCCGCAGCGTCCCACCGCCCGGCACGGGGCACCTCCGGCGTGTCACCCGAGGGGCCAGTTCCGCCAGCACGGCCCGCTCCACGGGTCCCTCCTCACGGTGCTGGACGTCCCCTCCGGTCATCGTGGCCGCCTCCCCTGGGTCGAGCCGTGAAAATACCGGAATGCGCGGCCTACTGTGTTGTTGAGCCGGAACCTTCCACCCCCTAGGCTGCCTGCCTCCTCAGGGACGGTCGAGACAACACCTTATGAACACGGACATCCGGGCACTCACCGAGCGCGTACAGCAGGAGAGCGGCTTCGTCGAACTCCTCAACCAGGAGGTGGGCAAGGTCATCGTCGGCCAGCGCTACATGCTCGAGCGCATCCTCATTGGCGTGCTGTGCAATGGCCACGTGCTCCTCGAGGGCGTGCCGGGCCTCGCCAAGACGCTCACGGTGCGCACCATCGCCGAGAGCATCAGCGCCTCGTTCTCGCGCATCCAGTTCACGCCGGATCTGCTGCCCGCGGACCTCGTGGGCACGATGATCTACAACCAGCAGGCGGCCAACTTCACGGTGCGCAAGGGTCCCGTGTTCGCCAACGTGGTGCTCGCGGACGAAATCAACCGCGCTCCCGCCAAGGTGCAGTCCGCGCTGCTCGAGGCCATGCAGGAGCGCCAGGTCACCATCGGGGACACGTCCTTCCCGCTGCCCTCTCCCTTCCTGGTGCTCGCCACCCAGAATCCCATCGAGCAGGAGGGCACCTATCCGCTGCCCGAGGCGCAGGTGGACCGCTTCATGCTCAAGGTGAAGGTGGGCTACCCGACGCGGGACGAGGAGAAGGTCATCATGGACCGGATGAGCGGGGGCAAGCCGCCCGCGGTCCAGAAGGTGATCGCCCTGGAGCAGTTGGTGAACGCGCGCACGCTCGTCCAGCAGATCTACATGGACGAGAAGGTGAAGGACTACATCCTCAACGTGGTCTTCGCCACGCGCGAGCCCGCGCGCTACGGCCTCAAGGATCAGGCGGACTACATCCAGTTCGGCGCGAGCCCGCGTGCCACCATCGCGCTGAGCCAGGCCTCGCGCGCCCACGCCTTCCTGCGCCACCGGGGCTTCGTCACGCCCGAGGACGTGAAGGCCATCGCGTTCGATGTGCTGCGCCACCGCGTGGCCCTCACGTACGAGGCCGAGGCGGAAGAGCTCACCACCGAGAAGCTCATCCAGCGCGTCTTCGACCGCGTCGAAGTGCCGTAGCCAGAAGGGGCCTGGAGGCAGCGCCATGCTCGCCAAGGACATCATCCGCCGCATCCGCAAGCTGGAGATCCGCACCCGTAAGGTGGTGTCGGACATGCTCGCGGGTCAGTACCACTCGGTCTTCAAGGGCCGGGGCATGGCGTTCTCCGAGGTGCGCCAGTACCAGCCGGGAGATGAGATCCGCATCATCGACTGGAACGTCACGGCGCGCATGAACGACGCCTACGTCAAGGTCTTCACCGAGGAGCGCGAGCTCACGGTGATGCTCCTGGTGGATGTGTCGGCGTCCAAGGAGTTCGGCTCGCGAGACCGCTCCAAGTCGGAGGTGGCCGCCGAGGTGGCCGCGCAGATCGCCTTCAGCGCCATCGCGAACAACGATCGGGTGGGGCTCATCCTCTTCTCGGACCGGGTGGAGAAGGTGGTTCCGCCACGCAAGGGCCGCACGCACGTGATGCGGCTGGTGAGTGACATCCTCACCTTCCAGCCCAAGGGGAAGGGGACCGACCTGGCCGCGGGCCTCACGTATTTGAGCCGCCTGGCCAACCGCAAGACGGTGACGTTCCTCATCTCGGACTTCCTCGCCTTCGGCTACGAGCCGCCGCTGCGTCTGGTGGGCCGCAAGCACGACCTGGTGCCCGTGGTCATCGTGGATCCGCTGGAGCGGGAATTTCCGAAGATGGGACTCGTGGAGATGGAGGACCCGGAGACGGGCGATCGCTTCGTGGTGGATACGAGCGATCCGCTCGTGCGCGGACGCTTCGCGCGCGTCCTGCAGGCGCAGCGCGATGAGCTGCGCCGGCTCTTCAAGAAGCTGGAATTGGATCATGTGGAGCTGAGCACCGGAGACGACCACGGCATGGCCCTGGTGCGCTTCTTCCGTGCCCGCTCCCGGAGGATGGCGGCATGAAGGGGTGGGTTCTCTGCGCGCTCCTGGCCGCTTCACCCGTCTGGGCCCAGGCGCCCGCCACGCCCGCTCCGGCCAGCGCGAAGCTGCCGGAGGCGGAGCCCTCGGGAGTGCAGGCGCGTGTCCAGCCCGAGCGCGTGTTGCTGGGCGAGCCGTTCGTCTACGAGCTGATGCTCACCCATCCGGCGAACCAGCGCTACGAGCTGGAGTTGCCGCCGGACCTGGGCGACTTCGAACTGCTGTCCCAGGAGCGCACGCCTCCCGAGGGGGGCAAGGAGCCGGCCGTCACCACGTTCCGCTTGCGCATGTCCGCCTTCAAGCTGGGCTCGCTCACGCTGCCCGAGGTGCCCTTCGCGGTGAGTACTCCCGAGGGGCCCCAGCGCTACGTGGCGCCGGGACGCACGCTGGAGGTGGGCTCCACCCTGCCCGAGGACGCCCAGTCGAAGGGCGAGGACCTGCGGGACATCCAGCCGCCCGCCGAGGTGGCCGTGCGCTCGTTCACGCTCGTGTGGGTGGCTCTGGGCGTGCTGGCCGCGGCGCTGCTGGCGGTGGTCGCGTGGCGGTTCTTCCAGAAGTATCGCGAGCGCGTCCGGGCCGCCGTCGCGCCGCCCCTTCCCCTGGATGTGCGCACGCGCCAGGCCCTGGATTCCCTCAAGACCGAGGACCTGCCCGCCCAGGGCCGGGTGAAGGACTTCTACTTCCGCCTCTCGGAGATCCTTCGTGGCTACCTGGGCGAGCGCTATGGCTTCGACGCCCTCGAGTGCACCAGTTCCGAGTTGATGGCCCGGCTGCGCGGGCTCCACGCGCCGGGTCTGCCCGAGGACGGGCTCATGCGCTTCATCTCCGAGTCGGATCTGGTGAAGTACGCCCGGGCGGAGTCCTCCGCGGATTCGTGCCGGGACTCGCTGTCGTTCGGCTACTCGCTGTTGGACAAGACCTGGCCCCCTCCACTGCCGCCCGAGGCGGTCAACGTGTCCCATGCTTCCGGACCTCGCGTTTCATAGCCCCCACTTCCTGTGGGGATTGTTGCTCCTGCCCCTGCTGATCGCCGGGAGCGTGTGGGAGAAGCGCCGCCGCGCCGTGCTTCGTTTCTCCGCGGCGCACGTGTTCACCCAGAACCGCCGGGGTCTGCGCACGTACCTGTTGCCGCTGCTGCCCCTGCTGCGCCTCGTCGCGGTGGCCGCCGCCGTGGTGGCGCTCGCCCGGCCCCAGTCCCGCGACACGCGGGTGAGGGACTTGAACGTGGAGGGCATCGACATCGTCGTGGCGCTCGACCTGTCCACCTCCATGGAGGCCGGCGACTTCCGCCCGCAGAACCGCCTGCACGTGGCCAAGGAGGTGCTCGCCGAGTTCATCACCAGCCGCGTCAATGACCGCATCGGGCTCGTGGTGTTCGCGGGCGCCGCCTACACCCAGGCGCCGTTGACGCTCGACTACGGCGTGCTCAAGGAAGTGCTGCGGCAGTTGCGCACCCGCGTGCTGGAGGATGGCACCGCCATTGGCGACGCGCTGGCCACCGCGCTCAACCGCCTGCGCGACTCGGACGCCAAGAGCCGCGTGGTGGTGCTCATCACCGACGGCGACAACAACGCGGGAAAGATTTCCCCGCTGGACTCGGCTGGCATGGCCAAGAGCCTGCACATCCCCGTCTACACCATCCTCGTGGGCAAGGGCGGCAAGGTGCCCTTCCCCCAGGGCACGGACCTGTTCGGCAACACCGTCTGGCGCGAGACGGAGATCCCCATCAACCCGGAGCTCCTGCAGGACATCGCCGATTCGACCGGCGGCGAGTACTACCGCGCCACCGATCCCGAGGGCCTCAAGCAGGGCCTGCAGAAGGTGCTGGACTCGCTCGATCGCTCCAAGCTGCTGGAGGGGGGCGCCTCGGCCAACTACCGCGAGAACTACCACCCCTATCTGCTGCTGGCCTTCGGGCTCGCCGTGCTGGAACTCTTCCTGCGCTCCACCTTCCTGAGGGTGTTCCCGTGACGCTGCTGGAGCCCTGGCGGTTCAAGTTCCTGGGCGAGCAGATGGGGCTCGCCCAGCCTGTCTACCTCGCCATGATCGGGCTGGGTCTGCTGGTGGGCGTGCTCGCCCTGTGGCTGGCCCTGCGCCGGCGCTCGCGGGTCCGGGCGGTCCTTCCCGAGCGGCTCATGGACAAGCTGGCGCCGGGAACCGTGCGCTGGTTGCCGGCCACGCAGGCGGGGCTCTATGGCCTGGGGCTCATGCTCTTCGGAGTGGCGCTGGCCCAACCGCAGTGCGGCACCACGACCGAGCCCACCAAGCGCCGGGGCATCGACGTGGTGGTGGCGTTGGATGCCTCCAAGTCCATGCTCGCGCGGGACGTACAGCCCAGCCGTCTGGAGCGCGCCCGGCTGGAGCTCAACACGCTCCTGGATGAACTCAAGGGAGACCGGGTGGGCCTGGTGGCCTTCGCCGGAGACGCCTTCATCCAGTCGCCCCTCACGTCGGACTACTCGGCGGTGAAGCTCTTCCTGCGCGCGGTGGACCCGGAGCAGATGCCCCAGGGGGGCAGCAACATCGGCGATGCGCTGACGCTGGCGCTCCAGGTGTTGGAGAACGCGGACCGGGGCTCCAAGGAGCGCGTGGTGGTGCTGCTGTCGGACGGCGAGGACCTGACGGGCCAGGTGAAGGAGGCCGTGGCCGCGCTCAAGGAGGCGCACGTGCAGGTGCTCACCGTGGGCGTGGGCTCTGAGCAGGGCGAGCCCATCCCCGTGTACAACCGCCGCGGAGAGTTCGTGGACTACAAGAAGGACGCGAACGGGGAGACGGTCATCACCCGGATGGATCGCGCGGGCCTCACGGCCATCGCCGAGGCCACCGACGGCGCCTTCTTCTACCAGCCGCGCGGTGTGGCCATGGCCGCGGTGTTGGAGCGCATCGACGAGATGCAGAAGAGCGAATTGGAGAGCCGGGTCACCGTCCGCTACAACGAGCGCTTCCAGGTCTTCGCCCTGCCGGGGCTCGTGCTGCTGTTGATGGGCATGATGTTGCCGCCCTCGTGGCGCCGGAGGTCGGCATGAAATCGCGTGTCCTGGGCAGGCGCGTGGGGGCCTGGTCCCTGCTCGCCGTGTGGATGCTGCCGTCCGTGGCGGGCGCGGCGGGGCTCCTGGAGAAGGAGCACCCGCTCGTGCGGCAAGGCCGTGACGCCTACACCGCCGGGCGGTACGAGGACGCGCTGTCGTCCTTTGATCAGGCGAAGAAGGAGCGGCCGAACGACCCGGCGGTGGAGTTCAACCGGGGCGACGCGCTGATGAAGCTGGGCCGCTACAACGACGCCAAGCAGGCCTTCCAGAGCGTGGCGGAGTCCAACAGCCGGCCGGACCTGCGCCAGAAGGCCACGTACAACCTGGGCAACGTCCACGCGGCCACGGGTGACACGCGCGAGGCGCTCAAGGCCTACCGCCGTGCCCTCACCCTGGACCCCACGGACGCGCAGGCCCGGCACAATTACGAGGTGCTGCTGCGCAACCTGCCTCCGCCCCAGCAGGGCGGCGCGGATGGTGGCACCGATGGCGGCCAGGACGGTGGGCAGGACGGCGGTCAGGACGGTGGCACCCCCGACGCGGGCGCGGACGCGGGTCAGCCTGATTCCGGGACGGACGGAGGCCAGGACGGCGGCTCCGACGCCGGCACGGACGGCGGCACCGATGGCGGCCAGGACGGCGGCGAGGGCGATGGCGGCCAGGACGGGGGCATGGATGGGGGTGGAGACGGTGGCCCGGGAGATGGAGGCGCCGAGAATGATGGGGGCGAGGGCGACGGGGGCGAGGGTGATGGCGGCGAGCGCGACGGCGGCGAGGGCCAGGCGGATGGCGGCCAATCGGACTCCGCGTCGGCGGCGGACGCGGGGACCGAGGAGCGCGACGGCGGCATGAGCGCGGAGGAAGTCGATCGCCAGGAGGCCGAGCGCCTGCTGGATGCGATGAAGCAGAACGAGAAGAATCTCCAGCTGTGGCGCTTCCAGCAGAAGAAGCGACCGAGGAATCCCAATGCGAAGGATTGGTAGCGGCCGCGCGGCACTGGCCGCCCTCAGCCTGCTGCTGGTGGCCATGCCCGCGTGGGCCGAGGTCGAGTTCTACCAGACGGTGGACCGCACCGAGGTGGGCACGGAGGACGTCTTCCAGCTCACCGTGGTGATCGTGGATCCTCCGAACGACGCCCAGGTGCGCTTTCCCGCGCCGGACGACTTCGAGGTGCTCTCGTCCTCGCAGAGCACCCAGCGCTCCATCGAGATGAGCGGGGGAGGGCCGCCCGTCATCCAGACCGTGCGCAAGCACGTCCTGATGATGCGCGCCAAGCGCGTGGGCACCCTCACCCTGCCTCCGGCGGTGCTGACCGGGGGCGGCCGCACCTGGCGCACCGAGTCCGTGAAGATGACGGTGACCCGGGGCCGCACCGCGCCGCCTCCACGCTCCTCGCGCTCGCAATTGCCGGACGCGCTGCGCAACTTCCCCTTCGGCTCCATGCAGGACCCGTTCGCCGAGGAGGAGGCGGAGGAGCAGCAGGAGGACTCCCAGGGTGTGCCGCGGGAGGACCTGCGCATTCCCCGGGGCGACTCGGATCTGTTCCTGCGCGCCACGCTCGACAAGGACCAGGTGTACGTGGGCGAGCAGGTGACGCTGTCGCTCTTCATCTACTCGCGCGTGGACCTGTCCAGCGTGGACTCGGTGAGCATGCCCAAGCTGGAGGGCTTCTGGAGCGAGGACGTGGAAAGCCCCACCCAGCTCACGGGAGAGACCCGCGTCGTCAACGGCGTGCCCTATCGCACCTACCTGCTGCGCCGCCGCGCGCTCTTCCCCATGCGCAGTGGCCGCTTGTCCATCACCCCGGCGGAGGCGGACATCACCACCGGCATGCTCTTCGTGGGCCACCGGGTGCACCGTGTCTCCAACGACCTGGACGTTCAGGTGAGGCCCCTGCCTCCCGGCGCGCCCAAGGGCATGTCCAACGCCCAGGTGGGGGACTGGAAGTTGTCGCTGGAGACGTCCCAGCAAAAGGTGGAACTGGGCCAGCCCGTGACGGTGACGGTGGTCCTCGAGGGCTCGGGCAACGTGAAGAACGTGACGCCGCCCCGCCTGGAGACGCCCTCCGCGTTCAAGGTCTATGATCCGAAGACCACCGACAAGCTGACGCCCGGCAAGTGGCGCATCCAGGGACGCCGCACCCAGGAGTACCTGGTCATGCCACAGCGCACCGGGACCTTCACCCTGCCGTCGCTCGAGTTTCCCTATTTCGATCCGAAGGCGGGCCGCTACACCGTGGCGCGCACCGAGCCGGTGGAGATCGTGGTGGAGCCCGGCGCGGGTGGCGCGTCGGCGATGGGCTCGCAGGGGACCACGTCCACGCCGCTGACGGACGCCGCGTCCGAGCAGAAGAATGTCCTCACCGCGGGCGGTCTCCGGCCGCTGCGCTATCAGGCGCGCTTCGAGGCGCCCGCGTCGGCCGTGTGGCAGCGCTCCTTCTACGTTCCGGCGGTGCTGGCCCCCATGGGCTTGTTCCTGGCGCTGGGCCTCGGAGGCTTCGTGCGCGGGAAGTTGTCGGGCCAGGACGCCGGCAACCGCAAGCGGGCCCGGGCGGCGCGCAAGCAACTGGCGGAGGCGGAGAAGCTGCGCGCGGGTTCCTCCAGCGCCTTCTATGGCGAGGTGGAGAAGGCCGTGTTGAACTTCCTGGAGGCCCGATTGCACGTGCCGGTGGGCGGTCTCACCCGCGATGCGCTGGACGCGAAGCTCGCCGAGGCGGGGGTGGACGCCACGCGCCGCGAGCGGGTGCGCTTCGTCCTCGAGTCCTGTGACACCGGCCGCTTCGCCCCGGGCGCGGAGCAGGCCGCCCGCGAGCGCATCCTGGATGACGCCGCGGCCGTGATGGAGGGATGGGACAAGTGAGCGCCCTCGCCGCCGTGCTCGTGGCCACCGTGCTGGGCCAGGGTTACTACTCTCCGGAGGAGGCCCAGGGGCTGTTCCAGCAGGCCAACGAGGCCTTCTACAAACAGGACTACGCCGCCGCGCGGACGGGCTACGAGAAGCTGCTCGCCCGGGGCTTCGGGGGTCCGGACCTGCAATACAACCTGGGCACCACGTACCTGGCGCAGGACGACCTGGGCCATGCGGTGCTCGCCTTCGAGCGCTCGCGCCGCGAAGGAGGAGAGGCGCCGGATCTGGAGGCGAACCTGGCCCTCGCCCGCGCGCGTCAGCTCGACAAGGTGGTGGGCACCGGGCCGGAGGGCTCCTTCCTCCAACGCGTGGTGGCCGCCACGAGCGGAAATGGCGCGGCCTGGGGTTTCCTCGGGGCATGGCTCGCGGGCTGCTTCTTCTTCCTGCTCTTCTGGCTGCTGCGTCCGGGCAAGCGGGCCTGGGCGGCGGTGCTGGGGGGGCTGTTGCTCATCCTGTCGCTGCCCGCGGGCGCGTTGCTGGCCGCGCATGTCTGGGTCCACGAGACGCTTCACGAGGCCGTCGTCATCGCGCCCACCCTGCGCGCGCGGGAGTTCCCCCGCGAGGAGGCCAAGGTGTCCTTCGAGGTGCATCCCGGCCTCAAGGTGCGCGTCATGGAGGACGCGGGCCGCTACGTGCGCATCCGCCTGCCCAACGGGCTGGAGGGGTGGGCCGAGCGCGAGGGCGTGGCCGAAATCTGAGCCTTCCGGGGAGCGGTCATCTCTGGTAGCGGGTGTTCAGGGAGGACGCATGCGAGTCGAGAACAGCGCCGGGGCGAGCCCCGGAGAGCCCCTTCGCGGGCGTATCCTGGTGGTGGATGACGAGCCCCAGATTGGAGGCGCCATCCGCCGGACGCTCCGGCGCGAGCACGAGGTCGTGACGCTGACGAGCGCACGCGAGGCCTATGCCCGCCTGCGAGATGGGGAGCGCTTCGATCTGGTGCTCAGTGACGTGATGATGCCGGAGATGAGCGGGGTGGAACTGCACCAGGAGCTCTCGCGCTTGTCGCCCGACCTCGCCGCGCGCATGGTGTTCCTGACCGGAGGGGCCTTTACTCCCTACGCCCGCTCGTTCCTGAGCGACGTGGAGAATCCCCGCCTCGAGAAGCCGTTCTCCTCCGAGGCCCTGCGCGACCTCGTCCAGACGCTCATCCAGAAGGAAGGGACCGCGGTGGACTCCCCGCGGCCCCCGGTTCCACTCAGTCCGTGGAGGGCTCCGGAGCCACCTCGTAGCTGAGCAGCTCCTCGGTTTCCTCTCCGGTCTCCTTCACCTTGCCGATGCCGCGCACGAACCAGTACGTCTTGGTCTTGCTGGTGCCCGTCTTGCGCAGGACGACCGCGGTGAAGGTCCCGGCGGGAACGGTGACGGACTCCGCCTCCGACAGCACCGTCCACAGGTCCCTCGTCGTCTCCGTGCTGGGCGTCTTGCCCGCCTTCTGCTTCGTCTCCTGGTAGATCTCGACCCAACTCACGCCCTTGACGGTGTGCTCGGGCGACAGGTCGACGTGGAGCTTGGCCGGGTTCCACCACTCCTCGTCCTTGGCGGTCGTGGCTCCGGCCTCGAAGGACTGCTCGCGGTAGCGCACGACGCGTGCGCCCGACACGGTTTGCCAGCTCAGGGTGATGGCCCCCGAACTCTTGCGCGACGTCACCCGGTGGGCCCGTTCCGCCTCCTCCAACGGCCCCACCGTGGTCTCCTTCTCCGACACCTCACCCGCCTCGGTGACCCGGTAGGTCCACCGGTTTCCCTCCGCCCAGGGCAGCAGCGAGCCGCGAGTCTCCCGCACCTCGCCGCCGCCATCGTTCTCCGTGCCTGGATCGATGGGGCTATCGGTTGCCAATCCGCAGCCCGTGGCGACGAACCCCGCCAGGACCAGGGCATTCCATGCGCGGCGGCTCATTGGCCACGTCCCGGGTGAGGGCGCGCCTGCTTGATGATGGCCTTGGGCGTCTCGCCGGGTTCGCCGTCGAACTTGAATTCGACGTCCATCGCGTACCAGCCGGAGTTGCCCGAGGCCGGGCCGTAGGCCGGGGAGAAGCGCGCGTGGATCTTGTCCAACGCCTGGCCGAGTTCGTAAACCTGGGCGGCCGACAGCACCGTCGTGCCGCTGGGCACCAGGTTGGAGCGGGACAGGTAGGTGATGGGCAGTCCAGGCTGGTGGAACTCGTAGATGAACTGATCGCTCGTCACGCCCGCGGGAGGGTGCACCACCTCGGCATCGCCGCCCACCTGGATGTTCACGTAGAAGCCCGGCTGGTTTCCCGTGGGGTCGAAGGGGTTGGCCGTGAGCGCCACGCCGTTGGCCTCCTCGTCCGGGAAGTTGTGGTGCACGAGCAGCGCCATCACCACCGACTTGTGATCGATGCTGCTGTAGGTGCGCTCCTCGAAGGTGCGGAACAGCCAGACGGTCGCCCACGTCTTGCGGATGGCCTTGAGCACGTCTTCCCAATCGCTCGGGTCACCCGTGTGGGACTCGTAGCAGCCCGCGCACGGGAAGCCCTCCAGGTCCTCGCTGTTCGTGCTCGTGCGGAAGCGCATGGTCTGCCCGGGGTAGTCCGCCGCCAGCTTGGCCTTGAGCAGCTCCTGGAACTCCGTGTTCACCGGCGCCGCCTTCATGGCCTTGCGGAACTCGTCGAGCTTCGCGTCCCGGACCTCGGGCCTGTTCACGAAGTCGGGGTCCGCCATGAGCTGATCCAGCTTCTCGTAGAACCCGTTCTCCTCCATGAACTGGACGTAATAGAAGGCGGGGATGGCGAAGGCCTTGCGCAGGGGCACTCCCGGCGTGTTGGCCAGGACGCCGTAGTGCACGGCCTTTCCGCCGAACGCCGGGACCGCGGCCTTGATGGCCTCACGCAGCGTGCCCTGGCTCTCGTCCACCACCTCCTCGATGTCGCGCAGATCCTTGACCGACATGTCCACCGAGGGCAGCACCACGGGCGTGGGCTTGTGGGTTTCCCAGTACGCGTCGGCCTCGGCGGCGGAGACTTCCTCGATGCTCCATTCGAACGCGCCCACGGTGAGCCGTACCCACTTGCCCTCGAGGGAGCGCAGCTTTTCGTTGCTCATGGCACCCCGCAGACCCATGTTCGGCGTCTTGCGGTTCTGCGACAGGACGTTCACGTGCGACAGCGGCGTCTGGAACTCCTCGCTGATGATGCCGAGGATCGTCGAGATGTCGTTGGGAATGCGGTCCAGCACGATGATGTCGCGGAAGGACAGGTAGGTCGTCTCGAGCTGTTCCGCGGTGAGGAAGCGCAACTGGCCCACGGATGTGGCGAGGTTGAGGGGCTGGTAGTCGATGGCAGCGAAGAGCTCGTCCGTGCTCATCACCCGGATGGAGGCCGACAGGTTCTTCGCCTCCATCTGGACGGCCTCGGACGTGGGATGGAAGACGAGCGAGGCGCCGAAATAGCCCGCGTCGCGCACGGACTCGTAGAGCTGCGTCACCAGGGTGGCGGAGGCCGTGTCATAGGGCGCGATCTCCAGCGCCCAGACCTTGGGGCCCTCGTAATAGGTGACGGCGCCCAGGAGGAAGCGCCGGTCCGGCGAGTAGTATTCCGTCTGGTTGAAGTCCGCCAACGAGCCGACGACGGGCTTGCCCGCGCCGGACAGGTTCTTGGACACGAACGCGTAGTGGATGGCGTACT
Organism: Melittangium boletus DSM 14713; assembly: GCF_002305855.1. Taxonomy (GTDB): domain Bacteria; phylum Myxococcota; class Myxococcia; order Myxococcales; family Myxococcaceae; genus Cystobacter; species Cystobacter boletus. The sequence continues at coordinate 1,563,953 of NZ_CP022163.1, read as the reverse complement.
TCTGGCTGTTCTGGAAGTAGAGCGCGTCGTTGTCGTAGCGGTCCAGCACCACCTTCACCGAGCGGGCTCCGGGAATGCTCGTGTCGATGGGCTGGGAGGCGAAGGCGCTGAAGTCCGATGCGCAGGACAGGCGCTTGAGGGAGTCCGGCGCCGTGGTGTCCTCGGCGATCTGACAGGCTTCCTCCACGGGCTCCCGAGACGGAGTGTCGGTGGGTGTCGTGGGTTCGGCCGTGCATGCGAGCGCCAGGGTGGCACTCACCAGGATGCGAAAGAAAGGTTTCATGGGAGGGTTTGGGGGAAAGGGGTTCAGGGAGTGAGCGCGAAGCAGTAGATGGCGCCGTAGCCGCCGCTACTGCCCACGGTGTTGCCAGTGCCTCCGCCGTTGTCCACGAGGTTGACGCCGGGCGCGCAGCCGGGAACCGTATGGTCGGACAGCCAGTAAGCGCCGCTGCCAGAGGTGCTGCCATTGCGAGGCCAGGAGTGGCCACAATTGGGCTTGCCGGTGGAGCCCACCGCGCTCGTCCAGTCGTTGCAGGTGTTCGCCCTGGTGCCCGAGAACTTGCCCTGCTTGCTCGAGCCCGTCAGGACGTCGTGGTTGTCGACTCCCTGGTGATTGGGCTCTCCACGCTCGTTGGGCAGGTCGTTCTTGATGGTGGCGTCTCCGCCCACGGGCCGTGCGGAGGAGAGCAGTGACGCCTTGTCCGGAGCCACGAGCCGGCCCGTGCGGTCGTACCAGGGGCCCTCCCCGATGCGGTCGATGGCGTTGACGGCCGCGCCGCCGGTGCCTCCCGTGGAGGCGCTGAGGAAGGCGCGCCAGGTCTTCAGCCCGGCACCCGGCAGCGACATCTCGGCGATGGTCCGGCAGATCTTGTCCGCGCCCGCCAGGCCCGTGAGCTCGCCGAAGCGCAGATCGCCACCAAAACCGTTCGCGCTGCCGGAGAGCTGGCGCATGGACTCGATGCTGGTCACGAAGAAGCTGAAGGGGGTGGTCGGAACCGTGCCGCTGTCGGGAGTGCCGCTGTCGGGCGTCTCGATGGGGGTTCCACTGTCGGGTGTCTCCGTGGGCGTACCGCTGTCGGGCACCTCGATGGGAGTTCCACTGTCGGGAGTGCCGCTGTCGGGCGTCTCGGTGGGCGGGGTGCTTGTTCCGCCGCAGGTCAGATCCGCCTGGCAGGTCTGTCCCGTCGGGCAGTCTTCGTCCGTGCTGCACGACACCAGACCCGGGATGACGACTTCCCGGCTCACCTGGGATTGGACCAGCAGGTCCACGCATCCGGAGGTGAGTTCCGCCGAGTCCGCCGTCCGGCGGCTGAGGGTGATCTTGGGGAATCCGGCGACCCCCACGTCGATCAGCTTCGAGACCAGTCCGGCGGGGAGGGAGAAGCTGCCCGTATCCTCGATGCCGTCGCATTCCACCGAGGCGGCGATGCCTCCGTGATGGGCGAGGTCCAGGAGGATGCTGATGCGTGCCGGACTGGCGGAGGTGGAGGGCGTCCAGGACAGAGGGACGGGCTTGCCCTTCTCGATGACGATGTCCGACGCGGCCACGGTGAGGGCATCCACTCCCTGTCCGAGCAGGGTGAACGCGGGCAGGTCCGCACCACTGGCGGAGAGCTGGATGCTCGCGCCCGTGTCGAAGCCCGGGAAGGGCATGGATGTGGAACTGCTGGAGTAGAACCTGGCCGAGTTGGGTGTCATGGAGAGTGGCACCTTCAAGCCGGCCACGTTCACGGTGCCCACGTTTTGCGAGGTGGGGTAGGGGATGCAGACGCCGTTCTCACCGCAGGTCTGTGAGGAACCACAGGCGGGGTTGCAGAAGAGCGCGCGGCCACGCAGGAGGCGGCACTGGCCTTCCTGGGCCTCGACGTTGCGCACCGTGCTCGGGACGACGCCGTTGAGCACGCGGCCCTGGACCGCGGTGTACCCATCCAGGTTCTCGACCGTGAATTGCCCGAGACGCACGCTGGCGTCACAGGGTTTGTAGGTGAGATCGGAGGTATCCACGTCCTCGGCGGGTGGGTCTCCGCCCGTTCCGGTGTCTGGCGTGGGCGAGGTGGATCCGGTGCCGCAACGGGTCAAGGCCAACAACGAGGAAGCGAGAACGACCCAATGACGTGTCTTCATGGAGGCTCCAGGTCCTGTTCGGAGATTCGTGAAAACGGCGGAGGCCGTCAGGGGTTGAGCGCGAAGCAGTAGATGGCGCCGTAGCCACCAGAGCCGCCCACGGTGGATCCACCACCGCCCCCGCCGCTGTTGGAGAGGTTGACGCCGGGCGCGCAGCCGGGAACCGTGTGGTCGGACAGCCAGTTGGAGCCATTGCCGGTGCTGCCGCTGCGAGGCCAGGAGTGGCCACACATGGGCTTGCCGGTGGAGCCCACCGCGCTCGTCCAGTCGTTGCAGGTATTCGCCTGGGTGCCGGAGAACGTGCCCTGCTTGCTCGAGCCCGTCAGGACGTCGTGGTTGTCGACGCCCTGGCGGTTGGGCGTGCCCGTCTCGTTGGGCAGGTCGTTCTTGATGGCCGAGTTTCCCGCGGGGCGGGTCGCGCTCAGCAGCCCGGCCTTGTTCTGGGCCACGAGCCGGCCCAGGCGGTCGTACCAGGGGCCCTCGCCGATGCGGTCGATGGCGTTGATGGGCGCGCCGTCGGGGCCTCCGGTGGAGGCGCTGAGGAAGGCGCGCCAGGTTTTCTGTCCGGCGCCCGGCAGGGACATCTCGGCGATGGTCCGGCAGATCTTGTCCGCGCCCTCCAGACCCGTGGCCTCGCCGAAGCGCAGATCGCCACCGAAGCCGTTCGCGCTGCCGGAGAGCTGGCGCATGGCCTCGATGCTGGTCACGAAGAAACTGAATGGATTGGCGCCGTCTTCCGTTGGAGGAATCGTGTCGTCCGAGTCCGTGGGTTCCGTGGAGTCAGGGTCGGCGTTACACGCGGCGATACCAGCACCGAGGGAGAGCGAGGCAATCACAGGCAGCACGAGGGAGGCGCGCATGTCGGGTCCTTTTGAAAGGAGACAGCCATGGCCTCCTCCGCCGGCCCGGGGGAGGTGAGCGCGATCCAATGGCTGTCGCTCCCTGGATGGGTACCACGAAGCCTGGGATGAAAAGATGTCCGGAAATGATTTGTAACAGTTCCGTCACGAGTGTTCGCTTGTCTCGGTTTTCACCAGGAGACATGTGAGCGCTTAAGGAAAACTTCAGATTTCGTCTGTATGCGAGGAGCGCGGGCCGATGTGTCTGTATTTATCGAACATGTCTAGAACGCGGCGAAGACAAGCACCTTGCCCAGGGTTTGCGCACCGCGCCCCGTTCCCACGAGCCCCTCGGCGAGCGTGAGGAATTCAGGGGACTGCTCCACATGCCTGGCCACGAGTTGGAAGGTCTCCACCACCGCGAGGTCCAGCGATTCCGCGGCATCGGGGGCGAAGGGCTCCCGGTGGAGTGCTTCCAGCCGGGGGTGGCCCATGAGCATCAGGCGCAGCAGGCCCACGCGCAGGGCCAGGCGGAACACGTACGCGAGCAGGCTCGGCGAGTCGGTGAACGGAGTCCGCCAGACGGAGTGGAGGGCGTAGTTGTGGAAGACCTGCTCGAGCCGCGCGCCGTGGGTGTCCGCCACGTGGTGCCAGCGCGCTTCATAGGTGCGCCAGGCCGCGTCCAGGTCTTCTGGCGTGTCCGCGTCGAGCCGGAGCGAGGTCAGAACGCCCCGCGCCAGGCCCTGGAAGCGCTCTCCGCGAAGGGTCATCCGTGCCTTCAAGAGCGAGGCGAACAGACCCACGCAGGGGCCTCCGGGCAGGGCCAACTCCGAGAAGTCCTGGTGGATGGCCTCCTGGGTCTGCTCGGCGTCGAAGTGCTGGAGCACCTCGTCCAAGCGGGCCTGGGCTTCGGCGCGGGCGTCTTCCCGGAAGGCCTCCGTCCCCTGGAAGTAGAAGTCATCCACCGCATGGGCGAATCGTCCCAGCAGGGCGAGCCGGGAGGCGAGGGGAAGTGCGCGCCGGTCGAGCCAGCGCAGTAGGGCGTTTCGCACGGTCTCCGCGTGGAAGGCGTAGGCGTCCTCGGGTGCTCGCGCGAGGTCTCTCGCGGAGTTGGGCCGGGGAATGAGGAGGGTGGGGAGCGGAGCGGACTCGGGTTGGGTGGAGTCCTCGGCGAGGAGGCACAGGCGCGCCACCTCCGGACAGGCCAGTGTTCCCGCGACCTCCCAGCGCTCGCCCCACCGGGTGACGACGCGGGGGAAGGTGGCGCAGATGTCTGGAAGGAGCGCGTCGCCGTGGCGGCGCTGCAGCGAGCACAACCGCTCGGTGTCCAGGAAGGGGCAGCCTCCGTCCGGCCGCATCTGGATGAAGGCGCTCTCCGTGGCGCTTCCCCCGGGATTCGGCGTGAGCTTCGACTCCTCTCCCAGCGCCTCGTGCATCCGTTGCGCATGGGCCTGGCTCACCGGCACCTTGAGCCCCGAGCAGCAGGAGTCCTCACAGCGCTCCGCGATGCAGCGGAAGCGAGTCATGTAGCGGGGCAGGGTGAGGGGGTTGGGCATGGGGCTCGGTGGAGCCTACCGCGCCCTCAGGGGAGTGGCGCGAGCCCCTCGAGTGCGTCGAGTGCCGCCCTGGCTCGGACGAGTCCATGTCCATACCGGGTGTCAGGGCCCCGTTCACCCAGATCCAACGCGGTGCGCTCCATCAGTTCTCGCACCTCGGAGGCCGTCAGCGACGGGCGTGCACTCCACAGGAGCGCGGCCACGCCCGTGACGTGGGGGGCGGCCATGGAGGTCCCCATGAACCGCGCGTAATCGACGCCCCGGAGGTTCACGTGGATGGGCTTGCCCAGGTGTTGGAGCACGGCGGCCCGCGACTCCCGGCCCACGCTCAGCGCGGGCACCCAGGTCTGGTGGGGCCCCTCCAGGCTCAGTTGCCAGGCCTGGGTCTCGGAGTCACTGGTCCCGAAGATGATGGCGCGCGCGCCCTGACTCATCACGTTGCGCGCGATGCGCGACACGTCGGAGCCCTGCTCCAGCCGGACGTAGGCGACGAAGCCCTCGCACGTGCCGCCCTGGCACTCCAGGGAGTTGCCCTGGCCACAGTCGATGAGCGTGCCGGTGTAATCCCCCGCCGGGGCGAAGAAGAGCGAGCGGGAGTTGTAGCTGAGCACGCCCGCGTCGAGCTGGGACACGGTGTTGCCGCCCACGCTGATGGACGACAGGATGTCAACGCCCGGGGCCACGAGGCTCAGGGTTTCGCCGCCGTTGGAGAAGGGGGCCACCTCGCCTCGCGAGTCCACGGCGCCCACGGCCAGCACGGACGGATAGGCCGCGGGGTAGCTGAGCGGCGCCACCTGGAGCGAGTCGCTGTCGTTGCCCGACGCCGCGACGATGAGCATCCCCGAGTCCCGCGCGGCCTGAAAGGTATCCCGGGCCGTGCGGCCCATGTCCAGGGACGCCCCGAGCGACAGCGTGGCGATGTGCGCCTTCTGCCGCTGGCACCATTCGAGCGCCGAGAGCACGCCGCTGACGCTGGCGCGCTCCTCCACGTTGAGCACCCGGGCGATGAGCAATTCCACCCCCGGCGCCACGCCCATGATGCCGCCCCGGCTCATGCCCTCCCAGGTGGCGCCTCCGGAGGAGAGCTGCGCCGCGATGATGCCCGCCACGTGTGTGCCATGGCCGAGTCCCCACACCCCCTGGGACTCGTCGCTCGGGTCGTCGTCGTTGTCCACGAAGTCACGGCCGGCCGCGTAGGGAATGCGCAGCTCCGGATGGCGCGGGTCGATCCCGCTGTCGATGACGCACACGCGGATGCCAGAGCCCACGGGCGCGTCCCGGTCGAGCACGCCGTCCTCGTTGGTGTCCCACACCCGGGGGGCCTGCACGATGCGCAGCGTATCGGTGTATTCCTCCACGGAGCCGGCGGTCATGGGCATACCGAGCGCGCGCACTTCCAGATCCGGCTCGATGCGCTCCACCTCGGGACTCACGGCGAGGCGGGCGATCTCCTGGGGAGTCAGCCGGGCGGCCACCGCGGGGATGAGCGTGTACTGGGCCGTCACCGGAGCACCCAGGTTCTTCACCGCCGTCGCGCTGCGCACGCCCTTGCGATAGCGCACGATCACCGGCTGCCGGTCATCCTGGACCTTCGTCCGGAGGTGGCCGGCCACCGCGTCTTCCTTCACGTCCACGCACCCGCCGTGGCTCTGTCCGGAGATGCCGCTGTCCGTGTTCGAACACGCCGCCAGGACCGCCAGCCCAAGAATCGCCCACACCCGCATCGCCGCCCCCTCTTCCCATTCCGCCCCCCAGGGATGTGGGCAGGGGTCGGGAAGAAGGCCAGGGGTTGCCGCGCTTTCGGGTGGGGCGCCCGTGCCCGGGGCCACAGAGTCCTCGCCGTCTGTGGAGTGGACTTCATCTCCAGCGTTGTCTGGCCGACGCTCGGGGATTCAGCGCGGGGAGGCGGGTCGTGGTGGAGGTGTGGGAGGTTGAACGGATGAGGGGCCTCTTCGTGCTACACCGCGCGGGTGTCCGAGATTCCCTTCCCCGCCGGGCTGCCGAACGAGCCCGAGGTCTTGATCGAATCGCCTCGCGGCTCCGTGGTGAAGCGGAGGGCGGATGGAGGCGTGGACTTCATCTCGCCGTTGCCGTGTCCGTACAACTACGGCTGCATTCCGGGGATGGACTCGGGGGATGGAGATCCCCTGGACGTGGTGGTGCTGGGCCCTCGGCTGCGGAGGGGCGCGCGGGTGCGGGTACCCGTGGTGGGGGTGATTGGCTTCCTGGACGCGGGCTGCGCGGACCCCAAGGTCATCTGCAGTCCGCGGCCCCTGAGCCGGGCGGATCGCGTGGGGCTGGCGGCGTTCTTCCACGTGTACGCCTTCTTCAAGCGGGGGTTGCATCGGGCGCGGGGCCGCCAGACGGGCGCCACGCGCTACGTGGGCTGGTTGTCCGGCGTCACGGATGGGCCAGCATGAAGTGCCGCAACCGGGCGGGGGACACCGGGCCGAACGAGAAGAGTTCCTCGTGGAAGCGCGCCTCGTCGAAGTGGCTTCCGCGCTCGCGCCGGCAGTCCGCCTCCAGCCTTTCGAACTCGAGCGCGCCGAGCAGATAGGTGATGGCCTGCATGGGGATGCGCTTGTAGCGGAGGACTTCGCGCCAGGCGTTGGGCTCGGGCATGCAGGCGTGGTGTACGAGGTAGCGCACCGCCGCGTCGTCATCCATGCGCCGGGTGTGCAGGCCGATGTCCACCACCACGCGCACGGCGCGCAGGGCACGGGCCACGAGCGCGGTGAGTTCCTCGACGGCCGTGTAGAAGCCGGCGCGGCGCATGCGCTCCTCGGCATAGGTGGCGTAGCCCTCGATGTTGAGCATGGGGCCGAAGTGGCCGCGCGCCATGGCCACGTGGTCCGTCACGAGCAGGAAGCGCACCGGGGTGGGGTGATGCGAGAAGGCGCGCTGCCAGGCGACGCTCTGCAGGAAGTGGCCGGGGAGGCCCTCGTGCACCGCGAGCAGCGTGGCCCAGATGGTGGGGTGTTCGGCGGCCAGGGGCGAGAGCACGAACCAGCCCACCTTGCGGGGATCCAGCAGGGGCGCGGGCCAGTTGGTGCCCCGGACGTCCACCATGCCCGGAGGCAGCGCCTTGATGCCCATCCGCAGGCCCTCGGGGACGAGGAACATGCCCTGCTCGAGGATGAATTGCTCCGCGTGGCCGACGAGCCGCCGGTAGAGGGGGATGACGTCTTCATCCCGCTCGGGGTGATGCAGCTCGAGCTGGGCGAGCAGGGCGCGGGCCTCGGCGAAGTTGGCGAGCGAGGCGGGCGCGCCGGGCAGTTCCCGGGCGAGTGCACGGGAGAGCTGGGTGATGGCGTGCTGGGCCTGGACCAGCACGTCCTGGGCCTGGCCCATCAGCTCCTCGGGTGAGTCGGTGATGCCGAACAGATGCCGCAGCCGCCACTGGTACTCGTCCGCGCCGAGCACGACGCCGGGGCGCGCGTGGGGCATGACCTGCCTTCTCAGGAAGCGGTGGTGCGCGGCGAAGGCCTCGCGGGCTTCCCGGGCGGCTTGCTGGAGCGCTCGGAGTCCGGAGCCCGACAGCTCCACCTGGTGCGCGCCGGGCAGTTCCGGCAAGCACTCGTAGTAGCGCACGATGACGGGGAGCTGCTCCTCGGCGAAGTCCCGCACGGTGTGTCCATCCGGGACTTCACTCGTGGCCAGACCCTCGGTGAGCAGGTCTTCCTGTTGCTGGAGGAAGGTGGGGATGCGGGCCGCCCGGCTGGCGATGGCCGCCCAGTCATCGGCCGTCTCGGCCTGGCCGATCTGGTACTGCAACATCGTGTGGGGGTAGGTCGACAGCTCGATGTTGCGCCGGTGGCTGCGCAGGTCCTCGTAGGCATGGACGTGGAAGCGGGCGACGTCGAGCATCGCCCGCCAGTCGAGCCCGTCGCTGGGGGGCAGCTCCTCGGGTGGCAGCCGCTCCAGCTGGGCGAGCGTGTCGCGGTGCAGCGCGTATTCGTCCCCCAGGGCGGAGGGGGACAGGTCCTTCAGCCGGTCGTCCAGGTGGTGCAGCCCGAGTGTGGTGGCTTCCTCCGGTTGTGCGCGCAGGTAGCGCTGGAAGAAGGACGCGCGAAGCGCGGTGAAGGCCGCGAGGGCGGGCGAGGGAGCCTGGCTCATTGTCCTCCAAGGTAGTCACTCTCCAAGGGGAGGGGAGGCGTCCTCGGGTGGATGTTCCCAGGGCACACGGGGGCCGCACCCACGGGAGAGGTAGAGTGGGCCTCTTCTCTTGTGTCCGGGTCGCATCCAACCCTGGGCGGCATGCGGTCCGGGCTGTATCCTGCGCGCCGCGTCGTCGCCTCGAGAGTGAAACCCATGGCCGCCAATTCGCAGATGCCCTTCCACATCCTCCTGGTCGAGGACGAGCCCGTCATCCGGGAACTGGTGCGTTCCATGTTGAGTGACGGGGCCGTGGAGGTGGTGTGCGCGGCCAATGGCGTCGAGGGGCTGAAGCTGGCCAAGAGCCGGCCCTTTCAACTCGTACTGATGGACGTGGTGCTGCCGCAGCTCGATGGCATCTCGGTGTGCCGGATGCTCAAGAGCGATCCGCAGACGTCGAAGGTGCCGGTCTACATGCTCACCGCCAAGTCCAAGAAGTCGGACATGGAGAGCGCCACGCTGGCGGGAGCGGATGGCTACATCCAGAAACCCTTCAAGGGCGCGGAGCTGATGGCCTTGGTGGAGCGGTTGCGCAAGGCGGAGTGAGCCGCGCGCCCCTCAGGGCAGGCGCGGATGGAGGTAGCGCGCCAGCAGCAGCAGGTGATCCCAATCCAGCTCGTCGAACTCGACCGCCACGCCGTGCGCTTCGCGACGGACGATGGCGCAGGTCGTGGTGATGTCGCCCACGCCAGGCAGCGGCAGCGTGAGGGTGAGCCTGCGCACGTCGTCGCCGGGGTGGCCGTGCAGGAACAGCCCTGCCATGGACAGGTCGAGCGCCTTGACGAGCACCCGTCGCTCGCCCAGGTGCACCTGGACCATCCAGTTGGCATCCACGCGCGGGTGGTAGCGCCCCTGGGGACGGGTGGAATCGGTGGGCGGCGTCATCGGGTACTCCTCGGTGTACGACAAGGGACTACGAGTGTGTAGCAGTCTGGACGGGTCGCAACTTTTCAGCCGTCGCCCTGACCGTCCACGCGCGCGGACGTGAACTCCACCTGGCTGGAGCGCTCCGGGAATGCCCATCGCCGGATGCCTGGGAAGACGCCTCGTGGCCGCTGGCACGGGGCCTGAAATGGCCCTGGTGCATTCCCAGCACAGGAGGCTTCACGTGGAGAACGGCAATCGGATTGGCAGGCTGTCCATCACCCCGACGGTGGCGAGGCAGACGCCGCACAACGACTTCGGCACGGTGTTCGCGCGCACGGCACAGGAGGTGGTGCGTTCGGGAGCGGGCGTGGTGGCGTCGTTCGTGCCGGGCGTGCCCGCGGTGAGCGCGGCGGTGGCGAGTGTGGGCTCGGTGGTGTCGTCCTCGGCCTCGTCCGTGCGGAGCGCCGCGGCGACCTCGGTGCCCGTGGGCACGGGAGGCTCGGCGGGCGCGGCGGTGCCCTCGGGCAAGGGCGAGCAGTGGGACTTGCTGGCGGCCCAGCGGGAGATGCAGGCCGAGGGCGCGCAGATGAACCTCGCCTACATGAGTCTGCAGAACGAGATGCAGGCGGAGAGCCGGGCGCACAACGCCATCTCCAACATCATGAAGGTGCGTCACGACTCGGCCAAGGCGGCCATCAACAACATCCGCTAGGGGCGCGCCATGGCCATGGGCAAGGTGGGAGCGATCAGTGGGGCGGGCGCGGCGCCCGTCCTGGAAACGAGCAAAGGGGGCTTCGGCAAGGTCCTGGAGGGCATGAAGGGACACGCGAGGCCTCCGGGATTGCCGGTGGCCAGCGAGGGCGCGCCGCATCGGATGTCCGCCGAGCGGACGGAGGCGGTCCGCGGAGCGTGCAAGGCGGAAGGCGTGGAGCGGGCACCGGGGGGAACCTCGGTGGCGCGCGCGGACGGGGTGCCTCCGGTGCACGCCGCGCATTCGCCACACGTGGTGCGTGCGTTGGATCGGGTGGGGGAGGCGCAGAAGCGCCTGGACCACATCCTGGAACTGGCCGAGTCCGGCAGATCCTTCTCTCCGGCGGAATTGCTCGCGCTCCAGGCCCATGTGTATCGGGCGAGCCAGGAGCTCGATCTCGCGGGGAAGGTCATCGAGAAGGCGACGGGCGGCGTGAAGCAGGTTCTGCAGACCCAGGTGTGAGGAGCCGTCCATGAGCGTGCGACGCTGTGTCTTCCTGCTGCTCGTGTGGCTCACGGGGTGTCAGGACCGCATTCAACATGGCCTGGACGAGCGCCAGGCCAATGAGTTGCAGAGGGTGCTCGTCGAGCGGGGGCTCGATGCGCGCAAGGTGCCCGAGGCGGGCAAGAAGCCGACATGGGCCATCGAGGTGGCCGACGAGCAGGGCTCGGACGCGGTGCGCATTCTCGCCGAGTTGGGCTTGCCGCGGCCCGCGGAGGACACGGGCTGCGACGTCTTCGGGGGAGGCGGGTTCGTGCGCACGCCGGTGGAAGAGCAGTTGTGCCGGGTGCGGGTGATGGAGCAGGGGTTGGAGAAGACGCTTCAGACGGTGGAGGGGGTGCTCCTCGCCAGGGTGCATCTGGTGGTGCCTCCACCGCCGAGGCTTGGACAGCCACCGGTACCCGCGAAGGCGTCGGCGTTGTTGCGCGCGGCACCGGGCCATGCGGAACAACTCAAGGCGTCTCGGGAGGTTCTGCGAGCCCTGTTGGCGGGAGGCGTGGAGGGACTGTCCCCCGACGCGGTGTCCCTCATGGTGGACGAGGTGTCCACCCGGGTGGTGGCACCTCCCGTGGCTCCCTCTCCCCTGACTCGGCTGCGCGTCCTGCTGGCCGTGTTGTGCCTGGTGATCACCGGGTTGTCCGTGGGGCTGTGTGTCATGACGTTGCGCTCACGGCGCGATCGCGCCAGGGCGGACGTCCGGAGTGTCCCTTCGCCCGTGCCCGCGCGACCCGTGGTGACGGGTGTGCGGCCCTCGAAAGGGTGAGCCATGGAAACGACGCGGATCGTGCGCTTCCGGGCGAAGGCACCCGAGGCGCCAGCGTCTCTCGCCTCGCGGCCCACACCTGTCTTGGAGCCCCTTCCCCTGGAGCGTCTGGCATTGGTGGCCCTGGTGCTGGGCCGGGAGCGGGCGGCGGCGCTGCTGGACGGGTTGACGGAGTCCGATGCGACGCGAGCCAGGGATTATCTCGCGGGATTCACCGCGCTTTCCTCCGCGAGGCGGCAGGCGCGGGTCGCGGTGGAGTTTGGAGTACGGCCAGATGCGGCGGCCCGGTTGCGCCAGATGATGGAGGACGCGCCAGGGGTCTTGCGGCGGGAAATCTTCCGACGGCTGCCTTCCTTTCATCGAAGTCTCTTTCCCTCATTCCAGATGGAGCCGGCCGATACCGCCGTACCAGCCAGGGTCGGCACATGGGCCGAGCGCCTCATTCGAGAAGCCACGCGCTGATGTCCCTTTCCATCGCTTGGGATGCGCCATCCCGATTCAGGATGCTCGCGCCGCCCAATCGAGCGGATTCACGACGTGGGCTCCTGGCATTGGAGATGAAAGAGGTTGGTTCATGCACGGCGCGGAGCGAACCATGCGGAGTCCTCTTGGCGATCACACTCAGTCCACCACGGTGAAGGCGATGGGGCTTCGCCGGCTCGGCATTCGGAGATTGTCACGTGCCCACGTGATGCTTCGGCAGCGGCCTCAGGTGGGACGACTGGGCCAGCGGGCATTGCTGAGCGTGTGCGAAGCGCTGGAGCGGGAGTTGGGCTGTAACGTGCGCGTGGAGGCGCGGGTGCTGGAGTCGGTGGTGATGCCGGCGTCGGGGTTGGCGCATACAGCCGCGTTCGCCTGGGTGGACCTGTCCGCCACGGGAGGCACGGCGGTGCTGGAATTGGAGCCGGCCGTGCTCTTCGCTGGGCTGGAGCGTCTATCGGGGTCGGAAACGAAGTCTGTTCCTCTCACGGGGCTGACGCGCCTGGAGGAGGCTTCGTTCGCCTTCCTGGGCCTGTCCGTGTTGTACGCGCTGCGGGGCCAGGAGGAGTTGTGGAGACGTTTCAGTCCGCGGCTCACCGGAGTGACGATGAGCCGCACGGACACCCTGGCGCGCCTGGATAACCGGCAGCCACACCTGGGGGTGGAGTTGACCGTGACGGTGGGGCGGACGACCGCGGGGGGGCGGCTGCTCCTTCCGGCGAAGGTCCTCGACGGGGCATGGAAGGACCTGCCGGTCGAGCGGGACGAGGGGATCGCCTCCGAGGTGTTGGCGGCGAAGTTGGCGGCTTGGTGCCGGATGGGGTGCGCGTCCTTGCCACGCGAGGCGTGGGGCGCATTGGGGGCTGGCGACGTCATCTTGTTCGAGGGCCTGCGCTGGGAGGGCTCGGGCCTGTCCGGTGCCGGGCGCCTGGTGCTGAAGGGGTTTGAGTTGAGGGGGGACTTCTCTCCCCAGGGTTTTTCTCTGAACCGCGCTCATTCGCGCGGAGTTCTCCAGGAGCAGGACATGGTGACGCAGGTGAATGAGCGGAGCGAGGGCATGCCCCCGCTCCCGGTAGATGTGGAGATCGAACTGACGCGGTTCATGTTGCCGCTCTCCGAACTCGCGGTGCTGAAGCCCGGGGCCTTACTGCCGCTGCGTATCAGCGCGAGCGAACCCGTGTTGTTGCGTGTGGGAGACCGGGCGGTGGCACGGGCGGAATTGGTGGACATCGAGGGAGAGGTCGGGGCGCGAATCCTCTGCCTCCTGCCGTGAGCGCTCTCATGAATCCCTCGCTCTGGTTCATGTCTCCGCGTGCACGAATGGTGTTGGCATTGGGCCTGGTGTTGGCTCTGGCCGTGATGGCACGGTGGGGAGAGACCTCCGTGACCTCGGTGGCGCGAGTGCTGTTGGGGGGCGTGGCCCTGGTCGTGGGGGTGGGGTGGCTCAGGCGACGGGATCGGAGCGGCACCCGTTTCATGCGCGCGGAGCCTCTGCGGGTAGTGTCTCGGGCGGGCTTGTCCCAGCGGTGTGGACTGGCGTTGGTGGACGTGGAGGGCAGCCACTACCTCGTGGTCTTCGGGGATTCCTTCTCGGAGATCCGCCGGATGCGCGGTCCGGTGCGAGAGAAACCCCGCTCGGGGCGGTGCACGGGGGGACATTCCCTGGCGAAGGAGTCGCTGTCATGACTTTCTCCCAGATGTCCTTCGCGGGCAGTCCCCTGTCGATGATGGGGCTGTTGGCGTTGTTGTCCCTGCTGCCCTTCGCGGTGATGATGTTGACCAGTTTCTCGAAGATCGCCGTGGTGTTGTCCCTGGCGCGCTCGGCGATGGGAACTCAGCAAGCACCTCCCACCATCGTGCTCACGGGACTCGCCGCCGTGTTGACGGGCCACATCATGGCTCCCGTCATGGAGCGCATGTATGAGGCGGGCCAGGTCGTCTATCAAGACATCGGCTCTGGAGAACGTATCCTCGACGCCGCGATGAAGGTCTCCGAACCGTTGCGCTCCTTCCTGGTCAAACACGGCAGCGCCGAGGAGCGGGAGCGGCTCGTGGAACTGGCACGCGAACTGCGTCCGCCGGAAGACGCGGAGCGGGTGAACGAGGATGAACTCTTCGTGGTCATCCCCGCCTTCGTGCTCACCGAGTTGAAGGAAGCCTTCCAGATTGGCTTTCTCGTCTTCCTCCCGTTCCTGGTGCTGGACATGGTCATCGCCAATGTCTTGCTCGCGCTGGGAATGCAGTCGTTGTCGCCGAGTCAGGTGAGCCTGCCTTTCAAGATCCTCCTTTTCGTCGCGGTGGATGGTTGGTCGCTGCTCGCTCGCGGCCTCATCCTCGGCTACCGGTGATGCCATGAGCCAGGACGTGCTGTTGTCACTCGGGCGCGAGGCCTTGCTCCTGATGGTGCTTGCCTCCCTTCCGCCCATCGGGGCGAGTCTGGTGGTGGGATTTCTGATGAGCCTCTTCCAGGCGACCACCCAGTTGCAGGAGAGCACCCTGACAGTGGTGCCCAAGTTGTGTGCGGCGGTTCTGGCCTTGGTGGTGGCTGGACCGTGGATCGCCGGGCAACTCACCCTTTTCGCGCAACGGGTTCTGGGAATCATCGCGGAGGTCGGCGGATGACCCTCGACCTGTTTCGTTCACTCCTGGAGGGATTGGGTCCCAGCGTGGTGTCCGTGGCCCTGTGCTCCGCGAGATTGCTGCCAGTCGCCTTTCTCTGCCCGTTGCTGGGAGGGCAAGCCACTCCCACGAGGGTGAAGCTCACACTGGTATTGACCCTCGCTTTATTTCTTCACCAGACAGCGGGTGTATCCTTGTCCACGCCCGTGGAGACGCCGGTGCAACTGGCCGCGTTGACAGTGAAGGAACTTTCCTATGGAACGGCGCTGGGGTTGGTGGCGGCGTTGCCTTTCGATGCGGCGAGGATGGGGGGCCGCTTCATCGACCTGTTCCGGGGAACGTCCGCGGAGGCGAGTCTGCCGGTGACTGGGACTCGCGAGTCCGCCTCGGGGGATGCACTCCACCAACTGCTCGTCGGGATGGTGGTGACCGGAGGACTGATGCCCCTCGTGCTCTCGGGTCTGGTGCGAGGATTTGGTTGGGTGCGATTGGGGGCGTACGTGCCCTCCGAGGGGGCGGCCTTTCACGTCGTGGGACTTGTTGGAGGTGCCCTGGCAACGGGATTCGCGGTGGGCGCGCCCGTGGCGGCGGCGACGATGACGGTTGATTGTCTATGGGGGATGGTGTCGCGTGCCGCGCCCCAGGTGAATCTTCAGGAGATGGGCGCTCCCGTGCGCATTCTCGCGGGGGGCGCCTTGTTGTGGCTGGGCGTGGGCGTGCTGTGTGATCGGCTGCTCGCGAGTTTTCTCTCCGTGGAGGACGCGCTGTTCCACCTGGCGGAGGTGGCGCGGTGAGTGGGAAGACGGAGCCACCTTCGGCGAAACGTCTGCGGGAGGCGCGCCGCAAGGGGCGGATTCCGCGCAGTCGACTGCTGTCCTCCAGCGTGGTGACTCTCGGGGGGTTGTTGGGCGTCCTCGCGGTGGCCCCTCTGGGGTTCAGGCAACTCCAGGACTGGACGGTCCGGCTGATGCTTTCCCAGGAGCCCACGGGTGCATTGCGAGAAGCGGGGGGGTGGATGGTGCTTTGGGCGGGGCCGCCTCTCCTGGCGGCCTGGCTGGCGTCTCTCGGTGTCTCCGTGGCGACAAGCGGCCTGGAATTGAACGCGGAACATGCGATGCCGAAGCTCGAGCGCATCCATCCAATGGAAGGATTGAAGAAACTCTTCAGTGTGAGGCCTTTCATTGAATTGGGGAAGGCCTTGTGCGTGGCGGCGGTCATGACCTGGCTCGTGTGGAGTACGGCCTTGGATGAGGGAGCCGATGTCATGCGGACGGTCTGGAGAGAAGGGCCGGACGGAGTGGTTCACCTCCTGGGCCGTCTTGGTTCGCTCGCGCGGAGGCTCGCCTGGGTCCTCGTGGTGCTGGGCGTGGGGGATTACGTGCTCGCACGCCGAAGGCACATGAAGGAATTGATGATGACGCGCGAGGAGGTGAAGCGCGAGCACAAGGAGAGCGAGGGGGATCCCCACCACAAGGGGCAGCGCCGGGCGGCCCATCGTCAACTGGCGGCGGGAGGCTCGGCGCGAGGCGTGAAGAAGGCGAGTGTCGTGGTCGTCAATCCCACGCACATCGCGGTCGCGCTTCGCTATGACCAGGATGAGTGTGACGCACCTTATCTGGTCGGCAAGGGGCGGGAGGCGGACGCGCTCGAACTGCGACGCGAGGCCGAACGGCTCGGCGTTCCAGTGGTTCGGGATGTGCCGTTGGCTCGCAGCCTTGTCCATTACGACGTCGGCGAGGAAATCCCCGAGGAGTTGTACCAGGCGGCCGCGGCGGTGCTCCGGGTTGCCCGGGAATCGTAGACGTGGACGTGCATCCATGAAGGAAGAAGTCATGAACCGCTTGATGAAGATGCTGCTCCGGGCTCGCGAGTCCTCGGAGGGGGTTCTCGCCGCGGCGATGGTCGCGGTACTCGGGGCGCTCATCATTCCCTTGCCTCCCTGGCTGTTGGATCTGGGACTGGCACTCAATCTGGTGGCGGCGGTCTCCTTGCTGGTCGCGGCGCTCTATGCCCGGGATGCGTTGAAGGTGACGTCCTTTCCAACGCTGCTCTTGTTCACCACGCTCTTTCGGCTCGCGCTCAATGTGTCCTCCACGCGATTGGCCCTGGCGGAGGGACATGCGGGAGAAATCATCCAGGCGTTTGGCGAATTCGTGGTCCGGGGTGACTACGTCGTGGGCGCGGTCATCTTCGCCATTCTCACCCTGGTGCAGTTCCTCGTGGTGGCCAAGGGGGCGGAGCGGGTGGCCGAGGTCTCCGCGCGCTTCACCCTGGACGCGATGCCCGGCAAGCAGATGTCCATCGACGCGGATCTGCGCGCGGGAGCGATTGACCAGGCACGTGCCCGCCGCCGGCGACGCGATCTGGAGCGCGAATCCCAGATGTTCGGTGCGATGGACGGCGCGATGAAGTTCGTGAAGGGAGACGTTATCGCGGGTCTGGTCATCGTCGCGGTGAACCTCCTCGGAGGCAGTTGTATTGGCGTCCTTCAGAACGGGATGACGTTGACCGAGGCGGCCTCCACCTATGCGCTCATCGCCATGGGCGATGGACTGGTGTCGCAGATTCCCTCCTTGTGCATCGCGGTCGCCGCGGGACTCGTGGTCACGCGCGTGGCCTCGGAGAAGGAGGAGGACTCCCTCGGCTCGGACATCGGCTCACAGATTTTTGGTGACGCCCGGGCGCTCTGGGTGGTGGCCGCGCTCTGTGTGGCGCTCGCCGTGATGCCGGGGATGCCTCATTTGACATTCCTCGGATTGGCCGCGGCCCTGGGTGGGCTCGCCTATGGCCTCCGGCGCATGAAGGAACTTCCCGTGGAGGCTCCCCCTGACGCCGTCCAATCCGACGACGCCAGTGCGCGGGTGGCGCCGAACGCGGGGCCGGGTGCTCCGCCCATGAGCACGATGGCGCCCGTGGGGGTGACACCCCTGACGGTGGAACTCGCGCCGGATCTCACGTCCCTGGCCCAGGCTCAGGGGAGTGCTTTCGTTCACCAGGTGCTCAACCGGATTCGGGATGAGCTCTTCCAGGACTTGGGCGTACGCGTGCCAGGGATTCAGGTCCGCACGGAGGCCACCTACCTTCCTCCAGGTACCTACCGGCTCCTGATCGACGAGGTTCCCGCGGGGATGGGACAGGTGGTGCCGGCCATGCTCTATGCCCTGGCCCGGCCCGAGGAACTGGCGTTCCTGGAGCTTCAGGCGGAACTGGCGGCGGAACCGTTCTCGGGCAGGCCCATCAGCCGGGTTCCCTTGGAAGGGCGTGCGCGTCTGGAGATGGCCCAGGTGTCAGTGCGAAGCGCCGGAGAACTCATCGCCGAGCATCTGCGAAGCGTCCTCCGGGTGCGTGTGGCGGGCTTCCTGGGCATCCAGGAGGTGCAGGGGCTGCTGGATGGGCTCGAAGCCCAGGCGCCCACCCTGGTCAAGGAGGCGCTCCAGAAGGTCCCATTGCCGTTGCTCACGGAAGTCCTGCGCAAGCTCGCGGAGGAGCAGGTGAGCATCCGGAACATTCGCGCCATCCTCGAGGCCCTGGTGGCGCCTACCACCGAGGGGGATGCCTCGGCGCTGGCCGAGCGGTGCCGTCAGGCGCTCTCCCGCTACCTGAGTCACAAGTTCGCTCCCTCCGGGCCGCTCTTCGCCTACCTGGTGGATCCGGAGATCGAGGAGACGCTGCGCTCCACGGGAGCGCGGGGACCGGCTCCGGCTCCCGAGCGCATCGCGGAAATCCTGGAGGGGGTGAAGCGCATCGCCGCGGGTGGGCAGACCGTGCTGCTCACGGCGCCGGATGTCAGGCGGACCCTGCGCAAACTCTGCGAGGGGGCCTTTCCCGAGGTCGCGGTTCTTACCTACGGTGAGCTGGACATGAGCCTGCAAATCCGCCCGTTGGGGCGGTTGTCACTGGCGGGCTAGTAGCTGCTTCCGCTTCCCCGCTTGGGGTCGAAGGAGACGTCCGACTGGGGCGTCTGGGGCGGCGGCCGGTTGACCCGATCCCTGAGCTCCTTGCCCGTGCGGAAGAGCAGGCCCCGCTTGGGCTTCACGGGGATGATCTGCCCCGTCTTGGGGTTGCGGCCCTGGTAGCCCTGGTAGTTCTTCACGTGGAAGGCCCCCAGGCCGCGGATCTCGATGTTCTCTCCGCGGCAAAGGGCGTCCTTCATGGACTCGAAGATCGTCTCGACCGTGGCCTCGGCCTGCTTCTGCGTCATGCCTTTCTTGGCGACGAGGACGTTGATCAGATCGGACTTGAGCATCGCATGCTCCCGCAAACCGCGTAACCCCTCGTCATCAGGGCGCGTGGCCCGTGGTCGAATCCCGGAACGATAGCAGATCGAATCCCGGGCGCAAGGCCGCGAGGGCGGCCAACCTCCCAGAAACGTTACGGATTTCCGCCATCCCTCAGCGCGTGGGCGGGGACGCCAGGAGGGGTGGAGCGGGCGTGCGGCGGCGCGAGCCCGGGACGCACCAGGATGGCGAGATCCACCCACCGGGTGCGGCGCAGGACCTCGAGTCCCAGGGCATCCGACTGCCGAAAAAACGCGTCCAGGGTCTGGAAGCCGTCGGCCCGTGGGGGATTCCATGCACCGGGCTCGCCGGGGTTGTAGACGCCGTGGACGGCCAGGGTCAGATCGGCCAGGGTCAATTCCTCGGGAGGACGGGCGGGCAACAGGCCGCCCCGGCGGTGGCGGATCATCAGACCCGCTTTGACCAGGGAGTCCGCCACCTCGTCGACGAGCGATTCGGGGACTCTCAGGCGCAGGGCCAGTTCCCGGGGGAGGGGGGGGATCCCGCCATCGAACCAGACGAGAGAGGTTTCCTGTGCCAACCGGGCCGCCACCAGTTCTCGGGCCCTCGGATGGGCGCCGAAAATCCACAGCGAATCGCGGAAGGTGGTGTGCTCCACGGCGTAGGAGAGGCGGGCGCCCGTGAGGAAGATGAGCCAGTCCACGTATAGCCACGCCAGGAACATGGGCAGCGCACCCAGCGAGGCGTAGAGCGGGTTGTTGCGGAAGCCATAGGCGGCGATGCCCGTGTACACGTGCCGCGCCACGCTCCAGGCGACTCCCGCGACCAGGCCGCCCGCGAGGGCCGAACGCATCCGCACGTGGGTGTTGGGCGTCACCCGGTAGATGAGGGTGAGCCCCCCGGTGATCATGATGGGAGACACCGCGCTGAACAGCAGCTCGAAGACGTCCAGGAAGATGGAGGCATGGGTGCCCGCGAGGAGGGAGCGCATGCCGCTCGTCCCCGCGAACGACAGGGCCAGCATCAGGGGGCCGAGCAGGAGCAATCCCGCGTAGACGAGGCCACGAATCCACCAGGAGCGGTGGTTCTTCACGCCCCAGATTTCATTCAGCGAGACATCGATGTTGTGCAGCAGCGAGCCCGCGGAGAACAGCAATCCGAGGAAGCCCGCGCTCCCGATGGCCGTCGCGTTGACCGGATCGAGGAATCCCTCCAGGAAGGCCGCTGACTCCTCGCGCACGCCCGGCGCCAGCACCGCGGAGATGAATTCCCGGAGACGGTGTTGAAAGGCTTGCTGGTGGTAGGCGCCGAGAATGCCCAGCACCACCGTCAGCAAGGGCACCAGGGAGAAGACGCTGATGTAGGTGAGCGCCGCGGCCCTCACGCGGATGTTCTCGCCCAGGAAGCCTCGCGCCAGACCGCGTACCGCGAGCAGCGTGTCCCCGGCGAAACGGCCCGCCCGGGTCCGAGCCAGGGGTGCCCAGGTGCACTGGAGCCACTGGCGTGCACCCATGCTCAGCCGTTGAAGGAGGGGGGGCGGGAAGGTCCACATCCGAGTCCTCCAGGCTAGCCAATGCCGAGGGGGCTCGGCCAGGGGGAGTCCTCACTCGCTTGCCCCCCTGGCGTCCCATCACCCGGGCTCGTGTTCAGGCCCGGGTGGAAGGACGGACTCAGTGTCCGTTTCCGGACCCGTTGTTGCCCCCTCCCGAGGAGGAGGGCGGAGCGGAGCCCGTGCCTTGGGCCTCGCCCGTCGAGGGCGCCTGCCCTCGTGCCTCACGCGGCTCGGAGCGACGTTGCTCACCTCCGCGGTTGCGGTCGCGGCCTCCATTGCGGTCGCGGCCTCCACCTCGGTCGCGCTCCCGACCCCCACCGCCTCCTCCGCCACCGCCGCCGCGCTCCCGGTCCCGGCCACCCCCTCCACCGCCACGGTCGCGCTCCCGTTCCCGGTTGCCTTCCGAGCGGAAGCCTCGCTCACCGCCGCCGCCGCTTTCCGGCCGACGTTGCATGGACAGCTCGCCGTCTCCGGAGCCCGGTGACGAGGCCACCTTGTGGTCTCCTCCCTGGGCGCTGCGGCCGTACACGTCGTATTGCTCGCGGTGGTAGTTCTGCTGCGCCTTCACCTGGATGGACTTGTTGTAGCGGTCCATCAGGTGGCGCAGTTCCTGCCGCTCCTCGCCCTGGAGCAGACGCGCCACCTCGGCGTTGCAGTTGATGACGAGCGTGGGATCCTTGTAGCCCGGAGCCTCGCGGCGGATCTCCCCGAAGATCTCGTAGGCCACGGTGGTGGCCGTCTTCACGAAGCCCTTGCCGTCGCAGTACGGGCAGTCCTCGTGGAGGACGCGGCCGATGGACTCGCGCACGCGCTTGCGCGTCATCTCCACCAGGCCCAGCTCGGAGATGCGCAGCACGTTCGTCTTGGCCTTGTCCCGCCCCAACGCTTCCTGCAGCGACTTGAAGACCTTGTCGCGGTTCTGCGGCTTCTCCATGTCGATGAAGTCGCAGATGATGATGCCGCCGATGTTGCGCAGCCGCAGCTGGTAGACGATCTCCTTGGCCGCCTCGACGTTGATCTTGGTGATCGTCTCCTCGAGGCTCTTCTTGCCGACGTAGCGGCCCGAGTTGACGTCGATGGCGGTGAGCGCCTCGGCCTGGTCGATGATGAGGTAGCCGCCGCTCTTGAGCCACACCTTGCGCTGGGTGGCGCGCTGCAGCTCGTGCTCGATGCCGTAGGCGTCGAAGATGGGCTCGTCCGACTCGTGCAGCACCACCCGGTCCTTGAGCGCCGGATCCTGCGCGTTCACGAAGCCGAGGATGCGCTCGTACTCCTCGCGGTCATCCACGACCAGCTTCTCCACGTCATGGGCGAAGAGGTCGCGCGTGGCGCGCAGGATGAGGTCCAGGTCCGGATGCAGCAGGCCCGAGCCACCGCGCTTCTCGTTGCGGCGCACGACCTGATTCCACACCTCGATGAGGAAGCGGATGTCGCTCTCGAGCTTCTCCTGGGGCACGTTCTCGGCCACCGTGCGCACGATGAAGCCGGTGCCGGGCGGACGGAAGCGATCGACCATCTCCCGCAGGCGCTTGCGCTCCTTCTCGTTGGAGATGCGGCGGCTGATGCCCACGTGGTCCACCGTGGGCATGAACACCAGGTGGCGGCCCGGGATGGAGATGTGCGAGGTGAGGCGCGCGCCCTTGGTGCCGATGGGATCCTTGGAGATCTGGACCACGACCTCCTGGCCCACCTTGAGCAGCTCCTCGATCTTCGCCGTCTTGCGCGGTTTGCTCTTGTCGTCCTCTCGCTTGCGCTGCGGCTCCTCGCGCTGCTTGCGGACCTTGTCCTTCTCGCGGTCCTTCGAGTCGCGGCGGGTCTCGCGGGCCTCGCGCGCGGCCTCGCGATTGTCCCGAGGGGCGCGGCGCTCACCGGAGGCCGTCTCCGGACGAGCCGACGGGGCCTCGGCCACGGGGGCCGTCTCGGCGGCCGGGGCGGGCAGCAGGGCGTCGGCCGGCGCCGCCTCCGGGGCGAGTTCCACGGTCGGGGGCGCCGCCTCGCTCACGGGCACGGGGGCCTCGTGGACGGCGGGCGACTCGAGGGCGACCGGCGCCGCCTCGAGTTCAACCGGGGGAGCGGGGGGCTCGGCGGACAGGGCGGGGCTCTCGAGGACGGGCTCGGCGGGGGCGGGCGTCTCCGGCGGAGTCAGGGGCGCCTGGGCCGCCTCCACGCCGGGAACGCACGCCTCGGCCGCGACGGGGGCGTGCTCGGGGAGCTCGGGCTCATGGGCGGGCTCATGCACGGGCTCGTGGTGCGCCTCCTCGGCGGCCACGGCCTCGGACTCCTCGGGCACGTCCAGGGCGTCTTCGTGCTCGCCCTCGGTCAGCTCGAACTGGGCGCGAGCGAAATCCGGGTCGTAGACGACGTCACTGACGTAGAGGAAGGCCGCTTTCTCCAGCCCGATGTCGACAAAGGCCGCCTGCATGCCGGGGAGCACCCGGACCACGCGACCCTTGTAGATGTTACCGACGACTCCCTTGTCCTTCTTGCGCTCGAGGTAGAACTCCGCGATGTGCCCGTTCTCGACGAGGGCGACCCGGGTCTCCCGGCCCGCGGCGTTGATGACGAGGATGCTGCTCATGGACGAATCCTGGGCGCGCGCGAGGAGGCGTGAGCTCCGGCGGACGGGAGGCGACGGCGTCTCCTGCTTCCGAGCGCGCTGCGAGGGGAGAGGCGGTCCCGGCTCCACTCCGTGCGCGGACGAGGTCCCACCCGTGGATGCGGGGGCGGGTTGTTCGCGCGCGAGGGGGGGCTGAGGGAACCACGACCTGCTCCTCCGAGTTCATGTCGCCCCGCGGCTACCGGCACCTCGCCGGGCGGGGACTTGCCATATCGAGCGTTCGAGGCAGCCCTGGCGCTCGAGCCACCCGGCTTCTGGCCTTCCTCACCCGGTCGGTGCCCATCCGCGGGCGCCTTGGGGGCGGCGAGAAGCTCGGAGCGGCCAGCGCGCCCGGGTTGCCGGGAACGCACCCGTCTCAAAATCTCGAATCCACTGGCGACTGAACCCCCCACCCCTGGCGGAGAGTTCCGAGGCCTGAAAACAGCGAAAGGTTTTCACGCCTGATCCGGCGTGTAAAGGCGGGACGTGGAAAATGTCCGCCGTCTGGCAGCCCAGGGAGCCTCAGGCCTGGGCGGTGGGGGCCCGTTTGCGGTGGTCCGGCTTGTCCAGGCGGCCCCGGGGGCGGCGCACCAGGCGCAGGCCCGTCCAGGTGGAATCGATGAGGCACAACTTGTTGTCCACCATGCCGATGTCGAGCGCGGCCTGGCGGATGAAGTCCTCGGACAGGGCGGTCTTGATGCCCTCGCCGCTGGGCCAGCACACCCAGATGCCGCCCTGGAGCGTCATGGCGCGCGAGAGGGCGGGCAGGCGCTGGACGAGTTCGTGGGTGTCCTGAGTGAAGAAGAGGATGACGTCCAGACCCGTCTGGGCGGTGATGAGGAATTCCACGCCCTCGGGCAGGGGGTTGAGCTTCTGTACGAAGCCCCGGGGCGGATTGATGACCGAGACCTTGCTGCCGGATTTGATGCCCAGCATGGAGCTCAAGGAGGCTGGCGCGTAGGGATTCATGAACTGCGCTCCACGATGAAGGTAGTGAACTCGCCTTGTGCCGGGGTGTCGGCGCGCTCCACGCCCGTGACCTGGGCCTGGGGGGGACCGCGATGGCACCAGCGGACGAAGTCCTCGAGGGCCTCGGGGGGACCCTCGGCGAGGGCCTCCACCGAGCCGTCCGAGAGGTTGCGCACCCAGCCCGTCAGTCCCAGCCGCAGGGCCTCGGTGCGGGTGCTCTCCCGGAAGAAGACGCCTTGCACCCTTCCTCGAATCCGCAGGACTGTCCGCCGCCTGTCCATGGTGCCCACGCTCCCTATCCTCTCACGTCCGTCTGGAGCAGCTGCAGGAAGCCCTGCTCGTCCAGGATTCTTACCCCGAGTTCCTGGGCCTTCTTCAGCTTGCTGCCGGCGTCCTCGCCCGCCACCACGAGGTCAGTCTTGCGCGAGACACTTCCAGAGACCTTACCTCCCCGGCGCTCGATTTCCTCCTTGGCCTGCTCCCGGCTCATCCCGCTCATCCCGCCGGTGAGTACCACCGTCTGGCCGGCGAACAGGCCCGTCTTGACGACGCGGGTCGCGGCGGGCTTCACCCCGGCGGAGAGCAGCGCCTCGATGGCGTCGCGGTTGAGCGGCTCATGGAAGAAGGTATGGATGACCGCGGCCATCGTCGGGCCCACGTCCTTGACGCGGGTGATGTCCTCCATCGAGGCCTCGTAGAGGTCGCGCACGTCGGGGTAGGCCTCGGCGAGCACCCGCGCGGTGGACTCGCCCACGTGGCGGATGCCCAGCGCGTAGAGGAAGCGCGGCTGGGTCGTCTGCTTGGCGTGCTCGATGCTCGCCAGCAGGTTGTCCGCGCTCTTCTCGCCCATGCGCTCGAGCGTGAGCAGCCGCTCGCGCGTGAGGTGGAAGAGGTCCGCGAAGGTCTTCACGAGGCCCGTCTCCACGAGCTGCGCGGCGAGCTTCTCCCCCAGGCCCTCGATGTCCAGGGCGGTGCGCGAGGCGAAGTGGCGGACCTTCTCCACGAGCTGGGCGGGGCAGGTGGCGCCCGTGCAGCGGATGATGGCGCCCTCGTCGTCCCGCGTGGCCGCCGCGTGGCAGACCGGACACTCGGTGGGGAACACGAAGGGCTGGGTGCCCTCGGGGCGCTTCGTCTCCACCACCTTGACGATCTCGGGAATCACGTCACCCGCGCGGCGGATGAAGACGGTGTCCCCCTGGCGCACGTCCTTGCGGCGCAGCTCGTCCTCGTTGTGCAGCGTGGCGCGGCTCACCGTGACGCCGCCCACCTTCACCGGCTTCAAGTGCGCCACCGGCGTGAGCGCGCCCGTGCGGCCCACGTACACCTGGATGGACTCGACGATCGTCGATTCCTCCTCGGGCGGGAATTTGTAGGCCACGGCCCAGCGCGGGCTCTTGGAGACCTGTCCCAGCCGCTGGCGCAGGTCCTCCTCGTCCACCTTCACCACCATGCCGTCCACCTCGAAGGGCAGGGCATGGCGGCCCTCGACGGAGGCGCGGTACTGGGCGCGCACCCCGTCCACGTCCTCCACCGTCACCGCCCGGTTCACCGGCAGGCCGAGCGAGCGCAGGTAGCCGAGCTTCTCCGTGTGCGAGCGGAAGGTGGGCACGCCCTCGCCGGGCACGCACTCGTACAGGTAGAGCGACAGGGGCCGCGAGGCGGTGATGCGTGGATCCAACTGGCGCAGGCTGCCGGCGGCGGCGTTGCGCGGATTGGCGAAGAGCGGCTCGCCTTCTTCTTCCCGCTTGTCGTTGAGCCGCTTGAAGTCCTTCTTGGAGATGAAGACCTCGCCGCGCACGTCGATGGCGCCGGGAGCCGTCACGCCGTCCTGGACCAGGAGCTCGGTGGGCAGGCTGCGGATGGTGCGCAGGTTGGCCGTCACGTCCTCGCCCTCCGTGCCGTCTCCTCGCGTGGCGCCCCGGACGAAGCGCCCCTGCTCGTAGCGCAGGGTGATGGCCAGTCCGTCCAGCTTGGGCTCGCACACGTAGCCCACCTTCGCCAGGCCCGTCTGGCGGCGGATGCGCTCGTCGAAGTCGCTCAGCTCCTCGTCGTCGAAGACGTTGGCCAGCGACAGCATGGGGACGAGGTGGCGCACCTTCTCGAACTTCTCCGCCGGGGTGCCGCCCACCCGCCGGGTGGGCGAGTCCTCGGTGACGAGCTCCGGATGGCGCGCCTCCAGCTCCTGCAGCTCCCTCATGAGCCGGTCGTATTCCGCGTCGCTCACCTCCGGAGAATCGAGCACGTAGTAGCGGTGGTTGTGGTGGGCGAGCTCCTTGCGGAGCTGCGCGATGCGGGTGGCGTCGTCGGTTTTCGGGGCGGTCACGTCGGGGGGGCTCGGCGGCTGGACGGAAATATTCTGGCTCGGTGTTGCCTTGACTGAGTAGGGCGCGAGGATGCCTTGACAGCTTGGGAGGTGGTCAATAACCTCCTGCGGCGCGCATGGGGGTTGTTGTCCTACCCGTCAGGCGCCACTTCCCAGCACAAGGTTCCTCCACCCGAGTGGTCCCGGCAAGAAGGGATCCCGGTGCCGCCCTGAGGGCGTTTCGCGTTCCGCGTTCCCCCCGGACATCGTTCACACGACATACCCAAGCGCGCCCCCCGCGCCGCCAGTGACCCCCCGCCATGGCCAAAGCCCGTTCTCCCAAGGAAAAAGTGTTGCTCCCCCCGGTTGAGTTGGAGGAGGAGAAGCCCAAGCGCCGCTCGACGCGGACCAAGACGGCGGAGCCCGAGAAGCCCGCGCGGACCCGCCGGACGGCGGCCCGCCGCGAGGAGGAGCCCGTGGCCGAGGAGGCCCCCGCCGCCCCGCCTCGTCCGGTGCTCACGCCCATCCCCTCCCAGCCGGTCCCCGTGCGGGACGACGAGTACCAGGAGGCCCGCGCCGCCGAGGCGCATGAAGAGGAGCCCTCGGCTCCGGCCCCGGCCCCCGAGGCCCCGGAAGCTCCCGTGGTCACCGAGGTGACGCGCGATGGCGCGCCCATGCAGGTCATCAAGCTCAATGACCTCAAGCGCATGAAGATCACCGACCTGGCGAAGATGGCCCACGACTTCGGCATCGAGGGCTACCAGGGGCTCAAGAAGCAGGACCTCATCTTCTCGCTGCTGTCGGGAATCGCGGACAAAAAGTTCGAGGTGCACGCGGAAGGCGTGCTGGAACTGCTCAGCGACGGCTTCGGCTTCCTGCGCAGCGCGGACAGCGACTACCAGGCGAGCCCGGACGACCTCTATGTGTCGCCCTCGCAGGTGCGCCGCTTCAACCTGCGGCCGGGTGACACGGTGACGGGGCCCATCCGCCAGCCGCGCGAGGGCGAGCGCTTCTTCGCGTTGCAGAAGGTGGACAAGGTCAACTTCGCCGACCCCTTGTCCGAGGTGACGCGCGAGCGCATCCTCTTCGACAACCTCACGCCGCTCTACCCCACGCGCAAGCTCAAGCTCGAGCACGACGGGGCGGAGATGACCACGCGCATCATCGACATGTTCTGCCCCATTGGCCTCGGCCAGCGCTGCCTCATCGTGGCGCCGCCCAAGGCGGGCAAGACGGTGCTGCTGCAGAACATCGCGCACGCCATCTCCAAGAACCACCCGGACGTCTACCTCATCGTGCTGCTCGTGGACGAGCGCCCCGAGGAAGTGACGGACATGGCGCGCAACGTGCGCGGCGAGGTGGTCAGCTCCACCTTCGACGAGCCCGCCACGCGCCACGTGCAGGTGGCCGAGATGGTCATCGACAAGGCCAAGCGCCTGGTCGAGCAGAAGTACGACGTGTGCATCCTGCTCGACTCCATCACCCGCCTGGCGCGCGCCTACAACACGGTGGTGCCCGCCTCGGGGAAGATCCTCTCGGGTGGCGTGGACGCCAACGCCCTGCACAAGCCCAAGCGCTTCTTCGGCGCCGCGCGCAACATCGAGGAGGGTGGCAGCCTCACCATCATCGGCACGGCGCTCATCGACACCGGCAGCCGCATGGACGAGGTCATCTTCGAGGAGTTCAAGGGCACGGGTAACTCCGAAATCGTCCTGGACCGCAAGCTGATGGAAAAGCGCATCTTCCCCACGCTGGACATCAACAAGTCCGGCACTCGCAAGGAAGAGCTGCTGCTGACCCAGGCGGACCTCGTGCGCATCACGGCCCTGCGCCAGGTGCTCCACCCCTTCACGCCCATCGACGCGATGGAGTTCGTGCTCAAGCACATGCGCCCCACCGCGGCGAACGCCGAGTTCCTCGGCTCGATGAACCGCTAGACTCCGAGCCTCACCAGGAGGCTCGCCGCATGCGCCGTATCCGTTCCGTTACCCGCTCCGCCCTCGCCCTGGGGGCGGTGCTCGCGCTGCTGTCCGGATGTGAGCCCGTGGACCTGGACTTCGGCGAGACCCCGACGCCCGAGTCCAACCGCGTCTGCTACACCGACTCGGACTGCACGGGGAACGCCTGCTGTGGCCTGGGGACCCGGCCCACCCATGTGGAGGACGGGCCCAGCTGCTCCAATGTGCGGTGCGCCGGGGACTGCCCCGAGAACGGCCTCGACTGCGGGCGCTGCCTCGTCATCTGCCGCGAGTCGCGCTGCGAGGCCGCCTGCCAGGGTTGAACCCCTCGTCCGAGGGACGGACGGTTACTCCGAGGCGCCAGGCAGCTCGAGCGCCGCGGACTGTGCCGGCTGCGCCTTGAGACGGGCGTAGTCGAAGCAGGCCACCACGATGGACGCCACGGGCACCGCGAAGAGCGCGCCCACCAGGCCGAACATCTTCTCCCCGGCGATGAGGCTGAAGGCCACGATGACCGGGTGGATGCGCGCCGCCGAGCCCATGATCTTCGGGTTGAGGAAGTAGGCCTCCAGCGCGTGGATGCCGATGATCCACAGCAGGATGAGGAACCCCTTCTGGACTCCATCCGCCAGCGCGATGAGCACGATGGGCACCGAGCTCAGGATGGTGCCGAAGATGGGGATGAGGCTGAACACCGTGGCCACGGTGGCCAGCAGGAAGGCGAACTTCACCCCGAACAGCAGCAGCCCCACGAAGGTGAGCGCCCCGTTCACCAGGCAGATGGTGACCTGGCCGCGCACGACTCCGGACAGCGAGCGGTCGATCCGCTCGAGCAGCCGCTGGGAGTCGGTGCCGTACTCGGCCGGCAACAGGCTGGTGACGTAGGCCACGATGGCGTGCGCGTCGATGGACAGGAACGCGGCCACCATGAGCATGAAGAACATCATGAACACGCCCGCGAGCACCGACGTGATGATG
This sequence comes from Melittangium boletus DSM 14713, assembly GCF_002305855.1. Lineage (GTDB taxonomy): Bacteria > Myxococcota > Myxococcia > Myxococcales > Myxococcaceae > Cystobacter > Cystobacter boletus. The sequence goes on along the minus strand of NZ_CP022163.1, from coordinate 1,534,705 downwards.
CCGCGCGAGATGGTGACGATGTCGCCCAGGTGCTGGCGCACGAGCTCCCGTACCTGCACGGCGCCGTCCTGGATGATCTTCTCCAGGTCGACCAGGAGCCCATGGGCGGGCACGCCACTGCGGATCTCCTCCGGCGTGGCGATGGCCACGGGGATGCCCCGGTCGCGCAGCCAGTCCTCGACGTGGTCGGCGAGCAGGTGGATGCGCTCGGGCGTGAGCGAATTGACGAAGGCCACTCCGTCCCGGCTCACGCGCGCCAGCTCCCCGTAGAGCTGGGGCACCATGGCGATGAAGAAGAGGTAAATCGCCACGAAGAAGAGGGTGTAGATGATGAGGATGCCCACCCAGCGGGGAATCGCGTGGCCGCGCACCCGCACGCGCGTCATGCGGGTGACCAGCGGGTGCACCAGGTAGGCGATGAGCGCGGCGCTGGCGAAGGGCAGCAGCACCGAGTGGAAGAGGAACAGGATGATGGCGATGGCCACCCACAATCCCGTGAGGATGGAGAGGCTCTTGCGGCGCTGTTCCTGGATGTCCAACTCGCGATGCTCCGGCATGGCGCGGCTTATGGCAGAGGGGGCGTTGGGTCTCAAGCGGTGGGCCCCTGGATGAGCCGCCTGCGGGCTTCCAGCCGCTCCAGGCACTTGAGCATCAGCCGGCGGTTCACCCGGCCCTCGGTGGCCTCGCCCAGTCCCAGCATCTGGTCCACGAGCCATCGGTTGAGCAGCAACAGGGGCAGCCGATCCGTGGGCGCCAGTCCCCGGGCCTGGTAGCGCTTGTTGCGCATGTAGTCGTCGTACGCCTCCAATTCCCGCTCCAGCTCCCAGCGCGTCAGCCGCAGCGCCTCGTCATAGACGGCCTCGGCGGGGCGGGGGGTCGGCTCGGTGAACAGGGGGGCGAACTGGCCGCCCACGTCCAGGTCGATCTCCTGCACCGGAGGTGGCCACTGCTGGAGATCCTTGGCCAGCAGCTTGGCCACTTCCTCCAGGAGGTGGTCCATCATGGGAACCGGCTTGGTTTCGAAGAGGTAGTCCCAGCGCGACGCCATGGGAGAGTCCTACCCCAGCCGCGCCCTCAGGTGAACCGCTCCACGAAGTTTCGCAGGAGCGTCTGCCCGGCGGTGGTGGGCAGGATTCCCGCCAGGAGCCGGGGCACGCGCTCGCCAGGTGCGAACCCCCGGCTGGCGGCCTCGGCCTCCAGCTTCTCCGCCCGCGCGAGGATGAGCGCCCGCATGGCGGCCGGGTGCACCTCGGGGTGGAACTGCACGCCGCGGATGCGGGGCCCGAAGGCGAGCGCCTGCACGGCGGTGTTCGCGTTGCCCGCCAACACCGTGGCCCCTTCCGGCGCCCGCTCGACGATGTCCTCGTGGGTGGCCTGGACGGCGAAGGAGCCGGGCAGCCCCTCGAAGAGGGGATCCTCCCGCCCCTCCGGCGTCAGGCGCACCTCCACGGTGCCAATCTCCCGGCCCTCGGTGTTGCGCACCACCCGCGCCCCATGGGCATGGGCGAGCAGTTGATGCCCAAAGCACACCCCGAGCACCGGCGTGCCCCGGGCCGCCGCGTTCAACATGAAGTCCGCGGCGCGCTCCATCCAGGGCTCCAGCTGCGTCACGGACAGGGGCGAGCCGGTCATCATCACCGCGTCGTAGCCGGTGGTGCTGGAGGGCAGGGGCGCGTCGCGGTGGGCATGGAGGATGTCGAAGCGGCACCCTCCGGGCGCGAGCGACTCGACGAACCAGTGCTCGTAATCCCCCACACTCAGTTGCACGGGCCGGGCCGCATCGCCGGCTTTCAACAGGAGAACGTTCTTCATTGGTATCGCTCCAGGTCGGGTTGCCGCGGCTCCGGGCATCCCCTACGTTCGTCTGCCGCTTGTGTTGACGTCCGTCCACTTCGGGCGCGCCATCTGGGATTCCGACGAACAGAGATGGTCTACGCTCGTACACTCTCGCCAAGGCAGTCCGCGTTCAAGCTGCGCATCAAGGGGCGAGGTGTGGATCCCCGGGAGGAATGACGCGTCCCGGACAACTGGTGAAGCCGACACAAGGGGCACTTTCTGAATGGGCGTCGGGAAAAGGAAGAGGCCAATGGCGAGTCGTTCCAAGGCGAAAGTCATCACGTTGCCATCCCCCGCGAGCCGGCGGGCGCGCGCGAAGGACAAGGAGAAGGAGCGCGGTGACACGGGCAGACCCCTGGGACGCGTTCCCTCGGGGACGGACGTGCTGCTCAAGTGGTTCGAGCAGAAGGGCGTCCGGCAGGTGAAGCTGGGCGCGGTGGACCTGGACGGCGTGTGGCGCGGCAAATACGTCTCGGTCGAGAAGTTCTTCTCCGCCTGTAAGAGCGGCATGGGCTTCTGTGACGTGGTGTTCGGCTGGGACATCGCGGACGAGCTGCTCGACAACACGAAGGTGACGGGCTGGCACACGGGCTACCCGGACGGCATGTGCCGCGTGGACACGAGCTCCGCGCGCATCATCCCCTGGGAGCCGGACACGGCCGCCTTCCTGCTGGACTTCGTCCACCCGGACGGTTCGCCCTTCGAGCCGAGTCCTCGCCAGCTCCTGCAGAAGATTGGCCAGCGCGCGCGTGACATGGGGTACGTGCCCAAGTTCGGCGCCGAGTACGAGTTCTTCATCTTCAAGGAGACGCCGCAGTCGCTCAAGGACAAGGGCTACACCCAGCTCACGCCCCTGACGCCCGGCATGTTCGGCTACTCGTGGCTGCGCACGTCGCTCAACGCGCCGCTCGTGCATGCCATCATCAACGGCTGCCGTGACTTCGGCGTGGAGCTGGAGGGCTTCCATACGGAGACCGGACCGGGCGTCTTCGAGGCGGCCATCCGCTACGACACGCTGGAGAAGATCGCGGACAAGGCGGTGCTCTTCAAGACGGCGGTCAAGGAGATCTGCGCGCGCCACGGGCTCACCGCCTGCTTCATGGCGAAGGTGGATCCGAAGCTGCCCGGCTGCTCGGGGCACATCCACCAGTCGCTGTGGTCGACGAAGGAGGAGGAGAACGTCTTCCACGACTCCGACGCGCAGGACGGCATGAGCCAGACGATGCGCCACTACATCGGCGGGCAGATGGAGCTGATGCCGGAGCTGACGGCGCTCTACTGGCCCACCATCAACAGCTACAAGCGCAGCGTGGAGAACACGTGGGCGCCCGTCACGGCGACGTGGGGCCGGGAGAACCGCACCACCGCGGTGCGCGTGATTGGCGACAGCCCCAAGTCCATGCGCCTGGAGTACCGGCAGACGGGCGCGGACATGAACGCCTATCTCGGCATGGCGGCGAGCCTGGCCGCTGGGCTGTGGGGCATCGAGAACGAGGTGGAGCCGCCCGAGATGTGCGCGGGCAATGGCTACGCCTCCGAGGCGCCCCCGCTGCCGCGCACGCTCAAGGAGGCGGTGGCGCTGCTCAAGCGGTCCGAGCGTGCCCGGCAGATCCTGGGCGAGGAGTTCGTGGACCACTTCGTGCGCACGCGCGAGTGGGAAGCGCGTCAGTACGAGCGCGCCGTGACGAATTGGGAGCTCGAGCGCTATATGGAGCTCATCTAGGAGAACGAGAACCACCATGAAACCCTTCGACTTGCCGAGTGAACCGCGCATCACCGAGATGTCCTGGCCCACGAAGGTCGTCTTCGGGGCCGGGGCGCTCCAGCGCGTGCCCGCCCAGGTGGCACGGCTGAACATGACGCGTCCGTTGGTGATGACGGACGGAGGCGTGGTGAAGGCGGGGCTCGTGCAGCGCCTGTACGACGTGCTCAAGGCCGCGGGCGTGGCGTACGCCTCCTTCGAGCAGGTCAAGCCGGATCCCACCGAGCACGATGCCTTCGCGGGGCTGGAGGCGTACCGCCAGAACGGGTGCGACGGCATCATCGCCATTGGCGGGGGCAGTCCGCTGGACGCGGCCAAGCTCGTGCAGGTGCTCGCCACGCACGAGCCGCCCCTGTCGCGCTACGACGACGCGACGGGAGGCGACCAGTTCGTGCGCGACAACATGCCGCCGCTCATCGCCATTCCCACCACCGCGGGCACGGGCTCGGAGGTGAGCCGCTCGGGCGTGGCGACGCTGTCGGACACGGGCCGCAAGACGGTCATCTTCAGCCCGTTCCTCATGCCCAAGGCGGCCATCTGCGACCCCGAGCTGACGCTGGGCCTGCCGCCCGGGCCCACCGCGGCCACGGGCATGGACGCCTTCACGCACTGCTTGGAGGCCTACCTGTCCAACGGCTTCCACCCCCTGGCGGACGCGGTGTCCATCGACGGCATCGCCCGCGTGGCGCGCTCGCTGCCCACCGCCGTGGCCGACGGGAAGAGCCTCCTGGCGCGCACGGACATGATGGTGGCCGCCATGCAGGGCGCCATGGCCTTCCAGAAGGGGCTCGGGGCGTGCCACGCGCTGGCCCATGCGCTCACGCCGACGTCCGGTGTGCACCATGGCCTCGCCAACGCCATCGTCCTGCCCGTGGTCATGGAGTTCAACCGCCCGGTGTGCACGGCGCGGCTGGCGCGCGTGGCCGTGGCCATGGGTGACACCTCCCACTCGCGCGAGGAAGTGCTCGCCGCCAACGCCGTCGAGCGCGTGCGCAAGCTCAACGCCACTATCGGTATTCCGGCGCGTCTGAGGGATGTGGGCGTACAGGAGAAGGACCTGGAACGCATCGCGGATAAGGCCTTCCAGGACGCTTCGCATCGGGGTAATCCTCGCCCGTGCACCCAGGATGACCTACTCGCGATGATTCGAGAATCGTACTAGGCCCGCCCTGGGAGCCAATGCACGTTCCAACCCCGAACATACTCACTTCACAGCGCGGTCGGTGGCCACAAGATTACCGGCCGCGCTTATGGACAATGAGAAAGCCATCCTGTCGGGGCGGTTCGGTAGCCATGTGAAGCGCCTCCGGAATTCACGAAAACTGACCCAGGAACAACTCGCCGAGCGCAGTGAGCTGTCCGTCGATGCCATCCGGCGCATCGAACGCGGCGGGTTCTCTCCTTCTCTTGAAACCCTCAACAAGCTGTCAGGCGGTCTGGACTTGTCCTTGAAGACTCTCTTCCACGGTTTTGGCAGGGAGAAGCCGGATCGGGTCGCGGAAATCTGTGATTTCCTCGCCCGATTGTCGGGCAGGGAAGTGCAGCTCGCCTGGCGCGTCATCCATGCGATGTTCGAGGAGAAATGACGGGACCACCCCGAGTCGTGTTGCTCGTCGAGGATGAAATCGACTTGCGGACAGTCATCGAGGAGTTGCTCATCGAGGAGGGCTTCCAGGTCGTGTGCGCGGCCGATGGTGTGGCCGCGCTCGACTGGTTGTCTGGAGGCGGGAAGCCCTCCCTGGTGCTGCTCGACTTCTTCATGCCCCGGTTGAGCGGGGAGGAGTTCATCAAGCGGCTGCGCTCGACACCCTCGCTCCGGGATGTGCCGCTGGTGGCCATGAGCGGCGCGGATGTGAAGCACGCCGACCTCACGGCCTCGTTGCGCAAGCCCTTCGAGCTGTTCGCGCTCGTCGAGCTGGTGCACCAGTTGGCGGGTTCGCCCTGACGACGACCGCTAGCGCGGGGGAGTCGTTCCCGCGTCCGTCGGCGCGAGCTGCAGTCCGGGCTCTTCCGCCTCGGGCTCCGCGCCCTCCAGGTTGTCGCTCAGGTCCGTCGTGCCCACCACGGCTCCGGGGACGGGCTCGCCTCCTGGCTGCGGGGTGAACTCCAGCATCTCCACCGCCACCGAGCCCGGCAGCCGGAAGTCCATGGCCGACACGCGCGGCTTGTCGCGCAGATCATAGAGCTGCTGCGCCACCGAGCCCGCCTGGATGCGCTGGTCCGAGAAGAAGATGTAGGCGCGCACCTTTCCCTCCTCGAGCGGAATCCGGAAGCTGGAGTTGTAGATGCGCTTGCCGGCCTCGCAGCGGATGGAGCGGTTCTCCCGCGTCATCGTCAATTGCCGGATGATGCCCTTCTCGGACACCGTGTAGAGCAGGCAATAGGGGTGCTGGGTGTCCTTGGGGATGAACTCCACCGTGGAGCCCCCGAGTGACTTGACCTCCGCGCGAGCGGCCCCCACCGGCTTCTGCTCCTGAGGACAGCCCGCCGTACCCAGTGCCACCATCATCACGGCCCACATCCACCGCGTCATGCGCCCTCCTGGAGCTGGTTCTCCCGATTCTGAGGGAAAACCCGCCCTGGAACGCCAGCGCTTTCGTGGGCGAAATGCCTCCTCGTCCGAGCGTGAACAGACTCCGTGCGTCATACCGGCCCGGGGCCGCGAGGGAGGGCGTCAGCGCCGCTGGTAGACGATGACCTGGGGGGTTTCGTCCAGATAGAGCCCGGTGACGGGAGTCCGGGTGCCATAGGCCCCCCAGAGGGCGAACTCGTGCTCGCGGAACTCCTGATGGTACTGGTAGGCCGCGATGTCCGAGTCGAAGAGGCCCCCCGGGCGCAGGTCCGCGCGCAGCATCCCCTCGCGCTGGTAGTCCTGGAACGCGAAGCCCGTCACCTCGTGCAGGAAGACGCGGGCGCCTCGCGGTGCGTTCGCGTTGATCCACGGCAGCACCGCCGTCACGTTGCTCGACCAGAACTGGCGCTGCATCCCCAGGGACGCCGCGCCCGGAACGCCGCCCGCCAGCTCCGAGTAGAAGCTCGTCCCATAGGGGAAGACGCGCACGAGCGCGATGAGCGCGGGCAACATCACCAGCCCGAACACGGGCGCCGCCACCGCCGCGAGCGGCAGGCGGGGCCAGCGCGCGCGCAGCCGCTCGGTGAGGGCCTCGCAGCCCCGGGTCACCGCCACGCCCGCGAGCAAGCCCAGGAAGGGCATCGAGGGCAGCCAGTGCTTGACGCCACCGAAGTGCGGCACGCTCGGGGGGCTGATGATGAGCAGGGCGGCGACGGCGTGCAGGCCCACCAGCACCTCGGCTTCGGTGGGAGGACGGACCCAGGCGCGCGTGCGCGCGAAGAGGCTCAGGAGCCCGCGTCCGGCGAGCACGCTCCAGCCCGTCGCCATGGGCACGAAGAGGCTGGTGGGCACGGTGAGCGCCGTCTTCACCACGACGTAGGACCAGGGGAAGGGCGGCTCGCGCATGAGCGTGCCCAGGTAGAACCAGGCGTAGTGGTTGTGGGTGGCGTGGAAGACGAGGTACCAGGCCGTCCGATCCACGGGGGCGTGCCAGAGGTAGGGCCAGTGCAGGTAGAAGACGATGGGCCCGAATGTCGCCATGGTCGCGAGGGGCAACAGGGCGAGCGCCGTGGCGGGATGCTCCGTGTTGAGCACGTGCAGCATGCCCAGCGAGCCCACGGCCAGGGCCACGAAGAGCAGTGTGTGCGGGCTGAGCAGGAAGAACTTCCGCTGGAAGCCCTCGGGCCCGAGGCTCACCACGAGCAGCGCGTAGAGCACCGCCACGGCGGCGAACAGCCCGAGCACCCGCCACATCCCGGTGCGCGCCGCGGGCTGTGCCTCGCTGCTCGTCCACGCGCGCCAGAGGGCGAAGGGCGCGAGGCAGAAGGGGAGGAAGAGCGCGTTGTGCTTGGTGCACAGGGCCAGACCGAAGAAGACGCCGCACAGCACGCCCCAGTCGCGGTCCTCCAGCGCGCGCCAGAAGGCGTAGACCACCAGCAGCCACATGGCCGCGATGGGCATGTCGAAGCAGGCCAGCTCCGCGTTGAAGTACTGGCGGGGCACGAGCAGGAAGGAGAGGGCGGCGAAGAGGCCCGCGGCGCGGCTGAACACCGCGCTGCCCAGCAGGAAGGTGAGGGCGGGCACGAGCGCCGCCAGGGCGAAGGCCGGCAGCCGGAAGGCCGTGGCCGAGCGCATCCACCCGAGCGTGTCGTGGAAGAGCAGATGCGACAGCCCGAAGAGCGTCTTCATCAACGCCGGGTGCTCGTGGTTGTAGTCCCAGGCGCGCACGATGGCCGCGTCCGTCAGCGCCCGCGCGGGCTCGCGCACGAGCTGTTGGAACCAGCGCGCGTAGTCCTCGGCGGCGTGGAAGTAGAAGCTCTCGTCGCGGGTGAAGCCCACGGCGGACTCGGTGGCCCACAGCGCGCAGAAGGCCAGCGCCCACAGGCCCAGGGCGAGCCAGCGCTCCTCGCGTGTCGCGGCGCGGCCTCGGGTCATGGCCTCTCCCCGTGGGAGCCCAGCGCGAGGACGTCCAGGCACACCTGGCGCGATTCCGGGTTGTCCGCCTGGACCCACACCTTCACCGTGCGAGGCTCGCCAGGGGGCAGGGCGCGCGAGGTCTTCTGCACGCCCTCGAGTCCCGGTGGAACGGAGATGGACATCAGCGGCTCCTGGCTCCGCGCGTCGTCCACGCCCAGGTGCGTGATGCTCAGGCGGGGCGCGCGGGCGGCGGCGTGCTCGAAGATGATTCCCCCCTCGAGCCGCAGCTCCGTGCCCCCGGGCACCCCGTCGAACTCGGCGACGAGCCGCTGCGGGCCGCCCGGGGGGTGCATCCACAGGCAGTGGCGGGGTTGGTAGAACAGCTCGTGCCACTCGGGGGCCACGTACAGGTGGGGAGGGCCCGGGCAGCGGTGCACACGTCCATCGAAGGGACAGTCGATCCGCGTGCCATCCGGCGATTCCAGGTAGACCCGGGCCCGGGCGGACGCCTCCGAGGCCACGAAGCTCCGGGGCCGGTAGCGGCCGTTCTCGTACAGCGTCAACTCCAGGGGGCCCGCGTGGCGGGGTGCGCCCACGGCGGTGCGCCGAGGGAGGAAGGCGGCCTCGAAGCCCGACTCATCCGCTCGCGGCAGGCCGGGCTGCCCGAGGACCCACACCCGGGGGTGCGCGCCCAGCGCGTCCGCGTCCGAGCCGAGGTAGCCGTACACCGGCAGCTCCGGAGGCAGATAGAGCCGGGCCTTCTCCGTCCACCAGGGGAAGAGCAGCACCGCGTCGCCCGGACGAGCCTCGGCGCTCAGCCAGCCGGCCACGGTGCGGTAGTCGGACTCGGACGGGAAGTGGCTCGGCAGCCGAAGCTGGAAGACGAGGCAGACGAGCGCGACGAGCACCAGTCCCCCCAGTTCCACCAGGGGGAGGGCACGTGGCGGCGGCCTAGGATTTGGCAAGGCGGAGTTTCTGCTCGCTCTTGTCGCGGCAGAAGCTGCAGAAGGACGGCTCCCCCGCGTTGAACGACGGCGTCCAGGGCGGGTACATCGCGCAGCGCGGATCCAGGCAGTGGTGCAGGCCCCACAGGTGGCCAATCTGCTGGAGCGCGTTGCGGGCGATGGGCTTGAAGGACGCCTCGAAGTCCTTGTGGCCGTGTGTGGAGATGATGGCCCGGTTCTGGTTGTACAGGGCATAGCCCGTGGTGGGCGCCTTGCCACCGGGCAACTCCCGCTCCTTCAGCTTGCGCGAGGTGACGAAGAGGACCTTGTCATCCTCGTAGGCGCGCACGCCCTTGATGTCCGCGAGCAGCTTCTCCGCGTCCAGCGGCTCGGACATGCCCGCGGGCACCTCCTTCTGGTCGGAGTGCTCACTGCCCACGCCAAACGCCGTGTAGAGCGTCTGGCAGAGCTTCGAGATCTGCTTTTCGTCGAAGGAGTCCAGCGTCACGACGCGAATCACGGGGTGTCACCTCGAGAGAAGGGACGGAGGGTCCCTGGGGCGTCACTCATCGGCCTCGATGTCCTCATCCAGGTCGGTCTCCGGCTCGGCCTCCTCGACCTCGGCGGGCTTCGCCTTGGGCGGGCGGCCCCGCTTCTTGGGAGCGGCGGCCTCGGCTCCCTCGGGCTTGGGCTTGGGCGGACGGCCCCGCTTCTTGGGCTCGGCGGGAGCGGCGGCTTCGGCTCCCTCGGGCTTGGGCTTGGGCGGGCGGCCGCGCTTCTTGGGCTCGGCGGGAGCGGCGGCTTCGGCTCCCTCGGGCTTGGGCTTGGGCGGACGACCGCGCTTGCGCTTGGGCGCCTCGCCCTCGGCCTCCTCGGACGCCGCGGCCTTCTTGCGCGCCTTGGGCTCGCCTTCCTCTTCGCCCTCCTCGCCCCCTTCCTCCTCGGAAGACTCCTCCTCTTCCTCGGCGGGCTCCTCCTCGTCCGGAGGCAGGTCCAGGTCGCCGTCGAGTCCGAGCAGGTCGGCGTCCAGCCCGAGTTCATCGTCGCCCTCTCCCCGTGTCTTGAACTCGGCGGCGGTGCGCTTGGGACGCTCGCGGCCGGGCGGGAAGAGGACGACGTCGATGGCGTCCTCGGCGTTGGCCTCGGAGATGTTGAGCGCCGCCGCCAGCTCGGACACCAACAGGTGACGGGCGTTGTCGTACAGCTCCCGTTCCTTGGTGGGCAGGGGCCGCAGCTCGCTGAGCACCTGGAGGCCCTTGACGACCTCGGCCAGGCCCAACAGGCCGCCTTGGGTCATCCGGTCCAGGTTGGTCCGGGCGCGCTGCTTCCAGTCCAGGTCCGCCTTGTCGCTGTCGGAGCGGAGGAAGTCGAAGACCTGGGTGATGTCCGCGCCGCCCGCCACCTTGCGGACGCCAATGGACAGCACCTTGGCCTGGGGAACCATCACCACGGCTCCGTCCTCTTCCCGGCGCATGGTGACGAAGGTGAGCTTCTGCCCGGCCACTTCTTTTACATCGATGGCCGAGACACGGCAGACACCCTGGTTGGGGTAGACCACCCGGTCGCCAACCGCGAGCTGGAGTGACGCGGAGCCTTCTGGCATGTCCCCCTCATCGTCGGAGAGTAAGAGAGCGGCGCAGGTCGTAACATAACCCTTCGCCGATGCCACGACTTACCAGCGGGGATTTCTGTTCCCCTCTTGTGCAGGCATCCAGGCGAGCGCGTGTCCCTCTCGTGGGGGGCGGGGTGCTACAGGCCGCGACAGCGGGAGCGTTGTCCCGCGAACGGTTGACGCGGAGGTTCAGGGCATCCGCATCACGGCGTCGATGCCGAAGCAGATGCGCGCCCGCCAGGGCGGAGGGGGCATGGCGGCCAGTGTGAGCAGCTTCTCCAGCCGCTCCACGGTGTCCGGGCGCAGGGTGCCGAAGTTGACACCGAAGGTGGGCAGTACCTCGGCCCCTCCCGCGGACGTCCAGGCCACCTCGCCGTGCAACATGAGCGTGCCCAGGGACAGTTCCATCTCCAGCAGGAAGGGCATGCCGACCTTCACCGAGGTGGGCAGGGCGGGTGCTTCCACCTCCAGGCCCACGCCCCCGCGCGACAGGTCCCGCACGAAGAAGAGCGGCGCGAAGGGCGTCTCCTCCTCGGCGGCGGGCAGGTTCAGGGGGATGCGCGCGTGGCGGCGCATCTTCTCGTATTCCTGCAAGTCGAAGATGCGCTGCAGCACCGTGTCCAGGCCGCCACGGTCCTGCCCGGGATCGTACTTCACGGTGAGCAGGTAGCGGTCCCCCGGCTGGGGCGTCGAGCGGACCACCTCGCCCAGCACCTCCACGGGTTTGGCCAGGCCGGGGTTGTGCAGCTCGAAGACGAAGCGCGTGCCCACCGGAAGGCTCTTCTGGGTGTGCAGCGTCACCCCGCCCCGGCCGATGCTGCGTGTGTATTCACTCAGCAGGTCCTCGGGCTTCTTGTAGGCCACCTTGAGGCGCACCTCGCCGAGGGTCTGCTTCGTGCCGCTCTCGCTCATGCCCGAATCATACGGCAAAACCAGGGGGGGTCCTCTTTCGTGGCCGCCCGGCCCCTGGTTTTGCTTGGCGAGCGGACACTCAGGCCTTGGGCAACTCGCCCGCGACGATCACGATGGTCTCGTTCGCGTAGGTGTACGTCCCCTCATCCGTCTTGATGGTGCCGTCGAACACCAGCTTCACGCTGCCCGAGCGCGCCGACGTGGCGCTCACGTCCATGATGATCTTCACGTCCATGTCGAGCGAGTCGGAGATCTCCCCGTCGATGGTGATCTTGCCCTTGTGGGCGACGAAGAACCCGAAGCCCATGTACTTCGGGTCGAGGGTGATGCCCATGGTGGTGGTGAGGGTACCGTCGTACTCGTTCACCCCGTCCTCGTTGCAGGCATCGTAGGAGACCGCGTAGCTGAACAGCCCCTCGCCCGGGTTGGTGCTCGCCTGGAGCGTCAGGCTCGCCGAGCCGCTGTGGGCGCAGGTCGCGCTGATCTTCAGGTCCGAGGTGGCGCCGCTGGCCATCGCCCGCTCCACCAGGGCCTGTCCGGTCTTGCTGTGACCCCGGCCTGGGCCTTGCGAGGCCTGGAACGCGGCCTGGGCCGCGCCCTCCTTCCCTCCGCCGAGCTTCGCGCCTCCACAGGCAGCCAGACCCAGGGACATCACGGAGACCACCATCAGACGAATCGCGCGCGTCATATGTGCACCTTTTGTCGTGAGGAGCGAGGGGTCCGCTTCCGAGGCCGCTCGCGAGGGCGCGTCATGCCAGAGCGCTCGTTCCAGGGTCAATGCGGCACGAGTCTGTATGGCCCTGTTGCATTTCTTGACCGGTTAGGGGGCCGCGCGTATTTTCCGCGGCCCGAAGTGGATCGGAGTGGCAAGGAGTGGCGTGATGGGGATCGGCTGGGCTGACAAGGTGGATGTTTCCGCGTGTTCCGAGGCGTCTACGAGCACCAGATCGACGCGAAGGGGCGCACGAGCCTCCCGGCACGGCTGCGGGAGACGCTCGTGGGCGGCTACGACGAGCGGCTCATCATCACGACGGCGCTCGACCCCTGTCTGCACGCCTATCCGGTGCGCGAGTGGGAGCAGCTCGAGGTGGCACTCTCCAAGCGCAACCCCCTGGAGCCGGGCGTGAAGACGCTCATGCGGCTCTACGTGGCGAGCGCCCAGGAGTGCCCGCTCGACAAGCTGGGGCGGTTGGTGATCCCCCCGTCGCTTCGGGCGCACGCGGGGTTGGACAAGGACGTGGTGTGGGCGGGGATGGTGAAGGTGATCGAGTTGTGGAGCCGTGAGGGCTGGGCGCGTGCCCAGGAGGAGGCCCGCAAGGAAGCCTCCAGCGCGGACGTGATGCGCGTGCTCACCGAGCTGCGCCAGTAGCGGGCCGAAAGTTCGACGTGATGTGGGAAAGCCGGGAAGGTGGCGACATGAACCAGGTAGCCGAAGCGCAGGGCATCCGCGCGGTCTCCAGTGGCCGGGTGGAAACGCTCATGCTCGAGGGGGAGCTGCTGGAGAAGGACCTCGTCCAGGTGTGCGAGGACCTCGCGCTGCGCATGCAGCGGGGCCTGCGCAACGCCGTGCTCGACTTCAGCGAGGTGAGCCACCTGGACTACCGCGGCGTGAAGCCCCTGCTGGCGCGCGCCGATGCCTTCCGCAAGGCCGGCGGCGACATCAAGCTGTCGGGCCTGTCGCCCTACCTGGCCGCCATCTTCCGGGCCGCCGGGGCGCATGACAGCTTCGAGCTCTATCCGCACATGAACGACGCCCGGGCCGCCTTCGCGCTCGCGCGTGCTCCGTTCGTCTAACGCCTTGGCTGACTTCGGCCACCAGACCGTTCTCCTGCACGAGACGGTGGATGTCCTCCAACCGGGAGCGGGCAAGGTGATCATCGACGGCACGCTCGGCGGTGGAGGGCATTCCGCGGCACTGCTCGCCCGGGGCGCGAGCGTGCTCGGCGTGGACCGGGATCCGGTGGCGCTCGAGGCCGCGCGTGCCCGGCTCTCGGGCTCTCCGGGCTTCCAGGCCCGGCAGGGCAACTTCGGTGAGCTGCTCCGCGTGGCCGCGGATCTGCTTCCGGTGGATGGCGTCCTGGTGGACCTGGGGGTGTCCTCGCCCCAGCTCGACGTGGCGGAGCGGGGTTTTTCCTTCCAGAAGGAGGGGCCGCTGGACATGCGCATGGGCGACACGGGCCGCACCGCCGCGGAGTTCATCGCCGAGGAGGACGAGGCGGAGCTCGTGCGCGTGCTGCGCGAGTACGGCGAGGAGTCCTTCGCCAAGCCCATCGCCCGTGAGCTCAAGCGCGCGTTGCCCACGCGCACGCTGGAGGCCGCCGAGGTCGTCAAGCGCGCCGTGCCGCGCAAGGCCTGGCCCCAGAAGATCCACGTGGCCACGCGCACCTTCCAGGCGCTGCGCATGGCGGTGAATCAGGAATTGGAGTCCCTGGACTCCCTGCTGGCCGCGCTGCCGCGCCTCTTGAAGGTGGGGGGCCGCGCCGCCGTCATCTCGTTCCATTCTCTCGAGGACCGCAAGGTGAAGGAGACCTTTCGGGAACTGGTGGGCGGCTGTAAATGCCCGCCGGGCCTCCCGGTGTGCGTGTGTGGCGGCCAGGGGGATTTCTCCCTGGTGACGCGCAAGGCGCTCGCGCCCTCGGACGAGGAAATCGCCGCCAACCCCCGTGCCCGCAGCGCGCACCTGCGCGTGGTGGAGAAGATTCGATGAGCCGCAGCAAGTCCGTGTCGCGTGGTGTCGGTTCCAATGGGGCGTCGGTGGGCCGGGTGTTCCTGCACCTGCTGCCCGCGGTGCTGCTCTTCGCCCTGTTCGCCGGCGTGGGCATCCTCCACGTGACGAGCCGCGTGCTGGTGGTGGACATGGGCTACCGGTTGTCCAGGGCCGAGGCGGAGGGGCGGGATCTCACGCGGGAGAATGATCGGCTCAAGCTGGAGCTGGCCACGCTCAAGAACCCGTCGCGGCTGGAGAAGCTCGCGCGCGAGAAGCTGGGCATGTCCATGCCCACGGGCCCAGCCGTCATCGCCCTGCCCGAGGGGGGCAAGCGTCCCGTCCGGGTGGAGGCGCGGGGCGCCCGGGGCGTGCGCGTGGCCGAGCGCGGCGGATCTCTCTGAGGGGGCGGGTCGTGAAGGACTTCAAATCGGCGCGGGTGCCAGAGCCCAACACGAAGTGGATGCGGCTGCGCGTGAAGCTGCTCGCCGCCTTCTTCGTGTGCCTGCTCGTGGCCGCCTTCGGCCGCGCCGTGCACCTGCAAGTCGTCGAGCGCGACAAGCTGCGGGGGATGGCCCAGGATCAGTACGTGCGCCAGATCGAGATCCCCGCCCGGCGCGGCGACATCTTCGATCGACGTGGCACGCCCCTCGCCCAGAGCGTGGAGGTGGATTCCATCTGGGTGGACCCCTCGATGCTGCCGGACGTGAAGCAGGCTTCTCGCGCCCTGGCCCGGGCGTTGAAGCTGGATGCGAATGACGTGCTCGGCCGGCTCACGCGGGGCCGGCGCTTCGCCTGGGTCAAGCGCCAGGTGACGCCGCGCGAGGTGGAGGCGGTGAAGTCCCTGGGGCTGCCGGGGTTTGGCTTCGCCAAGGAGCCCAAGCGCTTCTACCCGCAGCGGGAGCTGGGCGCGCACGTGGTGGGCATGGTGGGACTGGATGGCCATGGCCTGGAAGGCCTGGAGATGGCCTTCGAGGACGAGCTGTCCGGGCAGAACTCCCGCCTGTCGGGCTTCCGGGACGCCAAGGGCCGCAAGTTGCTCGTCACGGGCGCGCCGGACAGCCTGGAGCGCCAGGGCGCCTCCGTCACCCTCACCCTGGACCGGCACTTGCAATACGTGGCCGAGAAGGCGCTCACCCGCGCGGTGGTGGATGCCCAGGCCACGGCGGGCATGGCCATCGTGATGGACCCGACGACGGGGGAACTGCTCGCCATCGCCAACGAGCCCCGATTCAACCCCAATGCCCCGGAGAAGGAAGCGCGCGCCAGCATGCGCAACCGCGCCGCGCTCGACGCCATCGAGCCCGGCTCGACGATGAAGGCCTTCGTCGTGGCGAGCGCCCTGGACCAGAAGGTCATCAAGCCAGACGACACCTTCTTCTGTGAGAACGGCTCCTGGCGGGTGGGCAAGCACACCATCCACGACACCCACGAGCATGGCTGGCTCACCCCCCAGCGGGTGCTGCAGGTGTCCTCCAACATCTGCTCGGCGAAGATCGGCCAGCTGCTCGGGCGCGAGCGCTTCGTGCAGGCCTACCGGGACTTCGGCTTCGGCGAGCGCACGGGCCTGGCCCTGCCCGGTGAGGCGCGGGGCTCCATCCCCTTTCCCAAGGCGGAGGTGTCGCTCGTCACGCAATCCTTCGGCCAGGGCATGACGGCCACCGCCGTGCAGATGGCCGCCGCCTGGAGCGCGCTGGCCAACGGGGGGGTGCTCATGAGGCCCTACCTGGTCTCCAAGGTGGTGGACCCGGACGGGGTGGTGCTACTGGAAAACCGTCCCACCGAGGTGCGGCGCGTCATTTCTCCCCAGAACTCCCGGCTGGTGGTCTCCATGCTCGAGAGCGTGGTGGCCAAGGGGGGCACCGCCACGAAGGCGGCCATGGAAGATTACCGGGTGGCGGGCAAGACGGGCACCGCCCAGAAGGTGGATCCCGTGGCTGGAGGGTACTCGGACAAGCGGATCGCTTCCTTCGTCGGCCTGTTGCCTGCCGAAAATCCGCGCGCGGTCATTCTCGTGATTGTGGACGAGCCCAAAACAGACGTGTACGGGGGAAACGTGGCCGCTCCCGCATTCAAGGAAATAGCTACCGCCGCCATGGCGCATCTGGCCGTCCCTCCCTCGCGAGAGGTACCGCTGCCGTCCACCGCCCTGCCGGCGGTGGCCGCTCAGCTGCCTCCCGCGAAGGCGGTGCCGGCCCGGGCCGTGGTGGAAGAGGTTGTCGCCGAGAACGTGGAGCCGGGCTCCGTCCGCGTTCCGGATGTCATGGGTCAGGCAGGACGCGAGGCGGTGACGAAGCTGCTCTCCGCGGCCCTGGAGCCACAATTGTCAGGTAGTGGACGCGTGGTAGCGCAGACTCCCGCCGCGGGTTCGCTGGTGGAGAAGGGTGCGCGGGTGACGCTGGAGCTGGCGACGCGGCAATGAGGCCGCGTACCCGAAGCCCAGCCGTCGCGCTTGCAGTATTTGTGAAGGGGAAAAGATGAAGCTGACGGATGTCCTCGCAGGGTGTGGTGCCGAGCAGACCTCGGGCGGCCGGACCCCGGTCGATGTGACGGGGGTGTCGCAGGACTCGCGCAAGGTGAAGCCGGGCGACCTGTTCGTCGCCGTTCCGGGTGCGAAGGAGGACGGCGCCCAGTTCGTGGGAGAGGCTGTCTCCCGCGGGGCCGTGGCGGTGGTGTCGGAGAAACCCCTGTCCTCGCAGGTGCCCTACTTCAAGGTGTCCAACGCCCGGAAGGCCCTGGCGCTCATCGCCGCCAACTTCCATGGCCGTCCCGCCGACCAGCTCACCCTGCTGGCCGTCACGGGAACCAACGGCAAGACGACCACGAGCTTCCTGCTCGAGGCCATGGCCGCCGCGGCCTACTCGTCGACGGGGGTGATTGGCACGCTGGGCTACAAGCTCGGTGGGGAGATCCATCCCACCACCCACACCACGCCGGAGCCGCTGGAGCTGCACCGGATCCTCCGCCAGATGGTGGACGCGGGCGTGGAGACGGTGGTGATGGAGGTGTCGAGCCACGCGCTGCTGCAGGAGCGGGTGCACGGCATCACCTTCAAGGCGGCCGCCTTCACCAACCTGACGCGCGACCACCTGGACTACCACAAGGATCTGGAGGAGTACTTCCAGGCCAAGCGCAAGCTCTTCCTGGAGAACCTGTCCCAGGGGGGCGTGGCGGTGGTCAACGGAGACGACACCTACGCCACGCGCATCTACAACGAGCTGCGCGGCGGCCAGCAGAAGCGCATGGCGTGGAAGTTCAGCCGCCAGGGCAACGGGGAGATCTCCGCCGCGGACGTGTCCTTCACGCTCAAGGGCATCCAGGGCACGCTCAAGACGCCCGCGGGTGACATCCCCTTGAAGAGCCGGCTGCTCGGCGCGCACAACCTGGAGAACATCCTGGCCGCCGCGGGTCTGGCGCTGGGCGCGGGCTTCGCGCGGCGCAAGGACGTGCAGCTGGGCATCGAGCGCATGGATGGCGTGGCCGGCCGCATGGAGCGCGTGGAGAACCACGGTCCCCAGGCGGGCGCGCCCACGGTGCTGGTGGACTACGCGCACACGGATGACGCCCTCAAGCGCGCGCTGGAGGCGGCTCGCGCCATGGCCAAGGGCCGCGTCATCGTGGTGTTCGGCTGCGGCGGCGAGCGCGACGCGGGCAAGCGTCCGCTCATGGGCGCCGCAGCGGCCGAGGGCGCGGACCTGTCCGTCATCACGAGCGACAACCCGCGCAACGAGAACGCCGACGACATCATCTCGCAGGTGACGCCGGGCCTGGAGAAGGGCGGCCTGCGCCGCATCTCCTCGGGCAAGGCCAAGAGCGGGGAGAAGGGCTACCTCGTGGAGGTGGATCGCAAGACCGCCATCGAGACGGCCATCTCGCTCGGCAAGGAGGACGACGTGGTCCTCATCGCGGGCAAGGGGCACGAGACGTCCCAGACCATCGGGACGGAGAAGCGCGACTTCGACGACCGCAAGGTGGCCGCGCGGGCGCTCGCCATCCGCACGTAGTCGAGGCCGTGCCGCGGGAGTCTCCCTTCCATGTCCGTGCGATTCTCGGATGAGCAGGTGGTGCAGGCGGCCGGGGCGACCCGGCGCGGCGGTGTGGCGGCGCGGTTCCAGGCCGTCTGCACGGACACTCGGGCCCTCACGCCCGGGTGTCTCTTCGTGGCGCTGCAGGGCGAGCGCTTCGATGCGCACGACTTCCTCGCTCAAGCGGCCCAGGGAGGCGCGACCGGCGCGGTGGTGAAACGCGGCCGGGCGCTGCCTCCACTTCCCGAGGGCTTCGCCCTCTACGAGGTGGAGGACACGCTCCAGGCGCTCGGCGCCCTGGGGCGTGCCCACCGCGAGCGCTTCCGGATTCCGGTGGGCGCGGTGGGCGGCTCCAACGGCAAGACGACCACCAAGGAAATGGTGGGCGCCATCCTCTCCACGCGCGGCCCCGCGCTGAAGACGGAAGGCAACTTCAACAACGAGATCGGCGTGCCCCTCACGCTCTTCCGCCTCGAGCCCTCGCACGTGGCGGCCGTGGTGGAGCTGGGCATGAACCAGCCCGGGGAGATGACGCGGCTCACGCGCGTGGCCCGTCCGGACGCGGCCGTCATCACCGTGGTGCAGCCCGAGCATCTGGAGGGCCTGGGCAGCCTCGAGGGCGTGGCCGAGGCCGAGGGCGAGATGTTCCGGGAGCTGCCGCCCGAGTCCGTGGCGGTGGTGAACCTGGATGACGCGCTCATTCCCGCCCAGGCGGCGCGCGGCCGGGCGAAACAGCTGACCTTTGGCCGGCATCCGGATGCCCAGGTGCGCCTGGCCCAGGTGACGCCGCGAGGCCGTCAGGGCCTGGACATGACCGTGCGCTACCAGGGCCAGGACTGGCCAGTGCGGCTGGGGTTCGTGGGGGAGCACAACGCGCTCAACGCCACGGGCGCCTTCGCGTTGGCGGTGGCGCTGGGCTACTCGCCGGACGAGTGCGTGAAGGGCCTGGAGTCGGCCCGGCCGTACGCGCGCCGGCTCAACGTGGTGGATGCGCCGCACGGCGTCACCGTGGTGGACGATTGCTACAACGCCAACCCGGCCTCGATGGGGGCCGCGCTGGACACGCTGCGCTCGCTGGTGGGCCCGGGAGGACGGGCCGTGGCGGTGCTCGGCGACATGCTGGAGCTGGGGCCCGGCGAGCTGGAGGAGCACGCGCGGCTGGGCGGGCTCGCGGCGAGCCGGGCGGAGTTGGTGGCATTTTTCGGACCGCGTTCACGCCAGGGCCTGGACGCGGCCGGCCTGGGCGACCGGGCCGCGCATTTCACCGAGGTGGAGCCCCTGTTGGCGTGGCTCCAATCGAAGCTCAAGGCGGGGGATGTGGTGCTGGTCAAGGCGAGCCGCGGGATGCGGCTGGAGCGCGTGGTGGCGGGTCTCACCGGAGTGACTCCGACGGCGGGGGGCCACTAGGTGCTCATCCTCCTCTACGAGTGGCTCAAGGACACGGACGCGGGGCGGCTGCTCAACTTCCTGCGCTACCCCACCTTCCGCATCATCGCGGCGGGCGTGGCCTCGCTCCTGCTGGGCATGCTCGTGGGTCCCCGGCTCATCGCGGCGTTGCGGCTCAAGCAGCACGGGCAGAGCAACGTGCGCGAGGACACGCCGGACACCCACAAGAAGAAAAAGGGCACGCCCACCATGGGCGGGGCGCTCATCCTCCTGTGCATCGCGGTGGGCACGTTCATCTTCGCGGATCTGCGCAGCCGCGCGGTGTGGGCGGCGCTGCTGCTCACCCTGGGCTACGGCTTCATCGGTTTCCTGGATGACTGGCTCAAGCTGTCCAAGCGCAACTCCAAGGGGCTCGCGGGCCGCTACAAGATGGTGCTGCAGACCGTCTTCTTCCTCGTGGCCGTCTTTGGCTTCATGTGCACGTGGACGGGGCCGGACGGCGCCTTCACGGGGCCCCGGCTGCTCATCGACACGCGCCTCACGCTGCCCTTCGTGCCCACGCACCGCTTCAACCCGGACTTCGGCTGGTTCTACGTGCTGTTCGCCTGGGTCGTCGTGGTGGGCACCTCCAACGCCGTCAACATCACCGACGGCCTGGACGGCCTGGCCATCATGCCCACCATCATCGCGGCCAGTACCTTCGCGGTGCTCTGCTACGTGGCGGGCTCCTCCATCCGCCTGTCCGACGTGGAGACCGTGGACGGCGCGGCGCGCCTGGTGGGCATTCCCCTGTGGCGCTACCTGGGCGTGCCCCAGGTGCCCGGTGGCGCGGAACTGTCCATCTTCTGCGCCAGCATCGTGGGCGCGGGCATCTCCTTCCTCTGGTTCAACGCCTACCCGGCCTCCGTCTTCATGGGCGACATCGGCTCGCTCGCGCTGGGCGGGGCGCTCGGGGGCCTCGCGGTGCTGTCCAAGAACGAGGTGGTGTCCGCCATCATCCACGGGGTCTTCTTCGCGGAGATCCTCAGCGTGATGATCCAGGTCACCTCCTTCAAGCTCACCGGCAAGCGCGTCTTCAAGATGGCGCCGGTGCACCACCACTTCGAGCTCAAGGGCATCGCCGAGCCGAAGATCATCGTGCGCTTCTGGATCGTCGCCATCCTCTGTGGCGGCGTGGCCTTGCTGTCACTCAAATTGCGCTAGTCGCGAAGGAGCATGGCGCGCATGACGCCCGACCTGCTGCGGGACTCGAAGGTGGCCGTGTACGGGTTGGCCAAGAGTGGTCTGGCCGCCATCCGTCTGCTGGTCCAGAAGGGCGCGCGCGTGACGGCGCTCGATGCTCGGACCGAGGAGGCCCTGGGCGCGACGGCGCGCGAACTCAAGGCCCAGGGCGTCACGCTCGTCACCGCCCCTCCGCCGCCGGGTCTGCTCGAATCGCACCGGCTCGTGGTGGTGAGCCCGGGCGTGCCCCTGGCGCTGCCGGAGCTCCAGGCGGCGCGCGCCGCGGGCGTGCCCGTGTGGGGCGAGGTGGAGCTGGCCGGGCGCTTCCTCTCGCACGTGCCGCTCTTCGGCATCACCGGCACCAACGGCAAGAGCACCACCACGGCGCTCACCGGTGAGCTGTTCGCCCAGGGCGGCGGCCGCACGTTCGTCGGCGGCAACCTCGGGCGCCCCTTCGCCGAGGCGGCCTTGACCCCCGAGGCCTGGGACGCGCTGGTGGTGGAGCTCTCCAGCTTCCAGCTCGAGGGCATCGACTCGCTGCGGCCCCGGGGGGCCGCCATCCTCAACCTCACGCCGGACCACATCGACCGGTACCCGGATCACGCGGCTTACGGCGCGGCGAAGGCCCGCATCTGGCGCCAGCAGACCGGAGCGGATTTCGCCGTGGTGAACGCGGACGACGCGGACGTGATGCGGCTGGCCGAGTCCGCTCCCGGGCCCGTCTACGGTTTCAGTCTCACCGGACAACCGGTGGCCGAGGCGCCTCGGCTCGTCGGCCTGGCGGTGGCGCGGCCCGGAGGCTTCGGCTTCGAGGGCGTGGGCGACCCGGGGGAGACCTTCACCCTCACCAACCGCGCGCTGCGCGGAGGCCACAACACGCAGAACGCCATGGCGGCGGCGCTGCTGGCCCGGTTGGGGGGCGTCTCGCACGCGGCGGTGCAGGCGGGCCTCGACAGCTATCCGGGACTTCCCCACCGTCTGGAGAGCGTGCGCGTGCTGGAGGGTGTGGAGTGGGTGAATGACTCCAAGGCCACCAACGTGGACTCGGTGCTGGTGGCCCTGCGCGCCTTCTCCCGGGACGTGCTCCTCATCGCGGGAGGCAAGGGCAAGGGGGCTCCCTACGCTCCCATGGTGGAGGAGGGCCGCAGCAAGGTGAAGGCGGTGCTCACCATCGGCCAGGACGCCCCGTTGCTCGCCCAGGCCTACGAGGGGGTGGCTCGCGTGTACCCGTGTGGCACGCTCGCCGACGCCGTCCGCCAGGCCCGGGCGCTGGCGACGGCGGGGGACACCATTCTTTTGTCACCCGCCTGCGCGTCCTATGATCAGTTCCAGAACTTCGAGCACCGGGGCGACACCTTCAAGCGCCTGGTAGGGGAACTCTGATCCCATGAAGGCCATCGCCTCCGCGTCCACCGCCCCCGTGCGGTTCGACGCGTTGTTGTTGTGTGCCGTGCTGTCGCTCGTCTCGCTCGGTCTGGTGATGGTGTACTCGGCGAGCGCCGTCATGGCCCAGGACAAGCTGGGCGACAGCTTCTACTTCCTCAACCGTCAGTTGCTGGCGGTGGCCATGGGCGTGGTGGCGATGGCGGTGGGCATGAAGGTGGGCTGGAGGCGCCTGGCGCGGCTCGCCTACCCGCTGCTGCTCGTGACGCTGGTGCTGCTCGTGCTGGTGCTCATTCCGGGCATCGGCACCACGGTGGGCGGCGCGCGCCGGTGGATCCGCCTGCCGGGCTTCGGCCTGCAGCCCGCCGAGGTGGCCAAGTTCGCCTGGGTCGTCTACCTGTCCTACTCGCTGGCCAAGAAGCGCGAGAAGGTGGCGACGTTCTCCGTGGGATTCCTCCCGCACCTGCTGCTGTGCGGCCTCCTGGTGGGACTTTGTATGCTCCAGCCGGACTTTGGCAGCTCGGTGTTGTTGGTGTTCCTCTTGTTCGCCCTGCTGTTCGCCGCGGGCACCAAGGTGAGCTACCTGGTGGGCTCGGTGCTGCTGGCGCTGCCCCTGGCCTACGCGGCCATCGCGACGAGCCCCTACCGGATGAAGCGCGTGCTGGCCTTCCTGGATCCGTGGGCCCACCGGCACGACATCGGCTACCAGGTGGCCGAGTCCCTCATGTCCATTGGCTCCGGCGGCCTCACGGGCCTGGGACTGGGAGACGGCCGGCAGAAGCTCTTCTTCCTGCCCGAGGCGCACACGGACTTCATCTTCGCCATCATCGGCGAGGAGCTGGGCCTCTTGGGGGTGGGGGTGCTGGTGGTGCTCTACGCCCTCATCATCTGGCGCGGCGTCCGGGCGAGCCTCGCGGCCCCGGAGGTGTTCGGCACCTACCTGGGCCTGGGCATCACCTCCATCATCGCCTTTCAGGCCACGGTGAACATGTGCGTGGCGATGGGCTTGCTGCCGACCAAGGGCCTGACGCTCCCTTTCGTGTCGTATGGAGGCTCTTCCCTGGTGGTGTTGATGGGGGCGGCCGGTGTATTGCTCTCGCTCAGTGCCAGTGCGCAGCCGGGCGGCGGTAACCGTCCCCAGCGCTCCGGCGGTGATTTGAGGGAGGTGGCGGCGTGAAGGTGCTCATCGCGGGAGGCGGTACGGGAGGCCATCTCTACCCGGGCATTGCCCTGGCGGAAGAGGTGGTGACGCGGCACCACGCCAACCAGGTGGTGTTCGTGGGCACCGAGCGCGGCCTGGAGGCCCGGGTGGTTCCCCGCGAGGGCTACCCCCTGGAGACCATCCGCGCCCAGGGGCTCAAGGGCAAGGGCCTGCTGGGGCTGCTCAAGGGGCTGCTCGTGCTGCCCCTGGCCTTCATCGAGTCCTTCAAGATCCTCCGCAAGCACATGCCGGACGTGGTGGTGGGGGTGGGGGGCTACTCGAGCGGACCGGTGGTGCTCGCCGCGGCGCTCCTGGGCATCCCCACGGCGGTGCAGGAGCAGAACGCGCTGCCGGGGCTCACCAACAAGGTGCTCGGCCGGTTCGCGCGCGTCGTCTTCACCGCCTTCGCGGGGGCGGGCGCCTTCTTTCCCTCGCGCAAGGTGCAGCTCGTGGGCAACCCCATCCGCCGCAAGCTGATGGACAACTTCCTGCTCGCGCACGTGGCCCACGACACCTTCTCCCTGCTCGTCTTCGGCGGCAGCCTGGGCGCCCGCGGCATCAACCAGCGGATGCTCGACGCGTTGGAGCACCTGGGAGACCTCAAGGGCCAGCTGCGCATCGTCCACCAGACGGGCAAGAAGGACCTGGAGACGGTGCGCCAGGGTTACGCCTCCCGGGGCTTCGAGGCCCAGGTGGTGGAGTTCATCGACGACATGTCCAGCGCCTACGCCGAGGCCTCGCTCGTCGTGTGCCGCGCGGGCGCCACCACGCTCTCCGAGCTGATGGTGGCCAAGAAGGCCAGCATCCTCATCCCCTTTCCCTTCGCCACGGATGACCACCAGGCGGTCAACGCCCAGGAGATGGTGTCCGCGGGCGCCGCCCTCATGTTCCGCGAGTCGGAGCTGACGGGACAGAAGCTGGCCGCGGAGATCCGCCGTCTCAAGGACGAGCCGGAGCGGCTGCGCCAGATGGAGAAGAAGGCGGGCCTGCTCGGCCGTCCCGAGGCCGCCAAGGAGCTGGCGGACGTGCTCGTGGACCTGATGGTGAAGAAGTACGGCCCGGATGGACGCGCCGTGGAGCGGGGAGAGGATCCCCGCCCGAAGAAGCCGGCCCCGAAGAAAACCGAGGGCAACGGCAAGCCGACGGATGGCAACGAAAAGCAGGCTTGAGGAGAAAATACCTTCGTGACGACTCAGCGCCCCGCCAGGACCACGAGCCTCTTCAAGACGCGTCATGCCGCGCACGTGCACTTCGTGGGCATTGGCGGCATCGGCATGAGCGGCATCGCCGAGGTGTTGCTCAACCTCGGCTACCGCGTGTCCGGCTCGGACCTCAAGGCCAGTGACATCACCCGGCGCCTCGAGCGCCTGGGCGCCACGCTCTTCGAGGGGCACCGCGCGGACAACCTCGTGCACGCGGACGTGGTCGTCATCTCCTCGGCCGTGCGCAAGGACAACCCCGAGGTCCTCACCGCGCGCCAGCGCAAGATTCCCGTCATCCCCCGCGCGGAGATGCTCGCGGAGCTCATGCGGCTCAAGTACGCCGTCGCCGTCGCGGGCAGCCACGGCAAGACGACCACCACCTCCATGGTGGCCACCGTGCTGTCCGCCGCGGGCCTCGATCCCACGGCCGTGGTGGGTGGCAAGGTGAACGTGCTCGACTCCAACGCCAAGCTCGGCAAGAGCGAGCTCATGGTGGTGGAGGCCGACGAGAGCGACGGCAGCTTCCTGCACCTGCACCCGTCCATCTCCATCGTCACCAACATCGACCCGGAGCACATGGACCACTACGGCACGCTGGAGAACCTGAAGGAGGCCTTCACGTCCTTCTGCAACCGCGTGCCCTTCTACGGTCTCAACGTCCTGTGCCTGGACAACCCCAACGTCCAGTCGCTCCTGCCGCACCTGGAGAAGCGCTTCGTCACCTACGGCAGCTCGCACATGGCGGACTACCGGCTGGAGGGCGTGCGGCTCGAGGGCTTCAGCACCCGCTTCGAGGCCTTCCGGCGGGAGGAGCCGCTCGGGGAGTTCCGCGTGCGCATGGTGGGCGCGCACAACGCGCTCAACGCCCTGGCCGTCATCGCCGCGGCCGAGGAGATGGACGTGCCCCTGGACGTGGTGCGCGCCGCGCTGGCCGAGTTCGGCGGCGTGCAGCGGCGCTTCACCGTGCGCGGCGAGGTGGCGGGGATCACCGTGGTGGACGACTACGGGCACCACCCCACCGAGGTCCAGGCCACGCTCGCGGGCGCCCGGCGCGCCTTCGGCCGCAGGCTCGTGGTGGCCTTCCAGCCCCACCGCTACACGCGCACCCACGAGCTCTTCAAGGAGTTCGCCACCTCCTTCAACGACGCGGACGTGCTCTTCGTCTCCAACGTCTATGCCGCGGGCGAGGAGCCCATCCCCGGCGCCACCGCCGACGCCCTGGCCGAGGCCATCCGCGAGCACGGCCACCGCGACGTCACCTTCGTGGAGAAGCGCACGGACCTGGCGCGCGCCCTGTTGCCCCGGCTTCGCGAGGGAGACCTCGTGCTCACGCTCGGCGCGGGCGACATCACCCAGGTGGGTCCGGAACTCGTCGAACTGCTCAAGCGGCACGGGCTGGGGAAGGGCGACTAGGGCACATGGTGGCCGTTTCCTCCTCGTCCCTGCCCGAGCGGGTGGGGCGCCTGTCCGGCTGTGACGTGAGCGCGGACGCTCCGCTCGCGCCCCTCACGAGCGTGCGCGTGGGGGGCCCGGCCGAGGCGCTCGTCCGTCCGCGTTCGCCCGACGCCCTCGTGGCCCTGCTGCGCCTGGCGCGCGAGGAGGGCGTGCCCCTCACCGTGCTCGGAGGGGGCGCCAACACGCTCGTGGGCGATGGCGGCGTTCCCGGTATCACCGTGAAGCTACCGGGCGATCTCTTCCCGGAGCAGGCCGAGGTGGGGGAGGCCGAGGGCCGGCTCACGCTCGGCGCGGGCGCGGCCATCGTGCGGCTGTGCAACCAGATGCGTGCGCACGGGCTCGTGGGCGCGGAATTCCTCGCCGGGATTCCGGGCACGCTCGGCGGCGCGGTCACCATGAACGCGGGCACCAAGAACGGCGAGTGCTTCCGCGTGGTGGAGGCCGTCGAGGTGGCCACCGCGGAGGGGGTGGGGTGGCTCTCCAAGGCGGAGATTCCCCACCGCTACCGGCACTCGGACCTGCCCCCGGGCGGCGTGGTGACGCGCGTGCGCTTCCTCCTGCCCAAGGGGGACCTCGTGGCCTCCAAGAAGGTGATGGACGAGGACCTCGCCTACCGCAAGCGCTCCCAGCCGCTGAGCCAGCCCAACTTCGGCAGTGTCTTCACCAATCCGCCGGGGGATTTCGCCGGGCGGCTCATCGAGAGTGTTCACCTCAAGGGTTACATCATCGGCCGTGC
This sequence comes from Melittangium boletus DSM 14713, assembly GCF_002305855.1. Taxonomy (GTDB): domain Bacteria; phylum Myxococcota; class Myxococcia; order Myxococcales; family Myxococcaceae; genus Cystobacter; species Cystobacter boletus. The sequence continues at coordinate 1,507,837 of NZ_CP022163.1, read as the reverse complement.
GCAGGTCTCTCCGCTGCACGCCAACTGGATCGTCAACCTGGGCGGAGCCTCCGCCCACGATGTCCTCTCTCTTCTCACCCTCATGCGAACGCGCGTGAAGGAGGAGCGGGGCGTCGAGTTACAACCCGAAGTCAAGCGCGTGGGAGTCTTCCTGCCATGAGCACCCTGTCCAAGGATGAGCTGAAGCGGAAGCGGGTCGGTGTGTTGCTCGGAGGTCTGTCCTCCGAGCGCGAAGTGTCGTTGCGCTCCGGGGCCGCCGTGGCCAAGGCCCTGCGGGGGCTCGGCTATGACGTGGTGGAGATCGACGTGGGCCGCGACCTGGCCGCGCGGCTCGTGGCGGAGAAGGTGGAGGTCGCCTTCATCGCCCTGCATGGCCGCTTTGGCGAGGACGGCTGCGTCCAGGGTCTGCTCGAGTGTCTCGCCATCCCCTACACGGGCAGCGGCGTGCTGGCCTCGTCCCTGGCCATGGACAAGGTCTTCGCCAAGCAGATCTTCGTCGCCCACGGCATCCCCACGCCTCCCTACCGCGCCTTCTCCTCGAAGGAAGAGGCCCTGGCCGCCGTGGACTCGCTCCCCTTCGGCCTGCCGGTGGTGGTCAAGCCCTCCCGCGAGGGCAGCAGCGTGGGCGTCCACCTGTGCAAGACGCGCGAGGCCTACCTCGCCGCCGTGGAGGACGCGGCCGGACGCGCGGGCACCCTCCTGGTGGAGCAGTACATCAAGGGCCGCGAGGTGCAGGGCGGCGTCCTGGACGACGAGGCCCTGGGCGTCATCGAGGTGGTCGCCGCGCGCGAGTTCTACGACTACGAGGCCAAGTACCAGTCGGGAGGGACCACCCGGTACCTCTTCCCCGCGCCCCTGCCGCCCGAGCAGTACGCGCGCGTGAACGACGTGTGCCTGGGTGCCCACCGCGCCCTGGGGTGCAGTGGAGGCTCCCGCTCGGACGTCATCCTGACTCCCTCGGGAGACGTCTACCTGCTGGAGACCAACACGTTGCCGGGAATGACCGAGTCCAGCCTGCTGCCGAAGATCGCCGCGGGCCGGGGCATCGACTTCCCCGGACTGTGTGAGCGCCTGCTGCAAGGGGCCTCTGTCAAGGCCTGAGTTCATCCCATCGAAGAATTGAACGCGCCGGGCCCTTGCACGAAGGGCGCCGGACTACAGCGACGTGTCTGTAGCGAAAAACTGGCATGGAGATCCAACCGCGCGCAGCATGCGCCGACCCACACCATGGCATTCGGTCAGCCCAAGAATCGGCGTCACCAGGACGTCGCTCAGAAGAAGGAGGCGATGAAGGGCGCCGTGCGGACGCATGGGCCCGGACTCGCCAAGGCCATTCTCCTGACCGGTCTGACATGTGCCCTCGTCTGGGGCTCCATCGAGCTGCGGCACTGGGCGCTCACCTCGCCCTTCTTCCTCTTGAAGGAGACGTCCTTCAGCGGGTTGCAGCGGGCGCACGCGGGCGAGCTGCTCAAGCTGTCCGGGCTGACGGTGGGGCAGAACCTGTGGTCCCTGGACGTGGCGGCGCTCGAGCGCGCCATGGACACCCATCCCTGGGTGCGCGACGTGAAGGTGCGGCGGCACTTCCCCTCCAGTGTGTCCGTGGAGGTGTCCGAGCACGTCCCGGCGGCGCTCGCGGTGCTCAGCGACCTGTACCTGCTGGACGAGGACGCCGAGCCCTTCAAGCGGCTGCAGCCCGGGGATGGACTGGACCTGGTGCTCATCACCGGCATGGAGCGGGAGGCGTACCTGTCGGACGAGTCCCGCACGCGCGAGCGCCTGCGTGAGGCGCTGGCCGTGCTGCGCGCCTACGCGGCCACGCAGCCGGGCAAGCGCGACCGGTTGAGCGAAGTGCGCGTCGTGCCCGAGGGCATGGTGCTGGTATTGGCGGACGGGACGGAAGTGTTGTTGGGGCAGGGCGAGACGGACGCCAAGTTGAAGAGGCTCGCGCGTGTGCGCGACGAATTGAAGAGCCGTGGCCTGGCCGCGGACGTCATCCACCTGGAGAACCGGGCGCGTCCCGGCTGGGTGGCGGTGAAGCTTTCGAGCCCCGTCTCCGAGAGGACCGGGGCCTCGGCGCAGTAGGAGATCGCGCCCCTTTCACGAAAGTGGGGGGCCTGGGAGGGCAGTCATGGCGAAGCAGAAGTCCGGGGAGATCATCGTCGGCCTCGATATCGGCACGACGAAGATCTGCGCCATCGTCGGGGAGCTGACCGACAATGGGATCGACATCATCGGCATCGGGACTCATCCGTCGAAGGGTCTTCGCAAGGGCGTGGTGGTCAACATCGAGGCGACCGTGTCCTCCATCCGCCGCGCGGTGGAGGAGGCCGAGCTCATGGCCGGCGCCGAGATCTCCCACGTGTACACCGGCATCGCCGGGGGCCACATCAAGGGCTTCAACTCCCAGGGAATCGTCGCGGTGAAGGACAAGGAAGTGCGCGAGCCGGACATCGCGCGCGTCATCGACGCGGCCAAGGCCGTGGCGATTCCGCTCGACCGCGAGGTCATCCATGTCCTGCCCCAGGAGTTCATCATCGATGACCAGGGCGGCATCAAGGAGCCCCTGGGCATGGCGGGGGTGCGGCTGGAGGCCAAGGTGCACATCGTCACCGGCGCCGTGTCCAGCGCGCAGAACATCGTCAAGTGCGCCAACCGCACGGGCCTCAACGTGGCGGACATCGTCCTGCAGCCGCTCGCCTCCGCCGAGGCCGTGCTGGGCGAGGACGAGAAGGAGCTGGGCGTGTGCCTCGTCGACATCGGCGGCGGCACCACCGACATCGCCATCTTCTCCGGCGGCTCCATCGTCCACACCGCCGTCATCGCGCTCGGCGGCAACAACCTGACGAGCGACATCGCCATCGGCCTGCGCACCCCGGCCCACGAGGCCGAGCGCATCAAGCAGAAGTTCGGCTGCGCCCTGTCCTCGCTCGTCAACAAGGACGAGACCATCGAGGTGCCCAGCGTGGGCGGCCGTCAGCCGCGCGTGCTCGGCCGGCAGATCCTCTGTGAGATCCTGGAGCCGCGCGTGGAGGAGATCTTCCAGCTCGTGCACCGGGAGATCCAGAAGTGCGGCTACGAGGACCTGCTCGCCTCGGGCGTGGTCATCACCGGTGGCTCCACGCTGCTCGCGGGCATGCCGGAGCTGGCCGAGGAAGTGATTGGACTGCCGGTGCGCCGGGGCATGCCGCGCGGCATCGGCGGGCTCGTGGACGTGGTGAAGAGCCCCATGTACGCGACCGGCGTGGGCCTGGTCGTCTACGGCGCCAAGCACCTGGACCGGAAGATGTTCCGCATCCGCGACGAGAACGTCTACAAGAAGGTCAAGGGCCGCATGCGCGAGTGGCTGGAGGAGATCTTCTAGTTCGTCGTGACAGGTGCCGCAGTACCCTTCGGGGCCGCCCCTCCCAGCGGCCCCTTCCTTTTTTCAGCGATGCGCGTGGGTTGGGCCCTGCCGCAGGAAGTTCTCCAGCCCGTCGATGTCCACGGGCTTGACGAAGTGCTTGTCGAAGCCCGCCTCCATCGCGCGGCTGCGGTCACTCGCCTGGCCATAGCCGGTGAGGGCCACCAGGGTCAGGGTCGGGCCCAGCGGTCCCGTCCGCAGGCGGCGGGCGACCTCGTAGCCGTCCATGCCCGGCAGTCCGATGTCGAGCAGGACGACGTCCGGGTGGTGCTCCTCCGCGGCCTTGAGCGCGGAGAGGCCATCATGCGCCTGCCACACGGTGTGCTCCCACGTCTGGAGCAGCTCCGCGAGGGTGTCGGCGGCGTCGACGTTGTCGTCCACCACGAGGATCCGCCGGGACGCGGCGGGGGGCGGGCTCTCGCGGGGTTCCGCCGCGGCGGGAGCCGGGACGTGCGCGGGGGCCGGGATGGACGTGGTGGCGGGTGCCTCGGCGAGCGGGAGCCGGACGATGAACTCGCTGCCCCGGCCCGTTCCCTCGCTCCGGGCCTCGATGGTGCCGCCGTGCAGCTCCACGAGGTTCTTCACCACCGTCAGGCCGATGCCCAGTCCTCCCTGGGAACGATCGAGGCCGCGCTCGGCCTGCTCGAAGAGGTTGAACACGCGGCGGAGCATCTCCGGGGAGATGCCGATGCCCGAGTCCTTCACCCGGATCTCCGCCTCCGTGCCGGAGCGCTCGAGGCTCACCCGGAGCAGGCCCTCGGGGTCCGTGTACTTGGCCGCGTTGGTGATGAGGTTGACGATGATCTGCTCGAGGCGCACGGCGTCGCCGAAGGTGTACAGGGGCTTGCGCGGCAGGGTCACGCTCACCTCGTGGCGCCGCTCATCGAGCAGGGACTGGACGGATTGCAGGGCGCTGTCCACCAAGGCGGGCAGCGCCACGATCGTCTTGCGCAGCTCGATGCGCCCCCGGGTGATGCGCGACACGTCGAGCAGATCATCCACCAGCCGCGCGAGGTTCGTCGTCTGGCGCTCGATGACCTCCAGGGCGTGCTGGCCCTTCTCGTCCAGGGTGATGTGGGAGGTGAGCAGCTTGAGCGCCGAGCGCACGGGGGCCAGGGGGTTGCGCAGCTCGTGGGCGAGCATCGCCAGGAACTCGTCCTTGCGGCGGCTGGCTTCCTGGAGCGAGGCCTCGGCCCGTTTCTGCTCGGTGAGATCCCTCGCCTCGAGCACGGTGGCCACGCGCTGGCCCGCGCGCAGCAGGGGGCTCGCGGAGACGGCCACGGGCAGGGTGCTCCCGGTCACGCGCACGAAGACGTCCTCGTGACCATTCGCGAGCGTCGCGTGTCCGGTGAGCAGCGCCTCGAGGGAACAGGGGGGAGCGTCCGCGTGCTTGGGGTGGAGCAACTCATGGAGCCGCTGGCCCCGGATGTCCACGAAGGTATGGCCCGTCATCCGCTCGGCCGCGGGGTTCATGAAGGTGCAGCGGCCCTCGCTGTCCGTCATGTACAGGGCGGATGTCGCGTTCTCGGCGATGGTGCGGCTCACCTGGCGCTCGTACTGTTGCAGCGCCTCCTCGGTCGCCTTGCGCGAGGTGATGTCGAAGAAGATGCCCTCGAGGGACCACGGCGTGCCGTGCTCGTCGTAGAGGGCGCGCCCGATCTCGGAGACCCAGCGTGGCAGGCCGTCCGCGTGCATGATGCGGTACTCGAGTTCATAGGGCGTGTGGCGGTCCACCGCCCGGGCGATCCGCGCCTCCACGTTCGCCAGGTCCTCGGGGTGGATGAGCGGGGCCCAGCACCGGCCCTCGAGGAACTCGGAGGCGGGGTAGCCGGTGAGGGCGAGGATGGGGTCGCTCATGAAGCTGAAGCGCCAGGGGGCCTCCGGCTCGCTCGCGAAGACGGCCCCGGGGACGTTGCGTACGAATGAGCGGAAGCGCTCGCCCTCCGCTTCGGCGCGCAGCCGCGACAGCTCCAGATGGGTGCGCACGCGGGTGAGCAGTTCGCGCGCGCCGAAGGGCTTGACCAGATAGTCGTCCGCCCCCTGATCCAACCCTTCCATGCGCGACTCCTCTCCGGCGCGAGCCGAGAGCATGATGACGGGCAGGGTGCGGGTGCGTTCGTTGGCGCGCAGCTCCCGGAGGAGTTCGAAACCGTCGAGCTCCGGCATCATCACGTCCGTGAGCACCAACTCCGGTCTCCGCTCCCGCGCCGCCGCGAGCGCCTGGACGCCGTTCGACACCACGTCCACCTGGTGGCCCGCGTCGCGCAGGAGCCGGACCACGTAGTCGCGCATGTCCGCGTTGTCATCCGCCAGGAGGATGTGGCCGCGTTTCTCCGTGGGCTCCGGGGGGGCTTCCGGCGCGGGCTCGCTCGACTCGGGCAGCCAGCGCAGGGCCTCCTGGACGTAGGGTGCGGCGATGGCGGCGATGGAGGGTGTTTCCTCGGCGGAGGCGCCCAGGCGCTCGGCGGGCAGGTGCGCCATGCCCAGGGGGAGGGCCACGGTGAAGCGCGTGCCCTGGCCCAGGCTGCTCGACACCGAGAGCGTGCCCGCGTGCATCTTCACCAACTCCTGCACGAGCGCCAGGCCGATGCCGCTGCCCTCGTGGGTGCGGCTGCGTGCGCCTTCCACCCGGTAGAAGCGCTCGAAGAGGTGGGGCAGCGCCTCGGTGGGGATGCCCGTGCCGGTGTCCTCCACCGTCAGCACCGCCTGGCCGTCCTCCGCCCGGAGCGCCACGGTGATGCCGCCCTCGAAGGTGAATTTGAAGGCATTGGACAGCAGGTTGAGGACGATCTTCTCCCACAGATCCCGGTCCACGTAGACGGGCTCGGGGAGGGGAGGGCAGTCCAGGGTGAGGGTGAGTCCCGCCTGCTCGGTGGCCGAGCGGAAGACGCTCGCCAGGTCGCGCGTGAGTCCGGACAGATCCGTGGGCTGGTAGGTGGCCTGGACCCGTCCGGCCTCGATGCGGGAGAAGTCCAGGAGCGAGTTGACGAGCTTGAGCAGCCGCAGGGCATTGCGGTGCAGCATGTCGACCTGGGCGGACTGAGCGGGCGTCAGGGGGCCGAGCGCGCCCGAGCGCAATTCCTCCGCGGGGCCGAGCATGAGCGTGAGGGGCGTGCGGAACTCATGGCTCACGTTGCTGAAGAAGGCCGTCTTGGCGCGATCCAGCTCGGCGAGCGCCTCGGCGCGCCGGCGCTCCTCCTGGTAGGCGCGCACCTGGGCGATGGCGTCGGCGATATGTCCCGCCACCTGGGTGAGGAAGTCGCGGTAGCTCGCGTCCAACGGCAGGCGGGGGCTGATTCCGGCGATGAGGAAGCCCGAGGGCCGCCGCTCTCCTCCGCGCATGAGCGGCTGCACGAGCGCGCTTCGCGCGGGCTCGGGCCAGGGCCCTCCAGGAAGGTCGTTCGTCCGCGTGCCTGCCTGGGTCAGATCCAATTCCACGGCCCCGCTCCGGGATGGATCCAGGGGCCAGGGCGCGGAGGGGTCGTTCACGTCCATGCGCTCGGGCGCGGCGTCCGCGGGCAGTGCACCGCTCCGGCCGACGAGCGTGGCCGTCGTTCCGTTCGCGTCGAGCACGTAGAGCAGACAGAAGGGAACGTCATGGGGCGCGGAATCGAGCACGGACGCGACCACCGCGTAGGTCCCCTCGGCCGTCTTCTCCTCCGCGGCGCGCAGGGACAGTTCGCGCAGCACCCGCAGGCGGCGCTTGCCCACCACCTTCTGTGTCGTTTCGCTCACCGCGGTGAAGACGCCGCCCACCGCGCCGGACTCCACCCGGATGGGGCTATAGGAGAAGGTGAGGTAGGCCTCCTCGCGGAAGCCCTTGCGCTCGAAGATGATGAGCTGGTCGTCCGACCACGTGGCCTCGCCCCGCGTGAGTACGCCTCGCAGCATGGGCTCGATGATGGCGCGGGTCTCCGGATCTCCCCACACCGCTCGTGACAGGCCGGGCGCGCCCAGCGCTCCGGGATGCTTGTGTCCGAGGATGGGGATGTACGCGTCGTTGTAGATGGCGGTGAGCTCCTCTCCCCACCGGACGATCATGGGGAAGCGGGAGTCCAGGCAGATGCTCACCGCCGTCTTCAAGCTCTGAGGCCACTGCTCGGGAGGACCCAGGGACGTCCGGGTCCAATCGAAGGCGCGGATGCGCGCCGCCATTTCCCCTCCGCCAGTCAGTGCCTCATCCACGTGTGCACCTCATCAGGAAGTTGCCCCGCGGAACCATACGTCAGGGTGGGCGGGCGGAAGCGTGGAAGTCGGGTGGCTCCTCGGGTGTGTTGCGTCTCTTGTCCTTGCCGAGAACCCCTGGGATGGATCGACTCAGTCCCGAACACCCCGGCCGCTGCCTCGGCTCCCCGATTCGTGGCGCGCGCGAAGGGGGGGGAGGAGCCTGTCGGCCGCCCGTGGCGAGGTGGCTGGGCATCCGAGCGAGGCGAAGCCGATTCGTGGATGACGAGCGGCGCGATGCGTGGAGCGAGGTTCGCTCCGTGCTCCGGAACGCTCGTCGCGCGAGTCAAGAGGTGTGATGCACCCACCGCGTCGCACGGTTGCTGTGGTGGGGCTCTCGCGTAAGTGCCTGTGACGACTTGGCGATGCGACGTGGCGCTACAGGTTCGTAGCTCAGAACTTGCCAAAGATCGCGACTTGCTGAAGATGGTGTCCGTAGGCGCGCGCGCGGACTTCGGGATGGTCCGCGCCGAAAGAAGGAAACACATGGACCAGTTCGAGCAGAACAAGCAGGCCGCCAAGATTCGCGTCATCGGCGTTGGGGGCGCCGGATGCAACGCCGTCAATACGATGATCATGGCGAAGCTTGAGCGTGTGGACTTCATCGCCGCCAACACCGATGTCCAGGCGCTCGCGGCGAGCAAGGCACCCACGCGGCTGCAGCTCGGACAGACGTTGACGAAGGGCCTGGGCGCGGGTGCCAATCCGGAGATGGGCCGCGAGGCGGCGCTCGAGTCGCGCGATCAGATCGCCGCGATGATCGAGGGCGCGGACATGGTGTTCGTCACGGCCGGCATGGGGGGTGGAACGGGCACGGGCGCGGCGCCCATCATCGCGGACATCGCCAAGAGCCTGGGGTGCCTGACGGTGGGCGTGGTCACCAAGCCCTTCCTCTTCGAGGGCAACAAGCGCCGCAAGCAGGCCGAGCAGGGGCTGGTGGAGCTCAAGGCCGCGGTGGACACGCTCATCACCATTCCGAACCAGCGCCTGCTCACGCTCAGCAACGCGCCCATGCCGCTGCTCGAGACGTTCAAGCGCGCCGACGAGGTGCTGCTCAACGCCGTGCAGGGCATCTCGGATCTCATCCAGTACCACGGCTACATCAACGTGGACTTCGCGGACGTGAAGACCATCATGAGCGACAAGGGACTGGCGCTCATGGGCACGGGCCAGGCCACGGGCGACAAGCGCGCGCTCACCGCCATGCAGCAGGCCATCTCCAGCCCGCTGCTCGAGGACATCTCCATCGACGGCGCCACGGGCCTGCTCATCAACATCACGGGCGGCCGCGAGATGACCCTTCAGGAGGTCAACGAGGCGCTCACGCTGGTGCACGACGCGGCGGATCCGGACGCGGAGATCATCTTCGGCTCGCTCATCGACGACAACATCCAGGACGAGGTGAAGATCACCATCATCGCCACGGGCTTCGTCTCGCGCGACTCCAAGGCGCGCCAGCCGGCGCCGGTGGTGCAGGTGCCCGTCGTCACGCGGCCCTCGCCCGTCACGCTGTCCACGGCGCGCGAGGAAGTGGCCAGCCTGGTGCCCGCGAAGGCGGGGGCTCGCACGCTGTCTCCCGCCGAGGGCCGCTCGCTGTCCAACCGCACCGCGGTGGTGAAGGACGCGGCGCTGCCCCTGGACGAGGATCAGTTCGACATCCCGACGTTCCTGCGCCGTCAGGGCCAGACCGAGATGCCGTGAGTCAGCGGCCGGGGAGGCGGGCCACGCTCGCCGCCCGGTGGTGGCGCCCGGACAGGGCGTCACTGCGCGCCAGGAGCGTGTCCAGCTCGCGGTAGAGCGCGTCGATGTGCTCGGGCAGCCGGGGCGCGGGGATGACGCCCTCTCCGGACAGGAGCTCCACCAGCCCGCTCGCGCGCTGGAGCAGTTGCTGGGCGCGCAGCAGGGCCCGTCCCGCGCGGGTGCCCTGGGGCGAGAAGAGGGTGCCTCCGTCGTAGAGCGACTCCACGGCCGCGCGGTTGGTGCGATGGCGCTCGGCGACGCGCGCCCGGTACAGCTCCAGCCGCCGCTCGAGGCGCGCGCCCTGGAGATCCACCACTCTTCCTGTCATGGGAGGCTTCACGGCCTGGGAAGCTACGCCATTTCCCTACATGCTCGCAACTTCCCGGCCCAGGGGGCGTTGTCTCCTTGTCAGTCCGGGAGGGGGTGTCTAGGTTGGCCGATCACCTACCGAGGGGCGGTCATGTTCAAGAAGCTGCTCATCGCCAACCGGGGTGAGATTGCCCGGCGCATCCAGACGGTGGCGAAGGGGATGGGGCTGGCCACCGTGGCGGTCTATTCGGACGCGGACGCGGGGTTGCCCTTCGTGCGCGAGGCGGATGAGGCGGTGCGGCTCGGTCCGGCGCCCCCTCGGGACAGCTACCTGAACATCCCCGCGCTCCTGGAGGCGGCGAGGGCCACGGGCGCGGACGCGGTGCACCCGGGCTACGGCTTCGTGTCGGAGAGCGCCGGGTTCGCCCGGGCCTGCCAGGACGCGGGCCTCGTCTTCGTGGGTCCGCCCGCCGAGGCGATGCTGCGGATGAAGGACAAGAGCCAGGCGCGCCAGCTCGTGGCCGCCGCGGGCGTTCCCGTGGTGCCGGGCAGCGAGGACGTGCTGCCGGACGTGGACGCCGCGCGCGTGGCCGCCGAGCGCATCGGCTACCCGGTGTTGTGCAAGGCGGCGGGAGGGGGAGGCGGCATTGGCATGGGCGTGGCCCACACGCCCGCCGAGCTGGAGAAGGTCTTCCGGCAGTGCGCGGATCGGGCGAAGGCCGCCTTCGGCCGCGAGGGCATCTACCTGGAGCGCTACTTCCCGGCGCCGCGCCACATCGAGGTGCAGGTCCTGGGCGACCACCACGGCCACCTCATCCACGGCCTGGAGCGCGAGTGTTCCATCCAGCGCCGGCACCAGAAGGTGGTGGAGGAGGCGCCCTCGCCGCTCTTCGCGGAGGGACGTGACGAGGAGCTGGCCGGGAAGCTGTTCTCGGCGGCGCTCACCGCGGCGCGTGCCTTCGGCTACGCCAACGCGGGCACGGTGGAGTTCCTCTGTGCGGAAGGGGGCTTCTACTTCATCGAGATGAATGCCCGGTTGCAGGTGGAGCACCCGGTGACGGAGTTGACCACGGGGCTGGATCTCATCGCCTGGCAGTTGCGCATCGCCGCGGGGGAGCGGCTCACGGTGCGGCAGGAGGACGTGCGGAGGCGGGGCGCGGCGCTCGAGTTCCGCATCTACGCGGAGGATCCGGTGCGCTTCCTGCCCTCGCCGGGCCCGCTGCGGGTGTTCCAGCCCCCCTCGGGAGAGGGGGTGCGCCTGGACTCGGGCTATGCCGAGGGGGACCTCGTCACGCCTCATTATGATCCGATGATCGCCAAGCTCATCGTCTCCGGGGCCACGCGCGCGGAGGCCATCGAGCGGTCCATCCACGCGCTGGAGGGCTTCCGGATCGAGGGCATCAAGACGAACATCCCGTTGCACCTGCGCATCCTGCGCGACCCGGTCTTCCGCGCGGGGGAGCTGAACACGCGGTTTCTCGAGCACCACGCGAAGCCGTGAGGGTGCATGCGGCACTTCCTAAGGAGGAGCACAGCGATGGCGGACGTGGCGGCGCACATCACCGGGACGGTGTGGAAGATCGAGGTCCAGGTCGGGCAGCGGGTCTCCGCGGGGGACACGCTCGTCATCCTCGAATCCATGAAGATGGAGATGCCGGTGGAGACGGAAGTGGAGGGCACCGTGCGGGAGATTCGTTGCCGGGAATCCCAGTCGGTCAACGAAGGCGATGTGCTCGTGGTACTGGAGTAGGGCGACATGAATCCGATACCGCCCTCCTCGCTTCGGGTGGACGTCGAGGACGAGGGAGTGCTCGTCCTGACGCTGTCCAATCCCGCCCGGCGCAACGCGCTCGATGACGATCAGGTGGCCCGGTTGGACGCGGCGCTGGCCGCGGCGCCCGGCCAGGCCCGTGCCGTGCTCATCCGGGGAGAGGGAGGCACTTTCTGCTCGGGCTTCGACTTGAACCTGTTGTCGGTCCCCTCGGGGGAGCGGCTGCCGGATGACGCGCTGATGGCATGCCTCGCACGGCTGGAGGCGCTGTCCCTGCCCACGGTCGCGCTGGTGCGCGGAGCGGCTTTTGGCGCGGGTTTCGACCTGGCGGCGGCGTGTGACTTCCGCGTGGGCGGAGAGGACGCGCTCTTCAGCATGCCCCCGGCGCGGCTGGGCATCGTCTACTCGCCGGATGGCTTGTTGCGCGTGGCCCGGCTGGTGGGGGTGGCGCGCGCGAAGATCCTCTTCCTCTCCGGGCGCCGGCTGGACGCGAGGGAGGCGCTGGCCTGGGGTTTGTTGGACGAGTGCCTCCCGGATGCGGAGACCCGGGCGATGGAGCTGTGCCGGACGCTCGCCGCGCAGGCGCCCCTGGCGATCGCGGGGATGAAGGAGAGCTTCCGGTTGCTCACGCGGCCTGCCCTGTCCGAGGAGGAACGGGCCTGGTCGCGCGAGGTGCGGGCACGGGCCTTCGCGAGCGAGGATGCCCGCGAGGGCAGGGCGGCCTTCCTGGAGAAGCGCACACCCCGTTTCCGCGGCCGTTGAGGCGGGGGCTGCCCCGCCCCGCTCGGGCTCAGGTGTCGCCGAACAGCTCGCCCATGCGCAGTTGCAGCGCGGAGGCGATCTTGTAGAGCGACGAGATGGACGCCGAGGACTCGGCGCGCTCGATCTGCGAGAGCAGCGACACGGACAGGCCGGTGCGGCGCGCGAGCTGCTTGAGGGTGAGATCCTGCGTCTTGCGCGCGTCGCGGATGGTGCGGCCGATGGCGCGGTGGAGATCCGCCTCGGGATCCTGGGACAGGCCCTTCTTGGCGAGCGCGTTGCGCACGGCGCCGAGGAACTGCTCCGGCTCCATGGGCTTCTTCACGTAGTCGCTGGCCTGGTTCTTCAGCGAGGCCACGGCCGTGTCCACCGTGGGGTACGCGGTGGCGACGATGACGGCGACGTCCGTGTCGTACTTGCGGATGTGCTCCAGCACCTCGGTGCCGGACATGACGGGCATCATCATGTCCAGGATGACGAGGTGGAAGTCCGCGCTGCGGAGGATCTCCACGGTCTTGGTGGGGTCCGTCGTGGTGACGACGTCGTAGCCCTCGCGCATCAGGACAAGCTTGAGGTAGTCGCAGTTGTCCTGCTCGTCATCGACTACCAGGATACGGATCTGCACGAACCTTCTCCTTTGTGAGGGGGCGGATGGCGGCCCGGAATGCGCGGAGCGCGTCCCTGGGGCTACTTACCGTCCCCTTGGGTTTGAGTCTTCTCGTAGTCCTCGACCAGCTTCCTGACCTGCGGCGCCCTGTTGTCGTTCGGCGCGAGCTTCAGGAACTCCCGGTAATGCTGGGCGCCCTCATCGACACGGCCCAGCCTCGCCACCGCGGCGCCCCACATCATGTGGCAGTACGCGTAGGTCGGATCGACCTCGAGGCATTTCTTGAAGAGCTGCTCCGCTTCCCGGTTCTGCTTCTTGGAGAGCAGCTTCATCCCTTCGTCGTAATGCTCCTTGGCCTGCTCGGCGGGGCTCTGCTTGACGGAGCCGGCCACGGGCTTGGTGGTGCCGGGCTTTTCGGCGGGCTTGAGCGCGGCCTCCACCTTCTGCTTGAGGGCGGTGTGCTCGGTGGCGAATGCGAGCGTGGCCTCGGAGGCGGCCAGGGCCTTCTGGGCCTCCGGGTACTTGCCGGCGGCGAAATCCTTCTGGGCTTGATCCAGGCTCTTGCGCGCCGACTTCTCGCCGCGGGCCTGATCGAGCAGCACCTGCACGCCCTCGGGGCGCTTGCCCTCGGTGCCGAGCGCCTCGAGCGTGGTCACCGCCGTGTCGAAGTCCAGCTCGTCCATGGCCTTCTGGGCGCTCTGGAGCTTGTCCTCGAGCGTGGGCGCGGTCGGGGTGGGCGGCGTGTTGGGGGCGGTGGCCTGGGTGGGAGGCTCCTTGGCGGACGGGGCCGACGGCGGCGTGCCCGTGGCGACGGGCGGCGAGGTGGCCGGGTCCTTGGGTCCGAGGGCGAACCAGGCGGCTCCCGCGAGCCCACCGAGCACCACGACGCCCACCAGGCCCAGCATGAGGCCCTTGCGCGAGCCCTTGGCGCTCCCGTCGTGCAGGATGCCATCGGCGCTCTTGCCGGGACCGATGAAGCGCAGCTTCACGTGGCCCAGCTCGAGCAGATCTCCGTGGGTCAGGGGCGCCTGGGCGTAGCTCTCGCCGTTGACGCTCAGGCCATTGGCGGACTGCATGTCGAGCACGCGCCACTCACCCGAGTCCTCGCGGACGATCTTCGCGTGTAGCCGCGACAGCGAGCGGTGATCGATCGCGATGTCGTTGTCCTCGGTACGGCCCACCCGCATCTCGGTGCTGATGCAGGCGAACTCCTGGCCCTTGAACTCGGGGCTCACCACCACCAGATGGGGTGCCTCTTCCGCGGGCACCGGCTCGGCCCGGCGCGGCCGGTTGGCCTCCACCTGATCCAACCGGATCACGGCGGTGGCGTGGCGGCGCTGGTCGGCGGACTGGGGCGAGGTGGTCTCCTCGTCATGAGGAGCGGGGGTATCCTCGGCGTCGTCCTCGGCCGTGCGCTCGTTTTCCTCGAGGGCCGCCTGGAGCGCGGCGCTCGGCACCCGGATGGTGGGCGCGATGGGCGGTTGGACGGCGGCCTCCTGCTGGAGGGCCAGATCGTAGTCGCCAATCTGGATGAGATCGCCGTCTCCGACCTGGGCAGGCCCCTGGATGCGCTCTCCATTGATGCGCACGCCGTTGTAGCTGCCCAGATCCTCCACCAGCACGTGCCCGTTCTGGCGCAAGAGGCGGGCGTGGCGCCGAGACACGTTGCGTTCAGTCAGGCGGATGGTGTTCCCCTCCTGACGACCGATCGTGATCTCGTCGCGCATGAAGGGAACGACGGTCTTTCGCCCTTCGTCGTCTTCGATGATGAGCTTCAGCACGAGTAGAGTCCCCTTACAGCTATAGCAGAACGCCCCCGGGCACCTCAAGGAGGGTATCTGCCCTAAACAACAGGGCTTTTGCCGTAGCAAGACCCTTGACAGAAGCGTTGTCCATCGGACAGGTGGCCGCGCCCCTCCACCGCTCCCTGCACGGCCCTCACGTCAGACGTCGCCTCGGGCGGAGGTCGACCCAGGTAGGGGGCGGGGGTATAAGGCCGCGACCCGGATCCGGTGTCCGGGCAGAGGCGGACGGAGGCGACTTCCCCGTGGAGAGCAACGGAGTGCGGCAGGTGCCGCGGACCTTCACCGAGGCCGTTCTCGGCAAGGGCATTGATCAGGAGCCCTGGGCGAAGCGGTGGATGGCGCTGGATCCGACCCTGCGCGTGGCCCTGGCGACGGCCGCCTTCGCGGCGCTGCTCTTCGTGCCCTACCTGGGCGCGGTGGGCCTGTGGGATCCCTGGGAGACGCACTACGGGGAAGTGGGCCGGGAGATGATCCAACGCCGGGACTACGTGTTCCCCTTCTGGGAGAACGCCTGGTTCTTCTCCAAGCCGCCGCTCACCATGTGGATGCAGGCGTTGGGCATGCAGGTGGTGGGGGCGACGCGCACCGAGGGCGCGCTGGGGCTCTACACGGAGTGGGGCATGCGGCTGCCCTTCGCGCTGCTGAGCATCGCCGCGGTGTCGCTGCTGTCGCTGGCGGTGGCCCGGGTGGTGAGCCTGCGCGCGGGCCTGGCCACCGGCTTCGTGCTGGCCACCATGCCGCTCTACTTCCTGCTCACCCGCCAGACGGTGACGGACACGCCCTTCGTCACCACGCTGGTGTGCGCCATGGCGTGCGCGCTCATCGGCCAGTTGGACGACACGACCCGCCACCGCGCCGCGTGGTGGTACGCCTTCTATGTCTTCCTGGGCCTGTCCACGCTGGCCAAGGGGCTGCTGGGCGTGGGTCTGCCGGCCATCATCCTCCTGCTCTACGCCCTCTTCGCCGTCGTCCCCTATGACGCCGCGAGCATCAACGCGCACCTGCGCTGGCTGCTGGAGCCCGGTGTGCGCGCCGAGGTGCGCGAGGGCAAGCGGCCCATGCCCGGGGTGTGGGCGCAGCTGTACAAGATGAAGCTGGGCACGGGCATCCTCGTGTTCGCGGCGGTGGCGGTGCCCTGGTACCTCGTGCTGTGCCTCTTCGATGGCGTGGACGACGAGGGCAAGCTCTTCTGGTACCGCTTCTTCATCCACGACCACCTCAATCGCCTGAGCGCGGGCGTGCACACGACCACGCCGGGTGGCACCTTCGTGTACTTCATCGAGCAGGGAGGCTTCGCCATCTTCCCCTGGGTGGCGTTGATCCCCGGGGCCTTCGCGCTCGTGACCCGGCTGCGCCCGCGCTCGCCGGACAAGGCCGATCATCTGGCGCTCATCGCCGCGCTCTGGGTGGCCTTCTCCTTCACCCTGCTGGCCTCCTCGGCCACCAAGTTCCACCACTACGTCTTCCCGGTGCTGCCGGGGCTCGCCATCCTCATCGCCCTCTTCGTGGACCGGCTGTGGGAGGAGGGCCTCGAGGCCCACACCATGAGCCTCGTCTTCGGGTTCGTGCTCTTCCTGCTCGTGGGCCACGACCTGGCCGGCAACCCCAAGGACTTCACCGACCTCTTCGTCTACAACTATGACCGGCCCTATCCGGCCGATCTCGTCACCAAGCCCATCGCCATGTTCTCCTCCCGTCCGTTGTGGATGGGGGATCTGCTGGCGGTGCTGCTGCTCGTCGTGGGCGCCTACCTGGCGCTGGGCGTGTTCCCGGCCAAGGCGGGCAGCTCGCATGCCTCCCGTGCGATGGCCCTGTTGTGCCTGGCGCTGGGCGTGGCCTTCGTCGTGCCGCTCGTCGCGCCTGGGACGCTGCCCGCCACGCCGGGGGTGGGCGTGGCCGTGGGACTCGTGGGGGTCTGGATGGCGTGGCAGGCCTGGCGCGCGGACGCGGAGTCGCGCACGGGATTGTGGACCCTCGCCTCCCTCCTGCTGGTGCTCGGGGTGGGCTGCCTCATTCGCGGCCTGCGGGGCTCGCTCGCCAGTGACTCGCTCCTCAAGTCCCTGTCCGAGCCGGTCAACGTGAAGATGCTCCTCGGCTTCACCTTCACCGTGGCGGGAGGCGTGGCCGCGGTAGCCGCGCTCTCGCGGATGCGGGTGATGCTCTACGGCGTCTTCTGGGCGCTCGCGGCGGGCTTCGCGCTCTGGTTCAACTGGGGCCATTGGGTGGACCTGTCGCACCACTGGACGCAGCGCGACCTGTTCTGGCGCTACTACGCCCAGCGCAAGCCGGACGAGCCCATCGCCGCCTATCTGATGAACTGGCGCGGCGAGACGTTCTACTCGCGCAACACCGTGAAGCAGATCCGCGAAACGCCCAAGCTCAAGCCCTTCGTGGAGCAGCCCGGCCGCGAGTGGGCGCTCGTGGAGCACAACCGGCTGGGCCTGCTGCGCCAGAACGCGGGCACCGACAAGACGGTCACGGTCATCGACCGCGACATCAACAACAAGTTCGTCCTGGTGACCATCGATTGAGCGGCATCTCCGTGCGGGGGCTCGCCAAGCGCTTTGGCGCGCGCACCGCGGTACAGGGTCTGACCTTCGACGTTCATCCTGGCGAGGTGTTCGGCCTGCTCGGGCCCAACGGTGCCGGGAAGACGACCACGGTGCGCATGCTCACGGGGCTGCTCCAGCCCTCCGAGGGCGAGGCGCATGTCTGGGGCCACTCGGTGCGCACGGACGGCGAGTCCCTGCGCCGCACCGTGGGCCTGCTCACCGAACAGCCGGGGCTCTACGAGCGGCTGAGTGCCCGGGACAACCTGCGCTTCTTCATGAAGCTGCACGAGCTGGATGAGCGCGAGGCCTGGCCCCGGGCCCAGGCCTGGCTGGAGCGGTTCGGTCTCGGTGGCCGCGAGGACGAGCCCTGCGGGAGCTTTTCCAAGGGCATGCGGCAGAAGCTGGCCATCGTGCGCACGCTGGTGCACGAGCCCCAGGTGCTCTTCCTGGACGAGCCCACGAGCGGGTTGGATCCCGAGTCCGCGCGCACGGTGCGCGACGCGGTGGCGGAGCTGGCGGCGGAGGGGCGCACCCTCGTGCTGTGCTCGCACAACCTGACCGAGGTGGAGCGGCTGTGCACGCGCGTGGCGGTGGTGAAGGGGCGGCTGCTGGCGCTGGCCCCGCTCCAGGAGTTGCGGCGCACGGGCAGCTCGCTGGAGGTTCAGGTGGAGGGAGACGCGGCGCGTTTCGTGGAGGCGCTGGCGGTGCTGCCGTTCGCTCCTCCCGCGCTCGCCGAGGGCGGGCGCCTGCGGGTGATGCTGACGGACGAGACCCAGGCGCCCGACGTGGTGGCCTGTCTGGTGGGCGCGGGAGCCCGCGTGCGCAGCGCCATTCCGGCCCTGCGCCCGCTCGAGGAGGTCTACCTGGAACTCATCCGGGAAGGGCGGGAGTAGCCATGTCGTTCCATCCCCGGCGCGCGCTGGCCGTCTTCTGGAAGGACTTCCTGGACCTGCGCAAGAACCCCTCGCTGCTGCTCGCCATGGCGGCGCTGCCCCTGGTGTTGGTGGTCGTCCCGGTCATCGTCGTCTGGACGTACGTGCGCGACCCGACCGACACCAACCTGCGTGTCATCGCGCTCTTTTACGACCCGTCGCTGCCCCGGGACTTCAACGCGGGGCGCTTCCTGGTGGAGCGCACGTTGATGGACTGGTTCGGCATGTTCCTGTTGATGCCGGTGTTCGTGCCCATCCTCATCTCCTCGCAGAGCGTGGCGGGAGAGCGCGAGCGGCGCACCCTGGAGCCCCTGCTGGCCTCTCCGGTGACGGCGATGGAGCTGGTGGCCGGCAAGAGCCTGGCGTCACTGGTGCCCGCGGTGCTCATCTCCTGGGTGGCCTTCGTGCTCTTGTGCGTCGGCGTGGACGTGGTGGGCTGGCCGCTGGGCCAGGGGCTGCTGATGCCCAACGCGCTGTGGCTCTTCGGGGTGCTCGTGCTGGCCCCGCTCTTCGCTTTCTTCGGCAATGGGGTAGCGGTGCTTATTTCCGCGCGGGTGGCCGAGGCCCGGACCGCCCAACAGCTCGCCGCCCTGGTGGTGCTGCCGATCGTGGGGCTGGTGGCGGGGCAGATCGCGGGATTTCTCAAGGCCGGGCCGGCCTATTACGCGTCGCAGGGCGTCGTGGTGCTGCTGCTGGACCTGGGGCTGCTGTGGGCGAGTGTCCGCCTGCTGGACCGGGAGCGGCTCTTGAGCCGTTGGGGTTGAGGTCAGGGGGCGGACGAGGGCTCGCCGGGTTGACTGGCCAAGGACGCGGTCCTTCTGGCATGGTCGGGGGACAGGCCGGGAGCGGTGCGTTCGTCGGGCATGCAATAGGTCCGGGCGCTATCCGTTGGAGGTAAAGGCGGCGTGGGCTCCCGGTGGTCGACGCGGTCTCTTGGAGGCGACGAAAGCACGATGGGATTCTTCGGTACGATCAAGGACGAGTCGCAGCGCAACTTCATCGCGCGGGCCGACGAGGCGAAGGGCGAGATTGTCTACAAGTATCCGGAAAAGAACATCCGGATGCTCACCCAGCTCACCGTCGATGCCGACGAGGTCGCCCTCTTCGTGAAGGACGGGAAGGTGGAGGGCAAGCTGGGGCCGGGTCGGCACCAGCTGGACAGCAAGAACATCCCCTTCCTGGGCCGGCTGATCGAGGGCTTCACCGGCGGCAACCTCTTCATCACCGAGGTCTTCTTCGTCACCACGCGCGAGATCACGGGCGTGAAGTTCGGCGGACCCATCGGTGACGTGCGCGACCCGGAGACGGGCCTGGGCATCGGGACGATGGTCTACGGTGACTTTTCCATCCGCGTGACGGAGCCGGAGAAGCTGGTGGTGGGCCTGGTGGGCATGGGCCGCACGACCAACGCGGACTTCGTGGGCTGGTTCAAGAACCAGGTGCTCAAGGTGACGCGGGATCGCATCGCCGAGCTGCTGGTGAAGAAGCGCTGGCCGCTGCTGGATGTCACGAGCGGTGCGTACACGGAGGAGATCGAGACGGAGGTCATCTCCGGGCTCAAGCCCCACGTGGACAACTACGGCCTGACCGTGGTGCGGATGGGCAACTTCCACATCAGCATCAAGGAGGAGGACGAGGCCACGCTCAAGAAGCTGTCGAAGGACGTGGCGTACTCGCGTCTGGCGGGCGGCTTCCAGCAGTACGCGCAGGGCCAGGCGATGCTGGGCGCGTCCGAGGGCATGGCCAAGGGCGGTGGCGGCTCGGATGGCGCGCTGCAGGGCATGGGGATGGGCATGGGCTTCGGCATGGCCCAGGCGTTCGCCAACAACCAGCAGCACCACGGCGGTGGGCAGCCCGGGCAGTTCCAGCAGCCTCCTCCGCAGCAGGCGGCGGCCCCGGCCGACACGCGCAGCCCGGCGCAGCGCCTCAAGGAGATCAAGGAACTCAAGGACGCGGGCGTGCTCTCCGACGAGGAGTACAACGCCAAGCGCGCCGAGCTGATGAAGCTGCTGTAGTCCGCATGGGCCCCGGCTTCGGGGCCCATGTCCAAGGCCTCCATTCCTCGCGGAATGGGGGCCTTTTGGCTTCATGGGGTGCTGGGCTCCGGTGGGGTCGCTGGGGTGGGGTTGGCGGGCGGCGGCTCGTCGTGGCCTCCCAGCTTGATGGGCACGTCCAGCGTGGTGCCCAGCCGCAACAGCAGCACGTCCGGTACGATGCCATCGTCCCCCAGCGCCTGGGCCAGCTCCCGCGCGGAGATCGCGTTGCCCTGGGCCCACAGCCCCTTGAGGAACGCTCCCGCCTCCGAGTTGTGCCACCACGCCGGGCCGAAGCGCGCCTTCAACTGCCCCTGCAACTGGCCCCCGAGGAACCACGCCCGGAAGTTGTCCGCGGACTGGAAGAAGTCCTCCTGGTCCACCAGGTAGCGCGCCACGTCATCGTCCGTCGCGGGCAGCTCGTCCACGCGCTCGATCATCGCCTTGTACAGCGCTCGCGCGTCCGTGCCGCGCTGCCGGTGCAGCGCGAGTTCGTACAGCAGCCGTCCCGCCGCGCGGCGGATGAGGAACAGCTTGTGCGCGCTCGCCGCCGCCAGGTACTCGCTGCGCTCCTTGTCCTTGAGCCCCGCGTGCTCCTCCAGCCACACCGGATCATCCATCAGATCCTCGAAGAGGGCCGCGTAGGTCTCGGTGACGGTGGGGTTGCCCAGCTTGGCCAGCTCGAAGCGCGGCTCCTTCGTGAACGCGTAGTGCAGCGCATGGCCGAACTCGTGCAGCAGCCGCACCTGCTCCAGTGCTCCTCCCATGGGCTTGACCGACAGCCGCACGTCCTCGGGCACCCGGATGCCCAGCGTCAACGGGCGCGGGTTCTTGCGCTTCACGTCGCTCCGGGCATCGATGGTCACGTTCTTCATTTCGCCCAGGTCGATGTCCATCCCCGCCAGCGTGCCGTGCGCGCGCACCAGCCCCTCTCCCTTGAGGAACATGCCCTCCACGTCCCGCCCGCGGAACAGCCGCGGCAGATCCGCCCGCGTCAGGCCCGAGTAGGGCAGTCCCAGCTCCCGCTGCGACAGCCGCTCCATCACCACCTTGTAGGGCGCCTCCGTGGCCTGGAGCACTTCCTCGGCGAGCAGCCCCAACCGGCCCAGGTCCGCCTGCCGCAGCTCGCCGCCAAAGGCCTCGTAGGAGGCGTAGCCCAGCTCGCGCACCAGCGCCTCGGTGCGCTCCTCCCGCTTGCGGATGAGGGGCGTGAGCCGCTCCAGCGCGGGGGTCGCCGCCGTGTAGAGCGCCTTGCGCTTGGGCGCGCTGCGCTCATTGGCCAGCAGCCGCTCCAGCTCGTGCCAGCGCACCTCATGCCCGTCCACCTGGAAGGTCAGCGAGGCCTCCAGGTTGGCCAGGGCGTCGTTCACCTCGGCCAGTTGCTGGGACAGGTACTCGCCCGCGAAGTGGGACTGGAGCGCGGTGAGGGCTCGTATCTCCCGGGGCTCCGTGCCGAGCTGGCGCAGCCGCTCGATCTTCCGGATGGCGTCGAGGCTGAAGAGTCCTTCCCGCCCGGCATACGTGGAGGCCATGTCCGCCCGCGCTCCTTCCGCCCAGTAGCTCCACACCAGGAGATCCTGTGCCTGGAGCAGGGTCTGGGCCTCGGCGGAGCTGCGGGCCACCTCCTCCGCGAGCTTTTGCTCTTCCGTGGGGGGGGGAGGGGGGGGCTTGGCGGGGGTGGCGCACCCGCCGAGCAGACCGAGACCGAAACCGAGGACGAGTGCGGGAAGCCTTGGGCGCATGGGACGCGCAATGTAACTTCCGCGCCGCTTATGCCCAATCCAGTCCAGTGGCGCTCCGCCACCGCCCGGCAGACGCTCTACTCGGCCCTCCGCCGCTTTTTCACCCAGCGTGACTACTTGGAGGTGGACACGCCCCTGCTCGTCCCGACACCCGGGATGGAGCCCCACATCACGCCCTTCGAGGCCCCCTTCCTCCCCGAGACGGACGTGGGGCGGCGCCGCCCGCTCTACCTGCACACCAGCCCCGAGTACGCCATGAAGCGGCTGCTCGCGGAGGGGTCCGGGCCCCTGTTTCAAATCTGCAAGGTCTTCCGCAACGGGGAGGTGTCGCCCACGCACAACCCCGAGTTCACGATGCTGGAGTTCTACCGGCCCCACGCGGACTACCACGCCATCATGGCCGACCTGGAAGGGGCGCTCGCCGAGGCGGACCGGGCCGTGGGCGGGGATGGTTTCTTCTCCCGGACGCCCTACGAGCGGCTGTCGGTGCGCGACGCCGTGCTGCGCGCCACCGGGGTGGACCTGCGCGCCTGTCCGGACGGGCCTTCCCTCAAGCGGGCGGCGGAGGCGGCCGGGGTGCGCACCGGAGACGCCACGCTCTTCGACGACGTCTTCTTCCACCTGTTCCTCCAGAAGGTGGAGCGGGGCCTGGGGATGGAGCGCCCCACCTTCCTGACGGAGTACCCCGCCTCCATGGCCGCCCTGGCGCGGCTCAAGCCCGGCGAGCCCTCGGTGGCCGAGCGCACGGAGCTCTACGCGCGGGGGCTGGAGCTGGCCAACGGCTTCTCCGAGCTGACGGATCCGGTGGAACAGCGCGCCCGTCTGGTGGAGGAGCAACGGTTTCGTCGCGATGCGGGCCGGGCCGTCTATCCACTGGACGAGCGCTTCCTTGACGCGGTAGGTCGGATGCCGCCCTCGGCGGGAATCGCCGTGGGGCTCGATCGCATCCTGATGCTGCTGCTGGGCGTGGAGTCCATCTCGGACGTGCTCCTCTTCCCGGCGCACGAATTCGTAGGTGAGTGACATGGCCACCAAGAAGCCGCAGACCCACAACTTCCAGGCCCACCCGTGGCATGGCATTTCCCCGGGCGAGGAAGCCCCCGAGACCGTGACCACCTATGTGGAGATCGTCCCCACGGACACGGTGAAGTACGAGCTGGACAAGGAGGCGGGCATCCTCCGGTTGGATCGGCCCCAGCGCTTCTCCAGCCAGTGCCCCACGCTCTACGGCTTCATCCCCCAGACCTTCTGTGACGAGCTGGTGGCGAAGCGCTGCGCCGAGCGCACCGGCATCAAGGACATCAAGGGCGATGGGGATCCGCTCGACATCTGCGTGCTGACGGAGAAGGTCATCCCCACGGGCGCGCTGCTGGTGCGCGCGGTGCCGGTGGGCGGCTTCCGCATGATCGATGGCAACGAGGCCGACGACAAGATCATCGCCGTGCTGGAGTCGGACCTGGTGTACGGCGCCTTCCAGCACGTGGCGCAGTTGCCCACCGCGCTGGTGGAGCGGCTCAAGCACTACTTCCTGACCTACAAGCAGATTCCCAGTCAGGCCAAGCGCGCCGTGGAGATCGTCGAGATGTACGATCGCTCCGAGGCCCACGAGGTCATCGTGCGCAGCATGAAGGACTACCAGCGCGTGTACGGCCAGGGCGCCACGAGCAAGTCCCGCCGCGGCAAGCGCTAATCCTCACGGGGTGTCCCCGCCCCGGGGGCGTCCGTGTTCTGGGGGGGGGAGAGAACGTGATGTCAGGACTCGACGCGCGGTTGATCGCCAGCTTTGTTTTCGCCATTGCCTTCGATGTGTTGTTGCCCGTCGTCCTGGTGCTCGTGGCGCGGCGGAGGCTGGGCTTCGCCTGGAAGACGGTGGGCATCGGGGCCCTGGCCTTCACCCTGTCTCAACTCCTGACCCGCGTGCCCGCGGTGCAGGCCGTGCAGTACCTCCTGCGCGACGTCCTCAAGGAGTCCACGCCCCTGCTCTCCCTGTGGTTCGTGGTCCTGTCCCTGACGGCGGGCCTGTTCGAGGAGACGGCGCGGTGGATCGCCTTCAAATACCCGCTCAAGGCGTTCCGACGCTGGCGGGACGCCGTGGGGTTCGGGCTGGGGCATGGCGGCCTGGAGTCGGCCGTCCTGGTGGGCGGATTGGCCGCCATCGGCCTGGTCAACGTGGTGGTCCTGACGCGGATGGACCTGTCCTCGCTGTCGCTTCCACCCGAGCAGCTCGAGCAGATCCGCGCCGCGAAGGAGCAGGTGGCCGCGATGCGCTGGTGGGAGCCCCTGCTGGGGGCGTACGAGCGCGTGGGCGCGATGGCGCTTCAAGTCGGGATGACCGTGCTCGTCCTCCAGTGCTTCCTGCGCTCGCAGCGCCGGTGGTACTGGGCGGCCGTGGGTTTCCACTCCCTGGCGAATCTGCTCACCGTCCTGGTGGCGCGCTCCGTGGGCAACGTGGCGGCGGAGGGAGTCCTGACGGTGTTCGCCCTCGTGGCGGTGGGGTTCACGCTGCGGCTGCGAGAGGGGGATGCTTCCGACTCGGGCTCTCCACCGGGCCCGGAGAAAGAGTATTGCTGACTCTTTCCCCGCCCGCTAGATTGCCTCCCAGGAGGCACATCCATGGGAAGTCCGCTGCTCGCGACGGACGGCTACAAGTTCAGCATGGCCGAGGCCGGCTGGCCGTTGCGCCGGGAGACGTTCTACTACTCGCACCGCAAGGGGGGGCAGCAGGTGGTGCCGTTGGACATCGAGTCCTTCGTGCGCTCGCTCCTCCCCGAGCCCACCGAGAGTGACTACTCCTACCTGGCGAAGAACAGCTACGAGATGGGCGCGGGCTTCAAGGCGGCCATCCAGAAGCAACATCTCGTCATCCGGGCCCTGCCGCGAGGCGCGCGCTTCTACCCGCGCGAGCCCGTGTTCACGCTGACGGGCTCCTCGGCGCTGGTGTCGTGGCTGGAGCCCCTGCTGTTGCAGCTCAACTTCCGCATCCAGGTGGCCACGGCCGCGCTGCTGGACCGGGAGTTGTTGGAGAAGGCGCTCGCCGTGGTGTCGTGCGAGGAGGAGAAGCGCATCGCCCTGGAGACGCTGGACTCGGTGGGCGCGAAGCCGGTGCCCATCCGGGTGGACGCGGAGGGCTACCACGACCGGGTGCTGGCGGTGGTGAAGGACCTGGTGGCGGTGGTGGGCGACGCGAGCCGCATCTTCGAGGTGGGGCTGCGCGCGGCCACCTGCATGCAGCAGCACGAGATCGCCTTGCGCGCCTGCCAGGAGGCGGGCGTCACGCGCACGAGCAACGTGCACCTGGCGAAGAAGCTGGGGATGATTCCCGTGGGCACCATGGGCCACGAGCATGTGCAGCGCTACGGGGAGGACGAGGCGGCCTTCCGGGCCATCCGCGAGCGGCGGCCGGAGCGCTCCAGCTTCCTGCTGGACACCTACGACACCCTGGCCTCGGGCCTGCCCACGGCCTTCCGCATCATCCACGAGGAGCCGAACGCGGGAGACTCCATCCGCTTCGACTCCGGCGACAAGAAGAAGCAGTACACGCTGGCGGTGTCGCGGGCGAAGGAAGAGGGCATCAAGCCGGTGCTCATCCTGGAGGACGGACTGGACGCCCAGGCCACGCGGGAGTTCGAGGCGCTGCGCACCCAGTTCGGCTGGGCGCCCTCGCAGCAGTTCTACGGCTACGGGGGCTTCATCGTGGCGCGCACCATGGCGTGCCCCTTCACGCGCGACCGCGTGGCGGCGGTGTACAAGCTGGCGTGCACGGGCCATGTGCCGACGATGAAGTTCGGCAACGAGCTGGCCGAGGGCAAGCAGAGCATTCCGGGCTCGCCGGTGGTGTTCCGCCGGGTGAGCGGCTCGGGGCCCATCGGGCTCGTGGGTCAGCACGGCGAGGCCACTCCCGAGGGGTATGTGCTGCTCACCGGCGCGTCCTCGGACACCACGCCTCCCAGCACCGAGACGGCGCCGCGCGTCGCGTACACGGCGGCCACCCAGGCGCTGGTGGACGGACTGCGCCAGCGTCACTTTCCCGGAGGAGTCCATGCCGCTGCCCCTTCCCGCGTTCCATGACGAGTCCCGCGTCGGCGAGCTCTTCCTCGAGCGCGCCGCGCGGGTGACGGACGAGGCCCGCCGCTACGCGGTGGAGCACCAGGTGCGTCCCGCGCGGGAGGACCGCCTGCGCATCGCCGCGTTCGGCATCGACACCCAGGTGGCCTTCTGCCACCCGGAGGCGAGCCTCTTCGTCCCCGGCGCGGTGGAGGACTCCCAGCGCACGCTGCGCTGGTTGTACGCGAACTTGAATCGCATCACCGGGCTGGTGTTCTCCCTGGACACCCACCGCGTCTTCCAGGTCTTCCACCCCGCGTGGTGGCGGGACGCGGAAGGCCGGCCGCCCCCGCCGCTCACGCCCATCACCGTGGCGGACCTGCGCGCGGGCAAGTGGCGCGCCACGCGGTTCCACGAGGACAGCGTCGCCTACTGCGAGCGCCTGGAGTCCACCGGCCGTTACGTGCTCACGGTCTGGCCCTTCCACGCGCTGCTCGGCGGACTGAGCCACGCGCTGCTGCCCGCGATGATGGAGGCGGGTCTCTTCCACGCCGTGGCGCGCGACACGCCCACGCACATCGTGCAGAAGGGCGAGGAGGCGCTGACGGAGAACTACTCGGTGTTCTCCCCCGAGGTGATGGAGGTGTCCGGCCGCAAGGTGGGCCAGTTCGACCAGGCGCTCTTCGAGCACCTGATGACGTTCGACCGGGTCTACGTGTTCGGCCAGGCGAAGTCCCACTGCGTGCTGTCGACGTTGATGGACCTCAAGAAGCGCATCGAGGAGACGGATCCGTCGAGGATGGGCCGCATCCACATCCTGGAGGACGCGATGAGCCCCGTGCCCGCGCCTCCGTTGGATCCCCTGCCGCCGGGATTGGACTTCCCGCGCGTGGCCCAGGAGGGCATCCGGTTGCTTCAGGAGGCGGGCATGAAGGTGGTCCGGACCACCGACCCGATCGACGGGTGAGGTCTCCCGACGTCCTGCGGGCCCGCCAGAGCCTGGCGCCGTACGCGCGCCCGGCGGTGGCGGTGGACCTGGTCATCCTGACGCTGGTGGAGGGGGCGCTTCACGTGCTGCTCATCCGCCGGGGCGAATCCCCGTTCGAGGGCCGTCTGGCGCTGCCGGGTGGTTTCCTGCGCGTGGGTGATGGCCAGGAGGACCAGGGCGAGGACCTGGACCTGGCGGCGGCGCGCGAGCTCCAGGAGGAGACGGGCCTGGCGTCCGAGGACGTGCTGCTGGAGCAGTTCGCCACGTTCGGCCGGCCGGGGAGGGATCCGCGCATGCGCGTGCTCTCCGTGGCGTACTACGCACTGGTGCGGCCGGAGCTGGCGCTGCGGGTCCGGGCGGGCGGAGACGCGGCGGAGACGCGCTGGGAGCCGGTGGCGGAGCTGGACGGGCACTCGCTCGCCTTCGACCATGGGCACATCCTCCAGGTGGCCCTGGCGCGCATGCGCGAGAAGCTGGACACCTCCGCGTTGGCATTCTCGCTCGTGCCGGAGCGCTTCACCATTCCGGAGCTGCGCACGGTGTTCTCCGCGGTGAAGGGCGAGCCGCAGGATCCCGGCAACTTCCGCCGCAAGGTGAAGCGGCTCGTCGAGGACGGTGTCCTGGAGCCCGCTCCGGGCGTGCGGCGCACGGCCTCCAAGCCCGCGGCGCTCTACCGCTTTCGTGCCTCCTGAGCCCATGACTTCCCTGGACCGGCGCACGCGCGGAAGGACTGCTCACGGACGCCTCCAGGCGCTCGATGCGTACCTCCTCCACGCGGAACGTGAGCTGCTCACCCGTCGGGAAGGCGACTGGGCGCGGGCCGCCTTCGTGGACGTGGGTTTTGGCGAGCACCCCTGGACCACGCTCGAGAGCGCTCAGGCCTTCCGGGAGGTGAATCCCTCCCTTCCCGTAGTGGGCGTGGAGCTGGAGCCCGCCCGGGTGGCGTCCGCCCAGGAGCATGCCGACGCGCTCACCGATTTCCGAGAGGGCGGCTTCGCGCTCCCCTTGCGTCCCGGAGAAACGGTCCGGCTCATTCGCGCCATGAACCTCTTGCGCGGCTACCGCCCCGAGGACGTCGCCGGCATCCACCACACGCTGGGGGGCTCGCTGCTGGAGGGAGGGCTGCTCGTGGAGGGGAGCACGGACACGTCCGGGGCGGTGGGGGTGTCGCACCTGCTGCGGCGGGGGGGGACGGGGCTCGTGCGCGAGGCGCTGCTGTTCCACACCGATTTCAGCCGGGGCTTCGCGCCCGTGCTCTTCCGCGACTGGTTGCCCCGGGACTTCCGCCGCCGCGTGAAGCCCGGAGAGCCCATCCATGCCTTCTTCGCGCATTGGATGGAGGCCTGGAACGCCGCGCGCGCGGCCGGACACCTGGAGCCGCCAGAGGCCTTCCACCATTCCGTCCTGGGACTGGCCGAGCGGGTGGAGGGCGTCATGACGGACCCGTGGTTGCTCACCCACGGCTGTCTGCTCTGGCGGCCCACCGGCGGGGTCTTCCTTTAAGACTTCCTGTTCTTTGGCGGGGCGACTCATGGCTTAAATGCGCCCCACCGTGACCTCCCTCCGCTTCGCTCCCTGGTCGCTGCTCGCCGTCCTCCTGCTCTTCGCGTCTCACGTCCGGGCCCAGGCCTACGACGGCGCGCGCCGCGAGGAGGTGGACGCGGGCGTCCATACTCCGGTGCTGACGAAACCTCCCGAGCTCGTGCGCTTCGTGGAGGCCGTCTATCCGCCCGAGGCCGCCGCCGCGGGCAAGACGGCCTCGGTGGAGATGCTCATCACCCTGGACGCGCAGGGCGCGGTGTCCGACGCCCAGGTCACCCGGCCCGTGGGCGAGGGCTTCGACGAGGCGGCGCTCGCGGCGGTGAAGCAGTTCCAGTTCTCCCCGGCCGAGGTGGATGGCGTGCCGGCCCCCATCCAACTCCAGTACGTCTACAACTTCGTCCTCCAGGCGCCCCCGGTGGAGGAGTCCGCGCCCCCTCCGCCGCCCCCCCAGTCCACCCTCACCGGCCAGTTGTTGGAGCGCGGCAGCCGCACGCGCGTGGAGGGCGCCACGGTGCGCTGTGGCGACGATCCGGAAGCGCCCGAGGCGACGAGCGACGCGGAAGGCCGCTTCACGCTGCGGGTGGCGCCCGGCGTCTGTGATGTGCGCGTGGTGGCGGGCGACTATCACCTCTTCACCACGAAGGAGACGCTGGCCCCCTCGGAGACGACGGAAGTCATCTTCTACCTGATGCCCAAGGCACCCGGCTTCGAGACGGTGGTGCGGGGCGCTCGCGAGAAGAAGGAAGTGGTGCGCCGCACCCTGGAGCGCCAGGAACTGCAGAAGGTGCCGGGCAGCTTCGGAGACCCCATCCGCGTGCTGCAGAACCTGCCGGGCGTGGCGCGCGCGCCCTTCATCTCCGGCCAGCTCATCGTGCGCGGCGCGGCACCGGACCAGACGCTCACCTTCTTCGATGGCGTGGAGGTGCCCATCCTCTACCACCTGGGCGGTGGACCCTCGGTGCTCAACTCCGAGTTCATCGACCGGATTGACTTCTTCCCGGGCGGCTTCGGCTCGCGCTACGGCCGGGCGGTGGGCGGCATCGTGGACGTGGCCACCCGCAAGGGCGCGTCCGACACGCTGCACGGCTCGGTGAAGGTGGACCTGCTGGACTCGGGCTTCTTCCTCGAGGCACCCGTCGCGGACGGCGTCTCCATCGCCGGAGCCGCGCGGCGCTCGTACGTGGACGTGCTCCTGCCGCTCGTGCTTCCCGAGGATCCCGAGGGCGGTTCGCTGCTCGTGCTCCCGCGCTACTGGGACTACCAGGTGCGCATGGACTTCGGCGCGAAGCGGGGGGAGACCGGACCGGGCCGCCATTCCGGATACGTGATGGCCTTCGGCTCGGATGACCTGCTCAACGTGGTGGCCACGGGCGGTGGGCGCAACCGCGACGTCACCGTGGACGCGCGCACGCTCTTCCATCGCCTCAAGGGAGACTGGACCTACCGTCACGGCAACCTCACCTCCGTCCTCACCCCCTATATGGGCTACGACCTGGGCAGCTTCGGCTTCGGCGAGTCGAAGCTCGACGCGAGCATCTGGTCGCTCGGAGTGCGCGAGGACCTGTCCCTGGAGCTCCAGCCCTGGCTCGTCGCGCGCGCGGGCGCGGACGTGCGCTTCGAGCACCTGGTGGGAGAGGGCAGCCTGCCCACGCTCGGCGGCGTCCAGTACCCGTCCTACCCGGGCGCCGAGCCCCAGGCGGAGGTGCAGTACATCAAGCGGACGGCGAACACCTTCGACGGCGCGCTCTTCGCGGAGGTGGATCTCAAGGCGGGGCCGGTGACGTTGACGCCCGGCTTGCGCGCCACCTACTCGCGCATCTACGGCCAGACGCGCTTCGCCTACGATCCCCGGTTGTGGGCGCGGTGGGTGCTCTCGGAGAAGATGTCCCTCAAGGGCAGTCTGGGTCTCTACAGCCAGCCGCCGGACGCCTTCAACCTGGAGCCCGCGCCGCTCGGCAATCCCCATCTCTCGTACGAGCGCGCCTTCCAGTCGAGCGTGGGCGTGGAGCGTCAGATCACCGACGCCATCAGCGTGGACGTCTCCGGTTATTTCAACCGGCGCTATGACCTGGTCGTCTCGCCGGGCGACAACGTCACGAACGTGGATGGCACCATCACGCGCTACCAGTACTCCAACCGGGGGCTTGGCCGCGCGTATGGTCTGGAGGTGTTGCTGCGCCATGCCGTGACGCGCAATTTCTTTGGCTGGCTGGCCTATACGCTCAACCGCTCCGAGCAGCGGCGCGCGGGAGGGGATCCCTACCGGCTGACCACGTATGATCAGACGCACATCCTCACGGCGGTGGCCAGCTACCGGCTGCCGTATGGTCTGGAGTTGGGTGCGCGCATGCGCTACGTGACCGGCCGTCCCACCACGCCGTTGCAGCACACGTTCGACCGCTACGACTCGGACCGCAACCGCTACTACGGCACCTACGGGCCCACCGACTCCACCCGCTTCAAACCCTTCCATCAATTGGATGTGCGGCTGGACAAGAACTGGCTCTTCGAGCGTTGGACGCTCACCGCCTATATCGACGTGCAGAACGTCTACAACGCCTCCAACGTGGAGGCGACCTTCTACGACTACCGATACCGCGAGATGTTCGAGGTGCCCGGCATCCCGATCCTCCCGGTCATCGGCGTCAAGGGGAGCTTCTGATCATGCGCCACCTGCCCGCCCTCCTGGGATTGCTGTTCTGCGCCGCGTGTGTGGGTCCCGAGGACACGCCCTCGAACGTGAAGGACCTGCGTGTGCTCGCGATGCGGTTCGATCCTCCCGAGCTCTTCGCCGATGTCTGCTCCCCGGATCCCTCCGCGCTCCTTCCCACGCTCGCGCGTCCGGTGCGGCTCACCGCGCTCCTCCCGGACCCCGCCGGAGAGGGCCGCGACCTGGACTACGTCCTCTATGCTTGTTCCTCGTCGCGCGATGACCTCTGCGAGGAGGACCGGGTGGAGCTGGCGCGTGGCGTGACCCGGGGCGGGGAGCTGGTCGTGAACCTGGCGCCGGGGCCGGGCGTGGCCCAGCTGGAGGACGGCACGCTCCTCGCGCAGCGGGTGCTCGAGGAGGACACCTACCAGGGGCTGGGCGGTATCCGGCTGCCGGTGGTGCTCGAGGTCTCGGGGGGCGGCGAGCGCATCTACGCGCGCAAGCTGATGGTCTACAACTGCCCCCTGGTGCCGGGCATGGCGGTCAACGTGCAACCGGAACTGACGGGCCTGCTCCTGGAGGGCGAGCCGTGGGAGGAGGGCGTGCCGCGCGAGCTGTCCGGGCCCGGCCCCTTCCGGGTGGAGGCGATGGACTTCTCCGAGCGCCAGGAGAGCTACGTGGTGCCCTCGTTCGAGTTCAAGCCCGTGCAGCTGCGCGAGTCGTGGGAGCTGTCCTATTACGGCACGCTGGGCTCCTTCTCTCCGGGCCAGACGGGTGGCTCGGACCTGGGAGGCGGGGAGGAGCGGCACCGCGTGGAGTGGCGGCCCCCGAGCTCCGCCACCGAGCCCCAGGATGTTCTCTTCTGGGTGGTGGTGCGCGATGGGCGAGGCGGCTTGACGTGGGTGACCCGTTCGGTGCGCTACACGCCGTGAGCCGCGAGGACGGTTGGATGGAGGACAATGCCTTTCATCCAACAGCCTTTGTGAGGGTGTTCCGGGAATCCACATTTCACCTCCCTTGAGGGTAATGGAGGGATTTCCAGCCCATCTTGTACTGTCTTTTTCGTCGCTACCCCTGGCGGCACGAAAGGATGGATGGGCCCATGAAGAACGACACGAAGCAGTCGAAGCTCCGCCTCAACAAGGAGACCCTGCGCAACTTGTCCGAGGACGACTTGAGCAAGGCGGCGGGAGGTAACGGTGACTCCGCCGGTGTCATCTGCATCTTCTCGATCCTGATCATCTGCGGCGACTCCATCGTGTGCTCGGTCCTGGCCGGCTCCTGTAACAACGACAACGGCGGGTAGTCCCGGCGCGGAAGACCCCCGTCTTCCCTCCGAGCCGGCTCCTTGGCGTGAGGAATCCGTCAGTGGAGCAGGACTGGCGGGCCCTATCCGACGCGCCCGCCCGCTGCTCCAACTGGTCCGAGGCCGTCATTCCCTCTCATCGCCGCCGCGTGTCCGTTCCCGAGTCAGCCTCTCGGGAAACCGGGCCGTGGCGCGTTGTCATTCGTGCTTCTTTGTCATGCCCGAATGCTGTCTGGTTGGTTTGTCGGAATCATACAATCCACCGCCCTGGTGGGCGATGGAAGGGATTGCTAGCCATCTTGTACTGTCTTTTTCGCCGCCACTCCCGACGGCTCAGAAGGACGGATAGATCCATGAAGAACACCAAGGTTCAGCAGAAGCTCCGCCTCAACAAGGAGACCCTTCGCAACCTGTCCGAGGACGATCTGAGCAAGGCGGCGGGTGGTAACGGTGATTCGGCCGGCGTCATCTGCATCTTCTCGATCCTGATCATCTGCGGCGACTCCGTCATCTGCTCGGTCCTGGCCGGCGCCTGTGACAACGACAACGGCGGGTAACCGCTTCAATCACGTCTGTCTTTGGACGTGAGCGCTTCGTCTCCTGGGGTTGTCACCCTGGGGGGCGGAGGCCCATTCACCCGCGGCATGCCGCAAGGCTTCCGCGGGCGGGAGTCCGGACGGCGCGCGGGTGGAGACCTCCACCACCTCGTCGAAAGGAGATCCTTCCGACTCCGCGTCGGGCGCGACGCGCCCCGCGAACATCACCGTGTGCTTGCCGAGCGCGTGCGCCTCCTTCGCCAGGGCGCCGGGTCCCTTGCCCAAGGCTGTCTGTCGATCGAAGCGGCCCTCGCCCGTGAGGACGGCCTCCACCGAGGTGAGCCGTTCGGCCAGCCGCAGCGTGCGTGCCACGAGCGCGTACCCGGAGATGAGCCTTCCCCGCGTCAGGGCCACCAGTCCGTAGCCGAAGCCTCCCGCCGCTCCCGCCCCCGGTGTCTGGGCAAGTCCACTGTCGAGGCGCCCGGCGAAGTGCGCCAGGGCGGCTTCCAGCTCGTCCACGGCCGCCGCGTCCGCGCCCTTCTGGGGCCCGAAGAGGTGGGCGGCTCCGTTGGGGCCCAGCAGGGGCGCGGTGACATCCGTGGCCACCTGGAATTCCACCGAGTCCAGCCCGGGATGGCGGGAGCCCGACTCCACCCGCGCGAGCCGTTTCAACGCGGCGCCGCCGGGGGGCAGGGGCGCGCCCTGGGCGTCGAGGAATCTCCAGCCGAGCGCCGAGAGGGCACCGGTGCCCCCATCGGTGGTGGCGCTGCCGCCCAGTCCGAGGATGATCCGGCGGCACCCTCGCTCCAGCGCGTCACGAATCAGCTCGCCGGTGCCATGAGTGGAGGCGCGCCGGGCATCCCGTGCGTCCGGTGCGAGCAGGGACAGGCCCGAGGCGGCCGCCATCTCGATGACCGCCGTGTTCCCCGCGTCCAGCAGTCCATAGGTGGCGCGCACGGGCTGGCCGAGCGGACCGGTGACGGTGCGTGTCACGCGCTCGCCGCCCACACCCGCGAGCAGCGCGTCCACGGTGCCCGGTCCCCCATCCGCGAGCGGTGCCACGTCCAGCTCCACGCCGGGCGCGCCCTGGCGCAGGCCGTCGGCGAGGGCGGCGGCGGCCTCGGTGGCGGTGAGGGTGCCCTTGAACTCCTGGGGGGCCACGAGCCAGCGCGTCATGGGCGTGTCTTGCCCTTCCGGGCGAAGGCCTCCGCGTGCCAGTCCAGCAGGGGTCGGGGGCCCTTCAACGACGGCAGCAGGCGCTCGGACAGGCGCTCGAGGCGGACGAGCAGGGCGTTCACCGTCTCCGCGGGCTGACGGGCCGGCCCCTGGATTCGGTCACAGAAGAAGGTGCGGCAGCCAAAGGGACGATCCGCGTACACGGTGCAGCGGCGGCCCGCGGCGTCCAGGTAGGGACAGCCTCCATCCGCGCGAGGAGGGGGGAGGGGGTGGCGGCGCGCGAGCAGCAGCCACTCGGGCCACCACAGCCAGGGTTGGCGCCGGGTCGTGGCGAGCTGGCAGCACTCGCCACTGGCCGGGCACGAGAAGGGCGCGTAGGCCGTGTCCGCCCGCTGGTAGACGGTGCGCAGCTCCTTGAGGGCCCGCTCCTCCTCGTGGGCATTCCCGGATGGGGAGGGCGCCGCCTCGTCCTCGTCCTCGTCGTCCCAGTCCCGGCCGCGCATGGAGTCCTCCTGGTCAGAGCACGCGGAGCACGAAGCACTTGAGGTAGCGCGTCTCGCGCAGGTTCAACAACACGGGGTGATCCTTGCCCGCGCCTCGCTTCTCGACGATCTGCACCCGCCGCTTCGCGTCCGCCGCCGCCGAGGCCAGCATGTCCTCGAAGGCCTGCTCGTCGATGTGGTACGTGCAGCTCGCGGAGATGAGGTAGCCGCCCGGCCGCAGCAGCTGAATGGCGCGCAGGTTGATCTCCTTGTAGCCGCGCAGCGCTCCGGGGATGGCGTCCTTGTTCTTGGCGAACGAGGGCGGGTCCAACACGATGGTGTCGAAGCGCTTGCCCTCGTCCAGCGTGTCGCGCAGGTAGTCGAAGGCGTTGGCCACCACCACGTCCACGTTGGTGAGCTTGTTGGCCGCCGCGTTCGCGCGCAGCTGGGCCGCCGCCGCGTCGGAGATCTCCACCGCGGTGACCTTCTGGGCCCGGGTGGCGAGCTGCAGCGCGAAGCCGCCCACGTACGAGAAGCAATCCAGCGCCTCGCCGAAGGCGTACTGCGAGGCCATCACGTGGTTCTCGCGCTGGTCCAGGAACGAGCCCGTCTTCTGGCCCTCGAGCAGGTCCGCGCGCACGCGCACCAGGCCCTCGTCATACGCCACGGGCCCGGGCAGGGTGCCGTACAGCACGCCCTTCTCCTGCGTCAGCCCCTCCAGCGCGCGCACGCCCACGTCCGAGCGGTTGACGATGGCCCGGGGCTTGAACAGCTCCACCAGCAGGTCCACGAGCAACTGCTTGCGCTGCTCGGTGCCGGGGATGAGGAACTGCACGCTCAGGCAGTCCCCGTAGCGGTCCACCACGAGCCCCGGCAGCAGGTCCGCCTCGCCGTGCACCAGGCGGTAGGTGTTCTCTCCGGGCAGGGCGCGCTGGCGCATGGCATCGGCCAGGGCCAGGCGCTGGCGGAAGAAGTCCGTGTCCACCGGCACGTCGTCGTAGGTCAGCCAGCGCAGGGAAATCTTGGACAGCTTCGAGTAGAAGGCCTTGCCGAGGAACCAGCCCCGGCCGTCCACCACGCGCACCACCTCACCCCCCTGCAGGGCGGGGTCCCCGTTGAGGTCGGCGCGGTAGATCCACGGGTGGCCCGCCTGCCATCGCTCGACGCCCCGGCGCACGAGCGACACCTGGGGAAGGCCGTCCGGGGCGATGTCCGGGTGGGTGCGGTCCGGGGCGGGCTTCTCGGGGCGGTGCGAGGGGCGCTTGTGCCCGGCGGGTGGGCCGGAGCGGCGTTCGGGGCGGGGGCCTGCGGGGGGTGGCTTGGACATGGCGTTCGCGGCGTATACTCCAACCGGCGTGAGATACGACCTGCTCCTTCAATCATTGACCCCGGGTGCCCCCTTCGACAGTGCCCGGGTGGAATCGCTCCTGGTTGCCCGGGGGGCGAAGGCTCGGCCGGAAGGTGGGCACCTCTGGCAGCTCGACTTCGGCGCGGTGGAGGTCCACCCGCTTCGCGAGGGCGGCCAATGGATCGCCACCGAGGTGCGGGTGCCCCTCTCGGACCGGGCGGACCTCCTGCGCGAGGTGGTCACCAAGGGACTGGCGCTGGCGTCGGAGGCCGAGGTGCGCTTCTTCGATCCCCAGCTCGGGCGGGAGCTGTCCAAGCGGGAAGAGGACGCCGTGGCGGAGCAGTATCTGCGCACCGCGCGCTACGCGAGCGACACGCTCGGCATGGCCGAGGCCATGCCGATGCCCGCCGCGACCGAGACCGAGGGATTCCAGCCGACGACGAAATTCGCGCTGGGTGTGGTCGCCTTCTTCGTCCTGCTGTACCTGCTGGTCAACTGGATGGGCGACCAGCTCGCGGGCGGGTAGGGGCCTTGAGCCCTCCGCTTGTACGGGCATGGAGGGCGGCCGGGCATTAGGTTGGGGGGATGTTCAAGCTCCTCTTCCTCACGCTCGCGCTCCTGCCCTTCGCCGAGCTGTACCTCTTGTGGCGCATCGGCCATGCCGCTGGCTGGGAGCTCGTGCTCGCCCTGGTGGTCATCCCGGCGCTGATCGGCTCGTCCCTGGCCCGGAAGGAAGGCACGCGGGTGCTGCGCCGTTGGAGTGAAGCCATCGCCCAGCGCCGGATGCCCGAGGAGGGCCTGCTCGGGGGGTTGCTCGTGCTCGTGGGCGGCGTGTTGCTGGTGATTCCCGGCGTGCTGTCCGATGTCCTGGGACTCGTGCTGCTGTTTCCCCCCACGCGCCGGCTCGTGGGCCGATGGGTGCGCCGGGGCGTCGAGCGTCGCATCGCCTCGGGCTCGGTGCGCGTCGTCTCCTTCTCCACCACCTCCTCGCCGTTTCCCGGGACGCCGGATGTGGCGCCGCCTCGGGCCTCGCCGAGGCCGCGCATCGAGCGCGGGAACCGGGGCGAGGTGGATGCCGAGTTCACCGAGGGAGACGAGCGGGGATAGCTTGCGTGGGTTGCCTCAGTGGTAGGGCAGGGGTTGGTTCTCGCGCACGAAGAGCTTGAGCGTGCCCTGGCAGATGCCCCGCAGGCGCTTGCAGTCGAGCTCCCGGGTTTCCTCCAGCCGGAGGGTGTCCTCGAACAGGAGCACGTCCTCGGTGTCGTGCAGCCGCAGGTGCACGTGGTCCTCGTCGTTCCAGGAGACGTGGGCCTTGAGGACGAGGCGCTTGCCCTGGAGCTCGAACACCACGGGGATGCGCTCCGCCGGGGAGAGCGTGTACACGCCCGTGACGGCGGGGTGCTGCAGCAGCAACTGCACGGGCCGTTGATGTTCCTCGGAGGCCTTGAGCGTCACGGGGTACTGGCCGGTGATGTTCAGGGCCATGAAGTCCAGGGTGGGCGGGTGCTCCTGGGCGAAGGGCCTGAGCTCGAGCTGCTTCTGGGTGCCCAGCACGCGCGCGATGGCGCCCTGGGGGGTGCGCAGCATGCCCGAGCACTTGTCCGGCTGGGTGCAGTCAACGGTGAGCCGCCAGTGGGCGCCGGCATCGGGACAGTCCGAGGGCACCTGCAACTGGCCATGGGCCTTGGGGGTGAGCACGAGGCTCTGGGTGCTGCGGGTGCGGCAGACGAAGTCCACGTCCACGGCGAGCGCGGTGACCTGGACCGAGGTGTCCTTCGGAGCCGGTGGGTCCTTCGGAGCCGGGGTCTTGTCCGCGGCGAGCAGCAGGGCGAGCACGGAAAGGGCGGAGAGCATGGCCCGGGTCTACCACGGGCCCCGCGTTCCGCCCCGTTCACGGCGTCTGGAGCGCGGGACTACTTGTCGGTCGCGTCCTCGATCTTGTCGCCGGCGCTCTCGACGGCGTCCTTGGTGTCGTCCTTGGCCTCGTCGGCGGCGTCCTCGATCTTGTCGCCGGCCCGCTCGGCCTTGTCCTCGACATTCTCACGGGTGTTGCGGTGGCAGCCCGTGGCGCCAGCCAGCAGGGAGCCCAGCGTCACGGCCAGCAGTGCCTTCTTCATGGTGCGTTCTCCTTGGGTGATGTCCCGGCGTGGCGCCGGGGTGAGACGGCGGCGGAATCTAGGGGTGACCGGGGCGCTTGCACGGAGAACTTGCTGGAGCGTGAAGGAGGCGACACATCCGCCGTTCACTGGGGCTCAGCGCTTCTGGCGCGAGCCGCTGGCGGAAGCGGTGCGGCGGGCCTGGGGCTTCTTCGCCCGCGCGGCCGCCTTCTGTCCCCGCGCTCCCGCCAGCTTGCGGCGGGCGAGCACCGCTCCGGCGTCGGTGGGTTGGGCGACGTCCTGCTCGCCCTGGGTGGAGATATCCAAGGTGCCCGCGACAACACCCGATGCCTGGTCCGTGGCCTTCGTCATGTACGACCTCCGTCCAGGTAAGGTAGGGACGATGCCGCGCGCGTGAAGCGCCGCATGCGAGTGTTCATCGGTGGACGCCGCCACTGGATGGAAGGAGGGCTGAGTGGTGGGGGTCGAGTCGATGGGGGCCGCGGCGCGATGGTGGTACGCCCTGAAGCCGGCGAGCTGGCCGAAGGTGTTCGTCCCCGCGCTCCTCGGACAGGCCGTGGGCGCGGCGAGCGCGGGACGCCTGTCGGGACCCGCGCTCGCCTGGGGCGTGCTGTGGACGGCCGCGGACATCGCCTTCATCGTGTTGCTCAACGATTGGGGGGACCGGGAGGTGGACGCCCTCAAGCGCCGCATGTTCCCCCGAGGCTGTTCCCCGAAGACGATCCCCGACGGCATCCTTTCCGCGCGTGCCGTGCTCGGGGCGGGACTGGGCGCGGGTGGGGTGGCGCTGGTCCTGGCGGCGGTGGGCGGCGTCGGGTTGGGGCGTCCGCTGCTGTTGCCGCTCGCGGCCCTGTGCCTGGCCCTCTTCGCCGCCTACACGCTGCCTCCCCTGCGCCTCAACTACCGGGGCGGTGGCGAGTTGCTGGAGATGGTGGGCGTGGGGGGCGTCCTGCCCGCGTTGCATGTCTACGCGCAATGCGGGAGCTGGGCGCCCGCGCGCTTCATGGAACTGCTCCCGGGCCTGTTGGCGCTGTCCCTGGCGAGCGCGCTCGCCAGTGGTTTGTCCGATGAGGAGAGCGATCGCGCCGGAGGCAAGCGCACCTTCACCACCGGGTGGGGCAACACGTGGGTCCGCCGGGCCTCGGAGGTGCTGGTGGGGTTGGGCGCGCTGCTCTGGTCCGTGCGGCTCGGGGTGGGGGTTCTGGCCGTACCGGTGGTGTTGTTCTTTGGCGCGAGGATGGTGCGCCAGAGTCCCGCCGCGGTGACGAACGCGTTCGGGGCGCAGTCGGCGTACAAACTGGAATTGCACCGCGCCATCTGGTGGAGCACGTTGACCTTGTCGGCGGGCGTCCTCGCCGCCTCATGGGGGGTCGGGAGGTGAGCGCGTTTCCTCAGACGGCGTTCGCGGAGTTGGAGCGGCTGGGTCCGTTGCTGGGCGTCCGGGCGTCGCTCGACACTTCCCGCGAGTGCGCGCCATTGCCGGTGGAGTTGGCGGCGCGGGTGCTCGCCGGGCAGGAGGCGGGCGAGCGGGGGGGCGCGTTCGTCCGGGGGCTGACGGACGTGGTGCTCGTGCTGATCGAGGACTTTCCGGACAACATCTTCTGGGACCTGGACTATCTGGCGTGCCGGCTGTGGAGCGCCGGAGGGCCTCGGGACATCGAGGTGTTCACGCACCGGGTGGTGGGCTTGTTCCGGGGTTTCGGCAACAAGTCCGAGCTGCGCTTCCGCTACGCCCACGATTTCCTGTTCGGCTTCGACTGGGCGCGTTGGGTGGCGCGCGAGCCCTTGGTGCGCGCGGGCATCGGTCCCTTCGATCTGGCGTTCTTCGACTATCTGGACGCGCGGCGCCAGACGTTGGTCGAGCTCATCTCGGACAACGACGCCAAGTACGGACAGCTCGAGGGGGCGGCCTTTCGCAATCCCTTCACCTTTCTGCGCGAGCCCCACGAGGAGGAGTTGCTGCACCAGATGCTCGCCCGGGAGGACCTCATCCCCGTGAAGGCTTGGCGCATGGATGGGGAGCGCCGCTGGGAATTGCCGTTCTCGGACCTGCGGGCCGAGACCGCCCGGCGCCTGGGAATCACTCGGGAGGATGCCTCGTGATGGCCTGGCTCCAGGCGTCCCGGTTGCCCTCGCAGTCGTACATCGCGCTGCCCTTGTTGCTCGGTCAGTTCGTCGCGGCGCGGGAGCGGGGGGGCGCACTGGAGCTGGGCACGCTCGTGGCGGTGCAGCTCTTCGGCCTGTTCGATCAACTCTTCATCGTCTACGCCAACGACTGGGCGGATCAGGAGACCGACCGCCGCAACCGGACGGCCACGCTCTTCTCGGGGGGCTCGCGGGTGCTCGTCGAGGGACGGCTGTCGTCCCGGGCGCTCGGCGGGGCCGCGATCGTGTGCGCGGTGGGGTTGATGGGCGTGTCCCTGGGCCTGGCGGTGCTCCGGGACGAGCCGCTGCTCATGGCGCTGGCCGGGGCGGCGCTGGCGCTGCTGTGGGCCTACAGCTATCCGCCATTGAAGCTGTCCTATCGGGGGGGCGGGGAGTTGTTGCAGATGGTGGGCGTGGCCGGCGTGCTGCCCCTGTATGGCTACCTCGCGCAGGGGGGCGAGCTGTCCGGGTTTCCGTGGGCGCTCACGCTGATGCTGCTGCCCACCCACCTGGCCTGTTCCATCGCCACCGCGCTGCCCGATGAGCCCTCGGATCGCGACAGTGACAAGCGCACGCTGCCCGTCCGCGTGGGCGGCGAGCGGGCCGCGTGGGTCATCCTGGCGCTCAACGGACTCACATGGGTGCTGGCCCCCGCCGGTCTCGCGTCCGTGGGCCTGCGGCTGGGGGCGGGATGGCTCGTGCCGGGGGTCGCGGCGCTCGCGGTGGTGGGCGTGCGTCCCGCGCCCCCGGGCTCGCGGCGCATCCTCGTCCGGGTCTCGGCCGCCATCCTCGCCACCCTGGCGGTGGTGGCCTGGGTGATCCTCGGCCTCGCGTTTCCCCACGGCGGCCATGACGTATGAATTCCTGGTGCTGTCGGTGCTGTTCCTGGTGCCGGGCCTCCTCATCGGGTGGGGCCGCCCGGACCTGCGCGGGCTGATGAAGCGCTCGGTGCTGTTCGCGCTCCCGTTCGCGGCGACCGAATGGCTCTTCTATCCGGAGTATTGGACGCCCCGCTTCCTGTTCGACCTGGCGGATCGGATCGGCTTTGGCATCGAGGATGTGTTGTTCGTGGCCGGGCTCGCCGCCTTCGCCTCCACGGGCTACGCGGTGGTGTTCCGCCAGACGGTGGTGCCGAGGCGGGACGCGGGGCGGCCAGTGTGGCGGGTCGTGGGCGCGCTGGTGCTCGTGCTGGGGATGGCCGGAGTGCTGCGGGGCGTGGGGGTGCCCATCCTCTATGCCTCGGTGGTGGCCATGGTCGCGGGGGCCGGGGGCCTGTTGGGCGTGCGCCCGGATTTGAGGAGACCCGGACTGCTCGGGGGGCTGGTGTCGATGGCCATCTACCTGGTGTTGTGCCTGGTCTTCGCGCGGCTCGTGCCGGGGGTCTTCGAGCGGACGTGGCGGCCGAGCCTGCTGCTCCCGGGCCGGTTTCTCGGCGTTCCCCTGGATGAGTTGCTGTACGGATTCGGCGCGGGTGTGGCCGCCACGGCCTTTCCCGCCTGGGCCTTCGGCCTCGGGTTCGCGCCCCGGCGGCGGGGTGCGCTTCCCGCCGGACCCGGAAGCGTGTAAGCCGGCACGGGACATGGCTTCTCCCGATCCCAGCGAGGACGTCCAGGCGGCCCCGGTTCCCCCCGAGCCTGGCGCGCCCTCTGGCGTGAGCTCGTGGTTGTCGCTGTTGGGCGCGGGGCTCGGACTCGCGCTGGTCTCCAACGCCTTCACGCCGGTGAACTCGGACCTGGGTTGGACGCTCGCCTTCGGCCGCGAGTGGGCGAACACCGGGGTGTTCCCCCAGGTGAACGACGAGACCTTCACCGAACCCGGCCATCCGCTCGTCATGTACCAGTGGGCCTTCAACGTCCTGCTGTACGCGCTGCACGCGCGATGGGGCGCGGCGGGCGTCATCGCCGCCAAGTGGGGATGGATGGCGCTCACCGTGGCGGGACTGGCCGCGAGCATCCGCGCCGTCGCCACCGGAGGCCTGGTGCGGATGGTGGTGCTGCTCGCCTCCGTGCACTTCATGTGGATGGGCTTCGAGCTGGTGCGCGCGCAGATCGTCAGCTTCGCGCTGATCGCCCTGGTGGTGTACGCGGGCGTGTCGGGCAACCGGCGCGCGTTGTGGATCTCCGCGCCGCTCGTGGGCCTGTCCGCCAATTTCCATGGAGGATTCCTCGCGGGCTGGTTCCTGCTCGCGGGGCTGTGCGGTGCGCGCATGCTCGAGGCGCGGCTCGGTTGGAGCGGCGAGAAGCCGCCGCACTGGAGCGAGTGGACCGTGCTGCCGGGGGTCGCGGCCCTGTCGTCGTTGCTGACCCCGTATGGCCCCCGGCTCGTCACCGAGACCCTGCGGTTGTCGGGAGACCCCGCCCGGCTGCTCGACCGGGAGTGGATTCCGCTCTGGTCCGTGGGGACGCTCGTGTACACGGAGAAGGTGGCGCTCGTGTTGTTGGCGCTCTCGCTGCTGCTGGCGCTCGTGTTCCTGCCCTTCCGGCGGTTGAGGTTGTGGATGCTGCTCGTGCTGGCCGTGGGGACGAGCCTGTCGGCGAGCCGGCACCTGCGGATGGCGCCCCTGCTGCTCGCGCCCGTCGTGGCGGTCTCGCTCGAGGCGGCGCTCGCCCGCGTGAAGACGCTCCGGATGGATCGCCTCGACGCGCTGGCGGTGAAGC
Source organism: Melittangium boletus DSM 14713 (assembly GCF_002305855.1). Lineage (GTDB taxonomy): Bacteria > Myxococcota > Myxococcia > Myxococcales > Myxococcaceae > Cystobacter > Cystobacter boletus. The sequence goes on along the minus strand of NZ_CP022163.1, from coordinate 1,464,972 downwards.
TCTCGGGGGTGCTCGCCCTGGCGCTGCTGGCGCTGTGGGCCCTGCGGGTGCCCGAGGCGTTGGGCTTCATCGAGTGGCCCTTTCGCAATCCAGCCAACGCCATCGCCGTGATGCGGCTCAACGGCCTGTCGGGCCGGGTCTGGAACGACTTCGACTGGGGCGGCTTGTTGCTGTGGGCGGCACCGGACTCGCGCGTCGCCTGTGACGGCCGCCACGTCATGGCCTACTCGGGCGAGATGATCGCGACGAACATCAACCTCGGGTACGACAAGAAGGATCCCCTGGCGACGGTGGAGCGCTACGGGACGGAACTCGTGCTGCTCCGGCGCGATGATCCCGCGCTGCCCCGGCTGACGTCGCGCTTCACCGTGCTGTACTGCGATGAGGACGCGTGCCTTCTGTCCCGACGTCCGGAGGACATCGCCCTCCTCCGGGAGGGCAAGCTCCGGCGGCCCGAGAACTTTCTGTTCGTGAGCGACTACTTCAAGTCGGCCCGTGGACCCGATGCCGCCTGGGACGTAACCGTCCAGAAGGCGGCGTCGCGTCTGGTTTCGCCTGCGTCCCGGGCCGAACTCTGATCCAATCCAGGAAACCAGCGGCCCGGTGCTCCAGATCCAGGAGCCGGTGCGTGGCCGCCCGATGGAGTGCCCCATGCCGAACGTTGCTTCCCCTTCTGTCTCCCGGTGGTTGTCGCTGCTCGCGCTCGCAGTGGGCTTCTCGGCCGGATGTGTCTTCGTCGATGGCCCCTCGGGTGGCTCCGGATGGGACGATGGCTTTTCCACATCCTGCGTCGACGACTCGGACTGTCGCTCCACCCAGTACTGCATGCGCGGCAAGTGTGAGGAGAAGACCGCCGACGCCCAGACGTGCCGCTCCTCGAATGACTGCTCTCGTGGTGACACCTGCATCAACGGGGTGTGCAACCGGCCGTGCAAGCGCGACGCGGACTGCGGCTCGGGCTACGTGTGCGATGGCTTCTACTGCCAGGTGAAGGGCAAGCCCACCGATGGCGGCACGCGCCCCTCGGATGGCGGAACTCCTCGGCCGGACGCGGGCACCTGCACGCCTCCTCCCGCCAGCGACGCGGGGACGCCCCCGGCCTCGGACGGAGGAGCGGCGCCCGCCTGCGTGCGCAACACCGACTGTGCCTCGGGCCACTACTGCATCAACAGCGCGTGCGTGCGCGGCTGCGCTTCCGACGCGGACTGCGCCTCCTCGGACATGTGCTCGAGCAACCTGTGCCGTCCGCGGCCGGAGACCACGTGCACGGTCGCCGCGCAATGCGCCACGGGCAATGACTGCGTGGATGGCACCTGCCGCGCGCCCTGCGCCTCCAGCACGGCGTGCTCCTCGGGCTTCGCCTGCAAGGTGGGCTACTGCATGCCCTCGAGCACTCCGGGCAGCGGCGCGGCCTGCGCCGTCAACTGCGACTGCCCCTCGGGCGAGCGCTGCGTGGAAGGCGCCTGCGAGATCTGAGCCTCACCGGGGGCCGCGCGCCACCGCGGCCCTCGCGCCTCAGTCCGCCTGGAAGTCGAGCGTGAAGAGGGTGGGCTGGCCGGGTTTGACCTCGACGGTGCGGGTGACGTCCTTGTCGAGATCCCGGTTGATGAGCCGCAGGGTGTGTGTTCCCGCGGAGAGTGTCACGGGCGCGAGCGGTGTCTGTCCGAGTGCCGTGCCATCCAGGAACACGGTGGCATACGGCCGGACGCGGATCGTGAGCTTCCCCTTCTGGGGAACCCTGACGGGGGCGGGCTCCACCCCGGGGGGCTTCTCCGGTGCCTTCTCGGCGATGACGGGCGGCGCGGCCTGGGGCTCCGGAGCGGGTTCTGGAGTGGGCTCCGGAGTGGGTTCGGGGGGCGGCGGTGCAACGGCGGCGGGCTCGACCACGGGACGCGGCGGAGGAGCGGCGGCCACGGGCGTGGGTGACGTCCCGGGTCCCCGGACGAGCACGACCCCCGTGCCCGCGGCGAGCACCAGTCCGCCCAGGGCGATTCCCAGCGCGATGCGGCCCCGGCGGGAAGGGGGCGCGGGTGTTTCGGGCGGTGGATGCTCGGGGAGGGTCTGGAGCGCGGCTCTTTCGATGGGCGCGCTCCTGGGAGACTCCGGGTTTCTCGGGCAGTACTTCTCCACCACCTGCGCCAGGTCCCGTGCGCCCACGGACTCTCCGGTGGAGCGGATGAAGCGCTCCAGGTCCGTCTGGAAGGCGATGCAATCCGCGTAGCGCTGCTCGCGCTCCTTGGCCAGGGCCTTGCCGAGGATGCGCACCAGCTCCGTGGGTAACTCCGGCCGGCGCGTGGCCGCGGACACCTGCGGCTCGTACAGGATGGCCTGCATCATGCTCACGTCGGTGTTGGCGTCGAAGGGGTAGGTGCCCGTGAGCAATTCGTAGAGCACCATCCCGAGCGAGTACACGTCCACGCGCCGGTCGAGCGACATGCCCTGGAGCTGCTCCGGTGGCATGTAGGCCAGCTTCCCCTTGATGAGGCCCGTGGTCGTCTTATGGCTCTGGTTGGCGGCCTTGGCGATGCCGAAGTCCACCACCTTCACGGTGCCCTGGCGCGACAGCAGGATGTTGTCGGGGCTGATGTCGCGGTGAATGAGCCCCAGGGGCTCGCCACTGGAGGAGTCCACGAAGTCATGGGCGAAGGCCAGGCCCTCGCACGCGGCGGCGATGACCTTGGCGCAGAAGGCGGGGGGCAGGGGCTCCTTTCCGCGCACGGACCTGCGTGACAGGGCGCGCAGGTCGGGCCCGTCGATGTACTCCATCGCCAGGTAGTAGGTGTCCTCGGCCTGACCGAAGTCGAAGATCTGCACGATGTGGGGGTGGTTGAGCTGCGCGGCCACGCGGGCCTCGGTGAAGAACATCTCCACGAACTGCTCGTTCTCCGCGAGGTGCGGAAGGATCCGCTTGAGGACGAGCGACTTCTCGAAGCCCATGGGGCCTTCGACCTTGGCGAGGAATACCTCCGCCATGCCCCCTGTCGCGAGCTTGCTGACCAGGTGGTATTTCCCAACGTGCGCCAATGCGATCTCCCGCGCCGCGAGTGCGCCCGCATCATAGGCACATCGCGTCTGGCGCGGAGAGGACTGCCAGTGTCAGGTCCGCACCTGATACCTTGGCGCCATGACCGTTCGTTTCCCGCGACGCGTGCCCGCACGGGTGCTGGCCCTGGGCCTCGTGGCCGCCCTGCCGATGCAGGGGCTCGCCGCGCCCAGCACGCCCGCCCGCAAGACGCCCTCGCGCAAGGCTCCCGCGAAGGGTGATTTCCAGAGCCTGTTCTCCTCGGCCGTCCGGCTCTACCAGAAGTTCGAGTACGAGCAGGCCCTGGAGAAGTTCACGCGCGCTCGCGCCGTGGCCAAGGGCGTCGAGCAGGAGGTGCCCGTGGCGCTGTATCTGGGCATCGTGCAGGCGGAGCTGGGAGACCGGGACGCGTCCCTGGCTTCCTTCCGCACCGGGCTCTACCTCCAGCCCGCGGCGCAGCTGCCCGTGAAGGTGTCCCCCCGGGTGGAGCGTGATTTCGAGGAGATCCGCCAGGCGGTGCTGCACGATCTGGGAGCTGCCCCGCCCCCGACGGATCGTCCGGAGCAGCCGGCCGCGGACAAGTCGCCGGAGCTCACCGCCCCGCCCACGGCGTCCACCGCCCCGCCCGCCTATGTGTCCGCTGGCTCCGAGCGCGTCTCCGGGCGCGGCTCCGTGCTGACCCTGGCCCTGCTGGGCACGGGCGCGGTGGCGGGCGGCGCGGCGGGCTTCTTCGGCCTGCAATCCTCGACCAACGTGCGCTTCGCGAGGGAAACCCTCTACTACGGTGAGCGCACCGAGCGCCTGCGGAGCGCCGAGAACCAGGCGCTCGCCGCCAACATCCTCATTGGGACGGCGAGCGCCGCGGCGTTGGGCGCGCTCGCCGTCTTCCTCTTTCCCAACCTCTCGCCCGCTTCCCATCCCGTCGCCTCGGGAGGAGGTTCCCCGTGAAGCACGCCCTGGTCGTGTTGCTCGCCTGTCTCGTTGGCTGCACCGTGCCAACCCTCGAGGAAATCGAGGCCACGTCTCCTCCCTATGCGTGCAGCGCGGAGTTCGCCTGTCCAGCGGGGCAGGTCTGCGTTGGCACACAATGCCTGCGGCCGGATCAGCTGGCCTGCATGCCCGGGACGACGGAGTCCTGTGGCTCGGGGGTGGGCGAGTGCCGCGAGGGGACGCGGACGTGTGGGGAGCAGGGCTCCTTCGGGGCCTGTGAAGGGGAGACGACGGCGGTGGCCGAGGTCTGTGACGGCCTGGACAACGACTGCGATGGAACGGTGGATCTCGTCAGCCGATTGTTCGAGCGTCCCTCGCCCGGCTTCGCGCTGAACGCCACGGTCTTCCTCGGCACGTCATCCTTGCTCACCACCTCGGTGGAGGGCGGAGACATCCTGGTGCGCGTCCTGGAGCCAGGGCAGTCGCCTCGCTTGAGCGAGTCCTTCGGGCCCATGGATAAGAGCACCCTCATCCTGGGTCACGCGCTCCTGTCCTACTCGGCGGATTCCGCCGTGGTGGTCTGGGTGGAGCATGTGGTGGGCACGGAACGGTTCCTGCTCCGGCGTGTCGCGTTGGACCGCAAGGGGCAGCGAATCACTTCCCCGTCGACCGTGACGTTCAGCACCAAGTTCTCCTTCCTCCGGGATATGAGGATCACCGACAACGCGGGGCAGATCCTCTTGTTGGCCGAGTGGAGCAACCAGGCCGCGCCGAGCGAGGACGGTCAGGACTCTCGGGAACTCTGGGCGGTCGTCCTCGGCAAGAAGGATTCCTCCGTGCTGGACATCCGGGTCCTTGGCTCGGCCACCGAGCAGTTCGGCCTGCATGCCACGGCGAACGAGACGGGGACCGGCTTCCTCGTGGCCCACGAGCGCGGTGGTCAACGGTTCCTGCATCAATTCTCCGTCGGCGACTCCACGGTGCCCACGGTGAGTATTCCGCTGCATGTGCCCGGGTCCTTGACCCACTCGCCCTTCATCGCCGATGGCGTGGACAAGTCGCTCGGCGTCCGTGTGTATTTCGTCCAGAAGCGGGATTCGTCTCCCGTCTCCGAGATCGTCTCGGTGCGCTGTGTCGTCTCGTCCTCGTCCGACACCAGCAACTGCTCCCCGGAGGCGACGCACTACACGGACCCGCACGCCATCCGGCGCGCGTGGTTGGGGCTGAATCCGAAGACGGGACTGCCGGGGTTCGCGTTGTTCTCCTGGCGGGACGAGGGCATGTCGCATGACACTCTCTCCGTCGCCCCGTTGTCGGCGGATTCGACGAGCGCGACCGCCACGTTGTTGTTGCCAACCGAGAGCGAGAACCAGACGCTCGTCGTCCTGCCGGACTCCTCCCGTTACGTGACCTTCACCCGGAAGAACGTCTCGGAACCGGGCGCTCCGGACGAGGCCGCCCTCCTCCACTTCTGTGCCCCCTGAGCCGATATCTCGATGGATTTCTCCTCGCTGTCCCTCGCTCCGCCGCTGCTGCAAGTCCTCGAGGAACTGAACTTCCGGACCGCCACGCCCATCCAGTCCCAGAGCATCCCCGTGTTGTTGGCGGGGCGGGATCTCGTCGGTCAGGCGAAGACGGGCAGCGGCAAGACGGCGGCCTTCGCGCTGCCCCTGCTGCACAAGACGCACCTGTCGCGACGGCGGCTCCAGGGGCTCGTGCTCTGTCCCACGCGGGAGCTCTGCGCGCAGGTCGCCGGAGAGATCCGCCGGTTGGGCCGGCGGCTGCCCGGACTCCAGGTGCTCGTGCTCGCGGGAGGCCAGCCCATTCGCCCTCAGTTGGACGCGCTGGAGAAGGGTGCCCACCTGGCCGTGGGCACGCCGGGCCGTATCCTGGATCTCCTCCAACGGGAGGCGCTGGACACGGGTCAGCTTTCCACCGTGGTGCTGGATGAGGCCGACCGGATGCTCGACATGGGCTTCCGGGAGGACATGGAGCGCATCCTCGGCGCCACTCCGCCCACGCGGCAGACCGTGCTCTTCTCCGCGACGTTCCCCGACACCATCGAGGACTTGAGCCGGACCTTCCAGAAGGAGCCCACGCGTGTGACCGTCGTGGAGGAGGGCGCCGCCGCGCCCGACATCCAACAACTGGGGTACATGTGCGCGCCCGAGGAGAAGACGGCGCTCCTGCTCCGGCTGCTCCGGCACTACCAGCCCGTGTCCGCCATCGTGTTCTGCAACCTCAAGGCGACGGTGGTCGAGCTGACGCGCGCGCTTCGGGAGGCCGGAGTGAGCGCGGATGGTCTCCAGGGAGACCTGGAGCAGAGTGAGCGGGATCGCGTCATGGCGCGCTTTCGCAATCACAGCATCCGGGTTCTCGTCGCGACGGATGTGGCGGGCCGGGGCATCGACGTCGAGGCGTTGGATGCCGTCGTCAACTTCGATCTGCCCTCGCAGCCCGAGCCCTACGTGCACCGCATTGGCCGCACGGGCCGCGCGGGACGAAGGGGGCTGGCCCTGTCGCTCGTCACGCCGAAGGACGACCGAAAGGTCGAGACCCTGGAGCAGGGGATGGGCGTGAAGCTGGAGCGCGCGAGCGCGGAGTCCCTGCCCCCGGAAGACCCGGCGAGCGGCGTGTCACTCGCGGCGCCCTGGGAGACGCTCTGCATCTCCGCGGGCCGCAAGGACAAGATGCGGCCGGGGGATATCCTCGGAGCCCTGACGGGGGAGGCGGGCGGGCTGAACGCCTCCGACGTGGGGAAGATCGAGATCCAGGATCGCTTGTCCTATGTCGCCGTCGCCAAGGGCATCGTGCGCGTCGCGCTCCAGCGGCTGCGCGATGGGTGGATCAAGGGACGCAAGCAGCGCATCGACTGGGTGAGATAGCGCCCGTTACAGCTCGGGCGTGGGGAGCAGTTCGTCGAAGGCGTCGAGCACGCCGAGCACGTCCTGCTTGTTCAGGAACTCGCGCGAGGGCTCACAGCTCTCCTTGACGGGGTCCGTGAAGTACAGGCGTGACTCGCCCGAGTGGTCCACGAGCCGGAGGCTCAGGGTCGCCACGTCGTTCCAGCAGTCGCCGGTGGACGAGGGCCGCTGGGGCCGCACGTTGCTCAGCCGCTCCTCGAGCCACAGGGCCTGCTCCGGAAAGAGCTGCACCTCCGCGATCTTCTCGCGGAAGCCATCGGCGCCGTTGCGGGTCCAGTGCGCGCTGAGCTTCGCGGTCGAGGGGACGTAGGTGTAGCGCGTGGTGAAGGTGTAGCCATCCCCGAGCGAGAGCGTGGCCTCGCGAAGGTCCGGGGTCCAGAACAGGCGGGGGTCGTCGGGTTGGCCGCAACCGGCCAGGATCGCGAGCAGGGGAACCAGGGTGCCCAACATCTTCGTCATCGTGCGAGCCTCCAGAGAGGGGTTGCCGGGATATGCAACGCACGCGCTCACGGGCGGGGCTCGGGAAAACGGGGGGTTGCGCGGAGAAAGCCTCGCGCAACCCGAGGGCGGCTCTCAGAATTCCGAGGCCGCCCTCGGCGGAGTCAGCGGCTTACAGCGCGCTCTTGCAGGTGTTGCCGACCTTGTCCTTGATCAGCAGGTAGCAACCCTCCTCCGCGTTCCTGAAGGCGTCCTTCGTGCCCGGGGAGCACTCGGGCAGCTCGCGCAGACAGTCGGCGTACGCGCTGAGCGCGTCCTTCTCCGCGTCCGTGCACTTGTCGATGGTGCGCTCACACTGGGTGACGTTGAACGCCTCATTGCCGAAGATGGAATCGAGCGTGGTGCTGCACGGGCTGTACTTCGTCGCGTAGGCGTCGGACGCATCCAGCATGTCGTCGCAGATGGTCCCACAACCGGTCAGCGCCAGCGCCGCGAAGGCCACGACTCCAAGGAACTTCTTCATGGTGGACTTGCTCCTCATTCCTGACGGAATGGATGTGATCGGGCGCGCACATACTACGGCTCCGCGGCGCTTGGCCAGCAACCGGAAGGGGTGCTGACTTCGAGTGTGCGAAGGCATGTGCGGAAGGCTGGAAGATGACCGCCTCGTCGGAATCGAGCGGGGCCCACTGGTCCGTTCTTCGGGACGCGCTCCTCGCGAACGAGATGGGGCCGGGCGCTCAAGTGCTCCAAAGGATTGAGCGAGGCGGGTGGCAGGACGGCTGCACACGGGCGGCGCAACCCCCTTTCACGGAAGGTCCTCCCCATGCGTCGTCTGATGTCCGTCCCGCTCCTCCTCGTTCTCACCACCGGCTGCGCGAGCACGACGGTGATTCGCTCCGACCCCAGCGGTGCCCGGGTCAAGTCCCGCTCGGGTGAGCTCTTGGGGCGGACGCCGTACGAGCACAGCGACTCGGCGACGGTCAATCACACGGAGAGCTTCGTGCTGGAACTGGAGGGGTACGCTCCCGAGTACGTCACCATCCGGCGGGACCAGTGGAACAGCGTCCGGACCGCGGGAGGAATCGTCGGGGGCTTGTTCGTGTTTCCCGTCTTCGCCACGCTGTTCTGGGCCGCCGACTACAAGCCCCTGTACAGCGTCGAACTGCGCGAGGAGGTCGAGCCGGTTCGAGGGGAAGCAGCGCCCGCGCCGGCCCGGGCGGCTCGCCGCGCTGCCTATCGCTGAGCACCGCGGTCCCCGATGTCCTGAAAGCCGTCACGCCCCGAGCGCCCTCCAGGTGCCTCGGGGCTTTGTTTTTCCCGGCGGAGTCCCGGGACGCCGCGAATCGGCTTGCAAATGCGCGGCACAGCGCACAGTCATCGGGCGCTTTTTTCCCTTCCGGAGGAGAACAACATGAAGCGAGTACTCGGAGTGATGGTGGGCCTGATGGCCCTGACGGCGGTGGCCAAGCCGGTGCAGAAGCCGGTGAAGTACGAGCTGGACGGGACGAAGTTCGAGGGCGTGCTGGTCTACGACGACGCGGTGAAGGGCTCGCGTCCGGGGCTGGTGATGGTGCCCAACTGGTTGGGCATCAACGCACCCAACCTCAAGCACGCGACGGAGATCGCGGGCAAGCAGTACATCGTCTTCGTCACCGACATGTACGGCGAGTCCGTGCGCCCCAAGAACCAGCAGGAGGCGGGGCAGGCGGCTGGCGCGGTGAAGGGGGATCGCAACCTCATGCGGGCCCGCGTGAACAAGGCGCTGGAGGTGCTGCGCGCCGAGGGCAAGGCGGCGGGAGTCGACGCGAAGAAGCTGGGCGCCATCGGCTTCTGCTTCGGCGGAACGAGCGTGCTGGAGCTGGCGCGCAGCGGGACGCCGATCGCGGGCGTGGTGTCCTTCCACGGCGGTCTGGACGCGCCCATGCCGGCGGCCGAGGGCGCGGTGAAGGCCAAGGTGCTCGCGCTGCACGGCGCGGATGATCCGTTCGTTCCCGCCGCCGAGGTGAGTGGCTTCGAGGACGAGATGCGCAAGGCCAAGGCGGACTGGGAGCTGGTGGCCTACGGCGGCGCGGTGCACAGCTTCTCCGAGCGCGAGGCCAATGTTCCGGGCCAGTCCCAGTACAACGAGAAGGTGGCCAAGCGGGCCTTCCTGGCGATGAACAACTTCTTCGCCGAGGTCTTCGGCAAGTAATCCCTCCGGCGGGGTGGGCGAGGAATGCCCACCCCGTCACGGACGTTCCGCTCCAACTCACGCCCTCCTCGAGATGAAGATCTTCAACTGCCAGCAGTGCGGCTTGATGGTGTACTTCAGCAACACCCGGTGTGAGCGCTGTGGACATGCCCTGGGCTATCTGCCGGGCTTGACGACCCTGAGTGCCCTGACTCCGCTGGAGGGGGAGTGCTGGCGCCCGCTGGCCGCGCCCGAGCAACCATCCCGGTTCTGTGCCAATGCCGCCCATTCCGCGTGCAACTGGCTGGTGCCCGCCGAGAGTTCCGACGCGTATTGCCGCGCCTGCCGGCTCAACCGGACGATCCCCGTGCTGACCGAGGGCGACAACCTGTCGCGCTGGCGGCGGTTGGAGGTCGCCAAGCACCAGCTCGTGTACGGCTTGCTCCGGCTCGGTCTGCCGGTCACGAGCAAGTTCGAGGATCCGAACGTGGGTCTCGCCTTCGACTTCCTCGCCCGTCCGGAAGGGCAGGGGGCGGGACAGGCTCCGATCGTCACGGGTCACGCCTCGGGGTTGATCACCATCGACGTCACCGAGGCGGATGATGCCGAGCGCGAGCGCCACCGCCGCGATCTGGCGGAGCCCTATCGCACGTTGCTCGGGCACTTCCGCCACGAGGTGGGCCACTACTACTGGGAGCGGTTGGTCCAGGGCGGTCCGTGGATGGAGACCTTCCGCGAGTTGTTCGGCGATGAGCGCCAGGATTATGGCGCCAGCCTGACGACGCATTACGCCGAGGGTCCTCCGAAGGATTGGCGGCAGCGCTTCGTGAGTGGCTACGCCAGTGCCCACCCGTGGGAGGACTTCGCGGAGACCTGGGCGCACTACCTGCACATCGTGGACACCCTGGAGACGGCGCATGCGTTCGGGCTGCGCGTCCAGCCTCGGGGTGCGCGGGACTCCGCGCTCACGATGGAGATCGAGGTCGACCCCTATCAGCAGCCGGACTTCGACGGCCTGCTCAAGGCGTGGCTGCCCCTGACGTACGCGGTCAACAGCCTCAACCAGAGCATGGGCCAGCCGGACCTGTATCCCTTCGTCCTGGCGCCCGCGGTCATGGGGAAACTCCGCTTCGTCCACGCCCTCCTCTTCCCCGCGAAGGTGGCGGCGATGAACGCCTTGACGGCCATGCAGTAGGGTCGAGCGCCATGCGTGGAACGCTGAAGACGTGTCTCCTGAGTCTGGCCCTGGTGTGGTTCACCGCCTGCGCCGCCAATGGCGCGCGGACGTCCGACTTCATCCTCCGTGGGGAGATTCCCTCGGACCCGGTGGGCTTCGACCTGGCGCTCTACGAGACGCTGGGCACCCGGTTCACCACGGGCAATCAGGTCGAGTGGATCGACAACGGCGCGCTCTTCGAGCGCATCAAGCAGGACGTGCGCACGGCGAAGTCCTCCATCAACATCGTGCTGTTCATCTGGCGCTCCGGAGAGCCCGGGGACTCGCTCGCCCAGGAGATCTCCGAGCGCACGAAGACGGGGGTCATCTGCCGGGTGCTGCTCGATCCATTTGGGAGCACCGACCTGGAGAAGGTGAAGCCGCGACTGGAGCGGGCGGGGTGTGATGTCCGGATCTTCCGGCCCCTGCCCGCGGACGAGACCCTGGCGCGCAACCACCGCAAGCTCGTCATCGTGGATGGACGCGTCGGGTACACGGGCGGCTTCGGGGTCCATACGGTCTGGCTCGGGGACGCGCGCAACGAGAACGAGTGGCGGGATGTCGCGGTCCGGGCCGAGGGCCCCGTGGTGGCGCAGATGCAGCAGGCGTTCGCGGAGAACTGGCAGGAGATGGGGGGCGTGCTGCTGCCCGCTTCGGATTTCGCGGCCATGTACGCCCCGCCCAAGCCGGGAGGCGCCCGCGCGGCCTTCGTCAGCAGCACGCCCAATCCCGAGGTGACCCGCTCCGAGCGGAGCATCCTCCTGATGTGCAAGGCGGCCCGGCGCCGGTTGTGGATCGGCCAGTCCTACTTCACGCCGACCTCCACCCTGCTCTCGCTCCTGGTGCAGCAGGCGCGCTCCGGGGTGGACACGCGTGTGCTCGCGCCCGGGGACAAGAATGATCAGCCGGTCATCACCGTCACTCAGCGGCTGTCCTACCCGGACCTCGCCACCGCCGGCGTGCGCCTCTGGGAGTGGCCCATCTCGATGATGCACTCCAAGGTCATCCTCGTGGACGATCACCTGGTGATGGTGGGCTCCATCAACTTCGACATCCTGTCGTACCGGTTGATGGAGGAGGGCGCGCTCATCGTCGACGACGAGGCCTTCGCCCAACAGGCCGAGCGCGCCTTCCTCTCCGACTTCCAGAAGTCCGTCGAGGTGGGAAAGCAGTGGTACGGCTCGCGATACGGCCCATAGCGGGCCCGGGCCTCAGCGGGGCGCCACCAGGCGCCAGCAGCGGTGGATGTGCTCGCGCTGGAAGTCCTCGGGGATGGAGCCGGGGGTGAGCTCGTCCACGCTCGCGTAGTCGCGCACGGCGGTGTCCTTCAGCTCGAAGCCCAGGAAGTTGGTGGAGAAGTAGAGCACGCCGCCCGGGGACAGGAGCGAGCCCAGCGCCCGCAGCATCTTCACGTGGTCGCGCTGGACGTTGAAGGTGCCCTGCATCTTCTTGGAGGTGGAGAAGGAGGGCGGGTCACACACCACCAGATCGAAGGTCTCCTCGGGGGCCTCCGCCTGGGCGAGCACCCAGGCCAGGGCGTCCCCGCGCAGGAGCGTGTGGCGCGAGTGGGACAGGCCGTTGAGGGCGAGGTTCTCCTCGGCCCAGTCGAGGTAGGTGTTGGACAGGTCCACGCTCAGGGTGCGCGAGGCTCCGCCCGCGGCGGCGTATACCGTGAAGGCGCCCGTGTAGCAGAAGAGGTTGAGGAAGCTCTTGCCCCGAGCCTCGTCGCGCACCCGTGCCCGCGTCACCCGGTGGTCCATGAAGAGCCCCGTGTCCAGGTAGTCGCCCAGGTTCACCCAGAACTTGAGCCCTTGTTCCTCCACCACCAGCCGTTCGGTACCCTGGCCCACGCGCCCGTACTGCGAGCGGCCCCAGGGTTGCGGCAGGTGCGTCTTCACGTGGATGCGCGCCTCGGGCACCTCCAGCACCGTGCTCACCGCCGCCAACACCTCGGCTCGCTGTTCCTCCAGGCCCCCCTTGAGCGCCTTGCGGCGGGGGTACTCCACCAGGTGGACGTGCTCCCCGTAGAGGTCCACCGCGAAGGGGTACTCGGGAATGTCCCGGTCGTAGACGCGAAAGGCGGTGAGTCCTCGCGCCCGGGCCCACTTGCGGAAATGCCGCGCGTTCTTGCGCAGACGGTTCTCGAACATGCCTCCCGCCGCTGCCGAGCCTGCGTCCCCTGTCGTCATGTCCGCTCTCTTCTCCGACTCGACGCTCCGCGGCAAGCGTTCCCCACCGGTTGTCGCGTCTCGCCTGGGCTCCCGGGGGCGGGGCGAGTGTGCTAGGTCGCGAGTCATGCGCTTCGATACCCTCGCCATCCACGCCGGCCAGGAGCCGGATCCCACCACTGGCGCCATCATGACGCCGGTCTACCTGACCTCCACCTACGTCCAGGCGGGCCCCGGGGAGCACAAGGGCTACGAGTACAGCCGTACCCAGAACCCCACCCGCAAGGCGCTCCAGGACTGCCTCGCGGCGCTCGAGGGGGCCAGGCACGGCCTCGCGTACGCCTCGGGTCTGGCCGCCACGGACAACCTGATGCACCTGCTCAACGCGGGGGATCACGTCGTGGTGTCCGACGACGTGTATGGCGGCACCTTCCGCATCTTCGACAAGGTGTGGAAGCGCCACGGCCTGGACTTCTCCTTCGTGGACCTGTCCAACCCGGACGCCTTCGCGGCCGCCATCACCCCGAAGACGAAGATGGTGTGGGTGGAGTCGCCCACCAACCCCATGCTCAAGCTCATCGACCTGGCGCGCATCGCCGAGACGGCGAAGAAGCGGGGCATCCTCTCGGTGTGCGACAACACCTTCATGACCCCGTACTTCCAGCGCCCGCTGGACCTGGGGTTCGACGTGGTGACGCACTCCACGACGAAGTACCTCAATGGTCACAGTGACGTGGTGGGCGGCTTCGCCTGCACGAGCCACGACGACCTGGCCGAGAAGATGTACTTCCTGCAGAACGCCGTGGGCGGCGTGCCCGGTGCCATGGACAGCTTCCTGGTGCTGCGCGGCGTGAAGACGCTCGGCGTGCGCATGGAGCGCCATGCCCAGAACGCCATGAAGGTGGCCGAGTTCCTGGCCTCGCACCCCAAGGTGAACAAGACCACCTACCCGGGCCTGTCGAGCCACCCGCAGCACGCGCTCGCCCGCCAGCAGATGAAGGGCTTTGGCGGCATGCTGACCTTCGACATCAAGGGCGGCCTCGAGGCGGCGCGCACGTTCCTCAAGACGGTGAAGGTGTTCGCCTGCGCCGAGTCGCTCGGCGGCGTGGAGTCGCTCATCGAGCACCCGGCCATCATGACGCACGCCTCGGTGCCCAAGCAGACGCGCGAGGTGCTTGGCATCTCCGATGGGCTCATCCGCCTGTCCGTGGGCATCGAGGACGCGCAGGATCTCATCGACGACCTCAAGCAGGCGCTCGAGGTGGCGTGAGCCCCGGCGGGGCCTCTACTGCTTGCACGGCATGTAGAGCCCCAGCTGCGCATCCACCTGGACGTAGATGCGCAGGAAGGTCGCGTGGGGGTGCACGCCGGTGACTTCCGTGCGCAGCACCTGCCCGCGCACACAGCCCTGGTCCTCGGAGAAGGACAGCTCCGTGGACAGCTTGTCCTTCACCGCCGCGAGCCGCTCGGAGATGTCCACCCGGAGCGCCTGCCGGGCCTGGTCCCGGATGGCGGCGTAGTCCAGGGCGAACTTGAGCTTCACCAGCTCGCTCGCCGTGCCCGGGGCGATCTCCAGGTCCGGCACGGACAGCTGGTTGTCGAGCACGTGGGGATGGCCGGCGAAGAACAGCTCGCCCCCCACGGCCACCGAGTAGCTGCCCACCCGGGCCTTGCCGCCCAGGTTCATTCGGATGACCACCGTGTCGTGGGACGGGTAGACCTGGGGGCTCTCCATATAGAGCTCCGGGTTGGACTCGGAGAAATAGAGGCGGCCCTTCATGGAGGACTCGAGCGCCCGGGACAGCTCCTCGTAGCGGGCGGCCACGGGAATCACCACCCGGAAGGGGCCGGAGGGCAGGGTGGAGACGTTCTGCAGCAGGGGCATCGCCACCCTCGGCGGCGGGCTTGTCGCCGCGTCGGGCTCGGGCGGGAGGGACGCCACGCCTTCCGGGCCCGGAGCCGGCACCGGAGGCGCATCGCTGGCGAGGTGGGTCTCATCGCCCGAGGCCGGGGCGCCGGCGTTCTCGGCGGGGGTTGGGGCGAGGCTGGCCACGGGCGTGCACGGCAGCGTCACCGAGGGCAGCACGACGATGCCGAGGTCCTTCTCGAAGCCGTCGGCGAGCACGGTGGGCGCGGCCTCCAGGCTGGTCACCTTCAGCTCGGCGCACGCCACCTGGTCTCCCACCGGAATCTCGATGGGCCGGGCGAGCCGCTCGAAGGCCTGGTTCATCAGTGGGCGCACGTCGAAGCGGAACGTGTCGATCGTCTTCGCGATGAGCTCGCGCAGCTTGCCCTCGATGGCGCGGTTGACGGAGTCCACGGGGCCGGAGGCCACCACCTGCACGTCGGTGGACTGCAGGAGCGCCTGGAAGTCCGGCGTCATGACGGGCTCGCCGGCCAGGGTGATGGTGAGGGGCAGGGTGCGCTCGCCCAGCAGGTTGAAGCGGCCGTTGACCGCCACGCCCACCACCACCCGGCCCCTATCGAACTTGAGCGTCACCGGCTCGCGCTGCCAGGTGTAGTGGACCGTCTGGCCCGCGAAGACCTGGGCGTCTCCCTCGCCGGTGCGCGGCAGGCTCTCGGCCATCTTCCGGATGAGCGCTTCGCGGAAGACGGTGGCGTGCAGCACGATGCGCGAGGGGGGCGGGTCCGACACCGGACGGCCGCCGTTGGCCGCGGGGGCGGAGGGCCGCAGGTGTTGTGGCTCGATGCGGTGGCCACCGCAGGACACGAGGAACAGGGCCGCGAGGAGCGCGGGAACGGGGCGAAGGCGCGAGTGAGGCATGGTCGGGGAGTGCACCGCGGTGCGTTGGGGAAGATACCCCAGTGCCCGTCTTCCCAATGCCCCACGGGGGGGGGAGGTGGTGACTGGAGTCACCACCTGGGACTGGAGTCACCAGGGCTCGAGGCTCTTTCCTGGTGACTGGCGACACCAGGGCGGCGCTCTTCCGGTCTCCAATCCTAAGAATATGCGGGGTTTGCGGATGGGTGTCGGTCCGGGTAGGCCGTGGCACACCTCCTGCTAAGGTGTATTCCCGTCACCGACGAGCTGTCCGCCGGTTCTCCAAACTCCGCCTCCCCCCTTCGAGGTCTCCCATGGCTATCGGTCCTGTCAGCCGCTCCCCCATCGCCCCCACCACCCCCAAGCCGAGCCGCGTCGAGGTGAACGTCGACAACAAGGGTCTGACGAACACGGGTGTGACGGTCAACCTGCCGAACAAGCCGACGATGCCGACGAAGCCGACGGCCCAGGACGTGAAGGACACCTTCACCCAGGCGGGCAAGGACACGATCGCGTCGGCCATCCGGGGCCTCATCCCCGCCATCACCGCGGGCGTGCAGGGCAGCAAGGGCAACCCGGATTTCAAGAGCACGGGGGGCGCGGGCGCCTCGGGTCAGGCCAGCGCGGGCGTGGGTCCGGACGGGGCGCACGCGGGGGCGAGCGGCTCGGTGGGCGCGGGCGTGGGCGGGGTGAAGGCCGAGGGCGAGCTGCCCGGTGGCATCCAGGGTGAGGCGCACGTCAACGGCCCGAGCATCAGCCTCGAGGGCCACGCGGACGCCAAGGTGGGCAAGGACGGCCTGGACATCGACGTGGGCGTGGACGTGGACGCCACGCTGGCCGACGCGGGCGCGAGCGCCAAGAAGACGATCGACTTCGAGGTGGCCGGTGAGAAGTTCTCCGCCGAGGTCGACCTGTCGGCGGCCGGGAAGATCGGCGCGGATGGCAAGATCAACCTGAACGTGCACGTGGGCCTGGACGGCAAGCCCTCCATCACCGCCAACGCCGAGGGGTTCGCGGGCGCCAAGGCGGAGCTGACGGGCTCGGTGGCCCTCAAGCACGAGGGCGACACGATGGTGAGCGGCAGCGTCACCGCCAGCGCCACGGCGGGCATCGGTGGCAAGGCGCACGCGGACATCGGTCTGGATGGCGGCAAGGTCAAGTTCGACATCGGCGCGGAGGCCACGGTGGGCGTGGGCCTGGGCGTGGAGCTCGCCGGTGAGGTGAACGTGCCCGAGATCATCGAGGCGGGCGCCGACGTGACCGCTGGCGCCATCGGCGGCAAGTTCAAGGATGGATGGGACAAGTTCACGGGCTTGTTCAGCTAGGCCTCGAGCGCGTTCTTCCTCTCCAGGGGGATCCAGCACCGCGAAGGCGCGGATGCGGATCCCCCTCGGTCTTTTCGTCCCCTGGCTCCTAGGATGAGCCCCCTGTCTCCCCTCCCTTCCCGAGGAAAGGTTGCTCCACGATGACCGTCTCCATTCATGCCGCCGAAGGCGTGCGTTTGATGACCCAGGGCATGACCGGGCCGGCGATCCAGGAGTTCGAGCGCGCCCTGTCCGAGAATCCGAAGGAGCTCACCGCGCTGCTCGGGCTGGCGCGGCTGCGCCTGGCGCTGAGCGACGACACGAAGGCGCGGGAGCTGCTGCGACGGGTGTTGGAGATCCACCCCACGCACACCGAGGCCCTCGGCCACCTGGCCCGGCTCGACGCCGAGGCGGGTGATGAGCGGGGCGTCACGGTGCTAAAGGGACTCGCGGGGCAGTTGGACGCGGGCTTCTTCGAGTACCTCAACCTCGGCCGCGTCCTGCTGGCGCGCAACGTCTTCGAGGAGGCCGCGGCGGCGTTCGAACTCGCGCGCAAGCAGCAGCCCAACAACCCCCACGTGCTCACCTACCTGGGCCTGGCCCTGCGAGGGCAGGGGAAGTCCGACGAGGCGCTGGCCCACTTCCTCAAGGCCGCGTCCCTGACCCAGCACGAGCACCTGCCGCTGTTGCATGCCGCGCGGCTGCTCGCCCACAAGGGTCAGGTGCCGCGTGCGCTCGAGTTGATGAAGCAGGCGCTGTCGCGGGCGCACGACAAGTCGGAGGTCTACCCGGAGCTCATCAAGCTCATCATCCTCACCGGCGACCCGAAGGGGGCGGCTCGGACGGCCGTCGAGTTCCGGCAGGTGAGCCCCCAGAACGCCGAGGGCGCCTATCTGCAGGGGCTCGCGACGCTGCTGTCGGGAGATCCGCGCGGGGCCGAGCCCGCCTTGCGCGATGCCATCACCCTGGCGCCAGACACGGTGGAGGGCCGGGTGGCCCTGGCCAACGTGCGCCGCATCCTCAAGGATCCGGCTGGAGAGCAGAAGTTGTTGGAGGAGGCCTCGAAGCTGGATCCCAAGGCGCCCGCCCCCGCGTGTGACCTGGCGGTCATCTACCTGTCCAAGCCCGGTGGAAGTGGACGGGCCCAGGCCGTCCAGGTGCTCACCCCTCCGCTCGCCGCGCACCCGGAGGATCCGAACCTCCACCTCAACATGGCGCTGGCGCTGGCCGACAGCGACAAGGGCCGCGCCCGCGAGCATGCGCGCAAGGCCCTGGTGAGCTCGCAGGCGAGCAACCGCGAGCAGGCGGAGCGGCTTCTGGCCAGCCTGGGCTGATTCAGTCCTCGGGCGGGCGGCGGCCGAGCAGTTCCCAGGCCCGGAGCGCCGCGTCCGACAGCGCCTGGGTGCACGGAAAACACCCCTCGCCGCAGCACTCGGGCCATTCGGAGGGTGGGGTGCGCATCCGTTGGGCCACCGCCGAGCGGTAGGCTCTCGGCAGGCCCACCTCGTCGCAGGCCCGCAGCAGTGCCTCCTTCACGGCCGCGTCGTTCGGATCCAGCTCCATGGCCCGCTCCCTGGCCCTCCTTGTATCAGGCCCTCGCCATGGGGCTCGTCTGGGGCAGGAGGATGACCTTGGTATAGCCCTCCTTGCGCGCGTCGAACTTGCGGTAGGCGTCTGG
This sequence comes from Melittangium boletus DSM 14713, assembly GCF_002305855.1. GTDB lineage: Bacteria > Myxococcota > Myxococcia > Myxococcales > Myxococcaceae > Cystobacter > Cystobacter boletus. The sequence continues at coordinate 1,446,337 of NZ_CP022163.1, read as the reverse complement.
CGCCGCGCTCAGGGGCAGGTGGTGGCTCACGATGAAGCCGGGCCGCGCCCGCCGGGCGATGATGAGATCCCGCAGGAAGACGTTGTAGCGCTTCACGGGCGTCTGTCCGCCGCTGATGGTCAGGCCCTTGTCCCACGCCTTGGCGAACGGCAGCGTGTAGAGGCCCTGCCGGGTGGACTCGTCACGGGCTCCCGGGTCCGGCGCGATGTAGACGCCCACGCTGCCCAGGTGGCCCGTGGGGTTGATGAGCTCGATGAGTTGCTCGAGCACCTGCGCCGCGCGCTCCGGTCCCCCATGCGTGTCCGCGTAGCGGATGTCGCGCGCCTGGTAGCCCACGGCGTCGATGCCGCACATCACGCCCATCATCTGCTCCTCGCCCGGACGCATGGCGCCGGTGATGAACGGGTTGCTCCGGCGCAGTTGGCGGATCTGCTCCACCGGATCTCCCCGGGTGAAGTCCACGGGCACGGCGCCCATCTCCCGCACCTTGGCGAGGCGTTCGGGGACGCTGTCCACCACGTACACCTCCGCGGCTCCGCGAATGAGCGAGCAGTAGGCGGCGAGCAGGCCCACCGGGCCCGCGCCAAACACGGCCACCGTGGAGCCCGGCTGGACCCGTGCCAGCTCGGTGGCGTGGTAGGCCGTGGGGAAGACATCCGAGAGGAGCAGGAAATCATCCTCCAGATCGTCTCCCGGCTGTCCGGGCAGCTTGAGGCAGTTGAAGTCCGCCCAGGGCACACGCAGGTACTCGGCCTGCCCTCCCTTGTAGGGACCCATGGCGGCGTAGCCATAGGCGGCATGGGGGCCATGCGGGTTGGCCATCAGGCATGAGTGCGTTCCCCTGCGTGTACAGTTGAAGCAGGTCCCGCAGCCGATGTTGAAGGGCAGCACCACGCGGTCGCCCTTGCGGACGCTCACCACGGCGCTGCCGACTTCCTGCACGATGCCCATGTTCTCGTGGCCGAGCACGGGATCGACCGGCATGAGCGTGCGGCCCTCGTACATGTGGAGATCGCTTCCACAGATGCCCGAGGAAGTGATGCGGATGATGGCGTCGGTGGGCTTCTCGATGCGGGGGTCTTCCACTTCCTCCACGCGAACGGTCATGGCGTCCTTGAGAACGACGGCGAGCATGGTGTCCTCTCCCAATGGCTGGAGTCAGCCCTAAGGTGAGAGGGGCCCGGCGTGGCGAGGAGGGGGGAGGCTTCGCGTCAGGGAGCGGTCCGTTCGCGGAGCGCGCACCGGCCAGGAGGGCGGGGGGCCAACGCCTCGAGAACGGAAAGAGCCCGGCCGCTTGTCGGGAGGGGCCGGGCTCTTCACGTCACATCAGGAAGAAGCGAGAGGGAGAAGCGGGGTGCTCAGGGCGCGGCGCGGTGCATGTGCTCGATGAGATCGATCTTCGTGACGACGGCGAGCACCTTCTCGCCCTCCTTCACCACGGCGACCTTGTCCTGGTTGAACACCTCGCGCAGCCGGTTGAGGCTCGTCTCGGGCGCCACCACGCCCTGCATGGGCGCCACGATGCTGTCGATGGTGTCGGCGAACTTCACCTGCGCGGCCACCAGCGCGTTGAGCAGATCGTACTCGTGGATCATGCCCAGGGCGCGGCCGTCCTCGCCGAGCACGGGCATCTGGCTGATGCCACGCTGGCGCATGGTCTCCACCACCTCGTCCACGCGCTGGCCCTTGCGCGCGGTGATGACCTCGCCGCGCTTGCCCTGGAGCAGATCGCGCACGGTGCCCGCGCCCTTCTCCTCCATGAAGCCGTTGTCGCGCATCCACTCGTCCGAGTGGAACTTGCTGATGTAGCTCATGCCGGTGTCGGGGAGGATGACGACGATCGTCTTGCCCTTGCCCACTTCCTTGGCGAGCTGCACCGCCACGTGCACCGCGGCTCCGGCCGAGCCGCCCGCGAAGATGCCCTCCTCGCGCGCGAGCCGGCGCGCCGCCACGAAGCTCTGGCGGTCATCCACCTGGCGCACGTCGTCCACGACCTTGAAGTCCATGGCGCCGCACAGCATGTCCTCGCCAATGCCCTCGACCTTGTAGACGTGCGGCTCGGTCAGCTTGCCCGTCTTGAAGTAGCCCTCGTAGACGGAGCCCTCCGGGTCCACGCCCACGTTCTTGAGGCCGGGGATCTTCTCCTTGAGGTACTTGCCCGCGCCGCTCATGGTGCCGCCCGTGCCCAGGCCCGACACGAAGTAGTCGAACTTGCCCTCGGTCTGCTCGTAGATCTCCGGACCGGTGACCTTGTAGTGCGCCTCGATGTTGTCCGGGTTGTGGTACTGGTTGAGCATGAAGGCGCCGGGCGTCTCGCGGTGCAGGCGCTTGGCCGTCTCGTAGTAGCTGCGCGGATCCTCGGCCGGCACGTTCGTGGGCGTCACCACCACCTGCGCGCCCAGCGCCTTGAGGCGGTTGATCTTCTCCAGGGACATCTTGTCCGGCATGGTGAAGATGCACTTGTAGCCCTTGACCGCCGCGGCCAGCGCCACGCCCATGCCCGTGTTGCCCGAGGTGTTCTCCACGATGGTGCCGCCGGGCTTGAGCTTCCCCTCCCGCTCGGCCTTCTCGATGATGTAGAGCGCCATGCGATCCTTGATGGACGCGCCCGGGTTCATGAACTCGCACTTGACGAGCACGGTGGCGTCGTTCGGCCCGACCATGCGCTGCAGTTTCACCAGCGGCGTGTGGCCAATCGCGGAGAGGATGTTGTCGTGGATGTCCATCGGGTACTCGCTTGTGGGGTAGGAAGCGGCGCGTCCTTATAAACGCCCCTGGAGGAATCGGTCGACCCTCGCGGCTTGCCCATCCCTCAACCGTGTCCAACAGCCCGCTCGGTCCCCGTCTTTCCGACACGGCGCGCCAATCCGCCCATACGGCGAGTGGCCTTGCGGGCCCTGTGTGGGCACGTTGGGAAGACGGCCCGCCATGACGCGCCCCGGCACGCGAGCTTTGACCCGGCGTGGGCGTGCTCCCATACTCGCGCGCCCCGTCCCAGGACGGACTTCCGGAGAAACGCTGACCTATGGAACTCGAGGCCGCGCTGCGCGACCAGGTGGGGAAGGCCATTGGCCGCCCCGTGCCCCAGGCTCCCATCAAGAAGCTCAAGGGCGATGCGAGCAACCGCTCGTATTACCGCGTGGGCTCTCCGCCGGAGAGCTGGGTGGTGATGGAGATGCCGCTCGATGCGTCGAAGAAGAGCGAGGAGGCGTCGAAGGGCGAGCCGCCCAAGGAGCTGCCCTTCGTCAACGTGCACCGCTACCTGGAGCGCCTGGGCATCCGCGTGCCGCGCATCCTGCGCTACGACGAGCCCGCGGGGATGATGGTGCTCGAGGACCTGAGCGACGTGACGTTCGAGGCGGCGCTCGAGGGCGGCAAGCACCGCGACGCGCTCTACACCCGCGCGGTGGAGCTGCTCGCGCGCCTGCGCGCCCAGGCCGAGCGCCAGGTGGACCCGGAGTGCCTCGCCTTCACGCGCGCCTTCGACGAGGACTTGTACGACTGGGAGCTGCACCACTTCCGCGAGTGGGGCCTGGAGGCCTGGAGCGGCAAGAAGCCCACGGAGACGGAGCGCGCCGAGCTGGACCGGACCTTCCGCGACATCGCGAGGCAGCTGGCCGCCGCGCCGCGCGGCTTCACCCACCGCGACTACCAGAGCCGCAACATCATGGTGAAGGACGGCGAGCTGGTGGTCATCGACTTCCAGGACGCGCTCCAGGGCCCGCGGCAGTACGACCTGGTGGCGCTCCTGCGTGACAGCTACGTGGAGCTGGACCGGGCGTTCGTGGACGCCATGCTCGACCGCTACATCGCCACGTTCGCGGAAGTGACGGGCGAGCGCATCGAGCCCACGGCGTTCAAGGCCTACTTCGATCTGCTCACGTTGCAGCGCAAGATGAAGGACGCGGGCCGTTTCGAGTTCATCCACAGAGTGAAGGGAAACCCGGGTTTCCTGGTATCCATCCCCGCGTCGTTGCGCTATGTGCGCGATGCCTTCGAGCGCCGTCCAGAGCTCGCGGGCCTGCGCGCGTTGGTGGCCCGGTACGTGCCAGAAGTGGGCTGAGACGAGGAAGAGGAAGGGTGCTGGCACATGAAGGCGATGATCCTCTGCGCGGGGTTGGGCACGCGTCTGCGTCCGTTCACCGAGCGCTGGCCCAAGCCGGCCCTGCCTTTCCTCGGTCAGCCGCTCTTGCGCTATCACCTGTCGGTGCTGAGGTCCGCGGGCGTGACGGCGGTGGGCATCAACACCCACCACCTGCCGGAGGTCATGGCGGACACGGCCCGGGCCGAGTGCGCGCGCGTGGGACTGCCGCTGCACGTGGTGCATGAGCCGGTCATCCAGGGCACGGGGGGTGGCATCCGGGGCCTGAGGGACTTCCTCTCGGACGGAGACTTCCTCGTGTTCAACGGGGACATCCTCTTCCCGGTGGACCTGCGCCCGGTGGTGGCGGCGCATCGCGAGTCCGGCGCGGCGGCGACGATGGTGCTCCTGCCCATGCCGGAGAACGAGACGTACGCCTCGGTGGACCTGGACGCCCGGGGGCAGGTGCGCCGCATCGCCGGCCTGGGGCCTGGCGGAGATGGGCTCACGCCGTGGCACTTCACGGGCGTGCACGTGATGTCTCCGCGTGTCTTCGACTTCATGACGCCCGAGGGCCCCGAGGACATCAACCGCGACGTCTACGTGCGGATGATGGAGGCGGGGTTGAGCGTCCGGGGCGAGTCGGTGCGCGCGTACTGGTCCGATCTGGGCACGCCGTCCCGCTACCTGGCCACGGTGCGCGACGTGCTCGGGGGCAGGGTTCCGCTCAAGGGGCTGGGCGCGGACTCACCGTTCGCCTTGGCGCCGCGCGGAGCGGGCTATTTCTGGGCCCATGCCACGGCCCAGGTGGACGGACAGGTGACGGGGCCGGCCTACTTCGACGCGCGCAGCTTCGTGTCCCGGGACGCGCAGGTGGGCGCCTCGGTGGCGGTGGGCGCGGGCGTGCGGGTGGAGGCGGGGGTGAGGCTGGAGCGCACCGCGCTCCTGGAAGGCACCGAGCTGGTGCCTGGAGAGTCCCTGGTGGACGTGCTGGCCTGGGGCGCGCATCGGGTGAGCGCGCCGTTCTAGGGGCCGGGCGTCAGTTGGCGTGGAAGCGGGCGAGCACGCAGGTGACGTTGTCGTTGCCGCCCGCCGCGTTGGCCAGGTCGATGAGCTGAGAGCAGGCCTTCTCCAGCTCCAGCGTGCGGCCCAGCAAGTCTTGAATCTGCGGGTCCGTCACCATGCCGGACAGGCCGTCCGAGCACAGCAGGAACACATCCCCCTGCTGCGGCTCCACCTTCGTCACATCCACCTGCACCAGCTCCTTCATGCCGAGCGCCCGGACGATGACGTTCTTGTGCGGGAAGTTCTCGATCTCCTCCGGCGTGAGCTTCTTGGCCTTGAGGTAGTCGTTGAGCAGCGAGTGGTCCTCGGTCAGCTGGCGCAGCACGCCCTGGCGGAAGAAGTACACGCGGCTGTCGCCCACGTGCCCCACGTACGCCGAGTCCTTGGTGAAGTGCACCGAGACGATCGTCGTCCCCATGCCCTTGTACTTCGACTCGTTCGTGGCCTTCTCGTAGATGCTCTTGTTGGCCAGCTTGATGCCCGTGGCCAGGCGGTTCTCGTCGTAGTTGCGCGCCTTGTCCATCTTGAACGGCCAGGTGGCGTCCTGGTCGCGCGCCGTCATGCGGAAGAACTCCGCCAGCTCGTCCACGGCGATCTTCGAGGCGATCTCCCCCGAGGAGTGTCCCCCCATGCCGTCGGCCACGCAGCACAGGTTCTCCTCCTGCAGGATGAGGTAGTTGTCCTCGTTGTGGTTGCGCTTCATCCCAACGTGGGTGTGGCCAGCGACCTCAATGCGCATGCTCGGCGATTCTCCAGCGTGTCCAGGATGGGCCGTGGACGGGGGGAGGCAGGTTAACAAAGCGCCGCGAGGGGGGTCAAAACCCAAGAGACCCCGGACGGGGTGGCTCGTCGGGGACTCAGGCGACGGGCTCGAAGACGAGCCGGTCCCCCTCCTGGGTACCACTCGCCGCCAGCGTCCCCGCGGGCAGCTCCAGCACCGATTTCGCCCGGAAGTACATCGAGGTCCCCCTCCAAGGGGGCAGGGCGAGGAACTGCTTGACGATCACCCCGTCCGGATCGAGGAAGGCCACGTCGATGGGAATGCGCATGAAGAAGGTATGAATGGAGTTGCAAGGGTCGATGTGCAGCCCCTCGCCCAGCGCCAGTGAGCGCCGGCCCATCAGTCCGATGAAGCGGTCCCCGAAGGACGTGGCCCGCTCCGCACGGTCCGCGAGCAGCCGGTCCCGTGTCACATTGTTCACCCTCAAGCGCATACCGCGCGTTCTACTCCAATGCTCCAGCCCCTGGCGCGCCCCTTCCACCTCGTCCTCGTCTCTCCCCAGATTCCCCCCAACACCGGCAACATCGCCCGGTTGTGCGCCGTCACCGGCTGCCGCCTCATCCTCGTGGAGCCCCTGGGCTTCTCCATCGCGGACCGCGACCTCAAGCGCGCCGGCCTGGACTACTGGGACAAGGTCTTCTTGAAGCTCTACCCGGATTACGGGGCCTACCTGGCGGAGTGGCCCTCGGCCAGGCGCTGGCTGTTCTCCGCCCGGGCTGAAACATCCCTGTACGAGGCCCGGCTCGAGCAGGGAGATCACCTCGTCTTCGGCTCGGAGACCCAGGGACTCGCCCCGGAGGTGCTCTCGGGGGGGTCCGGCACGGCCGTCACCCTGCCCATGCTGCCCGAGCGCCGCAGCCTGAACCTGTCCACCGCCGTGGGCATCGCCGCCTACGAGGCCCTGCGGCAGGTGCGCTTCGGGATGCCGGGCGGGCGGGCGGACACGCCAAGTTGAGAGGAGGGGCGGACGGACTACACTGGGCTCCGCATGCCCGCCTCGCAGGTCGCCGATACGCTGTATTCCGCCCACAAGTCCCGCGCCACCGGCCGGCTCACGCTGCTCGCTGGCGGCCGGGAGTCCCTGCTCTTCCTTCATGAGGGCAATCTGGTGGGGACCCGGCTCGGCTTCGGGTTCCAGACCCCCGTGCAGTCGCTGCTACAGGCCGGCCGTGTCTCCGCGGAGACATTGGATGCGCTGTGGGCGCGCGAGAGCGCGGGGACTCCAGACGAGGAACTGCTGGAGGAACTGGGGCTCACGCCAGAGAGGGTGGCCGAGCACCAGGTGCTCGCGGAGGTGCGGCGCCTGAGTCAGCTCGCCGAGTCCGCCGCGTTCGAGGAGGGGGACGTCGAGGAGATGTTCCTCCCCATCCCGGGGACGCGGGTCGTCCGTGCCGCGCTCGAGCCCACGGAGGGAGCGCCTTCGGTCCCGCGCATGTACCGGTGCACGGATGTCGCGGCCTGCTCACCGTGGGTCACCGGCGAGGCCGAGACCGCGCTCCTCTCGACGCTCGCGGATTTCCAGCGGTTGGAAAAGCTGTCTCCCGCCGAGGAAGTCCTGCTGCGGGTCCTGATGCGCGAGGGACTCGTCGAGTCGTTGTCCCTCGAGGAGTGGACCGCTCGCGAGACGGCGCGGCTGGCGGAAGAGGCGCGGCGGGTGGAAGAGGCCCGCTTGGCGGAAGAGGCGCGGCTGGCGGAAGAGGCGCGGCTGGCCGAAGAGGCCCGCTTGGCGGAAGAGGCGCGACTGGCCGAAGAGGCCCGCTTGGCGGAAGAGGCGCGGCTGGCTGAAGAGGCCGCGCGACTGGCGGAAGAAGCCCGCCTCGCGGAAGAGGCGCGACTGGCCGAAGAAGCACGCTTGGCCGAAGAGGTGCGGCAGGCAGCGGAGGTGGCGCGACTGGCCGAAGAGGCACGCCTCGTGGAAGAAGCCCGCCTCGCGGAAGAGGCACGACTGGCCGAAGAGGCCCGCCAGGCAGCGGAGGCCGCGCGACTGGCCGAAGAGGCCCGCCAGGCAGCGGAGGCCGCGCGACTGGCCGAAGAGGCCCGCCAGGCAGCGGAGGCCGCGCGACTGGCCGAAGAGGCACGCCTCGCGGAAGAAGCCCGTCTCGCGGAAGAGGCGCGACTGGCTGAAGAGGCGTGGCGGGCAGCGGAAGCCGCGCGACTGGCCGAAGAGGCACGACTGGCCGAAGAAGCACGCTTGGCCGAAGAGGCACGGCAAGCAGCGGAGGCGGCGCGACTGGCGGAAGAAGCCCGTCTCGCGGAAGAGGCGCGACTGGCGGAAGAGGCACGGCAGGCAGCGGAAGCCGCGCGACTGGCGGAAGAGGCACGGCAGGCAGCGGAAGCCGCGCGACTGGCGGAAGAAGCCCGCCTCGCGGAAGAGGCGCGACTCGCCGAAGAGGCCGCGCGACTGGCCGAAGAGGCTCGCCTCGCGGAAGAGGCACGGCAGGCAGCGGAAGCCGCGCGACTGGCGGAAGAAGCCCGCCTCGCGGAAGAGGCGCGACTGGCCGAAGAGGCGCGACTGGCCGAAGAGGCGCGACTGGCCGAAGAGGCGCGACTGGCCGAAGAGGCTCGCCTCGCGGAAGAGGCGCGGCTGGCCGAAGAGGCTCGACAGGCAGCGGAGGCCGCGCGACTGGCGGAAGAAGCCCGCCTCGCGGAAGAGGCACGACTGGCCGAAGAGGCTCGACTAGCAGCGGAGGCCGCGCGACTGGCGGAAGAAGCCCGCCTCGCGGAAGAGGCACGGCAGGCAGCGGAAGCCGCGCGACTGGCCGAAGAGGCACGCCTCGCGGAAGAAGCACGCCTCGCGGAAGAGGCACGACTGGCCGAAGAGGCTCGACTAGCAGCGGAGGCCGCGCGACTGGCGGAAGAAGCCCGCCTCGCGGAAGAGGCACGGCAGGCAGCGGAAGCCGCGCGACTGGCCGAAGAGGCCCGTCTGGCGGAAGAAGCACGGCTCGCCGAAGAGGCGCGGCAGGCAGCGGAAGCCGCGCGCCTCGCGGAAGAGGCGCGGCTGGCGGAGGAGGCGCGGCGGGCGGAAGAAGCACGGCTCGCGGAAGAGGCGCGGCTGGCCGAAGAGGCCCGCTTGGCCGAAGAGGCCCGCTTGGCCGAAGAGGCACGGCTGGCTGAAGAGGCCGCGCGACTGGCGGAAGAAGCACGGCTCGCGGAAGAGGCGCGGCTGGCCGAAGAAGCACGCTTGGCCGAAGAGGCACGGCAGGCAGCGGAAGCCGCGCGACTGGCCGAAGAGGCACGCCTCGCGGAAGAAGCCCGCCTCGCGGAAGCCGCGCGACTGGCGGAAGAAGCCCGCCTCGCGGAAGAATCCCGCCTCGCGGAAGAGGCGCGACTGGCGGAAGAAGCACGCTTGGCCGAAGAGGCACGGCAGGCAGCGGAAGCCGCGCGACTAGCCGAAGAGGCACGCCTCGCGGAAGAAGCCCGCCTCGCGGAAGAGGCGCGACTGGCTGAAGAGGCGTGGCGGGCAGCGGAAGCCGCGCGACTGGCCGAAGAAGCCCGCCTCGCGGAAGAGGCACGGCAGGCAGCGGAAGCCGCGCGACTGGCGGAAGAAGCCCGCCTCGCGGAAGAGGCACGGCAGGCAGCGGAAGCCGCGCGACTGGCGGAAGAAGCCCGCCTCGCGGAAGAGGCACGGCAGGCAGCGGAAGCCGCGCGACTGGCGGAAGAGGCGCGACTGGCGGAAGAAGCACGCTTGGCCGAAGAGGCACGGCGGGCAGCGGAAGCCGCGCGACTGGCGGAAGAAGCCCGCCGCGCGGAAGAGGCGCGACTGGCGGAAGAGGCGCGACTGGCGGAAGAAGCACGCTTGGCCGAAGAGGCACGGCAGGCAGCGGAGGCCGCGCGACTGGCGGAAGAAGCACGCCTGGCGGAAGAGGCGCGGCAGGCAGCGGAGGCCGCGCGGCTGGCCGAGAACGCGGCACGGCTCCTCGAAGAGGGGCAACAGATCGAAAAGGCACGGCTGGCCGAAGAGGTTCGCCTGGCCGAGGAGACCGCGCGGATTCTCGAAGAGGGGCGGCTGGCAGAAGAGGCGGCACGGCTCGCCGAGGATGCGGCACGGCTCGCCGAGGAAGGCTGGTATCGCTCCGAGCAGGAGGCGAGTCTCTCCGGCACGGCCTCTTCGTCCCAAACGCCCACGCCCGCCGAGATCTCCCCACTCGCGGATGCGGCTCCGTTTCAGGAGAGCGACTTCGTCTTCACGACACTCTCCGATGTGCTCCCTCCGCCCGAGGACATCCAGGGCTCCGAACTCGACGTCTCACTCGCCGACATCTCTCCGTCTTCCGAGGGTTGGTTCGATTCCCTCCCCACGCCGTCCGCGCCGACAGCCGAAGTGGCCGCTTCGGCGAAGGCTGCACGGGAGGAAGCGAGTGCACCTGATAACAGGGAGGAACTTCGTACCGCTCGTGAGCAGGCGAATGTCGCCCTGATGCAGGACATGCAGGAAGCACTGCGGAGGGCTGGGGCCAACCCTCCGGAGTCCTGGCTCATCGAGGACGACGTCCCCTCCGCCGCGGCGCCCGTCGCGGCTCCACCTGCGCGTCCCGTGGTGGCTCCTCCTGCCCGCCCGGCCGCGGCTCCGCCTGCTCGCCCCGTGGTGGCTCCCGTACCCGAGGAGTCCTGGGGCATGCTGTCGGCCTCCGCGTCGCCCGAGCCCATCGTTCCTCCTCCTCCCGTGGTTGTGCCGCAGCGGCCCTCCACTCCCCGAGCCGAGGTTCCTCCGGGGATGCGCCCGCCCGCGGCTGGCGCGCGCCCGCCTGGAGCCGTTCCTCCTGGGATGCGCCCACCCGCGGGCGCTGCTCCCGCGCCTCGTGCGCCCGCTCCGGCGTCGGCCGTTCCCCCGAATCTGTCCACCCGCGCGAATGTGGCGGCGCCTCCGCCCGCGTCCCCGCCGGGCCCGGACATCCGTCCCATGACGGAGGACGTGCTCTGGCGCATCGTCGCCTTCGACAAGTCTCAATCGGGCGAGGCTCCCGGTGACATCAACGCCTCCTTCGAGGCGGCGCTGCAGCAGGTGGACGCCCACCTGGAGTCGCTCATCCAGGTCGAGGTGGTGCCTCCCCCCGAGGCGCCCACGGCCCCGCCCGCGCCCGCTCCGGCGGCTGGGGCAGCGAATGCCCAGGTTCCCGCCGCGAGGAATCCTCCTCCTCCCGTCGCGGAGCCGGGGAGTGGGGGGGCGCTGTCCGGGGCGGAGGCGGAGGCACAACGTCAGTTGCTCCAGCGCGCCCTGGAACTCGGGGCACGGCCGGTGCAGCCTCCCGTGGCGCCTCCGGCTCCCGCGCCGTCCGCCGGAGGTCCCGCGCCACTCGGTGTGGACGAGCAGCAACTCGCCCAGCTCATCGAGAAGCGCTACTCCGACGTCCAGGCGAAGCGGGATCACTTCACGATGCTGGGGCTGGCCATTGGCCCGGACCTCAAGCGCGAGCAGGTGAAGACGGCGTTCCTGGGGCTCGCCAAGCGCTTCCATCCGGATCGCCTGCCGCAGTCGCTGTCGCCGCTCGCGCCCAAGATGACGGCCATCTTCGAGGCCATCCGCGAGGCCTACGAGGTGCTCTACGACGACGCGAAGCGCGCGGCCTATCTCCAGGAGTTGCGCGCCAAGGGGGCCTCGCAGCAGGCGCGTCCCCGGCCCGGAGGGGGTCTGGACCCCGAGGAACTCTTCAAGATGGGCGAGGTCTTCTTCCGCAAGAGGGATTTCGCGGCCGCGGCCGAGCACTTCGAGCGGGCCTTCCAGACCGAACCCAAGGCGTTGTACCTGGCGGCCCGGGGATGGGCGATCTTCATGGACCCCCAGCGCAAGGCCGAGGCGGGCAAGGCGAAGCAGATGATGGCCGATGCGCTCAAGAGGGATCCCCAGTGTGAGCGGGCGCACTACCAGCTGGGGGTGATTGCCCGGGTGGAGGGCGACATGGAGCGCGCCGAGCGGCACTTCCGGGAGACGGTGCGAGTCAACCCCAAGCACCTGGAAGCCAGCCAGGAGCTGCGCATCATCGAAATGCGCCGCAAGAACCCGCCTCCGGGCAAGAAGGGGGGCCTCTTCCGCTGAGTTCCCCGCCAGGGGCGTGCTCGGCTCCCTGTCCGCCCGGCGGGTTCCCTCTCGCCTCGACCATTGACATGCCTGGAGAGCGGGCATGATCATCCGGGCCTCTCCGCGCCGGCCCTCCGTGATAGGTCGTCCGCAGCGAAAGGCATTCGAACGTGGCCAAGCAGCACCTGCTCCTGGTCGATGGCGACCCGAAGAGTCTCCGTGTCATGGAGGTCAGCCTGAAGAAGGCGGGCTTCTCCGTCACGACCGCGATCCACGGCAAGGACGCGCTCGAGAAGGTGCAGATCAGTCCGCCGGACCTGGTCTTGTCCGACACGAAGATGCCGGAGATGGACGGTCTGGTGCTGTGCAAGACGCTCAAGACGGACGAGCGCTACAAGCACATCCCCTTCGTCTTCCTCACCAACCAGAAGGCGGTCGAGGCGAAGGTGAAGGGCCTGGAGATGGGGGCGGACGACTACTTAACCAAGCCCATCTACATCAAGGAGATCGTCACCCGCGTGACGATGATCCTCCAGAAGGCGGACAAGGAGCGCATCGAGCGGCGCGAGACGACCAAGGGCGGCTTCGCGGGCAACCTGGTCGACATGGGCGTCGTGGACCTGGTGCAGACGTTCGAGATTGGCCGCAAGACGGGCACCATCTCCATCAAGGGAGACCGGGTCGCCACCATCTACTTCAAGGAAGGCCGCGTCATCGACGCGGAGATGGGGCGGCTCAAGGGCGAGAACGCCTTCTACCGTCTGCTCAACGCCACGGATGGCGAGTTCGAGGTGCAGTTCTCCGCGTTGGATCGCACCGAGCGCATCGAGGTCTCCACCCAGGGCCTGCTCATGGAGGGCATGCGCCGGCTGGACGAGTGGGGCCGCATGCTCGAGCAGCTGCCCCCACTGGAGACGCTGTTCGAGATCGACTACCACCAGCTGGCCGACCGGCTCTCGGAGATTCCGGACGAGGTCAACGGGTTGCTGCGCCTCTTCGATGGCAAGCGCACCCTGAGCCGGGTGGTGGAGGACTCGGACTTCGACGATCTGGCGGCCCTGGGCATCATCAGCAAGCTGTACTTCGAGGGGCTCATCCGCGAGTTGGGCAGCGTCTCGCAGGAGCCCGTGCAGAGCGGTAAGCCCGGCATCGAGGAATGGCTGCACAACGCTCCAGCGCCGAGCGCTCCCGTGGAGCCCGCGCCCGCGCCCGAGCTGCGCGCGGTGCCGTCCGAGCCCGAATTCGAGCCCGAGCCCTCCGCCGGGCCGGCTTCCGAGGCCGCGGCTCCGGAGGGGGCCGTGCCGGAAATCCCCATCCAGGAGGAGCCGCAGCCGCAACTCGCCAACGTCGTCGTCTTCGAGGCCCGGCGGCGCCCGATGACCGCCTCCGAGGCGGATCTCCTGTCGCCCCCGCGCACCGCCGAGGGCTCGTCGTTCCTCGTGGATCCCGCGCCCGCCCACCGCGCCAAGGACGAGGCGCAGCGCAGCCTGTTGCTCGATTGGAACCGCGTGGACGTGGACGGAATCAGCTCGGCGGGAGGGTGGGGGCCGGGCTGGTCTCCAGCGCCCCGTGCGCCGTCTTCCACGGGCTCGACCGCGCCCTCGGCGCCGTCTTCGGCCCCAGCGCCGTCTTCGGCCCCAGCTCCGTCAGCGGCTCCGGCGGTGGAGTCCCTGGCCTCGAAGGCCCCCATTTTCGGCGGAGCCGCCCTGTCGCCTCCGCTGCCCGCGGTGCCCCCTCCCGAGCCCGCGACACCCGCCGAGGAAGTGACCCTGGTGTCGGCCAAGACGCCGGTGACGCCGACGCCCGTCGCGGCCGAGGTGCCCGTCGCCCCGGCGGCGACGCCCGTTGCGCCAGTGGCTTCCCAGGTGACCCCTCCGGTGGAGACGCCTCCCGCCGCCGTGGCTCCCGCGCCCAAGCCGCGCACGGGGTCGGCGGAGCGCAAGGTGGCCGAGCCCGTGCCGCCCAAGCGGACCGGTCTCTTCATCGGCGTGGGGATCGCGGCGATCGCCGTGGCCGCGGCGGTGGTGGTGTTCACCCGCTCGGGAGGCGAGACCCAGAAGCCGTCCGCTCCCCCCGTGGTGGCGCCCACGACCCCGAAGAAGTCACCTCCCGAGGCCCAGGCGCCCACCGAGGCGAAGCCTCCAGAGACCCCCAAGCCCGAGACGAAGGCTCCCGTGCCGACGGAGGCGCCCGCCACCGCCGGGGTGGCGACTCCCGAGCCCGCGAAGCCCGAGGTCCAGGCGGCCGAGGTCAAGACCGAGACCAAGAGCGAGGTGCCTCCGGCCGTGGCTCCGGCGGTGGACCCCGAGGCCCATTTCGCCGAGCTGGTGCGCGAGGCCCGCAGGTCCCTGGCGGGCGAGCGTTACAAGGCGGCGGCCCGTGCCTACCGGGAGATGCTCGAGCTCAAGCCGGATTCCGCCGAGGCCCGGGTGGGTCTGGGTATCTCGTTGGTGCGCGGCGAGACGGGAGAGTACCGGGAGGCGAGCCGGTTGCTGGAGGACGTGACGCGGGAGCAGCCCCGGAATGCCAGCGCCTGGCTGTTCCTGGGCGTGGCCCGGGAGCAGACCCAGCAGAAGAAGAAGGCAATCGAGGCCTACCAGCGCTATCTGTCCCTGGAGCCCAAGGGTAAGTACGCTGTCGACGCACGAGCCTCGCTCAAGTCGCTCGGCCAGTAGGCGCGGCGGCGGGCTCCTGGTAGAGAAGGTGCCCTTGCTCGTCCTTGGACTCGAAACCTCTTGTGATGAAACCGCCGCCGCCCTCGTGGAGGACGGACGTCGGGTGTTGTCGGACGTCGTCTCCACCCAGGTGGACATCCACCGGCGTTGGGGTGGGGTGGTGCCGGAGCTGGCCAGCCGCAACCACGTGGTGCAGGTGATGCCCGTGCTGCACGAGGCCCTGACCCGCGCGGGCAAACGGCTCGACGACGTGGACCTCATCGCCGTCACCTCCGGTCCGGGCCTCATGGGCGCCCTCCTGGTGGGGGTGCAGGTGGCCAAGTCCCTGAGCCTCGCCACGGGCAAGCCCTTCGTGGGCGCCAACCACCTCGAGGGGCACCTGCTCGCCATCCGCCTGCTCGAGGACGCGCCGGAGCCGCCCTTCCTCGGGCTCGTGGTCTCCGGTGGCCACACGAGCTTCTACGAGGTGCGCGACTACGGCCACTACCGGCTCGTGGGGAGCACCCGGGACGACGCCGCGGGCGAGGCCTTCGACAAGACGGCGCGCATCCTCGGCCTGCCGTACCCGGGCGGCCTGCCCATCGATCAACTCGCCCAGAAGGGAGACCCGGAGGCCATCCGGTTTCCCCGGGCGTTGCCAGGGGCGGACAACTTCGACGTGTCCTTCTCCGGCCTCAAGACGGCGGTGTTGCACCACGTGAAGAAGCATGGCCTTCCCGAGGGGCAGGCGCTGGCGGACCTGTGCGCGTCCTTCCAGGAGGCGGTGGCGGACGCGTTGTCGAAGAAGTTCGTCGGCGCGGCGCGCCGGCTGGGCCTCGAGCGTCTGGTGGTATGCGGTGGCGTGGCGGCCAACTCGCGCTTGCGCTCGCTGTGCCTGGAGCGTGCCCGGGAGCGGGGCTTGAAGCTCTTCCTTCCGCCGGTGCGCTTGTGTACGGACAATGGCGCGATGATCGCCGTGGCGGGTTACGAGGCCTGGCGTCGCGGGCTCAGGGGCGATTTCAGCCTGTCCGCGGACCCGGCCTGGCGCATGTAAGGGGAACACCTCGTGGATACACCTCGTGACATCCTCCAGCGCCATGGCCTTCGGGCCAAGCACAGCTGGGGTCAGAATTTCCTCGGAGACCCGGACATCCTGGAGGCCATCTCCGACGCCCTGGAGTTGCGCGAGGGCGAGCCCGTGGTGGAGCTGGGCCCGGGTCTGGGCCACCTCACGCGCTTCCTCGCGGCCACGGGGGCGCGCGTCACCGCGGTGGAGAAGGACCGCGACATGCTCGCGGTGCTGGAGAAGGAGGCCATCGCCGGTGTGCGCGTGGTGAGTGGCAACGCGGCCACGGTGGACTTCGCCGAGGTGGCGGAGGCTCCCGAGGTGAAGGTCGCCGGCAATCTGCCCTACCACCTGACCAGCTCCATCCTCTTCCAGGTCCTGGAGCAGCGCGAGCACGTGTCGCGCGCCGTCTTCACCCTGCAGAAGGAAGTGGTGGACAGGCTCTCGGCGGAACCGGGCGGACGGGATTACGGACTGCTCACCGCCATCCTGGGCCTGTACTTCAGCGCGGAAAACCTCTTCGACATCGACGCCCGGCGCTTCCATCCGCCCCCCAAGGTGGACTCGGCGGTGCTGCGGCTCATCCGCCATCCCCAGCCCTTGGCGCCGGTGGTGGATGGCGCGCGGTTCATCCGCCTGGTGAAGGCGGGTTTCGCCCAGCGCCGCAAGACGCTCATCAACTCGCTCAAGTCGGACAAGTCCCTGGGCGGGGTGGAGCGGTTGCAGCAGGCCCTGGCGACGGCGGGCATCGATCCCACCCGGCGCGCGGAGACGTTGTCGTCCACGGAGTTCGCCGCCATCGAGCGGGCCCTCGGGCCGGAGGAGGGCTGACGCTTGGACAAACCCCTGCCCGTGGAGCTGTTGGAGCCGGTCCTCACCCGCTTCGGCGTGTTGTACGCGGTGTTCGCCCGCGCGGATGGACGCGTGCTGCTGACCTGGGGAGACGCCTCCTCCATTCCCGTCCTCGACGAGTACAGCTTCGTGGGGGCCACGCGCGACATGGCCCGCGTCTACCGCTCCCTGGAGCGGATGCTGCTGCCGCAGATGGACGTGCAGGGCGAGCACCTCGGCATCCGCTCCAAGGTGTGCGACCGGGTGGTGTACGCGCTCTTCTTCGAGACGCGGCGCTTCGAGGCGTCCACGCCCGTGGAGCGGTTGCGCACGGAGTACGCTTTCTGCAAGTCGCTGAGCAACGCCGTGGACACCGCGCTCCACGGCTGGGCGTCGGGGCGCTGAGGCTGGCTCAGGTTTCGCCGAAGACCTTCGCCAGTTCGCCCCGCTGCGCGAGCCACGCGCGGAAGTCCACCTCGGACAGGCGCATGCGCAAGAGCACCGCGCGCAGGATTTCCTCCGGCGTCCCATCCTTGCGGCGCTTGAGCTCCAGGGCGACCTTGAGCAGCGCCACGCCGTAGAGCGGATCCAACTCCACGGAGTCGGACCCGGACTCACGGGGAGTCTCGGTGATGGACGCCCGGTGGGTCTCCAGCTCGATGATCGTCTTCGGCCGTTGACGTCGGCTCATCTCTCGTGGTCCCCGCGTGTCCCGCGTGCGCCTCACCGCGCGTGTGCATCCTGGTAGTGGACGCTCACGGGTCCGTCAAGCCCGGCGAGGCGTGGGGGAGCCGGAACATTGCCCGACCGCGACTCCCGTGTTCTTATCCGCGCCCCGTTGCTGGCTGGTTTTCAAGCGCGGTTCTGGAGGTCTCGAAGCGGATGGACAACCGCTACATCGTGGTCGAGGGGCCCATCGGCGTGGGCAAGACGAGCCTCTCCAACATCCTCGCCGGGCGCTTCAGCGCGCGGCGCGTCTTCGAGATCGTCGAGGAGAACCCCTTCCTCGCCAACTTCTACGCGGATCGGCAGAAGTACGCCTTCCAGACGCAGATCTTCTTCCTGCTCTCGCGCTTCAAGCAGCAGCAGGACCTGTTCCAGCCGGACCTGTTCCACTCGGTGACGGTCAGCGACTATCTGTTCGCCAAGGATCGCATCTTCGCGTGCCTGACGCTGGACTCGCACGAGCTGGCGCTCTACGAACGGGTCTTCGAGGCGCTCGCTCCGCGGGTGACCCGGCCGGATCTGGTCATCTACCTGAAGGCCCGGCTGGACGTGCTGCTCTACCGCATCCGCAAGCGGGGCCGGGAATTCGAGCGCCAGTTCGACGTGGGCTACCTGGAAGAACTCGTGCACGCCTACAACGAGTTCTTCTCCCATTACACGGAGACGCCCCTGCTCGTGGTGGACACGTCGGACATCGATTTCGTGAACAACGAGCTGGACCTGAAGAGCCTGATGGAGTCCATCGACCGGGCGAGCCAGGGGGCGGCGTCCCAGCGGCTCGTCCAGGGCAAGCGCGCCTAGGTAGAGACCGCCTGGCGGGTCGCCTGCCTTCACGACATTCCCCCCCGCGGGACATGCAAGGGCGTTAGAGTGTGACGCGATGGCCACTTCCGTCGAGCCCCTCGGGGACGGCGAGGGGTGTCCAGGCCGTAGCGCGTAGCACCTACCCCCCCTCACCCCATAGGAGGTGAACCGTGAAGGACAAGGTCACCATCCACACGATGAAGCGTCAGAAGCAGGGCGGCCAGAAGATCTGCATGGTCACGGCCTACGATGCGACCTTCGCCCGGATTCTCGACGAGGCCGGCGCGGACATGCTGCTCGTGGGCGACTCGCTGGGCATGGTCATCCAGGGCCATGACTCCACGCTGCCCGTCACCATGGACCAGATGGTCTACCACACGGCCATGGTGGCCCGGGGCACGAAGCGGGCGCTCGTGGTGGCGGACCTGCCCTTCATGAGCTACCAGGTGTCGACGCAGGAGGCGGTGCGCAACGCGGGCCGTCTGGTGGCGGAAGGCAACGCGGGCGCCGTGAAGCTGGAGGGGGGCGCCGAGTTCGCCGACGTCGTCTCGGCCATCGTCCGCGCGAGCATTCCCGTCATGGGCCACCTGGGCCTCACGCCGCAGTCGGTGCACAAGATGGGCGGCTACGTGGTGCAGGGCCGCGACGAGGACGCCGCGCTCAAGATGATCGATGACGCGCTCGCGCTGGAGCGGGCCGGATGCTTCGCGCTGGTGCTCGAGGGCGTGCCCCTGGACCTGGGGCGGCAGATCACCCAGCGGCTGTCCATTCCCACCATCGGGATTGGCGCGGGCAAGCACTGCGATGGTCAGGTGCTCGTCTGCTACGACCTGCTGGGGATGAACCCGGACTTCAAGCCCAAGTTCGTCAAGCGCTTCGCCAACCTGCACGGCTCCATCAGCCAGGCGGCGGAGACGTACTTCTCCGAGGTGCGCGCGGGCAACTTCCCGGACGAGGAGCACTCCTTCAAGTCCAAGCAGCCCCTGCGCCTCATGGCCACGCAGCCGGCCGCCTCGGACGCGGCCCGCGTGGAGGTGAGTGAGAAGCTGGGTCCCATCTACGGAGCTCCGGTCTAGGCCATGTCCGCGCTCGTCCTTCGCACCGTCGCCGAGACCACCGCCTGGGTGGACTCCTTGCGCCGCTCGGGGCGCCGTCTGGCCCTGGTGCCCACCATGGGCTACCTGCATGAGGGTCACCAGTCGCTCATCCGCGAGGGACGCCGCCGCGCGGACGTCGTCGCCGCCTCCATCTTCGTCAACCCCACCCAGTTCGGTCCCAATGAGGACCTGTCGCGCTACCCGCGGGACTTCGAGGGGGACCTGGCCAAGTGCACCAGCGCCGGGGCGGAGGCCGTCTTCGCCCCGGCTCCCGAGGAGATGTACCCCCCTGGCTTCCAGACCCACGTGGAGGTGGGGAAGGTGAGCCAGGGGTTGTGTGGCGCGCGCCGGCCCGGCCATTTCCAGGGCGTGGCCACCGTGGTGACGAAGTTGCTGGGCCTCTTCAAGCCCCAGGTGGCCCTGTTCGGCGAGAAGGACTACCAGCAGTTGCAGGTCATCCGCGCCCTCGTGCGCGACCTGAACCTGGGCGTGGAGATCGTCGGCATGCCCACCGTGCGCGAGCCGGATGGGCTCGCCCTGAGCTCGCGCAACGCCTACCTGTCCACGGAAGAGCGGCGGCGGGCGCTCGCCCTGTCTCGCGGGATGGCGGCCGCCCAGGCGCTCTACGAGCGAGGGACGCGGGACACGGCGTCGTTGGTGGACGCGGCGCGTCGCGAATTGGCGGCGGTGGACTTGAGGGAGGATTATGTGGAAGTGGTGGACGCCACGTCGCTGACCTCACTTTCCTCCGTGACTCCGGGGCAGCCCGCGCGGATCCTGGTGGCGGCCTTCGCCGGGAAGACACGGTTGATCGACAACCAGCCCATCGGAGGCTAGAGGACACGAGCGCATGGCGGGTGCAAAGGGCAAGGGCGGGACGGGCGAGGGCGGCATCAGGATCATCACGGAGAATCGCAAGGCTCGCGCCAGCTACTCCGTGGACGAGAAGGTGGAGGCCGGCCTGGTGCTCACGGGCAGCGAGGTGAAGGCGCTCCGGGCCGGGACGGCCAACCTCTCGGACGCCTATGCCTTGCCCAAGGGCAACGAGCTGTATCTGCTCAACGCCCACATCGGCGTCTACAACCCCTCCAGCTTCTTCACCCACGAGCCCCTGCGGGGCCGCAAGCTGCTGTTGCACCGCGAGCAGATCGATCGGTGGAACACGAAGGTGCGTGAGCGAGGCTATTCCATCATCCCCCTCCTGCTGTATTTCAAGGAGGGCCGGGCGAAGGTGGAGTTGGGGCTGTGTCGCGGCAAGACGCACGAGGACAGACGGCAGGACATCAAGGAACGGGAGACGAAGCGGGAAATGGACCGGGCGATGCGCCGTCGCTAAACGCCCCCAGCCCCGCTCACGCGCGTCGATGGACAAGAAGGGTCCCGAGAAGAAGGCACGGCTCCTGGCCGCGCTCGACAAGGGCATGGTGATGATCCACCTGGACGCGCGCCGTCCGGGGGTCCTCGTCCCGGCCTCCCTGCGCAACGAGTCCCACCTGCGCCTCAACCTGTCCTACCGGTTCGATCCACCGGACCTGACGGTGGGGGAGTGGGGCGTGCGCTGCACGCTGAGCTTCTCGGGCAGCCGCTTCACGGTGGCGGTGCCCTGGTCGGCGCTCTTCGCCGTCACCAGTCAGGTGACGAAGGAGTCCTGGGCCTACCCGGACGACATGCCGGCCGAACTGCTGCAGCAGTCCATGGTGACGACCAAGGCGCCCATGCCGGAGGCGGTGGCCGAGCAGCCCGTGCCCCTGGCGGAGCGTCCGCGCGCCATCCTGCGCGAGGTGGTCTCGCAGGAGGAGCCGCGCGAGCCGCCCGCGGCGCTCGCCTCCGTCGAGTCCGAGGGGCCCAAGGACGACCCGCCTCCCCCCAAGCGCGGCCACCTGCGCCTGGTGAAGTGAGGGCGAGGCCTCGTACGGGCCTCAGCGCTTGAGCCGGACCTGGAGGGTGGCGGTTTCGCCGCCCTTGAAGGAGCCCTTCCAGGGCTTGTAGCCCTTGAGCGTCAGGCGCACGGGGATGTCCTGGGCGGGGTAGAGGTTGTCGACGAACAGGGGCGTGGTGCCCACCTCCGTGCCGTCCACGAACACCGTGGCTCCGGAGGGCTCGCTCGAGATGGAGAGGGTGAACACCTGCTGGGGCCCTGGGTCCACGGTGCGGTTCATCCTCGACAACAGGGGCCTCACGCCGGGCACCGCCAGCCAGACCGCGCCGGACCCGAGCAGCAGGAGGAGCCCGGCGCCCAGTGCGAGGCCGAGGCGTCCGCGCAGGGCACTTGTCTCCCGAGTCGAGTGGGAGTCGTCCTGGGACGGAGAGCTCCGCTGCTGCAGTTCGAGCTCGGGCTGGGGCGGGAACGCGCTTCCGTCCGGTTGGGTGCTCCAGTCGAAGGTCGTTTCGTACTCGCCCTTGAAGGCGGATGGGGTGGGGGGCGGCGGAATGGCGGTGCGTACAGCCGTTGGGGAGACCTCGAGCCATTCCTCCGCGGGCCGCAGCTCGAAGCTGGGCTCCACGGAGGGGACGGACAGGCTGGGACGGTCGGAGGTGCGTGTCCGCTCGTCGTGCTGCACGGTGGGGGTGTCCTGGTCGAGCAGGGTGGGTGGCGGAGCCAGACGGGAGATGAACGCGGCCAGGGCCTGCGAATGGGTGGGCTCGCCGCTCTGGGCGATGTAGCGCGCCAGGGCCTCGGCCATCTCCTCGGGGCGGGAGAAGCGATCATGGTCCGCGTGGGCCAGGGCCCTCATCACCGCGGCGCGCAGGGGCGCGGGCACGTCGTCCGGCAGGGGCGCGGGCGCCTGCTGGGAGATGGCGAACGCGAGCGCCAGGGGCTCCATCGAGTCCCGGGCGAAGGGGTGGCGTCCGGCGAGCAGTTCGTACAGGACGATGCCGAGCGAGAACTGATCGCTCAGGGCGGTGGCGGGCTCCCCCTGGAGCGTCTCGGGCGAGGAGTAGGGCATCTTGCCCTTGAAGGTGCCGGGCTCCGTCCCATTGGACACGCCCTCGACGCGCGCGATGCCGAAGTCCGCCACCTTCACCTCGCCCTCGCGCGAGATGAGGACATTGGAGGGCGAGAGATCCCGGTGGGCGGTGAGCACGGGCCGGCCCTCGTGCTGGCGGCGGTAGGCGTGCACCAGACCCGCGAGGACCTGGGTGCCGATGAAGGCCACGAGGGGCGGGGGAAAGCGCGCGCCGCGCTGGCGGGCGTGCCGCATGAGCACGCCCAGATCCCATCCGTTCACCAGCTCCATCACCAGGTAGAGGCCCTCGGCGCTGGTGCCCACGTCGTAGACGCTGGCGATGTTCTGGTGCTGGAGGTGGGTGGACAGCCGCGCCTCGTTGAGGAACATCTTCGCGACGGAGGGCTCTCGCGCCAGGTGGGGCAACAGCCTCTTGATGGCCACGGGCTTCTCGAAGCCCTCGGCGCCCCGGGCGATGCCGAGGAACAGTTCCGCCATTCCTCCCATGGCCAGGGGTCGCACCAGACGGTAGCGGGACTCGTTCACGCGGGAGATCTCCAGGCGGGGTCAGGCGGCGGGAGGCTGGGTGAGGTCGCGCAAGAGCTTCCAGGGATAGATGCCGGTGGAGTGTCCATCGCTGAAGGCGAAGGTCAGCGCGTAGTTGCCCACCGGCTGCACCTGGGTGATGCGCACGTCCGCGGGGACCTGGGTGGCATCCAGGGTGCGCTTGTTGGTCCACTCGTCCACGCATCCCGCGCACGGGCACTGCTGGCGCAGGTGCTGCGCGGTGGCGTGGGTCTTCACTCCGTCATCCCAGGTCAGGTGCAGGCGGGTGCCCTCCTGGGACAACTCCGCCTCGGTGGCGGACACGGGGCGCTCGGCGGGCTTGATGCGATCCCAGAAGCTCAATGCGGTTCCTCTCTCGGGGCCGGACTCGGCCTGGGCGGCTGCTTACCACCGGGCGCGGCCCGAGGGGAGCCGCGTGTTCAGGAGGCCAGCTTGACGGGCAGCCGGTGGCCTTCCACGCGCACGCCGCGCTTCTCCAGCACCCCGCGCAGCGCCTTCACCACGGTGGGATCCAACTGCTTGCCGCTGAGGTTCTCCAGGATCTCCATCGCCTTCTCCAGGGGCATGGCCTTCTGGTAGGGGCGTGTGGAGGTGCAGGCATCGAAGGTATCCGCGCACCCCACGATGCGCGCGAGCAGGGGAATCTCCTCGCCCTTGAGCTTGTCCGGGTAGCCCGTGCCGTCCCAGCGTTCATGGTGGTGGCGCACGCACGTGCGCATGGCCGCCAGGAAGCTGATGGGCTTGATGATGGAGTCGCCGATGTCCGGATGCTCGCGCATGATGGCCATCTCCTCATCGGTGAGCCGGGACTGCTTGCAGAGGATGGACTCCGCGATGCCAATCTTCCCGATGTCGTGGAGGATGCCGCCGAACTGCAATTGCTTGAGCTCGCGCTCGGACAGACCCAGCTCGCGGCCGATCTCCACGGCCACGTCTCCCACGCGCTGGCTGTGGCCACGGGTGTAGGAGTCCTTGGAGTCGATGGAGTTGGCCAGCGCGACGATCGTCTCCAGGTAGCCCTGCTCGAGGCTCTCGTAGAGGCCGCGGTTCTCGTGGTCGTACGCGAGCAGTTGCTTGCTCATGTAGTTGAACGTGCGGGCGAGCTCGCCCAGCTCGTTCTTCTGGGGCACGTTGACCTCGAGGCCGAACTTGCCCTGGGCCAGTTGGAGGGCACCCTGGGTGAAACCCATGAGGGGGCGCGTCACGCCGCGCGAGAAGAAGGCGGCGAGCCCCAGGGCCACGAGCGTGGCGGCGAGGACGGTGAGCATGAGCCGCCGCTCCATCGTCTCCACCTGCTTGTAGGCGAGCGCCACGGGCTGCTCGGAGGCGATGGCCCAGTGGGGATCGGACAGCGTGGCGTAGGCGGCCACGACGGCCTCGTCGCCCTCGCCGAAGTTGCCCACGTGCAGGATGTCCGTGTCGGGGCTGCGCGCCAGGCCCTGGAGCAGGTGGGCCACCACGGGCCGATGGGAGACGTCCTGGTTGGGGGTGAGTCCGCCTCCGCCCGCGAGCACATGGCCCTGGGCGTCGGTGAGGTAGACGAAGCCGGTGCTGCCCACGCGCTCCTGGGCGAGCATGGTCTGCAGCTCCGCGAGCGACACGTCCGCGGCGATGTAGCCCTCGACGGGCTCGCCCACGGAGAAGGCGAACGTCACCACGGCCTCGCCGCCGGGGCGCCAGGTGCCATCCGCGAAGCGCAGGCCATTGAGTCCCTGCACGAGCGCGGAGACCCGGGCCTCGTGTTCGGCGAGCGCGGTGGGGGGCACGTCGTTGACGGCGAAGGCGCGCAGGCCCGGCAGCCGGCGTCCATCGGGCCCGAGCAGGGTGATGGCCTGGACCTCGCGGCGCTGGTTGAGCAGGGCGCGCAGGTACGTCTGTTGCTGCTCCAGGGGCAGGCTGAAGAAATGGGGCACGCGCGCCATGCCCATCACCGCGCCGGTGGGCTCGGCGAGGAAGCCCTCCGCCTTGAGCTTGAGCTGCTTGACGCGCTCCTGGGCCATCTCCTGGGCGTCACGCACCAGCAACTCGCGCGTGTCGGACACGGACAGCAGGCCCACCATCACCGTGGGCACCAGACTGGCCACCAACATCAGCAGCAAGAGGGTCTTGAAGAGGCGCATGGGGAACGCTCCTCCCTGGTTACTTCCACGGCGAGGGCTTCACCTTGAGCTTTATGCGTTTGGCCGGGGCTTCCTGCACCTCGAAATCTTGTTCGGCCGAGGCCTCGGAGCGCGTGTCGCGGGCCAGGGCGCGCACGACCCAGCGGTAGGCTCCCGCGGTGAGTGGCACCTGGAGCTGGGGGCTGGTGGCGGGCAGGACGCGCCGCTGGCCGGGCTCGCCCCCAGTGGACCAGAGCTCCACCTCATAGCGCTCGGCGCCCTTCACCGGCCGCCAGGAGATGAGGATGGGCTCGAGCCCCTTCTTGGCGGCCTTCACGCTGACGCGCTGCTTGTCGGCCGGCTGGGTGGGGAAGGGGGCTCCGAGCACCCTGCGAGGCGCCTGACCCTTGTCCACCCGCACGCTGTCCTTGTCCTCGAGGACCTCGGTGACGCCGCCACCCTCCACGGAGACCCGTCCGGACTCACTCTTCACGACGGTGGTGCCCTTGGCGTCCACCATCACGCTGAGCTTGGTGGGCTGGGCGGAGCGCTCGCCGAGCAGCTTCCAGGCGGCATCGGCGGCCTGGGCGGCCTCCTCGTAGCGCGCGCCATGGAAGTGGGCCTCGGCTTCCTTGAGCTTGGCCTCGGCTTCCCCGTGCCGGGGCGACTTGGGGTCGGACTGGGCCACCGAGCTGCGCGCGGAGTCCAGTGCCGTCTGGGCGTGCTCTCGCGAGTGCGCGGGGGCCCTCTCGGCGCGCGTCTGGGCCGAGGCGGGCGTCATCATCATCAGGGCGGTCAGGAGGGAAGCCTTCATTGGAACACGATCTCCCTTCCGGCCCGGACGGTGGCCGCGGGCGTGGTGACCGAGAGGGACTGGTGGGTGGGATCCGCCAGTTCGGCGTCCACCCGTCCCTTCAAGACGGTCAGGTCCGTGCGTTGTTGTCCGGCCCGGGGTCGTGTCTCCGCGATGCTGATCAACGCGTCCTCGCCCAGGCTCACCATGCTGCCTTGCGTGAAGACGATCTGCGCTCCAGCGCCGGCCACGGTGCGCACCTTGTCGTTCTCGAAGAGCGCCATGCCCTCCTGGGCGGGGAGCCATTCGTCACCCGCCGCGCGTTTGACCTTCACGTCTCCCTGCAGCCCCTTGAGCTGGGCGCGGCGCACGGGAAGTGGCGCGGCCGGCACGTGCTGGACCGGCGGCGGAGCGGGTTTTTCTTCTGCGGGGCAGCCCCCGCCAAGAGTTGAGAAGGCGAGGGCGAACATCATGGGGGGCCAGCGGCTGTTCACGGGGGAGTCCGCCGCGCAGTGTACCGGGGATTCGTCGCCGGACCCAGGGGGGCCTTTCCCAATCGCCTGCCTGCTTCACTCCAGCCGACGGTGTTGCAGACAGGGCAGATTCCGGCGGATGCGCGCGAGCAGTTCGGGGTCCACCGCCGCCACGGCCAGTCCCTCGCCCTCCGAGGCCCGGGCCGTCACCAGGCCCCAGGGGTCCACCACCATGGCGTGGCCCCAGGTGACGCGCTGGGCCGAGTGCCGTCCGCCCTGGGCCGGAGCGAAGAGGTAGCACTGGTTCTCGATGGCCCGCGCGCGCAGGAGGACCTCCCAATGGTCCTTGCCCGTCATCAAGGTGAAGGCCGCGGGCACCGCGAGCAGCGTGGCGCCCTCGCGCGCCAGGCGCCGGTAGAGCTCGGGAAAGCGCAGGTCGTAGCAGATGGACAGGCCCAGCCGCCCGAGCTCCGTGTCCGTCACGACCACGTCCTCGCCCGGGGCCACCGCCGCGGACTCGCGATAGGGCGTGCCGTCGCCCACGTCCACGTCGAACAGGTGGATCTTGCGGTACACCGCCTGGCGCGATCCATCCGGCCCCAGGACGACCGTGGTGTTGTAGAGGCGACCTCCCGGCGCGCCCTGCTCCAGGATGGAGCCCGCCAGGAGCGTCACGCGCCGCTCGCGCGCCACCTCGGCCATGCGCGAGAGCGTGGGTCCCTCGAGGGTTTCGGCGGCGGCGGAGCGTTCGGCCTCGGGCCCCATCCAGGAGAAATTCTCCGGCAGGCCCACGAGTCGGGCCCCCAGGTCGGCCGCCCTTCGGACGAGCCGGATGGCGGAATCGAGGTTGTGGGCCTTGTCCGCGGTGGACACCATCTGAGCAGCGGCGAGCAGGTGCATGGAGCCGTTATAACGGGAGTCCCCCGGCGGAACCCCGGGAATCCCCGTGTCCCGGCGGACTGTTGGATGGGGGGAGACGGGGATCGTGCTTCTTTACACCCCGAGGTGGCGTGTGCTACGGACGCCGCCGACATTTTTCGACGCAGTTCCCTCGAAAAGTGGGCCGTCGTGCCCGCTTTTCGTGTTTTTGGAGTCCGGAGTTTTCGAAGCGGCCTATGGCGGAGAACATCAAGCAGACGGTGGAGGCGAGGGCACAGGCGGTGCTCGAGCCCATCGTTGCGGGCGAGGGGCTGGAACTCCTCGAGGTGGAGTTCGTCCGCGAGCATGAGGGCTGGGTCCTGCGCCTGTTCATCGACAAGCCCGGTGGACGGGTGGGCCTGGATGAGTGCTCGCAGGTCTCACGGGCGGTGGACACGGTGTTGGACGTGGAGGATTTGATTCCCCACGAGTACAACCTGGAGGTCTCCAGTCCCGGGGTGAACCGTCCCCTGAAGAAGCCCGTGCACTACGAGCGGGTGAAGGGCCAGCGGGTGAAGGTGAAGACCTTCGGGCCCATTGGGGAGCCGCCGCGCAAGAACTTCACCGGAACGCTCACCGAGGTGGCGGCCGACGCCATCGCCGTGGACGTGGAAGGAGCGGGTGTCTTCCGCATCCCCTTCAAGGACATCGCCAAGGCGAATCTGGAGTTCGAGTTCTAGCAGTCCACATACAGGGAGCGCCCTCGCGCGGGCGTTCCCGTGGAACCTTTGGAGAAGACGATGCCCACGCCAGCCAATCCCAACATCAACCTCAACCTCGTCCTGGACCAGGTGGCCAAGGACAAGGGCATTGACCGGAGCGTGCTGATCTCCACGCTCGAGGACGCGATGACGACCGCGGCCAAGAAGCACTTTGGCCAGGAGCGCAGCCTCGAGGCCAAGTACGACGCCGACAAGGGCGTCGTGGAGCTCTTCCAGGCCATCACCGTGGTGGAGGCCATCACCGACCCCATCCAGGCGGTGAACCAGATTCCCCTCGACGAGGCCCACAAGAAGGGCATGGAAGTGGAGCCGGGCGACGAGCTCGTGTTCCAGATCTTCTACCGGGACGAGGACGCCGAGGAGGCCAAGGCCCAGGACAACCAGTACGGCGACATCCTGCGGCTCAAGACGTTCCGGCGGGGCTTCGGGCGCATCGCGGCCCAGACGGCCAAGCAGGTCATCCTGCAGCGCACCCGCGACGCCGAGCGCGAGAACGTCTTCAACGAGTACAAGGATCGGCGCAACGAGATCGTCACGGGCATCGCCCGCCGGTTCGAGCGCGGCAACATCATCGTGGACCTGGGCCGCGCGGAGGCGGTGCTGCCCGTGCGCGAGCAGGTGCCGCGCGAGACGTACCGCGCGGGCGATCGCGTGCAGGCCTACGTGCTGGACGTGCTGCGCGAGTCCAAGGGCCCGCAGATCGTCCTGAGCCGCGCCTCCGTCAACCTGCTCACCAAGCTCTTCGAGATGGAGGTGCCCGAGATCGCCGAGGGCATCGTGGTCATCGAGGCCGCCGCGCGCGAGCCGGGTGGCCGCGCGAAGATCGCCGTGTCCAGCCGGGACTCGGACGTGGATCCGGTGGGCGCGTGCGTGGGCATGAAGGGCAGCCGCGTGCAGGCCGTGGTGCAGGAGCTGCGCGGGGAGAAGATCGACATCGTCCCCTTCGACGAGGATCCCGCGCGCTTCGTGTGCTCGGCGCTCGCCCCGGCCGAGGTCAGCCGCGTCATCATCGACGAGGCCAACCACGCCATGGAACTCATCGTGCCGGATGACCAGTTGTCGCTGGCCATCGGCCGCCGGGGTCAGAACGTGCGCCTGGCCGCGCAGCTGACGGGCTGGAAGCTGGACATCAACAGCGAGAGCCGGGTGCGCGAGATGCGTGAGTTCGCCAACCGCTCGCTGGGCGCGCTGCCGGGCGTCAATGAGATGCTGGTGGAGACGCTCTACGCCCACGGCTTCCGTCAGGCCAAGGACATCGCCGAGGCCAATCCGGAGGTGCTGTCGCAGATTCCGGGCGTGGATCCCTCGCGCGTGCCGGCCATGCAGGAGGAGGCCCGCAAGCAGATGGGCCTGGACGCCACGGAGCTGTCGCGCATGGAGCGCGAGCGCGAGCAGGCCCGTCAGGCGGAGGCCCGCCGTCACCCGGACGAGCTCAGTCAGACCGAGCGCATGGCGCGCGTCCGGGGCATGGGCGAGAAGGCCATCGAGCAGCTGGTGCTCTCCGGTTACAAGACGGTGGAGGACATCGCCAACGAGAAGGACCTGGCCAAGCTCGGGGACGTGCCGGGCGTGGGCATCAAGAAGGCGCGTCAGCTCAAGAGCGCCGCGGAGAATTATCTGGTGGAGGAAGCCCGTCTGCGGGCGGAACTCAATGCTGAACGGAGTTCCGCTTCCTCCTCGCCTGTGGAGCCCGCGGGCGCTTAGTCTGCGGTAGTGTCGTCAGTATGCTTGGATGGTCGAGGGGATGCGCCTGAACGCCCGCTCCAGTACTAATAGACGGGATGCGGGGCCGGTGGATGCGGGGCCGGTGCGAAGCTGCATCGGATGTGGTGCGAGGCGCATCCAACAGGAGCTCACCCGCTTGGGGGTGGGTCCCGAGGGGGTGGTGGTGGACTGGCGGAGGAGGCTGCCCGGTCGGGGAGCCTACCTCTGTGGAGTCGGTTGCCTGGCGGCGGCGGTGAAGCGGAAGGCCTTTGGCAGGGCCTTCCGGGGAAAAACGGGGTCGGTTGACCCGTTGCTCCTGGGTCAGGCGTTGGAATCGGGCCCGGGCTCGAGTGGAGCAGCCGGGGGACGTGGGTGTTAGCACCACTCACACTCAATTTTGGATTAGGGTGCTGCGCCCGGTAGCCGGCGGAGCAAAAGGCCAATCAAGGTATGTCGAAGAAGCGCGTTCACGAGATTGCCAAGGAGCTCAAGGACCACGGGGTCGAGCTCGACAACAAAGAGGTCGTGACCGAGCTCGTCGCGCTCGGCTACGACGTCAAGAGCCACTCGTCCTCGCTCGAGGACGATCAGGCCACTGCCGCGGTGCAGCGGATCCTGGACAAGCGCAAGCCCAAGCAGGCCGCGCCCCCAGTCGCCGCGAAGGGCTTCGTGGTGCGCCGCAAGGCCCCGACGGCGCCGTCCGCCGAGCAGCCGGGAGAGGAGGCCCAGGCGGCCGAGGCTCCTCGGGAGAGCGCGGAGACGTTCGTGCCCGAGCCCGCCGTCGAGGCTCCGGTCGCCGAGGCGCCGCGCGCCGAGGCCGCCCCGATCCCCGCGCCGGAGGCACCCGCCGCCGTGACCGCTCCGCCCGCCGCGCCTCCGGAGGCGCCAGCGGCCGTGACCGCTCCGCCCTCCGCTCCCGTGGAGGCGCCTCGTGCCGAGGCTCCGCCGCCCGCCCCCGTCGTGGAGGCGCCTCGTGCCGAGGCCGCGCCGAGTGCCGTGGTGGCGCCTCCCGCGCCCCAGCCGCCCGCCCCCGTCGCCGAGACCCCTCGGCCCGTGGAGCCTCCGCGCCCCACCGCTACCCAGGCGGTCGTCGTTCGTCCGCCTCCCTCGTTCCACAAGGAGTCACCAAGCTTGCCAAATCGCCCGCCTTCGGCGGTCCCCCCTTCTGTCCGGACCCCCTCGCAGCATCCCTCGTCCAGCGGTCCGCGTTCACCCTCCGCGGGTGGACCCGGCATGTCGGGTTCGAGCCGCCCCGGCGGTCCCGGACAGGGAGGCCGCCCCGGCGGTCCCGGACAGGGAGGCCGCCCCGGCGGTCCCGGACAGGGAGGCCGCCCCGGCGGTCCCGGACAGGGAGGCCGCCCCGGCGGTCCGAGTCAGTACCAGCGGGGAGCGCCGAGCCAGTACCAGCGCAGCGCTCCGCCCTCGTCGGGTCCGGTGCGTCCGTCCTCTCCGGGCACTCCCTCGGCCGGTGCCCAGGCGAGCGCCACTCCGGGCGCCGCTCCCCAGGCGACGCACATGGTGGGCGGCGTTCCCCATCAGCAGGTCGCGCAGGATCCCCGCGCGCTGCGCCCCACGGCCACCCAGGCCGTCGTCATCTCGCGCCCGCTCATCCAGGTGCGCCGCGTCACGCCCACCACGGGCGCGGGCCGGCAGTACCCCATGGCGCCGGGCAAGAGCGCCATCGGTGAGAAGCGCGAGTACAAGGTCGTCCCGGATCACCTCGGCCGTGGCCGTGAGCTCGTCGACGTCTCCAAGAACAAGGAGAAGGAGCGGGCAGGTCGTGGCAACAAGCGGGGCTCCGCCACCGAGGGTCCTTCCAAGCAGGAGATGACGGATCTGGCCTGGGGCCGGGTCACCATCCCCGTGCGCGGCAAGAAGAAGAAGCCGACGAAGAAGGGCGCCAAGACGCAGATCACCCAGATGGCCGAGGAGAAGAAGGTCATCAAGATCCAGGAGGGCATCTCCGTCTCCGACCTGGGCCAGCGCATGGGTGTGCGCACCAACGAGCTCATCAAGAAGCTCATGGGCCTGGGCAAGATGGCCACGGCCAACCAGATCATCGACTCGGAGACCACCGAGCTGCTCGCCACCGACTACGGCTGGCGCGTGGAGAAGGCCGGCTTCGAGGTCGAGGACTTCCTGCCCGAGGTGGAGGTGCGTCCCGAGGACGAGCGTCCGCGTCCGCCGGTCGTCACCGTCATGGGCCACGTCGACCACGGCAAGACGAGCCTGCTCGATGCCATCCGCGCCGCCAACGTGGCGTCCGGCGAGGCCGGTGGCATCACCCAGCACATCGGCGCCTACTCGGTGAAGACGTCGCGCGGCGACATCACCTTCCTCGACACGCCGGGCCACGAGGCGTTCACCGCCATGCGCGCCCGCGGCGCCAACGTGACGGACATCGTGGTGCTGGTGGTGGCCGCCGATGACGGCGTGATGCCCCAGACGATCGAGTCCATCAAGCAGGCCAAGGCCGCGGATGTGCCCATCGTCGTCGCCATCAACAAGATGGACGTGCCGGGCGCCAACCCGGATCGCGTGAAGAAGGACCTGGCCAACCACGAGCTGACCCCGGAAGAGTGGGGCGGCGAGACCATCATGGTCCCCGTGTCGGCCAAGCAGAAGATGGGCATCGACCTGCTGCTGGAGAACCTCGCGCTGCAGGCCGAGGTGCTCGAGCTCACGAGCAACCCGTCCCGTCCGGCCGTGGGCGCCATCATCGAGGCCAAGCTGGAGAAGGGCCGCGGTCCCGTGGCCACCGTGCTGGTGCAGGAGGGCACGCTCAAGGTGGGCGACGCCATCGTCACCGGCACCCACTTCGGCCGCGTGCGCGCCATGAACAACAGCCGGGGCGAGGCCGTGAAGGAAGTGCTCCCGGGCTACTCCGCCGAGGTCATCGGCCTGTCCGGTGTGCCCACCGCGGGCGAGACGCTCAACGCCGTGGAGGACGAGAAGGCCGCCAAGGAGATCGCCACCCACCGCGCCATGAAGGGCCGTGAGGCGGAGCTCGGCAAGGCCAGCAACCGCGAGACCCTCGAGCAGCTCTTCGCCAAGACGAAGGCGGGCGGTGGTCCCAAGGAGCTGCGGCTCGTCATCAAGGCGGACGTGCAGGGCTCGGCCGAGGCCGTCAAGGAGGCCGTCCAGAAGCTGTCCACCCACAAGGTGCGCGTGGAGATCATCCACGCGGGCGTGGGCGCCATGACCGAGGGCGACGTGATGCGCGCGGCCGCCTCCAAGGGCATCGTGCTCGGCTTCAACGTGAAGCCCGAGTCCGGCACCGAGGCCGCGGCCAAGGCCCAGGAGGTGACGCTGGAGACCTACAGCATCATCTACGAGCTCATCGATGGTGTGCGGAAGTCCATGGAAGACCTCCTGGAGCCCATCCGCACCGAGCGCAAGCTGGGCCGTGCGGAGGTGCGCAACACCTTCAACGTGCCGAAGCTGGGCACCATCGCCGGTGCGGCGGTGCTCGATGGCGTCATGAAGCGCGGCGCCTTCGTCCGCCTGCTGCGCGACAGCAAGCAGATGTTCTCGGGGAAGATGGCCTCGCTGCGCCGGTTCAAGGACGACGTGAAGGAAGTCGCCCAGGGCTTCGAGTGCGGTATCGGCATCGAGAACTACAGCGATCTCAAGCCGGGCGACATCATCGAGGCCTACGAGATCGAGGAGACGCGGCCCAGCCTGAGCTAGTCCCGCTCTGGCCGTCGTCCTCCACCACCAGGACGCTCCCGGTGGCCCGCCAGGCAGGCGGCGTCACCGGGGCCAGGGGCTTTGTGTCATGTTTGTCTGTGTCGCGCGTCTGATCCTCCAGATTCCGGAGAGCGGTTCCCTCAAGGCCAAGCGGCAGGTGCTCCGCCGGGTCACGGAGCGGGTGAAGGCCCGCTTCAACGTGGCGGTGGCGGAGGTGGATGATCAGGATCTCTGGCAGAAGGCCACCCTCGCGCTCGCGGTGGTGGGCAATGACCGGCGCCACGTCGACGAGCAGATGGAGAAGATCATCCACTTCGTGGAGGAGATGTACGTGGCCCCCCTCGTCTCCCGTCAGACGGAGATCATGGGCTTCGGGGACACGCTCTACACCGCTGGGCGGCCCTCCGCGGCCGCTCGGGGCGAAGAGGAGGACTCCGAGGCGGACGCGTTCGACGAGGACGCCGAGGAGGCGGGTCCGGAGGCGGACCTGGAGGAACTCATCGCCGGAATGGGCCGTGGCGACCGCTCCATGGCCGAGGCCGAGGGCTCGGTGGACTGGGCGCGTCGGCACGAGGGGCGGGAAAGCGGGCGTCAGGTCGGGAGCCCGGAGCGAGGCGGCTTGTCGCCGCTGGACGAGGCCCGGGCGCGTGCCCGGGCCCTGCGCAATCCACGAGATTGGGAGAAGAAATGAGCACCAGCAACCGGCCAGAGCGTGTGGGCCAGGAGATCCAGGCGGCCCTCGGGCGGATGCTCACCCGGGGCGAGCTGAAGGATCCCCGCATCGGTTACATCACCATCACCGGCGTGAAGGTGTCGCCGGACCTGAAGACGGCGCGCGTCTACTACTCGATGATGGGCACCGAGCAGGAGCGCAAGGACACCCACAAGGGTCTCGAGGCCGCCAAGGGTTTCATCCGCAAGGAGATCACCGAGGCGGTGAACATGCGGGTGTCTCCCGAGGTATTCTTCACCTTCGACGAGTCGCTGGAGCGAGGCGACCGCATCGAGCGGCTGTTGCGCGAGGTGAAGGACAAGGAAGGCTGGTAGTCGGCATGGACGGCGTCCTGGTCATCGACAAGCCCAAGGGGCCCACCTCGTTCGACGTGGTGCGGCAGGTCCGGGGTCTGCTTCGTGTGAAGAAGGTGGGTCACACCGGCACATTGGACCCCATGGCCACGGGGGTGCTTCCCCTGTGCCTGGGCGAGGCGACCAAGGTGGCCGGCTTCATCACCGAGGGAGACAAGGCCTACGACGCCGTGGTGCGTCTGGGCGCGGAGACCGACACCCAGGACGCCGAGGGACAGGTGGTGGCCGAGGCGCCCGTGCCGCCCCTCAACACCGCGCTGCTCGAGGACGTCCTCGGGCGCTTCCGGGGCACGTTCGAGCAGGTGCCGCCCATGTATTCGGCGGTGAAGGTGGGCGGCAAGCGCCTCTATGAACTGGCGCGGGCGGGCGAGGAAGTGGAGCGGGCGAGCCGTCAGGTGACCGTCTACGAGCTGGCCCTGCGCGACTTCAACGCCACCCAGCTCCACCTGTCCGTGCGCTGCTCCAAGGGCTTCTTCGTCCGCACGCTCGCCTACGACATCGGCCGGGCGCTCGGTTGTGGGGCCCACCTGGAGGCGCTGCGGCGCACCACGAGTGGCCCGTTCTCCCTGGCTCAGGCGCTGCCCCTGGCGGACCTGCCCGCGCTTCTCCAGGCGGGCTCCCTGGCCAAACGGCTGGTGCCCGTCGCCGAGGCCCTGGTGGACCTGCCCGCGGTGCGCGTGAGCGCGGCGGACGCGGAGCGGGTGTCCCATGGCGTTCCCGTGGAGGCGCCCTCCCTCCCGGGTCGTGTTCGGGTGGTGGGCCCTTCGGAAGCCGTGCTCGCGGTGGCCGAAGTGGTTCGGGGCCGCCTGCGCTACCTCCGCGTGCTGGTCTAGCTCTCGTCTTGGCCCGGGCGCTCGACGTCACCGTCGTGATTGCTCCGCCCCTGCGCTCGCTTTTCGAGGGACGGAGGGAGATCAGCCTGGGCGTGCCGGCCAACGCGGGCGTGGGCGACGTCGTGGAGGTTCTGCTGTCCCTGTATCCGAAGCTGTGGCAGCACCTCGCGGGGGATCTCCTCGCCACGGGTGGCTCTTATGTGCACCTGGGTCTGCACGAGCATTCCCTGGAAGAACTGGCCTTGGGAGGGACGGGCCTGTCCACCGGACGACGGCTCCTTCTCTTCGTCCTGTCTCGTCCTCCCCCAGGCATCCCGACGAGCGCTTCAGGTTGACCGCTCTTGTGCGCGGTGCTTATAAGCCGTCGTTTCATTACAAGCAGGACACCCGGTCTGTACCCCTCCGCGGACCGTGGTGACCGCAGCACCCAACCCCCGGAGTGGGAAGAAGACAAGGAAGCACATGTCGGCACTGCATCAGGACCGTAAGGCGGAAGTCGTCGCGAAGTACCGCACCCACGAGAGCGACACGGGCTCTCCCGAGGTGCAGGTGGCGCTGCTGTCCGAGCGCATCACCATGCTCACCGAGCACTTCAAGACGCACAAGAAGGACCACCACTCCCGCCGCGGTCTGCTCAAGCTGGTCGGTCAGCGCCGCCGCCTGCTCGACTACCTGAAGAGCAAGGACGCCAACCGCTACAAGAAGCTCATCGAGGGCCTCGGCATCCGCAAGTAGGCCGGGAAAAAGCGGGGCGCCGGCATGAGCTGGCGCCCCGAGTCGTTCATAGGCTGTCGAATGTCACGAGGAGTGGGGTAATCCAGAGAGGACCGGTGGAGATGAGGACGGAGGTTTTGGTTTCCGTTCGGACGGGCCGACCCGAGAGCCAGGGTCGGCCCGCGCGAGCAGGGATCAAGACTCCGACGCATCCCTCCCGGCGCTTCCGAGGCGCCCCACCGCAGTACAGTCGCGGTTGCTTGTCTGTGCCTGTTCCAGGCCTGGCGACCGCATCCACCCACAGGCCTCGCAGCGAGGCGCGTGGACCCAAGCCCTCCGGAGAGGGCGGGGCGCGCGCCTGGAGGCCACACAGTCACAAGGCAAGACGGATATGCACCTGAAGAAGAGCGTCAAGATCGGCGAGACCGAGCTGTCCATCGAAACGGGCCATCTGGCCAAGCAGGCGGACGGCTCCGTGGTGGTGCGCTACGGCGACACCATGCTGCTCGTCACCGCGGTGAGCGCCCGCGAGAAGAAGGACGTGGATTTCCTTCCCCTCACGGTGGAGTACCAGGAGAAGCTGTACGCGGCGGGCCGCATCCCCGGCAGCTACTTCAAGCGCGAGGGCCGCCTCACGGAGAAGGAGACGCTGGCCAGCCGCATCGTGGACCGCTCCCTGCGCCCGCTGTTCCCGGAAGGCTACGCCTACGACACGCAGATCATCTCGAGCGTCATCTCCGCGGACCCCGAGCACGAGGGCGACGTGCACGGCATCACCGGCGCCTCCGCGGCGCTCTGGGTGTCGGACATCCCCTTCAACGGCCCCCTGGCCGGCATCCGCGTGGGCCGCATCGACGGCAAGCTCATCGCCAACCCCACCGCCAAGCAGCGTGAGCAGTCGGACATGGACATCGTCCTGGCCGTCAGCCGCGATGCCATCGTGATGGTGGAAGGTGGCGCCGAGGAGGCCAGCGAGGCCGACATGGTGGCCGCGCTCGAGTTCGGCAAGCAGTCCGCCCAGCCCGCGCTGGATCTCCAGGACGAGCTGCGCCGCACGCTCAACAAGAGCGAGCGCACCTACGAGCGCATCCCGGCCGTCTCCGAGGAGCTCAAGGCCAAGGTGCGCACCCTGGCCTGGGACGGCATCGTCCACGGCTACACCATCAAGGAGAAGCACTCGCGCTACGACGCGCTCTCCAAGGCCAAGAAGGAGGCCCTGTCCAAGCTCAAGGAGCAACTGGGCGAGGCCTACACCTCCCTGGTGGAGAAGCACGCCAAGCAGGTCGTGGAAGACCTCAAGTACGAGCACATGCGCACGCTCACCGTGAACGGTGGCCGTATCGGCGCTCGTGGCCACGCCGAGGTTCGCCCCATCACCAGCGAGGTGGGCGTGCTCCCGCGCACCCACGGCAGCGCGGTCTTCACCCGTGGCGAGACCCAGGCGCTGGCCATCACCACGCTGGGCACCACCGAGGACGAGCAGCGCCTGGAGCTGCTCAACGGCCAGTCCTTCAAGAAGTTCATGCTGCACTACAACTTCCCCCCGTTCAGCGTGAACGAGACCAAGCCCCTGCGCGGTCCCGGCCGCCGCGAGGTGGGTCACGGCGCCCTGGCCGAGCGCGCCCTGCGCAACATGATGCCCCCGGCGGACCGCTTCCCGTACACCATCCGCCTCGTGTCGGAGATCCTCGAGTCCAACGGCTCGTCCTCCATGGCCTCCGTGTGCGGTGGCACCCTGTCCCTCATGGACGCGGGCGTGCCCATCAAGGCCCCCGTGGCCGGCATCGCCATGGGTCTGGTGAAGGAGGGCGAGCAGATCGCCATCCTCTCGGACATCCTCGGTGACGAGGATCACCTGGGCGACATGGACTTCAAGGTGTGCGGCACCACGAAGGGCATCACCTCCATCCAGATGGACATCAAGATCACCGGCCTCACCACGGAGATCATGAGCCGCGCGCTGGAGCAGGCGCGTCAGGGCCGTCTGCACATCCTGGACGAGATGCTCAAGACGATGGCCGAGCCGCGCAAGGAGATCAGCTCCTTCGCCCCGCGCATCACCACCCTGCAGATCCGCCCCGAGTTCATCAAGAACGTCATCGGGCCGGGCGGCAAGGTCATCAAGGACATCATCGCGCGCACGGGCACCGTCATCAACATCGACGACTCGGGCCGCGTGGACATCGCCAGCTCCAACGTGGACTCGGTGAAGTCCGCCATCGCGATGATCCAGGCGCTCACGCGCGAGGCGGAGATCGGCAAGATCTACACGGGCACGGTGCGCAAGATCGCCGAGTTCGGCGCCTTCGTGGAGCTGTTCCCGGGCACCGACGGCCTCATCCACATCTCCGAGCTGAGCGACAAGCGCGTCAAGAGCGTGTCGGACGTGCTCAAGGAGGGCGATGAGGTGCTGGTGAAGGTGGTCAGCATCGACAAGACGGGGAAGATCCGTCTGTCGCGCAAGGAGGCCATGGCCGAGCGCGCCGCCGCTCAGCAGGGTTCGGCTCCCGCCGCCGCCCCCGCCCCCGAGGCCGCCGCCTCCCCGTCGCCCGAGGCCACCCAGCCGGGCGCCAAGGCCTGAGTCGTCTCCCAGCGTCTTGACCCGTGATGCCCTCCTCTCGCCCTGGCGGGGGAGGGCATCGTCGTCTCCGGACTCCGGGGGAAGACCTCGCCCGCGGTTTCATGCGTTGATGGGCCCGTGCCCCAGGCTTCCTTCACGCCGCTCTCGCGTTTCCTTGGCCACTTCCGGTGGGCCTTCATGCCGCTCGGCCTGTTGGCGCTCATCGCCGTGGGTGTCCACGCCGCCACGGATGCGCTCGATGATAGATTGCTGAGCCTGGTGGACCTGGCCGATGCCCGGTTCGATCGTTTCGTCGGCCGCTACCCGCTCACGGCGCCCCTCGTGGATGTGCTCTCGCTGGAGCGGCGCACCACGCTCGCGCGGATCCTGGCCCTGGCCTGGGAGTTGGCGGCGGACCTCGTGCTCGCGCTCCCCGCGCTCAGCTACCGCGAGGGAGATGAGGCCTCGACCGATTCCTGGCGCGTGCTGTTGCGGCGATGCGTGCGCGCGCCCACCTCCTTGCGGTGGATCCGCCCCGTGGCGACCGCGCTCGTGGTCGTGGCCGGGGCCTGTTCCGTGGCGCGGCTCGTCCAGGGCACGGTGTTCCTGTCGTGGAATGAGTTGCTCGGCGAGCGGGTGGCGGATGGGCTGTCCCGAGGTCTCGCGCTCGCGGCCCTGGGCTGTCTGCTGTGGCGGCTGGGCGCGCGCGCCGTCATGCGCAACCTCCAGCACGCCGACGAGGTGTCCCAGGAACATGCGCGGGGCTTCGTTCGTGCCCTCGGTCATGGCCTGGCCGGCTCCACGCTGGTGATTCCCCTGGCGCTCGCCGCCGCGCTCGATGCCTCGCCCCTGCTGTCCTTCGTGCGCTGAGGTCCCCCATGTTTTCGCGCCCCGCCCGAGGTCTGCTCGACTTCTCGCTCGCGATCCTCTGCGTCTGGACCGCCTGGCACCACACGCCCGCGGGCGCCCTGGTCCGGCGCGGGATGGCCTGGGCTCTGGGGCATCGGAGCACGGCCCGGCCCCTGCTCGACTATTACGCGCTCGGTGGTTCGAGCGGCCTGCCCGCCGCGTTGCCGTCTTCGAGCGAGCCCCTGGTCCGGCGCCTCACGGGCGCGGATGCGCTCGCCCAGGGCACGCACCTGGCGCTCCAGACACTCTCCGCCGAGGCCCGCGCTCCCGCCTTGGAGCTCGCGCGCGAGCAGGGCATCCCGCCCGAGGTCTTGCTCGACGCGGTCCGCGGGCCCTCCGCCGTCAAACGGTTGCACGCGCACCTGGAGCGGGATTTTCCCGACGAGGAGAGCCGCCTCGCCGCTCTGTTCGTCGGCCAGGTTCCGACGCGCTACGCGGTGGCGCGCCTGCATGCCGAGGGAGACTCCCCCAGTCTGGAGCGGCTCGCCCGGCAGCTTCCCTCGGGCTTCGAGGAAGCCACCGGCGCGGCCGCCCAGGCGCTGGCGCTGACGACGGCCTTCGAGCTCGCGTGGCCCGTGCCCGAGCACAGCCGGATCTCCAGTCCTTTCGGCTACCGCATCAACCCCGTGCTGGGCGTGAGGAAGTTGCACACCGGGGTGGATCTGGCCGTCCGGACGGGCACCGAGGTGCGGGCGGTGGCGGATGGCACCGTGAGCCGCGCGAGCGAGGATGACGTGAATGGTCAGGTGATCATCCTCACGCATGGCCGCGGCGTGACGACGGCCTACTGCCACAACTCGCGGCTGCTGGTGCGCTCCGGCCAGCGGGTGGCTCGCGGGGACGTCATCGCGCGCTCGGGCAACACCGGACGCTCCACCGGGCCGCACCTGCACTATCAGCTCGCCTTGTTCGCCCAGCCCGTGGATCCCCTGCGCTTTCGTCCCAAGACGCTCGCGGTGGTGGACAACGCCTTCAGTGAGTGAGCCCGCGAGGGTGGTGGGGTCGAGCCAAAATGTCGCCCCCTTCCTGGCGCGTGGTACAGACCGGGGCATGACGCCTCCTCTCTCGGTGGGGGTTCGGCGGGTGCGCGCCCATGCCGAGCCGTTGCCGCTGCCGCGCTACGAGACCGCGCTCGCCGCTGGAATGGATCTCCGGGCGGACATCGAGGGCGAGCTGACGATCGCTCCGCTCCAGCGCGCGCTGGTGCCCACCGGACTCGCCGTCGGTCTGCCTCCGGGCTACGAGGCCCAGGTGAGGCCGCGCTCCGGTC
Organism: Melittangium boletus DSM 14713; assembly: GCF_002305855.1. Lineage (GTDB taxonomy): Bacteria > Myxococcota > Myxococcia > Myxococcales > Myxococcaceae > Cystobacter > Cystobacter boletus. The sequence continues at coordinate 1,405,930 of NZ_CP022163.1, read as the reverse complement.
TGGCGCTGCGCCATGGCCTCACCCTGCTCAACTCTCCCGGCACGGTGGACGCGGACTTCCGGGGCGAGGTCCAAGTGCTCTTGGTGAATCTGTCCCAGGAGCCGTTCACGCTGCGCCGGGGCGAGCGCATCGCGCAGCTCGTGGTGGCGCCCGTGTGCCGCGTGTCCCTGGTGGAATTGGAAGTGTTGGACGCCACCGGACGCGGAGAGGGTGGCTTCGGCTCGACGGGGCGCTGAGTCCCCCGCGTTCCTTGCCCCGTGTTGGGGCCGCGCGGTAAGAGATCTCCCTGGAAACTCGGGAGCCCCCTGCTCGAGCGCCCGCCACCCGCCCGGAGTTCAACCCCCTTGCTTTGCCAACGCTGCGGCAGCCCTGTCCCCGACAACAGCGCCTCCTGCTCCACCTGTGGGCTGAAGCTCTCGGGTGGGGCGCCTGGGAGCGCCCAGCGCCGTCGCGCGGGCAGCGTGGAGGCGCCCTACAAACCCGGCGATGTCTTCGCCAAGCGCTACGCCATCCGCGAGGTGCTGGGCCCCGGTCCCGTGGGCCATGTCTTCCGCGCGCTCGACCAGGAGATGGACGTCGAGGTCGCGCTCAAGGTCATCAACCCGCGCCTCGTCCAGATGCAGGAGGAGCGCACCCAGTTCTCCCTGGCGCTGCGCGCGGGCAAGAAGCTCACCCACCCGCACCACGTGCGCGTCTACGAGGAGGGGGAGGATCGCAACCGGCCCTACTTCACCACGCAGCTGCTCGAGGGCATGACGCTGCGCAAGATGCTGGAGCAGCGCGCGTCCCAGGGTCAGCGCTTCACCGTCAAGGAAGTGGAGCCGCTGCTCGCGCAGCTCGCCGAGGCCCTGGACAACGCCCACAAGTACGGGCCGCACTCGGACCTCAAGCCCGAGAACATCCTCGTCCTGCCGGACCTGCTCAAGGTGACGGATTACGGCCTGGCGCTCGGCATTCCGCGCCTGCCCTTCATCCAGGCCCAGAAGTCCTGGAAGGTGGGCTGCTACCTCGCTCCCGAGTACTCCGAGGGCGGCGAGCTCGACACGCGCATGGACCTGTACTCCCTGGGCGTCATCCTGGGGGAGATGCTCACCGGGCAGATGCCCGAGGAAGGGGAGGTGTCGGAGCTGCTGGCCTACGAGGCCGACCTTCCCCAGGGCGTGGAAGCGCTCTACCGGCGCGCCACCAACTCGAACCCGCTCGCGCGGCCGAAGTCCGCGAGCGAGTTCCTGTCCGAGTTCTCCGCGGCCCTGTCCTCGCGCCCGCGCCCGGCGGCCAAGCCCCCGGGGACGCTGTCGCCCCGGGGCCGCGTCAAGCCCGTGCCCTTCAGCCTCACCGCGGAGCTGGCCACGGCGGGCCCCCTGAGTTCCAACGCGCTGCCCCCGCCCGTGCCCACGACGGAGCTGCCCTCCCTGGGCACGCCCACCATCCAGGTGCCCACCGTGCAGCCCGGCTCGCTGCCCACGCAGGAGGCGCCCCGGAGCACGATCGAATCACCCGTCGCGGGGGCTCCCACGCTGGAGATGCCCCAGTCGTCGGCGCCCACCGAGCTGCTGAGCGCCGAGAGCCTCGCGCAGCGCGGCATCCCGACGCGGGAGCCCGCGCCTCCGCCGGATGCGACCCAGAAACTCGATTCCGAGGCCCTCGCGGCGCTCATGGCGACGCCTCGGCCCTCGAGTCAGCCCAAGGGCCGTCCGCCTCCTCAGGCCGCCCGCGCCGAGCCCCGGCCCGCCGCGAAGGCTCCCGCCGCCGTCAAGGCCGCCGCGCCGGCGCCTCGAGGCCCGTCCGCGTCCCGCTCGCCCAAGGCGTGGATGGTGTTGCTGGCGATCGGCGGGCTCGCCCTGGGGGCGATGGCCGGGTACGGGTTGTTGAAGATGCGCAGTGCTCCCCCGGAGTCCGCGCCTCCCTCCGCGCAGCCGGTGGAGCCGCCTCCCGCCGCCGTCCTGCCTCCGGCCCCGGGTGGGCCGAACGCGATGGGCGTCGCGGGGGCCCTCGGCTCGTGCCCCCAGGGCATGCGCTACGTGGGCGGCGGTGCGTTCAAGATGGGCAAGGACACGCCCGAGGAGGGCCCGCCCAACGAGCCGTTGTTGATGTCCAGGTACGTGGGTGCCTTCTGCATCGACGAGTTCGAGTTCCCCAACCAGGCGGGAGTCCTGCCCCGGGTGGGCGTGTCGTGGCGGGAGGCGAAGGCCGAGTGCGCGAAGCTCGGCAGGCGCCTGTGCTCCGAGGAGGAGTGGGAGAAGGCCTGCAAGGGCCCCGGCAACCAGCGCTTCCCGTACGGCAGGGACTTCGACGGGCATCAGTGCAATACCCAGGGCAATGATGGGAAGGTGGCGCGCTCGGGCGCCTTCACGTCGTGCCGCTCGGGTTACGGCGTCATGGACATGGCTGGCAACGCGGCCGAGTGGACCGAGTCCGAGTTCGGCGACGCCCAGGGCCGGGTGCGCAAGGGCGGCGCCTTCAGCGGACAGGAGATGTCCACGCGCTGCGCCTTCCGGGCGAGTGGTCCGCCGGACGCGTCATCGGCCGAGGTGGGTTTCCGCTGCTGCGTGGGCACGGGGGTGAAGCGATGAAGCGTTGGGGACTGTTGCTGGTGTGGGCGGTGCTGGTGCCGTGGGTGTCCTCCGCGCAGCCGGTGCGTCCGAAAGTGGTGGTGGTGAAGTCTTCCTCGCTCGCGTCCTACTCCTCCGTGGTCGCGGGCTTCAGCGCCGAGGTGCACGCCGAGGTGTCGGAGGTGGTGCTGGACGACAGCGCCCAGGCGGCCACGCGGGCCCTCCAGCGCATCGCCGCCCAGAAGCCCGCGCTGGTGCTGGCCATCGGACCGCTGGCGGCCAACTCCGCCCGCCGCACGCTGGGGAAAGAGGTGCCCGTCCTCTTCGCCATGGTGCCCTACTACGAGAAGTATGGCCTCGAGGGGCCCAACCTCACCGGCATCGCGCTCACCAGCGACTTCCGGCCCGAGCTGGCCGCCCTCAAGGCCCTGTCCTCCTCGATCAAACGCGTGGGCATCCTGAATGATCCGCGCTTCTCCTCGGGCATGGTGGACGCGGCGCGGGCGGTGGCCGAGCCGCTGGGCCTGTCCATCGTCTCGCTCGAGATGGACGGGCAGGCGAAGCTCGAGAAGGTGCTCGCCAACGCGAAGGACAAGGTGGATGCGATGCTGATGGTGGCCGACAAGACGGTGGGCAATGCCTCCGTCGTCCAGGGCCTCATCGCGTTCTCCACGGCCAATCGCCTGCCGCTCGTGGGCCTCACGCCCAGTCAGGTGAAGGAGGGCGCCACCCTGGCCCTCGCCCCGAGCCCCATCACGATCGGGCAGCAGGCGGGCCGGCTCGCCAACCGCATCATCCATGAAAGGGTCGACCCCGGAGCGCTCGCCGTGGCGCAGCCCGAGGGCCTGGACCTGGCCGTCAACCTCTCCGCCGCGAGCAAGCTCGGAGGCTCCAAGGACGTGGTGTTGGAGCTCTTGCGCTTCGCCGCCAAGCGGGACTTCCCCGTGAGGGTGTTCGAGTGATTCCCCGTTACAGCCGCAAGGAGATGTCTTCCCTCTGGACCGACGTGGCCCGCCTGCGCCGTTGGCGCGACGTGGAGCTGGCCGCCCTGGAGGGCATGGTGGAGAGTGGCATCGCTCCGCGCGAGGCCCTTCAGGACTGCCTGGCGCGCGCCGGGGACTTCACGGAGGCGGACGCCGCGCGCATCGAGGAGATCGAGCGCACCACCAAGCACGACGTCATCGCGTTCCTCACCTTCATGGAGGAGCGCATCGGGCCGAGCGCGCGTTGGCTGCACCTGGGCATGACGTCCTCGGACGTGCTGGACACGTCCCTGGGCATGGCGCTGCGCGAGGCGGCGGACCTCATCCTCCAGGGCGTTGCCCGGGCGATGGCCGCGGTGGAGAAGCGCGCCTTCGAGCACCAGCGCACGGTGATGATGGGCCGCAGCCATGGCATCCACGCCGAGCCCATCACCTTCGGGCACAAGCTGGCCATCTGGTACGACGAGCTGCGCCGGGCGAAGGTCCGGCTCGAGCACGCCCGCGACACCATCTCCGTGGGCATGATCTCCGGCGCGGTGGGCACGTTCGCGCACCTGCCTCCGGCGGTGGAGGTCTTCACTTGCCGGAAGCTGGGCCTGTCTCCCGCGCCGGCCTCCAGCCAGGTCATCCAGCGTGACCGGCACGCCGAGTACTTCTCCGCGCTGGCGCTCCTGGGCGCGAGCCTGGAGAAGTTCGCGGTGGAGATCCGCCACCTGCAGCGCACCGAGGTGCGTGAGGCCGAGGAGCCCTTCACCGCGGGCCAGAAGGGCTCGAGCGCGATGCCGCACAAGCGCAACCCCATCCTCTCGGAGAACCTCACGGGTCTGGCGCGGCTGTTGCGCGGTTACGCCGTGAGCGCGCTGGAGGACGTGGCGCTGTGGCACGAGCGCGACATCTCCCACTCGTCGGTGGAGCGCGTCATCGGTCCGGACGCCACCATCGTGGCGGACTTCATGCTGCACCGCTTCGCCGGGTTGATGGAGAACCTGCGCGTCTACCCGGAGCAGATGAAGAAGAACCTGGAGCTGCTCGGCGGGGTGGTGAACTCGCAGCGCATCCTGTTGGAGCTCGCGCGCAAGGGCATGGACCGGCAGGCCGCGTACGTCATCGTCCAGCGCAACGCCATGCACATGTTCGAGCACGGCGGCACGTTCCGGGACGCGCTCGCGCGGGACGCGGATCTGCTCGCGGTGATGACGCCCGCGGAGATCGAGGAGTGCTTCTCGGCCGACTACCACCTCAAGCACGTGGAGGAGATCTTCCAGCGGGTGTTCGGCCGGAGCGCTTGAGGTTTCCTCCCCGGCTCCGCGCGTGACGGGCCGGGGAGGGTGCCGTGCGGTTAGAGGTAGCCGCGCGCCCGGAGGTTCTTCTCGATGCGCGCCTGCACGTCGCCCGGCTCCAGCACGAGCGGCGTGCCGGTGATCTGCTCATAGGCCCGGAGGTACGTCTGCGCCGTCGACACGCGCACGTCCTCGGGAATCTCGGGCAGGGGGCCGTGGCCCTGGAAACCCCGCTCGCGGATGAGCCACTGGCGCAGGTTCTCCTTGTCGAGCATGCGCTGATCCTCGCCCCGGGAGAAGCGCGCCTCGTACTCGTCCGCCATCCAGTAGCGGCTGGAGTCCGGCGTGTGGATCTCATCGATGACGTACAGGTCATCGCCCACCTTGCCGAACTCGTACTTGGTATCCACGAGGATGAGGCCCCGTGTGCGCGCCCACTTCTGTCCCTCGAGGAACAGGGCCCGGGCCGCCTCGGTGATGCGCGCCCAGTCGCGTGCGCTCGCCAGGCCTCGTGCCAGGATCTCCTTCTCGGAGATGGGCTCGTCGTGCTGGCCCTTGGGCGCCTTGGTGGAGGGCGTGAAGATGGGCGCCGGAAAGGCCTCGTCCTTGCGCAGCCCCTCCGGGAAGGGCAGCCCATAGGCGGTGTGCGTTCCCTTCTGGTAGTCGCGCCACAGGCTGCCGGTGAGGTAGCCGCGCACCACGATCTCCACCGCGAAGGGCTGGCAGGCGCGCGCCACCGTCACGTTCGGATCCGGCACGTCCAACACGTGGTTGGGCACGATGTGGCGCGTGCGCTCGAACCAGAAGTTCGTCAGCCGGTTGAGCACCTCGCCCTTGAAGGGGATGGTGGTCAGCACGTGGTCGAACGCGGACAGCCGATCCGAGGTGACGAGCAGCAGCCGGTCTCCCTGGCGGTAGGTGTCGCGGACCTTGCCCTGGTAGTGCTGGCCCACGGAGGGCGGAAGCTGAGGGCACCCGAGCGTCTGGGAGAGCTGGGCGTGGAGTGCGGAGGTATTCAAGTCGAAGGCGCCTCGGCCCCGGTATGGGGCGGCAAAGAAGGCGCGGACTCTACTGGACCGAGCCTGCCAGGGAAGCGGGACCGTAGGCCGCCGCCATGTAGAGGAACGCCGGGTTGATGCGCAGGATGCCGTCCACATAGGCCGCCGCGTACGGCGCGCTCGAGGCCCGGTCCACCTGCACCACGCCCGAGGGACTGATCCGCCAGTGGGCGAGCAGCGTGCGCGCCACCAGCTCCGCGGCCTCGCGCTCGGACAGACCCTGCAGGCTCTCGCGGCGATCCTCCTGCCAACGCTCGCCCGCGCGTCCATCGAAGCTCAACTGCAGCGGAGCGCCCGCGTCCGGCGCCTGGAGCAGATCCGTGCGGCCCTCGAAGCCCGGCGCCGCCACCAGCTCGCCCCCCTGACTGATGGGGAAGAGCATGGGCGCCTGCGCGGCCTGGCCCGCCTCCTGCTCGGAGATGCGGGCCACCTCGCGGTAGAGCTCCAGGCGGGTGGAGGGGCTCTCGAACTCAAGCAGCTCGGGAGGGTTGGTGAGGGCTTGCCGCGCACCAGGAGCCACGCGCACGGGCGCACCCCCGACGCCACAACCCGTCAGGACCACGAGAGATAGGAGCAAGCCAGGGACCCAGCGCGGCATCCCGGGGAATATACCGATGCGCCTCCGACACGGGAAGCTAAACTCGGGCGCATGCTTGCGGCAGCGAACCTCACCGTTGTCCTTCATCAGACGCGATCACCCGACAACCTGGGGGCCGTGGCGCGGGTGATGGCCAATTTCGGCTTTCCTCGGCTCATCCTCTCCGAGCCCGCCACCTATGCCTTCCGAGGCGCCGAGCGCATGGCCGTCAAGGGGGAGGCCGTCCTGGAGGCCATGTCCGTGGCACGCAACCTGCCCGAAGCCCTCCAGGACTGTGTGTACGCGGTTGGCACCACGTCTCGCACCCAGATCGAGGGCCGTACGGCGCTCACTCCGGAAGAGGCGGTGGCGCGCCTGGCGGAGCAGAGCCAACGGGGGCGGGTGGCCCTGGTGTTGGGAGGGGAGCAGCGGGGGCTGTCCAACGAGGAGCTGGCGTTCTGCTCGGATCTGCTCGTCATCCCCACGAGTGATGTGCAGCCGTCCATGAACCTGGCGCAGGCGGCGGCGGTGCTGCTCTACCTGTGCTCGAGGGAGGGCCGGGGGCCCGCGGAGGCGGCGCGTGAGCTCCAGGGAGAGCCTGGGGCGCGCATGGGGACCGTGAACGCGTTGGGCGAGCGGATGCGGCAGGTGCTGCTGGAGGCGCAGTTTCTCAACCCGCAGGCGCCGGAGCACGTGCTGCGCGAGCTGGAGCGGAGCCTGCTACGAGCGGAGCTGACCCAGCGCGAGGCGGAGCTGTGGCTCACGGCCTTCAAGCACGTGGGGCGGGTGATGCGAGGCGGGGCCAGGGACGCTCCCAGCGAGGAAGCGTCCCCGAGAGGCCCCAACCGGGGCGTCTAGGCCGCGGCCTTCTTGTAGGTCTCGTCGTAGTGCTTCGTGCACAGGCCGCCCTTGTCCGTCTTCGCGCGGCACTCCGCCTTGGAGCAGGTGCGGTAGCGCGAGTGGGGCAGGTCACCCTGGCGCCACTTCTTGTAGTGGAAGAAGCAGTAGCTCTTGGCGCGGTAGGGACGCTTGCAGCCCTCGACGCTACAGGCCTTCTTGCCGTTGCCCTTGGCCAGGCGCGGCCAGCTCTTCAGGGTCGTCTTCTGTGCTTCAGCCATGGAAATGCTCCTGTTGCAACACCGCGAATTCAATGCGCGAGGAGCGTCGTGTAGCTCTGGCGTTATCGGAACGCAAGGAGGCAGGCGGGGATGCGGGCGTCCCCCTCCGTCGTCCGGCTCAGGGCGAGGGGGCCTTGGGCACGGGCTCCACCTTCGAAGCCTCCTCTCCGGGGCCGCTGCCGCCCATGCCCGCCCGCTCGTCTGGCCGCACGGGGGGAGAGGGCTCGGCGACCCTGGCTGACGCCGGGTGCGTGTCGCCGGGCTGGTCCTCGAGCCGCACCCGCATGCGCAGGGGATGTTCGCCCCGCCGCACGCGCAGCGTCACGTTGCCGCCCACGCCTCGGGCCGCCACCTGCCAGCGCAGGTTGTGGGCGCGCTGGATCTGGGCGGCATCCAGGCCCTCGATGACGTCTCCCACCTGCAGCCCCGCGCGCGAGGCGGGTCCTCCATCCTGCACCTCCGACACCACCACGCCCTTGGGGCTCACGAGCCCGTAGGCCTCCATCACGTCCGGGGTGCAGTCCTGAACGGAGACGCCCATCCACCCCCGGCGCACGCGTCCATACTTCCGCAGGTGCGGCAGCACCGCCTTGGCGATGTCCACCGGAATGGCGAAGCCGATGCCCTGGCCCGCGACATTGACGGCGTTGGCGATCGCCACCACCTCGCCGTTCAGATCCAGCACCGGCCCCCCCGAGTTGCCCGGGTTGATGGAGGCGTCCACCTGCATGTAGTCGAAATCACCGTCGCGCCCGTTGGGTGTCACGTCCGTGCGGCCCTTGGCGCTCACCACGCCCGCGGTCACCGAGTGCGTCAGGCCGAAGGGGTTGCCGATGACCACCACCCATTCGCCCACGTCGACCCGCGAGGCCGACGACAGCCTGAGCACCGGCAGCTTGTGGGGGGCGTGGATGCGCAGCAGCGCGAAGTCCGTGCGCGAGTCCTCTCCCACGAGCTCCGCCTCGTACTCCTCGGGATAGCCGCGCCCGGAGAGCACCGAGATGGTGATTTCCTCGGCCCCCTCGATGACATGGGCGCTCGTGAGGATGTAGCCGTCCGGGTGGATGATGAGGCCCGAGCCGATGCCCTTCTGCGTCTCGCCCTCCGTGCCGGGCGTGGTGCTCGGCTGTCGTGTGGTGATGGACACCACCGCGGGCATGGCGGCCGTGGCCACCTGGCTCAGCACGGAGCGCTCGGCCCGGACGGTGCGCTGTTTGGCGTCCTCCCACAGCTTGCTCGCCCGCTCGGGTGGTGCTCCCCAGGCTGGTGCACCGAGCAGCGTTGCCAGCGCGACACCCTTCCACCACCATCCACCCACCATGGTCCCCGCCTCCGGACAGCCCGCCTCGGCACAAGCTAGGGAGGGGGGGAGCGGAGGGGAAGCGGGGCCCCCGGGCCAGTTACTTCTTCTGAGCGATGATGCGATCGATCGCCGCGCGATCCTCATGGGTGATGCGCTCACGAGGCGCCGCGGGCGCCGCCGTGACCACCTGCTTCGTCGTGCGCTTGACGGCTTTCTCGGCCTCGTCGAGCGCGTCCGTCAGGCCATTCTTCATCCGCTCCGGCCGGGGGGGTTGCGCGTGGCGCTTCCACGTGCGCTGGGCGAGCTCCACGGGGGTGCGTCCGTCGATCTCCACCGTCGCCAGGAAGACCCCGAGTCCCACCGCGCAACCCGTCCACACCAGGAACTTCAGGAAACCCATTGTTTACACCCTCCTACCCGGTCATACATGCCGGGGCCTCCCAGGGCCAGTTTCCGGCGGGCGCGGGGGAAGGACGCTGACAGCGGGACGGGGCTGCCTCTAATGTGCGCGGCCTTGCAGCCCGAAGACTTCTTCCAGGCCGCCCAAGCACGGGCGCAGACTCTTTCGTTTCCGCGCGCGCAGGAGGCGCGTGAGCAGCTGCGCGCGCAGGCGCTGGCGCTGTTCGCCCGGATTCCAGAGCCTCCGGTGTACCACCGGGCGGGAGATCCCGCGCGCCAGGCAGCCGAGGCGCTCCTGCCGGAAGTGGAGAAGGTGTTGGCGCTGGGCCTGGCGGTGGAGCGCGAGGCGGGCTCCTGGGAGGCCGGGGAGAAGCTGATCGCCGCGCTCAAGGGGCATGGCGAAGCGCTGTGTCACACGGTGGCCGGGCGGCTCATGCAGGCGGAGGAGGCCTGGCGGCGGGCGATGGACCTGGAGCGCCTGGCGCATCCCCTGCGCGCGTTCGGGACCCGGACGCGGGGGAGCGAGCCGGTGTTCGATCGCCAGACGGGGACTTCTCGGTTCGATCCCCGCGAGGAGCCGGTGGCGCAGGTGAAGCTCGTGTGCCCCAACACGGGCTGCAAGCGCGTCAACGACTTCGGCTATGTGCCGGGGCCGGGAACCCGTCCCTATGTGTGTCCGGCCTGCCGGACGCCCTTCCTGGCGTATTTCGGCGAGCTGCGCGGGCTGGAGATCGAACACAAGAGCAGCTCCCGGCGCTTCTTGTTCACGGTGGCCGAGATCCGCAGCTCGGGCGTCTCACGCGTCGAGTTCGAGGAGGCGAGCGGCGAGGAGTTTCCGGTGGCGCGAGGCGACCTGCTGGTCTTCCTGTACACCGAGGCTCGCGAGCTCAAGGCGGTGGTGAACCAGACGAACAACCGGCTGATGTGGATTTCGCCGGCCAGCTCGTGCTTCGTGGTGACGGCGGCCTTCGGAGAGGGCGCGCCGGAGTTGGTGGCGTTCCGGGCGTTCCGGGACGAGGTGTTGCGCCACCATGCCTGGGGGCGGGGTTTCATCCGCGTCTATTACCGGCATGGGCCCAGGCTGGCGCGTTGGGTGGTGAGCCGGCCACGGGTGAGGCGGCAGGTGCGGCGCGTGCTCACGCGGGTGCACGGGGTGTTGCGGACGACGAGAGGTACACACACATGACGGAGCCGCTGAAGTCGGACGCCGGGCAGCCGCCGGCGCGCCATGGGTGGAGCAAGGTGGTGTTGGTGGTGACGGCCCTGCTGGGTCTGGCGGGGCTGTCGTACCTGGGCGTTCAGCAGGCGCTGCGGGCGCGGCTGGCGTCCGACGGGACGGCGGCGCCCACGGTGAAGATGCAGCGCTACGAGAACGGCACGCTGTCGCTCGCGGATCTCCAGGGCAAGGTGGTGATGCTGGACTTCTGGGCGACGTGGTGCGCTCCGTGTCAGGCGGAGATGCCCTCCCTGGTGAAGCTGGCCAAGGAGTACGAGGACAAGGGGCTCGTGTTCGTGGCCGCCAGCCGGGATGACATGCCCGACGCGCCGCTCTTCGTGCAGGAGTTCGTCCAGAGCCGCCTGCCGGAACTGGCGCCCTACGTGGTGTTCGCGCCGGACGAACTCGCGGCCATCTTCCAGGTGACGGCCTTGCCGACGCTCTACTTCCTCGACCGGCAGGGCCGCGTGGTGGATGCGCAACGCGGCATGCTGTCGGAGGCGGCGCTGCGCCAGCGCATCGAACGCGCCCTCAAGAACTGAGCCACGGGTCACGCCTCAGCGCGCGGCGAGGGGGAGCGCTGGCACGGGCCCGTCCGCCCGGCGCTGGAGCTTCACCACCTCGGCGGTGACCGTGACGCGGCTGGGCAGTGGGATGAAGAACAAGATGGCGCCCATCACCTTCGTCACCGGCAGGTACTGCGTCTGGTGAAAGCGCACGTTGATGGCGCCATCGCCTCCCATGCTCCGCACCTGGGGGATGAGCACGTCCTTGAAGCCCGCCTCGAGGTCCGTTCCCACCACGTCCACGAAGCCGAAGAGCAGCACTCCCGAGCGCGTGGCCTGCACGAGCCCGAGTGACTCATGCGGCTCGGAGATGCCTCCCGCCGTCACGAAAATGTCCTGGCCGCTCCGGTCGGAAGACACCGTGGCGGTATTGACGAGCGTGCAACCGGTGAGCGTCACGAGCACGAGCGAGAAGAGAAGACGCATCGGAAAGGGCCTCACGGTGACGGCAGGAATTGGATGACTTCGCCGGTGACGATCACGTTGCGGCTCCGGGACTTCACGCCGCCCTGGCCGCTCGCCACCTGGGTGATGGATTCGGAGAGATCCGAGGCGCGCTCCACATCGGTGGGCGGGTTCTCGTCCTCGAACGTGATGTGGATGACGCCATCTCCACCCATCTTGAGCGCCACGTCCACGAGCGCCCCCCGGATGGTGCTGTCGAGCGCCGCGTTCCCGACGTCCGAGACGCCCGCCACGGTGACGCCGTAGCCGGTGATTTGGGTGAACCCAAGCGTGCGAAAGGGCCGGGGGGCGCCCCCCGTGCTGAGGTAGGGGCCACGCACGGCTCGTGGCGGACGGTCCGACAACCTCGAACCGTGTGACACGGCACCGCAGCCAGTGCCCAACAACACGCAGAAAAGGATCGGGAGCTTCCTGACGTGGGAGCGGTTCATCGCGAGGGAGCCTCGAACGGCGGAGGAGGGGTCCCGGCTCCCAGTCTCACCACTTCACCACTGAGCGTGACCTGGCTGGGCAGGGGGATGAAGAAGAGCAGGGCGAAGAGGATCCGGGTGGGCAGCCCGTATTGGGTCTGGTGGAAGCGCACGTTCATGATGCCGTCGCCGCCCATCCGCCGGACCTCGGGAATGAGGGACTCCCTCAGTCCACCCTCGAGATCGGTCGCCGCGGGATCCGCGAAACCGAAGAGCAACACACCCTTGCGCGTGGTCTGCACCAGTCCGAGGCTCTGATAGGGCCCTGGAACGTCGGAGGTCGTGACGAAGACCTCGCGGGTATCACGCACTGAGGGCAGTGCCGCCACGTTCACCGTGGTGCAGCCCGTCAGCCCCATCAGGAACAGGAGTCCGAGTCTTCCTCGCATGCGGTCCCGCCCTCCTTCTCAGCCGCGAGAAGGGCCGAGGATGAGTGCGGGAAAAGCCCGGATCAATTTTTCGACTTCACCACGACCGGGTGGGGTGCTTCGACTGATTAGGCACACCGGCCTTCGCGGCCGACTACTCCTGCGAAGACCGGCTCCCCAACCCCATTCCCCAACTCCCTTGAGCCGTATCGCCGAATGGTTCTCACCACTCGCGATGTCCGTCCCCAATCCAACCCACTTCGTACTGACCCGTACTACCCGACCGACCCGCCCAACCCCGTACTGCCCCGACCCGCCCAACCCCGTACTGCCCCGACCAACCCACTCCGAACTTCGCGTCGACCCCTGTCGACCGCGAGGAAGGCTTTAGCATTCGCCATGCCGAGGCCTGGGAAGTGCCGCGGCCCCCGTTAATTCAAGGGGATAGATGACCGCTTCTCGTTGTCGTGGGCGCAAAGGGCATCCGCATCCAGAAAAAAGTGCTGTGGGATGGACGAGAGGCTGCACTCTTGGGGGGATGGCGGATGTGGCACGCTATGCGCCATGAACCGTTCCGCGTTCACCTGGTGGTTGTTGCTGTCATTCGCCGTGGCCTGTTCACGTCAGGTGGACTCCACCGCGCTGGCTCTCCAGTACGAGCCGCCTTCGGGCATGCGCCTGCTCTCCGAGGAGCCGGGGCCTCCCGCGGTGGTTCGCTTCGAGGGAGGTCTGCAACTGCGCTCGGTGGTGGGGGCGCCTCTCCGGCTCGACGCGTCACCCGAGGAGATCCTACGGGCGGCGGGCATGCCCGAGTCGGGTCAACGGCCGCTGAACGCCACCCAGGGAACGCTCCCGGCGGGTCCGGTGGCGCGCCACGAGTTCCAGCAGGGCACGACCCGGACCCTCGTCTACGTGCTTCCCCGCGAGGACCGCTGCGTGTTCGTCCTCTACACCGCGCCCGAACGGGACTACGGCCCGGGGCTGGCACGCGTCGAGCGTTCGTTGTCCACGCTCAAGCTCACGCGCTGAGCCCCAGGCGTTCCCACCCCGCCGCTACTTCGCTCCGGAGTCGGTCTTTCCCCCCGCCTCGGACTTCTGGGGGACGATCCGCGGGGCGGTTTCCACCTCGGCCTTGATGAGGCGGAACTCGACGCGGCGGTTCTTCGCCCGTCCGAGCGCGGTGGTGTTGGTGGCGATGGGCTTGAGCTCACCGAAGCCCTTGGCGCGCAGGCGCGAGGAGGCGATCCCCTTGGACACGAGGTAGTCCATGACGGACTGAGCGCGCCGCTGGGAGAGGTTCAGGTTGAGGGTGTCCGAGCCGATGTCATCGGTGTGGCCCTCGATGAGCACGGGTCCGAGCGCGGGGTTGCGGTCGAGCACCGTGGCCACTTCGTCGAGCAGCTTGAGGGACTGCTTCTGGATGGTGGCCGAGCCCGTCTCGAAGAGGATGTTGCCCTTGATGCGGATGCGGTCCGACTCGATGACCACGAACGGCGGGTTGTCGATGGGGCAGCCATCGTTCTCGGGGGGGCCGGACTCGTCGGGGCACTTGTCCACGTTGTCGGGCACCTCGTCGCCATCCGAGTCCGGGCAGCCGTCGTACATCTTGGGGCCGGGCTTGGTGGGGCACTGGTCCAGGCCGTCGTGCACGCCGTCGTTGTCCGAGTCCAGGCAGCCCCCGTGGGCCGCGTCCCCGGCGACGTTGGGACACAGGTCCTGGCCGTCGCTGATGCCGTCTCCATCGTTGTCGGGTTCCGGGCAGCCGTCGTCGTCCTGGAAGCCGTCCTTGTCCTCGGGCTCGTTGGGGCACTTGTCTTGCGAGTCGGGCACGCCATCTCCATCCGAGTCGATGAAGGGCGCCTCGTAGCGCACGGAGAAGAGGACGCGTACGTCCTCGCGCCCGTAGCCGCTGCCGAGCGTCACGCCTCGGCCCACGTCCAGCTCCACGCCCCAGGGGCCGTAGACGCGGGCCCGAACGCCGCCGAGCACTTCCCAGGGCGTCTTGAGCGAGTCGGCCTGGCGGAAGTTGAAGGGGGCGGAGGCGGGGGTGGCCAGATGCATCTCGAGCAGTGCCTGCACGTCGGTGAGGCGGCCCACGTCGGGCAGGTCCACGATGGCACCGGCGCCGAACGTCACCTCGTTGCCCACGTAGAGGTTGAGGTACTGGGCGGGACGCGGGCGCAGGCGCAGGCCCAGGTTGCCGAGCAGCCGCACCGGGCCGAAGGCGCGCTCCACCGCGAGCCTCGGCGCCACGAGCACGCCGCGCTCCCCGAGGAAGCTCTGGCCATCACCGGTGGGCAGCCGCACCTCGGTGGTGAGGGCGAGCCCCACGGGAAAGTCCTCGGGCAGCAGCAGGAAGAAGCGCGGCTGCAGTCGCACGTCGCCGAAGCCCCACCGGCTCACCCCGGCGGCGCCCGGGAAGTCCGGGGCATTGAGGGCATCGCGCAGCAACTGGAAGCCATCGCCCTGCACGAGCGTGAAGGGCACGTCCGCGGCGATCTCCAACCGGCGGTGCAACTGCCAGGCGAAGAGCGCGTGGGCATCGAGCCGATAGGGCAGCAGGTTGCCGAGCTTCTCGTCCCCCAGGCGCAGGGCGAGCACGCCGTGGTTGTAGTCGAAGAGGAGAGCGGCCCGGAAACTGTCGGTGTACTCGGGCGAGGCGCCTTCCAGGGCGATGCCGCTCTTCTGGGCGGGTGTGGCCTTGAGGGGGACGGCGTCGAAGCCGCGTGCGAAGGGATCCTGCTGGGCTCGTGCCGAGGCACCCGTCACCAGGAGAAACACCACCGCGAGTTGAATGGCCGTGCGTCGCAAGGACCGCTCCCGGGCAGAAGGGCCCGGAAATCCGGGCATTGAACCTGTCCGGCTCTACCACTGCCTCCCCGGGAGGAGGAAGAAAACCCCCCAGGGAAGCCGTCCCGTCTACAGTTGGACGCTACTTCTCCATGAAGACGCGTGCGGGCACGACCTGGAGGGCGTCGGGGTGGAGGGGCAGGGGCTTGGCGCCAATGGTCTTGTCCTCCTCCAGGAGCGCGGGACTCTTGGGGGAGGCGTAGGTGATGGTCGAGGGGGCGGAGTCCTGAATCTGCTTCACGAGCCCCTCGGCGTCCTGGGTGACGAAGGCGAAGTTGAGGGCCTCGGGGCGCAGTTGCCGCTTCACGGCGGCGTGCACGGACTCGGGCGTCATCTTCGCGAGCGCGGCACGGTACTGCTCCAGGTAGTCCGGCGTACCGTAGAACAGCGCGTCGATGGCGTAGCCGAGCCGCCGCTGGTCCGTTTGTTCCCACAGGCGCGTGTAGCCGAGCAGGAAGTTGCGGCTGAGCTCGAACTGCTCCGCGGGGATGCCCTGCTTCACCAGCCGGTCGAGGAAGTACACGGCGCCGCGCGTGGCGAACAGCCCGTTGGCGGGCACCACGGGGCGGATCCACAGCGAGATGTCCTGCTGGGTGCGCGCCACGTTGGTGCGGTTGTAGGTGGTGCCGGGCTGCTGGATGAAGTGCTCGGCGTAGGCGTAGTCCCCGTAGTTGAGCCCGCGCTTCTCGCGCAGCTCGTTGAAGAGGACGCCGGCCAACTGGCGGTGCTCGCCGAGGTACGACAGGGCGAAGGCCACCGGGAAGAAGTCCGGATCCCCCCGGCGCAGCGGCGTGGCGTAGCCGAGCGACACGGCCGTGGAGAGCGTGGGCTTCTGGACCACCACGGCGCGTCCCCCCTGGGTGGGCACGGGAGGCAGCTCCACCCGCGGAGCGCCGGTGGCGGGCAGCGCGGACAGGCGGGAGACGACGTCGCGCTGGAGCGCTTCGTCCACGGCGCCGGCCAGTCCGATGACGAGCCGATCCTGGGTGAAGACCCGCGCGGCGTGCGCCTTCACGTCCTCCAGGGTGAGGGACTCGAGCCCCTTCTCGGTGCCGCCCACGAAGTGGGCATAGGGGTGGCCCTGGAACACGAGCGCGTCGAGCGCCACCTTGCCGAGCGTCTCATCGTCCTCGCTGCGCAGCCCGTTGCGGACGTCGCTCAAGGCCCGGGCGCGCAGCCGCTCGAACTCCTGGGGCGACCAGCGCGGGTGCAGCAGCACGTCGGTGAACAGCTCCAGGAAGGGGGAGAGGAAGTCCTTGTGGACGCGGCCCTCGAAGACGGTGAACTCCTTGTCCGTGAAGGAGCCCAGCTCGGCCGCCATGGGGAAGAGCGTCTGGAGCAACTGGGCGGAGGAGAGCTTCTGCGTGCCGCCCTCGGACAGCAGGGTGGCCGCGAGCGAGGTGATGCCCTCCTTGCCCCGGGGGTCATCCACCGAGCCCGAGTGGAAGACGAGCCGGAAGCTGACGATGGGGTTGGCGGGGTTGGCCTGGACGATGAGCCGGGCGGGCGCGGGCTTCTGGAGGGGCACCGCGGGCACGGTCGTGGGCGGCGCTGGGGGCTCGGGGGCCTGGACCTGTGCGGGCGCGGGAGGCGGAGGCGGGGCGGGAGGAGGCGCCTCGGTCCGGGACGTGGTGGCGCAGCCGCCGAGGCTCAGCACGGCGAGGAGGGCGAGTGAGGAAGAGCGAAGCGAGCGCATTACTTCTGACCTCCGGCCGGGGCGGGCGTGAGGGAGAGCACGGTGCGGTTGGCGGCGGTGAGATAGCGGCGGGCGAAGGCGACGAGATCCGAGGGCTTCACCTCGGAGACCTTCTGGGAGTGGCGGGCGAGCGCGTCGGGCGAGCCGTAGATGCCGGCGTACCAGGCGAGCTGGGAGGCCACGGACTTGGCGGTCTCCAACTGCATGAGCAGCCCGTAGCGGGTGTTGCTCTTGATGGCCTCGACACGGGCCGCGTCCACCTTCCCGGTGACGAGTTCCTTCACCGCGGCGTTGAAGGCGGTGCGCGCGGGGGCCCGGCCGGCCTCGTCCTGGAGGACGGCCACGAGGCTGAAGAGGTGCGGATCCCGGTGGAGCGAGAAGTCACTGCCGATCTCCTGGGCGACCTGCTTGTCCAGCACGAGTTCCTTGTAGAGGGGGCTCGTGGGGCCCACGAGGTAGTCGGCGAGTACGGCCTGGATCGCGGCATTGGCGGTGTCGAGCTTCGCCGCCGGGGAGTGCCACGCGTACACGAGGCGGGGCTGGGTGCTCTGGGGCCAGTCGATGTGGACGGAGCGCTCCTTCGTCTGGGAGGGCTCGGCGGGCACGGTGACGGTGGCGCTCTTGCTCGCCCACGGGCCGTAGTGCTCGTTCACGGCCTTCATCAGCGCGTCGTCATCGAAGTCGCCGACGATGACGAGCAGGACATTGTCCGGGGTGTACCAGCGCTCGAAGAAGGTCCGGCTGTAGGCATAGGCCTGGGGCATGGCCTTGATGTCGTCGTAGTAGCCGAGGGTGGTGTGCCCGTAGGTGTGCTGCGTGAAGGCGGTGCGGGCCAGTTCCTCCTCCATCTTGAGGCCCGGCTGGGCCGCGTTCTTGTGGTACTCGCCCAGCACGGCGAGCGCTTCCGTCTGGAAGGCCGGCTCCGAGTATTCGAGGTGGCGGAAGCGGTCGGCCTCGATCTCCACCAGCTTGAGCAGCCCGGCGGTGGGGCCATACGAGTAGTAGACGGTGATGTCGTCGGTGGTGAAGGCGTTGTCGTCGAAGCCGTAGGTGGCGATGACCTTCTCGCGCTCGCCCTCGGGGTGGTTCTTCGTGCCCTTGAACATCATGTGCTCGAAGAAGTGAGCGAAGCCCGTGCGGCCTGGCTCCACCTCGTTGCGCGAGCCCACGCGGACCACGGTCTGGTAGGCGACGAGGCCCGGCGAGTTGAAGGGAACCCGGATGACCGTGAGCCCGTTGGGCAGCCGGTCGACCTTCATGGGGTAGGGGAAGAAGGGGGAGGCGGCCTGCTCGGCGGCGGCCACGGGGAGGGCCACTCCCAAGAGGAGGAGCAGGAGGGGGATGAAGCGATGTCGCATGCGGGTCCTCATGTCGCTGAAGCACCCACGAAGTGGGCGCCTCGGAACCCTACAGCCTGGTTGCTATTCCCACGAACGGGCGAGCGGGGTGGGAGGAACGTCCTGAAAAGAGGCCGTTCCGGCACGTCAGGAGGATTGACGTGGACCCGTCAGCGGTTAATGTGGGTGAAGCAGCGAGGTAGTAACGCAGTGGCCGTTCAGAATCGCAACCGGGGGCGACCTGGTTTCGACGGGGGCATGGAAGTTCGAGACGCGTGCCGAGCATGTTGGTCGCTCGTAAAAACGCCCAACACAGACACAAAAGCCAACGACAACGTTGAGCTCGCGCTGGCTGCCTAACTAGCAGTTTCCTAGTGCGCGGTCCTCCCGCTCTCGGCCCGTGGGGTGGGGTAGGACCGTCATAATGCGGGCTGGCCGACGAGGGTGCCTGGACTCTCGGCGGTGAGATCATCCAGGACCGGCTCACAGGATTCCGTCCGTGGAAGCCTGGGGGACGTAACAAATCGCGGACTACGCACGTAGGGTCAAAGAGCGGAAGGCTTTCGGACGCGGGTTCGATTCCCGCCGCCTCCACAGCAAGAGATGTCGCAAGGCCCCGGATGTCCTCCTCGGACATCGCGGGGCTTTTGTTTTGGGCCGAGGCCGCTTGGGGCAGTCGGACGAGCTGACCGCGCTCGTGGCGCTGGACCTGGCGCTTCGCCACCTCGGCGCGGAGGAGTTCCCACGGGAATGTGGCGCAGAGGTCGATGGTGTTGCCACTCTTACGAGGGGGGTGCGTGCGGAGCTTGAGGGTAATCTCTGCAGGCGCCATCCAGGCGGGCAGGGAGAGACTGGTCCGGCGCAGGTCATGGCCCGCCGGTGTCGCAGACCGAGCGCCTTCATGTCTTTCACTAGCCGCTTGAATGAGTGGTGGTTCGTCCGCATCCCGCCGAACTTTTCCCCACTGGTTCAGTTGGGCTAGCGTAGCCCAATTTTAGCGAGGGCCCCGCTGGTGTCGTCTCAACTATCCCCTACTGGGAGCTGCCCAATGCCAATTTGTGAGTTCTGTCAAGAGTTCGGTACAGGAGGTCCGGCCCGCTTCAATGAGATCTACCGCAGCGTAGCGGACTCCAGGATCGTAGCTCGGACTTCTCGGTTCGTCGCAATACCGACTCTCGGGCAGCTCTTCGAAGGAAGTCTCCTCGTGCTTCCGATCGCTCACGTTGAGACATGCTCCGGGTTCGCCGCGGACGCTCGGTCCGAGTTGCTCGGCTTGATTGGCGACATGCTGGTCCGAGTGGCGACTTTCGGCCATCCCGTCTACTTTGAGCACGGAGCTACGGCGGCAAGTGCGGGCGGCTGCGGCATATATCACGCGCACCTCCACATCGTCCCGCTACCCAGGAAGTCGGCGCCCCATGCGCTCTTCCCCGAGGCTGAACAGCGCTTCGATTGCCTTGCCGCCGCCTGGACCGCTTTGAAAGGGGTCGATCACTACCTCCTCCTTGGTGACACCAACGAAACGTGGGTCCGCGACCTGCGGGCGGAGCCAAGTCGCTTTCCCTCGCAATTTTTCCGCCGTCGACTGGTGGAGCATTTCGAGCTCAATGCACCTTGGGACTGGCGGGCATACGGTCATGTCGAGCCGGCGCTCGTCAGAACGCTTGCGGGAGCGGCCTCGAATGCTGGCTGACGCGGCCATCCTCGTCGAGCGCGAGGCGGGCTCTCTGGACATACAGCCCTTCTCCGAAATGCAACTCAAGGGAGCGAGCTATGTGCTCCGGCTCGGGCGACGGTTCCGCCGCTGGACGGCGGGCGCCGCTCCCATCCGGCTGTGGGCACCGGGGGCGGGCGCGGAGGCGCTCATGCCATCAGACGAGGCGGATACGCTGCTGATTGAGCCCGGCGCCTTCGTGCTCGGATGCACATTGGAGCGGATCCGCCTGTCGCCGACGCTCGCCGCGCAGATCTCTCCTCTCTCCCACGTCGCGCGCTTCGGCCTGGGTGTCACCTGCGGGGCCGACTTGGTGAGCCCTGGCTTCGGCAGTGTGACACCGTCGCCGCTCACGCTTGAGCTTTACAACCACAACGTCAGACCGCTGGAATTGGAGGCGGGTATGCCAGTGGCGCACCTGCGCTTCGTCCGGCTATCGGGCGTTGCAGAGCGGGCAACGCGGCCAAGCATCTACGAGGGCGCTGATCCTCTGTCGGCGCCTTTGCTTCACGAGGAGTGGCGCGGTCTCCTGGGAGGCGGCACGTAATGGTCGAGTCGCGACCCCGGCTCTGGCCACCCCAGTGCTGCGTGCCCGCGTTCGTTCATGCCGCGCTAGTGCGGCTCGGCGTGCCGTGCCCCGTTCCCGAGGTCCTTCCCAGCATCCTTGGCGTCCGCGTCCGGCCGGACCAGGAGAACCCGCTCGGCTTGGCGCTGGCGACTGAGGCGCACCCGCCGGGCATCAGGGGCGCGGACGCCGAGCGTGAGGTCAACCGGATGTGCCGAGAACTCGGGCTTCCGTTTCGCCTTCGGCGCATCCCGTTTCAGACCATTTACGCGGAGGCCTGGGAGGACGTCCTCACCACTGCCCTTAGCCGGAAGGCCGTAGTTGGCGTCGGTGTCGACTACCACGTGCTCATGTCGACCGAGCCGATTCGCCCCGCCCAGCACGTGCTCCGGGTTGTTCAGTGGCGGGAGGACGCGGTAGGCCTCTTTGACGACTCAGGAGAAACGGTTCCGCCGCACCTTGAAATTGGCCGCGAGCAGGTATGCCGCGCGGTCATGGCTATCTCGGATGGCCTATGGATCATCGGTCAGGGACCAGACCTTTCTCTACCGTTCACCCTCCCTTGGAGCGACGCAGCGTGAGCACGCTTAACAAGTCGAATTTGGTTCCGGACATGATGGAGCCGGAGGCTGCCGTGGCGCTTCACTGTGCGCTTGAGCGCCTATACCAAAGCGATCATCTAAAGGACGTATGGCCCAGTGCATTGGAGTCAACCTCCGCGTCCGGCCGGATACCGCTTCACGAAGTTGAGATTGTGGTTCTGCCACTCGACCGCATCGGAGCGCCCCCGGGGGCGAGTGGTGCGAGTGTATACGTGGCATACTTTGCGCACGCCGTAGATGAATCGAAAAGGCGCACGGCGTCGCAGCCTCTGGTCGTGAAAATCGGAGCGTCCAACAAGCTTCGCGCCGAGAAGGACGGCGCCGAAAAGTGGCCTAGGCTAACGGGACAGGAGCGGTCCAAGTTCGCCTTCCCGCTGCAGCTCGACGAGACCGACCCCGAAAGAGCCGTTCTGGTCGCTCCCTTCCAATCCCTGTCGGAGATGCAGCCGGATGGCAGTCGACATAAGGTCGAAGTGCGTGACTTGTGGCGTCTCTTGGAGAACAAAAACGAGCCTAATCCGGCGCATACGACCGACTGGAACAAGATCAGGCGTCTCATTGCCGAGGCGCTCGACTCAGTGGAGCCCTCGCACCGAGCCGGAAGGGCTCGCCCCAAAGCCGAGACAACTACCTACGCGGACCAGTACGAATGGTACTTAAGGGAAACCACAAACGACAAGGCGAAGCACTTACCACGGTTGCTGTTCGGGACGGAGGCACGTACCCGAGTGTTCGGCCGCGAATGGCCGAACCCAACCGAGGTGGTCCGCCGCATAATTAGGCACGGCATGTCCTTCTCGGGTATCCTGGGCGCCGTGCACGGCGACTTGCACCCTAAGAATATCGTGCTCACCGGTTACGATGGTGTCCAGATCATTGACTTCGGCTGGGCAACTAACCCTCGGCATGTGGTTGTCGACTATGTCCTGCTCGACCTAAACCTTCGGGGAACGACGTTGCCGTCTCAGATCGACGAAGGTGCGATTCTCTCGCTGGCAAGCTTCCTTAATCTGCATGACGATCTGGACGCACTGCCGACGCCGGTGCGCGCTCGTGCCGAGGTGATCAGGAACGTCATCTGGGAAAAGGCAAAGAAGCGGGCGATCGAGAAGGATTGGACTGCGGAATATCTGGTCCCGCTCCTGCTCGTGGGTTACGGCCTACTCGTTCATCTGGACAGCGCGCGCAACCAACCCGCCCTAATTGCAACCGTGCTCCAGCTGTCGGAACTGCTTGAGCCGACCGTGTTGGCAGCCACGACCGTATGAGTACATCCAAGAAGGTGACGCTTGGCGATCTTGGTGAGTTCCGCGTTTTAAGGGAGGTGGTGCTGCCGCTCGCGCGTTCCGCTGATGGGCTTACTCAGGCTGGCGACGACTGCGCGTTCGTCGCGGCGGGCGGCGACACCCTCGCAGTCACTGCTGACGTCGGGCCGCGCCCGATCATTCGCAGCCTAGCCGCGCATCGGGACGATTGGGAGGCGTCCGGCTGGCTCGCCGTGGTCGCGACGGCCAGCGATGTTGCTTCGGCAGGGGCGAGGCCGCTCCTCCTTGCAAACTGCGTCGACGCTCCCGCAGACCTTGATGTCGACGTCCTCGCGCGATTCATGCGTGGCTACTTTTCGGCCATGACCGAATTCGGCTTTCGGAACGGAGGTGGCGATCTCCGCCAGGGTCCTGTGCTCGCGGCGCGCGTGTTCGGCGTGGGCTTGTTGGACGGTGCCCGCCGCATCGGGCGAAACGGCGCTCGGTCGGGCGACCGACTGGTCGTCGTTGGGCCCGCCGGATCTTTCATGGCGCACTACCTCTTGGCTTCGGAGCGCGAGATACAGTTGGGCGTCGCCGGGGCCACTCCAGCAGATGCTGCGCCCAACGCGCTCCGGTTCCCTCGGCCCCAGCTCCGAGCCATGCGCCTGCTTGCCGAGCGCGATCTGGTGCGGGCGGCTTCCGACACCTCGGATGGCCTGCTCGGCGCCATCGAGAACATAGCGAGTGCATCAGGCTGCGGGTTCGCTCTCGAACTTGACGAGGCTCTTCTGTCGCAGGATGTGAAGGACGCTGCGGCGTCGAAGACTGTCGCAAGCCCGTGGAACTTGTTCTTCGCGTGGGGCGACTGGTCGGTTGCCGCAGTGGTGGATGGCGCGAGGGTCGCGGATTTTGAGCACTGCTGTCGCGAAAATGAAATCGACTGGCGTCCACTCGGTTGGGTCGTTCCGGAGGTCGGTGAGTTGACGGCGACGCTGGGCGGCCGAACGTTGAACGTGACACCAGTCCGGAACGAAAACTTTCTGGTTCGCGGCTTCAACTCGGGGCTCGAGGGGCACCTCGGCTACATCCTTAATACGCCGATATTGACCTCTAGGAGCATCGAATGACATCGACCGTCCCCGAGCTTCGCCTCATCCTTGCAACCCGAACGGCGAGCCTACCGGCTGAGTTGAGTCGGACGGGATTCGTCCCCATGAACGGCGAGAGGGCCGTGCGAGCGTTTGAGTCCGCTGGCGTCTGGTTCGGGCCGCGACGCGATCTTGAGGAGATGGAGGAGTATCGGCAGATCATCCCATACATTGTGCTTCGGAAGGGCTCGCAACTCGTGCGCTACACGCGCACGTCGGCAGGGGGCGAGGCGCGGCTGCACGGCCGCATGTCAATTGGCCTCGGTGGCCATGTCGACCTCGCGGACGCGGTGTCGCGCGGAGGCCGGATCGATCTCTTGGCCACGCTCGAGCGCGCAGCTGAACGTGAACTGGTGGAGGAACTGGGCGGGGCCGCGTGCGAAGACCGACGCTGGATCGGGCTATTGGTCGATAACGACTCGGCGGTGGGTCGCGTCCACGTCGGGCTGATCGGCTTGTGGAACATGCCCGCGCTTCCGGGCGCGGTGGCCGCCGAGGACTCTATCGGCGAGGTAGCTGCGCAATCAGTCACCGAGCTAGCTGCCGACGCCGAGAGGTTGGAAACGTGGTCGGCGATGCTGCTCCCCTGGCTGAAAGTCGCGATCGGAGGTGAGTTGGCTGACAGCGCAGGACAAGTCAACGAGCAGATGGGCTTGATCCGCTGACGTGACTCTCCCTCTCTTTGTGTGCTCGCAAATTGAGGGAGAGCCACGTAACCGGGGCAAGCCCAACCTGTCCGAGAGCCGGATGCGGGAAATCCGCACGTCCGGTTCGATGAGCGGCGTGGAGGAAACGGACCGTGGGTGAGACTCGGCGAGAAGGTGAGCGAGAGCGGACCTTCGCAGCAGGCGCCGACGAGCCCGAGCGGCACCGCGCCTCCCGTCGACTCTACCCCTCCGGCGTCTCTGGCCAGTGCGGCGTGGAACTGGGGCACAGGCCGGTCGAGTTGCTGCACCGCGCGCTCCCGGGTCTCTGGCGCGAGGTGGGCGTACCGCATGGTCATCTCGATGGTCGCGTGACCCATCAGCTCCTGGATGACCTTGAGCGGGACACCCCGCATGGCGAGGTGGCTGCCGTAGGTGTGCCGCAGGTCGTGCCAGCCGATGCGCTCCTGCTCGCGGCTGATGCCCGCCCGCCGCAGCCCGCGCTGGAGCGGCAGCTTCATCAGGCCATCGGTGAGCGGCTGGTCGTCCTCCTGGCAGAACACGTAAGGGCCGCAGCCCCGTCTTGAGGGCCAGAGCATAGGAAGGACAGGCGCCCTATACCAAGAGGCCCAGGCCCCTGCCATGCACCTGATGGGAGCGTGGCCTGGGCCGGCGTGTACATCAAGGAGCCGCACCCACAGGCGGGTCAATTATAAGCACCCGGTCTACAGAAACGTCCGCCGTGCCTGTCGGCGGCGACGTGGCTGTCGAGAAAGTGCCGCACGACGGTGTGGTACATTGTTTCGGATGAGCGCCACAATCACCGAAGACCCAGGCGCGACAGTCGTGCGGAGCGTGTGCCCGCACAACTGCCCGGACACCTGTGCCATTCTGACCACGGTCAAGGCTGGCCGAGCTGTCGAGGTACGAGGCGATCCCGACCATCCGACGACTCGGGGCTTCCTCTGCGCGAAGGTCTCTCGGTACCTGGAGCGTACCTATCATGCCGGCCGCGTGCTCCACCCGATGCGCCGCGTGGGCGCGAAAGGTGAGGGGCGCTTCGAGCCGATCTCCTGGAAGGAGGCGCTCGACGAGATCGCGCGCCGGTTCAAGGAGATCATCGCGGTGTGGGGGGCGCAGGCAATCCTGCCGTACTCGTTCAGCGGCACGCTCGGGCTCCTGCACAACAATTCGATGGATCGACGGTTCTTCCACAAGCTCGGCGCCTCGCTCCTCGATCGCACGATTTGCGGCTCCGCCGGCGTGGTCGGCATGGCCTACAGCATGGGTAGTTCCATGGGCATGGATACAGAGTGCTTCGACGGAGCGCGCACGATCCTCCTGTGGGGCACCAACACGTTGACCTCGAACCCCCACCTCTGGCCGTTCGTCGCTGCGGCGCGCAAGAGAGGGGCGAGGGTGATAGCGATCGATCCACGGAGGACGCGGACCGCGGAGCAGTGCGATGAGCATATCGCGCTGCTGCCGGGGACTGACGCGGCGCTGGCGCTCGGGATGATGCACGTCATCTTCCGTGACGGCCTAGGCGACGAGGATTATATGGACCGATACTGCGTGGGCCGGACCGAGCTGGCAGCGCGTGCCGCCGAGTACCCGCCTGATCGTGTGGCGGCCATCTGCGGGATCCCAGCGGCATCGGTCGAGGCCCTCGCGGTTGAATACGCGACGTGCAAGCCTGCAGCCATCCGCCTGAATTTCGGGATGCAGCGCCACGCTGGCGGAGGGATGGCGGTGCGCGCCATCACGTGCTTGCCAGCGGTGACCGGCGCATGGCGCTCCGCCTCTGGCGGTGTCCAGCTATGGACCTTCGAAACTTTCCCGGTCAATCATGCCGCGTTGCAGCGTTTTGAGCTGATCCCGCCCGGCACCCGCACTCTCAACATGGTCGAGCTCGGGCGGATCCTCACGGAGGTCACCGACCCACCCGTCAAGGCCCTCTTTGTCTACAATTCGAATCCAGCCAGTGTGGCTCCCGACCTGGAGCGCGTCAAGGCTGGGCTCCGGCGCGAGGATCTCTTCACGGTCGTTCACGAGCAGTTCCACACGGACACGGCCAACTTCGCGGATCTCCTCCTCCCGGCGACCACGCAGCTTGAGCACGTGGATATGCACATCGGTTACGGTCACCTGTATGTCATGTGGAACGCGGCGGCAATCGCGCCGCTCGGCGAGGCCGTCCCGAATACGGACCTCTTCCGGAGGCTCGCGGCGCACATGGGCTTCAGCGATCCGTGCTTCCAGGACAGTGACGAGTCCATGGCTCGGCAGGCGTTGCAGAGCGAGCACCCATGGCTCGCGGGGATCACACTCGAGCGCGTTCAAGCCGAGGGAGCGGTGCGCCTGAATGTTCCGACGCCGTTCGCGCCGTACGCCGAAGGAGGCTTCTCGACGCCCTCCGGCAAGTGCGAACTCTTCTCCGAGAGGATGGCCCGCGACGGCCATGACCCGCTGCCGGCATGGACTCCCCCACGGGAGAGCAGCGCGTCGAGCCCTGCGCTCTTTGCACGCTATCCGCTGGCGCTGATCTCACCGCCCGGTCATTACTTCTTGAACAGCACGTTTAGCAATGTGCTGGCGCGCTTCGAGAAGGGCCCGCACCTGGAGATCCACCCCACCGACGCGGCGGCGCGCTCGATCATCAATGGCCAGAGAGTACGTATCCGGAACGATCGCGGCGCGTTCCTGGCCGAGGCCGTCGTGACGGAGAGGGCGCGACCGGGGGTGGTCGTCGCTCCGTCGCTCTGGTTGAGTTCGCTCACACCTGATGGGCGGAACGTGAACCACACGACTTCGCAGGCGGTGACCGACATGGGCGGCGGGGCGACGTTCTACGATAACCTCGTGGAGGTCGAGGGCGCGAGCTGAGCGGGGAACTCGGCGACGCGAGCGCAGCCTCGGTCTGGCGCATCCACGCTTTCATCCGCGGAGAGCATAGGAAGGACAGGAGCCCTATTGTGCGTAGCGGGCGGGAGCAGAGCGGGAGGTGAGGGAGGCTGACGGGGAGCCCATGAGCCGCACTCCGGGCCGGCGCACAAGCCATTCATCTGAGCTTCAACACCAAGCGCGCTGGGGCGGCCCTCGCGCAGGGGCAAGGTGCGCACTCGCCAGGCACGCGAACACATCCAGGGCGAACGTCCTGCGCAGCAGCCCGGCCCAGTCCAAACGGGGTGTGCGCTCCTTCCAAAGGCTCCTCCACCGTCGCGGCAAAGGCGGGGCTCTCCTCTTCCAGCCCCGGCTCCGCCCCTGCATGAGGGAACATCTGGCCTCTCCGGTGAACAGGACCTGTTCACTCGACAGGACAAGGTGGCCGTGTGCCACCTCCGACACGATGCACGCGCGAGGGGTGCTGCACCGCGACCTCAAGCCCGAGCACATCGTGGTGCGCGCGTCGGATGGACAGCCGGTGCTGCTGGACTTCGGAGCGGGGTGGTACGAGGGAGCGGCCCCGCTCACCACGGGAGCGTTGCCGCCGGCCACGCTGTACCTGCTCAGTCCCGAGGCGGTGCGTTTCCTGTGGAGCAGCGCCGAGCGCCCCGGGACGCACTACGTCTTTCAACCCACGGATGACTTGTATGCCTTGGGAGTGTGTCTGTACCGGGCGACCACGGGGCATTACCCCTTCTCCGAGTGGCTGCCAGCGGATGTATTGCAGTCGGCCATCGTCCACGTGAGGCCGTTGGAGCCCGCGCGAGTCAATCCGCGAGTGCCCCGGGCCCTGAGTGACGTGATTGTCCGGCTGCTGGCGAAGGAGCCCCGGGAGCGCTACCGGAGTGGAGCGGCTTCGGCTCTCCTCGTTCGACATCGATTGCTCCAAGCACGGGACCTCATCCCACCCGGGCCCGGGGCCGGCGCACATTGACCGCACCGCAGGCCCGGGCATGCCGCGCCAGGGCCTCGTCGAGCGCCGCGTCGTCCAGCTTCACCCCCTTCTCCCTCCACAACCGCTCCACACGCAGGACGTCCTCCTCCACGCGCGCCTGCAGGCGGCCCACGAGTCGTCCCCGGTGCAGCAGCGGGCAGACGTACCAGCCCCAGCGCCGCTGCTCCTCGGGTTTGTACACCTCCCAGATATACTCGAAGCCGAAGAGCTGCTTCACCAGCGAGCGGTCCCACAGCAGGGGATCCAACGGCCCCAGAATCCGCATCCGTTCATCTGGCGCCGTCACGGGCCGGTCGCGGAAGCCCGCCGGCGCCAGGTAGCGCCGCGAGGCCTCGGGCAGCACCACCTCTTCCAGGACGCCCTCGCGCACCAGGGTGTCCGGCAGCGCCGAGCCCCGCACCGGCGCCAGCATGGACCAGTGCGCGCCCGCCCCGCGCGACAGCAGGCCCGCCGCCTCCACCCGCTCCCCGAGCGCCCAGCGCGAGAAGCCTTCCTCACCGGCCGCCGTGTACCCCGGCGAGGCGCGCGCCACGTCCGGCAGGGCCCGGTGCGGCACGTCGTAGCGCTTGCCCCGGGGGCTCCGGCCGCACACCACGATGTCGCAGCGCCGCCACAGCACCTCGAGCGCCATGGAGGTGGCCTTCGCCGTGCCCTTCCAACCGCTCCAGTCGAGCGGCTCCACCGCGCCATGGTCCGTGAGCTCCGCGGCTGACAGCGGGCCTCGCGCCTCCAGCTCCCGCAACACGGCGCCCGGCACCTCGGGGGGCAGCCGCTCCAGGCGCGTGGCGTGGCGCCACCAGGGCGCCTCGAGCGAGCCCTCGCGGTAGTGCGGAAACGCCGAGGCCGGCAGCAGACAGCGCTCCTTGGCCCAGTGCTCGAAGGCATGGCCGGGGTAGAGATGGCGGAACACGTCCCCCCGCACGAGCCCCTCCACGCGCGCGAGCGCCACCAAGTCCGCGTTGGTGCCGATGACATCGAGCGGATCCAACTGGATGTGGCGCAGCCGCGCGAGGAGCGCGCGCGCGCCCGGCGCCCCCGCGGGGAACACGGGCGCGGCGAGGGCGAGGTGGCTCACGAGGTACGCCCGCGCCTCGTCGGCGGGCAGGGTCACGGCGGGGGTCGTCTTTTTCGAGGGCACGGGGCCTCGCAGCGAAGCACACCGCGCGTGGAAAGATAAGGAAACACCCTCGGCCACCCCTTCAGCCGGCCCGGCCAGTCAGGCCCTAATTCTCCGCGTGGGTGACAGGGATGGTGTTGTCGTTGGTGTTCCGGTCGAAATAGGTGAGGTATGGATCGACGCCTGCGTAGGTCGGCTTGTCCTTGGTGACGAGTTTGACCTGCTGTTCGCTGCCCGGCTGCGCCGTCTCCGCCATGGATGGGTACGCCGTCGAGCAAAGGAAGGACAGGAGCCCTATAGGGCGTAGCGGGCGGAAGCAGAGCGGGAGGTGAGAGAGGCTGACGGGTAGCCCATGAGCCGCACTCCGGCTCCGCCCCTGCCTGAGGGAGCAGAACTGGCCGCACTTTCGCGCCTGGGGCAAAGACGCCGTGGAACCTCGTCAGGTTTGACCTCGGCGGAGGCACCAGGCTGGCCAGCCGGCGGAGCAGCGTAAGCCCGGTGAAGAGCTGGTGCCGTGGTGCCGTCCGGCAGCGGGCGCTTCATGCGGTAGGCGATGCGGCCATCCTCCGCTCGTGACAACCGCTCCAGTGCCAGTGCACCGCGTGCCCCATAGCGGCATAGCCGCTCCAGTCCTTGCCTGTCGTTCGCATGCATCCCCGCGACTACCCCGCGCCCTATGACTATGTCTGGTTCACCCCGGCCGTGGAGCACGAGGACCCCTGCGCTCCCCTGCGTGCCGCGCCAGGAAATTAGACGAAAGCGTGCGCCGTGACGCACCCGGCGAAAACATGGGTCCGCAACTTCTCTCCGCGAATTTCGAGAATGCAAATGGGCCTCGTGCACTGGGGCCGCTGATTCCGTCCTCCGCGAGATCCGAACCCCATGGCCATCAACCGACTCCCGCCGCGTCCGCCGCCCCCGCCGCCGCCTCCTCCCGCGCCGAAGGTGGCCGCGCCGAAGGTAGCCGCGCGCGCCAACGCGCTCGCGACTCGGGCTCAGCCGCCGGTGATCCCCAGTAAGGACAGCTTCCAGCCCGCGTCGGCCACCAAGTCCCTGGCGAGCACGCGCCTCGCGGCCAAGCCGGTGGCCAAGCAGGCCACGGCCCCGGCGTCGACCGCGCGGAGCTTCGCCAGCGTCCAGGCCAAGGGCACGGTACGGGCTCAGGGCACTGCAAGAGTCCAGGGCACGGCACAGGCTCAGGGCACTGTCAGAGCCCAGGGCGCGACACAGGCTCAGGGCACTGTCCAGGCCCAGGGGACTCTACGTGCCCAGGGCACGGCACAGGCCCAACCGGCGGGCTTCCTTGGAGGCCTCAGCCAGGGCATCCAGAATCTGGGCCAGGGCATCCAGGACCTCGCCCACGACACGGTCGAGGGCGCCACCAACGTCGCCCAGGGCGTGGCCCAGGGCGCCACCAACGTTGCCCAGGGTGTGGCCCAGGGCGCCACGGACCTCTTCAATGGCGCGGTCGAGGGCGCCACCAACGTCGCCCAGGGCGTGGCCCAGGGCGCCACGGACCTCTTCAATGGCGCGGTTCAGGGCGCTCAGGACCTCGCCCAGGGCGTGGCCCAAGGTGCTCAGGACCTCGCCCAGGGCGTGGCCCAGGGTGCCACGGACCTCTTCAATGGCGCGGTCCAGGGCGCTCAGGACCTCGCCCAGGGGGTGGTCGAGGGCGCCCAGGACCTGGCCGAGGGCACGGCCCACGTGGTGCAGCAGGGGCTCGATGCCCTCAACACCGGCGTGAATGGCACGGGCAACTACGCGCCCGATCCGGCCACCGGCTTTGGCACCACGCCGCCGGGCACGCCCATTCCTCCAGGCGCCCGGCCCGTCCAGGATCCCCAGCCCACGGGCGTGCCGGGCGTGTCGATCGATCCCGATGATGGATGGATCGTCGGCGCCGGCCCCACGGGTCCCACGGCCTATCCGCCCAACACGCCGGCCGACCAGGTCCAGCCCTTCACCCCGGAAGGACAGGATCCGAACGCGCCCCGGCCCACCATCCTCTTCACCAATGGCATCCTGACCAACAGCGCGGATGAGGCGAGGGCCGCGCAGCAGCTCGCCAATCAGACCGGTGCCAACGTCGTCTGCGTGCACAACGGGACGAATGGCGGCGTGGTCGATGTGACCCAGGCCGGAGGCGACCTGGTGAACCTGCCCGGCAACGCGGCGACCAACACCCTCACCAACCTGATGACCCAGGCCGCGCAGTCCGGCGAGCCGGTGTACGTGGCGGCGCACAGCCAGGGCGGCATCATCACCAGCGATGCCCTGCTGCACACGAAGAACAACCTGCGCGCCCAGGGCATGAGCGCCGACCAGGTCGAGCAGGTCATGGGCAACTTCAACGTGCAGACCTTCGGCGGTGCCGCCCCGGTCTACCCGTCGGGGCCGAACTACACGCACGTCGTCCACCCGGGAGACCCGGTCTCCGGTCCCCTGGGCATGGGCAACCCCCTCAACGCGGCCAGCGCCATCGCCCAAGGCCAGCAGGTCATCGTGGCGCCCAACCCCGCTCCCATCTACGGCGACCCGTTTCAGAACCACGGCTTCTCCGGCTACGTGCCCCAGGCAGGCCTGCCCTCTTGAGACCACGCGACCGGGGCACATGCCTCGGTCAGGTCAGAGCGCCACGCGCGGCGGCAAGAGGCGGCTCCACTCCGCCTCGACACGAGTGCCCGCCAGCCCCGCATCGCCCACGTGCATGCCCGGCTCGCGCGCTCCTCGCACACCCGCGCCGGACTTATCGCGGGCCACTGGAGCCCGCTCTCGTCGACGTCTCTGGGGCGGCCCTCGCGCAGGGGCCAGGTGCGCACTCTCCGTGGGCAGGCCCAGGTGCTCCAGAATCGCTCTCACCCCTCCTCCTCGCCCTCGTACTACACCGGGGGCACCCGCTTCGGGAGGAACCATGCTCCGTCCCCTCATCGCCGTCCTGCTCCTGTGCTCGGTGGCCCGCGCCGCCGAGCCCGAACGCCCCGCTTCGCCTCCGACGCCGCCCGTGCCGCCGCGCATCCTGTTCGTCCCCGAGGCCGAGCGCCCGGTGGAGCTCAAGCGGCTGGAGGTGCACGCCCTCGTGCACGGGATGCTCGCGGAGACCACCACCACGCTCGTCTTCCACAACCCCAACCGCCGCGTGCTCGAGGGGCAGCTCGAGTTCCCCCTGCCGCCCGGCGCCACCGTGAGCGGCTACGCGCTGGACGTGGGCGGCCAGCTCGTCGACGGCGTGGTGGTGCCCAAGGAGGAGGCGCGCATCGCCTTCGAGAAGGAGGTGCGCAAGGGCGTGGACCCCGGCCTCGTCGAGCACGTGCGCGGCGACCGCTTCCGCACCCGCATCTACCCCATCCCGGCGGGAGGCACGCGCACGGTGCAGGTGCGCCACATGACCGAGCTGGCCGTGCGCGAGGAGTCCGCCGGCTACCGGCTGCCGCTGCCCTTCGGCGTGCTGCCCGAGGCCTCCGTGCGCATCGAGGTGGTGCGCGGCCTGGCGGCGCCTCCCCGCTTCAGCGGCGGCTTCGGCGAACTCGTCGCGGTGCGCGCCAACGAGAGCTGGGTGGCCGAGCAGCGGCTCCAGGACGCCCGCCCTGGCGCGGACCTCGTGGTGGAGCTGCCCGTGCGCCAGGAGCCGTCCGTGGCGGTGGGCTGCCGCGCGGAGGGCGAGTGCTACGCCATGGTGACGGACCTGCCGAAGCTGCCGCCCCCAGGCGCGCCCCTGCCGCCGCCGCGCCGGCTCGGCATCGTCTGGGACGCCTCCAGCAGCCGCGCGGGAGACCACCCGCGCGAGCTGGCCTTTCTCCAGCAGTTGCTCGCGCGCTGGCCCGTCGCCGAGGTGAAGCTGGTGGTGGTGAGGGACCAGGCCGAGCCCGCTCGCGTCCTCGTGCCCCAGGCGCTGCGCGATGAGCTGGGGCAAGTCGTCTATGACGGCGGCACGGGCCTCGGCGCGCTGGACCTCGCCAGTGACAAGACGGTGGGCGCGTGGCTGCTCTTCTCGGACGGCCTGGGCACAGTGGGCGCCTCGCTCCCTCGCACGGGCTCGGCGCCCGTGTATGCCGTGGTGGACGGCGCGGGCGCGGACACGGCGGTGCTGCGCCACATCGCCGCTAACGGGGACGTGATTGACCTCGCGCTCGAGGAGGTGGGGCAGGCCGTGGCGCGCGTGGTGTCCCCGCCGTGGCGCCTGCTGCGCGTGGAGGCTGACGGCGCGAGCCTCGCCGACGTGCTGCCGCGCGCCCAGCCGATTACCGGGCCGGTGACGGTCGCGGGCCGCCTGCTCGCGAGCAAGGCCACCCTCACGCTCGTCTACGGCGCGGGCTCCCAGGAGGTGGCGCGGCGCAGCGTCACGGTGAGCCGCGCGGAGGCCGTCGACGCCCCGCACGCGGCGCTCGCCTGGGCCCAGCGGCGCATTGCCGAGCTGTCCGCCCTGCCCGTGGAGCACGCCCAGGAGCTCACCGCCCTGGGCCGTCGCTTCGGCCTGGTGACGCCGGGCACCTCGATGCTCGTGCTGGAGAATCTGGAGCAGTACCTCGAACACGACATCGAGCCGCCGGCCTCGCGGGCCGAGATGCGCGCCCAGTTCCTCGCCCAGCGCGCCGAGCGCCGCAAGGCGGAGCAGCAGGGGAAGCAGGCCAAAATCGACGAGGTGCTGGCGATGTGGCGCGAGCGCGTGAGCTGGTGGGAGACCGAGTTCAAGGTGTCCCCGGACTTCGGCTCGAGGGAGAAGCCGAAGAAGAGCGCGAGCGCCCGGATGGAGGGGGAGGAGCGGCAGATGAGCGAGCGCGCGGCCCGGGCGCCTCCTCGGCCAGAGCCCGTGGCCGAGAGCGAGGCCCGGGAGATGGACGGGGACGACTCCTTCGGAGCGGGGGCCGTGGCGCCTCCGCCCTCCGCTGCTGCTCCCGTGGCGCGTCATGCCGAGCCGGCCAAGAAGGCCCCGGGCTCCGGTGGCAACGAGTCGAGCATCGCCATCACCGAGTGGAACCCCGAGACGCCCTACCTCCAGGCGATGCGCGCCGCCGGCGCCCAGAAGGCCTACGCGGCCTACCTGAAGGCGCGCGGTGACTACGCCAACAACCCGGCCTTCCTGCTGGACTGCGCGGACTTCCTGCTCAAGGGCGGCCAGCGCCCGCTCGGCCTGCGCGTGCTCTCCAACCTCGCGGAACTGCGGATTGAGGACCCGGCCCTGCTGCGTGTCTACGCGTGGCGGCTGCAACAGGCCGGTGAACTCGACACCGCCATCCGCGTCCTGCGCGGCGTGCTGCGCCTGCGCCCCGAGGAGCCCCAGTCCTACCGCGACCTCGCGCTCGCGCTCTCCCTGCGCGGCGAGGGCTCGCGCTCGGTGCCGGATTTGGAGGCGGCCATGGAGCTGCTCACCCAGGTGGTGATGAAGACGTGGGACCGCTTCCCCCAAATCGAGGTCATCGCGCTCATGGAGCTCAACCGCTTGCTCGCGCTCGCCGAGCGCCTCCAGGCCGGAGGCCCCCCGGCGCGCTGTGAGCTGGACGCGCGGCTGCGCAAGCTGCTCGACGTGGACGTGCGCATCGTCCTCTCTTGGGACGCGGACCTCACGGACGTGGACCTGCACGTGGAGGAGCCCACCGGCGAGACGGCCTACTACGGCCACAACCGCACCGAGCAGGGCGGGCTCGTGTCCCGGGACTTCACGCAGGGCTATGGCCCCGAGGAGTATGTGCTCCACCGCGCCCTGCCGGGCACCTACACCATCCGCGCGCACTACTACGGCTCCCGCCAGCAGACGCTGCTGGGGCCGGCCACCGTCACCGCCACCGTCATCACCCGCTATGGGCGGCCGGGCGAGCAGCGCCAGGTGCTCACGCTGCGCCTGGAGGGCGCCAAGGACCTCGTCGAGATCGGCAAGGTGCGGATCGGCAAGCTCCAGTGACGGAGACGTTTTCGCGCGGCTTGCGAGAAACAGGGAACGGCAAGAGGCAAGCCGTCTCCGGCGGGCTCAGGCGAGCCACAAAAGCGGCTCAGTCCTAGCGGCAACGGCTCGAAGCGAACGCCGCCCTCCCTCGACACGAAAACACCATCCCGCACCAGCGAATGGAAGTGCGGAGTCACCTACGGCACCGCGCACCTGCTCTTCACCGGGCTGGAACTTTTGCGAGAGGGAAAATCTCATCGGGACCCTGGAGGTTGAAATCCCAGCCTACCGGGCGGGCTCGGACTAACGTGCCGCGAGCTGCTCGTTGAAGTCGAGCCAAACGGTCTTGCCCTCGAGCGCGGTTTCGACGTTGGAGCCATGCTTCATGTCGAAGTCGCGAGCGCCCTCGGAGGCCTTGTCGATCACGGTCATCATCAACCGGTTCATCCCCGCCTTGTCGTTTTTCAAGCCCCCGTTGAGGAAGTCACTCAAGAGAGAGGTCACCGCCTTTTCCGCTACGCCCTTGGCCAGGTCTCCTATCGGGCCGCCCGCGCGCACGGGCTTGGTGGCGAGCCCCAACAGGGTGCCGACGAACTCCTTGCGCGCCGCCTGCTGCTCTCCATTGTCCTTGGCGGCCCGGGAGTAGCCGGTGACCACCGAGCCCAACACGTTACCCAATTGTTTTGCGCTCAGCTCGTTGGCCGCGGCGCCCGGGCCTTGGGCGAGTCGAGCGGGATCGAGCATCTGTTGGCGTTGTTTGCCCATGAAGTCCGAGACGAATTGTTGGAACGACGCGTCCTGACCGGGGTGGGCGAAGAGGGCGTCCCGGAAGAACAGGCCCATGGCGCGCTGCGAATCCGCGAAGGGGACGCCAGAGGAGCCATTGTTGTTGAAGAGCCGGTCTACGAGTCCTTGGGTATCGCTCTTGAAGAGCGTCTTCATGTTGTCGACGAGCGATTTCCGGGTTGGCTCACCCGTGAGGTTCTTTCCCAGCGCGAGCGAGGCCTCTTGGAAGACACGGGTGCGCAGCGTCCCGGCGGACGGTCCCTGGATGTCCGCCGCCATGCCCACCATGCGCTCCAGGCCGGCGGGGTGGAAGGCCGGCCAGTCCGAGTGGAAGGCGTCCGCCAGGGGCGGGGTCGTCAGGCCGTTCCTCATCAAGGTGCCCAGCTCGCCGGTGGGCCAGGTGTCCGCGACGTGCTGATAGAGCTTAGGCTCGGAGGCGATGATATCGCCCGCCATCCGGGCCGAGAACGAGGCGCCGTAGACAGAGCCGAGTGCCGCAGGCTTGATGCCTTCGAGAAAACCCTGCTTCACCGCCAGGCTGGCGCCATGCTTGAGCACGAGCGCGGCTGCGGGGTGGTTCCTTCCCGCCAGACGGCCCACCTGCCCCTGGAAGGGGGGAGGCATGGCGTCGAGCGACTTCGCCACAGAGGACAAGGCGCGCTGGGCAGCCGCCTGGTTGCCGTAAGTATTGTGGTTGTCCTGGCGGATGGCGTTGGCCGCATCATCGAGGAGCTGGCTGGTGAGCTTGGGACCCAACTGCTCGTACATGTCCCGCATGAACGCGGGATCGTCCTTGTGGGCCTCCATCGTATTCAGGAAGTCCTGGCCCCGATACTCCTTCCAGTTCGCGGTGTAGTAGTTGCCCTCGTTCTTCAGCCGCGCTGCGGCCTCGGCTCCACTCGAGGCCGTGAGGGCCCGTCCGGAGGGGTTGAGCGGCGCCTGGGCCACGCACATGGTCTTCGTCTTCGCGGCAGTGAAGGTGTCCTTGTGCTGGGCGACCATCACCGCCGATGCGTCCGTTTTTTTCTACACCGGTAAATAAAACCTGACCTCCGAGGTGTTGTCGACGTAGAGACATCGGAGGTAGTGCCATGGCCCGCACCACGAGCCACCCAGCGGCAAGCAAGCAGGTGGGATTGGAGAACCGGAGGAGGAAGTGCGCGGCATGCGCGGGCCCAGCCCGAGCGGACTACCGGGCGCGCCGCAACGTGGTGACGCTGGAGGCCGTGGTAGCCCTCAAGGTGCAGGTACGGGTGTGTCACCGGGAGGGTTGTGCGCTGTACCGCAAGGCGGTGCGTGCGGAGGAGGAAGGGCGGTGGGTGCTGCCCGAGCACGAGTTCGGACTGGACGTCATCGCGCTCATTGGCGCGCTGCGCTACCAGGAGCACCGCAGCGTGCCGGAAATCCACGCCGCCTTGCGAGAGCGAGGCGTGCCCATTTCAGAGAGGAGCGTCACCAACCTGCTGGACCGCTATGACGAGTTGCTGGCCCTGCGCCTGGCCGACAGTCAGCGGCTGCGCGAGGTGACGGGCAAGCAGGGCCGGGTGGTGCTGGCCATTGACGGGCTGCAACCGGACGTAGGGCACGAGGTGCTGTGGGTGGTGCGCGACTGCTTGTCGGGCGAGGTGCTGGCGGCCAGAAGTCTGTTGTCCTCGGGCGAGGAGGAGCTCGCCTCGCTCTTCAACGAGGTGCTGGCGGCGCTCGACGTCCCGGTGGCGGGCGTCGTCTCCGACGGCCAGCGCTCCATCCGTAACGCCGTCTCCACGGCTCTGCCCGGAGTGCTGCACCAGTTGTGCCACTTCCACTACCTGAGGGAGGCGGCCCGCCCGCTGTATGAGGCGGACCGGCATGCGAAGAAGGAGCTGAAGAAGCGGGTGCGAGGCGTACGCCCCGTGGAGCGGGCCGTGGAGCAGCGCGACGATACCGAGGCCCGGGTGGTGCGTGGCTACTGCGCCGCTGTCCGCAGTGCTCTCACCGATGACCGCCGGCCGCCCTTGCGGCCCTCCGGCCTGCAATTGCACCAACGGCTCGAGAGCATTGAGCAGAGCCTGGAACGAGCACAAAAAGGGGGGCTCGCTCCAAGGAACTGATGCGCTTAGGGCACCTGCTGCGGCGAGGGCTGACGGAGACGGCCCTCATGTGGCCTTCCCTGGAGCACGCTTATGACTGGGTGGAGCGGACGGCCGAGTTACTCCAAAACGAGGAGGGCGACTCAGGAGAGCACGTGCGCACCCGCATGAGTGGGCTGGTGTCCGCGCTCTCGCGGCACGTGCGGCGGACTCGTACGCCGCTTCGTGCCGCTCTCAAGCACTTCCTCACGGAGACACGCCGCTACTGGGCCGGGCTCTTCCACTGCTACGACGTGGAGGGGCTACCCCGGACGAACAACGACCTGGAGCATTTCTTCGGCACTGCCCGCTACCACGAGCGTCGTGCCTCGGGGCGGCGACGCGGTAGCGAAGGCCTGGTGGTGCGCGGCCAGGTACGAATAGTGGCCGCGGCGGCCACGCGCCTCTCGCCCGTGAAGGGCCGCGACCTGGCCCCCAAGGACACCGCTGCGTGGCGCACGCTGCGCACCTCTCTGGACTCGCGTCGCCAGCCTCGTGTCCTGGGCCGGCGTTTCCGCAAAGACCCCGCCGGCTACCTCCTCGCACTCGAAGCGGAGCTCAGGAGCGTTTTGCCGGTGTAGTTTTTTTATGCGCGGCGAGCGAGTGGTTCTTGATGAAGCTCGCCGTGTCCGTGGGGGTGGGCGTCTGGGTTGGCTTCGGGACGACGAGGAAAGAAGTGCGCTGCCCGATGCCAGAAAGGTCGCCCATGAAATTGTCTCCCGCGCACGTGGGGGCGCCGTGGGGTGTAGTGGTTTCGATGAGGAAAGCGCGCTGCGGATGAGTCAACAAAGGCAATTCAGACACCTTCCGTGATGGCGACCAGCCAGACGACCGGTAGGACGTTCCCGTGGAGTCAGAGTTCGCGTCCTCAAGCCAATGCGAAGCCGCGGCCACGAGGGGCGAGCCCTCCTCCTGAGACAGCCGCGAAGGAGGAACCAAAGGAGGAGCGGACGTAATAGCTCGCCGAGCCCCGTCTGGACGAGGCGAGGAGAGCCAGCCGGGCCACGAAACAAAGCGCGGCGGCGTCAGTCGAGGCTGGAGGGGAGCGTGAAGGTGCCGGGGTTGTCGATGGCGGCGAGCGCGGCGCGCAGCAGGTAGCGCCCCGGGTCCTCACCGCCCAGGCGGGCCGTCTCAATCAGCGAGTAGAAGAGGGCCGCCACCTCGGTGCCGCGCAGCGACTTGGAGCCGTAGTGATTCTTGCGGCCCAGCACCAGGTCGCGCAGCTGGCGCTCCACCAGGTTGTTGTCCAAGGGCACCCAGGGGTTGGAGAGGAAGACGGTGAGCCCGCTCCACAGCGCCAGCATGTACTCGAGGGCCTTGCGCAGGCCGCTGCCTGGCAGCGCGCGCTGAGCCAGTGCCCACTCGCGGATGGCCGCCACCAGCGGGACGGACTGCTCCCGCCGCACCAGCAGACGGTACGCGAGCGCCGCGGTCTGTTGTGCTCCCTCCAGCGCATGTGGGTCAGGCAGGCCGGCCTCAATGGCATACAACTGGCCAATGAGAGACAGCACCTGGGCGCACGCGGGGGCCACCTGCTCGGCCTCCACGAATTTGCGCCGCACGTGGGCCCAACAAAACACCAGGCTACAGGAGGCCGGCCCGTCGGCCCCCGGTTTCGTCGCCGTCTGGTAGGCGGCGTAGCCGTCCACCATGGCGACGCCCTGGTAGTTGCCCAGCACCTGCCGGGCCGTGGCCCCGGAGCGGCTGGGGAGAATGCGGTGGTGCACCGCACGGGGACTGGCCACCGTCCATGCGTACCACTTCTTCCCCGGGCCCTTGTCCAGCAGGTGCCAGTGCGTCTCATCCGCGTGGATGAGGGGGGAAGCGAAGACGACGGCGAGCAGTGCCTCGTAGCTGGGCTGGAGGTGGCGGGCCAGGGCGGACAACTGGTCCCAGAGTGTCTGGGTATCCACTACCAGGCCCTCGCGCCGGTACATGCGCTCCTGGCGCGCCAGCGGCAGGTGGAAGGCATACTTCTGCAGCGCCACGTGCACGGCGAAATCCACCGCGTAGCGGCCGCCCGGAATGAGGCGCGGCGCGGTGGGTGCGGTGACGGGTGCGCACCCCTCCGGGCAGCGGTACTTCTGTCGGCGGTAGCGCTTGAGGACGAAGTGGCGCTCCACCACGCTCACCTCCTCGCTGTCCTCCGTCTGCCCCCGCCACTCCGCGAGGGCTCCGCCGCACAGGCCGCATACCTTGTCCGCCTCGTCCAACGGCAGCAGCACCTCTTGCACGGGCAGCTCCGGCTGGGCTCGCGGCCCATGTCCCCGCTGCTGGCACTCGCGCGCGGCGGGCTCCTCCTGCTGCGCGCTCGGGCGCTTCTCGCTGGAGGCTCCGAAGAGGCGCTGCTGCATGCGCGCCAGTTGCTCCTGGAGCTGGGTGAGCTCCAGTTGCAGCCGCGCCTGGGCGTCCTCCCCCTTGAGCCGCGCATTCTCTTGCACCAGCGCCTCCAGCCGCTGGTGCAGCCGCGCGTTCTCCGCCTCGAGCAGCGCCGCCATCTGCTTCGCCGTCTCCAGGTCCTTCACCTGCCCGAGGGGAACCATACCTTCGCGGTAGTGCTACACGGCCGCCTCCACCGCAAGTTCTTTCTCCTCGAAGGCTGGCGGCGACAGCTTCCACCTGCCCGCCAGCTCGCACCCCTCCAGAAACAAGGACAGCTCGGCCACCGTCAGCTCCACGCTCACCGCTCCGGCCTGGGCCCACGGCCGCGCGAAGCGTCCCTTGAAGAGACGCTTGGTGAGCAGCACCAGCCCCGTGCCGTCGAAGTAGAGCACCTTGGCCCGCTGGCGACACCGCCCCACGAAGAGGAAGACGTCGCCCTTGAGCAGCTGTCCTCCCAGCTGCTGCTCCACCAGCGCGCTCAATCCATCAAACCCCTTGCGCATGTCCACCGGCACCGCACTGGCGTACACCCGCACCGCCCGCGTGAGTGTCAGCACGCCACCCTCCGCAGCACCTCCACCGCCTCCTCCACCCCCAGCCCTTCCACCCTCCAGCCTTGGGGCGACACCACCGCCAAGGTCGTGCCCTCTCGCGGCCGCGCGGGCACCTTCGCCTCGTGCACCACCACTGGCACCAGCCCCGCGCGCCTCGGCTCACTCCCTCTCGCCTTGCTCCCAGGCGTCTGCCCCCGCCTCCACGCCTGCAGCGTCGGCTCCGACACCCCCAGCCTCTCCACCACCGACTTGAGCGTCTCTCCCTTCTCCAACGCCTGCGCCAGGTAGCGCACCGCGAACGCTCTCATCGGCTCGGGGAAGGGGCCCGAGCCCTTGGCTCGTCCCGCTCTCAGTCTCTGCACCTCTTGCCGGAACTGCTCCAACTCCTTCTCCACGTGCACCTCCAGGTTTCTTCCCTGGACGTCTCACGCTCCCGCCTCTCTCGTCACGACGGGCTCCGGCGAGCTGTTACGAGCGGACGCCGCCGAGTGGAGGAGGTCGGGCTGCTGTGTCGTCCCTTCGCGCGGGTTCAGTTCCGCCACCCAACCCAGGTGCGCGAGGCCCTGGTGCGCTCCCGGGACCGGGCCGAGAAATGCTGAGCCCTCGGCGCGCGCAACCGGCTAGAGGTTTCGCATCGCCCGGCACGGGTTCGATTTCCGCCGCCTCCACATTCAGAAGCCCAGCAATCTCACCGGGTTGCTGGGCTTTTTCTTTGGCTTCGTTGCCTCATGTGTCCTCAGTGTGCCCCTCCGGCGTCTCTGCCCGGTGCGGCGTGGAGCTGGGGCACGGGCCGGTCGAGCTGCTGCACCGCGCTTTCCCGGGCCTCCGGCGCGAGGTGGGCGTACCGCATGGTCATCTCGATGGTCGCGAGATCCATCAGCTCCTGGATGACCTTGAGCGGGACGCCCCTCATGGCGAGGTGGCTGCCGTAGGTGTGCCGCAGGTCGTGCCAGCCGATGCGCCCCTGCTCGCGGCTGATGTCCGCCGCCCGCAGCGCACGCTGGAGCGGCAGCTTCATCAGGCCATCCGGCAGCGGCTGGCCGTCCGGCTGGCAGAACACGTAGGGGCCGCGCAGATGCCGGTGTCCCTTGAGTGCGTCCACCACCGAGGCCGGTAGGTCCACCGTCCGCTCGCGCCCACCCTTGGGCGAGCCCGTCACCCCGCGCCAGATGGTGCGCCGTACGTGCAGCTTGCCGCGCTGCAAGTCCACGTCGCTCCACTGGAGCCCGATCAGCTCTCCCTGCCGCAGCCCCGTCTTGAGGGCCACCAGCAGCACCGGCCGCCACTCCGGCTCGGCGTCGGCGACAAGCCGCTCGGCCTCCTCGAAGGTGAGGAAGTCACAAGGGCCGCGTCCAGCGCGTGGGCGGGCGGCAGAGCGTCACCGGCATCGTGGTGAACGAGAAGCTCTCCGTCCCCCGCGAGGAGGTCCGCCGGCTGCGCGCCATCCTCCACTAGGCGAAGCTGACGGGGCTGGCGGCGCAGAACCGGGAGAACCGGCCGGACTTCGGGGCCTGGCTCTACGGCAAGATTGCTTATGTCTGCATGGTGGACCGGCCCAAGGGCCTCAAGCTCCTGGAGGCCTTCGAGGCACTGAGGAGCGGCCAGCGGGCCTCCGCCGGTTCTTAGGCCCCTTCACCGGGTGCTACACTCGAAGTCCACGCAATGGGCCACCCGACCCTCGAGAACGAGACTCCCTTCGCCTTCGACATGATGGGCCTCGCCGACGAGGAGGGGCGGCCGCTGCTGCTGCTCGTCGTGAAGGCCACCTATTCGCTCGGCGCCACCGGGCTGATGCTGGCGAACGAGCAGGTCCCCGTGACGTGGGGCGGCGAGCCCTGGGGCAAGCCCGGGGAGTCCAGCGACAAGTACGAGCCGGAGGCCGCCTTCATCAAGCCCGCCACGGACGTGGTGCTCATCGGCCACGCGTACGCGCCGCAGAAGGGCGCCACGGAGGGACTGGTGGCCCTCCAGGTGGGCCCCCTGAAGAAGGCCGTGCGCGTGGTGGGCGAGCGGACGTGGTTCCGCAGCATGGGCCGAGTGTCCGCGACGAAGCCGCTGCCCTTCGACACGCTGCCCCTCTCCTGGGAGCGCGCCTTCGGCGGGTGGGATAGGACGGACGCGGCGAAGCCGACGTTCGAGCCTCGCAACCCCGTGGGCACGGGCTTCCGCTCCAGCCCGCGCCACTTCGAGGAGGGACTGAGGCTGCCCAACCTGGAGGACCCGGCGGAGCCCCTGCGCGAGTTCGGCCAGAAGGTGACGCCCGTGGGCTTTGGCTTCACCTCGCCGCACTGGCAGCCGCGCGCGAAGTACGCGGGCACGTATGACGAGGCGTGGAACAAGACGCGCAAGCCGCTGCTCCCCAAGGACTTCGACCGGCGCTTCTTCAATGCCGCGGCGCCGGGGCTCGTCGCGCCCGGCTACCTGAAGGGCGAGGAGCCGGTCATCATCGCTGGAGCCTCACCGAAGGGGCGGCTGTCCTTCTCGCTCCCCGGACAACCGGCACCGGTTGTCACTGTGGAGCTGACCACCGGCGAGGATGCGACGCCGCCCATGCACCTGGACACCGTCATCCTCGACACGGACGCGGAGCAGGTGCTCCTGCTGTGGCGGGGGCACGTGGTGCTCGGAGAGGGGCTCCACGACGTGCGCGGCCTGCGCGTCACCGCGGAAGGTGTGGCCCCCAGGAAGACATAGAATGGCGGGCTGACGCGTGGGCCTGCTTGCATGGTGGATGAGTGGATGGGACCCCCGGCCAAGCCCGGCCTGAACAACAGGGAATCCCGGGCTGGCAGCCCTCCTCGGGCCGGCTCGCGTCGTGTTGCCCCGATGGGGTAAACTGTCCCCTTCCTGGAGGTGCACGCCATGCCCGTCAACACCGGTGTGAACAAGATGTCCGTGGTCACCAAGGACAGCGGCGGTGTCACCACGGCATTCCCGGACGTGTGCAAGACGCCAAGCCCCGCCGGGCCCGTGCCCATTCCGTACCCCAACATCGCCCAGTCCTCGGACACGGACAAAGGCACCAAGAAGGTGTCCGTGGCCGGCAACCCGGTGTGCGTGAAGGACTCCAACTTCAAGACGAGCACCGGCGACGAGGCGGGCACCGCGGGCGGCGGCGTGGCCTCCAGCAAGACCAAGGGCAAGGCCGAGTTCGTCAACTACTCCTTCGACGTGAAGTTCGAGGGGAAGAACGTGGCGCGCGCCTTCGACCTGATGCTCCACAACGACAAGAACACGCCACCCTTCCCCGTCATGCAGGGCCCCGTCATGGCCTCGGGCGGCAGTGACGAGAAGCCCATCTGCCACACCTGCAAGGAGCACTTCTAGCAAGTGGTGTCACCCCCAAGCCCCCGACCATGAGATCGTCCCCCGACAGGCAGCTCGTTTCCTCCCCCTTACCGGAGCAGGAGCCCATCCTGGGCAGCCGCGCCGGCCACCTCGTGGGGCTCGACGCCACCAACACGCTGCTCGTGGACTACCCGGGCAACACCGCCGGTCCCCTCCCCGCCCGGCTCGCGGTGGCGGTGGACGCCAGGACGCTCCAGTCCGCGGTGGCCCAGCGGCAGAAGGTGGTCCTCCTCTTCGAGAACGGAGACCCCCGGCTGCCCTTCATCATGGGGCTCATCCAGGAGCCCACCACCACGCCCCTCCTGGACGCGCTGCTGGAGAGCCCTCCCGCCCAGCCCCGGCCGTCCATGGAAGCCCGCGTGGATGGGAAGCGCGTGGTCATCGAGGGCCAGGACGAAATCGTCCTCAAGTGCGGCGAGGCCAGCATCACCCTGCGCCGCAATGGCAAGGTCCTCGTGAAGGGCACGT
This sequence comes from Melittangium boletus DSM 14713, assembly GCF_002305855.1. Lineage (GTDB taxonomy): Bacteria > Myxococcota > Myxococcia > Myxococcales > Myxococcaceae > Cystobacter > Cystobacter boletus. The sequence goes on along the minus strand of NZ_CP022163.1, from coordinate 1,361,230 downwards.
ACCTCGAGTCGAAGGCCACCGGCACCCACCGCATCAAGGGTGGCTTGGTGGAAATCAACTGACACGATGAGCGGGCACATGGGGCACCCCTTGCGCTGGGACATCTACGAGACGCACCTCGACGAGGCGGCCTTTCGCTGGAGCCAATGGGAGGCGGCGCTCGACGCGCCCGACTTCATCCTGGGGGAGGTCGCGGAGCTGGAGGAGCGGTTCGCCGCGCACCTGGACGGCCTCATCCTGGGCGGAACGCCCGTGGCCCGGCGGCTCCTGGAGCCCGCGCTGGCCTCGGAGGAACTGGAGCGCATCGTCACCGCCGCGCTGGCGCTGCTGCGCGGCGAGGATGCCCCCGGGCCCGCCGCGGTCCTCGCCGCGCTGCCCGCGGCCGAGCCCTCCGCGCTGGCCGGTCTCCGGCGCGCGCTCGAGCTGGCGCCCTCCGCCGCCATTCCCACGGCGCTCCCCTCGCTCCTCGAGAAGGAGGACGCGCTCCCCGCGCTGTGGGTGCTCGTGCTCGACACGCTGGGGACGCACGGGCTGGCCACGCCCGCGCTGTGCACGCCGTTGCTGTCGCACCCCGAGCCGGAGGTGGCCGCCGCCGCGCTGCGCGCCGCCAGCCGGGCCCGGCTGCCGTTGGAGCCCGCCAGGGTCCAGCGGGCCCTGGACTCGCGGGCTCCCGTCCTGCGCGATGCCGCCCTCCTGGCGGGCTTGATGGGCGGCCACGCCGGCGCCTGGGCGGCCTGCAGGGCCCTCGTCGACTCACGCGCGTCCGAGGCCCGGCTTCCGCTGCTGCTGCTGGGACTGGGAGGCGACGAGCAGGACGTGAAGCGGCTGCTGGCGCGGCTCGACGACGAGGAGTTCCGCGCGGACGCGCTGTGGGCGCTCGGCTTCTCCGGGCGCGTGGCCGCCGCCGACGCCTGCGTGGCGCTGATGCGGAAAGAGCCCATCGCCGCGCTCGCCGGCGAGGCCTTCAGCGCCATCACCGGGCTGCGCATCGAAGGGGTTCATGCCACCGAGAAGGAGGAGCGGGAGGAGGACGACCTCGACGCGGACCTCACGCTCCGGCCCGAGGACGCCCTGCCTCTGCCTCACGCGGAGCATGTCGCGGCGTGGTGGAAGGAAGCCCGAGCCCGGCTGGACCCGAAGCAGCGCTACCTCGCCGGTCAGCCCTTCACGCCGCAGGTGCTGCTGGAGGCGCTCGTCAGCGCGCCCATGAGGCGCCGCCATGCGCTGGCCCTGGAGCTGGCGCTGCGCAGCCGGGGCGCGCTCCAGGTTCCGACCCGCGCGTTCGTGCAACATCAGGTCGCCGGGTGGAAGGCCGCCCGCGCCGCACCCGCCACTTCGTTCAGCCGCCCCTTCGCCGAGGGGCTTCGCGGCTGACGTACACTTTCAGGTCATCCGCAGGAGCGCTCCATGGCCAAGAAGCACTACAAGTCACTGAAGGCGCGAGGGGAGGAGCACAAGAAGGACCCCAAGACGACCAGCTGCATCTGGAGCCATAAAGACTATGGGGGGAAGAAGGGCTGGTCGACGCACCCCTGCCACTACCAGAACAACGGCTTCGAGGAGTCGAAGGGCGGCCGCTCCGGGAAGTACGTCCCGTCCCAGGCCAGGGTCGACGAGGTCAATGCCAGCAGGAAGGAGCTTCGCGAGAGCGCGGCGGCTGAGTACCGGCAGGAGGTCAACAAGGCCCGTGAGGAGGTGTCCCGGTATCAGGAGCTCCGCGCCAGCGGAGAGAAGCTCGCGAAGCGTGACAATTTCAGGTCCTTCGTCGCCAATGGCCGGTTGATGCAGCTCACAACCAAGGCCCGTGAGTTCCTCCAGAAGCACATCCTGGGCTATGGCCAGCCCCTGCACCGGCTCTCCCTCAACAAGGAAGCCTGGCACGTGGCGCACGTCCTCGATGAGTCGCTCGTCACGAAGGAGTACCTCGGCGGCCAGGGCTACGTGCAGGCCAGGAAAAATGGCGTCAAGCAGCCCGTGAACTTCGCCCCGGAGTGGCATGAGCAGCGACTGGGCTCGTGGTACCCGTATGAACACGAGTACCACCACATCATCCCGAAGGGAGCGCTCAAGTACGAGCTCCTGGATCGGCCGCAGAATACACCCATCGAGCGCCGGGTCTCCGTCGTCTGGGAGTCGAAGTGGAACATGCACAACGGGGGGAACATCGTCCTGCTGGCCGAGAACCCCGTCATCGCGAAGATCATCAACCTGCCCGCTCACTGTCCGTGGGGCGCCACGGGGCACGCGCTCTATTCCGACATGGTTGAGGCCCACCTCCGTCAGTTGGCCAACCAGGTGGAAGCGGACTTGAGCGAGGCGGGAGAGCCTCACGAGGTAGAAAAGATAGCGGGTGATGAACTTCGCAAGGGCTTGAACGCCCTGTCGCTAAAACTGTACAACCAGATCATAACGAACAAAGTCCTCCTCTCCTGAGCCACGCCTCATCCCCTCACGGACGAACACTTCATGACCCAGACACGCTTCTCCTACGTCGTGGTCCCCTTCTTTCCGGGGCCGGAGATCGCCGCGACCGAGCCTGTCAACGACGTGCTGACCCTTCCGGCCCTGTCCATGCGGGGCGTGCCACTGGCCTCCCAATTCCCTCCGACGACGGAAATCACCCTGTCGACCAAGTCCGGCAGCCGCTTCACGGACTTCATCTACACGACCGCCCGACTCATCCTGCCGTCCCAGCGGGCCTGGGACCTCATGCGAGCGGAGGGGGTGAAGGAGGAGCACGCCGAGTACCTGCCCTTCATCCTCAAGGACCGGAAGGGGCGCGTCCGACCCGAGAAGTACGGCTTCGTCAATCCGCTGGTGAAGGTGCCCTGCTTCGACTCCGAGAAGTCCGAGTACACCCCATCCGCCAGGAACATCCCCGGACGCCTGGCTGGAATCCTGCGACTTCACATCCACCCGGAAAAGGTCCCCGAGGACGTGAAGCTGTTCCGCCTCGCGGAGAACACCAGCACCATGCTCATGCGTACCGACCTGCTGGAGAAGCTCCAGGCGGCGGGCATGGAAGGGCTGCGCGGCATCGCGCTCGGTGAGTTGCTGGAGTAGGACAGCCCCATGGGTCTGAAGAAGCTCGAGTTCCTGCTGCAGAGCATGCAGTCCCGGCTGGTGGACAACCTGGGGCGTCTGTCCGAGGAGGGGCCCGTGCCCGACCTCACGCTCGAGACCTGCCGCCTCCACCGCTACCTCGGCTGCGGTGTCCTGCTGGCAAGCCACGATGCGGCGGAGTGTCGGGAGCAGTTCTCCGACAGCGCGGAGCTGTTCCTGATGTTCCTGCGGGCGCACGAGCCCCACTCCGAGGCGGACGACAAGACCCGGTACTACCTGGCCCGCGGCCGGGGAGCGTTCCTGCTGGATGCGCTCTGCGCCGGTGACGTGAAGCTCACCCGGGAGCTCGACGAGGCCCTGCCCGCGGCCTGGATGCCAGACGTGGAGAACGAGGAGGACTTCCTGTACCTCAAGCTCCTGCCCGCGCTCACCCCGGGCGCGGGCCCGGAGTCGCCACCGGCGGAAGACACCCAGCGGCTGGCCCGGCTGCTGGCGGAGCTCGACACGCCCCGCCTGAAGGCCCTGGACGCACTGCTGCGCAACCACGAGCGCGACTTCGAGGATGCGCTGGCGGGAGTTACCGCCGAGTGGCGGGAAGGCATCGAGCGCGCGCGCGACTCTGGCCCGGTGGACCTCTACCATGACCGGACGGAAGCGAATGTGTTCCTCGAGGGAACCGCGCTCGTGCGGGTGGCCCGCCTCCGGGGAATCAAGACCGCGGAGCAGTACCCCTTCATCCCCGCCGCGCTCCTCCGGCCTTCCAAGAGAGCTTCCTCGCGCAAGGGGAGCCGATAACCGGCCCCCCTCTTCTCCTCGTTTCCTCCACGGACACGCCACGTGAGACTCGCCATCACCGGTCTGGGAATGCTCAGTACCCTCGGGGAAGACGTCGTCACGGCGTGCGCGGCCCTTCGCGCCGGGCTCTCGCGTCCAGCCCCCCTTCGCTTCGAGGTGTTCTCTCCCGACGAGGAGTCGGGCTCGGCGGTCGTGACGGGACATCCGCTGAAGGGCATCGCGGATGGATACGAGGGAGTCGGCCTCTATACGCGACTGACGTCACAGGCGATCCAGGACCTGGTGCGGTACGCCGGCCTGACCCCCGGCGACTCCGCCTTCTGGGGCGCCACCTCGCTCTACGTCTGCATCTCTCCCCCTCGGAACAACGAGCTGGGCTCCGTCATCGAGGAGCTCTTCTCCGAGCACCTCATTCCCTCCATCCTGGACGAGGTCGGGCTGCCCATTGCTCCGGCGCGGACACGCCTGCTCATGCTGGGACACGCCTCGGTCCTCACGGCCATCCACGCCGCGGGCGAGCAAATCGAGGCGGGGCGCGGCTCGCGAGCCCTCATCGTCGGCGTGGACAGCCTCGTGGGCGAGGACGAGCTGGCCTGGCTCGCCGACCACGGCCGGCTCAAGGTCGCGGAACACGTGGTGGGGCTGATGCCAGGACAGGCGAGCGCGGCGGTGCTCGTGGAGCATAAACCCACGGCCCGCCGTCGCCAGGCACGGGTGGAGGCGTTCATCGACGGCGTCCAGCCTGGCCAGGAGGAGCGGAGCCGCGCTCGCCAGCAGCGAGGCTCCGGCGTGGGGCTGGCCACGGTGGTGGCCCGGACGCTGAAGGACCGGCGGCGCGTCGCCGAGGTCTACGCCGACCTGAATGGCGAGGACGCACGGGCCTACGAATGGGGGACCGCGCTGGTTCGCCTGTCCGAGGCCCATGAGCTTCCCACGAGCATCCACACTCCCGCGGTGTCGCTGGGGGACACCGGAGCGGCGAGCGGAGCCATCTCCATCGCCGCCGCCGTGCGCTCACTGGTCCGGGGCTATGCGCAAGGGGACGACATCCTCGTCTGGTCCAGCTCGGACACGGGCGAGGTGGCGTCGGCCCTCATCACCCGGGCGAAGGGGAATGCGGAATGACGCGTCGGGCCCGGCCTCACATCCCCGGGTGAAAGCCCATGTCCTCGTCGCCGTGGATGAGCCACTGACGCGCGGAGGACTCCTGCCAGAAGCGCCGCAGAATCCGGTCCGCGTGGCTCTCCCGCGCGATGTGGTTGAGTTGCAGCGCCACTACCTGGCTCTCCACCAGCTCCGCCACCCGCACCACGCCCGAGCGCAGCCCGTACTCCTGCACGCGGCGAATCATGTCCGCAGCCTCCGGCGACGCGGGCCGGAAGGTGCGCACGTCCGCCTTGATTTTGATGTCCCGGCCCATCAGGGAGTCCGTGGCCCCCCTCAGCTCCGCCACGAAGCGCTGCATCTCCTCCACGCGGATGTAGCCGTCGAGGATGAAGTCCACGATGGCATGCTGGCCGTCGACCTCTATCTGGAACACCGGGCTCTTTCGTGAAAGGAGTTACGGGTTGAGCCGCTCTGACATGGTTGCGAGAGTAGAGAAGCGCACCACGCACCGATAGGCGTCCGGGAGGGCAGTGAGAGCGTTCAGTTCATGATTCGGTTCCCAGACGTTCCAGCAGCAGCGCGAGCGCGCGGTCTGTGATTGCGCGGCGCACGGCGCTCCGGTCTCCGGTGAAGACGTGGCGCGTCCGCCCCGGCGCAGCACCGCGAGGAAGGCCAGCCCCACCGGCTTTTGTGGCGTGCCGCCTCCCGGGCCGGCGATGCCCGTCTCCGCCATCGCCCAGTCCGCGCGTGAGCGCTCCAGCGCGGCGCGGGCCAGCGCCTCCGCGCTCACCGAGCCGTGTGTCACGAGCAGCTCCAGCGGCACGCCGAGCTGCTCCACCTTGGACTCGTTGGAGTAGGGAATGAAGCTGCGCTCCACCACCGCGGACGCGCCCGGCACCTCCGTCAGCCGCGCGCAGACGAGCCCGCCCGTGCACGCCTCCACCAGAGCCAGCCGCACGCCGGTCTCACGGCAGCGCCGCAGCACCTCGGCCGCCAGCATGTCCGTTGCCTCGCTTGTCATGAACGTTCCTTCCCGGCCAGGCCATACCGCGTCCAGGTCCTGGCGGCTCGTGCTTCATCCATCCGTCTCCGCCGGCCGGGCGCCCAGCACCGCCACCAGTGTTTCCCTCCCGGTAGGTGATGCCCACGCAGCCGCGCTCGCGCCGCAGCGACACCGCGGGGTGGACCGCCTGGGGCCTCGCTCGCTCCAGGGCCTCCAGCGGCACGAAGCCCGCGCGGCGCAGGCGCTCCTGCCAGGACAGCGCCGTCTCGTGGCGCTCGCAGCGCGCCGACTCGTCCACGGTGCCCACGATGTCGTCCACCTCCCGGCCGAAGAACCGCTTTATCGCCGCGCGGTCCTCCCGGGACATATAGGCGGGATAGAGGCCCTGTTGAGGGGGAGGGAGGGTACAGAGGGGCTGAGGAGGGCCGCTGACGGGGCCGCCCGAGCGATGCTCCCGGCCGGTGGACAGGTCGCTTGAGCCCCCTTGGGGCACACGCCTGCCCAGGCCGCGCTCCCATCAGGTGCGTGGCAGGGGCCTGGGCCTGTTGGCTGTCTTGAGCCTCAGCACCCCGCGGCCTGGGGTGGCCCTCGTGCCGGGGCCAACCTCGCACAGGCCGTGGGCAAGCCCCGGTGCTCCAGAATCGCCCGCCCCCCGGGGGCCCCTTCACGTACGCCAAGACCCTTGAGCCTGCCTCCACACCTCACGCAGGCGAACACGTCCGCCAGCAGCGTGGCGAGGTTGTCCCCCACCGCCTCGTACAGCACCGTCCCCTCCGGCTGCCTCCGCCGGTACGCCCACCCCCGCTCCTCCACCTGCCCCTCCAGCTCCACCTCGCCAGGGCACACGCTACCGTCAGCCTCCCACGGGCTTCTCATGAGCCCTGCGAGACTGGGGAACTCGGGCCGCTCGCGTCCGTGAGCGGGTTGACCCTGTGGGGCCGCATGTGCCCCCAGTGTGCGTGCGCCGTGAAGGTGCACTTGACCAGCGGGTGGAAGTCCCGCCCGAGGAGGAAGTCGACCCCCTCGGTAGCTATCTGGCGGGGACGTCGGGCGACTGACAGACTCGAAGCCCAGAGACAGAAGGCCTCGAAAGGAGGTCGAGCGAGCTTGCAGGCCGCAACGTGAGTGAAGCCCGAGCAGGCCCCGAAAGGGCAATCGTGGGAGCCGACCTGACGCACATACAGGGAAGGCCAGGCGCCCGGCGAGAAGGTCGACAGCAACATCGCCGGGTGGACCACCGGGGTAGTGGGGCGCGGCATGTGAGCACACGGTGAAGTGCGCAACACGGGAGACCTGGTCCGAGGGGGGTAGCGACCCGAACACGCCGTAAGGGCCACCACTTTCAAGGTCATGTGGAGGGTGCTACCCTAGCGGTCAGGTGGGAGGGTGAAAGCCCACCTGGGCGGAAGTGGGTCCGGGGAGCCGGACGGTCGAGGCAAATTCCTCGCGCCCCATCGCGGAGGAACAAACGTGGCCTTGAAGGCAATCATGGAGCGTTTCACGCAGCGCAGTCCCGTCACGGTGATGGTGCGCCGCACGCTTGAGCATGCCCTGAGTTCGCAATGGATTGATGAGGTATTCGAAGCGAACCGAGAGCAGCAGTACACGCGCGAGTTGCTCTTCTCCTCGGTAGTGGATTTGATGGGAGTGGTGGCGCTGGGACTGCGACCGTCGCTGCACGCCGCGGCGCAGTCCGACCCGGACTTGACCGTCTCGCTGGCGGCGCTCTACGACAAAGTCAATCACACCGAGCCCCAGGTGGTGCGAGCCCTGGTGCAAGGGAGCGCGGAGAGGTTGTTGCCCGTGGTGCGGCCCATGAAGAAGCAGGGGCCGTGGGCGGCGGGTTACCAGGTGCGAGTCTTGGATGGCAATCACCTCCCCGCCAGTGAGAAGCGGCTCAAACCGTTGAGAGAATTCCGAGGAGCTGCGCTGCCCGGACAGTCGTTGGTGGTGTATGCGCCGGAGTTGAGCCTGGTGGTGGATGTGCTGCCGGCTGAAGACGCGCATGCACAAGAGCGGGCGTTGATGGGGCCGGTGTTGGAGCGAGTGCGGGAGGGAGAATTGTGGCTGGCGGACAGGAACTTCTCCACGAGCCGGATTCTGCGCGCGGTGCATGAAAAGAGAGCGGCCTTCATCATTCGAGAGCACGGCGTGTCGCCCAATCCGACTGCGCTGGGGGAGCGGAGGGAAGTAGGCCGAGGGCCAACGGGACGTGTGTACGAGCAGGCAGTGCGAGTGGAGGGGGAAGAGCCGTTGGAGTTGAGACGGATTGAAGTGGAGTTGGAGGAGCCAACAGAAGACGGGGAAACAGCCATTCGGCTGCTCACGAACGTGCCCGAGGAGAAACTGAGCGCCGTGGAGGTAGCGCAGCTGTACAGGAAGCGCTGGACGATTGAAGGGATGTTTGGAGAGTTGGAGGCCGTGCTCGAGAGCGAGGTGCGGAGTTTGGGGAGACCACGAGCGGCGCTGCTGGCCTTTGGGGTGGCGGTACTGGCCTACAATGTGTTGTCGGTGGTGAAAACCGCGGTGGAAGCCAGCCATGACCTGGAGGCTGCCAATATGCAGGTGTCCACCTTTTACATTGCCGCCGAAGTGAAGTTCGCTTACGGAGGAATGATGATGGTGGTGGAGCCGGAGGACTGGAGCGGACAGGAAGTACGGAGCGCGGAGCAGTTGAGTGAGCTCCTGCTGGAGCTAGCGAAGAAGGTGAAGCCTTCCACATTGCGCAAACATCCCCGCGCCGCCAAGAAGAAGGTGAAGAAAGGCTATGTACCGGGAGAGGTGGCGCGCAAGCATGTGGCAACAGCACGTGTGCTCAAGGGCGAGAAAATCTCCTGAACAGCAGACGGAGGCCAACCAAGGCAGGCAAGAGACCAGTAGCACCGCAGCGCCGGGCGCTTCATGGCATGGCTATGTCTGATGGTCTGCCCAGCTTCACTGATGCGCCCTCATCCGCCCTGTCTAAACCATAAAGGTGGCGAGCCACTATTCGACCTTGAAAGGGGTGGCCGTAAGGGCGTGGCGAAGGCCAGGAGTCGGAGGGGCCCATACTACCGATGAAGCGGGTAACGACCGTGGAGGGAAGGGGCCCTGGTTCAGGGTGCTTCGTAAGGAGCAGACGCAGCGGGAGATTGGCGTGAGCCTGACAACCCCTACAAAGCTCGAAGAGCTCCGAGCGAAGCTGTACGCGAAGGCCAAGGCGGAGCCGACGTTCCGGTTCTACGCGCTGTACGACAAGCTTCATCGGTGGGACGTCCTGACGGAGGCGCTCAGGCAGTCGAAGCAGAAGAAGGGCGCCGCAGGAGTGGACGGACAGACCTTCGAGGAGCTCGAGGCGTACGGCGAGGAACGCTGGCTCGAGGAGTTGCAGCGCGAGCTGCAAGGGAAGACGTATCGGCCCCAGCCCGTGCGCAGGGTGCTGATACCCAAGCCAGGAGGAGGCGAGCGGCCACTGGGTATTCCCACGCTCAAGGATAGAGTGGTCCAGACGGCGGCGAAACTCATCCTGGAGCCCATATTCGAGGCCGACTTGAGCGAGGCTGCATACGGGTATCGACCCGGACGCAGCGGAGTGCAGGCGGTCAAAGAGGTCCATCAGGAGCTGAAGCGAGGGCGGACCCAAGTGGTGGATGCGGATCTCTCGAAGTACTTCGACACGATTCCCCATGCGGAGCTGATGAAGAGCGTCGCGAGGAGAATCGCGGACAAGGCGGTGCTGCATCTGGTGAAGATGTGGCTGAAGGTGCCTGTGGAAGAGAGGGACGAGCAAGGACGCCCGAAGTACAGCGGAGGCAAGCGCTCAAAGCAGGGAACGCCGCAGGGAGGTGTCATCTCACCGCTGCTGGCGAACATCTACATCAACCGGTTGCTGAGGGTGTTCGCCAAGAGCGAGCTGATGAAGAGGAGCGGAGCGGTGCTTGTCAACTACGCCGATGACTTCGTGGTGGTAGCCCGTCGGGGTGCCGCGGAGGTGTTGGCGCAGGTGAAGCGATGGCTCAAGGGGATGAAGCTGACGCTCAACGAGACGAAGACGAGCATTCGCGATGCGCGGAAGGAGCATTTCCGCTTTCTCGGGTACGAACTGGGGCCACTGGTCTACAAGAAGACCGGCCAGAAGTACCTGGGAGCCCGACCGTCGAAGAAGGCGATGGAGCATGCCCGAGGTGAAGTGAGCCGAATCCTTCGGCGCGGCAGGACGGAGCGCTGGGAGGAGATAGCGGGCGAGCTCAACCGGTTCCTGCGAGGGTGGGCGACGTACTTCGCCTACGACTCGCCGATGCACGCGTTCAACGTGCTGGACTGGCACGTGACCGAACGGGTGAGGAACTTCCTAAGCAGGAAGCACAAGGTGGCGCGAGCAACGTCTCGCTTCAAGTACAACGAGGTGCACCGGAGCCTCGGAGTGCTGGAGGTACGTGCGCTCCTGCGCTGAGAAGCGTCGCGTGAAACCTGTCCGAGAGCCGGATGCGGGAAATCCGCACGTCCGGTTCGATGAGCGGCGTGGAGGAAACGGACCGTGGGTGAGACTCGGCGAGAAGGTGAGCGAGAGCGGACCTTCGCAGCAGGCGCCGACGAGCCCGAGCAGCACCGCGCCTCCCGTCGACTCTACCCCTCCAGCGTGGTTGGAGGCGGAACACGAGAGAACGGCGTGGGACGGGGCGGGATGACGAACCCGAGGAGAATCAAGGCGATAGCGGGTAACAGCGCGTCCTGCCTGGGGTTTCCTATCACCTTGCCTGCGGGTTCGATTCCCGCCGCCTCCACAGCTAGGGATGCAGCAAGGCCTCGGATGTCCTCCTAGGACATCGCGGGGCTTTCGTTTTCGGCCAAGGTCGCCAGGGGCCGCCGGATGAGCTGCCGTCGTCGGTGTTCCACGAGGAGGGCGGCGATGGCCTCTCGATGTATCAGCGTTCGAGCCCGCGCAGGAGCGTCCGCAGGACCCGCTTGAGCTCCGGCTCGCGATTCTGCTCGGCGCTCTCGAGGATCAAGCGGGGATGAAAGAAGCCGGCCATGCCGTCGAGCAGCACCTCGGCGTGGCGTTGCGGTGAATCGAAGCCGGCTTCGTCGAGCAGACCGACGAGCTGTGCGCTCCGCCGCGCGAGATAGGCCTTCACGAACGGCTTCTTCGCCGCGGTGGCCGTCTCGAACGCCGAATAGGTGGAGCGATCATGGAGCGCACGATCGCGTTTCATCGCGTACTGGTTCACGAACCACTGCTCGAGCTTCTGCTCCGGTTTGCGATCCGACGCGCAGACCTTCTCGAGGGAGGCGCTTGTCTCCTCGAGCCACCGTTCGAGCACCGCGTCGAGCAGCGCTTCCTTGTTCGCGAAGTGCGCGTAGAGCGCGACGTGGCTGATGCCGAGCTCCCGGGCCACGTCGGTGAGCCGAACCTTCTCGAATCCGTGTGCGCGGATGTGTTCGAGCGCGACGTCGATGGCCTTGGTCCTGATTTCAGCGGCGGAGAGTCCGGTGCGGGGCATGGCGCGATGATTCCCTTGACGGGTGATTTGTTACAACTTACCTATTTTGTAAAAAGTAACTAGTGGAGGCACTGATGACGATCCAATCCAGGACGCTCGGCCGCAACGGCCCCTCGGTTTTCCCCAGCGCGCTCGGCTCGGAGGCGCTGGCCCACGGTGATGGGCTGCGGCTCATCCACGAAGCCATTGGTCGCGGGGTGGATCTCATCGACACCGCTGATTTCTACGGCGCCGGGGGGACGAGATGCTGATCGGCAAGGCGCTCGAGGGCCGGCGCGACAAGGTGAAGTTGTCGGTGAAGTTCGGCGGGCTCCGTTCACCCGACGGCATGTTCGTGGGCCTCGATGGCCGGCCCGCGTCGGTGAAGAACTTCATCTCGTATTCGCTCAAGCGGCTCGGCGTGGACCACATCGACGTCTATCGGCCCGCGCGCCTCGACCCGACGGTACCGATCGAAGACACGATCGGGGCGATCGCGGACCTGGTGAAGGCCGGGTATGTGCGGCACATCGGTCTCTCCGAGATGGGGCCGGAGACCATCCGCCGTGCCCACGCGGTGCATGCGATCAGTGACTTGCAGATCGAATACTCCCTGTTCACGCGCAAGCCCGAGCAGAACGTGTTCCCGGTGTTGAGCGAGTTCGGCATCGGCGTGACGGCCTACGGGGTGCTCGCGCACGGCCTGTTCAGCGGCAATGCGAAGCCGGCGGAGAAGGGGGGACACCGGTCGCATCTGCCGTGGTTCCACCCGGGCAACTTCGAGCAGAACATGAAGCTGGTCGACGCGCTGGCCGCCATCTCCGCGGAGAAACAGGTCACCCCGTCGCAGCTGGCCATTGCCTGGGCGTTGGCGAAACGGACGGACCTGGTGCCGGTGGTCGGCGCGCGGACCCTGGAGCAGCTCGAGAGCACGCTCGCGGCCCTGCGCCTCCAGTTGAGCCGTGTTCCGGACCCAGGCCTACTGCACGGTCAGGAAGAGGGCCGTGGGTACGCCCCAGTTACCGCTGGCGTCCTGCGCCTCCACGAAGAGCGTGTGCCGGCCCGCCGTCAGTCCGGAGGTGAAGACCGTGGCCTGGACTGCCTCGGCGGTGCTGTTGAAGCCGCCATCCACCGCGCTCATGGCGTAGGTGGGCGTGCCGGACACCCAGGAAGGCGCGTCGATGGAGTAGCGCGCGCCCGCGATCGCCTGGGAGGCTTCCGTGCCCCCATTGGTGCCATAGCGGGTGTCATTGGCCTGGGCGGTGAGCGTCACCGGAGTGCCCTTCGTCACGGTGCCCGCGGACAGCGCGAGGTTCAAGGCATCGGGGCCCGCGGGGTTCTGGTACGGCCGCCGCGCCGCCTTGAAGGCGTACCAGAGGGCCGGCATGTTCTTGGGCATGAGGGTGTTCTCGAACGTGGAGCAGCTCTCGAAGAAGGCGCTCCCCATCTCGAAGGTGAATGCCGCCACGCCCAGCCGTCCGTAGGCGAACGCATCCGTGGAGCCCGAGGCCGCGTACAGGCATGAGGCCACCTGGCACGCCTGATACCCATTGAAGTAATTGAACTTGCGGCCCAGCGTGCGCAGCTGTGTGGCGTTGGGCGGGGGCGTCGTGGTCGTCGACCACGGATAGAGCACGTAACCCCCGTAGCTGTGCAGGCTCAGCAACAGGCCCGAGGCATCCGCGGGCGCCGGATCCGTCGAGGCGGGTCCGCGCTGGTCCGGGAAGATGGAGAGCAGGTAGTTCTCCAGGGCCTGGGTCTCCGGCTCGGAGGCCGCCGAGCGCCCCCGGTACGTGTCATTGCAGGCACTGGTGCTCGAGCCGCCTTGTCCCCAGTCAAAGCTGCTGTTGCGGTTGAGATCGATCCCCGAGGTCGTGGTGGTGCAAACGCCCTCGTGGGTGTCGTTGTTCTTGCGCTTGACCTGACCCGTCTCGGCGATGCGCCGACCGTCGGGGTTGGATTGCACCACCAGGTGCAGCTCGTTGTAGTCCAGCAACCAGGTGGCCTCGGGATCCGTGCCGTACTTCGTCGCGAGCTGCTCGGCGAAGCGGGCCGCCAGCTCCACCGTCGTGTACTCACGCGCGTGGATGCCGCCCATGAGGAAGAAGCGCGGCTTGGGGCCCGGCCGCGACTTGTTGGTGAGCACCAGCACCCGCATGTCATCCCCGGGCTTGCCCCCCGCCGTCACCTTGTCCCAGGTGTCGCCAATGTCATTCCACGAGGCGAGGTTCGGGTAGGAGGAGGTTAGCCGCGCCATGGCCGAATACGTCTCGTCCACGGTGCGGTAGCACGCGTACCCGGGGATGCCGGTGGCCTGCGCGGCCAGGCGCTGGCGCGGCGCGTTCAGGACGCGGGTGGGCTCCTCCAGCAGCTCCACGCTCCGGCCCTCCTTCACCAGCGCCAGGTACTGCTCGGGCGAGAGCACGGCCTCCACCGTGCGCTTCGTGCGATCCACCGCCGCGGTGAGGTCCAACCGCTGCGCGAGCTGATCAAGCTCCTCCTGGGACTGGAACGACACCCGCGCGAGGATGACGGCCGGAAGCGAAGGGCTCTCCGCCCCTGGACGAGGCTCGCGGAGGGACGGCGCCTCCGCGCGCGCGGCGGGCGGCGAGAGGGCAAGGGCTGTGGCGGCGAGAACTGCGGTGGACAACGGCATGGGCGCTTCTCCTCGGGACCAGAGAGGAAACGCACATTAAATCCAGGAATACAGATTATCCAGGATATTGGAGGCCTCGGTCTTGAGGGCATGAGTACAGGCCAGACGCACGGAGGCCCATCTCCCTCCTGTTGAATGCCGGTGTCCGCGGATGTGGACCGTAGACGTCGGCGCGCACGACGCGCTAAGTCACCTCGCCAACATGACCTTAAAGAAAAGGCGGGAGTGGGCTCGAGTCTTCAGTGTCGTGCCACGAGTTGCACCCACTCGAGGTCACGTGGTGCGCGCGGCGTGGCACCTGCCTCGCACGTGGGCCCCACGCGCCGTGGGGGCGGTTGCCGTGGGCATTGCCCTCTGGGGCGTGCTCACGCTCAGCGAGGGCCCGGCACCGCGCGCGAAGATGAAGGTGGAGGACACGGAGGTGCCGGAGTGGATCCTCACCGGCCAGGGCGACGCCGGGGTGGTGGCGAAGAAGATGCCCAGCAAGCGGATGAAGGGCCAGCGGGCGCCGCCGTGCACCCTGCCCCAGGTCCTGCTCAACGACGCGTGCTGGGAGCGGCTTGAGCGCATCGCGCCGTGCGAGGACTTCTACGAGCACGAAGGACGCTGCTACGTGCCCATCGTCGAGAAGAAGCGCGCGCCCACCAGCGTGGGCGAGTAGACAGATGCCGCCGAGCTGTGCGCCAGGGTACACGCCCGCTCTCAACAGCGGTGGGACGTTGGAGACGCCCACCCTCGTCGGCCTGTCCGCGAACCGGGTCTCCTATCCAGGAGGACTCAAGGGGCTCGTGGGGTGAGGACGAGGCCGTCGAGGACACCGTAGGCGTAGAGGGCGGCGAAGGCGTAAGCCCCCACGAGGTAGGGGCGCGATGATGACCGGCTTCACCGCCTCGCGCTTGCCGCGGATGACGCGCTCCAGGTGATCGGCCAGCCCCGGCGGCGAGGAGCACCGCCACCGGGGTCACCGAGCGCCAACGGACCTCTAGGGTTTGGCCAGGTAGTAGAGATCCGCTGTGGACTGGAACCCATCGGTACTGACCCCCGCCGTCACGAGCACGCGGTCAGGGCCTGTCAGCCACGAGGTCGTGGCACCCCAGCGGCTCACACTCGTGCAACCCGCGGGCGACCACGTCCGGGTCCCGGGGTCGAACAGCTCCGCGAGGTACAGGATGCCATCCCCATCGCTGTAACCGCCCACGACGAACACCTTGCCGTCGGGGAACGGGATGGCGCTGTGGTAGCGGCGCGCCTTGAGCATGCGTCCCGTGGCCGTCCATGTGCCCGTCGCGGGATCGAACAACTCAGCGGTATCGCTGTTGTCGTGGCGGTCGCCACCGCCCGTGATGAGCACCCGCCCATCCTTCAGCGAGGTGGCGGTGTGGTAGCCCCGGGCCACTATCATCGCGCTCGCCTCCGTCCAGGCGTCCGTGGAGGGATCATAGATCTCCGCGAGCGCCGTCCGCGTCCCCGGGCCGGTCTCACCGCCTGTGACCAGTACCCGGCCATCCAGCAGGAGCGTGGCCGTGTGGTACTGGCGCGCCGTGCCCATGGAAGCAGCCGGCAGCCACCGTTGCGTGCTCGGGTCATACAGCTCCGCCGACTTCCAGAGAACGCCAGACACCGTGTCCCGCCCTCCGGTGACGAGCACGCGGCCGTCCTGGAGAAGCGTGGCCGTGTGATACTCCCGGGCCACGCGCATGGGATCGGCCGGCAGCCACAACTCCAGGGCGGGGTCGTAGAGCTCCGTGAAGTTTCCGGCCTCGCTTCCCTCACCGCCCGCCACGAGCAACGTGCCGTCCGAGAGCGTCGTAGCGGTGTGGTAGCGATGGCTGGCCAGTGCATCCAAGCCCAGGGACCAGCGACCCGAGCGGGGGTCATACACCTCCGTGGTCCAGTTGAAATCTCCGGACACGAGCACCTTTCCTCCAGGGAGCGGCGCGGCGCGATGTTCGATGCGCGGCCCTCTCAGCGAGCCGGTGGGCCCCCAATAACCGGGTGCGACGAGGCAGGCCGCCTCATGGGCGATCTGGATGGACACCTTCGCCGTGTTGCTGTCGGCCATGCCATCGCTCACCTTGAAGGTGAATGCATCATAGGTGGGCGAGGGCGCCGTCACCGGCGTGTAGGTGAGCGTATTGCCCGCCAATACGAACGTGCCCTGAGTAGGATTCGTGACGAGCGTATAGGTGAGTGGATCTCCATCCTCGTCCTCGGCGAGCAGGCGGAAATCCTGCGTGGTCTTCTTCACCATCACGACGGCCTGATCCCGCGCGACGGGAACGGTGTTGATGACCTCGAGGCGGACCGTCGCCGTATTGCCGTGGGTGGTGGAGTCCACCGCCCGGAACGTGAAGGCGTCCTTCCCCGCGAAGCCCCGCGTGGGGGTGTAGACGACCTCGGCGCCCGTCTGGGTCAACGCGCCATGCGCAGGCGGCGAGACGATTTCATAGCGCAGCGCCTCGCCATCCGCGTCCGTCGCCACCAGGGTGATCCGCTTGGGCTTGTTCTTGCGCACCTCGACCGATTGGTCGTAGGCCACGGGAGGAATGTTGATGACCTCGATGTTGACCGTCGCGGCTTCGCCATGGGTCGTGGAGTCCACACTCCAGAATGCGAAGGAATCCATTCCCGCGAAGCCCGGAGCGGGCGTGTAGGTCACCGAGGCGCCGCTCTGCGCGAGCGTACCGTGCGAGGGATTGCGGACGATCTGAAAGGCGATCGGTTCACCGTCCGCATCCGAGCCCGACAGGGTGATGATCCGGGGCTGGTTCTTGCGCGTCGAGACCGATTGTCCGTAGGCCACGGGAGGCGTGTTGAGGACATCGATGGTGACGGTGGCCGGAGCGCTGTGGGACGTCGCGTTCGTGGCGATGTAATCGAAGGAGTCCCGTCCGGCGAAATGGGTGCGGGGCTGGTAGACCACGGTGCTCCCATAGACAGTCAACGTCCCATGGGAGGGATTGCGGATGATGGTGTAGGTGAGGGGCTCTCCCTCCGGGTCATGGCCCTTGAGCAGGATGGACTTCGCGAGGTTCTTGCGCGTGGACTCGTGGATGCTCTCCACCGAGGGGATGCAGACCGGGCGGCGGATGAACGAGGTGTAGTCCACGTTGGCCTGGGAGAAGTTGTAGAAGGTGAAGTTGCCGGTGAGCAGGTCCGAGTAGTCCCCCTTGTGGGCCAGCTCCAGGGTCTCCTTGCCGCCCGGCTCGGTCACGAAGACGCGCACGCCCGCCCTGTCGATATCGAACCGGAAGGTGTAGTCGACATCGCGCTTCCATCCCTTGCTTCCCCGGGTGCGGCCCCGCGCCAGTTCGACCACGCCTTGCCCCTTGGGCGAGGAGGGGTGATCGAAATCCACGTGCCCCCAGAACTCCTCCGCCGTGGGGACACCCCTGACCCGGGAGAGCGCGATCCCCTTGGAGGCGTGGCTTTCCGGCATGTTGGAGGGGGCGCCGAAATATTGATCCTCCTGCTTCCAATCCACGAGCAGATAGTCGGCGCTCTTGTTTCGATGGTCGCCTCGCTTGTACCCAATCATGAACCCGAAGAAGTCATCATCCGTGTCCACCGACTGCTTCATGCGACCGATGATGGTCAGACCACCGGTCGTGAAATCACTCACGAACATCGTCGGCTGACCGTTGACGGTCTGCTTCACGCCATAGCCACCGCTGTGGAGCGTCCATTTTCCCTCCCCGAAGCCATCGATGGCGGCATAGCTCTGAGGCGTCCATCCGGCCATGTTGATGCGCGTGTCGGACTTTCCGCACGCCGAAGCGGCGGGCGCCACGAGCGACACATACTCGGGCGGGTCCGACAACAACTGGTCGAGGAAGCGTGGATCGGCTTCGACCACCTGGGGGCTGGCGACAGGCTCGTTTCCACATGCGGTCATGAAGACCGCGAGCAATGCAAGATGACGCATGGGGGCTCCTGATGAAGGATTCCAGGGGGACGGACTGGTACCTCGCGCGCGACCCGTGCCCGGCCCATGGCGAGGTTCCACTTTCAAGAGTTGAGCGCAAGCCGCGCTATGCGCCGTGCGCGCGAGTTCTCGCGCGATGTGCTCGCGTCGTAATTTCACACCGAGGGGGCCCCGAACACGGTCCCACGCGAGGACGGGCGGAGATAAGGTGCGCGCCCTCCCCATGGCCTCCTCCGTCTCCGTGCGCGGGGTGCTCGCGCTGCTCGGCCGCAACGCGGACTACCGCCGCCTCTTCCTCGCCACGCTCGTGTCCATGGCGGGCGACTGGTTCGCCTTCGTGGCCATCAGCGGCTTCGTCACCGAGGCCACGGGCCGTCTCGGCGCCTCGGCGGCCGTCTTCGCCGCCAGAGTGCTGCCCATGAGCCTCTTGTCCCCCGTGGCCGGCGTGCTCGCCGATCACGTGGACCGCCGCCGCCTGATGATCGCCGTGGACCTGCTGCGTGTCGTACCCGCGCTCGGCATGCTCGCCGCGCTCTCGGCCTTCTTCGACCCCGTCTCCGAGGCCTCCGTCCCCAACGTCGTCGAGCCCGAGGACCTGTCGCTGGCCCAGGCGGTGAGCATAGAAAGGATTGAAGGCCTGTTGAGATGTGGTGGACTGGAGTGGAGGGGCCGAGGAGGGCCGCTGACGGGGCCGCCCGAGCCGTGCGCTGCGCCGGTACACGGGATGGTGCAACCCCTTGGGCATACCCCTACCCTGGCCGCCCTCGCTTGAGTCGAGAGACAGGGAGTTGGAGCGCATTGACGGCGGCTGCGCCAGGGCATCATGGTGCCAAGATGGGAAAGATGCGTCTGTTGCGCTGCCTGTACCTCTTCTTGCTGGCCGTGGGCTGCGCTTCGCCCGATCGTGGACTTGAGGAGGGTGGGGCGGACGCTGGAGTGGCGGACGCCGGCTCCGAAGCAGAACAGGACGCGGGGGGCGTCTGTGACGATGGGTACTTACCCGCCGTCGTCGACGAGGGTTTCATCATCTCCCACCCCCAGGTGGTGGCGGCCTGGGGAGCCAGTTCGTCGAATGTCTGAGCCATCCGGATGGCCACGGAGCGTCCGGGTACGTTGGCCCGGTTCACGGCGGGTCGGTGGCAGGACATGCTTTGGTTCTCCGACCTGGATGCGCTCACGACGATAGACGGGCGCGCCGACGACGACGTGTGGTTCGGTGGAAAGAAAGGTGCCCTCTATCATTGGGATGGCGATACGCTCACGCGAGTCAATGGTGGCACCCGTGGCGACATCATCCATCTGCAGGTCCTGCCGGACGGAAGGGCCTGGGCAGCGGCCCTCGTGTCTCAGGGTCTGCCCTATGAATCCCGCTACAGTCAGTTGCTCGCGTGGGATGGCAGCGCTTGGTCGGTGGTGCTCGAGCGCATCCCACTGACGACTCCCTCCGCCCGGCGGACCTTCCTCGCCACGGAGTCTGGAGATGTGTGGTTCGCCACCAACACAGGTCTCTTCCGATGGAGTGAGGGGGCGCTGCAGAGGCTCAGTCCCGAGCGCCTGAACGAGGGTCGTGAGTCGCTCTGGGCCAATGGTCCCCATGAGGTCTGGGTTGGTATTGGCTCGACGGTGAAGCGCTGGAATGGGTCCGCGCTCGTGGACGTCACGGACATTCCACAGGAGGAGATCGATACCATCTGGGGGACGGGGCCTGGAGACGTCTGGATTCTTCCCCGTTCCACCCTCAGTGGGAGCCTGATCCTCCACTGGAATGGGAGCCAGCTCACGTCATACCCCATCGGCCCAGGCCATCCAGACGACCTCTGGTTCGGGATGATGGGCACGGGCCCCAATGATGTGTGGGTCAACCATGAAGGCAAACTCCTTCATTGGGACGGGCAGGCCTGGAAGGCCATGGCCGGTCCGCTCGAGCGTGCATATGTGCTCCGGCGTGTCGGTCCGGACAGCGTGTGGATCCGTGGCTCGGTGGATGATCAGGTCATGCACTGGGATGGCCAGACGATGCGACAGATCCCCGAGACGGGAGAGGGCCGCGTCACCCATGCGCACCTGCGGGACGTCTGGGCGCTCAGCCCGACGGACGTGTGGGCCGTGGGCGATTCGGGCACGGCGCTCCATCGGGACGGCGAGGGCTGGAATGTGGTGCCCACGCCCACCCAGGCGGACCTGACGGGAGTGTCCGGCTCGAGTACTCGGGATGTCTGGGCCGTGGGCAAGCAGGGCGTGGTGCTGCACTGGGACGGCACGGCCTGGACGCGCGTCGAGTTGGGCACGAGCGCGGATCTGGATGCGGTCTGGGCTGCAACGCCTGGCTTCGTCACTATCGTGGGCGATCAGGGCACGCTTCTCCAACTCAGGGAGGGCCAATGGA
This sequence comes from Melittangium boletus DSM 14713, assembly GCF_002305855.1. Taxonomy (GTDB): domain Bacteria; phylum Myxococcota; class Myxococcia; order Myxococcales; family Myxococcaceae; genus Cystobacter; species Cystobacter boletus. Next base: position 1,340,836 of record NZ_CP022163.1, on the reverse strand, counting down.
GCATGCACTCAAGTACCGTCTCCAGACTCAACCGCGTCTGGGCCCGCTCTCCCGACGAAATATGGGTGACTGACATTGAGGGCACCATCTACCACTCGAGCGGCACGGAGCTCTCGGTCGTGCTGCGGCGTCGCTACCCCCAATATACGTCCAAGGGCCTGTGGGGCATGGGCCCGGAGAGCCTCTTCGCGGCTGGACTGGTGAAGCAGGGCGCGGACTGGGTGGAATTCCGTCACCCCATCGTCGGCGGTGGCTGCCATGCCTGTGTCAGCCAATTCACCCCCATGGATGCCTGGGAGGACCCCCACCAGCGTACGTGGTTCATCGGCGAATTCCTGACGAACACCGGTGCTAGCAGTCCATTCTGGCTCACCTTCGTGAAGGGTCGCTGCTCCGGTTCATCGAGGCTGGGACCGCCCATCTCTCCGTTCCAGCCCACTGCGCTTCATGGCACAGGTGCGCACGACATCTGGTCGGTGGGCACCTACGGGCGAATCCATCACCTGAGCTACTGAGGTGGGCCTGAGCCGCTTTTGTGGCTCTCCCGCACACTGTGTGCTCGCCAATCGAACGGCGAGTCGCCCGCGGCGGAGCAACCGGGGATGAGGGGGGAGGGCCCGTGACGCGGGGCGTTGCCAGGCGCGTCCGTGACGAGTAGCGCGCAGGAGGGTGCTCGACGTCATTCGCAGGTGGGCGGCCCGGAGACGAGGAATTGCTGCTCCGTCGTCCGGCCCTGTCCATCCATCACGGAGACCACGATGACGTGGATGTTTCCGTTGATTCGACACGGGGGCGCCGTCCACGTGATCCGGCTTTCATGGGGCGTATTGGACTGCTTCTTCAACGCGCCCTCGAACGAGAACCAGAGGAAGACCAAGGGGACCTCCTTGGGACCCGCCTGGGGCATCCGGGCCTTGACGAACAGGGTGATCTCTTCACCGGAATTGGCCACGGTCGCCGATTGGTGGACTTCCTCGATGATCGGCGGCCCATCGAGGGCTGGCGTATCCGTGTCCGTGTCCGGTTTGGGCTCGGGTACCGCTGGCGCACAAGCCGAGGCATCGCGGGCACATTCCGTCCGCCGCAGTTCCTCTCCGAAGTCCGCGCACCCTCCGCTCGTCAGTGCCAGGGCCACCCAGGCGGCGGTCCAACCCGGAGCGAATGAATCACGACGCGTCATCTCCTGTACCCCTCGCGCGAAGAGGACGCCGCGCGTCCTGAGCGGGCAAGGTAGGAACCCGCACGAGGTGTGAACACCCCGAATCCTTCCCGGAGTGATGGTTGGAGGACAGGCGACGGGCCGTCAGCCCAGGGGATGTGGAGGCTGCCGCCGTCCGTTTGTCGCCCGGGAGTTGATGCGCGCCCGGTGCCACGATGCGCAGCCAGTGGCCGTCGGAGCGCCAGAGCCACTTTGGCGCGGAGGGCCGCCCACGGGAACGTGGTGGAGGCAGGGAGCTGGGATGGGTTCAATCCCGGAGGACTCAAGGGGCTCGTGGGGTGAGGACGAGGCCGTCGAGGACACCGTAGGCGTAGAGGGCGGCGAAGGCGTAAGCGCCCACGAGGTAGGAGATGTTGAGCCCTCGGGCCATGCCCGCGTCCCCGGCGCTGTACCGACCGTCGGGACCCCGCAGCGCCAGCGCCGTGCCCAGCGATGTCGCGGAAATGGCCAGACACGCTCCCTGCGTCACCGCCAGCACGGTTCCCTGGGTGCGCCGGCCGTGCTGGAAATGGCCCACGCCGAAGGGCACCAGGTACCAGCCACGCGAGGGGGAGGCTGTTCCCCGGAGTGCCAGATCCGCCGGAGAGGGCTCGGGGGTTGAAGGAAGGGACGGCGTGAGGGCGGGCGGACGGCGCATGGCGGTCAGCGCGGCGATGCGCTCTCGATGAACGGTGCGCACGCGCGCCACGAAGGCGATGAAGTCCGGAGGGTACAGCAGCGGATCGAGCTTCGTGTCAGGGCTGGCGCCGAGCCCCAGCACCGCCTCGTTTTCGGCGCGGGCCGGATCCTCCTGAGCGTGGTAGGTGGCGGCCAGCAGCAGATGGGCCTCGCCCTCCAGTGGGTCCTCGTGCAGTTGCAGTGGGTAGAGGAGCGCCTCCAGCTCGGCACGGGCCCGCGCCAGCTCACCGGATTGGTATGCCGCGCGGGCCGGCTCCAACGGGGACGCGAGTGACAGGACCAGGGCCACGACGATGCCCGTCACGGCGCCACCTCCACCACCACCTCGATGCGCTGGCCAGCCACGACGTCCACCTCGCGTTGTAGGGGGGCCACGCCGGGCGCCCGGGCCGAGACGACGTGCGAGCCGTGCTCGACATTCACGGGGCCGGACAGCGGCGCCACCCCTGCCTCTACCCCATCGACGAAGACGCGGGCACCCGCTGGCGCGACGATGACCAACTCGGCCTTGCGCACCTGGAGCTTCACCTCTCGCGACACGAGTTCCCCGGCGGCCACCTGGATGACCTCCTCCCAGGCGTCACACAGCGGGTTGACGAAGCGCAGCCGGTGCGTGCCCGGTGACAGGTTCACCTCGCGCACACGCGGCGTGTAGCCCCGGCTCTGGTCGTCCACGAACACTTCGGCCCAGGGGCGTGTCGCCACCCTCAGTGTCGCGGGCTCCACCGGTTCCCCGGACAGGGGTGCTCTCGTGGCGGAGGCGGCGGCGCCTTCGCGTGAGCCGGAGGGCGCCGGAGGCGTGGCTTGCCGGGGAGGGTTGCTCCCGGAGGTTGCTCCATGTGTCGGAGCACGCGCCCCTCTCGCGCCCTCCGTCCTGGTGGGCGCGGCCATGCGCACGGGCACCGCTCCCGCTGGTGCGGAGCTGGCCGTTTCCCTGGGAAGGGTCTTCAGGGGATCGGGTCGGGGTTCGCCGCTCGGCACCCCCGCTCGGGTCTCCGGGTCCTGTGCGGGAACCTCCGCGATGACTCGCTCCTCGACTCCCTGGGCGGGATGCCGCGGCGGTGTGTGCCCCCGGTGTACTCCCCATCCCACCACTCCGACGACCGCGACGATGCCGGCCAACGTCGCACCCACTCCGAGCGCCGTCGCGCGTCGGGCCTTCGGACGTTCGCGCAGGAGTGACATCACCTCGGGCGAGTCCGGCCGGAGCGACAGGGCCTCGTTGAGAACCTTCGCGGCCCGTGCCCCCTCGCCCCGGGCCAGCATCGAGCCGCCCTCGCTCAGCAGCCGTTGAAAACGGGCCTCGCGCCAGCTCGCCGCATACGCCTCCGGTGCCTGGAAGAAGGCCCGGGCCTCCTCGGCGGGAGGGCCGGCCATCCGGCCCACCACGTCCTCCAGCATCCGTGCCAGCTCATCCCCGTTCGCGGGCCGATCGCGCGAGTCCCGCGCGAGACAGCGTGCCACCAGCGCATTCAGCGGCTCGGGCGTGCCGGGCACCACCGAGGCCAGTGGCGGCGCATCCTTCGTCATCACCGAGGCCGCCAGGTACGCGGCCCCCTTTCCTCCATGCGGTGTGGTGCCGGTGCACAGCTCGAAGAGGACGACACCCACCGCGTACACGTCCGAGGCCGGCGAGAAGGCTCCGGTGTCGATGCGCTCGGGCGCCATGTACGCCAGCGAGCCCGTGATCGCGCCGGTGCTCGTCAGCCGCTCCTGGTCGGCGAGTGCGGCGATGCCGAAGTCCGCCAGCTTCAGCGGCCCACCCCGGGCCACCAGGACGTTTTCCGGCTTCACGTCCCGGTGCACCACACCCCGCGCATGCGCCGCCCCGAGCGCCCGGGCCAGCTCCCAGCCGAGCACCGCCGCCACCTCGGGAGGCACGGGCGAGAGCCTCCGCGCCAGCTCGCGCAGGTCCTCTCCCCGCACCCACTCGCAGACCAGGAAGGGTCCGCGCGCCGCGTCCTGTCCGAAGTCGTGAATCTCCAGCACATTGGGGTGTTTGACCGAGGCCACCAGCGCGGCCTCCTGGCGGAATCGCTCGGCGCGGCGCCCGTCCCCTCCCGGGTGTAGCACCTTCACCGCGACCTGGCGCGATAGCCGGAGGTCCGTGGCCAGGAAGACCGTGGCCATGCCTCCGCGTCCCAATTCCTGTTCCAACTGGTAGCGGCCGGCCAGCGGTTCACCCGTCATCGCGGGCACATTGTAGGGCCCGGCCTCCTGGGAGCAACCTCCGCCTCAGGGCAGGCGGCAGGCGCGGAGCGCCGTCGAGCCCACCTGCTCGCACGAGCCCACCGCGCCTCCGGGGCAATCCCGGTCGAGCAGGCAGGGCTGGCGGCACTGCTTCACGGTACCGGAGGCCACACAAAAGCCGCAGCGGGCACAGTCCAGGGAGGTTTCACACGTGAGGCCCACCGTCTCCGGCGGCGTGTTGGTGCACTCGTTCACGCACACCGAGTCCGGGGCACACCGGTAGTCGAGCGGGCAGCTCCAATCCGTGTTGCAGATCGTCTTGCAGCGGCGCTGGGCATTGCATGTCGCGGAGCCCGGGCAGTCGCGGCTTTCGCGGCACGCCTCACCGAGCCGCGGCCCCTCCTCGCACCGGTGCCACGTTTCGTTGCAGCGCGAGCCGTCCGAGCAGTCCGAGTCCCGGGTGCATGCTCGGACGCACACGCTGTCGACGCAGTCCGCCCCGGGGGGGGCGCAGTCGCATGCCTGGGCACAGTGCTCGTTCAGGGGCACCTGGCCCGCGCAGCCCGCGTCCTCGGAAGGAGCCGGGTCCGTTCCCCCGTCCCCTCCGTTGCTGGAGGTGGGGGCGCAGGCCCAGGTGCTGCTCCCAGGTTGCGGCACGGGCGTGCACGCGTAGCCCGGGCGGCCGCACGTTTCGCCACAGGCGCGCATGCACCGGCCCAGCTCCTTCACACACACCGAACCCGAGGCGCAGGTGTCTCCCGCGCCGCAGGGCGCGAGGCAGTAGCCGCCAGGGAAGCCCATTCCACAGGTGAGCCCGGCGCCACACGTGGCGTCGGAGGTGCAGGCCGCACCCACCTGCGCGGACTCCAACGCCACCTGGACACATGCGCCCGCCACGCACGCCTCGCCGTCGTCGCACCGGAAGGAGTCGTCGCAGCGGACCTGGATGACGAGCGGGCACCCGGCGGCCACCAGGGCGATGAGTGTGGAGGCGATGAAGAGGAGTCGGCGCATGGGGCAACAGGGGGACTCTATGTGAGCGGGGGCGGAAGGACAGCTCCGGAGGGGGCGCTGTCCTTCCGCCCTCCTGTCACGGGTTCAGGCGTGGTGGATCGAAGGGCGCGCTACATGCACACGCCGCTCATGCCCGGGAAGGACGCGCAGCTGTTGCTGGCGCACTGGTCGTTGCTCGTGCAGGGCATGCCAGGCGCGCCGGAGCTGCAGAAGCCGAGGACCGCATTGGTATAGGGCTTCACGCAGTTCCAGCTGGAGGGGCAGTTCGAGTTGTCCTTGCACATGCCCTCCATGCAGAAGCGTCCCTTGCCGCTGAGGTAGCCGTCGTTGCAGACGGCGCCGAACTGGCCCGTCGGGCACACGCCGTCCTGCGGGCACGGCGGGAACGAGGCGCAGTAGGCGTCCTGCTTCGTGTTGTTCTGCTCGTTCGGGTCGACGCAGATGGCGTACTTGTCGCAGCCATCCTCCGCGGAGCCCGACCTGTCCGGGTCGCACGCGGGCTTCACCTCGGGAGGCTTGAGGCTGCAGAAGTTCTTGAGACACACCTGCGTCGCTGCGCACTGGCTGTCCGAGGTGCACGTGGGCACCGACTTGTTCTTGCAGTAGAACGGCGGCCCGATGTCCTCGGTGTCGCAGTACATGCTGTCCCCGCAGTCCTTGTTGGAGGTGCAGCCCGGGGCGCAGATGCCGTTGAAGCAGAACTGGCCGTCGGGACACCTGTTGGTGGCGTTGCACAGGCCCTGCGGCAGGGTGTTGCCGCCGCCGCCGCCTCCTCCTCCTCCTCCGTTGTTGCTGTCAGTGCCTTCGCCGCCCGAGCTGTTGCCACAGCCCACCGCCAGCACCAGGAGGAACGCCATCATCATCCGCTTCATGTGTTTGCCCTCGTGAGTCCTGCGCATCGGCTCCTGCCGGCGCAGCTGGGCACCCCTTGGGCAAGTGGAGTGCCAGGGGGCTTCGGAGCGGTGGATGCCCACCATTTCGCGGGCTTGCACGCCTGGGAGTCCCAGGAAGGCCCTCTGGCGCGGGAGGAACGTGCCAGAGCTGGCACGCGCGAGGGCCCTCCCGAGGGGACACGCGTGTCAGTCCCCTTCGCCCAGGTAGCGGAACAGGGAGCGCAGGCCGATCCCCAGCGCCTGTGCCGCCTCCTTCTTGCTCCCTCCACTGCGGGTGATGGCCTCGCGCACGTACCGTTGAACGAAGGCGTCGCGGGCCTCGTCCAGAGGCGTGAGGGGCGCATCGTCTCCGCCCAGCTCCAGGTCCTCCGGGCCGAGGCGCTCTCCCGAGGCGAGGATCGCCGCGCGCCGCACCCGCGATACCAGCTCCCTCACGTTGCCGGGGAAGGGGTGGCCTCGCAGCGCCTCGGTGGCCTTCTGGGTGAGGCCCCGCGCGCGCCGACCCTCTTGGAGCAGGACATGGTGGGCGATGAGCAGCACGTCGTCGCCACGCTCGCGCAAGGGCGGCACGTCGACGCGAACCTCCTCCAGCCGGAAGAGGAGGTCCGCCCTGAAGCCTCCCTTCTCCACCAAGGTCTCGAGCGGCACGTGCGTGGCCGAGATGACGCGCATGTCCACCTTGCGCGGGTGGTTTTCTCCCAACCGCGTCACCTCCCGCTCCTGCACCACTCGCAGCAGCCGCGACTGGAGGGCGAACGGCATGTCCCCGATTTCGTCGAGGAAGAGCGTTCCCCCGTCCGCCGCCTCCACCAGTCCCGGCCGGTCCGACCCCGCGCCCGAGAAGGCCCCGCGCGCGTGGCCGAACAGCTCCCGCTCGATGAGGGACTCGGGCAGCGCCGCGCAGTTGATGGCCACCAGCCGCCCGCGCCGTCCACTGCGCCGGTGCAGCGCCCGCGCGACCCCCTCCTTGCCCGTGCCTGTCTCGCCCTGGAGCAGCACGTTGAGCGAGGTGGGCCCCAGCCGCTCCACCTGCCGGTAGAGCTCGCGCATGGGTCGCGACTCGCCGATGAGGCCCTCGAAGGTGGCTGCTTCGATTCGTTGTGTGAGGTTGTCCACCTGGGCGCGCAGCTCCGTCAGCTCTCTCGAGGTGGCCAGCAGCAGCGCCGCCAGCGCGGAGAGGGCCAGGGCCTCCTCCAGCTCCACGGCGGAGAAGGGCGCGCTGCCCACGCGCCGTCCGAGGTACACGGCCGAGAGCGGCGCGGGCTCCGCGCGCAAGGGCAATACCAGTGCGGAGGTGAGGCGCAGGGCCACGACGCTCGGCGCTCCGGCCAGCACCGCGTCCGCGGCCACGTCCGCGACCAGCACGGGTGCTCCCGAGGCCTCCACCCGCTCCACCAGACTGTCCACCACCGCCGCCTCCGGTACGGGCCCGGTGGCGCACAACACGTGGCGCCGCGCGCCTTCCGCCGACACGAGGAAGCCCACGTCCGCGCCCGTCGCCTCCGCGAGTCCGCGCATGGCCGTCTCCAGCAGCTCCGCGGGAGGGCGTTGCACCAGCAGCCGGGACGCGAAGCCCGCGAGGACCGAGACGAGTCTCCCGTGTGCGGTGGCCGTGGGCGGGGCCACCCCTGGAGCCTGGGCCTGCTCGGAGGAGGCGAGGGTGAGGAGGGCACTGCCCACGGAGAAGGCATCTCCCGGGCGGAGCGGGGCGAGTTCCACGCGCTTGCCGCGCACGCGCACCTCACAGCCCCTGCTCGCGGGAGCGACGGACCAACCGCGCGCGTCGCGGAAGAGCAGGGCGTGACTGGCCTTCACCCCGGACACATCGAGGACGACGTCGCAGGCGGAATCGGAGCCCACGGACATCACGGGCTTCGTCAGCGGAAGGCGGCGGCCATCGGGAAGGACGAGGAATACCGACATGCGACGGATGAGCCTATCGGGCCCACGACCACCCGTCGTGCTTGCTCCCTTCACGTACGCCAAGAGCCGCCGCCACCTCACGCGGGCGAACACGTCGGCCCTCTTGCGCTCCATCCTGATTCATAGTTAGCTATATAGCGTGCTATGAAATGGAGGTGCGGCATGGAAATCGATCTTCTGGCGGGGTTTGGCGTGGGCTTCCTGGGTAGCCGGCTCAAGCGCCTGGCCGAGCGGATGCAGGCCGACGCCGTCGAAGTGGCCCGATCGCTGGACCTGCCGGTCCAGCCGGCCCAGGTGTCGCTGCTGATGACGATCCGCCTGCACGGCCCGATCACGGTGGGCGAACTCGCTGAGCGCTTGCATCTGGCCCAACCCACGGTGACCCGCGCCCTCGGGACACTGGAAGACTTCGTCGAAGCGCGGCGCTCGCCGGGCGACCAGCGCTCGAAGCGCCTGGCGCTGACGGAGAAGGGCGAGGCCCTGATGGTCCGCATCCAGACGCAGCTGTTGCCGCGCATCGAGCCCGCCGCCGCCTCGCTGGTCGAGGGTCTGTCGGGCGACTTCATGCAGGGCCTGGCCAAGGTGGAGGCGCGACTGGACGAGGCCTCGCTGCTGAGCCGGATCGAGGCCGCCGGTCCGCCCGCGATGTGGGCGCGCGACTTCTCCGACGACCTGACCGACGCCTTCTATCGGATCAACGCCGAATGGATCGCGGACATGTTCGCCCTCGAGGAGAACGACATCGCCCTCCTGTCGAGGCCGCGCGAGCTGATCCTCGACAAGGGCGGGGTGGTGCTGTTCGCCGAGACGCCGGAACTGGGCGTGGTCGGGACCTGCGCCCTGATGGTGTCCAAGGACGGCTGGGTCGAGCTGACCAAGATGGGCGTCCTGAAGAGCGCCCGGGGCCTGAAGGTTGGCGAGTTCCTGCTCGCCAAGACCCTGGAGCGGGCCTCCAGCCTGGGCTTCGGCAAGGTCTATCTGCTGACCAACAAGAAGTGCGCGGCGGCCATCCATCTCTACGAGAAGCTGGGCTTCGTGCACGACGCCGAGATCATGCGGCTGTTCGGGGCGCGCTACGAGCGATGCGACGTGGCGATGTCGTACCGACCGAGGGGTTAGCCCCACCCCCGCCGTAACGTTTGGAGGCATGACCGATGACCGAACAACACGCGTACTTCGTCCGCATGGACGACCGCCGGTTCCTTCCGCGGCGCCCCTGCGCCGGCGCGTGGAATCCGGACGAGCTGCACATCAGTCCCGTCAATGGGCTGCTCATGCATGAGCTGCGGCGCTGGCTCGCCGACCGCCCGAATGGCGCCAAGCTCGTGACGCGCATCAGCTACGACTACCTCGGCGTTCTCGACTTCACCCCATGTGACGTGACGTTCGAGGTGCTGCGTCCTGGTCGCGCCATCGACCTCGTCGAAGGGATCCTGTCGCAGCATGGCCGTCCCGTACTCCGCGCGCGCGTGTGGCTGCTCTCGACCCATGACACGTCCGGGATAGAGGGCGGCGCACGTGAGCCCTTGCCGCCGCCCGAGGACGGCCGTGTGTTCGACCTCAGCAGCGTGTGGCCGGGTGACTACGTCGCATCGATCGACATGCGCGTCATCGATGGCCCGAGCCCGGGCCGGACCACGGCGTGGATCACGACGCCGCTGGCGATCGTCGAGGGCGAGCCCGTGAGCGACCTCGCTCGCTTCGCGTTGCTCGTGGACACGTCCAACGGGATCGCGGTCCGTCACCGGCCAGAGGAGTGGCAATTCCCGAATGTCGACCTCACCATTCACGTGTTTCGCCAGCCAGTCGGCGCCTGGACCGGCTTCGACACGCGCGTGATCTTCGGACCGGCGGGCCACGGCCTCACGAGCACCGACCTCTTCGATGTACACGGGCATGTCGGCCGTGCCGAACAGACCCTGCTCGTCCGGCCTCGATAACTCGAGCGCCGCGGCGACTTTGTTGCGTCCTGCCGAGTCTGGCGTGCGATGTCAGCGTGCCCTCTTCGGGGCAGATGGCCTCTTCCCGGCGCTCTTCTTCCTGGCTGGAGCGGCCTTCTTCTTCGCGGTCGCCTCCATCGCCTTTCGTGCCTCGGTCTTCTCGCCTCGACGCAGCGCGAGCGACGCCGCGATCCACTCCGGCGCGTAGCTCGACGTGCAGCCCTTCGGGATTGGTCGCGGGTCCCACCGGCCCAGGCGCTCGCCGATGGCGATGGCCTCCTGGGTGTACGCGGGCAGGTGGAGGCCGATCCAGACGAGGCAGAAGTTGATGCCCTCCTTCACCCGGTACGGTGCGGGCGGCAACTCACGCTCGATGCGTTCGAGCGTCGCGCGGACATCGAGGTCCTTCGCGAACCCGCGCGCGATGCGCCCGGCGAGGAGTCTCCACCCGGCGCGGAGGGGAAGTTCCTTGCCGCTGTCCATCCACCGCACCTGTAGCGCCTCGGCGATGGGCGCATGCACGAGCACGCGTCCGACGAGCTCGTCGACCAGGGTCGGATTCGAGAGCGGCTCGAGGAGCGCGCGCGCCTCCTTCACGGTGAGCGCCACGGGATCGAGCAGCATGCACGCGAGGAGGCGCGCCTCGTGGTTGCCCGTCGCCCACAGCTCCAGGCCGAGCCCGTGGTTCGTCCCGAGCTCCTCCGCGAGGCCACGGATCTTGCCGAGCAGCACGCCGAAGACGTTGTCGCCCGCGCCATCGCGCACGTAGCGCTGGCGCACCTTCTCGTCGCCCTGAGCCTCGAGCTGTTTCATCACCTGGGACAGCGTCATTGTTTTCGGCATGCGAGTCTCCTCACGTGCGGTCTTTTACCCGATAGGCCAGGGGTCCAGGCACCCCCCGGAACGGCTGACGAGCCCTCGAACCACGTGGAGGGGGAGGACTTCGCGAGGCGCCGGGGTGAGACAGAATAATTTCCCTGCTCCCTCGTCCCGGGCCCCGACCCTGGAGTGACGCGTCCCTTCAGGGAGGGGATATTCCATGCACCGTGGTTTTCGAGGCCTTTCCGTCGCGCTCGTGCTGTTCACCGCTGGCTCCGCTTCCGCCGTGGAGTTCAATTACACCTGGAAGAAGGGAGATGTGCACCGCTTCCAGTACGAGGATGATTCGAAGATCGAGATGAAGATGCCGGGCGGCATGGGCGGCATGGGCGGCATGGGCGGCATGGGCGGTATGCGGATGCCCGGCATGAACATGCCCGGCATGAACATGGGCGACGGGGGAATGAGCACCCAGATGAAGGTTCAGTCGACCTTCAGCCAGAAGGTGCTCGCCGTGGGGCGCGACGGCACGGCCCAGGTGGAACTCACCCTGGAGAAGATGGACTTGATCCAGGGGGGACAGCGCCTCGCCGCCCTGGACCAGATTCCGCCCGCCGCGAGGAAGGTGAAGGCCGAGGTGGACCGCAAGGGCCATGCGAAGTTCTTCCGGATGGTGACCGTCTACGTCCAGGAGGGTCGTACCCTGGTCGGTGTCCATGACGTGAAGGTGGGCCCCCGGGGAGCCAGCGCCTCGATGCGCGCGGGCGACACCCGCGTCGATGTGGTCGCGGCGGTGGACTCCAAGACGGGCAGCGTCTCCCTGGCCATGCAGGAGAAGAAGGTCCCTCCGGCACTCAAGGCCGTGAAGGTGAAGGCGGAGGATCCCGGCGTGGACGTCCTGCCCCGGCAGATCTTCGAGATGATGGTCCTTCCCGAAGGGCAGATGGAGCCGGGCAGCCGGGTCGAGGTGAGCACCCCCGTGGGGCCCCTGGCGACAACGCTCTCCACCCTGGAGGGCAGCGTGGCCCAGCTCCATATCACCGTGGCGCAGCGCATGGACGCACCCACCTCCGGGACCCGTGACGAGCGTCAACCCGAGGACGTGAGCGAGGACTCCGCTCCGGCCGCCATGGGCGGCATGAACATGGGCGGCATGAACATGGGCGGCATGCCCTCCTCTGGGGGAAGTCCTTCCGACGCCTCGGCCATGGGCACGAAGACGGAGGTGGATGTGACCAGCGGCTTCGACGTGGCGGCCGGTCGACTCCTCCACGTAGAGGGCACCTCGAACATGGAGCAGTCCATGGGCGGCAGCGGCATGACGGTCCGCTCGCGCTTCTCGCTGCGGCGGCAGTGAGGGTGGATTCCGCCTCCAGGCCCTGAGCATGCGGGGCGGTCTCAGTCCGGGGAGCGCACCGCGCACAGGAGGATGCCGAGCGCGGTGTACCAGCCGAGCACGGGTCCCGCGCCCGCTCCCATCACCGGGACCGGGTAATTTCCCCACTCGGTGACGGCGAGCGTCCCCAGGAAATACGCGGCAAACGCCCAGGCCAGCCACGCGGCGTCGCTCCGCGCCGAGCGCAACCTCATCGCCCCCTGGTGCATGGGCAGCAGGAGGAGCCCCAGCGCCACGAGCGCTGCCAGGAGCCAGGGGACGCCCAGGTCGGCGGCGAGGTGAACGATCCGCTCGACGTGGGGCACTGCCTCGAGCGGATCGGCTCTCGCGCACGCCCACACGGCCCCCATCGCGGCGAGACCTCCTCCCGCGACCTTCCACCCCCAAGCGAGGGAGCGCGCCCCACCCAACAGCACCAGTACGCCCGCCAGGAACGCGAGCGCCTGTCCGGCGTCGGGTTGAGCACCGTGCAGCAGTTGGATCCCGATGACGAGGCCCAGCGCGAGGCCCGGATGGGCCTGATGCAGGAGCCCCCACAGGGCCAGCAGGGCCCACGGCAGGGTGATCACCGAGGCGTTCAACCGCACGGGCCCGAGGGAGATCCAGCGGTGGACGCTCTCGAGCGGGGGAAACAGCAACGTCGCGGCGTGTAGGGCGAGGACCATCGCCGCGAGTCCGGGGATCCAGCGCACCAGGTGGCCCCAGGAACGGCGCGCGAGCCACGCCGCGAGCGCCACCCCGAGCACGGCGGCCACGAGGTTGGTGGCGAACGCCTTCACGGAGACACCCTGTGCCCGGGCAACCAGGGCTCCCAGGAGCATGGCGGGCAGCGGCAAAATGCCCGCCACGAATGGACGCGAGACGGCGAACCCTGGCTTCACCTGCGCTCTGGCGTTTGCGCTCAAGCCTTCATCAGCCCGTTCACCCGCGGATAGGGCATCGACTCGGCCGTGACTGGGGCCGACAGCCCATCCTTCAGGAAACTGCCCGCCAGCCGCGCCGCATGGGCGTACATGGCCTCGGAGATCGCGCTGCCCGCCGTGATGCGCCGCACTCCCAGCTTCTCCAACTCGGCGGCGGGGGCGAGGGTGGGGCGGGCCATGATGTTCACCGGCAGGCGGGTGCCTTTCACCATGGCGGCGATCTCCCTCATGTCGGTCATGCCCGCGGGAAAGATGCCGTCGGCGCCCGCCTCATAGAGTCCGGCGCGGCGGATGCATTCGGCGGCGCGCTGTCCCTCGGGGGCAAGCCCGCGCAGATAGACGTCGGTGCGGGCATTGATGAAGATGTCGAGGCCTTCACGTTTCAGGGCTGCGCGGATCGCCTTGATGCGGGCGACGAGGTTTTCGGGCGGCAGGTCGGCATCCTCGATGTTGAGGCCCGCGACACCCAGGCGCGCGACGGAGGTCACGGCGGCGGCCACTTCCTCCGGCGTGTTGCCAAAGCCGCGCTCCATGTCGAGGGTCAGGGGCACGTCGAGGGCGCGGATGATGGCGCTGGCGGTCTGCAGCAGGCGCTCGAGCGGCAAGGCGTGGCCGTCCTTGTAGCCCCAGGCCCAGGCGACCCCGGCGCTGGTGGTGGCGACGGCCTCGCCGCCCAGGCTCTCGATGAGGCGCGCGCTCCCAGCGTCCCAGGCGTTGGCCAGGAGCAGGATGCCGGACTGATGCAGGCGGCGGAAGTCGGCGGTCTTGGTCATTGAAAGGCGTGGTCTCGTCGACGCGGTGAGTCAAACAGGAATCAACAGTAATAACCGTAAAATTTGAGAAACTGGTTGTGGTGTCTCGTTTCAGCCTGTATACAGTGAATCCGTTAATTTCCTGTTTTAATTCCAGAGAGAGCAAGACATGGCCTATACCGCGAAGAAGACCGCGTGGATGGTGGGCGCGGCGATGCTGTGCACCTCAACCGTGGCGTGTGACCAGAACGCCCAGGTCGTCGAGCCGCAAGCCATCGACAGCATGGCGCAGGCGGCCATCGTCTCGAGCATCGCCGAGGGCGACTATGTCATCCGCTCGGCGATGACCAACAAGTGTATCGACGTGGCCTCGTCGAGCACGGCGGACGGCGCCAAGGTGCAGGAGTGGGATTGCAATGGCACCACCGCGCAGACCTTCCACCTGTCCCCGACATCGGACGGCTACTGGAAGATCATCAACGTCAACAGCGGCAAGGCGCTCGACATCTCGGCGGTGAGTACCGAGCAGAACGCCGTCCTCAACCAGTGGTCCTACGTGGGCGGCGCCAACCAGCAGTTCCGGTTCATCGCCCGCGGCAACAACCAGTTCAGTTTCCACCCGCGCCACACGGACATGGCGATTGATCTGTACTGGGGCTCGGCGGACAACGGGACCAGCCTCGTGCAGTACCCGTACACGGGAACCGCCAACCAGCACTGGACCTTCGACAAGGTTGGCGGGAGCACGGGTGGTGGTGGCCCGGCCGGCACGGTGCCCGTGGTGGTGACCAACAAGTGCCCCTTCGCCCTCAGCGTGGTGCTCTCGGGCGTGGGTGACGTGGCCCTCGAGCGCGACGGCGCGGGCAACAAGATCTTCCGCACCCTCGGCACCGGCGCCAGCTACACCTACTATCCGCCGGGCAACTACCCCAGCGGCCGTGTGAGCGCCTACCGCACGCTGCCCTCGCCCTCCTCTCCGCGCGAGCTGGAGAAGGCCGAGTTCACGCTCGGGCCCGACGGCAACGGCGTGCAGAACATCTACTACAACCTCACGTACGTGGATCACGTGGGTCTGCCCATGCAGATCTCCACCCTCGGCAACAATGGCTGCAACACGGCCCAGTGCAACAAGAGCTACAGCGCGATGAGCACGGCCATCGCCAACGCGTGCCCGGACGGTCTGCGCTACAACATGGGCGGCGGCACCATCTGCCTCGCGCCGCGCTCCTTCTGCATCGATGGGGAGTACGCGGGCGATTCGCGCCGCGGCACGGTGTGCAACCGCCTGGACAGCGAGATCGCCCGGTGCGCGAGCAAGTACCCCGGCCAGTGCAACCCGGGCGGGGAAAAGACGCCCCAGGTGTACGCCTGCTCGGGCAACTTCTTCTCCCAGAGCGCCAAGTGGTGCTCGGCCATCACGCGCGGCATGGTGGACAACCCCGACAGCACGAACGTGGCCCAGTACTACAACACCGGCAAGCCCTTCAACCAGTACGCCAAGTGGGTGCATGACCAGTGCGGTGCGGTGTACTCGTTCGCCTACGACGACTACCCCATGGCGGCCAACCAGGCTGGCTTCTACACCTGCAACGGTGGCAAGCAGCTCAACGTGACGTTCTGCCCCGCGGGCTGATCCGCTCGTCCCACGCTGCCTTCCCCGCGCGCGCGTTCAAAAGCCCGGTCCCTCCACGGGGGCCGGGCTTTTTATGCGAGCGATGAACGTCATGCCCATCCTCTTGGGAGGATGCTGCTCACGCCATGACGCAAGTGCTCGGAACCTTCCCACCGGGCCTGGGCCGCGCGGTCGCCCGCGCCCCCGGCATCGAGCCGGTGCCATGTCCGCTCCGCGCCTTCGCGGTACGAGGGCGTTGACCATGCCCGCGGGACACGGAGGCGCCCTCACCGTTTTCCTCTGTGGCGACGTGATGACCGGGCGAGGCATCGACCAGGTGTTTCCTCATCCGTGCCCACCCCACCTGCACGAGCCCTATGTCCTCGACGCCCGGGACTACATCGCATTGGCCGAGGAGGTGAACGGTCCCATTCCCAGGCCGGTGGGCCCCAGCTACATCTGGGGTGATGCACTCGCGGAGCTGGAGCGGCGTGCTCCGGACGCGCGGTTGATCAACCTGGAGACCAGCATCACCACCCGCGAGGAGTGGTGGCCGGACAAGGGCATCCACTATCGGATGAATCCGGCGCACGTCGCCTGCCTCACGGCCGCCCGCATCGGGTGCTGCGCGCTGGCGAACAACCATGTGCTGGACTGGGGGTACGAGGGGCTACGGGAGACGTTGGCCACCCTGCGCGGCGTGGGCATCGCCACCGCGGGAGCGGGAGCCCTCCTGGAGCAAGCTCGGGCTCCCGCCGTGCTGGACGTCCCGGGCAAGGGCCGGGTCGTGGTGTTCTCGTTCGGGACGATGAGCAGCGGCATCCCACCGGAATGGGCGGCGGGCACGGACAGGCCAGGAGTGGAGCTGCTGGCGGACCTGACTCCCGCCACGGCACGGCTCATCGGAGCGAGGGTGCGATCCATCAAGCGCACGGGCGATCTCGTCATCGCCTCCATCCACTGGGGAGGCAACTGGGGCTACCAGGTGCCCCTTTCTCAGCGGGAGTTCGCCTGGACCCTCATCGACGAGGCCGGAGTGGATGTCGTCCACGGCCATTCCTCCCACCATCCCCGTGGCATCGAGGTCCACCAGGATCGCCTCATCCTCCATGGCTGCGGGGATTTCCTGAACGACTATGAAGGCATCCGCGGCTACGAGGACTATCGCGGCGACCTGACCCTGATGTACTTCGTGACGCTGGAGCCCACGAGCGGTCGGCTGCTGTCCCTCCGCATGACGCCCATGCAGGTGCGCCGCTTCCAGGCGTGCCGGGCCTCCTCCGCCGATGCCGGATGGCTGCAGGGCGTCCTGGACCGGGAGGGCCGCCACTTCGGAACCCGTGTCACCCTGGAAGGAGACGGCTCGCTCGCGCTCCATTGGAGCGGAGGCGGGCCGCCTACGGATTGAGCTTCAGCGTAGAGCAGGTCGCCGCCACCCACGGCCAGTTCCTCCAGGGAGACGGGTTCACTCGGCTCGCTCTAGCGCCCTCGCGTCTCCGAGCCGATGCCCTCCAGCTCCACGAGCGCGTCCTCCGTCAGCACGAGCCCGGCCGAGGCGAGGTTCTCGCGCAGGTGCGCGACGGAGGACGTGCCGGGAATCAGCAGGATGTTGGGCGCGCGGCGCAGCAGCCACGCGAGCGCGACTTGCATGGGCGTGGCGCCGAGCCGCCGCGCGACAGAGGACAAGGTGGACGACTGCAACGGGCTGAACCCGCCGAGTGGGAAGAACGGCACGTAGGCGATGCCGTCGCGGGCGAGACTGTCGATCAGGGCATCGTCGTCCCGATGCGCCAGGTTGTATTGGTTCTGCACGCAGACGATCTCGCGGAGCTTCCGGCCCTCGGCGACCTGCGTGGGGGTGACGTGGCTCAGCCCGATGTGCCGCACCAGTCCCTGGCGCTGAAGCCCGGCCAGGACGGTGAGGGGCGCCTCGAGAGAGCCTTCCGCGGGGTGATGCGGGTCGAACATGCTGCGCAGGTTGACGACGTCGAGCGCCTCCAGGCCCAGGTTGCGCAGGTTGTCTTGTCATGGACCGCCTGGGTCAACTCCTCGGGAGAGAAGGCCGGGAGCCACGAGCCATCCGCGCCCCACCTCACTCTCCTCCGCCAGCAGCATGAGTAGAGGTTGCCCTCCGCTTTGATCCGAGCCTACGCCCAACTGGGGGGGGCTCCGCGCGATGTTCACGGGTGCCAGGTTCTGGACTTTCCCGTCCATACGAGCCACAGGGTCCTCTTCGGCCCGACGTAAGGTTGCCGGTGGTTCCAAGGCAAGCGGGCCCTATTGGGAGGTCCCATGTTCCAACCAGCGCGGTGGGCGCTCATGTCCAGCATGTTGCTGGCTGCCTGCGCGGGAGTCCCTGGGCGTGGTGCTCCGGCTCGCTACGCCCAGTCCTTCGACTCGGCGACGAGCGCCTGTCGGCAGAACCCGGCGCTCTGTGCACAAGTGGCTGGGGAGGAAACCGTGATACCGCAGGCCGCGCGACGGCTCGCCGAGACTGGAGCCTCGGTCGCCGCGGTCGGGATGGCACTGAATGGGGACTTGAAGACTCAAATCGAGCAGGCCCTGCAGCAGTGTGCCGAGCATGCGCGCACCAAGGTGCTCAGTGATAAGCGTCAAGGGAAGATTCCCACGCAGGCGGAGTGTGACCAGCCGGCTCCTGGCATGGCCGTGAAACTGGCCATCTATCTTGGTGACGAAATGCATAAGGAGGCGCTCCAGTGTATTGGGGAGAGACTGAGCCAGTTGGTTTCAGGTCGATTCAGCCTGGAGCCGCGTTACCGCTACGACAGGATGACGAAGCAGACGACGTTCATCAGCGAAGAGGAGGCGCAATCTCTTCTACGACAGTGGCGGGGCGATGAGCTGAAAGGCACGCTCAGGCCCGATGTCGTCATCCACTCGGGCAATCCGCTCCAGGTCAATGTTGTCTATGATTTCAAATTTCCTTGCGCGGACGGAAGCAGGCCTACTCCATGGACTCGCTACACAGAGGGGCCACATCAAGGCTTCGATCAGAAGCAGGTGTACCGGGACGCTCTGGGGGTGGAACCCTTTCGCATCGTACCGTGGCTGGGGATTCTCAAATGAGTGAGCGCTACCCAAAAATTCGGATTCACGCGCGCAACGGGGCTGTTTTGCTGCGAGAGGGAGTGAGCATCAGCTTCTACATGCGCCGCTCTCATCAAGACGTGGTGCACGGGGTGATGCAGTCCCTGGAGTCCTACCTTCGTGTGGTGGGCTCGAAGGCGCTCGGCTGGTACGACGATGGAGAGGGCACCTGGCGGGAGTTGGATGCGGTGGGATGGGCGCATACCCGGCGTGAGTTGCTCGAGAAGCGCTGGCCCCTGGTGACCCTTCGCGATGCCCTCGACGGAGCGCTCCGATATGGTTTTGACTATCGTGGCAAGTCGCTCGATGAGCTCCCGGCGGCGGACGAGCCGGGCGCCGTGAGCGCGGTGAGCTTCTGGCTACCGACGGAGTTCTTGGAGGAGCACGGGCCGAATCACGTACGTGAGCTGGCCTTGGAACTGGCGGCCCCATTGCCCTTTTGCTCTGGCCACGCGGGTCTCTCCTTCATCGGTGAATTTGATCTGCCAGGCGTTCTGCGTGAAATCCGCGAGCGATGCTTCCGCCACCCGGGCTTGGACCTCCCAGACCTGGGGGAGCACTCGTGGAAGGTCGGTACGAGGATACGGGCACCGCAGTGGCTGACGTTCCTGGGCTTACCCGTGTTGGGCGAGGTGGGTGGCACGGAGGGGCTTCGCTCTCGCCTCTTTTCCGCGGAGACGACCGTTCAGGAGATGGAGGGCGGACGAGCGGTCGTGACTCTAGGGCCCTGGCCCGAGGCAGGGGACACCGAGCGGGGACAGGTTCTCCCGTCCTATCGGGAGCTGGCGTGTTTGTTGGAGCCCTGGCTGTATCACGAGGAACGTGGCCGTAATCTCGATTTCACCCTCGAGGACGTGCGGCGCTGGGATCGGCGCTTCCTCGGCTGATTGCCCATCCACTCCGGAGCAACGAAGCGCTCGCCCCCTTCCAGAGATGAAGTCGAGGCGGCGGCTTCGATTCCCGCCGCCTCCACACTCAGACGGTCAGTAATCCCGAGGGGTTGCTGGGCTTTTTCTTTGCCCTCGTCTCCGGCCCCAGTGTGCCTTGTTCTCGCGCGCCGAGCGGCGGCTGTTTGGCGCGGTCTGGGGAGAGGAGCGCCACCAGGCTGGCGCTGCGCTTCCGCACCTCGGGCCGCAGTGCGCTTCGCGCCGTGAGCGGTTCTCACCTCCGTGCGGAAGGCACCGGATCCCCGTCTTCGCGGGGAGAACGAGCCTGGAGAGGGCCTCGCTCGTCGTTCCCCTGAGCACAGGAGCCCGGTGTCTTCCGCTCCTCGTCACTGCTTCATGAACGTCAGGTGGTCGAGATTGAACGCGTCACCAAAACGCAATTGGATGACGTGCTTGCCCGCCGTCAGGCTCACCTGAGTGCTCACCGTCGTATAGGTCTGCCACTCTCCGGTGTTCGGCACGGCGAGGGTGCCGACCTTCTGTCCGTCGAACAGGATCTTCAACGAGCTGCCGTTGGCGGTCTGCGTCGCGACCCGCGCGGCCACGGTGTAGTTTCCACTCGTCGCCACGTTCACCGTATATTCCGCCCACTCCGAAGAACTCACCCAGCCGACGTGGAAGCCTCCACTGGGGATCGCCCCGACGTCGACGCCTTCACTCGGTCGGTACGCACCGCCCTCGTTCTGTGGGCTCCCATCGCTGTACGAGATGCTTTGTCCCCCGTTGTCATAGTCCTCCGCCTGGATCAGCCCGGGAATCGCGAGGGGCGTGCCGAAATGCGGCGTGCCGTGCTGCTTGGTCTGCTTGACCAGTTGGATCGTGCCATCGCTGTTGTAATACAGCTTGTCGACGCTGACCGAGCGAAGCCAGTCATTCCCCGACAACATGCTCGTGTGATAGAAGGCATACCACTGCCCCTTGTACTGCACGATCGATCCGTGGTTCGTGTAGCTGTCGGTGGAGTTGATGTAGATGCCACGGTACGTCCACGGACCCAGCGGGCTCGTGCTCGTGGCGTAGCGCATGCGGTTGTGCTCGCCATTCTGGTCGTAGTTGTCCGAGTACGACAGGTAGTAGAGCCCGTTGTGCTTGTGCACCCACGAGGCCTCGTGGAAGTCGACCAGGCCCTGCATGTTCTGCATCTGGCCGTCGATCTCCATCATGTTGGCCTTGAGCTTGCCTCCCTTGGCGACGCCGCCACCGCCGTAATACAGATACGCTTGGCCATCGTCATCGACGAACACCGCGGGATCGATCAGCGACTCGAGCCCCGGGATGTAGCCCTGCACGGTGAAGTTCGCGGCGGGCTGCGTGCTCGTCGCCACGCCGATCTTCCAGGTGGTGTTCCACTCCGTCCCGCTCGGGTGTGGGAAGTAGAAATAGTAGATGCCGTTCTTGTAGGCCACGTCGGGCGCCCACATGAAGCCGCCCTCCGAGCGTCCCCAGGGCACGTTGGAGGCGCGCAGGATCTCGCCGTGGTCGACCCAGTTGACCATGTCGTTGGTCGAGTAGACATGGTACTGGTCCATGAGGTCGGCGCCGCGCGGCGGGGCGATGTCGTGCGACGGATAAACATAGAGCCGCCCGTCGGCCCAGACGTGCGCCGAGGGATCGGCGGTGTATATGTTGCGGAAGATCGGGTTCTGGGGATCTCCCACGGTCTGGGCGGCCGCCGAGGACGCGGCGAGCGACGCGCCGGCGAAAGCCAGCGAGAGGATGCAACGCTTGGACATGAATGGCTCCTGGGGGTAACGGGAGCACGATTGCTCCCGCGAGGTTGAGACTGTCGGTGCGCGATGGCGCGCAGCAGGGATTGAACGCTCGAGGATTTACTGTTTTAGCGGTTTTTCTTTACAAACGCGATTTCCCGGTGTCATGTTCCCAGATGATCGGCCTTCGCGCGCCGCGTCACGCTCATTCCCAGTCCGGGAGGTTGTCTCATGTTCGCGTCTCACCGCCACCGAGCGAGGTTGCTCGCGACCACGTTGCTCTCCACCGTGGCAGGGGTTGGCCTGTCGGCCCTGCCCGCTCACGCCGCCCTCGGGTCCGTCACCAGCGCCTCCCTCTCGGGTGACACGCTCACCCTCACCGTCGGCGGCGACAAGCTCCTTGTCCAGGCCCTGCGCCCGGACATCGTCAAGGTGGACTACCGCCCCGGTGGCATCGCCGATCCCCCCACCGCCGTCATCGATCCCGCCAAGACGTGGGCCACGGGCAACATCACCTCCGCCGACATGGCGTCCAATCCCATCGTGGTCACCACGGCGCAACTGACCGTGAAGATCAGCCGGAATCCCGCCCGCCTCTCCGTCTTCGACGCCACGGGAGCGCTGGTGCTGAGCGAGCAGGCCTCCGAGGGCGTGTATGCGGACGGGGTGAAGTTCAACCATGGGTCCGGACAGGCGTTCTACGGCATCACCGGCAACCCGGTGCCCTGGGCCGAGAAGGATCCCAAGCAGAACCTCGCCGAGGGCATGCAGCGCAACGACGGCGGCCGGGTCAACGCCAACATGCAGGGGGACGGTGGGGCTCCGCTCGCCTTCACCAACCGTTATGGGTTGCTGGTGGACTCCATCGATGGGGACTTCGCCATCACCGACACCACCCTGGAGTTCAGTGGCGTGTCGACTCGCAACGTCGCGTACTACGTCCTGGTCGGTCCGCCCCGGCAGGTGATGGCGGGCGTCGCGGAGATCTCCGGCAAGCCCGCCCTGTCACCCAAGTGGGCCCTGGGGCTCAACAACAGCGAGTGGGGCACCACGCAGACGGAGGTCACGTCGATTGTCCAGGGCTACCGGGATCGGAAGATCCCCCTGGATGCCTTCACCCTGGACTTCGACTTCAAGGCTTGGGGCGAGGACGACTACGGCGAGTTCCGGTGGAACTCGACCTCCGCCAGCGGCAACGTGAACCCGAACAAGTTCCCCAGTGGGGCGTCCGGGACGTTCGCCCGGGACATGGCGGCCAGGGGCGTCATGTTGATGGGGATCATGAAGCCCCGGGTGATCGTCGGGAAGGCGGGCGGAGGCATCACGGCGCAGGGACAGTGGGCGCGCACCAACAACTGCTTCTACCCGGGCCTGGCCGATTACATGGAGTACTTCTCCGGCCGGCCCGCCAACGACGTCGACTTCTCCAAGCAGACGTGCCGTGACTGGTATTGGCAGCACTCCCGGACGCTGTTCGACGGGGGCATCGCGGGCTGGTGGAACGACGAGGCCGACGAGGCGAACGGGACGCTGTTCAACAGCCTCCAGCACCTCAACATGCAGCGGTCGCTGTATGACGGGCAGCGGGCGTACTCGGACCGGCGGGTGTTCTCGCTCAACCGCAACTTCTACCTTGGTGCCCAGCGCTACGGCTACGGCATGTGGTCCGGTGACATCGAAACCGGGTTCGGCAATATGGCCGATCAGCGCACCCGCATGCTCACCAGCATCAACATTGGCGAGAGCAAATGGGGCATGGACATCGGCGGCTTCTTCGGGGATCCGTCCTCGGAGAACTACGCGCGCTGGATGCAGTTCGGCGCGTTCGTGCCCGTCTACCGGGTCCACGGCATGGATGGCAAGCAGCGCCAACCGTGGGTCTACGGGGCCACCGCGGAGAGCGCGGCCAAGAGGGCGATCGAGCTGCGCAGCCGATTGATGCCCTACCTGTATGCCCATGAGCGGATCAATCACGAGACGGGCATCGGTCTGGTGCGGCCCCTGTTCTACGACTACCCCACCGATCCGAACGCCGCGAACATCACCAGCGAGTGGATGTTCGGCGAGTCGTTGCTCGTGGCTCCCGTCGTTGAGCAGGGGGCGGCCAGCAAGCAGGTGTACCTGCCCGCGGGCACCTGGATCGACTACACCCGTGGCTCCGTCTACACGGGCCCCCTCACGTTCAACTACCCGGTCAATACGTCCACCTGGCAGGACATCCCGCTGTTCGTCAAGGCGGGCGCCATCCTCCCGACCCAGGAGGTGTTGCAGTACGTGAGCGAGAAGCCCGTCAGGCAGATCGACCTCGATGTCTTCCCCACCACGGCCCGGAGCGAGTTCACCCTCTACGACGACGACGGCCTGACCCGGGCCTATGAGAACGGGGTCTTCTTCAAGCAGCGCATCACCGCGCAGCGCACGAGCACCTCCGTCACCGTGGAGACCCAGGCGAAGACCGGCGGCTTCAGCCCGGCGCTCACCCACTACATCGTGAAGGTCAACGCCACGGCGGGCACGGCGGCGCGGATCAACGGGACCGCCCCCACCCGCTACGGCGACCTCGCGACGCTCAAGGCCGCCACGGGCGAGGGGTGGACGACGGGGGTCGATGTCTACGGTCCGTACACCGCGGTGCGCGTCGCGGCTGGGGTGGCGCGGACGGTCGTCGTCGACGGCACTCCGAGCACTCCCCCTCCTCCCCCCCTGACGGTTGTGCTCGAGGCGGAGGACGCGGCGCTGTCCTCGGGCGCGATCGTCCTGAACGACCACCCGGGCTACTCCGGACGCGGGTTCGTCGCCGGGTACTGGAACTCTGGCGCGGCCACCACGTTCACCGTGCGGGCCAGCACGGCGGGCACCTACTCCGCGACCCTGAAGTACAGCAACGGCAACGGCTCGGCCAGGACGGTCACCCTGGAGGTGAATGGCGTGCGCACCCAGCTCACCTTGCCCGCGACGGCGGACTGGAACGCCTGGTCGACCTACACCGCGCGAATCCCGCTGAACGCGGGCACCAATACCCTCGCCTACGTCTACGGCCCGGGAGACTCGGCCCACGTCAACCTCGACTCCCTGACGCTCTCACCCCTCCCGACGATTATGCTCGAGGCGGAGGACGCGGCGCTGTCCTCGGGCGCGCTCGTCCTGAACGACCACCCGGGCTACTCCGGACGCGGGTTCGTCGCCGGGTACTGGAACTCTGGCGCGGCCACCACGTTCACCGTGCAGGCCAGCACGGCGGGCACCTACTCCGCGACCCTGAAGTACAGCAACGGCAACGGCTCGGCCAGGACGGTCACCCTGGAGGTGAATGGCGTGCGCACCCAGCTCACCTTGCCCGCGACAGCGGACTGGAACGCCTGGTCGACCTACACCGCGCGAATCCCGCTGAACGCGGGCACCAATACCCTCGCCTACGTCTACGGCTCGGGAGACTCGGCCCACGTCAACCTCGACTCCCTGACGATCGCACCGTAGCCCCCGTCACCGCATGGCGGGGGCCCTCCGCTACGCACAAGAGGGAAGGGGGCCGTGTTGACCTGGCCGAGTTCCCCACCCCGGGCGCCATCAGGCGAGCCGGGGTTTTCGTTTTGATCCGCCCACCTGCATGGGGTAGTCGATGGTGAAGGGCCGTGGCGCGTACATCCGCAGTGGCCCCCTCCTGGCGCCACCGGGCTCCTGGAGGGCCGCGAGCACGTGGAGGGCGCGCTCCATATCCGCTCCAGGTAGCCGCGCCCTGCCTCCGACGCGCTCCGCGTGGTGTCCGTGCGAGGCAGGGCCAGGAGCGCCATCGCGGTGGTGTCGGTATCCGACTCGATTCCGACCCGGTAGGGCCAGCCCCCGTCCGCGTTCTGGGTGCGCAGGAGACGAGGGGCGCCCCGGGATGCTCGCCAAACGAGCCCGAGGCCGATGGGGCCTCGTGCAGGGCTTCCAGGGCCACCGCCGTGTCCTCGGAGGGGCGCGTGTCGGTAGGTGGTCGGCCATGAAGGGCCGCGCGACAGGCCTTGGACAGTGCAGGAGGGTCCCCATGGAGGACTGCACGTCGCGCTCCATGCGCACCTCTATGCCTGAGCGCCGCACAACGGCTGTCCAACGGCTCAGGGCGCGAAGAAGGAGATAGGACATGAGCGACAACTCGAAGTGGAAGGGCGGCCGGGTCGGGCCGTATGAGGTGGGTGGACGCTACCTGGACGTCCCCGAGGACGTGGGCGCGGTCTACGAGGCGCACCACATCCTCCTCGATGAGCGGAAGGGCTCCTGGCCCGACCGCTCGGGGGAGATCCGGACGCCTTCGCGCTCACGTCGATGGGCGATGCGGTGGGGACTCGCGAGCGCGGGTGGGCCCTGGCGGCGGGACTCGCGCTCCTGCTGTGGCCTCGGACTCCCGAGCACTTCAATCCGTGTGGTGGCTTGGGTGAGTCCCCCAGCTTCACGGATGGAAAGGAACTCTCCTGGGGGGTCATTGCCTATCCCATGCCCGAGAAGCCCTTCAAGGAGCAGCGGACGCCTCCGTGCATGCCCGGATTGGAAGTGGAGATTCGAGGCGGATGCTGGGTTCAAGCGGCGCAGAGCGCGCCCTGCCCACGAGGTTCGGCCGAGTACCAGGGCAAATGCTACGTGGCCGTGAAGAAGCTTGAGCCGGTGCCCCGTTCCGTTCGACCCTGACCCTCGTCCCCGTGAGCGCGGCCGCCCTTTGGGTTCACCGCTTCAGCTGCGAAATGTCACGCACCGCGCCGCGGTCGGCCGAGGTGGCCAGCGCCGCGTAAGCCTGCAAGGCCTGCGACACCACGCGATGGCGGTTTTCCGGCTTCCATGCCTTCGCCCCCTTCGCTTCCATGGCCGCCCGTCGCGCGGCCAGTTCGGCGTCGCTGATCTTCAGATGAATGCGGCGTTCCGGAATATCGATCTCGATGATGTCGCCGTCGTTGACCAAGCCGATCGCGCCGCCTTCCGCCGCTTCCGGCGATGCATGGCCGATCACCAGGCCAGACGAACCGCCGGAGAAACGGCCGTCGGTGAACAACGCGCATGCTTTGCCCAGTCCCTTGGACTTGATGTACGAGGTCGGGTACAGCATCTCCTGCATGCCCGGACCGCCTTTCGGCCCCTCGTAGCGGATGATGACGACATCACCCTCTTTCACCTGGTTGAGGAGGATGCCGTCCACCGCTGCCTCCTGGCTTTCGAATACGCGCGCGCGGCCGGTGAACTGGAGGATGCTTTCATCGACGCCGGCGGTCTTCACGATGCAGCCCTTCTCCGCCAGATTGCCGTACAGGACCGCCAGACCGCCATCCTTCGAATACGCATGCGCCTTGTCGCGGATACAGCCGTGGGCACGGTCGAGGTCGAGCTTGTCGAAGCGCTTGTCCTGAGAGAACGCGACCTGCGTCGGCACGCCGCCTGGCGCCGCCAGGAAAAGCTGGTGCACCGCCGGATCATGGGTGCGCTTCACGTCATTGGCGGCAATTGACTCGCCCAAGGTCTTCGCATGCACGCTGGAGACGCTGGTGTCGAGCAGGCCGGCGCGATCCAGTTCGCCGAGAATGGCGACGATGCCACCGGCGCGATGCACATCCTCGATGTGGTAATCCTGGGTCGCGGGCGCCACCTTGCACAGGCAGGGCACCTTGCGCGAGATGCGGTCGATGTCGGCCATCGTGAAATCGACGCCGGCTTCCTGCGCCGCCGCCAACAGATGCAGCACGGTATTGGTCGAGCCCCCCATGGACACGTCGAGCGCCATCGCATTTTCGAAGGCGGCCTTGGTCGCGATGTTGCGCGGCAGGACCGAAGCATCCTCCTGATCGTAATAGCGCTTGGCGAGTTCCACCACCAGGCGGCCGGCGCGCAGGAACAGCTGCTTGCGGTCGGCGTGGGTGGCGACGATGGTGCCGTTGCCGGGCAGGGACAAGCCGAGGGCCTCGGTCAGGCAATTCATCGAGTTGGCGGTGAACATGCCGGAGCAGGAACCGCAGGTCGGACAGGCGGAACGCTCGATGTTGGCCACCTGTTCATCCGACACCCGGGAGTCGCCAGCCTGGATCATGGCGTCGATCAGGTCGACCTTGATGATTTTCCGCGTGCCTTCCTGCTTGCCGTGCAGCGCCTCGATCACCTTGCCGGCTTCCATCGGGCCGCCGGACACGAATACCGCCGGAATGTTGAGCCGCATCGCCGCCATCAGCATGCCGGGCGTGATCTTGTCGCAGTTGGAGATGCACACCATCGCGTCGGCGCAGTGCGCATTGACCATGTATTCGACCGAGTCGGCGATCAGTTCGCGCGACGGCAGCGAATACAGCATGCCGCCGTGGCCCATCGCGATGCCGTCGTCGACCGCGATGGTATTGAATTCCTTGGCCACGCCGCCGGCGGCCTCGATCTCGCGCGCCACCATCTGGCCGAGATCCTTCAGGTGCACATGGCCGGGCACGAACTGGGTGAAGGAGTTGACCACCGCGATGATGGGCTTTTCGAAATCGCCATCCTTCATGCCGGTGGCACGCCACAGGGCGCGCGCGCCAGCCATGTTGCGACCGTGGGTGGTGGTGCGGGAACGATATGGGGGCATCTGGGTCTCCGTGGGTCCGAGTATAGGCGGGATGGGAGCCGAGTTGCGGGCGTGGTAGACAGCCCGGCAGCAACGAGGAGCGAGCAATGGCCCAGGCGAAGACGAACGCAACCGACACCATCCATGTGCGTGGTGCGCGGGTAAACAACCTCCAGAACATCTCGCTCGACCTGCCGAAGAAGAAGATCACGGTGTTCACGGGCGTGTCGGGCTCGGGCAAGTCGTCGCTGGTCTTCGACACCCTCGCCGCGGAATCGCAGCGGCTGCTCAACGAGACGCTGCCGACCTTCGTGCAGACCTTCCTGCCGCGGCAGCCCCAACCCGACGTCGACGCCCTCGAGAACCTCTCGGCGGCGATCATCGTCGACCAGTCGCGGCTTGGCGGCAACAGCCGCTCCACCGTCGGCACCGTGAGCGACACCGCGGCGCTGTTGCGGCTGTTGTTCTCGCGCGTCGGCAAGCCGGCCGTGCCCCGCCCGAGCGCGCTGTCGTTCAATGATCCTGTTGGCCTGTGCAAGGCCTGCGACGGCATCGGCGTCGTCTCGTCCCTTGATGTGAAGGGACTGGTCGACGAGAGCAAGAGCCTCGAGGAAGGCGCCTTGTTGTTCCCGGGCTTCGCCGTCGACTCCTGGTTCTACAACATCATCAGCGGCTCGGGGTTCTTCGACCTCAAGAAGAAGATCGCCGACTACTCCGCCGATGAGCGGCACAAGCTGCTCCATGAGCCGGAGTGCAAGGTCAAGATCAAGGTGGGCAGCAAGATGATGGGTTCCACCTATGAGGGATTGATCCCCAAGATTCGCCGCCTCTACCTGACCAAGAACCTCGACGACCTCCAGGCGAACCTCAAGAACGCGCTCGAGCCCATTCTCACCCGCGAGCCCTGCGCCGACTGTGGTGGCACCCGCCTGAACGCCGCGGCCCTCGCCTGTCGCGTCGACGACGGTGCTGGCCACGAAATCAACATCGCCGAGGCCACGGCGTTGCCGGTCAATGAGCTGCTGGAGCTGATCACCCGGGAGAAGAGTGGCTTCGACAACGCCGCCACCGCCCCGGTGCAGCAAGCCCTCGCCCGGCGCCTTCAGGCCCTCGTGGACATCGGCCTTGGCTACCTCTCGCTCGATCGCGAGAGCAGCACGCTCTCAGGGGGCGAGTCGCAGCGGGTGAAGATGGTGCGGGCGCTCGGCTCGAGCCTCACCGATCTGACCTACATCTTCGACGAGCCGAGCATCGGCCTGCACCCCGCCGACCTGCACCGCCTCAACACCCTGCTCGTGCAGCTGCGCGACAAGGGCAACACGGTGCTTGTCGTCGAGCACAAGCCGGCGGTCATCGCCATCGCCGACCACATCGTGGACATCGGCCCCGGCGCCGGCGAGCACGGTGGCCGCGTCGTCTACGAAGGCGACGTCGAGGGGCTGAAGAACTCATCCTCGGTGACGGGTCAGGCGCTGTCGCAGAAGCCGGTGACGAAGGCGCAATCGCGAAAGCCGACCGGGTGGATTGAACTCCGCGATGTGACCCTGCACAACCTGAAGAACCTGAGCGTACGCATCCCCAAGGGCGTCTTCGTCGTCGTCACCGGCGTCGCCGGCTCGGGCAAGAGCTCGCTCATCCGCCAGACGCTTCCGGAGCGCATCAAGGACGTCGTGGTCATCGACCAGAGCCTGGCTCGCGGCTCGAGCCGCTCGAACCTCGCGACGTGGACGGGAATCCTCGACGCCGTCCGCAAGTTGTTCGCGACGACGAACAAGGTCTCGGAGTCATTGTTCTCGGCGAACTCCAAGGGCGCTTGCCCCGAATGCCAGGGCCTCGGCGTCGTCTACACCGACATCGCCCACCTCGACCCCGTCGCGGTCCCCTGCGAGGCGTGCGGTGGCCGCCGCTTCACCGACGCCGTCTTGAAGCACAAGGTGCGTGGCCGCTCCATCGGAGACGTCTTCGACTTCTCCGTCGAGGACGCCGCCGCGTTCTTCGTCGAGCCCGCCATCCAAGGACCGCTTCAATCCCTCGTCGACGTCGGCCTCGGCTACGTGCGCATCGGCCAACCGTTGAACACGCTGTCCGGCGGTGAGCGCCAGCGCATGAAGCTCGCACGCAGCCTGCACGAACCGGCGCCCGTGGCCATCCTCGACGAGCCGACGACCGGACTGCACTTGAAGGACATCGACCGTCTGGTGGCGATGATCGATCGTCTCGTCGACACCGGCACCTCGGTCATCGTCATCGAGCACCACCCCCGAGTCATCCGCCGCGCCGACTGGATCATCGACATGGGACCGGGTGCCGGCCATGACGGTGGCCGCGTCGTCTTCGAGGGACCCCCCACCGAGTTGCTGAAGCATCCGACCTCGCTGACCGGGCAGTGGTTGTCCCGGGAGCTATAGGCGGCTGGGCGGCCGGCTGGGGGCCTACTCCGGTTGCTCCGGCTCGGACGAGTGCTCCCGCGCGATGAGTCCGCACACCACGAGCAGCCGTATCAGCACGCCCGCCAGGAGCATCAGCGCGACGCGACCACTGTCCGTGGTGGTCCATTCGTTGGAGGGGACGAAGACCGCGAGGAAGAAGCCGAACAAGCCCTGGGCGATGAGCACCAGCAGCGTCAGGGTGACGAACGTGGCCTGGGACACCGGCCCGGGTGGGTGCCGCTGCTTGAGCAGGAGCCCCGGCGCGAAGAGCGTGAGGCCCGCGCTCAGCGCCGCGAACAGCAACTGCGTGACCCCCTTCGCGGTGGCCAGTTTCGTGTCGAGCTCGATGGCCAGGTAGAGTATCTCGACGAAGCTCCAGGTCACGGCGAGCATCCCGAGGAGGTAGCTCCAGGACCACTCCCCGTCCGCGGTCGTCGGGAGACCGTTGGCCTCCTTGCCCATGGCGTTCCGGGATGGGGCGTCTCGCAGGAGCTTTCGCCCTTCGGCCGACAACTCGCTGGCGTAGGGCTCACCCAGGGCCAGCAGGGCGTGCACGGCCGTCTCATCCACCCGGCGCCGGTCCGCGCCGCGCAGCCCGCCGAGCACCGGATCGTCGATGATGCGGTGCAGGACATCGGCCCGTGCGCGCACGTCCTCGTCGAGGGCGGCGGGCTGAGCCATCGCCACGAGGAGCGCGTCGATGTCCGCCGGCTCCGCCTCGAGCGCGCGCGCCCGCTCCCTCAGTTCGGCGAGGGACCTGGGCAGGGACGGTATGGTGGGGGACGTCATCGGGGAGGGGAGTCTACCCTAACCGCCCAGGACGACGCCGCTCAACCTCCGTCAAGGTCGTGGCGCCCAACGTGCCGCGGAAGGTGGTGGATGACGCCATTCAGGTGTATGGCGGCCCCTCTCTCGGGCTTCGCCCGCATCGAGCTCGCCAAGCGCGGCTTCACCAGGAGCTGAACTCCCATGACGAACCAACGCATCTTCATCACTGGTGGTGCCAGTGGTCTCGGTCGGTCCATCGCACTGCGCTATGCGCGGGCGGGCTGGCGTGTGTGCATTGGCGACGTGCACCCTACGCGCGGCGCGGAAGTGCTGCGCGAGCTCCAGGCGCTCGCGCCCGCGGCGCTCTACCTGCCCTGTGACGTGACACGCGCGGAGGACCTGCGAGCGGTGGCCGAGCGGCTCACGGCCGACTGGGGCGGTGTGGACGTGGTGGTGAACAACGCGGGCGTCGCCGCGCCGGGCGCCATCGAGGACGTGCCCCTCGAGGACTGGCAGCGGGTGCTGGACATCAACGTGATGGGCGTGGTGCGCGGCTGCTACGTGTTCACGCCCCTGTTCAAGCGCCAGGGTCAGGGCCACTTCGTCAACGTGGCCTCCATGGCGGGCCTGCTCGATGTGCCCCGGGCGGCCTGCTACAACGCCTCCAAGGCGGCCGTGGTGTCGCTGTCCGAGACGCTGCAGAACGAGTTCGTCGGCACGCGCCTGGGAGTGACGCTGGTATGTCCCTCCTTCTTCAAGACCAACCTCGCCGAGTCGCTGCGCAATGCCGATGACGCCACGCGCGCGGCGGTGAACCGGGTGCTCGAGCGCTCGAAGGTGTCCGCGGAGGACATCGCGGAGCAAATCTTCCAGGCGGTGCGCCAGCGCACGTTCTACGTCCTGCCGCACGTGCAGGGCCGTCAGGCGTGGCTCATGAAACGCCTGCTGCCGCGTCCGCTGTACATGCAGCTGATCAAAGCGCAGATGCGCCGGATGCGCGGCTCCGACTCCCTCAAGAACGCCTGAGCTCCATGCATACACATGCCTCGTATACGTCGCGCGGACCGTGACGTGTCAGCACGGCGAACTGACGGATCCAACTTCGGCGCTGACGTGTCAGCCCGCGCGCGTCACCGAGCGCCTGGAGATGCAGGGCATGCGCTGCCCGATTGGCATCTCACTTGCTGGAGTGGAGCGCGTTCTCTCCTCCGACCACCACCCCGAGAATGTTCATGCGAAAGATCCTGTCCAGTCTGCTCATCCCCCTGGTCACCAGCGCCATCGCTCCCGCCGCGCATGCGGCCAGCAACGAAGCGACCACGCAGCGCCACTTCGCGTCGCTGGTGTCGGGCGCCGAGCCCAAGCTGGCCGAGCTGTCCCTGTTCATGACCCTGATGCCCAAGGGAGGAGACCTGCATCACCACTACTCGGGCGCCATCTACGCCGAGCAGTACCTGGAGTGGGTGGACAAGCAGGGCTACTGCGTGGACAAGACCACCTCCAAGATCCAGACGCATCGCCCCGACGCGAAGGGCTGCGTCAGCGCCCAGGACGTGACCGCCGACGAGCAGGCCTACCGCGACCTGCTGCAGCGCTGGTCCAGCAAGGACTTCAGCAACCATGGCGCGATGAAGCCGCCTCCGGATCAGCAGTTCTTCGACACCTTCCTGTACTTCGACGACGTGGCGTCCACCAACACCCGAGAGGGGCTGTGGACGCTCAAGCAGCGCGCCATCGCCGAGAACCTGGGCTACATCGAGACCATCTTCGAGCTGGCCCCGGGCCTGCCGGACGCCGGGTTCGAGCGCGACCTCGCGGCGGCGGGAACCGACAGCGCGAAGCTGCAGGCGCTGATGGCCGCGCAGCTAGCGAAGCTGGACGCCGACCCCCAGTTCAACAAGGGCGTGCAGGACTACGTCGCCCATGTGCAGACGAGCAGCGAGGGCATCGACGATGCGGACTTCACGATGCGCTACCAGGCCTACGTCCTGCGAGCCCTTTCCCCCGCCCTGGTGTTCTCGCAGATCGCCAGCGCGTACAAGGTCGCGACGCTCAACCCCAAGGTGGTGGCGGTGAACCTGGTGGGCGCCGAGAACTCGAACGTCTCGATGCGCGACTACAGCCTGCACATGCAGATGTTCAAGGCCATGAAGGCCCGCTACCCGGACGTCAAGCTGGCGCTGCACGCCGGTGAGCTGGCGCTGGGCATGGTGCCCCCCGAGGGCCTGAAGTTCCACATCACCGAGGCCGTCGGAGTGGCCGGCGCCCAGCGCATCGGTCACGGCATCGACATCTCGCACGAGCGCGACGCGCTGCGGCTCATCCAGACGTTGCGCGAGCGGGACATCCCCATCGAGGTGAACCTGACCAGCAATGAGTTCATCCTGGGCGTCAAGGGCGCCGCGCATCCGGTCGAGCTGTACCGCAAGCACGGCGTGCCGTTCATCATCTCGACCGATGACTCCGGCGTCACCCGCCATACACTGTCCAACGAGTACGTGCTGTTCGCCAGCCGCTACAAGCCCACGTACACGGAGGTGAAGAAGCTGTCCTACGACAGCCTGCGCTATGCCTTCCTTCCCGAGGCGGACAAGCAGCGCCTCAAGAAGCAGCTCGACACGCGCTTCGCGAAGTTCGAGGCCGACATCGCAGCCAGCGAGGCCCGGGCCCGGAAGCCCGTCCGCACGGCGCGAGACGTCCAGTAGACCTTCGTCACGGTACATTCGCCGCCCACGCGCCGCGGAAGCACTCGGCGCGTGGGCGGCGCGAAGGGGCTAACAGGCGGTGCGCCCTCACGGCGACTGCTGGCGCCGGGCAAGGCACTGCAGCACGAGGGCCGTCCAGCCCGTCTGGTGACTGGCCCCGAGCCCCCGGCCGGTGTCGCCGTGGAAGTACTCGTGGAAGAGGACGAGCTCGCGGAAGGCGGGATCCTCCACGTAGCGGGGGTCCCCGCCGTGGCAGGGGCGATGGCCGGAGGCATCCGGGAGGAACAGCCGGCTCAGCCGCGAGGAAAGCTCGCGCGCCACCTCCACCAGGGACATCCACTTGCCCGAGCCCGTGGGGCACTCCACCTGGAAGTCATCGCCGTAGAAGTGGTGGTAGCGCTCCAGCGCCTCGATGAGCAGGAAGTTGAGCGGGAACCACACCGGGCCGCGCCAGTTGGAGTTGCCGCCGAACATGCCGCTGTCGGAGTCTCCGGGCACGTAGGCGACGCGATGCTCCTCGCGCCCCGCGTGGAAGACGAAGGGCTGCTCGGCGTGCATCCGCGACAGGGAGCGGATGCCGTGGTCCGACAGGAACTCCCGGGGGTCCAACACCCGCCGCAGCACGCGCTCCAGGCGCGCGCGCGAGGGAATGGCCAGCAGGCGCCGGCCGCCGAGTCCCGTGCGCTGGCAGACGGCCATGTAGGACGTGTTCTGCGCCAGGTCGGCGCGGTTCTCCAGGAACCAGCGCAGGCGCCTGGCGAAGCCCGGCAGCCGCTCCAGGACCCGATCCTCCAGCACTTCCGCGGCGAACAGGGGCACGAGCCCCACCATGGAGCGCACGCGCAGGGGCAGGGCGGGCTGACCCTCCTGCTTGAGTTCGTCGTAGTAGAAGCCGTCCTCCTCGTCCCACAGCCCCGTGCCGCCCAGGTGGTTCATGGCGTCCACGATGGCCACGAAGTGCTCGAAGAACTTGGAGGCGATGTCCTCGTAGGCGGGGTCCTCCTGCGCGAGCTCCAGGGCCATGGAGAGCATGGTGGTGCAGAAGAAGGCCATCCACGCGGTGCCGTCCGCCTGGTGCAGGTGGCCGCCGGTGGGCAGGGGCTTGGAGCGGTCGAAGACGCCGATGTTGTCCAGGCCGAGGAAGCCCCCGGAGAAGAGGTTGAGCCCGTCCACGTCCTTGCGGTTCACCCACCAGGTGAAGTTGAGCAGCAGCTTCTGGAAGGCGCGCGCGAGGAAGAGCCGGTCACGCTTCCCGTGGGCCCCCGTGAGTTTGTAGACGCGCCAGCAGGCCCAGGCGTGCACGGGCGGGTTCACGTCCGAGAACTCGAACTCGTACGCGGGGATCTGCCCGTTGGGGTGCATGAACCACTCGCGCAGGAAGAGCAGCAACTGCTCCTTGGCGAAGAGGGGGTCCAGGCGCGCGAAGGGGACCATGTGGAACGCGGTGTCCCAGGCCGCGTACCAGGGGTACTCCCACTTGTCGGGCACGGAGAGGATGTCGCGGTTGTAGAGATGGCTCCAGTCGCGGTTGCGGCCCCGGAGGCGCTCGGGCGGGGGCGAGGGGTGGGCGGGGTCTCCCTCCTGCCAGGCCTTCACCGCGTAGTGGTAGAATTGCTTGGTCCACAGCAGCCCCGCGCAGGCCTGCCGTGCCACGCGCCGCTCCTCCTCATCCAGGGCGGTGGGCAGCCGCGAGGCGTAGAACTCGTCCGCCTCGGCCAGGCGCCGCGCGAACGTCTGGGGGAAGGACGCGCCGAAGGGCTCGGCGGGCGCCTGGGCCTCGGAGACGAGCCGCAGGGCGAGCTCGACCGAGCCTCCGGCGGGCACCTCCAGCACGTAGTGGAAGGCGGCCTTGGTGCCCTCCTGGGCCGGATTGAGGGCTTCGCGGCGCCCGTCCACCACGGCGTCATGGAAGGCGTCCTTCACGTGGCGCGAGCGGTTGGGGATGCCGTAAAGCCGCTGGAAGTTCGTCTCGTTGTCGGTGAACAGGCGCTCGGGGCGGGGGCCGCCGGCGGGCGCCTGGGCGTGGAGCCGGTAGGCGCCCAGCGAGGCCTGGGTGGCGCGCACGGCGTCCTCCCCGTGGGCGGCCAGGTGGGGCCGGGGCCAGTAGCCCTCGCCCTCGCGGCCCCAGGCCCAGGTGTTGCGGAACCAGAGCGTGGGCAGCACGTGGATTCGCGCGGACTTGGGCCCCCGGTTGACCACCGTCAGGCGGATGAGCAGGTCGTCCGTCGCCGCCTTGGCGTACTCGGCGAAGACGTCGAAGTAGCGGCGCTCGGAGAAGAGGCCCGTGTCGATCAGCTCGAACTCGGGCGCGAGCCGGCCCCGGTGCTGGTTCTCCGCCACGAGGCGCTCGTAGGGGAAGGCCGCCTGGGGGTACTTGTAGAGCGCCTTCATGTAGGAGTGGGTCGGCGTGGAGTCGAGGTAGAAGTACTCCTCCTTGACGTCCTCGCCGTGGTTGCCCTGGGGCCCCGTCAGGCCGAAGAGGCGCTCCTTGAGGATGGAGTCCCGCTCGTTCCACAAGGCCACGGAGAAGCACAGCCGACCCTGGCGGTCGGTGATGCCGAGCAGCCCGTCCTCGCCCCAGCGGTAGGCGCGGCTCCGGGCATGAGCGTGGGGGAAGTCCGTCCAGTTCTCCCCGCGCGCGGAGTAGTCCTCGCGCACGGTGCCCCACTGCCGCTCGGCCAGATAGGGCCCCCACCGCTTCCAGTTTGCGCCGCGGTGCTCGTCTTCCACCAACCGCAGTGCCTCGGCGCCCAGCGCCCGTGTCGATGCCTGGCTCATGGGGCGCACCATAGCCGAAGCGGGGATGCCCTCGGCCCGGGCTCGAACGCGGCGGGTGCTCACGGCCGGGGCCGCGGGTTGCCTTGACACGGCCTCGTCCGGACGTATTATGAGCGTAATCCATGTGGTCATGGTGACGTGAAGGGAGTCAGAGATGCCTTTGTGGAAGGTCTACCATCCCGTGGGTGCGTTCACCGGTGAGGACAAACGCGCCCTTTCCCAGAGAATCACAGACATCTACTCGGTCCTGCCGAGGTTCTACGTCGGTGTGATCTTCGAGGAGGTCGCGGCGGACGCGTTCTACATCGGCGGAGAGCCGACGAAGAATTTCGTTCGGATCACCGCGGATCACATCGCACGCACGCTGGATTCGGACGAGGCCAAGACGCGATTCCTCGCCAAGGTCGATGCCGCGCTCGCGCCCTTCATCCAGGAGCGAGGCTTCGACTGGGAGTTCCATGTCGACGAGACGCCCTTCGACATCTGGACGGTCCAGGGCTTTCGGCCGCCCCGAGCGGGTACGGAGGACGAGCGGCGGTGGAAGGCGGAGAACAAGGCCTCACCCAGGACTCATGTTTGAGGCAGGTCACCGAAGCATCGACGTGAAAGGACGCATCATCATGGGCAAGGACAAGGGTCTGGCGGTTGTCACCGGGGCGTCTTCGGGGATTGGCGCTGTCTATGCGGAACGACTGGCGGCGCGCGGCCATCCGCTGTTGCTGGTGGCGCGTCGGCCCGACAGGCTCGCCCGCCTCCAGGAGGAATTGTCCCGCGAGCACGGGGTGAGCGTGAAGACGCTCGTCGCGGACCTCGAGAGTCCCTCGGGCCTGGCGGACGTCGAGAAGCGCGTCGCGGCCGATGACGTGGCCCTGCTCGTCAACAACGCCGGGGCGGGGGGGCTGGGCAAGAGCGCCGAGATGACCGCCGACCAGCTCGAGCGCATCATCAAGTTGAACATCACCGCCGTCACGCGCCTGTCGCACGCGGCGCTGACATCCTTCCGCAAGCGCGATGCGGGCGCCCTGGTGAACATCGGCTCGGTCGTGGCACATCTGCCGTCGGCGGGGAGCGCCGTCTACAGCGCATCCAAGGCCTACGTCCTGAACTTCACCCGGTCCCTGCAGATGGAGTACGCGGGCAGGCCGATCCGGATCCAGCTCGTCATGCCCGGGCCCATCCGCACCGAGTTCTTCTCGTCGCAGGGCCTGAGCGACTCGGTGTTTCCGACCGAGGCCTATCTCACCGCCGAGCAGCTCGTGGACGCGGCGCTCGCCGGGCTCGAGGCGGGGGAGGAGGTGACCGTGCCATCCATGCCGGACGTGCGGACCTGGAACTCCTTGGAGACGGCGCGCGTCGCGTTCATGAAGGCGATCATGTCTGGTGAGGTCGCCTCGCGCTATCACCTCACTCCTCAAGGTTCGAGGCCTGTTCGGCCCGGCGCATGAAGGCCAGTAACAAGGCATCCATCTTGTCGGGTTCTTCCATGGGCAAGGAGTGGGTGCCGTCTGGCCAGTTGCTGACCTCGAGATGGCGGACGTTGTCCTTGGCGACTTCGACGGCTTTCGCCGAGTCGTGCATGGCGCTCTTGGCACCCAGGGCGACAAAGACCGGCATGGGCCAGGCGCGCATCTGCTCCGGCTTGATCCTGCCTGGGAATGGCAGCGCCACGGCATAGTGCTTGCTGGCAGCGGAGATCATGCGCGTCATCGGGTCGTTCGGATCCAGCTCGGTGGTGCCGCCGACTTCGGTCAGGAACTGGTCGCGCCAGCTTCGCGGCAAGAACGGCAGCGACGCCGGGATGCTGCGCAGGTAGATCTCCAAGCGCATATCCTCAAAGGTTCGTACCGGCTCCATGAGCGACAGCGATGCGACGCGGTCTGGATACCGCGAGGCATAATTGGCCGCCGTCCAACCGCCAAAGGAATGGCCCGCCAGGTGGACGCGCTTGAGGCCGGGCCCGTTCAGGGTCTGCTCCACCCATCTGGCTTGGTCGGCATCTCCAGCGATGCGTTGGGTTTGCACGCTCATTCCACTGTCGCCGATGGCGTCGACGGCGTAGACGGGTCGTTCGGCTATCAGGTCCTTGATGTTCTTCTCCCACATCGGCACCCCCGAGAGCCGACCGGGCAGCAGCAGGATGGGGGTTTGGGCGGCGGTCTGCTCGTCTGTCCATTGGTACACCCGCACCGTGCCGAAGTCGGTCTCGACGTCGTAGGTCTTGCTGACCGGCGGCAGACGTCGCATGGCGTCTTTGTACGCGGACTCGTATTCCCGCTGGCCTTCGGGACTGCGCCAGTAGCCAATCGGGCTGGCCATCAGGCTCAAGGCGGTCAGTCCCATCAGCAAGACCGCGAGGCTCAATCCGACCCATGACAAAATCTTCGCCCGTCGCGACAATCGTTTGCTCGGTTTTCTAGTGGGTTGGCATGAAGTGCGGGGGAGCCTCGTCAGAAAGGCATGCGCTGGGACAGCCTCGCGGTCACCTCCTGGGACAGCTCGGGCGACAGCCGGGCCATCCAATCGATGAGATGGTAATCGAGGCCCACCAGGACTCGCGCGGACTTGCGCTGGATGCCGCGGACGATGCGGCTCGCGACCCGCTCGCTCGGGATGGCGCGGCCGGTGATGAAGCGCGCCTCGGCCTCACGTTGCGCTTCGTTCACCACGCGTCCCGTGCGCACGATGGTCGTATCCACCGCCCCGGGATACACGGCGGTGAGGCCCACCGGACTCCCGAGCAGTTCAGCCCGGAGTGATTCGCTGAAGCCGCGCACCGCGAACTTCGTGGCGCTGTAGCCCGTCTTGCCCGCGAATCCCAGCAGCCCGAAGGAGCTGCACAGGTTGACGATGTGCGCCTCGGGCTCGCGCCGCAGATGCGGCAGGAATGCCTTGCACCCGTGGACCACGCCCCAGAAGTTCACGCCGAAGATCCAATCCATATCCTCGAGCGATACCTCCTCGAACCGGCCCGCCAGTGACACCCCCGCGTTGTTGACGAGCAGGTGTACATGCCCGTGAGCGGCGAGCACGTCCTCGGGCAGTGCGAGCATGCGGGAACGGTCGGCGACGTTGGCGACGTGAAGGGAGACGGTTCGTCCGGTGGGCGCCAGCTCGGCGCGGACACGCTCCAGCGCCTCTCCATTGATGTCCACGAGCGCCAGATGGCAACCCTCCGCGGCGAGACGGTGTGCCAATGCCTTGCCGATACCGCTGGCCGCGCCTGTGACCACTGCCGTGCGATCCATGAGAGTCTTCATGGAGTGAGTGTAGCCTTCTGAAAGGGGAGTGTATAAATATTTTTTCTAGTTGGTTTTGTTTGTATGAGGAAAATCCATACTCCAAAGAAGAACTGTCGTCGCCGCTCGCCGTCCCGCGCCGGTGTTATGTCTCGTGCATGAGCACCTCCCCCCTTCGTGTCGGCAATGCCTCGGGCTTCTACGGAGATCGCTTCTCGGCCTTTCGCGAGATGCTCGAGGGCGGCCCCCTCGATGTCCTCACCGGGGATTATCTCGCCGAGCTCACGATGCTCATCCTCGGCCGGGATCGGATGAAGGATCCGAATGGGGGCTACGCGAAGACCTTCCTCCGGCAGATGGAGCAGTGCCTGGCGCTCGCCGTGGAGAAGCGGGTGCGGATTGTCACCAACGCCGGAGGGTTGAACCCCGCGGGCCTGGCGGCGGCGCTCCGGGCCCTCGCCGCGCGGCTGGGCCTTCCGGTCCGGGTGGCGCACGTCGAGGGAGATGAGCTGCTGGCGCGGGCCGGTGCGCTCGGACTGGGCGCTCCGCTCACGGCCAATGCCTACCTGGGCGCGTGGGGGATCGCCGAGTGCCTGCGCGCCGGAGCCGATATCGTCGTCACCGGACGCGTGACGGATGCCTCGCTCGTCGTGGGTCCGGCGGCGGCCCACTTCGGCTGGGGACGCGAGGATTGGGACTGCCTCGCGGGTGCCATGGCCGCGGGCCACGTCCTCGAGTGCGGCGCCCAGGCCACGGGGGGCAACTACTCGTTCTTCACGGAGATCGACGTGCGCCGCCCGGGCTTTCCCCTCGCGGAGATCCATGCCGACGGCACGTCCATCATCACCAAGCATGAGGGCTCGGGCGGCGCGGTGTCCGTGGATACGGTGCTCGCGCAGCTGCTCTACGAAATCGGAGGCGCCCGGTACGCGGGGCCCGATGTGACGGCGCGCTTCGACACCGTGGAACTCACCGATGTGGGACGCGACCGTGTCCGGATCTCCGGCGTGCGCGGCGAGCCTCCTCCTCCCACGCTGAAAGTCTGTCTGAACCGCCTCGGCGGCTTCCGCAACGAGATGACCTTCGTGCTCGTGGGGCTCGACATCGAGCACAAGGCCCGGCTGGTGCGTGAGCAGTTCGAGGCCGCCCTGCCCACCCCGCCCCGAGAGCTGCATTGGACGCTCGTGCGGACGGACCGGGAGGATGCCCCCACGGAGGAGCAGGCGGCCGCGTTCCTGCGCGTCGTGGCGAAGGATCCGGAGGAGAAGCGGGTAGGGCGCGCCTTCAGTGGCGCGGCCATCGAACTCGCGCTGGCGAGCTACCCGGGCTTCACGATGACCACGCCCCCCACCGATGGTCTGCCCTATGGGGTCTACACGCCGGCGTACGTCGACGCGGCGCTCGTCGAGCACGTCGCCGTTCCGGAGGAAGGCGCGCGGGTGGTCATTCCCCACGCCCCCCGGACACTCGCCCTCGCGGAGGTGGAGCCGCCGCCACTGCCCGCTCCGCTGCCCCCCGGCCCCATTCGCCGGGTGCCCCTGGGGCGGATCGCCGCCGCGCGCAGTGGGGACAAGGGAGGGACCGCGAACATCGGCCTCTGGGTCCGCACGGACGCGGCCTGGAGCTGGCTCGCGCACACGCTCACTCCGGAGCTGCTCCGCGAGTTGCTCCCCGAAGTCCAGAACCTCCCCCTCCAGCGGCACCTCTTTCCCCGGCTACGGGGGATGAACTTCGTCATCGACGGCTTGCTGGGCGAGGGCGTCTCCTCCTCGACGCGCTTCGATCCCCAGGGCAAGGCGCTCGGGGAATGGCTCCGCTCGCGCCATGTCGATGTCCCCGAGGTCCTTCTCCTGGGTATAGGTGCGTAAAACGGGAATTCATTGACAGTCACCTGGGCGCGTTCCAATGATGCTCTTCGTTTCTCCTCTCACTGGAGTCCGCCCATGATGAGCCGCCGCCTCGTCCCCGTTCTCGCCGTCCTGTTGCCTACCCTGGCCTCGGCCGCGTCCGTGTACAACACCTGGGCGGGCACTCCCGCCTCGCTCACCACGTTGGGAACCGTCACCTCCGCGTCGGACGCGAAGGCCTCGTCCAGCTGGACCTTTGGCACCTCCTACGCGTTCGCCTACGCGCGGGCCAGGAGCAGCGCGGGCCTGTACGAGTTCCAGCTCGTCTCGGTCTCGCCCGCGACCGCGGGTGGCCAGCTCAACGGGTATTGGAACGTCAGCCGCGATGGCGTCCTGCTCTGCTCTCAGTGCCAGGGGTCCGCCACGGGTTACACCAGCGCGCCCGGCAAGCCCTTCACCATCAGCGTGGACAACGGCAACTACAAGCTGACGGCCACCATCACGGCCTTCAACGACTTCTTCTAGTCTCAACCGTGTCCATCTTCCCGCTCACCACCCTGGGAAGAAAATTGAAACACGAGCTGAACCGTGGGGCTGACAGGCGCCAGTCATTGGCGTTGCGCGTCATGCTTCCACGGGGGTGGAGCGCCCGGCGCCATTTGTAGTGGCGTGTACACTTCGCAAGGGATTCGGGGATTGTTGCTTTTCCATGATGACACGAGTCATCAGAAAATGATAATTGCCGTTTCCAGGCCAGGGCGGCCCAACCCGCAAGTCCGTGGAAACATGCCATCCAGGTGAAGTTGGAGCATGGCACGAAGGCAATCCGACACGGCCCGCGGGAAGGGTGGGTAGGCCCACCCCTCAATTCCTTGCTTGGAGTGCATCATGTCGCGAATGACCGTATGGCGCTGTGTGTCGTTGCTGGGTGTGCTGGGTGGAATGACGGGCTGCAATGTCTCCGAGGTGGAGGGCGCCGAGGAGAGCGGGACGCTCGAGAGCGCCGCCATCGTGGGCAGCATCGTGGAGGGTGACTACGTCATCCGCTCGGCCATGACGGGCAAGTGCGTGGACGTTGCCTCGGGCAGCACCGCGGACGGCGCCAAGGTGCAGCAGTGGGACTGCAATGGCAGCAATGCCCAGAAGTTCCACATCTCCCCCACGTCGGGCGGCTACTGGAAGATCATCAACATCGCCAGTGGCAAGAGCCTCGACATCATGGGCAACAGCACCGAGCAGAACGCCAAGGTGCACCAGTGGTCGTACCTGGGCGGCAACAACCAGCAGTTCAAGTTCGTGGGCCGGGGCAACAACCAGTTCAGCCTCCATCTGCGCCACACGGACATGGCCGTCGATCTGTACTGGGGCTCGGCCGTCAGCGGCACGGAGTATGTGCAGTACCCCTATACGGGCACGGCCAATCAGCACTACACCTTCGACCGGGTGGATGGCGGGGGGACCACGCCGCCTCCCTCCGGCACGGGCTGTCTGACCCGTAATGATGGACGCACCAACCTGCGCTTCATCAACCGCTGTTCCTTCCCGGTCACCTTCGCCGGCAACAACATCTCCGGCGGAGACCTGGCCTCGGGCCAGGAGGCGTGCCGCAACATCGGCGGCACCACGGAGATGATGCTGACCAAGCGCTACTGGGGCTTCCGCAAGGGCGAGGATCCGGGCTTCGAGCACCACTCGCTGGCGGAGTTTGGCTTCAACGAGGTGTTCTACCAGTACAACAGCTGGGATTGGTTCAACCTCAGCCACGTGGACGCGAACAACCTGCCCCTGAAGATCGTCCCCTATGATTTGTCAGGCGGGACGACGTGCACGGGCCAGACGCGCAGCTGCCCCATGGACATGCTCGCCAACTGCCCCGATGTGGGCAAGCTGCGCAACGCCGCCGGCCAGGTCATCGCCTGCGTGAGCCGCGATCGCGACAACCCCAACAGCCCCGTGGCGAAGTACTTCGACGCGATGTGCTCGCAGTCGTACTCGTGGTCGGGCGATGACGCGGGTCCGATGGCGGCGTGCAACGCCGAGGACTTCGACATCGTGTTCTGCCCGCCTAACTAACGGGCGGAAATCCCGAAGTGACGGGCGCGGCGGGCTTCCGGGGTGCATCCGGGAGTCCGCCGCGCCCTTGTCGTCTCTTCTCCTTCCCCGGACGCTCGCGAAAGAATGACGGACGGAGACGCATGGTCCGTGCGAGAACCACGGGGTACTCCTTTCCAAGACACGCCGCCGGGGATGGCGGCCCAGGGAAAGGCATTCCATGCGCACCGAACAATCGCCGCTGAATTCGGGATTCGGCTTCCACACGACCGCGGAGCAGGTGCTCGCG
This sequence comes from Melittangium boletus DSM 14713, assembly GCF_002305855.1. Lineage (GTDB taxonomy): Bacteria > Myxococcota > Myxococcia > Myxococcales > Myxococcaceae > Cystobacter > Cystobacter boletus. Next base: position 1,297,056 of record NZ_CP022163.1, on the reverse strand, counting down.
GGGCGCGACCTGAGGGGGTTCCACGCCATCGTCACCGGGGGCTACTCGGGAATTGGAGTCGAGACGGTGCGCGCCCTGGTCCGGGCGGGAGCGCGCGTCGTCGTGCCCGCGCGGGACCTCGACAAGGCGCGCCGCACGCTCCGCGACATTCCCGAGGCCGAGCTGGAGCGGCTCGACCTGGGGGATCCGGAGTCGATCGACGCCTTCGCCGCGCGGTACGTGGCCAGCGGGCGGCCGCTCCACGTCCTCATCCAGAGCGCGGGGGTCATGGCCTGCCCCCTCGAGCGGGACGGGCGGGGATTCGAGCGCCAGTTCGCGACCAACCATCTTGGCCACTTCCTGCTGACCGCGGGGCTCTGGCCGGCGTTGCGCCGCGCGGAGGCGGCCCGGGTGGTCAGCGTGTCCTCGCTGGGCCACCGCATCTGCGCGGTGGATTTCGACGATCCTCACTTCGCGCACAGGCCCTATGACAAGTGGATCGCCTATGGCCAGTCGAAGACGGCCAACGCCCTGTTCGCGCTCGAACTCGACCGGCGAGCGCGCGGGCACGGCGTGCGGGCTTTCTCGCTACATCCCGGGGAAATCCTGACCGATCTCGTCCGGCATCTGTCCCCGGAGGATCTTCGCCGGGTCGGCGCGATCGACGCCACCGGCAACATCCAGCCTCCGGAGGTGACGGGCTTCAAGACGGTGGCGCAGGGCGCGGCGACCCAGGTCTGGTGCGCCACCAGTCCTCAGCTCGACGGCCGGGGGGGCGTGTACTGCGAGGATTGCGACATCGCGCCCGCGGTCGGCGGCGACAGTCCAGAGAAGCGCGGCGTGCGCCCCTGGGCCAGGGACGCCGCGGCGGCACGACGCCTCTGGGAGCTCAGCGAGCAGCAGCTCGGCCGGGAGTTCTTCATCGGGTGAGCCCGACCCGGACGCGGCCAGGCGGTCCGTCAGGCGGCGGATGCCTGCACGGCGCGCTCGTCCTTCGCGGACCACAGTGAGAGCACGACTCCGATGATCGCAGGGAGGGTGACAGCCGGGAAGTCGCGTGGAATCGCCGAGGGCCCGCAGATGCCAGCCCCCACTTCCCAGAAATGGAAGAGGGCGTGGCCGCAGAGCCAGAACGTGGCCGTTGACCAGAGGATGGTCCGGGCGCCTGGCCGGGAGGCACCGAGCAGGAAGGCCGTGCCGAGCAGCAGGAAGATCAGCCCGATGTCGCGCAGAAAATGCTGGTTGAAGGGGCCGGTGGTGATGACACCGGGGACCGCGACATACCAGCTCCCGGGCGACACGAGCATGTAGATGCCGTTCGCGAGCAGGCCGAGGCCGAGCACCCGGGCGAAGTTCAGAACAAGTGTTTTGGACATGGAGATCGACTCACCGGGTGCCGGCCGAGGACTGGGCGAGCCAGTTCTCGAAGCGGGTTGGCATGATCCGAGCCTCGGTACCGGGCGTGAGGGATCGGTCGTCGATCCGGATGCCGAAATAAGGAGCCTCCGCGTCGACGATCACCTCGAGGGACTTCCCGTTCGCGCTCAAGTACCGGCGGACCAGCTCGGCGAGCGGTTGCTTCTCGGGACCGGCGACTTCGAGCGTGGCATTCGCTGGCGCGGCGAGCGCCACGTCGGCGAGCGCCGAGGCGACGTCCTCGGCCGCGATGGGCTGCAGAAGCGCGGGCGAGACATGTGCCGTGTCGCCATGGGTGGAGGACTGCGCGATGCCGCCCATGAACTCGAAGAACTGAGTCGCCCGCAGGATGGTGTACGGGATTGGAGAGGCCTTGATCAGCTCCTCCTGCGCCATCTTCGCGCGGAAATAGCCGCTGGCGAGCATTCGATCGGTCCCGACCACCGAGAGCACCACGTGATGCCGGACGTTCGCCCTCGACTCGGCGGTGAGCAGGTTGCGGCCCGACGTCTCGAAGAAGTCGAGCACCGCCTTGTCCTCGAAGGACGGCGAGTTGGCGACATCGACGAGCACTTCAGCGCCCGCGAGTGCTTGTGCCAGCCCCTCGCCGGTGATGCTATTGACTCCGGTTTTAGGTGAGGCGGCGACGACTTCATGCCCCACATGACGGAGCTTGTTCACCAGCTTCGTCCCAATCAAACCAGTCCCGCCAATGACCACGATCTTCATGTCTCATTCCCTCGGCAATCGTGTGGGAAGGAGATACCTTGGCTCTCTGGTTCCCACGATCGCCCGCCAGGACGAGGCAGTCCGCGAAGATGTGACATGGTCGCGAAAGATTTCTGGAAGAATGGGCCAGGTGCGGCGGTATCGGGCCCTTCTCCAAGGTTTACAGGGGGTTGTGGCTTTGGCCCGGCCTCCCCTTCACCGGTAATTCGCCAGATCGACCGATAGGCCGGCTGGCTCGTCGGACATGAATTTCCAGACGTCGGGGTGGGTGCCGTCGATGTGGGTGAAGCCCACGGTGGCGCCCGCTTCGCCGAGCGCGGCCGCGATGCCTCGGCCAGCGCCTCGGGTGGCGCCGACCACGACCGCCACGCGGCAAGTGTTCGGTCCCCCCGGCGCATGGAGAAACGTCTCCACGCGCCGGAGGTCTTCTCGTGACCGGTGTGACTATCCGCCGTTGATGACGAACTGCGAGCCCGGCTGCTTGACGATGTTGCCGTCGGCCGAGCCGGTGATGGTGACGTTCGTCAGCGTCGTGTTACCGCGGGCACCGCTCATGGCCAGGATGCCAGCACCGTTGATCGAGTTGCTGATCCGCACGTTGCTGATCACGACGTCCGGCATGTTGCCGCCACCGTTCTTGAACTGGATGCCGTCGTAGGTCGAGTCGTAGATGTCGGTGTCCCGGATGGTGACGCCGGTGATGTCCCGGGTCGACGGGAACAGCGTGATCGCTCCGAACTCCTGGTCCTCGTTCCAGAACGCACCACCGGTCCGGTAGAGCCCGTTGTTGGCGATCAACGTCGTCCCCGAGAAGGGCAGGGGATCGTGGTCGGTCGCCAGCATGATGCCGGGGTAGTTCATGGTGTCGTAGATCAGGTTGTTCTCGATCGTGTTGCCGTAGCCGCCGTAGATCGCGATGCCGTTCGCCCGCCAGGGCAGCTGGATCGTGTTGTTGACGAAGTGGTTGTCGTGGGCGATGTCCACCGAGCGGTCCTTGACGTAGGGGTTGGCCCAGACCGCCAGGGAGTCGTCGCCGGTGGTGCGGAACGACGAGTTGAACACCCGCGAGTTGCGCGTGCCATTGCTGAAGTTGATGCCATCCGCATAGGTGTCGCGGATGCGCATGCCGCTGAACTGCAGGCCGTCGGCCGGACCCCACAGCTCGGGGATGTTGTCGTAGTCACGACCCACCCAGACCGCCACGTTGGCGTGCTCGATCCACACGTTGGTGATCTTCGTGTTCTTGCCGAACCGGCCATTCAGGGCGACGCCACCCTCGGCATTGCCATCACCTCCACGGATCCGGCCGGAGCCGAAGATCGCGATGTCGGAGATCTGCACGTTGTCGTCGATGTCGAAGCCGAAGTTGCCCTCGTGGGGGTGGTTGATGCTCCCTGTCTGGTTGTGCGGCTCGATCGTCGTGTAGAGCTGGGAGTGCCACATGCCCGCGCCGCGGATCGTGACGTTCCGGATGCCCACCTGGTTGTACATCCCGCGATTCAGCGGATCGTCGGTGAGGATCTTCTTCTCCTGCCGCCACTGCCCCGCGGGGATCCACACGCAGCTGATGACGCCATTCTGGTCGTCCGTCACCGCCCGCTGGATGGCGTCCGTGTCGTCGATGCCGTCGTTCGGCACCGCGCCGTAATTGGTGATGGACGTGCACTCGGCGGGCTTGCTCGCCGGCGGTGCCACCTGCTCGAGGTCGATCAGGTCGATGATGTAGAACGACGCCGTGTCCGAGGCGTCACGCTGCAGGCGGAACGTGGTGCCGGCCGGGTAGGACTGCGCGAGCAGCGCGTGCGACTCGTCGAACAGCCGCCGGGCGTCGGCCTGGGGCGTGTTGGTCAGCGCCTCCGGGCCGTCGGTGTTCCCGTACAGCCAGCTGTGCCGCGACGAGAGCGTCAGCTTTTGCACGAAGGTGCCGTTGGCGTACAGGCTGATCGTGGCCTCCTGGCCGCCTCCGTTTGGCGCGTCGGGGATGGCGTTGCGCACGACGATCGAGTTCGTCGGGTGGGTCGAGGTGAACTCGACGTACTGGCCGGTGCTGTTCAGGCGCACGGACTTGCGACCCGAGGACTCGGTGGCGAAGTTGGTGTGCCCGAAGGTGCGCAGCGGGTCCGTCTCCAGCAGGGTGCCCTGGTAGCGGCCAGCCTCGGCCTCGTAGGTGACCCATGGGATCGCCGCCCCACGCCCGACGACGATCGACTGCGAGAACGTGTTGTTGCTTTCGTTGGTCTCGGCGACGACGCCGGTCGCATCGGCCGTGGCCGTGACGGTGGCGCCTCCGCTCGTGGCGGTCCAACTGCCCGTGGTGGTCACGGTGACGGTCGCGCCAGCGGCGACGGCCGGGGTGGTGGTGTCGAGTGTGCTGCCGCCCACCGCGACCCGGGTCACCGTGGCCGCTCCCACCGCCGTGGTTCCGCGGTTCTTCACCGCCACGCTGAACTTGACCGGCGTCCCGATGGCCGGATTCGCTGGGTTCGGGGTGATGCTCAGCACCTGCAGATCAGGGCCGGGAGCCTCCGACACCGTGAGCTTGGTCGGGTTGCTGAACGCGTTATTGCTCTCGTTCTGTTCGACGACGGTGCTGTCCGGGTCGACGACGGCGCCGATCGTGTAGGACCCGGCGCTCTTCTTGCCGATGGGCGCCGACACGGTCGTGGTCGCACCGGCCGCGAGACTGGCGACGGCGGCCGTGGCGGCCGCGGCACCGTCGACGGTGAGATTGACGCTCGTCGCCGGCGATGGCTTGGTGCCGACGTTCTTCACCGTGGCCGTCAGCGTGATCGTGTCGGACTCGATCGGCGAGCCCGGTGTCGCGGTGACCGCGGTGACGGTGAGGTCGGGATTGGCCGAGGGGATGCCGTGGACCTGGAATTCGGCGACCTGGCCATTGCCAGAGCCGGTGTTGCCCGTGAAGACGAGCCGGACGTCGGCGGCGGTGCCGGTGAACGGCACGGTGACCGAGTTACCGGTCGCCGGGTTGAACGTGTACGCCGCGGAGGCCTTGAGGGTGCTCCACGACCCGCCCGCCTGGCCACGGCCCTGGACCTCGAAGGTCTGGGTGCGGGTCGCCCATTCGGTGGCCGGGGGCAGCTTGACGACCACGCCCGTGAGGTCGACGTTCGTGCCGAGCGAGACCGTCAGGTGGCTCGGGTACTGGCCGCCCGCGCCCTCCCAGTAGGTGTCGGTCCTGCCGTCATTGGCGTTGGTGGCCACGAACTGCCACTCCGTCGAGGAGCCCACGATGGACTTGCCGAGGGCGAGATTGCTCCCGGTGGGCGGATTCGGTGGCGGGTCGGTCGGCGGGGTGCTGGCGGTGCCGCGGACCTCGAATTCGGAGAGCTGGCCGGCGCCCCAGCCGGTGTTGGCCGTGATGGTGACGCGCACATAGCGCGCGGACGTGTCCGGGACGTCGATCGTCACGGTGTTGCCCGTGGACGGGTTGAACGCGTAGGACGTGCTCGCCTTGAGGGTGGTGAACGAGGAGCCGTCGGTGGAGGACTGGATGGACAGGGTCTCGTCGCGCGTGCCCCAGCCGGCTGGCAGCCGCAGGACGACGTCCTCGACGGTCGCGGCCGAGCCCAGGTCGACCTGGGCCCATTGAGGGAATGCCCCATTGGCCGACTCCCAATAGGAACCCTGGTTGCCGTCGGTGAGGTTGTTCGCCGTGTAGGGGGCGTTGCTGCTGCTGGCGGATGCGGGTTTTCCCGCGGAGAGCACGGTCGCCGCCGCGGACGCGCTCCGCACGGCGACCGCCACGCCCAACGGTGCGACGTCCTGTCCGTCACGCGAATCGCCCGCTGGGGTGCACGCGCTCGTGAGGAGTGGAATCGCGCATGCGGTGCGAAGAAATAGCCTTGAACGTTTGAAATGGATCATCAGTCCTGCCTTGACGAGACGATGGGTGAAGGGGAGCCATCACGCCTATGAAGGCGCTTACAACCGCTCGAGCGGGAACGCCTGCTCATCAGAGGGATTGGGACACGAACGACATCAGTCCAGCACCGGGTTGGGACCGGGCTCACGTCGATACGTATCTGTCTTTCACTGAGGCCTCCAGGGAGGCAGGCGGTTCAATGCGTACGAGTACCGATACGCAGGACGGAGTATATAAATCATTTTTTCGGGTTAAACGAGCTAGAAACGTAAAAACCGAAGAATGGTGGGGACGAGAAATTCCATTCTCGGCGATGACGCGCGTCGTCAAACCTTGTGCTGTCTGTGATGTGAGCGCGGCCCACGTCGTGGACGCTCCAGGCCTCGAGCACCTGGACGTGGCCGGTCAGCTCGTCCACCTCCACCTCGCCGGACCCGCGAGATGGACATGGTGGGGTCGTCTCCGAGTTGCATCGCTCGACGGCGGCTGTAGAAGTAGCGTGATGGGTCGCTCGGATGTCTCGCGGAGGCACAACGGTGAATGAAAATCGGGTCGATAGCCACGGCGGTATGCAGCAGATCGTCGACTTCATTCTGGAACTGGACAAGCTCAAGGGCGTGACACGCAAAACCCGTCCGCTGGGGCTCGCGCGCTATGAGAACTCCGCGGAGCATAGCTGGCAGATCGCGCTGTTGGCCGCCTCGCTGGCGCACCATGCCGAGTCCGCGATTGATATCAACCGGGTGATCCGCATGCTGCTGGTGCATGACATTGGCGAGATCGACACCGGTGACACCCTGGTATACGCGGAGGACGGCTGGGCGGAGCGCAAGGCGGCCGAGCTGGCGGCGGTGAAACGGATTTTCGGGATGCTGCCGGAGCAGCGAGGCGAGGCCTTCCTGGCCTTGTGGCGGGAATTCGAGCAGGGGGAGACGCCGGAAGCGCGCTTCGCCCATGCCGCGGACCGGGCCATGCCGGTCCTGCTGAATCTGGCCAACGAGGGTCAAAGCTGGCGCGAGAACGGCGTCAGCCATGAGCGTGTGGTACGGCGTATCGCTTCGCCGATCAAGGAGGGCTGCCCAGCCCTGTGGGCGTATCTGGAAGTCCGTCTCGAAGAGGCTCGCCAGAAGGGGTGGTTTGGAGCCTGAGCACGGACCGGGTCCGATGAACGCGGTGTCTCATCGATGCCAGCGGCGCCCGCTCTCGATGTACTCGTACCACTTATTCCAATCGACCTGACCCTCCTCGTCGAGGAGTTCCGGGAGGAAGACCTCCCGGTCGGGGGTTTCCGGGTGCTGCGTGGCCTCGTTCTTGGACGTCACCATGCCGTGCGAACTGTAGAAGACCCCCGCCTTCAGCTCGCCGAGGACGCTCATCGAGTGGCCGCGCTCGATCAACTCCCCGACGACCAGGGTGTCGCAAACCAGCATGTTGTTGCAGCCCGACTGACCGACAACGCGGTCCGCGCGGAGCGTCCCCTCGACGAAGATCCATCCCGAGGTCCATAGCTCGCGGCAGTGAAGGTTTCCGGCCACGAAGATGTACTGGCGATGCTCCAGATCATTGAGCACCGCCTCGGGGAGTTCGAGATCTCCCGTCACCAGATACACACCCTCTCGCTTGAAGTCCGGTGTCTCGCCCGGCTCGTATACGAACGTCGGGAGGTCGAGGTACTTCTCCAGATAGCAGAAGGCCTCGGCCTCTGGCTTGAGATGGGAGACGAGGCGCTCCACCAGTGCCTTGGCTTCCGTGTTCTTCTTGGCGGGAGGCAGTTCGTTCATGCACCTTCGGATATGTGGGGCGTACGTCCCGGTCAAGGTCCGTGCTCGCGTCCTCGATGCGTGAGTTTGATTCGCGCGAGGGGTCGCGAACGCCGCGGCGTGGTGTGCCTGTCTGGGATTGTCGGCGGTGGACTCGACGTGGATGCCCGCCCTGTAAAACATGGCGAGTAAAGGCTCACTGGAAGATTCGGACATGGCAGGAATGGCGTTCACCTCAAGCCCTGGCCGCCGCGAAAAAACGAGTTTAAACCCGAAAAAATGAGTGAGCGGCTCAATAGGGATTGTCGTGCTCATGCGCGACGTGGACGGGGATGATGTTCACCCGTCGTCTCGTGTGGCACCCAACAGAACCCCAACACTCATCTGTCGAGGAGACACTGGATATGAAGAATTTCTTTTACGCGGCAACGCTGGTTTCGTCCCTGGCCATGGGACTTGTCTCGCAAGAGGCGGCCGCGGCTTGTCGGGGCGCCTGGACCGAGGGAACGACCTACAGCACCGGCGACGGCGTGACCTACAACGGCGGCAACTATGGGGCCCTCGTGGGCCATACCGCCTGCGTCGGCTGCGGCTGGAATCCCGTGGCCGCTCCGTCGCTGTGGCAGGCGGGCACCGGCGGCTGCGGAGGCTCGGGTGATGGTGGCAACAATCCTCCGAATCCTCCGAATCCCCCCACGGGCAACGGCATCGCGGGCATCCTGAGCGAGTCCACCTTCAACGCGATGTTCCCCGGCCGCAACGGCTTCTACACCTACTCGGCCCTGGTCGCCGCGGCGAACTCCTTCTCTGGTTTCGCCACCACGGGCACCACCGAGACCCGCAAGCGTGAAGTGGCCGCCTTCCTGGCCAACATCGCCCACGAGACGGGCAACCTCGTCTACATCGAGGAAATCGCCAAGAGCACCATGTGCGACACCAGCTGGGGCCCCCCGGGCTGCGGCTGCGCCGCCGGCAAGATGTATTACGGCCGTGGCCCCATCCAGCTGTCGTGGAACGGCAACTACTGCGCCGCGGGCAACGCGCTGGGCGTGGACCTCAAGAACAACCCCGACCTGGTCGCGCGCGACGCCACCATCTCCTGGCGCACGGGCTTCTGGTTCTGGATGACGCAGACGGGCGCGGGCTCCATGACGGGCCACAACGCCATCGTCAACGGCGCGGGCTTCGGTGAGACCATCCGCACCATCAACGGCGCCCTGGAGTGCGGTGGCCGCAACCCCGCCCAGGTGCAGAGCCGCGTGAACAACTACACCCGCTTCTGCAGCCTGCTGGGCGTCAGCCCCGGCGCCAACACCGGCTGCTGAGACACACCTGGTTGTTGAGCGGGCCCCGGGGTGCGGTTTCCCCGGGGCTTCGCCCGTTGTGCGCGGTGGCATGGGTACCATGGGGACATGCCCGTCTCCCTTGCCTCCGCCGCCGTTCTCGGGTGGCTGCTGTCCGTTGCGCCGTCCCAGGAACGCGTTTTCAGTCCTTGCGCCCCAGACACCTCCGATTGGCGAAAGGCGGGCGAGGGGCTCGCCGCGCTGGATGCCCAGGTCGAGGCGCTCGCCGAGGATGGGGACGTGCGCGATGCACGGACGGCGATGCGTGCGCTGCTGGCCTCGCGCTGCTTCGCCCTGGCGCGAGAGGAGTCGCGGCGGCCGACGGACAAGGGCGTGTCCGCGCTCGCGCTGAAGGTGTGGTGGCGCGATGGCGGGAAGGCGTGGCTCGCGTCGTATCTGGAGCTGGGTGGGCCGGGGCCGCGGGAGGTGGTACTACCGCCGGACGTGCGCTCGGTACTGACTCCGGACAGCGCGTCGGACCACCGGCTCGCCGCGTTGCTGTGCCCGGCGAAGGATAAGACCTGTGGCACGGAGACGGAGGCCTGGCGGACGCGAGCGGAGCGGGCCTTCCGCCCGGAGCCGGGGCGCCACCGCGAGTCCTCCGGAACCGAGACGAAGCGTCCGGATTGCAGCGTGTTGGTGGCCGCGAAGCCGAAGCGCTGGCGTTACACGGCGTGGCGCTCCTGCTTGGGTGAATCCGGTTCGCGACCGCGACAGGTGGCGTTGCCGCTGGGACGCTTCCGCTCTCCGGAAGACGGGTGGTTGGTGATTCGGGGGCGGCGCGGACACTACGGTTTTTGCGACGAGGTGCGCGCGTACCACCTGCGCACGGGCTCGGCCTACGTGTCGAAGAGCTGCGGCGACCTCATGCTCATGGAGGGGGGCGGAGTGGACGCGGCCCGCACGGATGCCGCGCGCCAGGGGACGGTGAGCGGGGGACGGATGGCGCCGGCGCTCCTGCGCGAGCTGACGTGGATGTTGCTCCTGGGGCCCGAGGTGCAACGAGACGTGCAAGTGGAGGCGTGGCGGGTTCCAGTACCGGCGGGCTACCGCGTGGAGCGACGAGAACTCCTCGTGGATGATGGCTCGGGGGTGGAGGTCCTCGGCGGCGGCGCGACGGGCTGGTTTCACACGGGGCAGACGCGGCTGCGCTGGACCTGGTTCCCGCCCCGGGGCGCGGAGCCATTGTCGGGTGAGCTGACCTACCCCGACTCCTCATGGGTGGAGGTGGACCATGCCAACGTGCTGTTACGGGAAGCGGAAGCCACGTTCGAGGAGGGATGTCCGTCCGAGCGCGTGCTCCCCACGATGCTCGACTTCACATGGGCACCCGGGGTGAATGGCCGCGATGCGCCGGAGGGCGTGACGAAAGCGCAGGACACGCTCGTGGAGGCACTGCGCGCGTGGCGGGCCCCCTTGCACTGCGGCCCAGGCTTGGATGGCGAGGGAGTGGCCAACTAAGCCCGAGGCGGGATGGGCGCCTTCTTCAAGCGGCCCCAGGCGATGAACGCGGACAGGCCACCCAGCACGATGGGCGCGGTGAGTCCGGAGTACTCCCCCCGCGACAGATGCACCCCGGCGGCGAGCACCATGATGGTGGTGCACCCCACGCCGGCGAGTCCGGTGAGGACGGGGAGGATGCGCGTGATCGAGGGGAGCAGGAGTCCCAACGCGCCAGCCACCTCCGACAGACCGATGAACCGCACCAGCGGGCCACTGGAGGGCGTGATCCAGCTCATCGTCTTCGCCAACTCATCGATGGGTTGCGTGAGCTTGGCCGTTCCCGCCATGAAGAAGGCGAAGGCCACCAGCACTTGCGCCACCCAGAGCGCGATGTGCAGGGCGCGGGATGCCGGGACGGAGGGCGGAGCCCGAACGGATGTGGCATTCATGTTGGAATGGATAACCCGTTGCCAGGGGCGCGCTACCGGAAGAGCGTCCTGGGCGTTCAGCCGCCGTCGTAGCAGGGACCGACCTCTCGCACCTCGACCGTGGCCCACTCGGCCGCCGGGCATTCATTCGCGATCGCGAGCGCTTGCTCCTTGGTCTGACAATCGAGGAGGAAGAAGCCCCCGACGATCTCCTTGGTTTCGGTGAACGGACCATCGCTGACGGTGCGCCTGCCGCCTCGGACCGCGATCCGTACCCCTTCGGCATCGGACCGGAGTGACTCGCTGGCCTTGCAGATTCCACGGGCCTTGAGGTCCTCGTTGAAGCGGTTCATCCGCTCCATGGCGAGACGCCCCTCCTTCGCCGGCCGGTTCCGTCTCTCCTCGCCAGACTCGATGATCAACAGCAGGTACGCCATCACGTGCTCCCTTTCGCGCCGCGCCTCTTCCGTCCGTGTCCGCTCGCCGGAAGGCCGCTTCGTGGGGGGTATACACGCCCTGCTTCATGGAGGGACCCCAAAGCCGCCCGGGGCCCTCCACGCGCCGCGTCATGTCCGGATGACACGGCGGAACCGCCAGGGGCCGATCACGGCTGTTGCGCGAGGGTGAACGACTGGGCGAGGCCTCCGTTGCAGGAGGACTGGGTCAGCTGGGCGCTGTCGGCGGACCCCACGGTGGTGAGGCACTTGCCGCTGTAGCGGCTGACGAAGCGGTAGGAGCCACCGGCCTCCGCCACCGGCTGCCACTGCTGGTTGGTGCCGTTGCTGTAGCTCCACAGTTGGATCAGCGCGCCGTCGGCCGCGGACACGTCCGTCACGTCGAGCGCCTGGGCGCTGTTGAGGCGGCTGTTGATGCGCACGAAGCCATCGCTGGTCGGCTGGAACTGGAAGTGCTGCGCGAGGGTGCCGTTGCACGCGTACTGCTGGATCGCCGTGCCGTTGGCCGAGGCCGCCGACCTGGCATCCACGCACTTGCCGGAGTTCTTCCCGGTCGCGGTGTACCAGGCGGTCGGCGAGATGGGCGGCGTCGTCGGAGGAGGCGTCGTCCCAGCCCCACCCAGCCACTTCAGCCCGTCAACGATGAACCGGTTCTGGACCTCGCTGGCGAACGTCGAGGACAGCCGGGTGTTGGTGGAGTAGTTCATCGCGTTGTGGCCGAAGTTCGCGTACAGCATCTTGTACTTCTTGTTCGTCCACATGATCGGGTAGTCCCCGCTGTACCAGGACTGGTTCGGGTCGGTGCCCAGCGGGAAGCTCACGGGATCGACCGAGGCGAGCACCTGGATGTCGGGGTTGGCGCGCAGGTTGTTGCTCCAGCTGTACCACTCGCTCACCGCCGAGGTGAACGTCGCGGGCAGGTTCGCGGTCGACGCGTGCGTCCGGTTCTCGACCTTCAGCACGGCGGTGGTGGGACCCCAGGTGTTCGACCTGAACGAGCCCGAGCCGAGGAACTGGTTGTGGTACCAGTTCCAGCTGCCCGGGGACGTGGTGAACGCGGAGACGTGGAAGCCCATCCAGCCGCCACCCCCCTGCATGTACTGCTGGAAAGCGGACTGCTGGGCCGCGCTCTGCGGCAGGTCATCCAGGAACATCACGACCTGGTACTGGGCGAGATTGCTGGTGTTGAGCAGATCCCAGTTGGTGGTGGCCGTGTAGGAGAAGCCGTTCTGCGCGGCGATCTGGGGGAACCAGACGTTGGCCTCCTTGGTGAAGTCGATGTGGGCCGCGTCCCAGGTTCCCCGGTAGAAGGCCAGCACCTTGAAGCTCGGGGTGGCGGTCGGAGTGGGCGTTGGCGTGGCGCTCGGGGTGGGAGTCTGGACCTCGCGCCCTTCGACCCGGCCCAACGCCGGGCTCGACGCGAGAAAGAGGGACGTGACGATCATCGCGGGCAGTTGCGTCACCCGGTTGCTCCTGATGCTTGCGGTCATGCGAATCCTTCCGGTTCATTATGAGACGGGGTTTCCCGGATTACTTCGGATTCACGGTTCGTTGCAAGAGGCGGCGCGCTCGGGGGCGTCGTGCAGTCCTGGCTGTGCACGCGGTATAGAATCCTGCTTCCTGTGTATGGATGAGGGGTGGAGCGTGGAGTCGGTGATTTCCGTCAAGAACCTCAGTAAGACCTACGCCTCTGGGTTCCAGGCGCTCAAGTCCATCAACCTGGAGATCCGGCGTGGGGAGATCTTCGCCCTGTTGGGTCCCAACGGGGCTGGCAAGACCACGCTGATCAGTATCATTTGTGGGCTCGTCAACCCGAGTGTGGGGACGGTGTTGGCCGACGGACATGACATCGTGTCGGACTTCCGAGCGGCCCGGAAGAAGATTGGACTGGTACCGCAAGAATTGTCCACCGATGCGTTCGAGAGTGTCTGGGCCACGGTGAACTTCAGCCGCGGCCTGTTTGGCAAGCCGCGTGATCCGGCCTACCTTGAGAAGGTGTTGCGCGACCTGTCTCTGTGGGACAAGAAGGATTCCACGATCATGACGTTGTCTGGCGGCATGAAGCGCCGTGTTCTGATCGCCAAGGCATTGTCGCACGAGCCTCAAATCCTGTTCCTCGACGAGCCCACCGCGGGTGTCGACGTCGAGTTGCGCCACGACATGTGGGAGATGATTCGTGGTCTGCGTGCACGCGGAGTGACCATCATCCTGACCACGCACTACATCGAAGAGGCCGAGAAGATGGCCGACCGGATCGGGGTGATTCGCAGGGGAGAACTCATCCTGGTCGAGGACAAGGCGGTGTTGATGCGCAAGCTCGGCAAGAAGCAGTTGACGCTGCGCCTGCGAAGTCCGCTGACCCTCATCCCCGAGGCCCTGGCTGGACTCCCGCTCGAGCTGGCCGACGAGGGCCACACGCTGGTCTACACCTTCGATACCCAGGGAGAGGAGACCGGCATCGCGGCGCTGTTGCGGCGCCTGGGAGAGAACGGCATCGAATTCAAGGATCTGCATTCCAGCCAGAGCTCGCTGGAGGACATCTTCGTCAGCCTGGTGACGGAGCGATCATGAACCTCTATGCGATTCGCGCCATCTACTGGTTCGAGATGTCGCGCACCTTCCGCACGTTGCTGCAGAGCATCGCCTCGCCCGTGTTGACCACGTCCCTGTACTTCGTGGTGTTCGGCTCGGCGATCGGCTCGCGCATGGGCAAGATCGATGACGTCAGCTACGGGGCCTTCATCGTCCCGGGTCTGCTCATGTTGTCCCTGCTGAATGAGAGCATTTCCAATGCCTCGTTTGGCATCTACATGCCGAAATGGTCGGGCACGATCTACGAGGTGCTCTCCGCGCCGGTATCCTATGTCGAGGTGGTGATTGGCTATGTTGGCGCCGCGGCGAGCAAGTCGATCATGCTGGGAGTGCTGATCCTCGCGACGGCCCGGGTATTCGTTCCCTATGAGATCGCGCATCCGCTCTGGATGGTCTGCTTCCTGGTGCTCACCTCGGTGACCTTCAGCCTCTTTGGCTTCATCATCGGCATCTGGGCGGATGGCTTCGAGAAGCTGCAGGTCATCCCACTCCTCGTCGTCACTCCGCTGACCTTCCTGGGGGGCGCCTTCTATTCGATCCGCATGCTGCCGCCCCTCTGGCAGAAGATCACCCTGCTCAATCCGGTGGTGTATCTGATCAGCGGTTTCCGCTGGAGCTTCTACGAGGCCTCCGACGTCAACGTCTCCACCAGTATTGGCATGACCCTGGTGTTCCTCGCCGTGTGCCTCGTCGTCGTGTGGTGGATCTTCAAGACGGGGTACAAGTTGAAGTCCTGAGGGGCCGGTGTCCTCGCGGGTTTCGGCCTTGCGCTGGTGGGTGAAGATGCTCTGATTCGTGGCCGTGACGGTTTCCGATACGCATCGCGCCATCAACGCGGTTTGGAGAATCGAGTCGGCCCGACTCATCGCCGGTCTCGTCCGGTTCGTGCGCGACGTCGGTCTCGCCGAGGAGCTCGCGCAGGACGCGCTCGTCGCCGCGCTCGAGCGATGGCCGGAGTCAGGTGTCCCCGACAATCCGGGTGCCTGGCTCATGGCCACCGCGAAGCACCGCGCCATTGACCGGCTGCGCCGGAACAAGCTGCTCGAGAGCAAGCACGAGGAGCTGGGTCACGAGCTGGAGGCCCGGCGCGAGCACACCGCGGTGGATCTCGACGCCGCGATCGACGATGGCGTCGGCGACGACCTGCTGCGCCTCGTGTTCATCTCCTGCCATCCCGTGCTCTCTCCCGATGCGCGCGTCGCGCTCACGCTCCGGTTGCTCGGGGGACTGACGACCGAGGAGATCGCTCGTGCGTTTCTCGTCCCGGAGCCGACGGTCGCCCAGCGAATCGTCCGCGCCAAGCGGACGCTCTCCGAGGCGCACGTTCCCTTCGAGGTTCCCCATGGCGCCGAGCTCGAGGCCCGTTTGTCCTCGGTGCTCGAGGTCATCTACCTCATCTTCAATGAGGGCTACTCGGCGACCACCGGTGACGATTGGATGCGCCCCGGCCTCTGCGAGGACGCGCTCCGCCTTGGCCGTATCGTGGCCGAGCTCGTCCCACGGGAGGCGGAGGTCCACGGTCTCGTCGCGCTCATGGAGATCCAGGCCTCGCGCTCGCGGGCACGGACCCTCCCGTCGGGGGAGCCCGTGCTGTTGCTCGAGCAGAACCGCGCGCTCTGGGATCGAATCCTCATCCGACGAGGTCTCCAGGCGCTCGAGCGTGCGGAGGCGCTGGAGGGCTCGCGGGGCCCTTATGCATTGCAGGCCGCGATCGCCGCCTGTCACGCACGAGCCAATACCCCGGAGGCGACGGACTGGGCACGGATCGCGGCGCTCTACGAGGAGCTCGCCCAGCTCACGCCGTCACCTGTCGTCGAGCTGAATCGCTCGGTCGCGCTCTCGATGGCGTTCGGCCCAGCGGCGGGTTTGGAGCTCGTCGACCAGCTCACCTCGGAGCCGTCGCTTCGCCACTATCACCTCTTGCCCAGTGTGCGAGGCGACCTCCTCGCGAAGCTCGGCCGCTTCGACGAGGCCCGCGCGGAGTTCGAGCGCGCGGCCTCACTCACGCGCAACGCACGCGAGCGCGACCTGTTGCTCGATCGCGCCGCGGCGTGTGCCCATGCCTCGTTCCGGCCTCCGGATTAGCCGCCCGAGGGTTCCACGGGGCCCTGGAAACTCCCCGCGCGAAAGGTCAGTACCAGGGTGTCCCGGTGCCCCCGTTCGGCCAGCGGCTGGATGGGGGTGCTCTCGTGAATCACCCGTTCGTCGTCGAGCAGCAGCGCCGACCAGGGCTCGTTCAGGGTGAAGCGGATTCCCCTCGGGCCTTCCGCCTCGAAGACGCGCGTCTCTCCGCCCTTGATGCCCGCTCGCCCGACGAGCAGTACGGCGACGAAGTCCACGCCGTCGCGATGGGCCCCCTCGGGAGTCGGCCGCCCGATGCCGTCCGTCGTATCGATGCGGAACTGGTGGGCCTCGACGTACCAGGGCCGCTGTCCCTTCAGCGCGGAGCAGCATGCGGCGAGCGCGCGCAGGAGCCGTTGCCAGACCGGTTGCGCGATGACCGCCGGGGTCATCGGTTCGAACCACCGCTCCATGCCTCCATGCAGCGCGTTGTATTCGACGGGCTGCCAGTGCGCGCGGTGCGGGACGAGGGTGACCTGCTCCCCCTCGACGATGAAGCAGGAGTGACGGCGCGAACGATAGCGGCCGCCGTCGCGCAAGTAGGCATCGGGCGGGAGGTCATCCCAGGTTGGATGCAGGGCGTCGAGTTCGGCGGCCGGAGTGGACGCCAGCTCGCAAAGGCCTTCCTGTCCGAGCACGGCGTAGCCATGCTCGCGCAGGGCGTGGAGGACCAGGGACGGCGGTGTGATGGGCGGGGGGAGGCTCATGGGCTTGGCGGAAACGTTGGCGGCCGGGTCATGACCGAGGGTGGCGCGCGGAACGTAGCCCCTCCGGGGTTTTGTCGCAGCGGTGTCGCACGCGCCGGGCGGGCCGCGCTCGCTCTTTTCCCCGCCCGCCCGGACTGTCCGCTGGCGGCGGTGTGCGCCATATTCCAACGGGAGCCGGAGATGCCGGAGCGGACGGAACCAACAGACGGACCCGGGCCCGAGGGGGAGGAAACCCCGCGGGAAGGTTCCGGGGATTCTGAGTGGGAGGACTCCCTCCTCCGCCAGGTCGCCCAGGTGGAGCCCCCCTTGCGCCTGCCCCATCCGGGGGATCGACTCGGGGGCCGGACACACGCCCGCTTCGAAATCCAGGAGAGGCTGGGCGGTGGCGCCATGGGCAGCGTCTTCCGGGCTTGGGATTCGGAGCTGCACCGCGTGGTGGCGCTCAAGTTCCTGCATCCCCGCGTGGTGATGGCCGAGGAGCGGTTGCGCTCGCTGTTGCGCGAGGAGGCGAGGGCCATTGCCCGGTTGGACCACGAGAACATCGTCCGCGTCTTCGATGTGTCCGAATGGGAGGGGCGGCCCTGGGAGCCCTGGGTGCCCTTCGTCGTCATGGAGCATCTGGAAGGCGAGACGCTGGCCGCGCTCCTGCTCCGCGCGAGGCCAGGGCCACGCCGGACCCTGGAGATCATGGACGCCGTGTCCGCGGGTCTGGCGCACGCGCACGAGCACCACATCGTTCATCGGGACCTCAAGCCCAGCAATGTCTTCATCACCCGCCGGGGTCAGGTGAAGCTGATCGACTTCGGCCTGGCGCACGTCACCGTGAGCACCGCTCCGTCCGCTCCGCATCTGCCGACGGCGGGAACACCTCCTTATATGGCTCCGGAACAGTGGCGGGGTGAGACCCAGGATGAGCGCACGGACGTCTGGGCCGCTGGTGTCATGCTGTTCGAGATGCTCACGGGCGAGCTGCCGGTGTCGGGCTCGAACCTCGCGGAATCGCGCGCCAGGGTTCTGTCCGCCGAGCCCATGCCCTCGGTGCGCGAACGGCGTCCGGAGTTGCCCCGGGAGCTGGAGCCGTTGCTGGCCAGGGCCTTGGAGAAGGAACCCGCGCGGCGCTTCCGTTCCGCCACCGAGTTTCGGACGGCCTTGCTGCGGACCGAGGAGTCCCTGGGGCCCTGGCGCGGAGAGTCGCGGACGGGGGGACCCCAGCGCCGGCAGGTGACGCTGGTGTGCTGCCGGTTGGAGCGGATGTCCGATTCGCCGGAGGCCTTCGATCCAGAGGACAGCATCGAGCTGGAGGCCTCCTTCCAGCGGATCTGCACCGGACTCCTGCGAGAAGAGGGGGCCAGCATGGCCTCCTGCGTCGGGGAGCAGGTCCTCGCCTGCTTCGGCGATGCGCGGGCACGGGAGGACGACTCGGAGCATGCCGTGCGCGCGGGGTTGCGTCTCGTGGAGGCGCTCCAGCACGCGTTGCCGCGCCTGTCCCCCGTCACGCTGGCCATCAAGGTGGGTATCCATACGGACCTGGCCGTCCTGGGAGAACTCTCGGTGGAGGGACGTGAGTCGACGCCCGCCATCCAGGGAGAGGCGCCGCAGCTCGCCGTCTGGCTGGCGCGCAACGCCGAGCCCGGGACCGTGGTGCTCAGCGACACCACGTGGACCCTGACCCACGATGCGTTCGAGACCGAGTCCCGGAGCCCCCTCGCCTACGCGGGGCTGTTCGGCGCGAGAGACGTTCCTCTCCACCGGGTGTTGAGGGAGCGCAGGACTCAGCTCCGGTTCGATCGCTCCTCCGAGCGCGAGCTCACGCCCCTGGTGGGGCGCACCCTCGAGTTGAAGCGGCTCCAGGAGGTCTGGGAGACCGCCCGGAGTGGGCGTGGCTCCTGCTTGTTGCTCCGGGGAGAGGCGGGAATGGGCAAGTCACGCCTCCTCCGGGAGCTGCGCCAGTGCCTGAGCTCCGAGCCGCACACGCCGTTGTTGGGACAGTGTTGGGCGCAGTTCAGTACGAGCGCGTTCCACCCCATCACGGACATGCTCCAGTACCTCTTCGCGCTACCGCCGGACGGCGAGCCCGCGCTCCGGCTCCAGGCACTGGAGGCGCGGCTCGTGGCGCTGGGTCTCGTTCCGGAGCACAGGCAACTCATCGCGGCGTTTCTCTCGTTGCCCGTGCCCGAGCAGTCTCCGCATTCGCGCTGGCCACCCCAGCTCCTGAAGGAGCGGACCTTCGAGGCGCTGGCGGCGCTCGTCCAGCGCCTGTGCGAGGAGCGCCCGGTGCTCGCCATCCTCGAGGATCTGCACTGGGCGGACCCCTCCACGCTGGAGTTGCTGGGCTTCCTCCTCGCCCGCGCCGACGCTCAACGGCTCTGTGTCCTCCTGAGCGCCCGTCCGCCCTGGATGCCCGCGTGGTCCGAGCGGCCTGGATTCCAGGTGCTGGCGTTGGAGCGACTGCCCGCGGAGCTGACCGAGGCGTTGATCCAAGCGAAGGTCGGGGGCAGGGGGCTCACCCCGGAGCGGATCGCGCACCTGGCGGCCCAGACCGATGGCGTTCCCCTCTTCATCGAGGAGATCGCGCGGACGGTACTGGCTCGCTCGCCCCCTGGAGTGTCATCCGCCACGGGCGCAGACGCCATTCCCCTCACGCTTCACGAGTTGCTGCTAGCCCGGCTCGACGGACTGCCACGGCGGCGGAAGGCCCTGGCCCAGCTGTGCGCCGTGGTGGGCCGCGGCCTGGAGCCCGCGCTGCTTTCCGTCCTCACCGGTCACTCCGAGGCCACGCTCCTCCAGGAATTCTCGGAGCTGCTCGCCTCGGGATTGCTTCAACTCCGGGAAGGAGGGGGGCCGCCCCGGTACGAGTTCCGCCACGCCCTCCTCCAGGAAGCGGCTGTCCAGTCCCTCCCCCGAGGGGTTCGGCGGCAGCACCACCAGCGCATCGCCGAGGCCCTGGCCATGCACTTCCCCGAGGTGGCGAAGGCCCAGCCCGAGCAGCTCGCCCACCATTACACCGAGGCGAGGGACCTGGCCGCCGCGGTCCATTGGTGGGCGCTCGCCGGTGAGCGGGCCAGCCGCCGCTCCGCCAACACCGAGGCGATCGCCCACTTCACCCGCGCGCTGACGTTCTTGCGCCAGCTCCCCGAGTCCCCCGAGCGCACCCAGGAGGAACTGCGCCTGCGGATCGGCCTGGGGCTGCCCATGCTCCAGGTCCATGGGTATGGCGCTCCCGAGGTGGAGCGGATCTACGCGCCAACCCCGGGGTTGTGCCGGGAAGTGGGGGACGCGCTGTCCCGGATCGAGCTGTCCTACTGGAGCCTCTTCCACTACCTCTATGCGCGCGCGCGATTCGATGTGCTCCAGGCGCTGGGGGAACTGCTCGTGGACGTGGGGCGGCGCCAGCACAGCCGCGAGCTGCTGGTCCTGGGACACCGGGCCATCGTCCTGGCGGGCTTCACCGTGGGAGACTCCTCCCTGGCGCTGGAGCACGTCGCGCCCGCGCTGGCGAACTCGGACTTCGACCTCGAGCAGCACCGGACGCTGGCCGTGCGGCATTGGATCAACCCCCGCGTGGCGACGTTCTCCTTCGCCTCCATCCTCGAGGCGCTGCGCTGCCGCCCGGATCGGAGCGCGTGGTACCGCCGCGAGGCCCTGGCGCTGGCGGAGCGGATCGCCCATCCGAATACCTCCGCCTTCGCGCTGGTGTACGCCGCGGTGTCCAGTCAGATGCTCCATGACCCACGGGGAGTGCTCGACTACGCCAGCGCGAGCCTGGTGCTCTCCCAGCGGCATGGGCTCCAGCTCTGGCTCGGGTGGTGCGCCATGCTGAGATCCTGGGCCGAGGCCAAGCTGTTTGGCCACGTCCAGCAAGGGCTCGCGGCGATGACCCGGGGGCTCGCCCTGCTCGAGGGCTCGGGGGTATTGACCACGCCTCCCTTCTTCCTCGGCCTCATCGCGGAACTGCACCGTGCGCTCGGGCAGTCCGAGGCGGGACTGGCCGCCACACGCGAGGGGCTTCAGTGGTCGGAGCGCAGCGGCGAGCACTCCGCGGATGCCGAGCTCTTGCGTGAGCAGGCGGAGCTTTCACGGCAACTTGGACGAGAGGAGGAGGCCTCCGCGAGCTTCGCCCGTGCGCTCGCCGTTGCCCGTCACCAGCGCGTTCCCCTGTTCGAACTGCGCGCCCTGGTGGGACTGGCCCGGCAGCTCCAGGACGCGGGGCGCCCAGAGGAGGCCCGGCGGCGATTGGACGCCCTCTGCGGGCGCTTCGGCCCGGAACTCGACTGCACGGACCTGGCGGAAGCGCGGGAACTGCTCGCGAGCCTTTCCCTGGAGGTTCAAGTTCACGGCGATGCGTGAGACCCCGGCCGCGCTCGGGCGTGCCGGGGTCTTTTCATCACGGCGTGGGGACCGCGAGGGCCTCGCCGCTCGGAGGGGCG
The DNA here is from genome assembly GCF_002305855.1 of Melittangium boletus DSM 14713. Taxonomy (GTDB): domain Bacteria; phylum Myxococcota; class Myxococcia; order Myxococcales; family Myxococcaceae; genus Cystobacter; species Cystobacter boletus. Next base: position 1,275,773 of record NZ_CP022163.1, on the reverse strand, counting down.
GGCTGTGCCGCGGCGGCGTCCCGGGCCTCCTGGGCGCGCTTCTGGGCTTCCGCCTCCGCCACCTGGCGCATGGCCGCGAGGCCATTGTCGAAGTCCTTGCCGACCATCGCGTCCATGTCCATGACCAGCGAGAAGGCCTTGCTCATGAAGTTGTTGTGGCCCTCCATCTTCCAGGTCACCGAGACCCCCTCGGCGGCGGGGCTGAACGTGAAGGTGGTGATGTTGGTGGACTCGAACGGGCGGAGGAACTCCAGCTTGATGCGGACGAACTCGTTGGCCTTGCTCTCCTCGATGCTCATCCGGCCCGCGCCCACGTCATCGTTGCCGGACCAGCCATAGCGCGCGCCCGTTCCGGAGGCTGGACCCTCGAAGGTGGTCTTCTGGTTCGGGTCGAGCTTGTCCCAGGGAGACCACTCGTTCCAGTGATGGAAGTCGTTCACCAGCGCGAAGGCGATGTCCGGGGAGGCTTTGATCGTCGTGGTGCGCTGCAGGGAGAAAGTGGCCGGACGCGTGGCGATGACACCGCACAGCGCCACGAGGGCGATGGCGACACCCAGGAGGATCTTCTTGAGCATGAACAGTCCTTGCCGCGAGGCAGGTGAAGCGGCGAATGCGTCATAGAGGTTGGCCTCCACCGTTCGCAAGAGTCCGGCGGTGTGGACGCGGCCCTCCAGGAGGATGGGGCGATTCCCTGGCATCGGGTCTCATCGATTGGATGTCCCGCCTGGGCGCCGGGTCCGGCGACGTTCTGGCTTCGGCGCCCATGGCGCGGTAGGTCAACGCTCCTCTGGTCGGACAGCGGGCGGGCCGCGGGTGACGGAGAGTACTGGACAGTTTCGCTCACTGTCATTCAAGGTGGACGGGGATGTTCGAGGAGGATGCATGACGCCCAACTCGCGTGAATGGACGATTGGACTCCATGTCTTGCGCTTCGAGCCACCGGACCTCCTATGGGCGAAGTTCCAGGGGGAGCTGAGTCTGCGGGAAGCCACCCGCCTGGTGAGCCTTTACCGGGAAGTGGGGACGTCACGGCCCTTCTACTTGTTGGCGGAGGTGAAGGACGCGGACCTGCTGGAGCCCGAGGTCGGACGCTTCATCAGTGAGAACCCGGTGGCCTCCTGTTTCCTGGACACCATCTACATTGGAGCGCGGCTCGCGCATAAGGCGTTGGCCAAGGGGCTCGTGCTCGCGGCCCAGTTGACCGAGCACGTGGTGGATGAGGGGGGCCTGGAGACGCTCCATTTCGTCGCCACGAAGGAAGAGGCCCTGGTGCTCCTCGCCCAGTTGCGTGCGCGGCGCGAAGCCCGCATGGGCTGACGTCCGGCGAGGCGTTCCTCTACAGTGGTCTGGATTTCGTCTCCCGCTCACGGAAAGAGGGTTCGGACTTGCACGCGCTGCCGCTCCATCGTCATGGTCTCCACGCCAGTCGGCTGATCCTGGGTTGCATGCACCTGGGGGGTGAATGGAACACGTCACCCCCCACGGGGGAGCATGTCAAACGAGCCCATGAGGTCGTGGACGCGGCGCTCTCCCTCGGTATCAACCTGTTCGACCACGCCGACATCTACACGATGGGCAAGTCCGAGCAGGTGTTCGGCCAGGTGTTGAAGGAACGGCCCGGCCTGCGGGAGCGCATCCTGCTCCAGTCCAAGTGCGGCATCCGTTTCGCGGACGAGAGCGCTCCCGGGCGGTATGACTTCTCCCAGGCGCATATCGAGGGCAGTGTGGATGGGATCCTCTCTCGGCTGGGCGTGGAGTTCCTGGACCTCCTGCTGCTGCATCGCCCGGATCCCCTGATGGAGCCCGAGGAGGTCGCCGCGTCCTTCCGACGGCTGAAGGCCTCCGGCAAGGTCCGGCATTTCGGCGTCTCCAACATGAGCGCGGGACAGCTCAAGCTGCTGCGGGCCTTTTGTGATGAGCCGTTGGTGGTCAACCAGCTCGAGATGAGTCTGGAGAAGATCGACTGGTTGGATACCGGCGTGCACGTGAACCAGGCGGCCGGAGCCCGCTCGGGTTTCCCGGAGGGAACGCTCGAGCATTGCCGCCTGGAGCACATCCAGATCCAGGCCTGGGGGCCGCTCGCCCAGGGCCTCTACAGCGGCCGCTCCCTGGAGGGGCAGCCCGAGTCGGTCCGGAATACCGCGGCGCTGGTGGGCCGGCTCGCCGAGGCGAAGCAGACGACCCGGGAGGCCATCGTCCTCGCCTGGCTGATGAAGCACCCGGCCGCCATTCAACCCGTGATTGGTTCCACGGATCCACGCCGGATCGCCGCCTGCGCGGATGCCGAGCGCATCCAGTTGACGCGCGAGGAATGGTTTTCCTTGTACGTCAGCTCGCGAGGGGCGCGGCTGCCCTGAAGTGCACAGGTCCGGGCGCCCGCTGTGCATTCCACTGCGCAGCACCGCCTCCCGCCGCTCCAACGGGAGAAGCCCGTGGTGCGCACGTGGCAGGTGCGCCGCCGCCTGCTCTCGCCCGCGTTGGATTTGCCCGAGTCGTTCCGCGCTCCGCGCTCGCTCTATTTCTTCCATCCAGGTGGCCGGCGTCTGCGACTGTGCGAGGCGCCCGAGCGCGAGGCGCGGCTCACCCGTTGGCCCGAGCACGACTCCGCCGTGGACGTGACCCTGCATCAGCCTTGAGGCCTGGGGTATGTTCGCGGCTTCCATGACGGATACCTCGATCGATCTCTCCTTGCTTCCGCTGCGGACCGCCGCCCCCGATGCCCAGGTGCGGCACTTCACGGAGATCCTTCCGACGGCGCTCGCTCCCGACGTGCTCTGGGCGGAGTTCACGCGGGCGCTGAAGGATTCTCGCAACGCGGTGTTGTGGGCCAACAACGTGTCCTTCGTCCGGGCCCTGAACGAGCCGATCGGAGAGGGCACGGTGCTCGTCGAGAATGTCCAACCCACGGGCGCCCCGCTGCACTACCGCCTGATGGAGTTCTCGCCCCCGCGCCGGTTGCGGTACGCGTCGCTCCAGGGCCACCACCTGGCGGGCGGCGCCACCGTGTCCGTCGAGCATGCCGACGGCAAGACCACCCTGCGCTGGCAGGGCGAGTACTACGGCACCGAGGCCCAGCTCAACGGGTTGGATCGCTTCCGCGCGGCTTTCTTCTCGAGCCTCGCCCAGCAGCTCCGGCAGCTCCGGCAGCTGGAAGCCTCGACATGACGGAGCTCTGCATTCGAGGGTGTCACGCGCTCGTTCCGGACGCCCACGGCACGCTGTCGATCGCCCGGGACCAGGACATCCTGATTCAGGGCTCCCGGATCGCGGCGATCCGTCCCACCGGCACGCCCCTGGAGCCCCAGGTCACGGTGCTCGAGGGACAGCGGATGCTCGCCATTCCCGGACTCATCAACACGCATGCCCATGTCTCCTCGGTGCTCTTCCGGGGACTGGCGGAGGATGTGTCGCTCGAACGGTGGTTCAACGACTTCATCTGGGCCCTGGAGGGCAACCTCACGGAGGAGGACGTGTACTGGGGCGCCCAGCTCGGCCTCATCGAGATGATCGAGTCAGGCGTCACCACCGTGGCCGACCACTCCTTCTTCATGGATCAGGTGGCCCGCGCCGTCGAGGAGGCGGGCACTCGCGCCCAGCTCGGGTGGACGTCCTTCTCCAGCCGGGGACCCGCCGCGCTCGCCGAGACCGCCGCCTTCGCCCAACGCTGGAAGGACGGCGCGGGGGGCCGCATCTCCACCCGGATGGCTCCTTACTCGCCCTACACGTGTGACGACGGGACGCTGCGCGCCACCGTCGAGCACGCCACCCGGATGGGCGTGGGCATCCACATCCACGCCGCCGAGGAGATGAACCAGACGCTCGCCAGCGCGAACCGGCGGGGCCGCACGCCCATCCAGGTGCTCAAGGACACGGGCGTGCTCGGGGTGCCCACCCTCATCGCGCACGCCGGCGGCCTGATGCCCCAGGATCTCGATCTGCTCGCCCGGCATCGCGCGCACGTGGGCATCGCCCATGCGCCCAAGACGTCGCTCAAGCTGGGCATGGGACTGGCTCCCGTGCGCGCCCTGCGCAAGGCCCGCGTCCCCGTGGGCCTGGGCACCGCTGGAGCCGCCAGCAACAACACCCTCGACCTGCTCGAGAGCCTGCGCCTGTTGGCCCTGACGCAGAAGCACGACGCGCTCGATCCCGAGGTGATGCCCGTGGCCGAGGCGCTCGACATCGCCACGCGGGGTGGGGCGGCCGCGTTGGGGCTCGGGGCGCAGCTGGGCACGCTCGCGCCCGGCTACCAGGCCGACATCGTCCTCGTGGACATCCAGGGCACCCACTGGCAACCGCCCCACAACCTCCTGGCGGGACTGGTGTACAGCGCTCGCGCCAGTGACGTGCAAACCGTCATGGTCGAGGGCCGCGTCCTGATGAAGGCGCGTCAGTTGCTCACGATCGACAAGGTCCGCGTCCTCGAGGAAGTGTCCCGTCGCATGGAGCGGCTGGCCCGGCTCGAGCCCGGGTCGCGCATTCAACGCTACGCGCCTTGAACACGGAGGAGGACGTGTATGGCGGAGAAGGATCTTCAATACGTTCTGGATTGGATCGCCATCCAGGAGTTGGCGGCGGAGTACGGTCAGGCCATCGACGTCGGCAAGGACACGGGCGATTGGAGACGCTGGGAGAATGTCTTCACGCCCCAGGTCACGGCGGACTACTCCCGGTTCATGGAGGGTGAGCCCATGCGGTTCAACCGGGCTCAGATGCCGGAGCTGGCTCGGGCCGCCTTGCGGTCCTTCACCCGCGTGCAGCACTCCACCGCCAACAGCGTGCGGATCCACTTCAAGACGAGCACCCAGGCGGAGGTGATGGCCTACGCCGAGGTGTCCCATTTCTTTCCCCTGGGCGGGATTCAACAGGAGTGGACCATCGTCGCCCGCTACACCTTCGACGTGGAGAAGGGCGAGGAGGGGTGGAGGATCCGCAAGGTGCTCCTGGATCCCATCCACTACCGCGGCAATCCCATGGGCCTGGAGATGGTCAATGGGAAGCAGCTCGTCCGGGTGAAGGAGGAGTGAGTTCGACCTTAACTGCTGCTCCGTCGCATGCGACTCGCCCCCTGCGGTTCTCACGGCCAGCGTCAGACCGCGCCTACCGGGAGTTCTCGCCACAGTCGAACGGCCCTGGGCTCGGAGCCGTCGAGGTTCGGCGGGGCACGCCGTGGTGGGCCTCGCGCTTTGTGGCGCTGGTGCTCCTCGGACTGCAGACGGCATGCGCGACGGGCTACCCCATGGGCGGGATGCTCGCTGACAGCGCGCGCGATCGGTGGCGGGTGGAGCGCACGAGTCCCAGGTCACAGGAGGGCGCTGGCCAGGCACAGAGGGTGTCTTCAACTAGGACCGGGGCGGCCATTGAGGACTCCGAGGGCACTGACGCTGGCACCGAGGCGCGCGAAGCCGCGGTCCCGACGGAGGTTGGCGCGGCCGAGTCTGCCAGGGCGCCGGAGCGGGCCCGGAATCGACCGCACGGCGTGAGCGTGGTGGACGAGGAGGTGCACCCGGAAGGGAAGGGCGGTGGATGGCCGGATGGCGTGGGCGACGGGCGGCCGTTCGAGGTGCCCATGACGCTCGACTACTTCCAGGGGTTCCTCGCGCAAGCTGGCGTGCCCAGCACCGCGTTGCCCAGGGACGGGCGCACACTGGCGCCTCAGCAGGCATTGGAGCTGGTGCAGTACCTGCTCTCCACGCCGGTGACGCTGGGCAACTTTGGGCTGCGCCGTATGGCAGCGCACCTACTCTTGGAGGTTGCCGCTAGCGGCGAGGGGGTGACGAGGGACGAGATCCATACGCGAATGCGGCGCTTCACGCGGTTGCTGGTGCTTCGTCCGGACGGATACCTGGTGAGGGCCACAACGGGAGTGGCGGTCCAGCAAGCCGGTCAGGTCGTACTCGCAGAGGACGGGGCGTTACGGGCCGGGCGCTTCGAGGTGGGGCCCTTCTATGCCATCGAAGGCGGGCGCCTCTTCCCGGTCGACCAGAGGCTCGAGGTCCCGAAAGGGGCGCCGCCGGCCGGCTTGTATGAGCCCGACGACAACCCGGCGCTTGCGGTAGCCGAGGGGGCGGTGCTCGCAGTGGTGGACCTGGTGGAGGGCCTCTACCGGCTCGTCTTCTACACGGGCGAGACGCTCGAGGGGCTCGTGCAGCTACCGGGTGCAGTGAGGCTGCTCTACGAGAGCTCCCCGCGGCTTTGGGACGAGTTTCGGCACAAGCCCTATGCGGAGAAAGTGCGCACCGTGTCGCGGCTTGCCACGGGCGCGGTGCTGACGGTCGGCACGGCCGGTGCGGGCACGGCGAAGGTGGCGGCCTGGGGCGGCAAGCTGGGGAGCCTCACAGTGCCCCTGCTGTCGCTTTCGGGTGAGGGACTTCTGGCGGTGCGCTTGGTGGCCGTGCCCGTGGGGAGTGTTGCCACCGCAGCCGCGCCGGCGCTGAGCGCGACCTACGTGCTGCACATGGCCAACACGGGCGCCCATGGCGCGGGAGGCGGTGGCGGGTGGCCTCCGGTTGGAGGGCCCGGTCAGTGGGTGGAGGACACTTCGAGTATGTCGGAGCAGGCCCGGGCCTTCCAAGCCCAGGTGACGGGCGCCCCGAAAGGCTGGTGCTACAAGGTGTGCCGGAATGGGACGTGCGTCGAGTACGACGGCTTCGATCCGAAGGGGGGCGTGCTTCTCGAGGGCAAGGCGCGCGGGTACGAGCAGTGGTTCGACAAGAACCTCAAGCCTAAGCTCGACTTTTACGAGGGCTTGGGGGACCTGCTCAAGCAAGCGCGACGTCAGTTCCAGATGGCAGGCGGGCTGCCAATCCGCTGGCACGTCGCCGAGCCTCGGATGGTGGCCGTGCTTCGGAAGTATTTTGATGAGCGGGGCCTTCAGTCCATAGCGGTGGTTTACACTCAACCGGTGAAGTGAGGCCGCCGAGCATGAGCGAACGCTACGAGATCAAAGCGTATTGGGGGCACCGTCCAGAGTCGGCCGATGAGTGCGCACGGCGGGCGGAGACGTTCTTCCGCCTCCTTGGGGAGTGCCATCCGGACTTCGCGCGGTGGTACGAGAAAAGCAACTCCGCTCGAAAGGCGCTGCAACTAGGCTTTGAGCCCACCCGCGACACCTTCATCAGTTTCTTCGGCCGCGAGAAGTACCAGATTCTGGATGACGGTTTTGAGTTCGACGCCTGGACGGGGCATGTGGAACAGGGCCGGGGCGGATCGGTCATGCTCGGTTGTGGGTCGAAGGCGGAGTTTGCGCCGAACTTCCTGTGGCTCGTCCTCCCTAAGGAGGCCCTGGGTCAAGAGCGCGTAGTCACTGGGCCTGTCGTCTCTGGTGCCATGCGCGCCGTGGCTGTGGCGTGGGAGCCGGAATGGGCGGTTGCGACGGCTGACGGGCTGTGGGACGAGCTTTCCGGCGGCAGTCAGCTCGGATGCTTCGTTGGCTGGATGACGTACTTCTCGCGGGACCGGGGCGAGGTGCCTGTCCTCCCTGCGCCGGTGCGTGTTGAGTCCGTGGGTGACAAGGGAACGCTCGTGATACTCACGCCGGAGCGACTTATCCCCAGCAATCCGGAGCACGTGGCGCTCGCTTGGCGAACGCAGAGGGCGCTCAAAGAGCAGGGACTGTTCCGGTTGATGGTGCCGCCCGCTTCCAGGCGAAAGGTTTGAGGCGGCACGCCTAGAGCACCGATCAGGCTGAAAAGCCCGATGGAGTCCAGTTGGGTGGATGATCCAGTTGTGTGGACGGATCGACAAGGGAGTGGATGCTGTGCTCTGCGTTCCGCTGAGGTGGAGGAGGAACGCCATGGAGCGCTGGACCCCCGAAGTGAAGTGCAGCGAGCGGGAGACGCGACTGCTGCGGTTGGTGGGCAAGAGTCGCAAATTGTTCGTGTTCCTGCGAGAGCATCGCCACGAGATTTTCGACGAGAAATTCCAGGAGGAGCTCGAGGCGATGTATCGCGACAGCGGACAGGGGGCGGAGCCTCAGCCGCCCGCCCTGCTGTGCATGGCCGTGCTGCTGCAAGGCTACCTCCAGGTGTCGGATGCGGAGGCGGTACGTCTCTCGGCGACAGACAGTTGTTGGCGGATGGTGCTCGCCACGCTGGCGCAGCCAGGCGACACCCCTGCCTTTTCACAAGGTGGACTCCAGCAATTTCGCGAGCGGCTCATCCGCCATGACATGGACCGACGTGTGCTGGAGCGTACGGTGGAGTTGGCCAGACAAACGCGGGCCTTTGACTGGAAGAAGTTGCCCAAGAGCGTGCGGGTGGCGGTGGATAGTCGCCCTTTATCAACCTGCTCGGCCACGCCGGGCGGAAGATAGCGGAGTGCATCGCGGCCGAGTTGGGGATGTGCTTCGAGGAAGTCTGCCAGCAAGCAGGTGCGCCGCTGCTGGAGGCCAGCAGCACCAAGGCTGCGCTGGATATCGACTGGAATGACGCGGAGCAAAGAACGAGGCGCTCAACCGTCTGTGCGAGCAACTCGACGGCCTGCGCGCATGGGTGCAGAAGAGGCGGCCCGAGACTGAATTGACACCGCTGAGTCACTACATCCAAGCGCTTGTCCAGGTAAAGCAGCAGGACTTGGAATCAACGGCCGAGGGAGAAGTGCGAATCCGGCAGGGTGTGGCCGAGGACAGACGTGTGTCGATTGAAGACGCCGAGATGCGCCATGGACGCAAGAGCAAGAGCAAGCGATTCAGTGGATACAAGCAGCACCTGAGCACGCATCTGGACACGGAACTGGTGCTGGCTTGTGCGGTGACGCCCGCGAACCGGCCCGAGGAGGAGGCGGCGCCCCAACTGCAGAAAGACATGGCTCGACTGGGCGTGGAGCCCGACGTGCTGCAAATAGACCGGGCCTACCTCCACAGCAGTCTCGTGGAGCAGGTGGTGGAAAGCGGCGGGGAGGTGGTGTGCAAGCCCTGGAAGGGAAACAACGCCAAGCCTGGATTCTTCGGGAAGAAAGACTTCGACATCAACATTCGCTAGGGGACGATTACCTGCCCGGCTGGACAGGTGGAGCCGTTTGAGCCTGGGCAGGTAGTGGAATTCGACCCCGAAGCCTGCGGACCGTGTCCACTGCGCGCACAGTTGTCAGGCGACAGGAATTTTTGACCCCCTTACGTCACTAAAACCGACCCCCTCCCATGGCCCGAAATCGAGCCAGAGGGGGCACGCGTGATGACAACGCCCGTACTCGTGAACGTCCTGAAGGCCATGGTGCTCGCGTGGGATCCTGTCTTTGGCGTCGTGGCCAGCGACGAGTTACGGTGGGCCCTACGGCCCGAGAGAGACCCGCGGGGCTTCGCGGGTTGGCTCACCTACGTAGCGCGTGCGCGCGGGGATGTGCCTCCGCTGCCTCCGCCCGTCCGAGCGGAGCAAGTAGAGGACAAGGGGTCGGTCATGGTCCTCGCACCGGAGCGTCTGAGCGCCTCCAACCCAGAGCACCTGGCGCTCGGTCGCAGGGTCCAGGAGGCGTTGGACGCGAAGGGCCTACTCCGTCCAGTGCTCTCGTAGACTGCTGCTCCGTCGCATGCGACTCGCCCCCCGCGGTTCTCACGGCCAGCGCGAGACCGCGCCTACCGGGAGTTCTCGCCTCAGTCGAACGGCCCCGGGCTCGGAGCCGGGCTCCTTGCGCGCGCGCCCATCCGGCCCGCCCAGGGCCATGCACACCGGCAGCTTGCGGCCGTCCGGCAGCAGTGCCTCGGTGTAGCGCCCCAACACGAGTTCCACTCCATCCAGGTCCTGAGTCCTAATGCCCGTCCAGAGCCTCCCGTACAGTAGGGTGCCGCCGGGCAGTTGCGGCGCAGTCCCCTCACGCTGCACCACGCGGCCGACGATGGGACCGTCGCGGTAGATGCCCTCATCATAAGGGCCGCCAAGCTGGTTGATGTCGACGATGGCCTGGAGACGCATGCCCTGGTTGAGTTTCAGCACCTCGAACATGGCGTGCTGGGCCTCGGCGGGGCAGTCCTCTGGCTCCGGCCTCACCTGGGCGGCGGGACAGCCCAGCCCCGTAGCGGTGCACAGCCACACGGTGAGGGCTCCGAAGCGTGAGCGGCTGGAGGGAGTCGAGCCCTGGGGCGTAGTGAGGGGGGACACGGGCGCACTTCCTTTCTCGGGGGGGCCGGATGCGATGGGCTGCTCCGACATGTGGGTCCGCGCGAGTGTGGATCGCACCAGCCATGAGGCAAGGAACAGGCCGACAAGGAGGATCAGGCCCACCATGGCGAGGCGCCCCACGCGCCACGTCCAGCGCTTCTTGGCGGGAGCCTCCTCACGAGCGTCCTCCGGCGGCCTTGTATCCTCTGGTGGCGGAGCTGCTTCACCCGCGGGTGCCGCTTGCTGGGGCGGAGCCACCTGCTCCTGTTCCGTCTGTTTGGGCGGCGCCTCCGCCGGGCCCTCCGGTGCGGAGAGGGGCACCTTCCAGGCGGGGGATTTCCTCTGCTTCTCGATGGTCTGCTCCAGTGCTTCGAGCAGGGCCTGGGTGTTGGGGTAGCGGTCCTCGGGCTGCTTCTCCAGCAGCTTCATGGCGATGTCGCTGAGCGAGCGCGGCACCAGGGGGTTGATCAGGTGAGGAGCGGTGGGAGGGACGGCGGCGATGGCGGCCAGCAGCTCCTTGTCCGGCAGCTCCGGGTCGAAGGGGTGCCGATCCGTGAGACCCTGGTAGAGCAGAACCCCCAGTGCGTACAGGTCCGCGGCCACGCCGCCTTGGAAGGGCTCGCCCCGCTTCCACGCCTCGGTGCGCGTGTAGGCCAGGAGCTCGGGGGGCACCAGGTGCAGGACCCCCTCGGGCAGGCCCAGCGTCTTCGTGAGCGCTCCCGGCAGGCGTACGGTGCCAAAATCGATGACGAACGGTCGACCGTCCTTCCTGCGGATGAGGATGTTCTCCGCCTTCAAGTCCCGATGGTACACGCCGCGTGCGTGCAGCATGCCCACGGTGCACACCACGCCGGAGAAGGTGTCCACCAGCAGGATGGCATGAGGGGGCTTGCGCCAACGCCACTCGTGCCAGTTGTCCCCGTCGATGAAGTCGGTGACGAGGAGTGGGTAGCCCTTGGTGGGGTGGGGCCAGACGTCCACTGCGTACACTCGCAGCAGGTTGGGGTGGGAGGCGTAGGTGAAGAGCGCCGCTGCCTCGCGCGCCAGGCGCCGGTAGGCACTCGTCTCCTCCACGTGCTGCTCCTCCGTGAGCTCCTCCGTGGATTGGGTGAGGGGCAGCAGCGCCATTTTCAGGGAGTAGGGCTGGCCGTCGCGCTCCACCTTGAAAACTCGAGAGGAGCCGCCACGGCCCAGCACCTCGACGATGAGCCAGGGCCCCACCGCGTGGCCGGGTTGAAGGTGGTCGGGGTGTAGAGCGTCCGTCATGGCCGGCCTTCCTAGAGTTGAACCTCGGTGATGGGTAGGAGCCGCCCGCCCTCGGTATCCATCAACTCCAGCTGGAAGCGGACCTCGTTGGAGGCGGGGGGCTCCACCATGACGGCCACGAGAGCGAACTCCCCCGGCTGGAGCTGGGGTTTCTCCATGTGCACCGAGAGCACCTTCACCGGCGTCCCCTTCACGCTGGTGAGCCGCGCCGCGCCGGGCGCCCAGGCGGACTGTCCCGGGAGGTTGCGCACCTGGACCACCACCATGGCCCAGCGAGTGGCCCGGTATCCGGTGCCAATCCCCAGCTCGAGGCCGCCCTTGTTGCCGGGAGCCGGCCTCCCGAAGAAGAGCGTGGCGCGGACACCCATCGAGTCGAACATTCCGGCGAAGGCAATGCTGGGAAGCCCGCTCCGCGCGCGCTGGGCCTTCAGTGAGACGAGCTCGGCTTCCACGTGGGACAGCCTGGCCTCCAGTGCCTCGACGGTGCGCGGGCGGCGCACCACCTCCACCTCCTTGTCCACCAGCGTGGGGTGGGAGACGAGGACGAGGGCGGCGTACGCCGGGGCGCCACCGTCTTTGTAGCGCACCCGCACGCCCAGCTTCTCCCCGGGGCCCGGCTCGACAGCCACTTCAAGGGTGAGGGTGTACTCGCCCGAGTCCACCAGCTTGAAGCGCGCTGCCCGCCCCTCCACCTCCAACGAGGCCCTGTCGATGGGCGCGTTGAAGCGCAGGTAGGTGGACACACCGGCCGCCACCCTCACCTCTGGCACGGGCTCACCCGAGCCGCTGGGGACGATGACTTGCCGCTGTTGCTGCTCGCGGGCAGGAGACGGGGGTTGCCGCGCGGGCGCAGCGCTCCCCACGAGGGCCAGGGCCAGCGAAAACCACTGTAGGAGTCGTGCCAGAGTGGGATACCTCCGGAGTCCACCCTAGCAGATGTCCCAGCCGGCGCGGCCAATCACCACGGGGGCGGGATGGGCCCCGGCCCCCATCGGTTTCGTGTGAACCGCTCAGTGCGTGTAGGTCTGCACGGTCGTGGACGGCACGCCGGCGGTCGCTCCGCCTGTCACGAGCACCTGTCCCGTGTGGAGCAGGGTCGCCGTGTGTCCCAGGCGCGGCGCCGACAGGTTCCCCGCCGACCTCCACGCGTCCGTCGACGGGTCATACAGGGACGCCTGGCCGGTGGCGTGCGTGACCAGGACCTCGCCCGAGTAGAGATGCGTGGCGCTGGTGGCCGAGCCTCCCTGGGCGAGTTCCGGGCCCTGGGTCCAGGGCGTGAGGCTGTAGGGATCGTAGACGTCCACCTGATCGAGGCCTCCGCCCAGGATGAACACCTTGCCCGAGTAGAGCTGGACGGCGAGGTGGCCCGCGCGTCCCAGCGACAGGGTGCCCGCGGGGGTCCACGCGTTCGTGGCGGGATCGTAGAGCCGCGCGTCCTGGAGCGCGCTGGACGAAGGGGACTGGCCGCCCGTCACCAGCACCTTGCCCGAGTAGAGCAGCGTCGCCGTGTGCCGGCTCCGGGGCGAGGGGAGGGGCGCCACGTTGTTCCACGTGTTCGTGTCCGGGTCATACAGCTCGGCCGAGTCCGTCTCCGTCTGGGTGGACTCGCCGCCCACCACCAGCACCTGGCCCGAGTCGAGCAGGGTCGCCGTGTGCAGGGCGCGCGGCGTGTGCATCTCGGCCGCGTAGGACCAGGCGTCCGTGGCCGGGTCATACAGCTCCGAGCTGGAGCGCTTCATCGTGCCCGACGCGCCTCCCGCCACGAGCACCTGGCCCGAGGCGAGCGCCGTCGCGGTGTGCTGCGCATGCTGGATGATGGGCGTGCCCGCGCTCCGGGTCACGTGGGTGTAGGGGTTGTGGATTTCCGCGCTGTCGCCGCTCACCAGCAGCACGTCGCCCGTGGCGTTGAGCAGGGTGGCGGTGTGGCCCGCGCGCGCACGGGTCAGCGAGCCCGTGTCGGCCCAGTGCTCCTCGGGGGCGGTGTCCGAGGAGACGATGGTGGCGGCCTCCGTGCTGGTGAAGAAGTGGGGGTACGTCGCGGTGTAATACCGTCCGTCGTCGGCGCCGCCCGGGTAGGAGAAGCTGCCCGACTTCTCACCCTGGACCCGGAGCGCCGTTCCCGTGGCGTCCGTGCGCAGGGACAACTCCCCGCTGTAGATGGTCGAGGCGCGGTAGTTCTCGACCGAGATCAGTTCGGTCCCGCGCACCACCGTCAACGTGTCCGGCGCCACGTGGAGGACCCTCAGGTGGACGCCCGCGCTGCCACTCGGCGAGTACCTGTCCGTGTAGCTGACGGCGACGCCCAGGTCGTTCGCCGCGATCGACAGCTTGGGCGGATCGTGGGTCTCCCCGAGCTCCAGGCTCGCACCCGGCCAGGGGCACGAGGCCGAGGCTTGCCGCGTGATGAGGGGGTAGTAGGTGGGCCGGGGCATCATCCGGAGTTCATGGGACAGGGAGAAGGTGCACCCCCGCGAGGTGGCGGTCGTCAGCGCGGCGGCGCGCGTGGCCAGCGCGGAGGAGGACTCGGGCGGGGGTCCGCCACAGGCCTGGGTCAGGAGGGGGAGGGTCAGGGAGACTGCCAGCTTCACGGTGCGCATGCGGTTGGGTCCTTGTCGGGAGGAAGTCACCACGACAGCTGCCGCGTGCTGCCCTTGGAGCACCACGCAGCGCTCGCACCTTACACCCGAGTGCGCTCCGCCCGTGTCCTCCTCCCCCTTGCCTGCCTCGAAGAGGCCATGCTACGCCGCGAGGCCAGTCGACTTGAAACCGCGACTGATAATCATTTTCAACTCGTACAGGAAGGTCATGTCCCTTCACCGTCGAAACCTCGCGGGGGTGCCGTTCCTCGCGCTCGCGACCGTGGCCGCTGCTCAGGAGCAGGGCCCCACCACCGTTACGCTGGACACCGTGCAGGTGGAGGCCGAGCGCGAGAGCGCCACCGGCCCCGTGGATGGCTACGCGGCCAAGCGCAGCGCGAGCGGCACCAAGACGGATGCCGCGCTCCTCGAGACGCCGCAATCGATCTCCGTGGTGGGGCGTGAGCAGATGGATGCCCAGCAGGTGCAGTCCATCGTCGAGGCCACGCGCTACACGCCCGGCGTGCGCTCCGAGACGTTCGGTGCGGATTCGCGCAACGACTGGTTCCTGGTCCGCGGCTTCTCCTCGCAGGAGGCGGGCTACTACCTGGACGGGTTGCAGCTCCCGTCGAGCTCCTTCGCCACCTGGCGCATCGAGCCCTTCGGGATGGAGCGGATCGAGGCGGTGCGCGGGCCTTCCTCCGTGCTCTTCGGCGGCACCAACCCGGGTGGTTTGCTCAACCTGGTGAGCAAGACGCCCCCCGCGGAGGCACTGCGGCACGTGGAGGTGGGCGTCAACGAGTTCGCCAACGCCTACGGCGCCGTGGACCTGGGCGGGCCCATCGGGGGCGGTGGGCACTGGTTCTACCGCGTGACGGCGCTGGCCCGGGGCGGTGGCACCCAGGTGCGCGACATCGACAACGACCGCCTCTTCCTCGCGCCGAGCGTGACGTGGGCGCCCACCGAGCGCACGACGCTCACCGTGCACGGCAGCTATCTGCTCGATCGGACGCGCGGACAGGGCTTCCTCCCCTACGAGGGCACCGTCGTGGACGCTCCCTATGGGCGCATCTCCACGGACTTCTACACGAGCGACACCAGCCTGGATCGCTTCAAGCGGAATCAGGCGCTGCTCGGCTATGAGTTCGAGCACCGCTTCTCCGACGCCTGGACGGTGCGGCAGAACCTGCGCTACGGCCGGCTTGGCATCGACTTCAAGACGCTCTACGGCGTGGGCTATGACGGCCCGCCCGCGGACGCGCGGCTCGCTCGCGGCAACTTCGTGACCACCCCGACGGCGAACCTCTTCACCCTCGACAACCAGGCCGAGGCGCGTTTCTCCACCGGCCCGGTGCGCCACACCGTGCTGTTCGGGTTCGACTACAAGCACTTCCGGCTCGCGGACGAGCAGGGGTACGAGGCCGCCGAGTCCATCAGCCTGCTCGACCCCGTCCGGGGTGACTTCGCGCCCACCGACACGCGCTACACGCTCAACACGTCCCGGCAGAATCAGCTCGGCGTCTACCTCCAGGATCAGATCCAGTTCGTCGAGCGCCTGCACCTGATCCTCAGCGGCCGTCACGACTGGGTGGCGCTGAAGTTGGACAACACGCTGCTTCCCGCCTCGAGCTACGAGGGATGGCAGTCGGCGTTCAGTGGACGCGCGGGCCTGCTCTACGCCTTCGACAGCGGCGTCTCTCCGTACGTCAGCTATTCCCGCTCCTTCAACCCGGTCGCCGGCACCACGGTGACGGGTGAGCTCTTCGAGCCCGAGCGCGGCGAGCAGTACGAGGCGGGCCTCAAGTTCCAGCCCGTCGGAACCCGCACGTCCGTGGGCCTGTCCGTGTTCGAGCTGCGGCGGCGGAACTTCCTGACGACGGATGGCCTCTTCAACACCCTGCAGATCGGTGAAGTGCGCTCCCGGGGCATCGAGCTCGAGGCGAACGCGAGCCTTGCGCGAGGGCTGGATCTGATCGGTTCCGCTTCGTTCTACCGGCTGGCCATCACCGATGGCGCGGACTTCGAGCAGGGCAAGGTGCCCGTGGGCGTGCCCTCGCTCATGGCGTCGCTCTGGCTCGACTACACCTTGCCGGAAGGCGCGCTCAAGGGCTTCGGGGCCGGGGCGGGCGTGCGTCATGTCGGCGCGTCGTTCGCCGACCGCACCAACGAGAAGGAAGTGCCGGGCTTCACGCTCGTGGACGCCGGCATCCACTACGAGCGCGCCAGCTGGCGGGCGGCCATCAACGCCTCGAACCTGCTGGACACCACGTATGTGTCGGGATGCAGCTCCACGACGGCCTGCTTCTACGGGGACCGCCGCAAGGCCATGCTCAACGTGGGCTATTCCTTCTGAGTGAAGCGCATCCGTCCGCCGGGATGGGGTTTCAGCCCTTTTCCGGTGGACGGCTCCGCCCCAGGCTCCAGGCCACGCCGCCGCAGCCCAGGGCGAACACGCACAGCAGCACCTGCGAGATGAAGACGGGCGGCAGCCCCCGCGTGAGGGCCGTGAACAGGTTCGCGTCCTGGAACACGATGTCCGAGGCGATGACTCCGCCGAAGAGTAGCGACGCCCCCGCGCAGAGCCACGCGCCCGCCCGCCGGGGCGAGAGCCGCGGCACGAGCGCCACGGCGGCCGCGAGCGCCCAGGCGCCGAGGAACAGTCCGAACTCCCAATCCCCCCGGTGGGGATGGGTCCACGGCAACGCGCGGTTGCTGGCGAAATAGACGCCACAGCCGAGCGCGAGTCCCGCGGAGACGCCCACGGTCAACCGCTCCAGCAGCCGGTTGCCCCACCGTGCGCGGGCCGCGTCCCGGCGTTCGAGCCAGATGAGGTTGCCCGTGATGATGACAACGCACATGGCGAGCGCGAGGATGGCGTAGAGCAGCTTGAGCAGCAGCCCGCCGTAGTGGGCGTAGTGCAGATCGAAGAGCACGCGCTCGAAGGAGAAGAGGGGCGTGCGGTAGTGGGTGCTGGTGGCGAAGGGCTCGCCGCTCACCGCGTCCATCATGGCGAAGTGGTCGGCGCCGAGCGGTTCCATCTGGAAGTAGACGCCCACCCAGGCGTTCGCGTCCCCCTGGAGTTGGACGTCGACGTAGCGGGGGGTTCCCGTGGCTCCGGGGACGGCGGCACGCGCGCGCGCGACGAGCTCGTCCAGGGGCCGCATCACGGCGTCGCGCTTCGTCTCCTCGCGCACGGGCTGGGCATAGCCTCTCAGCGCGGCCACGCGGTTCGCGTCGCCCTTGTACACCGTGGACGTGAGCCCCTGGGCCAACAGGCCGGAGAGGCAGAGGATGGCTCCCGTCCAGCCCATCATCGCGGTGAAGGGCAGCCCGAACACCCCGAGCACCTTGTGTGCATCCGAGGAGGAGAAGCGCAGCTTCAGCGCGGGGCGGAACGACCACCACTGCCGGCGGAGATCCTTGAGGTGGATGACCAGCCCGCTGACGAGCGTGGCGAGCATCGCGACCGCGAGCAGGCCCGACAGCTCCATGCCCCAGGGCACGCGGTAGAAGAAGTGCATCCAGTACAGCTCGCTCGCGAGCCGGCTGCGCGCGGTCAGTGACGTGCCGGTGGAGGGGTCCAGCCAGACTTCCCTTACCTCGGTGGGCTCGAAGAGGTAGGCCGTGACGAGCCGGGTCTCCTCGTGCGTGAGGAGGCCCACGTGCGCGCCGCGCGAGGGCAAGGTGCCCTGGGCCATCGCCTGCATCAGCAACGCATCGAAGGAGGGAGGGGCCTGTCCGGGCGGCGCGGTGTGGAAGGCGGGGTCCTGCCAGAGCTCGATCTCCTCCCGGAACAGCGAGAAGACGCCGCAGAAGAAGATGACGAACAGGAACAGGCTCGCGAGGACTCCGGCCCAGGCGTGCAAATCCCACTGGATGCGAAAGGTCCGAGGGGTGAACTTCACCCGGCGCTCCTCAGGGCCAGCGCGGCGGTGATGGGCAGGAGGATCGCGAGGCACACGCCCCAGGCCACCTTGCCATTCTTGAGCAGGGGCAACACGCACGCGAGCGCCACCCACAACGGCACCATCACGTGGAAGCCCAGGGCGAAGGACAGGCCGCCGGCCTCGGGAGAGAAGGCCACCACGGCCGCGCCCACCGCGAACGCCACGAGCGGCGCGCCCACCACGGCGGCCAGCGTGCGGGCGACGCCGTGGTTCGCGGCCTTGTCCAACACCGAGGGGCTCACCACCCGAGCACTCCCGCCAGCAGCGCGGGGAGCAGTCCCGCGAGCCCGCTCACGAGCGCCACCGGCCGCGCGCGCTCCGGCCGCGGCGCCAACACCAGGACCAGCACCGACGCCGCCGTCATGGCGAGCACCCCCGTCACCAGGAGCCCCTGCACGGCGCCATGGGCCGCCACACCACAGCCCGCCGCCGCGAGCGCCGCGAGCGCCGCCACCCACCGCGAACGGCCTTCCGCTCCAAGGCTGAGGTTCGCCACCGACGAGACGGCGAAGGCGAGCGCCGCGAGACTCAGCATCGCCATGCCTTTCTCGACTCGATCCTCGGGAGGGGCAGGGGACTGGGGGAGCGCATCATGGGGGCTCGCGTCGATTCTGCGAGTGATTCGCGTTTTCATCTGGTGCCGTTCGCCTGTCAAGCGGGGACCTCGGGGCCTTCTTTCCCGTCGGTGGAGCAGACGAACGGGCGGGGACTCGCCTGGCGGCTGGTGCCGCACTGGGCTCGCGGGAGGGGGGTGCACAGCCTCTTCGCATGACCAAGGCACTGGCGGAGACGAAGCTCTTCGCGGGGTACGACAACCGGGAGGACCTGCCGCTCGGCTCCTATCTCCTTCTGATGGGGGTGTACGGCGCCTCGCTCGCGGGCTACTTCGCCTGGCGCGGGGGTGGGGGGCGGCGCGCGTTTCCCCGCATGGACCTGGAGGACGTGCTCCTGTTCGGTCTGGCCACCCATAAAATCACCCGCATCACGGCCAAGGACTTCGTCACCACGCTCGTGCGCGCGCCCTTCGTCCGCTTCCAGCGCAAGGAGCGCGCGGGCGAGGTGAGCGAGTCCTCCCGGGGTGGGGCACTGCGGCGGGCCGTGGGCGATCTCCTCTCCTGCCCGTTCTGCCTCGGGCCCTGGGTGGCGGGGGCCCTCGTCTCCGCGCACGCGGTGCGCCCGAGCGAGACGCGGCTCGTCGCCTCCATCTTCGCCCTCACCACCCTGTCGGATTTTCTCCAGCGCGCCTATGAGTGGGTGGGGCAGGGGTTGAAGCACACCCGGGAGCGCGCCAAGGCCGTGGAAATGTCCGAGGGGCCCTTGAAGGAGGGTGCCCCGGCCCAGGCCCACTGACGGCTCCGTCTCCGCTGTGCACCACCGCACGTTGGCACCCGTGCGCGGCTTGTCGTCCTCGTCCTCCGTGCGGAGCTTGCGCCGCCGCGGGCCACTGCCCGTGGAAAAGAGGGCACGGGGCGATGCGGGGACTCCCATACGGAATGTTCACCTGTCTGCTCCTGCTCGCCGCCTGTGCGCCGGAGCCCTCCTGGGAGGAGGCGCGGCTCTCGGAGGCCGAGCCCCAGGTGAATCCGGAGGGACCGTTGCTGCCGGAGCCCCTGGGCCACGTCTGGTACGTGAGCACCCAGGGCAAGGACAGCGCGGAGGGGACGAGCGAGGCGCCACTGCGCACGCTCCGCCGGGCCGTGGCGCTGGCGGAGCCGGGAGACCTCATCCGGGTGCGCTCGGGTGTGTACTCCGAGTCGTTCCTCCTCGATGACCGGGGCCCGGGCGTGGCCGCCATCACCCTGCGAGGAGAGGGCTCTCCGCTGCCCACGCTGGTGCCGGCGGGCGACAGCCGCACGACGGTCATCCGGGTCCAGGGTCGCTGGCGGCTGGAGAATCTGCGCGTCGACGTCGGCGGGGCTCCGCTGTTCGCCGTCCTCTTCGAGGAGGGCGCCAGCGGCTCCGTCCTTTCCGGGAGCGAGCTGCGCAGCGGCACCGCGGGCGCGGGTGTCCTCGTGGAGGGCCCCCAGGGAGTGCTCCTGCGCGACAACAGCATCCACCACTTCATCCGGGAGGACGGGGACTCGCACGGGGTGCTGGTGGTGGGCCCCGCGCGGGGCATCACCGTGCGCGGCAACGACATCCACCACAACTCGGGGGACTCCATCCAGTGCCAGGCGGGTTCGGCGCCCGCGGAGGCGCTCCTCATCGAGGGCAACACCCTGCATGACGAGGGCGAGAACGCGGTGGACATCAAGCAGTGCCGGGACGTCACCGTGCGCGGCAACACGATGAGGGGCTTTCCCAATACGGCCATCCGCGCCGAGGGTTCTTCCGCCGGGGAGGCCGTGGTCATCCACGAGTCCGCCCAGCTCATCCGGGTGCGGGACAACACCATCTCCCGCGCGGGCCGGGGTGTCTCCATCCTCGCGGACCGCGCGCCTCCCGAGGAGGTGTGGGTGGAGAACAACCGCTTCCAGGACATCCGGAACATGCCGGAGGGCAACGGGCAGGGCATCCGCGTGGCGGGCGGCCGGAACGTGAAGGTGCTGGGCAACACGCTCGAGGGCACAGCCAGCTATGCGTTGATGCTGGCCGCGGATGGAAAGGAGGTCTCCGGGCTGGAGGTGCGGGGCAACACCCTGCGCGGCTCCTCGAAGGCGCTGCTGGTGCGGCTGGGGGAGCGCCGCTACCGCCCGGGGCTCGTCCTGCGTGACAACCTCTATGCGCGCCAGGGCATCCTCAAGGCGGACAACGTGTCGGTGACGCTCACCGGGGCCAACGCCCGCTATCTGCCGGACTTCCCGGGGGACCTGCTCACGCTGTCCTCGGACGAGAAGCTCCAGGTGTGGCGGTGGGTGCTCGGGGTGGACTCCGGCTCGTCCCTGCTCGAGTGAGCCGCCGGGCATGACGCACCGCGTCCGGAGCCGTGGGGCGCGGACGGCGGCGGACCGAGAAGGGTTGACCCCGAGGGGTGCCGGGGGGAGGGTTGGCCGCGAATCGAGTCCTCGCGGAGAGTCCATGAGTCGTGTCTTGAGCAAGCTGGGTTGGGCGCTGCTCGCCCTGGTGGGGGCGGCCTGTCTGGGCGTGGTGGCATTGCGGCGGGGCGAGACGCTCAACGCCACGTGGCTGGTGGTGGCCTCCGTCTGCGTCTATCTGATCGGCTACCGCTTCTACGGCCGGTTCATCGCCAACGCGGCCTTGCGGTTGGACCCCACGCGGGCGACGCCGGCCCAGCAGCGCAATGATGGACTGGACTACGTGCCCACCGACAAGTGGGTGCTGTTCGGCCACCACTTCGCCGCGATCGCGGGCGCGGGGCCGCTGGTGGGGCCGGTGCTCGCAGCTCAGATGGGCTACCTGCCGGGGACGATGTGGATCCTCTTCGGCGTGGTGCTGGCCGGCGCGGTGCAGGACTTCATCGTCCTCTTCATGTCCATCCGCCGGGATGGCAAGTCGCTCGGCGACATCGTGCGCATGGAGATGGGCCAGGCCGCTGGCGTGGTGGCCATGGTGGGCGTGTTGATGATCATGATGATCATCCTCGCGGTGCTCGCCCTGGTGGTCGTCAAGGCGCTGGCGGAGAGCCCCTGGGGCACCTTCACGGTCGCGATGACCATTCCCATCGCCCTGGTGATGGGCCTGTATCTGCGCGTGCTCCGGCCGGGCCGTGTGCTCGAGGTGTCCATCCTCGGCTTCGTGCTGCTGATGCTGTCCATCTTCCTGGGCGGCCGGGTCGCCGAGTCCCCGGCGCTGGCGCCCCTGTTCACCTTCGACGCCCGCGCGCTCGCGTGGATGCTCATCGGCTATGGGTTCTGCGCCGCGGTGCTGCCGGTGTGGCTCCTGCTCGCGCCGCGCGACTACCTGTCCACGTTCCTCAAGATTGGCACCATCCTCGTGCTGGCGGTGGGCATCGTCCTGGCCGCGCCGGACCTCAAGATGCCCGCGCTCACCCGCTTCGTGGATGGCTCCGGCCCGGTGTTCTCCGGCAACCTCTTCCCCTTCCTCTTCATCACCATCGCGTGTGGCGCGGTGTCCGGCTGGCACTCGCTCATCGCGTCGGGCACCACGCCGAAGATGCTGGCCAACGAGCGCGAGGCGCTCCTGGTGGGCTACGGCGCCATGTTGATGGAGTCCTTCGTGGCCATCATGGCGCTCATCGCCGCGTCGGTGCTGGACCCCGGGGTGTACTTCTCCATGAACTCGCCGCCGGGCGTCATCGGCACCACGGTGGAGCAGGCGGCGCGCACGGTGAGCGAGTGGGGCTTCGTCATCACCCCCGAGGTGCTCAGCCAGACGGCGCGGGAGATCGGCGAGTCCTCCATCCTGTCGCGCACCGGCGGCGCGCCCACGCTCGCGGTGGGCATGGCGCAGATCCTCCATGGCATCTTCGGAGGGGAAGGGCTGATGGCCTTCTGGTACCACTACGCCATCCTGTTCGAGGCGCTCTTCATCCTCACCACCGTGGACGCCGGCACGCGCGTGGGCCGCTTCATGATTCAAGAGCTGGCGGGGCTCGTGTACGCGCCCCTGCGCCGCACCGAGTCCTGGGGCGCCAACCTCGTCGCCACCGCGCTGTGCGTGGCGGGCTGGGGCTACTTCCTCTACCAGGGCGTGGTGGATCCGCTGGGCGGCATCAACACCCTGTGGCCTCTGTTCGGAATCGCCAACCAGATGCTGGCGGCGATCGCCCTCACCTTGTCATGTGTCGTGCTCGTGAAGATGAAGCGCGAGCGCTACCTGTGGATCCCCGCCCTGCCCACGGTGTGGCTCGTGGTCTGCACGCTGACCGCGGGCTCGCAGAAGGTGTTCGGCTCGGACGCGCGGGTCAGCTTCGTCGCCCACGCGCGCAAGTTCGCCGCCGCCGCGGCCGAGGGAAAGGTGCTCGCTCCGGCCAAATCCCTGGAGGACATGAGTCAGGTCATCACCAACGACTACGTGGATGCCGCGCTCACCGTCCTGTTCATGCTGGTGGTGGTGGCCACCGTCGGTTTCGGCATCCGCTCCGCGCTGGCGGCCCGGCGCTCGGCCGAGCCCACGGCGCGCGAGTCCCCTCCGGTTCCCCTCTCTCCCGCGGGGTCCTGACATGGGCACCCTGGCGGACACGGTGCGGGGCTTCTGGCGCCGGGCGGTGCAGACCGCCCGCCTGGTCATCGGCGTGCCGGATTACGACACCTACGTGGCGCACATGCGGCTGCGTCATCCCGAGCGGCCGGTGATGAGCTACGCGCAGTTCTTCGACGAGCGCATGCGGGCCCGCTACCGCGCCGGGGGCGGACGCTGCTGCTGAGCGGTCAAGCGGGAGGCAGGGATGGCGAGTCTCGAATCGGAAATGGTGGATGGTTCCACGCCGGAGACCACTCCGCTGGCGGCGGAGCATGGGCGCAAGCTGCCCCTGTCCGCCTTCACCGTGTTGGCGGGAGGGGACGTGTTCGAGTCGCTCCAGGGTCGGCCGCCCGCGCAGGGCGTGGGTCGGGCCCGGGCCTGGTTCCAGTCGAAGGTGACGGTGAAGGCCCACGGCGCGCCCGCCGGACTGCTCCAGCGGGTGGAAGGGGATGCCGTCCGGCAGCTCTCCGGCAACCTCCAGCTCATCGGCCGGCTGGAGGTGGCGCGGCCCGTGGAAGTGGACCTCATTCCGGAGGGACAGCCCCTCGCGAGGTATGGCTATCCCCGCTCCGTGTCTCCTCTCGCCGCGGGGCTGTTCTGGGTCAAGCCGGAGTGGGAGCGGGCACGCATCGCCTTGCGCCAGGACAAGCTCGGCTCCGAGCCCCATCTGGTGTTCCACGAGCTGGCGCACGCCATCCAGGGACTGGCCTTCACCCAGGAGGAGAATGAGCTCATCTACCGCACGCTCCAGCGCACGTACCGCGGCCGCGCTCGCATGGACGAGGTGTTCGCGCTCTACAGCGAGCGGGAATTCGTCCCCACCGTCACCGCGCACGACTTGCGCGCTCCGGGGGTGTACGGCATGGCGCGCCAGCGCTGGAACGAGGAGCACCTCTTCACCCGCTTCGTGCGCAACCTCTACTTTCCCTACAAGCCCCTGGCGGGTCCCGGTGCCGCGGGAGGGGGCGCCTCGTTCTTCGGTTGAGTCGTGGATCCAGGCGGTCCCCTGGCCGTCAAGCACCTCTCGGACGCGAGTCCAGCACATCCCTAGCTTGTACGCTGGCGGAGGAAAGGTGAACCCAACGCAGCGCAGTGGCATGTCGCGGGTATTGACGCGGGGCCCCCCCGTGATCGCCGCCCTCGTGATGCTACTCGGGGCCGTGGTGTTGATCGGTTGGCTGATCGACAGCGACCCGCTCAAGCAGGTGCATCCCGCCCTTCCGTCCATGGTGCCGCTCACGGCGGCGTCCTTGATCGTGGCGGCCGGGACGCTGGGGGCCTTGTGGGCCGGCCCCCGCTGGTACCTCTGGGCACGGTTCACCGCCGCGGGCGTGACCCTGTCGGGCGCCTTGATGTTGTTTCTCTACGCCCTCGAGAACACGGCGGCGGCCATCCCCTTCTCGGCCGCCCTCGCGATGGCGAGTCCGACCGCCGTCTCCTTCGTATTGCTCGGCGGCTCCTTGCTGTGCGCGAGCCTGACGGGTGGGCGCGCACGGGCCGTGGCTCCCTGGCTGGCGTTGATGTCGCTCCTGCCACCGCTCATCGCCCTGACGGGCTACGCCTTCCTGGATCGTCGCCTCTATGGGCCCGGCCCCCATGGCGGGACGGCCCTGCACACCGCGATGGCCCTGTCATTGCTGAGCCTCGGGACGCTCGCGTTGGATTCGAAATGGGGCTTCATGGGGGAGCTCACCACCTCCGCGGCGGGAGGCGTGATGGCGCGCCGGATGCTTCCCGCCACCCTGCTGCCACTGGCGATAGGCGCCCTGCTGGTTCGCCTGAACCGCGCGGGGCGGCTCGATTCGTCCCTGCAGGGCCCCCTGTTCGGCGTGATGATGATGGGGGCCTTCGCCGCCCTCATCTGGCGCAACGCCGTCAAGCTCAACCGCCTTCACGCCGAGCAGGTGAAGGCCGAGCGGCAGGCCATCGCCGAGGCCGAGCGCCAGCGCGCCCTGGCCGCCGACAACGCCTTGTTGTGTCGGGCCGCCGAGAAGGCCGCGCTGGATCGGGAGAAGGTGCTGGCCATCGTCTCGCACGATCTCAAGAATCCCCTGTCCGCCATCCGCTTGAGCTCCGCCCTGTTGGCCTCGCGCCTCGCGGGAACGCCCGGGGAGACGACCCTGGGTCGGCAGGTGGGCGCCATCGAACGCTCGGTGGAGCACATGCTCACCCTCATCCATCAACTCCTGGACGCGGCCCGGCTCGACGCGGGCCAGGCGCTCGTCGTGGCGCCCCAGCTCGCGCCCCTGGCTCCAGCGGTGGACGAGGTCCTGTCCCTCATCGAGCCGCAGGCCACGCAGAAGCAACTGCGCCTGGAGCGGCGGCTCGAGACGCCGCTCGACGCGTGGTTCGACCGGAACCGCGTCCTCCAGGTCCTGGCCAATCTGTTGGGCAACGCGGTGAAGTTCACGCCCCCGGGGGGCCGGATCACCGTGGAGACCCGGCGCGTCGGCGATGAGGCCTGGGTCTCCGTTCACGACACCGGCCCCGGCATCCCCGAGTCCCTGCGCGACCACCTCTTCGAGCGGCATTGGCAGGCCCGGGAAACCGCGACCCAGGGCAGCGGCCTGGGGCTCTACATCGCCCGGGGTCTCATTGAATCCCACGGGGGCCGGCTCTGGGTGGAAGAGGAGCCCGGAGGGGGCGCCCGCTTCACCTTCAGCCTGCCCATGCGCCCCCTCGCGGCCTGAGCGTCCGCGAGGGGTTCAGCGCTTCTTCCGGGCGCGAGGCGTGGCCGTCTCCGCCCCGAAGCCCACCACGCGCATCCCCAGGGACTCGGCCAGGCTCACCGCCGTGGCCATGGGGACCCGGGTGTCCTTGAGCCGGTTGCGCGCCGGATCCAGGACGAGGCCCACCGCCTGGGCGAAGTCCGTCCGGGTGAGGACGCAGCCGCGGAAGTTGCTGCCCGTGAGCTCCGTGCCCTCGAAGTCCGCGTCCGTCAGATCCAGATCGAAGAAGTTGGCCTCCTGGGCCGTGCAGCGCAGGAAGGCCGTCTTGCGCAGGCTCAGCCCCACGAACGAGGCATAGCGCAGCTGGGAGCCCTCGAAGCTCACCTCGGGGTTGGGTGACACGCTCGACCAGTCGATGCCCATCAACTTCGAGCCCTCGAAGCGCACGCCCCGCAGCGCCGCGGCGTCGAAGCGCGCCCGGGTGAGATCGCACCCGGTGAAGACGCAGTCCTCGAACTTGCACTGGCGCCAGTGGCTCTCCTGGAACTGACCGCGCTGGAACGTGCACCGGTAGAACTCCTTCTGGCGCAGCTCGCGCCCGGGCAGTTCCAGGTCGGCGAACGTCTCGTGCTCGAAGGTGTCCTCGTGCTCCAGCCGCCGCGCCAGCCGGGCTGCCTGCTCCGGGTCCATGGGGAGTGTGCTCACACGGCCTCCTTGTCATGGTGGCCGCCCGCCGGGAAGCGGAGACCCCGAGGCGTGGGGGGTAGGGAAACCACACACTGAAATCCGTGCGCCGGGCCCTTCCAGACCCCCGTAAAAACTTCCGGCCTTCAGGCCTAAGCATGGGGGACGTTGGATGCAAGCCCTTGTATTTACTGAGCCGCGTGCAGTTCGGGCCTTGGCATTCCTCTTGCTGAAAGCAAGGGCACGCAGCTTTCGCGGTCCACCCCACGCGCCTTCCCCGAGAGATACCACCATGACGCAGGCCTCCTCCGCCTTCTCCTCCACCGACTCCCTCTCCACGTACCTGTCGGAGATCAGCCACTACGCGCTGCTCACGGTGCAGGAGGAGCAGGCCCTGGCGCGGCGCTTCAAGCAGGGGGACCTGGCCGCGGGCCACCGCCTGGTGACGAGCAACCTGCGCTTCGCGGTGAAGGTGTCCTACGAGTACCGCTCCTACGGCCTGAAGATGTCCGACCTCATCCAGGAGGCGAACATCGGCCTGATGAAGGCGGTGCAGAAGTTCGACGCGGACAAGGGCATCCGCCTCATCTCCTACGCGGTGTGGTGGATCCGCGCCTACATCCAGAACTACGTCCTCAAGAACTGGAGCCTGGTGAAGCTGGGCACCACCCAGGCTCAGCGCCGGCTGTTCTTCGCGCTGGCCCGCACGCGCCGCGAGCTGGAGAAGCTGGGCTCGGGTGACGGTTGCATCGTGGACGCGGAGGAGATCGCCCGGAAGCTGAACGTGAAGGCCACCGAGGTGCGCGAGATGGAGCAGCGCATGGGCGGGCGGGACTTGTCGCTGGACGCGCCGGTGGGCGAGGAGGGCGACGCCACGCACATGGACTTCGTGGAGTCCGAGTCCGCTTCCCAGGTGGACGAGGTGGCCGACCGCCAGGAGGCCGACATGACGCGCGCCCGCATCCAGCAGGCGCTGACGCGGTTGGACCCGCGCGAGCGCTTCATCATCGAGCACCGGGTGATGGGCGACTCGGAGATGACGCTCAGCGAGCTGGGCGAGCACTTCGGCTTCTCGCGCGAGCGCGCCCGTCAGCTGGAGATCCGCGCCAAGGACAAGCTCAAGGCCGAGCTGCTGTCGCTCATGGCCGAGCGCGAGCAGGACGCCGCCATCGCCGGATAGCGGCTCCGCTCCTTCCCTGGGGGCCGTGCTCGTCACGGCCCCCGTCGTGCTTCAGTGCCGCCAATGGCTCGGCGGCACCCGGTAGAAGTTCAAGAGCGGCGCGACCTCTCGCACCTCGGGCCCCGTGGGCTTGGGCTGGGGCGTGCCTGAAAGAACTTCAGCCATGCTGATCAGGGGGGCCACCTTCCAGAGGCGGCGCAACTCCTCCTCGGTGACCTCGCCCAGCCACTCACCGCGCTCCTCGTCCACCACGGGCAACTGCCGCACTCCGTGCTCTTGCATCACCCGGAGCGCCGCCATGATGGTGTCCTTGGCGAACAGCATGACCGCCTGTGCCACCTCCTGCTGCTCCTGTTCCCGCCCATCCATGATTCCGGCCTCCCTACAATCGATCTACCTGGACTGAAGTCCTAGCAAGGTGCTTGCCAGGAAAGTCCGGCTCTGTCCGGGAAGACGTGGCCGCTCCGCGCGTGGGCTAGCATGGGGGCGCTTCCCCCCACCGGGAGGAGCGGAGGAGGACGCACGGTGAGGGTGATGGCGTGGTTGTACCGTCTCAATGGGCACTTCGCGGGACGGCTGCTGACGACGGGGGTGGCCATCGCCGCCACCTTTCAGCCCTATTTCTGGATCAACGACACCCTGCCGCCGCGCTTCGACTTCCTCACGTCCCTGGACACGGCCATTCCCTTCCTGCCGTGGACGTACGCTCTTTATTCCAGCTTCTTCGCGCTGCTGCTCGGGGCGGCGTGGCTGCTGGACGGGCACGAGTACCTGCGAATGCTCGGAGCGGTGCTGCTGGCCAACGCCGTGTGCTACCTGGGCTTCATCCTCTTCACCGCGCACTACCCGCGGCCCCCGCTGGACAGCATCCCCCCGGGTTTCTGGCGGGAGCAGTTCCGGCGGATGCATGCCTCGGACAACGCGGGCAACACGTTCCCGAGCATCCACGTGGCCACCACCATGCTCGGCGCCCTGCGCCTGCGTCACCACCGGGGCGGCGCGCTGTGGATGCTGTGGGCGGTGCTCATCTCCTTGTCCACGTTGACGGTGAAGCAGCACTTCCTGGTGGATGTGCTCGGGGGGCTCGCGGTGGCCTGGGGCGTCCACGCGGTGTGGTTCCGCCGGAAGGCCTCGGCGCCCGCGCGGCTCGAGCCGGCACCCCCCGTGGAGGTCCGGCCATGAAGGAGCCCCTGTCTCCACCGCCGCCTCCGGGCCGCCTCAACGTCTGCCTGGCGCTGGGCATCATCTCCGGGGGCGTGGGGCTGCAGTGGCTCGCCTCCCGGGTGGAGAGCGACGGGGCGCTGCTGGCGCTGGGGATCGCGTTCTCGTTCCTCTTCCTGCCGCTGTACTCCCTGCTGCACGAGGCCGAGCACCGCGTCTTCCACGCGAACGCCTCGGTGAACGAGGCCTTTGGCGTGCTGCTGGCCGCCTTCTTCCCGGGGCCCTTCACCTTCCTGCGCGCGTGCCACCTGGGCCACCACCGGCGCAACCGCAGCGACGCGGAGATGTTCGACCTGTACTACCCCTCGGACAACCTCGCGTGGAAGCGGGTGTACTTCTACTTCCTTTATACGGGTGGCTTCTGGGTGGCCGTGCCGTTGGCGGTCGTGTCGATGCTGGTGTGGCCCCGGCTGCTGCGGGGCCAGGTGCTCAAGGATCCGTCCACGGTGGCGATGCTCAACGGCATCCCCGAGGGCTTCTTCCGCCGCATCCGGTGGGAGTGCGCGGGCGTGGTGCTCCTGCACGCGGGGCTCATCCTGGGCCTGGGCCTGTCCCCGGGCCGCTATCTGTTGCTCTACCTGCTCTATGGGGTGAACTGGTCGGCGCAGCAGTACATCACCCACGCGGCGAGCCCCCGGCACGTGCTGGACGGAGCGCACAACCTGCGCGCCGCCCGGCCCTACGAGCTGCTGCTGCTGCACTTCAACTGGCACCTGGCGCACCACCAGCACCCGCGCGTGCCGTGGCTGTACCTGCCGCGCTACGACGATCCGTCGCGCGAGCGGCCGGGCTACCTGACGGCCTTCCTGCGCTTCTGGCGCGGCCCCCGGCTCACGGAGCGGCGGGAAGCTGATCCGGATGCGTGGGCACGCGAATCTCTCCGGAGATGATCTTCGCCTTGAACGCCTGGAGGGCGCGCAGCGCCTCGTCCTTGCCGGGGAAGTCCAGCCGCACGGGGGCGTAGGTGATGCCCCCCTCCTTCAGGCCCAGGTTCTGGTCGCCGCCCTGGAAGGTGCCCGCCAGTTGATCCCTCACGGCCTCGTACACCACCAGGTCCACGCGCTTGACCACCGCGGACAGCACCGCCTTGGGCGCCAGGTGCGAGGGATCCGAGTCCACGCCAATGACGTAGACGGTCTTGCCCTCGTCACGCGCCTCCTTCACCGCCTGGATGGCGCCCAGGCCGTCCACGCCCGCGGCGGCGAAGATGACGTCCGCGTCCTTGGCCAGCAGATCCTGTCCCACCTGCTTGCCCAGGGCGAAGTGGGTGAAGCCTCCGGTGTAGCTGGCCATGAAGGTGGCCTTGGGGTGGGTGGCGGCCAGGCCCGCGCGGAAGCCGGCCTCGTAGCGCTTGACGAGGGGAATCTCCATGCCGCCCACGAAGCCCACCTTGCCCGTCTTCGTCACGAGCCCCGCCAGCGCGCCCACGAGAAAGCAGCCCTCTTCCTCGCGGAAGACGACGGTGCGCACATTCGGCAGGGTGTAGGGCTTTCCCTGGGGGGTGAGCAGGGGGCTGTCCACCAGCAGGTAGTTCATGGAGGGGTTGCGCTTCGCGGCCGTCTCCACGGCGTTCTCCATCAGGAAGCCCACCGTCAGCGACAACGGCACGCCCTGGTCCGCGAGCAGTTGCAGGTTGGGCTCGTAGTCCTCGGCCACGCGGCTCTGGATGACGAGTGGCGTGACGCCGAGCGCCTCCATGGGGCTGCCGCGCCGGGCCAGGTCCTCTCCGAGCGAGCCCTGGAGCGATGCCTGGCGCTCCTCGGGTGACAGCGGCCGGTAGGCGTCTCCCACGTACTTCACGCCCGAGGCCCACTCCTCCAGCCCGCGCAGGGCGGAATCATTGAAGGACTGATCCCCGCGTCCCCCCAGGCTCAGGACGATGCCCACCCGGGGGGGCCGGGCCGCGGAGTCCTCCTGCTCCTTCGCGACGGCCGGGGACGGAGCGGGTGCCGCGGGGGACTCTTCCTTGCGGCTCTTGCAGGCCGACAGTGAAGAGAGGGCGAGAACAAGACCGAGGACGGGCAGGCGCATGGACCCGTCCTAACACGTCTAGGTACCGGTGCCGTCGGTGCGCATGCGGTTGAGCCGGTCGTAGTGGCGGTAGCCGAGTTGATCCAACGCGCTCGGGGGCGCCAGACCGATGTCCACCAGGGTCTTGATGTCGTACGTGCCCGCGAGCACCGGGGGGGCGTAGTTCTGGATGGCCTCCGGGGTGCGGAACCTCGTGAGGGGGAAGAGCACGGTGCTCGTGTGCACGTGCATGAAGTGGGCGGCGGACTGCCGCTGCCAGCCCGGCACGCCCGGCGCGGTGATGACGTGCGGGGTGGCGAGGAACGTGCCGCCGGTGAGGATCTCCAACTGCTGGCCCACCTGCGCGACGATGCACCCGGCGGGAGCCGTTCCTCGCACCATGCGCCCCTTGGGCTCCTCGGGGGTGGCGCGGGTGCGCAGGTACAGCCCGCTCTGCTCATCCGGCTTGGACGCGGGCCGCGCGTTCGGATCCAGGAAGCGGCCTCCGGGCAGGAGCGTGAGCAGGTTGAAGTCCGTGTGCTCCTCGCCCCAGAGGATGCCCGTGTTCACCTGGGAGGGTTTGAGGGGCAGGTATTGCAGCGCGCGCGTGACGTGGGGACCCCGTTCGCAGAAGCCGGTGAACGCCGCGTCAGGCAATCCGAGCGCCATGGCGGCACCGCGCAGCAGCGCGAGCCCCGCCTCGTGGAGCGCTCGGCCCAGTGTCATCAGTCCTTCCTGGAAGTACGGCGGCGCGTCCGGCGGCCAGAGGTTCTCCGGGTAGAGGCTCGGGAACTCGAGCGCGGAGCTCTCATCGGGCGGGTAGGGCGCGGCGAAGTAGCACTCCTTGAAGTCCGGCTGACCGTTGCCCGCGACCGCCACCTCGGTGTTGGGGGGCGTCCAGCCCCGCTGGTACCAGAGGTCCGCGCGGCCATAGGGCTTCTTGGCCTCGGTGGGCCAGGAGATGAACTGGCCGAAGGCATCGTAGAAGCGCTCGAGCGCCGCGGCGTCGACCCCGTGGTTCTTCACGTAGGCGAGCCCGAAGACGCCGAACGCCTCCCGGATCGCCGCCGCGCCGCGCTCGACGCGCGAGGGATCATCCGAGGAGAGGTCACCGAGGTCGACAGTGGGAATGTTCATCGAGGTCTCCGCCATGGCGACCCCAGGTGTACCGCGCCTCGCCTCCTGGCGGAATACGCTCTCCGTGGGCCTCGTCCGGAAGCGCCCGCCGGGTTTCCCCTACCGGGTGCCAGACGGGGATGGGACGCCGATGGGTTGTGAGCCCAGGGAATTGGGGTCGGACTGTTGCAGCGGGGTGTTTGGGATGGTGAGGGGCTGGTTGAACCCCTGCTCGAAGGAAGAGAGGCCCGGCGTCATGGTCGAGGTGCCCAGGCTGTCGTTCAGCGGCGTCTGGAAGGTGAAGGAGGAGCCGCTGCCCAAGGGCTGCTGGAGCCCGTAGCTCCCGGTCATGGGCTGCTGGAGCCCGTAACTGCCCATCATGGGTTGCTGGAGCCCGTAGCTCCCAGTCATGGGTTGCTGGAGTCCGTAACTGCCCGTCATGGGCTGCTGGAGCAGGGTGCTTCCCGTCTGGGGTTGCAGAAGCGAGTTATCGCCGCCGGGAATGGGCTGCTGGAGGGAGGGGTCCGGCTGCTGGATGACGCTGCCCTCCTGGGCACTGGCCACTCCCGCGGATGCCGCCACGAACGCGACTGCCAGAATGCTCTTGCGCATGGGATCGCCCTTCATGCCGAGGCGAGTGGCCGCCCGTGGAAGCCCTCGCCCACGAAAGGCCCTCGCGGTCATGAAGAAGAGGTAGCCACGGGCGGAAAGGCGGAGAAGCTTCCGGGCGGCTTCCTGGATTCGGACAAGCGGCTGCCTGGAGGCCGGGCTCACCTGGGCCAGATCGTCACGGCCCGGGCGCTCTCCGAGCGCCAGAGGAGCTTCCTGCCCCGGTACAGCCGGGGGTGGCCTCCGGAATCGGCGAGGGAGAGGAGCAGGAACGCACCCTGGGTCTGGAGCCGGGTCAGATCATTGGCGCGGTAGTCGAAACCAGGCAACGCGAGCGCCTTGCCTCGCTCCACCTTGCGCAGCAGACCGGTGGCCAGCGCTTGCTCGCCGTAGGGGACGCCCCAGATGGCCAGGGTGGTGCCGCCATTCACGAGCAGGGACCACTCGCCGTCGGGCTGCTCCGGGGTGAGCGGGTGCAGTTGATCGAGCAGCGCGTCGCTTTCGATCTCCACGGGCTCGAAGCGAGGGTCCAACGCGCGGCTCGACCGCTCGCCCAGCGTCGCGCGGAGCGCCAGCACCCGGGTCCCGGCGGCCTCGGTGGTGGCCTTCATGTCCTGATGGGACCAGGCACCGTCGCGCCAGACGAAGGCATGGGCGAGCAATGGGCGTCCGCGGCCATCCAGCTCGAAGGAAATCCGCGCGCCGTTGAACTCCACCCCGCCGGCCCGCTCCTGCTCCGGCGTGAGCCGCTGGAGGGTGAGTCCGAGCAGCCGGCCCGTGGCATCGAAACCGAACTCGACGAGCTCGCCCGAGCCGGGCAGCGCCAGCTCCTGGGCCGTTCCCGCGTTCACGTCCACGAGGAACAACCGGTCCCGGAAGGCGGGGGAGGGGAAGGGTTCGGGGAAGGTGGGCCGGCCCGTGACGGGCGCGCTGACCGCGCCGCGCCAGAAGCGGACCGCGCCGCGCCGGCCGTCGTGGCTCAAGGCCGTGGCGCCGCCCTGGCAGCCCGCCGCGAGCCGGGCGAGTACCTGGCGCGCCTGGGTGAGGGGTTGGAACCGGACCCACTCACAGCCCTCCGCCGAGGGCTCGAGCAGCGACAGGGTGGGCTCGCTCGTGGAGGGGGCGGACGCGCGGGCGGGGCCCCGCTCCTGGGCGAGCACCGTGAGCGGAACGAGCAGCAGCGGGAGGAGTTTCACGGACGCTCAGATGTTCCAGCGCACCATGCCCTGGAGCACGTTCTCGATCTTCCCGGGGATGAGGTAGCGGTTGAAGGCGAACTGGTACTCGGCACCCAGGTAGATCTTGCCCGGGGTGAAGTGGACCAGCTTGCCGAAGTCCCACAGGAACTCGGGCTGGGCGAGGAAGAAGCGGTTGCCGCGCGTGCCCGCGAGCGAGCCAATGCCCTCGCCCTCGCCGAAGAGGCCCGTCTGGAAGAAGCCGAGGAAGAGGAAGTCCTGCTCGGCGATGGAGAAGGATTTCTGCCACGCGAGGCCCACCTGCAGGTCCACGCCCCGGTAGCCCCAGTCATCGCGAATCACCGTGGTGGCCGTCACGAAGTCCATGCTCGGCACCCGCAGGTCCCACTGCAGACCGTAGTAGTGGAGCATGCCGAACTTGCTCACGTGCTCCATTTCATACTTGAGCGAGAGGTTGAGCAGGGGGCCCCAGTCGAACTTCCGGCTGAGCGCCTGCTCCGCGATCGTCTTGGGTGACACCGCGATGGTGATGCCTCCGAAGAAGCCGCCCTTCTCGTTGGGGCTGGCCGTCGGGGCGTTGGCGGCGTTGAAGGGGCCGGTGATGTCGTAATAGAGGAAGACGGACCCGTACTCCCATTGCTGGAAGGCCTTGATGGTCAGCGTGGTGCGGGCCCCGGCGCCATTGAAGTCCTGGTTGAAGCAATCCACGGCGCCCACATAGCGGCCCGTGTTGTTGATCTTCGCCTTGTCGCCCGTGAGGCAGGGCGCTCGCAGCAGTTCGAACCAGACTCCAGCGAAGGCGCTGGACGACGTCAGCAGGACGGCGAGCACGGCGAAGAAGGACAGCGGACGACGAATCATGGCGTTTCCCTCGGACTTGCACGCTCTTCTTGAGGAGAGAGAAGCGCCTTCGTCAAGTTTTGGGCCGCCATCTTGTTGCGGGATGCATCGATGTGGAGCGGAGCACCCGGACGGAGGAGCGCTCGGGGGAGGGCCAGGGCCCGGTCCATTCCAGGGGATTGACGCATGCCTCGGAGGGAGGCTGGCGGACCTGCTTCCCGGAATGCGCTGGAGGGGACAGGCTTGATCCAAAGTCCGAGAGGGAAGATTTGAAGAGGGGTGAAGGGAGAACAATCTGTTTCAGGCAAAAGGGGAGCGTTCTTCCAGAGGGCGCTCGCGCGAGGAGCGCCCCGGGGAGGGGAACTGACTGATGACGGACCCACGAAGCCGAGGAGGTGGAGGCAGAGGAGGCCGGAGCCGGGCGCTGGCGGGCGCTCAGGCAAGTACGGCCAGACTCTCCGGCAGCACCGCCAGGCCCAGCAAGCCCTGGTAGAGCACTTCCTGGGTGCGAGCGTAAGAAACGAGCCTGCCGTCTTTTGGGGGCAGGTGCGTGCGCACCAGCGCCAGCAGATTGTAGGCCAGCAGCCTCAGCCAACTGAGCACCACGGGCGCCTGCCCACGCAAGCTGGCCGAGCCCGTGTCTTCCTCCAGCACGACGTCCGCCGTCCAGTTGGGCCCATTCTCTATTCCCCAATGCCCTCTCACCAGCGTGAGCATCTGCTCTCCCGACAACTCCCCGCCAGGTACGGACGTTATAAACAGCCGTGTCTCCACCTCGGGCAACTTCCCCTCCCGCTCCCGCGTGCTGCGCACCCACACCCATTGCCTCGCTTCTGGAAACTCTTCTGTCTCGGGCACTCGTGTCGCTCTCAGCTGCCGCTCCACCCACTCGCCCCGCGCCCGCTCTCTCACCGTCACCTGTACGGGTGCTGTCCCCAGCGCCACCCACATCACGTCATGCAAGCGCTGGAAGTTCTCCTTCACGGCGAACACATAATGTTTGCCTGCCTCTCTCACCGCTCTCGCGTTCGCCGCGCTCGTCAGCCCCGCGTCCCCCGTCACGTACTTGAAGTGCTCTCCATACTTCTCCACCACCCGCTTCAGCAGCTTGGGGAAGGCCGTCGCCTCTCCTTGCTTGCCCTCCAGCATCATCTGGTCGAGCACCGGGCACGCTCCGCTGCTGGTGAGCGCCGCTCGCAGCGCGAAGGGGTACCAATACTCTTGCCCCTGCTCGTCTCTCAGTGTGTGACATGGCTCACAGGGCGCTTGTCCTCGCGTGCTCTCCCCCGCCTTGCCGTCAATCGACACCACTCCCGCCGCCATCCTGTCCTGACGCAGCACTCCCCGCTCGAGCGCCGTCCGCACCAACTGCCGCAGCACCTTGTCCAACCCCTCGGGCTTGAGCTCACTGAGCAGTCTATCCAAGGTCGTGTCCGACACCGGTCCGCGCAATCCCACTGGCCCTGTCCCCTCGCGCACCAGGTCCGCACCCAACGCCTCTACCTGTCTCAGCACTCTTCTCCCGGTCGCCAGCCCTTGCACCAGCAGCGACAGCATCGCCCCCAACTCGTGCCTCTTGCCGCGGCTGGCCCTTGGGTCCACTATCTGCTTGAACGTTACTCCCAACCGCGTCAACATCTCCTGCACGGGCGAGGCGTCTTCTCTCTTGTGTCTCCTCGCTTCTCCTTGCTTCTCAGGGGGTGTGGAGGGCCCGCCAGCTCTCCCGCCCCGGTTTTTCTCCCTACCCACTTTCACTCTCCACCGGCCTCAACTGGCCCGCGTCCTGCCTGTTTCGGGCTCGTGCCACGCGATCAGCCCCGCGCTGCTCGCGCCACCTTGTCCCGTCCGCGAGCACCTTACCTCGTCCGTAGGTCCAGGTGGGATAACTTCTCCCGTGGGACTTTGAATCAAGCCTGGCTGGAGGGGATGTTTGTCCAACACAACAGACGCCTGCTCCTCGGGGCCTGTCAGCGTTTTCCTCACCGGCGCGCGAGGAGGTATTTCCTGAACATTTGTTCGAACCTTCGAACCTTGACATTTTGACAGGGAATTGCAAGCCTGCGGCCGGATAACATAGACGAATTTCTTGCCCAGGATTGGCCCCACGCCACATGTCGAATACGACCATCCGCTTCGCCAACAAGAACGCCGCGCTGTTCGTCGATGACGTCAAGGCGCGCGTGGCCGCGTACTTCGAGGAGACGGGCCGCTCACGCAACGCCGACCGGCGCATGCTGTTCAAGACGCTGGTGCTGTTGGGGGGCTCGGTGGGGGTGTACGCGGCCATCCTCAGTGGCGCCTTCGGGCCCTGGGCGATGCTGGGCCTGTCGGTATTGCTCGGAGTGGGCATGGCTGGCATTGGCTTCTCGGTCGCGCACGATGCCCTGCACGGCGCCTACTCCGGCAACGCGCGTGTCAACCGGTGGCTGGGCTATACCTTCGACCTGGTGGGCGCCAATGGCTACATGTGGAAGATCACCCATAACGTGATCCATCACACGTATACGAACATCCCAGGGGTTGATGAGGATTTGACGGTCTCGCCGCTGTTGCGGCTGAGCCCGGGAGCGCCGCGGACCCCGATCCACCGCTGGCAGCATGTCTATTGTTGGTTCGCGTATAGTCTGTCGACGCTCAACTGGGTCTTCGTCAAGGACTATCAGCAGTTCTTGAAGCGAGACATCGGGCCCTACAAGGACAAGAAGCACAGCCGGCGCGAGTGGACGATCTTGGTCGCCTCGAAGCTCTTCGCCTACTTCTGGATGATCGTGCTTCCGCTCGCCGTGCTCCCCATCACCTGGTGGCAGTTCGCGGTGGGGTTCCTCGCGATGCACCTCACGGCGGGCATCATCCTCGGGGTCATCTTCCAGCTCGCCCACGTCGTCGAGGGCATCGCCTATCCGGCTCCGGATTCGAGCGGGCAGATGGAGCACGCGTGGCTCGTGCACGAGCTGCACACCACGTCCAACTTCGCCGCGCGCAACAAGTGGCTCTCGTGGTTCATCGGCGGGCTGAACTACCAGATCGAGCACCACCTGTTCCCCCAGGTGTGCAGCGTCCACTACCCGGCGCTCTCGCCCCTCGTGCGCGCCGCGGCCGAGGCCCACGGCATTCCCTACAACTACCACCCGACGCTGCGCGCGGCCATGGGCTCGCACTACGCGATGCTCAAGCAACTCGGCAGGGCCCGGCCCACGCCCGCGGTCCCCCCGGTAATGGACCCTGGGGGGCGTGCTGCCCTGAGGTAGACTGGCGCGCGGCACGTCATCACGGACAGACGCGCCGGGGAGCCGTCACGTGAGACGTGTTGTCGCGAA
Organism: Melittangium boletus DSM 14713; assembly: GCF_002305855.1. Taxonomy (GTDB): domain Bacteria; phylum Myxococcota; class Myxococcia; order Myxococcales; family Myxococcaceae; genus Cystobacter; species Cystobacter boletus. Next base: position 1,237,948 of record NZ_CP022163.1, on the reverse strand, counting down.
GGTCGTGTGGGTGGGGATGATGCTGGGCTTGTTCTCTCCGTCCATGGCCCAGGCCAACTTCCTGTCCGATGGCCGGTTCAGCGATGAGTCCTACTTCAATCCCGGGCTCCTGCTGGGGGCCGCGGTACGCGACGGGCGGGTCGCGAGCGCGCTCGGCGCGGAACTCAGCCTGCACCATTTCACCCAGGACGGGACGGGCATGGGGGCTTTCGGCCAATGGCAATGGATGGCCTTCTCGTCCCACCGCTTCTGTGCCGGAGGTCAGGTGACCTCCCCCGTGTATCAGGTGCTCGGGCTGGAGTTGGGCGTGGCGCACGAGACGGGCGACGCGCGCCACGCGGGGACGACGAGCGTCCATGTCGCGCCGTTCTTTGGCTACGGGGTCGCGACGTTGAGCCTGCGCTTCGGGATTCCCTTTCACTCCTTTGAGTCCCCCCTCCCCAGGCGTGGTTTCGAGGCAGGGTTGAACCTGGCGCTCAAGTTTCCGAGCCCGGTGGCCACCCACCGGAAGTGAGCGCGGCCCGCTCAGTCGGGCCGTGCCGCGGGGCCGCCCTGTGGCGCCTCGGCCACGTGCCCGACCAGTGCCTCCACGTGGGACTCGCGCAGGCGCAGCAAGGGCCCCGGCATCAGCCCACCCACCACCATCAGGAAGAACAGGGCGAAGACCGCCCAGCGCTCGCGCGGCAGCATGTCCTCCACCGTCTCCACCACGGGCGCATGGCCATGGGCGGGCGTGCCCAGGAACGTGCGGTGGAAGGAGCGCAGCAGGGTGACGCCGTTGATGGCGGTGGTGAGCAGCAAGGGGAGCGCCACCAGGGGATGGGCGCCCAGGATGCCGTGCAGCAGCAGATCCTCGCCCACGAAGCTCAGCGTCCCCGGGAAGCCAATGCTCGCGAAGCCCATGAGGAAGAAGAAGGCCGCCAGCCGCGGGGCACGGCGCACGAGTCCTCCCAGCCGCGCCATGTCCGCGGTGCCGGTACGTGCCTCGATGGCCCGCACCACCAGGAGCAGGCCCGTCAGGGCGATGCCCGCCGCCACGCTCTGCAGGAGCGCTCCGGCGATGCCCTGCGTGTTGCCGAGCGCCAGGCCCGTCAGCAGCAGCCCCGACTGGCTCACCAGCAGGAAGCCCACCACGCGGCGCAGATCCGTCTGCGCCATCGCCAGCACCGAGCCATAGAGCGCGCAGCACAGGCCCAACGCCCCCAGGGCCGAGCCCGCGCGGCTCCACTCCTCCGGCAGCAGCGGGATGACCACGCGCACGAGCAGGTAGAGCCCCGCGTGGGCGTTCACCAGCAGCACGCTCGCTCCGAAGGGACCGCGCGCCACCAACACGGGCAGCCACGAATGGAAGGGCACCACCGCCATGCGCACGCAGACCGCGAGCATCAGCAGGGCGAAGAGGGGCAACCGCCAGGACTCCGGCAGGCCCCGCTCGGCGAGTTCCCGAAGGCCGAACGGCGCCTGGGCCCCGGCGCTCCAGCCCGCCACGCCCACCCCGAGCGTGACCAGCAGGAGAGGGAGGGTGCCCGCCACCATGTACGCCCGGAAGGTGCGCAGCGTCCGTGCCTCGGAGGGAGCCTTCGCGCTCCTCCAGATGAGCTGACCCACGGGCACCAGGATGCCGACGAAGAAGACGAGCATCAGCGCCAGGTCCTCGGCGCAGAAGAAGCCCAGGGTCATGCTCTCGGTGAGCAGCAGCACCCCCAGGGTGGCCCGGTCCAGGTCATGACGCGGCCCGGCCGCCACCAGACCCAGCGTGAGCAGCGCGATGAGCGGCAGTGCGAGCACGCTCATTCCATCCACGCCCAGGCGGTACACCATGCCGAGCCCCGGCACTCGGAACCAGGACTCCTCCAACTGCGGCCCCACGGCCGAGGGCTGGAAGAGGAGCAACACCCCCCCGGTGACGGCCAGGGTGAGCGCCGCCACGCCCAGGGCCACCCGTCGCAGCCGCTCGGGCTGTCGCACCTGGAGCAGCGCCGCGGCACCCAACGCCGGCAACACCACCAACAACGAGAGAAGAGGGAGCGTCCCCATCACACGACTCCTGTCGACTGACCACTCGGCGCCCGCTCCGGTGCCGTCGCCGGCTCCTCGGCCGAGGGCGTCCATCCGCTCAGCGCGCTCATCCACCGCTGCTCCATCGAGTCCAGCCACCGCCCCGCCCGGAGCAGGGGCCCCATGGCCCAGCGCTCCTGCATCAACTCCAGCGAGAAGCGCTCGAGGGCCAGGCGGTAGACGCGCCGCGACAGTCCCTCGGGCAGGAGCCGGTGTGCCACGGCGACCCGGGGAGGCGTGGCCGTGCGCAGGGCCGCGCGCCGTCCCAGCACCTCGCGCAGCGCCGACGGTGCCCGAAGGAGTTGCAGACACCGCAGGCACGCGTGCGCCACCAGGTGCACCAGTGCCAGCTCGTAGAAGCCCAGTCCCACCTCGGCGAACATGAGCCCCACCTGGCTGAGGACACCGTAGGCCAGCGCGCTCTTCACGTCCGTCTGGACGCGCCACACCAACGTGGCGTGCACGGCCGTGAGCAGGCCCACCCCCACCAGGGCCGCGCTCGCGAGGGGCGCCCGCTCGAGCAGCGGGGCCACGCGCAGCAGCAGGTAGACGCCCGCGTGCACCGACAGGGCGCCGTAGAAGAGCGCGCTGGAGGGCGTGGGGCCTTCCATGGCGCGCGGCAACCAGCTGCTGAAGGGCAGCTGCGCCGACTTGCCCATGGCCGCGAGGAGCAGGCACAGCGCCATCACCGTGGCGGGCGCCACGCCGAGCGCCACCGCGGGCCCCGGCCAGGGCCAGGAGCCGAGCGCTTCGGCCCACTCGGCCGTCCCCGCGAAGTGGTGCAGTAGCACCGCGCCCACGAGCAGTCCCGTGTCACACAGCCGGTAGATGGTGAAGGCCCTCAGTCCCGAGCGCACCGGCGTCGTGCGCTCGTGGAAGAAGCCGATGAGCAGCGCGGAGGTGAGTCCCACCATCTCCCAGCCCACGAAGAGCAGATCGATGCTGCCGCTCTCCACCAGCACGAGCATGCCGGTGGCGAACACGCACAGCAGCAGGAAGAAGCGCGCGAAGCCGGGCTCGCGGTGCAGGTAGTTCACCGAGAAGCGGCCGATGAGCAGGGTGATGGCGCTGGAGAGCACCATCATCGTCACCGACAGCCGATCGATGAGCAGCGTCAGGTCGAAGGCGTAGTGGCCCACGGAGAACCACTGGCCCACGTCCAGCTCCACCACGTCCTGGTGCATCCACATCATGCTCGCCGCCGTCATCACCGAGCAGCCCAGTGACAACCACAGCGCGCCCAACACCCAGCGGACCACCGTGCGCTCGCCGGGCGCGCGGTGCATGAGCATCACGCCGCCCAGCGTCACGAAGGCCAGCAGGGGCCAGAGGGGGGCGAGGGCGGCGACCCACCCCATTTCGAGGTTACTGACGTGCATGAACGGACTCTCCAGAAGAGGAGGGGCGCTGAGGTTGCTGATCGATCAGCGCCGGAGGCAGGAAGTCGCGCTGCCCGCGGTACCACTCGGGCGAGGAGGCCACCACGGGCAGGGCGGCCGGGGGCGGGGTGACGGGCTCGAAGCCCCGGGGCGTGAAGCGCATCTGCGCGCCCGTCACGGGATCCACGCTCACCAGCTGCACCCATTGGTTGCCGATGAGCTCGCGCAGCGAGGGCTGGCGCTCGTAGATGTCGCCGAGCACCTGGACCGAGGCCTCCACGATGATGAGCAACCGGATGGGCTCGTGGATCTCGATCATCTGCCGGGGCAGACCCGTGCGCAGATCGCTCTCCACCCCGTCCATCACCCCGAGCATGCTGGTGAGGTTGTGGGGCAGCTTGGTGCCGCAGCCGTAGCGGTCGTTGTCGATGCAGGAGAAGTAGTACTCCAGGTTGATGCCCGCGCCCACGGGCCCCGCGGCCGCGAGGATGCGCTCGGCGATGGCGCCCGAGGGATCGAGCGTCGGATCGTACGAGATGAGGAAGGCGCGCCGGTCCAGGAACAGGCCCCGGGAGAGCGAGCGCCGGCCCACGATGCAAGTGGCGTTGGTGACGTGACCCAGCTCCGGACGGGCCTGGCTCAGGTCCGCCGAGCGCTCCTCTACGTGCCGCAGCGCCGCGGCGGGGGTCAGGCTCAACGGCGCGGACTCGAAGCGTCGGCAGCGCTCGTGCGCGGACAGCATGCGCGCGGTGTCCAGGGCCTCGCGCAACACGGCGAACTCCGCGTGCAGGGCCGGGGGGATGGCCTCGGTCTCGTAGAGCTCGATGTCATCGGTGGTGGTGTTGTGCTCGCCGCCCACGAACCAGGTGGTGTCGGGGATGTGGATTCCGCGCTCGCGCAACCGGACCCGTACCTCGGGCCGGTTGGCCATCTCCGCGAACAGGCGCGCGTTGGGACCGCCGTGACGGCCGCCACAGGCTCCGCAGTCATAGGCGGACTGGTGGGGGTTGTTGACGCTGATGGCGCCATGGCCCAGCACCACCACGAGCGGCGCGAAGTCCTTCACCAGGCCCAGGTTCTCCAGTGAGGTGGCCACGCGCGCCGCCTTCTCGGCGACGGTGAACCCCAGGGGCTTCTGGGCGGGCGAGGCCGCTGTCGGCTCCTCCGCTTGCTCACGCAGACTCACCAGCCGCGTGCGCGGAGCGGGGAGCAGCTTCCGGGCGAGCCCCCGCCGCATGCGGCTCACCGCGCGGGGAAAGAGGACTTGCAGGGGCAACAGCAGCGCGGAGATGACGCCGAGCAGGGGCGTGAACAACCAGCTCATCTCCAGCGCATGCGAACCGCCGTGCACCCAGTGCTCGGTGTGGGCTCCGAGGGCGCGCAGCCGCGCACGGGCCGCGGCCAGGTGGCCGTGATCGGGATGGGGCCGCTCCTCCACCACGTGCCCGGGGGTGACCACCACGGGGCACAGCGCCGCATGCCCCTCGTCATCCAGGCCGAGGTAGTCCATGGCCACGCCAAAGAAGCCCGCGATGCCGAAGGTGTCGTGCCGGGAGTCCAACTCCTCGAAGTGCCGACGGATGGACTCCTCTCGGTCATCCATGCAGAAGATGAGCTGGAAGCGGGGCGCTCGCACCGTGCGCGCCGATTCCGGACGCAGCCGGTTCTGCGCGAGTCCTTGAAGCACGTCCATGCGGTAGTGGTGCTCGTAGGCCTCCTGCCACACGCGGCGGCGCGCCTGCGCATCGAAGGCATCCAACCACGCGAGCAGGGCCTCGCGCCGGGCGGGCGGGAAGCCCGCCACCTCCTGGGCGGACAGACCCGCGAGCTGGAGGAGCTGGAACAGGCGCCAGCTCCCCTCTTCCGCCGGGCGCTCCAGGGCGCGGGGGCGATGGGTGGCCGCGTGTTCCGCGTGCGCCAGCAGCCCCGAGAGGGGGCCCCGGTACTCCAGGCGCCGCCGGGCCACGGTGCGCAGCGCATGGCGCTCCAGGGTGAGCCGGACCGCGAGGAAGTCCAGGAGGCTCGCGGGCGGCGAGCCCGCGGGGCGGTCCGCGGGGTTGTGCTCCAGGCGGTGGATCATCCCCGCCCACCCGGGCAGCGCGAGCAGCACCCGCGTCAGGTAGGGCTCCCATTGCGTCTGGGGCACGCCGAGCTCATCGAGCGCGGCGAGCACCACGTCCCGGGCGGACAGGTGGTTCGCGGCCGACCAGGCCAGCTCCGTGTCGAGCCCATCGAGCCAGTCCGGCAGCAGGCCGCCGCTGAGCGTCAACGCGCGCCAGGCGGCGTACAAGCCCCGCTCCCGCTTGGGCAGGGTCCAGTGTGAAACGCCCTCGTCCAGGTAGGCCGAGCAGGTGCGGATGAGCTGGGGGTTGACCCACTCGTTGATGTCCTCTCCCGTCGCGGCGCGCAGGGCCTCGCGATGACCGCGCACCGCCGTGGGGGAGGCGGAGGGCCGCGCCTGCGTGGCCGCGAGCACGGGCGCGCGGCAGGCGGCCCACAGGGCACTCACCGCGAAGCGCTCGGCGTGGCGCTCCAGGCGCTCCTTCAACGAGCGCAGGCCTCCATCCCCTCCAAAGGTGGCGGCCAGGGCGCTCGCGGCGAGCGACACCTCCGCGCCCAGCCAGCCCTCCACGGTGAGGCGCGTGGGCGCGTGGTCCAGCCGCCGCTGGACCTGGGCGACATAGGCGTCCGTCAGCGCGTCCGGAATGCCCAGCCGGCGCAACGCGTCCCGCCGGGGCAGGGCTCGGCCGGGTTCCGCGGCGGCCGCGCGCACGGTCGTCTCCATCGAGGGCTCGAGCAGGAACCCGGCCAGGTCCGTCATCGTCCAGTCCCGGCCCACCCGGTCGAGCCCTTCGCGCACGCCCTCGGTGGAGCGGCGCAGGAAGCGCTGGCGCGTCGCCTCCGGCATGTCCGGCCGCGGCGTGTACGTCGCGGCCAGTTCACTCATCCTCCAGCGCAGCGAGGCCACCGTCTCCTCCGGCACCGGGTGCAGGAGCGCGAGCAGTTCCAGGTCCAGGCGCGACAGCGACGGCGGAGCGAATTCCTCGGCTCCCTTCCCCGCGTCCCGCTCGGCCAGGGCCGCCCTCAGGTCCGTGTCGTTGATGCGCCCACGCCGGTACAGCTCGCGGTAGCGCGACTCGGGAAGGTAGGTCTCGGTCTCGAACGTGGCGCTCGCCGCGGCCAGCGCCTCGTGGAAGGGCAGGTGCTGGAAGGCGTGCAGCGTGTTGTGGTGGACGAACACGCCGATGGGGCCCTGCGCCGGGAGCAGGTGGCCCGCGTGCGCCAGCACATCATCCAGCCGCTGGCCGCGGTCCGTGGAGGAAGAGGGGGATGGAGAATGGCTCATGAAGAAAGTCCCAGCGAGCTCTTCGCGGTCTTCTTCTTGCGCGCGGAAAGAGGATGCGCGGACAGGCTCTTGTGTTGCTCGAGTCCGCGCACGTGCAGGTGCCGGCCCTGGCGGGAGAACTCGCTCTCCAGCTCGTGCAGCCGCTCCATCACCGTGTGGTCCACGAGCTTCGTCTCCGTCAGATCCACCTCGACGTGCTGGACCTGGGCGTGACGCGCGAGCTGCTTCTTGAGCTTGAGGAAGTTGGTGAACACGGCCGCGTGGCGCACGCGCAGCACCACGTGGCCCGCCTGGTGGGTGGTCTCCTCGATGTTCGGCTGGAAGAGGCCGGAAAGGGTCGCTCCGTTGACCAGGTGCACGAGCGCCTTGAGCACGATGCCCGCGGCCACGCCCATCAGCAGATCCGTGGCGAGCGTCACGCCCACGGTGAAGGAGAAGATGGCGAACTGCTCGGCCCCGATGCGGAACGTCTTCACGAACTCCTTGGGCGAGGCGAGCCGCACGCCCGCGAAGATGAGCATGGCGGCGAGGGCGGCGAGCGGAATGCGGTGGATGAGCATCGGCACGAACGCCACGAACAACAGCAGGAAGGTGCCGTGGAAGAAGTTGGAGAGGCGGCTCTTCGCCCCGTAGTTGATGTTGGCCGAGCTGCGGACGACCTCGGAGATCATCGGCAGGCCCCCGAGCAGGCCGGCGATGAGGTTGCCCACGCCCGTGGCGAACAAGTCCCTGTCCAGGTCCGAGCGGCGCTTCTCCAGATCCATCATGTCCATGGCCTTGGCGGTCAGCAGCGACTCGATGCTGCCCACCAGGGCGAACATGACGATGTACTTGATGGAGGTGGCGGTGAAGACGGCGGAGAAGTCCGGGAAGGTGATGGCCGACATCAGGTTGTTCGGCAGGTTCACCAGGAACTTGGGGCCCACCGAGAACACGTCATGCGAGAACGTGAAGGTGTGCTCGTGGTCCAGGTCGAAGTAGAGCCCCATGGGCACCGCGAACAGCAGCGCCAGCAGGGGGCCGGGCACCCGCTTGAGCACCGCCACCCGCTGGGCGATCGCCTGGTGACCAAAGAGGATGACCAGGCTGATGACGCCGATGAAGGCGATCTCCGGGTTGAGCTTCATCACGCTGTGGGGGATTTCCGCCAGGAGGTGCAGGGTCTCCTTGGCTGTCGGCGACACGCCCAGCAGGACGTGGACCTGCTTGGCGCAGATGATGATGCCGATGGCGGCGAGCATTCCGTGCACCACCGACGAGGGGAAGAAGTCCCCGAGCGAGCCGGTGCGCAGCAGGGCGAAGACGATCTGCACGGCCGCGCCCACCACGATGGTGGCCAGCGCCCGGCGGTAGCCCAACTGGCCGTCACCCCCGCCCAGCTCCGTCACCGCGCCGAGCGCGATGACGATGAGGCCCGCCGCCGGTCCCTTGATGGTCAGCCGGGCGCTGCCCAGCCAGGAGGACACCACTCCGCCCACCACCGCGGTGAGGATGCCGGCCACCGGTGGAAAGCCGCTCGCCATGGCGATGCCCAGGCACAGCGGCAGGGCGATCAGGAAGACGAGGAAGCCGGACACGATGTCGCTCTTCCAGGTCGACGCGCCGGAAGTGGGTTGAGACTGCATGGGGAGTAGTCCATCCTCTCTAAGGCGCCGGCGTGGTCGTGACGACGCGGCGCGTGCTTACAAATGGGAAGGGATGGAATGAGCCGCGTCGCGGTTCCGAGCCGTTTTCTTTTCGGTGGTTCAACCCCCACTGTTGTTGGTCCCCCAATCAAGAGGGGCGGGGGTCCTGGGGCGGAGAAATCAAAAGACATCGGATTGACGTTCTCCGGGAACCCACGTGTAGATCATTCCATCCTATGGACAGCGTCGTGATTCGGAGACGAGGCGCCCGCCGGGCGCGGCCGGTGACGGCGAACAGGACGGGTGACGGGAGGCGTGTGGCCGGCGGGGCGGGGCGGCAATGAGTGGGGCTCGGGACATGGACGCCGAGCGTGCGCGGGAGTCGCGGGTTCGCTTCGAGGCGGAGGTCCAGCCCCTTCTCCCTCGGTTGCATCGGCTGTGTCTGACGTTGTGCCGGGACAAACAGGAGGCGGAGGACCTGCTTCAGGACGCCCTGGTTCGGGCCTACCTCCATCAAGAGAGTTATCAGCAGCGGGGGTCTTTCTTTGGGTGGCTGTGTGGCATCGTGCGCAACCAGTTCATCGAGACGCGGCGCTCCGTGGCCCGGCGCCGATCGCTGTTGGACTCGGTGCTCGAGGGGGCGTCGTCGGTGCTCGGGTCGCTCTTCACCGGGGGGACGGAAGTGAAGGATCCCGAAACCCAGGTCTGTCATTCGCAAGAGGCCGAGCTGATGCTGCGCTGCCTGCATGCCCTGCCCGAGAAGTTCCGGCTGGTGGTGCTGCTCTGTGACGTGGAAGAGCTTGGATACGATGAGGTGTCGGCCGCTCTCGGGATTCCCGTGGGCACGGTGAAGAGCCGTCACTTCCGGGGTCGCGCACAGCTGGGAGCGGCCTTCAAGGAACAACTGGCCCAGCCATCGCACGCCGTCAGCGCGGGAGGTCGTTCATGAGCACTCACGAGAAGGAGCAGGGGCTTCCCTCGCTGCCCCCGGAGGCATCCGCCGCGCTCTCCGCCCTGCGCGACGAACGTCCCAGTCCCCACCTGGAGTACCGGCTGCACATGGCGCTCCAGTCGGCCGAGGCGGCCAGGAGCGCGCCGCGGGCCAAGAGCCCGGCGGAGTTCCGTGAGCGGGCGAAGAACGCCGTCCACCATCCGGCCAACCGCGGATTGTTGAGCGTGGCGCTGGTCAGCCTGTTGGTCCTCCTGGTGGTGCACGTGGATGGGTGGGAGGACAGCCTCGAGGTGAAGAGCGAGACCATGCCCCTGCGGCATGTGTCCCTTCGCATCCCGGGAGACGGGGCGGGCTGGCTGGAGCTGCCCTGGACACACGGTGTCCACTCAGGAGAGCCGGCCACGGTCCGTTTCGACGCGCCCGCGGAGCTGAACTTCCACCGGCACGCCGACAGCCTGCCCTCGCTCCAGTTGTTGAGCTGTGACGCGGGGCGCTGCATCCACCAGTTCACCGCCGACACCGGCGAGGGAGCCACCCCACTGCGCGTGCGCATCGACAAGCCCGGCCGGTACGAGTTCCACCTCTCGCATGCCTCGGACTCGCGCCAGGTGCAGGAGCGCTTCGTCGTGCTCGCGGAGCACTGAGGTGCCTCAGGCCCTGAACGCGCGCAGGTAGTCATCCACCACCTGGAAGACCCGCGCGTTGCCAGGATCATTGTGGGGCTCGTGGTAGCCCCCCGGCACCAGGTGCATCTGTTTGTCGCCGGAGCGCACGGCCTCGAAGAAGCGGCGCGCGCCCTCCACGGTGTTGATGCGGTCCTCCTCGCCGTGCAGCAACAGCAGGGGCAGGCTCAGCTCTCCGGCATGGGCCTTCACCCACACATTGGCGTCGAGGGCTTCCATGGCCCAGCGCGCCGAGCAGGCGCGGTGGACGAGGGGATCCGCCAGGTAGTCGGCGACGCTGGAGGGCTCGCGGCTCAGCGCCTGGGCTTCCAGGGGCACCTTGAGCGCGAACGAGGGCCAGAGGCGCGAGAGGATGCGCGCGGACGTCACCAGCAGCGGAGTCGCGACGCCCACGGACTCGAAGGGGGCCGCGCTGATGATGGTGCCGCTCAGGCCCTCGGGGTGGCGCAGCACGTAGTCCAGGACGATGAGCCCGCCCATGCTGTGGCCATAGATGAAGAGGGGCCGGCCCGCCTCCCGCTGGGCGACCGTTTCAAGGAAGGCCTTCATGTCCTCGCGGTACTCCGACCACGACAGCAGGTGTCCCCGCTGGCCTGGTGAGCGTCCATGTCCCCTCAGGTCCAGCGCGTAGATCGCGTGACCGCGTATGACGAGCGCCTCGACCAGCTTGCGGAAGCGGCCACTGTGTTCACCGATTCCGTGGATGATGGCCACCACGGTGCGGGGTGCTACGGGCCGCCACGATTGGAAGTACAGCGTGGGTCCGCCTGGGGCGGCCAATGTTTCTTCCGCGTGCGTCGTCTCCATCGCGGCCATCCTAGGCGAGGACGGTTGCGCTGTGCTCAGGGGCTGGGTTTGGTGCCACGCACCACGACGCCACTCATCGAGCCGTAGAAGCTCCCGTCGCGCTCCGCGTCCCTGAGGAAGCGCACCCACGCGTCCACCTGCACACGGCTCGCCACGCCCTCCCCGATGGCTTTCTCCAGGACGGAATAGAGGCCAAACGTCTCCAGCATGCCCAGATCCCAGACACCCACCACCGGGACGGCCTTCACCTGATGCACTCCCAGTGAGCGGAACAGGGAGGTGAGTTGCCGTCCGATCCAGGGGTTGCGCAGCTGATCGGCCCAGAAGTGGAGGAGCTTGCGGACCACGGCCCGGTCCGGTCCGTCCAGCACCCAGCTGTCCAGCTCCGGCTCGAAGAGCACCACCGCGCCACCGGGCCGGGCGAGTCTCAGCAACTCCGACAGCGCCCGCCGGGGATCCTCCAGGTAGATGAAGACGCGCGAGACGCGACAGGCATCGAAGCTGTTGGAGGGCAGCGCCAGCGAGTGGATGTCGCCCTGCCGGAACTCCACTGGCAACCGCATCCCCTCGGACCGGCCTCTCGCCTCGAGCACCATGGCCTCGCTCAGGTCGACGCCCAGCACGTGACCCGTGGGGCCCACCATCGCCCCGAGATCCCGGGTCACGTCCCCCACGCCGCAGCCGGCATCGAGCAGGTGTGCACCGGTGCCTACTCCCAGCATCTGGTGCGACAGCGCCTGCATCTGCTGCACCTGCTGGCTCGCGTTCAAGGTATCCAGGAAGCGCAGGGCATGGGAGGAGGACGCGGAGCCATCGATGTTGTGAAAATCCTGGACAACGTTCGAGGTGCCTTCCATGGGGCCTCCTTGAAGGGTGTTCCTCCGAGATGCCTCGGTGGATGGCTCATGTTACAGGGGGGCGAGGGGTCTCCGCGCGGCCCGCGCTGTGATAGGGGGACGCCATGGCGCTTCCCCCTCGACATGGCCGTTCGCTGGTGCACAAGGCTCGTCAGCGCACCCCGGGCCATCATTACAACGCCAGCTTCCTGTCCTCGGCGGACCGTGCCTCCATCCTCGAGTGGTTGGGCACGCTTCATCCCCTGTGGGAGCAGCGGTACTCCGCGCATTTCCCTCCCCCTCCGGGCCAATCCCAGCGGCGACTGCTACGGCCCGTGTATTGGTTGGGAAATTGGCAATTCGCGTGCCTCGATTATTACCGGCCGCCCAAGGGGGTGAAGGACCGCTGTGTGAAGGCCGAGCCCTTTCCCGCGGTGCTCCAGCGCCAGGTGGACAAGGTGGAGGAGCTGGCGCGGCGGATGTTCCGCGGGCCGGACATGCCCACGGGCTGGCACCTCAATACCTGTCTGGTGAACTTCTACGGCAGCCGGCTCGAGGACGGGCACTGGGTGGACACCGCGCGCGTGGGCGAGCACAAGGACTTCGAGCCGGGGCCCGTGGCGTCCCTGTCCCTCGGCGAGCGCGCGCTCCTGCAGTTCGTCACCTCCAGCCGCCCGGGCGAGCGCGACGAGGTGGTGCTCGAGCAGTGGTTGGATGACGGGGCCTTGCAGCTCTTCGGAGGGGCGCGGTGGAAGGATCAGACCTTCCACCGGGTACAGCGCGTGGACACGCGCGCGGGGCTCCTCCTGCCGCCCGAGCTGCCGGACTTCAGGACCCGGCGCATCAACCTCACCTTCCGCTACGTGCCCGACGCGCACGTGACGCCCTTCGCGCTGCTGTCCGCCGAGGCGCGCGAGGATGTTCGGGGCTACATGGAAACGCTCGCGAGCCACAGTGCCTTCTTCCGCGCCGAGCTCGCGCGGGAGAAGCGCGGGTGAGGGGGTTCACCACAGCCCGTGCAGCCGCAGCAGGGTCCCCAGTGGCGTGCCGCCCCGCGCGTAGTCCGCGAAGAGCCGCGCGGCCACGTCCGCCGGGGGATTGGTCCACGCCTTGCGCTCGTGGCCTTCGTGCATCGCCAGCCCACAGTGGATGAGCGAGCTGTGAAGCTCCTCGTACGAGCCGAAGGAGACGTAGTCGAACAGGAGCGGGTTCTGGCTGGTGAGGAAGGATTGCCGGTCCCCCAGCTCGCGCACGCACCCCTCCACCCAGCGCGGGTGCAGGCCGTTGGCCAGCTCGTCGGCGATGACGAAGTCCTCGTTCACGTCCAGGTAGTAGAGCAGGGACAGGAGCCGCTTCTGTCCGTGGCTCAAGTGCTCGCGCGACAGCACGGAGCCATCCTTCCGGGTGAACTCGAAGCCGAACTGGCCGAACTCCAGGCGTCCGCCGTTGTCGTAGCTGCGCTTGTCCAGCAACTCCACCCGGAAGCGGCCCGCGCCCAATCCCGCCAGGGTGACGAAGCGCGCGAGGAAGCTTCGATCGAACTCGTCGTGGCGCACGTCGATATGGCCCGTGGTGGTGGCCTGCGCGGCCCGCTCGCGGAGCACCCCGGGCAGCCACGTGGGCAGTGACATCAGCCCCAGCGGGAACACGTCCTCGCCCCGCATCTCCATCGCGAACTGGCTCTGGCCGATCCGCTCGAACATGCCCAGGGACTCGTCGAAGCGCGCGGGGGCGAGCAGGAAGGTGTGACGCAGCAGCTCCTTGAGCCGTTCCTTGAGCTCGGGCGCGAGCCGCTGTGCCGCGAGGAAGAGCACCACCCAGACGGTGCGATCCAACAGCGACCAGTACATGTTCTGGCTGTAGGCGGGTTGTCCGTCCACCTCCCAGGACACGCCCTCGGCGTTCGCGCGCATCACCAGCCGCGCGGCGGGCGCGTGCAACTGGATCGTCAGCTCCATGAAGGGGTCGAGCGGGGCCTCGGACGCGGGCTCCTGGCTCCTCACGAGCGCCTGGACCCCGGGCGCCGCGGGCGCCACGGCGGCGCGCTCGTTGCGCACGCGCACGTGCAGGTCCATGCCCGGGAAGGCAAGGGCGTATTCGAGGGAGAACTCCTCGTGCAGGAGCCCGGAGAAGTCCGAGGCGATGGCGCGGGCGAGGAGATCCAACAGCGTCGTCCTGCCCGTCCCGTTCTCGCCGAGCACCAGGTTGAGCGTGGGGCTGAAGGCGAGCGTGGAGCCCGGCGCGACGTCCCGGTAGCGATGGATGCGCAGCTGCGTGAGCTTCATGGACGCTGTCTTGCCACGTCCGCGTCCGGAACGCGCGGGATCCGCACGCCCCGGGGCAACCGCCGCAACAGATTCAACAGACGGAGCGAGGAGGCGCGGCTGCCCTGGATGGTCCAGGGGTCGATCTTGTCCCCGCCATTGGTGAACTGGGGCGAGAGCACGAACACCCGCACCCGCGCGGCCGTCATCATCCCGTGGAAGCGCGGGTCGCGCAGCAGTCCGCCACACACGCGCAGTTGGGGCGAGGGCTGGAAGCAGTCGAGATCCAGCGAGAGCCAGTCCGCCCCGAGCACCCCGGGCCGGGCGAGCACCTGGCTCCAGTGCAACTGGGCGGTGTCCACGAACCAGGGCACGAGGGTGGAGAAGCCCACGTCGCGCCCGGTCATGCGGGCCGTGGGCGCCGCCTTGCCCGTGGTGAAGACGATGTCCTCCTCTCCGAGCACGGGCGTGCCGTCCCCGGGCCGCTTGAGTCCCTCGAGGAGCTTCCACCAGGTGGCCGCCTGCTGCGGCGTGCGAGCCTCCAGGAAGCTGTCCTTGCACCAGTCCGAGTGGCGGTCCGCGTGGAAGAGCGCGCGGGGCAACTCGCCCGTCGTGCGGTAGTGGTAGAGCACCACGTCGAGCATGTGGTGATCCCTCAGCACGTAGTCCGTCTGGCCGTCCGCGCCGCGCATCACCCGCACGGTTCCCCGGAGCACCGTCTCCAACTCTCCGGCACCCAGCGTGTCCTTCCAGGGGGCTTCCTCGAACAGGAACTGCTGGCCGGCGTAGGGCCGCTCGCCTTCCTCCGTCTCGTCCTCGGGGCCCGCCCAGCGGTGGATCCGCTGCTCGAAACGCTCCGCGTCGCCTGGCTCGAGCACCTCACGGGCGATGTCGCGGATGTCCCGGGCCGGGCCGGGGGCGGGCACCTGGGGCGCCTCCACCGCGCGGAGCCGGAAGGCATAGGCCGCGTCGGTGGGCTTCTTCCAATCGGAATAACGGATGAGCACGGGGTCTCCGGTAGATGGCCGGAAACACCGGCGGCGTCACGGAAATTGCGTGCTGGCGAGATCCTCCAGCACGGCCTGCTGGAGCCGCGGGCGCTGGGGCGTGAGGAAGAAGTGATCGCCCGGGAAGAAGCGCGAGCGGAAGTCCGCCGTGGTCTGGTGCCGCCACACCTCCACCTCGCGGGGGCCGACCTCGGGATCCTGGGTGGCCCCGAAGGAGGACAAGGGCACGTCCAGGGGGGGCTCGGGGGTGTAGTGGTAGCTCTCGGCGACGAGCACGTCCGCGCGCATCGCGGGCAGCACCATGTCCCGCACCTCCTCGCGGGAGATCACGTCCAGGGGAATGCCGAACCGGGTGGAGATCTGCTCCAGGAACGCCGCGTCCGCCAGGTGGCTCACGCGGGCATAGGGCTGGGCCCGGGACTGGATCGCCGGCGTGGCCGACAGGAAGAGCCGCACCGGCAGGGGCGCGCCCTGGCGGCGCAACCAGCGCGTCAGCTCGAAGGCGAGGTTGCCGCCGAAGCTATGCCCGAAGAAGGCGAAGGGGAGCTGTCCGAGGAAGGGGAGGATGCGGCGCGCCAGCGTGTCGATCAGCGTGGGGAAATGGGTGAGGGCGGGCTCGGCGCGGCGGGTGGCCCGGCCCGGCAGTTCGATGGGGCACACCTCGATGGAGGGCGGCAACTGGGTGGTCCAGAGCCGGAAGATGGACGCGTCTCCTCCCGCGAAGTGGAAGCAGAACAAGCGCAGGCTCGCCTGGGGACGCGGCTCGGGGCAGGTGACCCAGCGGCGGTAGACGGGGGGCACGGACATGGCGGTGCCTCCCATGCTGCGAAGGAGGCGGGGTCCACGTCAATCCCCGCCCGTTCGTCTCTTCCTCCGGCTACTGCCCCGAAGCACAGCCACAGCCGCATTCGTCGAAGAAATACGTGTCGTCCGGGTGACAGACGAAGAAGAGGGCCGCGCAGAGCTGGGGGTCGCGCGCGACGTAGCGCCGCTCCGGCCCCGGGGCGGCGCATTCGATGGGGACGGGCGCCCACTGGCGCTCCTCGACGCAAATACCGGCGCAATCGGTCGCGCCAAGCGCGGGCTCGCAGTCATCGTTGGGATCGTCCGCGCAGATGAAGTTCCGCTCGCAGCCGAGGGCTTGCAAGCCGCCGCAGGGCTGGCCCGCGTCGGGCCGGGCCTCGAGGCGTTCCAGTTGCCCTTGGGTGACGAAGGGCGTGGGCGGAGCCTCTCCCATTCCAGGGCCGCACGCCGCCAGGGCGAAGAGACCGGAGAGAACGAGGGCATGGGAGGAGGGGGAACAGGGAGGCATGCGGAGGCCTTTCGTGGAGGAATCGGAGCACCGGGGATCCATCCGGAGGATTTTCACGAGGCCGCCAGACGGCCCGTCCGCTTATTCCTGTTTTTGGCCAGTGGATGGTCCGTTTGTCCATTGGGTGAGAGAGATGGAAGGGATTGCCGGGTATCTCGCGAGGCATCACCCCGCGGTCCAGGGTCCTGGCTGGGGGAGTGGAATCGCCGCTCCCCCGAGGAGCAACCGTCCAGACGGAGGAGGGGACGGCTCGCGGCACGTGGATTCCGTGCCCAACCTTCGGAGACGGAGGGCGAGCGTGCCCAAGGCAATCATCTTCGAGGTGAATGGAACGCTGGTGGACACCAACGTGTTGCGCGCGCGGGCCTGGCAGGAATCGCTCGCGCGCTACGGCTTCCAGGCGCGCCTGCCGCGGGTGCTGGCGCAGGTGGCCCGATTGGGGGACCGGTTCCTGTCCGCCCTGCTCTCGGAGGAGGACTTCCTGCGTCACGCCGATGAGCTGTCCAGCTTCCACCGGGCGCTCTTCCACGAGGAATACCTCTCGCGGGTACGGCCCTTCCTGGGCGTCACCGAGCTGCTGCAGCGGCTGCGCGACGAGGGGTGGCGCGTCGCCCTGGCTTCCACCTCGGATCCGGATGAGCTGGATCACTACATCGAATTGCTCGGGGTGGCGGATCTCATCGACGCGCGCACCACGGACGCGGACGTGGCCGGGGACCGGCTCAACGAGGAGATTCCCGCCGAGGCGATCCGGTTGCTGGGGTTGGATGGCACCGATGAGGCCCTGATGGTCGCCGCGCTGCCCTATGATCTCGAGGGGGCCGGCCGCCTGGGGATGCGCGGCATGGGCCTGGTGTGTGGTGGCTTCTCGGAGGAGGACCTGCGCGGCGCCGGGGCGATCGCCGTCTTCGGCACGCCGCAGGATCTGCTCACCCGGTATGCCGAGTCGCCTCTCGCCACGGACCCGTGATCGTGGCAAGAACCGGCGCATGTCCCTATCGGTGTGTTCATGAGCCCGAGCCTCACGCTCCGGGCGGGTCCGGAGGCGCTGCGCCTGATTCGCGAGCGGGGTCTGCGCGCGCGGGACGTGGACATCGTTCCAGGTGCCTCCGGCGGGCCGAAGTGGCTGGTGCTGGCTGGACTCGATCGGGTGCTGTTCGGGGAGTTCTTCCGGGAGCGCTCCCGCCCGCTTCATCTCATCGGCTCGTCGATTGGGAGCTGGCGCCTGACGTGCCTCGCCCTGGACTCGCCGGTCGCCGCCCTGGAGCGCTTCGCCGAGGCGTACCTCGCGCAGCGCTTCCCGCCCCGGCCACCCCCCGCGTTGGTGAGCCGTACCAGCCAGGGCATCCTGGATGCCATCCTCGGTGAGGACGGCGAGGCGCAAGTCCTCGCCCATCCCTGGGCGCGCCTGCACGTGATGACCAACCGCTGCCGGGGGCTCACCGCCATCGAGCAGCGCCATGTCCAGACCCTGGGGCTCGCCCTGGGGGCCCTGGGCAACCTGGTGAGCCGCCGCACCCTGGGGCTCCACCTGGAGCGGGTCATCTTCCACAGCGCGGGGGATACCAGCCCCTTCTCGGGGCTCGCGGACCTGCCCTCCGTCCACGTGCCGCTCACCCGGGGCAATCTGCGCCCGGCGCTCCTGGCCTCCGGGGCGATTCCCCTGGTGATCAGCGGCGTGCGCATCCCCGAGGCCCGCGCCGGCATCTACCGGGATGGCGGTCTGCTCGACTACCACCTGGACATCGACTACGGCGCGGGCGAGGGGTGGGTGCTCTATCCCCACTTCTATCCGCATGTGGTGCCCGGCTGGTTCGACAAGGCCCTGCGTTGGCGCCGGGCCGGGCCCGCGAACTTCCGGCGGGTGCTGCTCGTGTCCCCCTCGCCCGAGTTCGTCGCGCGTCTGCCCTTCGGGAAGATTCCGGACCGCGATGACTTCGTCCGGCTGACGGACGCGGAGCGGATCCGCGCCTGGCGGCAGGTGGTGGCCGAGAGCGAGCGGCTGGGAGAGGAGTTCCGGGAAGGGCTCGCCACGGGGCGGCTGGTGGAGCGCATCCAGCCGTTGTGAGCCGTCCGCGCGCGTGGGCGGCCTGCCGCACCCGCGAGGGTCCTCGTGGGTCGCGTGAGCCACGTGGTGCGTCTTCGTGACCACGGGACGTGGGGGCCGCCCGAGGGCGGGGCTCGCTCGCCTGGCTGGGCATCGCTCCTGCAATGCCTTTCCCCCACGAGGGAACGGACATGAGCGACGAGACGCGGAACGAGCAGCAGCGGGACGAGCAGCAGCGGAGCGAGGAACGGAAGCAGCACGAGCCGAAGCGGGGTGAGGCCTTGCGCAAGGCCTGGGGGCTGATGGGCGAGACGGCGCGCGGGGTGGTCAGCCGCATCCGCTGGCTCGTCTATGCCCCCCGGGGGCGCCGGGTGATGGGCGGGTTCATCGTGACGGGCGTGGTGGCCGGAGTCGTGGCGGCCCAGCCCGTGTGCACGATCGAGCCGGGCGAGGTGGGCGTGCGGGTGAACCGGCTCACCGGCTCGGTTTCCGAACTGCCCGAGGGCTGGTCCCTGCTGGTGCCCCACGTGCACCGCTTGAGCCGCTACAGCTTGAAGGATCAGACCTTCCGTCCCGAGCGCAGCGCCCGTGCCACGGGCCCCGCGCCCTTCCAGTCCATGGAGGGGCTGTCCATCGGGATCGAGGTCAACATCCGCTACGTGTTGGATCCCGGGAAGATCGGCGCCCTGTCCGCCCGGCTCCCGGAGAACGTGGGTGAGGACATCGTGGAGCCCCTCATCGACGGCGTGCTTCGCCGCCACTTCGCCCAGCACTCGGTGCGGGAGATCTTCTCCACCCACCGGGTGCGCATCCAGAAGGACCTCACCGAGGAACTCGCGCCCCTGCTGGCCGCCGATGGCGTGCTGCTGCGCTCGGTGACGCTCGGCAACGTGGACCTTCCCGCGCAGTACCGCGCCGGCATGGAGACGCTGCTCGCGGAGGAGCTCAACACGGAGAAGATGCGCTACACGCTCGAGCTCAAGGACAAGCAGGTGAAGCAGTCCGCGCTGGAGGCCGAGGCGGACAAGGTCCGGCGCGAGAAGGCCGCCGAGGCCGCCGGAAGCGAGGAGATCATCGCCGCCAAGGCCAAGGCCGAGGCCATGCGCCACATCCTGCCCTTCAAGGAGAAGGAGATCGAACAGCGGCGGCTGGAAGCGGAGGCGGCCAAGGTGTCCCGCCTGACGCTCGCCACCGCCGAGGCCGACGCGCACCGCATCCAGGCCGCGGGCGAGGCGGACGCCCGGCGGAAGATCGCCGAGTCGGATGCCTACCGCCTTGAGATCACCGGCAAGGCCTCCTCGGAACAGCTCGCCCGGGACGCGGAGCTCATCAGCCGCAACCCGCTGCTCATCCAGAAGACGCTCGCGGACAAGCTGTCGGACAAGATCCAGGTCATCATCGCGCCGCCGCAGTCGGGCGGATTCATCGCGGGCAACCTGCTGGGCCCGGCCGGTTCGGCTCCGAGCGCGGCCCTGGCCACCACCGGCGCGCCGGGCGGGGAGGAGTAGCGCCATGCTCGCCACGCTCGTCGCCATCGCCCTCGTGGTGCAGGATCAGGCGCCCCTGCGCGCTTCCCCCCAGGACTCCTCCCCGCGTCAGGCCACGCTCTGGCAGGGGGAGTGGCTGGAGGTCCGCGGAGAACGGCAGGGCTTCCTCCAGGTGTATGACCATCGCCGCGAGCGCCCCGGCTACGTGCGGGCGACCCAGGTGCGCGTCTACTCCCTGGACGAGACGAGCGTGCCCCGGCTCCAGGCGGTGATGGAGTTCGTGAAGGAGACGCCGGGCGCGGAGGCCCTGGGCATCGGCCACGCGGCGGCCCTGTTGCGCGCGGCGAAGGCCTCGCAGGTGGGGCCGGAATTCTTCGCCGCGCTGGGGACGATGGCGGACCGGCTCGCCCGGCGCGCCACGTCGAATCGCACGAACGACACCGCCCTGGCCGCGCACCTGGACGTGGCGGCCAGCTATGGGGTGAAGCTGCTCGGCTTCGAGCGCGAGGGCCGCACCCGGGTCTGCTACGACGGCGAGGCCTTCCGCCGCGTCCTGGCGCTCGGGGGCGGCGCCGAATCGCGGCTCCAGGCGGCGCTGTCCCTCACCCGTCCCGAGTGCATCGATCCGGCCCTGGGCCCCGTGGAGCTTCATGCGCTCCATACCTGGCGGCGCTCGGTCCTGGAGCAGGTGGACGCGAGTGCGCTGCCGCCCTACCTGGCCAATCGCCTCCACCTGCGCCGGGCCGAGGTGGAAGCCACCCTGGCCTATCAGTTCTCCCGCCGGGGCGAGCCCCAACGGGGGAGCGAAGCCGCCGAGCGCTCCGTGGACGTCCTGGCCCGGGTGTCCAAGGCGGAGCTGGCCGAGGAGGATCGGGAGGCCTACGCGGTCGCGGCGGTGCGGGTGGGCGCGTCGCGTGCCGCCTCGGCGCATGACACCCCTCCACCGTCGAGCGGACCCCGGCTCGCATGGACTCCCGGACAACCCGGGGAGACCTGTCTGCGCCTGGAGGAGGCCGGAGATGGCCGGCGGGTGCTGTTCGAGCGCTGCACCTACGGTCTGGTCTGGCCGGCTTCCTCGCGCCGCTCGGCCCAGGGGACGGCGGTGACGGTGGCGGTCCAGATGCTGGAGGGCTGGACCGAGCTGTGGGTCTTCCACCAGGAGGACGGCGAGTGGAGGCTGGACACCCTGGCGCCGGGTGCGGTGGAGCCGTCCCTGGGTTACGTGGAGCTGGCGGGCTTCTCTCCGGATGGCTCCCGGATCCTGGTGACGCGGGAAGTCGTGAGCGAGGGGCGCGTCAAGTCCTCCTTCCAGGTGCTGAAGCGGGACACGCTGGCTCCGGAGCGGAGCGCCGGGCGCCCCGAGGCCATCGGCTCCTTCCAGCGCTGGAGTTCCGCTGATTGGCGGGAGCGGACGGTGAGCTTGAGGTAGCTGTTCCCCTTGGACATCCAAGGATTGTCCGGGTCCGTGGAACGAGACTCCCGAGGGGCTGAGAGGATGCGGACGTGCCCCATCTTTGCTGATCGGTCCATTCCGGTCATACTTCTACGAGCGGGTCATCCGTGCTCGCGCGTGGCCGTCGCCACCGTTCTACCCGGGGTCATCCCATTCATGCGTCATCCGGTCACCCAAAGAAGCCGCGGTTTCACGCTCATCGAGCTCATGATCGTCGTGGCCATCATTGGCATCCTCGCGGCGATCGCCATTCCGAACTTCATCAAGTTCCAGGCGCGCGCGAAGCAGGCGGAGGCCAAGTCCAACCTCCGTACCTGGTTCACCGTTCAGCGCTCCTACATGAACGAGAAGGGCATCTATTCGGAGGACCTGTCGTCCACGGGCTACAAGCCGGAGCGAGGCAACCGCTACGCCTATTACTTCGCCCAGACGCAGAACTGTGAGGAGCGCAAGCTCGATGGCACGGTCTCCGTCCCCGATGGTCCCAACTGCGTGACGGTGGACATGGGCAAGTTCAAGGTGGCGTCCGACAAGCCCGTCGCCAAGGTCGTCACGTTCGTCTGGTCCACGCGGGATGGGGCGGATCCGAAGTCCCCGGGCATTTCCGGCCCGTGCCCCGGCTGCAACATCAATGGCTTCGCGGCGAGTGACATCGACAACGAGAGCACGGGCGTCGACACCTGGACCATCGCCACGAAGGATGCCCAGTTGAGCGCGGCCCCGTGCGGCAATGACGAGGTCACCAGCGTGGCGGGCGTTCCCTTCAACGTCTTCAACGACGTCGACTGCGATTAGCGGTGCCAGGGCGGCGCGCCCCGCGCCGCTCAAGGCCCTGGCCGGTACAGGGCGGCCGTGCGTTGGGCGAGGAAGCCGCGCGGCAGCAGGCGCGCCGCCAGCGCCAGGGTCTGATTGAGCAGCCCCGGGATGGACAACGCCTTGCGCCGGGTGAAGGCGCGCAGCGCGTGCGAGGCGCACTCGGGGGCCGTCATCATTCCCAGGTCCCCCGTCTTGAAGCGCTGGGCCAGTCCCGAGTTCTCCATCAACTCCGTGGAGATGCCGCCCGGAGCGAAGACGGTGACGGACACCCCCGTGGGCCGCAGCTCCTGGGCCAGGGCCTGTCCATAGCCGAGCACGAAGGCCTTGGTGCCGCTGTAGGCCGCCTGGTACGGCACCGGGATGAGGCCCGCCACGCTGGACACGAGCATCATCCCCCCCTGGGTGTCGTGGGCCGCCAGGTGGGGCGCGAGCAGACCCGACAGGCGCACGAGGCTCGTGACATTGGTGTCCAGCATGGTCTGGAACGCGCCCCAGTCCAGCTTCACGGCATCGCCCCAGTAGGTGACGCCGGCGTTGAGCAGGGCGCCGTGCAGTTGCCTCCCGCGCGTGGCCTCGGTGAAGACGCGCTCCACGTCCGCGGGCCGCGACAGGTCCGCCACGATGCAGTCGGCCTGGACGCCATGGCGCGTGCGCAGCTCCTCGCACAGGGCCTCGAGCCGGTCGCGCCGCCGCGCCACGCCAAGCACGTGGCCTCCGTGGTCCCGGGCGATGGCGCGCGCCATTTCCAGTCCCAATCCGGAGGAGGCCCCGGTGACGAGGGTCCAGCGGTTCCTCAGCTCGAGCGTCTTCATGCGCCGCACCCTAACCGCTCAACCCCCCCCGACAGTGGGGGATTGAGCGTGGGTCTCCGGCCCCTCCCACTCTGGGAGGGACCGTCCCCGGGACGGCGCGGGGGAAGCGGAACTACGGCGTGGCCGGATCCATCGTGGACATCAGCCAGCCCATGCGCTCGTGGCCCCACTTGTTCCACTGCGCGTTCTGGCCGCCCACGATGACCGAGTCGGTGAAGTCCGGAGCGCTCGTGCCCGAGCCCGTGCCGCCGAACATGCCCACGGAGACGCTCGCCCCGGTGAAGGTGGGGTGCGTGTCGTCCGACTGCAGGTAGTCGTAGCTGGTGCTGGCGTTGACGAAGTGCGTGTTGGAGTCGCGCAGGGTGGCGCTCAGCGCGCCGGTGATGCGGGCCACGTAGGCGGCCTCCGTCTCGCCCGAGCGGTAGCGCAGCGCGTCGCTGTCGATCTGCCCGTCGCCGTTGGAGTCGTAGTCGGCGCCCATGTAGTCGGCGAAGACGTCCGCGCACTTGAAGCCATACTTGTCCGCCAGGCTACAGGTGCGCCAGTTGCTCTTGGCCAGGTAGGGCAGGAACTTCTGCCGCTTGTTCACCGAGGCGCCCGTGACGGAGTCCCTGCACGCCGTCTGCGTGTTGTCCGCGTTGTAGCCCGGGTAGTAGATGGTCATGACAATCTTCGCCTTGGCCGTGGTCGCGTACTGGTTGATGGCCTGCATGGCCTTCTCCGTGTACGTGGTGCAGCTGGCCAGGGCGGAGTCCAGCCCGCTGTAGCTGCAGGTGCCCGTCTGATCCGAGAAGGCCGAGCGCGCCTGCAGGTAGTCGTTGCCACACATCTCGAACATCACCGCGCGGGTGTTGCTCGTCTGCATGTACGACTTCTCGCCGATGATCTTGTTGTTATAGATGTCATCCGCCTTGGCGCCGGACTTGGTGCGCCGGATGACTTCCATGTTGGAGTTGAACTCCTTGGCCAGGTACTCGCCCTCGACCTGGGGACCGGAGCGCTTGGCCACGCTGCTGAGCGAACCCTTGTAGCCCGCGAAGATGGAGTCGCCGTAGGCCACGACGCGGTACGTCGTGGAGCTGCCCCGGTTGATGGTCCACGAGGTGTTCTGGTTGATGGTGCTCGCGACCGCGGCGCCTCCGGAGAGGGCGGTGGTGAGCGCGAGAGCGACACAGACCTTCTGTCCGACGGGACGGGTGGACATGGCTGGCTCCTGGGTTTGTTGGATTGGGGGTAAGGCAGGGCTCGACGGATTCGTCGGCAGCGCCGCTATAACACAAAATCCAGGACTATGATAAGATTAGAAGCCCTCAAGGCCTGACGTGTCGTGTCAGGAGCATGAAGGCGTGACGCGCCAGGACATCCGCGCGGCGGGGGTCTACTTCCAGGTCACTTCGTACACGCGCCGGCTCTTCTCCGACGCGGGCGCCGGGCGCATGTGCACGTGTCCCTCGCGCGAGACGCGGCGCAGGAACATCTCGAAGGTGCCCGCGAGCGATTCCTCGAAGGTGCCGCCGCGCAGCATCAGCGGAGGGATGCCTTCCCACACCATGTCGATCCGGCCGCCGTTGGGGCCCTGGTGCTGCAACTGGTAGGTGAGCCGTCCGATGTGGCGGAAGGCTTGGTCCCACGCATGGGTGGACCACTTGAACAGGGCCTGGGGCGTCAGCCCGAAGAGCCGCACCGCCGCGTCGAAGAGCGAATGGAGCAGGGGCGCGTCGATCAACCGATCCGCCAGGCGCGAGAAGAAGCGGCGGTAGCCGGGATTGCCCAGCACGCCGTGGAGGGCGTCCGTCAGCTTCATGCTCTCTTCCATGGGAATCCAACCCAGCCGGGACGTGGATTCGATCAGGGCGAGCGTGGGCGCGGGGACGAGCGCGAACACCCGTCGCCGCGACTCCTCGGGCAGGGCCCGGGCCGCGTCGAGGATCATCGAGGTCACGAAGCCGCGGATGGCGGGGGAGGCGGACATGTGCCGTCCAGTGTGGCACACCTGACGCCAGCCAGGAGCACGAGGGGCCGTCTTCTCCACATTCCCCGGGGAGCCGCGCGGCGCAGGGCCCTCGGGCCCGTTATAGAGGAGCCCCAGCATGACCCTTCCCCAGGAAACACTGGCCGTGCGCGCCGGGCCCGAGGCGATCGACGCCCTGACGAAGTTGCTCCGGGGCCGCCGCGTCGCGGTGCTCACGGGCGCCGGGTGCAGCACCGAGTCGGGCATCCCGGACTACCGGGGCCCGGGTACCCGCTCCCGCGCCCGCAACCCCATCCAGCACCGCGAGTTCCTCCAGCGGCCCGAGGTCCGGGCGCGCTATTGGGCCCGGAGCCTGCTCGGCTGGCCGCGCTTCTCCTCCGCCCGTCCCAACGCCGCGCACCGGGCGCTCGCCGCCCTGGAGGGCTCGGGCCACGTGCTCGGGCTCATCACCCAGAACGTGGACCGGCTGCACCACGCCGCGGGCAGCCAGCGGGTCATCGAGTTGCACGGCGCGCTCGCCCGGGTGCGCTGCCTCGCGTGTGGCGCCATCGAGCCGCGAGCGTCCCTGCAGGAGCGCTTGTGGGCGCTCAACCCGGACTTCGGCGCGCACGGCGCCGAGTCCCGGCCCGACGGTGATGCCGAGGTGTCCGACGAGGCCGTGCGCGCCTTCCAGGTGGCCGCGTGTCTCCACTGCGAGGGCACGCTCAAGCCGGACGTGGTGTTCTTCGGCGACAACGTGCCCGCGCCCACGGTGGAGGCCGCGTTCTCCCTCGTTGAGGAGGCCGACGCGTTCCTGGTGGTGGGCTCGTCCCTGGCCATCTACTCGGGCTTCCGCTTCCTGCAGCGCGCGGTGGATCGCCAGCTGCCCCGGGGCCTCGTCAACCTCGGGGAGTGCCGGGGCGAGGAGTTGATGGCGGTGCGCGTGGACGCGCTCGCGGGCGACGTGTTGCCCCGGGTCGCGGCGGCGCTCGGTGCCGGATAGGCTGCCCGCGCACCGTCTGGAGGCCCCGCATGCCGTCCGCCGTCATCCGTCCCGCCACCCTGGAGGAGTTGCCCGCGCTGGCCTCCGCCCTGGCGCCGCTGTCGCTCTTCCAGGCCTATGGCTTGGACGCGGCGGCCCTGGGTGCGCGCTTCCGGGGCGCGCTCGAGCGCGGTGAGGGGTTGCTGCTGGCCACGGAGGAGCCGTTCGGTCCCGTGGGCGTCTGCTGGTTCCTCACCCGGGGCACGTTTGGCACGGGGGCCTACCTGCGCACGCTCGCCATCCGCGAGGAGCGCCAGGGCTCGGGGTTGGGCGCGCGGCTGCTCGCCGCCTACGAGGCCGGCTGTGGCGCGCCCTCCGGGGGCTACTTCCTGCTCACCTCGGACTTCAACACGGCGGCGCAGCGCTTCTACCAGCGCCACGGCTACCGTCAGGTGGGCGCGCTGCCGGGCTTCGCCGTGCCCGGCGTCTCCGAGCTCGTGTTCTGGAAGCCGCGCGCCGTCAGGGAATGACTTCCGCCACGAGGGTGCGCTCGGGGGCATCCGAGGGCTTGCAGGTGGGCCACTCGGCGTCCTCGAGCAGTGTGGCCACCGTGACGAGCTCGAAGCCCCGCTTGCGCAGGCCCTTGATGATCTCCGGGAGCGCCGCGGCGGTGGGGAACTTCTTGTGGTTCATGTGCATCACCACGATGCTCCCAGGCGCCGCCTTCTTGAGCACCCAGTCCACCACGCGCTTCACCGTGGTGGTTCCATCGGGATCTCCCGACGGCAGATCGAAGTTGAGCGTGGTCAGTCCCGCCTGGGAGGCGATCCACGCGACGCGGCTGTCCACCTCGCCAAAGGGCGGACGGAAGTAGCGGGGGATGCGGCCCGTCAGCTCGTACACGATGCGTTGAGTGCCCTGCAGCTCCTCCAACATCCGCGCGTCGTCCTTCACCTGGGGCATGTGCGCATGGGTGAAGGTGTGGTTGCCGAACTCGAAGCCCGGGTACTGCGCGAGCTCCTGCATCCGCTTGGGATTGGCCTGGGCCCAGCCTCCGCCGATGAAGAGCGTGGCGGGCGTCGAGGTCTCCAGCAGGGTCTGGATGACGCGCTCGTCGTACTCGTTCCTGCGCGTGGTGCAGGCGTCGAACGTGAGCGCGATGCGCATGCGCTGCCGGCTGCCGTTCGTCACGATGGGGGCCGTGCGGCAGGCGGTGGGGGCGGGCGGCTCGGGCGCGCGGACTTCCTCGCGCGCGGGCGGCGTGGACTCCTCCTCGGGCGGAGTCCACGAGCAGGCCCCCAGGGTGAACACCGCCAGCATCAGCAGCAGCGAATCCAAGACGGAACGACGCGCCATAGGGGCGCAGGTATAGCGCGAATGACTGTCCTCCCGAGAACACCCCACGGGCGGTATGGGGGTTGAGCACCGCTCGTGTGGAGCGGTGTTGGATGATTGCCGCGCGTATGGATTTCAGGGGGGGTTGACAGCTCAGCGCGAGCGCAGGGCGATCTCCGTGAGTTCCTCCTCCGTGAGCGGGAGGGGATTGGCTTTCATGCTGCTGGCCACCCGGGCCTTGGACACGAGCCGGGGCACGTCCGCCTCGGTGAGGCCGTAGTGGCCGAGTCCCGGTACGCTCAACGCCGCGCACAACTCCCGCACCCAGGCGATGCCCTCCTCGGCCCGGGCGCTTGCCTGGCCGGTGAGCAACTGGGCCAATTCCTGGAAGCGCGCGAGCGAGGGATGGGCGGGGGCCCGGGAGCGCAGCGCGCGCAGGTTCACCTCCAACGTGGCCGGCAGCAGCGCCGCGCACACCGCGCCATGGGGCGCCTCGAACATGCCGCCCACCGGGGCCGCGAAGCCGTGCACCGCGCCCAGGCCCGAGTTGGCCAGGCACAGGCCGCCCAGGAGACTCGCGAGCGCCAGGTCCTCCCGCGCCGCCGCGTCGGGCGTGTCCAGCACCGCGCGGCGCAGTGAGCGGGCCGAGCGGCGGATGCCCTCGCGCGCCAGGGCATCGGTGAGGGGGTTGGCGCGCACGGAGAGCAGGGGCTCGATGAGTTGCGAGAGCGCGTCCAGGCCACTGGCGGCGAGCACCCCGGGCGGTGCTCCCTCCAGGAGCGAGGGATCCACGAGCGCCAGCCGGGGCAGCAGGTGGGGCCCGCGCAGGCTCGCCTTCACCTGGGCCTCGGGCACGCCCAGCACGGCGTTGCGAGTCACCTCGGAGCCGGTGCCGGCGGTGGTGGGAATGGCCACGAAGGGCAGCGCGGGGGACGTCAGCGCCTGGCCGCGGCCCACCACCTCCAGGAAGTCGAGGGGCTCGCCTCCATGGGTGGCCAACGCGGCGATGGCCTTTCCCGCGTCCAGGGCACTGCCTCCGCCGAACGCCACCACCGCGTCGCACCGCTCGGCGAGCGCCAGGGCGGTTCCCTCGCGCACGCGATCCACCGTGGGCTCGCCCGCCACGGGAAGGAGCACGGTGCCCAGGCCGAGCCGTTCCAGTCCCTCGCGCAGGGGCGCCGCGCGGGTGGCGTCGCGGCCCGTGACGAGCAGGACGCGATGGCCGCCCAGGGCCTTCACCGCCTCGGGGGCCTCGGCGAGCCGTCCCGCGCCATAGAGGATGCGGGTGGCGGTGGCGAACTCGAATCCCGTCCCGCTCATCTCACCACGCCTCGTCCGCGGGGAAGCAGTTGGTGTACTTCCGGTAGCTTCGCGGCTCGGCCATCATCGGTGCCACCGTGTCCCGCCACTTCGAGTAGTGGGCCGTCTCCTTGTGGGCGGCGGGCGCCTCGGGCGCGCGGTAGGCCTCGACGAGCACGAAGCGCGTGGGATCCTCCGTGTCCTGCACGACGTCGAAGCGGGCGATCCCGGGCTCCTTCACGCTCTGGCTCGCGTTGGCCAGCGTGGCCTCGCGAAAGGCCTCGACGAACTCGGGCTTGACGTGGACGTGAACGTGGACGACCAGCAGGCTGTTGGGCATGGCGCCGAGGATAGCCCGGTGCTCCACGCCCCTTTCGCGCATTCGCCCTGGGCCGGGTTCTTCGGTCGGCAACAGGACGCCCGCTTTGTTATGCACGGGTCTCCATGGGCCGACTCGTCTTCATTCTTCTCATCAATCTGGGGGCCTATCTCGTCCTGCGTCGGCTGTGGCCGGAAGTCCGCACGGGGTGGCGGAGGTGGGCGCTGCTCTCGGGGGCACTCCTGGCCGCGCTGGGCTTCACGCTGTCGTGGTTGCTCGGACGCGGGGAGCATGGCGCGGTGGCTGGAGTGGGAGTGCCTTTCAAGCTCTTTGGCGCCTGGTGGTTCCTCTCCGCCTTCATCCTGTTGCTGCTGGGGGGGCTCTTGATGCCCCTGTTCCGCCCGCGCGAGCGCGCTGCCCAGGCGCGGGCGGGCGAGGCGCCCCCCGTGGCGGAGTCCCCGGGGGCCGTGGATCTGCGGCGGCGCGGACTGCTCACCGGAGTGGGGCGCGCGCTCCCGCTGGTGGCGGCGGGGACGTCCGCGGGAGGGCTGGTGGCGGGCTCCTCGGGCTTCGAGGTTCGTCACCTCGAGGTCCGGCTGCGCGGTCTTCCCCAAGCGCTCGATGGCTTCCGGATCGGGCAGATCACCGACGTGCACGTGGGCACGTTCATCGATTCCGCCTACGTGCGCGCGGCGGTAGCGGCGATGAACGAGGCCCGGGTGGATCTCCAGGTGATGACGGGGGATTTGATCGATGATCTCGCGCAGCTCGATGAGACGATGGCCGCGCTCGAGACGTGTCAGGCCTCGCATGGAATGCTCGCCATCCTGGGCAACCACGAGCATTGGCGCGGCTTGAAGCCCATCCGTCAGGCCTATGAGGACAGCGAGCGCCGGGGCGGCCCCGTGCGCCTCCTGGTGGACGAGTCCCGGGTCCTCGAGCACGCCGGGCAGCGGGTGCGCGTGGTGGGCGTGGACTACCCCATGAGCGGGCGCAACATGCGGGCACGGCCGGAGCGCATGAAGTACTCGGCGGAGGTGGCCTTCAAGGACGTGGCGCCGGACGAGGTGGTGGTCTGCCTTTCCCACCATCCGGACTTCTTCCCGTATGCGCTGGAGCGAGGCGCCCGGCTCACGCTGGCGGGGCACACGCACGGAGGTCAGGTGGCGTTCTTCGGCATGCCGCTGTTCCGCTTCGCCTTCGACTACATGCTGGGCCGCTACCGCAAGGGCAACGGGCAGCTCTACGTCTCGGGCGGGACGGGCCACTGGTTGCCGTTCCGCATCGGCGTGCCCGCCGAGGTCTCCATCTTCACGCTCCGCGCGGACGCATGATGTCCACTCACTCTGCTGACGGCGCTTCCACGGAGCGCGTCCGGGCGTCCACCGTACAGGCGAAGGCGAGGCGCTCGGCGAGGGACTGCTGGTACTCGGGCTCGGTGAGAGCTCCATCGGCGAGGAGTTTTCCCAGGAGCGTGTCCACGTTCCTGGCCCACACGTCGGAGAGCGCGCCCTGGGTGCAGTAGCCGTGGTAGCGCACGGGGTTGGGGATGATGGTGGCGAGGAAGGCCGCTTCCCGCACGCTCAGCGCGTACGCCGGCTTGTCGAAGTAGTGCGAGGCCGCCGCGCCGATGCCGTAGAGGTTCGGGCCCCACTCGATGATGTTGAAGTAGAGCTCCAGCAGCCGTTGTTTGGGGACGGCGGACTCCAGCGCCAGGGTGAGCAGGGCCTCCTTCACCTTGCGCGCGTAGGTCTTCTCCCGGGACAGGAAGAGGTTCTTGGCGAGCTGCTGGGTGAGGGTGGATCCTCCCCGGACCTTGCCGTCGCGAGGGTCCAGCAACAGGGTGCGCAGCGAGTCGAAGTCGAAGCCCTGGTGCGTCCAGAAGCCTCCGTCCTCGCTGCGCAGCACGGCGCGCACCAGGTAAGGGGGGAACTCCTCGAAGGGCACGAAGGTGGGGCTGTTCGGGCCGATGCGCAGCGCCTGTCCGCGGCCCTCGGCCGTCAGCGGCCGGTAGTCGAAGGGTCCGCGCAGCCACGCGAGTGGCCCCTTCTGGGCGTGGCCCTTCTTGCGAGGCAGCTCCAGCTTCGCCTTCAACTGCCAGTCGCGGCGCTCGAACAGGGGACCGGACAGCGCGAGTGACGCCTGGAGCTCGCCCTCCTGTTGTGCCAGGTCGATGTCCTCGGGCACCAGGGCCGGGGGCAGCGCCGCCACGGCCTGGGCGAAGGTGAGCGGGGACAGCTCCGCGCTCAGGGAGAACCGGGGTGGCTCGCTCCAGCTCGCCTCGCCCGTGACGTCCACCTGGACCTCGCGGCGCTCGCCCACGGTCACCCTCAGCGATTCGAGCGCCACGGTTCGGCGCGCCCATTGTCCCCGGAGTCGTCCCTCGGCGGAGAAGGTCAGGGGTCCCACGGGTTCGGGCGCGAGCCGGGGGTTGCTCAGGCTCAGTCCCTTCACCGCCAGGGAGAAGGAGGCGGCACCGGAGCCCTCCAGCGTGACCGCGCCCTCCATCACGCCTCCCTCCAGGTCCACGGGCGGCTCGCCGAGGGACAACAGGGGACCCGCCGGAATGTCACGGCCCTGGAGCGTTCCCGTCATGCCCGAGTCCGTGGACTTCATGGTCATTGTCGCGCTTCCGCCGCCGGGCAGTCGCGCCGTGGCCTCCATCCGGAGCGTCCCGTCCGGGTTCTCGAGCCGCACCCGGGCCGAGAGGGGACCCCACCGCACGCGGCCGTGCCGCTCGAAGGCCAGGTGCACGTCCTCCAGCACCAGCTCGGGCCACACCCGGGCAGTGGCCCTCGCCGGGGTGGGGGAGGGGGCCGAGCGGGGCGCGCGCATCCGCTCGAGGAGCGCCTGGAGTTCGCTTCCCGAGGGGCCCGCGTCCACCGTCACGTCGGAGAGGACCACCTGGCTTGCCTCGACCCGGCCCGACAGCAGCGCCCGGAGCCGGGGATGGACGGTGACCTGGGCGATGCTCACCACGGGAGGGCCCTCCGGTTGGCTCCCCGGCAGCTCCAGGGGTCCCAGGGTCACCGTTCCCGTCCATCCCACACGGAACGTGTTGCCCAGACGCACCGGCCCCACCCGTGCTTCCAGTGCGGGGAGGAACCGGCCGACCACCTGGGCTCGGGCTCCTTCTCCCTGGAGCCAGACGTGGGCGGCGGTCCCCGCGGCGGCGAGCGCCACGAGGAGTCCCACCAGGACGAGGAGCCCCTTCTTGAGGAGACGACGCGATGGCATGGGTTGTGTGCCTCCCTAGCATGTCCACCCCTCCGCGGGGTTTCGAGCCGCCGAGCGGCCAGGAGACGCGGCCGGTCCTCGCCTTGACAGGCCTGAACGGTGCATGCTGCTTTGCGTGAAGGCCGAACCCAAAGGGGGAATCATGCCCAGGCAGGGGTCCCGCTGCTTCCTCATGGTGAGGGCGCGGGCGTGGATGTGCGCACTGCCGCTCGAGGATGTCGAGGAGACGATGCGGCCGCTGCCGGTGGCTCCGGTCGCGTCGGCGCCGGCGTTCGTGCGGGGGGTGAGTCTCGTGCGCGGCCAGTCGGCGCCAGTGGTGAGCCTGGGGGCCCTGCTGGGTGGTGGCGCTTCCGAGTCCCAGGCCGAGGGGCGCTTCGTCTCGTTGCGCGTCTCCGGAGGGCGGGTGGCGCTGGAGGTGGACGCGGTGCATGGCCTGCGCTGGCTGGACGAGGAGACGTTGAATGACGTGCCTCCCCTGCTGCGCGCCTCGGCCCACGGACACCTGGACTACCTCGGGTCGCTCGATGGCCAGTTGATGGCGGTGTTGGATGCATCCCACCTGGTGCCCCAGGACGTCTGGGCGCGCCTGGAGACTCCCTCCGGGAAGGCGAGCGCGTGACCGTGTCGATGACCCCCCTGGCCCGTTTCTCCGCCCTGGTGGAGCAGCGGTTGGGGTTGCATTTCGAGAAGGAGCAGTGGCGGGAGCTGGAACTCCTGCTCACCGATCGCTCGGCGAAGACGGGGGTGGAGGGTTATCTGACCCTGTTGAACTCCCCCTCCGCGCAGTCGGAGTGGAAGGCGATCGCCGAGCGGCTCACCGTCAACGAGACGTACTTCCTGCGCCATCCCACCCAGCTGGAAGCGCTGGTGACGCAGGTGTTGCCGTCCTTCTCGCGCCAGACGCCCCACCTGCGCGTGCTGTGCGCGGGTTGCTCCACGGGCGAGGAGCCCTACTCCGTCGCCTTGTTGTCGCGCGAGCGGGGCCTGGTGGATCCGGCGCGCCTGCGCGTGCTCGGCATCGACGTCAACTCGCGGGTGCTCTCCCATGCGCGCCGGGCCTGCTATTCGCCCTGGTCGCTGCGCGCGGTGCCAGAAGGCTCGCGGGATCGCTGGTTCCAACGGACGCCCGAGGGCTTCGTTCTCCGGCCCCATCTGCGCGATCAGGTGACGTTCGAGGAGCGCAACCTCCTGCAGGAGGCCCCCGCCTTCTGGGCGCCGGGCTCCTTCCACGCCATCCTCTTTCGCAACGTCGTCATCTACTTCCCGCCCGAGGTCACGCGGAAGATCGTCGCGCGCATGGCCCGCTCACTCGTCCCCGGGGGCTATCTCTTCCTGGGACCGAGCGAGACGCTGCGGGGCATCTCCGATGAGTTCGAGCTGCTGCGCACGGGAGATGCCTTCTACTACCGTCTGAAGACGCCGGCGTCGGCCGCCGTTCCCGCGCCCATCGGCCTGCCCGCGACCCCGTCCCAGATGGACCTGCCCGCCGTGGCGCCGCCTCCGCCCCCACCGCCGGAAGGGCTGGATGGGGTCCTGCAATCGCTGGAGGCGGAGCGTTACGAGGAGGCCTGGGCCCGGCTGGATGCCATGCCCGGGGCCTCCCAGCCCCAGGGGCAGTTGCTGCGCGCGGTGCTTCATCTGAACGCGGGGCGCTTCGCGGAGGCCGAGCGCGCGGGCCGGCAATTGCTCTCGATGGGTGCGACGGAGGCGTCGGCGCACTTCCTGCTGGGCGTGTGCCTGGAGCAGTCCGGAGACGATGCCGGGGCTCGAGACCGTTACGCGGCGGCGGCGCGCGCGGATCCCACCTTCGCGCTGAGTCACCTGCGCTCGGGCACGCTGGCGCGCCGGGCCGGAGACGTGGCGGAAGCCCGGGTGGCGCTGCGCATGGCGGTGTCGCTGCTGCCCCATGAGAAACCCTTGATGTTGACGCTCTTCGGCGGTGGTTTTGGCCGGCACGGGCTGATGCAGGTGGGCCTGCGGGAGTTGCAGGCGTGTATGGAGGTCCCATGAGCACCCGGGTGCCCCTGCGGCTGGATGAGCTGCGGGACAGCTTCGACAGTTCCTTTTCCCGGCCGCCGCCCGTCCAGAAGGATCCGGGCGAGGCCCTCTTGCGCTTGCGCGTGGGGAGCTCGCCCTTGGTGGTGCGGCTCGCGGACCTCTCCGGTCTGCACCTCATGCCCCGGGTGGTGCGGCTGCCGGGGGCGCCGGCGTCGCTGCTGGGCCTGGCGGGCCTGCGGGGCCAGTTGTTCGCGGTGCATGACCTGGCGGCGTCGCTGGGCCTGCGCTCGGAGGAGAGCCCGGGCTGGCTCTTGTTGGCGGGGGGCGCGAAGCGCGTGGGCCTGGCGGCGGCCGGCTTCGAGGGCCAGCTGCGCGCCACGTCAGAGCAATTGAGTACGGATATGGCGTCCGCGCCCCATCCCCTGCTCGCCACCCGGGTGCGCCTGCCCGACGGGGCACTGGTCCCCGTGCTGGACGTGGAGACCCTGGTGAGAAACCTGCTGGAGGAGGCCTCGCGCTCCGCATGAGTCTGGACAGCGACCCGCTGCTGTATTTCCGCATCGAGGCCCGGGAGCTGCTGGAGCAGCTCACGCAGGGCCTGCTCTCGATGGACGATGGCGAGGGCGGTGCCCAGGGCGTGCCCGAGCTGTTCCGCTACGCGCACACCCTCAAGGGGGCGGCGCGCGTGGTGGGACAGTCGCACATGGCGGAGATGGCGCACGCGGTGGAAGACGCGCTCTCGCCCTACCGCGACAGCGGCGGCCACCTGCCTCCCGACAGCGTGCACGAGTTCCTGCGGCTCGTGGGGCAGATGGCCAATGCCCTGGATGCCCTGGAGGCGCCTCCGCCCACGCCCTCGTCCTCCGAGGAATCCCCGTCCATCCCACTGGCCGAGGCCCCCTCGTCCGAGGTGGTGCGCGTGGAGCTGGAGCGGCTGGACACGCTCCTGGAGGGACTGTCCGAGGCGGTGGTGCAGCTCGGGGGCCTGCGCGGGGTGGTGGAATCGCTCTCCCAGGCCCACCACGGCGCCAATGGCCTCGTCGAGCAGCTCACCTCGCCCATGGCCTCCAGTGGCTCGTCGGCGGAGCGCGCCCGGTGGCTCGGACGGGTGTTGTCCGTGGCCGAGGGCGTGCGCTCCTCACTGGTGAAGGCGGGACGGCAGCTCGGCGGAGGCCTCGGGCAGGTGGAGTCGGAGCTGGGACGTCTGCGGGACGGCGCCCACACCCTGCGGCTCGTTCCCACGCAGACGCTCTTCGGTCCGCTGGAGCTGGTGGCGCGTGACGTGGCCACCTCGTTGGGCCGCCAGGTGGAGGTGCGCGCCGAGGGCGGAGACATCCAGATCGACGGGCATGTGCTCTCGGCGGTGCGCCAGGCGCTGCTGCACGTGGTGCGCAACGCGATGGACCACGGACTGGAGAATCCCGACGAGCGGCGGGCGCTGGGCAAGTCTCCCACGGGTGTCTTTTCCGTGAAGGTGAAGCGGCGCGGTGGCCGCGTGTCCTTCCTGTGCGAGGACGATGGCCGGGGCGTGGACCTGGGCCGGGTGCGCCAGGTGGCCCTGGAGCGGGGCGTGGCCAGCCTCGAGGAAGTGGAGACGCTGGACGAGGAGGGCTGCCTGGAGCTGCTCTTCCGCCCGGGCTTCAGCACGGCCCGCACCATCACCGACGTGTCGGGCCGGGGCGTGGGCCTGGACGTGGTGCGCGATACGGTGCGCCGGCTCAAGGGGGACGTGTCCATCAGCTCCCGGCCGGGCCTGGGCACCTGCATCACGCTGGAGGTTCCGCTCACCCTGGCCTCGCTCGAGGTGCTCGGGGTGGAGGTCGGCGGGCAGCGGCTGCTGTTGCCCCTGGAGTCGCTGGGCGCCGCCATCCATCTGCCCGCCGAGGCGGTGACGTGGACGGGAGGGCGGGGGAGCATTTCGCACGCGGGCGAGGTGCTCGCCTTCCTGCCGCTCGCGGAGGTGCTGGACTCGGCGGAAAGTGCCCAGCGGCCCCGCGTCTGGTCCGTGCTGGTGCTCGACGCGGGCTCGTTGGGCCGCGCCGCGGTGGGCGTGGACAAGCTGCTGGGCATCAGCCGCCGGGTGAGCCGGCCGTTGCCGGCCTCCGTGCCGCCCCTTCCCCTGGTGACGGGCGCGAGCTTCGACGAGCAGGGCGTTCCCACGTTGTTGCTGGACGCCGCCGGGCTGGTGCGGCGGATCCAATCGGGCTCCTCGGCGGGTCTGGCCAAGGTGAAGCCCGTGCAGCGCCACCTCATCCTCGTGGTGGACGACTCCGTCACCACCCGCATGCTGGAGAAGAGCATCCTCGAGGCCGCGGGCTACCAGGTGGAACTGGCGGCCTCGGGCGAGGAGGGCCTGGAGAAGGTGCAGCGGGGCGGCCATTCGCTGCTCATCGTCGACGTGGAGATGCCGGGCATGACGGGCCTGGACGTCACGCGCCACATCCGCGCCAACCCCGCGCTCAACGCGCTGCCCATCCTCATGGTGTCCTCGCTCGCCACGGACGAGGACAAGCGGCGGGGCCGGGAGGCGGGCGTGTCCGCCTACATCGTCAAGGGCGAGTTCCACCAGCACGGCTTCCTGGAGACGGTGGCCCGCCTGGCCGCTTCCGGACGGAGGTCCGCGTGAAGCGGCTGCGGGTGCTCATCGTCGACGACTCGCTGACCGTGCGCCGGCGGCTCGCGGACGCCTTCGCGGCGGAGGGCTCGTGCGAGGTGGTGGGCGAGGCCTCCGATGGCCAGATGGCCTTCGAGCAATGCCAGCGTCTGCGCCCGGACGTGGTGACGATGGACCTGATGATGCCCAAGGTGGACGGGCTGCGCGCCACCGAGCTCATCATGGGCCACTGCCCCACGCCCATCGTCGTGCTCTCCGCGACGGAGAATCGCGTCGAGGGCCTGCGCACCCTGGATGCGCTGGCCGCGGGCGCGGTGGACGCCGTGGACAAACCCTCGGGCCTGTTGGATGCCCGGTGGCTGGAGATGCTGCTGTCGCGCGTCCGGGTGGCCTCGCGGGTGCGGGTCATCACCCACGTGCGGGCCCGGCTCAAGACGGAGAAGCCCCGCTCCTCGCCGTCCATGCCCGTGGTGCCCCCGCTCTCGCAGACGCCCCGGCTCCTGGTCGTGGGCGCCTCCACGGGGGGGCCGGCCGCCGTGCGCTACCTGCTTGGCGCGCTTCCCCCGGATTTCCCGTTGCCCATCCTCCTGGTGCTGCACACCACGGAAAATTTCGACACCGCCATGGCTGAATGGTTGGAGACACAGAGCGGCTTGTCGGTGCGCAAGGCGGTGGATGGGGAGGCGCTGCCCATGCCGGGCCGGTTATGTGTGCGCATGGCCCCGGGCAATCGGCACATGGTGGTTCGCTCGGGGCGGTTATGGTTGGAGGACGGGCCGGAGCGCCACTCGTGCCGGCCCTCGGTGGATGAACTCTTCGAGTCCGTGGCCCGGGAACTGGGGGCGGCGGCCATCGGGTGCCTGTTGACGGGAATGGGACGTGATGGAGCGGAAGGACTGAGCGCGCTGCGGCGCGCGGGGGCCCCCACGGTGGTGGAGGATGAGTCCACCTGCGTGGTATTCGGCATGCCCCGCGAGGCGATCCGGCTTGGCGCGGCGCAGCATGTGGTGGGGTTGACGGGGCTTCCGCTCCTGTTGACGGCGCTCGCGCGAGCGGGTGCCAGGGAAGGAACGGCATGAAGGCACGTGTGCTCATCGTGGACGACAGCGCGACGGTGCGGGCGGACATGCGCGGCGTGTTGAGCGCCGCCGGGTTCGGCACGACCTTGAGCGAGAGCCTCGCCGCGGCCCGCAAGGCGCTGAGCGAGCATGACTTCGACCTGCTCATCCTGGACATGCTGTTGCCGGACGGCGACGGCGTGGAGCTGTTGGAGGAGCTGCGGCGCAACCCTCGCACCGCGCACCTGCCGGTGCTGATGCTCTCCACCGAGGCCGCGGTGGTGCAGCGGCTCAAGGGCCTGGCCCATGGCGCCAACGACTACGTGGGCAAGCCCTATGACGCGGCCTACGTGGTGCGGCGCGCCCATGAGCTCACCCAGGTGCCCGAGGCGGATGGCACGCCGCGGCTGGTCTCGGCGGGGCGGCGCCGCCGGGTGATGGTGGTGGACGGCCGGCTCGACTTCCGCCACCGCGCCTCGGACGCGCTTCGCAAGGACGGCCACGACGTCATCATCGCCGAGTCCGGTACGGATGCCATGCGCCTCTTGGAGGCCCAGCCGGTGGATTGCATCCTGCTGGACCTGGAGATGCCCGGCCTGGACGGGCCGGAATGGGTGCGCGCGGTGCGCTCGCTGGATGGCACGGCGCAAGTGGCCGTGGTGGGCCTGACGGCGGGCTTCGACGCCAAGCTCATCTCCGAGGCGCTCGCCGTGAAGGTGGACGCCTTCTGCTCGAAGACGGAGGACATCGAGGTGCTGCGCGCCCAGGTCCGCACCGAGCTGCGGCGCCGGGCGGAGTCCGAGCAGTCCGCGTCGGGGCACGCCTCGGGACACCCGCACCCTCACCACCCGCCCGCGCACGCGCCCCTGCACACCTCGCACGCGCCGCTGCACTCCCACGCGTCCCACGCGCCGCTGCACTCCCATGCGCATTCGCATGCGCCGGCCGCTCCGGTGTCTCACGCGGCGCCGGTGGCACCCGCGGCTCCCTCGGCGGCGGTTCCAGGCTCGCTCTTCGACGCCGTGGTGGCGCGCTGTGGCCTCTCTCCCGTCATCGCCCCCTCCACCATGACGCGCGCGTGCCGCAAGGCCGGGGTGGAGCCGCAGATGCTCACCCCCGTGTCGCTGGCACGGGCGCTGCCCACCATCCGCGACATGCTCTCCATCTTCCTGGATGCCCAGGAGCTGGAGCGGCGCGTGCACTCCATCCAATTGCTGACGCACGGAGAGTCGTCTCCGGGCGGCGCGGAGCCTCGAAGGGCCCGGACTCCCTGAGCCGCTTCACGCGCCGCGCGGACGCTCCAGGGCGTCGCGCGTGGCGCGGATCCGCCACAGTCCCAGCACGTAGACGAGCGCGAGCGCCGCGAGGCAGGCGAGGCCCAGCCCGTTATAGCGGTGGATGAGGTCCAGTTCGCTCCAGCCGTGTTTGTCCACGAGCGTGGAGGAATCGCTCAGGCCCACGCCCTCGATGTCCCCGAAGGGAATCCGCTCGAAGTCCGTTCGGGCCGCCCACCACTCGCGGAAGGTCGACACGAAGGACGCGGCGCCGATGACCATCAGGCCCCAATACGCATACCCCCGGCGCGGGAAGGACTCCCGGGGGGTGTAGAGGCTCGTCATGAGGAGGGCTCCGAGCACCAGGCTGCCGGCGTCGCCGCCAAAGCTGATGAGGGGCCAGACCTTCGCGCTCGTCACCAGTACGGTGCCGATGAATTGCAGTGTGAGCCCCACGAGGCCCACGTTGCGCACCCGCGGACTGCGGGTGAGCACGCCCCGGAAGACGAGCCCCGTGAGGCCAAAGGTCATCATTCCGAGGAAGAAGGGGGAGCGTTCACCCGAGATGTGGGTCACCCAGAGGCTCGGCATCGCGGCGATGCCGCAGAACCAGGCCGTCATCGCGTGGCCCAGCTCATGGAGGAACATCCCCAGGATGTCGAACATGAACCGGAGCAGCCGGACCGAGTCGAGCCACCAGATGACGGCGAAGACGCCGGGGAGGGCGAACAGCCGCAACCGCCATTCACCCCGTGACTCCTCGATGTCCCTCTGCCGGGCGAGCGCGTCCTCGGGGCGGCGGAAGACGCTGGGGTCGAACTCGAGCGGCACGGCCTCGGCGGCGAGCGCTTCGGGCGCGGGCCGCGCGGCACGGGGCTGGGCCTTCGCGTAGAGCACCCCGCAGCGGGGGCACTCCGGCGCGAGGATGCGGGGCTCGCCACAGCGGGGACAGGCCTTGAGCGGAGGGCTCTCCATGCGGGGAGTCTACGCCGTCCTTCAACCCATGGAACCCATCAGGAGCTGCCTCCCGTGAGGAGGCAGCCCTTGTGTCGTGGAATGGGTTACTTGAAGCGGATGTTGTCGATCAAGAGATTGGAATCGTAGACTCCATCGCCCTCATCCCGGACACGGATGCTGTATTTCCCGGGACCACTGGTCACGGGAATCTGGACGCTGACGGACTTCCACCCCGTGGCGCCCACGGTGAGATCCCCTCCCGGGAAATCGAGCTCGGGGATCAATGAGAACCATGCCGAATTGACTTCTTCATAGGCCAACAGTGTCTCTTTCCCAGTGGGCCCGACGAGGACGATGCGGATGTTGTCGTTGTATTGGGTGTTGATCCACTCGGGGTACTCCTCGGTGACGAAGTTGTAGTCGAACTTCATCGGAATCTTCGTGACCCCGGGCTGCACGGTGAAGCCCTGTTCCAGAGTCGTCTCGATCTGGGCGTCATCCGGGCCCGAACTCACGAAGGCCAGCTGTGCATTGTCCGTGGGAAGAATCGTGCCCATCGAGCCGAGCGCGCCTGCGGTTCCGCGGACCGTCCATCCGTTGATTCCATCTTCGAAGCTTCCATTGAAGACCGCCTCGAAGAGGTCGATCCGTCCGCGTCCCATGCCGGGGAGCGGCAGTCCCGTCGCCGTGTTCATCAAGCGTTGGCGGATCTGCTCCTCTGTCCAGGAGGGTTTGTGTGACCAGACGACCGACGCGCTTCCACTCACCCACGCGGCGGCGAAGGACGTCCCGGTCTGGGTCTCATAGCCGCCTCCCTTGCGGGCCACGGTGATGTTGACGCCTGGCGCGACGAGGCTGACGTGATTTCCGTAATTGCTCATGCTCCAACGCGTGTCGTTGGCTGTCGTGGCCGCGACGCAAAGGACGTTGGGGTATGCGCAGGGGTAGCTTTTGCGTGTGTCCCCCTCGTTCCCCGAGGACGCAACCACGAGGCTGCCTTTCTGGATGGCATACGCGACCGCTTCCTGGAGGATGGAGGTGTCCACCGGCCGCCCGCGATCCTTGAATCCCCAACTGCAGTTGATGACCTTCGCGCCCTTGTCCGCAGCGTATTTGATGGCGGCGGCGCCGGTTCCCGTGCTGATTGCGCCCTCCCCAGACATGGCCTTGACTGGCAACAGCTTACTTCCCCACGCCACGCCCGCCATTCCCTCCGCGTTGTTGCCCTTGGCGGCGATAATGCTGGCGACGTTGGTGCCATGCCCGAAGTCATCCGATGCATCCTCGTCATTGTCGAAGATGTCGATTCCAGGGAGCACTTGTCCAAGGAGATCGGCGTGGGTAGTGTCGATGCCTGAATCGATGACGGCCACGACGGAGCCTCCCCGCGCGATGACCCATGCCTCTTCCGCGCGGATCTTCTGTGTCGCGTACTGCGCGGCGGACAAGGGATCATTGGGGATGAATTCATCCGCCTGCCCCACGAAGTTGGGGGTGGCCTGTCGGATCCGGGCATCTTGCTTCAGGACGCGGACCGCCTCCGTCACGGTGTTGGCCGAGCAGGCTCCCGGCAGGTGGACCTGATAGTATTTCAGCCCGGGCTGACCCCCGATGATCGCTGCCCCGGGACCCAGGAGCCGCTC
Organism: Melittangium boletus DSM 14713; assembly: GCF_002305855.1. Lineage (GTDB taxonomy): Bacteria > Myxococcota > Myxococcia > Myxococcales > Myxococcaceae > Cystobacter > Cystobacter boletus. Next base: position 1,196,397 of record NZ_CP022163.1, on the reverse strand, counting down.
GATGAGGGCGCTGGTCTCTCCGCAGGCCGTCCCGTCGACGAACGAGACGAGGACTTCATCGCACAGCAGGCGCGTTCCATTCGCCGGGTCGGTGACGATCCGCGCGGAAGAATAAGGCTGAAAACGAATGGGATGACAACTCACGCTCAAGTCGAGTGGCGTGGAACTCGTCTCTCCCGAGCCGCTGGGATGGGTCGCCGTTGCCTTGTAGCGCAAGAGTCCTTCCGCTCCGGAGTTCACGCGAATCTTCGTGGAGTAGACGCCATCTCCCGCCATCAAGTCTCCGTTCAGCCCATCGTCACGCATGAAGGCCACGACGGGCTCGCTGGCCCCCTCGAGCCGTCGCAGCAACAAGTGCGCGGGTGGCGTGGAGAAACTCGCGATGGCCGAAGTGAAGGTGACCTCCGTGGAGGCATTGGCCGGAAGTCCATCGGGCCATGCCCCCAATGGGAGAACGACAGGCGTTCCTCCTGAAGGATGAACGCGGACCGTGAAGGTGTTGGAGGCCTGAATGCTCGTTCCAGCCACGCTCGCCCTGTTCGTGACCTGGTAGATGCCCGGGATGATGCCCTTCACGGACTGGTTGACGACGAGGGCGATGGCTCCGTTCGCGGAGTATCCGTTCTTGGGGAAATCGCTGATGATCTGGAGTCCATCTTGTGCTGGCGAGACGATCGTCTCGTTGAGGAGTCGCAGGGACTGCCCACCTTCTTGACGGAGGGAGAGCACCGAGGTGGTATTCTGTTGTTGGTTCTGGATGATCTCCAGGGACGCGCTTCCGGATTCCAAGGTGAGGTAGGGCCCCTGCTTGGAAGGAGGGGGGGTATAGAGTTCGGCGGAGGCTTGGTCGCCGGTGCTGTGTCCCCCAGCGACGAGGACCTGGCCTCCAGTCAGGAGGGTGGCCGTGTGCTGGTAGCGGCCCGTTCCCATCGTCCCAGCGAGAATCCAGGAATGGCTCTTGGAATCGTACACCTCGGAAGCCGTCACGATGCCAGTCAGCTCGTGGTAGCCGCCCGCCACCAGGGCCCTGCCGTCGGCTAGGATCGTCGTCGAGTGGTAGCGGCGCGGCAGGTGCAGGGTGCCCGTGGTGGTCCAATTGAGACCAGACGGATCGAACACTTCCGTGGATGCGCTGCTGTTCCAATCGCCTCCGCCTCCGCCAACCACGAGCACGAGCCCGCTCGGCAGTAGGGTGGCGGAATGGAAGGCGCGGACCTCCGCCATGGCTTCGACTGTCCTCCATGCATGGGTGGTGGGGTCGAAGAGCTCCGCGGCGCGTTGAGGCATGCCATCGAGACCAGTTCCTCCCGCGACGAGCACTTGGCCGTTCTTCAAGAGCGTGGCGGTATGGTGGCTGCGGGCGGAGAGCATGGGGGCCGCGGCCGTCCAGGCACCCGTGCTGGGATCGTAGAGCTCTGCCGAGGCCATGGCCACGCCGTATGTGGCATCGCTGCCACCCGTGATGAGCACACGGCCATCATCCAGAAGGGTTGCGGTGTGGTCGAGTCGGGGGGTCAGCGAGGCGTCCGTGACTGACCAAGCGTTGATGTTGGGATCATAGATTTCAGCGGGGGCGCCATTTCTCCAATTCGACTCACCCCCCACCAACAAGACCTTCCCAGAAGGGAGCAGGGTCGCCGTAGCCCCCCGATGCGTGTCGTGCGTATCGGCGATGCGTGTCCAAGTTCCGGTTCCAGGTCCGTAGAGTTCTGCGGTGCGGTTATACCCTCCGACGGTGAGCACCTTGCCGTCCTTGAGGCGGACGGAGGCGTGCGTGAGCCGAGCCAGGGCCAGTCTGCCCGTAGGCTGCCACTCGCTACCGGCGGAGGCCTGGCTCCTGTGCCCCAGGGAGTCGGGTTGATGGGATGCGGGTGTTGCTTCTGGACTGCAACCGACCGTGAGGCCAACCACGGTCATGGCAAGGAATAACCGCCTTCGTGCAGTGGGATGGTTCATCTTCTTCCTGGGGATGACGGGGAGTGAATCATCTTTAAGCCAAAGTCAGGCTTTCCGCAATTACAGGCTCTCCTGGGTAGAGCGGAACTCGCGCGCCTCTCCTGTCTTCCCCGATGGGACCCGTCTTGCGGATAGGTCCTTCGACTTCACCAGGAGAACGTCAGGACTTGCGGAGCGGACCGGTGGACTTGTCAGCCTGTACGTGCACCAACGCGGCAGGAAGGCGCTCGTTCCGCAGCCTGACCACTCGGGGGATGGCGCCTTGCCCGTTCGAGGGCTGTTCCACGTGTTCGCGCTGTGAAGAGAGAGGATGGGCGCGCCGCCACGAGGGCTGTTGTGGATACCGGGGCTGCCGCTCTTTCGTTCCACAAGGAGTCGTACTTCGGGTGTGTCTGTCCCAGTCGCGGAATGGGTTGCGCTCAGATTGAAAACATCCACCGAAAGGCCTCCTTTCCTTGAGGGTCTTTCTATCCTATCTATCCCTATCTATCCCTATCTATGGGGAAATCAGTAATAAGCAGACTTCGTTGGAATTGGATATTGAGGTTTGATAGGTTGCGTATTCACCCGAAGTGTGATTGCTTAGCTGGGTCCTCCCTAGCTGGGTCCTCCCTAGTCCGACCACCCGGTTCGACTCTCACATCTAGACATCTAGTAGTGTCGAATGTGGCTTGGTCTGTCTTCCCTATGAAGCGCTGAATAACTGAAGCGCGAAGTTGGATGTGGTGGACGTCTGTCCGCAAATGGCGGGTCGTCGTTTTTCGAGAACAACAGAGGAGTGTAATACGTTCATGAAATCCAGGGTTCAATGCGCGGTGCTGTTTTCGTTGTTGGCGCTGGGCCTCGTTCAGGCGGGCTGCCAGGGCTCGAGCAATGGGGGAAACAGCAAGCAGGAGTTGACGCAGACGGGGCTTGTTGATGGCGATATCAAGCACATGACGAGCCTGGCGCTCACGAACGGTGGAAAGCTGAAGATGGATCTGTCGGATCCAGTCCAGTACCGTTTCGTCACCGCGCGCCTCGCGGCTTCGGGAAAGACGCGTCAGAACTCTCCCCAGTTCTTCTCCATGCTCGATGGAATGGTGAAGCGGCATGCCGCCGTGAAGGAGGGGGCCAAGGTTCAGTCGGGGCCTAACACTCCGCCGCGGGATCACATCTACGCGAAGATCGAGCGGCCCACCAACGAGACCTTCCGGGTCACCGCGTTCGCGACCATCGAGGATGGCGCCGATTACAATTTCGTGGACATCGTCGCGTGGAATGAAGCTGGCAACGTGCAGATGTCGGATTACGGCTGGGGCGAGGAGTACTCGGATGGCCGACGCCTGATCGCGGCGGCATCGGGGAGCGTGGGGACCACGGCTGCGGTGTTCATCAAGGTGGATTCCCTCAACATCATCTCCGTGGCGGGCGTGGAGGAGTCGTACTATCTGCTCGAGAGCGCGATCATCCCTAAGGCCGAGCCCGGTGGTGAGCTGATCCATCCCAGGGACGCGACGGGCGATGGACTCGTTCATCTCTGCCTCGACCGGAACTACACGGACTGTGATTACCCGCTCATCGGGCAGCGGGTCATCCGGTTTCCCATAAAGGGGAGCATCATCTTCGCCACGGACGTGGAGCGCGTCTATACGGACCCTGCGTACTCGTTCGTGAAGGTCTCGGGTCAGCGAGGTGGTACACAGCAGGGCCTATCGACGGGCATCCCCTTCGGACATTTTGTTACCATCGACGACACCGACAAGCGCAAGATCAAGTGGGACCTCGCTCAGGTCGACTTCCCCAGTCTGCCTTTCGCGCCGAACTCCTACGTGGAGTTCATCCTGTCCGTGAAGGTGAAGCTCAAGCGCGGTGCGGCTGGTACGGATGCCGCCATGGTCATCTCCTCGCTGCCCAAGGGCTTCGCCGACACCTCCACGACCGCCATGCCGTCGGCCAAGATCATGAGGATCAGCTACAGCTGTCTGGCGAAGGGGACCAAGATCCAACTGTCCTCCAACAAGACGGCTAAGATCGAGGAGATTGGTCGTCAGACGCTGGTGAAGTCCGATGTCTCCGGACTTGAGCTGCCCGTGGCGGACGTCTCGGTGGGTATCGAGCGCATCCCGATGGTGCATATCACCGACGACGCCGGCCGTGAGTTGCTGATGACCAAGACCCATCCCCTCATGACGCCCGACAAGGGCGCGGTCTGGGCCGGGGAACTGGCCGTGGGAAGCAAGGTCCTGACTGACACGGGGGTGAGCACCCTGGTGAAGGTCGATCAGGAGATGTACAGCGACAATGTGTACAACCTGAAACTCGATCGCGGCCAGGGCAAGGAAGCCGCCAAGGGCAGCACGATGTTCGCCAACGGCTTCCTGGTGGGAGACCTCGCGATGCAGAAGGCCTACGAGTTCAAGAACGAGAAGGATCTGCGCGCGGATGTCCTCTTGCGCCTCCCCAAGGCGTGGCACGCCGACTACACCAACAGCCTGAAGGTCGCGTCCCGTCGTTGATGGAGCATCGTTTCATCTGGGTGCGAGTCGGTTGTTGATTCGCGCCCGAGACGTGAGCAGGGGGGACCAATGGGACCCCCTGCTTTTTTTGTCGATAGCGCTCGAGAGCCATGACGCACTCTTTGTTTTCGCCTTTCTCTCCGTGTTCCCCCGCGAAGCGCATGGGTTTGTTGGGACGCGCGTGTTCCTTCGTGGTGCTCGCCCTGTTTGTATCGGGGGGCGCCAAGCCTCCAGAGCCCACCCACGAGTCGCGTTCCGCTTCCGCGTGGATCGAAATGGGTTCACGGGATGGAGCCTCACTCACGAGCGCTGTTCCGCCGCCTGACCGTTGGGGGGGGCGGCGCCCGTTTCGGAACGTGCTCCTCCCGAGAGAGCCCGCTGTCGAGGCGTGGCGAGCACACCGAGACGAAGAGGCCTCCGTGCGGATGGCTCGGGCCTTCATGCCCGAACTGCCGTGGGGGGACTTGTCCCGTGCCGGAACGCCTGCGTCCCAATCGGCCGCCGCGCTCCGTGTCCAATTTCTCTCGCCTTCTGGGCCATCGGTGGAGATCAACACTCGAGGTCGTGTCTTCCTCCTGAACGGCCAGATCCCGGGACGCTTCTGGCCTCTTCTTCCGGCGACTACTCATCCGCGCATGGCGTTCGCCGGACCGGGAGCGTTCTGGATGGCGTTCGATGGTTCGGAGATGGACGGAGGTTGGCTGACCCAGCGTGTGATGTCTTTTGATGTCATCGACGCGCTGGACCAACCCTGGACCTCGGAGATGGAGGTCGTGGTGCCCACCACCGTTCACTCCGTGATCGATGCGGGTGAATGGTTGGAGTTCGTGGATGCGTCGGGCGTTAGTCTGCTGCGCTTGCACTATCCCATCGCCCGCGATGCGGCGGGGCGTAGCCGTGTGGGGCGTGTTCATGTCCAAGGGGTGGCGACCTCCGTGGGCCCGCTCCCCACACGTCATGCCCTGGTTTCGCCCGTTCTGCGCATCAAGACACGGATCGATCCGGTTGGCTTGCTTTCTCCCGTGCTCATCGCCTCGGGCTGGAGTTCCACGGCACAGCAGGCCAAGGCCCGAATCCTCCATACCACGACCCTGCTGCCTTCCGGCCGGGTGCTCCTGGTGGGTGGCATGGATGGGAACTCCGTGACCCAACCCGTCTCGGAGCTCTTCGACCCGGACAAGGGCGCTTGGTCGGCCACGGGCTCGCTGATTCAAGCCCGCATCGATCACGCCGCGACGCTTCTGCCCTCAGGTCAAGTGCTCATCACGGGAGGAGACAGTGGCTCCGCTCCGCTCAGTCAATCCGAGTTGTACGATCCGGCCACGGGTGAGTGGAGAACGACGGGAGCGCTCGCGCAATCCCGTTCCATGCTGACGGCGACGCTCATGCGTGACGGTCGGGTGCTCGCCGTCGGCGGGATGAGTGGGAGCGTCGTGGTCGACTCCGTGGAGCGCTATTCGCCAGACACCGGTCTCTGGACCCCCGTCGCCGCGCTCCCCCAGCCGAGCGCCGAGCACAGCACGGTCCTTCTTTCCAACGGACGCGTGCTCGTGACAGGTGGGCGTGGCTCCTCGGGCAACCTAGCCTCCGCCCAGCTCTATGAGCCCGTCACCCAATCATGGTCCACCGCCGGAAGCATGGCACATGAACGATTCGCGCATAGCGCCACCGTGCTTCCGGATGGACATGTCCTGGTCGCTGGAGGCAACGGCGATGCAGGTGGGCTCGAGTTCGCCGAACTCTATGATCCACGCACGAGGACGTGGTCTCCCACGGGCTCACTCCTCCAGGCGCGCTTCTGGTTCACCGCGACCCTGTTGCCCGATGGGAAGGTGCAGGTGGTGGGGGGGGCGGATCCAGGCTTCTCTCCCATCGAGTCCGTGGAGGTCTATGATCCGGAGCAGGGGACCTGGAGCTCCGCGAAGCCACTGTCGACGGGCCGCTACTTTCATACGGCGACCCTCCTGCCCACGGGAAGACTCCTCGCCATCGGCGGTTTCGGTGGAGTCGAGCCCCTCGCTACGACTGAAATCCAGGAGCCCTCTCCTCGCGCCTGGAATTTGACCGGGGTGCTCGCCAAGGGCCGTGGCTTTCACACCGCGACGCTGCTACCCGATGGAAGAGTATTGGTCGTGGGTGGACAGGATGCCGGAGGGGCCGCTCTTGCCTCCACGCAACTCTACGACCCCAGCAAGGGCACGTGGGTTTCCCTTGGATCCCTCTCTCAGGCTCGCTTCAAACACAGCGCTCTCTTGCTTCCCAACGGGAAGGTGCTCGTCGCGGGAGGCGAAGACGAGCAAAGAACAGCGCTTACCTCCGCCGAATTGTATGATCCCATCCTCGGCGTGTGGGAGAAGACGGGCACACTTAAGGAGGCTCGTGGTGGGCATGTCATGACCCTGCTCGCCAACGGGAAGGTGCTTGTCGCTGGGGGTCGTCGGGGTACTCAAACCCTGGCCTCCACCGAACTCTATGCGCCCGCGACTGGCGATTGGTCGATCGCGGCCCCGCTTCAACAGGCTCGGATGAATCATACCGCCACGCGCCTGCTAGATGGGCGGGTGCTCGTGGGTGGAGGGAGCGACTCCGGTTCCAATGCCCTGTCGTCTGCGGAAATCTACGATCCCCGGGTGAATCGGTGGACGGCGACTCGTGCCCTCGGGGATGCGAGAGCTTCGCATACGGCAACGGTCCTGCCTGACGGACGGGTGCTTCTGGCCGGCGGCCGGGGTCTGACCCGTGTACTCAGCAGCTGCGAACTGTATGACCCGGTGACGGACACCTGGATGCGCACCGAGCCCCTTGGGCAGGCCCGTGCGTATTCCACCGCCAGCGTGCTACCCACGGGGGGCGTCCTCCTCCTCGGAGGCGAGGATGATACGGCGTCTTTTGCCTCCTCGGAGGTGTATGACCCGGCGAGTGGACGATGGCACCAGACGGCCATCGCAGCCGAGGCGCGTGCTTCACACACCGCTACCCTCCTTCCCGATGGGAGGATTCTTGGGGTGGGTGGACGGGATGGCTCCCGCACACTCGCGTCATGCGTGTTGTACGAAGCGGAGAAGGGCCGTGATGGGCAACGGCCCATGATTGAGTCCATTCACCCAAGCCTCGGCTTGGCGGAGCGATCGAGCATCACGCTCTCGGGGACTCGCTTTCGCGGTATTTCCGAAGCGAGTGGGGGAAACGTCAGTTCGTCGCCGACGGATTTTCCTTACGTGACCCTCGTGGATCTCTCGGAGGGGCACCTCCGCACCCTCCCAGGCCATCATTCCTCGGACACCTCCGTCACCGCAGCCCTGCCGGACTTGCCCGAGGGCCATTATGTGTTGTTCGTGACGGCCAATGCGGTCTCTGCGGGGATGGTCTTGTCAACCACGGGCTTGGCGGACGCGTCACCGGAGACACGTCTTGATTCCGGCCCGCCGTCGGTATCCAATCAGACAGACGCGACCTTTACCTTCTCGTCCCCTTCGCCGGATGCTCAGTTCGAATGTCGGCTGGATGGGGGCTTTTTCGAGGCCTGCCGTTCACCCCTGCTGCTCGTCGGCCTCTCCGCAGGTTCTCATACATTCGACGTGCGTGCCCGCGATGCTGCGGGGAAGGTCGATCCGACAGCTAGCCGTCATCTCTGGATCATTGATTTGTCGCTCCCCGAGACGATGCTCCTCTCCACGCCGAGCAATCCTACTCTTGAGACGACGGCGCTCTTCACCTTCGGCTCCAGCAAAGCCGGGTCGTCCTTCGAGTGTGAGCTTGACGGCAAGGGCTTCTCGCCGTGCACCTCGCCCGTTCGCCTCGCCGACTTGTTCCCCGGGACTCACACCTTCGCCGTTCAAGCCATCGACACCCTGGGAAGCAGGGATCCCTCTCCCGCGCGTCACACCTGGACCATCAACGTGGCTCCGGAAGAGCCCGACATCGTCGAGCCAGGTGGTGACGGCGGTGATAAGCCCGTCAAGAACTGCGGCTGTGGCGCGAGTGGTGTGAACGCGATGTTCTTCCTCTGCGGACTGCCCTTGTTCAGGAGGCGCAAGGCCCGGTGACCGTGGAGTTGGACCGCCATGGCGCCGGTCGTGATTGCCGTGGAGAGGAGGAGGGGTCGCTCCATGCACCCCCTCCCCTCTGCTTCTTGGGTCGTGGGTCAACCGCGCCGTGCCTCAGTGGTACGTCTTCTTGAGCAGCCGCACGCGCTCGTGGGTCTGCTTCTGCGCGGGCAGGAGCACCATGCGGCCGAAGCGGCGGGCGTCACCGTGCAGCTTGTCGATGTCGCGCTGATAGTCGGCGAGTCCACGGTCCTCGCCCTGCTCGAGGGCCTGCACGGCGGCCTTCTCCCCGAGAGCGTCCGCGCCCGCCTGGACGAGCTGCGCGAAGGTGCCCCACAGGCCGGAGCTATCGGAAGGCGTCCCTCCGAGCTTCGTGATGCGCTCGCGGATGGAGGACACGCGTTGCTCGTGGTCCTGCATGCAGTCCTGCAACTGGTCGCGGATCCGCTCGTTCTCGACGTGGTCGATGGCCTGCCGGTAGGTCTCCACCGCGGACAGCTCTCCACGCAGGAAGGAATTGAGCGTTTCGACGTCGGCGTTCGCGTTCGCCATGCACGGGCTCCTGGTTGAGGTGAAATGACGTGCGCCTAAGGTGGTGCCGCCCGCGCGATCCACAACGAGCGCTCGCTGCCTCGCCCACTGTCCACACGTCCCTCCGAGGGCTCCAGGCGTCAGTGCATGGCGGGGCCGATGAGCCAGCGCGCACGCGCCCGGGCCACCACCTCGCCGGCGTCATCGGTGAGATCCGCCTGGACGTCGTACTCGCGCCGCTCGCCATCCGTGGTGATGGGGGCGCGGCACTCGGCGGTGATGGAGCCCCGGGCCTTCTTCAGGTAGTCCATCTCCAGGTGGGTGATGATGCCGCGCATGCCCTCGCCCAGGGAGGACAGCACCGCCATGCCGGTGGCCACCTCGCCCAGGTTCATCAACGCGATGGCGTGCACCGAGCGCAGGTGGTTGCGCACCGCGCGCCGGTCGCGCATGCGCACGCGCACGTAGCCCTCTTCCAGGACGAGCACCTCGGGGCGGATGGTGCCCGAGTAGGGCGCGAGGCCGCCGATGAGCTGGCCCATCAGCACGCCTCCTCCGGGAGCGTGGCGCAGCAGGCTCCACGCGCGGCGCAGGGTCTCGGAGGTGGCGAGCTGGTTCAGGGAGCGGGTCAGGTTGTGGAGCATGGACATGTCGTGAGTGGACATATCATCCCCGGAGCCCCGGAGCCGTGTCCGGGGCTCCCTCTGTCAACTGATGCTGTTGACGAGACCGCCGTCCACGCGGAGCGCGGCGCCGGTGGTGGCCGAGGCCCGCGCGCTGCACAGGTAGATGGCCAGGTTCGCCACCTCGTCGGGCGTGGCGAAGCGGCGCAGGAGCGAGCCGGGGCGCGCCGTCCGGAAGAAGTCCGCCTCGGCCTGCTCCACCGTCTCTCCCTTGCTCTTGGCGAGGCTGGCCAGGAACTCCTGCACGCCCTCGGTCTTCGTGGGCCCGGGCAGCACGGCGTTCACCGTCACCCCCGTCTGCGCCAGCTCGATGGCGAGTCCCCGCGACACGCTCAACTGCGCCGTCTTCGTCATTCCGTAGTGGATCATCTCCTGGGGGATGTTGAGCGCGGACTCGCTGGAGATGAAGAGGATGCGGCCCCAGGCGCGCTCGCGCATGCCGGGGGCGTAGTGCCGCGCGAAGCGCACGCCACTGAGCACGTTGGCCTCGAAGAAGCGCGTCCAGTCGGCGTCGGGAATCTCGAAGAAGGGCTTGGGCTCGAAGATGCCCAGGTTGTTCACGAGGATGTCCACCGAGGGCACGCGCGAGAAGAGGGCCTGGGCGCCCTCGGCCGTGGTGGCGTCCGAGGCCACGCCCTCCACCTGGGCGCCGGGCACCTCCGCGCGGATGCGCGCGAGCGCCTTCTCCACCGAGTCCTTCTTGCGCCCGTTGATCACCACATGAGCGCCTTCGGCGGCCAGCCCCCGTGCGATGGCGAAGCCGATTCCAGCGGTGGAGCCCGTCACGAGGGCCCGGCGGTTGCGCAGTTCGAATTCCATGGTCGTTTCTTTCTCCTGGGAAACAGGGGGTTGTGGAACCGGGGGCGGATGCGGCCACCGGGGTGTTTCGTCCGGAGAGTCAATATGCCCATTCCCCCACCTCGTTCGCTCGCCGAACGGACGATGGAGGGGTCGGATTCCTCTCCTGCCCTCTCGCCATGCGTCCGCGGATGAGGATGCTCCCGGGCGGGTGCCTTCGCGGCGGGGCGTGCTGAACATGCTTTCAGAGACAGGCGTTTCAGCCGGTTCCAGAAAGGACTTCACCCATGGCGGGCACACGACGCAAACGGGTTCACGGGAGCGCGGGACAACAGGAGTTGCGCCGGAACGGGATGATGGCGCACCTGCTGGATTCACTCGAGGCGGGAGAGGACATCGGCCACTTCGGTCGGCTCGTCTTCACCATGGTGGCGCGGCATTTCCTGGACGAGGAGGAGTTGAGGGGGCTGCTCGTCCAGGATCCGGCGTGTGACGACGCCCAGGCGCTCGCGCTCATCGAGCAGGTGAGGGGACGGGACTACAGCCCGCCCCGGCGCGAGAAGGTGCTCGAGTTCCAGGCGCAGCAGGCCTTCCCCATCTGCCCCAACCCGGAGGATCCGGACGCGGGCAACGTCTACAAGGACCTGCGCTTCCCCGAGCACGTCTACGCGCACATCTCCGAGTACCGGGAGCAGAAGGCGCACGCGCACGAGGTACAGGGAGCGGACGCGGGCGGGTAGGCGAGAGCCTGGCGGGTGCTAGCGTGAGGGCCCATGACCATGGCCCGAGGGTGTTTGTCCGTGTTCCTGTTGTGCGCGGTGGGATGTGCTTCCGGGAAGACCGCCTCGCGAGGTGCTTCCGGCTCCGCGACGGAGCGGCGCGCGGCGGAGCTGGAATCCCGGAACGAGGAGCTGCGCGCGGAGCTGAGCCGCAAGCAGGCCGAGCTGCGGCAGTCCTTCCAGGTGACGGCCCAGGCGGAGAGCGCCGCGGGGTTGAACAACCTCGGCTGCGTTGGCGTGGCGCCGGCTCGCGCGCAGGTGCAGGGGCTGCCCCGCTCGGGTGCCGTCCATTCCCAGTTCATGCTGCGCGGTCAGCCCTACCGGATGACCGCCACCTTCTCCTCGCCCCGGACGGTGGGGGAGTGGCGCTCGTCCCAGGGGACCTGCAAGGTGACTCCATGAGGACGCGAGCGGTGGCGTTTCTAGCGCTGGGGGCTCTCGTCGCCGGAGGTTGCGCCAACCCGGCGGGACGTCTGCGGGAGGCGGAGCGGGAGAATCAACGGCTCTCGGGCGAGGTGGCGGAGCTGACCCGGGCCGTCCAATCCGTCAATGCCTATACCGAGGAGCTGCGCGCGCCAGGCGCGGCGGGGCGCTCCTTCCGCATGTATTACTCGCCCGCGTCCCTGGAGCAGATGGCCTCTCAGTTGTTTCCCTTGCGCATGGCCGCGCGCAACTTTCATCAACAGCTCCAGGGCGAGGTCATCCTCGAGCGTCTGTCGGACGTGCGCTTCGGGGCGGACAACACCTTCACCTGCCGGGCGACGCTGCGGGGCGAGAACATCCGCTACACGGGCAGCGTCCCGAAGATGTACCAGGCCCGGGTTCGTCAGTTTCAATCGGGCGTGGCCTCGGGAGTGGTGGCGGATCTCGTGGTGGAGCTGTCGATGAGCCCGGACAACACCTTGCTGGCGCGTGCTCATGCGACACGCACGAAGCTCCGGGTCAACTCCGACAGCTCCGCCGAGGACATGCTGCGTGGACAGATGAACGATCGGGTCCTGCGCACGCCCTTTTCCTTCTCCCTGTCCATTCCAGGTGGAAACGTCGTGCCTCGTGGAATGCTGCTCACCGCGAACCATCTGGTGATCACCTACGCCCCCGAATAGTGTCCCGCGGCATGAATGCTCGGTTGAGGATCCTCGCGCTCGCCGCCGCCGTGTCCCTGTTCTCTCCCTCTGTATGGGCCAAACCCTACCGGGCCATGGTGACGCGCACCGCGTCGACGACTCGAAGTGGGAACATGGAGCTCGGGCTGCGCTACCAGGGCTTCTTCTCGACCGATTCGGACAAATCACTGCCCTATCAGCAGCTCTCGCCGAGCCTCCGGTGGGGCATCCTCGACAACCTGGAGGCCAACGTCTATTTCGAGGTCCTCGGGCTCGGTCTGCCCGGTGAGAGCGACTTCACACTGGCCTTCGGAGACATCCCGCTCGGCTTGCAGTGGACGGTCCTGGAGGCAGGCCCCTTCGCCCTCGGGGCCTACGGGCGAGTCACCTTTCCCACCGGCCCGAGCGATCAGGATGTCATTCCCCCGAACCTGTCCGATGGAACCTGGGACTACGAGGGCACGCTCATCGGCGAGCTGCGGGTGAGCCGGGATCTGCGCTTCATGCTCAACGCGAGCTATCTCCACCAGGGAACGCGCGACCGGGGCGCGTTCGCGGAATTCGACGTCCCCGATGCCGTGCAGTTGGGCGTGGCGGGGACGTACAACATCAATGACGCCACCCTGGTGGGTCTGGAAGTCATTGGCCGCCGCTACTTCGAGCGCGCCATCACCCCGGTGTGGACGGACAATGCCAATCAGGTGGAGATCATCCCCGTCGTGCGCCGCGAGGTGTTCCCGGGGCTGGTGCTGGAAGCGGTCGCCGGCATCGCGGTGACGCCGGACCTCTCGAGCATCTACCAGTTTCGTGCGCTGATTGGCGGCACCTACGAGTTCGACCTCGCCTCGGGCCCGCGTGTCCCCGAGAGCAAGTCGTCGGCCAGACCCGCGCCGGCGAAGAAGCCCACCTCGACGAAGAAGCCCACCCCGACGAAGAAGCCTGCTTCGACGAAGAAGAAGTGATTTTCCGTCAGGGAGTGAAGTCCGGTCCGGCCAGGAAGGACAGCTCACGCTGGAGGGTGAGCCTCACCGGCTTGCCGTCCTCATCCGTGGCGCTGAGCTGCTCTCCAGCCCGGAGCCGTTTGTCCGCGAGGTTCTCGCGCCGCTCGAAGCGCAGCACGGGCGGCTTTCCGTCCTTGCGGCGCAGGGGCTTGTCGAGCGTCACCTTCACCACCTGATCGAAGTCGGGCGCGCGTGACAGGACGTGGACGAGATAGACGTCCTTGCCCGAGCCCAGCACCAGGTAGCGCGGCTCGGGAGTCTCCGGGGCCTGCTCGGAGAGGAAACGCACCTGCTCCACCGCCTCCACCTTCACGGTGACGTCGCGATGCAGGGGCGTGCCGCCGCCCTCGAAGTTGCCCCGGTAGACGGTGGCCCGGAACCGCTTGAGCTGCCCCCGCGCGAGCGCGTCCAGGTCGAAGCGCTCCGGCTGGACGGTATACGTGCCATCGGAAAAGTCTCCGGGCGCGCCGGACTCCGGCAACTCCAGGGTCACCGAGAGCAGGAGTTGCACGTCATGCGGCCGGTGGAACATGGGGATGTGCGAGAGGAAGAGGTGCTTGCCCGAGCCGAAGAGCACCATGCCGTGGATGCCCATTCGCTGGGGAGCGGTGGGGCGGTCTTCCTGGGAAAGTTGCTGGAGAACGAGGTGATAGGCGGGCGGTAGGGCCATGAGCATGGGTGGCCTCTTTCTACCTCGGGTTCCGCCTCAGGTGGTTGAATGCCGTCATGGCCTTCAACCGGGGGAATTCCCAGACGTGGAGCCGGCTCCAATCTGAATGAAAGATTCGTCTGCGAATAGATGCATGCTCTCGGTGAAATAGGGCTGCCTTCGTCGCGCGGGCTGGATACATTTCCCGCGCCGATCATCGGTTGGGATGATGGGCTAAACGAAGTGCGATGAAAAAGAGGGGTATCATGGGAGATATCGTGCTGTATGAGGGCAATGGTGGCAGTCAGAACATTGTTCAACGGTTCTCGGACACTCCGGGTCAAAACTCCAGGGTGACGCCGAACGATGAGGCCCGTTCTCTCAAGCTGCTCAATGTCCGAGAGGGGGCCGTTATCTCGGTGTATGACAGCCCCGATGGCAGTACCAACGATGACTTCTGTGTCATTCGGGTGAAGAAAAGCTCCCCGGAGTATACGGTGTCCACGTTCGAGCGCTCGTATGACGATGAGTACGTCAGCGTCTCCTTCGCTCGAAACAATGGCCTGGACGGCAAGGTTTCTCGGATTCGCATCAACTAGCCGGGGACCCGCGGGAGTCGCACCCGTCATCGGGTCGGGTGCGGCTCCTCTCCTGGCGATTGGATGTTCGTTGTCGGCGACGTGGCTGACGCTCCGCTGGCCCGCGAGAATGAGGCCACCCACGAGCTCGCCCGCCGCCAGCCCATTCCAGTCATGAGGGCCGGTTCGACCGGCTGTCAGGGCGCCGCTGGGTGACGGCTGCGTCGTTGGCGGAGTGCTGTTCTCTCGCCGGGGTAGCAGCCATCCCCACCCCGGGGATTCCTTGCGAATGGTCGCTTCCAGGCGTATTGGGCTGGATACATGGGCTCCCATATAAATCGCCGTCCCCGCGCCAAGGGGGTTCCCGTGGAGACGGAGGACGTCCGGACGGTGATGGACGCCATCCGGCGCATCGTGCGGCTGCTGCGCGTGTCCGCCCGTGCCTCCGAGGGGCTTGTCGGCATCAGTGGCGCCCAGCTCTTCGTGCTCCAACAACTCGCCGAGGCAGGGACCTGCTCCATCAACGAACTGGCCGAGCGCACCTTCACGCACCAGAGCTCGGTCTCGGTGGTGGTGCGCCGGCTCATCGAGAGAGGGCTCGTCTCCCGGCGGCCCTCGGCGGTGGACGGGCGGCGGGTGGAGGTCTCCCTGACGCCCGAGGGCCACGCACTGCTTCGGGACGCTCCACCCATGGCCCAGGCCCGGCTCATCTCCGGGTTGCGGAAGCTGGAGCCCGCGAGGCGCGCCGCGCTCGCCGAGGGACTCGCCACGCTGGTGCGCGAGCTCGGCCTGGACGCGGAAGCCGCTCCGCTCTTTTTCGAGGACGAGGCGCCCCCACGGCGCCACCAAGGGAAACGACACCATGAAGAAACCTGACCTGACCTCGGTCTCCGAGGGCATCGGCGGCCGTGAGACCCTGCCGGTCGCGCCCTCCCTGGGGCCCACCTTGGAGAACGAGCCGCGAGCACCGCTGACGCAGGGGCCGATGGATGGCCGCGTGGTGCTCATCAGTGGCCTGTGTATCCTGATCGCCATCGCCGCGGGACTGGTGGCCCGGTTGCTCGGCGCGCTCATCGCGCTCATCACGAACCTGGCCTTCTACAGTCGGCTCTCCCTCCACGAGGTGTCGCCGGCGGAGCACGCGCGCGGGCTCTGGGTGCTCGTCATTCCCGTCCTCGGCGCGCTCGTGGTGGGGGTGATGGCGCGCTATGGCTCCAAGGCCATCCGCGGCCACGGCATTCCCGAGGCGATGGAGCAGGTGCTGCTCAACCGCAGCCGGATTCCGCTCCGGGTGACGTTCCTCAAGCCCTTGTCGGCGGCGGTGGCCATTGGCACGGGCGGTCCCTTTGGTGCCGAGGGTCCCATCATCGCCACCGGCGGTGCGCTGGGCTCGTTCTTCGGGCAGGTGCTGAGGGTGACGGCGGATGAGCGCAAGGTGTTATTGGCGGCGGGCGCGGGAGCCGGCATGGCGGCCACCTTTGGCGCGCCCGTGTCGGCGGTGCTGCTCGCCATCGAGCTGTTGCTCTTCGAGTTCCGCCCGCGCTCGGTCATCCCGGTGGCGCTGGCCACCTCGACGGCCACCGCGGTGCGCATGGCCTTCATCGGGGGGGCTCCTGCCTTCAACATGCCGGACGTGGCGGCCCCGGGCGGAGGCGCACTGGCCTTCTACATCGGCATGGGCGCGCTGATAGGCGTGGCCTCCGTCATCGCCACGCGGGCCGTGTACCGC
Organism: Melittangium boletus DSM 14713; assembly: GCF_002305855.1. Taxonomy (GTDB): domain Bacteria; phylum Myxococcota; class Myxococcia; order Myxococcales; family Myxococcaceae; genus Cystobacter; species Cystobacter boletus. The sequence continues at coordinate 1,180,043 of NZ_CP022163.1, read as the reverse complement.
ATCGAGGACGCCTTCGAGAAGCTGCCCATCCATTGGATGTGGTGGCCGGCGCTCGGAGCCCTCGCCGTGGGCGGCGTGGGCTACTTCGAGCCGCGCACGCTGGGGGTGGGCTACACCAACATCGAGGCCATCATCTCCGGCCATCTGGTGGGCACGGCGGCGCTCGTCTTCTGCCTGCTGAAGTTCACCTCGTGGTCCATCGCGCTGGGCAGTGGCACCTCGGGCGGTACGCTGGCGCCCCTCTTCACCATCGGCGGCGGGCTGGGCTCGGCGCTGGGCGCGCTGGCGGTGTGGTGGGTGCCAGGACTGGGCGTGGACGTGCGCATCGCGGCGCTGGTGGGCATGGCGGCCATCTTCGCGGGCGCCTCTCGCGCGCTGCTGGCCTCGGTGGTGTTCGCCTTCGAGACGACGCGCCAGCCCATGGGCTTGCTGCCCCTGTTGGGCGGCTGCGCGGCGGCCTACCTCGTGTCCTCGCTGCTCATGCGTCACTCCATCATGACGGAGAAGCTGGTGCGGCGTGGGGCGAGGGTGCCCTTCGAGTACTCGGCGGACGTGTTGGCCAACACGTTGGTGAGCGCGCAGGGGCTGCGGCCGGTGGTGACGCTCGCGGCGGATGACACCGTGGCCATGGCTCGGGAATGGCTCGCTCGTGGAGGCGAGGGCACGCGGCACCAGGGCTTCCCGGTGGTGGATGGCGCGGGGCGGCTGGTGGGGGTCATCACCCGGCGCGAAGTGCTGGAGGCCGAGCCGGTGGAGGGACGGCGCGTCCGGGAGCTTGTCCGCATGCCTCCGGCGGTCGTCTTCGCGGACAGCACCCTGCGCGAGGCGGCGGACCACATGGTGCGCGAGGGCGTGGGGCGGCTGCCGGTGGTGAAGCGGGAGGCGCCGTGGACGGTGGTGGGCATCCTCACGCGGAGCGATCTGCTGTCCGCGCACCGGCGGCGGCTGGAGGAGGCGCACCACGCCGAGCCGGGTCTCGCTCGTCCGCGAAGTCCGATGCCGTCCTGAGCCGCTCCCGGACACTCCGCCCCCACGCCGCTGGACGGGACAGGTCGGTGAGGCGCCGACTTTGTGCCGTCCTTGACGTGTTGCAGAGGTGACGTGACGGAGAGGTGCTTCGTCGCGGGGGGAGCAGAGGAGCCCATGACGACAGCCGGCGGGCATGGACGTGAAATGAGGTCGGATGCCTCCGAGTGCTCCCTTCCCGGATTGCTCATCCAGGTAGGCGAGAGCATTCATGCCACGCTGATGGTCGACGCTCAGGGGCGGATTGGCCGGATGGATGGCGCGTTGGCGGATGCCTCGGGGTGGGGGAGCGAGGTGCCGCCGGAGGGACGGGCCCTGGAGGAGGTGCTTCGCCGCCTTCCCTGGCTCGTCAAGGCCCTGCGCACGGCGCTCGCTGGCTCGGAGACGGTTTGCGAGGGCGGCGAGCGGGATCAGCGGACGAGGGCCCTGGTGCTTCCCGTCTTCGCGAACGACGGCTGTTGTCTGGGTGCATGTGCCTGCGTGCGCGCGAGCGAGCCCGTGAGCGTGGAGTCGGCCCACCACGAGGCACTGGAGCGGGCGCTCTCCCAAACCCAGAAACAATACGAAGATCTCATCAACACCATCGATGGCATCGTCTGGGAAGCCGATGTGAGCTTTCGCTTCACCTTCGTCAATGAACAGTCGGAGCGCCTGCTCGGCTATCCGCCCCTCCAGTGGCGACAGGAACCGGACTTCTGGAAGAACCACATCCATCCCGAGGACCGCGATTGGGCCCATGCGTACTTCATGAAGGCCACCCGGGAGCACAGGCCCTACGAGTTCGAGTACCGCATGCTGGCCTCGGATGGGCGCGTCGTGTGGCTGCGGACCATCGTCACGGTGCTCGTCGAGGAGGGGCGGCCCTTGATGCTGCGCGGCATCATGGTGGATGTCACCGAGCAGCGCCGGGCCCGGGAGAAACTGGAGCAGACGGCCTCGCTGCTGCGCGCCACGTTCGAGTCGATCGTCGATGGTGTCCTCGTGGTGGACGTGAACCGGCGGATCACCACGTGCAACAAGCGCTTCCAGCAGCTCTGGAAGCTCCCCGATGACGTTCTGCTGGGGGGACTGAGCGCCGAGAAGTCCCTCGTGGCCGCGGCTCCCCTGGTCAAGGACCCGGAGCGATTCGCCGCGCGGATCCGTGAGGTGTATGCGACGCCCGACCTGGAGGATGTCGACACCGTCGAACTCCGCGACGGGCGCACGCTCGAGCGCTCCACGCGGCCCCAACGGATGGGAAACGCCATCATTGGCCGTATCTGGAGCTATCGCGACGTGACGGCGGAGCGCCTGGCCAAGGCGGCGCAGGAGCGGTTGCTCGCGGCCGAGCAGCGCGCACGTGAGCAACTGGAGGAATCGTTCGCCGTGCTCGACACCTTCCTGAACAACTCGCCCATTGGTATGGGCTTCCTCGACCGCGACCTGCGTATCATCCGGATCAACGACGCACTGGCCGCGCTTCATGGCAAGACCCGGCGGGAGGAGATAGGCCGGATGTTCCGCGAGCAGATACCGCGGGTGGCGGACACCATGGAGCCTCTCATTCGCCAGGTTCTGGAGACCGGCGAGCCCATCATCGGATACGACACGGCGCTCGAGGTGCCGGCCACCCCGGGCCAGTTGCGCTACTGGCGCGTCAGCTATTACCCCGTCCGGATGCCGAGTGGCAGGATCGTGGGCGTTGGTGCCGTGGTCGTCGAATTGACCGCGGAGCGCCGCGCCCAGCAAGAGCGGGAGCGATTGCTGCGCGAGGCCCACGAGGCCATCCGGATCCGGGACGACTTTCTCTCCGTCGCCTCGCACGAGCTGAGAACCCCCCTCACGCCCCTCAAGCTCCACCTGCAGATGCTCAAACAGCGGAGCGCCTCCGGTCAGCCCATTCCGCCCCATTCCGCGGAGAAGGCACTCACCCAGGTGCAACGGCTCACGGGGCTGATCTCCGACATGCTGGACTCCTCGCGAATCGAGGCGGGGCGGTTGGAACTGGAGCGCGAGTCCCTGTCGCTCCTGGCGCTCGTCCGCGATGTCCTGGCGGACTTCCGCCTCATCTGTCCGCATCACCCGCTGGAGTACGAGGAGTGCGCGGAGGAACTCGTCGTCCTGGGAGACAGGGGACGGCTCCGACAGGTCCTGACGAACCTGCTGGAGAACGCTCTCAAGTACAGCCCCATGAAAGGACCGATCCGCGTCACGCTCTCCCGGAAGGGGACGGAGGCCCTTGTCTCCGTCTCGGACACCGGAATCGGCATTCCGGTGGACCAGCAGGCACACCTCTTCGAGCGCTTCTTCCGGGCCCGCAACGCGCCCGTTTCGGGTTTTGGAGGGCTGGGACTCGGGCTCTACATCTGCCGGCACATCATCGAGCGTCACGGTGGCCGCATCTGGGCGGAGAGCCAGGGCGACCAGGGCAGCACCTTCCGCTTCACCCTTCCGGTGGCGGCCCCGGCTCTTCCTTCATCACCTACGGACCCCGGAGGACGGTCAGCCCCTGGTCGGTGAGCACGAGCAGCATGCTCGGTGTCACGGTGGGCTCATAGACGAGTTGCAGGACGCGTTGACCGGACACCTCCCGCACCTGGGCGAGCGTCACGCCGTCCGGCTCGAGCCGCCAGAGACCCGCGCCATTCGTACCGATGTAGAGCGCGCCATCGTCCGTTGCCTTGAGCGCGAGGATCCGCCCCGTCGGCAGTCCGGCGAGCTTCGACCAGTTCCCCGCGGAGCGGGACTTCGGCGTCATCGCCCAGACGCCGTATTCCGCGCTGCCCAGGTAGTAGCGCTCCGAGGTGGTTTGCTCGAAGGCGCGCCAGAAATCATCGGTGGCCTGATCGTTGAGTGCTTCGTTGAAGCTCTTGAACCTCCAGGGGGTGGGGCCCGTCCAGGTGTACTCGCGGTCCCACTCCTCGAGCTTCCCACTGGGGATGAGCACTCCGAGCATCTGCTCGTTGGCGACGAGGACGTCTCCATTCGGCGCGATGCCGAGCCCATACATGGGCGGGCATTGGAGCGACTCGTCACGCGACCCGTCCGGGTTCGTGGTGATGAGGTACCAGCCTGGGTGCCGGTGGCTGTTGTATGTGAGCCCTTGAATGCGGGTCACGCCGTGATTCGTCGTGATGTAGAGGTCGCCGCGATGGGGGCCGCGCGTCACGCGAGCGCAATTCAAGACGCTGCGATCCTCCTCGTAATGGAAGTCGTTCGTGTTGTGGATTCCAATCTGCTTGCCCGCGTTCGATGCGCCGGTGGTGCGCCAGATGTGCTCCTCGAGCGCGATGGTCCCATCGGGCTGGAGGCGGACCGCGTCGAGATCTCCCTTCTGGTATTCGGCATAGCGCTCGGGGGTGTAGTTCGCCTCGCCCGGTCCTGGGATGTACGTGCGCTGCGAAATCCCTTCCGCTCGCCGCATCTCGGCGGCGCGATACCCCACGTACGCGCGCCCGGCCTCACCGCCGCAGATGACCGTCGAGCCGACCGCGAGCGAATCCCGGCCGAACGCCTGGCGCGCCTGACCGATGCCCGTGGTCCACGCCGGAGCCGTATCGCCTGGGCGCAGCACGCCAATGCGGTTGCCGTCGAGGAGCCAGAGGTTCAGCCCCTCATCGAGCCCGACGCTCTGGGGGGTGCCCACGCCGAACGAGCGGGTGTAGTCGAGCACCGCGTCCACCGGCCACGGACCCGTCTCCGGCTCGCCGACATCGGGCTCGCCGGCATCGGGCGTCGTCCCGGCATCCGCGTCGGGTGTGGGGGTCGTGGGCGTGCTGGTATCCACGGGGGGAACTGGAGGGATGTCCGAGGGAACTTCGTTTCCCACTGACGGACCGGGCTCCTGATCCGCCGACGGTTCGAATGTCTTGCCCCTGTCATCGCAACCCACCGCGAGCAATGAAATGACCGCGAATCCCGCTCCCACCACACTGGCGCCCATGCCCATCCGTTCCTCCGTTGACGGCGGCTTGTTCGCAAGTACCGGGCCAGTACCTTCGCGCTGAGCGAACATGGGGCGTAACCCGAACGACTGGGTCTTTGTCTCTATGGTCTCGAAACCTTCCCGAATGAGGACAGTCCATGAATGTGCGAACTCCGCTGAGTACCTCTCTCCTCCTCGCCCTGGTGGCCCCCGTGGCCGCGTATGCCGTGACTGGCGTCGCGACCGCGGATGTCCAGCCCCTATTCGCCTCGACGTACAAGGAGAACACCTTCGAGCGTCCAGCCAGCCTGAGCACCTACACGCTCAACGATTGGGCCACGGACGGCTGGAGCGCACCCTGGGAGGCGGGGATGAGCAATCGAACCTGGATCGACGGAGTGAATTTCCGTCACTCGGGTTCCAAGTCGTTGCGTATCACCTACCCGGCTGGAAAGATCGGCCCCGAGGACTCCGGCGCCCAGGCGCCATTCACGCTGATCCCCGGACGGGAGTACTACCTGTCCTACTGGGTGCGTTTCAGCAGCGACTTCAGTTGGGGCACGACGCAATTCGCCGGCAAGCTCGGACTCGGTCTGGCGGGAGGCGGTGCGTGCTCGGGCGGACAGGTTTGCACTGGCTACAACGGGTTCAGCTCTCGCATGATCTGGCGCTCGGGAGGCCAGGCGGCGATCTACTACTATCACATGGGGCATGCGGGCCAGTACGGCGACTACAAGGTGCTGAAGAACAAAGCAGGCGCCGACATCTACTATCCTCGCGGCACCTGGGTGCACCTCGCCCAGCGGCTCAAGGTCAATTCCGTGACCAACGGGAATGCGAACCCCGACGGTGAGATCGAGGTCTGGTACAACGGCACCTCGGCCGCCAAGGTGTCTGGACTGCGCTTCGTGCGCAACGCGGATGTGGTCGACAAGGCCTATTTCTCGTCGTTCTTCGGCGGCGCGACGGTCGAGTTCGCTCCGACGCACAACTCCTATGTCTGGTATGACGACCTGAAGGTCTCGACGGATCCGTCGGACATCTGCGAGCTTTCCGGCGGCTGCTGAGCTGTGCGATTGAGGCTTGCCAGCGTGGCGCGGTCGATCCACGCTGGTGCGGTTACCGCCGCGAGGGAGCCGCGCTTGGCCGTGGTCGTCGAAACCGAACGTTTGCGCCTGCGCGAACTCGATGCCGAGCGTGATGCGGCCTGCATGCTGGAACTGCTCAACGAGCCGGCGTACCATGCGAACATTGGCGACCGCGGCGTGCGCACGTTGGAGCAAGCCACTCGCTACCTCACGGACAGAGTGGTTGCGAGCTATGCGCGACACGGCTTCGGCCTGTACGCGATCGAGCGGCGCGAGGACGCGGCCTGGCTGGGGATCGCCGGGTTGCTGCGGCGAGACACGTTGCCGATGCCCGACATCGGCTACGCGCTGCTCGCGCGTCATACCGGCCAGGGTTATGCCTACGAGGCGGTGCGGGCCGCGGTGGCCCATGCCCGTGACACGCTGCACCTGCCTCAGGTGTGCGCGATCGTCGTGCCCGGTAACGCGGCATCGATCCGGTTGCTGGAGAAGCTCGGCCTGCATCGGCAGGACATGCGTGTGCTGCCGCCGGGTGACGAGCTGCTGGCCTACTACACGATCCGTTTCAACGCCGCCGCGGTGGACAGCTGAGCGCCGCGACGTCGCATGCCGTCATGGGTGGGATGCCCCCCGACAAGGATGTGCCGAAATGGATGGCAACAGGGGGGCTTCGACACCGTAAAGCGGTGAGGCCGGAAAGACCCATCAAACCAACTTTTCGTTATAGCTCTGTTGACTCGGATGCACTCCGCGTGAGATGACTCTTCACGTGCGCTGCAACGCACGCTCACCAGCATCTGCCAAGGGGTAACGAAATGTCTGCCAATGATTTCGTCCAGTCGTGGGAGAACGCCGTGAACAAGATCACCGAGGCCGCTGAGACCGAGATCTCCAACGAGAGCACCGAGGAGACGGCCCGCGAGACGGAGAACCTCTTCGAGGCGGCGCGCTGGTAGTCTGGGTGTGCTCGTTGTGAACATGTGTGTCCCAGCTCCGTGCGACTCGTCGCATGGCTGGGACATGCTTGTTGATGTCACCCGAAGGCCCGACAGGTAGATCGATGGATGTGCAAGCCCTGATCCGCAAAGCATGGGATGACGAGTCCTTCAAGAATGCCCTGTTGCGCGATCCGCGAGCGGTCGTGGAGAAGGAACTGGGAGTCAAGCTGCCCGAGGAGATCGAGATCTTCGTACACGAGCAGACCCCCCATACCATCCACTTGATCCTGCCGCAGAAGCCCTAGCGGTCTGCCCCATCCGGCGACGTCGCCGGAGTGCGCGGTTGGCGCGAGCATGAGCGTCCTGAGCGGAAAGGAACGGGCATGTCAGGTCTCCGCGTGAGTGATTACTTGAACGTGCTGGAGCCCGTGCTCGCGAAGGAACTGGTTTCGCCGGAGAGCCTGGTCGCGATGCGGCAGGTGGCGGACTGGATTCCTGGCTCCCTGACGCGCTTCTTCGGCTTCGAATGTCGGCTCGACGATGAGCACGCGCTCTCGGACCTGCTCATCTGCGTGAGCATTCACGGACAGGAGCGGAAGCTGCTGGCCGACTGTGGCACCTGGGGAGAGGAGTTCGAGGCGCACCCCGTGTGGCGCCAGGTTCGGGATTTCAGCCGGGCCTGGGGCGATGAGGGTTCGAGCCTGTTCTCGCGGGTGCTCAACGTCTGGCTGGAGTTCGACATGAAGGCGGCGGCGACGAGCCTGCCCGTGCCCAGCATCTTCGTCGGGCCGCGTCCGCCCACTCCTCCTGCCTCCGCGGACCAGGAAGCGGATTGGCTCGGCAACCAGGCACTGCGTCTGCTCTCGGAGCGGGAGCTGCCCGAGTCGTTGGCCCAGCTCCTCCAGACCTGCTTGGCGCACCTGCCGGCGGGCGCCTTTGTCTTCCAGGCGGGCACCATGCTGTCGCGCACCCCTCCCTTCATGCGCATCTGCATCAAGGGGTTGGCACCGCGGCGGGTCGTGCCCTATCTGCGCGAGGTGGGGTGGCCGGGCGATTTCGAGGAGTTGGAGTCCCGGGTGGGTGAGCTCTCCCGCCTGGTGGATTGTATCGATCTGGATCTGGATCTGGTGGGAGACCGCGTGGGTCCCCAGGTGGGGCTGGAGTGCCACTTCCACGAGAGGCCCCCTCCCGCACAGGAGCCTCGCTGGCATGCCTTGCTGGATTACCTGGAGAAGGCCCGCATGTGCCTGCCGGGAAAGCGCGAGGCCATCCTCCACTACGCGGGGGTCATGCACGAGCGCTCTCACCGCGAACACTGGCCGCGCCCCTTGCTGGAGGCCTCGAAGCTGATGGGCTCCACTCAGCTGAGCTCCTTGCTCCGGGGTCTGCACCACGTCAAGATCAGTCATTCCTCCGGCAGCACTCCGAGGGCCAAGCTGTACCTTTCGGTCAAGCACCTGTGGCTGGCCAAGGCGCAGCTCGTTCGGTCCAAGAGCAGCGCCCTTCATTCGTGAGACAACCGAGGTAGCGAGCATGCGGGGAGCTTCGGGTTGGGACAGGTTGCAGAAGCTGATCAAGCCGAAGGAATCGCCGGATCACGTCCATGACGTCATCGTCATTGGAGCGGGGCTGGCGGGACTGACGGCCGCCCACGCGCTCAAGGATCTGTCGACGCTGGTGCTGGAGCAGGAGGCCTTCGCCGGGGGACGGGTCATGACCCGGTCCCAGCAAGGCGTGGCCTACGATCTCGGGGCCGTGCTCGCCTATGACGCCGCGGCGCTGCCCATTCGCTTCCAACCCTCGCGATTGCGGCATGACGAGGGACTGCTCGGCTGCTACTTCGAAGGGAAGGTCCACTTCGGAGACAGCGTCATGGCGTGCCTGGCTCGGTTCGGACTGAGCGGCCAGGAGCAAGAGCTGTTGCGCGCTTTCAGCGAGGATCCCGCTCGCGATGTGGGCCGCCTGCCCGAGCGGTTGCGCCGCTTGCTCGGCGCCTTCTTCCAGGACATCCACTTCGGTGACATCCAACAGTATCTGCCGCGAAGGCAGGCGGATGCGCTGACGCGCTTTCTCACCCTTCATTACCAGGAGGGCAATGGCGAACTCGTTCGCCACTTGCAGGAGTCCCTGGGCGACAAGCTGCGCCTGTCCGCGCAGGTGAGCCGCGTGCGGCAGGAGGAGCGCCGGGTTTGCGTCGAGTACTCGCAGGGGGGAGTGCAGCACAAGGCCCATGCGCGCGCGGTGCTGCTCACCACTCCCGGGCCGGTGGCCTTGGGGCTCCTGGAGCAGGTGGACGAGCCAAGCCGCTCCTTCCTGGGCTCACTGCGCTACTCCCAGGGGGTCGTCGTCGCGCTCGGAATCAGCAATGCCGTACTCGAGCGCTTCTCCTACCTGGTCGCCCCGGATCTGCCCCTGAGCACCCTGCTGCGCCAGCCCACGGACCGGCCGGAGCTGCAAGTCCTGCTGGCCTACTACGCCGATGACAAGGCGGCTCGGCTCGAGGGGTTGTCGGATGAGGAGATCGTGCGGCGGACCGTGGAGACCCTGGCCCAGTTGCGCATCGGCGATGTGGGGCCGGGGCACGTCAGCTTCTCCCAGGTCCAACGCTGGCCGAGGGTAGGGGCCATCATCTCCCCGGACAGCTACGGCCAGTGGGACGAGCGCGTTACCCGGCCCTCGCATCGCGTCTTCCTCGCCGGCGACTATGTCCACATGGACAGCGCCAATCCCATGCCCTACGGCATGGTGTCCGCCGCTTCCTCTGGCTTCAAGCAGGCCAGCGAGATCCGGCGCTTCCTGGAGGACGAGCGGCTCGCGGCCACCTACTCCTCGCGCTTCCTCACGGATGTTTCCATCTACGAGTTGATGAATGACCGGCCCGTCTTCCGCTGGCAGACCCAGGAGGGCTCGATCGCGCATTACGGCTTGCTGCTCCAGGCCTCGCCGAACGAGGAGCTGCGGCGCTACCTCCTCAACAGCGCGCGGGAGGGTTTGTGGGAGTACCAGCCCCGGTTCGGGGTGACGCCAGAGGACAGCGCCCTGGTGATGGAGGGCCTGCTGGATACGGGCGTGCCACTCGAGACGCTGCTGCCGAGCGCTCAGAGGATGGTGGAGCTCTTCCATGATGATTCATTGGGAGCGTTTCGCAGCCTCTCTCCCATCCGCCGCCAGATCGAGTCCTGTGCCCAGGGGCGGGCCCCCTATTGGCAGGATCCCTCCCTGGATGCGACGGCGCAGGTGGGCTATCTCCTTCATCGCATCGCGCCGGAGCGCTTCGCCTCGCAGGTGGAAGGCTGTGTGCGCTATCTCTGCCAGACCCAGTCACCCAAGGGGTTCTGGCAGGGCCAGTGGTTCCCCTCCACGCTCGTCACTACCTACTATGCGGTACGCTTGCTGAGCCTGGCGGGCGGGACGGCCGCCGCGGCCCACCTGTCGCGAGCTCGCGACTACATCCTGGGCCTCCAGCGAGCGGAGGGAAGCTGGTCTGGCTCGGTGATCGACACCTCGGTGGCGGTGCTGAGCCTGCGCGCGCTGGGTCTACAGACCCCGGCTCGGGAGCGGGCCCTCCAGTGGATTCAATCCCGGAAGGGGGCTCACGGCGCGTGGTCCGGAGAGCCGGTGCTCTACTACTGGATGGAGGCGGAGGATGGGCGCCGGCTCCTCTACCACTGCCACGATAAGGGGCAGATCACCTCGGCCTGGGCGACCCTGGCGCTGAGGAGCTGAGGTGTTGTTCAACCCTGCTCCACCACCGGGGCGGGTTCCACGCGGCAGGGAAGGAGCATGGGGTCATCATGAGGGTCGCGGCACAAGGTACATCGCTCGCAAATCCGTCACGGGCCGAACCGTCCATCCAGTACGTCCCGGTGGCGATGACCGGGCAACAATCGTTGATGGCCTTTCACCGGCACCTCCTGGACGACACGGTGCGGACGGAGACGTTCATTCGCGCCATCGAGGCGGTGGTGAAGCCGGGAGACGTGGTCGTCGACCTGGGCACGGGCAGTGGCATCCTGGCGATGGCCTGCTGCCGGGCGGGAGCCCGCCGCGTCTACGCCATCGAGGCCAACGAGATCATCCGCGCGACCAAAAGGGTGGTCGAGGCCAATGGCATGGGTGACACCGTGGTGTTCATCCACAAGGAGTCCAGCCGGGTCACCCTGCCAGAGCCCGTGGATCTGATCGTCTCCGAGTGCCTGGGCTTGATGGGACCCGGGGACATGATGATGTCGGTGGTGGAACTGGCCCGGCGCTCGTTGCGCGAGGGAGGCCGGATACTGCCCGAGCGGGTGGAGTTGTTCATCGCTCCCGTGGAGTCCTCGCTCCACTCGGACTACGTGAACAGCTGGAACCGCGGGCGTCCGTACGGCTTCGACATGTCGATCTACCAGGAGATCGCCAGCAACAATGTGTACGTGGCGTGGTTCGACCCCGAGAGCTTCCTGGCGCCCCAGCAGCGGATCGCGAGCCTGCGGCTGCTGGATGACGACGTGAGCAAGGTGGAGAAGCAGGTGGGCTTTCGGGTGGAGCGCTCCGGCCAACTGCATGGTTTCTGCGGATGGTTCGAGGTGGAACTGGGTGGCGGGGTGCGGCTGAACTCCTCGCCCAGCGACCCCGCCACGATCTGGAAGCAGGTCTTCCTCCCGCTCGAGCAGCCGGTCCATGTCGAGGCGGGCACGGAGGTGCGGCTCGACTTCGGCTTGGTCACCACGGGGGTGATTCCCAACATGCCGGGCTACTTCCGTTGGGAGACGGCGCTCATCCCCCCGGGCGCGGCCGCTCCCTCCCATGTCTTCAAGCAGTCGAGCCTCAAGAGCATTCCCAGGGCCCGTTGAGCCGAGCCCGGACAGGTCGCTATGGACTCCTCCTCCCCCTCCCATGGCGCCTCGGCGCCCCGCGCAAGGCTTCCTCCCCTGGCCAGTGGCTTGCCCCTCGTCGGCTCGACGCCGCAGGTGCTCGCCAACCCCATCCGCTTCTTGATGCGGGCCCGAGAGCGCTACGGTGACATCTACACCTTGGATCTTGGCGTCCAGCGCATGGTGGTGCTCAACCACCCGCGCCAGCACGAGCACGTCTTCCTGACCAAGAGCAAGAACTACCTCAAGCAGGGCGCGCTCTGGGATGCCATGCGCACGCTGCTGGGCAATGGGCTGGCGGTCAGCCAGGGCGAGGTGTGGAAGCGCCAGCGGCGGATGGTTCATCCCCAGTTCCACCGCCAGCGGTTGGCGCGAATCACGTCGTTGATGGTGGCGGCCATCGAGGATCAGTTCGAGCGGTGGGACGAGCAGACCCGAGCCGGTCAATCCCTCGACGCGGTCCCCATGTTCGCCGAGCTCACCATGAAGCTGCTGGCGAAGTCCGTCTTCGGCACGGCGGTGAGCCATGAGAGCGTGGAGACGCTGCGCCCGGAGATGCTGTACGTCATCAAATACATGGTTCCGTCCATGCTCACCCAGTCCCTGCCGTCGTGGGTGCCTCGGCCGGGAGAGCGCCGCTACCAGCAGGCGTTGGAGCGGATCGACCGCCTCCTCTTCTCCGTGATCGAGCAGCGCCGGGGTGAGCCAGGAGGCAGTGACGATCTTCTGTCCATGCTGCTGGAGGCGCTGGATGAAGAGACGGGGCTGCCCATGCAGGCGCGGCAGCTGCGCGACGAGACGCTCACCCTGTTCCTCGCGGGCTACGAGACGACCTCGGTGGCGCTCGCCTGGGCGGTGCACTACATCCTCGAGGACGCCGCGGTCTGGCGGCGGCTCCGCGAGGAGGTGGAGCAGGTGCTTGGGGATCGCGAGCCCACCTTCGGAGACATGGGCGAGCTCAAGTACACCCGCATGGTGATCCAGGAATCACTGCGGATCTGTCCTCCCATCTGGTGGAACCCTCGCCTGGCCATGGAGGATGACGAGATCGACGGGTATGCCATCCCCAAGGGCTCGGTGATCGCGCCGTTGACGTATGTCGTCCACCACCACCCCGACGTCTGGAAGGACCCCGAGCGTTTCGATCCCCTGCGCTTCGCCAGCGAGGAGGGGGAAACCCGGCACCGGTGCGCCTGGGGCCCCTTCGGCATCGGGCCGCGCAAGTGCGTGGGGGTGGAGTTCGCCATGATGGAGGCCCAATTGGTGCTGGCCATGTTCGTGCGCCGCTATGACGTCAGTCGGATGGCGGGGCCTCCGGTGGAGAAGGCGATGTTGGGCACGCTCAGGCCCAAGGCGGGGATTCCCATCGGATTGCACCGGCGTCGGAGTTGAGCCGGGTTCACGGAGAAAGACAGACATGTCCGAGCAGGTGAGCCAAGTCCCGGTGGAACATTTCAACCCGCAGCCGCGGGAGGTCTGGTCCAATCCCTACCCCTGGTATCAGCGCTACCGGTCCCTGGACCCCGTCCACTGGACCCTGGCGGCCGAGCGGGGGGATGCTGGCGTGTGGTACGTGTTCCGCTACGAGGACGCACTGGCCATCCGCGCCCATCCCTGTCTCAGTCGGAAGTATCGGCATGACCGGCTCGCCGAGCAGGAGATCCCGCCGGCCATGAAGCCCTACTCCGACAAGCTCCGCCACTGGATGGTGGAGATGGATGCCCCCCATCACACCCGGCTGCGCTCGCTGACCACCAAGCACTTCACCTCGCGCACGGTGGAGCGGCTGCGCCCCAAGCTGGAGGGGCTGTCCAACTACCTCATCGACCGGGTCCTGGCCGCCGGCCGCATGGATGTGGTGGGGCAGTTCGCCTATCCGATGGCGCTGCTCACCATCACCGAGATGTTGGGGATGCCTCGCGAGGATGCCGCGCTGTTCAAGTCGTGGTCCCTCACCTTCACGGCGATCGAGAACCGGCGGCCCACGCTGGACCTCTACCAGCGCGCGAGCGACGCCGTGCTCGAGTTCGACGCCTACCTGAAGAAGGCCATCGCCGAGCGCCGCAAGGCTCCTGGCGATGACGTCCTCAGCACCCTGGTCATGGCCAGGAACGACGAGCAACTGACCGACGACGAGGTGATCGGCACCTGCATGCTGATGCTCTTCGCCGGGCACGAGACCACCGTCAACATCCTCGGCAACAGCGTCCTGACGCTGCTGCGCAATCCCGAGCAATTGCAGTTGCTGCGCGCCCACCCGGAGTTGATGGAGTCCGCCGTGGAGGACCTTCTGCGCTACGAGAGCCCCGTGCAGAGCGTCAGCAATGGCCATGCCAGCGAGGACTTCGAGTTGGGGGGCAAGACGATTCGCAAGGGCCAGAAGGTCATCACGGTGTTTGGCTCGGCCAACCGCGATCCGGAGGTCTTCCCGGACCCGGACCGATTGGACATCACCCGTCAGGCCAACCGGCACATGGCCTTTGGCATGGGCGCGCACAACTGTCTGGGAGCGCCGCTGGCGCGGCTGGAGATGCGGGTCGCGCTGGAGACGCTGCTGCGCCGGCTGCCCAACCTGAGGTTGCTGAGCGAGACAGCGAACTGGAAGGAGGGGCTCATGTTGCGCGGCCTCGACTCGCTGCCTGTCGCTTTCTGAAAGACGCCTGTCTGAAGGAGATTCGATGTTCGATCGGATGACGGACCCGCCACCTGCTTCTCCCCCGATGAGCGCGTCGCCGCCCAAGGCCAATGGCGTGCCGTTGTTGGGGGTGCTCCCGTATCTGGCCAGCCAACCGCTGGCCTATTTGCATCAAGCGCGGGAGCGCCATGGCGATCTCTTCTACGCCAAGGTGGGACCGATGCAGTTGTTGGTGGCCAACCACCCCCGCCATGCCGAGCATGTCCTCAGCCGCCGCAATACCGTGTACGCCAAGGGCGGACCGCTCTGGGAGGTCCTTCGGCCCTACCTGGGCAACGGATTGCTGATGAGTGAAGGTGATTATTGGTTGCGTCAGCGCCGGCTGATGCAACCGCTCTTCACCCAGCAGCGATTGGTTGCCCTGAGCGATCTCATGCTGGAGGCCATTGACGCGGGGTTGGAGCACTGGCGGGAGCCCGCCGAACGGGCACTTCCCTTCGATGTCGACCGGGCTTTCTCCAAACTGACGATGATGATCAGCGCCCGGGTCATCTTCGGCAGGGGGATGAGCGCGCAAGAGGCGCAGGTGCTGGGCTCGCATGTCACCCATGTCATCGATTCCATGGTGGGAAACATGCTCACCAAGAGCATCCCCTCCTGGGTGCCCCTGCCCGGGCGCCGCCGCTATCAGCAGGCGCTCAAGGATGTGGATGAGGGACTCCTGCGCCTCATCCAGCGCAGTGGCGCCAGTGACGAAACCGCGGATAACGACGGGTTGCTGGCGTCCTTCATCCGTGCGCGCACCAGCCAGGTCGCCGAGCCGTTGACGGCCAAGGAACTGCGCGACGAGACGATGACCCTTTTCCTGGGGGGTCACCAGACGACGGCCTATGCGCTCACGTGGTCCATCTACTTCCTCACGCTCTACCCTCAAGTCGAGCAGCGGATGCGCGCGGAGGTCGAGGCCTTGGGCGGGCGGCGTCCCACCTTCTCGGACCTGGCGGCGCTGCCATACATGCGCATGGTCATCCAGGAGTCCATGCGCGCGCGTCCGCCCGTGTGGTGGATCCCCCGCAAGGCCTTGGAGGATGACGAGATCGATGGCCACCACATCCCCGCGGGCACGGTGGTGGCCCCCATCATGTTCACCATCCACCACCACCCGGAGATCTGGGAGTCGCCGATGGAGTTCGATCCCGAGCGCTTCACGCCCGAGCGCTCGGCCAATCGTCATCGCTTCGCCTGGGTTCCCTTCGGGAGTGGTCCTCGCAAGTGCATCGGAGAGCACTTCTCGATGATGGAGTCGCAGCTCGCGCTGGCGCGTATCGTCCAGAAGTTCCGTTTCAAGGGCGTTCCTGGACGTCAGGTGACCCCGACCCTGCTCACCACCTTGGGAACCAAGGATGGTGTTTTCGTCCAGCTGATTCCCAATGAGTGACCACGCGCGCGTACAAGGCTCCCCTGCGGCGGAGCCTGGGTTTCCCATGCGGGGACGGATGTGTCTGGTGACTGGCGCCAGCCAGGGAATCGGCAAGGAGACCGCGGTGGGGCTGGCTCGGCAGGGGGCCACCGTGGTGCTGTTGTGCCGGGACCGCGCGCGGGGAGAGGCGGCGGTCCAAGACGTTCAAGCTCGCGGCAACGGGGGAGAGGTCTCCCTGCTGCTGGCGGACCTCTCCTCCATGCGGGAGGTGCGTCGCGTGGCTCAGGAGTTCCGCGAGCGCTACTCACGGCTGGATGTGCTCGTCAACAACGTGGGCGGCATCTACATGGAGCGGCGATTGTCCGCGGAGGGGAACGAGATGACCCTTGCCACGAACCATCTCTCCGCTTTCCTGCTGACCGGATTGCTCCTGGAACTGGTGGTGGCCAGTCCGCAGGGACGCATCGTCAACGTCTCCTCGTCGCTGCACCGGCTGGCGCGGTTGGATCTCCAGGATCTTCAGAACGAGAGGCGTTACGGCGGGCTCAAGGCGTACTGCCGCTCCAAGCTTTGCAACGCCCTGTTCACCCATGAGCTGGCCCGCCGGCTGAAGGAAACCCGGGCCACGGCCAACTTCCTGCATCCGGGGGCGGTGGCCTCCGGATTCGGACGGAACAACGCGGGATTCTTCGGCTGGCTGGTACGTGCGGTGGCGCCCTTCCATCTCACCCCAGAGCAAGGGGCGCGGACCCTCATCCATCTGGCCTCCGCTCCTGAAGTGGCTCGAGTGAGCGGTGGCTACTTCGAGGACTGCAAGCAGCGCCGTCCCTCGAGCTCCTCTTCCGATGACGCCCTGGCGCGACAGCTCTGGGAGCACTCGGCGCGGCTCACGGGCCTGACCTAGCGCTCCACCTGGACGCCCTTCCAGAAGGCCACATGATCCCGGATGCCGCGGGCCGCGTCCTTCGGCTCCGGGTAGTACCAGGCCGCGTCCTTGTTCACCTGTCCATCCACCACCACGTCGTAGTAGCTCGCCACTCCCTTCCACGGGCAGGTGGTGTGTGTGCCGCTGTCCTGGAGCGCCGCTCGCTTCACCGCCTCCCTGGGGAAATACACATTCCCCTCCACCTCCTCGTACGTGTCACTCTCGGCGAGCACCTGTCCGTTCCACATCGCCCTGGCCATGGTGAACCTCCTCCCATCGGGTTGTGCGCCCACACTTTATGTGGTTCGCGTGCCTCGGGGCTTGCTGGACTGGAACGGCCGCGGCTAGGCTCGTCGCCGTATGGCGATCGAGAAGGCGCTGCTGCTCATCGCGGACATCGGCGGCTACACCCGCTTCATGAAGCAACACCGCTTCAGCCTCGCGCATGCACAGGACACGATCGCCCAGCTGCTCGAGGTGGTGATCGACGCCGCCACGGGGTTCAAGCTCGCGAAGATCGAAGGGGATGCCGCGTTCTTCTACGTCGTGGGCGAAGACGTCACGGTCTTCCACCGGCAGATCTCGGGGATTCGCCGGGCATTCCTCGCCAGGCGCCAGCGGCTCGCGCTCGACCGGATGTGCAAGTGCGATGGGTGCCTGCAGGTCACGGGGCTGACGCTCAAGTTCGTGGTCCACGCGGGGGAGGTCGCTTTCCAGAAGGTGAAGCACCTCACCGAGCTGGCGGGGGTGGATGTCATCCTCGTGCACCGGATGCTGAAGAACGACGTGCCCGTGTCCGAGTATGTCCTGATGACCCAGGCGGTGCACGAGAAGCTCGACCCGGAGCTGCGCCGTCTCAGCCGTGGCATCGAGCACGACTTCGAGGGGCTGGGCCGTACGGCCACGCACTACGTCGACCTGAACGAGCTGGTCGCGGCTTCACCGGAGTCCGTCGCGCCAAGTCTGCCGCGAAAGCTATGGAACAAGGTGGCGCTGGAGCTGCGTTCACTGCCGTATCTGCTCGGCTTCAAGGAGCCCTGTCAGAACTTCCGCAATGTCGAGATCGTCGAGGGTCCGAACCTCTTGAGCGAATGAGGTGCGCCCCCCGGTGCGCGGCGCAGGAGTCAGTGCTCGGGTGGAGTCACCGCGGCTCGGCGGCGCAGGTGTAACGCCAGCGGAGCGGCGCGCGTTCGTACACGCCTCCCGTGGAGGGGGCGCACTCCAGCAGCAGACGCTTCGCCAGCGCCTGCTCCCGGGTGACGGTGTAGTCGGTGGTCACCTGGAAGCGGTGGACGGCGCGCATCCCGGTGCGCAGGTCATCGGGTTGAACGGAACCCCATCCCTGTGCCCATTCCATGAAGCGAGGCCGATGCGCGTCGAGGTAGGCCTGGACCTCGTCTCCCAGCATCTGGTGGGTGTTGAGCCCGACGAGGTCCACCACGAACGCCCGGCCGAGGAAACGCGACGCGCCCGCGTCCAGCACCCACACCACGTCCTCGGGCGAGGCCTTCGACAGGAAGAGTCCCTCCTGGACCTGGAGATCATCGATGTTGTGCGCGTCGTTCTCGAGCCGGCTCAGGCGGGCGGGGAGCCCCGTGGCCAGCGCGAGCGGAAGGAGTACCGCCACGGCGGTGGCCAGCCGGGTGCCTTTCGCCGCCAGGCGCGCCTCCAGCCACCGTCCCAGCAGAAGGGGCGGGGCGGCCAGGAGAAAGGGGATGGCGGGCAGCAGGTAGCGCTGGGTGTAGAAGATCTGGACCGCGGGCTGGCGCAGGAGCGCCTGCGAGACGGAGCAGAACACCAGGGCCACGGCGACGAGTCCGGCCCCCAACCGCTCGGGACCCGGCCTGGGCGCCCGGCGCCGCACCAGGATGACGATCGCCACGAGCACGAGCACCGCGAGCACGGGCCCGGGCCAGGACAGTTCCGGCACGAGTCGGAAGAAGCCGGCCCATTGCGTGGCCAGCAGGGGCAGGCGGTTCGAGGTCCCCACCTTGGCGTAGAACGTCGCGGGCAGTGGCCTGCCGGAGGCATGCAGGTTCCACAGCGCCCAGGCCCCACAGCCCAGCGCCACGCCCACCGCGGCCTGGAGCCATCGCTTCAGGAGGGGTTTCCCTCCGGGCTCGGGCCGCACCACCAGCGGCAGGAGGAAGAGAAAGAGCCCCACCTCGGGGCGGGCCAGGGGGCCGAGCGCGCCGCACAGCACGTAGAGGCCGGGCCGTCTGGAGCGCAGGGCCAGCAGGAATCCCACCGCCGCGAGCGTGGCCAGGGGGACTTCCATGCCGGAGAGGCTGGCGGCCACCAGGTGGGGGCTCATCAGCACGAGCAGCGCGGCGCTGGCGGCCCAGCGGCGGCCCGCGTCCCGGAGCGCCACGTACAGGCCCGCGGCCGTGAGCGCGTGCAACAGGAAGCCCACCAGCTTGGTGACGAGCACGGCCCGCTCCACGCTCGCGTTCCCGAGGTGTGCCACGGCCAGCACCACGGCCCAGAGGGGAGACGTCTCGCCCGTGGAGGGCACGCCGGGGTTGTAGCTGAGCCCATCTCCGTGAGCCACGGAGCGCGCGTAGACGGCGTGGATCCACGCATCGTCCAGGGGAAAGCCCCGGAGCCGCCAGTAGTCGGGGACGAGGGCGACGGTGAGCGCCAGCACCGCGAGCGCGCAGAGGACACCGGCCCCTCCGAGGACACGTCCACCCCAAGGGGCCGGGGTGGGAGAGGGCGGGGAGGGAAGGTCGCTCATGAGGGGGCGCGAGCCTACCGTAACCCGGTGGCGCTTCCGGAAAAGACGGCACTGGACGCCCCGGGCCCACCCATGCAGCCTGGGCGCGCTTCACCATACCTCGGAGGCAAGAGCCATGAAGACGAAGGCGCTGTGCATCGCCCTGTCGCTGTTGGCGGTTCCCGCGGTCTCGTTCGCGCAGGGCCCATTGGAGCAGCTCAAGAAGACGGCGGGAGACGCGGGCAAGGGGGCCCTCGAGAAGCGCATCAACACGAAGCTGACGGACGAGGCCCGCAAGAACCAGTGCAGCTTCAAGTCCGGCACCGACACGCTCGAGCCCGGCTGCGACAAGAAGTTGAAGAACCTCGCCAAGGCCTTGATCGAGGCCAAGAAGCAACTCGATGCGGGTGGGGTGAAGAGTTACAAGTTCGAGGTCTCCGGACACACCGACTCGAGCGGCGACGCGGCCAAGAACAAGGCGCTGAGCGCGAAGCGCGCCGAGGTCATCGTCAAGGAGCTGGTCTCCCGGGGCGTTCCGCGGGGGGAAATCATCGCCGTGGGGCGGGGCTCGGAGCAGATGTTGGTGAAGCCGGACGACACGGCGGCCAAGAAGGCGAAGAACCGCCGCTACGAAATCCAGGTCCGGCTCTGAACCGAGGGCCGTGGACTGTCTGTTGACAGTCCATCACCCCCAGGCGGAAGGGCTCCACCGCGCGTGAAGTGGCGGGGGGGCTCGTGACTAGAGTGCGGCTCCATCTGGCGGAGCGCCCGTGCGCTCCGTGTGGCACGAGAGGAGCGTCATGGCACTGCAGAATGACTACAAGGACGTACTCGACGTCGCGAAGACCGTGGGCGCCAAGGTCGAGTCCCGAGAGGAGAACGGCAAGCTCGTCATCCAAGGAACGGTCGAGCATGCCTGGGATCGCGATCGCATCTGGGATCAGATCAAGGCCAAACACACCCAGTGGCAGAATGAAATCATGGTGCTGTTGACCGTGACCCACGCGGAGCCTTACGGGGTCTACACCGTGAAGTCGGGGGATACGTTGAGCAAGCTCGCCAAGGACATCTATGGCGATGCGAAGCTCTATCCGAAGATCTTCGAGATCAACAAGGATCAGCTCAAGAACCCGGACCAGATCAAGGTGGGACAGGTGCTCAAGCTGCCGCCGAAGTCGATCGCCACGTCCTGACTCGGGTCCGGTTCATTCCAGTCCCGAGGTCCAGGGGAGAGGGTCCTTGGGTGATGGAGGCTACGCCGCCTTCTTGTAGCCGTGGACCAGGGGGTGTCGGGGCTCCTGGCCACGCAACTGCCGCAACTCCTCGCGGGCGATTCCCAGTCCGCCTCCCGCCAGGGCGCGCATCCACGAGTGGCCCGTCTCCCGCGAGATGAACTGGCGCATCTGGTGCGGGTCCTGGAGCAGGGGCGTGAGCAGCGAGGGATCGTTGAAGTTCTCCACGAAGGCATTGGCCAGCCGTTGCTCCCCGCTGGTGTTGTCGAAGCGCCCGTCGCTGCCGTACTGGGCGATGAGCAGATCCCGGCCGGCCGTGGGCAGGGGCTCGAGGAGCAGGTTGTTGAAGGTGTAGGTGGCGTGGCCGTGGCGCGCGTAGAAGCGCTCGAAGGTGTCCGTCATCCACTCCGCGTCGAAGGCCTGGTCCTGGTGGGCGATGATGCACTCGACGAGGTTGCGCGCCATCTTGTTGCCGTTGTTGGCGCCTTGCCCGCCGATGGGGTCCAACGACATGGCGGTGTCCCCGAGTGGCATCACGCACCGGCCCGAGGGCAGCCGGCCCACGGGCTTGCGCACGGTGGGCGCGAAGCTCCCCACCAGCCAGCCGTTGGGGTCCGACACCTCGGCGTCGCGGATCCACGCCTCGTCCCAGGGCATGAGCTCCCGAACGACCTGCTTGCCCAGCTCGAGCACCTGGGCGGCGCTCTTGGCCCCCCGGAAGCGGTCCATGGGTCCGCCGGGCCGCGCCTCGAAGAGCAGACACCAGCTCGGGCCGGCGTCCTTGTGGAAGTAGGGCACCCAGAAGGCCTCGCCCGCGGTGGCCATCAGGTTGAGCTTCACGGGCAGCATGGGGATGCCCTCGAAGCCCATCTGGGGTCCCTTCACGCACACCATGGCGAGCTGACGCTGGGGCGCGTCATAGACGCTGCGCTCCGCGTCCCGCTCGAAGAGGTTGCACAGCTCCGCCCGGCCCGCGGCCACGATGGTGAGGTCGTGCTCGGCGGAGATTTCATCCAGGCGCCGGAGGGTGACGGACTCGATCCGGACCTGGCCGCCTCGTGCCACCAGCTCGTTCATCCACTGGTGGCTCTGCAGGCGCAGGTCGATGGCGACGAACGGCCGGCGCAGGCGCCCGGTGACGGTCAGCATCCGGTTGCCGAGCATCGGGCAGACGGTGATGTGGAAGCCGTCACCCCACGGTGCGTCATTCACCCAGGAGTTCAGGTCGAGCTCGTACTCGAACTGGAGCGCCAGGTCGAAGCGCGTGGCGGTACCCGTGGGCCGGCTCTCGTGCAGCCATTGATCGGGCGTCCGGTCCGAATAGAGCGTGACGCGATAGCCCGCCTTCAACAGGGCGTGTGCCGCCAGCAGACCCGCCTGCCCCGAACCGATGATCGCGATGCTTCGCATGGACATTCCTTCCGCCCCGGAGGGCGTGTTGATGGCGCCCGCGTACTGCAACGGCCATGCCCTTTCGTTGAAAACCCTGAATCCCAGGTGTCATCCTGGGAAAACAGGGTCCTGAGGACGCTTCATTTTTGAAACCTGGGGTTTTGGTGACTCTGGCTCGCCTTCTCGCTCCCTCTCCGACGGAGCGGGGCGAATTGACGCTTCGCATCCTCGCTTCGGGTGGGCGTGAATTGACTCAGTAGGGGCTCCCATCAACGGCATGAAGGCAGGTGTTCCAACAGGCGCGAGAGATTGGGCTGGAGTTCGTCCGGGGCGACGGTGGCGAGCAGGGCCTCCTCGTGGGTGCCCCAGGTGACGGCATAGGTCCTCAGGCCCGCCGCCTTTCCCGCGAGGATGTCGTGGGTGGTGTCCCCCACCATCCACAGGCCCTCGGTGCCGAGCGCCGCCAGGGCGCGGTGGATGACGTCCGGGGCGGGCTTGTGGGGAAATCCGTCCGTGCCCTGCACATGGTCCACGGCGGACGTGAGCCCGAGTGCCTCGACGAATCGCCTGGCCATGTCGGTGCGCTTGGTGGTGGCGATGGCCAACGAGTAGCCGCGCTCGCGCAGGTTCCCGAGGAAGTCGACGACACCGGGGTAGGGGCGTGAGCGGGTGGTGAAGTTGCGCGGGTAGTGCTCCCGGTAGAGCGCACACAGGGTGGGGACCTGCTCGGGCGCGAAGTGGGCGTACATGGCCTCCAGGGGGTGGCCGATGAGCGTGCGCACCTCCGCCTCCGAGGGCACGGGCATTCCCAGCCGTGCGAGCCCATATTGAAAGCTGGCGATGATGTCCGGCAGCGAGTCGACCAGCGTGCCGTCGAGGTCGAAGACAATCGTCTTGGAAGGGGGCTTCATGGGGCCGTGCTATCAGCCGAGGCCGTGTTGCCCAAGCGTTGGGTGTCTCCCCCTCCGGTGTGCGGGCGCATCATGACTCCCAGGCCGGGTTCCGGGGCCGCGACGTGATGGGTTCTTTCCTGTATGCTGATGGCCGGTGCTGGAAAGGATGGACATCGTTCATTGATCACCTTCGATGACGCCTCGTGGCCGTTGTTGACGGTGTCGTTCACGGGAAAGAACTCCAGCCAGGACTTCGACGCCTACCTGACGAGATTGTCGGAGTACCTGCAGCGCGGTGATAAGCACGCGGTCATCATCGACACCCAGGGCCTGTCCGCGGGGCCCACCCTGGAGCAGCGTCAGCGTCAGGTGGGATGGGTCCAGGCGAACCTGTCCGCCCTGCGGCTGCGCTCGCTCGGCACCGCGTTCGTCATCAACTCGCCCTTCATCCGGCTGGCGCTGAACATCGTGTACCAGATCCAGCCCCTGCCCACGCCCTACACCATCGTGGGGGACCTCAAGATGGCCCGGCACTGGGCCCTGGAGCGCTTCCAGGCCGCGGGCCTGACTCTTCCCGTCATGGCGTCCCCCCGGCGGGGAAGCGCCGGGGCGGGCTCCGAGTAGGGCGAACCCCGAGGAGGGCGGAAGCCTTTTCGGTCAATGCGCGTTTGCTTCCCGCCCGCCTGAGCGGTTAGGGGTGGGGAAGGACGCACCTCATGGCCATCCAGACCCGCCACGCCCATCCGTTTCTTCCCGTCAACCGCGCCGACATGAAGGCCCGGGGGTGGGAGCAGCTCGACATCATCATCGTCACCGGCGATGCGTACGTGGACCATCCCGCGTTCGGCCCCATCCTCATCGCCCGTTTCCTCGAGGGCCGGGGCTTCAAGGTGGGCGTCATCTCCCAGCCGGACTGGCACTCGGCCGAGCCCTTCAAGGCGCTGGGCAAGCCCCGCCTCTTCTTCGGGGTGGCCGCTGGCAACCTCGATTCGATGCTCAACCGGCTCACCGCGCAGAAGAAGAACCGCTCGGAGGACCAGTACAGCCCGGGGGGGCGCACCAACTGCCGGCCGGATCGCGCCTCCATCGTCTACGCGCAGCGCTGCCGCGAGGCGTTCCCGGACGTGCCCATCGTCCTGGGCGGCATCGAGGCGTCGCTGCGCCGCATCGCCCACTACGACTACTGGAGCGACAAGGTCCGGCGCGCCATCCTCTTCGACGCCAAGGCGGACCTGCTCGTCTTCGGCATGGGCGAGCGCCCCATCTGGGAGATCGCGGACCGGCTGAACAAGGGCGAGCGCATCGAGGAGCTTCGGGACGTGCGCGGCACCGCCTACCTCATCAACGACGAGGCGATGAAGGCGCTCGAGGCGGATCCGGCCAGGCGGGCCGCGGACCTGAAGACGGTGATTCTTCCCTCGTACGAGCAGGTGGTGGCCGACAAGGAAGCCTTCGCGCGCATGTCGCGTGACTTCCAGATGGAGACCAACCCCGGCAACGGGCGGCCCCTGGCGCAGCGGCATGGCAACCGCGCCATCTATTTCAACCCGCCCGCGAAGCCCTTGGAGGACGGCGCGGGCAAGGCCGAGAGCGCGTCGGTGTCCATGGACGAGCTCTATGATTTGAAGTTCAACCGCGTGCCGCACCCGATGTACCAGGAGAAGATCCCCGCCTACGAGACGGTGAAGCACTCGGTGGTGCTCATGCGCGGCTGCTTTGGTGGCTGTACCTTCTGCTCCATCACCGAGCACGAGGGCCGCGTCATCCAGAGCCGCAGCGCGGAGAGCGTGCTGCGTGAGGTGCGGGCCCTGCGGCGCATGGGCGACTTCCGTGGCACCCTGACCGACCTGGGCGGTCCCACCGCCAACATGTACAAGCTCAAGTGCAAGAGCGAGGACATCGAGAAGCGCTGCCGCAAGCTGTCCTGCGTGCACCCGGGCGTGTGCGAGAACCTGGACACGGATCACGGGCCGCTCATCGACCTGATGAAGCAGGTGCGAAAGGAAGAGGGCATCAAGCACGTCTTCATCGCGAGCGGTGTGCGCTACGACCTGGCCGAGCGCTCGCCCGAGTACGTGAAGGAACTGGCCGCGCACCATGTGGGTGGACAGTTGTCGGTGGCTCCCGAGCACGTGTCTCCCCGGGTCCTGGAGAAGATGAAGAAGCCGGGCATCGAGAGCTTCGAGCGCTTCCAAACCCTGTTCGCCTGTGCGAGCGAGGAGGCGGGTAAGGAGCAGTACGACATCCCGTACTTCATCAGTGGGCACCCGGGCTCGGAGCTGTCGGACATGGTGGACCTGGCGCTGTGGCTCAAGCAGAACGGCAAGCGCCCCCGCCAGGTGCAGGACTTCATCCCCACGCCCATGTCCGTGGCCACGGCCATGTACTACTCGGGCTTCGATCCCTTGAAGATGGAGCCCGTCTACACGGCGCGGGGTCTGCGCGAGAAGAAGCTGCAGAAGGCGCTGTTGCTCTACTGGAATCCCGAGCAGTGGCCGCTCGCGCGCGAGGCGTTGATCCAGGCGGGCCGTGAGGATTTGATCGGCCGGGGGCCTCACGCGCTGGTGCCGCCAGAGACCGCCGGGGAGGCCTCTCGCCGCAAGCAATCCGAGGCGCGTGAGCGGCAGGAGCGGCGAGCCCGGTAGTCGGGGGCCGCCGCCTCGTGTGGGGGGCGAGCGGCCAGACCTTGTCAGGAAAAACGGGGGACGTTAGTTCCCTGTCATGTCCTCGAATTCCAAATTCCTGGGTGCTCCGCTCGCCATCGAGGTGGAAATCCGCGCGGAGAAGGCCTCCGCGATGCGCCGGGTGGCGCAGAAGGTGGAGTCCCTGCTGGCGGAGCTGAAGAAGATCGAAGACGCCTCGCTCGGCACCCAGGGGGCGGAGCGGGCGCGTCACGTGGCCCGCCACCAGACCTTGCGCGCCGAGGCGGAGAAGCAGCGCTGGTACCTCATCGTTCAACGGGAAGCGATGGGCCTGTATCACCATGGTGACATCGAGGAGCTGTACCGCCTGCCCAATCCGTTGAGGTAGCAGGGGAGGCGGACGAGCGCCGCGCGGAGGCTCCCCCTGGTTCCCAGGAAGAGACATGCCCAGGGTTGAGGGGAAGTTCATCCCCGAGCCCAGGAAGGGGTGGGTCATGTCATCGGAGGTTTCCGCCAGGAGCGCGGTGCTTCGCATCGAGGATACGGAGCTCAAGAAGGCCCTGGGTCATCCCGAGCCCGTGAAGTCGGATCTGGTGGTGTTCGACCCCTCGGCGGAGGAGAGCGGGGAGACGGACGCCGTGTCCGAGGACGCCGAGGCGGAACCCGTTCCCCACCATTAAGAGAGCGAGTGCGGGAGTTGGCGCCATGACCGAGTTCGAGCTTCGAGCCGAGGAGGAAGGGGCGCTCTCGCGTCGGCGAGCCCTCGCGTTGGAGCAGCGGATGCGGCGCCTCGCGGACCGGGGGCAATGGAAGGAGGCGGTCATCGTCGGTGACGCGCTTCTCCGGACGCGGGGAGGTGAGGACGACCCTGTTCTTCGCCGCTGTGTCGCGCGGACCCTGCTGTCCATGGCGGACTGTCTCCAGGGTCTCGGGCACCCGGAGTCGGCCGTGGCGGCGGTGGACGTGCTCCTCGGGGAGTTCGCTGGCTCCTCGGACGGAGAGCTGAGGCGGTCTGTGGCGGAGGCGCTGCGCCGCAGGGCGAGCCTCCAGGCGGACTGGCACTGAGGGCGTCAGGCCCGCCGGCGGTAGATGCGCTCCTGGACATCCACCTCGTCATACTCCCGCTCGAGCACGGTGAAGCGCAGCGTCTCGCCGCGTCCCAGGGCGAGCACGCCGAAGCGGCGCAGGGACTGGTGCAGCAACCGGTGGACGTGCTCCTGCAACTGCGTGCCGAAGTAGATGAGCACGTTGCGGCAGAGGATGACGTTGAACTCGTTGAAGGTGCCGTCGCTCACCAGGTTGTGCTGGGCGAAGACGATGTTCTTGCGCAGCGAGGCCTTGAAGATGGCGTGGTCATAGTTGGCCGTGTAGTAGTCGCTGAAGGAGCAGGTGCCTCCGGCGCGCTGGTAGTTGGACGTGTACTCCCGCATGTGCTCGAGCGGGAAGATGCCCGACTTGGCCTGCTCCACCACGGCCACGTTCATGTCCGTGGCGTAGATGCGGCTGCGCTCGTACAGCCCCGCCTCCTGCAGGAGGATGGCGAGCGAGTACACCTCCTCGCCCGTGGAACACCCCGCGTGCCAGATGCGCACGAAGGGGGCGGAGAAGAGGTGGGGCACCACCTGGTCGCGGAACGCCTGGAAGAAGCTCGGGTCGCGGAACATGGTGGTGGTGTTCACCGACAGGTGCTGCAGGAGCATGTCCATCATCTGGGCGTCGTGCAGCACCTTGCCCTGGAGCGCGGAGAAGGTCTCCAGCTTCATGGCGTGCACCATGTTCCACACCCGCCGCCGCAAGGACACGCGGGCATAGCCCCGGAAGTCCAGGCCATAGCGCCGGAGGATCCCCTCGAGGAGCAGATCCAACTCGATGTCCTCGAGGGTCTCCTCGGCCTTCGTGTTCGCCCGTGCCAGTGCGTCTGTCATCGCGCCCGCTACGCTATCCGTTCAGGTGCCGCTCCGTGGTACGGAACAGCCACACGCGCAGCAGGCTGATGAGCTGATCCGTCTCCACCGGCTTGGTGATGTAGTCGCTGGCGCCCGCGTCGATGCACTTCTCGCGGTCGCCCTTCATGGCCTTGGCCGTGAGCGCGATGATGGGCAGGCTCTTGAGCGAGTTGACCTGGCGGATGGCGCGCATGGTCTCGTAGCCATCCATCTCCGGCATCATCACGTCCATGAGCACCACGTGCAGATCCGGCGTGTTGCGGATGAGCTCGATGCCCTTGCGGCCATTCTCCGCGTAGAGCACCTGCATCTTGTGCCGCTCCAGCACGCTGGTGAGGGCGAAGATGTTGCGCACGTCGTCGTCCACCACCAGCACCTTCTTGCCGGCGAGCACCGGATCGTTCTGGTGCACCTGCTTGATCATGGCCCGCTTGCTCTCGGGCAGGTTGGCCTCCACGCGGTGCAGGAAGAGCGCCGTCTCGTCCAGGAGCTGCTCGGGTGACTTGACGCTCTTGATGATGATGGCATCGGTGACGCGCTTGAGGACGATTTCCTGCTCCTCGGTGAGTGCCTGGCCCGTGTAGACGATGATGGGTGGGGTGTGGCCCTGGGCCTTCATGGCGTCGGCGAGTTGCAGGCCCGTCATGTCCGGCAGCCCCAGGTCGAGCACCACGCAGTCGAAGTACTTCTCGCCCAGGGATGCCAGGGCCTCGTGGCCGCTGCCCACCGCCGTCGTCTTCACGTCGCCGTTGCCGATGAGGTGGACGATGCTCTCGCGCTGCCGCGCGTCGTCCTCCACCACCAGCAGGTTCTTCACCGGCCGCTCGATGAAGTCCTTGACCCGGCCCAGGGCCTCTCCCAGGGCCTCCCGGGTGACGGGCTTCCGCAGCACCGCCAGCGCGCCCAGCCTCAGGCCGCGGCTGCGCTCCTCCTCGCTCGCGGAGATGATGTGCACGGGGATGTGCCGCGTGCGCCCGTCATGCTTGAGCCGGTCCAGCAGGCTCCACCCGTCGATGACGGGCAGCCCGAGGTCCAGGGTGATGGCATCCGGCTTGTACTGGCGTGCCATGGCCAGGCCCGTGTCGCCGCGCAGCGCCACCAGTCCCTTGAAGCCCTTTTCGCGCGCCAGACCCAGCAGGATGCGCGCGAAGACGATGTCGTCCTCGATGATGAGCAGGGTGCGATCCCCGGACTCGATGTCGCGCCGGTCGTCCTCGACCTCCTCCTCGCGCGCCAGCTCCACGTCTTGCGCGGCGGACTCCACCTCCGCGCGCAGGGCGTGGACCCGCTCCTCCCTGTTCGCCCGGACCGCGTTCGGGTTGTTGACGGCGGTGCTTCCCGAGGCGGGAGTGCCAGCCTGGAGGGAGCGGGACTGCGACGAGGGCGAGATGTACGTCTGCGGCACGTAGAGGGTGAAGGTGCTGCCCTTGCCCGGCGCGCTGACGACCTTGATCTCTCCGCCCAGCAGCCTGGCGATCTCCCGGCTGATGGACAGGCCCAGTCCGGTGCCGCCGTACTTGCGGCTGGTGGTGCCGTCGGCCTGCTGGAAGGCCTCGAAGATGATCTTCTGCTTGTTCTCCGCGATGCCGATGCCCGTGTCGATGACGGAGAAGGCGAGCACCGAGCCGCCCTGGTTGAGGGTGGGGTGATCCGTGCTCCAGCCGCCCCGCGCCGGACGCACATCGAGGGTGACATGGCCCTCGTCGGTGAACTTGAAGGCGTTGGCGAGCAGGTTCTTGATGACCTGTTGCAGCCGGCGCCCGTCCGTGAAGAGCTGCGGAGGCAGGGCCTGGGCGAACTCCAGGTTGAAGCCGAGCTTCTTGTCCACGGCCATCTGCCGGAAGGTGCGCTCGACGAAGTCCTTGAGGCTGGTGAGCGACACCTCGTCCACGTCCACGCTCATGGTCCCGGACTCGATCTTCGACAGGTCCAGGATGTCGTTGATGAGCGAGAGCAGGTCGCTGCCCGCGCCGTGGATCGTCTGGGCGAACTCCACCTGGCGGCCGGAGAGATTGCCCTCGGCGTTCTCCGACAGGAGCTTGGAGAGGATGAGCAGGCTGTTGAGGGGCGTGCGCAGCTCGTGGCTCATGTTGGCCAGGAACTCGTTCTTGTACCGGGAGGAGAGCGCGAGCTGCTGGGCGCGATCCTCCAGGGACTCCTTGGCCTGTTCGATCTCCCGGTTCTTGCGCTCGACCTCCATGTTCTGCATCTGCAGGAGGCGGCTGCGCTCCTCGAGCTCCTCGTTCGTCTGCTGCAGCTCCTCCTGCTGCTGCTTGAGGCGTTCCTCGGAGGCCTGGCGGCTGCGCGCCTGCTGCTCCAGGCGGTGGTTGGTCTCGGTGAGCTCCTGCTGCTGGCCGCGCAGCTCGCTGGCGAGGCTCTGCGACTGCGCGAGCAGCTCCTCGGTGCGCATGCTCGCGGCGATGGTGTGGAGCACGATGCCGATGGACTCGGCGAGCTGGTCCAGGAAGGACAGGTGCGTTTCGTTGAAGCGCTGGAACGAGGCCAGCTCCAGCACCGCCTTCACGGCGCCCTCGAAGATGACCGGCAGCACCACGATGTTGAGTGGTGGGTGGTCACCCAGTCCGCTGTTGATGCGGATGTAGTCGTTCGGCACGTCCGTGAGGAGGATGCGCTCCTTCTCCAGGGCGCACTGGCCCACGAGTCCCTCGCCCAGGCGGAAGTGGTTGGCCAGGCTCTTGCGCTCGCGGTAGGCGTAGCTCGACAGCAGCCGGAGCGTCTGGTTCTTGTCCGTGCCGTCCATGAGGAAGAAGACGCCGTGCTGTGCCTGCACCAGGGGCGCCAGCTCCCGGAGGATGAGCCGCGAGACGGTCTCCAGCTCGCGCTGGCCCTGGATCATGCGGGTGATGCGCGTCAGGTTCGTCTTGAGCCAGTCCTGCTCGGTGTTCTTCCGCGTGGTGTCACGCAGGTTGGCGAGCATCTGGTTGATGTTGTCCTTGAGGGCGGCCATCTGGCCCTGGGCCTCGACGCAGATGCCGCGCGTGAGGTCTCCCTTGGCCACCGCGGTGGCCACCTCGCTGGCGAACGAGGAGAGCTGGGCCACGGTGCCGTTGATGACCCGGGCGGTGCGCAGGAGCTCGCCCTTGAGCGGACGGTCCTCGACGTCGAGCGCCATGGTCTGGGTGAGGTCTCCCTTGGCCACGGCGCCCATGACGCGGGCGACCTCGGTGATGGGCTGTCCCAGGTCGGTGATGAGCGAGTTGAGCGCGTCGATGCACCCGCGCCAGTCACCGGTGGCGTTGGGGATGGCGGCGCGCTGGGAGATGCGGCCCTCGCGGCCCACCACCTGGCTGAGGCGCGCGACTTCTCGCGCCAGCGACTCGTTGAGGACGATGACCTCGTTGAGCGTGTCGTAGATCTTCCCCGGAGTTCCCGTGCGGTCCTCGGGCATGCGGACACTGAAGTCCCCCTTGCGGACGGCTTGGAGCGTCTTGAGGAGAAGCTTGGTGTCGATCGTCTTGTCGGACGGAGCCTTGTCGGGCTGCGTGGCCATGATGGGGGCGTCTCCAGTACTGCGTTTCGGCGGCTCAGGCGGCCGGGCAAAGCTTCTTCAACACCTGGGACAGATCGTCCGAGGATACGGGCTTGACGAGGTGGGCATCGAAGCCAGCCTCGAGTGCTCGCTTGCGGTCCTCCGGGTGGCCATAACCGGTGAGGGCCACGAGCCTTGTTCCCGCGCCGACCGCGGAGGCGCGCACCCGCTCGGCCACCGTGTAGCCGTCCAT
Organism: Melittangium boletus DSM 14713; assembly: GCF_002305855.1. Classification (GTDB taxonomy): domain Bacteria; phylum Myxococcota; class Myxococcia; order Myxococcales; family Myxococcaceae; genus Cystobacter; species Cystobacter boletus. Next base: position 1,148,687 of record NZ_CP022163.1, on the reverse strand, counting down.
CTCGGGCAGGCCGATGTCCACGAGCGCCACCTGGGGCCGCGAGGACAGCACGAGCTCCACCGCGGCCCGTCCATCGCCGGCTTCCTCCACCCGATGGCCCTGCAACTCGAGGAGGTCGCGCAGCGTCTCGCGGATGTCGGGGTTGTCCTCCACGAGGAGGATGTGGAGCGGCCCGAGCTTGGTCGTGGCCGAGGCGGCGGACTGGAGCAGGGAGGGGGACAGGGGAAGCGGGGCCGCGGTGCTGGTGGGCAGGGGCAGGCGCACGATGAACTCACTGCCCTGGGACGGCCCCTCGCTGCGGGCGCTCACGCTGCCGCCATGCATCTCCACCAGGCTGCGCACCAGGGTGAGACCCAATCCCAGACCGCCCTGGGCCCTGTCGCTGCCGGGATCCACCTGCACGAAGAGATCGAAGACCCGGCGCAGCATGTCCGGCCGCAGTCCCACCCCGTTGTCGCGCACGCTGATGACGAGCTCTCCGTCCTCCTGGCGGGCGCTCAAGGCGATCTGCCCGCCACTGGGCGTGTACTTGGCCGCGTTGTGCAGCAGGTTGGCCACCACCTGCGTCATCCGCGTGGGGTCCACGTTCAACCGCACCGGCTCGGGTGGCAGGGTGACGCTCAGGGCGTGGTGGCGCTGGGCGATGAGGGGCTCGCAGGCCTGGATCGCTCCCTCCATCAGGTCCGAGAGGGTGACGGGGATGGGTTTGATCTCCACCTTGCCCCGGGTGATGCGGCTGACGTCGAGCAGGTCGTCCACCAGGCGCGTCATGTGGGCCACCTGGCGATTCGCGCTGCCCAGGGCGCGCTGCAGGATGTCGTCCTGCTGGGCGCGCAACTCGAAGACCTCGAGCGCGTGGCGCACGGGGGCCAGGGGATTGCGCAGCTCGTGGGCGAGCATGGCCAGGAACTCGTCCTTGCGGCGGTCCGCCTCGCGCAGCGCGTGGATGAGCCGCTCGCGTTCGAGCGCCACGGCCACCTGATCGCACACGCCCTGCATGAGCGACAGCTCACCCTCGGAGAAGGTGCGGGGGGAGCGCGTGCCGAAGGCGAGGGTGCCCAGGACGCGGTCCTGACCCATCAGCGGGTAGCACACGAGCGCCGCCAGTCCGAGTGGGTTCACGGTGTCCGGACCTGGCGCCGTGCCTTGGGGGATGCTGGCGTCGAGCACCCAGCGCTGGCGCTCGGCCGCCACGAGGCCCGCGATGCCTTGTCCCGGCTCCAGATGCCGCAACGCGGGCAGTGACTCGGGGGCGATGCCCGCGTGGACCGCCAGCTCCATGCCCCTGGCGTCGTCCTGGAACAGGTACCCCAGGCAGACCTCGAGCCCCAGGTGCCGCGCGATCTGCTGATGGACGCTGTCCAGGTGGCCGCGGCCATCCGGATCCTTCAACAAGCGGCTGGCGGTATCCGCCAGCAGCCACAGCCGCGCGTTGCTCTCGCGCAGTGCGGCCTGGGCCTGCTCCTTCTCGCTCACCAGCCGGGCGAGCTCCTGGGCCCGTTGCTCCCGGGCCTCGGACACCTTTCGCTCGCGCTCTATCTCCTGCTGGAGGAGGGAATGGGCGTAGTGGGCGCGCGCCTCGGTGAGCCGCTGGGCGTAGGCTTGGCTCTCGGCCTGCCGCAGCAACTCCTCCTGCCGGCGCACCTCCTCGCGCTTGCGGTGCAACTCCAGGAACACGCTCACCTTGGTCCGGAGGATCTCCGGGACGATGGGCTTGAAGAGGTAGTCCACCGCGCCGAGCGCATAGCCTCGCGTGACGTTCACCTCGCTGCGGTTGGAGGCGGTGATGTAGATGATGGGGACGTGCCGCGTGCGCTCGCGCATGCGGATGAGGGCGGCGGTTTCGTAGCCGTCCATCCCCGGCATCTGCACGTCGAGGAGGATGAGCGCGAAGTCGCGCTCGAGCAGCAGGCGCAGTGCCTCGTCTCCGGAGGAGGCACACACGACGTTGGCTCCCAGGTCGGAGATCAATCCTTCCAGGGCACGAAGGTTGGCGGGTGTGTCGTCCACGGCCAGCACCTCGACCCGGGCGGGCGTGGTGGGCGAGGTCGTCGTCAGGAGGGGTAAGGGGGGCGAGTGAGCCGTCGAATCGGACACCCCCCCCTTTTTATCGGTTATCGAGAGCCCAACCCAGGGGCAATACGGCTCCAGTCGCGGAGACACACTTCGCCTGGTCGCCCGGCGGGCACGGTCTGTTCACTCCGGAACACTTCAGCGCGGCGAGTGACGGGCAGGTGTCACGAACCATCCGCGCCGGGTTCCTCGGGAGGCTCGAGAATCGTCTGGAGGGCGACGCGGAACAGCTTCAAGCGCTGGGGGGGCAGGTCGCGCACGAGCGTGGCGAGGCGCCGGATCGCGGGAGAGGTCTCGGGAGGTTCCTCGGCGTGCGGCTTGCCTGGAACGCTCGGTACGGGAGGCAGGGAGAGGAGCACGTCGGCGGAGATGCCGAGCACGACACACAACTCCCGCAGCTTGGGGACACTGGGCAGCATGTCCCCGCGTTCGATGCGTCCGTACACGGTGGGGACGAAGCCCACGGCCCGGGCCACCTGCTCCTGGGTGAGTTCCAGACGCGTCCGTGCCTTCCGGAGTTGGACGCCGAGAGTGGGTTGCGGCGTGTCATCCATGGGGTGCGCTCACGAGAGGGAGGAAAGGACACCGGTGGCCCGGGACGATGGCCTCCCTTCCGGGCGGCGTGACCCTACTTGATGGGCAGCATCGCCGGGAGAAAACCTGATGCATTCCCGTGTTCGTCGCGCCCCGCTTCCAACTCCTTCCAGGAGACACTGCCCAACAAGGTCCCCTCCTCATCCACCACCAGATGCCTCGCGGCACCGTTCCTCAAACGCTTGGCGGCTTCGTCCAGGCGGGTGTCGGGGCGGAGCCATTCGACGTCCTCCGTCATCACCGAGGAGAGGCGCGAGGTGCGGGGGTCATGGCCCATGGCGACACCCCGCACCACGAGGTCTCGATCCGTCACCAGGCCCACCACCCGTCCGCCGTCACATACGGGCAGCTCCCGGACGCCGAGCCGCCGCATCGCCTCCGCGGCCCGTACCAGGGGGGCGTGGGCGTCGATTCCCTCCACGTCCCGTGTCATGACGTCCCTGATCGTCTTCATGTCCGTGCGTTCCGGGGTCAGCATGCGCGGGCCCAGAGTGCCTGGAAGTCCGGGGGCAGCGCGTCCGCCACCTGGTCGGCCTCGCCTTCGGTGATGTGGGCGCGGAGCGTGGAGAAGATCGCCCGGGTCACGCTCTCGGCCCGGGGACGGTCTCCGCCGATGTCCGCTTCCACCCGGCGCAGCACCGCTTCCAGGCTGGGGAGCTCCGGGGCGGAACCCCGGCGCGAGGCACAGGCCTGGAGCGCTTCCCGCAGCTTCACCGGCAGTCGTGCCCGCCATTCATCCGCGGTGTCCCGTATGAGGGGCTGCTCGAACGCGCACAGGACCGACACGAAGACCCGTTGAGCCTGCTCCCTCGGCAGGCCACTCGCCGTTTCGAGCCCGTCCAGGAAGAGGGAATACGTCCGGTTGCAGCGGGACATCCGCCGCCGCTCACGCAGCAGTCGCAGCTCCTCTTCCATCTTCTCGGGCTCGTCCGCCATGGTGCCTCCCTCCGTACGGTGGGGATGCCGCGGGGCGGATGCACCCGGGGCTTCCCCTCGTCGCCAGGGAAGCAGCCGTCAAGGTCGGGAATAGGGGGGCCCGGCTCAGTTCGCGTGCCGCCAGGCGACGACGGCGAACAGCAGCCAGCCCAGGAGGAAGCCCAGGCCGCCCAGTGGGGTGATGGCGCCCAGGGCGCGCACGCCGGAGAGCGCCATCGCGTACAGACTGCCGGAGAAGAGCAGGATGCCCACGACCAGGGACCAACCCGCGCCATTCAACAGTGGGCTGGGACGCAACTGCCCGAGCAGGCCGATCGCGATCAACCCCAGCGAGTGGTACATGTGATAACGAGCACCGGTCTCGAAGATGGTCAGCAAGTCCGGAGTAAGTCTCGCGCGCAGCGCATGCGCACCAAATGCTCCCGCCGCCACGGACAGGAACGCGCTTGCCGCGCCGAGAGTGAGCCACAGCCGCATCGTCGAGCGCCTTTCTTTAGAAGTCCGACTGAGGCACCCTACCGCGCCTTTTCCAGCGCGTCTCTACTTCCTTCCTCACGATGCCCGCTCCCTCCAAGAAGACTCCTTCCCGCAAGTCCTCCGCTTCCCCCACGTCCCAGCCCTTCGCGCTGCGCCCTTCCTCCATCCAGGGACAGGGTGCGTTCGCCACGCGGCCCATCAAGAAGGGCGAGCGCATCATCGAGTACCTCGGTGAGCGCATCACCCAGGACGAAGCCGACGAGCGCTACGACGATGGGGCCATGTCGCGCCACCACACCTTCCTCTTCAGCGTGGACGAGGACACGGTCATCGACGCGGCGCGGGAGGGCAACGACGCGCGCTTCATCAACCACTCGTGCGCTCCCAACTGCCAGGCCTTCCTCGAGGACGACCGCATCTTCATCTACTCCCTGCGCGACATCGCGGTGGGCGAGGAGCTCGTCTACGACTATGGCTACGAGCGCACCGAGGGCATGGGCCCGGAGGAAGAGGCGCTCTACGTCTGCCGCTGTGGCGCGCCGGGCTGCCGGGGCACCATCCTGGCTCCCGTGAAGAAGGAGAAGGCCGCTCCCGCCAAGAAGGCGAAGGCGTCGAAGAAGAAGGGCTCCTCCACGAAGAAGAGCTCCAAGAAGGCCTCGACCCGCTCCGGCTCCGCGACGAAGAGCCGTTCGCGGGCGGCCCGCGGCTGAGGGGGAGGGCTCGCCACGGGGGGCGGGGACGCGTTGACGCCCGGTATGGGTGCGCGTCCCCTCCGGGTGGAGCGGTGGACACTTGGGGTTGAAACGGGCACCGTCGTGAGCGGTTGACTCATTCGGAGGACCCCCTTGACCCTTCCCCTCGTCGCGGCGTTCGCCCTCGCGGCCGCCCCCACCCATCCCTATTCCGTCCAGGATCAGGTGACGATGCGCCGGATCAGCGATCCAAGCGTGTCGCCGGATGGCAAGCGCATCGCCTTCGTGCTGCGCACCACCGACCTGGAGGCCAATCGCGGCCGCACGGATCTGTGGCTCGTCGATGCCGACGGCCGCAACCCGCGTCAGCTCACCTTCTCTCCGGAGAGCGAGGGCCAGCCCACGTGGAGCCCCGACGGCCAGAGCCTCTTCTTCCTCTCCTCGCGCGGCGGCTCCAGCCAGGTGTTCCGTCTGCCGCTCGGGGGCGGAGAGGCCCAGCCCGTCACGAAGCTGCCCCTGGACGTGGGTGCCTTCCGCCTGTCCCGGGACGGCAAGCGGCTCGCCGTCGCCCTGGAGGTGTATCCGGACTGCGCCTCGCTGGAGTGCACCGTCCAGCGTCAGCAGGAGCACCAGAAGAAGAAGAGCTCCGGCCAGCTCCATGACTCGCTCTTCGCGCGGCACTGGGATACCTGGCGCGATGGTCGGCGCTCGCACCTCTTCGTGCTGCCGGTGGAGGGTTCCGCCGCGCCCCGCGACGTGATGGCGGGCATGGACGCGGATGGCCCGAGCAAGCCCTTCGGCGGGCCGGAGGAATTCACCTTCACGCCGGACGGCAAGGGGCTCGTCTTCACCGCGCGCGATGTGGGCGCCTCGGAGGCGTGGAGCACGGACCTGGACCTCTTCCTCGCGTCCGTGGAGAGCGCCGGGGCTCCCCGCAAGCTCACGGAGAAGAACCGCGCCACGGACACCTCACCGGTGTTCAGCCCGGATGGCAAGACGCTCGCCTACCTGGCCATGTCGCGTCCGGGCTACGAGTCGGATCGGCTGCGGGTGGTGCTGCGCTCGTGGCCGGACGGCAAGGAGCGGGTCCTCGCCGAGGCGTGGGATCGCTCGGCCGGCTCGCTCACCTGGAGCGCGGACGGCAAGTCGGTGCTGGTGACGGCGGACGAGCTGGGCCAGCACCCCGTCTTCTCCCTCAACGTGGCCAACGGCCAGGTGCGCGCCCTGAGCGGTCCGGGGAGCGCCGCGGAGCCGCGGGCCCTGCCGGATGGCCGTGTCGTCTTCCTGCGCGATGATCTCAAGTCGCCCGCGGATCTGTACTCGGTGCGCGCGGACGGCGGTGACGTGCGCCAGCTCACGCGCGTCAACGAGGAGGCCCTGGCCCGCATCCGCTTCGGTGACTACGAGCAGTTCTCCTTCCCGGGTTGGAATGGCGAGACGGTGCGGGGCTTCGTGGTGAAGCCGGTCGACTTCGACGCGAAGAAGAAGTACCCGGTGGCGTTCCTCATCCACGGCGGCCCCCAGGGCAGCTTCGGCAACCACTTCCACTACCGTTGGCATCCGCAGACGTACGCGGGCCGGGGCTACGTGGCGGTGATGGTCGACTTCCACGGCTCGACGGGCTACGGCCAGGCCTTCACGGACGCCATCCGGGGGGATTGGGGTGGCAAACCCCTGGAGGATCTCCAGAAGGGCCTGGAGGCGGCCGTCCAGCGCTACGCCTTCATGGACGGGGGCCGCGTGTGTGCGCTGGGCGCGAGCTACGGCGGGTACATGATCAACTGGATCGCCGGCCAGATGCCCGAGCGCTTCCGCTGCCTCGTGAACCACGACGGCAACCTCGACGAGAAGATGGCGTACTTCAACACCGAGGAGCTGTGGTTCCCCGAGTGGGAGCACGGCGGCACGCCGTGGGACAAGCCGGAGGGCTACACGAAGCACAACCCCATCGACCACGTGGCGAAGTGGAAGACGCCCATGCTGGTCATCCACGGCGGCCAGGACTTCCGCGTGGTGGACACGCAGGGGCTGGCCACCTTCACGGTGCTGCAGCGCCGGGGCATTCCCTCCAAGCTGCTCTACTTCCCGGACGAGAACCACTGGGTGGTGAAGCCGGCCAACAGCATCCAGTGGCATGACACGGTGCTGGACTGGTTGGACCAGTGGACGAAGGCGTCGACGTCCGCCGCCACGGGCACGCCGTAGCGGGGTAGGGTTGCGGGATGGCTCCGTCCCCTGATTTCGACGCCTATCGCTCCGAGTTCCCCGTGGTGCGCGAGCAGCTCTACTTCAACCACGCGGGGGTGGCCCCCACGAGCCGGCGGGTCGTCAACGCCATGCACGAGTGGGAGGAGGATCTGCTCCTGCACGGCGTGCGCTACGAGCGGGGTTGGGAGGCCCGGGCCGAGCGCACGCGGGGCCTGGCCGCGCGCATCGTCGGGGCCTCTCCGGAGGAGATCACCTTCGTGCGCAACACGGGCCATGGCCTCGGTCTCATCGCCGAGGGACTCGACTGGAGGCCCGGGGACGAAGTCGCCGTCGCCACGTCCGTCGAGTACCCCTCCAACGTCTACCCTTGGATGCACCTGCGCGATCGGGGCGTCTCCGTGCGGGAGATCGAAGCGCGCGAGGGCGGTGTCACCCCCGAGGCGGTGGCCGCCGCGCTCACCCCTCGCACCCGGCTCGTCTCCCTGAGCTCCGTGCAGTTCGCCTCCGGCCACCGCACGGACCTGGACGCCATTGGGGCGCTGTGCGAGCGCGCGGGCGTCCTCTTCTGCGTGGACGGCATCCAGAGCGTCGGCTGCGTTCCCGTGGACGTGAAGAAGAGCCGCATCCACTTCCTCAGCGCGGACAGCCACAAGTGGATGCTCGGCGTGTCCGGCATGGGTCTGCTCTACGTGGCGCGCGATGTCCTGCCGCGCGTGCGGCCCGTGCTCGTCGGCTGGCGCTCCACCACGGACCTCTGGAACTTCAACACGCTCCACTTCGAGCTGCGCCCGGACGCCACGAAGTTCGAGGAGGGCAGCCACAACTTCGCCGGCATCTACGCGCTCGGCGCCGCCCTGGAGCTGCTGCTGGAAGTGGGCATGGAGCATGTCGCGGCCCGCATCCAGGCACTGCTCGTCCATGCGGACACGCGACTGCGGAGCCTGGGCTGCGACACGGGCCCCTCCCCGGAACACCGCGCGGGGAGCCTCACCTTCCTGCCCCCCGGAGGGGAGGGCGACGTGAAGGCGCTCGCGGCGTACCTGACCGAGAACCGCGTCAGCTTCTCGGTCCGCCGGGGACGCATCCGCGTGTCGCCCCACTTCTACAACCAGCCGGAGGAGTTGGACCGGCTGGTGGCGCTGGTGCGCGGCTTCTCCGGGCGCTGAGGGCTACTGCGCCGCGAAGAGGTTGTCGATGGACAGGTAGCGCTCGCCCGTGTCGTAGCAGAAGGTGAGCACGCGGCTGCCGTCGGGGATCTCCGCGATCTTCTGGTTCACCGCCGCGAGCGCCGCGCCCGAGGAGATGCCCACGAAGATGCCCTCCTCGCGCGCCGAGCGCCGGGTGAAGTCGAACGCCGCTTCCTCGGCCACCTGGATGACGCCGTCGAGCGCTTCCTTGTGGAGGTTCTTCGGGATGAAGCCCGCGCCAATGCCCTGGATGGGGTGGGGCGAGGGCGCGCCGCCGCTGATGACCGGCGACTTGGTGGGCTCCACGGCGAAGACCTGGAGCTTGGGCCAGTGCTGCTTGAGCACCTCGGCGCACGCGGTGATGTGGCCGCCCGTGCCCACGCCGGTGATGAGGTAGTCCAGCCCCTCGGGGAAGTCCCGGAGGATTTCCTGGGCCGTGGTGCGCTTGTGCACCTCGATGTTGGACTCGTTCTCGAACTGCTGCGGCATCCACGCCTTGGGATTCTGCGCCACCAGCTCCTGCGCCTTGGCGATGGCGCCCTTCATTCCCTGCGTCCGCGGCGTCAGCTCGAAGGTGGCTCCGTACGCCGCCATCAACCGGCGGCGCTCGATGCTCATCGACTCGGGCATCACGAGGATGAGCTTATATCCCTTGACCGCCGCCACCATGGCCAGGCCGATTCCCGTGTTGCCCGACGTGGGCTCCACGATGACGCTGTCCGGCTGGAGGATGCCCTTCTTTTCCGCGTCCTCGATCATCGCCAGCGCGATACGATCCTTGATGCTGCCGCCCGGGTTGGCGCGCTCCAGCTTGAGGTACACCTGGACGCGCGAGGGAAAGAGCCGGTTGATGCGCACGTGCGGCGTGTTGCCAATCGTCTCGAGGATGCTGTTGGCCTTCATGGACGGGACCTCTCGGCAGTTTCTGCCATGGCGGAAAGGGTTCTGCTATATCAGATGTGATACTCCAACTCGTCGAATTCCGCACCGCCGTGCCGGGCCCGGACCTCGCTGCGGCGGGTCACCACGGACTCGGGGGGGATGCTCTGGGTGATGAAGGCGTTGCCGGCGATGATGCTGCCGCGGCCCACCACGGTGGAGCCTCCGAGGATGGTGGCGTTGGCGTAGATGACCACGTTGTCCTCGATGGTGGGGTGGCGCTTCTTGTCCGCGAGGCTCTTCTCCACCTGGAGCGCGCCCAGGGTGACGCCCTGGTAGATGTTCACCCCATCGCCAATCTGGGTGGTCTCCCCAATGACGACACCCGTGCCATGGTCGATGACGAAGCGCCGGCCGATGTTGGCGCCCGGGTGGATGTCCACGCCGGTGCGCTCGTGGGCCAGCTCGGAGAGCAGGCGGGGCAGCAGGGGGCAGCCGAGCGTGTGCAGGGCATGCGCCACGCGGTAGATGGCGATGGCGTAGAAGCCCGGGTAGGTGAGGATGACCTCATCCACGCTGCGCGCCGCCGGATCGGCCTGGAAGATGGCGTCCGCGTCCTGGCGCAGCCAGGCGTAGATTTCCGCCAGCTCGTGCATGAAGCGCTGGGGAATGTCGTCGGAAGGAGCGGGGTAGCGGGGCGCGAGCGTCTGCAGCACGCGCGTGAGGGTCGCCTCCACCACCGCCACTTCGGAGCGGACGCCCACGCCGCTGCAGTCCAGCCGCTGGGCGAAATGGGGAAAGAGCAACGCCAGCACCTTGTCGGCGAACTCGGGCGCGGTGGCGCGGACGTTCGGCGAGAAGCAGTGCTGCTGGCGTGCCTGGATGAGGGTGTGGATGAGCCGGCCGTTGGGTTCTTCCATGGACGGCGAGACTAACCGTTAGTAGCGGCCGCCGCCCACTGCGCTGACGATGGCCGAGAGCACCCGGTCCTCCACTCCCCAGACGGCCTTGTTCATTCCCTTGATGCCCGCCCCCCGCAGGTAGTCGGTGAAGTCATGCAGGGCGGTGGAGCGCTGCATGCGCTCGGTCTTGGCCGCGTAGAGCAGGGGGGTGTTCGGCGCGCCCGTCATGCCCAGGTCCGGGCAGGCCTCGGACAGCTTCTGGGGATCGATGCCCGTCGCGGCCGACATCATGGCCACGGTGAACTTGTGCACGGGCAGCTCGCGCGCGTTGGGAATCTTCCCGAGCACCTTGGCCCGCGTCTCCGGACCGGAGTCGAGCTGCTCGAGCGTGACCTTGGACATGGCCAGGAGCTGCTCGTTCGTCACGTGCTTGTTGTCGAGGATGGCCCGGCGGAAGAGGCTCTCGGGCGTATCCCCCTTGATCTGGATGTCACACGTCTTGAGCCGCTCGAGGATGGTGTTGATGGTGCGGCCCACCTCGGAGTCCGCCGGGCCGCGCCAGGTGCCCTGGGGGGCCTGGGCGGACTTCACGGTCGCGGCGTCGAAGCCGCTCTTGAGCGCGTGACCCAGCGCCTGGGCGGCGTTCGGCCCCTGGGCGCTGGCGGGCCGCGCGGCGTTCTGGGGGACCGGGGCGGGCGTGGCCGGGGTCGAGGGGGTGAAGGCGGCGGGGCGGCGGCCGATCGGGTCCATGGGATTCTCCGGCACGGGCTCGGGTGAGCCTGGGTCCAGCCGTATTATCCACACATCGGCTGGAAGAGTTGCCTGTCACGGTTCCGACCGGCCCGCCCCTCGGGGTTTAACGCAGCTGGACGAAGGAGAAGATGAGGCCCTGCGAGTTCACCTGGGGCTTGCCGGTCTCACCCGTGAGCTGGTGCAGCGTCGTGCCCGAGGAGCCGGCCGCGAACTGGGTGAAGAGGATCTGGTCCTGGGCCTGGTAGAGGAAGGTGCTGCCGGTGCTCACCGGAAGCGTCTCGATGGGGGTGGCGGTGAAGGTGTCCAGCTTGAGCTGGCTCCACTTCCACGCGGCCGCGCTCGCCACCTGGCGGGGGTGGACGCCCGCCTGGATGGGGTAGGTCTGCTCATCGAGCACGCGCACGTAGGCGGTGCCCTGGGGCCCGGGGAGGATGGTGCCCACCGTGCCGCCGTTCGCGAACGAGTTCAGCTCCTTGTAGAAGTCGGGGTCGAACGTGAGCGACGAGGGATCGAACTTGAGCAGGCAGGGCTCCGGTGTGTCGCCGCCCGTCACGCGGTGGACGGCCGCGCCGTACACCTCGGTCGCCAGGTAGACCTGGCCATCCGGACCGAGGACGCCGTCGCGGACGTAGCCGCAGCGGTCATCCGTCACCAGGGTGGCGGTGTCGGTGCGCGTGTCGACGACGACCACACCCGCCTGCTTGGTGATCCCCACGACCGAGGACGGACGCCAACCCACGGGCATGATGATCTGGTTCTCCCGCGTCACCACCGGCGACGAGGCGAAGGTCGTGATCGCGCCGGTGATCGCCAGGCCGGGCAGGGAAATGCTCCCCGTGACCGTCATCTCGGTGGGGTTCCAGACGATGACCTGGGAGGTGCGTCCGTCGAAGTAGTAGGCCTTGGTGGGCGAGGCGAACTGGAACTGGGTCTGGTACTCGCCGATCGACGCCACGCCCTTGCCCGCGAAGCTCACGGTGTCCCCCTTCTCCAGGGTCCCCTTGGCGGTCAGGTTGTAGCGGGTGACCGTCGCGTCCTCATCTCCCGCCACGTAGAGGGCGCCCGACTTGGGAATGCCCATGCCGAGGGACCGGCTGGGCACCTCGATGGCCTTGTCCAGCGCCAGGGTCGCGTTGCCGTCCAGCTTGTTCGTCAGGACGATGTAGCTCTGGGGCGTATCGGCCGTGAGGAGCTGGGTGATGATGGCGTACAGCGGTCCGGTCGAGTCGGTATCGCCGGGGGTGGTGGGCTCCGGAGTGGTGGGCTCGGGATCCGAGACGCCACAGCCGGCGGTGAGGGCCAGGGCGAGCGTCGTGAAGGCGACGCGCGAGGTCGAGAGCAGGGAAGACAGCTTCATGGAAAGACCTTTCTGCGGAGGTGCTACGGGGTTCAGTGCTCGACGATGAGCTTGGCGAAGACACTTCGTCCGGGGCGTTGCACCCCGAAGAAGTCGTAGGCGGGGGTGTCGGTCAGGTTCTGCACGTCGACCGTCCAGCCGAAGGTCAGGTTCTCGCGCCGGGTGACATAGGACAGCGCGAGCGAGTGCAGCAGTTGCGAGTCAATCACCTGCTTGGAGTCCACCGTGCCGGCCTTTTCCCAGGCGCGGAAGAACGCGTGGATGTAGCGCGCATGCCACGTCAGGGAGAGCTCGTCCCGGGCGCTCATCACGCCGCTCAATTGGAAGCGCGCGGTGCCATTGGCTTGCAGGTAGGGGCGGTTGGGGATGCGCTGACCCAGGAAGGTCGCGAAGTCGCCCTCGCGCGAGGTGTTGCGGAAGTCCTGCCAGGTGATGTTGCCATCGAGGGACAGGTACTGCCCCGGAGACGTCCACCCCGCCGCCCCGGCCACGCCCAGCGAGCGGGCCGCGTAGACGTTCTGGTAGGTGAAGTAGCTGTCCTTGCCGAGCAACAGGATGAGCTGATCCGCGAGGCGCCCGAAGCCCAGGACGTTGGCCCGGAACGCGCCCGCCCGGGTGGGAAGCCCCTCGTAGGAGAACTCCACGTTGAGGTTGTGGCTCCGCTCGGGATTCAGGTCGAGGTTGTCATCGATGAGGATGCCATCCCCGAAGATCTCGTCCGGACGGGGCAGGCGCGTGGCGTACTCATAGGACGCCTTCGCGTAAAGCTCCGGGAGCAGCCGGAAGCGCACACTGTCACCCACGCCCACGCCATGCAGGGTCCGGTCGAGCGGAACGAAGACCAGGCTGGGCAGGAGCTTCTGGGTCTGGGCGCGCTGGTAGTAGTCCTTGAGGAAGAGGACGTTCTCCAGGCGCTCCTCGAGGGCGTTGAAGGTGTATTCAACGCCGGTGACCAGGGAGGTGAGCTGCCTGTCGGCGGAGAGGGGATCCAACTCCCCGCGCGCTCTGAGTTGGCTGTCCCCGCCCGTGCGGCCGATGACGGTGGGGGCGAGCGACACGCGGAGCCGATGGCCACTGGAGAGGGTCCACCCCAGGTTGAGCCGCGCGAAGCCCGTGTGTTGGTTCACCCCGCGCTCGACGGCGCGCGACTCGATCTCCCCGGGCTGGGGCAGTTGAGTGACGCAGCGGCCGAACCAGTCGTAGGCACACGTGCCCAGGTCCTCGAAGTGCGTTCGCCGGAAGTTGTAGCCCACGATGCCGTCGGCCGTGACGCCGGGGCCGAAGAAGTGCTCGTAGCGCAGGATGGACCCGGCCGAGAACTCGCCGCTCGTCACCTCGCCGTAGGGCTGGGTCATGAAGACGTTGTTCTGGATCTCCTTGTCGGAGCCATTCACGAAGGCGCGCAGCAGCAGGCGCTGGGCCCAGGGCTTGTCCACGAAACCCGCCTCCACGCCCGCGCCCCAGGCCCGGTAGGCGTCATTGAATCGGTAGATGCGCGCGGGGACGGACTTGCCCAGGTCGTTGGCGACCTTGACGTCGATGGGGTAGTCGTTGCGCGTGCTGTCGATGAAGCCATTGGCGCGCACGAACAGCCCGCTCGGCTCGTGCAGGTGCCTCGCGGTGGCGGTGAGCCGGTGCGTGTCGAAGGAGCCCAGCTCGTAGGACGCGGCGGCGCCCGTCCCCGGGTTCACCTGTTGATCCGTCACGAGGTGGACGGCGCCTCCGAGCGCGTCCGTCCCGAAGCGGATGGGCACGACGCCCTGGTAGAGCTCCACCCGCTGCACGAGGTTGACGGGCACGTTGGACAACTCGGGTCCGAAGCCCGCGAGATCCAACGGCACGCCATCCACGAAGAAGCGGATCTGCTCATCCGTGAGCCCGGCGAGCGAGAAGCGCGACCGGCTGCCGAGCCCCCCCGAGCGGCGCACACCCACGCCCTCGCTGCGCGCCAGGGCCTCGCCCAGGTCGGCCGCCTCGCGCTGGATGGTCTCGGTCTCCACCACCTGGACCGCCTCGGCGGACTGGCGCCGCTGCCGCGCCAGGGAGGGGCCCTGCACCAGCACCTCGATGACGTCGTCCGGCCCGGGAACGGGCACGGGCGGCGGTGGAGGTGGCGCGGCGGCGCGAGGCGCTTCCTCGGGCAGACGGAACACGTAGGTGTAGACGAGGCGCGAGGGTTTCGCCTTCCCATCGCGCTTCGCGGGCGAGAAGCGCATTTCGAGCACCGCCTCGCGCGCCGCCTCGTCGAAGCCGTGGCCAATGGACTCCACCACCTCGGCCTCGGTGACGCGGCCTTCCTCGTCCAGGCGGATGCGCAGGGGAACCCGCGCCTCCAGCCGCTCCTGCTTGGCGCGCTCGGGGTAGCGCGCCTCGACGAAATTCAGGAGCCGTGGCGACTCGCGGGTGGGGGGGGCGGCCGGCGCCTCCTCCGCCCACACGCCACCGGCCATGCCCAGCCACGCGAGGACGACGAGCCCCCACGCCCCGCGACGCCCCAATCCGGTGAATCCCTGGATTATGAAAATGGTAATCATTCTCATTTTCGAGGCGGAATTAGGCGGGATCGGAGGCGCTGTCAAGCGGTTGGAGCCTCAAGCGGCCTGGGCGGGCGCGGGACGCAGGGTCTGGAGGTGTTCCGCCACGAGGAAGGCGAGCTGGAGGGCCTGGTCGGCGTTGAGCCGGGGGTCGCAGTGGGTGAGGTAGCGGCGCGACAGGTCGGCCTCGCTCACGGCACAGGCGCCACCCAGGCACTCGGTGACGTCCTGTCCCGTCATCTCCAGGTGCAGGCCGCCCGGGTGGACGCCCTCGGCGGTGGCCACCTGGGTGAAGGTGCGGACCTCCGACAGGATGCGCTCGAAGGGCCGGGTCTTGTAGCCATTGGCCGCCGTGTGCGTGTTGCCGTGCATGGGGTCGATGCTCCAGACGACGGGGCGGCCATCGCGCCGGGTCGCGGCCATCAGGCGGGGCAGACGCTCGGCGGCCTTGTCCGCGCCGAAGCGGCCGATGAGGACCAGCTTTCCGGGCACCGCCTGGGGATTGAGCACGTCCATGAGCCGCAGGAGTTCGTCCGGATCCATGCCGGGACCGCACTTGAGCCCGATGGGGTTCTGGATGCCGCGCATGAACTCCACGTGGCCTCCGTCGAGCTGCCGCGTGCGCTCGCCAATCCACAGCATGTGGGCCGAGGTGTCGTACCACTCGCCCGTCGCGGGCTCGAGGCGCGTCAGCGCTTCCTCCACGTTGAGCAGCAGGGCCTCGTGGCTGGTGTAGAAGTCGAGACGGTCCAGGCCCGTGTGCTGCTCCTCGGGGTTGCCCAGCAGCGAGCGCATGAAGCCGAGCGAGTCCTGGATGGGCGCGGCCAGCGGATGATCGATCTTCCAGTGACGGGGATCGCTCAGGGCCTCGTAGCCCTCCCGGGCGAAGGCGCGCACGAGCTCCAACGTGGCCGAGGACTGCTGGTGGGCCTTGAGCAGCCGTTCGGGATTTGGCGTGCGCTCCTGGGGGGTGAAGCCCATGCCGTTGATGTTGTCGCCGCGGTAGGCCGGCAGGGTGATGGCGCCCCGGGTCTCCACCGGGCTGGAGCGCGGCTTGGCGAACTGGCCGGCGATGCGGCCGATCTTCACCACGGGACGCCCCTTGGCGAAGGTCAGCACCACGGCCATCTGGAGCAGCAGCCGGAGCGTGTCGCGGACGTTGCCGGGCGTGAATTCCTGGAAGCTCTCCGCGCAGTCGCCGCCCTGCAGCAGGAACGCCTTGCCCTCGGCGACCTGTCCGAGCGCCGCGCGCAGGCGGCGCGTCTCCTCGGCGGACACCAGCGCGGGCAGGTGCGCCAGCTCCCGCTCGACCCGGGCGAGGGCCTGCGGATCCGGGTAGTCGGCGGGGATGTGTTTGACGGGCATGTTCCGCCAGGAACCAGGGGTCCAGTTTCGGTTCATCACGGGTGAGCCATTTTCGAGGTGCGGGCTGGAGGAGATCATGGTCGAGGCAGGAGGCCGTGTTTCACGCAATAATCGAGGTAGCGGTGCAGGAGCGCCCGGTCCGTGGGCGGACAGTGGATGCCACTGCCTTCCAGAGTGTGGGTCACCCGCTCGCAGCGGATGGGTCCCAGGCCGAAGGCGGCGTCCGCCGAGCCCGTGCGCAGATCGAAGAAGGCCAGCGTGGCGCTGTCAGCCGCGGTGGCCGTGTTCCGGGCCACGCGCGCGCGCCACTCGGGCAGGGGTTGCATGTCCAGCCGGTAGCCGTAGTCGCGCACCCAGCCGAACAGTTCATTCAGCCGGACCTCTGGCGTGGGGGTGAGGTTGAAGACCGGCCCGGGCCGGGTGCCCAGGGAGAGGCGCACGAGTGCCTTCGCCACGTAGTCCACCGGCGTCCAGGTTTCGCTGACCTCCATGTGGGGCAGCGCGCCCGTGGGAATGCCCGCGAGCAGGATGCGCCAGACCAGGTCCTGCGGATTGACGATCCCCGTGTCGGGTGCGCCCACCACGCGGCCCAACCGGTAGATGGCCACGGGAAGGCCCCGCTCGAAGGCCTGCTCCACCAGCCGTTCCGCGACCCACTTGCTCCGCTGGTAGCCGTCGCGCAACCCCGTGTGCAGGGGCACGAAGTCCTCGGTCACCTCGGGGCGCAGGTTCGCCTGCGGCGCCACCGCGAGCGTCGACACGTAGTGCAGGGGCTTGGGGCGTACGGCGGCCGCCAGCCTCAGCATCTCCTGCGTCCCCCGGACGTTGACCGCCCGCAGGCTGCCGTACTCGCGCACGACGCTGACCACCGCGGCATTGTGGTAGAGGGCGTCGCACTCGGCGGCCAGTCCGTGGAAGCGCGCGCTGTCCAGTCCCATCAGGGGTTGGGTCAGGTCCGCCGGGAGCGCGAGCACCCGCTCGGCGAGGCCCTGGGTGGAAAGCCCCTGGCCCGTCAGGGCGGCGCGAATCCGCTCCAGGCCGTGGGCTTCATCCCGGGCCCGTACCGGACACACCACCCGCGCGTCCGTCTGCCGCAGCAGTTGATCCAACAGGTGCGCGCCCACGAAGCCGGTGGCGCCCGTCAGCAGGACCTGCCGGAGCGGAGCCTGGCCCGTGGCCGGGGGCAGGCCTCGGGGAACGATGTCCTCGGCCAACACCGCGTCGGCGAGCATGGCGGGGGGCGGTCCTCCCGCCTCGGCTCCCGCGTCCTCTCCGTGCTCCAGGGCCTGGGCCAGTCCCGCGGCCGTCGGGTAGCGGAACACCGTGGCGACCGGCACGTCGCGGCCCAGGATGACCCCGAGCCGGTTGGCGACCTGGATGCTCTGCAGGGACTGCCCGCCCAGCTCGAAGAAGTCGTCCTGCGCCGAGACGCCGCTCACGCCCAGCACCTGCTCCCAGACGCGCAGCACCTCGCGCTCCAGCTCCGTGGCGGCCTCGAGGGCCGGGGTGGACTCCTCCGTCTCCGTCCACCGGCGAAGCTCGGCCCGGTCCAGCTTGCCCGTGCTGGTCCGGGGCAGCCGCTCGCGGAACACGAAGGCCCCCGGCACCATGGGCGCGGGCAGCGCTCCCAGCAGGGCCCGGCGCAGTTGGGCCGCCGTGGGGACGGGCTCGGTGGCGACGATGTGCGCGCACAGCCGCCGCGTTCCGCCCTCCAGCACCTGGCCCACCACCGCGGCCTCCTTCACGCCCGGCTGTCCCAGCAGCGCGGTCTCGACCTCGGTGGGATCGATCCGGTGCCCGCTGATCTTGAACTCATCGTCCACTCGGCCGACGAACACCAGTTGTCCGTCCTCGCGCAGCCGGGCGGTATCTCCCGTGCGGTAGGCGCGGGGCGCTCCGGGCAACTGCCGCAGCGAGGTGAAGCGCTTCGCGTCCAGCTCCGCGCGCCCCAGGTAGCCCCGGGCCAGTCCTCCGCCGAGCAGATACAGCTCGCCCTCGGTGCCCGGCGCGACGGGCCGTCCGTGCTTGTCGAGCAGCACCGCGCTCACGCCCGGCAGGGGACGCCCGATGGGGACCTCTTCGGAAGCTCCTTGCGCGGGGACATCGCTGAGCGTGGCGACGGTGGCCACCACGGTGGTCTCGGTGGGGCCGTAGGTGTTGAGCAACTGCACCCGGGAGCCCACGGCCGCGCGCCAGCGAGCGACCCGCTCGGGCAGCGCGGCTTCTCCACCGATAATGACGGTGCGCAGACAGGACGGCAGCGGGAGCGAGCCCGTGGAGACGCTGTAGGCCAGCTCGTGCCAGAACGCGGTGGGCAGATCCAACACGGTGATGCCGTGGGCGTCGCAGGCCTCGATGAGCCGGGGCACCGACTGGAGCATCTCGTCCGTGCGCAGCACCAGCCTCGCGCCCGCGCACAGGGTGAGGAAGATCTCCTCCACACTGGCGTCGAAGTGCAGGGGCGCGAACTGCAACACCCGGTCCTCCCGGCTCAGGCCGTAGCGCCAGGTCGCGCCCGCCACGAAGTGGGCCAGCGCTCCCCGGGAGATCTGCACGCCGTTGGGCTGACCCGTCGAGCCCGAGGTGTAGATGACATAGGCCAGACGCTCGTGCTCCGGGCGCTGGGGGTCCTCGACGGTGGGCTTCGCCGAGGCGGACCGCTCCTCGCGGCGCACGAGCAGGTTTCCGGGCGCCGGGGGAGCCGCCTTGGGCTCGGGCGGCTGCGCGGGCGTGATGAGCAACGCGGGCGAGGCATCGGCGAGGATGGCGGCGGTCCTGGCCTCGGGTCCGAACGGATCGAGCGGCAGATAGCCCGCGCCAGCGAACAGCACGCCGAGGCTCGCGACGATGGCGTCCAGGCTCCGGGGCACCATCACCGCCACGGGCGAGTCGGGACGCACGCCCTCCGCGACGAGCCGCGAGGACAAGGCGCGCGCCGCGTCGACCAGCTCGCGGTAGCTCATGCGCCAGGGGCCGTGCTCCACCGCGATGGCGTCCGGTTGTTCCCGGGCCCGCTCGCACAGCGACTCCAGGACGGGGTGCGCGGGAGCGGGCAGGGGTCCTCCCTCGAGCAGGGAGGCGGGGGCGGCCGCGCCGGTTCCGGTCGCGGCTCGCGTGTTCGTTCCTTGGAGCGCCGGAGCGATGGCCTCATGGGGCGAGGCCACCCACTTCTCCAGCAGGTGGAGGAACTCCCGCTGATGGGCGTCCAGTTCCTCGGCGCGGTAGCAGGCGGGGTTGGCGTCGAAGTCGACGCGGGGGCCCAGGCCATCGCTCCGGGCGTACACGCCGATGGAGAGGTCCTCGACGGGCCCGGCGGAGATGTTGTGCGCGATCGTCCGCAGGCCCGCGAAGCGCAGGCCGTAGTCGAACGGCATGATGTTGACCACGGGGCCGAACAGCCGGCGCTGTCCGCCCACCATCTTCAGGTCCCGGCGAAGTTGCTCGTAGCGGTAGCGCAGGTGGGGCCGGATGGCGCGCAGCTCCGAGGCCACGCCCTTGGCCAGCTCGAACAGGCCCAGCTCCGGGTGGACGGAGACGCGCAGGGGCACGATGTTCATCGCCATGCAGGGCACGCGCAGCGCGGCCGAGCCCAACCGGGACATCACGGGCAGGCCGAGCACCACCTCGGGGGCATCGGTCTTCCGGTGAATCCAGGCCGCCGTCGCCGCGAGCACGAGGTCCGGCCAGCTCACGCCCGCCTGCTTCGCGGCCGCGTGGAGCTTGTCGTTCTCCGCCGTGCCCAGGTGACGCGTCTGGCGCACGAAGCTCGAGGACATGGGGGCGGGCCGGGCCAGCGTCACGGGCGCGGGCGCGTCGGCGAGGTGTTCCATCCAGAAGGTCCGATCGAGCTCCCGCTGGGGACCGGACTGATAGGCGGCGTCCTCGTTCAGCACCGCGCGCAGCTGGCCGAACCCTCCAGTGAGGGGCTTTCCGGACGCCAGCGCCGTGTAGAGCTCCGCCACCCGCCGCGCGAGCAGGGAGAAGCCGAAGCCGTCCATCGCGATGTGATGGATGCGCTGGTACCAGAAGAAGCGCTCGGAGGAGGCCTTGAACAGGGCCTGGGTGAAGAGCGGCCCTTGCGTGAGGTCGACGGGCTGGGCCAGATCGGTCCGCATCCAGTCCCGCGCCGCGGTCCACGGGTCGGGCGTCTGGCTCACGTCCACCACGTGGGGCGTCCAGTCCGTCCGAGGCTCGAGGACCTGGACAGGTCCCCGCTCCCCCGGGAGGAACCGGACGTGCAGGGCCTCGGCTTCCGTGACGGCCCGCCGCACCGAGGTCTCGAAGAGCCCCACATCGAGCGGTCCGAGGATCTCGATGCACTCGCCCGCGTTGTACACCGGGCTCTGGAGGTCGAACTGCTGGCCCGACCAGATTCCGTGCTGGGCCGCCGACAGCGGCCAGACTGCATCCCGCGACTCACTCATGACTCGTTACCTTCTGGGATGGGTTCAACGCATCGTCACGGCGACGGGCGCACGGGAACTCGGCGAGAGCAGCGCGTACCAATCGGTCAGCGTCGGCTTCTCGGCCAGCTCCACGAAGGACACTTCCGCTCCGGTGCGCCGCCAGCGCTCCACCAGGCTCATGATGCGGATGGAGTCCATGCCCCGCTCGAGCAGGTTCTCGTCCTCGCCAATCTCCGAGGCCGTCTGCGCGAGCAGTTCGGCGACGTCCTGGCGCACCTGTTGAGGGCTGAGCGGCTGTCCGGCCTCCACGCTCGCGGGCCCCAGCAACTCGATGATGCCGTCCGTGGTGGCGGTGACGCCGCACAGCTTCGCCGCGTAGTCGAGCGCCAGTTGGTGCTGCTCCCGGGAGAAGTCTCCCAGGGCATCGGCGACCATGAATGGCTGCACGTCGCTCATGAAGGCATGGGTGGCCGTCTGCAGGCAGCCGATGTGCGCGTAGATGCCGGTGATGATGAGCTGATCGCGGCCCTGCTCACGCAGGACGTCCATCAGGGCGGTGTTGTGGAACGCGCTGTAGCGCCACTTGGTGAGGTGGATGTCGCCCGGAGCGGGCTGAAGCGCCTCGATGATCTGCTTCTGGTCCGGGCCGCCGTTGATGCCCGCGCCCCACATGTCCAGCTGGAGCCCGCGCTGCGAGGGCGTCTGTCCACCGGGCTGGGCCGAGAACACCACGGGGATGCCCAGGGCGGTGCAGTGGCCGCGCAGCCGCTGGATGTTGGCCACCAGCTCGTTCACCGGAGACTGGCCGGCGGTGAAGGCGCCCACGAAGTAGCGCTGCATGTCGTGGATGAGCAGCACCGAGCGCTTCGCCTCGGGAGTCCACGACACCTTGTTCTTGGGCAGGTCGGACGCGCTGGGCATGGAGTAGGGGGCAATGGCGGGAAGTGCCATGGGATGGCTCCTTTCAAGTCGAGGGAGGGAATGGCGTGGGGGTTCAGGTCCGGGGCGGCGCCGCGCGCACGAGCGCCGCGCGCAGGTCTTTCTTGCTGACCTTGCCGACGCCCGTCTGGGGGAAGGCATCGACGAATTCGATCCGATCCGGAATCTTGAAGGCCGCCAGTCCGCGCGAGCGCAGGAAGGCGGTGAGCGCGGCGGCGGTCGGCCGGGTGTCTCGCGGGATGACGAACGCGCAGGAGCGCTCCCCGAGGAAGGCGTCGGGCAGGGCCACCACGGCCGCGTTGTGGACGTTCGGGTGGGCGAGCAGGTGATTCTCGACCTCCTCGGCCGCGACCTTGTCGCCTCCCCGGTTGATTTGATCCTTCGCGCGGCCTTCCACCACCACGTCGCCCTCGGGCGTCAGGCGCACGAGGTCTCCCGTGCAATAGAAACCGTCGGCGGTGAAGGCCCGCGCGTTGTGGGCCTCGGCCCGGTAGTAGCCGCGGATGGTGTAGGGGCCTCGCGTCAGGAGCTGGCCCGTCTCCCCGGGCGCCACGTCCTGGCCGTCCTCGTCCACCACGCGGATTTCATCGTCCGGGGAGATGGGGCGGCCCTGGGTGGTGACGATGCGATCCTCGGGGTCGTCCAGCCGGGTGTAGTTGACCAGACCCTCGGCCATGCCGAACACCTGCTGGAGCGTGCAGCCCAGGGTGGGACGCACGCGCCGCGCGGCCTCGTTGCTGAGCCGGGCGCCTCCCACCTGGAGCACCCGCAGGCTGGACAGGTCATGGCGCTTCGCCTGGGTGGACTCCATCCAGATCATCGCCAGGGGAGGCACCAGCGCGGTGATCGTCACCCGCTCGCGGGCGATCAACGGAAAGCACTCGTCCGGGCTGGGGTTGGCGGCCATCACCACCGTGCCTCCCGCGTACAGCGTGCCGAGCGTGCCCGGCGAGCTGAGGGGGAAGTTGTGCGAGGCGGGCAGGGCGCACAGGTACACGCTCCGCTCGTCGAGCTGGCAGATCTCCACGCTGCCCCGCAGGCTGTAGATGTAGTCGTCGTGGGTGCGCGGGATGAGCTTGGGCACGCCGGTGCTGCCGCCGGACAACTGGAAGAAGGCCACGTCGTGGGGCGCCGGTCCGGACAGCGCGACGGGCTCGGTGTACAGGCCGCTCAGGGCGAGGTGCGGCCCCGCCTCTCCCGCGACGATGACATGGCGCAGACCCGGCACCGTGGCGCGGATCTGCTCGGCCAGCGCGCGGTAGTCGAAGCCCCCGTGCTTGTCCGGGATGATGTAGGCGACCGCCTGGGTGAACTCGCAGAAGTAGCCAATCTCCGCGGCGCGGTGGGCCGGCAGCGCGAACACCGGCAGCGCGCCCAGGCGGAACAGCGCGAAGCACACCTCGAGGAACGCGGCGATGTTGGGCAGTTGCACCACCACCCGGTCCCCGGCCTGGATGCCCAGGGCATGGAAGCCCGCGGCCAGCCGGTCCGCGCGGAGATCCAGCTCGCGGTAGCTCAGGCGCTCCCCGCCCGAGACGATCGCGGTGTGCTCTCCCTGGCGGGCGGCCCGGTCCCGCAGCATCTGGCCGAAGGTCTCTCCGCGCCAGTAGCCCGCCTGGCGGTAGCGCGTGGCGAACGCCTCGGGCCAGGTGGGGCAGCCCGGAAAGGACTCGCTCATGGCCGCACCTCGTGGCCCAGGCCCATGGCGTGGAGCATGGTGCGGAACTTCGCCTCCGTCTCCGCCAGCTCGGACTCGGGCGTCGAGCCGAGCACGATGCCCGCGCCCGCGAACAGCCGCAGCGTGCGCTCATCGGCCTCGGCGCAGCGGATGGTCACCGCCCACTGCCCGTCACCCGTCGCGTCGCACCAGCCCACCGTGCCCGTGTAGAAGCCGCGCTCGAACGGCTCGATGGAGCCGATGGCATCGTGCGCGAGCCGCGTCGGGTAGCCGCACACCGCGGGCGTGGGGTGCATCGCGGCCGCCAGCGTCAGCGAGGAGATGGACGGGTCCAACAGCTCGCCACTGATGCGGCTGGACAGGTGCCACATGGTGGGCGTGTGGATGAGCGAGGGGCCCTTGGGCACCTCCAGCGTCTTGCAGTACGGGCGCAGGGCCTCGGCGACGGCGTCGATCACCACCGCGTGCTCGTGCAGATCCTTGGGCGAGGCCATCAGCGCGGTGGCCCGGGCTTGATCCTCGACGGGGTCGGGGCTGCGCGCCGCCGAGCCCGCGAGCGGATTGGCGAGCACCTGCAATCCGGAGCGGGAGACCAGCAGCTCGGGGCTGGCGCCGATGAGCGTGCGGCGGCCCGTTCCCTCGTGGGCGGGCAGATCCACCGCGAAGGTATAGCCCGCGGCATTGCGCTGGGCGAGGTTGCGCAGCAGCTGGGTCAGGTCGATGGGCGTGGGGGTGTCCAGGTGCAGCGAGCGCGACAGCACCACCTTGCGCAAGGGGCTGCTGCGCATGAGCTCCAGCGCCTGGGCGACGCCGTGCAGGTAGGCGGCGGGCTCGGGCACGGGCCGCAGGGTGTAGCGGGCCTGGGACGTGACGCGCGGAGACGCCGCGTCGAACGCCAGGGAGCCCGCGCGCTGCATCGTCATGGGCACCACGAGCTGGGCGGGGAGCGCGCCGTCGAAGGGCACCGCGCCCACCACCACCGGGATGTCATGGGACGCGTCCCGGGCCTCGTTGAGCACCGCCGTCACGCGCTCGGGCAGCCGCCTCAGCGCGTCCGGGCCTTCCATCGGCGGCACGGTGGCGAAGGTGCCCCGCGCCAGCAGGGTCCGCTTGGGGGAAGCGAAGAAGAAGGACGAGCCCGCCTCGTAGCTGTCGAGCAACTGCGTGGCCAGCGTCTGCGCCATGGGACGTTCGGACATGTCGGTGACCTTCGTGTCGGGAAACGGAGCGCTCGCTCCGGTCCGACCCAGGGGAAAAGGAGGGGTGGATGAAGAGGTGCGGTGGGTCTAGACGCCGAGGGTGGCGCCGCCGTCGACACACAGGTCGTGCAGGGTGATGTGGCGGGCCCGCTCGGACACGAGGAACAACACGGCCTCGGCGATGTCGTCGGGGGTGGCGATGCGGCGCAGGGGAATCCCCACGCGGAAGGCCTCGGGCGCGCCCGCGATCACCGCGTTCGCGCCGTGCTCATCCGTCCACAGCGAGCGCTGCATGTCCGTGTCCGTGGAGCCCGGGGACACGACGTTGCAACGGATGCCGTGCCGGGCCAGCTCCAACCCCAGACACTTGGTGAACAGGGTGGTGGCGGCCTTGGAGGCGGCATAGGCGGCCATGTTCATCCGGGGCATGCCCGCGGCGTTCGAGCCCACGGTGACGATGACGCCTTCCTTGCGAGGCACCATGCGCCGGGCCACGGCGCGGCTGACGTGGAATACCCCGTGGGTGTTGACCGCGAAGGTGGCCGCCCAGTCCTCGTCGCTGAACGACACGACCGGACCCACCCGCAGCACTCCGGCCACGTTGACCAGGACGGAGATGGGCCCCAGGTCGCGTTCGATCCGCTCGACCGCCGCCTCCACCGCGGCGCTATCGCTCACGTCCGCGACGATGGCCTCCGCCCGGGCGCCCCGCGCTCGCAGCTCCGCCACCAACGCGGACAGCCCCTCCGCCTTCGTGTCGAGCGCCACGATCATGGCGTCTCCCGAGAGGGCGCGTGCCACCGCCGCCCCGATGCCCTGCGCGGCTCCCGTCACCAGGGCCACCTTCGTGCTCGCTCCCATGCGTCTCTTCTCCTGCCCAGCTCGCCGCCTGCTGGCCCCCCCACTCCCAAGCGGATGTCGTCGATATTGAGAATGGTTCTCATTATCGTTTTCTGAATGGTCTACTCCCATGGCTTGGGACCTCGTGTCAAGGGGCTGCCATGCGAAGACATGTCGCAAGAGAAGACCCTCCACGTTGCCTCGACCCTCGCCGCAAGAGGCAAGGGGAGACATCGGGAGGGTCCTTTCACGGCCTCCGGCACGGGGGGCCGGCGGGGAGATGCTAGCTGTTGAGCATCGGTTGACCCTGATGCGCGACGAGCAGGTCGTGCATGTCGTTGGCGTGCTCCTCTTCCTTGGCGAGGATTTCCTCGAGGAGCCGCCGGGTGGTCGGGTCATGGTTGGCGAAGTAGCGGATCATCTCCTGGTACGTCTGGACGGCGATGCGCTCGGCCACCAGATCCTCGCGGATCATGTCCACCAGGTTCTTGCCCTCGACGAACTGGCTCGCGCTGCGCGAGAGCAGCCCCTCGGGGTTGAAGTTGGCGGTGCCGCCGAGCTGATTGATGCGCTCGGCGAGCTGCATGGCGTGCTGCTGCTCCTCGCGCGCGTGCTCAGCGAACTCGGCCTTCACCGCTTCGCTCTGGATGCCTTGGGCGGAGATGTAGTGCGAGCTGTAGCGCAGCACGCAGACGAGCTCCGTGGCCAGCGCGTCGTTGAGCAGTTGGATGGCGACCTTGACGTCTCCCTCGTAGTCCTTGGTGACGGCGCCCTCTTCCAGGTGCTCGCGCGCCCGGCGGCGGATCTCGGAGATGTCGGTCAGGAATGGCTGTGTGTTGTGACCCATGGTGTCCTCTCGTGATGACGCTGGAGGGACATTGGTCATGGCGGCCCCGAACCCACATCCCTCGCCGCGTATTCGTGAGAGGAGGCCTGGATGACCGCTCGAACAGCGGGCGGCCAGGCTCACCACCACAAACGCCAGAGCATTCCGGGCAGGGTGGTGTACCCGATGACGGCCCGCTCGATGCGGCCCTCGGCGGAGACGAAGAAGGTGGTGGGGAACTGTTCGACGGCGTACGCGCGTGTCAGCGCTCCCCCGCCCAGCAGCACGGGGTAATCCACGTCGTGCTCCCGGACGAAGCGGCGCACGTCCGCTTCGTCGTCGTAGGCCACCGCCACGGACAGCACCCGGGCCGAGCCGCCCACCGTGCCCTGGAGCTGGGACAGGGTGGAGGACTCGGCCTTGCACACCCCGCACCAGGGCGCCCAGAAGGCGAGCACCACGGGTTGGCCGCGAAGCTCGGCCAGGCGCACGGTGTCGCCGGACAGCGTGCGCAGGGTGAAGTCCGGCGCGGGCGCGCCCACGGGCAGGCGGCGCGTCTGCCAGGTGGCCACGGCCCCGAAGACGAGCGCGAACAGGAGGAGATCCAGCCCGAGTCGGCTCCACCACCTGTGGCGCGCCTGGCGCCAGAGGTGCTTCACGCGCGCGCCCATCTGTCCCGGGGTCTTCATTCCAACCGGGGACTAGAGCACGTCCTCCAGGTTGCGGGCCATCACCCAGTTGTCGTGGTAGACGATGCCCGTCTGGGTCACGGTGTCGCTGCGGTACAGGCCCAGCTTGAGGTAGTTGACCATGCCGGGGAACTGGGTGGCGATGGAGCGCTTGGGCAGCACGAGGGCGCCGTTGTAGTACAGCTCCACGAAGCCCACGCTCGCGCTGGCGGACCACTTCACGTGGAAGATGAAGTCATGCCACTTGCCGCGCACGAGCGGCGTCTTCCACACGATGACGCCCGGGTCTCCTCCGATGTTGAGCCGGACCTCTTCGCCATACACATAGAACTCCACGGGCGGTGAGCCGCTGTCGCCGCTGTGGTGCCATTGGGTGAAGAGCTGCCACGTCTTCACGCTCGGGAAGCTCGCGTCGAACATCGTGCTCCAGCGGTAGTAGTACTCCGAGCCGGAGGGCTCGTTCGTCATCTTCACCAGTTCATTGCGGTTGCCACTGGCGTTGATGGGATCATCGCCCTGGCGCACGGTCGCCTTGAGGGCGTACTTGCCCTGTCGTGGCGCGAGCGAGGCCGCGGTCGTCACCACCTGGAGCCGATCCGCGCTGACCATCTGCGCGCGATCCCACTGGCTGCGGTCGCCCGTCTCGTAGTCCGCGCGCCACACCACGCTGCTCCCGGTCGCGCTCCCCGCGCAGGCGCGCGCCT
This sequence comes from Melittangium boletus DSM 14713, assembly GCF_002305855.1. Taxonomy (GTDB): domain Bacteria; phylum Myxococcota; class Myxococcia; order Myxococcales; family Myxococcaceae; genus Cystobacter; species Cystobacter boletus. The sequence continues at coordinate 1,121,449 of NZ_CP022163.1, read as the reverse complement.
CGGCGATGCTGGCCCAGTCATTCGCGGAGTTGCCCTGGACGGTGACGCGCAGATAGCGCGCTGTCCTCGCCGTGAAGGTGTAGGTCTCCGCCGCCGTCGTCTTGCCCGTGCTCTGGCCGGAGTAGACGGGGGTGTAGTTCTTCCCATCCGTGGAGGTGGACAGCGAGAAGGTATTGGTGCGCAGCTCTCCCTGGTGCCAGGCGATGGCGGCGCCCTTCACGGAGGGGGAGGTGCCCAGGTCATAGTCAATCCACGCGCCCTTGCCGAGCGCGCTCCAGCGCGTGTCGAGCCGGTCATCCAGGCTGTTCTGCGCCACGCTTCCCGCGCCGTCATCGCCCGAGGCCTTCACCGACACGGGGGTGAGGGCGGTGCAATTCTGGACGGTGAGTCCGGAGGCGCCAGCCGAGGGATGTCCAGGCCCGCTGTCATCTGTCGTGCTGGGTGTATCGGAGCCGCCGCAAGCGGCGACGGCGATGACGAGTGAGAATCTGGCCAGCAGCGAGGTTTTGTTCATGATGCGTCCTGGGGGGAGGGGAGGGCGATTGAAGACAGACAGTGAAAAGCGGGGGGCGGGCATGGCTTTCCCGTGACGCCATGAGGGGGCTCATCGCCCTGGCGTTCGGAAAATGGGGTGGTGACGTGTGGGATTGGCTCCTGCTCCGGGATGTTGAGCATCCAACAAATATATTTCGTGTTCAACACGGAATGGCACGCCTGCTTGCCGGACGCAAACGCTGGCGTCTTCTTTCATCGCGGTGAAAGAGTTTTAATGAGAAGGCCCGGCCTCCGAGTCGCGGAGTGCCAGGCCTTTTCACTGCGATTGTTTTGTCACTGGGCGATGTGAGGGATTGAGCGCCCGGTGAAGTTCAAATCTCGATGCGGTCTCGGCCGTTGCGCTTCGCGCGGTACAGCCGCTCGTCGGCGCGTTGAAGCAGGGTTTCCACCTGGGTGCCGTCCTGGGAGGCCACGGCGATGCCGGCGCTGAGGGTGACGTGGAAGGTCTCTCCCTTCTCCCCCTCGAAGGCGATGCGTCCCAGCTCCCGCGCCGTGCGCGAGAGGATGTCCCGGGCGCTCTGGGCCGTTTCCCCGAGGAGCGTCACGGCGAATTCCTCCCCACCCCAGCGGCAGCGCAGGTCCTCCTTGCGGAAGCGCGCGGCCAGCATCCGGCCCAGGCGCACCAACACGCGATCGCCCGCGAGGTGGCCGTGGGTGTCATTCACCTGCTTGAAGCGGTCCAGGTCCAGGAGCAGGAGCGCGAGCGGCTTGTCTTGCCGGAGGGCCTCGGCGAGGCGTCCGCGAAGGCTCTCGAGGAAGGGCCTGCGCAACAGCAGGCCCGTGAGGGAATCGCGCTCGGCCCGGTCTCGCGCGAGCCGCGCCCGCTCCAGGCGCGAGTGCACGCGCGCGCGCAATTCCTCTCGCAGCACGGGTTTGGAGAGGTAGTCGTCCGCGCCCGCCTGGAAGGCCGCCACGCGGAACTCCACGCCGGTGTGCGCGGTGATGAAGAGGATGGGCAACTCCCTCCACTCGGGCATGGAGCGCACGATGCGGCACAGGTCGAAGCCGCTGGGTCCCGGCATCTCCACGTCCAGCAGCAGCAGGTCCGGCCGGTGCTCGGCCAGGGACTCCACCAGCCGGAAGGGATCGCCCAGGCCCACCACTTCCACCCGGGGGCTCGTCAGCGCGACGCTCAGGGTCCGCACCGCGTCCGGATCGTCGTCGAGCACCAGCACGCGGGAGCGCTCGGGGCGCCGGGTGGAGGCCATGCGCTCCACGGCCTCCATCAGGTCCTGCGCGGAGAAGGGCCGGGGCAGGTAGAGCGAGGCGCCGGCGTGGGCGGCCGCCACCCGGTAGGGCACGTCCCCCTGGGCGCCGAAGAAGGCGAGGGGGAGGGATTGCAGCCCGTCCTCGCCGCGCAGCCGCGCCGCGGCCTGGAAGCCCCCCTCCTTCTGGCCCAGGTCCACGTGCAGCAGCGCGCCGTCCAACCCTTGCTGGCGGGCCGCGTCCACCGCCTCGTCCTCGGTGCGGGCCGTCACCACGCGCACCATGCGCTCGCGGCCCATGTGCTCCACCTCGGCGAGCCACTGGGGATCCTCGTCCGCCACCAGCACCGTGCCGAGGAGGCTGGCCGAGGTGCCGTCGCTCGGCTTGGGGAGCGGGGGCGGGTGGGGGGACAGGGCGCGCTGGGCGAGCTGCCCGAGCTCCCGCGCGGCGGTGCGCAGGGCATTCCAGTCCGCGGCCTTCTCTCCATCACGTACGGGCCGCAGGAGGTTTTCCAGCCGGCCCGCCGCCGCGCTCACGTGCACGAAGCCATAGGAGCCCGCGGTTCCATGCAGCTTGTGGGCGAGCATGAACGCGTCTTCCAGCGCCCCGGCCGCTCCGGCGTGGGCTCGCTCGAGGAGGCCGGAGAACTCGCGGACCTTGTCTCCCAGGCGGGCGCCGTACTCGCCATTGAGCTGCGCGAGCATGGCGGTGAGGTCCTCGTCCCGCTCCACTTCGGGTTGGAGCGATTCGGGGGGCGGAGGAGGGGGCGGACGGGGCGCCACCACCTGTTCCACCCAGACGAGGAGTTCCTGGGGCTTGTAGGGCTTGTGCAGCACGCGCGCCACCTTGAGCTGGCGGGTGAGCAGCTCATGGCTCTTCAGGTCGCGCCAGAAGGCGGAGGCGAAGAGGATGGGCAGGCTTGGCTCGTCGCGGCGCAGCTCCTGGATGAAGTCCGTGCCCGACATCCCGGGCAGCAGGCCGTCCACGATGGCGGCGTCCACCCGCGAGCGGCTCAGCACGTCGCGTGCCTCCTTCACCGAGCGCGCCGACTCCACCTGGTAGCCGCGCTCGCGCAGGTAGGTGGACACGAGCGACTGCAAATCCCTGTCATCCTCCAGGAAGAGGAGTGTTCCGCGTGTCATGAGAGCTCCTTGTGCGGTGCACGGCCGTGATCCCGTTGGGCGAGCAGCCCGTTGAGCAATTCCTTCACGGACGTCATCAATGTGTCCTCGCTGGTGCGGGTCTTGATGAGGTGGCGGGTATTGCCGAGCGTGAGCTGGTGCTGGTCCGCCGAGCTCAAGTCGCGTCCGGTGAAGACGATGAGGGGGGTGCCCCGGCCCTTGCCCTGGCGCAGGATGTCCACCACCTCGAAGCCATCCAGCCGGGGCAGGTTCACGTCCAGGACGATGAGGTCCGGTGGCGTCACGCGCGCCAGGGCCACCGCGCGCTCCCCGTCCTCGGCCTCGAAGCAGATGGCGCCGAGCCCCTCGAGCCGGGCGCGCAGCACCTGGCGCGTGGTGACGTCGTCATCCACCAGGAGCACGCGCGCCTGGCCGGGCTGGCGGATGATGGCGCGCAGGGTGTGCAGGAAGCGTCCCTCGTCGAGGGGTTTCTTCATCCAATCCACCAGCAGGGGTTGGATGCCGCCCTCCGCGCGCTCGGCGAGCATCAGCACGGGCAGTTCCCGTCCGCGCGGCTGTTCCCGCAGCCGGCGCACGAAGTCCACGTCCCGGCCCTCCATTCCCCTCGGGTCCACCAGGAGCGCGTCTGGCTCGCCCTCGCCAATGAGCCTGGCCGCCTCGTCCAGGGAGGGGGTGCGCAGCACGCGGTAGCCCTCCTGGGAGAGCAGGCCGCGCAAGAGGCCGGACAGCTCCGCGTCCGCCGTCACCACGAGCAGGGTGTGGCGCGAGTCGTCCGTCATGCGCGACAGGGCCCCCGACCCCTGGCGCACCGCCTGGAGCGAGAAGGTGAAGGTGGTGCCTTCACCCGGCTCGCCCAGGACCTCGATGTGGCCGCCATGCTGTTCGACGATGGCCTGGGAGATGGCGAGCCCGAGGCCCGTGCCTCCCTTGGAGCGGCTGTCCGAGCTGTCCAGTTGCTGGAACTTGCCGAAGAGCCGCGCGCGCTTGTCCAGGGGGATGCCCGGCCCCTGGTCCACCACGGAGAAGCGCACCTGGCCCCGGGCGTCCCGGGCGGCCCGCACCTCCACCTGGCTGTCCACGGGGGAGAACTTGATGGCGTTGGACACCAGGTTGGTGAGCACCTGGATGAGCCGGTCTCGGTCCGCCCGCACCGCGCCCGCGTCGTCCGCCCGGGCCACCAGGGTGACGCGCGCCGCGTCCGCCATGGCCTGGACGCCCGAGAAGGTGGTCTCGATGAGCTCGGCGCTGTCCACCGGCTGCGGTTTGAGCTCCAGCATCCCCGATTCCATCTTCTCCAGGTCGAGGATGTCGTTGATGAGGCGGATGAGCCGCTCGGTGTTGGTGCGGGCGATGCGCACCATGTCCAGCACGGGGGCCTCCAGCTCGCCCACCACGCCTCCCTCCAGCAGGCCCAGCGAGCCGCGGATGGACGTGAGGGGGGTGCGCAGCTCGTGGCTCACCGTGGAGATGAACTCGTTCTTGAGCCGCTCCACGTGCTGACGCTCGGTGATGTCGCGCACATAGGTGGTGAAGCGCGGCGGGCCCTCGCTGCGCACGCGCAAGAGGGTGAGCTCGGCGGGGAAGGTGCCGCCGTCGGTGCGCAGGGCGGGCACTTCCAGCCGTGTGGCCTGGCCGGGTGGGGTGTCCGCGTGGAGCGCCCGGGTGAGCTGGGCGCGCTGCTCGGGCTTCACCGCCGCGGAGAGCGACAGGGTGAGGAAGTCGCGTCCCAGGGCGTTCGCGCGCGGCAGCCGGAAGAGCTGTTCCGCGGTGGGGTTGAAGTCCAGCACGAGGCCCTTCTCGTCCAGGGTGATGATGCCGTCCGGGGCGCTCTGCAGGATGGCGGCCTTTCGCGCCTCGCTCTCGCGCAGCTCCGTGTTGGCGGCGGACAGGGCCTGGGTGCGCTCCTCCACGCGCCGCTCCAGCTCCGCGTTGAGCGCGTCGAGCGCCTCGCCCGTGCGCGACAGCCGCCAGAGCGCTTCCAGCACGAAGGCCACGAGCAGCAGCGTGATGATGAAGAGCAGGACGCGGAAGCGCTCGGAGCGGAGCTGGGCGCCCTCGTACAGGCGCAGGTAGGAGGAGATGACTGTCTCGGCTTGAGGCCCGAGGGGGTACTCCTTCGTCATGCGCAGCAGCATGTCCTCGCGGGCCCTGGCGTGGGTGAGCAGCGCCCGGGCCTCCGCCTCCAGCCGGGCGTCGGCGGATTCCTCCCCTGGAAACTCGGCGGTCATCGCCGTCAGGGCGGTGAGTGCTTGTTCCATCGCGGGGCCATCCCGCTTGTCCGCGTTGGAGCGCACGGCGGAGGCCAATGCCCGTGCACGCTCACGCGCGGCGCCGGCGGGAAGTTGCCCGGTCAGCGCGGAGACTTCTCGTTCGAAACGCTCCCGCCGCTCCCGCTGGCGCGCGGCCTCGCCCCGCAGGTTCGAGAGCAGCATTTCTCCCTCGACCAGCGTCTTCACGTAGGCGTTCAGGCTCGCGCCCACCACCTGCTGCTCCTTCGAGGACAGGTACGAGGGGGTGGTCCGCAGTGCCTGGGCCTGTTGTCTCAGCCTGACGAAGTCCTCCGGGGCGGCGTCCGTCGCGTTCGGCAGTCCCAGGTGGTACTGGAGGATGCGCTGGTCCAACTGCGTGCTGTCCATCCGGAGCTGGCGCAACTGGGCGCGGTAGGTGTCGTGCTCGGTGAAGGGCAGGGGACGGCCGAGCACGAAGAGCACGCACAGCAGCGCCAGCGCCAGGGCGGCGAACACCACGGTGCGTCGGGAGAAGCGGCGCCTCTTCAGGGGAATCTTCACGGCAGGAGCTTCTTGATTTCCGCCGGCAGGGACATGGGCTCGAAGGGTTTGCCAATGACGCCCGCGGCTCCCAGTTCCAGATAGCGCGCCAGCTCGTGCTTCTGGATCTTCGCCGTCATGAAGATGACGGGGATGCGGGCCGTGGATTCCTGCGCGCGCAGCCGGGCGAGGGTGGTGGGCCCATCCATGCCGGGCATCATCACATCCAGCAGGATGAGGTCGGGCTGCTCGGCGGCGGCCTTCTCCAGGGCCTCGGCGCCGTGGGCGGCGAGCACCGTTTCCCACTTGCCCACGCGGCTGAGGCTCAACCGGCCGATGGTCCGGATGTCGTCCTCGTCGTCCACGAGCAGGACCTTGCGAATCAGCATGGGGGTCTCCAGACGGCGGCGGTCGAGTCCCGGCGGGCCAGGATGTGCGGGGAGTCCTAGCGCAGTGCCTTGGAGGCTGGCGAGCCCGGCCGGGTCGCGGGCACCGGCCTTCTGCCTTGCTTGTCTGGTGGGGAGCAGTTCAGCCACATCCCTGGCGGGGGGCTGTGCGCTCCGTTAGAAACGCGAGAGCGCGAGGAAGGTCTTCATCTTCTCGTTCGTCTCCCGCAGCCGCACGGACAGGGTGCGCACGAAGCTCCAGAGCAGGACGTAGGCCAGGTCCTTGTCCGTGAACATCAACTGATCCAACTGTTCGCGCTCGATGACCCACAACGTGCACGAGGTGTGGGCGAAGGCATCGGCGGAACGGGGGATGTCCTCGATCACCGACATTTCCCCGAAATACTGGCCCTTCTCGAGGATGGCGAGCGCCTCCTCGCCCATGCCGGGCACCTGCTGGGAGATGCGCACCTTGCCCTCCAGGATGATGAACATCTCCCGGCCCACGTCCCCCTCGCGGAACAGGCAAGCCCCCGCCTCATAGCCCCGGGGCCGGGCGATCGTCGCCACGCGGTGCAGCTGGCTGTGGGTAAGGCCCTCGAAGAGCGCAACCTTCTTGAGGAGCGAGGCATCCATGTGTCGCGGCTTCGTACCACGACCCGGAAGGCTCTGGTACGTTGCGGCCCTTTCCCTCGTGAGAAACAGGAGTGGTGACCCGTGGCGGAGAAGATCAATAAGGTGACCATCATCGGCTCGGGGCCGGCGGGCTACACCGCGGCCATCTACGCCGCGCGTGCCAACTTGCAGCCGGTCATGTTCGCCGGTGGCCCCACCCTGGAGGACGCCCAGCGCGTACCGGGGGGGCAGCTCATGATCACCACCGAGGTGGAGAACTACCCGGGCTTCCCGGAGGGCATCACCGGGCCGGAGCTGATGGACCACTTCCAGAAGCAGGCCGAGCGCTTTGGCACCGTCATCCACATGGAGAACGTGGTGAAGGTGGACCTGAGCAAGCGCCCCTTCTTCATCGAGGGCGAGTCGGTGAGCTGCTACTCGGAGACGGTCATCATCGCCACCGGGGCGAGCGCCAAGTGGCTGCACGTCAAGGGCGAGGATCAGTTCAAGAACCGGGGGGTGTCCGCGTGTGCCACCTGTGACGGGGCCTTCTTCAAGAACCAGGACGTGATCGTCGTGGGCGGCGGAGACACCGCCATGGAAGAGGCCACGTACCTGGCGAAGATCGTCAAGAGCGTCACCCTGGTGCACCGGCGCGACACCCTGCGCGCCTCGAAGGTGATGCAGGACCGGGTCCTCAAGAATCCCAAGATTTCCTTCATGTGGGACAGCGCCATCGACGAGGTGGTGGGCAACGAGCGGGGCATGACGGGCGCCGTGGTGCGCAACCTCAAGACGAATGACACGCGGCTGGTGGAGGCCTCGGGCCTGTTCGTGGCGATCGGGCACACGCCCACCACGGGCCTGTTCCAGGGCGTCCTGGAGACGCACCAGTCGGGCTACCTCAAGACGGTGCCGGGCAGCACCCGGACCGCCATCCCGGGCGTCTTCGCCTGTGGTGACGTGCAGGACAGCTACTACCGTCAGGCCATCACCGCCGCGGGCTCGGGCTGCATGGCGGCCATCGACGCCGAGCGCTGGCTGATCGAAGAGGGCTCGTGAGCACGAAACGCCAGACGGTGGCGGTGCACGCGGGCTCCCGGCTCACGGGCAGCAAGTCCCAGCCCGTGGTGCCGCCCATCCACGTGTCCGCGGTGAGCTACTTCGAGGACAGCGACGAGCTGGACGCGGCGCTGGACGGCAAGGACTACGTCTACTCGCGCATCTCCGCGCCCAACGCCGTCCTCCTGGAGGAGGCGGTGGCGGCGCTGGAGGGGGCCGAGGCGTGCGTGGTCTATGCGAGCGGCATGGCGGCGCTCCGGGCCGTCTTCGAGGCGCAGGGCCTGCGCGAGGGCGACACGGTGGTGATGGCCGCGGATGGCTACGGCGTCACCCGCTCGCTCTACAAGAACCTGGCGGCGCGGGCCGGGGTGCGTGTCGAGGCGCTCGTCCTCTCCGAGGCGTCGGCGCCCGAGCGGGTGCGCGCGCTGCGGCCCCGGTTGGTGCTCATGGAGAGCGTCACCAATCCGCTCTTGCGCGTGCCGGACATCCGGGCCCTGTCCCGGGCCTGCCGGGACGTGGGGGCGGCGCTGGCCGTGGACTCGACCTTCCCCTCCCCCCATGGGCAGCGGGCGTGCGAGCTGGGGGCGGACTACGCCATCCAGTCCACGACCAAGTGGCTCAACGGGCACAGCGACGCCCTGGGGGGCTCGGTGAGTGGCAGCCGCGAGCGGATGGCGCCGCTGCGCGCCGCGCGCCTGCTCCATGGGGACGTGCTGGGGCCCTTCGAGGCGTGGCTCACCCTGCGGGGCGTGCGCACGCTGCCGGTGCGGATGAAGGCCCACTGCGCGCACGCGGCGCACGTGGCCCGGCGGTTGTCCGAGTCTCCTCACATCGCGCGCGTCCACTACCCGGGCCTGCCCGAGCACCCGGACCATGCGGTGGCGCGCGAGGTGCTGGAGGGGGGCTTTGGCGGCATGGTGGCCTTCGACATCCGGGACGCGGGCCGTCCGGAGTGCTTCCGCTTCCTGGAAGCGGTGAAGGTGGCGCGGGCGGGACCGTCACTCGGGGACGTGGGCACCCTGGTGATGCACGCGGCGAGCGCGAGCGCGCGCCGCATGACGCCCGAGGAGCGGCAGGCGGCGGGGATTGGCGAGAGCCTCATCCGCGTGTCGGTGGGCTTGGAAGATCCAGATGACATCGCGGACGACCTGCTCGCCGCGGTGGCGGAGGCGGTGAAGCGGTGAAAATGGTGGATGTGGGTGGCAAGGAGAAGACGGAACGGGTGGCGGTGGCCACCGCGCACCTGCGCATGTTGCCCGAGACGCTCGAGCGCATTCTCCAGGGCAAGGTGGAGAAGGGGGATGTGCTGGCCGCCGCGCGGCTCGCGGGCGTCATGGCGGCCAAGCGGACGCCGGACGTCATCCCCCTCTGCCACCCCATCGCCCTGTCCGGCGTGGAGGTGATTCCCACCCCCGGGCCGGACGGATTGGACATCCGCGTGACGGTGCGCACGGTGGACCGCACCGGCGTGGAGATGGAAGCGCTCACCGCGGCGTGCGCGGCGGCCCTCACCGTCTATGACATGTGCAAGAGCATGGACCGGGGCATGGTGCTCGAGCGCGTGCAGTTGGACCACAAGGCCGGCGGCCGCTCCGGCACCTGGGAGCGGGACGCGGGCCGCTCCTAGTCCGGCGTCCTCTCCTTTCCATCCCCTTGAAATCCTTGGGCGCGTGGGTTTGCCCTTGACGGGATCCGTCCGACAGGAGACTTTACCGACCGGTCGGTAGGTGAATGGCGACGCCCGCGAGGGTCGGCCCGGAAAGGACACGCGATGCATTCGGGGCGGAAGCAGGACGATGGGGAGCGCTACCGGGCCATCATGGAGACGGCCGCCCGTCTCATCTGCGAGCGCGGCTACGAAGGCACCTCCATGCAGGAGATCGCCGCCGCGTGCCGGATGACGAAGGCGGGGCTCTATCACCACGTGCAGAACAAGGAGCAGCTGCTCTTCGACATCATGAGCTACGGCATGAGCGCCTTCGAGCAGGACGTGCTCGACAAGGTGGCGCCGATGCCGGACCCGGTGGAGCGGCTGCGCGAGTGCATGCGGCTCAACATCCACCTGGTGACGGGAGGTTGCTCCAAGGAGGTCATCATCATCCTCCACGAGCACGCCACGCTCACCGGTGAGGCCCGCTCCTTCATCGATCAGCGCAAGAAGCGCTACGTGCGCTTCCTCGAGGACTCGTTCGCCGAGGCCGTGCGCACGGGCCGCATCCGCCCGGTGCAGCCCACGGTGGCCGCCTTCTCGTTCCTCGGCATGGTGCTGTGGATCTACAAGTGGTTCCAGCCCGACGGCCGTCTGTCGGCCACGCAGGTGGCGGACGAGATGGTGGATCTGCTCTTCACGGGGCTGGTGGCTCCGGGCTCGGCGGCCTCGCCCCTGCTGTCACTCGTGGCTCCCAAGTCGGTGGAGGGCATGTCATGAAGCCGGGTCGCTGGGGTTCGGTGTCCGAGTTGGTGGCCTCCATCCCGGATGGAGCCTGGCTCGCGCCCGGGGGCTTCATGCTCGGCCGCGCGCCCATGGCGCTGGTGCTGGAGCTGATCGCCCAGGGCCGCAGGAACCTCCAGGTGATGTCCCTGCCCAATCCCCTGCCGGCCGAGTTCCTGGTGGCGGGCGGGTGTCTGTCGCGGGTGGAGCTGCCCTTCGGCGCGCTGCACCTGGAAGGGCGCGTGCGGCCCATGCCCTGTCTCAAGCGGGCCATCGAGCAGGGGCGGATCGCCTGGCGCGAGCATGACGGCTACCGCGTGGTCCAGCGCCTGCGCGCGGCGTCCATGGGCCTGCCCTTCATCCCCGCTCCGGACGCGGACGTGTCCGAGCTGGCCGACGCCGAGCCGTTGCTGACGGTGGTGGACCCCTTCACCGGCCAGCCGGTTCCCGTGGAGCAGGCCTTCTATCCGGACGTGGCGCTCATCCACGCGCGCGCGGCGGACGAGCAGGGCAACCTCTTCATCGAGGATCCGACCACGGACGTGCTGGTGGCGGGCGCGGCGCGGCGGGTGCTGGCGACGGCCGAGGAGCGCGTGGCGCGGCTGCCCCGGGTGACGATTCCGGGCTTCCAGGTGGAGCGCGTCGCGCTGGCGCGGGGCGGTGCGCTGCCCAGTGGGTGCGCGGGCCTCTACCCGCACGACGACGCGATGCTGGCGGACTACCTCTCCCTGGCCGAGGCCGGACGGGAAGCGGAGTTCCTGGAGAAACTCTTGAGCATGCGGAGCGTGGCATGAGCGCGGACGCAACTCCCGCCGAAGTGGTGGTGTCGCTGCTGGCTCGGGAAATCGAGGACGGCGCGGTGGTGGCCACCGGCGTCGCCTCGCCCCTGGCCATCCTCGCCATCGCCGTGGCCCGTGCCACGCACGCGCCTCGCCTGACGTACCTGGCGTGTGTGGGCTCGCTCAATCCGGACCTGCCCACGCTCTACCCCTCGTCCGAGGACCTGCGCTTCCTGGATGGGCGCTCGGCGGAGGTGTCCATTCCGGACCTCTTCGACCACGCGCGCCGGGGGCGGGTGGACACCGTGTTCTTCGGGGCCGCCGAGGTGGATGCCCTGGGCCGCACCAACATGACGGCCTCGGGCAGCCTGGGCCAGCCCCGCACCAAGTTCCCCGGGGTCGCGGGCGCGGCCACGCTGCGCCAGTGGGTGCGCCGGCCCATCCTGCTGGTGCCCCGCCAGTCGCGCCGCAACCTCGTGCCCGAGGTGCAGGTGGTGACCACGCGGGATGATCGCCGTCCGGTGCGGCTCGTCTCGGACCTGGGCGTCTTCGAGCTCGGAGCGGGAGGGGCGAGGCTGCTCGCCCGTCACCCGTGGGCCACCGTCGAGCAGATCGGCGAGCGCACGGGCTTTCATTTCCAGGCGGAGGCGCACCTGCCGCTCACGCCCCTGCCGGACGCGCGCACGCTCGCGGCGATCCGGTCCATCGATTCACGTGGCCACCGCGATCAGCTCGTGGGGGCCTGAGTCATCCTCTTTTCCTTTGGGAGTCTTGCATGAGGGCTGTCGTTCTTCGTGAGTTTGGTGCGGCGAGCAACCTGCGGTTGGAGAACATGCCGGATCCCCGTCCGGGCCGCGGCGAGGTGCTCATCAAGGTGCACGCCTGTGGTGTTTGCTACCACGACGTCATCAACCGCCGGGGCAACCTGCCGCGCACCCACGTGCCCGCCATCCTCGGCCACGAGGCGGCCGGTGAGATCGTCGAGGTGGGGCCGGACACGCCGGGGTGGAAGGTGGGCGACCGGGTGGCCACGCTGCAGCGGCTGTCGTGTGGCGAGTGCGCGCTGTGCAAGAGTGGCCGCAACAGCCTGTGCAAGAAGGACAACCGCTTCTTCGGCGAGGAGATCTCCGGCGGCTACGCGGAGTACATGACGGCGCCCGTCATGGGCCTGGGCCGGGTGCCGGCGAACCTGCCCTGGCCGGTGGCGGCCACGGTGTGCTGCACCCTGGGGACGGCGGTGCACACCCTGCGCACGCGCGGCAAGATTCGCGCGGGCGAGACGGTGCTCATCACCGGGGCGAGCGGCGGCGTGGGCCTGGCGGCGGTGCAGCTGGCCAAGGCGGACGGGGCGCGTGTCCTCGCCGTGACGTCCGGTGAAGCCAAGGTGCAGGCGCTGCGCGAGGCGGGCGCGGACGAGGTCATCGTCTCGCGGGGCCTGGACTTCGCCTCGGCGGCCAAGAAGCTCACCGGCGGCGAGGGCGTCAACGTGGCCATCGAGATCGTCGGCAGCGTCACCTTCCCCCAGACGCTCAAGGCCATGGCGCCCGGCGGCCGGGTGGTGGTGGTGGGCAACCTGGAGACGGGCACGGTGGACCTGAACCCCGGCCTCGTCATCGTCAAGGAGCTGGAGATCATCGGCGCCTTCGCCACCACGCGCGAGGAGCTGGACGAGTCCCTGCGGCTGGTGGCCGAGGGGAAGATTCGCCCCTTCGTGTCGGATGCCGTCGCGCTGTCCGAGGCAGGCAAGGCCCACTTCCGCCTGGAGAACCGCGAGATCGCGGGCCGCGTGGTGCTCCTGCCCCAAGAGATTCAGTAGACTCCCTCTTCCCCGCCCCTGATCGAGGTATTCGTCATGAAGAAGCAGGTTGGAATCGAAGCGCTGGCCATCGCGGTACCGCGCAAGTACGTGGACATCGCGGAGCTGGCGCAGGCGCGGGGTGTGGATCCCGCCAAGTACACCTCGGGTCTGGGCGCCAAGGAGATGGCGGTGGCGGACCCCGGTGAGGACTCGGTGGCGCTCGCCGCGTCGGCCGCCGCCCGGCTCATCCAGGAGCAGGGCGTGGACACCTCGCGCATCGGCATGCTGGTGGTGGGCACCGAGACGGGCGTCGACCACGCCAAGCCGGTGGCCTCGCACGTCCAGGGTCTGCTCAAGCTGCCGCGCACCATGCGCAGCTTCGACGCCCAGCACGCGTGCTACGGCGGCACCGCGGGCCTGATGGCCGCCTCCGAGTGGATCGCCTCGGGCGCCGGCGCGGGCCGCACGGCCCTCGTCATCTGCTCGGACATCGCCCGCTATGGCCTGAACACCGCGGGTGAGCCCACCCAGGGCGGTGGCGCGGTGGCCCTGCTCGTGTCGGAGCAGCCGGACCTGCTCGCCCTGGACATCGGGCTCAACGGCGCGAGCACCCAGGACGTGTACGACTTCTGGCGCCCCTCGGGCCGGCGCGAGGCGCTGGTGGATGGCCACTACTCCATCGGCTGCTACCTGGACGCGCTCTCGGGGGCGTACCGCGGCTGGCGCGAGCGCGCGCTGGCGCACGAGGTGGTGCGCTGGGGTGACACGCTGCCGAGCGAGCAGCTCGCGCGCATCCTCTACCACGTGCCCTTCTGCAAGATGGCGCGCAAGGCCCACACCCAGCTGCGGCAGTGTGACCTGGAGGCCTCTGCGGCCACCCAGAACGCCACGCCGGCCGAGCGCGAGGAGCTCGCGAAGTCCACCGCCAGCTACGAGGCCCAGGTGGCGTCGTCGCTCACCCTCAACGCCCGCATCGGCAACGTGTACACCGCCTCGCTGTACCTGGCACTCGCGGGTCTGATGAACGCGGAGGCCGCGGCGCTGGCGGGCAAGCGCATTGGCCTCTTGTCCTACGGCAGCGGCTGCTGCTCGGAGTTCTACTCCGGCGTGGTGGGCGCGAACGCCGCCCAGCGCATCGCGAAGGCGAACGTGGAGGGCGTGCTCGCGCGCCGCGAGCGCATCTCCGTGGCGGAGTACGAGCGCATCATGAACCTGGCCTCGGACGCGCCGGAGCAGCTGGCCCCGGCTCCGGGTGAGTTCCGCCTCAAGGAGATCCGCGAGCACCGCCGCGCCTACGTGGCGGGCTAGCCGCTTCTCCGAACGGCTCGAAGCATCCTCCGCGGATGCGGTGGGGACATCCGCTCCCCTTCGCATCCGCGGTGCCGTTTCTAGAGCCCGGCCACCTTGGAGGAACTGCTCACGGAGTACACGAAGGCCAGCTCCTGCTGGGAGCCCGCCGGAGCGGCCAGCTCGAAGCGGACGATGCCGTCCTCGCTCACCTTGGCGGGCGCGGGCCGTGTCTGCTCCTGCACGAGCTTCACCTCCACCGCCTCGACCTCCGAGACGGGCATGCGCTCCTCGAGAATCACCTTCTCGGGGCGCGCGCCGGTGTTGGAGAGGAACAGCTTCACCTGGTGGGTGCGGATGCGCCGGCCGGTGAGGCGCTGGGTGTCCTGCTTCGTGTCCTCCCTCCGGAGGATGCGCAGGGCGTCCTCGCTGCCGAAGCCCAGCTTGAGCCGCTCGCCCACGCCGGTGAACTTGAGCTGGGCGCGGCCCACGTACCCGCTCGCGCGCACGAGCTCCACGGGTCCGGCCAGAAGGACTCCCACGCCCCGGTTGTCGAAGCGCGCCACGCGGTGCACCAGCGGGGAGTGCTCCGGGGCGCCGACGAGCTCCGAGGACGCGGGCGAGGTGAACTGGAACAGCGGCACGCGGTGGGGTGCGCCATCGCTCGGCAGGGTGACGGCGTGGGGCGCCCGGAGCGTCAGGGCCTCGCCGCCGTCGTCCAGTCCTGGCAGCTCCTCCGTGTGCCGTGCGCCTCCCTCTCCCGTGTTCTGGAGGACTTCCTCGCGCAGGGCCACCTCCACGGAGTGCTTCTCCTGCTCGCTCTTGTCGCGCAGCCGCAGCCAGTCCTCCACCAACCGCGGAGGCGAGGCCCCCAGGGTGGGGCGGGCCGTGGACAGCAGGAGCTCCACGTCCTTCCAGTCCTCCTCGGTGCGCTGCCACACCACGGCCTCGCATTCGAGGGTCACCGACTCGCCGACCTCGGAGGGCAGGAGCGTGGCGCGGTACGCGGGCCGCCACACCGCGCACGGCACCAGGTACGTCACGCGCAGGGACACGGTGCCGCCCGTGGGGTGATTCACCTCCAGCCGCGCCGAGGTGACGAGCCGTTGCTCCGGTTGCTCTCCCTGGGCGAGCACTGACTGGGCCTCCGCCCACTGTTGCCGCGTCCGCGCCGCGCGCCGGGTGGCCTGACGAAGCGCCTCGTCGGTGGTGGCCGCCGCCTGACGGACCGTCTCGAGCTGGGTGTGCCAGGACTCGGGCTTCGCCTGTCCATGGCCCGTGAACTCGGCGATGGCGCGCAGCACGTCCTCGCGGGCCGTCTCCACCACCGCCAGGCGCGCATGAAGCCGCTCCACTTCCGCCTGGGCCTGCTTGTGTTCGCGCTCCAGGGACTCCACGCGCAGGCGCAATTGCGTCTTGTCGGGGGCGCTCTCGGGCGCCTTCTCCTTCGCGACGCGGCTCAGCCGGGCCTGGGCCACGCTGCCCCCGGTGAGCTGGGCCTGGAGCGAGCGATCCACCGCGAGCGGAGACAGTCCCTCCACGCTCAACGCGTGCGGTCCGGCGGGCAGGGTGACGTCGGCGCGGCGCTCCACGAGCGCCCGATCCTCCAGGACCGTCACCTTGACGATGGGCAGGTGCAAGGGGGTGCTCATCATGTCCTCCGGTTACCGCCCACGAGCATCTTGTTGGAAGGAATGCGGATGGACCACGTGGCGAGCAGCTTGTTCGTCTCTCCGGGGCGCAGGGTGACCTTCCAGGCCCGCTCGCCCTCCACGGGTGCTTCTCCGGGCGCGGCCTCGCGCTTGCTCCAGGCGGGCTTCACCTCGGACTCGTCCACCTTGATGTCCTTTTCGGCCAGGGGCACCGCGGGCACGCGCTCGAGCACTTCCACGGTGACGGGCCGCTGGGTGCGGTTGGCCAGCTCGACGGAGACATGGTGCAGGAGCGTGTTGGCGTTGTTGAACATGCCGCCGGACAGCTCATCGAAGCGCGTGTGGCGCGACACCTTGATGGACTCCTCGACGCCCAGGCCCAGCCGCTGGGTGGCGCCGGGCGCGAGCGTGGGCAGGGGCGAGGTCATCAGGAACTCGTCGCCGAGCGTGACATCCACCGGCCCCGCGAGCAGCGCATGGGACGTGGGGTTGTTCACCTGAACGGTGCGGAACACATAGGGCTCCACCGAGGGCACGCTGACGTATTCAGCGCTCAGACCCACGGCGGCGGAGAGGACCGGAACGGTGTGCCAGCGGCCATCCGAGGGGACCTCGACCCGGCTCTCCACGTCGAAACGGTGGGCGAAGTTCGGCGAGGACTCCTGGGGAAGCACGGTGCCGACGGGCGGTTCCACGTTCCGCACGGACTCCGCCACCCGCTCGTATTGGGCCACGAGGGCGAACACATCCAGGTGCAGGTGGACGCCCATCACCACGAGCTGTTCCTGGAGGGCCGCCTCGGGTTGGGAGTGCAGCCGTCCGCGCTGTCCCACCTGGCTGGCGGCGCCCAGCACCAGGTTGCCGTAGTCGAGCAGGTTGGCCTCGGGCTCCAGCTCCTGGGATTTGGACGCGGCCGCCGGGGCTCCCCCCTGGGGCTCGAACGATTCATCCATGTCCATCAGGTCGAGCTCGGGCGCCGCTCCCTCGAACAGACCATTGCCCGTGTCCTCTTCTTCCTCCTTCATGACGCTCCGGCGTCTCATGAGATCCGCGCCCGTCTTCTTGGCCTTGGGCGCGAGGGGGGGTGGTGCGCTGGGGGCGGGTGGAGGCGCTCCGCCCAGGCTGCCCGGGGGCATGGGCCTGGCGGCACTCGGCACGGGCATGGACTGGGTGATGCGCTGGGGCGCGGGCGCGGGAGGAGGGGGAGGCGCAGCCGGGGGGGGCATGGCGAATTCGCGGACCCGGGTGCGCTCCACGGGTGGGGAAGGCGGGGGCGGAGGCAGGGCGGCGTCGTAGTTGGAGAACAGCGCGTCGAGCCCCGGAGGCGGTTCGCGCCAGCCCGAGCGCGCGGGGGGCGGCTGTCGCCGGCCAATGCGCAGGGCCTTGAGTTCGGGCACATCCGCGCGCCGCTCCAGGGCGGCGGTGGACAGGCTCAGACGCACCTGGCTCCAGTCCTCGCCGGTGCGCTGCAGCACGGAGGCGCGCATGCGCAGGGTGCCCCCATCGAGTGTCCTCGGCATCCGCAGCTCATACCCGGGCACCCAGCGGGCTCCGGACACCGCGTACTCGAGCGCGAGCCGCACGCGCTCCTCGGAAGGCGCCGCTTCCGACAGCGTGATGAGGGCCGCGCGGTGGAGCTGGGCGCGCTGGCCTCTCGTCGCGGAGGAGCCCTCCTGGAGCCTTTTGCGGCGCAGCTCCACTTCCTCCTCGGCCTCGCGGTGCCGTCGCTCCAACTCGAGCAGCCGGGTCTGCTGGGCGGCGAGCTCCTCGTCGACGAAGCCCGCGAGGGACAGGATGGCCGTGAGGGAGGACTCCCGGGGGGGCTGGGGCTCGTGCTTCCCGCGCGGGGGAAACGCCGGCTGGAGGTTGCGCAGGGAGGCGATGTCCTTCCGGGTGCGCTCCAACTCGGACGCGATCGTGGCGAGCGTGTCCTGGGCCTCTTCCAGGGACTGCTGGGTCGCGGGGAGCTCGGGCTCGGGCGGCAGCTTGACGTCGAAGGCGGGCCGCACGTCCCTCACCCGCAGTCCCGGGGGGCCCGAGAGCACGGAGGCCCGGAGCGAGCCCACTCGCAGTCCCAGGGGCAGTCCCGCCACGCGCACCTGCACGGGCAGCCGGCCCTGATCCAGCGGCACCCACGCCAGGCGGGTGCACAGGGCCCCCTCGGCGTGGACGATGACCGCATCCAGCGTGGACGGTACGACGATCATGGGAACTCCTGGGTGCGAGTCCGCGAGGGCGCGAAGACTACCATGCACCCATGACGGCGACGCCGGTGCCCGCCCGAGGGCGGGTGCTCGTGCTACGACTTCACGACGCCGAGCGTCTCCAACTTGTGACGCAACTGCTCACGGTGGGAGGGCGGCGTCGGGTGGGCGTCCAGGAAGGACTGGACGGTCTGGACTTCGTTGTAGCGGTGGGTGAAGCCGGTGGCGGCCTGGAAGGCCCGCGCGTCCACCACGATGGGGTATTGCAGGTGGTAGAGCGCCCCGGGAGGCAGACGCGGCAGTCCGAAGCGGCCGATGAGCTGGCGCAGCACCGCCATGGGCAGTGGCGCCGGGACGCGCTGGGCCTCGCGCACGATGACGGACAGGGGCAGCGGCTGAGGCCCCGCCACGTTGAAGACGCCGCGGGGGCGCTTCTCCACCGCGAGCACGATGGCCGACGCCACGTCATCCTCGTGCATGAACTGGAAGAGGGGATCGTACCCCGCCACCAGGGGCACCCGCCGCCCGCGCAGGAAGGTGGCCAGGGTGCCCTGGGCGGACGGCCCCAGCGTGTAGCACACGCGCAGCACCGACGTGGCCAGCTCCGGGGTGCGCCACAAGGCCGTGGACGCGTAGAGGTCCGCGGCCACCAGGTCCGCCAGCTCGGGGAAGGAGGCCAGCTCCTTCGGGGGCTCGTCCTCGGTGTGGTAGAGCGCCGAGTCCGGGGCCGCTCCATAGAAGGTATGCCGGCCGATGAAGAGCGCGTGCTTCACGCCGTACGTGCGGCAGTGCTCGAACACCACGCGCGTGCCCCCCAGGTTGATGCGGTGGCGCTCCTCGCCCTGGACGCGCAGGGACGTCACCGTGGCCATGTGCACCACGGCGTCGGGCCGCCGGGTGCGGAAGACGTCCTCCGCCGCCCGTTTGCGCAGGTCCACCGTGTGCATCTCGATGCCCCGGGGCGCTTCCTTCCAGGGCCGCGTGTCGATGCCGATCACCGTGTGTCCGCGCTCGTGCAACCCGAGCGCGACGCGCCGCGCCACCGCTCCACCCAATCCGAGGATGAGAACCTTCATGGCTTCTCCGCCTCCCGCCAGCGCTCGCTGCGGCGCTGGTCGATGATGTCCGCGATGCGTGCCTTCACCTGTTCCACGTAGCCCTGGATGACCGTGTCCTCTTCGTTGCCCGTGCCCTCGAAGACCATGGGCTCGGAGTAATGGATTTCGAGCGGCACCGGCAGGGGCAGGGGCAGCAGGTAGGGCGTGACGGGCACGTAGGGCATGCCGAGCGCCTTGCCCAGGCCATAGAGGTTGGCCACCGTGGGGATGGCCGCTCCTCCGCCCAGGAAGCCGAACGGGATGATGGGGGTGCGCGTCTTGAGCGCCAGGCGCATGAAGCCCGTGCCGAAATCCACCAGATCATAGCGCTGGGGGTAGAGCTTCGCGGTGCCTCGCGCGCCCTCGGGGAAGACGAGCAGCAGCCGCTCCTCTTCCAACAGCCGCGTGGCGTTCTCGGGCAGGCCGGGGAACTGTCCACAGCGGCTGCTCCAGATGGAGGCCAGGGGCATGGCGTTCACGAACTTCTCCGCCATGCCCTGGGCCAGCCGAGGCGGGTCGGCCTCCAGGAAGCACGACGCGATGACCATCATCCCGTCCACCGCCACGCCGCCGGAGTGGTTGCCCACCAGCATGCCCCTGCCGCGCGCGGGCACGTGCTCGATGCCGTGGCATCGCACCCGGAAGTAGTGCCGGTAGAAGAAGGTCAGCGCCTCGTAGATGACGCCCAGGTGCCACCGGGACACGCCATACGGGTCCACCCCATACGCATTGAACGGGAGCTCCAGCCGCTCCAGCCGTTCCTTCACCTCTGATCGACTCACGCCGTCTGCCCCTCCCGTGCCTGCCTGGGTCATCGTGTCAGATTCCGCGACTTTCGGGGTCTGTCTTCCCACTCCCCGCACCGCCATCAGGAACCCCTCCCGAAAGATGGAGTTCAACGTGAATTAACGGAATTACCATTTCTTTGAATTTAGTGGATTATTCATGTAGTTCCGGTTCTTCGTGGTTATGGTGTATATTGAGGTTTCCAGGGAAGGCGGATAGGAGTCTGTTCATGAAGAAGATGCTTCGTTGGGTGGTGATGTGGATGGCGCTCCTGCTGGGAGGGGGCTGGGCGTCACCGGGACTGGCGGAGGCGGGGGGAGGGCAGGACATCACGGTGGAGCGGCGCACCTATCCCGTGACGCTGTCCGATGGAAAAACCTATCAAGTCGTCGGTTATCTCTATTACCAGGGGACGTTGAAGAACCGGCCGGTGCAAGTCCTCGTGCATGGCATCACCTACAACCATGGGTACTGGGATCTGCCGGACATCAACCATGAGGAGTATTCCTACGCGCGCTTCATGGCGCGTCAGCAATACGCGGTGCTCGCCTTGGACCTTCTCGGGTACGGCGAGAGCAGCCGTCCGAATGGGGACTTCCTGAACCTGGCGGAGTCGGTGAGCGCCCTGCACCAGGTGGTGGTGCGATTGCGCGCCCAGGCGGAGCGCCACACCTTCGAGAAGCTTGTCTACGTGGGACACTCCAACGGGGCGCTCATCACCACCTATGCCCAGGCGCTCCACCATGACGCGCAGGCGGTGGTGCTCACCGGATGGCTCAACACCTTCCACGAATTGCCCGTGGGGGATGAGGTCTTCGGGCCGCTGCTGGAGCAGGGCCCCTACGTCACCGTCCCCGCGGAACTGCGCACGGGGCTCTTCTTCGATGTGGCGCACGCGGACCCGGCCGTCATCGCCTATGACAACTCGGTGGCGGACACCACGCCTCGGGGACAGCTCATTGATCTGTTCACCCTGCTGGCCAACCCGGAGCCCATCCCCTCGGAGAACATCACCGTGCCGGTGCTGGTGCAGCTGGGCCAGTTCGACGCGGTGGCGCCCGCGGCCTTCGCGCGTCAGGAGGCCCAGGCCTATCCCCGCTCGCCATTCGTGTTCGTGGATGCGATTCCCAACATCGGTCACGCCGTCAACGGCCACGCCAATCGCTTGCGCAGCTGGGCGACCATCGCCTTTTGGCTTCGACTCGTGATGCCCTGAGCCGCCGGGGCGTCAGCGGGGAATGCTGGCGCGCAGGTGCTCCAGGTAGAAGGCCACCACCACCAGCGAATGGGTGATGGCGCCTCCGAGGATGAGCTGGGGCACGGCCGCGCGCGGGTGCAGCTCCACCGCGATGTCCTCTCCTTCGTCCTGTTTTCCCTCGTGCGCCTTCACGCAGCCGAGGGCCAGGAAGCTGTGGCAGCGGTTGGGCTGGAGGGCGGGATTGGCCTCCACGGACCCGAGCGCTACCAGTCGCTCCGCGACGTAGCCCGTCTCCTCTTCCAGTTCCCGCGCCGCGGCGTGCTCGGGCGTCTCGCCGGCGTCCACCACGCCGCCGGGAATCTCCAGCGTCACCGAGGACACCCCGAAGCGGTACTGGCGGATGAGGATGAGCTGCTCGTCCCTCGTCACGCCAATGACGTTCACCCAGTCTGGGCAGTCGATGAACACCCGAGGGTGCTCCTGGCCATTGCGGGGATCGGCCACCATGTCCTGGCGGACCTTGAGGATGTGGTAGTCGTGCTCCAGGCCCCGGCGCAGACGGGGCCACGGTCGAAGTTCGCGCATGCGCTCAGTTCAGCAGTTCGGCGCGCTCGCGCAACTCCCGGACCGTCATTTCCAGCCGATCCCGATCCGGCGCGTCCGGCGACAGCTCCAGGCAGCGCTCCACGTCCTTGAGCGCCGCCCGGTAGGCACCCAGATTGGCGAGCAGGGCCGCGCGCGTGCGCAGCTCCCCTGGGTGGTTGGGCGCGAGCATGAGCAGCAGATCCACCACGGCCAGGCCCCGCTCGTAGTCCTCGCGCTCCAGGTACACGCGCCGCAGGTTGGACAGCATCCGGTAGGCGATGAGCTCCACGGGCGCGGGCGACAGCATGGTTTCGGGGTTGAAGCGCAGCTGGGGCGCCACGCGCTCCAACAACTCCTTGCAGCCCTCCTCCGTGAGGATGGCTCCCTCGTGGAACGGGTCCACCACGAGCTTGTGGTCCCCCGCGCTGCACGCAACGAGGAAGTGCCCGGGAAAGGACACACCGTACAAGGGGATGCCCGCGCGCCGCGCCACCTCCAGGTACAGCACCGACAGGGAGATGGGCAGGCCCACCTTCCGCTCCAGCACCAGGTCCAGGAAGCTGTTGTCCGGCGAGTGGAAGTCGTCCTCGTTGCCGCGGAACCCCTCGATGTCCGCGAGCACGTGCCGCAGCGCCGTGAGGCCCGCCAGCACCTCCCCGTGCCCCGCGTGCCGCTCCATCTCCACCTGGACCCGCGCCGCCAGGGCATCCAGCGTGTGCAGACAGGCCGCGGCATCCAGGTGGGGCTGGTTGAGTGTGGCGATGGCCAACGCGGCGAGATCCAACCGCGGGGGGTCGGCGGCGAGCGCGGACACGAGGCGTTCGCGGGCGAGCGGCGGGCTCAAGGTCGAGGTGATGCTCACGGAGAAAGGACTAACCCAGGGAAGGTCAGACGGCAAAGGCAGGCAAGCGCTCAGTCCGCCGGAGGTTGGGGGGGCAACAACCGGCCCTTGATTTCCGCGTTGAAGGCGATCTGCGCCGAGATGAGCCCCGACAACAGCCCGTCCTCGAACTCAAAGGTCGCGTGTTCCTTGAGTTTCGGGAAGTCATGGGGGTTGCGCAACTCCTCGGGAGTGATGTTGGGGACGACCTCCCGGGCCAGGCGCAACACCTTGGCCTGCTGCTGGGAAATCATCCGCTCGAAGAGCGTGCCGGCGATGGCCAGCATCTCGTATCCACTCTCTTCCGTCATCGCGTGCGTCTCCCTCGGCTCATTGCTGGGCGATGTCCCACTTCACCCGGCGCCACGAGCGCCGGAAGGAGGCCTCATCGCCCTCCACCGCATCCTGCTCCTGCTCCCGTCCCTCCAGGAACGCAACGAAATCCAACTGCCTGTCGGGTCGGTCGTACTCCGCATCGAAGAGCCGGACGAACTCGTTGGCGGGCAGGGTGCGCCGGCCGGCCACATCCACCAGCCCAATGCGCACCCCCTTCATCTCCTGGGAGGGGGCATAGGACTTGTAGACGAGTTCGGTGCACACGAGCGAGGCGTCGGAGAAGAAGTCGAAGTTGAAGTCGTAGGGCCGCCCCTGCAAGTGGAAGGCGCGGGCGATGGCGCGGGCCTTGTCCACCCGGGCCAGGCGCGGACGCAGCACGCCCAGGTAATCCACGTGCATGCCGTGCTCGGGGCCGGTGAAGGACACCCCCTCGCTGATGGACTCGATGATGCGGATGGCGTCTCCGTGGCTGTCCGGCGTGGTGAAGGTACTCCATTTGTCGGGGTACTCGCGCGCCAGGTGCTCGGCGAGCGTCTGGGGCGCGCCGGGCAGGCTCTGGAGCCACGCCTTCACCTCCGGGTCCGGGTCGAGGAACGTGGCCCAGTCCTGGGGCGTGCCCACGTACAGCTCGGCATGGGGCCAGAAGCCCGGCAGACCGATGTTGGAGAGGTACCAGTTCTGCCGCGCCACCATGAGATCGCCTGGCTGCATCCGGGCCAGCAAGCCGAGCGCCTGTTCCCGGCGGATGAGGGGCTTGCCCAGGCGCTTCACCTTGGTGTCGCCCATCCACTCGGCCACGGCGCGCTGGGTGGGGAAGAGGGCCCGGGCGGTGGCGTCCTGGAGCACGTCCGCGCCCGCCTTGGCGAAGAGCGTGGCGCCCTTGCGGGACAACTGACTCCGGGCGGCCTGGACGTTGCGCCGCGACTCCTGCATCAGCCGCACCGCGCCGGGAACGCCGAGCAGCCCCGCCTTCTTGAACAGGGACCTGGACTGCTCGGCGTAGGTGTCGCCCGTGAGCAGTTGGGTGGTGGTGGAGACGTGGAGGGCCTTCTCCTTGAAGCGGGCGAAGGTGCGCGCGGGCAGGCCATAGTCCTCGGAGGGCTCGTCCAGGAGGACTTCGAGCTGGGCACGGCCGGTGGTGAGCTCCGCGTACGCGAGCCCATGGGCCAGCTCCGCGGCGAGCGCGCCATGGGTGAGCAGGAAGCCCCAGGCGTGCTTCGTCTTCCGGGTGAGCGAGGGCTCCTTCACGAAGTCCCAGTAGCGCTGGCGGATGCGTTCGAGCGAGGCGAAGTGATCCGAGAAGGCGGCCCAGGTGGAGAGCAGGGTGCGCTTCTCGTCGGGCGAGTAGGGGACGTCCTGCGAGCGCAGGTAGAGCTCGCGCGTCTGGGTGAGCTGTTCTCGCAGGGCGAGCAGTCCCTGGGCATCTCGCTCGAGGACCTCCAGGTCACGCTGGGCCTGGACGATGAAGGCACCGTCCTCCAGGGAATAGACGCTCGTGGCGGCGGGAGCGGGGGGCGTGGCGGGGGAGGGCGCCGCGAAGGCGAGCCAGGACAGGAGCAGGGGGGTGGAGAGCATCGAGGGTCGGGCGGAAGGTCCGTGAAGCAGCACTCTACCCTGGCCCTGGCCGTTTGGCTGCCCGGGGGCCGCCAGGGGAGAAGTCAGGGAGAGGTGGCTCGGTGGCCCTTTCATCCCCACCTTGTTTCCAAGCCCCGGAACGCTAGAGACGCCCGGGCGGAAAGGCAGAGGACACGATGGCATTCGGACAGGCGGAGGATCCAGCGCTCTCCATTACGCCCCACCTGGAGGCCGTGGAATACCCGACCACGCGCGAACTCCTCGTCGAGGCCGCGGAGGACAGCGGGGCGCCGGTGGACATCATCAACGTCTTCAAGTCGTTGCCTCAGGAGCAGTACCCGTCCCGGCGGGATGTGATGCGCGACCTGGCGGAGGCGGCGCGGCGCTTCGCGAGCGGCGGTCTGCGGGATGATGACGGCGTGGATCGGGACCGACGAAACATCGGGAGGGATCTGGTGGAGAGCGAACTCGGCGACAACCGGGGTCATCCGTAGACGGCGGAGTCATCGAAGGGCAGACATGAACCCGTGGGCGCTGGTGGATTCCACCCGTGCCCACGGGTTGTTTGTTGGGGACCCGCCCTGGCGGCTTCTGGGCATCCGTTGAACTCCTGTCGTAGACTGGCGCTCCTTATGGAGGGCTTCGGATATGCCGGTCCGGATGAGTCATGGATGCATCGCCGCGTGGATGCTGGTGCTGCTCGTCGGATCGGGATGCCCCCATGCTTTTGGGAAGGGGGGAACCATCGATCAAGCCTGGTTGAAAGATTTCAGTGCGAACGCGAGCGCGAGGGGCTGCCCCAAAGAGGAACTGCAAGAGGAGTGCGGTGAGCAGGGTTTTGATGGGTGTATGAAGGACTGTCAGGCCCGCCTGAAGCGGAGGTCCCAGCCGTGAAATGGCGAGAGGCATTGGTGGTCTTGTTGGGGGTGCTGCTCCCCCTGCCCCTGCTTCTCGCGATGGGCATCCTCCCCATCAAGCTCTTCCTGAACTCATCGGAACGAACCTTTACAAAAGTCGTCCCGATGATACCTCCGGGGGAACTGCGAGGATTGCCCTCTTTTCTTCAGCATTGTGACTCTCAGAGCGATTGCGACCCTCCACTTGCATGTTTGAAGGGTCAACCCATGCGTCCTCGTATGTGCACTGTGAGTACGTGCATGACCGACCTGGACTGTGGTGAGGGGTTCGCCTGCCGGTCCATTCAGGCCGGCGAGCGTATCTTGCGTGTCTGCGGAGTTGTCGGGACGGCCCGAGAAGGGGAGTGGTGTCTTGCAATGCCTTTTCGGCAGGAGTCCGCATGCGCACCCGGTTTGGTGTGTGCGAACAGGCGCTGTGGCCGACGTTGTGAGCCTCAAAATTCTCCTTCTTGTCCTTCTGGTTTCACGTGTCGTTCGCTGGACGCGGAGGGCCCTGTTTGCTTTTCCTCATGCGAAGGTTTGTCGTGTCCAGACGGACAACGGTGCGTCCAAGAAGGAAACGGTATCTCCCAATGTTTGAGGGTCAGCGGTCAAGACTGCCAGAACGATGAGCCTTGCGTAGCACCTCAAGTGTGCGAGATTTCCGCGGTCAAGGCCTCGCGCAGGCACGTCCGGATGTGGTGTGCTTTGCCCTGTGAATCACTCGCTCATTCGTGTCCGGAGGGCTTTGATTGCGTCGCCAAGCGCTGCCGCCGACGCTGCTCACCAGATAAGCCCGGTTCCTGTGCGTCTTTCGAGAAATGTTGGTCCGATGGAGACACCACATCCGGGTTCTGTCTGATCGACACCTGAATTCAATTGGGTAGGATTTTTGCCTACACTGGTTCTCGCGACCATGCGTGTTGAGCCCCACTAAGCCGAAAAAGCCGTTTATAACGGCTTCATGGAAACTCGAAGACTCCAGAAGATGTGGGACGCGGTCTCTCTCGGGCGGGGGCGGTTCACGGGCCTGGCGCTCGTGACGGCCTGTGCCTTTCTCCCCTTGTCCGCCGAGGCCCAGCTCTCCAAGACGCTGGTGACGCCCGGGCCCACCGCTCCGGCCCAGAAGGTCTTCAACCTCCTGGTCGACCTGGAGAACAGCGCCCGCGCGAACAACGGCACCGGCCGCACCATCATCGGGCAGCACTGCGAGGCCCAGAAGGAAATCCACCAGGAGGGTAGCTACGCGGGCAAGTACTACAACGAGGCCGTCCGGCTCTCCGGGGGCAAGAAGCCCGCCTTCACCGAGATGGACCTCGGACCCGGCTGGTACCAGTCCTCGTTCAATGACAACGCCACGGAATGGCGCGCCACCTTCAATGGCATCGGCTTCCTCAAGGACCGGTGGACCTATGGCGATGGCCTCGTCGGTGTGAGCTTCCACCACCCCTATCCTGGCAGCACGTCCAAGAACTTCGAGAACACCCTCGTCGAGACGGCCACCAACTCGTCCGGCCAGAAGGTGAACCTGGACGACGCCTGGTTCCGGCGCCTCGTGGACTGGCAGAACAACACCGCCGAATACCAGACGCTCCTCAAGGACTTGAAGTGGGCCGCCGATCGCATGCAGCCCCTCAAGGACGCCAACGTCCCCGTCCTCTTCCGCCCCTACCACGAGATGAACAAGCTCTCCGGACGCTTCTGGTGGGCCAACCGCGACCCCTACCTCTACAAGCAGCTGTGGAGCATCATCTTCAACTACATGACCAACACCCGGGGCTTCAAGAACCTCATCTGGGTCTGGTCTCCCTATAACTGGGATGGTCAGTACGGCAAGAGCCCCTGGGATTACTACCCCACCGAGGGCGCCGACGTCGTCGCCGTCGACATCTACAGCGGCAACCCCTACTTCCCCGCGCGGTACTACGACGACCTCAAGCGCTACAACAAGCCGCGCATGCTGGCCGAGAACGACAAGCTGCCCGTGCGCTGGGACAAGAACATCTCCGAGATCGATGCCCGCCCCTGGGTCATCTACAACGTCTGGGGAGATCTGCTCGTGAAGGACGTCAATGGTTCCGGCGCTCCCAACTACTGGAACACGGAGAACAACTACAAGGCCATCAAGGACACCTATTCCCACTCGAAGGTCCTGACGGGTGGGGCGCAGGCGCCCAACGGCAACGCCAACTTCAACTGGATGTCCGTGCACTGAGCCACGCGGGGACGGACCCGTGAGGCGTCCGTCCCCGGTGGGGGCTCACTTCTTGAGCAGCCGACTCACCAGATCGACGTACTTCTGCATCGCCTCGGTCTTGCCGGTGCCCCGCACCTTCTCCCAGGCGTCGTATTTGGCGCGGTCCTTGACGGCCAACATCCCCGGGCGCTTGCCCGTCACGTCTCCCTCGGTCGCTTGCTTGTAGAGGCTGTAGAGCTCCAGCAGCGTGTCGTTGCTGGGACGTGCCGACAGGGTCTTCACATCGGCCTGGGCCTTCGTGAACTGCGCGTTCAAGTCAGACATGGGACTCCTTTTTCAAGAGGGTTCCTGGCCGAGGCCTCCAGGCCGCCAGGGACGGGCGCGACGTTAGCACTCAGCGGTAGTCGGGTGGGGCCAGCCGGGCGATGGTTTCGTAGTACCCCTCGGGGCCCTGCAGCAGCGTCTCGAAGCGCGGGTCGTTGAGCACCACGCTGCCCGGGGTCTTGTCCACGCGCGCGGGGTCCACCTTGGCTCCGTGAAAGGGCGTCAGCGCGTACGTGGGGATTCCGTACTGGTGTTTTCCATCCAGCGCCACCCCGCAGATGGGCAGCGAGGTGCCATCGGGCAGGTGGAGCCGGTCGAATTGCATGTAGAGCCGGTTGGGCGTCGCCACCGCCTCTCCGGTGATCTTGAAATACGTCTCTTGGCCCTTCACGTACACACCCATTTCGGCCATGACCGGTCCGGATCGGATGTTGAGGGAGCCTCCGTCCTCGATGGTCTCGTCCGAGGCCGCAGTGCCCGTGCGCAGCCAGCTGGCCTGCTCATCGGGTTCGATGCCCAGGCGGACGGGGGTCTCTTTCGCTTCGGGGGGGCACTGGGCGAGATACCTCTCGGGATCCGGGCGCACGGGCAAGGTGGCGCATCCCGTGAAGAAGGGGGCCGCTCCCCCCAGCATGCCGAGCAGCAGGCACAGTCGGGAGTTGGGAAGAGGGACGACGGACGTTTCAGGATGGGTGGGCACGGGCTGCGGTCCTCGGTCGGAAGGCGCCGGACGGGCCGGCGCGGTGGCCTCCTCGCGTGGGTCGCCCTCCGGGGGAGGGTCATAGGTCGCGTGGAGGAGGGCCCACCCTAGCCCGAGCAATCCCAATCCGAGGCCCAGTGCGGCGAGCCGCCGGGCTGTTCTGGATCCTCCTCGGGCTCGGACGCCGGGGGGACGGGGGACGGACGGGATCGCTTCCGGCTGGGGATCGGCCATCAGGTCCACATCGGAGAACGATTCCCGTACCCAGCCACATTCGGAGGGGAGTTTCGCGGGTTCCCGCCAGCGGGAAGTCTGTCCTTCTCGCCGCAGGAGTTCTTCCAGTTCCTCGCGGACGGCCCGGGCACTCTGGGGACGCCGCGCGGGCTCCTTGTCCATCAGGGACAAGGCCAGGGCACAGAGCGAGTCGGGGGCCTCGGGCGCGAGGTTCCGAGGTGGGACGGGCTGTTGGGTGGCGATGGCCACCAGCAGGGCGTCCAGGGCCAGATGGGTGCTGAAGGGGCGGCAGTTGGTGAGCGTTTCGTACAGGAGGACACCAAAGGCATACAGGTCGGCGGTCGGGTGGGCCTCCAGGCGCGAGCCGTGCCGGACGGCCTCCGAGACGAGGAAGGCGATGGCCTCCGGTGGTTGGCAATAGAGCGTGCCCGGTGCCAGCCCCTCCGTGACCGCTTTCGCGCCTGGCAGATGGGCGGCGCCAAAGTCGATGAGGAAGGGGCGGTCATCCTCCTGTCGCACCAGGATGTTGTCCGCCTTGATGTCCCGGTGGCAGACGCCTCGTGTGTGCAAGGCTTCTAGGGTCCGCAGGTGCTCGCACAGCACGCCCACTGAACGGTGAAGCGGAGCGCGCTCCCGCCAACGCCAGACGTGGAAGGTGTTTCCGGTGACATAGGGCGTGATGAAGTAGGCGTAGCCCGTCTCCGTGTCGGGCCATCTCCCCCTTTCGAGCACGGGCAGCAGATGGGGGTCCTCCAGGTGTTCTAGCGAGGCCACTTCCCGGCGCATCCAGGCATCTACCCGGTCCTCGTCTTCTCCGGACGCGGGTTGAGCGGCCATCTTCAGAGAGAAGTGGCGGCCTTGCCGTTCCACCAGGAAGACGAAGGCATAGCCTCCCACGCCCAGCCGACGCACGAACTGGTAGTCGCGGATCCTGTCTCCCGGGCGGAGTTGGTTGGGGTGGATGGGCTCCGTCATGGCTTCGCCCTCGCCTCATCCTGGGCGATGGGTTGGAAATCTCCCGGAGCGTCCTCACTGTCCAAGGCCAGTTCCAGCTGGTGCGCGCCTTCGGGCATCTGGCTGGTGACGACGTGCCGCTGGCGGAAGCCATTCGGGGCTCGCGAGTAGAACTGGGCGGGCCATTCGAGGATGACCCCATCCGGGAGGGTCGTGCGCATGCGGGCCTGGACCAGGCGCCAGGGCGGTACGCTCGTCTTGCGGTTGCGCACCGTCAGGGTGATGAAGAATCGAGGTCCCATCCACAGCAGGGACTCGACCTCTCCACGCGAGCGCGGGGTCTCCAACTCCCCCATCTTCTGGGGAACCGCGAGCGTGGCCTGGGCCCCCGGCGCCGAGAGCAGTTGCCGGGCGATGGCGACGGCCGCGTCTTCCTCGGAGGTCCCATTCTTCGCGTGCACCACGCGCACCCACAGGTCCATCGTGTCCCTGGGGAAGACGAGCTCGAAGCGCAGGGGCGCGGCGCCGGGCTCGGTCTCCACGGTGAAGGTCATCCGCTCGCCTTCGGAGGGCTCCCGGAGAGGAATGACGACCAGCGCCCCATCGTCCGAGGGCAGGAACTGGAGGCGTTCCTCTTGGGTCTCGAGCTTCACGGAACCGGGCCGCAAGGGCGGCTCGAACAGGATCCGCGTGGCCGCGTGGGCGCGCACGTGCAACTCAAGTGGCGAGGTGTCCTCGGACCGGGACGCGGTCACGAGGACGCGCCGTTGAAGGTTGGCTTCGCCGGGCCGAGCCTGGGCGAGGGCGGAAGCGGACAGCAGGGGCGCGAGCAGAAGGAGCCAGGAACCAGGACGCATGCGGAGCCTCGGCGAACGGGGCGCGCAGACAAACGCGAAACCACTTCCGCCGTCAACCGGAAGGAGATGACTTCCGAGATGGGGTGGTGCGCGTCTGCGGCCCTGGCCTGCCGATGCGCTCGCGGGAGGCGGGGCTTTCTGCCAGCTTCCCCGGACGTCATGCGGACCCTCCCTCCCTCCTTCCTGCTCCTCCTCGCGGCTTCGGTCACCGCGTGCCACCGCGACATCCCCTCGTTGGAGCCTCGCTTCGCCGTGGAGCCACCCCTTCGGCCCCAGTTCGTTCCTCCCGAGGACTCGCTGCTCACGGAGACGGTGAAGAGTTCCCTGAGGCACAGCGGGTCGCCCGGCTCCCAGGACGCGGAGATGACCACCGTGTCCCGCTTCTCGCCGGAGGATCGGGCGTGGCTGCTCACCCAGCGGGTGACGCAATCGCGCCATACCCGGGACGGCGCGGAGGTGCGCTCCCTGGTGGATGACGTCCTCCAGCGCGCCCCCTTGCGCTTGCGGCTCGCGGCGGATGGCACCTACGTGCGGTTGGCGGAGCCCGATGCCGTGCTGGCGGCCGTCCGGGCGTTACCATCCACGGGACTGGACGTCACGCCGCTGGAGCGCTTCTTCGCTCCCGATGTGCTGGAGGGCCGGACGCGGGAGGAGTGGGAGGTGAAGTACGGCGGCCTCTACGGGCGCTCCCTGGTGCCGGGACAGCGCGGCTACGCCGTGGGGCGGCTGTCCCTGGGGGGCGGCGAGGTGACGTACCTGCTGGAGCGGACGTTCACGGGCACTCAACTCACCGAGCATGGCGAGGCCCTGGTGTTCTCGCTGCGCTGCCTGGCGGCGCCGGGAGACACCTCCCCCCAGGCGGTGCGAGACACCCTGCGCGCGGCGGGTGACCCCGAACCCACTCCTGGAGTGGAGTGCGGCGGAGAACAGTTATTGGGGAAGGGGCGCTTCCTCCCCGTGCGGAGGGAGTTCACCCTACGGGCCGAGCTGGGTGGAGAGACCTGGACCTGGACGACGCAATCGACGCTGGCGTCGCTGCGGGCCCTCGAGGAGGAGACACGGTGAGCTACGAGCGCAATCTGATCGAGGACGAGGAGGGCATCCGCGAGGTCGTGCGGAGCAGCAAGCGGGTGGCGGTGCTGGGAATCAAGACGGAGCAGCAGTCGGGCCAGCCCGCCTTCTATGTCCCGGAATACCTGGCCCATGCCGGGGTGGAGGTGGTTCCGGTGCCCGTCTACTTCCCCGAGGTGACGCACATCCTGGAGCGGCCGGTGTTCCGGCGGCTGGTGGACATCCCCGGGGAGATCGATCTGGTGGACGTCTTCCGGCGCTCCGAGGACATCGAGCGGCACCTGGAGGACATCCTCGCCAAGAAGCCCAAGGCGGTGTGGTTCCAATCCGGCATCCGCAACGACGCGGTGGCCCGCAGGCTGGCCGAGGCGGGCATCCAGGTGGTGCAGGACCGCTGCCTGATGGTGGACCACCGCCGCTACCGGGCCTGAGCCCGGCTCAGGCTTCCTCGAAGGGCACGGGGGGCCGGGCCAGGGCCCGCTCGGCGCTCAGCTTCGCCTGGTGGAGCGCATCGAAGCCGCGCTCCATCTGGGTGGGAGAGACGGAGGGCAGGTTGGACACCACCACGTAGACGGGGAAGCCGCGCTCCTTGAGCAGCGAGAGCTGGAGCCGGAAGTGATCGTGCCGCAGTGCCGCCGAGCCCGCGGCGATGCCCTGGGCGTAGGCCATGGGTCCGCCCAACATCTTGCGGGTGCGGCTCGGCAGGTAGTGCACGAGGATGGCATCCAGGTCCTGGCCGAAGGCGCTCTCGCGCAGGGACAGGGCGGGCGCCTTGTCCACCAGTCCTCCGTCCCAATAGAGATCCCGCCCCACACGCACCGCGCGGAACAGGCCCGGATAGGCGCACGTGGCGTGGACGCGCGGCGCGAGCTCCCCCGAGGTGAAGATTTCGTGCGTGCCCTGGGAGAGGTTGGCGCTCGTGAGCAGGAGCGGGTGGGGCAGTTGCTCGAAGGTGCTGACCGGCAGGGTGCGCTCGAGCAGCTTGCGGAAGCGCTCGCCCTTGAGCAGGCCGGTGGCGCCGTGGCCCTCGCGCGGAAAGGCGTTGAGCACCGCGCCGATGGGGTCCGGATCCCAGAAGGACTCGCGCGTCTGCTTGAGGACCAGCTCCTCGATGGCCTGCACGCTCGCTCCCGCGGCCGCGTAGGCCGCGACCAGTCCCCCGGCGCTCGTGCCCGCGTAGGCCGATGGAGTCAGGCCCGTGGCGGCCAGTCCCTTGAGGAAGCCCGCGTGCCCGAAGAAGCCGAAGTAACCGGCGGAGAGGACGAGTCCGAACCGTTTGCCCTGGAGGAGTTGCTGTACCGAAGAAGCGACCATGGGCTTGTCTCTATGCCGTGGCTTCCCTCATGGCAACGCATGGTGTGGGGAGACGGCGGATTGCTGCTGCACGGCGCCAAGCATGCTGGTGCTCCGCCCGTCTGCCGTGCATTGGGCTCCCGGAGGGGAGCGGATGGCTTTCCGGTGCCAGTGTCTCACCCTGGACAGCGGGATCGGCGCGCAACTCCGGCGGGCCGGGCCGTGCCTGCCCTCCTCCCGATGTTCCCCAGGCCCAATCCGTCACCCCAGCCGCCCGTGGCGGGTGGCCCCAGCCATTCCCCCGCCGCAGCGGGGGAGGGGCGTCGTGCGCGTGCCGTGCGCGAGCTGGCCGGCTCACAGGCTGCCCGAAGGGCACCGCCCCTGGCGGCGCGTCAGCGGCCTTGAACCGGGCGGCCCCGCATGGGCGCGCTGCGTGTCGCGTCCGTCGTGGGGGTGCAAGGGGGCCCCACTCTGGCCCCCTGAGCAACCGGCGCTCTTGCCTCAATAGCGGCGCTTCGCCTGCACGAAGCTGCCGGCGTCGCTTCCTACAGGGTGGCTTTCCACCGAACCGTTGCGGTGTCAGGGGTGGCCCGGCATTTACGATTCGGGGGCATCCTGCACATCGGACGCGAAGATTAGCTCCAGATGGAGCAGGGCAATCGGCCTCAGCCCGAGGGCCTGGCGGTCGTGCAGGGAGAAGGTCACTGGCTCCTGCATCCCCTCGACTATTGCGTCCTCGAGCTGGAGCACCTTCGGTTGGTATACGCTGACGGCTGCGCGCACCTTCGCCTGCCAGGACTGCCCGTTATTGTTGATGGTATAGGCTAACATCGCGCCGAGCGGGCCTTCTGTGTAGGGCTCGTCTTTAAGGAAGCAGCCGATGCCCTCATCCGCGAGGTAGCGCCCGACGATATCTCCCTCCGTGACCAGTGGCTTGGCCTCAATAGCCAGTTCCAGATGGTCAACTCCCGTGAGTGCGAACACGCGGAAGTCGATTTTGCGCACGTGGCGTCCTGCGCGCGTCTTGCTCTGGACGAGGGCCTCAGCCTGGAACTGGACCTCATTCAGACGGAGGAAATGTCCCGTGGCCAGCGCAATGCGGGCACGCTCCACGAACTGAGCCAACTCTGAGGTGAGCGCGTCCTCAATGGGAACACGCTCGATGATTTTGCGGCGCTTGCGTGCTTGCGGAACTCCCAGCGCCCCTTTCTTCTTCTTGAACGCCTCCCAATTTTCGGGTTGGCGCAAGTCGTTCGCTGCCTTCTGGAAG
Organism: Melittangium boletus DSM 14713; assembly: GCF_002305855.1. GTDB lineage: Bacteria > Myxococcota > Myxococcia > Myxococcales > Myxococcaceae > Cystobacter > Cystobacter boletus. The sequence continues at coordinate 1,087,311 of NZ_CP022163.1, read as the reverse complement.
ATATCGAGCACGTGCCGAACGAACTTTGACCAGAGCTCCGCCCTTACCGGGGCGAATCCATGCTGCCGCAATAGTGCCGTTAGGTCAGAGCCCACTGCCGTGCCCCTCAAGACTGGCCTGCGACAAAGGCGTTCATCATCTGTCGACTGTCGGCGAACGCACTGTCAATCGTCCAGCGGAAGGTCTCAAGCGGCTTGATGACGCTCACGCTCGCGGTCTTGTTGTCGTAAGTGGCGCTCAAGCTGTCAGTGAAGCTGTTGGATGCCGACCTGAGATACCGCGCCAATGCCGCACGGCATAGCGCGTCCACTCCATTGCCTGGACCCTTCTCCGCGCCGATGTCCCGGAATTGCGCGGCGATCACCCCGACCCCGGCCCTAGAGTCCAGATTACACGCAACCTCGAACGCACCAGCGCGGCCGAGCTGTCCATCAAGGCTGCGTCGCAGTACGGCGGCGTACTTGGCGATTTCTTTTCGAGATGGGTAGTTCAGTGCATTTTCGGGTACGTTGCCGTCTTGGAATTCGATCCGGAACTCAAGGAACTCTTTGATCGCGCGCTCCAAGTCGCCGCTGAGTCCGAGCGCATCGCGCAGGAACGACTCGAATTCATGGTCATCGCACTCCAACGCGCCGCCGACACGAGGATCCTCTAACCCGGTAAAAGGCACAGGGAAGGTGGACAAGTCAGCGGGTTCAATATTTCGCCTGTCCATGAGCCACCGCCGTCCCGTGATAGCCACTAGGTACAGCGCCGTCTGGCTGCGCAGATACCGGGCGATAGCTTGAAGGAGCCGCTTCTCGGACTCGTTGACTTCGTCCGCAGGTTTTTTGAAGAAAACGGCCAGCGTGCTCGAAGTGTAGGCGATCGGGTGTTTAACGAAGCGGATGTTGCTGAAGTTGCGTGGCACCAACATTACGTTCCCGCTGAAACGGAAACGGTAAGGCTTCTTGACGCGCGCCAACCTGTCCCGCGGCAACTCGGTGTCACGGTAGGTCGATTGGTCACCAAACAAGCCGCCACCATGGTACCGCAAGAGTTCAATTGCCGGAACGGGCTCACTTGGGGCGTCGTTTAGATATGCTCGAGCAACGCCAGTCTCCGTCGAGTTGCCGCCCCGCCGGATGGCCGCGCCTACGCTGTCGCACAGTTGGCTCAGAAGCGATATGTCGCCTTTTGCGGCTGCGTCCTCCAGGTAGTTCCGGATCTGGCGGTCCACCGGCCGCAATATGAACGCATCAAACCACCCGCGCTGATCGCCTGCGATATGGCTGTGGCTGAACATCTGCACCTCGGCCCGGTCAAGAAGGATGGTCCAAGGCCATTCCTTTCGAGCCATCGGCTGCCCAATCGACAGTGGCGAGTAGACCCAAGTTCGGTCACTTACTTTAGGCGCGCGGCCCTGGATGAAAGTCGCCACTACAGCTTGGCGCGCGTTTGCGAATAGGCGGTAGCGCAGGTGGGCAAAGTTCGCGGACCCGACAATGGTAAACTCGCGCGCCAATTTGCGCCGGAACTCCCAAGACGTCGGGTTGATGAAGGACTTCGCTGGCAGGAGGAATCCCAGGATTCCCCCAGCGGACAGATGCTCGCGCAGGGCTTTCCATGTGAAGAGTTCGGCCGCTTGATTCTTGCCAATCGGGGCGGACTTGTGCTTGTCGTGCCATTCTTCCGCTGCCTCCGATTCAAGTATCGTCAGGGTCTGCCAGGGGGGGTTCCCCACGATGCAGTCCACCCGCTCCGGTAGGCCCGGGAAGGCGTTTCGATCCTTGAAGAAGTCCAACGCGAAGAGATTGGAACCGACGAGCCCTGGAAAGAGCTTCTTAGGGTCTTCGCCGGCCGCCACACGCGTAAGGTCACGGGGATCCACATAGTCCAGCATCATCAGATAGAGGCTGAACGCCGCAACGTGGCATGCATCCGCGTTGCGCTCGACGCCGAAGATGTTCCGCACCAACAGCTCGCGAACCTCGTCCAGACTCATGGGTTGGTCCGGCCGCTCCGCTCGAGCGCGTTCGATGATCCGTCGATAGGCTCCCACGAGGAACACGCCCGATCCCGCTGCGGGGTCGAGGACTGTCACACCGTCGCGCAACGGCTTCCTTTCCTCGACGCGATCGAGCATGAAATCCACGAGGAATGGTGGCGTGTAGAACGCGCCGGATCGGCGCCGCTCGCCAGAACGGATGTTTTTCAGAAACTGTTCGTAGACTGACGATAGTGTCTCGGTGCGAAGCGCGCCGAGATAGAAGTCGAGGAAGCTAAACTGCACTGCGCCGGACCGAAAGGGCACTGCCCCGTACTTCATCACGCGGCGGACCAGGTTGATGTGGCTCTCGTCGATCTCTGCTCGCTCGGTCTCCGATAGCGGAAAGATGCTTCCATTAAAGATGGAGTCGAGGTCGTCGAGGAATTTCCAGGTCGACCGAGCGGACCAATTAACCGCCTGGTTCTCTAGGTCAATCCCCTTGTGCTTTCGCGCGACTACCCATTTCTGGTTGATGATGCCCCGGTCGGCCAGGAAGAACACGTACAGGAGTCGGCCGATGAGGCCGTTGGCTGCGGGCGGTAAGAGCTTTCTGGAGACTTTGAGGCCATTGATCAGCACGTCGCTAAGTGTGTCGAGGTTCTTGAGCAGGCGGCGGTCCACCCGTCCCTCAACGTCGATTACATGATCATGCCAGAACAGCGACGTCCTCAGCCGGATCGCCCGTAGGTCCCAAAGTACGCTCGCTTCCTCCGTCAGTTCGACGGTCGCAACCGGGTCTCGCGGCAATGTGCTGACAACTTGCCACTCGAAGTGCTTGACCTTTAGCTCCCACTGACTATCAGAGTAGGAGAATCCTTGACAGAGCAGAACTTCATCAGGTGTCGCCACCAGGAGGAACGGGACGAGGCCTTGGCTCCATACCCTTCGGTGGACCTCCTTTGCCGCAGTCAAGTCGCTCGCAGTCGCCACATAGACGAGCGGGGTTGCAATGGCGTCCATGGCATCGACAAGGCGACGTAGGCAGAACGCACCGATAACCGACATTTCCTGTCGCGCCTGCTGCATCGCGAACCGATGCGCGGAGAGCGCGTCGAATTTATGTGCGTCCAGCCACCCGCTTTCGGGCGTGTAGCCGAGCCGTGAGAGGAGCATGGCCAGCCGCTCCGGGGCCACAGGCGACTCACCCGCCATGGTGCCCTCCCGAGTTCTCACGTCGCGTGGGGCTAATGACGACGATAGTTCGGCCGACGGCGCTCATTGAACCTTCACCGCAGCGAACAACGGCAACTGCTGCATTGGGTCGGGAAGGCCGAATCCGACCGACAAGGCCTCCAAGTGCGAAGCGAACGGCAGGACGATGCAGCCCTTGTTGGACCCGATTTTTATGTCCTCCACGTCCAACAACTCCCACCTGCCAGGCCCGTGCAGGACGACCGATTTGGGCCAGAGAGTGGGGAATGAGCGTCCGGCCAATTCGCGCTGGAGCCCTGCGAAGAGCTCGCGTTGTGCCTTCAACTCGACGTGGAACTCTTGTTTCAGGACCACCGCCAGCCTCAACACGAGAACGGTTTGCCAGGAAAACCGGGCCTGCGTGCCCTTGCCACGCGGAGGCACGTCGGGCGCCACCAAACCGCGGCGACCAGTCCACTCCCTTAATTGGTCGGCTGAAAGGCCGGTCAGTGCCTGGACCTCTCGAGACCTGAGCAGCCGCATGTGTCACCCTCGGAATGGGTACGGTGCCCATTCGCCCGCGAGAACGGTTATCATGCCCGTTCGGTTCCGCAAAGCTCAAGCTGCGGTTCGCCTGTACTCCTGCCTGCTCCGCCATCACACCCCCTAGGACCATCCCTCGCCAAAGCGATCTTACAGATGGGCTCCCACGGCTTTCTGGGACTCCTGCGCCTGGCTTCGAGGTCTACCGGGCAGGAGGGATAGGTGCACTGTGCCTGTAGCTAGGCTGCCTGCTCCCAGAGGCCTTGCGATGTAGTGACGGGCGGCGCGGGGTAGAGGTGGCTCCTATTTCTGAGCCACCTCCAAGCAGCCCGAGGCCCCTGGTCGGCCCACAGCAGCCCATCTGGTGGACGCAAAGCCTCCTGCAACCGTCGGCTCTGCCAACAGGCGGGCGTGGGGCAGGCCTGATCCAAAGTCCGAGAGGGAGGTTTTGAAGGGGGCGGGCCCGAGGGCAAGCCGTTTCAGGCAAGAGCGTGGCGTGCTCCCAGCAGGCGCTCGCGACAGGTGCGCCTCGGGGAGGGCAACTGGCTGAGGACGGACCCGCGAAGCCGAGGAGGTGGAGGCAGAGGAGGCCGGAGCCGGGCGCTGGCGGGCGCTCAGGCAAGTGGGGCCAGACTCTCCGTAAATGCTCGCCGAGCCCCGTAGCCGAGGAGCTTGACGGCGAGCGCGGGGCATGAGGAGACGTTCTCCGCGGTGCGACAGCCCTCGCGGAGTCTGGCCAGGCCGAGACAGACAGGAGCAGGTGCGGCGCGTCAGCCCTCGGCGGACGGTGCGAGCTGGTGCGGCAGGGGAATGGAGTCTCCGCGCAGGGCCGCCAGCGCTGCCTCACGCAGGTAGCGCTTGGGGTCCACCCCGCACAGCTTCGCCGTCTCCAGCAGGCTGTAGAAGAGGGCGGTCACCTCGGTGCCGCGCCGACTCCGGCTGCCGTAGTGGTTTTTACGGCCCACGGCGAGCCCGCGCATGGCGCGCTCGGTGGCCCCATTGTCCAGCGGCACGCGCGCGTCCGTCACGAACCGTGTCAGCCCCGTCCACCGCTGGCTCATGTATTTGATTGCCTGGCCCAGGCCCGACTGGGGCAGTGCGCGCTGGGCGCATGCCCACTGGTGCAGGCGCTCGAGGAGGGGGCGACTCTTGTGCTGTCGCAGCTCCAGCAGGCGCTCCAGGTTCTCCGGCCCCTCTTTGTACTCACGCTCCACCGCGTACAGCGCGGCAATCATCTCCAGGGCCTCTTCCGCCTGGGGGAAGGCCTCCGCGCATTCCACGTACTTGCGCCGCGCGTGCATCCAACAGTGCACCAGCGTCAGCTTCCCACCCGAGCCCGCGGCGACGCTCTCGTAGGTGCTCAGCCCGTCCACCATGAAGATTCCGTCGAAGTCCTGGAGCAGGTGGCGCGCGGCCTGGGCGTCTCGCCCCTCCTGTATCCGGTACACCACGGCGTCCGGCGCGCACAGCGCCCAGGCGTGCCAGCGCGTCTGGCTCTTACTACCCAGCAGCGGCCAGCGCGTCTCGTCTCCTCCCAGAATCTCCCGCGTGAGCAGCGCGGCGTGCAGCGCCTCGTGCGCGGGCGCCAGCCGCCGCGCCAGCGCGTCCACCTGGTCCCAGAGTGTCTGGCTGTCCACCGTGAGACCCTCGCGCTGCATGACTCGCACCTGCCGCTCCAGGGGCAAGTGGTCGAGGTACTTGGCCGCAGCCACTTCCACGGCGAAGTCCAGCGAGTAGCGCCCGCCGGGCTGAAGCTTGGGCGGGCCCAGGGCCGTCTCCACGCACCCGCCGCAGCCGCAGCGGTACTTTTGCCGCTTGTGGCGCTGGAGGACGAAGCGCCGTTGCACCACGTCCACCTCCTCGGCCTCCTCCCAGCAGCCCTCCATTTCCGCCAGCGCCCCTCCGCACTGGGGGCACTGCTTGTCCGCCTCCTCCAGCGTGTGCACCACCTCCAGCAAGGGCAGCGTGGGCTGGGCGCGCGGGCCGTGGCCGGGCGCGGCCTCCTTGTCCTTGTCCTCCTCGCCTTGCTCGCGGCGGGGACGCTTCTCGCTGGAGCGGCCGAACAGCTCGGCGGTGCGCTGTGCCAGCTGCCGCTCCACCTCCCGCAGGCGCAGCTGCAACTCCTCGGCGTCCTGCCCCTGGGCGCTCATCAGCTTGCGCGTGAGCTCCACCACGCGCGCCACCAGGCGTCTGTTTTCCGCCTCCAGCAGCAAGGCCGCCTGGCGCAGCCTCTCCACGTCCTTCTCCGTCTCCAGCTGCAAGCCCATGGGCCCGTAGTGTCATGGCTCCACCCTCCCGCGCAAGTAGTCCACGCCCCATGACTCACGACGTCACCCCGCCCTCGGCCCCTGGCTGGAAGAGCGGGGCCAGTGTGTACGGCGCGGGCGACAGCGGCGTCCGCCCCACCAGCTCGCTGCCCTCCAGAAACAGCGCCAGCTCCGACACCGTCAACTCCAATGGCCGCGCGCCCCTCTCTCGCCGCCACAGCGGCGCGAAGCGTCCTTTCTCCAGCCTCTTGGCGTACAGGCACAGCCCCGTGCCGTCCCAGAAGAGTGCCTTGGCCCTCTTCCTGTCCCGGCCCACGAAGAGGAAGACGTCCCCCGAGAGGAAGTCGCGGCCCAACTCCCGCGTCACCAGCCCGCTCAGCGCGTCGTAACTCTTGCGCATGTCGCACGGCTGCCCGTACGCGTACACGCTCAGCCGGCGCGTGGAGCCAATCACCTCAGCCCTCGCAGCAGCGCCACCGCGTCCTCCACGCTCAAACCCTCCACCCGTACACCTCCGGGCCCGTGCACCACCAGCCCTCCCCTCCGCGCCACGGCCCGCTCCGCTTTCACCTCCACCGGCACCAGTCCCGCTCCCTCCGGCTCCTGCCTCTCCCTCCGCGCCGCGCTGCTCCAGCGGCTGAGCGTCCAGCTACTCATCCCCAGTTGCCTGGCCACTTCCTCCACGCTCTCGCCCTGCTGCTGCCTCTCTCGCACATACTCCACCGCTTGCTGTTTCTGCTCCGGCGTGTAGCGCGCTCTCGGCCCCACGCCTCCTCGCGCCAGCACCTGCTGTCTGAACTGCTCCGCCCACTCTCTCTTGTCCATCTTGTCCGCCTCCTTGCCTCGGGCGGACATGCTCACCTCTCGGCCCTCTCGTCACGACGGGCTCCGGCGAGGACTTACGGTAGAAGAGGTGCTGGCGCGGCTGCTGGCCGAGGGCGGACTGCGCGGTGCCGAGCAGGTGAAGGCGCTGGTGGCGCCAGTCAGGCCCGAGGTGCCCGAGCTGGCACAGCCCGAGGTGGACCTGAGCAGCTATGACGCGCTGCTGGTGGAGCCGAGGGAGGTGGCCTCATGAGTACCACCTCCACTTCCCTGCGAGCAGGGGCAACCGCTGCCGACGAGCAGCAACAGACGCTGGCCATGCTGCTGCGAGCGCTGAAGCTGCCTGCGTTTGCAGCCCACCATGAGGAACTGGCCAGGCGCGCCGGACACGAGGGCTGGACGTGCCCGCACTACCTGCGCCAGCTGGTGGAGCTGGAGCTGAGCGAGCGCCGGGGTCGACGCATTGAGCGGCTGCTCAAGGCCTCGGGGCTGTCCACGGACAAGACGCTCGCCACGCTTGAACAGGAGAAGCTGCCAGCCAAGGTGCGCCGCCAGCTACCGGCCCTGTGCGAGGGCGGCTTCGTCGAGCGCGCGGAGAACGTGCTGGCCTTCGGGCTGCCGGGCCGCGGCAAGACGCACGTGGTGAGTGCCATAGGCCACGAGCTGGTGCAGCGTGGTTACGAGGTGCTCTTCGTCCCGGCGGTGCTGCTGGTGCAGCGACTGCTCCTGGCCAAGAAGAGCCTCTTGCTGGAGAAGGAGCTGCGGCGGCTGGACGGGTACGACGCGGTCATCATCGACGACATCGGCTACATCCAGCAGGACAGGGAGGAGATGGAGGTGCTGTTTACCTTCCTGGCCCAGCGCTACGAGCGCAGGAGCGTCCTGATTACGAGCAACCTGGTGTTTTCGCAGTGGGACCGAATCTTCAAGGACGCGATGACGACGGCGGCGGCATACAGGTGGTGCACCACGCTCTGATTCTGGAGCTCACCGGCGACAGCTACCGCAGCGAGAAGGCCAAGAGCCGGGAGACGGTCGACAAGGCCCCGCGCAAGGCGACCGGGGACGAGTAACAGCCTGTCCACATCACAGGAGGTGGCCAACCCAGAGGCTCCGATGGACGTGACGACGACTACGGCGACGACGAAGTGAACGCAGTCAGGGCATCAACCCGATGGGGAAGTGTAATTGTCGCCAAGGGGAAAAAGTAATTGACGCTGGGCAGGGAGATCCTCTGTCCGCCCGCCGGAAGTAGGGCGGGACGTATCGGGAAGGCCAGTGGCCGTACGCCGATGATGAACGGGCAGAGGAAGTCAGACAGACTCGTAGTACCGACGAAGCCGCTGAACAAAGCCAGTAGTAGGGCCGCGGAGGTGGTGGAGGGAAGGAGTCTGGCCAGGGAGAAGGAGGGAGGGCAAAACACGCCCCGGACACAGCGCCGGACAATGCGTGTCCAGTGCGCCCTGCCGCCTACGTCGAGGAGCAGTACGGCCTTGACGTCAACATCCGAGGCAAGAGCCCAGTGCGCTAGCAGCGCCCGCTGGGATCTGTGCGGGGGGCGGCCCGAGTCCTGGGGCGAAGGGCCGTCCCTACCGCGATCCCTCGCCCGTAGGTCCAGGTGGGATAACTTCTCCCGTGGGACTTTGAATCAAGCCTGCCTGAGCAGGAGGACTTCTGGGTTGGCCTCATAGGCCCCACTCGGAGCTGCTGGCCATTGCCCTCTAACGCCGATTGGCGCGAGGACGGCCCGGAGCGACTTCCAGGAGCCGCAGGCCACTTGCCCGCCGACGTCTCCCTACCCTGACCGCCGCATCTGGGAACTCTCGGGACCCGCTTTCCGAGGCCCGACCCCGCAGGCGGCCGACCTGCCCGTCCTTCTCCAGTACCCACTTGGTACCCACCTCAGGTGGACTCACCTGGACTCTGGTGGGCCCTTGCGGGGCTCGTCTCAGAGGGGAGCCGCTAAGCCCCTGGGACCTTTGAGGATTTCCCTGACGCCCGGTGAAGGAAGTATCGACACATGTTGATAGGGCGATACGGAGTGCACACCGGGTGTGGGGCGCGGGACATGGGGTGAAGCCCCAAGACGCACGCGGCGCGGGTGGGGTTTTACCGATGTGATTGATATGACCATGGGCCATTCCCATGTCCGCGTTTGAAAGGTCCCAGTTTGTTGTTCCAGTCATTGCGACTGGAAGACATGGGCGTGCACCCCACCCGCCAGGCCTCCGGTTTCCCGACGGCATAAACTGGGAACTCCAGAGGGACAGGAGACCTCTGGAGTCTCGCGGTCCTATCCCCCTGTCCAAGTCCCGCCGGGGTCCCGGCCCGCTCGCGTTTTCCTGGGCGATTTGCATTTTCTCGACTCCAGGTGAAGTCAGACATCGGACGGGCGGAACAGGGCATCCATTGCCACGAATGACGGGGTGCGCGCACCTTCCGGGTTACCCGCCATGCCGCCGTCTTCGATAAGAGATGTTTTTTGGACATCGAGTCGTTCCATGGGACCTTTATTTCGCTCACTCCGTGAGCGGCTCCTCCCGAAATGGCGGGGAGGAAGTCTGTCTTTTCCCCCACAACCCCCCCACCCCAGCTCCCTGTCTTCTATGCGAAGAATCCAAGATGTCGCGGTGCCGTTCCGCTCGTCTCCTGCTGCCCGTGTTTTTGGCGACAGGATCCAGGATGTCCTGATGGCGGAGTTGCAATCCCTTGTCTCCAAGACGGGTCAGGGCGGCGGGCTCATGAGCCCTTCCGTCTATGATACCGCCCAGGTGCTGCGACTCCTCACACCGGAGGACAGCACGTCGCCCGTGGTGGATTGGTTGCTGGATCAGCAGGTTTCGGATGGGGGATGGGGGGATTCGGTCCTGCCGTTGCACCGGGACATCCCCACGCTGTCCGCGATCCTGGCCCTGCGGCGTTTTCCCCAGCACCCGCGGACGCGTGGCGCCATCGAGGCGGGCCTGCGCTTCCTGCGCGCCCAGGCGCCGCTCTGGTCCGAGCTGGTGGTGGACGAGCTGCCCGTGGCCGCGGAGATCCTCCTGCCCAGTCTGCTGAGCGAGCTGGGAGAGGAAGAGGCGCTGCCGCGCGAGCCCTACGCGAAGCTGATGGCGCTGGGGGAGCGCAAGCGCAAGCTCATCTCCAAGCTGCCGATGCGCGCCGGCGTTCCGTGGATTCATGTCTGGGAGACGTGGGGCACCGAGCCCACCACGGCGCTGATGGATGGGGCGGGGAGCATTGGCCACAGCGCGTCCGCCACGGCCGCCTGGATCAAGGCCGCCCAGGGCCGGCCCGAGCTGGAGTCCTTCGTGCAGCGGGGCCGCCAGTACCTGCGCGAGTCCTCGCGCTCGACGGGCTCGGAGCTGCAGGGGGTGGTGCCCGTGGGTGCGCCTCACACCTATTTCGAGCAGTCCTTCGTGGTCTATGCCCTGCTCATGGCGGGGCTGCTGGATGATCCCCGGCTGTCGGGCCCGGTGACCTCGGTGATGAGGGGTTTGACGCGGGCCCTGGGGCCGCAGGGCATTGGCATGAGCGACCACTTCCTCCAGGACGGGGATGACACGAGCGCGGTGGTGGCCGCGATGCGGGCCCTGGGGATGGACGCGGATCCGGCGCTGCTCTACCGCTTCCAGAAGGATGACCACTTCATCGCCTATCCGGGCGAGATGAATTCCTCGCCGACGCTGACGGCCCGCTGCATCCATGCGCTGCGCATGCTGGGCAAGACGGAGGGGCTGGAGCCCTTCCAGAACTACCTGCTCTCGCGTCAGGAGCCCACGGGCCGCTGGTCCTTCGACAAGTGGAACCGCTCGTGGCTGTACACGACGTTCCACTCGGTCGTCGGACTGGTGGACTCGCCGCACATGGACGCGGTGTACAAGGCCCTGCACGCGGTGCTCTCCGCGCAGTCGGCCGATGGCGGCTGGAGCTCCGTGGGCCCCGCGAACATGACGGAGACGGCCTACGCGGTGCTGATGCTCGGCTTCCTGGAGCGTCACGGCGTGCGCCACTCCGGCATCTCCCTGGCGCTCGATCGGGCGTCCCGGTGGATGATGCGGCACTACAGCCCCTTCGTCCCGGCGGAGGTCAAGGTGAAGTGCTGGATCTCCAAGGAGCTCTACCGCATGGAGCGCATCGACACGGCCTTCGAGTTGAGCGCCCTGCTGATGTTGCGGATGCGCGGGTAGGAGGCGCGGGGAGCCGGATGTCGGCCCTGGGGTCAGGGCTCGTGTCCGGCTTCCACCAGACGCGCGGCGATGGCGTAGAAGCCCGTCACGAATCCCTGGAGGGTGCTGCGCGCGCTCTCCTCCCGTGTGGCCGAGACCAGGGTGTCGAAGCGCTGGCGGGTGTCGGCCAGGGTGCTGTTCCATTCCTCGCGCAACCGGGTGTCGAGTTCCGCCTTGGGCAGCCGGGTGGCATCCAGGTCGGCGAGGTTCTGGCGGTACTCGGCCGCGTAGCCCATCACCCCCGAGTTGAGGGGTTCCGTGGGGTCGAAGCGGACGTCCTGCGCGAAGCGCATCAGGCGCGCCATCCGCCCGAGGAAGTCCGCCTCTCCTTGGAGCAGCCGCAGCACCTCGGAGAGGCCCCGTGGCGTGAGCGCCTGGGAGAAGGGCAGTCCGCCCACCAGGGCGACCGAGGCCGCGCCCGTTTCGCCGTAGCGCTCCAGGTACTCGTGCACGCCTCGCGCGAAGCCGGTGCCGCGCACGCGCAATTCGTCCCGGGCCGCCCCGAGTGCCTCCAGCCGTCCGGCCTTCTCCTCTGGAGGGGCTCGCATCACCTGGATCAACCGGTACAAGCGCGCCTGCTGGCTGTTCTGCCGCCAGACGCGGTCCTGCCAGAGCCGGGACCAGTCTTCCCTCGACTCGGAAAGTCCCCGCCGCTCGAGCGACTCGTGGCCCAGCACCGTGATGGCGCCGAGCAGGGCCCGGCACACGTCGAGGAGGGAGCAGGTGGGCGCCTCGAGCGCGGCCTCGAGGGGAACGAGCGCGGCGTAGGCGGGCCCTGGCCGGGTCATCTCCTGCAGGCGCTCGGTCACGGCCTCCGGCGATTCACCGGGGCGTCCCGTGTCCGGACCCAGCTCCTCGTAAAGACAGTCGATGGCCGAGTAGTCCGTCCCCACGGCCTTGAAGTAGTCGGGTTCCAACTGGAAGGCGCGGCCCAGGAACATCTCGGAGAAGCGATCCGCGGCCTGGTAGTAGCCGGGGCTTCGCGAACGCGCGCGCACGTGGGGACGGGCGCTGCGCAGCAGTTCCAGGGCAAGGGCGGAGGGGTCTCGCGAGGGCGGCATCGGTGCTCGGAAGCCATACCGGTCCAAGGCAGCGGGAGCAATGCACCTGGAGCGGAGACATGTGTTCACTCATCAGGCCTTCCGGGAGGTCCGGCCCGTGGGACGGCCGGGCGTTGGCGCTTCCGGGTTAGATGGGGGTCATGAGCGATCCGACCGTCCGCCGTGCCCTCGAGGTCCTGCCTCCCCTGGCCACCACGGGCATCGGGAGCCTTCCCCACACCCATCTCGAAGAGGGCCTCCAGGCCGCGCTCGCCCTGGACATTCCCTTCCTGCCCCAGTTGCCGGTGGGCAGGCCCTCGGAGTTCATGATTCCCCAGGCCCTGGAGGGATTGCCCGGACTGCGCTGGGACGAGCACGGCCTGTGCACGGTGGACCTGGAGGAATGGTCGGCGGGGCGCGCGGCTTTCGAGGAACGGTTGGAGACGGCGTTGGACTCGGGCTCGTTGGAGGCCTTCGAGCCCTCACTCGAGGGGTGCCGGGCGTGGCGGCCCTTCCTGTGGGAGGTGGAGAACCGCAAGTTGCCCTTCGCCAAGGCGCAGTTGGCCGGGTCCTTCACGGCGCGCCTGGTGACCCGCACGCGGGAGGGGGTCTCCGCCCTGGAGGTTCCCGGGCTGGACGCGGGAATCCACCGGCTGGGGCTCGCGCGGGCGCTGGCCATGGTGAAGGCCCTGCGCCGCACGGGGACGACGCCGCTCTTCTTCCTGGATGAGCCGGGCCTGTCCGCCTTCTCGCGAGGCAATGCGCGGCACCTGCTGGCCCTGCAGGAGTTGCGGCTGCTGGTGGTGGCCCTGCGGCGCGAGGGCGCCCTGGTGGGGGTGCATTGCTGCGGCAACACGGACTGGGCGCTCTTGTTGGACGCGGGGCTGGACGTGCTGGCGATGGACGTCCGGCGGTCGCTGGACGCGGTGCTGGAGGAGTCCGGCCCGTTCTCGCGTTTCCTGGACTCGGGGGCGACGTTGAGTCTGGGCATCATCCCCACGGAGCCGTCGTCCGCGTATGACGTGGGGGAGTTGGTGGACGCGGTGGAGGTGTCACTCGAGGCGGCGCTGCCCCCGGGACGTTCCTTCGCGCGAGAGGGCGTCCAGATGCTGCTCACCCCGGCGTGCGGTCTGGCGATGCGTTCGGTGGAGGATGCCGGACTCGTCCTCGAACAGCTCCAGGTGGCGAAGCGGCGGCTCCAGGACGCGCTGGGCGTCCGGACGGAGCCACCGCGTCCCTCGGCGGAGGGCTGAGCGTTACCTCAGCGCCCGAGCTTCAGGTCGCGCTCGGCCTGGAGCCAGTCCTCGTCGTGATGGCCGTGGGCGCCGCCGCGCGAGAGGAAGAGTTCATAGGCGCGAGCGGCGATCTGCTCGTTGGTGGGGCCATGGCGGACGGCCGGGGCCGCCGAAACGGACGTCACGTCCGTGGTGGCCGCCGTGTGCGCGGAGGGGGCCGTGTTGGGCGTGTGCGCGATCGGCGCCGTGGAGTTGACGACAGGCGCCGGGGGCGCCGGCTTCTGTTGGGAATGCTTGTTGGAGTGATTCGTCTTTGCGTGCGCGCGTGCCATGGGGGACTCCTCGGGATCAGGAAGACGTAGGCCCAGGACATTGGACGGGTCTCCGCGGCGGGAGAATCGCGTCGTCGGCTCTTCGTTCTCGGCGCGACAGGTGAGTCCCGGGCGTGTCCGCTACCCAACAGGGAGGTGACTCATGGCGCGAGCGCCCCCGCGTCGAGCGCGGCCTCGAACGCCTTGTGCATGGCGGTGCTCATACCGAGCGAGGAAGCATCCTGGGGGGTGCACCAGCGCAGCTCCTGGAAGGCGGGCGCATGGGTGGGGTGTGTCGTGCCCGTCACGCGCAGCAGCCGCAGCGACAAGGCGCGGTGGGTGAGTTGCCGGCGCACGGTCCCCAGGGCGGCCTCGACGTGCACGGGCGTGCCGAGCGCCTGGGAGAGCCGGGCGGCGGACTCGGGCGCGGGCGTATCGTCATCCACTTCGACGGCGGGCAGCTCCCAGAGTCCGCCGAACAGGCCCTTCTCGGCGCGCCGGGCGAGCAACAGGCGTCCCGCGTGGGCCCAGACGGCCACCGCGAGCGTCATCCGCTTGGGGGCCGCGCGCACCTTGGCCGGGGGCAGTTCATCCACACGGCCGTGGCGGTAGGCGAGGCATTCCTCGCGCACGGAGCACAGGAGGCAGAGGGGGTTTTCCGGACGGCACACGGTGGCGCCGTGCTCCATGAGGGCCTGGTTGAAGTCACCGGGCCGCTCGCCGGGAACCAGCGCCGTGGCGAGCGCCCACAGGCGGGCCTCGCGGGCGCGGTCTCCGGGCGCGCCCTCCACCTCGAAGAGGCGCGAGAGGACGCGGGCCACGTTGCCATCCACCAGGGGCGCGGACTCACCGAAGGCGATGGAGGCCACGGCTCCCGCCGTGTAGCGGCCGAAGCCGGGCAGGGTGAGCAGCTCGGCGGCGGTGGAGGGCAGCCGGCCGCCGAAGCGGGCCACCACCTCCTGGGCGGCGAGGTGCAGGTTGCGCGCGCGTGAGTAGTAGCCGAGGCCCCGCCAGGCGGCGAGCACGTCTGGCAGGGGCGCGCTCGCGAGCGCCTCCACCGTGGGAAAGCGCTGGAGGAAGCGCTCCCAGTAGGGAATGACGGTGGCCACCTGCGTCTGCTGCAGCATCACCTCGCTGAGCCAGATGGCGTACGGATCCCGCGTGCGGCGCCAGGGGAGATCCCGCTTCTGCCGGTCGTACCCGTCGAGCAGTCCCGCGCGCACGCGCTCGCGGCGTTCGGGCGGGAGGAGCGGCGCCGTGGGAGCGGTGTCGCGCTTGCGGGGCGGACTCATGGCTTTCGGGCGGGATTGGCGATGCGGCGGGCCACGCGATCGAAGAGCCCGGGCACGAGCCGGTTGGCGAGCACCATGGCCCGGCCGGGCAGGGTGAGCACCGTCTCCCGGCGCTCGCGATGGCTGGCGCGCACCAGCGCCTGGGCCACGGCCTCGGCGCTCATGGCGTTGAGGGGAATGGCGTCCTGGCGCCACCCCTCGGCGTTGAGGCGGGCGTCGCGGAATTCCGTCTCGGTGAGTCCCGGGGAGACGAGCAGCACGCGGATGCCCTCGGCGGCCAGCTCGGCGCGCAGGGACTCGGTGAGCAGGTTCACCGCGGCCTTGGACGCGCCGTAGCCACCCAGCAAGGGCAGGCCCCGGTGCCCCAGCACCGAACTGACGTTGAGCACCTGGGAGCCCGGTGCGCGCGCGCGCAGCAAGGGCAGGGCGGCACGTGTGACGCGCACGAGGCCGAAGAAGTTGATCTCGAACACCTGGCGCAGTTGCGCCTCGCTGAAGCCCTCGACGGGGCCGTAGAGCCCGAGCCCCGCGTTGTTGACGAGGAAGTCCAGCCCTCCGAAAGCGTCTCGCGTCTCGCTGATGAGACGTGCCACGTCCTCCTCGCTCGTGACATCACAGCGCACGGGCAGCGCACGGACGCCCAGGGCTTCCACCTCGCGCGCGGCGTCCCGCAGCGCGGACTCCCGGCGGGCGGCGAGCACGACATGGGCACCTCGTGCCGCGTAGGCGAGTGCCGCCGCGCGGCCAATGCCGCTGGACGCGCCGGTGATGAGCGCGACCCTTCCCTGGAAGTGTTGGGTGGTCATGAGGGCGCGCACCATAGCGGCTCGTTTCGAGGGGTGAAGGACCTGCCGGGGTGTGCCTGCTCGCCTGTCCCCCTTGCGGCGTCACCGAGCCCCTGATCTAGGATGCGTGCCCTTCATGCCGCGCGCGTTCACCAACGATTTCTCCTGGTCCAAGAGCCGTCACGAGAAGCTCCAGGAGTGCTCCCGGGCCTACTACTTCTATTACTACCGCTCCTGGGGTGGCTGGGGGGCCGGGGCCCCGAGCGACGTGCGCGAGCTGTATCTGCTCAAGAAGCTGGGCAACCGCTTCACCTGGGCGGGCAGCATGGTGCACGACGCGATCCGCGACGCGCTGCTGGACTGGCGCGCGGGGCTCAAGGTGGACCCGGCGAAGGTGGAGGCGCGGGCGCTCACCACCATGCGGGAGGATTTCCGCTTCTCGCGCGGCAAGTCGTACCGCACGCAGAAGGGCCGCAAGGCCTTCGGTGGCCTGGTGGAGCACGAGTACGACGAGCCCATCTCCGACGAGGCCTGGAAGCAGAACGCGGAGACGGTGCGTTCGGCGCTCGGCTGGTTCTTCCAGTCGCGCTGGCCCGAACTCGCGCGCGGCCTCAAGTCCACGCAGTGGCTGGAGGTGGACGCGGGCGCGGATTTCTCCACCTTCACGCTGGAGGGCGTGAAGGTATTCGCCATCCCCGACTTCGCCTATGTGGACGCGGAGGGCTCCCCCGTGGTGGTGGACTGGAAGACGGGCAAGGTGCGCGAGGGGTATGACGAGCAGGTGCTTGGCTACGCGCTCTACGTGTCGCAGCGCTACCGGCTGCCCCTGGAGAAGGTGCGCGCCTCCCTCGTGTACCTGAACGACGGGGTGGAGCATCAGGTGCAGGTGGACGAGAACGCGGTGGCGGGCTTCAAGGAGCGCTTCGCCGAGAGCGTGGCGCGCATGCGCGGCCTGCTCGCGGATCCGGCCACCAACACGCCCAAGGACGAGTCCGCCTTCCCTCAGACGGAGGACGCCTCCACGTGCGCCCGGTGCGTCTTCCGCCGCCCCTGTGGCCGCGAGGCGGCGGTGCGGGCGGCCTGAACCCGAGGCGCGTGGGCTCTCACCCCGGGGGCTGGGTTTCCGGCGAGCGGGGTCCGGGGTGGATGCGGACCTGCTTCACCCGGCGCGCCGAGGCCTCCACGACCTCGAGCACGGTGCCGTCGGCCAGGGTGAAGCGCGCTCCGGTGGTGGGAATGGCGCCGGCCAGGGACGTGCACAGGCCGCCCACGGTGGTCCAGGTGTCACCCTCGGGCAGTTCCACCCACTCGAGGGCCCGGTTGAGTTCCCGGATGGGCAGGGTCGCCTCGACGACCAGGGTGCCCTCGGGCTCGTGCCGGATGGAGTCGGGTGGGGTCTCGTGCTCGCTCGCGATGGTGCCCACCAGCTCCTCCACCAGGTCCTTCATGGTGACGACCCCCGCGAGCCCGCCCTGCTCGTCCACGACGATGGCCAGTTGGATCCGCCGCACCTGCATCTGATGGAGCACGTCCAGGGCGCGCATGGCCTCGGGCACGAAGTAGGCGGGGCGCAGCACGTCCTCCAACAGGATGAGCTGCTGCTCCAACGCGAACGACAGCAGATCCTTGGCCACCACGTACCCGATGATGTGATCGATGCTGCCCTCGTAGACGGGCATGCGGCTGTGGCCCTCCTCCAGGAGCATCCGCTGGACTTCCTGGGGAGAGGAGTGCCGCCGCAGCGCCACCACGCGGGTGCGGGGCACCATCACGTCCGTCACCAACAGGTCCGCCAGGTCGAACGCGCGCGAGGCGATCTCCCCGCTGCGCGGATGGAGGCCGCCGCTGCGGGCCGCTTCCTCGACGAGCTGCTGGAGCTCCTCGGGCGACAGGCGGGACTCGGTGAACGACGTCTTGTCCCCGAAGAGGCGCAGCACCAGGTTGGAGCTGAACGTGAGCAGCCACACCACGGGCTTCATCAACCGTGACAGGCCCCTCAAGGGAGGACCGATGATCAGGGCGTAGCGCTCGGAGTAGCGCAGGGCGAGCGACTTGGGCACCAGCTCTCCCAGCAC
The DNA here is from genome assembly GCF_002305855.1 of Melittangium boletus DSM 14713. GTDB lineage: Bacteria > Myxococcota > Myxococcia > Myxococcales > Myxococcaceae > Cystobacter > Cystobacter boletus. Next base: position 1,069,555 of record NZ_CP022163.1, on the reverse strand, counting down.
CAGGGAGAGGTAGGACACGAGCCCCACCACCAGCGCGAAGGCCACGCCCTCGGCGCGCTCCGGCGGCAGTCCGAGTCCCTGGAGGGGAGCGCTCAGGCGCTGGGCGATGGACGCGCCGCCGAAGGCCGCCGCCGTGGAGCCCACGACGGTGATGCCGATCTGCACCGTGGCGAGGAATCGCTCGGGGTTGTCCCGGAGCGCCTTGACCGAGCCCGCGGCGCCGCTGCCCTGATCGATCAGCTCCTGGAGCCGGGTCTTGCGAATCGAGATGAGCGCCAGTTCCGCGCCCGCGAAGATGCCGTTGGCGAAGACGAGCAACAGGATGATGGCGAGTTCGGTGACGATGATGCCCCTCCTGGATCGGGCCCGTGGTGGTGAACCGGATGCTTCAGGAGGGGTCTACTACGGCTCGCGCGGATGTCTACTGCCGTGGGTGGCCGCTAGCGAGCTACCGACAGTCGGCGAACCACCACGCCCGCCGCGTTCATGCCGAACACGGAGGTGACGAAGGCCACGCTGCCGTCGATCTGCGTGCGCTTCTCACAAGTGTGGAAGTCGTTGTCGTTGGGGCACACGCAGGTGAAGCCGTCGTCCGCGTCGTAGCGCAGGGACAGGGGCTGGCGCCGCGTCTCGATGGAGTAGACGGCGGTGATGCCCGTGGGCCGATCGGTGTTCACGTTGTACTTGCGCTTGAGCAGCTTGCGGATGTCCTTGGCGAAGGGATCCATGTGCGTCTCGCACAGGTCCTCCACGCGGATGGCCGTGGGATCCAACCGGCCCGCGGCGCCCATGGAGCTCACCACGGGGATGCCGAGGCTCACGCAGCGGTGCAACAGGTGCAGCTTCGCCTTCACGTTGTCGATGGCGTCCACCACGTAGTCGTAGCTGCCCGGCGCCAGGAGCTGGTCGGCCAGTTCATCGCGGTAGAACTCGCACAGGGCCTGGACCTGGGCCTCGGGGTTGATCTCCCGGCAGCGCTGGGCCATCAACTCCGCCTTGGGCTTGCCCACCGTCTTCACGGTGGCGTGGAGCTGGCGGTTGGAGTTGGTGACGCACACGGTGTCGAAGTCCACCAGCGTGAGGTGGCCCACGCCGCTGCGCACGATGCCCTCGGCGGCGTAGCTGCCCACCCCCCCCATGCCGAACACCACCACGCGCGCCGACGACAGGCGCTCCATGGCCGGGTCTCCGAGCAGGCGGCCGGTCCGGTCGAAGCGCCGGTGCAGCTTGAAGGGCTTGGGCTCGGGCGCCGCGGGCGGCGCCACGGGGGAGGGAAGGGTCTCGGGAGCGGGGGGCTGCGGTTCCATGGGGGACCTCTATAACGCGACCGCCTCCCTACCGCGAAGGGGTGGGGAATGCTTCCCGGAAGAAGCGGCGGGCGTTCTCGGTCGTCCGCTGGGCGAGCACCTCCACGGGTTCTCCCAGGGTGCGGGCCATGCCCTCGATGACCCGGGGCAGGTAGCCCGGCTCCGAGCGCTGGCCCCGGTGGGGCGTGGGGGCTTGATCCGGGGCATCCGTCTCCACCATGAGCCGCTCGGGGGGGATCACGCGCAGGGCGTCCAGGGGCTTGCGTGCCTCGGCCCAGGTGACTGGGCCCGCGAAGGAGAAGTGGCAGCCCTTCTGGATGTAGAAGCGCGCCAGGTCCACGCCTCCGCCGTAGCTGTGCATCAGCACGCCCGCCTCGGGCAGGGGCTCGCGCTTGAGCAGCTCGATGAGGGCGGGGTGCGCGCGAAAGCAGTGCATCAGCACGGGCAGGTCATGCTTGCGCGCGAGCTCCAGGTGCCGCCGCAGCACCGCCACCTGGCGCTCCATGGGAGCGCCCTCGGCCGAGGGGCCGTCCAGTCCACACTCGCCCACGGCGATGACCCCTCCGCGCGCGAGCATCGCGTCCAGGCGCTCCAGGTGCTCCTCGTCCTCCTCGGGCGGGAGGTGGGGCAGCATCTGGGGATGGATGCCGAGTCCCACCTGGAGCCGGGGGTCGGCACGGGACAGGGCACACAAGGGCTCCCAATTGTCCGGTCCCACACCCGGCACGAGGATGCCGTGCAGTCCAGCGGCCCAGGCGCGGGCGAGCACGTCCTCGCGATCCGGATCGAAACGCGACGCGTCGAGATGGCAGTGGGTGTCAATCATTGGAAAGGTTCATGAGGAAGGCGTGGAGTTGTCGTTCATCCCGAGACACCGGGGGATGGCTCGAAGCGCAATGCCCCGGCCCCGGCTTTCAAAGTGCCCTATAGCCACGCGGCGGCTTTTGGAGGGTGCATATGACCAATCGGGGTGTCGTGGCTGCGCTCATGGGCGCGCTGATGATGGTGGCGACTGGCTGTGCCGAGGAGTGTGTCGATCGTTACGATTGTAACAACAACAAGGGGAGCGCTGGCGAGGGCAAGACCTGGGTCTGCCGCTCGAACAAGTGCGTGGCCGAGGATGTCTCGACTTCGACGCCGGACTCCGGAACGCCCACCCCGGAGCCTGACGCGGGGACGCCGGACTCCGGAACGGGGGGCGAGGAGGACGCGGGAACTCCGCCTCCAGAGGACATGACGATCTCCGAGGGGGGTGACTGCACGACCTCGGCGAGCTGCATGGCGGGTCTGTTCTGCGAGGCCCAGAAGTGCCAGCCGTTGCGCCTGGCGGTGACGGAGCGGGTCAGTGGCACGACGACCACGGATCGTGCCGTGGTCGTTCATTACAAGACGCCTGGAGCGGCGGCCGCCCCGGGCGCGGCGGAGGCCTTGAGCCAGGACACCACGGGCACGAGCCGCTTCCCCCGCTGGAACAAGGAGGGCACCGCGGTGGCCTTCGAGAACACGGCCGCCGACACCACCGTGGCGCTCTGGAGCCGTCCCGTTCCGTTCGGGACGGCCAACCAGACCGAGCTCACCACGGCCACGGCCGCTGGCACTTCCGAGTTCCGCTACATGGAGTGGGAGCCCTCGAGCTACATCGCCTGGGGCAAGACGGCGGGCTCGTCCACCACGGGCATCTCGTACCTTCCGGGCGCGGGTGGCGCGGTCCAGTCCGCGACCACCAGCGGTGTCTTCCCGTCCTGGGCGGCGGATGGCAACAGCTTCGCGTACAGCGCCAACGGCCAGGGGTTGAAGAGCCGGTCGATCACCACGGGGAGCGATGCCCCGATCTCGGGTCCACCCACCACGGGCGAGCAGCCGCTGCACAACAAGGCCAATGGCGTGCTCATCTACCTGGATGCGAAGGGCGTCACGGAGGACTTCGGCTCGGCCACTCCGCTGACCGGCCTCTACAGCTTCGACCCCGCGTCGAGCACGGTGCGGGAGGTGGCCCTGGCGCGCACCGAGTCCACCGACGCGAGCGGCGAGGTGAAGTCGTTCATCGCCAATCACACCTGGTCGCCGAGCGGGACGCATGTCGCCTACGTCCGGGTGTACTACCACAAGCCGACCTCGGGCTCCGCCGTGCTGTGCAACGGGAGCAACTGCGGTGGCAGGCAGGGCAATGTCGTCTTCGTGCAAGCCATCGATGCCTCGGGGACCCCGGGGACCGAGATCGAGTTCGCCAACGAGTCGACCCTCCCGTCCTTCTCGCCCGACGGCTACTTCCTCGCCTACGTCTCCGGCTCCAGGCTGCAGGTGCAGAAGCTCAACCCGGCGGGCACGGATGCCATCACCCTCAAGGAGGGGCCCGTCCTGACCCACACCTGGGGCTCCATCCAGACGAACCGCGGCGATGATCACCGGCCGCGCTGGCAGCCGCGCTAGTCCTCTCGCACATGGAATGAGCCAGACACCCGTGTCCCGGTTCCCGGGGCGCGGGTGTCGTGCTTTCTGAACAAAGGCGAGGGCTCGGGGACTTGCCTCCCGAGCGAAAGCGACGTACGCAGGCGCCCCCATTGGCCGGTTCACGGGCCATGTCTCTTCGGGAGGTCCTGGGATGAAACTCCACGCCGTGTGCTGTGTGCTGGTCTTGTCGGGCTGTGCGACCGCGACGTCACCGGGCGCCAGCGTGGGCGCGTCCGTCGCTCAGGGCGCGCGGAGCCACGAGGAGATCCTGCCCGAGCCGGTGCGACTGGAGTCGACCGCGGGGACCTTCCTCGTGCATCCCAACAACGCCCGGGATTTCAGCAGGCTGCTGGCGGGCGAGCCCACCCAGAATCAATACATCTCCATCAGCGACGTGCCCTGACGACGGGCCGCCGGGTGGGTCGGGCGGAACTCAATCCACCAGCACGATGCGCCGACCCAACAGACGGGCCATCTGCGGTGAGGTGACGAGCTTGAGCACTTCGCGCTTCTCACCGGCCGCCGTGTCGTAGGCCGCCGCGATGAGCTCCCCCAGCGTGAGCTGCGCCGGAGCCGCCTTGCGGGCCGTGCGCCGCATCGTCGGCATGACGCGCCGTCCCTGCCGTTGAATCGAACCGCGCTTCTGGGTCGTCGTCCTGGCCATGATCTCCTCCCGCCTTCACCACCGTGTGATCGACGCTGGATGCGCTGAAAGTTTTTGCATGCGGCGTGCCAGGGGCTTGCTCGTCCGCCCTCTTCGAGATTCCAAGGGGTTGTAGTCACCACTCCCCTGGCACTGGGGGGCAGGATTCCAAACTTCGTTCAATTTTCGAGGCGGGATGGCTCGTTTCGTCGAGTCTTTTCGTACACACCCCCCCAGGGTCGTGGGGTAAGGGCGACCCATGAACGTCCAGGTCCTCTTCCACGACAACTGTTTCGACGGTGCCGCGAGCGCGGCGGTCTTCACCCGGTTCTACCGGGAGCGGGTCCGCGCGGACGCGCGTTTCAGCTACCGGGGGCTGTCCCACACGGCGGGGGGCGCGCCGATCGATGCCTCCGTCTTCTCCGGAGCGGAGGAGAACGCCATCGTCGACTTCCGCTACAGCCAGGATCCCCGGCTCACCTGGTGGTTCGACCACCACGTCTCCGCCTTCCAGCAGCCCGGGGACGAGGCCCATTTCCGCGCCGACACCAGTGGGCGCAAGTTCCATGACGCCCACCGCAAGAGCTGCACCGTCTACCTGGCGGACGTGGCGCGCGAGCGCTTCGGGTGGGATCCCTCGCCCCTGGCGGACTTGCTGCATTGGGCGGAGATCATCGACGGCGCGCTCTTTCCCTCGCCCCAGATGGCCGTGGCGTTGGAGGAGCCCGCCCTGCGCATCATGACGGTGCTGGAGTCCACCAAGGATCCGGGCCTCATCCCCCAGGTCATCGAGCGGATGCAGACGGAGCCGCTGGCGGCCATCGCCGCCTCCCCGCTCATCGCCGAGCCGCTGGCCCCGCTGCTCGCGCGCCACCAGCGCCACATCGAGCTGGTGCGCACCCATGCCCGGTACGAGCGGGGCGTCGTCTCCTTCGATCTCGCGGACGAGGGGGTGGACAGCCTCAACAAGTTCATCGCCTACGCCCTCTACCCCGAGGCCCGCTACACCCTGTGGGTGGGGCAGGGACCCTCGCGCGCCAAGGTGTCGCTGGGCTCCAACCCGTGGCGTCCCCAGGAGCGGCGGCACGACCTGGCGGCCATCGCCTCGCGGTATGGCGGTGGAGGCCACCCCGTGGTGTCCGCCGTCAGCTTCAAACCCGGGGAGCTCGTGCGCGCCCGCGCCGCTTTCTCGGAAATCCTGGCCGAGCTGTCCGAGTGATCCGGAGTCACTACATTTTGCGAGCCTCGCAAAATTTGCGAGGTTCTACATCGCAACACCTGCGGTGATCTCTTCCCGACATTCCCTCATTCCAGGGGGTTGGCAGGCGGCCTGGCATTTGCTTGGCGACGGTTCGTGACTCCCAGTTTCTTAAAGTTTCACTCTCACTGGACGTTGAAGCCCACGTCCAGGGCCGCCGGGGAAGCGAGCATCCCTCGGCGGGTCGGCCCGATAATGGACGAGGTGGGACTTTTCTGGGATTTTTACCAGGAGAGTGGAGCGGTGATGGGGACGGAGCGCCAGAGCGCTCCCCGGCGGACGGCGGGTCCGGGTGTGATCCCTGATTTCTTGAACAGGACTGTCGGATTGAAAAGCCAGGCGAATCCAGCGAGGCGGGCGGGACGGGGCGCGGGCTTCTCGCTGCTGGAGATGGTGGTCGTGCTGGGCATCGTCAGCGTGTTGGCGGGGCTCGCCATGGCGGCCTATGACGCGGTGGGTCGCCGGGGGGCGCTGCAGAGCGCCGCCTTCGATCTGCAGGGGGTGTTGTCCTCGGCGCGCGCCAAGGCGGTGTCGCGAGGCCACCCGGTCTGGATCGTCTTCCATCCCACGGCCGGACGCGCCTCGATGACGACGGGGCAGGGGGCCTTCCTGATGGTGGAGGACACCACGAGCCGGTTCGTGCCGTCGCCCCAGCTGCTCTTCGATCTGCCGCTCCAGGTCCGCAACACCGTGACGGCGGTCTACTTCCTCGAGGACTACAGCAAGAAGGTGCGCTTCTCGGCGCTGACGCCCGGGGTGGTGGGTCCCTACAAGGCGCCCTTCTTGAACTTGCGCGTGGAGACGTGCGGATTCTGCTCGGGGGCGCCTCCGCGGGGGGCCATCGTCTTCCGCCCGGATGGAAGTGCGCGCTTCGTGGATGGCGCGGGCCAATACGAGAGCGTTCCCAACCAGGCGCTGGCCCTCAGCAGCCTGGACCTCCAGCACCAGTACCTCTTCGCCATCTCTGGCCCTTCTGGCTACGTGGCCTCCTTCTCTCCCTGATGCGAACCGGAGCCCCTGTCATGGTCTGCTCTTTCCGTCCTCCGCGCCGGCGCATGGCCGCTCGGCGTGGCGTGTCCCTCATCGAGGGCATGGTGGCCTCGGTGGTGTTGCTCATCGGTCTGGTGGGGGTGTTCCAGGGCATCGTCCTGGCCAGCCAGCAGAACACCATGGCGAACCTGGCCACGCATGCCTCGGGGATCGCCTCCCAGACACGCGTGGCCCTGGACATGATGGGCCCGGATCGTCTGTTGGGTCAGACGCGGGGCGTGGGGGGATACCTGACCGCCGAGCAATGCGCGCCGGATGAGAGCGTCACGGCGCTCGCCGGCGGGTTGGAGACGCTGGTGCCCGGCGCGGAGCCCTGGCGGCGGCGGTGCATCTTCGACCTGGACGCCGCCGAGCGGGACGCGCTCCCGGCCAACAAGCTGTTGCCCGGCTATCCCGAGGAGGACGCGCGCCGCTTTCGCCGAATCCTCGTCTGGGTGTCGCGCACGGACGAGCAGTCCCTGGTGACGGTGGACCAGGTGTCGGTCGTGGTGTCGTGGACCGAGATGGGCCGGCGCCGCTTCTTGATCCACCACCTGGGCTTCTACGACTCGGGCTCATTCGGAAACTCGACCGGTGTGCAGATCTGACAAGGTGTCCATGACTCCGCGCTTCCGCAGGCCGCCGCGAGGCTTCACGTTGATCGAGCTCATGGTGGGCTCGGTCACCACGACCATCATCCTGGGCGCCGTGGCGTTGACGGTGCTGGCGGTGCAGGGCTCCTATCAGACGGAGTCGCGCATCAAGGTGGCGGTGGAAGGCGCGCGCACGGCGACGTCGTTCATCGAGCAGCGCTTGCGCATGGCCAGCTATGGCGTGGAGCCACGTTTCGCGTTCGACTTCGACACCGCCGCGCTGGGCGCGAACGCCAAGTCCAACCAGGTGCTCGAGTTCGGCGCGGGCGTGCCCCAGTCGGTGACGGATGACCTGGCCCTGCGCTACCGGGATCCGGCGTGGCTGCGCAAGGGGACCTACGTCAATGGCGGCGTGAGCCTGTTGGATGGGGACACGTTCGGCACGGATCTCCCCGAGGGCAAGCGCATCATCGTCGCCTGCCGGGGGAGCGGGAGCTACGTGGTGCTCCGGACGCTCGCGGGGGGCGTGAGCAGTGGCGACACGGAGTCCGGCAACTTCGCCCTGGACCCCGCGATGTCGACGGTGGGCGCGGGCGAGGGCTGTCTGTCCAGGGGGGGCGAGTCGACCCCCTCCGTGATGCTGATGCATGAGCTGCGCATCCGCGTGATGGACCTGGGGGGCCGTCCCTTCCTGATGGCGTTCTCGCGCCTGAATGATCTGGACACGGAGGATGCCGTCCCCCTGGCCGCGGACGTGGAGTCCTTCCAGGTGGCGTATGTGATGAACCGCCCGCCGCCCGGCAGCGCCCACGCGGCGGCGCCGGCCGTGGACGTGTCCTCCAATCCCGTCAACTGGGTGCTGGGTGATGTGGGCAGCGTTGACGCGGAGCGCACGCCCGACCCGACGGCGTCTCCGGTGCCGCGCTTCAGCACCTCCTATGACGATGCCTCGCGCTACAACGCCCACCCGGCGAACATCCGCGCGGTCCGAGTGAGCATCACCGTGCGCTCGACGGACGCCGAGCCCAATGGCCGCCGCGCCTTTCCGCGCATGAACGTGGAGGACTCCACCGAGCAGGCCGCCGCGGATGGCTATTACCGAACCACCATGACCACGACGGTGCGCGTGCCGAACATGTTGTCGCGCTCCGATTTCATCCCCGAGGTGGGCAATGCCTACACCACCGGAAACGCCTGGGGAGGTTGACCCATGACGATGCGAACCAGAACGCGGGCTGCCCGAGGCAATGCCCTGATGCTCACCCTCGTGGCCCTCACCGTGCTGATGGTGTTGGTGGGCGGCGCCATCCAATTCACCAATCGCAACCGCGAGGCGGCCACGGAGAAGATCCGCGGTGAGCGCATCGGGATGTGCGTGGACGCGGCGCGCCGCCATCTGCTCTCGCGCTTGTCGCTGCAGCAGGTGCCCACCCGGTCGCTCGAGCTCTTCAGCGCTCAGCTCATCGACGACCCGCGGCCCGAGGCGCGGACGAACATGCTGACGGGCCACTACGGCGGCGATGTGGAAACCACGGTCACCACGGTGGACGCGGTGACCATGGGCGCCGCGAGTGGACAGGCCGTCACCGTGGGCAACGTGTACCGCTCCTCCGCCATCCTGGGAGGGCAGTACTACCGGGTGGTGGTCAAGTGCCAGGAGCCCTCGGGGAATCCGGCCATCGCTGGCCGTGAGTCCGAGGTCGAGTTCCTCTTCCGTTACGGTATCTGAGGGGAGACCCCATGTTCCGCAAGCTGACGTTGTGCCTTGTCGCCGCGATGACGGCGCTGCTCCGGGCGGACACGGCGGTCGCCATCGATCAGGCGGCCTGCTGTCTGCCCACCACCTCGCGACTCGATTCGCTGATGAACCCCGTCCAGGGCGGAGACGAGAAGTTCTTCTCCAAGACGAGCGGGCCGCCCAACATCCTCTTCATCATCGACACCTCGGGCTCGATGCATGCGTGGCCGACCACCTGGCCCACCAGCAAGGGGTGCTCGCACGCGTTCTTCGAGGAGCTGGGCTACAAGCCGAACGAAGTCTACCCGCGCATGTGGACGGACCTGAACGATCAGTCCAGCGACTGGTTCGCCACGAACAAGTACTACACCGCTCCGACAGGCGGCTACGGCGTCGCCTTCCAGAAGCCCCCGGTGGCCTCTTCGTGGACCTCCGTGAGCGACGCCTGCAGCAAGGACGTGTCCTCCAACGCCGCGGACCGCGATCTGTGCAAGCAATGCCTGGACACCAAGGGCTACTACATCCAGGACAGCAGCGCGGCGAAGCGCCGCGTCAAGGGCAACTTCCTCAACTTCTACGCGCCGCGTGACTCGGGCGCCGTGAAGGTGCTGGCCGACGTGGTTCGCGACCTGAACGGGGTGCGCTTCGGGGTGATGGCCTACGAGACGGCCAACGACAATGGCTGCTGGGGCAAGAAGTCCAACAACCCCTCGGCGCAGTGTCTGTGCATCGCGCAGAACATGGGCCCCACGTGTGACAAGTCCTACCCGCTGGACAACGTCGCGGCGGAGAGCAACCGCAGCACCTTCCTGCGCAACCTCACCAACCAGAACGGGGTGAGCAACGGCCTGGGCTGGGATGGCTGCAACACGCCCCTGTCGGATGCGCTCTACGCGGCGGGCTACTACTTCCAGTCCAAGGCGGCCCCCACGCCCTACACCACGTTCTTCGGCACGCACGCGTCTCCAGCGAACGCCAACAACGACTACACCAGGTCGGACGGGGTGTGCTTCGAGTGTGGCTTCAACGCCGTCATCCTCCTGACGGACGGCGAGCCCTATGACGAGGGCAAGATCCTCACCCTGCCCAACGCCATCAAGAACGATCCCACGCCCTGCACGGGTTGCGGCACGTCGAGCGCCCTGCACAAGGTGGCCAAGTTCCTGTGGGAGAAGGATCTGCGCGCCGACAAGGACGGCCAGCAGAGCGTGGCCACGTACACCATCGGCTTCTCCGAGGACGTGTCCTCCAGCAAGCTGCTGCAGGAGACGGCGCGCCTGGGCGGGGGTGAGTTCCACTCGGCCCGTAGCACGAGCGAGCTCAAGCAGGCCCTCGTCAAGATCCTCGACAACATCAACAGCCGCAGCAACGCGTTCTCCGCCACGGCCGTCAACACCCTGCAGACGCAGAACTCGTCGATGCTGGCGATCATCCCGCGCATGGTGCCCTCGCGCAGCAAGGGCTGGGCGGGCAAGCTCTACCGGTTCGAGCAGTACAACGAGTTCGTCGAGAACCTGGACAAGAACGGCGACGGGGACCGTGATGACGTGTTCCTCGTGGACAAGCAGGGCAAGCCCGTCGCGGAGAACAAAGACGGTGAATTCCGCCAGGTCTCGGCCTTCGCCACGTCCTCGACGGAGACCGTCTTCGGGGAGAGGGCGGAGCCCTACTGGGAGGCGGGAGCGAAGCTCGCCGCCCGCGCCCTGGACAGCCGCAAGGTCTACACGGTGACGGACAACGGGCGGATCAAGGGCAGCGGGAAGGATGGGTTGATCAACCAGGACGACGCGCTCGTCGAATTCAACCTCCAGAACATCGATGAACTCCGTCAGTACGTGGCCGTGACGGGAGCGCCGCTGTGTCCCAGTGGCTCGGGCACCAGCTACAAGCCGGGGCTCATCCTGGACAAGATGAAGCTGACGGTCGCCCAGGCGGCGCAGTTGATGAACACCGCGCGCGCGGGCGTGGTGGCCGATTCGCCGTCGACGCGGGATGAATTCGACAAGCTGTGCACGGCCCTGGTCATCCAGTACGTGCGCGGTCAGGACCTGTTCGACGAGGACGGAGACGGGCTGCGCTCCGAGATTCGTGAGTCCGTGCTGGGTGACATCTTCCACTCCACGCCCGTGCTGGTGAACCCGCCCTCGGACAAGTTCCTGTGCGAGCTGGGCGTGAGCAACCAGTGCGTGCGCACGCTCTATGCCACCACGGAGCAACTGGGTGGAACCATCGCCACGCCTCTGGAGCCGACGACCATCACGTTGAACGGTTGCGCGTCCGGCACGCGGGACGTGGACGCCTATGACGCCTACCAGTACCGCCAGCGCATGCGGCAGCGCCTCATCCTCGTGGGCGCCAACGACGGCATGTTGCATGCCTTCCGCGATGGCACGGGTCAGGAAGACGCCTCGTGCAACATCACCTACCCGGCCAACAGCACCAATGCCGGTGAGGAGGCGTGGGCCTTCATCCCGTCGGACCTGCTGCCTCGCCTGCAGGACATGCTCCAGGGCCATGCCTACTACGTCGACGGCGACATCATGGTCCGCGACATCTGGGTGGACGAGGACGGCAATGGCGAGAAGTCCGCCCGGGAGTTCCACACCGTGGCGGTGGTGGCCGAGGGCCGCGGTGGAACGCACTACTTCGCCCTGGATCTGCGGTGGGAGTCCGGGGAGCGGGGCGCGGCGGCCGCACCGGCCTTCCGGTGGATGTTCCCGCAGCCCTGCACGGACGAGGCGATGGTGTTTGGCAAGACGCTCTTCAGCTTGAGTGGCAAGGCGCCGCCCATTGGCCCCGTGTTGTTGGCGTCGACGACCGGCATCGAGCGTGAGCCCGGCAAGAAGTCCTCGGAGCGGTGGGTGACGATGCTGTCCGGTGGCTGGTCTCCCGGTGGGGAGAAGGGCCGCGGCATCTACATGGTGGATGTCTGGAACGGCAAGGTGGACAGCCGCAAGGACAACCTCCTCTGGAAGTGGGAGTACTCCCCGACGTCGACCATGAACGACGGCAACGCGCCGCGCGAGTACATGCGGTATGGCTTCGTGTCGCCGGTGCAGATGACGGACTACGGCTCCAACGACAGGCCCCGCTTCGATGGCTTCGCGGACACCGCGGTGGTGGGTGACCTGGGGGGCCAGTTGTGGACGTTGCGCTTCTTCGAGCCGGGCGTCATTGGCGCGTCGGGCCTGGTGGAGAACTGGAGTGGTGGCCGGGCGTTCTCCATGGACCGTCAGGACACGGCTCCGAGGTCGTCGGAGGACATCCGCAACCGTGCTCCCTTCTTCTACACGGCGGAGCTCGCCCTCCAGTTGGACAACAAGGCCCTGCGCGCCTTCGTGGGGACGGGCAACCGCTACTCCATCCTGGATGAGGGGGTGGGGACCTGCCGCTTCGACAACCCGGAGTCCTGCTCGAAGCTCGGGTGTGGCCAGACGCAGGTGGACTACAAGGTCACGCGCAACGACACGGACCTCTACCAGGTGACGAGCAACTGGGGAGACCGTGTCTACAGCGGCGGCACGACCCGGACGTTCAACACCTCCAGCGGGTACGACTACTGCGGCTCCGCGACGAACTCGAGCTTCATCAAGGCGTCGTTCGCGGAGCGCAAGGCCAACGTCTGCGCCCGGCCGACCTCGGGCACGGACAACTACGAGTTCGCGCGCACCAGCGTGCAGTGCGGACAGGGCGGGACGGGCGTCTTCGACTGCCGCGTGAAGGACGCGGGCAACACCCTGTTCATGGGGGATGTGGACGTGAAGGCGTCGGTGACCGCGAACTCGCTCGGAAAGAACCGCTTCTTCGGCCTGTGGGCCTATGGCGGCACCGCCAATCGCATGTTCGACGAGAATCCCGGCAAGCCCTCGTCCAACCATGCGGCCCAGTTCGACAGCCGGCGTCTGTCGGACCGGGGCGGGGTGAAGGGCTCGGGAGACCTCGTCAACGTGACGGATGTCACGTGCACGCTCGGGGGGGCCTGCACGTGTGCCTCCGGTAGCACCACGTGCGACGCCACCAAGCCGTTCGCGGGTTCGGACGATTACGGCTGGTTCTATGAGTACGACGGGCTGTCGCACAAGACGGCCAGCGGCTCGTCGGTGCTCGCGAGCTGCGCCGTGTGGAACTCCATGTACTCGACCCCGGTCGTGTCCACCAACCCTCGCCAGTCCGCGGCGTGCTCCGGCTCCTTCACGAGCAAGGCGCGGCTCTTCCAGGGTGACTTCATCTCGGGTGCGCCCAATTGCGCGGCGGGCTTCTCCAACCCGTCCAACAACACGTTCTCCCGCTTCCAGGAGCGCGACGTGGTGGCTCCGCCGCCGGATCCTTCCATGTCCATCCAGGTGTCGAAGACGGGCCAGGTGAAGTACAGCACGCTCTTCTTCGAGCCCGGCCCCAACCGGGAGCAGGCCAGCCAGACGCAACTGTCCGGCAGCATGGACGTGTTGCAGTACATCTATGAGCTGCCCGTGCCGCGCAGCCTCCATACCTGCCGCCACGTGCGGGTGAACGGCGGCCGGTCCACCTGCGTTCCCTCGGAGATGTAGCGGAGAGCAGGCGGCTAGGCACCACGGCTCTTCCCGGGTTCGGGGGGATGCCGTAGCCTGCGCCTCCTCATGCTCCGGCGCGGTTCGTTCGCCCTCTGCTTCCTGCTTCTTGGTGCCTGTCAGCGGACGCCCGCCCCGGCGGCGCCGCCCGTGGCCGAGGTGGCGCCCGTTCCGGCCGCCACGCCCGCGGCGCCTCCCGCCCCCGCTCCCTTGTCGCCGTGCAAGGCGCGGGGCCAGGCGCCGCTCGACGCGGCCCTGCTCTACCTCGACGAGGGCCAGTCCCTGGACGCGCTCGCCTGTGCCGCCCAGGCGTCCGCGCTGGCGCCGGACTCGGCCTCCGCGCACGCGGCGCGGGGTGAGGCCCTGGCCGCGCTGGAGCGCACGGCGGAGGCGCAGGTGGCCTATGCGCGGGCGCTGGCGCTCGAGCCTGGCCACCCGGACGCGTTGCTCGGCGCGGCGCACCTCTATGCCGTACAGCTTCCCTCCCTGCGCGAGTACGACGAGCTGGGCGCGCTCTATGCCGAGCGGGGGTTGTCCCAGGCCGAGGTGTCGCCGGAGATGCTGCCCCGCTTCGCCCTGGTGTCGGCCATCGCGTTGAACGATCTGGGCCAGTCCCGGGAAGCGCTCCAGCGGGCCCAGCTCGTGCTCGCGCGCCATCCGGATGATGCCGAGGCCTCCTACGAGAAGGCCCTGGCGCTCTTCGAGCTGTGCCGTTTCGCCGAGGCGCGCGCGGCCTTCACCCGCCTGGTGGACGACGCGGCCCGGGGTGCTCACGCGCACTACCACCTGGGCCTGCTGCTGGAGCGCGAGGGAAAGTGGCCGCGGGCACGATCGCACTTCGACAAGGCGCGAGTGCTCTCGCCCCAGGACTTTCCCGAGCCGCCGATGCCCTCCGAGGCGGAGTTCCGCGAGGAGGTGGCGCGGGCGGTGGCGGCCCTTCCCGAGGACATGCGCCGGGATCTCACCGGGGTGCCGGTGCGTGCCGAGGCGCTGCCGGCGGACGATGATCTGCTCTCGGGCGAGCCCCCCCTGTCGCCCACCATTCTCGGCATTTTTCGCGGCCCGCCCCTGAGCGAGCCGTGTGATGGTACGGAGACGCCCTGCCGTTCAGTGGCGCTCTATCGGCTCAACCTCGCCCGCGCGGTGCGCACTCGGGAGGAATTACGGGAACAAATCAAGGTGACGCTGCTTCACGAGGTGGGGCATCTGCGGGGCGAGGACGACCAGGAGCTGGCCGCCCGGGGCCTGGAGTGACCATGCCTCGTGCCTCCTCCTCGCTTCCGCTCGTCCGGGTGAGCCTCAAGGGCGCCAAGTCCCTGCGCCGGGGCCACCCCTGGGTGTACCGCACCGAGCTGCTGGAGCTGCCCGACACGCAGGAGCGGGGCGCGGTGGTCTCCGTGGTGGACCCCCAGGGCAATCCCGTGGGCCAGGCCTTCTACGCGCAGCACTCGCCGCTCGCGCTGCGGCTGCTCACGCGCAAGGGGCCCGCGGAAGAGAAGGTGGACGAGGCCTTCCTGCGCCAGCGTCTGGAGGCGTCGCTCGCGCGGCGCTCCTTCCTGCGCCAGCGCGATGGTCTGCGGCTGGTGCATGGCGAGGCGGATCTGCTGCCCGGGCTCTTCGTGGACCGGTATGGCGCGGGGCTGTCGGTGCAGACGCTCTCCGAGGGCATGGACGCGCGCAAGGAGTGGGTGGCGCGCACCCTGGCGAGCCTCACGGGGGCGACCCACGTGGTGTGCCGGGACGATGCCTCGGGGCGCGACTTCGAGGGACTGCCGCGCGAGGTGCGGCTGCTGCACGGCGAGGGCGATGCGCGCTTCGGCTACCACGAGGGGGAGAACCTCTTCGAGGTGAACCTGCTGGGCGACATGAAGACGGGCGCCTTCCTGGACCAGGTGGACAATCACCTGCGCGCGGGCGAGCTGGCGCGTGGGGCCGCGTTGGACCTCTTCAGCTACCACGGCGGATTCGCGCTGGCGCTCAGCCGCTCGTGCGACTCGGTGGTGGCGGTGGAGCAGGACGCCACGGCCGCCGCGCGGGCCCGGGAGAACGCCGCGCGCAACGGGCGCTCCAACGTGACGGTGGAGAACGCGAACGCCTTCGACGTGCTGCGCCGCTACTCCGAGTCCAGCCAGCGCTTCGACACGGTGGTGGTGGATCCACCGGGGCTCGCCAAGCGGCGCGAGGGGCTGGCCACGGCGCTGCGCGCGTACCATGAGCTCAACCTGCGCGCCATCAAGTGCCTGCGCCCCGAGGGGCTGCTCGTCACCTGCTCGTGCTCGGGCAAGCTCGGGCGCGAGGAGTTCGAGGAGATGGTGCTGTCGGCCGCCGCGGATGCGAAGCGGCCGGTGCAGATATTGGAGCGCCGGGGGGCGGGGTTGGATCACCCGGTACTCGGTGGCCTGCCGGAGACCGAGTACCTCAAGGCGTTCTTCGTCCGCGTCCTCTAATTCAGATGCCCAGCTCCGCGCGCAGCCGCTTGACCTGCTTGAAGTACTCGGTGCGAGGGAAGGGCACGTTGAGGATGTGGAAGTCCTTCTTGGACAGGCCCACGCACCCGAAGCAGTAGTTGCAGTCGGACAGGTTGCGGCAGAGCACCACGTAGGCACTGCCGGTGCAGTTCTCGCTCTGCACGCAGTAGGCGCAGTGGTGGCACTGCTTGCACTCCACGCAGTGCGAGCAGTTGTTGCACAGCTCGCAGCGGGTGCAGTGGGTGCACTGGTAGCAGCTGTCGCAGTCGCGGCAGAACATGCAGTTGGCGCATCGCTCACAGCCCTCGCAGGCGTAGGAGCCCGGATTGCCGGGATCCGCCGTGTAGCTCCGGGCGAGTTGCTGGTACTGGTCCAGGAACGCGCGCTTGTTCATGGCGGCCACTTCCTCGCGCGCCTGAGCTTCCTCCTGCGCGTTGGGTGCGCTCGTGCGCGCCCCTCTGTCCTTCGCCACGGATGCTCCTTTCATTGCACGCCCGCGTTCCCGGTGGGCCGGTCCAACCGCGCCAGCGCCGCCAGGTCGAGTCCACGCGCCACCCGGCGCACCTCCACGGTGCCCGGAAAACCTCGGCTGCTCACCGCCACCACATACCGGTTGCCCACCAACAGGCTGGCCTCGGCCAGCCCGTTCGCCGCGTCGTAGCGTACGAAGCCCACCGCCTCCTTGTCCTTCCAGAAAATGGGGGCGGTGGGATCATTCAGGGCCCGGCTCTGCGCCCCATTGGCCGCGGCGAGGATGGCCTGCCCCAGCTTCCTCGACAGGGACGTGTCCACGATGCGCACCTTCACCTCGCGCTCCTCTCCGAGCATGAAGCTGCGCTCGGCCTCGCTCACGGACACGTCGCCATAGCGGCCGGTGGAGCCCGCGTCCCGGGTGCGCGGCAGGCCTTCCACGCTCTGGGGCAGGAAGCCCTGGAGTTGCTCGAAGTGGGCGCAGGGAAAGGGCGCGGGAGCCCGGGAAGCGTCTTCCGCGACCGGAGGTGTTGGCTTTCCACCGTCCGTGCAGGCGGCGCCTGTCAAGAACGCGAGAAGGGCCAGGGGGCGGAGTGGGAAATAGTCGCGCACGGGAGAATCAAAGGGTATCCCCGTTCCGCGCGCAATGGACCTCTCGAAGCTCAATCCCCCGCAGCGTGAAGCCGTGGTCACCACCGAGGGCCCCTTGCTGGTGCTGGCCGGCGCTGGCAGTGGCAAGACCCGCGTCATCACCCACCGCATCGTCCACCTGCTCGACAAGCGGCCCAACGGGCTGCTGGCTCGCAACATCCTCGCGGTCACCTTCACCAACAAGGCCGCCTCGGAGATGAAGGAGCGCCTGGTCCACATGGCCGGGCCCCGCGCCCAGAACGTCCTGGTGTGTACCTTCCATGCCTTTGGCGCGGAGATGCTGCGCGAGGACATCTACCGGCTGGGGTGGCCCAAGAAGTTCTCCATCGCGGACCAGGGGGACCAGGCGGCCATCATCAAGCGGGCCATGCGCGAGCGGCGGATCGATGATCGCGAGTTCGATCCGCGCAAGGTGCTCGGCCTCATCTCCAAGGCGAAGAACGCGGGCAAGACGCCCGAGCCGCTCGGCGAGGGGCTGGGGGACGACTACGATCTCATCGCCCACATGGTCTACGAGGCCTACCAGCTGTCGCTCAAGGCGCAGGGCTCGGTGGACTTCGATGATCTGCTCATCCTGCCCTCGCGGCTGCTGCGCGAGCACGAGGACCTGCGGCGCAAGTACACCTCGCGCTTCCGCTACATCCTGGTGGACGAGTTCCAGGACACCAACCAGGCCCAGCTGGATCTGCTCAAGCTGCTGGCCAGTGGCGAGACGCGCAACGTGTGCGCGGTGGGGGACGACGACCAGTGCATCTACAGCTGGCGGGGCGCGGAGGTGCGCAACATCCTGAGCTACGACAAGTACTTCCCGGGTGGGAAGGAAGTGCGGCTCGAGCAGAACTACCGCTCCACGCAGGTGGTGCTGGACGCGGCCAACGCCGTCATCGCCCAGAATCCCGAGCGCAAGGCCAAGCAGATGTGGAGCGAGCGCAAGGGGGGCCAGCGCATCCAGGTGGTGTCGGCGCCCACGGAGGAGGACGAGGCGCGCTACGTGGCGCAGGAGATTTCCCGGCTCGTGGCGGGGGGCATTCCCCCGGATGAGATCGCCGTGCTCTACCGCGTCAATGGCCAGGCGCACCCGGTGGAGGAGGCGCTGCGCGAGAAGAACCTGCGCTACGAGGTGCTGTCGGGCAGCGAGTTCTTCGACCGGCGCGAGGTGAAGGACGTCGTCGCCTACTTCAAGCTCATCGCCAATCCCCGGGACGAGACGTCGCTCCTGCGCATCATCAACGTGCCCGCGCGGGGCATTGGCGATGTCACCATGGAGCGGCTGGTGGCGCACGCGCGGCGCGACAGCGTGTCGCTCTGGGGCGCCATGGAGCGCTCGGAGAGCTACGAGGACCTGCCTGCGGGCGCGGCCACCAAGGTGCGCGAGTTCCAGCGGCTCGTCGAGCGCTACCGGGAGAGCTATGAGCACGGCCACCTGGCCCAGGTGACGCGCCAGCTCCTGGAGGAGATTGGCTACAAGGACGACGCGAAGTCCCTGACGAGCTCGCAGGCGAGCGCCGAGCGCAAGCTCGCGTCCATCGACTTCGTCATCAACTCCCTGGAGACCTTCGAGAAGCGCGAGGGCCCCAAGGCGAGCCTGCTCACCTACCTCAACCGGTTGAGTCTGGACACCCGCCAGGAAGAGGAGGAAGCCCCCGGAGGCAACAAGGCCATCACCCTGATGACGATCCACGCCTCCAAGGGCCTGGAGTTCCGGGTGGTCTTCTTCATCGGGATGGAGGAGGAGTTGATGCCCCACAAGGGCATGCAGGGCGAGGCGCAGAACCTCGAGGAGGAGCGCCGGCTCTGCTACGTGGGCATCACCCGGGCCAAGGAAGCGCTCTACCTCACCCGCTCCGCCATGCGCGTGAAGCGGGGCAAGGAGGTGCCGCGCACCCCCTCGCGCTTCCTGGACGACATTCCCCCGGAGCTGGTGGAGGTGCTGGACCTGGACGCACCGCGTAAGGGCCCGCCTACCGCTCAGGAGCAGAACTTCTTCGCCAACTTGAAGGAGCGCTTCAAGGCCCCCCAGGCGGGCGGGGGAGTGGCACCTCGGGTGCCAGGAGGGGGGGAGGGTCCTTCCGGACCGGTCTCCTCTCCTCCGGGAACGGCGCGCGCGGTGCGCTAGCGCGCAGTGCGACCTTGACTTGCCTCCCGCCCCCCTCTAAGACGGTCGGCCTTTCCGGGCCACCTTGGAAGTTCCCAGGGTCGACCCGCGGTTGCTTTGGCTCAGGCGCTTGAAGGCGCCACCCAAGTTTTGGAGTTCAAACAATGTCGCAGCGGACCTACAGTGCGAAGCCGGCGGATATCAAGCGCCAGTGGCACGTGATCGATCTGAAGGACAAGGTGCTCGGACGCGCCGCCAGCCAGATCGCGACCCTTCTCAAGGGCAAGCACAAGCCGATGTACACCCCGTCCATCGACACGGGTGACCATGTCATCGTGATCAACGCGGACAAGGTGCGCGTCACGGGGACGAAGGAGCAGGACAAGATGTACTACCGGCACCCCCGCGCCGGTTTCCCGGGTGCCCTCAAGAGCACCAACCTGGCCAAGCTGCGGGTGCGCCACCCCGAGGACATCATCACCAACGCCGTGCGCCGCATGCTGCCGCGCAACGCGCTGGGCCGTCAGATGATGACCAAGCTCAAGGTCTACGCTGGCGACACGCACCCGCACGCCGCGCAGCAGCCGGTGGCTCGCGAAGTCGAAGCGTAAGGGCTCCTTCCTTCCCACACTTTCCGCACCTTTAGAGAAGAGACGACATGGCTACCGCCACCGACAAGGGTTTTTATGGCACGGGCCGCCGCAAGGAGGCCACCGCGCGCGTGTGGATCCGCCCGGGCACCGGCGTTGTGACGATCAACGGCCGCGACATCAACGTGTACTTCGGCCGCGAGACCTCCAAGATGGTGCTCAACCAGCCCCTGGATGTGCTCGAGCAGAAGGGCAAGATCGACATCGAGGTCAACGTGCGTGGCGGAGGTCTGAGTGGTCAGGCCGGCGCCATCCGCCACGGCCTCGCCCGCGCGCTGTGCAACTACAACCCGGACTTCCGTCCGCCCCTCAAGAAGGCCGGCTTCCTCACGCGTGATGCCCGCGCCGTCGAGCGCAAGAAGTACGGTCAGCCGGGCGCGCGTCGCCGGTTCCAGTTCTCCAAGCGCTAAGCCTTCCGGCTTCGCTGGACAGTACGCGGCGGCGGGGGTCCTCTCGGGGGGCCTCCGCCGTTGTGCTTTGGCGGGCCTCGGGCGGCGGGCAGACGAGCCCGCGCGCGGGGGCTCCTCAAGCCTTGGGTGGACCGTGTACCATTCGGCCCATCCATGGAACTCAACGAAATCCTCCAGATCGCGCTCCGCGGTGGTGCCTCCGACATTCATCTCAAGGCGGGTCTGCCGCCCATGTTTCGTGTCGACGGCTCGCTGATGCCCCTGAAGGATGGCAAGCGGCTGCCTCCCGAGGAGGTGGCGCGCATGGCCTTCGGGATCATGAACGAGTTCCAGAAGGAAAAGTTCAAGCAGAGCAACGAAGTGGACCTGGCGTACGGAGTGCCCGGCCTGGGTCGTTTCCGTGTCAACGTCTTCCAGCAGCGTGGCACCGTGGGCGCGGTCCTTCGCGTCATTCCCTTCAAGGTGATGACCATCAAGGATCTCTTGCTGCCCCCCATCCTGGAGAAGATCTGCCTGGAGGAGCGCGGTCTCATCCTCGTCACGGGCACCACGGGTTCGGGCAAGAGCACCACGCTCGCGGGGATGATCGATCACATCAACGCGACCGAGACCAGTCACATCATGACGATCGAGGATCCCATCGAGTTCCTCATCCGTGACAAGCGCTCCATCGTGAACCAGCGCGAGGTGGGCGTGGACACGATGTCCTTCGCCCAGGCGCTCAAGAGCGCGCTGCGCCAGGATCCGGACGTCATCCTCGTGGGAGAAATGCGTGACCACGAGACGATCGAAACGGCGCTCTCGGCGGCGGAGACGGGCCACCTGGTGATGTCCACGCTGCACACGCTGGACGCCACGGAGACCATCAACCGCGTCGTGTCGGCCTTCCCGCCGTACCAGCAGAAGCAGGTGCGCATCCAGTTGGCGAGCGTGCTCAAGGCGGTGGTGAGCCAGCGGCTGGTGCCGCGCGCGGATGGCAAGGGCCGCGTGGCCGCGGTGGAAGTGCTCCGCTGCACCTCGCGCGTGAAGGAGCTCATCGAGGACAAGGACCGCACCAAGGAGATCTCCGACGCCATCTCCCAGGGCTCCGACAGCTACGGAATGCAGACCTTCGACCAGTCGCTGATGTCGCTGGTGAAGCAGGGGCTCGTCACCTACGAGGAGGCCCACCGCCAGTCGAGCAACCCGGACGACTTCGCGCTGCGCTTCTCGGGCATCAGCGCCACCTCGGACTCGAAGTGGGACAACTTCGAGGGCGGGGGCGATCGTCCCATCCCGGGCTCGGCGTCCTTCGGCCAGCAGAACCAGCCAGCCGCACCGGCGCCCGCGGCGACGCCCCGGCCCGTCACGGGCTCTCGTCCGGCCATTCCCTCGGTGCAGGGGCCCGCGTCGCGTCCGGCCATTCCAGTCGCCGGCTCCCGGACGGGCGTGCCCACGGTGCAGGGCACTCCGCCCGCCGCCGGCTCCCGGACGGGCGTGCCCACGGTGCAGGGCACTCCGGCTCGCGCCGCGCCCGCTCCGGCCCCGGCTCCCGCTCCGGCGGCCGCGGCCGACGACGACTTCCAGATCGAGCGCTTCTAGGGGGAGGCGGAGGCTTACGCCTCCTCGTCCCCGAGCTGGGCGCGCAGGCGCGAGAGCCGCTGGGGGCCGATGAGCCCCTCGCGTGCCAGCACCTGCAGGAAGTCCACGGTGGCCCGCAGGCCGGCTTCCATCTCGGCCTCGGGCTTGCCCTCGATCTCCGCCTCGTAGAGCGCCTCGATGTGCTCGGGGTTGATGGGGGTGGGGCCTTCCTCCCAGGCGACGTTCACCAGGGCCCGGGACACGCGCGCCCGCGCGTCGCGCTCTTTCTCGTCCCGTGCCGAGCGCTCCAGGCCGATGATGAGCGCGTCCACCTGCTCGCGGCTGAGCGCCGCCAGGGCGGGGACCTCGCCGAGCGTCTCCTGGACATAGGTGCTGTCGAAGGACTCCACCTCCTGCTCGTAGCCGAAGGCCTCCTCCATGAGGATGGAGGCGATGAAGGCGTCCGTCTCGTCCTCGCTGGCGCCCTCGGCCGCGAGCGCCTCGCGGGCCTTGGCCGTCGCCGGAGCGAGGGTGGGGTCCTCGGCGAGCGCGCGCGTGGCGGCGTAGGCGGCCAGGAAGATGACGGCGGCCTCGGCGTCCGAGGAGAGGCGGCGCTTGTCCTTGCCTCCCAGGAGGATGCCGCGCTTGTCGGGGTGGGCGTTGGCGGTCTGGACGAACAGCCGCTCCTCGGGCTCGAGTGGCGCGCCGTCCTTCTCCTTCTGGAGGGTGTCTCGGGCGGCTTCGGGGCTGAGGTAGCGGGCGATGAGGGGGTGCATGCCGCGCCTGTTAGCACATGCTAGATACCCGGCGATGGACTCCGAGGATCCCACCGCCGAGGACGTCGGGCGAGCGACGGACGCTTGCCTGAAGCTGTTGTCCGTGCGCGGGCGCAGCCGGCACGAATTGCTCCTGGCGCTCGAGCGCAAGGGCTTCTCCGAGCCGGTGCGTGAGCGGGCCCTGAGCCGGGTGGAGGGCTTCGGGTACCTGGATGACGCGCGCTTCGCCCGGGACCGGGCCGAGGTGCTGTTGCGGCGCGGCAGGTATGGCCCCCGGGCCGTCGAGGAGCGGCTCCAGGCCCACGGGTTGAGCCGGGAGGCGGCGAGCGAGGCGGTGGCCTCGGCCAGCGGAGAGCTCGGGTTCGACGCGGAGGCTTCCGCACGCCAGGTGCTGGAGCAGCGGGGCCTCCTGGGCCGCGTGCTCGCCCCCAAGGACAGGGCCCGGGCGGGCCGCCTCCTGTTCAGCCGGGGTTTCTCCGAGGAGGTCATCCATCGGCTTCTGGGTGACGCGACGCTGGAACCTTCGGGGCCGGACGACTAGCTTGTCCCGCTCCATGCGTCTCTTTCGAGCTGTCTGCCTGTCCGCCGTCCTGTGCGCCGCCGCTGGCTGCGCCGCCCTCACCTCCGGCCAGCCCGGGGAGCCCGACTACGCCTCAGCGGCCGATTCCAACATCCGCCTGGGCGACGAGGCCCTGGAGCGCAAGGACTTCCTCCAGGCGGAGAAGTACTACGAGTACGTGCGCACCAAGTTCCCCTACCTCGAGGCGGCCAACGAGGCGGAACTCAAGCTGGGAGACCTCAACTTCTCCCAGGAGCGCTACCCCGAGGCGCGCGAGAAGTTCCAGACCTTCATCAAGCTGCATCCCACCCACCCCAAGGTGGATTACGCCGCCTACCGCTCGGCCCTGACTCACTTCGCGGATGTCCCCACGGACTTCTTCCTCCTGCCTCCCTCGAAGGAGAAGGATCAGACCGAGGTGCTCGCGGCGCTCGCGTCGCTCAGCGACTTCATCCGCCAGTACCCGCGCTCCCAGTACATCCCCGAGGCGAAGGAGAACCTCGAGAAGACGCGCCTGCGCCTGGCCGAGCATGAGATGTACGTGGCGTCCTTCTACGCCAGGCGCGAGCGGTGGAAGGCGGTGGTGCAGCGGCTGGAGGGGCTGCTCAAGGACTACCCTGGCACGAGCCTGGAGGAGGCGGCCCTGTTCGAGCTCCACTCGGCCTATGTGCGGCTCAATGACGCCGAGCAGGCGCGCAAGACGCTGGAGCGTGTCATCGAGCGCCTGCCGGGGTCTCCCGCCGCCGAGCGCGCCCGGCGGATGATGGGCTCGTGAGTCCGAGCGAGGACTGGAGCCGCAAGGGCGGCGTGCTGATCGCGGTGCTGGCCGCTGGCGTCGCCGTGCTGGTGTTGGCCCCCCGGATGCTGGGGCTCGCGACCGGACCGGAGGTGGAGATCATCACCTGGCTCAAGACGACCGAGCGCGACGGGCTGAGCCTGCGCCTGCCCGGAGTGGCCGAGCCCCTGAAGGTCCAGACGCACCACTTCGCGCGCATCACGATCGACGTGGCGCCGGGGGGCGAGCGCGCCGTGGCCTGGACGACCCTGGATCTCCAGGGCTCGCTGGGACGCACCCGGGTCAGTTCGCTGGGCGTGGAGCGGGTGCCCTTCGTGCGACGGGGCCGGGAGTGGGTGCCCGAGGGACTGCCCACCCCCCGCCTGGCGGCGGCGCTCCTGGCCCTGGAGTCCCGGCGCCGCGCCCTGGAGGCCGGGGATCGCGAGCGCCTGACGTCTCTGCTCGGGGTGAAGGACCCGGACGCGGGGAGTGGGGCGGGGCAGGAGGAGCTGGAGCGGGTGTTGGCGCTTCAGAAGCGCCGCCTGCGGGTGGAGGCCTGGTACCTGCGGCTCGAGCGGGATGACGCCATGGTCACGGAGGCGTGGCGCCTGGAAGGAGAATTGCCCTCCAGACCGGTGGACGACAGGGGGGAGCGTGCGTTGTCGTTGATTCGTCGTGAGGAGGAATTCTTTTTTTCGCCCGGTCTCATGTAGGCTAGGCGGCGTTTCTCAACGGGCTCCGCGGGTGTTCGGGTCATTGGACGGGAGCGGGACGAGGGCCATGGCATTCCCCACCATCGAGGTCGCAGCACCGTGAGCACTCCGACTCCGGCGAAGACATTCGCGCTCAAGTTCATCTCCGGCAAGTACCAGGGAGGTGAGTTCCCGCTGAAGGCCGAGAAGCAGATCGTCATCGGCCGTTCCAGCGAACTCGACATGGTGCTCGTCGAGGACATGGTGTCGCGCAAGCACGCGCGCATCATGGTGAACGGCACCGGGCAGATCTCCATCGAGGACCTGGGCTCGACCAACGGCACGTTCGTCAACGGCGAGAAGGTCAAGCAGTCGACCCTCAAGGAGGGCGACCGCATCCTCATCGGCACGTCCATCCTCAAGCTCATCCTCCAGGGAGCGGGCGCGGGCGAGGTCGACGAGGTCGTCGCCAAGCAACGGCTGGAGGAGGCCGCGGTGCAGGCGGCCCGCACCTCGACGAAGGCCTCGTCCATGACGGGCAAGATCGAGGAGATTCCCCTGCCGGACCTGCTCCAGCTCTTCCACACGTCCAAGAAGAACGGCGTGCTGGTGGTGGGCAACGAGCAGGAGGGCAAGATCTACCTGCGCCAGGGCCGCGTGTACTACGCCGTCATCGACGAGAACCACAACCTGGGTCCGCAGAAGAGCTTCAACCGCATCATCACCTGGGAACACGGTGACTTCGAGCTGCGGCCGGCGGATCCCCAGGAGTTCATGGTGGAGCTGGACTCGTCCACCGAGGCGCTCCTCATGGACGCGCTGCGCCAGCTGGATGAGTACAAGCGCATCCAGAAGGAGCTGCCCGCCATGAACGCCCGGCTGTCGCTGGCCTCGCCCATGACGGCGCCCCTGCGCGAGCTGACGCCGGAGCTCCTGGACGTGCTGCAACTGGTGCACAACCACGGCTCGCTGGGCGCGGTGCTCAACCACGCCGAGCAGGACGACGTGGTGGCGGCCGAGACGGTGTTGCAACTCATCAAGCGCGACTACGTGCGCGCCAGCTGATTGGAGCCCTGGGTGTCCGAGCAAAAAGCTCCGCGCCGGCTGACGGAGCTGGCCCACTGCGCGGGATGCGCGGCCAAGCTCCAGGCCGCGGATCTCTCGCAGGTCCTGCGGCAGTTGAAGCCCACGAAGAACGCGAAGGCCTTGGTGGGCTTCAACACCCACGATGACGCGGCCGTGTACCGGGTGGCGCCCGGTCTGGCGATGGTGAGCACGGTGGATTTCTTCCCACCGTTGGTGGACGACCCGTTCCAGTTCGGCGCCATCGCGGCGGCCAACGCGCTGTCGGACATCTACGCCATGGGGGCCAAGCCCCTCTTCGCGCTCAACCTGGTGTGCTTCCCCAAGGATCGTCCGCTCGAGGAGCTGTCGAAGATCCTCGCGGGGGGCCAGTCCAAGGCGGACGAGGCCGGCATTCCCATCCTGGGCGGCCACTCCATCCAGGACGAGGAGCCCAAGTATGGGCTGGCGGTGACGGGCAGCGTGCACCCGAAGAAGGTGCTGACCAACGCGGGCGCGAAGCCCGGGGACGTGCTGCTGCTCACCAAGCCCCTGGGCACCGGCATCGCCACCACGGCCATCAAGCGCGGACTCGCCTCCGAGGAGTTGACGGAGCGCGTGGTGGCGCAGATGTCGACGCTCAACCGCAAGGCGGGTGAGGTGTTCGCCTCGGGCAAGTTCAAGGTGAACGCCCTCACGGACGTGACGGGCTTCGGCCTGCTCGGGCACCTGCTGGAGATGATGACGGCCGCCAAGGCCCGGGCCTTCCTGGACCTGGAGCGCATCCCCATCCTCGCGGAGGTGCCCGCGCTGGCGCAGCAGGGCGTGGTGCCGGGCGGTACGAAGTCGAACCTGGCCCACGTGGCCAAGAAGGTGCGCTTCCCCAAGGGCCTGCCCGAGGACATCCAGTGGGTGCTCGCCGATGCCCAGACGAACGGCGGCCTGCTGGCCTCGGTGCCCGCGCGGGACGCGGCCAAGGCCTACCGGGCGCTGGAGCGGGCCCAGGTGGACGTGGCCCTCATCGGCGAGGTGGGCGAGGGCCGGGCCGGCGTCGAGGTCGTCGGGTAGGGCGCCCCCGGGGAAGCGAGGGAGCGTGTGGATTCGCGGGGGCGCGCGGTCTCCGCTACGATCGGCGCGCCATGATGGTCCGCCCCCTCGCGCTCGTCCTGTCCCTCGCGTCCCTTCTGGCTCCCGTGTCCTCGCGCGCGGCCGAGCGTCCGGCCCGCATCGTGGTGGACCCCGGCCATGGCGGCGCCAAGGAGGGCGCCACCAGCCCCAAGGGCGTCCTCGAGAAGGACATCGCCCTGCAGATCGCCCGCCGGCTGCGGACACACCTGGAGAAGGACCTGGGCGCGCAGGTGTTGATGACGCGCGACGAGGACCTGTCCCTGGATCTGCCCGAGCGCGTGGAGTTCTCCAACAAGCAGCGGCCGGACCTCTTCCTCTCCATCCATTGCAACGCCATGCCCACCAAGCGCACCCGCGCGCGGGTCCAGGGCCTGGAGACGTATTTCCTGTCCGCCAATGCCTCCAACGCCACCGCGCGCGCGGCCGCGGACCGCGAGAACGCCGAGGCCCCTTCCGCCCGGCAGACCCGCAAGCAGTCCACGCTCGCCTTCATCCTCCAGGATCTCGAGCGCACCGAGACGCATCAGGACTCCTCGCGCCTGGCGTACGCCATCCACCCGAAGCTCATCTCGGCCACCGGGGGCTCGGATCGAGGCGTGCTGCAGGCCCCCTTCTACGTGCTCAATGGCGTCGAGGCTCCCGCCGTCCTCATCGAGGTGGGCTATCTGTCGCATCCAGAGGAGGGCAAGCGCCTGAGCCGCGCCGACTACCAGGAGACCCTCGCCACCGCCATCACCGAGGGCGTACGCGTCTTCCTCGCCGAGGTGCGCAAGCGCGACACCCCGAGGAGGGCGGCGGGCCCCCAGGTCGCCGCTCCCTCCACGCCGTGAGCCTCCACGTCATTCCTTTGTCGGACAGAGGCCTTGGCGTCTGCTAGAGAGCCGGGCCCGTTCCCCCCTTGCCGAGGAGTCTCCCCGTGCGGTCCTTCAACCGTGGGGCGCTGGATCTGCGCCCCGTCACCCTCACCCCTGGAATCACCCGGCACGCCGAGGGCTCGACCCAGGTGGAGTTCGGCCACACCCGCGTGCTCGTCACGTGCTCGGTGGAGGACCGGGTGCCTCCCCACCTCGTGGGCAAGGGCTCCGGCTGGGTGACGGCCGAGTACGGCATGCTGCCGCGCTCCACGCATACGCGCACCCATCGCGAGGCCGCCAAGGGCAAGCAGACCGGACGCACCCTGGAGATCCAGCGCCTCATCGGCCGAGCCCTGCGCGCCGCGGTGGACTTGCCCACCCTGGGCGTGCGCACCTTCACCCTGGACTGTGACGTGCTCCAGGCGGACGGAGGCACGCGCACCGCCTCCATCACCGGCGCCTACGTGGCGCTGGCGCTCGCCCTGAAGAAGCTCCACAAGGACAAGGTCATCTCCCGCATGCCCGTGCTGCAGCCCCTGGCCGCGGTGTCCGTGGGCGTGGTGAACGGCGAGGTGCGCGTGGACCTCGACTACGAGGAGGACTCCTCGGCCGACGTGGACCTGAACCTGGTGGCCACCGGCGATGGCCGCATCGTGGAGGTGCAGGGCACGGCCGAGCACAAGATGTTCGACCGCAAGACGCTGGACGCCATGCTGGACTCGGGGCTGGCCGCCATCCGCCAGCTCACCGAGGCCCAGGCCAAGATCCTGGAGGGTTAGCCGCCATGAAGCCCCGTCTGCTCTTCGCCACCTCCAACGCGGGCAAGCTGCGCGAATTGCGCGGGCTCGTGGGGGACGCCGTGGAAGTGGTGTCCCTGCGCGACCTGCCGCCCATTCCCGAGCCCGTGGAGGATGGCGCCACCTTCGAGGAGAACGCCCTCAAGAAGGCCCGGGCCTACGCGGAGGCCAGCGGTCTGCCCGCCCTGGCGGATGACTCGGGGCTGTGCGTGGATGCCCTGGACGGCCGTCCCGGGGTGCTCTCGGCGCGCTATGCCGAGGGCGATGATCGCGCCCGCTACGAGAAGCTGCTCTCCGAACTGGCGTCCGTTCCCGACGAGGCGCGCACCGCCGCCTTCGTGTGCGCGCTGTGCCTCGTCCTGCCGGGGGACACCGCGCCCCTCATCGAGGTGGGCCGCTGCGAGGGACGGATCGGCCACACCCCTCGGGGCACGCACGGCTTCGGCTACGATCCGGTCTTCCTGCTGCCGGAGGGGAAGTCCCTGGCGGAGCTGACGTCCGAGCAGAAGGCGTCCATCTCCCACCGGGGGGCCGCCTTCCAGAAGATGCGGCCCCACCTGCTGTCCCGGTTGGGCGGCGCGGCTGTTGAGCGGTGAGCAGCCGTCAGGAACGTTGTCCTTGCACGTCCGGTTCGGATGTAGCAAGAATGGCCACCTTTATCGGGGCGTAGCGCAGCCTGGTAGCGCACCTGCCTTGGGCGCAGGGGGTCGGAGGTTCGAATCCTCTCGCCCCGATAACGCAGTCACTCGAGTTGGGCGCTAGTAGCTCAGCTGGATAGAGCATCGGCCTTCTAAGCCGAGGGTCGTGGGTTCGAGTCCCGCCTGGCGCGTATCTCATCAGGGGTTGGAGTCCTTGGGAGCATTCCCTCTGGATTCCAGCCCCTTCTTTTTTGTCCCGCGAGCACGGCTCGACGAGGGCGCTCGTCCATCGTCATGGGCACAGCCCGCGCCCCACGGCCTCAGAAGCCGAGCGAGGGCAGGGGAGGCAGGGGCTCCGCGTGCTCCAGGGCCCGCTCCACCTCCTCGGCGTAGCGCCGCAGGAGCGGCAGACGTGAGGAGTCGCCCAGGGCCGACTCGGCGTCCGCGCGCACCTGGTGGAGCACTTCGCGGATGGCCCGCTGGTCCGGCGCCCGCCCGGCTCGCAGCCCCACCTCTCCGGCCAGCCGCAGCAGCCGCAGCACCACCGCCGGTTCTCCGGCGCCATAGCGGCTGATCTGCTCGGTGGCCAGCACCAGGTAGTCCCTCAGCTCCAGCTCGCGCAGGAAGACGCGCGGGCGGCCCTCGGGATCGGCCAGGACGCGGGAGCCCTGCCGCAGTGTGCACAGCTCGCACAGCAGGACGGTGAGCGCGTCCAGTGCCTCCACCGCCGAGGACGGGTCGTTGATGCCCGGCGAGAGCGCCTTGATGGCCACGTCCACGAGCTGCCGCACCCCGAGCGACAGGTCCCTGTCCGGCTCGCGCCAGGGGCCGATGAGCACGGTGCGCTCCACGGCCTTTGTCGAGTCCTCCTCGAGGGGTCCACGCTCCGAGAGCACTCGGCCGAGCTGTGTGCCCCGCACGATGGGCTCGCCGATGATCACGTCCACGTGGATGACGAGCTCGTGGGCCTCGGCCAGTCGCAGCAGTGCCCGCGCGTCGATGTCCACCACGAAGCCTGAGGAATGGGAGGTCACGGGCCGCCACGTGCCGGAGGGCGCCGGGGCGGTGGGGGGCTGCTCCGCGTCCAGGCGGTGCCGCCGGTCCAGCGCGTGCGCCACCT
The DNA here is from genome assembly GCF_002305855.1 of Melittangium boletus DSM 14713. GTDB lineage: Bacteria > Myxococcota > Myxococcia > Myxococcales > Myxococcaceae > Cystobacter > Cystobacter boletus. The sequence continues at coordinate 1,039,283 of NZ_CP022163.1, read as the reverse complement.
TCAGGGTATGGGCCTTCGTCTGGTGGACGACCTGCTCGACGCGCACCAGCCCGAGCATGTACGTCATCTGGAAGACCAGGGCCGCGCCGCAGCAGACGAGCAGCAGCATGGCGATGGAGAGCGCCGGCTGGGGTGCCACGCCCGGGTCGTCCACGAAGCCGAACGCGCACATGCCCACCAGGCAGTAGACGCCCGTGGCTACGAAGGTGGGGACGAGGAGGCGGAAGCCCAGGCTGTGCATGAAGAGGCGCAGCAGGCGCGGGGAGTACTGGCTCGCGGTGGTCTGCAGCACCACCAGCGACAGCGACAGGGCGATGCTCAGGGACGTGAGCACCACCCCCAACACCGAACCGAGGCCCGTCCGCGCTTGCGCGACCGAGATGCGCCAGGCCAGGCCCCGCGGCAGCCAGTGGTGGGTGCCGAAGGGGTTGACCACGAAGAGCACGGCCAGCCCGGCGCCCAGCACTGCTCCCGCGGCGGGGTGCAGCCACGCGCTGTTGCGTGCCAACACCCGCCGCGGGGGGTGCTCACTCCCGCCCCGCAGCCGTCGCCGCATGCTCATGTCTCCGACCTTCGTGGCTTGATGGACGAGGCAAAGCTGGGGTGCGACGTGTTGACCCACAAGCGTCAGGGGCGAGTGGCACGGGAGGCATCGGCCCGAGCACGCTCGCTCTTACCGCCCCGTGGGGCAGGCCCGGGGGCAAAGGTGCGGGGCCCGCCTTCCGGCCGTGTTCCTGGCCGGACGTCCGGCGCGTGACGTGGCCTTGCTCCTGGAGGCCACTCGGCGGAGCGGGGAGGGGGGCGCATGCTGGGGGCTGGTCCTTCCATGCACACCTCCCCTCGGCTCCCGTCTCTCCTGCTCACGGCGCTGCTGGCGGCGCTGCTGACGGCCTGTGCCGCGTTGAAGGTGGAGCCGCGCTCGCCCCTCTACGAGCGCGTGGGACGGTCGGAGCTGAGCGTGGGCGCGCTGCGCATCCGCGTGCGAGACATGGCCCGCCGCTTCCCGGGAGTCCTCGAGGCCACCGCGGATGAGCTCTCCGCGCGCTCCAGCTCGCCCTTGGTTCGCGAGGCGATGATCCACTTCAAGAGCAACGCGGTGCCCGCCATGCAGGGGGCGCTGCTCCAACCGGATCCGGTGGCGGCGTTGATCGACGCCTGGGCGCTGCTGGCCCAGATGCAGCAGGCGTTGCCGAAGTGGGCGGAGGGGGCCTCGCCGGAGGTGGTGGACACCTTCCAACACTCGCTGGGGGGCCTGGAGTCGGAGGTGGAGGCACTCTGGCGGGAGCTGTCGGGTCGCGAGGATGTCTCCCCCCTGCACCAGCTCGTGCACGGGTGGGCCACCGAGCACCCGTTGACCGGATCGCTCGTCACGCGCGAGTCCAGCGTGCCCCTGCTGGCCGCCTTCACGGACCGCGCCGGGGTGGGCCTGCTGGGCTCGACGGCCGCGCTCCTCGCGGACACGCAGGACCTTCTCGCGCGGGTGGACCTGTATGCCGGCAGCCTCCCTCGGCAGGCCCGCTGGCAGGCGGAGCTCGCCGTCCAGGAGATGGTGGCGGGGACTCCGGTCCTGACCTCGGCCATGGACGAGTTGGGACGGACCGTGGACGTGCTCGTGCGGCTGGGAGCCTTCGTGGACGGGACTCCCCGGTGGGCGACGGGCGAGCGCGTGGCGCTGCAGGACTTCATCTCCTCCGAGCGGCAGGCCGTGCTGGACGGCGTCCGGGGCGAGCGCGTGGCGGTACTGGACGCGCTCCACACCGAGAGGGTGCAGACCCTGCAGCAGGCGGACACGATGGGCCGGGGCTGGGTGGATCATGTCTTCGATCGGGCCGAGGGACTGGTGGACCACCTCTTCCTGTGGCTGCTGGGGCTGACGGCCCTGCTGGTGGCGGGGGCGCTCGGGGTCGCGGCGCTGCTGGCGCGGGGAGGGCGCCGCGGCGAGGGCGTGCGCGGGGGCCGCCGACGTGGGGCAGGGGAGCCTCCGAGGAACGGAGGGCCCGTGGTACCCAGGCCGGTGGGGGAGCACGGTCCGCCCGGCGAGCACCCGGGGGAACCCCATCATTAGAGGGTCAGCCGGGCGGCCACCTCCCGGAACTAGCCCGCGAGCTTTTCCTGTTCGATGGGCTGCTCCGCCAACTGCTTCTGCATCCATTCCTCCTCGCGGAACGTTTTGTCCTGCATGGCGCGCTCGATGGCGAGCGTTTCCTTGTACTCCCGGCACTCCGCGGCCAATGTCCACCGGGCGGAGATGCCCATCCGTTCGATCTCCTGCCGGATGTCATGCAAGGACAACCTGAAGAACTCCTTTCTGGGGTTGACCTTGTTCACCTGCATGCGGACGAAGCGCTTGTGTAATTCTCGTTCGAGTGCCGGAGCATCCTGGCTGGAGATAAGGGCGTGGACGTCGAACTCGAAAGGGACACTGGCATCTCCCAGCTCCCGGATTCGATCGAGGGGTTCGAGTCTGCGGGTGAGCCCGATCTTGTAGATGTCTTCCCCGAAGGATCCCAGGTTGGAAATGATGTAGACGTGTCCCACCTTGGTCTGCTGGGCCATGGAGAGGGCTCGCTTGTTTTTCTCCTCCGCGGAGGTCAGCTTTTCCTGCAAGTCGCGGAGCTGTTCCTCGAAGCGTGCTTTCTGCGCGTCGCTGGCCCTGTCGATTTCGCGCTGAGCCTTTTCCATGGCTTTGCGCAGCAGTTCCTCCTCTTTCTGGGCGTCCTTTTGCGCGCGCTCGTATTCGCGTTGAGCCTTCTCCTCTTCGCGGATCCGTTCCCTGAGAACCCGTTGTTCCTCGCGCTCGAGTTCCTTGAGTTCATGCGCCCGGGAGGCCCATAGAAGCTCGTCGATTCGGGTCTGGAGGTATTCTGGTGTAATTCGCGCATTGCGGAAGGCTTGTCCGTTGTGGTTCACGAGAGCGAAGGCGTCGCGCAGTTTCTGGGAGAGAGTCCCATGATTGTCCTTCTTGACGCTGGCGAGGATGGAGTCCGCCTTGCCATTGAAGGCATCGAGTACGAAGTCGATGGCGGTTTGCTTCCGGTGCTCCTCTACATAGTCACACGCGGCAGCCGTCCCCGACTTGATCTTCTGCCGCATCTGGTCTCTCGACAGCTTGAGCTGTTGCCCGGCTTCTTCATGACCAAAGTCCTCGGCCAACTCATCGAGCAGCCCGTATGTGGGGATGACGTACCGATCCCCATACCCCTCGATGACGTTTTTGAGGGCTGCGATGGTGTTTTTTAGCTTTTCTGAGTTTTGCTGGAGAACCTGTGCCTCCGTGGTGAGCTCCACGATGCGCTGGTTGGCGGCATCCTTGGCCCGAAAGGACTCCTCGGTTACCGCCGCGATGAGCGCGTCCGCGCGTTTTCTGTTCTCTTGAAGATCGCGCTCCGCTCGCGCTTGTTGCTCCTGTAGGTCGGCACTTGTCCGTTGTTGCTCCTCCTGGATGCGAGCCCGCAAGGCCGCCGCGCTCCGTTCCGCTTCCGCGATGAGGTCTCGAGCGCGCTGTTCCGCTCGCGTGTGCTGCTCTTGGACAACGGCATGTGCCTGTTGTTGCTCCTCCTGGATGCGAGCCCGCAAGGTCGCCGCGCCCCGTTCCGCCTTCATGGTGATGTCTCGGGCGTGCTGTTCCGCTCGCATGTACTGCTCCTGGATAGCGGCATGTGCCTGTTGTTGCTCTTCCTGGATGAGAATTCGTGAGGCTTCCGCGCTCCGTTCCGCCTCCGTGATGAGGCCTCGGGCGTGCTGTTCCGCTCGTGCATGCTGCTCTTGGATAGCGGCATGTGCCTGTTGTTGCTCTTCCTGGATGAGAACTCGTGAGGCTTCCGCGCTCCGTTCCGCCTCCGTGATGAGGCCTCGGGCGTGCTGTTCCGCATCCGCGATGACCTGATACCGCTCAAGAGCGGCTTCCTGTGCGTTGTTGCTGGCTTGGAGATCGGTGACCTGCTTGCCCAGCAGGTCGATTCGCTCCTGGGATTGTCGGAGCTTCGCTTCAGCTCCGCGCCACTTCGTCCCAACAAGGAGAAGGACAACCCATGTGACCAGGAGCAACAATGTCGTGAATGCCATTCCGTGTCCTCTGCCGATCCAAAGGCGGTGTTGAATGCCTTGTCCCCCGAGCGGATGCGTGGACCGTGACCGCGACTATAGGCTACCCAGACCGAGGGTTCATCACCCCCCCTCTTTGGGAGTAGGCGTCTATGGCAAGCCCACTTCCACGTGAACAGAGCGAATCGACTGCCCTTCTTGTTGTCTTCCGACCCTCGTGGCCGCGGGGCTCGTCGAAGTCCCTCTCCAACGTCACCCCTCGGGCGGGCGGACCACCATCACGGGCCGGTCGGCGCGCGCCACGACCTCCTTGGCGACCGCGCCCATCACCGTCTTCTTCATTCCCGAGTGCCCATGGGTGCCCAGGCAGAGGACGTCCACGCCCAGGCGCTCCGCCGCCTTGAGGATCACCGTCGCCACGTCCTCGCCCGACAGCACCTCCACGTGGACCTCGCGCCCCTGGGCATCCGCGTCCCGGGGCAGGAGTTGGTGCAACTCCTGTCTCAGGTCCCGCTCCTGCTCCACGTGATGCCGCCGGTTCTTCTCCACCGTCACCACATGGACCGTGCCTCCGGTCGGCAGCAGGGAGAAGGCATACGGAATGGCCCGGTTGGCCGCCTCCGAGAAGTCCGTGGCCACCAACACCGAGCGCAGCGCCGGAATCGGTACCTCCTCGCCTCGGGTCGCCGCCGCCCTGGGCACGCTCACCACCGACATCTTCGCGAGCCGCAGCGCGTGGTGTGACACGCTCGCGAGCTTGCCCAGCGCTCGCCGCTGGCGCGAGCCCACCACCAGCAGGTCCACCTGTTCCTCCGCCGCCAGCGCCACCAGGTGATCCGCGATGCGCCCCACCCGGGCCTCCAGCCGCAGGCGCACCGGTTGGCCCGGCGCCGCCAGCGACGACACCTGTGCGCTCACCTCCTGCTCCAGCGCGTGCCGCAGCTCGGGTGTCACGTCCTGGATGGTCAGCGGCTGCGCCAGTCCCATCCGCTGGTATTCCTCGAACGGCCAGTAGATGCGGCCGGCCACCACCTCCACCGGGCCGTGGCGCCGCAAGCCTCGCAGCCAGTCGCGCGCCGCCTCGAAGGGCAGCGAGCGATCCACACCCAGCATCACCCTCAGCGGACGCGTCCCCTGTATCCAGGCCTCCAGGGAGTCCGCTCCGCGCACCACCCAGAGGGGGATGGGCAGCACCGTGGCCAGCCGGTCCACCGTGCCTCCCAGCCCGAGAAAGCGTGAGGCCCGCGTGGGCTCGGCTGTCACCACCCACTTCACGCCCTTTTCCCGCGCGAAGCGGGCCAGTTCCTCGGCTGGCTCTCCTGTCAGCAACTGGTGGCTCACCCGTGCGCCCGCCTGCTCCAATCGCCGCGCCTCGTCCGCCAGTGTCGACATCGCCTTGTCCCGCAGCGCCTGTCCGAAGGCGCGCGCCATGTCGACTGGCAGCACGTGCACCAGGATGAGGGGTTCATCCAGCTTCCGCGCGAGCCCCGCTGAGACCGTGGCCGCTTGCCGCGCGGCATCCGAGAAGTGGGTGGCACACAGGAGGGTCATGGCGGTTCCTCGGGTTCAACGGCCCGGGTCCTGACCGGGTCGATTCACGTCCCTCGGGGAACCTAATCAGCCGATGCCTCCCGCGAGCGGGACGGGATCGAGCACCCGAGCGGACAGGCCTGGCGCCCGGCCCCCATGAGTACCTTCACGGGAGAGAGCCTGGAGGTTCTCGTCATGGCGTCGGCGCTCCTCACGGACCTCTATGAACTCACCATGGTGGACGCCTACCTGTCCGAGGGGCTCCAGGACGAGGCGGCTTTCAGCCTCTTCGTCCGCCGGTTGCCCGCGCGCCGCAACTACCTGGTCGCGTGTGGGCTGGAGGAGGCCCTCACGTACCTGGAGACACTTCGCTTCTCCTCGGAAGAGCTCGCCTGGCTGGAGTCATTGGGGCGCTTCTCCCCGCGACTGCTGGAGTGGCTGGAGCACTTCCACTTCACCGGGGACGTGCACGCCGTGCCCGAGGGGACGCCCCTCTTTGGCGAGGAGCCTCTGTTGGAGGTCATCGCGCCCCTGCCCGAGGCCCAGCTCGTGGAGACGTACCTCATCAACCAGGTGCACCTGCAGACGTTGGCGGCCTCCAAGGCGGCGCGGGTGGTGGAGGCGGCCCAGGGGCGGCCCGTGGTGGACTTCGGGGTGCGGCGGATGCACGGGGTGGACGCGGGCCTCAAGGTGGCGCGCGCCGCCTATGTGGCCGGGGTGAGCGCCACGTCCAACCTGCTGGCGGGCCAGCGCTATGGCATTCCGGTGGCCGGGACCATGGCGCACAGCTACGTCCAGGCGCACGACGACGAGCGCTCCGCCTTCCGCGCCTACGCCCGCCGCTTCCCGGAGACGACGCTGCTGGTGGACACGTACGACACGCTCGAGGGCGTGCGGAAGGTGGTGGAGCTGTCGCGGGAGCTTGGCCCGGAGTTCCAGGTGCGAGCGGTGCGGCTGGACTCGGGAGACCTGGTATCGCTGGCGCACTCGGCGCGCCGGCTGTTGGACGCGGCGGGGCTGGAGCACGTTCACATCTTCGCGAGTGGTGGGCTGGACGAGGACGAGGTCGCGAGGCTGCTGGAACACCACGCGCCCATCGACGCCTTCGGCGTGGGCACGGCGATGGGGGTGTCCACGGACGCGCCCGCGCTGGACATGGCCTACAAGCTGGTGGAGTACGCGGGCCACGGGCGGCTCAAGCTGTCGCCAGGCAAGGTGCTGCTGCCCGGACGCAAGCAGGTGTTCCGCCAGGAGGCGGACGGCATGGCGCCTCGGGACGTGCTCGCCCGCCACGAGGAGGCGTTGCCAGGCCGGCCGCTGCTACGGCGGGTGATGCGGGCGGGTCGGCGGCTGGAGGATGCCTCGCCCTCGCTGGCGGCGATACGGGCGCACGCGCGGGAGGAACGGGAGCGCCTGCCCCCGGCGGTGCGGCGGCTGGAGCCCGTGCGGCCCCCCTATCGGGTGGACGTGAGCCCGGCGTTGAATGCCGCGAAGGAACAGGTGAGCTCCTGGCTGCGCGAGGCAGCGCACGCGCCCTGAGGTGACCCGAGCGGGAGAGGACGGGCCGCTCGTGTGCTCCGTGCCCTTGGGCAGGTCGGTGCACATGGGTAGTGCACACGGACGCGACAGTGGAGAACGACCATGGAGACGGGGCAGGCGCCGTTGCGAGACTCGCGAGGGGAGCGCTCGGGTGAGCAGCAGCGGCCATGGGTGGTGTGGTTCGATTCGCTCTCGCGCGAGGACGTGGCGCTCGCGGGGGGCAAGGGCGCCAACCTCGGCGAGATGACGCAGGCGGGGCTGCCGGTCCCCCGGGGCTTCGTGGTGACGGCGGAGGCCTTCCAGGAGGCGCTGCGGCCCGTTGGCTCGCGGCTGGGAGAGCTGTGGCGGAGCCTCGACGTGGAGGACCTGGAGTCGCTGGCGGAGCGCTCGACCGAGCTGCGCGAGATGGTGCTTCAGGTGGAGTTGCCGGCCGCGTTGCAGGCGGCCGTGCTCGACGCCTACCACCAGTTGGGCCGTGAGCAGGCGGTGGCGGTACGCTCCTCGGCGACGGACGAGGACACGTCCTCCACCTCGTTCGCGGGAATGCACGAGTCCTATACCCACGTGGTGGGCGACGAGGCCGTGTTGGCGCGGCTGCGTGAGTGCTGGGCCTCGGCGTTCGCTCAGCGGGTGGTGGCCTACCGCAAGAGCCAGGGCCTCACCGAGCTGCCCTCCCTGGCGGTGGTGGTGCAGGAGATGGTGGATTCGGCGCGCTCGGGGGTGATGTTCACCGCGGACCCCGCCACGGGGGATACCCAGCGCTTCGTCATCGAGGCCGCCTGGGGGCTGGGCGAGGTGGTGGTGGGCGGGCAGGTGGAGCCGGACACGTACACGCTGGACAAGAAGGGCCCGCGACTGCGCGAGGTGAGGGTGGGGCACAAGGACTTCCTGCTGGAGCGCGCGCCCGAGGGAGGAAACCGGCGCGTGGAGCTGAGCGAGGAGCGGGCGCGCAAGCGGGTGCTGGCGGACGAGGTGGTGTTGACGCTGGCGCGGTTGGGCGCGCGGGTGGAGGCGCACTATGGCTCGCCCCAGGACATCGAGTGGGCCGAGCGGGGAGGGCGGTTGTTCGTGGTGCAGTCGCGGCCCATCACCACGCTGGGCCGGGTCGCGCCAGCGCCGGAGCGGGAGGCCTGGAGGCCGGCGCTCGTGACGGGATTGGGGGCCTCTCCGGGCCGCGTCTCCGGTCGGGCGCGGGTGCTTCATGGCCCCGAGGAAGGCGGGAAGTTGCAGAAGGGCGAGGTGCTCGTCGCCCCCATGACGTCGCCCGATTGGGTGGCCACCATGCGCCGGGCCGTGGCCATCATCACCGACAGCGGAGGCATGACGAGCCACGCGGCCATCGTCAGCCGCGAGCTGCACCTGCCCTGCGTGGTGGGGACACGCAACGCCACGCGGGTGCTGCGCGATGGGGAAGAGGTGACGGTGGATGGGCGCGCGGGGAAGGTGTTCGAGGGACGGATGGAGGAGGTGGCCGAGCCCCAGGTGGAAGCGGGGCGGGCGGTGGAGGCGCCACGGGTCGTCGAGGCGCGCGAGCCCGAGCCCCTGGCGACGAAGCTGTACGTCAACCTGGCCCTGCCGGGGCAGGCGCGCGAGGCGGCCGCGCTCCCGGTGGATGGGGTGGGGCTCCTGCGGGCGGAGTTCCTGCTCACCGACGCACTGGGCGGAGTCCACCCGCGCCGGTTGATCGCCCAGGGGCGCCAGCGCGAGTTCGTGGAGCGGATGGTGGGCCCGCTCCGGGAGATCGCCCAGGCGTTCCATCCTCGGCCGGTGGTGTACCGGACGACGGACTTCCGCTCCAACGAGTTCCGGGGACTGGAGGGCGGCGCGGAGTTCGAGCCGGTCGAGGCCAACCCGATGATCGGCTTCCGCGGCTGCTACCGCTATCTGCGCGAGCCGGAGGTGTTCCAGCTGGAGTTGGAGGCGCTCGCGCGGGTGCGGGAGGAGTCACCCAACCTGCACGTGATGCTTCCCTTCGTGCGCACGCTCTGGGAACTGGAGGCCTGCTTGAAGTTGCTGGACGCCAGCCCCCTGGGGCGGCAGCGCGGGCTGGAGCGGTGGGTGATGGCGGAGGTGCCCTCGGTGGTGTACCGCATCCCCGAGTACGCGCGGCTGGGCGTGACGGGGGTGTCGATCGGCTCGAACGACCTGACCCAGCTCATGCTCGGGGTGGACCGGGACTCGGAGATGTGCGCGGAGCTGTTCAACGAGTCGGACGCGGCGGTGCTGGATGCGATCGTGCGCATCATCCACGCCAGCCGGGAGGCGGGCGTGACGTGCTCCCTGTGTGGCCAGGCCCCCTCGAACCGGCCCGAGTTCGCCGAGCACCTGGTGCGGGCGGGAATCACCTCCATCTCGGTGGACCCGGGCTCGGTGGGGGCGGCGCGGCGGGTGGTGGCCGCGGCCGAGCGCCGCCTGCTCCTGGAAGCCGCTCGGACCCGGAGCGGGGAAGCGGCCTGGTGACAAAGGGCTTGCCGCGCCCCGGGTTTCACGATAGGTAGCCGCCCGTCTCATGGTGGTTGTCGCCAGCGATGGCGGTCATAGCTCAACTGGTTAGAGCGCCGGACTGTGACTCCGGAGGTTGCCGGTTCGATCCCGGTTGACCGCCCACCTTTATCCCCCCCTTGTGCGCTCATAGCTCAACTGGATAGAGCATTGGCCTTCGAAGCCAAGGGTTGGGGGTTCAAGTCCCTCTGAGCGCGCAGCTGCACCCCCCCCTCTCCATCACAGCTGATTCATCCGTGCGCGCAGGCGTTTGGACAGGAGCTTCACCAGCTTCGTCACCGTCCGCGCGGCTTCCGTGTCGGAGGAGCCCATGAGGCTCACGGCCTCGGCGAGGTCGCGCGCGCCCCGGCACAGCTCCGGCAGGGTCGCGCCCGGCGAACGCGCCGCTCCCTCCTCGGCGGCGGGTTGCCGCGTCACTGGCTTCACCTCCGGTGTGCCCTTGGGCGTGGACTCCGCGGGCGGGGGCGTCGGCGCGCGACCGCGCAGGTCGCGCACGACGGCGAGCCAGGCCGCGCGCACGAGCGTGGGCGTCATGTAGAAGCCGGGCAGCTCGGCGCCGGTGATGGACGAGCGCCCTCCCGCGGAACGGCTGTACACGACCCAGGCGCGCGCGGCGGCGGAGAGCTCCTCCGGAGAGGCCTTGGCGAGCTGCTCTTCCGCGACCCGCAAGGACTCGGGCGTGGGGGTGTAGCCGGAGAGGGGGGGCAGGCCGTTGGGTGGGTTCGTCATGGTCTTCTGATCGTCAGCCCAGCAGCTTGCGCAGGGAGCCGTCCTCCAGCGCCTTGCGCATGTCGTTGAAGCCGCCCACGAGCACGCCGCGCACGAAGACCTGGGGGAACGTGGGCCAGCCGCTCCACATCTTCACGGCGAGCCGCTCCTTCCATTTGCTCAGGTAGCTGCCGTACTCCAGGTAGGTGAAGGGGATGCCCGCCTCGGTGAGCGCCTGGCGCGCCTTCTTCACGAAGGGGTTCTGCGCCATCCCCACCACCACCACGGGCTCGCGCTCGACGGTGGTGCGCACCTGCTCGACGATGTCCGGGTGGAAACGGGCCATGGCCTCGGCCACGGCGGGGGTGCGCTTGTCGGGGGCATGCAGGGAGCGTGGAGCGGTCATGAGACGCACACCCTAGTGAGCCCGGACGCGATCGTCGAGATGGTCCTCGCGTCCCGGCAACGGGATGGGGGGAAGGGTGATGGTGCGTCCCTCCTCGTCCTCGATGCTCAGGCTCAGTGCGCCCAGGGACGCGTTCCGGGCCAGGGTCCCCTCGACGAAGAGGTGCTGGATGCCTTGCGGCTCCAGGGGGGGCGGTTGCACGAAATCCACGTTCCTCAGGGGGTCGCCCGTGTCTTCCCTCAGCGCCACCGCCGACAGCGTCCAGCGCTCGGTGCCATTGTTCCGCAGGACCAGATCCACGGCCACCTGGTCGGCGGCGCGGTAGCTCACCCCGCTCAGGATGGAGAGGGGTTCGTCGAACGGCTCATGGGTGGGGGCGAGCAGGACGCGGACCTGGATGCCGTTCGGGTCGAGCGCGCCGCCCAGGATGAGCTGGCGCAGCCCCAGGGGCCGTTGGAGCTGCTCGCGCAGGGACTGGTTTTCCTCCCGCAGCCGCTGGTTCTTCGCGTGCTCTTCCTCGACCTCCCGGACCAGCGCGTCGCGGGAGCGGTCATCATGGAAGACGTCCACCTGCCGGGTCACCGCCCCGGGATGGAAGACCAGCGGGAACGTGACGCTCGACGGTTCCCGCTCCGAGGAGAAACGCACGGTGAGCCGAAGCCGTTCTCCGGGGATCAGGTCGGGGGGTGGAATGACGCCGATGCCCCGGCCGCTCCGGAGAATCTCCTCGAAGCGCACCTCGTCCTGGAGATCCACCGACACGGGCACATCGAAGAGCAGGCCGGTCAAGACCCCCGGACGGATGCAGATCTCCCGTCCGCCCGGAGGGGGAGGCCGCGACAGCTCGATGCGCTGGCGCTCCATGCACGTCGGCGCGCTGGGTGGATTCGCCAACAGAACACCTTGCCGCAGCGCCAGCAGGAGCAGGGCGGCGGGCGTCATGGGAACTCGGGCACGACGGTCAAATAGGTGAAGGGGTTGATGATGGCCTTCTCGGAGGTGCTGCCGGGCTGCGTCTCGATGGGCTTCCAGAGGGTGGCGCAGATGGGGAAGGACTCCCCCGAGGGCAGGGTGAGCCGGGTATAGCGGCCATGCACTCCATTCCGCGCGAAATAGAGTTCCCCCTGGAACAGGGAGCGGTCCGGCAACTGGGCCCACTCCGTCAAGGTCTCGAGCGTGGAGCGGGCGCCGTCGCGCACCGTGATGCGGTACATGTTCTTGGTTCCGATCAGGCTGTCCCGGGGGGCCAGGACTCCCAGGTAGGGCCTGTACAAGCGCAGCCCGAAGCGCTTGGCGCTCTCCTCGCTTCCCGGTGGGCAGTTGGCGGGAGGGGGAAGAGGGCGCGGGGCGGTCGCGCAGGCGGCGCTCAAGCACGCCGCGGCGGTGACCACGGTGGAGGCAACGGGAGTGCGGCCCGGGTGGGGCTTGCGCATCGGCTTTTCCTCTCGGTGCGTCGCTTGGGCGACGGGCACGGGGAGGGGTGACTTCATAAGTTCCGCGCCGGGGCCAACTTCCGCCGTCCGCGTGACGGGCGCTATTTCCTGACGGAATCCAGCCTGCTGAGAGGGGGGAGGAGGGGGTGACCTGATACGTGGGGGAGGAGGCCCCTCTTCCCGGGAGGGTCTGTGTGCCTCCGGTGCCAGGAGCAACACGGCCGCCGCCCCACCGAGCGCCAGGAGCCAGGGCCAGCGCTTCCGGGGCACGCGGCGGGGTGCCGCCTGGGGCTCGGCGCGCACGGGCATGGGCTCGGGCTCGGGCTCCACGTCGAAGAGCGGCACGAGCCAGGTGTCATCGGCCCCGCGGAGCGCTTCTTCCATGGCCTCGACGAGCGCCGGGGCGTCGGCGTAGCGGGACTCGGGCGCCTTCTCCAGCATGCGCAGACACAGTTCGCCCAGCGCCTGGGGGACCCGTGGGTTCTTCACGTGGGGCGGCTCGGGCGTGTGCTGGAGGATGTTGCGCACCAGCGGCCCGTGCCGGTCTCCAAACGGCAGGGAGCGGGTCAGCAGGATGTAGAGCATGACCCCCAGGGCCCACCAGTCGTCCGAGGGCCGGGAGGTATAGGGCTCGCCCTCCCACTCCTTGGCGAAGCGCAGCATCTCGGGGCTGCGGTACTCGGGCGTGCCCGGAGGCAGCCGCTTCGTCAATCGGGGCGAGCCCTCGTACGCCGCCGAGCCGAAGTCCACCAGCACCGGTTGCCCGTCGTGCTGGCGCATGACGACGTTGGCTTCCTTCACGTCGCGGTGCACGACTCCCGCCGCGTGGACCTGCCCCAGGGCGCGCGTCAGGGGCAGCAGCACCTGCTCCACCCACTGGCGCGCGTGACGGGGCGCCCGTCCCGCCCAGACGTCCAGGGGGACACCCTCCACCCACTCCAACTCCAAGACGAGGAAGCGCGGCCGGGTCTCGGGCCACTGGCCATAGCCGAGCAGGCCCACCACGGCGGCGTCGCGCACCCGGCGCAGCGCATCCACTTCGCGCTCGCCCCACTGCCCCATGGGCACCAGCTTGAGGGCGAAGAGCCGGCCTCCGCGCTCGGCCAGGTACACCCGGCTCGCGCCCCCGGTGTCCAGCCGCTCCCTCAAGGTGAAGCCCGCCACCTGTCTGCCCGGAGCGAACTCCGGCCCCCACAACTCCTCCCCGTCCTGCTCACCGCGTCCGTCGTGCATCCCACCTGCCTCCCATGGAGGCGAAGACTACCAGTGGGATGACCGCGTTCCCTGGACGCATCAGGTGGGGTGGAGCCCTCCCAACACAAAGGGCCCGCCCCCGCCAGGGCCGACGGTTACAACTCCTCGAGGAACTCGTCGTTGTAGGTGTAGCGGCTCAGGCGCTTGATGAGCGCTTCCATGGCCTCCACCGGCTTCACCGCGAAGAGCATCTGACGCATCTTCTTCACCTTCTCGTACTCCTTGTGGGTGAAGAGCTTCTCTTCCTTGCGCGTGCCGGACTGGCCGATGTTGATGGCCGGGAAGATGCGCTTCTCCGAGAGGAACCGGTCCAACGTCACCTCGGAGTTACCGGTGCCCTTGAACTCCTCGAAGATGACCTCGTCCATGCGGCTGCCGGTGTCGATGAGCGCCGTGCCGATGATGGTGAGGCTGCCGGCCTCCTCGGTGGCGCGCGCCGCGCCGAAGATGCGCTTGGGGCGCTCGAGCGCGCGGCTGTCCACGCCGCCCGACAGCGTCCGGCCCGAGTTGTCCTGCTCCTTGTTGTACGCGCGCGCCAGCCGCGTGATGGAGTCCAGGAGGATCATCACGTCCTTGCCGCTCTCCACCAGACGCCGCGCCCGCTCGAGCGCCAGCTCGGCGATCTTCAGGTGATCGCCCGTGGGCCGGTCCGAGCTGGACGCCAGCACCTCCGCCTTGATGCTGCGGCGCATGTCCGTGACTTCCTCGGGGCGCTCGTCGATGAGCAGCACCATGAGGTGCATCTCCGGGTGGTTGGCCACCACCGCCTGGGCGATGCGCTGGAGCATGATCGTCTTGCCCGTCTTGGGCGGGGCGACGATGAGCGCGCGCTGGCCCTTGCCGATGGGCGAGATGAGATCCAACACCCGCGTCACCATTTCCCGGTGACCGTTCTCCAGCTTGATGCGCTCCACCGGGTCCACGGACGTGAGGTCCGCGAAATGGGGCAGGCGGTTCATCTGCTCCAACGGGCGGCCATCCACCTGCTCCACGCGCTGGACGAGGCCCTTCTGGCCCTTCATCTGCGCGAACGCGTTCAGGTACTGGCCCGGGCGCAGGCGCAGCTTCTGCACCAGGTTCTTGGGGATCTCCGCGTCGTCGGGCGAGGGCAGGAGGTTGCGTTTGATCTGCCGCAGGTAGGCATTGGGGCCCTTGGCCTCGGTGTCGAGCACGCCCTCCACGGGAGCGAGCGAGGGTTGGGGCGCCACGTGCTGCGCCCGCTGCTGGCCGCCGCCATGGTGCCCGTGCGGGTGCGGCGCGTGCTGGGGGGCATGGGGGGCGCCGCCCGGGGCGGGCTGTTGCTGCTGCTGCTGTTGCGCCTGACGCTGCTGGTACTGCTGCAATTCCTGCGGCGTGAGAAACACCTGCTGCTGCTGGCCATCCGGACCGGCGACCAGGCGGTAGGCCTGCCCCTCCGGGGTGAAGTGCACCTGGGCACCCCGACGGCGGCGGCGGCGGCGGCGGCGGCGGCCACCCGGGCCCGGTTGGGCACCCGCGGGTTGTCCCGGCGCGGCCGAGCCCTCGCCCTCATCGGGGCCGTCATCGCCCTCGTCGTCGCCTTCGTCCAGGTCGGGTGCCTCGGGGCGGGCGGCCGCGGGGGAGGGGAGCTCTCGGGGATCGCGGTTGTCGGTTTCGCTCATGGTCTACAAGGGGGCTGTGGCGCTCCCCTCCGAGGAGGAGTCCCCGGCGGGGCGCGCGAGGTTCTGCGGGCTGTGGGACAGGGGTCTGCCGCGGGGTGCTCGGAATGGCCTCGCGCGCATGGCACGAGCCTTCCGAGGACCGAACCGCCGGCCCCTGGAGCGTCCCGATGGCCTGAGGGCCGATGGGGAAGCGCGGGGCTACATTATCAAAGGACAGATCGGAAGCCGGGAGAATTTCGTCTTTCGGTGTTTTCCGCTCGACTTCATCGGACGCGGAGTGAGAAGGGCTGCGCCGCCTTGAGGCCCGGCTCCAGCATCCAGGCGGACTCCAGGCCCGACTCCCGCACGAAGGCCTGGAGGGCGGGCGGGAGGAGGGGGGTAGGGCTGGACCCGGCATCCACTCCGGGCTCGCCGCCCAGGGACGAGAAGAATCCGCGCGCCTCGCCCATCACCTTCAGGTCCAACTCCTCCCACTCGGGCACGCCGGCCCGCTTGCGCGCCGCCGCCACCGCCTCCACCAGTCCTCCCAGCTCGTCCACCAACCCGCGCTCCCGGGCCGCCGTGCCCGTCCACACCCGGCCTCGCGCGACCGCGTCCACCTTCTCCTTGTCCAGCTTCCGCGACAGCGCCACCTGGGTGATGAAGTCGTCGTAGGCCGCGTCCACCCAGCCCTGCATGGCCTTCCGCTCCGGCTCCGTCCAGGGCCGCCAGAGGTTCACCAGGTCGGGCATGGGCGCGCGGCCGAGCGTCTCCTCGCTCACGCCCAGCTTGTCGCCCAGCAGGCCGCGCAGCGCGGGCTTGATGAAGAAGACGCCGATGCTGCCCGTCAGCGTGGTGGGCGACGCCCAGACCTCGTGCGCTCCCATGGCGGCGTAGTAGCCGCCCGAGGCCGCCACGTCGCCCATGGAGGCGACGACGGGCTTGTGCTTCCGGGCCTCCAGCACGGCGCGGTACATCAGATCCGACGCCAGCACCTCGCCGCCAGGGGAGTCCACCCGGAGGACGATGGCCACCACGGACGGGTCCCTCTGGGCCCGCTCCAGGGCGAGGATCACCGTCTCCGCGCCCACGGCGAAGTCCCCGCCCAGGGGCGAGCGGCGGCTCTTGCCTCCGACGATGTTGCCGATCACGGGCACCACCGCGATGCGGCGCCGCGGGCTCCAGCGCGCGTCCCGCTCGTCGCGCGGCGAGTAGTCGCCGTCATAGCGCGCCCCGGGCACCAGGGCCTCCAGCTTCGCGTCGAAGTCCTCGGGCAGGAGCACCCCGTCCACCAGGCCCAGCTCGTGGGCCCGGGCGGCGGTGAGGATGCCCGCGCTCCACGCCTCCCGAAGCCGCTCGGGCGTCATCCGGCGGGCCTTCGTCACCGTCTCCACGTCGTAGGCCGTCTGCGTGTCCAGGAAGGCCTCGAGCGTCTCGCGCTCGGCGGGGCTCAGGTCGCGGCGGGTGAGCTGCTCGGGGGCCGTCTTGTACTCGCCCACCCGGGCCACGTCCCAGCTCACGCCCAGCTTCTCCATCGTGCCCCCCAGGTACAGCACCTGGGCCGACAGCCCGTTGACGAGCAGGGACGAGGCGGACAGCGCGTACACCTCGTCCGCCGCCGACGCCACGAGGTAGGTCCGGTCGTCCACCTGGTGCAGCACCGCCATCACCTTCTTGCCCGCCGCGCGCAGCCGCAGCACCGCGTGGTGCAGCTCGTCCGCCTTGGCCCAATCCACGCCGGGCAGCGCCGACAGCTTGAGCACCACGCCCTTGAGCCGCTCGTCCCGCGAGGCCTCGTCCAACCACTGCACCAGCTCCAGGTAGGGCTCCGGCCCGGTGAGGCCGAGCAGGTCCGAGCGCAGGCCCCCGCGAGCCACCAGCCGATCATCCAGGTCCACCAGTGCCAGGGCCCCCCTGCCCAGGCGCGGCGCCGCGTAGCGCTCACCCGACAGGCGCACCGCCAGCAGGTGATCCGTGCCGCCCCCCCGGACGCCTCCCGCCGCGTAGGTGAGGCCGAAGCGCGAGCCGTCCAGGGTGGCCGCCACCTGCAACGCCAGCGGAGGCCCCGCCGTGCCGAAGCCGTGCGACAGGCCCGCCCCCAGCCCCAGCCCTGGCAGCACCGTGGCGCGCAGCGTGTAGGTGAGCTGTCCGGCCTCCCAGGCCCCCTGCGCGGCGGCGTAGTCGGCGCCCAGCGTCAGGCGCTCGCCGAAGGGACGCAGCCCCAGGGCCACCTGGTAGACGCGGGGCAGGGAGAAGGCGCCGCTCGTGGGGGCGTTCACGTCCTTCACCACCGCGCCCAGCGACAGGAAGCGCGCGGGGCGCAGCGTGAGGCCCAGATCGAAGCCCGACAGCCGCTCGATGTCCCGGTGCTCCGAGGAGAGGGCGTGGTAGCTCGCGCCGAGCGACAGCGCCCCCGCGCCAATCGCCAGGCCGAAGGACGTCTTGCGGTAGTCGGGCAACCCCTGGCCCCGAAGCCACTCCACGCCGAGGCCCGCGCCCAGGCCGCCTCCGAAGGAGGACCCCAGGAAGAGCGCGTCTCCCACCTGATCGCGCACGAGGTTGCGCTCGTGCAGGTAGAAGAGCTGCCCGGGGCCGACGAGGCGCAGGCTGGCGGGGTTGAGCGAGAGCGCCGTGGCCTCGTCCACCAGGGCGGCGGACGTGGGCGGCAGCGTCACCCCCCGGGGCGGCACGGCGGGCTGGGTGATGAGCCCCGTCTGGGCGAGCACGAGGCCGGGACACAGCAGGAGCAGTGGAAGGGCGCGCATGGCCCGCGGACTCTAGGCGTCGCGGGCGGGCATACAAGCGCCTCGGTTCACCAGTCTTCGGTACCGTTCACTCCCTCCAACGGATCGCCCTTGTTCTTCTTCTTCTCCTGCTGGCGCCGCTTGCCGCCCTGATCCTCGGCGTTCCACTCGTCCATGCCGTGGGCGTTCTCCAGGGGGTCCGAGGACTTCACCCGCTTCTCCGCGCCGCCATCGGAGGCGTTGAGCAGGTGGTTGACGAGCCGGTGGAGTTCCGACTTGAGCTGGCCGAACTCGTCGCCCTGCAGCATCACGCGCTTGACGCCCAGGCGCTTGCCCGTGCCCATGTCATACAGGCCCAGCACCAGCTCCGTGGTGCCGGAGTCCGGGAGATCCCTCAGCGTGCCCACCAGCCCCCGCTCCAGCCCGAGCGCCTTGCCGAGCGAGGCCACCGCCTGGTTGTTGCTGCTCTTGTCCGGACGGAGGACCTCGTTGCTCACCGAGTCCAGCCGGGCGTCATAGCCCTTGTAGTTCTCCGTGGGCTGCAGGGCGATGGTCGTCTCGATGTCGTCCGGGCTCACCTCGAGCAGTTGCCCGGCCACCTGGAAGCCCGGACGCTCCAGGCGCAGCAGGTGCTTGCCCACCGCGAGCGTGGGGACCGTCATCGGCGTGTAGCCCTTGAACTCGTTGTCGATGAAGACGCGCGCCCCGGCGGGACGCGACTTCACCATGGCCTCGCCGCGCAGCGCCGCGTTGAGGCCCGTGGCCACCTGGACCCGCAGGTTGATGAACTCGCGGGAGTAGCGCTTGGTGTCCAGCTCGTGGGTGGGGTTGAGCGCCATCAGGTCCAACAGCGCGAGCTTCGCCTCCTCCACGTCCCCGCGCTGGTGCATCACCGCGGCGTAGAGCGCCGTGGCGTCGCACAGGGGATTGCACGAGGACGTCATCGCCGCGGGGGCCAGCCGCAGCTCCTTGAGGGTGGCGCGCAGCTTGCGCTCGGCGTCCTCGAAGTCCTTCTTCTGGAACGCCTCGAGGCTCTCCAGGTAGCCCTGTTGGCCCCGCTTGAGCGAGGCCTCGGCCTCCGAGTCCCGGGGCAGGCCGAGCAGCTCCTCGGGCTTGCGCACGGAGTAGCCCTGGAACTGGGCCAGGGCCTCGTTCATGTAGTTCTCCATCTTGGGCCCGCTGGCCTCGGCCGTGGGATCCATGGGCACGAGGAGCGAGCCGATGCGCAGGGGGCCCGTCTTCTGGGGGGGCGGCGGCGCGGCCAGCGCGAGGGTGGGCAGGAGCAGGAGCGCAAGGGCTTTCATGTCGTGGTCCTCGAAGAGTGGAGCGCTACCAACCCGCGCCGAAGTTTCCCAACCGGGGCCCGAGCGGCCTCGGCCCCTGGGTGGCCAGGAGGATGCCCGCGGTGGTGGCCACGGCCACGCCACCGACGGCGGCCCAGAACCAGGGCTTCTTCACCGCGGTCGTCAGCGCCACGGGGAAGCGGGACTCCGGCACCAGCTTGCCCGTGGCGAAGTCGTGCACCTGGAGCACCGCCTCGCGCCGCTCCTCCGCGTCCCCGGCATCCAGCTTCACGCCCCGCAGGCGGTTCTTGCCCGTCACGTCCCAGGCATGGAGCACGGTGGCGGCCGGCTCGCGGCCATCGCGGCCCACCACGGCGAGCACCACGTAGCGCGCCCCCAGCTTCTCGCCGAGCGTGCGCACCTCGGTGGGCGGCCCCGGCTCCTCGAGCGCGCGCGAGGTGGATGCCTGGGCGGCGAGCGTGCGCACCTCGGCCAGCCCGGGCAGGGGCTCGAGCGTGGGGCGCACCTGCTCGCGCCGCGAGGCGGTCACCGTCTGGAAGACGCCCTGGGGCACGTGGCCGGGCAGGGTGAAGGCCAGCTGGTGCGGACCGGGCGGCAGCTGGAGATCCGCGAGCGGCGTGGTGCCCAGGGGCTCGCCCCGCAGCGTCACCTGCGCGCCCGAGGGCTCGGAGTCGAGCGCGAGCGTGCCCTTGGGCTGCTCCGCCAGGGCCTTCCTGGCGGCGGCGAAGGCGTCGTGCACGTCCTGGCCGAACAGCTCGGAGTCGGGCTTCACGGTGGGGGCCGCGAGCTGGGCCCGGGTGAAGGACGTCTTGGCGCTGTCGGCGTCCCCGTTGAGCAGGTGCGAGGCGCCCAGGAAGATGTAGACGCGCGCGAGCCGCTCGGGCCGCGTGTCCACCGCGTGCTGCTCGTAGAAGGCCGCCGCGGCGATGAACTTCTTCGACGCCGCCTCGGGGTCCAGGTTGTCGTAGAGCTCCTTGCCCTCGTTGAAGAGCGCGTCTCCCGGCTGCAGGGACTCGGGAGGCGGGGAGGGGAAGAGCCACTCGGGGCTCACCAGCTGGAGGTCCGCCTGGGCACCGAGCGCCTCGCGCAGCTGGGTCTCCAGCCGCGAGGCGTGCTCCCGGGCGGCCGGGGTCGCGGGCACCGCCAGCACCACCGTCTTGCCCGCCCAGGGCGTCGCCGGGAGCACCGGGGCGGGGGCGGCGACGACGGGCTCCGGGGGCGGCGCCGGAGGCGGCGGCGCGGGCTCGGGGGCCTCCTCCACGGGGGGAGCCGGCTCGGCCGTCTTCTTCGGCTTGTTGCGAGCCGCGGGGGGAGTCGAGGCGCGGCGGGGGGCGGCCTCGGTGTCGGGGGAAGCCGCGCCCACCAGCAGCGCGAGCGAAAGGGTGAAGGGAGTCTTCAAGCGCACGGGGCGCGATGCTAGCCGAGCCGGGGGCCCTGGCACCATGCCCCGCGCGGAACGCGGGGCGGGGGCCCGCCTACACGTCGAGTTCCTCGACCTCGGTGGCGCTCTCCATGATGAACTTGAAGCGCGCGCTCACGTCCTTGCCCATCAAGTCGTTGATGACCTGATCGGTCAGGAGCGGGTTGTCGATGGTCACCTGGAGGCTCTGGCGGTGCTTCGGGTCGAGCGTGGTTTCCTTGAGCTCGTCCGGGGTCATCTCGCCCAGTCCCTTGAAGCGCATGACGTTGGGCTTGGCGTTGCCCTTGGCCTTCTCGCGGATGATGCGATCGCGGTGCGCCTCGTCCAGCGCCCAGTACGTCTCCTTGCCGATGTCCACCCGGAACAGGGGCGGCTGGGCCAGGTAGATGTGCCCCTGCTCGATGAGCGGGCGCAGGTGCCGGTAGAAGAAGGTGAGCAGCAGCGTGGCGATGTGGTGCCCGTCGCTGTCGGCGTCCATGAGCAGGAAGACGCGGCCGTAGCGCAGCTTGGTGATGTCGAAGTCGTTGCCGATGCCGCAGCCCAGGGCGCTCACGATGTCCGTGAGCTCCTTGTTGCCCACCACCTTGTCGGTGGACGCCTGCTCGGAGTTGAGCACCTTGCCGCGCAGCGGCAGGACGGCCTGCGTCTTGCGATCCCGCCCCTGCTTGGCGCTCCCACCTGCGGAGTCACCTTCCACCAGGAACAGCTCGCTGTTGCCCGGCTCCGTGGCGGAGCAGTCCGCGAGCTTGCCCGGCAGGTTGAGCCGGTGGCTGACGGCCGTCTTGCGGCTGATGGCCTGTGACGCGGCGCGGCTCGCCTCGCGGGCCCGGGCGGCGAGCACGATGCGCGCCACCACCGCCTCGGCGATGGTCTTGTTGTCGTTGAGCCACTTCTCCAGCGCGGGGCGGATGACGCCATCCACCTGGGCGGAGACCTCGGGGTTGTTGAGCCGCCCCTTCGTCTGGCCCTGGAACTGCGGCTCCACCACATAGGTGGAGAGGATGACCGTCATGCCCTCGCGGATGTCCTCGGCGGTGAGCGTGACGCCCTTGAAGGTGAGGCCGTGCGTCTCGATGTAGTTGCGCACCGCCTTGACCACCGCGCCGCGCAGGCCCGCCTCGTGCGTGCCGCCCAGGGGCGTGGGGATGCCGTTGACGTACGAGCGGATGTGCTCGTCCGTGGCCTCCGTCCACACGAGCGCCGCCTCCAGGCGCACCCCGTCTCCGCGCGAGTGGTAGAACTGGGACGTGCTCCCGGAGGGCACCACGGGCTTGCCCCGCTCGGCCACCACCTTGGTGAGGTACTCGGCGATGCCGCCGTCGTGCTTGAACTCCTCCTTCACCGGGGGGCTGGCCGTCTCGTCCTTCCAGATGACCACCATGCCCTTGTGCAGGTAGCTCTTGGCCTCGAGCCGCTCGCGGATGAGCGCCGCGTCGAACTTGAGCTTCTCGCCGAAGATCTCCGGATCCGGCTCGAACGTCGTGGAGGTGCCGCTGCCGCGCGCGGTGCCCTCCACCTTGAGGGCGCTCGTGGGCTTGCCCTTGCTGTACGTCTGCACGTGGCGCTTGCCGTCGCGCTTGATCTCCACCACCAGCTTGCGCGCGAGCGCGTTCACCACGGAGCTGCCCACGCCGTGCAGACCGCCCGAGTGGATGTAGTTGCCCTGCTCGAACTTGCCGCCCGCGTGCAGCGTGGTGAGGATGACCTCCACCGCGGGCTTCTTGTGCTTGGGCATGATGTCCACGGGGATGCCGCGCCCGTCGTCCACCACGGTGATGCTCCGGCCATCCTTGTGCAGCGTCACCTCCACGGTGGACGCATAGCCGTTGATGACCTCGTCCACCGAGTTGTCGAGGATTTCCCACAACAGGTGGTGGTAGCCCGTGCTGTCGGTGCCACCGATGTACATCGCCGGGCGCTTGCGCACCGGCTCCAGGCCCTCGAGGACCTGGATGTCCGCGCCCGTATAGGTCGTCTTCTTGGTCGTCGCCATGGCTCGTCTCAGTCCTTACTTCTGCTCGGGCAGGGGGATGAACAGAGGCGCGCGCTGCACCTCCTTGACCGTGTCCTTGCGCGACATCTCGTGGCCCTTGCCGCCGCGGCCCGTCACTTCCTGCTTGCCCGGGTGCAGCACCAGCGAGCGGCCCTTCTGCGTCTCGAAGGCGAGGCCCGCTTCCTTGTTGCCCGGCGGCGACACCAGGAAGTCCATCACCCGGTCTCCCGCCTCCACCTTGATGACGCTCACGCCCTTGCCGGGGCCCGCCAGCTCGTTGATCTCCGCCACCTTGCACACGAGCACGCTCGTGCGCTCGGTGAGCACGCCCACCAGATCCTTGTCCTCCACCGCCTGCACGCCGACGATCTCATCGCCCTCGCCCGTCTTCGCGTAGCGGCGGCCGGCGCGCGTGGAGACCTCCATGTGGGGCGCGAGCGGGAAGCGCAGGCCCAGGCCCTGGCGGGTGACGGCCAGGAGCTTCTCCGGACGCCACAGGCGCGCGTCGAGCGACACGGCGGACACCACGCGCTCGCCGTCGTCGAACTTGAACAGCTTCTGCACCGGGTCTCCGTAGCCCGTGGAGGCCGGCACGTCGTTGAAGCGCGTGACGTAGGCGGTGCCGAAGTTGCTGAAGAGCACCAGGTTGGCCTTGAGGCTGCCGGCCACCACCGCCATCACCGCGTCCCCCTCGCGCAGGCGCGTGGAGGAGGGATCCTTCACCTCGCGCAGACGCTTGATCCACCCATCCCGGGTGATGACCACGTGGGCGTCCTCGTCGGCGATGAGCGCCTCGGCGTCGAAGACCATCTCCTCGGCGCCGCTGCGGCTCACCTTGGTGCGGCGCTTGCCCGTGGCGTACTGGGCCTTGAGCTCCCCGAGCTCCGTCTTGATGGTCCCCCACAGGCGCGTCTCGCTCTTGAGCAGCGCCTCCAGGCCCTTGATCTGCGCGCGCTTCTCCTTGAGCTCGTTCTGCACCACGAGGATCTCCAGGCGCGCGAGCTTGTAGAGCTTCATCTCCAGGATGGCGTCCGTCTGCGCCTCGTCCAGCTTGAAGCGCGCGATGAGCTTCTTGGCCGCGTCCTGCTTGCCCTCGGACTGGCGGATGATGCGGATCATCTCGTCCAGGGCGTCGTAGACCTTCTCGAAGCCCTCGAGCAGGTGCACGCGCTTCTTGAGCTCGTCGAGCTGGTACTGCAGCCGCCGCCGCGTCACTTCCATGCGGAACTGCAGGAAGTACTGGAGGATCTCCTTGAGCCCCAGCCGCCGGGGCGTGCCCACGTCCGGGTTCTCCGGGTTGGGCACGAGGCAGGTGAGGTTGACGTTGAAGTTCGTCTGCAGCGGGGTGTTCTTGTAGATGTAGGCCATCACCAGCTCGGGGCTGGCTTCCTTCTTGAGCTCCAGGACGATGCGCACTTCCTTGGTGGACTCGTCGCGCACGTCCACCACGAGCGGCAGCTTGCGCTCGCGGACGATCTCTCCAATCTTCGCCACCAGGGTGGACTTGTTCACCGTGTAGGGAATGGAGGTGACGATGATCTGCTGGCCCCCGCGCTTGAGGTCCTCCAGCTCGTACTCGCCGCGCAGCCGGACGCTGCCCTGGCCCGTCTCGTAGATGTCCTGCAGCTCCTTTTGATCGTTGAGGATTTCCCCGCCGGTGGGGAAGTCCGGGCCCTTGACCCACTTGAGCAGCTGCTTGGTGGTGAGGGTGGGGTCATCCACGAGCGCGATGAGCGCGTCGCACAGCTCGCCCAGGTGATGGGGCGGGATGTTGGTGGCCATGCCCACGGCGATGCCCGTGGTGCCATTCATCAGCAGGTGGGGCACGCGCGCCGGCAGCACGATGGGCTCGGTGCGGGTGCCGTCGTAGTTGGGCCGGAAGTCGACCGTCTTCTGGCTCAGCTCGTCGAGCAACTCCCCGGCCAGGCGCTCCAGGCGGCACTCGGTGTAGCGGTAGGCGGCGGCGGAGTCTCCGTCCAGCGAGCCGAAGTTGCCGTGGCCGTCCACGAGCGGGTAGCGCAGGGAGAAGTCCTGCGCCATGCGCACGAGGGCCTCGTAGATGGAGGCGTCACCGTGGGGGTGGTAGGGGCCCATGATGGCGCCCACGACCTGCGCGCACTTCTTGTACTTGGCGTCGTGCGAGAGGTTCAGGTCGTTCCACATGCCGAACAGGATGCGGCGCTGCACGGGCTTGAGGCCGTCGCGCACGTCCGGCAGGGCGCGTGAGGTGATGACCGACAGGGCGTAGTTGAGGTAGCGGCGGCGTGCCTCCTCGGCGAGCGCGGCGGGCATGGAGCCGCCGCCTCCTCCTCCTCCGGCGGCCGCGCCGCCTCCATCTCCTCCGCCTCCGGAGGCTCCCTGCTTCTTGCGCGACTTGTTCTCCGCTTGTGCGAGCGTGCTCATGTGTTCAGGCCAGGACGAGTGGTATCCCTTTGGAACGCGGGGCGCGTCACGCGCAGTCCGGGCTCCGGGACGAAAGAGAATGAGCCGGCGGGACTACCACGGCCCACCCTGCAAAGGAACGAAGTGGAGGGGTTGCGAAGCCTCGCGGGCTCAGGTGCTATACGCGCGTTCAGTCCCGGGGGCCATGAAATCCAACCCCTTGGAGCCTCGGGGGTGGAGGCGATGGGCTCGCCTGGCTGGACGGGGAACGGGACGCGCGGATGGAGGAACGGGGATCCGACGGCCATGGGCGGGTATTGCACGGCGGGCTGACATGACCCGCCGGGTCCGTTCGCTCGCCAGGACCTCGTGTGGCCGATGAGGGAGCGGCCTAGCGGGACTCGGAGCCCAGGCGGCGCCCGCCCTGCTGGGCCTGTCCCCAATTGCCCTTGCGGAAGATCATCACCTTGCCGTTGCTCGCGCTGCCGCTGAGCATGCCGGGAATCTGGGCCTGGATGGCCTTGGTGCCCACCGGGTGGTAGACGACGCGCACCTTGCGGCCCGAGGGCAGGGTGTTGCCCGCGTCGATGAGCAGGAAGACGGTGTTGCCCTCGACGTGGATGCGGTCCGGATCCTTGCGGTGATCCAACTCGGCGACGAGGTCCCCGTCATCCAGGTTCTGCGACTCGCCGGTGAGCCGCCGCACCTTCACGCGCAGGTAGGTGTCCGAGGCGTCACTGGCCAGGTCCCGCGTGCCCTGGACGATGATGGCCAGGTCCGCGCCGTTCTCGGCCTGCGGGCCCGCGAGCTTCAAGCCTGATTGGGTGCTGGCGTCCGTGTCGAGCAGCAGGGTGGCGTTGGCGCACCGCATGCCGCACTCCTGCCCGAAGGGGGGCTTGCTGAAGCGCAGCCTCAACGCGAAGTCGCTGCCCTGGGGCCCCACCATGGCCTCCACCACCACGGGACGCTCCTCGTCCTGGGGGGGGGTATAGCGGAAGGTGGCGCGATCCTTGGCCTCGGTGCCCGAGGACAGCAGGACGAGGGCCAGGGGGAGCAGCAGTCGTCTCAAGGGAAGACCTCCTCGGGGGTGGGGGTTCGGGGGTATTCCATTCAACTGCGAAGGTGTGCTCCGTCTCAAGGGCGGCCTTCGTTCCGGGGCTCTGGCGTAGAGTGCGGCCCTGTTATCGGAGGGGGATTTTCACCCGGAGGATGCCGATGGATGCGCTGTACGTGCGCCAGTTGAAGCTGGGGACGATGGACAACTTCGTGTACCTCGTGGGACCCCGGGACTCCCAGGAGGTCCTGGTGGTGGACGCGGCGTGGGACGTGCCCGCCATCGAGAGGGCCCTGCTGGAGGATGGCAAGCGCCTAGTGGGCGCCTTCGTGTCTCACTGCCATGGCGACCACACCAATGGCCTGCCGGAGCTCCTGTCACGCCACGACGTGCCGGTGTACGCCCAGCGCGAGGAGGTGGACTTCTCCGCCAACCTGCGCGGCCTTGTTCCGGGCGCCCTGCGCGCGTTGGATCCCGGCGCCGAAGTCACGGTGGGGGGACGCGCCTTCCAGGCCCTGCACACCCCGGGGCACACGCCGGGCTCGCAGTGCCTGCTGGCCCAGGACGCGCTCGTGTCCGGAGACACCGTCTTCATCAACGGCTGCGGCCGCTGCGACCTGAATGGCGGAGACCCCGAGGCCATGTACCGCTCGCTGTCCCAGGTGCTGGGCAAGGTGCCGGACAGCACCTTGCTGCTGCCCGGGCATGACTACGCGAACGTGCCGGTGGCGGCCATGGGTGATGTGCGCCAGAAAAATCCCTACTTCGGCTTCGGCGACGTGGCCTCCTTCGTGGCCTATCGCACGAGGCCGCGCCGGTAGGACGGGGCGGGTTTGATAGAACCGCTCCGCCCTCGCACCCTCGGAGACCTCACGCATGGCGGATTTCAACATCGATGTCGACCCGGCGGCGGTCGGCCTGGACGCGCGGCGGTTGCGGCGCATCGACGCCCACCTGCGCCGCTACGTCGACGAGGGCAAGCTCGCGGGCTGTCAGGTGATGGTGTCGCGCCAGGGCAAGGTCGCGCACCT
This sequence comes from Melittangium boletus DSM 14713, assembly GCF_002305855.1. Classification (GTDB taxonomy): domain Bacteria; phylum Myxococcota; class Myxococcia; order Myxococcales; family Myxococcaceae; genus Cystobacter; species Cystobacter boletus. The sequence goes on along the minus strand of NZ_CP022163.1, from coordinate 1,012,320 downwards.
CTCCTCCCTCGGGCACGCCGACCTGGAGGCGGGCCGCCCGGTCGAGACGGACACCCTCTGGCGCATCTACTCGATGACCAAGCCCGTCACCGCCATCGCCGCCATGATGCTGTGGGAGGAGGGCGCCTTCGAGCTCACGGATCCCGTGAGCAAGTGGCTGCCCGAGCTCGCCGCTCCCCGCGTCTATGTCGGAGGCCCGGCGGCCAAGCCCGTGACCGTGCCCGCGACGGAGCCCATCCGGGTGTGGCACCTGCTCACGCACACCGCGGGGTTCACCTACGGCTTCCACAAGGTGCACGTCACCGACGAAATCCACCGGCTGCGTGGCTTCGATCTCGGCGCGCCCCCGGGCATGGACCTCGCCGGGTGTGTGCGCGCCTGGGCGGAGATTCCGCTGTCGTTCCAACCCGGCGCCGAGTGGAACTACTCGGTGGCGACGGACGTGCTCGGACGCTTGATCGAGGTGGTGTCCGGGCAGTCGCTCGAGACGTTCTTCACCGAGCGCGTCTTCGGCCCGCTCGGGATGACGGACACCGGCTTCTGGTGCCCCGAGCCCAAGCAGGGCCGTCTGGCCGCGCTGTATTCGGCGGCCCCCCACGCCTCCCGGCCCGTGCGCATCGACTCGGTCGGCAACGCCGTGAAGCGGCCTCCCTCCTGGCTGTCGGGCGGTGGCGGCCTCGTGTCGTCGACGCGCGACTACACGCGCTTCACCTGGATGCTCCTGAACGGGGGCGAGTTCGAGGGCGCGCGGCTGCTGTCGCCTCGGACCCTTGACTACATGACCGTCAACCACCTGCCCGGTGGGGCGGACCTCGCCTCCTTTGGCCGGCCGCTGTTCGCCGAGACGCGCTTCGACGGCGTCGGATTCGGACTTGGCTTCGGGGTGGTGACGGATCCGGTGGCCTACCGGACGCTGACGAGCGTGGGCGAGTACCACTGGGGAGGCATGGCGAGCACCGCCTTCTGGGTGGACCCGGCCGAACAGCTCTCCGTGGTCTTCATGACGCAGCTGATGCCCTCGAGCGCCTACCCCCTGCGCACGCAACTGCGCCAGCTCGTCTACCAGTCGCTCGTCGACTAACGGTCGCCAGCGGGCGGAGGAAGCGATAGGGAGGTGGGTCATGAAGAAGGCCCTCCTGTTCCTGTCCCTCGTGAGTGCTCCGGCCCTGGCCGGAGAGGGGAAGTGGACCCCCCAACAGGTCCTCGAACTCAATCCGGCGGAACTCAAGAAACAAGGCCTCCAGGTGCCGCCCCAGCGGTTGTGGGATCCCAAGCGGGGCACGGGCCTGCTCGCGGGCACGGTGAACGTGGGCGGATGCTCGGGGGCATTCATCTCCGAGCTGGGCCTGGTCATCACCAACCACCACTGCGCCTTCCCCATCATCCAGGAGCACAGCACCCCCGAGCGCGACCTCATCTCCCAGGGCTTCCTGGCCAGGAGCCGCGAGGAGGAGCTGCCGGGCAAGGGGGCTCGCATCCAGGTGCCGCGCGCCTTCACGGACGTGACCGGGCAGATGCTGGCGGCGGTGCCCGCCGGGGCGGATGACCTCGCGCGCCACAAGGCGCTGGAGCGCAAGGAGAAGGAGCTCATCGCCGAGTGCGAGAAGCGTCCGGCCACGCGCTGCATCGTGTCGCGCTTCGAGGGCGGCCTGCGCTTCACGCTGATCGACTCGGTGGAGCTCACGGACTCGCGGCTGGTGTACGCGCCGCCGCGCTCGGTGGGCGAGTACGGCGGGGAGGTCGACAACTGGATGTGGCCGCGCCACACCGGCGACTTCGCCATCCTGCGCGCCTACGTGGCGCCGGATGGCTCGGCCGCGCCCTACAACGCCCAGAACGTGCCCTACAAGGCGGAGTTCTTCTTCCCGCTGGCCACCCAGGGCGTGAAGCCCGACGACTTCGTGATGGTGCTGGGCTACCCCGGTACCACCTTCCGCGCCCTGCTCGCCGACGAGATGGCCGAACGCCAGGCGCGCTACTACCCCCGGGTTATCGACGTGTACGGGGAGATCATCCGCATCCTGGAGGCGGCGGGGGAGAAGGATCCGGCGGGGAAGATCGCCGTGGCCTCGAACCTCAAGGGCCTGCACAACCGCCACAAGAACGCGGGGGGGCAGATCGCGGGGCTCAAGCGGGGCCACATCGTGGACAAGCAGCGCGCGGCCGAGGAGGCGGTGGTGGCCTGGGCTCGCACGCGCCCGGCCTTCGCGGGAGCGCTCGAGGCCCGCACGGGGCTGCTGGCGCTCCGGGAGGAGGGCGCGAAGAGCTTCGAGCATGACCTGTTGCTCGACACGCTGGCCTTCTCGGCCAAGAGCACGGCCCTGTCGACGCGCCTGGCGCGCCTGTCCCGGGAGCGCGTGAAGCCGGATCTCGAGCGCGAGCCCGAGTTCATGGACCGCGAGCTGCCCCGGCTCAAGGACTGGCTGGAGCGCGAGCAGAAGAACTTCTTCGCCCCCGCGGACAAGCAGGTCCTGCTCTCGCTGGTGCGGCGCGCCCAGGCGCTCGGCGAGGGCGAGCGCATCACGGCGATCGACCGGTACTTCGGTCCGGTGTACTCGGAGAAGGAGACGGCCGCGAAGATCGAGGCGCTCTACGCTGGCACGAAGGTGCTGGACCTGGCCGAGCGGCAGAAGATGGCGGGAGAGACGGAAGCTCAGCTGCGCGCGCGCCAGGATCCCCTGCTGGATCTGGGCTTCGCGCTGGCGGCCGAAATAGCGGTGCTCAAGGAGGCGCGGGATCGGCGCTCGGGCGCGAACCTCCGGCTGCGGCCCGAGTGGCGCCGGGCGTTCCTCGCGCACGCGGGCAAGCCGGTGGCGCCGGATGCCAACGGCTCGCTGCGGGTGACCTTCGCCAAGGTGAAGGGGTACGCGCCGCGCGACGGCATCCTCTATACGCCGCAGACGACCCTCGCGGGCGTGCTGGAGAAGAACACGGGCGCGACGCCCTACGACGTGCCGGAGAAGGTGCTCCGCGCGGCCGAGGCCCAGCGCTTCGGCGCGTGGAAGGACGCGCGGCTCAAGGACGTGCCGGTGAACTTCCTGTCGGACGCGGACACCACGGGCGGCAACTCGGGCAGCCCCACGGTCAACGGCAAGGGCCAGCTCGTGGGCGTCAACTTCGATCGGGTCTGGGAGAACGTGGCCAATGACTTCGGCTACAACCCGGACGTGGCGCGCAACGTGAACGTGGACGTGCGCTACGTGCTGTGGTTGTTGGATCAGGTCGAGGACGCGGATGCCCTGTTGCGCGAGCTGGGCGTGCGCAAGGGGCCTCAGGCCAAGGAGAGCCGCTGACATGACGGACGGCCCCGGGAGCGTGCCGCCCCCTCCTCCGGTCTTCCAACCGGAGGAAAAGGTCTGCGGCAACTGCAAGCTGTGGGCGGCGCACTCGGTGGATCACCGAGGGTGGGTGGGCGTGTGCCGGTTGCAGCCGGAGCGCGGCCTGTTCCCGCCCTCGGCGCCCCTGTGCAACAAGTTCACGCCGCGAGGCGTGGCCGCCAAGGTGGTGGGCGAGACGAGCCGGCGCGAGCGGATGGTGCGCACGGTGGCGCCCGTGGTGCGGCGGCGGGAGCACTCGCCGGATGAAGTGGTGGACCTGGAAGGCCTGGAGCTGAACATGACGCGCGCGGAATTGATGGAGCTCATCCGGGAGGCGGTGGGCGAGGGGGGCGATGCCCCGCTGGCGAACAAGTGGGAGGGCGGCACCCTGCGGCTCGTGCCGGGCAAGGCGGACGTGCAGAGCCGCGACATCCCCCTGGACACCTTCTTCCACAAGATCGTCATGGTGCGCGATCGGCTCCGGGTGATGGAGCAGAAGCTCAACGCCCACCCGAAGCTGTCGGACGCGGAGAAGGTGGAGATGCAGGCGCAGATCACCCGCATCTACGGCTCGCTGACGAGCTTCAACCTCCTGTTCCGCGACAAGGAGGATCAGTTCGTCGGTTCGAAGTCCGAGGACTGACCTCACGCCAGCGAGCGAGCGAGGCTGCCCAGGGTGGTCAGCGCGCCTTCCAGCTGGGGCGACCAGGGGAAGCCGCAGCTCAGGCGGATGCAGTTCCCATAGCGCTTCTGCGCCGAGAAGATGGGGCCGGGCGCGATGCCGATGCCCGCGGCGAGCGCCCGCGCGTGCAGCTCCAGCGCGTCCACCTGGCGCGGCATTTCCACCCAGAGGAGCATGCCTCCCTCGGGCCGGGTCACGCGCACGCCCTCCGGGAAGTGCTCGCCCACGGAGTCCACCATCCGCCGCACCTGGGCCTCGAGCTGCCGCCGCAGCGTGCGCAGGTGCCGGTCATAGCCCCCGTTGCGCAGGAAGGCGGCGATGGCGAGCTGGGGTGGGGTGGACGTGGCCACCGTGTGGGCGTACTTGAGCAGCTCCACCTTCTGCCGGAAGCGGCCCGGGGCCACCCAGCCCACCCGGTAGCCCGGCGCGAGCGTCTTCGAGAAGGAGCCACACAGCAGCACGCTCCCATCCGGATCATGCGCCTTCGCGGGCCGGGGGCGCAGGGGGCCGAAGTGCAGATCGCCGTAGAGGTCGTCCTCGATGAGGGGGATTCCCCGCGCGGCGAGCAGCTCCACCAGCCGCCGGCGATTCTCCTCCGGCATGCAACCGCCCAGGGGGTTGCTGAAACTGGAGACCACCAGCACCGCGGCCACCTTGCGCTTGCGCAACGCGGACTCCAACGCGTCCAGCTCCAGGCCGTGGCGGGGATGGGTGGGGATTTCCAGCGCGCGCAGGCCCTGGGTCTCGATGGCCTGCAACGTGCCGTAATAGGCCGGAGACTCGAGGACCACGGTGTCTCCCCGGTGGGCCACCGCGGCCAGGCTCAGGGAAATCGCCTCCGCCGCCCCATGGGTGATGATGAAGTCCTCGGGGGACAGCGGGCAGCCCCACTCCAGCGAGCGGCGCGCCACCTGCTGCCTCAGCTCCAGGCTGCCTGGGGGCATGTCGTACCCGATGGCCGTCGCGCTGGCCTCCCGGGTCACGAGGGCCAACTCGCGGTGCAGCCGTTGGGTGGGGAGCAGTTCCGGGGAGGGGCACGCCGCGCCCAGGGGGACGATGCGGGGATCATTCGCCGCCCGGTACACCCGCGTCACCAACGCGCTCACGCTCACGGGCGAGGCCTGCGACGTGGGCTGGGAGACCTCGGGTTCCGCGGGCAGCGGACGCTCGCGTCGGCGCACGTAATGGCCGGACTGGGGCCGCGTCTCGATGAGCCCTCGATCCTCCAGGTGCAGGTAGGCCTGGAGCACCGTGGACACGCTCACCCGCTCGCTGGCGCTGAGCTGCCGCACCGAGGGCAGCCGATCTCCCGCCCTCAACGTGCCCGCGGCGATGGCGGCGCCGAGCCGTTCCGCCACCCGCTCGTACAGCTTCGGCTCCTGGACCTCGCTGGCCTTGCGCATCGGTGCTCCTCGTGGCTCCGGGTTTCCAGGCTGACGCGGAATCCCTCGCGGGGACAGGTACAGCTCCCCCCTTCGAGGCCCGGCACAGTTCCCCTCCCGGGCAACTGTACTGGTAACAACCGCGAGCCGCTGAATCTGTTCCCCTCGTGACCCGAGGCGCATGTTGGTGGGGAAGAAGCACGGAGGTGGAAGGACATGGTCACGAGGAGCCTCATGGGGGGTGGTGAGACGGAGCTGTCGCTCGAGCAGGGGGGGCTGTGGACGCACCCGCTGCGCCTGGAGGGGCTGCGTTTGTCCTGTCGCGCGGGGTTGGTGTGGCTCACCCGGGAGGGAGATCGGGAGGACCACGTGCTGAAACCCGGACAAGCGCTCCAGGTGGAGGGTCCGGGCCGGGTGGTGGTGCAGGCGCTGCGGCCCGCGCACCTGTGCGTCTCGCCCACGGCCCCTTCCGAGGCCTCCCGGCGCCGGGAAGGGCTGCTGTTCGGCGCCCTGGGCGTGGTGGCCTTCAGCCTGACGCTGCCCGCCACGCAGGTGGCGGTCGCCGAGTTGGGTGGCACCCTGGTGGGACTGGGACGCGCGCTGATCGCGGCGGTGCTCGCTGCGGGGGTGCTGGCCGTGCGCCGCGAGCGCCTTCCCGAGCGCAGCCACTGGCCGCGCCTCGCGTGGGTGATCGCGGGCGTGGTGGTGGGGTTTCCCCTGTTGTCCGCGCTGGCGCTGCGGAACATGCCCGCCTCGCACGGCGCGGTGCTGGTGGGGTTGCTGCCCGGGGCCACCGCCGTGGCGGCCGTCTTCCGCGCGAGGGAGCGCCCCTCCTGGGGCTTCTGGCTCTCCGCGCTGGCGGGGCTTGGCGCCGTGCTCGTCTTCGCGGCGGCTCGAGGCGCGGGGCTGCCCACGCGGGCGGATGGACTGGTGTTGCTCGCCGTGGCCGCGGGCGCCATGGGTTATGCCGAGGGCGGGGTGCTCGCGCGGGAGCTGGGCGGCTGGCGGGTCATCTGCTGGGCGCTGGTGCTCTCCATGCCCCTGCTCGTGCCCGTGGTGGCGCTGTCCGTGGACGTCGGGCGGCTCTCCGCCAGCCCCCGTGCATGGCTGGGCCTGGGCTACCTCTCCGCGGTGAGCATGTTCCTCGGCTTCTTCGCCTGGTACCGGGGGATGGCCCTGGGGGGCGTGGCGCGCGTCGGTCAGCTCCAGCTCGCCCAGCCCCTCCTGACCCTCTTATGGTGCGCCCTGTTGCTCGGCGAGCCCGTGAGTCCTGGCACGATCGGCGCGGCCCTGCTCGTCCTCCTGTGCGTGTTCGCCGGAGTGCGCAGCCGCGTGCGGCGCGTGGCAGCCTAGTCGGGCTTCCAGCCGCGGGACTCCAGCTCTTCCTGGGCCCGCTGACGGCCTCGGTGCAGGGTGCTCTTCACGGTGCCCTCGGGGATGCGCAACAGGGCGGCGATCTCCGGGTAGCTGTAGCCGCGCATCTCCCGCAGCCATAGTACCTGGCGCTGCTGCTCGCTCACCCGCTGAAGGGCCTGCTCGAACTGGCGCTGCATCTCGGTGCCCACCGCCTGGCTCTCCGGTGAGGCGCCTTCCTCGGGCTCATGCTGCAACCGCTCGCGGCGCCGGCGGGCTCGCAGCCAGTTGATGCTGCTGTTGACCATCACCCGGTGCAGCCAGGTCCCGGATGAGGCACGGCCATCGAAACCACTGGGGCGCAGGGCCAGCCGCGTGAAGACGTCCTGGACGACGTCTTCCGCGTCATCCGCGTCGCCCACGATGCGACGCGCGATGTGAAGGGCCCGGGTACGGTACTGACGGTAAAGCTCGGTGAAAGTGGGAAAAGGGAGGACCGCGACATCCATGGTGTTGCCTCCTCGGCCCCCTCATCGGGGTGCCTGCAAGAAGGAACGCATCGGCCGCGAGAAGGATCTATTCGCCTTTTCCGGGACAGCCGGGACTGTGGCTCTGTTCCAGGAGGACGGTGAAAGTGCCGTCTGGCCGCAATAGCCTAGGACTCCGGCTCTTCCTCTTGTCGGGTAAGCCCCCACTCCTTGAGGCGCTTGAAGAGGGTGGAGCGGGCCACGCCCAGCTCGCGGGCCACGCGCTCGCGGTTGTTGTTGTAGCGGCGCAGGGCGGCCTCGACGATCTGCCGCTCGAGCTTGAGCAGCATCTGCTCCAGCGTCATCCCCGGAGGCAGCTCGGGCACCGCCACGCCCGTCTCGCGGTTCACCTCCTGATCGAAGGTGATGTCGCTGGCCTCGATGCTCGCGCCCTTGCGCAGGAGCAACGCGCGGTGCACCACGTTGCGCAGCTCGCGGATGTTGCCCGGCCAGGCGTGCTGCTGCAGCCGCTCCAAGGCGGCCGTGCTCAGCCTCACCGTCTGACCCCGGGGCGTGTACATGCGCAGGAAGTTCTCGGCCAGGGCGAGGATGTCCCCGCGCCGGCTGCGCAGGGGCGGCAGGTGCAGGGGCACCACGCACAGGCGGTAGTACAGATCCTCGCGGAAGCGGCCCTCTCGCACGGACGACAGCAGATCCCGGTTGGTGGCGGCCACCACGCGCACGTCCACGTTCATGGGACGGCTGGCCCCCACGCGCTTGATCTCCCCGCTCTCCAGCGCGCGCAGCAGCTTGGCCTGGAGATCCAACGGCAGCTCGCCAATCTCGTCGAGGAAGAGCGTGCCCCCATCGGCCTCCTCGAAGGCGCCCTTGCGCGCGTTGGTGGCGCCGGTGAACGAGCCCTTCTCATGGCCGAACAGCTCGCTCTCGATGAGCTCCTTGGAGATGGCGGCGCAGTTGACGGGGATGAAGGGCTTGCCGGCGCGCTGGGAGCACTCGTGGAGCGCCCGGGCCACCAGCTCCTTGCCCGTGCCGGACTCCCCGAGGATGGCCACCGCGGCGGTGGAGGGCGCCACGCGCTGGATGAGGTCCACCAGCTGACGCACGGCCATGTCATTGCCGATGAGCCCATGGAAGGCCTGCTCGCGGCGGACGGCGGTGACGGGCTCGAGGATGAGGTCCGTCTCGCCCACGCGCAACGTGGTGGGCAGGCCCACCTGCACCTCGAAGACGCGCACCGCGCCGAGCCACGTGCCATTGGTGGAGTTCGTGTCCACCACCTGGAAGTTCCCCTCGCGCCGCACCACCTTCAGGTGGCGGCTGGAGATGAACGGATCCTGCACCACCAGGTCACACGAGGGATCCTTCCCCACGGTGAAGCTGTCGGCCTGGAGCTTGTGCACGGTCTCGTTGGCGCCCTGCCGGACGCGCACCTGCGCGGGCTGCCAGCGCGAGACCGACTCCCGGGGCTGCGCCTCCGTGTGCGAGCCAATCTCGGTGGGGCCCTCGGTCTGCCCGCCGCCATGGAGCCGGAACACGGCGCTCCACTGTCCGAGCCTCAGATCCACGCCATCCGCGAGCACGCCTCGCGTCATGGGGGTCCCCGCCACGGAGGTGCCCTTACCGGACAGATCCTCCAGCGTGCACTGCGTACCGTCGAAGGTGAGCGCCACCTGCTGACGGCTCACCTCGGGATCGGGAATGACGACATCACTCTTGTCGCCGCGGCCGAGCACCATGCGCTCGAGACCCAATCCAACCTTGAGAACCTCCTCGCCCCGACGAAAGAACACCAGCTCTGGCACAGAGCCCTCCCCAGTTGTGAAGTCGCGGGGCCTCTCCTAACCCGTGGAGAAGCCGCCTCGCAACAACTGGAGGTGATTTTTGGGGTAGACCCGGGGGGACCGACCCCTCACGTCACCTCCGATGGGGGCTCAGCGCATCTGCTGGCCGCGGGGCGGTCCGAAAGTGGGACGGTTGAAGAAGCCCGACAGGTGCGCCACGCGGAACTTCGGGTCCGCCTTGTCCGTGGGAAGGATGGTGAGTCCCGCGCCGAGGATGCCCAGCCGCTTCACGAACTCCGGCTCGGCGTTCAGCTTGAAGTCCATGTCCGGCTGGCTCACGTCCAGCCGCTGGCCCAGCTTCACCGTCCCCGTGCCCTGGACCTCCAGGTCCTCGCTCTTGGCCTGCATCGTCTCGATGGTGCCCAGGCCCTTCTCGATCTTGACGCGCGCGTCGATGTCCCCGAGCGCGATCTTCGGCAGATCCATGGGCGTGGGCTGGCCGTACATGGGCACGGTGACGTTGCCGCCCTGGATGATGAGACCCCGGGAGTCCAGCGTGAGCTGGCCATTGGCCTGGCTCAGGTCCGCTTGCCCGCGCGTCTTGGGCAGGGTGAGGTCGAGCGAGCCATTGAGCTTGCCCGCCATGTCCACGCCGCTGAAGCCCTTGAGGTTGCCGCTCGAGGCATCCAGGTTCGACAGCGACACCGCCACCTTCACGTCGCCCAGACCGCCCACGTTGCCGCTGATGCTGCCGCCCAGCAGGCTCGCGTGGAAGGCCACGCCCAGGGGCAGCAGCGCGGGCCGCACCGCCACCGAGTCGATGTTCAACGGCTCCCCCAGCTCCTCGGGGCCGGGCATCATCGACGCGTTGCTGGCCAACAGCTCATGCAGCTCGGGCGTGATCCCATTGGGGGCCTTGCTCAGGCGCACCTGGGTGGCCGTCAGCCCGCGCAGCCCCGGCCGCAGCGAGCCGATGCGCAGCGCATAGCCCGCGTCCGCCGCGGCTTCCACGGCGCGCTGGCGCAGCGTGTCGTACGGGAAGGTGAGGAAGAGGCACAGCACGAAGGCCACGAGCGAGAACACCCCGTAGCCAAGGACGAGCTTCCAACGAGCGATGCGGTTCTCGGTCGTAGCCATGGTCATTGCTTCATCTTGTAGGTGGAGACGGTCGTCCACGCCGTCAGGGTGTCCGTGGTGCTGTGCGGCTCCAGGCGCAGGCTCTTCACCTTCACCACGCCCGGTCCGCGCTCCACCGATGACAGGAAGTCGTACAGCTTGCGCAGGTCCACGTCGGTGAAGGTCAGCTCCACCGAGCTCTCGACGATCTGCCCGTCACCCAGGTTCACGTCGTTCTTGGGCGTCATGTTGGGCACGCTGAGCCCGGCGAGCGTGGCCTTCTCCTCCACGTAGCTGATGAGGCGCACGTTGCTGCCCGTGAGCTGCTGCTCCACGCCCTGGCGCTCCTGGGTGGCCTCGCGGTAGCTCGCCGCGAGCACCTGCACCTCGCGCAGCTTGCCGAGCTTCTGGTCCGTGCGCTTGCGGTAGGCGCTGGCCGTATTGGAGAAGGAGAAGAGGATGAGGAAGAGCGCGAAGGCGAGCACCGCGCCGCCCGTGGCCATCACCATGTTGCGCTCGCGGCTCGTCAGCCGCTCGAACCAGGCCTTCGCGTCGTTGAGCAATTCCCGAAGCTTGTCCATGTGCTAGCCCTCCCTCGAGGCCTGGGCCTGATCGTCGCATTGCACCTGGATGTCCAGGCGGAAGGACACCTTGTTGCCCTCGCGGGTCTTCTCCACCTTGCCCTCCTTCACTTCCTTGAAGCAGCGGTGGCCCCGGATGGCGGCGGCGATGGTGTCGATCTGCTTGGAGCTGTCCGTCACGCCGCGCACGCTGATGCGCTCCAGATCGATGTCGATGCGGTCGAACGTCACCGGCACGTCCGCGGGCACCCGCTGCGTCATCTCCGCCAGCAGGTTGACGGCGGACATCTTCGGCAGCGCCGAGGTGGGGCTCTCCACGCCCTTGAGCCGGTTGAGCGCGATGTCGTAGTTCTTCTCGCAGGAGCCGAGGATGCGCTGGGTGACGTCGCACAGCACCCGGTCCACCTGGGCCTCGCGCCGCGCGAGCACGGAGTTGCGCACCACGCCGCTGGCGATGAGCAGCAGCAGCAGGGTGGCGGCGAACGAGGCGAGCAGTCCCACCTTGTCCTTGAGGTAGTCGTAGTCGCCCTTGAAGGCGAACTCGCCCCGGCGCAGGTTGAAGCGCGGCGCCTTGGCCCCCGAGGCCTGTCCGCGCAGCGCGAGCGAGTACGCCTGCATCGCCACCGGCTGCTCCGCCTCGGGCAGGTTCGCCGAGGCCCCGAACGGCAGCGTCAGCACGCGCGTGGGCAGCCCGAGGTCCTTGCCCAACTGCTCGGCGAGGCCGGGCATGCGGGCCGTTCCACCGCACAGCAGCACGGCGCTCACCGGACGGCGGGCGCGCGCGGTGAAGGACTTGAAGGACGGACGCAGCTCGCGCAGCACCGGCTGTAGACCGCGCACGAACGCCGTGGCGGCGCGCTCGCCCTCGGGGCCCTGGGCCTGGGCGGCGCTCGCCAGCGCTCCGTGCGCTTCCTTCCAGTGGTGGGCCTCCTGCAGGGGCGTCTGGAACTCGGTGGCCAGCGCGCGGCTGAGGTTCACGCCGCCGCCGGAGAAGGTGCGCGCGAACTCCACGCCCACGCCGGGCCGGCCAATGGCCAGCGTCGTGCGCTCGTGGCCGATGTCCACGATGGCCACCGCCTCGTCGGAGACCTCCTGCTGCAAGAGCAGGTTCTGGTACGTGATGCCCGGGTGCGTCACCACGCGCGGGTCCACGCCCAGCTCGTTGAGCAGCGCCATGAGCGTGGCCAGCTCCTGGCGGCGCACCACGCCCACCAGCAGCTCACTGCCCTTGTCCTTCACCTGCGAGGCGACCTGGTAGTCGAAGACGGCCTCCTCCAGGTCGAACGGCAGCTGGCTGGCCACCTCGAAGGAGATGGTGGCGTCGATCCGCTTGGGATCCGAGAAGGGCAGGGCGAGCTGGTGCGTCACCAGGGAAGGGCCGGGCAGCGCCACCACCACATGGTCGGGATTGCTCAGCTCGGGGCGGCCGAGCAGCTCCCGCAGCGCGGTGCGCAGCGTCTCCTGCCGCTCGCCCTCCGCGCGGCGCACCTCGGCCCACGCCTTCACGGCCGAGCTTCGTGCGTTCGTGTCGATCAGCAGCCCCTTCACCGAGTGGCTGCCCAGGTCCAGACCGAGAATCCGGGCCATTGCTATTCCTCTCTCCAGTACACGAGCTTTCCGAGCCCGTCGTCCAGGCGGATGACGGCGGTGAGGGTCTTCTGCACCGACCCCGCCTCTCCCACGGACTTGATGGTGAATGTCGTACTCTTGTCGCCCAGGAAGCGGTTGCCCGCCACGTTGGCCTTGATGGTCGGGTTGACGGCGATGCCCGCGCCCTCGATGGCGCTCACGAAGTCCGCCACGCCCGTGCCGAAGAAGCTGAAGGCGCGCGCGGCGCGGATGCGGCTGATGAGCTCCTGCACGAAGACGGGATCCCTCAGCCGGGGATCGGGCCGCGCGGGGTCCGCCGCCGACAGGATGGCCATGTACATCATCAACGGATCATCCGTGTTGACGTTGGGCTTGGCGTTCTGGTCCGGGTACACGGTGAGCCGGTCCCGGAACGCCGCCATGAAGCGGTCGTTCACCCCGTGCACCCGGTACAGCTCGTCGATGCTGTCGAAGCGCGCGTTCTTCGGCTCGTAGCGCGGATCATAGCGGCTGTAGGCCGAGCCCTCGTCGGAGAAGCCATCGACGAACGGGCCCGCCGCGGACACCAGATCCAACGCGGAAGTCGTCTTGTTTTCATCCATCCAATCCTTGATGGCGATGACGACGTCCTGGGGAGTCACTCGCACCTTGTTGGCGTCATCGCGGGAGAACAGGAACTCGAAGCGCTTGTCGCCCAGCAGGTCCATGAGCCGCATGGCGGTGGGCAACGCGTCGCCCTGGCCCGCGTTGAGCCGCTGCAGGTTGAGCTTCTCCTCCTCGTCGGAGATGGTGGACAGGAAGCAGCCGTTGAAGGAGCCGAAGGAGCGCTTCGCCGGCGCTTCGGCCAGCGCGGCCGCGATGTCCGAGTCCTCGTCCTCGTGCAGCGCGGGCCCCGGCGTGCTCGACTCCTCCTCGCCTTCCCCGCCGCCCGGCACCAACCCCTTGAGCATGTGGCAGTCCACGCGCGCCAGCTTCCAGAGCTGGATGTTGAGCGAGGACGCGGGCTGCTGCCCTCCGGGCGCCGTCGTGCCCCCGCCGGTGAACTGGCTGAGCATGCTGCCGATGTTGGGGATGGGCGTCTGGTCCACCTGCTTCTGGAAGCGCAGCAGCAGCCGGGAGAGCGCCACGCCGGAGCGGGCCATGTAGAGGGCCTGCACCTCGTCACGCTGATTGGTGGCCAGCTGGAGGTCCACGCGGGTGTTGTACGCGAACTCGGTGGCCACCACGGTGAGCAGGGTGATGGACACCACGGCGATGATGAGCGCCACGCCGCGCTGGCGGCGCTGGGACCGTTGCTTGCGGCGGGGGGAGGCGTTCTTCATCGTCAGTACCTGGGCAACTCCGTGTTGAGCATCACTCGAGTCTGGGTGGTGTAACGCACTTCCTTGCCGTTCTCGTCCAGGGCGGTGAGGGTGATGCGCACCCGCGTGGGGAGGATGGACTTCTTCTCCGTGCGGCGCGTGTCCCACTCGTCCTCCCATTCCTTGCGCTGGCTGTCCCAGTAGGCGAACTCGATCTTCTTGGCTCCCTCGAAGAGCACGTCCGTGCTCCCGCCCCGGTCCATGCGGTCATCGACGTTCGGGTTCTCCCGGCGCATCAAATCCATGCGGCCGTTGGCCCCCTTCTCCGTGGACGTCTTGATCGAGTACTCCACCACCGCCTGGTCGGACTCCTTGACGTCCGTGTACAGGCGCTGGTGCGCGAAGGTCGTGAAGGTGAGCTGGTCCGACTCGCCAATGAAGTTGCTGGGCCGATCGTTCTGGTCGCGGTAGCGCGTGGGATCGTACCGGTCGCTCACGTACGCGGAGCCAATCTCCCGCGCCATGCGGTTCATGGCCGCGCGCAGCATGCGGTAGTGGTCCGCCTCCTCCTCGATCACTTCCTTGGCGTGAAAGCCCGTCTGGAAGGCCATGCCCACCATGGCGCCCATCAGCGCGGTGATGGCCACGGCGATCATGATCTCCAGGAGCGTGAAGCCCCGGCGCGCGAAGCGGTTCATCAGCGCCTCCCCCTCTGGCGGTCGAAGTCCGGCCGGGGCACCACGGGCTGTCCGGTCGCGGGATCCACCATCCGGCCATCCGGGCCCCGGGTGGGGTTGGAGACGACCTGGCCCGTGGCGGGGTTCACGTACGCGTTGTTGTACGAGTCGGGCTGGGTGCCGTTGCTGGGCGTGAAGCCCCCGTTGCGATCCGAGCCCGCGCCCAGCGACACCATATGGGTGACCAGGTCCAGGCTCTCCACCTGGGTGCCGTCCCGCCAGTACACGGTCAGGTGCAGCTCGCGCACGGTCTGGGTGATCTGCTGCACCATCTGGGTGAACATGGGCTGGGCCATGCCCATGGCCGCGCCCGCCATGGGGTTGGCGGTGGTCGTCTGCGAGCCGCCGCTCTTGTCGTCCGTGCCGCCCCCGCCCCCGAACATGGACGCGATGCCGCTCAGGTCTCCGCCCGTGCCGATGGGCAGGTTGAAGATGGCGCCGATGAGCTGCTCGGGCGACACGCCGTCCGTGCGCGGCGCGACGATCTTCGCGCGCCACTTGAAGTTGTCCCAGCCCTCCTCGGAGAAGTCGCCCGACTCCTCCTGGTCATCGTTGGAGAAGCCCTCGTCGTAGAGCTTCTGCTCGATGTCCGTCATCTTCGAGCGGGCCAGGAGCGTGGCCACGGTGAGCTTCTTGGCGTAGGCGTGGTTGGCCACCGCGCCGGAGTTGATGTCGAAGATGGCCATGAGCGCGAGCGCCAGGATGGCGAGCGCCACGACCGTCTCGAGCAGCGTGAAGCCGCGCGTGCGTCTCATGACCGGGGAACCTCCAGCGCCTCGCCCACGATGTTGACCTTGCCGGTCAGGGGCGAGAGCACGAGCGTCCAGACGTTCTCGCCCTGGCGCACGTAGACCTGGGCCTTCTCCGTGAAGCCCTGGGGGAAGAAGTACAGGTAGGCCACGCCCTTGTCGGCGGGCTCGCGCTGCTGGCGCGTCCACACGGAGATGCCCACCCCGGACGGCAACCGCTGGGGTTTGATCTCCTCGGAGGTGAACGCGGAGAAGCGCGCGGCGTTGTCCACCCGGCTCTCCTCCTGCGCCATCAGCTCGTCCAGGCCGGGCTCGCCGTCGCTGCCCCGCGTGAAGTTGCGGCGCGGGTCGCTCTTGGTCTTGCCCTTGCGCGCGTCGTCGAGGGCGCGATCGTCCTCGCGCAGCAGCGTGTCGCGGTCGCGCGAGGTGGTGACGTTTCCGGCGGCGCACTCGGCGTGGTAGCGCGTGACGCCCTCGTCCGCCTTGGGATCCGCCAGCTCGAACACCAGACGGCACGTCTTGCCGCTGAGCGCGGCGGTGTCGTACAGCGAGCGGATGGCGCCGGCCAGCTCACTGGCGGAGGCCTTGGCCTTGGCGCCGGTGATGGAGCCCACGGACACGGTCACGGCGGCGAACAGCACCGCGGCGATACCGAGCGCGATGGACATCTCGATGAGGGTCATTCCCCGCTCGCGGCGCGTCATGGCGTGCCTTCCTTCGCCTGCTCCTCGGGTCCCTCCTCGGTGTTGCTCAACACGCCCCCGCTGACCAGGTCCGCGGCGTCACCCTTTCCCCCGCGCACGCCATCCGCGCCGTAGGTCATGATGTAGCCGTTGCCCCGCTCGCTCATGCGGTACTGGTAGGGCCGCCCCCAGGGATCCATGGGGATCTCCTTGATGAGCCCCACCTGCAGGAGCGGATAGAAGTTCTCCGCCTGCGAGGGAAAGCGCCCGGTGATGCGGTGGAAGGACTTGAAGTAGCCCTCCAGGCCGCGGATCTCCGCGCGCGCCTGGCGCTGCAGCGGAGAGAGCGTCTTGTCGAAGGTGAGCCGGGCGATGCCGAAGGCTCCCGCGGTGGCCGCGAGGATGACGCCCGCCACGATGAACCGCCCCTTGCGCGTCGGGCGTACCTCTGGCTCGGTGCGCGGCTGGGTGGGGGCGGCGTGTTCGGGCGTCATGGGTCGTGTTCCTCGGGGTTGTCTTGCTTGCTACTTCTGGGCCGTGGCGTCGCGCGAGGAGATGTCCGCGTCGGGGCCCTCGCCGCCCTGGGTGCCGTCCGCGCCGTAGGACGAGATGACGGGCTTGCCGCCCTCGTTCATGTAGATGTACTCGTTGCCCCACGGGTCGACGGGGATCTTTTCCAGGTTGTTCGTGTCCACCAGCGCCTTGAGGCCCGTGCCCGTGTCCGGGTACTTGCCCTTCTTGGTGTAGTAGAGCTTCATCGCGTTCTGGATGGTCTTGATGTCCATGCGGGCCGTGTCCTGCTTGGCCTCTTCCAGCTTGGGAATCACGGACACACCCACCGCGGCCATGATGAGGCCGAGGATGGTGATGACCACCATGATCTCGATGAGGGTCATGCCGCGGCGGCGGCGGCGGAGCTTCTGCTGCTGCGTCTTCTTGTCGCTCATGTGCATCCTCTCGTGACTTTTCGGCACGTCAGCGGGCCGTTAGCGGTGGGTTCCTGTCAAAATGTCCTGGGGCGGCGGCGTCCGGGGGGCGTACAGGAGCACCCCCACCGTGAGCAGCGCCGCCGTCAGGGCGAGCAGCGCCGCGAGGGTGACGCGCTGGATCCACCGGTCGAGCGTGTCATTCATCGCGCGAACTCCTTCGTGTTACCGGATGGCCGAGTTCACCTGCAGGATCGGCATCAGGACCGAGAAGGCCACGAATGCAATCATCACGCCCATCACCACGGTCAGCAGCGGCTCGAGCATGGAGGTGAGGGCGCCGATGCGCACGTTCACCTGGTTCTCGTAGCTGTCCGCCACGGACATGAGCATGTCCTCGAGCTGGCCGGAGCGCTCGCCAATCGAGATCATGTGGTAGACGAGCGGCGGGAACTCGCCCGAGCGCTTGATGGGCGTGGCGATGCTCTCGCCCTCGCGGATGGCGTCCCGGGCCTTCTCCACCACGTCCGACAGGATGGAGTTGGTCACCACCGCCTTGGTGATGTCCATGGCCGTCAAGAGGGGCACGCCGCTCTTGAGCAGGGTGGCGAGCGTGCGGGCGAAGCGGGAGATGGCGAGCATGCGCAACAGGCCGCCGAAGATGGGGGCCTTGAGCGCGAAGCGGTCCCACACGGGCTTGCCCTTGGGGCTGCGAAAGTACGACGTCAGGGCGAAGATGATGCCCGCGAGTACCGGGAAGATGATGAACCACCAGTCCTGCAGGAAGGTGCTCGCCCAGATGAGCAGGCGCGTGGTCCAGGGCAGGGTGGCCTTCATGGTGGTGAAGATCTTCGTCACCTTCGGGATGACCACCACCATCAGCAGGGTGAGGATGCCCACGCCCACCAGCACCATGATGGCCGGGTAGGTCATGGTGCCGATGATCTTCTGCTGCAGCTTGGACTGGCTCTCGGTGAAGTCGGCCAGCCGCAGGAGCACCGTGTCGAGCGCGCCCGAGTGCTCGCCCGCGCGGATCATGTTGACGTAGAGCGAGCCAAAGACTTTTTGGTGGATGGCGAGCGCGTCGGCGAGGGACGAGCCCTCGTTCACGCGGCCCTTCACATCCGACAGGATGATCTTCAGGCGCTCCTTCTCCACCTGATCCACGAGCGCGGTGAGCGCTTCCACCAGCGTCACGCCCGCGCCCAGCAGCGTGGCGAGCTGGCGCGTGGTGATGGCGATGTCGTCCGTGGTGATGCGGCCGCGCGCCATCTTGCCGAAGTTCACGTCGCGGCTGGCGGAGGCGGAGGTGGCGCCCTTGGGCGTGCCGCGGCCGCCCTCCGCCTGACCGATGACCTCGGTGAGGAACTTGTTGTCCTTGCGCAGCTGCGAGCGCAAGGTTTTCGGGGAGTCCGCCTCCAACATCCCGCGGATGGTTTTTCCGGCCGAATCCAGGGCCTTGTACTCGAAGACTGGCATGGAGGGGGATCCTTAGAGGTCTTCCTGGGTGATGCTCAGCACCTCGGCGATCGTCGTCTCGCCCATGGCGATCTTCCGGGCGCCGTCATCCAGGAGCGTGCGCATGCCGTTGCCGACAGCGGCCTTCTTGATGGTGGAGGAGTCCACGTTCTTGAGGGCGAGCTGGCGCACGGTGTCGTCCACGAGCAGGAGCTCGTAGATGCCCGTACGGCCGCGGTAGCCGTTCTGGCTGCACGAGGGGCAGCCGGCTGCCTTGTAGATCTTGTCCACGCCGTGGCGCTCGCGCAGCGTCACCCGGTTGAGGCCAATCTCCTTGAGCTCCTCGTCGGTGGGCGAGTACTGCACGCGGCAGTCCGGGCACACGCGGCGCACGAGGCGCTGGGCGAGGATGCCCGTGAGGGACGAGGCCACGAGGAAGGGCTCCACGCCCATGTCCACCAGACGGGTGATGGCGCTCGCCGCGTCATTGGTGTGGACCGTGGAGAACACCAGGTGGCCCGTGAGCGACGCCTGGATGGCGATTTCCGCCGTCTCCTTGTCGCGGATTTCGCCCACCATGATGACGTCCGGGTCCTGACGCAGGAAGGAGCGCAGCCCCTGGGCGAACGTCAGGCCGATCTTCGGGCTGATGGCCATCTGGCCAATGCCCTTGAGCTGGTATTCCACCGGGTCCTCGACGGTGAGGATGTTGAGGTCTGGGGTGTTGATGCGCGAGAGCGCGCCGTAGAGCGTGGTCGTCTTGCCGCTACCGGTGGGGCCCGTCACCAGGACGATGCCGTGCGGGCGGCGGATGACGTGTTCCATCTGCTCGAGCATCTGGGACGCCATGCCCAGCTCGGTCAGGTCCAGGAGCGTCGTGTTCTTGTCGAGCAGACGCATGACGATGCGCTCGCCATACGTGGTGGGGATGGTGGACAGACGGATGTCGATGTCGCGGCCGGCCAGCTTGATGCGGATGCGGCCGTCCTGCGGCAGGCGCTTCTCCGCGATGTTCAGCTGCCCCATGACCTTCACGCGGCTGACGATGGCGCTCTGGTAGCGCTTGGGCGGCTTGATGATCTCCTGCAGCACGCCGTCCACCCGGAAGCGCACCATGAGCTCGCGCTCCATGGGCTCGATGTGGATATCGCTCGCGCGCTCCTTGGCGGCGCGGAAGAGCACCGAGTTGACGAGCCGGATGATGGGGGCCTCGTCGCCCTCGTCGTCGAGGATGTCCTTGGCCTCGTCGATCTCCTGGGCGATGGAGTCCAGGTTCTCCGCGTGCAACTGGTCCACCAGCTGCTCGGCCTCGTTCGTGGCGCGGTCGTAGACGCTGTTGATGGCGTCCGTGATGGTGGAGCCCAGGGCGATGCGCGGGTGGACGTCCTTGCCCAGCAGCATCCGCACGTGATCCAACACGGTGGTGTCCAGGGGATCCGCCACCGCGATCACCACGGCCTCCTCCTCCTCGAACAGGGGGAGGATGCGCACCGTCTTGGCGAAGTTGATGGGCACCCGCTTGATGACTTCCGGGTTGACCTCCTCCACGAAGATGCGCGCGAGGTAGGGCAGATCCAGCTGGAGGCCGAGCGCCTTGGCCACGTCCTCCTCGGTGAGGATCTTCTGGGCCACGAGGATCTCCCCGAGCCGGCCGCCCTTCTCGGCCTGGTGCTGCAGCGCCTCCTGGAGCTTGTCCTCCGAGAGGCCACTCGTGTGGCGGAGGATCTCCCCCAGCGGCCGTCCACACAGGAAGGCGGGGCCGTGGGAGACCACCTGGGTGGCGTCCGCGATGGGCGAGGCGGGGGGGGCGTCTGCGAGCAGGCTCATGGGCTATCCCTGGTCTCCGGTACCCGGCTGGATGCGAAGCTCCTCCGGATTCTCCGGAGGAGGCGGGGTGTACGGAGGCGGCACCACCGCGGGCTCCTCCGTTGGGGCTGGAGTCATGGAACCCTCCGGGCCCGGCGAGACTTCCCTGGCGGGGGACCCGGGCGAGGGGGCGCTCGAGCCACCGGACGGCCGCAGGATGCGCTCACCGGCCTGTCCGGGGCCGCCATTCTCGATCTTCTGCTCCTCGGTGGTGAGCACCCGCCGCATGCGGCCCAGGGGCCCGCTCTTGCGGCTGAAGTCCACGGGCACGTCGTAGCCGGCCACCTGGCCGTAGAACTGCTCCACGAACTGCTGCCGCTCGGCCATCTTGCGCTGGAAGATGCGCCGGAAGTCCGACTGCTCCCGGATGATGTAGGGCGTGAGGAACAAGAGCAGGTTCGTCTTCGCCTTGCGCTGGTTGTTCGAGCGGAACAGGTGGCCGAGCAGCGGGATGTCTCCCAGCACCGGGACCTTGGACACGGACTCGATGGTGCGCTCCTGCATGATGCCGCCGATGACCACCGTCTCCTGATCCTTGGCGACCACCGTCGTCTTGGCGCTGCGCTTGGAGGTGGTGGGGCCGAGCACGGGGTCCGTGGAGGCGATCTCCTCCGTCTGCTCGGTGATGGCCATGCGGATGAAGTCGCTCTCGTTGATCTGCGGCTTGATGGTGAGCTTGAGCTCCACGTTCTGGCGGGTGATGGGGGCGTAGAGGCTGCCCAGGCCGCCGAGGGAGCCCAGCAGCGAGCCGACGCCCGTGGTGCCGCCGAGCCCCGTGCCCAGGCCCGAGCCGGTGCCCAGCGACGTGGGGTTGAAGCCGGACTGGAAGGGCACGTTCTGGCCGACGGTGATCTCCGCCTCCTCGTTGTCGCTGGTGAGCAGGTGGGGCGTGGAGAGCACGTTCACGTCCGAGCTCTGCTGGAAGGCGTGCAGCACGAGGCCGAAGGAGGGGATGTCGATGCCCAGCGCCTTGAGCTCCGGGATGACGGGGCCCTGGAGACCGGCGAGGAAGCCGCCGAAGCTGGCCAGGTTGGCCAGCGAGAAGGACGGAGGCAGGCCCGAGGAGGTGTACTTCGTGCCGAGCAGGCCCGAGCCCGTGCCCAGCGGCGTGGCCAGCGAGTAGCCGCTGTGCAGGTTCAACCCGAAGTCGTTGTTGCGGTCCAGGTTGACTTCCATGATGACCGCCTCGACGAACACCTGGCGCCGCGGCTTGTCCAGCTGGCGGATGACCTTCACGAGGCTGCGGTAGTCGCTCTGGCTCGCGATGATGACGAGCGAGTTGGTGCCCTTGTCCGCGGAGATCTTCACCTCGCCGGAGAAGAGCTCGGCGGCGCCCGTGGCGCCCGCGGGGCGGGGCACGCCCGGCGCGGTGGGGACGGGGACGGGGCGCCGGCCAGGGGTGGAGGTGTTGCCCTGGGAGAGCGTCTGCAGGGTGCTCGCGAGCTCCTCCGAGTTGGCGTTCTCCAGCGGGTAGACGTTGATCTTCTCCGTGCCCGCGGTGGGGATGTCCAGCTCGCGCACGAGGCTCTGGATGCGCTCGAAGGCGGCGGGGCTGGCCACCACGATGAGCTTGTTGGTGCGCTCGTCGGGGATCATCTGGGAAAACGTCACCGGTCCGCCCGCGCCCTCCGAGCCCGTGGGGCCCACCGTGGGCATGGTCTCGCCCATGGAGCCGCCCGGGGGCGTCATCACCGCCGGGGTGCCGCGGGGGCCACGGCTGACCTGTCCGCCCGGCGCGCCGCCCTTCTGCTCGAAGAGCTTCTGCACCGTGGCGGCGATGTCCTGCGCCGTCGCGTACTGCACCTGGATGATGCGCACCTCGTCACTGGCCGAGCGCGTGTCCAACTGGTCGATGATGCGCTCCAGGCGGCGCACGTTGGAGCCCACGTCGTTGATGATGATGATGTCCGGCGGGTACGGGATGGTGTCGCCGTCCTTGGACACGAGCTGCTGCAGCACGCCGCGCAGAGGTTCCACCTCCACGTTCTTGATGCGGAACAGCTTGGTGATCATCTGCTCGTTGGTCGTGTAGCCGGCCTCATCGTCCAGGAGCGTGGGGATGGGGTTCTGCTTGGCGGCGCGCTTGTCCACGATCTTGAGGAAGCGGCCGTGCTGGTAGACGGACAGTCCGTTGGCGTCGAGCGCCGCGAGGAAGGCGGCGTAGAACTGATCCGCGTCCACCTCCACGCGCCCGTTCTCCGGGCCGAGGATGGAGATCTTCCCGCGCACGTTCTCCGGCAGGATGAAGGTGCGGCAGGTCGCGTCCGACACCGTCTGCACCAGCTTCTCGATGTCCACCTTGTCGAAGTAGATGTTGTAGCGGGCGCGGCGGCGCACCTCCTCGCACGAAGGCGTGGGCCGGACCCCGGTACTCCCGGACTCGGGATTGGTGGAGCCCCCCTGCGGGGCGATCTGCCGGTCGGTGGGCGCGGCCTCGGGCGTCTGGCCACCGAGGTTGCGGCGCTGGGCGAGCGCGGGCGGCGCCATGGCCAGGAGACACAGCAGGAGCAAGCTGGACGGAAGCGTCTTCATGGAAGGGTGGGGTACGGCGGGGTTAACGAATGGTGTAGTTCTTGTGGACGGGCGAGCCGTTGCGCTCCAAGTCGATCTCGATCCGCGAGGCTTCCTTCAACTTGGTGTAGACCTCGAGCGCCTTCTCCGGGCTGTTGAGGTCGAAGCCGTTGATGCGCTTGATGACGTCGCCGTTCTGCACGCCGATCTTCGAGTAGATGGAGTCGGGGCGGATGGAGAAGAGCTTGAAGCCCTGGGCCTGGCCGTCCTTGAAGGCCGGCACGATGCGCGCCTGCATGGCCACGTCGTTGAGGTTGGCCAGCGTGCGATCGATCTCCGAGCGCGGCACCTCGTAGTCGTTCTCGCCCACGGCGCGGATGCCGCTGCCGTTGACGTTGGGCGCCTGCACGGGCGGACCACTGGGCAGGGGCGGCGGCGTGTAGCTGGCCACGGCGGCGCCGTCTCCGGGCTGGCCGTCGATGAACTCCTTGCGGCCGTTGTTGATGATGATGACGCGCAGGCGCTCGATGTCGATCACCTCGGCGCCCTGGACCCGGTCCCCCACCATGTACGTGGTGGAGCGCTGGTTGTTCATGTCCTGGATGGAGGCCACGCTCCACAGCTTGTCGCTGGCCACCAGCGTGCCGAGCAGCTTCACGCGCAGGCTGCTCTTGACGGGGGCGGCGTTGGGGTCCACGTCGGGGGTGGTGGGCTCGGCCACCACGGGATCCGGCTCGGGCACCTTGATGCCGGTGACGTCCGACAGGCGCTTGAGGTCCAGCGAGGCCAGCGTCTCGGTGGGCTGGGCCTTCTGCCGGGCCGCCACCTCGCCCGAGGGCAGGGGCGTCATCGCGGCCTCGACGAACAGGTTCACCGTGCGCGCCGCCAGGAAGGCCACGAGCAGGATGAACACCAGGTTCACGGTCCAGAAGTATTTGCGGAAGAAGAGTTCCATCACACGTCCAGGAAAGGCCTGCCCGGGATTGAGCAAGTGAAGTGCCATCCGCGAAGGGGAACAGGCAACCCCAGCCTTACAGCCAAGTCCTTGAAATCATTCCGGAATAAGCCAGACCGCCGGGAGCAGCAGTCCACGGCGCGGCGGCGCGCGACAAAATGTCAACGCACTGGCCGCGCGCCTGACGCGCTGTCACTCCGTGGGGGAGGGCGGGGGGCCTTCCGAGCCGGGCGTCTCGGAGGCCTCGCGCTCGAGCTTGCGGTAGATGGTGCGCGCGGCGATGCCCAGCAGGCGGGCGGCGAGCGTCTTGTCGCCCTTGGTGTGGCGCAGGGTCTCGTGGATCACCCGGCGCTCGACCTCCTCCATGGGGGTGCCGATGGGGATGACGAGTTGTCCGGCGGAGCCGACGGGCCCCTTGCGGACGGTCTCCGGCAGGTCTCCCACCTCCAGCACGTCGCTCCGGGCGAGCACCACGGCGCGCTCCACGGCGTGCTCCAGCTCGCGCACGTTGCCGGGCCAGGCGTAGTTCTCCAGGGCGGAGAGGGCCTCCGGGGAGAAGCCGCGCAGGGCCTTGGCGTTCTTGGAGGCGAAGCGGCGCAGGAAGGCGTCGGCCAGCAGGGGGATGTCCTCGCGGCGCGAGGCGAGCGCGGGCACGCGCACCTCCACCACGTGCAGGCGGTAGTAGAGGTCCTCGCGGAAGCGTCCCTCGGCCACCTCGCGCACCAGGTCCTTGTTGGTGGCGGCCACGACGCGCACGTCCACCTTGACGGTCTGCGTGCCGCCCAGACGCTCGAGCTCCCCCTCCTGGAGCACGCGCAGGAGCTTCACCTGGGCGCTCAGGGGCATCTCCCCCACCTCGTCGAGGAAGAGGGTGCCGCCGTGGGCGCGCTCGAAGCGGCCCTCGCGGCGGGACACCGCGCCGGTGAAGGCGCCGCGCTCCACGCCGAAGAGCTCCGCCTCGAGGATGCTCTCGGGCAGGGCGCCGCAGTTGATGGCGACGAAGGCGCCCTTGGCCCGGTGGGACTGCTCGTGCAGGGCGCGCGCGGCCAGCTCCTTGCCCGTGCCGGACTCGCCCAGCAGCAGCACGGTGGCGGTGGACGGAGCCGCCTGGCGCAGGGTGTCCATCATCGCCCGGAAGGCGGGGGACTGGCCCACCATGGCGCGACCGCCCGGGCCGCCCATCTCCGCGAGCTTCGCCTTGAGGACGCGGTTCTCCGCCGCCAGATCGTGCTTCTCCAGCGCCTTCTGCACGGCCTTCACCAGGGCGTGGCGCTTGAGGGGCTTGGTGATGAAGTCGTAGGCGCCGTCCTTCATGGCCGCCACGGCCGTCTCCACCGTGCCGTAGGCCGTCATCAGCACCACCTCCACGTCCGGGCGGATGGTGCGCGAGGCCTTGAGCAGCTCCTGCCCGTCCATGCCGGGCATCATCAGATCCGTCACCATGACGCTCACCTCGGGCCGGCGCAGCCGCTCCAGGGCCTCGGTGCCGTTGTGGGCGGTGAGCGTCTCCAGCCCCTCGCGCTGGAAGATGCGCGCGACGGAGTCCAGGTTGGCTTGATCGTCATCGACGACCAGGACGGTGGGGGTGGGTGTCGTCATGGCGGGCGCGGACCTGCAATCCCTATTCCGAGTCCTCGGACCCGAGGAGGGGGCCGCTCATCCGGCCCAGGTCCTCGCGGTTGACCTTGTCCAGGTTGAACTTGCGGGCGCTGGAAATCATCTTCGTCACCGTGGGGTCGAACTCGACGGGGCCTTCCTTCTTGAATCTCAGGAAGTTGATGCGCGCCACGACGAAATTCTTGAGGTAGGGGCTCTGCAGGCCGCGCTGCTTGAGGGCGTCCACGACGTGGGCCACGGCGTCATCCAGCTCCAGGAGCCGGTCCGCGCGGGCCTCGCGCACCTGGAGGGCCTCGGCGAGGGGCAGGGGGAGGAAGGTCTCGGCGCGCTTGATGAAGGGGTGGTAGGCGCCCCCGGAGAAGCGCGGCCGCTTCTCGTACGCGGCCCCGAGCGTGAGGAAGGCGGGCTCCTCGAAGAGGTGGGCGAACTCCGCCTCGCGGCCGGCGCGCGCGCCGGTGAGGCCGCGCAGCATGCGGACGACCTCGAGCGAGCGCTCCTTGAGGTTGTGCGCCTTCTCCGTGTTGAGGGCGAGGATCTGATAGGCCACGTCCTCCTCGGGCAGCACCAGGGCCATGATGGCCTTGCCCCCCAGGAGCTTGGAGGCCTGGAGCCGGTGGTTGCCGTTGGGCGTCCAGTACCGGCCCTCCTTGCGGATGGCGATGATGGGGTCCAGGAACCGGTCCAGGCGCTCCATGGCCGTGGCCAGCCGCTTGACGTGGGGCTCGGACACGTCGCGCTGGTAGGGGGTGGGCTCCACCTTGTCGATGGGCAGGGCGGCGAACACCACGGTGTGTCCGCCCAGGGGGTCGCGGTACTGGCCGAGCACCTGGCCGCCGTCCTCGAGGATGCCCTGGATGAGCTCCGGCGCGGGCGCGTGGGCCTCGCTCGCCACCTCGGCGGGGGTCAGGCCCCGGGAGGCGGGCTCGGCCTTCTTGCGCCGGGGCTTGCGGGGCGTGGCGGGGCTGGCGGTCTTCTTGCGCGGCGTCTTCGCGGCCATGGGACGGCTACCTTTCGACGGACGGGGACGGAGCCAGGGGAAGGGTGATGTGGAAGGTCGTGCCGCCGCCCGGCGTGTCGGCGACCTCGATGCGGCCCGCGTGGGCCTCCACCACCTCGCGCGCCACCCACAGGCCCAGGCCCAGGCCGCCGTAGTTGCGGGCGGACACCGCCCGCTCGAAGCGCTCGAAGATGCGGGCCTTGTCCTCGGCGCGGATGCCCAGGCCATGGTCCACGAAGTCCAGGTGGACGAGCTGCCCGTCGGGCCTCAGCCGCACCTGGACGGGGCGCCCGGCGCCGAACTTGAGGGCGTTGGACAGGAGGTTGTGGAACACCTGCGAGAGCCGGGGGACATCGAAATCGCCCTGGGCCGCGCCCTCCACGTGCACCTCGAGCGCCGTGCCCGCCCGCCGCGCCTCCTCCTCGGCGAGCGGCGTCACCTCTCCGAGCAGTTCGGAGAGGTCCACGCGCGAGCGCACCAGGGTGAGCTGGCCGCTGGTGATTTGAGACACGTCGAGCATCAGATCCACGAGCGAGGCCAGCCGGCGCACGAAGCGCCGTGCCCGGACGAGCCGCTCGACGGCCTGGTGCTGCTGGGCCTCGCGCAGGCCGCGCTCGGCGATGTCCAGGTGCAGCTGGAAGGTGGCCAGGGGGGTGCGCAGCTCGTGGGAGGCCACGGACAGGAAGTCATCGCGGGCCTGGATCGCCTCGGCGAGGCTCTCCGTGTGGGCGCGCTCGCGCGTCACCTCGCGGCGCATGCGCACCAGCTCCAGGTTCGAGCGCACCCGGGCGAGCAGTTCCTGGGCGGAGAAGGGTTTGACGAGGTAGTCATCCGCCCCCGACTCCAGGGCCTCGAGCATCGACTGCTCACTCGCGCGCGCGGACAACAGGAGGATGGGCAGGTGCTGGGTCTGGGGCGCGGCCCGGAGTGCCCGCAGCAGCCCGACGCCATCCAGGCGCGGCATCATCACATCGGTGAGCACCAGGTCGGGCGGGTGGGCGAGCGCCGACTCCAGCGCGGCCTGTCCGTCCTCCACGTCCACCACCTCGAACTCCGAGGCGAGCACCCGGCGCACGTAGTCGCGCATGTCCTCGTTGTCGTCGGCGAGCAGCAGGCTCGCGCGGGGCCGGGGCTGCCGGGGCATGGGAGCGGGCGTGGGGGCGGGGCGTGCCTCCGGAGCCGGGAGTGGGGGCACGTCGACCCGCCAGCGCCAGGCCTCCTCCATCTGGGATTCGGTCGTGAGAAAGGGACGCGGCCACGAAGGGGCCGGCGTGAGGCGTTCCCGTGGCAGGTGGGCCGTGCCCAGGGGGAGGTCCACCGTGAAGGTGCTGCCCTGTCCCTCGACGCTGGCCACCCGGGCGCCGCCGCCATGCAGCCGCGTCAGCTCCTGCACGAGCGCGAGCCCGATGCCCATGCCCTCCTGGCTGCGCGTCCGGGCGCCCCGCACGCGGTGGAAGCGCTCGAAGAGGTGGGGCACGTCCGAGGGGGGAATGCCCGTGCCCGTGTCCATGACGTCCAGCACCGCGCGGCCGCCCCGCTCGCGCAGCCGCACGGTGAGCCCTCCCTCGAAGGTGAATTTGTAGGCGTTGGAGACGAGGTTGAGGACGATCTTCTCCCACATCCGCCGGTCCACGTGGACCGGCTGGCTCAGGGGCGGGCAGTCCACCGTCAGCGTCAGCCCGGCGCGCTCCACCACCGGGCGGAAGCCCTGGGCCAGCTCCTCGGTGGCGGCGGCGAGGTCCAGGGGCTCGAAGTCCGCCTCGTCATGTCCGGACTCCAGACGGGAGAAGTCGACCAGGGCGTTGACGAGCCGGGGCAGGCGCGCGGCGTGGCGCGAGAGCCGTTCCAGTTCGTCACGCACCGGCTCGCTCAGGGCGCCCGCCCGGCCCGCGAGCAGATCCTCCACCGGTCCGAGCACCAGGGCCAGGGGCGTGCGCAGCTCGTGGCTGACGTTGGCGAAGAACTCGGACTGGCGCTGGTTGAGCCGTCCGAGCTTCTCGTTGGCCTGGAGCAGTTGGCGGTTGGCGTCCTGGAGCTGGCGCGCGCGCTGATAGTTCTCCAGCTCCATCTCCTCCGTGCGCGCCTGGAGCCGCTCGTTGCGCTGGAGTTGTTCCACTCCCTGGCGCTGGAGCAGGACGAACTCCGTCACGTCCTCGGCGCGGTGCAGCAGGTAGAGGACTTCTCCCGAGTCATCGAGCACGGGCGTGTTGACGGGGGACCAGTAGCGCTCCTCGAAGCCTCCGCCCTCGGCCGCTGGACGCGGAATGTCGTACTTGAGCACGCCCATGGTGTCCGGGGCCCGCGTCTGGAGCACGCGCTCGAGCGAGGCGCGCAGGTTGCGCGGACCGGTGGCGTCCGGGTCGTCCGGGTTGTGCGGAAACACCTCGAAGACGCCCCGTCCGAGGATCTCCTGCCGCCGGGTTCTCGTGTCCCGGAGGTAGGCGTCGCTGACGGCGACGATGTCGAAGCGGGGGGTGAGGACGAGGTAGGATGCGGGCACCGCCTCGAAGAGGACCTGGAAGTCCAGGGTCGACGGGGACGGTGCGGTCATAGGGGTGCTCGATCGGGGTCGGGAAAACCGGGTCCAAGCGCCTCATGCTTTCGCATCGTGCGCTGGGAGTCATCCCCTTGTTGTTCTGGCAAGAGGGGGTGGGGCCCCAGGTGTGGACTGGTTGAAATGACATCCCGCGTCATGCGGGCGCCCCGGGATTCGGTGGGGTTGCACCCAAGGCGGGGCAGCCATCGTAAGATGCGCGACCGCATGCCTCCCCCCAGCCGCCCTCCTTCCCGTAGATCCTCGTCTGATTCCCAGGGACACGAGTCGCAGGACAACACCCGCATCCGCTCCCAGCTGCGCACGCCGTCTGGCGATTCGCATGAGCAAGCGCGGGGTTATGAGGACAGCGGGGAGGCGGGCGACGAGGAGTTCGACGAGTCGGAGCTGGCCCAGGACGACGACAATTCGGAATCCACGCGGGCCGGGCCTCCCCTGACTCTGGAGATCATCGAGGGACCGGATCAGGGCCGGCGCAAGCGCTTCCGGAGCGTGCGCATGGTCATCGGCCGCGGCCAGGACTGCGATTTCACGCTCTCGGACCAGTCCGTCTCGCGCCGCCACGTGGAGCTGGTGTACGGCGGCTCGAGCGGGGTGATGCTGCGCGACCTCGTCAGCGGCAACGGCACCCGGGTGAACGACACGCGCGTGGAGGACGTGCTCCTCAACCACGACGATGTCATCCACATTGGCCGCACGAAGCTGCGCTTCATCGATGAGCTGGAGCGCCTCAAGCGCAAGCGGCTCGCGGTGGAGGAAGCCGAGCGCAAGCAGAAGGAGGAGGACGAGCGGGCGGAGCGCGAGGCGCAGGAGGCCGCCGAGGCCGCGCGCAAGGCGGAGGAGGAAGCCGCCGCCAAGGCCGCCGCCGCCGAGGCCGCCGCCGCGCAGGATCCTTCCACGGTGAAGATGGGCACCCCGGTCCCGAGCGGTGACGGGCAGACGCAGGTGCGCGCCCTCCGGGACATTCCCCGCCGCGAGGCGCGCAAGAACGATCCCCTGCGCCTGGCGGTGGCGGGCGTGCTCGTGTTGGTGCTCGCCCTGATTGGCGGAGGTGTGCTCTTCGTGAAGCGGGGCCCCCCGCCGCCACCGCCCGTCAGCCTCAAGAAGGAAAAGGCCACGCGCATGCTGCAGGAGGCGCGCAACGCCTTCCGGCGCGGTGACTACGCCGAGGCGGTGAACCTGGCCACCGAGGCGGACTCGCTCTTTCCGGGCGTGAGCACGGATGGCTTCCTGCAGGCGGCGCGCACGGAGCTGTCCATCGTGGAGGCGTTCACCCGGGTGCGCACGCTCCTGGCCGAGGGCCAGCTCGACGAGGCGGGCACCCTGCTGGACGCCACGCCCCATGGCACCGCGCAGAGCACCGAGGAGACGCGCACGAAGCTCGAGGCCGAGCTGGCCGAGGCGCGACTCGCCGCCCAGGTGAAGCAGGTGGAGGACGCCCTGGCGGCGCGGGATCCCAAGGCCGCGCGGGCGCTCATCGCCCTGTTGCCCGTGGATCAGCAGGTGACGTACCTGGGCAAGGTGGCGGAGCTGGAGGCGGAGCTCGCCCAGGAGGCCACGGACTCGGCCGCCCAGGAGCGCAACCGGCGCGCCGCCGCGGCTCGCCGGGCCCAGGAGGAGCGCGCGGCCTTCATCCTCGCCGCCTTCCTCCCCGTGCAGACGCGCTTCGACGCGGGTGACTACTCGCGCGCGGCGCTCGAGTGTGACCGGGTCATCGACGGCAACTCGGATGACAAGGAGATCCGCGACCGGGCCCGTCTGCTCAAGAAGCTCATCCCCGAGTTCGCGCGCTACTACCAGGACGCCCAGCGCAAGATGCAGGCGAACTCGCTGGAGGCCGCGGCGCGCCCGCTGCGCTCGGCGGCGGAGCTGTACCAGCGCATCGGCTTCAAGAGCCCGCTCGGGGACTCCATCAACGGCCAGCTCGCGAAGACGTCCGTGGTGGCGGGCAAGGGCGCCCTGGCGCGCAACGATCTGGTGGGGGCCACGGGCTTCTTCAAGGAGGCCCTGCGCCTGGACCCGGGTGACACCGCCGCCCTGGATGGCCTGGACGCCATCCAGGCGCGCTTGGAGACGGTGTACCGGCAGGCCTACATGCAGCGCGATCGGGATCCCGAGCGCTCCCTGGAGACGTTCCGGATGGTCTCCCGGCTCGCCGCGGAGGGCTCCGAGGTGAAGAGCCGGGCGGACGCGCAACTTCAGGAGGTCTCTCCCTAGCCGGGTGGAGTAGGGTGGTGGCTCGGATTCCAGGAGGAGTGGGATGAACGAGTCATCGCTGCGGGAGCTGGGGCTGGATCTGCTGGAGGACCGTCAATTCGAGCGTGCCCTGGCGGTGTTCGCCGAGGCGGTGCGCCGGGTCCCCGCGGATCACCGCGCCCGGATGCTGGCGGCCCGGTGTCTGTCGGAGCTGGGCGAGCGCGAGCGCGCCGTCACCGTCTACCACGCCTGCGCGGAGGGGCTGCTGCGGCGCGACTACCTGCTGTCCGCGATGGCGGCCTGCAAGCTGGGCCTGGAGCTGGCCCCGCAGGAGCGGCGGTTGCGCGACACGCTGGTGCGGCTGCACGCGCGCGCCTCGCGCAGCGCCGCGGGACGTGCCTCGGTGCCGCCGCCGCTGCCCCCCGAGACGCTCTACGACGGCAAGGTGGAGACGGACCTGATGGGCATGTCGGGCGAGGAGCTGAGCGACCGCGCCATCGAGGTGCTCGCCGCGCCGGACCCGGGCGGCTCCGCCAACCCGGATGATCGGCCGCCCCTGCCGCTCTTCGCCGAGCTGGAGCTGGACGCCTTCATCGACCTCGTCATCCGCATGGGCTACCGCTCCTTCAAGTCCGAGGAGGTGGTGAGCGCGGAGGGCGACAGCTCGGATCGGCTGGACGTCATCGTCGCGGGCAAGGCCGAGGTGACGCGCAAGGTGGGGGGCGAGGAGCGCACGCTGGGCTTCCTCGGAGGCGGCTCCATCTTCGGCGAGCTGTCGCTGCTCACGGGCGCGCCTCCCACCGCCACGGTGACGGCGGTGGTGGAGATGGAGGTGTTCGAGCTGCGGCGCGAGCACCTCAACGCCGTGGCCAAGAATTTCCCCTCGGTGCCGCAGGTGCTCGCCCAGTTCGCGCACAAGCGCATGGAGCGCAACCTCACCGCCACCTCGCCCCTGTTCCAGCCCATGCCCGAGTCCGAGCGCTCCGCGCTCTTCCAGCGCTTCTCCTTCCGGGCCCTGCAGCCCGGCGAGCAGGTGCTGGTGGAGGGTGAGCACTCCCCGGGCCTGTTCCTCGTGCTGGCCGGTGAGCTGGTGGTGCAGAAGGAGGACCCCGCCGGAGGCGCCGTGCGCCTGGGCGTGCTGCGCGAGGGCGAGGTGGCCGGGGAGATCTCCCTGCTCACGGGCCTGCGCGCCACGGCCACGGTGGTGTCCTCGCGCAAGACGGCCACGGCCTTCCTCGCGCGCACGGCCTTCCACGAGCTGGTGAAGGCGTACCCGCACATCCAGAAGTACCTGGAGCAGCTGTCCGACCGCCGGCTCAAGCAGATCGGCGAGGCGCTGCGTCCCGCGGAGATCCTCGACGCGGACGAGCTGCTGGAGACGGACGGTCAGGCCGCGCCATGACCTTGTCGCGAGGGCAGGTGGTGGGCGTGGTGCTGGCGCTCGTGGCCGCGGGCGCGGTGCTGGCGTTCTGGCCCCGTGAGGAGCCGGGAGTGAAGGAAGCCATCACCCAGAAGATCGTCCAGATGACCGACGCCGCCGAGCGCAAGGACATGGCCGCGCTGATGGACGGCGTGTCCGACTCCTTCGAGTCCGGCGAGGGCTGGAACAAGCAGCAGCTCAAGAGCGTGCTGCTCGGTCAGGTGCTGCGCGGCAACTGGGTGCGCGTCTTCGTGAAGGATCTCCAGGTGACGGAGGTGAACCCGTCACGCGGTGACGTGCAGGTGAAGATCATCTTCGGCCGCTCGCAGGCGGACACGCTGGAGACCCTCGCGCGTGACAGCGTGCTCAGCGCCTACCTCATCGAGGGCTCCTTCCAGAAGGAGGACGACGGGGAGTGGCGAGCGGTCCAGGCCCGGCACCGGAGCATGAGTCCCAGCGAGCTGTTCTGACGCCCGCCCCTTAGCGCAGCAGCGTCTCCGTCTCGCTCTTCCAGGCCTTGGCCATGGCGGGCTGATGGGCGTCCGTCAGCCGCTGCTCCACGTCCAGCGCCTGGCGCCGCAGCGCCTCCAGGGGCGCGCCCTGCTGCCGGGCGCGGCTCAGCCCGAGGTAGTGCCGCTGACAGCCCTGGGAGAACTCCCCCTGGGCGAAGAGCAGTCGGCCCAGGGCCTCGTACGCCTCGGGCATCGTCCCCATGCCGTCGTCCGGTGCCAATTCCGCGAGCAGGGGCCGGGCGGTGGTGGAGTCCCCCCGGGCGAGCAGCAGCGCCGCCTTCGCGTATTGCGCACGGGCCCGGTTCACGCCCTTGGCGGCCAGGGCCCGGTCATACGCCACCAGGGCCTCCTCTCCGTGGGCGATGGCCTCCAGCACCTGTCCCCGCGTGAGCCAGTAGCGATCATCCCGCTCCAGGGCGCTCGATGTCTTGCCCGGCGCGGTGGTGACGCGGACATCGCGGAAGGTGGTTTCGTAGGCATCCAGGAGCGACAGCGCGCCCTCGCTGTCACCCGTTTCCTGGAGCACCCGCGCGCCGTCCAGGTAGGGCAGGGGCGCCGTGCGCCGCCTCGCCACCGTGGCCTCGAAGGCGGCGCGGGCGCCGGGATTCTTGTTTCGCGCCAGGGCCTGGGCGCGCAGGAAGAGGGCATGGAATTCGTCCGGGGACGCCGCGAGCGCCGCGTCGGAGGCCGTCAGGACCTCGTCCGTCTTGCCCTCCGCCAGCGCCAGCGCGGCCCGCACGGCGTGGGCTCGCGCCGCCAGCGGCGGGGTGAGGGCTTCCGGGTGCCGCAGCGCGTCCTCCACCGTCGCCTGGGCCTCGTCCCGCCCCGTGTCCAGGTACAGCTGGGCGAGCGCCAGGGTCAGGCGCGCGCGCAGGTGCTCGGGGTTGGCGGTGGTGGCCTTCTTGAGGGCCTCGGTGGCCTGGGCGTACAGCCCCTCGTCGAGCAGGGCCTCGCCATGGGCCGCCGCGTAGCGGGGCTCGCGCCAGGCCGCCTCGCGCGCCCGGGAGAAGGCCTGCCGCGCCTCGGACAGCCTCCCGCGCGACAGCAGGAGCCGGGCCTCGACGAGGGACAGCTTGGGGCTCTTGGCGCCCTGGCGCTGGAGATCCATCAGGTACTTGTCCGCCGCCGCGGCCTTGCCATCGGCGAGCAGGAGCCACGCATGGGTGGCGTAGCGCTCGCCGGAGCGCGAGTCCAACGCCTCGGCGCGCGCGAGGTGCGAGCGGGCCGGAGTCTCCGCCTCGGGCTGACGGTGTTCGAGCCACAGACGGGCGTTCACGTCCGCCGCCAGCGCCAGGGCGTCTCGCGCGTCCGTGTCCAGTTTCAGCAGCGCGTCCAGCTCCACCAGGGCCTGACGAAGGTCCGCCGGGTTGTCGCGCTGGGCGAGCATGCGCGCCGCCTTGAAGCGCGTGTCCACCTCCTGGCGCACGCCGCCCCGGTGCACCACGTAGACCACCGCGCCCGCCAGCACCACCGCCGCCAGTCCCACCTGCGCCAGCGCGCTGGCCGGGCTCTCGCGCTTGCGCCAGTCCCGCGGTCCGCCGGAGTTCGCATTCGACGCGGCCATGGTGGGGCCTCCAAAAAAATATGAATGGTTTCAGCGGGTTGGGAATGTCACGATGGGCGGCTCGTAGATAGGCACGCCCTCGCGGGTCGGCAACGCGGGGAAGCCTCCTGGACGGCCCTTGTGCCGGGGAGACGACATTCGATGGCGCTCTACACCTCGCTCGACGCGGCGGCCTTCACCCGGCTGGCGGAGGCCTATGGCCTGGGCTCCGTGCGCGAGTTCGCGGGCATTCCCCAGGGCTCCATCAACACCAACTACCGGTTGGTGACGAGCGCGGGCCGCTTCTTCGTGCGCCACACCACGGTGCGCTCGGCGGAGGATCTCCGCTTCGAGGCGGGGCTGCTCTCCCTGCTCAACGCGTCGCACTTCCCCTCGCCCCGGCTCGTCCACACGCGCCAGGGTGTGCCCTTCCTGGAGTTGGAGGGCGGCCGGGTGTGCGTCTTCGCGTGGCTCGTGGGCGAGGAGCTCACGCGCGAGGCGCTGACGGCCGAGCACCTGGAGTCCCTGGGCCTGGAGCTGGGCAAGCTGCATCGCCTGGGCGCCTCCTATATGGGGACGCGCTCCAACCCCTATGGCGCCGAGGTGGTGGGCGGCTGGCTGGACGGGCTCGCGCGGCATCCGGACGCCGAGTTGTCCTCCATCGCCCGGGAGCTCACGGACGACCTCGCGCGGGCCGAGGCCTCGCGCGGAGGCCTGGAGCCGCGCGGCGTCATCCACGCGGACATCTTCCTGGACAACGTGAAGTGGTTGGGAGACCGGGTGAGCGCCCTCTTCGACTTCGAGATGGCGTGCCAGGACGCCCTGGCGCTGGACGTGGCCATCACCCTCAACGCGTGGTGCTTCGACGCGGGGGCCTACCGGCCGGAGCTGTGCCGGGCCCTGCTGCGCGGCTATCAGGTGGAGCGCACCCTCATGCCCGTGGAGCGCGACAACCTCTTCGGCCACGCGCTCTTCGGGGCGGTGCGCTACACCGCCAGCCGCATCCGGGACTTCCACCTGTCCGGCCTGCCGCCTGACAAATTGGCACCCAAGGATTTCCGCACCTACCTGGCCCGGGCGCGCCTGCTGGTGGGCATGGGGCCCGAGGGCCTGCGCGCGCTCGTGGGCCTCTGAGCGCGCGCGGCCGGCCGGCTCAGATGCCGGAGACGATGCGCCAGGTGCCGTCTTCCTTTTGGAGCACCATCTGCTCCAGCTCCGAGTCGCGCTGGGGCTTGTCGAGCAGGCTCGGCGCGCGCCAGCTCGAGTTCCAGTAGTAGATGACGACGGCCGCTCCATCGGGCTTCACGTCCACCCGGCGGATGTCCATGTCCACCCGGGGATTCTCCAGCCGGGAGAACATCTCCGGGAGCACCTGGGCGAGGTTCCCGGCGGTGAGATCGTCCTGGGGATCCTCGGTGCCGGAGTTGTCCCGGAACGACTTGGACACCAGCCCCTCGATGGCCTTGGCGTCGCGCGCCTCGATCGCCGAGCGGAAGCGCTCCATCACCTCGAGGATGGCGCGCGTGTCCCGGGTGTCGGCGATCTGCGTGCCCGGGATGAAGTGGGGCCCACAGGCCGAGAGCACCAGCAGGGCACTGACAAGCAACGGACGGACGTTCATGAGAATGGGGTCTCCGTGGAAGGGGGCAACCGCGCGCGGGGAAATGCATTCCCCGTGCCGGAGCACCCGGCGCGTCTAGCGGAAAGCATCGCGGGGCACCAGGGGGCCGCCGAACTGTCGTGCGTCGAAGTCACAGCGCTCGGCCCACTCGGCGCTCAGGGCGCGCAGGGCGGTGCTCTCGCCGGGAGCGCTGCCCGCCAGATGCCGCACGGCGCCGCAGTCCCCGCCGAGGTAGGCGGCCTGCATCTGGAGCCGGCGGGCCTCGCGGCGGATGGCGTCGGGCGGGGCGCCCTCGAGGGAGAGCGTGAGGTGGCGCAGGGCGGGCCGGGGCGCGCCCACCTGGAGCAGACGCCGGCCGAGCAGGTAGTGCAGGTAGACGTCCTGGGGCGCCGTCTGGAGCGCGGTGGACAGCCGCAGGAGCCGCAGCTCCTCGGCCTCGTCCTGGAAGTAGCCCTGGAGGGCCGCGCGCACGGGCGAGTCCAGCGCGGCGAGCTTCACCTGGGCGGTGCGCGTCACCTCGGGGCTGGGCGCGAGTGTGAGCACCTGCTCGAGGAAGGCGCGCGCCGGGGCCACCTGTCCGCTCCGGGCGGCCACGTCCGCCTGGGCGAGCGCCACCTCGGCTTCCAGGGCGGGTTGTCCCTTCACCTCGCCGGCCAGCCGCGCCAGCACCGCGGCGGCCTCGTCGGGCCGCTCCAGCCGATCCAGGGCCGTGGCCTGGCCGAGCAGGAAGGAGGGCTCCTGGGGCTGGAGCAGGGCGGCGCGCTCGTACACGGTGAGCGCGCGCTCGGGCTCGCTGGCGAGCAGTTGCCGGGCCTCGTCCTGCAGGCGCGCCACCTCGCGGGCGCACGCGCGCGAGAAGAGGCTCCCGGTGCGGAAGCGCTGGAAGGCGCGGTTCACCGTGGCCTCGTCCAGGGGCAGCGCGTCCAGGTGCCGCTCCCACTCGGTGGCGAGCGCGTCCAGGGGCCGGCCGTACGCGGCCTCGAAGTCCCCGTGGGCATAGAGGGCGCGCAGCTTCTCCGGGCCGTGGGTGTCGGCCAGGAAGCGCAGGAAGGAGCCCACCAGGGTGTACGCGCGGGCGGGAGCGGATTGGTAGAAGCCCTCGGGGCCCACGAGCTTGCGCAGGTCCGGCGCCAGCTTCTGCCGGCGCATGCCCGCGGCCCACTCGTCGAGTGCGAGCTCCCCCTGCACGGGGTTGTCCGCCGCCACCGCCATGCCCTCGATGACGCCCATGAGCGGCCAGAGGCCCAGCCGGGTGGTGACGCGGAAGGGGCCACTGCCCCAGGGCGCCGCCATCACGTGCGCCAGCTCGTGCTTGAGCGTGGGGTGGGGAAAGTCGCGCCCGTTGATGTGCAGCTCCAGGCGCCAGGGCTTGGCGTACTGGGTGCGGCCCGCGCCCACCAGCGCCTGCTTCTCCGCGTCCGTGCGGTAGAGCCACACGCGGATGCGGCCCTCGGGCGCGCCACCGAGGAAGCGCGCGAGCTGATCGTAGCGGAACTCCAGGTCCCTCGCCCGCCGCTCCACGTCCTCGCGGGGCATGCCGCGCGGGTAGATGAACTCGAAGTGCTTCGTCTCGCGCTCGCCGCCCAGCCGCTCGCGCAGGGCGCTGTCCGTCATCCGCAGGCCCAGCTCCGGCGCGTTCACCTCCAGGAGCAGCACCGCGGCGAGCAC
The DNA here is from genome assembly GCF_002305855.1 of Melittangium boletus DSM 14713. Taxonomy (GTDB): domain Bacteria; phylum Myxococcota; class Myxococcia; order Myxococcales; family Myxococcaceae; genus Cystobacter; species Cystobacter boletus. The sequence goes on along the minus strand of NZ_CP022163.1, from coordinate 974,716 downwards.
GAAACCGCCGATGAGGAGGGGCCCGGAGCGTGGCCGCGGCCGGCCGAGCCGGGCCTGGGAGGCGTCGAGGCACAACACGGTGAGCGCGTGGACGCCGAGCGCGAGCAGCAGCGTCTCCGCGCGGAACCACAGCAGGGCCGGGGAGATGGACAGCACCTCGTCATAGAGCGGCCCCGGCAGGTGGCCCAGGAAGGCGTTGAAGGCGAAGACCTGGGGCCCGAAGACGATGGGCCACACGGTGACGCACAGCGACATCAGGACGATGCCCAGGTAGAGCAGCAAGCCCCTTCCGGCACGCAGGGTGGCGAAGCCGCAGAAGACGCCCACTGTGGCGGCGAGCCCCGCCGAGGGCACGGTGAGCAGCGGATAGAAGGCCACCAGGGCGAAGGGGTCGCACTTCGTCCCCAGCCAGGCGTAGAGCGTGGCGGAGAGGAAGGGCGGCACGAGCACCGCCAGGGACAGGAGCAGGGCGGGCGCCAGGGCCCTCCAGGCGAGGCGGGCCGAGGCTCCCTCGGGAATTCCAGTGGGAGTGGGCTCCGGACGGGCGGCCTGCCCGGCCAGCAGGCGTCGCTCCTGGTGAACCGAGGCCACACCGAGGCCCCCTCCGAGCAGACCCACTCCGATGCTCAGGGCAAGCCCCAGCTCCAGGCCGGGCACCCCGAAGAGGGGCAGGAAGATGAGCGCCGAGCCACCCAGGGCGACGAGCCCGGCCGACAGCCCGGCGGCGGGGCGCCGCAGGAGGTTCCTGGCACGAATGAGGACTTGTCGCATGACCTTCTCCTATACTCCTCCGCGCATGGCCGAACAGAAGACAGGGGCGGAGCACCGCCAATTCAACCGCGCGCCCATCGAGCTGAAGGTGGACTACAAGAAGCTCAACTCGTTCTTCGCCGACTACACGAAGAACATCTCCAAGGGGGGGACCTTCATCAAGACGAAGAAGCCGCTGCCCATCGGCACGCGCTTCCTGTTCAAGTTGACGGTGCCCCAGCGCGACGGGCCCTTCGAGCTGCTGGGCGAGGTGGTCTGGAGCCAGGGCGACGCGGAGGAGCCCGGCATGGGCATCCGCTTCATCTACAACGACGATCGCCAGCGCGGTGAGTTCGAGGGCGTGGTGGAGCGGCTCATGGCGGACAGCCTGGGCACGCAGCTCACCGAGAAGCTGCTCAACAAGCAGCTCCAGATGGAATGAGCGGACGCGGGTGGGCGCGCGCCCTCTGGGCCGTGGTGGGACTCGCGTCCTTCCAGGCGCCCGAGGCCCGGGACAAGCCGGTGGCCGCGCCGACCCGGACGGGGACGGATGTGACGGCGAAGGAAGCGGTGGGGCCCAAGCTGCCCAGGGCCCGGGTGTTGCTCGAGGGCGCGGACGGAGTCGTTCACGGCGTGGACGTGGAAGTGGCCGCCACCTCCGATGCCCGCACGCGCGGATTGATGTGGCGCGAGGAACTGCCCCAGGGCCAGGGCATGCTGTTCATCTTCCCCGGCGAGGAGGAGATCCAGGCCTTCTGGATGCGCAACACGCTCATTCCGCTCGATCTGCTCTTCATCAACGCGGCGGGGCGCATCGTGGGCATCGTGGAGAACGCCGCCCCGCGCTCGCTCGTGCGGCGGCAGGTGGGCATCCCCAGCCGGTACGTGCTCGAGGTCCCCGGCGGTTGGTGCCAGAAGACGGGCATCAAGCGGGGGGGCACCGCCCGGTTCCAGGGCCTGGAGCACATCCGGGTGTCCTACTGAACAGCCGGGTCATCAACTCGTCAGCTCCTTGTCTCTCGAACGCCACATGGGATTCATAACGTCCGTCCCGTGGTGGAGTGGGCCTCCCGGTCCGGGCTCCGACAAAGAGGGACACGATGAGCTTCGTGCAGTCGAGGAAGTGGACGCGCCGCGAAGGCCGCTGGGCACTGGCACCCCTGACCGCGCTCGCGCTTTGCGCCTGTAGCGGTGACGCGGGCGCCCCGGGGCCCAAGGGGGACACCGGCGGCCAGGGCCCGGCGGGCAACGGCAAGTCGCTGCACTTCACGCCCATCAACGCCGCCATCACCCCGGAGCAGAAGCGCTCCGTCCTCGCCAGTCCGAGGGCGACGGTGAATGGCCAGGAGTTCTCCATCGGGTACGAGACCGTGCTGCGCTCGGGCCAGAAGCTGGGCGAGCACGTCTTCGGCCGCCTGACGGACAAGAGCGGCGCGCCGCTGACGAACACGGATGGCTCGGACTTCGTTTCCCCGAGCAATGACTTCTCGGCCCTCCTCCAGGTGGACGGCAAGCTCTTCGAGCTCACCCAGTTCGAGACCACGCCCGCGGCGATGTACCTGTCCGAGCTGAGCCAGGACGCCCAGGGCAAGCTCACGGCCTTGTCCACCCGGCCCATCGACTTCTCGGGCGTCGATGGCTTCTGGACGCCGTGCGCTGGCAGCGTGTCTCCCTGGAACACGAACCTGAGCAGCGAGGAGTACCCGGCGGACGCGCGCGCCTACGAGAACGCGACCTCGCCGGCGAGCCTCCCCTCGGCGGACAAGGCGATGCTGCGCTACTGGGGCATCCAGGATCCCACCCAGGCCACCATGGACGCGGTCCGGGCCGTCTATTCGCCCTATCGCTATGGCTTCGTCGTCGAGGTCGCGGTCGACGGAGCGGGCACGGCCACCGTGCGGAAGCACTACGCGGCGGGCCGGCGCGCGCTCGAGCTCGCCTACGTGATGCCGGATCGCCGCACGGTCTACCTGTCCGACGACGGCACCAACGATGGCTTCTACATGTTCGTGGCCAGCCGGCCGGGGGACCTGTCCGAGGGCCAGCTCTACGCGGCGCGGTGGTACCAGACGAGCCCCTCGGGCCAGCCCCGGGGCCATGCGGATTTCTCCTGGGTGCCGCTGGGCCCGAGCGCGACGGACGCCCAGGTCCAGGCGCTGATCGACGGGGGCATCCGCTTCTCGGACATCTTCGAGACCGAGACCCAGACGACGGAGGGCGACTGTCTCACGGCGGGCTTCCGGGCGGTGTTCACCGAGACGGGCCGCGAGTGCTTGAAGCTCAAGCCCGGCCAGGAGCTGGCGGCTTCCCGCCTGGAGAGCCGCCGTTACGCGGCCTACCTGGGTGCCACCACCGAGTTCCGCAAGACCGAGGGCATCACCTACAACGCGGCCACCCACCGGCTCTACATTTCCTTCAGCGAGGTCAACAAGGGGATGATCAACGCCGCGGCGGGGGCCTCGCCGCAGGACCTGGCCAAGGTCAACCACGTGCAGCTCGCGGAGAACTACTGCGGAGCCGTCTACGAGCTGGTCATCGCGCCCAACGTGAAGGTGGGCAGTGACTACGTCGCCGAGTCCGCCTCATCGCTCATCGAGGGCGTGTGGTTGGCGGACCCGCTCAGCCCCCGGCCGTACCCGGCGGACAGCGAATACAACGACAAGGACTTCACCCTCCCCGTCAACGGCAAGGCCGAGCTCAAGCCCGTGAACGTGTGCGGCGTGAACGGCATCGCCAATCCCGACAACCTGAGCTTCATCGAGGGCTATGACACGCTGCTCATCGGAGAGGACTCCACGGACGGGCACCAGAACGACATGGTGTGGGCCTACAACGTCGTCACGCGAGAACTCACCCGCGTCTTCTCCACGCCCTATGGCTCGGAGACGACGGGCGTCTACTTCTACCCGGACCTCAACGGCCACGCGTACATCAAGACGCAGATCCAGCACCCGTATGGCGAGTCCGACACGGACAAGGTGGGCGCGGACACGAGCGTCACGCAGTCGTACACCGGCTACATCGGCCCGCTGCCGGCGATGAACTGAGGGCCTCGGGGCATGCGCCTTCGTCGGGTGTTAGGTGTCGTGGGAGTGGCCGGGTTGCTCCTGGCCGGCGCCGCCGGGGTCCTGCGCGAGAAGACTCCGGCCGCGCCTCCCGTGCCTGGACCTTCTCCCGTGGCCCGGATGCGTGTGGCGCTCGAGGCGTCCTCTCCGAAGCACTTCCGCGAGCGGCCTCCGCTCTTCAATCCGGCCGCCTATCTGCCCGCGCAGTGCTACGCGGCCACGACGGAGACACCCGGAGGCCGCACGCGCAACGGCTGCTTCGCGTGCCACCAGACACCGCGCTCGCCCAACGCCGTCGACGACGCCGAGGCCCAGACGCTCTTGTCGGTGGCTCGCGCCGCCACGGAGAACCACTGGACGAACGTGCTGCGGCCGCCGCCTCCCAGCGAGCTGCCGGAGGCCGAGGTGTTGGCGTGGGTCCGCACGAGCAACTACGTCGACGCGCGGGGAGGACTGCGGCTCGCCGAGGCGTTGGCGAATCCCCCCGCGGCCTGGGATGGCAATGGGGATGGCCGGTGGGACGGCTACACCCCGGACTGTTGGTTCTCCACGGACGAGGAGGGCTTCGACCGCTCGCCGGACGGGGCGCTGACGGGCTGGCGCGCGTTCGCCTACGCGCCGTTTCCGGGCATGTTCTGGCCGACCAATGGCAGCGCGGGTGACGTGTTCATCCGTCTACCCGAGGCCTTCCGGAGGGACGGGGCCGGGCGCGAGAGCCAGGCCCTCTACCGGCTCAACCTCGCCATCGTGGAGGCATACATCCGCCGCGAGGACGTGCCCCTGCCGCCCACGGACGAGCGCGAACTGGACGTGGATCTCGACGGGGATGGGGTGCTCGGGACGGCCACGCGCGTGGCGTTCGTGTGGCCTCCGAAGCCAGGGCGCCCTCCCTTGCACTACGTGGGTCGGGCGGCGCGGCTGGACCGGACGAAGGAGGGCTGGCCCGCCGCGGGCCTCTTCCCTCGCGGCACCGAGTTCCTGCACAGCCTGCGCTACCTCGATGTGGAGGGAGGGCAGGTGCGCATGGCGGCTCGGATGAAGGAGCTGCGCTACATGCGCAAGCTCCACTGGCGCACCTACAGCGACTTGCAGCTCGCGGCCGAGGCGGAGGTGCGTGAGAAGGTGAAGCACCCGGACAAGCTCAAGACGGTCCTCGCGGACGTGGAGCGGGGGGTGACCACGGGGACGGGTTGGTTGATGCAGGGCTTCATCGAGGCGGAGGACGGCGCGCTGCGCCCCCAGAACGTCGAGGAGACCACGGCCTGCATCGGTTGCCATGGCGGCGTGGGCGCGAACACGGACAGCACCTTCAGCTTCGCGCGCAAGCTCGCGCCGGGCGCGGCCCACCAGGACGGCTGGTACCACTGGGGCGCGCGGGGGTTGAAGGGCATCCCCGAGCCGAGGCGCGCGGATGGCCGGGGGGAGTACGCCCATTGGCTGGAGCAGGTGGGAGGCGGGGACGACTACGGGAGCAACGACGAGGTCCAGGCGCGTTTCTTCCGGGGCGACGGCACACTCAAGCCGGATGCGGTGAAGGCGCTGACGCGGGACATCTCGACGCTGATCGTCCCGTCGCCGCGCCGGGCGCTCCAGTTGGATCGAGCCTACCTGGCCCTGGTGAAGGCGCAGCGGTTCGAGCGCGGACGGGACGTGGTGGTGGGCGCTCCTCCGAAGGTGAACGCCCGGCTGGAGCAGGATGGGGAGACGGGAATCCCCGAGGCCGTGGCCCCTGGCTGGCTCGTGCCTCCGAAAACCGCCGCGCGCTGAGCGCGGGGCCCCTCACGCCTTGTCGCGCGAGATGGGCCCCACCTTGGCCTTCGTGACGCGCAGGTAGTCGGCGGGCGCGAGGACGAGCTGCGTGCCGCGCACGCCCGCGGACACGGCGATGACGTCGAACAGCTCGATCGTCTCGTCCACGAACACCGGGTAGTCCTTCTTGCCGCCGATGGCCGTGCAGCCCCCACGGATGTAGCCCGTGAGCGGCTGCAATTCCTTGAGCGGCACGGTGTCCACCTTGCGGTCTCCGCTCAGCCGCGCGAGCGCCTTGAGATCCAGCTCCCCGTTGCCGGGGACCACGGCCATGAGCACGCCGGTGCGATCTCCCCGCGCCACGAGCGTCTTGAAGACCTGCTCGGGCGGCATCCCCACCTTGGCGGCCACCGACTCGGCGGACAGGTCCTCCAGGTCCACGTCGTAGTCGCGCAGCGTGTAGGCCACGCCGAGCGAATCGAGGATGCGCGCCGCGTTCGTCTTCATGGACTCAGGCTCCCATCGCCTCGCGAGCGGCCTTGATGCGAGCGAGGGCTTCCTCGGGAGTGGAGCCCACGGCGGACAGGTGCCCCATCTTGCGGCCCTTGCGCGCCTCGCGCTTGCCATACAGGTGCAGCCGCACGCCGGGCATGGCGAGCACGGACTCGAACCGAGGGCCCCCCTCGCGCAACCACAAGTCACCCAGCAGGTTGACGATGGCCGCGGGCCGCACGATTTCCACCGAGCCCAGGGGCAGGTTGCACACCGCGCGCACCGCCTGCTCGAACTGGCTGGTGAGGCACGCGACCTCCGTGGCGTGGAAGCTGTTGTGGGGGCGCGGCGCCAGCTCGTTCACCAGCAACTGGCCGTTCTCGAGCAGGAAGAGCTCCACCACCAGCAGCCCCTCGACCTCGAGCGCGGTGGCCATGGCGCGCGCCAGCTCCGTCGCCCGGGCGCTCACCTCGGGAGGAATCTGTCCGGGCAGGAGTGACCAATCGAGGATGCGCTCCTCATGGTGGTTGTAGGCGGGCGGATAGACGGCCACCTCGCCTCGGGGAGAGCGCGCCACCAGCACGGACAGCTCGGCCTTGAGCTCCAGGGCGGCTTCCACCACCACGGGCCGCTCGCCCAGCTCGCGCCAGGCCTGGGGCGCCTCGGCGCTGGACTTCACCGGGAACTGGCCGCGGCCGTCATAGCCGCCCTCGCACACCTTCACGAAGCAGCGGCCGCCCAGGGACTCGGCCGTGGAGGCCAGCTCCGCCTCCGAGTCCGCCTGCTTCCAGGGCCCCTGGGGAAAACCATGCTTCGCGAGCCAGGCGCGCTGCCGGCCCCGGTTCTGCACCACTTCCAGGACATGGGCGCCTGGCCGCAGGGGCGCGTGCTCGGCCACGGCCTTCAAGGTGGCCTGGGGGATCTTCTCGATCTCCAGCGTCACCACGTCGCTCGCGCGCGCGAGCCGCCGCGCCTCGTCCGCGAGTCCGAAGTCGGCCGTGTAGCACTGGTCCACCACGAAGCGGGCCGAGCACGCGGGATCGGGATCCAACGCCTGCACCTGGTAGCCGAGCGTACGCGCGGCCAGGGCCATCATCCGGCCGAGCTGACCGCCTCCGAGGATTCCAATCGTGCCGCCGGGCAACACCGCGCGCGTATTCATGAGAGTTCCCGATCCGCGAGGACCTCGTCCGTGCGGGCCTGCCGCCAGGCGCCGAGCCGGGAGCGCAGTTCCGGATATTTGAGGGACAGGATGGAGGCGGCGTACAGCGCGGCGTTGATGGCGCCCGGCTTGCCGATGGCCATGGTGCCCACGGGAACGCCCTTGGGCATCTGGACGATGGACAGGAGGGCGTCGAAGCCGTTGAGCACGGTCGCGGGGATGGGCACGCCCAGCACGGGCAGCAGCGTCTTGCTCGCCACCATGCCCGGCAGGTGGGCCGCGCCCCCGGCCGCCGCGATGATGACGGACAGGCCGCGGGACTCGGCCGTCTGGGCGTACTGGATCATCCAGTCCGGCGTGCGGTGGGCGGACACCACGCGCACCTCATGCGGGATGCCCAGTTCCTTGAGGACGTCGATGCCGGGACGCAGATGCTCCAGGTCACTCTTGCCGCCCATGATGACGCCCACCCACGGTGATTCCGCGCTCAAGCGCTTGCCTCCTGTGCGCCCCCGGGAGAGTCCAGGAGGTACGGGGAACACGCGGAGATAGGGTGGGGGGCCGCGCCGGTCAACCCGGAAGTGGAGGCCGAGGCTCAGTAGGTGGAGCCCAGCTTGCCGAAGCTCTTCAAGCTCTTCGCCTTCGAGCGCTTGACGGCGGCGCCCACGGCCTCGTCGTTGTCCGCCTGCTCGTAGTCGCGCAGGACGGCTTCCTGCTCGGCCAGATCCGCGGCCACCGCCGCGGGGCTCGCCACGGCGCCGGCCTGCTGGAAGAGCTCCTGGTTGCGCGCCACGTACTCCTTGGCCTCTTCCTTGCGGCCCTCGCGCAGGGCCTCGGCCGCGAGGACGAGGTTCTTCGCGCTCTGGGCCCGCGTCGCGTACACGGTGGCGTCCTTGTCCTGCCGCGCGATCACCTCTTCCTGATGCTCCGTCACCTGGGCCATCAACTCCGCGGTGAGGTGTCCCGCCGCGTCCGCGCGCAAATCCTGGTAGGCGAGCGACACGCCGGTGATGTCCACGGGAGCGCCTGGCGTCGAGCCCGTCACGGTGAGCCGCATCACCACGCGCTCCGTCTGCCCCGAGGAGAAGTCCGGCAGCCGCACCGTCACGCGCGGGCCCTCCTGCTGGGCGCGGTAGCCGAGGACCTCCTCGAGCCGCACGCGCTCGGGCAGGGAGAAGCCGAGCACCACGTCCCGCGCCACGCTGGTGCTCGCCTGCCGCAAGTCCCGCTGGAAGAGCGAGGCGAGCTGCCCGGCGTCCTCCAGGAAGCCGTAGGCGCCCGCGCCGTACTCGGCGAAGCCCTGCATCAGGTCCTCGTTGAAGTCCGTGCCCACGCCGATGGCGCTCACGGTGATGCCCTCGGAGCGGATGCCCTTGACCAGCCGGGTGAGGTCCGCTGGCTCGACGATGCCCTCGGTGGGCTGGCCATCACTCAAGAGGATGAGCCGGTCAACGGAGCCGGGGCTCCGGGCGCCCGCCACGAGCGCGCGGCCCGTTTGCAGCCCCGCGCCGATGTTGGTGCCGCCGTCGTCCCAGACGCCGTCGATGTACTGGAGCATCCGCTCGCGGTTGCCGGGGGTGGCGGCGAGGCTCGGCAGGCTCTGCACGTCCGAGCCGTAGTGCACGAGGGCGAGCCGGTCCTCCGGGCCGAGCTGCCCCACCAGGTGGCGTGCCGCCTGCCGGGCCTGTTGCAGCTTGTAGCCGTGCATGGACGAGGAGCGGTCGATGACGAGCGCCAGGTTGACGGGGGAGCGCTGGGCGCCGGGGACCTCCACGCCGGTGACGTCCACCGTGACGAAGACCTCCGAGGTGCCCAGGGGGATGTAGGGATGGGACAGTCGGCTCGTCATCGTCAGCGCGGCGACCCCCGAGGACACCGGACCGGCGGTGTGCTCGGGTGGCACGGCGGCCGCCCGGGGCAGACCCCAGAGGAAGGCGGCGACGGCGAGCGCGGCGGCCAGCGAGACGAAGGTGACCGTCTTGTTCATGACAGGGGGCTCCTGCTGGAGGACGACGACCCCGCTGTGCACGCACGGCGCGCGAAAAAGTTCTACGTGCCGGTGGAGGACGTGGCGGCGCAGAAGAACGGGGAGGCGTTCTCACCGAACGTCGCGCGGTACCCGGCGGGGTCTTGCTTGCGGAAATCGTCCAGGGCCTGCTGGTCGAGCAACAGCGAGCGGCAGCTCATGGTCGACTTGATCTCGTCGGTGGCGTCCGGGTGGTTGATGGCACAGGTGGTCGTGTTGCCTTCCGTGCACGCCTTGCTGCAGTAGCCCAGCACGCGCTCGACGTCACCCTCGACCGTGGTCTCCAGCTTGGAGCCCGCGGTGCGCACGCAGATCAGATCCTCGCAGTCCTGGGAGCCGAAGGAAACGAAGTCCTGGTCCAGCTGGATGTCGCTCGGGACGACGGGGTCGAACTTCCGGTCCGCCGACGAGGATTTCTTGACCAGCAAGCAGGGCTTGCCCACCTCGGAAGGGACCTCGCACCCGCCGCACAGCAGGGCGGCACCCATCAGAAGAGCCAGACGCGCAGACATCGACATGCACCTCATCCGTCGCAATGTGAGCGGACACCGTAGCACAGCGGCCCGGACCGCCAATCGTGCTGCGAGAGCGGTGATGTCCACTGGGTGAGAATCACGGACGCCCCCTCTGCAAGAATACCGAGGGGACAGACGAAGCCCGGGGCGAGCGCCCACCAACGGATAGAGAGAGGGGGGCGGGGTGCTTTGTTCGGTTGATGGGCCGCGAGCGTGGCGGATAGGATGCGCGCTTGTAACCGCCTCCGATTCCGAATCTATCGGTGGGCAGACGCCCCAAATGACACGGAGCTTCCGGAAGTGAATCGCCTCCAGGCCATCCTGCTCGCGCTGTGCCTCGCGCCCGCAGCACCGGCACTTGCCCAGAACCAGAATGACGCGGGGCTCGGACTCGATCTGAGCGGTGACAAGAAGCCCCAGGAAGAAACCGAATCCGCGGAGCCGCCCGCGGAAGAGCCGCCCATGGAGGAGCCGCCCCCGCTGCCCTCCACGGTCGCCGAGGCACCGCCCGCCGACACGCTGACTCCCGCCGAGCGCGACGTGACGCTCGACGACCGCGTCAAGAGCGTGCAGCGCAAGGTGTATCTCAAGAAGCACCGCTTCGAGCTGGCGCCCTTCATCACCCTGTCGGTGAACGACCCGTACTACACCAAGGTGGGGACGGCGGTACGAGGGGCGTATTACCTGGCGGACACGCTGGCGCTCTCCGCCCGCGTGTCGATCATGCAGGTGCTGCCCGAGGACGACGTGCGCATCGCCAAGCGCGCCTTCCAGAGCCGCATCTACTATTCGGTGCCCCAGTGGTCCGCCATGGGCAACGCCGAGTGGAGCCCGCTCTACGGCAAGGTGGCCTTCCTCAACTCCATCCTTCACTTCGACGCCTACCTGCTCGCGGGCCTGGGCGTGGTGAACACCGAGGTGTCGGCGGACCGTGGCCTCAGCCCCGCGGCCGACCTCGGTCTCGGCATGCGCTTCGTCGTCCGCGACTTCTTCGCGGTCAACGTGGCCCTCATCAATACGTCCTATGTGGATCAGCCCGCGGGCTCCACCAAGGGCGCCACCCAGAACCTCATGACCCTCAACGCAGGCATCTCCATCTTCTTCCCGCTCAAGTCGACCGGACGGGAGGCCGAATGAAGACCGCCCTTCATCTGGCGTTGGCACTCGCCCTCGGGCCCGTGCCCGCCCTGGCCCAGGCCCCCGCGTCCACCCCTCCGGCGCCCGCCGCCCCAGCGGCTTCGGCGCCCGCCAAGCCCGCGGCGCCCAAGCCCGCGCCCGCCGCGGCCACCAACGCCGCCCTGGGCGGCTCGGCCGAGCAGGAAGCCGGCGACGTGTCCGAGGTGGACAAGGACCGCATGGGGCCCCTGCGCGAGCGCGTGCAGCCCGTCTCCGGCCACCTCTTCCTCAAGCAGGGCCGCCTGGAAGTCAGCCCCTCGGCCACCTTCTCCGTCAAGGACGCCTTCTTCACCAAGTACATCCTGGGCGCGGTGGTCACCTACCACGCCACGGAGACGCTGGGCTTCAGCCTGCGCGCGGGCTACTCGCTGCCCACGGTGGCCGGTGCCGCGCAGATCTGCACCTTCAGTGACGAGGGCGGAAGCACCACGCGAGGCTGCCGCCGGCCCTCCTTCGCCGAGCTGGACGGGCAGGCTCCGGGACAGATCAACCTGCTGGGGGGCGTGGATGTGCAGTGGGCGCCCATCTACGGGAAGATGTCCCTGCTGGCCGAGAAGTTCCTCCACTTCGACCTCTACGGCATCGCCGGGGCGAGCGCGGTGCAGTACCGCGCTCCGGCCGGCGGTGAGCTCACCGTGGGTGGCAACGTCGGCGTCGGAATGCGCTTCTTCGTCAACCGTTGGATGACGGTGCGCACGGAGTTCCGCGACCTCATCTACGTGGAGAAGGCCGTCAACCCGACCACCACGCTGCGCAATCAGCTCCTCTTCGAGCTGGGCATGTCCTTCTTCTTCCCCAACGCCCCGACCCAGCCATGAAACGTCTGCTCAAGCCCCTCTGCCTCGCTTCCCTCGGGCTCACGCTGACGTGGGCCGCTCCCTCCTCCGCCCAGAGCTTCGAGGGCCTGGACCTGTCCCAGCCCAAGAAGAAGCCCGCGAAGAAGCCCTCGCGCGGAAAGAAGTCCCCCTCGGGCGCTGACGAGTCGTCGGCGGACGAGGGCGCTTCCCAGGACACCTCCGGCTCCCAGACGCCGGCTTCCGACAGCGGCTCCTCGCCCGGCATGGGCCTGGATCTCACGTCGGACGCGCCCGCTCCCACGCAGGCCGCGCCCACCATGTCCTTCGACGCGGTGGACGTGTCCGGCAAGAGCGGTGACCGCCAGCGCCTGGAGGTCGCCATCTCGCTCTTCAAGAACGAGGAGTACGACCGGGCCGCCATGAGCTCCTTCGAGATGCTCGAGGACGCGAAGCTCGCGGGCCTGCACATGGAAGCGCGCTACGTGCTCGCCAAGGCCCTCTACCGCATGGGGCTCTACCACTCGTCGCTCGGCGAGTTCTCGAAGATCCTCGCGGTGGGACCGGACACGAAGTTCTTCCGCACCAGCCTCGAGTGGCTCTTCTTCATCAGCCGCAAGACGAAGAACGAGACCGTCATCCTGGATGAGCTCGCGCGCTACGCGAACGTGGAGTTCCCCGAGCGCTTCCGCAGCGAGTTCCACTACCTGCTGGCCCGCTACCACTTCGTGCGTGGCAAGGCGCTGGACGACGTGGGCCGCCACGAGGACGCGGACAAGAGCTTCAACGAGGTCAAGCGCCTCACGCTGCTCATCCCCAAGACGGACACGTTCTACCCGCGCGCCAAGTTCCTCGAGGGCCTGGCCTTCTTCCGCTTCGGCAACCGGGCGGGCAGTGCCGCCTCCAAGCGCACGGACCTCAACACCCTGGGCGCCATCGACTCCATGAAGGAGGTCATCCGCGTCACCCGCTCCTCGGCCGGCCTGGACGCCGAGCAGATCGCGATGAACCAGAAGCTGCGCGAGCTGGCCTTCATGCAGCTGGGCCGCACGCACTACGGCATGCAGCAGAACCGCTACGCGCTCTTCTACTTCAACAAGGTGGAGCGCGGCACGTCGCAGTGGCTGGAGGCCATGTTCGAGTCCAGCTGGGCCAACTACCGCGTGGGCCAGTACGAGCAGGCGCTCGGCAACCTCATCACGCTCTCCTCGCCCTTCTTCCGCGAGGAGTACTTCCCGGAAGCGATGATCCTCAAGGCGGTCATCTATTACGAGAACTGCCGCTACCGCGAGTCGAGCGTCATCCTCCAGGACTTCGAGCGCACCTACCTGCCCGTGCACGATCAACTCGAGCTCATCACCAAGAAGCAGATGGACTCGAGCGAGTACTACGGCGTGCTCGCCGACGTGCAGAAGAAGAACAAGGAGGGCAAGGAGAAGAGCGAGACGGACGTCATCCTCGAGCGCATCCTGCGGCTGGCCCTCACGGATCAGGACCTCAAGAAGACGAACGAGTCCATCCTCGAGCTGGAAGGGGAGATGGACGCCTTCCGCGAGAAGGGGGACACGTTCGCTTACTCCGAGCTGTCCAAGCAGCTGCTCGAGGGGCTCAAGGTGCAGCGCTCGGCGCTCATCGAGAAGGCCGGCATCATGGCCAAGGGCAAGCTGGAGACGGAACTGGGCGGCCTCAAGCAACTGCTCGCCAACGGCCTGCGCATCAAGTTCGAGACGGTGACGAAGGAGAAGGAGTTCCTGGAGGAGCAGCTCAAGGCGGGCGGCCAGGTCTCCATCGTCAAGAAGTACCGCTTCTCGGTGGCCGTGGCGGACGATCAGCTCTACTGGCCCTACGAGGGTGAGTACTGGCGTGACGAGCTGGGCACCTACCAGTACACCCTGACCAAGGGCTGCATCCAACGAGATACGGCCAACCGGAACATCCAGACGAGCGAGGCGAACTGAACGCCTCTCCCGAGGGCCGGATCCCCACGGGTCCGGCCCTTCTCGTTTTCCCCAACGCGGTAAGATAGCGCGCTCATGGCCCTCAAACCCGTCACCATTGCGTTCGACGTGATGGGGAGCGATCACGGTCCCGTGGAAGTCGTCCGGGGGGCCGCGCAGCTCTCGCTGGAGTCACCTCACATCCACACGCTGTTGGTGGGCGATCGGGCCGTCATCGACGACGCGCTCGCGCAGATCCGCCACAACGGCGAGCGCATCTCCGTGCAACACGCCGCGAGCTTCATCGCCATGGACGAGAAGCCGGGCGAGGCCCTGGCGCGCAAGCCGGACGCCTCGGTGTCGGTGGCGGCGCGGCTGGTGGCCGAGGGCGAGGCGGACGCGCTCGTGTCCGCGGGCAACACCGGGGCGTGCGTGCTCGCCTGTGCCCGGCACTTCCAGTTGCTGCCCGGTGTGCGGCGCGCGGCGCTCGCGGCGGTGTACCCCACGCGCATCCGCCGCGGCGACAAGGAGGATCCCTTCTCGCTCATCCTCGACGTGGGAGCCACGGTGGAGGCCACCGCGGATGACTTGGTGACGTTCGCGGTGATGGGGGCCGCCTACGCGCGCATCATCTCGCGCAACGAGCAGCCCAAGGTGGCGCTCCTGTCCAATGGCACCGAGCCCACCAAGGGCCCGCGCCACGTGGTGGAGGCGCATGCGCGGCTCGGAGGCCTGCCGGGCATGCGCTTCATCGGCAACGTGGAGGGCGTGGACATCCCCAAGGGCACCGCGGACGTGGTGGTGACGGACGGCTACGTGGGCAACGTGTGCCTCAAGATGCTCGAGGGCGTGCACGAGACGGTGGTGGAGCTGGCCCAGTACGCCCACAAGGAGAGCCTGCGCTGGCGCGCGGGGCTCGCCATGCTCTCCGGGGGCATCCAGCGCATCAAGGACATCACCGACTGGGAGCAGTACGGCGGGGCGCCGGTGCTCGGCTTCGATCGCATCTTCATCAAGGCGCATGGCCGCTCGCAGGCACGCGCCATCGCCAACGCGGGCAAGGTGGCCGCCAAGGCGGCGGCGAACGAGCTCGGCAAGTCCATCCAGCAGGGTCTGGCCAGGTGAGTCTTCCGGATCGCATCGACCCCAGGCCCCCGCGGCGCATCTACCGCTGGGACCTGGACAAGACGTACCTGCAGACCGAGTTCGACTCGTTCCGGGATCTGCTGCGCACGGCCTTCCAGAAGGCGCACGAGAAGCAGGCCGTGCCGGGTGCGTCCGCGCTCATCCGCGAGCTGGCGAGCAACGGCGACACGCGGCTGTGCATCGTCTCTGGCAGTCCCCGGCAGTTGCGCTCGGTGCTGGAGGAGAAGCTCAAGCTGGACGGCGTGGTGTGGGACGAGTTCGTCCTCAAGGACAACGTGGGCAACCTCATGCGCGGCCGCTTCCGGGCGCTGCGTGGGCAGGTGGGCTACAAGCTGCCCGCCATCCTGGAGAGCCGCGCCCAGGCGCCCCTCGAGGCCGAGGAAGTGCTCTTCGGGGACGACGCCGAGGCGGACGCCTTCATCTACTCGCTCTACGCGGACATGATCGCCGGACGTGTGGACGAGCGGGTGCTCGGGCAGATCCTCGAACAGGCGGCGGTGTACCCGGACGAGGCCGAGCGCGTCCTCACCGCCTGGAAGAAGATTCCGGTGTCGGATCCCGTCCGGCGCATCTTCATCCACCTGGACAGGCTGACGCCTCCGGCGCACTTCTCCGATTACGGCCCCCGCGTGGTGCCCATCTTCAATTATTTCCAGGCCGCGCTGGTGCTGCTCGCGGATGGCCACCTGACGGCCCCCCAGGTCATCAAGATCGCCGTGGAGATGGTGCAGACGGCCGGCCACAACATCATCACCCTGTCCAACTCCTTCCAGGACTTGTTGCGCCGGGGGCTGCCCCTGCAGCATGCGGCGGCGGCGCTCGTGCAGGCATTGGAGGGGCCCAATGCGCTGCTCCAGGCGCTGCGGCCCATGCCAGACATCCTCTCGGCCTTCACCAAGCGGCTCGCCGCGCTGGGCACGCCGCCGCCTCCGCCCTCGGTCCGCGCGGTGGACTACCTGGGCCTGCTCCACCACGCGCTTCCGCGCACGCACAAGGGGCGCAAGGCCGCGCCGCCGACATGAAGGCCCTCGTCACTGGAGCCGGGGGCACCGTCGGCGCGCGGTTGTGCGAGGACCTGGAGCGCTGGGGCGTGGAGGTGGTGCGCTGGCCGCGGGAGCGCGTCCCGGTGGACGACTACTGGGCCATGGAGCACTTCGTGCGCTCGGTGGCCCCCGACGTGCTCTTCCACCTGGCGACGGCGTCACGGCCCACGGGGCGGGCGAACGAGTCGTGGTTCATCACCTACGAGTGGACGAGCGAGCTCGCGTGGATCTGCCGGCAGGTGGGCGTGCGCTTCGTGTTCGCCAGCACGGCCATGGTCTTCTCCGATCACGCGCCCGGGCCCTTCACGGTGGACTCGGTGCCGGATGCGTCCGAGGGCTACGGCTACGAGAAGCGGCGGGCCGAGGAGCGGGTGTTCCAGCAGAACCCCGAGGCGCGCGTGGTGCGACTGGGCTGGCAGATCGACGAGCACCCCTCGGGCAACAACATGTTGGCCGCGCTGGAGGCGCAGGCGCGTGAGCGGGGCTGGGTGGAGGCGAGCACCCGGTGGTTTCCCGCCTGTTCCTTCCTGGATGACACCGTGCGCGCGTTGCAGGCGCTCGCGTGGGCGGAGCCGGGGCTGTACCTGCTGGACGCCAACGAGCGGTGGAGCTTCCACGACATCGTCCGCGCACTGAACGCGCGGCGGGGCGGCTCCTGGCGGGTAGAGCCCACCGAACACTTCGTGTTCGATCAACGCATGATGGACGATCGGGTGGTGTTGCCCTCGCTCCAGAAGCGGTTGCCGGATCTGCCCTAAGGGAGGGGGCGGGGACTCGGGCGGTCCACCGGTGAGCAGAGGCGCTGGGACGCGATACCGTCGCCGGGCGGTATGCCCTAGCTTGAGCGGTGGGGGGGCATCTCATGCCTCGGAATTTCGAGCACACGGAGTTTCACTTAGCGTACGGGCCTCCCTTCCACCTTGGAGAGGCCGCATGCGTATCGTGAAATTCACCGCCCCCTTGTTGCTCCCCGTCGTGCTCATGTCCTGTGGCGGGACCGTGGCCGAGACGGCCCCACCCGTCGTCACCCGGGCCGCCGCGCTGCTCGAAGGCACGTCTCGGGGATGTTCCTTCCTCCTCTCGTCCCGGACGCGGCCAGGAGGGTATCCCCCCCTGACGGAGATCCTCCTCACCCGTGAAGCCACCTCCTCGTGCGAGGAGGGGAGTGGTGTCGTGGTGCTCGGCACCTCGTACAACGGCTCCTCGCTGTCGCTGCTCGCCACGGAGCAGGGGATCGCGGTCGGCTTCACGTCCAAGGGTTCGCCGAGCGGCTCGGCGGCGATCTCCGTCCAACTGCGGCACCTGGATCCCCAGACGCTGTCCGTGGTGCGGGCCGCGAGCCTCGCCGCGCTCAACCCGTTCTACGCGGGCTACGTCTACAGCGGAGAGCTCACCCTGCTCGCGGATGGCACCACGCTGGAGGTGCGGGGCTCCAAGCACGGCACCATTCCGGGCGAGACGGGAGGCGGCGCTCAGTACCTCGCCACCTATCCGGACTTCTTCACCAGCACCACGCCGCCCACGATCCTGGCGTACTGAGGCGGGCTCCCGAGGCTCCTACTGGGGGGGCACGGGCGCGTCGTAGAGGTCCGGGTGGAGGAAGGGCATGAAGGCGCAGGCCACGGGTCCTCGCCACATGTCGGAGCGGGTGAAGAGCCCGTGGGTGAGGATGCCCACCGCCCCGAGCTTCCGTTTGCTCCCCGTGAGACCGGAGACCTCGTCCATCACCGAGCCCAGCTCCTCGCCCCGCAGCGTGCGGGCGGCGATCTTCGGGGGCAGGGGAAAGCGCACGCCCCAGGTGATGTTCTCCCGTCCCTCCTTCGCCACCACGGCCACGCAGTTGATGAGGTTGCCGTCCGGGTCCACGCCTCCCTCGAGCCCCAGCCCCATGTGTGCCTCCGCGACGGCTCCAAGGGCCGCCCGGGCCCGGTTGCGCGCTCCCGTCGATGTCTCCTCCTCGCCGATGGGCTGAGCCCGGACGCCGCTGGGCACGTCGACGCCCACCACGGTGCAGCCCGGGAAGGCTTGTTCACAGATGTGCTTCACGGCATCGGTCTTGGCGGGGTTGGTTGAACCGACCACGATGAGAAAGGACATGATTCAGCCCACCATGCCACGAGGGGTGAGGGGATGGTCCCTCGGAATCATTCCCTCTTCCTGGAACCAACGCAGGGCCTCGCGGATGCCGAGCCGCACCGGCCTCGGCCGATAACCGACCTCCCGCATCGCTTTCTCGGAGGACAGGTACCAGGTGAAGGGCAACACCCTGGGCACCGCCGCGTTCAGTGGACCGGACAGCTCCGGGGACAGCCGCCGCAGCCTGTCCCCGAGCCATCCCACGGCCCTCCACACCCCATCGGGGAGGACGACACGTGGGGGCGCCACGCCCGCTTCCTCCGCGCAGAGCGTCAACAACTCCAGGAAGGTGAGGTTCTCTCCTCCCAGGAGGTAGCGCTCCCCGGGGCGGCCCTTCTCCATGAGGAGCCGCAGTCCCAGGGCGACGTCCTGGGCATTGACCCCGTTCATTCCCCCTCGCGGACAGGCCACCCCGAGGCCCCGGACCAGGGCGCGCAGCAACGCGCCGCCCGGCGAGGGCCGGAGATCATAGGGACCCAGGACGAGGCCGGGATGGGCCACCACCACCTCCAACTCCGGCCCCGAGGCCTCCAGCGCCAGCCGCGCCTCGGTGTCGGCCGGGAGGGTCACCTCGGTCGCCGGCTCGCCCGGCGTCCCCTCGGCCACCGCCACCCCGCCCGACACCACCACGACCCGCCGCACACCCGCGAGGCGGGCGGCGTCCAGAAGGTTTCCCGTCTTCCGGGTGTTGATGCGGACGACCTCTTCCTGCTTCTCCCAAGGAAGACCTCGGACGGTGCCCGCGACGTGGTAGACCTCATCCACCCCAGCCAGGGCCCTGGCCAGCGATTCCGGAACGAGGAGATCGCCGAGCACGGCGTCGTAGCTCAACCCGCGCAGGCCCCGGCGCTCGTCATGCTCCCGGAGCAGGAGCCGGGGGGAGTGTCCCTGTCCGCACAGCAAGTGCGTGAGGTTCGCTCCGATCAGACTTGTTGCCCCCGTCAACAATGTCTTCATGCGCTACTCCCTCCCGGGGAGGATGCGGTATAGGTCGTCCCCCTTAGATGCGCCCCCCTTGGGGCGTCAACCGCGAGATGACGCGAGACTTCACTGAGACACCGCCCGCCGGTGAACCGACGCTCCAGCCTGCGCCCGATGACGCGCGCGAGGCCGATGCTTCCGAGTCTGGATCCCTGGATCCGCTCGAGGCGCTGCCGGTTCCCGAGCCCGAGGAAGACGTTTCCCCTCCCATGCCCGCCTTCACGGCGCCTCCGCCCGAGGACACCCTCCCGGACACGGATTTCCTCCCCGCGCCCGAGGTCTCGGGCGAGCCCGCGGAGATCGATCCCGACAAGCTCGATCCGGATGCCCTCAAGGTCATCCACCGCCTGCACTCCCACGGCCATCAGGTCTACCTGGTGGGAGGCTGCGTGCGCGACCTGCTGCTCGAGCGCACGCCCAAGGACTTCGACATCGCCACCAGCGCCCACCCGGGCGAGGTGCGCGCCATCTTCCGCAACTGCCGGCTCATCGGCAGGCGCTTCCGGCTCGCCCACATCTACTTCAAGGGTGGGAAGATCATCGAGGTCTCCACCTTCCGCGCCAATCCCACGGAGCTGGAGGCGGCCCAGCCCGACTCCGGCGAGGAGGAGGGCGGCGAGGCGGAGGAGCAGAACCCGGATCTGCTCATCACCCACGACAACGTCTTCGGCACCGCCGAGCAGGACGCGCGCCGCCGCGACTTCACCATCAACGGCCTCTTCTACGACGTGGCCGAGGGCCGGGTGATTGACTACGTGCGGGGGCGGCGCGATCTGGACGAGCGCTACATCCGCACCATTGGCGATCCGGAAGTGCGCATGCGCGAGGATCCGGTGCGCATCCTCCGTGCCGTGCGCTTCGCCTCCAAGCTGGGCCTGGACATCGAGTCGCGCACCTACGCCGCCATGGAAGGCGCCGTCGAGGACCTGACCCGCTGCGCGCCGGCGCGCCTGCTGGAGGAGACCTTCCGCCTCATCCGCGGCAGCGTGGCCGCGCCCAGCCTGCGGCTGCTCGCCGCCCTGGACGCGCTGAAGATCCTCCTGCCCCCCGTGGCCGCCTACTTCCGGGAGCACGGCCGCCGCGGCGAGAAGACCTTCTACGCGTTCGCCGAGGCGCTCGACCGGCGCGTCGCCGCCGGAGAGCCCCTGGATGACGCCATCCTGCTCGCCGCGCTGCTCGTGCCCATCGCCCAGGCGGCGCCCGTCGTGGAGAGCCTGGACGCGGCGGGGCGCCCCTCGGTGGCCCAGGCCATCGAGGACCTGCTCGCCGAGTTCGTCCAGACGGCGCGGCTGCCCCGGCGTATCGCCGAGCGCTGCCGGCTGCTGCTCATCGCCCAGCGGACGCTCTCGGGGGAGCGCCGCAAGAAGACGGGGGCCTTCCGCCGCCATCCGCTCTTCGCGGACGCGCTCGTCGTCTTCGAGATCTCCGTCGAGGCCACGGGCCGTTACCGCGACGTGCTCGAGGCCTGGAAGCGGGGAGACGTGCCCGCCGCCCGTCCCGCCGAGGGCTCGGCCGCGTCCGAGCCGGAGGGGTCGCGCAAGCGCCGCCGTCGCCGTCGCCGGGGTGGTGGCGGACGCAACAAGCCCGGTGCCGCGGAGGGCGCGTCGCCCGCCCCGGTGGAGGCGTCCGAGTCCCAGGAAGAGGACTCCTCCGACGAGTCCGACTCCGACGAGTCCGATTCCGACGAGCGGGACGAATCGTTCGAGAGCGGGTCGGACGCCAGCCTGGGTTCCGACGAGGGCTAGGACGCCCGTGGCGGGTTGGAGAACCCTGGCGGCTCAATGGAGCCGCTTGGGCTTCCGGGGCCGCTCGGGATCGGCTTCCTCGCTTCCCGCCACATCCGCGGTCGTCACCGCCTTGGCGCCAAAGCGCTCGGCGATCTTGTCCAACGCCGCGTTCAACTTGTCGCTGCGCCGGGGCTCCTCGGGCGCGGAGAACAGGCCGAGCTGCCTCGGCGGCTCCGCGTCGCCCAGCTCCTGGAGCGAGACGCCCGTCAGCCGGACCGGCTTGTCCTCATGGGCCTTCTCCAGCAGCTCCCGGGCCACCCGGTAGAACGTCTGGCCGTCATCCGTGGGCGAGGGCAGGGTGGTCCTCCGGGTGATGGTGGTGAAGTCCGAGAACTTCACCTTGAGCTGCACCACGCGGCCCTTCACGCCCGCGCGCCGCATCCGGCGGCCCACCCGCAGGGCCTGGGCGTGCACGTAGGGGCTCAAGGCGTCCAGGCCCGTGACATCCTCGTCGAACGTGTCCTCGGCGCCCATGCTCTTGGCCTCCCGATCCGGAACCACCTCCCGGGCGTCAATGCCCTGCGCGAGCTCCCAGAGGTGCCGTCCGCTGGCGCCCCACTTCGCCTCCATCCACGCCACGTCCCGCCGTGCCACGTCGCCAATCGTCTCCAGGCCCGAGTGCTTGAGGGCCTCCTCCGTCTTGGGGCCCACGCCCCACAGCCGGCCCACGGGCAGTCCCGCGAGGAAGGCCACCGTCTCCTCCGCGCGCACCTCGCGCTGTCCATTGGGTTTGGCCAGGTCCGAGGCGATCTTCGCCACGAACTTCACCGCGGCGATGCCCGCCGAGGAGGGCAGGCCCGTCTCGGCGGCGATCTCCTTGCGGATGCGCCGCGCCATGTCCGCCGGGGAGCCGAACAGCCCCACCGAGGCCGTCACGTCCAGGAAGGCCTCGTCCAGGGACAGCGGCTCGATGAGGGGCGTGTAGCGCTCGAAGATGGAGAAGACCTGCTCGCTCGCCTCGCTGTAGGCATTGAAGCGCGGTTTCACCACGATGGCTTGAGGCGCCATCTTCACCGCGCGTGCCATGGGCAGGGCACTGCGCACACCGTATTTGCGTACCTCGTAGGAGGCGGCCACCACCACGCCTCGCCGTACGTCCCCCCCGACGATGACGGGCTTGCCGCGCAGCTCCGGGTGGTCCCGCTGCTCCACCGACGCATAGAAGGCGTCCATGTCCACGTGGATGATGGCTCGCATGGGTGGACTCACGATACAGGCTTCCTCCGACACGCGCGTATGGCACACACCCGTCCCTGTTCGTCTACCTTTCGCACCCAGGGCGGGGCGGCGAAATGCGTCAAAAGCCGGTTAAGTGAGATTAACCTGCTTCTTCTGCCTAGTCGGGATTGTCGAATTGCGCTAGAGAAGATCTCGCCAACTCGCCCCCGCGAGCCTTGGTCTCTTCCGTCATGAGTCGCGTGGGCGTCCGAGCCCTCCCCGGACACGCCCTCGGAAGAATGTTGTCTTTGAAGGGACGAACATCCATGACGACAAAAGGCCTCCAGCGTTCTTCCCGGCTCTCCCTGTTCGCATGGGGAGTGGTGCCGTTCGCGGGACTCGTCATCGGCTCGTCCGCCCTGGCCGCGGGAGAGAGCACCAGCGTCTGGATCACCCGGAAGGACCTCTCCCAGGCCTTGCAGCAGCAGGGCAATGTCGCCTTCGCGGCGGACTCGAGCGTGGGGAAGAACACCATCTTCGTGGATGAGACGGTGACCTACCAATCCATGGAGGGGATTGGCGCCTCGCTGACCGACTCCTCGGCCTGGTTACTCAAATACAAGCTGAACGCCGCCACGCAGGCGTCGGTGATGACCCGGCTGTTCGATCCCATCAACGGAATCGGGGTGTCCTGGCTGCGCCAGCCCATGGGGGCCTCCGACTTCTCGGCTCGCGGCAACTACTCCTACGACGACATGCCCGCCGGCCAGCGGGATGACACCAACCTGTCCCATTTCTCCATCGCCCCGGATGAGGCGTACATCCTCCCACTGGTCAAACAGGCGCTCGGTTTGAATCCCCACCTCAAGGTGATGATCTCTCCTTGGAGTGCCCCCGCCTGGATGAAGTCCAGTGGCTCGATGAACGGCGGGACGTTGAACACCAGCGCCTACGGCCAGTTCGCGCTCTACTTCGCCAAGACGATCCAGGCCTACGAGGCGGCCGGTGTGCCCATCTACGCCCTGACCGTCCAGAACGAGCCGCTGCACCAGGTGCCGGGCTACCCCACCATGTACCTGTCCGCGACGGACGCGGCCAACTTCATCAAATACAACCTCGGGCCCACCCTCGAGAGCCACGGTCTCAAGACGAAGATCCTCGGTTACGACCACAACTGGGACCAACCCGGCTACATGCAGACGCTGTACAGCGATGCCTCGTCCGCGCGCTACCTGGCGGGCTCCGCGTGGCACTTCTACGGGGGGGATGTCTCCGCCATGAATGACATCCACCATCAGTACCCGGACAAGGATGTCTACTTCACCGAGGCCTCCAGCGGCACGTGGTTGCCCAACATCTTCGACGCGAACATCACCAACGAGATCGCCATCTTCCGCAACTGGTCCAAGACGTACACGGACTGGAACATGGTGCTCGACACCCAGGGCGGCCCGACCAACGGCGGCTGCGCGACGTGCACGGCGATGGTGACGGTCAATCAGGCCAACGGCACGGTGACCTACACGCCCACGTATTACGCGATGGGGCACATCAGCAAGTTCGTCACCCCGGGGGCCCGGCGCATCGCGTCCACGGGCTACGCGCAAGGCCTGCACAACGTCGCGTTCAAGAACCCGGACGGCTCCAAGTCACTCATCGTGTACAACCAGAACGGCACGAGCTCGACGTTCGCGGTCAAGTGGGGCGGCTCTTCGTTGGAGTACACGCTGCCGGCCACCTCCATCGCCACGTTCAAGTGGTCCGGGACCCAGGCGGGCCACACCATCATCCCCGCGAGCGTCCGGTTGTACGCCTCGGCCTTCCAGGACGCCAAGGGCGTGCGGCTCGAGAACACCACGGATGCCGGAGGCGGCAAGAACGTGGGCTTCACCTCCGCGGGCAGCTACCTCCTGTTCAAGAACGTCGACCTGACGAACATCACCACCATCAGTGCCCGCACGGCCAACGCGGGCTCGGCCACCTCGCTCGAGTTCCGCGCCGACAGCGCCTCGGGCCCGCTGCTCGGCACGCTCCAGAGCAACGTGACGGGGGGCTGGCAGACGTGGACGACGAACAGCGCGTCCATCACCGGTGCCTCGGGCGTGCGCGATGTCTACGTCGTCTTCCGGGGGAGCACGAACCTCAACTGGGTGCAGTTCGGTTCGGGCGCCGTCCCCTCCAACCTCGTGCCCAACCCTGGCTTCGAGTCCGGTGGCCTGAGCGGTTGGTCTGGCTGGCACCCGGCCTCTCAGGCCACGGACGTGCACCAGGCGGACACCGACACGCCCCGCACGGGCGCCTACAAGCTGACGCACTACTCGGGCAGCGCCTACCAGCAGACGACGTATCAGCACGTCTCCGTGCCCAATGGCACGTACCGCGCGAGCGTCTGGGTGCGCTCGGGGGGCGGACAATCCAACCTGCGTCTGGAGGCGAGCAACCACGGCGGGAACACGACCCTGTACAGCGTGGACCTGGGCTCCACCGCGTCGGTGTCCACGTGGAGGCAGTTGACGATCGACAACATCCACGTCACCTCCGGCACGGTCACCTTGGGGGTCTACTCGAACGCCGCGGCCAACAACTGGGCGGCCTTCGACGACTTCTCGCTCACCCGGCAGTAGGAGGGCCTGGCGGGCGATCTCCTCGAAGCTCTGACGTATCCCTGTCGCGCCCCGGACCTGAACCTGGGGGCACTGGCCATGGGCCCGGGTCCACCGCAACGTCATCGCGGATGCGGACGAGGTCCTACCGATGCGCATTGCCCAGGTGTCACCACTGATCGAAAGCGTTCCTCCCAGGCGCTATGGAGGGACCGAGCGAGTAGTGGCCTACCTGACCGAGGAACTCATCGAGCAAGGGCACGACGTCACCCTGTTCGCGAGTGGTGACTCCCTCACCCGGGCGAGGCTTGTCTCTCCCTGCGCACGCGCCCTGCGCGCGGGCTCTGGCTTCCATGACCCGCTGCCCCACCTGACGTTGATGCTGGAGCAGGTGCTCTCCGAGGCCTATCGCTTCGACGTCATCCACTTCCATACCGAGTGCGTGCACTTCCCGCTGTCGCGCCGATTGCGGTTGCCCCAACTCACCACCCTGCATGGGAGATTGGACCTGCCGGGCTTGAAGGGGCTGTACCGCGAGTTCCGCGACATGCCGTTGGTGTCCATCTCCGATGATCAGCGCGAGCCCCTGTCCTGGGCCCACTGGTTGGGCACCGTCCACCATGGGCTTCCGGAGGCGCTGTACCCGTTCCATCCCGAGCCGGGGAAGTACCTCGCCTTCCTGGGGCGCATCTCTCCAGAAAAAGGGGTGGTTCAGGCCATCCACATCGCGGAGGCCCTCGGATTGCCGTTGAGGATCGCGGCCAAGCTCGGCACGCCCGACCGGGCTTATTTCGAGGCGGAGGTGGAGCCGTTGCTCAGGCGCGGCCCCGGGGCGGAGTTCATCGGCGAGATCGGCGAGGACGAGAAGGCGGACTTCCTGGGCCAGGCGATGGCGCTGCTCTTTCCCATCGATTGGCCGGAGCCCTTCGGGTTGGTGATGATCGAGGCGCTGGCGTGTGGCACCCCGGTGATTGCCTTTCGCCGGGGCGCGGTGCCCGAGATCTTGAAGCACGGTCTCACGGGTTTCATCGTGGACGATCTGGACGGAGCGATTCGGGCGGGCGCGCGCCTGTCCTGCCTGGATCGTTACCAGTGCCGGCTGGAATTCGAGCGACGCTTCTCCGCGCGCCGCATGGCCCAGGACTACGTGATGCTCTACCAGGAACTGCTCTCCCATGAGCGGCCGGTGGAGTGGGGAGTTGCGCCATGAAGGAGATCATCCGAGTCGAGGATCAGTATTACATCCTGGCCACCGCCGCTCATGACGAACTCTCGCGCGTTCTCAAGTGCGACGACACCTTCGCCCTGTTCGATCGCAGCGGCAACATCCGCGCGCTGGGCCGGCAGGAGCAGGGCGTGTATCACGAGGGAACGCGCTTCCTGTCCAGGCTGGAGTTGCGTGTGAATGGGCAGCGGCCGTTGCTGCTGAGCTCCAGCGTGGTGCAAGGCAACACCCTCCTGGCGGTGGACCTCACCAATCCCGACATCCGGGTGGGCGGCAAGGTGGTGATTCCCCACGGGAGCATTCATATCTTCCGCGCCCGGTTCCTGGGGTCGGGCACCTGTCACGAACGCTTGCGCGTCCAGAACTTCGGCCAGGAGCCCGCCTCGCTGGAACTCTCCCTGGAGTTCGACGCGGATTTCCGAGACATCTTCGAGGTGCGTGGCACCCGGCGGGATCATCCAAGGCCAGAGCCCTCGGCCCGGGTGGACGGAGATGCGGTGGTGATTGCCTATCAAGGTCTGGACAAGGTGCAACGCACGACACGGGTGTCTTGCCAGCCCAAGGCCGTGAAACTCGACGCACAGTCGTTTCACTTCCAGGTGCGGCTCGAGCCGCATCAGGAACAGTCTTTCTATGTGACGGTGGCGTGCGCGGCGGACAAGCCGGCCGCGACACTCCCGTCCTACGATGAGGCCCTGCTCGGGGAGGTCCACGCCCGGGACGAGCTGGTGGAGCGTCAATGCCGGCTCTTCACCTCCAATACCCTGTTCAGCGAGTGGTTGGATCGTTCGGTGGCGGACCTGCGGATGATGACGACCCGCACCGAGCACGGCTTCTACCCCTACGCGGGAGTGCCCTGGTACAGCACCCCCTTCGGGCGCGATGCGGTGATCACCGCCTTTCAGGCCCTCTGGCTGCAACCCTCGCTGGCGGCGGGGGTGCTGCGCTTCCTGGCCGCGACCCAGGCACGGGCCCTCGAACCAGAGCGCGACGCGGAGCCTGGAAAGATTCTCCACGAGATGCGCCGGGGGGAAATGGCGGCGTTGGGTGAGATTCCCTTCGGGCGCTACTACGGCACGGTGGATGCCACGCCCTTGTTCCTGATGCTCGCCAGCGCCTACTACCAGGCGAGCGCGGACAAGGCGCTCATCGAATCGCTGTGGCCTTCCCTGGAGCTGGCCGTGCGGTGGATGCGCGAGTGGGGAGACCTGGACCAGGATGGCTTCCTCGAGTACTCCGTGCGGGCGAAGCGGGGCCTGAGCAACCAGTGCTGGAAGGACTCCTGGGACTCGGTCTTCCACGCGAACGGGACGTTGGCCGAGGGCCCGCTCGCCCTGTGCGAGGTGCAGGGCTATGCCTATGCGGCATTGAAGAGCATGGCGGAGCTCGCCGAGTCGCTGGGCCGCCCGGAGCAGGGGCGTGGCTGGCGCTCGGATGCCGAGCGGCTTCGGCAACGCTTCGAGGACGTCTTCTGGTGTGACGACTTGAACCTCTACGCGCTGGCGCTCGATGGGCGGAAACGTCCGTGCCGGGTGAGGGCGTCCAACGCGGGGCACTGCCTCTACACGGGCATTGCCTCGGAGGACCGGGCCCGGCGCATCGCGCGCACCCTCACCCAGCCGGAGTTCTTCTCGGGATGGGGCATTCGCACGGTGGCCGAGGGAGAATCGCTCTACAACCCCATGAGCTATCACAATGGCTCCATCTGGCCTCATGACAACGCCCTCATCGCGGCGGGGTTCGCCCGATACGGCTTGATGGAGCACGCGACGCAGGTGTTCCAGGCCCTCTTCGAGGCGAGCCTGACCTTCGATCTGCGCCGCATTCCGGAGCTCTACTGTGGCTTCGTGCGCCGGGCGGGCGAGGGCCCCACGCTCTATCCCGTGGCCTGCTCTCCGCAGGCATGGGCCGCGGGGTCGGTGTTGATGCTGCTGGGGGCTTGTCTCGGACTCGAATTGGACGCGCCCCATCGCCGCCTGAAGCTCAACCGTCCAATACTGCCGCCCTTCCTGGACGAGGTGCGCATCGACCGGATGCAGGTGGGCGACGCGATGGTGGACCTGGTCTTCCACCGTTACGACACGGGCGCCGGGGTGGACGTGCTGCGGCGCCACGGCGACCTCGAGGTGATCATCGTCAAGTAGGCTAGTGAACCCCTGGCTGCGCGTGCTCGGGTTCCCATTCCTCTCGCGACTCTTGCTGGTGCCAGGGCCAGAGCCTCTGGGCCATGCGCATGTAGAGCGTCCCCAGGCGGGTGAGGTCCTCCTGGCAGATGGAGACGGCCGCTCCCAAGACGCTGCGTGGAGACAGCTCGGTGCCTGTGTGGATCAACGCCTCCAGGCGAGGCCGTCTGTCGTTGGGTACGGCGCTCAGGATGTCCCGTTTCGAGAGGTCCGCGTCATGGAGGACGGCCCACGTCAAGAGTTGCCTGCGGAGTTCGCGCCGGAGCTTCTCCTCGGGGCCAAAGACTTGCAAACACATCTGGAACAGCTCCGAGTCCGCTCCGGAGACGCGTTCGGATGGACCCGTGGAGAAGAGGGGATCGGCCGCGGCGCGCCAGAGACAGTCCCATGTCGCCTGATCATGCTCCTGTGTGAAAAGTCCGCGGGCCGTGAGGAAGCTCTGCATGGAATCATGGAAGAAGCGGACCTGTCCGGGGTGCTGGCCTGGCGTGACGTAAGCATCCTCCGGAACGAGGAGTCCGGCCTGGAGAAGCTTCTGCATCTGTTCCTGTTCCGGTGCGTTCCGGTAGCGCAGCGCGCGAATGCCATGAGCCCAGTACGTCCGGAGACAGAAATCCCCCGCCCAGGCCAACAGTTTCGAGTCCTCCCCTCCCGATGCTCCCTGTTGGCGCAGGAGACCCCGGAAGGCCGCTTCGTAGAGCGCGGCGACGCCCTCCGAGCCATGACCGAACAGGAGTGCCAGCCGGACCAGGATGGGGAGGTAGGTGCCATCGACTCCCCGGCACGCCTCCAGGCCCTCCTCGGCCTTTTGGTGCCTCTCGGGAGCATAGGCCGCGACGAATCGGCCCAGGGTTTCGTCATCCAGGCGTCTGGGCTCCGCCACCATCCAGTGACTGGAACTCTCCACGACCTGCCGGAAACCGAGGTGGGGCCGCGAGGTGAGCAGCAGCCTCACGGAATTCCCATACCCGCCATCCAGGAACTCCCTCAATGTGTCGGTGCTCAGCGCCGACTCCGTCAATCCATCCACCACGAGGACGTAGTCCCCGCGCAGCAACAAGACTTCGTGGATGTCTTTCGGAAGGGGATTGGCCGCCAGTGCCTGGAGGGCGGTCTTATCGAGCGCTCCCCCTCGTCCGTCACACAGCACGGGCAAGGGCTTGGACGGGTCTTCCACGAAGTCCGAGAGCATCCGGCGCACCACCTCTCGCAGGAGCGCGCTCTTGCCGCGTCCTCCCGGTGACTCGATGAGGACGTTGCCTCCCTTCTCGGGCGAGGTGAGGAATCGGACGATGCGCTCCTCCGGTTTCTCCAGGGTCCGGTGGAGGAGAGTGGGGAGCGTCGGCGTTTCCGCGAGCGGCGCTTGCGTCGTCCCCTCACGGAAGTGGACGGGTATGGAGATATACCGCTCGTCATTGGCCTGACGGCGCCAGGCTTCCACCTTGCGGCCCACATGCGCCACATAATCGGCCTGGATACGCCTGCGCGTGGAAGGCAGTCCGAGCGCCACGGGCACCAGCCACCAGAATGGCCGGGTGGAGGCCAGCAGCCGGAAGGCCGCGGGCGAGACGAGCCCCATCACGAGACCCAGGAGCAATTCGAGGAAGAGCACCCCCACGAAGATGGGGAAGTGAATCCTCCAGGTGTTGGCCATGCCGGCCAAGAACAGCCCACTGCCT
Organism: Melittangium boletus DSM 14713; assembly: GCF_002305855.1. Taxonomy (GTDB): domain Bacteria; phylum Myxococcota; class Myxococcia; order Myxococcales; family Myxococcaceae; genus Cystobacter; species Cystobacter boletus. The sequence continues at coordinate 945,109 of NZ_CP022163.1, read as the reverse complement.
CCCAGGACGTTCACGCTCCAACTCAGGAAGGGAATCCAGCGCCGGGTCGGACGCTGGCGAGGGATCAACAGCAAGGGCAGGACGAAGAGCAGGGTCGCCAGGATGCAGGCAATCATCGTGCGGAACCACACCTGCTCGATGAGCGGCGCCTGGAAGAGCACGTTGCTCACCGCCAGCCGGGCATAGGTCCCCAAGGCGTCCTGATACAGGAAGACGACCTGGAGGGGGCGCGCTCCGAATGAGCGCTCATCCAGGTACCAGTTGAGTTTGGGTGGAGGCGTGCCCGGAGCGTATTGGCGGGTCACCGACGCCACGAGGGGCTTTGCCCTGCCACTGTCCCACAGGGTGACTTCCAGGCGTCCTCCTACCTTGTCGGCGGGAACGGGAATCGGCCATCGCAGTTCCACGCTTCCCGCATCGTCTTCCCGGAGCGCGGCCCTCAAGTCGAGTCTTCCGTCGATCGAGACGCTTCCGCCAGGTCCGGCACGAAGGGTGCCACCCTGGAGTCTCAAGGTGGCGCTCATCTTCTCCAGGGGAGCGGTGGCGAAGCTGGCGGGACCTGTCTGAATCCATCCTCGCATCCGCTCTCCCGTGGGGATGACGAGCGACGCTTCAGCGTCCCTCATGACGGGAGAGGCCTCGAGGTAGTGCGGCTTTTCCAGGGAGACGAAGTACAACGTGTTGTCGCGTTCGCTCTGAATCCAGGCGCCCGTGCCTTCGGGCTCGACACCCAGCACCGAGGCGTTCGTGCCTTCCATCAAGGGCATGGCTTCTACCCGTGCCTCCTCGTGCTTCAAATGAACGACCTTGTCCGTCGAGACCAAGAGGTCTTCCGCGCCCATGGGGAAGGTGATGAACTCATCCAGCCCGTCCTTCTCCTGCACGAGCCGCGAGAGCAATCCTTCCCGTCCGGCGAGGCGCTTGCCATTCGCATCTAAAAGGAAGACGCCTCCGGCCTTGGTCAATACCCAGAGCCGGCCGGATTGGGTCCTGGAGATGAGCACCTGTTGTCCCTTGAAGAGAGGGCCCCCGGGGAAGAGCGACTTCCCGTGGATGTCCACGAGATAAAGTCCACCTTCTCCCGCACTCTTCAAGGAACCGGCCACCCAAGCCTTGCTTCCATCCTCGTTGCCCACGATCTGCCGGATGGGCGCCCCTTTCAGCAGGAGGGCTGGTTTCGTGCCAGGAGGCGCTCGCGGATCAAGGATGTAGAGCTGCCGCCTCGTGCTGTAACTCCCTGGGGGGCGCACTTCCGCCATCACCCATGCTCGCACCCCATCGGGCCCTGGTACGACCCAGAGGTCTTTTTCTCCGCTCAACATGGGTTTTCCCCGAGCGGGCCGGGCCTCGGCATCCAGGAAGAACAGATGTCCGCTCCCTTTCAGCCAGGCCCTGGGCCCCTTTCCCACGGGGACGACCTGCCACCACTCAAAAGACTCGTCGTCTGGTATGCCCAGGGTCGAGGTGGGTGCGACGCGCGTGACGTGGCCCTCCGCATCGACCACGCAGATGAGGTCCGAGCCCGCGTGCCGCATCTCCATCCAAATCCGCTCATGCGGCTCCTTTGGAGCCGAGGAGATGTATCTGGGATACACATCCGCGGGTGAGCGAAAGGACTGCTGTTGGAAGTGCGTGAGTCTTTCCGCCTCGAGGACGACATGCCCCGTCACCAGGCCTTGTCCGGCTTCCACCAGGTAGAGCCGTGATTGATTGGAAGAGCCTCCCGTCGGATGAGCGCTCGCGAGGACCCATGCTCTTCCTGGAATGGAAGTAGGAATCCATGACGTGACACCAAAGCCGGCCGCGAGCCAGGAGCCTTGTTCGTGGGTGCGGTGTCCTTGCCGGTCCACGACGCGGGCACCCTGCTCATCCACCACCCAGACGTGCTGCCCGTCCCCCCAGGGGACGAGCGTGGCGCGCGAGGTCGCTACCGGAACGGGCCAGATGGGGCTGCCACGGACGTCGCCCGCGATGGAGTTCCGCGCCTGCCCGCACACGATCAAGAGGCACGCCATCATCAGGCAGACGCGCTTCCGCCTCCAGGAAGAACCGCTCGCTTGCCTTTCCCTCGCTCCAGGTATTCGCAGCCCTTTCACTGCTATCAGAGCCCTGTTCGTGGGTGGGTCATTCAAGAGCACATATGGTGTCCCATGGGGTGTTTGTCCATTGGACGGGAAGCCATGCTTGCCGAGGGGATGACCGTCATCCACATTTCAGTTTCACAGTGGGATGATGGGAGGTGCGTATGTGGGAATCCAGACGAGGGATACGATTGTGTACTGTCGTGATGGCCAGCATGTTGGCTCCAACTGGGGGGTATTCTCTCGCTAGCGAGCCCGTTCCCGATCCTGTCAAGGAGACAACCTCTCGCTCCGATTGCCAGGTGGAGTATTGGAGTGTCGGGACACCGCACGTGAAGACGCGCATTTCCGTCTCACGGCCCGAAAAGGAACGGCTTTCCGGGAAGCACCGCTCACCATCCATGTCGCCCATCAGATGTCCTTGCTCCTCCCCGCAGGACGACCTGGGCTGGTGGTTGGGCCCGGGCTTCTTCGGGACCGGCTTGCCGAGCCCGAAGCCTCCGCTGATGGAGGGGTGCTCTCCGCACGACTCCGCGCCGGGGGAGGAACTGATCCTCGAAATTGGGCCGCACACGGTGCTGGAGTTCGAATGGAAGTGCGCGTGGCATTCCTTCCGGGGACCCGCGCGAATCGAGCAAGGCATCACCGTGGACGCCTTGCGTACCGCCTTGATCCAGTGTGACGCCGAGGGCGCTCCGCGTTGATGGGGTTCAACCCGTGACGGTCAGCGCGTGCCGCTCCAGCACGGCGCGCAGTTCCGGGGGCAGGGGGCTTTCCACGCGCACGGGCTTCTTCGTCACCGGGTGGGTGAGTCCCAGGGCCCGGGCATGCAGGAAGAAGCGGCCGAGGCCCGGTTCTTCCCGGCCCTCGTACAGGGTGTCGCCCACGATGGGGGCGCCCACCGCCGCCAGGTGCGCTCGCACCTGATGCAGCACGCCCGTGGAGATGCGCACCTCCACGAGGCTGTACTCACCCTCGCGCGCCAGCACGCGGAACTCCGAGTGTGCCTCCCGCGCGCCCTCGCCGCCCTCCACCGCGGGCTCCACCCGGTCCGGATGCCGGGGGTGGTGGCGCAGGGGGAGATCGATTTCCCCCTCGTCCGCGAGCGGTCCCGTCACCAGCGCCCAGTAGTGCTTGTCCACGGAGCGCCCGCCAAAGGCCTCGCGCACCGCCGTCCAGGCCTCGCGCGTGCGGGCCGCGACCATGACCCCGGACGTCTCGATATCCAGCCGGTGGCACAGCCCGCCCTCGCGCTCGTCCTCGGAGGCCCCGGCGCACTCGGGGTGGCGCGCCACCAGGGCGTTGGCCACCGTGCCCGTCTCTCCCGGCTGCAACGGATGCGAGGGCGTGCCCGCGGGCTTGTCCAGGAACACGAGCGTGTCGTCCTCGCGCAGCACCGCGAGGGGCGCGTCCGGCTCGGGCACCACCTCGCGCCGCTCCTCGGGCACCACCACGCTGATGCGCTGTCCGGCCGCCACCAGCAGGCCCTTCTTCGCCGCCCGGCCGTCCACCTTCACCGCGCCCGCGTCGAAGAGCTTCTTGAGCTTCGCGCGCGACAGCCCCAGCGCCTCTCCAATGAAGAGGTCCACCCGCTGACCCACCTTGTCCTGCTCCACCACCAGCGTGTGCGTCGTCGCGCTCGCGTTCACTCGGAGAGTGCCTCGTAGACTTCCTCCGCCGTCTGGTACCGGTCGTCCGGCTCCTTGCGGAGAAGTCGATGCGCCACCCGCGCCAGCTGGGGATCTCCCCTCTGGTTGAGGGCCAGCAGGGGCGGGGGCTCGGTTTCGAGCACCTTGTGCCACAAGTTCACCGGGGTCCTGGCGTCAAAAGGAGGCCGGCCCGTCAGGAGCTCGTAGAGGACGACGCCCAGGCTGTAGAGGTCCGCCCGCCCGTCCAGGGGCTCGCCCAGTATCTGCTCCGGCGGCATGTAGCGGAACGTGCCCACCAGCCGGCCCTCCAGCGTCATGCCCGCGTCGTCCGCGAGGAATTTCGCCAGGCCGAAGTCCATCAGCCGCACCTGCCGGTCCTCGTCCACCATGATGTTGGAGGGCTTGAGGTCGCGGTGCACCAGGCCATGGGCATGGATGTACGCGAGCGCCTCGCACACCTGGAGCAGGGAGTCCTTGAGCCGGCCCACGCGCTCGGGCCGGTTGAGCTCCTCGAGCCGCTGGACCTTCTCGCTCTTGCCCGGCGCATCGCCGGAGTCCTCTTCGTCGGGAGGCTCGAAGTCCAGGGGATCCGCGTCGCTCGAGTAGGAGTTCGAGTCCTCCCAGGAGGACTTCGTCGCCACGGGCCGCCGGGCCGCGGCGTCGGAGTGGCTCCGGCGCAGGGCCGCCAGTTCCTCGCTGGGTGCTTCCTCCGCGAACGCCGACAGATTGAACGGCAGGCAACCCGAGTCGTCGGATCCTGGATCCCGACTCACGGAGACGTCCGCCGAGGCCAGATGGGCGCCGCTCGGGGGCGACGCCATGTCCGAGCCCTGCAGCGCCAGGTAGTCGCGCAGGGTCAGCCCCTCGATGAGCTCCATGACGAGGTAGGGGGAGTTCTTGAAGAACCCGGTGTCGTAGACCTTCACCACGTTGGGGTGGGACAGGTCCACCAGGGTCTCGAATTCGCGCAGCAGCCGTTTCGCCGCCCGGGAGTCCATGGTCGGGCCGCCCGACAGCAGCTTGAGGGCGACCAGCTCGTTGGACCGTCCATCCAGGGCCCGGTAGACGGTCCCAATGCCTCCGCTGCCGAGCGTCTCGAGGACACGATAGGGGCCGATGACCGTGGGAAGCATCCGGCGGAAGATCCTAGAGAGTCCGTCACGCCGGGGTCAAACCTCCTGGGGCACCCGGGGGGATTCCCAGCCGGGCTGTAAATGGGGAAGAACCGGAATCGCCTCCCGGGTGGAGGGGACCGTTCCCGTGGCCGGGACGACCGCTCGGGGTCCCTGGACGACCGCTCCTGCACGCGCCCGTGGACGTGGCCCGGTGGTATCTCTATCTTGCGCACCCTCATGGACCGCCTCGCCGCACCTCCTTCTCTGACCGCGCTTGAGCGACTCGTGCGGGAACGCCCCCTGCCGCGTCACGTGGGTATCATCATGGATGGCAACGGGAGGTGGGCGGAGACGCGGGGCCTGCCGCGGATGGAGGGCCACCGCGAGGGCTCCACCAGTGTGCGCGAGGTGACCCGCTGCGCGCGCCGCGTGGGGCTCGAGGCCCTGACCCTCTATGCCTTCTCCTCGCAGAACTGGTCGCGCCCCGCCGAGGAGGTGGCCGCGCTCATGGACCTGCTGCGCGAGTACCTGGAGAGCGAGCGGGAGGAAATCCTGGAGAACGGCATCCGGCTCAACGCGATTGGCGAGGTGGACAAGCTGCCGCGCTTCGTGAAGGAGCCCCTGGAGCGGTTGCGCGCGGAGACGGCGCACAACACGGGGATGGTGCTGACGCTGGCGTTGTCCTACGGGGGGCGGGAGGAACTGCTCCAGGCGGCGCGCCGGGTGGCCGAGGCCGCGAGCCGGGGCGAATTGAGGCCCTCGGACCTGGACACCCAGGGGTTCGAGTCCTATCTCTGGACGCATGATCTGCCGTCCGTCGATCTGGTGGTGCGCACCAGCGGCGAGCAACGCATGTCCAACTTCCTGCTCTGGCAGATGGCGTACGCGGAGCTGTGCTTCAGCGACGTGCTCTGGCCGGACTTCCGCACCGAGGCGTTCCTGCGCTGTCTGGCGCAGTACCAACAGCGCGAGCGGCGTTTCGGTCTCACCTCCGCGCAGCTCAAGCGGGAAGACTCCCAACGGGCCAAGGCGTGAACGAGAAGAACAAGAACCTCGTCATCCGGATCGTATCGGGGCTGGTGCTGCTGCCGATCGTCCTCTTCCTGCTCTTCAAGGGTGGGCTGTACACCGCGGCGTTGTTGGGGCTGGCCTCGGCCATCTGCGCGAGTGAGTACTATCTCATCACCCAGAAGACGCTGTCGCCGGCGGCCTGGGTGGGGATGGTGCTCGCCGGGCTGCTGCCCTTCATGGCCGTGAGGGCGCCCGAGCGCACGGGGGAGGGGGCCTTCTGGGTGACGGCCTTCTACCTGCTCTTCGCCTTCACCTATCACCTCATCCGCGGACCTCTTCAGGAGGCGCCCACGCGGGTGGCCCACCTGGTGACGGGGTTTTTGTACGGCTCGGTGGGGCTCACGGCCCTGTGCGCCGTGCGCCTGTTGCCGGATGGCATGGCCTGGGTCATCGCCGCGCTCGTCATCACCTGGGCCAACGACACCGCCGCCTACTTCGCCGGCCGCTTCCTGGGCCGGCACAAGCTCTACCCGGCCGTCAGCCCCAACAAGACGTGGGAGGGCTTCGCCGGTGGGCTCGTGGGCTCGGTGGGTGGCATGTTCATCGCCCGGCTCATCTTCCCCGTCTTCACCCCGGCGGACTGTCTCATCCTGGGCGTTTTCGGCGGCATCCTCGGGCCCATTGGCGACCTGTGCGAATCCATGCTCAAGCGCGCATATGGAGTGAAGGATTCCGGCCGTGTCATCCCTGGGCACGGGGGCATCCTGGATCGCATCGACGCGCTGCTCTTCAACGCACCCCTCGTGTTCGTCTACCTCACCTTCGTGAGGGGCCTGCTGCCGTAGTACCCGCCGAGTGTCCGGTCGGTCGGACAGCGGGAGTCAAAGCGCATTGTCGTGTCAGGGTCCCACGGTTACTGTTGGGCCCATGTTTCAAGGTTTTGGCCTCTTCATCATCCTGCTCGGCGTGCTCGTCACCGTCCACGAACTGGGCCACTTCCTCGTGGCCAAGGCCTGCGGGGTGAAGGTTCTGCGCTTCTCCGTGGGGTTCGGCCCCAAGCTCTTCGGCTTCACCAAGGGCGAGACGGAGTACCAGGTGGCGCTGTTGCCCCTGGGCGGCTACGTGAAGATGGCGGGGGACTCGCCTCACGAGGAGCTGGAGCCCGGGGACGCGGAGCGGGGCTTCCTCAATGCTCCCCCCTGGAAGCGCGCGCTCATCGTGGCGGCGGGACCCGGCGCGAGCCTGCTCTTCCCCGTCCTCATCTACTTCTTCGTCTTCGTGGGGGCGCGCGAGGCCACGTCCACCAAGGTGGGGTTCGTGGATCCCGCCATGCCCGCGGCCGCCGCCGGCATCCGCGCGGGAGACCGCATCACCGCCGTGGAGGGCGAGCCCGTCCGCACCTTCGAGGACATGCGCGAGGCGTTCATCGGCCGCTTCGATCGGCCCATTCCCGTCACGCTCGAGCGCGAGGGCAAGTCGCAGACGGTCCACGTGACGCCGCGGCGGATCGTCGAGTCCAGCCCCGTGGATTCGGTGGAGCGGGGACTGATTGGCGTGCAGCCCATTCGCAGGCCCGCGGTGGTGGGCGTGCCCCCGGGCTCTCCGGCGGCGCAGGCGGGGCTGCGGAGTTTCGACCGCGTCCTGAGCGTCAACGGCGTGAGCATCCTGGACGAGGCGGCGCTGCACGCGGAGGCGGTGAAGCACGAGGGCGTGCTGGAGCTCACCGTGCAGCGCGCGCTGCCGGTGGAGGTGGGCGCGGTGACGGGCCATGTGCCCTCCGTCGTCACGGTGAAGGTGCCGAAGCAGCCGGGCGCGGATGGCTTCGCGGCCCTGGGCGCCGAGCCCTCGGACATGTACGTGGCCGCAGTGTTTCCCGACAGCGCGGCGCAGAAGGCCGGGCTCCAGGCGGGAGACCGCCTCGTGTCCTTCAACGGCGAGCCCCTGCGCTCCTTCAACGTCCTGGCCGGCGAGTTGAGCACGCTCAAGGACAAGCCCTTCTCGCTCACCTGGCGCTCGGCCGGGGACGGGCAGGAGCACACCCAGACGCTCGCCCAGTCCGTGCGCACGAGCAAGGACGAGATCGGCACGGAGCTGTCGCGGCTGGAGCTGGGACTGCGGCCGTGGATTCCCTCGGTGGCGGAGCTGTCTCCCGAGGACACGGTGACGGTGAACGTCGGGGTGGGCGAGGCGATGCGCGATGCCGTCGTCGTCGTGCCCCGCATCGTCGGGCAGATGGTGAAGGTCATCGGCGGACTCATCACCGGCAACGTGTCGCCCAAGACGCTCGGTGGACCGGTGATGATGTACCAGCTCGCCTCGAAGAGCGCCGAGCAGGGCCGGGACAGCTTCCTGCACCTCATGGCCATCATCTCCATCAACCTCGGGGTGATGAACCTGTTGCCCATCCCCATCCTCGATGGCTTCCAGTTGCTCTCGGCCTTCTGGGAGGGTATTCGCCGTCGGCCCATTCCGGTCCGGGTGCGCGAGATGGCCAACGTGGTCGGCCTCATCCTGCTCATGGCCCTGATGGGAATGGCCTTCTTCAACGACATCACTCGCTAGAGGGGTCCGGATGCGTCGGTTGTTCGTGGCAGCGACGGTGGGGTGGGGGCTGTGGGTCTCGGCGGGTTGTGCGTCGCGCTCGGCGCGCGAGGGGGGCGTGGACAGCGCGTCCTCCACAAAGGGGTACCTGGAGGAGGGGCTGGCCTCGTACTACGGCGCGAAATACAACGGCCGGCCCACCGCCAGCGGGGAGAAGCTGGATCCGAAGAAGCTCACCGCCGCGCACCGCACGTTGCCCTTCGGCACGTGCCTGCGGGTGGTGAACATGGAGAACGGGCGCTCGGTGGAAGTGCGCGTCAATGACCGAGGTCCCTTCGTGGAGGGCCGGGTGGTGGACGTGTCGCAGGTCGGGGCCGAACGGCTCGATCTGCTCAAGAAGGGGCTCGCGCGGGTGCGCCTGTACCGCTGCGATGCGCGCACGTCGTCGCTCTCCGTCGTCCCCTTCGAGTCCCGGGCGGGGTAGAAGCCTCCCCCATGTTCCTCACGCTCGACAGCTCCACCCTCACGTTGTCCCTGGCCCTGGTGGAGCGGGAGGGGGAGGGGCTTCGCGTGCTCGAACACGTGGTGGTGGCCCCGCCCCGCAAGCAGAGCGAGGCGCTGCCCGGCGTGGTGGGCGAATTGCTCGCGCGGCACGGCGTGGCGCTCGCGTCCCTGGAAGGGTTGGGCATCGGCCTGGGGCCGGGCTCCTTCACCGGGCTGCGCATCGGCCTGTCGTGTGTGAAGGGGCTCGCGTACGCGGCGGGCCTCAAGGTCGCCGGGGCCTCGTCGCTCGCGGCCGTGGCCCTGGAGGGACCCGAGGGACCGCCGCTCTTCTCGCTCGCGGTGGCGCGCAAGGATGACCTCTACCTGGGGCCCTACCGGCGGGTGGGCTCGCGCGTGGAGGCCCTGGGACCCGAGGAGGCGATGAGCCCCGAGGCCGTGGCGGAGCGCCTGGCCGCCGAGCCCGAGGCGCTCGTCCTGGGGCCGGCCCTGCCCGAGTACCGCGCGGCCCTGGAGCGCCTGGGCGTGGCGCCCGCGAGATTGCTCGACGCGCCGTCCTTCCCGTCCGCGGTGGCGCTGGCGCGGCTCATCCACCTGCCCGAGACGCAATCGCTGGAGCAGCTCTTCGCCCTCGAGCCGCACTACGTGCGCGCCTCGGAGCCCGAGCGCAACCCGAAGTTCCCGCCGCTGCCCGGACCCGCGCCCACCGCTCGTCTCAAGGAAGACTGAGTCCGGGCCCCGTCACGCCGAAGCTGTCGTCGGGCATGTAGCTGAGCGTGAGCCGCAGCCCGCCGCCACCAATCAGCCGGGTGGCCTCGGGGCCGAAGTCGGAGGCGCGCAACGACACTGGTATCTCCAGCCCCACCGCGAGGTTCCGCCCGACGCTCACCCGTCCGTCCCACGTGACGTAGGTGATGGCCTCGAAGCCCCGGGGCGCGCTGTACACGCCGTTCACCTGCCACTGTCTGGAGCGCATCCGGAGCATGCCCAGGCCCCGGCGGCTGAACTTCGCCTCCAGGATGCCCGCCACGCCGGGCCCGATGTGGTAGTCGCGCACGAGCTTCGATTCGAGTCCCAGGCTGCCCGCCGCGGCGAAGCCCAGGCCCGCCACGATGGCGCTGCCCTGCAGGTACACCCCCCGGCCGAGGTACACCTGCAGGGTGGTGCCCAGGCCCACGCCCACCGACGACACCCGGACGATGTTGTTGGCGCCGAAGTCATAGAGGCCGAACAGGCCCCACAGTCCGTGCACCCGGCTTGACGCGCCTCCGTACTGGGCTCCCACCGCGAGGCCCCGGATGTAGAGGTCCCCCATGATGGTGCCGGGAATGGTGATGCTCGCGCTCGCGTCGAAATAGGAGAAGGGGCGGCGGTAGCGCCACTGGGGATCTCCCAGGGCCCCATAGGTGAGTTCCGCCGACAGGGACACCTGGGCGCCTTGATCGAGCACGAGGATGGGGCCGTTGTCCGTCTGCTCCCTCAACCGCGTCATCAAGCTCACTCCCGGCGTGAGCGTGAAGAACAGGGGGGGCGCCGGGTCGATGTCCCCGGGCGACACCTCTCCGCCGAAGAACCAATCGTTGAGGGACGAGGCCGGACTGATCAGCACGCCCGTGAGGCGGCGCAGGGGGCTCACCCGGCCGCCGCTGTCCGGGATGATCACCCGGTAGGTGCGGTGCAGCACCTCGCCCAGGAAGATGCCCCCGAGAGTCGTGGTGATTTGATCATTGATGGCGGGTGCTTCGTTCTCCGCGAAGTACTCCCACATCAGACTGGAGGCGACGGTGTACAGGCCCGACTGCCAGAAGGGCACGCCCGAGGAGCGCGCCGCCGCGAAGGCGATGGAGCCATGGTACGGGTGCGCGAACTGATTCACGATGAAGTTGTCCACGTCGAAGGTCCAGCCATTGCGGCCGTCGAAGTGGCTGCTCACCGTGTCCCAGGAGATGAGCGCGAAGGGCTCCAGCGTGAGCAGGTTGTGGAAGGTGAAGATGCCCAGGTTCACCGCGATGCCCTCGAGCGCGGGCACCACGTAGTCGCGGCGCAGGGGCGCGTCCGCGGGCAGGGCCTTCTCGCCGGCCACGGGCTCGGGCACGAGTGGGAGGGGGGCGGCGGGAGCGAGCGTGGCCCAGAGAGCCAGCACGACGGCCAGCGGCACGCTCCGGCTCACGGGAACGTCCCCGAGAGCGCGAAGGCTCCTCCTCCCGGCACCAGCAGGGCCGTCGCGGAGACCCTGCCCGGGGGCGGGGGATCCCAGTTCCACATCACGGCGGCGATTCCCACGGCGCACACGCCGAAGAGCGCCAGGCCCGCTCCGCCCAACTGCGTCTGTTGCAGGCTCCAGCGCTTCACCTGGATCTCCGCCGGACTCAGCGGGGCCGACGCCACCACGCCCTCGCCCACGTTGCCCACCAGCCAGATGAGCGTGCCCGTGAGCGCGAGACTCGCGCCGACGCCGGCCACGAGCGGGGCTCGGGAGGCAACGGAGGCGCGGGGCGCGGGCGCCTCGGAAGGGGGGGCGACGGAGTCAACCGGGGCGGCGGAGGCCGCTCCGAGGAGGGTCGCGCACAACAGATGGGTGAGCATGCGGTCCGGGGCGATGTGTGCGAGGCGGACCCTCGTAGCATCCCTGGCGGGGGGTTGCTCGCCGAAGGGTCGCGCCAGGGGCCTTCACGGTCCTTCCATCCATGAGCCGACGTTTTCCTCCGTGTCATGAGCTGTACTCGCACGGCCTTCTTCCACCCACGTCGTCCGGGGGACTCCCACGAGAACACCCTCAAGAACCAAACGTTCATCGAGGGCTACCCGGACGCCACCCTTTCGCGGGGGGCCTGAGGTAAAGGGTCCGCCATGAACGAGAACCTGCGAATCGCCGTGGTGGGCGCCACGGGCGTGGTGGGCCGCGAGGTGTTGTCGGCGCTGCTCGACCGGGACGTGGACGCCGAGCAGCTGACGCTCCTGGCCTCGGAGCGCTCCGCGGGCGAGGAGCTGGACTACGGCGAGGAGACGCTGGAGGTGGAGCAGGCCACGCCCGAGGCGCTCAAGGGCCAGGGTCTGGTGCTCCTGGCCACGCCGGCGGAGGTGTCGCGCACGCTCGCGCCGGTGGCCCAGGCGGCCGGGGCCTGGGTGGTGGACGTGAGCTCCGCCTTCCGCTCCGACGGCTCCGTGCCGCTGGTGCTGCCGGGTTTCAACTCCGAGCTCCTGGATGCGCCCCTCAAGGGCCGCGTCGTGGCCCTGCCCTCGGCGGTGACGACGGCGATCGCGTGTGTGCTCGAGCCGCTGCGCCGGGCGTTCGGCGTGGCCCAGGTGCAGGTGACGGCCCTGATGGGGGTGTCGTCCGGGGGCAACGCGGGGGTGCGGGAGCTGGAGCAGCAGACCGCGGCGCTCCTGTCGGGCCGCGAGCCCGAGGCGGCGCTCTTTCCCCAGCGCGTGGGCTTCAACCTGGTGCCCCAGGTGGGTCCCTTCCTGGCCAACTCCCCGTGGACGGAGGAAGAGGCGGGCTGGACGCTGGAGTGCGCGCGCCTGTTCGCGCCCCGGGGCGAGGTGCCGGTGGTGGCGGGGACGGCGGTGCAGGTGCCCACCTTCCATGGCCATGGGCTGAGCCTGATGGTGCGGCTCAAGAAGCCCGCCCCGGTGGAGCAGGCCCGCGCCGCGCTCAAGGGCGCCCCCTCGCTCAAGGTGCTGGATTCCCCCGGGGAGAAGGTCTACCCCATGCCCAGCCTCGTCACCGCGGACCCCACCGTCCATGTGGGCCGCCTGCGCTCCTTCCCCCAGGCCCCCGAGTGGCTCACCCTCTTCGCCACCGTGGACAACGCGGGCCGGGGCGCCGCGCTCAACCTGGTGGAAGCCGGGGCACGGCTCGCGGACCGGCCCGCCTGACAATTTGGCAAGCCCCTGGGGGGCCACCCCTGCCCATTTGACGGTGGGGGGGGCCCTCGCTGTCCGGACCCGGAGGGAGCGGGGCCGGATTCGCCCTGGCCCCTGGCTTGCTACCCTTCTGGCCACCCATGCGTACCTTCCTCTTCACCGTCGCCCTGCTGCTGTCGTCCGCGGCGTCCGCGCAGGTGCAGTTCACCTTCACGAACAACCAAAAGGACACGCTGCGCTTCGGCAAGAGCGGCTGTGGAGGCGGAACCGTGTCCGTGACCTGGACGCGAAGCCTCCAGCCCTGCCGGGCCCTGTCCGTGTGGCTCAGCTCGAAGAGCTCCTGCGGTACCGAGCCGGACTCCAGCGCGGGAGATGTGTCACTGGCCGATGTGTCGCAGACGGTCTTCACGGCGGCGACGACGGGAACCTTCACCTTCGATCTCACGAGCCTGCCTTTTCCCACCGGGGACGCGGGCGCGGGGTGCGGCAGCCTCCAGGACGACAAGACGTTCCTCGTGTGTGGCGCCACCTCGCAGGTGGATTACCTGTCGTGCAGCAGCACGGTGCTCAAGGCCACGGCCGCCAAGGTCGTCTACGACGGCAAGCCGCCCACGCCCCCCTCGTTCGCCTCGGTGGCGGGACTGGATGGCGCCGTGCGCGTCTCGCTCTCCTCGGCCAGTGATGCGGCCACGGAGGAACTCGTGGTGTCGCTCGGCGGGACGGAAGTGCGGCGGGTGAATCAGGCCGTGGGCAAGGGCCCCATCCAGGTGGAGGGCCTGGAGAACAATCTCACCTACCAGCTCCAGGCCTACTCCACCGACGAGGCGGGCAATGTGAGCGAATCGTCCGAGACCGTGGAGGTCATTCCCACCAAGACCTTCGGCTTCCTCGAGTTGTATGGAGAGGGCGGGGGCCAGGAGACGGGGGGGTGTGGGTCGGTGGGCGGTGGAGTCGCGGGCGGCGCGGTGCTGGCCGTCCTGGGTTTCTGGTTGTCCTCAAGGAGAAATCGTTCATGGCGCGAGCAGTAGCCCTCGGTGTGGCGGCGTTCCTCGCCGCGCTCCCCGGCGAGGCCCAGGTGCAGTCGGATGTGCCCACCCAGTCACCCCGGCGGGGCTCCGTGGAGTTCCGCGCCGGTGGCTACCGGCCTCAACTGGACGCGGAGGAAGGGCTCGAAGGCTCGCCCTTCAACAAGGTGTTCGGCGGCGGCAACCTGCTGCTGTTCGAGGTGGAGTTCCAGCGCTTCTTCTACCAGGGCATCGGCACGGCGGGCGTGAGCCTGGGCCTGGGCTACGCGGAGAAGTATGGCTACGCCCTGCTGGAGGACGGGAGCAAGAGCGTGGAGCGCTCGGGCTTCCACGTGCTGCCCGTGCACCTGCGCGGCGTCTACCGCTTCGACTATCCGGCGTTCCAGTGGGGCGTTCCGCTGGTGCCCTACGTGAAGCCCGGACTCGTCTACGTGCCGTGGTGGGTGACCAAGGGCGGTGAGACCGAGAAGACGGCCACGGCCAAGGGCTCGGGCGGCAAGCTGGGCTGGGATGTGACCCTGGGCCTGTCCCTGCTGCTGGACGTGCTGGAGCCGCGGCTGGCGCGCGACTTCGACTCGGACCTGGGCATCAACCACAGCTACCTGTTCGCCGAGTACACGTACTCGAAAGTGAACAACTTCGGAGGCAAGGGGTTCAACTTCTCCGACACGTACTGGATGTTCGGTCTGGCGCTGGATTACTAGCCTGGGCATGACACTGCCCGTGCGTGCCTCCGCTCGTTTCTCGACGGCGTTCCTCCTGGTGACCGTGGCCCTGCTGGGCGGCGGTTGCCGGAGGGGGGCGAAACCCGACGCGGGGGAGGACCGCACGGTGGAGGCGGGGGTGCCGGTGGTGTTCGGCTCCGAGTCCTCCGACGCTCCGGCGGTGACGTGGGACTTCGGGGATGGCTCGCCCCCCGCGAAGGGCACGCGCGTGTCCCATGCCTTCGCGCGCCAGGGCGCCTACACGGTGCGGGCGCTGGAGAAGGACGCGGTCCAGGCGAGCGCCCGGTTGACGGTGGTGCCCCGGCCCGTGCTGCGCGCCATTCCCGCCGATGCCGAGGTGGCCGTCTTCTTTCCCCAACTGCGCGGCAACGTGGAGCCGGTGATGGGCTTCGTGTCGCGCCTGGTGGGCGAGTCCCAGGTGCTCCAGTCCTTGGAGGCGATGCCCCTGTTGTCGCTCGTGCTGCGAGAGGCGAGTGGCGAGGCCCGCCTGGTGGATCCGGACGAGGGCCTGGGCTTCTTCTCGCTGCCCGACTTCGAGGGCTCCGTGGTGCTGTTGGGCGTGATGGATGGCCAGGCCGCTCGGGACGCCGTGGTGGAGGAGCTGCGCTCGCGGGGCGTCCGGCTCGAGCGGAGCGAGCCGGATGGTTCGGTCTTCCTGCGGAGGGACAACGGTGTGCCGATGTTGCTCTTCGAGGATCGCGGCTACCTCTACCTGGTGGTCCCGGACGCGCCCTCGGCCGCGCCTGGCACGGAGCCCACCCGGGAGGGAGAGATCCAGAAGACGCTGGCGGTGTCTCCCGGGGACGTGCCCCTGGCGCCCATTCGCGAGCGGGTCATGGGGCTGAGTGGCGCCGGTCTGTCCGAGCAGCCGCTCCTCACGTCCCTGCGCACGAAGGTGGCGGCGGGCAACGTGCACATCTTCGCGCGTCCCGTGGGAGAGGACGCCTCCGAGGGTTTCCAGGGCGCGTGGGCGGCCATGCGTTTCCAGGAAGGGCAGGCGGAGCTGGAGGGTTGGGTGGAGTCGGACAAGTCCCTCCTTGGAGGAAACGAGACGGCGCCGGGCTCCCGGTTGCTGGAGAAGGCGCCCCTGGGGCCCATCGCCGCGCTGTCCATCTCCATGCCGCCGGAAACGCTGTCCAAGCTCGTCTTCGGCGCCCCCGGTTCCGAGCAGCGCGCGCGGATGACGCGGAACCTGGAGGCGCAGGGGCTCGACGCGGCGAGCGTGGAGGGCCTGCTCGGCGCGCTGCGCGGAGACCTGTCCCTGCTGGCGTACCTCGACGCGGCGGCCTTCTACCGCAACTTCCTGAAGGGCTCGCAGAAGCCGGAGCCGCGCGGCAGTCTGCTCTTCCAGGCGGGCATTCTGCGCTCGGAGCCGGTGCTGGAGTGGCTCACGGGGGTGCTCAAGTCCCGGCAGCAGTCCTTCCAGGTGCTCAAGGAGGCGGGGACCACGCGCCTGACCACGCGGGTGTTCAATCAGCCCGTGGAGTTCTCCCTGAGCGCGGATCGGTTGACGATGTTGGGCGGAGAGCCGCTGGAGGGCCGTGCGCAGGGAGGCGTGGGGGCGGCGTTGCGCGAGCGCTTCGGCGCGGGGGGCTTCGAGCCCGGCCACGTGTCCGCGATGGTGGATGTGGGCCGGGTGCTCACCGAGCTGGAAGCGCCCAAGGAGGTGCCCGGCGTGCCGCCCCAGCAGTTGTCCATGGTCCAGGCCATGGCGGCCACGCTGCTCGAGCAGCTGCCTCCCGTCGACAGCGTCTTCTTCGACTTCGCGCCCGAGCAGGGGGGCGGACGATTCCGGTTGCGCGCCGCCCTGCGCTCGCGCTGAGACTCCCGCGTGTCCAACTCCCTCACCATCCTGTATTTCGCCGCGGCGCGTGAGCGCGTGGGCTCCTCGCGCGAGTCACTGGACGTGCCCCCGGGGACCCGCGTGTCGGAGGTGCTGCGCCTGCTGGCCGCTCGCCACCCGGGCCTCGCGCCGCTGCTGCCCCACCTGCGCGTGGCCGTGAACCAGGAGTTCTCCGCCGCGGACGCCGAGGTTCCCGAGGGCGCCGAGGTGGCGCTCATCCCCCCCGTGGCGGGAGGCAGTGGCGGACTGTTCCGGGTGGTGGACCGGCCCCTGCGGCTGGAGGAGGTGGTGGAGGCGGTGTCGAGCGAGGCCCTGGGCGGGCTCGTCACCTTCTCCGGCGCCGTGCGCAACCAGACGAAGGGGCGGCGCGTGGTGCGGCTGGAGTACGAGGCCTATCCCCCCATGGCGGAGAAGAAGCTGGCGGAGATTGGCGCCGAGGTGGCCGGGCTGTGCAGTGGCACCCGCCTGGCCATCGTGCACCGGGTGGGGACGTTGCTCCCGGGCGAGCTGGCCGTGGTCATCGCCGCCGCGGCCCCCCATCGCAAGGAGGCGTTCCGCGGGTGCGAGCACGCCATCGAGCGGCTCAAGCAGGACGTGCCCATCTGGAAGAAGGAGTTCTTCGAGGATGGCGAGGTGTGGGTGGGCCTGGGGCCCTGAGGCCCTGGCGCGGCCCGCCTCAGTGGACGCCGAGGTTGCCGGGCAGCGTCGTCTTCACGCCCCCATCGCTCTGGGTGTCCCGGACGATGGGCCGGGCCGGGGTGTCCACCCCGAGCCGCTTGCGCTCGGCCTGCTCCCGCTCACGCGCGGCGGCGAGGGCCCGGGCATTGGATTCGGCCATGTGCTCGGGCGAGTGTCCCGCGAGGATCAACCCCACCGGGACGCTCAGCAGCAGGGCCCCGAGCATCACCAGCAATCCCAGATCCCTCCCCTGGAGCCCTCCCGCGTGCTTGCCCGCGACCGAGGGGGAGAGGAGCAACGACAGCTCGCCCTGGGTCAGGCGCAGCCGGTCCTCGGCGGTGACGTCGATCCAGGCGGTGTCGCCGGCGCGCTGCAACTCCGAGCCGGGCACCGCGCGGAAGGCGTCTCCGCGCTTGCTGCGCTCGACGCGGGATGCCGGGGGGACGAAGACGCGGTAGCCCTGGGGTGTGCGCTCGGCGAGGAGGAAGGGCTCCTCGGGCAGCGTGAAGCCGTACAGGGGCAGGGGGGCCGTCTCGTCCGGTGCGGCGAGCACTCGCTCCAGCTCCGGACCGAAGCTCCACGCCTCGTTGCGGGTGGTGCCCCAGTACAGTTCGCAGAACAGGCCGTCGTGGTTCGCCTTGGTGCCCATGTCGCCGGGGAGCATAGGACTTTCGGGCCTGGGCGGGCCACCTTGGGGGCTCAGGGCGCTCGGTCGCCCCGGGACCGTTCCCAGAAGAAGAGCGGGCTGTCTCCATCGCTCGTGTTCGCGTCCAACGCGGCGCGGCGCAGGTGTTGACGCAGGTCCGCGAGCGCCACGGTGAGCACCACGGCCAGCAGCGCGAGGAAGCCCACCGCGTGCATCAGCGTTTCCACCCGGGCGGGCACCTTGCGGCGGCTCACGGCCTCGATGAGCACGAAGAGCATCCGCCCGCCATCCAGGGAGGGCAGGGGCAGCATATGGAACAAGGCGAGCGCCAGGGAGACGCTCACCAGCACGCGCAGGAAGGCGCCCAGGCCACTGCCCGCCGAGCCCGAGGACTGCTTCACCACGCCCAGCGGGTTGGCCAGGACGATGCCCGGCGTGCCCAGCATCAGCCGCTCGAGCATCCGCGTGGCCTCCGCCACCAGGTTCACCGTATGCGCCAGCGCCTGCAGCAACGCCTGGCCGGCGTCATAGGTGCGGTACACGTACTGCTGGCTCACCCCGATACGGCCCGTGCCCCGCTCGTCCGGACGGGGACGCACCGTCACCTCCCGCTGCTCGCCGTCCCGCTCGACGCCCAACTGGAGCTCGCGGCCGGGCCGCTGGCCAATGCGCTCCACGAAGCCGCTCCAGTTCTCCAGAGGCTCGCCGTCCACGCTCACCAACCGGTCTCCGGGCAGCAACTGGGCGCGCGCCGCCTCGGAGCCGGGGGTCACGGTGCCCACCGTGAGCGGCACCACCACATGCGTGCCCGTGGTGTAGAGCGTGAACAGCACGCCGAGCGCGAACAGCCCATTGGCCAGGGGCCCTCCGAACAGCACCAGCAGCCGCTTCCAGGGCCGCTGCGCCGCGAAGCTCGTGGGATCCGAGGGATCCGCGCCCGGCGAGTGGGGATTCATCCCATGGATGCGCGTGGAGCCCCCCAGCGGCACCGCGCCGAGCACGTAGTCCGTGCGGCCCACCCTCAGGGTGAACACGGAGGGCCCGAAGCCGAGTGTGTACCGGTCCACCCGGATGCCCAGGAGCCGGGCCATGACGAGGTGCCCGAGCTCGTGCAGCGCCACGAGCAGGCCCAGCGCGAGGAGAAGAGGAAGGTAGTGCATCCGCGAGAGGGGGCCGGGCTCAGAACTCGCGCCGTTGGGCGGTTCGTTCGTGGGTGGGCACGGGGTTCTGGTACGAGGCCATGGCTCCAGTCTATCCGCTGACCGGGCCCGCGCGCTGCGTTAGCGTGCGCCCGTGGCCTCCCCATCCCCTTCCGTCCTCTCCCTGTCCGCCCTCTCCCTCGTCCTCGCGAGCGGTTGCACCCGTGCCTACCTGCAGAACGAGGGGCGTTACGAATTCAGCGCGGTGGACGTGCTGCGCGATGACTGCGGCCTGATTTCCACGCCCGACTCCCTGTGGGACGGGACGCTCTCCATCTCCGGAGATGTCGTCCGCCTGGACTCGGATTGGCGCCACCTGCGGCTCATCGGCGCCTTTCTGCAGCAGGGGGGCCCCGACGACAGCGTCACCTTCTCACTCGACGGCACCGAGTCCAACGCCGCCATCACCCTCGGCACGGACGAGTGCATCGCGGATCAGATCGCCGTGCACCTGGAGGGCACGACGCAGCGCGCCACGGAGTTCAAGGGCGTGATGAGCGTGCGCGTGCTGCCGCGGGTCGAGCAGCCCTCGTGCGCCTGCCAGCTCTGGGTGACGTACCGCGCCGTACAGAACGCCGCTCCTTCCGCATCCTTTCCTTGAGATGAAGGACGCGAGGCTTTTAGAACCACCGTTCACGACGCGCCGCACTGGAGGAACCCCATGGCTGAAGCACCTCGCCCGTCCGAAGCGCTGAATTCCGTCCTCGTCGAGAACCGCGTCTTTCCCCCGCCGGCGGAGTTCTCGCGCCGCGCGCACATCGGCAGCATGGAAGACTACCGCCGGTTGTGGGACGAGGCGGCGAAGGATCCCGAGGCCTACTGGGGCGCCCGCGCCCGCGAGGAGCTGTATTGGAAGGAGCCCTTCCAGACGGTGCTCGACTGGAAGCCGCCGCACGCGCGGTGGTTCGTCGAGGGCCGCACCAACCTCGCCTACAACTGTCTGGACCGGCACCTGCCCCAGCGCCAGGACAAGACGGCCATCATCTTCGAGGGCGAGCCGGGAGACCGGCGCAAGGTGACCTACGGCGAGCTGTCGCGCCAGGTGAACCGGCTGGCCAATGGCCTGCGCTCGCTGGGCGTGAAGAAGGGCGACCGGGTGGGCATCTACCTGCCCATGGTGCCCGAGGCCGCGGTGGCCATGCTCGCGTGCGCGCGCATCGGCGCGGTGCACTCGGTGGTGTTCGGCGGCTTCTCGGCCGAGGCGCTGCAGGAGCGCATGAACGACGCGGGCGCCAAGGTGCTGCTCACGGCGGATGGCGGCTGGCGCAAGGGCGCGGTGGTGCCGCTGCTGGCCAACGTGCGCAAGGCGCTGCCGAACATGAAGGGCGTGGAGCACGCGGTGGTGCTCCAGCGCACCACCCAGGGCGCGCTGAGCCTGGAGGGCAAGGAGCGCTCGTGGAGTGAGCTGGTGGACGCGCAGAGCGACACCTGCGAGCCCGAGTGGGTGGAGAGCGAGCACCCGCTGTTCATCCTCTACACCTCGGGCAGCACGGGCAAGCCCAAGGGCGTGCTGCACACGACGGGTGGCTACTCGGTCTTCGCCTCGCTCAGCACGCGCTGGGTGTTCGACCTCAAGGAGGAGGACGTCTACTGGTGCACCGCCGACGTGGGCTGGGTGACGGGGCACAGCTACCTCGTCTACGGGCCGCTGATGAATGGCGTCACCTCGGTCATCTTCGAGGGCGCGCTCACGCACCCGAACGCGGACCGCTGCTGGGAGCTCATCGCGCGCGAGAAGATCTCCATCCTCTACACGGCGCCCACGGCCATCCGCGCCTTCATGCGCCTGGGGGACGATCTGCCGCGCAAGCACGACATGTCGTCGCTGCGGCTGCTCGGCTCGGTGGGCGAGCCCATCAACCCGGAAGCGTGGATGTGGTACCGCGACGTGATCGGCGGCGCGCGCTGCCCGGTGGTGGACACGTGGTGGCAGACGGAGACGGGCGGCATCATGCTCTCGCCGCTGCCGGGCGCCACGCCCACCAAGCCGGGAAGCGCCACGCTGCCCCTGCCGGGCATCCACACGGAAGTGCTCGACAAGCAGGGCAATCCCGTGGGGGCGAACGAGGGCGGCCAGCTCTTCATCACCCGGCCGTGGCCGTCCATGCTGCGCACGGTGTACGGAGACCCGCAGCGCTACGTGAACACGTACTTCAGCGAGCTGCCCGGCAAGTACTTCACCGGCGACGGCGCGCGGCGCGACGAGGACGGCTACTTCTGGCTGATGGGCCGCGTGGACGACGTGGTGAACGTGGCGGGCCACCGCCTGGGCACCGCCGAGGTGGAGAGCGCGCTCGTGTCCCACAAGTCCGTGGCCGAGGCCGCGGTGGTGGGCCGCCCGGACGAGCTCAAGGGCACGGGCCTGGTGGCCTTCGTGACGCTCAAGAAGGGCGTGGGCCACTCGCCGGAGCTCAAGAAGGAACTGGCCACGCACGTGGGCAAGGAGATTGGCGCCATCGCCCGGCCGGATGAGATCCGCTTCGCGGAAGGCCTGCCCAAGACGCGCTCGGGGAAGATCATGCGCCGGCTCTTGCGCGACGTGGCCAGCGGCAAGCAGACCACGGGCGACACCACGACGCTCGAGGACCTCAACGTGCTCGCCGCGCTGCGCAGCGACGAGGACTGACCTCGGGTGGAGTACCCCGGCGTGCCCATGTCGCTCCCGCCTTGGGCACGCCGTGTTTCATCCGTTTGAATTCACGTCATGCGCATACGGTTTCCTCGCATTCGTGTTCGCGGTGTACCTCCCGGTGGTCTGCATCGGTATGACGGGCATTCGCGGCACTTGCGCCGGGAATTGCGTGTGCGAGAAGTCATCCGGCTCGTTTTTTATATGCCGTATGATCATCCCGAACTGTCCGCCGGGGTAAGCCATGCCTTGGATGCTTACATGCGAGCCGTTGGAGCGGGTCCTGGTATCATCAATTCCGTCTATCTTTCCCACGACGAAGACTCGCCTTTGTCCGAAGAGAAATGGGAGCACGTTCACCGCTTGCTCCGCTCCACTCAAGAATGGTCGTTCCCCGAGGGCTATGAGCCCTCCCATCGAAGGGAAATCGAGAAGCGTGGGGCCGAGCGGGATATCCTTTTCACTGGGGGATTCGGAAATCACAATGGATATGAGTTCGAGTACCGTGCTCGAATTCCCTGGCGGCCTCCTGAACCAAACGCGGTGAGTTTGTTGTCCGCGACACTTCCCACGGAACACCTCGAACAGCATGGTGTCGAGAAGGTTCGTGCGTTGGTCATGGACATGGCCTCCCAGTTGCCCTTTGCCTCGGGGCATGCGGGTCTGGCATTGAAATTCTATCTCCGTCGACTGATCGCAGACGACCGCTTCCGCGCTGAAATCGTTCGCTATCCGGGCTTCGACCTCCGAGCGGCGTGGCCCCTGGCGGACCAGATGGGGTCTCGCATCGATGGAGTTCATTGGCTCAACTTCCTCGCCAACCCCGTGCTCGCCGAACTTGGAGGGGCAGAGGAATTACGCTCCTATCTCCATTCACCCCAGACGACAGTGCGGGAGTTTGGCGACAACCGAGTGGTCATCGAGCTCGAAGAATCCCCGGAGGCGGGAGACCTCTGTGGAGGGCAGGACCTTCCCTCCTACCGTGAACTCGCTCAGGTGCTGGAACCCTGGCTGGAATCTCTCCCTCCAAATCTTCAGGAGGAACGAGGCTGGTGGAACCGCTTCCTGTCTTCTTGATTCCTCAGCGCAGAAATGCGCGGGTCATCGAGGCATATTCTTCCGTGTTCTGTTGCATGCGCTGGAGAAGGCTCCGCGCCTCCGCTGCGTAGGGCTCTTCCCCGATTTCGACGAGATTGCGAAGCGCTTGGACATGACCCAGGTGTTTCCTCCGTTGTTCAGCCAGTTCCACCCTCCGGAGCCCCAGTGTGCGGATCGTCGTCTCTCCGCGCGCGTTGCCTGACACCGCATAGGGCACCTCTTTTCGGAAGGAGATGAATGTCTCGGGGTCGTCCACCGCCGGGTTGATCAACAGCGGGTCTTCCGCCGCCACATCTTCCTGGTGATTTCGAGCCCTGCGCTTGGGCGTTTGCAAGGGGAACAGGTTCTTTTTGAATCGCTGGTTGCAAAGCGTGCAGGACAGGAAAAGGTTCGCCCACTCGTAGGCAAGCCAGTAATAGCCGGGTCGGCTGAGTGCATCACCCTTCTGCTGCCGCCATCCTGCCTTGGGACGGAAGTGCTCGACGTCTCCGTAGGAGATATGTGCGAATTTTGATTCACAGAAGGCACACTTGTCATGCTGTGCTTGCTTGAGTGATTGCTTGACGGTCAGATGGCCATAGATGTCTGGGTCGAAATCGAATGACTTCTTGCCGTTCCTGTAACTCCGGGAAGCACGGGAGTACGCCGCAATCATGGTGCGTCGAGCACGTGCTCCTTTCGTGCGAAGGACTTCGGGCGGCTTGGCCGACTTGAGGACGCGGATCACTTCCGGCCATCCTGCATGCGCTCGGCGGCGCGTTGGATGAGGTCGAGGGCTTCGCGTTCGGTCTTCGTCTCGCCTGTGGGCAGAGGACCAATCGCGGAGTCCAATTCGCGCAGTCGAGCTTCGTCCTTTTTCGTCAGCCTGGCTTTGGAGAGGAGTGCGGTCCGCTCCTTGAGGAACTCCTCGACCTGAGGCGGCCGGGCCGTTTCGAGCCCGAACAGATCACTCGTGAGGATCTGATCCACCCGCCAGCCCCGGATGGATTCCACGTCGTTGTCGATGAGGACGTGGTCGCCTTCTCGTTTCAGTACTACGATGTTCGCATCCGTGGCGCTCTGGACGACGAGCGGGCTGTGCGCGGTCACGATGAACTGGGTGCTGGGGAAACGCTCAGTCAAATGGCCGATGAGTTCACGTTGCCATGTTGGATGCAGGTGGAGGTCGATTTCATCGACGAGTACCACCGCCGGTTCAGCCAATGGGTTGGGGCTATTCGGGTAGCGCTCGAACAAGCGGCTCGCGAGGTCAACCATCCAGGCGATGAGCGTCCTATAGCCCAGGCTCAATCCGCGCATTGCGACCCACCCAAAGTGGGTTTTTACTTCGACCCTCGCCGCCATGTTGTTGGCATCGGGAGGCGCGAAGCGCAGGTCGCTCACTTCTGGAAGCAGGTCGATGAGAAGTTGCTTAGAGCGCCTAACAAAAATAAGGGCTGGGCCCTTTTTCCCGAGGGAGAAGCCCCTCAAAGCGGATTTTTGTTAGGCGCTCTTAATGCGATCGCGCCTCAATACGGCGCTACTTTGCTCGGGTGACTGCTTGCTGGCGGCGTAATCAGCTTGAAGGAGCCACTCTTCCGCGTTTCGTAGGGGGATATCCTCGAAGAAGAGGCTGTCACTGGGCTGGGTTTCCTTCGGCGCAGACAATGAGCCAGACCCCATTCGTCGTGTCGCTCCATAGCCGTAGCAGGCCAGGTTAAGGAAGGGTTCTTGGATTTCTACTGCAGACTTCGCTCCATCCGAGCTTAGTTCATGCCAGATTTCGTCTTGTTGTGTTTGATCATCTTTGGCTGGTGCCAGCGTGCCAGCCCTGACTTTGACTGAAAAATAAGCGCTAGCTGACTGATGCCGAATTGGCAGCCAGGGTAGGCGTTCACTTTGTGTGAATCCCCTGGGTGCGTAGCCAATAGGCAAATAACCCTTGGGTGCGCGGGAGTTGGAGACATCAATTTTTATCTTCTTTTGTTGATTGATTAGGTCTGGTTCAAAGGTGGTGAGGGCTTGCAATAACGTGGTCTTGCCCATGCCGTTATTGCCGAGGATGACCGTCCATCTCGCCGGACGTCCCTGGTCATCGGAGAGCTTCAGGGTTTGTTCGGGTCCGAAGCAGCGCACGTTCTTGAGGGTCAGTGACAGGAAGTACACGGGCTGCGGCTGTGTGGGGGGCGGCTTGCGCGCTCCCGCTCGTACCCGCTTGGCCTGTTGCACTCTTCCCCGGCTTTTCGTTGCCATGTTGCTCCTCGACGGGTGCCGACCTCGGTGTCAGATGCAGGCGGTGTACCACGAAGGGCGAACCCGCCCCATCCGGAGGTTGCTCGGGTGCGGACGCCGCGGATTGCCCGCTGGATTGCTCTGGGGCGCGTGGTAGTCTCCTACTCAAGAGATGGCGCCATGGGTGCGAACTTCGGAAGTCACCGGGCTGGGCTTTTCTCGGGAGGGGCGTCATGAGGTCCGAGCTGGACGAGAAGGTGAAGTCGGGCATGGAGGTGGGCGGCTACCGCATCGACAGGAAGCTGGGGCAGGGGGGCTTTGGCGGGGTGTACCTGGCCTGGCGCGACGGTCGGCCGAGCGCGCTCAAGTTCATCCACCTCGAGAGCGTGGGCGACTGGGGCTGGCGGGAACTGTTCGTCATGCTCCCCCAGCAGTCCGCTCATGTGGTGAAGCTCAGGGGCCACCTGCGATGGCCCGAGGAACAGCCCGAGTACCTGGTGCTCGTCATGGAGTACGTCCCCGGTATGACGCTCTACGGGTGGGCTCGCGAGCACAACCCGTGTGCCCGAGAGGTGGTGGAGAAACTGCTGCCCCTCGTCCGCTCCTTGAGGGGGTTGCATGCCCAGGGGGTGTTCCACCGGGACTTGAAGGGAGACAACGTGCTGGTGCGCGAGACGGACGGGGCGCCGGTGCTGGTGGACTTCGGAGCGGGCTCGAGCCCTCTGGTGCCTCGTGTGACGAAGGGGGTACTGCCACCCGCCAGCCTCTACTACCGCAGCCCCGAGTCCCTGGCCTTCAGCCGTCTCGAGGGCCGCGTCCCTGGAGCGCGCTACCGCTATGCGGAAACGGACGAGGTGTATGCGCTGGGGGTCCTGCTCTACGTGCTCCTCACGGACGTGTATCCCTTCACGGGTCCAGACGCGGCGCTGGTGGAGGGCATCCTGGCGGGAGCGCCCACGCCGCCTCACGAGCGCAACTTCCGCGTGCCCAAGACCCTCTCACACCTGTGCATGAGGATGCTGGCGCGGGAGCCCGGGGAGCGCGTGCCGGGCATGGAGGCGTTGTGCGAGGAACTGGCCGTGCTGCTTCAAGAAGCCCGGGAAGCGCCGGGTTGGGAGCGGCCCCTGTGCTTCGATTGGATGGAGGAAGAGCGCACCACCGAGGACTTCCTTCCAGAGGGTGGGGAGATCGATCCCGAGGCGTGGCTGGCGAAGTGGAAGGACAAGAAGCCCAGGCGGGGCAGGCGGCCCATGGCGGTGCCCGCCAGGTCCCACCGTGAGCGCCGAGTCCTCCCAGCCCTGGTGGCCCTGGGCGCCCTGGGATTGGGCGTCGTGGCCGTGATGTATCCGTGGGCGAGGGAAGGGGAGTTGGAAGCGCCTCCCGCGTGGGAGGTTGCCTGGACAGACCAGGACGGCATGGCCGTGGCGGGGCCGGGAGCGCCCCCTGCCCTCTCTCCCAACCAGAAGCGAGCCCCGTGCACGGCGGGTCTGGAGCTTGAAATCAATGGCGGCTGTTGGCTTTCGATCGTGCATACGACCCCGGCGTGTCCCCCGCAGACCGTGGCCTATGAGGGCCGCTGCCTGGTGCGCGTCGCCAAGCCTCAACCCGTCCCCATGAGCGTGGACGCGGGCGGTCCTTCTTCCCCTCCCTGACCTCGGTGGAGCGAAGGGGACGAGGTTCTCAGTTCTTCAGGAATCGGACCGGCATCTTCACCGGTCCGCTCGTGACGAGCCCCCGGTTCCACACCAGTCCCTCGGGAATGAGCGAGAAGCCGCTGAACCGGTCGAGCAGCGCGTCGAATCCCGTCCGGGCCTCGAGCCGGGCCAGGAAGGCCCCCAGGCAGTAGTGAGCGCCATACCCGAAGGGGATTCCCGACTCCTCGCGCTCCAGGTCGAATCGGTCGGCGTGGGGGAAGCGCGCCTCGTCGCGGTTGGCGGAGGCGATGAGCGGCAAGACGCACGCACCGCGCTCGATGCGCACGCCAGCCAGCTCCACCTCGGTCGTGACGATGCGCGGCAACGCCTGCACGGGCCCATTGTAGCGCAGCACCTCCTCGATGAACTTCGGCAACAGCTCGCGGTGGGCACGCAGCTGCTCGAGCACATCGGGACGCTCCGCCAACAGCCGCACCGCATGGGTGAAGAGGAAGCTTGTCGTCTCGAGTCCCGCGGTGAGCAGGGTGAAGACCAGACCGACGATCTCCGGGTCGCTGAGCCGCTGGCCATCGGGGCCACCCCGCACGATGAGGCCCAGCACGTCGTCCGAGGGCTGGGCGCGCCGCTCGTCGATGAGCCGCTGAACGTGGTGTTTCATCTCGGCGATGGTGTCGCGGGTGCGGCGCACGTGCTCCGTGTTCTCGGGGATGGGCGTGATGCTGACGAGCACCTCCGTCCAGCGCTTGTAATGGCGCTCGAGGGAGGGGTCGATACCGAGCAGCGCGCTGATGGCCCGCGCGGGCAGGGGAGCGGCGAAGGACTCCATGAAATCGGCCTCGCCCCGGGCGAGCAGGTCGTCGGCGAGCCGGGAGGCGGTCGCTCGGATCCGCTCGCCGAGCCGGTTGATGGCCGCGGGGGTGAATGCGCGACCGATGAGGGAGCGCAGACGGGTGTGTTCCTGGCCGTCGGACGCGGCGACGGACTGGGCGAGGGGGTTGTCGCCCACCCACTCCGGTTGCCAGGCAACCCGGAAGCCGTGAGAGGAAAAAATCTCCGGATGCTTGAGGACATATTCCACGTCCTCGTACCGGCTGATGGCCACGAGTCCACCGGGCTCGACGCGGCAGACCGGATGGTCACGTCTCAACTCCGCGTACAAGGGATAGGGATTCATGCGGTGTGCGAGCGGCATCAAGTCTGGAATCGATTGCATCGGGCAGCTCCTGGGTTGAGGCGGACACGAAAAGGATTGGCCGTTCTGCCTACCCATGCATGGCTCTCTTCGCGCTGTCTTGCTTTGTCCCCACGGGAGAAGACAAACGCCGGGCTCGCTGTCTAGGTGCCGCACGAACACTCGAATCCCCTGCCGGGCCGCGTCATGCTTGCGCGATGCAATGATAAGAACGATAAGGGCAACTCAATACAGGCCTGAATCGTTGCATGGCGAAACCCCAATTTCTGAGAAAATCGTAAATTCAAGTTAAAGCGGAAATGTCTGAAGGTGCTTTGACTTCCGATTGCTCAATCCCTAAAGTCAAAGAACGGTTGGGCAACCATTGTGTCGGTCCGCCGGGCCGTGGCGCACCCGATGCTTTCGTGGGGTGCGTGCCGTTGAAGTGTGGTGACTCAACGCATCATCCAACCGTTCACTCTCGGAGGCTCAAATGAAGCACTTGATCAGCCAGATGGCGCAGGATCAGCTCTGGAATCAGTGGGTGTCGGCCAATTCGGCCGGGGAGTCGGCCCGTGATGCGGGTTGCATCTCTGGCCCCGCGAAGGCCGGCTGTATCTCCCGGGGTGTGACCGTGAAGGCGGGCTGCATTTCCAAGGCCGGCTGCATTTCCAAGGCCGGTTGTATCAGCTGATCGCGTCATTCAGGACCGCGAGCGGGGCGGGAGAACAACAGCTCTTCGTGACCTCCCGTCCCGCTCGTGCCGGCATTGTTGTTGGATGCAACGTTTATCAAGGTCCTGTTCGACTGTCTTCTCCGAGCCCAACCGATGGATGCCCGTGAACAGACGTTTGCCGCGATGATCGAGCAGGTCAGGGACATCCCCATCTACCGCCAGTCGGTCGAGCAGGGGTTCTTCCCGATCCTGGAGAAGCCGGAGATCGCCAGGGGTTTTCCGGACAACTGGATGACTCCCACGCTGGCCGAGGCGTTGAAGGTGGGCGGGGCGGAGTTCGTGCTCTCGACCGGCACCAATCACGCGCGGATGCAGATCATCCGCCCGCCGTTCTTCCTGTTGAAGTCCTACTATCAGTTGTGGAGCGAGCATCCCGATATCGCCGCCACCTGGCAGCAGAACTGTCAGCGGGTCTCGGTCACCACGGTGCTGGCGACCGAGCATGTGGCGCGGCTCAATGCGAGGAAGCGCGGCGCCGAGGTGCCGGAACTTCCGAGCCTCGAGGATCGCCGACTCGACCCGCGCACGCTCTATCTCAACCTGCGGCTCGACCCGGCGCTCTGGGAGCGCGGTGAGGTGGAGCGCATGGTCGATGAAATGACCGTGGTCCAGCGCGCGCATCCGCTGGGCTGGTATCACCTCGACTGCGACAGCTACCACCTCGCCCATCTGGTGCGAAAGGCCCTGGAGCTGGGGGCGTGGCAGCGCTTTCCGATGCCGGCCAGCATCATCCACGCCTACGAGTACACGCCGAGGAACGTCCGGCGGTTCCTGCAGCGGCACTTCGAGTGCCCGATCATCGACCTGTTTGGCAGCACCGAGCTGGGCTACCTGTATTACAGCGATCGTCACGGACGGTACTGGCCCTACCTCGACAAGATGCAGCTGGAGCTGATCCCCGTCGAGGAGGGCAGCAAGATCTACAGCATCATCGTCTCGAGCTTGCGCAACCCCTTCATGCCGTTGATCCGCTACCGCTCCGGTGATTGCGCCGAGACGGTCGATGGCTCTCCGGATCCGCTTCGGATTCGCCGCTTCTGCGGGCGGGAGAAGGAATTGCTGCGGCTCGAGCAGGGGGGCGTGATCTCCCAGGCGGACCTCGACGACTGGATCTCCGACGCCACGCCGTCCATCTTCGTCTATCAGCTCCAGCTGACGGCGCCGCGTCAGGCCCGGCTGCGATACACCACCTTCGACAACATGCCCGTCGAGCCCGCCGTGGCGCGCGCACTGCGCCA
Source organism: Melittangium boletus DSM 14713 (assembly GCF_002305855.1). Lineage (GTDB taxonomy): Bacteria > Myxococcota > Myxococcia > Myxococcales > Myxococcaceae > Cystobacter > Cystobacter boletus. The sequence continues at coordinate 915,490 of NZ_CP022163.1, read as the reverse complement.
AAGGATCCTGGAGGCCGCCGGGCTCGACTGTGATCTCGAACATCGCGAGCACATCGCGATTGGCAAGTCCGGGAAGTACGCCTGGCTGATGCAAGGTGAGTCATGAATCCCCATCCCTCCCAGGTGACGGCCGACGCGCTGAAGGCCTTGCTCGGTGATTCGCTTCACGCCGGCGTGGTGCGGCACTTCGTGCGGACCACCGGCGAAGAGCCCACGTATGTCGAGCGTCAGGTCCTCGAGTGCTTGAGGTACCTGTACTTGATCTCTCGCTACCCACAGCAGCTGGCCGGGCTGTTCCTGCCCGTGGAACAGGCGATCGATGAGGTCTGGCACTATTTGATCCTGCAGACCCGGGAGTATCGGGAGTTGTGCGAGGAGCGCCTGCCGGGGCGCTTCTTCATCCATCACCGCAGCCTGCCGTACGAGGACTACCAGGGGAGTCAGCCCAGCCGGGAGCAGATGCTGGAGGAGTCCATGCGCTGGCTTCCATTGTACCGCGATGAGTTCGGCCCCTTCGACGAGGGCGCGCTGCCCCACTGGACCATGGTACGCTTCCTCCACCAGCGGATGGGCCTGTCCCTGGCGGACATCGCGGCACTCGAGGCGGAGGGCCCATCCGAACAACCCATGGAGCACGTTCGTTGATCACGACCATCAACACGTGGGTCCTTCTGCTGTGCCAGGTCATTGGCACCGCCAGCATGGTGTCGATCCAGTTCGTCGGCAGCCTGATGGGCAAGGAACTCGCGATGGACATGCGGCTCGCGACCCTGCCGGTGGCCGTGCAGGTGATGTCCTCGGCCCTGGGCGGCTGGCCCGCCAGTCAGCTGATGCGCCGCTTCGGACGCAGGGCCTGCTTCATCGCCTCGGCGTTGCTGGGCGCCGGTAGCCTGGCGTTGGCGGCGCGCGCGGTGCTTGGGGTGGATTTCTGGCTGTTCTGCGCGGCGGTTTGCGGCTTCGGTCTCCACGGTGCCTTCGTGCAGCAGTACCGTTTCGCCATCCTCGAGGGGCAGGAGAGCGGCAATGCCCCGCGCCTGCTGACCCGGGTCCAGCTCGCCAGCGCCGCGGGCATCTTTCCCGGCCTCTCGCTCTTTGGCTTCTTGGAGGGACGGACGTCCCACTATGTGCCTTGGGTCCTGCTGTGCCTGGCGGTGCTCCAGGCAATGGCCGCGCTCGCGCTGGTGGCGTACCAACCTCAGGCCGCGGTCTCCTCCGAGGTGTCCTTCACGCCCGACGCACGCGCCCGCGCGTTGTACTGGCCGATGGTGGTCATGGGCGCCGGGGCCTTCCTGGTGATGAGCCTGCTCATGGTGCCAACACCCTTGCAGATGTGCGGCATCGAGCAATTCGCGGTTCGTCAGGCGAGCTGGGTCGTTCAGGTACACCTGCTGTGCATGTACCTGCCCGCGCTGTCGATCGGCGCCCTGCTCAAGAGGGTGTCGATCGCTCAGTTGCAGGCGGGGGGATTGCTGCTGCTTCTCGCGGGGTATCTGCTCAGCTGGGTCCAGGGCTTTGGCGGTCACCTGGTCGGACTGGGACTGGTCGGAGTGGGGTGGTGTTTCGTGTTCGTGACCGCCACGACCCTGGTGATGCGCAGCCGCTCGGGTGCCGAGCGCTTCCGGGCCCAGGGGGTCAACGACCTGTGTATCTTCACCGCCAGCGGCGTGGCGTCGTTGTCGTCCGGAGCCCTCCTGTCGGTTCTGGGGTGGAATGGCCTGCTGCAACTCGGCCTGATCCTGGTTCTGGGATTGATCGCCATCGCCTGGCTCGTCCACCGCGCCGTGAGCGCCCCGAGCCAGGCCCCCTCGGTGTAGCCCCGTCCCCGAGGGGTTTGCTCGTGGAGCGGCAATGGGTGGCCCCGGTGTGATACTCCTGGGCCTCGTATGAGCACCTGGTCGCCCACCTCCTGGAAGACGAAGCCCATCACTCAAGACGTCGCCTACGAGGATCCGAAGGAACTCGAGGACGTCGTCACGGCACTCAGCCGGCTGCCGCCGCTGGTCACCTCCTGGGAGGTGGAGCGGCTGCGTGAGCTGCTGGCGGAGGCCCAGCAAGGCCGACGCTTCCTGCTGCAGGGAGGGGACTGCGCCGAGTCCCTCTTCGACTGCCGTCCGGACATCATCACCAACCGGCAGAAGATCATCCTGCAGATGTCGCTGGTGCTCATCCATGGAGGGCACCGGCCCGTCATCCGGGTGGGGCGCATCGCCGGCCAGTACGCCAAGCCGCGCTCCAAGCCCACCGAGGTGCGCGGGGGCGTGGAGCTGCCCAGCTACTTCGGGGATCTGGTCAACCGGCCGGAGTTCACTCCCGAGGCGCGGCGGGCGGATCCCCGGTTGATGCTGGCCTGCTACCACCACGCGGCGATGACGCTCAACTTCGTGCGCTCGCTGAGTGACGGTGGCTTCGCGGACGTGCACCACCCCGAGTACTGGGACCTGAGCTTCTTCCGGAACGCCGCCGTGCCCAGCGAGCTGCGCGAGGAGTACGAGCAGACCACCCGCAAGCTCGGCGAGGCCCTGCGCTTCATGGAGGCGTTGGGCGAGCGCAAGGTGGCGGAGCTCACGCGCGTGGACTCCTTCACCAGCCACGAGGGCCTCAACCTCCACTATGAGTCGGCCCAGACGCGCCAGGTCCCGTGGCGCAAGGGGTGGTACGATCTGACGACGCACCTGCCGTGGATCGGGGAGCGCACCCGGGCCCCGGATGGGGCGCACCTGGAGTTCTTCCGCGGCATCCGCAACCCGGTGGGGGTGAAGCTGGGTCCCAGCGTGTCTCCCGAGAACGCCGTCCGCCTGGCCGAGCAGCTCAACCCGGACAACGAGCCCGGCAAGCTCGTCTTCATCACCCGCATGGGGGCCCAGCGGGTGCAGGACGCGCTCCCCCCGGTGGTGGAGGCCCTGCGGGGGGCGGGCCGGCTCGTCCTGTGGGTGTGCGATCCGATGCACGGCAACACCGTGTCCACCTCCTCCGGGATCAAGACGCGCAGCTTCAATGACGTCCTGCGCGAAGTGGAGTCGAGCTTCGACGTGCACGAGCGGCTTGGCTCCTACCTCGGGGGCGTGCACTTCGAGCTCACCGGAGAGGACGTCACGGAGTGTGTGGGTGGCGCCGTGGGCATCACCGAGCAGGATCTGGAGCGCAACTACGCCACCCTGTGCGACCCCCGGCTCAACTACCGTCAGGCCCTGGAGATGAGCTTCCACATCGCCCGGCGCATGAGCCGCCTGCCCCGGGTGCCCCGGCTCTGAGCGCCGTCTCGACCCCGCCCCCGCCTCGATGCGCCATGACAGGACGGGGTCAACGGGTGTAATCCGCGAACCCTGATTTCTCAGGAGGGCGGAGTGCACATGGTCAAGGTAGATGGGAAGTGGCTCGCGTCCATCGCGCTCTGCGGATGGATGCTCGGAAGCGTGGGTTGTGACGAGGCGCCCCCGGTTCCCGTCACGCCGGATTGTGGCACGCCGCCCGCGGTGTCCTCGCCGGATTGGGTGCCCTGCCGCTTGAAGGAGATGACCCTCGAGGAGAAGGTGGGTCAGCTCTTCATGGCCCACGCCTATGGCACGACCGTCGCGGACACGGATCCCAAGATGGTGGAGGCCAACCGCACGGACCATGGGCTGGACACGGCGGAGCAGCTCGTCGAGCGCTACCACCTGGGCGGCATCATCTACTTCACCTGGACCAATAACCTGGGCAACCCGGAGCAGATCGCCCGGCTGTCCAACGGGCTGCAAGAAGTGGCGATGCGCCAGGAGCGGCCCATCCCCCTGCTGATCTCCACGGACCAGGAGCATGGGGTGGTGGTCCGGGTGACCGAGCCGGCCACCCAGTTTCCGGGCAACATGGCCCTGGGGGCCACTCGCAACCTGGAGGACGCGCGTCAGGCGGCGGTCATCACCGCGCGGGAGCTGAGCGCCCTGGGCATCAACCTGAACTTCGGGACGGTCGCGGACGTCAACAGCAACCCGCTCAACCCCGTCATTGGCGTGCGCTCCTTTGGCCTGGACCCGGCCCTGGTGTCGTCCTTCACGCAGGTGCAGGTGAACGCCATGCAGGGCGAGGGCATGGCGGCCACCGTGAAGCACTTTCCCGGCCACGGGGACACGGAGGTGGACAGTCACTACGGGCTGCCCATCATCCACCGGAGCCGGGAGCAGTTCGACGCGGTGGACCTCCCGCCCTTCGTGGCCGCCATCGACGCCCAGGTGGACGCCATCATGTCCGCCCACATCGTGGTCCCCGCCCTGGAGCGCTCGGGCTTGCCGGCGACGCTGAGCCGTTCGGTCATGACGGACCTGCTCCGGGGCCAGCTCGGCTTCCAGGGCGTGGTGGTCAGCGACTCGCTCTCCATGCAGGGCGCGAAGCCCTACGGTGACGACAGCGATGCGCGGGTCCCCGTGGAGGCGCTCAAGGCCGGCGTGGACATGCTCCTCCTGCCGTCGCGCATCGACGTGGCCTTCAACGCCGTACGCGAGGCGGTGATCGGCGGGGAGATCAGCCAGGAGCGGCTCGATGAGGCGGTGGGACGCATCCTGACGCTCAAGCAGAAGCGGGGGGTACTCGCCCGTCCCCTGGTGGATCTGTCCCTGCTCGAGCGCGTGGGCGCCGCCGAGCACCTGGCCGTGGCCGACGCCCTCACCGAGCGCGGAATCACCTTGGTGAAGAACGAGGCGGGTGTTCTGCCGTTGAAGCCAGAGGTGGGCAAGGTGCTGGTGACGGGGTGGGGTGCCGCGCCGATCGACACGCTGGCGCGGGAGTTGACCCAGCGCGGCCTGTCCGTGGAGACCCTGGAGACGGGCACCACCCCGGAGCAGGCGGGGATCGCGCAGGCGGTAGCCTCGGCCGGGCGCGCGGACATCACCGTGGTGCTGGTCACCCGCGTCTGGACGTCCCAGGCCCAGCGAGACCTCGTCCGCGCGCTCCAGGACTCGAAGAAGCCGGTGGTGGTCGTCTCCGTGCGCGAGCCGTATGACATCTCCTACCTTCCGGGGGTGTCCACCTTCGTGGCCACCTACGGTTTCCGGTCCGTCTCCATGAAGGCGCTGGCGCGCGTGCTGGTGGGCGAGGTGAACCCCTCGGGCCGGCTGCCCGTGGCCATTCCCCGGACGGGGACGGACTCCACGGTGCTTTATCCCATTGGACACGGCCTCTCGTTTTGAGCAGGGTCGAATGGTTCGATGAGTGTCGAATAGGCGCGGAAGGCGTGGAATTCCGCTGTGCTTCCCGCGCCTTCGTGCCACGCTGCCGGGCACTTGAGCTGTGCTGATGACAGGCGAGGCTGGGTCGCCATGGGTCGCACCCCCTCCCTCGACATGGAGAATTCATGAGTCACGCGAAGCCCTGCCCCACGCGGCGCCGGGCGGGAAACGTGCGTCTGGCCACCGTGGCGGCGTTGTTGTTCGCCTCGGCCTCGTTCGCTCAACCCTCTGGCTTGCCGGTCTTCGACCTGGAGCGCCTGGAGCTGAATCCCAGCGGAAAGGGCTCGCTGGTGATGGGGACGGGTGATCTGCTGCCCCAGGGAGGCTTCCGCCTTTCGCTCGCGGGCCACTACGAGCGCAACCCCCTGGTGTTCTACTCGGATGGAAACCGGGTGGGCGCGTTGGTGTCGGATCGCGCCACGGCGCACCTGTTGCTGGCGTGGGCGCCGCTGCGCTGGCTGGAACTGGACGCCCACCTGCCCCTGGTGGCCTGGCAGCGCGGGGATGACCTCCGTGCCCAGCGGCTGGGCATCCCGGCCACGACGGGCCTGGGCACGCCCTTCGTCGCCGCGCGCGTGGGGTTGCTCGCGCAGGTGCGGGAGGCTCCCGTGGACCTGGCGGTGGAGCTGGGCGCGGGACTCCCCCTGGGCAGCGAGGACACGCTCTCGCGCGACACTCCCTTGCGCCTGTCGCCCAAGGTGATGGTGGGCCGCCGCTTCGGCCGGTGGCGGGCGGGTGCGGAGGCGGGCGCGGTGCTGCGCTCCTCCTCCGTCGTCCTCAACGAGGATGGCAACATCCAGGACGAGCTGGGCTCCGAGTTGCGCCTGGGCGTGGGGGTCGCCACCACGGGCCGCGAGCTGCGCGGAGAGCTCAACGTGCGCGGCGCGCTGCCGCTCTCCCGTCAGGGCAGCTCCGTGGAGGTGCTCGCCGGTCTGCGGATGCCCGTGGGCGAGTCCACCGAGGTCTACGCCCTGGGCGGCCCCGGCTTCGGCTCGATGTCGGGGACCCCGCTCTTCCGGGTGCTGCTCGGCGTGGCCTTCGGGCGCACCGACCTGGCCTCCGACCTCGCGCGCTTCGATGACGACGGCGACGGCGTGAGGAACGGCGAGGATGCCTGCCCCAACGAGGCGGGTCCGGCCTCGCGCAAGGGCTGCCCGGTGAAGGACCAGGATGGCGATGGCGTGGAGGACGCGCAGGATGCCTGCCCCACCCAGGCGGGACCGGCGGAGCTGGGTGGCTGTCCGTTGAAGGACCAGGACGGCGACGAGGTGGCGGACCACCTGGACAACTGCCCCACCGAGAAGGGCCTCGCCAGCAATCAGGGCTGCCCGGCGCAGGAGCCCCAGTTCGTGGTCATCACGAAGGACAAGATCGAGATCAAGGAGTCGGTGTTCTTCGCCACCAACGAGGCCGTCATCCAGTCGCGCTCCTTCGGCATGCTGGACCAGCTCGCGCGGGTCATCCAGCGGCACCCGGAGATCCGGCGGATCGTCGTCGAGGGACACTCCGACACGCAGGGCAACGCCGAGGCCAACCGCAAGCTGTCGCTCGCGCGGGCGCAGTCGGTGAAGACGTACCTCGTGGGCAAGGGCGTGGAGGCCTCGCGCCTGGAGGCCAAGGGCTATGGCCCCGACCGGCCCATCGCCACCAACGAGACCCCCGAGGGCCGCGCGGCCAACCGCCGTGTGGAGTTCACCATCATCACCACCCAGCGCGAGCAGTAGGCAAAGGAACCCAAGGTCATGAAGACTCCATTCATGCGGAAGTGGCTCCCCACCGCCGTGGGCCTGCTGGCCCTGGGCCCGGCGTCGGCCCGGGCGGCGCCCGATACGTTCGCATTGGGCTCGGGACGCGACGGGGCGCTCGCCGTGTCCACGAGCGGCACGGTCATCAACGCCTACGCGCCCCTGGCGGTCGACGTGGCGCGCAAGGCCACGTCCTTGTTGGTGGGCGACTGCCTGGGCAGCCCCTGCTTCGCGGCGGGCGATCTGGTGCTGGTGTACCAGGGGACGGGCCTCTCCACCGCGCCCGTGTCGGGAGACCCGGCGCCCCTCGACCTGGGCACCAGCCAGGTGGGACGTTGGGAGTTCGCGCGGCTGTCCGAGGTGACGGCCTCGACGCTGCGGCTGACCGCGCCACTCGTCCAGGACTACCCGGCGGAAGGAACCCAGGTCATCCGGGTGCCGGAATACACCACCGTCTCCATCGCCGCGGGCCAGAGCCTCGTGGCCACGCCCTGGAACGGGAGCGCGGGCGGTGTCGTCGCGTTCCTGGCCACTGGCGAGGTGAACAACGAGGGGACCATCTCCGCGGACGGCGCGGGCTTCCGGGGTGGCCAGTACGTCGCCGATACCTCGGGAGCCCGGGGCTGCACGGAGCTGGACGAGGGGGCGCCCCAGGGCGCTCAGAAGGGCGAGGGCCTCGCGGGGGCGGGCCGCTACGGGGCCACCCAGAGCGGGCGGGGCAATGTGGCCAACGGCGCCGGCGGTGCCAATTGCTTCCGGTCCGGAGGCGGTGGCGGAGGTAACGCGGGCAGTGGCGGTCAGGGCGGGCGTTCGGATACGGCGTCCGACTCCGGACGGGACGCGGGCGGCCTGGGTGGCGCGGCCGTCTCCGCGCCCTTGCTGACCCACCTGTTGTTCGGTGGCGGCGGCGGCGCGGGTCATGGTTCGTCCGCGTCTGGTTCGGGTGGTGGGACTGGAGGCGGGGCCGTCTTCTTGCGCGCCAGCCAGCTCTTGGGCTCGGGCACCCTCAGTGCCTCGGGTGGCTCGGTGGGGACGGTCACGGAGGGCGGGAGTGGAGGAGGCGCCGGTGGCGCGCTCTACGTGCGCATCGTCCGGTCCGCCGGGTGTGGAGCCGCCTCCGCGAGTGGCGGCATTGGCAGCACTTCGTCCTCCGCGCGGGTGGGCCCCGGTGGAGGAGGGGGGTCGGGACAGGTCCTGTTCCAGGCCGCCCCGGGCGCTGGCTGCACGATCATCGCCACGGGCGCCGCGTCGGGTGGCCAGCTGGTCCCCGCGGACGGCGCCTACGGCGCCCAGGCGGGCCAGTCCAGCACGCCCTCCCAATTGAACTACGGCTTCATCATCCCCGTGCCTCCCACGGTGGTCACGCCGCCCGACGGCACCATCACCAACAACGTTCGTCCCGCCATCACCGGCACCTCCACCCTCTACCCGCAGCGGACGGAGCCCAACACCGAGGTCATCCTCTACATCGACGGAGAGGAGGTGGGCCGGGTGATGTCGGATGCCGCGGGCGATTACGCCTTCGACCTGCCCCAGGACCTCGCCGAGGGCCCTCACACGGTGCGGGCCGCCGCGGCGGTGGATGCCGTGCAGAGCCTCGACAGCGCGCCCAACAACCTCATCGTGGACATCACGCCCCCGGAAACCCTCGTCCTCTCCGGACCCAAGGGCGCTGTCCAGGAGCGCAACCCGCGTTTCGAGTTTGGCTCGAACGAGGGAGAGGTGACCTACACGTGCAGCCTGGACGGGGAGGAGTTCGTCCCCTGCCCACCCTCGGGTGTCTTCGAGGATCTGCCCGATGGTCCGCACACGGTGCGGGTGCGCGCCCGGGACCGCGCGGGGAACGAGGACGACAGCCCCGCTTCCTGGTCCTTCACCGTCGCGGTCGCGGATCGCGCCTTGATCGGAGATGGACTCGGGTGCTCGGCCACGGGCCGGAACACGTCGATCCTGTGGCTCTCCCTGGGCCTGCTCGCCGTGGGGCTGAACCGCCGGCGTCTCGGCGGCCCGTGAGTGAAGACCGGCTCCGAGCCCTCATCCTGGGCCCCTTGGGGACTCACGGCGCTGATGCTGGCCCACCACTTCGGACTGTGGGCCTGGACGTCCGTCAGCCGTGACATCCCCCTGCTCCAGGTGCTCGATCGCTGGGATTCCCACCACTACACCACCCTCGTGCTCGAGGGTTATGCGTGGCCCCTCTGGGCCTTCCTTCCTCTCTACCCGGGCGCGGTGGGGTGGGTGCGTCAGGTGCTCGGAGGCGTGCTCGCGCCGCAGGTCGTGGGCTGCCTCCTGTCCACGCTGTGCCTGCTCGCCTTCGTCGCCTGGAACACGCGCTGGAGCCGCCAGGGGCGGTTGAGCGGGGCGATGTCCCCCCGGACGACCTGGGGCTGGTTCCTCCTGCTCTTCGGGCCCGCGAGCTTCGCCCTGCATTCACACCACACGGAGGGCCTTTTCCTCCTGCTCTCCTTTGGTGCGCTGGCTTTCGCCACGTGGGGAGCGCTCGTGCCGGCGGCGGTGCTGGCCGCGCTGTGCGTGTGGACGCGCAACCAGGGCACCTTCGTGGCGCTCACCGCCGCGCTCCTGCTCGCCGGGCGTGAGCCCTCGTGGCGAGGCCGCCTCACGCGCTTCACCGCCGTGGGCGCGGTGGCCCTCCTGGCGTTCGGGGGCCTCTTGTTCTTCGAGTGGACCCAGGCGGGAGATCCGCTCGTGTTCCTGAAGGCGCAGCGCGAGTGGAACCATGCCGACTCCGTGTGGGGGGCGATCCGGGGGCTCTGGTTCGGCAATCCCTGGCATACCCGGTTCAGCGGATGGCTGTTGCTGCGGCACCTCTTTGGCGCGCTGTGGCTGGTGGCCGCGCTGGCGCTCCTGCGCCGCGACCAGGCCCTGGGGCTCTACGCCCTGCTCTCGCTCCTGGTGATGCTGCCCCAGGGGGATCTGGGCAATGCCTTCCGCTTCGGCGCGGTGCTCTTCCCGGTGATGTTCCTCGCGGGCGACTGGCTCGCCACGCGCCCCGTCTGGCTGCGTTGGACGGTGGCGCTGCTGGGCGTGTGGCTCAACCACAAGGTCACCCACGCGTACGCCATTGGCGCGTGGGCTTATTGAAGGAGAGAGCATATGAAGACAGGTGTTTCCCTCGCCCTCCCGGCGCTGCTGCTCGCGCTCGGCCAGGCCGCGGTGGCCCAGCCCGCGTACAACGAGGTGCGGCAGAAGTCGTCGCACAACTCCTACCAGCGCGATGAGGCGGTGCTCGATCAACTCGTGTACCACCGCGTCCGCTCGCTCGAGTTCGACATCCACAATGGCAAGAGCGGCTGGTCCAAGGTGACGGGCAACTGGTTCGTCTACCACGCGGACATCGTCGACAACGGCACCACGTGCCACCGGCTCTCCGACTGTCTGGACGAGCTGCGCGCCTTCCACCTCGCCCACCCCAACCATGAGGCGGTGACGGTCTGGTTGGATCTCAAGGACAACTTCGAGTCCGGCCGCCTGCCCCAGGACCTGGACAACCGCATCACCGCGCACCTGCCCGCGTCCTGGCTCTTCAAACCCTCGGACGTGATGGCGGCCTGCCCGGGTGCCACCAGTCTTCAGGCGGCGGTGACGGGCGCCTGCGGCTGGCCCTCCACCTCGGCGCTCAAGGGCCGGTTCATCATCGCGCTCACGGGCGGGGACGTGTCCTCGTCCACCAGCAAGCTCAACACCTACGTGTCCAACGGCTCCACGGCCACCAGCCGCGTGGCCTTCATCGCGCCGGATCTCACCAGCGCCTCGGCGATTGGCGCGAAGGGCTACGGGGTGTTCTTCAACTTGCAGAACTCCGACTCCTCCCTGGCCTCCAGTGTGTACCAGGCGGGCTTCATCAGCCGGGTGTGGGGCGCGAACGACTCGGCCTCCTGGAGCCGGGCGGTGTCGGCGGCGGCGAATCATCTCGGCACGGACAAGGTGAGCTTCCACCAGGATGGCTGGGCGGTGACGCACAACGGCCTGGGCTGGCCCTTCGGGTGCATCGAGTCCTCGTCGTGCGGCGGCTACCAGGAGGCCATGGACGTCATCGGCGCCGAGGTGACCTCCGATGACATCTGGGGGAGCCAAGACAGCTTCCTGTTCGCCTCCGAGTACAACGGCGCGGTGACGACGAGCACCTGGACGGCGGCGGTGAACACGCCCAACAGCCACGTGGACGAGTGGGCCAAGGGCTGCTTGATGGTGCGCGAGAGCACGGCGTCCAACGCGCGCTACTTCGCGGTGTGCCGCCCGGCGGACAAGAACAAGCCGAGGCTCCAGTACCGCACGAGCACGGGTGGCTCCACCTCCTCGGCCGAGGTGGACCTCGTCGCGGGAGATACCGTCGACCAGGAGAGCGTCACGTTCCTGCGCCTCACGGTGCAATACGACGGGACGCAGACGTGCGCGTGGGGATATGGCTCGCAGAACGCGTCGGCGTGGACGCTGATCGGCAGCAGGTGCTTCTCCGGATTGCTGGGCCACCAGGGGCTGGCGGCCAGCTCCCACGGCAGCGGGAAGGTGAAGCTGCTCTTCTCCAACGTGAAGAAGGGCTCGGCCCTCTACCGTCAGGCCTCCTTCCCGTCCAAGGTGGCGGTGGGCAGCGGGGTGGGCGGCTGGCGTCTCTTCGATGGGGTGTTCTGACCGCCCGGTAAGTCTTACCGCTTCCGGGGGGAGGTCCCGCGCCTTCCTTCCCCCAACCCATGGAAATCATTGCGCTTTCCCCTCGGAGGGCCATTGGCATGCGGACTGCTATAGCTCTCTGTCACGAAGTCGGGGCAGGACGGGCGGGGCGGGGTAGGACGGGCGGGTAGGGGTCGGGTCGGGGAGTGGTTCCAGGGGAGCAGTGAGGTCAATCGGGGGGGAGCCGCGGGGGCGGCTCCTCCCCGATTCCTTTTGGCCTTCTCGGGGCCGCCTTCATGTAGTGCTCCCGGCGTTCCAGCGGGAACTTCTCGATGGCGTAGCGCAACATGGTCCGGGGCATCCTCCCGGCGTGGCGGTCGAGAAAAGCCTCTTCGCTCGCCAGTTCCCGCTTACCCACTTCGCGCAGCATCCAGCCCACGGCCTTGTGAATCAGATCGTGAGGGTCCTGGAGCAGCACCTCCGCCAGTCGCAGCGTGTCCGAGAACTCGCCCGCGCGGATGAACGCGAAGGTCGCCATGATGGCGATGCGCCGCTCCCACAGCACGGGCGAGCGCACGAATTCATCCAGCAAGGACTTGTGCTCGGGGTGTGCGAGCAGATGCACCCCCATCAACCGGGGCGCCACCAGATCCACCAGATCCCAGTTGTTCACTCCCGCCAGGTGCTCTCGGCAGAAGGCGAAGAGCCGGTCGCGTCCAAGCGCGTCCTCCCGCTCGAATTTCTCCACGAGGATGATGAATCCCGTGAGCCGGTGCTCGTGGACCTCACTGCGCAGCAGCACGCGCAGTTGCTCCAGCGGCAGGTGCTTGTGGCGCCGGGCGATGCGCCGCTGCTCGGGCACCGTCACCCCCAGGAACACGTCTCCTTCCGCGTATTGTCCTGGGCCCGTCTTGAAGAACCTCGGGAAGAAGGCGGCCTTCTCCGGGTTCGCCGCACTCGCCAGTTCGTCCTGGATGGTTCGGGCCTGGCCAAGACGGCTTGTAACCTTTTGAGAGCCCATTTCGTGCTTCCTCCGAGTCTCCTGTACGGGGCCTGGAAGGATACGAGATCATGAAGGCGACGGACGTGGTGGTGGTGGGCGGAGGGCTGGGAGGACTGGCGGTGGCGGCGCTGCTGGCGCGCGGGGGCCGACGGGTGGTGCTGTTCGAGAAGGCCAGGCACCTGGGGGGTCGGGCACACACCACGTCCCAGGAGGGCTATCACTTCAACCTGGGGCCGCATGCGCTCTTCCTGGCGGGCGCGGCGGCGCGAGTGCTGGCGCGGTTGGGACTGGAGTTGAAGGGGCGCGGGCCGCGAGGCGAGGGCGGCTTCGCGCTGCGGCGAGGCCGGCTGCACACGCTGCCCACGGGAGCCGTGTCGCTGTTGACGACGGACCTGCTGGGCGCGGCGGGCAAGCTGGAGTTCGCCCGCGTGCTGGCGGGCTTGAATCGTGTGGACGCCTCGACGCTGGTGGGCGTCAGCCTGGAGCAGTGGCTTCGCGCGAACGTGTCGCGGGCGGAGGTCCGTGAGTTGGTGGCGATGCTCTTCCGGGCGTCGACATACTGCGCGGACACGGAGTTGATGGGCGCGGACGCGGCGGTGGCGCAGCACCAGACCGTCCTCGCGCGGGGGGTGCGCTATCTCGATGGCGGTTGGATCGAGCTGGTGCGCGGGCTGACGGCGGTGGCGGACGCGGCGGGGGTGCAGCGGGTGATCTCGGCGCGGGTGGAGTCGGTGACTCGGGAGGAGGAGGGGAGCGGGCGCTCGCGGGTCCGGGGCGTGCGGCTCGCGGACGGAACGGAGTGGGCGGCCGAGGCGGTGGTGGTGGCGGGAGGGCCCGGAGACGTGGCGTCGCTGCTGCCGGGGGACGCGGTGGCGGCGGGGTGGGCGGCGCGGGCGGTCGCGGTGAAAGCGGCCTCTCTGGAGGTGGGGCTGTCGCGGCTGCCAAGGCCCGAGGCGCTGGTGGCGTTCGGGGTGGATCGGCCGTGGTATGCGTCGGTGCACTCGGCCTGGGCGCGGCTGGCCCCGGAGGGGGGCGCGCTGGTGCACGTGGCGAAGTACCTCGGAGGACGCGACACGGAGGCGAGTGAGCTGGAGCTGGAGGGGATTCTCGACGTGTTGCAGCCGGGCTGGAGAATGCAGGTGGTGACGAGGCGCTTCCTGCCGGGGCTGACGGTGATGCACGCGCTGCCGACGGCGGCGGGCCTCGGGGCGCGTCCCCGGCCGGTGGTGGAGCACGTGCGAGGTCTGGCCGTGGTGGGGGATTGGGTGGGGCCCGAGGGATTGTTGACGGATGCCTCACTCGCGAGCGCCGAGGCGGTGGCCCTCGCGTGGCTGGGGGCCCGGGAGGTTCGCGCGGCATGAGCTCCCCTGGCCACGAGGCGCTCGTGTGCGCGGCGCGGGAGCACGAGCGGTTCCTGTGGGGGCTGTGCTACCGGATGACGGGGGTGGCGGCGGACGCGGACGAGCTGGTGCAGGAGACCTTCGCGAGGGCGCTCGAGGAGCCGCCCAAGCGGCCCGAGTTGCTGCGCCCGTGGCTCACGCGCGTGGCGATGAACCTGGCGAGGGATTGGCTCCGGCGGCGCAAGCGGGAGCACTACGTGGGGCCCTGGCTGCCCTCTCCGGTGGAGACGGGGGAGGAGGCGGTGGCGTCGGTGGAGGCGCACCTGCCGGGAGGCGGAACGACGGAGGGCCGCTACGAGCTCTTGGAGAGCGTGACCTTCGCGTTCTTGCTGGCGCTCGAGGCGCTCACGCCGCGGCAGCGGGCGGTGCTGATCCTGCGCGATGTCTTCGACTATTCGGTGCGCGAGGTCGCCGACTGCTTGCGGTTGAGCGAGACGAACGTGAAGGTGACGCACCACCGGGCGCGGGGGGCGATGGCGGCGTATGACCGGGAGCGGTGTGTCCCGACGCGCGACCTCCAGGAGAGGACCCGGCGGGCGCTGGAGGGCTTCCTGGGAGCGTTGGCGTCGGGAGACGTGGAGGCGGCCGAGGCGCTGCTGGCCGAGCCCGTGCGGGCGTTGTCGGATGGAGGCGGCGAGACGTTCGCGGCGCGGGTGCCGGTGGTGGGCGTGAAGCGGGTGGCGCTCTTCTATCGGCGGGTGTACGCGCTGAGCGGTGCGGCGGACGCGCTGGAGGTGCGGATGCTCAATGGGCTGCCGGCGCTGGTGGCCCGCTGGAACGCGCCCCCTCCTGGTAAACCCGCGAGCCTGGTCCTTCGCGTGGACATCGGGGAGGACGGACGGGTGCGGGAGGTGTACTCGGTCCAGGCGAGCCGCAAGTTGGCGGGGCTGCCCGCCTTGGCTTAGGGCCGCCCGCGGTCGAACCACGGGTAGACGGTGGGGAGCACCAGGAGGGTGAGGAGGGTGGAGCTGAGCAGGCCGCCGATGACGACGGTGGCCAGGGGCTTCTGCACCTCGGCGCCCGCGCCGGTCGCGAACGCCATGGGAAGGAATCCCAGCGAGGCCACCAGCGCCGTGGTGAGCACGGGACGCAGGCGAGCCTGCGCCGCCTCCTGGATGGCCTCGGCCTGGGACAGGCCCGTCTCCCGCGCCTTGCGGATGGCCGACACCAGCACCAGTCCGTTGAGCATGGCCACGCCGAACAGGGCGATGAAGCCCACCGCCGCGGAGATGGACAGCGGCATGCCTCGCACGCCCAGCGCGAACAGCCCTCCCGTTACCGCGAAGGGGACATTGAGCGAGATGAGCAGCGCCGGGCGCACGGCGTTGAACGTGCCGTAGAGCAGCACCAGGATGAGGAAGAGGGTGAGCGGCACCACGAGCGCCAACCGCCGCGAGGCTGATTCCAGGTTCTGGAACTGACCGCCCCAGTCCAGCCAGTAGCCCGGAGGCAGGCGCACCTCGCGGTCCACCACCTCCTGGGCCTCTCGCACGAAGCCGCCCAGGTCTCGTCCCCGCACGTTGGCCTCGATGGTGAGCCGCCGCTGGAGGTTTTCCCGGCTCACCTGGGCCGGGCCCTCCTCCACCACCACCCGCGCGAGCTGGGACAGGGGAATGAGTTGTCCCGTCGGGCTCGTGATGGGCAGGCTCTCGAGCTGTTCCACGTTCTCCCGCGCGGCGGCGGCGAAGCGCACCTGGAGGGCGTAGCGCTTCTGTCCCTCCAGCACGGTGCCCACTTCCTTGCCGCCCAGCGTCTCGATGGCGTCGAGCACCTGGCGCACGTTGATGCCGTAGCGGGCAATCGCCCTCCGGTCGATTTGAACCCGCGCCACGGGCAGGCCCGCCACCTGTTCGGCCTTCACGTCCGCGGCGCCCGGCACCCGCGACAGCGCCGCCGCGAGCCGATCCCCCGTCCGCTTGAGTTCCTCCATGTCCTCGCCATACAGCTTGAGCGCCACGTCCGAGCGCGCTCCGGACAGCAGCTCGCTCACCCGCAGCTCGATGGGCTGCGAATAGGAGAAGACATTGCCGGGCACCTCGCGCTCCAGGGCGCGTTGCATCGCGGCGATGAGTCCTTCCCTGTCATCCGCCGTCGTCCACTGCTCGGGGGGCGTGAGCATCACGTAGATGTCGCTTACCTCCACGCCCATCGGGTCCGTGGCGATCTCCGCGCGCCCCGTGCGCGAGACGACCGTGATGACCTCGGGGAAGCGCTTGAGCACCGTTTCGATGAGGCCCGTCTGCCGCACGGACTCCTCCAGCGACACCGACGGCACCCGCATCGCCTGGAGCGCCAGCGCGCCCTCGTCCAGCCGGGGGATGAACTCCGTGCCCAGCATCGGTACCAGCCCCAGACTCACGGCCAGCAGGCCCGTGGCGATTCCCACCACCGCCTTTCGTCGAGCCATGCACCAGGCGAGCGCCGGGGTGTAGAGCCGTCTCGCTCCGTGCACGATGACGCTCTCCCGCTCCGTGGGCTCGCGGGGCAGGAACAGCGAGGCGAGCGCGGGCACCAGCGTGAGCGAGAGGACGAAGGCTCCCCCCAACGCGCACAGCACGGTGATGGCCATGGGGTGGAACATCTTCCCCTCCACGCCGCTCAGGGTGAGCAGGGGCAGGTACACCACGGCGATGATGACCTCGCCGAAGGCCGCCGCGCCGCGGATCTCCACCGCCGCGCGGTACACCGCCGCGTCCCGCTCCTCCCGAGTCAGGGGCCGCCCGAGCGCATGGGCTTGCTGGGCGAGGTGCCTCACCGCGTTCTCCACGATGATGAGCGCGCCATCCACGATGAGGCCGAAGTCGATGGCGCCCAGGCTCATCAGGTTGCCGGAGATGCCCAGGGCCCGCATGCCGATGAACGCGCACAGCATGCACAGGGGAATGGCGCTCGCCACGATGAGGCCCGCGCGCAGGTTGCGGAGCATCAGGAAGAGCACGACGATGACCAGCAGTCCGCCCTCGATGAGGTTGCCCGCCACGGTGTGGAGCGTCTTGCGCACCAGATCCGTGCGGTCATAGAAGGTGTCGATCGTCACGCCCGGAGGCAGGGTGGGGCGGATGGCCTCCACGGCCTGCTTCACGCGTTCCACCACCTCGCGCGAGTTGGCGCCCAGGCGCATCATCACGATGCCCGTGACGGCCTCGCCGCGTCCGTCCCGGGTGACGGCGCCCTGGCGGACCTGGGGAGCGAAGCGCACCTCCGCCACATGGCGCACGAGCACGGGCACTCCCTGGGGTGATGTGGCGAGGACGATGTCCGCCACGTCTTCCAGCGTCTCCACCAGGCCCTCGCCTCGGATGAGCACCTGCTCCGGCCCCCGCGCGATGGACGCGCCTCCCGCGTTCGCGTTGTTCTCCTCGAGCGCCTCGAAGACGCGCTGGAGCGACAGGCCGTAGGCAGCGAGCTTCGCGGGGTCCAACTGCACCTCGTAGGTTTTCAGCTCCCCGCCGAACGCGTTGACCTCGACGACGCCTGGCACCGAGCGCAGCCGGGGGGAGATCCGCCACTCGAGGAGCCCGCGCAGCTCCATGGGGCCGACGCCCTCGCCCTTCACCTCGAACTGGTAGATCTCCCCCAGACCCGAGGACAGGGGGCCCAATTCCGGAGTGCCGTAGCCCGGGGGGATGCTCTCGCGGGCGGACGTCAGGCGCTCCTGGACGAGCTGGCGAGCGAAGTAGATGTCCATACCGTCCTTGAAGACGACGGTGACCACGGACAGGCCGAAGCGCGAGAGCGAGCGGACCTCGGTGGTGTCGGGCAGGCCGCCCAGGGCCGACTCGACGGGGACGGTGATGAAGCGCTCCACCTCCACCGGGCCCAGGCCCGGCGACGAGGTGAGGATCTGCACCTGGACGTTGGTCACATCCGGCACGGCGTCGATGGGCAACTGGCGCAGCGCGTTCAGCCCGAGGCCGATGAGCAGCGCCGTCAGCAGGAGGACGAGGGCGCGGTGGCGGATGGAGAAGGCGATGAGGGTGTCGAACATGGGCCATCGCCTCCCTAGTGGGAATGACCCGCGCCCAGGCTCTCGCGCGAGAGCTCGGACTTGAGGATGAACGCCCCCTGGGTGATGACGAGGGTGCCGGGCTCGATGCCGGAGACGATCTCCACCTCCTTCGCGGAACTGGCGCCCGTGCGCACGTCGACGGCCCTGTACACGCCGGGTTGCTCGGGGACGAAGACGACCTGTTCGCCGTTCACCTGCTGGACGGCCTCCCGGGGCACGACGAGCCGTGGGGTGTTCGTCTCCTCCGTGCCGGTGCCCGTGGCGATCTCCGCCTGGGCGAACATCCCCGGTTTGAGCGCTCCATCCTGGTTGGACACCACCACGCGCACGTGCACCGTGCGCGTCTTCTCGTTGACGATGTCCCCGATGTACGCCACGTGGCCCTGGAAGCGCCGTCCGGGAAGCGCCGAGAGGGTGATGTCCACGGCCTGGCCATTCTTCACCGCCGCCACCTGGACCTCGGCCACGTCCAGCAGTACCCACAACTCGGACAGGTCGCCCACGGTGAAGAGCGTCGTGGTGGCCTCCACCGCCTGGCCCACCATGCCGGTGATGTCCACCACCGTGCCGTCCAGCGGGCTGATGGCCGACAAGCGCGAGCTGTAGTGCTCGTTGCCCCGTAGGGCGGCGATCTCCGCGTCGGACAGTCCCAGCGCGTGCAGCCGTCCATCCGCCGCGTTGCGCTCGGCCTGCGCCGTCACGAAGGTGCTCTCCGCCTCGCGCATCTCCCGCTCGCTGGTGATGCCCTTGGCGAACAGCTCCTTCTCCCGGCGGTGGTTGTCCTCGGCCACCCGGGCCTTGGTCGCCGCGGAGAGGTAGTCGGCTCGGGCCCGGCCCAGCTCGGGGCTCTCCAGGTAGCCGAGCACCTGGCCCTTCTTCACCCGTTGCCCCAGGTTCACCTCGATGCTGGCGAGCCGTCCCGGCACCCGGGCGGCCACCTGGGCCACGCCTCGCTGGGAGAAGGACACCCGCGCGGGAGCCGTGAGCCCCACCGACAGCGGTTTGCGCCGGGCCTCCTCCGTCTTCAGCGCCGCCGAGCGCACCGCCTCCGGCGCGAGCCGCACGAGCCGCTCGTCGTGTCCGCCCTCGTCGTCAGGGCGCGCCTCGGCGTGTGCCTCCCGCGCGCCGTGTTCGTCTTCCTTCGTGCAGCCCTGGGCGAGCCCCAGCACCGCGAGAACCAGCCACCGCCCTCCGCGCGTGCTCATGGCTGGCCCTCCCCGAGCGTCCGCGTGAGCTGGGCTTCCGCGATCAGAAGCTCCTCGAGGGCCTCGATGTAGCCGCGCCGGGCGTCGAGCGCGTCCCGGCGGATGAGCAGCAACTGGAAGAAGTCCACCTTTCCGGCCCGGTATGCCTCGTTGACGAGCGCGAGGTTCTGTTGAAGCGCCTCCAGCACGTCTTCGCTGTAGACGGCCACGGCGGCACGCGCGGTCCGGTAGCGCTCCAGGGCGAGCCCCACCTCCGTGCGGACCAGCCGCTCCGTGGCCTCGAGCAGACCGCGCGTCTGCGTCAGCCTCGCGGCGCCCACGCCCCGGGCCGCCTGGTTGCGGTTGAAGACGGGCAGCTCGATGCCCAGCGTGCCCTGGACGATGCGCGCGCCCTCTTCCTGGCTGTAGCTGGCGCCCAGCCGCGTGCCGGGCCAGGCCTCCCGCGAGGCGAGTTCCACCTCGGCGCGGGCCGCGTCCAGCTCGGAGCGCGCGGCCTTCACGTCCGCGCGTCGCGCGAGTGCCCGCTCCACCAGGGCGTCGAGCGGCGGGGGGTCGGTCATCCCGGGCCGCAGCTCCCCCTTGGCCTCCATCGCCTCGGAGGGCTCCAGGCCCAGGAGCAGGCGCAATTCTCCTCGCGCGAGTGTCCGCCGCCGCTCCGCGAGCACCCGGGCATGGGCGGCCCGGCCCAGCTCCACCCGCGCCGTGTTCACCTCGATGCGCGAAGCGGCCCCGGCCGTCTGCCGTTCCTCGGCGGCCTGGAGCGCCTGCTCCGCCAGGAGTTGTCCCTCGTCCGCCAGCGACCACTCCTGCTCGGAGGCCAGGAGCCTCGCGAAGGCGCCCCGCACCTCGGCGGCGAGCGACACCCGAAGCGTCTCGAGCCGGGCCTCGCTCGCGGTGAGCTGCGCCGCGGCGGCCTCGCGGCGGGCTCCTCGCTGGCCGAAGAGTTCGAGCCGCTGGCTCACGCCCACCGTGACATCCAGGCTGCTCACGCCGTCGCGCAGCCGAGGGCCCACCGCTCCTTGCAACTCGGGGTTGGTCTGGGCGAGCAGCGACGCGCCGTCCAGCCGGGCCTGGGCGGACAGGGCCTCGGCGCGGGCGGACAGGAGGCGGGGACTGCGTTCCAGCGCGAGGGTGACCGCCTCCTCCTGGGTCAATGAGAGGGGCGCGGGGGCGGATTGAAGCAACAACCAGGTCATGAGGCAGAAGGACGCGAGCACGGAATCTCACCAACGAATCAGGGAGGGACGCCAACGGCGAGAGCCCTGGGCACACGGGTGCCCCGGGCGGGTCGTGGGACCGGGCCTGTCCTTCAATGAGGTGAGGGAGTTCGCCCGGTGCTCAGGCGCGGATGGGAGGCCGCAAGAGCCGGGCGCGCGTGGTGTCGGCCACGGCGTCGTGGACGAAGGGCGTGCGAGGGGACTCCCGGGGTTCCAGCGGGACGAGGCCTGGCGGGACGACGGGGGGCATGAGGGACTGGCTCACGCAGCACCGGCAGTGGTGCTCCGTGGGTCCGCACCCGTGCTCCTTGCCGCCCTCGAGATCCGTCTCTCCGGGGCCGTGGGCCACATGGCCCGCCACGGCGTAGTGCACGGCCAGCTCCAGTGCCTCCCCGAGGGCAGGCACCAGTCCGTTTAGCAGCAGGAGGACCAGGAGCAGGCGCAGCACCCCCGAGGGCCTAGCGCATACGCCCTAGGAGCCGCAACCCGGTCTTCACTTCCGTGGGTGGGAATGTGTCCCAACCGTCAGGTGGGAGGACCGGGGGCCTAGCGGTTCAAATGCGTGATGCCCGCCTCGAGCAGCGCGGCCACGCCCCGCCGCACCACGTGGACGACCTTGTGGCGGTGGGGTGTGCCCGGCTGGGTGTAGTGGCTGCTCACCTTGTGGTGCAGCTCCGTGGCTCCCCAGACGAGCACCAGGTCTCCCCATTCCAGGTCGCCTTGTGCCTGGCTGCCCGTGCGCCGCTCGGTCCCGTCCACCATGCGCAGCTGCAGCGGGCCGTTGAGCTTTTCCTCCAGCTCCTCGCGCACCGCGGGCGAGCCGCCCACCACCACCACCTTGCGAACGCCCCGGCGATTGCACGTCTCCAGGAAGGCCACTTCCGCCCGGCGGTTGTTCGAGCCTCCGCAGTGCTCGCAATGGCTCCGAGGGTCCACCGGCAACAGCGCGCGTCCACTCGCCCGAGCCACGTGCTGGCACTCCGACGCGGAACAGACCCGGTAGAAACGCTCGGCGAGGATCTGCTCGGCCCGGGGCAGCTTGGGCTCGCTGATGCGCGTCTTCCCCGGACGGGTGAGTCCCGCCTCCTCGAGCGCCGCCCGGGCCCGGCTCCGGGACTCCATCACGGTGATTCCCCGCTCGGCGAGCCAGCCATCGATGTCCTTGTCCGCGCTCACAAGGGTCCTCGTTCCGCGAAGAGTTCTCCCTGTGAAGGTGGCTCGGTCGCTCCAAGCGCCTCGCGCACCGGCGCGAAGCTGCGGCGGTGGATGGGCAGCACGCCCCGCTCGCGAATGGCCTGGACGTGCGAGGCCGTGGGATAGCCCTTGTGGTCCGCCAGTCCGTACCCGGGGTAGCGGACATCCAACTCCCGCATCGTCCGATCCCTCGTCGTCTTCGCCAGCACCGACGCCGCGGCGATGCTCAACGACAGGGCGTCGCCCTTGATGATGCCGCGCTGGGGCAAGGTGCACTCGGGGATGGTGAAGGCGTCCAGCAGTACATAATCCGGCTGGATTCCCAGCGCCTGGAGCGCGCGGTGCATCGCCAGCAGGCTCGCGCGGCGGATGTTGAGACGATCGATTTCCTCCGCCTCCGCGACGCCCACCGCCCACGCCACCGCGCCACGCTTGATGGCCTCGGCCAGTTCTTCCCGGCGCGCCTCGTCGCCAATCTTCTTGGAGTCGTCCAGCCCCTCCAGCTTCCAGCCCCGGGGCAGAATGGCCGCCGCGGCCACCACGGGACCGGCGAGCGGACCCCGGCCGGCCTCGTCCACGCCAGCGATGTGGGTATGGCCCTGCTCCCACAGCTCCGTCTCGTAGCGCAGCAGGTGGCGCAGGCGCTGCCCCTCGGCGCGGTTCTTCCCCTGCTGGGTGCGCAGGCGTCGGGCGAGCGTCCGGGCGCCTTGGCGACTGTCGGCTTCCAGGGCCTCCAGAAGCCCCGTGGGGACCGAGTGACAACCCGTGATGAAACGCTCGGTCAACTCCGCCACGGAACACCGCAGGAGATCTTCCACACTGGCCATGACGCCAACCTAGCGGGTCACGTCGTGTGGGACAAAGGTGCTATGGGGAGGCTTCCACCCGAGGGCTTATGGGTTCAATCGGAGCTGAACCGACTCGGGATCCGGGGAGCAGTGGCACTCGTCGCACGACCAGGCGACCTCGGCCGTGTCGCTCGACTTGGAGCCCGCGCGGGCCGTCAGCCGGACCTGGCCCGCGCCCAGCTCCTCGTTGACGGCGTGGGTGATGCCCTCGTCGCCCGTGACGCTGGTGATGGTGTTGCCCGTCTCCAGGTGGGTGGCCGACACGGTGGCGTCCGGTACTGGCATACCCTGGGCATTCACCACCTGCACCCGGAGTGTGACGAGGACGGCGGTGCAGACATCCGTCGGGCGATCGACGTGCAGGCCTCCATCACACGAGGAGAGCAACACGAGGCTCAACGGCACCAACCACGACGCGGGGACGCGGAACATGCGAAGGGAGTGCGCACGCCGCCTCCGGGACGCAACCCGGGTGTCAGCTGGTGGGCGGAAGCCGGGCCTGGGCGAAGCGCGAGGCGTCCGTCTCCGGATACCGGTCGACGATGTACTGGTACACCTCCTGGGCGCGGGCCGGTTCATTCATGCGCTCACCGAGCACGCGCGCCAGGATCACGAGGGCACGCGGGGCGAGGGGATCCTCCGGGGCCACGTCCGCCGCGCGCTCCAGCGCCTGGACGGCCAGGGCGTGGTTTCCCTGGCTCGCCGCCGCCTGTCCAACGAAGAGGTGCACCGCGGGGGCGATGCTCGTGCGGGGCAGGAAGCTCGCCGCGGCGTAGAGCTCCAATGTCCGGGGGATGTCACGGGCCTCCATGGCCGCGGTGAGCTCCCGGACCCGCGTCTCGGCGGCGACGAACTCGGACTCCGGAATGGCGTCCGGCAGGCCCAGACCTTCCACGCGCAGCGTGGTGCTCGGCGCCGCGTCCGGGAGGACCGGGGTGACGTAGTCGCTCGCCGCGCCGTACCCGAGTTCATCTCCCCGGGTGTACAGGAGCAGCCCGAGCACGTGTGCCATCAGGAAGAAGACGGGGAGCTCGATGACCTCGGCGATCCACCGGGTCAGGACGCCCAGGTCGAGCGAGCGGATGCCCGCGCCGAGAAAGCGCGTGCCCAGGTACGCGAGCCCCATGAGGAACAGGAACCCGAGGGTGATGGCGTAGTCCCGGCCGAGCCGCCGGATGGCGTGCAGACCCCGGATCGGGTTGAGCATGTCCAGCAGGTGCGTGCTGCTCGCGCTCAGCAACAGGCTCATGGGCAGGTAGGCGAGGCAGGCGATTCCCAGCACCCAGGCCAGGGGATCCCTCGCCAGGAGCTCCCAGGGCAGGGAGTGGAAGGCGCCCGTCATGTAGAACATGGGGTCGGACAGCAACCGGTCCTTGTACGCGACGACGTCCCAGCCACTGATGAACGCGAGGTAGAGCAGGGGCGGCAGCCAGACCACGCTGGTGGAGACCACGCCGCGCAGGGCGGGCATGAGCCAGTCGGCGAAGAGGTCGCTGTACTCCGGAATGGGGACGTCGCTCTCGCCCCGCGCGCTCGCCAGGAGGATGGCGAAGAAGCAACCCGAGTAGACGCCCACCAGCAGCGCCGCGGGCGCCAGACGCAGCACGATGAGCGTCACCTGGGTCATGAAGGTGAGGACGGTCAACACCGTGCCCACCCCCAGCACCATCGCCAGGAAGCGGGAGGACTGGGCATAGCGCCACGCGAGGCGCAGCCGCTCGGCGAGCGGCATCTGCCGCGAGCGGTGCAGGCGCAGGGTCTCGGCCCGGTCTCCACATCGCCGGCAGGCGAGCACGTCCACCGTGTGCATGCGCCGGGCTTCCACGCACTGGGGACACAGGGCGGAGCCACACCCCACGCAGCGCCAGCCAGCGGTGGCGGAGGGGTGGCTCTTGCATCGGACGAGCGACGGAACGGACATGGACGGGAAGACCCCCGGCACCGAGCCTATCCCAACTCGTCCCAGGCCGTGCCGAGCCACGCCTGGAGCGCCGCCTTCTGCGCGTCGGTGGGCTTGTCCACGCGGGCGAGCCATACGGCATCCGCGGGCTTCTGGCCGAGCACCACCGGGACTTCCACCAGCTTGTCCCGGCGGAACACCGTGAGCCGGACCGTGTCGCCGGGCGCCTTGTCCTCGCAGCGCGACAGCAGGGCGGCGGTGTCCACCCGCCAGCCGTCGAGCGCCACGAGTTCATCGTCCACGTACACCCCCGCTTCCTGCGCGGGCGAGCCCTCCAGCACCGAGGCGAAGGTGGCGCCCCCCTTGGGGGTGATGCCGAGCCATCCCCTGGGCCGGCCCTCTCCCCGGGCGCGTGGCGGAGGCGTGCCGCCGCGGTCGCTCGCGGACTCGCGGGGACGCGAGCGCACCTCCAGGCCCACGTGGGCGAAGACCGAGAAGTCCAGCTCCTCCGTGCTCCGCACCGCCCGGTCGAAGAAGGCGCTCAAGTCCTTGCCCGCGAGCTCCGAGGCCGCCGCCTCCACGCCTTCCTCGGGGACGCCGGAGCCATCTCCGTGGCGCTCCCACAAGAGGCGCATCAAATCGTCCAGGCCCCGTGCGTCGTCCGTGGCGCGCCGCAACTCCAGGTCCAGGAGCACCGCCACCACCTCGCCCTTGAGGTAGTAGGAGATGGCGCTGTTGGGACTGTGCTCGTCCGGGCGGTAGTGCTTCACCCAGCACAGGAACGAGGACTCGGCCAGCGTCTGCGTCTTGCGGCCCGGCGTGGCCTGGAGGGCGGACAGCGTCTCCCCCAGGCGGATGAGGTAGCGGCTCGCGCTCATCAGCCCCGCGCGCAGCACCATGCGGTTGTCGTAGTAGGAGGTGACTCCCTCGAAGGCCCAGAGCAGCGAGGTGTAGTTCTCCTGGGCGTAGTCCATGGGGACGAAGGCCCGGGGCTTCACCCGCTTGATGTTCCACAGGTGGAAGTACTCGTGGGCCACCAGGGTGAGGAAGTCCTCCCAGCCGCGCGGGTTGTGGAGCCCCACGCGGGGGAAGAGCAGCGCCGTGGACGCCTGGTGCTCCAGCCCTCCACGCCCCTTGTCCGTGAGGTAGAGGAGGAAGAGGTAGCGCTTCATGGGCAGGCCGCCGAAGAGCCTCGCCTGGGTCTCGCAGATGCGCTGCAGGTCCGCGCACAACCGGGCCGGGTCCTGCACCGCGTCCCCCCACACCACCACCTCATGAGGAACGCCCGCCGCCACGAAGGTGAGCGGGGTGTGGGGGCCCACCTCGAAGGGGCTGTCCACCAGCGCGTCGTAGCTGTCCGCCACGAAGGCTCCGTCGCGGGAGTCGAGCGCCGTGAAGGCCTTCCACCCCGCGGGCGCCTCCACGGTGACGTGGTGCGCGAGGCCTCGCGTGGCCTCGGTATAAAGGAAGAGGTTGGCGCCGTTGAAGTAGCCGTGGCCGCCATCCAGGTGGCTCGTGCGCACGGACAACTCGTGGGCATAGACGCGGTAGCTCAGGGTCACCGCGCGGCCCCGGGCGTCCACCCGCCAGGTGCGCTTGTCCGTGCGCCGCACCGCGAGCGCTTCCCCGTCGGGATTGGTGGCCCTCACGTCCTGGAGGTGGCGGGAGAACTCCCGCACCATGTAGCTGCCGGGCGTCCACACCGGCAGCACGGCCTCGAGCGTGTCCGGGCCGGGAGGAAAGGTGGCCCGCACCTCGAAGAGGTGCGTGTGCGGGCGGAGCATCGAGACCCGATAGTGGACCACTTCCGGCATGCCTTTTCCTCCAGGAAGCCTCTCGGAGGGAGAGGTTACTTCGCGCGCACGAGGATGGCCCCGAAGAATCCATCCGTGCCGTGCAGGTGCGGGGCGAGCCGCAGGAAGGGCCCCGCGCTCACCTTGGCGCCCAGTTCCGCGCCCAGTTCGTCCGCCACCGGACGCACCGTGTACTCCGGATGCCGCGAGAGGAAGTCCTCCACCACCGCCTCGTTCTCCTCGCGCAGCACGCTGCACGTGCCGTAGATGAGCCGGCCTCCGGGCTTCACCAGGTGGGAGAAGCGCTCGAGCAGCTTCTTCTGCCGCACCACGTGCTCGGCGAGCATCTCCGGCGTGAGGCGATAGCGCGCGTCCGGCTTGCGCCGGAGGGTGCCCGTGCCACTGCAGGGCGCGTCCACCAGCACCCGGTCCGCCTTGCCCTGGAGGGCCGCCAGGGCCGTGTCCACCTCGGGGCCGTCCGCGGGGATGAGCTGGGTGCGCACGTTGTGCACGCCGGCCCGGCGCGTGCGCTTGCGCAGATCCTCCATGCGCCCCTCCTCGACGTCGAGCGCGTACAGGTCTCCCCGGTTCTTCATCTGCACGGCGAGCTGCAGCGTCTTGCCACCCGCGCCCGCGCACGCGTCCACCACCTTGGTGGGCGGCGCGTCCACGAGCATGCCGAGCAGCTGGCTGCCCTCGTCCTGCAGCTCGAAGGCGCCGTCGCGGAAGGACTCGAGCGAGAAGGCGTTGATGCGCGTGTCGAGGACGAGTCCAAGCGGCGACAGGGGCGTGGGCGTGGTGCTCACGCCTTCCTTCGCCAGCAGGGCCCGCAGGGCCTCCCGGTCTCCCTTCAGGCCGTTGACGCGGGCGGTGAGGGGGGCACGCTCGTTCATCGCCTCGGCGGCCTTCTCGGCATCCGCGCCGAACGCCTCCCGGAAGCGCGCCGCGAGGAAGTCCGGCAGCGACGCGGCGATGGGGAAGCGCTTGTCCGGGGCCAGGCCCTCCAGCGTCCTCGCGGCGTGCGCGAGCCCGGACAGGCCCTCGGTGCCCATCACCGCGAGCTGCGAGGAGCGCTCCACGTCGGCCACGCTCTCACCGTGCAGCACGCGCGAGGCGGCCAGCCGCAGCACGTCCTGGTGCGTCCGATCCAGCTTGGTGAAGCCCCGGTGGGCATGCTCCAGGAGGAAGTCCACGGTGCGCTGGCGACGGAGCAGGGCATACACCCGCTCGGCCACCGCCCGGCGCTCGTTGGAGTAGAGGTTCTTCTTGTGCCGCAGGGTGAAGTCGAGGGCCCGGTCCGCGAGGCGTCCCTCGTGGCGGATGAAGCCATAGGCCTCGAGGCACGCCTGGAGGACCAGGTCCTCGCGCACGGGGCGCTCTCCACGCGGTGCCTCGGAGGTGGACCGGCGAGCGGGCTCCCGGCGATTCGTCTCCCGGTGCGCGGGCTTCCGGTGAGGCGCCTTGCTGTTGGGAAATTCCTGGCGAGAGGACTCACCGCGAGGGGCTTCACTGCGAGGCTGGGATGCCCGGTCGGGAGGGCGGGGGTTCTTCTTCATGAAAGGCTCCGGCGGCCCGGCAGGAAGGTGGGCCCGCGTCTGTCATCATCAAGGCGCATCGCATCCCGGACGCTCGATGACAAGGACGGAAGGCACTCCCGGGCCGCTTCCCGGCCGTCGGAAGTATTCCGCTGTCCGGGGGAGCCGCTAGCGGCGGCGGCGGCGCAGGGCCCCGGCGAACACGAGGATGGCCCCGGGCAGCAGCGCCATCGCGGGTCCAGCCGAGCAGCCCGCGGCCGTGGGACCGAGATCCTCGGCGGTCTCCGCGCCCGTGGGCAGGGGGTTGGTTCCGCCCGAGGGACTGGGAGACGGGGCTGGAGTCGGAGCCGGGTCCGGCTGACCCGGGGTGGGGGTCGTCTCGTCCGCGGTCGCCGGCGGGGGCTCGGGCTCCGGGGGGAGTTCCTTGGTCAGCGTGAAGCTGTCCATCACCTTGCCCGAGGGGGTGAGCATCTGGGCGGTGAGGGTGCCGTCCTCGGCCTTGACGTCGAGGTAGCCGTGATCCCCGTTGTTGCGAAGCACGGACCAGGAGGGCTTGCTGCTCGTGCTCATGTCACGCAGGCCCGCGCCGCCGCTGCCCACCACCAGGTAGACCGGGGCCCGGGTGCCCGAGGCCGCCACCGCGTCCCCCTTCATGGGCTGGCTGCGCTCGTAGTCATGGTCATGCCCGGTGAGCACCAGGTCCACCCCATACTCCTCGAAGAGGGGGGCGAACTGCTTGCGGATGTTCGGCTGTGAGCCGTGCTCGCCGCTGCTCCAGGGTGGGTAGTGCATGAAGGCGATCTTCCAGGGCGCGGTGCTCGCGGCCAGGTCCTCCTCCACCCACTGCCGCTGCGCGGCCGGCGTGCAGCGGCTCGAGGGCGCCAGGCCCAGCGCGCAACTGGAGTCGATCGCCACGAAGTGCACGAAGCCCCAGTCGAACGAGTAGTAGGACTCGCCGCCGGTGGAACTGGTGGGCAGGTAGAGGTTGTCGAAGTAGGGCTGGCCCTGGTTCGTCTCGTACTCGTGGTTGCCGGGCACGGCGAAGAAGGGCACCTGCGCGAGCAGGGGCGCCATGGGCTCGAAGAGGTTGCGCTGGAACTCGGCCTCGGTGCCCGACTCGTAGGCGTTGTCCCCGAGCGCCAGGAAGAGCTCCGGCGCGCGGCCGAGCATGGCGCGCGCCACCTGCTTCTGGTCATCGCTGTTGGAGCCGAAGTCGCCCACGGTGGTGAAGTGCACACGGCGCACGCCGGGCTTGGACGCGGTGGAGAACGTCACCGGGTTGGTGCGCGCGCCGCACGCATCCACCACATAGGTGTACGCGGTGCCGGGCTCCAGGCCCGAGAGTTCGACCGCATGTTTGGTCGCCGGGTTGGGCGCGGTGACGCGCTGGTCGGTGCTCCCATGGGTGCCGTAGTAGACGGTGGGCGCGCACGAGGCGCTGAGCCGGAAGGCCACGGTGGCGCTGTCCGTCCCCACCCGCTGGAGGTAGGGCTCACGCGACAGGCTCGCGGCCTGGGCACTGCCCGCCACGAGAGCAAGCGCGGTCACGGCGCCGAGCGCCAGGGAATGCAGTCGGTGCATGAATCCTCCTGTCCGAGCCATTCGGACGGGAGTGGAACCGTCCGCCACCGGACATCCATCCGGGATTCATCCGGCTAACCGCCTGGGAGGCAGGCGGCGAGACGAGGGGCTGCAACAGACGGCCCATGGCCCTTCCTGGCGAGGGCGAGCCCCTGATTGAGGCTTAGGCGTAGATCCGTCTCTCTAGACAGGCGGGCCACATCGCGCTGTCGAAATAGGTCGCGGGCACCTGTCTCTCATCACACCTGACCTCAAAGGACTTGTGAAGGGACTTGACTTGAGTGGTCAAGTCCGTTTGTCTGTACCGCGATCCTGGAGGGCGCGCACGTGGCGGATGTGAAGAGCGGAAAGGGTGTTGGATTAGGGCCGTTCGAACTTGGCCGGAGGTTCGAGGAAGTGGGGCCCGACCTCGGATGCCTTCATGAAGCGTGGCACGCGGAGACGGGCAGGCCCGCCTTGCGCTTCTTTCTCAGCGAGCGCGTGGACTGGCGACCCTTGGGGCGCTGCGAGGTGCTGCTCGTCTGGGAGCCCTCAACGTCCTCGGTCACCTTCTTCGTGGGTCAAGCTCCCGTGACGCTGTCCTCGACGGACCTGGCGAACGTGCTCGTGCTGGCCTCCGCCGTGTACACGCGTGTGGAGGATACGGCCGAGGCCCACGCCCACCTGTTATCGGGGGGAAGTGGGCCAGCGGCACGGCCCTCGCGAGCCCGCCGCGACTGGCGAGTGGGGGCGGGCGGCTTCGTCGCGGGCCTTGTTCTGGGGCTGGGAGCCTGGTTTCTGATGAGCCGTCATGACAAGTCGTTACGGGCTGCCGTGTCCGGGTTCGCATATCCCTCCGATGCGACCTTCCTGGCGGACGTCGATGACCCGGGCCCCGTGTCTCCGTCCTACCCCTTGCCCGACAAACCCTTTCGCAATCAGGGCACGCCTCCCTGCAAGACCAAGAAGGCGGCCGTGGAGATCAACGGGGGATGCTGGGTGGAACTCGCGCAGAAGCCGCCTTGCGATGACGAGGTCGCGGAGTACAAGGGCAAGTGCTACCTGCCCACCACGAAGGGAAAGCCGTTGCCGCAATCCGTCGAGCCCTGACAGGCGTATGTTCCTGGTGGTCCGGCCCTCCTCTATAGCGGTTCTCCTCCGCTACTCCGCGCTGGAACGAAGTCCGCGAGGCGTCCTCGATCGCGCCTATGATCACGAGGGAGGGGTGACGATGAGCATGCATGACACCGGGACCCAGATTGAGTCCCTCGAACGGGAACAGCAGCGGCTGCGCCGACAGGTGCGTGGGCTGACGGTGGGACTGATCCTCCTGACGCTCCTCCTCCTCGTGGGAGAAGCGGTCAGGTGGCTGGGGCCGCGCGGGCTGGAGCCGACGGCACCCGGTGCGCTCCGGGTACGCCACCTCACACTGGTGGACGAGGCGGGACGGACACGGGCTGAGCTGGGGTTCATGTCGGATGGGAGGGAGCCCCAATTGGTGCTCTCCCACCCGGATGGACGACCCTGGGCGACCCTGTCGGTGGCACCTCCTCCTGGTGCTCCCCCCGAGCAGCGGCAGGCCTCCTTGCTGCTCCAGGACGAAGCAGGAAAGGCGGGAGTCTCATTGGGGGCTTCCAGTACGCGGAGTGGAGTGGTTCTTCATGGGACCCAGGGGACGCTCGGGCTGGGTCTGTACGTGGAACCGGATTCCCGGGGACTTGTCATCTCGGACGGCGAGGTGCCTCGCATTCACCTCCAGCACGACCAGCATGAGGAAGCCAGCATCTCGCGGCTGCGCTTCCTGGACGAGCAGCGGCGGGAGCAAGCCGCTCTCGTTGGGGGGAGTGGAGGCGGGTCCTTCAAGCTCTACCGCCCGGAGGGAGAGCGCGCCTTCCAGGCCCCGTGAGTGGCCACGTGTCGCCATCTACTTGAGTTTCGCGGCTTCCTGCTCGGCCGCCGCGAGTTGAGCTTCGGCCTCCGCGAGTTCCTTCACTGTCTTCTGGGTTCGCGTCCGGATGAGGTCGACGTGGGACGCGAGCTTGCCGCCTGGACACACGGTCACCTTGCCTCCCCGCTCGACGTCGCGGTGCTTGAGGATGTTGGCCGGGTCGAGCTGGTACTGCTGGACGAGATGGTTGACGAGGAGTTGCAAGCTCGTGAGCTGCGCGTTCGTGGGGGTGTCGGGGCTCCAGCCATTCTGGATCCTGCTCTCGAAATCTCCCGTCAACACGATACCAATGGAGCCATAGTCCGGATCCTTCTTGATGTCTTTGTTCCCCTTGATGAGGCCGGCATGGGCCCCCACGACATCCATCTCACGGCCCTCGTGAATCTTCCCGTTTCCCGTGATCACGAAGTGGTAGGGCATGTCGGAGTAGCCTGCGTCATCCATCTCCTTGTCCTGTAACTGCCGAGCTGTCTGATGCTGCGGCTCGGCGGTGTGGTGCACCACAATGCGATAGAGGGGCAGGGACGCGTTCTTGGGGTACTCGTCCCATCCCTTGCTCTTGTCTGGCGGACGGGCGCCCCACTGCTCGCGGGAGATGACGGTGGCCTGGAATTGCACTCGAAGTGCTTCGAGTTGTTGATGGGCCCGCGCGAGTTTGCTTCCGACAATGCTCGCGAATGGATTCAAGAGTTCGATGGGCTGGGCCACTCGCAGGGGAATCAGTAGGCCACGAATGGCCCCTTGCTTCATCTGGGCGAGTTGAGGCGCACTCAGCTTCTTGAGCAATACGAGGACATCTGTGTCCTTGAAGCCATTGAGCAATGTCGCGGCATCCAGCCAGTCATTCGCCGCGAGGGCTGCTTGGTACTGCGCCAGTTTCCGCGGTGCGACTGCCAACTTCGGTGAGACGTACCCGATCAGTTCCTGCGATACATAGCCCTTGAGTAGACGACCATCGCGGGTCACGTCGATGCGCAGCCACCCTTGTTCCTTGCCGACAACCGTGACGCGGGTGTCGCGTGGAAGATCAGCGAGGATGCCCTGGTATGTGCCACGTGGATTCTTGTAGGGCTTGTCTCGCAGCGCCGCGCTCCAATTGAGCACCTTGCCCATCCAGGGGTACACCGACGGGGCTTCTCCTGAACGGTTCGCTTGTGGCTTGTAGGGCATTCCTCTTCCCCCGGTTCGGGTCCGTGTCGATGACGACCGCTCTTCATCGTACGTGATGGCCCGTTGGGAAATCACGTCACCCAGAGCCCCGTGGGGCGCGCTCAGCGTGGCCAGTGGAAGATCTTCCCGTTCTCGCCCACCACCCAGAGATCGTCGGGGCGGGTGCCCGCGATGTCATAGAGGTCGCGTCCGGTGTTCACACCGGAGAGCGCGGCCCAACTGCTTCCATTGTACCGGTAGACCTTCCCGCTCGCCGTGGTGACGTAGAGGGCGTTCTTCCCGAAGGCGACCACCGAGAGCAGATCCTCGTTCGCTGGTGCCGAGTGCTTGCTCCAGGCCGTCCCGTTCCACATGAGCACGGAACTGCTCTCGCCGACGGCGTAGGCCAGCTTCGAGTTCACGACCCAGACACCCCGGAGTTTGTCGTCCACGACTCCGGAGACGTTCTGGACGAGTTCGCTCGCCCAGTCGTTCTGGCTTGGCTTGAAGCGGTAGATGCGAGCGCCTACTCCCGTGGAGGCATTGGTGTCATAGCCACCCACTGCGAAGAGCACGTCGCGCGAAGAGCCATGCACATCCCAGAGGGGGGCTATCGCGGTGGGGCCACCGCTGCCCGAGCCTCCGGGACTCCACCAGTACGCATGTCCTTCGTCGGACTGGCTACGAGACTGCCCGACGACGTGCAATTCCAGTCCGTCTCCCGGCAAGGCGAGGCCGGTGAGGCCCCGGACGTCGGTATCCTGGGCGGCGTTTCCGGGCGTACAACTCGCGTTTCCCAGGCCGCGCCCACCGGTGGCGGTGTTGGTCCCCCCGAGGTAGGCGGTTCCCGTCCTCGGGTCCGCCCAGACGCCGTACCAGTCGCCCGTGCAGGTGGGCATCAGGAAGGTCGTCTGTCCCGGCTCGCGCACGCGCAGGGCGTTGTTGCCAGCGATCCACACACCCCCGTTGTTCCCCACGGACACCGAGCGCCAGTTGGTCGTGCCCGCCGACTGGTCCACCCAGCTTCCTCCGCCCGCGGGGCACGCGCCGGGATCGTCCACCGTGCCGTTGCAGTTGTTGTCCTCCTGGTCGCACAGCTCGCTCGCGTTCGCGTGCGTGAAGGGGTTGCCATCATCGCAGTCGCCCGCCTGGACGATGTACCCGGGGCTGGGCGCGCAGGTCAGCACGCCCGCGTCTTCCTTGCCGTACTGGTCGAGGTCTTCGTCCGGGTAGTAGTTCGATGGCTGCGTGACGTAGGCGCACTGGGTGCCGCCGTCCGTCGCGCATCTTCTTTCTCCGGTGCAGCCCAGGCCTGGATCGCAGCTCGCGCCCAGGTTGAAGCCCTCGTCCTGTGTCCCGTCACAGTCGTTGTCCAGCCCGTCGCAGAGCTCCGGCGCGTTGACGTACACGTTCGCCCGGGTGTCATCGCAGTCGTTCGCGTTGTCGACGTAGCCGGGGCGCGTGGGCTCGCAGCTCATCACGCCCGCGTCGGCCGCGCCGCGAGTGTCCTGGTCGTTGTCCGGGTACAGCACGGTGGGCGTGGGGCTGTCACACCTCACGCTTCCATCCGAGGCGCAGGCGGCCAGGCCCGCGCATCCGCCCTGGCCCGAGCAGGCGAGCCCCACACCCAACCCCTCGTCGCTCCTGCCGTCACAATTGTCGTCCACCGCGTTGCACACCTCGGCGGCATTCGTGTGGCGCTGGGGGTTGTTGTCGTCGCAGTCGAGGTCGTTGGCCACGTAGCCCTCGGGCTGCTCGCAACTCGTGATGCCCGGGCCTCGTGCGCCCTGGCCATCCTTGTCCACATCGGGATGCCACTGGCCCAGCCTGTTGGCCATGCAGCTGATCGCGCCCTGGTCGTCGCAAGCCCAGGCGCCCTGGCAGCCCTCCGGTGAGGCACACATCGCACCGACGTCGAAGCCCTCGTCCTGCTTCCGGTCGCAGTTGTCGTCCCTGTTGTTGCAGAGCTCCTTCGCGTCGGGGTTCACGCTGGCCGTCGTGTCGTCGCAGTCATGGCCGCCCGCGTTGTCCCAGGACACGTAGCCATCCCCGTCCTGGTCGATGGCTTCCAGCTTCAGTGTCTCGTTGGCGACCTGGCCCTTGCCCACCGTCACCGTCCGGGTGTCGGTGGCCACCCGCGAGTCTCCTGCCGTGCAGACCTTCTCGAAGGCCTCCGCCGTCACGGTCAGGCGGTTGCTCCAGCCGGCCTCGCGGAAGGCGGCCACCGTCACGCTCCCTCCCGTGACCGCGCCCTTGCCCGCGAGCTCCGTCGTGCGCTCCTCACCCGCGCCCTCCGCGTCCTTCACGCTCACCCGGATGCAGCCGGGCTTGAAGCCGGAGTAGGAGACGGTGAGCTTCACCGCTCCCTCGGAGTTGTTTCGACAACCGGTGAGAGCCAGCAGACCAACGAGGAGCACGAGACGCGGGGGCATGGCCGGTCATTATGGCCGGATGCCATGCCCTGGCGACACGCGGTGTGGACCACGACCCGCTCACGGGAAAAATGGAATAGCCTGTAATCCCCCAAGAACACTCCTCGTGTGACGAGGACAGGAGGATTCCATGAAGAACAGGTCCGGGATGGTCGTGCTCACCGCCTCGCTGGCATTGGCGCAGGCGTGTGGCACGAACGAGCAGCAGGACGCCGCTGTCGCCACCGAGCAGGTGGCCGAGACAGGGACGGAGGCCTCTGTCCGCGAGGATGTGTCGTTCGATGCGCTCTTCCGGGAGGCGGGTGGGGAGTTCAACGTGCCGCCCGCGCTGCTCAAGTCCATCGCGTTCGTCCAGACGCGCTACCAGATGGTGGAGGGAGCCGAGGAGTTCGAGGGGCGCCCGGCCGTCTTCGGAATGATGGCGCTTCCGGGAGCGCTGCTCGAGGAGGGCGCGAAGCGGGCCCGCGTCACGGTGGCGCAGGCCAGGACCGACGCGCGCTCCAACGTTCGGGCGGCGGCGGCGCTGCTGTCGCACCGCGCGGAGTCACTTCGGGTGGACCGGACGCGGGCGAGCCAGTGGGCGCCGGCGGTGGAGGCGGTCTCCGGCATCCAGGACGAGGCGGGCCGCCGCAGCTTCGTCCAGGATGAAGTCTTCCGGACGCTGCGCCTGGGGCTGGGGACGCTCTCGAAGGAGTGGGACGCGAGCGGGCAGAGCCTGGCCGCGGAGCCGGTGGGACAGCGCACCCAGGCGCTCGCCGCCGGTCCCGACTACGCGCCCGCCGTGTGGCGGCCCTCGCCCAACTACAACGCCCGGCCCCTGTCTCCGCGCATGGTGATCATCCACACCTGTGAGAGCGGCTACTCGGGGTGCTGGAGCTGGCTGACCAACACCCAGTCGCAGGTGAGCGCGCACTACGTGGTGCGCGAGGACGGACTGGAGATCAGCCAGTTGGTGCGCGAGGGAAGCCGGGGCTGGCACATCGGCGCCACCTATCAATGCAGCAACAACAGTGGGATGGAGTGCGGGCTCAACGGCCGAAGCGCCAACGACTTCACCATCGGCATCGAGCACGGGGGGTATGCGGCGTCGAAGACCTGGCCGGTGGGACAGATCGACGCCTCGGCGCGGCTGTTGTGCGACATCACGCGGGACAATGGGATTCCCCGCGACCGCTACCACGTGGTGGGTCACGGCCAGTTGCAGCCCTACAACCGCACGGATCCCGGCGCCAACTGGCCCTGGACGGACTACCTCAACCGGGCCAACGCCCACTGTGGTGGGGGGTGCTCGGTGGGGGGAGCGATCCTGACGCGCTACAACCAGCTGGGCGGTGCCGGGGGCATTCTCGGCCCGTGCACGACGAACGAGCTGAAGACGCCGGACGGGGTGGGCCGCTTCAATCACTTCCAGAAGGGCAGCATCTACTGGACGCCGGAGACGGGGGCCTGGGAGGTGCACGGCCTCATCCGCGCGAAGTGGGAGGCGCTGGGCTGGGAGACGGGCGTGCTGGGCTACCCGACGACGGGTGAGATGGCGACGCCGGATGGGGTGGGCCGCTTCAACCACTTCAAGAAGGACGGCACGTTGGGCAGCATCTACTGGACGCCGGAGCTGGGGGCCTGGGAGGTGCACGGCCTCATCCGCGCGAAGTGGGAGGCGCTGGGCTGGGAGACGGGCGTGCTGGGCTACCCGACGACGGACGAGACGGCGACGCCGGATGGGGTGGGCCGCTTCAACCACTTCAAGAAGGGCGGCATCGAGGGCAGCATCTACTGGACGCAGGCCACGGGGGCCCACGAGGTGCACGGCCTCATCCGCGCGAAGTGGAAGGAGCTGAACTGGGAGAAGGGCGCGCTGGGCTACCCGGTGTCGGACGAGTACGCCGTCACCGGCGGCCGTGAGAGCGAATTCCAGAAGGGATTCCTCACGTATAACGCCGCCAGCAACTCGGTGACGGTGCGGATGAAGTAGCGTCCCCATCCGCGCTCCGAGGCGTGTTCCCGCTGTGCCGAAAGGACCTTCGTGCTCATCATCTTCGATTGTGACGGCGTGCTGATTGACTCGGAAATCCTGGCGGCGGGGGTGCACTCCCAGCTGCTGGGTGAGCTGGGCCTCGCCATCACCCAGGAGGAAGTCATCACGCGCTTCACCGGGCTGACGGATGCGCAGCTCGTGGAGCTGGTGGCCCAGCAGCTCGGGCGCCCTCTGCCAGAGGATTATCTGGAGCGCGCGCTCTTGGAGCTCGATCGCCGGCTGGAGAGCGTGAAGGCCATCGAGGGGGTGCACGCGCTGCTCGATCGGCTCAGCGGGCCGCGCTGCGTCTGCTCGAACTCGAGCACCCAACGGCTGAGGATCAGCATGACGGCGGCGGGACTCTGGAAGCGCTTCGAGCCCCACATCTTCTCGGCTCCCGAGGTGGGCCGCTCGAAGCCCGCGCCGGACGTCTTCCTGCACGCGGCCCGGGTGTTCGGCGTCAGCCCGAAGGACACCGTCGTCATTGAGGACTCCGCGCATGGTGTCCACGGGGCCGTCTCAGCCGGCATGCGGGTGATTGGCTTCACCGGCGGCGGGCATAGCTGGCCCGGTCATGCGGAAACACTGCGGGAAGCGGGGGCCATGAAGGTGGTCTCCCGCTTCTCGGACCTGCACCTGGAGTAGCCCCTGCTCAGGTCACGCTTTCCGCGCTGTAGCGGGCGATGCGGCCCGTGCGGACGGCCTCATGGTAGACGCGGGTGAAGAACCCGCAGGCGAGCACCAGCGCCGTCAGGGCCAGCCCCATGCCCCAGGCGAGCGAGTGCCCCGAGAACCCTCCCCGCGAGACGATCTCCCTCATGCTCTCGAAGACATAGGACGGGGGGGTCAGGCGCGAGGCCCACTGCATCCACTCGGGCAGCGCGGAGCGCGGATAGAAGACGCAGGCGAAGGGGGCGACCACGGCCGGAATGGGCCAGATGAGCCATTCCGCGGCCGGCCCCAACCGGAGCACCACGGCGCTGCCGAACACCCCCAGCGCGATCCCGAACAGGAAGAGCACCAGGAAGAACGGCGCGAGCATCAGGCCATAGGTGATTAGCGACAGGTCGAACACCGCCCACGCGACGAGCACCATCACCCCGAGTCCGATACTGCTCGTCACGATGCTCGAGAGCACGAGCCCGGCGAGGTATTCGGAAATCCGCAGGGGGGTGGCGAAGAGGTTGAGGAAGTTGCGCGACCAGACATCCTCGAAGAACGCCATCGTCACGCCCTGCATCACGCGCGTGAGGAAATTCCAGAGCAGCACCGCGCCCAGCAGGGATGACACGAAGTTGATGCCGGAGGCCGAGACGCTGTCGAGGTAGCGGGTGATGAATCCCCAGAGGGTGACGTCGATGGCCACCCAGACGAACAGCGGCAGGATGCGCGCGGGGCTTCCCCGGAGCAGGTAGAACTGGCGCAGCAGGATGGCGGCGATGTGCGAGGAATTCATGACACCGCCCTCGTGTGCTCCAGCGCGTCCGGTCCGCGGACCACGGAGATGAAGAGCTCCTCGAGCGTCGCCTTGCCGTGCTCGGCCGGCAGCGTCCGGGGGTTGCCCTGGAGGAGGATCTTCCCTCGCGAGACGATGAGCACCCGGTCACAGACCTCCTCGACCTCGTACATGTTGTGGGACGTCCACAGCACGCCGCCAGGGCCCTGGGTCGCGAAGTCACGGATGCGGGTACGGATGTCCCGGGCCGTCGCGGGATCCAACGAGGCGGTGGGCTCGTCCAGGAGGAGCAACCGGGGCTCGTTGAGCATGGCCTTGGCCAGCGTCAGCCGGGTCTGCTCTCCCGAGGAGAGCACGCCGCTCTTCGTGTCGCGGAAGCGCCGCAGGTCGAAGCGCGTGAGCAGCTCCTCGATGCGCGCGGAGAGCTTCTTCACGCCGTAGAGCATCCCGAAGACGCGCAGGTTCTGCTGGACGGTGAGGTTGCCGGGCAGGGGCGCGTAGATGGCGGCGAAGTTGGTGTGCGCGAGCGCCTGGGCCCGGGCCTTCGCCAGGTCCACCCCCTCGATGAGGATGGTTCCCGCGCTGGGCTCGAGGATGCCGAGCACCATGTTGATGGTGGTCGTCTTTCCCGCGCCGTTGCCGCCGAGCAGCCCGACGATCTCCCGGCGGCCCACGTGGAAGGACAGGTCATCCACGGCGGGGGTGCCGCCGTAGTGCTTGCGCAGCGCGACGACCGACAGGACGTTGGAGGCGGGGGGATCCAATGAGGGCGTCTTCACGGAGCCAAGCTCTACGCGAGGATCGCCGGTACTTCCACCCCTCCCCCACCGCGACTCTGGCGGGGGAGGGGAGGCGCGCGTCAGTTCATCCGACGGCGGCGCAGCAGGCCGAGCAGGCCCAGACCGAGCATGCTCACCGGCATGCCCGCGCCGGTGGCCGAGCAGCCGCCACCGTTGTCATCGTCATCACCACCGCCGTTGCCATCACCGTTGCCGCCGCCGTCCTTCGGGGCGCCCTTCACGGTGACGGAGACGATGGAGGGCTGGCTCGACACCACGCCGTCATTCACGACGAGGCTGAAGCGCAGCTCGGTGTCCGTCTCCAGCGCTGGAGCGGTGATGCTCGGGGTGGCGGTGGTCGCCCCCTGGATCGTCGCCCAGGGACCGCCCACCTGCGTCCACGCGTAGGTCAGGGCGTCACCGTCGGGATCCGAGCTGGCGCCGCCGTTGAGCTGGAACGTCGCGCCGGAGTCGACCGTCACCGCGTCACCCGCGACGGCCGTGGGCGCGCGATTCTCGTTGCGCACGGTCACCTTCACGTCACCCGTCACGGAGGCCGCGCCGTCGCTCACGCTCACCTGGAAGGTGAAGTCCGTGTCGGCGTTGACGTCCCCGGCCGCGAACGTGGGGCGAGCGGTGTCCTGGCCCGTGAGGGTCACCGGCGGGCCGGACAGCTGCGTCCAGCTGTAGGTGAGCCCGTCGCCGTCCGGATCCGAGGCGATGGCGTGCAGCTGGACCGTGGTGCGCTCCTGCGCGATCACGTCGGACACCTGCACCGTGGGCGCGCGGTTGACGTTGTTCACCGTCACGTTCACCGAGTCCTCGGCGCTCGCCTTGCCGTCGCTCACCCACAGGGTGAAGGTGAGCGTCTCGCTGGTCGCCACCTCGGGCGCGATGAACGAGGCGGTCAGGGTGTTGGCGTTGGACAGGGCCACGGGCGTGCCCGCCGTCTGGAACCACCGGTAGGTGAGGGTGTCACCGTCCAGGTCGCTCGCCGAGCCCATCAGCGTGTAGCTGGCGCGCTCCTCCACGGTGCCGTCCAGGCCCGCGTTGGCGGTGGGCGGATCGTTGGGGACGTTGCCCTGGACGACCGTCACGATGGCGGTGGCCTTGCTGGTGTCCGAGCCGTCGGAGACGGTCAGCTCGAAGGTGAGCTCGGTGTCGGCCGTCACGCTGGGCGCGGTGAAGGACGGCGTGAGCGTGTTCGCTCCCGTGAGGGTCACCGGCGGGCCGGACTTCTGCGTCCAGTTGTAGGTGAGCGGGTCCCCGTCCGGGTCCGAGGCCTGGGCGGAGAGCGTCACCTGGGTGTCTTGCTCGACGCGCTTGTTGGACACGTTCACCACGGGCGCGCGGTTGACGTTGCGCACCGTCACGTTCACCGAGTCCTCGACGCTCGCCGTGCCGTCGCTCACCCACAGGGTGAAGGTGAGCGTCTCGTCCAGGGTGATTTCCGGAGCGACGAACGAGGCGGTCAGGGTGTTGGCGTTGGACAGGGCCACGGGCGTGCCCGCCGTCTGGAACCAGCGGTAGGTGAGGGTGTCGTTGTCCTCGTCCGACGCCGAGCCCGACAGCGTGTAGCTGGCGTGCTCATCCACGGTGCCATCCAGGCCCGCGTTGGCGGTGGGCGCCCGGTTCACGTTGCGCACGTGCACGGTCACGGTGCTGGTGGTCGTGTCGGTCCCATCGGACACGGCCAGGTGGAACACCAGGTCCGAGTCCTGCGTCACCTCGGGAGCGGTGAAGGTGGCCTTGAGCGTGTCGGTGCCCGAGAGCGTCGCCGGCGGGCCGGACAGCTGCGTCCAGCTATAGGAGAGCGGATCGTTGTTCGGATCGTAGGCCGTGCCCGTGAGCGTCACGGCCGTGCGCTCGTTCACCGTCTGGTCCGCTCCAGCGGACGCCACCGGGGGCCGGTTCCTCACGCACGCCGCGGGCTGCTCGGCGAGGATGGTGAAGGGCGTGTTGGTGATGCCGGTGAACTCGAGATCGTCCAGCAACCAGCCCGTCGCCGCGGCGCCGTTGTCCGAGCCGATGCGGAAGCGGATGCGCACCGTCTTGCCCGCGTAGGTCGTCCCCAGGTCCAGCGTGGAGGTGATGAAGGCGGGGAAGTCCGTGGTCTGTCCCACGATGGCCTGGCGGCCCTTGAGCGGGTTCTTGTTGGTCGGGTAGCCCACCGGGTCGTTGTACAGCTCGCCCTTGTACAGCGGGCCGCCGATGTCCACCCACGTCTGGCCGTTGTCCTCGGTCAGCTCGATGACGGCGCCGTCGTAGTAGTCCGGCGGCGTGACCGAGGTGTCCTGCTCGAAGTCATACGCCTGACGGAACGTGAGGGTGAACGGCCCGGTGCCCACCTGGAGGTTGGGGGTGATGAGGCGCAGGTCGCTCGGCGCGCCCTCGTTCGGCCCGAAGAAGGCCCGGTTGAGATCGGCGTTGAACGTCACCACGCCGAAGTCCGAGTCGGCCAGGGCCGCGTCGTGCTCCACGGTCCACGGCAGGTTGAGGGCGTCCACCCCTTCCTTGGCGCTGGAGTGGGGCGACTCATTGTAGTTGGCCCTCACGGACAAGCCGAGCGTCCGGTCTCCCGGAATGGCCTGCTGCTCGTCCCGCGCGGCGACGAGGATGTCCACCCGCTGGGCCGTGGCGGCGCCATTGAGCGACACGGGGATGTACGCCTCGACGGTTCCGCCCACGGGAATGGTGGGGAAGGTCACCGCGCCGCCATGGCCCACCGACACGCCCTTGCTGCTGGAGAGCACGGTGGCGGTGGCCCGGGTGGCCGGCTGCGAGCCGGTGTTGCGCACGACGATGCGCAGGCGGCCCGTCTCGCCGTTGTCGAGGACGCCGTCCTGGTCGCAGGACGTGGCGGCGACGTCATCCGAGAGGGACAGGGAGACGATGGCGAGGTCCGCGCCCACGGTGAAGCTCTCGACCACGCCCTCGTGGGTGGTGGAGTAGCGGTCCGGGGCCACCGCGCCCACGCCCGCGCCGCGCCGGGCGAACGCGCGCCAGAAGCGGTCTCCATCCGCCGGATCGTTCGCCATGGCCGCCGCGATGACCGCGTCACGCGCCTCCAGGAAGGTGGGGGCGGCGGGCGTCATCTTGTAGCCGTTGACCAGGTAGCTCTTCATGCGCGACTGCGCCTCCGCGAAGGGGTGCGCGCGCAAGAGCGACACGTAGCACTCCCACAGCATGGTGGCCCAGATCTCACCCGAGTTGTGGACCTCCGAGTTGACGCCGCCGCTGTTGGAGATGGGCGCCGAGGTGGGCAGGGGCTGGCCGTTGACGATGTGCCGGAAGGTGAGCGCGTTCTTGGCCATGTCCGCCGAGTAGGTGACGCGGCGGATGCCGAAGAAGGTGCTGTCCTCGGACGAGCCCCGCGTGGCGTAGTCGGCCGCGCCGTAGGCACCGTTCCAGTTGGCGTTGGAGGGGACGTTGATGTCCTCCGCGCGCGCGATCATCAGCAGGGCGTGGAAGTCTCCCCAGCCCTCGCCCATGGAGCGGCCCTGGTTGTTGACCAGGCCGGCGGAGTTCTGCACGAGCCGGTTGCTGATGTAGTGGCCCCACTCGTGCGCCACGATGGCGTTGTCGATCGTGCCATCGAGGTTGATGACGGCCAGGCGCTGGAGCCGCGCGGTGAGCCCGGGGATGGTGGCCCGCAGCTTGTTGCCGCTCGCCCGCGTGATGCGCAGCGTGGGGATGGTGACGGTGGTGGACTCGCCGCCCAGGTTCACCACGGGGCCGTCCACGTTGTCCGCGATGATGACGCCGACGGCGCCCGCGTTCTGCGCGTTCATCACCTTGGCGGTGAAGTCACACGAGCCGCGATCGATGAAGGCGATCTTCCCGCTCACCTCCGCGCCGTTGGTCAGCGGGGTGCAGGCGTCGGCGGTCGGCGCCGTGCCGTCATTGGCGAGCACCACCTCGGCCGTCACGTCGAACACCGACGGGCCGAAGCTGCCCGCCACGCCCGCCTTGTACTCACCCGCGACGCTGTCCGGCCCGAGCGCCGTGACGTGCGCGTTCCTGTTGTCGAAGATGTACATCTGCATGCGCGGGGACGCACCGTCCGCCGGCGTGCTCATGTTCGCGTTGTTGCGGCCGCTGTAGTCCTGCGCCTGCGCCGCGATGGGATCCTTCTCCCGTCCGCCGCGGCCGTAGTTGGTGCTCTGCGCGTTGCCGGAGGCCTCGTCGAAGCCCGAGTCGTAGAACCAGTCGTGCAGCCAGTTGTTCACGAAGAACAGCTGCGTGGTGGTCGCGGCGACCTGCGTCGCGTTGGCGTAGGGCTGCTCGTCGAACGTGAACGTGCGGTCGAACACGCCCGGCGCGGTGACCATGGGGCGCAGGTCGCCGTTGTTGTAGCCGTCCGGCGCGGTCAGGTCCCCGTAGGCATCCACGTTGTTGCCCGTGGTCTCCACGGCGCCAGTCGGCAGCCAGGGATCATTGCGGCTGAAGGGCACGTTCTGCAGGGTGATCAGGGACTGGGCCTCGAACGGGGGCGGGAGGTAGGTGCCCGGCGTGCCCGTGGGGTGCGGCGTGGCGCCGTTGCCCGAGGGTCCATCCTTGGGGGTGTAGGGCGGCGTGGTGTCCGCCCAGACGCGGTAGGAGAAGTCCGCGTGCGCCGTGAGGTTGATGCGCGAGAGCAGCCGCCCGTCCAGCGCCGACACCACGTAGGCGTAGTAGTCCGAGTCCGTGTGCCTCACGCTCCCGGTGTTGAGCTCCAGGTAGTAGGCGGGCACCAGCGCGTCCGGCATCGGGTAGAGCACCCGCCGGGCACGTGCCGGGATGATCAGCGCCTCGCTGAGGGGCCGCGCGTAGGAGGCCAGCCGGTAGTGCGTGTAGGGATCGTCGTCACCGGACTCGGGGCGCAGCGCCTCGAGCAGGCTCGCGTCCAGGGTGTTGCCGGTCAGGTCCTGATAGGCCCGGGCGATGGCCTCGGAGGCCTCCAGCCGGAAGGGGGTGCGCGCGCGGGAGGTGCTCGAGGACACATGCGGGGACAGCGTGCCGGAGATGGCCACCAGCTCGTTGTTCGCGTTGAGCAGCAACTTGAGCGACTGGCGGAAGACCTCGACGCCGTCGACATCCTGCGCGAGCGTGACGACCGTCACCCCCCGCGCGTTGCGGCTGACGGACGCCACCTTCGCGCCCGTGTCCTTGAAGGACTTCAGGCCGTAGAGCGCGGCGTTCTCCTCGAGCTGGGCCAGCGCGGCCCGCTCGGGCGCCATGCGCGCGAACTGGGCGCGCTGGGCCATGTCCACGCTCTTGTTGACCCAGACGAACGAGGGCGTTCCCCGGCGCTCGTCCCGATGGGCGACGCGGGGGCTCGCGCCAACGGCCGACTCGAAGCCGGCGGTCGCCCGGAACGAGGGCTTGGCGTCCTGGATCGCTTCATAGTGCGGCAGGGAGCGGGCAGTGGCGCCAGTGCCGGTCAGCACCAACGCCAGACTCGACAGATGTGTAAACAGCCTTCTCACGTAGGGGGCTCTCTCTCTGGTGGCACGACGGGGGGCTCGCACCTCGCCGCCGCTCCGATTCGCTTCGCGGCGGTAAAGTTTTGCCAGAGCGGATTCTAGAACCCAAAGGCATGTGGGCTGACAGATGGCCCCCTCACTTTTCCGGCGAAAATCCGTGAGTCATTCCTGGGCTCACGCGGAATTCCGGAGCTCGTTTCCAGGGCTTTCCCATTGACCCGGTTTCGTGAGGGAATTCTTTCCTCCGTTGGAGCGGAGGATTCGCTTCCGCCGGACACACCGGACCGGGGG
Organism: Melittangium boletus DSM 14713; assembly: GCF_002305855.1. Taxonomy (GTDB): domain Bacteria; phylum Myxococcota; class Myxococcia; order Myxococcales; family Myxococcaceae; genus Cystobacter; species Cystobacter boletus. The sequence goes on along the minus strand of NZ_CP022163.1, from coordinate 870,717 downwards.
CGGTGCGCCCTCCGGTCCGTGGCGCCTCACGGCTTCTTCACGTCGTAGGCGACGAGCTCTTCCAGGCGCTCGCCGTCTTCCTTCACCTTGCCGATGCCGGGCACCAGCCAGTAGACGCGATCATCCTCCGGCTTGTTCTTGTCTCCGCGCTTGCGCTCCACGCGCAGGGCGTTGGTGAAGGTGCCCGCGGGCGTGGTGACGGTCTGGTTCACCGCGGTCACGCTCCAGATGTAGCTCTTGTCCTTGTCCTCCGTGGAGTTGTCCGCGGGGGTGCGCGTCAGCTCGCGGATGTCCGACGTGTAGCTCCACCCCTGGGGCTGCTCCTTGGAGAGCGACTTGATGGTGGCGGGGCTCCAGGTCGTCACCTGCTCCAGCTTGCCCTGCTTGCGGTCCTCCTCGCGCAGACGGAGCACCGTGCCGTTGCGCTCCACCTGCCAGGACATCTCCTCCTTGGTGGGCTGGACACTGCGCACCGCGATGCCCGTCATGGTCGTCTCGGGGATGGTCTCCTCGCCCAGGATTTCCACGCGCTTCTCGAAGACGCCCTTGAAGGGGTCCGTGATGCGGTACGTCCACGTGGAGCCGCGGGTGAGCGGCCACAGACTCGCGGAGGTCTCCGGCGTCGAGGGGTCTCCCTCCTGGCCGGTGCCCGCCGGAATGTCCGGCAGGGTCACCGTTCCATCCGGGTTCGTCATGGCGGGCACGTCCCCGCCAGGCAGACCGCCGCCGATTCCGCATCCCACCAGACATCCCGCCGCCACCAGCGCGGTCCAGCTCCAGCGCTTCATCCGCGATCCTCCTTGCCCGATTTCTTGGCGGGCATCTCCATCCACCGCAATCCCCGTACGGGACCCCCCGAGGCCCGGCTCAACGCCGCCGCGATCGTCCCCGGCTCCTTCTCCTCCACTTCCAGTTCCACCCGGCGCCCGTCGAAATCCATGGCGCACGCCCGCACCATCACGTTGCGCTCGCCCAGCGCCTTCCTCAGCCACTCCTCGGCGCCCACCAGGTCATCCGCCTGCGCGGACACGAGCATGCGCGGCCGGGGCTCGCCCGCCGAGGCGTCCTTGTCCTTCTTCTCGAACAGCTCCAGCACCCACAGCAGCAAGCCGACGAAGACGGTTCCCACGGCCGCCAGGCCCAGGCTGCCGTGTCCGCACGCCATGCCGAGGCCAATCACCAGGAACAGGATGGCGGCGTCGCGCGGATCCTTGAGTCCCGAGCGGAAGCGCACGAAGCCGCCCAGGCCCACGAGGCCAAAGGCCTTGGCCATGCTGTTGCCGATGACGGCGGTGATCACGGCCGAGGCCGTGCACAGCAGGATCTGCGCCTGCACCATGTCCACCTTGGGCAGGGAGCGGCCCGTGAGCAACCTCCACGGACGCAGGGACAGCACCGTGCCCAGCAGCACCGCGGCCACCAGGCGGGGCACCATCATGCCGGCGTCGCGAAGCGAGACGCCGGAGGCCATGTCCTGACTGACATCCGTGAAGAACGACTCCATTGTGGACGACCTCGTGTATTCAGAGCGTGGGCTGAGCGGGGTCGCCGTCTTGCGTCCTCGGCATCAGCCGTTCACGCGGCAGTGTAGCAGCGTGAGCGGTGGCGACGAGCCCGTAGGCCTTGTGCAACACGGGCAGACGGCTGCCTGTCAGCTCCAGCGCATGAAGGACGAGGGTCTCCACACGTTCCGTGAGGGGCAGGCCTCGCAGCGAGGACACCACCGTGCACGGCCAGCGCCGCACGAAGGCCTCGCGCAACCGCCAGGCGCGCGAGTCGTCCATGCCGTCCACCGAGTCCAGGGCCTCCTTCGTCAGGGGGGCGCCGCGCTCGCGCAGGGCCCAGGCCTCGGCCGTGTCGAGCCCGGTGAGCGAGCGCAGCACCACCTTGCGGGCCTTGTTCTCGAGCGCGCCGCGCAACCGGCGCGCGAAGGGTGTATCGAGGCCATCGGTGCTGCGCAGCACCGCCAGCCGGGCATGCCCGAGCAGTGTCTGGCGCAGGCTGTCCGCCCGCTCGGAGGTCAGGCCGGCCAGGCCGCGCGCCACATCCGCGTACAGGCCCCGGCTGACGCCCAGCTCGCGCAGGCCCCAGGCGGTGTCGTCCTCCAGCCCGGCCAGTCCGCACAGCACGTTCGACAGGTGCCCCTCGCGCAGGGCCCACTCGCGCAGGGACCAGGCCTCGGCCGAGTCGTTGAATTTGAGGCCCGAGAGCACTTCCGCGGGGGCCTCGGTGCACAGGCGCCGGCGCAGGGCCATGGCCTGGGGGGCGTGGCTGACGCCCAGGCTCGCGGCCACGTCCCGGGGGACCACTTCCGCCAGCAGCTCCCGCAGGGCCCAGGCCGGCTCGTCCTCCAGGCCGATGAGGCTGCGCACCGTGAGGCCCGGGAAGCGCTCCACGGAGGACAGCCGCCGCTGATGCGCGGCGAATCCGGGCAGCCCTCCGAGCAACCACACCGCGAGCTGGGGCTCGCGCGTCTCCACCTCGTCCAGGGCCCGCAGGAAGTGCTCCTCCACCTCGTCCAGGGTCCTCGGCACGGGCGCGGCGGCCCGTGGCGCGAGAGGGGGAGGGGGCGCGCTCTTGCGGCCCTGGAGCCTCGTCACCACCGCGTCCACCAGCTGCTGCTCCAGCACGTGCAGGGGGACGTCGTTGTTCTCGATGACGATCCACCGCGAGGGATCCTTCCGGGCCATCTCCCGGAAGGACTCGCGCATGCGCACCGCCAGCCCCGCGCCGGCCAGCCCCTTGCGGCTGTCGGAGTCCGCGGCGCGTCCGCTCTGGCTCTTGCCCAGGCGCTTGCGCAGCCGCGCCAGCTCCGGCTCCACGTCCACCAGGATGACCAGATCCGGCCACACGCCCTGCGAGGCCAGCTCACACGGCGCCGCGAGCGAACCGGGGGACAGCCCTCGTCCGCCGCCCGTGAGGGCCAGTTGCGAGTAGAGGTAGCGATCGCTGATGCACACCTCGCCGCGCGCGAGCGAGGGGATGATGACCTCCTCGAGCTGCTGCGCGTCGCGCGCGAGGTTGAGGAAGAACTCGGTGCGCGGGCCCATTTCCAGCAGGGTGGAGTCGCGGGTGAGCTCGCGGATGCGCCGGGCGATGGGGGAGCGCAGCTCGCCTCCCTCGCGCGCGTGCGCGACCTTGTAGCCCAGGCGGGAGAGCCGCGCCGCGAGGAGGTTGGACAAGGTCGTCTTGCCGCTGCCGTCGATGCCTTCGAAGTCGATGAACACGGTTGCTAGCCCTCCGCGATGCGATCCGCGACGAATTCGTGAATCCTCGCCATGCCCTCGGCGAACTTGCTGTACGCCGGTTTGCGGCCCGGGTTGAGCGCCGAGAGCCACTCGGGCAGCTCCGCTCCCAGGTGCTTCACCTCCACCACCACGCGCTCGTCCCTCACGAGGGGTTCTCCCAGCCGCTCCGCGCTCAGCGTCCTCTGGCCGAGCGCCAGGGCGGCCGTCACCCGGTGGAAGCCGATCTCCCGGTCCACCGTCACCCGCCACGACTGGGCACACTGATACACGTGCCGCTGATAGGTCACCGCCAACACGGGCGACAAGCTGCCTCCGGCGATGAGCGGCAACAAGCGCACGCCGCCGCACAGTGCCCGGCCCAGCTCGGCGCGTGGCACCCATACCCGGCGCTTCTGGGTGACGCCATGGCGCTCGCGTTTGACCTCCAGCACCACGCGCTCCACGCCGGAGGCACCCAGGTCCGGCGCGTACTCCTTGGTGCGGACCTTGAGACAGTCCATGGGCGTGCGCAGCGAGCGCAGGGTGAGCGGATAGCCCGGTTTGTCGAAGTACACCGAGGTGATGCGCGTGGGCGCGGGGGGCGCGGCGTCGATCGAGCCGGACAGCCTCGCGCACAAGGCCAGCGCGGCATCCCGTCCGAGGATCAGCTTGAACTCCCGGCGCAGCTTGGTGACATCTCCTTCCGCGAACTGGATCATGCGTCGCCCTTCCGTGTCCGCTAGAAGCGGGTGGCCAGCTGCATTGAGTATTCGAGCCCCGCGAGCTCATCCCCGGGACGCAGCGCGTGCTCGGCCTGGAACTGGGCCTTGAAGTGCTGTGAGTAGAGGATGTTGATGCCCCCCACGAGTGCATAGCCCCGGGCCTTCAGGGGGCCGGTCAGCTGCAGGAGCTCGGCGCCCGCCAGCGGCTGCAACGCCCAGCCCTCGAGTCCGATGGGCAGGACATAACTGGCCAGTCCCATCCCACCCTGGAAGGGCCCGAGCGCGATGCGTCCGTTGACGAGCTCGCCCGACAGCTCCAGCCCTCCCAGCCGCAGCGAGGCGTCCGCGGCCAGCGCGTGGTTGCGCGTGCCCGCGAAGACCTCGGTGAGGTAGCTGCTCGCGCCCAGCGTGAGGCCCTTGAAGGGGCGCACGCTCACCCGGAGCGCCGCGTCCTCGCTCAGGCGGGTGCCGCTCTCGTCCTTGGCGCCCTCGAAGACGCCGCCCGACACGCGCAGCTTCCACGCCTCCTTGAGGTTCACCTCGCCCATGAGCCCCAGGCGCCGGCCGCCCAGGTGGTGCGTGTCCTCCAGGTAGTCGGCCAGCAGGCCACGCCTCACCACGGGCAGGGCCCAGGACGACTCCAGCTCGCGCTGGAGGAAGGGCGCCTTGAACTGGCCGCCATAGAGCCGCAGCCGCTTCGAGTCGGTGGCGACGCGCAGGAAGGCGTCCTTGAGGATCGACTTGGAGGACAAGTCCGCCGTCACCTCGGCGTCCACGTGGGACAGCGACGCGGCGAGGCCCACGCGCGCGGAGGGGATGGAGATGGAGCGCGCGAACTCCTCGCGCTCATCCGCCCTCATGCGGGCGTAGACGCGGCCGAAGGGGCGCACCTGAAACCCCTTCTTCTTGTCCTGGAGCAGACCCTCGCCGCCTTCGGACAGGGGCGCCTTCGTGGGACCCCCGGCCCGGGGAGGCTCCAGGCCTCTCTCGGCCTGGGGCGCCTGCGTCTTGGGAGGCTCCAGGCCCGGCGGAAGCTCGTCCGCCCATCCCGGCATGCTCCCGAGCAGGACCGAGGCGACAAGCCCCCCTCTCCCGATCGCTCCCCACCACCCCTTGCCCATGAACGCCTCCCCACCCTCCGCCGGGGGGCGTTCCGTGCAACAGGAGTGCCTACTGGGACCCACCGTCCGAGGGGCGACAAAGAAAGGGCTTTTCCGTCCGAAAGCCGTCGGAGCAAGACCCTTTTCAGCACAAGGGGACCGGCTCCGACTCCGTCACCGGGGAGGCGCGCCTGTCGAAATTACGGGCGTCGCGGCGGAAATTACGGGTCGCGCGGGGGCTCGGGCTCCGGGGGGGGCGTCGGCGCCACGGGCTCGGGGCTCTCCGGGGCCGCGGGCGGAACCTCGGCGGAGGGAGGCGTGGGCTCGGGCGTCTGGGGCGGTGTCTCCTGGGGGTCGGGACGGGGAGCCCTCAAGAGGCTGAACACGGAGTAGCCGAGCAGGGCCAGGGTCCCCACGGCGAGCAGCCCCCAGGCGAGCTGCCGTGGCAGCACGGACGCCCCCACCTCGAAGGCGCCATGGAGCGCCTTGTTCCGGGTGGTCCGGAAGCTCACGTCGAGCAGATGCGGACCTTCCTCCTCGGGGGTGAAGGTGGCCTCCCAGTGGCGGCCCTGGGGCTTGACGGTGACGCTCTGCCCAAGCGAGGCGCCCGCGGGCCGCAGCGTGAGGACGATGGGTCCCTCGAACGGCGCGCCCTCGAAGCTGCCCACATCCAGGCTGACCTGGAAGGGTTGGCCCTTGCGGATGGGCGCCGGACGCAGGGTCCCTTGCAGGCGCTCCTCGGTGTCGGACCAGCTGAGGGAGAAGGCCTCCTCCCGGGGGTCCACGCGGATGATGTCCGGCCGCCCGCCCACTTCCAATTGAGCGGACGCGGCGGTGGCGGTGACCAGCCACAGGCCCGCCATGAGAGGGAGCATGCGTTTTCGCGCCGGTCGTCTTTGCCTCGACCCAGCGGGTCGCCTAGGATGTAACGCCCTGACCTCTTTCACTTCGCGCTTGCTCCCCCCGGCGAGCTACCCGGGATGAATCCACAAATCTTCGGCAAATATCAGCTCATCAAGAAGCTTGCCACGGGTGGCATGGCCGAGGTGTGGCTCGCGCGCCAGCGGGGCATCGAGGGCTTCGCCAAGAACGTGGTGGTCAAGCGCATTCTCCCGCATCTCGCCGAGGACCGCGAGTTCGTGGAGATGTTCCGCAACGAAGCGCTCATCGCCGCGAAGTTCAACCACCCGAACATCGCGCAGGTGTACGAGTTCGGCGAGGCCAATGGCACCTACTTCATCGCCATGGAGTACATCCACGGCGAGGACCTGGGACGGGTGCTGCGCAAGGCCTTCAACGCGGGCGGGTGGATCGCCCAGCCGCTGGCCATCCGCATCGTGGCCGCGGCGTGCGAGGGCCTCTACTACGCGCACACGCGCACGGATGACGCGGGCCGGCCCCTCAAGGTGGTGCACCGCGACATCTCGCCGCAGAACATCCTCATCAGCTTCGACGGCTCGGTGAAGCTGGTGGACTTCGGCATCGCCAAGGCGGCGGACCAGGCGTCCATGACGAAGTCGGGCGCCATCAAGGGCAAGTTCGCCTACATGGCGCCGGAGCAGGCCGCGGGCAAGGCGTTGGACCACCGCGCGGACATCTTCGCCATCGGCCTGGTGCTCTACGAGATGCTCACCAGCGAGCGCCCCCTCAAGCGCGACATGGAGCTGGCCACGCTCCAGGCGGCGCTCGAGTGCAACATCCCGCCGCCCTCTCAGGTGGCGGATGTGCCCCGGGAGCTGGACTCGGTGGTGATGCGGGCGCTGGCCAAGGCGGCGGATGATCGCTACCGGGACGCGCGGCAGCTCCAGACCTCGCTCGAGGAGTTCCTCGTCAGCCAGCGCTGGGTGGCCGGCTCGGTGCAGATCTCCGAGCTGATGGAGGCGCTGTTCGCGGACCGGCTGGAAGAGGAGAAGCGCAGCGGCAATCCCGAGCCTCGGAGCGAGGGGGAGTCCGTGACGGCGTCTCCCGCCGTGCCGGAGTTCTCGCCCGAGGAGGAGCGGCCCTCCGCGCGCGGTGCCTCCCGAAACGAGCCGCGCGCGTCGCTCACCAGCGCGGGCAAGGACGTGGCCTGGGAGGCTCCGCCCGGGGAGATGCAGAGCTCGCCCCGGCGCACGGTGGTGCGTCAGGCGCTCAAGCGCACGGAATCGAGCACGATTCCGATGACGGACCTCGAGGAAGAGGAGTGGCAGGCGCCGCAGTCCACGGAAGTGGCACCCCGCCGCCGCACGGGCCAGGAGTCTCCGCGCCGCTCCCTGACGTCGGCGCCTCCGGTCCGTCAGCCCAGCCGCGTGGACGTCAATCGGGGCGGCTCCCCCGAGTCCGGAGCCCTGCGGCGTCCGGGTTCCGATTCCTCCTCCTCCGTTCCCCGGCGCACCGGCATCCGGCCGAGCGAGGTCGCGCAGGACGAGGCGCCCAGGCCCTCGCGCGCCGCCATGGCGCTGCGTCCGCGGCCCGTCGAGGACGAGGAGGAGGATCCCGAGCGAACCATGTTGCCGCCGCCCGAGCCCGAGCCCGTGCGTCGGCGCACCGGCATGGCGGCCCAGGTGGCCCCGCCCCTGTCGGACTCCGGCGTGCGCCGGCGCACGAGCAGCCGCGCGGAGATGGCCGAGGCCCCGCCCATCCGCCGCCGCACCTCCGCGCTGGCCAAGGCGCCGCCTCCGGACGAGGACAGCTCGCCGAGCATCAAGCTGCCGGTCGCGGCGCCTCCGCGCCGCCGCTCCCTGCCGCTGGGCACCGTGTTCGGGCTGGTGATGATCGTCGCCCTCCTGGCCGGAGGGGTGCTCTTCCGCAAACCGTTGATGGACATGCTCAGCAGCACGGCCATGGACGGGCAGGGCATCTTCATCTCCCTGAAGACCAGTACGCCCGTGGAAGTCTCCGTGAAGCACAACTCACGCTGCCGCAGCGACGCGCCCATCACGGCCCTGGGCCGCACGCCGCTGAACAACGTCTCTGGCGCGCACCTCCAGGACACGCTCATCCTGGAGAACAAGCAGATGGGCATCCACAAGGAGATCGAGGTCCCCTTCGGCGAGCCCAACGAGCACAAGACCCTGCCCGACGTGGAGTTCAAGATGGGCCAGGTCCGGCTCAAGCTGCTGCCGCGCACCGTGTCGGGGGTGGAGATCTTCCGGGATGGTCAGAAGCTTGGTCTCTACCAGCCAGGTCTGCTGTTCGATCTGATGGAGGGCACGCACCACCTGGTGCTGCAGAGCCCGATGCTCAAGGAGGAGATCCTGGTGGACGTGGACGTGAAGGCGCACAGCATCGTGGAGAAGGAAGTGAACGTCTCCAAGCTCATCCAGTAGCGCGCGCCCGCTCAGTACCGGGTGAGCGTCGGGTCCACCACGCGGGCGTAGAGATCGATTCCCCCGCGCAGGGACACCGCGTCCAGGCCCCGCGCGCGCAGGTACGCGGTGCCGTCCAGGCTGCGCACGCCGTGGTGGCAGTAGACGACGATGGGGCGGTGGCGGAAGGCCTCCAGCTCCTCGGCGCGCTCGTCCAGCTCCGGCAGGGGGATGAGCACCGAGTCCGGCAGGGCCACGTAGGCATGTTCCTCGGGGAAGCGCACGTCGAGCAGCACGGGCCGGGACTCGGGCGGGCTGGAGAGCCGGGCGGCGAGGGTGGTGGGATCGATCTCGGGGATGGGCATGGCGGTTCCTGTCAGGCGGACGAGGCGCAGAAGCGCTCGTAGTCGATGAGCTCCACCTTCGCCCCGGGCGCGCACACGGGGCAGCGGGGATCCCGGCGCAGCTTGAGCTCCTGGAAGCGGGTGCCGAGCGCGTCGAAGGTGAGCAGGCGGCCCACGAGCGGTTCGCCCACGCCGAGCAGCAGCTTGAGGGCTTCGTTGGCCTGCATCAGGCCGATGATGCCAGGGAGCACGCCGAGCACACCCGCCTCGGCGCAGGACGGCGCGAGCTCGGGCGGCGGGGGGGTGGGGTAGAGGCAGCGGTAGCACGGCCCCTGGCCCGGGACGAACGTGGTCACCTGGCCCTCGAAGCGGAAGATGGAGCCGTGCAGGTTGGGCAGGCCGAGCAGGACGCAGGCGTCGTTGAGCAGGTAGCGCGTGGGGAAGTTGTCCCCGCCGTCGAGCACCAGGTCATACCCCTGGAGCACGCGCAGGGCGTTGTCGGAGGTGAGCCGTTCCCGGATGGGCACCACCTTCACGTCGGGGTTGAGCGCCTCGAGCGCCTGCCGGGCGCTGTCCACCTTGGGCTGGCCGGCGCGCTCGTGGGTGTGGAGCACCTGCCGCTGCAGGTTGCTCACGTCCACCACGTCCGCGTCGACGATGCCCAGCGTGCCCACGCCCGCGGCGGCCAGGTAGAGCGCGGCGGGAGAGCCGAGCCCCCCCGCGCCGAGCAGCAGCACCTTGGACGCGAGCAGCTTCGCCTGTCCCTCCTCGCCCACCTCGGGGAGGGTGAGGTGGCGGCGGTAGCGCTCCTTCTGGGCGGGGGTGAGGACGCGGGGCTTCTCCACGGGCAGGTGCGCGTCGCTCCAGCGGCTGAAGCCTCCGGCGAGCGAGGCCACGCGCGTGTAGCCCATGTGCCCCAGTGTGGCGGCGGCCAGGGCCGAGCGGGTGCCTCCCGCGCAATAGAGGATGAGCTCCTCGTCGCGCGCGGCCTTGTCCTCGATGCGCAGCTCGAGGAAGCCCCGGGGCACGTGCACGGCCCCCGGCAGCCGTCCGCCCGCGTACTCGTCCGCCTCGCGCACGTCGATGAGCTTCACGGGCGCGCGGGCCTCCAGCAGACGCTGGACGTCCTCGATGGAGACCTCGCGGATCTCCTTCTTCGTGGCGGACAACAATTCGCGGAAGGTGGCGGCCATGGGGGCCCACGTATAACCCGCGAGCCCGGTGTTTTCGCTCCCGGAAGCGGGCGGGCGGGCCCTGGGCGCCTGGGACTGGCGGGTGGGATGGAAATCCCGGCGCCCGGCGTTATAAGGCGCTTGTAAGGAGACCGACCGACTATGGATACCACCACCCCGAATCCCGTTCAGACCACCCCCGCCCCCCAGGGCACGCCCGCTCCCGCGGTGACGCTCACCGCGGCCGCCGTGGCCCAGGTGAAGAAGGTCATCCAGGATCAGGGCTTCGAGGGCTACCTGTTCTCCATCCGCGTGGTGCCGGCGGGCTGCAGCGGCCTGGGCTACGACCTGAACATGGTGCGCGAGGCCAAGCCCAACGACATCCTCTGGGAGCAGGACGGCGTGAAGCTCACCACCGACGCCCTGAGCAACCAGTACCTGTCGGGCACGGAGATCGACTTCGTGACCTCCGTCACCGGCGCCGGCTTCAAGTTCAACAACCCGAACGCCAAGTCGTCCTGCGGGTGCGGTACGTCGTTCTCCACCTGAGCGGGCCCGGGACGACGGGGGCGCCTCGCGCCCCGCTTCACCCCGCCGCGCCGGGCTTGATGACCTTCTGCCAGGCGAAGCTCGTGGGCTTGCGCGCCAGCCGCTCCTGACGCCGCTGCTCGGCCTCGCGGAACGCGGCGCGCTCCTCCTCGGTTTCCAGCTTGAGGGGCGGCACGGGCACGCGCTGGCCCTCGGCCGTGAGCGCCACGAAGGTGAGCAGGGCGCTCGTGGTCAGGCTCTTGTCTCCGGTGAGCGGGTTCTCCGCGATCGCCGTGACGCCCACCTCCATGGAGGTCCGGAAGGTGGCGATGACGCGCGAGTGCAGGGTCAGCGTCCAGCCCACCTTGATGGGGGCGTGGAAGTGCAGATCGTCCATGGACGCGGTGACCACCACCTGACGGCAGTGGCGCTGGGCGGCCACGGCGCCGCAGATGTCGATCCACTCCATCACCTTGCCGCCGAACGCGGTGTTCACCGAGTTGGCGTCCGAGGGGAGGATCATCTGCGTCATCACCACTTCGGACTCGCGGGGGCTCTTGGGCGGCAACTCGGGCACGGCGGAGATCCTTTCAGGCGAGGAAGGAAGAGACGCGGTCGAGGAACTCCTCGCGTCCCCGGCCGGAGCGGATGTCCTGGGTGGACACGTCCAGCACCAGGCAGTCCACGCCATACTTGTTCTGCAGCACCAGGGGGAAGCCGGCGTAGTAGCCGTTGAGGCCGCGAAGGAAGCCCTTCTGCATGCCCTTTTCCTCCTCCCGGCCCCGCTCGAGGATGCGTCCGAGCAGCACGTCCACCTGGGGCACGTCGAAGCAGATGACTCGGTCCGGCTGCACGATGCCGCGCGTGAGGCGCTGGAAGTACTCGAAGTACAGATCCAACTCCGCGTTCGTCAGGTGCCCCAGGCCGTGCAGGTACTTGGCGAAGATCTCCGGATCCTCGTACAGCGTGCGGTCCTGCACGCAGCTCTTCTTCACCGAGTGGATGAGCTCGTGGTGCTCGACGCGCCGGATGAGGAACTCGAGCTGGAGGGTGAAGGACCACCGCCCCATGTTCGCGTAGTAGTCCTTGAGGAAGCGGTTGTCGATGACGGGCTCGTCGAAGAGCTCGAAGCCGAAGGACTGGCTGATGAGCTTGGCGGCGGTCGTCTTGCCCGCGCCGATGTTGCCGGCCAGGGCCACGAAGCGCCGGGCGCGGGGCACCCGCACGCGGCGCACCGTGTTGCGGGCCTTGGGCTCGGGCGAGGGGCCGGGCGGGGCGGGGGAGGCAGCGGGGCGGGCTCGGAGGGCGCGGGCGTGGCCGCGAGGGGTTCGTCGGCCAGGGGCTTCGGGGCGCGCTTGCGGGCGGGGGAGCGGGGCATACGTGCCATGGGCTTAACGCGGGTTGGGGAGCGCGTCCAAGACCTGGCGCAGCAGGTCCGGCCGGTCCGTCATGATCCCGCCCACCCCCTCGGCCACGAGCTGGCGCATCTCCTGGGGGTCATCCACCGTCCACACGTTGATCCACTTGCCCCGCGCGCGGGCCTCGCGCAGCAGGGACTCGTCCACCAGGCGCACGTCGCCGAAGTACAGGGGCATGTCCAGGACGCTGTAGCGCGGGTCCTCCGGGGGCGGCTCCCCCGAGCGCACCCCGAGCACGAAGGCGGTGAGCGCGTCGCGGGGGTAGAAGTGGCACACGTCCGGCATCACCCGCACGAGCCGCTCGGCCACCGCGTCCTGCTCGCTGCCCACGCACACGCGCCCGAACGCTCCTTCCTCGCGCAGCACCTGGAAGAAGGCGTCCTCGATCCCCGGCGTGTCCGGCTTCACCTCGATGTTGAGGCGCAGGTCCGGGAAGGCGCGCAGCACCTCGCGCAGGGTGGGCAGCCGCTCGCCCTGGCCCCGGAAGGGATGGCTCTGGCCACCATCCAGGGTGAAGCCGTGGCCCGCGTCCAGCCGCCGCAGCTCGGCCAGGGTGAGGTCGGCCAGCGGGCCCGTGCCATCGGTGCACCGCTCCAGGGTGGCGTCATGGGCCACCACCAGCTCGCCGTCGCGGCTCAGGTGCACGTCCGTTTCCAGCATCTGGGTCCGGTACTGCGCCACCGCCCTCCGGAAGGCGGTCAGGGTGTTTTCCGGCGCGAGCAGCGAGCCTCCCCGGTGGGCGATGTGCAGGGTGGGGGTCAGGCCTCGGAAGAAGGCGTGCGGGGTGGGAGACATCCGCGGGATGTTAGATCCATCCCGCATGGCCGTGTGCGTCATCGTCGGCCGGAAGGGACTGGAGAAGTAGCCGGATGGGCGTCGGGTCTGCTATCCCCGGTCGGGTTCGTGGCCCCGCTCCCGGGGAGGATTCCGGGTAAGCTCGCCGCGAGTTCGCGCTTCTCCTTCCGGTCCGATTCCTGGGGTGCTGCCATTCCCGAGAATTCTCCTCAGATCGCCACCCCCTTCGGGAAGTACCTCCTCGTCAAACGTCTCGCGACGGGTGGTATGGCGGAGCTGTTCCTCGCGCAGGAGCCACCCAGCCCGGAGCTGCTGGTCATCAAGCGCATTCTTCCCTACCTGTCGGAGGAGCCGGAATTCGTCCAGATGTTCCTGGACGAGGCGCGCATCGCCGCCCAGCTCCACCACCCCAACGTCGTGCAGGTCTTCGAGCTGGGGCGCATCAACGAGAGCATCTTCATCGCGATGGAGTACGTCGAGGGCGTGGACCTGCGGCGCATCCTCGCCGAGGAGACGAAGTTCTCCGCCGCCGTGCCCTACGCCGTGGCCGCTCGCATCTGCTCCGCGGTGGCCGCGGGGTTGGACCATGCGCACAACTCCCGGGGGGTGGACGGACGGCCCCTGGGGCTCATCCACCGCGACGTCAGTCCCCAGAACGTGATGGTGGGCTACAACGGCGGGGTGAAGCTGGTGGACTTCGGCATCGCCAAGGCCGAGGCCCTCGCCGAGCGCAGCAAACCCGGCGTCATCAAGGGCAAGTTCCTCTACCTCTCCCCCGAGCAGGTGTCCCAGGAGCGGTTGGATCACCGCTCGGACATCTTCGCGCTCGGGGTGATGCTCTACGAAATCACCACCGGACGCGCGCCCTTCGCGCGGGCGACGACGGAGAACATCCTCTACGCCATCCGCTCGGAGAATCCGTCTCCGCCGCACCTCATCCGCGACGACTACCCGCAGGAGCTGTCGCGCATCGTCATGAAGTGCCTGGTCAAGGATCGCAACCAGCGCTACCAGCGCGCCTCCCAGGTGCAGGCGGATCTGGAGTCCCTGCTGGAGTCCGGGGTGATGCGGCAGAGCAACGACGTGGCGGCCTACGTCGCGCGCCTGCTCGGCGAGGAGGAGGAGCGCACCCAGTTGCATGTGCCCATCCCCGGCGGGCGCAAGGACCTGGCCGCCCTGATGCCCCCTCCGGGACTCGCCGCGCGCCCCAAGCGCCGCTCCAGCAGCGCGCCGGAGGTGCCGCTCATGGGCGACTCCACCGAGGAGGAGATGGCCACGGAGATGTCCCGTCCGCGCGACATGCTCGCCGCCGTCAACGCGGCGCTGGGCGAGGAGGAGTCGGAAGAGCCCACCGCCGTGGGGACCCTGCCCGGACGCGCTCCGCCTCCCGCGAGTCCCCCGGCCCGGCAGCCATCCCGGCCTCCGCCCCCCGTGCCGTTCGACGACGATGAGGAATCCGACGAGGCCACGGCCCAGGAGCGTTTCGGCCGGGGCACTCCGGGAGGACGCCGCCCCGCGCCGCCTCCTCCGCGCAGGTCTCCCGAGTCCCTGTCCGGGATGGAGCGCCGTCGCGGCCCGCCGGTGATCGAGGAGGAAGAGGGAGACCTGTCCTCCGCGTCGCACTCGGTCTCCACGGTGAATGATCGGAGCCCCGCGCGTGCGCCCGCCTCGTCGCGGTTCGAGGACTCGGGGACGATGAGCCTGCCGGGGAGCGCGCGCGCCGCTTCCTCCGCCGAGGAGGACGACGAGGATGATGAGTCCACCTCGACCTACGCGAACCAGCTCACCGGAGTGGGCAAGGCGCCCGTCGCCCCCCGGCCTCCGAGCCGGTTGCGGCTGGTGCTGGTCGCTTTCGCGGCGTTGATCATCGTGTTGGGCCTGGGGGCCGCCTGGATCTACTTCACCACCCCCGCGCCCGAGCCGTCCGCCAAGGGTTGGCCCCGGCGGGAGAAGGCCGCGAGCCACCCGCCATCGACCGCGCCGACGACCGGCAGCCCTTCGACCGAGGTGGGAGTCGCACCCACTCCGGGTCCGACGGGGGTCACGGCTGGGTCCGCTACGACCCCCACTCCCCCCGTTACAGGTGGGACTCCGAACGCCACGGACCTACCTGAGAAGACATCGCCCACCTCGCCTCCCACTCCTCCCGAGAAGGTCAAGGTGCAGTTCAAGGCGCCCAAGGGGAGCTCCCTGAAGGTGGGAGGCGAGGAGGTGAAGCCCAACAAATACCTGTCCTTGGATCCGGGCACGGTGCAGGTGCGCTTCCGGTGCCCGGGCTACCGGGGGCAGAAGGGGACACGGGATTTCCTGGTTCCCGAGAACCCGTCCGAGCAGGTCATCTTCACGCTGACTTGCCGCGCGAACGGCCGGCGGTAGGCAGGGCGGGCAGGGGCGCATATGCGCGGCCCTGCCCCTCCTGCGGACAAGTGGGCGAGGGTACGCGGGAGTGGCCATAAGCTGTTGGAATTCCAGGGGTTTCACTCGGCTGATCGCGTTTACACGTGTCAGACGGGCCCTTAGAATCCTCCCCCTCCATGGCTCGCGCGAAGAAGAAGAATCTGGCGAAGAAGCGAACCTCGCCGGCGGGGCGGATCGCCCGGGAGCAGTCCCTGGCCCCCGAACCCAACCGGTTACTCAAGGTGTGGCGCCGCGTGCTCGAGCGCCGGCTGCGCACGCGGCTCAAGGCGTCGGTGGCGGTCGAGGTTCACGACAACACGCACACGATGCTCACGTTCCAGCGGCACCGGGCCCTGTGGCGGGTGCGGCTGCATCACATGTTCCTGGTGGCGTCGGACGACATCATCCAGGCGCTCGCCGATTACGTGCGCCACGGGGACGCGCAAGCCAGCGTGACGCTCGACCGCTACATCGAGCGCAACAAGGCGTACATCCGCCGGGTGACTCCCGCGCAGATGCGCAAGCGGCTGCGTCTGGAGCCCACCGGACAGCACCACGACCTGGGCCGCATCTTCGAGCGGCTCAACGAGCGCTACTTCCGGGGCCGCGTGGATGCGGCCATCACCTATGGACCCGCGCCGCGCGTCACCCAGCCGCGCAAGAGCATCAAGATGGGCTCCTACTCGGCGGACTCGCGCGTCATCCGCATCCACCCGGCGTTGGATCAACCCGTGGTGCCGCGCTACTTCGTGGAGTCCATCGTGTTCCACGAGATGTTGCACCATGTGTACCGCGCCCGCAGGGGCGAGGACGGCCGGCGCTGCATCCACCCGCCGGAGTTCCTCGAGCACGAGCGGCGCTTCCACGACCACGCCCGCGCGCGCGCCTGGGAGCAGGAGAACCTGGATCTCCTGCTTCATGCGCGGGTGATGGCCTGAGGCGGACGGCCCTGGCGTTCAGGGCAGGATGATGCCGCCCGGGCTGCGCCGCTCGCCCTCCCGCTTCTCGGGACGGGTGGGCTCGGCGCTCCGGGCGGGGCGGGGCTCGGCGAGGGTGACGAGCAGGGCCTTCTCGAAAAGACGCTCGGCGAACCGCGACAGGGACCCGGTGGGGCCATGCGCGAGCCAGCGGGCCTCGGCGCGGGCGAGCCGGGCGGGGCGCTCCTTGCCCAGCCGCTCGAAGTGCAGCGCCATCTCCCACAAGCGGCTGGCCTGGAGCTGGCGCATCGGCGCGGCCGAGAGGAAGGCGCGGGCGCGGGCATGGGCGAGCCGCAGGACTTCCGCGTTGCGCTGGGCCGGGGTGAGCGCGAGCGGGCTCTCGCGCAGCTCGGCCAGCGCGTGGGCCATCCGTTCCAGCTCGCCCATGGGGGGCAGCCAGCCGCGCATCTCCTCCTCGTCGTGGAGCGCGTGGGCCTCGTTCGCGAGCCGCTCGTCCTCGGGCTCCAGCGGGGGAATCTCCGGGGCGGTGTCCCGGGGCCGCACCTCCAGGTGCCGCAGCACGGTGTCGAGTCCCTGGGGAAAGGCGGTGCTCGTGCGCAGGTTGAGCCCCACGGCGAGGGCCAGCCGCTCCAGCGCCTCGGCGTGCGGAATCTCCACGGCGGCGTCGGGGCCAGGGCTCGTGGCCTGCTTCGCCGCCCGGCGGTAGTCGCCCCGGCTGATGTCGGCCACTTGGAGTCGCGTCACGCCGTGCTCATCCGAATAGAGGACCTGGATGGCTTCCACGCCGCCTCCGCGCAGCGGACGGGCGATCTCGAGCACGCGCTCGCCGGTGCCGTCGATGCTGGTGAGGAGGGCGGGCAGGGGCTCGGGTCCGGAGGCTTCCGGGCGGGTGGGGGCGGGCTCTGGAGGCCGGGTGGGGCCGGCGGTCGCGATGCCTCGGGAGCGCAGTTGGTAGAGCGCCTTCTTCGCGGCCTTGGCGAGCGTCTTGGGGGCCGAGCCAGAGAGGGCCTCGGCGAGCGCGGGTTGTCCGGCCTGGACCGAGCCCTCGAGCAGGGCGAGCGCGAGGGGTTCGGGGAGCGTCGCGACCTGGTCCGGGGGGGCGGTGGCGGGCTCGGCCGCGAGCTGGCGCGCGCGCTCGACCTCTTCGGGTGGCCATCCATGCAGGGCGGTTCCCGCGCGCAAGGCGTCCAGCAGCGAGCGGGGATCGGTCGGGGGGCTGGCGTCGGACATGGCCTCGACATGTACCGCGCTCCTCGACACCGGACAGTCCCGGGGAGCG
This sequence comes from Melittangium boletus DSM 14713, assembly GCF_002305855.1. Classification (GTDB taxonomy): domain Bacteria; phylum Myxococcota; class Myxococcia; order Myxococcales; family Myxococcaceae; genus Cystobacter; species Cystobacter boletus. Next base: position 853,510 of record NZ_CP022163.1, on the reverse strand, counting down.
CCGGGCGCGCCGGAGGCGACCACTGGCCCACAATTGGTGGGGCCCGAGGCTCAGCGGCGGCGTACCAGCCAACTGTCGCCTGCCTGGGCGGTCACCACCAGCTCCCGCTGGAGACGGGCCCCGAAGACGCGCGAGGGTGGCACGCCCCGGACGAGGAAGTGGTCGTACGCGCCGCCCTGGGTGGCGAAGTCGAACTCCTGGGGCCGCCACTCGGAGGCGAAGGTGGGAGGAGGCGTGCCGCGGTAGCGCAGGGGCGAGTGGGGCGTGAGGGCGAAGCTGAAATTGGTGATGCCGCCGCGCGCGCGTGCCAGCTCCGCGGCGCCGTGCAGGAAGACGGGGTGGTTCATCACGCGCGAGCGGGCGTCGAAGATGAGCCCCATCACCCGGGGCTTGGGCGCGGTGGCGGCCACGAGCGCGTCCCATTCGGCGGCCTCGTGGGAGAAGGCGCGAAAGCCCTGGCCCAGCACGAGCGCCAGGGGCAGGGCGCACGCGGCGCTCGCCCAGCGAAGGGCGCGCTCGGTGGAGGGCCGCGTCACGGGCACGCTCGCCAGGGCGAGCATGGCGGCGAGCTGCGCGTAACGCGTGTTCAGGTAGTAGGTGTAGCCGCGGATGTCGAAGGGCAGCAGGAAGTAGAGGCCGAGCGCGAGCACGACGAGGCCCGGCAGGCGCAGCCGTGCGAGCGGGCGCTCGGGGCTGGGGGCCGGACGCACCACGCCCAGCACCAGGGCGCATGCGCCCACCGCGCCCACCGCCAACAAGGGCCAGCGATCCGAGCCATCCCGGAGGAGGTTGGCGAGCACCTGGAAGAACTCGGCGCGGTTCTGCGCGAAGCTCTTCCAGGCGAGGTTCTGGGGCGAGAGCATGGGGCCCCAGGCCTTCCACGGAGCACCGGCCTCCACCTCGGAGGGCTGGCCCAGCCGCAGCACCACCCAGGCCAGGAAGAGCGCCACGCCCGGGAGCACCCCCGCGAGCGCTGGCAGCCGGGGCCGTAACCGCTCGACCCGCCCGCGCGCGTGCGCGTCCTCGGGGAGGGGCGTGGTGAGCAGCAGCCAGGGCAGCGCCAGCGCGAGGAAGGCGAACACCTGCACGTGGAAGAGGAGGACGGCGACCAGTGCCACCGCGAGCCCCGCGGCCCAGGCCCGGCGCTGCTTCACGCGGGTGAGGGTGCACACGAAGAAGCCGCAGCACAGCAGGGCCAGGGGAAGGGCGGCGAGGTAGTTGATGAAGCCCCACCCGAAGTTGTCGCCATAGGCGAGGGGCAGCGCGAGCAGGGCGGGCCACGTGGGCCGTCCGAGCGCGCGCAGCAGGAAGGCGAGGGACAGGGGCACGCCCACCACGTACGCGGAGAGGAAGAGCCGGTTGGCCAGGTCCAGGGGAAGCAGCCAATGGAGCAGGCTGACGGCGTGGTAGTAGCCCAGGTAGGGCGTCAACTCGTGCCGCGCGGCGAACAGCTGGGGGTAGAGGGTGGTGGGATCCTCCAGCCGGTGCAGCACGGAGATGAGGTGCAGGTGCTGGGGCAGGTCCACCTGGGGCAGGTGCGAGGACACCCAGAGGGGGAGGACGCCCAGCACCAGGGCGGCGGCGAGGACGAGGCGAGGGGTTCGCGCGGACACGGGTGGGCGGGGACTGTACGTGGCGTCCCGTGCCACCGCGAGCCTCGTGCGACACCCGCTCGCCGAAGGCGGGGTGGAGGGCCGGACGCGGAGTGTCCCCCGGTTTGGACAGGGCGGAGGTGCTGCGCTATAGCCGAGGGAGGTGCGAGGTGCCCGCGTTCACCTCGGGAGGTTTATGGACATGAGGCACATTGGGATGGCGGTGGCGGTGGCGGCCCTGGGTGGCGCGCTGCTCACGGCGGGTGGGGCGGAGGCCTGCGAGCACCCTCGGACCGAGGCCCGGCCCGCTCCCGAGACCCCGGCGGCGTCTCCCGCCCGCGAGGACGCTTCCGGAGAGAAGGCGTCGGCGGTGGAGAACGCGGGCGCCGTGGATGAGCCGCATGCCGCCCGGTGTCAGTGCAGCAGCGCGGCGGACTGCACCTGCAGGAAGGGCACCTGTGAGTGCCCCCGGTGCAAGAAGCCCCGCGTTGAAGAAGGCTCGCCGCTGGACGCCGAGCGCCCCGTGTCGCGCGAGGCGCCGCTGGACGGCATCGGGGCGTAGCGCCTCAGGCGTTGTTGCCGCCGCCGTCCTCGGTGGACACCAGCACGGGCCAGCCTCGGGCCATGGCCTCGCGGAAGAAGCTGGCCAGCGCGTAGCGGGCGCTGTTCACCGTGCCCAGGAACGGGTCGATGAGCGATTCCTCGCCCACGCTGCGTCCGGGGTTGAGCTCCACCGGGCCGCCGCAGCGCTCGCAGCGGATGGACACGCTGCGCGCCAGCGCCAGGGGCACCGCGTAGCGCGCGCCACACTCGCCACAGTTCCAGACGAGCGCCCGCTCTCCGGCCTCGCGCTTCGCCAGCGCCTCCAACTCGTCCGCCAGCCGGAGCAGCGCGGGCAGATCCTGCGGAGGCTGGGCGAAGATCGCGGAGGGACCTTGTCCCGGCGCGGTGCTGCCCAGCGTGGGCTGGCGGTCGCTCGTGAGCAGTGAGCGCAGCCGATCCCTCGCCTTCACGTCACGGAACTGGGCGCTCGCCAGGGCGCGCTCCACCGCCTCCTGCAACGGCGGAAGCTCCGGCTCGAGCCGTTCGTCCGAGGGCAATGTTTGGGGATGAGCCACCATCCGGTGGCCAGGGAGTGCGACGAATCGAAAACCCATAGATGGCTCCAAGTCGCACCATGCCGTGCGCGGTGCAAGGCACGAATACGGCACCTCGGCGGATTTGCCCGCTTCCGTGTGGACGGCGCGCCGCGTCAATGCCTCACAGTGACCATTCCAGCATCCGCCGCAGGGGGGCGAGCGCGGCGGTCTGGAGTTCCGCGGGCAGGGTGAGCTCCGGTGTCCCATTCTTCATGCACTGGTAGAGCTTCTCCATCGTGTTGAGCCGCATGTAGGGACATTCATTGCACGAGCAGTCATTGTCCGGAGGTGCGGGGATGAAGAGTTTGTCCGGGGCTCCGCGTTTCATCTGGTGGAGGATGCCCGCCTCGGTGACGACGATGAACTCCCGCTTGGGGCTGCTCAGGACATGGTCCAGCAGCGCCTTGGTGGAACCAATGAAGTCGGCGTGCCTCAGCACGGATGCCTCACACTCCGGGTGTGCCACCACTTCGGCGTTCGGGTATTGCACCTGGAGTTGCACCAATTTCTTCTCACTGAAGATTTCGTGCACGATGCAGCTGCCCGGCCACAGCACCATGTCCCGGCCCGTCTGCTTCATCACATAGCGGCCCAGGTGTTGATCCGGTGCGAAGAGAATGTTCCGCTCTGGTGGTACTCGATTGACGATCTTCACCGCGTTGGACGAGGTGCAGATGACATCGCTCATCGCCTTCACGGCGGCGGAGCTGTTCACGTAGCTCACCACGAAGTGCTCCGGGTGCTTGTCCTTGAAGGCGCGGAAGGCGGCCGGGGGGCAGCGGTCCGAGAGGGAACAGCCCGCCTTGAGGTCTGGCAGGAGCACCGTGCGGGTCGGATTGAGGATTTTCGCCGTCTCCGCCATGAAGTGCACGCCACAGAAGACGATGACGTCCGCGGTCGTCTTCGCCGCGGCCTGGGCGAGCGCCAGACTGTCTCCGACGAAATCGGCGACATCCTGGATTTCACTCTCCTGGTAGTAATGGGCCAGGATGACGGCGTTGAGCCGCTTCTTGAGATCCTGGATTTCCTGTTCGAGATCCACGTGGGGGCTCATCACGACTCCTTCGGGGTTCATTTAATCGGCTCGGCTCTCGCGGCCAAGAAGCAATACCCTGAGTGAAATCCGGGCTCCCCTGCGGGTTGGGGGTGATCCACTGCGGACACTTGACGCCAACGCTGTCAGGAACCGCTAAGATATTCCCCAGACCGCATTAGGCTGCGGTCAAGCCCAAGCTCCTGGTGTCCTCGCATGTCGGATGGTGGAAGAGCCCTTCTCGTGTCACGAGTAACCGGGGGAAGTCTGGCTGGGGCCCGTGGGCCGCGCCTGGAAGAGCAACCGACCTGCGCCAGGTACGGTTGAGCGGTGTGCGTGCCGAGGAGGGGTCCATGAATATCCCGGTTCGAGACGTCCTGGTGGTTCACCCCAATGCGGGTCGGCGCGCGGCACTGGCCTCGGCGCTTCCCTCGCATCGGGTGGTGGCCGTGGAGTCCAAGACGGAGGCGGCCTTCAAGATGGCGGCCGCGACTCCGGTGCTCATCATCGCGCCTCCGGATGACGCCCGGTTGTTCCTGAGGCAGGTGGCGCACGTGGCGCCCAACGCCTTGCGCGTCTTTCTCTGTTCGCAATCGGATCCCGTGGGTCTGGCCGAACTGATGCGCAGCGCGGCCGAGGGCCACGTCTTCAGCGTCCTGGACGAGGCGCTCTCGGGGCCCGAGCTGGGCCGCACCCTGGCTCACCTGCTGCAACATTTCGGCTCGGCGAGCCTCACGGTGGGCGCCGCGCCCTACACGGCGCACTTCTATCTGGAGGAGCAGGCCCACGTGGCCCAGTGCCTGGAGATCGGCAACTTCGGCGCCAGCCTGCTGTTGCCCGAGGGCTTGTCTCCCGCCGCTTTCCCTCCGGGCTCGGGACTCGAGGGCCTGAGCATCGAGCGCGCGGGGCAGACCATCTTCCAGGCGCCGTGGGCCCACGTGCAGCGGGCCCAGCAGGTGCACGATCAATTCGGTCCCCACCTGCAACTGGACGTCTCCTGGGCGACGGCCATGCACCCGCCGCCGCCAGCGCCGGGCGTGACCATGGAGGACCCCGCCGAGGTCCAGGCCACGCTGCGCAAGGCCCTGCGCCGTGACTCCATCATGTGGGTGCAGCGCGCGAACGACCCTTCCGTGCAGCTGCGCCTGGAGTCGCCCTCCGTGGACGGCGCGGGGGAGATGCCCGTGCTGCGCTGCCAGTCCTCGGGGCTGCTGGAGGCCGGGGTCGGCGACGAGGTGGACCTGTTCTTCGAGATGGGAGGCCAGAGCTACTCGGGCGTGAGCCTGCTGCTCGTCAACGCTCCGGATGGGCAGATGGTGGTGGGCCTGCCGCGCTCGCTCGTCATCCGCAACTGGCGCAGCCTGCCGCGCTTCAAGCCCGTTCCCAGCCAGCGCTTCCTCCTGTCCTTCCAGGCCCCCATCACCGGACAGCCCACCACCCGGCCCGTGCTGGACATGAGCGTGGGGGGCCTGTCCTTCGCGTTCGATGCCTCCCGGGAAATCCTCCCCGCGGGCTCCCGCTTCGGCGCCTCGCTGCTGCTGCCGGATGGGCGGACCACCAACTGCCAGTTGGAGGTGCGCTCCATCCAGGCGATGCACTCGGAGGCGCAGCCGGGCGCGGACCTGCGTCCCTTTCGCGCCGGGGTGCGGCTGTCGGAGCTGTCCTCCGATGTGCACGCCGCCATCCTCCAGTCCTTCATCTCCGCGCGCTGCCAGGCCGTCTCCGAGGGGCATGAGCTGCCCTTCGAGCGGATCTGGCAACTCATGGAGGAGGCGCGCTACCGCTTCCACCCGGACTACCCCTTCAACTCCGAGCCGCCCCCCGCCGTGCTCGGCGACACCCACCGCAAGGTCTACTCCACCGGAGACCTGGGCCGCTGCCTCGTCTACACGAGCGACAAGGGCCTGCAGGGGCAGATCGCCGCGCTTCGCATCCACTCGCGCACCTGGCTCGTGCAGCACCTGGCCGTGAGGCCCGGCGTGCGCCGCAACGAGCAGGTCTCCTACGAGCTGAGCAACCTCGCCGTGGAGCTGGGCGAGGTGCAGCAGGACATCGAGTTCATCCGCTACTCCTGGCGCAAGGACAACCGCTGGCCGAGCCGCCGCATCGGTTGGCTCGCGCGGGCACTGGAAACACCGGGGCTGAGCTTCCTGCGCCACTTCGCCTATATGCGCATGCCGCTCACCTCCGAGGCGCCCCCGCTCGCGCGGGAGCTGCCCCGGGTGCGCGATGGGGTGCGCACCGATTTCGTGTGGATCGAGCTGTACCTGCGCGACCGCGGAGACCTGGTCCGCGTGCTGAGCGAGGATCTGCTCACGGACGAGGTGGACCTGGGCGCGCTGCGCGAGCGCTACCGGGCGCACGGACTGCACCGCAACCGCCGCGTCTTCGTCGTGGATGGGGACTACTCTCCCCTGGCCGTGGCCCTGTGCGAGGAGAGCACCCCGGGGCTCAACCTGTTGGAGAAGACGAACGCCTTCTGGCTGCTGGTGCCCAACCGGAACCATCCTCGGGCGCGCGAGGCCGTCCAGGCGCTCATCCAGCGCTGCGTGGACCATGCCCGTGAGCGCGGCCGGCCCTCCGCCATCGGCCTGGTGGACGAGGAGGACATCGACGTGCTCACCGAGGCGGGCTTCGAGAACCTGGGGCGCTTCTCCGAGTGGATCTTCCACCGCTCCATGGTCCGCCGGGTGTGTGAGCTGTGGCGCTCCGTGTTCGAGCGGTTGGGCGGTGCTCCCGCCCCCGACTGGTCAGGTGAGGAGTCCATCGAGTGAGCTACATCATGGAGTCCAGTGACGAGATCCGCCGGTTGCTCGTCCAGGAGCGCACGGGCAACGCGCGGGAGGCGTTGTTGCTCGCCGGGCTCAAGGAGGGAGACCGGGTTCTCGATGCCGGGTGCGGTCCGGGTGGCATCACGGAGCTCATCGCCGGGCTGGTGGGGCCCTCGGGCCAGGTCACGGGCATGGACATGAGCGAGGAGCGGCTGGGGCGGGCGCGGCAGGTCAACCAGCACCACCCCCACGTGCGATTCCACTCGGGAGACGTGCGCCGCACGGGCCTGCCGGACCAGGCGTTCGACTACACGTGGTGCCAGTTCGTCCTGCAGTACGTGCCCGAGCGCTGGGACGCGCTCGCGGAGCTCGTCCGGGTGACGCGTCCGGGCGGCAAGGTGGTCATCTCCGAGTTCGACGGCTTCGGTCTGGGCAACTGGCCCTTTCCCGACGCCCTGCGCTCGTGGTGTCAGCGCTTCACCGACGCGCTGCTGCACACCACCGGCCTGGACGTCCACGTGGGCCGCAAGGTCTTCAATGCGATGCGTCAGCAGGGCTTGACGCAGGTGCGCGTGCACGTGCTGCCGCAGTTCGTCATCGCGGGCGCGGCCGACGCGATCCATCAGAAGGACTGGGAAACACGGTTTTCCGCGATGGAATCGGTGGTGGCTCCCCTGCTCGGGGGTCTGGAAGACTACCGGGCCATGAGCCGGGAGTACCTGCAGTTACTGGCGGATCCCGACGCGTTGAAGTACTCGATCCTGCTGGTCACAGAGGGAACGAGGCCTTGAGCGACAGGGAAGTGGTGAGCGACGACAGGGCTCATCCGGACAACGCGCCGGAGGTGAGCGTGCGAACCACGTCCACGCTGCTGCTCTACTTCGAGCGGCGCTATGGCGCGGCCCACCTCGCCGACGTCTTCCGTCGGCACACGTTCAGCCTGTCGCTGGACTACCTGCGCACGGCCACCAACTTCATCTCCCTGCCGTTCCTCGAGAAGCTGGCCCACGTGCTGGTGACGGAGTCGGGTGACAGCCAGTTCATGCGCAAGGCGGGCCTGTCCATGGCCGGCCCCGAGGCGCTCGGATTCGCGTACTACATGATCCGCGCCTTCGGCTCGCTGGAGATCTGCTTCCGCAAGACGGTGGAGCTCAGCTCGAGCTTCAACCGCGTGGGGCACTTCGAGATCGAGCAGCTCGAGCGCGAGCGGCTGGTGTTGTCCTACCGCAGCAGCGCGCGCGAGACGCAGCGGCACATCTGCGAGCTGCGCATGGGCCAGTTCGCTTCCTTTCCCACCATCTGGGGCCTGCCGCCCGCGGAGGTCACCGAGAGCCAGTGCCAGGTGCAGGGGGCGGACGCGTGCCGCTACCACCTGCGCTGGATCGATCCCCTGCCCATGTGGGGCCGCTACACGGGCCTGCTCTTGGGCTCGGTGGCCGGGGTGGGCACGAGCATGTTGGGGCTGGGCCATCCCGCCTTCACCGTGACGGCGCTGTCGCTCGCGGGAGTGTCGCTGGGCAGTTGGTGGGACTTGCGCCGGGAGATGGCCCGCAAGGACGAAGCCCTCAGCGAGCAGGCCGAGGGCATGATGGGCTCGCTCGAGGAGCTGCAGCAGCGCTACGACGAGATGTTCCGCATCAACGTCGCGCTGGAGGATCGGGTGGCCGCGCGCACGCGCGAGCTCACCGAGACCAATGTGCGGCTGGAGGCGGCGCTCGCCAAGCAGAAGGAGCTGGACCGGCTCAAGAGCGAGTTCTTCGACAACGTGAGCCATGAGCTGCGCACGCCCCTCACGCTCATCCTCCTCACGCTCGACTCGCTGCTGCAGCGCGGCCAGGAGGAGTTCGCGCTCCCCGTGCGCCAGCACCTGGAGACCATGAACCGCAGCGCCTCGCGCCTGCTGCGGCTCATCAACAACCTGCTCGACCTGACCAAGCTGGAGGCGGGCAAGACGAAGCTGCGCTACGAGCCCCTGGAGATCCAGGCCTTCCTGTCCTCGCTGCTGGTGCCCTTCGAGGTGCTCGCGGACAAGAAGGGCGTGGCGCTGGAGCTGGAGGGCAGCGCGCTCACGCCCGTGCACGTGGACGTGGCGCGCATCGAGAGCGTCTTCCAGAACCTCATCTCCAACGCCCTCAAGTTCACCACGGAGGGCCGGGTGACGGTGCGCCTGCACGAGGACGACACCTGGGTGCACGTGGAGGTGATCGACTCGGGCGTGGGCATCGCCGCCCAGGACATCCAGGTCATCTTCGACCGCTTCGCCCAGGCGGACTCCACGGGCACGCGGCGCTTTGGTGGCACGGGCATCGGCCTGGCGCTGGTGAAGGAGACGCTCGAGCTGCACAAGGGCGGCATCGAGGTGTCGAGCGAGCTGGGCAAGGGCTCCAACTTCCACGTGCGGCTCAAGAAGGGCCCGTCCCCGGTGCGCGAGGAAGTCCCCGAGCCGCCCACCGGGCCCGTGGTGCTGCGGCCCCTGGGCCGCTCCTTGGACGCGGCGGCGATGCTGGAGTCCGAGCCGCCCGTGGTCGCCGTGGCGGCACTGGAGGCCCTGCCCTCGATTCCCCTGGGGGAGGCCGGTCCGGACGCCAAGCGCGTGCTCCTGGTGGAGGACGAGCCGGAGATCCGCGGCTTCCTGCGCGACGTGCTCAAGCCCTACTACCGGCTGCTCGAGGCGAGCAACGGCGAGGAGGGGCTGAGCCTGGCCCAGAAGGAGCGTCCGGATCTCGTCGTCTCGGACGTGATGATGCCGGTGATGTCGGGCCTGCAGATGCTCGCCGCGCTGCGCGCCTCGCCGCAGACGGTGGACATGCCCATCATCATGCTCACCGCGCGCCAGGAGGTGGACGCCAAGGTGGAAGGCCTGACCATGGGCGCCAACGACTACATCGCCAAGCCCTTCAGCCCCCGGGAAATGCTCGCGCGCATCGAGGCCCAGCTGCGCCTGCGCGACGCGGCGGTGCGCGCGGCGGAGAACGAGCGCCTGGCGGCCACGGGACTGCTCACCTCGGGCTTCGCCCATGAGGTGCGCAACCCCCTCAACGGCCTGATGAACGCGCTGCTCCCCCTGCGCGAGAGCCTCACCAGCACGTCCCCGGACCCCGGCATGTCGCTGGCCATGCTGGAGCTCATCGAGGAGTGCGGCCAGCGCATCCGCCAGCTCGCCGAGGGCCTGCTGGCCTTCGTGCGCACGGGCACCAAGGCCATGGCGGTGGACCTGGGCGCCTCGCTCGACGCGAGCGTCCAGGCGCTCTCCTGGCGCCTGCCTCCGGACATGAAGGTGGAGCGCGACTACCAGTGCGCCGAGCCGGTGTGGAGCGATCCGGGCTCGCTCAACCAGGTGTGGGTGAACCTGCTGGACAACGCGGTGCGGGCCGTGGGCCCCACGGGTCAGGTGAAGGTGCGCACGGCGAAGGACGGCACCGACGCCGTGGTGTCCATCATCGACAACGGGCCCGGCATCAAGCCCGAGCACATGGAGCGGCTCTTCCAACCCTTCTTCTCCACCCGGGAGGCGGGGGAGGGCACGGGCCTGGGCCTGGCGCTCTGCCAGCGCATCGTCCTGCAGCAGGGCGGCCGCATCCGCATCTTCAGCGAGTACGGCAAGGGCACGCGCGTGGAGGTGCGGCTGCCCCTGGAGGCGGATCCGGACCGGCTCCTGCCGCCGCTGTTGTCCGACGGCCGCGTGCGTCAGCACCACTGGAACACCTAGTCGCCCGCGGGGGGCGGCCTGCCAAGGGGGGGCGGTCTGACAGGTGGGGCCGCTTCTGATAGAAGCAGGGGCCTTTTTCCCCCTTCTCCCCACCCGCGAGGACACCCGCGCATGGCACAAAGTCCGGCCACTTCCACTGGCCGAGGTCACCCCAAGGGCCTCTACCTGCTGTTCACCACCGAGATGTGGGAGCGCATGAGCTATTACGGCATGCGCGCCCTGCTGGTGCTCTACATGGTGGGCGCCACCAAGGATGGCGGCTTCGGCTGGAGCCAGGCCAAGGCGCTGCAGATCTTCGGTCTCTACACGGGCCTCGTGTACGCCACGCCGGTGATCGGTGGTTTCCTCGCGGATCGCTACCTGGGGCAGCGGCTGTCGGTGACGCTCGGCGGCATCCTGATGATGCTCGGCCAGTTCGTCCTGGCGATGCCCGGCAACAACGAGGCGCTCTTCTACGGAGGCCTGGGCCTGCTGGTGGTGGGCAACGGCTTCTTCAAGCCCAACATCTCCACCATGGTGGGTGGCCTGTACGCGCCCGGTGACTCGCGCCGGGATGGCGCCTTCACCATCTTCTACATCGGCATCAACGTGGGCGCGTTCCTGGCCTCGGCGGTGTGCGGCACGTTGGGCGAGAAGTACGGCTGGCCCTGGGGCTTCGGCTCCGCGGGCGTGGGCATGGGCCTGGGCGTCCTCGTCTTCCTGCTCCTGGGCAACCGCCTGCTGGGTGACGTGGGCAAGAGCCCCTCCAAGGTGGTGCGTCAGGAGAACAAGCCCGCGGTCCCCGCGGCGCCCCTCACCCGCGCCGAGGTGGATCGCATCGTGGTCATCCTCGTGCTCGCGCTCTTCGTCGTCTTCTTCTGGACGGCCTTCGAGCAGGCCGGTGGCTTGATGAACCTCTACACGGACGCCAAGGTGGACCGCGGCCTGTTCGGCTGGCAGGTGCCCACCACCTGGTTCCAGGCCATCAACCCCATCTTCATCATCGGGCTGGGTCCGCTGTTCGCGGAGATGTGGACGAACCTGGGCCGGCGCGGCCGGGATCCCTCCATTCCCGCGAAGATGGCCATGGGCCTGTTGCTGGTGTCCTTCGGCTTCGTCTTCATGCTCGGCGCCTCCAAGCAGAGCGCGACCGAGGGCAAGGCGGCGATGCTGTGGGTGGTGGCGGCCTACTTCTTCCACACGGCGGGCGAGCTGTGCCTGTCGCCGGTGGGCCTCTCCATGGTGACGAAGTTGGCGCCCGCGCGCTTCGCCTCGGCGCTCATGGGCGTGTGGTTCATCGCCAACGCGGTGGCCAACTACCTGGCGGGCCTCATCGGCGGCTACGCGGAGAAGCTGGGCGAGTTCGACCTCTTCCTCGCCATCACCCTGGCCACGGCGGTGGCCGGCGCGGTGCTGCTGGCCGTGGCGCCCGTGCTCAAGCGGATGATGCACGGCGCGGACGAGGTGAAGCCCGTGGAACCCACGACGCCCACGGGGGACTCGACCTCGAACATCCAGGCGGCCTGAGCCCGCCTCTTCTCGGGACGTGACGGCCCCTTCCGGGCCCTGGACGCCGGAGCACTCCCCGTGCTCCGGCGTTCGTGTTTACAGCGCCTGGCTCTCCCGGGCGGGCGGGGGCTGGGCGCGGTCGGGCACGACGCTGGCCGCGTCCACCTGGTAGTAGTCGTGCACCTGGTAGCGGCGCGCCATGAGGCCCATGCCCACGGCGGCCAGCAGCGCCAGCCCTCCATAGAAGAAGAACTGCCCGGAGCCGGTGAAGACATTGAGCGCGGCGGCGATGGCCACCGCCACGTTGGCGAGCGTGGAGGTGAGCAGCCAGAGGCTCTGGACGATGCCCTTCATCTCCCGGGGCGCCTGGGTGTAGGCGAACTCCAGCCCCGTGGTGGACACGAGGATTTCCGCCAGCGTGAGCACCACGTAGGGTAGGAGCTGCCAGGCGATGTTGAGGACCGTGCCCCGCTCCAGCACCACCTGGAAGTAGCCCGCGATGGCGTAGGAGACGGCTCCCACCGCGAGCCCGAGCGGCATGCGGCGCAGCGGGGTGAGCTCCCAGCCCGCGCGCTGGAAGGCGGGGTACACGAGTCCCACGAGCAGGGGGATGAGGATCATCACCAGCGCCGGGTTGATGAACTGCATCTGGCTGGGCTGGAAGGTGAAGGGGCCCACCTGGGGATCCATGGCGCGCGCCTGGATGACCCACGTGGAGGCCTTCTGATCGAAGAGCATCCAGAAGAAGGGGATGGTGGGCAGTAGCAGGCCGCTCACGCGCAGCACGGCCTTGGCGCCCTCCACGGCCTCGGCGGGATGCTCGCGCGTGGCGCCATCGAGCCAGTGGGTGCCCCGCCGCTTCGGCGCGCGGAGGGCGGAGAAGACGACCTTGAGGAAGGAGTGGGGGTTGGGCCCGGTGGGCGGCACCACCACGTAGTGCTTGCGACCGGCCCAGAAGATGACCGTGGCCAGGAACATCAGCACGCCGGGAATGCCGAACGCCACCGCGGGCCCCAGGTGCTTGAGCGTCAGCGGGATGAGCAGCGAGGCGAAGAAGGAACCGAAGTTGATGGTCCAGTAGAAGATGGCGAAGACCTTCTTCACCAGGTGCTTGTTGTCCTCGGTGAACTGGTCGCCCACCATGGCGCTCACGCACGGTTTGATGCCGCCGCTGCCCAGGGAGATGAGCACCAGGCCCGTGTAGAAGCCCGTGGCGTTGTTCTCGAAGATGGCCAGGAACGCGTGGCCCAGGCAGTACACCAGGCTCAGCCAGAAGATGACCTTGTACTTGCCGAGCCAGCGGTCCGCGAGATAGCCGCCCAGCAGCGGGCAGAAGTACACGCCCGCCATGAACAGGTGCATCAGGCTCTTGGCCTGGGCCGAGCGGGCGCCTTCGTCCGGCACGGCGTTGCGCAGCAGGTAGTCGATGAGGAACACCGTGAGGATGTTCCGCATCCCGTAGAAGCTGAAGCGCTCACACGCCTCGTTGCCGATGATGTAGGGGATTTGCGGCGGGAAGCGCTGGGGGGCGGTGGCACTGGGTGGACGGGCCATCCGTCGTGCCTACCCCAGCGGTGGCCCCCGACACAACCGCCGCTCCTCAGAGCACCAACGAGAAGCCGGCGTAGGGGCCCCGGAAGAAGTCGCGGTGGACGTTGCCATCCACCGCGCCCTGATCGTTCAGGTAGGTGGCACGGTATCCACCCCGCAGCCGCACGAGCCCCAGATCCACGGCGAGCCCGGCGTCCCCGTTGAGCTGGACGTAGGGCAGGGGCGTCAGGTGGGCACTGGCCTCCAGCTTGAGCGGTCCCACGAGCCCCAACCGGGCACTCGTGCCCAGGCCAGGTCCCACCATGGTGACATCCGGGGCGAAGGCGGCATCCAGGCCACCGGACACCCGCCACGTCACCCGCTCCCGATTCACCAGGAGGATGCTCGGCGCGACCGAGATGAGCGAGATGGAGTCCCGGCCGGGCGAGCCATCATCCGTGGCCAGGTTGAACAGGTTGAGCTTGAGGCCGAAGCCGAAGCGCTCTCCGTCCGTCTGCATGCCGAGGCCCACCGAGTAGCCCTCCGACACGGCCCCTCCATCCGCGAAGAAGTCCGTCGTGATGGGCTTCACGGCGGCGTCCTCGACACCCACCACGGTTCGCGAGCGGCGCCAGTCTGGCGCGGAGACGTAGTAGCGGCCATAGCTCGGCACGTACGGGCCCATGAAGGGCCAGGCCCACGCCGGATCGAAGTAGGCGTACCGGTTCCAGGGATCTCCGTAATAGCCGTAGGGAGAGAAGTACCCGGAGTAATAACCACCGGATGGACGAGGACGGGGGCGGGGGCTGCTCGCGTCATGCCCGGGCGAGGGCGAGGGCGAGGGCCGTCCAGGCGAGCCGCCGGAATTCGACGGAGGCGGGTTGGAGCGTTTGCCAAAACGCGCCTCGGCGGACCCGGGTCCGAGTCCCACCAGGGCCACCGCCAGAACCAGTCCCAGTTGTTTCCACATGGTTCCACTCCGGGTGCGACGGGCGGGTGAGGAGGGCTCCGGCGCATGAGTGAAGGTAACCAGTCTCCCGCCCAGATGCTCCCCGGATTCTTCCGGGCGCTCGTCCCCTGACGCATCGTGTCCTGGGGCTCACCGCTCGCCGTCGACGCATCCCTCCTTCTAGACTTGGGGCGAGGAGAGGACGTGACCATGCGAACCGGCCAGAAGACGGCCCTGGTGCTGGGTGGTGGTGGCGCTCGTGGGGCGTACGAGGCGGGCGTGTTGTCGTACCTGCGGGATGAGCTCGAACCGGAGTTGGGCCGGACGCTGCCCCTGGACATCTTCGTGGGCACGTCGGTGGGCGCGCTCCACGCCTGCTACCTCGCGGCGACGAATGATCGGCCGGAACTGCAGGGCGCGGGGATCCGCGCGCACTGGACGGGGATGAAGGTGGAGGAGGTGCTGCGCGTGGGAATGGGCGATTTCCTGCGCGTGCTGCGCGAGGCGTTCGGCAAGCCCGCGCCCCATCCCCGGGACATTCAATACGGCGGGTTGGTGGATCCGCGGGGCCTGCGGGCGATCGTGGGCCGGGGCATCCCGTGGCCGGGCATCGGCCGCAACGTGCGCAAGGGCCATGTCGAAGCGCTCGCGGTGAGCACCACCCACGTGAGCAGCGGACGGGCCACGGTGTTCGTCCAGCGGCACGGCGGAGGCGTGCCCTCCTGGGGGGATGATCCTTTCTACCAGGCCGAGGCGACCCGCGTCGGTCCCACCCATGCGCTGGCCTCGGCCGCCATTCCCGTCGTCTTTCCGGCGGTGCGGCTGCGTGGCGAGCTGCACGTGGATGGAGGGCTGCGGCTCAACGTCCCGCTCAGTCCCGCGTTGCGGCTGGGCGCCCAGCGGGTGATCGTCGTGTCGCTGCGGCATGACGCCCGTCCGTCGTCCCCGCCCGCCGTGTCGCCGTCCCAGGCCTTCGCGGCCGCGCCCCTGCTCGCGGGAAAGATGCTCGCCACGTTGATGATGGATCGCACGGATCAGGATCTGGGCCGGTTGCGGCGGCTCAACACCTTGATCGAGGCGGGCACGGCGGCGTACGGCAAGGACTTCGCGCGCACGCTCGGCGCGGCGTTGGGCGGGCACCGCTCCCAGCCGCTGCGCTACGTGAGGGAATTGCTCGTGCGGCCCTCCCAGGATCTGGGCGTGCTGGCGGCCGAATACGTCCGCACTCCGGGCTTCCGGAGCAAGGGCCAGGGCCTGGCGCACAAGACGATCCTCCGGATGGTGGATCAGGAGGGCACGCGCTCGGCGG
Organism: Melittangium boletus DSM 14713; assembly: GCF_002305855.1. GTDB lineage: Bacteria > Myxococcota > Myxococcia > Myxococcales > Myxococcaceae > Cystobacter > Cystobacter boletus. The sequence goes on along the minus strand of NZ_CP022163.1, from coordinate 837,990 downwards.
TTCTGGCGTCCTATCTGCTCTTCGATGGCGGCTTCGCGGACCGGCTCATCGACCTGGGCCGGCGGGATGCCCGCGCGCTGCGGTCCGAGTGGTTGCGTTTCTGGTCGGAGGAGCCCCAGAACCTGTCGGAGCGGGCCACCTGGTACCCCGAGGCGAACGCCGCCTGACCTCGAATTCCTTGTTGGCGGATAGCTTGGTTTTCACCCGTTCTTCCGGAATGAACGTCGATGGACGCGGGTGAACCTGCCTCGCGGTCCCTCTTGGCTGTTCGCTGGTGCAAGGTATCCCCGGGGCGCGAGTGCGGTGCGGGGGGGAGGGTAGCTATTGAACCGCCCGGCGCTCGGAGCGCCCCACCACGGGGGGTTGTGCATGAGGGTTGTCGGGATGTGCCTGGGATTGGTGCTGCTGGCCGCCGCGTGTGGCGAGCGTCCCCCAGAGGCCCCGCCGGTGCTCGCGGTGGAGGAGCCCATGGACTCCGGAGGCTATCTGCACACCGAGGGCGCGCGTCTCTACACCTCGGATGGCCGCGAGGTGCGGCTCACGGGCCTCAACTGGTTTGGTTTCGAGGGCCCTTCGCGCGTGCCCTATGGCCTGGACCGCAGGCCCTTGGGGCGCCTGTTGGATCAGGTGAAGTCACTCGGCTTCAACATGCTGCGCCTGCCCTACAGCAACGACGTGCTGCGCGAGGGCGTGTACCCCGAGCCCTCGAATGTGAGCGCCACGCTCAACCCGGAGCTGAGCGGGCTCTCGTCGCTCCAGGTCCTGGATCGCATCGTCGCGGCGGCGAAGGAGCGGGGACTGCGGATCGTGCTCGACCGGCATCGCCCGGACATCTCCAGCCAGACGGAGCTCTGGTACCAGAGCGACCGCGTCCAGGAAGAGGCGGCATGGATCGAGGACTGGAAGCGGCTCGTGCGCCGCTACAAGGGCGAGCCCACGGTGGTGGGCGTGGACCTGCACAACGAGCCTCACGGCCGGGCCACGTGGGGGGATGGCAATCTCGATACGGATTGGCGGCTCGCCGCCGAGCGGGCGGGCAATGCCATCCTCGCGGAGAACCCGGACCTGCTCATCATCGTGGAAGGCATTGGCCTGCACGGCGGCAACTACTACTGGTGGGGTGGCAACCTGCGAGGCGCGCGGGACTTCCCGGTGCGGCTCGATGTGCCCGGGCGGCTGGTGTACTCGGCGCATGACTATCCGGAGAGCGTCTCCGCGGAGGCATGGTTCAAGGACAAGGCGCGCACCGGCTACCCGGCGAACCTGCCCGGTGTCTGGGATTCCGCGTGGGGCTTCCTCGTGAAGGAGAACCGTGCACCGGTCTGGGTCGGTGAGCTGGGCTCGAAGCTCCAGACGGAGTCGGATCGGCAGTGGCTCCAGACCCTCACGCGCTACCTCGCGGAGCATCGCGTGGGCTTCGCCTTCTGGTCCCTCAACCCCAACTCCTGGGACACCGGCGGCCTGCTCCTGGAGGACTGGACCACGGTCCACACCGAGAAACAGGCCTTGCTCGCTCCCGCGCTCGCGCCCCCCATTCCCTGATGTCCAGGGAGCACGCCAGATTGTCCCGCCCCAACGGTCGTCGCGGGCATGGTGAGGGGGCGGGAGAGACCCCTGGGTCACGTGTCTGGGAAGAGCTCGGCGTAGGCCTCGGGCTTGAAGCCGACGAGCACGCGCGAGCCCCGCACGAGCACGGGCCGTTTGACGAGCTTGCCATCGGCCGCGAGCCACTCGACGAGCGTCGCGTCGCTCGCGGCGTCCACCGTGGCCTTGCCGAGCGCGCGGTAGCTCTGTCCACTGGTGTTGAGCCACTTGCGCACGGACAGCCCACTTTGGGGCACCCACTTCGCGAGCTCGGCGGGGGTGGGCGGCTCCTCGACGATGGGGCGCACGCGGGGGGTGATTCCGTGTTGCTCGAGCCACCGCGAGGCCTTCTTGCAGGTGTCGCAGCCGGAGTAGGACAGCATCAGGACGTCGGTCGTCATGGCGGCCGCTTCTACCAGAGGCCTCGGGCCTTCACAGGACCCGCCGGGGTGTGTCCTTCCGCCCGCTCAGTCCGTGGGACGGGCGAGCGCGGTGAGCACCGCGCGGGCTTCCTCCGCCATCGACGCGACGAGGGTGGCGGCCGGGAGCAGCTCGCGCACGTTGCCGCACGACTCGCCCATGGTCAGGCCCATCTCCTCGAAGTCCCCCTCGGTCTGGGTCGTGGGCAGGAGCGCGGAGAACTTGGGCAGGGGCACCCGCTGGCCGCCCATCACGGTGTGGCCAATGGGCTCGGGCTCCCGCGGCGCCTCGGCCTCGGCCTCGCGCCCGGACCACTCGCGAACCACCCGGTTGCGCAGCACGCGCATGGACTGGCCGGGCCACTCGGGGCCGAACAGCTTCGTGCGCACCGTGTCCCCCACGCTCGCGCTCAGCACGCGGCGCTTGTACTCGTCATGGGCCTGGGCCTCCACGCTGGCCAGGAAACGGGTGCCGCACCACACCGCCTCCGCCCCGAGCGCCAGCGCCGCCGCCAGACTCCGCCCATCCACGATTCCCCCGGCGGCGATCACCGGGATCGGAGCCACCGCCGCCCTCACCGCGGGCAGCAGCGCGAAGGTGCTCGCCTCCGCGCGGTTGTGTCCGCCGGCCTCCGCGCCTTGCGCGATGATCGCCTCCGCGCCCAGTGCCGCCGCCTCCCGCGCCTCCGCCACCGAGCCCACCTGGATCCACACCCGCGCGCCCGCGCCTCGCAGCCGCTCCAGGTGCGCGCGCTTCGGTGGGGACCAGAAGAACACCACCACCGCCACCCGCTCCTCGGCGAGCACCTCGATGTGGGCGTCCTCCACGAAGTCCCCCAGCAGATCCACGCCGAAGGGCCGCGCCGTCAGTTCCCGGGTCGCTCGCACCAGGGAACGAAGGGCCGGAGGGGGCAGCATCGCCCCGCCGAGCACGCCCATGCCGCCGGCGTTGCTCACCGAGGCGGCGAGCGAAGGTCCCGCCACGAAGGCCATGCCGGCGCTGATGATGGGGACGTCCAGTCCGTACTGCTGGGTGATTCGAGTCTTCAACATAGCGGCCTCCTTTCTTCTCACACGAACGTGGAGGCGTCCTGGGACTCTCGCAGGAAGGAGAAGCGCTCCCGGTCGGTGGTCAGCGCTCGCGCCAGGTTGTCGAACTGCCGGCGGCCATATGTGGCGAACGCCTCCATCATCCGCGACACCGCGCGCCGCTGCTCCTCCGTCACCGGCAGGTGCGCGAGCGAGGTGGGGCACGTCGGCGCCCTCCAGTCCGACGCCATCCGGCCGTAGAGCAGGTGGTGTGTACCCTCGAGGTAGACCAGGGGCTCGCTCACCGGGTTGTTCGCCGCGAAGCGCTCCGTGAGCGCGCGCAGGTGGCCGAAGAAGGCGCGCGACATGAAGTGGATGGACAGGAGGGCCCAGTACTTGAGGAGGGGATCGTTCGGGACGCGCAACGTCTCGCGCCGGAACTCGTGCAGGGCCTCCATCTCCGGCCGGCCATACACCTTGTCGAAGAACCAGAACTCCAGCAGCTCCGCGGGCTTCCAGGGGATGCGGGCATCCATCCCCAGCACCTCCCAGTCGTGGAAGAACAGCTCGGCCTCGGTGGAGAACGTCCGGCGCAGGAAGTCCACCGTCTGGGCACCGGGCCCCGTGGTGGGCTCCTCCACCCGGCAGTCCTGGAGGTAGAAGGCATGCAGCGCGCTGATGCGGGGGGCGAACAGCAGCGCCGCGCAGCGCAGCGCGAAGGCCGCTTCCGGTCCTTGGGCGTTCCGCAGCAGCTCGGCGAAGGGGTGGCCCATGAAGTCGGCGTGGTGACGCTCCCAGGCGGCGACCAGCTCGCCCTGCTCCGTGACATGCGCGGGCCGTGGGCTCCATGCCGGTGCGGGGAGGTGGCCGGCCCGGTACGCGGCCAGTTGCTCCCGCACACTCCTCAGACGCTCGGTCCGTTCGCGTGACAGCAGGGGGCCCGGTCCGCCAGCCTCCTCCGCCTTCTGGACGAACTGATGCATGAAGTCGTTCATCTTCACGGAGAGCGCATGCTTGCGCTCGACGAGCCTCAGGGCTCGTTGGGTCTGCTCGGCGGAGAACGTCACCTGCTCGCTCTCCGAGCCCCCCACGTGTCCCGACTCCCGCTCCAGGTGGTGCATGCCGAAGTAGACCGGGGTGATGCCCGTCTGCTCCATCACCTGCACCGCCTTGCGGGTCGTGGCGGAGAAGAGCAGGTTGCCATCCTTCTCGAGTTGCTCCAGGTGCAGATAGCGGTAGGCGGGTGTCTCCGCCTCGTCGCCCACGAGCTCCTGGATGCGCTGGCTCTCCACGGCGCGTCCCGGGTCGAGCAGGGGCGATACCCAGAGCGCCCACATCAGCGAGCTCGCGCGCCGGGTGCCCCACAGCTCGTCGAGCCCCAGCTTGCGGAAGTCCGCCAGGAAGAGCCGCGCGTGCGTCCGGTCCTCCTGGACGTGGGCGTTGATGGCGTGCTTGAGCGGCGCGCCTTCCTCGTGTCCGGCCTCCTCCGCGCCGTAGGCCAGGTAGCGCTCGTTGTAGAAGGGAAAGGACATCACGAAGCCGAACAAGGGCACGAAACAGTCGTAGTGCCGCCGCGAGTCCTTCAGATGGGAGGCGCCAATCCAGCGGTAGAGCGCATGTCCTTCCAGCTCATGGGAAATGCGGTCCAGGTGACCCAGGGCTTCTTGCATGGTCGAATCCTCGAGGAAGCGCGCTGGCCCGGTGGCGGTCGCCAGCGGCTGACGGCTGAATCGATACATCCCCCCGTAGACGGGAAAAACGGGCTTTCGCTAAAATCATTCTCCCGAAAAACGGGGGAATGAGTGGATGGATGTCTTTCAAGCCATGCGGGTGTTCGCGAAGGTGGTGGAGCTGGAGGGCTTCTCGCGAGCGGCGGAGCGATTGGGCATCTCGGCCACGGCGGCCTCGCGGCAGGTGGCCGATCTGGAGGCGCGGTTGGGTGTGAGGCTGCTGCACCGCACGACGCGCAGGCTGTACCTCACCGACAGCGGGCGGAGCTATTACGAGCGATGCGCGCAGATCCTGAACGATGTGGACGAGGCGGAGCTGGCCATTGCCTCCGCGGCGGAGAATCCCCGGGGTCTGCTGCGCGTGGCGGCGCCCGTGTCCTTTGGCATCCGGCACCTCACGCCGCTGTTCCTGGACTACATGGCGCGCTACCCGGAGGTGAAGCTGGACGTGTCGCTCGCGGACCGCATGGTGGACATGGTCGAGGAAGGCTATGACCTGGCCTTGCGCATCACCCACGAGTTGAAGACGACGCTGGTGGCCCGGCCGCTGGCCGTGATGCGTCTGGCGGTCTGCGCGGCGCCCGCGTACCTCGAGCGCCATGGGATTCCGCGGACGCCGGAGGATCTCCGTCACCACGAGTGCCTGTGTTACACCTACGACGCGGTACGCGGCAGTTGGGAGTTCGAGGGCCCGACCGGGCGCGTCCGGGTCTCCGTCCAGGGCTCGTTCTCCACCAACAACGGAGACTCGTTGCGCGCGGCGGCGCTGGCGGGCCGGGGCATCATCCAGGAGCCCACCTTCCAGGTGGGCGAGGATCTGCGGACGGGTCGGCTCCTCCGTTTGCTGCCGGAGTATCCCGTGCCCTCGCTCACCCTGTACGCGGTCTACCCGAGCCGCCGCCACCTCTCACCCAAGGTTCGCACCTTCATCGACTTCCTGGTCGAGCACATCGCCGAGCCCCTGCCGTGGGATGCCTGGATGCGAAGCCGATGAGCGCGCATGGCCTTGGACAGGCACTTGGGAGAGGGACCCTCCTTTCGCTCTGCGTGGCTCTCGGCGGAGCCGAGGCCCAGGAGCGGACGCCGCCCGTCCTGCGCCCGGGCCAGGTCGATCTGCGCCTCGAGGGGGCGGCCTCGCTCCTTCCGCTCTCCCTGGAGGCCGGAGCCACCGTGGAGATCGGCGTGTTGAGGGTCGCCACCGGCACGCTCGCGCTTGGCGGAGAGTTCAGTGGCAACCTGTGCGCGCTCGCCTGTTGGGTGCCCAATCTCTTCTCCGAGCGAGACACCTCGCGTTGGGAACTCTCCGCCGTGGGCCGCCTGGGCTATCACTTCGCCCTGTCCGGGCGGAACTACGACAAGGTCGACCTGTTTGGCTTCGTGCTCGGGGGGGTGACGGAGCCGCGCACCACCGTCACCACGCCCACCTATCGATTCGAGGGCCGTGGCCGGGGTGCCGTTTTCGGCCTGGGCCTGGGAGGCAACTACGTTCCCTCCTCGCGTTTCTTCCTCGGCGGTGAGGCCCGTTTGCGCTTCTCCACGGGAGCCTCCGAGCTCACCCTCACCCGGGGCACGCATGCGTTCACCGACGACGAGCGCCGATGGTTCCGCTTCGGTCTCGCTACCGCCTTCTTCGTGGGAGTCCGCCTCTTCTGAGGGAATTCCCCTCAGCCCTTCATTCACCGCCTCGTCGGCCCAGCATCCGGTAGAGGGTGCTCCGCGCCACGCCGAGGCGCCGCGCCGCCTCGCTGAGGTTCCCGTTCGCCGCGGCCATCGCTTCCCGCAGCGCGCGGGCCTCCGCGGCCTTCCTGCCGCCGCCCTCGTTCTTGACCGCCGGGCCGGTGGCCTCCGCGACATCCTCGGGCAGGTGTTCGGGCTCGAGCAGCTCACCCTCACCCCCGAGCGCGAGGGCGTGAGCGAGGGCGGACTTCATCTCACGGACGTTTCCTGGCCACGTGTGCGCCTCGATGAGCCGCACGGTCTCGGGGGCCAACGGGAGCGCCGCGCCGCCTTGTGCCCGGGCGATCTTCTCCACGAGCGCGCGAGCGAGTTCGGTCTTGTCCGTTCTCCGTCGGAGAGGGGGGAGGGAGAGCACCGCGCCGCGGATGCGATAGTAGAGATCTCTCCGGAACTTCCCCGATTCCACCAGCGCGGGCAGGTCGCGGCAGGTGGCGCTGATGAGCCGGAAGCGGGACTCCCGGGGCCTCGTTTCTCCGAGCCGGAAGTAGTGGCCATCATCGAGCACCCGGAGCAGGAGCGCTTGCAGGGGCTCGGGCATCTCGCCGATTTCGTCGAGGAACAGCGTTCCACCATCGACCGCGCCGAGCTTGCCCTTGCTTCCGGCGGCGAGGGCGCCAGTGAATGCACCGGGCGCGTAGCCGAACAGCTCGGCCTCGAGGATGCCCGCGGGCATCGCCCCGCAGTTGAGCGCGAGGAAGGGTCCGGACGCGTGGTTGCTCGCCTCGTGAATGGCGCGTGCGAGCAATTCCTTGCCGGTCCCTGTCTCGGCGAGCAACAGGACCGGAAGCGGACTCCGTGCGACCCGAGCCGCCCGTTGCTTCGTGTCCTGGAGCACCGGATCGCTACCCACGAGCACATCGAACGAGCTCGGCAGTGGATCCGCCGAGCGCGCCCGGGGAACGTCGCGCTCGACGAAGACGGCGAGCGCGAGTGGGCGTCCGCGCGCGTCGAAGTGCGGCACGGGGTGAAGGCGCGAGCCGGAGACGCGACACGGCTTGCCGCTCAGGGCCGCCTCCACGAGCGCGGTCCACGACAGCTGGAGGACGTCCTCGACGGGTCGTCCCATCACGGAAGAGGGGGACTGGCCGAGCTTCGCCGCCGCGTCCGTACTCACCTGTCTGACGACGCCGGGCGCCTCGACCAGAAGCGACGCGGAGCCGTCGAGCTGGGCCTCCAGATTCCGGCGGCCCCCCACGAGCATCTCCTCATAGCTTCGCAGCCGGAGCGATTGCTCGACGGCGTGCGCGGACGCGAGCACGAGCGCCTCGAGCAGCGGGTTCGCCTGGGTCACGGCGCCGCTCACGTCCAGAATGGCGACGAGGTCGCCGAACGGATCGCGGATGGGTGCCGCGTAGCAGACGAGGCCATGGTTGCGCTCCTCGAGGTGCGCGCGTCCGACCACCGCCACCGGCTCGCCCTCCGCGATCGCGGTGCCAATGGCGTTCGTGCCGCGCGTGCTCTCGGCCCAGTTCGCGCCCTCCACCAGCCGTGACGTGTCCGCTGAATGAAGGGACGCGCCGACGCCGCCCCGGGCGATCACCACGACGCCCTCGGCATCGGTGAGGACCGCGCGGAACGCGGAGGCGCTCGTCTCCGTGGCGAGCCGCGAGACGAGCTGGACCGCGTCAACGCATTGCTGGGTGAGGCGTTCGCGTCGGGAATGGAGTTCCGCGTCGGTGACGCCTTCGGAGTGCGCGGGCCCATTCGCCTTCGCGCCCAGCGCGACCGCGCGCGACCATCGGCCGAGAAGGGCATGCGCTCGCTCCTCCGCTTCGACGGATCCCGAGACGAATCGCTCCCAGAGCCTGGGTCCTGGCTCGACCAGTTTGAGCATCCCGGTGTCCTCCTCTGATTCGCTACTCACGCCCCCGTCTCGACATTCCGAATGTTGGAACAAGATGTCGGGGGATTGCACGCGTGCCTGGCGCCCTTTCGCGTGACATCCCGCGTCATGTCGCGAAACGCTGCAATCGTCGCGTCGCGGTGACCGCTTCCGCTCCAGTTCGCGACACCTCGTGAGAGGGAAAGGGCTGGGCACGCACGCTGCAAAGAGGGTCTGGGCGCATGCCGCGATCCCGCGGCCCCTACCCCTGGAGCGCGGATGTCCAGCAAGGTGTACGCAGCCCCCAACTCGTCGGGTTCCCCGGTCCAGTTCAAGTCCCGCTACGCCAACTACATCGGAGGTGAATGGACGCCGCCAAAGCGGGGCCTGTACTTCGAGAACGTGACGCCCGTCACCGGCCGTGCGTTCTGTGAGATTCCCCGCTCGGATGCGAGCGACATCGAGGCCGCGCTCGACGCCGCGCACCGCGCGAAGACGGGTTGGGGGAAGACCCCGCCCGCCGAGCGTGCGGTCATCCTCAATAAGATCGCGGACCGCATCGAGCAGAACCTCGAGAAGCTCGCGATCGCGGAGACGTGGGACAACGGCAAGCCGATCCGCGAGACGCTCGCCGCCGACCTGCCCCTGACGGTGGACCACTTCCGCTACTTCGCGGGCTGCATCCGTTCACAAGAAGGCAGTCTGTCCGAGCTGGATGCGGACACGGTCGCGTACCACTTTCACGAGCCGCTGGGCGTGGTGGCGCAGATCATTCCCTGGAACTTCCCGCTGCTCATGGCCGCATGGAAGCTCGCCCCGGCGCTCGCCGCGGGCAACGCGGTGGTGCTCAAGCCGGCGGAGCAGACGCCCGCGTCGATCCTGATGCTCGCGGAGCTCATTGGCGACCTGCTCCCGCCGGGCGTGTTGAACATCGTGAACGGCTTTGGCGTGGAGGCGGGCAAGCCGCTCGCCATGAACAAGCGCGTGGCGAAGGTGGCCTTCACCGGAGAGACCACCACCGGACGGCTCATCATGCAGTACGCGTCCGAGAACCTGATTCCGGTGACGCTCGAGCTCGGCGGCAAGTCGCCCAACCTCTTCTTCGAGGACATCTTCGCGAAGAACGACGACTTCGCGGACAAGGCGATGGAGGGCTTCGCCATGTTCGCCCTGAATCAGGGCGAGGTCTGCACCTGCCCCTCGCGCGCGCTCGTCAGCGAGAAGATCTACGCGGAGTTCCTGGACCGGGCGATCGAGCGCACGAAGAAGATCAAGACGGGCAACCCGCTCGACACCTCCACGATGATCGGCGCCCAGGCGTCGAATGATCAGCTCGAGAAGATCCTCTCGTACGTGGACATCGGCAAGCAGGAGGGCGCGAAGCTGCTGCTCGGCGGCGAGCGGCTGCGCCACGGCGGAGACCTGGACAACGGCTACTACGTCGCGCCGACCATCTTCCAGGGCACCAACCGGATGCGGGTTTTCCAGGAGGAGATCTTCGGACCGGTCGTCTCCGTCACGTCCTTCAAGGACCTGGACGATGCACTGAAGACCGCGAACGACACGCTGTACGGCCTCGGCGCCGGTGTGTGGACCCGTGATGCGTCAACCGCGTACCGCGTCGGCCGCGAGATCCAGGCCGGCCGCGTCTGGACGAATTGCTACCACCTGTACCCGGCGCATGCGGCCTTCGGGGGCTACAAACAGTCCGGTATTGGCCGAGAGAACCACCGGATGATGTTGAGCCACTACCAGCAGACGAAGAACCTGCTCGTCAGCTACTCGCCGAAGGCGATGGGCTTCTTCTAAATCCACATACACAAGCAAGGATGCTGACATGAACAAGACCATGAAGGCAGCAGTCGTGCGTGAATTCGGCAAGCCGCTGCGGATCGAGGAGGTGGAGGTGCCTCGTCCCGGGCGCGGGGAAGTCCTGGTCAAGATCGAGGCGTGTGGTGTCTGCCATACCGACCTGCATGCCGCCGAGGGAGACTGGCCGGTCAAGCCCAATCCGCCGTTCATTCCCGGCCACGAAGGCGTGGGCCACGTGGCGGCGGTGGGGGAGGGCGTCACCCACGTGAAGGAGGGTGACCGTGTGGGCGTTCCCTGGCTGTATTCAGCCTGTGGCTACTGTGAGCACTGTCTGGGGGGATGGGAAACCCTGTGCGAGCAGCAGAAGAACACCGGTTACTCCGTCAACGGGGGCTTCGCCGAGTACGCGCTGGCCAACGCCGATTACGTCGGACACCTGCCGGATGGGATTGGGTTCGTGGAGATCGCGCCCGTGCTGTGCGCGGGCGTGACCGTCTACAAGGGCTTGAAGGTCACCGATACCCGGCCGGGTGACTGGGTGGTCATCTCCGGCATCGGCGGACTCGGCCACATGGCGGTGCAGTACGCCAGGGCGATGGGCCTGAACGTGGCCGCGGTGGACGTGGACGACAGCAAGCTGCAATTGGCCACGCGGCTCGGTGCCACGGTGACCGTCAACGCCCGTGAGACGGATCCGGCGGCCTTCCTCAAGAAGGAGATTGGCGGCGCCCACGGCGTGCTGGTCACCGCGGTGTCGCCGAAGGCCTTCGAGCAGGCGCTGGGCATGGTGCGCCGGGGAGGCACGGTGTCGCTCAATGGCCTGCCCCCGGGTGACTTCCCGTTGCCGATCTTCGGCATGGTGCTCAATGGCATCACCGTGCGTGGCTCGATTGTCGGTACCCGTTTGGACTTGAAGGAGGCGCTGGCCTTCGCCGCGCAGGGCAAGGTCAAGGCGACGGTGGCCGCCGACAAGCTGGAGAACGTCAACGAGGTGTTCACGCGCATGCACGCGGGGAAGATCTCGGGCCGAGTGGTACTGGACCTGTCCAAGTGAGGCGCTGACCCGGACTTGCCAGAACGCCGTTCAATGAGACGTGCATCTCCAGGTGACGAACCTGGAGGTGCACCTGTCTGGCATTGACACCTCCGGCGGCTCAGCGCCGCGCGCCGGGCAACAGGCGCACGGCCAGCGCCGCGGCCGCGGAGGCGCTGGCCATCGTGGTGACACCCGTCCAGCCCCAGGCCGCCAGCGCCTGGCTGCCCAGCGCGGCACCTGTCGCCATGCCGATGAACACACCCACCATCAGCACGGCGTTGAGCCGGCTGCGCGCGGGAGGGTCGATGCCGTAAACGACGGTCTGGTGTGCGATCAGCGAGGCCTGAATCCCCAGATCGAAGCCAATGGCGCTGACCATGATGAGCGCCAGCCGGGCATTCGGCGGCATCCAGGAAGACAGCGCCATGGTGGCGAACGACACGGCGGCCAGACCCGCGCCCAGGCGGGTGACCCACTCGGGTCCGCGGCGGTCGGCGATGCGGCCAGCCATCGGTGCGGCCAGCGCGCCCACCGCGCCGACCAGGCCGAAGGCGCCCGCCGCCGCCGAGCCCAAGTGGAAGGGCGCGCCGTGCAGCATCACCGCCAGCGTCGACCAGAAAGCGCTGAAGCCCAACGAGAGCAGCCCCTGCGCCAGCGCCGCACGACGCAGCGCGCCGTGGTGCCGCCACAGCGTGGCGAGCGAGCCGAGCAGGGCGCCGTAGGGCAGACGCGTGGTCGGAGCGAAGCGAGGCAGGCCACGCCACAGCGCGGCGGCCAGCAGCGCGATGCTGGCGGAGGCCGCCACGAACATGACGCGCCAGCCGAAGCGCTCGGCCACGAAGCCGCTCACCACCCGAGACAGCAGGATGCCCAGCAGCAGCCCGGTCATCACCCTCCCCACCACCTTGCCGCGATTCGCGGCCGGGGCGAGCGTGGCGGCGGCGGGCACGAGGTCCTGCGCCAGCGTGGCGGCCACGCCCACGGCCAGGCTCGCGGCCAGCAGCGGGCCAATCGAGGGCACGGCACTGGCCAGCAGCAGCGCGGCGCACAGCACCGCGGCCTTGGCCAGGATGATGCGGCGCCGGTCGTAGCGGTCCCCCAGCGGCGCGAGCAGTAGGAGGCCGAGTGCGTATCCCAGTTGGGTGAGCGTGGGCATCCAGCCCACGGCGCGGTCGCTGGCGTGGAGGTCGGGGCCGAGCACGCCCAGCATGGGTTGGCTGTAGTACAGCGTGGCCACCGCCAGGCCGGCGCCCGTGGCCAGCAGCAGGACGAGCGTCGCGTGCGACGTGTGCCCGGGCCCGTGGACTCGAACCTCATGCGTCGAGTGAATGGATGCCAGGGAGGAGGTCTCTGGATGGGGTGTCATGGAAGGCAATTTCGTCGAGAGGCGGGCGGAGCGGTAGACGTCGCCGTCGCATGAGGGCTATACGCCTGGCGCATGAAAGCCGATGCCGTGGCCGGCGCCGACCGTCTGGCGCTGATGGAGACCTTCGTGCGCATCGTCGAGGCCGGCAGTCTGTCGGCCGCCGCGGAGCAACTGGGCAGCACCCAGCCCACCGTGAGCCGCCGGTTGCAGGCACTGGAGCGCTCGCTGGGGGTGCGGCTGTTGCAGCGCTCCACCCATGCGATGAAGCTCACCGACGACGGCGCCCGCTGCTACGAGCGGGCCAAGGAGCTGATCGCTGGCTGGCAATCCTTCGAGAGCGAGATGCGCGGCGCGGGAGACGAGCCCGCGGGCCTGCTGCGGGTGGTCGCGCCGCACGCCTTGGGCCAGCAACAGCTCATCGGCCCGCTGGCGGACTATCTGCGGCGCTCTCCGCGGATGAGGGTGGAATGGCTGCTGCACGACCGCACCCCGGATTTCATCGCCGAAGGCATCGACTGCGCCATCCAGGTTGGTGAAGTGCGTGACCCCTCGGTGGTGGCCCTGCGCTTGGGCGAGATACCACGCATCGTGGTGGCCGCGCCCGAGGTGCTGGGCGGCGCATCCCTGCCCACGCAGCCGGCGGAACTGGCGCGACTGCCCTGGCTGGCACTGCGCACCTTCTACCGCGACGAGGTGGTGCTGACCCACGCCGACACGGGCGAGACCGCGCGTTTCTCCATCCAGCCACGGCTATCCACGGACGACCTCTACGCGCTGCGCAGCGCCGTTGTGATGGGCGTTGGGGCGGGCATCGCCTCATCCTGGGTGCTGACGGAGGAACTGGCCACGGGCCGGCTGCTGCATCTGGCGCCCCGGTGGCGGGCGGCGCCCCTGCCGGTGTACCTGGTGTATCCGCCGGCCCGCTTCTATCCAGCGAGGCTACGGCGCTTCATCGAAACCATGCGCGTCGCGCTGCCTCAAGTGGAAGGTGTGAAGCCGCGCTGAGCAGCCACCCGCGGGCTGGGTTGGATCTCGGCGCACGCCCATGACCTTCGGGCGCGTGCGTCACCTCAACGCGGAGAGGCGCACGATTGCGCCCACCTCCAGCGCGGACCAGATCGCGCCATCCGGCCCCACGGTGATGCCGTGTGGCTCCGAGGCGGGCGTCGGCAGTTCGTACGTGTGGATTCGACCGGCCGGTGTGATGTGGCCCAGCCGGTTGGCTCCCCACTCGGTGAACCAGCATCCGCCCGCCGGATCCGCGACGATGGCGTGGGGCCGCGCGGCACGGTCCGGCAGGGGGAACTCGTGAATGTGGCCCTCCGGGGTGATCCGTCCGACCTGGCCCGCGCCTATCTCGACGAACCAGAGCGCACCGTCCGTGCCCGCCGTGAGGCCCACGGGCGCCGCGTTCGCGGTGGGCAGGGGATGGAGGGTGAAGGCCCCCTCGACGGTCAGCCGGCCGATGGCATTCGCCTGATTCAGGGTGAACCACAAGGCGCCATCCGAGCCGGCGGCGATCATCGAGGCGAAGGCCCCCTTCGTGGGGAGCGCGAACTCGGTGATGGCCCCTCGGATCGTGATGCGGCCGATGCGATCCGCGTTCATCTCCGTGAACCAGAGGGCCCCGTCCGGGCCCGGAGTCATGCCGAAGGGTCCGCTTTCCGGCGTGGGCACGGGAAAGGAGGTGACCTGTCCGTCCGTCGTGATGCGGCCGATCCGATGGGCCTGGGCCTGGGTGAACCAGAGGGCCCCATCGGGACCGGAGGTGATGACGGACGGTCCGCAAGAGGCGGACTCGAGGGAATGGCGCGTGACGTGACCGTCGAGGGTCAGGCGTGCGATCTGGCCCGCGTGGACCAGGGTGCACCACAAGGCGCCGTCGGGACCCGCGGTGATGCCATACGGGCCGTGGCCGCGATCCGCCACCGGGAACTCCCGGATCGAAGGGGGGTGAGCAGGGTTCATGACCCCGCACGCTACGGCCGAAAAATCCCCGAGGCCTCCTCAATCTCCAGCATCCAACTCTCCGCTCGGAGATGATCCACTAACGGAGTGGGCCCGAGGGACCGGCCGTGGGAGACTCCGATGAGCCCATGCCCAGAGCCCTCCTTGAAGTCTGCGCGTTCAACCTCCAGTCATGCCTCATCGCGGAGCGGGCCGGCGCCCACCGCGTCGAACTGTGCGACAATCCGACGGAGGGAGGCACCACGCCGAGCTACGGAACCCTCAAGCGGACCCGGGAGCGGGTCTCCCTCAAGCTGTATTCCATCCTGAGACCTCGTGCCGGCAACTACTATTACGACGAGGACGAACTCGCCATTCTCCGGGAGGACATCCGGATCTGTCGTGAACTCGGCTGCGATGGCATTTCCATTGGCGCCCAGTTGAGGGATGGCCGGATCGACAAGGAGCGGATGAAGCGGTTCGTCGAATGGGCGGGGCCCATGGGCGTGACCTGCAACCGGGCCTTCGATGCGACGCCGGACATGTTCCAGGCGCTGGAGGATCTGATCGAGGTGGGTTGCGAGCGGATCCTCACCTCGGGTCAGGCCAGCGGCGCTCCCGAGGCGGGCAAGGTCCTCGGACAACTGGTGAAGGCCGCGGGTGACCGCATCATCATCATGCCCGGCGCCGGAATCCGCGCCTCCAACATCGGCGGGTTGATGGAGGAGTCGGGGGCCCGGGAATACCACGGCTCCTTTCGCAGACCCACGGCCAATGCCATGACGCATGGCAATCCCAACATCCTGGACTTCGGCAGCGTCTACCTGCCGGATGAACAGGAATTGGCGAGCGTCCTGGCGCGGATGGCCTGAGGTGACACCTCGGGCGTTCGTTCGCGCGTCAATGCGAGGCGAAGAAGCTCCAGAGCAGGGCGTTGGCGTCGATCTCCTGGGTCGTTGTGCCGTTCCCCGGCGAGGGCTGAGGGGTCCCCGGCCACGTGTGACCGCCATTGGAGATCCGGTAGAGCAAGACATCGGCGCCGTTACGGCAGCCCGAGTACGTGAGCTTGCTGACGTGCGATGACACGGAGACGGTCGTCGGAGTCGGGCCGCACCCGTTGAGCGTCGCCCAGCGCTGTTGTGCCGCGGGCACGGAGTACTGCCACACGGAACTGCCGCCGCCATCGTACGGATTCGTGTAGTCCTGCTGTCCATGGAAGGCGACCACCGGCACCGTGCTGGCCGGTCGACAGGCCGCGGCCTCCGGTTGGCTCATGTTCGCCGGGTCGGGACGTCCGGCGCGGAGACCCGCGATGGCCGCGAGTCCCGCCAACCGGTCCGGGCGCGCGCAGGAGAACGCGGACGCCATCCGCGCGCCGCCGGAATAGCCGATCGCGAAGACCCGGCCGGGCTCTCCGCAGAGCGTGGAACCCATCGTGGTGATCACCTGGTCGAGGAAAGCGACATCGTCACGCGGGCCCGACGTCACGCCGGGAACGTTCCACGCGAACCCGCTGCCGCTGACGATCGCTCCGGAGGGGGCCACGACCGCGAACTTGTTCGTCTGCGCGGCGGACTTGATGTTGCTGTACGCGATCTGTCCCGAGCCGGAGCTGCCCGTCCCGTGGAGGTTGAGCACGAGCGGCAGTCGGGTCGTGGCGCCGACGCCGCTCGGGACGTAGACGGCGACGTTGTAGCGCACCCCGTTGAAGGTGACCGCGAGGGTGCTGTCACCAGCGGCGACGGAGCGGGTGCAGGCGCCATCATCGCCCGGCAGTCGCCACTTCTGATTGGATTGACCGTTGCAATCCCAGATCTGCAATCGGGTCCGGTCCGCGGAGTTCTCGCCGGTCACGTCCAGGCAGCGTCCCGACTGGGGATTGCGCAGCGTCTGCGCCGACGCGTCGTAGATCCACTGCTGCGCGCCGCTCCCATTGCAGTCCCACAGTTGGATCGTGCTCCCGTTCGCCGTCCCCTGCCCGGTGACATCCAGACACTTGCCAGAGTGGGGGTTGCGGATCGTGCCGGTGTCGCTGATCGTCCAGGTCTGTGCCACCCCGGTGGCGCAGGTGTAGAGCTGGACGGCGGTGCCGTTCGCGGTGCCAGAGGCCGCGACATCGACACACTTTCCGGCCAGCCCAACGATCGGGCCGGTACGGTCGGCGAGGTGGGGCGCGATGGCGGCGAGCCCCGGTAGCCCCACGAGGGAGACGCCCGACAGCACCGCGGCGCGGAGAACGCGCAGACCTCGATGGCGCACGGCGCGAGAGGGTCGAGCGTACGGGATGTCGATGCCGGTGCACGCGGCCCGGATTCGCCATGGCTTGCGTTCTGTGAGATCCACCGTTCCTGCCCTCATGGTTAGGTGTGCGGTACGTCCGCCGTCTGGCTGACGTGCAGCACCGGATGTTCCGGTCACGCCACTGTCGACACCCGTGGCAACAGTGTCAATCAATTCGTGATTAATCCGTGTAACCCGACCTGTGAAGGAAGAGGGCGCTACTGCACGGTGAGGAAGATGGCGGTGGGCACGCCCCACTGGCCGGTGGCGTCCTGGCTCTCCACGAAGAGGGTGTGGCGGCCCCGGGTGAGGCCCGTGGTGGGAATCGTGGCCACCACGGTCTCCATCGACGCGTCGAAGGCCCCGTCCGCCGGGTTCATCGGGTAGAGGGGCGTGCCAGCGAGCCACGAGGGCTGGTTGATGGAGTAGCGTGCGGCGGTGATGAACTGCGCGGGCTCCACGCCGCCGTTGGTGCCATAGCGCGTGTCATTGGCCTGGGCGGTGAGCGTCACCGGCGTGCCCTGGGTGACGGTGCTCGCGGACAGGAAGAGGTGCACCGAGTCCGGGCCCGAGGGCGTCTGGTACGGTCGCCGCGCCGCCTTGAAGGCGTAGTAGAGCGCGGGCATGTTGCCGGGGACGATGTCGCTCTCGAAGCTCGAGCAACTCTGGAAGAAGGCATCGCCCATCTCGAAGGTGTAGGCGGCCACGCCGAGTCGACCGTAGGCGAACGCGTCCGTGGAGCCCGACGCCGTGTAGAGGCAGGTGGAGACCTGACAGGCCTCGTAGTCGTTGAAGTAGTTGAACTTGCGGCCCAGGGTGCGCAGCTGGGTGGCGTTGGGCGCCAGCGCGGAGCTCGTCGCCCAGGGGTAGAGCACGTAGCCGCCATAGCTGTGCAGGCTCAACACCAGCCCCGACGTGTCCGCGGGCGCCGCGTCCGTGGCGCCCGGGCCACGCCGGTCCGGAAAGAGCGAGAGGATGTAGTTCTCGAGCGCTTGCGTCTCGGGCTCGGAGGCGGCCGAGCGGCCCATGAAGGTTTCGCTGCAGGCACTGGAGCTCGCGCCGCCCTGGTTCCAGTCGAAGCTGCTGTTGCGGTTGAGGTCCACGCCCCAGGTGGTCTGGGTGCAGGAACCCTGGGTGGTGTTGGTGTTCTTGCGCTTGGAGGCGCCCGTCTCCGCGAGGCGGCGGCCATCCGGGTTGGAGTGCACCACCAGGTGCAATTGGTGGTGGTCGAGCAGCCAGCGTGCCTCGGGGTCCGTGTCGTAGCTGGTGACAAGCTGCTCGGCGAAGCGCGCCGCGAGCTCGGCCGTGGCGTATTCGCGCGCGTGGATGGCGGCCATGAGGAAGAAGCGCGGCTTGGGCTTGAGCCGCGTGCGATTGGTCACCACCAGCACGCGCAGGTCATCGCCCGGATTGCCTCCCGCGGTCACCTTGTCCCAGGTGTCGCCGATGTCCTCCCACGAGGCGAGCGTGGGGTAGGTGTTGGCCAGGTTCTCCATGGCCGCGTACGTCTCGTCGACGGTGCGGTAGCACGCGTAGCCGGCGATGCCGGTGCGCTGCGCGGCCGAACGCTCCCGCGGCGTGTTGAGCAGCCGCGTGGGCTCCTCGAGCACCTGAACCGCCCGCCCCTCCTTCATCAGCGCCGAGTACTCCTCGGCCGAGAGCACGGCCTCCACGGTGCCTCGCGCGCGATCCACGGCGGCGGTGAGATCCAGGCGCGCGGCGAGCGCATCGAGATCCGCTTGGGATTGGAAGGACACCCGGGCGAGGACGACCGGTGGGGACACGGGGGTGGAGGGAGCGGCGGGTACCAGGGCGAGGGCCGCGGCGGCGAGAGCGCCAGCGAGGAATGACGGCATGCGAGGACTGCTCCACGGAGGAGAGAGGGCGGCACTCTACAGCGGCGAGCGGGTTTCCTCGATGCGCGAGCCTCATCATGGAGCGCATGCGCGAAGACGCCTCGTTCCTGGGCACCGCGTCACCCTGCCTGAGATCCGGTACCGGCCTCACCGTCGTCAGCCGGCTGATGCGCCTCGGGTTCCTCATGTCGCCCCGGTTGTCGGGCTCGTCGCCGACACCGTGGGCTTGCGCGTGGGACTGCTCGTGGTGCCGCCCGCGTCACGCATCGGGCAGATGAGAAGCCGATGGAGGGGGAGGACTGGTGCGCGAAAGCCGAGGAGGGGCGTTGAGGGGGGCCCGCTGGGGATATACGCCTGCCCAGCAGGCGAGCGATGTGATTGGCGTTGCTCCCAGCCCCTGAGTGGCACGCGTGCAATCAAGCAACCGAGGGCCCCCGCGGATGGACGAGATGAGCGAGCGGCGAGTGCCCACCTTTCAGGGCATGGCACGGACCGAGCGGGAAAAGATGCTCGCTGGCGAGCTGTACGTCGCAGCGGACCCGGAGTTGGTGGCGGGGCGAGCCCGTGCGCGCAAGCTGCTGCGCGCCTACAACCAGTCCACCGAGGACGAGCTGAAGCAGCGCGAGGGCTTACTCTCTCAGCTCCTGGGCTCCGTGGACGCGGGAGTGTGGATCGAACCGCCGTTCTTCTGTGACTACGGCGAGCACATTCGGCTGGGCGCGCGCGTGTACATGAACTTTCAGTGCGTCATCCTCGACTGCAATCCGGTGACGCTGGGAGATGACGTGTTCCTGGGGCCTGGCGTGCACATCTACGCGGCCACGCACCCGCTGGATCCGGACGAGCGCATCAAGGGCCCCGAACTGGGGCGGCCCGTCACCATCGGCGCCAAGGTATGGATTGGCGGTGGGTCCATCATCTGCCCGGGCGTCACCATCGGTGAGGGGGCCACCATTGGTGCCGGGAGTGTGGTGGTGCGGGACATTCCCCCGTACGTCTTCGCCGCGGGCAACCCCTGCCGTGTTATCCGGACCCTGCGCTGAGCGCCTTGTATGACTGAACAAGATTCGGATGTCCCTTCACTGGCCCGTGAGTGGGCGGAACGCTTCGCCACCTTCGAGCAGGTTCGAGCGGTGGCGCTGGGTGGCTCTTGGGTGACGGGTGCCGCCGATCCGCGCTCGGATCTCGACCTGATCGTCTATGCGAACCCTCCACCTCCCGTCGAGGCGCGGCGCTCGCTCATCTTGCCCACGGCGACTCGTGCCGAGATCGATAATTTGTTCTTCGGCACCGGCGACGAGTGGATCGACACCCGCGGTCAGGGCGTGGATGTCGCTTACTGGAGCCCGGAGTGGATCGAGGACCAGCTAGATCGTGTCCTCGTTCGTTTCGAGGCGTCGCTCGGCTACACCACCAGCTTCTTGCACACGGTGAGGAACTCCCGCGTGCTCTTCGACCGGGCGGGGTGGCTCGCGCGGCTCCAGGCGCGGGCCCGGAGCGCCTACCCAGAGCCTCTGTGCCACGCCATCGTGGCGAAGAACCACCCCGTGCTGCGGCGGAAACTGTCCTCATACCTGGAACAGATTGAACTCGCGCTGCACCGAGCGGACCCGGTGAGCGTGCAACACCGGGTGACGGCGGTGTTGGCGAGCTACTTCGACATCCTGTTCGCGGTGAACCGCGTTCCACACCCGGGCGAGAAGCGGCTCCTGGAACAGGTGCGGCATCTGTGCCCCAAGCGGCCACCCGAGCTGGAATCCCAGGTGGTGGCGGTGATCCGCGCGGTGGGCGGCCCCGGACAGGAACTGCTGTCCCACCTTCAGGTGTTGCTGGATGGGCTGGACTCGATGCTGGTTTCCGAGGGGCTGATCTAAGCAGGCCCCGGCACGGGGAGCCCCCAGCAGGTGTGCTTGTCCACGGGTTCGAATCTCATCGAGGACAACCTGGGACGTAGAGGGGCCTGCTCGAAAGGAGAGCCAGGACTCGCCTTGCCCTCACGGCTGCAAGACAATGTGGCCCCCATGCATCCCTCCGACTCAACAGGTGGCGCGACGCCGCTCGGCACGAAGTTGCTCGCCGAGCACTTCCGGACGGACGCCGCCGCCCGCGAAGCCATCGTGGCCCGGTTCATCAGCCGGGTGTCCAGCCTCTTCATCGTCTCCACGTTCGGGCTGGTCTCCCTCATCGGCTGGCCCCGCGCCCTGGCCGTCGCGGGCCTGTGTGCCGTCCTCGCCGTCTACTACGGGGTGCTGTCCCGGATGTTGCGGCGAGGCTGGTTCCACCCCTCCATCTACTGGGTCAACGTCGGCCTGGAGACCTCCACCGGAGCGTTCCTCTTCGTCTGCGACACCCTCTTCGGGACGCCCGAGCAGGCGCTGGGCAACCCCATGGCCGTGCTCTGGACCGCGGCCATCGTGTTCGCGGCTCTGCGGGGCAAGCGCAGTCTGGCCCTCTTCGCCGGTGGCCTCGTGGCCGCCCAGACGGTGCTGCTCTACTTCCTGCTGGCCTGGCCCCGGCTGGCCGAGCCCATTCCGATGATCTTCTCGCCGGCGATGGTGATTCTGCGGGCCAGCTACTACGTCGTCATCGGATGGCTGGCGGCGCTCGTGGCCGGCTACCTCACGCACCGGGCCGAAGAGGCGCTACACGCCGTGCGGGAGAAGGACCTGGTGGGCAAGTACTTCCTGCACGAGCGGCTGGGGGTGGGAGGCATGGCGGAGGTGTTCCGCGCCACGTACAGCCCAGAAGGCGGCTTCGAGAAGGTGGTGGCCATCAAGCGCATCCTCCCCGCCTACGCCGAGGACGAGGACTTCGTGACGCTGTTCCGCCGGGAGGCGGAGCTGGGCTCGCTGCTCAACCACCCCAACATCGTCCAGGTGCTCGACGTGGGCCGGTTCGGGGACACGTACTTCATGGCCATGGAGCACATCGAAGGGGTGTCCCTGCGCGAGCTGCTCAAGAGCCACGGGTCGCTGCCGCCGGCGGTGGTGGCCTACCTCGGGGCCGAGCTGGGCGAGGCGCTCGACTACGTGCACCGGCGCACCTCGAACGAGGGACTTCCGCTGAACCTGGTGCACCGGGACGTGAATCCGCCCAACATCCTGCTGTCACGCATTGGCGAGGTGAAGCTGGGGGACTTCGGGGTGGCGCGCGCGGCCATTCACGTCCGGCTCACGCAGGCGGACCGGGTGCGCGGCAAGCTGGGCTACCTGGCACCGGAGCAGGCACGGGGCCACGCCTTCGACGGGCGGGCGGATCTCTTCGCGCTGGGCCTCACGTTGCACGAGGCGCTCACGGGACGGCGTGTCTTCCAGGAGGAGGATGTCTCCAACACCGTGCGAGCGACCCCGCCGCCCTTCCTCGTGCCGCCCTCGGTGCACCGCCCGGAAGTACCTCCCGCGCTGGATGCCGTCATCATGGGTCTGCTGACGTGGCAAGTGGAGGAGCGCACGGATCGGGGCCAGCGGTTGCGCGAGCAACTGTGTGCCCTGACGGGAGCGTTCGCGCCCTTTCCCCACGGACAGCGGGAGCTGGGCCGTCTGGTGCAGGAAGCCCTCGCGCGCAAGGCGGGCCACATTCCGGCGCGGAGCACGGAGCGGGAAACCCGGGTGGAGCACCTCCCCACCCCGGCGAGAAGCGAGGAGCCCACGGCGGTGCTGACGCGAAGAGTGTCAGACGAGCCGTAGGGTGACTCTGACAACGGCGTCGCTTGACGTGAGCGACGGGCGGGCTCAGAGGCCCTGTTGACGGGGAATCCAGGGGCGCAGGCTCTGAAAGGACCCAGGCAGAATCTCCGAGCGCGTGTGCGGGTCCTGCTTGGGACCACCGGAGGGAGACAGCGGGACGAGGCCGCCCGCTGTTCCCCCCCGGAGACTCAGGGCGTCTGGACGAGCCGCGCCTTCACGCGCTCGCTGTTCGTGGTCGCCGAGAGGTCGGTGCCCCGGTAGACCAGCAGCGAGCTCTGTCCGCCCATGGAGGTCAGCGCGGGCGTACTCTCCCCGAGCGGCCCGGCCGCGAGGACGAAGCTCTGGGTGTCCAGCAGCGTGCCGGTGTCGCTCACCCGAGCCCCGTAGATGTCGCCCAGGTACAGGTCCGTGCGGTGGTCCTCCCAGGCCACCAGGAAGCTGTCCCCGTCATGCGTCACGGTGGGGACGTACTTGTAATCCTGGGTGGGCATCGCGAGGGTGGCGATGGCGATGCCGCTCGTGTCGACCACCGTGCCCGCGCTGCTCACCCGGGCCCCGTAGATCTCCGACCGGCCCACGCGCCAGTCTTCCCACACCACCATGAAGTGCATCCCGTTGTGGGTGAGGGCGGGGTGCTCCTGGTTGCCCGTCGCGGTGGAGATGGCGATGCCGCTCGTGTCGAGCACCGTGCCCGTGCTGCTCACCCGGGCCCCGTAGATGTCGTTATCCGCATTGCGGTTGTCCTGCCAGACGACCAGGAAGTTCGTGCCGTTGTGGGCCACCTTGGGATGCACCTGGAAGGTGGCCGAGGTGGAGATGGCGATGCCGCTCGTGTCGAGCACCGTGCCCGCGCTGCTCACCCGCGTGCCGTAGATGTTGCTTCCTACCGCATGGCGGTTGTCCTCCCAGACGACCAGGAAGTTCGTGCCGTCATGGGCCACCGCGGGACGTCCCAGGTACGTTTGCTGGTTGGTGAGGACAATGGGCGTGGTGTCCACCACGCTTCCCGTGGAGCTCACCCGCACGCCCCGAATACCGACGGACGAGTTGACGAAGTACTGCTGCCAGACGACCAGGAAGTTCGTCCCATCGTGGGCCACGGCGGGATCGAAGGCCAGGTAGGTATTGCTGGACGAGAGGCGGATACCGCTCGAGTCCAGCACCGTCCCCGTCTCGCTCACCCGCACCGCGTAGATGTCCATGCCGGTGTGCCGGTGGTCCCGCCAGACGACCAGGAAGTTCGTCCCATCATGGGCCACCACGGGCGTGTACTGCCCATTGCCCGCCACGGAGAGGACGAGGGCGGGGGTGTCCAGGGGGACGCCCGCGCTCGTCACCCGTGTGGCGTGGATGTCCGAGTTCCGGCCCGCGCTGGACTCGCCTCCCCAGACGACCAGGAAGTTCGTCCCATCGCTGGCGAGCGAGACGTGTTCGAAGTAGCTGAAAATGGGGGCGATGAGCAGATCGCTCGGATTGAGCACGGCGCCCGTGTTGCTCAGCCGGGCGCCGAAGATCTTGGAGGCCTGGGTGTCGTGCCACACCACGAGGCAGTCCGTGCCCAAGCGCGCCACGCGCGGCGCGCGCTGATTGTTGCCGTGGGTGCTGATGGCGATGCCGCTGGGGTTGCGCACCACGCCCGTGGCGCTCACCCGAGCGCCATAGATGTCGGCGTTGCCGTTGCGCGAGTCCTCCCAAACCACCACGAAGTCCGAGCCGTTGTAGGCCACCGAGGGGCGCTCCTGTGCGTTGACGGCCACGGAGATGAGGAAGCCATTGGTGTTGAGCACCGTGCCCGAGCCGTTCACCCGCGCGCCGTAGATGTCGAAGACGCCGCTGCGCGCGTCCTGCCAGACGACCAGGAAGTTCGTGCCGTTGTGGGCCACGGAGGGCGCGAGCTGCTCGTTGGCGGCGGTGGAGATGGCGATGCCGTTGGGATCGAGCACCGTGCCCGCGCTGTCCACCCGCGCGCCGTAGATGTCATGGGTGCCCGTGCGCTTGTCCTGCCAGACGACCAGGAAGTTCGTGCCGTCATGGGCCACGGCGGGGGCGTGCTTGTCACCGGGGGCGTTGGAGATGACGATGCCGCCCGGATCGAGCACCACGCCCGTGCTGCTCACCCGGGTGGCGTGGATGTTGTACCTGTTGGCCCATTCGTACCAGACGACCAGGAAGTTCGTGCCGTCATGGGCCACGGCGGGGGCGTACGCGCTGTTGGTTCCGCTGGAAATGCGCAGGCCCGTGGGGTCCAGCAGGGTGCCGCTGCCCGTCACCCGGGCGCCATAGAGATCCGTGTAGCCGACATGACGGAAGTCCTGCCAGACGACCAGGAAGTTCGTCCCATCGTGAGTGACCACGGGCGCGTCCTGACTGTGGTCCGTGTACGCCGACACCGGCGCGTCCATGCCGAACTCCGGCGAGACGATGGGATCCAACACCGCCGGATAGGCCGAGGCGTCCACCACCGATGCCGGGACGCGCAGCACGATGGCGTCGCCCTCGAAGCGCGCGGGCACGGGCGTGCGCTCGCCGCGCGCGTCCACCCAGGTTCCATGGCCATAGCGCACGCCCACACCCGTGGCGCCCTCGGCGAAGTGCAGGCCGCTGTCCGTCTCGCCGAGGAAGTGTCCGCCCTCCACGGGAACGCGGACCTCGAGCGCCTCCGTGCCCGCGGGCCGCCGCTCGAAGTGCCAGCTCTGCTCCACGCCGTCCGCGCCGTTGCGCAGCCGCTCCACCACCTCGCCACGTGGGATGCTCAGCTCGCCCGAGTCTTCCACCCGGCCGCTTCCCGCGAGCCCCGACAGCACCTCGCCGCCCCGGCTCACGCGGGCCGCGCCCAGGTGCACCGGCGCGCCTTCCACGGCGGCCGGAGGGGCTTCGCGCGCGCTCTCCGCGTGCTCGGGTGATGAGGACTTCGGGTAGTGGTAGGGCGTGACGCTCAGGCCGAGCGCGTCCGCGCGCACCGCGTAGGTGTCATGGCCGCCCCGCCAGGCCGAGCCCTCGGCGCGGAAGGCGAAGTGCACCCGCTCCATGATCTTCTGCACGTCGAAGGGCGCCTCCGGCGCTCCGGACTCCACGGGCGTGGCGGGAGGCGGGGGCGTGTCGTGCTCACAGCCCGAGAGGAAACAGGCCACGAGCATGCTCGCGGCCCAACCCATGCGTGTCTTGGAACCCATCATCGTGATGCCTTGTCTGCCGGGAACAGGTCCGTCCACCACGGCCCGGAAACCCCTGGCCCGGAACGGACACCCTACGTCCCGGGAGTGACATGGCTGTCTTCACGAGGCGAGTTGCCTCCGAGGCAACAACAGACGCGCGTCGCGCGGCCTTCAGTTCGCGCCGGTGAGCGTCACCGCGTAGGGGCTCTTCCACCCATCGTTGAAGTGCGCGAGCACGGCGTCGTACATCGGGTGGCTCGTGCCGCTCTCCTCGCCCAGGCGCACGAAGAGGTCGTCACCCCCGGTGAGGCTGCCCGGGCTGAAGTTGTGCGAGCCGGTGTAGACCCGGTACGCCCAGCTCGTCGTGCCCGCCTTCTTCGCGGAGATGGCGATGAGCTTGTCGTGCACGCGAGCCGTGCCGGAGATCTTCAGCGCCTTGAGGGGGATGCCCGCGGCCTTGAGCCGGTCGTACTCCGTCTGCTCGACGTGGTTGCCGATGATTGCCACGTCGCAGCCGCCACTCTTCATCCTGGCCAGCTGCTACGTCACCGCTCATAGGTGAAGTGCGGGTTGATGAAGCCGCCGGAGGGTGAGATCCCGCGTCCCGTCCCCGGCGGCCACGCGGGGCGCCAGCGGGTTGTTGAAGTGGAGGATCGTCCGGACGCCTCCGGACAGGGCCCGCTTCTCACAGGTGTTGGCCGCCTGGGTGACCTGACCCGGTGCGTCGAGGGGACCGCCCGGCTCCTCCACGCCACAGGCGAGCACGAGCGCCCCCCCGACCCCCACGAGCGCACTCCGCACCCGCCCTCGTCGATTCACTCGCTCCATGTGTGCACCCTCCCGGCTTTTTGGGCCGCTTTTCCTTTCATTTCGGGGAAAATTGGTTTAGTGGGATTTTACCTCCAGATTAGGAGGTCCCGACTTCCAAGGAGGAAGCCTACATGAACTCGCGGTTCTTGAATGGCCTGGTGGCTGCCGTGGTCGTGGCGTCCGCGCCGGGTGCCCTCGCGCTCACCCCGGCGGAGAAGGACCTGGCGTTCAACTCCTACAACAACGCCTTCTATGTCGCGAACGGCGGCAACGGCTACTACGTACTCGACACGAACCGCAAGGTGCCGACCCGGTTCGACTTCTGGCGGGTCTGCGAGCAGATCGAGGCGGCCGAGGACGCCTATGACCGGACGCGCAATCCGGCCCACCGCGACATCGTCTTCTCCCTGCTCAACGGGCTGAACAACGTGGTCAGCGGCACCACGGACTTCGCGTCGTGGAATGAGTACAACGACGACGTCATGTGGGCGGTCATCGCCCTGACGCGTGGCTACGAAATCACCGGCCACCGCCCGTTCCTGGATCAGGCGCAATGGCAGTTCAACAAGGTCTGGGACCGGGCCTGGGACACCAAACTGGGCGGCGGCCTGTGGTGGCGCACGGACAATCAGACCAAGAACGCGTGCGTGAACGGTCCGGCCACCATCGCGGCGATGCTGCTCGCGCGCAACACGGTGAACACCGGCTACCGGGCGCAGGCGGACCAGATCTACAACTGGTTGCGCGCCACGCTGGTCAACCCCACGACGGGCCAGGTGGCGGATCACATCCAGGCCAACGGCACCAAGGTCTGGTGGGCCTTCACCTACAACCAGGGCACCTTCGCGGGCGCGTCGACGCTGCTCTACCAGGCCACGGGCAACACCAGCTACCGCGACGTGGGCGGGCTGGCGGTGAACTGGACCCGCCGCAACCTCACGGGCCAGCACGTCGCCGACATCCTCAACGACGAGTACGACGCCAACGGCGGCAGTGGTGACACCGCCGGCTTCAAGGGCATCTTCGTGCGGTGGGCGGGCAAGTGGGCGGGCGCGGCCAACGATGCGTCCATCAAGAGCTGGCTGGCCAATAACTCCAACACCGCGTGGTCGTACCGGAACTCCTCGGGCGTGATGTGGGGCCAGTGGTGGCGGCGCACCCCGGACAACTACGTCACGTCCTGGGAGTCGAGTCCCGGCCTCGCCGTGTCCCAGACGCCGTACTGAGCGCGCTCGCCGTGCTTCTCCTCTGGACAGGGTCGAACGAATGACCCCGTGTCCGGAGGAGAGGGCAAGGAAAAGCCCAGCAACCCCTCGGGATTGCCGGGCTTCTGAGTGTGGAGGCGGCGGGAATCGAACCCACGCCGGGCGGTGCGAAACTCCTCGCAGAATCGCACCCTTACCTCGCAACCGCCCGGAATGCTTGGGAGTCGATATCCCGCCACCGCCCCTCCTGTCCCGCCCCGTTCCGGCCCATTCCGCACGCTCCCGCAACATACGTGCAACATGGCGTGGGCTGCCCACCTCCCGCCGCTAGACATCCCGGGCTGTGGGGCTCGCCGCTCCCGTGGCCGTCCTGAACGTGCAGCTCGCTCCCGCTGCCAGGTTCCTGAGCTGGAGCTGCAACGACAGGGGGCATCAGCGCTAGGAGCCTGTCGGAACACCTCGGCTACCCACTACATGGTGGGTAGTGCGACTCAAACACACCGCTATGGTTGGTATGTAGGAGTCGTTTTTCGGCAGTACTCCGACAGCTCCTAGTGCCTTGGGAGCCATCCATAGGTCCGAGTTGCGGCTGCTGCACCCTCGCCCTCCTGCCGCTCCCCTTACGAGCGTTCGTGACGGTAGGGGCGCGCTGTCATACTCCGAACTGCTCCGCCAGGACCATTCAGGTCTTGAATCGGTTGAGGGTCTGGCCATGCGTCTCCGAGCGTACATCGCACTTCTGCTCTTTCTCTCAGCCTGTACGACGACACCGCCCAACCCAACACAGCCAGCAGCCCGGGACCCGAGGCTCGCCAACCTCCAGCGAGCGGCGACGCTGCCCTGGACGGACGGGGGCCGGTGCGCCGTGCAGGAGGCTTCACGGCCCTGGCCCGTGCTGGCGGAGAGGTGCTACCACGCTCTGGACCATGAAAGGGTTCGGTTTCGAGACATCACGGGCAGATGCGCCGTCGCCTCCGCAGGTGCGGCAATGGGCGTAGGACTCGCCGGAAAAAAGGTCCAAGCCAGAGCCAAAAGGGCCGGACTTCCCTCCCGTGGGGCCAACCGAAGTCTCGGAGCGGGAGCGCCGTCCGGAGTGCAAGCCTCGACGGGTGCCGCCCAAGGGCGGGAACAAGCTGCACAACACGTGCGCTGACGGAATCAAGTTCAACGCCTACCGTGGGGCTAACGCGCTGGTCAACGGCAAGGCTTTCGACGCATTGCAAGTTGTCGCGGGCGTTCTTTGGGAGGTGAAGACTGATAACTACGACTCGTACCCGCTCGAACTTCAAGACATTGTAGTAAGAAAGCATGTGCGTGATTTTCTGTTCGAGCGTGAACTTGCGAGGGCGTGCGGATTTGACTTTCGGGTCGGCGTGCGAAGTGCCGCACACAAAAAGGCGCTGGAGTACGCCGAACCGGCGCTCGAAAACCTGATCGTCGTCATGGATTGGTGCTGAAATGCCAGCTACACGAGAGAATCAGATCGGCATGATCGTCTATGCGCCTGCGCTTGCGGGGGATGATGGCCGAACTTTGGCTGTTGTTCATGCAATGGAACGCGCACACCCCGGCTTGCGCATTGGGTTGATGATTTCTGACGAGGGGACGCTTATTCCGTTGCCGGATCGCGACGCATTCGTCGCCCGCGAGTCCAGTCGTGGGGAAATGCCACCGCTGCGTAGCACTGATGACAACTTCCGAGTCAGCGTGACGGGATGGGGAAAGCCGGCGGGGATTTCTCCTGGCGGTCGGGCTCAATTCGAATTCCATGTGGCGCTACCTCTGTCCGCCGCCGGCAGCGCGGCTGCGGCAGCCTTACTGGAGGCCGTTGCGGAGGAAGCACACGCGTTCTGGGGTCACGCGACGCCGTTCAGCGCGGGGGTGGATATTACACGCCAGACGAAGAATCGGCCAGACGACCTGAAGCCGCCTCCTCGCGGCCTGCCGGTTATCAAGTCTCCTGTTGCCATGCGCTCGCCTGAGATTCCGCATCGCCTCGGGTGGCTGAACTACTGGTCAGACGCCGCCGCACGGGCCATCGGCTTTCCGGACCCCGCCCGCGACGCCGAGCTACTCTCACGGGCGCGGCGCACCGCGACAGGCGGGTGGGTGGTCAGGCTCACCGATGAACCGCTCGACCTGGACAACCCCGCCCACCTGCACGCGCTCAAACGGGCCTACGAGAGCTTCCCGGAGATCGGCGGGCGCTCGGTCCTTTGAGTCTCGGCACGGCTCGCAGTGGCAGGCTTGCCGATGCCCAGACCCAGGCTCACCGCGAGGCGGCGGGCAACCTCTATGGGAAGTGGCGGGAATCGAACCCGCATCAAGGCGGAAGCAAGACCCCAAGCAGGTCGCGCTGTTACCGGCTAACGCCTTGATCTCACAGTGGATCGTTCCTCCGTCCCGTCCCGTCTCGTCCCGTTCAATTCCCCGCCGGAGGGTCACGCTGGGGGCACATGCGGCCCAACAGGGGCAATCTGCTTGGACGCAAGCGGCCTGAGTTCCCCGGTCTCCCAGGGCTCACGAGAACCCCGTGGGAGGCGGACAGGAGCGTGTGCCCTGGAAAGGTGTGGCAGGGGAGGAGCGGGTGGAGGAGCGCGGGTGGGCGTACCGGCGGAGGCAGCCGGAGGGGACGGTGCTGTACGAGGCGGTGAAGGACAACCTGGCCACGCCGCATCGGGTGCGGTGGGTGCTGCTCAAGGACGTGGGGCTCCTCTCGGACGTCCTCACCCTCTTCCTGCGCGCGGGGGCAAGCCCTGCAGCGACGGAGGGCACGGCGGCATGGCCTACGGGGTGGGCCGGTTGTTGCCGTGTCATTCATCCAGTTCTTCGGTTCCGCCTTGCAGGTGACTCCTCATTTCCACTCGCTGGTGCCGGACGGCGTCTTCGTGCCGCGGGAGGGCGGCGTGCGCTTCGAGCAAGTCGCGGCCGATACCCGCCGCGTGTCGTTCCTGTGGAGCTATCCCAACATGATGCCGCTGCCCGCACGCACGGTGCGGCGCATCGCCGACACACTGCTCCCCTGGCGATTCGAGCGCATCTACGGCGCCTTCACCGGGCGTGAGGTGATGCGGGAGGGTGAAGCCGCCGTCAGGATGTCCGCCGCGCGCTACATCGAACTTCTGGAAGCGCCGCCCACCTCGTAGGCCGCGCCCGTGTGGACGGGCTTCGGCCGGCCGTGATTCTCTCCGCGCCCATGACCCATCCCCCTTCTCGCACGCTGTTCGGTGCTCTGACCCTTGGCTCCCTGCTCCTGGCCCAGTCTGGCTGCCACGAGGATCCTCCGGCGCCCACGCCCGACCCGGAGTCCCCGCCCGTCCATGTCCAGGTCCTGGCCTTCAATGACTTTCACGGCAACCTGGAGGCGCCCTCGGGCAGCAATGGCCGCATCAAGGTGCCCACCGAGAATGGTGGCACGGCCGATGTGAATGCCGGCGGCGCGGCCTTCCTCGCCCATCACCTCCAGGCGCTGCGGGCGGAGAACCCCGACAACACCGTGGTGGTGTCCGCGGGAGACCTGATTGGCGCCTCGCCGCTCATCTCCGGCATCTTCCACGACGAGCCCACCATCGAGGCGATGAACCTGATGGGCCTGGACTTCAACTCCGTGGGCAACCACGAGTTCGACGATGGCTCCGCGGAGCTGCTGCGCATGCAGTCGGGCGGCTGCCATCCGGTGGACGGGTGTCAGGCGGGCACGAACTTCCCCGGCGCGAAGTTCAAGTTCCTCTCGGCCAACGTGTTCACCGACCTGGCCGCCCGGAAGACGCTCTTTCCCGCCTACGGCATCCGCGAGTTCCAGGGCGTGAAGGTCGCCTTCATCGGCATGACCCTCGAGGGCACGCCGCTCATCGTCGCTCCGTCCGGCGTGAAGGGGCTCTCCTTCCAGGACGAGGCCGACACGGTCAACGCGCTGGTCCCCGAGCTCCAGGCGCAGGGCGTGAAGGCCATCGTGGTGGTCATCCACGAGGGCGGCCTGCCCACGGGCCTCTATGACGAGTGCCCGGGTATCTCCGGCCCCATCAAGGACATCGCCGAGCGGCTCGATGCCGAGGTGGACGTGGTGGCCTCGGGCCATACGCACCAGGCCTACAACTGCGTCATCAACGGCAAGCGCGTCACCAGCGCGGCCAGCTACGGGCGGCTCATCACCGACATCGACCTGACGCTGGATCCCCGCACGGGCGACGTGGTGGACGCGACCGCGCGCAATGTCGTCGTCACGCGGGACACGCCGGACGCGCCGGTGGAGGCCTATGTGCAGGGCATCATCGCCAAGGCGGCGCCCCTGCGGGACAAGGTCATTGGCAACACCCCGAGCGAGCTGAAGGCCCCCGTACGGCCCATTCAGGCGGGTGTCTCGGGCGAGTCGGTGATGGGCAACGTCGTCGCGGACGCGATGCTCGCGGCCACGCGGGAGCCGGCCATGGGCGGGGCTGTCATCGCCTTGCAGAACTCGGGAGGCGTTCGCGCCGACATCAACGCCGGTGACATCACCTTCGGGGAGGTGTTCTCCGTCCAGCCCTTCGCCAACAACCTGGTGACGCTGACGCTCACCGGCGCGCAGCTCGACACGCTGCTGGAGTCGCAGTTCCAGCCGAGCGGCACCTCCATCCTCCAGCCGTCGCGGGGCTTCTCCTTCGCGTGGAGTGCCTCGGCGCCCGCGGGAAGCAAGGTGGATCCCGCTTCCATCAAGCTGGATGGCGTGACCGTGGATCCCACGGGGAGCTACCGGATCACGGTGAACAACTTCATGGCCTCCGGCGGAGATGGTTACACGGTGCTGCTCGAGGGGAAGGAGCCGCTCACGGGGGCCATCGACGTCGACGCGGTGGAGGCCTACCTGCGCGCCAACAACCCCCTGTCTCCGCCCGCGCTGGGCCGCATTACCCTGCTGCCCTGAGCCTCGGATATCTCCCGCTCTGCTCCCGCCCGCTACGCCCCGGAATTTGGACCCAGCGCTTCAGAGCAACTGAGCCGGCAAAGCGGATTTCGTGACGCCCGAACGGATGTCGGCTTTCGAGCGATTGCGGATATCCGGGCTAAGGTATGCGCACCTGTCTCCCGAGGCGCGGGAGAGCGCGGTGCAGGAACTGGATCGGCCCAGCCCCCAGCCGCGCGCCGCTCTGGGCTAGAGACGCCAGAGGGGCACACTGGGGTCACATGAAGAAAACGAGGGCAAGGAAAAAGCCCAGCAACCCTTCGGGATTGCCGGGCTTCTGAGTGTGGAGGCGGCGGGAATCGAAGCCGCCAGCTACGCGGCCGGAGACGCCAACTCCTTGAGGCGCTGGCCCACGCGGTGCCGACGCTTCTTGGTCAACACCTGGTGGAGGTAGCGCCCGGTGTAGCTCTCCTTCACCTGGGCCACTTCCTCGGGCGTGCCGACGGCGAGCAATTGGCCGCCGCCCGCGCCACCCTCGGGGCCCATGTCGATGACCCAGTCGGCGCTCTTGATGACATCCAGGTTGTGCTCGATGACGAGCACGGTGTTGCCCGCCTGCACCAGGCGGTTGAGCACCTGGAGCAGCTTGCGGATGTCCTCGAAGTGCAGACCCGTGGTGGGCTCGTCGAGGATGTAGAGCGTGCGGCCGGTGGCCACGCGCGCCAGTTCCCTCGCCAGCTTGATGCGCTGGGCCTCGCCACCCGACAGCGTGGGGGAGCTCTGCCCCAGCCGGATGTAGCCGAGCCCCACGTCCTCCAGCGTCTGGAGCACGCGCATGATGTCCTTGTGCGCGGCGAAGAGTTGCATCGCCTCGCGCACGCTCATGTCGAGCACTTCCGCGATGTTCTTGCCCTTGTAGCGCACGCGCAGCGTGGCCTCGTTGAAGCGCTTGCCGCCACACACCTCGCACGGCACGTACACGTCCGCGAGGAAGTGCATCTCCACGAGCTTCACGCCATCGCCCTCGCACGCCTCGCAGCGTCCGCCCTTGATGTTGAAGGAGAAGCGGCCGGCGGTGTAGCCGAAGGCGCGCGCCTCGGGCGTCATCGCGAACACCTCGCGGATGGTGTCGAAGAGCTTCGTGTACGTCGCCGGGTTGCTGCGCGGCGTGCGCCCGATGGGCCGCTGGTCGATGTCGATGACCTTGTCCAGGTTCTCCAACCCGGTGATGGCCTTGTGCTTGCCCGGTACCTCGCGGCTCTCGTACAGGGCGCGCGCCGCGGCGGGGTAGAGGATTTCATTGATGAGCGTGGACTTGCCCGCGCCGGACACGCCCGTGACGGCCACGAAGACGCCCAGCGGGATGTCCACCGTCACGTCCTTGAGGTTGTTCTCCTTGGCGCCCTGGATGCTCACCTTGGCCTTGCCCAGGGGGCGGCGCTTCTCGGGGACCTCGATCTCCTTGCGGCCGGAGAGGTAGGCGCCGGTGACGCTGTTCTCGTCCTCCATCACCTCGGCGGGCGTGCCCTGGGCCACCACCTGGCCGCCCAGCTCTCCCGCGCCGGGACCGAAGTCCACCAGGTAGTCCGCCTCCTCCATCGTCTCCTCGTCGTGCTCCACCACGACCACGGAGTTTCCCAGGTCGCGCAGGCGCTTGAGCGTGCCGAGCAGCTTGCCATTGTCCCGCTGGTGCAGGCCGATGGACGGCTCGTCGAGGATGTAGATGACGCCGGTGAGCTCGCTGCCCATCTGCGACGCGAGCCGGATGCGCTGGCTCTCGCCACCGGACAGCGTGGACGCGGTGCGGTCCAGGGTCAGGTAGTTGAGGCCCACGTCCTCGAGGAAGCCCAGGCGGCTGCGGATCTCCTTGAGCAGCTCGGTGGCGATCTTCCGCTCCGTCTCCGTGAGCTTCAGGCCCCTGAGCCAGCCGAGCGCGTCGCCAATCGTCTGCCGGCTCAGGTCCACGATGGAGCGCCCATGGACCTTGACGGCCCGGCTCTCCGGCTTGAGCCGCGCGCCGTCACAGGTGGGGCAGGGCTTGTCACTGAAGAACTTCTGGTAGTACGTGCGCGCGGCCTCGGAGGTGGTCGTCTTGAAGCTGCGCATCAGCTTGTTGACCAGGCCCTCCCACTCCATCTCGTAGTTGCCGCCGTCGCCCCACTTCACGTTGAACGACTTGCCGTCCACGCCATACATGAGGATCTTCTTCGCCTTGGTGGACAGCTTCGCGTAGGGCGTGTCCAGGTCGATGCCGAAGGCGTTGGCCAGGCTCTCCACGAAGTCCGCCGTCCAGCCCTCGCCTCGGTTCATGCCACTGGCCCACGGCTCCACCGCGCCCTCGCGGATGGTGCGCGAGCCGTCCGGGACGATGCGCTCCGGATCCATCTCCGCCTTGGTGCCCAGGCCATTGCAGTCCGAGCACATGCCCAGCGGGTTGTTGAAGGAGAACGAGGAGGGGGTGAGCTCGCCGAAGGACAGTCCACACGCATGGCAGGCGTTGAGCTCGCTCATGACGCGATCCGTCGCCGGGCTGCCCGTCTCGTCGGTGATGATGAGCAGGCCCTTGCCCTCGCGCAGCGCTGTCTCCACCGAGTCCGTCAGCCGCTGCTTGCCATCGGGCTTGATGACCACCCGGTCGATGATGAGCGCGATGTCGTGCTTGGACTTCTTGTCCAGCTCGATCTTCTCCTCCAGGCTCTTGACCTTGCCGTCGATGCGCGCGCGAGAGAAGCCGCGCTTGAGCGCTTCCGTGAGGATGTCCTTGTGCTCGCCCTTGCGGTTGCTCACCACGGGGGCCAGCACCATGGCCTTGGTGCCCGCGGGCTGGGCCATCAGCGTGTCGACGATCTGCTGGGCGCTCTGCTTGCCCACGCGCTGGCCGCACTGGGGGCAGTGCTGCACGCCGACGGAGGCGAAGAGCACGCGCAGGTAGTCATGGACCTCGGTGACGGTGCCCACCGTGGAGCGCGGGTTGTTGCTCGCCGCCTTCTGCTCGATGGAGATGGTGGGAGACAGGCCTCGGATGGTGTCGTAGCGGGGCTTCTCCATCTGCCCCAGGAACTGCCGGGCGTAGGCGGACAGGCTCTCCACGTAGCGGCGCTGGCCCTCGGCGTAGAGGGTGTCGAACGCGAGTGAACTCTTCCCGGATCCCGAGACGCCGGTGAACACCACCAGCTTCTTCTTGGGAATATCCAGGGAGATGTTCTTGAGGTTGTGCTCCTTGGCTCCACGGATGGAGAGGGTATCGGGCTCGGACATGGGCGCGGGGTGTAACACTGAAAGGGCGCGCAGTGGGTGGAATGTCGGCGCGCGAACGGTGAGACAGGGTTGGATGGTGGCCAACCGCTGGGGTTTCAACCTCCATCCCCGGGACCGCCGCAAGGGGAGCGGGCGGGGGAGGGGGCGTCCGTGGGGTCCGGCTTCGCCTATTTGACACAACGCGTGATGATCCCACTCGACAGGGCGCCTGGAGCGGGGCAGGGTGGGAGGTACGATGGCTCCGGACTCACTGCTGATCGCCGGTGTAGGAGACATCCATGGTCGCTTCCACCGCGTGGAAGCCTGGCTGGACGCGCTGGAGCAGGTGCGTGGCCGCCCCGTGGACCTGGCGCTGGCGGTGGGCGACGTCGAGGCCTTCCGTCTGGCGGATGATCACCGCCGGAAGGCGGCCAAGCGGGCCATGCCCGCGGAGTTCGCGGGGTACGCCGATGGTGTCCGCACCATGAAGCGGCCCCTGTATTTCATCGGTGGCAACAACGAGGACTTCGAGGCCCTGCACGACGCGCCCGAGGGCTTCTCGCTCGCACCCAACGTGCACTACCTGGGCCGGGCGGGACTCAAGGAGTTGAACGGTCTGCGCGTGGCCTACTTGTCGGGTATCCACGCGCCGCGCTTCTATGAGCAGCCGTTGAAGCGGCCGCGCTCGCTCGATACGGCGAAGCAGGCGGGGTACTTCCGCGCGTGCGAGGTGGAGAAGGTCCAGGCGTTGCGTGACGTGGACCTGCTGCTGGTGCACGAGTGGCCGCGGGGTCTGCCTCAGCGGGCCCAGGAGCGCGAGGTGCCTCCGCCGGGCCGTGCCTTGCCGTCCTATTGGATTGGCAATCCCGTCACCCGCCGGTTGGTGGAGACGATCCATCCCAAATGGGTGTTGTGTGGACACTCGCACCGGGCCTTCGCGGTGACGCTGGGCACGGGAGGTCGGTTCCCCTCGCGCGTGGTGTGTCTGGATCAGGCCGCGCGGCCCGAGGAAGCGGTGTTCTGGATGGAACTCCAGGGCCGCGAGGTGGTGTGTGCCGGGTGGGGCACGTCCGGCCGGGTGGCCTGGCGCGCGGGCGAGCCCTGGGGGCTGGCGTCCCTACCCGCTCCCTCCGAGTCCGCGTCCCTCGGCACGACGGGCTCCTGAGTCCAGGACCCGTTGG
Organism: Melittangium boletus DSM 14713; assembly: GCF_002305855.1. Taxonomy (GTDB): domain Bacteria; phylum Myxococcota; class Myxococcia; order Myxococcales; family Myxococcaceae; genus Cystobacter; species Cystobacter boletus. Next base: position 801,216 of record NZ_CP022163.1, on the reverse strand, counting down.
GCGTGCCTTTCTTTTCAGAGGCGGTACTTCATGACCACCAGGAACTCCCAGTACCCGAGGGAGCGCTGATCATCGACGTTGTAGAAGAAGTAGTGGAGGCGGGTGCTCGCGGTGAGTTCGACACGATCCGAGCGCAGCCAGCGCACGCCGGTCACGAGACCGGGCGTGAGCATTCCAGACTTTTGATCCGGAAGGTTCGCGTCCGCGAAGTTTCGGTGCGTGCCGAGATACGCGAGCCGGGGTCCGATGAAGGGGGACACGCGGCCCAGGGACCACTCGGCCACCAGCGAGGTGCCCACGGTCAGCAGCGTATAAGCGGTACTGCGCTTCACTTCGTTTGCCCAATGCCAGGTCGAAGGTCCAGCTCCAGCCCTCGCGCAAGTAGCCGTGCTGGCCCAACTCCAGGCCCATCAGGGGCGTGTAGAACAGGCTTTCACGGGTAGGGGCCGCGAAGAAGGCGTTGTGTCCGCCGGTGAGGCCCATCGTCCAGTATGCACGCGACTCTCGCTCCCGGACGGGCACGCCCTTCACCGGATCATCCGAGAAGGGCGTGTCCCGCAGCCGCGACTCGTCGAGCACCGTGGTGCGTCCGTGCCGGACCTCGATCTCGCCCACGCGCAGCCGGTCCGTCATCCTCCGCTTCACCGTATACGTGCCCGGCGCCAGGGCGAGCCTGCGCTCGGCGTTCACGGCCGAGTGCAGCTCCGCCGCCACGAGGCCCCGGAGGTTCACGAAGTAGTAGGTTCCCGCGGGCGCGGAGCGAGGCACCAGCAGGCCCTCGTTGCTTCCCCGCGGGGTCGTCAACACCAGGTCGCCCTGGCCGGCCAGGTGGTAGCTGAAGGTCGGGTGCTGGGGACCGGCGCTGCTGTCCGCGGTGTCCGCCACGGTGCGGGCATAGGCATGGGAGTAGGCCTCGAAGAGGGTCACCTGGCCATCTCCGGAACGGTCCGCGTCCCCCATCAGCCCGCTGACCAGGTGGTGGGAGAAATAGCTGCCGCCCAGGAGATCCGACTCCTGCGAGTCCTCGTCCGCCGAGCTGGAGGTGAGGATGACGAGCCCCTGGCTCTGGGGCGCGACGTCCGTGTCGATGACGAAGGCCGGAGCGCGTCGGGCTCCTTTCGTCCGCGTGAGCGTCCCGGAGCGGCACGAATCCAGGATGGCGATGCGGATGTCCATGGGCGCCGTCGCCAGCCGGCGCTTCAGCTCCTCCAGGTTCAGCGTGCTGTCCCCCATCCGCAGCAAGCCGTCCTTCGCATGGCCCGAGTAATAGACGAGGAGCGAGGTGCGTTCGCCCCGCGTCCGAGCCTCCTGGGCGCGCGCTTCCATCCTGGCGAGCGCCCGCTGGAAGTCCTCCGCGCTCTCGTCCAGCAGCAGGCGCGCATCGCGGGGCTCCACGCCGCCCAGCCGCACCAGGAGCTCGTGCATCTTGCGCGCATCGTCCTTCGCGAAACGCAGGGGCCGCGTGCCCGCGCCGCCCTCGTCGTTGCCCGCGAGGAGGGCGAAGCGCCGCAGGGGCCGCGCCTGCACGGCCGTTGCCAGCAATACGCCCAGGACGAGCAGCCGGGCATGGCCAGCCAGGTGTCTCATGGCTTGCGCAGGAGCCAGTGGAGTTCTTCTCCCTCCACGCCCAGCGTGGACATGGCCGCCACCTCGCCTCCCGCGGCCTCCCAGGCACTCCGCGCCGCCGTCCGCACGGCCTCCTCCCACAGGGGCTCCTCGGAGAGGAGCAACACCAGCCGCTCGTGGCCCGAGCCCGTGAACCGCACACTCTCGGGCAGCCAGTGTCTCTCGGCTCCTGTTTCGACGGGGAGGCTCATTCCCCGCTCGGCGTAGAGCACCGACACCTCGCCCATATCGTCCACGGACACCACCATCACGTACCGGTAGGGCCCCGCCACATACCCCAGCCGTACCCGCTCGTCTGGGAGGAGTTCGCCGGTGTGGCTTGGTGCGAGCGGGCGCTGAGGCCCCGCTCCGCCGATGCGCAGCGCCGCGGAGGCTCCGCCCTTGAGCCGGTGGAGGGAGGGGGCTGGCGAGAGCATCGGCCGGCCCACCACCAGCAGGCTGATGGCCGCCACGGCGAGCAGGAAACCATTGAACCGGGGCCGTGAAGACGCCGCGGGTGATTCGCGCAGGGCACGCTCCACGCCGGCCGCGAATCGCTCGAAGGGAACCTCCGCCTCGAAGCGGGCCTGGTTCGCCTCGAGGCCCTTCATCACATGGTGACACTCCGCGCACGAGAAGACATGCCCCTGGGGCCATGGGCCGGGATGCTCTCCGGCGTGCAGCCGCCGCAGCGTCCATGCCGAGGGATGAGTGCTCATGGAATCTCCAGTTCCTTGTTCGCCAGGGCGGCGAACCGCTCCAGTCGCTTGCGCACCGTGGGAACGGAACGCCCCAGCAGCGCGGCCACCTCTTCCAGCGTCATTTCGTCCATCCAGTAGTGCACCGCCGCCGCCTGCGTCTCCAGGTCCACCCGGGAGAGCAGCGAGCGCACCAGTTCCCGGGCCTCCATCTTCTGATCTCCCCGGTCGCCCTCGGGACGGGCCAGTGTGTCCTGTTCAAACCAGCGCCGCCAGGGGGCCCGCTCCGCGCGCAGCAGATTGAGGCAGTGGTGGGTGGTGATCTTCACCAACCATGTCAGGGGTGAGGAGCTGGCGCGGAACTCGTCCACGTGGGTGAGGGCGCGGGCGAACACCTCCTGCATCGCGTCCTCGGCGTTCGTGGCGTCCTTCAACAGATAGAGGCAGCGCGCGTACACGCCGCCGCCATACGCCGCGTACAACTCGCGCAGGAACTCGCTCCGGTCTTTCTTCGCTCTCGTGATTCCCAGGCCGCTCCTCAGGTGCGGGTCGTTCATCCATGGAGACAGTGACACCGCGGGGCTTGGAATCTGAAAAGCCAATCTCACGGGCGAGGCGCTTCCTGGAAAAGCGCGCCGGGGTTTTTCGTGGAAACGCGGTTGGTGTGTCTCTTCATCAGAACCCTCTCCCTCTCAGGAGGAGCCCTGGTGCTTCGACGACTCATTCTGGCAGCCACCCTCTGCCTCGCGGGGGGCGCGTTGGCCAAGCCTCCCGCGGGAGGTGTGTTCTGCGCGACCTATCCCTCGGCGCCCGCCTGTACAGGGCAACAGCCGTCCTGCAATTACTGTCATATCGCGCCACCCCAACGAAATGTCTTCGGTGCGGGGCTGGAGCCTCATCTGGCCCCCGGCGCTCCGCGTCCGTTGTCCGACACGGACTTCGGATACGCGCTTCCCACGGCCCTGAGGGCCGTCGAGACGGAGGACGCCGACGGTGACGGGGTGTCGAACCTCGTGGAGATCCAGCGTGGCACCTCGCCGGCGGATCCCTCCAGCGTGCCCGTGGACACCGGCCGCTGCCAGGCGGGTGACAATCCTCAATACGATGTGTGCCGTTACGACGCGCGCTTCGCGTACAAGCGCCTCCTGCTCGACTTCTGCGGTGTGCCGCCCACCTACGCGCAGCTCCAGGAGTTCCGGGCGTTGAGTGCCGATGCGCGGCTTGCCCGGATGGATGCCGAGTTGGATCGGTGCATTCACAGCGAGTTCTGGCTCGGCAAGAACGGGCAGTTGTGGAAGCTGGCCCATCCGAAGATCCGCCCGGTGGGCTCGCTCAAGGGAGGCCCGGAGGACGCGAGTCCCAATGCCCTCGCCGACTACTATGACGACTACTCGCTCTATGCCTACGCGCAGCTCGACGATCACGACGCGCGCGAGGTGATGACGGCGAAGTACTACGTGCGCCGGGAGAGCAACCCCACCCGCTATTCGGTGGTACAGACACCGCCGACGCAAACCATGGACGAGCCGCACCGCGCGGGCAACATCACCTCCCGGTGGAGCCTCCTCTACTTCGTGATGTTCAGCGCGCTGCCGCGCAACGCCGCGGCGCAGGCCTACCGCGCCTACCTGGGCCTCGACATCGCCAAGCAGGAGGGCCTCTTCAGCGTGGCCGGCGAGCCGAGAGACTACGACCACGCGGGCGTGACCTCGCCGACCTGCGCGGCCTGCCACGCGACGCTCGACCCACTGAGCTATCCCTTCCGCAACTACCAGGGGGTCGTCTCCTTCAAGGACTTCAACACCTGGGCCCGCTACGTGCCCAACCGTCTCGAGACGTTCTTCCCCAATGCCTCCCCGATCATCACCCAGACACCGGAGGCCGGCTACCTCTTCGGTCAACCGGTGAAGGACCTCGTCGAGTGGGCGCGGGTCGGGGCCAACAGCGATGCCTTCGCCATCGCCTCCGTCACCGACTACTGGAAGCTGCTCGTGGGTCATCCTCCCTCCGCCGAGGAGAACGCCGAGTTCGTCACCACCTGGAAGCGCTTCAAGGGCACGCATCAGTACAGCGTGCGGCGCATGCTTCATGACCTGATTCGCACGGAGGCCTACGGTGCGCCCTGACTTGCTTCGCGTGTTGCTGCTGTCCGCCTGCGGTGTCCTCTTCGCGTGTTCTTCCTCCTCTCCCTCGGAGCCGAATGCCGGTCCGCCGCCCGCCGAGCCCGGCACGGATTCTCCCGGGGCCGTGGCTCCCTCCTCGCGCGACAACCTGCGCTTCATGAATCCGGAGCAACTGACGGCGCACTTCTCCGCGGCGCTGTCCCTGCCACCGGAACAGGTGTGCAACGAATTGGGGCAGTATCCCTGCGCCACCTACGCGCACAACGTGGTCCTGGGAGGCGTGGAGCCGTATGACATTGGCTTCTACGAGCCTCTGACGATCACGGGCGCGACGACGCCCAACGTCATCGACCGCATGGCCCTGGCGGCATGCGCCCGGCGCGTCTCGCTCGACGTCACCACCCCCGGGGAGGCGATCCTCTTCAAGGGACTCGAACTCGACGCGCGGGGAAGCCTGGTGAACCGGGAAGGCGCGCCGGTCCACGACATCATCACCTCGCTCTACCAGCGCGCCTTGATGCGAGACCCCTCGGAGTCCGAGGTGGGTGCCTTGTCGCGATTGGTCTCCCAGATCGAGGCCACGGGCAGCCAGACACCGGGCCGTGACTGGATGACCGGGGTCTGCTTCGCCGTCCTCTCCTCCGCCGAATCCGTCTTCTTCTAAGGAAACGTCATGTCACTGCGTCAGAATGGACGGCTCTCACGCCGGGAAATGTTGAAGGCCTTGTCGATGTGCGCCGCGGGCTCCGCGACCCTGGGACCCTTGCTGACGGGATGCCGGGACGCGCTCACGACCCCGGCGGCACTCGAGCAACTGGGAGGCGTGCGCCACGCGCGCCTCGATGGCAAGCCCCGCTTCCTCATCGTAGTGGGCGCGGTGGGCGGCGCCTCCATCATCGATAGCATGCTGGCGGTGCGGGCCTCGGAGACGGCGGCGGCGGGCGCCAGTCCCGCGAAGCTCAACACCTTCGCCGACGCGCAGGTGCGGGACGTGGGTGGCTCTCCGTTCCGTGCCGTGAAGGTGGAAACGGATTACCTGGGCAGCATTCCCCTCCAGGTGAAGACGGACCAGTTGCCCTTCGTGCGCAAATACAAGGATTCCATGCTCGTGGCCACCTCGGTGGGCACGTCGGTGAACCATGTCATCGCGCAGAAGCGCAGCCTGACTGGCAACAATGCCTGGCGCGGCCGCACCTTGCAGGAGTGCGTGGCCCTCCAGTACGGCGCGGGCCTTCCCCTTCCCAACGTGAACATGGGCAACGCGGGCTACTCCGAGCGCGGCGTCGACACCTCCCTTCCCGCCTACTGCTACGGAGAGGTGGTGGCCAAACCCTCGCTCTGGCCCCTGGGCCTCGATGGCATGAAGGGCCTCAAGGACATGCCTTCCCGCGACGTGCTGGCCCTGGTCCGGAGCACGCGCAACACGCTCGATGCCGAGTCCGTCTTCGGACGGACCTTCGATGACGCGGCGGCGCTCCGGCGATGGAACGCGCAGCGCACCGAGGGGCAGTCCGCGCTGGAGGTCCAGGATCTGATCAACCGCCTCAACGTGATGCCCGACAATCCGCCAGGGATGCCACTGGCGGAGTACGGCCTGTCGAGTTCTCCCGATGGGGAGCGGCTGCGCGCGGCCTTCCCGAACTACATGACCGATGCCGTGGAGGCGCAGGCGGCGCTGGCCTTCCTGTTGATCAAGAACCGGGTGTCGGTGTCGGTGACCCTGGGGCCGTCGTTCAACATCGGAGTGACTTCGTCTCGGGAGTTCACCAACCCGCCGTTGGCCTTCGACTTCAGCCACAATGAGCACCGCTCGGTCCAGGCCTTCATGTGGTCGCGCCTGATGACCACGATCGACAAGCTCATCGAGTTGCTCAAGTCCGAGCCCTTCGACTCGAGCGGTGAGAGTCTGTGGGACCGCTCGTTGATCTACATGGCGACCGAGTTCGGCCGCACGCGCACACGCGTGGAGGGGGCCACGCAGTTCGGCACCGGGCATGATCTCAACAACGGGTTCATGATTCTCTCTCCGATGGTCCGGGGCAACACGGTGCTGGGCGGCGTCGATCCGAGCACCACCCTGACCCACGGTTTCGACCCGCGCACCGGAGCACCCGAACCCGGCAAGATGACGTCGAACGAGGCGGACATCTTCTCGGGCATCCTCCAGGCGATGGGCGTCGATACCTCGGGGAGCGGACTGCCCGACGCGAGCGCCTTCGTGCGCACCTGAGCCATTCGGGAGCGGACCCGGCCGCCGTGCATGAGACAACGGTCTCATCCCCCCGTACCGCTTGCCGGAGCGGCCTCGGGGGCGGGTCTACTCCTCGTCTTCCGCGAGCTCCCACAACGTTCGCAAAGGCGGCATTTCACTCGCTCGCGTGTGCGCGTCCAGTTGTACGAGCGGGCCGTCGCCCGCACCATGGTCTGGCTTTCCGGGGGGAAGACCATGGAGCAAGAGAAGCCATCCAGGCGGGGCCGTTACTCCTATTCCTCGATGCCCCTCGGACTCGCGGGCCGGGTGCGTGAGGCACACCAGCTCTACCGCATGTGGCAGGAGGGCCTGGACGACCGGGTGAACGTCACGCTCGATGCCATCCGCCAGTGCGAGGCCCGATTGGCCGAGTGCTTCGGCGTCGCGCTTGAAGGGCTCGATGTGCTCGACATCGGGCCGGGCCAGCAATTGCGGCACATGAAGGTGCTCTCGGTGAAGAACCGGGTGGTGGGCATCGACATGGACATCGTCCCCCAGGGCTTCCACCTGCGCGACTACGTGGAGATGATTCGCCACAACACGGTGCTGCGCACCATGAAGACGGTGACGCGCAAGGTGCTCGGCTGGGACGAGCGGTTCGAGCGGACGCTCGCGCGCGGTCTCTCCGTTCCGGACTTTCCGCGCCTGCCCGTCTTCCGCATGGACGCGACGCGGATGACGTTCCCCGACGCGTCCTTCGATCTCGTCTGCTCCTGGTCAGCCTTCGAGCACATCGCGCGGCCAGGGGAGGCCCTGGCGGAAGTCGCTCGCGTGCTGCGGCCGGGTGGGAGCGCCTACCTGGCGGTCCATCTCTACACGAGCCACAGCGGCAACCATGATGCGCGCTCCCTGACGAGGAACGGCGTGGCTCCCCCGTACTGGCCCCACCTGAGGCCCGGTTATCGAGAGGCGGAGCGGCCGAGCTGCTACGTGAACGAGGTGCGGCTCGACGAGTGGAAACGGCTGTTCCAGGCGGCGATGCCCGGCACACGCTTCATCCACGAGCGCCAGGAGGCGCTGCGCTTCGCCCTGGAGGGGTTGAAGGCCCAGGGCGAGCTGGCGGACTACTCCGAGGAGGAACTGCTCACCGTGGGCCTCGTCGGCCTCTGGCGCAAACCCGGCGAGGCCTGACCTCCGCCGACGCGGCGCTCGCCGCGTCGGACGGGCAGCTCTCCTCCCCGCGGATCGTGAGTGAGGGCGGCTCAGCGCAGCTTGCGCCGCAGGTGGTTGAGCAGATCGATGCGGGTGATGAGTCCGATGAACTCGTCGCCCGACATGACGATGGGCACGAAGCCCTTGTCCAGGTAGGTCAACAGCTCGGGCACCGGGGTCTTCACGTCCACGGTCTGCAGACGCGTGGACATGAAGTCGCGCACGGGCAGGCGCAGGCGCGTCTCGTCGTTGATGGCCGCGAGCAGCAGGTCCGACTCGTCGATCATCCCCACGACCTTGTTGCTCTCCAGCACGGGCATCTGGGAGACGTCGTAGAGCTTCATGCGCGCGTAGGCGACGAGCAGGGTGTCCGAGGGGGCCAGGGTGACCACGTCCCGGTTCGAGTAGCGGCGGGTGATGACGTCGCGCAGGTCTCCATGGGCCGCGCGCGGCAGGAAGCCCTGATCCGCCATCCAGAAGTCGTTGAACATCTTCGACAGGTACTTGTTGCCGCTGTCACAGACGAAGGTGCACACGCGCTTGGGCGTGGTCTGCTCGCGGCAGTAGCGCAGCGCCGCGGCGATGAGCGTGCCGGAGGACGAGCCCGCGAGGATTCCCTCCTGCTTGAGGAGCTGGCGCGCCGTGTCGAGGCTCTCCGAGTCGGGGATGGAGTAGGCCTTCTTCACCCGGGACAGGTCCGCGTTGGGCGGGATGAAGTCCTCGCCAATGCCCTCGACGACCCAGGAGCCCGCCTTGCCCAGCGTTCCCGACTTCACGTAGTCCGTGAGGATGGAGCCCTGGGGATCGGCGAGCACCATCTCGCACTCGGGAAGGGCCTTGGCGAAGTAGCGCGACAGCCCCGCCATCGTTCCTCCGGAGCCAACGCCCGCCACCATGGCATCCAGGCGGTTGCCCAGCTGCGCGGCGATCTCCGGACCGGTGGTGGTCTCGTGCGCGAGCGGGTTTGCGGGGTTGGCGAACTGGTTGACGTAGAAGCCGCCCAGCTCCCGGGCGATCCGCTCCGCCATGTCCTGGTAGTACTCGGGGTGGCCCTTGTCCACGTCCGAGCGCGTCATGATGATTTCCGCGCCCAGTGCCTTGAGGTGGAGGATCTTCTCCTGGCTCATCTTGTCCGGAATGACGAGCGTGAGCCGGTAGCCCTTCTGCCCCGCGACGAGCGCGAGCCCCAGGCCCGTGTTGCCCGCGGTCGCCTCGACGATGTGCTTCTGGTGGGGACCGAGCTGACCCGCCTTCTCCGCGGCGGCGATCATGGACAGGCCAATGCGGTCCTTGATGGAGCCTCCGGGATTCTGGTTCTCCAATTTGAGGAAGAGTTCACACGGGCCGGTGTCGAGCCGGGTCACCTTCACCATGGGGGTGTTGCCGATGAGGCCAAGGAGATCGACGGGGAGAGGGGCGGATGGCATGGGCGGACAGAGTAACCGATGCGCTGTCCCCCGGCGGGGCTTCTTGAATAGTCTGTCCTGTACATGGAGACCTCCCTCCTCGAGACCTTCCTCCTTCGCGCCCACCAACAGCCCGAATGGTCCGTCCTGGACTTCGAGCGGAAACGTTTCAGCGCCAGCGCGCTCGCCCACCATGTGGCCGCCTTCGCCACCGCGCTCGCGCGTCAGGGACTCCGGCCCGGTGAGCGGGTGGCGCTCTTCCTGGAGAACAGTCCGGCCTTCGTCATCGCCTACCTGGGCACCTGGCATGCGGGCGGCGTCGTCGTTCTCGTCAACACCCAGTACCGGCAGGTGGAGCTGAGCCACATCCTCTCCGACGCCGAGGCCCGCGTCTGTGTCACCGGGGCCGCGGGGGCCGCGGAACTCGCCCCGTTGAAAGCACAACTGCCCGCGCTGGAATGGCTCGTCGCCGTCGAGCCTCCCACCGAGCCGGCTCCCTGGCCCACCCTCGACTTCGAATCCCTGCTCACCACGGCCCCCGAGCCCGCCGCCTTGTCCCTGCCTCGGGGAGATCAGCTCGCCGTGCTCGGCTACACCTCGGGCACCACGGGCCGCTCCAAGGGCGCCATGATGCTGCACCGCAACCTGCTCGCCAACGTGCGCGCCGTCACCGAGGCCTGGCGCTGGACGAGCGCGGACCGGTTGTTGCTCGCGCTGCCGCTCTTCCACACCCATGGCCTCATGGTGGGCCTGCACGGCACGCTCTATTCCGGTGGCAGCGTGGACCTGCGCCGCCGCTTCGCCGCCCCCGAGGTGCTCGCCTCCCTGCACGAGGACACCTCGCTGACGATGTTCTTCGGGGTGCCCACCATGTACGGCCGGCTCGTCGAGGAGTCGCGCCGGACGGGTGTGCGCTCACGGCCGCTGCGCCTGCTCGTGTCGGGCTCGGCGCCGCTCAGCCCCCAGCTCTTCGAGGACGTGGCGGAGACGTTCGGCCAGCGCATCCTCGAGCGCTACGGGATGACGGAAACCATCATGAACACCACCAACCCCTACGAGGGCGAGCGGCGTCCCGGCACGGTGGGCATGCCCTATCCCGGACAGGAGGCCCGCGTGGTGGATGTCCGCACCCGCCAACCCCTGCCGGACGGAGAGACGGGGGAGATCGAGGTCCGGGGTCCCCACGTCTTCGCCGGGTACTGGCGCCGTCCGGACGCCACCGCCGAGGCCTTCGATCCCGAGGGATGGTTCCGCACCGGAGACCTGGGCCAGCGGGATCTGGATGGCTACTTCCGCATCACGGGCCGGGCCCGCGAGCTCATCATCAGCGGTGGCTTCAACGTCTATCCGCGCGAGGTGGAGGAAGTGCTCGCCCAGCACCCCGGAGTCGCCGAGGTGGCGGTGCTCGGCCTGCCGGATCCGGACTTCGGCGAGCAGGTCGTGGCCGTCATCGTCCCCCGGCCCGAGGTCCCCACCGCGGCCCAGGAGTTGGTGGACTTTTGCAAGGACCGGCTCGCCAGCTTCAAGAAGCCCCGCCGCGTCGTCTTCGTGGAGTCCCTGCCGCGCAACGCGCTCGGCAAGGTGCAGAAGCACGTGTTGCGGGAACGGCTCGAGGCCTGATCAAGGCGCGGGGGCCTCGTCACGAATGATGCCGTGGGGTGGGGTGGAGCGCTCCACGAAGAACACGGCGTCGTACTCCTCAAGGGGGTAGGCCCTCGTACAGCCGCTGTTTCCCCTCGGGCGTCAGCTTCGCGTAGTCCTTCCAGTACATCTTCTGGAGCGTGCCGCCCGCGCGTCAGGGCACGGTGATGCGCACGCCCTGGCTCTCCGCGCCGCCCCGGCCGACGTCGCTGACGGCCCACGTGCCGCTCGATACCTCGAACGTGGCCTGGGCCCCGCCCACCACACGCTCGAGCGTCCACGTTCCGGGTGAGGTTTCCCGGTACAGCAGGTGGAAGCGCGCGTCGAGCGGCAGCGGATTCGTCACGTGCACCGTGTTGCCTTCGCGCACCACGAAGGGCACCGGGGGCGTCATCGCCGCGCCCTCCCGAGGCACCTGGGGCGGGAGCGCGGGCTGGGCATACAGCTCATCGCGCAAGAGGCCCTTCACGCCCTTGGTGTCGTCCAGGATGAACCTCGCGCGGAAGTGGAGGTCGCCCTGGGCTCCCTGTGCCCGCAGCGTGCGGGTGAAGGCCACCTGGTCGGCGATCTCCGTCAGGGGCCAATTCTGCAATTCCCCGGACAAGTTGTGCACCGCATGGCCAGGGAAGACGTGCACGCCGCCCTTGGGCCGGTTCGCCCACCAGGTGGACAGCGTCGAGTACGGCTGCTTGGACGACTCGCGCCAGTAGAGCTGCGGCGCCAGATAGTCGATCCACCCTTCCTTCATCCACGTCACGGCGTCGCAGGCGATGGCGTTGTAGGCATCGAAGCCGGAGACCGGCTCGCCGTTCTTCCAGAGGCCGATGGGCGAGATGCCAAAGCGCACGTGGGGATGCTCGGAGCTGATCAACTCCATCACCTCGTGCACCAGGGTGTTGACGTTGTTCCTCCGCCAGTCGCCCTTCTCGAGGGTGCCTCCGCCCTCCTGGTAGCGCGTGTACGTCGCGTCATCCGGGAACGGCGTGTTCTGGCTGTCGGGGTAGGGGTAGAAGTAGTCGTCGAAGTGCAGGCCGTCGACGTCGTAATGGTCGAGGAGATCCTTCACCACGGCCGTCACGTGCTGGCGCACGGCGGGCTCGCCCGGATTCATCACCACCGCGTTGTTGTAGGTCACCGCGAACTCCGGCAACCGCTTCGTCACATGGCCCGGTGCGGCCACCACCGAGGGCGACATCAGGCCCCGGTAGGGATTGATCCAGGCGTGCACCTCGACGCCTCGCGCATGTGCCACGTTGATCAGATGTTCCAGGGGATCCCACCCCGGACCGGTGCCTTGCGTGCCGGTGAGGAACCGGCTCCAGGGATCCAACGTCGAGGCATACAGCGCGTCCGACTCCGGCCGGACCTGGAAGAAGAGCGCGTTGAAACCCAGACCCGCCAGCTCGTCCACCATCGCATCGAGCGAGGCACGCCCCTCGGCGGGCGTCATCGTCGTCGAGGGCGGCCAGTCCAAGCGCAACACCGTGGCCACCCAGACGCCGCGCAGCTCGCGGGAATGGGTGACCGTGACCTTCTCGGGGACACCACTGTCGGGCGTTTCGCTGTCGGGCGTTCCGCTGTCGGGCACACCCGCGTCGACCTCCGTGGGCGCACCCGGTTCGAAAGGGCGTTCACCGAGCTCGCCACACGCGGTGGCGAGCAACAACAGGCCAGTGGTCAGGAGAGTCTTGTGCACGCGCGGCAATGTACCGGTCCGCGGATCTCTCCGTCGATCCTCATCCGTTCATGCCCAGAGTTCCTGCTCGAGCGAATTCAGCAGGACGGCGGCGGCCTCCGGGGTGGGCAATCCAGCCCGCGTGACAAGTTCCGGATCCAGCGGCATGGACACCTCCTCGCGAAGCACCGAGATGGCTTGACGCCGGGCCTCTCGAAGACGGGCGCGTTCCTCGTCCGACAACCGCGTCTGGGCCCAGCGCTCGATGTCCCAGGACAGCTCGGCGTGCCGGGTCTCGTCCTCGGCGATGCGCGCCATGGTGCCGCGCACCTCCTCGTCTTCCGCGTGCATCGCCTGGTAGTGGGCCACGAGCGCGCCATACGTCTCACGCGTGCAGCCCTCCACGGCGTTGTCCAAGGCCATCGCGAAGAGCGAGCGGGGAGGCAGCTCCTCCACATCGGGGCGCTGGGGCGTGGCTCCGAAGCGCCGGGCCAGCCGGGTGCTGACGTCCGTGTGCAGCACCTCGTCCATCGCGCTCGCCAGCGCCGCGTTGCGCAGGGACTCGTCCGCGCCGTGCAGCGCGAGTTCCTCGCGCAGGCGCAGGAAGGCCAGGATGGAGGCCGCTTCCAGGTGCGCGGTCTCCGCGAAGTGGCGCCCCAGCGCCTGAGCGCAGACGACGTGGCCTCCCTCGCGCAAGCCCATGGGACGGCGGCCCACGGCGCATCCAGGATTGCCCCGGACGAGGACCTCGTCGGCGAGCTCCTTTACTTCTCCCGAGTTCGACACCTCCAGGACGTACTGCACGATCTTGGTGCCCGGCCCGCAGGCGTGGCCCTTGGTGGCGATGACATTGAAGGTGCCGTTGGCGTTGGCCTTCACCGCGCCGTAGTCCCGCCGGTCACACGACAGGTTGTAGCCCTCCGCGAAGGCGAGCAGCACGGCTTCCTGGGTCGTGTCGATGGGCCCGAGGAAGCTCTTGAGGGACTCCAGGGATGCATGGGCCTTCACCTCGTCGCCCTGGGTCGTCGCGACGTAGTAGGCATTGCAGATGTCCAGGCAAGACGTGTGGAAGCCCGTGGAGGAGGTAAGGGACTCGAGCGTGGACTTGCACGTCGCGGGGGCGGTGGCGGTCGCGCAGGCCGTGCCCGAGGTGGACACCACGTACTCGGGGCGATCTGGCGCGACACTGTCAGGATCGAGGCCACGCAACTGCACGAAGTCCGTGGAGGCGGTGGGAGACAGTCCGCTCACCGCGAGTCGGCCGTTCTCGCACGCGGGCGCGGAGTAGCCAGTGAGATCCGCTCCGCCACAACCCGCGAGCACGAGGGGAGAAGCGAGCGAGGCGCGCAGGGTTCGGGCGAACAGCGGACGCAGACGGGACGAGGTCATTCGTGCTCCGAGAGGGAGGTGGAGCACGTTCCTTGAGCAACGCGGATGCCACGGTCATGCATCCCGGCATGTCCGAGCGCGAGGGAAGACGGACCCGCGCGGTGTCCTCCGGGTCTCAAAAAGCTGAGAGCCCCGGGATGGGATTGTCACGGATCCAAAGAGCCCGGCGTCACCCAGAGCGGCCCATCCCCGCACCGCACGAGCCGCATCTCCCCCCGCCGGTCCAACACGGTGCCCGGGACGGCCGTGTCACCCGTTTGCTCCTCGGCGAGCCGGGTGCGCTGGATATGCACCCGCCGCCCCTCGAGCGAGGCGTACGCGACGCGCGGCACGCCCCGCCACGAGGACACGGCGCAGGCGCGCACCCGCAGGTGCACCTCGCGCGCGGGGGCGTTCCAATCCAACTCCCGGTAGGAATCCTCGAACATCCCCGCGTAGCTGGCCTCCGCATTGGATTGCGTTTCGCCTTCGTCCCGCCACTGCACGCGGGAGAGCGCTTCCGGCAGCAGTTCCATGGACAACTCCATCACCTTGCGGACGACGTCCTCCGCGCTGTCCGAGTCGTCGATGGGCCGCGTGCCCTGGATGAGCACCGGGCCGGTGTCGAAGGTCGCGTCCATGCGGTGGAGGGTCATGCCCACCTCCGGCTCGTGGTTGCGCAGCGTCCACCCCAGGGGATTGGGTCCCCGGTAGCGGGGCAGCAGCGAGGGGTGGACATTGACGGCGCCCAGGGGTGCCACGGCGAGCGCTTCCGGGCGGACGCGCCACGGGAAGAAGAAGCTGAGGAGCAGATCGGGCCGGGCCGAGGCGAGCAGCGGGGCGAGACGGTCTCGCTGGCCCGCGATGAGCACGTCGGCTCCCGGGGGCGCGGCCTGGAGCACGTTCATCATCGGGGCCCAGGCGGCGGGGTGCCGCGGCCGAGAGCCATCCGGTCCCGGGGGAAGCACGATCGCCACGAGCTCGTGACCGCGCTCTCTCAGGACGTGGTGGAACCCATTCACCACGTCCGCGGACACCGTGAGCAGGGCGATGCGCCAACCATGGGACGAAACGGGGGACATGGGCCCAGACTAGCTGGGGTTTCCGGCGGTCCGCTCGAAAGACCCTCGTTTTTTTGTTAATTCTTGGTTTACATGGATTCAGCCGGGCCCGTTTCCCTCGCCACGGCGCTGGAGAAGATCGCATGCGTTCAAGACCCTCATGGCCGTCGCTTTCTCTTTTCGCCCTCTCGGCGCTCCTGGGCTGCTCGGGGGAGGAGGACTCCCGCCACGATTCCGAGCCGGGGCTCCAGGTCGCGGAGTCTCCGCTGGCGAGCGGCTGGGAGCGCACCCTGGTCGTGCCCGGGATGGCGGATCCCGAGGTCTACAAGGAGAACGATGACCTGTTCTTCCTCACGGGGACGGGCAACTCCGTGACCCTTCCCATCTACGAGACGAACGACCTCACGACCTTCCGCTTCAAGCTGGAGTACAACCCCTCGGTGGCGGATCCGGTCTATGACTACTGTCTGATCTGGGCGCCGGACCTCAACAAGATCAACGGCGCCTATGTCCTGACCTTCTCGGGCCAGCGCGTCCCCAATGGCGCGGCCTGTCCGGCGTCGGGCCAGGATGTCACGACCTTCAGGGCCTCGGCGCCCGACCTGAACCTGCGCTTTGGCGTGCCCCAGCCCATCAACCCGAACACGACCCTGCCGCGCAGCAACATCAGCGCGGGCTGCGTGAAGGAGGGATGCAACCGCACCATCCGCATCGACTCCGCCACGTACAACGATCCATCGGGCTCGTGGCTCTACTATGTCTGGTTCGACCGGGGTAACAACATCTCCGCGATCAACACCGCCGCGCCCGCCACCGTCTACAACGTCACCGGCCCGGCGATTGCCGCGGTGCCCGCGCACGAGGAGGGCATCAACGAGGCCCCCGAGATCTTCAAGCGCAACGGCATCTACTACCTGCTCTTCAGCCACGGATGGTTCAACAGCCAGTACGCCATGAGCTACATCATGGCGGACTCGCTCCCGCAGCTCACCCGGGCGCGCGCGGTCCGGCGGCTCTCCCAGCCGATGCGCAATGCCGCCGGCCAGCTCGTCCAGACCCACGGACACAACGCGATCGTCGACCGCCGCGGGGAGTACTTCAACTTCTTCCACCAGGGCGCCTTCCAGCCCGCGGGCACCTTCACCTCGCGCAGCACCTACAAGCAGCGCGTCGCCTTCAAGCCAGACGGGACGATGCACTCGCTCAACCAGATCAACGTCCGGTGGAATCGCAAGGCGGGCTACAGCTACTCGCTCGACCTCGTGCTGCGCGATGGCTCGGTGGTGGGCCCCTGCCTCGACGTCAACCGGCTGGGCACGGGGAACAAGGTCACCTTCGACGGCGTGTGCCTCAGCGCCAACAGCCGCATGGTGAACAAGGGCGACATCGCCGCCCTGCGCATCTTCTACTCGAACAACAATGTCTGGGGTCCCTCCGTCGAGACGCCCTACGACGGGTTCTCCGACGATGTCTTCCTGTCACTGCCCTCGGGCGTGGCGCCCTTCGTGGACCTGACCTGGAACGAGAAGCAGACGGGGGCGCAGTACTCCATCGACGTGCAGCGCCGCGACACGGGGGCCTGGATCGGCCCCTGCATCGGCGTCAACTCCGTCAACCGCGCCCTCGCCTGGACCTATGGCGGCCGCTGCGACACGCCAGGCATCGACGTGGCCCCCTCCAACATCAGCACCTTCCGCATCTGCTCGGCGGTGAACGGGGATTGGGCCCGCGCGACCTGCGGTGCCACGTCCTATGACGGCAAGGGCATGCACGTGCCCGTCGTCATTCCCTGAGCGGGGGACTCAGGTCCACAGCTCCCGCTCGAGCGAGTCCAGGAGGGCGGCGGCCACCTCGGGCGGGGGCATTCCCGCCTGGGTGGTGAGCTCCTCGTCCAGCGACTGGGCCATCTCCTCGCGCAGCGTCTTCACGGCCCGGTGCCGCGCCTCTCGCAGGGCGGCGCGCTCCGGGTCCGACAGCCGCTCGTGCGCCCAGCGATCGATGGCCCAGGACAGCTCGGCGTGACGCGTCTCGTCCTCGGCGATGCGCTCCATCACGCCGCGGATCTCCGCGTCCCGTGCGTGCAGCGCCTGGTAGTGCGCCACCAGCGCGCCGTACGTCTCGCGCGTGCAGCCCTCCACGATGTTCTCCAGCGCCACCTCGAACAGGGGGCGCGGGGGCCGCGTCTCCACCTGGGGCCGGGGAGGCGTCGCGCCGAAGCGGCGCGCCAGGCGGTTGCTCACATCGGTGTGCATCACCTCGTCCACGGCGCTCGCCAGGGCCGCGTCCCGCAGGGACTCGTCCGCGCCGTGCAGCGCCAGCTCCTCGTGCAACCGCAGGAAGGCCTGGATGGAGGCCGCCTCCAGGTGCGCGGCCTGGGCGAAGTGCTGTCCCAGGACATTGTCGCAGTCCACGCCTCCGGCGGCGAGCAGCCCGTCGGGCCTCCGGCCAATGGTGCAATTGGGGTCTCCCTGCTGGAGCACCGCGCGATTCAACTCCGTGACGGTTCCCGCCGGGGTGACACCCAGGACGACCTGGTACAGCTTGGTGCCCGGCCCGCAGGTGTGCCCCTCGGTACCCACGACGTTGAAGGTACCGTCGGGGTTGGACTTCACCGCGCCGTACTCCAGCTTCTCACACCCCACGTTGAGCCCCCTGCCGAAGGCGAGCAGCGCGGCCTCCTGGGCCGTGTCGATGGGCCCCAGGAAGTTCTTGAGCGCTTCCAGGGACGTGTGGGCCGCCACTTCGTCGCCCCGGGTCGTCGCGAGGTAGTAGGCGCTGCAGAGCGACTCGCAGGAGTAATGGAAGCCCTGAGAGGACTTGAGTTTGTCGAGCGCTGTCTGGCACGCCGCCGCGTCGGAGGCCGTCGCGCAGGCGGTGCCCGAGGCCGAGAGCACCGCCTCGTGATGCGACGTCTCGGGGTTCTGGGCTCCGAAGTTCGTGGTGAGGAAGCGCAACTGCACGACGTCGGGAGGCTGCGCGGGTGACAGACCGCTCACCGCGGGCCGGCTCCCCGCGCACGCGGGTGGGGCGTAGCCGGTCAGGTCCACGCTGGGGCTCTCGGCACATGACCCCTGGGTCCCGTCGTCACAGGGTTTCGGACTCTCGATGGGGGGCACCGGCGGCTCGACGATCACCGGATCGACGATTCCACACCCCGTGAGCACCAGCGGGGAGGCGAGCGAGGCACGGAGGGTA
The DNA here is from genome assembly GCF_002305855.1 of Melittangium boletus DSM 14713. Taxonomy (GTDB): domain Bacteria; phylum Myxococcota; class Myxococcia; order Myxococcales; family Myxococcaceae; genus Cystobacter; species Cystobacter boletus. The sequence goes on along the minus strand of NZ_CP022163.1, from coordinate 783,041 downwards.
CGGGCGAAGAGCAGGCGCAGCCGGGACGAGGACATGGAGGCTCCTGGAAGATCGGACGGTGATGCACGAGCAATGCGGATGCCAGGGTCGCCGGAGCCTGTCCTCCGAGTGCGGGGCCCCGCGCGAGGGAGACGGCGCAGTCCCTCCTGACTCAAAAACCTGAGGGGACCGCCCGAGATTTCCACTGGACCGCCCATGCTCACTCCGCCGACGAATCAATGAATTCCTGGTATAAACAGCAAAAAAGGTGTTCCGGAGCGGACGAGGATTGGCCATGACAAGGCGAAGCATGGAGCGACTGCGGGGCTTGTTGTGCGCGCTCGCGATGATGGGCGGCGTGTGGGCGGCGTTGGACGGGCGGACGGCACACGCGGCGAGTGGCAACCTGGCGCTCTCGGGGACGGTCTCGGCGTCTTCCGCCTCCGCGGATGCGCTCAAGGCGCGGGACGGAAGCCTGTCCACGGCCTGGATCGCCAGCGGGACGGCCAGTCCCCAGTGGCTCCAGTTCGACCTGGGCGCGCTGCACACCCTGAGCCGGGTGGAGCAGTCCTTCACCCAGTTGGGCACCTGGCGCTTCAAGATCGAGGCGTCGATCGACGGGACGAACTGGGCCGCCCTGGTGGACAGGACGACGGGCGCGGCGGGGCAGGTGTTTGGCGAGAGCGTCAATGGAACGTTCCGCTACGTGAAGCTGACCGTGACGGGCTCCCAGGAAGGCTTCGCGGCCTCCAGCAGGGAACTGCGCGTCTTCGGAACGAACGAGGGGGACAACATCGCGCTGGGCAGGCCGTTGTCCGCGTCCTCGAGCCTGGCGGAGTACGCGCCGGGGAAGGCCGCGGATGCCAACACCTCGACCTACTGGGTCGCGGGCAGCGCGAGCCTGCCGCAGTGGCTGAAGGTGGACCTCGGCTCCCCGAGCCTCGTCACCGGCGTGGAACAGAACTTCAAGGACTTCGACACCTACCGGTTCAAGATCGAGGGCTCCCCGGATGACAAGACGTGGACCGTGCTGCTGGATGGGAGCGCGGGGCTCGCGGGCCAGTCCTTCGCGCGGGGCGTGAGTGGAACCTACCGGTACGTGCGCCTGACGGTGCAGTCCTCGGCGTCCGCCTACTGGGCGAGCAGCACCGAGTTCAAGGTGTATGGCTTCGCCAACCTGGCGCTGGGCAGGTCGGGGCGGGCGTCGACCGTCTCCCCTGGCTATGAAATCACCCGGGCCACGGACTCGAATCCCACCACCTACTGGTGCGCCACCAGCGCGAGCATGCCGCAGTGGATGATCATCGACCTGGGTGGCCTGTCCGACGTGCGGCGCGTGGAACAGACCTTCGTGGACGTGGACACCTACCAGTTCAAGGTCGAGGGCTCCGTGGATCAATCCGCGTGGACGATGCTCCTGGACAAGAGCGGGGGCGCCACGGGCCAGACGTGGGGACAGGCCGTCAACGGCACCTACCGCTACCTGCGGCTCACCGTGCTCTCCTCGGCCGCCGGGCACTGGGCCAGCAGCCAGGAGTTCAGGGTGTTTGGCGTCCCGATCGAGAGGAACCTGGCCCTGGGGGCCTCGGGCTCCTCGTCGTCGCTCGCGCCCGGGTACGAGCCCGCCAAGGCGCTGGATGGCAATGGCGCGTCGTACTGGTGCGCCAGCGGCCCGAGCCTGCCCGAATGGCTCAAGGTGGACCTGGGCCACCCCAGCCTCATCAAGCGGATTGAACAGTCCTTCGTCGATCATGACACCCACCGCTTCAAGCTCGAGGGGTCCACGAACAACACCACGTGGACGACGCTGCTGGACAAGTCGACGGGCGCCACGGGCAAGGACTTCGTCCAGGACGTGAACGGCACCTACCGCTACATCCGGCTCACCGTCTACGGCTCGGCCGCCGGGCACTGGGCCAGCAGCCAGGAGTTGAAGGTCATCGGCGTGGGTTCGCCTCCCCGGGCCCGGTGGTGGGAGGAAGGGGCGGGCGTCATGCGGTACTACCCCAAGTATTACCACATCACCCTGAACACGATCGCGAGCGAGTTGGATGAGCTGCGGTCGCGAGGCTATGGGGCCATCGAACTCATGGCGCCCTATACCGGGCCCGCGGATGTGTGGGCGGGACTGGGGGCCACGGACAACTACAGCATCGACCCGTCCATCGGGACCCTGGCGGACTTCCAGAACCTGCTCACCCAGGCGCATGCACGGGGAATGCGCGTGTTGATGTTTGGCAATGTCGGGTACGCGCGGGACACGGCCTCGTTCTTCCTCAAGGCGCAGGACGACAACCGCAACAACGTCTACAGCAAGGAGCGCATGTGGTTCCACTTCCGCTCGACCGGCGGAGAGCGTTGGTACTGGAGCAGCAGGGCGGGGGCCTACTACTACGCCTTTTGGGGACAGAACATCCCGTCCTACAACTTCAACACCCAGGAGTGGCGGGACGAGACGCGCAAGTACATCCGGTTCTGGATGGACAAGGGGCTGGATGGCTTCGCCCTGGACGCGCCCGCCGTTTATGACGGCATCACCCCGGCCATCAACAACGCGCACATCACGGACGTGCTGCGCACCTACGACACCTGGGCCAACTCCGAGGGCGCCCCCGGCCCGGGCTATGTGACGGACTGGCATTACAACAGCATCCAGGACTACGAGCTCACCAACTGGGGCGGCTCCGGGTTCAGCACCCTCATTCCGGCCATCAACAACCAGAACCCCGATGGGATCGAGAACATCCTGAAGAACAACCGGGACGCCATCAACGCCGCGGGGGGGATTACCCAAACGCCGCCGAGCTGGGAGATCGCCGGGGTGCCCGCCCCCAAGCGCCTGCTGGAGATCGCGACGCTGACGACCCTGGGGACCCTGTTCTACCTGCACAACGGACAACACACGCTCCTGCCCCACGAGACCGTCATCCCCGATTGGTCGCAGGCGGATCAAACCCGGCTCTGGAGCCTGATGCGGGCGCAGGCCTCCTACAAGGCCTTGTCCCCGGCGGGCTCGCGCGTGAAGTTGAGCACCCAGGACAACCGGCGGTTCTACGCCTTCAAGCGCACGAACAAGGACGGGTCCGTCAAGGCGCTGGTCATCCTGAACTACCAGGGCTCCAGCCAGTCCATCACCGTCAACCTGGCGAACACGGGCATCCAGACATCCCAGACACCCGTGGACCTGTTGACCGGCGGGGCGGGACCCGCCATCACCTCGGCCAGCTACACGGTCACCCTGCCGGCGTACGGCTTCACCGTGCTCGGCGTGGATTAGAGCGAGCTCAGGGGGCTAGCACTCCTGCGTCAGGGTCCGGACGGGTGAACGGAAGAGGCCAGAGGCGAACGGGATGAGGTCTGGCACCTCCGGTGGCAGGTGGGGCAGCGAGGCAGCCAGGAGGCCACCACCCGAGCGATGGCGAGCCGTGCGGTAAGGAATCTGTCGTGGAAATGGCGCTCAGGCCGGGAGCGGCTGCGGCTGGGCTTGTGACGGCCTTCCGTCCGAGGGGAGAAATGCCGCACGCGTTCGGCGATGATGAACGCGTCGCAGCAAAGGGCGACGGAGACGTGGTGGTGCCAACCCTGAGCCATCCCCTCATTTTAGCAAGCGAGGGAGGGAGCGGCGAGTGGGTTGACTGGTGCGAGAAGTAGGACCCGCATGCTTACTTCCGAGGTCATGCGCAAGCCTCGCCTCAATGACCAGCAGGTGCACTCCTTCATGAAATCGCTCTTCGAGGGCGACCTCCATGCCCTGCGCATTTTGTCTCTCTCCTACGCCACGTTGGGCGTCATCCACGCGGCCAGTCTGGGGGTGCATCTCATCGGCAAAGCGCTGGCCTGGGCCCGAGGCACGAAGAGCAAACATGGGGTGAAACAGGTGGACCGGCTCCTCTCCAACCCAGGAATCGACGTCTGGGCACTTTTCGCCCAGTGGGTGCCGTATGTGCTGGGACAGAGGGGCGAGGCGGTGGTGGCCCTGGACTGGACGGACTTCGACGTGGATGGGGAGGACTTCCTGCTCAACCGGCTGCGGGAAGTCGTGTCCGAGACGGTGCGGGTCATCGTGCTGGCGGACCGGGGATTTGGGGACCAGAAGTTCTATGCCTTGCTCGAGCAGTTGAAGTTCGACGACGTGGTGCGCTTTCGCCAGTGCATTCAAGTCACGGCGGAGACAGGCGAGAAGAGGAGCGCGGGAGGATGGGTGCCCGAGTCGGGCCGTGCGGTGCGCATGACGGGAGCGCGAGTCACCCAGGACAACACCCCCGTGCCCGCGGTGGTGTGCGTGAAGAAGAAGGGAATGAAGGAGGCCTGGTGTCTGGCGACGAGCTTGAAGGAAGCCACGGCGGCCTTCGTGGTAGGGCTCTATTCCAAGCGCTTCCGGACGGAGGAGACGTTCCGGGACATGAAGGACTTGCGCTTTGGAATGGGCCTGTCCTGGGTGAAGGTGCGCTCGACGGAGAGGAGAGACAGGCTGCTGCTGGTGAGCGCGCTGGCCTGTAGTCTGTTGACCTTGTTGGGCGCGGCGGGGGAAAGCTTGGGGATGGAGCGCTACCTCAAAGCCTGCCCAGCCCTAACGCAGTAGTGTTAATCACCCCGCGTCCACTTCGGGAGGTTTGAAAGCGGAGACAGAATGTCTTCCCACACCTTTTCACGCAGGTGCGTCAGTTGCCGCTTCTCAAGGTCAGTCAGACCGTAGCCGTCCGGATTCTCCAGCACATCGAAGAACTTGACGATACGGCAGTTGAATCTTTTTTCACCCAGATCCTCATTGACGATGTAGATCGGCAGCGCCTGAAGGTCGAACAAGCCCGTCGTGCCGTGGACCTTGCCGATGTTGAACTTGATGGCATAAGCCAGCTTTGAATTGCGGCTTTCCGGGTGGTAGCTGACGAAGTCGCCAAACGCGTAGACCACCAGCGCATCCTGCTTGCCCAGGCGCGGAATAAGCTGCGCGGGCTGACTGACATGCGGGTGGTTGCCGAGGATCGTGTCAACGCCGCACTCGATCACCTTGTGCGCGGCTTCGACAATATTGACGTGGGGGTACATCTCGAACTCCCACCCCCAATGGCAGTAGGCGATGATCCAGTCCGCGCCTTTGGCTTTTGCCGCCGCCACCTGCTTCTTGATCAGCGCGTAATTGGGGGCCGGGAAGGCATCGTTGAACCGCACCTCGTTGGCGAGGTAAGGCCTGTCGGCGGGTACCTTGTAGCCGTTGAGATCGAAGGTGTAGGCCAGCAGGGCGACCTTGATGCCATTCTTCTCAACCACTACCACATCATCCTGCTCGGCCTGGCTCGCGGCAGTGCCGGAATAGTAGGCGCCCGACTTTTTCAAAACCTCGAGTGTGGCGAGCACGCCCTCCACGCCCCAGTCCATCGCGTGGTTGGTCGCGGTGCTGAAATAGTTGATCTTCGCTTCGTGGCGGAACTTGTCGAACATCGCCTGGGACGTATTCATTCTTGCCGGTTGACCCGGCGACTGAGTGCGTCCCACCTGTTGATGCTTGTCGACGGTTGACTCCAGGTTGGCGCTCACGATGTCAGCGGTGCTGTAGAAATCGGTGATGTCGTCGAACAGGTGCGGTGTGTTTTCAGGGATCAGGGCATCGACCGCGAGCAGATCTCCCGCACACGAAACAGACAGAGAGTGAACAACAGGGACCTTGCCTTCGGGAGCTGGCGATGCGCCATTCTCTTTAAAGAAATCAAGGTTCTGCGCCGCGAAGAAAGCTTCCAGCCCCGAGCCTTTCTCCGCGACTTCAAGCTGGTTGAACCAGTAGCGGTAGAGCCACTTGAGCTTTTGGAAGGGATTGCCCGAGATGTCATAGACGCCCTTCTCTACCTGCGGGTAGTGGAACGAATCATAAAAAATGTAGCTCACCAGCAGAACCGCTAGCTTGGTCAAGTGGCGCTTGTCTTTAAGCCCCTCCGGAAGAGGTGGCATGACCGAAAACCCAGGGTCCAGGATTTCGTCAAACGGGATCCCCCCCTTGAGTGCGGCAGGGTTGGCCAACAGGGGCAGCAGCGACGCTAGGACCTTCTGCGGGCCCACTTGCGCCACCCAGCCGAACAGAGCCCGAGCATAGTCCTCTTCCTCAGGACTGATCGTCTCGGTCATCTTCAATTCGCCCGACGACACGCGCTCAAGCGTGGCCACGACTTCGCCCTGATGATCCTCAAGGCGGGTCTTGAGCTTCTGTATGACTTCTTTCAACGCATCCAGTAAATATGCATCCATTCTGAACATCCTTTTTAGTACTACTTGGTCACATGCGAGAGGGGCCGAGAGGAGGGGCTTGGCTGTCGACGTGACGCAGACAGAGCGGGCAGTGGCCAATGCGACGTAGCAGCAAGTACTTCCCATTTGCGCTCGAAGCACACCTCCGTGGGCACTCCCACCTCCGCCTGGCGCTCGCCGTCGCGCGCCCACTCCTCCGGTAGGTACAGCCGCATGCCAATGCAGCCGCTGCCCTTCTCCCCGGCCAGAATCGTCTCCAGGTACTCGCTCAGCTCCCCGTCGAGCTGACTCATCTCTCTCCGTGTCATCTCTACTTCTCAACACGGCCCCTTCGAGGTTACTTCAAAGTCAGCAAGTGGTACTAAGCGCTTGGAGCCGGTTGTGCAAGAGAAGGATGCTGGCGAGTAGGAGACTCGCTAGACAATAGTTCGCACCGCGGTAGGTGGATTGTCCGTGGGTATTCAAGGGAATGGGCTCTGGCGTTCTCGCCACCATTGGGATGGACTGGTGAGTTGTCAGTCCCCCAGGCCGGAGAAGAGCCAGTCGATCGCGGAGGAGATGGGGTCAATGGGACTCCACCGCGCCCTCTGGATGGCGGCCATGCTCGCGGACGGCTGCATGCTGGGTCTAGGCCGGGTGAGAGTGGGATCATAGGGCGCCGAGCCCGAGGGCGCGCAGCTGCCGCAATAGAGCTGGTTGTCCAGCGTGAAGGCGTGTTTCAGTTTGACGGTCCGCTTGCACGTGGCGCACTGGGATTTGGACAGTGTCTCCGGTTCGAGCTTGGGCTTCAGGTCGAATTCCCGCTCCCGATCCGCGCGCGCGAGCTTCTGCAACTGCTCCAGCTCTCCGGCATCGAGCGCCACGCCGTGGCAGTGCGTACAGACATCCACCTCCACCTCATGCACCTTCGTCACGGCCAGGGGCGCGATGCCGCAGCGAGGACACGTGGGCGCCGGCCGGTGGCACTGCTGGCACTGGGGGACGTTGGCGAGCGGGGCCTGACAGCCCTTGCACAGGCCATGTTTGCCTCTCGCGCGTCGCACGAGTTCGTCCGCGGCCGAGCCTCCCACGACCTTGGCGAGCGCATCGCCCTCGAACCACACGGAGGCGCAGCGGCCACAGCGCTCGCGCGGCAGGCTATCGGTGAAGGTGGGCAGGAGAGGGCCGGGGCAGAAGGCGCAGGTGCTCATGGGAAAAGCCGTCCTTGTTCAGTTGCTCAAAAGGTGCCGGACAGCGACATGCCGCCCAGGTTGCCGGACATCCGCATCGACATGCCCGTGCCGGCGCCCTGGGCCTGGGTCTGCCTGCCGTGCAACAGCAGGGGCACGGCCACGCCGAAGAGCGAGCCCGCCGCCGCGCCCACCACCACGTCCGAGAGGTAGTGCTTGTCCGCGCCCATGCGCATCACGCCGATCGAGGCCGCGGCGGGCAGTCCCACCGCCCAGATGAGCCAGCTCTTGTCATAGCCCCGGAGCTCGGACACGGTGCCCGCCGCCGTGACGAGCGAGAACGCCAGGCTCGTGTGTCCGCTGTAGAAGGACAGGTTGTTGTCCGAGGGCTTCTCGGTGTGCGCCTTCTGTCCTTCCTCCAGCACGTGGACGAAGGGGCGCTCGCGGCCCACGGCGAACTTCACCGCCTGGTTGGCCACCGCCGCCACCACCGCCGATTCGATGATGATGGTGGCGTCCTCGGCGAAGTAGCGCACCGGGGCGCCGCTGCCCGACGCCAGCAGGTACTGCGCGCCGAGCACGCCCACCGGCAGCACGACGAAGTCCGAGACGTTGCTCCACGTATTCCAGGCATGCCGGCCGCTCTCGGTCCGAGCCGCCATGCCCCGCCCCCACCGGTCCACCGCGTTCAGGGTGTCCGTCCCGTCGGGCGAGCGGTCGCACCAGCGACAGGTGCTCGGAGCGAGTCTCGACTTGAGCAGGGCCTCGGTGGTGATCCATAAGGCACCCCCCACTCCCGTGATGAGGCCATCGCGCGTCCAGTTCACGTCCAACGCCTGGAGTCGGGGGGCATCCGTGGCCTGCTGGGCGTGGGGCAGGGCGGCGTCGGGCACGGGTGAGGAAGCAACCAGGGAGGCGATTGCTAGAAAAGTCAGAGCGGATGGCATGGCGCCGAGCATAAATGCGCCCCCCGCGTCGTTCTAGACTCCACTTCTCCCGTATGCCCGAGCCTCGCCGTTCCCTCCAGGTCTTCCCCGATGCCGGACGCCGTCAGGCCGCTCTGCGCGCGACGCGTGGCGCCGGGGGGGTCGTGCGGGGAGATCTCTTCCTCACCTGGGAGGGTTTCCTGGACGCGCTCGGCGGCGCGCGGGAGCTGGGGCGGCGCCGGGGCTCTCCGCTCGTGGCGCGCACCGTCCTGAGCGCGCTCGCGCAGGGGCTGGGCCCCACGCCCCTGGGGGATTTCGTCCAGGAGCCCGCCTTCGCCCGCGCCGCGCTGGACGTGGTGTTGGACTTGAAGGCCGGGCGGCTGTCTCCGCGGGAGTTGCAGGACGCGCTGGAGGTGCTGCCCCCCGAGCGGCGCGAGCGCGTGCGGCTGCTCGCGCTGCTGCACCACGCCTACGAGCGGAAGATGGCCGAGCTGGGCCTGGCCGATCGCGAGGACGGGGTGCGGGGCGCTCGCGAGGCGCTGGAGCGGGGCGAGTGGCCCGAGGCCTGGGCGGACGTGGGCTCCCTCGTGTTGCACGGCGTCTATGATGTGCGGCCCTCGACGCTGGAGCTGCTGCTGGCCCTGGCGGCCGTGTGTGACGCGCGCCGGGTGGGTCTGCGCGTGCAGACGCCCGTGGGTGGCTCTCCCGTCGCGGACGCGGCCCTGGCGGCGCTCTTCCGTGCCTTCGAGAACCGGGGCGACACGCTCACCCACGTGGACCTCTTCAAGGCGGATGTGACCTTCGAGTCGCGCCCCATGGTGGAGCTGGGACGCCACCTGTTCTCGCCGCAGGTGCCCAAGGACGTGCTCGCGGGCGCGGTGGAGGGCCTGAGCCTGTGGAGCGCGGGCTCCGCCCGGGACGAGGCCCGGCTCATCGCCCGGGACGTGCGCCGCAAGGTGGACGAGGGGGCCGCGCCCGGAAGCATCGCCGTGGCCTGGAGGGAGCTGGGGCCCGAGGCCCCCTGGGTCGCGGAGGCCCTGGGCGAGCTGGGCGTGCCCGTGCGTCTGCCCTGGGGTGAACCGCTCGCGCTGGCGGGGCCGGTGCGCCTGGCGTTGGATCTGCCCCTCCTGGTGGAGGATGGGTTTCCCGCCGAGCGCGTGGCGGAGCTGCTCTCCAGCCGCTACGTGCCCACGCTCTCGCGGGGCGCGCCCGATGCTCCCGCCACGCTCCTGTCGCTCGCGGCCGTGCGCGATGACCGGCTGGGCGCGTCGCGCGGCAAGGGCGCGTATGACGTGCGTCTGGAGGCGCTCGCGAAGCGGTTGCAGCCCCTGCCGGAGCAGGTGCGCCCGAGGGAGCAGCGGCGCGCCCACGAGGCCCGGGTGCTGCGCGAGCGGTGCCTCCTGTTGCTGGAGTCCTGCCGCCGCATCCCGGAGCAGGGCAAGGCCTCGGAGATGCTCGCCGCGTGGTGGCAGGTGGTGCGGCGGCTGGGGATGCTGGACTCCGAGGTCGCGACGGAGGCACCCGCGGACGAGGGCCTGGACGCGCTCGCGCTGGAGGCCCGGGTCCGGGACGAGGCGGCTCGCGGGGCGCTCGTGGCGCGGGTGCGGGAGCTGGAGCGGACGCTCGCGATGGTGGGCGGAGGGCCCCGGCTCGGCCGGCGCACCTTTGGACGGTGGCTCCAGGACGCCCTGCGCGACGTGCACCTGCCACCCCGGGGCCCCACGACGGGCGCCGTGGAGGTGCTGGACGTGCGCGAGCTGGAGGGCCGCACCTTCGCCCATGTCTTCCTCGGGGGCCTGGCCGAGGGCCGCTTCCCCGGCCGCGAGGTGCCCAACGCGCTGCTGGGCGACTCCGAGCGCCATGCCCTCAACAAGCACCTGGGCCGGGACGTCTTCCGCCTCACGGGCGGCGAGTTCGAGGATCGCGCGCCCTGGCGGCTCACCGAGGATCGGCTCCTGTTCGCCAGCGTCCTGGCGTCCGCCGAGGAGACGGTGAGCCTGTCGTTCTCCGTGGCGGGCGTGGGAGGGCAGGAGCAGGCACCCTCGGCGTTCCTGGAGGAGGTGCGGCGGCTGACGGGTGGGGCGTGGGCGCCGCGCTCGATGCCGGCCATCGTGCCGCTCGACGAGGTGCTGACTCCGGCGGAGTTGCGCCAGCGCGTGGTGCTGGAATCGCTCGCGCTCGAGCGGCTGCGGGTCTCCGAGCCGGATCCGGCCCGGGCGTTGATCCGGAGCCGCTTCCAGGACGCGCCGTGGCTCCTGTCGGCCGAGGAGATGATGCGGGTGGAGATCGAGCGCCTGCACTTCTTCGGGGGCACGCGTCAGGACGCGGGCCGCTACACGGGTTTCGTGGGCGTGCCGGACCTGGGCGAGGCGATCCGGGAGGCGTTCCGCTTCGACGCCGAGAAGCCCCTGTCCGCGTCGTCCATCGCCCGCTTCAGCAACTGCGGCTTCCAGGGCTTCGTGTCCTACGGGCTCAAGGTGCCCGAGCCGGAGCGGCCCGGCGAGGAGTTCGACAGCCGGGGGCAGGGCGTCTTCTGGCACCGCGTGCTGGAGGAGTTCTTCAAGCGGCTCAAGGAGCGGGAATTGCTCGGCAAGGGCTTCAACGAGCTGCCCGAGGCCCTGTTGGACACGGTGCTCGACGAGGTGCGGGCGCACTTCGAGCAGCGCCACTACGTGGGCCATCCCGCGCTGTGGCGGCTCGCGCGCGAGCGGGCGAAGAACATGGTGCGACGGGTCCTCCTGGACGAGCGGCGGGGCCTGCCCTTCGAGCGGCTGGAGCCCGTGGACTTCGAGCTGCGCTTCGGGCCGAGGAACCCCGCCGAGGGATGGAACGAGGTGACGCTCGAGGTGGACAAGGAGCTCATCCACTTCGAGGGCACCATCGACCGGCTGGACATGGCCGGAGGCGAGGTGGGCGTCATCGACTACAAGTCCGGAGGCCTGTCGCGCTCGGAGTTGAGGAACAAGCTGTTCGACGCCTCGGACTTCCAGCTCCCGCTCTACCTGTACGCGGCGCGGGCGAGTGGCCACCGGGACACCCGTCAGGCGGCGTGGTTCTCGCTGCGGACGGGCAAGGCGCTCCTCCTGTCGGACGTCCTGAAGGACAAGAAGCAGGAGCTGACGCTCGACCTGGATGAGCTGCTGTCCACCGAGCCCGCCGTGCGCGACCGGATGGCGGCGGAGCAGAAGCCCAACCTGGCCAATGCCGTGGAGTCCCTGGTGCGCACGGTGCGGGCGGGACAGTTCGCCATGCGGCCCAAGGACTGCTCGCGGTGTGGCTACCAGGCCGTGTGCCGCATCACCGAGCGGCGGCTCGTGGACGAGGAGGGCTCGCATGAGTGACGCCTCGGTGCTGGCCCTGGAGAAGAACCTGGCGCTGATGGCGGGCGCGGGCGCGGGCAAGACGTACAGCCTGGTGACGATGACGCTGCACCTGCTGTCCGGCGCGCGCACGGGCTTCAAGCCCCTGCGGCCCTCGCGCCTGGGCATGGTGACCTTCACCGACAAGGCCGCCGCGGAGCTGCGCGCCCGGGTGCGCTCGCGCCTGGACGCGCTCGTCCACGCCGCGCCCGACCCCCACGGGGAAGAGGTGCTGATCGCCTCGCTCGAGCGGCTGGGCCTGCCGTTCCCCTCGCGGGACACCTGGCGCTCGCTGCGCGAGGAGCTGGGCTCGGCCTCCGTGGGCACCTTCCACTCGATGTGCGGCCAGATGTTGCGCCGTGCGCCTCCGGGCTCGGGCGTGGACACGTCCTTCGAGCTGCTCGACGAGATGGAGGCGCGCTCGCTCGTGCTCGACGTGTGCGAGCGGGTGGTGCTGGACGCGCTGGAGGACAGCGGCGCGAACGTGCGCGAGCTGTGCGAGGAGCTGACCTTCTCGGGCTCCGACTTCACCGAGGGCCTGGTGGCGTCGCTGGCGGGGCTCTACGGCAAGCTGCGCGAGGAAGGACTGCGCGCGTCCCAGGCCCGTGTCTCCACCCAGGACGAGGCCCGAGAGGCCTTCGACGCGCTCGTGGAGCGCTGCCTCGAGTGGTGCGGCGAGGTGGCCGAGCTGGACGCCAAGGGCCAGTGGCGGGAGCTGCGCGAGAAGCTGGAGGGGGCGCTGGAGGGCCTCACCCTGGAGAATTGCTTCGAGCCCGAGCGATTGCCCGCGCTCGAGGCGGCTTTTCACGCCGATGACCGGAAGATGTCCGCTCAGCGGAGCGAGCCCGGCACCCGGATGAAGGCGCTGTATTGGTCCGTCTTCGGCAAGAGCGATGGCTCGGTGATGACCCTGCCGGACCTGTACGCCGGCTGGCGCACCGCTCCCTTCGAGACCTCGTTCCGGGCCCTGCTCGAGCAGGTGGAGACGCGCCACGCGGAGGAACTCACCCGGCGCAACGCCCTGGACTTCACCTCGCTGCTGGTGAAGACGCGCGATCTGCTGCGCGACCTGCCGGACTTCCGGCGGCAGATGCAGGAGCGCCTGGGCGCGCTGATGGTGGACGAGTTCCAGGACACCAACCGCCTGCAACTGGAGCTGGTGTTGTTGCTCGCCGAGCGGCGCGAGGGCGCTCCCCGTCCCCTGGCGCCGGACGCGGACGTGGTGGCCTCGCTTCCGCTGGAGCCCGCCTTCCTGTGCGCGGTGGGTGACCGCAAGCAGTCCATCTACGAGTTCCGCGGCGCGGACGTGTCCGTCTTCGAGGTGCTGGCCCGGAAGATCGAGGAGGAGGGCGGGGTGCGCGACTTCCTCCAGCACAACCGGCGCTCGGTGCCGCCGCTGCTCGGCTTCTTCAACCAGGCCTTCGCGGGCGTGCTGGTGCCGGGCGAGGGCGGAGCGCGCGACTACGAGGTGGTGTACTCGCCCGAGGAGGATGACCTCCAGCCCGTGCGTCCGGCGCCGCTTCCCGCCCCGGTGGTGGAGCGCTTGCTGCTGGAGGACGAGGAGCTGTCCACGGGAGAGCTGCGCCTGGCGGACGCGGAGTCGGTGGCCCGGCGGCTGAAGATCATGCTGGCCCCGGGGGCGGACCCGCTCGTCGCGGTGAGCAGGGACGGCGAGGAGACGCGCCCCGTGCGAGGCGGGGACGTGGCCATGCTCTTCCGGACCTTCACCCACCTGGAGGTGTACCGGCAGGCGCTCATCCGCCACGGCATTCCCCACCGGGTGCTGCGCGGACGGGGCTTCTACGGCGCGCAGGAGGTGTTGGACCTGGCCTCGCTGTTGTCGCTGCTGGCGGACTCCGAGGACGCGCTCGCCTTCGCGGCGGTGTTGCGCTCGCCGTTGGTGGGCGTGTCGGATGCCTCGCTCTTCCGGCTGGCCGGACCCGAGGGCCTGTCGCTTCCCGCCGTGGAGCGCGCGGGGGACTCCCTCCTGGAGTCCCTGCCCGAGGGGGAGCGCGCCCGGCTCGAGCGTTTTCTCACGGCCTTGCCCCGGCTCCGGGGTGAGCGGGATCGGCTCGGCGTGCGTGCGCTGCTCGACGCCACGTTGGACCTGACGGGCTACCGCGAGTCCCTGGCGGGCACGCCCTACGCGGAACAGGCGAGCGCCAACGTGGAGAAGCTGCTCGCGCTGGCGGGCCGGCGCGACGAGCGGGGCACGGGCGGCTGCGTGACGTTCGCCCGGGAGCTGCAACGGCTGGCCCACGAGGAGCCCACCGAGGCCCAGGCGGACCTCTTGGACGAGGGAGATCCCCGGGCGGTGCAACTGCTCACCATCCACCGCGCCAAGGGCCTGGAGTGGCCGGTGGTGGTGGTGCCCGCGCTCGGCGGGAAGCGGCGCTCGTCCTCGGGGCGGGTCCTCTTCGAGCGCGCGCATGGCCTGAGCCTGCGGCCCTGGCTGCCCACGCAACTGAGCGGCAACGTGGACAGCAAGTACCGCTCGCCCCGCTTCGACGCGGTGAAGGACGAACTGCGGCGACGCGAGACGGCCGAATACCGGCGCCTGCTGTACGTCGCGCTCACGCGTGCGAAGGATCGGCTCCTCCTCTCCGGTGGCGAGGAGCGGGGGGCGGCGGACTCCTGGTGGTGTCTGCTCGACGAACGGCTTCACGCGGACACACGGCTGCGCGAACTCGTCGAGGACCTGGACGTCCTCTCGTTGCCCGAGCCTCCGGAGCAGGACGCGCTGGAGGCGGTGGATCCCGCGGAGCAGGAGGCTCGGCTCGATGCCGCCTGGCAGCGTGTGCACGCGCGGCTGGACCCGGCCACTCCCGAGTCCGTCACCGTGGACGCTGGCGCGCTGAGGGACTTCATCGCGTGTCCCCGCCGCTATCATTATATCCACCGGCTCGGCCTGCGGGCGCGAGGGGTGGACTGGGAGGCGCCGCCGCGTCAGTCCTCGCCCTACATCGAGCGGGATGCCTGGGGCGCGCCGGCTCCAGGTGCCACGGAGCGGGTGTTGGAGCTCATGAGGCGGGTGGACTTCCGCCTCGCCGCGACGCCTGGCCCCGAGCGTCGTTCACGCCTGGAAGCGCTCGTGCGCGAGGTGGGTTGGGCGCTGGAGGACGATGGGGTCGGCGAGGCGCTCACCACCCTGGAGCGATTCCTGGACACGGCGTTCGCCCGGCAACTGGCCAACACTCCCGGCGCCCGGGTGCACCGCGCGCTGCCCTTCGTGTTGTCCTTGCCAGGCTCCGCGCCCGCGGCGATCGAGGGCCTGGTGGATCTGCTCTGGGAAACGCCCGCGGGCGAGGCCCGGGTGGTGCTCTTCCAGCCCGGCAAGCGTTCTCCTCGAGGCGTGGAGGCGCACGCGGAGCTCCTGGCGGCGGTGCTGCTGGCCTCGCGTGAGCTGGTCCACGAGGGCGTGCCCGTTCGCGTGGGTCTCGTCTTCCTCGGGGAGGACGTGCTGGAGCCGGAGTTCTCATCGGTTGAGATGGACTCGCGGGTTCTTCCCGAGCGATGGGAGGACGCGGTCCGGGCGCTGGTGGAGTCCGAGTCCCGGGGACGCTGGCCTGGCCGGGAGTCCGCCGTCTGTTCTCGCCTGGCGTGCGGCTATGTCGGGCACTGCCACCCTGGCGGATCCATCCGATGACGGGCCGTGGGGAAGCGTGCTAAGCGGGGCGCCCTATGCCGAACGTCGTCGTCATCGGAGCGCAGTGGGGAGATGAGGGGAAGGGCAAGGTCGTGGACCTGCTCACGGAGCACGCCCAGGTGGTCGTGCGCTTCCAGGGGGGCAACAACGCCGGCCATACGCTGGTGGTGGGGGGCCAGAAGACGGTGCTCCACCTGATTCCCTCGGGCATCCTTCATCAGGGAAAGACCTGCGTCATTGGCAATGGCGTGGTGTTGGACCCGGCCGTGCTGGTCAAGGAGATCGACGCCCTCAAGGAGCGCGGTTTCCTCAAGGAGGATGGGCAGCTGCTCATCTCCGACAACGCCCACGTCATCTTCCCGTGGCACAAGCTGCTGGACACCTACCGGGAGAAGGCCCGGGGCGAGGGCGCCATCGGCACCACGGGTCGTGGCATCGGCCCGGCCTATGAGGACAAGGTGGCGCGCCGGGGCATCCGCGTGCGCGACCTGCTCAACGCGGAGCGGTTGCGCAAGCGCATCGAGGAGCGGCTGCCGGGCGTGCGCGACGAGCTGCGCGAGCTGTGCCGTCCCGACAGCGCCCCGCCTCCGGAGCTGGACGCGGTCAAGGTGCACCAGGACTTCGCCGCGCTGGGCGAGCGGCTCAAGCCCTACGTGAGTGACGTGTCGCTCTACCTCGCGGGCCAGGTGCAGCGCGGGGCGCGCATCCTCTTCGAGGGCGCCCAGGGCACGCTGCTGGACGTGGATCATGGCACCTACCCCTTCGTCACCAGCTCCAACTGCGTGGCGGGCAACGCGGCGGTGGGCTCGGGTCTGGGCCCCACGGCGATCGACCGGGTGATGGGCATCAGCAAGGCCTACACCACGCGCGTGGGCGGAGGCCCCTTTCCCACGGAGCTGACGGACGAGGTGGGCGATCGGCTGCGCAAGGTGGGCGACGAGTTCGGCGCCACCACGGGCCGTCCGCGCCGCTGCGGCTGGCTGGACGGCGTGGTGCTGCGCTACGCGGCGCGCGTCAACGGCCTGTACGGCCTGGCGCTCACGAAGCTGGACGTGCTCTCCGGCCTCAAGACGCTGCAGATCTGCAACGCCTACGAGCTGGACGGCAAGCGCATCACCGAGCTGCCCGGGGACTACGAGGACCTGGCGCGCGTCAAGCCCCTCTACGAGAACCTGCCGGGCTGGGACGACAAGCTCGCCGGGGTGCGCACCTTCGACGAGCTGCCGGAGAACGCCAAGCGCTACGTGCGCCGCGTGGAGGAGATCAGCGGCGTGCCCGTCACCTGCATCTCCGTGGGCGCGGATCGCGGCGAGACGGTGCTGCTGCAAAACCCCTTCCGGGGCTGAGCCACCGGGCGCCCGGGCGTCTCGGCGTACAGACGGGGAACCCCGGAAGTCCAGACCTGGACTTCCTCGTCTGGAGGACAGGGGGAGCGGTAGCACCTGTCAGGGAGGTGCCTTAGTTTCAGAGGCATGAACCCGGGCGATTCGAAGGCAGGAAAGCAGGTATTCCGCCCCCACGCCGTGCTCGCGGCCGTCATGGGCGCCGCGACATTGCTCTGGCTGGGGGTGTTGCTCTTCCTGCTGCGCTTCGACGGGGTCCCGGTCCAGACGTTCCTGTCCGCCGTCTTCTTCGTCCTCTTCTTCGCGGTGTCGGTGACGTACTACGGCCGCACCCGCATCGTGGTGGACGCGGACGGCCTCACCTACCGGGGCATGGTGCGCACCCGCCGCTTCTCCTTCGCGGACATCCGCAAGGTGGATGTCCTACCGGGCCCCCTGACGGTGTACGCGGTGCGCGGCAACCGGGGCCTCGTGCACTTCACCAGCCTGTTCTCGCACCACCAGCGGCTGGCTCGCCTGCTCATCGAGCGGGCGGGCCTCTCGCCCCTGCGCGCCTGAGATTCAGGTCGCCAGCGCCCAGGTCGAGAGCAGTCCCACCAGCGCCAGGAGCGCCCCGAGCCCGAGGAGCCACGGTTCCCACCGTCCCTGGCGGCGCTCTGGCGCCGTGCTTTCGGGGGCCACGGGAGCGGGGGGTTCTCCGGGTGGAGGTTCGGGTGCTGGCGGAGGCGGCTCGGCCACCGGGGCCTGGAAGCGCAGCAGGGTCCGTCCCAGCTCGATGACGTCTCCTTCCTGGAGCGCTCGCGGCGCGTCCACCCGCTGCCCATTGAGGAAGACGCCATTGGGGCTGTCCTGGTCCTCCAGGAAGAAGGTGCCCTCCTCGTGGCGGATGCGCGCGTGACTGCGCGACACGGCCCTGTCCCGTAGCCGCACGGAGGCCGCCTGTCCCCGGCCCAGCTCGGTCACGGCCTCGGCGAGGGCGAAGGTCCGGCCCACCTCGGCTCCGGTGAGGCACTGGAGGGTCGCGGCTCGCGAGACCAGGGGGGCGTCCAGGTCCACGAGGAGATGCTTGAGCACGGCCATGGTGCCCACCTGCCGCTCCGTCTCCCTCTCGGGTCCCCGCACCCGCAGGCTCATGTCCTCGCTCAGTCCCACCACCTCCCCGGGCAGCACGAGACGAGGCACGCCCGGAGGCACCAGGACCCCTTCCACCGTGAAGGAATGGCGGGCCTCCACCATCAATCGCCCCTCCCCGATGCGCAGCGTCAGCAGTCCCGGGGGCAGCCCCTCGAGCCGGATCTGATCGTCCTCGCCGCCGCCCAGCAGGTGCTCGCCCTCGGACAACTCGAAGGGGGTAGGGGTGCCCAGGTGCTCGAATTCGAAGTTCATGGCGCTGGACGTGGCAAGGGGGGTGCCGGGAGCGCGTGATGGAGTGGCGCGGTGTTGCTCCCCGCGTCCCGTCCCGTCCACGGCCTTGGGTCCATCCTCGTGGACCCGCCTCGGGCTTCCTTCTCCAAGACATCGGCCGGAGGGACTTCTAGGATTCACCCCCCCGATGCGCTCCGCCTCCCTCCTCCTGTCCTCGTTGCTGCTCGTGCTCGTGTCCACCGCCTGCCGCGACGAACAGGCGGGTCCGAGGCCCCGCACCCAGGCCCTGCCTCCACCCACGCAGGTCCGCTTCCTGGACGCCGCTCCGTCGGACCTGACCTACCGGGCGGACACCACGTTCGCCGGAGGCACGGTGCGCTATCTGGGCTCGCGCGTGTCCCCGCGAGGCGCCGCTCCCGGCCAGCCCGTCCAGCTCGCCCATTACTTCGAGGCCCTGCAACCGCCTCCCCAGGGCTGGGAGTTCTTCGTGCACGTCGTGGACCCCACGACGGGACAGATGCTGGCCAACGCGGACCATGGCTTCGCGGGCGGACTGGCCCCCTTGGAGACCTGGCCCGTGGGCAAGGTGGCGGAGGATGTCCACACGCTTCCCATGCCGGCCATGCCCGGCCGGGTGGTGCTCGGCTTCTGGCGGGGAAACGCGCGGCTGGGGGTGGATGACCCGAAGGCGCACGCGGGAGACAACCGGATGTGGGGCCCGGAGCTGGGGGGCGCCCTCCCGGCCCCGCCCGAGTACCTCGTCCACCGCGCCGCCCAGGCGCCGGTGATCGACGGCGTGCTCGACGACGCGGCCTGGAAGGCGGCCGCCCCCGTGGTGCTGCGAGGCAGCTTCGATGGCCGTCCCATGTCGCTGCGCACGGAGGCCCGGTTGACCTATGACGAGCGGCACCTCTATGTGGCCTTCGACGTGGAGGACCCCGATGTCTGGGGCACGTTCCGTCAGCGGGACGAGCCCCTCTACACCCAGGAAGTGGTGGAGGTCTTCCTCGACGCCAACGCGGACGGGAGGACCTACAACGAGCTGCAGGTGTCTCCGCACAACGTGCACTTCGACGCCTACTTCCCCGCGCGTCGGCGGGGCATGGACTTGAGCTGGGACTCGGGGATGGTCAGCGCGGTGAAGGTGCGGGGCTCGCTGGACGACCCCTCTGATAAGGACGAAGGCTGGCGGGTGGAGATGAAGATTCCCTTCGCGCGCCTCGCCGAGGTGCCGCACGTGCCACCCCAGAAGGGAGACCGCTGGCGCTTCAATCTCTACCGCTTGGAGCATCCGGGACGGCGAGCAGAGGAGGGCCAGTCCTTCTCCCCGCTCTTCGTGGGGGACTTCCACGCCCTGCCGCGCTTTGGCTGGCTCGTCTTCGACTGAAGCGCTTCGTTTGAAGGCAAACGATTTCCGTGGACGTGGGCGCGCGAGGGTGCTAGGTAGAAAGGGTCCGGTTCTAGCCGGACGGATTTCCTGCATCTTCACGGTCCCGGCCGGGGCATGTTGAGGGGTAGGAGAAGACCCCACCTGGGGTCATCCAGCCGCGTCTCGTCGCCATGGGCCCCGCGCCCGAGCGCGTGACGCCCTGGGTCAGAACGGGCGTTCTTCCGGCGAATCCGCCTGCCTCTGGGCGCGGAGCGCGTCCGGGGCGTCACGCGACATCACCTCGCAGGTGCGCCGCACCTGTCACTCCCGTGGGGGGAACGCCTTGTCGTGTCCTCCGTGCGGGCCAGGAGTCCTGCCCTGTTGTCTCGCTCGCGCCGTTTCGTCACGTTCGTCGCCATGTCCGCGCTGGGGGGAGTGCCCCTGGGGGCCTTCGCGCAGGCCGAGGAGAACCCGGACCGCTTCCGCGTCGGTGGCGCGCTGCGCTTCAGCTACTTCATCAAGAGCTGGGAAGGGCAGGAGGGCACCCGCCAGCGTTGGGGAGACGTGGCCTTCGACGTCTTCCGGGTCAACGCCGACGGCCGCCTGTCCAACCTCCTGCTGTCCGCCGAGTACCGCTTCTACGCGGGCTACTCGATGCTGCACCACGGCTACATCGGCTACGCGTTCTCCGAGAACACCCAACTGCAGTTGGGGTTGCACCGCGCGCCCTTTGGCCTGCTGCCCTACGCCTCGCACAACTGGTTCTTCGGCCTGCCCTACTACATGGGCTTCGAGGACGACTACGACCTGGGGCTCAAGCTCGTCCACGAGCACGGTCCGTGGAACCTCCAATTCGCCTTCTACAAGAACGACGAGGGCAGCTACACCGGCCGCAGCACGGCCAGCGCGCGCTACTCCTACGACGTCGTGCCGGTGAGTTCCGCCAATCCCACCGAGGCCTATCTGGGCGTGGATCAGGCCAACTCGGAGACGAACCAACTCAACGCGCGGGTGGCCTACCGCTTCACGCACGGAGCGGAGTCCAACACCGAGCTGGGCCTCTCCGCCCAGGCGGGACAGCTGCACAACGCCCTCACCGGGCGCATGGGCTGGCGCTGGGCCGCCGCCGCGCACCTGGAGGGCAACTACGGGCCCTGGAACGTGAAGCTCGAGGCGCTGCACTACGCCTTCCGTCCCGCCAATCCCGAGGGCTCGGACAACGGCTTCGTGACGATGGGCGCCTATGACGCCCCCTACAAGGTGGCCAGCCAGGGCACGCTCGTGGCGGCGGGGGTGTCCTACGGCTTTCCCGTCACCTGGGGACCCATCTCCCGCATCTCCTTCCACGAGGACCTCAGCCTCCTGAAGAAGGTCAAGGCCGGGTACGCGGACTCGTACCAGAACGCGCTCGGCACGCTCATCACCGCGGGTCCCGTCTACACGTACGTGGACCTGGTCACCGGCAAGAACCAACCCTGGCTCGGCGCGAATTACGGCGACGCGCTGGCCGAGGGCTCCCCCAACTCCCGCTGGGAAACGAGGTTCAACGTCAATGTTGGCTACTACTTCTGACGCGCTCACGCAGACCCCGTCCACGACCGCGGAGACCGCCGCACGGGGGGCGCCGCTGGATACGACCATCTCGGTCCGGGGGCTGCGCAAGCTCTACGGCGGTGACTCCGACAAGGCCCTCGAACTGCTCGCCCAGGGGGTCTCCAAGGAGAAGATCCTCGAGAGCACCGGCTGCACGGTGGCCATCCAGGACGCCAACTTCGAGGTCCGCCGCGGCGAGATCTTCGTCATCATGGGCCTGTCGGGCAGTGGCAAGTCCACGGTGCTGCGCTGCCTCAACCGGCTCATCGAGCCGAGCGCGGGCAGCGTGGTGGTGGACGGCATCGACGTCACCCGGGCGGACAAGCAGCGGCTGCTCGAGGTGCGCCGGCGGAAGATCGCCATGGTCTTCCAGAACTTCGGCCTGCTGCCGCACCGCTCGCTGGTGCACAACGTGGAATATGGGCTGGAGATGCAGGGCGTGGAGAAGGCCACGCGGCGCGCCAAGGCCCTGCACGCGCTCGGGCTGGTGGGGCTCCAGGGCTACGCGGACAAGCTGCCCCGCGAGCTCAGCGGCGGCATGCAGCAGCGGGTGGGGCTGGCGCGCGCGCTGGCCACCGACTCGGACATCCTCCTCATGGACGAGGCCTTCAGCGCGCTCGATCCCCTCATCCGCAAGCAGATGCAGGACGAACTGCTCGACTTGCAGGCGCGGATGAACAAGACGCTCGTCTTCATCACGCACGACCTGGACGAGGCCCTCAAGCTCGGCAGCCGCATCGCCATCATGCGCGACGGCGCCATCGTGCAGATCGGCACGCCGGAGGAGATCCTCACCCGGCCGGCCAACGACTACGTGCGCGCGTTCATCCAGGACGTGGATCGCACGCGCATCATCACCGCGGGCGCCATCGCGAAGCGGTCCGATGTCGTCATCCACCCGAAGGCCGGTCCGGCCCTGGCCGTGAAGCGGATGCGCGAGCTGGGCTCCTCCACGCTCTTCGTGATGGATCCCCTGCGCAAGTTCCTGGGCCTGGTGCACATCGAGGACGCGCTCCGGCTGGTGAGCGAGAACGTGCATGACCTGGGGCGCATCATCCGCGCCGACGTGCCCACCACCACGCCGGACACGCCCCTGGCGAAGCTGGTGGCCGTGGCGGCCAGCACGCGCATCCCCATCTCCGTCGTCGCCGAGGACGGCACCTTCCAGGGCATCGTGGACCGCGCCTCGCTTCTGGCGTGCATCGCGGGGGAGACGCGCTGATGGACTTGCATATTGGAGATGTGTTCGAGCGCCTGATCGACGGGCTCAAGGATCGTTTCGACCCCTTCTTCCACGCCACGGCGGATGGGCTCACCACCGCCATCCGGGGCCTGGAGGGGCTGCTGCTGCTCGCGCCCAGCTACGTGCTCATCGGGCTGGTGGCGGCGGCTTCGTGGCGGTTGAGCGGAATCGGGTCCGCGGCGCTCTCTGGGCTGGGCCTGTTGCTCATCGACGCCATGGGCCTGTGGCAGGCGACGATGGAAACGCTCGCGCTGGTGCTCAGCTCGGCGCTGGTGTCGCTGATGCTGGGCATCCCCCTGGGCATCCTGGCGTCCTACAACCGGTGGTTGGCGCGGGGGCTGCGTCCCTTGCTGGACTCCATGCAGACGATGCCCGCCTTCGTCTACCTCATCCCCGCGGTGCTCTTCTTCCGGCTGGGGAAGGTGCCGGGCGTGGTGGCGACCGTCATCTTCGCCATGCCGCCCGCGGTGCGGCTCACCCAACTGGGCATCCAGCAGGTGCCTCGGGACGTCGTGGAGGCGGCCGTCGCCTTTGGCTCCACGCCGCGCCAGTTGCTCTGGCACGTGCAGTTGCCCATCGCCCTGCCCACGCTGCTGGCCGGGGTGAACCAGACCCTCATGCTGTCGCTCTCCATGGTGGTCATCTCCGCGATGATCGGCGCCGGTGGACTGGGCGAGCAGGTGTTGAAGGGCATCACCCAGCTGCGCATCGGGCTGGGTTTCGAGAGCGGCATCGCGGTGGTCATCCTGGCCATCGTGCTCGACCGCCTGACCAACGCGCTGGGCCAGCCCCGGTCGCGTCCCACGTGAACCCCAGGAGTCCCCACCCGTGAACGCGATGAATCGAACCACGCCCGCCTTGTTGCTGGCGCTCACCGCCAGCGTGTTGCTGGGCACCGGCTGCAAGAAGGAGCAGCCCGCCGAGGCCCCGGCCGAGGCGAAGGCCCCGGCCAAGGGCACCGTCAAGCTCGTGTACGTGAACTGGGCCGAGGGCGTGGCGATGACCCACCTGGCCAAGGCCATCCTCGAGGACCGGATGGGCTACCAGGTGGAGTTGACCATGGCGGACGTCGCGCCGGTCTTCACCGCGCTGGCCGGAGGCGACAGCGATGCCTTCCTCGACGCCTGGCTGCCGCTCACCCACAAGGAGTACATGGAGCGCTTCCAGGGCAAGGTGGAGGACCTGGGGACGAACTACGAGGGGGCTCGGATCGGACTGGTGGTGCCCTCCTACGTGAAGGCCTCCAGCATTTCGGACCTCCAGGCCATGAAGGGGGAGCTCGACGGGCAGATCGTCGGCATCGACTCGGGGGCGGGCATCATGAGCACCACGGAGAAGGCGCTCGAGGCCTACAAGCTGGACATCAAGCTGATGACGTCCAGCGGCCCCGCGATGGCGGCCACCCTGCAGGACGCCATCAAGCGGGAGCGCCCGGTGGTGGTGACGGGCTGGAAGCCGCACTGGAAGTTCGCCCGGTGGGATCTCAAGTTCCTCGATGATCCCAAGGGCGTCTACGGGGGCGCGGAGAGCATCCACACCCTGACCCGTCTGGGGCTGGAGAAGGACAAGCCCGAGGTGGCGGCCTTCCTGCGCTCCTTCAAACTGGATGATCAGCAGCTCGGCGGCCTCATGGGCGCCGTGGCCGACACCAAGGGCGACCCGTCCCAGGCGGTCCGCGAGTGGATGAAGCAGAACGCGGCGCTGGTGGACGGCTGGCTGCCGAAGTCCTGAGGGCTCCGGGCGCTACGAGTGGGGGGAGATCTCCCAATGAGAGTCCGCCACGGAGCGCTCCGAGGGGTCTCCGAGGAAGCGCAGGAAGCCACGCGCCTCCAGGGTATCGATGAGCTCCTCGGCTTCCAGCTCGGAGAAGCGGTTCATGCTCAGGAGCATGTCGCGCATGAGGGACTTGCCGCGCAGGTAACCCACGGGCTCTCCGTGGGGCAGCAGGTTCTTGAGATCCGCGGTCAACTGCTGGAGGTCGAGGTCGTCGGAGATCATCACCGCTAAGGCTGGTGATGAGGCAGGGGCTCGGCAACGACCTCCGGCACGTTGGGTGGTGTGGAGGGCAGGAAGGCGCTCAAGCGGACGTCGTGCCCATCGCTCTCCAGGGTGATGGCCCCTTGAAGGTCGGTGCGCAGACACTCGGTGCCCAGGGCCCGGTAGCGGGCCTCCACTTGGGGATGGGGGAAGCCGAAGCGGTTGCGGCGGCCCACGCAGAAGATGGCGAAGCGGGGACGCAGCGCCGCGAGCAGGCCCTCGGAGGAGGACGTGCGCGAGCCATGGTGGGGCGCCTTGAGCACCGTCACCGGCCCGAGCCGTCCACTCTCCAGCAGCGCGGCCTCTCCCTCTTCCTCCACGTCTCCGGGCAGGAGCACCGTGACGTCGCCATGGCGCACGAGCAGCACCACGCTCCGATCGTTCACCCCCTCCATCAACTCGCGGTCCTCGGGAGGGCCGAGCACTTCCAGGGTCGCCTCGCCGAGCGTGTACACGGCGTGGCCCCGCTGTACCTCCTCGACGGTGGCTCCGGCCGCCGCGGTGATGAGCTGGCGGGACAGGGGCCCGTCCGTGCTGCCCGCGGGCAGCCAGAGCCGCTCGGTGGGCACCTGCCGCAGCGCGGAGATGAGCCCGAGCGCATGATCCGGATGGGGATGGGAGAGCACCGCCAGGTCGAGCCGGTCGATGCGCGCGGCCTGGAGGAAGGGGACGACGACCCGGAGCCCCGGGTCCGCGCCTCCGGGCACGCCGCCGCCGTCGAGCAGGGCATGGTGGCCGCGGGAGCTGAGCACCATGCCGTCGCCCTGTCCCACGGACAGGAAGGTGATGCGCAGACCCGGCTCGGGCATGAGGTGGGGCAGGAGCAGGGCCAGACCCAACGCCCCGGGCGCCAGGAGTCCGCCCAGACGCCAGCGCCGCTCACCCAGGGCCCAGCACGCGAGCCCACACCCGAACAGGAGCGAGGCCCCGAGGCCGAACGCGGGCACGTCCAGCGTGGCCAGGGGCACGTGGGCGAAGAAGCGGGTGAGCCACAGCAACACCTGCGAGGCCCACGCGCCGCCCCATAGCAGCGGGGTGGCCAGCCAGGGCGCCACCACGTGGAGGGCCGCGCCCCCGGCGGCGAAGCCGGTGAGCACGCCACACAGGGGCAGGCACACGATGTTGGAGACGAACCCCGCGAGGCTCACCCTCCCGAACGTCGCGGCCACCAGGGGCAGACTGGCCAGCGTGACGGCGCCGCTCGCGCAGAACGTCTCCAGCACCGTCTCGCGAGTCTTCCCCCACAGGCGCGCGAGCCGCCGGGACTCGCGGGGATCCGGCGGAGGGACGGGAAGGGCCTCGCGCAGCGCGGGCGTGAGCAGCAGCAGGCTGAAGACGGCGAGGAAGGACAGTTGCAGCGAGAGATCGGCGACGCTGGAGGGCTGCCAGACGACGAGCAGGGCCGCGGCGGCGGCGAGGCTGTTGAGCCCATCCGCCCGCCGCCAGAGCGCGAGCCCCAGCAACACCACCGTCGCCATGACCGCCGAGCGCACCGCGGGAGGCTGATTGCCCGTGAAGACGACGTAGGCCCAGACGAAGGGCACGCAGACGGGGGCCGCGAGCCGGCGGGCCTCCACGCGCCGCAGGCCGCGAATCGAGCTCCCCAGCCGCACGAACACCCGGCGCAGCAGCGCCAGCGTCATGAGCGCGAGCGCCGCCACGTGCAATCCGCTCACGCTCAGCACATGCGCGAGCCCGCTGCGCGAGAAGTCCTCCTCCAGCCCCTCATCGAGCGCGGCACGCTGTCCGGCGGCCAGGGTGAGGAAGAGCGCCGCGGCCTCGGAGGTCGGCGCCACGGCGTTCACCGCCCGGGTCAGCCCTTCCTGCAGCCGCGCCAATTCCTGGCGCCACGGCGGCGGGGGAGACAACACCAGCAATCGGGACGCCTGGAATCCCCCGGTGAAAGTGATTCCCTGACGATGGCGCTTCCCGGTGAAATCCTTTTCTCCGGGGTTCGA
This sequence comes from Melittangium boletus DSM 14713, assembly GCF_002305855.1. Taxonomy (GTDB): domain Bacteria; phylum Myxococcota; class Myxococcia; order Myxococcales; family Myxococcaceae; genus Cystobacter; species Cystobacter boletus. The sequence goes on along the minus strand of NZ_CP022163.1, from coordinate 756,814 downwards.
CGCGGGCTCGAGGGGACGCAGTCGGGCCTCGACCCGCAGGCGTTGCCCGGGCAGGAGGGGAGGGAGGGCTCCCCGGGCGGAGAGATTCGTCCGGAAGCGGGCGGGAACTCCCACGCCGGTGCCCACGCGCGCCACCGCCAGGAGCAGGCGCGAGGAGTCGTCGAAGCGCTCCACGCGCTCCAATTCGCCCTCCAACACCGCCGTGCCTCCCTCTTGGAGGTGGGGGGGCACGTCCGCCCCGGCCTCCAGGGACGCCAGCCCCGCGCCGGTGAGGCCCAGGACCAGCAGCACGCCCAGGTGGGCACCAGGCAGGCGGGCGAGCCACGGAAGGCCCACGCCCAGGCTTGATGCCGCTAGAAGCTGGAATAACCCGCTGCCCGCGTCCTGTTGTACCCACAATCCCGCGCCGAGCATGAGGCTCACGGCGGGAAAGAACAGCGGACGCGCGGTCAAATCGCGCCACGAAAACCGGCTCACCACCTACCCCCAAACCCCGCCCACCCGGCCAAAGCCTCGAAGGCTAATCAGGAGAAACCGGGCGGGTCAAGACGCCAATGTTGCTGGAGGGGTCGGATTGTGGTACCAGTGAGCGGCTTTCCGAGGCCGGTTGTCGAGACCAAGCCATCCTAGAGGAGGCGGTAACGAGTGCAGACGAGCTTCAAGACCGGTGATAAGGCTGTTTACCCTGGCCAGGGCGTCGGCGAGGTGATGGGTATCGAGCACACCGAGGTCGCTGGGCAGCGTCAGTCCTTCTACGTGCTGCGCATCCTGGAGAATGGGATGCGCATCATGATCCCAATCAACAAGGTGGGCTCGGTTGGCCTCCGGGAGATCATCAGCGAGGAGGACGTCAAGCAGGTCTACTCCATCCTGAAGGAGAAGGACATCTCGGTCGACTCCACGACGTGGAACCGTCGCTACCGGGAGTACATGGAGAAGATCAAGACCGGCTCCGTGTTCGAGATCGCCGAGGTGCTGCGTGACCTCTACCTGCTCAAGGGCGACAAGGACCTCTCCTTCGGCGAGCGCAAGATGCTGGACACGGCGCGCTCGCTCCTCATCAAGGAACTGTCGCTGGCCAAGGACTGCTCCGAGGACGAGATCGAGTCGGACCTGAAGAAGATCTTCAATCTGGCCTGAGCCTCCTCGGGCTGAAGTCGAAAACCCCGGCGCCCTCTTCACCGAGGGACCGGGGTTTTTGCTTGTCCGGCGCTCCCAGGCGCCGGGCCCTTCCCGCCTATTTGCCTTCGGCTTGGAGCTGCGCCTGGGACAGGGCCTTCCGCACGCGGGGCGCCAGGACGCCCCATCCCTTGGCGATCTCCTGGTCCAACGCGAGCGCCGTGTTCAGGTGGGGAATGGCGGAAGGGGCGTCCTTGGCCGCGAGGGCGGCGGTCCCCGCCTTCCATTCTTCCTGGAAGCGCGAGAGCAGGCCGGCCAGGGCCTCGCGCCGCTCCGTCCGGGCCAGTGCCAGGGCCGCGTCGATACGTCCTGCCTCGTAATGGGCGAGGATTTCCACCTCTTCCTCGGGGTTTCGCGCGGCGTCGGCTCCCCCGAGCGAGGGCCGGGCGGCGGGCTTGACGGAACCCTCCTTCACCCGGGGCGCGGCGGCCCGGGCCATGCCGGCGAGGGCCTGGCTTCGGGGCGCCGCCTCGGGAGGAGGGGCCGCCCGGGCAGGGGTGGAGGGCACCACGTCCTCGATGGCCTCCGTGATGTCCGGAGACGAGGGCGCCTCGGCCCGCTCCACGCCGCCCACGGGGGCGGGCGACATGGCGCGCATCACCCGCATCAAGGGCAACATGAGGAAAACGGCCACCAGGGCCCCCGTGGCGGAGGCGAGCAGCATCATGCGCTGGCCGCTCATGCGCGCCCGGAGCGACGAGGGCGTGCGGCTGTAGGGGATGGGGGGCCGGGCGGGAGTCGGCCCCGGGCCACGGACCCGCAGCAGCGCGTTGCCCAGGGCGATTTCATCCCCCGAGAACAGCTCGCGCTCGGTGTGGAGCCGGACGCGGTTGACGTAGGTGCCGTTCTGGCTGCCGAGGTCCTTCAGGATGAGCCGGTCGCCCGAGCGCATGAGCTGGGCATGGCGCCGGCTGATGGAGGGGTGCTGCAGCCTCAGGTCGGACGCGGAGGAGCGTCCCAGCCGCAGCGTGCCCTGCTGGATGGGGACGAGCTGTCCGGCACCCGGTCCTCGCTCGACATAGAGGAACGCGCGCGCATGGCCCGAGTCCTCGTACTCGCCGGAGGAGAACCGGGCGGGCGGCATCTCCCGATCCTTGTTTTCCCGGGATGAGCCCGAGCCGCTCCGGTGCCCCCGCCGGCGCGAGCCCACGGGGAACTGGGGCACGCGCTGGGGGCGGGGATCATCCGCCTGGAGGGGTGCCACCTCGTCGTCATCGAAGGGCAATTCCACGTCGTCCGAGCGCGCCGTCGTTTCCCCGGGCGTCGGGCGGGGAGAGCGGGGTGGGCGCTTGGGATTGGGAGGGCTCATGGGGTGGGCATTCGCTCCGGCCCGGGAGGATAGTCCTTTTTCAGCCTGCTGCGCAGGGTGGGTGGGTCGTCAGTGTTGACTGTGCCTTCCGTCCCTGGCGAAAGTCGGCCGTCCGATTCCCGATTCCGACCGTAGGAGGTTCGTGCACGTGGCCGCGGCATCCATCCGCCTTTTCAACACGATGACGATGCAGAAGGAGACCCTGGTGCCCGAGGTCCCGGGCAAGGTCGGGGTCTACGTCTGTGGTCCCACGGTCTACAGCTACGTGCACATTGGCAACGCCCGGACGTTCACCTCCTTCGACGTGGTGGTGCGCTATCTGCGCTACCGCGGCTTCGAGGTGCGCTACGTGCGCAACTACACCGACGTGGACGACAAGATCATCAAGGCCGCCCGGGAGACGGGGGAGCAGCCGGTGGCCCTGGCCGCCCGCTTCGTGGAGGCCTTCCGCGAGGATGCCCGGGCGCTGCACCTGCTGGAGCCGGACGTGTCGCCCAAGGTGAGCGATCACCTGCCGGAAATCCTCCGCATCATCGGCACGCTGGTGGACAAGGGCGTGGCCTACGAGTCCCAGGGCGACGTGTACTTCTCCGTGCGCGCCTACCCGGACTATGCCAAGTTGTCCAAGCGCAACCTGGAAGAGTTGTGCATGGGCGAGCGCGTGCAACCCGGTGAGCAGAAGCGCGAGCCGGCCGACTTCGCGCTGTGGAAGGCTGCCAAGCCCGGAGAGCCCTCCTGGGACAGTCCCTGGGGCAAGGGCCGGCCGGGCTGGCACATCGAGTGCTCGGCCATGAGCGCCCGCTACCTGGGCGAGACCTTCGACATCCATGGCGGGGGGTTGGATCTCATCTTCCCGCACCACGAGAACGAGCTGGCCCAGAGCGAGGCGGCGAGCGGAAAGACCTTCGCGCGCTACTGGATGCACTGCGGCTTCCTCGACCTCGAGGGGGCGAAGATGTCCAAGTCGCTCGGCAACGTGGTGAGTCTGCGCGAGGCGCTGGGCAGGGTGGATCCCGAGGCGCTGCGCTTCTTCTTCCTGTCCACGCACTACCGCCACCCCCTGGCCTTTTCCGACAAGGGCCTGGCGGACGCCGAGCTGCGCATGGAGTACTTCTACGAGACGCTGCGCAAGGTGGACGAGCGCGTGGGCGGTAAGGAGTTCGCCCCGGGTCCGCTGCACGGGGAGCCCGCCCGCTTCCTGCGCGAGTTCGAGTCCCTGATGGACGATGACTTCAACTCCGCGGGCGCCCTGGGCGCCCTGTCGGGCCTCTTCGGGGCCATGAACGAGTTGACGGACAAGCCTCCCGTCAAGGACAAGGCGCTGGTGGGCCGCACCTTGCAGGCGCTGCGCGAGGACGTGCGCAAGGTGTCCGGGGTCCTGGGACTCTTCGAGGACGAGCCCTCGCATTGGCTCCTGCGGCGCCGGGATCGGGCGGTCAAGGAGCGGGGCCTGGACGTGGCGCGCGTGGAGGGGCTGATGGCGGCGCGCGTGGAGGCGCGCAAGGTCAAGGACTTCGCCGAGGCGGACCGGCTGCGCGGCGAGCTCAAGGCCCTGGGGGTGGAGATCATGGACACCGCCGGGGGCACCGTGTGGAAGGTGGCGTGAAGACGCTCCTCCCCGGGGGACCGGTTCGTGGCGGATGGCGGATGAAGTGGCCCGCCCCATCCGACGCTTGAGCTGCACCCCGGGCTGTCCTGGCTTGTCCGCTCTTTCCCGGGTGTCCACCCTCGCGCTCGGGATGGGCTGTCTGGCTTGGGCGGACACACGAACCCGGTCCCGGTGAACGCGCTGGCCCACGTCCTTTCCCTCCCGGAACGCACCTGGCGCGGCTCACTGGACCTTGGAGCGGATGGGATGAACAAGCGCCACATGTGGAATGTGCGAGGGCCGCGGCGTGCGGTCACTGGAGGAGTGCTCGGCCTCGTGATGATGGGAGGCGGCTTGGCTGGAGCGGCGGAGCGGACGTCGCCCCTCGGCGAGCAGCCGCTCCCGAAGGTCCAGTTGACGTGCGTGGGCTCCGCCCGGACGGTCTTCAGCCCGGCGCTCTCTCCCTCCTCCCAGTCCGGCTCCATGATCTTCTCCTCGAGGTATGGCGGCTGCCTGTCCCTGGGCGGGCTGGGTGTCTCCTCGGCGTCCGTGTCCAACACGGCGGACTCGTTCAAGAACTACACCTGCACGGACGCGCTGGGCAGTCCGCCCGAGAAGGTGACCGTCACCTGGAACAACGGCGAGACCTCCGAGCTGTCGCTCCAACCCGCGGAGGTGCACGAGGAATCGACCACCACCACGGTTTCCTACACGGGCGAGGTGGTGAAGGGGAAATTCAAGGGCTTCTCCGTGGTGCGCTCCTTCACCTACTTGAACTCGGACTTCAACGGCCGGTGTCTGAGCACGAGCGGTCTGACGGAGACGAACGCGCTGAGCTTCCTGGTGCTCGCGCGCGTGAATTGACGGGCACTTCGCCTCGACGCGGCCGGGCGGTCCTCGCTGTCTCGCGAGGACCGCCCGGCGGGAAGCTCAGTTCGACGGCTGGGTGTAATGGAGCTCCAGCGAGTAGGTGGCGGCGACGTCATACCCGCGCACCATGAGGAAGGCCTTGCTGTGGCCGGCGGGTACCGTCAGCACGCACCGCTCGGCGGCTCCGGAGAGAAAGGGCCGACAGTGATAGGTCGTGGTGGTGGGCTGCGCGCCGAAACGGACATACAAGTCAGGATCCGCCGAGCCCGTCATCACCACCTCGAACGCACTGCCCTCGACCACGTCGAAGGCGCCATGATGGTTGTTCGCGTTCCTGGACACGGTGCCGTTGAGCGTCTCGGAGGCGGGTATGCCCTTGGGATCGTCCAGACTGCTTCCGCTGTAGGTGGCCTTGAGGGTGACGCCCGTGTAGCCCGAGTAGGCATTGATCATCACGTACCAGGTGCCCGCCTGGGGATTGGTGAAGCTACACGACTCCGTGTTTCCGCTCTTGTAGGGACGGCAGTCATAGGAACTGGTGCTCGGCGCCGCGTCGGCCTTCACGAACATGTCCGCGTCGCCCGTGCCACCGCTCATGTTGATCACCAGCCGGGTGCGGCCCTGGGGGACCTCGAGCGTGTAATACTTCTTGTTGCCAGCACTGCCCGTCAGGCCGGTGACGGCCACTCCATTCTCCAGGGGCGTGAGCACGGGCGGTGCCGCGGGGATGCCCACCGCCTTCCAGGCCTCGGTGACAGCGGTGACCTCGGGCGACTTCGCGCCATAGAGCGACTCGGCGGCTTGCAGCGTGTACGTGCGCGCCTGCTCGAAGGTGGTGGTCGAGATGAAGAAGTCCGTGTTCGCCTTGTAGAAGATGCGGCCGGCCTTCTCCGGACCAATCGCGGGCACGGGATTGCTCGTCTTGTTTCGCGGATGCTTGCCGCCCTTGGACAGCAGCGCGAACACCAGGTTGCTGATGCCCGAGCTGTAGTGCACGTCCACGCCCGTGTAGTAATCCCCGTAGCTGTCGAGCGAGATGCCGTCCTTGGCCGGATCGTCCATGTAGCGCAGCGCGTCCCCGGCGGTGCCGGGCGTCCAGATGTCCTCGCCCACCTTGAAGACATCCGCGTCCGTGGCCCAGTTGCGCGACCAGCTCTCGCACACGCCGGCGAAGATGTCGGACACGGACTCATTGAGGCCTCCCGATTCCCCCGCGTACACGAGGTTGGACTCATATTGGGTGACGGCGTGCGTCAGCTCGTGCGTCGTCACGTCCGCGTCCAATCCGAGCGGGATGGAGTTCACGTTGTCGCCATCGCCATACACCATCTGGTTGCCGTCCCAGTAGGCGTTGACGTAGTTGCGAGCGTAATGGACGGTGCTCACCAACGGGATGCCCGCGTTGTTGATGGAGTCCCGGCCGAACAACGTCTTGTAGCAGTTGTAGGTTTCCCCCAGCCGGTTGTAGTTGGTGTCCACGTGGTTGTCACCCGAGGCGGCCTGGCCCTCGGAGCGCCGGAGCGTGCCGGGCGTGGCGGTGCCATTGTTGGCCGTGTGCACCTTGCGCTGGAGCGCCGAGTGGATGCGCGGATTGACGAGCAGCACCTCCCCTCGCTCCGCGTCCACGTAGACGAGATCCTCGGCGGGGGCGCCGTCGCGCTCACCCGTCACCCGGACCTCGTAGGCGAGCTGGGGCGTTTGGGTTTCCGCGAGCAGCAGGTACACGAGCTCGGCGTGCTTGCCCGCGGTGGCTCCCGTCGCGGTGGAGTCCCGCTCGGCCTGTTTCCTCGCCGCCTCGGGGGCGATCCTCGCCTGGGTGGAGCTGGGCTCCCCCAGACGGGCCGAGCCGTTGGCCGCGTAGATGTTGCGCTCGGCATCCACGTGCAGGATGAATTCTCCGCCCACCACCCGCCGCCCGTGCAGCGTCTGTTGATAGCGCAGATGCTGATGGCCTTGTTCATCCACCGAGTTGCGTTGGAGCCGCAACTCCTCGGCGCTCACCCGGAAGATGGGGGCGATGGTCTCCAACGCCCCGCGGGCCGCATCGCTGTCCGCGCGAAGCCCTCCAAGGGATTCCGGCAGTCGGCCCAACCGACCTTTCACGAAGTAGGGTGCTCCTGAATTCCCCATCATGACCCGCGCGTCCTTGAAGCGGGACAGCGCTGTCTGGATGTCCACGTCCTTTCGCTCGTCGCGGACCAGTTCCTCGTTCATCTCCGCCGTCGAGCCGCAAGCCGCGATGCTGGCCCCCAACCACACCCCGCAAATCGCCTTCAACACCCGCTTCGCCAACGCCATCCCCCCGTGCAGAAACTTGCCGCTCCCACCAGATTAATCACCCAATGAGAGAAGGTGATGGTTCCCGGGAACGACCTTCTTTCTGATTTTGTAAGGGTTCCGCGTGGGGCGAACGGGCGGACGAGGGGTCGCGCAGGCATGAGACGGGGGCGGGCCCCGATGTGAGGGGCCCGCCCCGGGGCGTCTCAGTGTGTCTTAGTTGATGGTCACCTTGTCGACGGTGAGGGTCGTCTTGCCATGGAAGTAGACCCGGTACTCCAAGGGATGGTTGATCGTCGTGTGATGGAAGCTCAGGCCGAAGTCCTGGTACTGGTTGGCGGCGGCGAACTGCTGTGACGTCAGCTCCATCTCCGCGAGCGACTGTCCCGTGACGCCGTCGCGCACATCGATTCTCGCGACGGCCTGGGCGCCCAGGGAGTTGTTGTCGGTCTTCACCCGGAAGGTCACCTTCCGAGCGCCGACGGGCACATTGGCGTCATAGGGGCCGTAGACCATGTGGCCGACCGGGTCGAGCGAGGGCGCGGCCTGCCATCCGTCTCCGGTCGGGCGGCCGGCGTGGTGGGCCTGCACGGCGCCTTCCGCCTCGTACTGCCCGATGCGGGTCGTCGTCGTGACCTTGTCGATGTTGACGGTCGCCCTGTCCTTGTAATTGGCCCGGAACTCGAGCTGGTGGCCCGCGACGTTCTGATAGGTCAGGCTGAAGTCCTGGTAGAGGCCATTGGCCTTGAATTGATGCCGGTAGACATCGAACGCCGTCAACACGACTCCCGTGGTGGCGTCCCGGACATCGAGCGTCACGATGGGATCATTGTTCCCGGTGACGACGTCGATCTTGATCTTGAACGTGGTGGTCAGCTGGCCGGCCGGGAACGTCGTGACATAGGGGCCGTACAGCATCATTCCTTCATTGTCCTGTGCGACGTTCGCGGTCCAGCCGTTGTCGCTCGAGCGGCCCACCGCATGGGAGAAGGGAGAGCCGGCGTAGCTCGTCGTCTCCGCCTCATAGGTCTTCACGAGGGTGGAGGGATCCGTGGGCAGGTTGTAGGCCTCGCGCATCAGCTGGAAGTAGTTGTCCGGCCGGACGAAGACGATGTTGGTGTTGCTCTTGAAGGAGTTCACCACGTTGACGAAGCTCTGGTAGTTGTTGCCCTCCCACGGGTTGGCCTGGATGCTGACGAACCGGGGAGACGTTCCATTCCACCCCGAGATGTGGCGGTTGATCTCCGAGATCATGGACGCCTCGGTGGGGCAGTACGTGGCATTGAGGCCCTGGCTCGGCATGAGATTGTTGTACACCGTGATGCCGCCGCCCGCGTTCTGTGCCGTCAACCCCAGGAGGGACGGCGCGTAGGTCGCGAAGCTGTTTCCCACGTTCGTGTTCGTGCCGCCGGTGATCGTGTTCCAGACGGTCAGGACCTTGAGCCCCGAACGGCTCATGTAGTCGTTGGTCAGCGACACATAGTTGTCCAGGTGGGACTGGTTCCCCCAGTAGTTGGGGTACGTGTAGCCCAATCCCGTCGGGCCCGAGATGAGGTTGTCATTGGGGGTGGCCGTGGTGTGCAGGTAGTTCAGCACGCCGGGCATGGCGTCCAGCATCGCCGGGGAGATGGTCCACCCCAGCGGGACCTGCCCTCGGGCGGGGTGATCCCAGTTCTTCTTGAAGAGATGCTCCACGAACTGGAGATTGTCTCCGTCGCTCAAGATGAGGGAGACGTAGATCTTGTTGCCCAGCGTGGGCTTGTTGGGGACCGGCTTGACGTTCACCACCCGGGACGCACCGCCAAACACCGTCAGGTTGGAGGCGAAGTCACTGGCCACGGTGGAAATGCCGTACTCGGAGACGCGCTGGATGCCCGCGGCTTCTTCCGGCCACCAGCCCATGTAGATGCCTCCGGTTCCATACGGCATGGCCACCAGGAACTTCCTCAGCAACGAATCCTCGGCGGCGACCTTCGGATCGAGCCACACGACGGCCAGCGGGACCGCCGCGGCGTAGTCCCGGAGGAATCCCTTGATGCCGGGGGCGAGTCCGATGATGACCTTGTGGGTCAGCTGAGACCAGTAGTTGTCATACAGGTTCTGGTACACCTGGAGCTTCGTCGTGAATTTGCCGCGCAAATCCACCAGGATGGGCAGATTGTAGGGAGCGGCCGTCAGTTGGGCCGCGAGGGCGGGAGAGGCGACTACGCCGCTCCGCAGTCCCGCGATGGTGGTGGCCAGATTCACCGTGTCGGGGAGCGCGCTGTCGTAGACGACAATGCCTTGGATTTCGCTCCTGTATTTGCTCAGGAGGCTCCACTTGTCGGCGACGTCCGTGTAGCGCAGCCCCAGGGAGTTCAGCCAACCCGTCTTGCCATCCTGTCCCCGCATCGCGGTGTCATAGGTGAAGATGCGAGGTTGGGTCCTGTTGACGATTCCCTTGAGGGTCGTGAACAGCGCCACCTCGTCATCCGGGACGGCAGTCCGCGCCCCGACGCTGTCCACCTTGATGTAGGAGCGCCCGTGCCAGTAGATCCGGAACTCGATGCCGTGCCCAGCCGTCGGATTGTTGAAGGGGAGTTCGAATCGCTGGAAGGTGTAGACGTTCGTGAACTCCGTCCGGCTGATGTCCCGCTGCGCCAGGACGACTCCGGTCTCGTTGTCTCGAACATCCACGGTCACCATGACGTTGTTGCTGGCCGTGTTGTTGTCGATGCTCAGATCGAAGAAGGCCGTGTTGTTGCCCGTGGGGATATCGGTGACGTACGGACCGTAGGTCAGGAACTGATTGGGCGCGTCGATCGAGGTCTGCGCGAGCCACCCGTTGCCCTCCAGACGTCCGGTTCCATGCCGGATGTGCGGGCCTTCCGCTTCGTACCTGAACTCGGAGGTGGTCAGATCCATCAGGTCCAGCGTCGCCGCGGGCGCGGAGAAGGAGGGGAGGACCTGATTCGAGGGCCATGTGATTCCGGCCGCCAATGCCTCCGCCGGGAGAAGCATCCCCGTCGCCGCGAGCGTCAGGGTGGAGGTGAGAAGCAAACGAGGGCTTCGAGTGATTTTCATGAGCAGCGCTCTCCTTTTCCTCGAGACATCCGTGTCAGGCATTGGCGGCCGACAAGAGCCCGCCACCTGTCAGGTGGGAGACTGATAACCCTCTAATTCCGTTAAATCAAGAATAGCTTGTGGCTCGGTGGTCTTCAAGGAGGACGCCACCTTCTGTGCCCAGCCGGGTCATCACCGCTGATTGAGGAGCCCGGTCCTTCTTCGTGAGGACCGGGCTCTTTCATTTCCAAGGCGGCTCGTCCTCTTTGATAAAGGGATTCATCATGCTCCACAGCCTTCGTCGCTTTCCTGGTGCCGTGCTTCTCGCGGCGTGCTGCGGGTGGACCTCCGCTCAGGCGCGGCCCGTTGAACCCGCCCCGCGCCCCTCGGCTCCGCGAGTGCTCACCGCTGTCACGTCCGTTCGCTTGCTGCCGGAGGGCCTCGAATTGCGAGCCGGGGACGCGACCCTGCGGATCTCCGCGCTGCGGGACGACATCCTGCGGATCCGCGCCAGTCCGGGGGAGAGCCTGCCGGAGGATGCCTCCTGGGCCGTGCTGAGCGCGGCCCGGGCCCGGCAGGTCAAGGTGAAGGCGCTCCCGGAGACCCCCTCCGCCGTCGGCTTCCGCACGGCGGCGCTGGAGGTGCGGGTCGAGAAGAATCCGCTGCGGCTCGTCATCCTCGACCTCCAGGGCAACATCCTCTCGGTCGACGCGGTGGGACGCCCCATGCAATTCGTGGCGGGAGGATTCCAGGTCACCCGGCAGATGCCCGTGGATGAGCATTACTTTGGACTGGGGGACAAGGCGGGCCCCCTCGATCGCCGAGACCAGGCCTTCACCCTCTGGAACACCGACGCCTACCGCCATCAGGAGTCGACGGACCCCATCTACAAGAGCATTCCGTTCTTCATGGCCGTGCGCGCGGGACGCAGCCACGGCATCCTGCTCGACAATACCTGGCGCTCCCACTTCGACTTCGGCAAACAGTGGCGTGACGCCTACTCGTTCGGCTCCGAGGGCGGCCCCCTCGACTACTATTTCATCCACGGTCCAGAGCCCCGGAAGGTGCTCGAGGGTTACACCTTCCTCACCGGGCCCGCGCCCTTGCCGCCCCGCTGGGCGCTCGGCTTCCAGCAGTCCCGCTTCAGCTACGAGCCCGAGTCGCGGGTGCGGGAGATCGCCACTCGCTTGAGGAGCGATCGCATCCCGTCGGATGTGCTCTTCCTGGACATCGACTACCTGAATCAATTCCGGTCCTTCACGGTCGACCCGAGCAAGTTCCCGGATCTGCCCGGGCTCCTCCGGGATTTGGGCCAGCAGAACTTCCGGGTGGTCTCCATCTCGGATCTCCACATCGCGCAGGTCCCCAACGCCGGCTACGCGCCGTATGACACGGGCATCGCGGGCAACCACTTCGTCCACAACCCGGACGGCAGTGTCTTCGCCGGCCGTGTCTGGCCCGGGGCCTCGGTCTTTCCTGACTTCACCCGCGCGCGGACCCGCGCCTGGTGGGGCGCCTTGTACAAGGACCTGGTCGCCCAGGGCATGGCGGGCCATTGGAATGACATGAACGAGCCCTCGGTCTTCAGCTCCCAGAAGACCTTGCCGCTCGACTCGGTGCACCGCATCGAGGAGCCCGGCTTCGAGAGCCGGGATGCCACCCATGCGGAGGTCCACAACATCGTCGGTCTGCAGAACGCACGGGCCACCTATGAGGGCCTGCTGACGCTCAAGCCCCAGGAGCGGCCGTATGTCCTGACGCGCGCCACCTACGCGGGAGGCCACCGCTATGGCGCCACGTGGACGGGCGACAACAGCGCCACCTGGAATCACCTGCGCCTGAGCACGCCCATGCTCTTGAACCTGGGGCTCAGTGGTTTCTCGCTCGCGGGAGTCGACGTCGGGGGCTACTCGGGCTCGCCCTCGGAGGAACTGCTGACGCGCTGGTATCAGGTGGGGGCCTTCAATCCCCTCTATCGCAGCCACGCCGAGAAGGGGACGGCGGATCATGAGGTCTGGGCCCACGGTCCCGCGGCCGAGGCCGTGCGCCGCCGCTACATCGAGACGCGCTACCGGCTGTTGCCCTACCTTTACACCCTGGCGGAGGAGCACTCGCGCACCGCGCTCCCCATGATGCGCCCCCTCTTCCTCGAGTTCCCCGAGGCCACGGCGGACAAGCATCCGCTGGATCTCGATGCCGGCCACGAGTTCATGCTCGGCCGTGCCCTGCTGGTGGCGCCTCCGCCGTACGCTGAAAACCAGGACACGTATCAGGTCCTTCTGCCACCCGGCACCTGGTTCGACTTCTGGACGGGCCAGAAGGTCGAGGGCGTGTCTCCCACTCCCTCCGAGGTGAAGGTGACGCCGAAGTTGGAGGAACTGCCGGTGTTCGTCCGAGCGGGCAGCATCCTGCCCCTGCAACCGTTGGTTCAGCACACGGCGGAAGTCCCCCAGGGGCCTTTGGAGTTGCGTGTCTACCCGGGTCCGGACTGCAAGGGCGGCGTCTACCTCGATGACGGCCACAGCTTCGCCTACAAGCGGGGCGCCTGGTTGCGGCAGGAGTTCTCCTGTGAGGTCGACGCGGCGGGCCTGCGGGTGAAGGTGGCCAGGCCCACGGGCGGCTACCCAGCGTGGTGGAAGTCCCTGGACATCGTGGTCCACGACTGGCCCACGGCCAATACATCCGCGACGCTCGGCGGAGGGGGCAAGCCCGCCGTGCATTACGACGCCGAGGCGCGGACGTTGCGCGTCTCGATTCCCGCCACGCGCGAGGGCTCGGAGCTGCGGCTCACGCGAAAGCCCTGAGCGGCCTCAGGCCGCGTCGTAGGCGGCCTTCAACCTGGCGATGTCCAGCTTGACCATCTTCATCATGGCATCGGCCACGCGTTTGCCGCGAACGCGATCGGGGTCCTTCATCATCTCGCCCAGCACCGTGGGCACGATCTGCCAGCTCAGGCCATAGCGGTCCTTCAGCCAGCCGCACTGCTCCACCGAGCCACCCTCGGACAGGGCGTCCCACAGCCGGTCGACCTCGGCCTGGTCGTCGCAGTTGATCACGAAGGAAATGGCGTGATTGAAGGAGTCCAAGGGGCCGGCGGCGATGGCCTGGAAGGGCTGTCCCGCCAGGGTGAACTCGACGACCGTCACCGAACCGGCCGGCCCGCTGGGCGAGTCGGTGGGCATGGTGGCGATGCTGTCGATGCGCGAGTTGGGCAATAGCGAGACATAGAACCGAGCGGCTTCCTCGGCCTTGTCGGAATACCAGAGGTGAGGGGTGATCTTGGCCATGGGATGCTCCTGAGCGTTCGGGCGACCCCGTTATGGGGGACTTCTTCTCCGAGGGCGAGGGGCGCCGGGCCCTCCAGGGGGTCGACTGTCGATGGCTGGACGTCTCGCGGTGAATCCCTCTCGCGAGTACCGCTCAGCTCAGCCCGCCCGCGAAGGGCATCGTCCGCCATGTCTGCATCGACGGCGCGAGCGCCTCGGCCAGCATCGGCAACTGAGGGACGAGGGCGTGGCAGGTCACGACGAGCAGCATCCGCGCGGCGTCCATGACGCGCAGGACGGCTGGATCGAGAGGCCGTATTCCCGCCCGCGCCGCCGCCGCGTTGTAGACCGCGATGCCGTCCGGGCCCAGGAAGGAGAGATCCCATTCGACCGGGCCGAGGTTCACGTCCTCGAAGTCCGCGTAGCGCACGCCCGAGGTCGTGCGGATGATGTTGTACGACGGCCCGTCACCATGGATTGGCTGGATGTTGGCCGTTGGGAACATCGCGGCGAAGGCCTCGCGAGACGAGAGCACGGGCGCGAGGACGCCCCACTCGGCCCGCGCCCGATCGAGGTCCGCGGGGGCGAGCAGTCCGGGGTTCTCCTCCAGGAGCGCAAGGCACGTGGGCACGGACGCGGCGAGGGGGGAGAGGAACGGAAGTTCACCCGGATAGTCGCGCAGCGCCGCGTGCAGGTCGGCCGCGAGCGCCGCTTCGGCGACGTAATCCGGCTCGCGCGAGGCATCGACCTCCACGAACTCCCAGAACGTCATCGAGTAGCCGTCCCGTCGCACGGGCTCGCGGGGGACGAGGGGGCTCGGGCGTACGACCGGGAGCCCCCGGTCCGCCAGCCATGCGACCGCGGCCAGCTCGCGCGCCTGTCGCGCGGCCTGCGGCGGACCGTCGAGCCCGGGAGGCAGGACGACGGGGACGCGGACCACCACGGGTGAGGGCGAGAGGTGCACGACGACGGAGAACACATCGTGCAGAACCTTCGGTTCGTACACGACGAGCCCGAGCGCACGGCCCGCGCCCATCGCCGCGGCGACGGCATGGACCGTGCGCGCCTGGAGGTCTTCCGACGTCAAGTGTGTGGTGGGCATTCCCTCACCGTACCAAGGGGGGATCGCACGCGGCCACGGGTTTCGCCGCCACTCAAGGCGCCGAGCGCGTCAGGTACACCCTGAATTGCAGCGCGGCGAAGATTTGCCGCGGGGGCTCCCATCCCGCCCGGCCGAGCAGCGCGGCGAGCGCGGCCTCGGACTCGGGCGCCTGGAGGGACGCGAGGCCCTTGGCGAAGTTCGCGGAGAACTCGGGCGGGGCCCCCGCGCGCTGGAAACGATGCGCCTCCACGGCCGTGAGCACGGGGTCGAGCCCGATCCGGCAGCCCAGGATGAAGGGGGCTCCGGGCTTGAGCCGCCGCGCCACCTCGCGCAGCAGTGCCAGACGGTTCTCCTCGCCCGCCACGTGGTGGAGCACGCCAATCATCTCCGCCCCGTCGAACAGGGGGCCGGGGGGCAGGGAATCCAATTCACCGACGTGCAGCTGCGTTCGCTCCAGGAGTCCGGCCGCGGCGAGCTGTTTGCGCGCGACCGCCAGCATGTCGGGGGAGGGATCCACGCCCGTGAAGCGCCAGCCCGGTGCTCCCTGTTTCGCGTAGGGCAGCACGTCCTGCCCCGTTCCCACGCCCACGCAGAGCAGTGATGCCTCGTCCTGTCCGTCCAACGTGGCCGACATCACCGTGGCGATCGCGTCGTGCATCGCATGGACGCCGATGAACCACGAAGCGGCCTGGGCATCGTACTGGGCGGCGCGCTCGGCTCCGAACTTCCGCGTGGAACCATCCTGATGCGGGTGTTGGTGATCGTGCGGGGGCGGGTGATGGTGTGGGTGCATGGCTTCTCCGGCCGGCCCGGGAGGGGCGGGCGTCTGTGGGTCTGACCGGAGAATGCGTCTTTGGCGCCCTGCCCGGGAGAGCGGGGATTCGGGCGGAATCGGCGGGGATTTCGATGCGGGCCCCTGGCGTGGCGTTACTGCGCCAGGGCGCGGAACACCTTGGTGTCTCCGTCGTAGGCGCCGGGATTCCAGTACACCTTGTCCGCGCCTCCCTTGCCGTCGATGTTGGCGTAGAAGAAGTCGGTGTTCTCCGAGCCACTGAAGCCGGTGTTGTCCATGACGGGGCTGCCGGCGAAGTTGGTGCCGGTGCTCGGGTAGATCTGCATCCGGCCCTGGCGGAAGGTGGGGCGCCAGAAGACCTTGTCCGCCTTCCCGTCACCGTCCACGTCCGCGAAGTAGAAGCGGGACGTGTCCACGCCACTGGTGCCCGAGTCGTGGGCGAACGCGAAGGCGAACGCTCCCGCTCCCGTGGAGCGGTAGACGCGGGTGCGGCCCCCGTCCTGATCGGGGTTCCACAGGAGGCGATCCGCCTTCCCGTCACCGTCCACGTCGGCGAAGTACACGCGCGTGCCCTCGCTGGTGTTCGCGCCCTCCTTGCTCTGGACCGCCGAGCCGAAGGAGGGCGTCGCGCCACACTTCGCCACGAAGGTGTCGAAGGCGCCGCCGCGCTCCTTCGGATTCCAGCGCACCAGGTCCGCGCACGCATCACCCGTCACGTCGGCGAAGAAGAAGCGCGTGGACTCGCTCGTGCTGGCGGCCTGGAAGACGGAGACGCGGTCGCCGAAGGTGCCGTCGCACTTCGACGGGTAGATGCGCACCTCGCCGTCACCCAGCGTGGGCCGCCAGAGGACCTTGTCGGCGCAGCCATCTCCGTTGACGTCCGCGAAGTAGAAGCGCGTGGTGGACACCACGCTGACGGCGCCTTCGTTCTTCACCGCCGTGGCGAAGCCGCCGTCACACTTCGATTTCGCCACCCACGTCTCCCCCGCGCCAGCGGATGCGTTCCAGGAGATGCGATCCGCGCAGCCATCCCCGGTGACGTCCGCGAAGAACAGTTGCGTGGCCGTGGACGTGCCGCTCGGCGTCGGAGAGAGGGTGGAGCCGGAGGAGAAGAGGGAGGGGCGGATGGTGGCGAGCACCGGGTAGTGGTCCGACGGCGTGTTGCCGCCGCTTTCCGTCCGGTCGATGGCGGGAGCGGACGAGGTGAGCTCTCCCCCGGTGTGGAGGATGTAGTCCAGCCGCGAGTAGTTCGTGGACGGCGTGCCGTCCCACGCGTTGTTGAAGGTGGCATCATCCGCGCCGGTGGTTCCATCGAAGCGGGCCGTGCGGTACAGCCGCGCTCCCTCCTCGATGTCCTCGATGGTGGACTCACCCGGAGTGGACGTGCTCTGTGCGTCGACGTTGAAGTCGCCCATCGCCACGACGGGCACGCCCGCGGGCTTCGACGCGAGGAAGGCCGCCATCTGCGCGGCTTCCTTCAACCGTCCCAGGGAGCAGGCCGCCGCGTAGGCGAAGTGCGTGTTCGCCACGAAGTACACCTTGCCCGACGTCAAGTCCCGGAGGCCCACCCAGGAGATCTTCTTGCCCTCCGCGTGGCTGTGGCACTCCGCGCTGCTGGCGTAGGGATTGACGAGCGCCTCGTTGCCCTGGCCCACCTCGGGGGCGGGCTCGAAGCGGCCCTTCTTGTAGAAGATGAGCTTCGGGCTGCCACCGCCCGGGTTGTAGACGGCGTAGGGCTTGTCGGTCCCCGTGAGTCCCGCGATGAGATCCGCCGGAACGCTGGGGCCACCTGATGGGGCCTGCGCCTCCTGCACGCCGACGATGTCCGCGTTGTTCGCGAGGATGCGCTGGATGACGGCCGCCTTGCGGTTGGGCCAGGCCCGTACGCCCGTGTCCAGTGGCCCTCGCACGTTGTACGTCATCACCCGGAAGGCCCGGTGTCCCGTCGTCGCCGCGGAGTGGGATTCACCGAGCGGCGCGTCGCCCGGCGCACCCTCCTGGGGACCACAGGAACACACCAGGGAAACCAACAACGAGGACAGCGCGAGGGGCCGTGCACGGCCAGCGGGGGGGAATTTCATGACTGCGATTATAATTGTAAAACAAGGAAAATCATCAATCCTAGGGAGAGCGGAAGTCTATTGGGACGCGCCGCGTTGGGAGGACCCCGGGTTAAACTGAGCGATATGAGCCGAGCCCCCCTCCGCTTCTTCTTCGACTATGTCTCGCCGTACGCCTACCTGGCGTGGACGCAACTTCCGGCCCTGGCCGAGCGTCATGGCCGGACGTTGGAGCTCGTACCCATCCTGTTCGCGGGCGTGCTCAACGCGCTGGGGACGACGGGTCCCGCGGAGGTGCCTCGCAAGCGTTTCTATGTCTACAAGCACACCCACCGGATCGCCCACGACCTCGGTGTGCCCTTTGTCTTTCCCGCGGCGCACCCCTTCAATCCCTTGCTCGCGCTTCGGGTGACGGCCGCGGTGCGCGAGACGGAGGCTCGGAGGCGGCTCGTCGCGGCGCTGTTCTCGGCGGCGTGGGCGGGTGGGGGCGGACTGGTGGAGCCCGAGCGCGTGGAGGCCTGTGCCGCCTCGGTGGGGCTCGATGCGCGCGCGCTGCTCGCCGCCGCTCGGACGCCGGAGGTGAAGGAGCAGGTGCGCCTCAACACGGAGGAATTGCTCGCGCTGGAGGGCTTCGGGGTCCCCAGCCTCCTCGCGGACGGGGAACTCTTCTTCGGTGTCGACTCCCTGGGCCACCTGGAGCGCTTCCTGCGTGGAGAGGATCCGCTCTCGCTCGAGGAGCGAGAGCGCCTGCGGACCCTGCCCATGGCCGCTTCCCGGGTCTGAAGCTCACCCCTCGTGGAGGGGCAGGCGTTTGCGCGGTCCGCCCCGGCGTTTGACGGCCATCTCGCTCGGCGCTTTCTTGCGGCCCTGGACGGGCGAGCCGAGCGCGCTGCGTGCTTCCTGGCGCTGCCTGGCCTCGCTGCGCGGACGCTTGGGCCGCTCCTCGCGGCGATAGGCGGCGGCGGACTCGGTGGGCACCGTCTTGCGGCGCCGGTCCTTGCGGTACTGGGCGGCGGCCTCGTCCGGAATCGTCGCGCGGCGCGAGGTGCTGCTGCCCGTCTCGGGCAGGGGCAGCTTGGCGCTGCGTGCCGTCTTGCCCTCGCCAGGCGGGCGGCGCTGGCTGACGGAGCGCTCGGTGAGCCGGGTGCGGCCGACAACGCCTCCGCTCTTCTTGAGGGCGTGGGTGCTCTTGCCGGCGGGAACCGCTCCGGTGTCCGAGGCCTTCACCGTCATGGTCGTTCCCTTGGCCTTGGCCTGACGGGAACGCAACTGCTGGGTTTTCTCTGGCATGGGACCTCCCTTCATGTGAGGTGGGGATGCTCTTCCCGCTTGGCGACCCGAGGGCATGCGCGGAATCAAGGCCCTGTCCCCTCGTCGCCGCTCACGGCCATCAGAGCGCCGCCTCCCAGGCGAAGTGAGACATGGACATGGAGCGTCGGCCGAGGTGGTAGGTGAGCGCGAAGTCCGCGTAGTCGTACGCGCCGGGCCGAGGGAGCTGGAAGGTTCGCCCCGCGGAGAGCTGCGCGCATGAGGCCACCAGCGCCATGTGCGTGAACGCTTGGGGGAAGTTGCCCCTCGCCTCGCCCGTGTCCGGGCGGGCCTGCTCCGCGTAGAGGCCCACGTCATTGGCCAGGCTCAACAGGTGGCGCAGCAACTCCTCCGCCTCGTCCGTCCTCCCCGAGTGAACCAGGACGTCGTGCAGCCAGAAGGAGCACAGGAGGAAGGAGCTCTCTCCACCCTCCAGGCCATCCGGCGTGTGGTAGCGGTCGAGGAGCCCCCCCTTTTCCAGCCGCTCGCGGATCACCTCCACCGTGCGGCGCACCAAGGGGTGGGCCGAGGGCAGGAAGCCCAGCGCGGGAAGTTGCAGCACCGAGGCGTCCGCCGTCGCCGAGCCCACCGACTGGGGGAACCATCCAAAGCGCTCGCCCTCCTTCAGCAGGTATTGACGCAGCAGCGCCCGCTCGCGAGACCACCGCCCCACGGGGGCTGGCAGCCGCCGCGTCCGTGCGATGCGGATGGCCCGGTCCAGTGCCACCCAGCACAGCAGCTTCGAGTGGATGAAGTGCCGGGGTTCGTCGCGAATCTCCCATAGCCCCTGGTCCGGCTGGCGCCAGCGCATGCACACGTCATCCACCAGCCCTCGCAGGAAGTCCCAGTTCTTCCGGGACATGTGCCCGCCCATCTTCGAGAAGAGCCACGCACCTTCCAGCAGCTCCCCGAAGACGTCGAGCTGGAGCTGCTTCACGGCGCCGTTGCCGGCCCGCACCGGCCGCGAGCCCTGGTGGCCCTCCAGGTGGAGCAGCTCCACCTCGGGCAGCAGCCGGTGGCCCCGGATGCTGTACATGATTTGAACGTCCTCGGCGCGGCCCGCGCTGGTGCGCTCCAGCCAATGCTGGAAGGCGAGCGTCTCCTCCTGGTAGCCCAGCAGCATCAGGGCGATGAGGGTGAGCGTCGTGTCCCGCAGCCAGGTGTAGCGGTAGTCCCAGTTGCGCACGCCGCCCGGATCCTCGGGCAGGGACGTGGTGGGGGCGGCCACGATGGCTCCCGACGGCGCGTACGTGAGCGCCTTGAGCACCAGCGCCGAGCGGCGCACCGCGCGCGTGTAGTCTCCCTCGTAGGAGCAGTGGGAGATCCAATCGCGCCAGAAGGCCACCGTGTCCTCCAGCAGCTGGCGCAGCGTCGCCAGGTCCGGCATCTCCGCCGGCGTGCGCTCGACGAGCGAGGGCGTCCAGGCCGCCTCCACCCAGACCTCCTCCCCGGCGCGCATGTGCCAGAGCGCGCGCAAGGCATCGTCGTGCGCGATCAGCGTCCGGGTGGCCGTCACCCACAACGCGTCCGCGCCGCCCACCAGCTCGGCCGTCTGGGGTGAGGTGAGGCGGATGCGTGGCACGAAGGCGCCGTATTCGAAGCGCGGTGCCACCACCACGCGGGCGTCCACCTCGCCCGCGGTGCAGCGCAGCCGCCTGAGCAGGGAGTGCCGCGACCCCGCGCGGGGACTCTGGGCCAGGCGCGTGCGCACGGGCATGCAGTCCGTCACCTCCAGCACGCCGGTGGGCGTGGTGAAGGTGGTGATGAGCACGTTGGTGTCGTCGATGTACCGGCGGCTGGAGCGGAAGGGGCGCGCGGGGCTTACCCGGAAGGTGCCGCCCCGGCGCTCGTCCAGGATGCGGCAGAACACGGCGGGCGAGTCGAACCGGGGGAAGCAGGCCCAGTCGATGGCGCCATCGCGGTCCACGAGCGCCGCCGCGTGGCAGTCGCCCAGCAGGGCGTAGTCGTCGATGCGCTGCCGCATGGCGTCTCCCGGGGCCGAACCAAGCGTTGGGCCTCCTCCGTCATTGGAGATGGGGGGCCGCGGTTGCAACCACGTGCGGAAAGTCCAGCACGGGCGGGCGGGGGAGCGGATGGCGGTGGGCGCCCCCTTGCCTGACACGCGACTTCCAGGTGGAGTGCGCCGCCGTGTCCGCCCCCGCTCCATCGTCCGAGTCCCAGCGCCTTCCCCTGCCGCTTCCGCCCACCCGGCTCGTCCAGGTGCTCGGGGAGCGACCCTCTCCGGTGGTGGGGTGGTTCGCCAACCGCCTGATGGACGCGGTGTGCGCGCTGCCCGCGTCCATGAGGGATGGGCTCGCCCGCTTCGTGGGCTGGCTGGCGTTCACCCTGGGCATCCGCCTCCGGGTGGCCCTGGAGAACCTGACGCATGCCTACCCGGAGATGAGCGACGCCGAGCGGCGCCGGATCGCCCTCGGGGCCTACATCTCCATGGCGCGCGTGGTGCTCGAGTCCATCAACCAAAAGGACCACGTGGAGGCCGCCTGGGAGGAGCCGGAGGTGAAGGGCGAGGCGTGGGAGGCGTTGAAGGCGACCATCGCGAAGGGCCAGGGCGCCTTGTTGGTGACGGCTCACTTCGGCAACTGGGAGCGCGCGGGGAAGATGGTCCTGCGGCGGGGCATTCCGCTCAACGCCCTGGTGCGCCCGCTCAAGGGCGCGCTCAACATGCGCATCGTGGACAGCCGCATCGCCGCGGGCGCGG
Organism: Melittangium boletus DSM 14713; assembly: GCF_002305855.1. GTDB lineage: Bacteria > Myxococcota > Myxococcia > Myxococcales > Myxococcaceae > Cystobacter > Cystobacter boletus. Next base: position 735,301 of record NZ_CP022163.1, on the reverse strand, counting down.
GGCTCATCTACCCCAAGGGCGCCATCGCCCAGGCGCAGGAGGCGATGCGGCTGGGTGAGACGGTGCTGATGCTGTTGGATCAGTCGCTGCCAGCCAAGGCGGCGGTGTTCGTGCCCTTCTTCGGCAGGCCCGCCTCCACGACGCCGGCGATGGCGGTGGTGGCCCAGCGCACGGGAGCGCCGGTGTTCGTGGTGATGGGGGTTCGCGACGAGAGCGGGCGCCGGCTGCGGCTGGAGGTGGAGGGGCCGATTCCTCCGCCCGAGGGTTTGAGTGAGCAGGACGTCATCACCGCGCACACGGCGGCGGTGACGTCGGTGTTGGAGAAGTACGTGCGGCGCTATCCGGACCAGTGGCTGTGGTTGCACCGGCGCTGGAAGGTGCAGCCGCCGCCGGAAGGCTCGGCCGCTCCCCAGGCCTGACGGGAGCGGTGTGCCTCCCGCTCAGGCACCGTTCTGGCTCGGGTCGTCCATTCCCGTCCTCATTGAAGGAAAAAGGGGGGCGAACGGACAATCGTCGCGGCGGGTGACTGTTCAGAGCGCACACGGTGCGGATGTTGTATGCCATCGATCGTGGAGACACCTCGTCCATGTGTCCTTCTCGTCGATGATGATCATGCCCACCTGGCGGCCCTGGAGGCCCTCCTCGCGCCGCTCGGTCAGCGGTGGGTGAGGGCGGATTCCGGGCGGGAAGCGCTGCGGTGCGTGCTCGAGGAGGACTTCGCCGTCATCCTCCTGGACGTCCACCTGGGGGACATGAGTGGCCTCGCGGTCCTGGAGTCACTGCGTGAGCGCGAGCGCACCCGGCGCACGCCCGTGCTGCTCATGACGGACGCGGACGCGGACCCGGAGGAAGCGCTGCGCGGTTATGAGCGGGGCGCGGTGGACTGTCTGACCTGGCCGCTCGTCCCCCAGGTGGTGCGTGCCAAGGTGGGCGTTTTCGTGGAGCTGTGGCGCGCCGGGCATCCATCGCGGCTCCAGGAGGAGGAGCCGCGGGAACCCGACTCCCTCGTGCGGCGCAGGGAAGAGCGCCTCGAGGCGGAGTTGCGTTCGCGCACGGAGGCGCTGAACTCCAGCGAGGAACGTCTGCGCCTAGCGGTGTCGGCCACGGCGCTCGGGACGTGGGACTTCAACCCGGTCACCCGGGAGCTGAGGTGGGACGCGCGCTGCAAGGAACTCCTCGGGGTGGCTCCCGACGTCGACGTCACCTACGAGCTCTTCATTTCCCGTGTCCGTCCGGAGGATCGCGAGGCCTCCCATGCCGCGGTGGAGCGCAGTCTCGATCCGCGGGGCACGGGCCACTACGATATGGAGTACCGCTCCGTGGCCGAGCCGGGCCAGGAGCCGCGGTGGTTGCGTGCCACGGGCCGGGCGTATTTCGAGCAGGGGCGCGCGGTGCGCTTCATCGGAACGCTCCGGGATGTCTCCGTGTACAAGCTCGCCGAGGAGGAGCGCTCCCGGCTGTTGGCCGAGGCGCGGCACCGGGCCGAGCAGCTCCGGGGTTTGACGGAGGCGTCCGTGGCCCTCCACTCCGCGGAAGGGCTTTCGCCGATGCTCACCCTCCTGGCCGAGCGGGCACGGGACGTCGTGGGGGCCCACCAGTGCGTGGTCAGTCTGTCGGAGGGGGCGAAATGGGAACAGGTCATCATCGCCGTCTCGTTGTCGGACAAGTACGCGGCCTGGCGCGAATACGCCTCCCGGCCCGATGGAAGCGGCATCTATTCCGAGGTCTGCCGCACCAACCGTCCCCTGCGCCTGACCCAGGCGGAGCTGGAAGCGCACCCGGCCTGGAAGGGCTTTGGCGCCCACGCCTCGGAGCATCCGCCCATGCGGGGCTGGCTCGCCGTGCCGTTGGTGAACCGGGAGGGCCACCACCTCGGGCTCATCCAGTTGTCCGACAAGACGCGGGGCGAGTTCTCCGGGGAGGACGAGGCCGTCGTGGTGCAGCTCGCCCAGATAGCGAGCGTGGCCGTGGAGAACAAGCGGCTGTATGAGCTGGCCCGCACCCAGCGCCGCAACCTGCTCGCCGCGTTCATGCAACTGCCCGAGCCCCTGTCCGTCATGAAGGGTCCGGACTTCGTCTACGAGATGGTCAACACCTCCTTCCAGCGCTCCGTGGGGGAGCGCGCCGTGGTGGGGTTGCCCGCGCGCCAGGTGCTGCCCGAGCTGGAGGGCCAGCGGTACTTCGAGCCGATGGAGCGCGTGTACCACGAGGGCGTGTCCATCCAGCTCAGCGAGGTGGCGCTGCGCTGGCGCACCTTGCCAGAGCCCACGCCCCGCGAGGGGTTCTTCAACATCTCCTACCAACCGCTGCGGGACATGGACGGCCGGGTGGAGGGCATCATCTCCGTGGCCTTCGATGTCACCGAGCAGGTGCGTGCCCGCCGCGAGGTGGAGGCGCTCGCCGAGCGGCTGAGTCAGAGCGAGAAGAAGCTGCGCGCCCTCGCCAACTCCATGCCGCAGCTCGCCTGGATCAGCGACTCGGAGGGGCAGGTGCTCTGGTACAACGACCGTTGGTACGAGTACACCGGGTCCACTCCCGAGGAGATGCTCGCCGGGAAGTGGCGGAACATCTACCACGCGGAGGAGCTGCCAAGGGTCTGGAAGTCCTGGTCCCGGTCGGTTGCCCGCGGCGAGCTCTGGGAAGATCAGTTCCGGCTGAGGGCCGCGGATGGCTCCTGGCGTTGGTTCCTCACCCGGGCCTTGCCCCTGCGGGACGCGGAGGGCCGCATCATCCAGTGGTTCGGAACCAACACGGACATCCATGAGGAGCGGCGCATTCTCGAGAACCTGCGCCGGGCCGAGGAGGAGATCCGCCAGCTCAACTCGGGGCTGGAGGCACGCGTGCGCGAGCGCACCGCCCAGCTCCAGGAGGCCAACCAGGAGCTGGAGTCCTTCAGCTACTCGGTCTCCCACGATCTGCGCGCTCCCCTGCGCCACATCATTGGCTTCGCCCAGCTGCTGGAGCGGCGCGCGGGGGCCGCCCTGGACGACGTGGCCCGGGGCCATCTGCGCACCATCACCAACGCCGCGCAGCAGGGCGGCATGCTGGTCGATGATCTCCTCGCTTTCTCCCGGATGGGCCGCGCGGAGCTGCGCCAGACCCGCGTGGACCTGGGCGCGCTCGTGCAGGAGGTCCGCCGGGAGCTCGAGCCCGAGTCCAAGGGTCGTCAGATCGAATGGCGCGTGGGAGAACTGCCCGCGGTCAAGGCGGATCCCTCGTTGCTGCGCCAGGTGCTGCGCAACCTGCTGGGTAACGCGGTGAAGTACACCCGGCCCCGCGCCCAGGCGCTCATCGAGGTGGGCGCCCGGTCCGATGAGGCCGAGGCCGAGGTGTGGGTGCGTGACAATGGTGTTGGCTTCGAGATGCAGTACGTGGACAAGCTCTTCGGAGTCTTCCAGCGACTGCATACCGCCGAACAATTCGAGGGGACGGGCATTGGGCTCGCCAACGTGCGGCGCATCATCTCCCGCCACGGGGGCCGGACCTGGGCGGAGGGTGCCCCGGAGCAGGGAGCCACCTTCCACTTCACGTTGCCGCGGGCCACGACCTGAGAGAGAAGGAACCTTCGTGACCGGACTCAAGCGAATCCTCCTCGTGGAAGACAATGCCAATGACGTGGCGCTCACCCTGGCGGCTCTGGAGGAGACCCGCCTGGCCAACGAAGTGGTGGTGGTGCGCGACGGCCAGCAGGCGCTCGACTACCTGCATCGCCAGGGCGAGCATGCCTCCCGCCCCGCGAGTCATCCCGCCGTGGTGCTGCTCGATTTGAAGCTGCCCAAGGTGGATGGCATCCAGGTGCTCTCCCAGGTCAAGGCCGACCCCGAGCTGCGCACCATCCCCATCGTGATGCTCACCTCCTCGCGGGAGGAGCAGGATCTGGCGAGCAGCTACGGCCTGGGCGTCAACGCGTACGTGGTCAAACCGGTGGTGTTCGACGATTTCGTCTTCACGCTCAGGGAGCTGGGGCTCTTCTGGGCCGTGGTCAACCAACCGCCTCCGGGCTCCCTTCCTCCGGGCTCGGAGCGATGAGCGAGCGACCGAGCGCTTCCATCCACCGGCTGATGGAACTCTCCGCCCAGCGTCCCTTGTCCCTGCTGCTGCTGGAGGACAACGCACTGGACGCGGAACTCATCCTCGCGCGTTTCGAGGAGGAGGGGCTGTCCCTGAAGGTGGAGCGCGTGGACGGCGAGGCCGGGTTCACGCGGGCGCTCGAGCGGAGCTGCTTCGACATCATCCTCTCCGACTACAACGTGCCGGGCTTCGATGGCCTGAGCGCCCTGTCCACCGCGCGGGAGCTCTGCCCGGACACGCCCTTCCTCTTCGTGTCCGGTGCGCTGGGCGAGGAGCGCGCCATCGAAATGCTCAAGCGCGGAGCGACGGATTACGTCCTCAAGGAGCATCTGGAGCGCCTGGTGCCGTGCGTGGCGAGAGCCCTGCGCGAGGCGGAAGGGGAGGCGCGGCGCAAGCGCACCGAGGAGGCCTTGCGCGCGTCGGAGGAGCGCTATGCGCTCGCGAGCCGCGCGACCTTCGATGCCATCTGGGACTGGGATCTGCGGACGGACACCACTCACTGGAACGACACGCTCGAGCAGGTGGTGGGCTACACGCCCGCGGAGATGGGCCAGTCTCCCTCGGGCTGGTCCGAGCGCATCCACCCCGAGGATCGCGAGCGGGTGCTCCTCCGATTCCGGGACGCCATTGGTTCTCGCGAGGAGCGCTGGCTGGAGGAGTACCGCTTCCTGCACAAGAACGGCACCTGGTGCGACGTGGTGGATCGCGGCCACATCGTCCGGGAGGCCAGCGGACGGCCCGTGCGCATGGTGGGCGCCATGCAGGACATCTCCGAGCGCAAGCGCGCCGAGGTGGAGCGGCAGCGGTTGTTGCAGGAGGCCCGCCACCGGGCTGAATTCGAGCAGCAGCTCATGGGCATCGTCAGCCATGATTTGCGCAATCCCCTGAGCGCCATCCTCATGGCCGGCGCGTTGCTGTTGCGGCGCGAGGATGCCTCGCCCTGGCTGACCAAGACGGCCGCGCGCATCGTGTCCTCGGCGGAGCGGGCCCACCGGATGATCCGGGACCTGCTCGACTTCACCCAGGCGCGCATGGGCACCGGCATCCCCATCCAGCCCTCGCCGCTCGACATCCATGAGCTGGCGCATCAGGTGGTGGAGGAGGCGCGCACGGCCCACCCCGCGCGGGAACTGCTGCTCTCCTGGCAAGGAGACGGCAAGGGCGTCTGGGACTCGGACCGCATCGCCCAGGTGCTCTCCAACATCCTCGGCAATGCGCTGCGCTACGGCCGCGAGGGCTCGCCCGTGCGCGTCGAGACCGAGGGACGGGCGGAGTCCGTGCTCCTCCGGGTCCACAACGAGGGCTCGCCCATCTCCCCGGAGCTGTTGCCCCGCTTGTTCGAACCGCTCACGCGCGGGGGGACGCGGCTGACGCAATCCGACCGCAGTATTGGCCTGGGGTTGTACATCGTCCGGCAGCTCGTCCTGGCGCATCGGGGCTCCGTGGACGTGCGCTCCACGGAGGCCGAGGGCACCACCTTCACGGTCCGCCTGCCCCGGGTGACTCCTTCCTCCGGCACGCAGGTGGCCGTGTTATCTCCTCCAGGAGGGTAGGGTACCGGGTCCATGACGACGCGTGACGCACGAGGCACGGCTCCGAGGAGCGAGGAGCGGGCGGAATGAAGCGGATCTCCGTGTTGGGGCCCGGGACCTTCTCCGAGGAATCCGCCCACCATTTCCTCGGGGCGGTGCCGCACCAGCTCATCCCCTGCAAGCTCATCGCCGATGTCTTCCAGGCGGTCGTCTCGGGCCGGGCGGACCTGGGGGTCATCCCCATCGAGAACACGCTGGAGGGCTCGGTCAGCCAGCACCTGGACTGGCTGGTGCACGAGGTGGATCTGCCCATTCAAGCGGAGTGGGTGTACCCCATCACGATGAACTTGATTGGCCGCGCGGGTCCGCTGGAGGGCATCCGTGAGGTGCTGTCCCACCCCGTGGCGCTCGGGCAGTGCCGGGAGTTCCTGCGCGCCCGGCTGCCCCGGGCCGAGGTGATTCCCGTGGGCTCCACGTCCGAGGGCGCGCGCCAGGTGCGGGAGCGTGCGTCCGAGACGGGGCTCGCCGCCATCGGCAGTGCCGCGTCCGCGGCGCTGTATGGCCTGGACATCCTGGCCGGGCACATCGAGGACCATCCCGACAACGCCACGCGCTTCGTGCTCGTGGGCCCGGAGCCCCTGGTGCTCTCCCGGCCGGGCCGGAGCAAGACGAGTCTCCTGGTGACGCTGCCCGCGGACTTCCCGGGCGCGCTGCATCAGGTGCTGTCCGTGTTCGCGCGCAAGCAGGTGAACCTGGTGCGCATCGAATCGCGGCCCACGCGCAAGCGCCTGGGCAACTACTTCTTCTTCATCGACGTTGATTCCCCCCTGTCCGCGCAACCCATGCCCGAGGCCCTGGCCGAGCTGGACTCCCTGGGGTGTTCGGTGCGGGTGCTCGGGTCCTATCTCAGCCACGGAGTCTAGGCCGCCATGTCGGACGTTGTGGATCTACAGCAGTTGCGTGTCGCCATCGAGCAGGTGGACGAGGAACTCCTCGATGCCCTGCGCCGCCGCATGGACCTGGCCGAGGACATCGCCCGCTCCAAGCTGGCCACGGCCTCGCCCATCCGGGACCAGCGGCGCGAGGATCTCCTCCTGCGGCGCATCCGGACCGCGGCCATGGCGCGAAACCTGGACCCCCACGAGGTGGAGCGGCTCTACCGCTTCATCATGGAGATGTCCGTCGCCCGGCAGCACGCGTGGGTGACGGGCCTGGAGAGCACGCCCTTGCGCGTGGCCTATCCCGGCATCGAGGGCTCCTACAGCCACCAGATGGCGCACAAGCGCTACGCGGGCCGTGACGGGGGCGTGTTCCTGTCCGGCTTCGATACGCCCCGCCTGGCGGTGGACGCGCTTCGACGGGGCGAGATGGATCTGGCGCTGCTGCCCATCGAGAACACCACCGCGGGCGCCATGTACGAGACCTATGACGCGCTCGTGGAGGAGGGCGTCACGCTCATCGCGGAGGTGGTGGATCAGGTACAGCACCGGCTCCTGGGACTGCCGGGCGCCAGACTGGAGTCGCTGCACACCGTGCGCTCCCATCCCCAGGCGATCACCCAGTGCGAGACGTTCTTCCGCGAGCGCCTGCCCCACGTGCGGCTCTTGCCGGACCTGGACACCGGCGGGGCGGCGCAGCGGGTGCGCGAGGCGAATGATCCGGGGGTCGCCGCCATCGCGAGCGATTCCGCGGCGCAGCGCTTCGGCCTGGAGGTGCTGGCGCACGAACTCCAGGATCGCAAGGGGGACTTCACCCGTTTCGTGGAGGTGGCCCGCGCGGCCACCCCCCTGCCCACGGACGCGCCCTGCAAGACGTCCCTGGTGATGGTGCTGGAGAACAAGCCCGGCACGCTCGGCAAGGCGCTGCTCGTGCTGGCCGAGCGCGGGGTGAACCTCGCCCGGCTCGAGTCCCGCCCCCTGCCGGGCTCGCCCTGGTGCTATCGCTTCTTCCTGGACCTGGAGGGCCATGCCGCCTCGGCTCCCATCGAGGCGGTCCTGCGCGACCTCCAGCCCTACACCCAGTCCATGCGGCTGCTCGGGACCTATCCCCGCGTGGAGCTGTTGCCCGGGTGATTACCTGCCCACGCCCACGGCGGTCCAGGCGTCCTTCACCTTCTGGACCTCCACCGAGTTGGCGCCGTGCAGGTCCGTGGCGGCCTTGATGGTGGCCTCGCGCGCCTGGGCGAACGTGGTGTCGGGCGTCATGTACGTCGTCAGGGCGCGGCCGAAGATCTTCAGGCTCTTGTCCATGCCGATGCCGTCCTTCACCTCCAGGCCCGACGTGCGGTTCTTCCCACCCTCCGTCAGCAGGTAGAAGGCGTTGTTGGCGATGCCGCTGGAGCCGTGCACCTCCGTCTGCTTCGGATAGTTCTTGTAGTGGTCGACGGAGTAGCCGTCCTTCGTCGGGTCGTCCATGTAGCGCAGGGCGTCGTCGGTGCCGTTGCCCGGCGTCCACGCGTCCTCGCCCACCTTCCAGTCGAACTTCACCGCGGGGTTCTTCTGCGAGGCGTACCACTCCACGCCCGCGCCCATGATGTCGCTGAACGACTCGTTGAGGCCGCCGGACTCGCCCTCGTACACGAGGCCCGCGGTGCGCTCGGTCAGGCCGTGGGCGATCTCATGGCCCGCGATGTCCAGCGTGGTGAGCGGGCCCGAGTCCTTGCCGTCGCCATCGCCGTAGCTCATCTTCTCGCCGTCCCAGAAGGCGTTGACGAGGTTCTTGTCCACGTGGACGTAGGACACGAGCTTCTCGCCCTTGCCGTCCAGCGAGTTGCGGCCGAGCACGTCCTTGAGGAAGTCGTACGTCATCTCCGCTCCGTAGTGCGCGTCCACCGCCGCCTTGCTGCGCGCCGGATCGGAACTCTCGCCCCACACGTCGTTCTTGTCCGTGATCTGCGTCTTGCCGCTCGCGTTGGCCTTGTTGTTGCCGTCGTAGGTGACGACGCCGCTGCCGCGGGAGGAGTCCTCGAGGGTGTAGGTGCCGTTGGCCTGCTTCGTGGTGGAGAGGTCCACCTTGCCGCTGTAGAGCGAGGTGTCGTCCGCCTTGCCCGTCGCGGGCTGGGAGGGGCTGTTCGGCGTCGTGGGGGTGGAGGGCGTGGTGGGCTTGGAGGCGCGGGCCTTGGCGGCCTCCACCTCGTGCGCGAAGCCGCCCATCTGGTCGAAGCTCTTGACCAGCTCGCCGCTGTGGGCGTCCACGAAGTAGTTCATGCGGCGGGGCTCCTCGCCGGCCTTGAAGTCCGAGAGCTTGTCGAGCTTGACGTGGTAGGCGGCGTGGTACTGGCCGTCATTGCCCTTGACGATGACGCGCTCGGAGGTGGGCGCGCGGGTGGACTCCTGGCCGAAGGCCTTCTGGGCCACGGCGAGCGCGTCCTGGGCGGTGAGCTTCACGGGCGAGGAGCCCAGGCCGGCGGGGACGTTGGACAGGGTGCCCGTCACGTCCGCCACCTTGCCGTCCTTGTCCAGGTGGCTGATGACCTGCTCGCCGAAGACCTTCACGCCCTCGCTCTGGCGGTCCAGGCGCACGTGCGTCATGCCCAGCTCATCGGTGAAGACCTGGTTGGGCTTGACGGAGGCGGACACGGGCGCGCTGGGGACGATGCCGCGCTGGGTGGGGCTGTTCTGCTGCAGGAAGTCCACCGACTTCTGGATGGCGGACTGGGCCTCCTTGCTCTCCAGGGCCAGGGGGCCGGTGCTCTTGGCGGCCGAGGCGACGTGGGCGGCGGAGAGCGCCACGGCCGGGCTCTTCGCGGCGGAGGTGGCGAAGCTGGAGTCCTGGGCGAAGCCCGAGGTGGCCTTCGGCGCGGCGGCGGGCGCCGCGGCCGGCGTGGCGGGGACGGCGGGCGTAGCGGGGGTGGAGGCAACGGCGGGAGCGGAGACCGGGGTCTGCTTGTTGGAGATCTGCATGGCGCGAGGCCTTCTTTCGGGTCCAGGGTGGGGAGGGCGTCACCCTGTGTGGTTGATGTGCGCCATGTAGAGCATGATGTGTGCCATGCGCCGCGTCATGGACACCCATGAGCCAAATACTTGATTTCATTCCCGAGTGGCTTCTGGGGGACGAACAAGGTGGTGACTGTGGTCATCACACCTACGTTGTCTCCTCGGCGGGATGCCTCGGCAGGCCCCTGGTGACGGATGTCACCGCCCTGGTGACGCGGGTTGTTACCCACTGTGACGGAGCCCATCGGCGCGCTCTCGGGCGCGGAGGGAGCGTGGTAGGGCCTTGTCCATGAAGCACTCGTTGGTGGTCCTCGCATCAGCCTGGATGCTCCTGCCGGGAGTGGCCCTGGCCCAGCCGTCCCTGCCCGCAGAGAAGCTGGCGGCGAAGTCGCTGGAGGCGCGCGGGCTCCGGGCCCATATCGACTTCCTGGCCTCGGATCTGCTGGAGGGGCGGGGCCCGGGCACGCGGGGCGATGCGCTGACCCAGCTCTACCTCTCCACGCAATTCGAGCTGCTCGGCTTGAAGCCAGGGGCGCCGGGGGGCGGCTACCTCCAGCCCTTCGAGCTGGTGGGGATGACGGGCCATCCGGACACGATGACCTTCACCGCCGGCGCGGAGAGCATGCCCCTGCGCTTCCATGAGGACTTCATCGCCAGCGCCGGCCATCAAGGGGCGCGGAGCGAGCTGAACGGCTCGGAACTGGTCTTCGTGGGCTACGGCATCCAGGCGCCCGAGTATCAGTGGGACGACTTCAAGGGAGTGGACTTGAGGGGCAAGACGCTCCTCATCCTCAACAACGATCCCGAGGACGATCCCACGCTCTTCGAGGGCAAGGCGCGGCTGTGGTACGGCCGGTGGGATTACAAGTACGAGCAGGCGAAGAAGCAGGGCGCGGCGGGAGCGATCCTCGTCCACACCACCGCGAGCGCGGGCTACCCCTGGCAGGTGGTGCAGACGTCATGGACGGGCGAGCAGTTCGAGTTGCCGACACCTCCCGAGACCGGCGCCTTGTTGCAGGTGAAGGCGTGGACGACGGAGGAGGCCACGCACCGGGTGATGACGCTCGCCGGGCATGACCTGGACGCGCTGCGGCTGGCGGCGCGGAGCCGGGACTTCCAGCCGGTGGCGTTGGGCGTGAAGGTCTCCACGCGCTTCACCAGTCAGGTGCACCGCCGCGCCACGGCGAACGTGCTGGGCCTGCTGCCGGGCGGTGATCCCACTCTATCGCGCGAGGTGGTGCTCTACACGGCCCACCATGATCACCTGGGCATGAAGGCGGACGCGAAGCCGGGCGAGGACGCCATCTACAATGGCGCGGTGGACAACGCGTCCGGCGTGGCGGCGCTGCTCGAGGTGGCGCGCGCCTTCACGCGGCTGCCCAAGGCGCCGCCGCGCTCCATCCTCTTCGCCGCCGTGGCGGCCGAGGAGCAGGGGCTGCTGGGGTCGAGCTACCTCGCCGAGCATCTGCCGGTGCCCGCCGGGCGGGTGGCGGCCGACATCAACGTGGATGGGCTCAACATCCACGGGCGCACGCGGGACGTGACGGTCATCGGGTTGGGCAAGTCCTCGCTGGACAAGCCGCTCACCGCGCTGGTGCGGGCGCAGGGGCGGGTGGTCAAGCCGGATCAGTTGCCGGACCGGGGCTTCTTCTACCGCTCGGACCAGTTCAGCTTCGCCAAGAAGGGCATCCCCACCGTTTATTTCAGCAGCGGCATGGACTTCATCGACCGCCCGGCTGGTTGGGGCAAGGCCCGCCGTGAGCGCTGGGAGCGCGAGAACTATCATCAGCCCTCGGATGAGTTGGGACCGGACGCGGACCTGAGCGGCGCGGTGGAGGACACGCGGCTCTTCTTCCTGCTCGGGGCCCAGGTGGCGCGCACGCGCGAGGCGCCCCGCTGGAACAAGGGCGACGAATTCGAGGCGCCCCGCCTGCGATCGCTCGAAACCCTGAAATCCGAGGGAGCGAAGTAGCGAACGTCCCTCGATTCTTCGACGGCACTCCCTCACTCCGGGTGTTAAACGGAGCAGCCATGCCTGAGTTCCAGATCGTCAGCGACTACAAGCCCCAGGGCGACCAACCGCGAGCCATCGGGGAGCTTACCGAGGGGATTCTGCGCGGGGATCGCTACCAGACGCTGCTGGGCGTCACCGGGTCCGGCAAGACGTTCACCATGGCGAACCTCATCGCCAACGTGAAGCGGCCCACGCTGCTCATCGCGCACAACAAGCTGCTCGCCGCCCAGCTCTACGGGGAATACAAGGCGCTCTTCCCCCACAACGCCGTCGAGTACTTCGTCTCCTACTTCGACTACTACCAGCCCGAGGCGTACATCCCCACCTCGGACACGTTCATCGAGAAGGACTCCTCGGTGAACGACGAGATCGAGCGCATGCGCCACTCGGCCACGCACTCGCTGCGCACGCGGGATGACGTGCTCATCGTGGCGAGCGTGTCCTGCATCTACGGCCTCGGGACGGCGCGCTCGTACGTGGACCTGGCGGTGACGGTGAACGTTGGCGCGGAGCTGGGCCGCGACGCCTTCATCCGCCGATTGGTGGAGAGCCAGTACGAGCGCAATGACCTCGACTTCCACCGGGGCACCTTCCGCGCCCGGGGTGACACCGTGGAGGTGTTCCCCGCCTACGAGGAGGAGCGCGCGGTGCGCGTGAGCTTCTTCGGGGACGAGGTGGAGAAGATCACCGAGTTCGATCCCCTGCGCGGCGTGACCCTGGGCGCGCTGGAGAAGGTCGTCATCTTCCCCGCGAGCCACTACGTCACCGAGGCGGACACGCGCAAGAGCGCCCTCCAGACCATCCGCGACGAGCTGAGCGAGCGGCTGCAGCAGTTCCAGCGGGAGGGCAAGCTGCTGGAGGCGCAGCGGCTGGAGCAGCGCACCATGTACGACCTCGAGATGATCGAGCAGATCGGCTACTGCAACGGCATCGAGAACTACTCGCGGCACTTCTCGGGGCGTCGGACGGGCGAGCCGCCGCCGTGCCTCATCGACTACTTCCCGCGCAACATGCTGGTGCTCATCGACGAGAGCCACCAGACGGTGCCGCAGATTGGCGCCATGTACCGGGGAGACCGGGCGCGCAAGGAGACGCTGGTGGATCACGGCTTCCGGTTGCCGAGCGCCCTGGACAACCGTCCGCTCAAGTTCACCGAGTTCGAGGAGATGGTGCAGCAGGCCGTCTTCGTCTCGGCGACGCCGGCCGAGTACGAGTTCCAGAAGTCCAATGGCGTGGTGGTGGAGCAGATCATCCGCCCCACGGGCCTGACGGATCCCGAGGTGGAGGTGCGTCCGGCGCGCAACCAGGTGGACGACGTGCTCGAGGAGGTGCGTGAGCGCGTGACGAAGAACGAGCGGGTGCTCGTCACCACCCTCACCAAGCGCATGGCGGAGGACCTGACCGAGTACCTCACCGACGTGGGCGTCAAGGTGCGCTACCTGCACTCGGACATCGGCGCCATCGAGCGCACGGCCATCATCCGCGACCTGCGCAAGGGCGAGTTCGACGTGCTGGTGGGCATCAACCTCTTGCGCGAGGGCCTGGACATCCCCGAGGTGTCGCTGGTGGCCATCTTCGACGCGGACAAGGAGGGCTTCCTGCGCAGCCACGTGTCGCTCATCCAGACCATTGGCCGCGCCGCGCGCAACATGAATGGCCACGTCATCATGTACGCGGACGGGATGACGGACTCCATGCGCCTGGCCATCGAGGAGACGGATCGCCGCCGCGCGGTGCAGAAGGCCTACAACGCCGAGCACGGCATCACGCCCCAGGCGGTCAAGAGCCACATCCTGGACCTGTCCGAGCAGCTCTACGACGCGGAGAATCCCAACGCGCTGCCCCTGGCGGCGGACGCGGCCAACGACGCCCTGGAGCCCAAGGAGATCCAGCGCCTCATCGCCGAGACCACCAAGGAGATGCAGCACTACGCGGACGAGATGGAGTTCGAGAAGGCCGCGCGGATGAGGGATCAGCTGCTGTTGCTCAAGGACATGGATCTGGGCATCAAGCCCCCGAGCCGCGCGCTCCTCCGGGCGCCGGCGAAGACGGACGACGAGCCCAAGGCGGGCACCCCTGGCTCCCGGGGCGCCAAGGGGCGGCGGGGCGGCGGCAAGGCGAAGAGTGGGGGAGGGGGTCCCCCTCACGGCAAGACCGGCATCGGACCGAGGAAGAGTCGCTAGTCACCCATGGACGCGAAGCTCGAAGCCAAGCTGGACGCACTGCCCACCGAGCCCGGCGTGTACCTGATGAAGGACCGCCGGGGGGAAATCATCTACGTGGGCAAGGCGATCAACCTGCGCAACCGCGTGCGCTCCTACTTCACGCGCACCGGTGACACGCGCGCCTTCGTGTCCCTGCTGGACAAGTTCCTCGCCGACATCGAGACGGTGCTCGTCCACAACGAGAAGGAAGCGCTCCTCCTCGAGAACGAGCTCATCAAGAAGCACAAGCCGCGCTTCAACGTCCTGCTCAAGGACGACAAGCAGTACATCTCCCTGCGGCTCGACAAGACGCAGACCTACCCGCGGCTGGAGGTGGTGCGGCGCTACGAGAAGGACGGCGCGCGCTACTTCGGCCCGTACTCCAGCGCGAGCGCCATTCGCGAGACGCTGCGCGTCATCAACCGCTACTTCCACCTGCGCACCTGCACGGACCATGTGCTGGCCAACCGCAAGCGGCCCTGTCTGCTGCACCAGATTGGCCGCTGCCCCGCGCCATGTGTCTACCCGGTGCCGCCGGAGGACTACAAGAAGAGCGTGGACGAGGTGGTGCTCTTCCTGGAGGGCAAGGCGGGGGAGTTGGTGGATGGATTGCGCGCGCGCATGAAGCAGGCCTCGAGCGAGCTCAAGTTCGAGGAGGCCGCGCGCATCCGCGATCAGCTCCGGGCCATCGAGCGCAGCCTCGAGCGGCAGAAGGTGGCCACCACCGACTTCAAGGACCAGGACGTCTTCTCCTTCCATCGCGAGGGGGATCGGCTGCTCGTGTACGTGCTCTACGTGCGCCAGGGGCGGCTCAACGGCGGCCAGGCCTTCCCGCTGGGCAGCCAGGAGTTCCCCGACGAGGAGCTGCTGCCCTCCTTCGTCAACCTCTACTACGACCAGGGCAACTTCGTGCCGGAGGAGATCCTCCTGCCCCTGGACATCGAGGAGCGCGAGGGTCTGGAGGCGCTGCTGTCCGAGCGCAAGGGCGACAGGGTCCGGGTGATGGTGCCCAAGCGCGGCGAGAAGCGCGACCTGGTGGAGATGGCGCAGAAGAACGCCGAGCAGGCCGCCATCGAGCGCCGCCGCACCAAGGACGAGACGGAGAGCGTGCTGCGCCGGCTCCAGGAGCGGTTGTCCCTCAAGCGCATGCCGCGGCGCATGGAGTGCTTCGACATCTCGCACTTCCAGGGCGCGTCCATCGTCGCCTCGCAGGTGGCCGCCACCGAGGGGGAGATCGACAAGTCGCGCTACCGGCGCTACCGCATCAAGACCCTGGAGAAGCAGGACGACTTCGCCAGCATGCACGAGGTCATCAGCCGCCGGCTCAAGCGTGGCCAGGAGGAGGGGGACTTGCCGGATCTGCTCGTCATCGACGGCGGCAAGGGCCAGCTCGCGAGCGCGCTCGCCGCCGCCAAGGACGTGGGCGTGGAGGAGGTGGACATCATCTCCCTGGCCAAGAGCCGGGACGAGGAGGTCCATGACCGTGACGAGGAGAGCGCCCGCAGTCCCGAGCGCGTCTTCATCCCCGGCCGCAAGGATCCCATCGTGCTGCGGCAGAACTCGGCGGAATTGTACCTGCTCGCGCGGCTGCGCGACGAGGCGCACCGCTTCGCGATTACCTTTCAACAGAAGAGCATGCGCCGCGGCAGCTTCACCTCGGTGCTGGACGACGTGCCGGGCGTGGGCGCGGCGCGCAAGAAGTTGCTGCTGCGGCATTTCGGGTCGCTCAAGCGCGTGCGCGAGGCGAGCATCGAGGACCTGGTCGAAGTGCTCGGGCCCACCGTGGCCGAACGCGTCCATGCCGCGCTGCATGGGCACCCGGAGGAGGACGACGTGGATCCCATCCGTGAAGCGTCACTGGCCGATGCGGGCGATTTGATCGACGAAAAGTCGGAAGAAGGCTCGCCACCCGGCTCGCCATGATTAATTTCCGCTTTAACGCGGGGCCGATGAGGCCGCTGAATCCGCGATGTTCTTGGGGTTTTTCATTGCGACGGGGCTCAGCGCTGATTTATAGCGAACAGGTCCAGTCGAGGCGTCTTCAAGGGGCGAGGGACCGATATGAGGCTCTATCCGAAGGTGATCCCAATCATCTCCCGGGAGGTCGTCCAGCGGCTGATGCAGGACGGAGATGTTGAAGTGGAGCAGATGCGCGTGGCCGATGCCGAGATGGATCTCTCGGCCATCATGCGCGAGTACCTGGCGAACGAGGAGCGCGTGAATCAGGCGACGCGCGAGGCCTTGGAGCGCCGAGGGTACGACTACTCCAAGTTCAACCAGGTCAAGCGTGAGATGGCCGACGTCCGCGGCTTCAAGATGGGCGACGAGGGCATCGAATACGTCATCAACCAGATGATCGAGTTCCTGCTCATCAGCCGCAACGTGGAGGAGGTCTTCGCCGCCGACAACGTGCTGCGGCAGAAGATCCACCAGCACATGAAGCGCCATCTGGACGTGGACGAGGAGATCGACAAGGAGGCGCGTGCGCGTCTGCGTCACCTCCAGGAAGGCACGAGCGCCTTCGACATCGAGTACAACAAGACGGTGGAGCAGATCCGCCGCGCTCGGGGCCTCATCTAAGCGAGCGGGCGGAGCGGGGCCATGGTCGCCCGGCTGCTTCGCCCCCTCCTCGCCGCGCCTCCGCTGCTTACCCTCCAAGGAGAGGAGGCAGCGTCGATGGTCGGAATCATCTCCAGTGTCGTGTTCGCCGGGCTGCTCACGGCCAGCCCCGCCGGTTTCACCTTCGATGGACCCGAGGTCACCGCTCGCACGGTGGGGAACATCGGCTACTTCACACATGGCGCGGTCCCCTTCACGGACCTCTATGAGCAGGGGCGGGGCACGGCGGAGCTGACCGTGCGCGAGCGCATCGCGGACCCTCAGGCGACCTATGGGGACATCGGGCGGCTGGAGGCCACCTTCACCCTGGGTGCCACCACGTACCGGGTGGAGCTGGACCAGGCGGGTTTTCCGCCCTCCCAGGGCGGCTCCCGGGTGTCCGGCGCCTTGCCGCCACCGCCCGCCCAGCCCATCGCGGGAGGCGTGTTGCTCCACCAGGAGATGCACGGTGGGGCGCCGGTGGGCTTCGCGAACACGACCCGGGTGAAGGCCACGGCCGCCGTGTGGGGCGTGGGCCGGCTCTGGCGCAACGGGCAGCTCCTCACGGATACGGCGCTCATCCACGCCGCCGCGCTGGAGAGCGGTGCCCACGCGGATGACGACACCTTCCGTCTGCTGCCGGTGGCCCGGCAGGGGGACACCGAGCTGGACGTGCTGGTGTGGAACCTGCCACCCGAGCTCGAGCCTCGCGGCTTCATCCAGTTCGACTTCGATGACGTGGCCATCGCCGTGGATGGCATCCCGGTGGCCTCGGTCGCGTCCATTCCCGTCGCGGGAGGCTTCGTCGGCGTCGCGCCGCCCAGTGCTCCGGTGCCGGGGGGCGTGTCCCTGGGGTTCGTTCCCACCACGTCGCTGGCGGCTCAGCAGGGCACGGGCGGCTCGGGTCTGGCGGGCTCGGCCGCGCTCCGCTCGGGAGGCGATGGGCTGGCGGATCCCGTGAAGACGGAGCAGATCGCGCCACGGGCCGACACCACCCTGCCGGAAATCGCGGCGCAGGTGAGGACCCTTCCGGATGCCTTCGTGGCGCCCGAGCGCGTGGCGCTGTCCACCCAGGCCGGCCGCCAGCCGGATCCGCAGACGCCGGGCTACTCGGGTACGCCGATCGTGCCGGACGCCTTCAACGCTCCCGAGCGCGTGCAGCTCTCCACGCAGGCGCCCCAGCCGGCGGCGACCGGCTTCGTGCCATTGACCTCGACGTCCACCTTCGCGAGTCCCAGCGGGGGCTACACCATCGTGCCGTTGGCGCCCGGAGTCTCCGCACCGGAGTTCTCCTTTGGTGGCGCCCGTCTGGCGGCGGGACTGGTGGGGACACCGCTTCCGTTGAACACGCAGACGCCCGCGGTGCCGCTCATCTCCACGCCGCAGCCCATCAACGGGCTGCAGCCGGTGCCCCTCATCGCCACGCCGCCCTCCCTCAACGCCACGGGCGCGGTGCCGCTCATCTCCACGCCGCAGCCGCTCAACTCGACGGCGCTGTCGGCCACGTTGCCCGGCGCGCCCACGGTGGTGACGAGTCCCACGGGGCCCAGCCCGTTCGCGCCCGTGCGCTGAGGCCGCGTCTTCCGGCCGGGCCCGGGGGGGGGCGAAAAATTGACCCCCTGCTACGGGCCTGTAGCGTGCTGGACATGACGACACTCGCTCTCGCACGACGTGCCGCTCCCGCGACGCTGCGTCGCGTGAGCGCGGACCCCCTCCGCCAGTCGATGGAGCACCTGGAGCGGCGGCTGCCCCGCCGGGCCGACGCCACCGTGCTGCTGGACTTCCTGGAGGATGACTTGCGGGAAGGGCTCGACGCGCTGGGCGATGTGGAGTCGCACTTCACGGAGCTGCTCGCGGCGCTGCGGCCCGAGTCCCTCTCCCCCTTGGCGCTGGTGGAGGCGGGGGACGAGGCGCTGGTGCTCAAGCGCCTGGCGTTGCTGGAGGACGTGGTGATGCGCCTGCGCCGCCGGATGTCCCAGGCGGCGGGGATGATGCGTCAGACGCCTACCACTTGAGGGCTTCCTTGCCCTCGGCCTGCTGGAGCTTCTCTCCTGGGCGCGAGAACGACGTGAGCGTCGCGCGCACCGTGCCCAGGTCGATGCTGCCCAGGGCCGCGAGCGGCAGCCGGCGCTCGTCGTCGGAGATCCACACGTGGACTTCCCGCGTCATCGAGGGACGGTCCAGGCGCACCGCGGTGCCCGACAGGTGCCAGGCCTCGAACTCGCCGATGGGCAGGGACACGTGCTCGCGCTTGAGCACCGTGCCCGCCATGCGCCACATGCGGCGCACGCCGTAGACGTCGAAACACACGGGCAGGCCTTCCTTCATGGGCAGCTGGCGCATCATGTAGATGGAGCCGGCCACGTCCAGGCCCTCGTGCTCGTAGGAGTAGTCGTTGCGGCCGGACTTGCCCCGGAGCACGTAGTCCACGCGGACGCTGCGCTTGGTGGGGTTGAAGGCCACGTCCACCGTGCGGTGCACCTCGTTCTCGGTGGCGTCCTCGGTGTAGCGGAAGGAGCGCAGCGTCTTCGGGTGCAGGTAGCTCATCGCCGTGGCATCCACGCGGCGGACCTTGGAGAAGAAGGAGTTGGTCTGCACCTTGACCTGGACCGGCAGCGAGCCGTTCTGCTTCTTCTGCACCTGCATGCTCATCTTCCCCGCGGTGGCGCCCATGGCGTCCAGGTCGAACTCGAGCATTTCCCCCGAGGCGAAGGCCAGGGGCGCGCGCAGGGGCGGCAGCGTCTGGGTGCAGACGGGAACGGAGGCGGTCTTCCCCGGGGCGGCGGGCTGGGCCTTGTGCTCCTCGGCGGGGTCGGTGTCCGGGATTTGCGCCCAGGCCGTGGATGACAGGCAGAACAGCAGAGGGGCGAGAGCGCTGCGCATGGTGTTCATCCTTGATTCCAGGTGAGAGGACTCCCCGTCACTTCGACCGGACGCCCGAACGTTTCGCTTCTTCAACCGCTTCCCATCGTTGGCGCAGACGGGCCGTCATCTCCTGGCGCACCTGCTCCCACTGCCGGACATCCCGTTGGACGTCGTACCCGGAGCGCACGAGCCGACGGACCGCCTCCTGGGCGAAGGTCTTCTCGCCGAGCGACTCCAACAGCCGGAGGTACTCATAATCCTCCAATCCATCGCGCAGGTGCTTGAGGCGCAGCGACAGCACGGGTTGGTGACTCGTGAAGCCCGGGCGCGAGGGAGTGCCAGGATAGAAGAAGGTGCCGTCGCCATTGCCACCGAACTCGAAGAGATCCGTCCAGGGGTCCTTCGTGTTGTAGGCGAAGACGGTGTCGAAATAGAGCTCGCCGTCCACACCCGTCAGGAAGGCCAGCGGGCCCATGGCGCGGTTGAGGGGGGCGGGGTGGTCCACCATGTACGAGGCCCAGCCGGAGTAGGCCTTCTCCACGGAGGCGTCCTCGGCGGCGCCTCCGGTGCACCCGTGTGAGTTGCAGCTCTGGTACCACCACACCTTCACCTGGGGGGCGAGCTTGCCGCGCAGCGTCTGGAGGGGGACGACGTTGCGGCACGTCTGGGGCCCGGGCCGGGGAAAGAAGCAGTTGAGCGTGGGCGCGAGGATGTCCGCGGAGTCCCGCAGGGACTCGTCCAGGGGCGCGGTGACGAGCACGGGCACGTCCTTGCCGGAGGCGCGCACCCGCAGGGCCTGGGTCCGCACGAGTGCCACGTCCTCGGGCTTGGGCTCGTCCTTGGCGTAGAAGAAGAGCTGCGCGCGCCAGCCCTTCTCCTTCGCGTGCGCGGCGAGGGCCCGGTAGTACGCGGCCTTCTCCGCGTCGGTGCGGGCCGCCTTCGAGTCGCGCACGTCCAGGGTGGTGAAGCGCGCCCCCGAGGGCAGGGCCGTGCCCTCCAGGAAGGAGGACACCTCGGCGTCATACGCCCGGAAGTCCACCTGGGCCCCGCCGTCGTCGAAGCGCACCGGCGGCGGATTCATGCTCATGCCATGGGCGCTGACTCGGTGGGTCAGCAGCGCCGTCACGTAGTCGCGCAGCAGGCCCTGGGCCTCGGGGGACTCGGGCTTCACCCCGTGGCCCTTGGCGATGCTGTAGAGCGAGACGCCGAAGCTGTTGGGGAGCGAGGAGGTCGCGGGCAGCGCGAAGGGTTGGACCTCCGCGGTGAAGGGCACGGCGGCCACCGCCGCTCCATCCGCCTTGAGTTTCAGCGCCCCCCGGTACGTGCCCGGTCGTTGGGCCTCGGGGGCGCACAGCTCCACGTAGAGGACGGTGGGCGCCTTCTTGTCACCGGACGGCGTCTCCACCGGGACGAGGGGATCCGGCCAGAGGCCCGTGCCGCCCTGGGAGTTGGAGGCGGTCTTCACGTCCAGGAAGGCCTCGCGCCACAGGTGGGCCGCGAGGGGCTTGCCCGGGCCGCTCAGCGTGAGCGGCGCCGCCTGGACGCGCGAGGCTCCCGGAGGAAGCACCACCTGCACTCCCTCGCATTCTCCCCGCGCGAGGCTCAGCCGGGCCTGCTTCTCGCCCTTGGGCAGGGCTTCGGGCCGCACCTTCTCCAGCGCGGACACCACCCGAGGCTCGGGCGCTCCGGCCAGCACGCCCACCAGCAACCATCCCACCGCACCCGCTGCCACCATGGAGTCCCCCATTCGCGGCCGCCGGCCCGCCGCTGCCTAGAATCCGTTCTGGGCCGTCACCGCCGGCTTGGGCGTGAGGACCTTTCCCTGCTGGTAATCCGTCAACTCCGCCACGAGCGAGCCCAGGGCGAGGTCCGCCTCCAGGCGCACGGGCAGGTGCCGCGCGTCCGCCGTCAGCCACGCCACCAGGTCCCTCTTGGAGGCCAGGTTGCCGGAGAACTCGGTGTACACGCGCAGCCGGTACACCTCCTGCTTGCCCTGGCGCGTGGAGAGCGTCTCCTTCGCTTCCACCTTGGCCTTCATGAGGAAGCTCTTCGAGCCCGTGAAGACGGGGTAGGCGTACTCCCGGCCCACCTCCAGCGTGCGGTTGCGCAGCGCGAAGGTCGCTCCCGCCACGTCGAGCGCGCCCTCGAGGATGTCGTGCTGCCTCTCGGAGGGCGCCTCTCCCTCCTTCTGCTTCACCACCAGGGCGCTCTTGCCATCGTCATGGAGCTTCACGCGCACGCGGCGGCGCTTGTGGTTCTGGTCCTCCATCATGTCCGAGCCGAGCACCCGCAGCGCGTTGAAGTCCCAGTAGGACACGTACTTGTCCTTGACGGGCCACACGCCCGCCACCGCTTCCGATCGGGCCAGGGACACGATGGGCCACACGTCCTTGCCCCACTGGCGCATGGGCGCGCCCACCGTCACCTGCGCCGTGCCCGCGGTGATGCCGAGGTACTGCACGCGGTAGCTGGCCTGCTCTCCCGGACTGAACGCGGAGGGCGTTTCGCCTTGTGCCAGCGCCACCCCCGACCCCAGGAGGCCCAACATCATTCCGGTGAACATCCCCTTCCGCTGCTTGTGCATATGACTCCTGGCTCGGTCTCCCGCGACCTGGCCAGTGGGCAGGTGCGGAAAGTAGGTAGCCGCGCTCGGGCGTGCCAACTGCCTCGCCCACTTCCCGGCCCGCGGCTGCATGCTCGTGGACGAATCGTCCCGGGGCCCATTCAATCGCGGAATCCCCCCTCCGTGCGCGATTGGACGGAACGCGGCCCGTGCCGGTCCCCCGGGCGGCCAGCCAGACGAGCCCCACGACGCCCGCACGCGATGCGCGCTCCGGGCGCCAGGGCTGGTAACCTCGGGGAAGTCCCGGGGCGTCGACCCTCGGGCCCGGAGGGATGAAATGCCGCTGGACTATTATGACGATGACGAGAAGGACTCCGGCAGCAAGGCCAGCCGGAAGGACTTCGACTGTCCTGAGTGCAACGCCAACAACCCGCTCGATGACGCGCTCAAGGACGGCCAGGAACTGCACTGCAACTATTGCGGCTGCGAGTTCCTGGTGAAGGTGGGCGACAACGGGCGCTTCAAGTTCCGGGAGATTTGAGCCCGCTCAGCCGCGCTCGCCGAAGAGGGCGGTGCCCACGCGCACCAGGGTGGCGCCTTCCTCGATGGCGAGCTCGAAGTCGTGGGTGGTGCCCATGGACAGGCCCGGCAGTCCGTGCTTCCGGGCCAGCTCCCTCAAGGTCCGGAAGTAGCCCCGCGCCACCGCTTCGTCCTCGGTAGGGGGCGGCAGCGACATGAGCCCCTCCACCCGGAGCCCCGGCAGCGCGCGGACGGCGTCCAGGAAGGGTCCGAGGGCCTCGGGGGACAGGCCGCTCTTGCTCGCCTCTCCCCCTACATTCACCTCCACCTGGCAGGGCAGGGGCGCGTCCAGCCGGCGCCGCGAGAGCTCCTGGGCCACCTCCAGCCGCTCCAACGCGTGGTAGGCGTGCGCCACCTTCGCCACGTACTTCACCTTGTTCGTCTGCAGCGGGCCGATGGCGTGCCAGCGCAGGCCTTCCAGGTCCGCCAGCTCCACGGCCTTGTCGCGCAGCTCCTGGGCGTAGTTCTCCCCGAAGTCCCGCTGCCCCGCGGCGTACGCCTCGCGGATGAGGGCCCCCGGCTTGAGCTTGGACACGGCCACCAGCGTGACGGACTCGGGGGCCCGTCCCACCCGGGCACAGGCCGCCGCCATCCGGGCGCGCACTTCCGCCAGCCGCTCGGCGAGCCCGCTCATCGCGCGCTCCAGGGCAGGGCCAGTCCCGCCCGGCCGAGCAATTCCAGCGTCTCCCCCAGCGGCAGGCCGATCACGTTCGTGGGACTCCCTTCCACCGACGCCACCAGGAAACCGCCCTTGCCCTGGATGGCGTAGCTGCCCGCCTTGTCCAGGGGTTCCCCCGTTGCGGCATACCAGGTGATTTCCTCCGGGCTCAGGGACCGGAACGTGACGCGGGTGCGCACCACGGTGGCGTGCTCGGCGCCGGGGCCCGCGAGCGCCACGCCCGTATGGACCTCGTGTGTCCTGCCCGACAGCAGGCCGAGCATTCGCCGGGCCTCGGCTGCGTCATGGGGTTTGCCGAGCAGGGTGTCCTCGAGCGCCACGGTGGTGTCCGCCGCCAGCACCCAGGTGCCCGGGCGCCGGGTGGCCACCGTTCGCGCCTTTTCCTGGGCCAGCCTCAGCACGTAGGCTCCCGCGGTCTCGCCCGCCCGGGGGGTTTCGTCGATGTCCGCGGCCGAGACCTCGAAGGCGAGGCCGAGCTGGCCGAGCAACTCCCGCCGCCGCGGCGACGCGGAGGCGAGAACGAGCTGGGTTTGACCCACTGGTGTGTGCATGTTACGGCTCGCCTCTAGCAGAACCGGGCCCTGGAGTGGATCTGGATGAATCCCGCGGACCTGCTCGCGGCCATGACGCGCACGGTGGAGCAACTCGCCGCCTACAACGACATCGCCAAGGCGTTGACCTCGACGCTCGAGTTGCGCGAGGTCCTCAGTTTGATGATGGAGAAGGTGCGCAGCCTGCTGCGGCCTCGGAACTGGTCCTTGCTGCTGCAGGACGAGCGGACGGGAAAGCTCTACTTCGAGATCGCCGTGGGCGAGGGGGCGGAAGTCCTCAAGGGCCTGCAGCTCGCGCCGGGGGAGGGCATCGCCGGCACCGTCTTCTCCACGGGCACGGCCCGGCTGGTGGCGGACGTGTCGCATGACCCGGCCTTCGCCGCCCGCTTCGACGCCGCCTCCACCTTCCGCACCCGCTCCATCGTGGCCGTGCCGCTCATCGCCCGGGGGCAGGTGCTGGGCGTCATCGAGCTGGTCAACGGCATCACCGACCGGCCCTTCACCCAGGAAGACCTGATGGCGCTCACGGCCATCGCGGATTTCGCGGCCATCGCCATCGAGAACGCGCGCAACTTCCGGCGGGTGCAGGAACTCACCATCAAGGACGAGCACACGGGCGTCTACAATGCCCGACATCTGCGCGCCCAACTGGAGCACGAGGTCCGCCGCTCCCAGCGCTTCCATCACCCGGTGTCGCTCGTCTTCCTGGACCTGGATCACTTCAAGTCCATCAACGACGCCCACGGGCACCTGGTGGGCAGCGCCGTGCTGCGCGAGGTGGGAGATCTGCTCATGTCGTGCTGCCGCCAGCTCGACTACGTCTTCCGCTATGGCGGGGATGAATTCGCCCTGCTGCTGGTGGAGACGGGCACGGATGGGGCGGTCACGACGGCCACCCGCATCCGGGATGCCTTCCGCAGCCAGCGCTTCCAGCAGGTGGCGGAGTTGGATCTCCAGGTGACGGCGAGCCTGGGCGTGGCCACCTACCCCGAGCACGCCCTGTCCGCGGTGGACCTGGTGCGGGCGGCGGACTTCGCCATGTACGCCGCCAAGGCCCGGGGCCGCGATGACATCTGCGTCGCCGTGCCCCAGATGGAGCGGCCCGGCGGCAGGGTGCCTCGGCTGGACAAGAAATGAAGAAGGGGCGCTCCTCCACGAGGGAGGAAGCGCCCCTGGGGGCCGCGGGGCGGGTGCCCCGGCGGACTAGCCGCCCACGGCCTGGTCGAGCACGGTGGGGTTGGTCTCCACCTTGCCGCTCTTGCGCAGCGACTTGAGGAAGGAGTCGGCCACCTCGTACTGCTTGGCCTGCTGGGCCTGCTGGCGCAGCTCGGTCTTCTTCTCGGCGAACTTCGCGTCATCCGGCAGCTGGCGCTCCGTCACCTGGGCGATCACGAAGCCCTCGCCCACGGCGTAGGGCTGCTCGAGCCGGGTGGGGCCCTGGGTGGCGAAGATGGCGGTGACCAGGTCGGGCGCCGGGCCCAGGTGGGGCACGTTGGTGGCGGCGGCGGTGAAGGTGTCCGTCTGGACGGCCTCCGGACGCGTCTCGGTCTCGAAGCGCAGGAGCGCCGGCTGGCCCTCCTTCTCTGGGGGGAAGAGGTCGGTGATGCTCTTGCCGCCCTTGACCGTGGCGAGCGCCTTGTCCGCCTCGGCGCGGGCGAGTGCCTGGGCCTTGTCCTTCTTGTAGAGCGAGGTGGCGATCTCGTCCTGCACCTGCTCCAGCGACCTGTCCTGGACCGGCTTCTTCTCCTCCACCTTCACCAGGTGCACGCCGTACTTCGTCTCCACCGGCTGGGTCACCTTGCCCGCCTCGAGCGAGAAGGCCGCGTCGGCCAGCGCCGGCTCCCAGTTACCGCGCTCGACCCAGCCCAGATCCCCGCCGTTCGCCTGGGTGCCGGGGTCCTCGCTGCTCGTGCGCGCCACCTCGGCGAAGTCCTTGCCCCCCTCGATCTCCTTGAGCAGCGCCTGGGCGCGCGCGAGCACCTGGGCCTTCTGCTCCGGCGTGGCGTCGGGGGCGACCTTGAGCAGCACCTGGCTCGCGCGGATGCGCTCGGGCTGCTGGTACAGGAAGCGGTTGGTCTCGTAGTACTCCTTGATTTCCTTCTCGTGCCCCTGCTTGAAGGCCGTCAGGTCGGCGGCGGTCGGCTCGGTGACCTTGCCCGCATACATGCTCGGCAGGAAGCGGGCGAACACGACGCGGGCCTGGTTGCCCTCCTTCTCGAAGCGGGCGCGCACCTCGTCGTCGGAGACGACCACGCCGTTCTGCACCACGCCCAGCATCTTCTGGGCCGTCAGGCGCTTGCGCAGGGACTCCTCGTAGTCCGCCGGCGACTGGCGCATGTAGTCCCGCAGCACCTGGGTGTAGGTGGCGTAGTCGAACTGGCCGTCCTTCTGGAACTCGGGGCTGCGCTGGAGGATCTTCAGGATCTCCTCGTCCGAGGCGCGCACGCCGTGGTTCTCGGCGGCCTGGGACAGCAGCTCCGTGTTCACGAGCCGGTCCAGCACCGTCTGGGGCAGACCGAACTGCCGGGCGACCGCCTCGGTGATGGGCTGGCCCTGCTGCCGCAGGTACTGCAGCTGGCCGGCATACTCGCGCAGGAACTCGTTGGCGGGAATTTCCTTGCCGTTGACCACCGCGGCGGCCGAGGGAGCAGCGCCCGTTCCCGTGTTGGCGAACCCGTTGTTGCCCGGGCCGAACTGCACGGTGAACACCACCGCGATCGCGATGATGAAGAGGAGCGAGAAGACCTTTCGCGGATCCAGAGAGCCCATGATGCCGTGACCGTTTCCGTGCCTTGAAAGCGCCGGGAAAACCCTCCGATTGGAAGGATTCGCGGCGCGCGTGTGTTGGGTGCCCGGTCGGAAGCAGGACGTTGTGACGTCCTCCTCCGTGAAGACCTTGACTGCCTAGAGCAACACCCCGGATAAAGCAAGCGATTCAGAGTAGTTAGCGCCTCCCCTGCCTCCTCTCCGCTCCCCCTCTCCCACACGGACCTTCACGAAGTGTTGTCGCTTCTCAAGCGCTACCGGACACTGCTCATCGTGGGAGCCCTGCTGCTCTACCCGTTCGGATCCTTCCTGACGACGGGGCGACGCGGCCGGGAACCCAATGTCGTGGACCGCGCCGTCATTGGCCTGACCGCCCCCGTGCAACGCGGGCTGGTGGGCCTCATCGACGGGGTGAAGGCCGTGGTGTACGGCTACCTGGACCTGCGCGAGGTGCGGCAGGAGAACGAGCAGCTGCGCGCGGAGAACCTGCAGCTCCGGGCGACCGTGCAGGCGCTGGGCGAGGCCCGGGTGGAGAACGACCGGCTGCGCGGCCTGCTCGGCTACTCGGAGGCCTCGCCGGGGCCGGACATCGCCGCGCGGGTCATCGGCGTCAACCCGGTGAGCAAGCTGCTCTCCGTGCGCATCAACCGGGGGGAGTCGGATGGGGTGTTCCGCGGCATGTCCGTGGTGACGCCGGACGGCATCGTCGGCCAGGTGGTGCGCACGACGGGCGGATGGGCGGACGTGGCGCTGGTGACGGACGCGCAGAGCCGGGTGGGTGTGCGTGTGCAGCGCTCGCGCTCGCGGGGCACGGCGGCGGGGGCGGGCAAGGGTCCCCTGCAACTGGAGAACATGCTGCGCACCGAGGACATCCAGGAGGGCGATCTCATCATCACCTCGGGCACGGACGGCGTGTACCCGCCGGGCCTGGTGGTGGGCAAGGTGACGCACCTGGAGAAGACGGAGCACGGCATGTTCCTGGGCGGAGACATCGTGCCCGCGGTGGACACCACGCGGCTGGAGGAAGTGCTCGTGCGGGGCAATCCCTTTGGCACCATGGCCCAGTCGCAGGGCGAGGGAGGCACGCGATGAAGTTCCTGGTCACCGTGGGCCTGGCGCTGTTGCTGCTGACCCTGGAGTCGGTGCTGGTGCAGCAGCTGGGACTGGCCATCAGCCGCATCGACGTGACGGTGGTGCTCGTGGCCTTCCTGGCCCTGCGCGCCAGCATGCTGGAGGGGGCCATCTCCTCCTTCGCCGTGGGCTACCTGCTCGATCTGATGAGCGGCCAGCCGACGGGCCTGTTCACCTTCCTGGCCGTCTTCA
The DNA here is from genome assembly GCF_002305855.1 of Melittangium boletus DSM 14713. GTDB lineage: Bacteria > Myxococcota > Myxococcia > Myxococcales > Myxococcaceae > Cystobacter > Cystobacter boletus. The sequence continues at coordinate 707,621 of NZ_CP022163.1, read as the reverse complement.
TCTTCCTGCTGGGCAAGCTGGTGGCGCGCTTGACGGACGTGCGGGGCCGGGCCACCTTCGTCCTCTTCGCCATGGGCGGAGACCTGACCCATGGGGCCCTCGCGAGCTTCTTCACCTGGCTCACCACCAAGGATGGCTCGGCGTCGGCGCTCCTGCCGGGCCTGCCGTTGCAGGTGACGCTCACGGGCCTGGCGGCGGCGTTGCTCTATCCCCTGCTGCGGCGCTTCGAGGTGTCGCAGGACCGTACCTCCTCCGCGGGGTTGCTGCGTTGACGCCTCCCACCCTGTCCGAGACGACGCCCGGGCGCGATCTCAAGCGCCGCTTCGTGTGGTTGGGCCTGGCCATGGTGCTGGGCCTGGTGGTGCTCGCCGTGCAGCTCTACCGGCTGCAGATCACCCAGGGCGAGGAGTACGCCGCCAAGAGCGTGGCCAACTTCGTGAAGGAAGTGCGCCTGCGCGCCGATCGCGGCCTCATCAAGGATCGCCGGGGCACCATCCTCGTGGACAGCCGCCCCTCGTTCGACGCCTTCGTCACCCCGGCGTTCTGCACCAACTGCGCGGATGAAGTGCTGCCACGGCTGGGCGAGCTGCTCGGCTGGGACGAGGCCACGCGCAAGCGCATGGAGGATCAAATCCGCATCGCGCGCCGCGCGGCTCCCTTCATCCCCCTGCCGGTGCGCGTGGACCTGACCCGCGACGAGTACGACCGCATCAACGCCCGGCGCGACATGCTCGACGGCGTGGAAGTGGTGCCCGTGCCGCACCGCAACTACCGCACCGGGAGCGTGCTCTCGCACGTGCTCGGCTACATGAACGAGATCAACCCGGACGAGCTCGAGCGCCTCAACGCCGAGGGCGGCCGCTACGCGCTGGGCGACTACATCGGGCGGCGCGGCCTGGAGCGCTCGTTCGAGTCCGCGCTGTGCGGCACGGACGGTGTGCGCAAGGAAGTCGTCAACGCGCGCGGCCGGGTGCTCGAGGAGTTCAACGACAAGCTGGGCAAGGACACCCAGGTGCCGTCGCGGCCGGGCAACAACCTGGTGCTGTCGCTCGACATGCGCCTGCAGGAGGCCGCCGAGCAGGCCTTTCCGGGCTCCGCGGGTGCCCTGGTGGTGGTGGATGTGAAGACGGGCTTCATCCGCGCGCTGGTGTCGCGCCCCGGCTTCGACTCCAACCTGCTCACCGGCCGCATCACCTCGTCGCAGATGTACGCGCTGGCGAGGGATCCGCTCCAGCCGATGGTCAACCGCGTCTCCGCCAACCACTTCAGCCCCGGCTCCACCTTCAAGGTGATCTCCACGCTGGCGGCCTACAAGTCGGGCCTGTTCCGGCCGGAGACCGTGGTGACCTGCACGGGCAGCTACCGGCTCGGCGCGCGGGCCTGGCGCTGCCACAAGGACAGCGGCCACGGGCCGGTCAATGGCAAGACGGCACTGCAGTACTCGTGCGACGCCTGGTTCTACAAGGTGGCGGACACCATCGGGTTGGATCCCATCGCCGACATGGGCAAGGCGCTGGGCCTGGGCGCGCCCACGGGCATTGGCGTGCTCGCCGAGGTGCCGGGCATCATGCCGTCCAGCGAGTACCACGACAAGGTGTCCCCCGGTGGCTACACCAAGGGCATGGCGCTCAACAGCGTCATGGGCCAGGGCGACGTCAACGCCACGCCGCTGCAGGTCGTCATGCTCTACGCGGCCATCGCCAACGGCGGCACGCTGCTCAAGCCGCAGCTCGTCGAGCGGGTGGAGGGACTGGATGGCAGCGTCGTGGAGAAGTTCGATCCCCAGGTCGTGCGCAAGGTGGCGATCCCCGAGGCGCATCGCAAGTCGGTGATGGACGCGCTCGTGGCGACGGTGAACGAGCCGGGAGGCACGGCCTACCGCGCCGCCGCGGGCGTTCGGGAGCACCTCAAGGACGTCGTGGTGGCGGGCAAGACGGGCAGCGCGCAGGTGGCGGCCATCGGCGCCATCCGTCTCAAGGAACACCAGATGGACTTCTTCCAGCGCGACCACGCGTGGTTCGCGGGCATCGCCCCGGCGGATGAGCCGGAGATCGCCGTGGTGGTGCTCAACGAGCATGGCGGACACGGTGGCGTCGACGCCGCGCCCGCTGGCATGGCGGTCATCCAGAAGTACTTCGAGTTGAAGAAGGAGGACGCCACCAGACCGCCGCCGCGGGTGGACACGCCCTACGCCTCCTCCGCGTCGGCTCAAGACGAAAGCACGCTCACCCGGGGCGCGCTCCCCGCCGGGGGAACGGGAGGCTCGAATGCAGCTGCGCATTGAGCGGCGCATGTTGCCCCATGTCCCCTGGGGCCTGATCCTCAGCGTGCTCGCGGTGGTGGGGCTGGGCATCTTCAACCTGGCCTCGGCCTCCCGTTCGCAAGCCTCTCCGGTGTGGACGAGTCAGGCGGCGTACGTGGGGGTGAGCTTCCTGGCCGCGCTCATCGTGTGCCTGGTGGACTACCGCGTCATCAAGAACATGGCGCTGCCCATCTACGTGCTCAACATCGTGGCGCTGCTCGCGCTGCGGGTGTTTGGCCACAAGGCCAAGGGCGCGGAGAGCTGGTTCGTCCTGGGCCCCATCCGCGTCCAGCCCGCCGAGTTCATGAAGATCGGCGTGCTGCTCATGCTGGCCAAGGTCTACCACGATGATTTCAAGCCGGGAGAGGGCTCCTATGGCATCAAGCGCCTGATCAAGCCGGTGCTCGTGGTCATGGTGCCCACCGTGCTCGTGCTGGTGCAGCCGGACCTGGGCACGGCGCTGATGATCCTCCTGTCCTCGGCGACGGTCATCCTGTTCGGCAAGGTGCGCTGGTACCTGGTGGCGGTGATCGTCGCGGGCTTCCTCACGGGGGCGGGCATCATCTGGAATGACTACGTGCGGGAGATGCCCGAGCCGCGCACCACCGTCGTGCGGCACCTGCTCAAGCCCCACCAGAGCAAGCGCATCTCCGGGTGGTTGGATCCGGAGTCGGACCTGCGCGGCAGTGGCTACCACGCGGCCCAGTCGAAGATCGCCGTGGGCTCCGGAGGCCTGCACGGCAAGGGCTGGAAGGAGGGCACCCAGACGGGTCTGTCCTTCCTTCCCGAGCAGCACACGGACTTCATCTTCTCCGTGTGGGCCGAGGAGCATGGCTTCCTCAAGTGCGTGCTGCTGCTGGTGCTCTACGGGCTCGTCTTCATCATGGGACTGGGCGTGGGCTTCAACGCCCGGGATCGCTTCGGCGCCTTCGCCGCCGTGGGCGTGGTGGCGATGATCTTCTGGCAGGTGTTCGAGAACATCGGCATGGTGATTGGCTTGTTGCCGGTGACGGGCATCACCCTGCCGCTGCTGAGTTACGGAGGCTCCTCGCTGGTGAGCGTGATGCTCTGCATCGGGTTGCTCGTGAACATCAGCATGCGCCGCCACATGTTCTGAGCGGCGGTCCGTCCGGGGCCGGACAGAAAGCGCCGCCCCATCCGCGCGAGGGCGGGGGCGGCGTCGTCTATCGGAGAGTTGGCGCGGTGTGCCCCGGTGGGGACCCTCGGGGGTCCTGCTAGGGTTCTCCTCGAGACCGGGGCGGCGGGCTGCCCCGCGGGGGGGAGTCCATGTCCGAGCACGCGTCTGGCATCGTTCCGTCCGGTTTCTTCGCCTTGCGCACGCCGTTGCTGTCCTTCGACGCGCTGGGCGCCTGGGGCGAGGGGCTGGAGGCTCCGGCGGCTCGTCCGGAAGCGCGCGAGGAGGCGCTGGCGCGGGACCGCGTCCGGTTGCGCGAGCGGTTGCGGCGGTGGGCGGCCGATCCACTCGTGCGCGAGGCGCTTTTCGTGGCCTCGCCCATGTTGATGGACAGCCTCCCGGCCTGGGAGTCCGCGCCGGAGTCGGAGCGGGGACAGAAGGTGGAGCGGACCCTGGTGCGCTACTTCGCGCGCATGGCCGGCCGCGCCACGCCCTTTGGCTTGTTCGCGGGGCTGTCCGTGGGCCACCTGGCGGAGCGCACCCATCTGCACATCCCCGGGCGCATGGCCCTGCGCCGGCACACGCGGCTGGACATGGACTACGTCTGCGCGCTGGTGGAGCGCGTGCGGCGGGAGCCCGAGGTGCGGCGCTCGCTGCGCTACCTGCCCAACTCCAGCCTCTACCGGCTCGCCGGGCAGTGGCGCTACCTGGAGATGCGGTCGCGCGGGCGCGAGCGCTCCTACCATCTGACCGCCGTCGAGTCCGCACCCCACCTGGAGGCCACCCTGGAGCGCGCGGGCTCCGGTGCGACGCTCCCGCGACTGGCGAGTGCCCTGGTGGACGAGGTCGCCGGCGTCTCCTACGAGGAAGCGCTCGCCTATGTGGAGACCCTGGTGCGCGAGCAACTCCTGCTGCCCACCTGGGCTCCCACGCTCACCGGACCCGAGCCCGTCCCGCACCTGCTCGAACAGGCCCGGGACGTGCCCGCCCTGAATGAGGTGCACGAGCGTCTTTCCTCCGTCCAGCGGGCCTTGGCCCTCATCGATGCGCAGCCCCTGGGGCTGTCTCCGGACGCCTACCGCGAGGTGGCGCATGCGCTGGAGCCCCTTCCCGTCCCCGTGGAACTGCCCCGGCTCTTCCAGGTGGACATGTTCCGCTCCATCCCAGATGCCACCCTGTCATCGCCCGTGGTGGACGAGATGCTGCGAGGACTCGAGGCGCTGCGCCGGATGACGCCCCGCCGCTCGGGGAACTCGCTCCTGGAGCGCTTCCGCCAGCGCTTTCTCGAACGCTATGAGAGCCGCTGCGTGCCGCTGGCCGAGGCACTGGACGAGGAGAACGGCGTGGGTGCCGTGTTCTCGCGGGGGCCGGGCCGGAGCACGGGTCCCCTGCTGGGGGGATTCGTCCTCCCGCGAGGGCGCCAGGAGGAGGAGGGCCGGTGGAGCGCGCGGTGGGCCCATCTCTTGAGGAGGCTCGAGGACGTACGGGGCACGGACGCCCGGGAACTCGAGCTCACGGACGAGGATCTGAAGGCGATGGAGATCCACGAGCCGGTGTCGCTTCCGGACGCCTTCGGCGTGGTGGCCACCCTGGTGGGCGAGTCCGCCGAGGCGGTGGACCAGGGCCGCTTCCAGCTCCTGCTAGAGAACCTGCATGGCCCCTCGGCGGGCTCCTACCTGGGCCGTTTCTGCCACGGGGAGCCGGCTTTGGAGGCGCGAGTCCGGGAGCACCTGCGCGCCGAGGAGGCGCTGCGCCCCGACGTCCTTTTCGCCGAGGTGGTTCACCTTCCGCAGGATCGCATGGGCAACGTCACCTGCCGTCCGCGGCTGCGCCCGAACGATCTCGTCTTCCTGGGCGAGTCGGGAGCCGGGCCGGAGCAGCGCATCCTCCTGTCGGACCTCTGGGTGTCCGTGGAGGGCAGCCGCGTCGTCCTGCGCTCGAAACGTCTGGGCCGGGAGATCGTCCCGAGGATGAGCAACGCCCACAACTATGCGTCCTATGGGCTGAACATCTACCGCTTCCTGGGGCAGTTGCAGCACACGCATGCCTCGTGGCTCCAGTTCTCCTGGGGACCCCTGGCGCGCTCCTCCTTTCTTCCCCGCGTGGTGTACGGCCGCACGGTGTTGTCGCTCGCGTGTTGGAACATGGAGGCTCCGCGGCTCGAGGCCTGGGGCCGGGCGCGCGACGCCGAGCGCTTCGACGCCGTGCAACGCTTCCGCCACGAGGCCCGTCTGCCCCGGTGGATCTGCCTGCGCGACGAGGACAACCAGCTCCCCATCGACCTGGACAACGTGTTGAGCGTGGACACGCTCGTGCAGGCCATCAAGGACAGGCCTCGCGCCACCCTGGAGGAGTTGTTCCCCGGCCCCGAGGCCTTGTGCGCGCGGGGAGAGGAGGGGGGCTACGTGCACGAGCTGGTGGTGCCCTTCGTGCGCACGCGCTCCATCGTGGCGCCCTCGCGGCCGATGTGTGCCTCCGAGATGGCCGCCCCTCGTGTGCGCCGCGGTTTCGCGCCCGGCTCGGAATGGCTCTACCTCAAGCTCCACGCGGGGCCCGCGACGTTGGATCGGCTGCTCGCGGGCTCCCTGGGTGAGGCCATCGAGAAGGTCCTCGCCACGGGAGCGGCGGAGCGCTGGTTCTTCCTGCGCTATTGGGACCCGGACGCGCACTTGCGCCTGCGCTTCCAGGGTGAGCCTCGACGGTTGGAGGCGGAGGTCTGGCCGCTGCTGCGCTCCGCCTGCGCGGCCGCGATGGAGGCGGGCCACGCCTGGCGTTTGCAGTGGGACACCTACGAGCGCGAGGTGGAGCGCTATGGCGGCCCGGTGGGCATCGAGTTGGCGGAGGCGCTGTTCCAGGCCGACAGCGACGCGGTGCTTTCCCTCCTCCGAGTGGAAGGCGCGGACACGGAGCGTGAGCAGCGCTGGCGCTTGACGCTCCAGGGGATGGATGCGCTCCTGGATGCACTGGGGTTTTCGCTGGAGCGGAAGCTGGAGGTGGTGAGCCGGGCGCGCGCTGGCTTCGGCACCGAGTTCCAGGTGGACAAGTCGTTCGAGGTGCAATTGGGAGAGCGCTACCGCCGCGAGAGCCGCTTCCTGGAGACATCGCTCTCGGGCGACCCCCCTCCCGTCTGGGCGCGGCGGGGTGAACGGCTCCGTCCGGTGGTGGAGCGCCTGCTCCAGGCCGAGCGGGAAGGGATGCTGGACCTCCCCCTGGAGGTGCTGGCCGACAGCTACCTGCACCTGCACGTCAACCGGATGCTGACGGACGAGTCACGGCCCCAGGAACTCATCCTCCATGATTTCCTGACCCGCCTGTACCGGTCCCGGCTGGCGCGGCTGCGCAAAGGGCGCTGACCCCTGGCCGGGTGCTCCGGCGTCGGGCATCTTCCCGGCACGCTGGAGCCCGGTCCGAGAGACGGACCGGTGCACCCGTGTCGAGGAGTCTTCGATGAAGTGGATGGCAGGAGCCTCTCCGGAACAGGCGATGGGCGCGGCCGATGCGTCTTCCGCCCCGGTCTGGACGAGGCGGGTGCTGGTGGCGAGTGGCGTGCTGGCCGTGCTTCGGCTCCTCTACTCGGCCCAGGTGGAGTTGGCGCCGCAGGAGGCCTATTACTGGCAATACGCCCGGCACCTGGACTGGTCGTACTTCGATCATCCGCCGATGTGCGCATGGTTGATCGGCTTGTCGGTGAAGCTCGTGGGCGTGAGCGAGCTGGGTGTGCGCATCCCCTCGGTCGTGTCGATGACCCTGCTCACGTGGCTGCTCTATTCGCTCGGCAAGCGCCTGTACTCGCCCGCCGTGGGGGCGCTCGCGGCCCTCGCCGCCAATGCCACGGTGCTCTTCGGACTGGGGGCGGTGGTGATGACGCCGGATGTGCCCCTGGTGCTGTGCTGGACGGCGGCGCTCCGCGTGCTGTGCGAGCTGGTCCTCCCGGACGGGAAGGGCGCGGGCCGGGGCGGTTTCCGCTGGTACGTGCTGGGCGCGCTCTGCGGGTTCGCCATGTTGTCCAAGTACACCGCCGCGCTGCTTCCGCCGCAGATCCTCCTGACGGCGCTGTTGTCACCCCGGGGCCGTGCGTCCCTCCGCTCGCCTCATCCCTACCTGGCGCTCCTCGTGGCGCTCGCCGTCTTCTCTCCCGTCTTCATCTGGAATGCCCAGCATGACTGGGCCTCGTTCGCCTTCCAGACGCGGGGGCGGATGCGGACCGTGCATGGGCTTCAGCCCCACCTGGTCGGGCGCTATCTGGGCTTGCAGGCGGTGGCGGTGGGTCCGCTGCTCTATCTGTCGCTCCTGCTCTCGGCGATCCTCCTGGTGAAGCCCGCGCTCCGGGGCGATTCGCGCGCCCGGTTGCTGTGCATCGCGAGCCTGCCGGGACTCCTGATCTTCTCCGGCGTGAGCCCCCTGCACTGGGTGAAGATGAACTGGGTGGCGCCCGCGTACATCGGTGTGTTCGTGGCGACCGCGGCCCGGTGGCACGAGGGGTGGCGCGTCCAGGGCCGGAAGCTCTACGCGAGCCTCGCCCTGGGCACGGGCGCGCTGTTGGTGCTGGGCATGTACTTGATGCCCCTGTGGCCGGCCATTCCCTTCAAGGAGAAGGACAACCTGGTGAGCGGATGGAGCCAGTTGGCCCGCCACGTCCAGGTCCAGCGCGAGCGGGTGGGGACTCCAGGGGCTCCGCCGCCGCTGGTGGTGGGGTGGGGCTACAAGACGGCGAGCGAGCTGGCCTTCTATCTGCCCGACCACCCGGAGACCCAGTCGGATCCGGCGCTGGGGGGCTCGGGCCTGGCCTATGACTTCTGGTGGGACAGCATCGGTCCCCATTCGGACGCCCTCGTCGTGGCGGATGACCGGCAGCCGCTGCGCGACGCGTCCACGCGCCTGGCGGCCCATTGTGACGAGGTGCGGCCGTTGCCCCCGGTGACGGTGACCCGGGGCGAGCGGCCCGTGACGACCTACCGGCTCTGGCACTGCCAGGGGTGGCGGCGCGAGGGCCGGGAGCGCGGCGCTACAGCGCCCGGCCGGTCAGGATGAGGGTGATGACGGTGAAGTAGATGACCACGCCGGTGACGTCCACCAGCGTGGCCACGAAGGGAGCCGAGGCGGTGGCGGGATCCAACCCGAGCCGCCGCAGCAGGAAGGGCAGCATCGAGCCGCACAACGTGCCGAACGTCACCACGCCCACCACGCTCAGGCCCACCGCCGCGCCCACCCAGGCGAAGTAGGGGCCGTAGAGGATTTCCCGATCCGGCCACATGAGGATGCGCAGGAAGCCGAGCAGTCCGAGGAACACCCCAAGCGCCAGGCCGCTGATGATCTCGCGCAGGGCCACCTTCCACCAGTCCTGGAGTGACACGTCGCGCACCGCGAGCGCGCGGATGATGAGCGAGGTGGCCTGGGAGCCCGAGTTGCCTCCGGACGAGATGATGAGCGGCACGAAGGTGCTCAGGAACACGGCCTGGGCGACGGCGTCCTGGTAGTGCGCCATGGCGGTGGCGGTGAACATCTGTCCCACGAAGAGCACCGTGAGCCAGCCCACGCGCTTGCGCAGCATGTCCACGATGCCGATGTCCATGTAGGGCGCCTCGAGGGCTTCCATACCGCCGATGCGCTGGATGTCCTCGGTGGCCTCTTCCTCGGCCGCGTCCAGCACGTCGTCCACCGTGATGATGCCCACCAGCACGCCCCGCGAATCCGTCACCGGCAGCGCCACCCGGTCGTATTTCTCGAACATGCTGATGAACTCCTCGCGCTCCGCCGTCGCGGGGATGCTCACCAGCTGCCGATCATGGATGTCCGTCACGAGCGTGTTCGGGTCCGCCATCACGAGCGAGGACAGCCGCACGTCGTCCAGGAGCCGGCCCTTCTCGTCCACGATATAGAGGACGTGAATCGTCTCGCGGCCCTGGCCGTGGGTGCGCACGTAGTCGAGCGCGGCGCCCGCCGTCAGGTTGCCCGGCAGCGTGAGGTACTCCGGCGTCATGTAGCGGCCGGCGCTCTTCTCCGGATAGCCCAGCAGGGTGCGCGCGAGCTTGATCTGCTCGGGCGACAGGGACGTGAGGACGCGCTTGGTCACCTCCGCTGGCAGCTCCTCCAGCAGGCGTGTGCGATCGTCCGGCGCCATCTCGTCCAGCAGGTTCTTGAGCTGCTCGCGGCCCAGCGTCTCGACGATCTCCGTCTGTTGCGAGTGCGGCAGATACTCGAAGACGAGCGCCGCCGCGTCCCGGGGCAACAGCCGGAAGATGATGCCGCTCTCGTCCGCGGGCAGATCCTCGATGACCTCGGCGATATCCGCCGGATCCATCTCCGAGAACGCATCGCGCAACGCGCTCCAGTTCTTGGAGGCGATGAGCTCGTCGAACTCGGGCTTCAGGAGGTTTCCCAGCATCGCGATCTCCAGGCGCGGACGAAGGCGCGCATGGTGTATGAAACGAGGCGCCGGGGGTATGCAAATCGGTCCCGCTCCGGAGGAGAAACGATGGACGGCAAGGGCTCGCGCAAGAAGACATCCGCCCAGACGAAGAACCCGGTGGTCGCGGAGGCCCCGCCGCCCACGCCACCCCGGGACGAGCGGCCTCCGCCCCGGGTCGCTCCGCCGCGTCCGGCGGCCCCCGTGGCTCCGGCCCCACGCCCGGAGTCCTTGCTTCCCCCACGACCCGTGTCACCCGTCACGAAGCCCGCGCCGTTCTCGCGCTTTTCGGCGACCCCCTCGGCCCCGGCGGCCCCACGCCCCTTCTTCGCGCCCGTCATCGCGCCGGGGGGCGCGGAGGAGACCGAGCACCGGCTTTTTCCCCGGGCGCTGCTCGCCACGAACGTGGAGGTGTGGATCGAGGACGCCGGTGTGCGGCGTTTCACGGCCACGCTGCGCTCGGTCAACGTGAGCGTGGGGGGCGCCTTCCTGGAGAGCACCTTCTTCCTGCCCATGGACACCGAGCTGCGCGTGCGCTTCTCGCTGGAGCCGGGGGCCCCGCCCGTGGAGGCGCGGGCCCGCATCGTGCGGGAGCAACGGCCCCGCCGGGAGGAGGAGCCCTCGGGCTTCGGCATCCGCTTCGAGGAGTTCTACGGCCAGACGGAGGTGGCGCTCGCGCGGCTCTTCCTGGACACGCGGCTGCGCGCGTTCGCCGAGGAGTACCTGCGCTCGCCCCGCGCCCGGGGCCTGTCCAATGAGTTGGAGCGGGTGGTGGATGCGCTCGCGGCGTGGGAACTGCTCAAGGCCCACACGTCCACGGACACGTGGCGGGGCGAGTAGTCCCCGCGCGGAGGCGCTCGTGAGCGTCTCCGCGCGCGACGACGAGAAGGCGGGCCGCTCAGTTGGCGGCGACGGCCTTCTTCAGCGCGTCTTCGATGCGCGCCTTGGGAACGGCTCCGACGATCTGCTCCACGACCTTGCCGCCCTTGAAGACGAGCAGGGTGGGGATGGAGCGGATGCCGTAGTCCTGCGCCGTGCCCTGGTTCTCGTCGATGTTCACCTTGGTCACCTTGACCTGACCCTTGTACTGGGTGGCCAGGGCCTCGACGGACGGAGCGATGGCGCGGCAGGGGGCGCACCACGTGGCCCAGAAGTCCACGAGCACGGGCTCCTTGGACTCCAGCACTTCCTTCTTGAAATTCCCATCTCCGATGTTCAACACGTCAGCGCCAGCCATCTTGTCTCCTCCGGTCCGTGAACCACCCAGGATGGCGCTTGCTGTAATACGCGCCTACCGGGCCCGCAAGCATGCGGCCTTCCCAGGTTCTCCGCTTGCTTGGATGCGGACGGAGCACGCGCGTTGCGCTCGGATTCGTCCGGTCGCCAGTTGGCGCTTCGGCCTGGGGCCGGGAGGTGTAGAATGCCGTCCGTGATGAGGCTCTTCCTTCCCCAGACCCAGCTCGAGGAGTGGGCACTGGAGGACAAAGCGGATGTGCGCGACGGCGTGCTGATGGTGACGGGCGAGGACGGGGTGTACCCGGTGACGCCCGCGGTCCACATCCTCCAGCTCGTCACCGGCGAGGACACCAACGGCCTGGTGACCAAGGTGAAGACCGAGGAGCAGCTCAAGACCTTGGGGGCCGAGCAGATGGCCGACTCGGTGTTGCTCGGGGACACGGCGTACGAGGTCGTTCCCGGTTATGTGGCCGAGGTGCCCGACGCCTCCTCGGATGATTCCGGGGAGGGCAAGCCCGATTCCGAGACGGATCTCCTCGCCGCCTTCCTCCTGAACAAGATGGGCTGACGCATCCGGCCCCGTGGGTTGTAGCCGCCATGAATCACGCGCTGGTCTCCCTCGCCTGCCACGCCTATGTCGTCGCGGCGCTGGTCTATCTCGTCTACCTCGTCCGGCAATGGGACGCGCTCGCCATGGCGGGCCGCGGGCTCGTGGGCACGGGGCTGGTCCTGCACGGTGTGGCGCTCTTCGGCCTCTTCGGGGCGCAGGGGGGACGCCCGGTGGGCGTGGCCCAGGGCTTCTCCACCTTCGCCTTCCTGTTGCTGGCCATCTTCCTGGTGGTGGATGTGCGCTACCGTCGGCCGGTGATTGGCGCCTTCATCACGCCCCTGGCGGTGGCGGTATTGCTGCCGGGCCTGTTGCTGGACGCGGGCGGACCCCTGCACCCGGACGTGAAGCGGCCCCTGCTGCCCGTGCACATCACCATCGCCTTGTTGGGGGTGGCCGCCTCGGCGGTGGCCGCGGGCGTGGCGGGGATGTACCTGCTGATGGAGCGGCAGGTGAAGGGCAAGCGCTTCGGCCTGCTCTTCGCGCGTCTGCCGTCGCTGGAATTCCTGGACACCCTCAACCGGCAGCTGGTGGTGGTGGGCTTCATCGCCCTGTCGGTGACGCTGGTGACGGGGGCCTTCTTCTCGAGCGCGGCGCCGGGGTTCTTCTGGGCCTGGCAGTCCAAGCAGATCGCCACGCTGGTGGCGTGGGTGGTGTTCGCCGCGCTCGTGGGGGCCCGCTTCTTTGGTGGCTGGAGGGGACGGCGTGTCGCGTTGCTGACCATGACGGGGTTTGGCTTGCTGCTGCTGTGTTTTCTCTCGTCGTATGACTTCGCCCAGCTGGGTGGAGGGTGGCGCTAGCCATGGAGTTCCTGTGCTTGGGTCTGTCGCACCGCACGGCGCCGCTCTCCGTCCGAGAACGGCTCGCGCTTTCCGATCCGCGTCAGGTGGAGTTGTTGCAGCGCCTGGCCCAGTCGCCTCACGAGGCGCTGCTCGTGTCCACGTGCAACCGGGTGGAGCTGTACCTGGCCTCGCCCGACGTGAGCCGGGCGCGGCAGACCGCCCTGGGCGAGCTGGAGCAACTGGGCGGCCCCGAGACGCTGGAGCACCTCTATGAGCACAAGGGCGAGGACGCGCTCGTGCACTTGTTCCGGGTGGCGGCCAGCCTGGACTCCATGGTGTTGGGCGAGGCGCAGATCCTCGGCCAGGTGAAGGACGCCTTCGAGCGGGGACAGGGCTCGGGCGCGGTGCGGGGGGAGCTCACGCGCGTGTGCGCCGCGGCGTTCGGTTGTGCCAAGCGGGTGCGCACGGAGACGGCGATCGGCCGCTCCGCGACCTCCATGGCCAGCGCCGCCGTGGCGCTCGCGAGCAAGGTCTTCGACGGGCTCGCGGACAAGACAGTGCTGCTGGTGGGCGCGGGGGAGATGTCGGAGCTGGCCGCGCGTCATCTGAAGCAGGCCGGCGCCACGCGGCTCCTGGTGACCAACCGCACGCTCGCGCGCGCCGAGGCACTCGCGGCCGAGGTGGGGGCCACGGCCCGGCCCTTCGAGGAGCTCTTCTCGCTGCTCACCCAGGCGGACGTGGTGGTGTGCAGCACGGCCTCGCCCGTGCCGATCTTCACCCAGGAGAACGTGGGCGCGGTGGGCAAGGCGCGCCGCTTCCGCCCGCTCTTCATGGTGGACCTGGCGGTTCCGCGCGACATCGCGCCCGAGGTGGGCTCGCTGGACTGGGTGCACGCGTACGACCTGGACGACATCCAGAAGTTCGTGGCGGACAACGCCGCCGCGCGCGCCGAGGAAGCGCAGAAGGCGGGCGTGCTGGTGGCGCAGGAGGTGGCCCGCTTCGTGCGCGAGCGCGCCGTGCGCCAGGGCGTGCCCGTGCTCGCCCAGCTGCGCCAGCGTGGCGAGGCCATCGCCCGCGCCGAGGTGGAGCGCACGCTCTCCGTGCTGGGGGACAGTCTGGACGACAAGCAGCGCAAGAGCATCGAGGCCATGGCGCGCGCCATCGTCAACAAGCTGCTGCACGAGCCCACGGCGAAGTTGCGCGCGGTGGGCCCCGAGCATGAGGGCAACCGGCTCGCGGGCGCCGCCGCCGAACTCTTCGGCCTGGAGGAGAAGGACGCCGCCGTGCCGCCGGGCAAGACGGGCCCCAATGTGCTGGTCCAGGGAGGAAAGGGATGAAGGCCGTACGCATCGCCACCCGGCAGAGTCCGCTGGCGCTCTGGCAGGCCCGTCACGTGGGCTCGCTGCTCACCCAACTGCACCCGGGGCTGGAGGTCTCCTTCGTGGAGATGACCACCGCGGGGGATCGCTTCCTGGCCGCGCCGTTGTCCACGGTGGGGGGCAAGGGGCTGTTCGTGAAGGAGATCGAGCAGTGCCTGCTCGATGGCCGCGCGGACCTGGCCGTGCACAGCCTCAAGGACATGACGTCGGTGCTGCCCGCGGGGCTGCTGCTGGCGGCGCTGCCCGTGCGCGAGGATCCGCGCGACGCGCTCTGCGGGCCCGCCGGGCTGACGATCGAGCGGCTGCCACGAGGCGCGCGCGTGGGCACGTCCTCGTTGCGGCGCAGCTGCATCCTGCGCGCGCGCAGGCCGGACCTGGAGATCGTCAGCCTGCGCGGCAACGTGCAGACGCGGCTGGCGCGCATGCGCGAGCTGGAGCTGCACGGCGCGGTGCTCGCCTTCGCGGGCCTCAAGCGCCTGGGCCTGGAGTCGGAGATCGCCGAGGTGTTGCCCACCTCCTTGAGTCTGCCGGCGGTGGGGCAGGGCGTGCTCGCCATCCAGTGCCGCACCGAGGACGTCGCGGTGCGCGGCCTGCTCGCGCCGTTGGAAGACGCCACCACGCGCGTGGCGGTGACGGCCGAGCGCGCCTTCATGGCCCGGTTGGAGGGCGGCTGCACCGTCCCACTCGCCGGACATGCCACCGTGGTGGGCCAGACCGTCCACATGCGTGGACTGGTGGGACGTCCGGATGGCACGAAAGTGGTGGAGGGCGAGCGCAGTGGCCCGGTGGAAACCGCGCTCGCGGTGGGGGACGCGCTCGCCGAGGATCTGCTCGCGCGTGGAGCGGCGGACATCCTGCGTGATTTTGGTCGCGCATCCGCGCCGGAGTCCTAGAGTTCCGGGCCGTGGAAAGGCGACTCGAAGGTATCCGCGTTCTCGTGACGCGCCCCCGGGAACGAGCGGAAGAGCTGTGCTTCCTGCTCGAGGACGAAGGCGCTCACGTCTTGCATGTCCCCTTGTTGGAGCTGGTGCCTCCGGAGGACGCGCGCCCGCTGCTCGCGGCCGTGGAGTCCATCCAACGTTATGCGTGGGTGGTGTTCGCCAGCCCGTCGGCGGTGGAGGCGCTGATGGACGCGCTGCGGGAGGCGGGCACCACGGAGCTGTTGTCGTCCGTGCGTCTGGCGGTGGTGGGTCCGCGGACCGCGCGCGCCGTGGAGGGCCATGGCCTGAAGGTGGCCGCCGAGGCTCCCGCGGGCACGGCGGAATCGCTCGCCGAGGTGCTGCGTCCCGCGTTGCGGCCGGGCGACGAGGTGTTGTTGCCGGCGGCGGAGGAAGGGCGGCGTGAGTTGGAGGAGGCCTTGCGGGAGCAGGGCGCGCGGGTCACGCGCGTGACGGCGTACCGCTCCCGGACCACTCCGATGCCGGACGAGGCGCGGGAGCTCCTGGAGGCCGCGCCTCCGGACGTGGCCCTGTTCGCCTCGCCCCGGACCGCGGAGTCGTTCCTGGAGGAGGCGGGGCGGGAGCGGCTGGGCACGGCCCGGTTGGTGGCCATCGGGCCCACCACCGCGGCGGCGCTGACGCACCTGGGCCTCGCCGTGGCGGCCGTGGCCGATCGTCCCACTCCCGAGGCGCTCGTGGAGGCCACCATCCGGGCGATTCGCGGATAGACTGCGCCCCTCGAAGTCCACGATGGGAGAGTCGATGCGGGGTGGGAGCTGGATTCACGCGGTGGTGCTTGGTGTCCTGGCCTGGGGGGCGTCCGCGGGAGCGGCCATCCCGGTGGGAGGGGCATGCACCCTGCCTTCCGAATGCGGCCCGGCTCCGTACACCTGCATCGAGAGGATCTTCCGGCCCTCGGGGAGCGAGGCGTGGGTGGGGGGCTACTGCTCCCGCCCCTGCGGCTCGACCCAGGACTGTCCCTCGGGCTCCCAGTGCGTCGCCGCGCTCGATGGGGCCTACTGCCTCGACCAGTGTGAGCCCGCGCTACCGGGTCAGTGCCGCGCCAGCTACATCTGCGACCAGGTCTCGACGGGCGGCGATGTCTGCGTGCCGACCTGCAGCGCGGAAAACGACTGCGCGCCGGACTACACGTGCCGCTCCTGCGACAAGCGCTGCGTGCCCAAGCAACTCCCGGGCGTGCGCATCGGCATGCCGTGCGACGCCGACGCGCAATGCGGCACCGGTGAGTCCTGCCTGTGGGTGAACGGTCATTCGCAAGGCATCTGCTCGCAGCCCTGTGGCGCGGAAGCGGGGGCGTGCTCCTCCACGTGCCCGGGAGGCTCCAGTTGCCAGAAGGTGGGCTCCGACGAGGCCTTCATGTGCGTGCGCGCCTGTGAGCAGGGCACCTGCAATCCCGCGCTCCAATGCGCGGCCTTTCCCGAGGGGGCGAGCGGTTGCCTGCCTCCCTGCCGTACCCAGGCGGATTGCCCCATGGGCTCCACGTGTTCCGGTGCCGGGCAGTGCGTGGGTCCGCAACCGGCGGACGCGGGTTGCTCGTCCTGCGAAGGCCCCCGGGACGCGGGCTCGCCCGTTCCCCCGCCGTTGAATGGAGGGACGGGCCCGGGGCCTGTCCCGGGCCCTGGGTGTGGTTGCCAGGGCTCCGCCGTGAACGCGCCGGGATTCCTCGGTGCTCTTGCCGTGTTCTTCGTGGCTTCGAGGAGACGCCGTTGCCAGCGCCCGTAACCCCGCCCGCTCCCCCGACCAGCCGGAGCAAGACCGACTTCTCCCTGTCCTTCGTGCTCGATGCGCTCGTCTCCCAACGGGTGCTCACCGCCGACCAGGGGCAGAACATCCTCACCCGTGAGCAGGCCGCGCGAGCCCGGGTCCTCAAGAACCAGGGCATCGTGGGCAAGGACGCGGCGCGCTACGACGTCTCGCCGGTGGAGATCGTGGCCGCCTTCCAGGTTCCCCTGGCGGATGGCCGGGGCTCGCTGGACGAGGACCGGGTCACGGAGATCGCCGCGCGCGCCGCGGGCGTCCCCTACAAGAAGGTGGATCCGCTCAAGCTGGACATGGGACTGGCCACGCGCACCGTGTCTCGCCCCTTCGCGCAGAAGCACGTGCTCCTGCCCCTGGAGAAGGGCCAGGACGGCCGGCTCGTGGTGGCGGTGGCCAACCCCTTCGACAAGGAGCTCTTCGAGAGCATCCACGTGCTCACCGGCATGGCCATCGATCCGGTGCTCGCCTCGAAGACGGACATCCTCCGGGCCATCGCGGACATCTACGGCTTCAAGCGCACGCTGGCCAAGGCCGCGGATGACTTCAACGCCAACCCCGGCAACTCCCCGCAGGTCGGCAACTTCGAGCAGCTCGTCTCGCTGAGCAGCCGGCAGGAGCTGGACGCGGCGGATCAGCCCGTGGTGCAGGCGGTGGATTACCTGCTGCGCTATGCCTTCGACAACCGCGCCTCGGACATCCACATCGAGCCCAAGCGCAACAACTCCCTCGTGCGCCTGCGCATCGATGGCGTGCTCCACTCCGTGTACACGCTGCCCGCTGGCGTGCATCCGCCCATCGTGTCGCGCGTGAAGACGCTCTCGCGCATGGACATCTCCGAGAAGCGCAAGCCCCAGGACGGCCGCATCAAGACGGAGAAGGACGGGCGCGAGGTGGAGTTGCGTGTCTCCTCGCTGCCCACGGCCTTCGGCGAGAAGATCGTCATCCGTGTGTTCGACCCGGAGACGCTGGTGCAGGACATCGCCCAGCTTGGCTTCGACCCTCAGGAGAAGACCGTCTTCGAGACGTGGATCGATCAGCCCCACGGCATCATCCTCGTGACGGGCCCCACGGGCAGTGGCAAGACGACCACGCTCTACTCGGCGCTCAAGGCGGTGGCGGGTCCGGACGTGAACGTCACCACCATCGAGGACCCCATCGAAATGGTGTGGGACGGCTTCAACCAGGTCCAGGTGCAACCCAAGCTGGGGCTCGACTTCGCCAACGCCCTGCGCAGCATCCTGCGCCAGGATCCGGACGTCATCATGGTGGGCGAGATCCGCGACGAGGAGACGGCGGAGAACGCCGTGCAGGCCGCGCTCACGGGCCACCTGGTGCTCTCCACGCTGCACACCAACGACGCCATCGGCGCGGTGGCGCGGCTCAAGGACCTGGGAGTGCCGCCCTTCCTGCTCGCTCAGAGTCTCATCGGGATGATGGCCCAGCGCCTGCTGCGGCGGGTGTGCCCGCACTGCGCGCAGCCGACGACTCTCTCCCAGGACGAACTGGCCATGCTGGGCACGCCTCTCCCCTTGCTCCCGGGTGGGGTGAAGATCGTCAAGGGCGCGGGGTGTGTGCGCTGCCGGGGCACCGGCTATTGGGGCCGCACGGGCGCGTTCGAGATCGTCAACCTCAACAACGAATTGCGCGAGTTCATCTCCCGGGGGGCCAACCACAGTCAGATGTTGGACGTGGCGCGCCGGGCGGGCACTCGCACCCTGCGCGAGGCGGCCGTGCGCAAGCTCGCCATGGGGCTTACTTCCTTCGACGAAGTGGTCCGCATGACGTCGGTGGCGTGAGCGGGGGCGCCAGGTCCCCGTTAGAAGTACAGGGCGTGCGTGGAGAACATCACTCGAGAGCCGGGCAGGAGGAAGGTGCGCAATGACGCAGAGCGATTTGATGGGTGACGGACTGGCGGAGCTGACGAAGGCGGGCCCGGGCGGGCCCGCTCAGTCCATCGGGTACTTCGCCCGCTTCGGAATCACCGAGACCCTCATCCGGGAGACCCTCGCCGCCGCCCTGTCGCGCGGCGGGGACTACAGCGACCTGTTCTTCCAGCATCGCGTGTCCACCGCCATGTCGCTCGAGGACGGCCGGGTGAGCAAGGCGTCCACCCTGGTGGAGCTCGGCGTGGGCGTGCGCGTCGTCAAGGGAGACCAGACGGGCTACGCCTATACCGAGGACCTGACGCTCGAGGCGATGCGCAGCGCGGCGCGCACGGCGGCGGCGATCGCGGAGGGGCCCTCGCGGCCCGGCCCCCAGCACTTCCACGTCTTCAAGGATCTGCCCAAGCGCTACGTGCTCCAGACGAGCTGGGATGCCGTTCGCCCCGAGCAGAAGCTGCCCCTGTTGGATCAGCTCAACACGGCGGCGTTCAAGGCCGACCCCCGCATCTCCAAGGTGGGCGTGTCGTTCTCCGACGAGCACGGCGCCATCCTCGTGGCCGACAGCAACGGGCGGCTCGTCGAGGACATCCAGCCCATGACGAGCCTCTACCTGTCGTGTGTGGCCGAGCAGAACGGCAAGCGCGAGCAGAACGCCTATGGGGTCGCGGGGCGCGCGGGGCTGGACTTCTACTCGCCCGAGCGGATGGGCCGCATCGTGCGCGAGGCGGTGGGCCGCACCACCATCCTCTTCGAGTCCTCGCAGCCGCCCGCCGGGGAGATGCCGGTGGTGCTCGCCGCGGGCTCCTCGGGCATCCTCCTTCACGAGGCCATCGGCCATGGCATGGAGGCGGACTTCAACCGCAAGGGCACGTCCATCTACGCGGACAAGATCAACAAGCCCATCGCCCAGCCCTTCGTGAACATCGTCGATGACGGCACCAACGAGTACGCGCGGGGCGCCATCAACGTGGATGACGAGGGCAACGTGCCGGACAAGACGATGCTCGTGGAGAACGGCGTGCTCACCACGTTCCTCCACGACTCCATCTCCGCGCGGCACTACAAGGTGAAGCCCACGGGCAATGGCCGCCGCGAGAGCTACCGGCACGCGCCGCTGCCGCGCATGCGCTCCACGTACATGCTGCCGGGCCCTCACAAGTCCGAGGAGATCATCGCCTCGGTGAAGAAGGGCATCTACTGCTCGAACTTCACCAACGGGCAGGTGAACATCGGCGCGGGGGACTTCACCTTCTACGTGAAGAACGGCTACCTCATCGAGGATGGCAAGCTCACGCGTCCCATCAAGGACGTGAACATCATCGGCAACGGGCCCAAGGTGCTGGAGAAAGTGGACATGGTGGCCGACGACCTCGTCATCGACGAGGGCGGGTGGACGTGTGGAAAGGACGGGCAGGGCGTGGCGGTGTCCCAGGGCATTCCCACCGTCCGCGTCGCTTCCATCACCGTCGGTGGGCGCAACTCCTGAGCGAGGCTTTCATGAGCACGACGATCGATACGAACCTGCGGGACACGGCACGGCGCGCGGTGGACCTGGCGCGCGAGCATGGCGCCACCGAGGCGTCGGCCAGCGCGGGCCGCATGCGCGAGGTGGAGGTGCAGTGGCGGGATGGCCGGCTGGACAAGGTCTCCGAGGCGACGACCCGGGGCCTGTCGCTCCAGCTCTATGTCGATGGGCGCTACTCCTCGGTGTCCACGAGCGATCTGCGTCCGGAGGCACTCTCGCGCTTCATCGCCGACAGCCTGTCCATGACGAGGGCCCTGGCGCGTGACGAGCACCGGCGCCTGCCGGATGCCGAACTCTACGAGGGGCGTGCCTCCCTCGATCTGGTGATCGAGGACCCCCGCCAGGCGGAGTTGAGCGCCGAGGAGCGCCAGCGCTTCGCCCGCGAGCTGGAGGAGGGCGCGCGCGCGGCCGACACGAAGGGGGCCATCCTCTCCGTCACCACGGGCTTCGGCGACCTGTTCCGCGAGTCCTACCGGGTCACCTCCAATGGTTTCGAGGGAGGCTCGAGGAGCACGCAATTCGTCGCCTCGGCGGAGGTGAGCGTCCAGGATCCCGATGGCCGCAGGCCCGAGGAGTCGGACTCCGCCTTCGCGCGCTTCTTCGAGGACCTGCCCGCCGCGTCCGCGTTGGGCCGTCGCGCGGGAGAGCGGGCCCTGGGACGTATTGGCTCGACGAAGGGCGAGTCGGCGGTGCTGCCGATGGCCGTGGACCACAAGGTCTCGGGGCGGCTCGTGTCGATGCTGCTCGGCTCGATGTCGGGCGCGTCCCTCCAGCAGAAGCGCTCGTTCCTGGATGGAAAGCTCGGGGAGAAGGTGGGCAGCGACTGGCTCGACCTCACGGACGAGCCGCACGTGAAGCGGGGACTCGGCTCGCGCCTCTTCGACGGGGAGGGCATCGCCTCGCGCACGATGCCGCTGTTCGAGCAGGGCGTGCTGCGCTCGTACTTCATCGACAGCTACTACGGCCGCAAGCTCCAGTGGCGTCCGACGACGAGCTCGCCCTCCAACCTCGCCTGGAAGCTCGGTCCGAAGGCGCGCGCCGGACTCCTGGAGGACCTGCGCGAGGGCATCCTCGTGACGGGCTTCCTCGGCGGCAACTCGAGCGCCGTCACCGGGGACTTCTCCCTCGGCGTCCAGGGCTTCCGGGTGCGGGGAGGCCAGCTCGCCGAGCCCATCAGCGAGATGAACATCTCCGGCAACCAGCTCGACTTGTGGAAGCGGCTCGTGGCGGTGGGGGCGGATCCCTATCCGTACAGCTCCGCCCGGACGCCCACGCTCGTCTTCGAGGGCGTGCAGTTCGCTGGCCGGTAGCCTCCGAGAGGAGGCTCAGGCGGGCTCGATGAAGTTCAACCGGTAGCCATCCGGGTCCGCGAGGGTGATCTCCCGCGTGTGCCAGGGCTGCCGGGTCGGGCCTTCCACGGTGGCTCCGAGCGCCTGGGCGCGGGCGGTGATCTCCTCCAGGCCCGTCGCGCCCACCCGGATGCCGATGAGGACGCCCAGGCCCCGGCGGCCTTCCATCTTCACCGCCGCCGGAACGGCGACCAGGTACACCTCGGCCTGGTTCTCCCAGCGCAGGTGGGTGAAGGGGGGATCCGCGTTCAGGCGTTTGAAGCCGAGTGCTTCGTAGAACCGCAACGAGCGCTCGGCGTCCGACACGAGCACCTTCACGAAGGACGACAGCAGCTTTTCACTCTCCATGCGGGCCGTCTGTATCACGCGAGCGTCCGCCATCGGGAGCGAGACGCCCGCTCCGGCGTGACAGAATGCGCCGCGGATGTGGAGCGCGATGTCATGGGTGTTGCTCGGCTGGCTCGTCACGGCCCTGGTGCTCTGGGGGCTCGGGGCCGGGCTCTGCCGGGTGCTGCGCCTGCCCGGGTCGATTCGTGGCGACGGGTTCACCGTCTTCTGGCTGGGCTGGGCGCTGCTCCTGGTGTTGTCGCAGGTCTGGCACCTCTTCCTTCCCGTGGACGGACGGGCATCCCTCGCCGTCGTCCTGCTGGGAGGGGGCGGTGCCCTCTGGAATGGCCGGAAGCCGCGCGCCTCCGTCCGGCGCCTGGTTCGTGGCCACCGGCTCTTCCTGGGCGGGTTCCTCCTGGCGGCGGTGGGCATGGCGAACCTCGCGCTGGACGCGCCGAGGAACGGGGACACCGGGGCCTACTTCCTCGCCACGGTGCGATGGATGTCCGAGCACCCCATTGTCCCCGGACTGGGGAACCTGTTCGATCGGCTCGCCTTCAACCAGACGTACTTCCTCTACGCCGCCGTCCTCCAGGTCGGGCCGTTCGCGCATCGGGCCCATGCCCTGGCCAATAGCCTGTTGCTGCTCATGCTGCTCGGGCGTTGCCTGTGGGGGGCGAGCCGGCTCCTGCGCGTTCCGCCCCATGCCCGGGCGCAGCCGCTCTTCGCCGCGTTGTTTCTTCCCTCGGTGGTGGAGCGGATTCTGGGGGGCAACTACACGAGCCTGTCGCCCGACATCGCCATCTACTGCCTGGGCTACGTCGTGGGCGAGCTGCTGCTGCGCCTGTGGCTGAGCGCGGGGCGGGCCCCTCGTACCGAGCGCGCCTGGGTGGGGTGCATGGCCTTCTTCTCCGCCGTGGGGCTCACCGTGAAGCTGTCCTGGGCGGGACTCGGCCTGTCGGCATATCTGCTGGCGTTGGGGGTGGGGTGGGCCCGCGCTGGCGAGCGGCGAGTGCTCGTGCGCACCGCGCTCGTGCACATGGTGTCGCTGGGGCTGGGTGTGCTCGGGCCGTGGGTTCTTCGCGGCATCATCCTGACGGGCTATCCCGCGTATCCCAGCGCCTTCGGAGGGCTTCCGGTGGACTGGCGCATCCCTCGCGCGACCGTCGAGAACCTGGTGGAGTACATCCAGGCCTGGGGCCGCCGCCCGGGAGTTCCCGTGCAGGAGGTGCTCTCGAATTGGGAGTGGGTGGGTCCCTGGGCGAGGAGCCTGCTCCTGCTGAATTGGGAGGTGCTCATCCCGGTGTCATTGGGGCTCGCCTCGATGCTCGTGCTGCCGTGGCGCCGGCCGGGTTCCTCCGTGCTGCTGCTGCTGCCACCCCTGGTGGGACTGTTGTTCTGGTTCCTCGGTTCGCCAGATCCCCGTTTCGCGGGGGCGTGTTTCTGGCTCCTGGCGGTCAACGGACTGGTCCTCGCGTTGAACTCTCCGGAGCCGCGAAGCCGGAGTCCATTCGAACTCACGCTGGTGCTCATCGTTTTCGCGACGGGGAGTCTGTTCCTGTCGGCGAACACGCCCGGGTGGCGAAGAGAGGGCTTCCTGCCGCTCCCTCCGCCGGACACGAAGCCCTATCGGACGGATTGGGGCCTGGAACTCCAGGTCGGGCGATGCTGGGACGCGCCTCCGCCATGCTCGGAGATCGCCAACCGGCACCTGCGGTTGCGCGAGGCGGGAGCGCTGTCCAGGGGTTTCAAGGTGGAGACCCACCCCTCGGCGCCGCCGTCGGAGCGCGCGGAGACCTTTCGCGTCTACCGGTGAGGACTCGCTCTCCGGGTGCCCACGGCCATGAGGTCTCCGGTGTCCCTTCTGTTCACGGGTGGGCGTGCGCTCCCCGCGCACGAATCGCTCCCGATGGGAGTAGGGCAGACTGGGAAGAAGGCCCTGGCGCTTCAGATGGCGTGGAGCGAGGCACGGGCAGCGCCCGTCCCGGGGTGGGGGAGCCCAGACGATGGTGCACAAGGAGCCGAGGACAGTGACCGTATCCGGACCCGCGGGGCGCCTCATGGCGACCACGGAAGGCGCCGGGGGTATTCCCCTCCTCTTCGTGCACGATGTCCCAGGCGATCGGACGCATTGGGCCGAAGTGCAGCACGGACTCGCCACCCAGAGTGTCGCGTTCGACCTGCGCGGACTGGGCGAGAGCGGAAGCGCCCATGGTCCTTTCGGCGTGGAGGCCGCGGTGGAGGATGTCGTCGCCGTGGCCGACGCACTCCTGCCCCAGAAATTCGTCCTGGTGGGGCATGGCTTCGGAGCCGCGGTCGCCGGGGCCTTCGCTTCCTACTACCCCGAGCGGCTCTCCGGGCTCCTCTATGTCGAGGCCGCTGGGGACATGCGCCGCCAGCAGAAGGCCGACACGGAGGCCTGGCTCGAGAACTTCAGCGAGGCGAAGTATGGCGCGTTCCACGAGCACTGGCTCGCGCCACTGCTCCTCGAGGCGAAAGAGAAGACGCGCACGCTGGTGATGAAGACGCTGCGCACCTCGCGCCGGGAGGCCATCGCTGGAAACCTGGAGTCGCTCCTCGGCTACGATCCGGAAGAGGCCTTTGTTCTCTTCACGGGGCCCACGCATGCACTGGCGGCCACCACCGGCCCGGAGACGCTGGTGGCCCAGCATCCCTCGATGTCCCATTCCGTGGTGCCGCACGCGTGCCATTGGCCGATGCTGGACGCGCCGCAGTGGTTCCACACGGAACTGGTTCGCTTCCTCGGCCGCTGCAAGCACGAGCACTGAGTCCCGTCAGGCCGACGCATCACCCCAGCGCTCCCGAGCCAGTTGCCGCGTGCGGGCGTTCTCGGACACCTGGCTTAGGAAGCGCTCGCGGACGTGTGGCTCGGGGATGTCGGCGGCACGCGTCCGCACGCACCGCAGGGCCTTGCGCAGGGCGGTTTCGCCTCTGTCGGTGTCTCCCTGATCGAAACAGGCTTCCGCCAGGCACAGGTGCATGGCCACCGCGTACACGCCCTGGACGTTCATCTCCTCCATGTCCTGCACACCCAACTCCGCTACCTGCCGGGCCTCCGCGACACGCCCCTGGGCGCGCAACGCATTGCCGAGCAGCGTTCGCGCATCGATCAGGAAGGTGCGCAGCGAGGCCAACAAGTCGCAGGCTTGTTGGGCATGTCGCTCGGCTGCGGAGGCCACGCCCCGCGCCATCATCACCTGTGCGAGCACGAGTTGCGCGATGCCCCGCCTGAAGGGATCGGCCTCGTTCCCCATCCACTCATTCACCAGGGCATGCGCTTCCTGCCAGTGGGAGGGCTCGGGGCTGTTCGCCAGGGTTCGCAGCAGGTGGTAGCGGACCAGGGAGGTGAAGAGTTGGTTTTCCGTGCCCTGGACCCGGGCCGCGGCCCCTCGTAGGAACTCGAGGGCACCGGGGAGGTCCCCCATCGCGGCCAATGCCAGCCCGATCTGGGCGTGTCCCACGTTGGCGTGGCGCTCCATGCCCGCTTCACTGAAGCCCTTCTTCGACAGGTCTGCCTCCGTGAAGGCCTTCCAGGGGCTGGGCTCGAAGAAATGGAGGTACTGGCTCTTCAGGTTCGCCGTCCAGCCGCGCACCACGGCGTCGTGCTCGATGACCTCGGCCCCCACCCGCATGATCCGGGCCAATGGGATTTCCGTCCCCTTGCGCACGCCGGACCAGAGGGCCGTGCCTCCCAGCCAGGTACACGCCTCGACATAAGCGACCAATGCCTCGGGTTCGGGTTGGGCGCACAGCAGGAGCCGGCTCACCCGGACCACCTGCGTCTGGTCGCCACTGAAGAGGTAGCCCGTGACCAGTCCGCCCGCCAGCCGGCACCACAGCGGACTGCCCGCCTTGAGCTCTTTCAGGACCGGGCCTCCGATCTCCAGGGCCTTTGGCATCTGATCCATCCAGACAAGCACCACGGCCTGGAGCGCGCGCAGCCAGGTCCTGGCTTCGCCATTCACGCCCCCCTCCAGGGCCGTCTCCACGCAGCGCAGCGTTCCCACCAGATCGTGCCGCTCGAAGAGTTGTTCGGCCGCCTGGACGTAGAAGCGCGCCGCGCGTTCGGGTTGGCGACCCTTCTGGTGGTGCGCGGCCACGACCAGGGCATCCGGCTCGCCCACCCGCTCCAACCAGGCCGCCGCGAGCCGATGGGCCGAGGGCAACTGACTCTCGGGCACCAGCGCATAGGCGGCGTCCCGCACCAGGGCATGGCGGAAGTGGTACTCGTCCACGGAGGCGAGGCGGCTGGTGGGCTGCTGGGTGATGACTTCCTCCTCCACGAGCCGCCGCAGGTGCGTCTCCAGTGACGTGTTCTGGGGACCCAGCAACTCCCTCACGCCCTGGGACCAGAAGGAGTGACCGAAGACGCTCGCGGCCAGCAACACATGGCGCACCTCCGAGGGCATTCGCAGCAGGCGCGCCTGGAGGAGGGCCAGGACGGTGCCGGGCACGGCCACGCCGCGGCCCTCGGCCATCGTGCGGATGAGCTCCTCGAGCAGGAGCGCGTTGCCGTCGGACTGCTCCACGGCCTTCTGGACGATGGCGTCGGGCACCTGGGCGCCCAACACCTCGCGCACCAGGCCTGTGCAGGCCTTGCGGCTCAACCCCTTGAGCATCATCTCCTGCAGGTGCCGCGACCACAGACCCGGGAAGGCCTCCTTGACCTCGGGCCGTGCCAACGCGAGCACCATGAAGGGCTGGTCGGCCAGCTCCCGCAGCAACTCGTCCACCAACCGCACCGTCAAGGCATCGCTCCAGTGCAGGTCCTCCAGCACGAGCAGCACCGGTTGGTGGGCGCACTCCGCCTTGAGGAAGTCCACCAGCGCGGGTCCGATCTGGGCGCTCATGAGGCGTGGATCGTTCCGGGCCGCGCGCAGGCGGGGGCTGTCCTCGTCGGGGAAGGGGATGGCGCACAGCTCGCCCAGGAACTCCACCACCTCCTGGGCCTTCGGCAGGTGCGCGGTCACCCGCTGGTGGAAACGAGCGCGGCGTTTCTCCAGGGTCTCTCCGTCCGTGATGCCACAGAGCCGCCGCAGCGCCTGGCCCATCAGGCCGAGGGACGCGCCCGCGCTCATGGAATTCCCCAGGCCCAACAGCACCTGGACGGGCTGTTCCCGTCGCTCGAGCCGGCGCAGGAACTCGTGGCGCAGGCGGGACTTGCCCACGCCCGCCGGGGACATCACCAAGAGGACCCGGGCTTGTTCTTCCTCGATGCAGGAGGTGAGGGTGAAGTCGAGCAGGGCCAATTCCTGCTCCCGGCCGACGCAGGGCGTGGGCTTGCCCATCAGGGGCCGGGATTCATCCGTGCTCAATCGCTCGGTGTGCAGCAGGTAGGTGCTCGTGTCGAAGCGCGAGAGCTGGAAGCCCGGCCCGAGCAGACCCGCCGTCACCTCGTCCATCACCACCTGGGAGGCATCCATCTGGCGCTGCATCTGTTTGAGCAGGGAGCCCGCCCGATCCATGGCGTCACCCACCGGCAGTTGCGCGTTGAGCACGCCCAGGCCGGTGACGAGCACCACCGAGGCCTCGGGCCAGCGCTCCTTGAGGGTCAGCGCGCAACGCGCCGCCAGCGCCGCCTGATCCGTGGCCGTGCCGCGCTCGGGCACCAGCGTGGCCACCAGCGAGCCATCCGCCAGCAATTCCACCTGGGCGCCATGGGGCTTGAGCGTGGTGCGCAGGGCGTCGCGCACCAGGATGCCCTGCTCCTTGAGCGCCGTCGCTCCCGCGGAGTTCGCGGTGCGCAGGGACACCAGGAGCACGCTGACGAGGGTCTGTTCCACTTCCGCCAGGCTGATGGGGGGCGGATGGGCCTCGCCACGGGGCAGGAGGAGATCGGGCACGGACTCCAACGCCGTCAGGGCTTCCAGGAGCCGGTCGGCGTCGGGCAACCGTCGCTGTCGATCCTTGGCCAGCATGCGGTCCACCAGCACCTGCAAGCCAGCGGGAAGGCCGGGACGCAGCGACTGCAGGGGCTCGGGTTCCGTGAAGAGGATCTTGGCGAGGGCGGCGGCGAAGTGGGGCGCGGCGAAGGGAGGCTTGCCGGTGAGACATTCGTAGAGGACGCAGCCCAGGGAGAAGATGTCGGCGGCGGGGGGAATGTCCAGGTGGCTGGAGGCCTGCTCCGGAGCCATGTAGCCCGGAGTCCCCACCACGGTGTGGCTGCCCGTCACGCCCACCAACGAGGGCACCGCATGGCGCGCCAGGCCGAAGTCGAGCACCACCACGTCCTCGGGGTGGCCGCCGCGCAGCAGGAGGTTGGAGGGCTTGATGTCGCGGTGGACGATGCCGCGCTGGTGGGCATGGGCCAGGGCCTCGGCGACCCGGCGCAGCAGGGACAGGGTTTCGGGAAGCGTCAGGGGCTGGCGGGCGAGCCGCTGGGACAACTCCTCGCCCTCCACCCACTCCATGGTCAGGTAGGGCTGGCCGCGCTCGGTGGTGCCATGGGCCACGTGGGCGACGATGCCCGGATGGTGCAGCTTCTCGAGCAGGACGGCCTCGCGGTTGAAGCGGCGCGCCCCCTCCGGAGAGATGGCCGAGTGGAGCACCTTGAGGGCCACCTGCCGGCCGGAGACGCCGTCCTGAGCGCGGTAGACATGGCCCATGCCACCGCTTCCCGCCAACGCTCCAAGGGTGAAGCGGCCATGGATGAGGGTGCCTGGAGCGAGAACATCGAAAAGCGGTGCGGACGGCACCGTCTTGTCGCTGTCCATTTCACGTGCTGCCATGGACGGGACCGTAACATGCCGTCCCGAGCGCCCTCAAAGCGCCGCGTCGCCCCAACGCTCACGCGCCAATTCTCGCGTGTGGGCGTTCTCGGGCACCTGGAGCAGGAAGCGCTCGCGGACCTCCGGCTCGGGGATGTCGGCGGCACGTGTTCGCACGCACCGCAGGGCCTCGCGCAGGGCGCGCTCTCCCGCCGCCGTCTCTCCCTGGGCGAAGCAGGCTTTCGCGAGGGACAGGTGCATGGCCACCGCGTACGTGCCTTGGGAGTTCATCTCCGTCAACTCCCGCACGCCCAGCTCCGTCACCCGCCGGGCCTCCGCGATATGTCCCTGGGCGAGCAACGCGTGGCCGTGCAGTGTCCGCGCATCGATGAGGAAGGTGCGCAGGGAGGCCAGCAACTCGCAGGCACGGCGAGCATGCCGCTCGGCCTCGGGGGCGGCGCCCTGGGCGATCCTCACCCGGGAGAGCACGAGCTGGGCGATGCCCCGCCGGAAGGGCTCGGCCTCCTCTCCTCCTCCCATCCATTCGCCCACCCGGGAGTGTGCTTCCCGCCAGTGCTCGGGCTCGGTGCTGTTGGCCAGGGTTCTCAGCAGGTTGTACCGGCACAGGGCGGCGAAGAGCTGGTTCTCCGCGAGTTGGATATGGGTCACCGCCTCGCGCAGCAGCTCGAGCGCCCTGGGCATGTCCCCCATCGCGGCCCATGCCAGTCCGGCCTGGGAATGTCCCAGGAGGGCATGGAGATCCATGCCCGCCTCGCCGAAGCCCTTCCTCGACGCGTCCGCCATCGTGAAGGCCTGCCAGGGACAGGGCTCGAAGAAGTAGAGGAATTGGTTCTTCAGACTCATCGTCCAGCCCCTCACCACGGCGTTGGTCTCGATGACCTCCGCGCCCACCTGCAAGGCTCGCCGCAAGGGGTTTTCCGTCTGCGGGCGCAGGCCGGACCAGAGCGCGGTTCCTCCCACCAGGGCACAGGCCTCGGCATAGGCGGTCATGGCCTCGGGCTCGGGCTGGGCGCACAGCAGGAGCTGGCTCACCCGGGCCACCTGCGCCTGATCACCTCTGAAGAGGTGGCCCGTGACGAGTCCTCCCGCCAGCCGGCACCACAAGGGACTGCCCGCCTTGAGCGCGTCGAGGACCGGGTCTCCGATCTCCAGGGCCCGCGGCATTTGATCCATCCAGACGAGCACCACGGCCTGGAGCGCGCGCAGCCAGCTCGCGGCCTGACCGCTCACGCCTCCCACCAGGGCCGCCTCCACGCAGCGCAGTGTTCCCACCAGGTCGTGCCGCTCGAAGAGTTGTTCGGCCGCCTGGACGTAGAAGTGCGCCGCGCGTTCGGTCTGCTGTCCGCGCTGGTAGTGCGCGGCCAGCACCAGGGCATCCGTCTCGCCCATCCACTCCAACCAGGAGCCCGCGAGCCGGTGGGCCGTGGGCAGTTGGCTGTCGGGCACCAACGCATAGGCGGCGTCCCGCACCAGGGCATGGCGGAAGTGGTACTCGTCCACGGAGGCGAAGCGGCTGGTGGGCTGTTGGGCGATGACCTCTTCCTCCACGAGCCGTTGCAGGTGCTTCTCCAGGAACTCGCCCTCGGGGCCCAGCAACTCCCGCAGGCTTCCGGACCAGAAGGAGTGACCGAAGACGCTCGCGGCCAGCAACACATGGCGCACGACGGGTTCCATCCGCATCAGCCTCGCCTGGAGGACCGCCAGGACGGTGCCGGGCACGGCCACGCCGCGGCCCTCGGCCATCGTGCGGATGAGCTCCTCGAGCAGGAGCGCGTTGCCGTCGGACTGCTCCACGGCCTTCTGGACGATGGCGTCGGGCACCTGGGCGCCCAACACCTCGCGCACCAGGCCGGTGCAGGCCTTGCGGCTCAACCCCTTGAGCGACACCTCCTGCACATGCCGCGACCACAGACCCGGGAAGGCCTCCTTGACCTCGGGCCGTGCCAACGCGAGCACCATGAAGGACTGGTCGGCCAGCTCCCGCAGCAACTCGTCCACCAACTTCACCGTGAGCGCGTCGCTCCAGTGCAGATCCTCCAGCACGAGCAGCACCGGTTGGTGGGCGCACTCCGCCTTGAGGAAGTCCACCAGGGCCCGGCTCGTCTGGGCGCTCATGAGGCGCGGATCGTTCCGGGCCGCGCGCAGGCGGGGATTGTACTCGTCGGGGAAGGGGATGGCGCACAACTCGCCCAGGAACTCGGCGGTCTCCTCGGCCTGGGCCTCTGGCAGGCGCGCGGCGACGCGCTGGTACAGCCGGGCGCGGCGCTTCTCCAGGTTCTCGCCGTCCGTGATGCCATAGAGCCGCCGTAGCGCCTGGCCCATCAGGCCAAAGGAAGAGCCCGCGCTCATGGCGTCTCCTTGCCCCAGTAACACCTGGACGGGCTCCTTGCGTCGCTCGAGACGACGCAGGAACTCGTGGCGCAGGCGGGACTTGCCCACGCCCGCCGGGGCCATCACCAACACCGCCCGGGCCTGCTGCTCCTCGATGCAGGAGGTGAGGGTGAAGTCGAGCAGGGCGAGGTCCTGCTCCCGGCCGACGCAGGGCGTGGGCTTGCCCATCAGGGGACGGGATTCATCCGTGCCCAGGCGCTCGCCATGCAGCAGGTAGGTATTCGCGTCGATGCGCGAGAGCTGAAAACTGGGCCCGAGCAGACCCGCCGTCACCTCGTCCATCACCACCTGGGAGGCGTCCGGCTGGCGCTGCACCTGCCGCAACAGGGAGCCCGCCCGATCCATGGCCTCGCCCACGGGCAGCCGCTGATTGAGCACGCCCAGACCGGTGACGAGCACCACCGAGGCCTCGGGCCAGCGCTCCTTGAAGGTCAGCGCGCAACGCGCCGCCAGCGCCGCCTGGTCCGTGGCCGTGCCGCGCTCGGGCACCAGCGTGGCCACCAGCGAGCCATCCGCCAGTAATTCCACCTGGGCGCCATAGGGCCAGAGCGTGGTGCGCAGGGAGTCGCGCACCACGATGCCCTGGTCCTGGAGCGCCGTCTCCTCCTCTCCCGTGTCCTGCATGTGCAAGGACACCAGGAGCACGCTGACGAGGGTTTGTTCCGCTTCCGCCAGGCTGATGGGGGGCGGATGGGCCTCGCTGCGGGGCAGGAGCAATTCAGGCACGGACTCCAACGTCGCCAGGGTCTCGATGAGCCGATCGGCGTCTTGCAGCCGGCGCAGGGGATCCTTGGCCAGCATGCGGTCCACGAGCACCTGCAAGCCGGAGGGAAGGCCGGGACGCAGGGACTGCAGGGGTTCGGGTTCGGCGAAGAGAATCTTGGCGAGGGCGGCGGCGAAATGGGGCGCGGCGAAAGGAGGCTTGCCGGTGAGACATTCGTAGAGGACGCAGCCCAGGGAGAAGATGTCGGCGGCGGGGGGAATCTCCGGTTGGCTGGAGGCCTGCTCGGGCGCCATGTAGCCCGGAGTCCCCACCACGGTGTGGCTGCCCGTCACGCCCACCAAGGTGGGCACCGCGTGGCGCGCCAGGCCGAAGTCGAGCACCACCACGTCCTCGGGGTGGCCACCGCGCAGCAGGAGGTTGGAGGGCTTGATGTCGCGGTGGACGATGCCGCGCTGGTGGGCATGGGCCAGGGCCTCGGCGACCCGGCGCAGCAGGGACAGGGTCTCCGGGAGCGTCAGGGGCTGGCGGGCGAGCCGCTGGGACAACTCCTCGCCCTCCACCCACTCCATGGCGAGGTAGGGCTGGCCGCGCTCGGTGGTGCCATGGGCCACGTGGGCGACGATGCCCGGATGGTGCAGCCCCTCGAGCAGGGCGGCCTCGCGGTTGAAGCGGTACACCACCTCCGGCGAGATGGCCGAGTGCAGGACCTTGAGGGCCACCTGCTGGCCGGAGACGCCGTCCTGAGCGCGGTAGACATGGCCCATGCCGCCACGTCCCGCCAATGCGCCCAGGGTGAATCGGTTGTGGATAAGGGTGCCTGGAGCGAGGACGCCGGGAGGCAGTGCGGACGGAAACGTCTGGTCGTTGTCCATGAGTACGCTGGCGGCCCCCCGCGCCGTGACGCGGTTGGCGGTTCACGGGCTGCCAGTCTCGGGAGCGTATCACTCCGCTTAATGGGTCCTCAACGGAGGCCCCGGGAGTCCTGAAGAGGATGAGGCCGGAGCCACGGGGTGTCCCCCCGCGACGTCCGGCCTCGGAAGCGGCGTTGCCTGTTAGAAGCGCGCCTGGAGCAGCAGGTTGAAGCCGAGCGCGTGGGGCTCCTGGAAGCTGGGCTGCGCGATGCCCACGGCGTCGTCGCGGAAGGTCGTCCGGTTCGGGTCGTAGGTGTAATAGACCTCGCCCACGGTGGCGACGCTCTCGGAGAGGTCCCAGCGGAACGTGCCCTTCGCGGAGAGGATGGGCTCGGCGAGGCAGATGGCGTTATTGGAGCCGCACGTGGTGGGCAGGATGCTCAGCGTGCTCACGTCCCGCACCACCACGGTGCGCGTGCCGGTGAAACCCTGGGGAGGGATGTTGCCGCCCAGGAGCGGCTCCGGGCTGCGGAACGACGAGGGCTGCTGCACGCCGATGATGAAGCCCGGGGTGAAGTGCAGCGCGGGGATGTTGTAGTCCGCGCCCGCCGCGAGGAACATCTCCGGGCTGACCTCGGTGCCCTTGGGGAACTCGCTGAAGGGCGGCAGGCCGGGCACCTCGAACTGGATGAAGGACAGGCTGCGGTAGAGGCCCAGCAGGTGGAAGCGCCAGTAGTTCCACTTGGCGCGC
The DNA here is from genome assembly GCF_002305855.1 of Melittangium boletus DSM 14713. GTDB lineage: Bacteria > Myxococcota > Myxococcia > Myxococcales > Myxococcaceae > Cystobacter > Cystobacter boletus. The sequence goes on along the minus strand of NZ_CP022163.1, from coordinate 674,507 downwards.
GCCTGGAGCGCCACGGCGGTGGCCGCCTGCGGCACCGTGCGGCCGAACACGTCGGGATCCGACAGCGTCTGCACCAGGTAGCTGCCCTCGAGCGACACCGAGTAGGACAGGCCACCCGGGTACTGCTCCGGGGCGAAGAAGCGCTGGTAGACGTCCGGATCGTTCTTGTAGAGCCGGAAGTCGATGCTCGTGCCGACGGGCACGCCCACGTGGTAGACGCCCTGCGCGGACACGCCCGCGGAGTTCACCGGAGCGCGCACGCTCTGCGCGGCCAGGCCCGGGACGATGCCCTTCTGGAAGTAGCCGCCGCCGGCCTCCAGGCGCAGCGTCTCCAGCACGTCCCAGCCGGCGCCAGCCAGGAAGCCGTAGAGTGATTCCTGCTCCTTGATGAGATCGTTGAACACGAGCGCCGTCTTGGCGCCCGCGTACGCGTACCACCTGTCGCGCGTGAGCTGCAGCTTGGCGCCCGGCACACCCGCCTGGGTGGCGCGCGTGGTGAAGACGCCGCTGCCACCCCAGGAGATGCGGTAGGCGTAGCCGAGCCGGAAGCGGTCCGCGGACACGGGGAAGCCGGTCAGCGACAGGCCCTCGTTCTCGCCCCAGCCCTGGGGCCGGTAGTTCAGGCGGATGTAGCTGGAGTTGTCCCGGAGCGAGATGTCTCCCGAGGGATTCTCCAGCACGAGGATGGTGAGGGCGGCCTCGGTGGTGAGGCCCTCGAAGAACGCCGGCATCCGCTTGTAGAGGACGATGTTGGACAGCGTCTCGAAGCCGGAGAACCGCGTGTTGAAGTTGTCGTAGAACTGGGTGTTCTGCAGACCGCCGCCGAAGCGGGCCGTGGGGCTGTTGGGCGTCGTCTCTCCGGCGTTGGCGAAGACGTTGTCGTCCGCGAAGGCGAAGGACAGACGGGTATCGACGAAATCTCCGGCCCAGGCGGGAGCGGAGAGGGTCATCAGCCCGGTGAGGGCCAGGGTTCGCAGCGTTCTCAAATTCCCTCCAAGGCGCGGCGAGGGGACGCCGCTCCTTCCTGGCGCCCCGGAGAATGGGGCGCTCGCGTCTGGCTTACGTCTTCTACGTTATTCGCACGGCAGGATGGGCTTCGGGCACTCCAGGCCCGCTCCCGGATGGCAGCACAGGTCGCCCGCGTCGCGCGGCATCACCATCCACCGGGGACGCGCGGCCTGCACCTGGCGCAGGTGGCCCACGACGTCGAAGGTGGCTCCGTGAATGAAGCGGCACTGGCGGGCGCGCTCGGCGTTGGTGTCACCCTCGTCGCAGTCCACCTGCAGGTCCGGCACGGCATCCCGCGTCGTGAGGAGCAGGCGGGTATGGGTATTGGCGGACACGAGGCAGCGCGGCTCGGGCTTCTGGCCCTCCGTCGACTGCTGGGCCAGGAAGGCCACGTGGCCCTCGTCCTGGCGCACGATGAGATCCTTGCGTTGACGGGCCGGCAGCAACTCGTCCGTGTTGCTCGCGGTGACGGTGGTGGCGCCGAAGCGCACGTAGGCGTCCTGCTCGCACCACACGCTCAGCTCCGTGCCCGGCGCGTACCCCTCCGGGGTCTTGCCCGACGTGCTGCCCGACAGGGTCACCGCCTGGGCCCGCTTGGGCAGGGTGCCATCCAGGCCGGCTTCACGGGGCCCGGGTCCCGCCATCTCCACCACGAACTGACCGAAGCCCGTGTACTGGGTGCGCTCGGCGCAGACGGTGTGGGTGAACTCCCCCGAGCCCGTGGTGCAATCCGCGTTGCACTGACGCTCGGCGGCGTCGGGATCCACGCTGGGGTTGGACGTATCGCAGTTGCCCCAGATCCAGTTCCCCGCCGAATCCTTGGTCTGACAGAAGGAGGGGACGTTGGCGTCGCCGTTGAAGTCGCAGCTCTTGAACACCTTCGGGAAGCGCACCTGGCGCAGCTTCACGAGCCCCGACTCCAAGCTCTCCATCTTGAGGTTCTTGTTGTTGTAGCCGCAGAGCACGTCGGTGATGAAGGGCTCCAGCACGTCGTCCAGGAAGCAGTGGCGCAGGTTGATCTCCACCGGCGGGTTCTTCTTCAGGTGGACATCCCATTCCTCCTGGGGCCGCAGCCGCACGTGCTCGCGCACCGTCCACGAGGGGAAGGTGAGCTGCGTGGTGGAGGTGAACTCCTGGATGGAGCCCGCCAGCGTCCACAGCAGATCTCCAGGGTAGAGCCCCTCGGGGAAGCTGTAGTTGTAGACGAACATGGAGCCGAACGTGCCGGGCAGGAGTCCAGTGGGCTCGGGGACGCGAACGCCCGCGGCCGAGGTGGTGTTCTCGGAGACGGGGCACGCGGTGATGTCCGTGACGAAGAAGCCCGAGGGATCCGTTCCCGTGACGAGCAGGGTGACGTCCTGATCGTCATTGATGCCAGGACAGTCGCGCTTGAGCGCGCCGCCGGACTCGGGAGTGCGGCCGATGGTGACGAACTGGTTGACGAAGGGCGAGGTGCGGTTGTCGAAGCCCTGCGGCGTCTGGATGGCGGCCAGCGTGGGCTCCTGGAAGAACAGGGGCTGGGAGGAACTGGACGCGTAGGTGCGCGACTTGGGCTCCTCGGGCAACAGGGAGGTGTCTCCCGCGACGGTGCCGTTGGTGTAGAGCAGCTTGACGGGCTCGTCCGCCACCAGGACGCGCACCTCCCCATAGAGGTGATTGGCCCGGAGCTTGCCGAGACCCGTGCCCTTGTTGAGCATCACCCAGGCGTAGCTGTAGTTGCCGGCGAGGTCGCCCGGATCCATCTTGAAGCTGACGGGTCCGTTGAAGTCGAACGGCTCGCCGCTCTTGCCCAGGGCGGTGACGTTCACCTGCATTTCCACCTGGCCGGGGGGAATGGCGTAGCGGCAGTCCGGCGTGCCTCGCACTTCCTGGGGGACCTGCTCCAGCGTGCCGTTGTAGCGCTTGAGGCAGGCGGGCACCACGGGCAGGGGCTGGAGGGTGTTGTCGTCGTTCACCGTGGACAGGCGCTGGACTTCCACCCGGAAGGAGCCCACGCCCGAGAGGGGGGGCGACTCCACGCTGTAGCAACCGGAGGCGGCGGCCGCGGTCGCGGCCAGCACGAGCCAATGCGTCTTCATTACTTCACCTTGCGGCCAATGCGGCCGTCCTCGGAAGCGTTGGCGATGGGCATCTTGACCGGGTTCTCACAGAAGCTCTTGAGCTGTCCCGTCACCGAGCCGCACTCCTGCGCTCCGGAGATGACCTCGCGACAGTAACAGCGGCCCGCGTAGGGGCCCTGGGGCATGTTGCACGTGGCCTGGATGATCTCCGGCGTGAGCCCCTGCACCTGGCAGCGCTCGGCGGCGTTGGCGGAGGACTTGAGCAGATCCTGACAGGTGCACTCGCCCACCTTGCGTGCCAGCGCGTCCTGGAACTCCTGAGCCTGGCGGCACACGTTGCGCAGTTGCTCGTCCACCACCCACCTGCCATCGCGCAGGGCGCCGCAGTGCTCGCCAGCCGTGGAGGTCGTGCGGCCCGCGTTGATGTCGTCACAGGTGCAGAAGCCCTGCATGTAGCCGATGAGCGAGTCGCGCAGGGAGATGCCCGTCTCCTGCCGGGTGGTGTTGCGCTTGAGCACGTTGAAGCCCGAGCCCCCCTTGGCGATGTAGTCGTTCACCGCCACGCGGTACATGCCGTTGGGGTTGATGGGATTGCCGTTGATGGAGATGTCGATGGCGGGGTGGGCGTAGCAGCGGCTGCCGTCGACGTCCTCGAGGCACTGCCACGGGGCATGGCCCTCGCGGCCCGTCTGGGGGCAGTCGGTGGCGGCCTTGCCCTGCACGCAGGCCGTGCGCAAGTCATTGAGCTGCACCTGGGCGCAGTCCATGGTGAAGCGCGCGCCGGAGATCTGCGCCTGGCTCACGCAGCCGCGCTCCGCGGAGCGCTCGGTGACGAAGTCGAGCATCTCCTGAATCTCCGTGCCCGACAGGTTCATGATGTTGATGGTGTTCTCGAAGGGGAACACGTTGAACATGGACTCCTGGGAGACCGCGCCCGCGTAGAGGTTGTCGCGGATGCCCAGCGAGTTGGTGAGCGCCATCTCCGCCTCCACCGCGCGGCGCTTGCGCATGGAGTCCGCGGTGATGTTGCCCAGCGGCGAGTCTCCACCCGAGGAGCTGTTGCGGCGCTCGAGGTTGCGCGGTGCGTAGGAGAAGATGGAGGTCAGTTGCAGCCGGAAGTCCATGCCCAGCAGGTAGGACTGCATCAGGTCCGTGGTCTCGCGGTCCTCCAGGGACTGGCACTTCGCCAGGGCCTCGCGCACGCCGGGCGCGTTGATGAACTGGCCGGTGGTCCAGTAGTTGTCCTTGTAGTAGGCGCGCATGGCGTCGTCGCACCACAGGCCATCCAACGGGAAGGCGCGGTAGGTCTGGCTGACGACCTCGGCTCCGTCCGGACCCCGCTCCTGCGCCGTGGGCACCTTCACGATGAGATCCAACCGGCCCACGTACTTGGCGAACGCGCCCGAGTGCGCCAGCACCACCTTGCGGCCGCTCGGATCGCTCAGCTGCTGCGGCGGGTTGAGCACCACGTGCAGGTGGCCGCCCAGGATGACGTCCAGTCCGGACACGCCCGGGATGAACACCTTCACCACCGCCTGGGGCTGGCCCTCGAGCTTCGGGTCCGCCCACTCGAGAATCTGCCAGGGCTCCTGGGCACGCTCCAGGAAGGGCTTGGCGCGCTCGTACTCGTAATAGGCCTCGTAGCCGCGGATGAGATCCTGATCCTCGGTGAGGCCCAGGTGGCTGGTCACCACGAGCAGGTCCACCACCGGACGCAGCATCTGCACGTAGGCGCGCGCGACCTCGTTCTGCTCCAGCGGCGTGGCCTGCAGGGAGTTGCCTCCCTCCACGAGCGAGTTGAGCGAGGAGATGTTGGCCATGCCGATGATGCCCACGCGCAGTCCCTTCATGTTGCGGATGACGTAGGGGACGCTGTTGAGCAGGGCCTGCTTGTTGCCGGGATCGCGGGGGCTGTCCCAGGCGTAGTTGGCGGCCATGAGCGGGAAGCTCGCGAAGTCACGCGCCTTCTGCACGAAGTTGCCAAGGCCCGCGTCGAACTCGTGGTTGCCGATCACCGCCGCGTCCAGCTGCATGCGCGAGAGGAACTTGAACTCGGCCTCGCCACTGAAGAGGTTGAAGATGGGCGCGCCCTGGAAGCAGTCGCCCGAGTCCAGGTGCAGCAGCCGCTCCGCCCGTGCACGCTCGCGCTTGAGCACGGCGCCCATGCGCGTGGCGCCACCGAAGGGGCCCGCCTCCGGGACGATCCCCAGGTCCGTGTCCGTCTTCAACGGCGCGAAGTCATAGGGGATGAGCCGGGAGTGGATGTCGGAGGTATGCAGGAACGTCAGACGGACTTCCTGACCCGAGAGGTCAATCTCCTCTCCTTCCATCACGGGCATGCACGAGGCACAGAGCAGGACAGAGAGAAGTCCGGGCAGGAGGCGTCGCATCAGGGGGGAGGATCCGGGGGCAGGTGAGGAAACTGACTGCTAGACGACGGCGCAAGGTACGAGATCATCTGGGGGTGGGCAAGCAACCCCCCCGCGTCGGGCTTTCGCCCAGGGAGCAGGCATGCGATCGAGCAGTCAGGCCGCGGTCACGGATATCGAGATCATCGAGGATTTCTCGTCGACGGCGAAGTGTGACGAGGGCTTCCTGCGCCTGCGTCGGCTGCGGTGTCAGAACCGGCGCGCGGACGGCACGGCGTCGAAGGTGTACCGGGTGGATGTGGTGGACCGGCCGCGCCTGGATGCGGTGGCGGTGGTGGTGTACCGCCGCGGTGCGTCGGGGCTGGAGGTGCTCACGCGGATGAACCTGCGGCCCGCCGCGTACTTCCGCCGGGGCAAGGACATGACGCTCCCGGACAACGCGTCCTACCTGCGGGTGGAGGAGATCGTCGCGGGACTGCTCGAGCCCGAGGACAAGGGCGAGGCGGGCCTGCGGCATCGCGCGGCGGAGGAGGTGCGCGAGGAGGCGGGCTATGCCGTGAGACCGGAGGACGTGCGGCTGCTCGGGGCGGGTTTCTTCGTGGCGCCGGGCATCCTCTCGGAGAAGGTGTTTCCGGCGGCGGTGGACGTGACGGGCGTGGCGCCGGGCGTGCCCCAGGGTGACGGCTCGCCGTTGGAGGAGGGCACGCACCTGCTGTGGCGGCCCCTCGGCGAGTTGCTGGCGATGTGCCGGCGGGGCGAGGTGCCGGACGCGAAGACGGAGCTGTGCCTTCAGCGACTCCTCGCCGAGCAGGCGTGAATCAGGGGGGCGTGATTGGCGATGAGGCGCCAAGGCGGGTAGGGTGCCCGGCGACATGCACGACGCTGCTCCTTCGTCCTTGCCGCCTCGGCCAGAGTACTCGCGGGCCTTCCGCCTGCGCCGCGCCCAGAACTGGCTCACGCTGGGCACCATGTACGCGGCCATGTACATGGGCCGCTACAACTTCTCCTTCGCCAACGCGCGGCTGTCGGAGACGTATGGCTGGAGCAAGCCGCAGGTGGGCGCCATCATCAGCGCGGCCACGCTCATCTACGGCATCTCGGCCATCTTCAATGGGCCCTTTGCCGACCGCATCGGTGGGCGCAAGGCCATGTTGCTGGGCGCCGCGGGCGGCACGGTGTTCAACCTGGCCTTCGGGTTGGGGGCGTACCTGGGCTTCCTCGGCACGGGGCCGCTCCTGCTCGGCTACCTGGCCACGGTCTGGTCGCTGAACATGTACTTCCAGTCCTACTCGGCCCTGGCGCTCATCAAGGTGAACTCGGGCTGGTTCCACATCAGCGAGCGCGGCGTGTTCTCCGCCATCTTCGGCTCGATGATCCAGGGAGGACGGGCGCTCATCTACTTCATCGGGCCGCTGCTGGTGCTCGCGCTGCCCTGGCAGTTCGTGTTCTTCGTCCCCGCGGCGGTGATGACGGTGCTGGGGTTGCTCACCTTCTTGTGGGTTCGCGACGCGCCGGACGAGGCGGGGCTGTCCCCGCTGGACACGGCGGATGCCTCCAGTGGGTACACGGGCAAGGTGGATCTCAAGTACGTGGCGCGGGTGGTCTTCACCAACCCCGTGACGCTCACCATCGCCGCGGCCGAGTTCTGCACGGGCTTCGTGCGCCACGGCTTCGAGCAGTGGTTCCCGCGCTACATGCAGGAGGCGCAGAAGCTGCCGCTGGACAGTCCCGTGTTCCAGAAGGGCGCCACGGGCGTGGTGCTCGCGGGCATCGCGGGCGCGTTCGCCGCGGGCTTCATGTCCGACCTGCTCTTCAAGGCGCGCCGGCCGCCGGTGGCCTTCATCGGCTACGTGCTCCAGGTGGTGTGCATGGCCGTCATCTGGAAGGCGCCGAGCATCAACCTGGTGATCGCCGCCTTCGTGGTGAACTCCTTCTCCATCAGCATCGTGCACTCCATGCTCTCGGGCACCTCCTCCATGGACTTTGGCGGGAGGAAGGCCGCGGCCACGGCGGCTGGCATGTTCGACGGCATGCAGTACGTGGGGGGCTCGGTGGTGGGCGTGGGCATGGGCTGGATGCTGGAGCACTTTGGCTGGGGCGCCTGGGGCCCGAGCATGATCGGCTTCTCCGCCGTGGGGGGCGTGTTGATGCTCACCCTCTGGAACGCCCGCCCCAAGGCGCACGCGGCCCCGGCGGCGCCCGTGGCCTCCGGGCCGGCGGCGGACTCCTCGAAGGAGCACTCCCGGACGGGAACCGGCGGATAGTGGCGCGCCGCGCCACGGGAGAACGTTGCGTCACAAAGCGAGGGCGGTCCGCGCGGACATCGTCGGGTGGACGGCGGCCCGCTCCGGGGGGCACTAGGGGGTGACAGGCGCGTGACATAGAATGTGTCGTGTGTCCCCGACACCCTCTCCCCTGCTGCGCAACCGGTTGGATGTGCACGACCGGAAGCAGTTCGAGCTCAAGCTCGAGTATCAGCCCTCTGGATCCGATGACGAGACGCGCTATCTCGTGGAGACGTACGTCTTCCTGCCGGCGAGTCTGAACATCGACTCGGAGACATACCCGCGCTCGGACTTCTACGCGGACATCCACAACTACGTGCGCTTCAAGACGCCGGTGCTGAGCCTCGAGGAGTTGCGCTTCTCGGAGGGCTCGCCGCTGATGCGGCTGGAGGCCGGGCTGCGCACGGGGCTCGTGGGCGAGGACGCTCTCATCTATCAGGCGAAGCTCCTGTCCTGCGTCTTCCGTGGAGCCCTGCGGCGCTTCGCCCAGGACGTGGAGTCCCTGTGCGAGGCGGGGCGCGAGGCGCCTCCCGGGTGTGCGCGGATGGAGAGCGACGCGCTGACGACGCGCGACCATGTGCGGGAAATCCTGGAGCGCTTTCGCGCATGGGCGCGGGGGGCCAACCTCCACGGCTTGCAGGACAAGACGCGCGCCTCCATCCGTCTGGTGGACGAGTACCTGAGCCTCACGGTGGAGCAGTTCCTGCGCAAGGCCGTGGCGGACATGGCCGCGCTGCCCCGCTCGGGCGTCTCCTTCGAGCTGCGCAAGGCGTTGATGGACGAGGTGTTGCTCGAGGAGCAGTACCGGCGCGCCCATCAACTGCGCTCGGTCATCAGCCCCACGGGGGACAACGAGGAGTACATCCACCGCTTTGGTTTCTTGAAGAAGTTCTGCATGAACATCCTCTTCCTGTCGGCGCGCCGGGCGCAGAAGCGCCAGAGCTGGGAAGAGGTGCTGTTCGCGCTCGCCGCGGGCGTGGCCATGACGTTCGCCTCGGCGGTGGCCTTCTGGGCGCAGGTGCGCTTCACCCAGGCGAGCCTCAACTTCTTCCTCATCATGATCGTGGGCTACATGATGAAGGACCGCATCAAGGAGGGCATGCGCCGCATCTTCAGTCAGGTGGCGGCGCGGCACTTGTATGATCGCACGGCGCGCATCGTGGAGCCGGTGACGGGCAGGAGCCTGGGCTCGTGCGAGGAGAAGGTGGACTATGGGCGCGCGGTGCGGGTGCCCGCCGAGCTGGCGGCGCTGCGCGTCCGGGATGACCTGGTCACCGCGTCCCAGGGCGAGTTGTCCGAGACGGTGTTGCGCTACCAGAAGCAGGTGGTGCTGGACGTGAAGCTCCTGCCGCGCACCGAGCGGGGCGTGAGCGGCATCACGGACATCATCCGCATCAACGTGGAGCGCTTCCTGCGCGACATGGACGAGCCGGACTACGCGCTGGAGTACGTGGACCTGGAGAACTTCTCCGTGGGGCGGGTGCGCGGCACCAAGAGCTACCAGGTGGACCTGGCCTTCCGCTTCATCGTCGAGGAGGCGGGGCAGGAGCGGGTCTCCCTGCACCTGGTGCGGCTGGTGCTGGACCGCAACGGCATCAAGCGGATGATGCGCCTGTACCCGGAGGAGCAGCCCCCTCGGCCCGAGCCCATCCGCTCGGCCGCCTGAGTGGTGGATTTCCCGGACGCCGGGCCGCCGGGTGCCCTATAGAGAGGGCATGGCTTCGGACCTCAAGACCCGGGTGCGCGAAGGGTGGCAGCAGGCCCTGCGTGACATCCTGGAGCGCTCACGCTCGCTCGGCTCCCAGGCGGTGCTCGCCTTCGATCTGGACTCCACCCTCTTCGACAACAGGCCCCGGCAGGCGCGAATCCTGCGCGAGTTCGGCCTGTCCGTGGCGCACGAGAAGCTGCGCCTGTGCGAGCCCCATCATTGGGACAGCGGCTTCGACATGCGTGGGGCCATGCGCAAGTGTGGCTTGTCGGAGGAGGAGGTGGAGGCCCACTACGAGGCGGCCCGGACTTTCTGGCTGGAGCGCTTCTTCACGAGCGACTACTGCGTGGACGACGCCACCATCCAGGGCGCCGCGGCCTTCACCTGCGCGGTGGTGGCCTCGGGGGCGCATCTGGTCTACGTGACGGGCCGCCACGAGGGCATGCGCGCGGGAACCGAGGACTGCATGCGCCGCCATGGTCTGGCGCAGCCCGATGGCGAGCGGGTCCACCTGTTGATGAAGCCGAACGCGCGCGACGACGACGATGCCTTCAAGCGTGAAGCCCATGCCCGTCTGGGGGAGTGGGGCACCGTGGTGGCCGCCTTCGACAACGAGCCCACCCATGCCAATGACTACTTGCGCCGATTCCCGGGGGCGCGGGTCATCCATCTCGCGACGGACCATTCCGGCCGGCCCGTGACGCTTCTGGATGGCATTGTTTCAGTGCCGCATTTCTCCCACGATTCTTGACGCGGCGCGGCTGAACCCAGATTCTCGGAGTAGTTCCTTCAACGGGCAGACAAAAGCCCTTGCAGTCCCCTTGCCGCGCGCTATGTGAGGCGCTTGGCGTCCGCCGCCCCAAGTGAGGGGGCGGTCTCAACTGTACGGAGGAGTGGCGGTGGCCAGCGCTTACTCGAAAGACCTGCTGTTGACGATGTATCGGAAGATGTACCTCATGCGCCGCTTCGAGGAGCGCACCCAGCAGCAGTACGGCCTGGGGAAGATCGCCGGCTTCTGCCACCTCTATATCGGGCAGGAAGCGGTGGCCGCGGGTGTCAACGAGGCCATCCGCCCGGATGACTACATGCTGTCGGGCTATCGCGATCACGCCCAGCCGCTCGCGCGCGGCTCGCATGCGGGCATGATCATGGCGGAGCTCTTCGGCCGCACCGGTGGCTACAGCAAGGGCAAGGGCGGCTCGATGCATGTCTTCGACATCGAGCACCACTTCTACGGAGGCTACGGCATCGTGGGCGGGCAGATTCCGCTCGCCGCGGGCATGGCCTTCGCCAGCCGCTATCGCAACGAGGACCGCATCACCGTGTGCTACTTCGGTGACGCCGCGGCCAACCAGGGCGCCTTCCACGAGACGTTCAACATGGCGGCCAAGTGGAAGCTGCCCGTGCTCTACATCTGCGAGAACAACCGCTACGGCATGGGCACGGCCATCGCGCGCGTGTCGGCGGAGCCGGAGATCCACAAGCGCGGCGCGGCCTACAACATGCGCCACGAGGCCGTGGACGGCATGGACGCGCTGAAGGTGTACGACGCGGTGAAGGACGCGGCCGCCTACATCCGCGCCGGCAAGGGCCCGGTGCTCATGGAGGCCAACACCTACCGCTTCCGCGGTCACTCGGTGGTGGACCCCGCCAACTACCGCTCCAAGCAGGAGGTGGAGGACGAGCGCAAGAACGACCCCATCCCCCGCCTGATGGCCTACGCCATCAAGCAGAAGCTGGCGAAGGAGGCCGACTTCGAGGCCATCGAGGCCGAGGTGAAGGAGCAGGTGGACGAGGCGGTGAAGTTCGCCGACGAGTCGCCCGAGCCCCACCTGGACGAGCTGTGGCGCGACACCATCGTGGAGGAGGGCGAGGAGGACGTGCGTCCCCGCGAGCGCGTGCTGGGCGTGAAGGTGGACAAGTGGCCGTCGTATCCCTCGGGCAAGGATCTCAAGGTGACGTGGGATCTGGAGCCGCGCGAGCAGGCCGAGAAGGCCGACAAGGCCGCTGGCTTGAAGTGAAGCGCGGGTTCTCCCTCTGGTTTGACTGACTATTTTCGCATTCGGAGCCAACAATGGCCGAGTTGATGTACCGCGAGGCGCTGAATCAGGCGCTCTCCGAGGAGATGGAGCGCGACGCCAACGTCTTCCTGATCGGTGAGGAAGTGGGTCGCTATCAGGGCGCCTTCAAGGTGTCCCAGGGCCTCTTGGACAAGTTCGGGAGCGCGCGCATCATCGACGCGCCCATCTCCGAGCTGGGCTTCACGGGATTGGGCGTGGGCGCGGCCATGGTCGGCCTGCGTCCGGTGGTGGAGATGATGACGTGGAACTTCGCCATCCTGGCGATGGACCAGATCGTCAACAACGCGGCGAAGCTGCGGCACATGTCGGGTGGCCAGCTGCGCTGCCCCATCGTGTTCCGCGGTCCCGGTGGCGCGGGAGGCCGGCTCTCCAGTCAGCACAGCCAGGCGCTGGAGTCCACCTACGCCCACTTCCCGGGCCTCAAGGTGATCGCCCCCGCCACCCCGGCGGATGCCAAGGGCATGCTCAAGGCCGCCATCCGGGACGACAACCCCGTCGTCATGTTCGAGGGCGAGCGCCTCTATGCGCTCAAGGGCGAGGTGCCCGAGGGCGAGCACGTCGTGCCGCTCGGCAAGGCGGACGTGAAGCGCGAGGGCAAGGACGTCACCGTCATCACCTGGTCGCGCATGTACTACTTCTGCGAGGAGGCCGCCAAGCAGCTGGAGGCCGAGGGCATCTCCGTGGAGATCCTCGATCTGCGCACGCTGCGCCCGCTGGACGAGGAGGCCATCCTCGCGTCCGTGCGCAAGACCAACCGCGCCGTGATCGTGGAGGAAGGCTGGCCGCTGGCCGGCGTGGGCGCGCAGGTGGTGGACATCATCCAGTCCAAGGCCTTCGATGAACTGGACGCGCCCGTGCTGCGCGTGACGGGCCTGGACGTGAACATGTCCTATGCGGCGAACCTGGAGAACGCGATCCAGCCGGACGCGCCCAAGATCATCGCCGCCGTGAAGAAGGTCCTCTACCGCGAGGGAGCCTGAGACCGTATGGCTACGCCCATCCAGATGCCCTCTCTGTCTCCGACGATGAAGGAGGGCAAGATCGTCAAGTGGCTCAAGAAGGAGGGCGACAAGGTCACCTCTGGCGAAGCGATCGCCGAGTGCGAGACCGACAAGTCGAACCTCGAGATCGAGGCCTACGATGACGGCATCCTGTTGAAGATCCTCGTCGCCGAGGGCGAGATGGCCACCGTGGGTGCGCCCATCGCGATGCTCGGCGCCAAGGGGGAGAAGGCCGAGGCTCCCAAGAGCGCGGCGCCCAAGGCCGAGGCACCCAAGGCCGAGCCGAAGAAGACCGAGGCCCCCAAGGCCGAGGCGGCCCAGCCCGCCGCGTCGGGCGGTGGGGATGACGGCATCGCCATCGCCATGCCCTCGATGTCTCCGACGATGACCGAGGGCAAGATCGTCAAGTGGCTCAAGAAGGAGGGGGACAAGATCTCCTCCGGCCAGGCGATCGCCGAGGTGGAGACGGACAAGTCCAACCTCGAGGTCGAGGCCTACGACGACGGCGTGCTCGCCCGGATCGTGGTGCAGGAAGGCCAGACGGCCAAGGTGGGCGCGCCCATCGCGTTCCTGGCGGGCAAGGGTGGGGCGAAGGCCGCTCCGGCTCCCGCCGCCGCTCCCGCCGAGGCCAAGGCGCCTGCCTCCAAGCCGGCCACCACCGAGGCCCCCAAGGCCAAGGCTCCCGTGTCCACGCCTGGAGGCCGTCTGCGCGCCAGTCCGCTGGCGAAGAAGATCGCCCAGGAGAAGGGCCTGGATCTGTCGCAGATCCAGGGTTCGGGTCCGCTTGGCCGCATCGTCAAGCGTGACGTCGAGGCGGCGCGGAGCCAGGCTCCGGCGCCCGCCGAGGCCGCGCGCGGAAAGCCGGCCGCCGCGGCGGCTCCGGGCGTGCGTCCCGAGCCGAAGGCCGTGCCCGTCTCCACCATGCGCAAGGTCATCAGCCAGCGCATGGCCGAGGTGAAGCCCGGGGTGCCCCACTTCTACCTGTCGGTGGATGTGGAGATGGACGCCGCGCTGAAGATCCGCGAGGAGGCCAAGGCCCTCGAGTCCAAGGTCTCGGTCAACGACATCATCGTGAAGGCGTCGGCGATGGCGCTGCGCCGCTACCCGAAGATGAACGTGGCGCTGCAGGGCGACTCCATCCTGCACTTCGAGTCGGTGGATGTCGGCATCGCGGTGGCGATCGAGGACGGCCTCATCACCCCCATCATCCGCGACGCGGACAAGAAGGGGCTGTCGGCCATCTCCGCCGAGGCGCGTGATCTGGCGGAGCGGGCTCGCAAGCGCGCGCTCAAGCCGGCGGAGTACACGGGCGGCTCGCTGACGGTGTCCAACCTGGGCATGTACGGCATCGACTCGTTCATCGCCGTCATCAACCCGCCCCAGGCGGCCATCCTCGCGGTGGGCTCCGTCTCGGACAAGGTCGTGGTGCGCGACGGGCAGATGGTGATCCGCAAGGTGATGACGGTGACGCTCTCGGGCGACCACCGCGTCATCGACGGGGCCATCGGCGCCGAGTACCTGCGGGAGCTCAAGGCGCTGCTCGAGCACCCCATGCGGTTGCTGTTCTAGTCTCCTCCTGGCGGGCCGCCGTACCGGGCGGCCCGCCCCGGAGAGGGCGGTGCACTACTCGCGCACCTTCTCCGACTCCTCCACCTCGTGCTCCAGCTCGCGCTGGGCTTCGGTGACATCGGCCTGATCCGCGCGCCGGGTGCCGGTGGGGAGTTCCGTCTCCTTGTCCTCCGAGCGGCCCGGGATGCCGGGCCATGGCTGGGGGCGGGTCGCCCCCACGTGCTTGATGTTCTCCGTATACCCCTGGTTTTTCTTCGTCATCTCGTCCTCCTCGTGCGGTGTGGGAGTGCCCGAATAGGATGGGGGCCGGCATCGGGAGCGGACAGGGAAGGGAAGCGAAGCGTCCGGTGGCTTGCTCCCCTGCTTGCTGGGGAGATACCGAGGAAGAACGCGCTCTCCTGCACCGAATGGATTACCTTCAGCCCGTGAGCGACGACGATATGAAACCCACTTCTCCAGATGAGTTGGCGGATGACGCGGCGCTGACGCAGGCGCTCAATGGGGCCGTCTTCCCTCTGTCCTGCCGTCAACTCGTCTGGCTGGCCCGGGAGAATGATGCTCCGGCGCCTCTGTTGTCCCGCCTGAGTGCCCTCGCCAGTGGCTCGTTCGACTCGTTGGCCTCGGTGCGGACCGCGCTGGAACCCCAGGTGCGGGGGGCCGAACGGGCCGTGGACACACTGCCTTCTTCCCCGTCCCACCGCTGAGCCATTCCCAGGTAGGCTGGAGACCGGACAGGGTGCTGCCCCCCAGGGCCGTGCACCGTTGTGCCGTGAAACACGGCCCATCGGGTTTGGCGCGCGACGTGGTATCTCTTGGGGAGTGGGCGCAGTGGGTTGGAAGGGTGGGTGTGTGCTGGTCGGCCTGGCCCAGAGAGGAACTCCATGAATCCGTCTGACCTCCCCGCCGTCCTCTATGTCGACGACGACGCGCTCAACCTGAGGGTGTTCGAGGCGAACTTCGGCCAGAAGTTCCGCATCTTCCGTTGCTCGACCCCGGCAGAAGCGCTGACGCTGCTAGAGCAGAAGCGCAACGAGATTGGCGTCATCCTCTCGGATCAGCGCATGCCGGGGATGACGGGCGTGGAACTGCTGGAGCGCGCACGCACGCTCGCGCCGGACGCCAAGCGCATGCTGGTCACGGCCTACTCGGACATGCAGGCGGTGATCGACGCGGTGAACCGGGGTCAGGTCAGCCGCTACTTCGTCAAGCCGTGGGATCGGGCCGAGGTGCTCGCCGCGCTCGAGGACGGTCTGCGGATCGCCCGCTTGGAGCTGCGCATCCGCGAGGTGGAAGGGCGGATGATGAAGGCCGAGCGTCTGGCCACGCTGGGCCAGGTGACGACCGGTATCGCGCACGAGCTGATGGGCCCGGTGGGCTACCTGTCCCAGAACGTGGCCTCGCTGCGCCGGGATCTCGAGTGCGTGGTGCAGTACGCCTCCAAGCACCTGGCGTCGGACCCCTCGCCGGAGGTGGCGAGTGTGCTGGAGGATCTGCCCTCGCTGCTGACGGATCTCGCGTCGGGCGCGGATCACCTGCGGGGCGTGGCGCTGGGTCTGCGGGCCCAGGCACGAGGGGAGGACATGGAGACCTCGGCGGACGTGGCCGAGGTGGTGTCCTTCGCGGTGAAGCTGGCGCGCGCGGAAGTGCGTGATCGCGCCCGCATCACCACCATGGGCGAGCCGGTGAAGGTGTCGTTCGGTCCGGTGAAGCTGTGCCAGGTGCTGCTCAATCTCATCGTCAACGCGGCCCAGGCCATGGAAGGCACGGGTCGGCCGGGTCGCATCGAGGTGCGCTGGTCGTCGCGGGAGCAGGACGTGGTGCTCAGCGTGACGGACAACGGCTGTGGCATCGCGCAGGAACTGCAGGAGAAGGTCTTCCAGCCGCTCTTCACCACCAAGCCGGTGGGCATTGGCACGGGCCTGGGTCTGTCCATCTGCAAGGAGCTGGTGGTGCAGTCCGGCGGCGCCGTGCGCCTGTCGTCGACGCAAGGCTCGGGGACCGAGGTGGAGCTCACGCTCCGGCGAGCCCCGCCCCCCTGAGCCCGAAGGCGTTGTGCAGGAGGCGCCAGACGCGGAACAGCGCTTCCTTCTCCCCCGGCCCGATGTGATCCACCATCACCTCGCGGCGGGTTCGCGTCTCGCCTTCGCGCCACACCACCACCAGCGCGAAGTGTCCGGTGGCCCGCTCCACGACCTCCACCGCGGAGACGTCGTCGAAAGGAATCCACTCCCGGCGGGTGGCCCCGGGCGCCCAGCGCAACCGTTCCATCCGTAGCCGCTCGGAGCGGAAGTGCAGCACGAAGCGGCGCCGTCCGAGCCGGCCCTCCAGCCGCAACGCCACGCCCACCAGCGCCGCGGAGGCCAGCCCCAACAGCAGGGGAATGAGCGTGGCCGCCGCGTCCCTGCCTCCCGCCAGCAGTCCCCCCATGGAGACCACCGCGAGCACGGTGGCCAGTGTCATGGCCAGCGCCGGACGCCGCCGGTGCCAGACGGACGGGGATTGGGACTCCCCCAGCAGACGGCCAGGCTCATAGCGCAGCCATACGTCTCCCAGCCGACGCGGAGCGGGGTTCTCTTCCAATGCTTCCGTGAAGCTCGCCACGTCAGCAACATAAGTCCCCCCCGGCGCTGCTCGAAGTCCGTTGCGAGCTGTGCGATTCTCCAATGCATGGACCTCCCCTTCGAGACGGACGAGGGCGGCGCGGGTGAGGGGCGTGGCGGAACCCTCGCTTCGACCGTGCTGGTCGTGGATGACGAGCCCGTGGTTCGGGACGTGTGTGCGCGGCTGTTGGCGCGTGAGTCGGACCTGGTGGTGAGCCTGGCCGAGGACGCCGAGCAGGCCCTGGAGATGCTGCGCGGGCAGCGCTTCGACGTGCTCATCACCGACAAGAACCTGCCCGGCATGGGCGGTGTGGAGCTGATCGCCGAGGCCCGGGCGCTCCAGCCCTCGTTGGAGGCGGTGATGATCACGGGCTACTCCAGCTCGGAGTCGGTGATCGCCGCCTTCGCCGCGGGGGCGAGCGACTACATCCTCAAGCCCTTCGAGGACTTGCGGCTGGTGCGCGCCAAGGTCCGCGCCGCGCTGGAGCGGCGGGCGGGCCGCATCAAGGGCCGGGAACAGGCACGCCGCGTGGCGCGCGAGGCGGCCGAGTTGCTGCAGGCGGGTGGACAGGCCTCGGCCGCGGCACGCCAGCAGATGGAGGCGCAGCTGCGCGCCTACGAGCTCGCCAGCCGCGTGGCGCCGGGAGGGCAGGTGGCGGTGGTGGGCAGTGCCGCGGCGCTGCGCGCCTTGCTGGACGAGGGCCTGGAGGCGGTCCCCCTTCCTCCGGACTCGCCCGCGCTGCTGGGCGCGGCCGTGGTGGTGCTCGAGACGGGCGCGCCCGGCTGGTGGGAAATCGCCGAGCGCCTGCAGTCGGCGTCCTCGGATCTCGTCCTGCTGGCCGGGCCCAACGCGGACCTGGCGGACCTGCTGGACGCCATCACCCTGCGCCTGGAGTTGGTGGGCTTCGGCTCCTCGTCACCGCGGGCCCTGCCGGAGCGGGTGCGCACGTTGTTGATGCGCCGCAACCTCCAGCGCGCCCAGAGCAACCTGGCCTCGGCCCTGACGGCCTTTCGCGAGAGCCTCGGGAGCGGTGGACGCTGAGCCCGGGAGGGGGGCCGGGTGTTCCCGGCCCCGCGGAGCCCGCAAAAGCGAAACGCCCGCTTCTCCGAGGAGAAACGGGCGCTTCGGTGTGACCCTGCCGGGATTCGAACCCGAGTTTGAGCCGTGAGAGGGCTCCGTCCTAACCGCTAGACGACAGGGCCGTGAAACAGAGCGTCCAACTTCCCTGAAAGCTGAACGTCTTCGCTGCGAGTGACCCTGCCGGGATTCGAACCCGAGTTTGAGCCGTGAGAGGGCTCCGTCCTAACCGCTAGACGACAGGGCCGGTTTGAAACCGGGAACTGCGAGCTGGGGAACTAGGATTCGAACCTAGATAAGCAGAGTCAGAGTCTGCTGTCCTGCCGTTAGACGATTCCCCAAGAACCGCTGTGCCGCCACTCCGTACCGCAACCACTTCGCCACTTCAACTACCTTTTTTCGAACCGTCCGTCTACCGCGACTTCTTCCCGGACTTCGGTTCCGGCTTCTTCACCGGCTTGTTGCCACTGCCCGGCGCTGACTGCAAGGGAACAACGTAGAGCCGAACTTCGTCATTCGCCTCGTAGATGTTCAGCCCCTCGAAATTCTTCCCCGAGGGGTTGCTGATGTGGACCGCCTTGACGCCCGGCTGGTTGACGATGGCTCGCCGGGGGTACGAACTCACTGGATAGACCGTCTTGTAATACTCCAGCGTCTTCTCGAAATCTCCCGGCGCCCGATACCTGTTCTCGCCCACCTTCTGCGAGCCATCGGGGAGTTGCGCCCCGCTCACCACCTCCGCCGCCGCCACCGCCGTCCACAGGGCCGCCACCACCGCCCCGAGCGGGCGCGCCTTATAGAAAAGGCCCTTCCGGCTGTCAAGCACTCGTGTCATCGGCCCGGAACAATAGGGCCCAGGCTCGGAGGTGTCCACTCCAACCTGGGCCCCCGCGGACTTCAGGGCCGGGCGAGCGCCGCGTCCAGGCGATGGAGCGTCTCCTCGCGGCCGAGCAGTTCCAGCGTCTCGCCAATGCCCGGGCTCACCGTGCCGCCCGTGACCGCCACGCGCACTGGCTGGGCGACCTTGCCCATGCCCACCGCGGCCTGCTCGCTCACCTTCTTCACCACCTCATCCAGCGAGGCGGCGCTCCACTCGGGCAGCGCGGCGGCCTGCTCGCGCACCTGGGTGAGCAGGGGCTTGGACTCGGCCGTCAGGTGCTTGGCCGCGGCCTTCTCCTCCAGCGTCACGCCGTGCTGGAAGTACTTGAGCGCCATGTCGGCCATCTCCTGCTGCGTCTTGGCCCGCTCGCGGAAGGCGAGCACCACCCGCTCGAGCCGGGGATCTCCCGACTTGATCTGCACGCCCTTGGCCACGAGGAAATCGGCCAGGGTGGCCGCCACCACCGCCGGGGCCAGCAGCTTGAGCCACTGCTGGTTGAGCCACTGCAGCTTCTCCGGGTTCCACACGCCGGAGGTCGTGCCCACGTGGTCGAAATCGAACCATTCGATCATCTGCTCGCGCGAGATGACCTCGTCGTTGCCGTGGCTCCAGCCCAGGCGGACGACGAAGTTGAGCAATGCCTCGGGCAGGATGCCGTTGCGCTTGTGCAGCATCACGTCCGCCTCGGGGTGCTTGCGCTTGGACAGCTTCTCGCGGTCCGGTCCGAGGATGAGCGGGAAGTGGGCGAACTCGGGAGGCTTCCAGCCCAGCGCCTGGTAGAGCATCAACTGGGGGAAGGTGGAGTTGACGTGCTCCTGGCCGCGTCCCACCAGGGTGATGTCCATGGTGTGGTCATCGATGACGCAGCCGTAGTTGTAGAGGGGGATGCCGTCCGCGCGCAGCATCACCCAGTCATCCAGGTCCGAGTACGCCTTGGTGATGGGCCCGAGCGCCTTGTCGTCGAACGTCACCTCGCCCTCCTGCGAGGGCATCTTGAAGCGGATGACCGCGGTGCGACCCGGGGGGGCTTCCTTCAGGTCGCGGCAGGTGCCCTCGTATTTGTACGTGCCGGGCTTGCCCGTGGCCTTCTCCACGGCGGCGCGGCGCGCGTCGATCTCCTCGCGCGTGCAGTAGCAGCGGTAGGCCTTGCCCTCGGCGATGAGTTGCTCGGCGTACTTCTTGTAGAGATCCAGGCGCTGGGTCTGGAAGTAGGGGGCGGCGGAGCCTTCCTTGCCTGGACCCTCGTCCCAGTCGATGCCCAGCCACGTGAGCCCATCGAGGATGGCCTTGACGGACTCGGGAGTGGAGCGCTCCTGATCCGTGTCCTCGATACGCAGGATGAACACGCCACCATTGCGCTTGGCGTAGAGGTAGTTGAACAGGGCGGTGCGGGCGCCCCCGATGTGCAGGTAGCCGGTCGGGGACGGTGCGAATCGGACACGAGGTGCGGAAGCCATAGGTCGGAAGGGCGCGGATAGCAGGAGCGGGCTTGTGTGGTCAACGAACGGCCGGGTTCTGTGCCCCCTCATTCGGGCCAATGCATTAAACTGACGGGCTCCGAGGGCTTCCGCATGACACTGTCCACCGCGCTCCGCGCGCTCCTTCCGGTCGTACTCCTGCTCTGTGTGCCTGCGAGCGCCACCACTCTGCTGAGGGCGGAACTGCCCGAACTGGCCCAATCGGCCGATGCCGTCGTTCACGGCACGGTGCGCCGGGTGGAGAGCCGCTGGAGCGGGGATGGGCGCCGCATCGTCACGGACGTGGAAATCCAGGTGACCGAGGCCCTCAAGGGTCAGCCGGGCAGTACGGTGCTCATCACCCAGCCTGGGGGCCGGGTGGGGGATATCGGTCAGAAGGTGAGTGGCCTCGCCACGTTCGCCCTGGGCGAGGAGGTGGTGGTCTTCCTGTCGCGTCAGGGTCCCCAGGCCTTCCGGGTGTCCGGCATGGCGCAGGGCAAGTACAAGGTCCAGCACCCCGAGGGCGAGCGCCGCGCCATGGCCGTGCCCGAATCCCTGGGTGACACGCTCGTCTTGGACGCGGCCACCCGGCAGCCCGTGGAGCCCTCGTCCCGGAGCCTGCCGCTCGCGGACCTCAAGGCCGCCATCCGGACGGCCCTCGCCCAGCCCGGCACCCAGGAGAAGCGGCCATGATGATCTCCGCCCTGGTGGTCGCGCTCGCGCTCGGGCAGAGCGAGCCCTATGTCCGCAGCCGGGTGACGGCGAGTGACCCGGAGTCCCAGTGCTTGTTCTGGACGGTGCCCACCATCACCTGGCAGCTGAGCAGCGTGGGGAATCCCCAGAGCTCGGACGCGCAGCGGCAGAACGAGTTCCGAGCCATCCGCGACTCCGTGAAGAGCTGGCAGCAGATCTTCGACAGCTGCGGCAACCTGCGCTTCTCCGAGGGCCCGATGGTGGACGACCGCCAGGTGGGCTACGTGATGAAGGGCGACAACCGCAACCTCTTCCTCTTCCGCTCACGGCGGTGCGCGGACGTGGCTCCCGCGGGCGATGCGTGTTGGCGCGAAGACACCTGTGGCAACGCCTACGACTGCTGGGACAGTGATGAGCGGACCATCGCCCTCACGCTCACCACGTACGACGAGAAGTCCGGCATCATCTACGACTCGGATATCCAGCTGAACGCGAGTGGCTTCGTCTTCACCACCTCGGACGGTCCCGCGACCTGTGTCCAGCCGGGGACCGGGACGCCGCTCAACTGCGTGGCCACCGACGTGCAGAACACCATGACGCATGAACTCGGCCATCTGCTCGGGCTGGACCACACCGGGAATCTTTCCTCCGTCATGTACCCTCGGGCCCCCTCGGGAGAGACCTCCAAGCGCATCATCGATCTGGGCTCGCGGGACTTCGTGTGCCTCGCCTACCCGAAGGGCCGACCCAGCCAGAGCTGCTTCACGCCCGCGTTCGACACGGAGGACACGCGGGGCAATGCGCTCGTGCTGGGTCCTCAATCGTCGGGGTGCTCCAGCGCGGGAGCCACGGCCTGGGTGCCCGCGCTGGCCGGCTGGGCGTTGCTCATGGGACGGCGTCGGCGCGGAGGTTCCTGGACGTGACGCGCCCGTTCTCATGGGCCGTCTTCTCGGTGCTCGCGCTTGCCGCGCCGCGCCCGGCGGAAGCGCAGGACTACCGGCGCACCGCGGTGCCCGGCCGGCCCTTCTGCGTCGTCTGGCCAGGCCGGGAGTATCTGTACCGCCTGGATGCCGCCGGCAGCCTCCGCACGCCGGGAGATTCCGAGTTCTCGGCCATCGACGCGGCGGTGGCGTCCTGGCGCGCGGTGTCCAGTACCTGTAGCGACTACGTCTTCACCCGGGGCCCCGACATCCACGAGCCGCAGGTGGGCTACCGTCAGGACGGCGGGGAGAACGAGAACGTCATCACCTTCCGCGAGGTGGACTGCAACGACGTCGTCCCTCCGGATGATCCGTGCATCAAGGCCGATACCTGCGGCAATGCCTATGCCTGTTGGGAGCATGGGGGCGCCACCATCGGTCTCACCACCACCACGTTCAGCTTCCGCACGGGCTACATCCTCGACGCGGACATCGAGTTCAACGCGGCGGGAGCGGGCAGGGGCTTCTTCTTCACCACCGTCGACTCACCGCCGTGCGACGGCGTCCGCGACACCGACTGCGTCGGCACGGACGTGCAGAACACGGTGACCCATGAACTGGGTCACGTGGTGGGCCTGGATCATGTCCCCGAGGTGCCGGGCTCCACCATGGAGCCCACCGCGCACCCGGGCGAGACCCGCAAGCGCGTCATCGACGTGGGCAGCGCCGCGGGCTTCTGTGACGCCTATCCCCGGGGCTTGCCGCCCACCCAGTGCGGCGAGAATCCGGAGGTGGGCCGCCACTTCCAGGCCATCTCGTATGGTCCCTGGGGCGGGTGTGGCACGGTGCCCGGCTCCCTGCTGCCCGTGGCCGCGTTGCTGGGCGTGGGCGTGGTGCGCAGGCGGCGTGAGGGCGGGCATTCTTCACGCCAGTAGGGACACGGGCTCATGGGCATCGCCTTCTTCGACCTGGACAAGACGCTGCTCGCGGTGAACTCGGCCTCCTTGTGGGTTCGCGACGAGTTCGCCCGGGGCCACATCACCCGCCTGCAGGCCCTGGGCGCCAGTGCGTGGATCGCCCGCTACCACCTGGGCTTCGTCCCCATGAAGGAGGCGCTGCTGAGGGCCATCTCCTTCCTCCAGGGGACGAGCGAGGCGCTCCTGCGCGAGCGCACCACGCGTTTCTACGAGACCCGGGTGCGCTCCCAGTTCCGGCCTGGTGCCCTGCGCGCGCTGGAGGAACACCGCTCGGCGGGAGACCGGCTCGTGCTGCTCACCTCGTCCTCGGGCTACATGTCCGAACTGGTGGCGCGCGACCTGAGGCTGGCCGAGGTGCTCTGCAACCGCTTCGAGGTGGATGCCCAGGGGCTGCACACCGGGCGCCCCCTGGGAGAGGTCTGCTTCGGCGAGGGCAAGCGCGTGCACGCCGAGGCCTGCGCCTCGCGGGCGGGCGTGGCGCTGGCCGACTGCTCCTTCTACACCGACTCGTATTCGGATCTGCCGGTGATGGAGGTGGTGGGAAACCCCGTGGCCGTCCACCCGGACCGGCGCCTGCGGCGGGAAGCCGCTCGGCGGGGATGGCGTGTGGTGGATTGGGGGGCGCCCGCGCCTCCCCGATGAACTCAGCGGCGGCGCGGCGCCACGAGCCGGATGGTGAAGGGGTAGTCCACCGCCACCGGCTGACCCTGCACGAGGATGGGCTTGTAGGTGCGCGATTGCAGCGCCTGCACCACGGCCTCGTTCATGTGCGGCAGGCCCTTGATGACACGGCAGCCTTCCACTCCGCCCTTGGTCGTGATGACGCACCGGAGCAGCATCGTCCCCTCCACGCGGGCCGCGAGCGCCTCGCGCGTGTAGACGATGTCCTTGCCCGTGAGCTCCACCGGACGGGGCATGCCTTCCTGGAAGGGCAGGGGACCGTCGCGCTTGCCCTCCACGCCGCGCGTCAGCCCCACGATGGGCACGGACAGATCTCCAGCCGGCGCGGCCTTCGGCTCCACCCGTGTTGGCGCGGGCTCGGACTCCATCATCACCGGCGCGGACATGGAAGACCCAAGGGCCGATGCCATGCGCGAGTCCCCCGCTGACGCCCGCTCCGCCCGGCCTCCCGAGGACGAGCCCCGGCCCGTCGCCGCGCGCACCCGCTGCATCCGCTGGGCGAAGACCACCTCGCCCGAGCCGCCGGTGATGACCGTTTCCGGCTGATAGCCGTCCAGCGTGAACTCGAACTCGGCGGTGAGGGTGTCCTGGCCCTTCTGCTTGGGAATCTCCAGCAGCAGCGGCGTCGTGCCGCGCTCCTCACCCTTGTAGAAGACATGCGCGCCCGTCGGCTGGCTCATCAGCCGGAAGCGCACCACCTGCTCCAACTCCGGCTTCGCGGCGGGCTCGGCGGTGGGCGCCGCCACCGCGGCCACGGGCTCGGTCTTGGACTCGGCCGCGCGGGGCGCGAAGGCGCCCGAGGACCACAAGAGCCCTCCCGTGAGCGCCACGGCGATGGTGCCTCCCAGCAGGCCACCAATCAGCAACGTGCGCCGCCGCGCGTTCTTGATGTCGGGCGGAACCTCCACGCTGATGTCCACCGCGAGCGTGTCTCCACCCGTGGCGGAGTCTCCCGTGATGCCGGCGAAGAGGGGGATCTTGTGCGGCCCGGTGGTGTGCTGCCCGCTCGGGTGCTTGAAGATGCCGCTGTGGCCGCCCGCCGCCATGCTGGCCGCGCGCATGGCGTCCAGCACCTCGTCCATCGTCTGGTAGCGCTTGGCGGGCGCCTTCTCCAGGCAACGGCGCACCACCGCCTCGATGCCCGCGGGCACGGAGATGTCCGGCCGCACGGAGCTGAACGCGGGGGGCAGCTCCTTGTGATGGGCGAAGATGAGCTCGATGTGATCCTTGGAGATGAACGGCGGCCGGCCCACCAGCAACTGGTAGAGCACCACGCCCAGCGAGTACACGTCACTGCGCACGTCCGCTTCGTTGCGCGCCTGCTCGGGCGCCATGTACGCCGGGGAGCCCAGGAAGGTGCCGCTCTGGGTGATCTCCGGGTTGGGCGTGTCCTCCCCCGAGGAGATGGACTTCACCAGGCCGAAGTCCAGCACCTTCACGAGGTCCTGATCCGCCTCGTTGAGGAGCATGATGTTGGCGGGCTTGAGGTCGCGATGGACGATGCCCTGGTTGTGCGCCTCGCGCAGCGAGCGGCAGATCTGCTGGCCGATGCTCAGCGCGCGGGCCCAGGGCAGGGGGCCCGACTCCGCCACGGCCTGTCCGAGCGTGCGCCCCTCCAGGTACTCCATGGCGATGTAGTAGATGCCGTCGTCCGTCTGGCCGTAGTCGATCACCGTCACCGTGTTGGGGTGACGGAGCTTGGAGGACAGCGAGGCCTCTCGCAGGAAGCGCTTCTGGAAGCCGGGATCCCTGCTGGTGGGGAAGTGCGGATTGAGCACCTTGAGCGCGACCACGCGATCCAAGGGGGTCTGCTGGGCGCGATAGACGCGGCCCATTCCGCCCACGCCAATGGGCTCGAGGATGCTGAAGCGGCCATTGAGCGTCCGGCCAATGAGTGGGTCCGCCCCCGAATCGCCTGGACCCTGTGAGTCGCCGGTCACCATTTCGTCGTGCTCCGCCGGACTGCGCCTGGGTGGAAACCTTCCATCTGGCTCGTATGAAACCACATATCCCGGAAACACGCGACCTATGCGCAAGGCGCCTGCTCGTCTCCTGTCCACTCCTCTCTTCATGCGCCCGGAACCCGAGCGGACGCATCGCCCGCATTGACGGGTCGCGCGGTGTCGGAATACCCTTTCTTCCTCCCGTGCGCCCCAGGGGCGCGCCCGTAATGGTCTACCCCCTTCCGATGACGGCTGAAGCCCAGGCGAGACGTGCGTCGGTCCAGAAGCGCCTGTCGGCGTTGGAAGATGAGATTGTCCGGCTTCGTCGGGAGCTGACCACCCTGGGGGCGGATCAACGTCTTCCGGGCCTCTACCTCACGGTGGAAGTGGCGGGCGCCACGGCCCTGCTGCCCGTGGAGGCGGTGCTCGAGGTGGTGCGGTTGGTGGCCATCGAGCCGTTGCCGGGCTCCGCGCCCCATGTCCGCGGCACCATGCTCTACCGGGGCACGCCCGCGGTGGTGGTGGACCTGGCGGCGTTGCTCGGGGTGCGGCGCGAGCCGGACCTGGACGCCCACCTGGTCATCTGCGGCGGTGCGCGCATGGTGGCCGTCCTGGTGGACCGGGTGCGGGATCTCATCGAGTCCCCGGTCCTGGTGGACGGCTCCAGCTCCGGCGACGCCTCCCTCGAGTGGGATCGGTCGGGTCTGTTGGCGGGCTTGTGTCGCACGCCCGAGGGCGTCCGCCCCTTGCTGCGCACCACCGCGCTCCTGTCCGTGCCGGAGGGGGCGTGAAGGAGCAGGGGCGGGTGGAGCGCCTCGACGAGGCGACGTTGAGCGGATTGGAGTCCGTGCTGCGCTCCGCTTGCGGCATGGTGCTCGCCCCCAGCGTGCGCCGCTCGCTGAGCACCGCCCTCACCCGCGCCGCCGAGTCCCAGGGCCTGCCCACCACCGACTTCCTGCAGCGCCTGCTGGCGCGAGACACCTCCGCCGTGGAGGTCTTCCTCGGCTATGCCGTCATCGGAGAGACGTACTTCTTCCGTCATCCGGAGCAGCTGCGGGAGCTGGCGCGCGCGGCCTCCCTCCACGCCGGCCCCTTCCTCGTCTGGAGCGCGGGGTGTGCGAGTGGGGAGGAGCCCTACAGCATCGCCATGGCCCTGCTGACGGCGGGCCTGCTGCCCGAGCACATCCGCGTGGTGGGCACGGACGTGTCCGGCCGCGCCCTGGACAAGGCCCGGCAGGGGGTCTACTCGCCCTGGTCCGTGCGGCGCACGGAGCTGACGCTCGAGAAGCGCTTCCTGCTCATCCGGCCCGACTCCGTCGCGGTGCCCGCCGAGGTGCGTGCCCGCGTGGAGTTCCGGCGGCACAACCTGGTGACCGACCCGCCTCCACTGTCCATGGCCCAGGCGATCTTCTGCCGCAACGTCCTCATCTACTTCCCGCCCGAGGTCATCCCCGGAGTGGTGGAGCGGCTCGTCGATGCGCTCGCGCCCGGGGGGTGGCTCTTCGTGGCGCCGGCGGAACTGCCCTTCGTCCGGGGCCTGGGCCTGGAGGAGGAGACGGTGGATGGGCACCCCGTGCTGCGCAAGCCCCTGCTGGCCGCCTCCGTTCCCCCGGCGCGGTCCTCCCGTCCCGGGCCCATCCGCTTCGTCTCCCGGCCCCAGAGCCCGATGCGCCGCGTTCCCTCGCCCGCCCGGGGAATCCCCGCCGTGCGCGAGGCGCCTCCCCCCGTCCATGCCCCTCCGCCCGCTCTCCCGGTCGAGACGAACACGCTCTCGGTGCGGGACATGCTGGAGCGGGCCCGGGCCGCGGCGAGTCTCGGACAGTTCGATCAGGCCGAGGCGCTCGCCCGGCTGGCCGCGCGGGAGTTGTCCCCCGAGGCCTACCTGCTGCTGGCCATGGTGGCCGAGTGGCGGGGGGACGTGGCGGGGGCCGTGGGCTCCGTGCGCAAGGCGCTTTATCTGGAGCCTCAACTGGCCGTCGGCCATGCCATGCTCGTGGCCCTGTATGGACATCTGGGTCAGCCCGAGGAAGCGGAGCGGGCGCGGCGCAACGCGCTTCGGGCGTTGGAAGGGCTGGATGACGAACTCATTCTCCGGGGCTTGGAAGCGATGACGGTGGGAGGTCTGCGGCGCGCGCTCGAGCCCGCGGCGAAGATGGGAAGGTCGGGTGCGCGATGACCGACGCTCGTTGCGATAGGGAGGCCTCGTGGACGGCCAGGGTCTGAGACCGCTCACCATCCAGCGCCTGGACATGCGGCGCTTCAGCCTGCGCACCCGCATCCTGCTCATCACCGGCGGCTCGGGTGCCCTGGTCATGACCCTGCTCGTGGCCGCCTTCTCTCTGCAGATGCGCGAGGCGCTCAAGGCGGAATTCATCAAGTGCGCCACCGCGGCGAGCCAGGAGCTCGCGCACCACCTGTCCACCACGCTCTCGTCCACCACGCTCTCGTCCAGCGACGAGGAGCGCCTGCGGCTCGCCACGGCCGCCACCCTTCGCAACCACTCCGACATGGCGTACGTGGTGGTGCGAGGCCCCAAGGGAGAACTGCTCGGCCACGACAAGGCGCCACGTCTGCTGAGCCCGAACCTGTTGCCCGCAGTGCCGTCCTCCCAGGGGGGGACGCGCGAGTTGTACGTGGGCGGCCTTCCGGTGCTGGAGACCTCCGCGCCCGTGCTCGCGCCGTCCTCTTCCGGCGCCACCCCGGGCGCACGGATCGGCTCGGTGCAGGTGGGCCTGGAGCTGAGCGTGCTCGATCATTCCGTGGCCCGCATGGCCTGGCGGGGCGTGGGCGTGGGCCTGGTGGCGCTCGCGGGCTGCCTCATGGTGGTCGCCTTGCTCTGCCGCATGCTGATCATTCCGCTCGAGCGCCTGGCGCGCGCGGCGGCGGGCCTCGCCGCGGGAGACTTGCGCCAGCAGATCGTGGCGAGCGGCATCGATGAGGTGGGGGACCTGGCGCGCAGCTTCGCCACCATGGCCGAGATGCTCACCAATCTGCTCAAGGACCTGCGCAGCGCCTCGGCGGACATGGAGCGCGAGGCCACCAACGTCCTGGCCACCTCCGCGCAGCAGTCCGCCATGGCCAACGAGCAGGCCAGCGCCATCCACGAGACGGGCGCCACCGTGGCGGAGATCGCCCAGACGTCCCGGCAGGCCACCTCCTTCGCGGACACCGTCATCAGCGGCGCGAGCCGCTCGGACTCGCTGAGCGCCGAGGGCCAGAAGGTCGTCGACGAGAGCGTGGCCGGCATGGAGAAGCTCAGCGAGCAGGTGAAGGCCATCGCCCTGGCCATCACGGATCTCAACGAGCAGACGCTGCAGATCGGCGACATCATCAGCACCGTGAAGGACGTGGCCGAGCAGTCCAACCTGCTCGCGCTCAACGCCTCGATCGAGGCGGCCAAGGCGGGAGATCAAGGACGCGGCTTCGCCGTGGTGGCCATGGAGATGCGCACGCTCGCCGAGCAGTCGAAGATGGCCGCCAATCAGGTGCGCGCCCTCTTGGGCGAGGTGCAGAAGGGCACGCGCGCCGCCGTGTCGGCCACCGAGGAAGGCAGCCGCCGGGCCCTGGCCGCCATGGAGCTCGCGCAGAGCGCTGGCTCCGCCATCAAGGGCTTGTCGGACCTCATGCGCGACTCGTCGTCGGCGGCCCGGCAGATCGCCGGCAACACGCGCCAGCAGACCATTGGCGTGGAGCAGATCGCCGCGGCGATGAACGAGTTGACGGTGGCGATGCAGGACAACGTGGAGGGGACGAAACGCATCGAGCAGGTGGCGGGGAATCTCTCCAACCTGTCCAGGCGCTTCTCCGATCTCGTCGGGAAGTACCAACTATGACCGGGGGGCTGTTCGTGGAGGGAAAGGAAGAATGAAGGTACTCATCGTCGAGGACACGAAGACCATCACCCACCTCATCCAGGTGTATTTGATGGGGTGGGGGCTGGAGTTCTTCGAAGCGGGCAACGGGGTTCAGGGGCTCGCTCGCGCCCGGGAGGTCAAGCCGGATCTGATCATCTCCGATGTGCAGATGCCGGAGATGGACGGGTTCGCGCTGTGCGCCGCGGTCCGGGCCGACCCCATCCTGTTTTCCACGCCGTTCGTGATGCTCACGTCGCTCAAGGACGACGCGAGCCGTCAGCGGGGCCGTCTGGTGGGGGCGAGCGCCTTCCTCAACAAGCCCGTGGTAGTGGATGACCTGCGCGAAAAGGTGCGCAGCATCCTCAAGCTGCCCGCCAGCAAGTTCTAGAGAGAGGGTCATGTCCGGCGACGAGTCGCGGGAGAAAATCGACTACACGGTCCTGCGCCGCAAGCTGGACGAGGCGCAGGCGGTGCTCGAGGGCGCGCAGGTGCTCAGTCCAGAGCGCCGCCGCGAGGTGCTGGCCGATCGGGCCCGCGTGCTGGCCGAGTCGCGCCAGGAGGAGCGCCGCGAGACGATCTCGGTGCTCTCCTTCCGCGTGGGCGGAGAGCGCTACGCGGTGCCCATCGACGCGGTGGATCACGTGCTGGAGTCCCGCGGTCTGTGCCCGCTGCCGGGCGCGCCGCGCTACGTGCTGGGCGCCCTGGTGTCGCGCTCGCGCGTGGTGCCGGTGCTGGACCTGCGCCAGGTGCTGGGACTGGAGGGCGGAGGAATGTCGGACCTGGGCCGGGTCGTGGTGGTGGAAGCGGCCGAGGAGTTCTTTGGATTGGCGGTGGAAGAGGTGGACGGCCGGCAGGAGCTGCCGCGCGTGGACCTGTCCCAGCCTCCGCCCGGCCCCTTCACGTTCCTCACCCGCAACCGGCTCATGGTGCTCGATCTCGTGCAGTTGAGCGATCCCGCCGTGGCGGGGCGGGGATAGGGCGGGAGACGCGATGGATCCTCGGGTGCTGCGCAGCCTCTGGCCCATCTTCGCCGCGGAGACGCGCGAGCAGTTGCAGACCATCGGCACCGCGGTGCTGGGGCTGGAGCAGGGCACGGCCGAGCAGGCCGCCGAACAGCTCACGGCCCTCAAGCGCGAGGTGCACAGTCTCAAGGGCTCCGCGGCCAGCCTCGGCCTGTCGGACATCGAGCAGTTGGTGCACGCGATCGAGGATGGACTCGCGCGCTGCTCCCCGGGCCATGTTCCGCCACCGGGCCTGGTGGACTCCACCCTGCGCAGCCTGTCCGCCATCGAGGCCGCGCTCAACCGGGGCGATGCCGGGGAGACGCCTGTCATCGAGGGGTTGTCCTCGCTGTTGGCGGGGCTCGGCCGGGGTGGCTTCGAGTCGGTGAACGAGGCGAAGGCGAGGGTCCCGGCGCACTTCCGGCGCGAGGGACTGCAGACGCTGGAGAAGCTGGAGGCGGCGCTGGGCCGGCTGTGCTCTCCGGGGTTGGAGGATCGGCCGGGAGCCGTCTGGGAAGCGGTGGGCCTCGCGGAGCTGATGAAGGCCGCGGCCAACGTCGCGGGCGTGACCGCGGTGGAGTCCCTGGCGAGCTCCATCCGGGCGGGTTTCGCGCGCATGGAGGAGGCGGGCGTCGGCGCCAGCGTGGCGGCCTCGGACATCGCGGGCGCGCTCGTGCAACTGCGCGGCTCCCTGGAATCACTGGAGGACCTGGCGCCCGAGCCCGCGGCGGCTCCGGCCGAGCCCGAGGTGACGGCGCGCTCGGCGGCGGGCCGGCGGCAGCAGGACATGGACCGGGCGGTGCGCGTGTCGGTGCGCACGCTCGACTCGCTGGCCCTGCAGGTGGAACAGCTCGCGGCGGGACGGGCTCAGCAGTTGCGCCGCGCGGAGGCGCACCGCGAGCTGATGGAGCAGACGAACCATGCCCTGTTGCAGCTGGAGCGCGCGGCCCAGCAACTGGCGCTCTCGGGGGGCGGGGGTGGGGCCCTGGAGTCCTTGCGCGCGGGCGTGGGACAGGTGCGCGGCGTGCAGAAGCAGCTGCTGCAGCTGTCCAAGGACGTGCACCGCGAGGGCGAACAGCTCGCGCTGGTGGCGCAGGTGGTGCGCGATGACCTGAGGGATCTGCGCATGGTGCCCGCCTCGCAGATGCTCGAGCCGCTCAAGCGCACGGTGCGCGAGCTGGCCGCCCGGCTGGGCAAGGACGTGGAGCTGGTCCTCGCCGGAGGGGATGTCCGCATCGATCGGCGCATCGTGGACGTGCTGAAGGATCCCCTCCAGCATCTGGTGCGCAACGCCCTGGATCATGGCCTGGAGTCCACGGCGGAGCGCGTGGTGGCGGGCAAGTCGCCGCGCGGGCAGTTGTCCGTGAGGGTGGAGCCCCGGGGCACTCGCCTGGCGGTGGTGGTGGAGGACGACGGCGCGGGCCTGTCCCCGGAGAACGTGCGCGCCACGGCGGTGCGCCGGGGATTGCTCACCGAGCCGGAGGCGTCCAAGCTCACCGACATGCAGGCCGCGCGGCTGGTCTTCGAGCCGGGCTTCTCCACCCGCGAGCAGGTGACGGAGACGTCGGGGCGGGGCGTGGGGCTGGACGTGGTGCAGAGCACGGCCACACGGTTGCAAGGCGCCGTGGACATCTCCTTCACCCGGGGACAGGGCACGCGCTTCACCATCGATCTGCCCCTCATCCTCGCGGGCGCGCTGGGCCTGCTCGTGCGCACGGGCACGGCGGTGGTCGCCATTCCCTCGGACTCGGTGGAGCGCGTGCTGCGTCTGGCCCCGGCGGACGTGGGCACGGTGGCCGGCCATGTGGTGGCGCGCGTCGAGGACGAGCAGCTGCCCTTCCATCCGCTCTCCGTCTCCCTGCAGATGCCGCGGCTGCCGCTGGCGCTCGAGTCGGGCAAGCCCCAGACGGCCATGGTGCTGGCGCTCGGCGGGGTGCGCGCGGTGTTCGCCATCGACGCGGTGGTGGGCCAGCAGGAGATCGTGGTGCGCTCGCTGGGCCGTCATCTGCGCCATGTGGCGCACCTGGCCGGGGCCGCCGTGCTGGACGATGGCAGCGTGGTCCCCGTGCTCAACGCGCCCGAGCTGCTGCGCGCCGCCGCCACGCCGGTGGTGTTGCGCGCCGCCACCGAGACGCGCCGTCCGCACATCCTCGTGTGCGACGACGCGCTCACCACGCGCTTCGCCATCAAGTCGCTCCTGGAGATCGCGGGCTACTCGGTGGTGACGGCCGGTGATGGACAGGAAGCCCTGGGCATCCTCGAGCGCACGCCCTGTCAGCTCGTCGTGAGTGACTGGCAGATGCCCCGGCTGGATGGCATCGGCCTCACCAAGCGCATTCGCGCCCATCCCCGGCTGTCCCATATCCCCGTCATCCTGTGTACCTCCCTGGACACGCCCCAGGAGCGGGCCGCGGGCCTGGAGGCGGGCGCCGACGGCTACCTCGTCAAGCGCGAGGTGGAGCGCGGCAAGTTGTTGGATCTGGTCCGCCAGCTCCTCCCCACCAGCGCATGAGCAGGCGAGGGACCAAGGTACCTGGGTCCCTTTTCCTTACCTCCCGGTGTGAGCACCCTGAGCGGGGACGTCAGGAGGCTCGGTGGACACGCAGATCGCGCTGTTGATCTCTGGTTTCTCGTATCCCGCCGTCTTCCTGCTCCTGCTGCTCTGTGGCGTGGGCGCCCCGCTGAGCGAGGAGTTGATCGTCCTCACCGGAGGCATCCTCGTCTCGCGCAGCGGGGCGAATTTTCCCCTCATGGCGCTCGCCGCCTACCTGGGCATCCTCGCCGGGGACAGCGCGCTCTACCGGATCGGCTTCGCGCTGGGGCCTCGCGTCTTCTCCCATCCCCGGCTGTCGAGGATGTTTCCGCCCGCGCGGCTCGAGCTCCTGCAACAGATGTACATGCGGCGAGGACCCCTGGCCGTGTTCCTCGCCCGCTTCCTTCCCGGGCTGCGCGCTCCGGCCTACCTGCTCGCGGGCGCCACGCGGCTGCCCTACCGGCAGTTCGTCCTCGCCGATGGCGCCGCGGCGTGGATTCCCGCCCTGGGCGTGACGTGGCTGGGCTTGCGCTTCGGCCCCGCGGTGCTCGCCGAGGTTCAGGGCGGCCTGCGGTGGTTGCTCCTCGCGGTGCTCGGCGCGGGCGTGGCATGGCTCACGAGGCGCTGGTTCAAGCAGCGCCGCCTGATCCGGGCGGCCCGCTTGCTGGCGCCTCCCTCGCGGGAGGTCTGAACCCCTCCCGGCGGATTCAGGTGGCGAGCCGAGGCAGCAGCACCGTCAGTTCCACGCCGTTCTCCCGCCGCACGGCGAGCCGGACCTCTCCCCGGCGCGCCAACCGCTCCAGGGACAGCATCGCGCGCTCGGGCAGGGGCCGCTCCACCTGGCTCTGGACGCACAGCCGCCACATCTGACTGTCGTCCGGGACGTCCACCCGCATCTCCGTGTGCGAGGCCCCCGCGCCGACCAGCAGCCGCTCCAGGGCGCGCACCAGCAGGGCCAGCGTCGTCCGAGGGGCGCGGACGCGGATCGGCTCCTCGGGCAGCTCCAATCGAGCGGCGCCGGGCCGCCCCGGTCCGAAGGCCGCGTTCAGCAGGGGCCGGAGATCCGAGGAGGGGAACGTCTCGCCGCGCTGTCGCTGCTGCAACCGCGTATTGAGGTCCGCCGCGGACTGGCGCATGCGATCGAGATAGCGCTGCATGGCCGGAGTGAGCGCGCCCGCGATGCCCTTGTTCATCATCTCGATGTAGCCCTGCAAGACGAGCAGAGGCGTTCTCAGATCATGCGCCGCGCGCGCCCAGGCCCGCTCCCGGTGCGCCAGCGCTTCCTTGAGCCGTTGCCGCTCCAGGCGCAACCGGTTGCGCTCGGCCTGGGACTCTTCCTCCCGCGCCAGGCTCGCCAGCAGCGCGCCGCCCAGACCCGTCAGCCGCGCGAGGGTGTGTCGTGTGGCCGCGTCCCGGCAAGGCTCTCCCACCACCAGAATGGTGGAGCCCTCCTGGAAGACCTGCCAGGGGTGCGCCTGATCCCATCCAGGAGGCGCCCGGCCCATCTGGAGCACGCGTCGCCCATGTGTGTACAAGGCGGCGCCGCTTGTCCCTGAAAGACGCACAACTGCCTCCAGGAGGGCATTCAAGCCTACCCTCGCGCCGTGGTGAAGGGCCTGCTCGGCGATGGACGACATCAGTCGCTCCACCCCGGAGACGCTCCCACCTACTCCCACCTCTTGCCCGCTCCAAGCACCTTCCAGCACAGAAGGAGGAATGCGCATGGGCGGGCGAGGGTGCAACGCGGCCTCTCATGGGAAGCCCGGGGGCCACGAAGTGAAAACCTTTCCACTCGTGGGGTTCGGCGCTGCCGACCTTTTTACTGATCTCCAGGTGTTCCTCGGGGCCCGGGCCGTGTCTTCCCCTGAGAAAACGATGGCAGACCCTTTGCTAGGAGATGCGTCCGGGAGGGGACGGAGCGCGAATGGGCACGCTGAGCTACTACTCGACGATCGCAAGACTCGCCCCCGTGGGACTCGCACGAGGCATGGTGCGGCGGGTCCACGGGGTGGCTCGGCAAGCGCTCTATAAGAAGCGCGAGCGGCTCGATGAGCGGGGGCTCCTCGAGGCCTTCGGGGTAACGAGCGCCGAGGAACTGGCCGAGCGGGCGCTGACGACGCGCCTGGGGGGCGCCTGGTGCGAGGTGGGGCAGCGGACCTCGGTGCTGGAGGCGCTCGCGGCGATGCCGGGCGCCAGTGAGCGGGCGCTGGAGCGGGCCCAGGCGGCCCTGCGCGGCGAGTACCACGTCTTCGGCACCCGTGTGTGCTTCGGCGAGGGCCAGCCGGTGGACTGGTCCCTGGATGTGGGCAGCGGCTACCGCTACCCCGTCGTTCCGGTGGAGCGGCTGCTGCTGACTCGGCCGGGGGTGGACCCCAAGTACCCGTGGGAGTTGGGGCGGCTGGACTGCCTCGTGGCGCTCGGCCAGGGCTACTGGGTGGCCTCGGACGAGGACGCGCGGCGGAGCTTCGCGCGGGGCTTCGTGGCGCGCGCGCTGGACTTCCTCCAGGCCAATCCCGTGGGCGAGGGGGTGCAGTGGACGTGCCCCATGGACGTGGCGCTGAGGGGCGCCAACCTGGCGCAGGCGCTCTGGATGTTCGCGGACGCGCCCGAGGTCCGGAGGCCGGAGTTCCTCGTGCCCGTGCTGCAATCCCTCGCGGAGCACTCGGCCTGGGTGGAGTCACATCTGGAGGATGGCGGCGCGGTGCCCAACAACCACCTCGTCTCCAACTTCGTGGGCCTGCTGGTGATGAGCTTGCTCTTCCCGGATCTTCCGGACGCGGCCAGGCGGACGGCGCTCGCGGTGGCCGGGTTGCGCGCCCAGGTGGTGGCGCAGGTGAACGCGGACGGCAGCTCCTTCGAGGGCTCCATTCCCTACCACCGGTTGTCGGTGGAGCTCTTCACGCTGGCGCTCGTGGTGGCGCGGGTGCGGGGCGTGGACCTGGGCGGCGTCTATGAGCGGCGGCTGCGCGGCATGTTCGCGGCCTCGCGCGCCTGGACCTCGGAACAGGGCCTGGCCCCGCAGGTGGGGGACAACGACTCGGGACGCGTCTTCCCTTTCAAGGAGCGCGATCCGCGCGAGCAGGGCTACCTGGCGCCGCTGGGCGCCGCGATCTTCGGAGACGCGACCCTCTCGGGCGGTGACTTCCCGGACGAGGCGGCGTGGCTGCTGGGCCGGACGGGTCTCGAGCGCTTCCGCTCGCTGCGGTCCGCGCCGGCGCCGGTATCGGTGAGCTTCCCCGAGGGGGGCTTCCACGTGCTGCGCGGCGCCGGGGCGGTGGTGACGGTGAGCGCGGGGGCCCAGGGCCAGGGCGGGGTGGGGGGTCACAGCCACAACGACAAGCTCTCCTTCGAGCTGCACCTGGGAGGGCGCCCCGTCATCGTGGATCCGGGGACGGGCACGTACACGCGCGAGCCCTCCGTGCGCAACGCCCTGCGCTCCACGGCGGCGCACAACACGTTGCAGGTGGATGGCGCGGAGCAGGCGCCGTTGGAGCCCCATCGGTTGTTCGCGCTGCCCGAGTCGGCGCGCGCCCGCGTGCAGGTGTTCCAGACGGGCGGCGAGCTGGAGCGGCTGTGCGCGCGGCATGACGGCTACCGCCTGCTGTCCTCGCCCGTGGGCGTGGAGCGCACCTTCGTGCTCGACAAGCGCGAGCGCGCGCTGGGAATCGTCGAATCTTTGGTGGGGGTGGGGCTTCACGAAGTGACGGGGAGACTCCACCTTCCGGACCGCGAGGCGAGATTGCGCGAGCCCACCGCCGGTCAGCTGGCGCGGGCGCTGCGAGTCCCGGAGGCCCCGCGAATCTTCGAACCGCTCGCGGTGGAGTTGGGGCCCGCGGACAGCCCCGTGGCGGTGGTGCTCTTTGAATCAGGTGTCTGCCCGCGGTTGGAGACGTCCCGGTATTCGCCGGGCTACGGCCTCCAGGTGGAGTCGCGGGTGGTGGTGTTCGGAGGAAAGTTGTCGCCTCCGGCGTGGTTGCGGTGGGTCGTCGTTTTTGGGTGATGGTCTTGGATGGGCATGGCGGGAAGACCCGCATGCCCTCAGGTGGAGGAGGGTGAGAAGATGCGCGTTATGGTGAGCCCGTTGCTGACTCGGATCCGTCAGCGTGAGGCGAAGGTGGGTGTGGTGGGGATGGGCTACGTGGGTCTTCCGCTGGGCATGGCGTTCGCGGAGGCGGGTTACCCGGTGACGGGTCTCGACGTGGACACGCGCAAGGTGGAGAACATCGGCAAGGGGCAGAGCTACATCAAGCACATCAAGAGCGAGCCGCTCAAGGTGCTGACGGACGCGGGCAAGCTCAAGGCGACCACGGACTTCGCCAAGGCGAAGGAGCTCGACTGCATCATCATCTGCGTGCCCACGCCCCTCACCGCGTCGCGTGAGCCGGACATGAGCTACATCATCAAGACGGGTGAGGCGCTCGCGCCGCACGTGCGTCCCGGCCAGCTCTTCATCCTCGAGTCCACCACCTACCCGGGCACCACGGACGAGGTCCTCAAGCCCCTGCTGGAGAAGGGCGGTCTCAAGGCGGGCGTGGACTTCCACCTGGCCTTCAGCCCCGAGCGCGAGGACCCGGGCAACAAGAGCTTCAACACCAAGACGATTCCGAAGATCGTCGGCGGCTACACGCCCGCGTGCCTCGAGGTCGCCCAGGCGCTCTACGCCAGCGCCCTCAAGGACACCGTGCCCGTGTCCAGCACCCGCGTGGCGGAGCTCGCCAAGCTGCTGGAGAACATCTTCCGCTGCGTCAACATCGCCATGGTCAACGAGATGAAG
Organism: Melittangium boletus DSM 14713; assembly: GCF_002305855.1. Classification (GTDB taxonomy): domain Bacteria; phylum Myxococcota; class Myxococcia; order Myxococcales; family Myxococcaceae; genus Cystobacter; species Cystobacter boletus. The sequence goes on along the minus strand of NZ_CP022163.1, from coordinate 637,035 downwards.
ATGCTCTGCGACCGCATGAACATCGACGTGTGGGAGGTCATCCAGGCCGCTTCCACCAAGCCCTTCGGCTTCATGCCCTTCACCCCGGGCCCGGGCCTCGGTGGGCACTGCATCCCCATCGATCCCTTCTACCTCACGTGGAAGGCGCGCGAGTTCGAGTTCCACACCAAGTTCATCGAGCTCGCCGGTGAGGTGAACCAGCAGATGCCCTACTACGTGGTGCAGCGCACCATGGAAGCGCTCAACAAGCACCGCAAGACGCTCAACGGCTCCAAGGTGCTCTGCATCGGCGCGGCGTACAAGAAGGACATCGACGACATGCGCGAGAGCCCCAGCCTGCGCGTCATCACCCTGCTCAAGGGCACGGGCGCCGAGGTGGACTACCACGATCCGTACGTGCCCAAGCTCGAGGAGGGCCACGGCTTCCACTTCAACATGAAGTCCGTGCCGCTCTCTCCGGAGACGCTCGCCAGCTACGACGCGGTGGTCATCCTCACCGACCACTCCAACATCGACTACAGCGACGTGGTCAAGCACTCCCACGTCGTCGTCGACACGCGCAACGCCTGCAAGAACGTGGGCCCCGGCCGGGAGAAGATCACCAAGGCCTGATGCACCCCGCGTGAGACCCGGTCGGCCTGACGGCCGTCCGGGCGCGCGAGCGGCCCCGTCGTGACTCCTCAAGGAGGCGTCATGGCGGGGCTTCTTCTTTTCGTGGCTTCACCTTGATGCCCCCCGGAGTCGACTTATAGACCGCTCTGGAGCGGATGGGCCGCATCCGCCGAGCCTCGGAGTCGCCCGTGTCGGAGCCGCGTCATGTTCATGTCGTCATCGTTGGGAGCGGGTTCGGAGGACTGGGCGCCGCCATCCGGCTCAAACAGCGGGGGGTGGACGACTTCCTCATCCTGGAGCGCGCGGACTCGGTCGGGGGGGTCTGGCGCGACAACTCCTATCCAGGCTGCGCGTGCGATGTGCAATCGCACCTCTTCTCGTTCTCGTTCGCCCCGAATCCCCGGTGGACGCACGATTACTCCCCTCAGGCGGAGATCTGGGAGTACCTGCGCGACTGTGCCTCGCGCTTCGGCCTCACGCCCCACCTGCGCTTCGGGCATGAATTACTCGAGGCCGAGTGGAACGACGCGCGGCGGCGCTGGCAGCTGAAGACGTCGAAGGGGGCCTTCACCGCGGATGTCCTCGTCTCGGCCATGGGGGGGCTGAGCGAGCCGTCGGTTCCTCCATTGCCCGGGCTCGACACCTTCGAGGGCAAGGTCATGCACTCGGCGCGCTGGGACCATTCCCACGCCCTCGCGGGCCGGAGGGTGGCGGTGGTGGGGACGGGTGCTTCGGCGATCCAGTTCGTGCCGCGGATCCAACCGGAGGTGGCGAGGTTGTCGCTCTTCCAGCGCACGCCGCCGTGGATCCTCCCCCGGGGCAATCGCGCCATCTCCGCGCGGGCGAGGCGCCTCTTCCAGCGGGTGCCCGCGGCGCAATGGCTCGCCCGCGCCGGTCTCTTCGCGAAGCATGAGTCCTTGTTGCTGGCCTTCCGCCACCCGTCGATCATGCGGTGGGTCCGGCGCCACTCGCTCCGTCACCTGGAGCGCAGCGTGCCGGATCCCCTCCTCCGTGCCCGGCTGACGCCCGACTACCAGATAGGCTGCAAGCGCGTGCTCGTGTCGGACGACTACCTGCCGTCGCTGACCCAGCCGAACGTGGAGCTCATCACCGACGCCATCCAGGAGATCCGCGCGCGCTCCATCCTCACGCGGGCGGGGTCCGAGCACGAGGTCGACACGATCATCCTTGGCACTGGCTTCGTCGTGGCGGATCATCCCTCTTCCCGGCGCATCCGCGGACGTGACGGGCGCTCGCTCGCCGAGGTGTTCGCCGGAAGCCCCAAGGCGCACCTCGGGGTGACGGTGTCGGGCTTCCCCAATCTCTTCATGCTCCTGGGTCCCAACACGTCGTTGGGCCACACCTCGGTGGTGCTGATGATCGAGGCGCAGGTGGAGCACCTGCTCAACGCGTTGGACTTCATGCGCGCGGGGGGAGTGGCGGCCGTGGAGCCGAGCCCGGAGGCACAGGCGTCCTTCGTCGCGGCCGTGGATGAGCGCACCCTCGGGAGCGTGTGGAACCAGGGGGGCTGCACGAGCTGGTACCTCGATGACACGGGGCGCAACTCCGCCCTGTGGCCGGGCTTCACCTTCACGTACCGGCGCCGCGTCGAGCGCTTCGACCCCGGGGAATACCTCTCGCTTCCTCCACTGCTGCCCGCGTCCACGGGCACGTGAATGGTGCTCCTCCGGGCCCTTGACGGAGGAGGGGTGTTTCAGGTAATTGAAATTGATACTGATTATCAATTTCAACTTGGCGACAACGCCGGGTGGGAGGAGCGAGACGTGGCGCGGAATACGGGACCTCGCGGCAGGGTGTGCCGTCGGCTGGGGATTGCGCTGTCGAACATCACCGCGAAGGATCCGGACAAGGATCCGGTGCTGCGCCGGCCCTATCCCCCCGGGCAGCACGGGGCGACGGCCCGGCCCTCGGTGAGCGACTACGGGCAGCGGCTGCGCGAGAAGCAGAAGCTCAAGCTCTTCTACGGGTTGTTGGAGAAGCAGTGCCGAAAGGCCTTCCTGGAGGCACGCCGCTCGCCCGGCAACACGGGCACGGTGCTGCTGCAACTGCTCGAGCGCCGGCTGGACGTGGTGGTGCTGCGCGCGGGCCTGGCGACGAGCATCCGTCAGGCGCGGCAGTTCGTGCGTCACGGCTACCTGCAGGTGGACGGTGAGCGCGTCAACATCCCCAGCTACCGGGTGAGGAATGGCAGCGAGGTGCGCTTCGCGTCCACCCACAAGGAGCTGCTCATCGTGAAGGAGTGCTTCGAGCGGATGAAGGATCGCCAGGTGCCGGGCTACCTCCAGGTGGTGGAGGGAGGGCAGGGCGTGCGCTACGTGCGCGAGGCCGAGCGGGAGGAGATTCCCGTCAACGTCAACGCGCCCTTCATCGTGGAATTCTACGCGCAGCGGGTGTGAGGCCCGGGGCGCTCAGCTCTTCTCGGGGGCGCCCATGTCCGCGGAGCCGTAATACGCGAGCACCTGGCCGTGGTACTCGGGCCGGGTGTACACGTCGCCGCGAGGCCGCTCGATGAGGTCCTGGATGACGGCGGCGACCTCCTCGGGTGTCTGGGCATTGGGCATCCGGCGCGAGTCGGGCCCGCCCCCGAGCGCGTTCACGCCGAACTCGGTGGCCACGGGGCCCGGCAGCACGGTGGACACGTGGATGTGGGGGAAGCGCTCGCGCACCTCCATGCGCAGGTTGGCCGTGAGGGCGTTGAGCGCGTGTTTGGCCGCGTTGTACGCGGAGCGGAACGGCACATAGGGCACGCGTCCCAGCATGGACGACACGTTGATGAGGTGCCCCTGGCCGCGCTCCTGGAAGTGGGGGAGCACCGCCTGCATGCCGTAGAGCGCCGACTTGACGTTGACGCGCATCATCTCGTCGAAGTCCTCGTCGGTGAGCTCGGAGACGAGCTTGCTGATGCCTCGCCCGGCGTTGTTCACCCAGACGTCCACCCGTCCGAACCGGTCGAGCGCCGCGTCCAGGACCCGCTGGATGTCCTCGCGCCGGGTGACATCGGCGGGGACGACCAGGGCCTCGGGCCCTGAATGGGCCGCCACCTGGTGCAATTCCACCTCCCGCCGCGCGGCGAGCACCACCCGGTTTCCCTTGCTCCCCGTCAGCCGCGCGAAGGCGGCGCCAATGCCACCGCTCGCCCCCGTGATGACCACGACCTTGTCGTTCATGGATGAGTTCCTTTCATGCGCCTGTCTACCGTTTCGGCCCGCTTCCCCGCCAGTCGAGCATCGTCCCGGGACGACCCAGGGGGTCTCTGAGATAGAGTCCCGGGCGTGCGAATCCGACACCGCTCCGTCCTCCCGCTGCTCGCCACCTCCGTCCTGCTCACCGCCGCCGCGCCCCCTCCGGATGCGCGAGTGACCCTGCTGGACGCGATGGCGGAGGAACTGCAACGTAACCACCAACAGCTCAAGTTGCAGAACCACGAGCCCCCGTACTTCATCAGCTACCAGGTCAAGGACGTGGACCAGTCCGTCGTCGTCGCGCGCTACGGCTCGCTCTTCCTGGACGACACCTACCACCACCGCAAGCTGTACGTGGACACGCGCGTGGGCTCGTACGAGTTCGACAACTCGGGCCCCGACGAATACGCCTACTACCTGGGCAGTGGTCCGGGCTCCAGCTACGTCGTCAACAAGGACGGCCCCCTGGATGACTCGCCCCTGGCGCTGCGCACCGCGCTGTGGCTCGCCACGGACGAGAAGTACAAGGCCTCGCTCAGTCAACTGCTCAAGAAGAAGGGAGAAAACGTCTACGCGGTGGAGGATCCCAAGCGCCCGCCGTCCTTCTCCCAGGAGAAGCCGGTGCGCTCGGTGCAGCCGCCGCTGGCCTTTCCGTTCGACCATGACCGCTGGGCGCGCGTGGCCCGTGAGGTGTCGGCGCGCTTCACCGCGCATCCGGAGCTCTTCGACTCGGAGGTGCGCATCACCGCGGACAAGGTGAAGCGGCTCTTCGTGTCCACGGAGGGCAGCCGCATCGTGTCGGAGGAGGTGATGTACGGCCTGCACGTGTCCGCGGTGACGCGCGCGGATGACGGGCAGTTGCTGACCGATTCGCGCAACTACTACGCGCCCACCGAGGCGGGGCTGCCGGACGACAAGACGCTGGCGGTGGCCGCCACGCGCGTCATCGAGGAACTGCTCGCGCTGCGCAAGGCGCCCGCCATCGATCCGTACACGGGCCCGGCCATCCTGGCCCCGGAGGCCGCGGGCGTGCTCTTCCACGAGGCGGTGGGCCACCGCCTGGAGGGCGACCGTCAGGACGGGGAGGGCGAGGGCAAGACATTCCGGGGCCAGGTGGGTAAACCCGTGCTGCCCACGTTCCTGAGCATCGTGGATGACCCCACGGTTCGTTCGCTCCAGGGCGAACCGCTCAATGGCTTCTACGAGTACGACGAGGAGGGCGTGAAGGGGCAGCGCACGGTGCTGGTGGACAAGGGCGTGCTCAAGAACTACCTGCTGTCGCGCCGGCCCGTGGAGGGCTTCCTCCAGTCCAATGGCCATGGCCGCAGCCAGGGCACGGCCAAGCCCGTGGCGCGCATGGCCAACCTCATCGTCGAGTCGACGAAGCAGGTGGATGACGGGGAGCTCAAGCGGCGGCTCATCGCGGAGGCGAAGCGGCAGGGCAAGCCCTACGGATTGCTCATCCGGGACATCACCGGCGGCAACACCAACACCTCGAGCTACGGCTACCAGGCGTTCAAGGGCGTGCCGCGCATGGTGTTCCGCGTGGACGTGAAGACGGGCGAGGAGACGCTGGTGCGGGGCGTGGAGATCGTGGGCACGCCGTTGTCGGCGGTGAACCGCATCCTGGCCACGGGGCGCAAGCCTGGCATCTTCAACGGCTTCTGTGGCGCGGAGAGCGGCAACGTGCCCGTGTCCACGGTGGCGCCCGCGCTGCTCCTGCAGGAGATCGAGCTGCAGCGGACCCAGGAAGGCAAGGACCGGCCGCCGCTGTTGCCGCGTCCCTTGGAGAATGGCACCGCCAGCGGCGAGGTGAAGTAGCCATGCGCCTGACGCCGGGCACCCGGCTGGATGCGCGGGTGGGCATCCTCGCGGGACGTACCGCCGGAGCGCGTGTCGTCGCCATCTCGGGCACGGAGACGGCCGAGCACCTCGCGGACGTGGACTGGATCCAGGACTTCACCGCGCTGTCCTATGTGGGGCAGGACGCGCGTGGCCACTTGATCCTGCGCGTGGGGTAGCACCTCGGCACGGCCTGTTTTTCGCGTGTTGCGCGGATCGTGAGTACCTTGGGTGGGAAGGAGGCGGAGAGAGGGCCGCGTTGCCTGATTCCCAGGCGGGCGAGTTCCACCCAGGTGCACCGCGTCGGCCTTGAATTCCCGAGGCGGCGGGCCCGTTCAGAACACCATGACGTTTCGTCCGCTCCTGCTGGCCTGCTTGCTGGGCGTGTTCCTCGCTCCCCCTGCCTTGGGTGCGCCCGCGTCCACGAAACCGGCGGTGGTGAAGGCGAAGAAGGCGCCCGCGAAGAAGGCCGTGCGCCCCTCCCGGGGCCGACGGGTGGCCCAGCGTGCCGCGGGACTCGTGGGCACATCGCTGGCGCGCCACCGCGTCCCGGATGATTGTTCGGGGCTCGTGCGGCTCGCCTACCAATCCGTGGGTGTGGAACTGCTGTCGCACGGCACCCGTCCTGGGGAAAACGCGGCGAGTGCCATGTACCGGCGTGCCCAACGTGCGGGCGCCCTGCACCGGAAGACACCTCAGCCTGGCGACATCGTCTTCTTCCGCGAGACGTATGACCGCAACCGCGACGGCTTGCGCAACGATGGGGTGACGCACGTGGGCGTCATCGAGTCCGTGGAGCGCGATGGAACCGTGGTCTTCGTGCACCGGGGCGGCAAGGGCGTGGCGCGGGCGCGGATGAACCTGCGCCACTCCCAACACAAGGGCACGGGCGGCCGCGTCCTCAATGATTACATCCGCCGGGCCGAGGGCGGGGAGCGCGCGCGCCTCACGGGAGAGCAGTTCGTCGGCTACGCGTCGGCCCATCGCATGTAGGCCTCCCTCGGTGACGGTCCGGTCGAGAGACTGGGCAGATGCTCGGAACGCTGAAAACAGGTATTGAAGAGAAAACCTGTTTGATGGCGAGGTCCGCGAGTGTCACACCGAAAGTGGTGGATGGGTTCCTGCTTGTTCCTGGCACTGGCTCCTTCCCTGGGGGTCTCGGCGGATGCGCGGTTTTCCCTCTCGGCGGCCGCCGTCACCGCGAGCTCGGATGACGGAAACATTCCCGCCCACACGGTGGACGGGGATGTGAGCACCCGCTGGTCCGCGAAGGGGGATGGGCAGTGGATCCAATTCAATCTGGGTGCCCTCAAGAAGGTGGCCTTCGTGAAGATCGCCTTTCATGAAGGCGCGTCCCGGACCTTCACCTTCGATATCCAGACTTCCTCGGATGGCGCCACGTTCGTCCCGGTGCGCACGGGAGTGAAGAGCGGCCTGGCGGATGGCCTCCAGAGCTTCGACTTCACCGATGTCACTGCCGCGCGTTACGTGCGGTTCGTGGGGTACGGCAACACGTCCAACACCTGGAACAGCTATCTGGAGGTGGAGATCCATGGGAGCGCCGCCGAAACATCCACGGGCCCCGTGGTGAACGTCTCCACGGCCGCTCAGCTCACGACGGCCCTCGCCAACGCGACCGCGGGCACCACCATCGTCCTGGCGAACGGCACCTATACGAAGAGCGGCGCCTTCAGCCTCAACAAGAGTGGCACCGCCTCCAGCCCCATCACCCTCCGGGCGGCGAACCGGGGCAAGGCCCTCATCTCCGGAGGAGCCTTCCTCCAGGTGTCTGGCGCCGCCTACGTCGTCATCGAGGGGCTGAAGTTCACGAACACCGGCAACAGCGCCGTCGTGATCGACAAGTCCCACCATGTCCGGCTCACCCGGAACACCTTCGCGCTCACGGAGGATGGGACCGAGGTCAAATGGCTGAACATCAAGGGAGGTGGAAGCCACCATCACCAGATCGACCACAATGATTTCGGCCACAAGAGCGATCCCGGCCCGGTCATCGCGATGGATGGCGACTACTCCACTCAGATGACCCAGTACGACGTCATCGAATACAACCACTTCCACGACGTGGGACCGCGTCTGTCCAACGGGCTGGAGACGATCCGGCTCGGGCTGTCCAGCGTGTCCCTCTTCAACGCCTACGCGACCGTGCAGTACAACCTGTTCGAGAACTGCGACGGGGATCCGGAGTTCATCTCCATCAAGAGCGGTGGCAACGCGATCCGCTACAACACCATCCGCACCTCACAGGGCCAACTCACCGCGCGTCACGGCAACAACAACAGCATCTACGGCAACTTCATCCTGGGGGATGGAACCAAGGCCGGCGTGGGTGGCATCCGGCTCTACGGAACCGATCACAAGGTCTACAACAACTACCTGGACAAGCTGACCGATGACGCCTTGCTCATCGATGGGGGCGATCACGACGGAGGACCCACCTCCGGCAACGCCGACGCGTCTGTCCTGTCCAAGCACTGGCGGGTCTACCGGGCCGAGGTCGTCCACAACACCATCGTCAACAGCAAGAGCGGGCTCCTCATCGGCAAGAGCTACACGCACGCCCCGGTGGACGGGAAGGTCGCCAACAACCTCGTTCGCAACACGACGGGCACGCTCTTCCTCGAGAAGAAGACGAGCAACACCCTGTTCCAGGGCAACATCGGGTACGGCGCGACGTTGAGCAACACGTCGCGCGCGTCTGGTGAGGTGCGCAACGTGAATCCGCTGCTGACCTCGGTCGATGGGTTGCAGAAGCTGTCTTCCACCAGCCCCGCCATCAACGCCGCCGTGGGAACGTATGGCTATGTCCTGGAGGACATGGATGGGGACCTCCGCTCCACCCTGGACGTGGGCGCGGATGAATACGCCACCATGGCTTCCGTGCAGCGGCCGTTGTCTCCCGCTGATGTGGGGCCGAATGCGCCGTGAGTGTGGCCTGCTCGTCGCCTATCTGTTTTTCTGATAATCGAGGAATTCAACCCTTTCGAAGGAGTGACACATGCGTTGGCTCGCGCTGGTGGGGACGCTGGGGCTGTTGAGTGGCTGTGGCCCCGAGGTGGTCGAGGAGCAGCCGGTGGAGGTGCAGGGCGCTCCCGAGTCCTGGTGCAGGAGCTACAAGACCCAGCAGTACTGTCCGAAGACCGTCTGCGCCTGGCACAGCACTCCGGCGCCGGGCTACTGCGGCCTGCCCCTGACCGAGTAACCAAGCCTCCCCTGATGAAGGAAAAGAGCTCCAGCGCGGGTCATTCGTGCTGGAGTTCTTCCGTCATGTCACCATCCTCTTCCGATCCACGCCCTTTCGCCGTGTTGGTGGGCGTCCAACTCCCTGGCGTCTCCGACACCGAACACGCCGCCGACCTCGCCGAACTCGGGAGGCTGGTGCATACCCTCGGCTACGAGGTCGTCGCGACCGTGACCCAGCGCCGCGAAGGCGTCGCGGCGGGGACGGTCCTCGGCACCGGAAAGCTCAAGGAACTGGCCCAGCTCACGGGGGGCCGGGGCTTCGTTCCCTCTGGCGCGCAGGTACGCAAGTCGAAGGCTCGCGAGCGCTGGGAATCCGAAGAGGAAGACGCGGTACCCCAGGATGAAGGCTCCGTGGCGGAACCGGAAGCCGAGGTGGACGCCACCCAGCCCGTCGCGAGGCCCACGGTGGTGGTGGTCGACCATGAGCTCTCGCCCAGCCAGTTGAGCAACCTGGAGCGGGCCACCGGCGCCCAGGTCCTCGACCGCACGGGCGTCATCGTGGACATCTTCCATCGCCATGCCCGCAGCCGCGAAGCGCGGATGCAGGTGGAGATCGCGCGGCTCAACTACCTCGCCCCCCGCATGCGCGAGTCCACGGGAAGCCGCGAGCGGCAACAAGGCCGGGGCTCGGGAGACTCGGCGTTGGAACTCGATCGCCGCAAGATTCGCGACCGGCTCGCCGAGCTACGCGAGGGGCTCGCGGTCATCCAGCAGGACCAGGCGCAGCGGCGCTACGCCCGGAGGGACCAGTTGCGGGTGGCGCTGGTGGGCTACACCAACGCGGGCAAGTCCTCGCTGATGCGTGCCCTGACGGGGAGCGAGGTGCTGGTGGCCGATCAGCTCTTCGCCACGCTGGACACCACGGTGCGGGCGCTGCAACCGGAGACCCGGCCCCGGGTACTGGTCTCGGACACCGTGGGCTTCATCCAGAAGCTGCCGCACGACCTCGTGGCCTCCTTCCGCTCGACGCTGGATGAGGCGCTAGAGGCCTCGTTGCTGCTCTACGTGGTGGATGCCTCCGACCCCACCTGGGAGACCCAACTCGAGGTCTCCCGAGGGGTCCTTCGCGAGATTGGAGCGCAGGGTGTGCCGAGCCGGTTGTTGTTCAACAAGGCGGACCGGCTTTCCGCCGAGCAACGCGAAGCCCTGCTCCAGCGGCACCCCGAGGCGCGGGTCCTCTCGGCGCATTCGCCGGACGATGTCGCCGCGCTCCGCCAGAGCGTGGTGGAGTTCTTCGAGCGTTCCATGGTCGAGGCGGAGCTGGTGATTCCCTATGCCCGCCAGGGGCGCATCAACGAGGTGTACGAGAATGCCCGGGTCCTCTCCGAGGCCTTCGATGAGAACGGCCGGCGGCTGATGATTCGCGCGCTTCCCGCGGCGATTGCCCGACTGACCCACGCCTTCGGAAACGCTTGAGGCCTCGGCTCACATCGTCAGGGCTCCGCTCGCGTCCGTGGGGCCGGGGAGCCTCGCATCCTCCAGGACCAGGTGGGCCTCCACATCGGCGAGGAACGCGTCCAATGCGGCGTTGAAGGACTCGGGGGCGTCCATCACCAACCTCTGAACCGGTGGGTCGAACCCCTCGGAGAGGGGCTTCTTCACGCTGCCCTCCGGATCCCCGAGAACCAGCCCCGCCACTCGCTCGGGATGGAGCGCCGCGTACTCGCTCGCCACCCCGCAGCCGAAGCCGTGCCCCACCAACACGAAGCGCTCCAGGTGCAGCGTGTCCGCCACCGCGCCCACGTCCTCCGCGAAGTCCCGGACGTGGTAGCGGCCCGCGGGGTCGGGGTCCGACTCACCCATTCCCCGCAGATCGAAGGACACGCTGCGCTGCACCAGGAACGCCTGCTGGGCCGCCCACTGTGTCCGGTCGCCGCCATGGCCATGTACGAAGAGAACGGGAAGTCCGCCCTGGCCCGCCGTGCTGACAGCCAGCCGTCCCACTGGCCCCTGGATCGCCCTTGTCGAGAAGCTCATATCCTCAAGGTAGTCACCTCGCGATGGGCGTGGAGAGCGGTTGCTGCTCCATGCGAACGCCCCCGCGTTCAACAGGGGGGCGCGCCTCGCTGACGTGTCGGCTGACACGTAACGTCGACTTCCGACACATCAACTCCGCCCCTCTGCGTGGAGCGCTCCCTCGTGGCGCCCTTGGCTCCGCCCTGGCATCTGTTTTGCCATGACTCCGACTCGGGGGGTCCAGGGGCACGGAATCCGGCCTGGGCCACCACTTCATGACCCATTCCCACCCTTCAGGCTCGGGTTGCGCCCACTGCTCCTGCAGCAATCCCGTGGTGTCGGTCCTCGAGAAGAAACTGTTCAAGCCCGAGTTGTTGAGTGCCTTGTTCCAACGCCGGGAGCGGGACGCTGCCTCCACACCGGTCTCCCAGATCATCACGGGTGGCACCATCCGCCCCCTCATCAATGGCTCGAGCAAGCCCGTGGATGCCATCGGTATCCATCAGGGCAAGGTGATCGCTGTTGGACGCCTCTCGGATGTCGAGGCCGCCATGAATGCGCAGGGCCTGACGGGCTACCAGGTCGACCCCTACGCCTGTCGTCCCGCCAACAATCATGGCCTCTTCAACTTCACGGATCCCAACCAGGACCAACCCACGGAGGTGCCGGATGCCTATCGGAGCTTGATCAAGGCCGCCATGGGCAAGGGGTGGCCGCTGATGATCCACGCCAATGGTGATCAGGCCGTGCGGTTCACCCTGCAGGTGTACGACGAGGCCATCTCCAAGCAGCAGGCAGGAGCCCGCCGCCATCGGATCGAGCACTGCTCCCTGCTCGTCCCGGAGCAGATCACGACCATGCGGGACAAGGGCATCTCTCCCAGCTTCCTCATCGGGCATGTGGGTTACTGGGGCCATGCCTTCCGTCAGGTCATCTTCAAGGACAAGGCGGAGCAGCACCTGGATCTCTGCCGTTCCGCGCTCGACGCCGGACTGCGGATCTCCCTCCACAGCGATTGCGAGGTGAGCCCACTGGGGCCCCTGCGCATGATGGAGCAGTCCATCACCCGGATCATGGAGGCCGCTCCTCCCACCGAGGGGGGCAAGCCTCCCGCGCTGAATCCCTACGAGTGCATCACGAAGGAGCAGGCCCTGCGGGCCGTCACCTACGACGCGGCCTGGCAGTGCTACGCCGACAAGTGGGTCGGCTCCTTGGACACGGGTCATTTCGCGGACTTCGTCATCCTCGCCCAGGATCCGCTCACCCTGGGCGACTGCTACCTGAAGATGCGCGATATTCCTGTCGTGGAGACCTGGAAGGACGGGATCCGCGTCTATACCGGAGCGACGGCCGGCACGAAGTAGCGGCCGCCGCGGTCCCAGTGCCTCGTGCCGCGTGTGGGCGGCCGGGGCGCTGGGGTGGGCGCCAGAGAGAGGACGTCGAGAATGCGGAAGAGGGTAGGCATGTGGAGCACGCTGATGGGGTTGAGCCTGGTGGTGACGGGTTGCAGGCCAACCGGCGACCTGAGCTGCTCCCGTGACAAGGATTGCCTTGAGTCCGAGATCTGTCATCCAGATGAAGGGAGGTGCGCGATACTCTGCGTCACGAACGCGGATTGTCCCGCGACGGCGCCCTCCTGCGCGGCCATCAGCGACGTGCACACCACGAAGATTTGCAAGTGCATGACAGAGACGTGCCCGTGAATTCTTCCTCCCGCGGAACACTCTGTTGCCAGAAGGGGCTGGTGCGAAGTCCGTGGAAGCTGTAAAAGCAGAGAATCATGGGAAATATTTGTCGTGAAACAAGAAGACATTTCTGGATGGCCGCCGCGCTGTTGCTGGTCGGCCTTCCGTTCAGCGCGAGCGCGCTCACGTTCGTGAACACGGGCGCGTATACGTCCCCTCGGACAGCGGTCGCGGGCCAGACGGTCGGCTTCACCATCGTCCCGCAGTCTCCAGAAGCCGTGTCGAACGTCACGTTCACGTTCCAGGTGCGGCCCTATACGCCGGGCGGCGCCATCTCCACCACCGCCGTCTATACCCAGACAGTGACGGGCCAGGGCTTCGCCGCCGGAGAGAAGCGGCGCTACCAGCCGAGCTTCACGATTCCCGCCAACCTGACGACGGGGGAATACGTCTGGACCACCCAGGCGACCGACGCCTCCGGCTCGGCGGTCTACATGAACGTGGCGCGGATCGACAACATGTTCACGTTCCACGCGGACGCCGCGCCTGCCCAGAGCTACGTGCGGGGCATCAACATCATGGATCTGGGCAACGCGGCTGGGGCGCTGCCAGGCGTCATGGGCACCAATTACCCCAAGCCGACATTGGCCGGTATGCAGCGGCTGAAGTCCCGTGGTCTGGACGTCGTGCGCATTCCCTTCCTCTGGGAGCGCGTCCAGCCAGTGCTCAATGGTGCCCTGAACACGACCTACCTGAACTACCTGCTGGACACGCTCGAGTACGCCCACACCGCGGGGCTGGGCGTCATCGTCGACATGCACAATTCCGCGCGCTACACGTCTGGCGGCGTGACGCGGCCCTTCGGAAGCGCGGGCGCCCCGACGAAGGCGCAGTACGCGGACGCGTGGCGGCGGATCGCCACCGCCATCCGGAGCAACCCGGAGGCGTATGCCGCCCTCTATGCCTACGACATCATGAACGAGCCGCATGATCTGCCGTACTTCGAGGGCACCTACTCGAACCCCGTCACGTTCGCGAACTTCGAGTCCAACACCGAGGGCTGGCTGCCTCGGGACACCCGGGACACCTCCGTGGCCCGGGTGGTGCGCGACAACCAGGGCTCGCTGCGAATCACCGCCACCGCCAGCGCCGGGAGCGGCAAGGTGCTGGGCGCGGGGCTCAAGGCGGACATCAAGCGCGCGGGTCTCGCCAATGGTCCGACCTTCCAGGCGAAGGTCTTCGTGCCCACCACCACCCCCGGCAGCGTCCGGGCCCGGCTGGTGTTGATGGACAGCTCCTATGTGAGCCACTTCGGCGAGCCCTTCGCGGTGAACAAGGGCGAGGAAGTCCGGGTGTACTTCAAGCCCCCGGCGGCCGCGTGGACCAACAACCGCTCCTTCACCATCGAGTTCATCGTCGACTCGAGCGACGGCAGCGCCCCGTTCGTCTTCTACGTCGACAACGTGGCCCAGGGGACCCAGTCGGGCGAGCAGCCGCCGCCGCAGGTCTGGGAGTCCTATTCCCAGGCGGCGGTGGATGCCCTCCGGGCGCTCGGCGAGGACAAGATCATCATGGTGGAAGGCTATGACTACGCCTCGACGGATCAGTGGCCGAAGAACCACCCGGTCAAGTGGGTGAACGACCCCAAGAACAACATCATGTATCACGCTCACTTCTACTTCGACCGGAGCGGGAAGTACGAGAGCACCCACGCGAACGAGCTCGCCGCGGCCCAGCGTGACGGCTACGCGTCCGTGGGCGCGCGCGGTGTCGCCCGGGTGAAGGTCTTCAGCGACTGGGTCACGGCTCAGGGCACCCGCGGCTTCCTCGGCGAGTTCGGCTGGCCCAACTCCGTCAGGCGCCCGGATGAAACCGCGGCCTGGAACGCGGACGGCGAGCTGCTCCTGTCCTTCCTCGACGAGGTGGGCATGGGCGCGACGATGTGGACGACGGGCACGTGGGAGGGCGCGACCAAGCCGAACATCAACAACGTCTACCAGATCGAGCCCTCGCTGATTCCGCTGTCGCAGGCGCAAGTGCTGGAGCGGCACCTCGGCAAGCCCTGAGACGTCACTGTTTGACCCTCTGGGGGAGGGCGGTGTCGCGGCTCAGTTACGCGCGGCCCCGTCCAACAAGTCCGATTGGAAGGAGAAGGCGAGCGCCACGTAGGGAACGGACCGGCTCACCTCCGCGCCCGCGCGGTAGCGGTGTTGGAGGTACCACGCGACGTTGAGGAGGAGGGTGGGCCTGTTGAAGGCCGTGTAGGGCTCCTCCCAGAAGATGTATGCCGCCAGGAGGCCCAGCCGTTGGTAACCGTTGTTCCTGGACTCGACCTCGCCCGCGGCGAAGTCACGGGCACGGTAGAGCGGCTTGAGCAGGTTGTAGCGAGCCCCCAGCAGCAGGGACGGGCGCCCCGCGAAGAGGATGTCTGCTTCATTGCCGAGCGTGAAGCCCCTGCCGGGCAGCAGCGTGTCCGGCGTGGGGTCATACCAGACACGGTCCGTTCCCCGCAGAGCCATGCTCCAGTATTCGAGCGAGAAGCGGTTGCGCAACAGGAGGGGCCCCACCTTCATCTGGAGCAGCGGCTCGATCATGAAGTGCAGTCCCGAAGCGGCATAGTTCTCCCCCGAGGCTCCCCGCGCGGCCAGCAACGCGTCCGAATACTCCTGATTGGGCGATGAGAACGACTGCATGGCATTGAAGGTGGAGAAGAAGCCCACGTACTCGCCCAGCAGCCGCAGGGTGAACACGGAGAGGGGCTGGAGCTCCACCATGGGTCCTATCTTGATTCCAGCGGGGTTGAGCTTCGAACTGGCGCCCAGGTAGAGGTAGTTGTCTCGGAAGAGCGCCGAGTCATTGCGGTAGAGCACCGACTGGTAGCCGAAGCGCGTCTGGTTCTCCAACCCCAGGGGGTTGAGGCGCAGTATGGCCACGTTGTGAAGGATCAGGCGGTTGCTGGGGGCTTGTGTCCCGAGTCTGGGTGACTGGGCGAAAGCCGGGACGGACAGCAGAAGCGCAATCAACAGGGGGAAGGCTCGAATCATGAGAAAAGTCATTCCAATCCATCATCTTTTCACATCGGGGCGAAATTGGAAAGACGGGATTTCCCCAATAAATCGGATAAAACCCGTCCGTGACTTCCTCGCGCCAACCCCTGGTCCTGCTGCCGCTGTTGCTTACCTGCTCCTTGCTTGCCCCCGCCTGTGGTGGCGACGAGTTGGGAAAGGATGCGCCATCCGAGTTCCACGACGCGGGCGCTGAATTCCCGGGCGACGCGGGTGGACCTGGTGACGCGGGGGAACCGGACGCGGTAGACGCGGGAGTCCCTGACGCTGGCCCTCAGGTGCGTCCCTCCGAGGCCCTGTTCGCCGGCACGAGCATTCCCCGCTTCGAGCTCACCCTCGAGCAGGAGGCGATCGACTCCCTCAATGCCAAGCCAGACTCTTACGTGGAGGGCGATCTGCGCTTCGAACTCGACGGCCAGACCCTCGAGTTCGAGCGGATCGGCGTGCGCCTCAAGGGACGGATTGGCTCCTCGCGCAAGCTCAGCCAGAAGGCGGGCTTCCTGCTCAAGTTCGACAAATTCCAGGACAAGCAGACGCTGTTGGGCCTCAAGAAGCTCGCCCTCAACAACATGGTGCAGGACCCGAGCATGATCCACGAGCGGCTCGGCTACATGTTGTTTCGCGAGATGGAGGTTCCCGCCCCCCGCTCGGCCTACGCCACGGTGCACGTGAACGGTGCGTTGTATGGCCTCTACGCCACCATCGAGGCGACCGACAACCCCGTCTTCCTCAAGCACTGGTTTGGCAGCGATGACGGCAACCTGTACGAGGGCCAATACGGCAGCGACCTCTCCGTCGGCCAGGAGAGCACCTTCGATCAGGACAAGGGCGAAGACGTCGGGTTCGCGGACCTGACCCAGCTCGCGCGGGCGCTCGATCAGATGAACAACCCGGCCACGTTCCTGGAGGACGCGGACAAGGTCATCGACATGGACCTGTATCTGCGCTTCGCGGCCACCGAGCTGTTCCTCGGCCATTGGGACGGCTACGCCGCTGGCAAGAACAACTACTACCTCTACCGCCGCCCATCGGACGGACGTTGGGTCTTCCTGCCCTGGGGCATCGACCAGACCTTCGTTCAATACACGGACCCCTGGGCGGCCCAGGGGCGGCTGCAACAGAAGTGCGTCGCGTCACAGCCCTGCAAGGTGAAGCTGGCGCGGGCCTACACACAGGTGCTCGACAGTGCCTTCGGCCTCGATTTGCAGGAGCAGGCCTTGGGCCTCGGCTCACTGCTCTGGCCCGCGGTGTACATGGACCCGCGCAAGGAGGTGAGCGTGGGGACCGTCTACACCAAGATGTCCGAGACCCTCGACTTCCTGAACAACCGGCCGGCCGACCTCCAATCGCGTGTCGGGTGCGTGGACCCAGCGCAGTGCCCTCGCTGCACGGTGCGGCCCGCGCCCAAGGGGGGCAAGCTGGCCTTCTGCGCCCAGGCCCTGAGCTTCGCGGACGCCGAGGCGGACTGCGTGACCCAGGGAGGACATCTGGTCTCCATCCACGACCAGGCGACCCAGGACGCCGTGCTGGCCGGGGCCCGAGCCCTCTCCACGGGCTCCTGGTGGCTGGGGCTGAACGACCGGGTCCAGGAGGGCGACTACACCTGGACCGATGGCTCGCCCCGTCATTACACCGCCTGGGCGTCGGGCGAACCGAACAACTATGGGGGGGATGAAGACTGCACGCAGATGTATGGGTCGGGCGGCGCCTGGAACGACAGCGCCTGCAACGGCGCGGCGAATTTCATCTGCGCTCTTCCCTGACCGAACGCCCTGGGAAGGGTCGACACACTTCCCATTCGTGTGGCGGGGCGCGGCTTGCCATGAGTGCCTGTCGCATCCGCTCAGCGCTCCACTACCTTTCTGGGTTGGTGCGCATGGACCATCAGGGCCGTGCGCCCGGAGCGGGAAGCGGATGGCCTTCTACCTGGACGGAGCCACGGCGGAGAACAAGGCGCCCGCGCTCATTTTCGTCCCCGGCGGCCCGGGAGATCAGGCGGACTGAGCCGGGGTTGATGCGCTGCGTCATCCTCTTTCTCGCGGAATCGACAGGATGATCGATGATTTTGAGCGGGGCCCGCTGTCCATGGGCTGAAACTCCCCTGGAGAGTCGTTCTCTCCATCGAAAGGATCCGGCATGACGATCAAGGCAGCGACCCCGTACTTCATCCTCAACGGCAGGGTCGAGCAGGCCATTGCCCTCTACCAGCGCGCCCTCGATGCGAAAATCGAGACGATGCAGCGGTTTGGAGACGTCGACCAGAGTTGCCCCGCGGCGATGAAGAGCCGGGTCATGCACGCGGCGCTGCGCGTGGGTGACGCGCTGCTGATGATGAGCGATGGCCCCAATGATGGGGCGCCGCCGCAGACCGGGAGCGTGAGCGTCGCCCTCGACCTCGACGATCCCGAGCAGGCAAGGCGCTGTTTCGACGCGCTGGCGACGAACGGCAAGCTCATCCAGCCGCTCATCGACGCCCCCTGGGGTGGCCTGTTCGGCGTGGTTTGCGACGAGTTCGGCATCAGCTGGATGTTCAACAGCGCCAGGGTCAAGGCGACCTGACGGCACCTCTTTCCCCTGGCGGGCGCACTGGGCGCGCTCGCGTCCTATTGCCAGCCCGGTAGCTCGTCGCGCGTCAGGACGTTGTCGGCGGCGTAGATGTTCTTGAGCTCCGTGGCCGAGTTGCGGTCGTAGACGAGCTCGGACCAGCCCATGAAGAAGACCCAGCGCGGCTGGTTGCGCAGCTCCGTCGCGCTGGGCAGGCGATCGCACTCGCCAATGGCGATGGGCTTGCCGCCCGCCACCGCGAGCATGGCGTCGTACTTGGCCTTGGTGAAGCCATCGCCGTTGTAGAAGTCGAGCGCGGCGATGTCCCAGTACGCGTCCCCGGGGTTGTAGTCGCTGAAGTTCCAGCTCAGGTCCTGCACGTCCCAGACCCAGATGAGGTTGTCGATGCCCTTGGTCTTGGTCAGGTAGTCGTGCGTCATCTGATACAGGCGGCGCGTGCCCTGCGGACCGGTGCGGCCGCCCCACCAGAAGACGCCCTGGTTCATCTCATGGTACGGGCGGAAGAGGGCCGCCACGCCGTTGTTCTTCAGGTCCTGCAGGTAGGGCACGAGCCGGTCGACGCGCGTCTTCCAGATGCGGTTGAGGTTCGAGCCATCCGTGAGCAGCTCGTTCCACTGGCTGTCGCTCAGCTTGCTGATGACGCCGCCCTGCCAGGCACACGCCTCGCCCTGGGTGGGAGGGCAGGAGTGCCACATGAGCTGCACGACCGCGCCCGCGGCGAACTGCTTCTTCGCCTCGTTGATCATCGTCCAGCGGCTGTCGATGTTCTCCTGCTGGTAGAGGAAGTCACCGCTCCACAGGCCCGGCCAGCGGCCCGTGGTGCCGTTGATGGCGTTGGTCCACTTGGCGGGCTCCCAGTTGGGCTCGCGGTTGTGCTGGCCGGCGATCGTCTTCGAGCCGGAGATGCTCTTGATGTAGTCGAGCACCCGCTGCTTGGGCGTGGTGACCGGCGCCGAGCCGAGCGTGTAGAGCGTCAGGGTCTCCCACTCGCGCGCCGACACGCCGGTGGCCAGCACATCACCGCCGCCCGAGTCGATGGCGCTCAGGAACTGGCCGCCGAGGGTGGTCTGCAGGGCGATCTTGTCCCCCGAGGCGATGGTGCCCGTGCCGCCCACCTTGACGATGCGGAACTCCTCCCAGCCCAGGGCGTGCGGCGCGTTGACGGAGATGGCGCCGCCACCGCCCTTGTCGGCCGAGACCCACTGGCCGCCGATGCCCCGCAGCGTCACCACGTCTCCGCTCTGGAGCGTGCCGCCATTGAGGTCCGTGAGGGTGAAGGTCTCCCACTCCTTGGCCCAGGTGCTGTAGGCCTGGAGCGCCGCGCCGCCGCCCTTGTCGGCCACGAGGTAGTGGCCCGACCAGGCGCGCAGGTTCACCGAGAGCTGGCTCGCGGCGAGCGCCGCCGTCTCCCGGGTGCCCTGCGTGTCCTCGGTGCGGGCGTCCGTCGTCTGTCCGGAGCACGCCATCAGAGAGGAGAGGAAGGCGAAGCCGACGGTGAGCTTGCGGACGGGAGCGGATATGGGGGGCAAGGAGGTTCTCCAGGAATATTGGTTTTGGGCGTTTTACTGGTCTCCCTTGAATAGAAGCAATCAGGATTTTTCCCGGGTCAACCGCGGTCAGAGGAAGCGGATCCACGGTTGCCGACTGGTTCGCTTGACCCCCGCGAACCAGCGGCAGGCGTACCAGCACCATGCATACCTTGTCCCAGGAGGCATCAGCGATGAGCACCGAGCGGCCAAGGAGGAGAGCGCCGGGTTGGGCCAGGGCGCGCATCTACACGGTGGGCCATTCCACGCGCTCGGGGGAGCAACTGGTGGATTTGCTCCAGACGTACGGCATCCGGACGCTCGTGGACATTCGCACGGTGCCGCGCTCTCGCACCAATCCCCAATTCAATCAGGACACGCTTCCCCGGACGCTCGCCGAGGCGGACATCCGATACGTGCACCTCCCGCGGCTCGGCGGACTGCGGCGTGCGCGCAAGGACTCGCCGAACAGCGCCTGGCGCAATGCCAGCTTTCGAGGCTACGCGGACTACATGCGGACGGACGAGTTCGCGCGCGGACTCGAGGAGCTGCGGGAGCTCACTCCGGACGGACCCCTGGCGCTCATGTGCGCCGAGGCCGTGCGCTGGCGGTGCCACCGCTCGCTCGTGGCGGACGCGCTGTATGCCCGGGGCGTGGAGGTGCTGCACATCAGCAGCCGCACCCGCGCCACGCCCCACACGCTCACGCCCTTCGCGCAGCTGCACGGCAGACAGGTGCTCTATCCAGGAAGCCAGGAGGGCGCCTCGTCCGTTGTGAGTGCTCGCGGCCGCGCCAGCGTGTAGGGTTGAGGGTGGGATCCCCTGGATGGGGGCAGAGAAGACCAGGCCGAGGTCCAGACCCAGCAGGCGGCGTAGCCGCTGGGAGGCGGCGGCTTCGATTCCCGCCACCTCCTCAGAAGCCATCTATCGCGTTGAGCCGAACCGATAGAGCCTCCCTCCTCCAAGATCCCGGGCCGCAAGCCAGACTCCAACGAACCCTGGAGCGCTTTTCTTGGCCGGGCCGCGCATGAAGCCATTGGCAGGCAGTACAGCGTGCGGCACCCCACCAGTGTCGTCTTCCTAGACACCGTCAATCTCTACGACATCGTGAAGAGGTCGGGGCTGGGCGACCCCGAGCGTCTCTCGGAGTTCGTCAGACGCCTGCGCCCGGATATCACCGATACCCGTGCGCTCGTGCTCTTCGAGATAAAACCAGACAACGTAGAGGGGCGCAGGCAGGGTCGAGAGCAGGCCGGGCGCTACTTGACGGCGCTCAATACGGTCGTTGAGCCCGACAAGAAGCTCAAGGGAGGCACCGGCTTCGAGGGTTCGCTCTTCCTCGACTTCGAGAGCGGGGGAGCGCTCTGGCAGTTGTCCTGGCGCACGCCAGAGCCCGGAGTAACGCTCTACCGCTGGAGCTATCGGAGCAAGAGCCCCAATGCATCCTGGAAGCAGCGCGCGGCCCAAAAGGAGGAAGAATTGCCCAGGGAAGAGGTAGAGCAGCGCGGCGAGATGGCCGAGCAGGCGATCCGGGCAGCCTACGAAAGAGGCGACTGGCCCAGCGGCTTTCAGGGCCAGGTCTACCTACCCGTGGACTGCCACTGAGCGAACCGAAGGCATCTGCCTACCTTGGAGCGGGCGCAATGTCGGACGCTTGAGATGCACATGACCGCTGTGGTAGGGCCAGCGCCATGACCGTGCCACAGTCCCCTGTGCTCGAGTTTCCAGCGATGCTCCACGACCTCACCAGCGCCATCCGCCGAAAGGTGAGAGCCACGGGTCAGGGGTGGGCCCGCGAATACCGCAAGACGGGTGGCTTCACCCAGCCCCAGCGGATGCTCCAGGTACTGCCCGGCGAGGTGCTGATCATGGACTCCGTAGCCGACTCCAACCTCATTCCCCGTCCGCGCTGGCGGATTTACATGCTCCTCAGCGTCTTCATGAGCTTGAATGACGGCGTCCCGAAAGAGGAGCGCCAGCGCATGGAGGAGGCCTTCGAGTCTTTCTGCCTGAGCACCCCATGGGGGGCGCTCGACCATGCCGTGTCACCTCTTCCACCGCGGAGCGCCAAGCGCATGGCCAGGCGGCTCGCCGCGCTGCTGCGCTTCTGGGACGTGCTCCAGGGCCCGCGTTACACGTACAGGGTGCCCGACACCCACCACACGCTCGATGAACTCATCAAGTACATCTACAGCGAGACGTTGGATGCGTGGTGTCCCGGGGGCCCCACATCGGTGCGCGAGCACCTGGCGTTGACGGTGGAGCGCATGTCTCGCGCGACCCGCGATGATTGCATGGAAGCCTTGCTCCGGGTGATTCCCGCCCTGGTCGAGGTTGATACTGAATTCAAACACCGCGAGGTGCTCTGCGACCCGGGCTTCCTGCGTGAATGCCTCAACACGCTTTCCCCGAAAGACTTCGAGGATGTCTCCAGCGCCTACAAATACACGGTGACCATGCAGTTGGCTGCCTGGGACAGGCAATTGGAATAGGGGTTGCCCGCCGCTCTGAGCCGAGTCTACTCCCTCGGATGGCGTGAGGGCGGGTCATCACCGGTTTGGACACCCATCCGGCCATATTCCCAACCCCCCCTGTTACCCCTTGCGGGCAGGTTAGGGCGCGTCAGGGCTCGATACCAAGTGGTAGCGAAAACCAGACAACCAAGGGGCCGCGCGGCTTGCGCACCGGCCCAAAGCACTGCTCGGGCGGCCCCGTCAGCGGCCCTCGTGAGGCCCGGAAGGGATGCGAGCGCGGCGCGCCGCCTGTTTCAATAGACGAACAGGATGGGCGGCTTCTGGTTCACCCCGAAGAAGTTGGAGTAGAAGGCCGCGAAGCCCGTGCCCTCCTCGAAGCGGGAGTCACCGCTCGGGTACGCCGTCACCAGGTTGCCACTCCGTATGCCCTTGAGTTCGAGGTGGGTGGGGTAGATCGCCAGGCGCACCACGTCCGCCGTCCCGGGCCCTCCCGCCGTTCCCGGCGCCGAGGTCCACCCCGCCGAGATCATCTCCTGCCGCAGGGTCGCCAAGGTGCTCGGCTCCAGCCGACGTACATAGGTCGCGGCGTAGGGGCCGATTGCCCGGACGTACTCGCCTCCGGAGAAAGCCGCCACGAGCCCCTGCTCATTGGCCGCGATCGCGATGTGTGGCTCGAGCAGCGACGTCCCCAGTACGACGGTCCGGGGCTCCAGCGTGCACGTGTCGGCCGAGACAACCGAGCTGCGCACGGAAACCCGGTAGAGCGGCCGGGGATAGGGAATCGGGTCGACATCCTGCTCCACCCGGATGGCGTAGTCACAGCCTTCCCAGACCGCGTGCGCCTCCTGGACAACGGGCAGATCGGCCCAGGCGGGTGAACTGAGCAACGTGACGATTCCAACGGCACTTATTCCAAGAACGCGCATGAAGGCAACCTCCTCGCAAGTGAGACGCGGGTAGGACGAAGCGTATGCGCGATTATTCTAGGGCGCCGTCGCCTACCAGGCGTGTCCACCGTGTCTCCGTCGAGGGAGAACCACGGCGCCGTGTCCCCTCCCGGCGAGAGCACATGGAAGTCCTGCGCGGGGATGTAGCCCTGGCCGAGCAGGGCCACCCGCCGTCCGCCGGCATCACGCGCCACGTCCAGCACCTGAATTGAATACCGAGGAGGCTTCGCCGTTCCAAGAGCCTGGGAAGGCTGACTCCAGACGCTCCAGGGCAACGCGATGCGCCAACCGGAATTTCCCGGATCGTCCTTGATTTTTGGTGCACATAGGAATATTACACCCGTGCCATCATCACCCTCGGTGATGACAAGCTTTCTCTCCCCGATTGTCATTTCTTGAGAGGCCTCATGAAGAATGTCTTGCAATGGTCGTGTCTGATGTGGGGAGCCGCCTCGCTGCTGGGTTGTGGAGAGGCTGGCCCCGCCCGGGAGGAGATGGGCGCGCACGCCCCGCTCGCGACGCTGTCCCAGGCCGAGACCACGAGCCCCTGGAGCACGACCGCGCCCATGCAGGTGGAGCGCGCCTCGACGCCGCCCATCGCGCTCAACTCGGGGCTGGTGCTCTTCGCGGGCGGCCACACGCGCGGCTCGTCCTACTTCACCACCACGTCGGAGCTGTATGACCCCTTCACCAACACCTGGCAGTCCACGGGCGGCACGACCGGGATGCGCGCCCGGGGCGCCGCCGTGAAGCTCGCCTCGGGCAAGGTGCTGATGGTCGGAGGCAACAACGACCAAGGCATGGTGTCCAGCGCGGAGGTGTATGACCCCGACACGGGCACCTGGTCCGGGGTGGGCAACATGAGCATGCGCCGTTGGGAGCACCGCGCCACGCTGCTCCAGTCCGGCAAGGTGCTGGTGACGGGGGGCGAGGTCATCCGGCGGCACGAGTATGGCTATGACGTCCATGAGAACGCCACGAGCGCGGAGCTGTACGATCCGGCCACGGGCGGGTTCAGCTTCGCTGGGAACATCGGACACGACACCAGGTTGTCCACCCCGGTGCTGCTGTACTCGGGCGAGGTGCTCCTGGTGAGCGGCAACACCCAGCGGGTGGCCGTGTACAACCCCGACACCAACAGCTGGCGGGCGGTGGCCTCCATTCCCACCTCCCGTTCTGGCTACAGCACCGGCGACAACGTCACCGCGACGCGGCTCTACTCCGGCACGGTGCTGGTGGTCGGCGGCCCCACGGTGGACCTGTATGACCCCTACAACGACCAGTGGACGGCCGCCGCTCCCATGAACCACCCGCGTCTGGGCCACACGGCCACGCTGCTCTACTCGGGTCAGGTGCTCGTCACGGGCGGCGGCGTCGCCCAGAGCGAGGTGTACGACCCGTACACCAACACCTGGACCGTGGTCGGCATCGCCCCGAACACGGCCAAGGACAACACCGCCGCCCTGCTGCAGTCGGGCCAGGTGCTCGTGTTCGGCGCGGTGTTCGACTACCAGAGCACCGCGTCCATCTTCACGCCCTGAGGGCCACCCAGTCGCGCGCCCGGGCGTTGCGGCCCACTCCACTTCACCGTGCCTGGCGCCAGCCCCAGTCCTCCGCCCCATCCGGCAGGCGCCCATAGGCTTGGCCCGGTGCCAGCGGCGCATGGAAGGTGAGGTCCACCACTCCTGTCATCCGCTGACCGTCGAAGAGCCCCAGCTCCCCTCCTTGGGTGGGGAGCTTGAAGGGCAGATGCTCCGGTCCCGCCTTGGCGTTGCCGTCCGCCACCAGGCGCAGCGTCCCATGCGCTGGCACCACCAGGCTCTTGGGCAGCCGGTGCTTGAACTGGCGGCTCAGGTCATCGGTGAAGGTCATCCCCCCCACCGTCACGGGTGTGTCCTCGCGATTGTAGAGCTCAATGTAGCCCGCCGCGCGGCCCTGGGCGTCGACCGCCGAGCCCGGAAGGATGCCAAAGCCGTTGATGACCACTCCGCCCTCGCCTCGGTGACGCTCCAGGGGGAGCTGCTGCTGGATGAAGGCTCGCCGGCGCGTGACGTACCGCTTGAGGAACTCAGGGGCATACCGCGCCGCCGGGAGCACGACATAGGGATCCCTCGGCAGCAGGTCGCGGATGAGCGCGTGCTCGCCATCGATGCGCTGGGTCGTGGCCTCCTCGGTGAAGACGGTGGCCATCAGCGTTTCGATGTGATCGAGCACCTGCTCGCGCAGGGCGGGACGATCCCAGATGCGCTGGTTCAGGGCGCTGAAGGGCAGGTGCGCCCCCCCGTACTTCTCCTCCTTGTACTGGTAGATGCGCTCCTGCCGCGTGTCGTAGGCGGTGAAGGCGGGCAGGGGCAGCTTCACGTTCGGGTCCGTGCCGACCGGCTCGTAGTGGTAGTACAGCAACATGCTGTTGTTCAGATCCCAGGGTACGTAGAGCCACCGGCCCTGCTCCGGATCGCGCACCAGGTAGCTGCCCGAGTCGTCGATCCCGCTGATGCTGATCAGCGCGCCAACGGCCAGGTAGCGCAGGTACGCTTCCAGATCGAGGTTCTGGCGGAGGAAAGCCTCGAACTCGTGCTCGGGGGTGCGAGAGATCTTCCAGAGGAACTCATTCAGGTCATCCCAGGGCTGCTCCTCCTGGGTCTTCTTCTCCCAGGGGGCCTGGTAGTGCGCCTTCGGGGTGATCTTCAGCTCGCAGTCCCTGCCGCCGCACCGGTAGATGCTCGAGTCGGAGGACAGGTCGTGCGCCTTCAGGAAGGATGTGTCGACCTGCTCCACCAGCATGAAGATGCCCTCGAACCTGCCGTTCACCGTGAGGGTGACGTAGCGCGCCCGTGGCACGTGGGAGCCTCCCACGTTCATCAGCTCATAGGCGAAGGCGTCCGTGAGCAGGCCCGCGTCGAGCCACTCGGCGAGGAAGTTGAGGTGGCGGGCCCCATCGAGCTCCTGCCCCTCGGGCAGCTCCACCTTCCAGCTCTTCTTCGGGTGGAAGAAGGCCTGATCGCCGCGCAGGCGCATCCCCACCTCGTACTCCACCCCCCGCGCCTTGAAACGACCGGGCGCGTAGTCCTCCGAGGTGCTCGGCTCGTTGATGAGCTGCCACGTGGTCTCGTCGAAGGTGAGCTCGAAGTTCTCCACCTGCGACTGCAGCTCGGTCCAAGCGGGCGTCCACGGCGGCGGCGGGGGAATCTCCTGCTCGGGCCCGCTCGGCTCCGGCGCCGAGGGCGACGCTGGAGCGGGAGGCGGCGCCTCGGGTTCTCGCGAGGTGCTCCCCGTTGGAGTACAGGCGCCGAGCAGACACACGACCACTACCGTCCACGGAATGACACGCATGGAACTCCCCCCTCTTGCCCAAGGGAAGTTCAAGGAGCGTGCCGGGCCCGTGGGTTCACAAGAACCCCGTGTATGGCATCCACCCGTTCAGTCGGAGAAGCAGGCTTCCAAGGTGGAGAAAAGGGGTTCTTCCCGGGGAGACGCCGCGGCCAGAGTGGACACCTGCACGGCGCCGCCCTCGGTGTACTCCGTCTTGCCCTCGATAGACGTGTAACCTCCGGGCGGACTGACCGGTCTACCCCCACTCCAAGACACCCACTCATGAACCCAGCCTCCTCCCTGTCCGCCCGCCGCACCGCGGGACTGCTCGCCGCACTGCTGCTCGCGGCTCACGGATGCAAGCGCGATCAGCCCGAGGCTCCAGGCGCCATGGCTCCGGCCAAGGCCCCCTCGGGCGGGAAGATCGCCCTGTTGCTGCCGGAATCCAAGACAGCGCGCTACGAGAGCCATGACCGGCCGCATTTCGAGCGCCGCGTGAAGGAGCTGTGCCCTGACTGCGAGGTGCTCTACAGCAATGCCGACCAGAGCGTCGCCAAGCAGCAGGATCAGGCCGAAGCCGCCCTGGTCAACGGCGCCAAGGTCCTCGTGCTGGATCCAGTGGACTCCGGCTCCGCGGCGGCGATCGTCGCGCGCGCCCGCCAGTCGAAGGTGGCGGTGCTCAGCTACGAGCGCCTCATCCTCAACGCGGACGTGGACTACTACGTCTCCTTCGACAACGAGCAGGTGGGCAGGTTGCAGGGCCAGGCCCTGGTGGACAAGCTCAAGGCGGATGGCAAGACGCAGGGCTCCATCGTGATGCTCCACGGCGCGCCCACCGACGACAGCTCCCGGTACTACAAGTCCGGCGCCCACGGCATCATCGATGGCAGCGGCCTCACGGTGGGCGCCGAGTACGACACCCCGGACTGGAGCCCCGACAAGGCCCAGCAGGAGATGGAGCAGGCCATCATCCGGCTCGGCAAGGACAAGATCATCGGCGTGTACTCGGCCAACGACGGCATGGCCAGTGGCGCCATCGCGGCGATGAAGGCCGCGGGCATCGACCCCTTGCCCCCCGTGACGGGCCAGGACGCGGAGCTGACGGCCGTCCAGCGCATCCTCACGGGCGAGCAGTACATGACGGTCTACCTGGCCATCAAGCTCGAGGCGGAGATCGCCGCCGAGGTGGCCGTGGCGCTGCTGCGCGGCGAGAAGCCGCCAGCCGAGCGCATCAACGGCAAGGTGAACAATGGCACCAAGGACGTGCCTTCCATCCTGCTGACCCCCGTGGCCGTCACCCAGGAGAACGTGAAGAGCACGGTGCTCGCCGACAAGTTCTGGACGGCCGCGCAGCTGTGCGAGGGAGCGTACGCGAGCGCCTGCGCCAGCGCGCAGCTCATCCCCTGAGCCCTCGCGAGGCTGCTTCGCGCGGCGCGGCGGAAGGACATGCGCCCCACCTCCCCGCCCGCGGCCCTCGGACGAGGGCGGCGGGCCCATCGGCCCGCCGCCAAGGCCGGCGCATGTCGCTCAGTTGATGTAGTACCGGGCCATGAAGTTCAGACGCGTCATGTAGCCCTTCTCCCCGGCGAGCGTCTCGCGTTCGGCCAGGCTCGCCTCGAGCCCCAGGTCGACGTTCTTCATCGGCGTGAAGATGGGGCCGAAGTTGGCCTGATGGACGAAGCGGTTGATGCCGAAGCGGCCACTGTCGATCCCGGTCGACGTGGCGAGCTCGGTGAAATCGTCGTCGAGGTGGCGCGACATGCCATAGACCACATTGAAGCGCAGCCAGTCGGTGGGCTTGAACTGGTAGCCGACGAGGATGCCGATGGCCTTCTCAAGCCGGAGCCGATTGGCTTCCGGCTCGTAGAGGGCGCCCTCGGAGTAGTTGAGGTAGCGCCCCACGCCCTTACCCCCTGTCACGCCGAAGGTGAGAATGTCGCTGCCGCGGACCTTCACGAGCCCGCTGACCGCGGCGCCCCAACCTCGCCGGAGCGCGTCCACCTCCTCGCCATCATTGACGCGGAACTCCTGCGTCATGGCGCGCGCGCTCAGCGCACCCCACTGGAAGCCCTTGTCCCAGCGCACGATGAAGTCGGGCATGCGGGACAGGCTCGAAGCCATCACGGCGCCCTCCTCACTGAGCACATAGCTCGACGAGTTCTCGAGCGCGGCGGTGAAGGTGCCCAACGACTGGGTGACGTAGGAGTAGCGGATCTGCGGTTGGCGGATGATGGTCGCGCCCACGGGGCCGTTGAAGTCCACGGTCTCGGGGTAGTTGTTCACGTCCATGAAGGTGGACCAGGTCTGACCGATGAGCAGTCCGCCGAACTGGCCGTACGCATGACGCAGGCGGAAGCCGTAGCTGTTCGTCAGCAGCTGCGTGATGACGTTGCGGGGAGAGCCGTACTGCGCGGTGTCGCCGGTGCGTGGCTCGTTGCTGAAGTCTCCTTCGATCTTCACCCCGAGGACGCCAAAGCGGGTGGGCATGCCCGACTCGAGCCCCACCCGTGACGTGCGGGCGTGGATGAAGTCACGGTTCTTGCGGTTCCCCCCGGGCGTGCCTTCGAGCGGCAGATACGGGGAGAACGTCGCGTAGTCGATGTCGGTGCTGTCGCCCTGGAAGTCGTGAATCCAGTTCAGCTCCGCCCAGCCGTAGAACCGCATCGAGATGTCCGTGCCGGGCACGCGGAAGGAGCCGGGGATGTCACCCGTGACGACCGCGTCCTCTTGTTTCACCTCGACGGCGTCGAGCCGCTCCTGCGTGGTGGTCTCGGAGGGGGCCTCGGGCCGTGCCGCCTTGAGGGCGTCCAACTCCTCGCGAAGCCGCTTCATCTCCTGGCGCAGTGCCTCGACGTCCGATGGCGGTGGGTCTTGCTGTGCCTGCTCGGCGGCTGGGGCGGTGGAGCCCAACAGCAGGACCGCGGTGGAGAACCCTCCGAACATCCTACGCATCATGACTTTTATCTCCTCGGAGCCAATATGGCCGCGCTGTCTGCGCTGTTAATGCGCGAGCTGTCCCAGGAAGCCCCGGATCCGCTCGTTTTGTTGTCTGTCAAAGAACTCGTCGGGAGGCGCCTCCTGAAGCAGGCGGCCCTGATCGAAGAACAGGATCCGATCACCGACGTCACGGGCGAAACGCATCTCGTGCGTGACGACGATCATCGTCATGCCCGAGCGGGCGATGTCCTTCATCACGTCCAGCACCTCGTTGATCATCTCGGGGTCGAGGGCGCTGGTCGGCTCGTCGAAGAGCAGGATTTTCGGTTGCATCGCCAACGAGCGCGCGATGGCCACACGCTGCTGCTGACCGCCCGAGAGCTGGTGCGGGTATTTGTTCGCGTGATCCTTCATGCCCACGCGGGCGAGCAGCTCGAGCGCCGCGCGCTGGGCGTCCTGGCGTGGAGTCTTGCGGACGCGGCGTGGCGCGATCGTGATGTTCTCGAGCACGGTGAGGTGCGGGAACAGGTTGAACTGCTGGAACACCATGCCCACCTCGCGGCGGATCGCATCGAGGTTCTTCACGCTGTCATTCAGCTCGATGCCATTCACCACGATTCGTCCGGAGTCGTGCTTCTCGAGCCGGTTGAGCGTGCGCAGGAACGTCGACTTCCCGGAGCCGGAGGCACCGATGATGACGGCGACCTCGCCCTCGTGGAAGCGCGTGGAGACATCGCGCAGGACATGCGCGGCGCCGAAGTGTTTGTTCACGCCCTCCACGGTGATGAGCGGCGTTTGTCGCGAGGCGGTGGGGGGAGGCTGGGCGAGCGGCATGTTCATGCGTGGGCCTCAGGTCCGCTGCTCGACGTCGAGCCGCTGTTCGATGGCACCCGAGATCTGGGTCAGCACGGTCGTGAGGAAGAGGTAGATGCACGCCGTCGCGATGAACACCGGCACGGGCTGGAACGTGGCGGCCTGCACCCGGTTGCCGATGTTGGACAGCTCGACGACACCGATGACATACGCCAGGGAGGAGTCCTTGAGCAGCGCCACCAGGTTGTTCACCAGGGGAGGCAGCGCGATCTTGAAGCTCTGCGGGAACACGATGTGGAGGAAGGTCTGCGCGGGCGACAGGCCCAAGGACCGGGCCGCCTCGCTCTGCCCCTTGGGAACCGCGAGGATGCCGGCCCGGAGCGCCTCGGCGTTGTAGGCCCCCACGTTCACCGCGAGCGCCGCGGCCGCCGAGTTGAAGTCCGAGAGCTGGACTCCGGGGATGAGCATCGGCAGGGCGAGGAACACGAACAGCACCTGCACGAGCAGAGGTGTGCCGCGGATCACCCAGATGTAGAGCCCGGCCACCCAGCGCAGGGGCGGGAAGGGCGCCAGCTTCGCCAGGGCGGCGAGCACGCCGAGCACGACGCCGACCAGCCCCGAGACGAGCGTCAGCTGCACGGTGACGCGCGCGCCTTCCGCGAACTCCTGAGCGGCGGGGCCGATGGGCTCGGGTACCAGCGCGAGGGGGATGGCGAGGAGCCACAAGAACGCCGCCAGGACGACGACCGCCAGGACAATGGTGGCGCTGCTGCGTTGCTGACGCGTCCATGCCTGGGGCCAGACGGAGAGAAGACTGTTCATTGAGGCGTCCGGCGCGGAGTGATGTCGTCGCGGCGAGTGCTCACCGGCAGCGGATGTCTTCGTTGAAGTACTTCTTGGAGAGCGCCTCGTACGTGCCGTCGGCCATGACTTCCTGGAGGGCCTTGTTGATGGCCTCCACGAGCGAGGTGTTGCCCTTCTTCACCGCGGGGGCGATGTGCTCGACGAACACGAAGTCGCCAATCGTCAGGCCCGCGGAGGGGGCCGCCTCCAGGGCGGCCTTGGCGACGAACTTGTCCGTCACCCACGCATCCACGCGACCACTGACGAGCGCGGCGCGCGCGTCGGTATCCTTCGGGAAGTTCTTCACCTCCTTCACCTTCGCGAGCTTCTGGACGTTCTCCAGATAGGTGGTGCCCGTCTGCACCGCCACCACCTTGTCGGCGAGATCATCCGCCTTTCGGATGGCCGGGTTCTTCGCGACGATCACCCCGCCCGAACAGTAGTGGGGATTGGTGAAGGAGACGGCCTTGGCACGCACGGGAGTGACGCCAAACGACGCGATCACCATATCCCAGCGATCCTGGCGCAGGCCGGCGAGGAGCGCATCGAACGCGAGGGCGCGCCACTCGATCTGCACACCCATCTTCTTGGCCAGCGCCTCCGCGAGCTCGATCTCGAAGCCCGTGAGCTTCGGGCCCTGGAAGAAGTTGAAGGGAGGAAAACCGCCTTCGGAGGCGACGATAATCTTGCCGTCCTTCTTGATCTCCTCGAACGTCCGAGCCTCGCCAAGGGTGGTTACGAGGCACAGCGCAAGGGCGACAAGTTGGCTCAGCAATTTCATGTGGAC
Organism: Melittangium boletus DSM 14713; assembly: GCF_002305855.1. GTDB lineage: Bacteria > Myxococcota > Myxococcia > Myxococcales > Myxococcaceae > Cystobacter > Cystobacter boletus. Next base: position 605,208 of record NZ_CP022163.1, on the reverse strand, counting down.
AACCCCTCCGAGGATGCAGGCGCGCGGAGACTATTGCACCCGCCCCTTTCGAAACAAGGCTGACGATCAGAACTTCTCGCCGCGAGGAGAGGGCCCGGGAGCGCTCCTTCGCCGTCAGGCCGCCGGGGTCAAGCCCAGGTACGCCAGCACCTGGCTCCTGTGCCTGCCCTGATTCCGTGGCTCTCCCGCACTTGCCCACGAGTACGCACCTCCGGGGAGCGAGCGCGGCCCGCTCTTTCGGCCTCTCCTCCGGCGGAGAGCGGCGATGCTGCCGTGGAGGGACTGGGATTGGACACGGGAGGGCTTCACTCAACTGTTCCGCGGACTGTGCTTGCTGCCTGCTCCAGTCCTCCGGCTCCACCACCATCATCATCCCGCCGTAGGCGAACTTCACCTCGGCCGCGATGTAATACGTGGACACCGCTCGCCCAGGTCTCGTTGGTGGACTTCACTGGCGATGGCAACGCCGACTACATCCTCGCCAACCCGTCCACCAACGCCGTCAGCGTGTACTTCCTGGGCGGGGGTGACGGCCGAGGCACCTGGTTCTTCCAGGGGCAGATTGCCTCGGGCGTCTCTCCATTCCCTGACTCAGCCCAATTTCGCCGCGACCTCGAACCACCCCTCGTCAACCACCTCGACCACGAGGGCGCGCGAAGCACGGTCCACCCGCATGCACACGAAGTCCGCGCCACGTTCTCGCGGCAGGTTGGCGTAGAACACCATTCCCCGCGAGTCCCATCGCGGCGCCTCCCAGCGAGTCAGGCCCTGAGCTCCGATGGTGCCGCTGAAGATGATCTCCGGTCCCGGCTGGTCCAACGTGAGGGAATGCAGATTGTCCCGCGTGCGGGTCACCCGTGCCCCGGTCACCAGTTCCACCAGCTCCATCACCTCCGCGAGAGCCGCCTCTGAATTCAGCTCCGCACGAGAGTTCCGGAGCGCCTCGCTCAACTCCCCGACCGATCGCGGCGCTGGCACGAACGTTTCGCCAAACTCCACCCATACCCACCACCGAACCCACGCCAGGCGGATTCCGACCAGTTCCATCCAGTGCTGTGCGCCAAGGGCCTCGAGCTTCGCGCGCAGTACAGGTTCCGCGTCGTGGATGTCCCGTTCATTCCCCATGGAAACGCTCCGAGCGCTTGAGGACGCGGGCATCGTCTTCGAGAAGCCGCTGAAGGATCAAGTCGTTTGGCCTCCACGACAAAATGTTCATTTCGCGGTGGAAACCACTTGTCCGGGAAGACACCGGGAAAAGAGACACTAGCTTCGAACCGGAAGGCAGATGGACCACACAGAAGGAGGAGCAAACCCATGCTGAAAAAATTGTCGCTCGTGTTGGTCGTCGTGGGGCTGGCCGCCTGCGGGGGCGTCCAGGAGGAGAAGGACACGGCGGCGACCGAGGAGCTCGGCTCCACCGAATCGACGCTGACGATATGCGGAACCACGTGTCCGGGCGGCTATTACCCGGCGTCGTACTCATGTAGCGTCAGCAGTTGTGGCGGTTCGTGCGGCTTCGGCGCGCTCAATCAGGTCAACTGCCAGCCCACCAGCGGCGCGTTCACTCAGTGCGGAACCTCGTGCCCTGCCGGCTGGCACGCGACGTCCTACTCGTGCAGCGTCAGCAGTTGCGGCGGCTCGTGCGGCTTCGGCGCTCTCAACCAGGCCACCTGTCAGCTCAACAGTGGCACCTTCACCCAGTGCGGAACTTCGTGCCCCGCGGGTTGGTTCGCGACGTCCTACTCGTGCAGCGTCAGCAGTTGCGGCGGCTCGTGCGGCTTCGGCGCTCTCAACCAGGCCACCTGCGTTCCCGGCTGACAGGCCGAGAGGAAGTCTTCATCAACCCGGCGCTCTTCCAGGAGAGCGCCGGGTATCTTCGCGGACGGCATCCAGACCATTAAAGTGGGTAACTCACTCAGACAGAGATTCGATCAACATTTCGGTGAGAACCCGTATCTTCCTTGTGGGACTCTGACCTGGCGGGCGAATGACATAGATTCCCGCTGGAGGCGGTGGGAACCTGGTCATGACCGGCACGAGCGCGCCGGAGATGACAAATTCGTTGGTGAGGCCATCGGGCAGGTAAGCGATCCCGAGTCCCGCCGTTGCGGCCGCGACTAGAGCGATGCCGTTGTCGGCCTTGAAGCGTCCTTGAGGACGAATAGTGACGATCTTGTCGCCATCCACGAATTGCCACGCTTCGGTGCCTTGCATGAGGGCTTGATGGGCGAGGAGTTCGTCCGGCGTCTCAGGCGCGCCATGCGCTTTGATGTAGTCCGGACTCGCGACGAGCTTGCCGTAAAGCGGTCCGACGCGCCTCGCGAGCAGGTTGGATTCCTGAAGATAGCCGACCCGTATCGCGCAATCATAGCCCTCGGCGATGAGATCGACGAAGCGATCACTATAGCTGGTGTGGATCTGGAGCCGGGGATGGCGCCGCGCCATTTCCGCCAGCACGGCAGCGAAGTAGGTCGGGCCGAACGAGAGCGGCGCGGCGATCCGTAGGCGGCCGCGAAGGTCGCCGGAGGGTAGGATGGTTTCCCTGGCGACATCGATCTCGGCGCAAACCCTGGCTGCATAGTCCCGGAACGTGGCCCCGGCTTCCGTGAGAGCGGCGCCGCGGGTGGTGCGTGCGAGAAGCTGGACGCCAAGACCCTCCTCAAGTCGGGCAAGCCGCCGACTGACCATCGACTTGGACACCCCGAGCCGACGCGCAGCGGGGGAAACGCCCCCGGCATCGGCAACCTCCACGAACGTTCGCAGCTCTTCGATATCCAACTCGGCGTTCCCCATTGTGCGACACAGCATACCGCGAAGCGGTGCTACCGTATCACAAACGGGAATGCCAATGTCTTTCCAGGTGGCAGCGCGGTCAGTGCATGCCCCCCGAGTAGCCAACCTCACCCGCAACAGCAGCAGAGGATAGTCATGACCTTTCGCAACGGCCTCAAGTCGCTTCTTCGTCCCGAGGACTCCGTTCTCGTCCTGATCGACCATCAGCCATACCAGCTCGCGAACGTGAACAGCCACGAACCGCAGATGGTGGTCAACAATTCGGCGGCCCTGGCGAAGGCCGCCAAGGTCTTCAATGTCCCCACCATCCTCACGAGCGTCATCGCCGATCGAGGCGGCCGCATCTTCCCGCAGATCACCGATGTGTTTCCCGATCAGGAAGTGATCGACCGGACCTTCATCAACACCTGGGAAGATCCGAAGGTGGTGGATGTGGTCAAGGCAACGGGCCGCAAGCAGCTGATCATCGCCGGCCTGTGGACCGAGGTGTGCGTCGCGATGCCGGCGATCCAGGCCCTTGGCGAAGGCTGGGATGTGACGGTCATCACCGATGCGTCGGGGGCCGTTTCGGTCGAGGCCCATGAGGTCGCCATCAAGCGCATGATCGCGGCCGGCGCGAACATGATGACCTGGCTGGCGCTGGCGGCCGAATGGCAGCGCGATTGGGCCCGGATGGAGACGGCGATCGAGCTGACGGAAGTGGTCAAGCAGCATGCGGCCGGTAGTGGCATCGCCTATCTGTGGGAGCAGCAGCTGCTCAACACGCCGGTGCCGAGCACCGCTGGCTGATCCGAGCCGGGTGACACCGGACACTCCAGTCAGAGTCCTCCTCGTCCAGGGCGTCTGTCCCCAGCGCCCCACGCCGCTTCAGGTCCGGCGCGGGAGCGTCCGGCTGGCTCACCTCCTCGTCCGCGTACCAAGTCGCGAGCGCCTGCGTCAGGAGTTGGGGGTCGAAGCCCTCTTCGAGCAGGACGCCAATCGACCGCGGTCGCGCATCCTCGAACCGCTGGGGTGAATCCATGCCAGCCTTGACGCTTCAACGTCAAGCCGGGGTCTGGACGCACCTCGGATCGCGAGACGAGGTGCGTCCAGACCCACGATGCTCCTGTCGCGATGAGCACCCGGCCCGTGGGGCTCAGAGACTCTGGTAGCCGTGCACGGTGGCGCCCAGGGTGCTGCCCTCGGCGTTGGTACACTGGACGTGCCAGCGGACCATGTCATAGGGCCCGAGCGGTGGCGGTTGGGTGCGAGGGTCTTCCAGGTAGTACGTCCCGAAGTCGACCGACGTGGGATAGGCGCCGCTGTCCCACAGCTGTGTCACTTCCCACCCGAAGTTGTTGATGCCATAGGACTTCACCACACACGAGTCGGCGCCGACGCTCTCGTAGCGATAGGACATTGCCGTGCCGGGCGCCCAGCTGAACCGGTTCTCGTCGATGCGGGTGCTCGCTCCGGCGAACTCCTGCCAGACGTTGCCCGTGCTCGTGCTCTTGATGAGCCAGACCACCTTGGAGACCCCGCGCAGGATGGTCGCGATGGCCTGGGTGTTGGAGAACCGCGTATTGCCCGCGTTCGCGCACTCCAGCACCCAGCGGTACTGGCCCGCCGTCTGCGGAGCCGTGGGCACCGTGCCCCTCGGCGCGAGGTTGAGGTTCTGGGATTGGAGGGCGCCATTCTTGTAGGTCCGGATGGAGCAGCTCGCCGCGCCGGTCGAGTCGTAGCGGAGAATGAACGGGTCGGTGCTGTACTGCTGGAAGTTGCCGACGGCGAGGCCGTTGTTGCCGAGCGCCACCGTGGGCTGGGCGACCACCGGCTGGAGATGCAGGTTGGGAATTGTCGCGGCGGAGCCGGAGGGCGTGACGTGGCGCGCCCGGACCGCCTGCTCGATCTGCGCGGGGGTCGTCAGCCCTTGCGATTCGGCGAGAAACGCGGCCACGCCCGCGACATGCGGCGCCGCCATCGACGTGCCGGACAGGTCGGCGTGGCCACCGGGCCACGTCGAGCGGACGTCGCGGCCGGGAGCCCAGGTCTCCACGCACGCGCCGAAGTTCGAGCCCGGCTCATCGCCCGCGAGCGGCTGATTGCGGAACTGGTTCACGCCCGCCAACAGCTTGACGGGCTGGCCGTTGTCGTCGATGGCGCCGACGACCATGATTCCGTCGCTCGCGCTCGGCGTGTTGTAGGCGTAGCCACACGCGTCCCGGTGGTTGTTCCCGGCGGACTGGGCGATGAACGCGCCCGGGTATCCGACAGACGGGTTGGGCGTCGCCAGGACCCGCAGCTTGTCGCCAATCGTCCTGCCCACGTTGAAGTTCACGCTGTTCATCGAGATGTTGACGATGCCCACCGTCCCCGACTGGAGGATGCGCGAGTAGATGAGGTCGAGCCCCAGGACGAGGTCCGTGGTCATCGAACCGGAGGAGCACGTCGAGGTGGTCGACGCATTCCGGCCGACAGCCACCGAGACGATGCGCGCCCGCCTGTTGACTCCCGCCACTCCGCCCTGGGCCGAGGGTCGGGCGGCGATGATACCCGCCACATGGGTCGCATGGGGATAGCACCCGGTGGGCGAGTTGCCGGGAACGGCCGCGAGCCGCTCGAGGAACTCGAGGTCTGCGTGAGGCGCCACGCCGGTGTCGAGCACATAGACGGTGCGCGTGCCATTGCTGGTCTGCGGTCCTCCGACGGCGTGGATGCCCCAGGGCACGACGGTGGTCGTGCCGGAGTTGCTCCAGACGGCGCTGAGGTCGACGGGCTCATCCTCGGTCAGCCGCTTGACGCGAGGGTCCTTGCGCAGCCGCTCCACCTGCTCGTCGGTGAGCAAGGCCGAGAAGCTCTTCCCGACGTGGCTGGTCATGCCCGTGGGCGTGACGGCGTGCGCCAGGCGCAAGTCATTGACGAGGTGACGGGTCTGCACGTCGTGGTGGCTGTCGAAGCCGTCGGACGGAGGCGTGGCCTTCGCCGAGAACGCGCGCGTGGCCGAGTCCTCCAGGTCGACGATGTAATGCGTGCGGCCCCGCTCGTCGCGGAGCAGCCCCGAGCGGTCCTGCTGCGCGCGGAAGACGGGCGCCTCCGCCAGCGACGCGGTGCTCCACAGCCCAGCGACCAATGCAACGACACTTCTCCAGTGAGACATCGGGAACCCCTTTCCAAGTTCGACCCGACCGCCCTTCTACTGCGTCAGGGGCCCGAAAGGTGAACAGGGACGCCGGCCAGGTGACGTGAGGGGTGCTGGGTGTTGGAGCGGTGACAGCAGGATTCGCTCTGGCAATGAAACAAGGAGAAAGTCTCCGCGCTTCGTGCAGGTGCGAAGCCATGTCCTTGACGCTCATCGTCTCGCCCAGGGAGCGCCCCTCGTCGTCGAGGAGGCAAACGGTCCTTTGGGAGTCTACACCCACTGCATAATGCAGCCCCAAGGAGCGCACCTGTGCGCGGAACTCACTGGAGGTGCCATACGCGGAGTCCGCCAGGGCGACTCCCTTGGGAAGGCCGTCCGCTATCGCCCGACGCATCATCTGCACAGCCAACCGGGGTTTTGTCTTGAAAGTCACCTCCTCGGGGATTCGGGCCTCCTGACGACGAGGCGAGGCTGAGGCTGACGCCAATCTGGCAGTGGGTGATCTTGCCCGCCGAGCCGGTGTATTGCCGCTGCACGCCCACCGAATGATTGCCTTGCTTGAGAAAGCCGGTGTCGTCGACAATCCAAGCCTCGATGGGCTCGCGTTGCGTCATGGCGCCAAGGGCATAGCCGGTGGTCTCTCGGCGAACCTCTCGGTCGCTCCAGCTGGAAGACTGGCGGAGGGAGCAGGAGAGAATCGCAGAGCAAGAGAAGACGCCGAGCAGGTGATTGTCTATACCGGAAAGCGGAGCCTTTCCGGCATGTGCGGTGTGGAGGCGGCGGGAATCGAAACCGCTTCCGCCGTCAGCGGATGGCGGCGGTTTCCTCCCGCAGCAACTCGCCGCGCACGTGGGGCGTGCCGTCTTCGGCCCTCACCTGGTAGGCGACTCCTTCTTCCGCGAGGACAGCCGTCTGGAAGACCACGCGCGAGGGCAAGAGGAGGGGGCGGCGGAATTCCGAGGTGAGGGTGAGCGCGGGAGCCTCGGCCACCTCGCCCATCTCCGCCACGCAGCGGCTCACCGTCCACATTCCATGCGCGATGGCGCGCGGAAACCCGAAGGGCCGGGCCGTGAGCGCGTGCAGGTGGATGGGGTTGTAGTCCCCGGAAGCCCGTGCATAGCGCCGGCCCGTGTTCTCGGGCACGTCCCACGGCGACGGGCGGCCGTGGGTGAAGGGCGTGTCTTCCTCGGTTGTTTTTGGCGCCTCCCGTGAGCGCTCGGAGGCTCCGGGCAGCCGGCGCAGCATGGTGGTGAGGGCACGCCAGGCCAGCCGCCCGTCTGCCTCCACCTCGGTGTGTAACTCCAGCTCACGGCCCTGGCGGACCTCGCGCTGGCCCTCCAGCCACACGCGCACGCGCAGCGACGCTCCGTCCTCCAACCGGCGCCACTGCTGGATGTGGTTGCGCACATGAATCATCCCGAGCAACCGGTAGGGGAACTCGGGACGGTTGAGCAGGGCCAGGTGCAGCGGCGCGGCGAGCACCTGGGGATAGGGCAGGGGAAGGAAGCCGTCCGCGTCGAAGCCGCACACCTCCCGGTAGCGCGCGAGCGCCTCGGGGAGAGCGGTCAAACGTGGAACGCGCACCTCCAACCGGGGCACCTCACCCGGACGCGCGGGGCGGCGGTCCAGGGCGGCGCGGAACAACTCCGTGGCGAGCGCGGGGACGGTGTCGAGTTCGAGAACGAAGGAGGTGTGGGACATGAAACGCTCGAGGAGGAGAGGCCCGCGAGTGGGGCCTCCCCTCCTGGGGAGTGGTGAGAACTACTGTCATCTCACCTGGGAGCTGTCCTGGTTCGAGTACGAGGAGACCTCCGTGCCCAGGAAGGCCCGGGCCCGGTAGGCATAGGTTCCCGGAGCCAGGCCGTTGTCCACGAAGATCGTCACGTTGGCTCCCACCCGGCCCACCTCCACGAATTGCAGCGGCCATGAGTCGAGGGCGCGCTCGAGGATGAAGCCTTCCTCGGCGCTGGAGGTGTCCGTCCATCGCAGGGTGATGCTCGAGCCGGACGCCTGGGTGTAGAAGCCGCTCGGAGCCGCCAGGGACGGATTGGGGTTGGGGTTGGGGTTGGTGCTGGCTGTGATGGTCGCGGTGCTGGACGCCGAGGCCCCGTCCGAGTCCGTCACCGTGAGCGTCACGGTATAGGTGCCCGCCTGGGTATAGGTGTGGCTCTGTTGAGGACCGGTGCCCTGCTGGCCATCACCGAAGTTCCAGGCATATGAGACGATCGTTCCGTCGGCATCGCTCGACGTCGTCCCATCGAGCACCACCGGGAGGGGAATCGTGCCCGACGTGGGCGTGGCGAGGATCCGGGACACGGGCGGCTGGTTGATGGCGGCCCCCTTGGGCAGGACGAGCAGGGTGATGCTCTGGGCGGGCACGGACGCACTCAGGCCAGTCGAGGACACGGTGAGGTCGGCGAGGCGGACGATGGCGTTGGACGCGGTGAGTTGCCAGCGTTGGGCCGTCGCCGCCGGCTTGAAGCCCGCCAGGTTCAGCGTGATGGGCGTGTCCGTCAGGGCCTTGTTGAGGACCATGACGGTGAGCGCTCCGTCGGACGAGCGCTCCGCGGCGAACGCCGACAGTTGGTCCGGATCCGGCACACCGCACGACACACTCGTGTCCCCGAAAGCCGACTTCTGCCCGTCATAGTTCCGGTACAGCTTCATCGCCTTGAAGGTGGGCGTGGCCGCCTCGGGCGTCTGCCAGCGGATGCCGTAATCCAGTCCCTCGCGGCCGAAGATGCCGAGGATGTCCGCCTGCGCGATGGCCCCGTTGATGTGGGTCTCCGCGCCCCAGTTGTACTCGGTGATGCCGATCTGGGTCCCCGGGTAGTACGTCTGTACCCAGCCCTTCAAACGGGGAATGAGCGAGACCCGGTCCTTGATCCACGACTCCTCCATGTAGTTGGGATCCCAGAGCGAGCGCGTGGAGCGGTTGCGCAGCTGCTGCATGGTGGTGGAGGTGTCCGCGCTGAATTCCCCGCCCTGGGGGTAGTAGTGGACGGTGAAGACATCCAGCAGGCGCTTCCCCGTGGCCTGATCCCGCTGCCGGAATTGATCGAGCAACCACGGCAGATAGTCCATTCCCCCGTGGTTCTGTCGATCGGGGGCCCAGCCCGCTCCGTGCGTGCTCAGGTACTGCTGATCATAACCGCTGTGGAAATAACCATCCCAACCCCATTCCTCGGGCCCGAAGGTGAGCGCGTTGGGATCCTGGCTCTTCACCATGGACGCGAAGTCCAGGTGCTTGTCCCTCACTTCGTCCATGGTGGCGCCCGTGGGGTGGACGTCGCGGTGGTTGAGGTGCCAGATGCTGGGTTCATTATCCAGGCTGTAGAAGCGGACCCCCCCTTGCGCCGACGGGCCCCACCGTCCGAGCAGGTGATTCACCCACCCCTGCTGGAAGCTCACGCTCGAGGGCTGGTTGGCGTCATTGGGGTCATTCGTGACGAACTGCCCGCTGTAATAGACGCCATTCCCCGCGTCTGGGAACCACTGGTAGTCGCGGTCCAGCTGCGAGCCGTACTTCAAAATGGAGAAGCTGGACAGGCGGGTGCGAGCGAGCCCGAGTTTGGCCACCCAACCCATGATGGGAACGGTCAGGAGGGGTTGTGCGCCCGCGCCCCGCGCGTTGGTGATGAATTGATCCACCTCCGCTCCGGGCTGGGCGCTGGTGTAGGGCAGGCTTTGGAAATACCAATCCTTTCCCCGGTTGGTGGCATTCAATTGCCAGTTATAACGAGAGGTGGCGTTTCCTCCATTGCGATTGAGTGGCGCGTTGAGTTCGTTCAACTGCGCCTGGGTCGCATGGGCCACCCCGTAGATGTATGGGCTGATGGGATGCTTGTTGGCGCTCGCGTCGACCCGGATGGTCACCGGGGACGTCTGTGCCAGACACGGAAACGAGACAATCGCCATCCACCCCGCGAGCGATCTCCAGACCTGGGCTTCCATATGCGCTCCTTCTTCACGGGCAAGTGCATGGACTGACGTTGCCGTGGACAGGCCCATTCACGAGGAAGGGGTTTTCCGGGAGGCTCAGCTAGTTGCCTTGACCGGAGCGCAATGTACAGGGGGGAGGGGTCTTTGTCCTCCTATGGATAGGAATTCCAGGGAGGCTCACCGGGGGCGTTGGGCTTCGGCCATTTCACGCTCAGTGAATATGGAATTATCTGGTACCGCGGCTCCGGACCCGGTGAAGGGTCCGGAGCCCACGGAGGACTAGTTGAGGATGGGCTTGCAGGTGCAGCTCGTCATGTCGCAGCGCGCGCCCTTGCCGCAGACATCTCCGCAGTTGGGCTTGCAGACGCACTGGTTGGTCGACTCGTTGCAGCCGAGCTGCGCGCCGGCGCAGTGGTCCGGCTCGCGCGGGGTGTAGTTCGGATCGTTCTCGCACGGCACGCCGCCGTTGGGATCCTTCACCGTGTCGATCCAGTAGCGGTACGACACCGCGACCTCGGTCGCACCCACCTGCGGACGGCAGGCGCCGAAGAAGGACAGGCTCCGCGCGCTGCCATCGAAGTCATAGCCATTGGCCGTGCTGCGCGGCACGTTCGCTCGCGCCGAGCACACCCCCGCGTCGCGCACCTGCTCCACGGCCACCTTGATGGACGCGCCGATGGGCGGCTTGAGCGTCTTGTAGCCCGAGCTGCCGATGGTGTAGCCGATGATGGCGTCCATCGAGGCCTTGATGGAGTCGTCATCGAGGATGGAGCCGAGCACGCCGCCCGAGGCGTTGACCACCGCCGCGTGGCGCTGCTGGGACACGTTGTTCACGGGCAGGGGATTGAACTCGCGGCTGCTCTCCGTGATGGTGCAGGTCTTGCCCTTGGAGCAACCACAGGCCTTTCCAGAGGGGCACACGATGCCGTGGACGGCGATCTGCCTGCCCGTGGGGTTCGTGGGGGCCAGCTCCGAGCCATCGCCGAAGAACCGCACGTAATCCGAGACAGGCACGCACTTGCTGCCCGCCTTGTCCTTGGTTCCACCCGTGCCGCAGTTGTCGGCGGACGTCGTGTCACCCGTGGTCTGGTCGTCCGCGTCGCCGAGCAACACGACGACCAGGGCGGCGCCCTTGCGCGCGAGGGTGTCGGATTCCGGCTGCTCCGGCGGGGTTCCGGGCGTGATGTCCTTGACGATCTTCTTGGCCGCGCCGAGCAGGCCCTCGTACCCATTGCCACCCAGCGCGACCCAACAGCCGCCCTTGTCTCCCTGGGAGGTGTCTCCGGGGCAGGCCGCGGGCTCGGGCGTGGTGGGCACGCCGCTGCACACGTTGTTCGTGCAGGTGCTGTTCTCCGTGAGCCAGGCCTTCACCTTGTTCACGTTGCGCGTGAAGCGCCGCAGCTTGCCCACGTTGGGCCCACTCAGGTGGTAGCTCGAGGTGACGAGCGACATGCGCCAGTCCAGCGACGAGGCGTTGAGGGCGTCGACCGCCGTGGAGGCCGTCTTGGCCAGGGCCGCTTGCGAGGTCGTCATCGAGCCGCTGTCGTCCACGACGAAGATGAAGTCCACCCGGGCGGAGGGCAGTTGGAAGCGCTCGCACTGCACGGCCGTGGACTCGTTGAACTGGGCGAGCGCGGAGCCATTGGCCAGGTCCTTGGCGGAGAAGGCCGTGGGCGAGCCCGAGTTGGCGTTCGTCACCATGGACAGCTTCGTCACGGCGATGAGCACCACGAGGCTCTTGTCGGAGCGATGCACGTAGAGCGCCTGGATGCGGAAGTCACCCGTCACGCCCGCGGCCGCGCTGCTCAACCGGCCCGTGCTGCCCGGCACCAACGCATCCACGAGCTGATCCGTGCGGCGCTTGAGGTCCGTGGTCGTGCCGGTCTGCTGGTAGATGGCCTGCAGGGCCTTGAAGCCATCCCACGTCGTGAACAGCTGGGCCGTGCGGTTGCTCAGCACGCCCTTGGTCTCGATGAGGGGCCGCAGGGACTCCTCGTCACCGAGCGGATCCGTATCACCCGCTTTCGGCTGGGTGCGGAAGGCGAGGAAGGCGACCTGCTGCGTGTTGTCGTAGCCCACGAGCCCCTTCACGTCGTCGCCGACCTTGATGGGCGTCACCTCGGTGAAGGAGGGCGGCAGGGCCAGCTTGATGTCCGGCCCCTTCTCGTCCTGGAAAGACACCGGACGCAGGTTGTCGGCGGTGCAGGCCTCGGCCACGGGGCCCTTCACGTCCGTGGGATCATTGGGGTTGAGCTCGCCTTCGTCCACCCGGCCGTTCTGGTTGGTGTCCTCGGCGCCGTCGCTCACGCCGTCACCGTCGGTGTCCGGGTGGGTGGGATCCGTGATGGAGCTGGGATCCTCGTCCGGACGGAAGATGCCCGTGCAGTTCGCGTCGTCCAGGTTGGTGGTGACGCCCAGCTCCACGCCGTCGGAGATACCGTCCGCGTCCGTGTCGAAGCGGCGGGGATCCGTCTCCGACCCATCGACGACGCCATTGCCGTTCTGATCCTCGCCCTTCACGTTGCCCTGGCTCGGGCCATCCAGCAGACCATCACAATCGCTGTCGCGCAGCAGGGGGTGGGTTTCGCCGTCGTCCACCCGGCCGTTGTGGTTGGCGTCCTCCACGCCATCGCTCAGGCCGTCTCCGTCCGTGTCCGCCTTGACGGGGCTCGTGCTCAGGAGGAGATCCCCATCCCCGGGGAGCACGCAGTTCGTGCCGGCCACCGGCTTGACGATGCTCAGTTCCAGTCCGTCCGCGAGCCCGTCCTTGTCCGTGTCCGCCAGGCCCGGGTCCGTCCGCAGCCCGTTGTCGTAGACGGTCTCGAACTCGTACTTGTCGCTCAGGCCATCGCAGTCGGTGTCCTTGCGGGCGTTGTCCGGATCATTGGGATCCGTGGGGAGACCCGAGGGATCCGGGTAGGTGCCGCCGGGTCCGCCCGGCCCTCCCGGATTCTGAGGATCCGAGGGTTGACTGCCATCACCTGGCTTGGTGCCGGGAGTGGTTCCCGCGGTGTTGCCGCACGCGGCGGCTGTCATCAAGCTGAGCGCAAGCAGTGCGGTACTGATCAATTGTCGCGGATTCATGGGGCTCTTTTCTCCAGAGAACTGCTTGGGCGTATCCGTGCAACCGCCCCCCCGTGCGGATGGGTTGGAATCATACACGTTGGAAACAGGCCACTGGACGTGTTTCGTTCAGAATGGGATTTTATGTCGGACACGTTCAGCGAAGCCGTCTCCGCTCGGGGCCGTCCAGACCCAGTCCTGGAGTGAACTCTTCCTCACCCGGGTTTTCTGCTCTCGATAGATAGATTGGTTGAAATGGGTTCGTTCGGCGTTCCGGAATTCAGTGGTGGATGCTTTTTCGGCTCGGGGTGGCGGTTGGATTGCCGCGAGGTACTGAGTTGGCCGACAAGAGCACACCATGAAGACCCTGTGGGGCTTGGGGGGAGGACCCAGGAATGCGCCGGATTCAATACACCACGTGGCTGACACTCTCCGTGATGGTTTCGCCGGGGTGCGTACGGGAGGGCCTGGAGCGCGTCGAGGAGACCCCACCGGACGAGGTGTGGGTTCCGGCTCCAGCTCCAGCGGAGGAAGGCACGGACCTCTGGGCGCCGATGGCCTGGGCTCATGAACGGCCCGACGGGTATGACTCGGACGTCTACCGGTGGGAGGACTCGGGTGGACATCCGCGCGTGGCGGTCCTCACGCGCAACGATGTCTCGGATCCGGGCGGGAGCCACGGCGGCATGTTGCGGCGCTTCCGCTTCCACGTGGGGGACCAGGAGCGGGTGGCCACGGGCACGGGCGCCAATGGCCTGTGGAATGGATGGGGTTATGTGGTGAGCCACTACAACGAGGGCGAGGCGGTGAGTCATTCCGCGCTGCTTCGGGGCACCTGGCGTCAGGTCTTCCTGGGCCAGCACCACGTCCTCCACGAGTTCTCCTGGGACCTGCCCATCGGGGGAGTCCCCATCCGCGCCACGGTGCAGTGGTTCTTCGCCACGGGAAAGGACCATCCTGTCTACGCCGTCACCTTCGACTCCCGTGCGGCGGGTCCGGAGGGCCTGATGACCAACGCGGATTCCCGCGCTCCCTATGGCGACATCGCCTGGGATGGAGATGGGACCCAGGCGTGGGTGGATGGTGTGCGCTGGGGAGACAAATACCGCTTCTTCTCCCGTGCCGAACCCCTCACGGCCTCGAGTGCCTGGGATTACAGCGAGCCCAACGTGGTGCCCTACGCCTCGGTCTACTCCCGGACCGCCGACGCGGAGATGGGGGTGGTCCAGACGCTCGACTGGCTCCAACACAATACGGGGGGCTCCTGGTTCCACGACAACTGGGGCCATGTGTCCGAAACCCGGGTCCATGGAGACATGTTCCGGGATTGGATGATGCCACCGAGTTGGAACTGGCCCTATCAACTGTGCCAGTACGAGCTGGATACCCTCCATCCGACCCGCAGCAAGCGCCTGGCCTGGGGATTGATGTATGGCGCCGTGGGAAAGACAACTTACTCGGGTTATGGAATGGACCGCGTGCTGACGGGTCATCCCTATCAGAGTTACTCCGTCTTCATGATCATGGGCCGGTGGAGCGAGAAGCCCGTGCTGGCGCAAGTGGCCCAAGTGGAGCGCCTGCTCCAGGCGCGGCTGCGCGTGAGCCATGGCTCGGTGGTGGCCGAGGGCCCCGGAGGGGTGGCCCGTACGGACACCGTGCGCTACGCCGTGTCTGGGTATAACAGCACCTATGGTGCCCTCGAGATCCAGACGGACCTGCCGGAGGGCTTCTCCGTGAGTCTGGACGCCGCGGGGGGAGACATCCTCAACCCCCTGTTCCTCGTCCACGGCATGAAGGCGCCCTTGCGGCGGCTCTCCCTGGATGGCATGCCGCTGCGGGCGGACCTGGACTACTTCGCCTCCTTCGATGCTCGCACGGGCACGGTGTGGCTCACTCTGTCGCGCCAGTGGCGCGGGCAACATACCTTGGCGGGTTCCTCCAGGGACGGATAGGGCGAGGCCTGGCGCGTGGCCAGGCCCCGGTCCGGCTACTTCCAGGTGTCGTTGAGCGTCGCGCTACCCGACGCGGGCGTCGTGGTGGCGCGGTTGGCGCCGCTCTCCCAGGTGACGTTCCCGGCCCCGTCCTTCTTGATGTACTTGTATTCGAGGGCGGTCGAGCCGGGCAGGCTCAGGGTCACACTCCACTTCGGGTAGCTGGCCGAGGAGAGGAGGAGGGCGGAGTCCGTGTTCCAGTTGCCGAGCGCGGCATGGTTGCCCACCAGGTAGATGTTCTGTCCCATCACGGTGCTGGCCGTCACGTTGAAGGTGACGCGGGTGCCCGAGGGATCGGAGGGCGGAGGAGGGTCGTTCGTAGGGGCTCCGCGGGTGACGATGCCGTCCTTCACGGTGGAGGTTCCCGTGGACAGGATGTAGTTGGTGCCCTTGTTGTTGTCCCAGGTACCCTTTCCGTCGTTGAAGACACACTCGAGCTGCGTGGCGGCTCCCAGGTTGACGGTGTATTTGACATAGCCCGCCACTTCCGAGCTGGCCATGACGTAGCCCGGCACGGTCGTCCAGGCCCCGCTTCCCGCGCGGAAGTGGATATAGGGCGTGGCGAAGTCCTTGTTGGAATAATAGACGGTGGCGCTGTTGCCCGCGGGCGTGGTGACGGCCAGGGCCGCGCTATGCGCGGAGGTGTTGCCCGCGGCGTCCTTGGCCCGCACGGTGTAGCTGTAGGACGTGCTCGGCGCGAGGCCGGTGTCCGAGTAGGCCGTCCCCGTGACGGAGGCGACCTGGGTGCCGCCATCGCGGAACACCTCGTAACCCGCGACGCCGTAGTTGTCGGTGGAGGCCGTCCAGGCGAGGGCCACCGAGGAGCTCGTCGCGCCCGACGCCGTCAGCCCCGTGGGAACCGAGGGCGCGGTGGTGTCCGGCGGCAGGGTGGCCACGGAGAGGACGGTGCTCCGCGCGGAAGCGTTGCCCGCGGCGTCCCGTGCCCGCACGGTGTAGCTGTACGCCGTGCCCGGCGTGAGGCCGCTATCGGTGTAGCCCGTGCTGGTGCTCGCGCCCACCTGGGTGCCATCACGGAAGATGTCGTATCCGCTCACCGCGACGTTGTCCGTGGACGCGCTCCAGTTCAGCGTCACCGAGCGGTCCGTTCTCGACGGGGCGCTCAGGCCCGAGGGGACGGAGGGCGGGGTGGTGTCCACCACGAGGAAGGGATGGGTGCCCTGCACCGTCCCGTTGGCGTCCTCGATGTACTTGCCGCCCACCAGGTTGTACCGGCCGGAGCCCACGTAGACGGATTGGATTTCTCCCCGGGTGACGTTGCCCCGGTTGTCGGTGGCCTCGATGTAGTAGTCGAGGAGCTGGTCCCGGTAGTCGCCCAGGTAGACGTAGTAGAGGTCTCCAATCTCCTGGGCGGGCACCTTCGCCATGACGGGCAGGTAGGCGGGTTGCCAGGACACGCCATTCATCACCGGCTTGAGGTCCCTCCGGGTGAGCGGGTAGTCCACCCAGGCGCCCACGCGCGAGGGGTCGATGTTGGGCACGCCCGCCGCCTTGCGCGCCGCCGGGTCATACACCTTGTGGGTGTTATCGAGCGGGTCGATGCTCTTGTTCGTGTGCACGCGGACGCGGGCCTTGATGCTGGAGATGCCGCTGACGTCGTAGGCGTAGGTGTAGAGGGCGAAGTGGTTGTTGAAGAAGTGGAGCGTCCAGCCCTCGGACTTGTCGGTGTTGGCGCTGCCCGGGTTGTAGGGCCACCGCTGGGCCCACCACACGGAGGGGCCCGTCTTGTCCTGGGTGATGCGCGCCTGCACGTAGGGCTTGGAGAAGTAGAGCGACTGGTTGAAGGACAGGGTGGGCTTGACGTTGTCGTCCTGGTTCTCGTCGTAATAGCCGAAGCCCGAGTCCATGGCCGGCAGCAGGAAATACCAGGCGAGCTCCGCGGGGTTGGCGCCGCCGGCCCAGTCATTGCCCTCGTCTCCCTTGACGGGGAAGGACATCATCCAGGGGTTGAGCTGATTGCCCAGGTGGGTGAGCTGCTTGTCCTGCGCGGTGGTGGGTGACCAGTGGTTGGGGTGCGCGTCCAGCCAGATCTGCTCGGCCGTCTTCGCGTGGTTGAGGGCCGCCTGGAGCAGGGCGAAGTTGCGCTCCAGGTAATGCCAGCCGTGCTCCAAGGAGACCGTCATGCCCTCCTGCACACCGCTGAGGTTCGTCTTGGGGGCCAGGTTGAGTCCGGTGGCCGCGTTGAACGCGGGGAACTGTCCCTTCCAGATGCCAAAGGGCAGCTTCCAGTGGTGCCACTGGGGATCCGACGAGGAATCGCGCGTGTCCACCCACGAGCCGTCCTGAACGTGCACCACGTCGGTGGTGGCGGGGGTGTGGTTGACGAGGTACTCGGAGATGCCCAGGCACTGCACGCCGCCGGAGCAGGTGACGGAGCGGCCGTTGTACCAGGTGGAGTCGGAGCCCGCGCGGCCGCTCGAGTTGTCGCCGTCATGCGCGATGACGAAGAACTGCTTCTGGGGAACCAGCCCCTCGAAGCTCTTGAGGTTGACGACGTCGACGGTGGCCTCGCCCTCCCAGCCCTCCAGCCAGGAGCCGTTCTGGTTGACGGGAATGCCCACGACGCGGGACTCGGTCCCCGTGGAGGGATCCACGTAGCGCACCCAGTGCGGCGTGGAGGCGAAGGGATACTTGTTCTTGATGACCTGCTGCTCGTGCGCCATGGGCACGCTCACCCAGCTTCCCACGGAGCTGGTGTTTTGAAGGTCCGCGCGGTTGGGGGGAGACACGAGCGTGTCCGAGCCCGGCTCGTTCAGGTAGGGGTAGTCCTTGAGCGTGCGCGAGAAGTGGTTGTCCCCGATGACGGCCCACTGCACGCCGAGCTTGGCGAGCGTGGGGATGAGCCGTTCGGAAAAGCCCAACTCCGTGGGAAAGAAGCCCTTGGAGGACTGGAAGGAGCCGCCCAGGAAGTAGGGCTGGGCGAGCGTGGCGCTCTGGTAGATGAGATCCTTGAGGAAGTATTCCGGGCCGACCAGCGGCCCCATGGAGTGGTGGCCGGTGAAGTGGATGAGGTCCAGCGTGCGGTTGCCCGCGGGGGTGAACAGCGTGCTGTAGCGGTCCTTCCAGGACGCACCCCAGTTGGCGTTGTCGTAGCCGGGGACGTTCCTCAGGGTGCTGAGATCCTGGACGTTGTTCACCACCGAGCCGGACATGGTGACGTGCACCTGGCCGGTGGGGGCATTGGCCTTCATGTCCGCCGCGACGCTCTGGGGCCAGTACAGGTAGGCGCCCGTCTTCGCGTTGTGCGAGTAATAGGTGACCAGGTCGTCGTGCGGCATGGGCGCGCCCGACGGCAGGTAGTACGTGTAGTTCGACGGCGGGTTCTTCTTCAGGTTGATGACCTGCGCGTCGTACATGTACCGGATGGCCCCGCCGGTGGGCGTGGATGCGTACTTGCTCAGGTCGTAGTACGCCCAGAAGTTGGGCATGTGGTTGTGGTAGACGTGCGACGCGGCGATCTGCGCCCGTGCTGGCATGGCGAGCAGCAGCAGCGCCGACAGGGTGGGCCCTATCTGCGACCTCACTCGATACATGGGGAGTCCTCCGGGGTAAGGGAGGCGCCGCACTGTAGCGACGGATTCCTGGTTCTTCGTGGTTTCTGACAAACAACGAATTTGTCGCGTCGCGGCAATCGTTCGAGGAGTGACGGATGAAAGGCGTCTGGATGGGAGTCTTGTTCGCGGTCCTGGCAATGGCCTGCTCAGAGAAGCCGGCCAAGCGCGCGGAGCCGGACAAGTCCACGCTGGCCCTGGCGAACAAGGACGAGACGTGTCCCGACGGGACGGTGAAGGGGTGCTTCGACGCGGCACTCGAGGCCGAACGGCGCGGACAGGTGGCGCGCGCGGCGGAGCTGTTCACCCGTGTGTGTGACGCGGGCGTGGCCCGGGCGTGCAACCAGTTGGGGTCCCTCGTCTGGCAGGGGCGCGGAGTCGACGCGGATCCCGCTCGGGCCTATTCCCTCTACATGCGCGCGTGCGATGGCGGCGACGCGGCGGGCTGCTTCAGCGCGGGCATCTGTCACCGGACGGGCGCATGCGCCACGAAGAGCGATGCCGATGCCACGAAGCTCCTGAAGCGGGCGTGTGAGGGGGGGGACTCCCGAGCCTGCGCCAACCTGGGCGGACTCTAGCGAGCGGTCAGCTCAAGGCGCGGGCGGGGTGGGCGGAGTGGTGGCGCCCTCTTGCCGCGCCTTGATCAAGGCATCCCGCTCGAGCCGGTTGCGCACCTCCGCCTCGGACAGGGACTGGAGGGACTTCAAACCCTGCTCGATTTCCTCACCCACTCCTTCGTCGGGGTCCATGAACAGCGCGCGGGCCTTGTCCAGCAAGGAGAGGTGCCGTTCCCTCGCCCACCGCAGCGTGACGCCCTCGGTGCCGGATTGATAGGTGAAGAGGTAGGTGCTCGAGGACGGCTGGGGGGCGTAGCGCTCGGCCTGGATGCGGATGTGCTCGTAGGGCTGGGCGTAGAGGATGGTCATCCGGCCCTTTCCCGTCCGTGCGTTGCCCGCCCAGGTGTAGACGGCCTCGGTTCCGGCGTAGGCCCCGTCGAAGCCGCGCTTCACCTCCGGCGCGAGCGCTTCCCAGGGGGCCCAGTACTTCCAGCGGTGGAAGTCATTGACCAGTCCGAAGGGAATGGCGGCGGGCGCGGCGATCGTGATGGAGCGTTCGACCCGGGTGGTGGAGGGCCGTGCCGCCACCAGGACGAGGCCTCCCACGGCGAGGAGGGGGAGCACGAGAAGGACCTTCTTGAGCATGCCCGTGGGACGGTATGCCTCCGGCGCTCCCCCGGCAATCGGTTTGCCTCAGCACTCGATGATGTTCACGGCCAGGCCTCCGCGCGCGGTCTCCTTGTACTTGGTCATCATGTCCGCGCCCGTCTGGCGCATGGTGGCGATGACCTTGTCGAGCGACACCTTGTGCTTGCCGTCTCCCTGAAGCGCCAGCCGCGCGGCGTTGATGGCCTTGATGGAGCCCATGGCGTTGCGCTCGATGCACGGCACCTGGACGAGCCCACCGATGGGGTCGCACGTGAGCCCCAGGTTGTGCTCCATGCCAATCTCCGCCGCGTTCTCCACCTGCTCGGGCGTGCCGCCCAGCACCTCCGCGAGCGCCGCGGCCGCCATGGAGCACGCCACGCCCACCTCGCCCTGGCAGCCCACCTCGGCGCCGGAGATGGAGGCGTTGAGCTTGTAGAGCATCCCAATGGCGCCCGCCGCGAGCAGGAACCGGATGGCGCCCTCGTCGTCCGCGTTCGGCACGAAGCGCCGGTAGTAGTGCAGCACCGCGGGCACGATGCCCGCCGCGCCATTGGTGGGGGCCGTCACCACGCGCCCTCCCGCCGCGTTCTCCTCGTTGACCGCGAGCGCGTAGAGGTTCACCCAGTCCATCGCCATCAAGGGATCCGCGCTCCCGCGCATGTCCCCCTTGAGCTTGCGGTGGATGGCCGCGGCACGCCGCTTCACCTTGAGGCCCCCGGGAAGGATTCCCTCGCGCTCGCAGCCTCGCTTCACGCACGCCTGCATGACCTCCCAGATGCGCAGCAGGTGCGCGCGCACCTCCGCCTCCGGCCGCAGGGCCTTCTCGTTCTCCATCATCAGCGTGCTGACGCTCAAGCCGTGGCGCTGGCAGAGCGTCAACAGCTCCTCGCCCGTCTTGAAGGGGTAGGGGATGCGCACGTCGCCGCCCATACCCGCGGTGCTCGTGCTCCCGTCGTCATTCACCACGAAGCCGCCGCCCACCGAATAGTAGGCGCGGGTGAAGGGCGCGCTCCGCTGGGAGAGCACCGCGCTGAAGCGCATGCCGTTGGGGTGGCGCGGGAGGGACTGCCGCTTGTGGAAGACGATGTCCTCGGAGGGTTTGAACTTCACCGGGTGCTTGCCGAGCAGCTTCAGCCGTGCGCACTCCGTCACCCCGGAGACGCGGCCGGGGACCGTGTCGCAGTCGACCCGCTCGGGGGATTCCCCCTCGAGCCCCAGGATGACCGCCACGTCGGTGCCGTGCCCCTTGCCCGTATGCCCGAGCGAGCCGAAGAGCTCCACCTTCACGGTCGTGACACCGTCCAGCCCGCCCACCTCCTGCTCGAGCGCCTCCACGAACTGACGTGCCGCGCGCATCGGCCCCACCGTGTGGGAACTCGATGGACCAATGCCAATGCTGAACATGTCGAAAACGCTGAGGGACATGGACGCCTCCCGCCCGAAGGCTGGCGAACCTATATCCCAAGCCCATGCCGTTCGCAGGGACACCCGCCCCGCGAGGACGTCACACTACTCAGCGGCGAACTGACCGGATGCGTCAACGCACTCCCCGCGCGCTTCGGGCTTCTTCCCGGAGAAATCCCTGGAGTCCCAACGAAAGGAACCCCAGGGCGGAGGTGCCGCGGGAAGAGGGCTCAGTATCCCGATACGGCCGAGGCGATGGCGTCATCCGGGAGCATGGGTTCGTGCTCGGGGAGCTGCCAGCGAGGTTTGCTCGGGCGGACGCTCTTGTTGCTCGCGCGGAGGGACTGGCTCCATCGGCTCAGTGCCCACGCGGCGAGCGACAGCATCCCCAGGGCGATGGCGCCCGATGCGGCGTTCTGGAGAACGCGGGGCCTCAACCCTCGGATGCCCCACACCCCCACGGGGGCGGCGTAGACCGGGATGGAAATCAAGCCCGCGAGCTTGAGCCAGCGCCTCTTGTTCACAATGTCAGTCATCGCAGTGATGTCCATGGTTCCCCACAAGGTGGTCTTGCGTAGGCCCCGAGGGAAGGGGGACCTTGGACCCGCGGGACGGGCACGAGCCCGGGGCAGATGCACTCCCTGGAGGTCTGGCGCTCGTCCGCCTGGCTGGTGCCCTGATTCGTTCAACGAGGGGGTGGGCGGTTCCAGGCCGTACGACGTGGATCCTGGAAGCGTTTGCGGGTGAGGGCTTCTTCGAGCTGCTGGGGCAGCTCCTCGAGGCGCGCGCGGTGCATCCGGATGCTCTGTTCATACAGGCCCCGCTCGGGCTCGGAGAGCCGGTCGCCATACTCCTGAAGCACCAGGAGGGCGAAGGCCATGAAGTCCTCGGACACCCGGCGGCGGTGCGCGTAATACGCGTGGATCTCCTCCTCGGTGGCCGTGTTCGACAGCACCTTGCCGTTGAGTCTGTTCCAATGTTGCTCTTCCTCCTCGCGCCAGCGCAGGAGGTTGGGATCCTCCGTGGGCGCGCCCATCCGCCAATAAAGGTTGCCGGGCAGACGCTCTCTCAGGCGGGTCAAATCCACGAGGCGCGCGGGAAACGGATGGGAGGACGCGAGCGTGCGTTTTTCAAAGCGCTCCTGACGGAAGCGCAGAATCCACGGCGTGGCCAGCAGCGCGAGGATGGTCAACGCGGCGAGCCATGACAGTGTCTTCGTTCGGAGAGCCTCGCCCATGCCAACGAGATAAGTCGCGCGGCACGTCCCTCGCAACCCGCGCGAGGGCGTGCGTGTGCGGTGCCGTGACTTCTGGTGGGGGCATGTGTTGGCTCGGCCCTCCAGCAGCGAACGCCGAGGGGTGCAAGGACCGGACGGACCTGGTGACGAAGGATTGGAACATCGTCTACCTGCCCTACTGTACGGGGGATGTGCACGTGGGCAACAGCGTGGCCTCCTACCCGGACACCACGGCTCAGCAGCCGCCGCTCTCCTGGCATCACTCCGGCTATGCCAACATGCTCGCGGCCGCGAACCACGCCCGGACGCACTTCCCCCGCATCCAGAAGTGACTCAGGGCCCGAGGAGGGGTGGGGGCGCGGCGCGCGCATGTCGCAGGAAGCGGCCCGCGAGTCCCGACAGGGCATCCACCGGAAGCACCCAGGAGAACGCCCGCTCCACCCGCAGGTCCGGTATCGGCAGCAGCCGCAGCCGGCCCGAGGCCAGCTCATCCTGGAGGCTCCAGCGCGACAGGAAGCCCACCCCCAGCCCGGCCGCCACCGCGCCCTTGATGGCCTCGGTGCTGCCCAACTGGAGATCCCCGGCCTGGGGTCCTCGCCGCACCCCGGCCTTCTTCAATGCCCGCTCCAGGACGGCGCGCGTGCCCGAGCCGGATTCCCGCCAGAGCAGGGGAACGGCGTGAAGGTCCTCCACCGTGCGCACCCGTTGGATCTCCGCCGGGGCCCGCGCTCCCGCCACCGGGACCAGTTCATCCTCCAGGTAGCGCTCCAACCGGATGCCGGCCGCTCGCGCGTGGCCCTCCACCAACCCCAAGGGGACGCGTTCCTCGCCCACCCAGGCGAGCACCTGCTCGGTATTGCCCACCTCCAGCCGGACCTGGATGCCCCGATGCGCGCGCAGGAAGGAGGCCAGCAGGGATGGCACCACGTAGCTGGCCAGGGTCGTGCTCGCCGCGAGGACCAGCTCGCCGCCCGGGCTTTCCTCTCCCGCCATCGCGGCCGACGCTTCCTCCATCAAGTGGTGGAGCCGTTGCGCGTACTCCAACAGCATCCGGCCCGCGTCGTTGAGCCGGACGCCTCGCGCGGTGCGCACCAGCAGGGGGCGTCCACACTCGCGCTCGAGTTGACGCACCTGCGCGGTGACGGCTGGCTGCGACAGGTGTAGCAGCCGCGACGCCGCGGACACCTGTCCCGTGGTGGCCACCACGCGGAAGGTTTCGAGGCGGCGGGGATCGAGAGGCGTGGGCAGGGGTCGCTCTCCGGGCTAGTGGCCGTAGCCGCCGCTGCGCACGTCGACGAGCCGGCCATTCTCGAACACCGCCGTCTGCATGAAGCGCGAGGGGCCGAAGTTGTACGTCCACTCGTCGATCGTCTTGTAGACCACGTGTTCGGTGGTGGTCGTGGTGCCCGTCTGCTTGTCCTTGTCGCGCGTCCTCTCGCCCACGCGCTCGGTGCGGGTCTCCTTGGCCGCGGGCTCTCCGCACCGCACGAGGACGTCGCTCTTGGAGGCACCCTCCGAGGCGAGCTGGTTGCCGCAGCGCAGCGAGGCCGCGTCACCGCGGAGGGGGAACACGAGGACCGAGAACGTCGTCAGGGTGAAGAGCAGGGCGCGCATGGAGCGGACTCCTTGGGAATACCGGGTCGAGGATGCGCCGGACGTCCCCGGGTGGGAAGATATTCAGCGCAAGCGCGACGCTCCGGGAGGTTCGCACGATGGCTCGGTCCAGGGGCTTGAGGTTGATGGTGTACGACCGGACATGCGGGGGGCGCTGGGGTTTGCCCGGGCTCACCGCCTCGTGGCGCGCCGGGAGCGTGTTGTACCGGGGGCTCGGCCGGCTCGATGACTGGAGCGGCGTGGCGAGCTGGCCCGAGGCCCTGGACTGGTTGCTCGCGCGTTCCCAGGACGAGCCCATCGCGGAAATCCAATACTGGGGCCATGGGACCTGGGGCTGCGTGCTCGTCGATCACAAGCCCCTGGATGTCCGGGCCCTGGTTCCGGGCCACCCCTGGCACGAGCGCCTGGCGGCGCTGCGCGATCGGCTCGTGCCTGGCGGGGACTCGCTCTGGTGGTTCCGCACCTGTGAGACGTTCGGGACCGCCCGGGGCCATGCCTTCGCGCGGGCCTGGACCCGGTTCTTCGGGTGCCGCGCCGCCGGGCACACCTACACCATCGGGCCCTGGCAGAGTGGCCTGCACTCCCTGCGCCCGGGGGAGGTGCCGTCCTGGTCCGTGGAGGAGGGAGTCCAGCCCGGGTCGGATCCGGCGCGGCCGACCTCCCTGGGGTCGGGTCCCCGCGAGCCCCACACCATCTCCTGTCTGGGGGGGCGGGTGCCCTCGGGCTATTGAGCGCGGGGACGGAGGCCCTTGCCTGGGTGGGGGCGCTCTGCGACGGTGCGCCGCCATGAGCACACGACCGTTTCGGATCCTGGGTCTGCAGCAAGTGGCCATTGGCGGTGCCGACAAGGCGCCCCTGCGCAAGCTCTGGGTGGACCTGTTGGGTCTCACTCCCTCGGGCACCTACCGCAGCGAGCGCGAGAACGTGGACGAGGACATCGTCGTGGCGGGCGCTGGCCCCTTCCGCGTGGAAGTGGACCTGATGCAGCCGGTGGATCCCAACGGCAGGCCTCGTGTGCACGATCCCGCGCTCAACCACCTGGGCCTGTGGGTGGATGACCTGCGCGCGGCGGTGACGTGGCTGGAGGGGCAGGGGGTGCGCTTCGCCCCGGGTGGCATTCGCAAGGGCGCGGCCGGCTTCGACGTGACGTTCATCCACCCCAAGGGCAACGAGCAATTTCCACTCGGAGGCGAGGGCGTGCTCATCGAGCTGGTACAGGCCCCCACGGAGGTCATCTCCGCCTTCGAGGTCCTCGCGAAGGCTCAGGGGGCCGCGTAGTTCTGCACCCGGGAGTTGAGCTCCACCGCGACGGAGAAGATCTGCGCCCAGGTGCGGCTCTTCCAGCGCTCCACGAGGCCGGGCTTGTCGTTGGCGTGCTGGAAGAGATCTTCCCGGAACTGGGCGTCCGCCGCCTTGCGGGCCTCCGGGCCCAGGGGTTGGCCCACCCGGGCGTGGTAGCGCAGCAGGTCGTAGCCGTAGTCGTGCGTCTTGGCCATCACGTCGAAGTCCTCGACGGGGCCGATGCCTCCCGGCGACGACGCGTAGCCCAGCGGATCCTGCATCCGGGGGCCGTGCGGCGTCTGCAGCAGGACGGGCTTGTAGCCCATCACCTTCTCGAAGTCGGCCGGAGGGGGGAGCGCGCCCGTGAGGTAGTCGCGCATGACCTGGGCCGGATTGGCCGCGGGCGCCAGCGCGACATTCGCCGAGCGCTGGAGCGCCGGGGTGAAGGTGTCCACCGGACGCGAGAGCCCCGGGGTGGCGGGCGTCTGGGGCGGGAGGGCGTTCGCGCGGGGGGCCGTGGGCTCGAGGGTGGGGAGACGGCTGGGAACGGAGTTCTTGATGCGCAGGTCCATGGAGTGCCGTCATTCCCTGGCGCCGCCCGGGCGCCCGTTGAGCGGGGATGAAGGCGTTATCGGAAAATGAGAGCGGCGGGTTGCGTGGAAGCGCTCCGCCGCCTCGTTTTCAGGGGGTGAGGCGGCGCAGGGCCTCCCGCAGGCCCGGGTCGAAGCGGAAGGGCTCGGGGCAGGCCCGGGCCTCGCAGACGGCGAGGTAGTCGTTGAAGAAGGCGAGCGCGCCCCTCGAGGAATAGCCGCGCAGCCGTTCGGGCCCCACCGCCTCCTCCAGCGTTTTCGCCATGTGGACGCCCACCCGGATGAAGAGTCCGTTCGCGCGCGGCTGGTGGGCGGCGAGGATGCGCGCGCGCGCCGCGGCGGGCTCGCGGGCGATGGCGCTCCGGTCCAACAGCCGCGTCACCTGGGTGAATGCCTCCGCGAGCCCGTTCGCGTCGGGCCGTGTCCCAGGTCCGTGCTCGGCCCACGAGTGGTAGGCGAGTCCATAACCAAAGACGCGGTTCAGTCCCTCGTTCACCACCTCGTCCACCGGATCCCGGAGCCGCGCGCTCACCCGAGGGCCCTCGTTCTCGAGCAGCAACCCGATGATGTGGGACGCGAGGCGTTTGAGCGGGACGGCCTGGCCCTCCAGATTGCTCGCGAGCGCGATCGCCACGCCCTCGCCCGGCAGCAGCAGGAGCAGCGTGGAGGTTTCCGGCTGCGCGCCCGCATGGGCCACCACGTAGTGTCCCCGGAGCGGCCACGTCGCGAAGCCCATGCCGTAGTCGGTGAGCCGCCCATCCCGGGTGCTCATGGACGTCTGCATCAGCCCCGTGGTGGCGCGCGACACCAAGCGCTCGTCGAGCAGCGCCTGGCCGAAGCCGAGCAGATCCTCGATGGACGCCCGGGTGCCACCCCCCGCGAAGCGGCCCGAGACGTCGACGCGCCGCGAGGGGACCAACTGGCCCTCCCGGAGCCGGTAGCCCGCCGCGTGGTGCTCGTCGCGCGTGAGGCGATCATCCAGCGCCGCGTGCGCCATTCCCGAGGGGCCGAAGACGTGCGCCTGGAGGTAGTCGCCATAGGACTGGCCCGAGACGGCCTCGATGGCGGCGCCCAGCAGGTTGTAGGCCCAGGTGCTGTAGATGAAGCGGGTGCCGGGTTCGGCCTCCAGCGCGTAGTCCGCCACGAGCGCGACCGCCCCCGCGGTGTCGAGCCGCCCGGTGTCCTGGCTTGGACCGAGGCGGCCATAGTTCGTCACCCCGCCCAGGTGGCCGAGCAGTTGCCGCACCGTCACCGGCCAGCGCCGCTCGGGCCAGGTGGGCACCCACGTGCGGATGTCCGCGTCCAGCTCGAGCCGGCCCTGTTCCACGAGCTGCATCACGGCCACCGCGGTGAAGGACTTGGTGAGCGAGGCCATGCGCCAGGTGGTCCTCGGCGTCGCCGGCAGCGCCTGGGCCAGGTCGCGCAGGCCGTAGGTGCCGACCCAACGCGCGTCCCCGCGCACCACGCCCACCGCCAACCCCGCGTGCGGCTCCCGGGCCAGCATGTCGCGCACGAGGGCGTCGAGCGCTCCCTGGAGTTCGGGCGGGAAGGCGCGTGCCTCGGCCGGTGCTGGCACATGGGGCCGCTCGCACACCGGGACGCCGGGGAGCGCCGCCTCCACCGGCACGCCGAGCAGGAGCACCATCAGCGCGAGCCACTTCACCTGCCGCCTCCCCGGGGCCCTTTCCCCGCATGGGTTCGTTCGCGGTGAGCCATCGGCGCCCAGGCTAGCCGGATCCCCCCGAAACCGGGCGGCTGTGGAGGAAAAGGGCAATGCCACACAGGGGTTGTTCCTTTACTCCACACATTGGGTTCCCGTCTCCGAGGGCGGAGCCCGTGGAACACGGTTTGCTGTGGCGTGATGGGTTTACCCACAGGGGTCCTTTGGCCCCAAATTTTCGCAACACCAATGGAAAACAAACCCATCATGAAGAAACTGTTCACGCCGTTCGTGGCCGTGTCCGTCGTCCTGTTCGGGTCCGCCTGCCAGAAGGTGGAGAAGATCGCGGTGACGCCGTCGAAGGTGGCGCTGTCCGAGGCGGGCCAGACGGCCCAGCTGGCGCCCCAGGCGCTCACCGGAGAAGGCGAGCCCGTGCAGAAGGCGACGTTCGAGTTCGCTTCCAGCGACGGGCAGGTCGCCACCGTGGATCCCCTGGGCAAGGTGACCGCGGTGAAGAGCGGCTCGGCCACCATCACCGTGAAGTCCGCCGAGGTGAGCGCCACCACGCCCGTGGAGGTGGTCATCCCCTCCACCCTCGTGCTGCAGGGCGCGCCGCTGACACTCACGGGCCTGGGCTCCGAGGGCGCGCTCACCGCCGAGGTGAAGGACGACGCGGGCCGCACCGTGCCGGACGCGAAGGTGGAGCTCTCCAGCGCCGACGCCAACGTGGTGGCGGTGGAGGGCAACACCCTCAAGGCCAAGGCCGTGGGCACCACCACCGTGACGGCGACCTCCGGTGCGCTCAAGCAGACCGCCGAGGTGACCGTGAAGCTGCCGGACGTGGACACGGTGGCCTTCACCGAGACCGTGCCCGCCACGCTCAAGGTGGGGGAGAGCGCGGCGCTCGCGGTGGTGGCCAAGGGCACCGATGGCGCCTCCATCCAGGGCGTGTCCTTCACCTTCACCACCAGCGACGAGAAGATCGCGACCGTGGATGCCGAGGGCAAGGTGCAGGCCGTGAAGCCCGGCTCGGTCACCATCAAGGCCGAGGGCGGAAGCAAGGCCGCCGAGACGAAGCTCACCATCAAGAAGTAGTCGCACGGCCTCCCCCCGCGACGTGGTGTCCCGGGGGGAGGAGCGGCCCTACTTCGTGGCCGCCGCGAACTCGAAGGACGCCGGGGTTTGCTCGCCCTCCTTCACCGTCACCCGCGCCGTCCGCGTGCCCAGCGTCTCATGCCAGGCCTCGAGGGTGTACGTCCCCGGAGGCAGGCCCTCGAGCGTGAAGGCGCCATCCTCCTGCGTGGTGGTGAAGAAGGCATTGGGGCTCATCACCACCCAGGCGGTCATCCACGGGTGGATGTCGCACTTGAGGCGGATGATCTCCGCGTCCGTGGGCGGCATGGCCTCCTTCGTCTTGAGCGGCGGCTGGGTGACGTTGAAGAGCTGCTTGGCCCCAGCCATGCCCCGCACGTTGTGCAGCGTGCTGTCGCTGTTCATCAACACGAGCGGCTGGCCGATGACGGCGCCCTGGACGCGCGGCTTGTACATGCAGCGGTTCTGGTCCACCACCACCATGGTGCCGGGGGGCGGCTTCGCCTGTCCGGGAATCTCTCCCTGGATGCGCACCAGCACGTTGGCCAGCTTGCCGTCCGTCACCTGGACGGGCCGATCCTCCAGGTCCATGCCATCGCAGTTGGGGTCCGAGTCCGGAACGATGGGCTTCGGGGCGGGCGGCTTGCCCTTGAAGGTGACGATGCCCTGGACGGAGCCGCCGCCCTTGGGGGCCGGGGCGTCCTCGTCCTGGGGCAGGGGCACGTCGGCGGGCAGGTGCTCGGCCTTGATGCCCGGGGCCGGGGGCGTCGCGGCCGGGGCGGCGGGCGCCTCGTCCTTCTTGCAGGCCGTCAGGGCGGTGAGCCCCACGGTCCCGAGCACCGTCAGGCCCAGCGTACGCAGCTTCATCGTGCAGTTCTCCTCACACTCCGGCGGCGCGCGGGGGTCGCGGGCCCGGGTGGGGATGGTCCAGGCGTGTCGTAACAGAAAAGCGGGCCCCGGGGCCAATCACGGTGGCTCCGGCTCTCCCGATGCGCCAGGGTGGTCTCCGAGAGGGCGGGCATCCTGGAGGAGCAGGCGGCCTCCCCGGAAGCCCCGCCAGCGCACGTAATGGGTGAAGTCCCGCGTGAAGGCCTCCACGGAGATGCCGATGGCGCGCTCGAAGGCCGGGGGGAATTCCGTCCCATCCCTCATCTCGCGCAGCACCCCTCGCACCGCCTCGTCCCCATAGCGCCGCGAGAGGAAGGCGAAGGCGTGGTGGGCCATTCCATAGACGAGGTTCGATTCGTCCCGGTACATCTCCGGGGTCGCTCGCAGGAGATCGCTCCCGGGGTGGCGCTCCAGGTAGCGGGCGATCTCCTCCAGCGACACCCACCGGTACGCCTGCTCGGCCGTGTACGAGGCCATGCCCTCGCGAAACCACAGGGGGATCTGCTTGCGCGACCAGCCGAAGCGGTCCGAGGCGAGCTGGTACATGACGCTGTGGGTGAGCTCGTGCAGCAGCAACTCGGTGAGCTGGGCGGGGGAGGCGCTGGCGGCGCCCCAGGTGGACGGGGCCTGGAGGAACACCTCGTCGTAGCGGCTCCAGGCTCGCAGCCACTCGAGGCCCCGCTGCCGCGCGGCGGCCTCCAGGCTCGCATGGTCGGGCATCACCCGGATGGTGACGGGCTCGCGCAAGGCACCCCAGCGCTCGAGCCGGGGCAGGGCCTCGTCCGCGGCGCGCCGGACGCGGGGGATGTCCGAGGCATCCTCGGGCGAGTACTCGATGCGGTAGTGCCCCGTGGGGCTCGCCCATGCGTCCGAGAGCCGTGCCTCGGCGGCGGCCCACCGGGGCCCGGCACACCCCACGAGACACAGGCTCAGCCCGAGCGCCAGCCACCTCACGCGTCCTCGTCCGCCGTCCACTCGCATCCGCTCCCTCATGGCACGCCCCACCAACGCAGTACCGCGCGGCCCACGTCCGCCACGGTGGCCAGGGACTCCAGTTCGGGCGCTGGCGGCCCGAAGTAGAGCACGGGCACGGGATTGAGGGTGTGGGAACGTGTGGACAAGTCCTCCACGTTGCCGTGATCGCTGCAGATGAGCACGCGGGCGTCGGCGGGACGGGCGGCGACCACGGCCCGGGCGAAGGCGTCGAAGGCGTCCAGGGCCGCGTGGGCGGCGGCGAAGTCCTGGGCGTGCCCCGCCTCGTCGGCCAGGTAGTGCTCGAAGAAGGTGAAGTCGGCCTCGCCCGCCACCCGCCAGAACACCTGGGCGGCCTCGTCCGGGGTGCGCGAGGGGACGGCCAGGCTCCGGGATCGGGCCCGCTCCCCGGTGATGTCGTGGGTGAGTCCGAGCCCCGCCCGAGCGTCATCCAGGGTGCGCAGGGGCACATCGCCCGCCACGAAGGCCAGGGTGCTCGCCGAGGCCTTCATGCGCCGCAGGGCGGCCGGGGTGAGGGTGAACTCGGGGGCGCTGTCCGAGGGGCGCCGGGGCAGCCTCAGCGCGTCCAGGTAGGCCACGGGGTAGCAGTTGGCGAAGGTGGCGGTGCGGCCCGCGCCCACCAGGCGCTTGACGAGCGAGTGGCGCGCGAGCAGCTCGCGCAGGGGTGCGTCCGGGTAGCCGAGCACGTGCCGGCCGATGAGCGCGGGGGCGGGCTCGCCGGTGAGGATGGCCGTCTGGTTGGAGGCGGATTGGGGCCGCCCGGAGACACCGAAGGTCGTGTCCACGGCGAACAGGCGGCCCTCGTGGGGCAGGGGCCGGGAGGGCGCGTCCTGGAACTGGGAGAGCAGGTGCCCCCGCCCGGCGAGTGGATTGCTCGCGGGCTCGTTCCTCCCAATACCCACCCCATCAATGAAGAGGACCGCGACGCGCATGGCGTGTCACACTATGGGACTTCATGGCCCTCCACGGTGATTTCTCCAGTTTCCCCCTGCCCGAGCTCCTTCAGTGGCTGGACAGTTCCCGCAAGACGGGAACGCTCCAGCTCCTCACCTGGGAGGGCGGAGAGCGCGCGCTCTTCCTGCTATCCGGACAAGTATTGGCGGTGGCCAACGAGGGGCTGCGCGGGCGCGTGGCCCGGATGCTCGCCCTGGCGAAGTTGGCGGATGGGGCGGCGGTGCTCGCGGCCCTCAAGGCGCTGCCCCCGAGTGGCGAGGACGTGGACTCCGTCTTCCTGGCCCACCACGTGGAGCCGCGCCTGGTGCGCGATCTGGTGCGCGAGGAGATGCTGGGCTCCATGGTGGACCAGACCCGCGGGGGGCATGGCGCCTTCCACTGGACGGAGGACCTGGACCGTTCGGGCGAGGAGTGGGCCCCCTGCGAGATGAGCCTGCGCGAGCTGCTCTTCGAGTCCCTGCGCTGGGTGGATGAGCAGCCGGATGTGGATCGGGTGCTGCCGGGAGACGCGCTGACGGTGCGCGCGCTGGTGCCGCCGAGCCCGCGTCAGCCGCTGATGCACCGCATCCTCCTCACCCTGTGCGCGGGAGGGCAGAACCTGGGGCGGCTGCGGCTGTCCCTGGGCCTGTCGCGCTCGTCCACCTCGCGCCGGATCTTCGAGCTGCTGCGCGCCCGGCAGGTGGAGGTGGAGGGAGCGCCGGAGGTGGTGGTGGATCCGGTGACGGACATGCTGGAGAAGGGCGCGGTGCTGGTGCGCGAGCGGCAGTACGACGCGGCGGAGCTGGTGTGCGCGACGCTCCTGGCGAGCGATCCCACGGACCGGCGGGTGCGCGAGTTCGCCCGGATGGCGCAGAGCGAGCACGTGGCGTCGCTCTACGCGGCACTGCCTCCGCTGTCGGTGCCGGTGCTGTCGCCGGACTCGGAGGAGTTGAGCCTGCTCAAGTCCGAGGAGCGCCAGGTGGTGGGGCTCGTCAACGGCTCCTGGGACGTGTCCACCCTGGTGCTGGCCAGCCCCGCGCGGGAACTGGAAACGCTCAAGACCCTGGCCAAGCTGGTGCGCATGGGGCTGTTGCAACTGCGCTGAGCGGGCCCGAACCGCGCCGACCCCATCGCCGCCGTCCGCGCGAGTTCGCGGGCGGCGGTTTCGTTTTTCCGTTCGAGGGGGGGTGATGGTCCTTATTACCCGGGCGAGCGAAAAACGGGCGCGTGGGCCTCTACATCCCGCCCCCGAAACGGCTATGACGCCGTGTGTCGACAAGGGGCCGCTGCCCCGAGGAGAGATCGATGAGCCTCAGACAAGTGATGGCGATGGTGATGTTGCTCGCTGCTCCCGCGCTCGCGGGGGTGGAGCGTACGGGACCCGCGAACGCGACGTTCAATGGCAAGGGCCCCGCCGGATTCAAGATCGAGGGAAAGACGGACGAGGTGACGCTCAAGGACGACGGAAAGACGGTCGTCATCACCGTCCCCCTGGCGAAACTCACGACGGGTATCGACCTGCGTGACAAGCACATGCGGGAGAAGTACCTCGAGGTGGAGAAGTATCCGGCCGCGGTGCTGGAAGTCCCCTGGTCCGAGATCAAGCTGCCGGAGGCGGGCCAGACGACGACCCAGAAGGTGAAGGGCAAGCTGACCCTTCATGGCCAGACGAAGGACGTGTCCGCCGAGTACGTCGTCAAGCGCAACGGGGATGTCTACGAGGCAAGCGGCAAGATGCCGTTCAACTTCAAGGAGTTCGGCATCGACGTGCCCAGCTACATGGGCGTGACGGTGAAGCCAGACATCGAGACGACCACTTCGTTCAACTTCAAGAAGACCTAGAGGCCGTACCCATGCGTCAGTTGTTTGTTCTGTTCGTGCTGCTCGGGCTCTTCGCACCCCTGCGTGCGGAAGCCTACCCGTGGATGATCCGCCACGGTTATTCCAGCTGTGCCGCGTGCCACGCGGATCCCTCGGGGAGCGGGTTGCTCACCCCCTACGGACGGGCCCAGTCCGAGTTGTTGCTGGCCGCGACCTACGGAAAGACGAAGGAGGAAGTCAGCCCCAGCACCAACTTCCTCTTCGGCGCGGCGCCCCTGCCGGAGTGGTTGAACCTGGGGCTGTCCTTCCGGGGCGGCGCCCTCGTCAACCGGGTCCCCACGGCCACCAACGTCCGCCCCTTGCAGATGGCGAGTGACATCCGCGCCCAGGCCACCTTCGGCCAGTTCCGCGCCAATGCCAGCCTGGGGTTCGCGGTGCGGCGTGCCCTGCTCGCCTCCCTGACGCCCTGGGAGGGCAACAACGTCGTGTCCCGCGAGCACTGGCTCGCCTGGGACAACGAGGATCAGACGGTGGTGGTGCGCGCGGGCCGCATGAACATGCCGTTCGGTCTGCGCAACGCCGAGCACACCACCTGGGTGAGGGAGCGCACGCGCACCGACACCAACGAGCACCAGCAGTACGGCGCGGCCGTCGCCTACAACGGGGACGGGATCCGCGGCGAACTGATGGCCATCGCTGGCAACTTCCTGGTCAACCCGGATCTCTACCGGGAGCGCGGCTACTCGGGCTATGTCGAGTGGGCGCCACGATCGGACCTGGCCCTGGGCGTGAGCAGTCTGACCACCCGGGCGCGCTATGACATCGACTCCCGGCAGCCCGGTTTCTGGCGGCAGGCGCACGGCGTCTTCGGCCGCTGGGCCGTGGCGCGGCCGGTGGTGCTGATGGGCGAGGCGGATGTGCTCGTCAACTCATCGAGCGAGCAGGACGCGGGGCTGGGCTACACGGGCCTGCTGCAGGCGGATGTGGAGCCCGTGCAGGGTCTGCACGTCCTCGTGTCGGGCGAGGCGTTGAAGCCCGTGGGAGGGACTGGCACCAGCGTGGGCGCGGGCCTGGGCGTGGGCTTCGTGTTCCTGCCCCAGGTGGAACTGCGCTTCGATGGCTTCGCGCGGCGGACTCCCACGAACGACGGTGGCATCAATTCCTTCACCCTCCTTTCCCAGCTGCACCTCTCGCTATGAACGCTCTCATGAACCGTGGGTCTCGCCGTGCACTGGCTCGGGCCACCGTCCTGGGCCTCGGCTTGTTGGGTGCCACCTCCGCGTGGGCGACGGGCACTTTTCCCAACGTCGTCCGCTCCGAGCTGGCGCTCTCCTCGTTTCCGTCCTGCACCCTCTGCCATCAGGGCAACCCCGCGGTGGGGACGGTGGTCACGCCCTTTGGCACGTCGATGCGCGCCAAGGGCTTGATCTTCTACGACGAGGCGTCGTTGAAGAAGGCGCTGGCCACGCTGGACGCCGAGAAGGTGGACAGTGATGCGGACGGCGTGCCGGACATCGAGGAGCTGAAGACGGGCCGGGATCCCAACCGGGCGGAGGCGACCTCGGGCGATGGCACGCCCATCATCGATGACGTGTTGCCCGAGCCCACGTACGGTTGTGGAGCGGCGCCGGGTGGCCTGTCGATGGGCCTGGCGGGACTGCTGCTGCTGTTGAAGCGGCGTCGCTGAGGAGCCGCGCGCGGGGTGACTCCGCCCCGCGCGAGTCCGCGCCGCCGTGTTGTTACTCCGTGGCGGGCGCGGGCAGTCCGGCGGTGTGCAGCCGGGTGAAGATGTGCATCAACACGTACAAGGCGAAGGCGGCGTCATCCACGCGGTGGGTGGTTCGGGCCCCGAGGGTCTGCAACTTGAGCAGATCCCCTCCATCCACGTGCAGCAGGTAGGCCTGGGCCGCGAGCGTTCCTTCTCCCGCGAGCGCGAGTCCCCGACGCGCGGCATCGAGGCTGGCCTGGATGCACGTGCTGTAATCCCCAGAGGCGAACGCTCCCTCCGCCGCCCGCGCGTGATCGAACAGGTCCGAGGGCGCCAACGCGCTCACGGCGCCCAGTGGACGTTGTCCCGTCAGGGAGGGGGGCGCGGTGGCCGGCGCCACCTGCGGGAGCGGGGCCGGGTGCTGCGACCCGATGGCGGGCATGCTCGGCGAGGGCCTGGGGGCCATCACGGGAGGCATGGCCGGTGCCACCGGCGTCCTCCCCACCAGGTGCTGGTTGAGCTGCGCCTCCAGGCCTCCCTTCGCGCCCCGGGCGGTGGTCACGGCGGGAATGGCCGCGCGAGGGGGCGGCACGATCTTCTTGGCGCGCAGGTCCTGGATGACCAGCCGGGTGATGGCCTTGAGCGCATCCATCACGCCCCGGCCGCTGACGGCCTCGGTCTCGAACTCGGGGACGGCGCGGGGATTGAGCGCCTCGCGCAGCTCCTCCACGGGCATCGCCGTGGGCAAGTCCCGCTTGTTCCACTGCACCACCAGCGGGAAGCGCTCCAACCGGATGCCCTGCTCCAGCAGGTTCTCCTCCAGGTTGGCCAGGGACTCGCGGTTGGCGTCCATCATCTCCGGCTGCGAGTCCGCCACGAACACCACGCCGTCCGCGCCCTGCAACACCAGCTTGCGCGTGGCGTTGTAGAAGACCTGACCGGGCACGGTGTACAGCGCCAGCCGCACCGTGCAGTCGTTCACCCGCTCCACCTTCACGGGCAGGAAGTCGAAGAAGAGCGTGCGGTCTCCCTCGGTGGCGATGGACATCATCTCGCCCCGGTGCGCGGGGCGCACCGTCTCGAAGACCTTGCGCAAGGTGCTCGTCTTCCCGGACAGACCCGGTCCGTAGAAGACGATCTTCACCGCCACTTCCCTGGCCACCAGGTTCACGCTGCTCACGGTGTCAGCTTTCCTAGAACGACTCTCCGCCGGGCGCCAGTTGCCGACGGCACGTTCGCGGGCGTTCCCGAGAGATGTTCGCTCGCCAGGAGCGCGAAGCACACCGCTTCCTTGGCGCCCTCGGGCAGTCCCAACGCATCCACCGGACGCACTGGCAGTGGCGCGAGCCTCGCGGTCAGCCGCTCCATCAGCACCGGATTGCGGATGCCTCCCCCGGAGACGTACACCGCCTCCAGGGTGAAGCGCGGCAGCAGCCACGTCTCATAGGCGCGCGCCGTGGCCTCCACCGTGAACGCCACCGCCGTGGCCATCAGATCCTGCGGCGAGACGTCCCGGGCGCGCTCCCACAGCCGCGTCACCAGGCTGTCGCCGAAGCCCTCGCGGCCGGCGCTCCGGGGCGGGGGGAGGGCGAGGAAGGGGTGCGAGAGCAGTTCCTCCAGCAGTCCGGGCACCACGCGGCCCTCGCGTGAGAGGCTTCCATCCAGGTCGCACTGGAGCCGGCCCTGGGTGAGCCGCCGCGCCAGCCCGTCCAGCACCATGTTGCCCGGTCCGGTGTCGAAGGCGAGCGTGTCCTCGAGCCGATCGCTCACCACGCTCACGTTGCCGATGCCGCCCAGGTTCTGCAGTGCCCGCGCCACGCCCGGCTTCCGGAACAGGGCCCAGTCCAGGTAGGGCACCAGCGGGGCACCCTGGCCTCCCGCCGCCACGTCCCGGGTCCGGAAGTCGCTCACGACGCGGATGCCGGTGCGCTCGGCGATGACGGACGCCTCCCCGAGCTGCAGGGTGGAGGGCGTGGCCGACAGGTGCGAGGGCAGGTGGGCCATCGTCTGCCCGTGCGAGCCGATGACGTCCACGTCCTCGGGGCGGTGGCCTCCCCGGGCGATGGCCTCCAGCGCGGCCTCGGCGAAGCGTTCACCCAGGGCGAAGTTGAGCTCGCACAGCGAGCGGGCGTCATCCGCCGAGAGCACCCGCTGGGTGAACTCGGGCGGGAAGGGCCGCGAGACGTGCGACAGCAGGGTGATGCGGACCTCGGGCCCCGTGCCCTGGATCCGGCAGAGCACCGCCTCCACCGCGTCCACGCTGGTGCCAGACAGCAACCCGACGCACAGGCGCGACGAGGGAAGGGCCGAACGCGAGTCCATGCCCTTGAATGTAAGCGCCCACGTCCCCGGTTGCCGGGTCCGTTCGGGACGAACGACGAGAATCCTCCACTCGGTGCCTCAGGGAGGCTCGGGGGACGGGGCTGTTCGGACGCGCGCTTCCGGGCGACGAGGCCTCCCCCATGCGCGCCTGATCCTTCCTCCAACGGCGGATGCCCGGGCACTCGGGGGGTTCGAGCACCTGGGGTTCGATGGCGCATTCTCCGCTCGCGGGGGGCCCGGTTCCGGCGGGGACTCCGGTCCGTGGGGGGGGCAGTTGGGGCGGAGGGGTGTCCACCACGAGCCTCACGGGCGGGGACTCCCGGGGCGGTGGGAGGGCGGAGGGCTTCGGGCTCACCCCGGGCGGGGGAGACACCCGCTCGGGGAGGTTCACCTCCGCGCGAACCGGGGCGGAACGCACGGGGGGAGACAGACGCGGGGCGGGCATGCTCGGCCGAGGCCCCTGGACACTCTCGGTGACACGGCTGTCCCGGGACGGCGCGGTCCGCGCGCGCCGTCCACAACCGCTCACGTCGTTGCCCCGCAGGGAGGGCGTGCCCCAACTCACCTGGATGCAGTCCTCGGCTTGCGCGCTCACCGAGGTGTTGCGCACCGTGGCGCTCATGCCCAGGCTGATGCCCTGAGACGCCTGGGAGAGGGTCGCGCCGTCGATGACCGTGCCCCGGCCACCTCGCACGCGGATGCCATACCAGGCGCCCTCCGCGCCCTGTGAGGTGAACTCCACCGGGAGCTCCGCGGTGCCCCGCACCAGCAGCGTCCCATCGACAATGAGCTCGACTCGTTTGGGATCCACCCCGGATCCCAGAGCGTCATCGGAGGCGGCGATCACCTGCACACCCGGCTCCAGGGTCAGCTTCGTTCCCCAGGGAACCGTGACATCGCCATGCAACACATAGGGGCTGCCGCTCCGCTTCCAGACGGTGTCCCCGGACAACGCTCCCTGGACGTCCGTCGCGGCGGACGCCATCGCGGGAAGCAGGAGCATCAGGGTGAGGAGCACGGCACGCATGGCGGCGCCCAGCGTATCGTCCGCTCCGAGACATCGTCCAGGAGATCGCCCGAGGCTGGTTGCCCATCAGGCGGCACGGATGACCGATGGAGGACAGGTTCGGGAACGTGGGTTTCCCGTCTTCCCGTCCTCCCTCGATCAGCGACGGCGGATTACTTCAGCAGACCTTCGGCCTTGAGGGCCGCCTGCACCTGCGGACGCGCACCCACGCGCTCCTGGAAGGCCTTGAGGTGGGTGTACGGGCTCAGGTCAACGCCCGTGTGCGGCGCCCAGCTGAGCACCGTGAAGAGGTAGGCGTCGGCGACGGAGTACTGCTCGCCCTGGAAGTAGGGCTGCTTGCCGAACGTCTCGTTCACGGACTTGAGGCGGTTGGCCAGCTGGTTGCGCGCCATCGTCTTCGCCTCCTCCGGCAGGGCGGGATTGAAGAGCGAGCCGAACGGCTTGTGCAGCTCGGTGCCGATGAAGTTGAGCGTCTCCTGGAGGCGGTAGCGCTCGAGGGTGCCGTTGGCCGGCGCGAGCTTGGCCTGGGGCGCCTTGTCGGCGATGAACTGCACGATCGCCGGGCCCTCGGTGAGCACCGTTCCATCATCGAGCTGCAGGGCCGGCACATAGCCCTTGGGGTTGATGGTGGTGTAGTCCTTGCCGGACTCAGTCTTCTTGGTGCGCAGGTCCACCTTCTCGATGTCGAAGGTCTGCCCCGCCTCGAACAGGGCGATGTGGGGCGAGAGCGAACAGGCGCCAGGGGTGTAGTAGAGCTTCATGGGATGTCTCCGGATGGAAATGGGCCTGGGGGACAGGCGGCGGATATCTGCTCCATTCCCCGGTGCATTGCCAGCACTTCGCATCCCCCCGTGCCGCCGCCCCCCGTGACACGTCGCGTTGTCGTCCGCTGGCCTTGAGCCCTCAGTGGCGCTCGCCAAGCCGGGCCAGCACGGCCGTGCCAATGTCCCCGGTCCCCAATGGCCGGACACCCGAGGGGACGAGATCGGCGGTGAGGGCGCCTGCCTCGATCGAGGAGGCCACCGCGACCTCCACCGCGCGCGCCTCCTGCTCGAGCCCGAGCGAGTGACGCAGCAGCATGGCGACGCTCAGCAGCGTTCCATAGGGGTTGGCCACCCCACGGCCGGCGATCTCTGGGGCGGAGCCGTGAATGGGCTCGTAGAGCCCGCGCCGGTTCGCTCCCAGCGAGGCCGAGGGCAGCATTCCGATGGAGCCCGAGAGCATGGCCGCTTCATCCGTGAGGATGTCGCCGAACATGTTCTCGGTGACGATGACGTCGAAGTCGGCGGGGCGCCGGATCAGGTGCATGGCGCAGGCATCCACCAGCAGGTGTTTCAGCTCGATGTCTGGAAACTCCTCGCGGATGACCCGCTCAGTGACGGCGCGCCAGAGCCTCGAGGTCTCCAGCACATTGGCCTTGTCCACGGAGGTGAGCCGCTTGCGGCGGGCTCGCGCCAGGGAAGCCGCGGCGCGGACCACCCGCACCACTTCCTCCTCGGTGTACACGCAGGCATCGAAGGCCTGGTGCTCGTCCCGGCGCTTCTCCCCGAAGTAGATGCCCCCGGTGAGCTCACGCACCACCAGCAGCTCCACTCCGCGCAGCACTTCGGGCTTGAGCGAGGAGGCCTCGTGGAGCGCGGGGAAGGGCGCCACGGGCCGCAGGTTGGCGTACAAGCCCAGGGCCTTGCGCAGCGCGAGCAGTCCCTGCTCCGGACGCACCTTCGCGGGAGGGTCCCACTTCGGCCCGCCCACCGCGCCCAGCAGCACCGCGTCCGAGCGCTGGCAGAGCGCCAGGGTCTCTGGAGGCAGCGGAGTTCCGGTGCGGTCGATGGCCACTCCTCCCATGGGAGCCTCGACCAGCTCGAAGGAGTGGCCGAAGCGCTCCGCCACGGCGCGCAGGAGGCGGGTTCCCTGTTCCACCACCTCGGGCCCGATGCCGTCGCCCGGCAGGACCGCGATGAGCGCCTTCATGAGCGAGCCTCC
Source organism: Melittangium boletus DSM 14713 (assembly GCF_002305855.1). Lineage (GTDB taxonomy): Bacteria > Myxococcota > Myxococcia > Myxococcales > Myxococcaceae > Cystobacter > Cystobacter boletus. Next base: position 564,974 of record NZ_CP022163.1, on the reverse strand, counting down.
TCGAAGCGGGTGATGGCCTCCTCCTGGCCGAGCAGGAATCCCAGCTCGTCCACCCCGTTCATCAGGCAGTAGCGGGCGAACGGATCCAACGGAAACATCGCCGACGTCCCATCCGAGAGCGTCACCGTGCGGTGCTCCAGGTCGATGCTCACCTCGGCGCCCGGCTCGGCCAGCAGGCGGCGGTGAAACCCGGCGTCCACCCTCACCGGCAGCAAGCCATTCTTGACCGCGTTGTTGGAGAAGATGTCCGCGATGGAGGAGCTGATGATCGCGCGGAAGCCCCAGTCCGTCAGCGCCCACGGGGCGTGCTCGCGCGACGAGCCGCAGCCAAAGTTGTCTCCAGCCACGAGCACCCGGGCCCCTTGGGCCTCTGGCCGCTCGAGGATGAAGTCCGGACGTGGGTTGCCGTCCGGCTGGTAGCGCCAGTCCGCGAAGAGCCAGCGGCCCAGGCCCGCGCGGTGGGTGATCTTGAGGAATCGGGCGGGGATGATCTGATCGGTGTCGATGTTCTGTTGCGCGAGGACGACGGTGCGCGAGTGCAACGTGCGGAATGGTTCCATGGCTTTCACCTCAAGAACTCCCGGGGATCGCTGACCTTGCCGGTGACGGCGGCGGCGGCGGCGGTCAGGGGACTGGCCAGGAAGGTCCGGCTCGCCTTGCCCTGCCTCCCTTCGAAATTGCGGTTGCTGGTGCTCACCACGTACTGGCCGGGTTGTGCCTGATCGCCGTTCATGGCGATGCACATCGAACAGCCAGGCTCGCGCCACTCGGCGCCGGCCCCGCGGAAGATGTCGTGCAGCCCCTCGGCCTCCGCCGCGCGCTTGACTTCCCGTGAGCCGGGCACCACGAGCACCCGGACGCGAGAGGCCACCTTCCGTCCGCGGAAGACATCGGCCGCCGCGCGCAGATCCGACAGCCGCGAGTTGGTGCAGCTCCCGATGAACACCACGTCGATGGGCTGGCCCAGCAGCCTCTGCCCCGGCCTCAGCCCCATGTAGAGCAGGGCGCGCTCCAGGGAGCCACGGGCGCTCGCGTCCGCCATGTCCTGAGGGGCGGGGACGGCGCCGGTGACCGGAATGCCCATGCCGGGGTGGGTGCCGTAGGTGAGCATCGGCTCGAGCGCGTCGGCATCCAGCGTCACCGACGCGTCGTAGGTGGCGCCTGGATCCGAGGGCAGGGTGCGCCAGTACGCCAGTGCCTTGTCCCAGGCCTCTCCCTGGGGGGCCCTCGGGCGGCGGGCGAGGTACTCGAAGGTCGTGTCGTCCGGGGCGATGAGGCCCGCGCGAGCGCCCGCCTCGATGGACATGTTGCACACCGTCATGCGCTCTTCCATGGAGAGGCCGCGGATGGCGCTCCCGGTGTACTCGAGGACATGCCCCGTTCCCCCGCCCACTCCCATCTTGGCGATGATGCCCAGGATGATGTCCTTGGCGCTCACCCCGGGGCGGAGGCGGCCCTCCACGCGCACCTCCAGGGTCTTCGGCTCGCGTTGCAGCAGGCACTGGGTGGCCAGCACGTGCCCTACCTCGCTGGTGCCGATGCCAAAGGCCAGTGCGCCAAAGGCGCCGTGGGTGCTGGTGTGGCTGTCGCCGCAGACGATGGTGGAGCCCGGCACGGTCAGGCCGAGCTCTGGCCCGATGACGTGGATGATGCCCTGGCGCTCCGATCCCAGCGCGTGCAACTCCACGCCGAACTCCTGGCAGTTGGCCTCCAGCTGGGAGAGCTGCGCCGCCGCCTCCGCGTCCGCCATGGGATAGCGCCCCTGGGCATCCGGCGGCAGCGTCGGGGTGGAGTGGTCCATGGTGGCGACGGTCCGCTCGGGCCGCCGCACTCGCAGGCCCCGCTGACGCAGCAGGCTGAAGGCCTGGGGGGAAGTCACCTCGTGCACCAGGTGCAGATCCACGTAGAGCATCGCGGGCGTCTCGGCCGTCTCCGGCCGGACGAGGTGGGATTGCCAGATCTTCTCGAACAGGTTCCGGGGGGTGGACGGGCTCATGTCACGCACTCGCTTGAATGGATGGGATGACGCGGCTGGAAACGGCGGTGGGGCCCGTGGTGCGAGCCATCCGGTTGAGGGCGTCGAGAAACGCGTGGGCACTCGCCGCGATGATGTCGGTGTTCACGGCCCGGCCCTGGAACCGGTGGGCGCCCGATTCCACCTCCAGGGAGACGTGTCCCTGGGCGTCCTCTCCGTCCGTCACGCTCGTCACCTGATAGCCGCACAGGCGGACGTGTTGGCCGGTGATGCGCTCGATGGCCTTGAAGACCGCGTCCACGGGCCCATCGCCGCAGGCGGCATCCCGCACCTTGCGCCCATCGGTATGTTCGAGGACGACGGAGGCGGTGGGCACGGTGCCCAATCCCGAGACACAGCTGAACGACTCCAGCTTCCAGGAGGACGCTTCCCGGGGACCGATATACCCCTGGACGAGGGCTTCGAGATCCGCGTCGAAGACCTCCTTCTTGCGGTCCGCCAGATGCTTGAACTCCTCGAACAGCTTGTCGAGCTGCGGGGCGTCGAGCTGGTAGCCGAGCTCGGTCATCCTCTGGCGCAGCACGTGGCGGCCGCTGTGCTTGCCCAACACCAGTTGGCTGCCCGAGAAGCCCACGTCCTCGGGGCGCATGATCTCGTAGGTGCCCCGGTGCATCAGCATCCCGTGCTGATGGATTCCCGCCTCGTGGGCGAAGGCGTTCTGTCCCACCACGGCCTTGTTCCGCTGCACCTGCAGACCGGTCACGTTGGAGAGCAACCGGCTGGTGGGGTAGAGGCGTTCGGTGCGGACCCGGGTACGTGCACCGAAGAAGTCATGGCGGGTGCGCAGGGCCATGACCACTTCTTCCAGTGCGCAGTTGCCCGCGCGCTCACCAATCCCATTGATGGTGCACTCCACCTGCCGCGCGCCCTCCGCCACCGCGGCCAGGCTGTTGGCCACCGCCAGCCCGAGATCGTTGTGACAGTGGACGCTCAGCACGACGCGCTCGATGCCGCGCACGTGGCGCCGCAAGTACGCGATCAATGAGGAGTATTGGGAGGGGACGGTGTAGCCCACCGTGTCGGGGATGTTGATGGTGGTGGCGCCCGCCTCGATGACCCGCTCGGCCACCTCGGCGAGGAATTCGGGCTCGGTGCGCGCGGCATCCTCGGCGGAGAACTGCACGTCCTCGAAGCGCTCGCGTGCGTAGCGGACGGCCTCCACGGCGCGCCGGAGGACTTCCTCCTGACTCATCTTCAATTTGAATTCACGGTGGAGCGGACTGGTGGCGAGAAAGACATGAATCCGCCGCCGCGCCGCCGCCCGAAGGGCCTCCCACGTCCGGTCGATGTCCTCGCGGTTGGCTCGCGCCAGGGCACACATCGTGGGCCCTTCGATCCGCTCGGCCACGGTGGTCACCGCCTCGAAATCACCCTGAGAGGCGACTGGAAAGCCAAGCTCGATGACGTCCACCCCCAGGTCCCTGAGCGCGAGCGCCACCTGGAGCTTCTGCGCGACGTTCATGCTGGCCCCCGGTGACTGCTCTCCATCACGCAGGGTGGTGTCGAATATAATGACGTGATCCTTCGTGCTCTCCGTGCTCATCCGGCCGCCTCGTCTCGTGTGCGTTGATGAAGCCGAAAAACGAAAACCCCGCCTCCGTTTCCGGGGGCGGGGTTTTTCGTTCCAGCCTGGTGTCATCCAGTCTCAGAACGGTGGCCCGGCCCCATGTGCACGCAGAAGAAGCGCGCCAAGAAGCACGGTCACCAGAGCCAGGGCGAACACGCACACCTGCACGAGCGCACGCGCGCCACGGTTCGTCACCGGGTGCGAGGGCAGCTCGAGGGTGTAGGGCGTGTTCGTCATTATCGGCTCAATGATAGCGCGGCCATTATGCACCATGTCATTCCTCATGGCCATCAAATTCACTGTCTCGAAGTCTCCCCGAGTCGCCAGGTGTCAGGGAACGTGACACCTCCACGTCCCGGCCCCCATGCGAATCGAACGCAGCTTCCTTCCCACCCCTGTCCCTCCCCATGCCTTGTGCGGGTGGGTGGTCAGGCTCACGGATGCGCCGCTCGAGCTGGAAAACCCCGCGCACCTGGATGCGCTGGGGAGTGCCTACGAGCGATTTCCAGCGATCGGCGGGCGCTCCACCCCTTGAGGGTCGGTACAGGCTCAGGTCTACAGGTCGTTGATCTTGGCTCGCTCGGTGTCCGCGGCCACACCAATCGTTCGGCTTTTATAGATGATGCGAGTACGGATCTCGAGGCCGTGTCCGTCGGCAAATAGGAATATCTGACTGTCGGGCCTTTCCCATTTGGAGATTTTTTCGGCTTCGCCAAGCTCTATGGCGGCACCCAGTTTTCGCCCGCGTCCTCCGAGGAGTGGCTCGGTCTTCCAGAGCACCTCGTCTGACAGGGGTCGACCGTAGAGCTTCGTGAGCAAGCCTAGGAGTTCGTCATACTCGGCGAGTGGATCCGCGGAGTTGTAACGGTCGTTGGCGATGGTGACAGTCACGACCGCCAGGCGGTCGCCAGCAAAGGCGAAAGCTGTGTATGCTTTGTAGCCTGCGACGTTACCCGTGAAGCCTATCCATGACTGGCCCTCGCTCTCAAATGGCTCCGCCTGGGGATACAGGGTCTTGATCTCTTTGCGGCTCATTCCCCATCGAGCTTTTTGATAGCCTTCCCCGCTTCGGTAACCTGAAGGTGCCTTCGGAGCGGGGGCTGGCTCCACAGCGGCTTCGGAGGCGATGGTGCCCTTCGGGGTTGGGTTGGAGGGGCCCGTTCCTGACGGCAACGGCGGATCCCTGTCTTCTGGCGTGCTCGCGATCCTCGTCTCCTTCGCCGCCTTGGCCTCAGCAGCACGCCGGACCTTTTCCTCCTCCTTGGCCTTCTGTGCGGCTGCCTCTGCTTTGGCCCGTTCTGCGGCCTCCGCCTTGTCGCGGGCCTCCTTCCGCATCGCCTCGGCCATTGCATTGGCTTCGGCCGTGGCCTCGTGTTGTCGTTCCAAGATATCGGGCCATCGCGTCTCTTCGCTCACACACTGCTCCGCCGCCATGGCCTCATCCGTGCACTGGACCTCTTCCTCCTCCCTGGCCTTCTGTGCGGCTGCCTCTGCTTTGGCCCGTTCCGCGGCCTCCGCCTTGTCGCGGGCCTCCTTCCGCATCGCCTCGGCCATTGCATTGGCTTCGGCCGAGGACTTGCGTTGCCGGACCGAGACATCGGCCCATTGCGTCGCTGCGCTCACACACTGATTGACGCGCCGTTGGCCAATAATGGCCGAGGTCCCGAAGATCGCGGCGGGAATGAGGAGGCCCGGGAGAATGATCGTGGCGATCTTTCGATCACCCGAGGTTGTGGGGATGATGTCGAGGGCGGACGCGGCGGCGACGCCCGAGCCGACACCGAGGATGCTCGCCACGATGATGTCGTTCCGAATCGGCTTCCGGTCCGTGGTGCAAACGGGGGCTTGGTTTGGACGCCACCCTGTGTGAAGCGGTTTGATCCGGGAGAGAGCGCACCCCGGCATGAGTGCCAGGGCCAAAAGCGCGCACAGGGGCGCGGAGAGAGAGGAACGTGATTCCATGGCCCCCGGAGGCTGCCATGGGGCTCGGCCATCTGGCCAGAGCGGGGAGAGTCTCGTGCGTGGGACGGTGGCCCTCGATGGGGTTGACTCCGAGGCCCGAGTCGCCCTGTGTCAGGGAACGTGACACCTCCACGTCCCGGCCCCCATGCGAATCGAACGCAACTTCCTTCCCACCCCTGTCCCTCCCCAGTCCTTGTGCTGGAGCGGTGACGCGCTCGTGGATTGGGTCTCCGGCGGGCTCCGCCATGGCCTGGACGGCGAGACCCTCGATCCTCATGTCCGCTACGGCTACCGCTTCGATGCCGCGGTGATGTCCCCGGATGGCCGCTATACCGTCCTCCACGAGCGGCTCGGCACCAAGGCGCTCCTATTGCGCGAGGGTGAGTTGGTACGGGAACTCTCCCGCAGCTACTACCACGCGGAGGTCTATGAATACCCCGTGGCCCTGTGGACGCTGCCGGGAGGCCGCACCCTCCTGGCCCATTGCCCCGATGAGTACTGCCGCATCGAACTGGAGGATGCCGAGACGGGCGAGTGGCTCACCCGGCGTGACAGTCCTCCCGTGGATGTCTTCCACTCCCGCCTCCAGTTCAGTCGAGACGGCCGCTTCCTGCTCAGCGCCGGGTGGATCTGGCATCCCGTCAATGCCGCTCATGTCTTCGATGTGACGCGCGCGCTCGAACAGCCCTCGACCCTGGACAGTCCCGTGGAGTTCTCCCTGGGAGATGGCTTCGTGGAGATCCACGCGGCGGCCTTTGGCGCGCGTGACACCGTCCTCCTCGAGTGTGAGGGATTGGACGAGGCCGAGCCGGGTCGGACACACCTCGTGGTTTATTCGCCCACCGAGAGGCGCGAACTGTCGCGCGTGCCCCTCCAGGAGCCCGCGGGGACCCTGATGCCCCTGGGGGAGCGGTACGCGCTCTGTCTCTACCAGCACCCCAGGCTCATCGAACTCGCGACCGGCCGCGTGGAGGAACGATGGCCCGAGTTGGAGACGGGCCGACAGTGCGGCAGCATCATTCACCACATTCCCCGGCCGCCGCCGCTCGCGTTGGATCCCGAAGGAGGCCGCCTCGCCGTGGGGACGGCGAAGGGCATCGAGGTTCTCCGATTCCATCTGTGAGCCCGGACGAGGCGTGGCGATACGCTTCGACGAGCCCATCCTCCACTGATGGCGGCGGGCGTTGCGTCGTCCAGGAGGCTTCCCAGCCCTGGTCCGTGCCGGTGGAGCGGTGCTTTCATGCCCTCGACCATGACCGGAGCTTCATCCAGTTGTGCTTCTAAATTTTGGTTCCGCGACTTTGACCTTATTACAGATCTTGCCACCTCGAACCACCTTGGCGCGGCGTCCATGTCGCCCTCCATTACCCCGAGCTTTGGCCGTCGTGCCCTGGCTTGCTCTTCTCAAGATCAACCGTCGCGTTTGTCCCGCTTGCTCCCCCTCCGTTTGTCAGGCGCGGGGCGCTCCGTGCGTGGTCGGCTGCGCTTGCTGGAAGGTGCCGGGCGGGCTGCTTCCGGCGGCCCCGCATCCTCGTCGGCGGGGTCTAGGGCCCATGTACCCTCTTCCCAGCGTTTCAACGCCTGGGATGCTTCAAAAGGGACCAGTCCTTTGCCCTTCGCTGCTTCCTCCAAAACCGCTTTGGCTTCCGCCGTGCGATGGCGCAACAGCAGCGCCGCCGCCGACACACGCACGTCCATTCGCGGATGCGTGAAGAGCACCGCGAGCGCATCCCGTCCGGTGTCACCATGAGCCCGCAGTTTGTCAAACACGGCTAAGCACTGATCAACATGCTTGTTCGCTGTCTTGGAGTCGCCCCGCCAAGCCGCCTCGGTTTCTGCCTGTACATGCCGCGTAAACTCCGCCACAAGACCTTGCAAATCAATCATGGCCAAATGCCATTTCTGACGTTCTGAATGGCCAGCAGGCCAAATTCCCGTTGTGCCTCATAAGACTGAGTGCTGAGCCACTGCCGCACCGTCAGAATTCTTGAGCCCGTAATCCTAAGCATCTTTCGAGAAAAGAGAGCACCAACCCGTGTGTGAAGCGCCTTGTCTAGTGCGATGACATTCTCGGTATTGTGCAGGGCCTCGCCCCCGAACCGTTTCGCGTTACCCGGAGTCTGCTCCACGATGTGATGCCATTCCTTTCCGGGGCCCGCCTTTCCCATGGCCGATTTGAAGCCACCAAACGACCCCCACGCCCTGTGCCCGTTGGGGAGGAGCTTACCCCGAGTCGGCGCAGGACTCCCAGCGCCAACGCCCCGGGCCACCATGGCCACGGCATGAGGCGCCAACACCACGCGGATCGTCCCCTCGGGCACAGAGACAATAAGGCGCTCGGCTCCGGTTGCCGTCTCCAGCAGGCCCAAGCCGGTACGAGTCGCGACTCTCTCCGACGCTTGCGCGAATCCGGGGAGCTTTGGGGCCTTGGAAGCAAGGGCCACCGTTTCACCAATGGCCGCCGTCCCCACGATGACGAGAATTCGCACACTGTTGGGGCCGATGACACGCCCGAAACGCTCGCCAATCTCGCGCAGTTCCGCAAAGGTGGAGGCCCGGGGCGCATCTTCGTAAAGCCGCGCATAGGCCCGCAGCAAATCAAAGAATTCATAACCGAGGTAACCCCATAGGGCGGCACTAAACACCAGGGCCGCGCCCTTCGTTATCGGCTCGGGCACTGGCGCCAACAGCAGCGCCATATAAACCGTGATGCTCATGCTGATCATCGCGAGCATTCGCGTAGGGTCGAGCATGGCCCGCACTTCCGCGCTTGCGCCTTCCAGGGCAGGGCCCACCGCCAGGGCGAGCGCAAGGCTTCGTTTGTCGTCATCCTAAATGCGGGGCCCGTCTTCAAACAGCGTCAGGCAATCCCCTGGAGTGCCGCACCGCTCGCAAAAATGCCCATAGGACCGGGCCAGGTCTGATTGCCACGCTTCGCCACTCAAGGGCGCGGAGGCCAACGCCAGCCTACGGCCGACATACAGCGGGGGATGGGGCGCGGCCACCCGAAGCGGCATGTTAAGCCAAAGCATTGTCATGGCCGCTGAAAACTCAGCGTCGCTCACCTGCACAGGCGCGAAGTCCGTGGTCAGCTTGGCAAAGAAAGCCTCTCCCTGGCTCCAGTCCTCGGCTTCCGCTTCCAGCGCCCATGGCTCGGGCGAGTCGTGCGGCACGGGTGGACGGTAAGGGGATGCCGTCAACCCTCCACCCATGGGGGCCCCCGTGGTGCACGCTGTCACCAGCATCAGTGCCGCCAGCGCCAGCGCACCCGCGCGCAGGGGCCGCCGTGTGTCCACGGGGCGAGTATCGACAGAGTGCCTAGACATTGCCGCACCTCTCCGGGCGAACCGCCCGAGATGGAAGCCCAAACCCGTCGATTACAGAAAGCGGCTGACAGCGAGGTCAAGCCGTCGGGTCTATGCGCCAGGGCCCGGCCTGACACACTTCGACGGCTGCCAGCAACCCATGGCCCGCGTCCGTTGACACCCGCGCCGACGTTGGCTGAAGTCGCCGGAGTGGGAGACCTCGTGCTGGACATCCCCGAGCCCGTGCGGCTCAAGGCGCTCGCGGAAGGACCGGCGGGAGAGGCCTGGCTCGCGAGGCTCGCGGGCGTTGTCACCGACCTGACAGCCGAATGGGAGCTGTCGCTCGGCCGAACGCTGACGGGAGGAACGGCGGCCTTCGTGGCGGAAGTCACGCGGGCGGACGGTCGCGAAGCGGTGCTGAAGGTGGCCCGTCCGGGACAGGCCTCGGCCGCGAGTGAACTCCAGGTCTTGCTGGCCGCGCGGGGCCGTGGCTACGTCGAGGTCCTCCGACATGATCAGGCGCGGGGCGCGATGTTGCTGGAGCGGCTCGGCTCTCCGATGGCCGAGCTCGGGTGGTCGGTGGACACCCAACTCGAGTTCCTCTGCGCAACCCTCCAGGAGGCCTGGGCGCCACTGCATGAAGGGTCATCCTTCATGAACGGCGCCGAGAAAGCGCGAAGTCTGGCCGAGTTCATCGAGACGACCTGGCACGAACTGGAGCACCCTTGCCCGGAGCGGACCGTGGAGGTGGCGCTCCGCTACGCCGAAGAGCGCCACCGGAGCTTCGATCCGACGCGGGCCGTGCTGTCCCATGGCGACGCCCATCCCTGGAACACGCTGCGCGTCCCCGGCGCGGGGCCGGAACGCTTCAAGTTCGTCGATCCCGAGGGCCTCTTCATCGAGCGGGCCTATGACCTCGGCATCCTCATGCGAGAGTGGACTCCCGAGTTGTTGCTCGGCGATCCGCGGGAGCTGGGCGACCGTCGCTGCCGCCGCCTCGCCGAGCTGACCGGCATCGACCCTGGACCCATCTGGCAATGGGGTTTGATCGAGCGGGTCTCCACGGGGTTGGTGTGTCTGAAGGTCGGCCTGGAAGGAGGTCGCGACCTGCTCGCCGTCGCCGATGCCTGGGCGGACGGGGCCTCGCGGTAGAGGGCGGCTCGACCCCCAAGCACCAGCCGCAAGCCGACGCGATGACCCGGCCAGTTTCCGGCCGCGCTGGGTGGACCCCTGGTCCCCGGTGATTCCGGTGGAACTGGCTCCCCTTTGTGGTCGATGGCGAGTTCCCACCGAACGCTCCGCCGACCTCGTTTCGCCCCCAATCATCCGAGCAGGCGTTCGGTCCCGCCGCGCTCCCCGTCCGCTTGAAGGTGCGGCGAGAGCAGCGCGGTAACCAGCCGCCTCCTGGATTCCACCTTTGGTATACTCTTGAACCTGGAGTGAATGCCGCGTGCACTCAAGCCTCCACCCGTGACCAAGCCGCTTGAATCCAAAGGAGCCAGCGTCGTGAGCGAAGAACCCCCGAATCTCCTGGCCACCCTCATCGTTGAGCAGTCCTTCGAGGGAGCGGCCGCCAGGGTGCTGCGCTCCATGCTGGAAACGGCTGAAAGGACACTCGCGGCCAGCGGCTTCGCTGAAAGTGGCAGGATTCTTCGGGGTGCATTGCACCTCCGGCCCGAGGCGAGCTATCGCCGTCTGGCCATCCTCGAACGCACCCCGGAGCCAGGGCAAGACTCCCTCTGGCAAGAGCTGGATACAACCACCGGGACGCTATCCCCTTCGCTGCTGGCTTCCGCGACCGCCTGGCGCTCCGTCGTCGAGCATCGCCGGGCCATTGCCATCGACGTCAACCTCGGCCTGATCCGGCCCTGCGAGGCTCCTCAGGAGCAGCAGCGCCTGGCCACTCCAAGACATGGGTTTTCCACCGAGGGAAGCCGGCAGCGGTTCCTCGAGCGCCAGGTGACCCACGTCTGCGTGCTCCCCTTGAGATCCCCGGGAGGAAATATCGAGGGGATGGTTTCGCTTGAGGCGAAGTGCCCGGCGGCCATGGGCCGGGAGTTCATCTGGTCCCAGTGCGCCAAGACCCTGCAGTTCCTGGCGGATGTTTCGGCTCCCTACCTGCTCCACCTCCCCTCCCGCCCCGTTGCCACACCTCCGGAGGATCCGCTCCTGCCCGTGGTGGGAGCCACCCTGTCTGGCATGTTGCCCATGCTGCGCATCTTCGCCGCTCAGGACGAGACGCTCCTGCTGTCTGGCGCCACGGGCGTGGGCAAGTCCCGCCTGGCGCACTGGTGCCATGCCCAGTCGGCCCAGAGGACGGGCCCCTTCGAAGTGCTGGAGCTGCTCAATGTCCCCGAGGAGTTGCAGATGGCGGAGCTCTTCGGCTGGCGTAAGGGGGCCTTCACCCACGCCCTGCGGGACACCCAGGGGAGCATCGCACGCGCCGAGGGGGGGACACTCTTCATCGACGAGATCGACAAGCTCTCGCTTCGCGCCCAGGCCGGGCTGCTCCAGGTGCTTGAGCGTCGCACCTACCGCGTGCTGGGGGACAGCGGAAGCGAGCGCCGGGCCAATGTCCGGTTCATCATCGGCACCAATGTGGATCTGCGCGCCGCCGTTCGAGAAGGCCGCTTCCGCGAAGATCTCTTCTACCGTATCCATGTGCTCCCCATCCTTCTTTCTCCACTCGATGAGCGGCGAGATGAGATCCCGCTCTGGGCGCGCTACATGCTTCAGCGGCGGCACCGTGAGAGCAAATCAGAGGGGCGGGCAGTTCTGACAAACGAGGCTGAGCAGCTCCTGAGCTCACGCAGCTGGCCAGGCAACCTCCGGCAGCTCGACAATGTACTCCGTCGCGCCTACACCCTGGCGCTGGTGGGACAGGCCACCTCGCCCAATATGGAACTCCAGGGCCGTCACGTCATCCAGGCGCTCAGCTACGAGGAGCCCTCCGAGCGGCGGCCACTCACGGAGCAACTCCTCTCAGCCGCCGCTGCTTTCGTCACCGAGGCGCAGCGCCCCCAGTCCCGCGCGCTCGATCTGGATATGACCGAGGCCTTTCGGGGAATCGTGCTCGCGGTCGCTGCTCGCAGACTCGGTAGGGAAGAGGCGTACCGACTCCTGGGCAAGGAGCAGGTGGTGAAGAGCCGCAACCACCAGCGCATGCTTCGCCGCGAGCTGGAAAAAGTCGCCTCGCTCTACGAGGCACTGGGCTCGCAGGGCTTCCCTTTCTCTGATCTGCTCGACGCGGAGCCAGAGACGAAGCGGTAGCCCGCCCCTCCTCGATTCGCCCCGCTCAAAAACCATGAAGAACATCTCCTCTTCCCTGGTCTCGCCTGGCACGGTGTTCCAGCAGCGCTACGAAATTCTCTCCATCCTGGGCGAAGGAGGCTTTGGGCAAATCCACCGCGCGCGCCAGCTCGTCACCGGGCAGGAGGTGGCGGTCAAGGTGCTGCGACAGTGGCAGAACGAGAGCGCGCCTGCCGTGGCTCGCTTCAAGCGGGAGATGCGGCTGTGTGCTCAGCTCCATCACCCCCACATCGTCCGGCTCATCGACTCGGGGAGCACGAGCGAGGGGCTGCTGTACACCGTCTTCGAACTCGTTCCAGGACAGACGCTGGCCGAGGTGCTCGCCGCACAGGGAGCACTCGGTCCATGGGACGCCGTGCAGCTGATGATGCAGGTGCTCGACGCGCTGGCGTGCGCGCACGGCCACGGCATCGTCCACCGCGACCTCACGCCTCAAAACATCATGGTGACGGCCACCGGGGTGCTGCGCCACGCACGAGTCCTGGATTTCGGGCTGGGCACACTCCTCCCCGAGGGGAACCAGGAAACGAAGACGCCCGTCACCCTGAGCCGGGAAGGGTTGGGGACTCCGGCCTACGCCGCCCCCGAGCAGCTCCGCGGCGATCCCGCCTCGCCTTGCTCGGATCTGTACTCCTGGGGCCTCATCTTCCTGGAGTGCCTCACCGGCCAGCCAGTCATCAAGGGGCACACGCTCCAGGAAGTGCTCTACAAGCAGCTCGGCCCCGACCCGTTGTCACTGCCGCCCGAGTTGGAGGAGAACTGGTTGGGTCGGCTGCTCCAGCGGGTCCTGGTCAAGGAAGCGCGGGAGCGGAACGTCACCGCCCCGGAGTTGCTGCGGCAGCTCGAGGCAGGCCTGCGCGAAGGTCGGCTGGGAGGAGCCGCGGCGGGCCCCGTCAGGACGGAGCCGATGGCGGACAGCCACGGCGAGCTGCGTCAGGTCACGGCGGTGTGCTGCGGGCTGGCGGTCCCTGGCGAGGGCTCCGAGGTGCTCGATGTGGAGGAGTTGGACCAGCTGCTGCGGGCCCAGTACGAAGCCTGCGTGGAGGTGGCGGGACGCTTTGGCGGCTCCGTGGGAGGTGCCCTGGGAGACAGGGTTCTGATCTACTTCGGGCTTCCCCATGCCGCGGAGGACGATGCGCGGCGCGCGGCCCGAGCCGCGCTGGAGATGGCGGCGGAGGTGGAGCAGCGCGGTGTCGGGCTCGCCGCGTCCCAGGGTCCGCGCCTGGCGCTTCGCGTGGGCCTGCACACCGGCCTCGTCATCTATCGGGAGCCCCAGACTGACGCTCTCGGCCGCATGGTCCAGGTTGGACAGACGCCACGAGAGGCCGCCCTGCTGGAGGCCATGGCGGAACCTGGCACCATCCTCGTCAGCGCACACACGGCGCCACTGCTGCGCGAGCATTATCTCCTGGGACCCGCTACCCTCTCCGGAAGAATACCGGGCGCCCATGGCCCGGGCATCTCCCGTCTGTATGGTGCACTGCAAGCGGAGTCAGTGACCCCTGGCCGCGAGGAGCGGCCCTTGTTCGGCCGCGCCGGGGAGTTGGAGCTGCTCCAGCAGCGCTGGATCCAGGTGCGGCAAGGACAGGGGCAGACCCTGCTCATCATCGGCGAGCCGGGCATGGGCAAGTCCCGGCTGGTGCGGGAGCTGATGCGGCAGGCGGGGAAGACTCCCCACTTGCTGCTGGAATGCCGGTGCGCCCCCGAGAACCGCCAGAGCGCTCTGCGCCCGGTGGTGGAATTGCTCGAGCGTCTGCTGGGCATTCAGCGCAACTGGTCCGCCGAGCGCTCGCTGGGCGCGCTCGAGGCGCTGCTGTCACGTTATGGGTTCAACCTGGCCCAGACGATGCCGCTGTTCGCCCCCCTGCTCAACCTGCCGCTCGGCGCGCGGCACCCACCGTTGGAAGTCTCACCGCAACGCCACAAGGAGCTGACCTTCAACGCGCTCATCTCGCTCTTCTTCGAGATGACCACGGAGCACCCGGTGCTGCTGCTGATGGAGGATCTGCACTGGTCGGACCCGACGACGCTGGAGCTGGTCGGCCACCTCTCCGAGGAACTCGCCCCCACCAACCTCCTGTTGGTGCTCACCGCCCGCCCCGAATTCTCCGCGCCCTGGCAGACCTCGCGGTTCCTCCAGCTCCGGCTCAACCGACTGGAACCCCGAGAAGTGGAGCGGATGGTGGCGGGGCTCGCCGGAAGCATGACCCTGCCGCGCGAGGTCATTGAACAGGTCGCCAGCCGCGCCGATGGCGTCCCCCTCTTCGTCGAGCAGCTCACCCGGGTGATGTTGGACGACTGGCCCGCTCAAGGGCAGGGGGCGCCCACGCGCGAGCCCGAGCCAGCCATTCCCACCACCCTGAGGGACCTGCTGATGTCTCGACTGGACCGGCTGGGCCCGGCGCGGGAGACCGCCCAGTATGCAGCGGCGCTGGGGCGGGAGTTCAGTTACGAGATGCTGCGGGCGGTCTCCGCGCGCGAGGAGACGGCTCTGAAGAGAGAGCTGGCCATCCTGATGGAAACGGATCTCGTCCAACGTCGCCGCGGTGCGCGTGGCATGACCTATCTCTTCAAGCACGCGCTCATCCAGGATGCGGCCTACGCGTCGATTCTGAAGAGTCGTCGGCGGGAGATGCACAAGACGATCGCCCGCACGTTGGAGGAGCGCTTTCCAGAGGTGGTGGAGAGCCGCCCGGAATTGCTGGCCCGGCACCACGAGGAAGCCGGACACGCGGAGAAGGCGGCGCACGCTCTGCACCAGGCCGGGCAGAAAGCGATGCAGCGCGCGGCCTATCCGGAAGCCATCAGCAGCCTGATGCACGCCATCAAGCTGGCCTCCACACTCTCCGAGCCTCGGGCACGAGACCGGATGGAGCTGGAGCTGCGCGCCACGATGAGTGGAGCACTGATCGTCACCGGCGGCTACTGCTCGAAGGATCTGGAAGCAAACTGCCTGCGTGCGCGTGAGCTGTGCTCACACCTGGGGAAGCCACCGGAGCTTGTGCCCGTGCTCTACACCCTGATGGTGGTGCATCTGACGGCCAGCCAGCTGGCACCCACCCTGGTCTATGCACGTGAGCTCCTGGAAGCCGCTCGCACCCATCCCACACCCCTGAACGAGATTACGAGCGCCCACGGCCACGGCCTCGTGCTCTTCTATTCGGGGAGGCTCGAGGAGGCGCGAGCCGAGTTCCACCGCTCCACGCAACTTTACTCTCCAGAGCTCCACGACGTGCTGGTACGGACCTATGGAGATGACCATGGCCTGCATTCCCTGGCCCATCTGGAATGGCTGTATGCGCTGACGGGCGAGATCGGGAAGGCGCGCGCATTCATTGCCCGCACGCTCGCGCAGGCCGAGCAACAATCGGATCCCCTGGCGCAAGCACTCGCGCGAACCTTCGCCAGTATCACGCACCGGCTCCTGCGGGAGCATGAGAAGGTCAGGGAGTTGAACGAGCGCACCATCCCCATGTGTGCCGAACAGGGCTTTCCCTTCTGGCTGGCGATGGTCAGGCAGAGCCAGGGGTGGGCTGTTGCCATGCAGGGGCAGGTCGACGAGGGGATCCGCGAGATCGAGCAGGGCTCCGCCTTCTTCGAGGCCATCCAATTCAAGATGCGCGCCTGGCATCTGTCCAACTTGGTGGACATCCACATGGCCTCGGGCGACTACGAGCGAGGCCTGACGCGCGTCGAAGAAGCGATCCACCTGGCCGAGACGTACGTGGAGAGTTTCTATCTCCCAGAGCTGTTCAGGCAGAAGGGGGAGTTGCTGCGGGCCCGAGGAGAGCCCGACACCCAGGTGATGGAGTGGTTCGAGCGGGCCCTGGCCAAGGCGCGTGAGTCGAAAGCGGCGTTCTTCGAGTTGAGGGCCGCGAAGAGCATGGCTCGATTATTGGAACAGCAAGATTCACGGGCACGAGCCCGCGAGCTCCTCTCCACCGCCATGGCGAAGATCCACGGCGGCGATGACACCGTGGACTACCGTGAGGCCGCGCAACTGCTGGAGCGGCTTTCCGCGGCCTGAGGAGACGTCTCCACCTCCGCCCTTTCCGTGAATGGGCCGCCCGGCCGCCCCTCCATGGCGACACGCCGCGACGCGCGGCGTCGGAACGCCACATGACGGTTCATTGAGTCCGCGTCACTCCGAACGCTGATGCGTCGCCGGGGACGCGGCCTCCCCCGGTTTCGCCTCCCGCCAGTGGCTCATTCCAGAGGACTCCCCTCTGAATCGTTCCAATGGCTGGGTTGGCCCGCTGCTTGCTGTTGTCCCAGGCATGAACGTGCGGAATCAGACTCTTCGGCATCCCCCTCCAGTCGCACGGCCAGCTCGAATCCCGCTCATACCGAAGCTCGGACAACGTGAGGGTTGGTTCGATTGACCTTGTCATCTAGCGCCATCAACGAAATCCACCCCCGTGGAGAGAAGCAACTCGTGTGTGTATTGCGTCTCCCGCTGCAAAGAGAAGAGGAGTTTTTCGAATGAAGACAAAGGCGATGTCCATCAATACCTGTTGGGCGGCCTGCCATGCCGTTCTTCTCCTGATCGTCATGGGAGGCTGCGTTGGCGCCGACGAAAAGGAAGCAACCCACACCGACGAGAATTTCAAAGAGGCCAGGCAGACGATTGAAGCCCGCGGAACGCCCATAAGGCTCGCGGATGGGTATCATCATTCACTCGTTGTTCGCCAAGATGGAACTGTCTGGGCGTGGGGGAAAAACACGCATGGACAGGTCGGCAACGGCTCGACGTCCGACCAACCCTCGCCGGTCCAGGTCCCCGGCCTGACCAGCATCGTCGCCGTCGCTGGAGGCAACGATCACTCGCTGGCACTCAAGTCCGACGGAACCGTGTGGGCATGGGGCCTCAATTCCACGGGCAGCCTCGGAGACAACACCACGACGAACCGGTCCACTCCTGTTCAGGTGTCTTCCTTGACCGACGTCATTTTCATCGCGGCCCGGGACTACCAATCATTCGCACTGAAGTCGGATGGAACAGCCTGGGCATGGGGCCACAATGGCTCTGGCCAACTTGGAGATAATTCGACCACGACTCGACTCACTCCGGCGCAGGTGCAGTCGGTCGACGGCATCATTTCACCTCTCACGAATGTCGTCGCGATTTCCGCGGGTCCATACCATACGCTCGCCCTGAAATCAAACGGAACGGTTTGGGCATGGGGCTCCAATGTATATGGCCAGCTCGGGAATGGAATGCCGGTGAACCAGAAGGCCGCCGTGCAGGTCGTGAACCTGCTCGATGTCGTGTCGATCTCCGCTGGATTCTACCACTCCATGGCCTTGAAAGCAGACGGAACCGTGGCTGTCTGGGGGGCCAATGACCGGGGCCAATTCGGGAACAACACCCGCATTGCCAGCACCATTCCCGTGAGTATATCCGGCCTGACCAACATCAAGAGCGTGGCAGCAGGAAGGCACCACTCAATGGCCCTCAAGTCCGATGGAACGGTTGTCGCATGGGGGTACAACGTTTACGGGCAAGTCGGCAACGGGTCCACGACCGACGTCCTTGTGCCCGTCCCCGTAGGGAATATCACAGGGGTCACAGCGATATCGGCAGGGTACGATCACTCCCACGCAATCAGTGGTTCGAGCCATACCGTTTGGGGGTGGGGCTATAATTACTTCGGAGAAGTTGGTGACAACACGACGGTGAACCGTTCCTCGCCGGTCGCCACTCCGCTCACTTCCGGGATCATGAGTATAGCCGGCGGCAATGGTCATACCCTCTACGCCAAATGGGACGGCACCGTGTGGGCCTGGGGCTCCAATACATCCGGTCAACTCGGCGATGGTACCCCCTTGCGTCGATTGGCGCCTGTTCCAGTCAAGAACCCGTCCGGTGTGGGCACTCTGTCGAGCATCGTCTCGGTCTCGGCCAGAACCGACTATTCGCTTGCCCTGGCATCAAACGGAACCGTTCTCGCTTGGGGACAAAACACCTACGGCCAACTCGGCGATGGCACCATCACGAACCGGCTCCTCCCAGTTCCGGTTCCGGGCGTGAGTGGCATTGTGGCCATCTCCGCGGGTGCAACTCATGCTCTCGCGCTCAGATTCGACGGGAAGGTCTATGCCTGGGGACGAAATCACATGGGCCAACTCGGTGATGGAACCCAGACCGATCGCCGCACCCCCGCCCTGGTCCCTTATCTCGACAACGTCGTTTCGATAGCGGCTGGCGCCAATCATTCCCTGGCGGTCCAGCGGGATGGCAGCGCTTATGCCTGGGGAAGCGGCGAGGAGGGGCAACTCTGTGACTACACCTCTGGTGTCGGGCATTCCAGCTCGTTCATTTCCCAGGTTCCAGATATTTTCGGGAGCGTCAGCGTCGCAGCTGGCACGAATCACTCGGTGTTGCTGGATGTGACCGGAACCGCGTGGGCTTGCGGTGACAACCAGTACGGCCAGCTCGGCAACGACAGCACCACGGACAGCTCACAACCCGTTGTCGTCGCGAACCTGAGCAACGCCGCGCGCATCGCCGCCGGTGGAAATACTTCCGCAGCCTATAGCAAGAGTGGCGCCCTGTATACGTGGGGCCACAACGACTATGGACAGATCGGTGATGGGACCACACTCAGCAGAAGCACGATTTACCAGGTCTCTGGCTTCTCCGGCGTGACGGCCCTCGCCATCGGAACATCACACACCATGGCGGTGAAAACCAATGGCTCCGCCTATTCGTGGGGGCGCAACAACTCTGGGCAGATTGGAGATGGCTCCCTGACGAATCGCCCAAGCCCGACAGCCGCCCTGCTTCCCTGAGCCTCTCCTTCCAGCCGGAAACAGAGGAGAAAGCCCTCCTTCCCCCGCATGGGCATGAGAAGAACAAGGGGCCCATCGAGAAGGAGGGCACGTCCATGGCCTGGTGCCTGCCAGGCCACCGACTCCTCGAAGGCGCGTGTGAAGGACGAGTCGTGCACGGCCCAGGGCTCCCGCTCGACGCTTACCCCACGCTCGCGACAGCTCACCCGGTGTGGAGCATCATTTAGCCAGAAGATGGTTTGCCCCAGGGCAAGGTGACGCTACAGCCGCGCCGGGCTCGTATCGTAGCCTGGGGCGAGCCGGCCGCACACTCCACAGCGCGGCTTGCGCTGGCGGGGCTTTGGGTTCCCGGACCCGGCCCGTGATGCGGAGCTGCTGTCACGGGCGCGGCGCACGGCGACGGGCGGGTGGGTTGTCCCGCTCACCGATACGCCGCTCGACCTGGACAACCCCGTCCACCTGGACGCGCTGAAAGGGGCCTACGAGCGATTCCCGGAGATCGGCGGGCGCTCCACCCCTTGAGGCTCGGGTTCGACGCGGGAGGCGAACTCAGGCTAGCGTTCGCCACCAGAATCCTGGTCCGGATGAAGGGGACACCGATGAACGCGGAGAAGGCGGCACGCAGTTGGGTCGAGGAGAGTGCAACACGCGCGGCGGCGGCCGCGGCCATTCCGATGCCCATCCCTGGTGCGCACACGGCGCTCACGTCGGCCATCGAGGCCTACATGATCTACCACGTGGCCGGCATCTACGGAGAGAAGCTCACGCTCGGCGAGGCCCTGGCCCTCGTGCCCACGCTGGGCACCGGCATCGTCGCGCGCAAGGTGGCGACCGCCGTGGTGGGCGAGACGGTGGGACAGATTCCCCTCGTGGGCTGGCTGGTCAAGGGCGCGGCGAGTGGAGGGACCGCCTTCGCCATGGGCGTCGTCGCGGTGGGGTACTTCGAGAAGAAGTACCCCAAGCGCGAGGCCACCCCGTTCGCGACCGCGTCCCTCACGGATTGGGTGAAGGCCGCCCTGGCGCAGCTGGGCTCTAAAATCTCCTGATCACCACCGGCCCTGGACTCTCTGCATGAAGTCGTACGGGTAGCCCAGCTCCAGGGCGCTGGCCTCGTCCAGCCGCTTCATCTGGGCGTCGTCCAGCTTCAGCTCGGCGGCCTTGAGGTTGTCCTCGAGCTGCTCCACGTTGCGCGCGCCGAAGATGACGGAGGTGACGGCGCGCTTGCGCAGCAGCCATGCCAGCGACACCTGCGAGGGCGAGGCATTCAGCTCGGCGGCCACCGCGTCCACCGCCTCGAGGATCCGCCAGTGGCGGGGCGTGTCGAAGCCGGCGAGCCGATCCTTCCACTTGGCCAGGCGCGAGGAGTCCGGCGGTGGCTGGCCCTTGCGGTACTTGCCCGACAGGAATCCGCCCGCCAGGGGAGACCAGGGGAGGATGCCCAGACCGAACTGCTCGCACACCGACACGTGCTCGCGCTCCAGCTCGCGCACCACCAAGCTGTACTGGGCTTGCAACGCCACGTGGCGAGAGAGGTGCTGCGTCTTGCTCGTCCACAGGCTGTCCACCAGCCGGTAGGCCGCGTAGTTGCTCGCGCCGATGTAGAGCACCTTGCCCTGCCGCACCAGGTCCTCCATCGCCCGGAGCGTCTCTTCCTCGGGCGTGTCGATGTCCTGCATGTGCACCTGGTACAGATCGATGCGATCGGTCTGGAGCCTGCGCAGGCTGCCCTCCACCGCGGCGCGCAGTTGGTAGCGCGAGGCCCCCGTGTCATTGGGTCCCTTGCCCATGCGGAAGCGGAACTTGGTGGCCAGCACCACCTCGTCGCGCCGCTTGGATTGGGTGAACCAATTGCCCAGCACTCGCTCGGTGAGCCCGTCGTTGCCGTACACGTTGGCCGTGTCCCAGAAGTTGATTCCGGCCTCCAGCGCGCGGTCCATGATGGCGAAGGACGTCTTCTCGTCGGCCGCCACCCCGTGCATCATCGAGCTCTCGCTCGGCTCGCCGAACGTCATCGTTCCCAGGCACAGGTTGGACACCTTCAGGCCACTGTGCCCCAGCTTGCGGTACTCCATTGTTTTTCCTCCCCGCGGCGGCGGTTGCCGCGAACACCCGGGCTAACCCGGGCTCGCGCTTCTCGCCACAAGGAATCGACCTGGCCGCAGGACGCGGGCTCCTGGCCCACGTCCAGCGTTCGCCCACCTGAGGGCTACGGCGCGAAGATCCTCACCGACGACATCTGATCGTTGGCCTCCGCCGGGAGCAGCGACGTGTCCGCCGTGAACGTCCACATCGTCCCGGCGAAATCGTTGTGCTGATAGACCTGGACCGTCCAGCCAGCGGGCACCCGGAGCGAGCTCATCCAGTCGTTGGGGATGCCCGCCGCGTTGAGCTGCGCGAGCGTGTAGCTCCCGGCGTTCAGCGAGATCCCGAGGCCGCCGTACCCGCCGTCCGCGTAGAAGATGACCCCGGGCGGCTTCGTTGCCTTCACGTTGTCGAACGCGGCCGCGCTGTCATGGGCCCGGACTCCTACCGCTCCCGAGGCATACGTGGCGTCGGTGGCCGTGAGGATGGGGGTCGTCGAGTGGTTCAGATAGACCGAGATGCGGTCGCCGTTGGCCACGACCGCGAGGTGGTAGGTGACGTTCGGATCGATCGTCGCGGCGGCGCTCGCGAGCTCGGTCCAGGCTCCCGCGTTCGCCTTGCCCAGCACCACCCTGTCGCTGCCCGCGGCGATGCCGGCGTAGTAACCCTTGTAGGCGTCGAGCCCCGCTCCCGGATTGCTCACCCGGAACAACAACCCAGCGTCCCCCGAGGCGCCCGGCGTGACATCGGCCTCATAGGCCAGCGCGGAGAAGTGGGTGTCCAGCAAGGCCTTGGCGTCGGGGTTCTGTTGGGTGGCATAGCGACCGTTCGACACGGTCCACGTCCCGCCATAGGGAGTCCAGCCCAGCGCGTTGCCGTCGCAGAAGTTGTCCTGGCTGCTCATCTCCACCGGCTGGATGGTCCCGTCGCCGTTGAAGTACATGCGATCATAGGCGAGCACGCGGTGATTCCCGTCCGTCTCTCCGAGCGGACGGCGGTGATAGAAGATGTACCAGTCGTCCGTGCCGGGGACGTTGACCACCGAGTTGTGTCCCGAGCCCTTACCAATGGCCGCGTTCTGGCTGAGGATCGTCCCCGCCTTGGGGAAGGGTCCCATCGGCGAATTGGCCACGGCATACGACACGCGGTAGTCCGGCCCGGTCCACCCGCCCTCGGACCACATCAGGTAATACTTACCCTTGCGCTTGAACATCAGCGCGCCCTCGACGTAGCCCGATGGCGTGATCTCCTTGAAGGACGAGTTGTCCAGGCTGATCATGTCATTGTTGACCTTGACGATGTTGCAATGGCCCCAACCGCCATAATAGAGATAGGCTTGGCCATCATCGTCGATGAAGATGTTCTGATCGATCGGCTGTGCGCCGTTGATGAACTTGCTGATCAGAGGGCGGCCAATCGCGTCGACGTAGGGCCCACCGGGGTTGTTGGACTTCGCGACCCCGATACCGCCCAGCTGTCCATCGTTCTGGATGTCGTTGGCGCCGAAGTAGAGGTAATAGGTGTTGTTGCGGAAGATGGGCGACGGCGCCCAGATTGCCCGGGTGGCCCAGGACACGTTCGCCTTGTCCAGCACCTTGGAGTGCTTCGTCCAGTGAATGAGATCAGTGGATGAGAAGGCATCCAGATAGGTCTGTGCTTCATAAGGCGCGGAGTACGTCGGATAGACCCAATACACGCCATTGTAGATCTTGATGTCTGGATCGGCATACCAGCCGGCCACGATGGGATTGCCAGAGGTGCCCGGCGTGCACTCCGACGCCGCGAGCATGCTTCCCCGCGACGCGTCCGTATCGCTCTCGCCAGCGTTCTCGTGCGACGTCGTCCCGGCGCCGCAATGGACCGTGGCGGTCAAGAGCAGCGGTGCCAGCGCCAGTTGGCCTGGCCACGCGCGTCTTGGAGGCAATGAAACACGAGCTTCGCGAGATCCCTCGTTCATGCGACGGCCCGTACGTCCACCCTGGAGTGTCATGTTCATGGCCCGCATCCTGCGCCGATCAAGTCGAGCCCGCAATGGAAATTACTGGTTATTCCGGAGTTCATCGAATCGGAGCTTGTTGTAAATGCGTGACCCCGGCGGCCACGCGCTGACGCTCGAGCCCGGAGGGGAGTCAGTAGGTCCGGTAGTAGATCAACTGGCCGGCCTCTCCTGGCTTCGCGCCTTCGCTGGGCAGGAACATGCTGACGGCGATGGCGCGCTGTCCGTTGGGCGCGGTCAACGCGGTGAAGGACGGATTGGCGAACGCCGTGCTGCCGCCATCGGTGCGCATGTTCAGCGGCTCGGCGTTTCCCGTCTGGTAGTCGTAGATGAAGGAGCGCCAGGAACCGAAATCGTTCTTGGTGTACTGCCCCTCCATGACGCCGTAGGTGTAGCCCTTGTAGTTCAGGGCGTCCCTGTCGCCGATGTTGCCTCCCACGCCCCAGTGCAACAAGGCGTTGTCCACGTTGCCCTGGGCGCTCGTGCTCCAGGACCTGAAGTTCGTCAACCGTCCGCGTTGCTGCCGGTCCCGGTCGCAATTCCAGTAGTAGTGGGCGCCCACGTCGATGGTCGAGTGGTCGATGTCCGGCGACAGGGTCACCGAATAGATGTTGGGCGTCCCCTCGGCGCAGGAAGACAAGGTGCGGGGCGCGTCGAAGCCGCGCGAGGCCACGCCATTGAGCAGATCCCCGCGGTTCGCGTAGTACCGGAACGCGAGGTGATTGCTCGGTTCCTGCTCCCAGGCGATCAGATAGGCGCCATTGTTCAGCGCCATGAGGTGGGGCTGGGAGGCGGACGTGCCGAGCTCTCGGCGGAAGGTCCAGTTGATGAGGTCGGACGAGGTCGCCACGCTCACGCGTGGGTTGCCGTTGATATAGGTATGGTAGACGGCCAGGTACCCGCCCGCGGGATCCTGAATGAGCTTGGCGGTGTCCATGGTGCGGCCCGCGCTGTCCCTCGCTCCGTACCGGCGCGCATTCGCCTGGGTGACGTTCCCGATGATCTCGTGCAGCTCGGCCCGGGGTGCGTCCGATGGCGGCGCCATCGTGACTGCCTCCATGGCGGAGCCCACGCCTCCCAGGAGCATGATGCCAAGAAGAAGGGGCCGCGCTCGTCGATGACCAGGCAATGACATGGGAAACCTCTCTGGGTTTCTCATACTCATAGGAGGTCGAGAAGAACCCGTCAACCCGGATTAAAAGGTGCGGATGAGGGGCATGGCCTCCGCGAGGAAAGCCATTTCTTCCAGCGTGCACTCAGTAGACGGCGAGCCCGAGCGACCACGAGTGGACGAAACCGTTCAGCTCCGGGCGGGAGTTGGGCAACCAGTCCTGGGTCCAGCGGAACGTGAGACCCAGGCGCGTGGTCAAATCGAACTCGGCGAGCCCTCCGAAGGTGACGTAGGGCCGGGAGGCCGCCGTGGAGGGCAGGGCGCCTCCCTCGGTGGCGGACCACGCCCGGCCCCCGCCGACGAAGGGTCCCAGGTGCAACCGCCACAGGTGGATGGGGTACCACTGGGCCTCGAGGCCCAGGCGCACGTTGTAGAAAGCGCTGAACGCATCGGAGTCGAACTGCAGCCGGGTGTCGGCGAGCAGGCCAAACGTCTTGCCGGGGTAATAGCCGAGCGCGAAGCGGAACCCCGCTTCACGGTGGCTCTGTCCACCCGGCAGCGCGAGGCTGTCGTTGCCCACGCCGAACTGGTACGAGAATCCCTTGCGGTTGAGGGGCGCGGAGCCGTTGAGCCACATGCCCGCGCCTTCCTCTCCCGACATCATGGCCTCCGAGAGGTTCTGGAGGTCTCCCGGCACGAGTTCATCGAGCGGGACGATGCGGTGCTTGCCTCGGAGGTCCACCAGGTGCACCGGGTGGTGCGGGTGCACCGCGACCGAGCCCTCGTAGCGCGCGCCCTCCGTGGCGGCCAGGCTCACGCCGACCACCACGCCCACGACGACGACGAGCACCAGGAGCTTGTCGATGCCCTGGAGGTTGCCCAGCGAGCCGCCGCCGGAGGATCCCCCTCCGGAGCCCTTCGAACCCCCGGACGAGCCTTGGGGCACGGGCGAGGCCCCATGGACGCTCCCCGAGGGCAATTCGGTGGAGGTGGGCGGGGGCCGTTGGTAGACGGGCGGCTCGTAGTAGGGCAGGCCATAGGTATCGACGTAGAACGACGGCACCCAGTGTCCCTGGTGGGTGACGAGGTAGCCCGGCGGAGGCGATCCCGGCGGAGGCTCCCAGGCGATGGCGGGTTCTGGATCCGATGTGGTTGAGAACTGCTGGATCGCGTACACCTCCCGTCCGCGCTCCTGCGCTGGCGTGCGCACGAGCCGTTCCATCTCCGAGCGGGGAATCTCGTAGAGGTGACCCAGGCAGCCGCTCGTCATCATCGTGAGCAGGCACAAGAGCGTCACCGCGCGCGAGAAGCCCCCGGGCGCCGACCGTGTGTTGCGTTCCATGCACGTCTCCTGACCGGACTCGTGGATACGGGAGGACGAGCATAAGATGTCCGGGTTCCCTCCGTGTGGTCGGTGATTCGTCTTCTCGGGTCATGGCGTCGTCCCCGGGGGTATGCCCTCGGACGCTCCGGGCTGCCCTTTTCCGCTCCTCCAGGGAACGCACTGCGGGGCATGGCTTCTGCACATCAGGACGTGGCTTCACGGGGGGGTTCATGGCGCGATGGCGGAGAGCGTGGGGAGTGTTGATGGTGGGGTTGCTGTGTCCCATCGTCGCGCATTCCTTCGCGGCGGAGGATGTTCTCTCGCGGGGTGATTATCCGCGTGTGCAGGCCCGGGTGCCGGTGGTCGAGCTGCGCATCTCCGCGGCGGACCTGGCGCGGCTGGACGAGGATCCCACGTCGGAGGCGACCGTGCCGGTCGTGATGGTGCTCGATGGCCGGAAGGCTCCGGGTCAGGTGCGCTACCGGGGCGCCAGCACACGCACCCTGCCCCAGAAGAGCTTCAAGGTCGAACTGGACTCCGGCTACGACCTCGACGACCGGGACCACTTCGAGCTGCTCGCGAGCTGGTCGGACAGCGGCAAACTCACGGAGAAGTTCGCGGTGGACCTCTACACCGCCATGGGCCTGCCGGTGCCGAGCGCCCGCTACGTGCGCGTGAGCATCAACGGCCAGCACAACGGGCTCTACCTGGACATGGAGCACGTGGGGAAGGAGTACCTCAAGCAGCATGGCCTGGAGAAGAAGGCCGCCATCTACCGCTGCGGCCACCGCAACTGCGAGCTGACGCTCCATCCGGGCTCCCACCAGACCGACTTCGAGAAGAAGACCCAGGAGGCGTCGGGGCGCGCGGATCTGGAGGCGCTGCTCGCCTGGGTGAATCGCAGCGACGACGCGGACTTCGAGGCGAAGCTGGCGCGGCGCGTGGACGTGGAGGCGTACCTGGGCAACCTCGTCGGGGACATGCTCATCTCCAACAACTACATCGAGGACTCGCGCAGCTACTGGATTCACGAGACGAGCAAGGACCGGTGGCAGTACACGCCGTGGGATTTGAACAACGCGGTGATGCTGCACTGGCGCACGTGGGCGCCCACGGATCCGCCCATCACCCACCGGTGGCCCCAGGCCCTCAGCCTGTATGATCCGGTGGTGCAGCAGTTGTACGAGCAGCGCGTGCACGAGCGTCCGGCCCACAAGCCCACCTGGAGCGTGCTCAACACCCGCCTCTGGGATCGGCCCGCCCTGCGCGCCCGGATGATCGCGAAGCTCGAGGCCGCGCTCTCGGGTCCCTTCTCCGAGGCGCGGGCGAACGCCCACCTCGACGCGCTCTGGGCGCTGGTGGAGCCCGAGATGCGAAGGGATCCCTACGTCTCGCTCGAGCACCTGGCGCACACGCGCGAGTACATCCGCACGTACGTGCGCGAGCGCCGCGCCTTCCTGCTCCAGGCCCTGAGCACGCTCCGGGCCCAAGGCGCGGGTCCCCTCGTCATCCAGGAGGTGGCGGCGGGAAGCGCGGGCTATGTGGAGCTGTACAACCGGGGCTCCTCCAAGCTGTCGCTCGCGGGCCATGAGCTGACGAATGATCTGCGGGCCGTCGTCCGGTTTCGATTGCCGGCCCGCACGTTGGCGCCAGGCCAGCGCCTGCGCCTGGTGGCGGACGGTGATACGTCCAAGGGCCCCCTGCACCTGCCCTTCACCCTGTCCGCCTCCGAGGGCGGTGAGGTGGGCCTCTTCGATGGAAACATCCTGTCGGACACCGGGACGCCCCTCGTGTATGGCCCGGTGGACGCCGTCTATTTCGGTCCGTCGCCCGCCAACACGGTGTATGGACGGCTCACACCGGGCGGTGAGGACTTCGGCCGCCGTCCGCGTGCGCCCTGAGTCCACCTTGTGCTTCCCGGTGGCCTGGGCTGTAAGCGGCGCATGACCGACATCGTGATTCGCGTGGCGAGGCCGGATGACGCGGGGCCGCTCTCCGTCCTGGGCTGGGAGACCTTCCTGGATACCTTCGTGAAGGGCTTCGGGATTCCGTACCCGGAGGAGGACCTGGCCACCTTCTTCGCCCAGTCCTATACGCCCGAGGCCTATGCGCGGGTGATCGCGGATCCCTCCCGGCGTGTCTGGTTGGCCGAGCGCGGCGGCGAGGGGGTCGCCTACGTCACGGCGGGGAACAACGCCCTGCCGCACCCCGAGGCGCGGCCGGGCGAGGGCGAGTTGAAGGCCCTCTATGTCCGGCGCGAGCTGCACGGCTCGGGCCTGGCGCCACGATTGATGGACACCGCGCTCGCCTGGCTCGATCCGGAAGGCGGACGGCGGCTGTGGCTCGGCGTCTGGTCCGGCAATCTGCGCGCCCAGCGCTTCTACGCCCGCTATGGATTTCACAAGGCCGGGGAGTACGAGTTCCCCGTCGGCCGGGTCCGGGACCGGGAGTTCATCCTGCGGCGCGGCTGACCGTCGGGACGCGCTATGATCCGCGCCCCATGTTCCTCCGGCCCTGGCGCCAGCACCTCGTGCTCGTGCTGCTCTGCATGTGTCTTTCTCCGCTCCCCGTCCGGGCGGCGGACGACTTCGACCATTCCCTCGCGCAGGCCATCCGCCTCTATGAAAGCCTCGAATACGAGGCCGCGCTCTCCCAGCTGGCGCACACCCGGACCCTGGCCCAGGACGCCCGGCAGGACGTCCAGGTGTCGCTCCACGAAGGCATCATCCTCGCCAACCTGGGCCGCTGGGAGCGGGCACGAAGTGCCTTCCGGGCGGCGCTGCTGAAGGAGCCGGAGGCCACGCTGCCCCTCATGGTTCCTCCCAAGGTGGAGAAGGAACTCGAGAGCGTGAGGACCCGCGTGCGCAGGGAACTGGCGAGCGCGCGGGCCCGGGAGCCAAAGCCCGAGGTCATCACGTCCCTTCCCGCGCCGGCTCCGGTGGCTTCCAGCGATCGTCCGGAGCAGGCCGCCGCGCCCCTCCTGACGCCCGCCGCGCCCGCGCCCGCGCCGGAGTTGGCCCCCCAGGTGGAGGTTCGTTCCGCTCGCGCGCCCGTCCTGCCTTGGGTGCTGCTCGGCACGGGCGTGGTGGCGGGGGGAATGGGCGGTTATTTCGGATGGACCTCTCGCGGGCAGATCGCCTCCGCGCGCGAGGCCTCCCGGCAGTCCGATGCCGCCGTCCGGCTGGACGAGGCACGTGGCAGCGCCCGCGTGGCCAACATCCTCCTGGGGAGCGCGGGACTCGCCGCCGCCGGTGCGCTCGTCTCCTGGCTGCTGCATGACGGGGACGCGGATTCCTCTTCCCTCGGAGACTCTCCATGAGGCGTTCTCTTCCCTGGCTCCTCTGCGCGGTGGGAGGCCTGATGGCCTGCACCGTGCCGGATCTCTCGACGCTCGGCCCCTTCTCTTGTGAAGACTCGAATGCCTGCGCCAAGGGCTACGTGTGTGTGTCGGGCCGCTGCTCACCCTCGGGCACCAAACCCGAACCCGAACCCGAGCCCGACGATGGACTGCCCCCGACGTTGGGGGTCAGTGTTCCCCCTCCGCCCGAGAGCCCGGCGCCGGAGGGCAGGACGACGTACACGGAGGTGGGGCTGGACGGACGGCCCCTGCCCGCGGCCTGGCGGAGGGATCAGGAAGTGCCGGTGGAGCTGAGCACGAACTCGTCCGTGCCACTCGTGCTCGAGGTGAAGGGAACCGACGGGCAGGGAGTGCGGGTGGACGCGGTGCCCTTCTCCGAGGGCTGCGCGGCGCGCCAGTGCGTCAGGGCCGCGCTCCCGCTCTGGAAGCCGAGACTCGATGCCTCGCGGGGAATGCTCACCTTCGTGGCCACCGCGCGCTCCCGGGCCGGCCTCACCACCGTGCACGAGCAGGCCCTGCCGGTGACGCGGTGGAAGTGGGCCCATGCCGTGTTCGACGCCAACTCCGACAACGAGGAGAACTCCCTGGATTCGGCGCCCGGCATTGGCGCCAAGGGAACGGTGTACGTCACCACCTACTTCACGGAGCTCATCGCGCTCAGCCCCGAGGGACGGGCGCTGTGGACTTCGCCCCTGGAGGGAGAAGGCGCGCCGGTGGTGAGCCCCCAGGCGGATGGGCGCGAACTGCTCTACGTGCGCTGGTATGGGGAGAGCGATCGAGGTGGGGGCCACCAGTTGTACGTCTATGACGTGGCGACCCGGGGCCTGTTGGGGCAATGCCCGCAGAGGCTCAACGCCAGGCAGTGGTTCGACTCCTTCGTGCTCGGGGACGTGGGCGGTGGCGTGGAGGGCGCGATGACGGCGACGTACGGCGGGGCCACCGGGGCGTTCCTCGCGTTGACTGGTGGCGCGTCCGGCTCGGCACCCCAGTGTCAGTTCGTCCAGCGGGAGCTCAAGCCCTCCGAGCGGGGCAACCTGGTGTTCCGGGACGGGGCCCTCTACTACTCCGGCCCCTCGTCCCGGGCGCTCAGTGTCTCGACCGGCTCCTTCACGCCCCGCTCCGGATGGCCCATCGCGTCCGCTTCCTCGTCGGGGGTCAACGGGCTGGCCGTGTTCGATGACCTGATCGTCATGGGCGAGGGCTACATCGACGAGCCCTCCAGCTCCGGAGGCATCAGCACGGTGCACACGAGTGGTACGCAGGCGGCGGTGTCGCGCTATTCGGGCGGACCGGTCTCCATGCCCAGCGTGGGCGCGGGCGGCGTGGTGTTCGGCGTGGATGGCCGGGAGGGCCGTCTGGTGCGGGCCCCGCTCGGGGGCAGCGGCTTGCCCCTCTTGTCCAAGGAGCGGGGCCTCGCCAAGGAGCTGGCGCCCACGTTGGGGCAGGGCGGGCTCGTCTACGCCATGCGCTCCGGAGAGATGGGCGTCTGGTCGGCCACGGATCTGTCCCTCCAGTGGAAGTGGTCCCCGCACGGCGAGGAGGAGACGCCCCTGGCCCCGCCCGTGCTCGACTGCACGCGGGACGCCCAGGGCTCGCCCATTCCGGGCCGTCCCGGGGTCCTCTACGCCTCCGTCTACAACGAGCTGCACGCGCTCGTGGTGGACAGCGCCGGGCTGGACGCGGACGCGCCTTGGCCGAAGCAGCAGCATGACGAGCGCAACACCGGCAATGCCTCCACGGCGGTACTGCGTTGTCCGTGAGGCCCGCGCGTCACCGGGCGCTCCAGGCCCTCACGGTGATGCCCAGTCCCACGGACCATTCATCCCCCCGGCGCACGCCCGCGTCCGCGTGCACGTGCGTCGCGGAGAGGCGGAGCCAGAGCGGCTGATCATTCACGGCGAGGAGCAGCCGTTCGAGGCTCGCCTCGGCGCGGGTCCTCAGTCGCATCGAGCCATCCAATCCCATCGTCCACCCGGCGAGGGCCGTGGCGCGTGTCACCCACCAGCCGTCGTCCGTCTCGTAGCCGGCGTCGAGCAGCAGGGTGGTGAAGGGAGAGAACTCCTGGGTGGTTCCCTCGGGGGTGCCGCGCAGCAGATGGCTCGCGGCGGGACCCAACCCCAGCCACACCCTGGCCGAGGACGAGCGCAGGGGATCCACCAGCAATGCCGCCCGGCCCGTCTCCAGCGTCCAGCCCGCGCCCTCCCAGACGCGCCGCTCGTAGTGGCCCGCGCGCACGGAGACGGTGAGATCGAAGGGAAAGGGAATGCGCACCGGGGGCAGGGTGGGCAGGAGGATGAACCCCTCCGTCAGGTGGCGGCGCAGATTGCCCTCGTAGAGCGTGGCGGTGAGACCCCGCCGGGAGGCGCCTCCTCGCGCCTCGGTGACGAGCAGGCGGTGGGTGTTGAGCCAGGGGGTGGCCTTGCTGTGGCTCGTCCGCGCGGTGCGCAGCAGGAAGGCCGTGCGCAGCTCGGGCGTGAATCCCGTGTCCGTCCCCTGGAGCCCGGCGCCGAGCAACCAGCCCTGGCCCGGATCGAAGCAGGTGGCGAAGGAGTCCCCGGCCGCGTCCACCGCGGAGCACGGGGCCCGCTCCACCGGGCCCGCGGAGAGCAACAAGGTGAGCGCGAGTGCGAGCATCCCAGGCCTCGGCTCAACGGGCGGTCATCGAGGTGGCGGAGCGGCGAGCGGGCGCCCACAGCGAGAAGCGCAGTCCGGTATGGGCGGACCACTCCCAGGCCGGGGGGACGCCCCCGAGATCGTCGCGCCACTGGCCCCGTCCCTCGAGCACGAGACTCACGGGCTGATCGTTGATGGCCAGGAGGATGACCTCGTAGCCGGCGCGCAGCCGCAGCCGCTCCGGACGCAAGGGGCGTCCGTCGACCCGCTTCGCGAGGAGGATCTTCTCCGTCTCGGCGCTGGCGGTGAGGTGGTGGAAGCCGTTGTCATCCAGGGTCAGGTCTCCCTCGAGGGCCGCTCCGGGAACGAGCGTCAAGAAAGAGTGGGTGCGGTCATATTCCAGCGAGGGGCCCGCGCGCACGCGCACGTAGGAAGACAGGTCCACCGAGTGCCACAGGTCCAGCGTGAGCTGTCCGCCGACGAGCGTGAGGAAGCTCGTGTCGATGCCTCCGCGCCGCACCTGCTCCAGGTGTAACACCTCCAGCCAGGTGCCCAGGTCGAGGCTGAGATCGGTGCGGCGGGGCTTGCCGATGAAGGTGGAGACGCGGATGAACGGTTGGGTGGGCCGGGCATTGGTGTCGTAGCGCAGCAGCGTGGCGTCGAGCGAGGACTGCTCCCCCAGTACCAGCTCGGTGTCGAACAGGGTGACGCGATGCACCCGCCGCGAGCGCCAGCCCGGCGTCTCGGTGACGATGCCGAAGTCCAGGCGGCCGCGCGACAGGGCCCGCTCCTCTCCCTGGCGCCATTGGGGCGTCCATCCGCCTCCGAGCCACACGCGCCGATGCAGATCGAAGTTGAACTGCATCACCCGGCCGCGCTCGTCCCGGTACCAGCCGGGAGGTGTCTCGGCGATGGCGGGAACGAAGACGAAGCCGGCCTCCGCGCGCTGTCGGCTCACATTGGGGAGCTCGTTGCACCCGGGAACGCGCTCCAGGGTGCGGGTGCTCT
This sequence comes from Melittangium boletus DSM 14713, assembly GCF_002305855.1. Lineage (GTDB taxonomy): Bacteria > Myxococcota > Myxococcia > Myxococcales > Myxococcaceae > Cystobacter > Cystobacter boletus. Next base: position 532,512 of record NZ_CP022163.1, on the reverse strand, counting down.
CGGTTCCATCCGCGTTCAACTCCTTCTGGGGCGCGGCGAGACAGCGCCGCGTGGCCTCATCGCACTGCACCCGGTACCGAAGCACCGGGGCCTGGGGCGTGGGCATGAGGTGCGTGCATTCGGTGGGGGCGCCGTATCTCAGCACGGGCATGGGCTCCTCTTTCGCGCCGAGCATCGGCAGCGAGCGGAGCGCGGTTTCGGGCGCGGGGGGTGCCTCCGTGTTTCCCGTCTGGGTGAGCAGAAGGGCGAGGAGCGCGGCGGTCATCATGGGGAACAGGCCTCCGGAGTGCTCCCACGGTGCGCGGGAACTCAGGCGGTCGGGGAATTCAAGGACCATGCCTCGCGTCCCGTGCTCGGGCACGGAACGGAGCGGACGCGCTCGGGATGTGAAGGGCGGGGCACAATGTGAAGCCCCGTGCACGTCCCGCGTGAATCAGTCCGAGGACCGCCGTTTCCGGGGGCGCTTCGCGGTGGATAGGGCTCGCAGGGGTGTGTGTTCCAGGTGCCGCCGGGCCTCGGTGGCGGACAAGCCCGTGAAGTGCATGGCCAGCGCGAGCTTCACCTCGTGGCCGGCCGCGTCGAGGAGCCGCTGAGCGGCGGGCGGAGTCAGGTCCGTCAGCTCCGCCACCATCCTCGCCGCGCGCGCGCGCAGCTTCTGGTTGGTGGGCCGCACGTCCACCATGCGCCCCCGGTAGACCTTGCCCAGCGTGACGAAGGCCGTGGTGGTGAGGGCATTGAGGATCAACTTCGTCGCCGTCCCCGCCTTGAGCCGCGTGCTGCCCGCGACGAGCTCCGGCCCCGTCCTGGCCAGCAGCACGTGGTCCACCGACAGCTCCGGGTCCGGTGGGTTGCAGCACACCAGGACGGTGCGAGCGCCCCGCTGGCGTGCCTCGTCCAGGGCTCCCCGCACGAAGGGAGTCCGGGCACTCGCGGAGATGCCACACACCACGTCCCTCGGATTCACGCGCAGCCGGATCACGGAGGCTCGCCCCGCCTCGGCGTCATCCTCCGCGCCTTCCACGGCGTGCGTCACCGCCCGGCGGCCACCGGCGATCACCGCTTGGACTTGTTGAGGGGAGGCACCGAAGGTGGGAGGGCACTCACTCGCGTCGAGCACGCCGAGGCGCCCGCTGGTTCCCGCGCCCATATAAAGGAGGCGGCCACCTGCCTGGAGGGCATCCGCCACGGCCCGCGCCACTCGCGCCACTTCCTTCAGCGCGGGGCGGACCGCTCGGACAGCGGCCTCGTCTTCCCGATGCAGACGGCGGACGACCTCTTCTGGAGAGACGAGGTCGAGATCCTCCGCCAAGGGGTGCAACTGCTCGGTGGGGGGGAGCGCGTTCCGTGTCGAGCGCGATCTTCCCACCCGCGAGCCCACGGCCCTGCTCAGGCCGCCTTGGTGATCTTGCCGGCCTTGATGCAGCGGGTGCAGGCGAGCACGCGCGTCGGAGTGCCGTTCACGGATGCCCGGATCTTCTGCAGGTTCGGCAGGGTCCGCTTCTTGGTCTTGTTGTTCGCGTGGCTGACGTTGTTGCCAACCAGCGGCCGCTTGCCGCAGAGGTCGCATTTCCAGGCCATGACTACTAACTCCTTGAAATCAGGGGCAATTTAACAGACGCCCACCTGAGAGGGGCGGGACCCTACCCACAAACCACTGGAAAATCCAGCCAGATCCGGCCTCAGCGCCGGAGGACGGGCTTCTTCTTGAGCATCTCCTGGATCAGGCGCGTGGCGCGGATGCCGGCCAGGAACTCGCCCTCCAGCCCCAGTCCGGGGAGGACCTCGCGCCCCGCGAGCAGGAGGTTCTTGGTGGGCGTCTGCTGCTTCAAACCGGTGACGCCCAGGGCCGCTTCCGCGTCGACGACGTAGTGGGGGTGGGGCATGAGCCGGCTGCCGCGCACGGCGCTGGCGTCCAGGTAGGGAGCCGAGCGCAGCAGGCGCTTGCCCTGGGTGAAGGGCATCAAGGTGTTCAGGTGGGCGTCAATGCGCTGGGCGAGCGTCTGCAGGTAGCTCTCGCCCAGGTCCCGGACGCTCGCGGGCACGAAGCCCCCGGCGCACACCACCCGGAGCGAGGGATCCTCCTTGCCGTCGGCGGAGCGGGCCGGGTGGAGCTGCACGAGCAGGGCGCCCAGCTCGGCGTCCTCGGTGTCCAGCAGCAACAGCTCGCCCATGCCGCGCGGGAGCATCGCCTCGGGCACCACCCAGTTCACCGCGAAGAGGAAGGACTTGATGGTGGACTGATCGAGCTGATCGCTCAGGCCGCGGTGCTTCTTGCGTCCCGTCATCAGGCGCCGCAGCGCGCCCGCGTCCGTGGCGGACACCAGGCACGAGGCCCGGTAGAGGGTGTCCGAGCGCAGCAGCTTCACCCCGGAGAAGCGGCTGCCCTCGAAGTGCAGCTCCTCGACCACGTAGGTGTCCGTGTTGCTGGAGCTCAGGAGGTCTCCGCCCAGCTCCTGGAGCCGTTCGAAGAGCAGTTGCCGCAGGCCATCGCGCCCACCCGGGTAGCGCCAGGGGGTCTGCAGGGCCTGGGACAGGGGCCGGGTGCGCGCCAGGGCGGAGGTGGGGTGATCCAGGTGGACGGCGAAGGGCCGCAGGCCGCGCAACAGCCGGGAGGGGGCGTCCTCGCCCGCCAGCCGCAGCTCCGTTTCCAGGCCCGGGTGCTGACCCCGGCGGCGCTTGAGGTTCCAGGCCTCCAGCAGGCCATCGGGGGGCAGGGGCGGCTCTTCCTTGAAGAAGGCGTCGGACGGCTCGTGCTGCCGGAGCGAGGCCGAGAGGTCCGCGAGGACGCGCTCGCCCTCGCTCCCGAACTCGCGGACGAATTCGGCGCTCCGGCGGGCCGGGTCGGCGTGCAGGTCCAGCCGGTGATGCGGCATCACCAGTTGCAACTCGGGCACATGGGGCTGCTGGTGGCGTTGCAGCTCCGTGGTGAGGCCCACTTCGGTGAAGGCCTCCTCCACCGCGGGCATCGTCTTGAGGGACGGGGCGATGAAGGGGGCGTAGGGCAGCAGGTAGCCCCCATGCTCGTAGCCCGGCCCGGTCCCATCGTGTTCCACCAGCAGCACGCCATAGCCCCGCTTGGCGAGCATCACCGCGGCGAGCGCCCCTCCGAGCTGGCTGCCCAGGACGATCACGTCGTAGACGTGCCGGGAGGGGGCCGTGGTCGAGGGGAGTTGCTTGGGTCTGGCGGCGGGCATCGGCATCGCGTCGCGCACACTACACACGTTGCCCGGAGCCTCGCAGCGCTTTCCCACTCCCGGGGGCGCTTCGGCATGGATCATGATGGCCCGGAGGGGGTGGACATGAGCGAGCCGAGGCGAAAGGCGTTGATCATTGGCGGTGGAGTGGGGGGGCTGACGGCGGCGCTCGCGCTGGGCCAGCGGGGCTGGGAGGTGGACGTCTTCGAGCAGGCCCCCGAGCTGCGGGAGGTCGGCTCGGGGATCATGATCTCCCCCAACGCCATGAGCGTGCTGTTCGGGCTGGGGCTCGAGCGGGTGGTGGAGCGGGGGGTGACTCTGTCGCGGGTGGAGATGCGCACCTGGGAGGGCAGGGCGCTGGTGCGCGAGCGCGCGGAGGACGTCCCCGGGACGGACGTGCCCGCCGTGCTCTTCCACCGCGCGTCCCTGCATGGCGCGCTGCACGAGGCGCTGGGGGCCGGAATTCGCGTCCACCTGGGGGCCCGCCTGTCGCGTTTCGAGGAGGACGGGAACGGCGTGGTGGCGCGCTTCGAGGACGGACGCGAGGCGAGGGGGGAGGTGCTGGTGGGCGCGGACGGGTTGCGCTCGGTGGTGCGGGCTCAGCTCCATCCGGGAGAAGCCCTTCGTTACGCGGGCCATCCGTGCTGGCGCGGGCTGGCGCGTGGCTTCTCCCATCCGGAGTTGCCCTTGGGGCTGTTGCAGGAGACGCAGGGACGAGGGGCCCGCTTTGGCGTGGGCCATGTGCGCGAGGACCTGGTGTACTGGTGGGCCACCGCCGACTGGCCCCAGGGAAAGGCCGTGCCAGGAGGAGACAAGGCCTTCCTGGGAGACCTCTTCCGGACGGCGCATGCGCCCCTTCCGGAGCTCATCGCGGCCACGCGCGAGTCGGACCTGTTGCGCAACGATTTGCTGGACCGGTTGCCGCTCGGGCAATGGGGGCGGGGACGCGTGACGCTGTTGGGCGACGCGGCCCATCCGATGATGCCCAACATGGGGCAGGGGGCGTGCTCGGCCATCGAGGATGGGGGCGTGCTGGCCCTGGCGCTGGAGCGGGGGGCGGAGCCGGTGGAGGGGCTTCGGCGCTACGAACGCGTGCGTCAGGCACGGACCCGGTGGCTGCAACAGCTCTCGTGGCGCTTTGGCGTCATCGGCCAGTGGCGCCAACCCGTGGGGGTCTGGCTGCGGGAGCAGTCCATCCGCCTGGCCCCGGCCAGCGTTCTGCGGCGGCAGTACACGCGGATGTGGGGCTGGCGGCTGGGGGCCGATGGATAGGGCCGTTCACGGAGGCGTGTTCCCGGGCTCCTTCGCGGGGTTCCACCGGGGCGACTCATCCGGACCAGGACGGCCCTCGAGCAGCTCGTGGGGGCCGAACGAGCCCTTGTAACGCAGGGACGCGCAGCCCTGGACGCGATAGCCGAGGTACACGTGCGGAATGCCCCGGCTGCGCGCCAGCTCCACCTGGAACACCACGTTGGCCGAGCCCGGCGAGGCGCGCGCGTAGGCCGGATCATAGAAGAAGTACACCGCGCTCCAGGCGTGGGGGGTCTCGTCGCAGATGCCCAGGCCCACCAGCTTGGGGCCGCCCTCGGCGGTGTCGTCGTAGTAGGCCACTTCCCGCGCCGAGGGGTGGGGGAAGGCGAACTGCAGGAAGTAGTCCCGCGCGCTGAGGGGCGAGGCGTTCCACTCGCGCGTCTGCTCCCGTTCGCCGTGCCAGACGTGGTAGAGCGCCAGCCGCTCCTCGTCCACGCGGGGCGGCCCCACTTCCACGCGCAGGTGGGCACACGCGGCGCGCGCCCGGCGCTGGCTTCGGTTGGGCTGGAAGGTCGCGGTGGGGATGCGCAACGAGACACACTCGGCGCAGTCCCGACACGCGGGCCGGAAGTACATGGGGCCGAAGCGGCGCCAGCCCCGCGTGAGCAGCCGCTCATACTCCTCGGGGGTCACGTCCTTCATCAAGACCTGCTCCAGCGAGGCGAGCTGGTCGGGCAGGTAGCCGCACGTGTCGGGCGGCTCGATGGAATGTCCCACGATGGTGGCCATGCGCCTCGGGGGCTCCGTGCGGGGTCAGCCCGGCTCGCCGGGGTTGCGCAGGCTGCTGTCGCCCACGGCGGGACCGAGGGGGGACACCACGCGTCCGCCCTCCAGCCGGACGCCTCCCGTGACGGCCAGCTTCACCACCAGCGGGTACAGCCGGTGCTCCTCCTTCAGGATGCGCGCGGACAGCGCCGCCTCGTCGTCTCCGGACAACACCGGCACCGCCGCCTGCGCGATGATGGGGCCCGTGTCCATGCCGGCGTCCACGAAGTGCACCGTGCACCCGGCCACCTTCACGCCCTTGTCGAGCGCCTGCCGCTGGGCGTGCAGGCCCGGAAACGCGGGCAGCAGGGACGGATGGATGTTGAGCACCCGGCCCGCGAAGCGTCCGAGGAAGTCCGCGCCGAGCAGGCGCATGAAGCCCGCGAGGCACACCCACTCCACCCCCGCGTCCACCAGCAGATCTCCCAGCGCCCGCTCGAAGTCCGCCCGTGCGCCAAAGCCCTTGTGATCGAGGACCCGCGCCTCCACCCCCGCGTCCCGCGCCCGCTGGAGCGCGAACGCGGTGGGCACGTTGGACACCACGAGCGCCACCTCGGCGGGGAAGTCCGCCCGGGCGCACGCATCGAGCAGGGCCTGCAGGTTGCTGCCTCCGCCCGACACCAGCACGCCCAGCTTCGCGCGGCCGCTCATGGCGTGATGACCGCCGTGGCCTCTCCCTCGCCCGCCTCGATCCGGCCCACTTCGGAGGCCTCCACCCCGCGCGCCTCCAGCAGGGCGAGCGCCACGGCCACGTCCTCGCGCGCCACCACCGCGATGAGGCCCAGGCCCATGTTGAAGGTGTCGTACATCTCCGAGCGCGCCACACCGCCCAGCCGCTGGATGAGATCGAAGATGGGCGGGCGCTTCCAGGCCGTGTCGTCGAGCACCGCCCGCGTCCCGTCCGGCAGGCACCGCGGCAGGTTGCCTGGAATGCCGCTGCCGGTGATGTGCGACAAGCCCTTGACCTTCACCGTCTTCATCAACGCGAGCGCGTCCTTCACGTAGATGCGCGTGGGCTCCAGGAGCGCGTCGACGAGCGGCCGCTCCAGGCCCTCGGGCACCTCGTGCAGCGCCAGCTTCGCGTCCTCCAGCAGCACCTTGCGCGCCAGCGAGTAGCCGTTGGAGTGCAGGCCCGAGGACGCCAGCCCGATGAGCGCGTCGCCCGGCTTCACGCTCCGCCCGTCGATGATCTCCGAGCGCTCCACCACGCCCACGCAGAAGCCCGCCAGGTCGTACTCGCCCCGCGCGTAGAAGCCCGGCATCTCCGCCGTCTCTCCGCCGAGGAGCGCGCACCCGGCCTGCTCACACCCCTGCGCGATGCCCTTGACCACCTCGGCCGCGGCGTCCACCTCCAGCCGTCCGGTGGCGAAGTAGTCCAGGAAGAACAGCGGCTCGGCGCCGGACGTGAGGATGTCGTTCACGGACATCGCCACCAGGTCGACTCCCACCGTGCCGTGTCGTCCCGCTTGGAAGGCCACCTTGAGCTTGGTGCCCACCCCGTCCGTGCCCGCCACCAGCACCGGCTCGCGGTACTTGCCCGGTGGCAGGGCGAACAGCCCGCCGAACCCGCCCACCCCGGCCAGGACCTCGGGCCTCATCGTGCGCGCCGCATGGGGCTTGATGCGCTCGACGAAGGCATCCCCCGCCTCGATATCCACTCCCGCCTGCTTGTAGGTCGTTCCCACGCCCGGCCTTGTACCGGCTTTGCCCTCCCCCTGTCTCCATTCCCATCAGGTGGGTGTCTAGGCGACACCTGGAGCGGGCGAGGGGAGGACCAGACGGAATTTGACCCTATTGATGCGGAGGGCTTAACTCGCGCTCGCGATGGGCGCCGAGGAAACCCTCTTTCAACGTTTCGGCAAGGAGTTCTCGAAGGGCACGACCCTCTTCCGCGAGGGAGAGGCGGGCAAGGAGATGTTCGTCCTGCAGTCGGGACGAATCGCCATCTCCAAGCGCGTGCGCGACGAGGAGAAGGTGTTGGCGGTGCTCGGCCCGGGGGAGTTCTTCGGCGAGATGGCCATCATCTCCAACCGGCCGCGCAATGCCACGGCCACGGTGAGCGAGGACGCGAAGCTGCTCGTCATCGATCCCAAGACCTTCGAGGGGATGATCCGCGGCAACGCGGAGATCGCCGTGCGGATGATCAAGAAGCTGGCCGAGCGCCTGTCCGAGGCGGACGCCCAGATCGAGAATCTGCTGCACGGAGATCCCACCAGCCGCGTGGTGCACCACGTGCTGCAGGCGTGCCGCACGCGAGGAATCCCCACCGACGAGGGGATGGAGATCGAGCTGGGCTTGCGCGACCTGCCCCGGCAGCTCGGCGTGGGCGAGCCCGCCATCCGGCTCGTGTTGAGCCGGCTGGATCGCGCGGGGCTGGTGGCGCTCGGCGATGACAGGCTCACCGTGCAGGATACGGCCCGCCTCCACGACTTCCTCCAATACCTGGAGATGAAGTGGAAGTTCGGAGACCTCTAGCGTGAAGCTCCAGATCCTAGGCTGCCATGGGGGTGAGCTTCCCGCGTGCCGCACCACGTGCTTCCTCGTGGACGACGTGCTCGCCCTGGACGCGGGCGCGCTCACGAGCACGTTGTCGCTCGAGCAGCTGTGCCAGGTGGACGACATCATCGTCGGCCACAGCCACTTCGATCACGTGAAGGATCTGCCGCTGATGGCGGACCTCATCATCGGGCGGAGGGACAAGCCGGTCACCATCCACGCCTCGCGCGAGTGCGCCCGGGCCCTGCGCGAGAACATGTTCAACAACGCGCTCTGGCCGGACTTCACGCGCATTCCCACGCGCAAGGAGCCCGTGCTGCGCATCAAGGCCTTCCGGGCGGGGAGCACCTTCCAGGTGGGTCCCTACACGGTGCAGTCCGTGCCGGTGCACCACCCGGTGGAGTCGTGCGGCTTCGTCATCACCCGGGGCCGCTCGTCGCTGGCCATGAGCGGGGACACGGGCCCCACGGACAAGCTCTGGAAGGTGCTCAACCAGACGCCCACGCTCAAGGCGCTCCTCATCGAGACGAGCTTTCCCAACGCGTTGCAGCAACTGGCCGACGTGTCCGGGCATCTCACTCCCCGCACGCTCCAGAGCGAGCTGGAGAAGTTCGAGCGCGACGAGGGGACGAGCGTGCTGCTCTACCACCTCAAGCCCGCCTTCGTGCAGCAGGTGAAGAAGGAAGTGGCGAACATGCCCGTGGAGGTGCTGGAGCTGGGGGACACCTTCGAGTTCTAGGGTTGGGAGTTGACGGCTCCCTGGCAGTGGGATTAACCGGGGCCTCCCATGGCCTGGTTCTCCAAGAAGCCCCGTATCGCCACCACTCCCGAGCCCATCGAAGCCCCCAGCCGCATGCAGGGGCTCTGGGCCAAGTGCGAGAACTGCGATGAGATCCTCTACCGGCAGGAGCTGGAGAAGAACCTCAACGTCTGTCCCCACTGCGATCATCACCTGCCGTGGCCGGCGCGCGCCCGCCTGGCGTCGCTGTTGGATCCGGACAGCTTCGAGGAGTTCGACAAGGAGCTCGAGCCGCAGGATCCACTCGGGTTCTCCGACTCGAAGAAGTACAAGGACCGGCTCCGCTCCACGCGCAAGTCCCTGGGCGAGAACGACGCCTTCATCTCGGGCGTGGGCCGCATCGAGGGCAAGCAGGTGTCGGTGGGCTGCTTCGTGTTCGAGTTCATGGGCGGCTCCATGGGCTCGGTGGTGGGCGAGAAGTGCACGCGCGTCTTCGAGCGGGCGCACGAGCTCAAGTGCCCGGCCATCGTCTTCTCCGCCTCGGGCGGCGCGCGCATGCAGGAGGGCATCTTCTCCCTCATGCAGATGGCCAAGACGAGCGCGGCCATCGCCCGCTTCCGCAACGTGGGCAAGCCCTACATCTCCGTGCTGCTGCACCCCACCACGGGCGGCGTGGCGGCCTCGTTCTCGTGGCTGGGAGACGTCATGCTCGCCGAGCCCAAGGCCCTCATCGGCTTCGCCGGCCCGCGCGTCATCGAGCAGACCATCCGCCAGAAGCTTCCCGAGGGCTTCCAGCGCTCCGAGTTCCTCGTGGAGCACGGCATGCTCGACGCGATCGTCCCGCGCAAGGATCTGCGCGCCAAGCTCAACCAGGTCATCCAGCTGCTCGGGTAGACGCCGCCCCGCCCGATGACGCCCCGTACCCCCGCCGAGGCCCTGGAGTTCTTCTCCCGCCTCAGTCCCTCCAGCATCAAGCTCGGGCTGGAGCGCGTGGAGGCGGCCCTGGAAGCGCTCGGCCACCCGGAGCGTCGCTTTCCCGCGCTCCACGTGGCGGGAACCAATGGGAAGGGGAGCACGTGCGCCTTCGCGTCGGCGGCCCTCCACGCGGCGGGTCACCGGGTGGGGCTGTACACCTCGCCGCACCTGGTTCGCGTCAACGAGCGCATCCGCGTGGACGGCGTGGAGATCTCGGACGAGGTGTTCGGCCAGCGCATCCTGGAGGTGCTGGAGCGGCACCCGGAGGCGGCCACCTCGCTCACGTATTTCGAGTTCGGCACGGTGGTGGCCTTCTGGCACTTCGCGCGCGAGGCGGTGGACGTGGCCGTGGTGGAGGTGGGGTTGGGAGGCCGTCTGGACGCCACCCGCGCGTGTCATCCGCTCGTGACCGCCATCACCCCGGTGTCCTTCGATCACACGGAGTACCTGGGCAACACCCTGGAGGCCATCGCCGGGGAAAAGGCCGGCATCCTCAAGCCCGGCGTTCCCGTGGTGGTGAGCCGCCAGGAGCCCGAGGCGCTCGCCGCCATCGAGCGCGCCGCCCGGACCGTGGGCGCGCCCCTGGTACTCGAGGGCCGTGACTTCTGCCTGACGGCGAGGCCCGATGGCTCGCTGGCCTACCAGGGGCGGGAGCTGTCCCTCGACGCGCTGACGCTGGGTCTCAGGGGCGTTCACCAGCGTCAGAACGCCGGCGTGGCCCTGGCCTCGCTGGAGCAGCTGATGTCCCGGGGCCTCCAGGTCCCCTCGGAGGCGATCCGCACGGGTCTCGCCGGGGCACGTTGGCCTGGACGGCTGGAGGACCTGGGGGGCTCTCCACCCGTGGTGCTGGATGGAGCGCACAACCCGGCGGGGGTCCAGGTGCTCCTCGAGGGCCTGCGTTCGCTGTACCCTGGCCGCCGGGTGCACTGCGTCTTCGGGGTGGTGGCGGACAAGGACCGGGGCCCCATGCTGCGCGCCCTTTTCCCCGCATGCGCCTCCGTGCACCTGACACCCCTGGAGACCCCGCGCTCGCTCCCCCCCGAGCGCTACGTCGACGAGGCGCGCTCCTGGTGCGCCGACGTGCGTGCCTACCCCTCCTTGGATGCGGCGCTCGCCGGAGCGCACTCCCAGGCGGCGAGCGAAGACGTTATCCTGTGCACGGGTTCACTGTTCCTAGTCGGTTCCGTGCGCGCCAAGGGGTGTGGAAACCTTGGCGCATTGCATCACAGTTCATAGGTTGAAACCATGCGCTTGCCGGATTGGAGAGCGGCGACTCCGACGGGTCCCCATACACCGACGGTCGACGAGGTCGACTTCCGGTCGCTCTACCAGAAGACGAAGTACGTCGTGGAAACCGCGGACGGCTGGTCGCTGGTCATCACCCGCTACCGCCCCGTCAAACAGCCTTTCGCCCAGCCCCTGTTCGGCGAGCCCCTGCTGTTGGTGCATGGCTTCTCCCAGAACCGGCATGCCTGGACGAGCGGGCAGTTCGTCAAGAACCTGCTGTTCTTCGGGGTGGACATCCACATCCTGGAGCTGCGCGGCCACGGCAAGAGCTCCATCGAGTTCCAGAAGGAGCGTGCCGCGCGCTTCCGCCGTCCCCTGCCGCCGGATCTGGACTACGGCTGGGACATCGACAGCTACTTCCTCTACGACCTGCCGGCGGCGGTGTCGGGGGTCAAGCGCATCACCCGGCGCGAGCGGATCTTCTACTGTGGCCACTCCATGGGCGGGATGCTCGGCTACGGCTACGCGGGCATCCACGACGACTTCGAGGGCCTCATCACCATTGGTTCCGCGGCGGACCTCGGCCGGGGCGCCTTCATGCTGCGGATGCTGTCGATGTGGGCGCCCGCGGTCGGCGCGAGCATCGACATGCTGCTCGCTGGCATCAACCTGGAGAAGCGCCTAGGGCACAAGGGGCGCCAGCTGCTGGCCAAGGGCGCGTCCTCGCTCCACGCGGGACTGGCCCGATGGCTGGAGCCCGAGGCCGCCCCCGCGCAGCACCGCTTCCACGTCATCCCCATGAATGACTGGCTGAAGTTCGCCGAGCGGCTGCTCGCCCGCGCGGAGAGACAGCCCCTCTTCAACTACATCACCACCCGCGTCAACCGGCTGAGCAATCCCGCCCGGGCGAGCGCCCAGGACGTGCGCTGGCTCCTGCGCGAGGGCGGTGAGCCCGAGCCCCGCAAGGTGGTGGAGCAGTTCGTGCGGTGGATTTGCGGCGGGGAGATGGTCTGCTACCGCACGGGGTTCGACTTCAAGCGCGGCTTCTCGAAGATCAGCATCCCCATCGCCATCATCTTCGGGGACATGGACCCCCTGGCCTCCCTGGAATCCACCCGGAGCGTGTACCACGCGGCCAAGAGCGAGTACCTGCTGTGGCGCCCGGTGAAGGGCAACAGCCACCTCGAGCTGACGATGGGGCACGACATCCGGCAGATCTGCTACGACATCAAGAACCTCATCGAGTACGCGCGCACCCACCGCACCCATAATAAGCCCTCGCTGCCCCGGCTGCGGTAGCGCGAAGCCGCGGACGGAGAGTTCCACGGGAAAGTTGGAGCCAGAATGGCGCGTGCTACCTTCGAAGTGGCATGCGTTCGTTCATCGAGAAGTCGTCCCTGAAGGTCCTCGTCCTCGCGCTGCTCTCGTGCGTGCTGGGCCCTGCCCGGGCGCTGGCTCAGGAAGCGGGCAACCTCAACTCCATCACGAGCGTGAACGTGAGGGGAGGGACGGTGGAGATCGTCGGGACGAAGAAGCCCAACTTCACCACCTTCAGCCTGACGGATCCGCCCCGTTTGGTCATCGACATCGCCGAGGCCACCTTCTCCGGAGTGAAGGAGGACATCCCGGTGGGCAATGGCACCATCACCGCCATCCGGACAGCGGGCTATGGCTCGGATGACTCGTCCATCGCCCGGGTGCTCATCGGCTACGCACGCGAGGTGGAGACCGATATCCAGGCCCGTGGCAACACCCTGGTGGTGAGCGTGGCCGGAGGTGGAGGCGCGGTCGTGGCGGCGGCTCCCACGGGCACGACTCCCACTCCCACCACCACGCCCGGGACGACCCCAGCGCAGGCTCCCCAGGCTACGGGGGCCGAGCCGCAGGAGGAGCGCGCCGTGGCCCAGGCGGCGCAGGCGGCCCAGGAGGAGCGCAAGCGTCAGGACGCGGCGGCGGCCCAGGCGGCGCAAGCGGCCCAGGAGGAGCGCAAGCGTCAAGAAGCGGCGGCGGCCCAGGCGGCCAAGGCCACGGCCGATGCGGAGGCCGAGGCCCGGCGGCAGGCCGAGGCGCGTGCCGAAGCCGATCGCAAGGCGCAGGAGGACGCCAAGCGGGTGGCGGCCCAGCAGGCCGAGCAGCAGCGCCTCCAGTCGGAGCGCGCGGCCCAGGCCGAGAAGCAGCGGCAGCAGGAGGAGGCGCGGGCGGCGGCCGAGCAGAAGAACCGCCAGGCCGCGGAGGAGAAGGCTCGTCGTGACGCGGAGGCCCAGGCCGCGGCCGAGGCCAGGCAGCGTCAGCAGGCGGAGGCGCGGGCGGCGGCCGAGCAGAAGCGGCGCGAGGAGGCCCAAGCCCGGCGTGAGGAGGCACAGGCGGCGGCCGAGGAGAAGCAGCGGTTGAGGGAGGAGGCGCGTCAGGCCCGCGTCGCCCAGGCGGAGCAGGGCTCGAGGGCCGCCGTGTCCTCGCGCCGCAAGATGTTGACGCTGGTGGGCTTCAAGCAGGAGGCGGAGTCCTCGCGCATCTTCATCCGCACCGACGAGCCCGTGCGCTACTCGGTTTCGAAGGGGGAGCGGATGGTGGTGTTGGAGTTGGAGAACACCCGCGTGGATGTGAACAACACCCGCATGCTGGACACCTCCTTCTTCGACACGGTGGTGAACAGGGTGGAGGCGGAGCCGGGCCCCTCGCAGACGGTGCGCGTGGCCATCCGGCTCAAGCAGCAGGTGCCGTACCAGACGCACCAGCAGGGCAACGAGCTGTCGATCGAGTTCCCGCGCCCCGCCCGTCGTTGATGTTGATATAGGGGGGCGGGCCATGAGCTTGCTGATGCCGGTGGCGGCCGTGTTGCTCGTCTCGGCACAGCTGCCCCCGTACACCCCCTTGCAACTGCCCACGGGTCAGGCCGTGGAGCTGTCCGCCGACCACGTCCTGTACGATCCGGAGCAGCGGGTGCTCACCGCGCATGGGCACACCCGGCTGAGTTCGGGCACGGCGCTGCTGCGCGCCGACGAGGTCGTCTACGACCAGGCGAACGAGACGGCCGTGGCCAAGGGCAACGTCATGCTCGTCAGCGGCCAGATGGCCGCCGTGGCGGACGAGGTGACGGTCGATCTCAAGTCCTCCGAGGCCAGCGCCAAGGGGGGTCTCTTCATGCAGAAGCGCGGCGTCACCCCCGAGCAGCTTCGCGCCGCCCAGACGCCCCAGGAATTGCGCGACCTGGGCGAGACGCCCGTGCTGCTGAGCGGCTCGCGCATCAAGCGCATCGGGGACGATTCTTTCCAGGTGGAGGGGATCGCGCTCGCTCCGTGTCTGTGTGAGGACGGTCCACCCTCCTGGCGCGTGGAAGCCAGCCAGGGCAGCGTGGTGCTGGGTGAGCGCGCCTCGCTCACCTTGCCCGTGGTGTATGTGCACGATGTGCCGGTGTTCGCGCTGCCCTGGCTCTACCTGCCCCTGGCCGAGCGGCGCTCGGGCCTGCTCATCCCCAAGCCCACCACGAGCAGCCTCAACGGCTTCTCGCTGGAGCAGCCGATCTTCCTCACGCTCGGGCGCAGCTACGATCTGACCTTCTCCCCGGGTTTCTACCTGGGAGCCTCCGAGCAGGAAGTCAACCGCACCCTCGCCGGGGAAACCATCACCCGCGAGGAACCTCGGACGACGGGGATCCGCGGGCCGCGGTTGCTCACCGAGTTCCGCTACATGCCCTCCGTGGGCACCGAGGGCCGGGCCACGCTCGGCCTGCTCTATGACCTGCAACCCGTGCGCAACCCGGTGACGGGTGGCTTCTACCTGGACGAGGCCGGCGAGCTCATCCGCGCGCGGCGGGGCATCCGGGGCGAGGCCTCGCTCCAACACCGCCAGGACCTGGGTGGTGGCTGGTACGACCGCATCGATGCCTTCGCCGTCTCCGACGGCTTCTACACGCGCGACGTCACCGCCGACATCGTGGCGCGCGAGAACCAGTACCTGCGCAGCTCGGGCGTGCTCTACCGCCGGAGCGAGGATCAATGGGTGGGCCTGGAAGTGGGCCTGCGTCAGGACATCCGCTGGGGCTACTCGCTGCTCGGGGAGCACTCGCCACCCACCGGGGCCGTCTCCAGTCCCATCCCCGCCGCGCCTCGCACCTTCCAGAAACTGCCCGCGATCAGCTGGGTGCTGGCCGAGCGGCCCCTGTTCGACAGCCGGTTCATCGGTGGGGCCCGGGTGGAGTTCTCCCGCCTGTCTCCGCTGTTCTCCTCGTTCGGCGACGAGGGCTTGGATGGCCGCTTCGAGCCCGGTGCCGATAGCGTCACGGATCCAGCCCAGGGCAACGGCCTCTTCGATGGCGCGGACCGGGAGGCCAGAAGCCGCATCGATGTGAATCCCCGCGTGTCCACGTCCTTCGCCCTGGGTCCCTGGGCGCGGCTGTCTCCGGCGCTCTCGCTGCGCCAGGACTTCTATCTCGGCGAGGTCTCGGGCCGCACCGCCCAGCGCGGCTACCCCCTCCTGGACCTGGTGGTGGACTCGCGGCTGTCGCGCACCTTCGACATCGCGGGCGTCTCCTTCCAGCACTCCCTGGAGCCGTCCGTGTCGCTGCGCTACGTGCCCCTCGTGTGGGGAGACCTGCCCTCGCCGGGCGCCGCGCCGGAACTCCCGGGCCAGCCCTATGACGAGATCGACTCCGCCCTGCCCATCACCGCGCCGGGAGTGGCTCGCCGCTTCCTGCACGCCGTGGTGGAGTTGAATCAGACGCTCCGCTTCCGGAAGGAGAACACCCGGCGAGAGCTCCTCCGGTTGACGGTGGGGCAGGGGTTCGACCTGTCACGACATGCCCCTACGTTTGGTCAGGGGTCGGTCCTGGAGTCGGATCCCGTGACACGTGACACCTTTGGCAGACTCTCCGCCCAACTGGGTTCGATCAGCGGGGGCGGCACGCTGCGCTACGACCCGAATTCCAATCAAATCGCCCAGTTGAGCGCGGATTTCCGCGTGGATGTGCCCAATGGCGACATCTATGCCCGTTATGACGATCTGGTAGGCGTGGGGTCGGATCGCCTGCGCCGGAGCCTGGATGGCCTGGTGGGGAGTGCTCGGCAGAGCCCCCAGCGGGCACAGTTCCTGACGGCCGGGACCGAAGCAAAACTCGGCTTTGGACTCGGTTTGAGGTACGAGGTCATCGTCCAACCGCAGTCTCGTAGCGAGTCTCCTCTCAGTCAGCAGTGGATTGGAGTATCATACGCTCCGGCTTGTAACTGTTGGCGCGTCGAGGGGATCGCTCGGTTGCAAAGGGGACGAGCGATTCCAGACTTCGGCCTCAACTTGACGGTAGCCGGAGTTGGAACGTTTGGAACCGGGGGTTAGGAATCCCGGCAGTGGGTGCATGGTTCTTCACTCCCTGAATGATTCCCCCATTTGAGGAGGACGAGGTCTTTCGTGTCGGAACTCGGAAAACGTATCGGACAGCGCATTCGTGAACTTCGCACCCAGCGCCCGGAGCGCTGGACCCAAGAAGAACTCGCGGAGCGGGCTCAAATCAGTGTCTCCTTCCTCTCGATGATCGAGCGGGGCGAGCGCGTGGCCCATGTGGAAACCCTTGCCGCCCTGGCCAACGCCCTGAGCGTCAGCCTGGGCGAACTTTTCGCCGGGACGGAGGAGACTCCGGCGCAGACGGAAGATCTGCTGCGGCCGTTGTCGGACTTCGCCCGGGCGCGGGGCCTGACGCCTCGGGATGTGGAGCGCCTGCTGGGCGTGGCTCGCGCCATGTTCAACGGCTCCGCGGCCTGATGAGCGGAGGCGGTGGATCTCCCACCGCCTTCGCTTGACTGGACGCCAGAGGGCCCGGGAAGATGGGAAGTGTTGGCTGTGCGTCACTGACGTACCGCTTTCCTTCCTCTTCGACCGGAGTCTTCTCTGATGCGTCTGGGTCTCGCCGTATGTGTGGCGATCACGAGCGGAGTGCTCGCGGCTTGCGGCTCCCCGCTTCCGGCCACCTTGGAGTTCGTGGATGTGTCGCCGGCCCAGCCTCGGCTGGGGGAGATCACCACGCTGCGCTTTCGCGCCATTGATTCCCGGGGGCAGCCGCAACCGGGCGTCACCATGACTTTCGAGGCCCAGGGCCCCGTCACCGACGTGGAGCTCAACCCCCCGGAGGCCACGACCGATGCGACCACGGGCATCGCCTCCACGCAGGTGGTGGCCAAGGGCGGCCGTGTGTCCTCCGTGGTGGTGGTTGCCCGCGTGGGCGACAAGGCGGCCACCAGCCCCGCGGTCACCTTCGCGGGTTCCAACTCCACCGCCCGCCAGTTCACCTTCCAGTGCGGTCCCATCTCCGGACCGGGCTCGGGTGGCGTGCACGCCATTGGCGCCTATGACGACACGCGCCACCTCATCGCGGGCGTGAAGCTCAACTGCACCGCCCACGTGGCGGATCGCAACGGCGACGGTATCGCCGGCGCCCAGGTGTCCTTCCTCACCGAGGCGGGCACCATCGGTCCCAGCTCCGTGTCCGTCACGGACGTGGTGGGCAACGCCCAGGTGCTCTACAAGACCTCGCTGCCGCTGCCCGAGGACGTGGAGCCGGGCACGTTCTCCTGGAACCCCACCAACGACGCGACCCACACCGGTGAGTACCTCGCGCCCCTGTGGATGCACCCGTTCGAGTGGTCCGAGGATCCCATCGCCAACTTCGGCAAGGTCGGCACGTTGGTGGAGCCCCGCCGGCTGGATCCCGTCCGTCAGGTGCTCAAGGACGGCAAGCTCGTCACCCCCACGAACAACCCGCGCGACAACCTGGTCAGCATGATCGCCATCACCACGGGCGAGGAGGCGTTCGACGACCTCAACAACAACGGCGTCTACGATCAGAACGAGCCCTTCATCGACCTGACCGAGCCCTTCGTGGACAACAACGACAACGGCACGTGGGACAACGGCGAGCGCTATGTCGACGCCAACGGCAACGGCAGGTGGGACGGCAAGAACGGCAAGTTCGATCCCGTCGGCCTCATCTGGGTCCAGGAGCGCATCCTGTGGACGAGCTGGCCCCACGCGCGTGACGCGGACGCCGCCCTGTCCAAGCGCGTCATCCTCCAGGTCAATCCTCTCGACAACGTTCAGCAGACGATCGACAAGTATGGTGCGCTGCCCGTGTCGTTCCTCGTGTCCGACCCCTGGTTCAACAGCCTCGCGCGCAACGCGGATGATGATGGGTGCACGTCGGGTACCGTGGGTCCCGTCACCGTGGAGAAGCTCGGGACGGGCAAGGCCTTCACCTATCCGGCCTATTCGTACATGCGCTACGTCATCAAGGACATCCGCGACCCGAACAATGATCCGCCGCCTCCGGACTACCCGGCCAACACGGTCAAGTGGGAGGTGAACGCGCTCTGCTCCTTCACGGCGTCTCCCGAGGCCGGACACAAGGCCATCGTCACCGCGCCGCGCGTGTTCGGTATCTTCCTCAAGTAACGCGGCCCGCCAAGGGCATTGACCCCGAGCCCCCGCCTCCGTAGCGTCCTGGCTGGCCGATTTTGGAATCAACCCGCCAGGAGAGACAGCGCGTGAGTCAGCGGCAGAGCAAGTCGGAGGAGGCGGGGAGTCGGGAGAGTGAGCGCCGCCACACCATCCTGCGCGCGGCGATCGACGTCTTCGCGCGCAAGGGGTACCACGGCTGCCGCATCGCGGACGTGGCGCGCGAGGCGGGCGTGGCCTACGGGCTCGTCTACCACTACTTCAAGAACAAGGACGAGCTGCTGGAGACCGTCGCCGCGACGGGCTGGAGCGGCTTCGTCACGCGCCTGCGCGCGGTGGCCGAGGACGAGACGTCCTCCATCGAGCAGAAGGTGCACGGCATCGCCGAGGTGGCCTTCGAGGCCTACCGCGTGGACCCGCGAGCCGTGAAGGTGCTCATCCTGGAGATCGCCCGCAGTCCCTCGGGCGGCCATGTCGTCACCCGGCAGCAGGCCTTCCTCGACACCATCCGCATGGCCGCGGACATGTTCGCCCGCGCCCAGGCGGCCGGACAGTTGCGCGAGGAGCTGGATCCCATGCTCTGCGCGTCCCTGCTCGTCGGCTCCATCGAAATGGGGCTCACCGCCTTCGTGTCGGGGCTGATGGAGGATCGCAGTCCCGAGGCGCTGGAGCGGGCCCGCACGCAGATCTCCGAATCCTTCCTTCGCGGTGTCCTGCCGAACGCCGCCCTCCAGGAGACGTCCTGGAAGCAGGACAAGACGTCGTCCGGGACCCGCCCGAAGGCGGGCAAGCGCGCCTGACGGCTCGTGCGCCCTACTTCGCGGCGCCCGCGGAGGGGGCCCCGCCCGGGGTGAAGTCGATGGCGAGCAGCGTCTGCGGATCCACCCACAGGCCCTCCACCTTCGCGCCCCAGTGCAGATGGGGGCCGGTGACCCGGCCCGTGCCACCCACCTTGCCCAGGAGCTGACCGCGTTTGACGCGCTGGCCGGACTTCACCGAGGTGGCGGACAGGTGGAAGTAGGACGTGTAGAGGCCCGCTCCGTGGTGCACGAGCACCGTGTTGCCCGCGGCGTAGTTGTCGCGCGTCATCACCACCGTGCCCGCGTTGGCGGCGTACACGGGCGTGCCCTTCTTTCCGTCCAGGTCGGTGCCGAAGTGCTGGCTCTGCTTCTGGCCATTGAAGGTGCGCAGATCCCCATAGGGGGCGGTGACCCGCGCCTTGCGGGGCAAGGAGAAGTTCTCGGCGAAGAGGGGGTCGGCGAAGGGTTGCGAGAAGGCGGCGGTGAAGGCGGCTTGATCCTCCTCCATGCGGGCCTGCACCTCGGGAGGCGGCTTCACGTACTTGTTGGCCACCTGCAGGGTGCGCACGCGCCAGCCGGGCTCCACCACGTCCATCTGAGCCCGGACCTCCACGGGCGCCACGCTTCCCGCCGTGGGCCCCACCACCTTCACCGGAAGCGACCCGGGCATTTGTTCCACGGGAAGCCCGGTCAGGGCCTGGAAGCCGTCACCCGAGGCGTAGAAGCGCAAGGGCCGCTCTCCCAACGTTCCGGTGGGGGCGCTCTGGAATCCTCGCGCCGTGACGAGGACCGGATCCCCGGGCCGGGCCCGGGAGGGCTGGAGCACCAATCGAGGTGGCGCCTCGGCGGAGCGGGAGGGAAGGGCGAGGGCGAACAGCAGAAGGGACAGGAGCCGGGGAAGGAGACGGGGCACGGAGACGAGATATGCGGGCTCGCCGGGGGGACGTCAACGAACCCGCGCCGCGGCAAGTCCTCCTCTCCGCGAGCGTCCAGTTGTCCGCGCCCATCGCCGGAAACAAGACAGAGGCCTTCTCGTTCCCATAGGGAGTAGTCAGGCAGACAGGGCCCCGTGCGCTTCATCATTCCCTCCTGGAGGCCGACTCCCTAGTTTTCCGTATCCGTTTTCTGAGGGGATTTTCAGGGCGTTTTCTGAGGGGGAGATACCGGATGCCGCGCACCTTTCGCTTCGAACATTTCACCGTTGCCAAGTCCACCCCGAGCCGTGGTCTTCGCCGCCGGGACAAGCAGCACCTGTCCGAGAAACGGGTATCGGAGCGCCGTCACGACAAGCTGCCGCACTATGGGAAGCACCACGCGGAGACCGAGGAGCTCTTCCACGTGCGGGCCATGAACGCCCAGCTCGAGGCGCTGGCGGGTCTGTCGCCCAACGCGCCGCTCAAGCCCACGGCGACCAACAGGGGCCAGCCCATCGGGGCGGTGCCCTTGAGCGAGGTGCCCATCCTGGAGCGGAGCACGGCGCCCAAGGACGTGCTGGACGAGGCGAGGCGCCAGTTGCGCGCCGTCCGTCTGGGCATCCTGGATGCCACCCAGGCCGCGAGCCGGCTCCTGTCGCTGCCCCTGGACGCGGCCCGTCTGCTCGCGCACCGTCTGCGGCTCGCGCAGGGTTGACCCGGGAGAGGACGTGGAGCTGACGCTCGTCTCCTACAACATCCACAGTGGCATCGGGACGGATGGTTTCTTCGACCTGGAGCGGGTGGGCGAGGTGCTGCGGGACATCGACGCGGACATCATCGCCCTCCAGGAAGTCGGGGACTACCGGGGCGTGACGCCTCGGGAGGACCAGCCCGAGCATCTGGCGGCGATGCTGGGCCTGCACATGGCCTTCGGTCCCAACGTGGTGCGGGAGGGCCGACGCTATGGCAACGCCATCCTGTCCCGATTGCCCATCCGGCAGTCCCACAACTACGACCTGAGCGTGGGCCGCCGCGAGCCTCGGGGCGCCTTGCGTTGCGATCTGGACATCGGGGGCGGCAGGCTCCTGCACGTCTTCTGTCTGCACCTGGGCCTGGGGATCCGCGAGCGCCGCCGGCAGGAATCGCTGCTGCTGTCCTCGGACATCCTCCGCGACTCGGTTCAACGGGAGCCGGTCGTGGTCTGCGGGGATTTCAACTACCTGGGACCCGGTGCGGTGCGCGGGCTCGCGCGCCAGGCCATCCACGACGTGGCCCTGGAGCTCGACGTGAGCGTGCGCACCTACCCCTCCCGCTACCCGCTGTTGCGCCTGGATCGCGTCTACGTGGACACGGGCATCAAGCCGTTGTCCATCCGGGCCCACCAGACGGACCTGTCCGAGCTGGCGTCGGATCACCTGCCCCTGGTGATGCGCTTCAGGACGCAACTGGAAACGCAAGCCTCCAGTGCCGCTCCCGTGCAGCTCATCGGTTAGGCCCCTGTCCCCGCTCGTCGATGGAGAGGGGCCGCTGACGTGCGGTGGACAGATCGCCACCTCCGGGGTTGTCGTGGAGAACGGGAGCACCCTACGTTGACTCTCCTGAAATGAGAGTGACGACCGGGGAGCAGATGGGAGTGGGTAGCGAGCAGACGGAGCGTGGACTGGCCACGCTGGTCGGGCGGTTGACCGAGGGCCTCACCAAGCTGGTGACGCAGCACCTGACGTTGGCGCGCGCGGAGATGATGGAGGACGCGCGATTGATGGGCGCGGACCTGGCGCTCATCGCCCTCTTCGTGCCGTTCGTCCTGGTGGGCTACGGCTTCGTGTGCGCCGGGCTGGCCGTGGCGCTGGCGCGTTGGCTGGGCCTCGCGGGCGCGCTCGCCCTGGTCGGGGGACTCAACCTCGTGGGCGGCGTCGTGGGCGTCAAACGGGCCGCCGAGCGGCTCAAGGCACACCAGGTCATGGACGACACCAAAAGTGAACTCAACCGCAGCGTGACGGCGCTCTCCCAGGAGGTGCCTCATGGCCGCTGATTCCATCAAGCTCCGGTCCGCTCCGCGCTCGCCCGAGCAGATCCGCGAGGAGATCGAGCGCACGCGCGCCGAGCTGAGCCAGTCCATGAGCGCCCTGCGCGAGGAAGTGGCGTGGCGCACCGACTGGCGCGAGTGGGTGCTCCGCCGGCCCCTGACCTGCGTGGGCGCGGCTTTCTTCATCGGATTCGTCATCGGCAATAGCCAACGGCGCTGACACACCCCACCTTCCATCCACCCAGTTTCACTTCACGAGGACATGCCTCTCATGGACGTCAATTCGCAGAACCTGCAGGACAAGGCCCGCCACCTCCAGGACACCGTGCTGCCCCAGATCGACGAGGCCCGGCGCAACCTGGAAGACCTCAACGCCCGCGCGGCGAGCTTCATCCGCGCCAATCCGGGCACCTGTCTGCTGGGGGCCATCGCGGTGGGGTTCATCGTGGGCCGCATCGCGTCGCGCCGGTAGCCGTCCCGCCCTCTTCTCGAAGATTCGGAGTTCCTACATGACGACCTACCAGAATGCCGGCAATGGCAACCCCGCGGGTTCCGGCGGCCCGTCGGCTGACAATCAGCCGGGTTTCGGCCAGCGGGTGGATCAGATCGGCTCGGATGCCCAGCACCTGTGGGACAACGCGCGGGGCGCGGTGACGGATCTGCGCGACACGTTGGATCTCAAGGGCCGCGTGGAGCGCAACCCCTACCTGATGGTGGCCGCGGCCGTGGGCGTGGGCTACGTGCTCGGCGGAGGTCTCTTCACGCGCACCACGGGCCGGCTGTTGCGGCTGGGCGTGCGGCTGGCGGCCCTTCCCATGGTCAAGGACGAGCTCCTCGGTATGGCCGAGGCGGCCCTTCACGGCGTCGAGGTGGGGGCCGGCCGGGTCTCTGGCAGGACGGGTGCTCCTCCGGCCACGGGCGGCCCGGAGCGTTCTTAGGACCCCTCGCGGGTCCGCGTCGTTGTTCCACCCATTACCTAGGGAGTCGTCACGATGCTCAGCCTCAAGGACTTGAAGAACACCGCCCAGGACCTCCGGGACCTGGACAAGGATGACCTGCTCGAGCTGCTCGGCCTGGAGACGCGCCGGAGCTCCGCGGACGCGCTGCTGCCCGTGTTGGGCGCCTTCTCCGTCGGCTTGCTGCTGGGCGCGGGCGTCGGTCTGCTGCTGGCGCCCAAGCCGGGAGCGGAGCTGCGCGGGGATCTGCGCACCCGCCTCAAGGATGGCCAGGAGGCCCTGACCAAGGCCGCCGATCAGGCGCGCGCGGAGATCTCCAACCGCACCAGCTGAGGCCTCCGGGCGCAAGGGGTTGTCACGGGGGGCGGTCCGCGGATGGCGGGTCGCCCCTCGGGCGTTTTTATGCGAAAGGGGAGGGCGTGACTTCGCGCAAGCAGCCCCCGACGGAGGGAGACGAGGACGTGGACTCCCGCCGGGACACGCCTCGGGACATGCCCCGCGTCCTCCCCGCCGAGGAGCACGTCCTGTCCCGGGCGCATGGCCTGGAGACGCTGGAGTCCGCGTACGAGGCCTGGCTCGGGTTGCGCCGGGAGCAGGCCGCCGCGCGCCAGCGCTTCCTGCGGGAGTACGAACGCCTGGAGCAGCAGGGCTCCTTCCTGGTGGGCTCGGTGCGCTCGGCGTCGGAGGGCGTGACTCCCGTGGGGACGGCCCCGAGCGGTGTGACGCCGGGGGACTCGGCGCTCACCGCGGCGGAGGGCCCCTTGCGCGACTTCCTGCGCCAGGCCGAGGAGAAACTGGCGAAGGCCCGGGCCGGGCTCGCGCGGGAGGAGGCCGAGAGCGAGGCGCGCTACCAGGCGGACTTCGCGGCATTCCACACCACGGTGAGGGACCGGGTCCGGCGCCATCTGAGCGCGTCGCCTCCCCGGTTGCGGTTGCTTCTGCGCAAGGTCAGCGCCTCGCGTGCCGTGCTGCACGTGGAGCGCGTGGGCGGGGATGTCCCCGTGCTGTTGTTGTTCCTGTTCACCGGGCGCATTCCCTCGCGGCACGGGTTTCTCCTCGACGACTCCACCGACGACGTGTCGCTGCCGCCCGCGCCGCTCTACCCCGAGGAGGGCGTGGCTCCGTCCGAGGTGCGGCCCACGGCTTCGGCCCTGCTCGAGCGGGTGCGCGCGTCCGGCGAGGTGCTGCCCGTGAAGGGCTTTCTCCCCGTCCTCGTGCCGAGGCCCGGCGGGGGCGAGGACTTCTTCCGCCTGCTCCAGCGCGGGCCGGTGATGGAGGTGGAGGTGGCGGAGGGAGAGGCGTTCCGCGCGGTCCTCACGCGCGAGGAGTCCGAGCGCTTCGCGGGCCACCTGCTGCGCCTCAACCTCCAGGGCCAGCTCGCGCTCGAGGTGGAGGCGGACTGAGTCCCTGGAGGGAGCCCCGGGCTCAGGGTCCGGTGTGCACCAGGCCCACGTCCGCGGTGCCCACCAGCAGCGCGCTGCCGTAGAACAGGTTGTCGGAGTCGGCGCTGCCCGAGCGCGTCGTCTGGAAGACGACGAGGTAGTTGCTGTCCGGCTCGGGGAAGGCGGTGCCCGGGACTTCCAGCGTCGGCTGCTGCCACTCCCCGGGGGTGGCCGCGATCTTGATGAGGCTCAGCGGATCCGTGGGCAGGTTGGTGTAGGTGGACTCGCCCCGCTCCCCGTCGGTGCGCAGGGCGAAGACGGTGACGAAGCCGAGCGTGCGCTCCTTGCCCGCGGGGACGGTGGGCCGCCGCAGCGTGAGGCCTTGTCGGGCCGTGTGCCGGACGTATCCTCCCGGGGGGTGGAGGACGTCGATCTTCTCCAGGGCGGGGGCGTCCTCCACGAGCCCCACGTACGAGGTGCCCTGCTGCGTGGCGACGAAGCGGTAGGTGGCGCCGGACTGGTAGCGCACGCCCGCGTCGTCATCGGGGGCGCTCGTCAGGCCGTAGGTGCCCGCGCCCTTGTTGCCGAGCGGCACGGAGAGGCCGTTGGCCTCGAGCCGCACCGTGGCGTCGGTGAGGGGCTGGGGCGTACCGCCCTCGCCGTTGCGGGTACCGAAGAAGACGAGGGCGGCCGTCTGGCCGGGCAGGGAGATGCGCTCCTCGTCGGGGATGCCTCCGTCGGGCAGCGTGCCCGCGTCGAGCCCGGCCAGGGCGGCCGCGGAGATGTCCACGTCCGGGGTGGAGAAGACGGTACCCACCATCATCTTCTCGGCGAGGAGCTGGTTGCCCGTCTTCTGGATGTCGCAGGCGAGGGGGGAGAGCAGGAGCGCGGCGGCGGCGGCGGACAGCAGGGGGCGTTTCATGTGGGCGGAAACATAGCAGGGCCTCATGAGGGCTGGGGACGTGGGCCGGACGCGCTATCTTCGCCGCTCCCGTGCGAAGCCTTCCCATCTACTCCACCGGCCTGCGCTTCCTGCAGAGGCTCGCCTACTCCCTGCTGCAGGCCACGCTTTTCGGCTCCATCCTCGGAGTCCTCGTCTACTACCGCGTCCCGCGCGCGCGGTTGTCCGAGGGCGCCACGCCCGGTGCGTTGATCGCCCGTCCCTCGGCGGGGCTGGAGGCCTGGGAGCGCATCACCTACGACGGGCGCGTGCGCTCGTTGGGCGAGCGCGCCTCCCGCTCGGATCGCGTGGTGGTGGTGGCGCTCGACGACGAGACGCTCACCGAGGCCCGGCTGGACGATCACGCGGGAATCGCCGCCTACCCCTGGCCCCGGGAAGTCCTCGGGGGAGTGACCCAGCGGCTGCTCGACGAGGGCGCCGAGCAGGTGTTGCTCGACCTGCCCTTCTCCGAGCTCAGCCCGCGTGCCTGCCTCGTGCCGGGAGCGAGTGGACCCTCGGGCCTGGACGATGACCGGGCGTTCCGCGCGCTGTTGGATCGCTCGTCCCAGAAGTCCGTGTTGTCCTTCGCGTGGTCGACGGACCGGGGGATTCCTCCGGGCAGCCGGTTGTGGCCCTACCGCGTGCGGCTGGGGACGTACGCGAACGAGGCCGCCGCGAGGAGCCGGGTGCGCACGGTCCTGTCGGATCAACGCCCCGTGTTCCTTATTCCCGCGGGCAAGGGCGTGGAGGTGTGGGGCGGCGTGGCCAGTGAGCAGGAAGGCCAACGGGTGGCGCAGGAGCTGGGCGTGCGCGAGTCTCCGCGCGTGCTGGAGCGGGCGACCCGCGATGACGCGTACCGGGTGGGACCGCTCGAGCTCTTCATCTCCCTGGCCGAGGTCCAGGTGGAGGGGCTGGATGTGTCGAAGTTGGAGGAGGTCCGGCAGCTCGAACACCCGGTGGCCCCGTTGCTCGGCGAGGCCAGTCTCTATGGCGCCATCACCCTGCCAGAGGACTCGGACGGGCTGGTCCGGGCCGTTCCTCACCTGGTGAGCTACCGCGGCCGGGGAGACACCCGGCACGTGTTGCCCTCCATGCCGCTGGTGGCGGCGATGCGTCAGGCGAACACGCGCCAGCTGCGCTACGCCGAGGGTCGGCTGTACGTGGGGGAGCGCTTCTCCATCCCCATGGACGAGTCCGGCTACAGCCTGGTGCGCTGGGACGCGGCGGAGGTCGGTCGCGGCGCGCGGGGCTCGGTGGCACGCGCCATTCCCGCGTGGAGCGTGCTGCTCAACGTCTTCGCCGTCCGGGAGGGCTTGCCGCCACGCGCGGCGCACGACATCGAGGGACGGCTCGTCGTCTTCACCAACACGTCGCGCCGGGCCATGGACTTCCAGCACACCCCCATCGGCGAGCACACGCCCTCGGGGGCCATCCTGGCGCAGTCGCTGGTGAACTTGCTCCGCTCCGAGGGCATCTCCCGCGCCACGCCCCGCGAGGATGTGCTGCTGACGCTCGGCCTGGCGCTGGTGGGGGCCTTCGTCGCGCTCACCGTCAACCGGGGCCTGCGCTCCTCGGGAGATGCGTTCTTCTACCTGTTCACGATGGCCATCGTGGGCGTGCTCTACACCGTGGGTGCCTGGTACGTGTTCGTCACCCGGCAGCTCTGGGTGGCGCTGATGGGTCCGCTGCTGGCCATGAGCCTCACCTTCCTCCTCACCATCATCCAGGCCTCGCGCTCCGAGCAGCAGCTGCGCCTCTTCGTCACGGACGTGCTCGGCCGCTACGTCAACCCCGAGGTGGCGAGGCTCGTCAGGCGGGACTTGCGTCAGCTCACGCGGCCGGAGGTGCGGGAAGTCACCGTCTTCTTCTGTGATCTGGATGGCTTCTCCCGCCTGTCCGCCGAGCTGCCCCCCGAGCGGCTCGTGCAGTTCCTCAACGAGTACCTGACGGAGGTGACGGACGTGGTGCGCGCCACGCGGGGCCAGGTGGACAAGTACATGGGGGACGCGGTGATGGCCTTCTGGGGCGCGCCCGTGCGCACGGAGCGGCACGCGCACCACGCCTGTGACGCCGCGATGAAGGTCCGCGCCGCGCTGCTCGCGCGTCAGGAGTACTGGAGCAAGACCTATGGCCATGCGCCGCAGTGCCGGGTCGGCATCGACAGTGGCGAGGTGCTGGTGGGCGGAATGGGCAGCGACTTCGAGTCCAAGTACTCCGTGCTGGGCCAGTCGGTGAAGTTCTCCATGTACCTGGAGGGCCTCAACCGCCATTACGGCACCTTCGTCCTGGTGGGTGACGGCGTGGCGCGCCTGGCGCAGGACGGCTACGTCTTCCGCGAGGTGGATCGGGTGCGGCCCAAGGGGCGCGACGAGCCCACGCGGTTGCACGAGCTGGTGGGACGCAAGGGCGAGCTCGACGAGCGCATCCAGGCGCTGCTGGCCATCCACGAGCAGGCGCTCACCACGTACCACCAGCGGCGCTTCGACGTGGCGCTGGCGTTGTTCACGCGGGGCGTGGAGGAGTTCCAGGATCCGGTGGCCGGCGTGTACGCCGAGCGCTGCCGTGCCTATATCCGGGCCATGCCGCCAGAGGACTGGGACGGTGTCTTCGCGCTCGAGGGGCCCTGAGGCTCAGCCTTCCGCTTCTTCCGGATGGCCGAGCAGCTCGACGACGGGCTTGTCCTGGGCGACGTGCTCGGCCACCACGCGCCGCATCTTCTCCGGCGTCATGTGGGAGTAGTACGCCTCGCCCTCCCAGCCCATGAGCTGGTAGTCCTCGGGCGACAGGGGATCCCTCTTGCGGCCCGTCTCCTCGCGGAGGACGACGTTGGGGCCCATGTGACAGAAGCCGTAGCAGCCTCCGCGGTACAGCTCGCAGCGCGGTTGCAATCCGCGGGTGGACAGCTCCTCGCGAGCGGCCAGGGCCACGGCGTCGGAGCCTCCGGCCTTGCAGCTCGAGCCCTTGCACACGGAGAGGCGGTAGCGCTTCATGGAGGAGTCCACCCTATGGAGTTTGAGGGGCGCTGCAAAGGGCCGCGAATGCCGTCGTGAGGGCTTCAAATGACAGCGGCCCGCCGTCCCCCGTGCGTGACACGGAGGGGGCGGGCCGGTGAGAGCCGGGGCGAGTTACTTGAGGAACTTCGTCACGGGCACCGGGCCGTCATGCGAGACGATGGCCCGGCTGTGCGCATGCTCTTCCTCGCCAATGCGCGTGTGGGCTTCCTTGTGCGCGTGGGCGGGCTGCTCGGAGCTCGAGCGCTTGTTCCACGGATCCGACGG
This sequence comes from Melittangium boletus DSM 14713, assembly GCF_002305855.1. Taxonomy (GTDB): domain Bacteria; phylum Myxococcota; class Myxococcia; order Myxococcales; family Myxococcaceae; genus Cystobacter; species Cystobacter boletus. The sequence goes on along the minus strand of NZ_CP022163.1, from coordinate 504,072 downwards.
GTGCGACACCGCGGGCCCCTTGAGCAGCCGGGGGATGTCGTACACGAAGCCCTGCCGGTTGTACTCCGGCGGCGTGTGCGTGTAGGTGTCCATGCGGATGGCGTCCTTGGGGCACGCCTCCACGCACAGGCCGCACACGATGCAGCGCAGCTCGTCGATGACGAACTGGGTGGGGTACTTCTCGATGACGCGCGACTCCTTCTCGTCCGCGCCCTCGGGGTACTCACCGGCCTCGATGTAGATGCACTGGGCCGGGCAGATGGTGGCGCACATGTAGCAGGCCACGCAGCGCGGCTTGCCATCCTCCCGCGGAACCAGCCGGTGCAGACCCCGGTAGCCCGGAGGATAGGGAATCTTCTCCTCCGGGTACTGCACCGTGGTGACGAGGCTGGTGCCGGTGCGCTCCTCGAACGGCGTCTGGGTGTCGCGCGTGCCGAAGAGGTTGCGCCAGAAGTGGCGGGTGGTGATGGCCAGACCGCGGAGCAGTTCCGGCAGGTAGGTCCGCTCGCGGATGTCGGTGCGGGGATCCTGGGTCGCCTTGTAAGCCATGGTGTCTTTCTCTTCGCTCCGAACCTAGTGCGAGGAAGCCGTGGACGCACTGGCGTGCACAGCGGCCGAGGGGGTTTCCGCGTGGGCGGCGGGCAGGTGGCCCTTGGGCTCCGGTGCCTCTTCCTTGTCCGGGGTGATGGTCAGCGCCACCAGCGCGAGAATCTGAAGGATACCGAAGATGGCCAGCGCCCGCAGGGAGGGATCCCACAGCACCAGCGCGCCCGTGGCGAACACGTTGATGAGGCCCAGCGGCAGGAGGATCTTCCAGCCCAGCGTCTGGATCTGATCGTAGCGGAAGCGCAGGAAGGACCAGCGGATCATCATCTGCACCCAGATGAAGAACAGGACCTTCAACCAGAACACGGTGCCCAGCACGGTGCCGTACAGCCAGCCGTGCTCGCGCATCACGCTCAGGTTGGACAGCCACTCGCCGCCGAAGGGCAGGTGGTAGCCCCCGAAGAAGAGCACGGTGATGAGGCCCGAGAGGATGACCACTTCCACGAACTCGGAGATCATGAACAGGCCGAACTTCATGCCCGAGTACTCGACGAAGTAGCCGATGATCTCCGACTCACCCTCGGGGCTGTCGAAGGGGGCGCGCTTGGTCTCCGCGAAGGCCGCGGCGAAGAAGAGGAAGAAGCCCATGGGCTGCAGCAGGAAGCCCCAGGCGGGCAGGCCGATGTCGAAGCCGCCCACATGGGTGGACCACAGGTAGCGCGCCTGTCCCGTGGCCTCTCCGCCCAGGCCCAGCTCGTTGGTGACGTTGCCCACGAAGGCGGGCAGCTGCACCGTGGAGAAGGCCATCATCAGGCCCACCAGCGACAGGCCCAGCGCGACCTCGTAGGAGATCATTTGCGAGGAGGCGCGCACGCCACCGAGCAGCGCGAACTTGTTGTTGGAGGACCAGCCGGCGAGCGACGTGCCGTACACCGCCAGCGAGGCGATGGCGAACACGTAGAGCAGGCCGAAGTCCGGCGTGGCCACCACCATGTCCACGGCCTTGCCGAACACCGTCACGGTGGGGCCCGCGGGCACCACGGCGAACAGGGCGAACACGGGCGCGAAGGCCAGCATGGGCGCCAGGTTGTAGAGCAGCTTGTTGGCCGCGGCCGGGAAGTGGTCCTCCTTGAACAGCATCTTCGCGCCGTCGGCGAGGAAGTGGGGGATGCCGCCCAGGGCGTTGTTGCGCAGCAGCGGCAGGTCGATGCGCGCGCGGTTGGGGCCGATGCGGTCCTGCATCAGCGCGCTCCACTTGCGCTCGGCCACGGTGAGCATCGACCCGATGGCCATCACCAGGGCGATCATCAGGAAGAACAGGTTGGTCAACCGGCTGCCGCCCGGCAACAGCGCTTCCACCTGTCCACCGACGAGGTAGGCCAGGAGCGTCATCGCGGCGAAGTAGCCGACGAAGACGACGAACATGAAGAGGATGGTGAAGACGCGCATTGTCAGAGACCTCGGACCCTGGGAGCGCCGAACTCACGGTAACCCGGGGGCCGGCCGTCGGCGGCGGTGGCCAGTGGGTTGATGCCGGGCTTCTCCCGGTCGGGCGGGGCGGCCTTGTCCCAATCGAACGAAGCGAACTCGGGCACGCCCTTGCCCAGCTCGCGGAAGATCTCGCGCGAGGACGTCCAGGTGGCGCTGCCCCCCATCTGCCGGGACAGCTCGGCCGCCAGCGCCCAGTGCGCCACGGCGTCTCCCTTGGAGGGGTAGGCCTTGCGGAAGCGCTGGATGAGGCCGTCCACCTGCACGAACGAGCCATCCGCCTCGATGTGCGCGGAGGCCGGCAGCAGCACGGTGGCCTGCGCGGTGAGGGCGGACTCGTTCGTCGCCTGCGCCACGAACACGTCCAGCTTCGCCGCCGTCTGGGCGAAGCCCTCCACGTCCCCGGGCACCTCGGTCCCCACGGCGTAGAGCGCCTTCACCTTGCCGCCGTTGATGCCCTTGACCAGCTCGTCGAACGGCTTGAGCGTGAGTCCCAGGCCCTGGGCGATGAGCTCCAGGCCCTTGCGGTTGGGGTTCTTGTCCGCCGTCAGCAGGTAGTGATCCGCCTCTCCCTGGGGACGGCCGCCCACGTACACCTCGCCGACACCCAGCGTGCCCTTGGCGAAGGTGAGCGCGGCGAGCAGCTCCTCGTTGGAGGCCACCGGCGAGGCGAGCACCGCGAGCTGCTTGCCCTTGGCGTCCGTGAGCGCGCGGGCCGCGGCCTGGATGGCTTCCTGACGCGCCACCTCGGGACGGGCGGTGTCGCCCTGCTTGCGGCCCACCACGGCGCTGAGCACCCGGCCCAGGTTGAGCGCCTTGTAGGTGACGCGGCCCTGGTCGCACATCCAGCTCTTGTTGACGGCGTCGTTCTCGCGCGGGCGGAAGCGGTAGGTCTCCTGCCCCATGAAGTCCGCGTAGATGTTGCAGCCGCGCGAGCAGCCCGTGCACACGGAGGGCGCGGCGGACTGGAACCACGAGCGGGCGCGGAAGCGGTAGTCGCGGCTGAGCAGCGCGCCCACCGGGCAGATGTCCACGGTGTTGAGCGAGTAGTTGCTGTTGAGCTCACTGCCGGGGAACGTGTCGATGACCTCGTGGCTGCCGCGGCCGAAGATGCCCAGCTGGGGCTCCTTGGGCACCTCGTTCATGAAGCGCACGCAGCGGCTGCACAGGATGCAGCGCTCCTGATCCAGCACCACGCGGGGCCCGAGCACCTTGCGCTTGTTCTTGAGCACCTTGCCGCCCTCGAGACGCGAGGGGCGGTAGTCGTAGCGCATGTAGTAGTCCTGCAGCTTGCACTCACCGGCCTGGTCGCAGATGGAGCAGTCCACCGGGTGGTTGAGCAGCAGGAACTCCATCACCGCGCGCTGCTGCTCCTTGACCTTGGGCGTGGTGGTCTTGATGACCTGGCCCTCGGCGAGCGGCGTCTGGCACGCGGGCACCATCTTGGGGGCGTTGGACGCCTCCACGAAGCACATGCGGCAGTTGGCCGCGATGGACAGGCGCGGGTGGTAGCAGAAGTAGGGGATGATCGAGCCGACCGAGCGGGCCGCCTCGATCATGTTGGTGCCCGGCTTGGCGATGACTTCCTTGCCGTCGATGGTGCAGGTGACGAAGCCCGGGTTCTTCGGCGGGGGAGGGCCGGCGGGCTTGGGCGCGGGCGGAGGCGGCGCGGGCGGCGTGGCGCTGCTGTGCGCGGCCGGAGGCGTGTCCAACTTGGCGCCCGCGGGAGGGTTGGACGGCTCGGGGCCGGTCTTCGCCGCGGGCGTGTCCGTGGGAGCGCCCTTGGGGGGCGGCTGCGCGTCGCCAGAGGGCTTCTTGGTGTCGTTGTCGCTCACTGCTCGACCTCGCCGCCGATCATGTTGATCGTGTCAAAGGTGGGAATGAGGTCCGCGAGCAGTCCGCCCTTCACGATGGACGGCATGGCGGACAGGATGGGGAAGCCGGGCGCGCGCACGTGGACCTTGTAGGGTCGGCCGCCGCCATCGCTCACGATGTACCAGCCCAGCTCGCCGTTGGCGGACTCGGTGGCGTCGTAGACCTCGCCCGGGGGCACCTGGATGCCCTCCATCACCAGCTTGAAGTGGGAGATGACGCCCTCGATGGTGCCGTACACCTCGGGCTTGGGCGGCAGGGCGATGCGCCAGTCGTCCACGATGATGGGCCCGTCGGGAATCCTCGCCAGTGCCTGGCGGAGGATCCGGTCCGACTGCTTCATCTCCTCGATGCGCATGAGGTAGCGATCGTAGTTGTCGCCGTGCTCGCCAATGGGCACGTCGAAGTCGAGCTGGTCATAGACCCAGTACGGCCGGGCCTTGCGCAGATCGTAGTCGACGCCGCAGGCGCGCAGGCACGGTCCGGTCCAGCCGTAGTCCAGGGCGTCCTCGGCGGAGATGACGCCCGTGCCCTTCATGCGGTCCACGAAGATGCGGTTGCGCGACAGGAGCGACTCGCACTCGTCGGCGAGCTCACGGATCTTGTCGAGCGACTTGAGGGTCTTGGCGATCCACCCCTCGGGCAGGTCGCGGTTGAGTCCGCCCACCCGGCCGAAGCTGGTGGTCAGACGCGCGCCCGTCAGCTCGGCCACGCGGTCGTTGATGAGCTCGCGTGCCTCCATGCCGAAGAGGAAGGGGGCGAAGCCGCCCAGCTCCATGCTCGTGGCGGCGATGCACGTGAGGTGATCATGGATGCGGTGCAGCTCCGCGCCGATCACCCGCACGTACTGGGCGCGCTCGGGGATCTCCAGGCCGATGAGCTTCTCCACGGCGGTGAGGAAGCCGAAGTTGTTCATCAGCGGGGACGCGTAGTTGAGCCGGTCCGTGTAGGGCAGGCACTGCGTCCAGGTGACGTTCTCACAGCTCTTCTGGAAGCCGCGGTGCAGGAAGCCGATCTCGCAGTCCGCGTCGGAGATGGTTTCCCCCTCCAGGTGCAGCTTGAGGCGCACGGTGCCGTGCGTGGCGGGGTGCGAGGGGCCCATGTTGATGTACATGGGCTTGGCCTGGAGGTGGGCCTCCAGCTCCGACTCCTGGGCATAGGCGTCGGTGTCCGGATTGGGCACGTCGGGGCTGGGATGGGCTGCGGGCTTGTGGGGGTCCGCCATGATGTCCTCGAAAGGCGTGGGCCGGTGGGGGCGGGCGCGTCAGGAAACGCCGCTCGTGCCGGGGCCGCGGAAGATGTCCTTGATGGGGCGCTCGGGAATGAGCGGCTGCCGGTCGCGCAGGGCGTAGTCCTTGCGCAGGGGGTGGCCCTGGAACTCCTCGTAGAGCAACACGCGGCGCAGGTCCGGGTGTCCCGAGAAGCGGATGCCGTAGAAGTCCCACACGAAACGCTCCCACCAGTTGGCGCCCTTGAAGAGGGACGCCAGCGAGGGAATCTCCAGGTTCGACTCGCTCACGCGAACCTTGAGCCGCACGTGCTCCCCGCGCGAGAGGGAGCGCAGGAAGTAGACGACCTCGAAGCGGGGATCGTTCTCCGCCAGATGCAGCCGGTCCACCGCGTCGATCGAGATGAAGAGCTTGAAGTCCAGCTCGCTCTTGAGGAAGGCGGCGACCTTGGGCAGGTGCTCCGCGTGAATGACGGCCCAGGCTCCGCCCGTGCGGTCGAAATAGCGCTCCGCCACCGCCTCCGGAAATTGGGCGGTGAGCCTGTCGAGTGCGAAGGTGCTCAAGGGGGGCCTCGATACTGGCTAGGGAATCCGGCGCGTTATAAGGACGCGCCTTGGGGGGCGTCAACGGAATCCCTTAGCCATCCTCGCTACTTACGCGAGGCAGAAGCCGGCGTTCGCCCGAGCGGGGCTTCCGGGCCGCCGTCCCGGCCCCCTCTCGGCCGGGCAGGGGCCGGGGGATGAAGGTGATGACCGGCTCGCGCTTGCCCGCCACGGGGGTGGGCGGTAATTCCTGCCAGAGGCAGCAGTCGCCCGCCCGCTCCCGGGTCTCCTTCGAGACGAGGACGGGGGTGCGGTGCTTCTTGGTGAGCTGCTCGATGCGGTTGGCCAGGTTCACCGTGTCCCCGATGGCGGTGTACTCCAGCCGGCGGGCCATGGAGCCGATGTTGCCGAGCACCACGTGGCCGGTGTGCAGGCCCACGCCCATGAGGAGCCCCGGCTCGCCCCGTGCGAAGCGCTCGGCGTTCATCTCCCCGAGCTCCTTCACCATGTCCAGGGCGCACTCCACCGCGCGGCGCGGGTGGTCGGGTTCGGCCAGGGGGGCGCCGAAGTACACCATGAGTGCGTCCCCAATGAACTTGTCGAGCGTTCCCCCGTGGCGGAACACCACTTCCACCATGCGCCCGTAATAGTCGTTGAGGATGGCCACCACGGCCTCGGGGCTCAGCCGCTCGCTCAGCGCGGTGAAGTCGCGCAGGTCCGTGAAGAGGATGGTCACCTCGCGCAGCTCGGGCTTGGACACCGGGGACTCCAGGTCCTGCAGCCGCTCGGCGACGGCCGGAGAGAAGTAGCGGCCGAGCTGGGCACGCTTGAGCTCCTCGCGCGTCAGGGCGGAGACGAGCACGCGGATGCGATGGAAGAGGTAGTGCGAGGCCCCCGCCGTCATGCTCACCACCACCACGCCCACCACGCGCGCGCCCATGCCGATGCCGGCCTCGACCTGGAGGGCCACCTCGGCCACGGCCGCCACGGACGCCACCACGAAGGTCACGGCACGGCGCAAGGACAGGGCGGAGAGGACGATGATGAACGCGTAGATGCCGAGCGTGAATCCCGCCACGCCTCCGGGAGAGGGGGACACGGGCAGGGCGAGGTGCTGCAGCCAGTAGATGGCGGGAACGTCCACCACCGCGAGCGACGCTCCGGCCCAGCTGGCCACCAGGGGCCAGCGCAGGACACTGACGAGCGTCGCCACCGTGCACAGCCAGTACGCGGTGAAGGGGAGGAGGTACACCTCCCAGTCCGCCAGGCCCTGCACCCACCCCAGATACGCGGCGATGGCCAGGACGATGGACACCCCGAGGAAGCGCATCTGCGCCAGTCTCAGCGTGTTGTACTGCCGCTCGGCCTCCAGGGCCCGGTCCACGGGCTCGCGCAGGAAGGTGGCGAGTGGGGATTGTGTCTGCCCGGACTCGTCCACGAGACCTCTGTCCTCGGTGCCGGAGGGCTACTTGCGCAGTCCGTAGGTCCCGGCGACCAGGTCGTGCGGGGCGCTTCCGCCGTGGCCAATGCGGTGCGTCTGGTTGCCGATCTTGTCCTGCAACAGCCGCAGACCGTCGAGCACCTGCTCGGGGCGCGGCGGGCAGCCGGGGATGTAGACATCCACCGGGATGATGCGGTCGATGCCCTGGAGCACCGCGTAGTTGTCGTAGAAGCCTCCCGAGGACGCGCACACGCCGAAGGCGACCACCCACTTGGGCTCGCACATCTGCTCGTACACGCGCTTGAGGATGGGCGCCTGCTTGAGGTTGATGGTGCCGATCACCATCAGCATGTCCGCCTGACGCGGCGAGAAGCGGGGGAACTCGGCGCCAAAGCGCGCGATGTCGTGCCGCGCCGAGGACAGCGACATGAACTCCATGCCGCAGCACGCCGTGGCGTACGGGTAGGTGAACAGCGAGTACTTGCGCGCCCAGCCCAGGCCCTTGGAGATCTTCTCCGCGAAGAAGCCCATGGCGTCCTCGCGGCGGGTCGTCAGTACGGGGACGTTATCGTAGTCAGCCATGTGTCCTCAGTGCTCCCACTCCAGAGCGCCCTTCTTCCAGATGTAGATAAGGCCCACGACGAGGGTCGCCGCGAAAACGACCATCTCCGCGTAGCCGAACCAGCCGAGCGCCTGGAAGTTGACCGCCCAGGGATACAGGAAGACCGCCTCGACGTCGAACACGATGAAGAGCAGGGCCACCACGTAGAACTTCACCGCGAAGCGCTGGCGCGCCGTGCCGCTGCTCTCCGAGCCCGCCTCGAAGGGCGCCGACTTGATGGCGCTCGGCCGCTTGGGGCCCGCCAGGGCGGCGAACTTCACGATGAGGAGCGCCAGCAAGCCCGCCAGCAGCAGAACCACCGCCAGCGGCATGTAGGGGCTCAGGGGGTTGGGATCGATCGCGGGATTCATCGCGGCGGACCCTAGGGACACCCGGATGAGGTGTCAATGAGGAATCCCGGGAGCCAACCCCCGGACATGACAGCGGAAAGTCCTCGTTCCGCCCCGGTGGTCCTTCCCCGCCATGCAAGGGGGCGTCCGCCAAGGGGTTTGACGCTCCAAGCACCGGGGGCCTAGGGTCCTTGCCCGACGCGTCGTGCGATCAGACAGGAGTGGCGCCGGGCATGTGGGGTCGGCTTAGTCTTCGCTGGCAGGTGGCGTTCGCGGTGCTGGTCCCCAGCCTCGCCGTCGCCCTGTTCAGCGGGTTCTACTTTCCCAAGCAACAGTGGCACCAGGGCATGCAGAAGCTCGAGGAGCGCGCACGTACCCTGGGGGGGTTCGTCTCGCACGAGCTCACCCTGTTGATCGAGCAGGGCCACTCCGCGCCCTCGTCGAACGTGTTCTCCCCCGCGCCCCCGGCGAACGCGCGGGAGATGGAAGCGCGCATGCTCAACCTGCTGCCGCGCATCGTGGCGTATGTGGAGCAGTCGGCGGACGTGTCCTTCCAGACGGTGATCGGACCCCAGGGAGAGGTGCTCACCGAGCGGGGTGATCCGCCCCGGGGCTTGAGGGGGATCGACGGGGAGGGCCCGGAGTGCGCGGTCCGGCGCGTGCAAGGTGCTCCCGTGGCGTTCTGCCGCCTGCCGGGCGGCTACACCTATGTCCTGGGAATGGATCCGACCCGGGTGTCGGTGGAGGCGGCGGCCCTGCGTGGCTCCACGATCCTCGTGTACCTGGGCGCGCTGGTGGTGGGCCTGTTCATCTCCTTCTTCATCGGGCGCGCCATCGCCGAGCCGGTGACGCGCATGACGCAGGCGGCGCGCGAGGTGGCCCAGGGTGACATGTCGCTGAGCGAGGTGGACGTGGCCTCCGCCGGCGAGGTGCGCATGATGGCGTACTCCTTCAACGAGATGCTGGGCACGCTGCGCGGCACGGTGTCCGAGCTGCTCACGCGTCTGGAGCAACTGTCCAGCGCCTCGCGGGGGCTCACGGGCGCCTCGGCGGACCAGGAGCACGTCATCAACCAGCAGGCGGCGTATGCCCAGCAGATCGCCGCCACCTTCGAGGAGCTCAGCCGCACCGCGGAGCAGATCTCCAGCTCCACGGAGGTGGTGGAGTCCAGCGCGCGGCGCACGCACGAGGCGGTGGCCGAGGCGATGGCGGTGGTGGCGCAGGTGGTGGCGGGCATCAACGACATCCGCATGGAGTCCAAGGGCGTGGCCGACGCCATCGTGGGCCTCAATCAGGATCTGCAGCAGGTGTCGAAGATCGCCCAGGTCATCAATCAGGTGGCGGAGCGCTCGGATCTGTTGGCGCTCAACGCGGCGCTGGAGGGCACCAAGGCGGGCGAGGTGGGCCGGGGCTTCTCGCTCGTGGCCGCCGAGATGCGCAAGCTGGCCGAGAGCGTGTCCGCCTCGGCGCGGGACATCGCGCGCATCGTGGAGAAGGTGCAGGACTCCGGCAACGAGGCGGCCAGCAAGGCGCGCGTGGGCATGGCGACGAGCGACCGCGGGGTGGAGGTGGCCGAGCAGGCCTCGGCCGTGTTCCAGCGCATCGTGGAGCTGGCGCGCGGCACGAGCGAGGCCGCGCGGCAGATCACCATCGCCACGCGGCAGCAGCGTCAGTCGAGCGAGCAGGCCGTGCAGGGGGCTCGCAACGTGGCGGAGCTGGTGAAGCAGGGCGTGGACGCCACGGGCCGCACCACCCGCATCGCGCAGGATCTGCAGACCGTGGCGGACAGCCTCACCGTGCTCACCAGCAAGTTCAAGGTGGCGCGCGACCGCTGACGCTCCGGCCGCTCAGGCCGGCACCAGCTCGATGCGCGTCTTCTTCGGCGGCTGACCGAAGGGCAGATAGCGCAGCTTGGCGGGCGCGGAGCCCGGTGCGATCCGGGGCCGCAATCCCCGGCGCGCCAGCTCCCGCGCGAACCCCGTGGCGAATTGCACCACCTCCATCCACGCCAGGTGGTAGCCCAGGCAGAAGTGGGGGCCGCCTCCGAAGGGCGCCGTCTCGATGGCGGAGGGGGGCAACCGCCGGCCCATCCATCGCGAGGGATCGAAGCGCTCGGGGTCCGGGAAGATCGCCGGATCGAAGCCGTAGACGCCCACGGGGACGGTCACCATGGTGCCCTTGGGGACGTGCTTGCCATGCAGGGTGAGGTCCTCGGTGGCCTGCCGAGCGGTCGCCGACAGGGGTGGGTAGAGCCGCAGCACCTCGCGGAACATCGCCTCGGCGAAGGGGTGGCGCTTGAGGTCCTCGGGGGATTGGGGCAGGGCGGGCGCCGCCTCCGCCTCCTCGCGAAGCTGCCGCCAGAGGTCGGGCCGCTGGGCGAGCACGATGCCCAGCCAGGCCATCACCGAGGCGGAGGTCTCGTGTCCCGCGAGGGCCACGAGCCGCAGGTTCTGCACGAGGTCCACCTCCTTGAGTTCCTGCCCCTGCTCGTCCCGCGCCGCCAGCAGTGCCGCGAGCGTGCCCTTCATGTCCGTTCTGCCGCGTGCCGCCACGATGAGCCGGGAGAAGCGCTCATCGAGCCAGCGCCGCCCCCGCACGGAGCGCCAATAGGGCCCGAAGGGAACGGTGATCTTCACGGGGAAGGCCCCGAGCACGAACTCCCGGTAGTGGTGGTTGAACGCGTCCAGCTCGGAGCGGTCGATGCCCATGATGCGGAAGATGATGTCGAGCGCCAGCCGCTGCGTCTCCGCGAGCAGCGAGAAGGGTCCCGAGGGCAGCTTCGCGAGGCTCGCCTCGATGACCTCGGCGGAGAGCGCGGAGGCCCCGCTGGAGGTCAGTCCCCGGGGGGTGAAGGGCCCGCTCATGGCCGTGCGCAGGCTGCGGTGCGGCGCGCCATCGCGCGACAGGAGCGCGTCCCCGATGAAGTCCGGCGCCTGCTCGCGGATGAACTCGCTGCTGGTCACCCGGTTCTTGAGCAGCTCGAAGCCCGGCTCGCCCATGCACACCAGCTGCGTCTCGGAGCCGAGGTTGCGCATCCAGAACAAGGGGCCCACCTGGTGGGCGGCCTCGCGCAGGAAGGTGAGGGTGTCACCGAGATTGAACGGCACGTGGCCCACCAGGGGCAGCGCGCCGGGCAGGATGGGGATTCCATCCTTATAGGTGGCCGGGCGTGACAGACGCTCCCTCAGCGCGTTTGGGGTATTCAATTGCATGCTCAGCTCGTTCGTGGATGCGGGTTGGAGGCCCGTGCGCGCAGCCGCGCGAAGTTTTCCGCCGGAGTGGGAGAATCCCCCGGGCGCCGTCCGGGTGTCACCTGCTCCCCATGGAAGTCACTGCCTCCGGTGGGAACCAGATCGAACTCCTTGGCGAACTTCATGTACCGCTGCTGAACGCTCGGGTTGTGGTCCGAGTGTAGGGCCTCCAGGCCATCCAGCCCCGCGCGAGCCAGGAGCAGGATGTCGTAACGCTCCAGTTTCGAACTTCCCGGATGCGCCAGGGTCGCGGTCCCTCCGGCCTGGTGGATGAGGTGGATGGCGTCCTTGCCGTCCAGCTTGAAACGCTCCACCCAGGCGGGTTTTCCCGCCCCGAGGAAACGGTCGAAGGCCTGCTTCACGTCGAGGCACCAGCGCCGCTCCACCATCACCCGCGCCAGGTGGGGCCGGCCCAGCTGGGCGCCGCCCGCGAGCGCCCGCACCTCCTCCATCTGGAGGGGAAAGCCCATGCCCTGGAGCCGTTCCACCATTCGCACCATCCGTTCTTCCCGCTCCACCCGGAGTCGCGCCGCGTATTGCGCCAGGGCGGGGAAGTCCGGCCGCACGAAGTGTCCGAGGATGTGCACCTCGCGCTTGTTCACGAACGCCGACAGCTCGATGCCCGGCACCAACTCCACGCCGCGCGCCCGCGCCGCCTCCGTGGCTTCCGCCAGGCCCTCCACCGTGTCGTGGTCCGTCACCGCCAGCGCCGTCACCCCGGCCTGGGCCGCCAGGGCCACCAGGTCCGTGGGCGAGTGTTGGCCATCGCTCGCGGTGGTGTGGGAATGCAGATCAATCACGGTGGGCTCCCTGGTGCTCGGGTTGAAGGGCGCTCGCCGCCGTCCCTAGGATGCAGCATGCAACCCGGAGGGCCCCATGGCCAAGGACGATACCGTCGAGAACCGCGTGTACCTCTTCGAGTCCCTGGCGAGCAGCTATGTGGCCGCCGCGTCCGAGGCGCTCTCCTCCGATGACGACGCGGTGCGGGCCCGGGCGCTGAGGGCCCTGGCGGACCTGGCGTTCGTCTCCTGCGTCGTCGCGGACACCGGCCACCTGAGCGCCGAGCAGGTACGCGAGCGGCTGCTGGGCACCCCCGAGGATGGCAAGGCGAAGAAGCGCAAGTAAACCCGGACTCCCCTCGGCGCATGGGGGGTGGTAGATCGGCGCGCCATGGCCAAGACCCCTTCCAGCTCCAAGAAGAACCTGCGCGCTCATTACTCGGGGGCGCGCAAGGCGGACCCTCGCCCCATCACCGGCAAGGAGTCTCCCGCCGAGCTCCTCGCGCACGCCTTCTCGGCCTATGTGGGCCGCCAGGAACGCACCGCCTTCGAGCTGATGCGCCGCTCCATGGAGGTCGACGCCTCCATCTTCCTCACGCTCTCCGGAGCGATGACGCCCGCCGGCCTGCACCAGAGCTGCATCATCCCGCTCATCGAGAAGGGCATCATCTCGGCGCTCACCACCACCGGCGCCAACCTCTACCACGATGCCCACCGCATCATCGGCCACGCCATCCGCGAGGTGAACCCCAACGCGGGTGACCTGCAGTACCGCCTGGCGCGCATCATCCGCATCTACGACCTGGGCTTCTGGGAAGAGGCGCTGCTGGACACCGACCGGCTCTTCTCCGCGCTGCTGCGCCGCCCCGAGTTCCAGCGCAAGATGACCACGCCGGAGTTCCACTACCTGCTGGGCAAGAACATCGCCGCCATCGAGAAGCAGCTCGGCGTGAAGCAGCCCTCGCTCCTGTCCACCTGCTACAAGCACGCGGTGCCCATCTTCGTGGGCGCGGTGCAGGACGGCTCCATCTTCCTCAACGCCGTCAAGCTCAAGCGCATGCTCGGCGCCGAGTTCAAGTTCGAGATCGACATCAACGACGACGTCTATTGGATGTCCGCGATCCAGCACTACTGCCGCCACCACTTCTCCAAGAAGCTGGCCATCTGGATCCTCGGCGGTGGCGTGCCCAAGAACTACACGCTGCAGGGCGAGCCGCTGCTGGATCAAATCCTGGGCGTGCCCACGGACGGCTTCGACATCGACGTGCAGTTCTGCGTGGATCCGGTGGACAACGGCGCGCTGTCGAGCTGCCCCGCGGGCGAGGGCCACACCTGGGGCAAGGTCTCCATCGAGGCCGTGGAGGCGGGCTCCATGTACGTGCACACCGATGTCACGGCCGTCTTCCCGTGGCTCACCCACGCGCTGCTGAGCGACTCGAAGATGAAGCGCAAGCCGCGCCGGCTGATGGACGTGATGCAGGAGGCGGTGGCCTTCCTCGACGCGGACGTGAAGAAGCGCCACAAGTCGCTCCTCAAGACGATCGACTGGAGCCCCGACGAGCCGAAGCCCGATGCGGAGGCGCACGAGACCTACGTGCGTTAGTCCTCACGCTCGATTTCCAAAGGAGCCAATGACCATGAGCCAGCCCACTTCCGCCCCCACCGGTGTCGTGATGACCGTCGCGAGCGCGCCGGGATTCCACTGCAAGTTGCAACACGGCCCCTCCGGCACGCACATCACCACCGAGGCCCCCAAGGACAATGGGGGCACCGGTGGCTCCTTCTCGCCCACGGATCTCATGAGCGCGGCGCTCGCCTCGTGTATGCTCACCACGATGGCGCTGGCCGCTTCCCGGGAGGGCATCCCCCTGGGCGAGACCCGCGCGCGGGTGGAGAAGCGGATGACGCCTCCTCCGCGGCGCATCGGTGAGTTGGTGCTGGAGATCGACATGCCCGCGGGCCTCTCCGCCGCGCACCGCGCCCGGCTGGAAGAGGTGGCGCATGGCTGCCCCGTGTCCCGGAGCCTGCACCCGGACGTGAAGGTGCCCATGTCCTTCCGCTACCCGGACGCGGCCCAGTAGGCCGGCGAGGAGCACGCTCCGCCGCCTGCTCCTCGAGTTCACGGGCGGACCCTGCTGCGCCGCACTCCCGGCATGCCGACTTTTCCCGGCGACCCCGACATGCACGAGGAGGGCGGCGTGAATCTGGACCTGCTGCGAATCTATCTGAACGACCATCTCATGGGCTCCGTGCTGGGCCTGGAGCTGGCACGGCGTTCCCACGCGGAGAATGAAGATCATCCCGTGGGGGGATTCCTGGCGAGCCTGGTGGATGAACTCCAGGCGGAGCGCGCCACGCTCAAGAGCGTGATGCTGGCGCTGGACCTCAAGCGGGACGTGCTCAAGCAGGGCGCGGCCTGGGTGGGAGAGAAGCTGGGCCGGCTGAAGTTCAACGGCCGCCTGATGAGCTATTCGCCCCTGAGCCGCCTGGTGGCGCTGGAAGCGCTCAGCCTGGGCACCGAGGGGCGGCTGTCCATGTGGCGCACCTTGCGGCGGCTGGCGAGCCGGGACGCGCGCCTGGGCCGCTTCGACTTCAACGTCCTCATCCACCGAGCCGAGCAGCAGCGGCGCGCGCTGGAGCGTTGGCGGCAACAGGCCTCGGACGAGGCCTTCGTGGGCTCCGACGAAGGGTCGGTGTTGCGCCTCGACCCCACGCGCGCGCCAGGGTAGATGCGCCTATAAGGCGCTCCATGGATGCGAAGGTGCGGCAACTGGTGGAGTTCCTCCTGAACGAGGAACAGGTCCGGTGGAGCAGTGAGAAGGCCGCGCCCGGGGTGGAGCCCCGGACGCGGGAGTTGTTCATCAGCGTGGGCTCCCGCGGCGAGGCCCTGCCGGCTCACCCCCACATGCTGTCGTGGAAGTTGCCGCAATGGACGCGCCGCTCGGTGCGCTCCTCCACGGGGGCCGTCCTGCTGTCCGCCGACCCGCTCGATGCCCTGTCGCCCCGGTTGCGCGAGGAACCGCTCACCCTGCGCGTCCCCCTGGTGCACACCCTCGACGTCCTCTGCGCCACCCTGCTCGCCGTCTACCGGCTGTTGCATGGCGCCTGGCCCGAGGGGGCCGATGCACTCACCGAGTACGTGGGCGAGTGGGAGCAGGGCCATACCGAGACGGTGGGTGAATACGAGTGCGCCCTGGGCACGGTGTTCTACGCCGCCCTGAAGCTCTGGCCCTCGGAGACGGCTCGGCCCACCCGCGAGGTGTTGGAGCTGATGGCCCGCGTGCTGGAGACGGTCCACCTGCCCGCGGAGCTGGCGCGGCTGCCCGACAGACTCATTCCCGCGACCGTTTCCCGGCGGCTCAAGGCGGACGAGCTGCTCTACCGCGCCGAGCTGTCGCGCGCCCAGTGCGTGCAGCTCGACATCCCCCTCGGAGACGACGAGGACGCGCCTCCCCGGCGGGTGGACGCGCTCTTCCTGTCCTCCTTCCAGGACGTCACCGTCCTGCGGTTGCTCGCGCGAGGCGATTCCACCCACACCCACTACGGCCAGGGCTTCGACTTCATGGCCCTCCACATCTCGCGGACGGATCAATCCCGGCCCTGGCATTCCTTCTCGATCACACCCGAGCGCGCGGGGACGCTGGGGGACCTGGCGGGGGCATTGGATGAGCTCGAGGGCCCCCGGCTGCCGGATGGCTCGCCCCGGACGCGTGGCGCGCGGCGCTTCGAGCGCCAACCCAACGACTACTCCGACCCCTGGTATTCGGATGGCTACGCGAGCCCGACGGGCCGCACGACGATGGTGGCCGGGCCCTACTCGGGCAGCAGGTTGTCGCGCCGCGAGCTGTGGGAGCACCTGTGGAGCCGCTTCAACGTGGGCCGGCGCGTCCACGTCTTGAAGTCCCATACCGTCTTCGCCCGGCCCTTTCTCTGGAGGGGACCAGCGCCGGACGCGGAGCTGGTGTCCCGGGGCTTTCGCCGCTGCGACCTGTCCGCCCAGGGCGTGGCCTTCCACCCCGCGGTCATCAATTCCTTCCTCGGCGCCACGGACGAGGCGGACGTCCTGCACTACGAGAAGCCCACCGAGGGCCACACCGTTCATGTCTCCGTCTACCCCAACCGGCTCGTGGCCGTGTGGGTGGCCCGGCCCCGGCGGACGGCCACCTCGTTGTACGCGCTCGCGCACGAGCAGGCGGAGCTCGTCGAGGGGCGGGGCTTGTGGGACCTGGAACCCCTCCGGGCCCTGGCGCCCTGGCTCGCGCCCCTGGGCGCCGAGCGCTGGTTCGTCTACGGCGCCTACCGCATCTCCCGTGGCCGCTCGTCCATGCTGGATGACTCGCGCTCCATGCAGGGGCTCTTCCACGCGCTCGCCTCGGGGACGGCGCCCACCCTGGAGAAGTTGCCCTCGGAGGCCGCGGCGGAGAGCCGGCGCGTGCTGCGCGACGCCGCCGGGGAGACGGAGCACTGGCTGAGCTCGACGGGAGGCGCCCGGCTCGAATTCCTCATCGAGGAGGAGGAGCGGGGACCGCTCGCCACGGATCGCGACTTCCTCCTCTTCCTGCTCACCATGGGCCAGCGCTACTCGGCCTTCGAGACGAGCCGGCGCATGGCCGAGGTGGAGCAGCGCTACCGCACCTCCCGCTGGCAGAGCCTGCGGCCCGCGCGCAGTGTCCGCTCCGACGTGATGCTCTTCACCAATTCCCTCTGGCACACGCGCGTGAGCGAGGACCCCGACGTCAACGCGCGCTACCTCGCCTGGCATTCGTTGCATGGTCTGCAGGAGACGGTGGAGGCCATGAAGGACCAGGCCTCGGAGCTGGACCAGTACAAGCGGGACCAGTTCGACCGGATGGTGGGCCTGCTGGTGTTCGTCTTCCTGCCGGTGAGCCTCGCGTGTGGCTTCTTCTCCGGTGCGCAGTTCCAGGACATGAGCCCGTCCGTGGGCATTCCAGGCACCACCACCGGCTGGCTCATCTTCCTCGGCTACACGGCGGCCTTCACGGTGCTTGTCTTTGGCACCGTGTTCCTCGCGAGGGTGATGAACTGGCGCAAGCGCTGACGGGTCGGACTCGGCTGTCTGCTGGGCGGGAGGCCTCACGCCTCGCGCCCCGACGGGCTCCGCGAGAAGACGCACTGCGTAAGGAATGGGTCTTCACTTGGATGTCACCCGAGAGTGTTATTCCCCTGGCCGCTCAGGACGCATGTGTCCTCGGACCAGGAGATGCCCGTGCCAATGCCTTCCTTTCACCGCCCCTCGCTTCGTTCCGTGTGGTCCTTCGCCGCTGTTTGTTCCCTGACCCTGGTGGCCTGTGGCGGGGGGACGACTCCGCCCGCGGGCACTCCCGAGCCCACCACGCCCGACACCACGCCCCCGCTCGCCGAGAAGATCCTCGTGGTGGGCCATCGGGGGGCCAGTGCCCTGCGTCCGGAGCACACGCTGGCGAGCTACCGCAAGGCGGTGGAGGACGGGGCGGACATCATCGAGCCGGATCTCGTGTCGACGAAGGACGGGCATCTCGTGGCCCGTCACGAGAACCTGATCAACGACACGACCAACGTCTCGGCCAAACCCGAGTTCGCGGATCGCAAGAAGACCAAGGTCGTCGACGGCATGACGCTCGAGGGCTGGTTCACCGAGGACTTCACCCTGGAGGAGCTCAAGACGCTGCGTGCGCGCGAGCGCATTCCCGCGATTCGCCCGGGCAACACGCAGTTCGACGACCAGTACGAGATCCCCACCCTCACCGAGGTGATCGCCCTGGCCAGGGAGCTGTCGGCCAGCACGGGCCGCACCATCGCCCTCTACCCGGAGACCAAGCACCCGACCTACTTCCAGTCCATCGGGCTGCCGCTGGAGGACAAGCTCATCGAGACGCTGAAGGCGGATGACTTCACGAAGGCGACCGCCACCGTCTACCTCCAGTCCTTCGAGGTGGCGAACCTGAAGGAACTCCGCACGAAGCTGGGCGCCTCGCAGCCCAACTGGAAGCTGGTGCAGTTGATGGAGGAGGCGAACAAGAAGCCCTACGACTTCGTCAAGGCGGGCGACGCGCGCACCTACGCCGACCTGATGACGGAGGAGGGCATGAAGGAGATCGCCACCTACGCGAACGGCGTGGGCCCCTACAAGCGCAGCATCATCGACGTGGACAGCTCCGGCGCGTTCCTCCCGCCGAGCCCGCTCGTGCGCAACGCCCACGCGGCGAAGCTGCTCGTGCACCCCTACACCTTCCGGCCGGAGAACAGCTTCATGCCCGCGCCCCTGAAGGTCGAGGGCGCGGACAGCGTGCGCGCCGAGGAGGGCGCGGTGAAGGAGATCCAGGCCTACCTCAAGGCGGGCATCGACGGCTTCTTCACGGATGACCCCGCCGTGGGTCGCAAGGCCGTGGACACCTACAAGCGCTAGGGCGCGCGGGCCGTCTCCAGGAGCTGGAGCGCCTGGGCGAACTCCGGCCGCTCCATCGCGTCGAGCGAATCCTTGGCGAGCACGAGGCTGAGCCTGAAACGGAAGTCCGGGCCGTGGTCCGCGAGCGTGCTCGTGCCCATGGCCCGGCGTGCCTCGGGCCAGGACGGCAGTTGTTCCCGAGAGGGAAGGGTGGCGGGCGGCCGCTGGCCGTTCTGGAGCGCGACCAGCAGGAAGACGACGGCGTAGAAGCACCGCGACACCTGCCGTGTCACCTCCAGCCTGGCGCGCTGCCAGGGCGTGGGCGCCGCCCCCCAGTAGGCGCGCAACAGGGTGTCCTCCTGCTCGGGCGAGAAGCCGAACCAGAGCAGCGTCGTGGTGAGGTCCATGTAGGGATCCCCCATGCAGGCCGTCTCCCAGTCGACGAGCCACAGCCGGGTGCCATCGAAGAGCAGGTTGTTGGGGTTGAGGTCGTTGTGGCACGGCGCCAGCGTCAGGTGGGGCCGCAGCGCCGTCTGGACCGTCTCGAAGCGGGTGAGGAAGGTCTGGACGAGCTCGGGGATGGGGTATTTCGCGCCCACCAGCGTGCCCACGCCGCCCTGAATCATCTGGAGCCCATCCAGGAAGACGGGAAACGCGGGCCCGGTATGGAGGCGGCGCAGCAGCTCGCCGAAGTGCGCCACCTGGCTCGAGTCCGCCTGGAGCGCGGGCCGGAGGGGTTGGGTGTCGATGAAGCCGGTGATGCAGACGCCCGTCTGGGCATCCGCGAAGAGCACGGGTGGGGCGATGCCCTGCTCGGCGGCGGTCGTCATGCAGGCGAAGTGTCGCTTGGGATCGTTGAGCGGCGAGGGCGCGTGGATGACGCGCAGCACATGGGGTTGGCCCGCGACGGTGAGCTTGAGCACGGGAGCGCCGGAGTAGCCGCCGTGCAGCGGCGTCAGGGACACGGACGCCTCGCTTCCGAACGTCTTCCGGATGGCCTCCGCCACGGCCTCGTGCTTGGAGGCGGGGAGGGAGGCGTAGATGGATTCACCGGGCATGTTTTCCTCCAACGCTCGTCGTTCCCTCGATGATGCCGTGTCGCTCCCGCTGCACCACATATATTCACCAGAGAACCCCATGCCGCTCCCTCCGCGCCGCGACAGTTTCCGATTCACCCCTTTGCTGTTGGCCTGTTCCCTGCTCGTCTCCTGCGCGGCCCACCCGCGTCGCTCCGGCTATTCCGGTGGGTCCCTGCGCTTGGACTCGGAGACGGCGGGCCGCATGCGCCATGCCGCCTCCGTAACGGGAGCGAGAGGCGTTGCCACGTCGTCCGCCGTCAAGGCCGCTGCCTCCCAGCTCGCCCGTCTGGCGCCCGCCTTGCTCGCCCTGTTCCAGCACGATGAGGATGAACTCAGCCGGGTGGAGACATTCCTCCTGGAATGTGTCCAGCGCGCGGAGCGTGAAATCAACTTCGAGCGCTTTGGGAACAGAAGCCCGAATTCCGCTGACTGCCATCGAGTGGTGGGCGTGGACAGGTGTGGAAGACCCGTCTCCCAGGCCATGGAATTGGGCAACTTGAAACACGCACGAGCCCTCGCCTGCATGCACGACATCCTGCGTGAACTCTGGCCTGCTTCTGTCAGTATTGAGCAGCGGTACCGCTACTACTCTCATGCCAATGTCATCGAGACGATCAGTCGCGCGGAAGAGCAGCGCCTTCTGGACGGGGATTGTATTGGCGAGTTGCGGGGCACCATCAAGCCCGACGTCGTTCTCCACGCGGATTACGATCTTCTTCGAGCGATACTGGTTCTGGAGCTCAAGTTTCCCTGTCCCGAAGATAGAGAGCCCAGGTGGACGAAATACGGCGACAAGAGCGCCTACACTGGATTCGATCAGAGCCAAATTTATAAGGAAGCGCTGGGCGGAGAGGCTTTGCTGCTGTCTCCTCGGGGGATTTTCGAATGAACATCCGTTACCCTGTCATACGAGTGCGGTCGGACGATGGGCATCTCCGCGTCCTCGATGGTCTCCTCCTGTGTTTCTTCATCCGGCGCAAGCACTCGGAGATCAAGGACGCGGTCTGGCGTTCTTTACGGACCTATTTGAATGCCATCCCCGCCGGAGCGCTCGAATGGTATGTGGACCCAGATGGGGAGATGCAGCCACTGGATGAGAAAGGTTGGGCGCATGTCCATTGGCAAATCCTGGAGAGAACCCGGGCGCTGGCCTGTCACGTCGAGCTGTGTCAGTTCGAGGTCGCGGCGAGTGGCTACAACTTCGAATATGCTGGCTACCAACTCGACCCTCTGCGTTTCCATGATGAGAAAGCAGCCAGTGCCATTGCTTTCTCGCTGCCCACGGAATACCTCTTGGAGCACGGCCCGGAAAAGGTTCGAGCCCTGGCCCTCGAACTGTCTCGTGAGCTCCCGTTCAGCTCCGGTTACGCCAGTCTGGCCTTCGTTTCGTTCAGCGGGAGCTGGTATGCGCGGCGCGAGAAGATGCTCCCCCTCATCGAACGTTACTGGGGGTTGGACCTCTACCTCATCGGCAGAACCAGTCGGTGTATTGGCACCGGCGCGCGAGGTGCCTATTGGCTCACCTTCCTCGGGCAGCCCCTTCTCGGGCAGCTCGGAGGCATCGAGGCGCTACGTCGCGAACTCCCTTTCCCCGAGGTCTCCTTCCAACCCCTGGAGGGAGAGCGTCTGCTCCTCACCCTGGAGGAGTGGCCCAGTCCCATGGATACCCGCGAGGGTCTTGACGTTCCCCAATACAGGGCTCTCGCCCGTCTCCTCGAGCCCTACTTGCCCGAGGAAACGATTGGTCTGACCTCGATCTTCGACAGGAAGAACATGGGCCGTTGGCTTCGCCGCTTCTGCCTGTGAGCACGTGTCAGCGAGTTCCACGGTGTGGATGCTGATATTCACCAGAGAACCCCATGCCGCTCCCTCCGCGCCGCGACAGTTTCCGATTCACCCCTTTGCTGTTGGCCTGTGCCCTGCTCGTCTCCTGTGCGGCCCACCCGCGTCGCTCTGGCTATGCCGGTGGGTCCCTGCGCTTGGACTCGGAGACGGCGGGCCGCATGCGCCATGCCGCCTCCGTAACGGGAGCGAGAGGCGTTGCCACGTCGTCCGCCGTCAAGGCCGCTGCCTCCCAGCTCGCCCGTCTGGCGCCCGCCTTGCTCGCCCTGTTCCAGCACGATGAGGATGAACTCAGCCGGGTGGAGGCATTCCTCCTGGAATGTGTCCAACGCGCGGAGCGTGAAATCAACTTCGAGCGATTTGGGAACAGAAGCCCGGATTCCTCCGACTGTCATCGAGTGGTTGCTGTGGATAGGTGTGGAAGACCCATCACCCAGGCCATGGAATTGGGCAACCTGAAACACGCACGAGCCCTCGCCTGCATGCAAGACATCCTGCGTGAGCTCTGGCCTGCTCCTGTCAGCATTGAGCAGCGGTACCGTTTCTACTCTCATGCCAATGTCATCGAGACGATCAGCCGGGCGGACGAACAGCGCTTTTTCGACGAGGATTGTGGCGACAAGTTGTGGGGCACCATCAAACCCGATGTCGTCCTCCATGCGGACCGTGATCTTCTCCGGGCGATACTGATTCTGGACCTCAAGTTTCCCTGTCCCGAAGGTCGAGAGCCTATATGGACGAATTACGGCGACAAGAGCGCCTATTCTGGTTCAAATCAAAAGATAGTCTATAAGGAAGCGCTGGGTGGAGAAGCTGTGCTGATGTCCCCGCGGGGGATTTTTCGATGAGTGTCCGCTATCCTGTTATTCGAGTGAGGGAGGACAATGGAAGACCCAAAGTCCTCGATGGTCTAGTCCTGTGTTTCTTCATCCGGCGCAAGCATACGGAGATCAATCAGGCGGTTTGGAACTCGCTCCAGACCTATCTGCGTGCCATCCCGTCGGGAGTTCCAGGCTGGTATATAGACCCGGAGAGTGAGTTGCGGCCGCTGGATGAACAAGGCTGGGCGCATATCCATTGGAGAATCCTGGAGAGGCCCTGGGGACAGGCCTGTCACGTCAGTTTGTGGCAATTCGAGCAGGAGGTGGGTGGCTACAACTTCGAATATGCTGGCTACCAACTCGACCCCCTGCGTTTCCATGACGAGAAAGCAGCCAGTGCCATTGCTTTCTCGCTGCCCACGGAATACCTCTTGGAGCACGGCCCGGAAAAGGTTCGAGCCCTGGCCATCGAACTGTCTCGTGATCTCCCGTTCAGCTCCGGTTACGTCAGTCTAGCCTTCGTTTCTCCCGACGTGCGTTGGTATGCGCAGCGCGAGAAGTTACTTCCCCTCATCGAACGTTACTGGGGGTTGGACCTCTACGACATCAACGGAACCAGTCGGTGTATTGGCACCGGCGCGCGAGGTGCCTATTGGCTTACATTCCTCGGGCAGCCCCTTCTCGGGCAACTCGGAGGCATCGAGGCGCTGCGCCGCGAACTTCCTTTCCCCGAGGTCTCCTTCCAACCCCTGGAGGGAGAGCGTCTGCTCCTCACCCTGGAGGAGTGGCCCAATCCCATGGATACCCGCGAGGGTCTTGACGTCCCCCAATACAGGGCTCTCGCCCGTCTCCTCGCGCCTTACTTGCCCGAGGAAACGATTGGTCTGACCTCGATCTTCGACAGAAAAAACATGGGCCGTTGGCTTCGCCGCTTCTGCCTCCTATGAGCACGTGTTCGATGATTCCTGGTAAACTATTCGCGGCCGATGGGCCCAAGGGGGAGTCATCATCATGAAGACATGTTGGATTGGAATGCTGTCCGTTCTCACCGTGGTTACGGGGGCCTGTGGTTCAGGCGAGGTCCCACCCCACGACGCCGGGGTTCGGGAGGGGACGGTTCGAGCCGCGCTGGAGACCCAATTTGATTACAGCGCGGGCGTCACCTCGAATGCGACCCGGTACACGGTCGACCACACCCTCACCCTGGCCGCGGGGCAGACCGTGACCCTGGGCACCTGCGGCGTGGATGGTGCCTCCTACAAGGGTGACACCTACCTGCGCCTGTACAACCCAGCGGGGGTGCAGGTGAGCTTCAACAACGACGAGTGTGGCATGGGGTCGAGACTCACGTATACCGTCCCCGCGGGTGGCGGTGGTGACTACCAGGTGCGCGCGGGCTGCTACTCGGAGGGGAGTTGCAGTGGCACCGTGGTCTGGACCTTCGCCGACAGCCCTCCGCAGCCTTCCACCGGGGGCGCCTTCTCCTACAGCGCGACCAAGACCGCTTACGGGGTCGCCAATTCCATCGATCGGACCATCACCCTGGCGGCGGGGCAGTCCATCGTCCTGGGCACCTGCGGGGTGCCTGGCTCGTCCGTCACGGGCAAGAGCGTGCTGAACCTCTACGATCCGCTCTGGAACAAGGTGGTGTCCGCCCACAACGGCGTGTGTACGGGCTCATATCTCGCGTACACCGTGCCGGCGGGCGCGGGAGGCCACTACGTGCTGCGCGCGGGCTGCAATGCGAACGAGAGTTGCAGTGGCACCGTGGCCTGGAACATCACCAGCCCTCCGGCGCCGAGCGGCAACTCCTATTCCTACAGCACGTACTCCTCGAGCACGGTCAACCGGACCGTGCAGTTGCAGGGGGGCCAGACCCTCACCGTGGGCTCTTGCGGTGTGGCCGGTTCCGCCTTCTCCGGGAACACCGCATTGGCCCTCCACAATGGCACTGGCCTCTACGCCTTACGGGTGGCGTTCAATGACACCGCCTGCGGTGGCCGTGGCGGCGCGCATTTCTTCTACACCGTTCCCCCGGGGTATGGGGGCACCTATGAAATCCGCGCGGGATGCTTCACGGGCTCTTCCTGTAATGGGACCGTGAGCTGGAGCATCCGATAGCCGTGTGACCGCCACCCCTGGTGTCTTCGCCTACCAGGGGTGATGGCCGCTGGCTCAGTCGAGGAATCGACTCCACCAACGCCGTGCCTCGTTCTCGGTGAAGCGAAGCGCGGTGTACCGGGGCTCATCCTCGGACGCCAGCGTCTGCTTCAGGAAGATGGGTTCGAACCAGGGCTCCATGACTCGGGCGAACTCTCGGTATGCGGGAAGTGTATCCCCCTTGAGCAGGTCTCCTGTCTCTGGTTTCTCTCCAAGAGAGACCATGATGCGCTCCTCCGTGATTTCTCGCAGGGTTGTCTCGGCTGAGTGCAGCCGGGAGCGGAGGGTATTCGCACCACCGAGTTGCGTGAGCAGGGGCGGTCCGAGGAAATTGAGCCAGTGGACACCATCCACCTGGAGGCCCATCCATTTTTCATGGTGCCAGGCCGCACGGAGGTCGATACCCGGGTAGCGCAAGACTTCGGCGCGATAGTCATTGTCCGTGAGACGAAGATTCCGGTAGACGTGAATGGCCAGACCCGCATGCCCCGAAGCGAAGAGCAACTTGGAAGCCATGTCGAGGGCCAACTGGCGCACACGCGCGGGTCCATGCTCTTCGAGATATTCGAAGGGAAGGGTCGCCGTGAGCAGGCTCACGATCATTTCATCGGGAGCGGGCCGCCATGGAATGCGAGCCCTGTACTCGAACTCATATCCATTTCGGTCACTGCTGCCCCCAGTGAGGAGAAGACCTCGCTCAAAGCCTCTTTTCTCGATCTGAGCCTGCTCGCTGTTGTCGTAGTCCTCGGGAAATGACCAGTGCTCGGTATTCTCCAATAGACCCCGTGCGAGGCGCCAGGTCTCTGTTGTCAACTGGGAACCCTCGTGATGGTTGTAGTGAACGGAGTTGATTGTCTTGGGGCCCTGGCCAACGGCATGCATGTAAATGTCGAGTGCATGGCTCACGCCGGATGCGAGCGTGGGATGGTCATGCGGCATATAGAAGGCAACGCGGAATACCTCGCGCGCGATCACCTGTCGCTGTGGGAGAAGGGGTCCTTCCATGCGGAGTATCCGATCATCGGGAACGCCGCGAAGCCGGAGGCGTGGGTAGCCACCCATCATCATTGTTCCCGATACGGTTCGAGTCCAGACGGTGTTACGAGTGTTACCCGGCAACTCTTGGAAAGGTGCCGATAGCTGTTCAGTTGAGCCGCCACTCCTGGAGAACGCATTGGATCAAGACGGTGTCTTTCATAGCAAGGAAACTTGAACTCATAGGCGCACTGTACGTCAGTCGCGTTCCGACTGGCATGCACGACGGCGTCGGGTCTGAGTGACTCGGCTTTGTTGTTCGTGAGGACGGTGCCATTGGCCTTGGGGTCACCCTTATAGCGTGGCTCAATGGAGATGCTGTCGCGGAAACTCTCCGAGAGACGAGCTTTGATACACGCGAAGGCTGCTGCGTGTTTCAGGTTTCCTAACTCCTGTGCGAGTGTGATCGGAGTTCCTTTTTTGTTGGCACCTACCACTCGGTCGCATTCGTCATCGTTCGGGAACTTTTCATTCTTGAATTTGTAGCCACCCTCTCGTCGTTGGTACGCTTCGTTGACGTCCGCATGAGCCTGGGCGACGCACTCTCCGAAAACGGTTTCGACGTATTTCAATTCTGCGTCGCTAAGGATGCTCTGGAAGGCAATGAGCCCCCGAGTGCTCTCTACCGCCTGGATGATCTTTTCAACAAGCACGGGGGCATTGCGTGAAGCCCCTGGCGCGAGAAGTTCCCCAGTGCTGGCATTAATAGGGGAGGCGCATGCCACACCGCAGGATTGGTTGAATTGAGAGTGACTTTCGGTATGCAATCCTCTCCAGGAGGGCTGATTAGGCGCAGGGCTCGACGGACGGAGCCCTGTGGACAGACTCCTGCGCGACGCATGGGTGGATGTGGAGCAGGAAAGGCAGAGAGGTAGGGTCGCCACGACGACGAGCAGAAGCCACGTAGGGCGCTGAATGTGGGGCCAGTGCGAGTCAAGTTGTTGAATGGTGAGGCTCCTGCGCTGATGAGTTGTCGGAGCAGTCTACCAAGATGGCACGGTCTTTGACCGCGGCCGTCGACCGCCTGAAAGGCAAGAGCCCCGGAACACCTCTCGGTGCCCGGGGCTCTTTTCAGGACGACTGTCTGACTGGCTCAGGTACCCGTGCCGACAGGGGGCGGCGTGAGGGCTCTTGTCTCCTGCGCCACCAGCTTGAGCTGGCCATTGTTGGACACGAAGGAAGCGTCCACCTCGCGCTCCAGGTACGTGTAGCCCGACAGGCCTTCCTCGTACATGCGCAGGAGCTGGCGCGACTCGTCCAGCGTCAGGCGGCCATTGCGCAGCGCCACCTCCGTGGACTTGCGCAGCTTCGCCACGAGGTCGTCCTTGTTGTAGCTCACGTAGTTGAGCACCTCGGTCACCGTGTCGCCCTCCACCACGTGATCGATCAGGTAGCCGCCGTTGGGCGCCAGCGACACCTGCACCGCGTGCGTGTCACCGAAGAGGTTGTGCAAGTCGCCCAGGATCTCCTGGTAGGCGCCCACCAGGAAGATGCCCAGGTAGTAGTCGTCGTTGTTGAGCGAGTGCAGCTCGAGCGCGTCCTTCACCTCGCGCTTGTCGATGAAGTGATCGATCTTCCCGTCCGAGTCGCACGTGATGTCCGCCAGCACCGCCTGGCGCGTGGGCTTCTCGTTGAGCCGGTGGATGGGCATGATGGGGAAGAGCTGATCAATCGCCCACGAGTCCGGCAGCGACTGGAACACCGAGAAGTTGCAGAAGTAGGTGTCCGACAGCTGCTTCTCCAGCGCCTCGAGTTCCTCGGGGATTTCCCCCGCCTCGCGCGCGGTGCGCATGATCTTGTGGCAGAGCGCCCAGAAGATGTTCTCCGCCATCACCCGCTGCTCGAGCGACAGGTGTCCCAGGGAGAAGAGCGTCAGGCTCTCTTCCTTGTACTCCTGGGCGTCGTGGTAGGTCTCCAGCAGGTTCTTGTTCGTCACGTCGCGGAAGGCGGACCAGAGGTTGCGCACCACGTTGGGTGCCTTGTCGTCCACCTTGTCCGGAACCTGTGCCGGGTCGAACTCGCTGGTGCCCAGCACGTCGACGATCAGCACCGCGTGGTGCGCCACCACGGCCCGGCCCGACTCGGACACCAGGATGGGGTGCGCCACGCCCGCGGAGTCACACGCCTCCATCACCGCGAACACCACGTCGTTGGCGTACTCCTCCGTCGTGTAGTTCATGGAGGAGGTGAAGTTGGTCTGCGAGCCGTCGTAGTCCACGCCCAGGCCGCCGCCCACGTCCAGGTACTTGAGCGGCGCCCCCAGGCGCGCCACCTCCACGAAGAAGCGGCCCACCTCGCGCAGCGCGTTCTTCACGTTGCGGATGTTGGAGATCTGGCTGCCCAGGTGGAAGTGCAGCAGCTCGAAACAGGGCAGCAGCCCCGACTCGCGCAGAAATCCCAGCGCGGCCATCAGCTCCGAGGAGGACAGGCCGAACTTGGAGCGGTCTCCACCCGAGGCCTCCCAGCGGCCGGCGCCGCGGCTCGACAGCTTCACGCGCATGCCGATGCGCGGGGAGATGCCCGTCTTGCGCGCCACCTCGGCGATGAGCGGCAGCTCGCTGGGCTTCTCCACCACCAGGATGACCTTGCGGCCCAGGCGCGAGTAGCGCAGCGCCGTCTCCACGTACTCCTCGTCCTTGTAGCCGTTGCAGATGACGAGCGCGTCTTCCTGATCCTGCAGCGCCATCACCGCGAGCAGCTCCGGCTTGCTGCCGGCCTCCAGGCCGTAGGCGAACTGCTTGCCGGTCTCGACGATGGTCTCCGCCACGTACCGGTGCTGGTTCACCTTGATGGGGTAGACGCCCTGGTAGACGCCCTTGTAGTTGTGCTCGGAGATGGCCTTGCGGAACGCTTGGTTCAGGTGCACCACGCGGTGGCGCAGCACGTCCGTGAAGCGCAGCAGCAGCGGCAGGCCGATGCCCCGGCGCCGCACCTCGTCCACCAACTCCTTCAGGTCCATGCTGGGGGCGGTGGGCCCGTCGGGATGGACGCACACATGACCCTTGTCATTGACGCCGAAGTAGGGCGAGCCCCAGTTGCGGATGCCGTAGGTGTCCTGGGCGTCGGCGAGGGTCCATCGGTGCTGAGGAGTGTGCGAAGGCATCGGCGTTCCTGATCTCCCGGTCTGGGGTGGTGTTGTCCAACAGTGGACGGCGCGGGAAGTATCGAGAATCCACCCAGGGTTCAACCCTTGGTTGAGCAGCAGCCGACCGAGCTTTCCCCCGTGCCTGCTTGCCCAGGAACAGATGGGCCGTTGACCAGTGGATTCCTACTCTTGGGGGGGAATGATGCCGTCAGTCCGGAGCCAAGGAGAGGATACATGGAGTCGTCCGCACGCAGGGACTCACCAATACTGACTCCGAGGGAGATCTACGAGCGGTTGGACCGGTTCGTCATCGGGCAGGAGGCGGCCAAGCGCGCCGTGGCCATCGCCGCCCACAACCACCTCAAGCGCATCCAGGCACGGCGGATGCGGCGCACGTCGCTCATCAAGAAGTCCAACATCCTGCTCATCGGGCCCACGGGCAGCGGCAAGACGCACATCGCCCGGAACCTGGCGGAGATTCTCTCCGTGCCGTTCACCACCGTGGACGCCACCGAGTACACGGAGGCCGGCTATTACGGCAAGGACGTGGAAGTCATGGTGGCGGACCTGCTCTTCAAGTCCAACCACTCGATCGAGGACACCCAGCGGGGCATCATCTTCATCGACGAGGTGGACAAGATCGCCCGGCGCTCGCAGGGGGCGCGCAATGGCGCGGGCAGCCGGGACATCGGGGGCGAGGGCGTGCAGCAGGCCCTGCTCAAGCTGCTGGAGGGCCGGGAGGTCTTCGTCCCCATGAATGTCACCCAGTCGTTCAACCGGGGCGACACCGTGTCCATCGACACCCGGGACATCCTGTTCATCTGCGCGGGGACGTTCTCGGACCTGCAGGACCATGGGCACCTGTCCGAGGCCCGGGTCATGGGCTTTGGTTCCGCGGAGACCCAGCGCCTGCGCCGGCGCATCACCACCAAGCAGCTGGTGGACTTCGGCATGCTCTCCGAGTTCCTGGGCCGGCTCCCGGTGGTGGTGCAGTTGGACTTGCTGGGAGAGCCGGAGCTGCTGCGCGTGCTCACCGAGCCCCCCGACTCCATCGTGAGGGAGTACGGCGAGCTGTTGGGGCTGGATGGAATCGAGCTGGAGCTGACCGAGGACGCCCTGCGCGAGGTGGTGCGCTTCTCCGTGGACAAGGGCCTGGGGGCGCGGGGCCTGCGCTCCATCATCGAGCACGTGATGGCGGACGTGATGTTCGAGGCGCCGGAGAGCCGCCTCCGCCGGATCACCGTGGATCAGGACTTCGTTCGGAGTCGGCTGGTGGGTCTCGAGGCGGGGGCTGGGCTCGGGGCTTGAGCTTGCGCGGGGGGCCGTCGTCCGAGTCGGCGGCGTGGGCCACGGCCCCGAGCCGGGCGACGAACTCGGGGTCCTGGAGCAGCTGCATCACGAGGTTGCTGCGCAGGACTTCCTGGGTGTCTCCCCGCTCGATCGCGGCGCGCAGGCGCTTGTCCGATAGGGCCCGCTGGTAGCGGGGATCCTGCTTGAGCGCCTTGTAGGCCGGATCCTCCGCCAGGTCGCGGGCCTGCTCCGGGTGGGTCATCACCCGGGTCACCGCGACCATGTCGCGCACCGCGGCGAACTGCGTCAGCTCGAAGGCGTTGTAGCGCCGCGCCAGCTCGAAGGAGACGGAGTCCTTGGGGGACAGGCCGAGCTTCTTGCCCGCCACCACCACGTTCTTCTCCACGAACACGAGCGCGCTGAGCGCCACGTAGGCGATGATGCCCACCTTCAGTCCCCCGAGCACGAAGCCCAGGACTCCGTCCACGCCCTGCCGGTCGGAATCCCTCGCGCCGAGCAGCCGCCGCAGCAGCACGGTGAGCACGTAGCGCACCGCCACCAGGAGCACGAGGAAGAGCAGCAGCGAGGCGGCGAGCGTGCCGATGAGCAGGGGCGTGCCCCCGAGCGCCTCCGCCATGCGGGGCCCCAGGATGGGACCCAGCCGGCGCGAGACGAACCAGGCCACGGCGAGCGCGACCATGTGGGCGATCTGCCGGGCCGCCCCGGTCATGGCGCCCACCACCGCGAAGAGCAGCACCAGGCCCAGGATGATGAGATCGATCGTCACGCGGAATGTCCCCCGGCGGCCAGGCGCCCCTCAGCGAATCTTGAAGGAGTCGCCCTGCTTGCGCGACTCCTCCAGGAGCACCTTCTGCACCTCGGCGAGCTTGTCCTTGTAGCGGCTGTTGGCGGGCTCATAGGTGAGGGCCATCTTCAGGTTGCGCTCGGCCGAGGCCCAGCGTCCCGCGTCCGCGTCCGCCGCGCCCGTCTGGTAGAACTGGCGCCCCTTGGGGTGGGTGCCGATCTGCTCCTCCACCTGGCGCTTGGAGGCGGCGCGCGTCTCGGCCTCGGAGGACTCGGTGAAGCGCAGCTTCTGGGCGCGCTCCGGGCCGGAGATGTCCGCCGTGTACTGGCGGCGCTTCGCGTCGTCGCGCAGCACGTAGTAGGCCTCGGTGACGCGCTTGTAGAGCTCGTTGACGCGCTCCTTGAGCTCCTTGTCGGACAGGTGGAAGAAGCGGTCCGGGTGGTAGGCGCGGCTCTCCCGGTAGAAGGCCTTCTTGATGTCCCCGGGCGCCACGGAGCGCTCCACCATGAGGATCTCGAAGTAGTCCATCTGGTCGAGCCGGGCGCAGCGCTCGGTGAGGGAGGCCTGCTGGGCCGGATCGAGCTCGGACTTGTTCGCCGTGGGCGGCGGAGGCGGAACCGCGGGTGCCTCCAGGGTGGGACGCGCCCCGGGGCCAAGCGGAGGCGCGGCGGGGGGCACGCGAGGCGCCACCGGGGCCACCGCGGGCACGAGCGGCGCGATGGCGGGCATCGGCGGGGGTGGCGGCTGGAGCGCCGCGGGAGGCGGAGGCGGGGGACGCGCGAGGCCCACCCCCGAGGACGGACGGGCGGGCGCGGTGGGGGGCACCACGGGGGACATGCCCGGGATGGAGGCGCGCGCGGGCGCGACGCTCGGAATCGCGCTGACGGTGGGCCGCGACCCCTCGGCGGTCCCGGGGGGCCGGACCGCGGGAATCGACGGCATCGAGGGCACGGCGGGCGCGACGGAGGGAATCTTCGCCGTGGGACGCGAGACGCTGGGCGCGACGGAGGGAATCTTCGCCGTGGGACGCGAGGCGCTGGGCGCGACGGAGGGAATCTTCGCCGTGGGGCGCGAGGCGCTGGGCAGGGGCGCCGCGACCCCCGGCGAGGCCGGGGGCGTGGACTGGGTGGCCTCGGCCGGAGGGGGCGGAGGCGTGGCGGGCTTGCCGCCGCCGTTCTGGGGAGGCTGGGACATGGTGCGGACTTATCTGCCCCGGCGCGGGGCGGCCGCGGGCAGGTCTTCCCCATGGCCCGCGAGTTGGAGCTGCTGGTTGGCCTGGATGGAGCGCTGGATGTCCTCCTCCGACAGGCCCGAGGACATGGTGAGCGTGGTGGACGTCTTCTGTCCCGTCTCGGGATCTTCCGCCGAGACGTTCACCATGCCGTCGGTGTTGATCTCGAACGTCACGTCGATCTTCACCTCGCCCCGGTAGCCCACGCGGAAGCCCGAGAACTCGAACTCGCCGAGCATCTCGCACTCGTCCGCGCGGTTGCTCTCGCCCTGGTAGACGCGGATCTTCACCTTCTCCTGCCCGTCCCGGCTGGTGGTGAAGCTCTTCGAGCGATCGATGGGCACCGGGGTGTTCTTGTCGATGATCTTCTCGGTGTAGCCGCCCACGGTGCCGATGCGCAGCGACAGGGGCGTCACGTCGACGAGGAAGGTCTCGGTGGCCGAGTCCATGAGGGCGTTGGCCTGGAGCGCCGCGCCCATGGCCACCACCTGATCCGGGTTGATGCCCTCCTTGGGCTCCTTCTGGAAGTAGTGGCGCACGGAGTTGCGGATGATGGGCAGGCGCGTGGGGCCGCCCACCAGGATGACCGCGTCGATGTCCGCCGCCGTCATGCGCGCGGACTGCAGGGCCTCGTCGCACACCTTGAAGGTGCGCTGCACCAGGTCCATCACCATCCGGTTGAACTGGTCCTGGGTCAGCCGCGCCTCCAGGTCCAGCACCTTGCCCTGGGCGTCCTGGCAGATGCCCTCGCACAGCACGTCCGCCACGCCGGTGCTGCCCACGTCGATCTTCGCCCGCTCGGCCGCGTCCTTGAGCATCTGCAGGCAGTACTTGTTCTGCCGCAGGTCCAGGCGCGTGCGCTTGAGGAAGTCGTCCGCCAGCCACGTCATGATGCGATCGTCGAAGTCGTCGCCGCCCAGGTACGTGTCACCCGCGGTGGACAGCACCTCGAAGACGTCCTTGCCGATCTCCAGGATGGAGACGTCGAAGGTGCCACCGCCCAGGTCGTACACCACCACGCGCTGGCTCACGTCCCGGCCGAAGCCGTACGCGAGCGCCGCCGCGGTGGGCTCGTTGAGGATGCGCAACACCTCCAGCCCCGCGATGCGGCCCGCGTCCTTGGTCGCCTGGCGCTGGTTGTCGTTGAAGTAGGCGGGCACGGTGATGACGGCCTTCTTCACGGGGCGATCCAGGTACGTCTCCGCGATGGCCTTCATCTCCTTGAGCACCAGCGCGGAGATGTCCGGCAGGGAGTACGTCTCCCCTCGCACGGCGATACGCACCGCGTTGTTCTCGCCCTCGACGATCTGGTACGGCATCACCGCCTGGGCCTTCTTCACCTCGTCGGAGAAGAAGTAGCGCCCGATGAGCCGCTTGGCCGAGTACACCGTCGATTCGGCGTTGGTGATGATGTTGCGCTTGGCGGCGTTGCCCACCAGCACCGAGCCATCCTCCAGGAACGACACGCACGATGCGTGTGTCGTCTCGTCCCACTCGTTGGGGATGACGAGCGGCTGACCGTCCTGCACCACGGACACACACGAGGTGGAGGTTCCCAGGTCGATGCCGATCGCGATCTCTTCCGACATTCCGTCTCCACTGTAGCCAGGGAGGACGCCGAACCTCCGGCCCTCGCAAAAGCGCCCGGATGTTAGCCACCTCGCAGTGAGACTGTCAAACGTTCCGTATGGTTAAACCCCAGTCGTTTCAAGGGGTTGGCCTTCTGTAGTGGGCATGTGGGCCGGGTTGAGGGGGAGGAGGCGCATCATTATCTGAGGAGGGAACCCGTGGTGGACCTGGAGGTTTCCCTCATGTCCGTGGCGCTGGCCGTCCTGACGTCCGACCCGAATTTGATGCGCTGTGAGCTGCATCGGCTGGAAGGACAGGTGTCCCTGCGGACCGGGGACGGCCGGTGCAACGCCGTGGGAATTGGCGCCTACTCCCAGGATGACGTCCTGCTCGAGCGCTTCCCTCGGGACGCGGACCCACACCTGGAGTTGCTCGCACCGCGTCATGAGACGGAGGCCCTGCTCGTGCATGGGCGGCGCCTGCCCGTGGGCCTGTCGCTGGAGGAGAACACCCAGCCGTTCCGCTCGCGGCGCTGGTTGTTCGCCCACGTGGGCAGCCTGGAGGACTTCGCGGAGATTCGCGCCGGACTGCTCGCCGAGGTGCCCGACTTCCTCAAGCGGCAGATCCGCGGTGAGACGGACAGTGAAGTCGCCTTCGCCCATTTCCTCAAGCGCCTGTGGGACACGGGCCACGCGGATGATCCCCGGCTGTCCCCGCGGGTGGCGGGACAGGTGCTCGCGGACACGGCCCGGGCCCTGGCCCTCGCCTCGGCCCGGACGGGCGCCGTGCGCACCTCCACGGTGAATCTCCTGGCCACCAATGGCTCGCTGCTCGTGGCCACGCGCCTGGGCGCCCAGCCGCTGTACTACACGCGGTTGGAAGGGACCGAGCGGTGCGAGGTGTGTGACATCACCCCCGACACGCCGGACATCCAGCCCGGGGTGAAGGCCCACCGGCGCCGGCACACGGTGGTGGTGGCCACGCACCTGCAACGCCCGGGGGGCTGGGTGGAACTGGCCGAGGGCGTCACGCTCACGGTGGACGCGGAGCTGCGCATGCGGCAGCTGACGCCCTGAGCCTCACCCGCCGAAGAAGGACACCTCGAGGAAGCGCATGAAGAGGTTGGCGGCGGCGTGGAACAGGGCGGCGCCCACCACGCTGCCCGTGCGCTCGCGCATCCACCCGAAGAGCAGGGCGGGAAAGAAGACCGACAGCCGCCACACCTGGAAGATGGCCAGGTGGCCCAGCGCGAAGAGCACCGCCGTCAGCCAGAAGGCGGGCCCCAGCCGCGCGCCGAACACGCGCCGGCCCTGGGGCCAGGCGTCGCGCAGCCGCGCCTGCATGTAGCCGCGGTAGAAGAACTCCTCCGGCAGGGCCACGACGAAGAGCTGATCCACCACCCACTCGCCGAAGCGCGGGGGCAGCCGGGGGGTGAAGTGCGCCACGCCCCGGAAGGGCGCGAGCAGCCGCGCCAGCTCCCCGGGCAGCAGGGGGAGCACCTCCGTCCACAGCGCGAAGAGGCCGAAGAACAGGGGCAGCACCACCGCGCTCACGCCCAGGAAGTAGCGCAGATCCCGGCGCCAGGTCCGCAGGCCGAGCCCGTAGTCGCGGTAGTCCTCGCCCCTCCAGCGCATGGGGATGAGGGGCAGGTAGAGGAAGCCCACCGTGGCCACCAGCTTGGGGATGCCGGTGCCTCCGAAGAGCAGGAAGGACACGATGATGCCCAGGAAGCCGAGCCCCCACAGGCCCAGCACTTCCTGCACGGCGGTGGGCCGCCAGGGCGTGGCCACGGCGGCGCTCATGGCGAGGCCACACGAGGCGCGAGCCGCTGCTTCACCACTTCCAGGGGCAGCGCCCGGCAGCCGCGCCCGTGCCGCTGCACGGCCACCGCCACCAGCCGGCCGCGCGTGTCGAAGAGGGGGCTGCCCGGAGGGAGGATCAGGTCCACGTCGATGAAGGGAGCGGGGGCCCCTCGGGCCTGGGCCGACATGGGCGTCTGCTTGCGGCCCGGGCCCCGCACCACGCCGATGAGCCACTGGCCGACGGGACTTCCGGCCGCCACCTGGACTGGCACGGCGGGGTAGTTTCCCGCGGGCGCGGCCACGACGGCCACCTTCAAGGACGCATCCGCGAGCAGCACCGTGGCGGGCAACACCTGGCGCTCGTACTCCACGTGGGCGCCCTCCAGGTTCACATGGCCCACGGCGGTGAGCACCTGGCCCTCGGTGCCCACGATGATGCCCGGGCCCGTGCCGCGCGCTCCCTTCACCTTCACCACCGAGCGCTCGTGCAGCGCCAGGGTTCTCTGGAGATCGGCGCGGGTCGGGCGCTCCGTGGCGGCGGAGGCGGTGGCCCACAGGACGAGGACGAGCGGCAGGAAGGGGTGCGTCAAGACGGAGTGAGCCTAGCACCAACCCCGTTCCGTGCCAGACGCCGTCGGCGCTACTCCACCCGGATTCGCGTCCAGGGCTCGTAGAGCGTCAGTCCATCGGGAGACATCAGCCCGAGCTGGTACCAGAGCACTCCGGCCGACAGCGCCGAGGTGTCGCGCCAGTGGGGCTCCTCGATGGGGAACGGGCCTTCGTACTCGAGCGCATCGGCCGCCTCGTCCGTCCGGAATCGGCAGACCACGGACCAGCCCTCGGGAACCTCGCCGTCCAGGATCGCCCGGAGGCCCACCTGTCCGTCCTCCCGCTCCACCGCGCCGCGCGGGCGGGGCAGGGCGTCCAGCCACTCGCGGTGGTGCGCCACCAGGCCGTCCAACCGGGCGAAGAAGTCGTCGAACACCTGGGACAGATCGATGCCCGCGCTCTGGAACGCATCCTGCCAGGCCAGGGCGCCCTCCAGGTCTTCCGGCGCGTCCTTCCTCCCGAGTGCCGTGAGCACGCGCGCGGGCGCGCCCTCGCCGTGCCTCGCCACCAGGGCCTCGAAGAAGACGCGGCCCAGGGGGTACACGAGGTTCGCGTCCCGCTGCGCGGCGAGCGTGTCCGGCTCCAGCAACTCCTCGAGCTTCACCTCCCGGCGGGCCCGCACCGCGGCGGCGATCACCCGATCCTCCTTCTTCGCGTCGGGCGGTTGGAAGAAGCGGTACTCCACGTAACTGGCCAGTCCTTCGTTGAACATCCGGAGGGAGCCCAGCCGGGTCGCCCCCTCCGGACCCACGATGCGCTGGGCGAGCACGTGCGTCGTCTCATGCCCGAGCACCGCGCGGGCCTCCTCGGGGAGGGAGAGGTGGGCGAGTTGCATGCGCAGCGTGTTCCAGAACGCGGTGCCCGCCGTGTGCCGCTGGCTGCCTCCCAGGTCCGCCCGCACGGGCTCTCCCGCCTCCACGCCCATGAAGGCCCGAACGGTCTCGAAGACGGAGTCCGCTTGATCCAGCAGCGGCCCGGCGCGCTTGCTCAGGCTGGAGGGATAGGTGAACCGATAGTGCCGCGTGTCCGCCCGCGCGGGCGCCATCTCGGGGAAACTCACCTCGGGCGTTTCCGCTCCACCGTCCTCCGTCCCCGGGTCCCATCGCATCAGGAGCGCGATGAACAGGCCCACGGTGGTGAGGGTGACCAGCCCGCCCAGCCACGGGCCCTGGAGCCGCCGCTGGGCCGACGCGGCGAGCCGTTCCCCGACGCCGAGGAACTGCGCCAGCGCCAGCGCCAACAGCCCGCTGGCCAGGGCGAGCTGGAGGCCCAGGGCCTTCATGGGCCAGAGCCACTGCTCGCCCTCGAAGCGCGGAACCGCGAGGCGCAAGGGGTTGAGCACGGAGAGCCAGGGCCACCGATCCTCCAGCACCGACTGACCCAGCATCAGCAGGGCGAGCACCGTCCAGCTCAGCCGCCTCAAGGGCGCCAGGGCCAGGGACAGGGCGAGGATGGAGAGCGCCTGGGCCACGCGCAGAATGGAGACGCCTCCCAGTGCCCCCAGGTGCCATCCCGGATCGAGCGAGGGGTGGGCGAGCGCCTGTTCGAACAGGGTCCACCCGGTCATCCCGAGCGGGTACACCAGCACGGTGCCGAGCGCGACGAGCAGCTTCACCCAGAAGAGCGTCCAGCGAGAGGTGGGCAGGGCGTCCAGGAACTCCAGGGTGCGGTCATCCTGTTCGCGCACCAGCAGTCCATTGCCCAGGGCGAAGGCGAGGAGGAACGTCATGAGGGACAGATCCCCGTCGGCCTTGAAGCGGCTCATGAAGGTCGCCGCGTAGGGCGAGAATCCCAGGGGCTCGGTCCACAGGGTCGCGAGCACGTCGCACCCGAGGAAGAACAGCGCGAGCCAGCGGAAGGGCCGTTGGTCCCGCAGCTCCTTGGCCAACAAGGGGCGGATCATCGGACCTCCCCGCGCCGCGTGAGCAGACGCACGGGGCAGCGCAGCGCCGCGGATTCCACCTGCATCACGAAGAGCCACCGGTCTCCGCGAGAGAGGCCCAGGGGGAGCCGGGCTCCCTCGGGAGAGACCCGCGCGTCCTGCCGGGAGAACGCGTGCGGTTCCACCTCGTTCTCGAAGGGCTCCAGCTTGGCGTAGAGGAGCGCGTAGCGGGTGGGCGCGTCCGGACCTTTTCCTCCAGAGAGGCCGTGCTCCAGACGAAAGGTCTCCGGAGACTCCGCCACCAGGGAGAGGGTGGGGTGGAGCATGGCCAGCGACGCGAGCACCTCCGGGTGCGCCGCGCGGTCCGCCCGCAGCGCGTCACGCCAGAGCCGGCCCACCTCTTCCTCGGAGCTCTCTCCCAGTTCGCGCAGCAGCGAGTCCAGGCGCGGCTCCCGCCAGAGCCCCAGGAATCCCGTGCTGGGGGAGAACGCCAGGGTGCGCCGCATCAGGGATTGAAAGGCCGCGTCTCCGAGCCGATCTCTCAGCACCTGGATGCCCCGGGCCGCCACGACTCCCGCCACGCAAGGGCCCAGGCGCTCCCGGGTGCTCAACCACTCCCGCTCCTCGACGTCCTCCCGGGAGCCCACGGCGGCCCCCCGGGACAGCCGTCCCGGCTCGCTCCGGTTCACCCACCACGTGGTGAACCCATCCAGCAGCCACTGGCGCCGCTCCCGCTGGACGATGCCGTCGCTGAGTTCGATGAGCACCTCCCGGAAGAGGAAGGCCTCGAAGGCGTCCTCGTCGAAGTCCGGCGCCGCGAGATGGGCCCGGATGACGACTCCATCCTTCTTCTCCAGCTTCGCGCGCTGGAACACGTCCGCGTCGAGCCCGGTGTTGGGCATGACCGCGACCGCGGGCATCCGCTCCAGCGCGAGGTAGTCCCCGAACGTGCCCAGATTCCTCGCGAGCCGTTGTGCCAGGGCCCGGGCCCGCTCCGGGGGAAACCCCACCCCGGACGCCACCTGGAGCGTCGAACTCCCCACCGCTGCCCGCTCCGCCTCGTTGAGGACGAAGGGCTCGCGCTGTTTCTCCTCGGCCATCGCGGCGGCCATCGACAGCAGCCCGGTGAGGATGCTCGCGATGAAGACCTTCTCCCGGTGGCTCATCCGCTGGGACAGCAACTCCGTCAGGGTGCCATCCCGGAAGAGCACCAGCCCGAATCCCAGGAGCGTCATGGCCGAGCCGAGGGCCCAACAGATGCCAAGGGCCCGCCAGGGAACCCGGTGGCGCTCGAAGGCGAGATCGCGGCCGAGGAGCTGGAGGGGCGCGGCTCGCGTGATGTCGAACTGGCTCAGGTGGTCCGCCAGGAAGAGCGCGACGAGCAGCAGGAGCAAGAGCGGGAAGCGGTAGCGGCCCAGCAGTCCCGACAGGGCGAGCAGGCTCCAGCCCAGCATCACCACGGTGCCCGTGCGCAGCAGGAGCAGCAGGAGGAAGGACAGGGGAACGTCCTCGCTGTTCCGCGCCTGGTACGCGAGCACGCCCAGGTGCACGAGGAGCGGAAGCAGGAGCACGACGGCCCCGAACACGAGCTTGGTGGTGAGGATGCGCGCGCGGGAGAGGGGCAGGGACTCGAGGAAGAGCTGGGTGCGTTGACCGTACTCACCCACCACCAGCCGGTGGGCCACGAAGAACGCCCCCACGGTGGTGAGGGCGACGGTGGGCAGCCTGAGCCCCTCGAAGGGGCTGCCCCAGGAGAGGCGCGCCGACTGCCACCAGGACAAGAGGAACAACGCCGGGCCGAAGAGAACACCGAAGAGCAGCCACGCCCCCCGGTGCTCCCGCCACTCCTTGCGCACGAGCGCGCCGCTCATGACTCGTCCGATCTCCGCGCATAGGCGAGGAAGATGTTCTCGAGCGACAAGGGCTCCACGGTCTCCGGAGGAAA
This sequence comes from Melittangium boletus DSM 14713, assembly GCF_002305855.1. Taxonomy (GTDB): domain Bacteria; phylum Myxococcota; class Myxococcia; order Myxococcales; family Myxococcaceae; genus Cystobacter; species Cystobacter boletus. The sequence goes on along the minus strand of NZ_CP022163.1, from coordinate 464,433 downwards.
GGCTCCGGTGCTCCAGGCCTCCGGCTCGGCGAAGAGAACCCGGGCCATGCGCCCATCCTCCAGGCGCTCGCGCCGCACGAGCGTCCAGCCCGCGGGCAGGGGCGCCCCCATCGCCTCCTCCACCACCCGCCGGGTGGATTGGCGCAGCGTGTCGAGGCTCCCCTGGAAGCGCAGCCGCCCCTCGTGGAGGATGCCGATGCGGTGCGCCACCTCCTCCACCTCGCCGACGAGGTGCGAGGAGAAGAGCGCGGTCTGCCCCTCGCGCCGGACCTGGTCGCGGAGGATGTCGAGGAACTCGCGCCGCGCCACGGGATCCAACCCCGCCGTGGGCTCGTCGAGGATGAGCAGGGGCGGCCGGTGGGCCAGCGCGAGCGCCAGTCCCAGCTTCATGCGCGTGCCACCGGACAACTGCGCGGCCTTGCGCGTCTCCGGCACGTCCAGCACCCGGAGGAGCCGTTGGAACTCCGTGTCATCCCATTGGGCGAAGAAGCCGGAGACGAACCGTCCCAGCTCCCGTGCGGTCATCCACGGGTAGAAGACCTGCTCCTGCGACACGTAGCCGAGGTGCCGCTTCTGGGCGATCCCCACGCGGCGCACGCGCTCGCCCATCAGCTCGATTTCGCCCTGGTCCGCCCGGAGGATGCCCATCAGCATGCGCAGCGTGGTCGTCTTCCCCGCGCCATTGCGGCCCAGGAAGCCGTAGACCTCGCCACGCCGCAATTCGAGATCCACTCCATCCACGGCCTTGACCTGATGGAAGGCGCGGGTGAGCCCATGCGTGCGGAGGATGACGTCGGAAGACATGGCGCGGCAGTCTAATCTGATAGGCTTTTCCGCCATGAAAAGTCCGGTACGCCAGCTCCTTCCCGTGTGTCTCCTCCTGCTCGTCGCCACCTCGCGCTGTTCCTGCCTCACCGCGACGACCTCCACGGGAACCTGCGAGGGGCGCATGGGCGGCCTGGATGTCACCGGCACGCTCGATCCCGAGAGCGAACACCACACCCTGTGGCCCTCTGGCGCCAACCCGGAGCAGACGGCCCTGACCCTGAGCTGTTCCAAGGGGTTGCTCAAGGTGCGCGGCAAGATGCCCCGCATCTCCGTCTTCAAGGACTCCTTCTCGCTGCCCACGGACGCGGGCTCGCCGTGTCCTCCCTCGGGCGGTGATGGGGGCAGTCCGGACGCGGGCGCCTCGGATGGCGGCGACGCCGGCACCTGCACGCCCTCTGGAGAGACGGACTACAACACGGTCCGCGAGTGGGAGATCATCTCCTCCCAGATGGGCCCCGCGCTCGCCTCCGGCGCCATCGCCGCCGTCCTCAAGCTCGACCAGAGCATCGATGGCACCGTGACGATGGAGTTCGTCGACGGCTCGAAGGTGACGATCCGCTTCAACGCCTATCACGAGGACAGCCTGGACGAGGGCACGCCTCCGTCCTCGGGTGGGGGCTCGGACTCCGATTCCGACTGAGCCCGCCGTGATGTCCTGGCGCCAGCGGTTGTCCCAGCCGGTGGACGCGGCGTTCCTGATCGCACTGCGCGTGTTCCTGGGCGCGGTGCTCACGGTGGCCGTGGTCCGCTACTTCCTGCACGGGTGGATTGGCGCCTACTACGTCGCGCCCCAGGTGTATTTCCCCTTTCATGGTTTCGGGTGGCTGCGGCCACTGCCCGGATGGGGAATGTACGCGCTCTTCGCGCTGCTGGGCCTGCTCGCCCTGGGGCTGATGGTGGGGGCGTGGCCGAGGGCGTGCGCGGCGCTCTTCGGAGGGCTGTTCGCCTACGTGCAGCTCCTCGATCGCTCGCACTACCTCAACCATTACTACCTGGTGTGCATCCTGTGCGGGCTGCTGGCGCTGATGCCGCTGTCCGAGGGGGCCTCCCGGGGCACCGTGCCCGCCTGGACGTTGTACACCCTGCGCGCCCAGTTCCTCGGGGTGTACCTGTTCTCGGGGCTCGCCAAGTGGCAGCCGGATTGGCTCGTGCGCCATCAGCCCATGCACATGTGGCTGTCCACGAGCGAGGGGGCTCGCCGCCTCGCGCCCCTGTTCTCCATCGACACCCTGGCGGCGTTGAGCAGCTGGGGCGGCGCCGCCATCGTGTCGTTCGCCCCGCCGCTGCTGCTGCTCAAGCCCGTCCGGCCGTATGCCTATGCGGCGCTCGTGGCCTTCCATGTGCTGTCGGGCGCGCTGCTGCCCCTGGGCATCTTTCCCTGGCTCATGGTGCTGGCGCTGCTCGTCTTCTTCGAGCCGGGATGGCCCCGGCGCTGGTGGCGCGGAATCACCCCGGGGACTCCTTCCCCGGTGGCCTCGCCGGTCCCCCGGTGGATCCTCGCCGTGCTGGGCGTGCACTTCCTCGTGCAAGGGCTCCTGCCGCTGCGCCACTGGCTGTATCCAGGCGATGTGCTGTGGAACGAGGAGGGCTTTCGCTTCAGCTGGCACTTGAAGATCCGCGAGAAGCACGGACGCGTCCGCTTCTTCGCCACGGATCCCCGCACGGGCGCGCGGTGGGAACTGCGTCCCGAGGGTCTGCTCACCGACAAGCAGGCGGGCCGGATGCTGACCCAGCCAGACCTCGTCCTCGCTTTCGCGCACGTGCTCGCCGAGCGCACGGGCATTCCCGGCGTCGAGGTGCGCGCGGACGTCCAGGTGTCCCTCAACGGGCGACCCTGGAGTCCCCTCATCGATCCCCAGGTGAACCTCGCCGCCGAGCGGGATGGTTTCGCACCCAAACCGTGGATTCTCCCAAAGCCGGACTAAATGGAGGCTCATGCGAATGCGTGAGCCGTACCCAAAGCCATCCGAGCGCGCGAACACCCGGGCCGCTCCCTCCTTCCGGCGTGCCCGGCCTCGTGGTGTGGCGGCGACAACCGGCCAGGTGAAGGAGCTCGGCAGGGAGCTGAGCCGCAAGGAACAGGCGCTCGCGGAGGCGCGGGCGCTGGTGACGCTGTCGAAGAACGCGAAAGGACTCGTGCTGGGAGGCCGGGGGCGGCTCCATGCTCCGGACGTCCGGCGTCAGGTGTGCCGGCTCGTGGCGCAGGCCATGGCGGATGGCGCGCGGTTGTCTTCGGCGTGCCGGTTGCTGGGCATCTCGGGGCGGAGCGTGCAACGGTGGCGCAAACACGAGCGCGCCCAGGATGGACGGCTCCAGGCGCGCCGCCGCCCCGCCAACCGGCTCAGCGACCAGGAGCGCGGGCTCGTGTTGGACTTGCTCCACGCGCCGGGCTTCCAGGGGCTTTCTCCCAGGCAGATCGTTCCGAGGCTCGCGGATCAGGGCGTCTATCTGGCCTCGGAGTCCACCATGTACCGCTTGCTCCGGTCGCACAAACGCGCGGAGTGCGCCAAGGACCTCCGCACCCGCGCCCGGCGGGGACTCGAGCGGCGCGTGTGGGCGCCCAACCAGGTCTGGAGCTGGGACATCACCTACCTGAATGGCCCGCTCCGAGGCTCCTTCCTCTATCTCTACATGATGATGGATGTCTTCAGCCGCCGCATCATGGGGTGGAAGATCCATCGCGAGGAGCGCGCCGAGCACGCCGCCCGCTTCGTGCGCGCGGTGTGCGAGGAGAACGGCATCAATCCGGCGGGGCTGGTGTTGCACTCCGACAATGGGCGGCCCATGAAGGGTACCACGATGCTGGGCACCCTGCGGCAATTGGGCATCATGCCCTCGTTCAGCCGTCCCCAGGTCAGCAACGACAATCCCCATGCCGAGGCGCTGTTCAGCCTCATGAAGAGACACAAGGACTATCCCGCCTCGGCCTTCTCTTCCCTGGAGAGCGCGTGTGCCTGGATGGCCCGGTTCACCTCCTGGTACAACGACGAACATCGCCACGGAAGCCTGTGTTTCGTCTCTCCCAATGACAGGTATTTCGGGCGCGATGACTCGGTGCTCGCGAGGCGGCGCCGGGTCTACGAGGAGGCCCGGCGTCAAGCGCCCGTCCGCTGGTCCTCGGGGCCGAGGCGTTGGTCTCCTCCGGTTCCGGTCCATATGACGGTCTGGCCCTCCGTGGGCCCCCATGCGCTTCAGGAAGAGTATATAATTCCAGCCACTCCGCTCCTCGCGAACGCGCAATCCCACCACGGAGGGATTCTTGTTTGAGTGGATACCGGGCAGAGGGGCTTTTGCCTGATAAGCGACAAGTTCCTTGACACAAACCGTCTCGTGGCAGGCGGTTGGGTCTCGTATGGAGATCCACGGCCCGCCGCGAAAGCACGTCCCCGGGTGGCAGCATTGTTGTCGCTTGGTGAGGCCCCCCTCCAGCAACCCGGGAGGTAGGGTGATTCAGCCGCCAGGCCATCAATGCAGTCCAGGGTGGTAACGGCTATCCGCACGTGTTCCAGAGCCGTTCGCCTGCGTCGAACCCGCGGAGAAACGAGGAACGTCTTTGATACGCGTTGGATTGGTTGGCATCGGGGCCCAGACGAAGGAAAACATCCTTCCCTCGCTGTTGCAGATCCCCGATATTCAGATAGTCGCCGCTTGCGATATGTCTCTCGAGCGCGCGGAAGAGGTGAAGAGCTACGTGCGTGACGTCCAGGTGTTCAAGGACGTCGCGACGATGATCGACTGCATGGGTCCGGACGCGCTGGTGCTGGCCTGTCCTCCCCAGGCGCATCGGGATATCTCCCTGTTGGCGATCGAGCGCGGCATCCATGTCTTCGTGGAGAAGCCGCCGTGCTTCACGCTCCATGAGCTCAAGGACATGATCGACGCGGCGGCGCGCAAGCGGGTGGTGACCGCGGTGGGCCTCAACTTCCGCTTCGCCCGCCCGATCCAGCACCTGCGCAAGATCGCGTCGAGCGAGAAGTTCGGCCAGCCCGTGCACGTGCAGATCAACCACTACGCGGGCAAGCCGCGCGCGCCCATGTGGGGTCTCACCTCCACCCTTCGCTCGTTCCTGCTCGCGCAGACGATCCACTCGATCGATCTGACGACGGCGTTCGGCAAGGACCACGTGACCGATGTCCGCTCCAACGTCCAGCACGGCTCCGACGCCATGCTCGCGCGGATCGACATCTCGTTCTCGTCCGGGCGCTCCGCGTCCATCCTGACGGGCAGCATGTTCCCCTACTTCGAGTTCGACATGAAGGTGGTCAGCGACAAGTCGAACATGATCACCTTGGACAATCTGTGGAACATCACGCTCCACGATGCCGAGATCGCCTCGCAGGTGGTGGGCGGAGACAAGCGCTGGCGCAATGCCTGGCAGCCGGGTCCGCTGGACTCGGGTTATGTCCGCAGCGGCTACTTCGGTGAGCTGACGGGCTTCTTCAACGCGATCCGCTCCGGCACCCGCTTCGAGGCGGATTTCGAGAGCATGATTCCCACCTTCCAGGTGATCGAGCAGGTGTGCGCGACGGAAATCCAGCCCGGTATCGTGGCGCCTCCGGCCCTGCGTGTCATGGGTGAGCAGCAGAGGAGCGTGGCCCGTGGCTGAGACATCCGCGCAGACCAAGCGAGTCATTTCCGACAAGTACCGCGCGAGCCACGAGGACGATCAGTCCACCCTGGCCGCCGCCCTGGACCGGGGTTTGTCCGGGACGTCCGACACGGTCTCCGATTACGAGGCGGCCCTCCGTGGCTACTTCTCGCACCGCAACGCCATCGCCATCTCGTCCGGCGGCGCCGCCATCACGGTGGCGCTGGTGGCCGCGGGCGTGAAGGCGGGCGACGAGGTGGTGTTGACGCCGACCTGCCCGCTCTGCACCGTCTACCCGGTGATGGACATGGGCGCCAAGCCGGTGTTCGTGGACACCCGTCCGGATGGCTTCGGTGTGGACCTCGCGGACCTGGAACGGGTGGTGACCAAGAAGACCCGGGCCATCATTGAAATCCCCATGTGGGGCATGCCGACCCAGGTGGATGAGCTCCAGAAGGCCGCGCGCAAGGCGGGCATTCCGCTCATCCTCGACCTCGCCCACTCGCACGGCTCCACGCTGCATGGACGCTCGCTCTCCGCGTACGGAGACCTGTCCTGCTACAGCACCCACGAGCGCAAGCCGCTGGCCACCGGCGAGGGCGGGTTCATCCTCACGGACAACGATGACCTGGCCAAGCGCTGCCGGGATTACAGCCGGTTCGGCAATCTCAACGGCCGCGACTTCGGCTTGAACTTCAAGCTGGGCGCGCTCGCCGCCGCGCTCGGTACCAACCGGATCAAGTACCTGGATCGGCAACTGGAGGCGCGCCGTAAGAACGCGGAGCGGTTCCTGTCCCAGCTCAAGCACCCGTCCGTGCGCGAGTTCACCCGGATCGAGGGCGGGAAGCACAACTACTACTTCCTCACCCTGCGCACGAGCTTCGCCAACAACCGCCGCTTCATCGACTACCTGGACGATCACGGCGTTCCGTCGGACATCAAGCGCTATGGCTGCCGCTGCCTGTACGACTTCCCGGCGGTGGAGCAGTACCGCCGGCCGTGCCCCAATGGCGAGCGGTTGTTGAACAGCATGACCACCATTCCCGTCCACCCGGCGCTGTCGGGTGACGATATGGACTACATGGTAGGCCTCATCAACGCCTACCGAGAGGGGTAGGTTGGCGTGAACACCATGGATCCTCGTTTGCCCAAGCAGTGGACCGCGTCTGGTTTCGTTCTCCATCCGGATCGCAAGGTGCTTTTGATCCACCACCGGAAGCTCGGTGTCTGGCTGTACCCGGGTGGTCATATCGAAAGCACGGAGTCTCCAGATGATGCCGTGCTTCGTGAGATCAGCGAGGAAACGGGGATACAGGCGAGGATCCTGGGTGTTCTCGACACGCCCCTGGCCGACGCCGAGGCCGATGTGCATGTGCTGCACACGCCCTACCGGGTGCTGTGCGAGCGCATCAACGATCCCAAGGGGCACCACTACCACATCGATTTGATCTACCTGTGCGTGGCCCTGGAGACGAACCTCACCGCGAACAGCGAGGTCCACGCGGCCCGCTTCTTCGGACAGGACGAGATCGCGGAGCTGAAGCTGTTCCCCAACTTCCGCGTGCTGTTGGGACGGGTGTTCGAGGACGAGGAAGTCTGGCGGGCCGTGGCCAGGCTGACCCGGCAGGAGGCGGCATGAGCGCGCCAGGAGTCGTGTCCGCTCGCCGCCAGATCGACGATGCCTTCCGGCACCGTCACCCCGACGACGAGTTGTACTTGCGGCGGGCCCTGGAGACGGGGCTGACCGGAACCGCGCCGATCGTGGAGCAGTACGAGCGGAAGATCTCGGAGCGCTATGGGATCAACCACGTGCTGGCGGTGTCCTCCGGCTCGGCCGCGGTCGCGGTCGCCCTGGAGGGCATCGACTGGGAGGTGGGTGATGAGATCATCGTTCCACCGAGCTGCCCCATCTGCACGGTCCTGCCCATCATGGCGCGAGGGCTCAAGCCCGTCTTCTGCGATGTGCGCCCGCACAACTTCGGGCTCGATCCGGAGGATCTGGCGCGGGTCGTGTCGCCACGGACTCGAGGCATCATCGAGGTCCCCATGTGGGGATACCCGTCGAGGGCGGATGAGCTGTGGTCCATCGCTCGCGCCCTGGAACTCTCGTTGATTCTCGACCTGGCCCACTGCCACGTGACGCGTCTGAACGGCAAATGGCTGGCGGAGTTCGGCGACATCGCCTGTTTCAGTACCCATGAGGGAAAATTCATGTCCACCGGGGAGGGCGGCTTCGTGATGACGAACGATGCCACCCGGGACGCGAGGATGCGGGCGTACACGCGCTTCGGAAACCTCGATGGCAAGAAGGTGGGTCTCAACTACAAGCTCGGTGGGTTGCAGGCGGCCGTGGGGATCGCCCGGCTGGATGCGATCGACTGGCACCTGGAGGTCCGCGCGCGCAATCGCCAGTACCTCCTCGAGCGGATCAACAACCCGCTCGTCCGTGAGTTGCCCATCGTGGAGGGGGGCGTCATCAACGGTTACGCGCTCCTCATGCAGGTGGTGCGGGGAGACGGCCGGCGTTTCGTCGAGCACCTGGACGCACACGGGGTCCCCTCGGACGTCAAGAAGTACGACAACCAGCCCTTGTACAACTACCCCCTCCTGGCGGACCGCCAGCGCGACTGTAGGAACGCCAGGGAGTTGCTGCGCTCGCTGACAACGATTCCCCTGCACCCGCAACTTTCGACCGAGGACCTCCAGCACATCGTCGCGACGGTGAACGCCTATGTCGGATAATGCTAATGATAGATCTAAAGGCAGACACGCGGTCGTGCTCGGCGGCAGTATCGGCGGTTGTCTGGCCGCCGAAGTGCTATCGTCGGAGTTCGATCGGGTCACCCTCATCGAAAAGGGCGACTTCTCCGATGACGTGAGTGACCGGCGCGGGGTTCCGCAGGAAAAACACGTCCACCTGCTGCTGCTGCGCGGCAAGCAGGTCATGGAGGAGATCTTCCCGGGCCTCCTGAAGGAGATGGAACAGGCCGGTGCCGACATCGCGGACCAGGGGCATGACGTCAAGTGCTTCCACTATGGCCAATGGAAGAACCGGTTCCGGACCGGAGTGAGCGCGCACTATTGCAGCCGGAGCCTGCTCGACAACATCGTCCGGCGGCGCATCCGGGCCAACCCCCGGATCACCGTCCTCTCCAAGACCCGGGCGATGGGCCTCCTGTTCCACGCGGAGGGCGCGCCCTGTGTTCGCGGCGTGCTGCTGGACGAGTCCGTTCCGGACCGGGAGTTGGCGGCGGACCTCGTGGTCGACGTGAGCGGGCGAGGCTCGCGCATGGCCGAGTGGCTGGCGAAGGAGGGGCTGGGCGAGGTGAAGAAGACCCTCGTGGAGACCAAGCTCGGCTATGCCTCGCGCGTGTACCGTCGGCGGCCCGAGTTCGCCGACCGCTGGAAGGTGCTGCTCGTCCTGCCCAAGCCCCCGCTCAACCGGGCCATGGGCGTGATCAGCCCCATCGAGGGCGATCGCTGGCTGGTCACCACGGGCGGGTGGTTCGGTGAGTTCCCCAAGCCGGAGCCGGAGGAGTTTCTCCGGTTCCTGGGGACGCTGCCGGTCCCGGATATCCAGGAGATCATCCGGGATGCGGAGCCCCTCTCGGACGTGGCGGGCTTCGGGATTCCGGGCAGCTTGAGGCGCCACTACGAGGACGTGCCGGTGTGGCCCAATGGGCTCCTGGTCATGGGTGATGCGTTGTGCAGCATGAACCCGCTGTACAGCCAGGGCATGACGCTTTGTTCGTTGGAGGCGGACGTGCTGAGGAAGCAAATCCCCCTCTGGAAGCGGGGTGGGGTGGGCACCAACACCATCCAGTCCCTGCTGGTCAATGTCATCGAGCCCGCCTGGAACATGGCCGTGTCGGAGGACATGCGGTTCCCGGAGACGCAGGGGCATCGCTCCCTCGGGTTGCGGTTCCATCATTGGTATGGCTCGGGGCTCTGTGAGCTGGCCGCCTCGCATCGGCTGACGCTTCAGACCCAGGTGGGGGTCACCAACCTGGTGGTCCCGCCGAGCCAACTCTTCCGGCCCGAGATCGCGGCCCGGGTCGTCTTCAACAAGCTGCGCCCACGTTTTGGCAGGACGGTGAGCCATCCCCATGCGTAAGGTCTGGAGTCAAATCCAACATGTCGTCTGGGACTGGAACGGGACACTGCTCGATGATGTGGACCTCGCCGTCAACGGGGTCAATCATGTGTGCGCCCGTTTCGGTCTCCCCGCCGTCACGCGGGATGTCTACCGTGCCCGCTTCCAGTTTCCGATCTCCGAGTTCTATTCCTCGCTCGGGTTCGACCTGACGCGGATTCCCTTCGGGGACATCATTCGCGAGTACCTGTCCGTCTTCGACGCGCGGGTGCGGCACTGCCCGCTGAACGATGGCGCGATGGAACTGCTGGAGTGCTTGCGCCAGAACGGCATCGCGTCCTCCATCCTGTCCGCTTCCTACCAACCCACCCTGGTGCAGACCCTCGAGGCGAAGGGGCTCGGCGGGTACTTCACCCATGTGTGTGGGCTGGGAGACGAGAAGGCGACGAGCAAGCTCGTGGAGGGACGCCTCCTTCACGAGAAGCTGGGGCTGCCAGGCGAGCGGATCGTCTATCTGGGAGACACCACCCACGACGCGGAGATCGCCACGGCCCTGGGGTGGAACAGTTGCATCCTGTCCTGCGGGCATCAGGACGATGGCCGCCTGGGTGCCTGTGCTTCCCCACGGGTGTCTGGAATCCCTGCGCTGTTCGAGGACCTGCCGTGGCCTCTCGTCGAGGCCGTGTCCGACCGCCGAGGTATTCATGCTTCCCGCTGAGTCGTTGCCCACGCTGATCTCCGCGCTGCTGTGCTCGACCCTGTTGTTCCGCGCGGCCGTGTTTGTCTATTACTCGGACCCGGCTCGGGTCCTGCGCATCTCCCGGCTCCGCCCTCGTCTGGAGGGTAAGCGGGACCAACTGTACAAGCCGCTGGACGAGTGGTTCGCGCCGCTCCCCTTCGTGTGGACGTGGCTCGACATCTTCATCGGGGTGCTGCTCGCGCGGCTGATCGATCATCCCCTGGCCTGGTTCGCGTTGACCTTCTGGGTGGGAGGCCGCTTTCGCGCCCTCCAGGAGTTCGGGCACAACGCGGTGCACTACGCCCTGTGCCGCGCGCGCGGCTGGCAGTGGTGGCTCTCCGATGTGTTCTACCAGTTCCCGGCGTTCAAGCGGGACATGCACAGCCGGCAGATCACCCATACCCAGGAGCATCACCGCCACCCGAACCACGAGAAGCTCGATCCCAACCGCGCGCGCGTCCGCGATGGAGGCATGCGCAGTGGGTTGACCCAGGCGCAATTCCTCCTCCGGTTGTTCTACCCGCTGTCGCCCGCGGGAATGATGGTCAGCATCAAGACGATGGTGCGCAACAGCCTGCTCAACCATCGCCGGATCACCGCGGTGGCCCGGGTGGTGACGCTGGGGACGCTCTCCGCGCTGCTTTATGTCGCGGCGGGTTGGGAGGCGATCGCCTGGGGCTGGCTCGTCCCCTTGGTGACCACCTACTCCCTGTTCGCCTGGGTGTCGCTCCTGACGGAGCATCGTTGGTTCAAGACACCGAGCTGGTCCGAGGATCGCCTGACGCGGGAGTTCCTGGCGGGGCGCCCCACGGACTACCGGGGCTTCTCGGGTTGGCTGGTGCGCGTGTTCCTCTGCCCGAGCTCGGATGCCTACCACCTCGCCCATTCGCTCTATCCGGGAGTCCGTTGGAACTACCTGCCGGCGATCGATCGGGCCCTGAAGGTGGACGAGCCCCGCTACACGGAACACGCGAGTGAAGGCCTGTTGTTCTCGCGCGACGGCATCCCGTCCGCGCTTTCCGAGCTGCGAGACCGCCTGGTCTCGGAGACCCAGCTCGAATCCACTCTCTACATTCAAGAGGAACGGTGATGGACAAGAGCGTGAAGGTCCCTCGTATCGGCATCATTGGCGGGAGCGGGTTGAGCAAGCTGCTCTCCCTGTCCGACGTGCGGCGGGTGAAGGTGGAGACACCTTTTGGAGATCCCTCGGACGAGCTCATCCTGGGCGCGCTCGGCAAGGCCCAGGTCGCGTTCCTCCAGCGCCATGGCCCTGGCCACCAGATTCCCCCGGCGCAGATCAACGTGCGCGCCAACATCGCGGCGTTGAAGCACGTGGGTTGTACGCAGGTGCTCTCGCTCAGCGCGGTTGGAAGTTTGCGGGAAGACTGTCCGCCTGGGTCCTTCGTGCTGGTGGATCAATTCATCGATCGGACGATTCAGCGGGAGAAGACCTACTTCGGGCGGGGACTCGTCGGGCATGTGCCGTTTGGAGATCCGGTCTGCAAGCGGATGCGGACGGCGCTGGCGGAGGTGGCCACGAAGCTGAAGCTGACCCATGTCAATGGGGGCACCTACGTCGTGATGGAGGGGCCGCAATTTTCCACGCGGGCCGAGTCCAATCTTTACAGGAGCTGGGGCGGGACGGTGATTGGAATGACCGCCATGCCCGAGGCCAAGCTGGCGCGTGAAGCGGAACTTTGCTACGCGATGGTCGCCATGCCCACGGATTATGACTGTTGGTACGACAGTCATGAGGCCGTGACGGCCAGCCTGGTCAGCGAGCGGATGGAGCGGATCGCGGTGCAGGCCAACGCGCTCGTGGAGCAGGTGTGCGCCGTGCTGTCGGCGCATCAGGAGTCTTGCCCCTGTGGTTGTGATCGCGCGCTCGACACGGCCATCATGACTCATCCTTCCTCCCGGAATCCGGAGATGATGGTACGCTTGGGCTTTGTCGTGCCCCGCATCATCCAATCCCCGGGTGGAGGCCCCAAATAGAATGAGTGGCGAGACCATGCGAGACCGCATCCGCATCCATGAGGTCAAGGTGTTGTCGGATGATTGGTATGTCTTGAAAAAGACAACCTTCGACTTCCAGCGCAAGGACGGCTCGTGGCAGAAGGTGAGCCGGGAAACCTACGATCGTGGCAATGGCGCGACCATTCTGCTCTACAACCGGCAGAAGAAGACCGTCATCCTCACGAGGCAGTTCCGGTTTCCCGCGTTCGTCAATGGCCACCCTGGGATGTTGATCGAGGCCTGCGCGGGTCTGCTGGACACCGATGACGCGGAGACGTGCATCAAGCGCGAGACCGAGGAGGAAACGGGCTTCCTGGTCAGCAATGTCAAGAAGGCGTTCGAGGCCTTCATGAGCCCCGGCTCGGTCACGGAGATCCTCCACTTCTTCGTGGGGGAGTACACGGATCGGGACAAGACAGGGGAGGGCGGCGGCCTGGAGTCGGATGGCGAGGACATCGAGGTCCTCGAACTGCCGCTCGAGCAGGCGCTGCGGATGATCTCGACGGGCGAGATCATGGACGGTAAGACCATCATGTTGTTGCAACACGCCAAGCTGGCGGGGTTGCTGGACTGAGAGCGGTCCCGGGGGATGCCCGTCTGGCCCGGGTCTGCTTTCGTCAGGACTTCTTCATGACAGACGTTTCGCAAAAGCAGACCGTGGTGGCGTATAGCGCCATGGAAGAGTACGAGCTGGCCGAGTATGCCCAGGGCATCGAGGCGGCGAATCCGGATCTCCGGATCCGCATCGAGCGGATGTCCACCGCCGCCTTGTTCGATCGGTTGCTCGCCGAGGGGCCAGACGGGAAATGGGACCTCATCCTGGGCTGGGCGCTGACGACCATGTTGGCCCCCGAGCTGCGGGGCTGGTTCGCGCCCCTGACCTCGGAAAGGGTGCGGAGCCTGCCGGAGTCGGCGCGGGATCCCGAGTCGCGCTGGTTCTGTCCTTCCGCCTTCGTTCCCGCTTTCTGCGTCAATGAGACGCGTCTGGCGCGGCGAGGCCTCCCGGTGCCGACGCGCTGGGAAGAGCTGGCGGACGCGCGCTACCGGGGAGAGTTGGTGGTGCCGGACCCGACCTACTCCGGGGCGGGTTTCCTCCACCTGACCGCCCTGCTGCAGATGGCGGGTGAGGCCAAGACGTGGGAGATCATGCGCGGGGTGTCCGCGAACCGGCCGCTCATCGAGCGCTCCGCGTTCGCGCCCTGCCTCGCCGTCGCGGGGGACGAAGCCTCGATTGGTGTGACCGTGTCGATCGCCGCGGAGCGGACGGCGAGGATGGGCCTGCCTGTCAAGATGGTGATTCCGGCCGACGCCGCGGGCTCGGAGCCCGAGGGGTTCGCGATGCGTGCCGGCTCTGTCCGGAAGGACGCGGCGTCCAGGGCCCTGGAGTGGATGCTGACGCCCGAGGCTTGCGCCATCTACCGGAAATATCACAAGGTCGTGTTGGTCGGCTCGGCGGACGCCCCGCCCAGGGAGCAGGGGCTCCCCATTCAACCCATCAATGCCGCCCAGGCGGCTGCTTCACGGGCGTCCGCGTGCGAGAACTGGCGTCGCGTCTTCACGCCAGCCGCCGTTTGAGGAATGCCCATGAATGCGTCTCCCGCTCCCAGCGAGGCCGTGAGTCAGGTGAGTCTGTTCCGCCAGCACAACGTGCAGGTGGTGTTTCTCGGCCGTTTGTCGGTGCTCATGGCGGACGTCATCCAGGACGTCGCCTTGATCTGGATCGTGTGGGAGTTGACGCACTCGTCGACCGCCACCGCGTTCGCGAGCATGTCGAGCCGCACGCCGCTCTGGCTGTTCAGCCTGCCCGCGGGCGCCCATGCGGACTCCGTTCCGCCCCGGCGTACGATCATCCTCACCAACCTCATCTGCGGCGCGCTCGCGCTGATGGTGGCGGGCCTGTCGAACCTGGGCTGGGTGAATGTGCCGCTGTTGTGCCTGTTCGCCTTCGCCATCTCCACGTGCCGGACCTTCGAGGCACCGAGCTTCTATTCGCTCGTGCGGGGCCTGGCACAAGAGGGGGCGGACACCCAGCAGCTCAACGGCATCGCGGACACGGCCAAGCGCACCGCCCGCCTCACCGCGCCGCTGCTCGCCAACGCGCTGCGCAGCGTGACGTCGGTCTTCAATCTCTATGCGTTGATTGGTTTGTTCTACGCGGGCATGGCCTACGCGGGGCGCCGGCTCGAGGTCCGTGACTTCCGCAGTGAGCGCAAGCAGCGCAAGGGCCTGGTCGCCGATCTCAAGGAAGCGATGGTCGTGGTCCGCCAGCAGCCCGCGTTGCAGTACATCATCGTGGCGGAGATCCTCTTCAATCTCGCCTATGGCGCCTGCTACTACGTCCTCCTGCCGCGTCTGACCCTGGACACCACGGGGGGCGGCACCGCCGGTCATGCCTCCGCGGTCACGGCGTATGGCGTCGGCGGCCTGCTGGCGGGCTTCTTCTCCACGCGCCTGAAGATGGGACAGCACGCGCTGAACTACGCGACGGTCGCCTGGATTGGGATCGGAGCCTCCTTCGGGCTGATGTACTTCGCCACGACCCTGCCGGTGGTCATCCTGCTCACGGCGCTGGCGGGTGCGTCGATGGCCATCCAGAACATCGCGTTGTGGAGCGCCATCCATGTCGCGTGTCCACCCGAGCACTCGGGGCGGGTGTACTCGATCTGGCGCCTGGGCGCGGACATGGCGCTCACCGTGAGCACGCTGGCGGCGGGGGTCATCGCCGACGCCTTCGGTCCTTCCGTCCCGATTGGTGTCATCGGTTTGTATGTCTTCTTCGCGATCCTGATCGCCCGCCGGTTCACGGTGGGGCGGGCCGGCAAGTTGTCTCCCTCTCTGTCTTGATTGGACGTTCGCCGAGGTCCCTCCCTGGGTGGCATTGACCGCCCGGGCATGGGTCTGTCTGGAGAACGTAGACCCATGCATTCGAATGTCGATTCCTTGTCCTCGGTGACGGCCCCTGATGGAGCTCGGATCCGGTTCTCCGCTCGGGGCGGGCAGATCTGCTCCTGGGTGACCCCGGATGGTATCGAGCGGTTGTATTCGAGCCCCTTGGCGGACCTGCGCGCCACCTCCGCGATCCGGGGCGGAATTCCCGTCATCTTCCCCCAGTTCGCGCACGAAGGGCCCTTGCCGAAACATGGGTTCGCCCGGTCGAGTCCCTGGCGGGTGTCGAGCAGCGCGATCCTCTCCTGTGGCAGTGGTTCCGTCGAATTGCGTCTGTCGGATGATCCGTATACCCGGAGCATCTGGCCCCATTCCTTCGAACTCGTGCTGCGCGCGCGCTTCAAGGGCTCGGAGCTGACGACGTCCCTCGCCGTCATCAACACGGGGGACCACCCGTTCGACTTCACGTGTGCCCTTCACACCTATCTGGCCGCCAACGCGCCCCAGGCCGTCATCCGGGGCTTGCAGGGGATTCGTTATCTGGACTCCGCGGACCAGCGCAGGAGGGATATCCAGCGGGAGGAACTGCTCCGGATCGACCGGGAGGTGGACCGGTTCTTCTTTGGTGTGACCACGCCCGTCGAGCTCCGGGGAGACACGCTGCCGATCCAGGTGCGGCAGGAGTCATTCCCCGACGTGGTCGTCTGGAATCCCTGGAAGGAGCTCTCCAGAAGGCTTGCCGACCTCCCCGATGAAGGGTACAGACATTTCGTTTGTATTGAGTCAGCCGCCGTGGAGCGCCCTGTCTGTCTTTCGCCCGGGGACGAGTGGTTGGCATCCCAGCACCTGAGTGTCTTGTCCTCTCCCCTTGGAGCCCTCCCATGATCCAGACGTCCTCTTCGTTCGCCGCCTCGCAGGACTCCTCGCTTCGCGAGGAGGTGGGGGCCCGTCTCCGGGACATCCCGGACTTTCCCAAGCCGGGCATCCGCTTCAAGGACATGACGCCCGTCCTGGCGGATCCGCGCCTGTTGAGCCGGGTGGTGGATGCGATGGCGGCGCCCTTCCAGGGGCAGCGCATCTCCCGGGTGGTGGGGGTGGAGGCGCGTGGCTTCCTGTTGGGCGCGCCCATCGCCCTGAAGCTGCACGCGGGCCTGGTTCCCGCACGCAAGCCGGGGAAGCTGCCCTGGCGCACGCGCACCGAGCGCTATTCCCTGGAGTACGGCGAGGACGCTCTGCAGGTACACGAGGACGCCGTGGGTCCGGGCGACCGGGTGCTCATCGTGGATGATCTGCTGGCCACGGGCGGCACGGCCGATGCCGCCGCGCGGCTCGTGACCCAGCTGGGGGGCGAGGTGGTGGGCTTCAGCTTCCTCATCTCGCTCGACTTCCTGCCGGGGCGTGAGCGGCTGGGGCGAGACAAGGTCTGCGCCCTGCTCTCCTACTGAGCCCGTCAGCCCGCGCGCTGTTCGCGCAGCGCGGAGATGAACCGCTCGGCGGGCAAGGTGTTGAGGACGTCGCTCCGGCGGGCCCAGCCCCGGCGGGCGGTGGCCACGGCGAAGGCCAGGTTCTCCAGGTCCGAGGCCCGGTGCGCGTCGCAGCTCACCACCAGCTTCACGCCCCGCTGAGTGGCCATGCGCACGTGCTCCGTCTTGAGGTCCAGGCGCTCCGGCTTGCCGTTGACCTCGACGACCACGCCGCGCTCGGCGGCCTTGTCGAGCACCGCCTCCATGCGCAAGGGGTAGGGGTCGCGGCTCTGGATGAGGCGCCCGGTGGGGTGTCCGAGGATGTGCAGGTGCGGGTTGTCGAAGGCCTGGAGCAGCCGGCGCGTCATCTGGTCCTCGTCCATGCCGTGGCGCACGTGGATGGAGCCAATGACCACTTCCAACTGTTCGAGCACGCTGTCGGAGTAGTCGAGCGCGCCGCTCTCCAGGATGTCCACTTCGATGCCCTTGAGCAGCCGCAGGCCCTTCACGGTGTCGTTGACGCGGTCGATCTCATCCCACTGCCGGCGCAGGTCGTCTTCCTTGAGACCCCCGGCGTAGATGGCCGCCTCGCTGTGCTCGGTGACGGTGAGGAACTTGAGCCCCAGGGCCTGGGCCGCGCGCGCCATCTCCTCGAGGGAGTTCCTTCCATCCGACCACGTGCTGTGGGCGTGCACGGCGCCCTGGATGTCCTCCCATGCCACCAGGTCCTCGGGCAGCTTGCCCGCGAGCGCCGCTTCGATCTCCCCGGTGTCCTCGCGCAGCTCGGGGGGGATGTACTGCATGTCCAGCAGCCGATAGAGCGCGGCCTCGTCGGGCACGGGCAGCTTGGTGCCATCGGCGCGGTGGACGCCCCATTCGGAGATCTTCAAGCCGCGATCCTGCGCGAGCCCCCGCAGGCGCAGGTGGTGGGCGCGCGAGCCGGTGAAGTGGTGCAGCGCGGTGGCGAAGTCCTCGTCTGGCAGCACCCGCAGGTCCACCTGGAGGTCCTTGTCATGCAGCCGCACCGAGCACTTGCTCTCTCCCCGGCCGATGACGTGGGCCACCTCGGGGGCGCGGCAGAAGGCGTCGAACACCGCGCCGGGCTCGGCCGCCGAGGCGATGAGGTCCACGTCCCCCACGGTCTCCGCTCGCCGGCGCAGGCTCCCTCCGACGCTCGCGCGCACCACGCCGGGCGTGTTCTTCACGGAGGTGAGCAGCCGCTCGGCCACGGGCATCACGTCCCCGAGCAGCCGCCGGGGCGTGGTGGAGCGCCGGTACAGCTCGATGCCCGCCAGCAGGTTGGCCTCGCTCTTCTCGCCGAAGCCCGCCACGTGGCGCACGCGGCCCTCGCGGCAGGCCTTCTCCAGCGCGTCGACGCTGTCCACGCCCAGCTCCCGGGCGAGCAGCACGGCCTTCTTCGGCCCCAGCTCCGGCACCCGGACGAGCTCCAGGACGCCCGCGGGCAATTCGGCGCGCAGGGTCTCATAGGCGGAGAGGCGGCCCGTGGACATCAGCTCGGCCACCTTGTCGGAGATGGCCTGACCGATTCCCGGCAGTTCCTTGAGGCGATCCTCGCGCAGCAGGGTCCCGAGGTCCTCGGAGAGCCCCGAGATGCGGTCGGCGGCGATGTCGTAGGCGCGGCTGCGGAAGGGATTCTCCCCCTTCATCTGGAGGAAGAGGGAGATGTCCCGGAGAATCTGGACCACGGTGGCTTTGTCTGGCGGCTTCACAGGGGAAAGGTAATGCCCTCGGAACGGGGGTGCAGGCGAGCGGAAACGTGTGGCGCTCCGTGTTCGTCCCCGGGGGCACCGGTGTGGTGTGTGGATGACACAGGGACCGACATGGCGCGGGCTTCTCGGGCGAGCGGGCGGGCAAATCCCCGGGTTCCGCCCAAGACTTCCCCCGCCCCCACGGCAACGGGGTACAAGGGTCGCCGGGCAGTGATTTCTGACAGCCACGAGAGACGGAACCGATGAAGATCAAGCTCGGACCGGCGGACTTCGCCGAAAAGGAGATGCGCGGCTACGAGGTGGGCAAGCGCAGCCTGTGCATCGCCCGCATCAATGGGCGCTACAAGGGATTGGATGACTCGTGCAACCACGCCGGGTGTCTGCTGTCCGGCGGCCGCATCGAGGACAACCTGGTCATCTGCCCCTGCCACGAGGTGGGCTTCGACATGGACACGGGCAAGAACGAGACCTCGCCGGGGGTGTGCGACGACCAGCCCACGATGGCGATCTCGGTCGAGGACGGCGAGCTGACGGTCGAGCTGTCCGAGCAGGATCTGTAGGAGGACGGCATGGCACACGAAGGACACGACCACCGCCACGGGCCTCACCACCACCACCACCATGATCATGACCACGGGCACGATCATGACCACGACCACGGACACGAGTCGCACGCGGCGGCGGAGCACAAGGCCCATGCGCCGGTGCACGTGAGCGCGTTCGTGGTGACGTGCTCGGATAGCCGCGATGCGTCACGAGACGAGAGTGGCCGGACGTTGCGCGAGTTGCTGGAGGCCGAGGGGCACTCGGTGAGCGGCTACAAGGTCATCCCCGACGAGCCCGAGGCCATCCGCGCGACCCTCGACGAGGCGCGAGAGGTGGGCGCCCGGGCGGTCCTCTTCACCGGAGGCACGGGGATTGGCCGCCGTGACAGCACGGTGGAGACGCTGCGGAGCCTCTTCGAGAAGGAGCTGCCCGGCTTCGGCGAGCTGTTCCGGATGCTGTCGTACCAGGAGATTGGCAGCCCCGCGATGATGTCCCGCGCCACGGCGGGCACCTGGCGGGGGATGATCCTCTTCGCGCTGCCGGGCTCTCCCCAGGCGGTGCGCCTGGGGCTGCACAAGCTCATCCTCCCCGAGCTGGGGCACGCGGTGCGTGAGCTGACGCGTTAGGGCCGGGCCTCGTCCTGGGGCCGCTCCGAGTTCCGCTTTCGATCCCGCGCGATGCGCTCCAGCAGGCGGCGCGCGGGTGTGAAATCGGGCTTCGCGGCCAGCGCCTCCTGGAGTTGCCGCTCGGCTTCGTTGACGCGGCCCTGGAGCCACAGCACCTGTCCGAGGCTGGTACGGACCTCGGGCAGGCGCGGCTCCAGCCGGGCCGCCGTCTCACAGGCCTCGAGCGCGCCCGGCAACTGCTTCAGGTTCTTGAGCACCAGGCACAGGTTGAGCCAGGCGCCAGCGTCCTCGGGCGCGAGCCGGACCGCCTCGCGCAGGACCGTTTCCGCCTCGGGCAGCCGTCCCGTCTGGGCGTAGGCCAGCCCCAGGTTGTTGCGCACGTCGGGGCTGCTCATCCGGGCGAGTTCCAGGTGCGGAATGGCCTCGGCGATCCGGCCCCGCTTGAGCAGGGCGACGCCCAACCCCGCCTGCACGGAGGTCTCCTGGGGAGACTTGCTCGCGGTGTCGCTCCACAGGGTGAGGTCGTCGTACCAGACCCGGTTGCGCAGGGCGGTGGCCACGCCCCCGGCCACCACCACCAGGGCCAGTCCTCCGAGCAGCCACGGCCTTGTCGAGGGCCACCGGCGCTCCAGCGCCTCCAGCCCCCAACCCACCAGGAGCACGAAGCCCACCGAGGGCAGATAGAGGTAGCGCTCGGCGAAGGCGTTGGTGCCGAGCACGGGGATGTAGAGCTGCGGCAACATCGCGAGCAGGCACCAGCTCAGGGCCACGAACGCCGTGGGCGCATGCCGCCAGAGGAGGAGCGCCGCGAGCACGATCCCCGCGAGCGCGGCCACTCCCGCGATCAACTGGGGATCCGCGGGCGAGTCGATGGGCGTGAAGACATGGACGGCGTTGAACTCGAGGGGCAGCACGAGTCCGCCGAGGTACTGGGCCAGCAGGGGCAGGGTGTTGAGGATCAACCCCCACGTCCCGAGGCTCATGTGATGGAGCGTCCGGTGTGCCCCCGACAGCGCGGGCAGGCGGAGCGCCGCGTAGAGGGCGAGGGCCACGAGCAGGGGCGCATAGCGGCCCACCCATTGACGCGGACTCCAGGCCCGGCCGCCGGTCATGAAGTCGTACACGACCATCATGGCGGGCAGCAGCACCGCGGGTTCCTTGAAGAGCAGGGCGAGGAAGAGCGCGACGCCCGCGAGGACGCAGCGAGCGGTCCATCCAGGCCCGGACGTCATCATCCACCACGCCGCGCCCAGCACCCCCACGGCCATGGCCACGTCGTTCACGGAACTCACCCAGGCCACGGCCTCGGTGTGGATGGGGTGGACGGCGAAGAGCAGCCCCGCGGCGAGCGCGGCGAGCGGACCCGCCTGGCGCCGTGCGCAGAAGAGCAACCCCACCTGGTAGACGAGCCCGGAGACGATCACGTGCCCCACGAGCATCAGCAGGTGGTAGCCCCAGGGCTTTAGCCCGAAGAGGGCGCGGCACAGCAGGAAGGTGACGTGGACGAGGGGCCGGTAGTAGTTGCGGCTCAGGCCCAGCTCCGGGGTGATGGCCCACAGGTCCGAACCGAAGATGTCGCCCAGGTGCTGGAAGTCCCGGATCCAGGGGTTGGATTCGATGAGCAGCACGTCCACCCAGGCGAACTGATTGCCGAGGGTGTTGGCGTAGGCGAGGGCGGCGCAGGCACAGACCAGTGCGAGCTGGAGGCGGCGTGAACCGGCCACGGCGGGAGGGGTCGGCGAGGACACCGAGGCACCGTAACATGGGCCTCGTTCCCTCGCCCTCCTGGCCGCTTGGGGGTGAGGTGACCTCCGAGGGATGAGACTTCGGCGGTAGCATGTTATCCGTTGTCACCTCTTCTCGACCATGGCTCCGCGAAAACCAAGCTCCACCGGATTGAGCGCACGGGACGCCGGGCGTCTGTTGCCGTGCCTGACGGCCTTCATGGCCTCCACGGACAGCCGGGCGCGCATCGCGTTCGATCCCCTGGAGTTTCCGCACCGCTATCGCGACCCCCGGGACATCGAGGTGAGCGCGCTGCTGGCGGCGGCCCTGGCCTATGGCCGCGCGGATCTCTTCCGGCCCAAGGTGGACGCGCTGCTCCAGCGCATGGGCGCGTCTCCGGCCGCCTTCGTGCGGGAGCTGGACGTGGAGGGCGCGCGGGCGTTGCTCCAGGGTTTCGTCTACCGCTTCAACGTGGGCACGGACGTGGCGGTGCTCCTGCTGGGCATGGGCCGCGCCTTGCGCGAACACGGGAGCCTGGAAGCGCTCTTCGTCCAGGGGCTGGATGCGAGGGGTTCGTGGCATGGCGCGCTGGCGGCCTTCACCGCGGCCCTGCGGGACGTTCCCATGGCGCCCCTGCGGAAGGCGCTCGGCCCCGAGCGGGGGCTGCAACACCTGTTGCCCTCGCCGTTGGGGGCGGGCGCGGCGAAGCGGCTCAACCTCTTCCTGCGGTGGATGGTGCGGGGGCCGGACGGCGTGGACCTGGGCATCTGGAAGCGGGTGCGGCCCTCGGCGCTGCTCATCCCCCTGGACACGCACATCGGCCGCATCTCCAAGCACCTGGGACTCACCCGGCGCAACGATCTGAGCTGGCGCACCGCCGAGGAGGTGACGGCCTCGCTGCGGGCGCTCGACGCGGAGGACCCCGTGCGCTTCGACTTCGCCCTGTGTCACTACGGCATGAGCGGGGTGTGTCCCACGAAGCCGGTGGTGGAGCACTGCACCCGGTGCCTGCTGTTGCCCGCCTGCGGTACCGGACAGAAGACGGTGAAGGCGGGTGGGGTGCGAGCTACCCGCTGAGTGGTTGACGGGTGGGACGCGAGCGGGGATACACGCGCCATGACGTTGGCTTCGGTCGTCGGACAGCCGCGCGCGGTCGACGCGCTCCAGGCGGCGCTTCGCAGCGGCGCGGTTCATCACGCCTACCTCTTCGCCGGCCCCTCGGGCGTGGGCAAGGAGCTCGCCGCCGTGGGGCTCGCCCAGGCGCTCACCTGTCCGGACAAGCCCGACGAGGGGTGCGGGGTGTGCGCCAGTTGCACCCGCATCGCCAAGGGCTCCCATCCAGACGTCACTTGGCTCATGCCGGACGCCGAGCGCGTGGAGCGTGGGCTCGCGGGCCGCTCGGACTTCACCGGGACGCCCAGCCGCGACATCCGCGTGGAGCAGATTCGCGGGCTCCTGGAGCGCATCGCCCTGCGCGGGCTCGAGTCCAAGCGCAAGGTGGCGATCGTCGTGGACGCGCACCAGATGAATCCCCAGGCGCAGAACGCCTTCCTCAAGACGCTCGAGGAGCCGCCCGCGGACACCACGCTCATCCTGCTGGCCTCGGCGCCGGACAAGATGCTGCCCACCATCCGCAGCCGGTGCAGCAAGGTGCACTTCAACCCGCTGCCCGTGGACTTCGTGGCCCAGCGCCTCCAGAAGGAGCGCAAGTTGGACGCCGAGACGGCGGCGCTCGCGGCGGTGATGGCGGGCGGGAGCCTCGGCCGGGCCATGGCGCTGGACCTGGACGCGCTCGCGGCGCGCAAGGACGTCATCGAGGGCTTCGAGGCCCTCAAGCCCGGGAACGTGGGCGCGTTGCTGCGCTGGGCGGGCACCTTCGGCGAATCGCGGGAGACGGCGGAGCAGGCGTTGAACATCCTCTCGCTGTGGACCCGGGACGTGGCGCTGGCGAAGGCGGGCGGCGAGCACCTGGCCAATCGGGACCTGGTTCCGCTCGCGCGCGAGGTGGCGGCGCGCACGCACGAGGGGACCCTGCATCGCCGGCACACGCTGCTGGAGAAGGCACGGGCGACGATCGTGGAGCGCAACGGCTCGCCCCGGCTGCAACTCGAGCGGATGCTCATTGAACTGTTGGAGGGGCGATGAGCGCGGACATCGAGGACGTGCTGGACGAGGCGAGGGCGGGCAAGACGGTGCACCCGCTCTACCTGTTGTGGGGCGAGGAGTACCTGGTGCGCCGGGGCGCGGACGACCTGGTGAAGGCGCTCTTGCCGGATGCGTCGGCGGGGTTGAACTTCGCGGTGCTGGACGCGGGCTCTCCGCGCGAGGTGGCGCAGGAGTTGGCCACGCTGCCGCTGTTTCCCGGGCGCAAGGTGGTGCTGGTGCGCGACCCGGAATTCCTCGCGCCGAAGAAGGGCCGGGGCAACGCGCTGGGCAAGGCGCGCGAGGCGTGGACGGCGGGCAAGCGCAAGGAGGGCGCGCGGCGGCTGCTCGCCCTGGCGGCCCGGGCGGGGTGGGGCGTGGACAAGCTGGATCCGGATGCCCCGGGTGCTCCGTCCCTGGAGGAGTGGAAGGACGAGCTGAATGTCGAGCTGGCGGAGGCGGACCTGCTCTTCCTCAAGGAAGTGGCCGCGTTCTGCCGCGAGGAGCGCATCAGCGCCCCCGAGGGCGATGCGAGCGCCCTGCTGTCGCTCTACGAGAAGGGCCTGCCCCCGGGGCACACGCTGGTGCTGGCGGCCTCGGACGTGGACGCGAAGAACCCGCTGGTGAAGCTGGCCCAGGACAAGGGCAAGTTCGTCGAGCGCAAGGTGGCCGCGCGCCACAAGGATCTGGAGATCGGTCCGCTGGCCGAGGAATTCCTCTGGCCCTTCAAGAAGAAGCTGAGCAAGGCGGCGGCGGACCAGCTCAAGGAGCGCATCGGCGGTAACGTGCGGCTGTTGCAGTCGGAGCTGGAGAAGCTGGCGACGTACGTGGAGGGCTCCACCATCGAGGCGGCGGATGTGGCGCTGCTGGTGGCCCACACGCGCGAGGAGGAGTTCTTCGAGCTGTCCGAGGCCCTGCAGAACCGCAACCTGAAGGCGGCGCTGGACTACACCGTGGACGCGATGGGGCAGGGCGTGCATGGGTTGCAGTTGCTCGGCGCGGTGGCCTCCGTCGTGCGCGGCATGCTGGAGAACCACGAGCGGCTGGAGAAGTTCGCGGGAGGCTCGCTGCCGCGCTCGTTCAACGACTTCAAGGCGCGTGTGTTTCCCAAGGTGGAGGAGGAAGCCAAGGCGGCCAAGGGCAAGGCGCCGCACCCCTACGCGGCCTTCCTCGCGATGCAGGGGGCGGCCCGGTACAAGCGGCGCGAATTGCTCGACTCCCTGGTGGCTTGCGCCGAGTCGGACCTGGCCCTCAAGTCCAGCGCGAGCGGCAAGCTCGTCATCGAGCGGCTGTTGTGGACCGTCTGCGGGAATGCCTGAGCGGAGGCCGTTTTCAGGCGTTCATGAAGCGCCTGGGTGGAGGAGCGAGGTGACGTCCCGGAAGGGGGCCTGGCAGGGGGCCACGTCGGTCGCTAGGTACTGGCCCACCCGCCCCGGCGCCAGGGCGAGGATGGCCGAGGAGCGCGTCCCGTAGCTGGGCGTGTGGATGCACAGGGCCTGGTAGTGCCGGATGTACTCGCGAATCTCCGGGCTCTTGTGCTCCTCGGGCAATAGCTCCGGCCCCCGCTCCGGCAGGACGTGGTCGGACAGCAGGGCCTCGAGCACCTTCACCGTCTCGGGCCAGGGCCGGTGGGCCGCGCCCTCGGCGAGTTGCCGGGCTCGGGCGACCTTGGGCAACGTCGTGGAGTCCAGCACGTCATTGGACAGTACGTGGACGCCCGAGGGGACCTCTTCCATCTGGACGCGCTCCTGATCGGGGCGGGCATAGGCCACCCGGAGCGCCGTGGCATCTCCATAGAGGAGGTTGAAGGGCCGGTAGCTCCGGGCGTCCAGACCCGAGAGGTAGTGCTCTACCCCCTCCTGGCTGCCCGCTTCCAGGGCTCGCAGGACGACATCCCCCCGGGACAGGGTCGAACGCATCAGGTTGGCCGCGCCCCGCTGGTTGGTCAGGGCGGCGACGAAGCCGCCCGCCGTCACGCCCATCCAGGTCCCCTGCCGCTCCAAATCCCGCCCTCCCACGAAGAGGGGCGCGCGAGAGAGCACCTGGGGTCCCACGGCGGGGCGGTCATAGCGCTCGTCCCGATTGCCCGCGAGCACGAGCGGCCAATCCGGGTGGGCATGGCGGAGGATGATCAGGGTACACATCGTGAGGGGAATCGATAACAGCTTCACGCCGGGCGCGCATGTCGGCGCCTCCCGTGCGGGTTCCCGATGACCCGCGCTTGCCGAGCGGCTAAGGTCCGCCGCCCTTCAGGAGATCCCATGGCGGAGAGAATCCTCGTCACCAGCGCGCTACCGTACGCCAACGGCCCCATCCACATCGGCCACCTCGTCGAGTACGTGCAGACCGACATCTACGTGCGCTTCCTGCGCTCCTGCGGCAAGGATGTCGTCTATTTCTGCGCCGACGACACCCACGGCACGCCCATCGAGATCAACGCCGCGAAGCAGGGGCTCAAGCCCGAGGAGTTCATCGGCCGTTGGTACGACGCCCACCAGGCGGACTTCCGCGACTTCGGCGTGAGCGTCGACTACTTCCACTCCACGAACTCGCCCGAGAACAAGCACTACGCCGAGTTCATCTACGGCAAGCTCAAGGATCGCGGCGACATCGAGAAGCGGGACATCGAGCAGGCCTACTGCGAGACGGACAAGCGCTTCCTGCCGGACCGGTTCATCAAGGGCACCTGCCCCAACTGCAAGGCCTCGGATCAATACGGAGACGCCTGTGAGAAGTGCGGCAAGGCCTACGCGCCCACGGATCTGATCGAGCCCCGGTGTGCCCTGTGTGGCACGCCGCCCGTGCGCCGCCACTCCTCGCACCTGTTCTTCAAGCTGTCGCGCCACGCGGACTTCCTCCAGGAGACGCTGCGCCGGCCCGACTTCATCAACCCCGGCCTCGCCACCCAGCTCCAGGGCTTCTTCGAGAAGGGTCTGGCGGACTGGGACATCAGCCGCGACGGGCCGTACTTCGGCTTCACCATCCCCGGTGAGACGGACAAGTACTTCTACGTCTGGCTGGACGCGCCCATCGGCTACATCGCCACCACCGAGAAGTGGGCCCAGACGACGGGCAAGGTCCAGAGCGCCCTGGACTACTGGGCCGAGGGCAGTGACGCGCGCATCATCCACTTCATCGGCAAGGACATCGTCTACTTCCACGCGCTCTTCTGGCCCGCGGTGCTCAAGGTGGCCGGCCTCAAGCAGCCCACCGCCATCAAGACGCACGGCCACCTCACGGTGAATGGCGAGAAGATGTCCAAGAGCCGCGGCACGCTCATCCCCGCGCGCTCCTACCTGGAGCATCTCGACCCGAGCTACCTGCGCTACTTCTACGCGGCCAACCTGGGCCCGGGCGTCGAGGATCTGGACCTGAGCCTCAAGGACTTCCGTCTGCGGGTGAACGGCGAGCTGGTCAACAACATCGGCAATCTGGCCAATCGCGGCCTGTCCATGCTCGCTGGCGCCGCGCTCGACAAGCGGCTGGCTCCCGCGACGAAGGAGGGCCCGGGCCGCGCGCTGGTGGAGGCCGCGCTCGCCCGCGTGCCCGAGGTGCGCGAGTCCTTCGAGAAGCTCGAGTACCGCAACGCCATCCGCGTCATCACGGAGATCTCCCAGGCCGCCAACGGCTTCGTGCAGACCGCGGCGCCCTGGGCCAAGGTGAAGACGGACCCCGAGGCCGCGCGCGCCGACCTGAGTGACGCCGCCGAGGTGGCGTACCTGCTGGGCGCGCTGCTCGCGCCCGTCATTCCCCGCGTGGCGGAGAAGCTGTTCGCCCAGCTCAACGCGCCGCCGCTCACCTTCGAGGCGCTCGCCACCGCGAGCTACCCGTTGCTCGACCGCTCGCGTCCCGTGGGCACCCCCGAGCCCCTGCTGCCCCGGCTGGAGGAGGAGCGCGTCAACGCCATCCTCGGCGGGACTCCCGCGAGCACCGAGCCCGCTCCCGAGGCGAAGAAGGCCGCCAAGGGGGGCAAGGCCGAGAAGAAGGCCGCGGAGCCCAAGCCCGCCGAGGCGAAGGCGCCGGAGGCCGCTCCGGCCGCGTCCGCACCGGGAGAGATCGAAATCGGGGACTTCGCCAAGGTGGAGCTCCGGGTGGGGCACATCCTCGCCGCCGAGCGGGTGCCCAAGGCGGACAAGCTGCTCAAGCTCACCGTGGACCTGGGGGAAGGGCAGCCGCGCACCATCTGTTCCGGCATCGCCGAGGCCTTCCAGCCCGAGCAGGTGCAGGGCCGCAAGGTGGTGGTGGTGGCCAACCTCAAGCCGCGCATGCTGCGGGGCATCGAGTCGCGCGGGATGATTCTCACCGCGGGCCCCGGCGGTAAGAACCTGTCGTTGCTGGACCCGGGGGACATGCCGCCGGGCTCCGAGGTGAAGTGAGCGTGACGGACTGGCGCGGCGAACGGGATCGGGCGCTTCTCGCCCTCGAGCGCGAGCAGAACCCGGCCCTGCGCGCCGAGGCGGCCGAATTGCTCTTCCACCTGGTGAGCGAGGACGCCGCTCGGGCGCCGGAGTTCTCCGCGGCGCTCGCCCGGCTGCTCGAGGACAAACAGGTGGCGGTGCGCCGCACGGGCGTGGGCATGGCCACCGGGGTGCTCTCCTCCGAGGAGTTGCCGGGCTTCCTCGCCGCGAGGCTGTCCGATCCGGAAAGCCTCGTGCGGTTGGAGGCCGCTGGACGTCTGGCGGACCTCGGCCGGGCCGATTGCCGGGGGGTGCTGGCTGGCTTTCTCGAGGACCCTGTCTTCGAGGTCCGCTTCGAGGCCGCGCGCGGCATGGCCTCGCTCCAGCACCCCGCGGGCCTGGACACGCTGGTGCAGGCGCTGGACATGGACCTGTTGCGCTTCCGGGCGCTCGGGGCCCTCGCCGAGCTGGGGGACGCGCGCGCGTTGCCCGCCGTTCAGCGGCTGTTCCACCGGTTGTTGCTCCCCGCGTTCGATCGCACCCAGGCGGCGGGGGTGCTCGCGCGCCTGGGCGATGCGGAAGGGGCGGCCTGGCTCCTCAAGCGCTCGGAGAAGCGGCGATGGAACTGGGCCCAGGACCGGGCGCTCGCCGTGGAGTTGTGTGGCGAGGTGAAGGCCCCGGGCGCCCTCGAGCGTCTGCGCGGCATCATCTCCAACCCGAAGGACAAGTGCCGGGGCGCGGCGGCGCGCGGCCTCGGACGATTGGGCGATGCGGCGGCCCTGCCGTGGCTCCTGTCGCTGCTCGATGAGCCGGGAGTGCCCGAGGACTTCCGGCTCGATGCCGCCGAGGGGCTGTGGTTGCTCGCCGTTCCCGAGGGCCGGGACCGGGTGAGAGCGGCCCTGCCCGCGTTTTCCGCCGAGGCCCGTACCGAGCTCTCCGAGCTCATGCAGGAGGTGCCATGAAGCTCGTGGACTCGCACTGTCACTTCGACCGCTCGGATGCCGAGCGGGTGAACGCCGCGCTGGAGCGCGCCCGCGCCGCCGGACTGGTGCACGCCGTCATCGTGGGCCAGTTCCAGGGCCCCGGGGATTGGGGCTCGGCGCTGGAGATCGCCGCCGCGCATCCGGACTTCTTCACGCCCACGTTGGGCATCCACCCGCACGAGGCGGCCCGGGCCACGGAGGAGGACTTCGAGCACCTGGCGCGCACCTGCGCCCGGCCGGAGTTGCGTGCCGTGGGCGAGGCGGGGCTCGACTACTACTACGACCACTCGCCCCGGGAGGTGCAGGCTCAGGTGTTCCGCCGGCAGTGCGCGCTGGCGAAGGAGTTGGGCAAGCCGCTCGTGGTGCACGTGCGGGACGCGCATGATGATTGCGAGGCCATCCTCAAGGAGGAGGGGGTGCGCCATGGCGTCATTCACTGCTTCACGGGGGACACGGACGCGGCCCGGCGCTATCTGGACCTGGGCTTCCTGCTGTCGCTATCGGGCGTGGTCACCTACAAGAAGACCGAGGCCTTGCAGGACGCGGTGCGCTTCGCTCCCCTGGAGCGATTGATGGTCGAGACAGACAGCCCGTACCTGGCGCCCGTGCCCTACCGCGGCAAGAAGAACGAGCCCTCGTACGTCGTCGAGACGGCGAAGAAGCTCGCCGAGCTCAAGGGCGTGCCCGTGGAGAAGGTGGCCGAGGTGACGACCGCCAACGCGGCGACGCTGTTTGGCTTCAGCGTGCCGTGAGGCGATGATGTTCCTGGACGAAGCTCTTTCCGTCCATGGGCGAACGTTCTTCTCCGGTCATGTCCATGGACTGCGGCGATGACGTGCGGTAACCCGGTGCTCATGCAGCCCATCCTCGCCGTCAAAAGGCTCATGGTTTCGAGCCTTTGCTTCTTGTTGCTGTCCTGTGGTGCGACTCGCCACGCGACGCCAGGCCCCAGGGATGCTCGGGAACTGGGCAGATACGTCCTCGTCATCGAAAGGGCGCCAGAAGGACAGCTGCTCCATTCCTGGAAGCCCATCGATGCGTTCACGGCGGGATATCCGTATCCAGCGATGTCGCGCGGCGTGCAGGGGCACATCGTCCACATGTCCTTCAGCCGGGACTGTGATGAGGAACTCACCGCGTGTGAGGCGATGTGCTTGGCGGGTCTGAAAGGTCGGAATTGGAGCCATATGGGCAGCGGCTCCAAGAAAGAGCATTGCATCAAGAAATGCATGCAGCCTTATCTCGATTGCAGCAGGCTCAAGGAGTTGGCTGAAGGTGGCGCCTTGGAGTTCCACGCCATGGACGAGGCGATTGGTTGGATCAAGCAAAATAGTGAGACGCTGCTGGTGGGGACCGTCGTTGTCATCGCGGGCGTGGCGTTCGTCGTTGCTGTTGGAGCGAGTGGAGGTGGGGTGCTGGTGCTCGCCCCTGTCATCATTTTCTCTTCAGCGGATGAGTCTTCCGAGGGTCGGCTCCTGGCGGTGCAGCCATGATGAATCTGATGATGCTCTCGGATGCCCAGCAAGTGATTGGGAGACTTTGGAGCGAGGATCCCCCTCAGGAGCAGAGGCGGGTTTTGCTCCTGGCCCGGGACGCCCTGGACTTTATCTCCGCCTCGGGTCAATGGTATCCCTTTCAGGATTTTCGAGAAGGCCATGGGCCTCATGACTCCTCCACGTCCCTTGAGGAATCACCGGCACGAAGCGGTCTCTTGGCTCGAACGACTCAGTTCTTCGAGAGTCTTCTCGATGAGCCCTCGACCGTTGATGCGCGGGCACACATCCAGACCATCCTCGATGCGCTTCGATTCATCTCCGCGACGCGTCAGGGCAAATCCCTGGAGGAGTTCATTCAGCGTACCGAATCCAATGATCCCCCCATGGTTGTGGCGTCCTTTGAAACAAAGGAGCAGGCGGATGACTGGCTCAAAAGTCACCCGAGCCCTCCGGTGTTCGCCGAAGTCTTGATTGGTAACAGCTATCACGATGTGGTTTACGACCGGGCGACGAACTTCCGGCGCCTACCACGGAATCGCCATTTCGAGTGGTATCTCGGATGGCTCGAGCAGAACGACCCGCCTGTTGCCAGTGCCTCTTTCGCTACTCGAGATGAAGCGGAGACCTGGCTGAAGAACCAAGCGCATCCGCCTCCGCGGACATGGGTGCTGATCGCAGGAGAGTTCTACCTCGCGGTATTCCACCCCAATGTCAATCACCGGGCTCTGTACCCGATTTCCATGGCCATAAGAGACGTACTGTAGTGCTGGATGGCCACCGCCAACGCGGCGACGCTGTTTGGCTTCAGCGTGCCGTGAGGCGGTTGTCCTAGACGGTGGGAACCGAGACGGTGGGCCGGCGCACCGCGATCTGCTGGATCACGCTGTCCATGGCCTTGTCCAGGTGCGGCGGATCCAGCAGCAGCGAGTCCGGATCGTAGCGGAAGTCCGCTTGGTGGAAGCCCAGAAGGGTCTGCAGGGCCTGCTCGCCGCTCTGTCCCGCGATGGCGGCGAAGACGACCCGCCCCTGCTCCAGGTGCAGGTAGCCCTCGTGTGCGTGGTGCTTGAGGAACAGCCGTCCGGACTTCTTCTGCGCGCCCAGGGTCTTGAGCAACTCCGGGGCGGGCATCTCGTCCAGGCTGCCACGCACCACTCGCGCGGGCCCGTTGTGGAGGATCCGGTCGTCGTACAGCGTGCGCAGCGTCCGGGCGGACTCGTCCATCGCCGTGGGCGCCACCACCGCCGTCGCGCCTCCCATCATCAGCCGCTCGCGCGTGCCCGCGTCCGGATCTCCGAGCACCACCACGGGCAGGCCCGCGTGCTCCGCCGATGAGCGCACCGCCTGCAAGAGGCCCAGGACCTCGTCCAGGCCGAACTTCAATCCCACCGCCAGCACGTCGCACTCCTGGTGGGCCAGCGCGTCGTACGCCCCCTCCAGTTGCGACAGGGCGTACGCCACCAGGCCCTGCTTCTGGGAGGCGTCCAGCAGGTCCGTGCGCGTGCTCTCCTCGGGCTCCACGATGAAGATCTGCCGGCCGTCGTTGGCGAGCCGGTGCCGCAACAGCTCGCCGCTCTGCACCTGCGCGACGATGTCCGCCACGAGCGGATCGTACAGCGTGCCCGCGTGCTCCTTGAGGTGCTCGAGCGCCTTGGCCTTGCTGAACAGCTTGCCGTGCGCGTTGGCGGGGTTCTTGGTCAGCTCCAGGTAGCTGTCCACCGCCGCGAGGATGCGCGCGCCCAGCGTGATGTCGTCTCCCTTGGCGCCTTGGGGCGAGCCCGAGCCGTCATAGGCCTCGTAGAGCTGCGCGAGCATGGTGTTCACCTGCGCGGGCAGGTGGACCGTCTCGAAGACCTTGGTGGGCACCCGGGCATAGCGTTTGGCGTCGGTCACCCACTCGGGATTGACCGCGTTGCTGGCCAGGCAGAAGTGGCGATCCGCGGGCTTGCCCAGGTCGTGCAGGAAGCCCGCGATGGTCACCGCCGACACGTCCTTGGGCGTCATGCCCAGCCGGCGCGCCACCACCGCCGCCTGGCGCGCGAGCTGCGCCGAGTGGCCCCGGTGGTACTTGCGGTCGCGCTCCAGCATCGTCACGAGGATGTTCAACGTCTCGATGTAGTCGTTGTCCGCCACCGTGCCGCGCGAGCCCAGGAGGGCATCGCCGCGGGTGCCATTGCGCGTCTGCGTGCCCGGGCGTTGCAGCCGCAGCCGGGTCTCCGTGTCCAGCTTGAGCTGGAGACTCGCCTTGGGTGCCGTCCCGCCCGTGTTCTCGTAGGCGGAGGTCATGGCGTTGACGTCCGCGCGCATCTGCCCGCCGAACTCCAACGCGGCGAACGCCGTGGGGTCCCCGTAGTAGTGCTTGCGGATGGCGGCGGCGATGGAGCTGCGCAGGCCCACGTACGCGTAGACCTCCTGCATCCCCGTCACCAGGGCGATCTCGTCCATCAGCTTCTTGTTCTGGGGCTCGGCGGCCACCACCGACAAGAGGCTTCGTTCGCGGTCGATCGCCAGCGGAAGCACGTTCTGCGCCTCCGCCAGCCGCACCGGAACCTTGTCCAGCACCTCCGTGGGGATGCGGGCCTTGGCCAGCTTCTCCGCGGAGACGAAGCGCGTCTGGAACTCGGCCGCCAGGAAGCGCAGGAGCGCCGACTCCTGCAAGAGGCCGATCTCCACCAGGCAGTCCCCCAGCCGGTGGCCGGTGATCTTCTGGTGCTCCAGCGCCTTCTGGATGGACTCGGTGGTGACGAGGCCCGCCTCGACGAGCCTCTCGCCCAGTCTCTTCGCCATGGGTCAGCCTTCCGAGTCCGAGCCCCCCTCGGGCTTGGCGGGCTCCGTCTTGGTCAGCACGCTGAAGGGCTTGAAGGTCAGTTCCTTGGGGACGTTCACCGGCTCGCGGGGCTCGCGAGGCGGACGGGGCTCGCGAGGCTCCTTCGCCTCACGTCCCTCTCCCCGGGGCTCGCGGGGCGGCCTCGGCTCGCGGGGCGGACGCGGCTCGCGGGGCTTGTCCTGGCGCTCGGCCCGCTCGGGACGCTCCGCCGCCTGGCCAGACTCTCCCGCGGACTTCTCCGGACGCTCGCGGGGCGGCTTCTTGTCCTTGTTCTTGCGGCGGCCTCCGCCCTCCACGGGCGCGCGGCCGCGCGAGGTGGGCGCCGGGCCCTTCCAGAGCGAGCGGTTGTAGGGCTTGAGGTGGTCCGTCCAGCGCTCGTGGGGATCGCGCTGCATGGCGTCCACCCAGGAGGCGATGCGCGCGTCCAGCGAGGAGAGCGTCTGGATGATCTGCGCCTCGAGCGTCGCGGGCTGCCGGACGATGCCCCCCTCGGGCGAGGTGTTCTGCGCGATGACGAGGTGGGTGAGGTGCTGCTCCAGCAGGGGCGGGAAGTTCGGGATGCCGAGCGCCTTCTCGCGAATCTTCTGCGCCGTCATCACCAGGTGGCCCACGAGCCGACCCTCGTCGGAGGGCTCGCCGCCCTTGTCCTGGGCGGACTCGCCCACGCGCATCACGTCATGCAGCAGGGCGCCCGCCAGCAGCAGATCGCGATCCGCCATGGGGTAGTGGTCCGCCACCCGGAGCGTCAGCCGCAGCACGGACAGCAGGTGCTCGGCCAGTCCCCCCCGGTAGGAGTGGTGCACACCCTTCACGGCGTGCGCGTTCGGCAGGGCCGCGGAGATCTGAGGATCGTCCAGGAAGGCCAGGAGCAGCGCCTTGACGTTCGGGTCGCTCACGCGCTCGGAGACGAGCTCGCGAATCTGTCCCACGGCGCGCGCGCCTCCGGGGCCCTCTCCCGTCGCGCGGGGCGGGGTGGGCTCCTCGCGCTTGGGGGCGGGGGTCTCCTCGGGCTTGCCCTCGGACTTGGCGGGGGCCGGCTCTTCCTTGGCGACGGGCGCGGGGGGCTCGAATTCCTTGGGGTCGAGCGGTTCGGGATCCAGCTTCTCGAGCGCCTCGATGACCACCTGCGTCTTGCCGTGGAAGGCAATGGCGTGGCCCTTGACGAGCACGTAGTCGCCGATGGCGAACGCGGGCTCGAGCGCCTCGACCTTGTCGAAGACGCGGGCGTCGATCTCGCCGCTCTTGTCGGTGAGCACGAGGGAGAGAAACACCTTGCCGCTGCGCGCCGTGACACGGCTCTTCTGCGAGACGCGGAAGACGGTGTGGACCTGGTCTTTCTCTCGCAGGTCCTTCGCGTACACCTTGCGCACCGTTTCCACGGAGGCGGCGTCGGAGGAAGTGGGGGTCGGGTCAGCCTGATGGTCGGTCGTCATCTCGGCGCGGCACACTACCATCACCCAGGCGGTTAGGATGCCTTCATGACCTTTCTTCCGACGCTGTCCCTGCTCGTCCTGCTGTCGGGCGCCGATGAAGCCCCCTGGAAACAGGTGGCCCGTGACGATGGCATCTCCGTGCTGGCCCGAACCCCCGAGGGAGCCGACGTCTCGGAGGTGAAGGCCTCCGCCCTGGTGGATGCCCCCGCAGCGGACGTCTGGCGGGTCATTCGTGACTACGTGAACTACAAGAAGACCATGCCCTACACAGAGGAGAGCCGCGTGCTGGCCACCGAGGAGGAGGGCAAGGTCATCACCTTCTACTGTCTGGTGAACGCCCCGATGGTGGACAAGCGCGATTTCGTCATCCGCATCCTCGACGAGTCGGATTGGAAGGACGGCAAGGGCTTCATGAAGGCGACCTGGACGGCGGCGACCCAGGGCGCCCCCGCCGAGCGAGAGGGGGTGGTGCGGGTGAAGCTCAACAAGGGCTATTGGCTCCTGGAGCCGCGCGAGGAGGGCAAGAAGACCTTCGTCACCTACTACCTCTATACGAACCCGGGCGGCTCGCTGCCCTCGTGGGTGGCGGACAAGGCGAACAAGTCCTCGGTGCCGGACGTGCTTCGGGCCGTGCGCAAGTACGCGACGGCCCGGTAGCGGCGCGCGTCAGCTCGCCTCGAGCACGAGCCCGGACAGGTAGTCGGTGCCGGAGAAGCCCACGAGGGTGGGGTGGTCCGGGGGCAGGCCGAAGCGCGCCATGCGGAAGCTGCGGCGCTCCTCCTGCTCACAGGCCTCGGCCACCAGGTCGTCGAAGCCGCCCACGGGCAGGGGCGGCTGGTAGCCGATGACGAGGAGCGTGCCGCCGTGACGGGTGGCCTTGAGCCCCAGGCGCACCTGCTCGACGAAGCCCTCGGGCGTGGTGACCTCGGGCGTGTCCAGGAGCACCAGATCGAAGGTGTCCTGCATGCCATGGAGCACGTCGAGCGCGTCACCGCGCTCCACCTGGAAGCGGCCCATCAGCCCGTTGGCCTCGGCGTTCTCCCGGGCCAGGTCCGCCGTGTCCGCGTCGCTGTCGAAGGCGAGGATGGACCGGGCGCCATGGCGTCCCGCGTGCACGAAGAGGCCGCCCACGTGGCAACTCGGGTCCAACACCCGCGCGTTCGGCGAGAGCCGGGTGAGGAAGCGGCGCAGCTCGCGCTGATCATACGGGTAGCCCACGCCCGAGCCGTAGGTGAGGTCCACGGTGAAGCGCGCGCCCAGCTCCAGCACGCGGGTCCACCGGGGAGGGTTGCCGTGGAGCACATGGGGCCGCTGCGCGGGCAGGCCCAGTTGCCGGCGCCGGGACGTGTCATTGCGCAGCAGCACGGACTCCGCGCCGCTCACCTCGACCAGGGCCCGGGAGATCTCCTGCAGCCGTGCGTCCATGGCGCGCGTGAGCGTCTGGACGACCAGGTGTGTGTCGTAGCGGTCCACGATGAGGCCGGGCAGTGCGTCCCCATCGTCGTTGATGATGCGGCAGAAGCGCGGGTCGTCCACCAGGTGCGCGCGGCGTTCGAAGGCGTGGCGCACGTGGCGGGGGATGAGCCCCTCGGCGGGCTCCTGGGCGCTCCCCAGCCGGCGCACCGCGTAGGACGCCTCGAGGTCCACGTCCGCGAGCCCCAGCAACTGTCCCTCCTCGTCGCGCAGTTGGACGGCTTCTCCCAGGGAGGGCGTCCCCTCGATGGAGACGATGTCCTCCCGACGGACCCACGGCGCTCCGTGCTTGAGTTTGCGCGCCGCTTCTCGGGACAGATAGGTATTGACCAAGGTCGTCCTCCCCCTGCGCGGGCCATGCGGCCGCGCTCGGATGTTCCGCTTTCCAGGGAACATCCGTTGGTTGGAGAACAATCTCCCCGGGCGCCAGGCGGTGCCTCGTGGGAGGGAGGGCAGGGGAGTGGACGAGCCCTAGCGCGTGCCGCCTGGCCGCTTGAAGGCCTTGTAGGTGACGCGGGTGAGGAGGGCACTCGTCGCGAGCGCCAGGACGATGCCCAGGCCTCGCCGGCTCCAGGACTCGCTCATGATGAGCATGAGCGCCCAGATGCCCATCAACACGGCGCCGACGACCGCGAAGAGCTGGCCGCGGGCCATCAGTCCCTTGTCCGGGGGTCTGGCCCGCGCGAGCAGGGGGATGGTCGACGCCTTGCGCCAGAGGGTCTGTCCCTCCTCGCGCACCTCGTCATCCGGGCCCACCAGGCCCTGGATGTAGGCCAGCTCCACCTCCCTGAACGAGAGGTAGTCCAGCTCTCCGTCCGGCGTTCGTACGCGATAGCGCATCCAGCCCCCTCCCAGGCCCGGTTTCAGGCCAACTCGTTGGCAATCTGCTCAGCCACTCGCAGTCCATCAATGGCCGAGGAGACGATCCCTCCAGCGTAGCCGCACCCCTCGCCCGCCGGGTAGAGCCCCTTCATGGAGACGGACTGCATGTCCTCGCCGCGGGTGATGCGCACGGGGGAGCTCGTGCGGCTCTCGATGCCGATGAGCTTGCCCTCGTCGCTCACGAAGCCGCGCATCTTGCGGTCGAACATCTTGAGCGCCTGTTTGATCGACTGGGTGAGCCGCTCCGGGAAGAGCCGGTTCAGGTCCGTGTGGACCAGGCCCGGCCGGTAGCTCGTGCCTCCGGGCTCCTTCTTCACGCGGCCCGCCAGGTAGTCCGGGATGGTCTGCGCGGGCGCGAAGAACTTCCCCTCGCCCAGCTCGTACGCCTTGCCTTCCCAGTGGCGCTGGAACTCCAGGCCCGCCAGCGGTCCCCGGAAGCCCTCGCGCTCGAAGTCCTCCACGGACACCGTCACGACGATGCCCGCGTTGGCGTACTTCGCGTTGCGGCGCGAGTTGCTCATGCCGTTGGTGCACTGCAACCCGTCCTGCGTGGGCGTGGGCACCACGATGCCGCCCGGGCACATGCAGAACGAGTAGATGCCGCGCACCTCGCCGTTCACCTCCAGGTTCTCCGCGAGCTTGTAGTCGGCCGGGGGCAGCTTGGGATTCTTCGCCGCGCTGCCGTACTGGATGGAGTTGATGAGCCCCTGGGGATGCTCCGCCCGGAAGCCGAGCGCGAAGGGCTTGGGCTCGATGACCACCTGGCCGTCCGCGGCGAAGCGCTCGTAGAGCTCGCGCGCCGAGTTGCCCGGGGCGAGCACCACCCGGTCGCTCTCCAACGTGCGCCCATCGGCCAGCCGCACGCCGGACACCCGGCCGTCGCGGTAGAGCACTTCCTCCACCCTGTGCTCGAAGAGCACCTGGCTGCCGCCGGCGATGAGCTCGTCGCGCAGCTTCGCCACCGCGCCGGGCAGCAGGTCCGAGCCGATGTGAGGCTTGCCCTCGATGAGGATGTGGTCCGGCGCGCCGCAGCGGGCGAACGTCTCGATGACCTTGCGCACCATGGGGTGGTTGATGCGCGTGGAGAGCTTGCCGTCCGTGTAGGCGCCGGCGCCGCCCTCGCCGAAGTTCATGTTGCTCTCCGGATCGAGCGTGCCGTCGCGCATGAGCTTCGCCACGTCCTTGCGCCGCGCCACCACCTCGCGGCCCCGCTCGATGAGGATGGTGCGCACGCCGCGCTCCATCAGCCCCAGCGCGCAGAAGAGGCCCGCGGGCCCCGTGCCGATGATGAGGGGCAGGCGCTCGGGCTCCTTCACGCGCGGCAGGGGCTCGGGGACGGGAGGCGTCTCGCCCACGTCCGGCGGCAGCTTCTTCGGCGCGCGGCCGGCGGCGAGCTCCACCTCGAGCGTATAGATGTAGCGCGGGCTGCCCTTCTTGCGGGCGTCCAGCACCGCTCGCACGACGCGCACCGAGGCCAGGTCCCCTCGCGTCACGCCCAGCTTCTCCGCCGCGCGCTGGCCCAGCAGCTCCTCCGGCTCGTCCAACCACAACCCGATGTTGTTCACCCGATAAGCCATGTGCTGCTCGTCTCCTGGGACACTGAGGCGGAAAAAAGCGCGTATGTGCGCCGCCCGGGCCCCCGAATGCAAGCCATCGAAGTCGCGAGGGCGTTCCGGGGTGCGAACGGGGCGATACACCCCTGTGTGTGCTGAATCCCGAAAGCGGCTGGGGGTGCGAATGACACTTCGCAGCAAGCTGGGGGGAGCAAGGGCCTCCGGAATAGCGTAACCGCCCGGATCATATAGGAAATTCGTCGGTTACCCGACTTCTGGCACGCGGGTTGAAGAAGCCCGTCCCAGTGGTTAGGCCGTCCCACCCCCTCTTGAGGATACGACCATGAGCGCGAACAAGCAGAACACCCGTCTCCTCGCCCAGACCTTCTTCAACCAGCTGCGCGAGAGTGGCTACACCCCCATGCAGGTCGTCGGCATGGCCACCGAGTTGCTGGACCTCGTGACCGAGGACATCAAGGTCCACGCCAATGTCGCCCAGGCGACGGCCGAGGGCATGACGGACTTCCGGCAGGAAGCCTGAGTTCCTACTTATTCATCGTCCCTAGCGGGTAGCCGGGTCCGGGCGGGTCCTGGGCCTCGAGTTCCCCTAGGCGGCAAGTGAAACCGGCCCCGTGCCGGTTTTCTTGTTTCTACCCCTCGGTGCTACCCCTCCAGGGCCCCGGCGGGCTGGGGCGTGGTGCGCTCCAGGCGTCGCTGGCGGGCGGCGGACCCGGCGATGACGAGCAGGCCCCCGTTCATCGCGGTGAAGACGGAGCTGACGGTGTAGGTGGCGAGCACACCGAGTAGGAGGGCGCCGCCGAGGAAGGCGAGCCGGTCCACCCAGGCGGAGCGCGGTTGGGGCAGCACCAGCACCATCACGCACAGGGCGAGCGGCAATCCGAGCGCCACCTGCCGGGCGATCTGCGGCCCGCTGCTGGCGACGGTCTCCCAGTTGTGCACGAGGATGGCGGCGAAGATGACGACGGTGCCGATGGCGAGCACCAGCACGCCCGCGGCGGCGGCGTCCTTGGTGAGCCGGGCCTTCTCATCGAAGTGCCGGGTGGCCAGGTCCACCAGGTGCTCGAGCGCGCTGTTGAGGATCTCCGCGAAGAAGATGAGCAGGACGCAGAAGATGAGCGTCACCTTCTCCGCCAGCCCGAGGGGAATGCCGCTGCCCACCAGGCCCACGAGGAGCGCGGAGACGAGGTGGACGCGCATGTTGCGCTGGTGGACGGCGGTGTGGATGAGCCCGTTCCACGCGTGGCGGAAGGAGGCGAGCATGCCGGCGCCGCCCTGCGAGGCATAGGCGGGCGGCCGAGGCTTCTCGGAAGGGGGCGGAGAGGAGGGGACGGGGGAACTCATCAAGGTGACACGTTAGCGGGAGAGCGGGCGGGCACCCACGATTCGATTGGCGGCGCTCGCGACGGAGGCCTAACGTCCCGCCCCCCATGGCCCATTCTCATTCTTATCGTGCCACCGCCTGGGCGCTGGCCTCGCTGC
This sequence comes from Melittangium boletus DSM 14713, assembly GCF_002305855.1. Taxonomy (GTDB): domain Bacteria; phylum Myxococcota; class Myxococcia; order Myxococcales; family Myxococcaceae; genus Cystobacter; species Cystobacter boletus. Next base: position 424,510 of record NZ_CP022163.1, on the reverse strand, counting down.
TGTGCTGGCCCCTTGCCGCCCGAGCCCAGGAGGATGAGTCCTCCGCCCATGCCTGCGGGTTGGAGCCCCCGGACGCCGTCTATGTGCCCCTGCCCGGCCCCCGGCCTGGGGAAACGCCGCGACAGGCGTCCGAGCCCCCGCTGGTGCGCCGCGAGCACCGGGCCCAGGGGGTGGCTCCGCTCTCGGGTCAGCCGCAGACGCGCATCCGCGCCGGAGCGCTGACGGGGAAGACCATCTATCTGAGCCCCGGGCACGGCTTCTACCGCAGCTCGCCCTTGGGGCGCTGGGCCACCCAGCGAGGCAACACGAACGGGGTGGTCGAGGACCTCGTCTCCCTCGAGACGCTCGATCAGTACCTGATGCCCATGTTGATGGGGGCGGGCGCCACGGTGATTCCCGTGCGCGAGCCGGATCTCAATCCGCGCGGAGCCCTGCTCGACAATGGGGGGGCTGGCTATTCGGAGACGGGGCCGGCGGAGCTCTTCTCCACCGTCAGCCCGGGGTGGGGCGTGCCGCCGACGCCCATGGGCAACGCGGTGGAGCCCTTCAAGCTGGGGGATGCCCGGCTCCTGATCACCGCACCTACCGCCACGGCCTCCGCCACCTGGGCGCCACAAGTGCCCGCGGACGGCGCCTACCACGTCTACGTCTCCTATGGAGCGGATCCGAGCCGGGTCACCGATGCGCACTACGTGGTGCGGCACGCGGGCGGCGAGAGCCACTTCCGCGTGAACCAGCGTCGCCATGGAGGCACCTGGATCCTCCTCGGGCGCTTCTTCTTCAAGGCCGGCGCGTCCCCGGCGACGGCCTCGGTGGTGGCGTACAACGACTCGGCCGAGTCGGGCACCGTCTCGCTGGACGCCGTGCGCCTGGGCGGAGGCACGGGGGACGTGGGAGACGCGGCCCTCGGAGCGTTGCAGAGGCCTCGCGCCGAGGAGTGCGCGCGCTACCACACCCAGTTCAGCGGCGCGCCGCCCGAGGTGTTCGCGCCCTCGGGTATCAACGCGCTGTCCAACGAGCGCAACGACGACGTCTCCGCGCGCCCGCGCTTCGCGGCCTGGCTGCACGAGGAGGGCGAGGACGCCGTGTACGTGGCCTGGCACACCAATGCATCCAGCAACGGCAGTGCCCGGGGAACGGAGGCCTACGTCTATGGCCCCAACCCCGTGGACGGCACCTACAACTTCACGGGCGTCGAGGGCAGCCAGCGGCTGGCGCAGAGCCTGCTCGATGAACTCAAGACGGACCTGCAGCGCGAGGTGGAGCCCACCTGGCGGGTGCGCAACCTGCGCTCGGCCAACCTGGGCGAGGTGAACCCGAGGCACAATCCGGAGTTCCCCTCGGTGCTGATGGAGGTGGCCTACCACGACAATGCCCAGGACGCCGCGTGGCTCAAGGAGCCGGCCTTCCGGCGCATCGCCGCGCGCGCCTTCCTCCACGGCATCATCAAGTACTTCGCCGCGGAGGACGGAGTCCCCGTGCACCTGCCGCCCGAGGCGCCCACCGCGGTGGCGGCGCGCCATGTCGGTGGAGGCCAGGTCGAGGTGAAGTGGGTGGAGCCCCTGGACCCCAAGGGCCGGGTGCCCGTGGTGGACGTCGCCACGGGCTACCGCGTCTATCAGAGCGAGGACGGCCTCGCCTGGGACGAGGGGACGGACACCACCAGCCTCTCGCTGACGCTCCCCTTGGCGGAGGGCACCACGCGCTACTTCCGGGTGGCGGCGCTCAACCCCGGAGGCGAGTCCTTCCCCTCGGACGTGGTGGGCGTGCGTGTCCCGGAGGCGGGCGGGGTGCCCGCGGTGCTCGTGGTCAACGCCTTCCGCCGTCTGGACGCGACGATGGTGCTCACCGAGGAGCTCTCGGCGTACGACCTGGGCTCTCCCTCGCGCGTGTTCCTGGACGCCATGAACGACGGCACGGCGCTGCGCCGTCACGGCGACGCGGTGGCGCGCAACGCGGTGTCCTTCGATGGAGCGACCAGCGAGGCGATCGCGGCGGGGCTCCTCACCCCGGTGGGCTACCGGGTGCTGGATTGGTTCTCCGGCCGGGGGCAGCTCCAGGGGCCCGGCCCCACCGCCGCCGAACGGGAGATGATGCGCTCCTTCGTGCTCGGAGGAGGGCACCTGCTGCTGTCGGGCAGCCAGATCGTCTCCGCGCTGGCGGCGGAGAACCCAGGGGACGTCTCCTTCCTGACCGGCATCCTCGGGGCCCTGCCGCGCTGTGGGGTGTCCGGGCTTCGGGTGAGTGGGCTCGGAGAGGGCCTGCTTCCGGGGCTCGCGGGCTCACTGCTCGACGACGGCCGCCGGGGCTCTTCCTCGGTGGGGGCGACGGACGTCCTCCTTCCCCTGGCGGGAGCGACACCCGTACTGGGTTATTCCGGAACGAACTCCGTGGCCGGGGTGCTCTCCTCGCCGGGCGGACAGGTGCTCTTCCTGGGCGTGCCCTTCGAGGGCATCGTCACTCCCGAGCGCCGCGCCTATCTGATGGGCGCCTTCCTGGCCCGGGCGGGAATTCTGGCCACGCCTCCCACGCCGCCCTCCGGGGAGGAGGCGCTGCCGCCGGACGTGGATACGAGCGGCCTGGGCTCAACGGCGGAGGCCTACCCCTGCTCCTTGGAGAACCTACCGAGTTCCTACGAAAGCGAGGAGTCGGGCTGCGGTTGCGGAGCGGGAGGGGGAACGGCGCCCCTGGCGGGGCTGTTGCTGTTGCGGCTTGTTCAGCGGCGGCGGATGCGCCATTCGGCTCGTACGGAGCGTTGACTCGCGTGCGTCACATGCCTACGGTCGCCCGCCTTTTCACACCCGGACTATTCACCCCCCTCTCCTAGGAGATTGAGACATGGCCACCAAGATTGCCATCAACGGTTTCGGTCGTATCGGTCGCTGCGTGCTGCGCGCGGCGCTGAGCCGCAAGGAAGAGCTCGAGTTCGTCGCCATCAACGATCTCGACTCGCCCGCCTCGCTCGCGCACCTCTTCAAGTACGACTCCGTGCACGGCACGTGGCAGGGCACCGTGAAGTCCACGGACAAGAGCATCATCATCGACGGCAAGGAGATCGCCGTCACCGCGCAGCGGGATCCCGCCTCCCTGCCCTGGAAGAGCCTGGGCGCGGACATCGTGCTCGAGTGCACGGGCCTGTTCACCGAGCGCGAGGCCGCCGCCAAGCACCACGCCGCGGGCGCCAAGAAGATCGTCATCTCCGCGCCGGCCAAGAGCCCGGACCTGACGATCGCCTACGGCATCAACCACGAGCAGTACGATCCCTCCAAGCACCACATCCTCTCCAACGCCTCGTGCACCACCAACTGCCTGGCGCCGGTGGCCAAGGTGCTCCACGAGACGTTCGGCATCGAGCAGGGTCTGATGACCACGGTGCACAGCTACACCAACGACCAGCGCATCCTGGACCTGGCGCACAAGGACCTGCGCCGCGCCCGCGCCGCCGCCCTGTCGATGATCCCCTCCTCCACGGGCGCCGCCAAGGCCATCGGTGAGGTGCTGCCCGCGCTCAAGGGCAAGCTCAATGGCATGTCGGTGCGCGTGCCCACGCCCAACGTGTCCCTGGTGGACCTGACCGTGACGCTCGGCAAGAAGGCCAGCGTCGAGGCCATCAACGAGGCCTTCAAGAAGGCTTCCGAGGGCGCGCTCAAGGGCATCCTGCTCTACAACGACGAGCAGACCGTGTCTGTCGACTACAACGGCAACCCGCACTCCTCCATCTTCGACTCCACCAACACCATGATGGTGGGCGACAACATGGCCAAGGTCATGGCCTGGTACGACAACGAGTGGGGCTTCTCCAACCGCATGGTGGACGTGGCCAAGTTCCTCGTCTCCAAGGGCCTGTAATCCCCGTGGCTCACGGGCGATCCGAGAGGGAAGACCGATGACGATCCGCTACATCGACGACATGCAGCTCACCGGCAAGCGCGTCTTCATCCGGGTGGACTTCAACGTTCCCCTGGAAGGCAGGCGCATCACCGACGACACCCGCATCCGCGAGGCGCTGCCGACCATCCAGAAGGCGCTGGAGCTGGGCGGGAAGGTGATCCTGGCCTCCCACCTCGGACGCCCCAAGGGCCCCGAGCCCAAGCTGTCCCTTGAGCCGGCGGCCTCGCGCCTGTCCGAGCTGCTCGGCGGCAAGCACGAGGTCATCCTCGCGGATGACTGCGTGGGCGACGGCGTGCGCAAGCTGGTGAAGGATCAGAAGGAAGGGCAGGTGCTGATGCTGGAGAACCTGCGCTTCCACAAGGAGGAGGAGGCCAACGACGAGGCCTTCGCGCGCGAGCTGGCCTCCTTCGCCGACGTCTACATCAACGACGCCTTCGGCACCGCGCACCGCGCCCACGCCTCCACGGCGGGCATGGTGCCCTATGTGAAGGAGAAGGGCGCCGGCCTGCTCATGCGCAAGGAGCTGGAGTACCTGGGCGGGGCCATGAAGAACCCGGCCAAGCCCTTCGTGGCCATCCTGGGTGGCTCCAAGGTGAGCGACAAGATCAAGGTCATCGAGAGCCTGCTGCCCAAGGTGGACGCGCTGCTGGTGGGTGGCGCCATGGCGTACACCTTCCTCAAGGCGCAGGGCCTCGAGGTGGGCAAGAGCCGCGTCGAGGAGGACAAGCTCCCCATGGCGCAGCGCCTGATGGAGGCCGCCCAGCGGCTCAAGACGTCGCTCGTGCTGCCCATCGATCACATCTGCAGCACGGAGCTGGGCGACAAGGGCCCCCTGCGCGAGGTTCCTGATCGGGCCATCCCCGCGGACCTGATCGGCCTGGACATCGGTCCGAAGACGCGCGCCATGTACGCCGAGCACATCCGCGACGCCAAGACGGTCATCTGGAACGGCCCCATGGGCATGTTCGAGGTGCCGCGCTACGCGGCGGGCACGCGCTCGGTGGCCGAGGCCATGGTGGCCAACAAGAACGCGGTGACGATCGTGGGCGGTGGAGACAGCGCCGCGGCCGTCAACGACATGGGCCTGGGCAGCAAGCTCAGCCACGTGTCCACCGGCGGCGGTGCCTCGCTGGAGTTCCTCGAGGGCCGTGAGCTGCCGGGCGTGAAGGCGCTCGAGACCAAGTAGTTCCCCACCCGCAGTTCCCCTCCCGGGGGAGGCACGATTCCCATGGCGGCACAGGCGCGGCGCAAGCTCATCGCGGGCAACTGGAAGATGAACAAGACGGTCTCCGAGGGCCTCGCGCTGGTGCGGGAGCTCAAGGGACTGGTCGCCTCCCTCCCGGGAGAGCGGGTGGAGGTGGCCGTGGCGCCGACCTTCGTCTCGCTCCACGCGGTGGCGAAGGAGTTGGAGGGCTCGTCCGTGAAGCTGGCCGGCCAGAACTGCCACTGGGAGGCCAGTGGCGCGTTCACCGGGGAGGTTTCCGCGGGGATGCTCAAGGACGTGGGGTGTACCTACGTCATCCTGGGCCACTCCGAGCGCCGGCAGTTCTTCGGCGAGACGGACGAGACGGTGAACAAGCGCGCCCGGGCGGTGCTGGGCGCGGGGCTGATCCCCATCCTCTGCGTGGGCGAGACGCTGGCCGAGCGCGAGGCGGGCCGCACCCTGGAGGTGGTGGAGCGCCAGGTGACGGGTGGACTCAAGGGCTTCCAGGCGGCCGAGGTGGCCACCTTCGTGCTGGCGTACGAGCCGGTGTGGGCGATTGGCACGGGCCGCACGGCCACGAGCGCCCAGGCGCAGGAGGTGCACAAGTCCCTGCGCGCCCACCTGGCGAAGCTCTATGACGGGGAGACGGCAGAGCGGGTGCTCATCCAGTACGGCGGGAGCGTGAAGCCGGACAACGCGGCGGAACTACTCGGACAGCCGGACGTGGACGGGGCCCTGGTGGGGGGAGCGAGCCTGAAGGCGGGGGATTTCGCGGCCATCATCAAGGGTGGGGCGGGAGCGTAGGAACATTGTCAGCGTCCGCACCGTTCGGTTAGGCTGCGCGACCTTTGATTTCAGGACCGGAAAGAAGAGCGAAAGCATGTTGACCTTCGTGACGATCGTGCACGTCCTGCTGTGCGTGTTCATGATCTTCGTCATCCTGTTGCAGCCTGGGAAGGACGCGGGCATGGGCTCGGCGCTGGGTGGCGGAGCCGCGACGAGCGCCTTCGGCGGCCGCGGTGCGACGACCTTCCTCACCAAGGTGACGGGCGTCTGCGCGGCGCTGTTCTTCGTCACCTCGCTGGGCCTGTCCTTCGTGGGCATGCGCGGCTCGGTGGCGGCCGGTGTGGTGGCGAAGCCGGCGGCGACGGCTCCGGCGCCGACCCCGGGTCCGTCCACCACGGGTGCGCCTCCGGCGGGTGAGATTCCCGCGGCCAATCCGCAGGACGCGGCGGCCCCCACGGGCGCTGCTCCGGCGACGGGCGCTCCGGGCAGTGTGGAGCAGCCGCGTCCGGCCGAGACGCCGGCGCCTGCTCCGGCTCCCGCGCAGTAGGCGGGCGAGCGGTTCCCGGCCCCAAAAAACGAGGGCCGGGTCCGCTAAAGTTTGTTGCCGTCGGCGCGGTTCGTGGTACTAGAGGCGCCGTCGCAACGCGGTTCGCGGTTCGCAGCAAGCCCAGGTGGTGGAACTGGTAGACACACCATCTTGAGGGGGTGGCGCCGAAAGGTGTGCGGGTTCGAATCCCGCCCTGGGCACTCTGCAAGAAGCCTCCAAGTCGAAAGACTCGGGGGCTTTTTCATTTTCCGGGTTACGCCTCCTGTCTATGTGCCGCCAATGTGCCGTTGGGGCGCACGTCGAGGGCCCGCACCGCGTCCTTCTTCACGTCCGGGCTCGGGTGCGCGTAGCGCATCGTCATCTCGATGGTGGCGTGTCCCATCAACTCCTGGATGGCCTTGAGCGGCACCCCACGCATGGCGAGGTGGCTCGCGAAGGTGTGGCGCAACGTGTGCCACCCGATGGGCCGAATGCCCGCCCGCTCCGCGTTCCGAAGGATGGCCTCCGCGCAGGTGTGCTGCGGGTTGCGGATGAAGCCGCCGTCCCGCTGGGGGAACACCCATGGCGAGTCGATGCGCCGGGGGTAGTCCCGTAGGGCCTTCAGCGCCCGCTCGTTGAGCGGCACCTCTCGCTCGCGCCCGCCTTTCGGAGTGCCGAGGTGACCCCGGAAGACGTTGCGCTTCACCAGCAGCCGCCCGGAGGCCAGGTCCACGCAGTCCCACGAGAGCGCGGCCAGCTCGCCGATACGCAGGCCGGTGTTGAGGGCGAGGGAGATCATCGCCTTCCACCGGCCGGGCTTCGCGTGCGCCTCCAGCAGCTCGGCCTCCTCGAAGGAGAGGAAGTCGATTTCGGGCTTGGGCGCCTTGAGCCACTCCACCTTGGGCACCGTATCGATCTCGCCGAACTCCTGGGCGAGGGCCAGGAGCTTGCGCAGCACGGTCAGGAGGTTGTTGACGCTCTTCTTGGAGAGCCCCTCCTTCACCTTCTGAGCTTTGAGGGCCTCGATTCGTGCGGTGTCGATCTGATCCAGTTTCAACCGTCCGAACGCGGGGACCAGGTGCTTGCGCAGGATGTCGGCCTTGGTCTTCGCGGTGGAGACCTTGTTGTTCGTTCGCGCGTGATCGAGGAACCGCTCCTGGAACTGCTCCAGGGTGGGGGCCTCCTTCTTCTCCTTTCCGAAGGTGCAGTGAAGGAGTGCTTGGCGGAGTTCCCGTTCGTACTGCTCGGCGCCCCGGCGGGTATTCACCGGGGACGCCTTGCGTACGCGTTCCACGCGCCCGTCCGGGTGCTGGAACATCACATCGACCCACCACGCCTCCTGCACCTTGCCCTCCTTCGTCTTCCACTTGCGCAGCCTGACGCTCATCGCTTCTCTCCGAGCGCAGGACCGCCGTTACCCTGGACCCAACTTATCAGGGCAGATTTGTTGATGCGGATGACCCGACCCAGGCGGATGACACCCGGGACGCTGCCCAGGCGAACGGCCTCGTAGAGGGTCTTCCGGTTCACCCGCAGGAAGGTCGCGGCCTCCTCGACGTAACAGCTCGCCGTGCCCCGTCTGGACAGGGCGAGCACGCCCGGGTCTCAAGACGAGGCGCGAAGGCGTGTTCAGTCGGAGCTGGAGGGGAGCGTGACGGTGCCGGGGTTCTCAATGGCGACGAGCGCGGCGCGCAGCAGGTAGCGCCCCGGGTCCTCACCGCCGAGGCGGGCCGTCTCAATCAGCGAGTAGAAGAGGGCCGCCACCTCGGTACCGCGCAGCGACTTGGAGCCGTAGTGATTCTTGCGGCCCAGCACCAGGTCGCGCAGCTGGCGCTCCACCAGGTTGTTGTCCAAGGGCACCCAGGGGTTGGAGAGGAAGACGGTGAGCCCGCTCCACAGCGCCAGCATGTACTCGAGCGCCTTGCGCAGGCCGCTGCCCGGCAGCGCGCGCTGAGCCAGTGCCCACTCTCGAATGGCCGCCACCAGCGGGACGGACTGCTCCCGCCGCACCAGCAGACGGTACGCGAGCGCCGCGGTCTGTTGTGCTCCCTCCAGCGCATGCGGGTCGGGCAGGCCGGCCTCAATGGCATACAACTGGCCAATGAGAGACAGCACCTGGGCGCACGCGGGGGCCACCTGCTCGGCCTCCACGAATTTGCGCCGCACGTGGGCCCAACAAAACACCAGGCTACAGGAGGCCGGCCCGTCGGCCCCCGGTTTCGTCGCCGTCTGGTAGGCGGCGTAGCCGTCCACCATGGCGACGCCCTGGTAGTTGCCCAGCACCTGCCGGGCCGTGGCCCCGGAGCGGCTGGGGAGAATGCGGTGGTGCACCGCACGGGGACTGGCCACCGTCCATGCGTACCACTTCTTCCCCGGGCCCTTGTCCAGCAGGTGCCAGTGCGTCTCATCCGCGTGGATGAGGGGGGAAGCGAAGACGACGGTGAGCAGTGCCTCGTAGCTGGGCTGGAGGTGGCGGGCCAGGGCGTTGAGCAGGTGCAGTAGCGTCTGGGTGTCCACCACCAGGCCCTCGCGCCGGTACATGCGCTCCTGGCGCGCCAGCGGCAGGTGAAAGGCATACTTCTGCAAGGCCACGTGCACGGCGAAATCCACCGCGTAGCGGCCGCCCGGAATGAGGCGCGGCGCGGTGGGTGCGGTGACGGGTGCGCACCCCTCCGGGCAGCGGTACTTCTGTCTGCGGTAGCGCTTGAGGACGAAGTGGCGCTCCACCACGCTCACCTCCTCGCTGTCCTCCGTCTGCCCCCGCCACTCCGCGAGGGCGCCGCCGCACAGGCCGCACACCTTGTCCGCTTCGTCCAGCGGCAGCAGCACCTCTTGCACGGGCAGCTCCGGCTGGGCTCGCGGCCCATGTCCCCGCTGGGGCCGCTCGCGCGCGGCGGGCGCCACTTGCTGCGCACTCGGGCGCTTCTCGCTGGAGGCTCCGAAGAGGCGCTGCTGCATGCGCGCCAGCTGCTCCTGGAGCTGGGTGAGCTCCAGTTGCAGCCGCGCCTGGGCATCCTCCCCCTTGAGCCGCGCATTCTCTTGCACCAGCGCCTCCAGACGCTGGTGCAGTCGCGCGTTCTCCGCCTCGAGCAGCGCCGCCATCTGCTTCGCCGTCTCCAGGTCCTTCACCTGCCCGAGGGGAACCATACCTTCGCGGTAGTGCTACACAGTGGGCACCACCGCAAGCTCTTTCTCCTCGAAGGCTGGCTCCCCGCCAGCTCGCCCCCCTCCAGAAACAAGGACAGCTCCGCCACCGTCAGCTCCACGCTCACCGCTCCGGCCTGGGCCCACGGCCGCGCGAAGCGTCCCTTGAAGAGACGCTTGGTGAGCAGCACCAGCCCCGTGCCGTCGAAGTAGAGCACCTTGGCCCGCTGGCGACACCGCCCCACGAAGAGGAACACGTCGCCCTTGAGCAGCTGTCCTCCCAGCTGCTGCTCCACCAGCGCGCTCAATCCATCAAACCCCTTGCGCATGTCCACCGGCACCGCACTGGCGTACACCCGCACCGCCCGCGTGAGTGTCAGCACGCCACCCTCCGCAGCACCTCCACCGCCTCCTCCACCCCCAGCCCTTCCACCCTCCAGCCCCGCGGCGACACCACCGCCAAGGTAGTGCCCTCTCGCGGCCTCGCGGGCACCTTCTCCTCGTTCACCACCACCGGCACCAGCCCCGCGAGCCTCGGCTCACTCCCTCTCGCCTTGCTCCCAGGCGTCTGCCCCCGCCTCCACGCCTGCAGCGTCGGCTCCGACACCCCCAGCCTCTCCACCACCGACTTGAGCGTCTCTCCCTTCTCCAACGCCTGCGCCAGGTAGCGCACCGCGAACGCTCTCATCGGCTCGGGGAAGGGGCCCGAGCCCTTGGCTCGTCCCGCTCTCAGTCTCTGCGCCTCCTGCCGGAACTGCTTCAACTCCTTCTCCACGTGCACCTCCAGGTTTCTTCCCTGGACGTCTCACGCTCCCGCCTCTCTCGTCACGACGGGCTCCGGCGAGCTGTTACGATGAATCGGCGATTGGATTGCTACGACGGACAGTTCCTGCGGGTTGTCGTCGGAGTTACTTGGGCGTCAGCGGAGGAGTCCCTCCGAGGGCTTATACCCGGTCAGGGGCTGGATCCAGGCAGGGCGGGGGCAGGGTGCTCGTCGCAACTGATTGTCGTGCCCCGTTCGAGACGAGGAGAGGGAGCGGGCTGCCGAGCCAGAGGAGGACGTGAGGCGGACGCTGCGTCAGCATCCTGTGTGCCCTGTGCCTAACTTCCAGTGGCATCGGGCTGTCCGACCGGAGGCTCAGGAGAGGTGGATACTCCATCGCCACGGTGCTGGGCGAGCAGTTACTCTACGTTACTCTGCTCGTCTCTTCAGGCTTCGGCTCTTCCCCTGCTTGATGACTCTCCCGCCCCTTTAACAGGGCCCCCCATTCGTCTTCTGCTCCGGCAGAAGCTATAGTGCTCGCGCGAAGGCTACGCGCGCGGGAGCTCAGGGGCGCGTTAGGGCATCTGCATTCATCGACCGCTTACGGCTTCGCTCAGCGGCGCATCGAACGTATCCTGCGTGGGGGAATGGCATGGACGAAGGCCGTCCGGTGGTGGTCGACACGGCTCAGCTGACTCGTATCGAGGCTGTCCACCGTGGTTTCCTGTTCCAGCATTTGTACGCTGCCCGGAGCCTGCTCCTGACGCCGGGCACGGACGTGTTGGCCGTTATCGTAGAAAGCGACGAAGACGTCGAGATCGTTCGTGCGAATGGCCGGACCTATGTGCAAGTGAAGTTCCGCGCCGGGCCACTCGGCAACACTGACATTGAGGCTGCGCTTGAGCGCTTCGACACGTACAGGCGATTGCATCAATCTGGAGCGCGCCCGGGGGAGGCGGTGTTCGTCATCGCGACGAACGCCCCGCTGACGCCGTCTTTCGCGAACCGCGTGGCAGACCCGAGCTGGCCGAGAGATGTTCGTATCGACCACCCCGGCAGCGCAGCGTCCGGTGACCCCGTCACTCCGATCTCGCCCGCAAGCCTAGCGGATGCATTCAATGTGTGTCGGGAACTCGCTGCCCGCCTGCCGTACGCTCTGCTGTCGCCCGAAACGCTCGTCTGGAAGCTCGCCGGGGCGGTGATGGCGGCGGCCAGCGGAGCGGCACCTCGCGCCGATCACGCATTCCGTCCAGATGAACTGACAGGGCTCTTCGAACAGATCGTCATTCAGTTGCAAGACTTCCCGGCGCCACCGTCCGTGTACCGCGCGCAAGCGGACGAGCCGACTTTGCTCGCAGATGCGCCACTGCGGTTGATTGCCGGCTACTCGGGCGCGGGCAAAACGGCTTGGGTGTCCCAGGCCGCTCTGCATACGGTGGGTGACCTCGCCTACTACGATCTCCGCGAGGTGCCGGGGCCGAGCTTGGCGTCCGGTCTGTCGCGTGACTTGGCGGCGCGCATCTACGGTGCCTCAGGTGGCAGGCTCGGCGAAGTGCTATTGCCGGGCGCCTCCGGTTTGGAGATCCTGAAGGGGCTCGCGCGTCGCCTCGTCTCCGAGGGCCGGAAACTGACTGTCGTGCTCGATAATGCGCACGGCCCGCAGCCGTCCGACGTCGAAGCAGCCGTACGCGCCGCGCCTGGGCTGAACTTCGTTTTGTTGTGCCAGCCCGGAGCACACCAGCTGGAACTTGCCCGGCGGCTCGGGGTCGAGTCAGAGACTCTGCACGGCTGGTCACCCGATGCCATAGCGGCCGAAGCGGCTTCCATGAACTGCCGGGCCAATCTTGCTGATTGCCAGGCGCTGCTCGCCCTTACCGGCGGTCTGCCACTCTACGTGCAGAATGCTTTAACCGTAGCGCGCTCGGAGCTTGGCGGCGACGTGGCTGCTTTATGCGCTCAGTTCTCCGCCCTGACTCATTCTGTCGAAACCGTCCAGGAATTGATCCTGTCCCGCACTGTCGACGCCTTGTCGGGACTCGCTCGGCACGCATTGGGCGTGCTCAGCCTGAGCGACGTGCCCTTATCCCACGAGGAAATTGTCGGCGTTGTGACGGCGTCGCTGGGCATCGATGGGCGGGCAGCCGCGGGATTGTTGCGCGGGTTGCGCACTGCGGCTGTGCTAGAGGTTTTCGGCGGCGACCGCCTCAAGATTCATGACGCTTTCCGGCTACTTGGTCGAGCGCAACTTGCGAGCCTGGGAGCCGACAGTGAGGGTGCGGCATACCGCAGTCTCCGGGATGTGCTCCTGACGTCGCTGAAGGCGGACTGGAACTACCCTAAGCAGAAGCTCTTCATGCGTATCTTGGCGGAAACGGTGGACGTCAAGACGCTCGTCCAGTTAGGGACTGACGAACTCTTCCACGAGATGGGGCTGTGGCCGGAGATAGAGGCTCACCTGCGCAAAGCAGCGGAATCCGACAGCGTCGAGCCCGAGTCGCGCTTCTGGGCTCTTGACGGAATCGTCTTCAACGCCATGCGGGAAGGGGGGGATATCCGGCCTCACATCGAGCGCATGAAGCGCTTGGTCACTGATCACGATCTGGGCCAGGACGAACGGCTCGCAGTTGGCATGAAGGAAATGAACCTGCTCGCGCGCGAAGGGCGGGCAGACGCGGCGATGCGCGTAAAGGTCGAGACCCAAGCTGCACTCAAGGCGACCCCGGCTCACCAGCGCATTTTCCGCTACAACGCCGCGGTCGCGCTTTATCAACTCGGCGAGCACGACAAGGCCGCGTCCGAAGCGTTCGCGGTGGCTCAGGAGTACTACGACCTGCTTGGAATCTCTCCTCAGGTAGTTCTGGGACGGAATCCATCCAAACTCCGCCCGCTGCTGAAGGAGAGTGATGATGTCGAAGACGATTGCAAGCATCTCGCGGATTGCTTGGACCTGTACGCCAAGGCGCTGAACACGGACGGTGGGGATGCTATGTTCGCGCGCGTTCACGCGATGAAGTTCTACGAACTCGCGCATGCGCCAGAGTCGCTGATCCGAGTCGGGCAGGACCTCGTGGACGAGTTCATAGGCCGCTGCGATTACATCGGAGCTCGGCAGGTCTTCGACGCCAACCTCCTACCCATCCTGCAGCAGTTCAAGCTTGCGGCCTATATCATTCCTGTGCGATCGCACTATGCCGTCACGCTCGCATACTGCGGAGACTTCGGAGGCGCTGAGGCTGAGATGGCACGGCTCGTGCCTTATGAGGCGGGGCTCTCTGCCACTGGTCGCCTCGAGTTGCAGAAGCAGCGCCAGATCATCGCTAAGCTGAGACGGAACCCGCCCCCTCCTCAGTGGCTACCACCCCCGGGCTTTCCTTTGCCAGACGCGGCACCGCGCAGCGCCGAACGGCTGCGAAAGCTCGGTCGCAACGAGCTGTGCTTCTGCGGCTCAGGCAAGAAGTACAAGAAATGCCACGGCTGACGTCAGCCAGCTTGAGACTGCCCCAGTTCCGTGAACACCCAAGATGTGCTGAAGGAGCACGGGAGGTCCAAGAACGAAGAGAAGCAGAAGAAGCCGCGAAGGGGCCGGAGTTCATGGCGGGTGCGGTGAAACTGGCAAGTCCTTCGCTAGGTCGCCCGGGACTTGGACCTGAGCGGGTCCTCCTTGCGCATCGGGGTGGAGCAGACGAAGGCAGACCGGGGTGAGGGCAAGCCCGGGGCGTTGACGACGGCAAGAGCGCGAGGTTCTCTCCCGGTTGCGCAAGCGGGTCCGTAACACGTCAATTAGGGCAGGTTGTGAGTCAGGATTGAGGTCGTGCCCGTTTGGTCCTGGACGGAGGACCTCACGGGGCCGCTCCGCCTAGATGCGGTAAGGACAGGCTAGAGGCTCAGGTCGCCCTAAAGGGGACATAGAACAGGCGTGAAATGAAGGCCACGCTGCGTGGAGCCGTTTCGAACTACGCCACTTCCTTGTCCCGCAGCGTCGCGATGGCCCAGTCGCACCATGCCGACAGAGTGAGCCCGGACTGCCATAGCTCGGCGGCTACCCCGAACCGAAGGGCAGCCCCGTTGCGGATAGGAACATGCTCGACCTGCGCGCGTTCCACGAGCGCCCAGGTCGACGCAACACTTCCTGAAATCGTATTGACGAATCGGGAATGCGCGGCGACTTCTTTCGGTGTCCACGGAGTGGAGAGCCGCTCTGGGGCTATGCCTCGGAGGTCCACCACGCAGAGGACGTAGTCCGGCGTGCGGGACGCGGTCGCAGCCTGTGTTGGGGTGAGCCTGACCTCGCCCGAAGTGGTCGCCTTGACCTCGAGGAGCAGGCGCTCCACGCCGAAGTAAGAGGAGGCATCTTCGAGCAGTTTCTCGCCGAGGCGCGTCTCATAGTCGAAGCCGCGATCTACCAACTCCAGCACGAATCCTCGATCCTGCAGGGCCGTGCGAAGGGCCTCCTGCACCGCGAGCCCGAAGGACTTCGCGATGGCCACCCGGCGTTCGCTCTCGCGCTGCTCCTCGGCCGCCACGAGTGCCCGCTCTAGTGCGTCCGGGTCTGTCTGCGTCCGATCGATGAGTTCCGCGAGTATGTCACGGATGCGTTTTGACTCCTCTTCCGAGCAGCCGAGGAGACGGAGTTCGAGCCGGTCGAAGCTGAAGACCTCGGCGAGAAACTCGAGTGCCTGGGGGTTGCCCTTCAGCCATTCACGATCAATCAGGTCCCGGAGAACCGCCGGTGATGGTTCGAAGCGGGTCTGTTTCCCGTCCTTGTCGGTCACCGGAACCCAGGCACGTGACAAAAGGTCGGCAACCCAGAGCGCTGGTCTGAACTCAACCGAGAGCTCCTGGCCACCTCCGCGTGCAGGCACTGTTACGAAGGTGCGCCACCGTTTGTCGCGGACGACGATGTCGGTGAGGATCAGCCCCAGGAGCGCCTTGATTTGCTGGGGCTCGGTGCAATGGTTGATGACTTCACGAGACAACAGTGCGATGGACGAGCAGGCTTGGTCGCGCACGATCAGCCCGGTGGTGCTCACCGAGCCACGGACGAGCGCGGCGAGGCGTCGATCCCGGAGCTCCGATGGGACGTCCTCCTGCAGCGGGTCCGTATGCGCGATGCCCCATGCCTGGAGTCCCTTCAGAGCAGTGGAGAATCCATCGGCGCCGCCATAGTCGACATGCATCACGCGCTGGGCCGGATAGACGATGGAGTAGGGACGCGCTGTCTCTGGCCATGTCGAAACGGGCGCCATGATCGGGTTGTCCCGGTTCCATCGATGGTATTCGTTCGGTTTTGTCGTCGCGAGTGGCACCCTGCGTGCGAGGTCGCCCGCCCCCATTGCTTGACTCGCCCACATGTGTGCGAGGAGCGCGGTTCCGGCCGTCACGACGTACTCGGGCGTGGGATTCCTCTTCGGCTGGACGGCCTGATCAAGCGCTGAAAGGCACTTGTCGAGAGCGGCATCCTCCGTGAGGGTCGGCGTCACGACCGTACTCAGGAGTTTCTCGACGCGCTCGAGTCCAAGCTTGTGCGCCACGTCGAGCACCTCTCGATCAAGCAGCGAGGCGCGAAGATCGAGCTTGAGCTTTTCGGCGGCTAGTTTGGTGCCGTCCAGCACGCCGAGATCGCGCGTCAAACGGGCATGATCAACGAGCTTGCCACGTTGGTTCAGGAGCAAGTGGTCGAGCCACTCGGGCCGAAACGCGCCTGCCGCTGAGGCAACTCCGGCAAGTTCGTAGAGCCTGGCCAGCCATTCGAGCCGGTCTCCCGTGACCGAGAGTGCCTCGAGCGGGAGATGCTCTCCGGCTTTGGGATTGCCGGTGAGGGCCCAGTTCCGGAAATCGGCTAGCCCAAAGATGTTCAGCCCTTCGACGCCGAGCACTTTCCATTCCTGCGCGATCAATGACCAGTCTCGACTGATCACCTTCTCGGGGACGTAGAAGTTCTCGCACCGGGCAGCCAGGTCCCAGAGCGCGTCCGCATCAATGCTTTCCGGACGACCCAACTGCGGCTCTCCTACGAAGTCCGCATACCAGCCATCTGCATTGACGGCAGGCCCAACTCCCCTCGTCGTGTTGATGAGGGGCATTTGGGCGACCTCCGCAGCCCGCGCCTTCAGTCGCTCGGCCCACCAAGCTCGCTCGTCATCCGACAGCGCTCCCTCCGCAATCGGTCCTACTCGCGCGAGCCAGTGCGCCCCTTCAATGTGGAGATCATGCGCCAGCAAGGCGGCTAGGACGAGGCAATCGAGGGCCGCCTCCACAAGTTCACCGCCTGGATCCTTCAGGAGCACTTCCCGACGTTCCTGATCGACGTTGAAATGCCCCTCGAGCACCGCCTCTGTACGGAGAAAGGTCGTTCCGCGAATAGGGAACCGGCGAAACACCCGGGGGAAGGTTGCGGGCAGTCGAACGAGCTGGGCTGCATGGCTGCCTGTTTCTGAGACGAAGATGGCCGAAGAGTCCGGCTGTGCCTGAGTTGAAACGACGTGGGCGACGAACGTTCGGGTTCTATTGCCCGAGTACATCTGGACAGAGCGCTCGCGGTAAGCAAGCCCCTCCATTGGTGGCTGTCGGAAGGCGCCCGCTTGCCATCGCTCTGTTGTCCCTTCACCCTCCAGCACGACCTCGTCGAGCTTCGGGCACGTAGCAAACAGATAAGGCAGCGCCGTTCGGAACGTGACGAGCCCGCGTTCGAGTTGCGCCCGGTCTTCCATCCTGTAGACGAAGCACGCCGATGGCTCGTTATCGATCTCGCTCAGCTGTCGTGCGGATCGGATCGCCGCGTTCGCGGCATCGATGTTCGCGAGGATCTGCTCCTCGTCACCGCCTCGGTCGAGGCTCACCGAGAACCATTCGGGTCCGGTTTCCGTCGCAAGAATCCCGCTGACTTCGGCTTGTTCGGAGAGTACGTGTGTGACGAGGAACCCGGTCCCGAAGCGGCCGGTCGTGTCCTCCCCTTCGAAATCCTTGCTCGAGCCGCCACTCAAGAGCGCGGCGAGATCCAGCGGCTGGAAGACAGCACCGTCGTGCTCGAAGAGGAATCCGTCCTCAGTGGTCGCGAGGCGAACCCGGATGCCAGCACGTCCGGGGCGTGGCCCTGCGTCGTGTGCATTTTGGAGGAGCTCGAACGGCCAGCGACCGCCGGCGTCTACCGCCTTCTTACGCGCCTCATCCACGCGGGTACGAATACGTCGCGCCTCGTTGCGGCTGAGCTGTCGCTCGCGCGCAACGTTGTACGCCACCAGCGCCGATTCGGACATCGTGCCCCCATGTTCGTGGAGCGTCGACCATACAAAGCGTCAGAAGCCGATTCACCCACCGAAAACGTAGAAACTGCGTAGACGGCGGCCTAGTGGGAGAGGTAGTGGAAGGTGAGCGGCGAGCGATCCCTAACTGCTGGGTGCCCGCTCCCTGGTGGTGCTGCTGCTGCCCGTCATGAGAAGTTCGCCTTCCCCCTGCTCAAGGGGACGAAGCAGGGCCTTCACATCCGAGGAGCGGACGGACGGCGTTCGACACCCATAGTTGAGGTAGCCTGCCATGTGCGCAGAACTCGTAGATGGGAGCCCGCGAGGTGCCTGGGGAGTGGGCCACTTCCAGGACCATAAGCACCCCTGCCTTGTAGGGCTCGTCGACGGGGCACCGTCAGGAGTACGGGACTCTGGGGCCTCGTCCATGTGCCCCGTATGTGCCCCTCCGGCGCGGAATCAGGCGGAACCACGTGGGACAGGGTGGGACGGGAAGGGATGAAGAATCCGAGTAAAATCAAGGGGATGGTGGGTAACGGCGCGTCCTGCTTCAGGTTTTTCCATCCCCTCGGGCAGGGTTCGAATCCCGCCCTGGGCACTCCGCAAGAAGCCTCCGAGTCGAAAGACTCGGGGGCTTTTTTATTTGCTGCTCTGGATTGTAGCTGCTGGGCCTCGTTCGAGGGCAGCGCGCCTCCTGATGGCGGCGTCGATGGAGGCCGGAGCTCCACCTTCAGCTTCGCCACCTCTGTGCAAAGCGACTCCCTGGGGCGCGTCGTGTGGAGGCTCACGATGTCCCCCTTCGGTCCGTGCGTGACCCAGGCGAGCTTGTCCCGATCTGCCCCGTCCGCCAGTGCCAGGCTGATGAAAGTGCGGCGGGAGTCGTGAACCCGTCGGCCCCGCAGGCCGAGTAGCTCAAGGTCCTCCAGGAGCTGCGCGTGGACGACGGGATCGCGCCGGTGCTCTCTACGCCGGGAGGGCACGACGAGGTCGTCGGCCGTGGATGCTCGTCCCTGCTTGCGCTCCCATCCCTCCTGGTGCCACGCCGCGAGGACACGGGCGAGTACGGGATGACCGGCACCTCGCGGGGGCGCTCCGGATGGTCCAGGCGTCGTGCGCGAGTTGGTCACGTCCGGCCTCGTCGAGCTCTCCGAACAACCTGAGGCTGTCGGGACGACGGTCGTGGAGATCGAGCACCACCTCGTCGGCGGCGAAGAGAACGGAGACCTGCGGGGGCTGGATGCGAATCGTGTTCGTCATAGCGAGGCCCCACTTCAGCGACCGGGCCAAGCCGATGGTCGGGTGTTCAGAGTGGGCGTGGCGGCGTGATTTCCATGGGTTGGCGCCTGCGTCGACGACAAGACTCCTTGTCGTAGCGCAAAACCGTTTGTACTGTCGCCCAGTGCGCAAGATCCTTGTCGCCTGGATTGGCAAGACCGATCTCCGAGCGCCTACCGAGAGCGAGGCGGTGGGCATGGGTCCGATCGCGCAGGCGCTCACAGTCCGGAGCTTCGACGAGGCCTTCCTGCTCTCAGACTACGACGACAAGGTCGTTCAGCCCTACATGAAGTGGCTGAAGGGCCGCTGTTCGACGCAGATCGAGGTGGTGCCGGAGAAGCTGTCGGGCCCCACACAATTCGGCGAGATCTACGAGGCCGCCGTCCGCGGCATCGAGCGTGCGCTGGGCGACCGGCGGCGCGAAACGGCCCTCTCGTTCTACCTGAGCCCCGGCACGCCGGCGATGGCGGCCGTGTGGATCATCCTCGGCAAGACCCGCTTCCCGGCCGAGCTGATCGAGTCCTCGCGCGAGCACGGAGTGCGCACCGCCTCGGTTCCCTTCGACATCTCGGCCGAATTCCTGCCCGACCTTCTCCGCGAGCAGGACGAGCGGCTGCGGCTCGTCAGCCCCGGCGAGGCTCCTCTAGCCCCCGAGTTCTCCGACATCATCCACAAGAGCCGCGTCATGGACCGCCTCATCCAGCGCGCCCGTCGTGTGGCTATCCGCAACGTGCCCGTGTTGATCGAGGGCGAATCGGGCACCGGCAAGGAGCTGCTCGCGCGAGCCATCCACCGCGCGAGCCCCCGCAAGGACCGCCCCTTCATCGCCGTGAACTGTGGCGCCATCCCCGCCGAGCTCGTGGAGTCAGAGCTGTTTGGCCACGAGAAGGGCGCCTTCACCGGCGCGACCCAGCAGCGTAAAGGGCACTTCGAGGCGGCCGACGGCGGCACACTCTTTCTCGACGAGCTGGGCGAGCTGCCCGGCCCCGCGCAGGTGAAGCTGCTCCGCACTCTTCAAGAGGGCGAGGTCGTGCGCCTGGGTTCAAGCAAGCCGACGAAGGTCGATGTCCGCATCATCGCCGCGACGAACCGCACCCTCACCGAAGAGAGCGCCTCGGGACGTTTCCGAGAAGACCTCTTCTACCGGCTCGCCGTCGCCGTCTTGAAGCTCCCTCCACTCCGCGAGCGCTCCGGCGATCTCGGCGTCCTCATCGATCATCTGCTGGCTCAGGTGAACCGCGAGGCCGCAGGCGAGCCTGGCTTCAAGGAGAAGAAAATTTCTTCTGGCGCAAAAAATCTTTTGCTCACCCATCCCTGGCCGGGCAACGTCCGCGAGCTACTGAACACCCTGCGCCGCGCCGCCATCTGGAGCGACGGCGCGGCGATCTCCTCGGAAGACGTGCGCGAGGCCCTCTTGCCTGTTGCCGCCACCACGCGCCCCGAGGTGCTGGGGCGACCGCTCGGATCGGGCTTCAACCTCTCGGAATTGCTCAAGGAGGTCGTGCGCCACTACCTGGGACGCGCGATGGACGAGGCCCACGGCAACAAGACCAAAGCCGCCGAGCTAGTGGGCCTCCCTAGCTACCAGACCTTGAGCAACTGGCTCGTGAAATACGAGGTGCAGCGCTGATGGCACGGTCGTTGAATAGAGCGCCGGCATGATCGGCTCCGAGGTTCCGCACATGAAGTCGCATAACTTCGAATTCCTGCGTCCGCGCCGAGCCGTGCTGGCCGATCTCGCCGGCTTCGCCGAGCGCTACGCCCATGAGGACCCTGCGAGCTCGCTCATCAAACAGCGAAGCTTCGTCGAACTCGCGGTCACCACCATCTACGAGCGCTATCGGCTCCGCCCTCCGTTCTCCGACAACCTGAACGACCTGATGAACGCCGAGCCGTTCCGGCAGTCGGTGCCCGAGGTCGTGCAGAACAAGCTCCACGCCGTGCGCAAGGCTGGCAATCACGCCGCGCACCCGCGTCGGCCGATCACGAGCCAACTCTCCCTAGAGTGCCTCGCGCAACTCTTCGACATTGCCCGTTGGTTCCACGTACAGGTCGATGGAGGCGACCTCAGCTCCGCGCCCAAATACACGCCACCGCCGCCCGAGCCCGCAAGTGCCACCAAGACGAAGGACGCGCTCGAGAAGCTCCGGCTCGCCGAGGCGAAGTACGAGTCGGTGCTCGCCGCGCTGGAGGCCGAGACCCAGAAGCGCCTCGCAGCGGAGCGGGCCGCCACCGAGCACGCCACCGAACTCGAGAAGCTGAAGGAAGAGGGCCAGAAGGTCGCCTCGTTCCTCCAGTTCAACGAAGAGACGACCCGCCGTCGCCTCATCGACCAGGCCTTGATCGCAGCGGGCTGGAACGTCGGCGCGAGCGGCGCGGACACCGAGCAGGTGCGCCAGGAGGTGCGGCTCACCGGGATGCCGACGCCGACGGGCGAGGGCTTCGCCGACTACGTGCTCTACGGCGATGACGGAAAGCCGCTCGCGGTCATCGAGGCGAAGAGGACCGCGAAGGACGCCCGCGCCGGTGGCGAACAGGCGCGTCTGTATGCGGCCTGCCTCGAGAAAAAGACCGGTGTGCGCCCGGTCATCTTCTTCACCAACGGCGTCGACGTGTTCCTCTGGGACGATGCGCAGGGCTATCCGTACCGCAAGGTCTACGGTTTCTACTCGAAGGACAGCCTCGAGTACCTGATGCACCAGCGCGCGAATAAGAGGCCGCTGGCGGCCGTCGAGCCGAACCTGGCCATCGCGAACCGCATGTACCAGCTTGAGGCGGTCAAGCGCGTCTGCGAGCGCTTCGAGGGCAAGTTCCGCAAGGCGCTCGTCGTGCAGGCCACGGGCACTGGCAAGACGCGCGTCGCCATCTCGCTCTGCGACGTTCTCATGCGGGCCGGGTGGGTGAAGCGCATCCTCTTTCTTTGTGACCGGCGCGAGCTGCGCAAGCAGGCGGACCGCGTCTTCAAGGAGTTCATGCCGGGCGAGCCGCGCGTCATCGTCGATGCCAGCACCGCGAACGACCGCGACAAGCGCATCTACCTCGCCACCTACCCGGCGATGATGAAGTGCTTCGAGGACTTCGACGTCGGCTTCTTCGACCTCATCATTGCCGACGAGTCGCACCGCAGCATCTACAAGAAGTTCCGCACGCTCTTTCAGTATTTCGACGCGCTCGAGGTGGGCCTCACGGCGACGCCGGTGCTGCGGCTCATCGAGCACAACACCTACGAGCTGTTCGGCTGCGAGGACCGCGATCCAACCGCGCACTTCAGCTTCGATGACGCGATCCAGAGCAAACCCCCGTTCCTCGTGCCGTTCCGCGTGATGGTGGTGAGCACGAAGTTCCGCCGCGACGGCTTCCGCTACAAGGACATGACCGCCGAGCAGCAGGCCGAGCTTGAGGACCAGGATCCGCAGGCCGAGGCCGTCGACTACGACAGCGAAGATCTCGACAAGTACTTCTTCAACAAAGACACGACGCGGGCCATCTGGCGCTCGCTCATGGACAGCGGCATCCGCGAGGCGACGGGGAGTCACGTCGGCAAGACCATCGTCTTCGCGCGCAGCCACGCCCACGCCGTGCACCTCGCCGAGGTCTTCAGCGAGCTGTACCCGCAGTACGGCTCGACGTTCTGCCGCGTGATCGACAACCAGGAGCCGAAAGCCGATCAGCTCATCGACGACTTCAAGAACCCTGACAGCGAGCTGAACGTCGCGATCTCCGTCGACATGCTCGACACCGGCATCGATGTGCCCGAGGTCGTGAACCTGGTGTTCGCGAAGCCCGTAAGGTCTTACGTGAAGTTCTGGCAGATGATCGGCCGCGGCACGCGGTTGCGAAAGGACCTCTTCGGGCCCGGTCGCGACAAGACCGAGTTTCTCATCTTCGACCACTGGCGGAATTTCTGGTTCTTCGACGAGAAGTACAAGGAGACGCAGCCTTCGCCGCAGAAGTCGCTGCTCCAGCACCTGTTCGAGACGCGCGTGGAGCTGGCCGCCGTTGCGCTCGACAAGATGGACCAGACCACCTTCGAGGCCGCGGCCGCGCTGATCCTCGGCGACATCCGCGCCGTGCGTGACACGAACGCCATCGACGCGCGCGACAAGTGGAAGGAACTCGAGCTGCTCGCCGACGGCGATCGCGTCCACCACTTCGCCGCGGCGACGAAGGCCGATTTGCTCTCCATCGTCGCGCCCCTCCAGCACCTACGCAGCATCCGCGGCGACGAAGACGCCTACCGCTTCGATCTGCTCATGACGCGCCTCGAGCTCGAGCTTCTGCGCGGTGGCCCAAGCGCGCCCAAGGTCTTGGACCTGCGCGCCCGCGTCGAAGAGGCCGTCGAGCTGCTCGCCAAGAACCTCGCGCCGGTGAAGGCAAGGGTCGAGGAGATCCATCAGGTGCGGAGCAAGGACTTCTGGGCAGCCGTCGAGGTGCACCACCTCGAGGGGCTGCGTCGTGAGCTGCGCGGCATCATGAAGTACCAACAACTTCCGCCCACGACGCGCGTGGCGCCGCAGGTCTTCGATGTGACCGACGACGGTCACCTGGCCGAGACCTACATCCCGAAGCTCGAGGGCCTCGAACTCGTCGAGTACAAGCGACGTGTCGAGTCGGTGCTGAGCAAACACTTCGCGGAGAACCCGATCTTGCAGCGCATTCGTGCCGGTAAGAGTGTGCGCGACGACGAGCTCGAAGAGCTGGCACGCCTCGTCCTCAAGATCGACGACAAGGCCAACGTGAAATACTTGGCGGGGCACGACCCGGAGACGCGCAGCTCGCTCCTCGCCGTGTTCCGTGGCCTGGTCGGACTCGATGCCACGGCTGTCGAGCAGGCGTTCTCGGCGTTCGTCCAGAAGCACCCACGCCTCTCGTCGCAGCAGCTCCGCTTCCTGCAACTGCTGCAGAACCACATAGCCCAGAACGGCGGCATCGAACTCGAGCGGCTCTACGAACCACCGTTCACTACCCTCCATGCCCTCGGTATGGAGGGCCTCTTCCAAGAGCCCGGAGACGTGGATGAGCTCCTCGCCATCCTCAGCGTCTTCGAGCCCAAGCGCGCCGCGTCGACCGACCGGCCCCCCGCGAGCCAGGCATCATGAGCACCCTGACCACACAGCTGAAGAGCGACATTGACAAGCTCTGGACCGAGTTCTGGACCGGCGGCATCACCAATCCGCTCACCGTCATCGAGCAGATCTCGTTCTTGATGTTCGCGCGTCTCCTCGACGTCATGGAGACCACCGGCGAGCGCAAGGCCGAGCGCCTCAAGAAGCCCTTCAAAGGTCGCTTCACCGGGCCGAATGACCCACGCCGCTGGAAGAACTTCAAGCAGAAGGACGCCGCTGAGATGCTGCGCGTCGTGCGCGACGAGGTCTTCCCGCACTTCCGCAAGCTGAACGGCGGCACGACCTTCGCCGAGTACATGCAGGACGCCCAGCTCATGATCCAGAAGCCGAGCTTGCTCGTCTCGGCGGTGAACATGATCGACAAGCTGCCGCTTACCGACGGCGACGCGAAGGGCGATCTCTACGAGTATCTCCTGAGCAAGCTGACGACGGCGGGCATCAACGGCCAGTTCCGCACGCCTCGCCACATCATCCGCTTCATGGTGGAGCTGATCGAGCCGAAGCCGACGGACACCATCGGCGACCCCTCGTGCGGCACGGCGGGCTTCCTCGTCGGCGCGATGCAGTACCTGCTCGAGACGCACACCTCGGCGAAGGGCAAGCTCGAAGGTGAAAATGGCGAGACTATCTACACCGGCGACCTGCTTGAGCCGTATCGCGACCACATCCAGAACGGGATGTTCCACGGCTTCGACTTCGACGCGACCATGCTTCGCATCGCATCAATGAACCTGATGCTCCACGGAGTCGACAACCCTGACATCCACTACCAGGACACGCTGTCGAACTCGTTCCCCGAGAAGTTCCCGAAGCAGGCGACCGGCGGCTTCGACGTCATCTTCGCCAACCCGCCCTTCAAGGGCAGCCTCGACGAGGGCGACGTTCACCCCACGCTGACCCAGGCGGTGAAGACGAAGAAGACCGAGCTGCTCTTCGTCGCCCTCATCCTGCGCATGCTCAAGAAGGGCGGTCGCAGCGCCACCATCGTGCCCGACGGCGTGCTCTTCGGCTCGTCGAAGGCGCACACCGCACTGCGCAAAATACTAGTGAAGGACAACCAGCTCGAGGCGGTCATCTCGCTGCCGAGCGGCGTGTTCAAGCCGTACGCCGGCGTGTCGACGGCCATCCTCGTTTTCACGAAGGGCGGCAAGACCGACCACGTGTTCTTCTACGGCGTCGAGGCCGATGGTCTCTCGCTCGACGACAAGCGCGAGCCGGTGATCAAGAACGACCTGCCGGATGCGCTGGCGTGCTGGATGAGAAGGAGCGCTAAGAAGGACACCGACCGTACGGCGAAGCACTTCATGGTGCCGGTGAGCGAGATCGAGGAGAAGGACTTCGACCTCTCGATCAACCGCTACAAGGAAGCGAAACACAAAGAGGTCCAGTACGACCCGCCCAAGAAGATCATCGCCAAGTTGCGTGCGCTCGAGGCCGAGATTGCGAAGGACTTGAGCGAGCTGGAGGGTATGCTGTGACGGTCTTGGGAGATCTCGTCACGCTCCAAGGGGGCGGCACACCGCCGAGAGATGAACCGAGGTATTGGAACGGCACCATCCCGTGGGCGAGCGTGAAAGATCTGGGCGTCTCGCGCCTTGTGTCGACCGTCGAGCGCATCTCTCCTGGAGGGGTCGAAGCGAGTGCAACAAGAATCATCAAGGCTGGGCACGTCGTCGTAGCGACACGCATGGCCATCGGACGTGCCTCAATTCTAGAGGTGGATGCCGCCATCAACCAGGATCTGAAGGCGCTCATCCCACGACCCGGAAGGCGAGTTCACCCAAATTACCTACTGCACTTGCTCGGCGCGAGTACCGCCTTCCTTGAGAAGCGAGCCACCGGCGCGACCGTGAAGGGGATTCGAAGCGAAGTCCTTGAGAACCTGCCCGTGCCACACGCGAACTACGACGAGCAGCGGCGCATCGCTGACATCCTCGACAGGGCCGACGCCATCCGCCGCAAGCGCAAGCAGGCCATCTCTCTCATGGAGGAACTCTTGCGCTCGGCGTTTCTGGAGATGTTCGGTGACCCAGTGACGAACCCGAAGGGGTGGCCGGTGAAACCCGCGGGCGAATTGATCGAAGGCCTTGAGGCCGGATGGAGCGCGAACGGAGAAGCGCGGCAGCGGGCCGCCGACGAGTTTGGGGTGCTCAAGGTCAGTGCCGTCACATCTGGTGTATTCAAGCCGGATGAACACAAGGCCGTCGCGCCCGGGACCATCGATTGTGAACTGGTGACTCCTCGTGCCGGCGACCTTCTATTTAGTCGAGCAAACACGCGAGAACTAGTTGCAGCTACGTGCCTTGTCGAGCGCGATGAGCCCCGGCTTTTCCTTCCTGACAAGATCTGGCGCGTGGTTCCACGAGCCGGCACGACAACCACTCCCTATCTCCGCTTCCTTCTCGCGCATGCTCGTTTTCGGGCCGAGCTAACCAAGACCGCGACTGGAACCAGTGGGTCGATGCTGAACGTCTCGATGGAGAAGCTGCGTGGTTTGCGATGCCCGGTCCCTCCATTCTCGCTACAGCAGCGCTTTGCTGACCTGGTCTGGAGCGTGCTGCGCATCAAGGCGGGATTCGCGACAGCCGAGCAGGACGCGGCGAACCTCTTTGCGTCGCTCGTGGATCGCGCCTTTTCAGTAGGTCTTCCATGCTGACCTCCCTCGAGATCGAGAACTTCAAGGGATTCGCCGGTCGCCAGCGCATCGAGTTCGCACCGCTGACGTTGCTCTTCGGCGCCAACAGCGCGGGCAAGAGCACGATCTTACAGGCGCTGCTTTACCTGCACGAACTGATCGAGCGCGGCTCAGCCGATGTCGATCGCACCGAGCTGGGCGGCAACGTGCTCGAACTCGGCGGGTTTGCCCGGCTTGTGCACCGTCACGAGACCGAACGCGCCATCGTGCTCCGCGCCGAGTTCGCTACGCCCGGAGCCCTCGAGCGTTTCGGGCGCGACCTCAGCGACTTCCCCTTTCCCGATCTCGACGACCTGATCGAGACCGCCTGGCTGGAGCTGGAGGTCCGCTATCGGCGGACTCCGACGTTTCGGGGGCCAATCATCGATAGGGTGACGATCGGGGCCAACGAAATTTCTGAGCCGCTTGTTCGGATGGAGAACGGTGAATCGCTGAGAGCCGGAGAGCCGCTCTACGTTCAGGTCAATTTCGGCCACCCTGTCGTTGCGACGCTCCGAACGTCGCACCCGCAGCTGTGGCCTGCGCTTGAGGCTGGTCATCCTTGGCAGGATGTTGACGATCTCCTCCAAGATGAGAGGCACCAATTCGAGACAACCATCGATGAACTCTCGGCGATCGCGGTCTCTCAGGACTTGCTCGCACGAGCACTTGGGACACAGGCCGAGCTCGCTAACAGAGCTGACCTACGTTGGCGGCCGTTCTTCGCGATCGCGCGATCGCGTACGGGAGCTTTGCCTGGCCTCTTGGAAGCGCTACGAGTGCTGCCTGCGGGTGACATCGAAGGTGACAAAGAGGAGCTCGTTTCGCTTCGCCGCCAGCCTTCCTTCGACGAGAAGCGTGTCGAGGCGCTCGAACAGTCCATATCCACAAGAGAACGTGCTGTACAGCATGTGCGCACGTTCCTCGAGATGGTGGTGCTCGGCACGACGGCGCAGCTCGCGGCGTTCCTGCGCGATGCGCAGTACATCGGCCCGCTGCGGACAATCCCTCCGCGCGGCTTCCTCTACGAGCGCGCCGGCCGCATCACGAGCTGGGCCGACGGCTTGGCCGCCTGGGACCTGCTCCTCTCCGACCGGCTCACTCTCGTCGAGCGCACGAACGCCTGGCTCCGGCGCCTCGGGGCGGGCTGCCAGGTCGTCGTCCAGCAGCTCTTCGAAGGCAACGCGGACGCCGAGGAACTCTCGGGCGGCCACGTCGACAAGACCGTGCGCCGACTGCTCCTTGACACCGGCGCGGGCTCGTTCGTGCTGCCGTCGGAGGTGGGCGCGGGCATCTCGCAGCTCATCCCCGTTGTCGTCGCCGCCATCGAAGGGCGTGGTGGCCTCACGCTCGTCGAGCAGCCTGAGATTCACGTGCACCCTGCCGTGCAGGTGGGGCTGGGCGACCTGCTCATCGAAGCAGCGAGCCGCGAGGGCAGCCGACGCACGTTGCTCGTCGAGACCCACAGCGAGCACCTCATCTTACGGCTCTTGCGACGCATCCGCGAGACAACCGAGAAAGAGCTGGCCGAGGACGCGCCTGCGTTCAGCGAGGACAAGCTGAGCGTGCTCTACGTCCAATCGAACCCGGGAGGAGTTCGTGTGCGCCGCCTTCGCGTCGACGAGCGCGGGGAATTCGTCGATCGCTGGCCCAAGGGTTTTTTTGCCGAGCGCATGGAGGAACTCCTGTGATTCACGCCTTCGCGCTCGATCCGGAGGTCGTGGCCACCTGGGGACGCCGTGAGGAGTTCCGCTTCATCCATGACAAGTTCGGGCTCGGCACGCCGCGCGTGCTGCTTGAGCTGCCCGCGTTCAGCAAGTGGAAGAGGACCGTTTACAACGCCGCGATGGCACTCGACCTGTCTCAGGAGGACATGAAGCGCATCGAGGAGCTGTTCCGGCTCTTCGGCGAGAACAAGCATCGGCGCGCCGACGCGGTCTACGACGGCCTGCTGACGTGGCTTGAGAACGCCGAACGTGAATGGGCGCGCAGACCCTTCGCCAGCATCGTCGCGTCGCAGAACCCGCGAAACCATGAGGGCGTGCTGGTCCCCGACCAGCTCGGTGCGGGCAGTTCTCGCTGGGCGTGCGAGAGCGGCGCGTCCCCTTCGCGTACGCCGAAGGCCTTGGTGCTTGCCCTTTCGGCGATGGTGACCAACTGCCGTCAGCTCCACCTCGTCGATCCGCACTTCGGCCCGGAGAATGCACGCCATCGAATGGTGCTCGAAGCGTTGATGGGTGTCGTTGCGGACAACGGGCTGACACTCGACGTCGTGCGGGTGCACTGCTCCGAGAAGTCGACGATGAAGTTCTTCGAGCAGGAGGCCGTCAAGATGGCGGAGCGTCTGCCGAGCGGCCTCTCGGTTGAGTTCGTCCGCTGGCGGCAGAAGGCAGGCGGAGACCGACTGCACAACCGCTACGTGCTGACGGACATCGGAGGCGTGTCGCTCGGCGTGGGCCTCGATGCTGGCGGTGCGGGTGAGACAGACGACCTGCTCCTGCTTCCTCGCGCGCAGTACGCGCTGCGGTGGGGGCAGTACGTCGAGGAGAACGGCTCATTCGAGTGCGCGGATCGTCCTGCGACCGTCGTCGGCACGCGGACTCGCGCGCCGCAGAGGGGCGGTGGGTGATGGTATTGCCGAGCCTGGACGCGGCGACGCTTGAGGCGCTCTGCGGGGTGCTCGGAAACACGGGCGACGGTCTCACCGGCTCCGAAATCGGTGCGCTGTTGCGCCAGTGTCAGAAGGAACGACACGCAGGTCCCGATTCCATGACGGAGTCGGGGCTTTTCCGCCAGGTGGGGTGCTGAGCCATCCCCTCATATTGGACCGAAAACTTCCCGGAAAACAGGTTGTGCGCCGAGCAATTCGGTGAACCGAGCCATCAGGGGCAGGAGCGTGTCCTCGGGCATCATGGGGATGGCCTGGTAATACTCACATCCCTGCCGGAAGAGGGAGTAGGTGCGCGTCTTCACGGTGTTGGCTTTGAGGTAGCGCTCCATCCCCAAGCTTTCCCCCGCCGCGCCCAACAAGGTCAACAGACTACAGGCCAGCGCGCTCACCAGCAGCAGCCTGTTTCTCCTCTCCGTCGAGCGCACCTTCACCCAGGACAGTCCCATTCCGAAGCGCAAGTCCTTCATGTCCCGGAACGTCTCCTCCGTCCGGAAGCGCTTGGAATAGAGCCCTACCACGAAGGCCGCCGTGGCTTCTTTCAAGCGCGTCGCCAGACACCAGGCCTCCTTCATTCCCTTCTTCACGCACACCACCGCGGGCACGGGGGTGTTGTCCTGGGTGACTCGCGCTCCCGTCATGCGCACCGCACGGCCCGACTCGGGCACCCATTCTCCCGCGCTCCTCTTCTCGCCTGTCTCCGCCGTGACTTGAATGCACTGGCGGAAGCGCACCACGTCGTCGAACTTCGACTGCTCGAGCAAGGCATAGAACTTCTGGTCCCCAAATCCCCGGTCCGCCAGCACGATGACCCGCACCGTCTCGGGCACGACTTCCCGCAGCCGGTTGAGAGCTCGTTTCATAAATGGACCAAGGTGCGCAGGAGATATGACCTGCTCTGCCAGATTGTTTCGGCAATGAACCTTAGAAGTCAGGGACTTCTCCCCCACCAGAGGAGTGGCCATCTTCGTTGGGATGAGACGGGAACTGGTTCCAGACGGCTTGTGGTCACGAGTCGTACCTCTATTGACCCGGCACCGCGAACTGGGTGGAAGAGGACGTCCTGAGCGCGACGACGTAACAGCTCGCCGGAGCCCGTCGTGACGAGAGAGGCGGGAGCGTGAGACGTCCAGGGAAGAAACCTGGAGGTGCACGTGGAGAAGGAGTTGGAGCAGTTCCGGCAGGAGGCGCAGAGACTGAGAGCGGGACGAGCCAAGGGCTCGGGCCCCTTCCCCGAGCCGATGAGAGCGTTCGCGGTGCGCTACCTGGCGCAGGCGTTGGAGAAGGGAGAGACGCTCAAGTCGGTGGTGGAGAGGCTGGGGGTGTCGGAGCCGACGCTGCAGGCGTGGAGGCGGGGGCAGACGCCTGGGAGCAAGGCGAGAGGGAGTGAGCCGAGGCTCGCGGGGCTGGTGCCGGTGGTGGTGAACGAGGAGAAGGTGCCCGCGAGGCCGCGAGAGGGCACTACCTTGGCGGTGGTGTCGCCGCGGGGCTGGAGGGTGGAAGGGCTGGGGGTGGAGGAGGCGGTGGAGGTGCTGCGGAGGGTGGCGTGCTGACACTCACGCGGGCGGTGCGGGTGTACGCCAGTGCGGTGCCGGTGGACATGCGCAAGGGGTTTGATGGATTGAGCGCGCTGGTGGAGCAGCAGCTGGGAGGACAGCTGCTCAAGGGCGACGTGTTCCTCTTCGTGGGGCGGTGTCGCCAGCGGGCCAAGGTGCTCTACTTCGACGGCACGGGGCTGGTGCTGCTCACCAAGCGTCTCTTCAAGGGACGCTTCGCGCGGCCGTGGGCCCAGGCCGGAGCGGTGAGCGTGGAGCTGACGGTGGCGGAGCTGTCCTTGTTTCTGGAGGGGGGCGAGCTGGCGGGGAGCCAGCCTTCGAGGAGAAAGAGCTTGCGGTGGTGCCCACTGTGTAGCACTACCGCGAAGGTATGGTTCCCCTCGGGCAGGTGAAGGACCTGGAGACGGCGAAGCAGATGGCGGCGCTGCTCGAGGCGGAGAACGCGCGACTGCACCAGCGTCTGGAGGCGCTGGTGCAAGAGAATGCGCGGCTCAAGGGGGAGGATGCCCAGGCGCGGCTGCAACTGGAGCTCACCCAGCTCCAGGAGCAGCTGGCGCGCATGCAGCAGCGCCTCTTCGGAGCCTCCAGCGAGAAGCGCCCGAGTGCGCAGCAAGTGGCGCCCGCCGCGCGCGAGCGGCCCCAGCGGGGACATGGGCCGCGAGCCCAGCCGGAGCTGCCCGTGCAAGAGGTGCTGCTGCCGCTGGACGAAGCGGACAAGGTGTGCGGCCTGTGCGGCGGCGCCCTCGCGGAGTGGCGGGGGCAGACGGAGGACAGCGAGGAGGTGAGCGTGGTGGAGCGCCACTTCGTCCTCAAGCGCTACCGCAGACAGAAGTACCGCTGCCCGGAGGGGTGCGCACCCGTCACCGCACCCACCGCGCCGCGCCTCATTCCGGGCGGCCGCTACGCGGTGGATTTCGCCGTGCACGTGGCCTTGCAGAAGTATGCCTTTCACCTGCCGCTGGCGCGCCAGGAGCGCATGTACCGGCGCGAGGGCCTGGTGGTGGACACCCAGACGCTACTGCACCTGCTCAACGCCCTGGCCCGCCACCTCCAGCCCAGCTACGAGGCACTGCTCACCGTCGTCTTCGCTTCCCCCCTCATCCACGCGGATGAGACGCACTGGCACCTGCTGGACAAGGGCCCGGGGAAGAAGTGGTACGCATGGACGGTGGCCAGTCCCCGTGCGGTGCACCACCGCATTCTCCCCAGCCGCTCCGGGGCCACGGCCCGGCAGGTGCTGGGCAACTACCAGGGCGTCGCCATGGTGGACGGCTACGCCGCCTACCAGACGGCGACGAAACCGGGGGCCGACGGGCCGGCCTCCTGTAGCCTGGTGTTTTGTTGGGCCCACGTGCGGCGCAAATTCGTGGAGGCCGAGCAGGTGGCCCCCGCGTGCGCCCAGGTGCTGTCTCTCATTGGCCAGTTGTATGCCATTGAGGCCGGCCTGCCCGACCCGCATGCGCTGGAGGGAGCACAACAGACCGCGGCGCTCGCGTACCGTCTGCTGGTGCGGCGGGAGCAGTCCGTCCCGCTGGTGGCGGCCATTCGAGAGTGGGCACTGGCTCAGCGCGCGCTGCCGGGCAGCGGCCTGCGCAAGGCGCTCGAGTACATGCTGGCGCTGTGGAGCGGGCTCACCGTCTTCCTCTCCAACCCCTGGGTGCCCTTGGACAACAACCTGGTGGAGCGCCAGCTGCGCGACCTGGTGCTGGGCCGCAAGAATCACTACGGCTCCAAGTCGCTGCGCGGTACCGAGGTGGCGGCCCTCTTCTACTCGCTGATTGAGACGGCCCGCCTCGGCGGTGAGGACCCGGGGCGCTACCTGCTGCGCGCCGCGCTCGTCGCCATTGAGAACCCCGGCACCGTCACGCTCCCCTCCAGCTCCGACTGAACACGCCTTCGCGCCTCGTCTTGAGACCCGGGCGTGCTCGCCCTGTCCAGACGGGGCACGGCGAGCTGTTACGCGACGACCGTGCTTGCTTCAGGGGCATCGTCTTCGTGCTCAAGACGGGGCTGGCTTGGCGCGACCTGCCTGGTGAAGTCTTCGGCTGCAGTGGGGTGACGTGTTGGAGAAGACTGCGAGAGTGGGCAAAAGCAGGAGTGTTCGAGGAATTACACCACCGGTTGCTCAACGAACTGGGCCGCCAGGGGAAACTCGACTGGAGCCGCGCAGCGTTCGACTCAAGCAGCGTGCGAGCCCAAAAAAGGGGGCACGCACAGGTCCGAATCCGACGGACAGAGGGAGAGCAGGGAGCACGCATCATGTAGTTGTGGACCGGCGAGGACTGCCGCTGGCGGCCTTGCTGTCGGCAGCCAACGTGCACGACAAGCGTGAGGCACTCCCACTGTTGGATGCCGTCCCCCCCGTTCAAGGTCCTCGCGGACGACCCAGGAGGCGTCCCGAGAAGGGACATGGCGACAAAGGGTATGACTACGCCGATGTGCGCCAGGGCATGAGCAAGCGCCATGTCATCCCCCGCATCGCCCGCAAAGAAGTCGAGTCCAAAGAACATCTGGGACGATATCGATGGGTGGCTGAGAGGACTTTTGCTTTGCTGCATCAGAAAAAACGCCTGCGCGTGCGAGAGGAACGCGGTGACGAGATGCACCTGGCCCTGCTTCAACTCGGCTGCTGCTTGCTGCTCTATCAGGAATTAGAGCGGCAGACCTGAGCATGCACTGCTGAGGCACGTCATATGATGTGCCTCAACAGGTCCATTTATGAAACGAACTCTTACAGAGCCCTGCGGGACCTACTGTTAGCCAGAGAGGATCGCGATCAGCTACTCCCGCGGGTGTTTATCACGTACCATTTTTTAAGGGACTGGTTCGGTAGGGGGAATCGAGCATTTGACGTGGCACTGGAGGCTGGCCTTGTTCCCGCACTCCGCCGGTGGCCCATTCGAGAGACCTTGTTTCCGGAGTTTGACTGGGAGCAAGATGAGGTTGGTGTCTGATACGCGTATCGTGACGTAACACCGTGATCGGGCTGGAGTCTTTTGAGTCTCAGCTCCTGCTCGTGCCGTCTTACGGAATGCGCGCCACGCTTCGCCGCAGGTCCAGGGCGGATTTGAGCGGCCGCCGAGGCTGGTTCAAGCGCGAACGCCCCTCTTGGTGTAGCAGTACTGGCCGTGCTGCTGGGCGTGGAGTCACGCACGCTGCCGAGTCACTTCTCCACTCCGTATGGGGAGGTGAAGCTCGTCACCGTTAAGGCGCTGCTGCCCTCGAAGCTGGTGTACCTGCTGGAGCACGGAGCGGAGGGCCAAGTCGAGCTGGCGCGGCGCTTCGTGGAGAGCGGCGAGGAGCACCTGTCGCGTCTCAGAAGGAAGCCCGTGGCGTAGCACGGAGCGGCGGTCGCTCCGGGCTGTGGTGGTGCTGCGCGCCGCTTGAGGCCAAAAAATGCCGGGGGCTCGTGTGTCAGACTCCTGCGGCTGGAGCCCGGGAAGAAGTTCCCCGGGTACTCGCTGATGCCCACCTGGCGCCTGTGGTTATGAACCCGCTCCCGCCCGGCTAGAACAGGACCGGAATCCGGTTGAACCCACGCAGGCTGGCGACGCTGCCCCACCGCATCTCCTCGGCGGGGACCGCCAGCCGCAGCTTCGGGAAGCGCTGGAACAGGGTCTCGAAGGCGAGCTGCCCCTCGAGCCGGGCCAGCGGCGCCCCGATGCAGACGTGGATTCCCTTGCCGAAGGCGATGTTCCGGTGCGCGTCGGGCCGCGTGATGTCGAACACGTCCGGATGGGCGAACCGCGCCGGATCCCGGTTGGCCGAGGCGAGCCCCAACGACAGGTTCTCCCCCTTGGGAATGTGCGTTCCTCCCAGCTCCATCTCCTCCCGGGCGATGCGCGGCGTGCTGATGTAGTCGACCGGTCCGCAGTAGCGCAGCGTCTCCTCGACGAGCCCCTTGGCCAGGCCGGCGGGGTCCGCCAGGAAGCGGGCGTGCTGCTCGGGGTGGCTCAGGAGCGCGACGACGCCGTTGCCTATCAGGTTCACGGTCGTCACATGCCCGGCGAAGAACAGGATGAATACCATCGACACCATCTCCTGGTGGCTGAGGGTGTCCCCGTCCTCCTGGACATGGAGCATCTGGCTGATCATGTCCTCGGTCGGCTCGCGCCGCTTCCGCTCGAATAGCCCGTCCAGGTACTGGCCGAACGCCCGCATGCTGGTCCGAATCCGCTCATCCCGCATGGCGTCCTGGCCCTCGGCGCGCAGGAGGGTCTCCGCCCAGCCATGAACCCGCTCTCTGTCCTCCACCGGGATGCCGAGCAGGTCGCTGATGACCGTGACGGGCATTGGGTAGGCCAAGGCCTCGATCAGGTCCATCCGGCGCTCCGACACGGCCTCGCCGCGCTCGACCGCTTTACGCTCGGCGGTGTCGAGCAGGTCGTTGACGAGCCGCTGGATGCGCGGCCGGAGCAGCTCCATGGCGCGAGCGGTGAAGTTGGGCTGCACCAGCTTGCGCAGCCGCGTGTGATCCGGCGGATCGAGCAGCAGGATGCTGTGCGCGAGGGGCCGGATCTCCTCGGGCATGTTCGCCTCCAGCCGCGCCCGCTGCTCCGGTGTCATCACCGAGCGGAGGTCGGAGGAGTAGCGCTCATCGAGGAGCACGGACACCGCCTCGTCGTACCGGGTCACGAAGAGCCGGTCGCCTCCGGTCCCCTTGCCGGGCTCGCGAGCCTGGGACGCCTCCGGATTGGCCCTTTCCGAGATGCCACGGCCAAAGGGGCAGCGCACCACGGGTCCCACGGCCCGCAGCTCGTCATAGATGGCGTGGGCCTTTGCGATGAACTCGGAGTTCTCCCTGTCCAGGACCGCGGAGTCCCAGGTGGGCGCCTCCCGGAGGGCACTCGCGGGGCAGGTACCGTCCTGGTTCCGCTCGGGGGTTTTCGCAGTCATGGTGTCCTCCGCGGGTTGTGTCGCTTCTTCTGCCCGCCGCTCGTCGGCGGCACGCGTTTGCGCTGGGTGGAGCGCACCTCCTCGTCCTCCGGACCTCCGTCGGGGGGCGAGGGGGTGCGTTGCTCCAGCGCGCCGAGCGCACGCTCCACGAGGTTCAGCGCGCGGCCCAGTTCCTTCAACTCCGCCGGGGAGGCGCTCGCGAACTGGGCGGCCAGCTCACGGGTCAGTGCCTGCCGGACCCGCAGGCTCACCGCCAATCCAGCCTCCGTCGGCACCATGCGCAGCCGCCGCCGGTCGTCGGGCTCGGCCTCGCGTCGCACGTAGCCCTGCCGCTCCAGGCGGTCGAGCAGTCCCGTGATGACGGCCGGCGTGACCAGCAGCCGCCGCGCCAGGATCCCGGGAGAGGAGACTCCCTGCCGGATGGCGTAGAGCACGGTGAGCTGGCGCAGACTCAACTCGCCGCCCAGCTGGTTCGCCTGCACGCTCGTGGCGGCCCAGCGGTGGAGGCGGGACATCAGCAACAGTGCGTGCTCGGCGTGATCGATGGGGAGAGCGCTCCGTGTCATCGCTTCCTACCCGTTCGCGGGGGCGCACAGCCGCGCGCGCAGAGTGGCCACGGGGGTCTCCCAGTGGTTCTCGAACCAGAAGTCGAGGAACAGCGGGGACGCGCGGCCACGACGGAACGCGGTCCACAGCCGCCGCAGGTACTCGGACCGTCCGACGCCAGACTGCGGATCCTTGAGCAGTTTCATCGTGCTGTTCATCAGGACGAGCGCCGAGGTCCGGATCCCCAGGTTGCCCAGGACGTACGCCTGCAGCTCCATCTCGCCCACCACGTCCGTGGCGTAGCCCGTCAGCACATGCAACAGATCATGTGTCTCGCGGTAGCGCTTGGAGAGGAAGTGGATGTCGTTCTTGAGCTCGAGCGTCGTCTCGAAGGGCGAGATCTTGTTGTCGTGGTAGTAGCGCGCGAATTCATGGCCGAGCGTGCCCTCCGGCAGTCGCTCGAGCGCGGCCAGATCCAGTTCCTTGCCCTCCAAGGACGGGCGATGGGACAGCATGCGGCGTCCCTCCTCGGTGCGCTGGAACCGCTGGACGAGCGAGGTGTAGACGTTGACGTTCAGGCTCATGTTGAACGTCTGGCCGCAGGTGGGATTCGTTGGGTCGTTCTTGAGCACCTCCAGGCACTGGCTCGCCACGCGCAGGCGGGTGAACAGGGAGGCGTTGTCGGGCAGGGACAGGGTCTGGGAAGCGCTCATAGGGGCCGGCTCACAGGATGGGGGATGGGGGTGGGCTCCGCACGGACAAGCTTGTCCCATCCATTTACGAGAGAAATGGTATGCAAGGTAAACCATTTGGTCAACGTGTACCCATCGGTGCGTAGCGGAGGGACGAAAGGTGACTCTTGCCGACGGCGTCGACGGAGGCCGGCGCTCCACCTTCGGGGCCCGCGCCGCCGACCGCGAAAAGCCGCCGAGTGGGACGACTCGGGGCCTTTCTCCGGTCCACTCGCGCGAGGCGCTACGCCTTGTCCGGAGTCGAGGCGCGGGCGGGCTTCTCCGCCTGCGAGCGCCAGATGAACGAGTACACGTCCATCAGGTCTCGTGGGCGGTGTCCGGCGTCGAGGAGCCGCTGCTGGGTGGCGAGCGCGACCTCACGGAAGCGGACATAGGCCGCACCCGTCACGGGCTGCGACTTGTTGGCGGAGAGTCCAACCAACGGAGCCTGGGCCTCGAAAGCCGTGGGCTTCACGCAGACGTGCTCGGTGGGGTGGTACATGGCGGACAGCAGCGTCGCCAGGGGCCAGGTCACCTTCTTCGCTTTTCCCTCGGCGTCGGTGATGTTCAAGGTGTCGACGAAGCGCTCGAAGCGCCCGTTGTAGTCGCCCGTCCCGTGTAGCAGCGCCTTGACCGCCGCCACGAACGGGGCGTGGTCCTCGACCTTCATGGCCCCCAATGCGATGGCGCCTTCCATGGGGTGCACGATGTTCGTGAACTGGATCAGCTTCTTCACGGCCGCGAACAACTCCTCGTCGCTGGCGGTCTCGAAACGCTCGGGAGACAGTTGCTCGTGGGCGAACGTGATCGCCGCGGTCTTGTACCCGTTCTTCCCCTTGCGATCCGAGCGGCCCCGCTCCTCGTCGATGAACCGCTCTCCCTCGAAGCCACCGGCGAAGAACGTCTCGAACCAGCGGACCTGGTCCTCGCACGTGGCGTAGAGCGGCGCGGGCAGCGCGGACTTCTTGCCCTTCTTCGTGCTCTTGGCCGTGGCCGCCTTCAGCGGACGCCCGCGCAGTTTGGCGTCGAGCGCACGCGCGTCATCCGTACTCAGGTCCGCGGGCTTGAGGCCCTTGATGAGCAGCTTGTTGAAGACGCGCCGTCCTCCTTGTTCGAAGAGCAGCACCCACTTGCCGTCTCGATCCTCCAGGACGATTCCGGCGCCCCACTCGGGTTGATTCTCCAGCACGAATACAGCGGGACCTTTGGGATTGCTCAAGTGACCTCTGGAGCCGGTCGCCGCATGCTCGCGGAAACGATGGCCGGGACCCAACCTGACAGGGGTCACCCCGCCAGTCGACCCAATTGACTCCATGCGTCCTGAACATGGTTGGCAGTGGACGTGGCGGCCTCGGAATGTGCTCGGCCACTCTCACGCTGGGCGTTTGATCACCAGCGGCCACAGTTTCGCGAGCGCGGTGCGCAGCTCGGTCGCGTTCGGATAGCGGTCCTCGGGCCGCTTCTGCATCAGTTTGAGCACGATGCTTTCGAAGGGCTCTGGCAGGTCCGGACACAGGGTTCGCGGAGGAATGGGCGCCTCCTGCACGTGCAGGAACATCAACGGCACGGGCTGGGCGTGACGGAAGGGGAGTTGCCCGGTGAACAGCTCGTACGCCACCACACCCAGGGCGTACAGGTCCGTGGCGGGGGACACGGGGGGCGTGCCCATCACCTGCTCGGGTGCCATGTACTCCGGCGTGCCCAGCGTCGCGCCCTGGGCGGTCATGCCCATGACATGCGTGCTCTTGGCGAGGCCGAAGTCCATCAGCTTCAACACCCCGGTGTGGGTGATGAAGAGGTTGCCGGGCTTCACGTCCCGATGCAGTACCCCGTGCCCGTGCGCGTGCTCCAGCGCCACGGCGGCGTGGGTCAGCCAGCGCAGGGCATTGGCGAGCGTGGGGCGCCGCTCCTGCATGATCTGCCGCAGATCCTTGCCTTCCAGCAACTCCACGGTCAGGTAGTGCC
Source organism: Melittangium boletus DSM 14713 (assembly GCF_002305855.1). Lineage (GTDB taxonomy): Bacteria > Myxococcota > Myxococcia > Myxococcales > Myxococcaceae > Cystobacter > Cystobacter boletus. The sequence goes on along the minus strand of NZ_CP022163.1, from coordinate 385,518 downwards.
GCTCGCCATCCCACCCCACGTCGAAGACGTGCAGGATGTTGACGTGCTCCAGCGCTCGCGCGTGTTGCACCTCCTGGCGGAAGCGCGTCACCAGGGCATCGTCCGCGTGCGGCACCGCCAGGACCTTGAGCGCCACGCGCCGGTGCTTCGACAGATCCAGGGCCTGGTACACGGTGGAGGTGCCTCCCGCGCCCAGCCACTTCTCCACCCGGTAGCGGTCCGCCACCACCTGTCCCGGCACGAGTCCCCGGCTCGCGGACACGGACGGGGGCGTCACCGCGCCCTGGATCAGCGTGCCTTTCGGGGACACCAGCGGCGTCACCGGCCGGAGGGTCACATCCAGCTCGGGGTGCCCCTCGTCGGACGGAGCCCGCTGGGCGGGCCCTTCCGCGCGCAAGTAGGTCACGCCTCCGGCTTCGTCATCCGTTGAGTGCACCTCGTTCTCCTCCGCCACTGGGGGGCTTCGTGGGGCTCAGGTTTCCAGGAGGGACACGGGGGCCGGAGCGCCAGCGCCCTCGATGTCCAGGTGCGGGGTGGGGAGGTTGTACTCGGCGGCGGCGGTCGTGGCCTCCACCATGATGGGACCGGAGATCTCCGGCGGCTCGCCCTGGCAGAGCAGGTCCACCACGTGCTCCAGCGTCCACTTGCCCATCCGGTTCACCACCAGGCGCTGGCCCTTGAACTGGGCCGTGTCCGCCAGTTGCTCGCTCGCGGTGAGCTTGGCCTCCACGGAGTCTCCCAGGTAGCCGCGCGCCAGCGTCAGCACCCGGTCCACCACCGTGTTCCAGGCCTGCAGGTGCGTGCGGTCCTGCGCCTCGTCGATGATGTCCAGGCCGACTTGCAGCCGCTCCATGCGATCGAGGAACTGCTGCACGAGTGCCCCGCGGATGACGCGCCCGTGCTGCGGGGCGATCATCTCCACGGCGGGCGTGAGCTGGCGGATGGCCGCCACCGCGCGCACCAGCGCCGAGTTCACCGGCATGTAGATTTGATGGAAGGCGCGGATGCCCGTCCAATCGGACTCTTCCGCCCACAGCCCCTGGGCCTTGGAGTCCGTGAGGCCGCCGAAGAGGTCTCCGGTGAAGAGCACGCGTGTCTGCGGATCGTAGAGCATCACCGCGCCCCGGAAGTGGCAGAAGGGCGAGGGGACCGGCAACAGCTTGTGCCCGGTGGGCACGCTCAGCCCCTGAGTGAACTTCTCGGTGGGGATGAAGCGGTTGCGCGGCAGGTTGAAGTGGACGATGAGCCGCCAGGTGTCCTCGGAGCACAGGATGCTCGCGCGGGGTGCGTAGCGCGCGGAGATGATGCTCGCCGAGGAGCCCACGTCCGGGTCCTGGTGATTGACGAACAACGCCGACAACCGGTCCATCCCGCCGATGAGCGACACCACCTTGGTGTGGATGGTGGAGAAGTCGCTGCTCGAGCCCGGATCGATGAGGAGGTTGAACTCGGAGGGCTTCTGCGTTCGCGCGTCCGTGCCACGGAAGCGCCGCAGGTACGGATTGGCGTAGAAGATGCCGCCGGACTCACGCTTGCCCACCCAGAAGGTCTCGGGGGCGATTTCCACCGCTACACGGTTGAGGTCGGGATGGGCGCTCGGTCCGGGGGCTCCGCTGCTGCTCATGGCGTGGCTTTCCTTCACGCAAGGGGGGGATCAACCAACCCCCTGAGCCTAGCAGTCCATGCTCTACCCCGGGCTTCTTCTGCGCAGGGCGGGTGGGCGAAGGGTCATGAGTCCCACTTCTCGCTGCCCCTCCACCCTGGAGCGATTACCGGGGACGCGAGGCCATCAGGGCCGTGCGCACCTTCTCGCGCAGGGCCTGCTTGCGCTGCTTGAACTGCTGCTTCTGCTCGGGGTTGAGCTGGCAGCCTCCTGCCTGGCGCTGCGCCCGCATCTCCTCGCGCAGCTGCTGGGCCTCGGCGAGGAACTGATCGGCCTGCGCCTGGGTGAGGCGGCCGTCCTCGACGGCGCGGTGGAGCCGGCGCTCCATGCCCTTGTGCTTGCGGTGGTGCTTGCCGCCGTGGCCGTCGTACGGGGCCTGGGTGTTGGACGGCGTCTCCGGGGCGGCGAACACGGGCACGGCGAACAGCATCGAGGCAACGGCGGCGGACAGGGCGATCTTCGTGCGCATGGAACGGTCTCCTGGTTGAGAGCGCCGGGAGTGCGTCCCCGGCGTCTTCTGTCCTTGAAAACCCCCGAGCGGAAGAGAGGTTAAATCCGGCCCGGCGCCTCGTAGAGGTACACCGGGGTGCGATACAGGTCCCCGGCCACGAGCGTCCGCGAGGGTGTCCATCCGCGCAGCGCGAAGGTGTGACTGAGGATGCGCGTGCCGGGGGCGAGTTCGTCCGCCAGCTTGGGTGCCAGCCGGCTCATGGCTCCGGGAAACAGGTAGCAGACGACGGCCGACGCGCCCGAGAAGGACGCGCGGAAGAAGTCCTCGCGCACGAAGCGCAGGTTGGGCCGGGGCGCGAGGCGTTGGCGCAGCCGGCAGAAAGCGTAGGGGAGGGGGGACAGCTCGAAGGCCAGCACCTGGGCTCGGGGGCAGTGGTCCGCCAGGGCGAAGGCCAACGTCCCCCAGCCCGCGCCCAGTTCGAGGATCGGGCCCTCCAGGTCCGGAGGCACGAGCGACAGCAGCAGGTGGCGCACCTTCGCCGAGCTGGGCATGGGGGAGATGCCGGTGTGCAACGTATGAAAGACGATGGAGAGCATCGCCCCCAGCAGGAGGACGACCAGGAGCAGGAAGAGGAGGGTGCCCGCCGCGCTCACGCCGGTGCATGCTACCCGTCCGAGCCCGGAGGAGGGGTCACATGTCGAAGTCGGAGGTGGAACTGCTTCAGGGGACCCTGGACGTCCTCATCCTCAAGGCCTTGAGCCTGGGCCCGCGGCATGGCGCGGCCCTGGTGCGTTGGCTCGAGCAGGTGACGGATGGGCAGTTGGTGGTGGAGGAGGGATCGCTCTACCCGGCGTTGCACCGCATGCAGGAGAAGGCATGGATCTCCTCCGAGTGGGGCTACTCGGAGACCCACCGCCGCTCCCGCTTCTATTCGCTCACCGACGAGGGGCGACGGCAGCTCCTCGAACAGATGGATGCGTGGGTGCGCACCGTGCGGATGGTCACGCGCGTGTTCTCGGCCCAGGCGCCCGGAAATCCTCCCCGGTAGGTCGCCGGCTCACTGCGCGTCGCGCGCCTCGTGGGCCGTGGCGGGCAGGCGGATGGTGAAGGTGCTGCCCTTGCCGGGCTCGCTCTGCACGTCGATGCGGCCCTGATGGCGCGTGATGATGCCGTAGCTGACGGACAGCCCCAGGCCCGTGCCCTGTCCCCGGGGCTTGGTGGTGAAGAAGGGCGTGAACAGCTTGGTGAGCGTCTCCTGCGTCATCCCCTTGCCCGTGTCGGCGATCTCCACCACCACCTCGCCCCCCTCCTGCCGCGTGCGGATGCGGATCTCCCCCCGCGTCTCGATGGCCTGGGCCGCGTTGACGAGCAGGTTGGTGAACACCTGGGCGATCTGCGTGGGGTGACAGCTCACGAGCGGCAGCGGACCGAAGTCGCGCTTCACCTCGCACTTGTACTTGAGTTCGTTCCACACGATTTTCAGCGTGGAGGCCAGCTCCTCGTTCACGTCCACGAGCTGAGGCTCGCCGGTGTCCTCACGCGCGAACGAGCGCAGGCTCTGGACGATCTCCTTGATGCGGCGGGTGCCCCCGAGCGATTCCTCGATGAGCTGGGGCGTGTCTCCGAGCAGGTAGTCCACGTCCTCCTGCCGCCAGAGTTCCCGCATGCGCTCAAGGAGCTCCGGGGAGGGCTCGCCGGACCCCTCGCTCGTCAACTCGCGCAGCATCTCCATCAAGGGCATGAGCGCGGAGACGTACTGGTCGAGCGTCCCCAGGTTGCTCATCACGTAGCTGACCGGGTTGTTGATCTCATGCGCGACGCCCGCGGCCATCTGTCCGAGCGACGCCATCTTCTCGCTCTGGACGAGCTGGGCCTGCTGCTCCTCGAGGTCCAGCGTGGCGCGCAGCAGCTTCTCGCTGCGGATGCGGACCAGCTCCTCCAGGCTGTCGCGGTGGCGCCGCAGCTCTTCCTCCTGCTGGAGGAGGCGGAACTCCGTGAGCTTGCGCTCGGTGATGTTGCGCACGATGGCGATGACCTCGTCGGGCGAGGTCCTCATGCTGCGCAGCTCGTAGTACTGGGGGCCCTGCGTCATCACCATCATGTATTCGACGACTTCCACCGTCCCATCGCGGATGGCCTTCTCCACGTGCTGGACCAGATTGTCGATCATCTTGGGGGGCATCGGCAGCTGGCGGAGGTTGGAGCCGATGATGTCCTGCCTCGGGAGGGCGAGCTCCACCTGGTTCTTGTCGTAGTGATCCAGGTAGGTGCCATCCGCGCCGATGCGGAAGACCAGGTCGGGCAGGACGTCCACCAGGTTCTGCAGGCGTTGCTTGCTGAGCTTGTGGAGGGTGATGTCCACGTTGGTGCCCACCACGCGCAGCGGGCGCCCCTGGGCATCGCGTGCCACCACCTTGGCGCGTGTCAGTATCCACAGCCACCGTCCATCCCGGTGGCGCACGCGCTGTTCCAGCTCGATCAGGGGGATGCGGCCCTCCATGTGATCGAACGACACTTGATCGCTGTGGGCCACGTCCTCGGGGTGGCGCAGCTCCAGCCAGGCCTGAAGGCCACCCTGCAACTCCCCCTCGCCGTAGCCCAACATGCCGAGCCAGCGCGGGTTGGCGAAGATCTCTCCGGTGCGCAGATCCACGTCCCAGGCGCCATCCTGGATGTTGTCCATCACCAGGCGCAGGCGCTCCGCGCTCTGGTGCTGCTGCTGGCGCATCTCCTGCTCGGCCTGGAGGCGCCGTTGCTCGTTGCGCCACCCCCACAGGAAGCTGCCGCACGCGAGCACGACGGGCTGGAGGAACTCGATGAACCCGGCGTCGTATCCGTCGGGACGGCCGGCGAGCCCCAGTGCGCCCACCCGGGTCCCCTCGATCTCCAGGGGCAGTCCCAGCAGGGGGCGCCGGGTGCCGGGATTCGCTGTCTGCGCGGGCGCCCCCGTGGCGCAGACGGTCTCCAGCAGTGCCCGCATGTCGCGAGCCGCCGGGCAGGTGCCCTCGCGGGGAATGGGTGCTTCCCACGTGGGTTCCAGCTCGTCGGAGGGCAGACCGACGACGCGCCGGAAGGAAGGGGTTCTCCCGGTGGGATGGAGGTACTCGACCAGGAGGACGGAATCACTGCCCGTCAACGTCTGGAGTTCGGTCAGCAGCCGCTCCATGGCCCGCGAGGAGTCCGCGCCACGGATGATGTCCGATTGCACCTCGGTCAGCACGCGCAGCAATCGCGGGCTGGCGCGCGAGACGTCCCCGGTGGCGTCCTGGTTGTCCCGGGACAGACCAGACCGATCCCGGGAACCCGGAGCGGGATCTTGGGAGAGGGGCATGGAGCGGAACCTTGGAGTACTCAGGGGGGGAAGGCCACCGATGAGGAGAAATCTACCCGAGAAAATCGTGGAAGGACATCCCCCAGGAGCCCTCCTGCCGGGTCAGGTGAGCAGGGAGTAGACGACGTGGAGCAGGGCGGCGAGCACGAGGCACACGGCGAGGCCTCCCACGGCCATCACGAGTCCCGGATGCGATTCCACCCTGCGCAGGGTTTCATGCAGTCCGCGTTTGACGAACGTCCGCGAGCAGCGCACGTGGATGCGCCCGTCCATGAGGCCGCGCAGCTCCTTCATCATGTCCTCGGCGGACTGATAGCGCTCGGCGGGATCCTTGGAGAAGCCCTTGTTCAGGAGCCAGGCGTATTCCGAGGGGACGGGGGCCTGATGCGGGTTGTTCACATGCAGGAACACCCGGGGCTTCTCCCGCTGCACGCCCTCGAGCACCTCGGCCAGGGATTCGCGCCCCGCCAGGTAGTGCCGCAAGAACAGGAACTCGTGGAACAGCACGGTCACGCTGTAGAGGTCACTGCGCTCATCGAGCGTGGCGTGCTCTCCCCGGGCCTGCTCGGGGGACATGTAGAGGGGCGTGCCCACGACGGAGCCCATCTGGGTGCGCAGGGAAGCCGCGTCACGCAGGCTCACCGGGGCCGGGGACGTGGGGGCTTCTGCTTCCGCGGACGGCGCGTGGATGCGCCGGGCCAGGCCCCAGTCCATCACGGTGACCTCTCCATAGGGCCCCACCATGATGTTGGCGGGCTTGAGGTCGCGGTGGATGAAGCCCTTGCGGTGCGCGTACGCCAGCGCGTTGAGCACCCCGAGGAAGATCTGGATCCGCACGGGGTGGGTGAAGCGCGCGTGCGCGGCGGCGTCTCCCCGCTGGAGCTTCTCGATGATGGACTCGAGCGTCTCTCCTTGCAGGTGCTTCATCAGGAAGTAGTAGCGGCCCGACGCGTCGACGCCGACATCATGGACCGGGACGATGTTCGGATGGTCGAGTTGTCCGACGGTGCGGATCTCCTCCACGAAGCGCAGCACCTGATCGAGGCCGGGCGACTCCGGTAGCCGCTTGAGCGCGACCAGCCGCTCGATGTCGTGGTCCTTGAGCAGCACCACCTCGCCCATGCCACCCTGGCCCAGGGCCCGGACCTCCTCGAATCGCTCGCGCTCGAAGGGAATGACGTTGGGTTGTTCCCCCGCCCACTCCACCCGAGGAAGCACCGTGGTGCGGCGCGCGGCGGACGCGGACGCGGACGCGTTCACCTGCGGCGATGACACGGCCCCGTTCCCGCTTCGGGACGCGGGCGAGATCAGGGTGGCATCCATGGGAATATTCGGAGCGTATTGAAGCGTGTCCGTCATGAGCCCCTGAATAACAGAAGCTTTCCCCCCGCGCCCGGCTGCCTGCCGTGAAGGCCGCTCGCCCAGCGGGCTAGTAGGTCGAGACTTCCATGGAGCGGCCCGCCTCGAAGCTCGGCTCCTTCTGCAACTGCTCCAGCACGAGCGAGGTACACATCATCGTGACCAGGGGCACGCTGCCCGCGGCGCTGACCCACTTCACCGCGTCCATCAATTGATGGCTCCGCAGATAGCTCAGCACGGAGTCGCGGAAGCGTTGTCCCTCGGCACAGGCCGCCGCGTGGAGCGCGGCCCGGTCTCGCTGGGGCGGGAGACAAGCAACCGCGGGCTCTTCCCGGGGCATGACGATGGTCTCAATCCACATGCGCGCGCGCCTCCCGACTCAGGGACAATGCCAGCGTCGGCAGATTATCTCCGTGAGGCCGGAAGAGTTGTCTCTTTGATGCTTTTTTTCTTCCGCCATGTGGTTTTCCCTGGGGGCATGTCGGCCGAGGTGGGGCTCAGGGCTCATTCGCCACGGGGAGCCGGAGCGTGAAGGTGCTGCCCTGGCCGTATTGGCTCCGCACCTCGATGCGGCCCATGTGGCGGGCGATGATGTCGGCGCTGATGGACAGGCCCAACCCCGCGCCCTTGCCGGGCGGTTTGGTGGTGAAGAACGGGGTGAAGATCTTGTCGAGCACGTCCGGCGTCATGCCCTGGCCGGAGTCGGTGATGCGCACCAGCACCTCGTCCCCCTCGAGCACCGTGGAGACCTGGATGGTGCCGTGATCCGACAGGGCCTGGACGGCGTTGAGCAGCAGGTGGGTGAAGACCTGGTTGAGCTGGGCGGGGCGGCCGAGGATCGGTGGCACCTGGCCGTACTCGCACCGCACCTCGCAGCGGTACTTGAGCTGGTTCCACACCACCTTGAGCGTGGTGGCCAGCTCCTTGTTCACGTCCACCAGCTCCATCTGGCCCGAGTCCTCGCGGACGAAGGACTTGAGGCTCTGCACGGTGTCCGCCACGCGGTGGGCGCCCTCGCGGGAGTCCTGGAGCAGGTCCTTCACGTCGCCCAGCAGGTAGTCCAGGTCTTCCTCTTGCTGGTAGGCCTGGATGCGCGAGAGCAGCTCGGCCGCGGGGCCCTCGGGGGGCGGGGTCAGGGCGCTCGCGAACTCACGGTAGCGCGCGATCAGCTCGGAGAAGACCGCGAGGTACTGGGTGAGCGTGACCAGGTTGCTCGTGATGTAGCCCAGGGGGTTGTTGATTTCATGGGCGATGCCGGCCACGAGCTGTCCGAGAGACGCCATCCGCTCGGCGTGGAGCAGCTGGGCCTGCCGCTCCTCCAGCGCCACGGTGGTGACGAGCAGCGTCTCCGTGCGCTGCTGGACCAGTTCCTCCATCTGGGCGCGGTGCGCCTGGAGCTCCTCTTCCTGCCGCCGCAACACCTTCTCGGTCTCGCGCCGTTCGCGCGCGCCGCGCTCGCTCAGCAGGAGGCTGCTACAGGTGTCCAGGACGGGTTGCAGCAGTCCGATGAGCTCGGGCGTGTACTCATCCTGGGGGTTGGCGATGCCCACCACGCCCACCAACTCCTCGCCCGCCTTGCAGGGCATGCCCAGGAAGGCCTGGGGGAAGGGGAGACCTGGCACGAGCCCCTTGCTGTCCCGAGCGGGCTGCCCATGCGTCTGGGTGATGATGGGCGCCGCGGAGGCGAGCAGCGAGCCGAGGGGCGCCGAGAGCTCGCGCGAGTCCAGGTCATCCAGTTGGACCCCCCCGGGAGACTCCCGGGGCGTCTCCCTCCAGGCGATGTGGGCGAGGGCGTGGGGCCGCAGCGTCGTCGCTCCCTCGGGCGTGCGGAGCACCTCTCCGATGACTCCGTACTCGCTCTGGGTCAGGTCGAGCAGCACGCCGAGCAATCCGTCGAACACGGAGCGCAGGTCACCCTTCCGGGCGAAGTCCAACTGGGCCGAGCTCAGTGCCAGGAGGAGACGGTTGCTGAAGTCGAGCGCCCGCTGCGCGGCGAGCGTGCGCGCGCGGGGACGACCCTGGGCGGATTCTGGTCGGTGACCCGAGACGGCCTTGCTCATCGTTCTCCCATGCTAACGCGTCCGGCGGGCCATCTCCGGCTCATCGTATGGCTCTGTCATAAGTACCTTGACGCACATGGGGAAAATCCACCGCCACCGGATTCATCCCATGGGGTGAGCGCACCTCGATGGCTCACCAAGACACCTGGTGTGGGGGTCGACCCACGCGGGGCATGCTCGGCCGGAGGGAGCTGACATGGCTACGCAACCGCCCGGGGGCTTCACGCGATGATATGGAGATTCGGATCATCTCCCTTGGGGGAGATCCCTTCTGGAGGAGCCATGTCCCGCATCAATGGGTTGCCCGGTCCCCGTCTCCCCACGGTGGCGCCATCCTCGACGCGAGGGGTCTCGAGCACGAGCTTCCTGTCGCGCGTGCAGGCGAATGCCAGCGGAGTCGTGAGCCTGCCCCCGTCCGCTCCGGCGTCCGGGGTGTCGGGCCGGGCGGTCATCTCCTCGGCCATCGCCTCCGCCCGGCAGGAGGCGGCCGCCCAGGCACCGGCGGCATCCTCCGCCCCACCGGACGCGGCTCAGCAGCAGAAGCAAGCCGTGGAGGAGATGTCGCGCTCCTTCTTGATGGGCACCATGCAGTCCATCTTCCAGGGCATTGGCGAGGCCGGGCCCAAGGCGCCCCAGGACGACTGAGGCGCCCACCCGGGGCCGATGGCCTCAGAACTTGGGGATGCGCAGCGTCTTGCTGATCATGGCGCTGCCGCTCGCCAGGTACATCACCACGAGGGGGTGGAACTGGTAGCCGCCCAGGTTCCACACGCCCAGGGGCAGGTCGTCTCCGGTGCGGCCCTTCCAGAAGAAGAAGGCGAGCACCATCACCAGCGCCAGGCTGGTGGGGATGGGCGTGCCCTCGAAGTACTTCACCTTGCCCGAGCCGTCCGAGAGGCTGGCGGCGGTGACGTTGAATCGCGCCAGGCGGCTGATGCCGCAGCCCACGAAGTAGAGCAGCACCAGCACGTCCAGCTCCCCACGCATCCCCATGGCGAAGGCGAGCGCCGCGGGGGCCATTCCAAAGGAGATGACGTCCGCCAGCGAGTCCAGATCCGCCCCCAGGGGCGAGGACTGGAAGCGCCAGCGGGCGATGCGCCCGTCCAGTGCGTCGAGGATGAAGGCCAGGGGCATCAGCCCGAAGGCGATCCACAGCCAATGGGGCTGCCGGGTGGCCAGGTACTGCATCTGCGCCAGGATGGCTCCCGCGCCGGAGAAGGCGTTGCCCAGCGTGACGAAGTCCGCGGGCGTGAAGGTGCGGATCATCGAGAAGTGGCGCGGCTCACGTCTCTGTGGCGACTCCGTCGGCATGCATTCCCTCCGCGGCCCCAATGGGGGGCGTGGAGTCGCCAGACTTAGCGCATCCCAAGGCATTCGCCCTGGTTTTTCCCTCGCGCACCGGGGTGTTTTCCTCCTCCGGTGGGGCCTCTTTCCTCGATGGGAATTGGACATTGACCCGGGTTGGAAGGGAGGGGGATCGGGCGTGGACGTTGCCCGCCCCTGGGTGGGTGCCTAGTTTCGCAACGTGATGCCGCGAAGGGTGTCCCGTGTGGTTCTGGGTGGGTGGGGGAAGGGGAGAGGGTGCGATGAGCAAGCGCTGGGGGCTGTGGGTCCTCGCGGTGCTGGGGATGCTGGCGGGGTGCGCGGATCGGGATCGTTCGGTCATCGCCGATGGCAGACTGACGGCGACCCCGGGCGGCCTGGATCTGCAGCGGGTGGCGGTCTTCGACGGGCGCGAGGTGGAGGTCGTGCTGCGCAACGTCGGCCGGGCCCGTCTCAACATCGATGAGGCCTGGGTGGAGGGCGCGGCGGGCGCCTGGCGGGCGGAGTTCACCCACGAGGGACCGCACTCGCTCGTGCCCGGCAGTGAGTGCGTGGTGCGCGTGCGCTTCAATCCCCAGCGGGAAGGGGACCTGCCCGCCACGCTGGTGGTGCGCTCGGATGCGAAGCAGGAGCCGCTCGTGCGCGTGCGCTTGCAGGGCACGGGCGTGGACGCCTGGGCGCGCCTGTCGCCGCGGCGGCTGGACTTCGGGCGCATCGAGGCGGATTCCACCAAGACGCTGTCCTTCACCGCGACCAACCCCACGGACATCCCCGTGGAGGTGACGCCCAAGCTGCTGGGCGCGCAGAAGGATGAGTTCCAGGCGGAGCCGGTGGTGATCCCCCCGGGAGAAGCGCGCGAGGTGCCCGTCACGTTCGCCCCCGTGGTGGTGGGCGCCAAGCAGGTGGCGCTCGCGGTGTCGCCGTGCCGGGGGTGCTCGGACGTGGCGGTGCAGGTGACGGCCGAGGCGCTGGACCGCGCCGTGGTGGCCGAGCCGCCCGAGCTCGATTTCGGCTCCATCCCGGTGGACAGGGACAGCCTCCGGGTGGCCCGGCTGCACAACCTGAGCACCGAGCCCATGGAGGTGACGGCGTTCGCGTTGATGTCCGACGAGGCCTCGTTCAGCCATGGCGACATCGGCGTGCCATTGGTGCTCCAGCCCGGCGAGATTCGCTCCTGGGAGATGCGCTACAGCCCGGGCCATATGGGCGAGGCGACGAACCTCGCCTCGTTCAGCGTGAACAGCCGCCGCCATCCCACCACGGACGTGGCGCTGCGCGGCTTTGGTGGTGCGTCGGAGTTGTGCGTGTCGCCCCTCAGCCGGGACTTCGGACCCCAGCCGCTCGGGTCGAAGACGTCCCAGGTCATCAACGTGAAGAACTGCGGTGCCGCCAACGGCGGGCCGCTCACCATTCAGGGGTTGGATCTCCAGCCCCTCGATGGCTCCACGGCCGCGACCAATCCCATCCACCTGGTGGCGCAGACGCTGCCCCACCGGTTGATGCCCGGCGAGGAGGTGAACCTGCGCGTCTACTTCGAGCCCACGCAGGAGGGCCCCGCGCGCAGCCAGTTGGTGATGACCACGGACGTGTTCGGCGAGGAGACCACGGTGCTGGCGTTCTCGGGCGCGGGCGAGCGCCACGCGCCCTGTCAGATCACCGTCACCCCGCTGGCGATGAACTTCGGCACGGTGGAACCCGGCCGGGGCGCCGTGCTGGGCGTGAAGGTGGACAACCAGGCCGGTGACCTCTGCGCGGTGAAGAACATCCGCATGAACGACACCGGGGGCGGGGTGTTCAGCCTGCCGGGCGGTGATCTGGATGGACTCATCGTCTACCCGGGTGACAGCTTCAGCTTCATGGTGGCCTTCGCCGCGCCGCTGACGGGCGGTGACTTCACGGGCTCGGTGCAGATCGAACAGTGGGATCCGGGCAACCCGCGGGTGCTGATTCCCCTGTCCGCGTACTCCCGGGCCGCCTGTCTGGTGGCCTCTCCGCGTTACGTGGACTTCGGCGTGTCGCGCCCGGACTGTTCGCCAGCGCCTCGCGAGGTGAACTACCTCAACGCGTGCCGGGCCCCGGTGACGGTGTCCAACGTGTTCATCGGCGCGGGCACCTCGGATGGCGAGTTCCTGCTGCGGGACGCGCCCACGCCGCCCATCACCCTCGATCCCGGAGACGCCTTCACGGTGCAGGTGGACTACCTGGCCCAGGTGTACGGAATGAACCTGTCGCCCCTCTTCGTGGAGTCGTCGGATCTGCCCGCGCCCCTGCTCGTGTCGCTCGTGGGCGAGTCCTCCAAGAACATGAACAAGACGGATCAATTCATCCAGCAGGATGGGGCCAAGGTGGACGTGCTCTTCGTGGTGGACAACACCGCGTCCATGGTGGAGGAGCAGCCGCGGCTCACGTCGGCCATCCCCGCCTTCGTCGACGCGGCGCGGGCCAAGGGCGTGGATCTGCACCTGTCCGTCACGACCACGGGCATCGACGCCACGTCCAACGCGTGCCCGGGCGGGGCCCAGGGCGGAGAAGCGGGCCGCCTCTTCCCGGTGGATGGCAGCCGGCCGCGCCTCCTCACGCTCCAGACGCCGGACCTGGCGTCGGTGCTACAGCAGAACGTGAACGTGGGTCAGTGCGCCTCCCTGGAGCAGGGGTTCGAGGCCGTGCGGCGCGCCCTGTCTCCTCCTCTGGTGAACAACGCGGATGATCCGCGCACGCCCGAGCCCAACGACGGCAACCTGGGCTTCCTGCGCGACGAGGCCGCCCTGGTGGTCGTCTTCGTGGGCGACGAGGACGATCACTCGCCGGACAGCGTGGACACCTACGTGCGCTTCCTGCGCGCTCGCAAGGGGGAGAACCAGCCCCAGCGCATGACCCTCTACGCCATCGCGCCCACCGCCACCGGGTGTCCCACATCGGGGGGTGGCGGCACGCGCTACGCCGAGGCCGCGGCCCGCACGGGAGGTGAGGTCATCTCCGTGTGCGAGCCGGACTACTCCCCGCTGCTGCGCACGGTGGCCAGCAAGGCCTTCTCGCCCCAGGACCGCTTCCCGCTCAGCGACCAGCCAGACGCGGGCAGCATCACCGTGTCGGTGAATGGCGTGCCCGTGACGACGGGCTGGACTTACGACGGCGCCACCAACAGCGTTGTCTTCTCCTCCGCTCCCGCCGCGGGCGCGAAGGTGGACATCTATTACCGCCGGGCCTGCTCGTAAGCCCGGCGAGGAGGACTCCCGCGGGTGCCGGAAGACCGGCGCCGGCGGGACATGTCGGGCCCGGGTGCTACAGCTCCAGACCGGTCTGTGCGGTTGACCGGAAAATTGGAGGGTGACCCATGCTGAGTACCCTGACGGGACCCCGGCAGCAGGAGGCGACCGTGAGTTCCCGACAGCGCGACGACAACTCCACCCCCGAGCCACTTCTCGGTCGTCGCGCGTCCGCGCCTTCTCCCGGTGGACTGCGCGTCATCAAGGGGGGGGGGCAGCGGCGGCGGGATGAGCCCCTGGCCTCGCGCGACGCGGTGGCCCGTGTCCTCATGGAGGCGGGCGTGGATTTGTTGCTGCGCCGCATCACGCCCACCCGGGCCGCGGAGATCGAGCGCAAGGTGGACCGCGTCCTGGAGCTGTTCGACCGGGTCGACGCCGCGCCCGTGCTGATGCCCGTGCTGCGCCGGCACCTGGATGACCTGGAAGCGCTCATGAGGGAGACCCGCGAGGTGCGGGCCCCGGTGCGCCGCGGGGGGTAGGCAGGGAAGAGTGTGACAGGAGGTTTGACCCTCCGCGCCGGGCCGCTTACGCTCGGGCTCATCCGCGTCCGGGGGGTCCCGTCCCTGGCTCTCCGCCGTGGGGGCGTGTCGCACCGTGTCAATCGAGAACTACGGCAAATATCAGCTCCTGAAGCGACTCGCCATGGGTGGCATGGCGCAGATCTACCTCGCGCGCGAGGAGGGTGACCCGCAGCTGCTGGTCATCAAGCGCATTCTTCCGCACCTCGCGGAGAACGAGGAGTTCGTCCAGATGTTCCTGGACGAAGCGCGCATCGCCGCGCGGCTCGACCACCCCAACATCGTCCAGATCTTCGACCTGGGCTCCCAGGACGACAGCTTCTTCATCGCCATGGAGTACATCCACGGCGAGGATCTGCGGCGCATCTGGAAGGCGGCCGAGCGGGGAGGACAGCTCATTCCCGTGCCGCTCGTGTGCCGCATCCTGAGCGAGGCGTGCGCGGGGTTGGATCACGCGCACAAGCAGCTGGACGCGAGCGGCAAGCCGCTCAACATCGTCCATCGGGACATCTCCCCGCAGAACATCCTCCTGACGTTCGAGGGGCGGGCCAAGGTGGTGGACTTCGGTATCGCCAAGGCGGCGGACCAGGCCACCGAGACGCGCTCGGGCGTGCTCAAGGGCAAGTACTCGTACATGTCGCCGGAGCAGGCCGCCGGACAGCGGGTGGACCGCCGCAGCGACATCTTCGCCCTGGGCGTGGTGCTCTACGAGCTGCTGACGGGCGTGCGTCTGTTCAAGCGCGCCAACGACATCATCACGCTGCAGGCGGTGGCCGAGTGCGACATCACGCCGCCCTCCCAGCTCAACGCCCGGGTGCCCAAGGATCTGGATCCCATCGTCATGAAGGCGCTGGCGAGGGATCCGGCCCACCGCTACTCCGAGGCGCTGCAGTTCCAGCGGGCGCTCGAGGGGTGGCTGGACGCCCAGCCCCAGCCTTCGTCCACGGCGGCCGTGTCCGCGTACATGAAGGATCTGTACGCCGCGCGGCTGGCCGAGGAGGCCCGGCTGGGTGATGTGCTCGTGGAAGAGGAGGGCATGTCGCCTCCGGGAGGGTCCAAGGCGTCCCTCCGGGCCGCGAAGTCCTCCGTCGAGCGCTCCCTCGCCGAGCGGTCCCTGGGGGAGCGGCCCGGAGACAGGGCCCCCGCCGACAAGGCCACCGTGGACAACACCATGGCGGCGCCGCGCCAGTTGGAGGCCGCGGCCCCTCCCTCGACGCGGACGCCGTCCCGGCCGTCCCGGAGTGAGTCGCGTCCCAATGGACTCGAGCGCAAGCGGACCGTGGATCTGCGCCGCAACCCGTCCGACGCCGTGTTGGATGCGCCGAGCGAATCGCTGAGCGAGACGCCGCTGCTGAGGCCGAGCCTGCCGCGTCAACGGGCCATCCCACCGCCCGCGGCCGAATTGTCCGGGATGTCCGAGACGATCGAGGATGTCGATCAGTCCGAACCTTCCGTGGCGCCCGAGCCGCGCAAGTCCAACCGGGGAGTCCTGGTGGGCGTGGTCGCGCTCGTGTTGCTGGGCCTGGTGCTCGGGGGCCTGTGGGCGCTGCGCTCGGAACCCGGTCCTCCGGTGCCCGTTGCCTCGGTCCAGAAGGAGCCGGAGCCGAAGCCGCTGCCTCCTCCGGAGCCCGAGCCGACCCCGACGCCCACCCCGACGCCCACGAGCACTCCGCCTCCTCCAGCCGAGTCGATCGTGGCGCGGACCGAGATTCCCCAGCCCGTCCCCGTGCGAGTGACCCTGTCGGCGAAGCCCGGGCAGGCCTCGCTGACGGTGGATGGTCAGCTGCACTCGAAGTCCACGGTGGTGTTGTCCGCCATGCCCGGCCAGGAGTTGGTGGTGAGGGTGGAGGCCCCTCGCCACCGGGCGATCAGCCGGAAGATCACGGTGGGCGAGGGCCCGACACAGGAGGAGTCGCTGGAGCTCGAGCCCCTTCCGAAGGAGCGGCCGGAGCCTCGTCCATCGCCGCCTCCGGTCGCGGCGGTGGAGACGCGCAAGGGCACGGTGCGCTTCGCGGTGACGCCCTGGGCGGATGTGTCGTGCGGTGGCCGCAACCTGGGGAGCACGCCCCTGCCCGACGTCAGCCTCGTGGCCGGGGTGTACGAGTGCCGTTTCTCGAACCCGGAAAAGGGCACCCGTACCCAGCGGATCGAGGTGAAGCCCAACACCCACACCCGTGTGGTGGTGAAGTTCTAGCTCGCTCTTCCGGGAAGCTCCTCTGTGACACTCGAAGCAGGCACCCCCATCGGCAAGTACGTCGTCAAGCGCAAGCTGGCCGAGGGGGGCATGGCGGAAATCTACCTGGCCACGGCCCGGGGCGCGGAGGGCTTCGAGAAGGAAGTCGTCATCAAGCGCGTGCGCTCGTTCCTGTCGGACGACGAGGGCTTCGTGCGGATGTTCATCAACGAGGCACGGCTCGTCTCGCGGCTCAACCACGCCAACGTGGTGCAGATCTTCGACTTCGACAAGCACGAGGACTCGTACTACCTGGCGATGGAGTACGTGCGCGGCAGCTCGCTGTGGGAGCTGCGCAAGCGTTGCCGGGAGAAGGGCATCCGCATGCCTCCGGTGCTGGTGGCGCACGTGGGCGCGCAGGTGGCGGCGGGCCTGCACTACGCGCACCGCACCAAGTCCCCCGAGGGCGAGCCCCTGGGGCTGGTGCACCGGGACGTCACGCCGCACAACGTGCTCTTGTCCTTCGATGGAGCGGTGAAGCTCACCGACTTCGGCATCGCGAAGGCGGGCAACCGGCTCACCCAGCCGGGGGTGCTCAAGGGCAAGTTCGCGTACATGTCCCCGGAGCAGGCGCGGGGCGAGGAAGTGGACGCGCGCACGGACATCTTCGCGCTCGGGGTGGTGCTCTGGGAGATGCTCACCGGAGGCCGGCTGTTCGACGGAGACTCGGAGGTCGCCGTCCTTCGTGCCGTGCGCGAGAGCCTCATCGTCCCCCCGGCCCGGCTCAACCCGGATGTTCCCGAGGCGCTGGACAACGTGATTCTCACCGCCCTGGAGCGGGAGCCCGAGGCGCGCTACCAGTCGGCGGGCGAAATGGAGCGCGCGCTGGCCCAATGCGTGCTTCGCAGCGCCACCAGTGTGGATGACACGGACGTGGGCACCTTCGTGCGGCGGCTCTTCGATGTGCCGCTCACCCAGTTCATGCCGGCGCCCGCGTTGCTCCAGGACCGCTCCCGTCCCCGCTCCGGCGGCGTTCCCCCCGTGGGGATGGAGCCGACCGCGCCCTCTCCGGAGCGCGTCGAGGCGCCAGCGGCCTCAACGGCGGAGCCTCCCGCGAGTGAGTCCGCGAGCGTGGCCCCACCCCTCCGGGAGTCCACCGCCGTCCTGCCAGGACGAACTCCCGCTCTCCCGTACGAACGGGTCGAGCGCCTGAGCGTGCCCGAGGACTCCCTCGTCTCCGCGTCCACCCTGGTGCTGTCCCGGGACGGCAAGACGGGCGAGGGGCCAGCGGCCGTTCCGGCGGAACCCGCCGTGGAACGCGTCAGTGGGAACTCGCCCTCGCCGGAGCCCGCCCCCGTGGCCCCAGTCCCTCCGGCGCCAACCCCGGACTCCCGGCGTGGGCGCACTCCGGTATGGGTGGGCGCGGGCGTGGCGTTCCTGGTCCTCGCGGGCGGAGTGACGGCGTGGCGGATGTCCTCGGCACCCGCGTCCACGCCGCCCGCCCAGGTGGAGGCGCGTTCACCCAGCGTCCCAGTCACGCCTCCCTCCAGCACGCCCCCCGCCCGGCCCGAGATTCCCCCGGCGGCTGTCGCGGAGCAGGAGGTGAAGCGCGAGGAAGCACCCGCTCCGGCGGCTCCCGTTGTCCAGGCCAAGGGCTACCTCACCGTCCAGGCCGTGCCCTATGCCGACCTCTATATCGACGGCAAACTCTACAAGCGTGAGTTGCAGCAGCCCCTGAGCATCGAGCTCGCGCCCGGCACCTACCAGCTGACCTTCAAGCACCCCTCGCACACGAGGAACTTCCCCGTCACCATCACCGCCGATTCCAAGGTGACGAAGAAGTTCAACGTTCCGCGAAAAAAGTAGTGTCCCGGGTGGAGTCCGCGGTGTCGGACCTCATGCGGGACATCGCGTGAAATCTTCCGAAGTGTTCACCGGCGATCAGAAGCCCCCGGCGTGCGCCCCGAGCGGGGGGACGTCGCCGCGTCGCGACGAAAAGCGCCATTCGCCATAGTCTGAAAGCCTGGGGAACGGGTATAGAGAAGGCCCAGCTTTTGGAGGGGACATGTCTGAAGTGAAGCAGCAGCGGCCGGAGGAGGAGGCGCCCGAGGAGGCGGAGGGGGGAGCGGAGCGCCGTCGCTCGAAGACGATGTCGCGCAAGGAGATGGCGAGGGATTTGCGCCGTCGTCGCCTGACGGGTCAGGTGGACCCCGAGGAGGGCGATCTGCTCCAGGCCGTCGATTCCCAGCGGCCGAAGACCCGGGCGGACTGCGTGAATGGCGCGCGTCCGTGCCTGTTCGTATCGTGTAAGCACAACCTCTACCTGGATGTGAATCCGGAGACGGGGTCCATCAAGCTCAACTTCCCGGACAAGGAAATCTGGGAGCTCGAGCACACGTGCGCCCTGGATGTGGCGGAGAAGGGCGGCATCACGCTCGAGGAGGTGGGGGCCATCATGAACCTCACCCGCGAGCGCATTCGCCAGGTGGAGACGCGCGGGCTGCTCAAGCTGCGCGAGGCCACCGAGGCCGAGCCCCCGGTCTCGGCTCGCAAGCCCTGAAAAACAGGACGAAAAGGGCTCGCGCGGCCCTCCCGGTTCGTTGACACCCCGGGGGGTGGTTGCTAGAGGGACGGCCTTCTCCTACCCGGTGGAGGCGCCCCCAACCCCATGCTGGCCCTTCTCAGCGTGTCCGACAAACGCGGTCTGGTTCCTTTCGCCCAAGGGCTCGTGCGGCTCGGTTTCGAGCTGCTGTCCACGGGTGGCACCCTCGCGGCGCTCCAGGCAGCGGGAGTTCCCGCCCGCAAGGTCTCCGAGCACACCCAGAGCCCGGAGATCCTCGGAGGGCGGGTGAAGACGCTCCATCCCCGCATCCATGGTGGACTGCTTGGCCGGCCCGAGCTGGAGTCGGATCGCGCGGAGATGGCCGCGCACGGCATCACCCCCATCTCGCTCGTGGCGGTCAACCTGTACCCCTTCCGCCAGACGGTCGCCTCCGGGGCATCCGAGGCGGAGGTCATCGAGCAGATCGACATCGGGGGGCCGGCGATGGTGCGCGCCTCCGCGAAGAACTTCCGCCATGTGACGGTGGTGGTGGACCCCGAGGACTATGGGGCCGTGTTGGCGGAGCTGGAGGCATCGCGTGCCACCAGCGAGGAGACGCGCCGAAGGCTGATGCGCAAGGCCTTCGCGCACACCGCGGCCTATGACGCTTCCATCTCGGGCTGGTTGTCGGAGCAGGCCGCGGAGCCCTTCCCCCAGGAGCTCACGCTCGGGTTCCAGAAGGTGCAGAGCCTGCGCTACGGGGAGAATCCGCACCAGCGCGGCGCCTTCTACCGCGAGCACGCCGCGCCCGCGGAGCCCACCGTGGCCTTCTCGCGCGTGCTCCAGGGCAAGGAGCTGTCGTACAACAACATCCTGGATCTGGACGCGGCGCTCGGCCTGGTGCTCGAGTTTCCGGAGCAGCCCTGCGCGGTCATCATCAAGCACAACACCCCGTGTGGCGTGGCCCTGGACGACGCGTTGGTGAAGGCCTACCGCACGGCGCGTGCGATCGATGAGGTCTCGGCCTTCGGCGGCATCGTGGCGTTCAACCGCGAGGTGGATCCGGCGACGGCCGAGGCCCTGGCGGAGACGTTCCTCGAGGCCGTCATCGCTCCGTCCTATTCGGCCGAGGCTCAGAAGGTACTGTCGGCGAAGAAGAACCTGCGCCTGCTGGAGGCGGGGCCCGCCCTGGCCTCGCCCACGGCCCGCCCGAGAGCCCAGTTGGAAGCACGGAGCGTGTCGGGCGGTCTGGTCGTGCACGACAAGGACTCCGTCGAGCCGCCGCTGGACTGGAAGGTGGTCAGCAAGCGCGCGCCCACCGCCGAGGAGGAAAAGGCCCTGCGCTTCGCCTGGCGGGTGTGCAAGCACGTGAAGAGCAACGCCATCGTCTTCGCCGAGGGTCAAAAGCTGCTCGCCGCCGGTGGAGGTCAAACGAGTCGGGTGGAGTCGGCGAAGATCGCCACGGCCCGGGGCGGTGAGGCCCTCCGGGGCAGCGCGGTGGCCTCGGATGCCTTCTTCCCCTTCCGGGATGGGCTCGACGAGGCCGCTCGGGCGGGAGCCACCTGTGTGATTCAACCGGGAGGCTCGGTGCGCGACGCGGAACTGATCGCGGCGGCGGATGAACATGGAATGGCAATGGTGCTCACGGGAGTGAGACACTTCCGGCACTGAGCCATGCGGATCTCCTGCCAAAAATGCGCGGCGGCCTACGCCATCGATGACCGGGTCATCACTCCCAAGGGTGTGCGTGCGCAATGTCCACGCTGCCGCCACCTCCAACTGGTGAAGCGCGAGGACTCCCCCGCGCCCGCCGCCCCGCCGCTCCGGCGCCCAAACCCGCGGTGGCCGCCAAACCCGCCGCCCCGGCGCCCAAGCCCGCGGCCCCCGCGCCCAAGCCCGCCGCACTGGCGCGCCCCCTGACGCCGTCCGCCTCCCTGTCCGATGAGCTCTTCGGCGACCTGGGAGATCTCGCGCCGCCCGACTCATCGGAGTCGTCGCCTGGCTCGCTGCTGGATGACCTCGCGTCTCCAGGCGGGGCACCAGCGGCCTCGAAGGATTCCCTGTTCGGCGACCTCGCCGATCTCACCGCGTCCTCGCCCTCGAACCCGGTGCTCGACACCGAGGACCCCCGGCCGAACACCCCGGGCTATTCGCTGCCGTCGGGCGATCTGCTGTTCGACGACATCGCCCAGCCGCCACCGCCCGCTCCAGCGCCCAAGCCGGCCGCGCCCATGCAGGCCCGGCCCGCGCCGCAGCCCAAGCCGGCCGTCGCGGCGTTCCCGGATCCATCGGACGACGCGCTGTTCGACTTCAACGCGCCTCCCGGCTACTCCCCGCCGCCGCCCGTTCCGGATCCCGCGCCCGCGCCGCAGCCCAAGCCGGCCGCCGCGGCGTTCCCGGATTCATCGGACGACGCGCTGTTCGACTTCAACGCGCCTCCCGGCTACTCCCCGCCGCCGCCCGTGGAGGAGCCCGCTCCCGCCTCCGCGTCCGCCGAGGCGGATCCCCTGATGGACTTCTTCGGGGCACCGCCCACGTCCGCCTCGCCCGGCGTGGCGGCTCCGGCTCCCGCCCCGGTGGCGCCCGCTCCCGCCCCGACTCCGCGCGGCTGCCGTGAATGTGGCAAGCCGCTCGTGGATCCATTCGATCAGGCGCTCGGGGCCTGTGAGGACTGCCGGCAGCGCGCCCAGAAGCCCGTGCCCGCTCCCGTCCCCGAGAACCGCTCCGTGGAGGTCATCGACCTGCCGCCGATGGACTCGTCCATGTCGGCCAGTGCGGCGGCCCCGGTGGCGGCACCCGAGGGGGGTGGCGCACGTGCTCCCGCGCCCGCCCTGCCCGCCGAGCCCCGAAGCGCCGCTCGCCCCGTGGTCGCGCGTACCGGCGTGGCCGTGTCGGCCTCCAGTGGCCGGAGCAAGGGCCCCCTGGTGGCCGTGCTGGTGCTCCTGCTGCTCGCGGGAGCGGGTGGGGCCGCCTACTTCTTCGTTCCCGAGGTCCGGGCCCTGGTGGGCCAGCCGGCCGGGAGTGGGGCCGGAGCGTCGGGCGGTGGAGGTGCTTCCGCGTCGGCCGCGCTGCCCCCCGCGATCGAGGCCGTGCTGCCTCGCTGGCAGCTCATGTTCGTGGATGCCCAGGAAGGAGACAGCAAACAGCTCATCGAGCAGGGGCAGACGCTGCTCGCGAAGGATCAACGCTTCGCCTATCTGCAGGCGGCGGAGTCCTTCCAGCGCGCGGTGCTGTTGGATCCACGGAGCGACGTCGCCATCGGCGGCTATGTCCAGGCGATCTCCCTGGGCAGTGGCTCGTTCATGGATGACGCGACCTTCCAGGAAGCGCGCATGTTGATCGAAGCCGCCGAGGGCCGGGCTCAGCGTGCCCCGGATCTCCTGGTGGCGCATGCGAACCTGCTGCTGGCCCGCTCCGGGGACGAGCAGAACCTGGATCAGGCGCGCAAGCTCGCGGAGGAAGTGCTCAACGCCCCCGCGGGCTCCGCGGCGCCGAAGGCCGAGGCCCACCTGCTGCTCGGCCGCACCTTCCTGGGCTCCTCGCGGGAGCTGGCCACGCAGCACTTCGAGTCGGCGCTGGCCATCGCCCCGGATCTGCAGCGTGTGCACTACTACCGCGCGCTGGCGGATGAGACGTCGGGCGACTACTCGCTGGCGATCGGCCGGTTGCAGAAGCGGCTCGAGCAGGATCCCGAGCACTGGGAGACGCGCACCACCCTGGCTCGTATCTACATGGAAGTGGGAGAGGTGCCGCTGGCACGTCAGCTCTACGAGGCGCGTCTCAAGAGCGCTCCCAATGACATCCAGGCCCAGTTGGCGCTCGCGGTGATGCGCTACCAGGTGGAGGGTGGGGTGCCCGCGGCGCTGTCGTCCCTGCGCGGCCTGCTGCGCAACCGGGACAAGTACGACGAGCGCGACGTGGCGGAACTGCTGCTGCACCTGTCGGCCGCCGAGCGGTTGTCCAACAACCTGGAAGCTTCCGCCAAGGCGGGCCGCGAGGCCCTGCAACTGGTGAAGAACAACCCACCGGTCCACCTGCAGCTCCTGCTCGTGGCGCTGGCGCGCAAGGACGCCGCCGAGGCGTCCACCCACCTCGCCACGCTCAAGGGCCACCTGGGAGACCTCTCCCTGGAGAAGATGCTCGAGGGCCGGATTCGTCTGCTCGAGCGCAAGCCCGCCGAGGCGATCGCGCCGTTCACGGAGGCGGCGAAGCTCGACCCGCGTCGCACGGACGCCTTGCTGCTGGCCGGAGTCGCCGCCGCGCAGGAGGGCCGCCGGGATGAGTCCTTCCGCTACTTCGCCCAGGCCATCCAGGCGGATCCCCTCCGCCTCACGCCGCGTCCCGTGGTCACCCCCTTCTACCTGCGCAACGCCGAGTTCCTGGTGGGACTCGAGGGCGCCGTCGCGGCGACCTCTCGGGGAGAGGACGATCTGCTTCCCCACCTGTACGAGGGCCTGCTGCGCTTCCACCTGGGGGATGCCTCCAACGCGGAGAAGATGTTCAAGAAGGTGGCCGAGGTGGATGCCACGCACGCTCCCTCGTTCGCGTTGCGCGCGTTGCTCGCGATGGGGCGCAAGGACATGAACTCGGCCCGGACCTATGCCGCGCGCGCGGTGGATGGCGGCCGTCAGGTGGCCATCGCCCACCTCGCCCAGGGGCTCGTGCTGGCCGAGTCCAAGCAGGTGGAACCCGCCAAGCGCTCCCTGCGGGATGCCATCCAACTCGCTCCGAGGCTGTACGCGGCCGAGGTGAAGCTGGACGAGTTGGAGGCCGCCTCCGGTTCCGCGCCCGTCAAGGAGCGGTTGGTGCGGCTGCTGGGGTTGGATCCCTCGTACCTGCCCGCCAAGCGCGTCCTCTACCAGCTCGACAAACGAGGTTGACGTGAAGGTTCTTCTCCTCGGCTCCGGCGCTCGCGAGCACGCGCTCGCGTGGAAGCTGGCCCAGAGCCCCCGGCTCACCCAGCTCCTGCTGGGGCCGGGCAACGTGGGCAGTGCGCGCGTGGGTACCCCCGTGGCGTTGGAGGCGGAGTCGCCCGGCGCCGTGGTGGCGCTCGCCCGGCGCGAGGCGGTGGATCTGGTGGTGGTGGGCCCCGAGGCGCCGCTGGTCGCGGGCGTGGCGGACGCGCTCGCCGAGGCGGGCATCCCGTGCTTCGGGCCGGTGGCCGCCGCCGCGCGCATCGAGGGCTCCAAGGCCTTCGCCAAGGAGATCATGATCGACGCGGGGGTGCCCACCGCGGGCTACCGCGTCTTCACCGACCTGGCCGAGGCCGAGGCATATGCGGTGGCGCAGGGCCGCATCGTCGTCAAGGCGGACGGGCTCGCCGCGGGCAAGGGCGTCATCGTGGCGCACGACGCCGAGGCCGCGCGTGAGGCGGTTCGCTCGGTGGGCGCCATGGGCAGCGCGGGTCAGCGCCTGGTGCTCGAGGAGTTGCTGGAGGGCGAGGAGGTGTCCGTCATCGCCCTGTGTGACGGCGAGCGCTACGTGCTCCTGCCGCCCGCGCAGGATCACAAGCGGGTGGGGGAGGGAGACACGGGCCCCAACACCGGTGGCATGGGCGCGTATGCGCCAGCCCCTTTCCTGTCGCCCGCGCAACTCGCGGAGGTGGGGGAGTCGGTCATCGCGCCGACCCTGAAGGTGCTGCGGGCACGGGGCACGCCCTTCCGGGGCGCCCTGTACGCGGGACTGATGCTGACCCGGAATGGGCCCAAGGTGCTCGAGTTCAACGCGCGCTTCGGCGATCCGGAGACGCAGGTGCTGATGATGCAACTGGCCGAGGACGTCCTGCCGCTGCTGGACGCGTGCGCGCGAGGCCAGTTGGAGCAGCGCCCGCTCGCGGTGCACCCCGGTGCCTCGGTGGGCGTGGTGCTCGCGGCCCAGGGCTACCCGGAGGCGCCGCGCAAGGGCGCGCGCATCGAGGGCGTCGACGCGGTGCCCTCCTCCTGTCCGGTGTTCGTCGCGGGAGTGGCGGAGCGGGACGGGGCGTGGCTCACGGCGGGCGGCCGGGTGCTCACCGTGTGCGCGCGGGGCGCGGACCTGGCCGAGGCCCGAGCCCAGGCGTACGCCGCCGTGGAGTCCATCCGCTTCGAGGGCATGCACTTCCGCCGCGACATCGGCGCCAAGGGGTTGCGGGCGCCCGCCGTGACGCCGTGAAACTGCTCTCGCGCTACCTGCTGAAGGAACTGGTCGTCCCCCTCGTGGTGTGGGTGGCCTTCCTGTTCCTGCTGCTCTTCGTCATGCAGTTCCTGCGCGGCACGGACGTGCTGCTCGGCTCGGCGGTGACGCTGGTCGACATGGGGAGCCTCCTCCTCTTCCTCGCGCCCCACTTCCTGATGATGGCGCTGCCCATCGCTTTCCTGCTGGCCATCCTCCTGGGGTTGGGCCGGCTCGCGGAGGATCGGGAGCTCACCGCTCTGCAGGCGCTCGGCATCGGCCCGGTGCAGTTGCTCGCCGGACCGCTGTTCGTCGGGGTGGTGCTCTCCGCGTTGATGGTGCTGCTCACCTCCACCGCCGAGCCCTGGGGCCTCACCCGCGTGAAGGAGTTCGTGGCGGAGATCATCAAGAAGAACGTCGTGGGAGACGTGAAGCCGGGCGTCTTCTACGAGGACCTGTCCAACCTCACCCTCTACGCCGAGCGCGTGGAGGGCACGGACCGCCGCTGGACCCATGTCCTGCTCAATGACGACCGGGATCCCGCCGCGCCCCTGTTGATGCTCGCGCAGACCGGCCGGGTGAACACCAACACCTCCGGGCAGGTGCTCACGCTGGTGCTCGAGGATGGCGAGGCCCACCGCTCCAACCGGGGCACCTCGAGTTATTCCGTCGTCTCCTTCCAGGAGGCGGAGATCGCCGTGGGCGTGGAGGGCTCGCTGGGGCGGCGCAATCGCTTCCGCTCGCCCAAGGAGGAACTGACGCCTCGGGAATTGCTACAGGCCGCGGACGAGGCCGAGCGCACCGGTGGAGATCCGCGCTCCTTCCTCATGGCGCTGCACAACCGTCTGGGCAACGCGCTCGCCCCCTTGTCCTTCGCGCTGCTGGGCACGCCGCTGGCCATCGGCCGCCGCCAGGGCGGACGCGCGTGGGGCTACCTGCTCACGCTGGGGGGCTATGTGCTCTTCTACCTGCTCATGCGTCTCTTCGAGCAGATGGGGCAACAGGGCCGGATGCCGGTGCTCCTGGCCGGGCAGCTCGCCAACGTCATCTTCTGCGCGGCGGGCCTCGTGGCCATGTACCGCGTCAATCGCTCGGGGACGGTGCGGTGAGCGGGACGCTCTTTCGCTACGTGGTCCGCACGTACCTGGGCTTCGCGGTGGGCATCCTCGCCGCCCTCGTCGCGGTGTTCCTCGTGGTGGACTTCGTGGACCGCGCGCGCAACTACACCGGCGAGGGCTGGGTGTGGAACGTCCTGGTCCTCTACGCCAACAAGGCGCTGCTCGCCGTGCAGCAACTCGGGCCGGCGGCGCTGCTCCTGGCCGCGGGAGCCTCTGTGTCCGCCCTGCGCAAGCGCGGCGAGGTGACGGCGATGCGGGCGCTCGCCTTCGGGCCCAAGGCGCTCTACCTGCCCGTGGCGGCCTGCGTGGCGGTCGCGTGCACCGGACTCATCGCCTTCGACGAGTGGGTGGCGGTGAAGGCGAGCCGCACCGTGGAGGAGATCACCACCCAGCGCTTCAACCGCTGGGGCGACTGGGGCCTGTACAACAACCCCAAGCAGTGGTTCCGCAAGGGAGACCAGATCTTCTACCTGCGCGGAGGCAGCGCGGAGGAGGGCTTCGAGAACGTGGCCATCCTCACCGTGACGCCGGACTTCCGGCTGGCGCGGCGCCTGGACGCGAAGTTCATGCGTCCGCTGGAGGGCACCCGTTGGCGGTTGGAGGGCGTGGTGGACCGCACCTTCACGCCGGATGGCCAGTCGCGGGTGAGTGAGAGCGCCGAGGGCGAGTACGACCTGGGCGCGAACGCGAAGACGTTCCGCATCCGTCCCGGCCGCCCCGAGCAGATGCGGCTGGCGGTGCTGCGCGAGCAGATCCGTACGCGCGGCGAGGTGGGCCTGGACAGCCGGCAGTTCTCGCTCGCGCTGCACAACCGCTTCGCCTATCCGCTGGCGGGCTTTCCCGCGGCGCTGCTGGCGGTGGGGCTCGCCCTGCGCCCGAGCCGCAAGGGTCACTTGACCGTGGCCATCGTCGAGGGCCTTCTCGTCTGCGTGACGATGTGGAGCCTGATGGTGGTGGCCCGAACCCTGGCGCTCTCCGAGCGGCTGTCCCCCGCGGTGGCGGCATGGCTGCCCACGTCGCTGCTGGTGGTGGGGGCCTTCCTGCTGTGGCTGCGCGGCGAGGGCCGCCTGGGCCGCGGCGGGGGTTGAACGCGCCGCGTCTGGCGGAGGCGGGTCGAAGCGGGCTAAGTCTTCCTCCCGGGCCCAGGGGAGTGCCCTTCCTTCCTCCATGACTCAACCGGTTTCCACTGACATTCGCGTGGGCTCGGTCCTGCGGGACACGTACGAAATCACGTCCTTGCTCGGCAAGGGAGGCATGGGCGCTGTGTTCCTCGCGCGCCACCGCCGGCTCCGGGGCAAGCAGGTGGCCGTCAAGGTCCTCCTCCACAGCGCGAGCCTCAACCCGGAGCTGTACGCGCGCTTCCAGCGGGAAGCGGAGATCGCCTCCCAGCTCGGCCATCCGAACATCGTCGAGGTGCTCGACTTCGACACGCTCCAGGACGGCACGCCCTTCCTGGTGATGGAGTACCTGCGCGGAGAAAGCCTCGAACAGCGCCTGGAGCGCGGTCCGCTGCCGCTCTCCGAGGCGATGGGCCTCGTGAGGCAGATGGGCTCTGGACTCCAGGCGGCGCACCGCGCGGGGATCGTCCACCGGGATCTCAAACCGGCCAACGTCTTCCTCGTGCCCACCGACTCCGGAGGCACGGTGGGCGAGCAGGTGAAGCTGCTGGATTTCGGCATCTCCAAGATGCTCGATTCGAAGACGCTCCAGACCCAGGACTCGGTGCTCATGGGCACGCCGCAGTACATGGCGCCCGAGCAGGCCCTGGGGAAGAACAGCGAGATCAGCGCCCGGACGGATCTCTTCGCGCTCGGCTGCATCGTCTACGAGATGTTGACGGGCCGCCCTCCGTTCGCGGCCGAGCCGGGCTTGAGCGTCGTGCAGGTGATGTTCCGCATCATCCACACGCAGCCCGAGCCCCTGGCGAGCCTCTGCCTGGAGGCGCCCGAGTCCGTCATCGCGGCCGTGAATCGGGCCCTGTCCAAGACGCCCGATGATCGTTTTCCGGATGTCGCGGCCTTCATCGCCGCGTTGACGGGCACGCCCCTCCGCTCACTTCCGGGCATGGTGATGCCCGCGTCGCTCGCGGCCCGCAACGCGGCGGAGGCCGCGGGAACGGGCCGCTTCGAGGACGATGGGTTGGGGTCGACGCATGTGCCCTCGTCGACCGCGCGTTTCGCGACGCCGCCTCCCGCCACGGAGCGTGAGGACGACCTCGGGCTGGGCGCGACGCACATCCCCGCGTCGACCGCGCGCTTCGCGACGCCTCCTCCCGCCGCGATGCCGGACGCCGTCACGGAGGAGGAGTTGGGCCTGGGTGCGACGCACATTCCGGCGCCTCCTCCCGCGGTCCTTCCCGCTCCCGAGATCATCGCCACCGGCGCCTCTCCCAGTGCACCCGCCGTCCTGTCATCAAGGCGCAGGGGGGCTCTCGCGGGCGTGGGCCTGCTGATCCTCGGACTCGTGGCGGCGAGGGGCTGGATGGGGGCCCGCTCCGAGGATCCACCCGCGGTCCCGCCCAGCCCTCCCTCGGTGGCGGCCCATCCCGAGCCGAGCGCTCCTGTTCAGGCCGAAAAGCCCGTTGCGCCTCCCGCCCCGGTCTTCGCGCCAGTTCCTGAATCGGACCCAGACCTCGTCTCCGAGCCCGCTCCTCAGGTGGCGGTCGCCCCCGTGAAGGACAAGCCCCGTGCACAGGTAACATCCCGTACGCAAGCGAAGCCCCCGGCGAAGACGGCGGATATGCCCGAGAAGGCGCGCGCGTTGTTGGACGAGGCCGAGGCCGCACTGACGGCTGGACGAGGCCGAGAGGCGTTCGACCTCGCCCGCCAGAGTCAGCAGGTACGTGTCACCGCCGAGGCTTACTCTGTGCAGGTGCGGGCAAGCTGTCTCAGTGGCGAATTGGGGCAGGCCCAAGCCAAGTGGCGAGAGGGCCAGGAGTCGATGGCGTCCCGAGTGCGTGTGCAGGTGAAGCGATACTGCAAGAAACAAGGAATCGAATTCTAGTCGTGCCCATCCGCGCCAGCCCACTTCGGAGCCCTGGCGCCCAACCAACAGGAGACAGATGTGAGAGGCATTCTGGCGACGTGTGCCGTGATCGCGGTGTTGAAGGCGGGCTCCTCCCTGGCCGCCGCCCCCGTGGGAGAAGGCAAGGTGTACTCGGGCTCCGATGGCGAGCAGGTGGCGATCATTCCGCTCACTCCCGAGGACAGCAAGAAGGCCATCCTCCTCGTCCAGGGCACGGACTCGGAGCTCGACGGCAAGGTCCTTCCCCATGACATCGAGAAGTCCGGCCAGGACACGCGCTACGTCACCCAGTGGCACGGCCGCCGCTACGCCACCGTCTACCTGAGCGTGTCCGCCGGTGGGGATCGCCGCAGGTATTACCTCCACATCCCGGGCCGCCGGGACAGCACGCTCGTTTCCTTCGATGACACGCGCAGCAAGGCGCTCAAGCCCCAGGACGTGTACGCGCTCCACCAGAAGCAGAAGTCGGAGGGATCGATCACGAAGTGGATGGCCTTCGATCGCAAGGGCGAGGAGGCCCAGGTCGAGACGTCCCTGGCCTCGTCCGTGAAGAGCCTGAACGCGGCTTGTGGCTCCCAGACGGTGGCCAAGGTGGACTGGAAGAGCATCTCCGACGAGCAGATCAAGCAGTACAGCATCTCCTCGTTCTGTGAGACCCCTCTCGATTCGCTCCGCAGGCTGTGCGGCGAGTCGGCCGAGGCGAAGAAGGTCGTCCAGGCGCAGGCGAAGGAAGTGGTGTGCCGCTTCGGCGGGGCGCTGGCGGTGGAGCGGACCGCGAGCGGCCTGACGTGGACGACCTCCACGGAGGCTTCCAACCAGGAGGAGTTCGCCACGAAGTACTTCAAGGAGAACCTGGAGTCCACGCGCGGCAACGGCGAGAAGCTCGCCGAGCGCATGCGTCTGGAGAAGATCCGCGTGTGCACGGACGGCCAGGGGCACTACGTGGTGATCCGCCCCGATGAGAAGCAGAGCGTGCAGCTCGACTACGGCGATGGCAAGCGCTTCGTCAAGGTCGCCGAGCCGCCCTGGGTCATCTCCGGCTACCACTTCCTCGAGCCGCGCTTCTACAACAAGAGCATGAACCACTCGTTCCGGGGGCTCGACATGGGCCTGTACTCGGAGGTGGAGCTGGACGAGGAGAAGAACACCTGCGCGGTGCGCTGTGGCGATCGCTCCATTCCGTTCTCGCGGGTGGACGCCGAGCAGGCGGAGAAGATGGTGGCCGAGGCCACCTTCGAGCCCAACCCGCAGAAGTACGTGCCCTACGCGCTGTTGCGCGACCAGTCGGGCCGCTACTACCTGGTGGAGAAGGGCTTCCTCCCGGAGGATCGCAGCTACCGCGTCTCCATCGGTCCCAAGGGCAACCTCAAGCAGCAGCAGATGAAGGACGTGGTCTCCGACTCGAAGGGAGAGATCTTCTCCACGAAGAAGGGCGACCTGCGGCTGCTGGTGGACCGGGAGGCGCCCTCGTCGTGGATCGAGAAGAAGAAGAAGATCGAGCTGCGCGCGGTGCCCATCGAGGAGAACCTGCCGCTCATCTACAACGAGCTCGGGGTGTACACGGGGGCCCGTCTGGGCACGCCGTGCGACGACCAGTGAGTCAGGGGCCCGCCTCTCCGCCTGTCCAGGAGTGACGCGGGTTGCCTGTAGGGTGCGCTCTCCAGACATGAGCGCATCGCGAGTCGAACAATTGCGCGAGCACGTCCGGGCTCGCGCCGAGAACCGTCCCGGGGTGTACCGCATGAGCGGGCCCTCGGGAGAGGTGCTCTACGTGGGCAAGTCCGTGCGGGTGCGCACGCGGCTGCTGTCGTACTTCCGGGCGCCTCGCGGCGAGAAGGGGGCGGAGATCATCGGCCATGCGCACGGGGTGGAGTGGGAGTACACCCCGAGCGAGTTCGCCGCCCTGTTGCAGGAGTTCCGTTCCATCAAGCGCTGGCGGCCGCCTTTCAACGTGGAGCACAAGCGGGACAACCTGCTGTGCTTCCTCAAGCTCACGCGCGAGCCCGTGCCCCGGCTGTTGGTGGCGAGCCAGGTCATCAACGATGGGGCCGAGTACTTCGGGCCCGTGCGAGGCCGGCGCCGCGCCTCCGAGGCGGTCCGGGCGGTGGGTGACTTGCTGGAGCTGCGCGACTGCTCCTCGGACACGCCCATGCGGCTGGCGGATCAGATCGAGCTGTTCCGCGTCCAGGAGGATCCCCGGTGCATGCGTGGGCAACTGGGCCGGTGCCTGTCCCCCTGCGCGGGCGGGTGCACGCGCACCGAGTACGAGGCCCGTGTCGCCCTGGCGCGCGACTTCCTCAATGGGTTGACGGATCAGCCGCTCGTGCTGCTGCGCGAGCGCATGGCGCTGGCGGCCCGGCGGCTCCAGTTCGAGCATGCCGCCGAGCTGCGCGACCGCTCGGAGTCGCTGGAGCGCGTGCGGGACGCGTTGCTCCAGGTGGGCCAGTTCGTGGAGCGCTTGTCCTTCGTCTACACCGTGCCGGGCGAGGCGGGGGAGGATCGCGTCTACATCATCCGCCGGGGCAGCGTGCGCTGGGAGTCCGCCGCGCCGGTGTCGCCCGAGGAGCGGCACGTCCTGGAGGCGAAGGTGCGCGAGGTTTTCGAGAAGCCGGAGCCGAAGATGGTGGGCCTGCGCGCCCACGAGGCGCAGGAAGTGCTGCTCGTCGCCAAGTGGTTCCGGCTGCACCCCGAGGAGCTGGAGCGCACCGTGCCCGTGGCCCGCGCGGAGCCGGAGGTCCTGGCCGCGTCGTGAGCAACACCCGGAGGGCTCAGCGGGCCTCCAGTGCCCGGCGGTAGGTGGCCAGCGTGCGCCGGGCGCAGTCGTCCCAGGTGAAGAGTCCGGCGCGCTCGCGGCCCTTCTCCCCGAGGCTCCGGCGCAGGGCGTCGTCCCGCACCAGCCGCTGCGCCGCGTCCTTCCAGGCGGAGGCATCGTCGGGAGGGAGCAGCAACGCGGCCTCGCCCACCACCTCGGGCAGGGACGTGGCGCGCGCGGCCACCACCGGCGTGCCACACGCCATGGCCTCCAGCGCGGGCAGTCCAAAGCCCTCGTAGCGCGACGGCAGGAGCAGGGCCGTCGCCGCTCCGTACAGGCGGGGCATGTCTTCCTCGGGCATGTTGGACAGCTCGCGCGTGCCGTCGGGAAAGCCCAGCTCCCACGCCGCGCGCTCGCCCGCGAGCAACACCAGGGGCTCAGGCAGCTCCTCCGCCACGTCCGCCAGCATCCCCAGGTTCTTGAAGGGCTTGGTGTTGCCCACCGCGAGCAGGAAGCGCGGCGGCAGCTGGTGGCGCTCGCGGAAGGCCTTCAGCTCGGAGGCCATCTGGGGCTGGTAGCGCGCGTCCACTCCGTTGGGGATGACCTGGAGCCGGTAAGGCGACAGGCCCAGCTCTCGCGCCAGCTCGTCCCGGGAGAACTCCGAGACGGTGATGAGGGCCTGGGCCCTCTTCGCCCGAGGGCCCACGATGAGCCGGTAGTAGACGCGGCGGCTCGTGCCGTACTCCTCGGCGAGCACCAGGTGGTTGGCGTCATGGAGCGTGGCCACCAGGCGGCCGGGCCACAGCGCGGGGACGGAAAAGGACGTCGCGTGGAACAGGTCCGGGTCCAGCCGCACCAGCGACGCGGCGAGCGCGGGCTGCTCGAGTGGGGACAGGAAGCCCACCGGGCAGCGGTGCAGGGGCAGCCGGGGAGTGAGCGTGCCCAGATTCGTGGGCAGCCCCTCGGGGCCGGTGAGCCCGGCGAAGCGCAGGTCTGGCGCCAGCTCGGGCAGCCGGCAGGCCAGCTCCAGCGCGTATCGCGCGATGCCGTGCAGCCGGCCACGGACCATGCGCAGGTCGATGAGGACGTTCGCCACGGAGTCAGGCACTACCACACCCACGAGGAGGGCTGGGGGTGATACAAGGCGCGCCCGTGAAGGTCGCCCTCGTCCATGATTGGCTCGTCACCCAGCGCGGAGGGGAGCACGTGCTCGAGGCACTGTGCGAGCTCTTCCCGCGGGCGGACATCCACACCCTCGTGCACCGCCCTGGCGCCGTGCACCCGCGCATCGAAGCCCGGCCCATCCACACGTCCGTGCTCCAGCATGTGCCCCGCATCCACAAGCTCTACCGGCACTTCCTCCCGGTGCTTCCCCAGGTCATCGAGTCCATGCACCTGGCGGACGACTACGACCTGGTCATCTCCTCCAGCCATTGCGTGGCCAAGGGCATCCGCAAGCCGCCAGGGGCCAGGCACCTCTCCTACGTGCACGCGCCCATGCGCTACATGTGGGATCTGTTCGACGACTACTTCGGACCGGGCCGGGCCTCGCTGCCCGTGCGGATGGCGGCACACGCGGTGCGCCCCATGCTCCAGAAGTGGGACCGTGAGAGCACCGCGGGTGTGGACCGCGTGCTCGTCAACAGCCAGCACATCGCGCGGAAGGTGAAGCGCTTCTGGGGTCGGGACGCCACCGTGGTGTATCCGCCCGTGGCCCTGGAGCGCTTCTGCCAGCACCCGCTCACGGGGCTCGGGCAGGGCGGCTACTACCTGTGGCTGGGCGCCTTCGCTCCCTACAAGCGGTTGGACATCGCGCTGGAGGCCTTCCGCCACCTGGACGCGCCCCTGTGGGTGGTGGGCACCGGCCAGGAGGCCGCGAAGCTCACCTCGGGGCCCTTGCCCCCGCACATCCGCTTCCTCGGCTCCGTGTCGGACGAGGCGCTCACGGGGCTCTACCGCGACGCGCGGGCCCTCATCTTCACCCCCGAGGAGGACTTCGGCATCGTTCCCCTGGAGGCGCAGGCCTCGGGCCGGCCCGTCATCGCCTACGGGCGGGGGGGCGCCCTGGAGACGGTCGGTCCCCGTACGGGCGTCTTCTTCGACGCGCAGACGCCCGAGGCCCTGGCGGACGCCGTGCGCCGCTTCGAGGCCTGGGAGCCGGGCTTCCAGCCCGCCGACGCCCGGGCGCAGGCCGAGCGCTTCAGCCGGGCCGCCTTCCAGCGGGCGGTGATGGCCGAGGTGGACGCGCTCATGGGGAGGCACGCCGCACCCTGACAAGGGTGTCACGGACGTCACACATCCCCGGGGCGGAGGGGGCCGGAAGTAGGGGCCCCAACGGGGGAGGGGGCAGGGGCAACCCCTTGGATTCCGGGCGCTTTCCATGCTACGAGCCCACCCGCCACGAGGGGTGTCCGGTAACGGACGGCTCCTGACGCGGGGTGCGCCGCTTGCAGGTGGCGGGCAGGCGGTGTGCAGGTCCAGGGCAAGGAGTTCCGCGTGTTCAGCCGGTTCCAGCGCTTCTACACGTCCATCAAGATCGCGGCCGATGTGGTGATGCTGACGGGCGCGTTCGTGCTCGCGTACGTCACGCGCTTCGATGGCCCCATTCCGGTGATGTACGGAATGCCCGCCTGGGAGGAGACGCTGCTGTCGCTGGCGACGGTGCTGCTCGTCTTCCCCATCACCTACCGGCAGGCGCGGCTGTACGCCACCAACCGGGCGCGCACGCACATCGGCGAGGTCTTCGAGGTCTTCAAGGCCACCATCATGGCCACGCTCATCGTGGTGGCGCTCACGTACTTCACGCGCGAGCGCTACTCGCGCCTGATGCTGGCCTTCTTCTCCGTCTACGCGTTCGTGGGCGTGTCCTCGGCGCGGCTGGTGCTGCGCGGGGTGCTCAGCGCGGTGCGCCGGCGGGGCTACAACCTCAAGTCCATCCTCGTCATCGGCGCGGGGGAGCTGGGCCAGCGCGTCATCGAGACGGTGGAGGGCCACAAGGAACTGGGCTTTCGCGTGGTGGGCCTGCTGTCCCTGCACCCGGACAAGGTGGGCCAGCAGGTGCTGGGCGTGCCGGTGGTGGGCCACGTGAAGGACGTGGACACCGTGCTGGATGCGCGCTCGGTGGATCAGGTCATCATCGCGGTGCCGCTCGAGGACCAGGCCGCCGTCAAGCCGCTCATGGAGCAGCTGGCGCTGCGCACGGTGGACGTGAAGGTGGTGCCGGACCTCTACCAGTACGTCACCCTGTACGGAGGGCTGGAGGAGTTCGGCGGCCTGCCCATCATCAGCCTCCAGGGCGACCCCATGGCGGGCTGGAACATGGTGGCCAAGCGCGTCTTCGACATCCTCTTCGCGCTGGTGGCGCTCTTCGTGAGCGCGCCTTTCATGCTGCTCGTGGCGATCGCGGTGAAGCTCACCAGCCGGGGGCCCCTGCTCTATGCCCAGGAGCGCATGGGCATGGATGGCCAGACGTTCCACATCCTCAAGTTCCGCACCATGCGCACGGACGCCGAGTCCTCCGGCGCGCTCATGGCCAGCAAGGACGATCCGCGGCGCACGCCCATCGGCACGTTCCTGCGCAAGTACTCGCTCGACGAATTGCCCCAGTTCTTCAACGTGCTGACGGGCGACATGAGCCTCGTGGGTCCCCGGCCCGAGCGCCCCGTGTTCATCGAGGAGTTCAAACGTCAGATTCCCCGCTATCACCTGCGCCACAAGGTGAAGGCTGGCATCACCGGCTGGGCGCAGATCAACGGCCTGCGGGGACAGACGTCCATCCAGAAGCGGATTGAGTACGACCTGTACTACATCGAGAACTGGTCGCTGCTCATGGACCTGAAGATCCTCGTGCGCACGGCGCTGGGCGGTTTCCTGTCCAAGAATGCCTATTAGCGTGGAGTGACCAACAGCCCCGCGAAGTTCTGGCTTGTGTCGGACTTCTCGGGGCTTCCGGGTACGGCCACTGGCGGCGGGGCGCCCTACTATCCCCGCTGTATGGTCGATCAGCTCGGAGCGCATCTTGTCCGAAAGGGACTCCTCACCCAGGCGCAGCTGGATGAGGCCCTCAAGTCACGCCTCATCTACGGCGGCAGTCTGGGCACCAACCTGGTCGAGCTGGGAATGCTCGATCTGGCCACGCTGGGACAGGCGCTGTCGGATACCTACTACTTCCCCCTCGTGACCGAGGCGGAGCTGGAAGCCGTTCCCGCCGAGACCGTGGCCCTGCTCAAACCCGAGCTCGCACGCCAGCACCTCGCCTTCCCGTTGGCGCTCGAGGGCCGCCGCCTGCGCATGGCCCTGGCCGAGCCGCAGGATCCCCGGCACGTGGACTCGCTCGCGTTCGCCACGGGCATGCGCGTGGTCCCCTCCATCATCCCGGAGCCGCGCCTGCTGCAAGTGCTGGAGAAGCACTACGGCTTGCCCCGGCCCGTGAGGCCCGCGCGTTCCGGACAGCCCCGGCCCGGAGCGGGGCAGGGGAATTCACCGGGCGTGGCCTTGAGTCCTTCGCCTCGGCCCGCGCCGGCCGTCCAGGCGGTTCCGCCCGCCGCCGTGGCGCGGCCCGCTCCGGCGAAGCCCCCGCCCGCTCCGGTGGCCATTCCCCTCGCGGTGGCGCCGCGTTCGGTCTCGGCGCCTCCCACGGGAAATGTCCTCGTCGCGGCGGCGCCCCGGCCCGCGCCCACCGTGGCCCTGGCGGCGGGCACCGCTCCGGCCTTCTCTTTTGGCGCCGCGGCTCCGGGCCGTCCTCCGGGCCTCATGCCGAGAACCCCCGCGGGCGCCTCTCCCCGGGCCGCCAGGAACCGGCTCGTGGGGGGGGCGCCGTTGGTCTCCAGCGTGCGTTCCATGCCAACGCCCTTGACGGTGGTGCAGCCCCCACGGGAGCCCGTCGCCGTGCCGCCGCCTCCTCCTCCGAGCACGCCTCCCGTCCAGGAAGTCCAGGAGGTGGCGCCTCCATCGCCGACGCCACCTCCCGCGCCCCCCGAGGCCCTCATTCCCGTGGCCCAGGTCCTGGCCGAGCCGGAGCCCGAGCCGGTCAAGACGCCAGGGGTGGAGCGGTTGGCCGATGACACGCCGATCGAGGCGCTGACGGAGAGCGCGGAGCGGGACATTCCCTTCGAGGACGCGTTGGCGGACATCCTGCGCACGGCCGAGCCCATCTCCGATGCATGGGAGCCCGAGCCCGAGGAAGAGGTCCCCTCCGCGTTGGTCCGCGCGGCGGGGACGCCGCCTCCCTTCCATATTCCGGAGGATTCAGCGCCGAAGGAGGACCGCCGGGGACGAAGGCCGAGGGCGATGCTCGAGCTTCCCGCCGAGAGTGCTTCGGCGTCTCCCGAGGCGCTGAAGATGTCGTCGGACCTTGAGTACATCGAGTCGGACTCGGGCTCGTCGTCATGGGCGAGCCGGTGCATCGAGGTGGACTTCTCCTCGCAGGAGCCGGAGCTGGTCGCACCCGCGCCCGTGGTGGATTTCATCCCGGACTGGGATCCCTCCACCGAGTTCAGCGAGGACGGTTCGCCAGGCGTGCAGTGGGTGCAACTCCCCGAGGCCGTGGAGGCCTTGCAGCGGGCGAAGACGTGCGGAGAGCTGGGCCAGGCGTTGCTGTCGTATGCGCAGGGCCGCTTCCCCCGGGGCTTCCTGCTGGGAGAGACCTTTGGCTCGGTGCGGGTGGGGCAGGCGTTCGGCCCGGGCAGTGACAAGCCCGATGTGGTGGCATTGCAGGTGAATCTCGCGGTGCCGTCGATCCTCTCTCAGGCGGAGTCGGATGGAAGACCCGTGGTCTCGTCCAAGCCCTTGAGCCAGACGGACGAGGTGCTCTTCGCGGCCCTGGGGGAGACCTATTCCAACCTGATGGCGGCGCCCATCCGGGTGAACCAGCGCGCGGTGGGGTTCCTCGTCATCGATGGAGGACCCGCGCCCTTCGGACCCGGGGAACTCGACGAGATGGAGCGGTTGCTCGCGGCGGCCTCGGAGGCCTACGGCCGGCTGCGGGGAACCTCCGTCTGACCCACTCCGCGCGACGCCCCGTGTTACGTAGGGGCGTTGGATACGGAGGTGGGAATGAGGGTCTTCGGACTCGCCGCGTTGCTGCTGCTGGCGTCGGCATGCGCGACGACGCGGGTCGTGAATCTGGATACCGGGCAACGGGACACGATTGTCTACCGGCCTGGCGAGTCCGAGCCGATCACGATCGACGAACGGGAGTTCAAGAGCGCCGTCGCGCGGCTCGTGCTCGACATGAATTTGAAAGTCGTGCTCGACGAGTCTGCTCAAGTGGGCCCGCGCTCGTTGCTCGCCTCGGCCGGGGGAATCGTCGACGGAGTGCAAGGCCGGAAGGAGACCGCTTCATCCTCACGGTACTGCCAGCGGCAGAGCGATCCCTCCACGTGCCTGAGTCTGTTCGCGGGTGAGTTCACCCTGGGACCGATGGAGCGGCGCATGATGGCGCTCTCCTTCGCACTGGATACGGTCTGGGAAGGGGTGGAGGACGTGGTGAAGGACCTCGCCAATCCCGAGGCGCTTCGAGCGATGGTGGTGTCCATCATCGGGACGTCGCTCGTCATGCTGGTCGCGCCCGAGCCCATCACGAAGTTCATCGCCATGGGCCTGACGGCCTCGCTGATCGCCTACCTGGGCGTGGGGCCGGTATGGAACCTCGGGCAAGGATTCCTGCGGCTCATGGCGGAGTCGAAAAACGCTCGCGACTTCGCGCAGCTGGAGGAATCCGGGCACCGGTTCGGAAAAGTGCTCGGAGGCAATGGGGCGCGGGTCCTGGTGCTCGTGGCGATGACGGCCATTGGTGGAAAGAGCGCCATGGCCACACAGGGGCCAAAGCTGCCCGGCGCCGCCCAGGCCGCCATGCGGGCGAGGGTCGAGGGAGAATTCGAGCTGTCAGGAGTCCTGGCGGGGCAGGTGAGGTCGATCTCACTGCCCTCGGCGGGAGTGCTGAACGTCGCGCTGGCGCCCACGGCCGTAGCGGCGGTCGCGATGGGGACGGGTGGCGTCATCCAGGGAGACCCGGACGGAGACATCCACCACATCTGCACCGACAAGAACGAGGTCTCCGATGCCTCGGGAGGACCCTGGACGCCCCTATTCGAGACATTCTTCGAACAAGCTGGGATGAAGCTCAGCGACGTCGCGAATCAGGTGCGAATCAAGGGGCACAAGGGACCGCACCCTCGCGAGTACCACGAAGAGGTCTATAGTCGGATTGAACAGGCCACGCTTGGATGTCGGAGCGCCGCTGAATGTCGGCGAGCACTGGTCGATGTGTTGACCAAAATCGCGCGTGAGTTGACGACTACTGGGACCAAGTTGAGAAAAATAATCACAAGGAATCCAGATGCCTGATGCCACGAGCATGCGTTACTTCAATCTGAAAATAGATGTCTATGTTCCAGGTCGATGGTACATGGCCGCGCCCACGATGCCCAACGGGCAGCAACTGGACGATCTCTGGGTATTTACCCGCGGCGAACCCATAGAGGCGCCCGCTCGACTACGCGTTCCACTCCATCGTCCTGGAAAACCGCTGGACTTTACGACAGCGGGAATGGGCTCGACGCCAATATTGAGTGAACGAGCAGCGGCCGTATTTCGGGAGATGGCCTCTCACGACACTCAACTCTTCCCCGTTGACGTAGAGGGGCAGACCGAGCCCTATCAACTCCTTGTCGTGGCACGGACGGTTCGCTGCATCGATGACGCGGCCTGCACGGAAGCTCGGTACTTCACTCCGGAGGACGGAAGACCGGAGCGAGTGGGTGAATACCAAGTCGTTTCGGGTCTGCGTATTGATAAGTCCAAGGTTGGAGATGCCCGTGTCTTTAAAGCCTGGGGTTGGCATCCTGCGCTTATCGTTGACGAGAAGATCAAGTCCGCACTGGAACGAACTGGCATTGTAGGCGGATACTTTGATGAAGTGTGAGCTGGATGAGAGCGGTAGATATCCTAAGGAGGCCAGGCGCTTTACCTTGGAAACAGGCCGGCCAGAACGCGTTGGCGAGTATCAAGTTGTTTCGGGTCTCCGCATCGACAAGTCGAAGGTTGAAGATGCGCGTGTGTTCAAGCTTTGGGGCTGGCGCCCTGCGCTCATTGTGGACGGAGAGATCAAGCTGGCCCTGGAAGAGGCGGGGAGCGTGGGTGGATATTTTGAAGAGGTTTGAGTCGTAGAAGGGTTTTCGCTCTGAGGTTGGCAAGGAAGTGGGCATGAGACTTCTCAGAATCACCGCGCTGCTGTTGCTGACCTCGGCATGCGCGACGACGCGGGTCGTGACGCTGGACACCGGACAGCGAGCGCCCATCATCTACCGGCCTGGCGAGTCCGCACCCGTCACCATCGGTGAGCAGGAGTTCAAGAGCGCGGTCGCCCAGCTCATCCTCGACATGGATTTGAAGGTTGTGCACGAGGCGTCTGAGCCATTCGACTCGCGCTCATTGCTCGCCTCGGCCAGGGGGATTGTCGACGGAGCCCGAGGTCAGAAGGCCAGTGCTGCCTCCGCGAGGCACTGCCAGCGGCGAGGAAACCCCGCCATGTGCTCGAGCCTGTTCGCGGGTGAGTTCACCCTGGGAGTGATGGAGCGGCGCATGATGGCGCTCTCCTTCGCACTGGATACGGTCTGGGAAGGGGTGGAGGAGGTGGTGAAGGACCTCGCCAATCCCGAGGCACTGCGCGCGATGGTGGTGTCCATCATCGGGACGTCACTCGTGATGCTGGTCGCACCCGAGCCCATCACGAAGTTCATCGCGATGGGACTGACGGCGTCGCTGATTGCATACTTGGGTGTGGGACCGGTGTGGAACCTCGGGCAAGGATTCCTGCGGCTCATGGCGGAGTCGAAGAACGCTCGCGGCTTCGCGGAGCTGGAGGCATCCGGGCACCGATTCGGAAAGGTGCTCGGAGGCAATGGGGCACGCATCCTGGTACTCGTGGCGATGACGGCCATTGGTGGAAAGAGCGCCATGGCCGCACAGGGGCCAAAGCTGCCCGGCGCCGCCCAGGCCGCCATGCGGGCGAGGGTCGAGGGAGGATTCGAGCTGTCAGGAGTCCTGGCGGGACAGGTGAGGTCGATCTCACTTCCAGCGGCGGGGGTGTTGAATGTCGCCCTTGCGCCCACGGCCGTGGCGACGGTCGCGATGGGGACGGGTGGTGTTATCCAGGGAGACCCGGACGGAGACATCCACCATATCTGTACCGACAAGAACGAGGTTTCCGATGCATCAGGAGGCCCCTGGACCCCACTGTTCGAGCCCTATTTCAATCGGGCTCAGATGAAGCTGAGCGATGTCGCGAATCAGGTGCGCATCAAAGGGCACAAAGGGCCACACCCCCGTGAATACCATCAGGCAGTCCTTAAACGCATCGAGCAGAAGATGGAGGACTGCAAGGGGGCGACTGAGTGCCGAGCCGTGCTGATCGAAACGTTGGCACAGATCGCAAGGGAGTTGACGACTGCGGGAACCGAGTTGCGGAAACTTGTCACGAGGAATCCGAATGCCTGAAATCATGAGGGGTCGCTTTTTCGAATTACAGATAGACGCCTATGTTCCAGGCCGCTGGTATATGTCGGAACCAACTACGCCTGACGGCCAGGAAGTCGATGATGTCTGGGCATTTACCCGTGGCGAGCGGATTGCTTCACCTGGACAACTGCGCATTCCGCTCTTGCGCCCTGGCAACCCTCTGGATTTCACGACTGCGGGGGTGGGGATGACCCCCATCTTCAGCACGCGAGCCGCAGCCGTGTTTCGAGAAATGGCCCCCCAAGATGTTCAACTCTTCCCTATTGAGGTCGAGGGACAGCCCGAGCCATACCATCTCCTCGTCGTCACACGGAAGATACGCTGCATCGACGACAAGGCATGTAAGGAAGCCCGGCGCTTCACCTTGGAAACAGGCCGACCGGAGCGCGTTGGCGAGTATCAAGTCGTGTCGGGTCTCCGCATCGACAAGTCGAAGGTTGAAGATGCGCGTGTGTTCAAGCTTTGGGGCTGGCGCCCCGCGCTCATCGTTGACGGAGAGATCAAGATGGCCCTGGAAGAGGCGGGGAGCGTGGGTGGATATTTTGAAGAGGTTTGAGTCGTAGAAGGGTTTTCGCTCTGAGGTTGGCAAGGAAGTGGGCATGAGACTTCTCAGAATCACCGCGCTGCTGTTGCTGACCTCGGCATGCGCGACGACGCGGGTCGTGACGCTGGACACCGGACAGCGAGCGCCCATCATCTACCGGCCTGGCGAGTCCGCACCCGTCACCATCGGTGAGCAGGAGTTCAAGAGCGCGGTCGCCCAGCTCATCCTCGACATGGATTTGAAGGTTGTGCACGAGGCGTCTGAGCCATTCGACTCGCGCTCATTGCTCGCCTCGGCCAGGGGGATTGTCGACGGAGCCCGAGGTCAGAAGGCCAGTGCTGCCTCCGCGAGGCACTGCCAGCGGCGAGGAAACCCCGCCATGTGCTCGAGCCTGTTCGCGGGTGAGTTCACCCTGGGAGTGATGGAGCGGCGCATGATGGCGCTCTCCTTCGCACTGGATACGGTCTGGGAAGGGGTGGAGGAGGTGGTGAAGGACCTCGCCAATCCCGAGGCACTGCGCGCGATGGTGGTGTCCATCATCGGGACGTCACTCGTGATGCTGGTCGCACCCGAGCCCATCACGAAGTTCATCGCGATGGGACTGACGGCGTCGCTGATTGCATACTTGGGTGTGGGACCGGTGTGGAACCTCGGGCAAGGATTCCTGCGGCTCATGGCGGAGTCGAAGAACGCTCGCGGCTTCGCGGAGCTGGAGGCATCCGGGCACCGATTCGGAAAGGTGCTCGGAGGCAATGGGGCACGCATCCTGGTACTCGTGGCGATGACGGCCATTGGTGGAAAGAGCGCCATGGCCGCACAGGGGCCAAAGCTGCCCGGCGCCGCCCAGGCCGCCATGCGGGCGAGGGTCGAGGGAGGATTCGAGCTGTCAGGAGTCCTGGCGGGACAGGTGAGGTCGATCTCACTTCCAGCGGCGGGGGTGTTGAATGTCGCCCTTGCGCCCACGGCCGTGGCGACGGTCGCGATGGGGACGGGTGGTGTTATCCAGGGAGACCCGGACGGAGACATCCACCATATCTGTACCGACAAGAACGAGGTTTCCGATGCATCAGGAGGCCCCTGGACCCCACTGTTCGAGCCCTATTTCAATCGGGCTCAGATGAAGCTGAGCGATGTCGCGAATCAGGTGCGCATCAAAGGGCACAAAGGGCCACACCCCCGTGAATACCATCAAGAGGTGTTCAGACGTATTGAACGAGACATGAATGAATGCAGAGGGGCTGCCCAATGCCGTGCTGTATTGATCGATACGTTGGCCCAGATCGCGCGTGAACTAACAACTGCGGGAACCAAGTTGAGAAAGCTCATTACGAGGAATACCGATGCATGAGGACGTGAATGGACGCTTCTTTAATCTGCAAATAGACGCCTATGTTCCAGGCCGCTGGTATATGTCTGAGCCAACCATGCCTGACGGCCAGGAGATTGATGATATTTGGCAGTTTACACGCGGAGAGCGGATAGCGCCTCCTGGACATCTGTGCGTTCCACTTCTACGTCCTGGTAATCCTCTTGATTTTACCACGGCAGGATTTGGCTCGACTCCGATACTTAGTGAGCGAGCCGCAGCCGTGTTTCGAGAAATGGCATCCCAAGACATTCAACTCTTCCCTGTTGAAGTAGAGGGACAGGCCCAGCCCTATCATCTCCTCGTTGTGGCACGGACCGTTCGCTGCATTGACGACAGTGCTTGTGAAGATGCCCGTCTCTACACTCCGGCGGATGGGCGGCCAGATAGAGTTGGAGAATACCGTGTCGTTTCTGGTCTGCGCATCGAC
Organism: Melittangium boletus DSM 14713; assembly: GCF_002305855.1. Taxonomy (GTDB): domain Bacteria; phylum Myxococcota; class Myxococcia; order Myxococcales; family Myxococcaceae; genus Cystobacter; species Cystobacter boletus. The sequence continues at coordinate 341,929 of NZ_CP022163.1, read as the reverse complement.
AAGTCAAAGGTCGGCGATGCCCGTGTGTTTAAAACCTGGGGCTGGCCCCCCGCGCTCATTGTTGACGGAGAGATCAAGGCAGCCTTGGAACAGACTGGAATTGTGGGCGGGTATTTCGAGGAGGTTTGAATCGTAAGGCCATGATGGGGCCATCTCGGGGAGTGCAACACCCATCCGGGTGGGACAATAGTCCAAGGTGTCGGACCAAATGAAAAAGCCCCGGTGAGCCTGGTTAGGGGCTCACCGGGGCTTTTTCATTCACCATTTATTTTCAGCTGCAGCCGCTCGTGGTGCCGCAGTTGCTGCACTTGTAGCAGGCGCCGTTGCGCACCATGATCTCCCCGCAGGTGTGGCAGGGCGGGGCGTCGGCCTGGTTCAGGTACGTCCGCCTCGGCGTGGCCATCGGCAGCGCCACCACCGGCGCCGCCTTCACCTCGGGCTTGGGCTCGGGCGTGGCCGCCACCTGCTGCTCCACCTCCGCCTCCACGCCGTCCAGCTCCTGCTCGGCCGGCAGGAACTTCAACGCCAGCCAGCGGAAGATGTAGTCCACAATCGACTTGGCGATCGGCACCGCCGGGTTGCCCGTGAAGCCGCTCGGCTCGAAGCGCACGTGGCAGAACTTGTCCACCAGCACCTGCAGCGGCACCCCGTACTGCAACGCCAGCGACACCGCCGTGGCGAAGCTGTCCATCAGGCCGCTCACCACCGAGCCTTCCTTCGCCATCACGCAGAACAGCTCGCCCGGCGTGCCGTCCTCGTACATGCCCACCGTCAGGTAGCCCTCGTGGCCCCCGATGGAGAACTTGTGCGTGATGGCCTGGCGCTCGTCCGGCAGGCGCCGGCGCATGGCGTTGGCGTCGCGCACCGCGGCCAGCGCGGGCTCGGCCACCGCCAGCTTCGTGTCCTTCACCGTGTCCTTCGAGGTGTTCAGCGGCTGGGTGCGCTTGCAGCCATCGCGGTACACCGCCACGGCCTTGAGCCCCATCTTCCACGCCTCGATGTAGGCCTTCTCGATGTCCTCCACCGTGGCGTCCGACGGCATGTTCACCGTCTTGGAGATGGCGCCCGACAGGAAGGGCTGCGTCGCGCCCATCATGCGCAGGTGGCCCATCCAGTGGATGCTGCGCTGGCCCTTGGCCGGCTTGAAGGCGCAGTCGAACACCGCCAGGTGCTCGGGCTTGAGGTGCGGGGCGCCCTCGATCGTCTCGTGCTTGTCCAGGTAGGTGATGATGTCCTGGGACTGCGTCTGCCGGTAGCCGAGCTTCTCGAGCGCGAAGGGCACCGTCTGGTTGACAATCTTGAGCATGCCGCCGCCCACCAGCTTCTTGTACTTGATGAGCGCGATGTCGGGTTCAATCCCCGTGGTGTCGCAGTCCATCATGAAGCCGATGGTGCCCGTGGGGGCGAGCACCGTCACCTGGCTGTTGCGGAAGCCGTGCTCCGTGCCGAACGCCAGCGCCTGATCCCACGCGCGCTTCTGCGCGTCGAACAGGTCCTCGCTCACGCCCTCGGCGGGGATGTTGTAGGCCGCCTTGCGGTGCTTGCGGATGACGCCCAGGAAGGGCTCGGCGTTCTTCTGGTAGCCCGCGAACGCGCCCTGCTTCTCCGCCATGCGCGCGCTCATGGCGTACGCCTGGCCGCACATGAGCGAGGTGATGGCGCCCGCGTAGTTGCGGCCCACGTCCGAGTCGTACGGCAGGCCCGCGGCCATCAGGAGCGCGCCGAGGTTGGCGTAGCCCAGGCCCAGGGGCCGGAAGGCGTGGCTGTTCTCCTCGATCTTCTTCGAGGGGTACTTGGAGTTGCCGACGATGATCTCCATGGCCAGCAGCACCACGTCCACCGCGTGCTTGAAGGCGGTGACGTCGAAGTCGCCGTCGATGGTGCGGAAGTGCATCAGGTTCAGCGACGCCAGGTTGCAGGCCGAGTCGTCGAGGAACATGTACTCCGAGCACGGATTGGACGCGTTGATGCGCGCCGTGTTCGAGCACGTGTGCCAGGCGTTGACGGTGGTGTCGAACTGCATGCCGGGGTCACCGCACAGGTGCGCCGCCGAGGCGATCTCCCGGAACACCTCGCGCGCCTTGTGGGTGTCCATGGGCCGGCCGTCGCGCACCGCGTGCGTCGTCCACGTGCCGTCGTTGATGACCGCGCGCATGAACTCGTCCGTCACGCGCACCGAGTTGTTGGAGTTCTGGAAGAAGACGGAGGCGTAGGCCTCGCCGTTGAAGCTTGGGTCATACCCGGCCTCGATGAGCGCCCAGGCCTTCTTCTCCTCGTTGGCCTTGCACCGCACGAAGTCCAGCACGTCCGGGTGGTCCGCGTTGAGGATCACCATCTTGGCGGCGCGGCGCGTCTTGCCACCGCTCTTGATGACGCCGGCGAACGCGTCGAAGCCCTTCATGAAGGAGACGGGGCCGGAAGCGGTGCCGCCGCCCGCGAGCAGTTCCTTGCTCGAGCGCAGGCTGGACAGGTTGCTGCCGGTGCCCGAGCCGTACTTGAAGAGCATGCCCTCGGTCTTCGCCAGGCCGAGGATGGACTCCATGTTGTCGTCCACCGAGTTGATGAAGCACGCCGAGCACTGCGGGTGCTCCTCCACGCCCACGTTGAACCACACGGGCGAGTTGAAGGCCGCCTTCTGGCGCAGCAGCAGGTGGGTGAGCTCCGCGTGGAAGGTGTCCCGGTCCGTGGCCGTGGCGAAGTAGCCGCCCTGGGCGCCCCAGCGGGTGAGGGTGTCCACCACGCGCGCCACCAGCCCGCGCACACTCGTCTCACGCTCGGCCGTGCCCGGGGTGCCCCGGAAGTACTTCGACGCCACCACGTTGGTGGCCAGCATCGACCAGGACTTGGGGACCTCCACGTCCTTCTGCTGGAAGACGGACTTGCCGTCCTCGCCCGAGATGCCCGCGGTACGCAGCTCCCACGCCAGCTCATCCGCCGGGTCCACCCCGGGCGTGGTGAAGAAGCGCTCCACCGTCAGCCCCGCCGCCGGGGTCTTCGACCCCGCCAGGTCCTTGCCGTCCAACACTGCCGCCGTGGCGTTCAGCTCGTGGTGTTCCATGGGTCCCTCAGACGCATTCACTCTGCGTGTGACTGCAAAATTCGCGAAAAGCCAAGTCCGCGAGATCGCTCGGGATCGAGACGTCTCACGGGATCCCCGGTCCGTTTCCGGCAGGGAAAGGAAAGGGGAGGTGGTGGGGTGTCAGGAGCGCTGACGTCGCGCTTGGCCGCTCGGTGAGCGGGTAGGTAAGTAAAGGTACGATCCTCGTCGGAGAATCGTCAAGGCCGCACCCCTAGATCTTGTGCACGTCATTGTCGCACCACCTACAGATAGGGGATTGTGGCTTGGCGAACGCTCCCTCACCGACTCGCCTTCCGTCCGGGCGGGGCGTTCACGCGACCGCGATCTAAAGCCACCGGGCCCGCCGATCAACTCTCTTGAATAACCACACGTCGTTGGATGACGAGTCATGTAGGGTCACTCGCGGGACAGAGGATGTGATCAGAAGCGGATGTTTGCTGAGAGTCTGTGCACGAAGCGTCCCCCTGCCCAGGGGCGCGGGCAAGAAAGGGGAGGAGGGAGCGGGGGCTCAACCGTCGCTTTTGAACGGAAGCCGCGCTAGGAGGAGCGCATGCCTCCGTTCAAACGTCACGTATTCGTCTGTACCAACCGGCGTCCCGACGGCCACCCCAAGGGGTGCTGTGCCACGAAGGGGGCCGAGGATGTGCGCGCCCGCTTCAAGGACGAGCTGGAGAAGCGCGGTCTCAAGGGGCAGATGCGCGCCAACGCCGCCGGGTGCCTGGACACCTGTTCCTTCGGCGTGTCGGTGGTGGTCTACCCCGAGGGCACCTGGTACGGCGGAGTGAAGCCCGAGGACGTGCCCGCGATCATCGACGAGCACCTGGTGGGGGGAAAGCCCGTGGAGCGGCTGCTGATGCCCTTCTCCCGCCCCAAGACGCAGGAGTAGGGGGCATGAAAAAGGCGGTGGGCCCGGGAAGCGCCCACCGCCTGAGTTCCGTTCCTCCGCGACCGTGTCAGTCGCGGCGCTGGCCGGAGAGGCGCAGCAGGGAGATGAAGAGGTTGATGAAGTCCAGGTACAGGCACAGGGCGCCGTTGATGCTCGCCGCGGCCGCCGAGCGGTAGCCCCCGGCGGCGTGCATCTCGCGCAGCTTCTGCGTGTCATACGCGGTGAGTCCCGCGAAGACGACCACGCCCGCGCACCCGAGCACGAAGTTGAGCGCCGAGCTCTGCACGAAGATCTGCACGATGCTGGCGACGAACACGCCGATGAGACCCATGAAGAGGAACGTGCGCATGGGGCTCAGGTCCCGCTTGGTGACCGTGGCGTAGAGGCTCATCGCTCCGAAGGTGGCGCCGGCCATCAGGAAGGCATTGGCGATGGAGGCCTGCGTGTAGACGTAGAAGAGAAGGGAGAAGGTCAGTCCGGTGAGGACCGAGTACCCGAGGAAGAGCGCTCCCGCGACCGCGCCCGACAGCCGGGTCGCCGCGGCCGAGATGGCGACCACCAGGCCCAGCTGGCCGAAGAACAGCAGCCAGCGGAACCGCGCCACCTGCGCCACCAACTCCGGCGTGGCGGCGATGAACATCGCCACGAGGCCCGTCACCATGAGGCCCGCGAACATCCAGCTGTACACGCGCGACATGAAGGCGCGCCGGGACTCCTGCACGAGGACGTCATCGACCCCGCTCCGAGCCGTCTGCCACCCCTGCGTTTCCCAAGCCATGGATTCCGTGTCCTTTCGTGAAAAGAGAGGCGGAAGTCCCGCCCGATGGTCCATCTATATAGCGTGATCGCGTCCGCACAACCCGTGAGCGGCCGATCTCTTCCCCGTGAGTTGGATGGATGGAATCAGCGGGCCTTCCATGCCCGGAGCAGTTCCTCGGCCACCTCGGTGGTGATGAGCGGCAGCACGCCTCCTCCTCCCACGATGTTGACGATCTCCGAGGTGGAGCCCCGGCACACCCCTCCCCACGCCGGCCGCCGGTCCAGCCCCACCGAGGCATAGGCGGAGTAGTCCACGTGCAGCCGCAGGGGCGTGATGCCGTGCGTTTCGCACAGCAGGTGCTCCTCGGGGGTGGTCTCCACCACTTCCTGCACCACGAAGCCGCCACCGAGCGAGTCCGTGGCGGCTCGCTCGCACAGCGCCTTCCAGGTGAGCGTTTCCCCGTACGCGGCGCGGGCCCGCTCCTCGAAGGCTGGCGTGCCCACCGAGCGGCCGAGATAGACGGCCCGGCCGCCATAGTCCCACGCCCGCTTGAGGACGAAGCGCTCGGGCTCCGCCGCCACGCGTGCCACCAGATCCGCCTCCCTCGCGCCGTCCGGTCCCTTGCCGGGCCCCTGTTTGAAGGGGCGCGTCCAGGGCACCGAGACGCGGATGGCTTCTAGTTCCTCGGGCGTGAGTCCGACGGCGTCCGCCAGCGCGGGGTCCTCGAGGGACTGGGAGACGAGCGCGAAGGCCGTCTTCACCTCCACGGGCGAGGCGGGGGGGTTGAGCAGCACCGCCTTGCGGCCTGGCACCGTGCCGAAGAACTCCTCCATCCACGGCGCGGGCGATTCCTCCAGGCGCCGCGAGAAGAGGTGCCGGTACACGAGCTCGTAGCGCTTGCCGCGGACCTCGAAGTGCTCCTCGCCGGACACCTCGTCCGGGTGGACGACGTCCGCGTCCACGCCGAACTCGCGGAAGCGCGCGCACAGGTAGCGCTGCTCGGTGAGCTGGGCGTCGTGGCGGCGGCAGAGCAGGGCGATGGTGCGGGGCGTCCGGCCCTGGCGCTCGGCCGCGTAGCCCGCGAGCAGGGCGTCATAGAGGGCGCGCGTGTTGCCGCCGTTGGCGGTGAGGAGCGCGGGAATCGCCGCCTCGGGCATGCCGAAATGCCGGGCCACGCCCTCGATGAAGGTGTGCGCCGCGATGTCCGAATAGCCCTGCATGGCGGGAATGGTGGCGTTGACCTCCAGGGCACGTGGCCTCGAGTCCACGAAGTAATCCACGCGCGTGGTGGCCAGCCGGGTCACGTTCGCGAAGGTGCGCTCGGTGAGCGCGCGCTCGATGGGTGACAGGCCCCCGAGCAACAGCTCCCGGTGTTCGCTGGCGAGCATCTGGCGCGTCACCTTCATGGTGGCCGAGGCCAGGTGCGCGGAGAGGGTGGCACGGCGGCGGATTTCCTCGGCGTCGAGGATGACCGGCGTGGCGGTGACGGGAATGGGACGGGTGGTGCCATCCCTCTGGGTCACGGCGAGGCCTCGCGCGTATGCGGCGCGCGCCAGCTCGGGTCCGAAATGGACCGCCTGTTGCCGCAGCACTTCCAGGAATTCTTGCACGGGGGTTCCTTCTGGTGTCGGGGCGCTTCCTACTCCGACCGGACCCGGCTGGGGAATGACTTCGGCGGACGGCCCGTCAGCGGAATAACGCGTCAGCGCGGCCTTCACCGTGCAACTGCTTGCACCCGAACAGACCCTCGCGTACAACTCGTGTAACGCAACTGGGTTGCACTGGGAGCCGTTTCGTCGTGAATCCCCGCCACGAGCCAGCGAAGCACCGACGGCCGCGCCTGCTGGCGCTGCCCGTGGTGCTGCTGTGCGCGCTGGCCTACCTGGGGAGCGCGGCCCACTTCGTCCTGGTCCAGCACCGCGCGTGCCTCGAGCACGGCGATCTGCTGCACGCGGACGAGCTGGAGCCGGGAGAGGGGCTCGAGCACGCGCCGTCCTTCGAGGACGAGCGCTTCACGCGCGCGGAGGCGAAGGTATCCGGGCACGGCTCGGATGCCCACTGCGCGCATGCCTTCCTCCGCCGGGCGGTTCTTCCTCCCGCGGAGGTGATGCCCGTGCTGGAGGTGCCGGTCCTGGAGGGACCGGTGCTGGCCCAGGTCCGAGAAGCCGTCGAGCCGCCGGTGGCGTGTCTGTACCTCGCGCCCAAGGCGTCTCCGCCTCGCGTTTGAGCGCGTTCGCGCGTCGTCCCTCTCCTTTCTTCACGCATCGCTGACGCCGTCCGTCTCGCGAAGGCTCCTTCGCGGGTCCGGTCATCGCGTGCCCGTGCCTCGCTTCCAAGGCGCTCGCGGGACCGTGTGGGCCGTGCCCTGGCGCGTCCGCCCTCGATGCCGTGCGCTCGCCGCACGTGCCTCACTCCCCACGTCGCGTCCCGTTTCCCTTCACCGGGCAACGGGGACGTGAGGGCTTCGTCGTACCTCCCGTCGTTCACATACACACCTGGAGTTCCCCATCATGATGAAGAAGCTGCTGTCCGCTTGCCTGTTGTCGAGCGCGTTGCTCGTGGGTTGTGGCGGTTCCACCGAGGACGCGGACAGCGAGGGGTGTGAGCACCTCCAGGCGGGTCCTGGCGTGGCCATCACCGCGAGCACCACGGCGGGCAATGCCCCCGCGGTGAGCAACGACCACAAGCGCTATGACATCGCGCTGCCCTCGGGGAGCGCGGGCTCGGTGTCGTTCGCGGCGAGCGAGGCCGCCGACTACGTCTTCTTCCTCAACGCGGATGTGCCTCTGACCCTCACCAGCGCCTCCGGCCAGGCCGTGGCGTTCGAGTCGTCCGCGAAGAGCTCCGAGTCCTGCACGGACATCAAGGGCCGCCACGTGGCGCCGCTGGAAGTGGGCACCTACACCCTGACGCTCGGTCCCGCGTCCGGCACGGTCTCGCTCGTCATCGAGGAGTCCGGCCACGAGCACGAGCACGAGCACGAGCACTGAGCGGTCCTGGTTCCACCCACATCCCCCCCGTAGGAGAAGTCGACATGGGTACCTTCAAGCAATTCCTGGATGAGCAGAAGCTCGAGCCCCGCACCCTGGTGCGCCTGTCCTCCCAGCTGGAGGCGCGCTCCGAGGCCGACCGGAAACTGGCGAAGCAGCGCTCCGACAAGCGCCGTGACAAGGAGAAGCAGAACAAGCCCTACGCCGAGCTGGGCATCGCCAAGCCCAAGAGTGGCCGGGGCGTGAGCGAGCAGCAGGTGAGCGCGGCCCTCGCGGACGAGCCCCTGTCGCCGAAGGTGCGCGGCAAGCTGGTGCGCGCGGTGAGTGCCGCGGTGGGCAAGAAGGGCGGCGCCGAGGTGACGTTCCAGTCCTTGTTCGGCGAGGTGAAGGCCAGCAAGGGCGCGACGGCCAAGAAGGCGAGCTGAGGTCACCATGGGCTCCTCCCTTCCTTGTGCCCTGCCGCATGAGTTGCGCCGCCAGGGCGAGCGGTTGTTCGACATCTCCATGTGGTGCCTCGGCCGTGACGTGCTCCACCCGGAGAATCTGCTCCTGCGCCGGGGCCTGCGCCGCGAGCGCATTCCCCGGGGACAGCAGGGCACCAGCGCCTACAGCGCGGAGCTGGGAGAGGGAGGGGCCCTCACGTTGTGGGGCTTCGGCGTGGTGTGCCGCGGGGGCCGTGACTGCGTCTATGTGCCGCGTTGCGGCTTCAACCCCGCGCTGGTGGATGAGCGGCGGCTCGCGCGGCCCGTCTTCAACGCGGCGGACCTCGGCGTGCCCCGTCTGCCCTCCACCCCGGACGAGTGCGCCACCACGCGCTCCGCGTTGGTGGCCGTGGCCGATTGGTTGGCCGCCCATGAGGAGTGGGTGGGGGCGCTATTGGGCCCCGAGTGGCGGCGCGAGTGCATCGCGGCGCTGAAGAAGGCGCCGTCGCTGCCCGTGGAAGGACTGGCGGCGGCGTGGCGGGAGTGGGCGGCGCGGGTCGAGGCGCTGGAGCGGTCCATCGTGGACGCGTCATTGGCCCCGCTCGCCGGGGCGTGAGGAGGACACCATGCTGGCGTTACATCTCCGAAACGAGGAGTCCCTTCTCTTCCCCGTCGCTCCCTGGGACGAAATCCCGGACCAGGAGCTGCCCACCCCCGCGCTGCGCGAGGGACTGGGACGCGCCCACTTGAAGGTGAGCACCTCCGTGCCCCTGGCCCAGGCCTGGTTCGATCAGGGCCTGCGGCTGCTGCACCTGGGCTGGCGTGGCGAGGCGCGGCGGGCCTTCGCGGAGGCGGCTCGGAGGGATCCCCAGCTCGCCATGGCGTGGTGGGGCCTGGCCCTGACGCGGGGCGCCGGGGCGCGCTGCGCGGCCGCCCGGGCGGAGTCCATCTACAAGGCGCTCGCGCTCAGCGAGGGCGTGACGGACGCGGAGCAGCGCTACATCGTCGCGGCCACCTTCCTGGCCAACAAGGGCCCCGCCAATGGCCGTCACGGCTTCGTGCGCGAGATGGAAGGCCTCATCGAGCGCTTCCCCGAGGACGCCGAGGCCCGGTTGTTGCTCGCGGGACTGCTCGCGGACGGATACGAGGCGGATGGCCGTCCCGCGCCCGGCCAGTCCTATGCCCAGGTGCTGGTGCGCGAGTTGCTGCGCACGCACCCGGAGCATGAGGGCGTGCACCTGGCCTGGGTGCGCCTGCGCGAGGAGAGCGCCCGGCCCGAGGAAGCCCTGGAGAGTGCCCGCCGGTTGCGCGTGCTGGCGCCACAGGCCGCGCCGGCCCTGCTCGCCGCGGGCCGGTTGTTCCTGCGCACCGGCCATGCCCGGGAGGCCCGGGAAGTGCTCGAGGAGGCCGTGGCCGTGGAGGACGCCTGGCGCGAGCGCGAGTCGCTGCCCGGCTCCGCGGCGCCCGTGGCGGGCGTGGCCCTGAGGCTGCTCATCCAGGCGTGTGCCGACTCGGGGCGGTATGGCGAGGCCCAGGCCTGGGCTCGCCGCCTGCGTGCCCGTGCGGAGGAGGCGTCACCCCGGGTGGAGCAGGCGCTCGTGTTCGCCGCGGGAGCCCTGTCCGGACTGCACCTGCGCTTTGGTTTCCTGCGCGCCGCGGCGGAGCTGCGCGTCGAGCTCTCCGCCGAGGCCCGCCCCTCGGAGCGCGTGCTGCTCTCCGGCATGGAGCTGTATGCCCGGGGCCTGCGCGCCCTGGAGGTCGGCCAGTGCTCCGAGGTCGAGCGGATCTGCACGGCGCTCGATGCGCTCCACCCTCCGCTGTCCGAGGAGACACGGGGTGACGGCCGTCTGCTCTGCCCCCGGGATGTCGCCCGGGTCGTGGAGCTGGCCGCGTGCGAGCTGCGTGGCGCATGGGAGGCGAAGCAGGGAGACCCGGCCCGCGCGGAGGCCACGCTCACCCGGGCCATCCGCCTGGAGCGCCGCCTGCGCACGGCGGGTCCTCCGGCCTTTTCCCGCCCGGCCCGTGAGACGTTGTCGAGGATCCGTCTGCGCTTCGGCCGCGAGGACAAGGCGCTGGAGCTGGCCGACGCCCTCGTCCAGGCGAGGCCCGGCAGTGGCCACGCCTGGCTCCACCTCGCCGAGGTCCACCTCGCCCGGGGCGCGGCCTCCGAGGCCGCCGCGGCGTTCGCCTCGTGCCTGGAGTGTTGGCGGGACGCGGATGCCCACCTGCCCGAGGTCCAGCGCGCCCAGGCCTTCCGCGCGGGCCCCCAGCGGCCCAACCCCCTGCGCCTGCTCCGCTTCGAGGAAAACGTCCCGGCGTGAGCCCCGCGCTCAGGCCGCGGTCCGGGTGCCCACCGACTCGGTGAACGCGAGGATGCGCCGCGCGCATTCCTCGGGCTTCTCCAGTGGGAAGAGGTGGCCCCCCGGCACCTCCTCGGTCTGGATGCCGGGCCGCGTGCGCCGCACCCGCTCCAGGGCCTCGGGCGTGAGCGTGTCCGAGGTGCTTCCGCGCAGCACCAGCACCGGCACCTTCACGTCTCGCAGCCGCTTCCAGATGGCTCGCGGCGAGGTCTCGAAGATGCGCGCCTCCCAGGCCGTGGGAATGGTGAGCCTCATTCCTCCGCCAGGGGCCTCGGTGAGGCCGTGGGCGAGGTAGTCCTGGAAGCAGGCGGGATCGAACCCCCGGAAGAGCGCCTTCTTGCCGTAGCTCGCGGCGGCTTCCTCTCGCGAGCCCCAGTGTTCCCGGCGCCGACGGGCCAGACTCGCGGGGGGGACCCGGCCGCGCAGGCCGAGCAGCCCGAGCAACTGGAGGGCCAGCTCCCGCCCGCCCGTGAACAGCACCGGATCCAACATCACCACGGACTGGAAGAGCTCCGGATGATTCGCGGCGGCGATCAGCGTGGCCACGCCGCCCATGCTGTGCCCCACGCCCACCACGCGCGTGAGGCCCCGGGCGCGCAGGGCGTGCACCAGATCGTCGGCCATGTCGTCCCAGTGCCGCATCGACAGGGGGTTCGCCCCGGGCACCAGGCAGCGGCTCTCCAGGGTGTAGACGTGCGTGCGGGACGCGAGGCCGTCGATCAGCCGCCGGTAGCTCCCCGGAGGAAAGCCGTTGGCGTGGGCGAGGTGCAGCACGGGGCCCTGGCCTCCCCGATCCTCCAGTCGCAAGGGCTCGGTCATCGCGCCGCTCATCCGACCCGGGGCGGCTCGTCGAGGTCGCGGGCCAGGTAGCGGATGACATCCGCGGGGGTGATGATGCCCAGCAGCTTGTCCTCTCGCACCACGGGCAGGTGGTGGATGCGGTGCTTGCGGAAGAGCGCCATCACCTCGTCACTGGTTTCGAACTCATTCACCGTGTGCACCGGCGAGGTCATCAGCTCGCGGGCCGGGGTGTCCAGGGCCCGGTTCTCCAGCAGGGCGTTGAGGATGTCGGGCTCGCTGATGATTCCCACCACCTGCTCGTCATCCGTCACGGGCACGCCCGCGATGTGCGCGTCGGCCAGCAACAAGGCCACCTCCGACAGGGGGGTCTCCGGGGTGACGGACTTCACGGGCGCGGTCATCAGGTGTCGGGCATGTCCCTTCATGCCCGCGAGCTTGGTCACGCGTTGAGAGGGCGTCAATCTCCCAGATGACCGTGCTTGGGATGCTTGACGATCCAGGCGGGTCCGGTGAGGACTGTCGCATGCCCACCTTCCGGCTCAAGAGAGACCAGTCCGCGCTCCTCGTCGTCGACATCCAGGAGCGCTTGTGCGCCGCCATGGACGCCCCCGCGCTCGAGCGGATGCTCCGCCGCGTCAACGCCGCCATCGAGGGAGCGAAGGCGCTGGAGCTGCCCATTTTCGTCACCGAGCAATACCCCAAGGGACTGGGGAGCACGCACGCGGCGGTGAAGACGCACCTGGGCGATTATTCCGCCGTGGAGAAGCTGGCGTTCAGTGCCTGCGTGCCGGACGTGCTGGCTCGGCTCGGCGGGCGCGAGCAGGTGTTGATCGTGGGAATGGAGACGCACGTGTGTGTCTACCAGACGGTGCGCGACCTGTCGGAGCGGGGATTGTCGCCGGTGCTCTGCGCGGACGCGGTGCTGTCGCGCCATCCGGAGGACCGGCGCGTGGGCCTGGAGATGTGCCGGGACGCGGGCGCCCAGGTCGTCACCGTGGAGGCCGCGCTCTTCGACTTGCTCGGCGTCGCCGGTACTCCCGAGTTCAAGAAGGTCTCCGCGGCGGTGCGCTGAGCTGCCTCTGGGTCAACCCCGGTGCCGCTCGGCGACGCGGTAGAGCTGGGTGAGGGAGAAGTCCAGCAACGACTGGCACGTGCGCATGTAGTGCCAGGCCCTCGCGAAGGGGAGCCAGACGCGCTCGCCCACGAGCACCTGGGCCTCTTCGAGTTTCTGGCGGGGAATCCACGTGCCGCCCAGGTGCCGCACCAGCACCTCGCCCAGGTAGGCGCCAATGGGGGGCACCGCGTGCGCGTCGATGTTGTCGCGCTCGAAGACCCTCGGGAATTCCTCGTGCCAGAACTGGTAGTCGACCTCCGTGAGCGATTCGGGCGTTGCCTCGAAGACCGAGGGCACCTTCGTGTGCAACAGCGCCACGAGGTGCTCGGCGAGGGAGGCGTAACGCTTTCGCTCCCGCTCCGGATCCTCCACGTCCGAGGGGAGGGCGGCGCTGGCGGGGCGCCATTCCTCGGGCTCGGGTGGCCGCCAATCGTTGAACTCGGCGATCCTGCGCTGGCGCTGATGGATGGCGACGTCGTCCACCACGCGGGAGAGCAGCGGTGCCACGTCCGGGGGGAAGCGGGGCTCCACGGGGGCGAGTGTCGCGCTGCGCTCGCGCAGGGTGTGCCGCACGGTGGCCAGGTCGAGGTCTGGCCGGAGGTGCGCGTAGGCGCGGGCCTGGGCCTCGCGCGCTTGAGCGCTGGCGAAGTCCGCCACGATGGGCCACGTCACCAGGAGGATGGAGCCGTTGGGGAGTTCCTCCACCCGGTGGGCGGGCGTGGAGAGCATGCGCTCGCGGCCGACGGATGCCACCAGCTTCGGACCGAAGACGTTGAGCCAGAACACCTCGTAGATCTTGTCGAATCCGTCTCTTCGAAAGGTCTTTGGGTCGCAGCCGAAGTAGGGCGCGCCCGCCATCGCCCTGTCAGCCAGGCTGTGGGCCGAGGCATGGGAGACCGGGTAGCGAGAGGCCCATGCGCGTACCATGTCCACGAAGTTTCGGCAGCGCTCCGTCTCCGCGAAGAAAGAGAGCGGCTTTATTTCAAGCAAGGTATTCAGTTGGGGGGGGAGGGTCGGGAAATAGAGCCGGAGCGACATGTCCAGGGCGGGCCACTTCGTCCGGTAGAGTCCAATGGTTGTTCCTCTGTCGTGGCGTTGCTCCTCCAGCGCCTTCCCGATGGCGGCCCGGGCATATTTGCGTCGCCGCTTGCCTTCAACGACGTCTGGCATCCATCCGCCCGCGTACTCCTCGAGCGTCTGAAAAAAGGGTTCCAACTCGCGCTCCAATGTAGGTCGCACGTCGAAGGCACCCTCGAAGGTGAGCAGTAGATTGTCCTCTGCCTTCAAATCGTGAAACTCAAGCACATTCATTGGAACAGCACCTCCACTCCCGGATGCGCGATCTTGGTCGCCTGCATGGCGGCCTCCACCTTGTCCATCTTCTCGAGCATGAGTGCGCTACTCTCGTAGATGAGATGGACCCTCGAAACTGGCACCTCGCTGCCATCGAGGAGAAGGGGTTGGAGAGAGGGCCGACGAATATCCAGCACCTCGCCGTAATATCCCAACGCTTCTCTCGCGTCCGCCTTCATCTGTGTTTCCACGGCATTGCCTTTCAACCTCGAGAAGTCGCGGCTCTTGAAGCTGAACGTCTCCACACGAGGGATCTGGCCACGCGAAGGGCGCTCTTCCACGACAAGCACATCCGCGAAGCGCAGGCCACTGCCGGGCTTCCACACCCCCACGGACCGCTCGATGCGCGGTTGATGGAAGTCCCCGAGGTAAATGCGCTCGGCCTGGGGCAGGGCCGCATCGGCCCGCAGCAACTCCACCATGCGGCGCTCGAAGTCCATCCCCCGGGCGAACCACCCTCGCATCGCCTCGTAGGCGTCCCAGCGCAGGGGACCCTCGACGGTCATCCCTTGCTTGAGTTCCCCCAAACGCTTCTCCCGGTAGGCGACGTACTCGCCCCAACGCGGGTTGCCCTCGGCTCCCGGTGGAGGCGCATCCTGGGCGGGCCGCTGCCGCTCCAACACCGCCACGTCCCGGGGCAAGCGCGGGCCCGTGGCCTCTCGCTCCACCAGGGCCAGGCGCGCCTCCACCACCTCGTGGGTGAGCCCCGCCCCCTCATCCACCAACGAGGCCAGACTCGCGGGTTCTCTCCCCAAGCCCTTCACCACCGAGGGGCCCGCGCGCTGGGGTTTTTCCTGGGACAGCCATGCCTGGGCCCTGGCCACGTTCCCTCGGGCTTCACGCAGGGCCAGCGCCGCCTCCATGCCTCCCTCGGCCACGAAGTAGCCCGCCTCCCGATGGGCGCGAATCTCCTCGAGCAATGCCCTCACTCCGTCCCCGCCCAGGAGGGTCTCCCACTGCCGCCCCAGTGCCTGGAGTGAGTCCAGGTGAGGCACCCCGAGTTCGCCCAGGGCGCGTACCCCCCGGCCCCCCGCGTACAGCGTCATCGCCAGGGCCGCGGGCGCCAACTCCCGCGTGGCCTGCTCATACTGGCCTCGGGTCAACGAGGCGAGGCCTTGTCCCGTCCCCGCCGCCAGGTAGTAGAAGCCCAGCGGCACTCCGAATGTCACCGCGTCGAAGCTGCCCACCACCACGCTGCCCGGGGCGAAGTGCCGCAGCGCCAACGCTCGATCCACCTCGTGCGCGGCCTCTCGGTAGGGCGCGGGCAACTGCGCCCACCGCGTGGACAATTCCACGTAGCGCAGGCCGTCGTTCACCGGAATGGTGGAGAGAAAGTCCCGGGCAGCGTGCGCCAAGCCCCTCGACACGTCACCGGCCCGTGCGTCCCGCTCGGGGTAGGCCGAGAGTGGCAGGCCTCGCGCCTCCAGTTCCTCGCGCACCGTGGGCATGAGCGCCAGCGTCTGCCCCAACCGCTTGTCCCTCGCCAGCAGACGCAACAGCGCGTCCACCTCGTCGTCATGGGCCGAGTGCAGCACGAAGAGGGCGAACACCTCCGCGTGCACCGGGCCGTAGCGCTCCGTGGCGGTGAGCAGGAAGGCGGCGCGTTTGCGCTGGAGGACTTCGGCGGCGTCCTCACGCACGGGTCCCAGCGCTCCCAGGCGTACCGCGCCCCAGTCATCCAACGCTTCCACCAGCCGGGGCATGTCCACCCGCCGTTGCAGGGCGACGTAGTCCGCGGGCGAGGGACACCTCAGCCAGGGCGCCAGCAATGCCTCGGTGTCGCGCGAGGCCAGGTCCGGCCAGCCCTCCAACGCGGCCGTGCCTCCACAGGCGTCTTCTCGTGGAGGAAATCCTCCCGCTCCCCCTACGGACTTCCTCTGGACCAACGATGCCGCCGACGGCTGCGGTCCGGCGAGCAGACTCCCGAGCGGAGGCCCCATGGCGCATCCCGCGAGCAACACGCATCCGACCAGGAGCGGGAATGCCTTCGTAGGAGTCACGCTGGGTGCTTCATGTCTTCCCGTGGGTGACGAGCTGCTTCACGCTCCGGGCCACCAGTGCCAGGAGCACCAGCGCGCTCGCGAGCACCGTCTGCGAGCCGCCCACGGGGAAGTTATAGAAGTAGGCGAGCAGATAGCCGCCCAGGCCGGACACCGCCCCCGCGAGGGTGGACAAGAAGAAGGTCCACGGCAGCCGCAGGTCCAGCATCAGCGCGGCGATGGCCGACAGGATGGAGAAGGCGAACACCGGCAGCGCGCCGAGCGCCCGCGCCGACACGCCCACCATCAAGCCGATGGAAATCATCAACACGCCGTCGAGCACGCGCACCGGCAGCCCCTGCACGAGCGCTCCCGTGCGATCGAAGCTCGCGAAGGTGAGGCCCCGGAACCACCACAGGTGGATGAAGAGGATGAGCGCGCCCGCCCAGGCCACGGCGAGCAGTTGGGGCCGCTCCACCAGCACCGCCGTGCCGAAGAGGATGCCCTGGATGTCGTGGGCCTCCTGGGAGATGCGATCCCCCACGAGGATGGCCGCTCCGCCCGTGAGCGCGTAGGCGAGGCCCAGCACGCTCTCGCGCGTGAGCCGCAGCCGGGCGGGATCCAGCATCAGCACGAGCGTGGCCACCAGCGCGAGCCCCACCGCGCCCGCCGTGGGGTCCACGTGCATGCCCAGGTGGATCTCCGCGAAGAAGGCCAGCGCCACTCCGAGCCCCGCGGACTGCGTCACCGCCGCGCTCACGAACACCATGCGCCGCAGCACCACGTAGACGCCGAGGAAGCCCAGCACGCCCCCCGCGATGAGGGCACACAGGATGGGATCCTGGAAGAGCTCGTAGGCGTCCCAGAATTGCGCCCAGGTGGGCGTCTCAACGTGCGGGTTCACGGGGATGTCCTGGGGCGGGGTGTCGGGGGCAGTAGTCGTCGCCGTACTGGTGCCGGAAGGCGGGATGACAGAAGACCGTGTTCGCGTCTCCCAACACCACGGAGGACGTCTCCCGGTCCACGAAGAGCAGTTGATCGGCGAACTCGGCGGCCACGCGCAGATCGTGGCTCACCACCACCACCGCGAGCCGCTTCTCGTGGGCCAGCTCCGCCAGGCGCTTCATCGTCTCGCGTTCGGCCACGGCGTCCATGGCGGCGGTGGGCTCGTCGAGCAGCACCAGGTCCGCCTCGGTGGCGAGCACCCGCGCGAGCAGGGCGCGCTGTTTCTGGCCCTCGGACAACTCGCGGTAGGGCAACTGGGCGATGGGGCCCGCGCCCGCCGAGGTGATCGCCGACTCCACCGCGCTCCGGTCCTGGCGCGAGGAGAAGGGCCTGAGGAAGTTCCACCCGGACAGCCGCCCCCAGCGCACCAACTCCTTCGTGCGCACGGGCAGGAGCGCGTCGATGCCGGTGCTCTGGGGAACGTAGGCGCTCTTCACCTGGGGGCTGGAGCGGAACACGCGGCCAGACACCGGGGACAGGAGGCCCAGCAGCGTCTTGAACCACGTGCTCTTGCCCGAGCCGTTGCGGCCAATGACGGCCAGGAAGGTTCCCCGGCGCACCTGGAGGTTGATGGGCGGCAGCATCGGCTTGCCCTGGTAGCCGATGCGCAGGTCCTCGCAGCACAGGAGCAGGTCCTCCGTGTGGGCGTGCGCGGGAGGGCTCGGCTCATGGGGTTCCACGAGAGACCTCCGCGCGGGGCGAGACCTTCGCCAGCCGCTCCACCAGGGCCGTGCGCGCCGTGTCGCTCAAGCGCAGGACGCCCTGTTCGTACTCGAGCGCGCCGAAGTCCACGGCGTCGAACAGCGCCGCCGTCAGGACGAGGTCCAGGTCCAGCTTCGCCTGGGGCGGCGTCTTGCGATCCGAGGGCAGGTCCAGCGCGCCGCTGAGCACCGTCAGCGGCTCGTTGCCCGCCCGCGCCGGGAGGTCCACCTCGAAGCGGCGCTCGCCCGTGAAGCGCGCGGGCGTCCGGGCGTCGCGCACCCAGCCGGTGAGGTGCAGCGACTGGACGTTCCAGCGGCCCTGGGACACCTGCGTCTGGGGCAGCGCGCATCCAGGCTCGCAGCCGACCGCGCGGGTCTCGGGGGTCAGGAGGTTCCATGGCTCGCCGGTGGTGAGCGTCACCACGGCGCTGGCTCCCGTGCCGCCGCCCACCTCCGCGGCGACCTGCTCGTAGGGGATGAGCGCACCGTCACTCCGGTGGCAGTGGCCGCCGTGGCACAGCGAGTAGCCCGCTGGAGGGTTGGCCGGATCGAACGAGCCTCCGCCGCTGCCCGCGCTCATCAGCTCGATGCCGGACAGGCGCAACGCGGCCTCGTCCACGCGCAACTGGTAGTCCGAGCTCAGCCGCTGGTAGCCATCCCCCGCTTCGCGGCCGAAGACGGGCTCATAGGAGGCGCGCACGGTGGGCTCGACCACCGCGAACCCCTGGCCGGGCTCCCAGGCACAACCGCCGAGCGCCAGGCCGCAGACGACGAGAAGAGAGGCGCGCATGGCTCAGGTCCCCTTGCCGTTCAGGCCGTTCTCCAGCCGCGTCACCACGTCCTCGATGTGGTGGAGGTACGTCTCGCCCGCGCGGAAGTTGGTGCCACCCGGGAGGATGACGAGGGGCGTGGGGACCTTCTGCGATACCAGCTTGGAGGTGGTGGCGGGGTAGTACTCCTCCTGCAGGAGCATCCGCGCCTTGCGCTGGCGGGCCTGTCCGAGCACTTCCACCACGTGGGCGGGCGTGGGCGGGATGCCGGGCTTGGGCTCCAGGTAGGCGACGACGTCGAAGCCCAGCCAGTTCGACAGGTACGCCGTGGTCCGGTGGTAGGCGATGACGGGCTGGCCCTTGAGGCCCGCGAGGCGCTTCTGCCAGGTGGCCAGCGACTTCTGCGATTCGTCGGTGAACTTCGCCAGGTTGGCGCGGTAGGCGTCCGCGTTCTTCGCGTCCAGGGAGATCATCCGGTCCGCGATGCCCTTGGCCACCGCGAGGCCCGCGCGCGGATCATAGAGGAAGTGCGGATTGCCGCCCGGGTGCACGTCCCCATTGCTGCGGTCCATGGGCGTGGTGGGCACCTCCAGCTTCTGCACGAACTGGGACACGTCCAGGAAGCCGGGGCTGTTGATGAGGATGCGGGGGTTGCGGGCGCCGTTCTGGAGCGTGGGCAGCCAGCCCACCTCCAGCTCCAGGCCAATGGCGATGAGCATGTCGGCGCGGTTGAGCTCGAGCGCCAGGTTGGGCTTGGCGTCCACGAAGTGGGGATCCTGCGTGGACAGCGCCAGCGAGGTGACCTGCACGTGCTCGCCGCCCACGGCCTTGGCGAGCGCGGCGAGATCCGGCAGCGAGGCCACCACCCTCAAGTCGGCGTGGGCGGGAACGGACAGCAGGAGGCAGAGGGCGGCGCTCAGGGCCGCGAGGCAGCGGGGCAGGGGGTTCATCGAGAACTCCGAATCGGAAAAGGGGAATCAGAAGGCGTGAGCGCCGTGGGCGCCCACCACCACTTCGAGTGCGAGGAAGACCGAGTAGTCCCGCTGCTCGCGCCAGTGGGCGCGGTCGGTGGCGCCTTGCAGGCGCAGGCGGGAGAACTCGGTGGGCCAGAAGGTGAGGTTGGCGGAGACGCGCTCGCGGTGGTCGGTCCACTCGGGGTCGAGCGGATCGTCCGCGATGGCGCCGCCGATGCGCCGGGCGGGGCTTCCGAATTCGTAGCGGGTGGCGGCGGCCCAGCGTTGGGAGAAGCGCCAGAGGACCTGGGCATACCCGTTGAAATCCGAGAGGACGTCCTGGGGCACCTGCCGGCGCCGGTAGAACAGCTCGCCCTGGAAGGTCACCACCGTGGTGCTGCCGCTCGAGAGGGGCCGGTACTTGAGGTAGACATCCGTGCCGAACACGTCGGCGCGGTTGTGGTAGCCCGTGGGGGTGGGTCCATCGGCGGCGGACAGGCCCCAGAGGAGCGACAGGTCGTCCGACAGCGGGAAGAACTGCTTCACGGCGCCGGTGAACTGGAAGTCGAGCGGCGAGGAGACGCCGCCTCCGCCCGAGCCGAGGAAGCTGCGCGCGGTGCTCTCGCCGCTGGCGTCGGTGATGGAGCCGAGGACCTCCACGTACCAGGGCAGGGGCGCGAGCCAGGAACCCTCCACGCCCAGACCCCGGTTGCCCTCGCCGCCGAACACCCGGCCCAGCGCGAAGGGCTGGTCCACGAAGTCCCAGGCATGCGGGTGGGTGGGGTTGATCCGTCCGAAGCGGGTGAGGAACTGGCCGGCGCGCAGCTGGAGGCTGGCGGGAAGCGCGCTGGTGGAGGCATAGGCCTCCTCCACCTCGACGCCGAACTGGCTGAAGACGATGTTGCTGGTGAACTGGAAGTAGGGGTCCACCGCCGTGTGGAGGGACATCTCCAGTTGCTGGAGGTTGAAGCCGTTGCTGGAGGGATCGTGCCCACCTGTCTGGAGCGGTTCCTGGGCGGTGAAGGCGGCGGCCGCGGTGTCGAGGATGAAGGACAGCTCCAATCCCCGGAAGTTGATGTTCGAGGGGATGGAGAAGCTCCCACTGGAGCCCGAGGGGGAAGAGGTCGTGGCGGGCGCGGTGCCCGCCTGGGTGGCTTCGGCGGCCTCCTTGCCGAGCGCCTCCTCGATGTCCTTCAGATCCTGAGCCGAGACGTCTGGAGGCGGAGGGGTGTCCGGACGGGACTCGCCCGGGGGTGGGGTGGATGGGGGGGAGGCCGTGTCCGGGGCGGATTGGGCCCGGGAGGACAGCGGCAGGATGAATGCGACACAGGCGGCGATGCCGGCGAGCCGGCAGCAGGGGGATGACACGAAAGACTCCTCGAACCGGGCGTCACGCGAGGGCGCGGACGTCGACCCAATGACTTCGCTTCGACGGCGTCAGACGCGCGCCGGAGGAGAGGCCTTGGGGGCGGTGTCGAGGACGGACAGCGGTGACAGGGCCCGGGTGGGCGCCGGAGCCGGAGGGTCCTCCCGATGACGCACCACGAGGAGCGGGAGCGCGCGGGGTCCTCCCCCGAGCACCGCCTTGCGCTCGCTGAAGGACAGATAGGGGCACGCCTCGTGGCCGGATGCTTCCGCCGACGCGCCCGAGGGGTTCTCCACGGCCGGGCCCTCGAGGGAGCGCACGGCGCTCGCCATGCCCTGGCTGGCCGGCGCTTCCTCGAAGGCCGAGTGGGCCGGGCAGTAGCGGTGGGTATGCTCCCGCGAGTGGTTGAGTGCGATGAGCGACTGGACCATCCACAGCACCACCAGGAGGGGTGCGATGAGACGACCTGTGATGTGGGCTCGGAAGCGCATCGGACGGGGAGAGGCTACGGGATCGCTCTACTGACGCCCCTGGGGGGTGTCAAGCGAGGCGTCTTCCTGGAGATCCGGCGAGGGCTTCGCAGTAGGTTGCGCCTCCTCGCATCTTCGCCCCATCTTCGTCCAAGGAGCCGCGTTCGTGGGAAATCGCCGAGTCACTCGTGAAGCACCCCGCGCCCCGAAGCCGGACCGGGCCGCCATGGCCGCGGCCATCCAGGACTTCCTCCGCGCGGCGGGCTTGGACCTGGCGGCGGATCCCAATCTCGTGCAGACGCCGGAGCGGGTGGCCGAGGCCTGGGCCACGGAGTTCCTGGACGGGTACGCCCGTACTCCCGAGGAAGCGCTCGGAGAGCTCTTCCCCGCGCCCGCGAACTCCTCGGGAGAGCTGGTGCTGGTGACGGATCTGCGCTTCACCTCCATGTGTCCGCACCACCTGCTGCCCTTCGAGGGCCGGGCCCACGTGGCCTACGTGCCGACGAAGAAGGTGACGGGCTTTGGCCGGTTGGGGGAACTGGTGGATTGTTTCGCGCACCGGCTCATCCTCCAGGAGGACCTGGCGCGCGAGGTGGCACGTGCCCTGGCGCGCGTGCTCGGCAGTCCCGCCACCGCCTGCATCATCGAGGCGGAGCAGGCGTGCCTGCGCGTCCGGGGCCCTCGTCAGCGCGAGGCCCTGACGCACGCGGAGGCCTACGAGGGCCGTTTGCGGCGGGAGGGTCCCCTGCGTCGGGAATTGTGGGCACGGCTGGCCCTGCCGCGCCGCTGACGTCCGCTCGCCCGCCCGTTACATGACTCGCTGTGGAGAAGCCCCGATGAGCCTGCCCGCCGAGCGGACCTTTCCGAGACCCGACCCCTCGCTGGTGGAGCGCGCGCACGCCGCCCTGGTGGACGTGCTCTCCGCGGGGCAGGTGCGCCGCGACGACGCCACGCGGGAGCGCTATGCCCGGGATGAGTCGGACTCGGGCGTGTACCCCCCGGACCTCGTGGTCTTTCCCGAGGACACCGCCCAGGTCTCCGCGGTCTTCCGCACGTGCCAGGCGCTCGGCGTGCCCTTCACGCCCTGTGGCGCACGCAGTGGCAAGAGCGGTGGCTCGCTGCCCCTGCGCGGGGGGGTGTCGGTGAGCCTGGAACGGATGAATCGCATCCTCTCCGTGTCGGCGGAGGACCTCACGGCCGTGCTCCAGCCCGGCGTCATCACAGGAGACTTGATGAAGGCGGTGGAGGCCCAGGGCCTCTTCTATCCGCCGGATCCGAACTCCTGGGAGATGTGCACGATGGGGGGCAACGTGGCGGAGAACGCCGGCGGCCCCCGGGCGCTCAAGTACGGCGTCACCCGGGACTACGTCATCGGTCTGGAATGGGTGTTGCCCTCGGGCGAGGTGCTGCGCGTGGGCCGCCGCACGCTCAAGGGCGTGGCCGGATACGATCTGGTGGGCCTGTTCGTGGGCTCCGAGGGCACGCTCGGGGTGGCCACGGAGATCACCGTCCAGCTCCTGCCCCTGCCTCGTCACGTGAAGACGGCCCTGGCGGTGTTCGACTCGGTGCACACCGCCGCGCGCGCCATCACCGCCGTGCTGGCGGCCGGCATCCTCCCTCGCACCCTGGAGCTCATCGACGACACGGCGCTGCGGGCCGTGAGGAACCGGGGCTTCGCTTTTCCCCCGGGGGCGGGCTCGGCCGTCATCATCGAGGTGGACGGACATGGGGAGGAGGGCGTGTTCGCGGAGCTGGTGCAGCTCGGCGAGGTGTGTGAGCGGCACGGCGCCAGCGAGGTGCTGGTGGCGCAGGACGAGTCTCAACGGGAGAAGCTCTGGGCGGCCCGCCGCCAGGTGTCGCCCGCCCTCCGGGCCCTCAAGCCCCACAAGATTTCCGAGGACATCGCGGTTCCCCGCTCCCGCATCCCCGAGGTCATCCGGGCCCTCAAGGCGATGGGCGAGGAGCTGGGTCTCCTGGTGGCCACATATGGTCACGCGGGGGATGGCAACCTGCACGCCAACCTCCTCTATGACGGGCCGCACCAGCGGGCCCTGGTGGAGCGTGGCATTCAGAGAATGTTGGAAATCACCGTCTCGGTGGGCGGCACCATCACGGGCGAGCACGGCGTGGGCCATGCCAAGCGGGAATATCTGGCACTGGAGCAATCCGAGGGATTGCTGGAGTTCCAGCGCAACCTGAAACTCTTTTTCGATCCCCAGGGATTGCTCAACCCAGAGAAGATCTTTCCCGCCTCCAGGCGTTCCTAGTCTTGTTGGGAACGCGTGCTCGCCGGGATTTCGCCCCGTGGGGTCCAACCGGGGCCCGCTTGTAGACAGGGTAAGCAGGGCGAATACCCCTCGGTGCGGAACCGAGAAACCATTTAGGCCTCAGTGCGTCCTATTTGTGTGTGGACGCGGAAAAGGGGGCGAGCGCGTCCGATTCGAACGACTACGGAGGACGCGAGAACATGGCGACCAGGACGATGAAGTACGGAGCCGAGGGTCTTTCTCATTACCTGCGTCACCTCGGGGATCACTCTCAGTTGACCCGGGAGCAGGAATACGAACTGGCGGGCCGGGCCCGCAGGGGAGACGAGGCGGCGCGGCAGACGCTCGCCGCGTCCAACCTGGCGTTCGTGGTGGCGGTGGCCAAGAAGTTCGCCAACCGCGGCGCCCGCCTGGATGACCTCATCCAGGAAGGCAACGTGGGCCTGATGAAGGCCATCGAGCACTTCGATCCGAAGAAGAACGTGCGCTTCGCCACCTATGCGGTGTGGTGGATCCGCGCCTACATCACGCGCTACCTCAAGGACAACCGCAGCCAGGTGCGCGGCGGCGAGTCCGAGCGCGGCAGCATGACGGACTTCTCGCTCGACGCGAGCATCGACGAGGACGGCGAGACGACGTTCCTGGATCGGCTGGAGGATGGGGGGCCCTCGCCCCAGGCCATCTTCCTGTCGCGCGAGCAGGACGGCGAGGTTCAGGAGGCGCTGGCCAAGGTGCGCAAGCGCATTGGCGACCTGGGCTGGGACATCCTCCAGGAGCGGCTCACGCAGGACAAGCCGCGCACGCTGGAGGAGCTGGGCCAGCGCTGGGGCGTCTCGCGCGAGCGCGTGCGGCAGGTGGAGCTCAAGACGAAGAACTTCCTCGAGCGCTACCTGGCGGCCTTCAACCAGGATGAAGAGGGGCCGGTGTCCTCGTCGGCGGACGCCGCCTAGCGCGAGGACGCCTCCCATGTCCTCCATCCATCAAGGCGGTGCCTGAGGTGCGTTCGCGCGCCTGGGGCGCCGCCTTCTCGTATCCAGGTGCCGTTGCGGGGGCCGGAAATCGCGTGCTAACACGCCGCGTATGCGCCCACTCCGCCTCGCCCTCGCCCTCGCCGTGCTGGTGGCCCCGCCCGTCCTGGCCGCGACCCCCGAAGAGCTGTCCTCGCTGGATGCGCTGAACAAGCGGCGCGGAGATCCCGCCGCGGTGAAGGAGCAGGAAGACGCGTTGAAGAAGGCCTTGGAGGCCTCGCCGGAGGATTACGAGCTGCTGTGGCGCAAGGCCCGGCTCATCCAGTGGCAGGCGGACGGCGCGGGCAACAACCCCAAGCTCAAGAAGAGTCTGGGCAAGCAGGCCTGGGAAGTGGCCGACCAGGCGCGCAAGCTGGCGCCGGCTCGCGTCGAGGGACACTACTTCGCCGCCGCGGGCGTGGGCGCCTACTCGCAGGCGGTGGGCATCATGAAGGCCCTGGGCGAGGGGCTTGAGAGCAAGTTCAACGAGCGCCTGGACACCGCGATCAAGATCGATCCCCAGTTCGATCGGGGCGCCCCCCTCATCGCCAAGGGGCGCTACTTCTTCGAGCTGCCCTGGCCCAAGCGGGATTTGAAGAAGTCCGCCGCCCTGTACGACAAGGTGCTCGCCGCGCACCCGGAGAACCTGCGCGCCTGGACGTACCTGGCCGAGACGCGGCTCAAGGATGGGGACGCGAAGGCCGCGCTCGAGGCCGTGAACAAGGCGCTCCAGGGGAGCACGGACTACGATCCGCCCGAGGCCCTGCGCTCCCAGGCCGAGGCGAAGAAGGTCAAGGCCGACATCGACGAGGAACTCAAGTAGCCCGAACGGCGACGCCCGATCAGCTCTGCTGGGTGGTGCTGCGGGCGCTGACGTCCTTGTCCACGCCGCCGCCGTTGGCCAGCGTCGCCACCGGCTTCTTCTCGTCGGCGGGCGCGTCCTCGGTGCTGAAGCTGCGCTTGAAGTTGCGGATGGCGCTCCCCAGGGAAGAGCCGAGCTGTGGCAAGCGCGAGCCCCCGAAGAGGAGGAGCAGCACCCCCATGATCAACACAATCTCCATCGGCTTCAGACCCATCGAGGGCTCCTTGGAAAAGACGCGGCCCAGGATAGCCCCAGCGCTCCCTCATCGCCAGCGCGACGACACGCGGAAGGTCAGACCTGGACGCTCGCGGAGTTAGCGAGCGCGATGGGCAGGGTGAGCGAAAGCGTGGTGCCGCCCGCGTCCGAGCTCACGTCCACGGCGCCGCCCAGGGCCTCCACTTCCTGCCGCGCGAGTGTCAGGCGCAGCGCGTCCTCGAGCTTCTTCTCCTGGAAGGCACGCTCCTCGCGCGCGAAGGCGAGGGCCATCTCCGCCTGCGTCAGGGGGATGCCGTCGCGCCGGACCTCCACCCGCACCCAGGCGCCCTCGGGCAACACCCTCACCCGGAGTTGTTCTCCCGCCTGGGCCCGGAGCAGATGGTGGCGGATGAAGGCCTCCACGGCGTGCTGTACCCGGCCTCCATCCACCTCCACCTCGGGGAGAGGGCGCTCGGGCAGCTCCAGTCCGAGCGCCACGCTCGCGCCTCCCGCGAGTTCCAGGTGCCGCTCCACCGCGGCCGCCAACAGGGGCTCCAGGGATTGCCGCTCCCGCTCGCACGCGAGCATGCCCAGGTCGGCCCGGCTCGCATCGAAGAAATCCTGCGCGAAGGACAGCGCCTTGTCGGTGTTGCGCAGGATGGTCTCCAGCCCGCGCCGGGCCTTGGCCTCCAGGGGAATCCGCCCGTTGAGCAGCAGCGCGGCGTAGGAGCGCACGTTGGCGAGCGAGCCCCGCAGGTCATGCGACGCGAGCCCCAGGTAGCGGATGCGCCGCTGGATGCGAGTGCCCGCGTCGTCCATGCGCTGCATCCACACCAACCGGGCGCCATCGTCCATGGGCCGCTCGCCCACGCGCAGCACCTGGCCCTGGCGCTCCCAGAGGTCCCCGCTCCCGCGCGGCTGGAAACCCGCGCCCTCGAGCAGCTCCGCGATCGACTCCACGGACTCCGGCAGCCGCTCGCACCCCAGCCAGCTCCTCAGCCGGCCGTCCAGCTCGCGCAAGTGCCCCCGCCGCGAGAGAATGGCGAAGCCCGGCTCGCTGTCATCCTCCGCCCGCTGTCTGTCGAGCTCGCCCTTCACGCCTGCCGTCTCCTGGTCCATGGGTCAATGCAAGAGTGGGTCGCCACTGTCGATTTTGCAACGGGGCTAGGAGGCCCCACCACGGACCGGTGGATTTCTCCCGCACCTTGACGCGCCTTGAGGGAAAATCGAGTCCGCGCGCTACTTCATGGAGAAGAATCTGTCTTCCGCCAACCATCAGCCCCCACCTGGCCCCGTCGTGCTCGTCGTGGATGACGATCCCGACATCCTCGAGGCCCTCTCGGAGATCCTCGAGGCCGAGGGCTTCGAGATCCGTCGCGCGCGCAATGGCAAGGAGGCCCTGGAGCGGCTCGAGCCGGATCCTCCCCGGCTCATCCTCCTGGATCTGATGATGCCGGTGATGGACGGCTGGGAGTTCGCCCAGCGCATGCGCCAGAAGTCCAGCGTGGCCCACATCCCCATCATCGTGCTGAGCGCGGACCGCAACGTGGGCAGCAAGGCCTCGGACATCGGCGCCGTGGGACACCTGGCCAAGCCCTTCGAGCTCACGGATCTGCTCAAGATGGTCCACCAGTCACTGGTGAACTCCCAGCGCTGAGCCCCCGCGTCTGATGGCTTGACCTGTACGGGCGGCGTCATTACGGTCCCGCCCGGCATTGATTCAGTAATCAATCACCTCACGGAGCGAGCCATGACGTCGAAGGACATTCTCGAGACCGACATCCCGAAGATCCTCACGGAGAAGCCGGAGCTGGCCAAGGACATCAACGCGGTCATCCACTTTGACGTGAGCGGCGAGGGCGGCGGCAAGTGGACGCTGGACCTCACCAAGGCCGAGGGCTGGGTGTCCGAGGGCATCAACGGTGCCTCCAAGATGACCGTCTACATGTCCAACGACGACTTCGTGAAGATCCGCGAGAAGAAGCTCAACGCGCAGATGGCGGCCATGCAGGGCAAGCTCAAGTTCAAGCCGATGGACATGGGCCTGGCCATGAAGCTGGGCAAGCTGCTGGGCTAGAGTACACCGGAGCCGCGTCCCCCCGGGCGCGGTGTTCCACGGGCGGCGCGTGCTCCTGTTGGGAGCCGCGCCGCTTCTTTTTTGCCCCACCCCCGAGTTTGCCCCCGCTCCCATGAACTCGCTCCCCCTCGCTGGACTCAAGGTCCTGGATCTCTCCCGCCTGCTGCCGGGCCCCTACGCCACGCTGGTGCTCGCCGACCTGGGCGCCTCGGTGGACCGGGTGGAGGAGCCCTCCGGGGGAGATCCCGTGCGCCACATGCCGCCCTTCCGGGAGGGCGAGAGCGCGCTGCACCACGGGCTCAACCGCAACAAGCGCTCCGTGGTGCTCGACCTCAAGTCCCCCGAGGGCCGCGACGCCCTGCTGCGCCTGGTGGGGGGCTACGACATGCTGGTGGAGAGCTTCCGGCCGGGCGTCATGGACCGGTTGGGGCTGGGCTGGAGCACGCTGCACGCGCGCCACCCGCGCCTCATCTACTGCGCCATCAGCGGCTACGGCCAGACGGGGCCGGATCGGCTCCGGGCGGGGCATGATCTCAACTACGTGGCGCGCGCGGGCGTGCTCGGCTACGGCGGCGAGGCCGGTGGCGCGCCCGCCTTTCCGGGCGTCCAGCTGGGGGACATCGGCGGAGGCAGTCTCTTCGCGCTCGTGGGCCTGCTCGCGGCGCTGTACGAGCGCGAGCGCACGGGCCAGGGCCGCTTCGTGGACATCTCCATGACGGATGGCGCCACGGCCTTCCTCCACATGCACCTGGCCGCGCGCCTGTTCATGGGCGAGGCGGGGACGCCCCTGCGCCGCGGCGAGGAAGCGCTCAACGGGGGCTTGCCGTGCTACGGCGTGTACCGCACCCAGGATGGCCGCGCGCTCGCCGTGGGCGCGCTGGAGCCGAAGTTCTTCGCCGGAGTGTGCGAGGCACTGGGACACCCGGAATGGCTCGACGAGGCCTATGCGTTGGACGGTGGCGCCGCGCGCGTGAAGGCGGAGCTCACGCACCTCATCGCCCAACATCCGCTCTCGCACTGGACGTCGCTCTTCGCGGGTCGGGACGTGTGTGTCGAGCCCGTACTCGAAGGGGACGAGGTGCTCGCGGACGCACAACTGCGCGCACGCGGTCTCTTCATGGAGTCCGAGGACACCCCATCCGGGCGCAAGCTGACCCACCTGCGCACGCCCCTGCGTCTGGGCGATGTGACTCCTCGCGCGCCTCCCTCGCTGGGTCAGCACTCCCAGGAGATCCTGGCCGAGGCGGGCTTCAATCGCGAAGAGATTGAAAAACTCGTGAAGTAGGTCATGTCTGGAATAGGTTGACCCACCCCACGAGGCTCCACACGTCCGGAAATCGGGATCTCTCCCTCGACGATGGGGGTCTGCCTTTACCCGCTCCCCACGCAATGCAAGACATGCGATTTTGGGCGTTCTCTCCTCGGGTCGATGGGCGTGATGCGAGGGTGGGGGAGCGGGACGTTTCCGGGGGGACTGTCCAGGGAAAAGGGGTTGCCGGTGCCGAGGCCCGAGAGCAGCGAAACCGGTGAAGGGCGCAAGCCATTGAGGGCCACCCGGCGGGGTGGTGCCTCGATAGGGATAGAGGAAGGCGACATATGACGGGGAGTGACAATCCGCTGGGGTCTGGTTCCAACTCTTCCATGAGACTGCAATTGGAAGAGGAGGCCTTGGAAGAGGGCGCCGCGCGGCAGGAGCACTCGCGCGAGCCCCTGGCCGTGGTGGGCCTGGCGTGCCGTTTTCCCGGTGCGCCGGACGCGGAGTCCTTCTGGCGGCTGCTCTGCCATCAGGAGGATCTGCTGCGCGAGGTGCCCGCGGAGCGTTGGGACTCGCGCGTCTGGTATGACGCGGATCCCCAATCGCCCGGGCGGATGAACACGCGCCATGGCTACTTCCTGGACGGGGTGAGCGGGTTCGATCCGCTCTTCTTCGGCATCTCCCCGCGCGAGGCCGCGGAGATGGATCCGCAGCAGCGCTTGATGCTGGAGGTGGCGTGGGAGGCGCTGGAGGACGCGGGCCTGCCGCCCGCGAGTCTCAAGGGCAGCCGCACCGGCGTGTTCATGGGCGCCATCTGGCACGACTACGCGGACCGGCACCTGCGCGAGCGCGCGGCGGTGACGCTGCACAGCGCCACGGGCCAGTCGCTCAACATCGTGGCCAACCGCTTGTCCTATGTGCTCGGACTCAAGGGGCCGAGCCTCACCGTGGACACGGCGTGCTCCTCGTCGCTCGTGGCGGTGCACCTGGCCTGCCAGAGCCTGCGCTCGGGGGAGAGCCGGCTCGCGTTGGTGGGCGGGGTCAACCTGATCTTCTCCCCCGAGGCGAACGTGCTCCTGTCCAAGTTCGGCGGGCTGTCGCCGGACGGGCGCAGCAAGGCGTTCGCCGCGGGGGCGGATGGTTTCGGACGGGGCGAGGGCGCGGGGCTCGTGGTGCTCCAGCCGCTGTCGGCGGCGCTCGCCGCGGGCGCGCGCATCTACTGTGTCATCCGCGGCAGCGCGGTGAACAACAACGGCCTGGGCAACGGGCTCACCGCGCCGAGCGTGCCCGGCCAGGCGGCGCTCCTGCGCGAGGCCTATGCGCGCTCGGGGGTGCCCGCCCAGCGCGTGCACTACGTGGAGACGCACGGCACGGGCACCGCCCTGGGAGATCCCACCGAGGCCAGCGCCCTGGGCGCGGCGCTCGGCGAGGGGCGGGCCATCGACCGGCCGCTCTACATCGGCTCGGTGAAGTCTCACATCGGCCACCTGGAGGGCGCCGCGGGCATCGCCGGCGTCATCAAGGTGGCGCTCGCGCTGTCGCACCGGCTGGTGCCGCCGCACTTCCTGCACGGCGAGCCCAATCCGCGCATTCCCTTCAGCGAGCTGCGCCTGAGCCTGCCGCGGCGGTTGTTGCCCTGGCCCGTGGAGGACGGGCCCGCGACGGCCGGAGTGAGCGCTTTCGGATGGGGTGGCACCAATGCCCATGTGGTGCTCGAGGAAGCGCCGCTGGGGAGCGAGGAGTTGCTGGTGCTGGCGGCCGACAGCGCCGGAGAACTGCTCGCCCAGGCGGCCCGCGCCGAGGAGCTGGTGCTGCACGGCGAGGAGCCCGTGAGCGTGCGCGACCTGTGCCGCACCTGGGCCCTGGGCGTGGGCCCGGGCGGCCATCGCGCGGCGCTGAGCTTCCGCACCCGCTCGGAGCTGGTCGCGCTGCTCAAGAGCCTGCGCCAGGGCAAGCGCCGCGCGGGCCTCTTCACCGGAGAGCCGGAGGGGCCGCCGCGCCTGGTCTTCGTGTGCGCGCCCCAGGGCTCGGAGTGGCCCGCCATGGGCCGGGAGCTGTTCGCCACCGAGCCCGTGTTCCGCGCGCGCCTGGAGAGCCTGGACAAGACCTTCATGCCGCTGGCGGGCTGGTCCCTGGTGGAGGCGGTGTGCGAGCCGAACGCGCGGATGTTGGCCGACGAGGACGCCGCGGAACCGCTCACGTTCGCGGTGCAGCTCGGCCTCGCGGCGCTGTGGCGCTCCTGGGGCGTGGAGCCCGAGGTGGTGCTGGGCCATGGCGTGGGCGAGGTGGCCGCGGCGTGCATCGCCGGGGGGATGGAGGCCTCCGACGCCGTGTGGAAGGTGTACCGCGCGAGCCGCCTGCGGCAGTGGGAGCCCCTGCGCGATGAGCTGGAGGCGGCCCAGGAGCGGCTATGGGCCCGTGAGGGCGGCCCGAGCTGGGTGTCCACCGTGGCGCGTGAGCAGGGAGCGGAGGGCCGCACCGGGGACGCGCGCTGCCGCACCCTGCGCCAGCCCGTGCGCTTCGCCCAGGCCACCGAGCGGCTGGTGGCCGAGGGCCTGGACACCTTCGTGGAGCTGAGCCCCCACCCGGTGCTGTGCCGTCCGGTGGAGCAGTTGTTGCGCAAGGCCGCGCGCCCGGGCGTGGTGGTGGGCTCGCTGCGGCGCGACGAGCCTCGTGCCGCGCTGATGGATGCGCTCGGGGCCCTCTTCGCCCGGGGCGTGTCGGTGCGCTGGGCGGCGATGCCCCCGCCCGAGCTGGTCGTGGCCGCGCCTCCCGGGGCGGAGCGGCCCGTGGAGCCGCGTCCCGAGCCCACCTCCGGGCGCGCGGAGCTGCTGACCCTGTCCGCGCAGACACCCGAGGCGCTCTCGCGCGGCGCGGCCCTGTTGCTCGCGCGCCTGCGCGAGCGCCCCTTCTCCCTGCATGACGTCTGCTACTCGGCCGCCGTGCACCGCGGCCACCTGCACTACCGCCTGGCGCTCCGGGCCCGCACCCTGAGCGAGGTGCGCGAGGGGTTGGGTGCCTTCCTGCGCGGGGAGCTGCCCCCGGGCCTCTCCGCCACGCGCCACGCGGATGGACGGCACCAGCCGGTGATCTTCGTCTTCCCGGGCCAGGGCTCCCAGTGGGCCGGCATGGGCCGCCGCCTCATGGCCGAGGAGCCCGTGTTCCGCGCGGCCCTCGAGCAGTGTGACGCGGCGCTGCGCCGCTTCGTGGACTGGTCCCTCCTGGAGCTGCTCGGCTCGGACGCGTCCGGGTGGATGGAGCGCGTGGATCAGGTGCAGCCCGCCATCTTCTCCATCCAGGTGGCGCTCGCGCGGCTGTGGCGCTCCTGGGGCATCGTCCCCGATGGGGTGGTGGGCCACAGCATGGGCGAGGTGGCCGCGGCGCACGTGGCCGGGGCCTTGAGCCTCGACGACGCGGCGCGCGTCATCGGCCTGAGGAGCCTGCTCCTGCGCCGCGTGAGTGGTCAGGGCGGCATGGCGGTGGTGGAGCTGTCCATGGAAGAGGCGCGCGCCGCCATCTCCGGCCTGGAGGACTGGCTCTCCGTCGCCGTGAGCAACAGCCCCCGCTCCTGCGTGATCTCCGGCGAGCCGCACGCGCTCGGCCAGGTGCTCGCCGCGCTCGAGGCCCGGCAGGTCTACTGCCGCCGGGTGAAGGTGGACGTGGCCTCGCACAGCCCGCAGATGGATCCCCTGCGCGAGGACCTGCTGCACGTCCTGGAGGAGCTCTCGCCGCGGCGGGGCGACATTCCGCTGTACTCCACGGTGACGGGTCAGCTGTTGGACGGCGCGGACATGACGCCGGCCTACTGGGTGCGCAACCTGCGTGATCCGGTGCTGCTCTCCCAGGTGGTGGAGAAGCTCGTCACCGCCGGCCATGCGCTCTTCGTGGAGATCAGCCCCCATCCCGTCCTCCTGCCCCCCATCGAGCAGACGATCGCCCACCTGCGCATGGAGGGCACGGTGCTGCCCTCGCTGCGGCGCGAGCAGCCCGAGCGCGAGGTGTTGCTGGAGACGCTGGGCGCCCTCTACGCCGTGGGCCACGAGGTGGAGTGGAAGGCGCTCCATCCGGAGGGAGGCCGCCGGGTGCGGCTGCCGGACTATCCCTGGCAGCGCCAGGACTGCTGGTTCCAACCGGACGCCCAGGCGGCCCTCCCAGTGGGCGGCCCGAGCCCTCGGGACGCGTCGCCGCTCGGGCCCGTGCGCCGCTCCTCGCTGCGCCCCGGTGCCTTCTTCTGGGACGTGGAGGTGGGCGTGCGGCAGGTGCCGTGGCTCGCGGATCACCGTGTGCAGGGCACCATCATCCTCCCCACCACGGCGTACCTGGACTGGGTGGAGACGGCGGTGCGGTCCGCGCTCGGCCCCGGGCCGTGGGCCCTGGAGGAAATGCGCATCGACGAGGCCCTGACGCTGGTCGGCGATGGCATGCGCCGGGTGGAAGTGCTCGTGGACGTGGGCTCCACGGGCACCATCTCCTTCAAGGTGTCCAGCTTCATTCCCAGCCCGAGCGGCGGGAGCCCGGAGATGTGGACGGTGCACGCGAGCGGCCAGGTGCGCTCCTCGGAGGGCGTGGGCGCGCTGCCCGTCCTGGCCTTCCCGGTGGCGGAGTTCCAACGGCGCGCCACCCAGGTGCTCATCGGCGCGACGCACTACGAGGAGATGGCGCAGCGCGGGCTGGAGTACGGCCCCGCCTTCCAGGGCGTGCGGGAGGTGTGGCGCCTGGAGGGCGAGGCCGTGGGCCGCCTGTCCATGCCCGAGGCGCTGGGCGCCGGGGAGCCCCTGCACCCGAGCATGCTCGACGCGGCGCTCCAGATGGTGTTGCAGGCGCTTCCCTCGGATGACACGCCCTTCGTCCCCGTGGGGCTGCGCCGCTTCGAGGTGCTGCGCCGGGGCACGCCCGAGTGGGCCCATGCGCGGCAGTCTCCCCGCGAGTCCTGGCGCAAGGGCGCCTTCCTGGAGGGGGACGTCATCCTCCTGGATGCGCAGGGCCTGCCGCTCGTGCTCGTGGAGGGGCTGGAA
Organism: Melittangium boletus DSM 14713; assembly: GCF_002305855.1. GTDB lineage: Bacteria > Myxococcota > Myxococcia > Myxococcales > Myxococcaceae > Cystobacter > Cystobacter boletus. The sequence goes on along the minus strand of NZ_CP022163.1, from coordinate 308,242 downwards.
TTGGCCGCCCTGCCCACGCGCCACGGAAAGGCGCGCGCCGAGCAGGATCGCTCCCTCTTCGAGTTCGCCTGGCGCCGCGCGGGGCTGCCCGCGGGGCTCGAACCGGGCCCGTCCGATGCCCCCTGGCTCATCTTCCAGGACGCGTCCGGGGTGGGCGGAGCGCTCGCGGAGACGCTGGAGTCCTGGGGCTCCCCGTGCGTCCGGGTGGAGGCGGGCGCGGGCTTGCGCCGGTTGAGCGCCCGGCACTTCACGGTGGCTCCAGGTTCTCGCGAGGACCTGGGCGCCGTGCTGCGCCAGTGCTTCCCGGAGGAGGGCTCCTGCGCGGGCGTGGTGTACCTGTGGGGCCTGGACGCGCCGAAGCCGGACGTGGCGGGCGAGCGGGCGTTGGAGGCGGCCCTGCGGGCCTGCGGCGGCGCGCTGCGGCTGGTGCAGGAGGTGCTGCGCCTGGGGTGGAGGGATCCGCCGCGCCTGTGGCTGGTGACTCGCGGGGCCACGCCGGTGCTGGACACGCCCATGACGGGCGCGCTCCAGGCGGCGCTCTGGGGCCTCGGACGCACCGTGGGGCATGAGCACCCCGAGTTGCAGTGCACGTGCGTGGACCTGGATCCCTCCTCGGCCCTGGTGGACGTGGAGGCCCTGGGCCGCGAGCTGATGGCGCGCGCGGAGGACGAGCAGGTGGCCTTGCGCGGGGGCTCCCGCCTGGCGGCGCGGCTCGTGCGGCGCTCGGGCGCGAAGGAATTGCACAACGAGCCCCTGCTGCCGGTGATGGGGCGCAGCTTCCAGGTGGAGACGCCCCCGGCGGGCTCCTTCGGCGGCGTGGTGGTGCGCATGGCCGAGCGGCGCCGTCCCGGCCCCGGCGAGGTGGAGATCGCCGTGGAGGCCTCGGCCCTCAACTTCATCGACGTGATGAAGACCATGGGCCTGTACGTGATGAAGGACTCGGGGCGTCCCTCGGGCGTGCCCCTGGAGGGGCTGCCGCTCGGACTGGACTGCGCGGGCCGCGTGGTGGCGGTGGGCGAGGGCGTGACGCACCTCGCGGTGGGCGATGACGTGGTGGCCTTCGCGCCCTCGGCCATGGCGTCGCACGTCGTCACGGACGCGCGCTTCGCGGTGCGCCGGCCGCCGGGCTTGAGCGCCGAGGAGGCCAGCTCCATCCCCAGCGTCTTCATGACGGCCTGGTATGGGTTGAACGACCTGGCGCGGCTGCGTCCGGGCGAGCGCATCCTCATTCACTCGGCGGCGGGTGGACTGGGGCTCGCGGCGATCCAGGTGGCCCAGGTGCTGGGCGCGGAGGTGCTCGCCACCGCGGGCACTCCCGAGAAGCGGGAGCTGCTGCGGGGCATGGGCATCCGCCACGTGATGGACTCGCGCACGCTGGCCTTCGCCGACGAGGTGCTGCGCGTGACGGGCGGCGAGGGCGTGGACGTGGTGCTCAACTCCCTGTCCGGAGACGCCATCACCCGGAGCATGGAGGTGCTGGCCCCGGATGGACGCTTCCTGGAGGTGGGCAACCGGGACATCCACGACGGGCGGATGTTGGACTTGTCGCAGTTCCGCCGCCGGCTCATCTACGCGGCGATCGATCTCGTGGGACTGCGCGAGCAGCGGCCCGCGGCGTGCTCCCGGCTGTTGCGCGAGGTGATGGAGCGCATGGCGTCCGGCGTGCTGCGGCCCGTGCGGCACCAGTCCTTTCCCGTGTCGCAGGTGTCCGAGGCCTTCCGCGACATGGCGCAGGGCCAGCACGTGGGCAAGCTCGTCGTCACCCTGGAGGATCCCAAGCTGCGCGTCATGCCGCCGAGGCCCGGCTTCCGGGTGCGCCCGGATGCCACGTACCTCATCACCGGAGGCCTGGGCGGACTGGGCCTGGCGGCGGCGCGGTGGCTCGTGCGGTGGGGTGCCCGGACCCTGGTGCTGATTGGACGCAAGGGCCCCTCGGAGTCCGTCTCGGAGGAGCTGGAGGCCCTGCGGGCCGAGGGCGCGCGCGTGGAGGTGGAGCGCGTGGACATGGCGGACGCCGAACGCCTCGCCGAGGTGATGCGGCGCACGCACGGCGAGCTGCCCCGGCTCCGGGGCGTGCTGCACTGCGCGGGCGTGCTCGACGACGGCGTGCTGGAGCAGCAGGAGCCCGCGCGCTTCCGGGAAGTGCTCACGCCCAAGGTGCAGGGCGCGTGGAACCTGCACCGGCTCACCCGGGACGAGTCGCTGGACTTCTTCGTCCTCTACTCCTCCATGTCGGCGCTCCTGGGCATGCCCGGGCAGGGCAACTACGCGGCGGCGAACGCGGCCATGGACGCGCTGGCGCACCACCGGCGTCAGCAGGGCCTGCCGGCGCTCAGCGTGAACTGGGGCCCCTTCGCCGAGGTGGGCCTCGCCGCGGCTTATGCCAACCGGGGGGAACGCCTCGCGTACCAGGGCATGGCGAGCTTCACCACGCACCAGGGCGAGGCCCTGCTCGAGCGGCTCTTGGCGGAGGGCGCGGTGAACGTGGGCGCGGTGTCGCTCGACCTGCGCCAGTGGTTGCAGTTCTTCCCCAACGCCGCGTCCCAGCGCGTGTGGGAGGAACTGGCGGCGGAGCGGGGCGGGGAGGGCGGCAAGGAGCGCTCCGCCCTGTTGATGGAGCTGCGGCGCGCCGCGCCGGGTGCCCGGGCGGAGCTGCTGGAGGCCTACCTGCGCGAGCGGCTGTGCCACGTGCTGCGCGTGGACGCCTCGCGCGTGGGCCGGCATGACCCCTTCCGGGGCCTGGGGCTCGACTCGCTCATGAGCCTGGAGCTGCGCAACCGCATCGAGGCCGCGCTGGACCTGAAGCTGTCGGTGACGCTGCTGTGGGCGCACTCCACGCTCAAGGCCCTGGCGGCCTACCTGTTGGAGCAACTGGGGCTGGCCGCCACGCCCGAGCGCGCGGCGGCCCCCAAGAAGGAACGGACCCGCAAGGAGAGCAAGCCTCCGCCCCCCGAGCCCCAGCCGCAGCCGCTCGTGGACGTCTCGGAGCGCAAGCTGCTGGAGCTGGCGGATGACGCGCTGGCGGCATGGGAGGACGCGTCGTGAGCGAGGAGGTGAAGGACGAACTCAAGCAGCGCCTGGCGCGTGCCGTCCTGGTGATGCAGAAGATGCAGGCGCGCATCGACTCACTGGAGCGCGCCCGCACCGAGCCCATCGCCCTGGTGGGCATGGGGTGCCGTTTTCCGGGAGGCGCGGACACGCCCGAGGCCTTCTGGGAGCTGCTCGCCGCGGGGCGAGATGCCGTCCGGCGCGAGCCGGCGTCCCGCCGCATGGGCTCGGACGATGCCTCCCGCTGGGCGGGCTACCTGGACGACGTGAGCGGCTTCGACGCGGACTTCTTCGGGATTTCTCCCCGCGAGGCCGCGAGCCTGGATCCCCGCCAGCGTCTGCTCCTGGAAGTGGCCTGGGAGGCGCTGGAGCACGCGGGGCAGGATCCCGAGCGGTTGATGAACACGCCCACGGGCGTCTTCGTGGGGCTCACGGGCGACGACTACGCGCGCCTGCTGCCCGCCGAGCCCGAGCGCATCGACGCCTACTTCGGCACCGGCAACGGGCACTGCTTTCCCCCCGGACGCCTCTCGTACACGCTGGGCCTGCGCGGGCCGAGCCTGTCGGTGGACACGGCGTGCTCCTCGTCGCTCGTGGCGGTGCACCTGGCCTGCCAGAGCCTGCGCTCGGGCGAGTGCGACGTGGCGCTCGCGGGCGGGGTGAACCTGGTGTTGGACCCCTCCGTCACGCACACGCTCGTGCGGATGCAGGCGCTCTCCCCCAACGGGCGGTGCAGCGCCTTCGACGCGCGGGCCAATGGCTTCGTCCGAGGCGAGGGCTGTGGCCTCGTGGTGCTCAAGCGCCTGTCGGACGCGACGGCCCAGGGAGACACCATCCTCGCCGTCATCCGGGGCTCGGCCGTCAACCAGGATGGGCGCTCGCAGGGGCTCACCGCGCCCAATGGGCTCGCCCAACAGGCCCTGCTGCGCCAGGCCCTGGCCAATGCCCGCGTGGAGCCCTCGGCGCTCGGGTACGTGGAGGCCCATGGCACTGGCACCCCCTTGGGAGATCCCATCGAGGTCGAGGCCCTGGTCGAGGTGATGGGCCAGCCCCGCGAGGACGGCTCGCGGTGCGCCATCGGCTCGGTGAAGACGAACCTGGGCCACCTGGAGGCGGCGGCGGGCATCGCCGGGCTCATGAAGGCCGTCCTGGCGCTCCAGCACGAGGCCATCCCCAAGCACCTGAACTTCTCCCGGCTCAACCCCCGCATCCGCCTGGAGGACACGCCCTTCTTCGTCCCCACCGAGTCCCAGCCGTGGAAGCGCTCGGCGGTGCCCCGGCTGGCGGGCGTGAGCGCCTTCGGCATGAGCGGGACGAACGCGCACATCATTATAGAGGAGGCTCCGCTTCCGGCCGTCCCCGCGCGGCCGCCCGTCCCGCGACCCACGCACCTGTTGACGCTCTCCGCCCGGAGCGAGGCCGCGTTGGAGGAGCTGGCTCGCCGTCAGGCCACGCACCTCGCCGCCCACCCGGAGCTGGACGTGGCGGACGTGTGCTTCACCGCTAACACCGCTCGCGCCCGCATGCCCCACCGGCTGTCCGTGGTGGGGGGCTCCTCGCGGGCCCTGGCCGAGCACCTGTCGGCGTTCGCCTCGGGGGGGACCCGGCCGGAGCGCCTGGCCCACGGCAAGGCGGCGGATGCTCCGCCCAAGGTGGCCTTCCTCTTCACCGGCCAGGGCTCGCAGTTCGTTGGCATGGGCCGCCGCCTGTTCGAGACGTCCGAGGTCTTCCGGGCCGCCGTGGAGCGCTGTGCCGCGCGGCTCGCGCCGAGGATGGACCTGCTGGGGGTGCTCTTTCCGAAGGAGGGCGCGTCCTCGCCCATCGATCAGACGGCGTACAGCCAGCCGGCGCTCTTCGCCCTGGAGTACGCGCTGGCGGAGCTGTGGCGCTCGTGGGGCGTGGTGCCGGACGCGGTGATGGGCCACAGCGTGGGCGAGTTCGCCGCCGCGTGCGTGGCGGGGCTCCTGTCCTGGGAAGACGCGCTGGAGCTCATCGCCGAGCGGGGGCGGCTCATGCAGGCGCTGCCTCCGGGCGGCGTCATGGCCACGGTGTTCGCCACCCGCGAGCAGGTGGCGCCGCTGCTCGCGCGGGAGGTGGAGCGCGTCTCCATCGCCGCGGACAACGCGCCGGGACAGCTCACCGTGTCCGGCGAGGCCGAGGCCGTGGCGCGTCTCACCTCCGCCCTGGAGGCCCAGGGCCTCTCGACGCGCCGCCTCAACGTCTCGCATGCCTTCCACTCGCCCTTGATGGAGCCGATGCTCGACGCCCTGGAGGCGAAGGCGGCGAGGCTGACGCGGACGCCGGGCCAGATACCGCTCGTGTCCAACGTGACCGGCCGGCCCGTGTCCTCGGCGGAACTGGGCGCTCCGGGCTACTGGCGCCGTCACGCCCGCGAGGCCGTGCGCTTCCGCGAGGGCATGGAGTCGCTGCGCGGCCTGGGCATCGACGTCTTCGTGGAGGTGGGCCCGAACGCCACGCTGCTCGGCCTGGGCAAGGCGTGCCTGGGCGAGGGGCCGGGTTGGCTCTCCTCGCTGCGCAAGGGCAAGGACGACCTGGAGCAGATGCTGGACGTGCTCGGCCACCTGTACGTCCGGGGCCATGCGCTGGATTGGCGCAAGGTGGACCCCGAGCCCGCCCGTCGCAAGGTGGTGCTGCCTCGCTACCCGTGGCGCCGTCAGCGGCACTGGGCCCTTCCCGAGACCGCTCCCGCGAAGAGCCCGTCGTCCACGAGTGGCGGTGAGGCGGGCGCGCTGTACGGGCTGGAGTGGCAACCGTCGCCGCGTCCGGTGCCCTCGAAGGACTCCGCGCCCGGTACGTGGCTGTTGCTGAGGGATCGAGGCGGCGTGGCGGATCGGCTCGCCGCGCACATCGAGGCCCGGGGCGGCACCTGCGTGAAGGTCGACGGCGTGCCCCCGGCGGACGGCGCTGCGTTGGCCGGGTACGCGGGCGTGGTGGTGCTGTCGGGCCTGGACCTGGAGGGCGTGGAGGGCCCGGGCGCGCGCGATGCGTGCCTGGACGTGACCGCGCTGCTGCGGGCCTTGGAGGATGCCCCGGAGGCGAAGGGTCGGCTGTGGGCCGTCACCCGAGGCGCCTGGCGGGAGACGCCTTCCCAGGCGGCGCTCTGGGGTCTTGGTCGGACGCTGGCGCTGGAGAGCCCTCGTCATTGGGGTGGATTGATCGACCTGGGGCCCGACGTGGGCGTGGAACGGCTCTGGGAGGAGCTGCGGGCCCCGGACGGCGAGGACCAGGTGCGGCTCGAGGGCGAGCGGCGCTCGGTGGCGCGCCTCGTGAAGCGGGAGCCCCCCGCGTCCCAACCCCTGACGGTGCGAGCGGAGGCCACCTACCTCCTCACGGGTGGGCAGGGGGTGCTCGGGCTGGAGCTGGCGCGGGAGCTGGTGAAGCGGGGCGCGCGGCACCTCGTGCTCACCTCGAGGAACGCCTTCCCCGAGCGCTCTCGCTGGGACGAGCTCCAGGGCCGGGGAGATGAACTGGCCGGGCGGATCGCCACGGTGCGCGAGCTGGAGGCGGAAGGCGCCGAGGTCTGGCTCGCCCAGGCGGACGTGTCCTGGCGTGACGCGATGGAGATGTTGCTCGAGCGGATGAGGGCCACCATGCCCCCCCTGCGCGGCGTCCTCCACGCGGCGGCGGTGTCCGTGAAGGCGCGGGGACGGGAGCTGGACGCGGACATGCTCGGGCGCGTGCTGGCCCCGAAGGCGGAGGGTGCCTGGAACCTGCACGCCCTGACGCGCGAGGATCCGTTGGACTTCTTCGTGCTCTTCTCCTCCGTCGCCTCCGTGTGGGGCTCGGCGGGCGAGGGCGCCTACGCGGCGGCGAATGCCTTCCTGGACGCGCTCGCGGAGCACCGGCGGGCCCAGGGACTCGTGGCGACGAGCATCAACTGGGGACTCTGGGAGGGCGAGGGCGCGGGAACGGCCCAGGATCGCCAATGGCTGGAGAGCGTGGGCCTGGGGGCGATGGCCCGCGCGTCCGGACGCGAGTGGTGGGCGCGGCTCGTGGGAGCGGGCGTGTCCAACGCCGTGGTGGCGAACGTCCGGTGGGAGCGCCTGCGGCCGCTGCTCGAGGCACGGGGACCGAGGCCCTTGTTGGAGCGGCTGCCCCAGGGCGAGGCCCCCGCGAAGGAGCCCGTTCCGGCGGAGGCCTCCGCACGGGCGCCCTGGCGGGACGCGGGCACGCCCTCCGCCCGGCGCGAGGCCCTGCGGACGCTGGTGCTCGAGACGGTGTCGCGCACGCTCGGCGTGACGCCGGACGCCTCGTCGGACGACGCGCGCGGCTTCCATGAGCTGGGGTTGGACTCCATCATGGCGGTGGAGTTGAAGGCGAGCCTGGAGAAGTCGCTGGGGCTGACGTTGCCCGCGACCCTGGCGTTCAACTACCCGAGCGTGCGGGCGCTCACGGAGCACCTGTCCACGCGGCTCGAGGCCCAGGCGCCCCAGGTATCCGCGCCCGAGCCCCGGCTGGAAGCGGCCTCGGAGGAGCCCATCGCCATCGTCGGCATGGCGTGCCGCCTGCCCGGGGGCGCGGACACCCCGGAGGCCTTCTGGCGGCTGCTGCGGGACGGCACGGACGCCATCTCGGAGATTCCGAGGGAGCGCTGGGCGGTGGAGGACTGGTACGACCCGGATCCGAGCACGCCGGGGAAGATGGCCGTGCGCGCGGGCGGCTTCCTGCGCGGCGTGGACCAGTTCGATCCGCGCTTCTTCGGCATCTCCCCGCGCGAGGCGGAGAGCATGGATCCCCAGCAGCGGCTGATGCTGGAGGTGGCATGGGAGGCGCTGGAGCGGGCGGGCCAGGACGTGACGGCGCTGCGCGACTCGGCCACGGGCGTCTTCGTGGGCGTCACCACGGCGGACTACGCCCGGGTCATCCTCCAGGGGCGGCCGGAAGAGGTGGATGCGTGGTTCGCCTCGGGCACGTCGCTCAACGCGGTGGCCGGGCGCGTGTCGTACACGTTTGGCTTCAAGGGCCCGAGCATGGCGGTGGACACGGCCTGCTCGTCGTCGCTGACGGCGTTGCACCTGGCGTGTCAGAGCCTGCGCTCGGGCGAGTCCACGCGGGCGCTCGCGGCGGGGGTGAACCTCATCCTCGCGCCCGAGCCGATGATGGCGGCGAGCAGGGCGCGGATGCTGGCGCCGGACGGGCGGTGCAAGACGTTCGACGCATCGGCCAATGGCTTCGCTCGGGCCGAGGGCTGCGGGGTGCTGGTGCTCGAGCGGCTGTCGGACGCGCGGGCGCGGGGCTCGAACGTGCTGGCCATCATCCGGGGGACGGCGGTGAACCAGGACGGGCCGAGCAGCGGGCTCACGGTGCCCAACGGCCTGGCGCAACGGGAGGTCATCCAGCAGGCGCTGCGGCGAGGCGGCGTGGCCCCCTCGGAGGTGAGCTACCTGGAGGCGCATGGCACGGGCACGTCGCTCGGAGACCCCATCGAGGCGGAGGCGATGTGGTCCGTCCTGAAGGAGGGCCGGGCGCCGGAGGCATCGCTGTGGATGGGCTCGGTGAAGACGAACCTGGGCCACCTGGAGTCGGCGGCGGGCGTGGCGGGCGTGATGAAGGTGGTGCTGGCGCTGCAACACCGGAAGCTGCCCGCGCATCTGCACTTGAAGACGCCCAACCCGCACATCGACTGGAAGGGCATGGGCGTGAAGGTGCCGGTGGCGCTGACGGAGTGGGAGCCCACCCAGGGTCGTCGCATCGCGGGCGTGAGCTCGTTCGGCTTCAGCGGGACGAACGCCCACGTGGTGCTGGAGGAGGCTCCGTCCCTGCCCGAGCGCACGCGGAGCTCGGAACCGCCGGAGCACGTGCTGGTGTTGTCGGCGCGGAGCGAGGAGTCCCTGCGCGAGCTGGCGGGCCGCTACGCGCGGATGCTGGAGGAGGGCGCGGACCTGGGAGACGTGTGCTTCACGGCGGCGGTGGGGCGGGCGCGCTTCGAGTACCGGCGGGCGTGGGTGGCCGGGACGGCGGACGCGATGCGCTCGCTCCTGTCCTCGCCGGAGGGGGGCGTCTCGGGACGGGTGGACGCGGGACATCGCCCGGAGGGCCTGCTTCCCGGCTCGGTGGCCCGGGCGCTCCCGCCGCGTGCGCTGGCGGAGGCGTTCGTGAAGGGCGTGGAGGTGGACTGGCCCGCCTTCCACGCCCCCGATGCGCGGCGCCGGGTGATTCTTCCCACCCATCCCTTCCAGCGGCAACGCTACTGGTGGCGGAGTCAGGCCCCGCTCCCGGTGGCTCCGTCTCGCCGCTCGCGGGACACGGCGCCGCACTTCGGTCGGCGGCTGCGCTCTCCGGCGCTCGACGCGCTCGTGTACGAGGCGGTGTATGGCCCCTCGGGCCCGGTGCACCTGGATGACCACCGCCTCTTCGGTACCCGGGTCGCCGCGGGGTCCTCGCACGTGTCGCTGGTGCTCTCGGTGCTCCAGGATGCGCACGGCTCGCCCGTGTGCACGCTGGAGAACCTGGCCTTCCCCCAGGCCCTGGCGCTCGCGGAGGACGAGGAGCGCACGCTCCAGGTCATCCTCGCGCCCGCGGCGCGGGGTGGCGCCTTCGAGGTGAAGTCCTGGGGCGGGGGAGCGAGCGGCGCGGAGACGTGGGTGCTGCACGCGAGCGGCACGGTGCGGGTGGGCGAGGCACGGCCGCCGGAGCCTTGGCTGACCCGGGAAGAACTCCAGGCCCGCTGCCCCGAGCGTCGCGCGGGGGCCGAGCTGTACCGGGCCATGCACGAGCAGGGCTACACGCTGGGGCCGGGCTACCAGTGGATCCACTCGGTGGCGAGGGGCGGGAACGATCTCCTCGGCGAGCTGCGGTTGCCGTCGCTGCGGGACTCCCTGGAGGAGCATGTCCTGCATCCGGGACTGGTGGATTCGTGCTTCCAGGTGCTCGCGAGCTGGACGCTGGATCTCCAGTCGAAGCAGCGCGACACCCTGCTCATCCCCTTCAGTCTGGAGCGCTTCACCGTGCACCGCCGGCCCGAGGGCACGGTGTGGTGCCATGCGCGGATCCGGGAGGGAGGGCGGAACGAAGTGAACGCGCCCATCGGAGGAGACCTGCGCCTCTTCGATGAGCGGGGACTGGTGGCGGAAGCCCTCGGTTTCCGGGGCCGGATGGCGAGCCGCGAGGCCCTGCACGCGGGAGCGCCCGCGCGTCGGGAGGAGGGCCGCTACGAGGTCGTCTGGACGCCCGAGGCCCCGCGAAGCACGACGCCCTCGTTGTTGGATGTCACCCGGCCCTGGGTGTTGTGGATGGACGGAGGCGGCGTGGGCGAGCGGCTGGGCCGCCGGTTGGAAGCGAACGGGGCGCGGGTGTTGCGGGTGCATTCCGCGGAAGAACTCACCCGGCGGTTGGGCGAGCCCCTGGGCGCGGCGGGTTGCGCGGGGGTGGTGTACCTGGCGGGGCTCGACGCGCGGGTACCGGAGGACGCGTCCGCCGAGGCCACGCAGCACGCGGTCCTGGCGGCGAGCGGTGGCGCGCTGCACCTGGTGAAGACCCTGGTGGAGCGTGGCTTGTGGGCGCCCGTGTGGCTGGTCACGCGCGGCGCGAGGGCGGTGGACGCCTCCTCCTCTCGGACCGCGCTCGCCCAGGCGCCGGTGTGGGGGTTGGGCCGGGTCATCGATCTGGAGCACCCCGAACTGCGCTGTGCCCGGGTGGACCTGGATCCCGGAGACGAGGAGGGCGGCCTCGACCTGTTGCTCGCCGAGCTGGCCGGTGGAGGAGACACGGCGGACCGGGAGGTGGCGTTCCGGCGCGGAGGACGCCTGCACCCGGTGCTGCGGGAGAGCGCCAACGCCCCGGGAGGCGCCGTCGGATTCAAGAGCGAGGCGACGTACCTCATCACGGGAGGGCTCGGAGGGCTGGGCCTGGAACTGGCGCGGTGGATGGTGGAGCGGGGCGCGCGTCACCTGGTGTTGTTGGGGCGCCGTGCGCCCTCGGCCGCCGCCGAGGAGGCCGTGCTCGCGCTGGAACGGGCGGGCGCCCGCGTCACGGTCGAATCGGTGGATGTCTCCCACGAGGACGAGGTGGCGCGATTGCTCCAGCGCATCGACGTGGAGTCTCCGCCCTTGCGCGGCATCTTCCACGCGGCGGGTGTGCTCGATGACGGAGCGCTCACGCAGCAGGACCTCGAGCGCTTCACGCGCGTGATGGACCCGAAGGTCGCGGGCGCGTGGAACCTGCACCGGCTCACGCGGGGGCAGCCCCTGGACCACTTCGTGCTCTTCTCCTCGGCGTCCGCGACGCTGGGCTCGGCGGGACAGGGCAACTACGCCGCGGCGAACGCCTTCCTAGACGCGCTCGCGCACGAGCGGCGTGCCCAAGGTCTGCCCGCGCAATCCCTGGCGTGGGGCCCGTGGGCGGAGACGGGGATGGTGGGGGCGCCCGAGGGCCGGGTGGCGCGGGCGCTCGAGCGGCGAGGCATCCGGCCGCTTCCGACACGGAGGGCGCTCGAGCTGTTCGAGGAGGCGTTGCTGCACGGCGCGCCTCACGTGGCGCTGATGTCGATCCAGTGGCCGGTGTACCTGGAGTCGCTGGGAGCGCTGGGCCGTGGCTCCTTCTACGGAACCTGGGTGCCGCCCCCAGTGCGAGTCCCCGAGCCCCGGGGCGAGTCCCCGCTCGCGAAGCGGCTCCGGGAGGCCCCGCCGCACGAGCGGGCCCGGATACTGGCGCGAGGCCTCCAGGACGAGGCGGCGCGAATCCTGAGGCTGGACGCCACCCAGGTGGACTGGCGCCAGGGGTTCGCGGAGCTCGGCATGGACTCGCTGATGGCCATCGAGCTGCGCGACGTGCTGCAGAAGCAGCTCGGGGCGTCCGTGCCCGCGACGGTGGCGTTGGATCACCCCACCATCGACTTCCTGGGACAACACCTGCTCACCGAGGTGTTGAAGCTCGACACGGTGGCGGCCCCGGTGGTGCCGGTGTCCCCGAGGGAAGAGGCCCCCCCGGAGGACCTGGACGTTCTCTCCGACGCGGAGCTGGCGCGGCTGGTGGCGGAAGATCTCGCCAAGGACTCGTGAGGACCCTGGGATGAGCGAGGAGATCAACTACCGCCAGTTGTTGCAGCAGCAGTTGGTGAAGATCCGCAAGCTGGAGGCTCGGCTGGAGCAGGCCGAGTCCGCGCGCCGCGAGCCCATCGCGATCGTCGGGATGGCCTGCCGGCTGCCGGGAGGCGTGGAGACGCCGGAGGACTTCTGGGAGCTGATGGCGAAGGGGGTGGATGCCACGAGTGACATTCTCCCGGAGCGCTGGGATGCCGAAGCCCTGTACTCGGCCGAGCCCCGGGCGAAAGGGAAGATCCGCACCCGGCGCGGCGGCTTCCTGCGGGACGTGGATCGCTTCGACGCGCGCTTCTTCGGCCTATCGGACCGGGAAGCCGAGCGGATGGATCCCCAGCAGCGATTGATGCTGGAGGTGGGGTGGGAGGCACTGGAGCGTGCGGGGTACGCGGTGGCGCGCGCGAGGCGGGAGCGGGTGGGCGTCTTCGTGGGGGTGATGAACAACGACTACGGCCAGCGGGTGCTGAACGAGGAGGGGCTGGAAGGCATCGATCCCTACTTCATGGGGGCCCGGGCCAACTGCGCCATCTCCGGGAGGCTGTCCTACCTGTGGGGCTTCCAGGGGCCGAGCCTGGTGGTGGACACGGCGTGCTCGTCCTCGATGGTGGCGGTGCACCTGGCCTGCCAGAGCCTGCGCAATGGGGAGTGCGCGCTGGCGCTGGCGGGGGGCGTGAACCTGGTCTTGTCGCCGGAGGCGAGCATCTACCTGTCGAGCAGCGGAGCGCTGTCGGAGGACGGGCGGTGCCGGAGCTTCGACGCCTCGGCGGATGGCTATGGCCGGGCGGAGGCCTGTGGCGTGCTGGTGCTGGAGCGCCTGTCGGAGGCACGGGCGAGGGGCGCGAACATCCTCGCGGTCATCCGAGGCTCGGCGGTGGGGCACGACGGCCCGAGCAGTGCCTTCACGGTCCCCAACGGAGTCGCGCAGCAGACGGTCATCCGCCAGGCGTTGCAAGCCGCGAACGTGGAGCCCCGGGAGGTGAGCTACCTGGAGGCGCACGGCACGGGGACGGCGATGGGAGACCCCATCGAGGCCGAGGCGATGTGGTCGGTGTTGAAGGAGGGCCGCACGGGGAGCGAGCCGCTGTGGCTGGGCTCGGTGAAGACGAACCTGGGCTATCCGGAGGCGGCCTCGGGGGTGGTGGGGATGATGAAGGTGGTGCTGGCGATGAAGCACGGCCAACTGCCGCCGCACCTGCACTTCCAAACACCCAACCCGCGCATCGACTGGAAGAACATGGCCGGGGTGAAGGTGCCGCTGGAGATGACGGCGTGGACGCCGGCCCAGGGGGGGCGCATCGCGGGGGTGACGTCTTACGGGAGGACGGGCACGGTGGCGCACGTGGTGCTGGCCGAGCCTCCCGCGCGGGTGGAGGTGGCTCGGAGCGTGGAGCGGCCCGCGCACGTGTGGATGCTCTCGGCCCGGAGCGAGGAGGCCTTGCGAGCGCAGGCGGAGCGCTGCGCCCGTTATCTGGAGACGAACTCCGAGTCCCTGGGCGACGTGTGCTTCACGGCGGCGACGGGCCGCACCCACTTCGAATACCGGCTGGCGGTGGTGGGGCGGGACGCGCGTCAGATGAGGGAAGGGCTCCAGCGGGCGGCCGCCGAGCGGATTCCACCTCCGGTCACCTCGGCGCCGGGGGTGGTGTTCGTCACGCGAGGAGAGGGCGTGGGAGCCACGCCTGGGCTGCGGGAGTTGTACGAAACCCAGCCCGTCTTCCGGGAAGCGCTGGAGGCGTGCGCGAATGCCTGCGGCGCGGGCGTCCTGGAGCATCCCCTGTTGCCGGTGCTGTTCGGCGAGGACGTGGCGCGAGGGAACGAGGCGCCCTACGCGAGGGCGGCCGTGTTCGCGCGGGAGTGGGCGCTGGCACGGATGTGGCGAGCCTGGGGCGTGCGGCCGGAGTCCTTCGAGGGCCAGGGCGTGGGCGCATGGGTGGCGGCGGTGGAGTCGGACCTGCTCGGACTGGACGCGGGCCTGCGCGGAGCGGTGGCGGGAGGAGCCGCGCCGTTGGCCGCTGGGGACCAGCGAGTGGACTCGCGGGTGGACCTGGACGTCGGCACTACTGATTGGGCGGGGATACTCGAGACGCTGGGCGCGTTGTACCTCCGGGGCGTGGAGGTGGACTGGTCCGCGTTCGACGCGCCCTACGCCCGGCGCCGGGTGGTGCTGCCGACCTATGCCTTTCAGCGTGGGCGCTTCTGGCTCACTCCCGCGCGAGCGCCCTGACGCGCGTCCTCGACGTGTTGGCCGGGCTCCTACCCGCGGGATGTTCCGTGCCCAAGTCTCAGCGGGAGGTGATCACGACGGGAAGCTCCTCGGACGGCCGCAGCGTGATGAGGGGTTCGGGCTTTGGCGTGTAGCCGGAGACCATCCTCGGGCGATGGCGCTGTCCGAGCGTCGCGAGGATGAGTACGCCCTCCATGAGGGCGAAGTTGTTGCCGATGCACTGCCGGGGTCCGCCGAGGAAGGGGAAGTAGGCGTACCGGGGCCGCGTGGCGCTCCGCTCGGGGGAGAAGCGATCCGGATCGAATCGCTCGGGGTCGGGCCAGAACTCCGGCAGGCGGTGCGTGACGTAGGGGCTGACGTCGAGCATCGAGCCGCCGAGTACCCGGTAGCCGCAGATCGTGTCATCCGAGACGACCTTCCGGCTCAGGATGTAGACGGGCGGGTAGAGGCGCATGGTTTCGTCGAGGACGCGGCGCGTGTACACAAGCCGGGGGACGTCCTCGGCCGTGGGGAGCCGGCCGCCGAGCACGGAGTCCAGCTCCGCGTGGAAGGCGCGCTCCGCGTCCGGGTTCTGCTCGAGCAGGGCCCAGGTCCAGGTGAGCGCGGTCGCGGTGGTCTCGTGGCCCGCGAGCAGCATCGTCAGCACTTCGTCCTGCACATGCGCGTCATCCATCCGCTCGCCGGTCTCCTCGTCTTGGGCGAGCATGAACATGGACAGGAGGTCTCCCCGGTCCTCCAAGTGCCGGCGGCGCTGCGCGACGAGCGTCGCCACCACCTCGCGCAGGGACTGGTTCGCCTGGCGGAAGGCGCGGTCGTAGGCGGTGGGGAGGATGGGCGGGAGGACGCGCAGGTCGCGGAAGCGCTCCACGGTCTGCTCGCTGATGACGTTGAAGGCGGCGGACACGGCGTCGGTCTGGGCACGCACGTCGGTGCCGAGCAGGGCCTCGCCGACGATGCGCAGGGTGAGCCCGAGCATGTCGCGCGCCGCCCTGCGGGGCTCGCCCGAGCGCTGGGCGTCGGTCCACTGCTCGGAGAGCTCCGCCGCCGCGCGCACCATTTGAGCGGCCATGGCGGAGATGCGGGCGCGGTGGAAGGCGGGTTGCGCGAGTCTGCGCTGCTTGAGCCACGTTTCGCCCTGGCTCGTGACGAGTCCGTCCCCGACGACGCGGCGCAGGAGCGAATAGCTGACGTGGTCCTTGGTGTAGTTCTGCACGTTGTCCTGCAGCACGTGCTTGAGCCCATCCGGGTGCGACACGAGGTAGGAGCGGCCGGGGCCCAACCGGTACCCGGACACGGGCCCATGTTCCGTGGCCGTGCGCATGAGGAAGCCCAGGGAGTCCTTGCGGACATCGCGAATGACGCCGATCAAGGGCAGTCCGCGAGGACCAGTGGGGATGCGAGGCGAGGCGGACGGCGCATTCATGAGAAGGCTCCGGAATTTGATGGTGGCTCGCGAGGACGCGAGGATTCGTTCCCAGCGGAGCGCGACGTCCTCGAACGTGAGCCTAGCATCGCGAATGACGAAAGGCGGCCATGGGGAGCCAATACAACATAGGTGTTGAGCGTGCCCAGGAACGTCGCGGCGTGGAGGTTCGTCTGTCTGTCATTGAAGGCGGCGGCGAGTTGGAACGCCGCGGGAGCCGTACCGATCGGTACTTCGCGCGACAATGCGGGCGAAGAGACCGTCCGCCCTCCAACCATTTCCCTGGGCGCTTGCCCGCCAGGCCGTGAAAAGGAGGGGGCGGGCGAGCACGGCACGGGGCGCGGGTCCAGATTGGAATCCACGGGCATCGCGTGTTCGCCCTCTCGGAGTGGAGACAGGAAGGACGCTCTGTCCACGTGACACGTGAAGCCACGGATTCGGCGGCGGCGTCGCGCCGCGAAGTGAGGCAAGATGGGGTGTGCGTGACCTCCATGGGTGATTCCGCGGGTCGGGGGACCAGCCCCCTCTCTTCCCAGCTTGATGAGTCCTCGCTGCGTCGGCTCGACGACGCCGATGAGCGCTTGCGCGCCGTGCTCGGACAGACGGAGGGCATCCTCATTGAGATGGATGAGGTGGGCCGCTGCCTGGCGGTCTGGGCCCGGTCGGACGCGTTGCTGGCGGCGCCCCAGTCCACGATGTTGGGCCGGACGTTGGAGGACATCCTCGGGCAGGAGATCGCCAGGCCGATGGTGGAGCGCGTCGCTCGCGTGGTGGCCACGGGGCACTTCGACCGCTTCGAATACGCGATGGAGGTGGAGAGTGGACGCCGCTGGTTCTGCGCCGAGGTCTTGAGTGTGTCGTCCCGTCCCAGCGTGACGTTCCTCATCCGGGACATCACCCTGCAGAAGACCCTGGAGCTGCGCCTGATCCAGGCGGACCGGCTCGCCGCGCTGGGGACCCTGGCCGCGAGCGTGGCCCACGAGGTGAGCAACCCCCTGAGCTACATCTCCGCCAATCTCAACTTCGTCCAGAGCGGGCTGGGGGAGATGAAGAAGGTCCTGCGAGGCGAAGGGTCGAGCGCCGATCTGGCCTCCCTGGCGCTGACGCTGGAGGAATGCACGGAAGCGCTCGATGAGGCGCGGCAGGGGACGCAGCGGCTCACCCATGTCACCCGGGACTTGAAGACGTACGCGCGGGGGGAGGACGCCATCGAGGGCTCGGCGGATGTCCAGCAGGCGCTCTCGCGCTCCATCAGCATGGCGATGGGGACGATCAAGATGCGGGCCCGGTTGGTCAACCGCCTGCGCGAGGTGCCGCCCGTGCGGGGGAGCGAGGAGCGCCTGGGCCAGGTGTTCCTCAACCTGCTGCTCAACGCGGCCCAGGCCATTCCGGAGGGGACTCCGGACCGGCACATGGTGGAGGTGAGCCTGGACGTGGATGCGTCGTGGGTGGTGGCCGAGGTGCGGGATACGGGCGCGGGCATCGCCCCGGAGCACCTTCCGCGCATCTTCGATCCCTTCTTCTCCACCAAGCCCGTGGGCGTGGGGACGGGGCTGGGGCTGTCCATCTGCCACAGCATCGTGAAGGGGGTGGGTGGTGACATCCGCGTGGAGAGCACCGTGGGCCAGGGGACGTGCTTTCGTGTCCTGTTGCCCGTGCGGGACCCCCCCGCGCCCCCGGCTCCCGAAGGTGATTGATCGTTAGGGGTGTGCGTCGAACCACTGGAGCACGGAGAGGGAAGGGCCGCTCAACCGCTCCAGGGTTTCCTCCATGGCGTCCTGGTTGCCCCAGAGGATGTCGCCGTCTCCGTGTTCCTCGAGCAGCCCCTGGATGAAGTGGCACCAGGTGCCCAGGCCCCGGCTGACGTAGAAGCCGTAGGTCCGGCAGGACATGGGGCGGTGGGCGTACACCCGGCAGCCTCCGGACTCGCGATCCAGGAACGGGCAGGTGTAGGGCCGCGAGGTGCCCTCCAACGCCGCCACCCGCGACCGGATCTCCGCTCGCGCTTCGGGGGGCAGGGCCTCGAAGGCTTCCCAGAGGTACGTCCATTCCCATTCGGACACGGTCAGTGGCGCGGCCAGGTGGCGGCAGCAGTGATCGCAGCCCTTGCGGCAAGGCCACCAGGCATGGCCCTGGGCGATGGGCGCGACCCGCTCGTCGATGCGCCGGTAGAGCGCTTCCAGGGTGCTCCTCTGTTCCGGGGTGAGTGCCTTCATGGGAGCGCATCTTGCGGCAGGATGGGGGCCGCGCAGGAGCCCCTTCGCGCGCCTACCGGCGTCCGCCCGGACCTCCGGGAGGGGAAGGCATCCGCTCGGGGAAGCAGGCCAGCTGCTGATCGGGGCCGGTGCGGCACGTCCCCGCGTGCTGCTGGTCATGGAACGTGACGGTGCAGGCCTGGCCCTCCGTCAGGCCCTGACAGGCGGCGGTGGCCTCGGGAGGGGGCCCCGGGGGATGCGCCGGGCGGCAGGCGAGGGTGTCTCCCAGGGCGTCGCAGGTGCCTTCCACCTGGCGGTCGCGGAAGGTGACGGTGCAGGTGGCGCCCTGGCTCTTGGACGCGCAGGCCTCGATGGCCTCGGGAGGGGGCCCCCGGTGTCCAGGGGGCTGGGCGAGGGCTGCGTGGGAGATCAGACCCGCGGCGATGACGAGGGTGGCACGGATGAGGGACGGCTGACGCATGGACGACCTCCAGGGCAAGGAATCCAACGCTCTGGAGTGTCGGCACGGCACATGTCCCGGTGATGTCGCTCCTGTTGCGAAGTATGTGCGTCCGCTCAGCGCCATTCGTTGGAGTTGCCTTCATCCAGGGGGCCCTTCTGGGGCCGGACGACACAGAAGCGCTGACCGGTGGGAGCCTCCATGACCCACCAGCGCTTGATGAACTCCACCCGTTTCGCCCCGAGTGCCTCGAGCCGCCGCACCTCGGCGTCCAGGTCATCGGCCTCGATGTCCAGGTGGATGCGGCCGGGATGGTCCACCTTTTGGATGAGCAGGAGGGGTTCGTTCGGCGACGAGGTCAGCTCGCGGTAGTTGCCGCTGTCGGGCACTGGAGGCTTCGCGGGCCGGCCGAGCGCCTGGCTCCAGAAGGCCGTGGCCTGCTCGATGTCCTCGGACTGGCAATCGATGACGAAGGTGCTGAGGCGGCTGCGGTGCATGCGTGCTCCCGAGGTGAAGAGGAGGGAAGGCACCATCGTTGGATTTTCCCCGGGGAGCGTTCAACTCCGTTGACCGCATGTGTTCGGTGAGAAGCCCTCTTTCAGCCGGAGGGAGGACGCCTTAGGGTGACGCGCCATGGCCTCCGAGATTTCCGATGAATGGCGGGTGTTGCGGCATGGTCCGCTCGTCCAGCTCTCCGACAACCTCTGGTGGGTGGAGGGGGAGATACCGCGCATGTCGCTCAAGCGCGTCATGATGGTCGTGCGCCGGAGTGACGGCACGCTCGTCATCCACAGCGCCATCGCCATGGGCGACAAGGAGCAGCGGGAACTCGAGGCCCTGGGCACGCCCGCGGTGCTGCTCGTGCCCAACGGAATGCATCGGCTCGATGCCCCCGCCTACAAGAAGCGCTACCCGAACCTGCGCGTGTACGCGCCCCGGGGCAGCCGCGCGAAGGTGGAGGAGGTGGTGCCCGTGGATGGCACCTACGAGGACTTCCCGGGCGACGACACGGTCCGGCTCGAGACGCTGCACGGCGTGAAGGAAACCGAGGGCGCCATGCTCGTGCGCTCGAAGGACGGGACGACGGTGTTGCTCAACGACTCGGTCTTCAACATGGACCCGAAGAAGGACGTGCTGGGCTGGCTCTTCACGACCATCCTGGGCTCGGCGTCGGGCCCGCGCGTCTCCCGGCTGAGCAAGCTCGTGTTCATCAAGGACAAGGCGGCGTTCCGGGCGGACCTGGAGCGCTACTCGGCCCTGCCCGACCTCGTGCGGCTCGTGGTCTCGCACGAGAAGGTGGCCCACGGGCAGGAGGCGGCGCTCGCGCTGAAGCGGGCCATGACGTTCCTGTAGGCCGTCACAGCCGCCAGGTGAGCTTGAGCCCGCCGCTGACGAGGCTCCGCTCGGCGCCGAGCACGGGCAGTGCCGCGCCCACCTCCGCGCCGAAGTGCTCGCCCGCGCGAAAGCGCAGTCCCAGCGCTGGCGCCACGGAGTCGAGTCCCGCCCGGCGTCCGAAGCGCACGTTCGCGTCGAGCACGGCGGCGAAGTGGCTGAAGAAGGCGTACTCGGTGCCCACGTTCAGCAGGACGCCGGCGCGGGGCAGGGCGGCGGTCCCGAGTCCCAGGTCCGCGTCCACGCCCGCGTAGCCATGCACGTCGAAGCGTTCGGTGGGCCGGTACAGCACCGCGGCGCCTACCTCTCCGCCCAGCGTGCGCGTCCGGGGGCTGGCGAAGGACGTGGGCAACTGCAACCGCGCGCTCGGGGCCAGGGCGAAGGCGCCCCGCGAGAGGGCCAACCAGGTGCCTCCGAGGGTGAGCTGGCCCAGGGTCAGCCGCGAGCCGGTGAGGGAGGCGTTCTGGACGTACTGGAAGCGAGGTACCTCCAGCGTGGCGAACAGCTCCAGGTCGGGCCGCACCGCGAGGCTTCCGGACACGAGCCCCGTGGCGGTGATGGCGCCGTAGAGGTTCTGCGTCTCGATGATGGCCTGGCCCTGGACGCCCAGGCCCACCTCGGTGCGAGGACAGGCCCGGCGACCGGTGGCGACGTCGGCGGCCTGGAAGCCGAAGGGCACGGGGCCCTCGGCGAGCGCGGGGGACACCCAGGTGTCACACGGGCCCTCGGCGCGGGCGGCCGTGGGCGCGAGCAGCAGGACGACGAGCGCGGCGAACAGTCGGGGGAGAGATGGCGACACGAGGAGCCCTCGGTTCACGGAGCGGCCACGCCGGGGGCGTCGAAGCGTCCGTTGCCGTTCCGGTCGAGGATGAAGGGGTTGGTGAAGGCGTACGGGTAGCCGCCGAGCACTTGGGCGAAGTGGAACAGCGGATCCGACTCCCGGGAGGGCAGGGGCGGGGAGATGAGCGGTCCGTACGAGGACCCGGGTTCGATGTCGCTCCGGTCCACCACGCCATCTCCGTTGTTGTCGCCCGTGTCGGGGATGCCGTCCGGGCCGTTCCCCGCGGGGCCGCCGAAGTCGGCGGTGGGTTGCACGCGAGTGCCGGCCTCCACCACGAGCCAGGCATCTCCGGTGGAGGTGACGAGCTCGGACAGGGGGAGACTGCCCTCGTAGCGCACGAGCCCATTGTTTCCGAAGGGGTCCTCCGGGCGAGAGAGCACCGTGCCCTCCAGCGTCTTCACCACGCGGCCATTGACGATGACGCGCACCTCGTCCACGGGCACCCAGGGGGCGGCGGAGACCTTGAGGTGCAGCCGTGCGTCGGCCGAGGGCACCACCGGACGCAGCCCGTGGCGCTGGAGGCCTTCCGTCGTGTCCAGGGTGGCCTCGATGACGGGCCCGTTGGTGCCGAAGGAGTCTCCGGCCTTGAGGGCGGCGTTGAAGCGGGCGGTGTCGAAGCCGGGACCTGGGGAGGTGGCCGCGTAGACGATGTTGCGCGGCACGCCCACGGTGTTGTCGGTGAGGCCGTGCGAGTCGCTGTTGGCGGTCCCCGTCACGAGCTGCCCTTGGCCGAGCACGTAGAACCAGAAGGCGCGGTAGCTGGGCAGCAGATCATTGCTCGAGCCGTTCATCACCTCCTGGGTGTGCTGGCCGTTGTTGGCGAAGCCGCCCCGGGGCGAGCGCACGTAGATGCCCGCGTTGGTTCCGTCATCCTTCGCGGGCAGGTTCTCGAGCGTGTTGAGCGCGAGCGCCCGGGGGAAGCCAAGGTCCCGGCCGAATTCCTGATGGGCCCACGGGTGGTTGAGCTGCACGATGAGCTGATCGCGCAGGGCGGGCGGAGCGCTGGCCTTCACCCGGTCGAACAGCTCACCGGGCTCGACGCGCTCGTCGTCGGGAGCCCCGTTGCGCACGAGGGTCGGGTCATACGCGAGCGGCCAGAAGTTGTAGTGGCCCACCACGAGCGGAATGTCGTAACCGGGCCGCTTGAGCCAGAGGATGTGGCCGGTGGTCTCCAGGCCCGCCACGGAGCTCATGCGCTCCTGGAGGCCCAGGCTCCGGACGACCTGGCCGTAGTCGTAGACGACGTCATGGTCCGAGGCGACGATGACCTGGAGGTCCGTGGCGTCGAAGGACAACACCCGATCCTGGTCGGGCAGGGAGCTGTCGAAGCTGGCGGTGCCATGGACGTGGAGATCCGCGCTCACGGTGCCGGCGGGCTGGAGAGGCAGCTTGCGCAGGCGGAAGGTGAGCGAGGTGTCCTCGGCGTCGAGCGTCACCGTGTCGCGGCCGAGCGTCCAGAAGGGGCCCTTGAAGGCATAGAGGTGGAAGCGGCCCCGGGGCGCGTCCACGGTGGCGGTGCCATTGACGACGAGGAAGCGGTTGCAAGCGGGCGAGGGACCAGGAGGAGGCCCCAACCAGGGAGCGCAGGAGCCGAAGGCCCCATGCAGACTGCCCGTGGTGGCCTCGTGGACGGCCGCGTCCACGGGGATGACGAAGACCTCGGCGGTGAGCCCGCGTCCGTCCTCCGCGTCCTCGACCTTCACCGAGAGCCGGGTGTGCGAGGGCTCGACGAACGTGCCCACGTCCGTGTCCGACTCCACCCGGTCGAGCTGCCGGTCCGCCACCTTGCGGCCAAAGGCATGCAGTTCCACCACGTAGTCGCGGCCAGCGGGCACCCGGGCCTGGTAATGACCCGCGCTGTCGGGAGTCACCTGGCTCCAGGGGGTGCGCGTCTTCGCATCGGCGGCGAGCTGCCCTTCGCTGATGATCACGCTCAGGTCACGGGCTTGTCCGGCGGGAGGAGCCCGGCGATTCACCGTCCCCCGCAGCGTCACATACTTCTCTCCCCGGAGCTTCTGACGCAGTTCCAAGGTGAGGTCCGCCGCGGCGGCCGCGTCCCCGCGATCGCCCACGGCGAGGAAGCGCTCGAAGACGAGGTAGTCGCGGGGAGGCACCACGGTGCGGGGCAGGCCCGAGGTGGAGATCTGATCGCTCTGGAACCCCTGGAGCAGGTTCGTCTCGCCACAGGCGACATGGGCGTAGCTCACGCCGGGATCGGACGGGAGGGCGGCGGCCAGATAGGGGTATTGGACGTAGACATCGCCGAGGGTGAGCAGGTCGAAGCTGGGGTGCTGATAGCCGGCGCCCTTCGAGGGCGCGAAGGGCAGGGCCTCCCGACCGCTCCAGTAGAAACCGTCCGCGAGCGCCCAGAGTTGGGGATCCACGGAGGTGTTGAGCACCTCGGTGCGCACGCGGATGCCGGGCTCGCAGGGGCGCATTTCATAGAGGGTGTGGATGGGGAACTCGGGCTTGCCATCGAGAGTGCCATCGAGCTGCACCGCCACGCGGGTGGGCCGCTCGTCGATGAGCCGCATGGACGTGTAGTGCGCGGCGTCCGCTGGGAGGATGCCCACCACGGGCAGCACCTGGTTGAGGCCGTCGTTGTCTTTGCCCCGAACGCTCAGGTCGAGCAGCGAGCCCCCGCTGGAATCCAACAAGTGCGTGTTGCCGAGGCCGGCGATGACGGCCACCACCCGATCGTTGCCCAGGAGGATGTCATCCCGGGACGCGATGGCATTGAGCCCGCCGGGGACAGTGTCCGCGCCGGGGCGAGGATCGTTGCTGCCAGCGCGCTTATCAGTGGGCGTGAGGACGCGCACTTCGAGCGCCTGGGCAGTCGTGGAGTCGCACAAATAGCGCAGCGAGTCGCAGGGGCTGGACACCTGGCACGAGGCTTCGTTGCCAAGACAGCTCTCCTTCTTGCAACCGGCGAGCGCGAGCCCGGCCAGGGCCACACTGGCGGCCAGGAGGCGAAGGAAGGGAAGGGGCATGACGTGCCCTTGTATCAACCTCCCAGGTGGTTTCTCCAATCACGCCAGCCGCGCGCCGCGTGACACGTGTCGCCAATAAGATCGAGGAAGAGCGGATCCTTAGAGGCCTTCAGGGCCTCGCGGGTCCGCCAGGCACCTGACGCATCGAGTCGGCGCACCGCGCCATCGAGCAGCGCGCCCGCGTGCTCCACGGCCTGGAGTTGAGCGGGGGTAGGCTTCCAGCCCGTCTCATCGCGATAGCGGCCGAGCGTTTCGAGCCAGTGCCCATAGAACTTCACCATCTGCACGAGCACGGGGAGACGCTGCGTGGGCGGCGTGGCGGCCAAGGCGGCGTCGTACTGCCGCGACTCGGAGCCCAGCCGGTAGAAGAGCAGGTCCACCTGGGTGTCGAGCCGGGCGCCCCAGGCGGCGCGCACGGCGGGATGGCGCGCATGGGTGAGCACGGCCTGCACCAGATGCAGTCCGCCACAGGGATGGGCATAGAGGCCCTGCTTGCGTTTGGGCACCTGGGGCAGAGCCGCCTTCATGCCGGCCAGGAGGTCCGCCTGTTCACGCTCCAGCAGGGCGAGCGCTTCATCCATCACCGCGTCGAGGCGGACGGACTCTCTGGTGCCAGAGGTGAATGTGGCGCCGTGGGGCAGGGAGTGGGAGAGGGCATCGAGCGTCCAGGCGCCCTGGGATGAGAGGGCCGAGGATGCACGGAAGTCGCGCGGGAGGCCGTTCACGAGTGCTTGGAGGGACACGGGCCCGTCGGGGGTCCGGAATACGTGGGACGGCGAGAAACCCGCGAGGAGCAGCGTTTTCACCATCAGGTAGGGGTGGGGCTCCACGGGAGTGTCGTCGGAGGTGAAGGGCTCGAAGTGGAGGGGGTCGCGCTGGAGGAAGTCCGAGACGATGACATCCGCGGCGAGGCGCCCATCGCGGGCGCGGAAGGCACGGCCCTCGAAGGCCAGCCCGTGGGCGAGGGCCCAGGGATTTTGGGGATCGGTGGCACCCTCGCGGCACCAGTTCCGCAGGAGGTCCCCGGAGGATGGACGGGCGGGCGGAGGAGCGGCCAGGAGCGCGAGCAGCACGAGAGGAGCGGCGACCATGGGTGTACTATCGCCCGCGCCGAGTCCCTACCCCAAGGAGCCACCATGAGCCTGTCGAATCCATTCACCGAGGAGCATGAAGCGTTCCGCAAGACGGTGCGCGCGTTCGTGGAGAAGGAGATGACGCCGCACGCGCTGGAGTGGGATCGGGCGGGCATCTTCCCGAGGGAGCTGTTCCGCAAGTGCGGCGAGCTGGGCTTCCTGGGCATCAACCATTCGCCGGAGTACGGCGGCAGTGGCCTGGACTACTGGTACGTGACGGCCTTCACCGAGGAGTTGTCACGCAGCCGCAACGCGGGCGTGAACATGGCCTTGCTGGTGCAAAGCCAGATGGCCACGCCGATCATCAATGAGATTGGCACGGACGAGCAGAAGCGGGAGTTTCTCGCGCCAGCGCTTGCGGGCGAGAAGATCGCCGCGCTGGGAGTGAGCGAACCCGGTCAGGGCTCGGACGTGGCGAACATGCAGACGACGGCGCGCGTGGACGGAGACGACTACGTCATCAACGGCTCGAAGATGTGGATCACCAACGGCACGAGGGCGGACTTCATCACGTTGGGAGTACGTACGGGCGGGCCGGGCCACGGGGGCATCTCGCTGGTGACCTTTCCCACGGATGTGAAGGGCTTCGGGGTGTCCAAGAAGCTCGACAAGGTGGGCAACCTGTCCTCGGACACGGCCATCCTCTATTTCGAGGACTGCCGCATCCCGAAACGCTACGTGCTTGGGCAGGAGAACCAGGGCTTCTACCACATCATGACGAACTTCCAGGGCGAGCGCTTGGTGAGTGCCATCTGCGCGGTGAGCGCCATGGAACGCATGATTGAGGACGCGATCGAATACGGCCGCGAGCGCAAGGCGTTTGGAAAGCCCCTGCTGGGCTTCCAGGTCTGGCGTCACAAGCTGGTGGAGCACATGGCGTCCATCGAGGCGGCCAAGCGGCTCACCTACCACGCGGTGGCGATCTTCGACGCGAAGCAGAACGCGGTGCGGGAGATCTCCATGGCGAAGCTCTTCTCCACGGACCTGGCGCAGAAGGTCGCCTACGACGTGCAGCAATTCTTCGGAGGCATGGGCTACATCGAGGAGACGCACATCGCTCGAGCTTGGCGAGACCTTCGTCTCCTTACCATCGGGGGGGGCACCTCGGAGGTGATGAAGGAAATCCTCACCAAGACGTCGGGGCTCTGAGTTACCAGCGCTCCACCTCTTGAGGAGGGGGATAGTGAGCGTGGCCTCGGGTTCGAGCGGCGCTGCCTCCTCCTCGGAATCAGTCGGTGTCCAGGCCATGCAATGGGCCTGCCACGGCCACATGGGACAGGCGCCCCCCTCATCTCATTCTGCGGCATTGCGTCCTCACTAGCGGTGCGGGCTCGCCATTCAGCCCGTCTGTTGAGGCAATGGATCCCACCATGTCGTGGAGGTTACCCATGCCGTCGCCTGACGATGCCAGCACGCCTGACAAGGTCGCTCACTCTGTGTTGTCGCGGCCTATCCTCGGGGCGCGTGTCGGTCGGCTCGTTGGTGTGAGTCTGGATGGCCAGCCCCTGGTTCAGTTCGAGGGATGCCCCGGGCCGGTTCCGGCCCAGAACTTCGTGGCGCTCGACATGGCACGGCTCCGCGGGGCGGTGGGAGAGCAGCGACAGGTCGTGCTGCTCTTCGAGGATGGCGACCCTGCGCGGCCCCTGCTCGTCGCCATGGCGCAGGCCTCCGACATGCCCTCTCTACTGGAGCAGCTCCTGGACGAGGCGGCCCGGCCCCAGGATTCCAAGACACCCGCCCCCGCGGAAGCAGCGCCCGCTACGATGGACGGGGCGAAAAATTCCGTGTTGGAGGAACGCTTGGTGCTGGGGGCGCAGCGGGAGCTCGTCCTTCGAGTGGGCGAGGCGAGCATTACGCTGCGCAGGGATGGCACCATCCTTTTGCGAGGCGTTCGGGTGGAGAGCCGCGCCTCGGGACTCCAGCTCATCCGCGGTGGTAAAATCGAGCTGAATTAAATCCCCCCTGGAGGCACGCATGGGAAACTGTATCCCCAACACGAGTTCTCAGAGATCACGGCTCACTCGCTCTGGATCCAGAGAATACCGGACCCATGGTTACAAGCACATCTCGGGCAATTACGCCCGGAAGCTCGTCTACGCGGATCTCGATGTCATCCAGGGCGTGCTCCAGGCCCGCGGTACAGATGCCAAAGACAAGTGGGTAAAGAAGGGCAGTAAGCTCCACGCATATCGCTACACCTTCACGTTTGGCAAAAACTTTCAAATCGGACAATCCCCATACTCAAACCAGGGGCGCCACCTGCTTCCGGTTGAGGCATTCTCCGGGAAGTACTTCAACGAAAACGAACTTCAGTTGCTTGGGAGGGTGGAATACGATGTCAATAATGGAGAGAATATTATTTTTCTTCCCTCGAAAGCGCGCGATGTGGAGTTTCACCGCCTGCCATATCACAACGGAAGTCATCCAAAGTATACCGTGGCAGTGATTGAAGACATGAGTGGCATTAGGGGGGCACTGGGCAAGGCCATGGATAAGGACAGAAAGCACGAGGAATGGAATCCGCCCGAGGATCTTAAGGAACAGTTGATGGATCTCCAAAAGAAATACTGGAATATGCTGGTTTTGTCCGGTCCCATCAATGTTAGTGAATTTGACGTTCGTCGAGCGAGGTTTAGAAAACGTCTGGATGGAGAGCCGGAAAGCTATAAGAAGCGGCGTATTGAAAAGTGGGGCCTCGCGAAAAGCAAGAAGTCCTAAACAGAGGAGTCTGATTCGGTGGGATACTACCCGTGGGTGAATGATGATGAAGACGAATCTTTTGCGTGGCTCGACTCGCATCGTAAGGAGGAACTGGATGGAAAGGGCTACCTGCTGAATGAGGGAGTTCCCTGCAAGGATTGGTTTCCAGAGGGACTCATCTTCGACCTGTCTAAAGAGCGGGGCAGCAAGCTGACGGACAGCATACCCAATACCTTCGCCCTGCTCGTGGTGTCCGCGCGGCTCAAGGGTCTCCTGGAGAAGGAAACGCCACAAGGAACCATCGAATTCCTACCGGTGCGTCTGCGCACGCCGCGCAAGAAGGTGCTGGACGCGCCCTACTTCATCGCCAACGTGCTGGGCACCGTGGCTTGCATGGATGTGAAGAAGTCCGACTTCACGATGGGCAGGATCATCAAGGATCAAGTGCAGCATTTTCGGCGCTTGGTGCTCCAGGAAGAGAAGATTCCCAAAAACGCGAAGATCTTCCGATTGGCGGAGCGCTCCCGGCTTATCCTCATCCGGGAAGATTTGGGGCAGACCATCGTGGACGAAGACTGCACCGGGATGATCTTTCAAGAGTTGGAAGACTACGGTAGCGAATTTCGCGAGCGGGCTGGCACCTGAGCGCGCTGCGCCCAGTGGAGAACAGGCGACAATCCATGCTCCAGATGGTCATTATTCGCGAGAACGCGCTCGCTGTGATCGAGCAGCTTGAGGAGGGTTTACGCCAACCCCTGATGCCCCCTCAGCGCGAGGAACTGTGGACCCGGTTCTCCACCTACCGCCGCATTGCCGCCATTAGCGTGCTGCTGGCGGAGGCCGATGTCCCAGCGTTCCGTCACGATTTGCGCCTGTCCGCGATGGCTCGCCGGGAGATGCTGTCCTCCAGTCTGGACACGGAGGCTCCGAGCTGGTTCCGCTGCGCCGGTCGGGTGGAGCCCCTGTTCGACGCGCTCTCCGCCGGGGATGTTGGCCTCGCCCGCGATATCGCTAGGCATTCCCCACGCCACTGGGTAGCGGACGAGGAGTTCGAGGACGACTTCCGCTACGCTGACTTCCTTCATGAGCACCTGCTCGCGGAGACGAAGCACCCTTCCCCTGGCGAGGAGCGGGCGATCGCGGCCTTCCAGCAATGCTCCGGCGACAGTGGCTCCCCTCGGCTCGCCGTGTGTGCGGCGCTCTTCAACCGGGACCAGGACGCGTTCGATGCCGCCCTGGAGGATCTGCTTGTCGAGCGCGCTGCGGAGTTCCGGAACGCGGGCCCAGCCCTCCATCCCGAGCGCTTTCTCACCGAGAGCCACGTCTTCATCGAGGGACTGGCCCTGCTCCGGCTGGCTGAGGACCGCGGTCTGCACACTCAGCCCGAATACCGGATGATGCCGGGTCTGGCCCGGCGCTGACGCCTCGTGTCATCGGGCCGTGGGGGCCCGCACATGGAGCGCCGCCCTCTCCCCTGCCCACCCCCAGAGCCACGCCAGGATTCCAGAGGTTGGGACATGGCCCCGCGCGAAACTCCGCGCCGCCATGCTGACGGCTAGTGGAGTGTCCGACAAGTTTTTCAACATAGTCAGGACAGGTGGCGGTCCACCCACGAGTGCATCTTGGCGCGAGTCCAGGACCAGGTGAAGGGGTGGGCGTAGAAGCGGTTGTACTCGGGCCAGCTGGCGTCGAGGTGCTCGACGAACTCGTCACGGCTGGCCCAGTCCCCGCGTCGCAGGTAGCGCTCGGCGAAGGCGCGTAGCAGCAACTCCGCCTGGTTGAGCCAGGAGGCGTGGGCTGGAGTGAAAAGCACCCGGACGTGCGGGTAGTGAGTGCGGAGGAAGTCGTGCGTCTGCCCGGCGGTGTGACTGGGGGCGTTGTCCCAGATGAGGTGGATGCGCCTGGCGTCGCGATGGTCCCCAAGTAGCCGCGGCAGTACGGCGCGCAAGCACTCCCCGTTGTTTCTCTCCAGGTGCCAGCTGCGCATGCGGCCGGAGTGCACCACGAGCTTGACCAGGAGGTTCACCGTGCCACGCCGCACGTACTCGAACTCCCGGCGTTCGATGAGGCCGGGTTGCATGGGCCGCACGGGCTGCTCACCGTGCAGCACCTGGATGTTGGGCTTCTCGTCCACGCACACCACCACTTCGTTCCTCTGGGCCAGCTGCCGCGCCTGCTCGTAGCACCACAGCACCTGGGCCGCTTTGTGACGGAAGGTGTCGTCCAGGGTGGGTGTCTTCCAGTAACGCGTGCGGTGAGGCTGCAAGTCAGCCTCGCGCAGGATGAGCGCCACCGTGGAGTGGGAGAGGGTCGGGGCAATACCCCGTCGGCGTGCCACCAGGGCCAGGCTCCGGGTGGACCAGTGCATCATCTGCAAGCCCACGCCCGCCGGCTCACAACACGCCAACTGTTCCACCTCTACTCGTTGCAGGGGGGGAAAGCTCCCGCGGACGGCCGGAGCGGGGCGCATCCAGCACGACATCGACACCGTACGCTTCGTAGCGACGGCACAAGTGCCAAATGGTGGTGCGCTCCAGCTCAAGCCTGTCGGCCAACTCCGACACGACGGTGTCCGGGTCAGTCATGGCCAGCAGGACGCGCGCTCGGCGCGCGACGCGCTGCTCGGTACGTCCGTCCTCCACCAGCGTCTTGAGGTAGGCCACTTCCCCAGGCGAGAGGTGGAGGAGGTGCGGCGGTCGTCTCCTCATCCACCCAACTTACCCAGTCTCATCCTCCTCCCAACCAGCCCCCTGGTCTCGACTATGTTGAAAAACTTGTCGGACACTCCACTAGGGCGCCCGTTGCCGCGCCCACGCCACCCCACGCGTCCACGGGATACCATGTGGGCAAGTCCCTCAAGGGGAATCTCTCCAGCCGCACCTGGGCGTAGCCCCAGTCCTGAGCCCGCTGCACCGTGCCGTCCAGGTCCGCGAAGACGAGTCCCGTCTCCCGCCCCCGGTCCTCCAGGTTCCCGAGCACCTCGGCGAGTACCGACGTCAACGCGACCCCCAGGTGGGGGTGGCCGGAGAACATGTGGACTGGCTCGGAGGCGGAAGCCATCGCGTCGATGTACGCGTGGACAGGCGCGCCCCGGCGGGCCGCCGCGTCCGTCTTCTCCACCAGCACGAATGCCGCGCACTCCCCTGGCATCAATCCCACTGGTCGGTTCGGCGTCTTCAACAACCGAAGCTCTTCCATCGCCTCCAGCAACTCTGGCTCGACGAGGCTGTCGATGCCGCCCACGATGCATCGCTCCACCACGCCAGACCTCAATGCGTGCTCCGCCGCGCGCAGGGCCGTGACGAAGCCAGGGGAGTCTCCAAAAAAGAGCGCCTTCTGCACGACTCCACCCGGTAAGGCAGCCTGCGTGAGCAGCCGCGGCAGCAATGTCCGCGAGTACCGCTCCCGCAGCACCTCCGCGAGCAGGGGCTCCGCCTCGGAGACTTCCTCTTCCCCGGAATTCTCATCCTGCCCGGATGCAGCCTCCTCTTGCTTCACGGCCTCGCGCGCATGGCGCTCCGCGGCGGCGAGGAGGAAGCCGCTTGGCAGGTTGAGGAAGAATCCGGTGCGCGGTCCGGCGGCCATCCTGGTGTGGTGGACGAGGTCCGCCAGGGCCGCCAAGCCTAGCCGCACCAGTCGCCCCACGCCGCTGAATCCTTGGGTGAGATGGGGAATGGCATGTCCTGTCACCGGCAATTCCTCGCCCGAGTCCTCATCCATGACCGAAGTGCCCTCCAGTGCCCTCGGTCGGGCCACGCCCACCCGTGCGGCCGCGCAGCTTCCCACCACACCATCTCCTAGAGACGACACCAACCCCAGTCCCGTCACCGCGAGCGCGCCCGGAGGTGGAGGGCGCTGGCGCAACACCGGCGGGAAGAGTGGCTCGTTCCTTACGGGCAATGCCTCCGGAACGGCGAGGGTGCGCGGCTGCGCGCGGAAGGAACTCAGGGAGAGCCGTCCACGCACTGCGGGCCGCATGGTCTGCAGCGCTTTCCATTGCCGCAGCGCCCAATCGCTGGTGGAAAGCCGCCAGGCACTCTGGGTGCGCACGGCCAGTTCCAGCGCCAGCGCCGCATGCCTGCGCATGGGTCCGGCGGTGAGGGCTTCGAGCAGCGGCTCGGCCCCGAAGGGCTTCCCGGCGAGATAGCGCCCCTGGTGTAGGAAGTTCCCCTGGACTTCCTTCCACCAGCGCTCCACCCGCTGGGGCTGGGGTCGTGGAAGCTCGGCCTCTGGTCCAAGCGGCGCGGGCTCATCTTCCTCGGGACTATCTGGCGTCCAGGGCTCGCGGGGTACCGCGAGGTCACCGGTGAGGGCCAGGCCGGTGATGGCGCAGAACGCCTCCGCGGCCAAGGGCGCGACGGTCTTGTCCCGCATGGCCTCAAGCAGCGGCCCCACGGCGGCAACGCGTCCGCTTAGCCCCAAGGCCCAGAGCGCGTCTTGCCGCAGCGCCGGTTCTGGCAGCGCCTGGAGGAGGAGGTCCATGTCGTAGAGGTCACCTCCCATCGCGAGCAGCGCCGCGGGCCCGCCCCATCCTGGTCCCTGGCGGCGGACGGCGTCGATGCAGATGTTCCAGGCGCTGGGGTGTCCCAGCACGAAGGCTGTCTCCAGCGCAGCGTTGCGCACCTCCGGCTCGTCCGAGTTCAATGCGCGATCGAGTGAGACGGCCCGCAGCCGCGCGGGGAAGCGGCGGGCGGCGCGCAGCACCGCGCAGGCCAGCGGTGCATCGCCTGCGGCGAGGAGCCCATCGAGGGCTCGGGTGGGGTCTACCTCCCACTGAGTGAGGATGTCGAGCACCCGGGCTTGGAGGGCGGTGGGGGCGTCATCCAGGAGTGTGAGCAGTCGAGACACCGCTTCCGCGCGGCGGGTGAGTTCCAGGGCTCGTGCGGCCCCCTGGCTCGCCGACTCCATGTCGGCACAGAGGGTAGTGAGCACGGCATCGAGTCCGTCCGCTCCGCCCTGCATGAGAAAGACGGAGGATGCACAGGCCACCGTCTCCAATTCCTCCGAAGCGAGGGCGGGCCGCAGCAACTCCCGGGTGACTCTCGGTCCGCCCAGCACCAATGCGTCGAGGCAGGCGAGCAGCCGTTGCTCGGGGCCTTCCAGGAGTTCCTGGAGGGTATAGTTGGGAGCGCTCAGCCCCTGCTCGCGCTGCGCCCAGAAGAAGGCGGCATCCGCGAGGAAGTCCCGCGCCACGTCTATTCGAGGGGAAGCGTCATGCGGCGCGGAGGACGCGCCGGTGCTGTGGTATGCATCCATGAAGGTCGTCAACGAGTTCCAGGCAACTTGCCTAGATGTCCTTTTCGCAGATGAGGCACTTGGGCTTTCCAGGACTTCCGCCCATGGCGATGACAGGGCCCTGCATGACTGGAAAGGGGGGCGTGTTCTTGCCGTTATGGAACATCAAATCTAAAGCGCGCGCCACGTTCTTCCCCTCGAACTTCACGTCGAAGGAGAAGTTGACGAACTCGGCCTTGCCCTTCGTTTTGCTGGATGCCACGCCACCGGCGGTACCTGCCTCGTTGCCGGTGCTGATTTTGAAATTCGAGTCTTGCACGCACACCGGGTTGCCTCCCACGGACACCTTCTTGGTTCCCTTGTCCGTGTCCGAGGACTGGGCCACGTTGGGGTAGGGAATGGGGACGAGCCCGGCAGGGCTGGGGGTTTTGCACACGTCTGGGAATGCAGTAGTGACACCACCACTGTCCTTTGTCACGACGGACATTTTGTCGACACCGATATTGACGGGCATGGGGACCACCTCCGAGAAGGAGATTAACGTACTAAGGCCATGCGGTGCGCGCACCCACCGGAGCAGACGTCCTGTCCTGTGCATGGCGACGCGATGGGTCAGTCGAAGAAAGCAGGATGTTCCGCACGCCTGCTCAAGGGTTTCTCTTGGGCCGAGATACACCCTCGGCGGTGACACGCAGTCCTAGCACGTCGTGGACACCATCGCTCAGCACCACGTGCCCACGCCACAGCATCAGAACCTGCTCTGCGTCGGTATCGAGGATGACGGTGTCCAGACGCATCTCGGGCTTCGTGTCCTTGGCACCCACCAACTCCACAGTGACAGTTGGAACGGCCTGCCCAGGGAGTTGGAATGCAAGCCGACCCTTCGGTGAGGCACCCGCGATGATGACAGGCTCGTTGCCCCGAAGATAGCCAGGGACGACGAGGCCCGGCGCGGCGGCATTGAAGAAGCGCCGGTCGAAGTCCCTGGGCAATAGCGGTTTGCGCACCTTGTTCCATGCCTCGTCATAGGTGCCCGCGTACTTCGCTCGTGGCCGCCAGTCTGGCGAGGTGAAGCCAAAATTCACAGGTATCACCCTCTCACCGAATTCGCGCAGTGGCGTTGTAGGGTCCTCCAGGTTGGGCAATCTCAGTCCTTCCTCGAAGTGGCGCGGACTGGCGCGGAAGCCCGTGCCCACGGGATTGCTCGGCTCGAAGGAGGGCTGTGCCGCGTCCGTCCGGTCCCAGCCGCCAAAGGCGCGCTCCCAGGTGAGGGGCAGCTTGTCGAAGGGCAATGGTTTCGTCGCGGCCACGTGGCCCAGACTCTTGAACCATGTGCGCTCGCCGATCACTCGAACGGCCTTCTTCAGCGGTCCCACCTGGAGCGCGACCACCGTCTCGGTAGCACCCTTCTGCTGCGAGTACGCATGGCCGACAAGGGCCACGTCCGTCGCTGGCTTGAAAAGAGCACTCTCCATTTCGTATTTGTAGCTGGACTCACCTGGCTTTCCCCAGGGCGTGCCATGCCAGTTCACTGGCACCTGCGCCTCAGCAAGCCGTAACCCGGTGTCACCAAAGGAGTAGGTGGCCTTCACAACGAGCAGGAGCGCTGGACGTCCGTCTTCGTCCGAGAGGCCCATGGTGTCGAAGGCAAAAGGAGTCTCATTCTCAACAGAGGGATGTCCCATGACGTATACGTGCCCACCTGGAAAGGAAAGATGCGGTCGTCGGGAGAGGGCGCCAGTGTATTAGCCAGGACCGCCATAAGCCTGTTTCAAACTCTCAAGCCCCGCCTTCTTCTCGCGATCCCAGGGGAGTCCTAATTATCCGAAATCTTCGAGCCCTTGATGATCACATCCCCGCTAGCGGTGAGTTCAATTTTCGCGCCTTTGATGACCACGTCTCCATTCTTCTTCACCTGCAGGGTGGCGGATCCGACCTTGAGGGTGAACTGTTCTTGGGCGACCAGCGACAGTTCCTTGGCTGAGAGCGTGTAGGAATCCTTGACGGCGTGGTTGAGCTTGCCTCCCACGCTCAACAGCAGGTCCTTTCCCACCTTGAGGGTACGGGATTTGTCGACCTGCTCTGACATGTCTCCTCCTACCT
Source organism: Melittangium boletus DSM 14713 (assembly GCF_002305855.1). Classification (GTDB taxonomy): domain Bacteria; phylum Myxococcota; class Myxococcia; order Myxococcales; family Myxococcaceae; genus Cystobacter; species Cystobacter boletus. Next base: position 273,439 of record NZ_CP022163.1, on the reverse strand, counting down.
GAAGGGTCCGCGAGCCCTTGACGGTCTCGGACTTCTTTGCCCCCACCATCTCCACCTTGGCGCCGCCCACCTGCTCGGACTTGAGACCTCCCACCAGTTGGTTGAGCGCTCCACCCACCGTGACGGCATAGGCCCCGCCCACGGTGAGCATTTTTCCCAGACCCACCGTCTCCACCGAGGCCAGTGACACCGACACGCTCTGGTTTCCCTCTACCTCGATGGACTGATCCCCCACCACGGACTCGGTATGATTGCCCGTCACCGTTGTCGAGCGATCCTTCACCACCTCCAAGCTCTGGTTACCGCCAATCACGGAGTCGTCGTTCTTCTTCACCTCCAGGGATTGGGAACCCTCGATGGTTCGGCTGCGGTCCTTCTTCACCAGCAGCGTCTCGTTGCCGCGGACCTCCTGTGCCTTGTCGTTCTCCACGACGATCTGGAAGTCCTTCTGTGCGTGAAGGTAGATCTGCTCCTCGCCCGCGGCATCCTCGATGCGCAGCTCGTTGTAGCCGTTGCCTCCTGGGCTGGAACTGGAGCGCAGTGTGCTCTGGGTCTTGTCTCCGGGCAGTTCGATGGGAGGCGGGTTCTGGCCGTTGTAGACGCTCCCGGTGACGATGGGGCGGTCGGGATCCCCCTCGAGGAACTCCACCACCACTTCCTGACCGATGCGCGGCAGGTAGAGGGCGCCCCAGCCTGGTCCAGCCCAGGCCTGGCTCACGCGGATCCAGCAGGAACTCTTGTCATCCCCCTTGCCCTCACGATCCCAGTGGAACTGGACCTTGATCCGACCGTGTTCATCTGTGTGGATCTCCTCGCCTGGGGGCCCCACGACCATGGCAGTTTGGGCGCCCGCGATGAAGGGGCGGTGGGTGTCCTGGGGAGGGCGGAAGGGCACCCGTGCGGGCAGACAGGTGAATTCGTTGTGATAGGCCTGCTTCTCGTCGGGCTGCGCCTGCTCGAAGGTGAGGACCTCGGGCTGGCGGCCCACGTGCCTGATGGAGCGCACGAGGTATCCTCGGTTGAGCGCTCCCACTGGATGCTCGTCCAGTTCGAAGGTATGGCCCGTGCACAGGCGCCGGCAGTTGCTGGCTCCCTCCAGTTGCTCCACGCGCGCGCGCAGTTCCTCCAGGCGCACCTTGGCGAGCACCTTGCCCGCGCCAGGGTCCTCGTATCGGGCGGGATAGTCGTAGATCTCGAGGGCCGCCTCACCCTCGTCGGCCTGGGTGGTGACGGTGAGATCCTGCCCGGGCTGCACGAAGTTGAAGTCTCGCAGTGCCACCGCGCCGGGCTGCACCTGCACTTGCGAGGAGAATGCATGCACGGCTTCGCTCCTCGCCACCATCTTGCTCCGCTCACGGAAGACGAGGCGGGCATCTCCGGCCATCGCCGGACAGGTCAGGGATGCGTCGCTGAGCACCATCAGGTGAGCGTCCTCGGTGTGCTCGAAGTAGTAGAGGATGCCCTCTTCCTCGAGAAGCCGATGCACGAACTCCAGGTCCGACTCGCGGTACTGCACGCAGTAATTGCGGGGACGGTAGGAGCCGTTGAGCGACAGCTTATGCTCCACCATGGCCTCGCCGAGCACCTTGTGGACGATGTCCGGAACGGTCATCTCCTGGAAGATGCGGCTGCGGCGGGTATGCCGGAGCGTCCACAGACGAGGGACCACCGTGATACGGTGGCGCTGCTGTTCGGGAGCCCGGCCAGCATCCCACCGGGAGATGCGTGCCACGATGCCTTGGAAGAAGCGTGCTGTTCCGTCTCCGAGCTGCACCGTCAGGAGAGCGCTCTGGCCCAGCAGGGCCTTGTCATCTACTTCCATGTCTGGCGGAGCCGCCAGGGTCACCTCGACGGAGTAGGGCTGGGAAAGGAACTCGTTGGCCTCGAAGCCCACGACAGCGAGCTCTCCCGCCGCATGTGATCCGACCTGGAACTCGAATTCGGCCTGGTTGGCCAAAAGTGCGGCACTCGCGATCACGAAGTCCCCCCTCGTTTCATGGGTTCAGCTGGCTTCAAAGCACGCCTGGACACCTTCGCGCAATGGAGTGCCGATCAAATGGGCCGATGTTGCTCCAGCTTGTGTTTTCGTGACGAAAGGGTGTTCAACCGAGGAGCCCGTAGGAGTAATCTCCAGGGTTCACGAATTTCGGAGCACTGGCCTCGCAGTGTTCTTGGAGAATGGGGGGGGGCATGACGCAGACCCAAGGGACCGCCTTCACGTTTCAGGCAGGCTCATTCGGTGTGGAGTCGCTCGCCGTCGATCGCCTCGACGGGATGGAGGGATTGAGTCGCCTGTACGAGTTTCGGGTGGACTTCCATCCTACAGGCGAGGACCCCCTGGATACTGAGTCGCTGATAGGGGTCGATGCGCTGCTGACCGTGGAAGTGCGCGGGGGGCGCACGAGGCAGGTGCACGGCATGGTGTGCCGGGTGGAGATGCTGGGCCCTCAAGGAGGGCGCTGGCGCTATCGGGCATGGATCGTGCCCAGGCTTTGGCGGCTCACGCTGGTGAGGCGCAGCCGCATCTTCCAGGGGAAGACCGTACCCGACATCCTCAAGGCCGTGCTGGGAGAGGCGGGACTGAAAGTGGAACTGCGCTTGAGCCGCAGCTACGAGCCGCGCGAATACTGCACACAGTACCGAGAGACAGACTTCGCCTTTCTCAGCCGACTGATGGAGTGGGAGGGCCTCTTCTACTTCTTTGCGCACACGGAAGAGGGACATGAACTGGTGGTAGGGGACGCGCCCAACGTGCACGAGGCCTTGCCGGGCGGTTTGGCGCTGCCCGTACGAGAGAAGGATGAACGGGTGGAGGAAGGGGAGTACCTTCATGCGTTGGAGCGCGTGCATCGGTTGAGGTCCGGAGCGGTGCACCTCAAGGACTACGACTTCGAGAAGCCCACGCTGGATATGTCGGGCAAGGCGACGAGCGGGGAGGGGCAGAGTTCATTGGAGGTGTACGACTACCCGGGTGAGTACGTAGCGCCCGCGGTGGGTAGGGCCACTGCGAAGGTGCGTCTTGAGGAGGCGGTGCAGGCCGCGCGCTCCCTGGTGGGGGAGGGCGTGGCACCGAGCCTTACTCCTGGCTTCCGCTTCCAAGTCGAGGACGATGGCCGTCATGCTGGCGAGTACTCGGTGGTGGAGGTCGTGCACTCCGGCTGGCAGCCGGAAATGCCGGGCGGCCACGAGGCTTTGGGCGGCCTATACCAGTGCCGATTCAAGTGCATGCCGGCTCGCGTGCCCTTCCGTCCGCCTCGGACGACGGACGTGCCAAGATTGGCTGGGATTCAAACGGCGACGGTGGTGGGGCCCTCGGGAGAGGAGCTCCACACCGATGAGCACGGTCGGATCAAGGTTCAGTTCCACTGGGATCGGGAGGGGAAGCGGGACGACAAGGCCTCGTGCTGGGTTCGCGTAGGCCAGGCATGGGGTGGAACCGCGTGGGGAGCGCTGTACCTGCCGCGAATCGGGCAGGAGGTGGTGGTGCGCTTCCTGGAGGGAAACCCGGATCGGCCACTGATTGCTGGCACGGTGTACAACGGAGTCAATTCGACACCCTACGCCTTGCCGGACGAGAAGACCAAGTCCACCCTGAAAAGTGCCTCCAGCCTGGGCAGTAATGGCTTCAACGAGTTCCGCATCGAAGACTTGGCCGGGGAGGAGGAAATCTTCGTCCATGGGCAGAAAGACGAGGAACTCGTCACGGAGAACGACAAAGGTCAACAGGTCCGAGGGTATGAAGACCTACTGGTGAAAAAGGACCGCGCTATCACGGTGGAGGGCAACCAACGCCTCGATGTGATGCTCGATGATAGCAGCCTGATAGATGCTAACCAGACGCTCCAGGTGCGAGGCAATCGCGCCACCGCGACCGCTGGCAGCCACGACGAAACGGTGGAGGGCAACCAGTCCATCAGTGTCGCCCAATGTCGCGATGTCTCCATCGCTCAGGCGGCCTTGGATGTAGTAGGGGCGGCCAAGGCGCTCACCATTGGCGCCATGTATGACGTCAGCGTCGAACTCGACATGAACGAGGCGGTCGGAGGTCTCAACTCCATAGAGGTAGGTGGTACTCTCAAGGAACACATCGACGAGAGCCGCCAAGAAATCATTGCCGGGGACAAGGAGATAAAAGTTGGGGGCAACTTCCAGTCCCAGGTCAAGGAGCAGGCATCCTTGACCACAGGTAAGGACCTCAATGAGGAGATTTCCGGACAGTCCTACGCGGAAGCCGAGGATGTCGCAGCGGTACTTGCCAAGTCTTTCGCGTTGAAGGCGGACAAGTTCATCCTCGTCGTGAACGGCAAGCTGGCAATGCAGATTGAGAAATCCGGAAAGGTCCAGCTTTTCGGCAACAATATCACCCTTGAGGACTAGCCATGAGCACGATCTTCAAGGGCGCGGCAATCAAGCTCTTACAGGGAGGCAGCAGGCCGGGCAAGCCCGTCAGTTTGAAAAAAGCTCCCGTGGTCAACGAGCAGCCTCCAGGTCGGACGGGGGCATTCAAAAAAGCAAAGCGAGACGCAGGGATCCCCAAGCGCCAGCAGCCTGAGCGCGTGGACACTGAAGTTCCAATGATGGATAAATTTGGCAGAACCATCAAGGATAAAAATGGAAAGCCTATCATGACGCGCGAGTATCACTACAAGCGCGCTGACGGGAAAGAGATCGTCATCCAGGATCACAGCAGTGGACACCAGTTCGGAGAACCGGGAGGTGTCGGCGACCAAGGTCCCCACTTGAATGTCAGGCCCGCGATCGACACCCGGAATGGAAAAGTACCAGGCACGGCCGCGCATTATCCTTTCGAAAAATAGGAGATGAACCATCATGTGGCATCAGCTTGCACAGAACCCCCAGGCGATCAGCTCCATCTACAAGAGCGTCCCTCCCCTGCAGCGCACTCGGTTGTCTGTATTGAGCCTCATGGAGGATGGCCCGGCCTTGCGTCTTCACTTCCATCCGACCGAGTTTCCAGAGGTTATCCCAGCACGCTGGGCTCGGCAGCAATTCAATCGCGTCATGATTGAGCTGCACTTCTATGGTCTGAATGGGCTCAAGGTCTCGGGGTGGTCGACACAGAACGAGGTCAACCTTTCCATTGTTCCACTGGATGCGAACAGAAGGCAGCTGCGACTCCAGTCGTCCAGCTGTCAGCTGGAAACAGAGTTCGAGTTCTTCACGATTGCGAAGGTAGAGGGCTATCAGGCAGGCGAGTAGCCACGCCAGGATGTCCCCGCTAGCTATATGATAAGGCTCGCTGCTTCGGGCAAGTTTAGGCTTTTGATCTCAGGAGAACGGCATGGAGGGTGTTCAGCGGCTGGTTGCACGGCGTGTGGAGAAGATGCTGGATGTGCTTGCCGCCCAGGTGGCTCGTGGGCGCGCGGGGGAAGAGGTGCCGACCTTCACTCTCACCTTGCACCTGGCCCAGGGAATCCGTCTGTCGGGCATGCTTCTGGACTATCTCCCTCGGGAGGCGATTCTCCTGGCGAGCACGAAGGAGGGGCTGCTGTCGCGTGGCGACTCGGTGACGTATGTGGAGTTCTCCTCCGTCATCGCCGTGTCGGTCGACTCTCCGGCGCTCCTCAACCAAGTGCCTTTCCTGGTCCGAGCCACGCTCGGACGGGATGACTTGTTGCAGTATTCGGAGACGCTGTCCAAGGGACTCACCGAGCAATTCTGGCCCGGTGAGGCGCAACTCGGCGGCAAGCCGTTGCGCTTCGAGGTAGACTGGGTTGAGCTGGATACCGAGCCCGGGCGACGGGCACTGGAGGACGCGATGAACGCGGTGGCGCATGCGCTGCGTCTCATTGGTCGGGAGCCCAACGGGCGCGACAGCCTCCGGCGTATCGCACGGGTGCGGTTCTCCAGGGGGCGGACCATGGCGGCATTCTTGGATGGGGATACAGGCCAGGTGTCTATCGACCCGGCCGCTCCTGTTCCCTCTGTCCAAGCTCTTCGCAAGGGCCTCACTGCGGGTTGAGCGGGCGCGAGCTCAGGGTTGGTCCTGAGCTGTCACCTTATCGCTCTTGAGAAGTGCGTCGGGCTTCTTCACGTAGCCCGTCGCCTTCTCGTCCTGGGACACGGTGGGCTTGTCGGGCAGGGGTTTGGCGCCAGCAGCCAGTTGTTGCCCCACCATGCGTATCCAGAGAGAGGGTACGGTGCCCTCCAGCACATTATCTTCCACCTTCAGCTTCCGCTCGTTCTGGGCGCGGCGGAAGAGCCGCTCGGGAATCGACGGTTGCTTGGGATCCGAGTCGCTCACCGCCACCTGTTCCTGGATGGTGATGGCATCAGCCCCGAAGGTGAGCGTCGACGTCAACTCGAACTTGCGGCGCCAGCCGTTGGGGAGCTCGAGCACTTGTTCCTGGCTAAGCGGGAACCAGGCGGCGCCCAGGCAAGTCCTGTCCGCGCCGGACACCGCCTCCGAGAAGAAGCGCCCGCCGCGGAGTGGAAGGATGCGAGCGGCTCTCCGGCAGACCACGGGTTCCTGCTGGGTGCATGCATCCCCTTCGGCTACCAGCAAGTCCGTGTTGCCCACGTGCTCCATTCGCAGCCGGGCGTTCTGAGTCATGCCCCGCAGGGAGCCCAGGGCCCTGACCGTGAACCCCCTCTTCGTCGTCTCCACCATGGCGACGGGGCCGAGTCCCTCACCATTGCTGAAGCGCCGGGTGATGATCCACGCCAGTCTCTGGTTGGCCTGGATCGTCTCCAACACCAGATCCTCTTCGGTCAGCCGCTCCTTGGGCGGCAACGGCATGGGCTGGGGACCCGCCTCTACGCACTCATCCGCCGCGGGCTCTTCCCAGGCCACGGGAGCTCCCGAGCAGTCCACGGAAGGACGAGGCGCCACACCCTGCTTCTCGTCGAAGCCATGGAGCAGCAGGGCGAACCACGTCTCCGGCGTGGGAAAGGAGCGTTTGCGAGGGGTGACCTCCGCCTCGCACAGCTGGAGCCTTGGAACGGTGGCACAGCCCGCAAGTGAGGACAGCGCGAGTGTTGCGGCCAGGAGTCTTTGTTTCAATGTGTCCACGGGTCTTCCTGGGGCCAGTACCTATGCCTCGGCGAAGCAAATATCCCAACCCCCCTCGGCGGAGAGGGAGACGTTCAATTGGCGAGGGAGCAGGCCGCCAGCCAAGCGCTGGAGCAGCTCCCGGGAGAGGGCAGGCATCAGCGAGCCTTGCAGGATGTGCTCCGCGTTGCGCGCACCTGTCTCCGCCTCGGTACAGCGGCGCGCCAGCTCGTCGAGCAGCTCGGGAGCCAGAGTTGTCTCCACTCCGTGGGCCGCGCGCAGACGTCCCACCACTTTGTCGAGCTTCATCGCGACGATCTCCCGCATGATGTGGGTGCCCACGGGAGCGTAGGGGATGATGGTCATGCGCGCCAGCAGCGCCGGCTTGAAGTGTTTGCTCAGCGCGGGGCGCACCTTGGCGATCATGTCCTCGGCGGTGGGCGTCGCTCCTGACTCGTGCATCCGCATGAGAATATCCGAGCCCAGATTGCTGGTGAGGATGATGATGGTGTTACGGAAGTCGACGGCACGGCCCTCGCTGTCATTGAGCACGCCTTTGTCGAATACCTGGTAGAAGAGGTTCATCACCTCCAGGTCGGCCTTCTCGCACTCGTCCAGCAGTACCACCGAATAGGGCCGCTGCCGCACGGCTTCCGTCAGCAAACCGCCCTCACCGTAGCCCACGTAGCCGGGAGGCGAGCCGATGAGCCGTGAGACGGTGTGCTTCTCCTGGAACTCGCTCATGTTGAGTGTGGTCATGAAGCGCTCTCCACCGTAGAGCGTGTCGGCCAGCGCCAGCGCCGTCTCCGTCTTGCCTACTCCGCTGGGGCCCACGAAGAGCATCACACCAATAGGAGCGTCCGGATTGCGGATGCCCGCCTGGGAGATGCGGATGATCTCCGCTACCTTGCGCAGGGTCGGCTCCTGGCCACGTACGCGCTCGGTCAGTCGTGTCTCGAGGCTCAACACCGTGGTGAGCAAGTCGCTCCGCATCCTTCCCACGGGGATGCCAGTCCAGCTCGCCACCACGCGTGCCACGATGTCCGCGTCCACGTCCGCGTGGACCAAGGGGTCCTCACCGCGAGTCCTGGTCAGCTTCGCCGATGCCTCGTCCACCGCGGCTTTCAGGGGTGCTGGGTCCACCTCGGAATGCGCGGAGAGCAACGCCTTGCGCGCGGCCATCAGCTCGCTCACCGCGGTACGCTCCATCTCCCATCGTGCCTGCAACGAGGCGAGCTGGTCACGCACGACGGCTAGCTTCTCCTCCAGCTTCGCCACCGCCTCGATGTCCCCTGGGTGGCCCTCGGAGAGATCTCTCCGCCGGGTCTCGCGCTCACGCTCCAGGGAGGAGATTTCCTGCTCGAGCGCCATCAGTCCATCCGGTTTCGTGGACAGCTCGATCTTCACGCGTGCGGCCGCCGTGTCGAGCAGGTCCACCGCCTTGTCCGGAAGCTGGCGGCCCGAGATGTACCGGCTGGAGAGTCTCACCGCGGCGGAGACGGCCTCGTCACGGATGGTGATGCCGTGCGCCGCCTCGTAGGTGGACCGCAAGCCTCGAAGCATCAACTCGGCCTCCTCGACGCTCGGCTCGTCCACCTTGACGGGCTGGAAGCGTCGCTCGAGGGCAGCGTCCTTCTCGAAGTACTTCTTGTACTCACCCCACGTGGTGGCGGCGATGGTGCGCAGTTCGCCTCGCGCTAGCGCGGGCTTGAGCAAGTTGGCTCCGTCACTCCCGCCAGCCCCGGCTCCTGAGCCGATGAGTGTATGAGCCTCATCGATGAAAAGGATGATGGGGGTGGGGGATGCTTTCACCTCGCCAATGACGGACTTGAGACGGTTCTCGAACTCGCCTCGCACCCCCGCGCCGGCCTGCAACAGGCCGAGGTCGAGCCCCAGCAACTCCACGTTCTTCAGCGCTTCGGGCACATCGCCCTTCACGATGGCCCAGGCGAGACCCTCCACCAACGCCGTCTTGCCCACGCCTGGCTCGCCGACCAGGATAGGGTTGTTCTTCCGGCGCCGCGAGAGGATGTCCACCATCTGGCGGATCTCCCGATGGCGGCCGAAGATGGGATCGATCTTTCCCTCGCGAACCCGGCCGGTGAAGGATGTGGCGAAACGGCGGAGCGCCTCGCCGCTAACCGCGCCACCGGTGGGTGCCTCGGGGGTCGTACCCGGGGCGGGATCAGGCGTCACCTCCAACGTCTCGGACGAGGGCCTCAGCACGGTGTCCAGGACGGCCATCAGCTCGTCGCGGGAGATGCCTTCCAGCTCCGGGAAGAGTTCGGCGGTGTAGCGGCTGCGGCGAACCAGGAACTGGGCGAAGAGCGCCCCGGAGCGCAGGCGCGTTGCCCCCTGCTCGACAGAGGCCATCAACCAGGCGTCCTCGAACCACTGGAAGAGCGATTCGGAGAAGACGGGCCGTCCGGCATTGCCGGAGCGCAGTCCCTGGATGGCTCGCTCCACGCTGGTGGTCAGGCGGCGGCGGTCCACCTGGAAGTGCCGCAGCAGGTGGGCGACGTCCGAGTCCTCTGGCTCGAGCATCTGCGCGAGCATGTGCTCGACCACGATTTCATAGAAACGCCCGCTGCTGGCGCGCGCGACCGCGGCCTCCAGCGTTCGAGTGGCCGTGGGCGTGAGACGGCGGACGAGGGCTTTCGGTTCAACTCGGATGGCGGCACCCTCCAACGGGGGACGGCACGAGGTCTATCGGAGAGCGCCAACGCCGTCGGTTGCCGACGCCCTCAGAGTCTTGCTTCACATGCCCGGAATCGAGAGACGCGCCTGCCGGCCCTTCCCCAACCACGTGTCCCGCCCCAACTGCGCCGACTGCGTGCTCGAGAGAGTGAACGTCTGGGTGACACCTTCCGTCAGTCCCAGTTCGAACTCGTACTCAATGGGATCCTTCAGGAAGAGCCGCACTACCTCTCGCGCTTGGGGCAGCAGGTCTCCTCCGGGCAGCATCCGCCGGTACACGGTGGTGGGTAGGGGCTCGATGTGGATCTTGATCTTCCCCGTCCGATCGTAGGCCTTGCCGCCCAGCACGGTATTCTTCCCGAGAATATGGTTGCCGCGGCCGAGCTGCAGCCGGGCATCGATGTCCACCCATCGGCCCACGAACTGCTCCACCCGCACCCGCGCCCCCTCCAGCTCTTCGCCCAACACGTCCTCCAAGGCCGCCTCCAATTTCTCGGCGGTGCGTGCACGGGAAGCCAGCAAGGGAACGATGCGCAAGAGCCTCCGGGTGGGCAGCTTGCTCGTCCTGTCTCCCTCGTACGTGTCGAAGCCCGCGAGCGCCAGCAACCGTCGAGACCACTGGTCGTTGTTATCCGTATTGGACTCGCTGCTGACCCGATACTTGGACTCGATGCGATAGAGCAGGGAGAGCAGCCGGTGATGGAAGAGATCCAGGAACTCCCGGCGGACGGCGTGATCCGGATCCTCCTGGGCGACCTCCTCGGCGATGTACATCGGCATCGGACTCACCGAGCCCGTGAGCCCGAGGAAGTGGCTCACCACCTCGAACAGGGGACGCCGCGAGAAGGGATCCTCCGCGCGCACGGGAACGTGCCGCAGCGTCACCGAGCCGATGTCTCCCGGCGAGAAGCCCAGGGACGGATCATGCCGGAATCGAATCATCTCCTCGTTCACCGGGCCCACGCTCCCGACGCGCGCCGCCCCGGACGCCGTCAGGCGCTCCAGATAGGCCACGAGCTGGAAGAAGCCCAGGCGGGGCGCTTGCTCGGCCAGCTCGCGGGCCGCCTCTACAAGAGCTTCTGGGAGCCGTTCCTCGGGAGCCATGAGAACTCGGTCTGCGAGGGCTGGAGCCGGATGGCCAGCTCGTTGAAGGAGTTGAGGGTGACGTGGGAGGCCAGCAGCTCATCGAGGATGCATCCGAACAGGAAGGCATCCCCCACACCCATGAAGTTCGTCTCGTCGAGGTCCACCAGCGTCCGGTTGCCCCGCAGGGGAGAGCCCTCGAGGAACCGGGTGAGCGGTCGGAGCTCCACGGTGCGGATGGCGTTGATGCGCAGACGGCTGGCGCGGGCCGCGAGGTTGTCCGCCAATGCCTGGAAGTTATAGAGGTCGAGCAGGCGGCGGAGCGCGGCGGCATCCGCGATGGAGTGCTGGTTGATGGCCAGATGCGAGAGCAATCGCCAATGCAGCTCCGTTCCCAGGGGCGCGCGTGCCGGCCGGCTCACCGGGGAGATGTTCTTGAACTTCGCGTTGGTCGGCGACGCCGACGTGGGCAGGCAGATGTCCCCCACCTGCAACCGCGCTGGCAACGAGCGGTTGGTACAGGTGAGATCGATGGAGAGCACCTCCTCGGTGTCGAGGGACGGCGCCACGTCCCGGGGAGTCTCCAAGGTGAGGTAGGTGTCGATTCCATCATCGACGGGGGAGTGGATCCGCCGCAGGCGGTAGAAGGCGGGCTCGGCGTCTTCGCCCACCGTGTGCTCGAACTCATGGAAGGGCCGGTAGGTGCGGCGCTCGGTACGCCCCGCTGTCAGTCCCGTCACCGCGTCCAAGGCGTACACCTCCGCGTGCTGGGGATGGAACTCCGCGGCCCGAACCAGCTGCTCGCGGCTCAGGGCATGGTGGAAGAGGGGCGCCGCGGGTGCTCGGAAGAGGTTGATGACCGGAACGCAGTGGAGGCGGAACATCTCCCGGGTGATGCGTGCATCCAGGGGGGGAGGGCGCTCCAGGTGGAAGGCGATTTCAAAGCGCTCGTCCATGACCGAGGCGGCCGCCTCCAGATTCCGGACCTCGAAGAAGAGGAATTTCTCCGGAAGGGTGAAGTACTCCTGGAGCAGACGGTAGCCCTCCAAAGCCCGAGGCCAGGGCAGCAGCGAGAAATCACGATCGAAGCCCACGGGCCGGATGCACTGCGGCTGGAGCACCACACCGTCTCCACCAGAAGCGCCGCGTACCCGCACCTGGCGACAGTAGCGCAGCAGCCACAGCAGGATGCGCGTGCTCGAGGACAATTCCCCGTGAATGAAGAGGCGCAGGCCCTGAGGCCGCTGCAACTCCTCGCGCCCCTGGGCCGTCGTCTGGAAGAACAGCCGCAGCACCGGGGATGATACGGACGAGCGGTCCAGCAGGGCATCCTGCAGGGTGAGCGGAAGCAGGTCCACGTCACTGGTGGTGCGGAAGACGCAGGAGGTGCCGTCGAGTGCCTGCGAGGCCACTTCGGCGCCCGCCGCGATCCGGGACCGGCCGCGCAAGGCGCGAATCTGGGGAGTGAACTCCACGATGGAGCAGGCGGGGACTGGGCGCAGGTAGTGAGGCAGCAGAAGCTCGGACAGTCCCTGTACCATCTCGGGGACATCGTCTTCCACCCGCTCGCGGATGCGCGCGGTGAGGAAGGCGAAGCCCTCCAACAGCCGCTCCACGTCCGGATCCGCGCCGCGCTCCACCAGCAGGCCGGCGACGCTCGGGTTGGCCAGGCCAAACGCCCGTCCCATCTCCCGGAGATAACTGAGTTCGCTCAGGTAGTACTTGCTGAACATCTTCGCCCCTTCACCAAAGGTTCACGCGGCCGCCGGGATGCATCTCGGTATGGAAGCGCACGGTGCCTCGAGCCTCCTTGAGGTTGAGCTGCGCGACGATGTCGAACCGCAGCACGGTGGGCTCCTTCTCGTCCGGCATGTGCTGAACGACGACGTTCCTCAGCCGCGGCTCGAACTCCTGGATGGCGGTGCGGATGGATTGCTGCATCCGCGGAATGGCCGCGGGGAAGAGATGGATGATGTCGTTGAAGTCCATGATCCCGAAGTTGGGAGCGGCGGCGGCCTCTCCCTTTCGGGTGTTGAGCAGGGCCCGGAGATGTTCGGCGATGGCGCCCAGCGTGTTGGCCTGGGGCGCGAGCGAGCCCTGATTGCTGGCCGCCAGACGTGTCAGGAGTCCTCGTTCGGCCATGGTGGGGGGGCACGGCTCCGGAGCGTCCAGGATTCAGTCCGGACGCTCCGGAATCACGGTGCACTAGCGCTGGGTGTCCCAGGTGTCGGTATGCGTGATACCGCCGTTGGTGATCGTCCAGTCGATCGTGTGGAACACGAAGGTGACGTCCTCCATGGGCGGCAGGTTGGTGCTGGTCGGCACGAAGCTGTCCGGCACGTGCTGCTTGATGCTGTTGATGCGGCCCTTCTTGATGGCGATGGAATAGAACTGCTCGGTGGTGCCATCCCCCGTCGGGTTGGGGCGGAAGAACTTGAAGGTGCCCTCGATGACCTGGTTCTCGCACAGGGCCTTCATCATCAGCGGCGACGACTTGTCGATGCGCTTGGTGATGGTGATGGGCGGGTACTGACGACGGCCCGTGGCGAGCCCGGAGCCGGCCTCACGCGCGGTGATGACCTCGTGCGAGAACGCGATGCACTCGATGGAGTCCTGGCGGCCCAGGCTCGTCTGCGTGCTCTCGCCCTTGATGTCCGTTCCATTCGCCTTCAGGTACAGGTGTACTGATTCAGCCATGAGACACCTCGTGATTGCGCCGTTTGGGGCGCGGAAGGCCGGGCGCCTTGAGGGAGCCCGGGTTGCATGGAGCCCGTGAGAGACCACGGATCACGGATGTGACGGGCTCACTCCTTGTCCAACTTGCCCACCAGGGACAGCGTGAAGGCCGCGCCCATGTACTTGAAGTGCGGGCGCACCTGGAGGTTGCAGCGGTACCAGCCCGGCTGTCCCTCCACATCCTCCACCGACACGCGCGCGGCGCGCAGCGGGCGGCGCGAGCGCACCGCGGGCGCCGGGTCGTCCATGTCGGCGATGTACTGGCTCATCCACTGGTTGAGCTCGCGTTCCAGATCCGAGCGCTCCTTCCAGCTGCCGATCTGCTCGCGCTGGAGCACTTTCACGTAGTGTGCCAGACGCGTCATGATGAACATGTAGGGCAGCTGCGTGCCGAGCCGGTAGTTGGTCTCCGCGGCCTTGCCCTCGGGCGTGCTGCCGAAGAACCGGGGCTTCTGCGCCGAATTGGCCGAGAAGAAGGCCGCGTTGTCCGCGTCCTTGCGGAATACCAGCCCGATAAAGCCCTCCTCGCTCAGCTCGTATTCGCGCCGCTCGGTGAGCAGCACCTCGGTGGGGACCTTGGTCTGGATCTCTCCCATGGCCTCGTACTGGTGCAACGGCATCATCTCCACCGCGCCACCGGACTGGGGCCCCACGATGTTCGGGCTCCAGCGGTAGCGGGCGAACGAGTCCGCCACCCGCGTGGCGAATGCCGTGGAGGCATGACCCCACAGGTAGCGATCGTGATGGCCGATGACGTCCTCGGTGAAGTTGAAGGCCTTCACGGGAATCGTCTTCTCGCCGTAGGGCAGGCGCAGCAGGAAGCGCGGCATGCACAAGCCCACATAGCGCGCATCCTCGCTCTCGCGGAACGAGTGCCACCGGGCGTACTGGGGCCCCTCGAACTGGGACTTGAGATCCTTGAGGTTGGGCAGGTTGAGGAAGCTCTGCTCCCCGAACATCTCCGGACTGGCATTGGCGATGAACGGCGCATGCGCCATGGCCGCCACGGAGGCGCACTTGCGCAGCAGGTCGATGTCCTGGGGTCCCGGACCGAAGTCGTAGTTGCCCAACAACAGGCCGTAGGGCTTTCCACCGAACACGCCATACTCGTTGGAGTAGGCAATCCGATACAGCCCGGACTTCACCACCTCGGGCGAGTCCTCGAAGTCCTTGAGCAGGTCCTCCTTGGAGGCGTTGAGCATCTCCACGCGGATGTTCTCGCGGAAGTCCACCCGGTCCACGAGGAACTTCAGCGAGCGCCACGAGGACTCCAGCGACTGGACCTCGGGGTGATGCATGATCTCATTGACCTGGGCGGACAGGCGCCGGTCGATCTCCGAGATCATCGCGTCCACCAGGGCCTTGTCCACCCGCTCCTGGGAGCGCTGGGGCGACAGCATCTCGGAGATGAAGGCCTCCACGCCCCGACGGGCGATGTCGTAGCCCTCGTCCTTGGGCTTGATCTTCGCCTCGGAGAGGATCTCGTCGAGCAGGGAGGGAGACGCGATGGCCGCTGCGGGGATCGCGGACTTCTGGGAAATGATCTCGGTGCTCATGGTTCTCGATCTCGCGGCTGGGGCTACTTGGTCGGGTCAGCGTTACCGTCGTCGGTCTTCAGGCCCAGTTCGTCGATGAGGCGCTTGCGGCCCTCGTCGTCGGCGAGCATCGCCTGGAGCTTCTTGCGGAAGGCCGGGACGTTGCCCAGGGGTCCCTTGAGGGCGGTGAGGGCGCTGCGCAGCTCGAGCAGTTTGCGCAGCTCCGGCACCTGATTGACGATGCTCTCGGGAGCGAAGTCCGTCAGGGTCTTGAACTGCAAATCCATTGAGAGACTGGCGCCCTGCTCATTGGACAGCTTGTCCGCGACGGAGACGCTCACCTTGAGATCCTGCTGCGCCATGACCTCGTTGAAGTTCGTCTTGTCCACGTTGATGGGGGCGCGCTCCTCCAGCGGACGATCGTCCTGCCTGCCGGTGAAGTCACCCATCATCAGCATCTTCATGGGGAGCTCGACCTGCTCCATCATGTTTCCCGTGGCGGGCTTGTAGACGATGTTGACGCGCTCGGCAGGGGCGACGGAACTCTCTTTGCTCATCTGAGGTTATCTCCTTGCGTGATGGGTGCTGCGTGGGCTCGTCGCCAGGTAGAACGCATCCAAGAAGGCTGCCGTGATGTCAGGGTTGTACTCGCAAGGCGGCAGCGGGATCGAGCTGGACGAGGCGACGATAACGGATCCAAAAATCTACTACCAGTGCGTTTGGTGAATCTTTTTCCGCGCGACCGCAAGTCAGGAAACCCTCGAGACATGCGGCGGCGAGCGCGGGTTCCCATGTATCCAGGGCGTGCGCCGTGCACTCCGCATCGAGCGACTCGTAGAGGGCCCGGGCGATGGAGAGATGTCCCGACTGGACGCACACGCGCGCGAGCCGCAGCCTCGCCACGAATCGTCCGCGTGCGGTCGTGGCGGTGGCCACGTGGCCTTGGATCTGCTCGAGGGTTTCGGACTCACACTCCGAGGATGAGCTCGAAACAGACGCCTCGAACTCGCGCGGGAGTGGAGGCACCGTGATGCGCCGTGGCTCCGGAGCGGGCTTCACGAGCACTTCGCGGTCGAGCCACTCCTTCGTGGCGGGGTCTGTCAGGCGGGTGCCATCCGAGGCGATGAGGTCCATCACCGCGGGCATGCGTTTGAGCAGACTGCTTAATTCCAATAGCAATGTCTCTCTCGCGGCGGAATGGGTGGCGCCGAGAGAGGACAACGCATTGAAACTGAAACGCTGGAGATCCAGGGAAAACCGATACTGAACCTGGGCTGATTCGGCTTCATCCAGTAACTCCGCCCAACGGGAATGAGCCGTCAATGCCTCCAGCTTCGTGCGCAGCGTCGCGGGAAGTGGTGGAAGGGATGTCCTTCCGTTGGAGCTGTTGGGGGGAGGCTGGGAGATGTGCAGCCACAGCCCCGTGCGCAGCAGGCGATAGGCGACAGGGTCGGCCGGGTTGGCATGGCGCAAGACTCCGGCGGCGCTCACCAGGGACGCGCCGATATTGCGCAGGAAGTCCGTGGCGGCCTCCGCGCGGGGCAGCTCCGCCGCGGGAAGGGAAGGCAACTGGGCGGCGAGGAGCGTCGTGATGGGAGGGGACGGGGGGGCGGCGCTTGGGGCGGGCGCATGCTCCACCGGTACGAGGGGCTCGGGAGGCGAGGAGGACGGGGGGGGCGGCGGCGCTGGCGGAGCAGTGTTTGGTAGTTGACCGCTGGGAAGGCTCGCGCGCAGTCGCTCGATGCTCGTGAGGAGGGGTCCGAGGGCGGGCCCCTGGGTGGCGAGACGCGCGCGGCTCACCTCCGCGAGCCGTGTCATGGCGGAGGACAGCGCCTCCACCAGCTCAAGCGAGGTACCACCGGCCTGGGAGGAGAGCGCCCAGCCCATGCGCTCGACGAACCAGGACAGCGCAAGCCCTCGGGCGCGCAGGCGCGTGGCTTCCGGAAAAATATCCGGCCAGTAGCGTTCGGTCAGCTCCGCCAGCAGGGTGGCCCCGGTGATGGCGCCGGGCAGCCCCTCGGTCGCATACAACCCGTAGGCGAAGTAGGACGCCAGCCACAGATCCTTGGAGGTGTCGCGCAGCAGCTCCCCGGCCCTCCGGACGACCTCGTCCCAGCGCACGGCATCACCCGTGGGGGACTCGAGCTTGGCGACCTCGGCGGAGATGGCCTCGTAGGCGGGATGGTGTTTGGAGGCTGCTCCGCAGGGCGCCTCGGCGGAGATGGGCTCCAGCCAGGTGCGGGCACGTTCCCGAAGGGCTTCAATGGGAGGCGTCATGATGGACGTCCTCGGGTCGTGAGGGCGCTCAGGAGCTGTTCGAGCGTGCTGGTGGAGGAGTCGATGACCCGCCGCTGGGCGGGAGACAATGCCTGGCGCGCATGGGCCATGGCGGCGGGCCGTTCGGTACGCAGCGGCCAGAGGTGGTTGCCCGTGCGCGCGGGTTGCGCCAGATGGAGCAGGAGACTGGGTGGCGCCGCGCCCAGGCACAGCAGCAGTCGCGAGGGCTCCCTCTCGGACCAGAAAAAAGAGGGTGGCAGGAGAGACCAGCCCAGAAGCCGTGTGGCGAGCTCCAACCACGCCACGGGGCCCAGGTGTACGGGGAAGGGGCAGTCCAGCATCACGCTCGCCAGGCTCTGCTCGCGGTGACGCTCTCCCTCACAGGCGGTGAGGAAGGTGTGCAGCGCATAGTATCGGCCCTCCATGGCGCGCTCCGCGCCGATGTGCTGGAGCAGGTCCGCACAGTGCTGCTCGGACAGCAAGGCCTGGCGCAGCCGCTCGGCCAGGCGGAAGTCTCCAGGCCGCACGGAGGTCAATCGTGCCGCGCGCTCGGTCAATTGAGGCACATCGAGCGTGGACACCTCGTCCAGAAGGGCAGCGCTGGCCCGGAGGAAGGGTTGGAAGCTCTCCGGCAGGAGCGCGTAGCGGTCGGCCACCGCCGAGGCGGGCATCTCCTGGAAGATCGTCAACGGAAAGGAGCGTCCCACGCTGTCCATGCTCGGCGCGAGGACGCCCACCAACACCGAGCTCTCACCTGGCGCGGTGAAGACGAAGCTCGCACAGGACGTAGGCAGCGCACTCCGGGCCCCATGAATCCGGAGGGTGCCTTCCTCCAGCCATCGCAGCAGGTACCTCGACAGGGATGAGGACGCGTTATGCCGGATGAACTCCGCGTGGCGCGGAGTCTTGCCCAGCACACCGATGTGCGGCGACTGCATCATCGATACGCCCCGTCCGTGCTCAAGACCGCCTCTTTTTCACAGCCCGTGCCCTTGCTCGCGAGCCAGCGAGGGGGAAACAGCCCGGGATCCCGGAAGAGCTGCAGCAGCCGGTTGGCACTGTTGCCCGTCAGACTGAAGAACGGATTGGTGGTGCGCTCGGGACGGAAGTCGACGGACACGAGGGCTCCATTCATGTCCTCGATCTCCCAGGTGGCGGTGAAGAATCGCCCATCCGCGCTGAGTTCGACCTGTTTTACACGCTCCAGCATCCGGAACAGGCCCCACTCGCCGGGCTCGTCGATGTCCGCGGTGGCGCCAAACGCGCTCTCTACATGGATGTGTGCCCCCATCTTGCCGGCGAGCCCGGGCCAGACCATGGGCTTCCAGATATTGTCCGGTCCGTTACGGTAGATCTCGTCGGTGCCATCGATCGTCAGTCCGATGGACGAGATTTCCGAAGGAGTGGCGTCTGGTGACGTGCCCGCGTGGATGCGGACCTGGAACCGGACAACGGGTTCCGCAGTGTCTCCGGGGAAGAGGATATTCGCCAACCCGCTTGTCTTCTCCAGGTAGGTCAGCAACTCACCCCGGTAGCGGCTGCTCGCACTGGTATTGGCGAAGCTCCACTTGCGGCCCGAGGAGAGCACCTCCGTGCCCAGCTTCTGCTGCATGAACTTGCGCAAGGTGCCATCCACGGGATGGATGTATCTCGAGATCTCGCCCAGGGGCGCATCCAGCATCGACGAACGAACGAACGGATAACGATTGTCCATGAGCTGGGCGAGGGGCTTGACGATGGTCTCGCACCATTCCTCGCTCACACGCTTGGCCTGATCGTCGAAGAGGGTGCTCGCCAGATTCTGGAAGGGGGGCAGCAGCAGTTGCTCGAAGATGGGCCCATCGCTCTCGCTGTTCTTGATGAGCATCGCCACCGCGCTCTGCGATGCCTTGATCCTGGCCTGGAAGTCCTCGGTGGCCGAGGCGGAATTTTCCTTCATGCGAAGCAGGGCGAGTTGCACCTCGATGAGCCGGTCCTGGTAGTAGTCCACGGCCGTCTGCATCTCTTCGTCGGTTACGGCCATCTTCACATTGCCGAACCGGATGAACGCGGCGAAGTCCTTCTCCAATTCATGAGGTCCGTACACGCGCGCGCCCGTGGTGGAGTTCTCAGCGATGAGCGTGGGGCCTTTCTTGATAGGACCCGTCGGAGAGACAAGCTCATCGTAGGCCTTCTTCACCACGTTCTTGTTCGCGCCCTTGTCCTTGGAGGACGACTCCAGCTGCACGTTATAGGCAAGCGCTTGGAACAACCTGCCGAAGGCGGGGGGCTTTCCGCGTGTCAGACTCTCCAGGAGGGACTCCATCTGATCCACGCTGGTGGGCGGACGGACGACGATGGACATCAGGAACTCTCTCCACACCTGGATGTACTGCTGGTAGTAGCGAGAGCTCAGTCGCCGACGATACTCCTCCTCGTCCTCCTGGGCATCCTTGTCCAGGACCCAGGCTTCCCGATCCTTGAAGGCATTCTCCAGGCGCGCACGCACGACCTGCTCCCAAGCGGGTTTCGTGAACGCACCGGGAATTCTCTTGGTGGCGTGCATGGCCGGGACGGCACCGATCATCTCACCCAGGGTCAAGTCCGGGTACTCGCGCCCCACTTCGGCGACGATTCGCTCCATTTCCAGGCTGTCGATGGGAATGTCATTGAGGGCACGGCGGGTCTGCGCGACCAGCAGCGGATTGCGGCCAAAGGAGAGGTTCTCCGGATCCGCCGCCAGCATCTGGATGTACGTGCGCGCATGGCGCGTGATGGCTTGCCGGAGGCCGACCTCGCCTCCCGAGCCATTCAGATGGGTCCAATGTTGGACCATCTGGGAGACCAACCACTCCTGGTGGACCTCGTCCAGGGCGGGCTCGCGTGGCGCATGTGGCCAGGTGATGAGCAGGTACATCTTCAGCGACTCGAAGTGGCGCGCGTAGTCCTCGCTTTGGGGCTTCCAGTTCGGAGAGTTCTGGTTCCTCTTGAACAACGCGAAGTTCTGCGTGAACAACTCGAGGTTCTGCTCGATGCGCTCGTACTGCTTGCCAAGCAACACCCGGCGCAAGGCCGAGTTGTAGAACAACTGTGCCATCGGGAAGAGCTTGTCTCCCTGGTACAGCCCGAAGCTCAACGACAGGGGTCTGCCCGTGGTCTTGTGCCCGGTGAGTTCCTGCAGGTGCCACTGAAGGGGGGACAAATCCTTGATGCGCGTGAGATCATTGCGGTCATCGAGTTGCACGGACGTGATGGCCTTGGTCACGTCGCGAATCAGCCGTCGGTTCTGGACGAAGGAGACAAGGGGGAGGAGGAGCAGGAGGGCTGCCGCCGTGAAGTAGGTGGCCGCGACGACCCGTTGACGCCGACGGTAGCGCTGCTCCTCCATGGAACTGCGAACGGCCATCTCCTGGTCCTGGAACATCACCTTGGTGAAGATGTCCCACAGGAAGTAACTGCGGCCATCCGCACTGGGCTCGGGTGGTCGTGCTTCCCCAAAGAGTTGGGAGGAGGCGCCGGACAGCCGCTCCGTGGGTTTCTGCTCCTGGGTTCCGCTGGTGAAATACAGCCCACGCATCACCGGCGTGTCCTGGTAGACGTTGTCCAGGAAGAGCGGCTGGACGAACTCGGCCAGATTCTTGCGCAGCGAGTCGAAGCGCTGGGAAAACTGGTAGATGAGTTCACGCGCTTCCAAGCGCCGTTCCTGACCCAGGCGCTTGAGGGTGCGCTGCTCCAGCACCGTCACCAACTCATCGAAGCGCTCGAGCATCAGATCCGTGGATGCCTCCGCCTGGGAGCCCATGGGCACGGTGAAGCCCCAGATCTGCCCTCGTTCGGAGCGGGTCAGATCCGAGTACATCTCCGTGAAGCCCGGGATGAGATCGCACTTGGTGAGCATCAGGTAGACGGGCACCAACGTGCGCAGGCGCGACGTGATTTCATCCAGGCGCTCGCGGATGTTCTGGCCCAGTTCTCCGGCGGCTTGGGGATCCACCCCCATCAGTTCACTGACGCTCACCGCCACGATGAGCCCGTTGATGGGCCGCTTGGGACGGTACTTCGAGAGAGTGTCGAGAAAGGCGAACCACTCGGGCCTGTCCTCCTCGCCACTCGTGTAGCGGCCCGCGGTGTCAAGCAGGACCGCTTCGTTGGTGAGCCACCAATCACAATTGCGTGTGCCACCCACACCCCGGAGGCCGCCTCCCTTGGAGGAGAGATAGGGAAACTTCAGTCCCGAGTTGCGCAGCGCGGTGCTCTTGCCCGCCCCGGACGGTCCCACGATGAGGTACCAGGGCAGGATGGCCAGCGCATCCTTGCGGCCTCGTGACAGCTTCGAGGTCTTGAGCGCCTCCACGGCCTTGGCGAACTCGGCCTGCATGGCCTTGATTTCCGGTTGCAGATCTGGGCGCACCGTTTTGAGCTGCTCGTCGGCCTGGGCCTCGAGTGCGCCCTCGAGCTTCCGGGCCGCCCTGCGCGCCCGCACCTTGCCCACGAGCCATTTCACGCTCGCGAACAGCAGGAGCACGCCCAGGGTGACGAGCCCCGTCAGGATGGGGGGCGTTCCCAGCTGGGTGATGGCACCCCACGCCAGTCCGGCCAGCGCCGTGACCACGATGGCCCAGAGCATCATCGCGGCCCTCCCGCGTCGTTGACGATCTTGCTCGTGGCCAGGTGGTACTTGATCTCGTTCGTGGCGGCTTCCATGGTGCTGTCGAGGCCGAACGTCAAGCCGCCATAGACGAGCAGCGCGAGCACCAGTGCCCCCAACGAGATGACCATGGGTGACAGCTTGTTCTTGCCCGCGAGAATCGATTCGGTGGGGCGTTCCGCGTGGGGCGACAGGAGCTCGAAGTCGAAGGGCTTCGCCCGCTCGAGATCCTTCTGGATCGAATCGATGAGCGTCACCAACTCCAACTCCCCGCCACGGATGCGGTAGCGGCCCTGGAAACCGAAGAGCATGCACAGGTAGTAGACCTGCAACACCTCGGCACGGTGGGGATCCTTCCGGATGCCCTGCACGCGATGGAAGAAGCCGTCACCCGCCACGTTCTCGTTGAAGTACTGCAACTGCAGCAGGTTCGTCATCCAGAAGGACCGGTACGGCTCGGGTCGGCTGAGCACGACTTCGTCGAGCAGGGCGACCAGGGCGTAACCCATGTCCTGGGCATCCTGGTGGCTGAAGCCGAGCACGGCCGCGCGTCGCAACATCTCGTCCACGACACCGCGCAACCGGTGGTGCAGGACTTCGGGGGGGGGGACCGTGGCGGCATCCGAGTTGCGGATCCGGATCGCCGCGTCGAAGCAGTCCTTGGTGGCTTCGGTGACTCGTTGCATGGCGTCCGTCCTCAGCGAGAGGCAGTGGGGACGGCGAGCAACTCCACCGTCGTCTGGGAAGCGTCGAACGGATGGGGCAGATAGAGCGCGAGCGTGCGATCCCTCATCGCGTTCCTCCAATAGCCGTCCGTGATGAACAGCGAGAAGTAGAGGCTCCCGGGTTGGATGGGAACCTCGGGAGGCGGGCGGTAGTTGACCTGGATGGGAACGCCGGGCGAGGCGGCCTGCACCAGATTCTGGATGTCTCCCCAACTGGCCAGCTTCGCGAGCTTGGGAAGCTGCTCGGCGACCACCCGCTCTGGCAACTCGCTGCGCACGGCGAGGAAGAACTGGCCGCAGCGCTCGAGCCGATCATCCTCCAGCTTGCCGCGGTAGAGCCGATCGTCTCCGGGTTGCATCCGCACCGAGAGGCACTGCTCGATGGCGACGGAGCGCAGCAGCGACTGCAGGCGGCGGAAGAGCTCCTCGAAGGTCGTGCGCAGCTGGATGAGTTGGAAGGGCGGCAGCGTGGTGGGATCCGCGTCCGCCACGAATGTACACAGCTGCCCCGCGCACTGGCTGAGCGCCAGGTAGAGCGCGTGTGGCCTCATGCTGCCCGAGTCGATGGCATGCTGGAGCAGGGGAATGACGCCGTTGAGCGCGTTGAGCTCCAGGAAGAGCGTCACGTCCGAGGCGGTGAACTCGAGGGAGGACGCGTCCCGATGCCGACGCCGCGAGGCGAGTTGTCGTTGCTTGGCGACGATGAGCCGCAGCAGGTCGCGCAGCTCGGACATGATGAAGGGGGACGCGTCGATGCGCAGGGCCGGCGGGATGTAGTTCTCGACGAGCGTCAGGCTGCCGGAGCGATCACGCGACAACTCGGCGATCTTGATGGCGTCGTAGTCCTCGCGGGGCTCGGATCCGAAGAGCAGTCGCACATTTCGTTGCGCGAAGGCCACTGGGACGATCGACGTGGCCGAGGTGAGATCGTTGACGGGCCGATTGGTCGGAGTGAAGCGGGGATTGCCCCCCACGCGCTCACTTCCTCCATAGCTCTCCACGCCACTTCGCTCGCGGGGCACGCCCAGGTAGACATCCAGCACGTGCTGGGCGGGAGGAAAGAAGCCCTCGGTGGGCCGGGCTGGAGGCGCCTCGGGATCTCCGCTCTGGAAGGTGAGGGGCAATCCGTCGGGAAGAACACCGCTGAAGTGGCGCAGCTGCACCCGGCCCGCGCGGAGCGCCTCCATGTCCAGGTCCAGCGAAACAACACCCCAGGAATAGGGCTCCAAGGCCGCCAGCCGCAGGTCCAGCAGGTTCTCGTGATACAGGTCGAGTTGTTGCATGTGGTGGGGACTCATGAACATCCCCTCCGACCAGACGACGCGCTGAGCGTTCTTCATGTACTCCCCTCGGAGAAGGACAGGGCCTCAATGGTGGACGGCATGAGCGAGACCCGCGGCTGCGCGAGATCGATCTGATAGCCTTGCAACCGGTAGCGCAGTTGGACGTCACCGGGCCTGGGGTTGTCCTGCGCTCCCGTGGTCCGCTCGATACAGAAGAGCGTGGGCACGGGAGCGAGCGCCGTGACGGTCCGCCAGGAATCGCCGAGTGGCTGGCGGAAGAGCCCCATGGCCAGCACGAAATGCGCCTTGGGATCCCGCTGAATCCAGCGTTGGACCTTCTGCCCGGGAGAGACCGTGAACTCGGCCAACTGGAGCAGATCCTCGCCCAGGAACTCCTTGGGGTGGTTCCAGAGATCGTGAAAGCCCGCCCGCTCCAACTTCGAGCTGTCCTTGAGCTGGAAGATCTGCACCACCGTGGGCATGGAGCGGCCACGCTTATCTGGATTCACCTGCTCGGAAATATCCAAGGAGACTTGAAAGGGCGGTGGGGTCTCACAGACGGCGGGACCCACGCGTCTGGTGCACGAGGCGCCCGCGGTGCTCAGCAACAGAAGCCCGAGCACGAGCTCGCGACCACCGCGGCCAGCGACGCACGCCGCGGAACATGTGTTCGGCAGTGCCTTCACGAATCCTCTTCTCACGTGCGGTGATTCCCCCCCACTGGTTCTACGGACGGCCTAAAACCTGCCAGAGTGTCATGAAGGTCGCAAGTCCACGGTGGGGGGGAACGGGAGCTGGGTCCAATCAAGAGCCTTCCAACGTCGGTGCTTGACGCTGTTAGAGTCCCACCTCATCGCATTTCAGCTCCACCTCGGGAGTGGGGGATCTCCATGGGACGAAGGGTGCTCTGGCCTGGCGCATTGGTGTTGTCGCTGTTGCTGCGAGGAGGGGCCGCCTTCGCGCAACAGACCCCGTTCAAGTCCTTCGAGCTGGAGCGCTTGGACTTCAATCCCGGCGCGGAGGGGTCCCTGGTGGTGGGCATGGGGGAATTGCTCGAGGCGCATCAGTACCGCCTTTCCGCCGTGGGGCACTATTCGCACCAACCGCTGGTCTTTTTCGAGCGGGGCGCGCCCACGGCGGCGGTGCGCGGACGGAGCACCCTGCACGTCTCCGCCGCCTATGCGCCGCTCAACTGGTTGCAGGTCGGACTTCAATTGCCGGTGGTGATGTTGCAGCTGCCAGGGCCCGCCCTTCCGAATCCGGATGCTCCGAAATCCCTGGTGCTGGGAACACCCACGGTCGGGGTTCGTCTCGGATTGTTCACCCAGGATGACCAGGGCGGATTCGACGTGGCGGTGGAGGGCGACCTGGGACTGAACGTGGGCAGTGAAGCCGCGTATGCGCGGGACGCGGGACTCCGGTTCATGCCGAGATTGATGGTGGGCCGGCACCTCGGGGCCCTTCGGGTGGCGTTGGACGCGGGGTTGCTGATTCGTCCGGGCGGGCGGATCACCGAGTTGGCGGCGGAGGCCAGGGACGAGTTGGGCAACGAAGTGCGCATTGGTGGGGCCGTGGCCTCCACGGGTCGCCGGACACGATGGGAGTTCAACGTCCGGGGCATGGTGCCCCTGTCGGCGCAGCCTTTCTCGATGGAGGTGCTGCCGGGAGTGCGCTACCTCGTGAATCCCTCGGTGGAAGTCTTCACGCTGGCGGGGGTGGGGATCGGCAAGGCGCCGGGAACGCCGCTGTTCCGGCTGCTCGCGGGCGGCTCCTTCGGAGACGTGACGCCACGCCGTGGACCGAAAGAGGGCTCCGTCCGGTGCGACCTGTCCCTGCCCCTGCCTCCGGAGGAGTGCCCCAACAATGACAACGATGGCGATGGGGTGCGAAACATCGATGACAAGTGTCCGTTGAAATGGGGAGACCGGTTGGGTTGCCCGCGCAGCGACAGGGACAACGATGGCCTCGACGATGAACTGGATGCGTGTCCCTCCCAGCCGGGCCCGGTCTCGCATCATGGCTGCCCCGTGAGAGACCAGGATGGCGACAAAGTCGAGGACGATGAGGACTCCTGTCCGACGCGGCCTGGCCCCGTGGAAAATGGGGGTTGTCCGGTGCTGGATCGGGACAACGACAAGATTCCCAACGATGAAGACATGTGCCCGGACGAGCCCGGTCCGCCCGAGCGGCAGGGCTGTCCAGAGGAGGACTCGGACAAGGACGGTGTGCCCAATCGGGAGGATTCCTGTGTCAACGAGCCAGGGGGGGCGAGCAATTTCGGTTGCCCCACCCACGAGTTGCCACTGGTGAGCATCAAGGTCGACAAGCTCGAGCTCAGCAACAAGGTCTCCTTCGAGAAGTCGCAGGTCCGCATCAAGCAGGGCTCGTACCTGGTGCTGGATTGGGTGGCGAAGGTGTTGCGCGAGCACCCGGAGATTCCGAGGGTGAAGGTGGGCGCGCACACCGACGATCAAGGCCTCGCGGAGCAGAACCGGTTGTTGTCGCGGCAGCGCGCGGAAGCCGTCCGGCGCTACCTCATCGACAAGGGCGTTGCCGCCGAGCGGCTCGAGGCACAGGGCTATGGACCCGATGTGCCTGTCGACACCAATCTCACCGCCAACGGCCGCGAGAACAACCGGCGGGTGGAGTTCATCATCCTCCGTGATGGACGGACGGGAGAACAAGTGCCCAGGCCGTAGGAACCGAGGACGCGGGGGACCGGTTTTCGGGTCCGGTCCCCCGTCGGCTACTTCGACTGGCCGTGTTTCTCCGTCTCGCGGCGCCGAGACAGGCCGAGCAGCAACCCGATCAAGCTCATCAGCCAGGGCAGGGCGGTGTCATCCGAAACCGAGGCGCAGCTCAGTCCACTGCCTTCCGCACGGGCATCGAGCCCCAGGTAGACGCTCCAGCTGTAGCCCAGTTCCGTCTTGTTGCCGGCCTGGTCCATCGCGTAGAGGATGAGCGTATGCGGGCCTTCCGGCAGATCGGAGAACGATACGCCTGATTCACAGTCCGTGGGGTCCTTGAGATCCAGCTTGCATTGGAAGGAAACCGCCTCATTCGCACTGAACTTGAAGGTCGCGGACACGCTCGACGAGTTCTTGAGGGGCCCTTCATCGATCGTCACTTCGGGAGGCAGGTTGTCGATTTCGATGTGGATGGGGGCGGAGACAGAGGTGCTGTCTGTGTTCAATGCTCTGTCCGTGATCCGCAGCGTGACGCTGTGTGGACCATCCTTTACACGGCTGGCCGGGATGACGAGTTGCCACTTCTCCGCCCCTTTCGGTTCTGCCTCGACCGCTGTCGTTCCGACTGGCTCGTTGTTTTCATCCAGAAAGACCGAAATGGTGCTTCCCGCCTCGCCGGGAGCCGTCCCCTCCAATGAGAGTGTCTTGTAGTGCCCTCCTTCTTGGGGACTATTGATCAAGGGTGCGAGCGGTATTTTTCTGTCTACTGTCCAGGAACAACATTTTTCAAGATCGTTGCCAGACTCAGGATCGTCAGTTGCTTGGCCGGTATTTCCCGCATCATCTGTGGCATAGATTGACAAGCTATACAGGCCATCGTCTTTTCCTTCGAAGGATAGTTGTATTGTGGTTTTGTCTGTTGTTCGGAGGCTGTCTTTGCTTCCATTTGGGTTGGTCAGCGTATATTTGAAAGTTGGCGTATCAGCCTCATTCTCCGCGATGAACTTGATCGTCACAGCGCCATTTTTGTTTCCTCCCGAACCTCCCTTTACCCAATCGGGGGGGCGCTGCGTCACGGCGATTACAGGAGCAGTATTGTCAAATGTCCAAGGCCAAGTTACAGCAGGGCCTGGCGGAGAATTCTCTGGGGACTCAATGTGGGCGTGCGCCTCGAAAGTGTAGGACCCCTCCCTCGGTGCTGTATATTTTCTGATGCAGCTAGGTGGCGCCTCAGGAAGGTCATTTGGTATTTCTTCGTCGCATTTGCATGGGACTTCCCATTTCTCTTCTTCTGGAAGGCGGCAGTTGACTTTGGATTCTGGTTTTAGTGGCTTTATCTTGAATGATATTTCTTTTTTGTTTGTTTTCTTCTTGGTTTCTCTGGTGTCTGGGACTGATTCGACGACCACGGTGGCCTGCTCTGTGTCGACAATCCACTCCCACTCTGCTGAGGTGGAGTTGTTTCCGGCTTTGTCTTCGACGGTAATCGACAATTTGTAGCTGCCACCATCTACTTCTCCAGTGAGCGAGTGCTGTGTGCATGTGAGTTCAGGAGAAGTGTACTCCTCGCCTCCTCGGAAGATCTTGCAGTCGAATTTTTCAATGGGCTCTGAAGGAGAGAAGGCGAGGGATACATGTGTGGATAGTATGGGGGTTTTGGTGTTGTCTGGCTTACCCCCAATTTTGATGGTTGGACGAGTAACATCCAATTCGAAGAAGAATGTGAGGGGGTCGCTTCTATTGGATGCCTTGTCTTCTGCTCGTATTTCCACGCCGTAGACGCCTGTTTCCAGGGGGGTCCATTGACCGGTCCATTTATCCGAGGCGTCGGCATACACGGTGACGTCTTGGACTGATTCGGTTGGATCACGCGGAATCAGCTTTAAGAGAACTTTGCTTTCATGTGCAGCTACGCCACGGATACGGATGGTGACTTGATTCCCCTCTTCGGTATCTACATCGTCAATTCCGAGTAGTCTTTGTTCATGGTTTTCAGGTTTTTTGTTTCTCTTGCCGAGCTCGATGGAACTTAGCGCAACCGGATCGGGACTCTTTACGTCCAGTATAAAGCAATGCGAGGCGGGCGCACTGACGTTCTTCGCTTCATCCATCGCCGTGATGGTTACGGAGTACTTCTGGGTGGTTGGAGGGCTCGGAAGATCCGTCGTGAGGCCGGTAGCCCAATTGCCGTCTCCCGAAAGGCCGTTTGTGTATGTTTTTGGTACGAGGTCTGAGGCGGAATTCAGCGTCACCGAGATCTCACTTCGGGCCTCTGCCCTACCTTCGATCAAGGGTTGAAGTGTCGTGACGAAAGGTCCCGTGTCGCTCGCACATCCGGCCTGGACGTCTTTTCCACCAATCTTGACGGCGTAGGGCGCGGCTGGTGCTTTGGTATCCAATATGAAATTGAGTGTTGTTGCTTCGCTCGTGTTGCCTGTGGCGTCCGTGGCGGTTACTTCCAGTTTGTATGCGAGTTCGACGGCTTCAGACTCCTGGGGAATAACCACACTCCAGTCCGTTGTGCTGCTGTGGTTATCGTTGGTTGTCACGTCCTGGAGTAATTCTCCAGATGCACTGAGCTGCCTTACCGTGATCTTGCTCCCACCCTCCATCTTCCCCATCAGCGGAAGGCCTCCTGACGACTCCAGATCGCTCGTTCCGATAAACATCCCATCCCTGGTTTGACGTGCAGGGGAACTGTTTTCCCCCAAGGCCAATGCGTAAGGTTTCTGAGGGGGAGTAACGTCAACTCGAATCTTGGGTTGGAGGGCTGATGTGGCTGAGTTTCCCGCGGCGTCGAGCGCTTGCACCGTCAGGGTGTACTCGACCTGGCCTTTGGGCGTGGCGGTATACTCCTTCAAGGGCGCAGGAGGAGCCACGCTCCACTTTCTATCGGCTTTTGCTGTCGTCTCTATAACCAGGGACTGTTTTGAGAAGCTGGCTGAGTCATCCGTCCATTCCAGGGTCAGTCTCACGAGATTGTTGGGGTCGGCGGTGCCCGCGATCAACGGCAACTTCGTATTGACGAGCGCGATGGGTGAGTCTGTCTTGGGTGCTTTTTCGGCTATCTTTATGTCGGATGGAGCGGTTGGAGCAATCGTATCCAGAGTGAAGCTCAGGCGTGCCGGGCTGCTCGAGTTGCCCGCCTGGTCCGTGGCCGTTACGCATAGGACATTCGTTCCTTGAGCATGGCTCGTCTGTGAAAGACTCGCTGTCCACTTTCCCTCTGGTGTATGAGATGCGGGCTCGCCAAGTGAAGCAGGCTCGCACTTTGAGTCGCCGGATAGTTGTGTCACCGCGATGCTGGCTCTCTCCTCCTTCGACCCGCTCACTGACAGACTGCTTGACACCAGATCCGGTGTTCCAATGAGCATCCCCTGGCTCACCGGCTTGCCGCCCAGCGTCTCAATCACGGGGACTGGTGGTGGGGTCGCGTCAACGGTGAAGTTTTTGCCAGAACTTTTGGCACTGTAGACACCCTGATAGGCTATGGCCGCCTTGATGGTATAGGAATCATCGCCCAGACGTTGTGGGATGATGTAATTGAAAACTCCGCCCGATGTGGCATAGGTGCGCCCTATTTCCACCTCGTTCAAGTAGAGGACGACCTGCCTATCGGCTTGGGCCGTACCGGTTATTTCAGGCTGACGATTCTTGGTGGGAGTAGTGATGTCGTTTAGTGACGGTGATGGCAACGACAGACCTGGAAATCCGCCTGGAAGCAGTGCAGTGGAGCCATTCTCGCCTGCATTGGTCGTAGCGTTTCCTTTGAACACCTGGAAGTTGGCGTTCGTACAAGTAGACGAAGTGCCTAGTTGGTAGAGGATGCGTCCACCACCACCACCTCCTCCTGCGCCTGCAACAGTATTGCCGCTGGTGCTTCGGTTTCCGCCGTTGCCGCCATTCGCGGAGATGCTCTTGCCTGAGCAGCTTGATGTGGTCGCCAGTCTCAGGACAATCGTGCCTCCCGCGCCGCCGCCCCCTCCTCCATCTGCACCTCCATCGCCTCCAGCCACCCCGGATGCACTGATGGGGCTCGAGGTGGTATCGGAAGAAACAGCCAAACTGTTTGCCCGAATGAACACGAGTCCCCCACCCGCGCCACCACTGACCCCGCTTGACTGCTGGCTCTTGGCGTGGCCACTGCCTCCGCCTCCACCGAATGTCAGTCGTTCGAGAGCGGAATAGATGAGAGGGATTCCTCCCATTCCTCCGTTGAATGAGGGCCCCCCAGCGCCACCTTGCCCCGCGTTTCCTCCCCCACCTCCTCCTGTTCCACCGCCACTCGCGGCGACACAGAATCCACCGCCCGCGCCATTGGCGAAGTTGCCCCGCCCCCATGCGGTTGAGCCCGATGTGTTGGTTGAGTCATAACGGGTGGTGTCGATTCCCTCTCCCTTTTTTGCATAGGTAGGGGGAGTACCGGAGATACCATTGCAACTCACGGTGTTTGTTGTGTCCGGCTGGTATAGACCGCCGCGAAATCCCATGCCATCCGCGTGGATCCGGCCAGTGCCGGAAAGAGTCACGGCGCCAGTTGCCAGGAACGCGACGATCCCACCTGTTTTACCGTTCCATTTCGCCGCGGTAATATCATTTTGGACCGTGAGGTTCGCGTATTCGGGGATGCGAACGACTTGGGTCGCGTCGGCCGCGTATGTATGGAGGAGGGGCTCCGAGAGGCTCAGTTGTAGGGTGGTAGGATCACCCGAGTCTACCGCCACGGCCGACAGTCGTGCGAACTCCCATTTTCCGACGTCTGAATTTCCAAGATCGAGTGGTTCTTCTTGCTCGTGCTCGATAGGGGGAACGATGCCGGTCGATTGTATAACCATGACCAGATCATTGGTCTGGAATGCATTGGAGGTGGTGCGGCCATGGTCGGCGGTCACCGTGTTCGAATGGAGCTTGATCCGCTTGTCCCCGGGAGCGAGTGGAGCGCGGACCTGGGCATAGGAGTTGATGACGCGGGCTGTTGTCACCGTCACGTCGCCATTTCCGGACAAGCCTCGCCCGAGTCCGACTGAATCTGGCCCGGCGAACGTTGGACTGGCCGCGAGCAGAATCCAGAGCAGCCATCCAGGTGTGGCGATGCGCCTCCATGCATTCGTGACTTCGGTGGACCCGCGTTTGGAGCAAGGGGTACGGCGATTGCGCCATCTCATGAGTAGTCCTCGGCTTCGTGGCCCCCCTGGGCCGATTCCACGACGAAGCGAAGACTACTCCAAAAACCGGGGTCCGCCGCATGGGTTCCGATTTCCAGGCGAGGCGAGCTGGAAAACGCCGATGCCCTCTCCCAGTTCACGGAAACCGGGGAGGGCATCGAGTATGTCGCACTCCGGATGTACTCTTACCGAAAGGTGGTACCCTTCACGGGCAATTGGTGATGGGCATGTCGGGGTTGCCGGTGTTGCGGGCGTCGTGCTGGTACTTGGGCCAAGGCGCTGTCTTGTCCAATCCGGGGCTGTCGACGACGAAGGCATAGAGCTGGCCATTCACGGACGGCACGTACAGCACGCCATGGGGCGTTCTGGTGGCGGTCCCTTCCGGGGTGCGCGAGCAATCCAGAGAAGGGGATCCCTGTGCGCGACCAACGCTGTCGCTGAGCTTCCAACGCGGTTGCAGGGAGTCCGTGGCCCAAGCGGAGACTTCGCCCAGCTCGCCGCTGGCACCACTCGCGGACGCGGCATAGAGCGTACCCGCGCTTCCCAGGACAACGGCCCCCGCGAAGCTGCCCGCCTCCATGACACTCCGATGCGTTTGAGAGGCGAAGTCGAGTGCAGTCAGGGGGGCGGTGCCCGAGGACACCTCTCGACCGAAAAAGAGGGTGTTGCCCGGACCCACGGTCAGTTGGCGGACCGAGCCCACGCCGTCGAATGGATCCTTGAGCTTCTCGGAGCCTCCGTTTTCAGGATCCGCCTGGAACAGTCCTCCCGACGTCGCGGTGCTGCCGGGCTCGGATGCGCCCACGAGGCGTCCCCCCCCCTGGGTGAAGGCCAGACCCACCACGGGGGTCCGGCGCAGGATCAAGGCGAACGCGGGCTTGGCACTCATCGCCGTGGGGGTGACGCCAATGGCATCGACGTCCCCGCGACCAACAGAACCGTAATAGGTCCAGATCCCCTTGACGACCATGCTCGCGCCGGGCCGGGTGTTCTGCCCACTGCTCAAGCCCATGCACCGGCCTTCCGCCTGAGACGAATCAATCCGGAGCGCCAGTGTGGCCGCCTCGTTGGTGTTGGCGAAGGTGTAAGCGGTCTCGACAGGGACGGTGTCCTGATTGAACAGCGTGTGGGTGATGGCCACGGCCGTGTTGATGGGTCCGAGGGTGACGCTGGATGACTCCAAGCACCGGGCCAGTGTGTGGCCCTTGGAATCCAGCGCGAAGAACACGCCCGAGCCACTGTCGCTCGTCCCCACGTAGATGCGCTCGCCAGCGCTCCCGGCTTCGCCTACCGCGGGGCTACTGGTCACAGGACCCAGTTGTGCCTCCCATTTCTTGGTTCCCTCTGGATTGAGGGCGAAGAACCTGCCCGTGGCGCTGTTGGTGCCAAAGTAGATGGTGCCCTTCTCGCCGAGGGCTGGGGAGGCGATGATGGGGCCCGATTTTCCATCGAAGGCCCATTTCCAGCGCGTGACGGGGAGGCGCGCGCTCACCGTGCGCTCATTGCCCGCCGGATCTTTGGTCGACACCTCGAGCTGGAAGTTTCCCCGGAAGTCAGGAAGGCCTGGACGCCACATGGGCACGGCGACCGTGAAGCAACCGCCGCTGCACGGGGTGACGGGGGTCACGGAGAGGTCCGTCACGTCCTCGCCCCCGTTGTGGCCGCGCACCACCACGCGCGGGGGGGCGGACTCGTCCGATTGGATGCGCACGTTCACGACCTGATCCCGCCGCCAGGCCTGGTCCGTCTTCGGGTCCACGAAGGAGAAACCTTCCTGCGCGGCAGGCGGTTGGGCCTCGGGCACTTGAAGCTCGAGAGTGGGGGCGGTGTGGTCCACGGTCACGCGCACCTCCGCGCTCCTGCTTCTCTGTTCCTCTGGAACCACCGCGCGCAGGATGTACTCGCCTTCCTCCGGGGGCACGGTCCAGACCGCACTGTACTTGCCGTTGGACGCCTCCCGTTGGGTGAGTGCCACGGGGGAGCCCCCCTCGGCGCGGGTCGCCGTGAAGTCCAATCGCGGCGGATAGAGGGCGTCCGTTCCCGGGTTCAGCTCCAGTTGCACCTCGAACGCCACTTCCCCTCCCGACCGCGCCAGCGCCCCTTCCGGGGTCACGACACGCAGCGCTGAATAGCGAGTCGCGTAGCATTGCTTGTGTTCGGAGTGGCAGTACTGGCCCGGATGAGCGCAGTCCGAGTCCTGTTCGCACGTGCCTGGACTGCTGCAGTCCGCGAATACGCCCAACAAGACCATGGCGCCCAGCGCCCTTTGCACCCGTACACTCATGATGACCTCCAAATCTTTTGACGATGGAGGGCGGAGATATCATGTTACTGCGGGTACATGCAGCCACCAACCTTCCGTCCGGGTCGTTGGACCCGGGTCACCGCCCACCGAGGTCGCTTCCCGTGAACTGCTTCTCCCGCATGAGACCTCTTCTTTTGCTCGCCATCACCCTCGTGTTCACTCCCGTGGCCTGGGGTCAGACGGAGCGAGTCGCACTCCACCCGTGCGAGTTCGACACGAAGGGCAATATTCGGCTCGACGACAACACGAAGAAGCTGCTCAGGGATGCATGCGATGACTTCGTGGCGAGGCGGTATCAGGAGGCGCAGAAGGTCTCCCTGCCGGAGGTGAAGAGTTTCCTTCTACAGGAAGGAGGGAGCTGCGCGAATCGAGAAGAACAGGCGCTCAATGGTTGTCTCGATGGACTCGCCCAAAAGCTCCAGGCAACCCAAGTCGTGCTCGTCACGCTTCGGTTGAGCCGTGAAAAGAAGCAAGAGGTGTTGTACGTCACGGAGTATATCGTCGATACCCAGGGACAAATCCCGAAGGAAGAGCAACGCGCGGTCCGTAAGAAGAGTGAAACCTGGATCGCGGTGTTCAAGGGAATTGAGCAATTATTCGCCTCCGCCGCGCTTCCACCGCTCTACTCCAGTGTGCTGATCCAAAAGCCCTCGGAGGGGGCCGAGCTTCCCGTTGGCCAGGAAGTCGTCGTGACCGCTCAACTCAAGGTTTCCTCTAAGCGGAGGTCTTTGCCCCACTCGAAAGAGTTGAGGTTCTCGGTGAGGCGGATCGACCAGGAGCAAGCCGAATCCCTTCCGCAGGTCGGATCAGATGGAGATACGTCCAGTGCCAGTTGGACGCCAGGAGAAGTGGGCTGGTACGTGATTCGAGCGTCCTGGCCTGGAAAGGACTCGCGGCCAGATTTGAGTGCCGAGATCAAAGTCCATGTTGTCGAGCCTCAGCCCCTTTGTGAGATAGAAATCCTGGAGCCGGCTCAGAATGCGAAGCTGTTCACGGGGCAAGTGGTGTCCGTTCATGCGAGGCTTGTTGCCAAGAATGGAGAACAAAAGGTCAAATGCCCAGAGGCCTTGAGCCCAGATACTCTAACCTTCTTTGCAATGCGAGGTGAGGAGTTGTCCACGCCGCCGACCCAAATGTCGGCCCAGAATGGTATATACAGCACCACTTGGGTGCCGATGAATGAAGACAAGTATACCCTTGTGGTTGCCTATCCAAAGGAGGGAGTGCCACGCGCTCTGCGACAGGTGACCGTTGAACACTGTGTCCCGACCGGGAGTCGTTGCACGCTCAAGAGGACCGCTTCCTGGGTTTCCGTGGGACTAGGCGCCGCCGCTGGTGTGCTGGCGGGCTGGTCCGCCTTCGACAGCCACACGGCCTACAAGGCGCTTGGTCAAGCGTATCAAGGTGGTGAAGCCCCGGATTTTTCTCGTAGCGAGGAAATCATCAGCCTGCGTGACCAGTACATCAGTCGTCGCAATCTGGCCGTGGGAAGTTCCATCGCGGCGGTCGTCCTGGCCGGGGCAGGTGGACTCTGCCTGTGGCACTGCGACAGTCCGGAACAGGAGAAAACCCCGCATGAGCCAGAGGCCATGCCAGGACAGACCCTGCTGCACGTAGGGCCCGGACAGGTGGGCGTGAGCGTTCGGTTACCCTGACGCCGAAGCCGTGCTTCGTTCGAGCCGACTCCTTCGTGACGGCGGATTCTAGCGCTTGTCGGTTGGCGAGACCCAGACGCCCCGGAAGCGCTTCCGGGCTGGATCCTTCAAGCGCTTGCACTCGAGCTCATCGAGCACCTGGGTGCCGTCGTCACTGAGCACGAGGATTCGGTCCTCGCTTTCGTAGGACACGAAGGCCTCGGGGTTGAGGCCGGTGAAGTCCGCGCCTTCCACGGGCGTGGGCTTCTCGGCCTTCCCATTCCAGACGAACAGGCGGGAGCCGTCGTTGCCGGACGGCGAGCCGCCGATGATGAGGTAACGGCCCCGCCAGCGACTCATGGAGCGGATGCCCTGGCCGCCCAGGTCCAGGAGCACCGCGGGCCCGAGTCTCGCGGGCTCGCCCTTCACCATCTCCGCCGGGTTCAGGAGCGTCACCGCGAGAGCCTTACCTTCGGGACGCGGGTTGCGGAAGCCAATCAGGAAGGACTTGCCGTCCTCCATGACCGTCATGCCCTCCAGGTTGAAGCCTCCGTCCTGCTTGGGGGCCAACCTGGCCGCTGCGTCCAGTCCGTACCCCTTGAGCTGCGGCGCGGCGAGCAGGTCGTCGAGCAGTCGCGTGTAGGGTTTCCCTTCGATTTGAAGGCTCTTGCCGTCCTCGGACTGCCGGGTCGCGAAGAAGCGCACCCGGTTGGCGTCCTCCTTCCCGGAACTCTTCCGCCCGTGGGACGTCAGCCAGAAGGCTAGGGGTGGAAGGGAGGTCGCCGCCTCGATGTCCGTCTCGGGCGTCTGCTTCTTGCCCGGGGGCAGGCCCAGGGCGGCGGAGACATCGAAGGTCTGGAGTGGGGCGCCCCCCTTGTGGCCGTCATAGACGCGCAGGACGTTGTTCTCGTCATCCCCCAGGAGGAAGCGGCCGTCGCTCAATTCCACGGCGCCCGAGGCGTCACAGGTGCCCTCGAAGGTGACGACCTGGCGGGCGGGGGAGGGCGGCACGGGAGGTTCCGTGGGCATGGTGCCCAGGGCCGTGGACAGGAGCAGGGTGATCGCGAGCATGGTCCTCCTCTAAGGGACGGGCGTTTCCGCCATATTTCCCGCGGAGGACAGACCCCGGGCGGGCTCCGTGGTTAAAGTCCCTCCTGGATGAACCTGTACGCGGAGATCGCCACCCTCGTCGCCGAAGGCCGCCCCTTCGTTCTCGCCACGGTCATCGAGAGCGCGGGCAGCACCCCCCAGAAGCCCGGCTCGAAGATGGTGGTGCTCGAGGACGGCTCCCTCCGGGGCACCGTGGGCGGGGGCGCCATCGAGTTCCAAATTATCGAGGCCGCTCGCTCCCTGCTGGCCTCCTCCGAGCAGACCCGCACCCTCGAGACCCACCTCACCCACGAGCTTGGCATGTGCTGCGGCGGCCGGATGAAGGTCTTCCTGGAGAAGCAGGAGGCCCCCGCCCGGCTCACCCTCTTTGGTGCCGGGCACGTGGCCCAGGAAGTGGCCGCCCTCGCTCACCACGTGGGGTTTCGCGTCACGGTGGTGGATGCGCGTCCGGAGTGGGCCTCGCGCGAGCGCTTCCCCGGGTGCGAGGTGCTGGTGAAGGATCCCGCCGACCATGCGCGCGCCCTGGCGCCCGATGCGCACGACTCCTTCTGCATCACCACGCATGACCATCCGCTGGATCAGGCCGTGCTGGAGGCCTTGCTGCCCAAGCCCGCCGCCTACCTGGGCGTCATCGGCAGCCGGCGCAAGGCGGAGCGCTTCCGCATGCGGCTCAAGGCGGCCGGGTTCGAGGAGACGGCCCTGGCGCGCATCCGCTCGCCCATGGGGCTGCCCATTGGCGCGTTGACGCCTCGGGAGATCGCCGTGTCCATCGTGGCGGAGCTCATCCAGGTGCGCCGGGGCGCGTGATGCTCAGCGCTTCTTGAAGAGCGCTTCCGCGGCGGACAGCAGTGCGTCCTGGGCGGGCTTGTCGCTCCGTCCTCCCTCACCCAGCTGGTAGAGGTCGCAGAAGTTGGCCGAGTTCTTGTCCGAGGGCACTTCCGCGAAGGGCTCCTTGCACTGCTTGGGGGCCCGCTCGTCGAAGTGGCGGCAGTTGCGGCAGGAGCGCAGTTCCTTCCCGCAGCCGGGGCACGTGTCGCGCCGGCCCACCTGGTTGCCCACGATGTCGAGGGCGATTCCGCAATGCGCACAGCCCGCCATGGCTCAGGCACGCGAGCGAGGAAGGCCCGCCCGGACGGGAACGGGGACGGGCTCGGGCATCGCCGAGGCGTCCAGGTCCTCGGTCGCCTCGTCCAGCGCGCCGTTCAACCGGCGCAGCAGGCTCAGCACCCAGGCACACGCCGCCGCCGCCGCCGCGAACAGGATGCCCAGCGTCTGCACGCGCTGCCACAGGTAGGCCTGCTCGAGCACCGCCCGGCGCTTGGCGAACGTCTCCAATTGCTGGGTGGCCACGGTGTCATTGAAGCTCTGGGTGTACTCGCTCGCCTGGGCCCGGCTGCGCTCCAGCAGCCACGAGGCCTCCGAGCGCAGCTGCTCCGCCCGGTGCCAGGCGCCCAGCGCACTGCCCGCGCACACCACGCACACGATTACCGCCGTTGTCACACTGAGCAGTCGCATACCCACTCCGGCTCGTGATTTTCCGGGGGGGTCGGGCTCCTCCGGCACTGCTCCGGCTTTGCGAAGACAGTAACGGATGCTAGGGACCGCATCCGCCATGGGCAAGCCCTACCGTCCGAAAGACCACTATTTCAAGAAAGCCAAGCAAGAAGGGCTCCGGGCCCGGTCCGCCTTCAAGGTGGATGAGATCCTCAAGCGCCATCCCTTCTTGAAGAAGGGGGCCTCGGTGCTGGACCTCGGGGCGGCGCCCGGCGGCTTCCTCCAGATATTGGCCGATGCCGTGGGGCCCAACGGCCGGGTGATTGGCGTGGACATCGTCCCCATCCGCCCCTTCAACCAGCCCTTCGTGAAGACGGCGGTGCTGGACGTGCTCGCGGACGACTTCGACGCGAAGCTGCTCGCGATGTACGACGGGCCGTTCGACGCGGTCATCTCCGACATGGCGCCCAAGACGAGCGGCATCCGCACCACGGACGAGGCGCGCAGTCTGCGGCTGGCGCGCAAGGCGCTCGAGGTGTCGCTCACCCGAGGCCGGACGGGCTCGGCCTTCGTGGCCAAGCTCTTCATGGGCGGGGAGTTCGAGGAGTTCCGCGACGAGGTGCGCGCCGGCTTCGAGGACGTGAAGCTCGTGCGGCCCGAGGCCACCCGGGGCGCCAGCATGGAGGTCTACATCGTCGGGCTGCGACGTCGCGTGGCCCCGGCGCCGACTCCGGCTTAGATATCCTCCCCATGCCGCCCACGGACACCTTTGTCGTCGAGGACATCAACGAGGCCCACGGTTTCGCGCGGCTGCGCGCGGAAGGGGGTTCGGGCCTCGCGCACTGTGGACTCTTTCCCGAGCTGCCCGACGGGGAGCTGAGCCCGTTGCGGCTCCAGGTGGGGGATCGGGTCTCCGGAGTGCGCCGGGGGCAGACGGTGTCCCAGGTCCAGTGGCTCGCCCAGGCCGAGCCGCCTCGGGAGTGGGTCCAGCGGGTGGAGGAATTGCTGCGGCGACTGGCGGACCGGGGCTTGCCCGTGTCCCTGGCTCCCGAGCCGATCGCGAATCATCAGTGGCGCGAGGGGCCGGGCAGTCCGCTGCTGGACGCGCTCAAGCCCCATTTGCGGCTCTTCTTCGACTGGGAGCGGGCCCACCCCTTCGAGGACGAGCGGTTGCTCGACCGGGTGGAGAAGGCCACGGCGGAGCACCTGCCGGGCTTCTCCGTCCTGCCGGTGCCGGGCGTGGCGCGCTTCCGCGTGGAGCCGGGCTCGCACGTCATCTCGGGCGGCGAGCCGGATTGGGAGAACCCCATGGGGCTCTTCGAGCTGCTCGTGGAGCACATCAACCAGGAACTGGGCCGCGCGGGCGCGAGCGTGCGCTGGAGCCCGGTGCACGACAACTGGGTGCTCGCGGACCAGGACGTGGTGGGGCTGCTGGTGGCCAACGGCGTGTTGCAGGGCCAGGCCTCGGCCTGAGCGTCAGACGAGCAGCGGCGCCTGGCTGGCCACGCGCTCCACGCAGGCCGCCACGTCGTTGGTGGGCGAGTTCACCACCCGGGCCACCTCCCACAGTTCCAGCGGAGAGGCCTCGTCCGGCACCAGCAGGGGTTGCAGGGTGGTGGCTTCCTGCGGCTCCGGGCGCAGCCAGATGTCCTGGGCCTCGGGCTGGAGGATGACGGGCATCCGGTCGTGGATGGGCGCCATCACGGCGTTGGGGCCGGTGGTGAGGATGGTGCAGGTGCGCAGCACCTCGCCCGTGTCCGGGGCCGTCCACTCCTCCCACAGGCCGGCGAAGGCCATGGGCCGGCCGTCCTTCCGGTGGAAGTAGTAGGGCGTCTTGGGCTTCGTGCTCTGCTTCCACTCGAACCAGCCGTCCACGAGCACCAGGCAGCGGCGGCGCTTGAAGGCGGAGCGGAAGCTGGGCTTCTCCGCCACGGTCTCGGCCCGGGCGTTGATGAGCTTGTTGCCGAGCGCGGGATCCTTCGCCCACGAGGGGACGAGGCCCCAGCGCGCCGTGTCCAGCAGGCGCGTGCCGTCATTGAGCACGACGGGCATCTGCTGGGTGGGGGCGAGGTTGTAGCGGGGGCGCTCGATGGCGGAGCGGACGCCGGCGAGGTTGAGCTCGCGGGCGATGGCGAGGGCGGGGGTCTGGATGGTGACGCGGCCACACATGTCCGCAGTATGCCCCCAGGCGCCGGGATGCGCACGAAGCCGTCACTCGCCGCAGGTCGGCCGCTCCTCGGTGGGGTAGAGGGAGGCGATGCCGTAGGTGCCGTTGCGGGTGCCGCACCAGATGCGCCACGCGCCATTCCCGAGGTCCGGAGCCGAGTACACGCCTCCCTCCTTCTGGGCCCCTCCGCGCGCGCAGCAGCGGGCGAAGGCGCGCGTGCCGATGGCCACCAGGGCCACGGGGTCCGTCTTCTGGGGGAAGCCGCCGAGCTTCTTCTCGGCGCAGGACCAGGGCGCCACGCCCCGGAAGCGGATGACGTACTGCGCGCCACGCAGGGACTGCGCGCCCCGGCCCGGGCCGTCGAAGCACAGCTTGCCCTCGGCCTCGAGCTGGGCATAGCGCGGCAGGTAGTGCAGACCGCCGATGTTCCGGGTCGTCCAGTCGTCGCCGCAGAAGACATGGGTGAAGGCGTTGCGCGGCCCGTTGCTCACCCACAGGCCGGTGAGCCACTCCACGTTCGTCTGGCGAGCACCCGGGCGTCCCGCAACGGACAGGGCCCGCTGGATGCGGGCATCGTCGTAATGCGCGGAGAGGAAGCGCCGCACGTCCTCGGAGCTCACGGCGGCATCGGGCCGGGCGGGACACAGGCCCAGCACCTCGCGGTCCACCGGCGTGAGGGGCGGCGCCTGCCGGAAGAGGGGAGGGCGGGTGCACTGGCGCTCACAGCCCGTGGCCTCGGGCGCCTGGGTGGGCAAGGGGGCCGCCTCGGGTGCTCGGTCCCTCGACGCGAGGAATTCTCCGCTCAGGCGCGGCTTGTCCGGCAGGTCCGCGGTGCCATCGCACTTCACCCAGCCCTCGCCCGTGGCGCTCTTCACCTTGCACCAGGCGCGCCCGGGGCCTCCCTTCTTGAGGACGGGATAGGCCGTGTCGGGCTCCACGGTGAAGACGACGGTCTTGGACTCGGGCTGCTCCACCGCTTCCAGCGCCACGCTGGTGACGAAGGCCCCCGCGGCATGGGCTCGCGCGGGCAGGAGACACAGGAGGCTCAGGACAAGGACGGAGAGGAACCGCATGAGGCCGGGAGGATATCCTTCTCCCATGCGCCCGGGGGGGGCTCCTCGGGCGGCGTCTGGGCGAGGGTGGATTCGGGCCGCCAGCCATGGGCCGTGAGCCACGCCCGCGCCTCGTCCGCTCTCTCCGCGTGGAGCGCGAAGTCCACCCGATCTCCCGCCATGGGCCGGACCGTGTCGTCGTAGAGCCGCACCTGGCCGTCTCGCACAAGGAGCACCGGGAGCAGGGTCTCCTCCAACGCCCGGCTCTCTCCCGGGTTCGAGGAGTCCACCTGCGGCGCCTCCAGCAGCCACCGCTCGAGCGACACCTGTCCCCGTTCGCTCCAGGAGGCCCACAGGTCGAGTCCGCGCTCATCGCCGAAGAGGATGCGGTTGTGCGTGCTCGCGTGCTCCTTGCGGATGGCCGTGTGTCCGCTGTGCATCGCCACCAGGCGGAGGGCCGCGCGGTCATGCTCGCGCACCTTGTTCGTGAAGAGCAGGTTCACCCCCTCGTTGACGGTGAGGCCCACGAAGCCGGCGCGGCCTTCCAGTTGGGCGCGCAGGAGCGTGCGCTCGTCCAACCCATCCCCGAAGATCACCTGGAAACCCTCTTCCTGGGCGCGGCGGCAGGCCTCGGCCCCCGTGTCCACCAGCGTCACGTTCTGATCCGCCGCCTTCAAGGCCCGCGCCACCAGGCGTGCCAGCCCGTTGGCCCCCAGGAGCACATACCCACCAGGTGCCGACCGGCGCACACCCAGCAGCCCCGCCACCCAACCGCCGCTCAGGCCCTGCACCACCACCGTCACCGCGATGACGAGGAACACGAGCGCCCGGAGCGCGGGGCCTCCCTCCAGGCCATGGGATTCCAACCGGGTGGCGAAGAGCGAGGCCACCGCCGCGGCCACGATGCCCCGAGGCCCCAGCCAGGCGATGAAGCCCCGCTCGCGCCAGGACAGCTTCGAGCCCTGCGTCGACGCCCACACCGCGAGCGGCCGCGCCACGACCATCAGCAGCCCCACGGTGGCGAGCCCCCTCCACCCGAGCGCCGTCACCTCGCCCAGCCGCACGTCCGCGGCCAGCAGCACGAAGAGCATGCCCACGAGCATCACCGTGAGCTGCTCCTTGAAGGTCACCAGTTCGCGCCGCACGGGCACGCCCGCGTTGCCCACCACGAGCCCGGCGGCGATGACGGCCACCACGCCGCTCTCCGGGGCGAGCGCGCCGCTCACCTGCCCGAGCCCCAACACCATGGCGAGGCTGAAGACATTGCGCAGCTCCTCGGGAATGGCCCGCTCGGACTTGAGCCCGCTCGCGATGATCCATCCGGCGAGGCTCCCCACCCCCAGGCCCACGCCCCAGCGCAAGGCCAGGGCCTGGAAGAAGGTGGTCAGGGCCTCCTCGGGCGGGCGCAGCGCCACCTCCAGGGCCACCACCGCGGTGATGGCGCCCACCGCGTCCACGAAGATGCCTTCCCCCTCGAGCACCGTCTCCACCGGACGCACCACCCGGATGCGGCGCAAGAGCGGGGTGATGACGGTGGGCCCCGTCACCATCACCAGCGTGCCGAAGAGCAGGGAATTCCTCCAGCTCCAGCCCATCACCCCCCGGGCCGCGAGCGCGCCACACAGGGCCGTCACCAGCGCGCCCACCGTCACGAGCCAGCGGATGACGCGGCCCTCCTTGCGCAGCCGGCGGACGTCCAGGCTCAGCGCGCCCTCGAAGAGGATGACGGCCACCGAGAAGCTGACGAGCATGGGCAGGGCGCCTCCGAGCGAGGCGGGCTGGACGAGGCCCAGGAGCTCGGGCCCCAGCAGCACCCCCGAGGCCAGGAGCACCACGATGCCCGGGATGCTCAGACGGCGGGCGAGGACCTGGGCCAGCATCCCCGCCATCAGGGCCAGGGCAACGGAGAGCGCGGGAGAAGAGGCGGCGTGTTCCATATCGGAAGGGCCAACCTAGCCACGACTTCCCTGGCGGCAGCCCTTCCATGGCCCGAGGGTCGGGCACGTGACGGATGTCGGAAACCCTAAATCAGCTTGAGCCGCGCCGACTTGTGCTTGCCGACCTGCACCAGGTACTCGCCCGCGGGCAGCTCGTGCTTGGGATCCATCACCTTCTCGCCGTTGACGCGCACACCGCCCTGGGCCATCAGCTTGCGGCCCTCGGTGCCCGAGGCCACCAGCTTCGCCTCGGCGATCGCCTTGGCCAGGGGCAGCGTCGGCGCCCCCGCGAGCGGCACCTCCACGAGCGGCTGCTCCTCGGCGACGACCTTCTTCTGGGAGTAGCGCTGCTCCCACGCCTGCATCGCCTGGCGGGCGGCCTCGGGGTTGTGGAAGCGCGCGGCCATCTCCTCGGCGAAGCCCGACTTGGCCACCTTGGGGTGCACCTCGCCCCGCTCCACCTGACCCTTGAGCGCGGCCAGCTCCGGCAGCGTGCGCGACGACAACAGCTCGTAGTAGCGCCACATCAGGTCATCCGTGATGCTCATGAGCTTGCCGTAGATCTGATCCGGCGGCTCGTTGATGCCCACGTAGTTGTCCAGGCTCTTGGACATCTTGTCGCCGGTGATCTTCCCGTCGACGAGCTTCGCGTCCAGGCCCTCGAGGATGGGGCCCGTCATGATGACCTGGGGCTCCATGCCCTCTTCCTTCATGAGCTGGCGGCCCATGAG
The DNA here is from genome assembly GCF_002305855.1 of Melittangium boletus DSM 14713. Classification (GTDB taxonomy): domain Bacteria; phylum Myxococcota; class Myxococcia; order Myxococcales; family Myxococcaceae; genus Cystobacter; species Cystobacter boletus. The sequence goes on along the minus strand of NZ_CP022163.1, from coordinate 229,182 downwards.
CAGGTTGAAGAGCTGATCCGTCGCGCCCAGCTCCACGTCCGCCTTGAGCGCCACCGAGTCGTAGCCCTGCAAGAGCGGGTAGAGCATCTCGTGGAGGGAGATGGAGCGGTTCTCGCGGAAGCGCGTCTTGAAGTCGTCGCGCTCGAGCATGCGCTGCACCGAGTAGCGCGCCGCCAGGCGGATCATCCCCTCGGTGCCGAGCTTGTCGAGCCACTCGGAGTTGAAGCGCACCTGGGTGCGCTCGCGGTCGAGCACCTTGAAGACCTGCTCCTGGTACGTCTGGGCGTTGAGATTCACCTCGTCGCGCGTGAGCGCGGGGCGCGTGAGGTTCTTTCCCGAGGGGTCGCCGATGAGCGCGGTGAAGTCCCCGATGAGGAAGACCACCTGGTGGCCGAACTCCTGGAAGCGCCGCATGCGCGTGAGCAGCAGCGAGTGGCCCAGGTGGAGATCCGGCCGGCTGGGATCGAAGCCCGCCTTGATGACGAGGGGCTTGCCCGTGGAATACGAGCGCTCCAGCTTCTTCTTGAGGTCCTCGGCCACGTGGAGGTCCACGGTGCCGCGGGTCACTTCGTCGAACTGCTCCTGGGGAGTCGCCTTGCGCAGCGGTTGATCGGACATGGCGGCGCGGACCCTAGCCGAAAAGCCGCCGCGTGGGGCATGCGTTGTCCGGAGCGCGAGGCTCAGGTGCCCGGCAGGTGCTCGCGGATGCGCTCGATGGAGCGCGCCTTGCCCGTCTTGTCGTCCATGTCGATGACGACGCCCTGCAGGTACACGAGGTTCTTGGCGACCTCGTAGGGCGTGTGGCGCAGGGTGACGAAGCGCTCGACGGACAGCTCCTTGCGCACGCCGATGACGGAGTCGAGCGGGCCGCACATGCCCACGTCGGTGATGAAGGCGGTGCCGCCGGGCAGAATCCGCTCATCGGCCGTCTGCACGTGCGTGTGGGTGCCCACCACGGCGGACACCTTGCCGTCCAGGTGCGCGCCCATGGCGTTCTTCTCGCTCGAGGCCTCGCAGTGCATGTCCACGAGGATGCAGGGCGTCTGCTTGCGCAGCTCCGCCACCAGCTCCGGCGCCACCGCGAACGGGTTGTCCAGCGGCTTCATGAAGACGCGCCCCTCGAGGTTGAGCACCCCGAGCTTGCGCCCATCCGGCGTCTGGATGACGGTATGCCCCCGTCCCGGCGCCCCCTTGGGGTAGTTGGCCGGGCGCAGGAGCAGGTGAGGATTCTCCTCCACCCAGGGGAGGATCTGCTTCTTGGTCCAGAAGTGGTTGCCGCTCGTGAGGAGGTTGACCTCACAGTTCAGCAATGTTTCCGCCGACTCGGGGGAGATCCCGGCACCGCCCTCGCTGTTCTCCGCGTTGGCGATGACGAGGTCCACCGAGTGGCGGGCGATCAGCTTCGGGAGAAGGGTGCGCACGGCCTGGAGTCCAGGCTTGCCCACCACATCTCCCATGAAGAGTACTTTCACGTGTCGAGGAAATCCCAGTCGCGGTAGAGCCCGCGCAGCGTCTGCGACTCGGTGACGACGAGGTCCATGTCCACGTCGTCACTGTTCGTGGGGATGGTGTCGACGATCTGGTCGTTGAAGGCAAGTCCCACGCGCCGGCTGCGCGCCGAAGCCGCCTTCAGGGTGGCGTCGTAGTAGCCGCCCCCGCGCCCCAGCCGCTTGCCATCGGGCGAGAAGCCGAGTCCCGGCACCACGAAGAGGTCGATCTGATCCACCGCGATGAGGTCCGCGGAGTTGGTGGGCTCGCGGACGCCCAGGCGCCCGGGCTCCAGCTCGGCCTCGGACTTGATGGCCCGGAAGGCCAGGATGCGCCCGTGCACGTGCGAGAGCGGGTAGCAGACGATCTTCTCGTCCTGCAGGGCCGCGATGAGGATGTCGCGCGTGGGGACCTCGCCTCGGATGGGGGCGTAGAGCGCCACGGTACGTGCCTTGTTGTAGTAAGGCGTCGCCAGGAAGCGGGACTGAACCTTGAGCCCCCGCTCGTCGATGATCTCCGGCGTCATCGCCTTGCGCCGCGCCGTCAGTTCCTCGCGCAGCGACACCTTCCGACCCACTCCCTCTTGTGCCACCGTCTCGCTCACCGTCCCCACTCCCCGACAAGAGAAAGAAAAAAGTCCCCCGCGAAATGGCCGTGTGCCTAGCGTCCATTGAACCCTAAAAAGCCAGGTGGGACTCGAAGTCATGGAACCGTAGGCTTCCCTCATCCCGCGAGGGGAGGGCTTGCTCATGGAACCTGAAACGAACCCCGTGATGGACGTATCGGTTCGAATTTCTGCTGGGCATCACGCGCCCCGCAGGGGACAACACCTTGGAACTCCTGGAAAAACCCAGAAGCGCTTGAAGTGAATGATAAGGACGTGGGTGTGATGGGTCAAGCCATGGGTGTGCGTTTACACGCGCCCCCACGCCTTCTATGATGGGGCGCTCCCACTCATGGCGTCTGTTTCGAGAACAATCGGCCTCACGGCCCTCATCGCCATCGTCCCAGCGACCCTCCGGGCCGAGAGCCTTCCCAAGGGGAGCTACCAGACGGACGTGTGGGGCCGGGTGGAGTTGAATACCGAGCATGACCGGGTGGTCGGCTACGCGGCCGAGGGGGCGGCTTGCGGCCTGGCGCCCCGCGCCAAGGTCCTCGAGGGGGAGTGGCAGGGCCGGGTCCTCGTGGGTCAGATCACCGTCTGCCTCCAGGGAGCGTCCTGCCCGGCGCAGGCCTCGCTGCCCCTGCTCGCCTTCCTGGGCTCGGAGGATGGGACCTTCACCACCTATGTGCGGCCGCAGGCGGGCTGCATGGCCCCGGGCGCGGGCCTGGGTGGGCTCGTGGTGTTCTCTCCGGCGGCGCCGGGCGAGGGCACTCCCGTGCAGAGCGGTCCGGCGGTGGGCGGCCGCGTCAAGCGCAACCCCCAGGCCGCCAAGGTGGCGTTGGATCGGGGCGACCAGCTCATGAAGGAGAAGAACTGGTCCGCGGCGATCACTGAATTCGAGCGCAGCATCGCCCTCAACGAGCAGAGCTGGGCGGCGTTCCTCAGCCTGGGCACGGCCCAGTTGATGCGCAACGAGCCGAGGGCCGCCATCGAGGCCCTGGACAAGGCCCGGGTGATCAACAAGCGCGAGCCCCTCATCTACTACCATCTGGCGTGTGCCTACAGCCGCCTGGGAGACAAGAAGCAGGCCCTGTCCAACCTCGAGCAGGCGGTGGCGTTCGGTCTCGCCATCAATCCGGAGCCCGAGGATGACGGGCTGAGCAAGCTGCTGGGCTCGGATCTCGGCTCTTCCGCGCGATACACCCTCTTGATGCAACGCGCCGCCAACAACTCCAAGGCGTCTGCCGGCAGGCGGCAATCCCCGGGACCGTGAACTCCTCTGCTCCATCGAGGATCCCGCGCATCCTCGGCAACTACGAAATCCTGTCGGCGCTGGGCAAGGGGGGGATGGCCGAGGTCTTCCGGGCCCGGGTGCGTTCCGGGCCGCGCGAGGACTGGATCGTCGCCCTCAAGCGGCTGTTGCCCGCGCTCACCCAGGATCCCGCCTCGCTCGCCCTGTTCGCCTCAGAGGCGCGGCTCACCAAGCTGTTGGATCATCCCAACATCGTCCAGGTGCTGGACGTGGGCTCGGTCGCCGATCAGCACTTCATCGTGATGGACCTGGTGGATGGCAGGGATCTGGGTCACATCCTGCGCCGCTGCAAGCTGCGCGGCATCCACCTGCCGTTGGACTTCGCCATCTACCTGTGCCGGGTGCTGCTCGAGGCCCTGGCCTACGCGCACTCCCGCACCGGAGACCAGGGCGAGGCGTTGGGCATCGTCCACTGCGACATCTCGCCCTCCAACCTGTTCATCTCCCGGCTGGGCGACATCAAGCTGGGGGACTTCGGCGTGGCGCGCCTGCGCGTGGACGGGGTGCTGCAGGGCGGCGAGGTGCTCGGCAAGCCCTACTACCTGTCCCCCGAGGCCCTGCAGGGCTCGATCTCGCCCCAGGTGGACCTGTGGGCCGCCACCGTCGTGCTCTACGAGTTGCTCACGCTCCAGCGCCCCTTCACCGGGGCGACGCCGGACGAGGTCTTCACGAAGATCATCTACCGGGACTACCTGGCGCCGAGCCTCATCCGCCCGGCCATCCCCGAGGCCCTGGAGGAGATCATCCACCGGGGCTTCAGCAGCGACGTCTCGGAGCGCTTCCCCTCCGCCGAGTCCTTCGCGGAGGCGCTCGCGCCCCACTACGACGAGCGGGTGGGCACGCCCCTGGCCATCGCCGCCGTGGTCCGCGGGCTGTTCGGCACCACCGACGCGAAGTAGGGGAGGGCTCCGCTGGCCGCCCGCTCGTGGGTGCGGAGGCGGAGCCCCGTGCGGAAGTTTCCTCCCACACACGTGCGCCTGGATGGCGCCTCGGGAGGAGTCGGGATGGCGAACCAGAAAGACGACAAGCAGCCGCGGGAGCAGGAGGAGGAGACTCGCAAGGCGGGCACGGACTCCCCCGACGAATCGCATGAGGGGAAGCAGGGCTACGGCCAGCCACCCAAGGAGGTGGGTGACAAGCCCCTTCCGGACCAAAAATGGGGAGGCAAGTAGCCGCTACCCCTCGCCGAGGGCCCGGATTCGGGGCACCTGCTGGACCAGGGCCTCCACGACGCGCTCCACTTCCTCGGGCGTCGTGGTGGGCCCCATCGAGAAGCGCAGGGTGCCATGGGCCTGGGCGGGCGTGAGGCCCATCGCGAGCAGGACGTGCGAGGGAGACAGCGTCCCCGACGCGCATGCCGCTCCCGAGGACGCGCAGATGCCCTCCAGATCCAGGGCGATGAGCAACGCCTCGCCATCCGCGCCGTGGAAGGTGAGGTTGCTCGTATTGGGTACCCGAGGGGCGCCCGCTCCGTTCACCGTGACGTCCGGGAGCCGCTCGCGGACCTCTCGCTCGAAGCCGACCCGGAGCCGCCGCAGCCGCTCCTCGTGCGCGGGCTGTTCCTGGTGGGCCAGTTCCAGGGCCAGGGCGAACGCCTCCGCGTAGGGGATGTTCTGCGTGCCCCCGCGCAGGCCGGCTTCCTGGTGCCCCGGGGTGAGCGCCTGGACGTCCACGCCCTTGCGCACCACCAGCACCCCCGCGCCCGCCGGGCCCCCGAACTTGTGCGCCGACAGCGAGAGCAGCTCCGCGTCCACTTCCCGCAGGGTCATGGGCAGCTTCCCCGCCGCCTGGACCGCGTCCGTGTGGAAGAGGATGCCCCGGCGCCGGCATTCGCGTGACAGTTCCTCCACCGGCTGCACCACGCCCGTCTCGTTGTTCGCCCACATGAGCGAGCACAGCAGGGTCTCGGGCGTCAGGGCCTCGCGCAGTGCCTCCAGGGGCACCTGGCCGTCCCGGTCGGGGCGTACCCGCACCACGTCCGCGCCCAGGGCCTCCAACTGCTTGAGCGCTCCGAGCACCGCGGGGTGCTCGATGGCCGAACTCACCACGCGCCGCCGTCCGGGTTCCTTCCTCGCGAGCCACACCCCCTTGAGCGCCAGCGCGTCCGCCTCCGAGCCCGAGCCGACGAAGCACACTTCCTTCGGCTCGCAGCCCAGCACGCGGGCCACCCGGGCCCGTGCTCCGTCCAGCCGGCCTCGGGCCTCGCGCCCACCCCGGTGCACGCTGGAGGCGTTGCCGAAGCCTCCCTCGGAGAACGCCCGCGCGAGCAGCGTGGCCACTTCCGGCCGCACTGGCGCGGCCGCGTTGTGATCCCAGTAGATCACGGCGAGGGCGCGGACAGGAGCGCCACGGGCCGCTCGTCCGCGACGCCGAAGGCCTCCAGGAAACGCCGCACCAACTCGCGCTTGAGGGCCTTGCGCTGATGGGCCCGGCCCGACAACGGAATGCGCGCGCCCGCCATGCTGCCGTGGCCTCCCGCCGAGCCGCCGTAGTCCTCGCAGATCTCCCGGATGAGCCGCCCCGCGTTCATGCGCCGGTCCTTCACCCGCAGCGACAGGAAGAGCTGGTTGCGGAAGCTCGCGTACGCGAGCGACCACTTCATCCCCTCGAGGAACATCAACCGCTCGGCCACCTCGGCCACCATGTCCGGGGAGTAGACCTCCTCCAGGTCCGTCACGATGGCCGTGTCCCCGTACACCTTCGCCCGCTCGAAGGCCGTGTGGTACATCTGGAAGTAGCGCGCGGGCAGTTCCGGGTGCTCGATCTGCCCGAGCATCTGCTTGTCCGCCCGGGGAAAGAGCCACAGGTACGTGTCGATGTCCGTGGGGGTCGTCTCGCGCCCCAGGTCCCGTGTGTCCGCCTTCACGCCGTAGAAGAGGGCGGTGGCCACCTCGGTCGAGGGCTCCAGCCGCGCGGCGCGCAGGTACTGCGCCACCATCGTCGAGGTGGCGCCGTAGTCACCGCCCACGTCCGCGAACGGTGCCTCCAGGCTCTCGTCGCGCAGGGGGTGGTGGTCGATGACGATGTCCACCTCGCGCCGCAGTCGGGGCGGCACCGCGTGGTTGCCCGTGGGCGGCTGCGTGTCCACCAGCGCGAGCAGATCGTATTCGTCCAGATCCAGCTGGGCGATGGGCACCACGGGCAGGCGCAGCACCTTCACGAAGGCGATGTTCTCCGCGCGGCCAATGAGTCCGCTGTAGCCCACCCGGGCTTCCTCCACGCCCGCCCGCTCCTTGAGCAGTTGGGCCAGGGCGACTCCCGCGGCGATGGAGTCCGGATCCGGATTGTCATGGGTGAGGACGAGGGCCTTCTTGTGGCCCTTGGCGACCTGGATCAGCCGCTCCAGCCTGGCGCGGGCGGGAAGGGTCGCGAGGCGCGGTGACGGAGGCTCCGCGCTCTCGCCGCCTCCAGGCGTCCTGCGGCTGTTGGCTGTGGGGGTAGCGGGCATGGGGGCTGGGTTTTAAGTGATCTCCCGGTCTCTCGAAAGTGCTGACGAGGCGCATCACCTTCACGCGGAAGCGCGGGGGGCGGGGCTTGAGCGCCTGCCCGCCCACCGGTTTCGCGCGGGGCGCCTGTCATCGCGGAGGGAGCTAGTTGATGGCCTTGTAGCGGCGGGCCATGTCCTTGAAGTACTTGATGCCGTTGTCGAGCGAGTTCTCGATGGCGTCCATCAACAGGGTGCGGAAGACGCCCTCCGCGCCGCGCAGGGACTCGTAGTAGCGCTGGCGATCGATGGAGTGGATGATCGCCGGCATGTAGCCGTTGCGCAGCAGCACCAGGTTGGTGAGCATCCGGCCGACCTTCCCGCTGTTCTCCGTGAAGGGGAAGATCTGCATGAACCGGTGCTGCGCCACCGCCGCCTGCTTGATGGGATGGAACTCGCGGTACTCCGCGCTGCCCGTGTAGTCCACGAACTTCTCCAGCGCGGGCTGGATCTTCGCCGGCTGGGCGATCTCGTGGAAGTAGGTGCGGTGCAGGGGCATGTCCTTGCGGTAGCCGCTGCGCTCGCGCTCCTTGGCCAGTTCCTTCTCCGAGCGATCGCGCCGCTCCATGTTGGAGCGCGCGCTGAGCGCCTCGGGCGTGTTGCCACACACCAGGTCGTGGATGCGCTTGATGGTGGTGAGCGTGATCTGCGCCTGCTTCTTGCCCGTGGCCGCCGCCTCCTCGCGCAGGTAGTCACACGCGGCCTTGTGGTTGCGCACCTCGAGCACCACGGGGATCATCGCCGGGTCCATGGCGGCCCGTTCGGGGAAGAGCGCCGAGACCAGCTCCTGTTGGCTGTACACCGTCCCTTCAAGCGCCGCGTCGTGATAGATCCACGACATCTCGAAGCGCTCGAGGAACTCACGACCCTTGTCCTTGTAGATGCCAAGGTAGTCGCGCAGCGCTTCGTTCTTCTCGTCAATCTCTTGGTAGCGTTCCTTCACGGACGTGACGCTCCTTCACACCGGCTCCCTGCATGAAGCGGCGGCTCGGGCGGACATCTCCCGAGAGCCGGGACCACGGGCACTGGATTGTAGAAATTCCAGGTGTTTAGGACAATTAAAACGCCATGGTTCTTCACAAGCTGACGAGGAAGACCTCGCACGCCTGGTCCAGGAGATCCTTGGACAGGGCGGGCGGGATCTGCCGATAGCGGGCCGCGTCCCGGATGAGCTGCACCAGATCGCGAGGGTGGCAGGCGCGCAGCTGCATGTTGCGCGGCCGATAGTAGTGCTCGAACAGGTAGGTGACAGCCTGCTCCACGTAGGGAATGCCCGCTGCTTCACACACATTCGCGAAGATGTCGCGGTAGACGTCCTCGTCGGGGTTGGTGACCTCGATCTTGTACTTGATGCGCCGCAGGAAGGCCTCGTCCACCAGCTCCTTGGGGTCCAGGTTGGTGGAGAAGACGAGGAGCTGATCGAAGGGAATCTCGAACTTCTTGCCCGTGTGCAGGGTGAGGAAGTCCACCCGCTTCTCCAGGGGGACGATCCACCGGTTGAGCAGATCCGTGGGGTGGACCTTCTGGCGGCCGAAGTCGTCGATGAGGAGCATCCCGCCGTTGGCCTTCACCTGGAAGGGGGCTTCGTAGAAGCGGGCCGTGGGCGAGTAGATGAGATCCAGCGTCTCGAGCGTCAGTTCACCGCCCACCACCACCGCGGGGCGCCGGCACAGTTGCCAGCGGTGGTCCATCTCGAAGGTCTGCCGGCGGCCCGCCGCGTCGCGCTCGCTCTCCAGGCGCACGGGGATGTGGTTGAGGGCGTCGAAGACCTTGATGATCTGGTTGTCGATCTCCAGGCAGTGGGGGATGAAGACCTCGCCGCCGAACATGCGGCTGATGGCCTCGGCGAGGCTCGTCTTGCCGTTGCCCGGAGGGCCATAGAGGAAGAGCGAGCGGCCCGAGTTCACCGCCGGGCCCAGCTTGTCCATCAGGTCCGCGGACACGGTGAGGTGGCTCAAGCCCATCACCAGATCCTCGCGGCTGATGACGGGGCTCTCCTCGGTCTGCGCGGTGATGAGGGCGTTGTACTGCTCGATGGGGATGGGGGCGGGGCCCACGTAGGTGCTGCGCTCGATGGCGCCGCGCGCGTACTCGCGGCCGCGCTCGGAGAGCACGAAGTCCACCGAGGCGCGGCCAAAGCCCTTGCCACCCCGGAGGTCCACCAGCTTCTCGGAGGTGAGGAACTCCACCACGGCCTCGATGACCGCGGGCCAGGGCAGGCGCATCTCCTGGGCGATGTCCATGCCGGTGGCGGTGCCCTGGTAGTACAGGTAGCGCAGGGCGATGTCCGACAGCAGGCCCATCTTCAGCCCCGTTTCCTCGAGCGACTTCGGCTCCGCGGGAGCGATGTCGAGGATGGCGGGGTTTTCCAGGCCGAAGGGATTGGGTGGGGCGACGTACTCGGGGCGCATCGGTTTCTCCTTCTTAGCCCATCCGCCCCGGTTTCGGCACGTCCCGCGCGCCCCCCGGCCGTCAGGAAACCTTAGATATAGGTGAGCCAGTGCGCGTAGCGCGGTTCCAGGCCGCGGACGGCTCGGAAGTAGGTCTCCTGGACATACTGGGTGATGGGGCCGGGCTTGCCCTCGCCCACGGTGCGGTTGTCCACCTCGCGCACGGGGGTGATCTCCGCGGCGGTGCCGGTGAAGAAGACCTCGTTGGAGATGTAGAGCGCGTCGCGGGTGACGGTGACTTCCTCCACCTCGCGGCCCGAGTCGCGGAGGATGCGCAGGACCGAGTCGCGGGTGATGCCATCCAGGATGGGCGAGGACAGGGGCGGCGTCTTGATGACGCCCTTCTTGTTCACCAGGAAGATGTTCTCGCCCGAGGCCTCGGCGACGAAGCCGCTGATGTCCAGGAGGATGGCCTCGTCATAGCCGCCGAGCACCGCCTCGCGCTTGGCGAGGATGGAGTTGACGTACTGGCCGGAGATCTTCCCGCGCACCATGTTCACGTTGACGTGCATGCGCGTGAAGGAGCTCACCTTGGCGCGGATGCCCTCGCGGATGCCCTTGTCCCCGAGGTAGGCGCCCCAGTCCCAGGCGGTGATGGCCACGCGCGTGGGGTTGATGGCGCCCAGTCCCATGGCGCCATCCCCCATGAAGGCGATGGGGCGCAGGTAGGCGCCATTGGCGAAGAGCTCCTTCTGCGTGCGCAAGAGCTCCAGGCACCCCTCGGTGACCTGCTCGCGGGTGAAGGGCATCTTCATCATGCAGATGTGGGTCGAGTCGAACAGGCGATCGATGTGCTCGCGCAGTCGGAACACCGCGAGTCGGCCATCGTGGGTGCGGTAGGCGCGAATTCCCTCGAAGGCCCCCAGCCCGTAGTGCAGGGCGTGGGTCATGATGTGCACCTGACCCTCCTCCCATTTGACCAGCTTGCCGTCGAGCCAGATCTCATCGGAGCGCAGCACGTTGGGGGAGGTGGAACTCATGAGGGGAGCGTCCTTTGGGAGAGAGGGGAACCGCGCTGCGGCATTCTTCGTGGGTGGGTGTTCCAAGTCAAAACAATGCGAGGGGGCGCGGGACGTGGCTCAACCCTGGGCGATCCGCGCGAGCTGCCCCTTGGCCTTCTCGATATCTCCCTCGTGCTTGAGGACCAGGTTCAACGTCGCCGCCACCAGGTCCGCGGACAGCGTCTCCGCGTTGAGCAGCGCCAGGCTCTGCGCCCAGTCGATCGTCTCGCTGATGGAGGGGGACTTCTTCAAGTCCAGCTCGCGGATCGCCGCCACCGCCTCCACCACCTGTTCGAGGAGCGTGCGGGACACGTCGGGCAGGCGCCGGCGCAGGATGCGCAGCTCCCGCTCGCGATCCGGAAAGTCGATGTGCAGGTGCAGGCAGCGCCGCTTGAGCGCGTCCGATAGCTCCCGGGCGTTGTTCGACGTGAGCACCACCCGGGGCACGTGCCGGGCCGAGAAGGTGCCCAGCTCGGGGATCGTCACCGCGTTGTCCGACAACACCTCCAACAGGAAGGCCTCGAACTCGGGGTCCGCCTTGTCGATCTCATCCACCAGCAACAGCGCCGGCATGTCCGACAGCAGGGACTGGAGGATGGGGCGGGGCAGCAGGAAGCGCTCGGAGAAGAACACCGCGTCGCTCGTGGCCAGCCGGTCCGCGGCTTCTCCGAGGGTGCTCGCGCCGTGCACCATCTCGCCAATCTTGTCCTTGAGCAGCTGGGTGTAGAGCAGCTGCTTGGCGTACTCCCACTCGTAGAGCGCCTTGGCCTCGTCCAGACCCTCGTAGCATTGCAGCCGGATGAAGCGCCGCCCGAGCGCCTGGGCCAGCGCCTTGGCCAGCTCCGTCTTGCCCACTCCGGCCGGGCCCTCCACCAGGATGGGTTTCTGGAGCCGATCCGCCAGGAAGCTCGCGGTGGAGATTTCTGGAGAGGCCAGGTACCCCACCTGCTCGAGGCGCGTCGCCGCGTCCTCCACGTTGGCCAGGAAATGCGCTGCGGTTGATGGAGAAGGGGGGCTCACGGGCCCGAACTTAGTCGAAGGTTTTTCAGGTCACTGCGGCAAAAATGCCAGACCCGCCGTTCCACTGTGTCTCCCAAGAAGCTCGCTCTCTGTGCAAGTCAGCGGAACAACTGTGGAAATCCATTTCGCACAGACGGCACGCCGCGTGCATTCGACAGTCACCATCCAAACGGAGGTGGCGGTCATGTCCTGGCTGTGGCGGATGGTGCTGGTAGCGGTGGTGACCCTGGTTCCAGGCGCCTTCTTGCTGCTCGTGTCCTACCTGGCCACCCGGACGATGTGGGAGCACTGGCGCCTGGCGCAGCAAGAGTCACTGACCAGCGGTGTCCCGGTGTCGTTCCGGGAGGTGCTGGCCACGGTGCACGTGAAGGATCTGGTGCAGCAGGCCCGGGCCGCGCTGTAGGCGCGCGGCCCGGAGGCCACGCGCCAGCAGCGGAGCCCGGCGGGACTACTTGTCCAGCTCGTCCACCAGCGAGGTCCAGTCGGCCTCGTCGGAGGCGGGCGACGCGGGAATGGGCATCATCACGGTGCGCTCGGACACCTCGTCATCGTCCCCGAGCGACGGAGGCGGCGCGGCCGGAGCCGGGCGCTTGGCGGGAGCGGCGGCGGCGGCCGGTTTGGCGACGGGGCGGGGCGCGGCACGGCCCGGAGCCGGGGGAGCGGCGGGGGCGGCGGTGGGAACCTGCTGCGTGGCGAACAGTTCCTCCTCCGTGGCGGTGGGCGGGGGCGTCTTGGCGGCCACGACGTTGGGCGCGGCGGGCGACTTGGTCTTGAAGCGGGCGAGCTCCAGCTCGGCGACCTTGAGCGCCTTGCTCTTCTCCTGCACGGACTGCTGCAGCCGGGCGATCTCCTGGGCCTTGAGGGCCTCGCGACGCTCCAGTTCCGCCTTCTGACGGGCGTTGAGGTCCTCGAGTTCCTTCTGCTGCCGGGCCTCCAGCTCCTTGCGCTCCTTGAGGGCGGCGGCCGACTTGGCGGCGGCCTCGGTGGCCTTGGCCTCGGCGGCGGCCGCGCGGGTGGTCAGCTCCTTCTCCACGCGGGCCTTGGTGGCCACGGCGCTCTCCACCGCGAGATCCAGCTCCTGGATCTTCTTCGTCCGGAGGGTGATCTGCGCCTGGGCTTCCTTGAGCTTCGCATCCGCCTCGGCGGCGCGGGTCTGCAGCTCCTGGGTGAGCTGCGCGGAGCGGGCCTCGGCGCGCGACACCTTGGCGGTGAGCTCGTCCGAGACGCGCTTGGCCTCGGCGCGCTCCTGGGCCTGGGCCTGCTGGAGCGCCTGGGTCTGGGACTGGGCCTGGGCGAGGGACGCGCTCAGGGCCTCGCGGTCCGACTGGAGCTTCGCCTGGTGGGCTCCCGCGGTGCGCAGCTGCTCATCGCGCGCGGCCAGCTGCTTGCGCGCGTTGTCCAGCTCCGTGTTGAGCGCGGCGAGCTGCCGGGCCGTCTCTTCCTGGGCGCGCTTGACCTGCTCGGCCTCGTCGTGACGGCGCTCCTCGAGCTGCTTGATCTGCTCGGAGCGGGCGGCCACCTCGCCGCGGAAGCGCTCCTTGTCCTGCGTCGCCACGCTGAGCTTCTGGATCGTGTCGGACAGGTCCTGGTTCTTCTGCTCGGCGTCCTTCTCCAGCAGCTCGATGCGGCGCTGCGACTCGGTCGTGAGCGTGTTGAAGCGCTCCTGGAGGGTGTGGTGCTCCTCCTCGGAGTGCGCGAGCTTCGAGCGCAGCTCGGTGACCTCGGCGACGCTGCTGCCCAGCTCCTGCTTGACGAGGAAGAGCTGCTCCTCGAGCTCCTGGCCCTGATCGCGCGCCTGGGCGAGCTGGGTCTCCAGGTTGGCCTGGGTGGTGGTGGCCTGCTGCTGGGTCTGCGTGTGAGCGGCCTGCTCGCCGGTGAGCGCTTCGCGCGTGGCGGCGAGGTCGCCCTCGGTCTCGGCCAGCTTGTTGCGAGTCTGTCCCAACTGCTCGGACAGCTCCTCCTCCATGGCCGTCTTGAGGGCCTCGGTCTCCTGGAGCACGCCGTTGACGCGGGTGATCTCCGCCTTGGCGGCGCTCAGCTCGGTCTCGCGCTCGGTGCGCTCCTGGACGGTGCGCGCGAGCTCGTCGCGGGTCTGCTCGAGCTGCCCCTGGGTCTCGGTGAGGCTCTGGGTGGTGGCCTCGAGTTCGCCGCGCGTGGTGGCCAGCGTCTCCTCGGTGGAGGCGAGCTTGTCCTGCGTGGTGGCGAGGGTGGCCTGGGTTTCGGTGAGGCTCTGGGTGGTGGCGTCCAGCTCGCCGCGCGTGGTGGACAGCGTCTCTTCCGTCGCCGAGAGCTTGGCCTCGGTGGAGGTGAGCGTCGTCTGCGTCTCGGTGAGGCTCTGGGTGGTGGCCTCGAGTTCGCCGCGCGTGGTGGACAGCGTCTCTTCCGTCGCCGAGAGCTTGGCCTCGGTCGCCGAGAGCTTCGTCTCGGTGGAAGCGAGCGTCGTCTGGGTCTCGGCGAGGGTGGCCTGGGTCTCGGTGAGGCTCTGGGTGGTGGCCTCGAGCTCGCCGCGCGTGGTGGCCAGCGTCTCCTCGGTCGCCGAGAGCTTGGCCTCGGTGGAGGCGAGCGTCGTCTGCGTCTCGGTGAGGGTGGCCTGGGTCTCGGTGAGCGTCTGGCTGGTGGCGTCCAGCTCGCCGCGCGTGGTGGCCAGCGTCTCCTCGGTGGAGGCGAGCTTGTCCTGCGTGGTGGCGAGGGTGGCCTGAGTCTCGGTGAGCGTCTGGCTGGTGGCGTCCAGCTCGCCGCGCGTGGTGGCCAGCGTCTCCTCGGTTGCCGAGAGCTTGGCCTCGGTGGAGGCGAGCGTCGTCTGCGTCTCGGCGAGGGTGGCCTGGGTCTCGGTGAGCGTCTGGCTGGTGGCGTCCAGCTCGCCGCGCGTGGTGGCCAGCGTCTCTTCGGTCGCCGAGAGCTTCGTCTGGGTCTCGGTGAGCGTCTGGCTGGTGGCTTCCAGCTCGCCCTTGAGGTGGGAGATCCGCTCGTCGCGATCGGTGACGGTCTCCTGGAGCGCCTGGATCTGTCCGTTGAGCTCGGCTTCCGAGGCGGTCTTGGCGGCGTCCAGCTCGTTGCGCGACTGGGTGAGGGCCTCGATTTCGGCCGTCAGCTCGGCCTCGCGGTCGGCCAGGTGCGTCTTGGCGGCCTCGACCTCGCCCTCCAGCTCGCCGATGCGCTCCATCTGCTGCTGGATGTTGGCGTTGAGCTCGGCCTCGTGGCTCTCGTTGCGGGCGATGGTCTCCTGCAACTCCCGATCGAGCGTGGCGATCTTCGCCTCACGCTCCTCGAGCCGCTGGGTCAGGTCGCTCTGCTGCGCGTCCTTGTCCTGCTGGAGCTGATCCCGCTCGCCGGTGGTGCGGGCCAGGTCCGTTTCCAGGCCGGAGATCTGCTCGCTGAGGCGGGCCTCGAGCGCGGCACGCTCGGCGTTGATCTTCTGGATCTCCGCGTCCGCGCGAGCACCATGGTCCTCGGCCGCGGCGGCGCGGGCCTCGAGGTCGCGCACCGAGGTGTCGCGCTCCTGCTCGGTCTGCGCCAGCCGCTCCTGCAGCGCCTGGATCTCCCCGTTCAGCTCGGAGTAGCGCTGATCGCGCTCGCCGATGGTGCGGGCCAGCTCGGCGTCGAGCGTTTCGGTGTTCTGCTGGCGGCGGGCCAGCTCGGCCTCATGGGCCTGCACCGTCTCGGTGAGCTTCTGCTCCTTGACCTCGAACTCGAGCGTGACGACGCTCAGGTGCTTCTCGAGCTTGTCGTACTCGTCGCGGACGTAGGCGATCTCCGAGGCGCGGCGGTTGAGTTCCTCCTCGCGGTTGGACGCTTCGCGGCGAAGGACGTTGATGTCCTTCTCCTTGGAGGCGACCACCTCGATGAGATCCTTCTCGGCGGAGAACTTCTGCAGGAGCAGGTCGTCCACGGTCGCGCCGTGCTCGCGCTCCTTCTGCAGCGTCGCCTGCTGGGCCTCGTTGAAGCGCCGCAGCAGGTCATCCACCTGCATCTTGAGGCCCTGCAGCTCCACGTCCTTGTCGTGGAGACGATCCTCGACGGACAGCAGCTCGCGCTCGCGGACGTTCCACACCTCGGAGAGGCGGGCGATCTGCGACTCGCGCACCTTGAGCTCGTCGCGCAGCAGCTGCACCTTGCCCTCGGGCGTGCCCATCAAGTCACGCCGCGGGGGCGGGCGCTTGAGCTGACGCGACTCGGCGAGCAGTTCCGCCTTGCGATCCGCGATGGACTGGAAGGCGCGCTCGAGGAAGGAGCGATCCTCCTCGGTGATGGCGCTGCGGCGCTCGCGCTTGGGCAGGCGGGGCGGACCGCCCGCGGGCGTGGGCGGACCCTTCAAGGGCGGCGGCACGCTGGGCGGACCGTCGCGGGGAGCGGTCTGCTGAGCGGCATCCTCGCCGGGAGGCAGGATGTCGACGCTCATCGACGCCAGCTCGCCCATGTCGAAGGGGATGAGCAGGTAGCCATCCGCGGCTCCGGCGCTCTGGCGGTGCTGCTCAAGACCCTCGCGGCTCATCTCCTCGGAGACCAGCAGGACCTTGAGGTTGTGGCCCCACTTGCCACGCTTGATCTGCCCACAGATGCTGAGGCCGGACTGATCACTCCCCTTGAGCTCGGCATTGATCACGAGCAGGTCGGGTCGACGCTTCTCGACCTCGCGCTGCGCATCCGCGGCGCTGGAGGCGATGGCCGTTTGATAACCCGCACTCTTGAGCACGGTGGCCATGCTCAGGGCGAAGTCATTCTTGCTCTCGACGATAAGGACGCGACGCTCCATGAGCCCTTTTTTCCCAGGAAAGTGCAATGAAAACCCGCACATCCTAGATCCGCACGGCAAGGCTTGGAAAGTTTCCCCGTCACGCTCGGTTGGCTGCCACACGAGGGCCCGCGACTTCGGGGCCCTTACGCGGGTTTACCGCGTGCGCCTCCCTGGATCTTTGCATCGGCAGCGGCAGCGGGCTGTTCATCGCGGCCGGGGAAGGTGGTGGGAGGCGTGTGCCGGGCGAAGCGGGTGCCCTCGGGGGGGCAGTAGCCGTGGGCGAGCTGGGCGAACCAGGGATTGAGCCGGGAGGCGGGAGGCTCGCGCGGCGGCTCCTGGGCGGATTCGGTCTCCTGGAGCTCCTCGTTGCTGATCTCCTCGGGCTCCTCCAGGGGGAGGGCGTTGCGGGGGGTCAGCGAGGCGTCGTCGTCCTGGAGCGCCTGGGCGTGTGAGGAAGAGATCTCCTCGGGTTCATCCTCCTCGACGGGCACGCGAGCCGCGGGCGCGGGGGCGGGCGGATCGGCGGGTCGAGGTGTGCTGGAGGCGCGGCCCCGAGGGGGGAGCGGCGGGATCGCGATCGACGGGCGCGAGGGGCGCGGCACTTCCATGGAGATCGACGGGCGCGAGGGCAGGGCGGGGGGCCGGACTGGCTCGGGTTCAGGCGTGGAGATGGCGCGCGTGCTCATGCTGGCCCGCGCGGGAATGGGCGGAGGGGCCACGGGGGGCGGAGGGGCGGCGGGAGGCGGGGCCGCGGGAGGGGGTGGGGCGGACGGCTCGCGCAGGGGCAGGCCCATCACCACGGGTGGACCCTCGGGCCGATAGCTGTCCGGCTCGGTCTTCACGAGGCGGGTGTCGAAGCCCTCCTCGAGCAGCGCCATGCCCACCACGACGGGCGGCTCATCGTTCCCGGGCATGCCCTGTCCCGGGTCCGTGTCCGGCATCGCGGGGGCGGGAGGTTCCACGGGGCCCTCGGCGGGCCGCGCCGCCGCGCCCACGTTGCCCATGAGCGCGAGGACCCGGTTGGTGGGCGTGCCGATCGTCGTCGCCTGGATCTCCCCGCTCTCGGACTTCTCGCGCCGCACGGGTTGCTTGCCGAGCAGACCATCATAGAGGTCCAGCAGCTGGCCCCGGATGCGTCCCGCGTCGAGTGTCTTCTGCGCGGCGGCGCGGGCCTGCTGGCCGAGCGCGATCCGCCGGGGCACATCGCGCGCCAGCTCGAGGATGCGCTCGGCGAGCGCCTTGGCGTCTCCGGGGGGGTAGAAGACACCGGCCGAGGCGGGGACGAGTTCGCGCGTCACCGGCAGGTCCGAGGCGAGCACGGGCCGGCCCGCGGCGAGGTACTCGGACACCTTGGCGAGCGCGCCGCCCTGGACGCGGTTGCGGTCCACGTCGTCCAGGGGCAGCACGCCCACGTCCGCGAGCGTGAGCACCTTGGCCACGTCATCGTGGCTCACGGCGGGCTGGAACTCCACGTGCTGCTTGAGGCCCAGCTCGGCCACGAGGTCTTCCAGGTGGGGTTGCCAGTCGGGGTGGCGCGCGCCCACGAGCGTCAGCCGCACGTCCACTTCCTTCACCGCCAGCGCGAGCCCCCGCAGGAGCCCCGCGAGGCCCTGCCAGGCAACCTGGCTGCCCAGGTACATCAGCCGCATGGGACTGCCATCGGGCACGCCGAGCGCCTCGGGGGTATAGGGCGTGAGGTCCACGGGCGCGCGCACCACGTGGACCGACTCGTCCGGCACGCCGAGCGAGCGGATGTAGGCGCCCGTGGTGGCCGAGCCGGTGATGACCCGGTCCGCGTTCATCAGGCAGAAGAGCTCCTGGCGCCGGACCTTCGAGAGGAACTTGCGGTCCCCCTCGAGCTGCGGGTGCGTGTAGCGCAGCTCTTGCGAGGGGAAGCTCTGGGCCTCGTACACGAGCCGGTAGCCGTAGTCCCCCTTGAGTTCGCACAGGGCGTAGCCGCCGAAGGGATCGGTGAAGTGCGCGAGCGCGTACTCCTCGCTCTCCAACTGGCGCCGCACCGCGCGCTCGAAGGATTGGATGCGCGAGGCGAGGTCGCCGGAGCCCACGGGGACGCGCAGCAGGCGCGCGCTCTCGTACTTCTCGATGTGGGTATGGTCCGGCGTCTTCACCGAGAGCACCACCACCGTGAACCGGTCGGGCAATGCCTTCAGGTACTCGGTCACCCGGCGTGAGGAGCCTGACGGACCGGGGATGACGTCAAAGCTGCACAGCAGGAGTCTGGGCAGGTCGCTCAAAGCGGGCGGGAGAATACAAAGGCCCCTCCCGGCTTGTCACCGTCCCTGGCCAATCTGACGAGGTATCCCCACGAACAGATGCGAAATCGTCCGTTGACCGGGATTTTCCCCCCCACTAAGCCCTTGAGTGCTTATGGCCGACCTCAAGAGCGTCATGGTGGAGCACCTGCGGCAGTTGGCCCACACGCATCTGGAACGAGGAAAGGGCCGTCCTGGCCTGCTCGGGGCCATCGTGAGGGGGGTATCGGGGTTGGTCCGGCGCATGGGCCTGGGGCCGCCCGAGGCGCCCGTCGCCGCCTCGTCCTCGGACAAGCCCGAGGACAAGGGCCCTCCCGCTACGCCCAGGCGTCCGCTGCCCGGGGATGATGACGAGAAGACCCCCGTCTACGTCCCGCCCCAGCCGGCGCGGGTCGTCACCTTTCCGCCCAAGCCCAAGCCCCACCGGCCTTCCCCGGATGAGGAGGTCACCCTCTTTGGCCCCCAGGCGCCGCCCGCCTCGCCCGAGGTCACGCCCACGGAGCCGTCCGCCGCGGAGCCGCTGGTGGAGGGGTTCTTCGTGGCGCGCATCGCCGGAGAGGAGGAGGCCTCGCGCCATCACCTCACCGGGAATTCCGGATCGCCGCCCCCGGGGGCGGGACATCCGGACTCCCTGGGCGGACTGCCGAGGGAGTACGGGGACGACACGCTCCTGTTGCTGCCGCGCGATCCGCACACGCTCTTCGTCCTCTGGGACTTCAGTGCCGCCAGCCGCCAACGCGCCCTGGCCGGGCTGGAGTCCCCGAGCGCCGTGCTGCGTCTCTTCAATGATCAGGGCCGCGTGCTGAGCACGATCGACATCTCGCTCGAGTCGCGTGGCTACTACCTGCATGGCCTTCCGGCGGCCCAGCCCTACCGGGTCGAGGTCCACTTCGTCGGCCGGAAAGGGGGCTCGCGCCGCATCGGCCCCTCGTCCAACCGGGTCTTCCTCCCTCCCTCGGGGCCTTCTCCGGACACCTCGGTGCGGTTCCTCCGCGTGCCGCCCCTCACGGCCCAAAGGCCGTCCCCGGAGCAGAAGTCCGCCACCCCCTCCCTCCGCGTGGGGCCCGTCGAGGAGCGCGCGTACATCACCTGGCGGCGCGTGACCCTGCCGGGCAGCGTGGAGGCCCAGGTCATGGCTCGGCGCCAGCCTACCCGTGACGAACCGGGGACCGCCCCGGAAGGGGGAGCCCCTTCGCCGGAGTACCTGCACGCTCCCCGTATGGAGGGGTCCTCGGAGCGGGCTCCGGCCATCGCCGCCCCCGAAGGGCGGCCGTGGTTCGGCTCCTCCGGGCCCGTGGGCTCCTCGGAGCAGGCTCCTGGTGCCCTGGGACAGGGTGGAGACGCGGGACAGTGGCTCGGGTCCATCGGTCGGGCGGGTTCCTCCGAGCAGGTGCCGGGGGCGGAGGGTCATTGGTACTGGTCCTCCGGGCCCGTGGGCTCCTCCGAGCAGGGTCCGGGGCAGGGGGAAATCGGAAGCGGGTGGAGCGGAGCGGCTGGTCCCGCGGGATCCTCCGAGCAAGGTCCAGGCGCGGGCAGCGCGGGACAAGGGGAGGGGCAATGGGTGTGGTGGTACGGAGCCGTGGGGTCCTCGGGGCCCGCGGGCTCTTCGGAACAATGGGTGGGGTCGTATGGTCCGGCGGGGGCTTCCGAGCAGGGCGCCCTGGGGCGTCCGGACCTGCCTTCGTCTCCGGTTCGATGAGGGAGACGACATGACCATCGGCTCGCTCGCGCTCGTCCTGCACGCCCACCTGCCGTTCGTCCGGCATCCCGAGTACGAGGATTTCCTGGAGGAGGACTGGCTCTACGAGGCCATCTCCGAGACGTACCTGCCGCTGTTGCTCATGTTCGACCGGCTGGCCGAGGAGGAGATCCCTTTCCGGCTGACGCTCACGCTCACGCCCACGCTCGTCACGATGCTCGGCGACGAGCTGCTCATGGGCCGCTACGCGCGCCGGCTCGATGCGCTGTGCGAGCTGGGCGCGCGCGAGGTGCACCGCACCCGGAACGATCCCATCTTCGCGCCCATCGCCCGCTTCCACCGGGACCACTTCGAGTCCCTGCGCACCGCCTTCCACGGGCGCTACAAGCGCGATCTGGTGGGCGCCTTCCGCTCGCTGCAGAACGCGGGCTTCCTGGAGATCATCACGTGTGGGGCCACGCACGGCTTCCTGCCGCTGATGCAGCAGACGCCCGAGGCGGTGCGCGCGCAGATTTCCGTGGCCGCCAACCACTACCGGCTCACCTTCGGCCGGAACGCGCCCGGCATCTGGCTGCCCGAGTGCGGCTACTTCCCCGGCGTGGAGAAGTTCCTCGCCGCCGAGCACATCCGCTACTTCTTCGTGGACACCCATGGCCTCACGGACGCCACGCCCCGGCCGTTGCATGGTCCGTTCGCGCCCGTCTACACCGAGGCGGGCGTGGCCGCGTACGCGAGGGATCCGGAGAGCAGCCAGCAGGTGTGGAGCGCCGAGCGGGGCTATCCGGGCGACCCCGTCTACCGCGAGTTCTACCGGGACATCGGCTGGGATCTGGAGCTGGATCAGGTCCGGCCCTTCGTGCAGCCCACGGGGGGGCGGAAGAACACGGGCTTCAAGTACTACCGGATCACGGGCAAGACCCAGGACAAGCAGCCCTACGCACCGGACGTCGCGCGCGAGCGGG
Source organism: Melittangium boletus DSM 14713 (assembly GCF_002305855.1). Lineage (GTDB taxonomy): Bacteria > Myxococcota > Myxococcia > Myxococcales > Myxococcaceae > Cystobacter > Cystobacter boletus. Next base: position 208,154 of record NZ_CP022163.1, on the reverse strand, counting down.
CAGCCGTCCACGCGGGCAACTTCCTCTTCAACCGCCAGCGGCAGCTCGAGTGGCTCGCGGGCAAGGTGCATGGCCGCCAGCCCGTGGTGGTGGCCCCCTATGATGCCGAGCTCTTCGGACACTGGTGGTTCGAGGGCCCCTGGTTCCTCGACGCGCTGCTGCGCAAGGTGGCCCGGGAGCAGGACACCTTCCGACTCGTGACGCCCTCGGACGACCTGGCGGCGTTCCCGGAGAATCAGGTGGCCACGCCGCCCCTGTCCTCCTGGGGGGCGGGCGGCTACGCCCACATGTGGCTGGAGGGGGCCAACGATTGGATCTACCGCCACCTCCACCATTGCGCCCGATTGATGGTGGCCCTGGCGAAGGATTTTCCCAACCCCTCCACGCTTCAGCGGCGGGTGCTCAACCAGGCCGCGCGGGAGCTCCTGGTGGCGCAGTCCTCGGATTGGGCCTTCATCATGAAGACGGGCACCATGGTGGAGTACGCCGTGCGCCGCACGCGCGAGCACCTGGAGCACTTCCTGAGCCTGCACGAGCAGGTGACCCACGGCCGCATCGACGAGGCGTCGCTGGCCCGGCTCGAGGGCTCGCTCAACCTCTTTCCGGAGATGGATTACCGGGTCTACCGGCCGCTTTGACCGTGGAACCGCACCCGAGGTGTGGGTTTCCCGGGAAGAGACGGGCGCGTTCCCTGTTCTGACCTCACACGGGGCAGGTGACATACCCGCCTTGCCTTGGCGTCTTTGCGTCTTATCTCGGGAGAGACATGAATAAGCGAATGACCCTTCCGCGGGGTGCCGTTGCCGGTGCCCTCATCGTTGTCCTGCCCGCGTTGGCGCCCGCCCAGACGGCGGCGCCTCCCGCGTCCGGCACGCTTCAACCCGCTACCCGGGAGGCGCAGGCCCTGCCCTCGCTCGCCCCGTTGGTCGAGTCGGTGAAGAGCGCCGTCGTCAACGTGGACGTCCAGTCCAAGAGCGGCGCGTCCGAGGAGTACGAGGGGATGCGGAATCCCTCCTTCGGGAGCGAGGATCCCTGGAGTGGCCGGCGCCGCGAGCAGCCCATCCGCCAGGGCACGGGCTCGGGCTTCATCATCGATCCCAAGGGCCTGGTGTTGACCAACAACCACGTCGTCGAGGGCGCGGTGGCCATCCGCGTGCGCCTGGATGACGGGCGTTCCTTCTCCGCGGAGATCGTCGGCAGGGATCCGCTCACCGACGTGGCCCTCATCCAGCTCAAGAAGGCGGACAAGCTGCCCACGGTGAAGCTGGGAGACTCGGACGCGATGCGCGTGGGCGACTGGGTGGTGGCCATTGGCAACCCGTTCGGTCTGGCCTCGAGCGTGAGCAGCGGCATCCTCTCCGCGCGGGCGCGCAACATCCACGCGGGGCCTTATGACGACTTCCTGCAGACGGACGCCGCCATCAACCCGGGCAACTCGGGCGGTCCGCTCTTCAACCTCAAGGGCGAGGTGGTGGGCATCAACACCGCCATCGTGGGCGGCGGCACGGGCATCGGGTTCTCGGTGCCGAGCAACCTGGTGAAGGCGCTCCTGCCCCAGTTGGAGAAGGACGGCGCGGTGACGCGTGCCTGGCTGGGCATCGGCATCCAGGATCTGAACGCGGAGCTGGCTCAGGCGCTGAAGCTGCCCGTCAACGACGGAGCCATCGTCAACCTGGTGAACGACGACTCCCCGGCGGGTCGCGCGGGCGTGAGGACGGACGACGTCATCGTGGCCATCGACGGGCAGAAGGTGAGCTCGGGTGGAGAGCTGACTCGCTCGGTGGCGCTCAAGAAGCCGGGCAGCACCTCCACGGTGGAGCTCTTCCGCGACGGGAAGAAGCAGGCGGTGAAGGTGCAGCTGGGCACGCGTCCGGACCTCGAGAACCGGGGCGTGCGCCCGCGGCGCGGCGAGGAGTCCGACGAGCAGTCCTCCAGGGCCCGGGTGGGCCTGTCCCTGAACAACGTGGATCCGCGGCTCACCCAGCGCATGGGGCTCAAGACGTCGCAGGGAGCGTTGATCACGGAGGTGCAGCCGGGCTCTCCCGCGGAGCGCGCCGAGCTGGAGCCGGGCATGGTGGTGGTGGAGGCGGACCGCAAGCCGGTGGCCAGCGCGGAGGCCCTGGCGGCGCTCATCCGCAAGGCGCCCTCCGGGAGCACCGTGCTGCTGCGCGTGGTGCTGCCGAACGGACGCATGCTGCGCGCCCTGCCCATTCCCTGAGCGCGGGCCGCCGTCAGGCCTTGGCCACTTGGGCGGCGGACGGGTCGTGGGGCTTGGAGAGGCCCCGTTCCCGGTTGGGATGCACTTCCATGCCGGGCGCGTAGGAGGTGACGCGGTTGCGGCCGCCGCGCTTGCTCGCGTAGAGCGCGGCGTCGGCGCAATCCACCACGGTGTCCTGGGCGGGCGCGTCGGTGGGCAGGGTGGCCACGCCGATGGACACGGTGATGTGGCCTCCGGGCTGGGTGGGCGCGGCGAGCAGGGGTGACTCCGCCACGGCGCGCCGCAGCTTCTCGGCCACGTCGAACGCGTCCTCCTTGGACACATTGGACAGCACCAGCATGAATTCCTCGCCGCCGTAGCGCGCGAGCGTGTCCACCTTGCGCACGCGTCCGCGCAGGGTGTCGCACACGCGGCGCAGGGCTTCGTCGCCCGCGCGGTGGCCCTCGGCGTCGTTGAGCTTCTTGAAGTGATCGATGTCCACCATGAGGATGGACATGGGCGTGCCGAAGCGCTGCGAGCGCGCCACTTCCAGCTCCAACCGGGAGAAGAGGTGGCGGCGGTTGGGCACGCCGGTGAGCGGATCCGTCAGGGTGAGCCGCACCGCCTCGGTGTGGAGCAGGGCGTTCTTCACCGCCGTGGCGACCTGATCCGCCACCGCCGTGAGCAGCTCCAGCTCCTCGGGAGCGAAGCTGGCCACCTCGGGGCGCCGGAAGTTGAGCACCCCCAGGACCGAGTTCGTGTGCACCATGGGCACGCAGAGCATGGCGCCCTGGTCTGGCTCGGGCCGCAGCCCACGTTGGGTGAAGCCGCTCGAGGGCTCGGCCACGTCCGGCACGTACACGCCCCGCTGCGTCGCCGCCGCGCGCCCACAGCACCCCTCGCCCACCTGGAACGCCACTCCCTCCAGCTTCGGGTCCGCCGGGAAGGTGCTCTTGACCTCCAGTTGGCCATCGGCGTTGACGAGCATGATGGAGAAGTCGGGGATGTGCAGCCGCTCGGGCACCAGCTGGGTGATGCGCGTGAGCAGCTCGGACAGCTCGAGGGTGGAGTTGAGGGAGTGGGCCACGTCGAAGAGCAGGGCCAGGTCCGCCATGCGCTCCTCCAGCTCCTCCTTGGCGGACAGCTTCGACTTGGTGACTTGCAGGTCGCGGTGGGTGTCGATCTCCTCGACCTTCATGGAGGTGAGGCGCGCCAGCATGGCGTTGAAGGCCGAGCCGAGCCGGGCCAGTTCATCCGTGCCCCCGGCCTCCGCGCGCACCAGCAGGTCGCCCTCCTCGGCGCGCCGCATGGCGGCCGTGAGCCGGCGCAAGGGGCGCGTGAGGAAGAAGTGCAGTGAGACGCCGATGGCGAGGATGAGGATGATGCCCAGCACGAGCACCGCCACCAGCGCTCCGCCCAGGGCATCGGTCAGCTCGCGGTGCACCAGGGGCTCGGCCACGCGCAGGTGCAGCATGCCCACCGGTTTTTCCCCGGCGCCCGGGTGACAGCCCTCGCAGCTCGTGTCCCCGAGCGGTCGCAGCACCTCGGTCTGGTGCGCATCCGAACGGGCCCATTGCGGTCCGGGCTGGGTCAGCAGCGCCGCCGCCGGGTGCCGCTGGCCCACCTCCCGGGGCCGGGGCGACCAGCGGATGTGGCCGTCCGGTGACAGCACGTTCAGCTCGGCGGTGGAGTCGATCAACCGGGACGGGGCACCCAGCAGCGCGGCGACGGGCGAGTGGGGGGGAGCTCCCGCGGGGGTTGGCAGCCGGAAGGCCGCGCCGAGGAATTCCGCCAGGACCAGGGCCTCGTCGTGCGTGGCGTCCCGGGTCGCCAGCCGAGCTTCCCGCCAGAAGTGCCCCAGACCCAGCAGGGCCGCGAGCAACCCAGGCAAGGCAATGCTCCAGAGGAGCTTTCTGCCGACGGTGCGAGAACCGGATGCCATACGGATGGGGAGGGGGGCCCCGGCTCCGTGCCGTCATCCCCCCGCTGTGTGTTGGTGGATTGTCGGCGTGGCTGACGCACACTGTCAAACAGACTTCATTCTGGATTCTCGACTTGCGCGAAGGAGTTGTTGCGTGCCGCGCCACGAGACGTGCTCGGATGGGGGCTCGACATGATCGCTCCCGCGCCCTCCTTCCTGTGCTCCGCGCTCCTGCCCGTGCCTCACGGTTTCACGACCCGTGAGGGCGGCGTGTCCGAGGGGGTTCATGCCTCGCTCAACCTGGGCTTCGCCGTGGGCGACGCGCGCGAGCGGGTGGAGGAGAACCACCGGCGGCTGGCGGCCCGGGTGGGCGTGGAACTTGGCGCGCTGCACACGGTCAAGCAGGTGCACGGAGATCGGGTGCTGGAGGCGGAGGAGGGGGGGGGCGACAGCCTGCGGCCCACCGAGGGCGAGGCGGACGGCGTCTGGACGGAGCGGCCCGGGCACTGGGTGGGCGTGGGCACGGCGGACTGCGTGCCAGTGCTGCTGGTGGATCCCGACCGGCGGCGCGTGGCGGCGATCCATTCCGGGTGGAAGGGGACGGACGCGCGCATCGTGGCTCGGGCGGTGGAGGCCCTGGTGGCGAGGGGCTCTCGTGCCGATCGGCTCCTGGCGGCCGTGGGGCCGTGCATCCAGCGCTGCTGTTATGTCGTCTCCGAGGACCTGGGCGAGCGCTTCACCGCCCGGTTCGGGCCCGAGGTGATCCATCGCGAGGGCGCCGAGGTGCGGTTGAATCTCTCGCTCGCCGTGAGCCGCACGCTCCGGGACGCGGGACTGGTCGCGGAGCGGGTGGACGTCCTCCCCGAGTGCACGGCGTGTGACGCACACCGCTTCTTCTCACACCGGAGGGACGCGGGACGCACGGGCCGTCACTTGAACTTCGTGGTGAACCGGTTCTGATCCGCCTCCGGGGCCGATTTCTTGACGGTTTCCGGCGCTGCTTCCTATCCTTGGGGTGAATCCCCAGGCCGTTTCCGGAGCGCCGCGCCATTCGCCGACTGCTTGCCATCGCCCCCCTGTGCGCGCTGACCGCCTGCGCGACCACCGCTTCCGCCCCTTCGGCGGAGATGGTGGCGCTCCAGGCCGAGATGCGCGCCATGCGCGAGTCCCAGTCCCGCCTGGAGAAGCGGCTCGAGCGCATGGAGTTGCATGCGAGCGTCCGCCAGGCGCGCGCCTCCCAGGCCACCGCCGAGTCCACGACTTCCCCCGAGGCCCCTCCGGCGCCCGCGTTCACGACCCCCGAGTTGACGGTGGTCAAGCTCAAGCCCCGCGTCGAGCCCGCGCCCAGGCTGCCCGTGCAGGTGGCCGTCGTCGAGCCCTCGTCCGATGACATGGAGATGTTCATCAGCAACGGCTCCTCCGACGAGCCGGATGAGGCGGTGGACATCGGGCCCGCCAACTCGCCGGACAACGCCGTGCTGGAGGCCACCTTCGAACAGGCCATGGCGGCGCTGCGCACCGGCAACGTGGAGGGCGGGGTGAACAACCTGCTCGGCTTCGCGGAGAAGAATCCGCGCCATGCCCGCGCCGACAACGCGCTGTATTTCAGTGGCCTCGGGCAGATGGGGCTCAAGGACCACGCTTCCGCGGCCAAGACGTTCGAGCGGCTCATCGAGCGCTACCCGGCCGGTGACGCCGTGCTCGATGGGATGCTGCGGCTGGCCGAGTGCCGGCTGCGGCTCGACCAGAAAGACGACGCCCGGGCCCTCTATACCCGTATCCTCACCCAGTTTCCGGGCACGGCCGCCGCTACCCAGGCGGAGCAGCGGCTCGCGTCCCTCTCGCACTAAGCAGTCCGAAAGGAAGTCGTCCGAATGCGCTCGCGGATCCTCTCCTCGCTCCTCTTCGCCACCGTCCTCGCGCCGCCCGTCTGGGCCCAGAACGCGGACGACGCGCAGCAGGAACCCGAGACCACCGACGAGACCCAGGGCAGCGACGTCGTCGACGAGCCCTCGCGTCCCGCGCGCTCCGGCCAGCTCACGCTGCCCCCGGGTACCCAGGGCCGTGAGTCCGCTCCCGGCGAGCGGCACACCGTGGAGCGCGGCGACACGCTGTGGGATCTGTCCCAGCGCTACCTGGGCAGCCCGTGGTACTGGCCCAAGGTCTGGTCCTACAACCCCGAGATCGCCAATCCGCACTGGATCTACCCGGGCAACAACGTGCGCTTCTTCCCCGCGGGCGAGGAAGTGCCCTCGCGGGTGGAGGCGGGCACCGGTCCCGTGTCGAGCGGCAATTCGGACTCGGACTTCTCGGAGGTGGAGCCCGCGGTCGCCGGCGTCGAGGTGTCGGGTGACCTCAGCTACAAGCCCAAGGCCGCGCGCACGGTGACGACGCTGGCGTTCGTGACCACGCGCGAGCTGGACGAGGCGGGCCGCATCGAGGGCTCCTCCACCGGCGCGGAGATGTTGTCCTTCCCGGACGTCACCTACGTGCGCTTCAAGCGCAAGACGGACGCGAAGGTCGGTGAGAAGTACGTGGTGTTCCACACCGCCCAGCAGGTGATGCACCCGGTGACGGGCAAGCCGGTGGGCTACCTCACCGAGTTCGTGGGCACGGTGCGCGTGACGGCGCTGGGTGACAACTACGTCAAGGCCCAGGTCATGGACACGTGGGATCCCGTCACGCGCGGTGATCTGGTGGGCCCCTACGGCGACCGCATGTCCGAGGCGGTGGTGCCCCGCCGCAACGAGAAGGAAATCAAGGGCGTCGTCGTCACCTCGCTGGTGCCCTACCAGACGCTGACGGCCGAGCACTACTTCCTGGTGATCGACAAGGGCAGCGCGGATGGCGTCCAGCCGGGCAATGTCTTCACCATCACCCGCCAGGGCGATCCCGCCCGCGAGCGCGTGCTCAAGCTGGAGCTGCCCGGCACCAAGAAGAACCAGCCGGCGCCGTTCCCGACGGAGAACATCGCCCTGTGCCTCGTGACCGAGGTCAAGGACCGCGCCTCCAACTGCGTCCTCACGAAGTCCATCCAGGAAGTGGGCCCCGGCGACGAGGCCATCATGCGCCTGGAGTCGGCCCCCACCGCGCTGCGGTGAACATCCCTCCCGGGGACTCCAACCCCCGGGATCGGCCTCAAAGCGCCCTACCGGAGGGGACGTCCCGCTTGACCACCGACGGTCAGGTGTTTATGTGTGCCGGCCTCTTCCCGTCGGACCCATCTTCTATATAGGTGGCTCGGGGGAGGGGGTCGGGGCATGGTGGACGTCACGGCGGACAGATTCACGGCGGAGCAACGCGCGCTTCTCGCGCTCTGGACGGTTCCCGGCCTTGGGCCGAGGGCGCTGGAGCACTTGCGCGCGTATGCCCAGGGAGCGCTCGCTCGCCTGGTCGCCTGCCCGGTCCGGGACTGGGTGTCCGAGGCCCCACTGCCTCCTCCCGTCCGTCGCCGGCTCGCCGAGCTTTCCTCCCTGGAGTCCCTGGCGACACGGGTGCTGGAGCGTTGTGCCCGGGTGGGCATGGGGGTGGCCTTCGTGGGAGAGCGGGCCTACCCCGCGCTCCTGGCGGACACCGTGGACGCGCCTCCGCTCCTCTTCTACCGGGGACAGGTGGGGCCGCCGCGTCGACGGGTGGCCATGGTGGGCAGCCGGCAGCCGGATCAGGGATTCCTTCCCTTCGCGAGGACGTTCGCCCGTCAGGTGGCGGAAGGGGGCGTGGGGGTGGTGTCTGGCGCGGCCGCCGGGGTGGACCGGGCTTGTCATTGGGGCGCCATGGACGCGGGTGGCGAGACGTGGGCCTTCCTGGGTTCGGCGCTGGACGCCTTGGATCCCGCCCAGGCGAAGCTGCTGCCGCACTTCCTGGCCCGGGGTGGGGTGTTCTTCAGTGAGTTGCCGCCGGGCGTCCGGGCGAGCACGACGACTTTTCCTCGGCGCAACCGGCTCATCGCTGGCGCGTCCGACGCGGTCCTGGTCCTCCGCGCGGGGCTGGGCTCCGGCAGTCTCTATACGGCGGAGGCGGGGCGGGCGAGGGGCCGGCCCGTCCTGGCCTTGCCGGGTGACGTAGTGAACGAGGGGGCGGCGGGGTGCAACGCGCTCATCCGCGATGGCCACGCCCGGGCCTGCCTCTCCGTTCAAGAAGTCTGGCGCACCGTGGGAGTGGACCCCCAGCGGGCGGTGCCGCCAGGAGAGGGTTCATGGGAAGAACTCTCGGTGGAAGCGAGGGGGACCTACGAGGTGTTGAAGCGGGTTCCCAGGTCATTCGATGAGGTGCTGGTGGACAGCCAGTTGTCCCCCGCGGCGCTCTTGAGCGCCCTGGTGGAGCTGGAGCTGTCGGGATTCGTCATCCAGCACCCTGGCAGGTTGTTCGAGAGGGTTTGAGGAAAATCATGGCGACGCGCACGAAGAAGACCGCCACGGCGGGCGAGCAGGAGGTCGAGGAGACGGCGACCTCCGGGAAGGCAGCCAAGAAGCCGGCGGCGCGCAAGAAGACCACCGCCAAGAAGACCACCGCGAAGAAGGCGTCCGCGAAGAAGGCGGCCGCGAAGAAGACCGCCTCGCGGGGCAAGGGCAAGAAGGGCGAGCTGGCCACGGTGGAGGCCTCGGCGGAGGAAGAGGGCGACGAGGCTCCCTCCCGGCGGGGCAAGGGACCGCACTACCTCGTGGTCGTCGAGTCGCCCGCCAAGGCCAAGACGATCAAGAAGTACCTGGGCTCGGGCTACACGGTGAAGGCGTCCGTGGGCCACATCCTGGACCTGCCCAAGAGCAAGATGGGCGTGGACCTGGAGAAGGAGTTCGAGCCCCAGTACGAGGTCATCAAGGGCAAGGAGAAGGTGCTCGGCGAGCTCAAGAAGGCCGCCCAGGGCGTGGACAAGGTCTTCCTGGCCACCGACCCGGATCGCGAGGGCGAGGCCATCGCCTGGCACATCAACCAGCAGTTGCGGCACCCGGACTCCTACCGGGTGATGTTCAACGAGATCACCAAGCCGGCCATCCAGGAGGCCATCGCCAACCCGCGCCAGCTGAGCCAGGACAACTACGACTCCCAGCAGACGCGGCGCATCCTCGACCGGCTCGTGGGCTATCAGATTTCGCCCATCCTCTGGAAGAAGGTCCGCCGGGGCCTGTCCGCGGGCCGCGTGCAGTCGGTGGCCGTGCGCCTCATCTGCGAGCGCGAGAGCGAGATCAAGGCCTTCGTCCCCCAGGAGTACTGGACGCTGGACGCGCTGCTGGAAGGACCCTCGGGGCCTCCGCCCTTCAAGGCGAAGCTGTCCCGCGTGGACGGCAAGAAGGTGGACCTGAGGGACGCGGCCACCACCCGGGGCCTGGTGGAGGAGCTGAGGAACGCGTCCTTCACCGTGACCAAGGTGGACAAGCGCGAGCGGCGCCGCAACGCGCCCGCTCCCTTCATCACCTCCAAGCTGCAGCAGGAGGCGGCCAACCGCCTGCACTTCACCGCCAAGAAGACCATGGCGCTCGCCCAGCGGCTCTATGAAGGCGTGCTGCTCGGCGAGGAGGGCCAGACGGCGCTCATCACGTACATGCGTACGGACTCCACCCGTCTGTCGGATCAGGCGGTGGCGGGCGTGCGCGACTTCATCCTCCAGACGTACGGCCAGGACTACCTGCCGGAAGCGCCCGTGGTGTACCGCACCAAGAAGGGCGCCCAGGACGCGCACGAGGCCATCCGTCCCACCTCGCTCGAGTACCCGCCCGCCAAGGTCAAGGCCGCGTTCGACGCGATGAACGACGACATGGCCGCGGACATGTTCCGCCTCTACGAGCTCATCTGGAACCGCTTCGTGGCGTGCCAGACGAAGCCGGCCGTGTATGACCAGACGAGCGCGGACATCACCTCGGGCCGGGCCACCTTCCGCGCCTCGGGCTCCACGCTCAAGTTCCCCGGCTACCTGGCCGTCTACGGCGCCAGCCTCACCCCCGAGGAGGAGGCCGCCCAGGAGAAGGCGCGCGCCGCGGGCGACGAGACCGCCGACGACGGGGTGGGGGACCTGCCCGTGCTCAACGACGGCGACGCGCTCAGCCTGCAGAAGCTCGTTGACGAGCAGCACTTCACCCAGCCTCCGCCGCGCTTCTCCGAGGCCACCCTGGTCAAGGAGCTGGAGGAGCGGGGCATTGGCCGCCCGTCGACCTACGCCGCCATCCTCTCCACCATCCAGGACAAGAAGTACGCGGAGAAGATCGAGGGCCGCTTCCGTCCCACGGACCTCGGGCTCATCTGCAACGATCTGCTGGTCAAGCACTTCCCCCACGAGCTGGACGTGACGTTCACCGCCAGCATGGAGGAGAAGCTCGATCAGATCTCCGAGGGCGAGGCCAACTGGAAGACCGTGCTCAAGGACTTCTACGCGCCCTTCAAGGAGACGCTCGAGAAGGCCGAGACGGAGATGCGCGACGTCAAGCGCGAGGAAGTGAAGACCGATGTGGCCTGCGAGAAGTGCGGCAACATCATGGTGATCAAGTGGGGGAAGATGGGCCACTTCCTGGCCTGCTCGAACTACCCCGACTGCAAGAACACCAAGGACTTCAAGCGCGACGCGGAGGGCAAGATCGTCATCGTGGAGGAGGAGACCACGGACGAGCTCTGTGAGAACTGCGGCAAGAACATGGTGGTGAAGCGCGGCCGCTTCGGGAAGTTCCTCGCCTGTTCGGGCTACCCGGATTGCAAGACGTCCAAGCCCATCTCCATTGGCGTGACGTGCCCGGACTGCAAGCAGGGCTACCTCACCGAGCGCCGCAGCCGCTTCGGGAAGATCTTCTTCGGCTGCAACCGCTACCCGGACTGCAAGTTCGCCGCGTGGGACAGGCCGCTCGCCGAGGCCTGTCCGCAGTGCCAGTCGCCCTACCTGTTGCAGAAGTTCTCCAAGCGGGACGGCCCGTTCGTGGCCTGCCCCAACAAGGAGTGCGACTACCGCCGTCAGATCGAGGAGCCTGGGGCCGTCCCCGCGGCCAGTGGCACGAGCCCCTCGCCGGATGCCTCCTCGGCGGCGTGATGTTCAGCGCCAGGGGGAGCGTCTGGCTCCCCCTGGCTCCCGCCCTCGGCTAGAGGGTGGGGATGGACTGCTGGTGGCCCCCTCGCATGTCGAGCTCGTGGAGGCTCGCGTCCTCCTCGCAGCGGATGGCGAAGGGCAGGGCCTCCAGCCGCTCGATGGAGATGTCGCCGCCACAGTCCACGCACTCGCCGAACACGCCCATGTCCATGCGCCTGAGCGCCGCGTCGATGAGCATCACCTCGCGCCGTTGCGACTCCATCAGCGTGGACAGGGTGTAGTCCGCCAGCTCCGCCTGGGCCTGCTCCTCGTACTCGGGATCCCGCTCCTGGTCCTTGAGCGCGCTCAGCTCCCGGTGCGTCCCCTCGTTCGCGCTCAGGATGGCGCGGCGCCGCCGCTGCAGGAGATTGCGGATGTTCATCAGCTCGTCGGCTCGGGTCATGGCCTGTCGCTCCCGTTGGAAGGTTTAACTGCGGGTTCTTCGGTTTCGCGCGCGAATGAACTGGTCAAAGCTAGGAGTCATGAGGAGGTAGGGTAACTGCTGCTTCCCCTCCCACCCCGGGCATGGTTGGAGAGGAGGCGAGAGGGCGGGCGTTCCGCGCGGAAGGCGGGGACACGGCGGGGGGACGCCTGCTAACAGGGGCCCGGAGTCGATTGGGGCCGCGAGCCGCCCCGGAGAGAGGCAGGCAGGACGTGAAGTTTCAGCGGGTGACGGTGATTGGCGGGGGCCTCGCGGGCAGCGAGTGCGCCTGGCAACTGGCGAGGCGCGGAGTGCCGGTGACGCTGCGGGAGATGAAGCCCCAGCGCCGATCGCCCGCGCACAAGACGGACGCGTTCGCGGAGCTGGTGTGCTCCAACTCGTTGCGCTCGGACAACCCGGAGAGCGCCATCGGCCTGCTGCACGCGGAGTTGCGCGCGCTGTCCTCGGTGATCCTCGGCAGCGCGGACGCGCACCGGGTGCCGGCCGGTGACGCGCTGGCGGTGGAGCGGGATGCCTTCTCCGCGGCGGTGACGCGCGCGGTGCACGAGGCCCCGGGCGTGGAGGTGGTGGCGGGCGAGGTGGACGCGCTGCCCGAGGGCGTGGTGGTGGTGGCCACCGGGCCCCTCACCTCGGATGCGCTCACGAAGGAGCTCGAGCGCTACGTGGGCGAGAAGCTCTATTTCTACGACTCCATCGCCCCCATCGTGTCCGGGGACTCCATCGACATGAACATCGCCTTCCGGGCGAGCCGCTACGGCAAGGGCGGGGGCGATGACTACATCAACCTGCCGCTCAACGAGGCCGAGTACACGCGCTTCATCGCCGAGGTGAAGGCGGGCCAGAAGCTCGAGCCGCACGCTTTCGAGGAACCCCGCTACTTCGAAGGGTGTCTGCCCATCGAGGTCATGGTGGAGCGAGGCGATCAGACGCTGGCCTACGGGCCGATGAAGCCGGTGGGCCTGGTGGATCCCCGCACGGGCACCGAGTCCCACGCGGTGGTGCAGCTGCGCATGGAGGACAAGGCGGGCACGTCGTGGAACATGGTGGGCTTCCAGACGCGCCTGACGTGGGGTGAGCAGAAGCGCATCTTCACCACCTGCATTCCGGGCCTGGCCAACGCCGAGTTCCTGCGCATGGGGCAGATCCACCGCAACACCTTCATCGACTCGCCGCGGCTGCTCGGCGGGGACTTGTCGCTCAAGGCCGAGCCGCGGCTGTTCTTCGCGGGGCAGATCACCGGAGTGGAGGGGTACGTGGAGTCGGCGGCATGCGGCTACCTCACGGCGCTGGCGGTGTACGCGCGGCTGACGGGGACCGGGTTCGTGCCGCCGCCGGCCACCACGGCCCTGGGCGCGCTCTACCGCCACGTGACGGGCGAGGCGCACCCGCCGGACTACGACTACCAGCCCTCCAACATCATCTTCGGGTTGTTTCCGCCCCTGGAGGGACGCTTCAAGAAGGCGGACAAGCGGGTGAAGTACGCGGAGCGGGCGCGCGCGGACCTGGCCACGTGGTTGCCGAGCGTGCCCCCCGCCGACGAGCCCCGGAGGAGCGCATGAGCCGACGAATGTTGTGGACGGGAGCGCTGGTGGCGCTCGCCGTGGTGGGCTGCAAGCGGAGCGAGGAGGGCAAGGCGCGGGCAGCGGGCTCGGGCTCGCGGGCCGCGGCGGCCGTGGGCGGAGTGGGGGTGCTGCTCGCGGAGGGCGCGGCCGAGGATCTGCGGCTGTCGGCGGACGGGCGCTTCGCCTCGTACTTGAGGAAGACGCGCAAGCCGACGGTGGAGGGCATTCCGCCGCAGATGCGCCTGGGCGAGCTGTACGTGGTGCCGGTGGAAGGAGGCCTGGCCCGCAAGCTGGGGGATGGGGTGACGAACGTGCCCGGCGGGTTGCTCTTCACGCCGGACTCCAAGCACGTGCTGTTCCTCACCGGGTACAACCTGGCCAACCAGTCCGGGGTGTTGCACGCGCTCGCGTTGACGGAGCCCACGGCCGAGCCCCAGCGCATCGGCGAGGCGGTGACGTACTTCGTGCCGAGCCCGGACGGGACGCACTTGGCCTTCGTGGATGGGGGCGTGCTCAAGCTGGGGCCTCTGCCCACGGGACCCTTCCGGCAGGTGGGCGGCGAGGTGTCCACGGCGGGCTTCTCCCCGGACGGCAAGACGCTCTTCTTCAAGCGCAAGCTGGTGGCGGCGGGCAGCCTGCTGGCGGTGGCGGTGGAGGCCCCGGCGGGCGACAAGGCCGCCGAGCCGCGCGCGCTGGGTGACCAGGTGGGCGACTACGTGGTGTCCCCGGACTCCCACTTCGTGGCCTACCAGTCGCGCGGCAGCGCGAGCACGTATGACCTGTATGTCGCCGAGGCCCCGGAGTGGACGGGCAAGAAGGTGGCCACGGGGACGACGGCGTTCGCCTTCTCGCCGGACTCGAAGTGGCTGGCGCGCAACGATGGGGGCAAGCCCGAGCAGCTGGGCGACCTGGTCGTGGGACCGGCCTCGGGCATCCTCGGGCGCAAGGTGGGCGAGGGCGTGAAGGAGCTGGCCTTCTCGCCGGACTCCCAGGCGCTGGGCTTCCTGGCGAAGTACGACCAGCCCGCGGGCGCGGGGCTGATGGGCGTGGTGACGTTGCCCGACGGCGAGCCGAAGCTCGTGGGCAGCCGCGTGCCCAACTTCACCTGGGGCGCGGACGGCAAGCACGTGGCCTTCCTGTCGCGCTTCCTCAAGCCCGTCTACTCGGTGGACCTGATGCTCTACACCGTGGGCTCCGAGGAGAAGGCGCGCAAGGCGCAGGCGGGGGTGTTCGGCTATGGCTTCGCCCCGGAGAACGCGGCGCTCGTCTTCCGCGCGGGCTGCACGCGCGAGGGCCGCGCCTGTGACTTCAAGGCGCTGCCCCTGGCCCCGGCCCCCGAGGCCGCGCCGCTCACGTGGCTGCAGGGCATCTACAGCTACAAGATCTCCAAGGACGGAGGGCGCGTGCTGGCCACCTCGGCGCGCATGGACTCGGACGCCTTCGACGTGGCCGTCTATGACGTGAAGACGCAGGCCCGCAAGACGCTCGATCAGGGTGCCCAGCTGCCCGTGTACTTCGCCGGTCCGAACGACTCGCTCGCGGTGTACGTGCTCAAGGGCGCGAGCGCGGGCGTGTACGTGGCGCCCGCCCGGCTGTGACTCACCCCTCCGTGACTCACCACTCGATGAGGTAGTCCGCCTCGTCGAGTCCCAACCGGCGCACTTCCACGCGGCCCTGGCAGCCCACGCCCCGGAGCGCCGCCTCCAGCAGGCCCTGGTGGAACTCCACCGGCTGCATGTCGCCGGTGAAGCGCAGGCACAGCTTGCGCTCACCGAGCACCGTGCACTCGCGCCGGCCGTAGCTCACGGTGGTGGAGTAGGCCGTGGGCGCGTTGGAGAAGAGCCGCTTGGGGTCTCCCTTGCCGATGATGCTGGTCAGCGTCCGGCCCACGCCGGAGTCGAAGAAGCCTCCGACCGCCGCCGCGCCACAGGCCCGGATGGCCGCTTCTCTCGAACCGTATTGAGGCGAGAGTTGCTCGGCCGCCTTGAAGAGCACCTGGAGGAAGTCGCGAGCGGGGTAGGAGAAGAAGTCCACCAGCGGCTTCTTCGAGATGAGGGAGCGCAAGTCATTGGCGGCGGCATCGCCGTGGTGCTGCTTCACCAGCTTGAAGACCGCGTTGAAGATGAGACCCCTTACCGTTGCCGAATCCGGAGCGAGCCCCATCCGCTGCACACATTCCTGGTTGGTAAGCGATGGCATGGTCCGTTGATTCTGACACAATGATCCCTCCGGGTCCTCCGTTCGGGGACTGCGCGTGCGCCACAGGTAGGTACGACCGCCTTGAACCCGCTCACCCGCCGCTCTGCCGCCCCCTCGTTATCCGCACCGTTCGAAACCGCACTCTCCACGCTGTGTGCGTGGTTGGAGGAGTTGGAAAATTCCGAACGGATCGCAAACCCTCCCACGCCCGAGGACGCGGCGCGGCTCGGCACGCTGTTGCTCGAGGTCTGGCGCGCGGGGAGCACGCCGGACTCACCGGGCCTCGCGCGTGCCTCGCCGGAGCAGGAACGCTTCCGGGCCGAGGCCGGTCCTTTCTTCTGGAAGAGCGCGGTGCTGCGACGCTGCTGGGAGAAGCCCCGGGGCTACGCGGGAGACTTCCTGATGATGGAAGCCCTCTACCGGCGCGAGCCCGAGGGCGAGACGCACCTCGAGCGCTGGATGGACACGTGGGCGCTGGAGCTGCCGGGCTTCCAGGCGGTGCGCAATCGCCGGGATCAACTGAGCGCGCTGCTGCGCGAGGAGCACGCGCGCGGAGCCCGCCGGGTGATGAACGTGGCGTCCGGCTCGGCGCCCGAGCTCGTCGCGGTGGCGTGTGACATCTCCTTCGATGGCGTGACGCTGATGGACCAGGATCAGGGCGCGCTGGACTCGGCGCTCGGCCACTTCACGCGCGTGGGCGCGCTGCCCGCCACCCGGCACGAGGCCCTGCGGCTGTGGTGTGGCTCGGTGCTGGAGTTGCTGCGCAACCGCAGCGAGCTCGTCCCCGCCTCCCAGGACTTCATCTACTCCATCGGCCTCTATGACTACCTGACGGAGCGCTTCGCGCGGCGGCTCACCACGAAGCTCTGGGACGGACTGGCCCCGGGTGGCCGTCTGGTGCTGGGCAACTTCAACAGCCGCAACCCCATGCACTTCTTCACCGAGAGCGCGCTGGACTGGTATCTCATCTACCGGGAGCCGGAAGAACTCCTGCGGTTGCTGGATGGGCTGCCCGGCGTGCGCTCCACGGAGGTGTGGACCGAGGACACCGGGTGCCTGCACCTCCTGGTGGCGCGCAAGGAGGGGTAGCCGCGCTCAGAAGAGTTGTTCGGGCTCTTCCTGGGGGCCCGGGTCCTGGCTGGCGAGCTGGAGCAGGACGGATTCGTCGAGCAGCTGGGGCTCGAAGTTGACGGCCACGACGTACCACATGCCCACCGGGCGGACGCGCACCACCTGGATGACCTGGGTATGCCCTCCGATGGTGGGCAGGTGGACGGTGAACTGCTCGCCCACGCGCATCGTCACGGGGGTGACGAGCAGGCACCCGGAGCGGGAGATGTTGAAGATCTCTCCCGCGACCTCGCTCTCGCCCCGCAGGAATTGGATGCGCAGCCGCACCCGGTGACGGGGATGGCGACGCCGCTCGGGACCGCTCTGGCTGATCAAGGTGGCTCTCCTGGCATGAGGGGGCCGGACAGGGCGGCGCCCCGGCCCCAGTATAGTACCCGGAGTACGTCCTCGCGACCGGGCCCCGCATCCGTCTTCCTGGCGGAAGCTTGCGGGAGCCCGGGTGGCGTCTACGCTAGGGGCCACCCATGAGCACCGCCGCGCTGTCGCCCCTGTTGGAGAAGTTCCGGGTCCATCTCGTGGATGAGAAGGGCGCCAGTCCCCACACCGTGCGCAACTACTTCATCGACCTGGTGGACTTCGAGCGCTACCTGATCGAGCGGATGAAGCTGACCCTGTTGTCGGCCTCGCACGCGGCCATCCGGGGCTACCTGGGCACCCTCGCGGTGGAGCACGCCCCGGCGAGCCGCGCGCGCAAGCTCGCGAGCATCAAGAGCTTCTACAAGTACCTGGTGCGGCAGAAGCTCCTGCCCGGCAGTCCGGCCAAGCTCGTGAAGAGCCCCAAGCAGCCCAAGAAGCTGCCCAAGGTGCTGCCCGTGGACGAGCTGTTCGCCATCCTCGAGGTCCCCTCGACGGACACGGTGCTGGGGCTGAGGGACCGGG
Source organism: Melittangium boletus DSM 14713 (assembly GCF_002305855.1). Taxonomy (GTDB): domain Bacteria; phylum Myxococcota; class Myxococcia; order Myxococcales; family Myxococcaceae; genus Cystobacter; species Cystobacter boletus. Next base: position 190,778 of record NZ_CP022163.1, on the reverse strand, counting down.
CCATCCTGGAAATCCTCTATGGCGGAGGCCTGCGCATCAGCGAGCTGTGCGGCATGAACCTGCTGGACGTGGACCACTCGGGGCGGATCATCCGGGTGATGGGCAAGGGCAGCAAGGAGCGCCTGTGCCCGGTGAACGCGCAGTCCATCCGCGCGCTCGAGGCGTACCTGGCGCGCCGGGGAGAGCTGCTCGCCGAGCCACGCGAGGGGCAGGATCCGGAGGCGGTGTTCCTCAACTACCGGGGGGGCCGGCTGACGCCGCGCAGCATCGCGAGGCACCTGGACGCGCACGTGCTGGCGTGCGCGCTGCAGCGCAAGGTGAGCCCGCACGCCCTGCGCCACTCGTTCGCCACGCACCTGCTCGGGGGCGGGGCGGACATTCGCAGCATCCAGGAATTGCTCGGCCACGCGAGCCTGTCCACGACCCAGCGCTATACCCACGTGAGCTGGGAACAGCTCCAGGCCGTCTACGACGCGGCGCACCCCCGGGCGTGAGGCGGCCAACAGCCATCGCGAAGTGCCGTGGGAGTCTCGTGGAAACGTCCGGGCGCGCTTGTTAAACCCCAGGGATGTTCCATGGCACCACCATCCTCTGTGTGCGCCGCGAGTCGAAGGTCGTCATCGCGGGCGACGGTCAGGTCAGTCTCGACAAGACCATCATGAAGAACACGGCGAAGAAGGTCCGCCGCATCGGCGACGGCTCCGTGCTCGCCGGTTTCGCGGGCAGCACCGCCGACGCCTTCACGCTCTTCGAGCGCTTCGAGGCCCGGCTCAAGGAGCACCAGAAGAACCTTGCCCGCGCGTGCGTGGAGCTGGGCAAGGACTGGCGCACCGACCGCTTCCTGCGCCGCCTGGAGGCGCTGCTCATCGTGGCCGACCGCGAGAAGACGTTCATCCTCTCCGGCGCGGGTGACGTCATCGAGCCGGACCACGGCATCGCCGCCGTGGGCAGCGGGGGCTCCTTCGCGTTGTCCGCCGCGCGGGCCCTCATGGCCCACACCCAGCTGTCCGCGCGCGAGGTGGCCACCCACTCCATGCAGATCGCCGCCGACATCTGCGTCTACACCAACTCCAACATCACCTACGAAGAGCTCTGAGGGAGCCCCGCCGTGAGCAACCCACGCAAGATCCCCGCCTTCACGCCTCGCGAAGTGGTGGGCGAGCTGGACCGCTACATCGTTGGCCAGAACGCCGCCAAGCGCGCCGTGGCCATCGCCCTGCGCAACCGCTGGCGCCGCCAGCAGGTCTCCGATGACCTGCGTGACGAAATCCACCCCAAGAACATCATCATGATCGGCCCCACGGGCGTGGGGAAGACGGAGATCGCCCGGCGGCTCGCGAAGCTCGCCCAGGCCCCCTTCGTCAAGGTGGAGGCCTCCAAGTTCACCGAGGTGGGTTACGTGGGCCGCGACGTCGAGTCCATGGTGCGCGACCTCGTGGAGTCCTCCATCGCGCTCGTGCGCGACGAGGAGCTGGAGAAGGTCCGCGAGCGCGCCCTCGAGCTCGCCGAGGACCGGCTCGCGCAGATCCTGTCAGGCAATGGCCCCGCCGCGCGTCCGTCAGGAGGCATGGGCTTCATGGCTCCTCCGCCGCCTCCTCCCGCCGTGCCCCGGCTTGGCGACGCCGATCGCGAGAAGCTGCGCGCCCGCCTGCGCGCCGGCACGCTCGATGATCAAGAGGTGGAGGTGGAGACGGCCGAGGGCGGCTCGCCCACCTTCATGCGCAACTTCTCCGGCCAGGGCATGGAGGAGATCGGCGTGAACCTGCAGGATCTCTTCAAGAACATGCCGGGCATGAACCGCTCGCGGCGGCGCAAGGTGCGCGCCCCCGAGGCCCTCAAGCTCATGGAGCAGGAGGAGTCCGCGCGGCTGGTGGACACCGATCGCGTCAACCGCGAGGCCATCGTCCGCGCGGAGACGAGCGGCATCATCTTCATCGACGAGATCGACAAGATCGCCAGCCGCGAGGGCGGGGGGAAGGGTGGCCCGGACGTGTCGCGCGAGGGCGTGCAGCGCGACATCCTGCCCATCGTCGAGGGCTCCACCGTCAACACCAAGTACGGCCAGGTGAAGACGGACCACATGCTCTTCATCGCCGCGGGCGCCTTCCACGTCTCCAAGCCGAGCGACCTCATCCCGGAGCTCCAGGGCCGCTTCCCCATCCGCGTGGAGCTCGAGCCGCTCAGCGGCGAGGACCTGGTGCGCATCCTGCGCGAGCCCCGAAATTCGCTCCTGCGTCAATACACCGCCCTGCTGGATACGGAGGGAGTGCGCCTGGATTTTTCCGATGATGCCGTCGCGGAGATCGCCCGCATCGCCCAGGACGTCAATGAGCGGACGGAAAACATCGGGGCCAGACGCTTGCACACGGTGCTCGAACGATTGCTCGACGAGGTATCATTCACGGCAAGTGAGCAGGGACCGAAGACCCTGCGCATCGATGCGGTCTACGTACGCGAGCGGCTCGCGTCCGTGGTGCAGGACGAAGATCTCTCGCGTTACATCCTCTAGTCGTATCCCCCCCAGGAGAATCCCCCATGTCGTCCCTGTCTTCCCTGAGCTCCCTCAAGGCGGATGCCGCGCCGCGAGGCTCCGCGTCCACGGCCAAGAACGAGCAGTGGATCGACAAGGCCAAGGCGCACCTGCTGCAGAACTACAAGCAGCAGCCCATCGTTCTGGAGCGCGGGCTGGGCTCGCGCGTGTGGGACGCGGATGGGCGCGAGTACCTGGACCTGCTCAGCGGTATCGCCACGTGCGGCCTGGGCCACTGCAACCCCGAGGTGGTGGCGGCGGTGCGCGGGCAGATCGACAAGCTGTGGCACGTGTCCAACGTCTTCTACTCGCAGCCGCAGATCGACCTGGCCGCCCGGCTCACCGCCGCGTCGGGCCTGCAGCGCGCCTTCTTCTGCAACTCGGGCGGAGAGGCCAACGAGGCGATGGTCAAGCTCGCGCGCAAGGTGCAGAAGGACCGGGGCCAGCCGGGCCGCTACGAGGTCATCTGCTTCGAGAACTCGTTCCATGGCCGCACGCTGGCCATGCTCACGGCCACCGGACAGCCGAAGTACCAGAAGGGCTTCGAGCCGCTGCCCGAGGGCTTCACCCACGTGCCCTACGGCGACATCGACGCCGTGCGCAAGGCGGTGAGCGAGCGCACCGCGGCCATCCTCGTGGAGCCCATCCAGGGCGAGGGCGGCGTGCGTCAGGCGCCCCAGGGCTTCCTCAAGGCCCTGCGGACCCTGTGCGACGAGCAGGGGCTGCTGCTGCTCGTGGATGAGATCCAGACCGGCATGGGCCGCACCGGAAAGGTCTTCGCCTACCAGCACGAGGGCATCCTCCCGGACGCCATCAGCCTGGCCAAGTCGCTCGGCAATGGCATGCCCATTGGCGCCATGCTGTGCACCGAGGAGGCCGGGAAGAGCCTGACGCCGGGCACCCACGGCTCCACCTTCGGCGGCAACCTGATCGCCGCCGTCGCGGCCAATGTCGTCGCCCGAAAGGTGAGCGAGCCGCAGTTGCTGCGCGACGTGGCGCAGAAGGGCGAGTTCTTCCTCGGCCGCCTGCGCGACCTGCAGGGCCGTCTGCCCACCGTCATCAAGGAGGTGCGCGGAATGGGCCTGCTCATCGGTGTGGAGCTCTTCCAGGACGCCGCCCCCATCATCGCGAAGTGCCGCGAGTTCGGCCTGCTCCTCAACGCCGCAGGCGAGAAGACGCTGCGCTTCGCCCCGGCCTACACCGTGTCTCACGACGATCTCGATCAGGGCGTCCGCCTGCTCGAGCGCGCCCTCAGGGCCTGAGTCCTCGCCTCACCGCCGCTCCGGCCGGGTGCCGCGCCTCCCACGAGGATGCGCCCCGCCGGGGGGCGCGTCGTCGCCGAACCCCGCGCTTATTCTCAGCCTGCAAAAATCCACCCGGGGCGTTGACGGACAGCCCTGTGAGGATCTAGGATTTTCAAAGGCCGTTGCGCTTTCCCGGTTTTTCTGTTCTCGGGCTTCGTTTCCCCCCAAGGCGCGGGGCAAGGGGGTGGCTTATGCAGAGCGATTCTTCGCAGTCCAGCGTGCCGCCGCAGGTGCTCGCCGCGTCCGCCCTGGGCGTGATGGCCGAGGCACCCGCGACTCCGTCCCAGGTGGAGGTGAGCGTCGTCCTGTTGGAGGACGAGGAGATGTTGCTGGCCGGGGAGACGGCGTCCATGCCGTCCATCACGGCCGACGTGCTGGCCTTCCTGGCCGAGTCCGAGGTGGCGGCCCGCGCCCCCGCGGAGGAGGAGCTTCCGCTCGAGGGGTCGCGCGAGGTGAGCACGCTGCTGGTGGGCGTGGAGGAACTGCTCGCGCTGGGAGATGTGACGAGCGCGTTGGAGCTGCTGCGCAAGGCCGAGGAGTGTGATCCGGCGGATGAGCGGCTGGCGGCGGCGCGCGGGCGGTGCGAGAACGCGCAGCGGGCCGCTCTGGAGGCGAGGCTGGGAGACACCCGGCAGGTGCCCCTGTTGAAGCTGCGCATGGCGGAGTTGATGAAGCTCAGCCTGGATGCACGCATGGGCTTCCTGCTGTCGCGCATCGACGGACTGCTGAGCTACGAGGCGCTCTTCTCCGTCTCGGGCATGTCCCGGTTGGAGACGATGCGCGTCCTGGTCCAGTTGTTGGACCAGGACGTCATCCTGACGCGGGGCGCTAACGGTACTCGAGAACTCTGAAGGCGTAGCTGCCCGGCTCCGCGCTTCCCGAGTAGAGATCCAGGTACACCGTGGTGCTCGAGTCCGCCCTGAACTCGATGAAGGCGTTTTGCGCGGTGCGGAATGGGTTCTTCACGTCCTCGCGGATGAAGGCGGCGAGCGCGGGGATGACGCGGCCGGAGGCGGTGTCGAACTCGATGCGGTAGATGGCGTTGAACACCACGGGGAAGGAGAAGAAGTCGTCGTCCTGCCCGTACTCGAAGCGGCCGGAGATCGTGGCGGGTGAGCCGCTGCCCGCGGGGCTCGGGGTGAAGGTGGTGGCCTCGGTGGTCGTGTCCCCATGGTCGTCCACCACGGGCGTCGCGAGGTTCAGGGTGTACCCACCGGTGCCCGCCGAGGGATCCTTCGGGGAGTGGCTCACGCGCACGTAGTAGGGCGCGCCGACGCGGGCCTTGAATCCGAGCGTCACCTTGGGTGAGCCATCCAGCGCCGTCAGCCAGACGCCCTGCTGATCGAAGACGTCCAGGCGAGGCAGGATCGAGCCCGTCCCGGGTTCCGCCGAGAGGGTGTAGACGTTGCGCGCGGCGCCGTCGATCCGGAAGAAGTCGTAGTCGCCCACGGGCTCGATGGTCCGCTCGGTGACCGGGGTGTTGGGCGCGAGCGGGAGCGCCCGGGCGATGCAGTCATCCGGCTCGGAGCCGTCGCCCGCGTGCTCGGGGCAGTTGGCCGCGGAGACGGGCTCGCACGAGCCATTGGGCCGGGGGATCGTGCCCTGCTTGCACAGACAGCTCGCGCGGCCGTTGTCGTTGAAGCAGGTGGTTTTATCCCCCTGGGTGCAGGGGTTGGGCTCGCAGGGATCCTTCACGACGGGAGGCTCGGTGGTGGCGAGACAACCGGCGCCGAGCAGGGCGGAGAGGCCCAGGAGGGGCAGAGTGGAGAGAACGTGGCGCATGGGTCAGCGGCTCCGCGGGGGCTCGGCGTCGGTGTCGTCCTCGGCGGAGGGCGGGGGACTCAGATCGAGGGGATCCTCCACCTCGGAGGAGCTCTCGCGGCGCCGGCGGTACTGCTCGCGCACGTAGGCCACGAGCTGCTCCAGGTAGGAGGCGAGGGGAGGGCAACGGATGCCGGTGCCGTCCAACAGCTCCAGGGTGTTGTGGCAGTTGTAGATGGCCAGGTGGTTGACGTAGCCGAGCGCGGCGCGCTGGGGCCGGGCGAGCTTCTCCAGCACGGGCAGGCGCAGCATCACATCCGCGGCCCGGGCCGAGAGGTTGAAGCGGGGCAGCTTCTTGTTCGACTGCTCGGCGATGCGCTCGTAGACGCGGCGGGCGCTCATGGGGTTGGGGTCCACCAGGTGGAAGGTGCGGCCCACGGCGCGAGGATCATGCGACAGCGCCCAGACGGCCTGCACCACGTAGTCCACGGGCACCACGTTGAGCGGGGCCACGCCGTTGCCGGGCAGGGGCAGGGGCATGACGAGCGGACTCGTCACCAGGAGGATGCCCAGGTAGTAGGGGCCCTCGAAGCGGTCGATCTCCCCGGTGCGCGAGTCGCCCACCACGCTGCACGGGCGGAAGATGGTGACGGGCAGGCTCGAGGCGGCGCGTTGGATGCGCTGCTCGGCGTGGAACTTCGTCTCCTCGTAGACGTTGCGGAAGGACTGGCCGCAGTCCAGCTCGTCCTCGGCGATGACGCCCAGCCGGTCGCCGGACACATGGCAGGTGGAGAAGTAGTTGAAGCGCTGGAGGTGCTCGCAGTCGCGCGCCAGCTCCAGCACGTTGCGCGTGCCATCCACGTTGACGCGCCAGGCCGTCTCCTTGGGCACGCCCAGGTAGAAGACCGCGGCCAGGTGGTAGATGTGCGTCACCCGCGCGCACAGCCGCTGGTACTCCTCGCCGGACAGGCCCAGGTGCATGTCCACGATGTCGCCGGTGAGCAGCTCCAGCGTGCCCCCCACCCCCTTGAGCCGGGTGGCCAGCTGCTGGGCCTCCTTGAAATGCTTGGGCTGCACCAGGGCGTAGACGTGGGCCTTGGGCTCCTCGCGGAGGATGTGCTCGACCAGCCGTTTGCCGATGAAGCCCGGGTAGCCGGTGATGAAGTACGTCCCGGCCTCGGCACGGGCTTCCTTGCGCGTGTCACTCATATGGGGCGGGGAGCATACAGTGGAACCCGCTCCGGCCTAGCTTCGCGCGAGCAGCTCTGTCCACACGGCGTGCACCTGCTCACGGGTGGACTCCGGGCTTCCCGAGTTGTCCACCACCCAGTGGGCGTGCGCGCGCTTGCCGTCCAGCGGCAACTGGGCGGCGAGCCTCGCCTCCGCGGCCTCCTCGGACAGGCCATCGCGCCGCATCAGCCGCTGTCGCTGGATGTCCCGGGGCACCCACACCAGCACCACCCCCTCCATCGTCTCGTGCAGCCCGCTCTCGATGAGCAGGGGCACGTCATAGAGGAGGCGCTTCACCCCCGACTCGGCGAGCGCCTGGGTGCGTTGCAGGAAGCGCTCGCGGATGAGCGGATGGAGCAGCGCGTTGAGCGCGGCGCGCTCGGCCGGGTCCCCGAAGATGCGCGTGCCCAGCTTCGCCCGGTCCAGCTGGCCATCGGGCCCCACCACGCCGGGAAAGCGCTTCGCCACCGCCGCGAGCCCGGGCGTGCCCGGCTCCACCACCTCGCGCGCGAGCACGTCCGCGTCCAGCACCTCGGCGCCCTGCTCGCGGAACATCCGGCTCGCGGTGCTCTTGCCCGAGGCGATGCCGCCCGTCAGTCCGTAGATCTTCACCCGGGCCTACTTCGTGCTCTGAGCGGTGAAGGTGAGCGACTGCACCGTCTTGCCGTCCGCGTTGAGGAACACGGCCAGCCCCAGCCGGGCATAGAAGAGGTAGGTGCGGAACTCGTCCGTGATCTTCTTCTGGTAGCAGGCGCTGGCGGGCGCCTTGCCCGGAGGGCAGGGCGGACCGTAGGTGCTCTCCACCGACTCCTTGTCCACGACGGGGCCGGGGAAGACCGAGATGCGCTCGACCTGCTGGGTGCCCGGATCCACGGTGAACTGCACCTGCTGGGTGCCCGGGATGGCCTTCTGGTCGAAGTAGGCGATGATCTCCTTGCCACCCTGGGTGATGGTGCGGGAGGGCTCTCCGAATTTCTTGATGACACTGTCACGCCGAGCCTGTCCGGGTTCGATGCCCTGCCAGGGTTTGGCCACCACGGGCGCGGCGGCGAGGAGCACGGCGACGAGGGTGAGGGTCTTCATGCCCCCAGGATGTAGCGGATTCGTTCGTGTCGGCTCAAGCGCTCCCTGGCTTGTGTTTCCTACCCGCGCCTTGCTCCCCCCACATGCGTCTGCTAGTGACCGGACCGATGCGTGCTCACGGTCCCTCGCTCCTGTCCCTCGTGTTCGCCCTCGGCCTGTGCGGTGCCGCCGGGGCGGCGGATCTCCTCGGCCCGGAGAGCTGCAAGGGCTGCCACCCGGCGGCTTATGACGCCTGGATGCAGTCCAAGCATGCGCGGGCCGGCGATTCGCTCAGCCCGGCCCAGCAGAAGGACGCCCGCTGCCTGTCCTGCCATGCGCCGGACCAGGCCTCCCAGGGCGTGTCGCATGTCACGTGCGAGACGTGCCACGGCGCCGGTCAGTACTACTCGCCTTCCTACGTGATGAAGGACGCGGAGCTGGCGCGGCTGGTGGGCCTCGTGGACCCCTCGGAGAAGGCGTGCCGCACCTGCCACGACGCTTCTTCTCCGTCGCTCAAGCCCTTCAACTTCGTCGAGTCCCTCAAGGCCATCGACCACTGGTCCGCCGAGCGGGCCGGCAACAAGAACCCTCGCGCGGAGAGTCCCCCGCCCGAGGCCTCCAAGAAGAAATAGCGTGATCAAGATTCTCGACGCCCGCTTCCTCACCACGGCGGTGGAGCCCAAGGGCTACCCCACCAGCCTCGCCCCGGAGATCGCCTTCGTGGGCCGCTCCAACGTGGGCAAGTCGTCCATGATCAACGCCCTCACGGGCCGCAAGAAGCTCGTGCGCGTGTCGAACACCCCCGGACGCACCCGGACGCTCAACTTCTTCGACGTGGACGTGGAGCGCGACGGCAAGCCGCACCTGGTGCGCTTCTGCGACCTGCCTGGCTACGGCTTCGCCAAGGTGAGCAAGAGCGAGCGCGCCGAGTGGCAGTCGATGATCACCACCTACCTGGAGAAGCGCCGGGACCTGAAGGTCGTGGTGAGCATCATCGACTCCGAGGTGGGACCCACCCCGGACGACTTCCAGACGCTCGACTACTTGCAGAACTACCGGCGCATCCTGGTGGTGGCCACGAAGATCGACCGGCTGCCCAAGGCGAAGCGCAAGCCCCGGATCGCGGCGCTCGCCGAGCAGTTGTCCCTGCCGCGCGAGGCGGTGTTGTCCTTCTCGGCCACGGAGAAGCTGGGCCTGGACGAGGTGTGGGACGCGTTGCTGGGCAGTTTGAAGGGCTGAATCCGCGGGGGGAGCCCGTTCCGCGAACGCGAAGCGGGCGCGAGTGACGGCGATGCACGGGGTGGAGCGGGGGTCGCCCCACGGGCGGTGGCAAAAACAGGGAAATGCCGTGAGTGCATTCGTCGAATGTTCATCCAGGCTTCGGGCCATGCGTTCTTGGTCGCTCCTGTTCCTCACGTGGGTACTTGCAGGTTGCGCCATGACGCCAATCAAGCAGGTTCCTCCCACATGCGACTCGGGCGTGCGACGGTTCAATCCGTCCATGTCCCCTCGGATGCCGCAAATCCTACTGACCATGGGAGCGGGTGGGGATTCCTCCACTCCGGCTGGGCCGGGCTATCATGTCCCCGGCCGGAAGCCTGACTCGGAGATGCCCTGGGCATTCTTCCTCGGTAATGCCGCGCACCGGCTGATTGGGTATATGTACGGCCTGAACTACCCACAGAATCGTGTCTTTTACAACACCAGGACAATCTCCGAAGTTCTAGCGGATAGAGGGATTGGGGACCCGTCGCGGCTCCTCAAGAACGAGCGTAACCTACGCCCGGACATCATTGATCTCTCCAGTCGGAATCTTTTCGAGATCAAACCTTGGAATGACCAGGGTTTAAGGGAGGGCCGCCAGGAGGCACAAGCATACCTGGCTGCACTCAACAGGTCTGTCTTGATCGGCGGTACCTTCAACGCGGGCACGGATTTCCGAGGAGAGATCCTGATTCGTTTCGCACGGGGGCAATACATCTGGCGTCTGGAGTGGCAGACCACGGAGCCAGGAGTAGTCCAGTACCGTTGGACCCGCAGCAGGCAACGTTTTGAGTTCGAGGCGGCGGCGTATGAAGCGGGGCAGTGGGTGGAACTCACTGAACAGGAGATGCGGGAGTACGGCGGTTGGGTGGGACAAGCTGTGGAAGGGATGATCAGTCGACGCGAACAGCTCGCTATCATTAGTGGGGCTGTTGGCATCGTTATCGAAGTCATGGGCAACGCCGCGACGGGCTTCTTTTCGGGAGTGCTCCTTGGCCGGATGGGTTCTGAAATTCACCATCCCCCCGCTCAAGGAGGTGGACAGGTCATCCCATTCCCAGCGCGACCACCACCCGCCCCTCCTTCGGCGCAGGTGCCCGCCGCCGCGGGTATGTCCCTTCCTCGAAGATGATCCGCTTTGAATGGACGCGCTCCATGGTGCCTGAACAGATGTCTTCTCTTCAAATGCCGTCCTTCCTTCATGGCATGTACTCCACGGTTCGCCAGAAGACGCGGAAGGAGGGAAAGCGGTGCGGCGAGCAGTATCTCAAGAACAGTTCTTTCCCTTCTCCACATCAGATGCTGGAAGTACCCCTCGGAGAAGTGGTGATGGTTCACGAGGTAGCCGACTTTCATCACGAGCGCCCAGCTTGGCGGCTGTATCTGGCGTCGGATGTCATGAGCGGATTGTATGAATCCTTGGACTGGCAGAATGTGTTTCCCGTGAGGGATGCGTATGAGGCGTTTTGTCGGGAAACGGCTTGGGGCGCACTGTACTTCGCGACTTCGCCAACTGGCCCGGTGAGCGCGGCGCGCACGGCACTTCGCCTCCAGGCGGTGCTCCGCTTCTGGGAACCCCTCCGGTCCGCGCGCTACCTCTTCAATACATTCGATGCCGAGCTCACTCTCGAGGAACTGTTAAGCGCTTCATGTGATTGGGCCATGGATGCGTGGTGCCCAGCGGGAGAGGCCTCGGTCCACAAGAGACTGGAAATGGCTGTGAAACGGATGGCGCGAGCGACGCGGGAAGACAGCATCGAAGCAATCCTCCGACAGATGCCTCGTGTCCTCTCCTTCGCGCGTGGACTAAAACACCGGGATGTGGTCGCCGATCCGGCATTTCAGCGTCAGCGACTCACGGCGCTCGACCCGCTAGCCTTTGAGCATGTGTCCGGTGCTTGTACGGCGGATCTGCTTGAGAAATTGTATGACTGGGATAGACAGCTCGGGAAGCAATAAATGCAAGACGACTATCCCTGCCCGTGAGGTGAGCCTGCCCCTGTCGTTCCTGCTGGACTTGGCATGTTCCTATGAAGGCGTGTGTGATGGCGGTGCTGCTTTGTTCCGGGTGGAGAAGAAGCGCGGAGGCCTTGCCCAGAGGGCGAGTCATCGAGTCTCGGGCGCCCCTCCATCCACGCTGACCGGAACGGAGCGCGGGGCCGCCACGGGCAGGAGGCACATGTCCTCGTGAGCCACGGCCTGGGGTGGACAGCGCGGAGGTTGATGCTTCAGGGGGAGCCAACATGCTCCGGAGAATTCCAACTCGAATTCCGCCGTACACGGTGCGTGCTTCTGATTGGGAACCGGGCGGGGCTCTGCCTTGGGGCGGGGCGGTGTGGGCCCGACTCGCGCATCGGTCGTCCGCTCCTCGGCCAGAATGGGAGGTATCGGGGTGTCTCGCGAGGAGAGCGCGCCAGGCAGGAGCAACCACAGTACCGCCGCCGCGAGTCCGAGCCGCCACGGCCAGTCGCCTCGCCGCTTCCGTGTCCCGGGTATAGGGGAAGGGGGCTCCGTCCAGGACAACCGGGGGCGTTCGGGTCGGTGGATACGTCCCGTTTCCGCCTCCTCCCGGTCGAAGAGACAGCTGTCCCACTCCACTCCGGACTGGGTCGCCGCCAGAGCCTCGTGGACGGCCTTGCCGCTCGGGTAGCGAGCCTGAGGCGTCTTCGCCAGCAGGCGGACGATGACCTCGCTGAGCGCCCGAGGCACCCGAGGATTCACCTCCACGGGAGCTGGCGGCGCCTGATGGACGATGGCGTACTGCAGCAGGTCTGGCGGTAGGCGCTCGGGGAAGGGGTAATGCCCGGTCACGGCCCGGTAGAGACAGACACCGAGGGCGTAGAGGTCATCCGTGGGGTGGAAGACGTAGTGCTCGCCGGGGCGCTCAGGGCTTTTCCAGAGGAAGCGGATGGCTTCGGGACTGAGCAGGTGCAACGTCCCTGGCGGCAGGGGGCCGGTGGTGAGCGGAACGGCGCCCTCGTACCAACCCACGCCGAAGTCGAGCAGGACGGGCTCCCCGTCGGTCTCGCGAATGATGATGTGCTCGGGCTTGAGGTCGCGATGGAGCACGCCCCGGGCGTGTAATTCGTCCAGGGTGAGCGCCACCTTGCCGCCGACCTCGGCGAGCCGCCGGAACGTGATGTCCCCTGTTTCGGCCCACAGGTGAAGAGGGAGGCCGGGCACCCAGTCCATGAGGAAACCGAGGACGTCATGGCGAGGGTGGGGCCAGCGGGCACAGCCGTGGAAGCGAGCCACGCCCGGGTGCACGGCCCGGGTCATCATCAGGGCGACCTCGCGCTCGGCCCGCGCATCCTGGGGATACAGCGCGAGCTTGAGGGCATAGAAGTCGCCGGGGTGCTCCATGTCCTCCACGCGGTAGACCGCGCCCTGGCCGCCGATGCCCAGACGCTCCACCACGCGCCAGCGGCCCACCTGGGTTCCCGGCTCCAGTTCACTTGGGCGCGTGAGCATTTCAGGGCCTTCCTCGCCAAGCCGTGAGACGCGGTGTCCATAACACGAAGACTCGCATCGGGACTGGCTCATGAAAGGGGGTCGCCGTATCGGAGGTCCTGGGTATGTATTGGATTGGATGACCCAAGAGAAAGGTCATGAACCCGGAGAGTACCCATGAAGGCGTGCGTGGTGGCCTTGAACCTACCGCGTCCCCGAACTCGTCGCGCGCCACGCCCGGGCGAAGCCGCCCGACAGCACGAACCGGGGGAACGTCACCCACTGCTCCAGGAAGATGCGGGCGAAGACGTCGAGGGGGCCCTGGAAGGGGACAGGTGGAGTCGTTTCGCGACGGTGGCCCCGGCCCTGGACCGCCACCGCGCCCACCATGGCGGCGATTCCGGGCAATGCCCACGCCAGGCCCGTGAAGGGCGAGGCCACGAGCAGCACCGTGCCCAATTGGAACACGGGCACCGACACCCCATGCAGCAGCAGGTTGCGGCGCTCGGCGTGATTGCCCGCGTAGAGCTTCCATTGCCAGGGGAGAAGGCCTTCGGTCCGGTTCGTCATCATGCGGGGGATGTACCGCACGCCTCCGGCTCTGGCTTGTACGAGTTGGCTACGGCGGAGGCCGCAACGCCGAGGGCGGCATGCCCAGCATGCGCCGGAAGGTGCGCGACATGTGCGCCGAGTCGGTGAAGCCCGCGGCATGCGCGGCCTCACCCAGGGACATGCCCGACACGATGCCCGCGGCGGCGCGCTGGAGCCGCAGCCAGGCGAGGTAGGGCCGCAGCGGCAACCCGATGGACTCCGTGAAGGCGTGCATCAAGCGCCCGGGGGACAAGCCCACCTGCGCGGCGAGCGTGGGAAGCGAGGCGTCTCCCTCGGGGGGCAGGTCGCGCAGCAGCCGGAGAACCTTCCTCACCCGGGGGTGGATGGAGCGCGGAGCGGAAGACGTCCCCGCGCCCAGCGCCTCCGCCACCAACCGGGTCCACGCCACTCCCTCCGAGCCCATGAGGCGCGCGGGTTCGGCCTCCCGGGCGAGGACATCCCGCTCCGAGTCGGAGATCGGCCGGACGGCCCCCGTGAAGAGGGCCCCGAGCGCCGCGCCCACCTCGCTCTCCGGGTCGAGGAAGACCAGCAGCACGTCGCGGCCCTCCGCGTCGAGCGCATGAGGCACATCGGGGGCGGTCAGCACGCCCGCCATGCTTTCCCAGGGTCCCGCCCCTGCCCGCACGCGCACCGGGCCATCCAGACCCAGCACCAGGTGCATGGCGTGATGGGTATGGCCTGAACTGCTCGCTCCCGGGCCTCGCGCGGCCAGCAGCGGAGGCCAGAGCGGCAAGGCACCATCGAGCGGACGAGGAGGAGCGGAGGGAACGCGCACGCCCTCATGCTACCCGAGACCGACGGATCCTTTGGCGACGTGCCATGATGGACCCATGAGCACCATGACCAGCGTCCGTCACATCGCCGCCCCCACGGCGCGGGTGTTCTCCACGGTGGCGGACATCACGAACTTCTCGAAGGCGGTACCGCACATCGTCCGGGTGGACTTCCTGAGCGAGCAGCGGGTAGGGGTCGGGACTCGCTTCCGCGAGACGCGGCTGATGAACGGGAGGGAGGCCGCCACCGTGCTCGAGGTGACCGAGTACATCGAGGGCGAGCGCATCCGGCTCGTGTCGGACTCCCAGGGGACCGTGTGGGACTCGGTCTTCACGGTCGTGCCCCGCGAGGGGGGAAGTGAGCTGACCCTGGTCATGGAAGCGCGCCCCCACAAGCTCCTCGCGAAGCTCACGACGCCGCTCCTCAAGGGCTTCATCGCCAAGGCCCTCGAGAAGGACATGGACGCGGTGAAGGCCTGGTGCGAAGCGCGCCATGCCTGAGCCGAGGCCCGTGGGGCCTCTCACGGTCTCACGATTGAGGGGTTCGGGTTATCGCGGAAGCTGTGAGAAGATGGCCTGCTTGTTCGAGTAGATGCGGAAGGTACACAGCTCGCGAAAGCCTATCCGCCGGTAGATGTTCACGCCGTCTGGCGCGGCCTGGAGGGCTCCTCGCCGCGCACCGAGCCCGTGCGCGAACGCGAGGGAGAAGTGGGTGATGGCCGAGCCGAAACCCCGGTGGCGGACCTCGGCCAGGGTGCTGATGTCGAAGATGTGAGCCCCCCCTTTTCCGTCCAGATAGATGGAACTGGTGGCTACCGGGCGGCCGTCGACACTCCCGAGGAACAGCTTCAACGGCCGCTCCTCCCACCGCCCGAGCCGGGCCACCCTTTCATAGAAGGACGTCACGAAGACGTCTGGCGGATCGAACAGCGAGGCGATGAGGCGCCCGAAGGCCACCACCTCTTCCTCTGTGGTGACCTGCTTGAGTTCCAGTCCAGCCGGGTAGTCCAGGGCGGGCAGCGTGTCCAGGTCGGCGATCATCCCGACGTCGACCTCGTCCTCCACGAAGTGCAGGCGCCGCAGCAAGGGCGCGACGGGCTCGTCCCGGAGCTCATCACAGGTCCACCAGGCCGCCGGCAGCTTCGCGTCATTGAACTCCGAGCACCAACGCTCGACCACTTTCGGAGCCGCCTCCCCCAACTGCTTGCTGATGATGAGGTTGAAGGTGTCGGTCTTCCAACTCGAATTGACGACAGCATAGTGCTCGCCGTGATGGACACGCGCGGGAGCACCCAGTTCGGTTGGGAGGTAGGTGTTCTTGCCGATGAGCCCTTGAAACAGGAAGTCGAGCTGCTCGTTCATCACATGGACTCCAGATCCTTCGAGCCGCACAACAACTCGGCGCGGATTCACGACGCGGCGCACTCCGATATCAACTTGCGCGCTTGTCGCATGGCTAGGGACTGCTCGGTGCGCGCCATGGCGGTGCCCGGGGAGTCCGGAGCGGCGCTCGCGGTGCGGCCCGTCTGGGCGGACCTCCGGCGGGCGCTGGGCGATGCACGGGGCCGTGGGACGCGGCGATCATGAGGGTCTACGCACTACCGGGATTCGGACAGGTGGGAGGTCGCGCGCCATTTCTTTCCGTTGAACAGGTAGACCCACGTGGCATTGCCCTCGCCCCAATCGACGAGTCCCTGCCGCGCCGTCTTGGGGACTCCATAGCGGCCGGGCTTGGACCTTGGACCGTAGAGCTGGAGGCAGCTCACCTCGCGCGGCAGCGCCCCCACCTCCCTCACCCGTCCGCCACGCGTGAAGATCACCCGCACGGGCACGGACTGGTTGCACGAATAGTCCTTGCCCGGGAATGCGTAATCCGGCTGGCCGTCCTGGTCGAAGTCCCCCTTGACGCATGGCCATCCGCTCGTCTTCAGGACGTTCAGATCCACGCCAATCTCCTCGAGCTGGGACGTCGCCGTGCCGGGAGTCCCCACACACAGGCACTTCCAGTTCTTCTCCGGCGAACACTCCGGCTCCGCATAAGCGAGCACCACGCGCTGGGCATCCGGCTCACCACTTGGCGAGGCATCCGCATGTCCCAGGGCCGCCAGCGAGAGCGCCCAGACCCACATCCAACGCATCTTCATCATTTGTCGCTCCTGAGCGGCATGGTGGGTGGACCCCACGCGCCGTCTATCACCGTTGAACGGAGATCGCGGCTTCCGGCCCCAGTTTCAGTGTCCCCGACGGGATTCGAAACCGTGGTAGGGATGCCGCCGTGTCGAACGGCAATGGCAATGGACAGGGAAGCAGGGCAGAGGACACCCAACGCGCGCTGAGCACCGTGCGCCGGCAGCTCGCGGCGGTCTCCGGCCGCAAGCGCATGGAAGTCCTCCTGGAGTCGAGCCACGCCCGGGCGCTGGTGCGCTCGCTGCCCGCGGAGGACCTCTACTTCACCGTCATGGAGGTGGGTCTGGAGGACGCGGGGGAACTCGTGCAGCTCGTCTCGCCCGAGCAGTTCCGCACCTTCGTGGACCTGGGCGCGTGGAAGCGCGACGAGCTGAACAAGCACACGGCGCTCGCCTGGTTGCGCGCCGCGCGAGGCGAGTCGGGTGAGGAGTTCCTCCAGAAGCTGCGCAAGGCGGACGCCGAGGTGCTGCAACTGCTCGTGCGCGAGTTCACCGTCATCCACGACCTGGAGGAGAACCCGGACGTGCACGTGGAGGGCGTGACGATGGAGACGCCCGAGGGCCGCTACCTGGTGGAGTTCAAGGGCATCGAGGGCGTGGAGCTGGCCACCCTGCGCACGCTCCTCACGGATCTCATCGCGGACAACCCCTTCGAGACCATCCGCTTCCTGGAGGCCACGCGTTGGGACGTGCCGGGTGAGTTGGAGGAGGCGGCCTACCGCTTCCGCACCGCGCGGTTGCAGGACCTGGGCTTTCCGCCGCTGGAGGACGCGGTGCGGCTCTTCAGCCGGGTGGAGACTGGACCCGCGCCCTCGCCCGAGGTGAGCGCGGCGCTCGTGGCCCAGCGCGAGCAGCCGGACTACCTGGAGGCGGCCTTCAGCGCCCTGGACGAGCGCGAGCGCGAGAACCTGGAGGCGGAGCTGCGCCACCTGGCCAACGCCACGCTGGTGGCCGAGGTGGAGGAGCCCGGCGACCTGGACGCCATCCGCCGCGTGGGTGAGATGGCCCGGGACTACCTGCTGCTCGGGCTCGAACACCTGACGGGAGGCAAGCCCTCGCTCGCCGCCCAGGTGGTGCGAGACACGGAGATGCAGCGCATCTTCCAGGTGGGCTTCTCCCTGACGCTCTCGCTCAAGTTCCGCGCGGACCGGCTGATGAAGACGCCGCTCGCGCAGGTGGACGGCACGCCGCTGCTCTTCCCCGAGGAGGCCGTGGCCGTGGAGGCCCTGCGCCGCAAGCGCCCCCGGCGCACGTTGAAGGTGCCCGGGGCGGAGCCGGTGCCCTTCCGCTCGCGCCGGGAGCTGGCCGCCAGTGAGGACGTCCTCGCCCGGGCCGAGGCGCAGGTGGCGCTCCTGGGCGCGTTGCTCGGAGGCTCGCCCTCCCAGGCGCGCGAGGTGCTCGCCCGCTTCTCGGAGGCGCCGCCCGAGCTGGGCATGGACCGCTTCTTCGCCGCCACCGTGGCCCAGGCCGTGTTGGAGGGCCGCGTGGATCCCCGGCCGCTGCCCAAGGCGCGCCGCGCGGAGTTGGGGACTCGACTCTTCGAGGGCACTCCCGAGGCTCCACGCCTCAAGCCGGATGTCGCCTCCCGCGCACTGGCGGTGTTGGAGCCCGCGGTCCCCGAGGCGGCCCGGGAGGAGTTGCGCCGCCGGGTGAACAGTACGCTCGCCCGATTGTTGGAGGAGGTGGGCGCCGCTTTTCTCCAGGACGGCACGCTGGACGCCATCGCCTCCATTCTTCTGCCCATGGAGGGAACGGAACGGTAATTCTTCCCGATCTCCGACCCTCCAGCCCGGGGCGAGCGAGCCAACGTGTTGGATCCACGGGTGTTTGCCTCCCCGGCCCGCTGGCACATCCCCTGCTAACGCCCTGGGGGTGGCCCGGTCCGCGCATGCGGTCACGGGCGGTGGGAGGAGGGTCCGGATGGAGTTGGGCGATAAAGCGGAACGCCGGGACGTGGTGGCGTTCTACGCGCTGACCACCTTCGCGGCGCTGATGTACGTGCTGCCCCAGGTGTGGTTCCCCGCGCTGGCTCCCCTGCGGCTGGCGCTGTTGACCTCGGGATTGGCCGCGGGGTTCATGGCGTTGCGGCGGGTGGGACGCGCCGAACCGCTGTACTTCGATGGGATTCGCGGGGGCGCGCTCCTGTGCTTCTCGGCGCTGGCGATGGCGTCGGTGGCCTGGTCGGTGAACCCCGAGGTGTCCCGCTTCACGGCCATCGAGCTCTTCAAGCTCACGGCCATCTACCTGACGCTGGTCAACGTCATCACCACGCCCAAGCGGCTGGCGGCGGTGTGTGGCGCGGTGGTGCTCGGCTCCATCGTGACGTCCTACGGCGTCATCCACGAGCACTTCACCGGCACGGCCGAGACGCTCGTCGAGGGCTACCGCGCGCACTGGGTGGAGGTCTACGCGGACCCGAACCGCTCGGCCATGAACCTGGCCATCATCGTGCCGCTGGCGGTCGCTTTCGTCGCGCGCAAGGAGACGGGCTGGCTGTGGCGCTCGGTGTGCCTGGTGTCCATCGTCATGGCGGCGGTGGCCAT
Source organism: Melittangium boletus DSM 14713 (assembly GCF_002305855.1). Lineage (GTDB taxonomy): Bacteria > Myxococcota > Myxococcia > Myxococcales > Myxococcaceae > Cystobacter > Cystobacter boletus. The sequence continues at coordinate 172,064 of NZ_CP022163.1, read as the reverse complement.
CGTCTTCACCTACTCGCGTGGCGGCTTCATCGGTCTGTCGGTGGCCATGGCGGTGTGGGCCCTTCGCGAGAAGAAGCGGATGCGCTCGGTCTTCCTGGGCATCGCGCTGGCGCTGGGCTTCGTCATCTTCGCGCCCAAGACGTTCTGGGAGCGCAACGAGACGGTGACGACGTTCCACCAGGACGCCTCGGCCATGGGCCGCGTCTACGCCTGGCAGGTGACGTCGCGCATCAGCCTGGACAAGCCGCTGCTCGGCGTGGGCGCGGGCTCGTTCCGCTTCGCCTGGCCGCTGTACGCGCCGCCCGAGGCCACGCGCGCCTACGTGGCGCACAACATCTTCCTGGACGTCATCGGGGAGCTGGGCTGGGTGGGGCTGCTCTTCTTCCTGGTGTTCGCCGGCAGCGCCACGGGAGGTGCCTTCGAGGCCTCGAGAGACTCGCGCATGGGGTGGATCGCCCGGGGCCTCGCGGCCTCCATGACGGGCTACCTCATCTGCGACCTGTTCTCCGGCTACATCCTCTCCGCGCACCTGTACGTCCTCTTCGGACTCGCGGCGAGCGCCCAGCGCATCGCCCAGGGCTTCGAGGCCCGGGTGACGGAGCGCGAGCAGGCGGAGAAGCGGCAGGCCTTGCTGACGAGCGGCGGCTGGGAGGGCGGCAACCATGCGACGTGAGGACGCTCGGATGGCGGAGGCGCCCCTCCGCATGGTGCAGTTCACCAAGTCCTTCTACTTCGGCGGCACCGAGGTGCAGGTGGTGGAGTTGCTGCGCGGCCTGCCGTCGAGCTACCGCGTGCAGGTGTGCGTCTTGGACGCGGTGGGGCCGCTCATGGAGCCCATCCGCAAGATGGGCATCACCCCGGAGGAGTTCTCGCTCAAGGGCTCGCTCGCCAGTCCCAACACGCTCACGCAGGTGCTGCGCATGGCGCGCTGGCTCAAGCAGGAGCGGGTGGAGCTCGTCCACGTGCACGACTTCTACGCGACGGTGCTGGCGGTGCCCGCGGCGAAGCTGGCCGGGGCCAAGGTCATCGTCGGGCGGTTGGATCTGGCGCACTGGCATGGCAAGGCGCGGCGCAAGCTGCTCCAGGGCCTCACCCACATGGCGGACCACGTGGTGGGCAACGCCGAGGCCATCCGCCGGATGTTGATTCAGGAGGAGGGCATTCCCGCGGAGAAGATCTCCGTCATTCCCAACGGCCTGGATCTGGCGCGCTTCAAGCAGCGCATGCACGAGGGGTTGAAGGCGCCGTTGCCGGACACGGGAGGCGCGCCCGTGGTGGTGCACGTGGCGAACATGAACCACCCGGTGAAGCGGCAGGAGGATCTGCTGCGCGCGCTGGCGACGGTGCGCCGCGCGGGTCCCGCGTTGCACGCCTTCCTCGTGGGTGATGGGCCGAGGCGGCCGGAGCTGGAGGCGCTCGCGGGCACGTTGGGGGTCGCGGATCGGGTGCACTTCCTCAAACACCGGGCGGACGTGCCCGCCATCTACGCCCAGGCGGACTTCGGCGTGCTGTGCTCCAGCGCGGAGGGCATGTCCAACGCGGTGATGGAGGGCATGGCGGCGGGGCTGCCCATGGTGGTGACGGACGTGGGCGGCAACCCGGAGCTGGTGGCGGATGGCGAGCGCGGTCTGGTGGTGCCCCCGCTGCGTCCCGAGGCCTTGAGCCAGGCATTCCTCACCTTGCTGGGAGACCGGGAACTTGGCCGGCGCATGGGCGCCCAGGCACGCGCCTTCGTGGAGCGGGAGCTGTCGCTCACGCGCCTGGTGCGTCGGCATGACGAGCTGTACCGCCGCGTGACGCGAGGCGGATGAAATCGTCGCCGCGGAGGCTCGTAGGGAAGACGGACACCGCCTTCCTTCACGAGGACTCCCCCCATGATTTCCACCCTGCTCCTGGTTCTGGCCGCCGCTCCCGCTTCATACACGTGGAGCGGGGAGACGACTGGCACTCCCGAGGTGAACATCTCCAACGTCAAGGGCTCCATCCAGGTGGAAGGCGTGGAGGGCAAGACGGTGTCGGTGGAGGCCCGAGGCGAGGACGGGGCGGACGTGAAGAGCTCGCTGCGGATCGAGAAGGAGGGGGACGGCGAGGTGGACATCCAGGTGTGCTGTGGCCCGTGCTCCGACTCCAAGAAGTCGTCCTTCAACTCGTGCAGCAACCCGCCGGCCGTCCACCTCGTGGTGAAGGTGCCCCGGGCAGCGGAGCTGGACGTGAGCGCCGTGGCGGCTCCGATCAAGGTCTCCGGCGTGACGGGCAAGCAGGAACTGGCCGCCGTGGATGGAGACATCTCGGTGCGCGGCTCTCGCGGCAAGCTGGAGGTGAGCACGGTGAATGGGCAGGTGGACCTGCTGCCCGACGCGCTCGCGCGCACCGAGGTGAGCACCGTGGCTGGGAACGTGAAGCTCAAGCTGCCGCGTGGCGCGGGTGCCCAGGTGGAGTACGCCTCGGTCGGAGGCAAGTTCAACGGGCGGGGAGTGACCTTGGGCTCCGCTGAACAGCGCTACGGAAATGGTGAGAACCAGGTGGACGTGAGCACCGTGAGCGGCGCGCTCGACATTCAGTCCGAGGAGGTTTCGAAGTAGGCCGCGCGGGCGCTCGCCGGAGGGACTCCAAGGCTTCGGCGAGCGCCCTGTTTTCTCAACGATGGTCCGCGCCGATGGCCTCGCGCACCGAGCCGAATCCATCCCGCGCGAGCAGGGGACCCAGGCCCTCGAGCAGGCGGCGCACCATGCCAGGCCCCTCGTAGATGAAGCCCGTGTACACCTGCACCACCGAGGCGCCAGCGCGCAGCTTCTCGTACACGTCCGCGGCGGTGAAGACGCCGCCCACGCCGATGATGGGGAGCGTGCCACCCCCGCGGGCATAGGCCCGGCGGATGACGGCGTTGGCCGCCTCGCGCACGGGCGCTCCGGACAGGCCGCCGGCTTCCTTGGCCACCGGGTGCTCGAAGGGGCGGGCGATGGTGGTGTTGGTGGCGATGAGGCCGGCGAGCCCGCAGGCGCGTGCCACATCCACCACCTGGTCCACCGCCTCGGGCGTGAGGTCCGGGGCGATCTTGAGGAACAGGGGGGTGCCCGGCGCCACCTGGGAGAGCCGCGCCTGCACCGCCTGGAGCAGCGCGGTGAGGTGCTCGGGCTCCTGGAGCTGACGCAGGCCGGGCGTGTTGGGGGAACTCGCGTTGACCACCACGTAGTCACCCAGGGGCGCGAGCGTGTCCACGCACGACACGTAGTCGTCCACCGCGCGCTCCAGGGGCGTGTCCTTGTTCTTGCCGATGTTCACCCCCACGGGCGCGGCGTGCCAGGTGCGGGCCCGGAGGTGGGCGGCGGCGGGCGTGGCCCCGTGGTTGTTGAAGCCCATGCGATTGATGAGGGCCTGGTGCTCGGGGATGCGGAAGAGGCGGGGACGCGGGTTGCCCGGCTGGGGCCGGGGGGTGAGCGTTCCCACCTCCACCGCCGAGAAACCCAGCGCGAGCAGGCCGTCCACGGCCTCGGCCTCCTTGTCGAGCCCCGCGGCGAGCGCCACCGGGTGGGCGAACGACAGCCCCGCCACCGTCACGGAGGCGTCGTAGGTGGCCGCGGCGAGCGTGCGGGCGCGCAGGCTCCGGCACAGTCCTCCGAGGTGTCCGAGCCAGCGCAGGGCGAGCATCCCCAGCCGGTGGGCGCGCTCGGCGGACAGGAGGAAGAGCAGGGCACGGGTGAGGCGGTACATGGAGCTCACGCGGGGATGAAGGAGGCCTGGCGCGCCCAGGCGAGCGTCTGGTCCACCTGGGCCGGGGTGAGCAGGCCGTTCTTCTCCACCAGGGCCACCTCGCGCAGCATGTCCGTCTCCAGCAGGTAGGTGCCGTCGGTGTTGAGGGTGAACTTCACGCCCCGATCCCAGAAGGTGGCCATGATGTGCTTGAGCTCGTCCAGGCCCTCCACCGCGCGCGTGTGCAGGTTGGAGGTGGGGCACAGCTCCAGCACCACGCCGCGCTCGCGCAACAGCTTCATGGCGGACTCGTCGTAGGCGGCGCGGATGCCGTGGCCGATGCGGTGGGGCTTGAGCTTCTCCACCACGGCCATGACGCCCTCGGCGCCGGTGCCGCGCGTCTCGCCGGTGTGCACGGTGCACTTGAGGCCAGCCTGGCGCGCGCGGGCGAACAGCTCCTCGTATTGCGTCACCACCGCGGGCTCCAGCTCCAGCGCGTTGGTCTCCGTGCCCGCCAGGTCGATGCCATACACGCCGCGGTTGCGGTACTTGATGGCCTTGTCCACCAGGATGCTGTTGAGCCGGTGATCGAACTCGCGCGCGAGGCAGAAGATGAGGCCCGCCTTCACGTTGTACTCGAGCATGGCCCGGTCCATGCCGCGCAGCGCCGCGTGGATGATGTGATCTAGGTCCAGCTCGGAGTTGAGGTTGCGCTTCATGGGGTTGAAGCGCAGCTCCATCTGGGTGACGCGGCTGCCGCGGTACTCCTTGCCGATGATCTCGTACACGCAGCGCTCGACGGCCAGGGGCGAGCTCTGCAGCTTCTCCGTCCAGGTGTGGAGGATCTTCAGGTAGTCCTCGAGGCTGCCCACCTTGCCCGGACGGGAGGTGATGAGCTCGACGAACTCGAAGTAGTCCTTCACCGGAAGCTTGAAGCCCTGCTGGTGCGCGAGGGACCAGAGGACATGGGGCGCCACGGAGCTGCCCATGTGGATGTGGAGGTCGATCAGATCACGTGCCATGGCGGCATGTATGCACGGAGCCGCCCGGCCGTCCAGCTACCGGCGCAGCAGGACGTAGACCGCCCCGGTGCCGCCGTCCTGGGGCCGTGCGGTAGCGAACGCCAACACCGTCTTGCCGATGCTCTTCTGTCCGAGCCACACCCGGAGGCTCTCCTTGAGCACGGGGATTTGATCCCGCGAGTTGAGCCCTCGGCCGTGGACGATGAGCACGCAGCGCTTGCTGGCGCGGCGGCTGTCGGAGAGGAACCGGTTCACGGCCTCGCGGGCCTCGGCCTGGGTCTGGCCGTGGAGATCCAGCCGGGCCTGGATGGAGAAATCCCCCCGGCGCAGCGAGCGCAGCAGCCGCGCATCGACCCCTGGCGCCGCGCCCTCGAGGGACTCATCGGTGCTCGAAATGTCGAGGTCACCCTGGCCCGCCACCATCTCGGCCAGCTCCGCGAGCGCCTCGGCGTTCTCGTCGATGATCTCCGGCAGGCGGGGGTTGGGCACGGGTGCCTCGCCCCGGTTGGTGACCTGCTGCACCCCGTCCATGGCGGACAGGAAGAGGGAGGCCTCGTCTTCCTCGGGGGCGCGCTTGGACTTCGCCGGCCTGGGGGGCGGGGGAGGCGCCTGGGGTTTCTTGGGCGGCTCGGCCTGCTTCTTCTTGAGGTCCGTGAGAGCAGCCTTGAAGGGGTTGTTGAACCCCTCGTTCTTCTTCTTCGGGGTGCCGCGGTCACTCATGATGAGAAGTCTAATGCGTCAGGCGGAGCCCGGGTTCAAGAGGACTTGCTTCCCGGCGCTTCCGGAGCCAACCTTGGAGGGAAGGCGGGGTGGGCCCCCCTGAAAGGTCAGACCCGAGGGGTATACCCCTTCGCATGGAAATGGAAGCGGGCGTCGGGGAACATGGGGATGGAATGAAACGCACACCGGCCACTTACGCGGACCTGGAGGCGCTGCCCTCCAACGTCGTGGGCGAGTTGATCGCGGGAGTGCTCTACGCGAGCCCACGGCCCGCGTCGCCGCACGCGGTCGCGGCGTCGCGTCTGGGCGGTGAGTTGATGGGGCCTTTCGACCGGGGACGCAACGGCCCTGGGGGTTGGGTCATCCTCGACGAGCCCGAACTCCACTATGAGGACGACGTGCTCGTGCCGGATCTCGCGGGGTGGCGCCGCGAGCGAATGGCCCGCGTCCCTCACGTCGTGGGCTTCACGCTCGCGCCGGACTGGGTGTGCGAGGTGCTCTCGCCCTCCACGCGGACGCTGGACCGGACGGTGAAGCTGCCCGTGTATGCCCGAGAAGGCGTGAGGCATGTCTGGCTCCTGGACCCGGTGGCGCGCCTCCTGGAGGTGTTCCGGTTGGAGGGGACACACTATTCCCTCCGGGAAACGCACTCGGGCGCGGGCCCCGTTCACGTGGAGCCCTTCGAGGCGCTCGCGCTCGAGCTGGCCTACCTCTGGAACGAGGTGTCGGACGCCCGGGAGTGAGTCGGTTGCCGCTCAGCCGCCGCGCAGGCCGCGGATCTTGTCGTAGGCCTCGCGGATCTCCTGGAAGCGGCGGGACGCCTCCTCGACGGCTCCGGGGCCGAGTTGGGCGACGCGATCGGGGTGGTGCATGGCGGCGAGCCGCCGGAAGGCGCTCTTGACGTCCGCGTCGCTCGCGTCCGGGGTGAGGCCCAGCCGGGTGTAGTGCACCTCGCCATCGCCGAAGTGGCGCGCGGTGACGGAGCGCAGCTGCTCCTCGGTCAGCCCCAGCCCCTGGGCCACCCGGCGCAGCGTCTCCTGTTCGGCGCGGTGCAACTGCCCGTCCACGAGCGCCAGGCCGTAGAGCGCGTCGAGCAGGAGCAGCCGGGAGGGCACGTTGAGCTCGTCGCGGCACGCGGCGGCGGAGTCCTCGAGCGAGGGCGGACGGGCCAGGTGCTCCTTGAGGAAGCGGCGCACGAGATCCAACGCCTCGGGGCCGTAGCGCAGCCGCTCGGCGAAGTACTCGCGCACCACGCGCACCTCATCGCGCACGAGCTCCCCATCCGCCCGGGCCACCTCGATGAAGAGGGCGCACAGGTGGCGGGCGAAGTGCCGCTGGGCGGCGGTATCCTGGGACACGCGGGAGGGCCGGGGCACCTCCACGGCCGGGCCCGGCAGCACGTTCAGCTCGTCGACCTGGTGGCCCACGAGCACGCCCGCGACGATGAGCAGGACGATGGGCAGGGGACCGCCAATCAGCAGGCCGACGGCCAGTCCGAGCATCGCCCCGAGAACTTTTCCTGGTGCCACCAAACGCTTCACTCCTTGGGGGGTGGACAGTTTCGCATAGAGTCCGGCGCGCTATGGGCCAGTTGATCGACGGAAAAGCGGTGGCGGCGCGGGTACGGGCCGAGGTGAAGGCGGAAGTGGAACGCCTCAAGGCCGAGCGCGGCCTGGTGCCGGGGCTGACGGTGGTCCGGGTGGGAGAAGATCCCGCCTCGAAGATCTACGTCAACGGCAAGAAGAAGGCGGCCGAGGAGGTGGGATTCAATTCCTGGGAGGAACATCCGGACGCGAGCATCACCGAGGAAGAGCTGCTGTCGGTGGTGGAGAAGCTGAACGAGGATCCGGCGGTGCACGGCATCCTGGTGCAGCTGCCCCTGCCCAAGCACATCAACGCCGAGCGCATCATCTCGGCGGTGCGGCCAGAGAAGGACGCGGACGGCTTCCACCCGCTCAACGCGGGCAACCTGTCGCTCGGCAAGCCGGGGCCGCGGCCGTGTACGCCCTATGGCGTCATGCGGCTGCTGCGCGAGGTGGGCTGTAATCCGGAGGGCAAGAAGGCCGTGGTGGTGGGGCGCAGCAACATCGTGGGCAAGCCCATGGCGTTGCTGCTCCTGGAGGCCAACGCGACGGTGACCCTGTGCCACAGCAAGACGCCGGATCTCGCGGCCGAGGTGGCCCAGGCGGACATCGTCGTGGCGGCGGTGGGCGTGGCGGAGATCATCAAGGGCGCGTGGATCAAACCCGGCGCGGTGGTCATCGACGTGGGGATGAACCGGATGCCGGATGGCAAGCTCAAGGGGGACGTGGAGTTCGCGGCCGCCCAGGAGCGCGCCTCGTTCATCACCCCGGTGCCCGGTGGCGTGGGGCCCATGACGATCGCCATGCTGATGCGCAACACCCTCGATGCGGCGAAGGGACGGGACTGAGCCATGACGACCTGGCGCGACCGGCTGGAAGGGGGGCTCTATGGCCTGCTCATCGGGGACGCGCTGGGGGTGCCCTACGAGTTCCGTCCGCCCGAGCGGATTCCCGAGCGCGGGATGATCGAGTTCGAGCCGCCTCCTGGCTACTCCCGGGCGCATTCCCAGGTGCCGCCCGGGACGTGGTCGGATGACGGGGCCCACGCGCTGTGCCTGCTGTCCTCGCTGCAATCCCGGAAGTTCCTGGACGTGGAGGACCTCGGACGGCGGCTCCTGAGCTGGTACGAGCGGGGCTACCTGGCGGTGGACTCCAAGGTGTTCGACGTGGGCATCCAGACCACGAAGGCCCTGTCGAACGTGCGCGCCGGAGTGCCCGCCCTGAAGGCCGGCCCGAGCGGCGAGCAGGACAATGGCAACGGCTCGCTGATGCGGGTGTTGCCCCTGGTGCTCTGGCACCGGGGCGAGGATCAGGCGCTGGCGCGCGATGCCATGCTCCAGTCCCGGGTGACGCATGGACACATGCGGGCCCAGGTGTGTTGTGCCCTCTATTGCCTCTGGGCGCGCCGGACCCTGGAGGGCTCGCCCACGGCCTGGACGGACGCGATCGCCACCTTCCGGGTGCTGTACCCCGAGGGGATGGAGCAGCGCGAGGAGCTGGAGCGGCAGGTGCGGCCGGAATCCGCGGAGGCGGGGCAGGGGAGTGGGTACGTGGTGGACTGCCTGCTCTCGGCGCGCGACTGCGTGGCGGCGGGCGACTCCTACGAGGACGTGGTGAAGGCGGCAATCGCGCTCGGGCGCGACACGGACACCACGGCGGCGGTGGCGGGCGGTATCGCGGGGCTCCAATATGGAATCGAGGGCATCCCCGAGCGCTGGAGGCGGGCCCTGCGAGGCCAGGCGTTGCTGGCGCCGCTGGTGAAGGAACTGCTCTCGCTCCAGAAGTCGTAGCCTCTCCTGGTAGCCCGGAGGCGCGAGAGGCGAGTCCTTCCGCTTCTCGCGCTCCGGAGCGGTGGCCTAGAAGAAGAGGCTCACGGTGGCCTGGGCGTTGAACGGCGCGCCCGGGGTGAAGTGGATGTCCTCACACCCCTCGAAGGCGCCGGGGTCGCCCGCGGGCCGGGTGCCGGCGGGGCAGCTCGCCGGGCCCGTCTCTCCGGGCAGCCGCGAGACGTTGGCGAACTGGGCCTCGCGCCACTGGGTGTTGAGCAGGTTCTGGATGCCCACGTTCACCTCGTAGAAGGAGCCCCGGTAGCCCAGGGTCGCGTCCACGCGGGTGAAGCCCTCGGCGGTGAGCTCCCGATCCTCGGTGGCGGGGCGATCCCCCAGGTGCAGCACGCCCAGCCGTCCGTAGACGCCGCTCGGGTGCCGCGCGGACACACCGCCGGACAGGATGAGCGTGGGGGCCAGCGCCACCGCGTCTCCGTTGCCCGCGTTGCCCACGTAGGTGGCGCGCGTGAAGGTGGCGTCCGCGTCGGCGAAGAGCCACGGGAGGATGCGCAGCCGCGCCTCGGCCTCCACTCCCTGACGGCGGGTCGGGCCACGCGCCTCGGTGGAGCCCTCGTCACCTACCCAGACGAGCTCGCTGTCCAGGTCGAGCCGGAACACCGCGCCCGCCAGATCCAGCCGATCGAACAGCCGGGTGCGCGCGCCCACCTCGTAGCCGCGGCCCCGCGTCAGCGGCGTCACCGGATCCGGCTGGAGCACCACGCCGCGCGCGTCGTTGGAGTGGAAGCCATCGCCGAAGTTGGCGTACAGCTCGGTGGTGGACAGGGGCGAGAACACGAGGCTCGCCTTGGGGGACACCCGCGTGGCCTGCCGCGTGCCCGAGCTCTGGGTGTCCGGCGAGCCCAGCTCCTCCAGGCGATCATCCACGTAGAAGCCGAAGGAGTCCGCGCGCAGGCCCAGCACGGCGCGCAGCCAGGGCGTGAAGGTGATGTCCTCCTGGGCGTACACGCCGATGCTGGCCTCCTTCACGCCCGCGTCCACGACGTTCTCCAGCCGCTTGCGCGCCTTGTCGTAGCGCAGGCCGTTGTCGATGCTGTCGCTGCGCAACTGCGAGCCGAACGTGGTGTCGAAGGTGATGCCGCCCGCCTGGCGCCGGAAGCGGTAGCTGGCGTTGAAGCCGAGCACCGAGCGCCGGTCATCCTGCTCGATCATGTCCCCGTTCACCGGATCCCGGCTGTAGAAGGTGAAGTTCGAGTAGAGGTTGAGCCGGTACTGGAGCGCGTAGGCCAGGACATTCACCTCGCCGCCATCGGCGGTGAGCGTGCGCCAGGTGGCGTAGGCGCTGTGGCGCTGCGAGTTGCCACCCTCGTTGGGATCGATCGTGCCGAAGCGATCCAACCGGCCCGCGAGCACTTCCCGCAGGGGAATCTGCCCGCTCGCCGTCCATCCGCTCGCGTACGAGGTGAGCGCCACGGACAGGGTGGAGTTCGGGGTGAGCTCCCGCGTGACCTTGGTGAAGAGGCTGTAGCGCTGCAGGCGCTCGGGATTGAGGAAGGGGCCGTGGGTGCCGTACACCTGCGCGGCCACCACGGGATCCCACCCCTCCACGTCCGGGGAGGCGATGAACAGTCCACGCCAGGTGTTGAACGAGCCGCCGCCGAGCGTCACCTGGCTCGTTTCGAAGTCGCGGCGGGTGACGAGATTCACCGCGCCCGCGGTGGCGAAATCTCCGTCCTGGGCGAAGTAGGGGCCCTTGCGCACCTCCACGCGCTCGATGAGCTCGGGGATGACCCAGTTGAGGTCCGCGTAGCCCTGCCCGTGCGCATGGCTCACCATGTTGACGGGGATGCCGTCCACCATGAGGGACACGTCCGTGCCGTGGTCCGCGTCGAAGCCGCGCAGGAAGTACTGGTTGGCCTTGCCGCCGCCCGCGTGCTGGACGACGTAGAAGCCGGGAACGACCTGGAGGATGTCCGCCGGGCGAGGGTGCGGACGCAAGAGGAAGTCCTGGTCGCGCACGGTGGCGGAGGAGGCCGCCGTGAAGGGCCGCTTCGCCGACACCGTCGTCTCCATGCGCGAGGGCTGCTCGGGTGTCGAGACCGTGACGGGCTCGGAAGGCGAGAGGACGGGGGCGGCGGGGGCGTCGGAAGAAGGGCTGTCGTCGGGGGATTGCGCGAGCGCGGGAGACGCGGACGCGAGGGTGGCGATCACGGCCAGGGAGGCCGCGTGAGGAGACAACATGGAAGGAACTACCTCGATGCGAAGAAAGGGAAACGAAGGGAAACGAACCGGTGGGGGAACGCCGGTGTCGCCCTACGGGGCCTGGGGCATCGCGGTGGGACGGAGGGGCCTGCCCTGCCGGGGACGCTCCCTCCCGAAGGAGGGCGTGGGCAGGGAGACCCAGAAGACCTGGGGAACGGGCGGGGCGTGTGAGGGAACCGCCCAGGCCTGGAGGTGCTCGACACTGCCGGCGCCGTGCGAATGGCCGGTGGGCGTGTCCTCGTCGTGTGAGTGGGGGGCGCTCTCGTCGTGGGGATGACCCACGGGGGGCGGCGATGGCGAGTGAGAGACCCAGGGGGCGGCGGCGGAGCGGGAGGCCGCGGGCTGGACGCGCCCATGCCCATAGACGGCGTGGAGGACCGGCGCGAACGCCAGGCCATACACGGCCACCCACAGGCCGAGCCAGGCCAGATCGCGACGGTCCTCCCTCCTCAACACAACGGCGTGCTCCTCATCCGGGACCAGTCAGGCCCCGGGACAGCTCAGGTGTTGCGCATGAAGTCGCGGATGAACTGGCTGACTTCCTTGGGCTTCTCGAGCACCACCCAGTGCGTGGCGTCCGGCAGCCGGTGGAAGGTGATCTGAGGCGCGTACTTCTCGAGCCCCTGCTGTCCGTCCTTCAGCAGGTAGGTGTCCTGCTCCCCGTGGATGAAGAGCACGGGCTTGTTCACCACGTAGTTCTCGGGCTTCACTCCCTCCATCAGGTTGCTGCCGCCCGGATTGCCCTGGCTGTCCGGCGGTCCGATCTTCGCGGCCCGGTAGTAGTTGAGTCCGCCGGTGATGCAGCCTGGCTGCTTCCAGGCGCTGATCCACTCGGCCATGTCCTCTTCGGTCAGGATGGCGCCATGGGCCCGGGAGTCGTTGAGGACGGCCTGCTTGGGCCAGGCGTAGTCATCGCCGGTGATCTGCGCCTCGGCCTGCGACGAGCGGAAGACGTGCATGTACTGGGCGGCCAGCTGCTGGCGGGGGTTCTCGCGCAGCTCCCGGTCGAACAGGAGGGGGTGGGTGATGTTGATGGTGGTGAAGCGGGTCACCAGCTCGGGGTGGCGCAGCACGAAGCTCCAGCCCACCAGCGCGCCCCAGTCCTGGGAGACGATGTTCGTCTTGGGAATCTTCAGGTGCTCCAGCAGGGCGCGCAGATCCTCCACGAGGTGCTTGATGTGGTAGGCCTCGACCTCCTTGGGCTTGGAGGTCAGGTTGTAGCCGCGCATATCCGGGGCGATGACGAAGTAGTCCTTGCCCAGGTCCTGCATGAGCTTCTTCCAGGCGCCCCAGTACTCGGGAAAGCCGTGGATGAAGAGGATGGGCTCCCCCGCGCCATGCGTCACGTAATGCATGCGGATGCCGTTGATGTCCGCGTAGTGATGTTCCATGGACCACTCTCCTCGTCGGATGAATGCGGGGCGGACAATAGGCCGCCCGGGTCCCCGAGAGAAAGAGCGCTGTGGGCCCACCGGCATGGGCCCCGTCAGGGTGTGTCAGGTGAAGTGCTTACGCACCGCCGGATCATTGAGCACGATCAGCAGCCAGGCCCCCACGGGGATGCCCATGCAGCACCCGGGGGTGAAGGGGACCATCGCCGTCAGGCAGCCCATGATCACGAACCCCTTCCTCCTCAGATAGAGGGCGTTCACCGCGCCCCAGATGGTCAGCCCCCGGGCGAGGACCGCGCCCACGGCCGCGAAGGAGTACGAGTTCAGGTCCGCCAGGCGGGGGCGGTTGGCCGGGTCGACTCCCGGGGGAAGGGGGAAGATCTGAAGATCCAGACCCACGGCCACCAGCATGCCGGCCACGAAGATCAGATCCACGATGCCCAGGCACAGCAGCAGGAACGCCGCGGGGCGCACGCGGCGCAGCGTGGGCATGCGCGGATCGTTCAGGGGAACATTGAGCCCAGGACCACTCATGTCCGCGCCCTCAAGGCGCTCACGATCATCCGCGTGGCCGGTGACTTGTTGAGTGTGTAGAAGTGGATACCCGGCACGCCCCGCGCGAGCAGCTCCATGCACTGCACCGTGGCATGGGCCACGCCGAGCTGGACCAGGGCCTCGGGTTGATCCTTGAGGCGCTCGAGCTGGAGCGTCAAGCGCATGGGCACCGTCGCGCCGCACATGCGGGTGAAGCGTTGAATCTGCTCGTAATTGGTGATGGGCATGATTCCGGGGACGATGGGCACGTTGATGCCGGCGCGGCGTGCCCGCTCCACGAAGTCGAAGTAGAAGGCGTTGTCGAAGAAGAGCTGGGTGATGACGAAGTCCAGGCCCGCGTCCACCTTGGCCTTCAAGTGGCGCAGGTCCTCGTCTCGCGAGCCCATCTCCACGTGGCCCTCCGGGTAGCCCGCTCCGCCCAGGCCGAAATTGAAATCCTCATCCCGGATGAAGCGCACCAGCTCGGAGGCATGACGCAGGCCGCCGTCCTCGGGAGCCACCAGCGGCGCGCCCTGGGGCACGTCACCGCGGAGCGCCAGCACGTTGTCGATCCTCGCCTCCTGCAACCGGCGCAGCAGGTCGCGCAGCTCGTCGCGCGTGTGGCCCAGGCACGTGAGGTGCGCCATCGTCTCGATGCCCGTGTCGCGCTTGATGCGCGTGACGAGATCCACGGTCCTGTCGCGCGTGCTCCCGCCCGCGCCGTAGGTGACGGACACGAAACCGGGCTCCAGCGGTGCCAGCTCCTCGAGGGTCTGGAACAGGTTGGCGGTGCCCGCGTCGGTCTTGGGGGGGAAGAATTCGAAAGAGAAACAGGGGTCGGACGGATTCAAACGATTCCGGATCTTCATGTCGCCAACAGTCTAGAACGTCTCCGGAGACTTCCCGAGAGCCTTGATTGCGAGAGGTGCGCGGCTATAGTCCGCGCCGTTTCGACCCCCCCTCCAGGAGATAAGAACATGGCCCGGCGTACGCCGCTCAATGCCGCCCACCGCGGGCTGGGAGCCCGGATGGTGGACTTCGCCGGCTGGGATATGCCGGTGCAATACACTTCCGTCATCGGCGAACACGAGGCCGTGCGCAACGCCGTGGGCTTGTTCGACGTGTCGCACATGGGGGAGATCGAGTTCTCCGGCCCGGGTGCTCTCGAGGCGGCCAACAAGCTCATCACCAATGACCTCGCCCGGTGCGCGGATGGGCAGGCCCTCTATGCCGGGCTGCTCAACGACGAGGGAGGCTTCGTGGACGACGTGGTCGCCTACCGGTTCTCGCCCGAGCGCATCCTCATCGTCGTCAACGCGTCCAACAAGGACAAGGACCTCGCCTGGATGCTCTCGCGCGCCGAGGGCGTCAAGCCCGTGGACCGCAGCGATGACTACGCGCAGATCGCCGTCCAGGGTCCCAAGGCCGTGGCGCTCGTCCAGCGGCTTACCCCGGTGGACCTGACCCCGGTGGGCACCTACCGCTTCACCGAGGGCTCCGTCGCCGGCGTCCCCTGCATCATCTCGCGCACGGGCTACACGGGCGAGGATGGCTTCGAGCTGTACTGCGCCCCGGGCGACGCGGAGAAGCTGTGGAATGCCCTCCTGCGAGAGGGTGAGCGGGATGGCGTGAAGCCCTGCGGCCTGGGCGCCCGCGACAGCCTGCGCACGGAGATGAAGTACGCCCTCTACGGCAACGACATCGACGAGACGCACACCGCCCTGGAGGCGGGGCTCGGGTGGATCTGCAAGCTGGACAAGGCGGGCGGCTTCATCGGCCGCGACGCCCTGGTGAAGCAGAAGGCCGAGGGCGTGAAGCGCAAGCTCGTGGGCTTTCAGGTGACGGGCTCGGGGATCGCCCGGCACGGCTACCCCCTGCTCAAGGATGGCCAGCGCGTGGGCGAGGTGACGAGCGGCACCCAGGGCCCCTCGGTGAAGAAGCCCATTGGTTTTGGCTACGTGCCCGTGGAACTGGCCGCCGAGGGGGCGACGTTCGACGTGGAGATCCGTGGCCGTGCGGTCCCCGCCGTGGTGGTGAAGACCCCTTTCTGGAAGAAATGAGGAGCTGAGAACATGGCTGACAACATCCCCGAGAACCTCAAGTACACGAAGGAGCACGAGTGGGCCCGCCAGGAGGGCAAGGTCCTGGTCGTGGGCATCACCGAGCATGCCCAGCGGCAACTGGGCGATGTGGTCTACGTGGAACTGCCCAAGGTGGGAGCTGTCCTCGACGCCGAGAGCCCCTTCGGCACCGTCGAGTCCGTCAAGGCCGTCTCGGAGCTCTTCATGCCCGTCTCGGGCAAGGTGGTGAAGGTCAACGAGGAGCTGACGGAGTCCCCCGAACTCGTCAACGAGGACCCGTATGGAGATGGCTGGCTCATCCAGGTCGAGCCCTCGGACAGCAAGCAGGTGGCCGGCCTGTTGGATGCCGCCGCCTACACCAAGTACTTGAAGGAAGAGGAGTAGGGCTCGCTGGATTCCGGGTTGAAACCGAAGGGTTTCGTTGTTCTTCACCGCCTCGGCGTTTCATCCGCACCGCGAGTGCTCGATACCTATGTCCTTGAACTGGAAATACCAGGAGTCGTTCGCTGACCGGCACATCGGTCCGGACTCGAAGGAAGTGCAGGGGATGCTCAAGACCCTGGGCGTGGGCTCGCTCGACGAGCTCATCGACCAGACGGTCCCTCCCTCCATCCGCTCGAAGGAGCCCTTGAAGATGACGGGCGCCTGGAGCGAGTACGACGCGCTCTCCGCGCTGGAGTCCATCGCGTCGAAGAACCAGCTCTTCCGCTCGTTCATCGGCATGGGCTACCACGACACCCAGACGCCGCTCGTCATCCTGCGCAACATCCTGCAGAACCCGGGCTGGTACACCCAGTACACGCCCTACCAGGCGGAGATCGCCCAGGGGCGGCTGGAGGCGCTGCTCAACTTCCAGACCCTGGTGATGGACCTCACGGGCATGGAGGTGGCCAATGCTTCCCTGCTCGACGAGGGCACCGCCGCGGCCGAGGCCATGGCGCTCGCGCTCGCCCTGTACAAGGGCGAGGACGGCACGGGCGCCTTCTTCGTGTCCGACACGTGCCACCCGCAGACGCTGGACGTGGTGCGCACCCGCGCCAGGCCGCTGGGCGTGGACGTGGTGGTGGGGGATCACCGCACGGTGGACCTGGGCGCGAAGAAGTTCTTCGGCGGGATCGTGCAGTACCCGGCCACCGATGGTCTCGTGCATGACTACCGCGCCTTTGGCGAGAAGCTGCACGCGGCCGGTGGGCTCTTCATCGTCGCCACGGATCTGCTGGCGCTCACGCTGCTCACCCCTCCGGGCGAGTTCGGCGCGGACGTGGCGGTGGGCAGTGCCCAGCGCTTCGGCGTGCCCATGGGCTACGGCGGCCCGCACGCCGCCTTCTTCGCCACGAAGAACGCCCACACCCGCGTGATGCCGGGCCGCATCATCGGCGTGTCCGAGGACGCCCAGGGACAGCGTGCCCTGCGCATGGCGCTGCAGACGCGCGAGCAGCACATCCGCCGCGAGAAGGCCACGAGCAACATCTGCACCGCGCAGGTGCTGCTGGCCATCATGGCGGGCATGTACGCCGTGTACCACGGCCCCAAGGGGCTCAAGTCCATCGCCGAGCGCGTGCATGGGCTCACGGTGTTGCTCTCGCGCGGGCTCGCGAAGCTCGGCTATGGCCCCACCCACGAGCACGTGTTCGACACGCTGCGCGTGGAGACCACGCCGCCCAACGTGCGCGTCATCCTCTCGGCCGCCGAGGCCAAGGGCATGAACTTCCGCCGCATCGACGAGCGGAGCATCGGCTTGAGCCTGGACGAGGCCACGCGCCCCTCGGACGTGGAGGCCATCCTCTCCGTGTTCGCGGGCGTGAAGGCGGCCGGCGTCACGCCGGACCTGGAGGAGTTGGGCAAGGAGCTTCATAGCCCCCTGCCCGCGAGCTTCCAGCGCACGAGCGCGTACCTCACGCACCCCGTCTTCAACAGCCACCACTCCGAGACGGAGATGCTGCGCTACATCCGCCGGCTCGAGTCGCGCGACCTGTCGCTCACGCACTCGATGATTCCGCTCGGCTCGTGCACCATGAAGCTCAACGCCACGGCGGAGATGGTGCCGGTGACGTGGCCCCAGTTCGGCAAGCTGCACCCGTTCGCTCCCCGGTCCCAGGCCGCGGGCTACCAGATCCTGTTCGAGCAACTGGAGCGGATGCTGGCGGCGGTGACGGGCTTCGCGGGCGTGTCCCTCCAGCCCAACGCGGGCAGCCAGGGTGAACTCGCGGGTCTGCTCGTGGTGCGCGCCTACCAGCACTACATGGGGCAGGGCCACCGCGACGTGTGCCTCATTCCCTCCTCGGCGCACGGCACCAACCCGGCCTCGGCGGTGATGGCGGGCTACAAGGTCGTCGTCGTCAAGTGCGATGAGAACGGCAACATCGACGTGCCCGACCTGCGCGCCAAGGCCGAGGAGCACCAGGTGAACCTCGCCGCCCTCATGGTGACCTACCCGTCCACGCACGGCGTGTTCGAGGAGGACATCAAGGAGATCTGCGCCATCGTCCACGAGCGCGGTGGCCAGGTGTACATGGACGGGGCGAACCTCAACGCCCAGGTGGGGCTGACGAAGCCCGCGGAGATTGGCGCGGACGTCTGCCACATCAACCTGCACAAGACGTTCTGCATCCCGCACGGCGGTGGCGGCCCCGGCATGGGCCCCATCTGCGTGGCGAGCCACCTGACGCGCTTCCTGCCGGGCCATCCCGTCATCGCCACGGGCGGCAACGAGAGCATTGGCGCCATCTCCGCGGCGCCCTGGGGCAGCGCGAGCATCCTCGTCATCTCGTGGATGTACATCGCGATGATGGGCGGGGAGGGACTCACCCGGGCCACGCGCACGGCCATCCTCAACGCCAACTACATCGCCGAGCGGCTGCAGCCGCACTACCCGGTGCTCTACCGGGGCAAGCGTGGCCGCGTGGCGCACGAGTGCATCGTGGACCTGCGCCCCTTGAAGAAGACGTCGGGCGTCGAGGTGGAGGACGTGGCCAAGCGGCTCATGGACTACGGCTTCCACGCGCCCACGGTGTCCTTCCCGGTGGCGGGGACGCTGATGATCGAGCCCACGGAGAGCGAGTCCCAGGCGGAACTCGATCGGCTGTGCGACGCGCTCATCGCCATCCGAGGGGAGATCCGCGAGATCGAGGAGGGCCAGGCGCCCAAGGACAACAACGTGCTCAAGAACGCGCCGCACACGGCGCGGGTCATCACCGCGCCCGAGTGGAACCGTCCCTACTCGCGGGAGAAGGCGGCCTTCCCGGCGCCCTGGGTGAAGGACTCCAAGTTCTGGCCGTCCGTGGGACGCCTCAACAACGTCCTGGGGGATCGCAAGCTCGTGTGCTCGTGCCCGCCCATCGAGGACTACCTGCCCCCCGAGCCTTCCAAAGCGGCGTAGTCTCCTTCCGCTCCCTCTCTCCGGAGGCCCGGCCGCGCTCTTCTTTCAGGGAGAGCGGGGAAACGGGCCTCACGGGGATTGGTGAGGAAGGAGGGCTCGATGATGCGTTGCGGTTGGCGGCGGACGGTGGCGATGAGCCTCGCGGTGCTGCTGGTGCAGGGATGCGCGACCGCGCCGCGGGTGGGTGACGGCCGTTTCTCCTCGCCGGGCAACGTGTCTTTTCCTGGCGAGGCCGCCTTCGTTTCCACCCAGTGGAGTACCTCTTCCGCCGAGGATGAATGGAGGGCGGAAGCCGGAACTCGACGAGCCGAGGTGGAATGGGCTCTGGCGCGGATGTGGACCGTTGCCCAGGGTGAGGAGCGTGTGGGCGCGGTACTGGAGTTCACCTTCTGGGTGGAGCGCGGGGCTTTCACGCTGCTGTCTTATCGCCGGAGGGCCACCGGAAGAGAGGCAAGCCAGGCGGCGCGGGCGGAGGTTTTTCCCCAGGGGCTGCGAGGGTTGCTCACTGCGCTTTCCGAGGGGCGCGCGGGGGCCCTGACCTTAAGCCTGCACCGAGAGCCCAGCCGCTGGTGGGTGGACTCCGGGTCGGCCTCCATGAAGGAACCCCTGGAGGCGAGGCGCTGGCCCTCGCGGCGTACCGGAGACCCGGACGGGACGCTCCTGGCCGTGCGGGCCATGGCGAATCGGATGGTGCGACTGCTCCAGGTGCCAGCGGATTCCTCGGCGCGCATGACGGTGGATGCCGCGCTGGATGATGACCGGCTCATCGGCTGGGAGCCAAGGCTCTACCAAGCCAGGTCAGGTGGCCCGGTCCGCTCCGCGGACGCCCAGGCGGCCGAGGTTCTCGCCCTGGCCGTATTGCCCTTCACTCGCGGACTGGGGCCACGCACCGTGCGGCTGGTGCTGTCTGGGATGCACGAAGGCGGGAGTGCATCTCCTCACTGGAGGGTGGATGAAGCGGAGACGTTGAGGCCAGCGCCCCCGGATGAGGCCGTGGAGGATGTGTTGCGTGAGTACCGCCTGATGCACGCGGACATCTTCCACCGCTATCGCGAGGAGATGGTGGACTCTGTGATGCTGGCGGGTGCCTTCACCTTGGAACAGGTGACCTTGTGTGTCATCGGAGGACTGGTGGGCAAGGGGCTGCATGTCGCCTTCGAGGCGGTGGCGCCCACGGTGATGAGGGGAGTGACTCGGGGAGGGCGCGCGGGGGCACACTGGCTGCGCACGCAACTCGTCCGGGCGGGTCGCGAAGACCAGGAACTGTTGCGGAGGCTCTTTGTGAAGGTGGAAACGGAAGGATTCGAATCCCTCTCCGTTGCCGAGCGCGACGAACTCACCCGGCTTCTTCGGCGCATGGAGCAGTCGCTCACCGTCAAACTGGGCCGTGATGCCAAGAACGCGCTTCGGGTCAGGGCGCGTAAGAGTTTCTATGAACTCTTTCCCGAATTGGGTGAAGTGCTGAGAGACGCCGATGGAATACCCTACGACATCCATCATCTCATTCCCTTGGAGCATGCCCATCTGTTTCCGGAATTGGATATCAATGCCGCAGCCAACCTCAAGGCCTTGGGTAAGCCTGTTCATGAGGCGGTCAACAAGGTGTGGAACGTCTTTCGCCAAGAGAGTGGTGGCGCGGCCAGTCCCGAGCAGGTGACGCAGATGGCGGCCATCGTCGATCAGCACTTTGCTCGTTGGTACAATCAGGTCTACGAGCCGCGCCAGTCGGAATATCTGCTCCAAAAGGCCATGACGACCGCCTTGGATGATGCTCGCTTGCTCATGGGAAAGTAAGAGAAAAGACAAGCATGAGAAATGACATTCAATTGCTTGGGCTCGATCGATTGCTCGCGGCTTGCGAGAAGTATCCCGTTCGCGCCACATCGCGAAATCCCTGGGACGGTGCGCCTGCCGCGGGCGCATTGCTCCTGGGTCGACCCTTCGACCCGATGCTGGCCGCTTTCTACTCCCGCCTGGGTGGACTTCGTCTTCACCTCGATCTCTACATCAACGCCTGTGACGCGCAGTTGAATGGCATCCTCAAGGCAAATGAGGAGGTTCAACCCTATTGGCCCGAGCCGTTCCGGTCCTTTCTTGTCTTTGGGGGACAGGAGGCATTGGCCTACCGCTACGCCACGGTTCCTGGCCTGGCGGACGCGCGGGGCTTCCAACCTGTTGTCGAGGTGGACCCCTACGAGGACATCTACGCGCTGCCTATCGCCTCGAATGTGGATCGCTTCCTTGACGCCTACGCCCGCTACCTGACGCTCATCCACGAAACGCCCGGGTTCCGGGACGACCCAGATGCTCGTCCCTCCTTTCCCCGCGGAGTACCGGAACTCATCGCCGAGGACCGAAAGCTGGTGGGCATGCTGGTGGATGGACGCTTTGATTCCATCATGTTCTTGCCCGGTGGAATCCAGACCCAGGAGACGCGCGAATATCTCCGGGAGTGGGTGGCGAAGCTCCGGGCCGCGAGCAGGTGAGCTGGGCCGGATGCCCATGTCCCCGGGGGGAGGGCCGTTTCGCGTGCTAGAACGGCCCCATGTCCACCAAGCCTCCCCCGTATGATCCCGCGACGCTCGAGCCCAAGTGGCAGGCCCACTGGGAAAGAGAGCGGACGTTCGAAGCACGGCGGCATCCCGGCCGCCCCAAGGCGTACGTGCTCGATATGTTCCCCTATCCCTCCGGCTCGGGGCTCCACGTGGGCCACCCCGAGGGGTACACCGCCACGGACATCACCTGCCGCTACTTGCGCATGCGCGGCGTGGACGTGCTTCACCCCATGGGCTGGGACGCCTTCGGTCTTCCCGCCGAACAGCACGCCATCGCCACGGGCACGCACCCGGCGCAGACCACCGCGAAGAACATCGCCACCTTCAAGCGGCAACTCAAGTCGCTCGGCTTCTCCTACGACTGGTCCCGGGAACTCTCCACCACGGACGAGGCCTATGTCCGCTGGACGCAGTGGATCTTCCTCAAGCTGTTCGAGCGCGGACTCGCCTATCAGGCCGAGCTGCCGGTGAACTGGTGCCCGGCGCTCGGCACCGTGCTCGCCAACGAGGAGGTCATCGACGGCAAGAGCGAGCGCGGGAGCCACCCGGTGGTGCGCCTGCCGCTGCGCCAGTGGACGCTGAAGATCACCGCCTACGCGGACCCGCTGGTGAAGGGACTCGAGGGTCTGGACTGGCCCGAGACGAAGGAGAAGCAGGTCCACTGGATTGGCCGCAGCGAGGGCGCCGAGGTGGACTTCGCCCTCGAGGGCCGCGACGAGAAGCTGCGCATCTTCACCACGCGGCCGGACACGCTGTTCGGTGCGACGTACATGGTCATCGCCCCCGAGCACCCGCTGCTCGAGGCCATCACCACCCCGGCGCAGCGCGCGAAGGTGCTCGCCTACCGCGACTCGGTGGTGAGCAAGAGCGACCTGGACCGCACCGGACTCGCGCGCACGAAGACGGGCGAGTTCACCGGCGCCCACGCGCTCCATCCGTTGACGGGGAAGACAATCCCCATCTGGGTGGCGGACTTCGTGCTCGGCTCCTACGGAACGGGCGCCATCATGAGCGTGCCGGCGCATGACCAGCGCGACTTCGAGTTCGCCCGGACCTTCGGCCTGCCCGTGGTGGAGGTGGTGTCCCCGGATGGCCAGCTGCACGACACCTCCACGTGGACCGAGGCCTTTACCCAGGAGGGCATCGCGGTCCGCTCGGAGTTCCTCGATGGCAAGAGCACGGCGGACGCCAAGGCCGCCATGCTCTCGCGCCTGGAGCGCGATGCCCTGGGCGAGCGCCGGGTGCAGTACCGCCTGCGTGATTGGGTGTTCTCCCGTCAGCGCTACTGGGGCGAGCCCATCCCCATCTACTTCCCGGTGGACCTGGCGCCCGGGAGCACGGATCCGCGCAAGGATCCGCACACGGTGCGCTTCGATCGGCCCATCGCCGTGGACGAGAAGGACCTGCCCCTGCGCTTGCCGGACCTGGAGGACTTCCGTCCGTCGGACGATCCCGCGGGTCCGCTCTCGCGCGCCCTGGACTGGCGCTTCTTCCAGAAGGACGGCCAGTGGTACGCGCGGGAGACCAACACCATGCCGCAGTGGGCCGGCTCCTGCTGGTACTACCTGCGCTTCCTCGATCCGAAGAACACCGAGGCCCCGTTCTCCCAGCAAGCCTATGACGCGTGGATGCCGGTGGACCTGTACGTGGGCGGCGCCGAGCACGCGGTGCTGCACCTGCTCTATGCCCGCTTCTGGCACAAGGTGCTCTTCGACTGCGGCGTGGTGTCCCACCCCGAGCCGTTCCAGAAGCTCGTCCACCAGGGGATGATCCTCGGGGAGGACGGCGGGAAGATGGCCAAGTCCCGTGGCAACGTGGTCAATCCGGACGACGTCGTCTCGGAGCACGGCGCGGATGCCTTGCGCGTCTATGAGATGTTCATGGGTCCGCTCGAGGCGGTGAAGCCCTGGCAGACCCGGGGCGTCATCGGCGTGCGGCGCTTCCTCGATCGCGCTTGGAGCACCCTGGCCCTCGCGAAAGAGCATGCGGGGGGGAAGGGAAGCGGGCCGCTCGATGACGAGACGCTGCGCCTGCTCCACAAGACGGTGAAGAAGGTGGGCGAGGACATCGAGGCGCTTCGCTTCAACACGGCGGTGAGCGCCCTGATGATCCTCTCCAACCGTTTGGCGGAAGTCCCCCACGTGCCCCTGGACGCGGCGCGGACGTTCACACTGCTGCTCGCGCCCTTCGCGCCGCACCTGGCCGAGGAGTTGTGGGAGCGGCTGGGGGGGGAGAAGAGCCTGGCCCACGAGCCCTGGCCGACGTTCGATCCCGCCCTCACGGTGGACGATGAAGTCGAGATGGGCGTGCAGGTCAATGGCAAGCTGCGCAGCCGCGTGAAGCTGCGCCGGGATGCCACGGAAGCGGACGTGCGCGCGGCCATCGCGAACGATCCGGCCGTGCTCAGCCATACCCAGGGAAAGACGGAGAAGAAGTTCGTCTATATCCCGGGCCGCATCATCAACCTGGTCGTGGCCTGACCTCGAGTGTGGTAGCCGTCCCAGGGAGGGCGGGCCGCGCGGAACCACTGTCCGCGCGGCCTGTTGTCCGGCACGAGGCGGGCGTCAGAGCCGCTGGCGCTGGCCCGTGCGAGCCGCTTCGCGAATGGCCTCGATCATCCGGTGGCGCACCACGGCGTCGTCGAAGCTCGGGACGGAGGTCGGGTCCTCGGCGAACTGGGCGTAGGCCTGGGCCACGTTGAAGGCGCTTCCCTCGGGAGCCCCGGGGGCCGCGACGTAACGCTCGGGGAGGGTGAGCGGACCGAACTTC
This sequence comes from Melittangium boletus DSM 14713, assembly GCF_002305855.1. Lineage (GTDB taxonomy): Bacteria > Myxococcota > Myxococcia > Myxococcales > Myxococcaceae > Cystobacter > Cystobacter boletus. Next base: position 148,294 of record NZ_CP022163.1, on the reverse strand, counting down.
TCCTTCCCGTTTCCTCCCGAGAGCGTGGGCGCTGCCATCTGGAGATGGCCACTGCCTCCGGTGAGGACGAGGTCTCCCTCGGTGCCATTGATTTCCCACAGCAGGTTCGTGCCGCGCGACACGCCGCCCCGGTAATGGATGGAGGCGACCGCCCCGCTGGTGAGCACCCCGGACACGGCGACCTGATCCGGCGCGGTCTGGGGGCGTGTCTCGTTCGTTCCCGCCAGCCGCACCACCGAGCGGCGGGTGGCCAGCGTCGCGCTCACTTCCTGGAACTCACCCAGGCTCCAGCAGAGCGCGTCGACCGTGTGTCCGAAGGGAATGGTGAGAAGCGTGGCGCCGTTGCGCTCGTCGAGCAGGTAGGTGTTGAAGCCGTCGATGGTGTCTCCCCATGCGCCTCCCGTCGCCACGAGGCTCGTGGACAACACCTCGCCCACGAAGCCGCTGGCGATGAGGTCGCGGACATACCGCACGGCCGGGGCGGCACGGGCCTGGAGACCCACGATCGCCCGGACGCCGCGCGCACGCGCGAGCGCCGCCAGCTCCTCGGCTTCGGCGAGCCCATTTCCGAGCGGCCACTCGCAATAGACGTCCTTGCCCGCGTGGAGCGCCGCCGTCACCAGCTCGCGATGCGTGGGGACCTTGACGGAGACGACGACCAGGTCGACCTCCGGCCGCGCCACGAGCTCGGCGGCGTTGTCGAACGCCAGGGGGACGCCGAACTGGCGCGAGGCGGCCTCCGCGGACTCCCGCCGGCTGGTGCTCAACGCTCGGAGTTCGTAGGTGGGTAGGGCGCGCAGCGCGGGGATGTGCGCGGACGCCGCCCATCCGCGATCCGGGCTCGCGCCGATGATGCCAACACCGATTCGTCCTGTCTTCGCCATGGTCCTTCGCCTTTCGGTCGAGTGGGAAGCCAGTGAATAAACGGGGACGGAGATTCGCGCTTGGCGCATCCGCTGGAAGCGTGGAGCATGGCCTCCTGGCCGCGTGCTCCGGGTCCAGGAGGCGAATTCGATGCGTCGTTGGTCCCCCGTGCTGCTCGCCGTCCTCGCATCGTGCATGGCCGCCTGTGAGAAGAAGACCCCTCCCGTGGCCAGTCCGGAGCGGGCCCTCGACGTCGAGAACACGCCTCCCGAGGTGCGGGAGGTGTTGCTCGGAGAGGTGGGCAGCCTCACCGGCGCCCAGGCGGCCTTTGGCATCTCCAGCCGCAATGGATTCGACATGGCCCTCCAGGAAATCAACGCCGCGGGGGGCGTGAAGGGCAAGAAGCTCGTGGTACGCGTCTATGACAGCCAGGGGAGGCCCGAGGACGCGGCCCAGGCGGCCACCCGGCTCATCACCCGGGACAAGGTGGTGCTCATCCTCGGCGAGGTGTCCTCGTCCAATTCCATGGCCATGGCGGAAAAGGCCCAGGCGGCCGGTGTGCCCATGATCAGTCATGCCGCCACCCACCCCGCGGTGACCCAAAAGGGCGACTACATCTTCCGCATCTGTTTCATCGATCCCTTCCAGGGATTCGTGATGGCGAAGTTCGCCCGCGAGGACCTGAAGCTGGAGCGGGTGGCCATCCTCCAGGACAACAAGAGCGACTACTCCCTGGGGCTCGGGGAGGTGTTCACGCGCGACTTCACGCGCCTGGGAGGACGGATCGTCGCCACGGAGAGCTATTCGCAGGGCGATACGGATTTCCGTGCGCAGCTCACCGCCATCAAACAGACGCGGCCCCAGGCCGTCTACATCCCGGGGTATTACAGCGACGTGGGCATCATCGCCCGGCAGGCGCGCGAGCTGGGTTTGACGGTCCCCTTGCTGGGCAGTGACGGGTGGGACGCGGAGACGCTGTTCGAGTTGGCCGGTACCGCCCTGGAGGGCAGCTACTTCACCAGCCCCTACGCCCTGGACAGCCCGGATGCGCGGATGCGCGAGTTCGTCGCGGCCTATCGGAAGCTCTATGGAATCATGCCGGACACGTCCTCGGTGCTCGCCTACGAGGCGGCGAAGGTGGCGGCCGCCGCGCTCGAGCGGGCTCCGGATTGGAGTGGACCGTCCCTGCGGGACGCCATCGCGAAGACCCGGAACTTTCCCGGCGTCGCGGGGCCCATCTCCCTGGACGCGAACCGCGATGCCGTGAAGCCCGCCGTGGTCCTCAAGGTCCACGACGGCAAGGCCGGGTTCGTCACCACCATCCAGCCGTAGCGGGGCGAGGGTTCAGGCGGAGGGGAGGGCGCGCGCCGGCTCGACGTGCACCACCACATCCACGACCTCGGGGAACGCCGCCTGGAGCTTCGCCTCCACCGCGTCGGCCAGGTCATGCGCCCGCGCGGTGGACATCTGCGGCTCCACCTCGATCTTCAGGTCCACGTACACCGTGCCCTCCATGCCCCGGCTGCGCACGTCGCGGCACGAGCGCACGCCCGGCACCTGGAGCGTCAGGGCGGCCACCTTCTGGGTATCCAGCCGCGCCGTGTCCGAGAGGATGCCCACCGCCTGCTTGACGATGTCCCACCCCACGCGGGCCACGATGGCCATCACCGCGAGCGTCACCCACCCATCCGCCTTCGGGTAGCCCAGTGCCACCAGGGCCAGCGAGGCGAGCACCGCCAGCGTGACGCCCACGTCCGACAGCGTGTGCCGCGCGTCCGCGAGCAACAGCGCGCTCTGGAGCTTCTTGCCCCTGTGGTGCTCGATGGAGGTGACGAAGAGGTTGATGACCAGCGTCCCGATCATCACCCCCACCATGAGCGGCGTCACCGTGGGATGGCGATCGTGCACCAGCGAATCGAGCGCCATGCGCCCCAGTTCCAGCATGGAGATGCCGATCAACGCACCAATGCCCAGCGAGGCCAGGGCCTCGAACTTACCGTGACCGTAGGGGTGGTCCTCGTCCGCGGGGCGGGCGGCCACCGACATGGCCACCAGGGCCAGCACGTTGGAGCCTCCATCGATGAAGGAGTGCACCCCGTCCGCCGTCACCGCGGCCGAGTCACTCAGCAAGCCGAGGAGGAGCTTGAGCACGGCCACGGCCCAGTTGGCCACGAGGATGGCGGCGAGAGTGGTGCGCACCTTCCGGTTGCGCGCGATCAGGGAGGCTTCCACGCGGCGCACCCTAGTGCCGGCACGCGCCGGGTGCGAGGGGTTCAGTTGGGCTGACGGAAGAGCCTCATCCGGGGGCCGCCCCCCATGTCCATGAAGAATCCAAAGGAGAAGCGCACCTTGGAGTCGTCCTCCAACAAGCCCGCTGGCGGGTTGGGGAAGGGCTGCGCCCGCTTGAAGGACTCGATGGCCTCCAGGTCCAGGAAGTCCAGGCCGGAGCTCTTCTCGATGCTGATGTCCGCCACCTTGCCGTGCTCGTCCAGGGTGACCTGCACCATGGTGTAGCGATCCCGGCCCGCGTAGATGTTGCCCGTGGGATCCCGCCGCATCAGCGCCGTGTTCGGGTTCCACTGCGTGCCCACGCTCTGCTTCACCCGGTTGAAGAAGCTGGCGAACTTCCACTCGCGGGTATTGAGGTAGGTGCCGTCCCCCTCCGCCACGTTCTTGAGATGATCATTGGGCGCCCCGCCGATGATCTGATCCATCACCGCCTGCGAGGGCATCAGCTTCGCCAAGCCAGGACTGCCCGCGCGGCCCTCGGAGCCTTCGTCCCCGTCGCCCCCGCCCCGCTGGATGCGCAGCCGCTTGCCGTTGCCGACCACTTCGTCGCTCTCGTCGCGGTTGTCCACCTCGATGCCCGGGCCTGGCGCGCGGGGGTCCTGCTTGAGGGCGATCTCCTGCTTGCGCCGTGCGTCGGGCAGCTCGAAGGCGGACTTCTTGCCACCCTCGGCCAGGGGCCGGTCATCCGCGCCCCGGCCGTTGTTGCCGGACAGGTGCGCGGCCTGCTCCTCGCTCACCCCGGAGCCCTGGCGCGAGCGCTGCGCCGTCGTCTGGGGCATGGCGTTCTTGTAGAAGGGCGTCTGCTCACGCGCGCGCGTCTCCTTCTCCACCTTGTTGTCGTGCTCGGCGAGGTACTTCGCGTCCGGGGCCTGTTTCTGGTTGCCCGGGGCCACGTCCACCACCTGCCCATCCGGGCGCTTCTCCGGCTTCTTCTCCTCCTTCTTCTTGGGAGGGGGCGTGGACGACGCGGTGGGGGCATTGGGCACCGGACCCCGGTTCTTCGCCCATTCCTGGTCGCTCAGGGGCCGGAGGGCCACGGCGCTCGGCGGCTTGGGGGGCTTGGGGTCGGGCGGAAGGGTGGACTGGATGTACGCCATCAGCGCCAGCAGGCCCACGAAGCCCGCCTGGAGCAGCAACGCGATGAGCAGGGCGAGCAGGTAGCGGGCGGGGTCGGACCACCTCTTCCTGCGCCTGGATGTCTGCTCTGGATGCGATGGACCCATCGGCACGCGCGTGGATGATAACCCCTGGGCGCGCCCCGTACTCCCGAACTGTCATCGGGAAGACGCCGGAGCGTTCAGTAGATGGGGGCGACTTCTGCTCCGTTGAAGTAGAAACGAAGGATGTCCTGGTAGCGCTGTCCGGCCTCGGCCCGGCCGATGGCGCCCGTCTGGCACATGCCCACCCCGTGGCCCCAGCCGCCGCCCCGGAAGCGCCAGCCGCTCAGGTGCCCCTCGGCGTCCTGCTCCTCCTCGACCAGGGCCATGGCGCTGTTGAGCATGCCGAAGAGGCGGCGGATGTTCAGCTCGCCCCGCACCTGGGTGACGCCGCGCTCGCCCGCCACCGTGAGCGTCCGGGCCCGGCCCGACACGCCTCGCTCTCCCAGGCTCAGCGCCCGCACGGGGCCCACGTTCAGGTGCGCCGTGAGGGCGTTCACCTGCTCCACGCTGAAGCGCTTCTCCCAGCGGTACTTGCTTGGCTGCGCGAAGCTGGACAGGCGGCACATGGTGGGCAGCTCCGCGCGCAGGTACTCGGCGAGGTTGCCTGGCGTGGGCAGCCCCTGGGGCGAGCCCAGCACGTCCGGCCGGCCCCGCAGGTTGGGGTTGGGCGGGCCCCCCCAGACGACATCATTGTCCTCGGTGTGGCCGCCGCACACCGCGCTGTACACCGAGTCGACCAGCCGGCCGTTCTGGGAGAAGAGGCCCTCGCCCCGGGTGGCCTCCACCGCCGCCGTCGTGCTGGCGGCCTCGCCCGTGCGGCCCCGGTACACCGCGCAGTGCTGCTCGGAGCACAGCAGGAAGGGGTCCGCCAGGTGCTTGATGCCCACCTTCGCCAGCACCTCTCCACGCGCCGTCACCGCCTGCGCCTTGAGCGCCTCCGGGTGCGCCCGGGCGTAGATTTCCGACGGCACCAGCCCCTTGAGCAGATCCTCCAGCCGCACCCCGTTGACCACCGCGAGCGTGCCATGCCGGTCCACCACGAGCTGGAGCGTGCCCCGGAAGGAGCGGTCCTCGAAGCCGTGGTTGTCGTAGCCGACGTCGTGCTCCACCTGGCGCACCTCGAAGCCAGCGTCGTCCAGCGTCTCCACGGACACCGAGTCCTGGGCGAGCCCCACCACGGCGCCGCCCTGATCCTTCACCTCGAGGATGGCGTGGGAGGGGGTGCGCACCTCCTCGAAGAGGGTGGTTCGCACGCCGAACTGGCTCAGGAGCGCCGCCTGGCGCGCGGGGGCGTCGCGGGGTGTCAGCTCCTCGTCGAGCAGCAGCAGGTAGCGGCGGTTGTCGATGACCTTGCCGGCGATGCCGTAGAGCACGCCCAGCACGTGCACGCGCACCGCGATCCCCCGGGCCTTCCATTGCGCCTGGGCGTCCGCGAGGCCCGCCTTGTCCACGAAGGGAATCTCCGCGAGCTGCACGCGCGAGGACAGCTCCGCGGGCGAGCCTTCCGTCACCCGCACCGTCCAGAGCGAGCCCGAGGGGGCCTCGAGGACCTTGTCGGCCTCTCCGCCGAAGCGCAGCCGCATCCGGCCCCGGGGCACGAAGCGCACCTCGGAGCGGCCCTGCATCAGCCCGATGGGCACGCGCGGCTCGCCTCCCCGGAAGTCCAGGCGCTTGCGGGTGTCCGGCGCGGGCAGCTCCTCGGCGAACCACTCGGGCGCGGGGGCGGGCGCCGCGGGGGTGACCACCGGAGGCGCCGGAGGGGGCTCGACGGCCGGGGCGGGAGGGGCCGTACGCGGCGCGGCGCACGTGGTGAGGAACAGCGCGAGGAGGGCGGTGACGGCTTGGCTCAAGGGCCCTCCAAGCTACCCGTGGACCGCCCCGTCCGCCATTCCCGGGTCGGCCGCGGGTGGGTTTGCCCCGGTACTCGGGCACTCCCACATTTCACAGGCCGGAATCCTCCAGGACCTAAGGCCCGACGGAGGGCGCTACTCCGTGTCTTGCTGAGCTGTCTCCTCTCGCACCATGTGCTCCATTCTCTCCACATGGCGTATCAGCCTTGAAGCCCAGATACGTTTTCTGAGAGGACACATCGGTGGCGAAAATGACGGACCGTGGAAAGATATGGAATACAAAGATATCGTCCCCCTCATCCGTCCTTTCAGCCCGGCGGAGAAGAAGCGGCTTCACACTGCCGAGTGGCATTGAATCCAATGAAAACTCGGGACGGTGTTGGCAAGGGACTTGTTTGGGGGGCGGGGCTGGCGGTGTGCGTCGTGTTGCTCCTCGTGGGGTTTCTCCTCTACCGCCCGGTTGATGTTTTTTCACCCGTGTCAGGGCGTGGCGACATGACGTGGGCGCGAAACGTCGAGCAGGAGAACAGCACGGGACACGAATGGGCGGAGGCGGTCAACGCGACGGGGAACGGTTTCTCCGTGGTGGGCCACACCAACTCCCGGCGGCCTGGAGTCCAGCAGGCCTGGGTGCTCCAGTTCGACAAGGCTCCGCCTCCCCTCTGGGAGCGGACTTATGGAGGGGGAGAACCTGGAACCGGAACATTGGGTCGAGCGATCGTCGCCGCGCCGGGTGGTGGACTCATCGTCGCGGGGGAGGAACAGCTCGCGGTGGGACGATTCCGGGGCTGGCTCCTCGTGCTTTCCCCAGAAGGGGATGTGCTTTGGGAGCGGACTCCAGGCCACGTGGGCGTGAATGGACTCAATGCCATCGCGGTGCTCGAGGACGGTTCTCCTGTCGCTGGGGGAGTGCAGGACGGAGCGGGCTGGGTCGTCCGATTGGATTCTCGGGGCAATCGACTTTGGGATGTGGCGCTTCCCCAAGTCGAACACGTTACTGCCCTGGTGGCGCTCCCCGCTCAACGCATCGCCGTCCTGGGAACGTCGGAAACCTCGACCGTGGGACTGGGGATTTCGAGATTGTTGTTTCTGGAGTCCGATGGACGGGCCACCGCGGAAAAGCGGTTGCCGACCGAAGGCCAGGGTGAATTGAATGCGCTCGCTTCATTGCCGGATGGCGGGCTTATCGCGGCGGGACGTCTGAGCCATTCCAATTCAATGGACAAGCACCTTTGGGTGGTGCGCATGGACTCACGAGGGGAAATCCTGTGGGAGTACTCCTCATCCCAGTTGGATGCTGGCCGCGCCATCGCCGTCTTTCCCGATGGGGGAGTCGCCGTGGGGGGATATTCCTGGAAGGATTTCCTGGTCGACCGGGAGGCAACCGTGTGGCGTTTCTCCGCGGATGGACGCTTGCTCTGGCAGCGCTCTTATGGCGGCGCTGGAGATGACATGGGCTATGGCATTGCTCGCCTGGCGGACGAGAGCCTCGTGGTCGTGGGGATGACGTCCTCCCAGGGCGCGGGCAAGACGGACCTCTGGACCTTTGGGCTGTCGCCCGAGGGACAACCGCTCTGGGAGGCGTCCTTCGGGAGCCCTTGAATGAGGCCACGGCGACCTTGGGGGGCGTGACCTCCGTCAGGCCTATCCGGCGAGCCGCTCAGGCGGCCTTCATGTCCGGCGGCGTCCAGTTGGCGAAGAAGCGCTTCTTGAAGTTCGCGCAGTAGCGCACCAGGTTCGTCTGGCTGAGCGTGAACTGCTTGAGATCCGTGTCCACGGGGTTGGCGATGATGCTCACCAGGAAGGAGTAGAGCCCCGCGTCGAAGGAGGACGGCTTGTCGCTCAGCAGGTAGGGCTTCTCGCCCATGATCGTCGAGATGGCGGTGATGTCCGCGATGGCCAGGGACTGTACCTCCTCCGAGCTGTGACGGCCCGTGCCCTGATCGTGGAGGATGCGCAGCATGCCCTGACGCAGCGTGGCCACGGGGATGTCGCCGCCCACCACCCAGGGCACCATCGTCTCGGCCACGGGCCGGTAGGCGAGCCAGCCCGCCTCGTCCACCCAGCGCATGTAGACGATGTACCAGTAGGTGCTCTCCTCGAGCATGCGCCGCACGGTGTGGCCCACCGCCACCTGCTGGGGCGTCAGCTCCTTGTCGAGCGGATCCCCGAACTTCTTCTTGAGGTGCTCGATGATGAACTGCGAGTCACCCATCCGCAGCCCGTCCAGCTCGATGTAGGGCACCTTGCCCTTGGGCGCGTTGCGCAGGTCCGCCAGCTTCACTTCGTAGGACATCCCCGTCATCCGCAGGTACGCCTCCAGCTTGAAGCAGAAGGGGCTGAGGTTCGGGGTGCCCCAGGCCACGGGGGTTTGGTAGACGGTGATCATGGGGGTCGTTTCATCCAATCGAGGGCTGCTTGGGCCGCACTTCAGAGCCAGATGATTCTAGCGGCTGAATGCGCACCTGGATCGCGGAGAATGCGGCATTTCCACTGATTCCATCGATGACCTGATCGTCAGTGAGGTCATTGATGCTGACACCGGCGTGGGCGCCCGCCACCTGGAGCTGGACTCCCGAGCGGGCGTGCCCGTAGCCATGGGGGAGGCTGACCACGCCGGGCATCACTTCGTCCGTCACGTTCACGGGGGCGAGCACCTCGCCGACCCGGGACGTGACGCGTGCCGAGTCTCCCTCGCGCAGGCCCAGCCGCTGGGCATCCGCGGGGTGCACCATGAGCGTGCAGCGGGGCTTGCCACTCACCAGCTTGGGCACGTTGTGCATCCAGGAGTTGTTGTCGCGCACATGGCGCCGGCCGATGAGCTGGAACTCGCCGTCGGCGCGCGCCGCCGGGTCTGCTGGAGGGAAGGTGGAGCGCAGGCGCTGGAGGTCTTCCACCAGCGGCTCGGGGGCGAGCTGGATGCGGCGCTCGCGCGTGGCCAGCCGTCCGGGCAGGCATGGCTTGAGGGGCCCCAGGTCCACGCCATGGGGTTGGGCCTTGAGGCTCGCCAGGCTCAGTCCCTGGCGGAAGGGGCGCAGCCTCATGCCGTAGGGGCCCGCGCGCAGCCCCACGTCCAGCAGGCGCTCGGGGCCGAGGGCCTTCAAGGCGCGGTAGGGCAGCTCCCCGCGTGCCAGCGGCTCGCCGCGCAGGGTGTCCAGGCGGTGCTTGAGCTCCAGGAAGATTTCCCAATCGTGGAGCGAATCAGCGGGCGGCGTGAAGAGCGGCGGCGAGTACTTGACGGTGTCGCGCACCGCGAACGTGTTGAAGATGAGATCGAAGTGGCCGCGCTCCAGCTGGGTCACGGGCGGCAGGATGATGTGCGCGTGGCGGGTCGTCTCGTTGATGTACGGGTCGATGCTCACCATGAAGTCCAGCGAGGCGAAGGCCTGATCCATCTGCCGCCCGTTGGGCGTGGACACCACCGGGTTGCCCGCGGAGGTGACCATGGCGCGGATGCGGCCCTCGCCCTCGGTGAGGATCTCCTCGCCGAGCACGGACACGGGCAGCTCCCCGGAGAACTCCGGCAGCCCCCGGACCCGGCTCTTCCACCGGCCCATGCTCCCACGGCTGGAGCGCATGGCCTTGGGGCCTCCCACGAGATCGAAGGCGGGCCGCGTGAACATGGCGCCTCCCTCTCGGTCGAAGTTGCCCGTCACCACGTTGAGGACGTTGATCAGCCACTGGCACATCCCCCCGAAGGCCTGCGTGGACACGCCCACGCGGCCGTAGCAGACGGCGGAGGGCGCAGCGGCCAGTTCCCGGGCGATCCGCCGGGTGGTGTCCGCGGGGATGCCCGTGTGGGCGGCGGCGCGCTCGGGGGTGAACTCGCGCGACAGCTCGCGCACGTGCGCCAGGCCGTCGGTGAAGTCCGCCAGCCGGCCCAGGCGCGCGCCCACCTCGTGGAGGAGGACGTGCAGGAGCGACCACAGCCAGAGCGCGTCGGTGCTGGGACGGATGAAGAGGTGCTCGTCCGCGATGCGCGCGGTCTCCGTCTTGCGCGGATCCACCACCACGACCTTGCCGCCGCGCTGCTGGATGGCCTTGAGCCGCCCGCGCACGCCCGGCGCCGTCATCAGGCTGCCGTTGGAGGCCAGGGGGTTGGCTCCGAGGATGAGCATGAAGTGCGTGCGGTCGATGTCCGGAATGGGAATCAGCAGCTGATGTCCGAGCATCAGGTACGAGGCGAGGTGGTGCGGGAGCTGGTCCACCGACGTCGCCGAGAACTTGTTGCGCGTGCGCAGCGCCTTCAGGAAGAAGGGCAGGAGCAGCATCGCGCCGTGGTTGTGCACGGTGGGATTGCCCGAGTACACGCCCACCGCGTCCTTGCCGTGGGCCTTCTGCACCGCGTGCAGCCGGTTCGCGGTCTCGTCGAGCGCGTCCTTCCAGGACATGCGCTCCCAGCCCGAGGCGGTGCGGCGCACGGGGTGGCGCAGCCGGTCCGGATCCTCGTGCAGGTCCTGTAGCGCGACGGCCTTGGGACAGATGTGGCCCTGGCTGAAGGGATCCTCGTCATCGCCGCGGATGGAGAGCACCTTGCTCCCGTCCGTCTCGATGCGCAGCCCGCACATGGCCTCGCACAGGTTGCATGTGCGGAAGTGAAGCTGCGGGGCATGGGACGGGCTCATCGGACTCCCCCTGTGGATGATCTCGCCTTGCGGCGGGCCGCGAACGCCAGGAGCGACAAGAGGCCCATCCAGCCCGAGGCCCCCATGCTCGCCGGAGCGGCGGAGCAGCCGCTCTTGGCCTTCTCGACATGCACGGTGAACGTGCACTGGGCGATGTTGCCCGAAGCATCGGTCGCTGTCACCTCCACGGAAGTGTCTCCTAGCGGGAACTCGCTGCCGCTCGCCGGGGAGAACGTGATGGCCGGTTCCGGAGTGACCCGGTCCGTGACGGCCGGCGTGGGCAGCGTCACCTTCACCGGCCCCTCCGGGACGACCACCGTCTGAGGGCACGTGAGCAGCGGCGGCAGGGTGTCGTTCACCCGGACGGAGAAGCGGCACTCGCTCACGTTGCCCGAGGTGTCCTCGGCCAGGACCCGCACGGAGGTCTCGCCGACGGGGAAGGTGTCTCCCGAACTGGGGAGGGTCCTCACGGTGACGGAGGAGATGTTGTCCACCACGTTCGTCACCAGGAAGTCCGCTGGAGCGCCCTCGGGGCCCGTCGCCTCGAGCTCGATGGCGGCCGGGCACTTGAGCGTGGGCGCCACCGAGTCCCGGATGATGACGTGGAAGGTGCAGCGCGAGACGTTGCCCGCTTCGTCCCTCGCCGTGACCTCGACGGGTGTCTTGCCGAGTGGGAAGCGCTCCCCGGAGGTGTGAGCGTACGTGAGGACGGGGGTGGACACGGGGTCCGAGGCCTCCGCGGGCGGCCACGTGGCGATGGCGCCGCTCGCGTCCTCGGCCTCGACGAGCTGATCCGCCGGACACGTCAGCGTGGAGGCCGTCGTGTCGCGCACGCTCACGGTGAAGGTGCACTGGTTGCTGTTGCCGAGGTCATCGGTGGCCGTCACCGTCACCGTCGTGTCGCCCTGGGGGAAGACGGTACCGGAGAAGGGGTAGGTGTCGACATGCGGCTGGTGGGTGACCGCGTCCTTGGCCCAGGGCAGGGGGAAGGAGACGAGCGCCCCCTCGGCGCTCGTGGCCTCCACCGTGGCGGTCGTGGGACAGAAGACCTCGGGAGGCGTCGTGTCCTGGACCGTGACGTTGAAGGTACACGAGGCCACCAGGCCCGCCGCGTCGCGCGCCGTGGCCGTCACCTGGGTGGTGCCAAAGAGGAAGAGGCCTCCTGACTCGTGGCTGTAGGAGACGGCGGGCGGCAGGGTGGGGTCATCATCCGTGGCCTCCGCGGGCTCGAAGTCGACCGCCGCGCCCAGGGCCTGCTGCGCCTCGACGGTCTGGTCGGCGGGACACGTGATGCCGGGAGGCACGCTGTTGACGAGCCTCGCGCGGGGCATCGTCCATGGCTCCTGGCCATGCCGTCCGTCGCTCGCGCTGAAGATGATCGAATCCCCGTAGAAGGTGAAACCCGAGGGCTCCGAACCGAGCCGCCACGGGGCGATGTCGTGCAGCAGGAAGGTGCCCGCCTCGGTGCCATCCGAGCGCCACAGCTCGGTGCCATGCACACCATCGTTGGCGGCGAAGAGCACCAGCTGCTCGGTGGGGAGCGCGAGCAAGGCCTCGGCGAGCACGCCGCCCCGAGGGCCGGGGAGGATGTCCTTGACCCGAAGGGTGCCCGCCTCGGTGCCGTCCGTCTTCCACAGCTCGGCGCCCGTGGTGCCATCGTTGGCGGTGAAATAGAGGTGGCCGCCGAGCGCCGTGAGGGCGAGCGGCGTGGCGCTGCCGGCCCCCGGGTAGATGTCCTTGACCCGGAGGGTGCCCGCCTCGGTGCCATCCGATTTCCACAGCTCGACGCCGGAGGTGCCGTCGGTCGCGGTGAAGTAGAAGCTGTCGCCGAGCCGCGTGAAGTGATCGGGTCCGGAGTCCTGGTTGCCGGGAGCGATGTCCTTCACCAGGGAGTAGCTCGTGCCATCCGTCTTCCACAGCTCGTAGCCCGTGCCGTCCGCGCCGGCCACGAAGTAGAGGGTGTCCTCCAGGACGCCCAGGATGCTCACGACGGAGGAGCGGTTCTCGACGTTGCGGATGTCCGTCACCTGGACGGTGCCCGCCTCGGTGCCATCCGTCTTCCACAGCGCGCGTCCGCCCGAGGTGTCCTGCACCAGGAAATAGAGGGCGTCGCCCAGGAGCGTGAAGTGCAGGGGGGTGGAGCTGCCCCCTCCGGGAACCAGGTCCTTCACGAGCACGGTGCCGGCGTCGGTGCCATCGGTCTTCCACAGCTCGACGCCATGCGCCGCGTCCTGGCCCGCGAAGAAGAGGGCTCCTCCGAACGCGGCGAGTTCGATGGGGTTGGGGTAGTCGTAGAGCGACAGCGAGACGCGGGAGCTCACCTGGGTGGTGGTCGCGGGCGTGCCCCCCGTCTTCCAGAGCTGGTAGCCGGTCGACACCCTCGGGAGCGCCGCGAAGTAGAGGGCGTCCCCGAGCGGCGTGAGGGACGTGAGGCCCTGGGTCGAGGAGAACTGGAGCTCGATCTTGGGGACGATGTCCTTGAGGGCCACGGTGGTGGCCGCCGTCCCCTCGGTGCGCCACAAGCGCGCCGCCGCATAGGGCTCGAAGGAGGTGAAGTACAGCGCTCCGTTCCAGTTGACGAAGGGCACGGGGCTGGAGCCCCGGGTGGGCGGGGGGGTCAGGTCCGAGCCCACGGGCCTCGTGGTGGCCACGGTTCCCCGGGTCCGCCACAGCGTGGGCACGGCGGGGTCGGGGTCGAGCCCGGTGCCCGGCGCGATCGCCGTGAAATAGACGTTGTCCTCCCAGACGGTGAACGAGCCCGGTACGGGCGCCGTGCTGCTGTCGGGCAGGAAGTTGTTGCCGATGGCCTTGGTGCCCGCGACCGTGCCGTCGCTCGTCCACACCTCGATGCCATAGTTGAAGGGAATCGTCTGAGAACCGGTGAAGTAGAGCGTGTTGCCGTGCTCCTTCATGGACAGGGGGCCCTTGCCGCCCAGCGCCTTGAAGTCCACGAGCTTCTGCGTCCCCGCCGCCGTGCCATCCGTCACGTGGAGCGAGGTCTCGACGCGGGTCGCGTCCTTCATCCGGAAGAAGAGCCGCGAGGCGGTGGCCACGAGCGAATCAGGCGTCTCCACGGTGTTGTTGCCCGGGGTGAGTTCCAGCACCCGCTGGGTGCCCGCCTCCGTGCCATCGCTCTTCCACAGCTCCCGCCCCGTCGTGCCATCGGTGGCGACGAAGTACACCGCGTTGCCCAGCACCGTGAGCTGGAGGGGATCCGAGGACAGCGCGCCGGGGAGGATGTCCTTGACGCGCACGGTGCCTTCCTCGGTGCCGTCCGTCTTCCACAGCTCGTTGCCCCCGGTGCCATTGTCGCCCGCGAAGTAGATCACCCGGCCCGAGCGGACCAGCTCGCGCGAGGTCGCCGACGAGGACACGGTCACGTTCTGGCCGAGCCGCACCGTGCCCCCGGGCGTGCCGTTGGTGCGCCAGAGCTGCCGCGTCCCCCCATTGCCCGTGGCCGTGAAGTAGAGCTGGCCGTCCATCTCGGTGAAGGCGCGGGGGTTGCCGTCTCCCGCGCCCAGGTAGAGATCCACCAGGCGCACGGTGCCCGCCGCGGTCCCGTCGGTGCGCCACAGCTCGTTGCCCTTGTCGCCGTCATCGGCGCTGAAGAAGATCCATCCCTTGTACTCGGTGAAGTTCGCGGGGCGGGAGCTGGCCGGACCTGGCTGGATGTCCTTGACCATCACCGTCCCGGTCGTGGTGCCATCCGTGCGCCACAGCTCCAGGCCCTGCTGGCCATTCGTGGCGGAGAACCAGGTGAGCCCCCGTGAATAGAAGAGCTGGGAGGGCTCGGCGCTCGCGTTGCCGGGCGAGATGTCCGCCAGCAGCGCGGGTCCCACGGGCGTGAGCCGCCACAGCTCCCGGCCGGTCGTGCCGTCATCGGCGGAGAACAGGAGCGTCGTGCCCGCCGCCGTCAGGGAAGCGGGGCGGGGCGCGAGGGCGTTGTCGGCCGACGTGCCCACATCCACCATCTGGGACGCGGGGCCCTCGCCCAGCGCCCGGCGGGTGGCTTTCAAGGGGGCGGGGACAGGGGCGTCGTGGATCGGCTCCGCGCAGGCGGCACCCAGGACCAGGACGCACAGGGACAGCAGGCCCGTGTTCGCTTTGACCATGCGGCATTCAACCATATCCGCTGCATGATCTCCTCGGATGAGGAAGGCGCCACGGTTATAAGACGCCCGCGTCGTTCCCCCCTGGCCCTCTCCCAGAGTTTCCATGCTCACCCTGCGTGGCGCCCCCGCCCTCTCCGAGTTCCGTCTGGCCAAGCTGCTCGCTCGCTGCCAGGAGCTGGAGCCTTCCGTGGCCTCCGTCTATGCGGAGTTCGTCCACTTCCTCGATGTTCCGGAATCCCTCTCCGAGCCCGAGCGGGCCCTGGTGGACTCGCTGCTGGAGTACGGCCCGCGACTCGCCCGCCAGGCGCCTCGGGGCAGCCTGCTGCTCGTCATCCCTCGGCCCGGCACGCTTTCCCCCTGGTCCTCCAAGGCCACGGACATCTTCCAGAACTGCGGCTTGAAGGGCGTGCGGCGCATCGAGCGCGGCACCGCCTATTGGGTCGCCGACGCGGCGGGCCAACCCCTCCCGCCCGAGCGGTCCGCCGTCCTCCAGCCCCTCCTTCATGATCGGATGACCCAGGCCGTGGTGGCGCGCGAGGAGGACGCGGCCATCCTCTTCACCGGACACACGGCGAAGTCGTTCACCACCGTGGATGTGCTGAGCGGGGGCCGCGCCGCGCTCGTCGACGCCAACCGGGCGCTGGGTCTGGCCCTGGCCGACGATGAGATCGACTACCTGGTGGAGCGCTTCACCCAGCTCCAGCGCCACCCCACCGACGTGGAGCTGATGATGTTCGCCCAGGCGAACAGCGAGCACTGCCGGCACAAGATCTTCAACGCCACGTGGACGGTGGATGGGGTGGCCCAGGAGCGCTCGCTCTTCCAGTCCATCAAGAACACCTACGCGGCCCATCCCGAGGGCGTGCTGTCGGCGTACAAGGACAACGCCGCCGTGATGGAGGGCTTCGAGGTGGAGCGCCTCTTCCCGGAGCCGGCCAGCGGCGAGTACCGCTTCCACCGCGAGCCCACGCACATCCTGATGAAGGTGGAGACGCACAACCATCCCACGGCGATTTCTCCCCATCCCGGGGCCTCCACGGGCGCGGGCGGGGAGATCCGGGACGAGGGCGCCACGGGCCGGGGCGCGAAGCCCAAGGCGGGCCTGACCGGCTTCTCCGTGTCGAACCTGCGCATCCCCGGGTACGAGCAGCCGTGGGAAACCCCTTACGGCAAGCCCGAGCGCATCGTGTCCGCGCTCGACGTCATGATCGAGGGCCCCCTGGGCGGCGCCGCCTTCAACAACGAGTTTGGCCGGCCCAACCTGTGTGGCTACTTCCGCAGCTTCGAGCTCCAGGTGCCCACGCTCGACGGGGTCGAGGTACGGGGCTACCACAAGCCCATCATGCTCGCGGGAGGCCTGGGCAACATCCGGGCGAGTCACGTGCGCAAGGGCACGTTGCGGCCGGGGGATCGGATCGTCGTGCTGGGTGGCCCGGCGATGCTCATCGGCCTCGGGGGTGGGGCGGCGTCGTCGATGACGCAGGGCTCGAGCGCGGCGGACCTCGACTTCGCCTCGGTGCAGCGCGACAACCCGGAAATGGAGCGGCGCTGCCAGGAGGTCATCGACCAGTGCTGGGCGCTGGGGGATGACAACCCCATCCGCTCCATTCACGACGTGGGGGCGGGCGGCCTGTCCAACGCGGTGCCGGAGCTCATCCACGACAACGACCTGGGCGGACGCTTCGAGCTGCGCGAGGTGCCCAACGCCGAGCCGGGCATGGCGCCGGTGGAGATCTGGTGCAACGAGGCCCAGGAGCGCTACGTGTTGGCGATCGCGCCCGAGGACGTGGTGCGCTTCGCGGCGCTGTGCGAGCGCGAGCGCGCGCCCTTCGCGGTGCTGGGCGAGGCCACGGCCGAGCAGGTGTTGAAGGTGAGCGATCAGCGCTTCGACAACGCCCCCATCGACATTCCCATGGACGTGCTCTTCGGCAAGGCGCCGCGCATGCACCGGGACGTGAAGTCGCGTCCGCTCGTGCACGCGGAGTTGAAGCTGGAGGCCCCGGTGGGGGAATTGCTCTCGCGGGTGCTCGGGCACCCGACGGTGGCGGACAAGGGCTTCCTCATCACCATTGGGGACCGCTCGGTGTCGGGCCTGACGGCGAGGGATCAGATGGTGGGCCCGTGGCAGGTGCCGGTGGCGGACTGCGCGGTGACGCTGTCGGCGCACGCGGGCTACACGGGCGAGGCCATGTCCGTGGGCGAGCGCACGCCCGTGGCCCTCGTCGACGCGGCGGCCTCGGCCCGCATGGCGGTGGGCGAGGCGCTCACGAACATCGCCTCGGCGCGCATCGGGAAGCTCGGGGACGTGAAGCTCTCGGCGAACTGGATGGCCGCCGCGGGCAGCCCGGGCGAGGACGCCAACCTCTACGCCGCGGTGAAGGCCGTGGGCATGGAGCTGTGCCCGGCGCTGGGCCTCACCATCCCGGTGGGCAAGGACTCCATGTCCATGCGCACGGTGTGGCAGGAGCGGGGTGAGCGCAAGGCGGTGACGTCGCCCCTGTCGCTCATCATCTCGGCGTTCGCCCCGGTGCTCGACGTGCGCCGCTCGCTCACGCCCCAGTTGCGCGAGCCGGACGCGGACACGCGGCTGCTGTTCGTCGACCTGGCCGAAGGCCAGCAGCGGCTGGGGGGCTCGGTCCTGGCCCAGGTGTATTCGCAGGTGGGCCCCCGGTGTCCGGACGTGGAGCGCCCCGAGGTGCTTCGAGGCTTCTTCGCCGCGATGCAGGCGCTCAACGAGGCGGGCCTGGTGCTGGCCTACCATGACCGCTCCGACGGCGGGTTGATCACCTCCCTGGTGGAGATGGCCTTCGCGGGGCACTGTGGTGTCGAGGTGGACGTGGGTCCGCTGGGCCCGGACGCCATCGCGGCGCTGTTCAACGAGGAGCTGGGCGCGGTCCTCCAGCTGAGGGCCGGAGACCTGTCCCGGGTTCGGGAGGTGCTGGCGGCGCATGGGTTGGACGCGCACGCGCACGAGCTCGGGAGGCCCCGCCCGGCGCTGAAGGTGCGGGTGAACCAGGGGGGGCGGGTCCTGCTGGAGGAGGACGTGACGGCGCTGCGCGCGGGGTGGTCGCGCGTCAGCCTCGAGATGCAGAAGCTGCGCGACAATCCGCGCTGCGCCGAGGAGGAGTTCGCCGCGAAGTGCGATCCGGCGGATCCGGGCCTGTCGTCCCGGCTCACGTTCGACCCCGCCGAGGACGTGGCGGCGCCCTTCATCGCGAAGGGAGCCAGGCCCCGGGTGGCCATCCTGCGAGAGCAGGGGGTGAACAGCCAGTTGGAGATGGCGCGGGCCTTCCTGCGCGCGGGCTTCAGCGCGGTGGACGTGCACATGAGCGACATCCTCGCGGGGCGGGTGTCGTTGAAGGACTTCGAGGGTCTGGCGGCCTGTGGCGGCTTCTCCTACGGCGACGTGCTGGGCGCGGGAGGCGGTTGGGCGCGCTCCATCCTGTTCAACGCGCGGGCCCGGGACGAGTTCGCCGCGTTCTTCGCCCGGACGGGGACGTTCAGCCTGGGCATCTGCAATGGCTGCCAGATGATGGCGCAGCTGCGCGACCTCATCCCGGGGGCCGGGCACTTCCCGAGCTTCGTGCGCAACGCCTCCGAGCAATTCGAGGCCCGGCTGGTGCAGGTGGAGGTGGCGGAGAGCCCCTCGCTCTTCTTCCAGGGCATGGCGGGCAGCCGCATCCCCATCGTGTCGTCGCATGGCGAGGGCCGCGCGGAGTTCGTGAGCGCCGAGGCCCAGGCGAAGGTGGACGGACTGGTGCCGGTGCGCTTCGTGGACAACCACGGGCGGGTGACGGAGGCGTACCCGGCGAATCCGAACGGCTCGCCCGGGGGGCTCGCGGGCGTGACGTCCCGGGACGGGCGCGTGACGATCATGATGCCGCATCCGGAGCGGGTGAGCCGGAGCGTGCAGTACTCCTGGTGCCCGCCGGAGTGGGGGGAGGACAGCCCCTGGATGCGGCTGTTCCGCAACGCCCGCGCGACCCTGGGCTGAGTGGGGGCCGAGGGGGGCGGCACCGGCCCCCCTCCCCGGAAACACGAAGGCCCGATGTGAACCGGAGTCCACATCGGGCCCTTGAGTGAGGCGCCACCCGGATTCGAACCGGGGAATGAAGGTTTTGCAGACCTTTGCCTTACCACTTGGCTATGGCGCCGCGACCAACGTGAGGGCCTTATATGGACCCGAATCCGCCGGGTCAAGACGCGAGAAGGGGGGAATGCTCGTTCTGGGGGCGAGCGAGGCGCGGGAGCGGCCGGGGAAGCGTGGGGATGGGAATCCCATCCCCCCGGGTTGCCACCGCTGATAACGCGACTGGGAGGTTCCGGGTGATCCAAGCCCGTATGCCTTGTACCGAGTTGTTCGTGCGGCTGGGGGACGACGAGGTCCTCGTCCTCGATTGCCGTGACCCCTCCGACTGGGAGCGCTATGGGCTGCACATTCCGGGCGCCTTGTGGATGACCTTCGAGGAGATTCTCCAGGACGCGGCGGTCCTCCCCGACGACGAACTCATCGTCCTATGTGGGTGTGCGCCGGATGGCTCCGATACCCGCAGGGTCTGCCGTCTGCTGCAGCGTCAGGGGTTCCAGGTAGTGTGTCTGGAGGGAGGTCTCCAGGGGTGGCTCACCGAGGGACTGCCCGTCGAATACCACTTCGCCGGAGCCTCGGCCTCCCAGGTCTGCTGAGCCTGGGGCGTCCGGCTCTCCGCGCATGGTGAAGTGGGGGACCAAAACGGTGTAAAGACGCCGCACCCCCCGAAGTACCGAAGGAAGTCGGACACAATGGCCAAGCTTCGTGCCGTGCTCATCGGCGCCACCGGACTCGCCGGCCAGCAGTTCATCTCCGCGCTCAAGGATCATCCCCACATCGAGCTCACGGGCCTGGCGGCCTCGCCGCGCTCCGCGGGCAAGTCCTATGTGGAGGCACTTCGCGCCGCCAATGGAATGACCGCCTGGTTCGTTCCCGAGGCGCTTCCGGAGTCGATCGCGAAGATGAAGGTGGTGAGCGGAGAGGAGATCCAGGCCAGGGACTACGACATCGCCTTCTCGGCGGTGGAGTCGGACGTGGCCAAGGACCTGGAGCCCCGGCTCGCCCGGGACATCCCCGTGTTCTCCGCGGCCAGCGCCTTCCGTTACGAGGCGGACGTGCCGCTGGTGATTCCCCCGGTGAATGCCGCCCACTCGGATCTGATCCGCGCGCAGCAGAAGCAGCGGGGCTGGAAGGGCTTCATCGTCCCCATTCCCAACTGCACCACCACGGGTCTGGCCATCACCCTGGCGCCGCTCGCCGAGCGCTTCGGCGTGCGCTCCGTGTTGATGACCTCCATGCAGGCCATGTCCGGCGCGGGCCGCTCGCCGGGCGTCATCGGCCTGGACATCCTGGACAATGTCATCCCCTACATCCCCAAGGAGGAGGAGAAGGTCCAGGTGGAGACGAAGAAGATCCTCGGCTCGCTGGCCCACGGCGTCATCACCCCGCATGACATCCAGGTGTCGTGCACCTGTACCCGGGTGGCGGTGCTCGAGGGTCACACCGAGTCCGTCTTCGTGTCGCTGGCCGAGAAGGCGTCCGTGAAGGACGTGGTGGCGGCGATGCGCGAGTGGCGGGGCGCCGAGGTGGCGCGAGGGCTGCCCTCGGCTCCTCCCCAGTGGATCGAGGTGCTCGACGAGCCCTTCCGCCCCCAGCCGCGCCTGGACCGGGACACCCACGCGGGCATGGCCACCACCGTGGGCCGGGTGCGCGAGGACAACGTCCTCCCTAACGGGTTCAAGTACGTGCTGGTGTCGCACAACACCAAGATGGGAGCGGCCAAGGGGGCCATCCTGGTCGCCGAACTGATGCATGCCCAGGGTCTACTGAGATGAGGTAGAGGAGGGGCGCTCAGATTGGGAGTGCCAACCCCCTTCGCAACCCACTACTGTGCGCGCGCACGGTTCTGTCCCAAGAGGAGATTTCCATGGCTTATGTCGTCGCCGAGCCTTGCATCAAGTGCAAGTACACCGACTGTGTCGAGGTGTGCCCCGTCAACTGCTTCTACGAGGGCGCCAACTTCCTGGTCATCCACCCGGACGAGTGCATCGACTGCGGTGCCTGCGAGCCCGTCTGCCCGACGAAGGCGATCTTCCCCGAGTCGGAGCTGCCCAAGGAGTGGGCGGAGTACAAGACGCTGAACGCGGACTTCTCCACGAAGTGGCCGAACATCGCGGAGAAGAAGAGCTCGCTGCCCGAGGCCGAGGAGTTCAAGGATGCGAAGGGCAAGCGCGGGATGTTGGACGCCGCGCCCGGTAAGTAGTCCTCACGGGTAGGATTCAGGGAAGGCCCCGCGGCCCCGGGCGGCGGGGCCTTTCCCATGCCCGCTCGGGGCGCTCAGGTGTTCGACAGGGCGCTTAGCGAGAGTCCCCGCGAGGCCAGTGCCTCCCGGATGCGTGTCAGCTCCCCCGGCGCCAGGGGTCCGCGTCGGCCCTGGATGCGCAGTGCCACCTCGCGCGTGCCCGTGCGCTCCACCTCCACGGTGGCGTCGAGGGCTCCGCCCAGGCGCATGGCGAGCGCGGGCCGCTGAGATTTCACAAACAGGTCGATCTTCTCGATGAGCTCCAGCGTCGCCTGAACCCGGGGTTCGGACAGGCCACTGGCCTCGCTGGCCCGGGTGCCCACGGTAGGTCCTTCGGGCCGCGGCCCGGCGAGCGCCTGGGCGAGTTCCGCCGGAACGAGGGGCGGGGGCGTCTCTGGGCCGCGGGCCGCGGGCGTGTCGCGCACGGTCGGGGGCCCGACGCCCGGCTCTCTCGAGAGTTCGTGGGCGATGAGATCACTCAGCCGGTGGAGGACCCGCTCCCGATGCGTCTGGTGGGCTTCCCCCCGTGCATCGCTCAGCCGGTGGGCCTCGGCGGTGGCGCCCCGTCGCACCTGCCCGAGGTGTTCGGCGCTGGCGAAGGCTCCGTGTGAAGGGACCTGGAGGGCGCTGGCGAGCGCGCGGACTCCGGGGGCGCTCCGCACGGTCGTGGGGATGGTACGGGCCCCCGTTCCTCCCGGCGGGGGACGTTTCGCCAGTTCTGGCGTGCCCTTCCTCACCTGCTCCTGGAACCGACCCTTGCCCGGCGCGGACCGGGTGGGGACTGCCTCGGGACGACCCTCGATCTTCATGCTCCCTCGCGGCGTTGGGATTTTCCCCGCGTGGGAGCACGGCTCGTGCCAGGGGCTTCTGGGTGGGCTGCTCCCGGCGGCGCTCTCCCCCCTCGGACGGGAGGCTCGCTGCCGGGACGCCCGTGGGGCTCGTGAACCTAGCGGCGCGGCTGGCCGAAGGCCCCCGGTTGTCCGAAGGCGCCCTGCTGGACGGGAGCCGCGCCCATCAGATCATTCACCGCGAAGCGGCACTGGGCCACGGCGTTGGGGTCCACCAGGGTATTGCCCTGGCTCCAGTCGCGGTCCTGGAAGATGAGCGCATCGCGCAGTTCCACCTCGTCCACGGCCTTGGTGAAGGCCCAGAAGCGCCCGCGCACCATCAACCGGGCCCCCTTGGGAATGCGGCTCAGGTCCAGGTACTGCTGGGGGGCGAGCCGCGCGGTGATGCGCACCTCGGGGCGCTTTTTCGCGCCGAAGATCTCGAGCTGCCCGGCGTTGGGATCCGGCGGGTACCACACGATGCGGGCCACGGCGGTGGGGGGCGTGTCCTCCTCGAGGATGACGGGCTGGCCCTTGCGCTTCTTGGGCTTCTTGGGCTGCTCCACCGCCACGTCGAGCAGCTCCACGTTGCCGAAGGCCACCTGCTTGTCGAGGTAGTTCTCGCGGAACGCCTTCTCGGCGGAGCGCGCGGTGGTGGCGTTGGCGCGGCGCACCTCGATTTCATAGCGCTCGCGCAGCGTGGGCAGGGTGAGGAAGAAGCTGTCGATGGGCTGGAGGCCCTCGGACAGGAAGCGCAGCTTGCCCACGTCGATGGTGAGCACCAGTGGGCCCAGGGTGGAGGCGGTCTGGAACCAGCTCGCGGGCAGCTTGTGATCGATGAGCACGCGCCGCACCATGGCCACGAAGTACGGCTGGGCCTGGAAGCGAGGGGAGCTGAGCTGGGTGTTGAGCGCCTGGACGAGCTGCGGGTCCAGGAAGAAGTTCTCGTCCCGCTTGTGCAGCATCGGGGCTGTTTCCCCGAGCAGCGTGAGCATGCCGCCGAGCAGCAGGGCGCAGTTGGGATCGTTCGTCCCCTGGGTCAGGCCCTGGTAGAAGCCCGTCTTGAGGAAGCGGCGGTCGAAGTCCTCCTCCTTGATGTTGGGCACGTCCTGTCCGGAGCCGAAGATGACCTCCGGTTGGGCGGCGGCGGGAAGAGCGGTGAGTCCGAGGACGAGTGCGAGGAGGGAGGATCGCATCACGTCCGAGGGTACCACGAGCGGCCCTGGGCTCACGGGAGGAAGGCGGGCGGGCGGAACGGGGGCGGGTCCCTCGGCTGTCCGGAAACTTCCCGTGTCACGCCGCCTTTTCACCTGTCTGCGCCGCCGGGTTTTGTGTACCTTGCCCGGCGACATGCCGAACCCGGACAACCCCCAGCCGGTTACCATCGCCCAGATTCGTACCGAAGCTGAGCTGTTTCAGTCGCTCGCCATCCGCGAGGTCGTGTTCATCGAGGAGCAGCACGTCCCCGAGGGCATCGAGCGGGATGACGAGGACGCGAAGGCCTACCACGTCCTGGCGTTCCAGGGCGGACACGCCATTGGAACGGGACGCCTGGTGATGCTGCCAGAGCCTCCTCCCGGTGAGACGGGGCGGTGGGCGCAGATTGGCCGCATGGCGGTGCTCAAGGCGCACCGCAAGGCGCGCGTGGGCGCCCGGTTGTTGGAAGCGCTGGAGCAGGAGGCGCGTGACCGCAGGGTCGACGGCGTCGTGCTGCACTCGCAGCTCTACGCGCTCGAGTTCTACAAGAAGATGGGCTACGCGCCGGTGGGCGAGGTGTTCGATGAAGCGGGCATCGACCACCTGGAGATGCGCAAGCGGTTCTGATTCCGCGGTGGGTCAGATCCTCCGGCCGCGCTCGGCGGGCGTCTGCGCGTGGCGCGGCTCCTCGGGCCAGCTGTGCCGGGGGTACTTGCGGCACAGCTCCTTGCGCAGCGCGGGGTAGTGCCGCTCCCAGAACCCGGCGAGGTCCGTGGTCACCTGGACGGCGCGCATGTTGGGTGCGAGCAGATGCAGCACGAGCGGGACGCGTCCGGCGCACACACTGGGCCCTTGCACCATGCCGAAGAAGTCCTGGAGCCGGGATTCGACCCAGGGCGGCTTGCCCGGCTCGTAGTTGACCTTGGCCTGACGCCCTCCGGGCAGGGAGACCTTCTCCGGGGTGTGCTGGGCGAGCAGCCGGGCCTGTTCCTTGGTGAGCCGGGCCTGGAGCGCGTCGAGCAGGGACACGCCTTCCAGGTCCGCGAAGCTCCGGGCTCCGGTGCACAGGGACGCGAGCGCGTCGCGCATGAACGGCTCGTCCACGGTGGGAAAGCCCGCCTCGGGGAAGGACTGCGCGAGCAGGGCCACGCGGGTGCGCCAGTTCTGCAGGGCCTCGGGGTCGGCGAAGCGTCCGGGACCGGCGGCGAGCGCCTGCTCCACCAGGACGCGCGCGGCCTCCTCCGAGGGAGGCGCGGGCGCCCGGGTCTCCTCGAGGACGAGGTTGCCGTAGGCCAGGCGGGTGATGCGCTCGACGCGCCGGGCCTCGGCGTTCCACTGCAAGGTGTCCAGCTCCTCCAGGGCGTCGGGGTACAGATCCAGGAGCCATTCGGGCTCCACGGCGCTGGCGAGCCGCACGATGACTCCCCGGCCCGGACGCTCCTCGATGTCCACGGCGACCATCAACTCGGGTTCCTGGACGGCGCTGGTCTCGGACAGCTGCGCGGTGCCGCCGCCGAAGAGCAGCAGGTCGGGCGCGCGGGGCTTGCGGCGCCGGGCGACCCGGTCCGGATAGCCGGCGAGCACGCTGAGCATCAGCGCCTGCTCCATGGCCTCGGGGGTCGCGGGCTTCGAGGCCTGTTCCCGCACGGCGCGCCGCAGCTGGCGCTGCACCCGGTCCACGGCCTGCACGGCGCCGGGCTCCAGGGACAGGGACTGCACGCGGCCGGAGGAGAACTGGGCGCGCTCGGCCTGGCGGAAGCGTTCGAGCAGTTCCAGCAGGTCCGAGGGCCCCGCGACGACATGGGCGGCCCGGCCGGGACCCGACATCTGGGTGCGTGCCTCCCGGCGGATGTCGCGCTCGCCCACGAGCGAGGCCAACAGGGCCGCGTCCGCGCCCACGCCCCGCCGTTCGCCCTCGACGATGATCCGGGCCTGTCGCGGGTGGAGGGGAAAGCGCAGGAGCCGCTGGCCCACGTCCGTCACCTTACCGTCCGGAGTCACGGCGCCCAGGCGGCGCAGCAGGTTCTCCGCGGCCTCGAGTGAGGCGGCCGGTGGGGGCTCGAAGAAGGGGAAGGCGCCCAGATCGCGGATGCCGGAGGCGCGCAGGGAGAGCACCGTCTCCGCCAGGTCCATGCGGCGGATTTCCGGGGCATCCTGCTCGGGGCGGCCGTCGAAGTCGTGCTGGGTGTACAGGCGCAGACAGTGGCCGGAGCGGGTACGGCCGGCGCGGCCCGCGCGCTGGGTGGCGCTGGCCCGGCTCACCTTGGCGAGCTTGAGGATGGGCAGTCCGGACCAGGGGGAGTGCGAGGCCACCCGCGCGAGTCCGCTGTCGATGACGGCGGCGACGCCATCGATGGTGACGGAGGTCTCCGCCACGTTGGTGGAGAGGATGATCTTCCGGCGCGAACTCCGGCGCACGGCGCGATCCTGCTCGGCGGGACTCAGGTCGCCATGCAGCGGCAGGAGCTCGATGTCATGGCGCTCGGCGAACTCGGCGCAGGCGTCCCGGGCCCGGCGGATTTCACCCGCGCCAGGGAGGAACACGAGCACGTCGCCATCGAGGCCATTGGCATGCAGCCGCTTGATACCGGAGAGCACCTGGGCATCGAGGTAGCGCTCGTCGGGGGTGGGCAGGTACTCGACGCTCACGTCGAAGCGGCGGCCCTCGGAGCGCAGGGTGGGGCACCCGCCGAGGTAGGCGCTGATGGGGGCGGCCTCGAGCGTGGCGGACATCACCACGATCTTCAGGTCGGGGCGGGGGCCCTGCTGGAGTCGGCGGAGCAGGGCGAGCGAGATGTCCGCGGACAGGTGGCGCTCGTGGAACTCGTCGAGGACGACCACGGAGACGTCGCGCAGGGTGGGGTCGGACAGCAGGCGGCGGCCGAGCACGCCCTCGGTGACGAAGGACAGCCGGGTCTTGGGGCCGCGCACGTCCTCGAAGCGCACCTGGTAGCCGACGGTGTCGCCCACGCGCTCGCCGATCTCCTCGGACACGCGGTTGGCCGCGAGCCGGGTGGGCAGACGCCGGGGTTGCAGGACGACGATCTCCTTGCCCTGACCGATGCCCGCCTCGAGCAGGGCGCGAGGCACGCGAGTCGTCTTGCCGGCGCCCGGAGGGGCCTCCAGCACGAGCGAGGACGAGGCGCGCAGCGTGGTGACGAGCTGCGGCAGGAGCGGATCGATGGGAAGGGCGACGTCGGCCATGGCCGGTTCCTCAATAACGGGGGCCTGGGGCCTCCGCGCTCAGGTCGACTCCGGAGAAGGAGACTTGGCCTCGGCCTTCTTGCGGCCCCTCTTGCCCCCGGACTTCACGGGTTTGGCCTCGGATGGCGGCTCGGCGGCGGGCGGCTCGGCTGCGATAGGCGCGGGAGCCGGTTCGGGCTCGGGTTCGACGGCGGGCGCTTCCTCCACGGACGGCGCGGTGGAGACGGTCTCCTCCGGGAGCGGCCCGGCGAGCGCCGCGAGCTCGGCCAGTTCCGCCGCGCTGGGCTCTTCCGAGGGGGTCTCCCGGGGGGCGTCGAGCGATTCAGCCGGGACTTCCCCGGTCTCATCGGGAAGGGCCTCGATCGTCTCTCCGAGCGGCAGTCCGCGTCCGGCGCGCTTGCGGGGCTTGCTGGCGAGTCCGGAGTTCTCGAAGGCCTCGGGCAGGGGGGCGAGCGAGGCCTCGGCGAGGCATCGGGCTTGGCGCAGGGCGAGGTCCAACCGCTTGCCGAGCGAGATGAGTTCGGCGCGCAGGGGGGCGGCCTGCTCATGGGGGAGCTGCACGGGGACGAAGCAGGCTTGCCATTGCGCGTAGGCGGCCGCGACCTGCTCCAGCACGGGGCGCACGAAGGCGAAATCGTCCCGGGCGAGGATGCGCGAGACGTAGGAGGACTTCAGGCGGCGCTCGAAGCCCGTGACGAATTCCTGGAGGGTGTCGCGGGAGGCGCGGCGCAGTTGGGGGAACTTGAGGTGGGGGAAGAGCGCTTCGATGACGGGGGCGCGGCTGCTCGCGCAGAAGGTGATGCCGGCGTGGACCTTCTCCAGGGTGTCGATCCAGGCGTTCTGGAGGGTGAAGGCGAACTCCTCGCGCACCTCCTCGAGCTCGGGCAGATCGCGGACCTTTTCCAGGATGGACTGGGCGGGAGCGCGCTCGGCGCGCAGCAGCTGGAGGGCGGTGGAGAGCCACTCCTTCTCGCGCTCCAGACCCGGACGGCTCGCGAGCAGCTCGTCGGCGGTGGCCAGTCGCGAGTCGAAGGCCTCGGCGAAACGGACGAGATCGTAGGCTTCGAGGGTGGACAACGACATGGGCGGAGGGCTCCTCGGGGGCCGGGCGGGACGGCCGGAGATAACACACCCGGCGGCCTGGGAGGGGGCGGGAAGTCCCGGGGCTCAGTGCTCCCCGAGCAGGGTGGCGAGCGCTTCGCGGTGGGTGAAATCGGCGAAGGCGTGATCGGCGCCCGCGGCGAGGAGTTGCTCGGGGGTGTAGTGGCCCGTGCCCACGCCGATGCACGCGGCGCCGATGCCCTTGGCGGCGTCGACGTCCTTGGGGGTGTCTCCGATGACGACGACCCGGCAGGCCTCGACGGATACCCCGAGCTGGGCGGCGCCGGTGCGGGCGCCATGGCGGATGAGCTCGACGCGGCTCTCGTGGTCGCAGCCGAAGCCCCCGAACGAGAACCGGTCATGAATGCCCACGCGCTCAAGCTTGATGCGAGCGCCCTCGCGGACGTTGCCGGTTCCGAGCCCCACGGCGAACCCCGGACGGGCCAGGGCGGCGTCGACGGCCTCGCGCATGCCGACGTGGAGGCGGTAGTGGGTGTCGGTGACGCGGTGGACCTCCTGCACCAGGTGCTGGAGGTAAGTGTCGATGACGGTGGAGATGGCCTCGGGGGTGGCCGGGACGCCGATGATCTCGAGCGCCTTGCGGACGATGGCCTGATCCGTCATCCCGGACAGGCTGAACGAGTCACAGGCATCGCGGCGCTGGTGGAGCGCGTGGAAGGCGAGATCCATGGCCCGGCGGCCGGAGCCCGCGTTGTCGATGAGGGTTCCGTCGATGTCGAAGAGGAGCACGGTGGGGCGCATGGCCCTCCATCTAATGGAAGCGCCCGGGGGATGCGAGGGGGCTCATGGCGGCGTCCGTCAGGGCTCGACGTCGCTCAACCCCTGTTGAAGCGCTTCCCGGACCTCGGCGTGCTCCTCCAAGGCGAGCCGATCCTCCAGGACCCGGCGTGCCTCCGCGCTCCCCATGCGCCCGAGCGCCCGGGCGGCGGTGGAGCGAACGAGTGCGTCCCCGTCCTCCAGCAGGGGGGCGAGCACGGGAAGGGCGCCGAGGCCCGCCCGGCGCTGGAGCGCGAGCACGGCGGTGGCGCGCAGCGAGGAGGGCAAGGTGGGGGTGCGCAGCAATTCGGCGAGGTGCTGGGCGGCCTCGGGATGGGCCACGACGGTGAGGGCGGCGACGGCGCGGGTTCTCTGGGCTTCGGGGGCCTGGGGATCCCTCGCGAGCGCGAGGAGTTCCCCCAGCGCCTCGGGGCCCAGGGGCGCCCAATCGGCTTCCCTGGGAGGGGTCTTGGAGCTGTCGAGCATCCGCAGGACACGCCCATGCAACGCGCCCGGCGCGGTGGCGGAATCGGGAGTCGCGGGGGCGGCGGCCGCGGGCGCCACGAGGAGCCATGCGGCGAGGGCGAAGGAGATCATGGGCGGCGGCCTCGGGACGGGAACTTGGGGGAGAAACCGGGTTTATAGGCTGGCGCGCGCGGTGGATTCGACGGACCCGGAGCGCTTTCGCTGCGAGCGGATTGTTGAAGTGGCGGGTATGGTGCCGAGTCCATGGCTGGACGCGTTTTCTTCTTCCTGCAGCACGCCACGTACGAGCCCGCCTTCCAGGCCGCCACGATGGGCATCACCGCGGTGGCGATGGGCGACGAGGTGTATTTCGTCTTCGCCTTCGAGGCGCTTCGCGCGCTGGTGGAGGGCCGGTTTGGGGAGCCGCGCGGCGAGCGGGAGTTGGCGGAAAGCGCGAGGGCGCTCGAACTCGGAGTGCCGCTGCCGGCGCGGATGCTGGCGGAAGCGCGGGAATTGGGTGCGCGTCTGGTGGCGTGCGACACCACGGTAAGAATCTGTGGATACGCATCGGAGGAGTTGAAGGGTCCGCTGGACGAGGTGATGGGGCTCGCGTCGTTGTGGCGACTGACGGACGGCGCACGCACTCTCGCTCTTTAGGGAGGCGGTGCGTTGACGCTGGCCGTGCGAAGGTGGAGGAGGCTATCCTCGGACCGATTTCAGGGCCGGACCCTGTGTGGGCGCGAGGAGTGCTCGTGCCCCTTCTTTAAGAGGAGCGAATTCATCTTATGCGCGCCAAGCTGACCCTGCTGAGCCTGATGGCGATGGGCACCCTGGGGGGTGTGATCGCCTCGGGTTGTCAGACCTACGACTTCGAGCCGGTGGATCCGCTCGCCATCTCGCAGACGACCGAGACGCGGGTCATCACGGCCCGGGCGAGCAAGCCGAACCTGATGCTGCTGGTGGACACGTCCGGCTCCATGACGGCGCCGGTGGACCCCAGCAGGCCGGGGTGCAAGCAGGGAGCCGAGATCTGTGGAAGCGAGGTGAACCCCTGCAACACGACGCTCTGCCCCACGCGGTGGAGCGAGTTGCAGGACGCGATGAAGGACTTCCTGGACAGCAGTGGTACCCTCGCGCGCATTGGGCTCACGACCTATCCGGACGAGAGTGAGGGAGACTCGTGCGGTGCCTCGACCTCGCTCAGCGTTCCGCTGCCCGCGGAGGAACTGGAGGACCCGGCCACGCTGACCGCCAACGCGGGGTTGGTGAAGAGCCGATTGCTGGCCATCAAGAACTCCTCGACCACGGGAGAGCAGGTCCCGGTGGGCGGTACGCCCACGAGCGTGAGTCTGAATTACGTGGGCTCGCGGCCCGAGCTGCAGTCGCAGAATCGCTCCAGCTTCGTGCTGTTGCTCACGGATGGTCTGCCCAACTGCAACGCGCAATTCGAGACGCCCTACCCGGACCCGGGTTGCTTCTGCACGCTGACGTCCTGCGACTTCGCTCAGGACATCGGCTGCCTGGACACGAATGCGTCGGTGCGCGCGGTGCGAGATCTGAAGGCCAAGAATATCCAGACGATCGTCATCGGGTTTGGCGCGGACTTCAATTCCAGCAGCGAGTCGGGACGTCGGGGCGTGGCGACGCTCAACGGCATGGCCGAGGCGGGTGGCTTCGCGCGCTCGTGCAAGTCGAACGCGGAATGTGGCGCGGGGGACACGTGTGAGGCCGCGACGGGCCTGTGCACGCGTCGGTTCTACCAGGCGGCGAACAAGACGGAGTTGGTGAATGCCCTCAAGGAGATCACCGAGAAGGTGGTGGTGGACGAGCCCTGCGTGCTGAGCTTCGATCCCACCCAGCAGCCCAACTCGGAGGAACTGGTGGTGGTCTTCCTCAACAAGGAGCGCCTCTCGCCGGGGACGAACACCTGGAACCTGACGGACACGGGCATCGTCTTCAACGGCACGACGTGTGAGCGCATCAAGGCGTCCACGCCGGCGAACCCGGTGAACATCGAGGTTCGGGCCATTCAGCGGCGCTAAACGCCCGGCGCGGCTTTACGTGGTTCGGGGGTGGGGCTATGTCTGCGCCCGGCCCCCGGGCCACCCATGAAGATCACCATCCTCTCGCGCTCCGCCTCCATTTCGTCCACCAAGCGTCTGGTCGAGGCCGCGCGCGCGAGAGGGCATCAGGTGAGGGTGCTCAATCCAGTCCGGGTGGAGATGCACCTGGACGGACGCAAGGCCCACCTCTACTACCGACGCCGGAAGCTCGCGCCCTGCGACGTGGTCATTCCGCGCATCGCGCAGTCCGTCAACAACTACGGTCTGGCGGTGGTGAATCAGTTCGCCATGAGCGGGATTCCGTTGTTGAACACGGCGAGGGCCATCGCCGAGTCGCGCAACAAGATGCGCTCGCTGCAACTGCTCTCGGCGCATGGCATCGGCATCCCGGCGACGGTGATGGCGAGGGACGCGGCGGACCTCAAGGCCATGGTGGGGCTGGTTGGAGGCGTGCCGGTCCTGGTGAAACTGCTGCAGGGCCAGGAGAAGAGGGGGGTGATGGTGTGCGAGAGCCTCCAGTCCCTGGAAGCGGCGCTCGAGGCCATTCTGGGCCTGGGGCACAACCTGATCGTCCAGCAGTACGTGAAGCACTCGGGGCAGGACGTCCGGGTCCTGGTGGTGGGAGGCAAGGCGGTGGCGGCGGTGCGTCGCCGGCCGAGGGTGGGCCGCCTCTCCTACACCCTCAATCGCGGGGCCCGGTTGGAGAAGCTGGAGTTGACCGCCTCCCAGCGGACGGCGGCGGAGAAGACGGCCTCGCTGGTGGGGTTGGAGGTAGCGGCGGTGGACCTGCTCGACGTGCAGGAGGGGCACCCCAAGGTGTTCGAGGTCAACAGTTCCCCGGCGCTTCCGGAGATGGAGGCGGCTACGGGGTTGGATCTCGCCGACATCATCATCGAGCGGGCCGAGAAACTGGCGGCGGGGACGGCTGAGATCGGAAGTCCCGAGCCGGGTCCGGTGGCTTCGTCCCGGCGCAAGCGGACGTCCAGGGTCCGGACCTGAACCGCAAAGAGTCGCCAGGGGTGGGAGGTGCGGTGATATAGGGGCGGTTCCGCATCTCGGAGGAAAAGCGCCATGCCCCACATCCGACACATCCCTTCCTTGGCCGCCGCGCTGCTGGCGCTTGCCTGCTCGCCGGTCCATGCCGAGGGACAGGTGGATCCGGCCACGCTCTACGAGCTGAGTACCGCGGGCTCCTCCACTCAAGTGAAGGCGGGGGGCTCGGGTGTGTTCGTGCTGTCCATCAAGAGCAAGCCGGGCGCGCATGTCTCCGACGAGGCGCCGTTGAAGCTGGAGCTCAAGGGCTCGGGAGTGGAACTGCCTCAGCAGAAGCTGGCCCTGAAGGACTCGGTGGCGAAGAAGGCCGAGGGCCAGGCCTTCGTGGATCCCCGCTTCGAGGTGCCATTCAAGGCCGACGCCGCGGGGAAGGGGCTGGTGGAGGCGAAGCTCACGTTCTTCATCTGCTCGGAGCAGTTGTGTGCCCGGCAGCAGAAGACGCTCTCCGTTCCGGTGGAGGTTCTCTAGCCCGTGGTACGCCAGCGTCCGTCGAAGGGGAGTGAGCGTGGAGGAGAGCGCGAGCGTGCCGAGCAGCGCTACGTGTACGGGGTGAACCCGGTCATGGAGTCGCTCCGGGCACACGCGGAGCGGGTGGAGAGGCTCTTCGTGACGGAGGGACAACTCGCCGCGAAGGCAGCGGCGGAGATCTTCAGCCGCGCCCGGGAAGCGGGAGTCCGAGTGGAACGGGTGCCTCGCGAGCGCCTGGCGAGTCTGGCGGATGGCGGCGTGCACCAGGGCGTGGTCGCCGAGCTGCGCGGCTTCGACTACGCGGACCTCTCGGACCTGATCGAGTCGGCCGCGGAGGGCGGGAGACCCCCCTTGTGGGTGGTGTTGGATGGCATCCAGGATCCGCACAATTTCGGAGCCATCATCCGCTCGGCGCATGCGCTGGGCGCGCATGGCATCGTCATCGCGAAGGACCGCGCGGTGCCCGTGACGGGGGTGGTGGCCAAGGCGTCAGCCGGCGCCGTGGAGCACTGTCCCATCGCCCGGGTGGTCAACCTGTCACGCGCCCTGGAGGAGTTGAAGGAGTCCGGCGTGTGGATCGCCGCGGCGGACCCCCACTCGAAAGAGCCCTTGTGGAGCGCCCGGCTCGACGGTCCCTTGGCGGTGGTGGTGGGAGCCGAGGGAGCGGGCGTACGCCCAGGCGTCCTGGAGCATTGTGACTTCCGCCTCCAGATTCCGATGCTCGGTCAGGTAGGCTCGCTGAATGCGTCTGTTTCGGCGGCGATTCTGCTATACGAGGCCGCCCGGCAACGGGGGACAGCGCGCCCGGTTGCTGGAAAGTAGACCGCCGGATGCAAACTGCTTGACTCGGGCGGCGGGGACTTCTAAAAGGGCGCGCCTCGACGGGGCCGGTAGACGGGTTCTGAGCGAGGCGGATGGGCGGGCAGGGGGCAGTTGCCGGAGTGCTGGACGCCGGTGTAGCTCAGTCGGTAGAGCAACTGATTTGTAATCAGTAGGTCGCGGGTTCAAGTCCCGCCGCCGGCCAAGCAGACGGGGCCGCGGATGAGGGCCCGGGACGAAGAAAGCAGTAGGAAGTTGCAGGGGTTGTGCGGTA
The DNA here is from genome assembly GCF_002305855.1 of Melittangium boletus DSM 14713. Lineage (GTDB taxonomy): Bacteria > Myxococcota > Myxococcia > Myxococcales > Myxococcaceae > Cystobacter > Cystobacter boletus. Next base: position 114,817 of record NZ_CP022163.1, on the reverse strand, counting down.
GTTGAAGTGAGCGGTTCGGAGGGGTACCCAAGTGGCCAAAGGGAGCAGACTGTAAATCTGCCGGTTCACGCCTTCGTTGGTTCGAATCCAACCCCCTCCATCGGAATCGCGGGAATAGCTCAGTTGGTAGAGCGTCAGCCTTCCAAGCTGAATGTCGTGGGTTCGAATCCCATTTCCCGCTCCAGTTGTTGTAGGCGCACAGACAAGCCCTGATAGCTCAGTTGGCAGAGCGCATCCTTGGTAAGGATGAGGTCACCAGTTCAATCCTGGTTCAGGGCTCCATTTTTCGAGGAGCGTCGTAATGTCCAAGGAAAAGTTCGACAGAAGCTTGCCGCACGTCAACATTGGCACCATCGGCCACGTTGACCACGGCAAGACGTCCCTCACGGCGGCCATCACCAAGGTGCTGGCGAAGACCGGCGGCGCGACGTTCCTCGCGTACGACCAGATCGACAAGGCGCCGGAGGAGCGCGAGCGCGGAATCACGATTTCGACCGCGCACGTGGAGTACAAGACGAAGAACCGGCACTACGCGCACGTGGACTGCCCGGGACACGCCGACTACGTGAAGAACATGATCACGGGAGCGGCGCAGATGGACGGCGCGATCCTGGTGGTGTCGGCGGCGGACGGCCCGATGCCGCAGACGCGTGAGCACATCCTGCTGGCCAGGCAGGTGGGCGTGCCCTACATCGTGGTCTTCCTGAACAAGGTGGACCTGCTGGACGACCCCGAGCTGCGCGAGCTCGTGGAGATGGAAGTGCGCGACCTGCTCAAGAAGTACGAGTTCCCCGGGGACACGATTCCGATCGTGCCGGGCAGCGCGGTGAAGGCGCTGGAGGGAGACACGTCGGAGATTGGCGAGCCGGCGATCCTCAAGCTGATGGAGGCGGTGGACAGCTACATCCCCACGCCGCAGCGCGCCACGGACAAGCCCTTCCTGATGCCGGTGGAGGACGTGTTCTCCATCGCGGGCCGCGGAACGGTGGCCACGGGCCGCGTGGAGCGCGGAATCATCAAGGTAGGCGAGGAAGTGGAAGTGGTGGGACTGCGCGCCACGCAGAAGACGGTGGTGACGGGCGTGGAGATGTTCCGCAAGCTGCTGGACGAGGGCCGGGCGGGAGACAACATCGGAGCGCTGGTGCGTGGCCTCAAGCGTGAGGACATCGAGCGCGGCCAGGTCATCGCCAAGCCGGGCAGCATCACGCCGCACACGAAGTTCAAGGCGCAGATTTACGTGCTGTCGAAGGAGGAGGGTGGCCGTCACACGCCGTTCTTCAAGGGCTACCGGCCGCAGTTCTACTTCCGCACGACGGACGTGACGGGAACGGTGAAGCTGCCGGAGAACGTGGAGATGGTGATGCCGGGCGACAACATCGCGATCGAGGTGGAGCTGATCACCCCGGTGGCGATGGAGAAGGAGCTGCGCTTCGCCGTGCGTGAGGGTGGTCGTACCGTGGGCGCCGGCGTCGTCGCCGAGATCATCGCCTGATTGGCCGGTGGGCCTCGTGCCTGCCTCTCCAGTGAGTCAACCCCGAGGGGGGAAGCTGTTCCGCGCAGCTTTCCCCTCGTGTTTATCGAGTTCAAGCCATGCCCAAGGGTAACCGCAGCATCATTTCGCTCGAGTGCACGACCTGCAAGGAGCGGAACTACTACACGACCAAGAACAAGCGGAAGAGCCAGGACAAGCTCGAGTTGAGCAAGTACTGCCCCCGCGAGCGCAAGCATACCGTCCACAAGGAAGGTAAGGTCTAGGTCCGCTGTTGTAGCCCGGTGTTCTTTAGGCCAGTAGCTCCAACGGTAGAGCAGCGGTCTCCAAATCCGCGTGTTGGGGGTTCGAATCCCTCCTGGCCTGCCAGTTTTTCAGTTGCAGGGACCCCCGGTACCCACGTATCGGGGGTCCCTGTGTTTTGCGGTACCAGCTAGCATTCAGTCAGCGAGGAATCATGGCAGCGGCATCCGAAGCCAGCCAGCAGGCCAACCGCTCGGGGATGGACCCGAAGCGGCTCGTGGTCATCTTCTTCCTCATCGCGGGACTCATCTTCGCGTTCTTCCTGGAGCACGTCTGCGGCCTTGTCTGGGCCCGAGCCGGTTGGAGCGATCCCGACATCATCGAAGGCCTCGATTGGAAGGTCTCGACGCTGTTGGGCTTCGTACTCGCCATGGGCGTCGTGCTGGGCCTCTACTTCCACCCGAAGACGCACGCCGTCTCCCTGGATGTCGCCGCGGAATTGATGAAGGTGACCTGGCCGACCTGGGAAGAGACCAAGGCGTCCACCATGGCGGTCATCGTCGCATCGATCGTGGCGGCCATCCTCCTTTTCGGCATCGACACGCTCGCCTACAACCTCATGGTTGAGTGGATTCCTGCCATCTGGGGGAAGCTGTAATGGCGATGAAATGGTACGTGGTCCACACCTACTCGAACTTCGAGAACCAGGCGAAGAAGAGCCTGGAGGAGCGGATTCGTCTCGAGAACCTGCAGGATCTGTTTGGCGAGATCCTGATCCCCATGGAGCAGGTTGTCGAGATGGTGAAGGGGGAGAAGAAGACCTCTCGTCGTAAGTTCTTCCCGGGCTACATCTTCGTGCAGATGGAGCTGAATGATCGCTCCTGGCACCTGGTGAAGAACACGCCGAAGATCACCGGTTTTCCGGGCGCAGCCCAGAACGAGCAGCCCACGCCCATCTCGGATGCGGAGGTGGCCCGGCTCACCTCGCAGATCTCCGAGGGCACGCTCAAGCCCAAGCCCAAGGTGCAGTTCTCCGATGGCGACACCGTTCGGGTCATCGACGGACCGTTCGCCAACTTCAACGGCACCGTGGAAGAGGTCAACGCGGAAAAGGGTCGCGTGAAGGTGCTGGTCAGCATCTTCGGCCGCGCCACGCCGGTGGAACTCGATTTCATGCAGGTGGAGAAGACCACCGGCTAGCAGTCTTCCTCAGCCGCTCGCGCGCGCTGGGGATACCCAGGGTGGGAGGCTCGCTCCGTCAAGCGGTCCGCCATAACCACCGATTCGAAAGGCAGTCGTCAGCCGATGAAGAAGGTCACAGGACAGGTCAAGCTGCAGATTCCCGCCGGCAAGGCGAATCCCGCTCCCCCGATCGGCCCCGCGCTCGGTCAGCAGGGCGTGAACATCATGGAGTTCTGCAAGCAGTTCAACGCCAAGACCCAGGCGGAGGCCAAGGAAGGCCTCATCATCCCGGTCATCATCACCGTGTACCAGGATCGCTCTTTCACCTTCATCCTGAAGACGCCCCCCGCGGCCGTCCTCATCAAGAAGGCGGCGGGCCTGCACACCGAGAAGAAGAAGGGCTCGGGCGCCAAGAAGCCGGGCAAGGAGAAGGTGGGGCAGATCACCCAGAAGCAGCTCGAGGAGATCGCCAAGAAGAAGATCGACGACACCACGGCTGGCTCGCTGGAGGCCGCCAAGCGCACCATCGCTGGCACCGCGCGCTCCATGGGCATCGAAGTCGTCTAGCTCCTTCCACTCTCACTCCTTCGCATAGAAGAGGATTTTCCCAATGCCTCAGACCGGTAAGAAGTTCCGCGCTGCCGCCGAGAAGGTGGACCGCAACAAGCGTTACACTGTCGCCGAGGGCTTCCAGGCCCTCAAGCAGACCGCGGGCCTCCGCGGCACCAAGTTCGATCAGACCGTCGAGGTCGCGCTCAACCTGGGCGTGGACCCGAAGCACGCGGATCAGATGGTCCGTGGCGCCGTGGTTCTCCCCCACGGTACCGGCGCCACCGTGCGCGTCGCCGTGTTCGCCAAGGGCGAGCGCGCCACGGACGCCGAGAGCGCCGGCGCCGATGTCGTGGGCGGGGATGACCTGGCCAAGCGCATCGAGGGTGGCTTCCTCGATTTCGACACCGTCATCGCCACTCCGGACATGATGGGTGTGGTCGGTCGCCTCGGTAAGGTGCTGGGTCCTCGTGGCCTCATGCCCAACCCCAAGGTGGGCACGGTGACCATGGACGTGGCCAAGGCCGTCCGGGACGCCAAGGGTGGTAAGGTGGAGTTCCGCGCGGAGAAGGCGGGTATCGTGCACGCCAAGCTCGGCAAGGCCTCCTTCGCCCCGGAGAAGCTCCAGGAGAACTTCAACGCCCTGGTGGACCTGGTCATGAAGCTCAAGCCGGCCACCGCCAAGGGTGTGTATCTCAAGGGCATCGCCATCTCCGCGACCATGAGCCCGGGCATCAAGATCGACACCACCGAGATCCTCGCCCGTCACCGCTAGTCGCGGCTGGGGTAGAGGAGCATGTCGTACACACCGGGGCGCGGCCTTCCTGTTCGGGGCCCGCCCCGTTGTCCATCTGACACCCTTACAACAAAATTCGCTGGACGTTTGGCGAAGCCGCGGGTATAGCGCCCCGGCTTTTGCAATTGAAGCGCCACGTCGATGAGACACGGCGCTTCAGACATCCCTGGTCCCAGACAGCAGGGATCCGGAGTGGGGCTCCCGCCCTCCGTTGGCAACCGGGCAACCGGTCGGAGGCTGGAGGAACACCCTGGGTTCAAACGGCTCGTTCGGAGCTGCCCTGCCGAGACTGGAGGTGCGGTGTGGTGCCTCTCGAGGCTCCTCTCGCTCTGCCACCTTGGTGGCCCAGGTAATCCAGCCCGCCTTCGGGTGGGCGTCGTGAGGAGGTGAAACCAAGTGATCAAGAGCGAGAAGGAAGAACTCATCAAGGAACTCAACGAGAAGTTTTCGCGGGCTCAGACCGCGATCGTCGCTGAGTTTTCCAAGCTGAACGTGGAGACGGTCACCAAGCTGCGCAAGAAGTTCCGCGACGGCAAGGTGGACTACAAGGTTCTGAAGAACACGCTGGCCAAGCGCGCCGCCAAGGGGACCCCCGTGGAGGCGATCGCCGACGACTTCGTGGGCCCCGTGGCCATCGCCATCAGCTACGACGACGTCGTGGCTCCGGCGAAGATCCTCGTGGACTTCATCAAGGACCTGGAGACCATCAAGGTCCGTAGCGCCTCCGTGCAGGGCCGTCGCGTTGACTCCGAGGGCGTGAAGGCCCTGGCGAAGATGCCCGGTCTGCCCGAACTGCGCGCTCAGCTGCTCGGCATGCTCAACCAGCCCGCCGGCAAGCTCGTTCGCACCATCGCGGCCCCCGGCTCCCAGCTGGCCCGCGTGCTCCAGGCGAATGTGGACCAGCAGCAGCCCAAGTAATCGTCCCCAGAAGCAAAACCCACCGCAACCCCCGGTTCTTGCCTTCCAGAGGGAAGACGGACCGTTACAAGTTGAAAGAAGGACATCGAAATGGCTGACCTGAACGCGATTGTTGAGCAGCTCTCCACCCTGACGGTCATGGAGGCCGCCGAGCTGGTGAAGCAGCTCGAGACCAAGTGGGGCGTCTCCGCCGCCGCCGTCGCCGTGGCCGCTGGCCCGGCCGCTGGTGGCGCCGCCGCCGCTCCGGTCGAGGAGAAGACGGAGTTCAACGTCATCCTGGCCAACGCCGGGGCGAACAAGATCAACGTCATCAAGGAGATCCGCGCGATCACCGGCCTGGGCCTGAAGGAGGCCAAGGACCTGGTCGAGGGCGCTCCCAAGCCGGTGAAGGAGGGCGTCAACAAGGACGACGCCAAGAAGATCAAGGACCAGCTCGTTGCCGCTGGCGCCACTGTCGAGATCAAGTAGTCGCGTCTTTGGGTAGGTGCCGGGTTTCGGGAAATTCCCGGCGCCTCCTGCCCGGTTGAGCAGGCCGGCGTGCCCAGAAAGGGTGCGCCGGCTTTGCCCTTTCCGTATCTCTAAATTTCCCGCTGCCGCTGCGCGTTATCCGAGCTCGTCCCGCCCGAGCTTGCTCGCCCCGGAGTTTGAATGCCGACGCAGATCCAGAACAACTTCCGAGTGCGGAAGACCTTCGCGAAGATCGCGAAGACCATCGACATTCCCAACCTCATCAACATCCAGAAGCAGTCTTACGAGAAGTTCCTCCAGGCGGATATTCCGCCCGAGAAGCGTGAGGACCTCGGACTGCAGGGAGTTTTCAAGTCGGTCTTCCCCATCCGCGACTTCAATGAGACGTCCTCGTTGGAGTTCGTGAGCTACCACCTCGAGAAGCCCAAGTACGACGTCGATGAGTGCCACCAGCGTGGCATGACCTATTCGGCACCCATCAAGGTCGTCGTGCGCCTGGTCGTGTGGGACAAGGACGAGGAGACAGGCGCCCAGTCCATCCGTGACGTGAAGGAGCAGGAGGTCTACTTCGGCGAAATCCCGCTGATGACCCAGAACGGCACCTTCATCATCAACGGAACCGAGCGCGTGGTGGTCAGCCAGCTGCACCGCAGCCCGGGTGCCTTCTTCGACCACGACAAGGGCAAGAGCCACTCGTCTGGCAAGCTGCTCTACAACGCCCGCATCATCCCGTACCGCGGCTCGTGGATCGACTTCGAGTTCGACCACAAGGACATCCTGTACGTCCGCATCGACCGGCGCCGCAAGCTGCCGGCCACGGTGCTCATCCGCGCCCTGGGCGCGGTGTCCGACACCGCCAAGAAGAATCCTCTGGAGTTCCGTGGCTCCACCGAGGAGATGCTCAACTACTACTACGCCACGGAGACCATCTACCTCCAGAGCAACGTCGACTTCGAGAAGTCGGTGGAGCTGGAGCTGTTGCCCGGTCAGCGCGCCACGCGCGACATCAAGACGAAGACGGGCGACATCATCGTCAAGAAGAACCGCAAGTTCACCCGCGCCGCCATCAAGAAGCTCGAGGCGGCCAAGATGAAGACGCTCCCCATCGACGCGGACGAGCTCTTCACCAAGGTGTCCGCCTACGACGTGGTGGACGAGAACACCGGTGAGGTCATCCTCGAGTGCAACGAGGAGGTCTCGCAGGAGAAGGTCGACGAGCTCCTCAAGCGCGACATCAAGGAGTTCAAGGTCCTCTTCATCGACAACCTCAACGTGGGTCCCTACCTGCGTGAGACGTTGATGCTGGACAAGATCGAGACGCCCGAGCAGGCGATCATGGAGATCTACCGGCGCCTGCGCCCGGGTGATCCGCCGACGCCCGAGACGGCCACCAACCTGTTCAGCAACCTGTTCTTCAACCCCGAGCGCTACGACCTGTCCAAGGTCGGCCGCCTCAAGCTGAACTTCAAGTTCGGTCTCGAGGAGCCGCTCGACGGGCAGATCCTCACCAAGCGCGACATCCTCGAGGTCATCCGCTACCTGGTGGACCTCAAGAACGGCAAGGGAGTGATCGATGACATCGATCACCTCGGCAACCGTCGCGTCCGCGCCGTGGGTGAGCTGCTGGAGAACCAGTACCGCATCGGTCTGGTGCGCATGGAGCGGGCGATCAAGGAGCGCATGAGCCTCCAGGAGATCGAGACGCTCATGCCTCACGATCTCATCAACGCCAAGCCCGTGACCGCGGTCATCAAGGAGTTCTTCGGGTCCAGCCAGCTGTCGCAGTTCATGGATCAGACGAACCCGCTGTCCGAGGTGACCCACAAGCGGCGTCTGTCCGCCCTGGGGCCCGGCGGCCTCACCCGCGAGCGCGCGGGCTTCGAGGTGCGCGACGTGCACCCGACGCACTACGGCCGCATCTGCCCCATCGAGACGCCGGAAGGCCCGAACATCGGCCTCATCGCGTCGCTGTCCACCTACGCTCGCGTCAACGAGTTCGGCTTCGTCGAGACGCCGTACAAGAAGGTGGAGGCCGGCACGGTCACCGGTGACGTGGCCTTCTACTCCGCGCTCGAGGAGGAGAAGCACACCATCGCCCAGGCCAACGCCGAGGCGGACGAGAAGGGCAAGTTCGTCAACCCCCTCGTGCAGGCTCGCCGCAGCGGCGAGTTCGTCCAGTCCAAGGCCGAGGACGTGGACCTGATGGACGTGTCGCCCAACCAGCTCGTGTCCGTGGCCGCCTCGCTCATCCCGTTCCTCGAGAACGACGACGCGAACCGCGCGCTCATGGGTTCGAACATGCAGCGCCAGGCGGTTCCGCTGCTGCGCACCGCGGCCCCGCTCGTGGGCACCGGCATCGAGGCGATCGTCGCCCGTGACTCCGGCGTCACCTGCGTGGCCCGTCGTGACGGCATCGTGGAGAGCGTGGACGCCGGCCGCATCGTGGTGAAGGCCGACTCCGCCGCGGGTGCCTTCGACATCTCCAGCGAAGTCGACATCTACAACCTGCTCAAGTACCAGCGCTCCAACCAGAACACGTGCCTCAACCAGAAGCCCATCGTTCGCAAGGGCGACCGGGTGAACAAGGGTGACGTGATCGCGGACGGACCCGCCACCGAGACGGGTGAGCTCGCGCTCGGCCAGAACGTGGTCGTCGCGTTCATGCCGTGGCAGGGCTACAACTTCGAGGACTCCATCCTCATCTCCGAGCGCATCCTCAAGGAGGACGTCTTCACGTCCATCCACATCGAGGAGTTCGAGTGCATCGCGCGCGACACCAAGCTCGGCAAGGAGGAGATCACCCGCGACATCCCGAACGTGGGTGAGGAAGCCCTCAAGGACCTGGACGAGAGCGGCATCATCCGCATCGGCGCCGAGGTGAAGCCCGGCGACGTGCTGGTCGGCAAGATCACTCCCAAGGGCGAGACCCAGCTCTCCCCGGAAGAGAAGCTGCTGCGCGCCATCTTCGGTGAGAAGGCCGGCGACGTGCGCGACAGCTCGCTGCGCGTGCCCCCGGGCGTCGTGGGCACCGTCATCAACGCCAAGGTGTTCAGCCGCAAGGGCGTCGAGAAGGACGAGCGCGCCAAGCAGATCGAGTCGATGGAGGAGGCCAAGCTCCTCAAGGACCAGAACGACGAGATCAAGGTCCTGCGCGACAGCGCCTACAACCGCATCCGCACCATGCTCCGGACGAAGGAAATCCAGGGCAAGCTCGTGGATGACAAGGGCAAGATCCTCCTGAAGAAGGGGGACATCGTCAGCGACGAGCTCCTGGCCACCGTGCCCTACAAGTACTGGACGGAGATCTCCGTCGGGGACGCGCTCGACGGCAAGCTGCGCGACATCCTGCGCAACCTGGAGGAGACCACCGAGGCCGTGAAGCTGGCCTTCGGCGAGAAGATCGCCCGCATCAAGAAGGGCGACGAGCTCCCGCCGGGCGTCATCAAGATGGTGAAGGTGTACGTCGCCATCAAGCGCAAGCTGGCCGTGGGCGACAAGATGGCCGGCCGCCACGGAAACAAGGGCGTGGTCTCGCGCGTGCTGCCCGAGGAGGACCTGCCGTTCCTCGAGGACGGTCGTCCCGTGGACATCGTGCTCAACCCGCTGGGCGTGCCCTCGCGCATGAACATCGGGCAGATCCTCGAGACGCACCTGGGCTGGGCCGCCAAGGGCGTGGGCGAGCAGTTGCAGCGCTACATCGAGGAGAACTACAGCGGCGAGAACCTCAAGAAGCAGCTGAAGACCGTCTACGACGACGCGGCCTTCGGCAGGTTCGTGGACGGCCTGTCCGACGAAGAGGTCAAGAGCCTGATCCAGCGCCTCAAGAAGGGCATCCATGTCGCCACGCCGGTGTTCGATGGCGCGCGCGAGACGGAGATCCACTCGCTCTTCGACGAGGCCCGCCTGCCGCGTACCGGCCAGATGGTGCTCTTCGACGGCCGCACCGGTGAGCCGTTCGACCAGAACGTCACCGTGGGCGTCATGTACATGCTCAAGCTGCACCACCTGGTGGACGAGAAGATCCACGCCCGTTCCATCGGGCCCTACTCGCTCGTCACCCAGCAGCCCCTGGGCGGCAAGGCGCAGTTCGGCGGTCAGCGTCTGGGAGAGATGGAAGTCTGGGCGATGGAGGCCTACGGCGCCGCGTACACCCTGCAGGAGTTCCTCACCGTCAAGTCCGACGACGTGGTGGGCCGTACGCGCATGTACGAGGCCATCGTCAAGGGCGACAACGTGCTCGAGTCCGGCCTGCCCGAGTCGTTCAACGTGCTGCTCAAGGAACTCCAGTCGCTCGCCCTGGACGTGGAACTCCTGGAGAGCGCTCCGCCCGAGCGTCAGCGTTCGTTCTCGGGTGACTTCGGTGGCGGCAGCGACGGCGACGACCGGGTGAAGACCGGCACGGAAGCCTGAGTCAGCGTGCCTTCCCCCCGGCGCCCGCTCCCTGAGCGGGCGGGCGCTGGCGGGTAGGCGAAACGAATTAGCGCTCAAGCGCTCAAAAGACGTTCGGAGGCAACGTGAAGGACATTTTCAACTTCTTCGAGAAGCCGAAGGATCCGCTCTCGTTCAACGCCATCCGCATCGCGCTGGCGTCGCCGGACAAGATCCGCCAGTGGTCGCACGGCGAGGTGAAGAAGCCCGAGACGATCAACTACCGGACCTTCAAGCCGGAGCGGGACGGCCTGTTCTGTGCCCGCATCTTCGGCCCGGTGAAGGACTACGAGTGCAACTGCGGCAAGTACAAGCGCATGAAGCACCGCGGCGTCGTGTGCGAGAAGTGCGGCGTGGAGGTCATCCAGTCCAAGGTGCGCCGTGAGCGCCTGGGCCACATCACGCTCGCCACGCCCGTGGCCCACATCTGGTTCCTCAAGTCGCTGCCCTCGCGCATCGGCAACCTGCTCGACATCACGCTCAAGGAGCTCGAGAAGGTTCTCTACTGCGAGAGCTACATCATCATCGATCCCAAGGCGACGCCGCTGACCAAGGGTGAGCTCGTCAGCGAGGAGAAGCTCCACCGGCTCTACGAGGAGCACGGCGAGGAGTCCTTCTCCGCGGGCATGGGCGGTGAGGCCGTGCGCGAGATGCTCAAGTCCCTGGACGTCATCCGTCTGTCCGAGGACCTGCGCCGCGACATGCGCGAGACCAACTCGGAGGCCAAGAAGAAGAAGTACGCCAAGCGGCTCAAGGTGGCCGAGGCCTTCCGCATGTCGGGCAACAAGCCCGAGTGGATGATGCTGGACGTCATCCCCGTCATCCCGCCGGATCTGCGCCCCCTCGTCCCCTTGGACGGCGGCCGCTTCGCGACCTCGGACCTCAACGACCTGTACCGCCGCGTCATCAACCGCAACAACCGCCTCAAGCGGCTGCAGGAGCTCAACGCGCCGGACATCATCATCCGCAACGAGAAGCGGATGCTCCAGGAGGCCGTCGACGCGCTGTTCGACAACGGCCGCCGCGGCAAGACGATCACCGGCCCGAACAAGCGGCCGCTCAAGTCGCTCTCCGACATGCTCAAGGGCAAGCAGGGCCGGTTCCGTCAGAACCTGCTCGGCAAGCGCGTGGACTACTCGGGCCGCTCCGTCATCGTGGTGGGTCCCGAGCTGCGCCTGCACCAGTGCGGTCTGCCCAAGATCATGGCGCTCGAGCTCTTCAAGCCGTTCATCTACAACAAGCTCGAAGAGAAGGGCTACGTCACCACCATCAAGAGCGCCAAGAAGATGGTGGAGAAGGAGCGTCCCGAGGTCTGGGACATCCTCGAGGACGTGATCCGCGAGCACCCGGTGCTCCTCAACCGCGCGCCCACGCTGCACCGCCTGGGCATGCAGGCCTTCGAGCCCGTCCTCATCGAGGGCAAGGCCATCCAGCTGCACCCGCTCGTGTGCGCCGCCTTCAACGCGGACTTCGACGGTGACCAGATGGCCGTCCACGTGCCGCTGTCCATCGAGGCCCAGATGGAAGCGCGCGTGCTGATGATGTCGACGAACAACATCCTCAGCCCCGCCAACGGCAAGCCCATCATCGTCCCCACGCAGGACATGGTGCTCGGCATCTACTACATGACGCGCGCCCGTGAGTTCGCCCACGGCGAGGGCCGCGTGTTCGCCTCGCCGGACGAGGTGCGCGCCGCCTACGACCATGGCGAGGTGCACCTGCAGGCGAAGATCGTCTGCCGCATCCTCGGCAAGCGCAAGGAGACCACCGTCGGCCGCGTCCTGCTCTGGGACATCGTGCCGCGCAAGGTGGGCTTCGATGCCATCAACAAGGTGCTCGACAAGAAGTCGCTCGGTGGCCTCATCGACCTCTGCTACCGCCTCACCGGCGAGAAGGAGACGGTGCTGCTGGCCGACCGCATCCGCAGCCTCGGCTACACCAACGCGACCCGGGCCGGTATCTCCATCGCGCTCAAGGACATGATCATCCCTGCGAAGAAGCAGGAGTTCCTGGACTACGCGCGCAAGGAGGTGTCGGAGATCGAGAACCAGTACCTCGAGGGTCTCATCACCGACGGCGAGCGCTACAACAAGGTCATCGATATCTGGGCGGAGATCACCGAGAAGGTGGCCGCCGAGATGATGCAGCAGATCTCGCAGGAAGAGGCCACGGGCGAGCGGGATGGCAAGAAGGAGACGCGCAAGCAGCCGTCCTTCAACCCCATCTACATCATGGCCGACTCCGGTGCCCGCGGCAGCGCCCAGCAGATCCGCCAGCTGGCAGGTATGCGTGGCCTCATGGCCAAGCCGTCCGGTGAAATCATCGAGACGCCCATCACGGCGAACTTCCGTGAAGGCCTCTCCGTGCTCCAGTACTTCATCTCCACCCACGGCGCCCGCAAGGGTCTGGCGGACACGGCCCTCAAGACGGCCAACTCCGGCTACCTCACCCGCCGTCTCGTCGACGTGGCCCAGGACGCCATCATCAACGAGTACGATTGCGGCACCATGGACGGCCTGTTCATCGGCGCCCTCGTCGAGGGCGGTGAGATCATCGAGGCGCTCGGCGAGCGCATCCTCGGCCGCGTGGCCCTGGATGACATCCTCGATCCGGTGACCAATGACGTGCTCGTGCGCGCCAACGAGGAGATCGACGAGGACCGCGTCAAGAAGATCGAGAACAGCGGCCTCGATAAGGTGAAGATCCGCTCGGTGCTCACCTGCCAGGCCAAGCGCGGCATCTGCGTGGAGTGCTACGGCCGTGATCTGGCGCGTGGCCGCAAGGTGTCCGTCGGCGAGGCCGTGGGCGTCATCGCGGCGCAGTCCATCGGCGAGCCGGGTACCCAGCTCACGATGCGCACCTTCCACATCGGTGGCGCGGCGCAGCGGCGCGCCGAGCAGTCGAGCCTCGAGAACCGCAACTCCGGTACGGTGAAGTTCTCGGGCCTCAACACGGTGCAGAGGAAGGACGGCAGCCTCGTGGCCATGAACCGCAACGGCGAACTCGTCATCGTCGACGAGAGCGGCCGTGAGCGCGAGCGCTACCAGGTCATCTACGGCGCCCGCATCCTCGTGAAGGAAGGGCAGAAGCTCGAGTCCAGCACGCTGCTGGCCGAGTGGGATCCGTTCGCCATTCCGCTGCTCACCGAGGTGGGCGGTATCGTGCGCTTCGAGGACATCATCGAAGGCGTCACGATGAACGAGTCGCTGGACGAGGTCACCGGGCTCACCCGGAAGACGGTCATCGAGTCCAAGGACCCCGACGCCCGTCCGCACATCACGCTGCGCGACGAGCAGGGCAACCTCAAGGACCTGGTGTCCTCCAAGGGCCAGGCGAGCTACTTCCTGCCGCAGGGCTCCATCATCACCGTCAACGACGGCGATGAGATCCACGCGGGCGAGGTCATCGCCAAGGTGCCGCGCGAGACCACGAAGACCAAGGACATCACGGGCGGTCTGCCCCGTGTGGCCGAGCTCTTCGAGGCGCGCAAGCCCAAGGACGCCGCGTCCATCGCCGAGATCGACGGCGTGGTCTCCTTCGGCAAGGACACCAAGGGCAAGCGCAAGCTCATCATCACCCCCGAGGTGGGCGGCGAGCTGCGCACGGACCTCGCCAAGGAGTACCTGATCTCCAAGGGCAAGAACATCAGCGTGCACGCCGGCGATCGCGTCAAGGCGGGCGAGGCGCTGATGGACGGCTCGGCCAACCCGCACGACATCCTCAAGGTGCTCGGCGAGAAGGCGCTCGCGGGCTACCTCGTGGATGAGGTCCAGGAGGTCTACCGGCTGCAGGGCGTGAAGATCAACGACAAGCACATCGAGGTGATCGTGCGCCAGATGCTGCGGCGCGTGCGCGTCACCGACGTGGGCGACACCAGCTTCCTCGTCGACGAGCAGGTCGAGAAGTGGGTGTTCGAGGAGGAGAACGAGAAGGTCATGGCCAATGGCCAGCGCCCGGGTGTCGGCGAGCCGCTGCTGCTCGGCATCACCAAGGCCTCGCTCTCCACCGAGTCGTTCATCTCGGCGTCCTCCTTCCAGGAGACCACCAAGGTGCTCACCGAGGCCGCCATCAACGGCAAGGTGGACTACCTGCGCGGTCTCAAGGAGAACGTCATCATGGGCCGCCTCATCCCCGCCGGTACGGGTCTGCCCAACTACAAGCACCTCGACATCGAGGTGGAAAGCCCCGCGGACGAGATCTCCGAGATGGAGGCCGCCTTGGCCGCCACTCACGGCGACGATGTGCTGCCCGCGCTGTCCTCCGGTGGCCGCTCCGAGGGTTCCCAGAGCAGCGGGGCCGCGTAGTCGTCACCCCGAGCGGTTGGGTTGAGTCGTGCACAAGCCGTCACTCCCTTTCCGGGGGTGGCGGCTTTTCTTATGTGTTCCGGGGATTTTACTACTTGACTGCTGATACCTGCTGAACTACGTAAAATAACCGTGGAGCTCGACCTGGGGGGCCCGGGCGAACATCCAGCAGTGAGCGCCGGGAGCAGGTGGGCGAGCGTGGGCGGCGTTTCTTCCGATCGTGGGCATGTTAGCCCCGATCGTCCCTTACCCCCGCCGTCCTGGCCTTGGGCTGGGATGGCCATGCTGGAGACACCCCATGGACAAGTCGGAGATCTCGCAGAAGCATCCCCTGTCGGAGACCTTCGAGCGGGTCTGGAGCCAGGCCTTGCTGGCCGTATCTACCGCCGAGGACGAGGCGACCCGATGTGCCCAGCGCGTGGCCGATCTGGCCGGCTGGAGCCAGGACGAGGTGGTCCGCCAGGGCCGTCTATTGACGGACCGGTTGACGGGACACCGCAAGGATCTGGAGCACAACGTGGAGGAGGGGGTCCGGCGCGCGCTGATCCACTTCAAGATTCCGCGCCGCGATGAGATGCAGGACATCGAGACCCGGCTGCTCCGGCTGGCCGAGCGGATCGACGCGATGGGGCAGCGGAAGTGAGCCCCATCCCCTCTGTCCCCAGGCGAAGGGGGGAGGGGTTGTTCCGGCTCCTGCACGCTCTGGGTGCGGGATGCGGAAAGTTGCCTTTGGTCGCGGGCGTGGCCCTGGTGTTGTCCGCCCGGGCCGTGCCGCTCTTCGCGCCGCCGGAGCTTCCGCGGCTCGCCGAGCCATCCCGTTTCGAGGAGGCGTCTCCCGACGCGACGCTCATCGACGCGGTGCTGGCCAAGCGGGCTCCGGAATTGGGTCTCACGCTGCGGCGGCAGATCGTCCAGGCCATCGCCGAGGAGGCGGGACGGGCGGGATATGATCCCCTGCTCATCCTCGCGCTCATCGACGTGGAGTCGGACTTCGCGGAAGAGGCCATCTCCGAGAAGGGCGCGCGGGGTCTGATGCAGATCAAGCCCAGCACGCTTCACTTCCTCGCGGAGAAGGAAGGCCTGCGCCTGTCCCGCGAGGAAGTGGCCGCGGATCCCGCGTTGGGGGTGCGTCTGGGCATCCGGTATCTGCGTGCGCTCAATGAGCGCTTCGGGGACCTGGATCTGGCGCTCATGGCCTACAACGCCGGCCCCACGCGCATCTGGCAGGCGAAGAAGGCGGGCGAGCTGGACACGTTCCGCCGCTACCCGCGCCTGGTGCGGCGGGACTTCAAACGCTTCCGGGAGGGCGAGGGATTGGGTGGTGATTGGGCCCTGGCGCAGCGCGAGGGTCTGGTGGAGGGCGCGCCCGAGGAAAAGACGCCCTGAGCCGAGGGCGCCGGGATTTTCCCGGAGCGCTCAGGAGTCAGGAGCGGCGCGCTTGTCCGCTCCGGGCGGGTGCGCTATCGCTCGTATCCTGGAGGAGTCCGCCCCCCATGCGCCGCGTCATCTCCGTTCTCGTTTTCCTGGCCCTGCTGCCGGTCACGGCCGCCGCCTCGGTGTTCCTCAACGGAGTGCGCATCGATGGCTTGACGAACCAGACCTTCGAGAAGGTCTCCTCCGTCCGCATCGACGAGCAGGGCAACGTCCACATCCAGGCCCCGGGCTACTCCGTCAAGATGGCGCCTGCCTCCGCGCCCGCCCCGGCTCCGGTGGTTCCCGCCACGCCCCCCGCGCCTCCCACGCCCGCTCCGGTGGCGACCCCCCCGCCCGCGCCCGCGCCAGTGGACTCGGCGTCGGCCCGTCTCACGAAGCGCTATTGGCTGGTGACCGAGCAGTCCGTGACGGGGATGTCGGGGTTCGACATCGACCTGTTCATCAACTCCGTCTGGGTGCGCAAGCTGCGCAACGGCGAGGAGCAGGTCATCACCGAGCTCACGCGCTACCTCAAGCCGGGAAAGAACACCCTGCTGTTCATGGCGCACAAAGTGGCGTCCCCGCCGCGACGGAGCGAATCTGCCCAGCACGTGTTCAAGGTCATCATCGGCGAGGGCAACGAGGGCGGCGGCAAGGTGATGATCGACAGTCCGCTCATCCGCTTCCAGCGCTCCTCGGCGGAGGCGGAGGACGTGTCCGAGGAGTTTTCCCTCATCACGCGCTAGCGTGGGGATGGCCGCCCAACGTGTTCTTCATCGACGAGAGGTTCCGAGGTCTGCCGGCGAGCCGGGAGCAGGTGCTGGTGTTGCACCAGTCCATCAACTCGCCCCATCTGGCCATTCCCTCCAAGCCAGCGGGGCCCGCGCAGGCGTTCGTGCTGGGGCTGCGTGGCGCGGGGGGCTTCGCCGTCTTCATCTACCTGTTCCTCTCCGAGGCCCAGGATTGTGCCGTCTACGTGCCGGGCCGGCGTGGCACGAGCACCGAGGACTACCAGCACGACGAGGCCGAGGCGCTCGCCTTCGTGGAGTCCATGGGCTTCATGATGGACAACACGAACTTCCACGGGCTGCCCGTGGACCAACAGGATGAGCTGTTGAAGACCTTGCCCCTCTTCTACAAGGACCCCAAGCTGGCGCCGGGCGCCGCGAAGAGCCGGGCCGAGGGGAAGCGGACGGCCTCGACGAACCTGGGCCGGCTGCTGGCTTCCTTCTGAACTCCCAACCGTGACGAGATCCCCCTCCATGCTCCGTCGTTCATCCACCGCCTGGCTCCTCGCGCTCCTGCTGGTGGGCTGCAAGCACGTGCCCACCGAGAAGGAGCGCCAGAGCGCCGAGATCCACTACGAGCTGGCCCTGCAGGCCCAGAAGCTGGGCCACTCGATGGATGCCTACAAGGAGCTCCAGAAGGCACTGGAGATGAATCCGGACTACCCGGAGGCGCACAACGTCATCGCCATCCTCCTGCACCTGGCCTTCAACCGGCCGGATGAGGCCATCCCGCACTACCAGAAGGCCCTGGAGCTCCGGCCGACCTTCTCCGAGGCCAAGACGAACCTGGCCAACGTGTACCTGTCCCAGGCGCGCTACGACGAGGCCATCCAGCTGTACGGAGAAGCCCTCAACGACATGCTCTACCCCACGCCCTACATCGCCCAGGGCAACCTGGGTTGGGCGCTGTACAAGAAGGGCGACACGGAACTTGGAGTGCAGAACATCAAGGCCGCGGTGACGACGAACCCCAACTTCTGCCTGGGCTACCGCAACCTGGGAACCATCTTCGAGGAAACGGGCAAGGTTTCCGAGGCATGTCGCTACCTGACCCGCTATCGTGAGGCCTGTCCGGACGTGGCGGATGCCTACCTGCGCGAGGGCGCCTGCCAGGTGAAGCAAGGCAAGGTGGAGGAGGCGCGCAAGAGCTTCACCACCTGTGAGGAAAAGGCGACGCACGCCGTCCTCAAGGAAGACTGCCACCGGTTGCTCGAGGCTTTGTAATCAGAGGGTGCCCTCCCCGTGGACCACGTCGAATTTGGCAAATACCTGTCCCAGCAGCGTGAGCTGCGCGGCATGTCCCGCGACGAAGTGTCGCGGGTGACGAAGATTTCCCCGAGCCTCATCGCCGCCCTCGAGGAGGGCCAGGTGGAGCGGCTGCCCACACGCGTCTTCGTCGTCAACTACATCCGCTCCTACGCCACGGTCATCGGGCTCGCGCCCGAGGACGCCTTGTTGCGCTACGAGGAGGTGAGCAAGGCGACCCCCGAGCTCAGTCCCGTGGCCCTGGAGCGCGAGCGGCGTCGGCGCGCCTGGGTGGTGCTCGCGGTGCTGCTCCTGCTGGTGCTGCTCGGCGTGGGGGCGTACGTGGCCCTGGTCGTGAACGGGAAGATGCCCGCCCCCCTCCCGGGTTGAAGAACATCCATGGAGCGTTTCACTGACGAGGCCCTGGTCCTCTCCACCGTCGACTACGGAGAGTCCGACCGGCTCGTGACGCTCCTCACTCGCGAACACGGCAAGCTGACGGCCTTCGCCGCGGGCGCCCGCAAGAGCAAGCGGCGCTTCGCCGGCGCGCTGGAGCCCTACATGCGGCTGCGCGTGCAGCTCGTGGAGACCCGCGGCTCCACGGTGCGTTTGGACTCGGCCGACATCGTGGCGGGCTACTACGGCGCGCGCGCGGATCTCTCCCTCATCGCCCGGGCGCTCTACGCGGTGGAGCTGTGCCGCGAGCTGACGCGCGATCACGAGCCCCACCCGGAGCTCTTCGAGTTGCTGGAGTCCTACCTCCAGAAGCTCGAGGCCAAGGAAGCGGGTCCCACGTCGCTTCTGGCCTTCGAGTTGTCGGCGCTGGCGCACGCGGGCCTCATGCCCCGCTTCGACTCGTGTTCGCTGTGCGGTGGCGCCTTGGGGGCCCACCCCCGCTTCGACCAGGCCCACGGCGGCGCCGTGTGCGAGTCGTGCGCGCTCCGGGCCCGGGATGCCGTGGCCGTTCCCTCGGAGCTGCTGTCCGGTCTGCGCGCCCTCCAGGAAGGCGAGCGCACGCCGCTGCCTCCGGAGTTGAGGGCCCGGGCCCGAGGGCTGCTCAACGTCTTCATCGCCCATCACATCGGCCGCCGCCTCAAGAGCGTGGACTTCATGGCCCAGGTGGGACTGGACTGACACGGCGGTTGCTGGGAGGTGGCGCATGGACGTGGTGTGCGTGGGCGAGTGTTTGGTGGACTTCCTGCCGGAGCGCTCCGGCCAGCGCGTCCGGGACGTGACGGCCTGGACGCCCGGTATCGGGGGCTCGCTGGCCAATGTCGCCGTGGGCGTGGCGCGGCTGGGCGGCCGCTCGGCCTGTGTGGGCGTGGTCGGCGAGGACGAGTTCGGCCACCTCCTGCGCGAGCGCCTCGCCGCCGAAGGGGTGGACGTGAGCCACCTGCGCCAGACGGAGGAGGGCCGCACGGG
This sequence comes from Melittangium boletus DSM 14713, assembly GCF_002305855.1. Classification (GTDB taxonomy): domain Bacteria; phylum Myxococcota; class Myxococcia; order Myxococcales; family Myxococcaceae; genus Cystobacter; species Cystobacter boletus. The sequence continues at coordinate 95,572 of NZ_CP022163.1, read as the reverse complement.
CCTCGTCTTCATCTCGCTCGACGCCCGGGGCGAGCGCAGCTTCTGCTACTTCCGCACCCGCTCGGCCGAATTCCTCCTGGACGAGCGCGACGTGGATCTCGACTTCCTCGCGCGCGCGGGCGTCGTGCACCTGGGCACCAACTCGCTCAAGTTGCCCGCGGCCCGCTCGGCGATGCTCCGAATCGCGGACGCCGTGCGAGGGGCGGGGCGCATCGTGAGTTGCGATCCCAATCTCCGCCTCCATGCCTGGGAGGAGCCCGAGGTCCTGCGTGAACTGCTCGGGAACCTGTTGCCTCGCTGCACGGTGGTGAAGCTGTCCGAGGAAGAGGTGGCATTCGCCACGGGCCAGGATGGACCCGAGGCGGCGCTGCGCTGGCTGGCGGGGCGGGGGATTCTGCTGCCCGTGGTGACCCTGGGCGAGGCGGGCGCCGTCTTCCTCTGGCGGGGTGAGGTGGTCCGGGTGGAGGCCCCCCATGTGCGCGTGTTGGACACCACTGGAGCGGGGGATGGCTTCACCTCGGGCTTCCTCCGGGGCCTCTCGCGGCGCTACGCGAACGCGGCGGCGTTGGCCGACGCCTCGCGCGAGGACCTGACCGCGTTGGCCCGGTTCGCGTGTGCCGTGGGCTCCCGGGTGGTGGAACACCTCGGCGCCGTGACGGGCCTGCCGAGGAGAGAGGAAATCGCTTCCGAGATGCCCGCGTGGCTCCGGAACCCGGTCTCCTAGTGCGCGCGAGGGTGGGTATCTCACGGAGCGCGCGGGCCGTTCTTGACGCCTCCTGGACCCCGTCACTAGGGTCCGCGCGCCATGTACTTCCAGGATCTGATCCTCACGCTCCAGAACCACTGGGCCAAGCAGGGGTGCATCATCACCCAGCCCTATGATCTCGAGGTGGGCGCGGGCACCATGCACCCGTCCACCTTCCTCCGCGCCCTGGGTCCCGAGCCCTGGAACGTGGCCTACGTGCAGCCCTCGCGGCGCCCCGCCGACGGCCGCTTCGGTGAGAACCCCAACCGCCTGTTCCAGCACCACCAGTTCCAGGTCATCCTCAAGCCCGCGCCCAAGAACGTCCAGCAGCTCTACCTGGACTCGCTGCGCGCGATCGGCATGGACCCGCTCGACCACGACATCCGCTTCGTGGAGGACGACTGGGAGTCGCCCACGCTGGGCGCCTGGGGCCTGGGCTGGGAGGTGTGGTGTGACGGCATGGAGGTCACCCAGTTCACCTACTTCCAGCAGTGTGGTGGCTTCGAGTGCCGGCCCGTGTCGGCGGAGCTGACGTACGGCCTCGAGCGCATGACCATGTACCTGCAGAATGTCGAGAACGTCTACGACATCGAGTGGGTCAAGGGCGTGAAGTACCGCGAGATCTTCCACGCGAACGAGGTGGAGATGAGCCGCTACGCGCTCCAGGAGTCGGACGCGCAGATGCTCTTCGCCCTGTTCGACTCCTACGAGAAGGAGTGCAAGCGCCTCATTGAGCGCGAGCTGCCGCTGCCCGCGTACGACTACGCGCTCAAGTGCTCGCATGCGTTCAACCTGCTGGATGCGCGGGGCGCCATCTCGGTGACCGAGCGCGCCAACTTCATCAAGCGCGTGCGCGACAACGCGCGCCTGTGCGCCGAGGGCTACCTCAAGATGCGCGAGAAGCTGGGCTACCCGCTGCTCAAGACGCCCTGGACGGTGGGTGAACAGCCCCCGGTGCTCGAGGGCAAGCCGGCCAGCGACTACTGGAAGACGGTGACGTTCAACAAGCCCGAGCAGGCCCAGCAGGAGGTGTCCCGTGGCAAGTGATCTGCTGCTGGAGATCGGCGCCGAGGAGATTCCCGCCTCGTTCGTGCTGCCCGCGCTCGAGGACCTCAAGCGCGTCATCACCGAGCGCGCCGCCGAGGCGCGGCTCAAGCACGGCGAGGTGCGCACGTATGGCACGCCGCGCCGGCTCGCGGTGTGGGTGAAGGACGTGGCGGAGCGGGGCGAGGACATCACCCGCGAGGTGTTGGGGCCCAGCGCCAAGGCGGGCTTCGACAAGGACGGCAAGCCCACCAAGGCGGCGGAGAAGTTCGCCGAGAGCCAGAAGTTGCCGGTGGAGTCCCTGCTGCGCGTGCAGACGCCCAAGGGCGAGTACCTGGGCGCCAAGGTGGAGGAGAAGGGCCGCCCGGCGGCGGATCTCCTCAAGGACATCCTCCACGCGGCGGTGCACGGCATCAACTTCCGCAAGACGATGCGCTGGGGCGACGTGGACCAGGCCTTCGCGCGGCCCGTGCAGTGGGTGGTGGCGCTGCTCGGCAACGAGGTGCTGCCGGTGGTGCTCGGTGACGTGAAGAGCGGCCGGACGACCTACGGCCACCGCTTCCTGTCGCCCGCGGCGATCGAGCTCTCCCAGCCCTCGGACTACGAGCGGGCCCTGGAGAAGGCGAACGTGGTGCCGGACTTCGGCAAGCGCCGCGCCGCGGTGCTCGAGCGGGTGCGCGCGGCGGCGGTGCAGGCGGGCGGCAAGCTCATGGAGGACGAGTCGCTGGTGGATCAGGTGACCAACCTCGTGGAGCTGCCCAATCCCGTGGTCGGCGGCTTCGAGGAGCGGCACCTGGACCTGCCCCCCGAGGTGCTGGTGCAGGAGATGAAGAGCCACCAGCGCTACTTCTCCATCCTGGATGGCCAGGGCAAGCTGATGCCGCGCTTCATCGCCGTGTCCAACACGCCGGTGCGTGACGTGAAGCTGTCCCTGCGGGGCTACGAGCGCGTGTTGCGCGCGCGTCTGGCGGACGGCCGCTTCTTCTTCGACGAGGATCGCAAGACGCCGCTCGAGGCCCGTACGGGCAAGCTCGCGCGCGTGGTGTGGCAGGGGCAGCTCGGCAGCTACGCCGACAAGGTGGAGCGCTTCCGCGCGCTGGCGGTGAAGCTGGCGGGGTGGACGGGCCATGGCGAGCTGACGAGCACCCTCGAGCGCGCCTCCACCCTGGCCAAGGCGGACCTCGTCACCGGCATGGTGGGCGAGTTCCCCGAACTGCAAGGCGTGATGGGCCGGGAGTATGCCCGCGCGAGCGGTGAGCCCGAGCCCGTGGCCCTGGCCATCTTCGAGCACTACCTGCCGCGCACGGCGGAGGACTCGCTGCCCACCCAGGACGCGGGGGCCCTCATCGGGCTCGCGGACCGGTTGGACACGCTCTGCGGCATCTTCGCCATCGGCAAGGGACCCAGTGGCGCGGCGGACCCGTTCGCCCTGCGGCGCGCGTGTCTGTCCACCATCCGCATCGTCCTCGATCGGGGCTACCGCTTCTCGCTCTCCCAGGCGGTGGACGCGGCGCTGGAACAGCTCGCGCCGAAGCTCGCCAACGTCAAGCGCAAGGCCGGCGAGCCCGCACCGCGCGAGCAGGTGCTCGACTTCTTCCGCGGCCGCCTCAAGGCCCTGTGGACGGAGCAGTACCGCACGGACCTGGTGGAGGCGGTGCTGTCCGCCGGCTACGACGACCTGGTGTCCGCCCACAAGCGCTTGCAGGCGCTCGCCAGCATCGTGGGCCAGGCGGACTTCGCGCCCCTGGCGGTGGCCTTCAAGCGCGTGGTCAACATCGTCGAGAAGCAGGGCAAGGACGTGAGCCGTGGAGCCGTCTCCTCCGACCGGCTCACCGACGACGCCGAGCGCCAGCTGCACGCGGCCTTCGTCCAGGCCCGTGGCCGCGTGGGGGATCGGGTCAAGGCGGATGACTTCTCCGGAGCCCTCAAGGAGATCACCAGCCTCAAGCCCACCGTGGACACCTTCTTCGACAAGGTGATGGTGATGGCCGAGGACAAGGAGCTGCGTGAGAACCGCATCCGGCTGTTGACGGAGATCGGCACGCTGTTCAACCAGGTGGCGGACTTCTCGAAGATTCAGTCCGAGGCCTGAGCTCGCCAGGAAGGAGAGGGTGGATCCGCGTGGGGCGTGTCCACGCGGGTCGGGAATTCTCCGGCCCCTTTGTAGTTGCCCGGCGGGAGGGGGGTTTCTAGACTCCGCCCCCCTTCCGACATGCGCCCCCTCCTCCTCAGTCTCGCGCTGCTCCCCATCGCGTGCTCCGAAGCCGAGCCGCGACCTCCTCCCACCGATCGCTTCGTCTTCCCGAGCGGCATCCACCACCGCTCCGTGGAGGGCTCGACGAACGGTGTGCTCTATGTATCGAGCGCCAACTTCGATCGGTGCTTCGATCAGGGCACCGTGATGGCGGTCGATCTGGATCAGGTGGGCGTGGAGGGCAACCGCCTGCCGCCCATCGCCTCGGCGTCAGCTCCCGCGGCGCCGGTGGAGACGATCACCCAGCTCAACGTGGCGCCGGAATCCCGTGTCTTCATCCAGAGCTACGCGGGCGAGCTCGCCTTCTGGGAGCGCCTGGACGCGCCGCCGCGCATCTTCGTGACGGCGCGCGCGGAGGGCGACTACCTCCACTACATCGACGTGCCGGAACCGACGAAGCTGTCCTGCGTGGGGAGCTCGAGCGACAATTGCCTCGAGGGGGCCGTATCGCTCACCTCGCTTCCGGGTCAGGTGAAGGATCTGCCGCGCGCGCCCGCGCCCTTCGGAGTGTCCGTGGGCGAGGAGGGCGATGTCTGGGTGACCCACCTGAGCGCCGCGGACTCGCCCGCCCGTTCCGCTGGCACCCAGGGCTCCACGTACGAGTCCTACGTGGTGCGCCTGGCGGGTGACTCACCTGGAGTCTCGACCTCGGATTTCTTCCCGCTGTCCCTTCCTGACCTTCCCCAGGGAGGCAGCAACTCGGTCATCAGTGACACGCGCTACGTGCTGATCTCCGGCCGGTTCCAGGGAAACCCCGCGGAGGCGCGGCGCTTCCTGCTGCGCGTGGTGGACAAGAGCAACCCGAGCCGCGTCATCGATCCGGGCCTGGACCTGAGCTTCGCCGCGAACGATGCGCGCGGCCTCGCGCTGACCGAGGGCGCCACGCCGGATTCGCCCCGGCGGCTCTACATGGCCGTGCGTTCGCCGGACTCGCTGCTGATCGTGAACGCGGAAGGGCTCAGCACGGATTCGCCTCGGCTCACCGTGGTGGGCTCGGCCCCCCTGCCCAATGGACCCACCGAGGTGCGGCTGGTGAAGCGCGACTCGGGCAGCGACCTCGTGCTGGTGTCGTGCAGCGACGCGGGCGTGGTGGCCGTCTATGATCCAGACGTGGGGCAGGTCGTGGCGCAGGTGGCGGTGGGCCAGGTGCAGGGCGCCAGGTCGCCCCAGCCCTTCGGCCTCGCCGTGCGCAAGCAGGGCAACGCGGCGCGTGTCTTCGTCAGCAACTTCGGGGATGGGCGCATCTCGGTGATCGACATTCCGGACCTCTCCAGTCCGCAACAGGCCCGGCTGGTGGCCTATCTCGGCGCCCGTCAGGACGAGGGTCAGTCCGCGACGTGCACGGAGGTGCAGCAGTGAAGCGGTTCATCGTGTCATGGATGTTGGGCATGGGCGTGCTGTGGTGCTCCTGCACCCAGGAGTCCCAGTCCCTGCTGTCCGCGGGATTGCAGGGCACGTACGATCTGTCCCTGGTCAACGACCAGCTCTTCGTCACGTCGTCGGACCGCAACGAGCTGCGCGTGCTCGAGCTCAAGCAGGACGCGGTGCTGCGCCGCTTCGCGCGCGCGCCCAATCCGCTCGAGCCACTCGCCATTCCGGTCCTTCCCCGGCCCCAGGCGCTCACCCATGACCTGCGCTACGACGAGAACGGCTCCGAGCAGCCCGGTCCGTACGTGTTCGCGCGCAGCAGTGGCTCGACGCTCGTCTCCGTGGTGTCAGTGGCATCGTTGCGCGAGGTGGCGCGGCTGGACACCGTGAAGATCACCGAGGCCCTGGCGGAGCGCTCCGTCGGCCCGGTGACGGCCATCGCGGCGCTGGCCCCGGCGGGGGAGGGCGAGCCGAGCACGCTCTTCTTCGCCACCCAGGAGACCACCGGCCCTCGGCTTTGGCGGGTCCGGTTGCCCTCGACGCCCGAGGCACTGGAGTCCTTCGAGGGTCCCTTCGACGTGAAGGGCTTCGGTCCGGTGGGCACGCCGCTGGCGGCCAATGAGGCCGTGGGCTCCCTGCTGGCGCTGCCGTCGGGGCGGCTCGCGGTGTCCACCCTTCGGGGTCAGGCCCTCACGCCGGGCCGGAGCTTCACGCTCGACCCCGAGGCAACCGCGGCGGAGCAGGAGCTGAACTTCGGCGGAGGCCAGGTGCTCAAGCTCTTCACCCATGAGCGCATCGCCGAAGCGGAGGGCCGGGCGGGGTTGAGCGAGGGGGCGCGAATCTTCGGCCTGCTGGACCCCTCCAACTGTGCCGCGCCTCCGTGCGCGTCGGGGGTCCTCGCGGTGGAGTCCACCACGGGCGAGGTGGCCAAGGACTCCTCGGGCTCGCCCATGTTGCCCATCAACGCGGGTTCCGGTTTGCCCATGGGCCTGTCTCTCTCCAAGGACACGAAGCTGACCGTCCAGAGTGGGGAGTCCCGGGACATCACGCTGCCGCTGTTGGGCATCGTGCCGCTGTCCACCGGAGGCATCCTCTTCTTCGACGCCCTGAACCTCATCCAGATCAACACGGGCGCGATCTGGGCGAGCGGCCAACAGCCGAACACGGCCACGGCCACGCTTTCGCTCGTCGATGTCGTGGGCAATGTCACGGATGCCTCGTCGGACCTCACCTTCACGGGCACCTTCGGCACCACCCGGGATGAGAGCTACGTGCTGACCTACCAGGGCACGTTCGCGGGCATGAGCGCGCTGGAGCGGGATCCGGCGAGCCCGACCTTCCAGGTCCCCGTGCTGCTGGACGAGGAGCAGCAGCCCGCCGTGCGGCCGGGCGATCGGATCGTCCTGTTGGCCGACGTCGCGGGACAACAGCCCTGTGGCACGGACGTGACGGTGCGGGACATCCAGCGCGGAAGCCCGAGCGCGGCCTCGGACGTGCTGGTGCCCGAGGAGGCACTTCCCGAGGCGTGTGCCGGCTACCCGTACTTCCAGGTCCGGGCCGCCGGAACCCAGCCGCTCGTGCTCTCGGGACCCGGCGAGGCCTTCATCCGGCGCCTGGGGACGGGGGACGTCTTCTCGCGCTCCAAGTCCTACTTCTTCCACCCTCCGGGTTATGCGGGGCAGACGGAGGACACGGCGGTGAGCATCCGGGTGCTGCGCAACCTCGAGGACACCAATCGGCCCCTGGCCCGGGGGGCTCGCTTCGTGGTGACCACCGCGTCCCACTACTTCCCGTATCTCATCACCGTGGACATCGCCACGTACCTCGATCTGCAGAGCTTCCGGTTGCCCGGACCCGTGGTGCGGGCGAAGGTGGGGGACTCGGACTACGCCTATATTGTCTACCCCTCGGCCAACGGCGTCCTGCAGGTGTCCCTCACCAGCCTGCTGGTGGGCGTGGCCAACGGGCAGGGTTTGTTCACGTATCGGTGATTTCGCGTCTCCGGACGGCCTCTGCTATCGTCCGGAGCTCCTGGCTTTAGTGAGTCAAGACTGATGATTGACCAGAACTCCCGCCCCGCCCGCAAGATCGGCATCGCCGACCATCTGTGGGACACCTACGAAGAGATGGCCCAGCAGATGGGCTCGGATCGTGACGCGCTCATCAATCAGGCGCTGTTCATGTTCGCGCGCCTCAACGGCTTCATCGAGGCGCGCCCGTTGCGGTCCGACGACGCGGGGGCTCCGGCCACCAGCGCGCCCCCGGTGCGTCCGGCCGCCTCGGCTCCGGCCTCCAAGTCCTCGGCGCCCGTGCTGCAGCCCGTGAGCGGAGGGGTGTCCGCCAAGTCGCCTCCGCCGCCTCGGGACGACACGCCGCCGCCCGCTCCTCCTCCGTCCCGGGCCGCCCCCCGCGTCGAGGAGCGGCCCCCCTCCAACAACCTGGACAACGATCCGGCCCGCCGCGAGGTGGCCGAGCGCGTGTTGGAGACCGCCGCCGAGCTCGAGCGCCTCATCAAGGGCAAGAGCAACGAGCCGCGCGAGGAGCTCGACGAGGAGCCCCTGCCGGACGACGGGGATGACGCCGGTCTGGGTCTGGCCCCCGAGGACGAGCCGCTGCCCGAGGACGAGCCGCTGCCCGAGGACGAGCCGCCTCCCGAGGACGAGCCCCTGGACGAGCCGGGGGTGACGGGCCTGTTGCTGTCCATGGACAGCGCGGAGCCGCAGACCATCACCAAGGAGCGCTTCGTCATCGGCCGCGGCAAGCACTGCGACCTGGTCATCAACTCGGGCAAGGTGTCGCGCGAGCACGCCGTCATCGCCCGCGAGGGTGACGACTTCTTCATCGAGGACCTGGGCTCCTCCAACGGCACCTGGTTCAACAAGCAGCGCATCAAGCGCCGCAAGGTCGAGGACGGGGACGAGTACTTCATCTGCAGTGAGCGGGTCCGCCTCACCTACGTGTGAGCGGCAGGACCGTCTCTTCAGGGAGTGAGGCTGTTGTCTAATTGACGGACAACGGCCCTCCCTGATTTAGTTCCCGCGCTCCGCTCCTTCCCCCTCGGGAGGGCGAGCAGCCCTGGATTGATGACCTCCTCTCACATCGCGCTCTGGTGCGTGCTGGGCGTAGCGCTGGTGATCTCGGTGGCCACGGATGTGGCGCGCCGCCAGATCCTCGACGTCGTCACCTATCCGTTGATGGCCGTGGCGCTGGGGGTGCGGCTGTGGAACGAGGGGGTGGGGTCGCTGGAGACGGGGTTGGTGAGTGGGGCGATCTCGGGACTGGGGCTGGCGCTGCTGCTGGTGCCCGGTGCGGTGCGGGGACGGATGGGGTGGGGTGACGTGAAATTGATGGCGGGCGTGGGCGCGGTGCTGGGCTTTCCGGCGGTGATGGCGGCCGCGGCCTTCATCTCCCTGGTGGGCGCGCTGCAAGCGGTGGTGGCGCTGCTGTGGCACGGCGCCGTCTGGGAGACGCTGGGTGGCCAGCTGCGACGCTGGGCCGTGCGGGTTCGCCTGATGCAAGAAGACGCGGCGGACGTACCTCAGCGCCACATCCCGTATGGGGTGGCCATCGCGCTGGGAACTTTCTGGGCCATGTGGTGGCAACACGACAGATTGGGGTAGTTCAGATGCAACGCGAAGGGATTCCCACGATGCTTGGACGCTTCACCCAGGCCGCCGCGCTTGGCGCCCTGCTGACGTTGGTGGCCGCGAGCAGCGCGCACGCCCAGGACAGCACCACGATCAACCTCGGAGTGGGCAGCCAGAAGGTGCTCACCGTTCCCGGCCTGACGCGCATCTCGGTGGGTGATCAGTCCGTCATCGAGGTCAAGTCGCTCGGCTCCAATCAGATCCTCGTGCTCGGACAGGCCGAGGGCAAGACGACGCTGCTGGTCTGGAAGAGCTCCGGCCAGCGCGTCAGCTACCTCATCACGGTGCGCAAGCAGGATCCCAACGAGATCATCGCCGAGATCAAGCGGCTGCTCGGTGAGATCGAGGGCGTCAGCGTGCGCCAGGTGGGTGACCGCATCTACCTGGACGGTCAGGCCTACACCTCGGCGGACGCCGAGCGCATCGAGCAGGTGGTGTCGCTCTACTCGAACGTGAAGAGCTTCGTGAAGGTGGCGCCCAACGCCAAGAAGCTCGTGGCGCAGAACCTCACGGCGGCCTACCAGAAGGCGGGCCTGCGCAACGTGCAGGTGAACGTGGTGGGCTCCACCATCTTCCTGGAGGGCTCGGTGGAGAGCCAGCAGGACCTGCAGAAGGCCGAGCTCATCACCAAGGCGGTGGGCGAGAAGGTGGAGAGCCTGCTCGTGGTCGGCATCAAGCGGATGATTCTCTCCGAGGTGCAGTTCGTGGAAATCCGCCGCAACGGCCGCGACCGCTACGGCATCAAGTACCCCACGGACATCAGCGGCAACGTGGCCGCCACCACCACCATCAACCAGAGCCTGTTCCCCAGCCCCTTCGGCACGGGCGCTGGCGCCCTGTCCATCACGGGCGGCGCGGAGTACGCCATCGGCTTCCAGGCCAACGACGGTTACGGCCGCCTGCTGGCCCAGCCCAAGCTGGTGTGCGCGAGCGGTGAGAAGGCCGAGTTCCTCGCGGGCGGCGAGGTGCCCATCCCCCTCATCACCCAGAGCCAGTTCACCGTCGAGTACAAGCCCTATGGCGTCATCCTCAACCTGCGGCCCACCGCGGACCGCAACGGCAACATCCAGACGGAGATCGAGGCCGAGGCGAGTGAAATCGACACCTCGGTGGCCGTGTCCATCGGTGGCTCCGCCGCCATCCCCGGCTTCCGCAGCCGCAAGGTGAAGACGAACGTCACCGTGCGCCACGGCGAGACGATCGTCCTGTCCGGCGTGTTCAGCCACGACGAGCAGAAGGCCGTCTCCAAGATTCCCGGCCTGGGTCACATCCCCATCATCGGCGAGCTCTTCAAGAACCGCGCGTTCGACTCGACCAAGCGCGAGCTGGTCATCTTCGTCACGCCCCGCATCGTGAACCCGGACTCGGACAAGATCCGCACGATCATCGAGGACGTGAAGAGCCGCTACAAGCAGGCCCGCTCCGAGGTCAATTTCAACATCTTCGACTGAGCCCGGCCGCCCGCTCCCCCGGCGTCCCACGAGGCCGGCCCCGTCTCCCCAAGAGGGAGGTGGGCGCCGGCCTCGCCGCTTTCGGGGCCTGGGCCGGGCGTGCGTTCGTCGTCTCCCTCTTTGAGACGCAGGGTGTGCTTGGTAGCATCCGCGTCATGTTTCTGGTCACGCTTGAGGAGAAGGGTGGCGGCACCGAGCAGATCGAGTTCGAGAAGAACGAGATCACCATCGGACGCTTGGACGGCAACGACATCCGCCTGGCCAAGGGGAATGTCTCCAAGTTCCACTCGAAGATCGTCTCCAAGGACGGCAAGGTGATCGTCGTGGACATGAAGTCCACGAACGGCACCTTCGTCAACGGCAAGAAGATCGCCGGGCCGCAGGTCATCAAGCCGACGGATCAGATCTTCATCGGCGACTACATCATCAACGTGGAGCCCCTCGAGGAGTCCGAGGTCCAGCACACGCGCACGGCGGCGCCCGAGGAAGAGTTCTACGACGAGGAGCCGTACGAGGACGAGGAGCCCTACGAGGAGGAGCCTCCTCCCCCGGCTCCCGCCGCCAACGCGCGCATGCCGGCCTCGCTGGCCTCGGCGCTGGCCAAGAACAAGAAGCGGCAGGATCCCCGCCAGGAGGCCTACACCCGGCTCCAGAAGGAAATCCACGACCGGCTCATCGAGTACCTCGACCTGCGCCGCATGGACATGGACCGGCTGGGCGACGAGGAGTTGTGGCGGCGCACCGAGAAGGCCATCCGCGACATCATCGACCAGATGGAGGCGGACGGAGAGCTGCCGCCCGAGGTGGACCGCGAGGAGCTGCTCACCGACGTCATCAACGAGGCGCTGGGCCTGGGGCCGCTCGAGGCGTTCCTCGCGTCGGATGAGATCAGCGAGATCATGGTGAACAACGCCAACCAGATCTACATCGAGCGCAAGGGCAAGCTCGTGCTGTCGGAGAAGACGTTCAGCTCGAACCAGGCGGTGCTCGGCGTCATCGAGCGCATCGTGGCGCCCATCGGCCGGCGCATCGACGAGTCCAGCCCCCTGGTGGACGCGCGCCTCAAGGACGGCAGCCGCGTGAACGCCATCATCCCGCCGCTCGCGCTCAAGGGCCCCTGCATCACCATCCGCAAGTTCAAGAAGGACTCGCTGAAGATCCAGGATCTCATCAAGTTCAAGACCGTCACGGCGCAGATGGCCGAGTTCCTGGAGATGTGCGTCAAGGCGCGCAAGAACATCGTCATCTCGGGCGGCACGGGCTCGGGCAAGACGACGACGCTCAACATCATCAGCTCCTTCATCCCGGAGGACGAGCGCATCGTCACGGTGGAGGACGCCGCCGAGCTGCAGCTGCCGCAGGATCACTGGGTGCAGCTGGAAAGCCGCCCGCCCAACCTGGAAGGCAAGGGCGCCATCACCATCCGCGATCTGGTGAAGAACTGCCTGCGCATGCGGCCCGACCGCATCGTGGTGGGAGAGTGCCGCGCGGGCGAGACGCTGGACATGCTCCAGGCGATGAACACGGGCCACGACGGCTCGCTCACCACGCTGCACGCGAACACGCCGCGTGACGCCATCGCCCGGTTGGAGACCATGGTGCTCATGAGCGGCATGGAGCTGCCGGTGAAGGCCATCCGCGAGCAGATCGCCAGCGCCGTTCACATCATCGTGCAGCAGACGCGCTTCTCCGACGGCACGCGCAAGATCTGCTTCATCACGGAGGTGGCCGGCATGGAGGTGGACATCGTCACCCTCCAGGACATCTTCTATTACAAGCAGGAAGGCTTCACGGACGATGGCAAGGTTCGCGGACGGTACGTGGCCAGCGGCTTCGTGCCGAAGTTCTACGATGACCTGCAGCGCAAGGGCATCCCCGTCAACATGAGCATCTTCCGCGAGGACTGACCCCGTCATGCCAACCCTGGTCATCCGTCATCCCGACGGCAACGAGAGCGAACACGAGCTTTCCGGTGAGCTGAAGATCGGCCGTCAGGCGGGCACCAACGACTTGACCCTCGCCGAGGGAGGTGTGTCGCGCCGCCACGCGCGCTTCTTCCTCGAGGGCTCCACGGTGATGGTGGAGGACGTGGGCAGCGCCAACGGCACCTTCGTGGATGGCCAGCGCATCACCGGCCCCACGGTGCTCACGGCCAAATCCCAGGTGCTCATGGGCGACTACGCCCTGCGGCTCAAGGGGCCCGCGTCCCGGCCCACCGGCGCGCGCAAGAGCGTGAAGCCCGCGGAGGGCGAGGCCCTGGGCAGCGGCCGGCCCGCGGCCACCCGCGCCGCACCCGCGGCGGGCGGCAAGCGTCCTCCCTCGGCGCTGGCCAAACGTCCGGCTCCGGCGGGCGCCGCTCCGGGCGAGGAAGAGCCAGGACTGTTCCTCAAGGGTCTCACCGGCCCCTGGGCGAACAAGAAGTACCCGCTCACGGGCAAGCTCCTGGTGGGCCGTCAGGCGCCCGCGGCGGTGGTGCTCGACGACGACTCGGTCAGCCGCCGGCACGCCGAGGTAGAGGACACGCCCAAGGGTCCCACGGTGCGGGACCTGGGCAGCGCCAACGGCACGTTCCTCAATGGAGAGCCCCTGGGCACCGAGCCGGAGCCCCTGGTGCCCGGGGACGTCATCACCTTCGGCATGGTGGAGGTGGTGCTCGAGGGAACGAGCACCACGCTGCCCACGCTTCAGGGACGCACCGCCGCGCTCAAGCCGGGCAGTGACATGGCCGACGCGGCTCCTGGCGCGGGTTCGCGCAAGCGGCTGCTCATCGTGGCCGCCAGCGTGGTGGGCGTGTTGCTCCTGGCGGGAATCGCCAAGAGCGTCTCGGGCGGCGACGACCGCAAGGCGTCCGGTCCCGTGGCCGCCCCCGTGCGGAGCCAGGCCGAGCAGTTGCAGGAGCTCATGAGCGAGTGCCGCTCCTACTCCTCCTCGGAAATGGGCAGCGAGCCCGATTGGGCCAAGGCCGAGACCGCCTGCTCCAAGGCGCTGGATCTCGATCCCATCCACGCCGAGGCCAACACCCTGATGCGCCGCATCAAGACGGAGAAGGAGGCCGCGGGCTACTTCTCCGCGGGCACCAAGGCCATGCAGCGCCTCAAGGAGGAAGAGGCGCTGGATGCCTTCCAGAAGATTCCCAAGGAGAGCCTCTACTTCCGCCGCGCCAAGCCCAAGGTGCTGGAGGCGGTGCAGTTGGTGATGAAGCGCACCGGGGATGACTGCAAGCGCTACATCCGCGACAACGAGTTCCGCGCCGCGGTGCCCAAGTGCGAGCGCTACATGAGCTTCGCCTGCCAGAAGATGGACCGCGAGGAGCTGGAGCCGCCCCTCGGCTTCACCCTCGTCCTCGACTCGCGCAGGCGTCTGGGGCGCACCGAGTGGCGGCCGAAGGACAAGATGTACATCGACTTCCTCACCGCCCGGCAGAAGGTGACTCCCAACGCCGAGCCCTGGCACTGCCCCGTGTCGGACATCTTCATGGCGGACAGCACGGGCCCCAATCCCAAGACGCTCGTGGAGGACACCTTCAAGCAGCGCTACCCCCACAAGTTCATGGTCGAGGCGATGCTCGACTACTGGGGGGGACGCGGCAACGAGGCCATCACCATGCTGCAGCGCCTGCGCAACAACTACGAGATGGCCCAGTACCACGCCGACACGGACAAGCTCCTCAAGTCGGTGAGCAACGTGGACCAGCTCTTCAAGGTCGGCCAGGGCTATCTGCAGAGCGAGGACGTGGAGAAGGCGGCCGAGTCCTTCCGGGAGGCGCTGGAGGTGGACAAGCAGTTGATGGACACCCTGTTCGACTCGCGGCCGTCCTTCTACCGGCGCAACATCCAGCAGGACATGGCCGCCAAGTCCATCATCCGGGGCAAGTACTGGTCGGATCGCGGCAACGCGCGCCGCGCGTGCCTCGTGTGGAAGCTGGGCTTTGGCTTCTACGCGGGCAACACGGACCTCAACCAGGACGTGGGCCGGTGCTCCACGCAGGCCCTGCAGGCCTTCAAGGAGGCCCAGACGTGCTCGGAGGTGGACAACGTCATGGACCTCGCCGTGCCGGGTGACGGCGTGGCGGAGATGATCTCCGCCTGGAAGAAGGAGAACGGCTGCTGAACGGCTCGCCGCTGACGGCGTGGACAGCGGGCGGCGGGCTCGGCTAAGGCCGGGCCATGGTCCCGAGTCCTCCGAGTGACGCGCCCCGCCTCGTCCTGATCGACGCCTCCAGCTTCATCTTCCGCGCCTACCATGCCATCCCCCCCCTGACGACCCGTCAGGGGGTGCCCACCAATGCCACCCTGGGCTTCACCCGGCAGGTGCTCAAGGCGCTCAAGGAGCTCGCTCCCTCCCACGTGGCGCTCGCCTTCGACAAGGAGAGCCGCGCCGAGCGCCAGAAGATCGATCCCAACTACAAGGCCCACCGCAAGGAGACGCCCGAGGATCTCGTCCAGCAGTTCCCCTACATCCGCAAGGTGGTGGAGGGGCTGGCCCTGCCCATCCTGGAGGTGGCCGGCTGGGAGGCGGACGACGTCATTGGCACCCTCGCCCGGCGCGCCACCGCCGAGGGGTTCTCCGTCCTCGTCGTCACCGGCGACAAGGACTTCGTGCAGATCGTCGATGAGAAGGTGCACCTGTACGATCCGGCGAACGAGCGCTACACGACCCCCGCCGAGGTGAAGGAGCGGCTGGGCATCGAGCCCGCGCAGATGCGCGACTACCTGGCGCTCATTGGCGATGCCGTCGACAACGTGCCCAAGGTGCCGGGCATCGGCCCCAAGAGCGCCGTGGAGCTGTTGACCCAGTTCGGAGGCGTGGACGCGCTGCTCGAGCGGCTGCCCGAGGTGAAGAAGCCCAAGATGCGCGCCGCGCTCGAGGAGCACCGCGAGAGCTTGTTGCGCGCGCGCGACCTGGTGACGTTCCGCACGGACCTCCCGCTGGACGTGTCCATCGCGTCGCTCCAGCGCCAGCCCCTGCACGAGGCCCCGCTGCGCCAGCTCTTCACCGAGCTGGAGTTCTCCGCGCTGCTCAAGGAACTGCCCGCCCGCGAGCCCACGAAGCTCACGGCGGAGACCGAGATCGTCACCACGCGGGAAGCGCTCGAGTCCCTGGCCACGCGGGTGCGGGAGGCGGGGCGGGTGACGCTGCTGCCCGCGTACGAAGGACAGCCGGTGGCCGCGTCCCTGGTGGGGCTCGGCGTGGCGCTCGGGGATGGCACCACGCGCTACGTGCCCCTGCGTCATGAGGGCCTGGGGGTGGAGCAGGTGCGGCTCGCGGACTTCAAGCGGGTGCTCCAGGGCGTGCTGGAGGACGCGCACGTGAAGAAGGGCGGGCATGATCTCAAGGCCCTGTGGCTGCTGCTCTCCCGCGAGGGCATCGAGCTGAGGGGAGGGGAGGACGACGTCGAGCTGCTGAGCTACCTGCTGGATGCCTCCAGGCGCGACCACTCCCTGGATTTCCTCGCCCGGGAACGGCTCCAGGTGGACCTGCCCGCGCTGCCCTCCACCGGAGGGCGCAAGCCCCGTCCGTTGAAGGAGTTCTCCCCCGCGGAGGTGGCGGTGGCGTACGCCGTCCGCGCGGACGTGGCGCGGCGGATCGCCCCCGGACTCTGGGAGGAGCTGGAGCCGCTGGGGCTCGCGAAGCTGGCGCGCGAGCTGGAGCTGCCGCTCGTGCCCCTGCTCGCGCGCATGGAGTCGCGGGGCGTGAAGGTGGACGTGAAGGCGCTGCGGCGGATCTCCGAACAGGTGGGCGCCGACTGCGAGGCGAAGGTGAAGGAGATCCACCAGCTGGCGGGCACCGAGTTCAACGTGGGCTCCAACCCGCAGCTCGCCGAGGTGCTCTACAAGAAGCTGGAGCTGCCCGTGCTCAAGCGCGGCAAGACGGGCCCCTCCACGGACCAGGAGGTGCTGGAGAAGCTCGCCGAGCAACACGCGCTGCCCCGCGCCATCATCGAGTACCGCTCGTTGTCCAAGCTCAAGAGCACCTACCTGGACACGCTGCCGGACCTGGTGACGAAGGATGGGCGCCTGCACACCACCTTCCACCAGGCGGCCACGGCCACGGGCCGTCTGTCCTCGTCGGACCCCAACCTGCAGAACATCCCCATCCGCACCGAGCTGGGCATGGAGATCCGCCGGGCCTTCATCGCCGAGGAGGGCCACCAGCTCGTCTCCGCGGACTACAGTCAGATCGAGCTGCGGCTGCTCGCGCACATCGCCGGGGACGAGGTGTTGCTCGACGCCTTCGCCCGGGACGAGGACATCCACAGCCGCACCGCGGCGGAGATCTTCGGCGTGACGCAAGAGCAGGTGACGAGGGATCAGCGCCGCGTGGCCAAGATGGTCAACTTCGGCATCGCCTACGGCCTGTCGCCCTACGGCCTGTCCACGCGCCTCAACATCCCCGAGGAGGAGGCGCGCGACATCATCGAGCGCTACTTCACGCGCTACGCGGGCATCAAGCGCTACCTGGACGAGACGGTGAAGGTGGCGCGCGAGAAGGGCTACGTGGAAACGCTCTTCGGCCGGCGCCGTCCCATGGGAGACCTGAGCGCGAAGAACCGCCAGGTGGTGCAGGGCGCCGAGCGCGCCGCCATCAACATGCCCATCCAGGGCACGGCGGCGGACCTGATGAAGAAGGCGATGCTGGACGTGGACGAGGAGCTGCGGCGGCGAGGGCTGCGCACGCGGATGCTCCTGCAGGTGCACGACGAATTGCTCTTCGAGGCGCCCGACGACGAGGTGGAGGCCGTGAAGGAACTGTCGCGCCGGTGCATGAGCGCGGTGATGAGCTTGAAGATTCCCCTCAAGGTCGAGGTGGGGGCCGGAAACACGTGGGCGGACGCGCACTGAACGCACGCGCCCGCCCGGAAAACAACGTCGACCCGTCCGGCCGTCAGAAGGCTCGCGGAGACCCCCATCCCCGCGGCTTTCAGCGGCCATGTCCGTGTGCGCTCACCCCACCCCCGTAGGGGAGCACACCCCGTTTCGCGCCTCGGGCCCGACAGGGCCCGTCAGCACGCCCCCTTCAACCGCCGGCCCCGGACGCCTCCCTGGACAGAGAGGCATCACTCCGGACGGGTCGACACACCTTTCAACTCGAGTCTCAGTGCGCGGCCGCCTGCGCGTCCCCGGTGATGGACTTCTCGCGCGCTGTCGCCGGCTTCTCGAAACTCATCACCACCAGGCCCGCGAAGGGCACCCGGGGCTTGGGCGCGAAGGGATTGCCCAGGTGCTCGAGGAGATCCGTCGAGGAGATGGCCGCCTCGTCCACCGCGTTGTTCACCACCGCCCGCTCCGAGTCACCCCCGCCGAGCGTTTCCACCGCGTCCAGGAGGCAGCGGCGCAGGGCGGCGAACTCGTCCGTCAGGGCCCGCGTGCCCCGCTGGGGCGACAGCCGGAGCACGGCGCGCGTGCGGCTCCACGCACTGCCTTCCGTGCCCTCCAGGCTGCGGCCAATCTCCCGGATGAAGGGCTCCACCAGCTGATCCAGTTGGTTGCGGGGAGGTGCGCCTTCCTTGCGAGCCTCCGCGAAGCGGGACCGGCGCCATGCCGCGGCGAGCCGCTCGGGTTGCCCCACGAAAACCCGCGCCACCCCTGCCCGTCGCCGTGCCTGCTCCGCCATCTCGCCTCCCTCCGCGCTTGTGCCTCGGGGTGAAGCAAGCCACCTGCCAACGCCCTTCCAAAACGCGAGGACAGTGAATCCGGTGGGTTGGCGCGACGGGCCGGGTGCCTCCCCGCCTGGACGCTGTAGATTTTGCGCGGGAGACGATGAAATTTGGCGGGGAGCGGAGAGAATCCTCAGTGCAGGGTGGGTTTGACGGGGCGCGGTGTGCGCTCCGCGTCTTCCTCTACATCCGAGGTAGGCGTCTCGCGCCAGCCCACGGCGTTGCCCTCGGGGGTGTCGGAGCCCTCGGATTCCTGTCTCGGCTCGAGCGTGACGACGTCCGTGGGCAGCTCCAGGGCCTGGCGTTGCAGGGCGAGTTCGGCCTCGAGCTCCTCGCGCATCGCGGCCTCCTCGGCGGCCTCGCGCGCGTCCATCTCGGCCAGCCGCTGCTCCTTGAGCGAGCGCATGCGCAGGTACGCCGCGGCGCCCAGGGCGATGATGAGCAGCCACAGCAGCGACGTGCTCGTCGTCAGGGGGAGCCAGCCGTAGCGCGCCGCCAGTCCCTCGCGCCACGCCTGTTCCTCCACCCACAGGGAAGAATGGAAGGCCTTGCCGAAGGCCTGCTCGAAGGGCTGGCCCGTGGCCACCTCGTCCACGAGCCGGCCCATGCCCTCGGGGCCCTGGCGCGCCGCGAGCCAGCCCACGAAGGCGGCGCTCTGCGCATAGGCCAGTTCCACGTCCGAGGGGAGATCCGGCCACTCCTCGGCCAGGTGCTCGAAGCGGAAGACCTTCTCCTGGGCCACGGCGCTGAAGAGCGCCGCGTAGTGCGTCATGGAGAGGTTCTCTCCCGTCAGGTTCTGCGCGAGCCCTTCCTGGAACCAGCGGGGCCAGTGGGGCGCGAGCTGCCCGAGCGCCACGTGCGCCAGCTCATGCCGCAGCGTCACCTGGCCCTCGGGACCCGCGAGCGTCAGCGCGTCGAGCAGGACGATGCGGTGGGTGGGGTAGGCGAGGGCCACGGCCCAGCCCGGAGGCTCGCCGCCGGGCAGCGCCATCCCCTCGAACTCCGCGCGGCCCACGCCCATGCGGATTTCCGTCGTGCCGGGCCAGTCTCGGCCGAGCACGCTCACGAAGGCGTCGCGCACGGACTCGATATGGGTGGCGAGCTGGCGCGCGGCCCCTTCGGCGCGGGTGGAGTAGAGGATGCGGAAGCGCGGCGTCTCCACCGTACCGGAGACCAGCGCGGGAATGGGGGTGGGCACCAGGGCGGGCTCCACACCGCCATTGGCGTGGCCCGGCACCTGGGGCGGACTCATGCCTTCCTGTGCCCCGACCCGGGGCGACAACAACAACAGCAGGAACAGGAGCAGGTGGCGCATGGGCGGCCTCACGTGAGGATGAGACATAGCAGCCAGGGCCCATGCCGCGCCAAGCCCTCGCGCCCCGCACTGTTCGCGACGCGAAGCGTCAGCGCCTGGTTACTCGGCGTTCTGCGCCTTCTTCTGCGAGAGGTAGGCCACGTTGTCCTCCACCCGGGCGTAATCCTTGTCGGCGAAGGTGCGCCCGCTGAACGTCTCCAGCAGCTTGTGGTGCGCGTCCACCACGGACTTCACCTGCGACTCGAACTGGGCGCGCTGGCGCTTGAGCTCGTTGATGTCCTCCACCACCTGCACCAGCCGCTGGTGCGCGCCGTGGACGATCTTCTCCGCCTGGTGCTCGGCGTCCGCGAGGATGATCTCCGCCTCCTTCTTGGCGGCGACCTTCATGTCCTCGCTGATGCGCTGCGCGGTGACCATCGTCTCCTGCAGGGTGCGCTCGCGCTCCACGTGCTGCTCCAGCTTGAGCTGGGTGCGCTTGAGCTCCTCCTTGAGGGCGATGTTCTCCTTGACCACCTCCTCGAACTCGCTGGACAGCAGCTCGAGGAAGGCGTCCACCTCGCCCTTGGAGTAGCCGCGCAGGGCCGCTTCGAAGCGCTTCTGGCGGATGTCGAGAGGGGTGATCTTCATGATCCCCGAGTATAGGTCAGCCCTGGGACTTCTCCAGGAACTGCTCCCCCAACTCCCTCGCCCGGCGCGTGGCCGCCTCCACGGCGTTGATGAGGGTGGTGCGCAGCCCGCCCGCCTCCAGGGTATGCAGGCCGGCGATCGCCGTGCCCCCGGGGCTCGTCACCTGATCCTTGAGCTGGCCCGGGTGCGCGTTCGTCTCGATGAGCAGCTGCGCGCTGCCGAGCACCGTCTGCGCGGCCAGCTTGAGCGCGGTGTAGCGCGGCAGGCCCACCTTCACGCCCGCGTCCGACAACGCCTCGATGATGAGGAAGATGTACGCGGGGCCGCTGCCGGACAGGCCGGTGACGGCGTCGAGCAGGTTCTCGTCCACCACGGTGGTGGTGCCCACGGACTGGAAGACGCGGCTGGCCACCGACAAGTCCTCCTCGCTCGCGTGCTCCCCGGGAGACAGCGCGCACGCCCCCGCGCCCACGAGCGAGGGCGTATTGGGCATGGTGCGGATGATGCGCGTGCCCCCGCCGAGCCGGCGCTCCATGGCGGAGATGGGCACGCCCGCGGCCACGGAAATGAAGAGCTTGTTCGCATCCACCGCCGGCGCCACCTGCACGAGCACCTTGTCCAGTGCCTGGGGCTTCACGGAGAGCACCACCACGTCCGCCTCGCGCACCGCGGCCAGGTTGTCCAGGGTGGTGCGCACCCCATAGGTGCGCCGCAGGGTGTCCAGGCGATCGTCGCGGCGGCCGGTGGCGATGAGCGCCTCGGGCCGGGCGGTGCCGGCGCGCAACAGGCCCTTGATGAGCGCCTCGGCCATGTTGCCGGCGCCGAGGAAGGCGATGGTCCGTTCGAGCATCCGCCGGGTTCTAGCGTGAAACCCCACGCCCCGGCACGCGCCGTGTGGGTGGAGTTTTCCAGTCCTTTCGCGCGCTCATTTGTTGACAGGGGATCCGAACATGCGACCTTGCCGCCCGCTACGGACATGTAGCGCCTGAACGGACGAGGTGGGCACACCCATGAGCGCGGCGGTTGCGACGAGCTGGAACTGGCGGACCCTGGAGAACGTGGAGGTCGAATGCACCCATTGTGGGGTGCGGATGGCCGGCCACGCGGGGCCTCGCATCAAGTACTTCCGCTGCGGCTCGTGCCACCGCTGGGTGTCGAGTACCTACACCGAGGTCTTCCGGGCGGACGCGAAGATGCGCACCCACCCGGTGAAGGAGAAGACGGAGGCGGACGCGCGCTTCCTGGCGGCCAAGGGCAAGCTCGAGGCGTGGATGGCGGCGCTGGACGAGCAGGATCCGCACCAGGTGCTGGGCGTGTCGCCGCGGGACTCCGTCGAGGTGGTGCGGGCGCGCTTCCGTGAGCTGGCGCTCGAGCGGCACCCGGACCGGGGCGGCTCGGAGGCCCAGATGCGCGAGCTGAACCTGGCGTACGAGAAGATCCTCCGCCACCGTGAGCGGGCCGAGGTGCGCCAGCCCGTGCGGGCCCCCGTGCGCGCCTCGGTGTTGCCGGCGCGCGGCCGGTAGGCGATGCGCGGCTCGGGCGGGGCCTACTGGGTGACGTTCTGGTCGCCGCTGGCTCCGCCGCCGCGCTGTCCCTTGTAGCCATCCAGGGGGACGTGGATGAGCACCACCTCCACGACCTTGTTGCGCCGGGTCTGGCTCGTCTCGGAGAGGACCTGGCCGTGCCAGGCGTAGGGGTCGTTGCTCACCTCGCGGGGCGCTTCCACCAGGTCCGTGGTGCGCAGCGCGAGCCGGGGAACGAGGCACTCGGCCCGGAGGATGATCTGCAGATCGTTGTCCTCCTGGGGATTGGGAGCCGCGCCCACGGCCTCGTCCGCGTTGTCCCGGATGGTGACGCGGAAGTCCGCGGGGCGGTCGATGGTGACCTCCTGTCCGTCGAGGCGCCCGAAGGAGCCCGGGCCCCAGTTGTCCCGGTTCGTCTCCGCGGGGTTGCTGTAGCCGGAGTTGGGCCCCAGCATCTCGTTCCAACGGACGAAGTTGTCTCCGTAGTACTTGCGGCCCCAGTGCGCGGCGGACTCGGCGCACGTCTGCGCGTCGATGTCGCGCACGGAGCGGCCGCTGCGCTCCTGCTCCGAGCCCGTATAGGTGAGGACGCCGAAGATGATGAGCGCCAGGACCACGGTGATGCCCATGGCCGTCAACAGGGTTGAACCACGAGGGGCTCGAGACTTCATGTCGCGATCTCCAATCCTCAGATGCGCGGGGCGGCGAGGTTCTTGAGCAGGACCACGGTACTGAGCACCCGGCGGCGGTATCCACTGGGCGGCGGCTGCTCGGCGCCTCCCAGGTCGAGTCCCCGCTCGAAGGGGGTCATCTCACCCTTGGCCTCGAAGGGGCCCTTGTCGCTCACGAGCTGAGCGCTCGTGCGGGCCGAGATGCTGACGCGGGCGAAGGTGAGCCCCGGATCGATGGCGGTGCCCGTGGGTCCGTCATCGCTGTAGCCTCCGTCGGCCACGCCATCGTCGTTGCGATCGTAGGCCCACTGCACCTGGAAGTCCTCGACGTCGCGCGCCAGCACCGACTGATCGAGCACCGCGAGCGTACGGGGGTTCAACGTCTCCATGACCAGATCACCGCGCTCTGGCTGATTGCCTGCGGCGGGCACGTGCAGCACCCGGTAGCGCACGACCTGGACCGGGAACACGCTGGAGCCAGGCTCGATGGGAATCTGCGCGTCCTGCAGGAGCACGGGGTTGACCAGGCCGGTCTCCACGTCGACGGTCCGCGCGGGGCCGTTGAGTTCGTGCTTCGAGACCGGCAGGAGCATGGCGCGCTGGAAGTTGGTGACGAGCGCGCTCTCGCCCGCCTGGAAGATGTCGGGAATCACGCCAGGAGTCGTCGACAGGCGGGGATCCGGCGTCAGGCGGAGCAGGGGACCCACCAGGTTCTCCACCAACTCACTGCGCCGGTCCGCGGCGTAGCGCAGGAGCGTGATCGTGTCGGGCGCCTGCGGCATATCCGGTGCGCTGAGCGGCGCGGCGCCGTTGGTGAAGATGAGCGCGGCCCGCTGCTGCTTGTTGCCGACATCATCCAGGTAGGCGTAGACGCTGCCGCCCACGCCGGTGGCGGCCAGGGCGCGAGACACCACGCGCAGGGCGGCGCGGGCCTCGTCGTTGGCGTCCGACAACAACTGCTGATTGCGCCGCATGCGGCCCGCCGCCAGCAGCACGGCGACGGCGGCCGTGAGCAGGAGGATGCCGAGCGCGGCGCTCATCATCAATTCCACCAGGGTCAGGCCGCGTGCCGAGCGCCGCCTCCGGGCGGGCGTTAGCGGGTCAGGACGGCACTGGTGACGACGCATTGAGAATCACCTTCCTCGGTGTTGCCACACTCGCCGTCCGACGCATGACTGACCGCGACGGAGATGCGCCACACATCCCCCGCGGAGCCGGCACTGGGGGTTCTCTCGAAGTGCACATAACGGCGGTACTGACAGGTGGAGTGGTAGCCATCATCGGGCGTCCCCGTGCGCCTGCACGGGCGACCGTAGATATCCACCCAGCCTAGCAGCGCGGGCTGGGCCCCACTGCACAGCTCCGCGGGCGCCCCGGTCTCCTGGCAGTCCAGGGGCGTGCCGTCCGGCACCGGATCTTCCCCCACGGCCGCCGCCGGGCGCAGCTTCTGCTTCTGCTCGCCCATCATCAAGACATCCAGCCGCTGCTGCGCCAGCCGCATCGCCACGTGGTGACGGTAGGAGCGGCTGGAGTAGCGGGCGGCGATGGTGTTGGCGGACACGAGGGCGAGGGTGGCCACGGCGACCAGCGACATGGCCACCATCACCTCGACGAGCGTCAAACCACGGGGAGAAGTCCGCCTGCGCATGCCTGGTTACTCCGCGAGGGCCCGGCCCAGATCCAGCCAGGAGCCGATGCGCACCGGGGTGCGCTTGCCCGCCACACCCGCCTCGGGCACGGTGACGGTGTTCGGCTCGGTGCGCTGGATGCCCACCATGGTCTGGGTGATGAGGGATCCGTCGGGCAGCACGAGCGCGCCCGCGGCCGACTTGCCCGCCTCGCTCACCACCGTGTCCGCGGCCGTCGTGTTCATGTCGAGCACGTGGGTGCGGCCCTGCATGTTGGTGGCGAACGGGTCGCCCTCCGTGGTGCCGTAGGCGGTGGTCAACACGATCTTGCTGCCGACGATCTTCGGCGAGCCCACGGCGCGCTCGTTCTCCTGCAGCGACTGGAAGGTGACGGACCCTGCCTTGGTGGTGCCCCGGTCGGCGAGCGGACCCCGCAGGTCGAAGGGCACGGGGGTGATCTTGTCGTAGGAGAGCACGTCGCGGATGTTCAGGTCCTCCGGGAGCGAGGCCGCCACGTACACGCGGCCCTTGACGGGGATGGGGTTGCCCTTGTCATCGGTCTTCGTGAGGACCCAGTCGACGCCCGCCGTGCCGAACACGAGCCCGAGCTTGCCCGCGGCCTTGCTGCCCACGCCGAGCTGCGCGAACACGCTGCCGGTGTCGAAGCTGTAGGGCAGGCGCATGATGGCCGGCACCGTGGTCACCGGATGCAGCGCGTTCTGCGTGGCGAACAGCGGGTAGCTCACGGGCGAGCCGCCCGCGGTGAAGTAGTTGAGGTTGGCTCCCGTGTGGGCGGACAGCTCCCAGACGCGGCCCTCCATGTCACCCACGTACACCCGGTCCATGCTGCCATCGCCGTCCACGTCCAGGGTGGACGTGCCGCCGGGCACCGAGTTGGAGGTGTTCTCGCCGTAGGGGCGCTCCCACTGCCAGAGCTTCTTGCCCGTGCCCGCGTCCAGGGCGAACACCTGCAACTGCTGGGCACCGGACGTCGCGCCGTTGGTGGCCACGACGACCTGGTAGCTCGGACGGTTGCCGCGGCGCACCGGCACCAGGTTCACGGTCAACGTGTCGCCGAGGTCCTTGAAGTTGTAGGGGCCCGTGCGCTTGGTGGGCTTGGTCGGATCGTTGTAGTTGGGCGGCGGGTTGGGCGCGCCGTCCGTCCAGGTGTCACGCCACTTGGGCGAGGTGTTCTCGCTCACCTTGCTGGAGTCGAAGTTGTCCGAGGCCGACAGCACGTCCCACAGGACGAGGGGCTTGGTGGGATCCGTCACGTCCAGCGCGAAGAGCTCGCCGCCCAGCCGGCCGGAACCGGAGACGAGCACCGTGCGCCAGCGGAACCGGCCGGTGGAGCGCTCGTCATCGCCCGACAGCACGCCGTCGCCGTTGATGTCCTCGTAGTCGGCGTACACGTCGGAAACGGACGGGGAGACATCCACCCGGGCGTTGTTGGTGGACAGGCGGGACAGCTGCCCCTTGGGAATGAAGGCCCACAGCTCCGTGCCGGGCTTGGGCTTGCTGAAGCCCGGCTGGTCGCCGCGCAGGTAGATGGCGTGCAACTGGCCATCCAGGCCGCCGATGTAGGCCACCTCGATGCGCGGGGTCGTGATGTACCTGCTGGCTCCGACCACCGCGGCGCTCGCGTGATCCAGACCCCCGAGCGTCGAGCGCACCTCGCCGAACTGGCGGTTGTCACACTGGTTCACCGTGGGGCTCATCTCGTCGTACGGCGTGCCGTCATCCTTCTCGTGCGCCACGCAGAAGCCACGCACGCGCTGCAGGAAGTGCTGGCTCATGTGGTTGAGCGAGGTGACGACCGACGCGGCCACCGCCGGGTCGATCTTCCCGGTGTTGTTCGGATCCAGCACGCTGGTGCCGGAGGAGTTGAGATCCAGTCCGATGGCCTCCTGCAGATCACACACCCCGGCGATCTTGCCCGTCTTCGCCGTCTTGTCGTCCAGGCAGCTGCCGTTCACCACCTGCGACAGCGTGAACGGCACGCGCTTGAGGCCTTCCTGGTTGGTGCCCAGCACGGTGAAGACGGTGCGATCACCCGGCGCGGGCACGAGCACGCTCGCTTCCCACTCGGCGTTCTTGCCGAAGCCCTGGCGGTCCGTCTCGATGTCCTGCGCCACGTAGGAGCGGAAGCGGCCCTCGATGTAGGGGAAGACCCAGTCCGCGGCCTTCTCCGTGCGGAAGTTGATGCGCTCGGGGAACAGGGCCTGGGGCGGGGTGTGCAGGTAGGTGCCCGCGAGCACGCGCACCTTGTCCACGGTGGTGGTGCCGGGCTTGTAGGTGATGTCGGCCACGGGCTCCGAGCGGCTCGTCTCGAGCGACTCGGGCTTGTAGGCGAGGTTGAGCAGCGTGTTGAGCACGATGCGATTGCCGCCGGCCAGTTGCGCGAAGGTGTGGCCCGCCAGGTAGATGACGTTGCCCTTCTGCTTGTTGTTGTCCTTCTGGCGCGACACGTAGAGATCCCAGCCGTGCTTGGCCGAGCTGGTCGACTCGGTGGAGATCATCCGCACGGTGCCTTCGTTGTACTTCTGGCCCGTGCGCGGGCGGAACGCCTCGACGGTGCTCGTCGACGCGACCGTCAGCTCGTAGTCGCCCTTCTGGCTGAACAGGTCACCGTAGTTGGTGTACGAGAAGCAGTCCCCCTTGCGGCCCGGGTCCGAGCAGTCCTGCCCGTTCACCGCGAAGCCGTTGGGATTGATGAGTTCGCCCGCGTCCAGCGTCTGCAGACCGGTGACGGCGTTGCCGCCCGTCATGAACCGGGTGGGCTCGTTGTCCTGGTAGAGCTCGCGCACGGAGTTGTTGGGCTTGTAGCTGCTCTCGTAGGTCTCGATGGACGCGCACTCGTTGAAGATGCTGTTCCCGTTGTCCACGAAGTGCGCGATGTTCTTCAGCGCGGACTTGAGGTTGGCCCTCTTCGTGCTGTTGGACGTGTCACCCTGCCAGTGCGGCGACCACATGACCTTGTAGTAGGTCTTGTTCGGCGCGGTCGGATCCGGCGCGTAGTTGAGCTTGCTGTTCGGGTAGGCGGGGCTGGAGACGAGCTCGTTGTCCTGATCCAGCACGTCGAAGATCTTGCCGTGCTTCTCGAAGGTGCCCTCGGCGCCCGAGAAGTTCAGACCGGCGTTGGTCAGGTAGGCCCGGAGGATTTCCACCGAGCCCGCGTTGGACGTGTTGCGGCCACGCACCAGCGCGATGGGCGGCGGCACCTCGTTCATGATGCGGGCGATGGGCGCCACGAACGCGTTGTTGGCCCGGTGCACCCGCACGTTGAAGTAGGTGCCGGGGTTGCAGGTGGCGCCGCCTTCCGCGCCGCGGAACAGGGCGAAGTCGGCGTGGGTCTTGATGAGGTTCACCGCCTTGGCCGCCTCGGTGGCGTCGATGATGAAGGGGCCACCCATGTAGCGCAGGCGGGTTTGATCCTTGTTCACCTTGAAGGCGCCCTCGCCCGTGCTGTTCGGGTTGCCCGAGGTGCTGAAGGTGTCGAAGTCGTCCGTGAAGACGCCCGTGGAGTTCTTCAACAGGGAGACCGGCCGCCCCGTCTCCTTCTCCACCGCGAAGTCACACCCGTCGATGTAGCGCTTGTCCTCCGACTTGTTCTTGCAGCGGTGGTGGCTCGTCTTGCTGGGCTCCACCGCCCAGTAGATCGTCACCTTCTGCTGCAGCAGCCGGTAGACCAGACCGTACGACGCCACGGCGCCGCAGCGGCTCTGATAGGCCATCTGCTCGGGAATGATGAGTGAGCCCTGCTCGAAGCGGACATCGGTGGCGCCGGCTGTCAGCGGTACGGCGAGCAGGCACAGCACGGCCAGGGATCGGATGCGGAGTGCTTTCATCCTTGCTGTCCTCACGAACGGGGCACCCCGGGGGAGGTGCCGATCAGGATCTGGGCGGTAGGGTTGTCCCAGGAAGAAGTGTCTCTGCGTGAATTCTTGAGGAACATACCTGGAAGAAAAGCGAATGGACACTGGATGCCGGGCGAAAGTAGGAATTCCGTCTACAGCGGATCCACATGGGGCAGATTTCCGGTGCCAGAGGTGGGGGTAGGGGTGGGGGTGGGATGGCCGGCCCCCAGCAGGTAACCCCAGAAGAGGACTCCCAGCGCGAGGCCCAGCAGGGCCTTGACCCAGGTGGGGAAGAAGTCCCCGGGGGACACGAAGCCCTCCACCCCGGCGATGAGGGCGAGGAACGGGGCGCAGCCGAGCACCAGCTTCACGGCCTCGCGGCCGCGCAGCACCAGGGCCTGGCTGCGGGGCAGCTCGCCGGGATCGATGAGCGACTGGCCCACCATGAGCCCCGCGCCCCCCGCGATGACGATGATGGACAGCTCCACCGGGCCATGGGCGGCGATGAAGTCGAGGAGCTTGGGCCCCATGCCCTCGCGCGCGCACAGGGCGGCCACCGAGCCCAGGTGCACGCCGTTGTTGATCATCACGAACACCGTCCCCAGGCCGAGCAACAGGCCCGAGGCGAAGGTGACGATGGTGACGGTGAGGTTGTTGGTGGCGATGGCCGAGGCCACCGCGTTGGGCGGGGCCACGGAGAGGATGCCATCCGTCCACATCTCCCCACGGGCGACGTACTCCCGCAGGTTCCTGGGCACCAGCAGCTCCGCGCCCCGGGGCTCCAGGAGCACCACGGCGGCGCCCAGGAGGATGCCCAGGAAGAAGAGGCCCGCGCTCGTGGCCACGAAGGCCCCGTTGGCGCGCAGCGTGCGCGGCAGTTCGTGGCGGAAGAAGGCGAGCGTGGCGGCCCACCGCTCGCGGGGCGGCTGGTAGATGGCGGCGTAGGCCTGGGCGCACAGCTGGTTGAGGAAGCGGTGGACGTCGGTGCCGGCGTGGAACGTCTGCGCGTGCGCCAGATCCGCCGCCGCCCGCCGGTAGAGCACGTCGAGCGTGCGCAGTTCCTCCAGGCGCAGCGTTCCCGCGCGTTGCCGCGCGAGCAGTCCCTTCAAGGCATCCCAATCCGGACGGCGGCGGCCGACGAAGGCGGGCAGGGAAGCGGCCACGTCAGCGCTCCGCCTGGACGCACGTTCTCAGGAAGGCCTCGACGCGGCCGGGCGAGGCGAGCAGCGCGGCGCGATCCGCCTCGTCCAGGCCGCCGTAGCGCTCCACCAGCCGCGCTCCCAGCCGGGTCCGCGCGGCCGGTTCGAGCCAGGGCGCCCGGGCGAGGAACGACAGGACGAGTTCCACGTCCCGCGAGGCCAGCCGTTGCGCGGACGCGGGCAGGGGCAGCGGCGCGGCCGGGGTGGCCGCCGTCGCCGCGTACTTGTCCAGGTCGATGCGCTCCTCGCGCACGAGCAGCGTGCCGGCCAGGAAGTCCCCGAGCCGCCGATGTTGGCGCGTGAGCAGCACGCTCAGACACCCCACGGCGTAGAAGAAGGGCAGGGCGTCCACCAGGCGCACCAGGTTGCGCACCGCGCACTCGAGCACTCCCACGGGCGAGCCATCCACGCGCACCACGCGGATGCCCACCAGGCGCTTGCCGGGCGTCTGTCCCTCCATGAGCACTTCACACGCCGTCCAGTACACCCACTGGGTGGCGAACACCCCCACCACCAGCAGCGTGCGCGCGAGCCCGGACAGCTCCTGGAAGAAGCCGAGCACGTCGCTCACGAGCAGCGTGAAGAGGAAGTAGGCCACCACCCAGAAGAAGAAGAGCAGCAGCAGATCCGCCAGGTACGCCAGACACCGGTAGCCAATGCCCGCCACCGGCAGCGAGAGCGAGACGCGCTCGGGCGTGGCGACGTCGAGGCGGGGAGACGCGGGGGTGCTCATGTGCCGGGAAGCCTACCCGGAATGGCCACGAAGGCGTGCCTCCTCATTTCCCGAGAACAGGGGATCGCTCCGCGGGGACAGGCCGCCCGAGGCGCTTGGACGCTCACTGGCCGACATCTCCAGGGTCGCTTGGGTCTGGCCGTGCACACTCCCCGTCAGATGGTCCCGCGCCGCCACTGGACAGGGAAACGAGGGATGGACATTCGGACAGTCGTGGGAAAACGTCGGCCGTGCCCTGGGTATTGCCGGTGCTGGGTGTCGGAGCACTTCCTCCGATACCGGAAGTGGGGGATCACGAAGAGCAGACACGCAACGGTTCATGGTTAGAAGCAGGCTGGCCCGTCGAACATCCTCGCGAACACAACGCGCACGGTCGTCATCTCGATATCGCCGGATGTGGGCAGCGCCAGACATCAGTTCGTTGTTTCCAAAAAAGGCAGTACGCCATGACGGCTGGGGGGCCCTCACATGGCATCAAATCAAGTGGATGTGCGCGTTGGCTTGTTGGAAGGACCGTGGGCGGCCTGGCAGGGCCTGGCCGAGGGCCTCAAGGGAGAAGGCCTCAACGTCCTGTGGGTGACGCGTGACGTGAGGACGCTCCTGGATGGCATCGGGACGGATCCTCCGCAGGTGGCCATCCTCGACGTGGAGCCGACCAGCGACGCGGGCATGGGTTGCTCGGGCATGGAAGGGCTCAACCTGCTGCGCGAGGCGCGCAAGCGCCGGCTGGAGGTGCGCATGCTGGTGCTCTCCTCGGCCAATGCCCAGGACTTCATCTCGCAGTGCTTCGACGAGGGGGCCTCGGGCTACCTCTTCCGCCAGAGCCTGACGTCCAACGCGGTGAGCACCGCGGTCAACGCCCTGGTGCGCGGCGAGCGGCTCTTCCCGGTGCAACTGCTGCGCAATGACTTCGAGCACCCGCCCGTGGCCTCCGCCACGGCGAGCGTGCTGCTCACCCTCACCCAGCGTGAGCGCGAGGTGCTCGCGTACGTGGCCGGGGGCGCGGACAACTTGAAGATCGCCGCCCACCTGCAGATCGCCGAGCGCACCGTGAAGTCGCACGTGACCCAGCTCTACCGCAAGCTCGGCGCGGAGAACCGCACCCAGCTCGCCCTGCGCGCCTGCCACCTGGGCGTCCGGCCGCCGCCGGATCTCTAATCCAGCGGCGTCAGCCCCCGTCCCCCTCGTGCGTCAGACTCCCCTGGCATAACCCGAGGCGCGACACCACTGTGTCCGCCCACGAGGGCGCCAGGAGGAGGCGGGAGATGAACGGGGTGATGGGGCTGGGGCCGCCCAAGGCGGGGCCCCTGGCTCCCGGGGCGGAGTCGGAGGCGCGAAGCCTGCCGACGAGTGCGCGGCGGATCTTCATTGGACGGGTGCCGGTGGATTCCGGGCGCCTGGAGGATGTGTTGGGCCGCGTCGCGCGGCTCGTCGAGAGCGGGCAGGGCGGGCGGGTGATCCTGCCCGACGTGGATCACGTGGTGCGGGCCGAGCGCGAGGAGGCCTTGCGCGAGGCGCTCGCCACGGCGGAGCTGTCCCTCGCGGGAAGTCCGGCCCTGGTACGGGCCGCGGAGCGGTTGGGCTCGCCCCTGGTGGAGCCGCGCTCGGGGGCGCAGTGGTTGCCGCCCCTGGCCGGACTGGCGCGCGAGCGGGCCTGGCGGGTGGTCGTCGTGTCGGATCGTCCGAACCTCTCCGAGCGGGCCGCGGGCGTGCTGCGCGACACCCATGGGCTGCTGGCCGTGGGCGTGGCCGCGCCAGACATGCCGGGCGATGGCCAGGGTCCGGGGGTGGAGCGGCTGATCGAGCGCATCGCCTTGACCCGGCCCGATCTGGTGTGGGTGTCCCTGGCGACGCCCACGCAGGAGCTGTTCTGCCTGCGGGCCGCCGCCCAGTTGCCGCGCGCGGTGCTGGTGGGAACGGGTCCCGCGCTGGAGTCCCTGGCGCGGAGCCTTCCTGGAAGCCGGCGCCGCAACCCATGGTGGGCACCCGTGCGGTGGTTGCGTCAGCGGTGGGCCTTCCTGCGCGTCCTGGCGAGCATGGCCCCCCTCCCGGCGCGCTGAGGCTCCCGGTGATTGATGAACGGAGCGCCCGGGGCATGTTCGCGCCCGTGTCTCGGGCGCGACACGGCGGGTGGCGTGGCGCCCCTCTCACCTTCTTTCCCGGCTGCACAGGCTGGTAGGACTATCCCGGGATGCTTAGTCATCCCAGATTCGCTCGCTGTGTTCGCGAGCGAGGATGGGCCCGTGTTTCCCGGCCAGCGGGTGATGGGTCGTCACGATGGGGGAGTTCATGAGCGCCAACGCGGTATGGGCCCAGCGGCAAGAGTCCGGACAAGCGGGCCAGGGTGTCTTCTGGGGAGAGCCTCGGAGGCAGGCCCTGGTCTACCCGGGGCAGGTGTTGTTGATCGAGAGTCTGAAGGCGCGCTGCCAGGCCATCCGCGACATGCTCGAGCGCGAGCGCTTCGGGTGTGGGGTGGTGCAGGACGCGCGGGAAGTGGCCCCCCTGGCCGAGCGCCTGTTGCTCGGGCAGCACCGGATGCCGGAGCTCCTCATCTGCAACGCGCGCATGCTCGACGACGCGGGGCTGGCGGCGCTCGTGCGGCTGAGCACGAGCCGTCCCCACCTGCCCATCATCGTCTTCAGCGTCTTCAG
The DNA here is from genome assembly GCF_002305855.1 of Melittangium boletus DSM 14713. Lineage (GTDB taxonomy): Bacteria > Myxococcota > Myxococcia > Myxococcales > Myxococcaceae > Cystobacter > Cystobacter boletus. The sequence goes on along the minus strand of NZ_CP022163.1, from coordinate 63,202 downwards.
CAACCCCCGGCTGCGTGCGAGCATGGCGCGGCTGCGCGGCGCGTGCGTATTCGATCAGCACTTCGGCCTGGGAGATCTGCGCGATGCCTGCCTGGCGTTGAGCACCTTCTCCCGCAGGAGTCTGTAGCGCTCATGTCAACACTCAGGCGTGGGGCACGAGCCGCACGGCGGGTGCCTTGAAGGTGGCGGTGACGGGCCGTCCCTCGGCGAGTCCCAGTTCCTCGCAGGACACACGCGTCACCCGTGCCACCAGGGGAAAGCCCGCGTCGAGCGCCACGCGGACGAGGGCGCCCTCGGGGGAGATCGACACCACGGTACAGGGCAGGCGGTTGCGCGCGCTCGTGGGCGAGGCCTCGGGCGGGCCCAGGGTGACGTCCTCCGCGCGCAGGCAGACGAAGACGGAGTCGCCACCGGGCGTGGGCTCCAGGGCGGTGAGCGTGTGGGGCCCGGCTTGCACCGTGGCCAGTCCTCCCTCGCGCCGCAGCACCCGGCCGGGCAGCACCGTCTCGATGCCCGTCATCCTCGCCACCGAGAGCTCCGCGGGGTGGTTGAACACGTCGGCCACGGGCCCCACCTGACACACCCGGCCCGCCTCCATGGCCACCAGATCGTCGCCCAGCGCGAGCGCTTCCAGTCGATCATGCGTCACCACCACGGTGGGAATGCCCAGCTCGCGCAGCAGCCGCCGCAGCTCCCCCCGGAGGTGTTCCCGAGAGGGCGCGTCCAGTGCCGACAGGGGCTCGTCCAGGAGCAGCAGCCGCGGCCGGATGGCGAGCGCCCGTGCCAGGGCCACCCGCTGTTGCTGCCCTCCGGAGAGCTCCCGGGGCAGGCGGTGCTCCAGCCCTCCCAGTCCCAGGAGCGAGAAGAGGGCGCGCGAGCGCTCGCGCCGCTCGGACTCGGGCAGGGCGCCCAGGCCGTACTGGACGTTGCGCTCGGTGGTGAGGTGGGGGAAGAGGGCGTAGTCCTGGAAGAGCAGGCCCACCCTCCTCGCCTGGGGCGGCAGGAAGACGCGGGCGCGGGTGTCGCACCAGGGCTCTCCGTGAAAGAGGACGCGGCCGTGATCGGGCCGCTCCAACCCCGCGAGGCAGCGCAGCACCGTGCTCTTCCCCGCGCCCGAGGGTCCGAAGAGCACCATCACCCGGCCCGGCGTGGCCTCCAGCTCCAGCTCCGCCTGGATGGTGGGACCGCCGCGAAAGCGCTTCTCGAGCTGGACTACGAGCGTGGCGGCCCCCAGGGCGCACCTCCTCCGCGCCGCACCCCGTAGGTGAGCGCCAGTACGGCGAAGGACACGACGAGCAGCACGAGCGACGTGCGGCCCGCCGCCGCGTAGTCCAGCGCCTGCACCGAGTCATAGATGGCGATGGAGGCCGTGCGCGTGCGGCCCTCCAGGTTGCCGCCCACCATCAACACCACGCCGAACTCGCCCAGGGTGTGCGCGAACGTGAGCACCATGCCGGAGAGGATGCCCGTGGCGGCCAGGGGCAGCACCACGCGCACGAAGGTCCGCGCGCGCGAGACGCCCAGACACCACGAGGCCTCGATGAGGCGCGGATCCACGCCCGCGAGCGCCGCGGTGAAGGGCTGCACGGCGAAGGGCAGGCTGTAGAGCACCGACGCCAGCAGCAGGCCCTCGAAGCTGAAGGGCAGCGAGTGTCCGGCGAGCGCCTCGAAGGCGGGCCCCAGGGGCCCCCTCGGCCCCATCGCGAGCAACAGGTAGAAGCCGAGCACCGTGGGGGGCAACACGAGGGGAAGCGCCACCAGCGCCTCCACCAGGAACTTCCAGCGCCAGTGGGAGCGGGCCAGCCACCACGCGATGGGCAGTCCCACTCCGAGCAGGATGATCGTCGTCCAGCCCGCCAGGCGCAGGCTCAACCACAGCGCGGCGTGATCCACGCGTTCACTCTCCGGGCATGAAGAAGCCGTAGCGGCGCAGCAGGGCCTTGCCCTCCTCTCCATGCAGCGTGTCACGGAATCGCCGCGCCAGCGCGGGATCCCGCGCCTTCTTCAGCAGCGCGCCTCCTTGTTCCATGCGGGGATAGGCGTCCAGGGGGACCTCCACGTAGCGGCCCGCGTCCTTCATGGCCGGCGCGAGCGCCAGGGCCAGGGCGATGAGCCCCACGTCCGCGGCGCCGCTCTGCACGAACTGGGCGGTCTGCGCGATGTTCTCCCCCAGCACCAGCCGATCCTTCACGGAGTCGAAGAGGCCCTGGCTCTTCAAGGCCGCCTCGGCCGCGCGGCCGTAGGGGGCGTGCTGGGGATTGGCGATGGCGATGCGCCGGGCGGCGGGGTCGCTCACGGCCTGGAGGCCCCGCGTCTCCACGGGCAGGGGCGAGTCCCGGGGCACCCACACCACCAGCCGGCCCACGCCGTAGAGGAAGACGTCTCCGTCCACCAGTCCCTGCTCGACGAGCTTGCGCGGATAGGCCACGTCCGCGGACAGGAAGACGTCGAAGGGCGCCCCTTGGGAGATCTGCGCGAGGAAGTTGCCCGAGGAGCCATAGGTGACCTGGATGTCGGCCTCGGGGTTGCGCGTCCGGAAGTCCTTCAAGAACTCGTCCAGCGCGAACTTCAAGTCCGAGGCCGCGGCGATGGTCAATCGGGGCCTGGACGAGGCCTCCGCGGAGGGGGTCTCTCCGGCCGCCTCGCCGCCGCGCAGACCCGTCACGACACCCGCGCTCACGACGAGCAGGATGCCCGCCACGAGCGAGCCCTTCACGATTGGATTCATCGCGACTTCTTCCCTTCGGAGAGGAGTTTCAACTGGCCGGTGTCCCCCGGCTCGTAGCCGGCAATGCCCCGGAGGGCGCGGCGGAGGGCGGACCCCTGTGCGGTTTCACACAGCCCCACCACGGCGGGATCCCCGAGCCGGGCCGAGGGGATGACGAGCCCATAGTCCTCGTGTCCGAGCGAGCGGAACGACAGCCCGAGCCGCGAGGCCCAGGCCCGGGACGCGAGGCCCACGTCCGCTTCGCCCCGGGCCACCGCGCAGGCCACGTCCCGGTGCGAGGCGTGCAAGGTCGCGCGGCGGTGGACGGCCCCGGTGTCCAGGCCTTCCGTGTGGAGCAGTTCGTCCAGGTGGTGCCGGACGCCCGCGGTGGGTGGACGGCTCGCGAACCGCACCCGGGACAGCCGCTCGAGCGCCGGTGGCTGACGGCCGGGCGCGGCGACGAGGCCCACCTCGCGGTGCACGAGGTGCAGTCGCGCCAGGCCCCGGCGTCCGGGAGGAAGCACGCCATGCCAGCCGGCCGCGAGCACCTGGCCCGCCTCCAGCAGCGACAGGGCCCGGGTGCGGTCCGCGAGCACGAAGCCCACGAGCGGATGGCCCTGGGCCGAGTGCTCCGTCAGGAGCGCTTCCACCGCGAGGTCTCCATTCGCGGCCAGGAGCGGGGCGGGCACGGATTCCTCGGTGGGCGGCTCGGCGCGGGCGCGCGGCGATTGCTCCGCCCAGCGCAGCACTTCCTCGCGCGGGAAGAGCCATTTTCCCCCGGCTCGACGCGCGGGCAGGCCCCGCTTCAACAGCCGGTAGACGTGCTTGGGGTGGATGCGCAGCAGCGCCGCCACCTCCTGGGTGGTGAGCAGGGAATCCGGCGTTGGAGGAGAGGGGGCCACGGTCACCATTTTCTACAATTTTCAACCAAAGGGCACAACGGAGGATGGATAGAGTGCCGCGCTCCACCCTCTTTGTTGGAGCAACCGATGCGTGTCGCCGCGCTCGCGCTGGCGCTGTTCGTCTGTGCCTGTGAAACCCCGGGAGCCCTCGAGCCGGATCGGCCCGCGGGCATCGAGCGGGGCCCCCGGGCGCTGCCCCTGGACGCGGATCCCAATGGCATCCGCTGGGACGCCGCCTCGAGGACGCTCTTCCTCGCGGATGATCAGAACAACCGCGTCCTCCAGTGGACGGACGCGGGGGGCGTGTCGCTCGTGGCCGAGCTGCCGCCCGCTCCGGCCAATGGCGCGGGCCTGGGAGACCTGGTGCGCATGCCGGATGGGACGCTCGTCGTCGTGCGCTTCGGCGGAGGCACCGCGGGCGATGTCGTCTTCGTCCGGCCGGATGGCTCGTCCGGCACCGTGCCCGGGCTCAAGCCGGAGCGCCGCCGCATCGGCCTGACGCTCGCCCAGGATGGCCAGCTCTACGTCACCTACTTCGTGCGCGTGAACAACGTGAACGTGGGCTCGGTGGCGCGGCTCACCCTGGACGGCACGGAGCAGGAAGTCATCGGCGCGTTGCAGAAGCCCGTGGGCGTGCTCGCCGTGGGGGACTCGCTCTTCGTGAGCGATCAGCTCGCCGGGAAGATCTACCGCGCGCCCCTGGCCTCGCCCCAGGAGTACACGACGTACGCGACCCTGCCGAGCCCGGATCTGCTCGCGCTGGGGCCGGACGGCTCGCTGCTCACCGGCAGCCGCGAGGGCAAGGTGTTCCGCATCACCTCCTCGGGCGAGGTGCGCGTCCTGGCCGCGGGCTTCCAGCAGCCGCACGGACTGGCCTACGACGCGGAGAACCGGCGCCTCTTCATCGCGGATCACGATGGGGACACGTCCAACGGCACCACCCACTTCCTCCAAATCATCCCGGCCGAATGAGTGCGCGCGCGCTGCTGTTGTCCGGTGTGTTGCTGCTGTCGGGCCGTGCCGCCGCCGCCGATGACGCGCCGTGGTTCCAGCCGCTGATGGTGGGCGAGCTGGACTACCGGGTGACGTCCGCCGCGGTGGAGGGTGAGACGGGCTTCGCCCTGGGCCGCTTCCGCGTGGGCGTGCGCGCTCGGCCGAGACCCTGGATTCACGTGGTGGGCACCGTGGAGTGGGCGGCCGAGAAACCCGCCCTCACGGATGCGCTCATCGTCTTCACTCCGACCGACGAGGTCTGGCTGCGGCTGGGCTACGGCAAGACGCCCCTGTTCGCCTCGGCGAAGGAGCCCGCCGTGGAGTCCCTGTCCATTCCGGAGCTGTCCCTGCCCGTGCGCGCGCTGTGGCCCCGGCGGGATCTGGGGCTGGAGGTGCGCTGGGCGCCGCGGGCCTGGCCGCTGGATGCGTGGCTGCGCCTGGGCAATGGCTCGCCGAGCCCGCTGGGCAACGACAACACCGCGCCCTCGGTGGACGCGCGGGTGGACGCGCTGCTGGGCGGCACGTCCTGGGGCATGCGTCTGGGCGGGGGAGTCCATGCGGAGGACGCCTTTGATCGCGCGGGCGTCAGTGGCACCACGGCCACGGGGTTTCTCTTCTACCGGCCCGTGCCCGTGTCGGGAGGGCGGCTCGTGAGCGAGGCGCACGCGGTGCTCTGGAGCGGCCCCCTGCGGGTGATGGCCGAGGGCGGTGCGGCATGGGAGCGGCGCTCGCGCGACACGGATGGAGACCCCCGCACTCCGCGAGAGCCCCTTCCGGGCATTCGGGCCCAGGGTGCCTCGGTGGAAGCCTCCTGGATGGTGCGCGGCCACCGCCGGGACGGCCTCTGGCCCGAGGGCGCTCCCCCGACGACGGAGGGGGGCTGGGGCGGTGGCGCGGTGGAAGTGGCCGGGCGCGTGGAGCGGTTGTCGCTGGGGCTGGGCGCCGCGGACGTCACGCCGGGAGGCGCGAGCGGAGGCGCCGTGGCGGTGCGGTGGTGGGCCACGGACTTCCTGGCGGTGGGAACCGCCGGCTACTTCCTCCGCTACGATCAACCGCCCATCGAGGAACCTGGACGGCGAGACTCCTGGCTGCTGCTGACGCGGGTCACGGTGAGCCTGCGCTGAGGGACCCTGCCCCGAAGTCGCAGGAGTTTCTTCCCAGGCGTCCACTGGCCGATCTGTAAGAAGTTCCCGGTTTCAGGGAGGGGCACGTCCGAGGGGCGGATGACGGGAAGCGCCTTCAACCCGGAGAGACGGGGCAACCCTCTGTTTTCCCGAAAGAAAGGGAGGCTCGGGAGGAAGCGTCCCCGGGGGGAGGATGGATCGTCCAGGGGTCGGCACGGTTCTGGCTTTGGGGGGCAGGCATGGCAACCACCACTTACCGGAGTGTCAGGCCCGCGGTATGGACGACTTGGGCGCCCTCGGTGGGCATCCTGTGCCTGGTGGGCGCGCATCTGTTGGCCGCCGCGCTCGGCCTGTACTCGTCGGCGCCGCGGCTCAAGGTCCTCGAGGCCTCTCCAGCCACGTTTTCCCCCGGACATCTGCAGATCTCCGTCCAGGTGAATGACGGCCCCACGGGCTCGGGGGTGAGCCGGGTGGAATACCAGCTCGACTCCATCTCGGGTGCCTGGACGCCGCTGATCCAGCAGCCCGGGTCCATGGTCTACACGGGCCTTCATGACACCTCGGCCGTCCCGGCTGGCCCCCATGCGCTGTACCTGCGCGCGGCCGACTACACGGGCAACCAGCGCACCCTGTCCGTGGGGGTGACGGTGCTTCCCGTGGAGGCGCCGCCCGCCCAGGCGGAGTCCGGGCGCGAGAGCCTGGATGTCTCCTACCGGCTGCCCGAGCAACCGGCGCGGTGGGACGGCAGGCCCCGGGGCTGAGGGCCGCGCGGCGCGCTCAAGGCATCCGGAGGTTCACGTTGAAGGTGTAGCTCACGTTGACGGTCCGGCCCTGGAAGGTCAGCGGCGCGTAGCGGCGGCTCGTCAGGGAGGCGACCACCGCTTCGTCCATGAAGGGCTGGCCCTTGATGACGCGGCAGTTCTCGACCGAGCCCTCGCGGGTGATGGTGCAGCGGATGACCACCATTCCCTGGACGTGGGCCTGGCGCGCCTGCTCGGTGTACTCCAAGGGCACGCCCGCGGAGAGGAGCCTCGGCGGCGTCATGCCCGCGCCGAACGGCACCACGTCCTCTCCCGTTCCACCGGGGGCGCTGTCGGGGATCAGGCCGGCGATAAACGGGATGCCGGGGATGGCCTTGTCCGTGGGATCCCCTTCGGGGTGGCTGCCCGGGATGTACGGCAGGGACGGATCCACGGGCTCCGCGGTGGGCTCGGGTTCCACGGCCTTGGGCTCCACCGCGGGCAGGGGCTTGACGTTCTTGGGCTGCACCAACTCCTTCGGCTTGGGCTTCGGCTTGGGCTTGGGCGCCACTTCCAGGGCCTTGTCGGCGGGCGGGTTGGGGTTGCCCTTGGGAGGCAGCCGCATCGGCTCGATGACGATCTCGGGCTCCTTGATCGGGGTCGGGTCCGCCTGGTGGGACATGCCCAGCAGGGCGCCAAACACCCCGGCGTGCAGGAACAAGGAAACCCAGACTCCGGTGCCGAAGCGACCGGCGCTCACTCCCGACTGATGGATGACCGACTGGAACACGTGACGTCCCTCCCTGGCTGACACCTCACAACCTAAGGGGTCGCGCCGGACGGGTGGCCTCGGGCCGTCCATCTCTTCGTCATGGTTTCGTCATGGACTCCAGCTCCAGGCGGTAGCCCACGCCGCGCAGGGTGTGGATGGTGAAGGCGGAAGCACTCGTCCAGCCGAGCTTCTTCTTCAGGTTGGAGACGAAGTTGTCCACCGTACGGGGGTCCACCACCACGTCCTGGCCCCACACCGCGTCGAGGATCTCCGCCCGGGTGAGGGCGCGATCGCGGTGCTTGAGCAGGAAGGCGAGCAGGTCGAACTCCGTGCGCGTCAGCTCGATCTCCCCGCCATCCGCTCGGCTGAGCGCCCGCCGCGCCAGGTCCATGTGGAAGCCCGCGAAGGACAGCACCTGGGGAGGCTCCCCCCCAGTGCGCCGCACGAGCGCCCCCACCCGGGCGAGCAGCTCGCGCAAGCGGTAGGGCTTGGTGAGGTAGTCCTGGGCGCCCGCCTCGAAACCCCGCACGAGGTCGTCCTCCAGCGAGCGCGCCGTCAGCATCATCACCATGGAGCGCACGCCCTGGGCGCGCAGCCGCCGGCAGAAGGCGTAGCCGTCCTCGCCCGGGAGCATGACGTCGAGCAGGAGCAGATCGAACGTGCGAGCGCGCAGCAGGGGCTCGGCCTCGCGGGCGTGGGCGGCCACGGCCACCTCGTAGCCCTCGTCGCGCAGGTTGTCGGCCAGCGCGAGCCGGAGGTTCGCGTCGTCCTCGACGATGAGGATGGAGGGAGGGTTCATGGAGGAGGGGAGGGAGGGAAGATCAGGCAGAAGGTGGTGCCCTGGGGGCCGGAGTTCTCGATGGTGATGCGGCCCCCGTGCAGGGCCATGATCTTGCGGCACAGCGCGAGTCCAAGGCCACTGCCATGCACCTCGGTGCCCTGGGCGTCCAGGCGGTAGAAGTCGCGAAAGACGTTCTCCCACTCGCTCTCGGGGATGCCGATGCCGTTGTCCTCGAAGAACACCACCACGCCCTGCCCCGGGGACGTGGAGGGGTAGGCGCGCAGGCGCAGCTCCACGGGGGAGCGGCGGTTGTAGGCGCAGGCGTTGCGCGCGAGGTTGGCCAGCAGCAGGCGCAGGAGCGCGGGATCCGCGTCGACCTGGGCCTCGCCCGTGTCCGAGGTGAGCTGGAAGGGCACCGAGACGCTGCCCGCCAGGTCCGAGCGGAGCATGCCCGCCAACTCCTCCCACTTCACCGGGCTGCGCCGCAGTTGCCAGCGCCCCTTGTCGATGCGGTTGAAGGACAGGATGTTCTCCACGAGGAAGCTCAGCCCATCGGCCGCCTGGATGATGCGCTCGGGGTAGGCGCGCGTCTCCGGCGGCGCCCGCGAGAGCTTGCGCTCCAGGGTCTCGGCGAGCAGGCGGATGGAGGCCAGGGGCGTGCGCAGCTCGTGGGACACGGTGGCCACGAAATCGCTCTTGAGCTCGATGTAGCGGTAGCGGCCGCGCTGGGCCAACACCGCCATCACGCCAATGGCCACCGCCAGCGCGCCGCAGGTGCCCACCAGCAGCGTCTTCAAGCCATAGCGCTGATCGAGGGCCGTCTCGGCCTGGGTCCATTGCGGCACGGACACCCCGAGCCGCAGTGACTCCAGGGGCAGCACGGCGTCCGGGGCTGGGAGCCACACCTTCCCGTCCTGGCCGAAGTGGCCCTTCGCGCGCAACTCGCGGGAAAGGTCTCCCAGGATCGCGTCGAGGTCCACCGCGATGCCGCGCACCACCTCGTCCCGGGGTTCCAGGTACCAGCGCTCGCCAATCAGGGTGGGGCCGGTGAGGTCCACGGGCAGCACGAGCATGCCGGCGTCCGCCTCGCGGGCGCGGGCGATGAAGTCCTCGTAGGGCTCGCCGAGCGCGATGCTGACCCGCACGGTATGGACGCGCAGGAATTCGAAGTCGAGCGCGGTGAGGCGTCCCCGGGCGCGCAGCAGATCCCGCTGGAGGCCCGCGGAGCGCTCGATGCCGCCGAAGTCCTCGGGCAGCCCCTCGCGCAAGAGCGCGCGGACCAGGGCCGGAGTCTCCGCGCCGCGCTGGAGCTGTTCCAGGAGGAGGACGACGAAGGGCAACTCCTGCTCCAGGGGCAGGGGATGCTCGGCGTGGTAGCGCAACAGCTCCTCGGAAAGCGGCTCGGCGAGCGGGGAGTGCCGATCGAGCGCGGACTTCACCTCGCGCAGCCGTGCCAGCCGCTCGCGCCAGGGGGCCTCCGCCGAGCCCGTGGCGAGCGCCCGGACAAGGGCGCGGTAGTGGTGCCGGGCGGGGGTTTGCGCGCCCTCGGCGGCGCGGGTGAGACGGGGCAGGAACTGCTGGTCGCGAAACCGCAGGTAGAAGCCCTCGCCGGGCGCGAGCGGATCTCCCATGGCCTCATGGATGGCGGAGAGGTTGCCTTCCAGTTGCCGACTGAGCGTGAGGCGCAGGGCCTGGGTGGCGTACTCCTCGAGCGCGTCCTGGCTGGTGCGCAACTGGGCCCGGGCGTCCTCGCGCTCCTGGGTGAAGATGCGCTGCAGGCTCCACAGCCCCCAGAAGAGGGCGAGCAGGCCACAGCCAAGGGCGAGGAGGGTGGGGAGGAGCCGACGCAGCATGGGGAGGAACGGCGGCGGACATTATAGGGACACTGAGCGGGTGTCCCAGCCGTCAATCTAGGCTCGCTCCCGGGGGCGCTTCCGTTTCGGGCTGAACCGGAATCTCAGCACGGACATGGATGAGCGTGGGGGTCTCTTCAAGTGAGTGGAACTCGATCTCCGCTCTGATGCAGGCTGGGCCCCGCTGCCTGTCGGGCGCCTCCGCGATCAGCGGTAGACGAATGTCTTTCCCGTACCAATACCCTGGCTTGAGCAGCAGCACGTCCTCTTCTCGGGGAGGCTTCGCGAATACATCCATCACCATGAATTCGACGGGCCGGCCCGTACTGCAATCCGTGACGGACTTCATGCTCAACGCGGTACTTTCGATGAGCCGTTTGTCCAGCCGGATGCTTCCTGCTTCAGGGGTGATCAGGAGACGTCCGCGGAGAGACCATCCATCATAGCGGATGTCTTGTAATTCCAATCTGACTCGCGCGGGGTCCTCGGTGCTACCGGCGGGGGTCTCCTCGTGACGGGCCTCCACTGGCGCTGGTTCGGTCTTCCAGGGAAAAGGGAAGGATTTGCAGGCTGTTATCCCAAGAAGAGCGGAGGAGGCGATGGCCGTCCAGATCAGTCGCATGTGATGAACCCTTCGTTCAAGGGAACGCCCATCCCTTGTTTGTGGACAGACGCCTTCCCGGTGTGCACGGTACCGGGAACGTCATGACGAGCGCACGACCTTTGTGGTCGAGTCCTCCACGGGCGCTTGGGGAAACTGAGGATGCCTCGGGTCGAGAGCTGCTTGGCGAGCGAGCCAGAGCCTGGTTGCCCGGGTGAGCTTGTCCCAGTTGCCCTCCGTATCCACTGTCTCCAAGAGACCTGTCCATTGGATGGTGAGCGAATGACTGGAAAGGGCGGGTGCATGGATGTCGAATGAGCCGCGCTCGGGTCCGGTGGAGACGCTGCGGCACCTGGCGTTGTCACTCGAGCGCCTGGTGGCTCACGAAGCCGCGAGCAGCGTGGTGCGGGGCGCGGCGGACGGCCTGCGCGAGGAGATGCCGGAACTCGACCGCCAATTGCGCGCCATCATCCAGGATGCGCTGATCGTCCTGGGTCGGTTGGTTCATGAAGCAGCCGAGCGGGAACGGGCGGATCCCGGCGCCGCGACGCAAGCCCTGGCGGCCTCGGCCATGCAGGGCATGTTGGACGTCCTGGAGCGGGAGTGGCAGGACGGAGGGATGCCCCTGCACGGCTTCGTCCAGCGGCTCAATCTCCTCTTGGATGGTGTCATCGACTTCGCCCGCTCCCGCGCCGAGGAGATCCGCACTCCGCGGGAGCGGGCCCACGCCATCACCGAGTCCATCGTGGACGCGGCGGTCGGACGCCTTCATTCCTCCGTCCCGAGGTTCGCGGAGGAGATGCGGGTGTTGGCTCCGCTCGGCTCGGAAGTGGCCTCGATGACGGGGCGGGGACTCGTCGCGGGCATCGGGTCGAAGCTGCTGGAGGACGAGGACGCGCTCGGAGGACTACTCCACCGCGCGGGCTGGGAACTGGGCAGGGGCATGGCCGCCGGCATCCGCGAGGAACTGGCCTCCAGCCCGGAAACGTCGATCAACGCCCTGGGCACGGCGCTCGAAACGCTCGCCGAGCGCACGGCCGCCGCGACGGTCCGGGGGGCGAGTGGCGCGCTGGTGGCCCTGGGCGAAAGACTGCGCGGCCCCTTGCTCGCCGTCGTGAGCGCGGGCGGCCTCATGACGCTGGGGCTGCTGGCGGTTCGCTGGCGGAGTCGGGCCTGACGGAAGGACTCAGTGGGGCGGTTTCGCCGGAGGTCCCGCGTGCATCCCGCCAGGTCGTGACGCTAACCTGGTGCGAGGACGTGTCCCGGTGAAAGGCCCATGGCGAAGGCGATCTTCACGACCTCGGAGAGTTCCGCGTACGACGATCAGCCCGAGGTGCGCTACCACTTCCCGGAGACCTACCTCCGTCCGGCGCGGGCCGCCGTTGGTGACTGGGTCCTCTATTACGAGCCTCGCCGGACGCAGGGGCCGAAGAGCACCACGGGTCGTCAGGCCTACTTCGCCGTCGCCAGGGTCCGGAGCGTGGTGCCGGATGAGTCCACGCCAGGTCATTACTACGCGCATATCGAGGACTTCCTCGAGTTCGACCGCCCGGTGCGTTTCAAGGAGGGGGACCACTATTACGAGCGGGGATTGAGGAAGGCGGACGGCAGCACGAACAAGGGAGCTTTTGGCCGGGCGGTCCGCGAAATCAGCGACGCCGAGTTCGAGGCCATTCTCCGCGCGGGCTTCACGCGGGAACTCCAGCCCTGGGAACGCACCCCGGTGGGCGTCGCGGAGCCGCCCATCACCTATCCGGAGCGGCCGCTCGTCACCCTCACGCGCCCCTTCCGGGATGAAGCCTTCCGCCGCCACGTGCGGAAGGCCTACGACAACACCTGTGCGGTGTCGGGGCTGAGGCTCATCAATGGCGGTGGACGTCCCGAGGTGCAGGCCGCGCATATCCAGCCGGTGGCGAGCCACGGTCCGGACTCCGTGCGCAATGGTCTTGCGCTGACGGGCACGGTGCACTGGCTGTTCGATCGAGGCCTCATCTCCGTCGATGATGACTACCGTCTCCTGGTGGCGCGCCAGGGAATGCCAGACGGGGTGGGCGGATTGATCCAGCCTCATCGCCCATTACGGCGGCCCGAGCGTCACGAGTGGTGGCCACATCCCAGCTACCTGAAATACCACCGCGAGCACGTCTTCAAGGGGTAGCCGGGAGTGGATGGACCCCATCCCTCCCGGTTCCTCGCCGCGAGGAGGGCCCTCAGTGCTTCTTCGTGACCGGCACGGGGAAGCCGCGCTTGCGCATCAGGGCGTCGATGCCCGCGTCCCTGCCTCGGAAGGCGCGGTAGCCCTCGGCGGGGTCCACCGTGTTGCCCTTCGCGAAGACATGCTGGCGCAGCCGCTCCGCCACGTTCCGGTCATACGGCCCCTGGGCCTCGGTGAAGGCCTCGAAGGCGTCGGCCGTGAGCGTGTCCGACCACAGGTAGCTGTAGTAGCCCGCCGAGTACCCGTCGCCCGCGAAGACGTGGCCGAACTGGGGCGTGCGGTGCCGCATGACGATCTCCCGAGGCATCCCGAGCGTCTTCAACGTGTCGCGCTCGAACGCATCCGGATCGATCTGCTGGGCCCCGGCCAGGTGCAGCTTCATGTCGATGAGCGCGCTCGCCAGGTACTCCACGGTGCCGAAGCCCTGGTTGAAGGTCGCCGCCTTCTCGATCTTCGCGATGAGCGCGGAGGGGATGGGCTTGCCCGTCTGGGCGTGCAGGGCGTAGGTGTTGAGCACCTGGGGCGTGGACAGCCAGTGCTCGAGCAGCTGTGAGGGGAACTCCACGTAGTCGCGCACCACCGCCGTCCCCGACAGCCCGGGGTACTGCACCCGCGAGCTCAAGCCGTGCAGGGCATGGCCGAACTCGTGGAACAGCGTCTCCGCGTCGCTCCAGCTGATGAGCACGGGCTCGCCGGGCTTGCCCTTCACGAAGTTGGCGTTGTTGGAGACGATCGTGCTGACCTCGCCCCGGAACCGCTCCTGCGAGCGGTAGGCGTTCATCCACGCGCCGGAGCGCTTTCCCGGGCGCGCGTAGGGATCGAAGTACCACAGCCCCACGTGCTCGCCGCTCGCGCGGTCCTTCACCTGCCAGACCCGCACGTCGGGGTGGTAGACGGGCACGTCGTTGATGGGCGTGAACGAGAAGCCGAACAGCTCACCGGCCACCCAGAACATCCCCTCGCGCAGCTTCTCCAGCTGCAGGTAGGGCTTCACCTCGTTCTCGTCCAGGTCGTACTTCGCCTTGCGGACCTTCTCCGCGTAGTAGCGGTAGTCCCAGGGCTCGAGGGTGAGCTTCGCTCCCTCCCGGTCCGCGATGGCCTGCATGTCGGCCACTTCCTCGCGCACGCGCGCCACGGCGGGCGTCCACACCGCCTCCAGCAGGGACAGGGCCTGCTCGGGCGTGCGCGCCATGCTGTTCTCCAGCCGCCAGTGGGCGTGCGTCGCGTAGCCCAGCAGCTTCGCCCGCTCGGCGCGCAACTGGAGGATCTCCGTGATGAGGGCGTTGTTGTCGTGCGCCCCGCCGTTGTCGCCCCGGTTGATGTAGTGGCGCCACACCTTCTCGCGCAGCTCCCGGCGGCGCGAGTAGGTGAGGAAGGGCTCCATGGACGAGCGGGTGTTGGTGATGGCCCACTGGCCCTGGAGTCCCCGGGCCTCGGCCGCGGCGGCCGCGCCCGCGCGCACGGACTCGGGCAGGCCGTCCAGCTCCGCCTCCGAGGAGAGCAGCACCACGTCGCCCTCCTCGTCGGCCAGCACGTTCTGGCTGAAGGCCGTGTAGAGCGACGCGAGGCGCTGGTTGATGTCCACCAGGCGCTTCTTCGCCTCCGCGTCCAGCCGCGCCCCCGAGCGCACGAAGCGCGTGTAGTGGTGCCACACGAGCCGCTGCTGCTCGGGCGTCAGCTTCGCCTTGTCGGGCGACTGGTAGACGGCCTCGATGCGCTGGAACAGCTTCTCGTTCTGGAAGACCTCGTCGGAGACGGCGGCGAAGCGCGGCGCCAGCTCGCGCTCGATGGGTTGGAACTCCGGCCCGTTGAGCGAGCTGCTCCAGATGCCATAGAGCGTGCCCACGTCCTCATAGCGCCGTCCGGCGTCCTCGAACGCGGCGAGCGTGTTCTCGAAGGTCGGCGCCTCCGGATTCTGGGCGATCGCGGCCAGCTCGCGCCGGTACTCCTCGATCGCCGCCTCGAGGGCGGGCTTGAACTGCGCGGCCTGGACGCGGTCGAACGGCGGGACACCTCCGTACGGTCCAGTCCAGGGGGCCAACAGCGGAAGCGAAGTCGAGGCGGTCGTCATAGAGGGGGCGGGGTGAAGGGGCTCTCGGGTGTTCTGGGCGGTCGTCGCGCAGGCGGCGGAGGCGAGGACGGCCAGGCCCGCGCCGGTGAGGAGAAGCTGTCGCATGGGGAAGGAGGATGTCTCCAGACGGGGTGGGAGGTGTGGCGCTAGCATGCCTGCCCGTCCAGGTCGCGGCGGGGGCATGTTTTTGCGCGGTGTGTCATGAGGGGTTGACGGAGCTAACGCGACGCGTTAACTCTTCGGGCGGCGTAACACCCTGGAGGCCCGACACACATGGCGAAGAACAAGCACAAGCACGAGGCGACGACGCAGGAGAACGCGGTCCAGACCCCGGCCGAGGACGTGAAGACGGAGACGGTGGAGGCCAAGGCGGAGACGGTGGAGGCCAAGGCGGAGACCGTGGCCCATAAGGCGTCCGAGAAGGTGGCCGAGGTCGCGGAGCGGGCCGAGGCGGTGGCCGAGAAGGCGGCGGGCAAGGTGGCCGAGAAGGTGGCCGAGGTGACGGAGCGGGCCGAGGCGGTGGCCGAGAAGGCGGCGGAGACGGTGGAGACCGTGGCCCAGAAGGCCTCCGAGAAGGTCGCCCAGGCGGCCGAGGCGGCCAAGACCGAGGCGGCCCGGGCGGAGACGGTGGTGAGCGAGACGGCGGGCCAGGTGGCCACGTTCGTGAAGGGCCGCCTGGAGCAGGCCCAGCGGCAGCTCACCCAGCTCGAGGAAGAGGCCCAGAAGGCGCTCAACACGCTGGTGTCGCGGAGCCGCGAGTCGGGCCGCGAGGTGCTGCAGCGCCTCAACGTGAACGAGCTGGGCGAGCTGCCCACCGTCCAGAACCTGCGCCAGCGGGCGAACTGGGTGGGGGGGGAGGTGCGCCAGCGCCTGTCCGGGCTGCGCGGCCGGATGGTGCAGGTGGTGGGTGGGGTGGCGAGCCAGTCCCAGGTGGACGCGCTCAACCGTGAGCTGGATCGGCTCTCGAGCAAGCTGGACGCGCTGGTCCCTCCCTCGCCCAAGGCGGCTGAGACGGAGCAACAGTCGCCCAAGGCGTGAGGGACGTCCTCCCCACCCGGGACATGAAAACGCCTGGCCCCCGGAGGGGTGGCTGGGCGTTCGTCTTTCACTTGCGCTGCCGGCGCAGCGCCGCGGCCAGCACGTGTTCCTTGAGCAGGTAGCCGAAGCCCGCGTTGCCCAGGCGGACCATCAGCTCGTCACGGGTCGTCTTCAAGTGGGCCGCGGTCCGCGCCAGATCCCAGTCGCACCCCGCCAGTTGCTTGAGCAGGTACGCGCGCCGCGTCTGCGCCGAGGACAACCGGTACGTCTTGAGGTACTCGAGCGTGCCGTCCTCGCGCTGGATGAACTCGCCGAGGTGGTTCTCCTCGGAGGGTTGCAGGGAGGTGATGAACCGTTGGAGGCGGAAGGGACCCGCCGTGTAGACGGTGTGCGCGTGGACCTCCGCGCCCAGGAGCGCGCCCGCCATGAAGCCCTGGAAGTCGGCCCAATGCTCGCGCATGCGCGTGATGGCGGCCCGCAGCTCCTTCACGGAGGACACCTCGCGCGCGTCCACATCGAGCCCCAGCGGAGGAACCTGTCCGAGGAAGCCGTACTGGAGCATCAGCTCCCCGTAGAAGTCCTCCACCAGCGCCCGGTGCATCACCCGGTAATCGTCCGGGTGCGAGACGAGGGAGATCGACAGGAGCTGATCCGCCTGGAAGATGAGCACGCCCACCTGCCGCTCGTGCAGCTCGAAGATGCGCAGCGCCTCGGCGAAGGCCGGGTTGGCCCAGCCCGTGACCGAGCTCTCGAAGCGGGGATTCAGCCCCTGGCGCAGCACCTCCTGGGAGTACTCGCTCCAGGCCACCTCGGGGCCGCCGAAGTGCAGGGCCAGGAAGCCCTCCATGGCGAGGTGCAGCGGCAACAGGCGCAGGCGGCGCTTGTCCTCGCGGTGCGCCATGCGGTGCAGCAGGCGCACGGTGAGCGGCCCTTTCCGGGCGAGCACCGTGCCCTCGGGCGTGTCCAACTGCGTGCCGAGCGTCACCGCGGCGCTCCGCTCGTCCCAGTCCATCACCAGTCCGTGGGGCACGTAGGAGAGGTAGTGGGTGCTCCGGGCCGACAGGGGCTGGCCCTTCACGCTCACCACGGACAGGGCATCGTCATAGACGCGCCGGCTGAAGCGCAGATCGCCGCGCACCTCGTCACGCAGCACCGGCACCAGGCGGAGGGTTCCCCAGACCTGGGAGGGTGCCAGCCGCAGGCCCGTGGGCAGCAGCCGCTTGAACTCCACGTCGTCCAGGTTCATGCGGCCTCCTCCTCGTTCAGGCGCGCGCCGGGCGTGCCCTCCAGCATCCGCCGCACGCGGGCGGCGAGGTAATCCTCGAGTTCCGACAGGGGCGCGGCGCCTTCCGCGAAGCGTGCGAAGCCCAGCACGGTGGGCAGGTCCTCCGCGTCCCGCACGCCCACGGTGGGCACCAGGGCCCCGAGCGTCCGGGGCGCGAGGAACTCCGAGGCGAACACGGGGTTGGCGTGGATGATGGACGTGCGGCGCGCGGGATCCAACTTCGTGCGGAACACGCGCGTCACCTCGGCAACGGCGTTGGGCGGATCGTTGTCATAGCCGTCCGACACCACGACGACCAGGTCCGGCATCCAGTCCAGGGCGTCGAGCAGCGGTGTGGACAGGTCGGTCTGTCCGCGCGCGCTCACCAGGACAGGCTCCTCGGGAGGCGTCGTCCAGAAGGGGCGGTACTCCCGGGCCGAGGCGGACAACAGGTAGTGCGCCGCGAGCGCCACGCCCAGCGGCCGGCGGCGCTTCTCGGTGGAGCCCGAGGCGGAGTAGCTGTTGTCCAGCACGGCCGCCACCCGGCCCAGGGGCACGGAGGCGCGGCGCAGGGTGCGTGCCGCGGCCTGTTCCAGCGCGGCATGCAGCTCGGCCCGCCGTGCTCGCCGCGCCTCCGGGTCGAGCGAGAGCACATAGAGCGCCAGCTTCGTCAGGGGGGCGCGTGCCAGGTCGACCGCGAGCGTTCCCTCCGCGCGCGTGGCCGAGCCCTGGAGCCGCAACCGCTCGCCCGAGGTGAGTCGGGGCTCGATGCGCCGCAGGAACTCCTCGCGGGGAATCTGGTGCTTGTGGGCCAGTCCCTCGGCGACGGTGAAGGGCAGCTCGAAGACGGCGCGCGGGTCGAAGTGGGCCCGGCGGAACGTCTCCAGAAGCGGCGTGGTGAACACGCGCTTCTTCCAGCCATGGAAGAGAAAGGGATTGAGCTCACCCGCGAGCTTCAGGTGCCCATGGGCCACCGCCGCTCGCAGCTTGGCGCGGTACTTGATCGCGTCGAAACCCAGGTCGGGTCGGCCCCCCAGGAACTCCCGGACGATGGCGCGCGTGCGGCGGTTGTTCACGCGGCGCTCGCGCAGCACGTCCAGCACCCGGAAGGCGCGCTGGGGGGGCAGGCAGCGGAGCGTGGCGGCAATGAGCGCGCCTTCCTCGCGCCGATCCCCCGGGGGCGTCTGCTTTCCCGAGGCCAGCAGGTTGAGGACGATCTGCGCCTGGTTGAAGTGGTTGATGCCCGCGGCGAGCGTCCGCGCGTAGAGGCGGCGGTAGTTGCCGAGGATATAGGCATGCAGGAAGTCGATGGAGACCGACTGGCCGTGCGCGTCATTGTAGAACTCGCGCTGCCCGGTGCACGAGAAGCATGCGTTGACGAACATCACCAGATCTTCCCGGGCGACCTGCTCCGCGCGTGTCCCCGCCACGTCCATGTCCATCCACCTCACGAGAGGAGAAGCGCCGCTCGGGGAAGGCGGACACGACCAGCTAGTCAAGCTACAAAGGCTCGGTTCGGAAGTCGCATCACAGTCCCGCGAGCGGCGCTCTCACCGTAGCATGACGCCCGGCCCCGGGGTTTCCTGACAAGCCCCATTCCAGTGTGAGCCCATTGAAACTCGTCCAGACAGCACGCCTGCGTTTCCTGTTCGTCGTGCTGGCGGTGATGCTGGAGGGGTGCGCGACGGGAGCGCCGAGAGGGAGCCTGATGCGAGGCATCGGCTCACACTCAGGGCGCGTTGTGGAGAGAGAGGGGACGGGAGGAGGGGGAGGATTCCCGGAGCCGAGGACGGACGCCTTTCAGAGAGTGCAGGAGGCGAGCGGACTGGGGGAGGAAGCGAGGCACCCGGCGGGAGCGGCGCTCTACGTGGGACAGGCGCGGCAACTGCTGGGTGAGTTGGCGAGGACGCCGGTGACGTCCAGGAGCTTCGCGCCGCGCCGGGTGCTGTCGTGGCTGCTGAGAGGGGCGCTGGAGGGAGGGGAGCGCGTGGAGTACGCCGATTTGAAATGGCGAGCCGAGCGCTTCGCGTGGCTGGTGGTGGTGCGCCCGGACGGCTACCTGGTGGCGGCGGCCACGGGCACGCCGTTGCAGCGCCTGGGGCCTCTCCAGCTGGTGGAGGGGGAGTGGAGGGTGGGCCGCCTGACGGTGGGGGACTTCTACTTCTCCAGTGGAGGAGTCTTCTACCCCGTCACGGAGGCACTGAGGCGAGAGAGTGTGCCGCCCCTGGGGGAGCTGGGGTTGGGGAGAGACGCGCTCAACGCCGCGCTCGACGGAGTGCAGGAGGCGATGGGGGAGATGGTGGTGGCGCTGGCGCAAAGCGTGCTTCACCCCATCCGAACGGTGGAAGGACTGGGGCAACTGCCCAGGGCGGTGGCGTTGTTGATTGAGTCCTCGCCGGAGTACTTCGCGCGCTATGGGGCCATGTCGTGGGAGGACCAGATAAGAGAGGCGGCGCGGCTGTCCACGCACGTGCTCATGCTGGTGGGGGGAGGGGAGGCGGCGGCGGGGCGGCTGGGCGGACTGGGGGCGGAGTTGCCCGTGCTGTCGCTCACGGCCAGGGGAGAGATGGTGTGGGGAGGAGCGGTGGTGGCGGGAGGCGCGACGAGCGCCACGGCGGCCATGGGGATAGGTGTCCCCTCCGTCCTGCACATGGCGGGGAGGGGGCAGGGGAACACCGGCGGTGGGAATTCCCACGCGGGGAAGTCCACCCAGAGCGCGGCGGCGGGAGGGCCGGGGAAGTGGACCTACAAGAAGCCCACGACGCGCTCGAAGGACTCATTGGACTACCAGGAGCAGGTGACGGGGCGGCCGGCGTGGTGGGTGTATATGATTGGAGAGGTGGAGTTCGATGGCCTCAAGGGCAAGGAGTTGCTGGAGGCCAAGGGCCCTGGTTATTGCTCCTTCTTCAATGCGGATGGCTCGCCCAAGTACTGGTACAAGAACTCTGGCAAGTTCGACGAGATGCTGGAACAAGCGGAGAGTCAGTCGAGGATGGCCCAACACCTGGGATTGCCGCTGAGCTGGCACGTCGCCGATGCCAAGGTCGCGGAGTTTCTTCGCGAAATCTTCAATGATAGTGGATGGCACAACATCACCGTCCACCATACGTCGCCAGTGCGGTAGGAGAAACGCGCATGTGGGAAGGATATTACGTGGGGGCGTACTGGGGCCCGAGGAAGGAGACGGCGCTGGAGTGTGCTCGGCGAGCGGAACTCTTCTTTCACATGCTGGCGCGGTGTGACCCCTCCTTCGTCCAGTGGTATCGGGCGGGCCGAGGCTTTCCTCGCGAGTTGCCGGGACACCCGGTGCGCCCAGAGATGACGGAACTAGAGAAACTGCTACTACGTGGCAGGCCGCGCACGGACATTAGTAAGAAGGTCATCGAGGACATGGGCTTCCGCCAAACGATGTGGAATGCCAAGAAGGAGGCCACGGATATCCGTCTCTCTTGCGGTGGGTATTCTCCTTGGGGCGGACCCAATTCGTGTCTGCTCAAACCGCCGAGGGAGGGCGCGGTAAGGGAGCGGCTTCTACGCATGCCTGTGCTCGCCGAGGTACTTACCAGCATGGTCACCGCGTGGGACCCCGACTTCGCCATGGTCAGCTCAACGGAGATGGTGAACCTCGTGGAGAAGGGCGATTTCGAGGTGCGGGTGGGCTGTTTGACGTACCTGTCTCGTCGTCTGGGAACAGTTCCGCCGCTGCCCGCTCCCGTGCGCATCGAGCCGCTGGGCACACTGGGCTGG
Organism: Melittangium boletus DSM 14713; assembly: GCF_002305855.1. Taxonomy (GTDB): domain Bacteria; phylum Myxococcota; class Myxococcia; order Myxococcales; family Myxococcaceae; genus Cystobacter; species Cystobacter boletus. Next base: position 42,394 of record NZ_CP022163.1, on the reverse strand, counting down.
CTCCTCGTCCTCTCCTCGGAACTCATGACGGCGAGCAACCCCGAGCATGTGGCGTTCACCCTGCGCGTGCGCGAGTTGCTGGACAGGGCCGGCCTCATCGAACGTCCAAAACCCCCTCCCGCCAGCGAGTGACCCGACAGGATCCATCTCTGGGCTTGACTTGAGAGGTCAAGTGGCGTTCAACACGGATGGACACGGCACTGCTCGAAGCGGAGGGGCCATCGGTGGCGGACGAGAAGACCAGACAGGGCGGCGCACCGGAGCGGTTCGAACTCGGCGCGAGCTACGACGAGGTGGGTCCTGAGCTGGGACGCCTCCACGACGCGTGGCAGGTGGAGACAGGGGAGCCGGCCCTTGAATTCCAACCCAGTGAGCGGGTGCAGTGGCAACCTTCGGGCGACTATGAAGTGCGCCTCGCCTGCCGACAAAGTCCTTCCGCGGTGCGGCTGCGGGTCCATGGCGCCTCGAATCCAATACCGTCGGAGGAGTTGGCCGATATATTCCTTTGGATGAACGCCGCGTTCCAGCGAGTGGAGCACAACCCCCGAATCCGTGCGCAACTCACGCCCTCGCCCGTGCTTCCGCGCACGGTCGTCTCCCGGTGCCCATGTGCCCCCGTGGTCCTCGCGCTGCTGGCGGGAGTGGCCTGGCTCCACGTAGAGCGTCAACCCAGACCCTCAGCCCCTGCTCTCGGAGACGAGATGTCCGGATCCCACGCTCCGTTGGACGCGCCCTACCTGACCGACTCCGCGCCTCCAAGTCCTCCGGCTCTCGCCTATCCACTGCCCGCCAAACCCTTTCGCAATCAGGCGGCGGCACCCTGCAACCCCGAACTGGGTGAAGAGGAGATCAACGGTGGGTGCTGGATGGCGTTGGACAAGCGGCCGCCCTGTTTCAAGGTCCAGGCCGAGTACCAGGGCAAATGCTATCTGCCCGTCTCCAAGGACCGGGGCCGTCTGCCTTCCACCGTCGAGCCCTGATCACGCCGCCACGGGAGTCTCATGTGCCCGGCTGCCATGGCGGCGCGCGTAGACTTGGGTGAATTCCGCGCCGAGGAAGAGGATCTGCGCGGAGTAATAGACCCAGAGCAGCACCACCGCGAGCGAGCCCGCCGCGCCATAGCTGGACGCCACCGCGCTGCGGCCCAGGTACAGCCCGATGCCGAACTTGCCCAGGCCGAAGAGCAGGGAGGTCACCGCCGCGCCCAGCCAGACATCCTTCCAGGCCACGTGGGTGTCGGGGAGGATCTTGTACATCATCGCGAACAGCACGGTGATGACGCCAAAGGAGACGAGCAGGTTCACTCCCTGCCACATCACCGTCCAGCCCGGCAGCAGGTGATCGAACCAGGCGCCCAGTGCCGCCAACACGGCGCTCACCACCAGGGACACCAGCAACAGGAAGCCAATCACCAACACCATCGCGAACGACACCAGGCGGGTGCGCAGGAAGTTGATGACGCCACCGCGCTCCTTGTTGGGCTTCACGTCCCAGATGTGGTTGAGCGCGTCCTGCAACTGCACGAAGACGCCCGTGGCGCCAAAGGCGAGCGCGATGACGCCCAGGGCCGTCGCGAAGATTCCCGCGCTCGGCTTGCGCGCGCTGATCATCATCTGCCCGATGATGTCGGCTCCGCTCTGGCCCACCAGATCCCGCAACTGCGCCTGCATCTGGCCCCGGGCCGCCTCCTCGCCGAACACCATGCCCGCCACGCTCACCGCGATGACGAGCACCGGGGCGATGGAGAAGATGGTGTAGTAGGAGAGCGACGCGGCGAACGTCGGGGCGTTGTCGTCGCTCCACTTCGACGCGGCCCGCTTCATGAGGTGGAAGGTGTTCCGGGCGCGACGCGCGATCGTCATGACGGCTCCTGTCCCCTGGGGAGCCCGTCCTCTCGTCGGAGGGCTCCGCGTTGTTCCGGACAACTCGGAGGAGGGGATGAAGCACGCCGCATGCCAGGAGGCCGGGGCCTCTTCATGGCACGGCCGCCGAGGGAGCGCGGCGTCCAGGGCCCGCGCGGCCCCGGGCGCGCCCCGTCATTCTTTCAGCCTTCCTCGAGCACCTCGACCGGGTCTCCCACGCGCAGCTGGCCCTCGCCGCGCGCGAGGACGTTCTGCCCGAAGAGCACCTTGTTGCCCTGCTTGCGGTACGCGGTGAGGGTGCGCAGGGGCTCCTGGTGGGGGTCGCGGCGCGCCGTCTCCGGGTCCACGGTGATGAGGACGCAGCGGGCGCACGGCTTGGTCAGCGCCAGCTCCACGCCGCCGATGCGCACCCGCTTCCACCGGTCCTCGGCGAAGGGCTCGCAGCCGGACACCACCAGGTTGGGGCGGAAGTGGCCCATGCTCACGGGCTGGGACAGGCGCGTGTTGAGCTCGGCGAGCGAGGCCTCGGACACGAGCATCAGGGGATAGGCATCGGCGAAGCCCACCCGGTCCGTGGGGGCGGCGCGCTTGGGGTCCACCGGGCGTTGCATCCGGGGGTCCACGTACACGAGCCGCAGGGGCTCGCCCAGGTAGTCGGAGAGCCACTGGTCCGCGTCCGCCCCGGCGCATGCGGCGGAGCAGGTGTCGTCCCAGAGGGTGATGTCCAGGCGGGACGCGTGGGCGGAGGGCACGGGCACTTCGATCGGCGCCCGGCCCGGCGCCGACAGGCTCAATCCCGTGGGGGTGGGGAGCGCACGCACATGGAGGAGGGCGGGCAGTTCGCGCCCCGTCATGAAGGCGCCGTCGGGGCGCACCGCCATCCATCGGCGGTCATGCTGGAGCCCGAGTGGCTCCACCGTGGCGTGGGTGAGGGGCAGGGCCGCGCAGGACTTGAGCGGGTAGATGGTGAGGGCGGAGAGCGTTGGCACGGGGCGTTCTTAAAGAGCCGCCCTCCCCAGGTCAAAGAGCCGGCGAGCATCCGTCATATTGGCGCTTTGTCCATGTTGACGGAAAGGACCCCTGGGCGCTACTACGAGTTCCTTCCATGGCCTCTTCCTCCTCCCTGTCGTCTTCCGCGCTGTCTTCCGACGAATTGCAGGCCGCCGCGGAGGAACTGCTCGATGCCCCCGCGGAGCAGGTGCTCGCCTGGGTGGAGCGGCGCTTCGGTGCCCGGGCGGCCATCGCCTCCAGTTTCGGCGCGGAGGACATGGTGCTCATCGATCTGGCGCGCCAGCACGCCCCGAGCGTGCGCCTGTTCACGCTGGATACCGGGCGCCTGCCGCCGGAGACGTACGAGGTGATGGAGGTGGTGCGCCGCCGCTACGGCGTGGACATCGAGACGTTCTTTCCGGATCGCGCGCGGGTGGAGGCGCTGGAGTCCAGCAAGGGCTACTTCTCCTTCAAGCAGAGCATCGAGGAGCGCAAGGCATGTTGTGCCCTGCGCAAGGTGGAGCCCCTGGGACGCGCCCTCGCGGGGCGGGAGGCGTGGGTGACGGGGATGCGGCGCGACCAGTCCGTCACACGCACCGAGGTGCGGGCGGTGGAGGCCGACACGGGCCATGGCCTCATCAAGGTGAATCCGCTCGCCCGCTGGGGAAGCCGGGAAGTGTGGGCCTACATCCAGGCGCACGGTGTCCCCTACAACGCGCTGCATGACCGCGGGTACCCTTCCATTGGATGCGCGCCCTGTACGCGCGCGGTGAAGCCTTATGAAGAAGAGCGCGCGGGGCGCTGGTGGTGGGAGTCTCCGGACAACAAGGAATGCGGCCTGCACGTGCACCGCTGAGTCCTGCTCGGGACGCGTGACACGGGCATGAGCGCGCATGTGGATTTTCCCGTCTGTCTTCGGCTGGCGGGCAAGCGGGTGCTGCTGGTCGGGGCGGGGACGATCGCCGACGAGCGGAGCCAGCAGCTCGTGGAGGCGGGAGCCCGGGTGCGCGTGGTGGCGCCCGTCGTGAGTCCGCGCATCCAGCGGCTCGCGGAGGCGGGACGGTTGGAGTTGATCGAGCGCGTCTGGCGGCCCGAGGACACCCTGGAGCAGCAGCTCGTGTTCGTGGCCACGGACGACCCCGAGGTGAGCCGGGCGGTGGCGGCCGAGGCGCGCGCGCGGGGCCTGTGGTTGAACACGGCGGACGTGCCCGAGCTGTGTGACTTCACGCTGCCCTCGGTGGGCCGGCGCGGTCCCCTCGTCGTGGCGGTGTCCACCTCGGGGCTGGCGCCCGCGCTGGCGCGTGTGCTGCGTCAACAGTTCCTGGAGCAGGTGACGCCCGGACATGTGCGGCTGGCCCGGCTGAGTGGGTGGTTGCGCAAGCGGCTGCCCCGGGGGGCCGCGCGGATGCGGCTGCTCAAGCACCTGGTGGAGGGCGAGGCGGGGGCGTTGCTGGTGCGAGGCGAGCGCCGGGCCGCGTGGGCCCGCGTGCGCGCCGCGCTCGAGACCTTTGGAGAGACGACATGAGCGAGCCCAAGGAGGGCACGGTGTATCTGGTGGGGGCGGGGCCGGGAGATCCCGGACTGCTCACGCTGCGCGCGGCCCGGCTGCTCGCGGGCGCGGACACGGTGGTGTACGACCGCCTCATCCATCCCGACGTCCTGGCGCATGCCCGGCCCCGGGCCCGGTTGTTGTTCGTGGGCAAGGAGGGCGGGGGAGAGTCGGTGGCGCAGGAGGAGATCCACGCGCTGCTCATCTCCCAGGCGCGGCTTGGCCGCGCGGTGGTGCGGCTCAAGGGGGGAGACCCCTTCGTCTTCGGGCGGGGCGGAGAGGAAGCGCTGGCGCTGGAGGAGGCGGGGATTCCCTACGAGGTGGTGCCCGGCGTCTCCAGTGGCGTGGCCGCTCCGGCGGCGGCGGGCATTCCCGTCACCCATCGGGGCGTCGCGGGCTCGGTGACGTTCGCCACCGCGCACCGCACCGGGCCGGCGCCGGACTGGGCGCACCTGGCCGGGGCGGAAACGCTCGTGCTCTTCATGGCGGGCAGCCGGTTGGAGGAAGTGACGCTCGCGCTCATCGCCGCGGGGCGGCCGGCCACCACGCCGGCGGCGATCGTGGAGGCGGGCACCTGGGAGCACCAACGGGTGTTCGAGGCGCCGCTCGCGGGCATCGCGGCGCGTGCCCGGCAGGAGGCGGTGGGCTCTCCGGCCCTGCTGGTGGTGGGCGAGGTCGTCTCGCTGCGCGCGCGATTGCCCGCGCTGGCCCGGGACGCGGCCCGCGGTGAACGAACTGGAACGGTTTCTCGAGGTGGAGGCGGGACATGAGTCAAGCCCTGTCGGCGGCGGTACGGCATTCGCACCTGTCGGTGCTGGAAGCCGAAAGCATTCACATCCTCCGGGAGACGGCGGCCGAGTTCGCCAACCCGGTGATGCTCTACAGCATTGGCAAGGACTCGCAGGTGCTGCTGCACCTGGCGCGCAAGGCCTTTCATCCCGCGCCCCTGCCCTTTCCGCTGCTGCACGTGGACACCACGTGGAAGTTCCGGGAGATGTATGCCTTCCGGGACTCCTTCACGGCGCGCCATGGCATCAAGCTGCTGGTGCACCAGAACAAGAAGGCGCTCGCGGAGGGCATCAACCCCTTCGACCATGGCAGCCAGAAGTACACCCACGCCATGAAGACCCAGTCGCTGCTGGAGGCGCTCGCGCTGCACGGCTTCGACGCGGCCTTTGGTGGCGCGCGCCGGGACGAGGAGAAGTCCCGCGCCAAGGAGCGGGTGTATTCCTTCCGGGACAGGCACGGCCAGTGGGAGCCGCGCAAGCAGCGGCCCGAGCTGTGGAGCCTCTACAACGGCCGCATCGACGCGGGCGAGAGCATGCGGGTGTTCCCCCTGTCCAACTGGACGGAGCTGGATGTGTGGCACTACATCCTCAAGGAGAACATCCCCGTCGTCCCGCTGTACTTCGCCGCCGAGCGTCCGGTGGTGAGCCGCAATGGCCAGTGGATCATGGTGGATGACGAGCGCATGCGGCTGCGTCCCGGCGAGCAGCCCGTGCAGAAGCGGGTGCGCTTCCGCACCCTGGGCTGCTACCCGCTCAGTGGCGCGGTGGAGTCCTCGGCCACCTCGGTCGAGGACATCATCACCGAGATGACGGAGTCCCGCGTGTCCGAGCGGCAGGGCCGGCTCATCGATCACGACGAGGAAGGCTCGATGGAACTCAAGAAGCGCGAGGGGTACTTCTAAGATGGCCGCCGAGATTCAGGTTCAGGAGACGACGGACGTTCAGCGCTTCCTCGCCGAGCACGCGGAGAAGGAGTTGCTGCGCCTGGTGGTGGTGGGCTCGGTGGACGATGGCAAGTCCACGCTCATCGGCCGGCTCCTCTACGAGTGCAACGGGCTCTTCGAGGATCAGGTGGCCGCGGTGAAGCGCGCGAGCGCGGGCGGGGAGATCGACTTCTCGCTCTTCACCGATGGCCTGCGCGCCGAGCGCGAGCAGGGCATCACCATCGACGTGGCCTACCGGTACTTCTCCACGCGCCGGCGCAAGGTGATCGTCGCCGACACGCCGGGACACCTCCAGTACACGCGCAACATGGCCACGGGGGCCTCCACGGCCGACGCCGCCGTCATCCTGGTGGACGCGCGCCTGGGCATCCTCCCGCAGACGCGGCGGCATGCGTACCTGGCCTCGCTGCTGGGCATTCCCTACCTGGCCGTGTCCATCAACAAGATGGACCTGATGGACTTCGATCGCGCGGTGTACGAGCGCCTCACCACCGAGTTCGAGGCCTTCGCGCGCACGCTCGGCTTCGAGCAGGTCCGCTACTTCCCCATCAGCGCGCGCACGGGCGACAACATCACCCAGCCGAGCGGCCGCACGCCCTGGCACGACGGTGAGACGCTGCTCGGGTGGCTGGAGTCCCTGCCGCACCAGCGCCGCCAGGAGGACGCCTCCTTCCGCTTCCCCGTGCAGTACGTGCTGCGGCCGGACCTGGACTACCGCGGGTTCGCCGGGCAGATTGTCTCCGGCACGGTGCGCCTGGGTGACGAGGTGGTGGTGTATCCCTCGAAGCGGCGCACGCACATCGCGTCCATCGACACCTTCGAGGGCCGGCTCGACGAGGCCAGCGCGCCCACCTCCGTGACGCTGCGCCTCACCGACGAGGTGGACGTCAGCCGCGGGGACATGATCTCCCATGTCGGGCAGCCGCCGGTGGCGCTCCAGGAACTGGAGGCCATGCTGGTCTGGTTCGGCGAGGAGCGCCTGGACACCTCGCGCCGCTACCTCGTGAAGCACACCTCCAAGTACGTCCCCGCGCACATCGAGCAGGTGCTCTGGCGCAAGGAGCTGGAGGACCTGTCCGAGGTGGACGCCACCTCGCTGTCGCTCAATGAGATCGGCAAGGTGCGGCTCGTGTGCAAGCGGCCGCTCGTGTGCGACCCCTACCGCGACAACCGGCGCACCGGCGCCTTCATCGTCGTGGATCCCCTCACCAACGACACGGTCGCCGCGGGGATGATCCTCGGGGGCGTGGGCGGAGAGGGCACCCAGGAAGTGCGCTCGCTCGTCACCGCGGAGGAGCGGCGTGGGCGCCTCGGCCAGTCGGGGGCGGTCCTCCTGCTCACGGGCACTCCGGAGGTGCGCGAGGCCGCGCTGCGCCTGGAGCGGACCCTGTTCGATCAGGGCCGGCACGTCGTCACGGTGCGCGGAGACGCGGAGAGCGCGCTCGCGCTGGCCGAGGCCGGACTGCTCGCCATCCTCTATACCCCCGTGCCCCAGGCGCGCTTGAGCTTGAGTCAACAGCTTCGGGGCGCGGGCATCCCGTGGCTCGAGCTGGAGCCTTCCGAGCCCGTGGAGCAGCAGGTGCGGCGCGTTCTGGACGCGCAGGAGAAGACGTCTTGAGTTCTTCCGTGAAGCTGGCCACGCCGCTCGGCGATGAGAAGGCCGTGCTGTTGCAGCGTCTGGTCGAGGGGCTCGATCCCTCGTCGCTCACGTGGTTGAGCGGGTATTTCGCCGGACTCGCGGCCCGGCCCTCTCCGGCCGCCGCGCCCCAGCCCGGAGCGGCGCCCCAGGCCTCGCCCCAGGAGACGGTGACGCTCGTCTATGGCACCCAGACGGGCAACAGCCGCCTGCTGGCGGAGCGTTTGAAGCAGCGGCTGGAGGCCGCTGGCGTCTCCGTGCGTGCCTTCCGCGCGGGCGAGTACCCCGTGCGCGAGCTCAAGAACGAGCGGCTGCTGTACGTGGTCATCAGCACCCAGGGGGATGGCGATCCTCCGGATGACGCGCGCGGCTTCTTCGACTTCGTGATGAGCAAGCGGGCTCCGGCGCTGGAGAAGCTGCGCTTCGCGGTGTTGTCGCTCGGCGACTCGAGCTACCCGAAGTTCTGCGAGGTCGGCCGCGTCCTCGACGAGCGCTTCGCGCAACTGGGCGCGGGGCGGTTGTTCGCACGTGTCGATTGCGACCTGGACTTCGAGCCGGCCGCCGCGCCCTGGCTGGAGCAGGCCCTGGAGCGAGCCCGCGCGGAGGTGGGAACGCCGGTCACGCTGGCGACCGTCACGCCGCTGCACCAGGGCTCGGTTCCCCCCACGTTCAGCCGGGACAACCCCTATCCGGCCCAGGTGCTGGCCAACCAGCGCATCACCGGCCGCGGGGCGCTCAAGGACGTGCGCCACGTGGAGCTGTCGCTGGAGGGCTCGGGCCTGAGCTACGAGCCGGGTGACGCGCTCGGCGTGGTGCCGCGCAATCCGCCGGAGCTGGTCGACGCGGTGCTCTCCACGCTCAAGCTGGACGGCGCCACCGAGGTCGCGCGCGAGGGCCGCACGCTGCCGCTCGCGCGCTGGCTGTCCGAGGGACTGGAGATCACCAAGCTGAGCCGTCCCTTCCTGGCGAACCACGCCACGCGCTCGGGGAACGCGGAGCTCCAGCGCCTGCTCACGCCGGAGGGCGCCGAGTCCCTGCGCGCGATGCTCGCCAACCACCAGGTCATCGATCTGCTCCGGACGCACCCCGCGGCGTGGAGCGCGGAGGAGCTGGTGGCCGCGCTGCGCCGCCTGACGCCGCGCCTGTATTCGATCGCCTCCAGCCAGAAGCGGGTGGGCGACGAGGTGCATCTGACGGTGGCCCGGGTGGATTACGAGGCCTTTGGCTTCCGTCACTTCGGCGCGGCCTCGTCCTACCTGTCCTCGCGCGTGGCCGAGCAGGACCTGGTGGACGTCTTCATCGAGTCCAACGATCGTTTCCGGCTGCCCCGGGATGGCTCGCGGGACATCCTGATGATCGGGCCGGGCACGGGCGTGGCGCCGTTTCGCGCCTTCGTCCAGGAGCGCGCCGAGTCCGGCGCGAGCGGCCGCAACTGGCTCTTCTTCGGCGAACAGCACTTCCGCTCGCAGTTCCTCTACCAGGTCGAATGGCAGGAAGCGGTGAAGAAGGGCCACCTGCACCGGTTGGACGTGGCGTTCTCACGCGACCAGGGCCGGAAGATCTACGTGCAGCACCGCCTGCGTGAGCAGGGGCGCGAGGTGCACGCGTGGCTGGAGGGGGGCGCGTCCCTCTACGTGTGCGGCGAGGCGCAGCGCATGGCGCCGGACGTCCACGAGGCCTTGATCGACATCTACATGACCCACGGTGGCAAGAGCCGGGACGATGCCCGGGCCCACCTCGACTCGCTGCGCGAGCAGCAGCGCTACCTGCGCGACGTCTACTGAGGGAGACTCACCCCATGAGCAAGAATCCGACCCAGGCTCCGCTGGCCGAGGTGGAGCACATCAAGGCGCGCAGCCGTCATCTGCGCGGGACGCTGGTGGAGAGCCTCGCGGACCCGCTCACCGGCGCCATCGCTCCGGCCGACACCCAGCTCATCAAGTTCCACGGCAGCTATCAGCAGGACGACCGGGACATCCGAGAGGAGCGCCGGCAGCAGAAGCTGGAGCCGGATTACAGCTTCATGATCCGCACCCGGCTGCCCGGCGGCGTGTGCACGCCCAAGCAGTGGCTGGATCTGGACGGGCTGGCGCGCACCCTGGCCAACGGGACGCTGCGGTTGACCACGCGTCAGGCCTTCCAGTTCCACGGCGTGCTCAAGGGGGACTTGAAGCCCACCATCGCGGGCATCAACGCCACCCTGCTCGACACGCTCGCGGCCTGCGGCGACGTCAACCGCAACGTGATGTGCAACCCCAACCCGGTGGACTCGCGCGCGCACGTCGTGGTGCAGGAGTGGACGAAGCGCTTGTCCGAGCACCTGCTGCCCAGGACGCGCGCCTACTACGAGATCTGGCTGGACGAGGAGAAGGTCGCGGGATTGGAGGAGGAGCCCATCTACGGTTCCACCTACCTGCCTCGCAAGTTCAAGGCGGCCGTGGTGGTGCCGCCCCTCAATGACGTGGACGTGTTCTCCCAGGACCTGGGCTTCATCGCCATCCTGGAGGCCGGGGAACTGGTGGGCTTCAACGTCACGGTGGGCGGTGGCATGGGCGCCACGCACGGGGACAACGCGACCTTCCCCCGTCTCGCGGACGTGATTGGCTTCGTGCCCCCCGAGCGGATGCTCGAGGTGGCCGAGAACGTGGTGAAGGTGCAGCGAGACTTCGGCGATCGCACCAACCGCAAGCACGCGCGGCTCAAGTACACCATCGAGGATCGGGGCATCACCTGGTTCGTGGCGGAGCTGGAGCAGCGGCTCGGGTTCAAGCTCGAGCCCGCGCGTCCCTTCGCGTTCGACCACAACGGAGACCGCTTCGGCTGGCTCCAGGGCCACGACGGGAAGTGGAACCTGACGCTCTTCATCGAGAGCGGCCGGGTGGCGGATCGCGGCGAGCAGCGGCACCTGACGGGCCTGCGGGAGATCGCCAAGGTGCTCAAGGGTGACTTCCGGCTGACGCCCAACCAGAACCTGGTCATCGCGGGCATCGCTCCCGAGGATCGTCCGGCGATCGAGGCACTGGTGGAGGCGCATGGCCTCGCGGGATTCCAGCGCGCCAGTCCCCTGCGCCGCAATGCGCTCGCCTGCGTGGCGCTGCCCACGTGTGCCCTGGCCATGGCGGAGGCCGAGCGCTACCTGCCGGACTTCGTGAGCCTGTTGGAGTCGCGGATGGCGGCCCATGGGCTGGACAAGGACAACCTGCACCTGCGCATCACCGGGTGCCCGAACGGGTGCGCCCGGCCGTACCTGGCGGAGGTGGCGCTCGTGGGCAAGGCGCCGGGCCGCTACAACCTCTTCCTCGGCGGAGACCAGAAGGGCCAGCGCCTCAACCGGCTGTACCGCGAGAACATCGACGAGAAGGGCATCCTGGAAGCGCTCGAGCCCCTCTTCGCCGCGTACGCGAAGGAGCGCCAGCCGGGCGAGGGTTTCGGCGACTTCACCGTGCGCGCGGGACACGTCGCGGCGCCCCGGGCCTGAGTCCCCACGTGGGTTGAAAACGGGCGGGAGGCCTTCGGGTCTTCCGCCCGTTGTCGTTTCAGGCGGTGGGTGCCATGTCCCGTGTCGGGTGCTTGGAGGGTCGGCGCATGGGCTGGCGCTGGCCGTAGGTCAGCGTGCGCCACAGCCATTCGACCGGACCGAAGCGGAAGCGCGCCATCCACAGATGGCTCAGCGGCACCTGGACCGCGAACAGCCCGGACATGAGCGCCAGGCATGACGCGGCGCCGAGCTTGCCCATGAGGCTGAATCCGTACCCGTAGAACACGAACTGGCTGATGACGGTCTGGCTCAGGTAGTTCGTCAGCGCCATCTGTCCCGCCGGTGCCAACAGCGACAGTCCTCGCCGCCAGCGCGGACGTACGAAGAGCAGTGAGAGTCCGGCCGCGTAGACCGCGGCGAGCCCCAGGACGCTCAACTCCCAGATCGAGGGTTGGATCACCCGCCAGGGCAGGTTCAGGGACGAGGGGAGGGTGCCGGACTTCAGCAGGCGTGGGATCAACCAGCCCGCGACGCTCCCCACGAGCGCGGCCCCAAGACCCCAGCCGAACAGCCGCCGGAACAAGGGGCGGTGGCGTTCCACGTCCTGGAAAAGTAGCAGCCGTCCGGCCAGGAGCCCCAGGAGGAACCGGCCGAGGGTGACCAGCATGTGGGACACCTGCAACGGCCGGAAGGTGAAGCTCAGGCTGAAATCGAGGTTGGCCCGCGCCATGGTGAGGTAGTCGCCGCTCTGGAAGGCCGCGAGCGTCTGGGCGCGGATGAGCCGGGAGTGCGCCATGTTCTCCTGGGCGAAGTCGCGCACCACGTCCGGCGAACTCGCCCACAGCGGAACGAGCTTGAGGACGGCGGAGACGGCGAGCGAGCCGCCGAAGATGAGCGCGAGGCCCCAGACGAGCAGGTTGCGGTGGGGCAGGCCGCGAAACAGCAGCAGCGCGAAGCCCGTCACCGCGTACATGGCCAGGACGTCTCCGTACCAGAGCGCGAAGCGGTGCAGCAGGCCGATGAGCAGGAGCACGCCCAGACGCCGCGAGTACACCCGGACGATGGAGGCCCCTCGGGCCTCGGCGCGGCCCAACTGCACGGCGAAGCCCAGGCCGAAGAGGAACGAGAAGAGGGCCATGGCCTTTCCCGCGAGCAACTGTTCGAAGAGGAAGTCCGCCGTGGCATCCCACCACGACGCCTTGAGGGCCTGGCCGCGCTCCCTCGGCAGCAGGCCATTGCCGCTCAGATGCATGTAGGCATTGGAGACGAACACTCCGCCAAGAGCGAAGCCGCGCAGGACATCGAGCAGGAGGACCCGCTCGCCGGCGTCGACCGGGCGCGCGGGGGATGATTCGGGCATGTGTCCAGTATGGACCTGGGCGAAGCTACCCGTGAACCCGGAGGAGAGACACGCCTGAATCGCGGCGGCTCACTCGTTCTCGGGGGATCCCTCGTCGGCCGTTCCATCGATGATCTTCTTCGCCAGGGCGAACGGGAAGCCCGCGCGAGCCATGGCGGCGAGATCCTTCTGTCGGTGATCCTTCCGGGTCCCCGCGTCGCGCCGGAAGGGGCCCAGGCGCTTCTTGCGAGCCCAGATGCGCGCGGCGGCTTCCTCGGACACCTCCTGCGTCGCCTGGGCCACCTTCCGCGCCACGACGTCCGGGGACACGCCCTTGAGCTTGAGCTTCTGGGCGATCACCCGGGCGCTGCGGCCCGAGGCGCGCAATGAGTGCGCCTTGGTCTCGGCGTAGGCCTGATCGTTGATGAGCCCATTGCGCACGAGCTTGTCCGCGAGCGCATCCACCCAGCCCATCGCCTCGGAGCGCTCGCCGCCGTGCACGCGCAGGGAGCGATCCACCCGGCGCAGGAGCACGCGTTTGAGCTGACTCACCGTCGCCGAGTACCGCTTGAGGTAATGCAGCGCGGCATTCTCCAGATAGCGTGGAGACACCCTCCGGGGCTGTTTCTTGTGTGGTTCCCGGGGCTTGCCACCCGTTTCGTCCCTCGACTCATCCATGACGCGACGTATCTAACATCCGGGACCGACCCGGGCGGGTGCCCAGATGTGTCAGACTGTCTCCGTAAGATGGATGGGTCATGGGGTGTCGCCTGGTTGCTGGGGCGACATCCGGGGAGGGCAAACCCATGCAAGGTGTGAAAAAAACGCGGCAGAGCCGTACCCGGCGCGCGCCTGGGCAGAGCGCTCGTGAACAGGAGCGGCTCATCGCCGACAGGACATTGGTGAAGACCGCCATGGAGCAGGCCTGGGCGCAGGGGGCCGCGGGGGAGGAGTATGTCGGGGGGCTCCTCAATACGCTCCGGGAGAAGGGATGGACCGCCATTCATGACCTGAGGCGGGGTTCCCAGGGCTCGAACGTGGATCACCTCGTCATCGGGCCCGCCGGCGTCTTCGTCATCGACACCAAGTGGGTGAGCGGGAAGGTGTGGGTGGCGGGTTCGCGAATCCGGGTGAACAACTTCCCGCAGAACTACCTGGAGAAGCTGGAGGAGCAGGTCTTCTACGTCCACGAGCGCTTGCTCGCGGCGAGCGGGCGGCCCTCCTTGTGGGTTCAGGGCCTGCTGGTGTTCGTGGAGCCCCAGTGGACGGTGAAGGAGCAACCCTTCCCCTTCGGCGTGCTCTCCGATGAAGACCTGCTGCCCGCGCTCACCCGGATGCCGCGGCGGTTCTCGGCCGACGAAGTCGCGGAACTGGCCCGAGCCGCGAGTCGCGCCGCGACCTGGACCTGAGTCGCGGCGCGCCGTCCCCCGGCGCGGAGGACCGTGCCGCTGACACGAGTCATCCTGTTCCTTGAAAATTGGAGCGTATCGATATATCTTCATATGTCGAGATGCAGGAACTCACGGAAGCCTTCAAAACCCTGGGAGACCCGACCCGGCTGCGCATTCTCCGGCTGGTGGGCGAGGCTCGTCTCAACGTGTCGGAAGTCGTGTCGCTGGTGGGGGTGGCGCAGTCGTCGGTGTCGCACCACCTGACCCGGCTCAAGGCGCTGGAGCTCATCCGGGAGGAGCGGCAGGGTGGTTTCACCTACTACTCGCTGGTGGTCGACGAGAAGGCGCCCCTCTGGCCGCTCATCCGGCTCGCGAAGAACGCGCCGGACGAGCACGGGGACCTGGCCCGCCTGACGGATCTGCTGCGGCGCCGGGAAGACGTGCACACGCTCAACGAGAAGCTGCTCGAGCCCGGGCAGTCGTGGAGGCTGTGGGCCGCCGCGCTGGCGAGCCTGCTGCCGCCGCTCGACCTGGTCGACTTCGGCTGTGGCACCGGCGTGCTGACGGTGGAACTCGCGCGGTGGGCCCGGCACGTCACGGCCATCGACCGCAGCGCGACGGCGTTGCACAAGGCCCGCGTCGAAGCCGAGCGCCTGGGCCTGCACAACATCACCTTCCTCGAGGCCAACCTCGAGGCGCTGCCGCTCAAGAGCGGGGCCTATGATCTGGTGGTGCTCTCGCAGAGCCTCCACCACGTGGAGTCGTGCGAGCGCGTGCTGACCGAGGGCGCGCGGCTGCTCAAGCCGGGCGGGCGCATGGTGGTGCTCGAGCTGCTGCCCCATGACGAGCAGTGGGTCCGCTCGAGTCTGGGCCACCGGCACCTCGGTTTCGAGCCGGAAGCGTTGCGCGACGCGATGCGCGCGGCCGGGCTCGAGGCGCCCACGCTCGTGTCCGCGCCACGAGACGTGGCCTCTCCATTCAAGGCCTTCCTTCTCACGGGCACCCGGGCCGTGTCGCAGTCCCTCCCGGCACCGGCCGCCCTTCGCAAGTCACCTCTTGGCACGAGTGCTTCATGATCCGACCCGCGCACACCGCCCAGGAACTCGAGCAGTTGTTCTCCCAGCGCATCGCCGTGCTCGATGGCGCCATGGGCTCGATGATCCAGACGTATCCGCTCACGGAGGCCGACTTCCGGGGCGAGCTCTTCCGGGAGCACCCGAAGGATCTCAAGGGCAACAACGATCTGTTGTGCCTCACGCGGCCGGACATCATCGAGGAGATCCACGGGCGCTACTTCGCCGCGGGCGCCGACATGGTGGAGACCAACACGTTCAGCAGCACCTCCATCGCCCAGGCGGATTATGACCTGGGGGCCATCGTGCCGGAGCTGAACGCGGCCGCGGTGGGGTGCGCCCGCCGGGCCGCGCTGGCCGCCGAGGCCGCCACGCCGGGCCGCCGCTGCTTCGTCGCCGGAGCCATCGGGCCGTTGAACCGCACGCTGTCGATGTCGCCGGACGTCAACCGTCCGGACTACCGCGCGGTGAACTGGGATGAAGTGGTGGCCGCCTACTCGGAGCAGGTGCGCGCCATGCTGTCGGCCGGGGTGGACGTGCTGCTCGTCGAGACCATTTTCGACACGCTCAACGCCAAGGCCGCGCTCTTCGCCATCGACAGCTGCTTCGAGGAACTCGGCACCCGCGTGCCCGTCATGGTGTCCGTCACCATCACCGACGCGTCGGGACGCACGCTGTCGGGGCAGACCATCACCGCGTTCTACAATTCCATCCGGCACGCCAAACCCTTCAGCGTGGGCATCAACTGTGCGCTGGGCGCCAAGGACATGCGGCCCTATCTGCAGGAACTCTCGGGAGTCGCCGAGTGCCACGTCACCTGCTACCCCAACGCGGGCCTGCCCAATGCGTTTGGTGGCTATGACGAGTCGCCCGCGGACATGGCCCGGGCGGTGAGCGACTTCGCCCGGCAGGGCTGGGTGAACATGGTGGGTGGCTGTTGTGGCTCGACGCCGGAGCACATCGCCGCCATCGCCGCCGCCGTGTATCCCTTCGCGAAGCGCGCCTCGCTCCCGCCCACCCACACCATGCGCTTGAGTGGTCTCGAACCGCTCCTCGTTCCGTGATCCGGAGAAAGAAGACCCCGCCGTGACGAACCAGGCTTCGCGCTTCCAGATCGTTGGCGAGCGCACCAACATCACTGGCTCTCCGAAGTTCGCCAAGGCCCTCAAGGCCGGTGACTGGGACGCTTGCCTTTCCATCGCGCGGCAGCAGGTGGAGTCGGGCGCGAACATCCTCGACATCAACGTCGACGAGGCCCTCATCGACGGCGAAGCGACGATGGTGAAGTTCCTGAACCTCATCGCCGCCGAGCCGGAAATCTCCCGCGTGCCGTTGATGCTCGACTCGTCGAAGTGGAGCGTGCTGGAGGCCGGTCTCAAGTGCGTTCAGGGCAAGGGGATCGTCAACTCCATCTCGCTCAAGGACGGAGAGGCCGAGTTCCTTCGCCGGGCACGCCTCATCCGGCGCTATGGCGCCGCGGCCGTGGTGATGGCCTTCGATGAGCAGGGGCAGGCCGCCACGCGCGATGACAAGGTGCGCATCTGCACGCGGGCGTACCGGTTGTTGGTGGATCAGGCGGGCTTCCCCCCGGAAGACATCATCTTCGATCCCAACATCCTCACCGTCGCCACGGGCATTGAGGAGCACAACAACTACGCCGTCGACTTCTTCGAGGCCACGCGCATCATCAAGGCCACGCTGCCGTACGCGAAGGTGTCGGGTGGCGTGTCGAACGTGTCCTTCTCGTTCCGGGGCAACAACCCGGTGCGCGAGGCGATTCACGCCGCCTTCCTCTTCCATGGCGTCGCCGCGGGCATGGACATGGGGATCGTCAACGCCGGCATGCTGGGCGTGTACGAGGAGATTCCCAAGGACTTGCTCGCGTGCGTCGAGGACGTGCTGCTCAACCGCCGCCCCGACGCGACCGACCGGCTGATCGCCCTGGCCGACGAGATGAAGGCGCGGGACGGCGGAGGCTCGAAGCTGGAGGTCAAGGAAGACCTCGCCTGGCGCAAGGCGCCGGTGGCCGAGCGGCTGTCGCACGCGCTGGTCAAGGGCATCGACGCCTTCATCGACGCGGACACCGAGGAGGCGCGGCTGTTGTACAAGCGGCCGCTCGACATCATCGAGGGGCCGTTGATGGACGGCATGCGCGTAGTGGGCGACCTCTTTGGCGCGGGCAAGATGTTCCTGCCGCAGGTGGTGAAGTCGGCGCGCGTGATGAAGCGCGCGGTGGCCTGGCTGACGCCCTACATGGAGGAGGAGAAGCGGCGCCAGGTGGAGGCCGGAGGGACGGCGCGCACGCAGGGCAAGGTGCTGCTCGCCACGGTGAAGGGCGACGTGCACGACATCGGCAAGAACATCGTGGGCGTGGTGCTGGCCTGCAACAACTACGAGGTCATCGACCTGGGGGTGATGGTCTCGTGTGAGAAGATCCTCACCACGGCGAAGGAGCAGGGGGTCGACGTCATCGGACTGTCGGGCCTCATCACGCCGTCGCTGGACGAGATGGTGAACGTCGCCAAGGAGATGATGCGCCTGCGGTTCGACGTGCCGCTCCTCATTGGTGGCGCCACCACGAGCCAGCCCCACACCTCGGTGAAGATCGCGCCCGAGTACGAGCCGGGCGTGGTCCACGTGCTCGATGCCTCGCGCGTGGTGAACGTGGTGAGCGCGCTGATGTCTCCCGAGCAGAAGCCGAACTTCCTCGCGGAGGTGACGGAGAAGCAGCGCCGGGCGCGGGATGACTTCGCCGCGCGCAAGGTGCAGCGCAAGCTCCTGCCGTTGGAGGAGGCGCGCGCGCGCCGGGCCATGTACGACTGGGCGCGGGTCGACATTCCCCGGCCCGCGTTCCTCGGCGCGAAGGTGTTCGACGATGTGCCGCTGAGCGAGGTGGTGCCCTTCATCGACTGGGGGCCCTTCTTCAACGCCTGGGAGTTGTACGGCGCCTTCCCGCGCATCCTGGAGGACGCCACCGTCGGCGCCGAGGCGCGCAGGCTGTACGAGGACGCGCGGGTGATGCTCAAGCGCATCGTCGATGAGAAGCGCTTCACCGCGCGGGCGGTGCTGGGCTTCTGGCCCTGCAATGGGGTGGGGGACGACGTCGAGCTGTACACCGATGAGTCCCGCACGAAGGTGCTGGGACATCTGCGCATGCTGCGCCAGCAGGCGGAGAAGCATGAGGGGCAGCCCCACCTCTGTCTGGCCGATTTCGTGGCACCGAAGGAGAGCGGCCGGCTCGACTACTGTGGGGGCTTCGTGGTGACGGCGGGCTTGGGCGTGGAGGAGTTCGCCGAGAGCTTCCGCGCGAAGCACGATGACTACTCCGCCATCATGGTGCAGGCGCTGGGAGACCGGCTCGCCGAGGCGATGGCGGAGTTGATGCACAAGCGGGCCCGCGAGTTCTGTGGCTTTGGCAAGGAGGAGGACCTCACCAACGAGCAGCTCATCCGCGAGCAGTACCGGGGCATCCGTCCGGCGCCGGGCTACCCCGCGTGTCCGGAGCACACGGAGAAGGGCACGCTCTTCGCGTTGCTCAACGCCACGGGGGCCACCGGAGTCTCCCTGACGGAGAGCTTCGCGATGACGCCGGCCAGCAGCGTGAGCGGCTTCTATTTCAACCATCCCGAGGCGAAGTACTTCGGCCTGGGGAAGATTGGCCGCGACCAGGTGCAGGACTACGCGCGCCGCAAGGGCATGACGTTCGACGAAGCGGCGCGGTGGCTCGGCCCGAACCTCGATGAGGACTCGGCCCCCGCGAGCGCGGCGGCCTGAGTCGGGCCTGCTGCTACCAGCAGGTGATGCCGATGTTGTTGTAGCGCACCGCCGAGGTCTTGTAGACCAGGGTCCTCATGTCACCCTGGGCGAAGCCGCTCTCGCCGCAGGCGCACGTCGCCTGGGTTCCCGTGCAGGACGTCCAGTTGATGACATCGCCCCCGGCGTCCTCGCGGTACTCGGCATTGAAGACCGCCTTGTTCTGCGCCACGAAGGAGTTCTTGTAGACGCCGCACTCCTTGTAGCGCTGGCACTCCTCGTTGATGGCGAAGTCGAAGGACGAGGCGAGCTGGGAGACCTGGTCGATGTCGTTCTTGAGCGCGATAGCCAGACACTTGGCGTGCGCGGTATCGGCCAACCAGCGGTTGTAGGCGAGTTGATCGGCCGCTGTGATTCCCCAGCAGGCCTGGTCGGTGCAGGAAATCTCCGAATCGTGCGAGTAGGCATCGACGTTGTCCGGCTCGACCGCGTCGCAGCCCTTGTCACGCGCCAGTTGCAGCCGCGCTTCCATCACGGTCCGCACCGCGGGCTTCCGGTGGTCCAGCCACCACTCGCAGCTTCCGCCGGCCTGGCACCAGTCCCCCAGGATATGGACGGATTGAGCGCAGTTTTCCCCGGGGCTGCAATAGGTGTCCTGGGGGAACTGGTTGGCATCGCCTCGCCAGTTCTCATAGGTGCCCGCGCTGAAATAGCAGACGACCTTCTTACCGGCGCTCTTGTACTGCTGAATCTTCGCGGCGGTGGTGTCGTAGAGGTCGACGACGTAGACCTGGGCATTGAGGTTGGTGGGAATGGAGCTGTTCTCGAGGTCCCACGTCCAGGTGGTTCCCTTGGGGAAGCTCACGGGAGTGCAGGCCGCGGCAGAAGTGGAGTCGGTGACCGGCGTGCCGGGCTCCTCCATGTCTTGGGCCATGCAGCCGCAGAGAAGCACTGAGAGCCAGGGGGTCAGCCACGCGAACTTTTTCGACATCACGCCTCCTATTCAGCCGTGAGCCATTCCTTTAGCGAAAGTGGATTCACGGCTTCTCCTGGATTGCCAGATAGCCTGTTTAAGCGGGTCTGTGCCAGGAAACAAACGAGTGATGGGCGTGGAAAGGCTCAGCGCTTCGTGCCCTGGCGGGAACACAGGGCCGTGAGGGTGTCCACCAGTTCCTCGACGGAGGACGAGGGGAAGATGGGGCAGGTGAGCTTGAGGCTGACCAGGCCGTGCATCGCGCCCCAGAGCGTCTCGGCCAGGGGGAGGGTGCTCAGTGAATCCGGGGTCTCCCCCTGTGCCTTCAAGTCCTCCGCGAGCCGCACGAGCACCTGGAAGGCCCGGCCTCCCGCGTCCTCGGAGCTCCGGAAGATGTCGGTGGTGTACTTCGGGTCGGTCATGAACAGCAGCCGGTACGTCTCCGGGTGCTCGAGGCCGAAGCCGACGTAGGCCCCCGCGAGCGACCGCAGTCGCCGGGACGCGACGGGCTCGTGGCTCAAGGGCTCCAACCGGGCGAGCAGCTCCTCGAAGCCCTCCAAGCAGAGGGCTCGGGCGATGGCATCCCGATTCTCGAAGTGCAGGTAGATGGCCGCGGGCGAGTACTCGATGGCCTCGGCGAGCTTGCGCATCGTCAGCCCCTCGAAACCCTCGCGCACGACCATCTCCCTCGCCACCCGGAGGATGGCGGCGCGCACCTCCGCCCGCTGTCGCTCCCGGCGCTCCACGGTCCCCATGGCGGTGCGTCCTCCTTGACTTGGTGAACGAGTCACAATATCTGAACGGCGTTCACTGAACGGTGTTTATAAGCTGAACGCTGAAAACAACGGAGGCGAATCATGGGAAAGATGGCGCTGTGGGGCGCGGCGGGTGCGATCGGACAGAGCATCGCGGACGCCTTGCGAGCTCAGGGGCGGCCGTACCGGGTGGTGGGCCGTTCGCTCGGGGGGTTGAAGGCCGCGTTCGGGAACGATCCGTTGGCGGAGGCGGTGACGTGGAACCCGGAGGACGCGGCATCGGTGCGCGCGGCGGCTCGGGGCGTCGACACGCTCGTCTACCTCGTCGGGGTGCCCTACCACGACTTCGGGCTCCACCCGGTGCTGATGCAGCGCACGCTCGATGCCGCCATCGCGGAGGGGGTCGAGCGCATCGTGCTCATCGGCACGGTGTACCCCTATGGCCGCCCCCAGACGGCGCTCGTGGGAGAGGGCCATCCGCGAGAGCCGCACACCTTCAAGGGGCAGATGCGCAAGCGGCAGGAGGACCTGGTGCTCGCCGCGGATGCCGCTGGACGCATCCGAGGCACCGTGCTGCGTCTGCCCGACTTCTACGGGCCCCGGGCGGACAAGAGCTTCTTGTATTCGGCCTTCCAGACGGCGCTCGCGGGGGGGACGGCGAACCTGGTGGGCCCCATCGACGTGCCGCACGAGTTCGTCTTCGTCCCCGATGTGGGGCCCGTGGTGCTCTCGCTGGCGGACGAGCCGGGGGCCTATGGGCGTTTCTGGAACCTGGCGGGGGCGGGGGCGACGACCCAGCGGGCCCTGGTCGAGCGCATCTTCGCGGAGGCGGGCCGTGCGCCTCGCTTCCGGGTGGCGTCGAAGCTGATGCTGCGGCTGCTCGGACTGCGCGATCCGTTCCTGCGCGAGCTCGTGGAGATGCACTACCTGCTCACGAATCCAGTCCTCCTGGATGACACGGCACTGCGAGGGTTGCTCGGAACGGTGCGCAAGACGTCCTATGACGAGGGCATCCGTCTGACCCTGCGCGCGATGGCCGCGAAGGAGCGGATGCCGGGCGCGGCGTGACTGTCATTGTAATCTTGAGTATTGAGAAATAGGGGTTGGCGCGTTTTTCCGGGAGGCGATAAGCAAAAGCCATCGCTTCGTGGGTGATGTCAGGATATAAACGGGGGTGCTGCCCAAAACCAAATAAGGAGGCGCCCCTGAACTCCAGGACACCGGCAACAACGTCCCCTGAACCATCCGGCTGCCCATCCACTTCAACCCTGGCGGCCGTATTCGCCGCCGCTGTTTCGTTGACGGCGTGTGGTGGCGGTAGTGAAGGCGGCAACCCAGCTCAGCCCACTCCGCCGGGAACGGGCGTGACGGCTGCCTACACCCCCCTGTTCGCGGCCGACACCGCACCCGTCGAGCAGATCCAATACACGGAGCCCGACGGAACCCTCGTCACCTTCATGGGTGCCCGGCCCACCGAACGCCATGCGCGTGAGCGGGGCGAGGCCTGGGATGCCCCCGACCAGGGCCCGGGCCGGTACTTCACCTTCCCCACCTTCTATTTCCAGAACCGGACCTTCGGTCTCGAGATCCGCGACGAAGTGCCCGCCGGGCGCCAGCGCATCTCGGTGTACCTGCACGTCAATGATGGCACGTTCCGGGGCACGACCTTCAGCCTGTTCCGCAACATCAACAACCCCAATGTGCGCGACTTTGGCTGGTCGTTGAACTACGGCTTCAACAATCCGCTGGAGGGCAACCAGCCCATCTGCCACGCCGGCGAGCGCAATTGCATGATGTCCTTCACATCCAATTGGCGCACGTCCCCCCACAGCCCGTTGAAGATTGGCGACAAGATCGAACTGGCCCCCGCGCCGCGCCTCCTGAGTCCGGTCATCGACGGAGGCGGTGAGCGTTATTACTCGTTCGAGCAGCTCTACGTGGTGGGCAAGGGCATGCGCCCCTGGTATGGCATTGTGCCCAATCTGGATTCCGAGCCCTTGCCTGACTCGACCCTGCTGGGCGGCCAGGCCAGTGTGTCATACAACTACTCGGAAGAGCCGCATCGGGTGTTCCAGCAGATGGCCAACAACATCGGCATCGGCAACACCAAGCGGTTCGTGCAGGGGCGCCGTCTGTTCCACACCTCGTTCGCCGACGGCAAGCACTCCGAGCACCCGACGACCAATCCGGTGTTCACCGCGCACATGGGGCAACTGGGTCCGCGCTACAACCAGGCGCGCTGCATCGAATGCCACGTGAGCAACGGCCGCAGCACGGTGCCGGCCCTGGGCGCGCGGCTGGAGACCTTGTCCGTGCTCACGGGAGCCGCGGGCGCCAGCGGCAAGGTGTTGCCCGACCCCACCTATGGCCTGAACGTGCAGCAGCAAGCCGCCTCCACGACCGCCGCCAACTACACGGTCAGCGTGGCGTCCTACGTCAAGACGGTGCGCACGCTGGCGGGTGGCGAGCAGGTGGAACTGGTCAAACCGGTTTACTCCTTCAAGGGGCCGGTGCCGTCGCTCTACTCCGTGCGGCAGGCCCCGCAGGTCATCGGCATGGGCTTGCTGGAAGCCGTGGCCGAGCCCACCATCCTGGCGCTGGCCGACCCCAACGACGCGAACGGTGACGGCGTGCGCGGTGTGCCGCACTGGGTGAACAACCCCGAGACCGGCGAGGTGCACCTTGGCCGCTTCGGTTGGAAGGCCACCAAGGCGAGCCTGCGCCATCAGATCGGCGATGCGCTCGTGAAGGACATGGGCGTCACCTCACCCGTGTTCCCGTCCTACAGCTGCCAGCGAGGCGCGCCGGACTGCCACGGCGCCACGGGCGCCACGGCGTTGTCGGAGGACGAGCTCCAGCGGATGTCGGATTACCTGTCGCTGATCGGCGTGCCGGCCCAGCGCAGTCTGCGCAGCGGCTATCCCGAGGGCATCCGCGTGTCGCCCGAGCACGACGTGAACCCGCAGCTGATCGCACGCGGCGGTGCCGTCTTCGCCGAGGCTCGTTGCACCTCCTGCCATACACCGGAGATGACCACGGGCAACACCCACCCGTTCGCCGAGCTGCGCGACCAGACCATCCGCCCGTACACCAACATGTTGTTGCACGACATGGGTCCGGAGCTGGCCGACACGCTGACGGAAGGCCAGGCGGGCCCGAGCCTGTGGCGCACGGCGCCGCTGTGGGGTCTGGGTTCGCTGAAGTATGTGCAGGGGGGCGCGCAGAACGTGCGTTACCTGCACGACGGCCGCGCCCGCACCCTGACCGAGGCCATCGTGTGGCACGGGGGTGAGGCGAGCGCCAGCCGCGCCCGGTTCGAGGCGTTGCCGAAGGCGGACCGTGACGCGTTGATCGCCTTCCTCGAGTCCTTGTGACCTGAAGCGAAGAGGGGAGGAGCCGTCCTCCCCTCGCCTCCGTGTGAGCTAGACTGCCGGGCCATGCCCCCTGTGGTCGCTCCCGCGTCGCACTCCGCCCGGCTGTTGCAGGAGTACCTGGATCAAGACGTCGTCCCCCGTGAGATGTCCATCGCCCGGTTCATGTGCGGCCTCATGTCGCTCGGGTGTGTGGCGGCGCTGGTGTTCTCCGGGATGATTGGCTGGGGTCTGTCGTTGACGCTCGCGGGGCTGACCTTCGTCCTGGCCGCCTATTACGCGCTCTCGCTGTGGACCTTGCACCGGGGCAGCTTCCACCCGGCGCTCCAGTGGGTGGACAGCGCCATCACCGTGTCCATCCCCGCGCTCGTGTTCGTCACGGACGGGGTCTTCCACGGCCCCGAGTACGCGCTCACCACGCCCCCGTTGGTCATCTGGGGGGCCCTCATCGTCGTGTGCGCGCTCCGGGCGGGCCAGCGTCTGGCGTACTTCGCCGCCGCGCTCGCCGCCCTGGAGTACCTGGTCATCTACTTGGTGCTCATCCAGCCGAAACTCCCTCCCGAGGCCTTGAATACGCTGTCGCCGCCGATGGTGGGCCTGCGCTGTGTGTTCCTCTTCGCCTATGGGCCGCTGACGGCCCTCCTGGCGCGGCTCATCGTGAGCAAGGCCGAGGCCGCGTTGAGCGCCATCCGCGAGAAGGACGTGATGGGCAAGTACTTCCTCCACGAGCGGCTGGGCGTGGGAGGCATGGCCGAGGTGTTCCGCGCGACATACAGCCCAGAGGGCGGCTTCGAGAAGCAGGTAGCCATCAAGCGCGTGCTGCCCGCGTACGCGGACAACGAGGAGTTTCTCGCCCTGTTCCGGCGCGAGGCGGAATTGGGCTCGCTGCTCATCCATCCCAACATCGTCCAGGTGCTCGATCTGGGCAGGCACCAGGGCGCCGTCTTTCTCTCCATGGAGTACGTGCAGGGCCTGACGATGAGCGCGCTGCTCAGGCGCGTTCCCGGGCGCCGGCTGCCCCCGGCGGTGGTGGCCTATATCGGCGTGGAGATCGCGGGGGCGCTGGGATACATGCACGCCCGCGCGGACACGAACGGCGAGCCCCTGATCCTCGTGCATCGCGACCTGAACCCACCCAACATCCTGTTGTCACGCGTGGGGGAAGTGAAACTGTCGGACTTCGGCATCGCGCGCGCGGCCAGCCGGGTCGCCCTCACCCAGGCGCATGCGGTGCGTGGCAAGGCGGGTTACATGTCGCCGGAGCAGATCCGCGGCGAGCCCCTGGATGGACGTTCGGACCTCTTCGCGCTTGGACTCACCCTGCATGAGGCGCTCACCGGAGCGCGCACCATTCAGGGCGACAGCGAGGCCGAGTTGATGGCCGCCACCGTCTACCAGACGCCCAAGGCGCCTTCCGAGCTCGTGCCAGGCATCTCCCCCACGTTGGATGCCATCGTCATGGATTTGCTGCGTCAGGATCAAGCGCAGCGCCCCCCACGGGGGAGGTGCTTCAGCGGCGACTGCTGGCGCTCACGGGTCCGGAGGCGCCCCTGCCACACGGTCGGCATCAGTTGATCGAGTTGTTGCGTCAGGTCTCGGAGCCGCCCGCCTCAGCGCCCCAGCCGCTTCCGCTCGCTCCAGGCGTGGTCGTCTCTGGGTGAACGCTCCTGAGCAGGGAGCCAACCAACCGCTTCCATCCTCTGATGGATACACCTCGCGCTGCTTGTCCGGGCCCGTTCGTGACCCAACCTTGAAGCCGTCTCTGAATTCTCAGAACGACGGAGGAATGGACATGGCTCGGAGCGAGACAACGAAGACGCGTCCCCTGGCGGTCGTCACGGGGGCCTCCAGTGGCATTGGCTACGAGCTGGCGAAGCAGTTCGCCCAGAAGGGTTTCGACCTCCTGGTGGTCGCGGAGGACCCGGGCATCGTCAGGGCGGCCCAGGCCTTGGAGGGCCTGGGTGGCCGGGTGGAGAGCATGCAGGTGGATCTCGCCAGATATGAAGGCGTGGAGCAGCTCTACGAGCGCATCCAGTACGCGGGCCGTCCCGTGGACGCGATCGCCATCAACGCCGGGGTGGGCGTGGGCGGTGACTTCGCCCGCGACACGGACCTCCAGGCGGAACTCAACCTCATCAGTCTCAACGTCACGTCCTCCGTCCATCTCGCCAAGCGCGTGGTGAAGGACATGGTGGAGAGAGGCGAAGGCCGCATCCTGTTCACCTCATCCATCGCCGCGACGATGCCCGGCCCGTTCGAGGCCGTGTACGCCGCCTCCAAGGCGTTCCTGCTGTCCTTCGCCGAGTCCATCCGCAACGAACTCAAGGACACCGGGGTGACGGTCACGGCGCTCCTGCCAGGACCCACGGAGACCAATTTCTTCCACCGCGCGGGCATGGATGACACCCGGGTCGGCACGGACAAGAAGGACAGTCCGGAGCTCGTCGCGCGCCAGGGCTTCGAGGCCTTGATGGAGGGCACGGACAAGGTCGTCGCGGGCTCGTTCAAGAACAAGGCCTTCGTCGCCGCGGCCGCGGTGCTGCCTCCCACCACCACGGCGGAGTTGCACCGGGCGCTGTCGGAGCCGGGTTCGGCTCGTCACTGAGTCTGGAGCCGGCGGGTCTGCGGTACGTTCGCCTCGACGGACTCGCTTGAGTCCGGTGTGAATGATCGAGGCGTTCATGAGTTCCCGTGGCCGTTGGAGTCGCTGTTCCTTCGTATTGATCTCCTTGGGCGTGCTGCTCGTTCAGACAGCATGCGGAGGAGACAAACCCACCCCGCTGCCGGACTCGGGTGTCCAGGGTCCTGACTCCGGCATGAAGGAGCCCAGCCCGGATCCGGTGGACTCGGGTTCTCCGACGGGCGACGCGGGCATTCCGGACGCGGGCATTCCGGTGGAGGATGGAGGCCAGTCAGAGGACGACGCGGGAACGGATGGAGGCTCGGGCGGGACGGATGGGGGCGGCTCCATGTGCGGTGGAGCCACTTCCCTGTACGAGCGCCTTGCTTCCCCAGGGGATGCGCGAGTCGTCGCGGACACGACGGAGGACATCCTGGTCCGCTTGAGTGCCATTCCGGGGCTCACCGTGGAGGAACGGTCCAGCGGGGTCTCCGGCTACCGCTACTTCCTCATGTCCTACGATCAGCCGGCGGATCACCACCGTCCGGAATGCCAGCGGTTCACGCAGCGCCTGGCGTTGTGGCACAAGTCGGACACGGCGCCGATGGTGCTCTCCACGAGTGGCTACTATCTCTCCACGGGCCGGACCGAGCTGATGCAACTCCTGGGGGCGAACCAGCTCTCGATCGAGCATCGCTTCTTCCCTCCGAGCATTCCGTCACCCGCGGACTGGAGCCAACTGACCATCCAGCAGTCGGCGGCGGACTTCCACCGCGTCGTCCAGGCCTTCAAACCCATCTACGGTGGCCGGTGGCTGTCCACGGGAGCCAGCAAGGGCGGAGAAGCGGTGGTGTTCTTCCGGCGCTTCTACCCCCAGGACATCGACGGCACGGTGGCGTACGTCACGCCCATCGCACGAGCGGATGACGCGCGCTTCCCGGCCTTCCAGGACGCCGTGGGAGGCGCCGAGCAGGCGGCCTGCCGCGAGCGCATCCACACCTTCCAGCGCACGGTGCTGGAGCGGCGTCCGGAGATGTTGGACCTGTTGCGAGACTACGCCTCGCGGACGGGGCAGACGTTCAACCAGCTCGGCTTGGACAAGGCGCTGGAGCATGCCGTCATCGAAACCTATTTCGCCTTCTGGCAGTACTCGGACCCCTCGGAATGTGAGCTGTTCCTGGGGCCTGAAGCGAGCAACCAGTACCTGCTGGATGCCATGAACTACTTCGTGGGTCTGTCCACGTTCGCCGACACGGGCTCCGGGAGCATTGGCCGGTTCGCGGCGTACTACTACCAGGCGGCGGTGGAGCTGGGCTGGCCCCGGCCCTACGAAGACTTCCTGGGCAGCCTCATCTACTTCCCCAACACGGACATCGCGCCGGTCTACTCGCCGCCCGGTCTGCCGCTCGTCTTCCAGGCCCAGGCGATGCAGGACATCCAGGATTGGGTGTCCACCCAGGGCGAACGATTGTTGTTCATCTACGGAGAGCTGGATCCGTGGAGCGCGGCGGCGTACTCGCTCGGGAACGCCCAGGACTCGTACGTGTACGAGGTGCCGGGTGGCAATCACGGCGCTTCCATCAGCCAGCTTCCCGAACCGCTGCGGACACAGGCCCAGGACACGGTGCGCCGGTGGGCGGGGGTGACCACCATGAAGCGGGTACCCACCGTGCCCCGGCCCCAGTACCCGGAGTTCGCGCCGCACCTGCCACCGCGTCTGCGGGGGCATCAGGCGCCGTAGCGGTGGATCCACGGGGCTCGGGAGCGATGGGCTCCCGGGCCCTGGGGCCCGTTCACTGATGGGCGGTGGGCGGAGGCTCGGCGGGGCGGGGCGCGGGAATGAGCGGCCAGGCGCGCTTCAGGGTGACGGCGGTGGAGGCGGCGAGGGCCGCCTTCACGAGGTCCCCGGGAACGAACACGAGTGAGCCGAGCGCGGCCTTGGCGAGCGGCAGTTTCGCGACCACGGCGAGCCAGGGGATGCCCACGGCGTAGAGGACGACGATGCCGCCCAGCACGTTGATGGCGAAGGCGAGCGGCACTGATAGGGACGCCCAGGCCCGCTCGGTGAGCCACCCGATGAGGAAGGCCGCGGGCAGCCAGCCCACGAAGAAGCCCCCCGTGGGTCCGGGGTAGACGGCGAGCCCGCCATTGCCTCCCGCGAGCAGGGGCAATCCCGCGGCCACGAGCAGATGGAAGAGGCCCAAGGCCAGGCCCGCCTTGCGCGCCCCGAGCGTGGAGCCCGCGAGCATCACCCCCAGCGTCTGCGCGGTGATGGGCACGGGCAGCCAGGGCAGGGGGAAGGGCGGGAGCAACCCGAGCGCGGCCACGAGGGCGGCGAACAGGGCGACATGGACGAGATCGCGGGTCTTCACGAAGGGTCCTCGGAGTCGAAACAGCGCGCGTCGATGGCCTCGGCGAGCGCGTCCGCGGTGCGCAGCGTCTTGACGAGCAGGGGCACGAGCAGGGCCAGGGGATCGCGCTCCAGGCCGCGCACGCTCTGGGCCTCGCGCACTTCGCGCACCCACGTGGCCATCAAGGGGATGAAGCGCAGGGTGAGCGACAGCATCAGGCTCAGGCGGGCGGGGCTCACGCCGAAGCGAGCCAGGGGCCGCAGGGCGCGCTGCAGCGTCTCGAGTTGGTCCGAGGCGCGCGTGGTGAGGGAGACGAGCGTGGCGAGCAGCAACAGGAGGGCGAGTCGCAGCACGGTCTGCACCGCGGTGTCCCATCCGGCCAGCCACCCATGCAGGAGAAACAGGGGCACGAGCATCCAGGCGAGCAGACGCGCCATGGGTGCCAGTTCGCGAGGGTGGATGCGTGCGAGCGCGAAGAGGCCGAGCGTGGCGGCCAGCGCGGTGCCGAGCACCGGAGGGGACGGGAAGAGCAGGAGCCCGAGGCCCGCCCCGAGCAACCCGGCCATCTTGGCGCCCGCCGAGGCCGTGTGGACGGGCGAGTCGCGGTGCAGGTAGAGGCCGAGGCTCACGCCATGCTCCGCACGTAGGCCTCGAGCGCCACCGCGGGCACATCATCGAGGACGATCCGGCCCTCGTCGAAGACGAGCACGCGGTCGAAGTCGTGCAGCAGCTCCAGATCGTGGGTGACGACGATGGCCGTCTGGGGCAGGGCGTGGATGGCCTGGGCGAGCCGGCGCTTGTTGCGCAAGTCCAGCAGCGTGGTGGGCTCGTCGAAGACGATGTAGCGCGGCTCCATGACGAGCACGCTGGACAGGGCGAGCAGTTGCTTCTGGCCTCCGCTCAGCAGGTGGGCGGGATGGTGGCGAAGCGCTTCCAGGTCATGGCGGCGCAGGGCGGCGGTGACACGCGCGGAGACGTCCGCGGGAGGCAGTCGCAGGTTCTTGAGGCCGAAGGCCAGATCCTCCTCGACGGTGGGCAGGACGATCTGGTTGTCCGGGTTCTGGAAGACGAAGCCCACCTGACGGCGGACGGCGCGCGCGTCGGTGCGGGTATCGAGCCCGTCGACGAGCACGCGTCCTCGTTCGGGCACGAGCAGGCCATTGAGGAGCCGCGCGAAGGTGCTCTTTCCGGAACCGTTGCCGCCCACCACGCCCACGCGGCGCTCGGTCAGGTGCAGGTCGAGCCCCTGGAGGACGGGGCGCTCCCCGAAGTGGTGGTGGACGGCGTGAAGCTGGATCATCGCGGCGGAGGAACGCCGGACTGTAGCGCCTTTGGACGCGGGGGTGTCTAGGAACCGGCGGAGTCCGCCGCGATCCTCACGACCATCTTGCCGGTGTTGTCTCCGCGCAGCAGGCCGATGAAGGCCTCGGGGGCCCTCTCCAGGCCGTCCACCACGGTCTCCTCCAGCGTCACCTTGCCCTCGCGCAGCCAGCCGGACATGTCACGCAGGAAGTCCGCGTACCGGTCCTGGTGGTCGGAGACGATGAAGCCACGCAGCGTGAGCCGCTTGCCCACGGCGAGTATGAGGTTGCGGGGTCCCGGTGTGGGCGAGGTGGCGTTGTACTGGGAGATGGCGCCACACAGGGCGATGCGCCCGTGGTTCTTCATCTTCCCGATGGCCGCCTCGAGCTGCTCGCCGCCCACGTTGTCGAAGTAGACGTCGATGCCCTCGGGGCACAGCGTGTCCAGGGCTTGCGCCGCGGGGCCGTCCTTGTAGTTGAAGGCCGCGTCGAACCCGAGCTTCTCGCGCAGGTGCGCCACCTTCTGGGCCGAGCCGGCGCTGCCCACGGTGCGGCAGCCCTTGAGCTTGGCGATCTGCCCGACGAGCCCGCCCACCGCGCCGGCCGCGCCGGAGACGAACACCGTCTCACCCGCGACGGGCTTGCCGATGTCGAGCAGTCCCACGTACGCCGTCTGGCCCGGCATGCCGAGCACACCGAGGTACGCCTGGAGGGGGGCCAGCTTCGGGTCCACCTTGGAGTAGCCCTTGGCGTTGCCCACGCTGTAGTCGCGCCAGCCGCCGCTGCCCACGACGAAGTCACCCTCCTTGAGCGCGGGCGAGCGCGAGCGGACCACCTGGCCCACCGCGCCTCCATCCAGCGCCTGGCCGAGCTGGAAGGGCGGGACGTAGGACTTGGTGTCGTTCATCCGGCCCCGCATATAAGGATCCACGGACATGAAGTGGTTGCGCACGAGCACCTGTCCCTCGGCGGGTTCGGGGATCGTCACCTCCACCAGCTCGAAGTTGGACTGCGTGGGCTCTCCCTGCGGGCGAGACTTCAGGTGGATCTCCCGTCCTTTACGTCCCTCGGCCATGTCGTCTCCTTGTGCGTGTCGTGGGCACTACCCCAGCCATTCAGGATGCTTGGTCGTGCCGTCGAAGTGGATGCTCGTCTTGTATTTCTCGAGTGCTCCGTCCTTCGCCACTTTTTCGGTCTTGGCGAGCAATGCCTGGACCTGTTTCTCCGACAGGGGCTGGAAATCCCGGGCGACCTTCAGGGCTTGATCCACCCGAGCCAGGGAGTCCATTCCGGTGATGGTCACGCTCACGGGCAGGGACAGGGCGTAGCGCAGGCACTCGGGAGCGGTCACCGCCTTGCTCTGCAGGATGAAGGAGCCCCCCAGGGGCTTCATGCCGAGCACGGCGATCTCCTCGCGCACGAGCACGGGAAGCACGCGCTTCTCGAAGCTATCGTAGTGGGCATCCAGCACGTTGAGCGGCATCTGCACGGCGTCGAAGCGGAAGCCGTGCTGTTGGGCGGCTTCGAGCATGCGCAGGTGCATGGCGGGTGATTTGTGGCCGGTGAAGCCCAGGAATCGCGCTTTGCCCGCCTTGCGTGCCTCCTCCATGGCCTCGATGGCGCCGCCCTGCGCGAAGGAGCGTTCGGGATCGTTGTCGTGGATGATCTCGTGCAACTGCAGCAGATCCAAGTGATCCGTGCGCAAGCGCTGGAGCGACTCGTCGATCTGCGCCGCGGCGGTCTTCTTGTCGCGGCCATCGATCTTCGTCATCAGGAAGGCCTTGGCGCGGTAGCCGTCCTGGAGGGCCTTGCCCATGCGCAGCTCGCTCTGTCCCTCGTTGTAGTCCCAGCAGTTGTCGAGGAAGTTGATGCCGTTGTCGAGCGCGCGCCGGATGATGCGGATGCTCTCGGCCTCGTCCTTCTGCCGGCCGATGTGGGCGCCACCCAGTCCGATGCAGGACACCTGTTCGCCCGTGCGCCCCAGCTTGCGGCGGGGGATTTCCCGGGCGGAGGGGGGCTTGCTCGCGGCGATGGCATTGGAGGCGACCATCAGGGCGAGCGTGGCTTCGAGGAATTCCCTGCGGTTCATGGTGGCGTCCTCTCGAGTCAGCGCGGTAGTACGCGGCGTTGGCCGGAGCACCTTGAGCCGATGGGGGAACCCCTTCAACGCCTGTCTTTCAGACGGTGACGCGCGCGTGACCCTCCGTTGACCGGCGTACGAGGCACCACGTGGACTGAAGGATAGTGGGCACTTAACATGCGACGCCATCCCTTACCGGACAGTCCGCTTGTATGTCGGGGTGACCCACCGTGCATTGGTCGTCCGAAGGTCCTTTTTTAGGTCCAACGGATTGTCTTGGTGAAGGGCTGCGTTCCTATGTCTCGACGGCGTTCTCTTCTCGCCAAGGTTATGACTCCTCCTGTTCCGCCGATCGTCGACGAGAGCCAACGACTCGAAGCCCTCGCGCGCACCGGCCTCCTCGATACGCTTCCCGAGCCGGAGTACGACGACCTCGTGCGGCTCGCCGCCGAGTCCTGTGGCACGCCCATCGCGCTCATCAGCCTGGTGGACCGGGATCGGCAGTGGTTCAAGGCGAACGTGGGGCTACCCGGTGTGGAGGAGACGGATCGTTGCATCTCCTTCTGTTCCCACGCCATCGAGCGCGGCGAGATCTTCCTCGTCGAGGATGCACGGGCCGACGAGCGCTTCGCCACCAATCCGCTGGTCCTGGGCCATCCCTTCATCCGCTTCTACGCGGGGGCGCCCCTCCAGACGGAGGACGGCTTCTTCCTGGGAACCCTCTGCGTCATCGATCAGCGCTCGCGCACCCTGAGTGAGGCCCAGCGCGACAGCCTGCTGGGGCTCAAGCGGCAGGTCGAGTTGTTGATGCGCATGCGCGCGCAGATGAACACGATGCGGGCGCGCAACGAGGAGCTGGCACGGGCGCACGAGCACATGCGTGCGCTCAACGTGCGCCTGCGGGCGGAAATGGATGAGCGCCAGCGGATCGAGGGACAACTCCGTGAGCAGCAGGCGCTGCTCAGCAGCATCCTCACGCACATTCCGTATTCGATTTTCTGGAAGGATCGCCGCGGCGTCTACCTGGGGGCCAACCCACGGTTCGCTCAGGACCTGGGGCTGGGCACGCCCGAGGAAGTCCTGGGGAAGACGGATCTGGAACTGCCCATGCCGCGTGCTCAAGCCGAGGCCTATCGCCGGGACGACTTCGCGATCATGGAATCGGGTCAGCCCAAGTTGTCCTTCGAGGAACCCCTGCACCGCGCCTCGGGGGAGGAGGCCTGGGTGCTGACGAGCAAGGTACCGCTCAAGCATCCGGATGGCTCGGTGAGGGGCATGGTGGGCATCTACGCGGACATCAGTGAGAGCCGTCGGCAGCAGGCCGCGGTGCAGGATGCGAAGCTGCTCGTGGAGCGCCACGTGGCGAACCTGGAAGCGCAGATCCGCGAGGCTCACCTTCGCAACCACCACCTCATGCAGAACTCGGGAGAGGCCGTCTTCCTGCTGAACGAGGAAGGCAGCGTGCTGGACCTCAATCCCGTGGCGCTGCGTCTCATGGGCGCCTCCGAGGATGACCTGCGGGGCCTTTCCTTCGAAACGTTCGCGCCAGAGAAGAGTCGTGAGCCGTTGCGCCGGGCGCTGAGGGATTTGCGCGTGGTGGGAACGGTGCGGCTCGAGAGTCAGGTGCTGGAATCGCCCAAGGGAGGCCGGCTGATGCTGGACCTGGCCGCCTCGCTCCAGGTGACGGGAAACACCCGGCGGTTGCTCGTGGTCGGCCATGACGTCACCGAGAAGTGGCGGCTCGAGCAGCAGGCCATCCAGAACGAGCGGCTCGCCTCCATGGGCGCGCTGGCGGCGGGCATCGCCCATGAGATCAACAACCCCATGGCGTACGTGCTCTCCAACCTCACCTATCTCCAGGAGTGCCGTGACGAGCTGGCGCAGGCGTTGGAGCCCCTGCCGGGCGTGCCGTCGCGAGTGCTCGATACGCTCGCCGAGCTGAAGGACATCCTGGCCGAGTCCCTGTCCGGAGGCCGACGCGTCCGGGACATCGTGCGCGACATGCGCTTCTTCTCGCACACGGCGGGTGAGGAACTGGCGCCAGTGGATCTGCACGCGTGCCTGGACGTCGTGTTGCGCATGGCGCACGGCGAACTCAAGCACGTGGCTCGGGTGGACAAGCGCTATGACAGCGCGCTGCCGCTGATTCCCGCCAGCGAGGGGCGGCTCAGCCAGGTCTTCCTCAACCTGGTGGTCAACGCCGTGCACGCCATGCGTTCCGGGAAGCCGGAAGACCAGGTGCTCCGGGTCGTCACCCTGCGCGATGGAGACTGGGCGCGCATCGAGATCTCGGACTCCGGTACGGGCATTCCTCCCGACGTCCTGCCGCACATCTTCGAGCCGTTCTTCACCACGAAACCGGCGGGGGCGGGAACCGGACTCGGGCTGTCCATCAGCCTGTCCATCATCCAGAAGATGGGGGGAGGGATTCAGGTGCGCAGCGAGCTGGGCGTGGGCACGACCTTCACCTTGAGCCTGCCCGTCCATGGACGGGATCCGGGATAGGGTGATGTACCCTCCGCCCATCGGGCCTCATCCGAGCAGGAAGCGGTAGAGCACCTCCGCGGCGCAGGCGGGCTTGGACGAGCCCTCGATCTCGATGTTCGCGAGCAGGAGGGCCTCGACGCCCTTGGGCAGGTCCTTGAGTTCCTTGAGCTCGAGGGTCAGCCGGTAGCGGGCTCCGGACTCGAGGGGAGCGGGAAAGCGGACCTTGTTCAAGCCGTAGTTGAGGACGAGCGGGAAGCCTCGGATCTCCACGGCCTCGAAGAACAGACCCGCGATGCGCGAGACGCTGAAATAGCCGTGGGCGACGGGCACGCCGAAGGGAGACTCCCGCTCACACCGTTCGCGGTCCACGTGGATCCACTGGAAATCGCCCGTGGCCTCGGCGAAGCGGATGATCTCCTGATCCGTGAGCGTCTTCCATCCGGAACTGCCGAGTGTGCGTCCGGCGGCGGCCCTCAGTCCTTGAAGCCCCTCGATGATGGTCTTGTCCGTCATGAGCGGGGGTCTTATCAGCCCGGAAGGGGGGCCGCCCACCGCGCTGTTACGCCTTGGCCTGGGTGTTGAGGGGTTCTGGATGGATGGGCAGCTCGAGCGTGAACATGGCACCGCGGCCGACTCCCTCGCTGCTCGCGGTGAGTGAGCCGCCCATCTCCTGGGCCGCGAGGGCGCTGGAATGCAGGCCGAAGCCGTGTCCTTCCTCGCGGGTGGTGAAGCCATGTTGGAAGATGCGCGTGAGCATCTCCGGCGCGATGCCGATGCCATTGTCCCTCACCGTCAGGAGGATGCGATCTTCTTGGGGGCGGCGAAGGATCACGGTGATGCAGCGCTGCTCCTCGGGAATGGATTCCAGGGCGTACTTGGCGTTGCTGATGAGGTTGACCAGGATCATCAACACCTTGTGCTTCTCGGTCATGATGGGAGGCAGGGCCTCCAGATCGCTCTCCACGCGGACGGAGTGGCGGCCGAGCGCGGCCTGGTTGATGCGCAAGGCGTCCTCGACGAGCTCCGCCAGATTGACGGGCTCGTACAGGTGCTGGGGCGTGCGGGCGTAGTGCTGCTGCAGCTTGACGATGGCGCCGATGTGCTCGGTGTACCGGCTGACGTCATTGAGCAGGGCGTTGATCTCCTCGCGTTCCTCCTGCATGTGCTTGCCCAACCGGGAGAGGAAGGGGAGGGCATTGCGTCCCCGCTCGTCGCTCGTGAGGAAGGCCGCGAGGTTGGTCCGATGTTCCTCGAGCAGGACGACCACTTTCTCCACGCTCTCCAGCTTCAATCCGGACAATCGTTCTCGTGCGATCACCGCCGAGGTATGGACGCTGTTGAGCACGTTGCCCACGTTGTGCAGGACGTTGGTGGCGACCTCGGCGCGGCCCACCTGCCGGGCGGTCTCGATGAGCTGTCGGTGGACGTCCTGCAGTTCCTGGGTGCGGTGTTCCACCCGTTGCTCAAGTCCCTCGTTGGCTTGCCGCAGGGCGTCCTCGCGCCGCTGCAACTCGATGGCCATGCGCTGGAAGGCGTGGGCCAGCCGACCCAGCTCGTCGCGGCGGGTGAGGTCCAACCCGACCTTGAAGTCACCCGAGGCGAGGGAGTCGGCGGCATCGCTGAAGGACAACAGGGGCCGGGAGATCTTCTGCTTGAGCACCCAGTACATGATGCCCAGCTCCAGGAGCAGCGACACGACGCCGAACGCCAACACGTACTTGGCCGCACCGAGGGCGGTCTTGGACACGACCTTCTCGGGCAGGAGGGTCACGAAGTTCCAGCCGGGGCCGGTGAGCTTGGCCATGGCCGCGTACTCACCGGACTCGGGAATCCGCATCGTGTGTGCCTCGGGGGTACGCCGGAGTTGCTTGAAGATGGAGTTCAGGTGGAGGCGCAGCGCGGTGGAGTCGGACTGTTTGAACGGGGCATCGGGCAGATGGATGCCGCTGAGCAGGTTGTAGCTGGTCTCGGCCCCCTCCATGTTCAGCTCGGGATGGGCGATGAGCTGTCCATCGTCGCGGAAGAGCATGTTGTAGGTATCGGGCAGGTGGTCGCTGGTGGTGCGCTCCATCAACTCCTGGATGAGGATGTCGTGAGTGAGGGTCGCGGAGTGGCGGCCGTCCATGTCCACGGGGGTGGAGGCCGAGACCGTCCACGTGTGCGCGACGGGATCTCCGATGATGCCGGACCAGACGGTCCTCCGTTGCGGATCCTGCGCGGGAGTGCTGAGCGTGTAGAACTCGTAGTCAGTGACGTTGAAGGTGGGTGTGGCCTCATGGCACCAGTGCGGACGGGAGGGCCAGTACAGCACCACCGCGCCTCCGGGCAGGGTGATGTACGTATCGGTGAAGCGCACATGG
Source organism: Melittangium boletus DSM 14713 (assembly GCF_002305855.1). GTDB lineage: Bacteria > Myxococcota > Myxococcia > Myxococcales > Myxococcaceae > Cystobacter > Cystobacter boletus. The sequence goes on along the minus strand of NZ_CP022163.1, from coordinate 5,293 downwards.
AAGGCGGGGGCGTACTGCGACAGCACGTCGTGGGAGGCGAGCAGCCAGCGTTGGAGGTCCGGATCGACGGCCAGCCCTTGGGGGACGAAGAGGCAGGGCATCCGGGTGCCATCGAAGCCCTCGAGCCGGCTGCGGGTGGTGCCGTCCGGCAAGGAGACGAACAGCCGGTCAAAGGCGGCGCGAGGATCTTTCTGGCGCCAGAAGAGCACCCGCTCCTTCAACATCTTCTTGAGGAAGACGTGGTTGTCCTCCGCGAGCACGAAGATGGCTTGTTCTCGCTGTGCGCGCTCCAGCACGCTGCGTTCCAACTGGATGAGCGTTGAATCACGGGCGGAGTTGAAGATCTGCAGGTAGCTGAAGAAGGTGGTCAGCGCGATGATGAACGCGATGCGCACGCCCATGTGAATGAGCGTCGAGCGGGCCAGGGAGGATGAAGCAGGAGGGGGCTGCATGGCCATGGGGGCGCGCGAGGGTCGACTCCGGGAGCGCCTGATTCAGGCCTTGGGAGTCGGTGGAGCCCACGAGGGGCGGTATAGGCCAGGGTACCACTGCCGACCGAAACGAGCAGTCGCGGCACGGAGTGGGTGTGATGAGGAGGGGTCGGACGTAGCGGACAGGCCGGCCGATGGTGAAGCACCCCTTGAGGTGGTCGCCTGGGTGCTCGATGATAGCGGGAGCCCACCTTGCTGGCCCATGAGCGCCCCATGTCTCGCACCGTGTTGAGCCTCTTCTCCTTGTTGTGGGTCCTCATACCGCGAGTGGCACTGGCGAATGATGACGTGCTGACGCGGGTGCGGAGCTGGTTCTCGAATCTGGGCAAGCCCACGCCGCCCCCTGAAGAAGAGGAGGAGGATCTGGGGGCGCGCAATACGTTCACCGTCAACCCCCTGGCCCTCAGGCACGCCCAACTGGGAATCGAGTACGAACGGGCGATTGGCGGACGGCTCTCGTTGTATGCGGCGCCGGAGTTTTCGTACGGCCGCACACCAGAAGCGTGGGCGCTAGGGCTCGCGGGAACGCTGGGAACCCGGCTTTTCGTACTGGGAACCGCCCCAAGTGGCATCTTCTTCGGGCCTGAACTGAGCGTGAACTACCAACTCCGTTTTCAGGACCACGTGAAGCGGAGAGGGCTTGGGTTGGGACTGGGCGGGAGCGTTGGCTGGACCCTGGTCTTGTTCGACCGATTCACGCTTTCGGCGGGCTTTTCCGCCCAGTACCGCTCGATTCCCGACCTGGAGTCACCGCAGGAGGGGGCACTCCGAGTGGAGATCGTCCCCACTCCTCGACTGGCTTTCGGTGTGGCCTTCTGACGTGCTCATGAAGGGCGCACGATCTTGCCGAAGGGGGCGAGGGCCAGCAGGGCGAGCTTGACGTGTTGGATGGCGAAGGGGATGCCGATGATGGTCACCGCCAATCCCAGGGCGAGCCCGATGTGGCTGAGGAAGATCCATATACCGGCGACGAGGAGCCAGAAGACGTTGAGGATGCAGCCGATGGAACTGCTCCCCGGAGCGTCAACGATGTCCTTGCCAAACGGCATCAGCCCGAGCCCCGCGAGCTTGAAGCATTGGACGCCAAACGGGATGCCGATGACGGTGAGGCAGAGCAGGAGTCCGCCGAGCAGGTACTCGAGCGCGATGATGAATCCGCCGAATACGATCCAAAGAAGGTTGAGGAGCAGTCGCATAGGGGGAACTTAGCTCGCGAATGTTGCTCAGGGGGGATGCTGGGCAGGTGGTGGAGGCACTGGAGAAGGAGCCCCGTACAGGCCCTGATGGCCCTTTTCGCTTGGTTGCCGAGCAATCCGGCATGCACGGCTCAGTTCGGCGAGGGCTCTCCGAGCGAGGTGGGTAACCGGCCTTGGGCGTCAGGTCCAACTGACAGCGGGGTTGACACCCGTTGAGGGAGTGGTAGAAGCCGCGCCCCTTCGAACGGGCAGGCGAAACCGCGCTGGCGGTGGGACGGCGTTCGAGGCCCAGAGAAATAAAGAGTCGACGCAGTGGGGTTGACTCGAAACGCGGTGGTGGTAGAAGCCGCGTCCCCCGAGCGAAGCGGATGTCGCGCAGGCGACAGTCGGCCGGGAGGGGGAAGCACCGGAGTCAACGAAGGGAGTTGACACGGAGGAGGGCGCGGGGCTAGAAGGCGCGCCCCCACGGACGGGAAGGCGAAACCGCACTGGCGGTGGGGACCTCCGGACGCAGCAGGGACAGAGGAAATAAGACGTCAACGAAACGAAGTTGACTCGAATGGCGGCGGTGATAGAAGCCGCCTCCCGCTGAACCGAAAAGGCCGCGCAAGCGACGCTGGACGGGCAGCAGGAAAAACGAGTCGACGAAGCGAGTTGACAGCGGAAGCGGAAAGGCAGTAGGTTCCGCGCCCCTTCGGAAGAAGAAAGCGAAAGCGGACTTCGAGACGAAGCGAAGCGGGGAAGACGAAGTCACAACGGTGACTTGACAGTCGAGCCGGTTCGGAAGTAGAGAAGGCAGCCCGCGCAGCAAGGCGGGACGGCGCCGAAAGGCGAAGCCGATGGTAGCACAGCAGCAAGCCCGCGACAAGCGGTTCGGTCTTTGAAAACCAGATAGCAAGCCCAAAGAAGACAGATTGCGGAAACCGCAGTCAATTCTTGGCAGTAACGGAGTCCGAAGGCGAGTCGGCGAGAGTCGATTGGCAGGACTCCGATGAACAGCGAAGTCAGGCAACCCCTTAGCCGGGACCTGGCCAAGCCGGTTCAACCCTTCAAAAATTCAATTGGAGAGTTTGATCCTGGCTCAGAACGAACGCTGGCGGCGTGCCTAACACATGCAAGTCGAGCGCGAATGGAGCAATCCTAGTAGAGCGGCGCACGGGTGCGTAACACGTGGGTAATCTGCCTGGGTGTCTGGGATAACCAGTCGAAAGATTGGCTAATACCGGATGAGCCCCCGGGAGCTTCGGCTCTTGAGGGAAAAGGTGGCCTCTGTATACAAGCTATCACACCCAGATGAGCCCGCGGCCCATCAGCTAGTTGGCGGGGTAATGGCCCACCAAGGCGACGACGGGTAGCTGGTCTGAGAGGACGATCAGCCACACTGGAACTGAGACACGGTCCAGACTCCTACGGGAGGCAGCAGTGGGGAATTTTGCGCAATGGGCGAAAGCCTGACGCAGCAACGCCGCGTGTGTGATGAAGGTCTTTGGATTGTAAAGCACTTTCGACCGGGACGAAAACCCCCTGGCTAATACTCAGGGGCTTGACGGTACCGGGAGAAGAAGCACCGGCTAACTCTGTGCCAGCAGCCGCGGTAATACAGAGGGTGCAAGCGTTGTTCGGAATTATTGGGCGTAAAGCGCGTGTAGGCGGCTTTGCAAGTCGGATGTGAAAGCCCTCGGCTCAACCGAGGAAGTGCGTTCGAAACTGCAGAGCTTGAGTGCCGGAGAGGGTGGCGGAATTCCCCAAGTAGAGGTGAAATTCGTAGATATGGGGAGGAACACCGGTGGCGAAGGCGGCCACCTGGACGGTGACTGACGCTGAGACGCGAAAGCGTGGGTAGCAAACAGGATTAGATACCCTGGTAGTCCACGCCGTAAACGATGAGAACTAGGTGTCGTGGGTGTTGACCCCCGCGGTGCCGTAGCTAACGCATTAAGTTCTCCGCCTGGGAAGTACGGTCGCAAGACTAAAACTCAAAGGAATTGACGGGGGCCCGCACAAGCGGTGGAGCATGTGGTTTAATTCGACGCAACGCGCAGAACCTTACCTGGTCTTGACATCCTCGGAACCTCTCAGAGATGAGGGGGTGCCCGCAAGGGAACCGAGAGACAGGTGCTGCATGGCTGTCGTCAGCTCGTGTCGTGAGATGTTGGGTTAAGTCCCGCAACGAGCGCAACCCTCGCCTTTAGTTGCCACGCAAGTGGATCTCTAGAGGGACTGCCGGTGTTAAACCGGAGGAAGGTGGGGATGACGTCAAGTCCTCATGGCCTTTATGACCAGGGCTACACACGTGCTACAATGGCCGGTACAAAGCGTTGCCAACTCGCGAGAGGGAGCTAATCGCATAAAACCGGTCTCAGTTCAGATTGGAGTCTGCAACTCGACTCCATGAAGGCGGAATCGCTAGTAATCGCAGATCAGCACGCTGCGGTGAATACGTTCCCGGGCCTTGTACACACCGCCCGTCACACCATGGGAGTCGATTGCTCCAGAAGTCATCTCACCAAGAGGTGCCCAAGGAGTGGTCGGTAACTGGGGTGAAGTCGTAACAAGGTAGCCGTAGGGGAACCTGCGGCTGGATCACCTCCTTTCTAAGGAGACCGGGTACACGGTGAGCGCTTCGGCGCCACAGGGTGTACCAGCCACTTCGGTGGCCGAGGTCGACCAGGTCAACGTTTCTGCAATACTGTCGAGGGCTTGCTGTCTGGTTTTGAGAGGCTGAGCCGAAGGGGCTCGGTTCTTTGAAAGAATTGGACGCTGTGAGGGAAATCCACTGGGCCTATAGCTCAGCTGGCTAGAGCGCGCGCCTGATAAGCGCGAGGTCGGTGGTTCAAGTCCACCTAGGCCCACCAGTCTCCCAAGAGGGGAGGAGGGGTGACGCGAAGACGGCCGGCAAAGTGGGTGCCTACGACACATTACTGGGGCTGTAGCTCAGTTGGGAGAGCGCTAGCTTTGCAAGCTAGATGTCGTCGGTTCGATCCCGTCCAGCTCCACAGGTTGTCCGACATGGAAACACGTCGGAAGCGTTCTTTGACAAGTGCATACGAAGGGTAGAATCAATTTCTGCTGAGAAGTTCTTGCGTGAAGCGGGAGGCAGTCAGGCTGCGAGAGCGGCCCGGCGGCACGAAGCTCACGCACTCAAGCAAGTGAAGTTTTCGGGTCCGCGACGAAGAGTCGGGGCCTGGAGCCTGGTCTCGAAACCAAGGAAACCGCCGGGAGGCGGGCTTCTGAGAGATTCAGGTAAGTAAGCTACTAAGGGCGTGCGGTGGATGCCTAGGTGCCAAGAGGCGAAGAAGGACGTGGGTGGCTGCGNAAAGCTCCGGGGAGTTGCCAACCGAACGTTGAGCCGGAGATGTCCGAATGGGGAAACCCAGCGAGGTGAAAGCCNCGTTACCTCGGCCTGAATAAATAGGGCCGAAGGAGCGAACCAGGGGAAGTGAAACATCTCAGTACCCTGAGGAGAAGAAAACAACGAGTNGATTCCCAGAGTAGCGGCGAGCGAAATGGGAGGAGCCTAAACCGGTGTCATGAAAATGGCATCGGGGTTGCGGGTCCACGGTAGGACCNTTTGTNCTGTTAGCNGAACCACCTGGAAAGGTGGAC